>JBMNDX010000027.1:0-2250 GCA_051172755.1 Nostochopsis sp. | reverse complement strand
CAAGGACCAGGTTGACGGACTTCATTTGCTTATCGGAGACCTTCCTCCCAACTTTGTAATCTCGCCTATCCAACTTGCACATCACCTTGAGTCCGGTCCGCGTAGTGGTTGACGCGATGAGATTGACAATGGTCTCGTAGGTTTGCAGCGGGACTCCCTTCCATGACTGACTGATAAATGAGAAGAGCCTGTGCTCAACCTTGTTCCACTTGCTCGTTCCTGGTGGGAAGTGCATGACGGAGATTGGCAGACCAGTGGCATCAGCCATCAGTTGCAGTTCCCATTTCCACAATCGCAACCGTGCCCCATTGCTCCCGCCAGCATCAGCCGTGATGGTGATCTTGGTCGCGTGTGGATAACACTTTGTGCCGATGCGTTTCCACCAGCTCTGGATAGAATTCACGGCGAAGGCGGCGGTGTCGTGATCGGTGCCGACCACAACCATGCCTTCATTCCGGCCAAGATCGTAGATTCCATAGGGAAAGGCGCGCGGGACTTCCGGCCCTGGAAAATCGTGCCCGTTGACCCGTGGTGCGGTGCCTTGTTTGAGCCAGTTTCTCCCGCTGTTCTTGTAGTTCCCAACCAGTTCCTTCTTCTTGGTGTCGACCGAAATCACCGGGTTGTCGCCTGCGATTTCGGCGCTGACAATTCGGTTGATGTGCTCAAATTGGGCATTGCGGTCAGGATGCTGATTCCCTTCCTCCGCCTTCCGGTTCGCCTGCAAACTGTACCCCAGCCCATGAAGAGTTTGTGCTACGGTCGTGTGGCTGACATGCAGCCCGCCTTGAGCGAGTTCGTCGGATAACTTCCGCGTGCTTTTGCATGTCCAGCGAAGCGGTGACATGGGGTCGCCCTTGGCCGTCGGATCAACCAGGGACTCTATACGACCAACCAAATTCGGCATCACCTGCGTCGCGGCTTTACGGCCAGCTCCGGGCCGGCGAATCCGACCGGGAGCAAGCTTCTTCTTCGATGAAATGTCTGCCCTTCCCGCGTAGATGGTCGGACGTGAAATGCCCGTGGCCCGAGATACGAGGGATATTCCGCCCTTGCCGATCGCGGTCGCCTCTGTGGCAGCCCACACCCTTCTCCCGCGCTCATCGAGGACGGAGGCCAATTGGCGGTACTGGCGGCGAAGTTGGGCGATGGTCTTCAAAACAGACGACTAGCATGTAGAATCAAGATGTATTGTAAAGTTTATATCTTTACAGGCCCTTAGCCTGTTCGGCATAGAAGCTGCCCGGGTACTTGGCAATGAAGTCGGTGATCAGTTTTTTAAAGCGCGGATCTGCGCGCTGTTCGGCAGTCGCATTCGCCAGCTTCTGGTATTCCTGACCGATTTTGAATCCAGGATCCTTCTTCAATCCCGTGGCGCGGTCCTTCCATATCTTCGCGCTATCGTGACCTTGCAGGGCATCAGCCAACACCAGAGCACCCGCATAAGCCTCGAGCACATCACCTGCAGTGGCAGCCTCTTCGACACGAGCTGCACGGGCAGCAATCCAGCTTTCGACGCGCTGCTTGCTCTCTAAGGCTGCCTTTCCCTCAGCTCCAGGCAGTTCACTCGCCTTTTCGAGTGCTTTAAGCCCGCTACCGACCTTTCCAGCACTGATGGACTGCTCGATTTTTGCGATTTTGGGCACGGCTGCCGGGGTCTCGAATGACGGAGTCGGTGGACCAGGTGGACGGGCTTTCTTGACCAGATTCGCCACCGTGGCTTCTTCGAGTTGAGCTGGATGACCATCCCAGGCAATCTTGCCATTAGGATCGATCAAAAACACATGTGGAATGCCCGACACACCGTATGCATTACCGATATCCTTACCGACAGAGATTGGATAGGTGATCTTTTTCTTCTCGATGAATTGCGGCAACCCTTGACTACTGGCATCGGTATGCCCGATGACAACCAAGCCCTTATCCTTAAACTTGTCATGGAGCTCTTGCATATGCGGTATCGCATCTACGCAGGGGCCGCACCAGGTCGCCCAGAAGTCAATCAATACCACCTGGCCTCGGAGACTCTCCAGCCGTACTGCCTTTCCATCCTCAGTGTTAAAACTCGACGAACTGCTCAAATCTGGAGCCTGCGAGCCTACCGAGACTGCGCTCCACCCATGAATCGAGATAGCGACTACGAGAGTAAAAATAAATAAGATAGGCATGGCATGATTTTGCTCACAAGCGCAATGAGGCAAGCGCGAGCATGGAATCTGCACCGTGCTTGGGTCGGCGGTCTACTTCAGCAAG
>JBMNDX010000026.1:0-3892 GCA_051172755.1 Nostochopsis sp. | reverse complement strand
GCCGATTTCTTCTACGCGACCGTGCTGCCGGCGGACACGCCCGCCGAACCTGCACGCGTCGCCCGGCTGGCGTGGGCCGGACTGATCTGGTCGAAGCAGTTCTACCACCTGGTGATCACGGATTGGCTCAACGGCGATCCGGAACAGCCCCAGCCGCCGCAGGCGCGCAAGACGGGCCGCAATGCCGACTGGCAGCATCTCTTCAACCGCGATGTCATCAGCATGCCGGACAAGTGGGAATATCCGTGGTATGCCGCCTGGGATCTCGCCTTCCACACGGTGGCCTTCGCCCCCATCGACCCGCATTTCGCCAAGTCCCAGCTCGAATTGCTGCTGCGCGAATGGTACATGCATCCCAACGGCCAGATCCCGGCCTATGAATTCGCCTTCGGCGATGTGAATCCGCCGGTGCATGCCTGGGCCGCCTGGCGCATCTACCGCCAGGAACAGGCGCAGGGGCGCCAGGATCTCGACTTCCTCGAACGGGTGTTCCAGAAGCTCCTGCTCAATTTCACCTGGTGGGTCAACCGCAAGGACATCCAGGGCCGCAACCTTTTCGCCGGCGGCTTCCTCGGACTCGACAACATCGGCGCCTTCGACCGTTCGCAGCCCCTGCCGGCAGGTTCGTGGCTGGCCCAGGCCGATGGGACTGCGTGGATGGCGTTCTATGCCGGTCGCATGCTGACCATCGCCATCGAGCTGGCCAGTCACCGGCCGCCCTACGAGGACATCGCCTCGAAATTCCTCGAACATTTCATCGCCATCGCCGATGCCATGAATGCCTTCGGCGATTCCGGCCTATGGCATGATGGCGACGGTTTCTATTACGATCACCTATGCACCGCACAGGGCAGCACGCCGCTGCGGGTACGTTCGCTGGTCGGCGTGATCCCCTTGTTCGCTTCGGCGATCATCACCGATGAGGCGCTGACGGCCCTGCCCGGATTCGCCAAGCGCCTGGCGTGGTTCAAGACCTACCGCAGCGACCTCGCCCGCCATCTGAGCTACCTCGAACAAGGGAAGCCCGGCGACAGTCGCCAACTGCTGGCCATCCCGTCGCGAGAACGCCTGACCCGCGTGCTGCAACGGGTGCTCGATGCCGGCGAATTCCTGGCGCCCTTCGGCATCCGCTCGCTGTCGCAGGCGCATCGCGAGCATCCGGCGGTGATCGGCACCGCCACCGGCGAGCATCGCGTCGAATACGTGCCCGGCGAATCGCGCACCGGGCTCTTCGGCGGCAATTCCAACTGGCGCGGACCGATCTGGTTCCCGCTCAATGTGCTGCTGATCGAGGCGCTCGAACGCTACCACGGCTTCTATGGCAATTCCCTGACGGTGGAGCTGCCGACGGGCTCAGGCCGTCACGTCACGCTCGATCAGGTCGCGGCGGAGCTGCGGCAACGCCTCGGCGGGCTCTTCCTCCCCGGTGCCGACGGCCAGCGTCCCTGCGATGGCACCGACCGCCGCTGGGCCGACGATCCCCGTTGGCACGGTCTGGTGCGCTTCCACGAATACTTCCACGGCGACGACGGCCATGGCCTGGGAGCCTCGCACCAGACCGGCTGGACGGCGCTGGTCGCGCCGCTGCTGTCAGGTCGCCCGCTACGCAGCAGCAGCCGCTGACCGATCGATCTCCCGCGCCCGCCGCAGAAATCGTGCGCAGCGTCATTCGGTACGCTGCGCTTCATTGGTGAGACGTGGACGAGGAGCCGCATCATAGCGCGGGCGCTTGGTCAGCAGCTCCCACCGTTCGTCGAAGAAGGCCTCGGTGTCGTGACGATGGAACTGCACGGCGTAGGCGACACGCGGCTGATCCGACCCATTCGGGCCGCTGCCGTGCACGGTGTTGCGATCGAAGATGCAGATGTCGCCGGGTTCCATCACGGCATCGACCCAGCGCTGAGGATTCTCGGACACTTCGCGGGTACCGGTATTGACTGCGGAATCCCGCCATTTCACGACTCCTTGGCGATGGGTATCGGAGACCACCCGCAGGGCACCGTTCTCAACCCGCATCGGCACCAGGGCGAGCCAGCAGTTGAGGCCCCAGCGGAATCCGTCAGGGCCACGCATCTGCGTGTAATTGGGATACGGACACCTGTCCGCCCCGCATGTAGGATGCCCATAGCCGCCAACTGAAAACGGGGATCCTCTCGGGTATTACCACCCGGCGGCGACACGCCGCCCAGTCCACGAGAGGATCCCCATGATCATGTTGTCCGAAGCCCGTGAGGTGCAACGCGACCTCCGGCTGACGCTGAAGACCCAAGACCAGACCCTGATGCGCGAGGCCATGGCAGGTGCCGGGCTGACCCGGTGGGAGGCCGCCGTGCTTCCGCGGGTGGTCGAGGACATCTACTTCCAGGGCGGATTGAACCGTCCGTGGAAGGATGGCCAGGTCCGCTACCAGTGCGTGGCGATCACCGCCGGGCCGGGCAAGAAGCTCAGCGAGTGCCCATTGGTGCCGGTGGCGTTGACCGTCATCGACATCGAGAAGGATCGCGAGGTCCTGCGCAAGCACGGCGCGGTGGCGCTGCGGCGCAGCAAGCTGACCCGGATCGCCGAAGAGGCCCGGGAGCAGGGCGGCGTGCTGACCCAGGAGGACATCGGCGTGCTGCTGGGCTGCGATGAGCGGACGATTCGCCGCGACATCCGGGATCTGCGCGAGCAGGGCATCCAGGTGCCGACCCGGGGCTTTGTTCAAGACATCGGCCCGACCCTCAGCCACAAGGCCTTGGCCATCCGGCATTGGCTGGAGGGCAAGGAGCCTGTGGCCGTAGCCCGGGCCATCAACCACAGCCTGGGCGCGGTCGAGCGTTACCTGGAGGACTTTAAACGCGTCGCCCTGTGCACCATCAAGGGTATGGACGAGGTCGCCACCGCCCGGGCCGCCAATCTCTCGCCGGCCCTGGTGACGACCTACCGGGCCATGTACCAGGAAGCCGCCGACAACCCGGCCTATGGCTACCGCTTCCAGGAACTCACCCAACTCATCGCCAGTGAACCAGCAGCGGAAACCGCCGCCGGAAAAAAGGGGGCGCTGTGAACGACCCGCTCGCGATCCAGCGCCGGCTTCCCAACGAGGCCGCTACGCGTGACCACCTCCAGGCGACCTACGGACCAGCCGCCCACAAGACCTTCGTCTCGGCCCTGGAGGCCTTCTTTGCCCAGGAGTTCCCCCAACAGGCCGGCGACCGTGCCCGTCGAGCCATTGTCCAGGGCATCGTCGAGATGGTGCAGCAGTTCTACCCCGCCACCAGCCACCTCCGCCCGGGTCAGACCACCTGGATCAGCATCGCCAAGAACGAGACCTCCTCCTACGGCAAGAAGATCCACGAGTGCCGCATGGTGCCGACCATCGTCACGCTGATCGCCCCCGACGAAGCCCGCCAGCGCGCCGAAGGCCGCCGCCTCCGTGACATCAAGCGCGACGCAGTGGCGCGCATCTGCCACGAGATCGACGCCCAGCACGGCTGCGTCACCGCCGCCGAACTGGCCATCATGCTCAAGACCACCCCCACCACCGTCGGCAAGTACATCGCCGCGTGGCAGGCAGCCAACGGCACCCTTCTGCCACGACGCGGCACCATCCACGACATGGGACCGACCCTCACCCACAAGAAAGAGATCTGCCGGCTGCTCTTCCTCGAAGGCAAGACCGTCACCGAGACCATGCGCCTCACCAAACACAGCGAGCGGGCCATCGACCGCTACATCACCAACTTCCGCCAAGTCTTCACCTGCAAGACCAACGGCCTCACCGTCCAGGACACCGCTCTGGCGGCCAAACTCAGTCCGCGCCTCGTCGAAGAGTATCACCGACTGTTCGACGAGTACGCCGTCACCAACGCCAAATTCGACGCCTTGTTGAAAGCGCCCAAGATCCGCTGAC
>JBMNDX010000025.1:0-4567 GCA_051172755.1 Nostochopsis sp. | reverse complement strand
AGTAGTGATAACGTTCTATGAGCCAGCGATCGCTGTACCATTTTAAGCACTGGCAAGCTGACTCAAAATCTTTCACTTCTATTGTTGTCAACAATAGCCACGAGATTGGCTTTTCACATTCGGGAGGATTTTCTTCACAAGCTTCAATCACATGCACTTCTATTGCTTGCGTTGACTGAGATTGAAGCGATGCTGGTGGTTGCAACCATAAGCAAGCAATTCGCACACTTAATATCGCACTCCGAGCAGCACGCCTGGGTGTACGTTGTAACTCTAAAGTCAATTTGCCCAATACAGGTGTAGTACGAATTGCTTCAAATAACGGAACTACCTCATCACAAAAGGCGTTTGATTTGGTGTTGCGATTTTGTGCTGCACGGATCAAAAACTCAGAGTTTTTTTGTCTAGCAAGCGCAAACAATTGGTATATATCTGCTTCTCTGTCTGCTACTGTGATCACAGTAGTTAACGGAGGCATTAATCCTTGAGTCAAATCTAGGCCTTCTAACCAACGTATACTTTCCTTATTCTCGATCGCCTGTCGCTTTTGCTTGCTAGCATTAGATCTTGTTTTCTCCCGTGACCAGACTTTTTGATGTAATACTCCTAATGGCACACCTTCTGTACTTGCTGCTAAAACCGTATGAACCTTCAAGCCTTTGGCTTCGGGGTTACTGAGTGGCCCGATACCTCTTTTACTTTTATGATCACTAAAATCTAGTTCTGTCGTATCTTGGATCGCCAAAATTATTTCATGATCTTTGATACGTTCTACTGTGCTACTTGCATGTGAAGAAATAATCGCTTCCGCCTTGATGCGCGGATTTGCCCAGAACTCATACACTCCTTGTACTGCCGCTGCATCCCTAGAAGCCTGGGTTACACTCTCATTCAGTTGTGCTGATAAATCTTCCACAATCGTTATTAACCGACGATTTCGGCGTTTATCCCCTAAATCTGCTCCCTTTAATTCTTCTGCTGCCCAGCTCATCAGATTTCTCCTCTTTCAATCCAATATCGCTGGTAGCTTATCACTGTTTATTTTATTTACTCACACCTGTTAGAAATTCCTAATCCCTTTTTCCCTTACATATTTTCTCAAAGCGATCGCGCTCACCGAAGAAGCAGGGGGAAGGGGGCTTTCTAGCAGGGGGAGCAAGCCTTTCCCCCTGCCGTGAAGCGGAGCGGAACATGGGTATGAAGCCCCGCCCTTCCAGGGCGCTCTTACTGGGGCGGAGTACAAGCTCCGTCTCAGTTTCCCCCCTGCCCCCCGCTCCCTGCCCCTCTGCCTCTTTTCACATTTTCTCTTTTGCAGATCCTTAAAGCGATCGCTTTTCTACTCAATTTTCTACTTTTTGATCACTTTTCTTTGAAATCTAACTACTTGTTGCTACTTTTAGATCACTTTTTGATCACTTTTCTGTTTAATCTAACTACTTGTTGCTACTTAAGTTTTGTTAACTTTTTACAGTCTCAAATACACTCAAACCCTTACCTAATATACCTTCTAGCCTCTTCATTTCACTTTGTTATCATCTGTTACTGATTTTTAACTCCATTACAATTTTCTTCTTTTTTCTACATTTTCTGTTTACTTTATACACAATTCATATTTACTTTTATTGCTTTTTACCTCATCTCCACTCTCTTTGCTTAATACCTTTTTCTCTCAAACCCTTACTACGCACCTATCCTACCTCTTCACCCTTTTGTTAAGAAAGATGTGACTTAAGCATAGCTTTACGGGGATTGCTTTTGACCTTTTTCTCTCAAATCTTTACCAAACCCACATCCTACCTTTTCTCTCTTTTGTTACGAAAGATCCGACTAATGCATAGGGTGATTTATAAACTAATCTTATTATTGAGCTAAATTCTCAGCTTTTGTATATTTCCCCGAAAAATTGTATCGTAAGCTACCATTTTTTAGCGATCGCAGAAGTTTTCGGTCTACTGAAATTATTTATTCGGATCGGGATTCCAAAATTCTAGGTTTTTGAAAATGCCAAAATCTCGGAAATTGAGAGTCCAAATCGGACAACGGTAACGTAAGGCAGTAATCGTCACGGTAGCATCCTCTAAGCTACCGCGCCACTGGCGTAAAGAAAAAATCATGGCTTGTACTTCATCATACATAGCATCGTCCATGCTAAGAAAATGCAAGCTTTCTTCCATAGTTTTGAGTGTATTTTGAGCAACTTGTGGCGTAGTTCTTTGCAATAGCCACTTGTAGACTTCAAAAACGATAGGCAATGGAGTCAATAAAATGGTTCTGGATTGATGTAATTGAGTAAATCCTGCAACACACTGGGTATGATAGGTGTCCTTGGCATAAAATAAGGCGATTAATGGACCCGCATCAATAACAATTTGTTTCAAATTTCACGATCCTCAGCATGGTCAGTAGAATTGTAAGGAGCTTCGGTCACGATTCCTGCTAAGGTTAATAGCTTGGAAGTGTCTTTGGGTATTAATTTAGTTTCCAAAACTTCCTGAATCAGACTATAAAATGTTTCTTCTGGATGTTCTTGTAAATAAGTATCTAGACGTTGGGCTAGATCGTCAGGTAAATCGATAGTACGCTGCATAATTTTATCCTCTAAACTTCTAATACTCCTTGTAGCACTTTTGATTCATTTTAATCCTTGATGTTAGATTTTTTTCAACACTAGCATTTTATCCTGCTACAAACTTTTGATTTGTCGTTGAACGCCTTGTGATTGAAGAGGAAGGCGATTGCACGTCCTAGTCGCTGCGACTTTCAATTGAGCTTTCCTTTGAGATCCAGTTGAGGCGGTTGTGGTGGTTGCGTGACCTGCCCAACAATCACTCCCACTCCAGTCAACCCTAATAGGACACCAAGAATAATAGATATTGGCACTTTTGAGATTGAAGCGCCGGATGCATGGCGATTAAAAGCCATGTTCACCATCAAAAACTGCCAAGGATTTAAATCAAAATACTCTCGGCTTTTTTCTAATTTGACTCTGCATTTTTTGAATTGCTGGTGAATTTCAGTCTCCACTGACTTCATATTTTGGCGTTGCATAAATGCGGGATGAATCAAGTAAACACGGGCATCTCTCTATACCTTAAATAATGAAGTAACAAACGGATTGAGTATTTAAGCATCTCTACTGACTTGGAATAGCAGGGCGGTTTTGCGATGTAGGCGTGCCAAATAATGGCGCAAGCGTGTATTTTCACCTTCTACTCTGGTCATATATGTTTTACTGACGATATGGTCTCCTGGCTCAATAAAACTCGGGTAAACTTTCCATCCATCAGTAACATAAAAATAACATTGCCAGCAGCAAACAATGTCCCACAAAGGTTTAAATGTTTCCGCACTATGGTCTCCTAAAACCCAAGCTAAAATTCCTGGACGGAAGTGATTTACTGCTGTCCATAGCCAAATTTTGTTTTTTTTGAGCCTACGAAAGTTTCTAATTCATCTAGTTCTCCTACTTCTGGAATTTCGCTAACTGGTGGTGCATCTGGTAATTTTTCACCAACTTGCTTTACCCAATTAATTATGGTTGTATGGTGAACTCCTTTATCGCGCTCAATAGCCCTAAATCCTGAACCATTGACATACGAGCGTAAGCAACTTTGCTTGATTTCATCTGAGTACCCTTTTGGCGGGCTATAGACATCTATAAATTGGCGACCACATTTGACACAGATGTGATTCTGTTTACCTCGACGCTTACCATTTTTTCTAATCTCAGTAGACTCACAGTATGGACAATGCACAGTATAATCCCTCGACTCATCCCTATATTATGCAACGCCACAAAAAATTACCAATTTACAAACCCCTAGCAATTTGGAATTTATCCATAAATTTATTGAAGAAATAAGACTCAAATATTTAGAACAAGTTAAAAATGACTATGAAAGCTTAAATGTTGGTGTGATCTTATTAACTGACTTGATTAATGCAATTCGCGGGGTAACTGAGATAGAAAGCTCGGAACGCGATCGCACTTTCCAAAGTACCATAGCAATTGTTGGTGTTGGCTTGGCTGGTAGTTCGTTCGTTGCTTCTATCGCTGGGCAATTTCCCGGTACTACAAATCCCCAAGAAGCCGCAAAATACCCTGTTGGTTCACTAGTATCTAGCTTGGGGGTTCCAGAACCCTGGCTTTCTCCTGCTGTGTCTGCAACGGTTAGTTTGGGAGTTGGGATATTGGCTGCGTTTGTTACTTGGTTGGGAATTAAAGTGTTTGAATCTCTCCGGAAGTAACGGGTATTGTTTAACGTCTAAAATGATGTTTGTGTCTAGCAAAACTTTCACAAGTTATGTTTCTCCTTCAAAGCTTCCCATCTCGCCTCATCTGGGTCAAAATCAAGAGAGGTAGGTTGTGTCTTTTCAAACCACTCTTGTAAAGCTTTGATTTTCGTTCTTCGTTTTGGTGTTTCTGGTTGTGGTTCATTTATATTTACCGGAGAAACTGCCTCAGCAGATAATAAGACAATCACTTCCACATCCCCAGGTGGCATTTGAATGGGTTCGGTAATAACTAAGTTACCTTGCACTCGATTTTATCAGATAGGGTGACAGA
>JBMNDX010000024.1:0-6121 GCA_051172755.1 Nostochopsis sp. | reverse complement strand
TTAGCTTCCTTAATACCAGCAACTTTGTGAGAACTGAAATTATCCATGACGACACAAGCGCCAGTCCAAAGTTGAGGTACTAAGACTTGAGTGACATAAGTATAAAATGCATTTGTATCCGTGCTGCCCTGAAATGTCATAGATGCAATAATCCCCTCCAAGGATATAGCCCCAATCATTGTCACATTTTTTCCACGTCCATCTGGGCGATCGCCATAAGCACGACTACCTTTGCTCGAACGAGCAAAGTGTCGAGTCATCGCGATATTAACTCCTGCTTCATCGATAAATACCAGGTCGGTTAGGTTTACGGTTCCAATAGTTGTCCAATACTCTGCTCTAAGTTTTTGTACTCGCTCGGTGTATCGCTCACTGGCATGTATTGTTTTTTTTTGCGTGTTAGATTCAGCTTTTGAGTGATTCTACCCATTGTGGCTCGACTTATTTTTACTCCAGATTTTTCTTGTAAGCGATCGCACAACTCAAGCAGAATGGCATCGTTATCTTCCTCAACCAAGAGCGCAACCAAAGCCATTTGTTCGCTGTTTAATTTGGCTGATTGACCTCCAGAGTGTGGCTTTGGTTCAACTGTGCCACAAAAGCGGAATCGCCTTAGTAGGCTCTGAACAAAACTTAAACTCACACTAAATCGTTTCGCCAATTGTCGTTGAGAGCCTTCTTCATTGTTGTAGGCATCAATGACTTTTTGGCGTAGATCGGTGGAGTAAGCTTTCATAATTAATGCACATGGTTATTGATATACTCCATCTTCCCACACTGTATTTCACTCAAGTGAGAACCGCTATATAGAGCAGCACCAGTTAAAGGCGCACATCGAATCCCAACAGCAAGCGATTGTTCCCACTACTTGTTCTCCCCAGGAAGAGGTAATTGAGATCAACGAAGAGGCACTTTGCCCTGAGCAGGGAGAAGAGGAAAGGAAGCTCTTAAAGGGGAGCATGGGGATGGATTTTCCCCTTTGCCCCCCACCCTCTGCACCCATGCATGGTTCGGTGATGGGAGATAGGGTAGTTGGTGATATCAGTATACGATTATCCATTCCCTAATCACATCTGACTTTTATCATTTAGTCTCAACTTTTCTCTCTCATAGTCATAGAAGAGCTATAGTAGAGCATACATTAGTGCCTGTGTCAACAGATATTAGTCTATCAGCTCCCTAACAGCAATACATTAGACCGCTTCAGCTAACTCTACTGTTTCTACATTGCTTTCAGGTTTGTGGTTGTATCTGTCAAATGAATCAGCAATCAACCGCAGAGCTTCGACCCGTTCTTCTGGTGGAGCTTGGGCAATTAGGTTCCTCAAACTTGTCCCTGGACTAATGCCAAGTAGCTCAGACACGTACCACATTCTTGCTTCGTGTGGTACTACCAAAAGCAGAGCAATCAGTTTGGCTGCCCCTAAGTCCGCTTTCCCGTGACGAAACCGAGACAGCATTACCCGCGAGACACCCGCAGTTTCTGCTATCTGTGTCACACACAAATTAAAGCGGTTTATCATTTCGTCGAACAACCGCCAATGCATATCAAACTCTGCTTTTGATACAAAACTTTGCATTTGGTGTGCTGTATATTACACTATACAGTGTATACTAAACGGTACAAAAATAAATAGCAATATATGAATAATTCAATCATATCAAACTACCCCTAGAAATGCCCGCCCCTAAACATGGGTAATTGGCCGGACAGAACGCAGGTAAAGCGTGATTAATACGCTTTAATGACAGATGACTAGACATCACGCCAGAAAGCTTTTAGCTACGACTATGTTCAACTTGCAAAAAAACAAGCCCCATCTGAACGGGATGGGGCAGGGAAGTTAATTGTTCATTTTTAAAATACTAAGTGCATTATGACGCAGAACAACGTAAGAATTCAAGGACGATTTTACCCACTGCAACATGAAGAATGGTTAAAGGCCTACAAAGAGCTTACAGACAGTCAAAGAGGTCTTCTCTACTATCTACAGAGTCTAGAGCTCTACGGCAATGGCTTAAGAATACATGCCTCGAAAATAACCAACGATTTGGATACCTGCTCAGAGTTTGGCATTCCCGTGATTTTTAAGGAGATTCAGCCATGATACCCAAGCCGCGTAGAGATGGACAGGGTAGGGTACAGGGCGAATTTTACCCTCTTCAAAAAGCCGAACTTATCGCCCTCCGCAAAACCAAGTTAATAAACAATACTGCCTTTGTTCATTTAGCGCTCAGGTACGAAAACCCTTTCTGTGATCGCCCTATTACAGTTATTCCCAAAGAGTTCGCACTGCGATGGCAAATGCCAGAAAGCAGTGTCTATGAGGCGATCGCCAAGCTCAAGGATAGCCACGCAATTAATATCAGGTCAGGCAGAGTCACTATCGAATGGGCATATTCTCAGGAAGAAGAGTTTGATGATTCTCAACAATGTTCTAATTCTGAGAATCCAGAAAATTTCTGGGAATCCAGAAATAGTTCTGAGAATCCAGAAAAAATTCCGGAAGTTCAGAAAAAATTCCGGAAGTTCAGAAAAAATTCCGGAAGTTCAGAAAAACACACTTCAAAACCCTCTTCAGACAATGATTTCAGCCCTTCTAAGATTAATAAGACTTATTCAGATTTTATAAAGACTCTCTCAGAAGAAGAGCGAGCGAATTTTTTAAATTTTTGTCAGGAAAAGATAAAGAACCTTAGCCAAGAAGTAAACGACATTGAGGCGTGGTTGGCACACCAAAATAAGGCTGGGCAAAACAGGTGGGAGGTTTATTATCAAATGTTTCAACAAAGCCAACAAAAGCAAGGTAAACTCGACAAAAACGAGAGCACCCGAAACCAATTTCAATTGTGGAAGCAAGAAATTGAAGAAAAAGAGCGCCGCGCCGCTCAAATGTGGGAGGAAGAACGAATAAGAGAAACCTTTACTCACGATGAGCATCTAAATGGGGGTGAAACATGATGGATAAAATGCCTCCAAGCTGCATTGAAGCTGAAGAAGCGATTTTGGGCGGGATAATGCTTGACCCAGAAGCTATAGGTAGAGTGAGTGACATCTTAGTGTCCGATGCGTTTTATATCGCTGCACACAAAGATATCTACCAAGCAGCGCTGCGCCTTCACTGGTCTAGTAAACCTACAGATTTACTCTCTGTTACAACTTGGCTGGCTGACTACGATTTACTTGACCGCATAGGTGGTAGAAATAAACTCGCATCACTTGTAGACCGCACAGTGTCAGCTATAAACATTGACGCTTTAGCAGCGTTGGTCATGGACAAGTATTTACGGCGGCGATTAATCAAAGCTGGCAATGAAATTGTGCAGTTGGGCTATGAAACAGAAACTGAGTTACCGATTATATTTGACCAGTCAGAACAGAAAGTTTTTAGCCTGTCGCAACAGCAATTTTCTACCAACACAGAACACAACAGCACAATCACAGCTGCGGCGTATAATGATTTGGAACAAATTAGGCCAATTTATCCTACTGGAATCCACCGATTAGACGAACTAATTGTAGGGTTTGAAGGGGGGACACTTACGCTGATAGCAGGTCGCCCGTCAATGGGAAAGAGTGCCATCGCCATGTGTCTGGCCCAGAGAATGATGTTGCTGCATAATCTGCCGGTGGTTTTCTTCTCGCTGGAGATGACTAAAAAGCAACTGGAGTATCGGTTGTGGAGTTTAATTAGTGTCACTTCCCAGTATCAAAATTTAGAGATAATTCCCTTGAGGGCTGATCGTATCCGCCGCCATCGAGCTGGACTTGCACCCCTAATGGACTGGGAATTTAATAGCATTGCCAAAGTCGTGGGTATTTCCTCAGAACTGCCCTTGTACATAAATGACTCAAGAGGAATTACTGTTTCTGGGATTGCTTCAGAATGCCGTCAAATTAAAGCCAAAGAAGGAGAGCTAGGATTGGTTGTAGTTGACTACCTTCAAATGATGGCAGAAGACAATGGAGGCAACCGCAGCTATGAACTCGGTGATGTAGCTAGGGGACTTTACAAAATGGCAGGGGAACTGGATGTTCCCGTGTTGGCGCTTTCTCAAATCTCAAGGGCAGTGGAAAGCAGGCAAAATAAGCGACCGATGATGAGCGACCTCAGCCAATCGGGAATCTTAGAAATGGTTGCAGATAACATAATACTCGCTTACCGGGATGAGTATTATTGTTCAGATACTATGAATCGGGGGATCTTGGAACTGATTGTGGCTAAGGCACGACACGGCGAAACGGCTACAGCAGCAGTGTTGTTTGACAAATCCTATGGAATTATCAAGAACTTGGAATAAGGGGTTAAGCGGCATCCGAAAGAATTTTGGACTTTGGACAAAAATTTTGAGAACAAGGGCTATATTTTTAACACTCATGCACCTTGACAGCACAAGTTTTAACACTTCCAGCAATTCAGGTAATTATCTAGTTCTAGAGCGGCTTTTGTCTAAAATAGGTGTAGAGAAAATCTCTTCTCGCAACCATAAATTTTTGGATAATATGAAAAATACTGTAGAAAATTGTTGTTGTGGAAGTTGTATTTGATGGAGGATATGTTTGAAAGCTTCAATCAATAGCCCGTGAACACCCGCGCCGATGCCAATTTTAATTTCAACCCCGATTCACTGGCGTTAACCGAACCAGTAGCGCTGACATTGCACCCAGCTGAGGTTTATCTCAATAGTCTTGGTTCAGGTTCAAGGCGGACGATGCGAGAGGCGTTGAATGCTATAGCTCGGTTGTTAACGGCTGACAGTTGTGATGCTTCTACTCTTGATTGGTCGAAATTGCGCTACCAACATACTGCTGCGGTACGGTCAGTGTTGATGTCAAAATACAGTCCGGCGATGGCGAACAAAATGCTGTGTGCGCTGCGGCGGACGTTGAAGGAAGCATGGCGGTTGGGGTTGATGTCTATTGAGGAGTATGGACGGGCAACCGATATTGGATCTGTAAGGGGTAAGAGTTTACTAAAAGGGCGGGCGCTCAATGCATCAGAAATTTCTACGCTCTGGGATAATTGTATAAAGGATAACTCAATATTAGGAATTCGTGATGCGGCGCTGTTGGCGGTTTTGATGGTAGGGTTGCGTCGCAGTGAATTGACACATCTTGATTTAAGCGATTTTAGACCGCGCAGTCGCTCATTAACCATACGTGAAAGCAAGGGGAGCAAAGAGCGAATTGTATACTTAACTGAGACCGGAGTACAAGCAGTTAAGAATTGGTTAAAAGTACGCCTACTAGAACCAGGATCGTTATTTTATCCCTTAGATAAGGCACAACAAGTTATACCGAGACGCATGAGCGAACAGGGGATATTGCGAGCATTGCAACGGCGTGGAGAACGTGCAGGGGTAGAAAATTTTACTCCCCATGATTTTAGAAGAACTTTTATTAGTAATTTATTAGATGCAGGGGCGGATATTGTCACGGTATCCAAACTTGCAGGTCATGCGTCACCAAGTACTACTTCTAAGTATGACCGACGATCTGAAGAAGCGAAGAAGCGGGCGATTGATTTATTGAATGTACCATTAAAAAGCACTACCAATAGCAGTAGCCAAGCTGCATGTGCTCCTCACACCCCTAAGCAAAAACAGCCTCGCCCTATTGTGCAGGCGACCACATCTGTTCTAAAATGCCCTAACTGCAAATCAAAACAACTTCAAAAAAATGGTTTTCAGGTATTAGCTGATGGGTTAAAGCACCAACGTTTTCGATGCAAAAGCTGTGATTACGTGTTTACCCCCCTTTTATCAATTCCGAATTAAAAGTTGGAAATCAAGCGGAGGCACTTATCGCTCCCCTCGGTGAAAATAAAAAGGAGCGTGCCGTTGCACTGTCCCCGACAAAATTGGGCATCGCATCTTGGCGCTTAGAACAAGCCGTTTTTTGTGTCGCGTCAGGTGGCGGGATATTTTATTATTTGGAAGTGCCTAAATTTACGTTTAGCCGCACCATGAAGCCCAAATGCAGTTTCAATCAACAACTTTTTTAGAGAATCAGTTAAAACTATAGACACCGTTTGTTACACTCAAAAACCTAGTCATTATTCAAATTACTACAAAAGGGGGGTGGAGGGGGGGGGGTGGGGAGCACTTTTCCCCCCCCCCC
>JBMNDX010000023.1:0-6660 GCA_051172755.1 Nostochopsis sp. | reverse complement strand
GGGTTTTTTTGGTTGGAACCCCCCCCAATCCCCGATCTCTTCTTAAAAATCATGAATGTAGTTATTATTGGTTGTGGTGCAGTTGGAGCTGCGATCGCCTATGAACTGAGTCTAGTCAAGCAGTTACAGATCACAGTTATAGACAAACAACCACCCGCCCAAGCTTCCACTGGAGCAGCTTTGGGTGTTTTAATGGGCATCATCAGCCACAAAATCAAAGGAAAAGCTTGGCGGATGCGTCAGACTAGCATCCAACGCTACGAAAGCCTGATTCCAGAATTAGAGGAACTGACAAATCACAAGATTTCTTTTAATCGCCAAGGAATTCTCATGCTGTTGACGAGAAGTGCAGATTTTTCTGTCGCAGATGAAGAAATCTCACAATGGCAAAAACTAACCGAAATTCGCCACACTCAAGGTTATCAGCTAGAAATTTGGGATACTGCTAAATTACAAAATATCTGTCCACAGGTAGAAGATAAAAATATTATTGGTGCTGTTTATTCTCCTCAAGATCGCCAACTAGACCCTACAGCCCTAACATTAGCTCTAGTTGCAGCTGCTCAAAAGAATGGTGTTACCTTTAAATTTGGTGTGAATGTTTTGGGTATAACTCCACCATCTCAGCAAGGGGATATTTGCCAACAAGTAGAAACAACAGAGGGAAATTTTGCAGTAGATTGGTTGGTAATTGCTGCTGGACTTGGTTCATCAGCATTATCAGCACAATTAAAGCAGATAGTTGATATTCGTCCGGTATTAGGACAAGCTTTGCAACTCAGATTAGGACATTCTCTAGGTAATCCCGATTTTCAGCCAGTGATCACTGGTAATGATGTGCATATTGTTCCTGTTGGTGATCGATATTACTGGGTAGGTGCAACAGTTGAGTTTCCCACAAACATTAGTCATGAGATACCACCCGACACAGAATTGCTTGAGTCTGTCAAACAACAAGCGATCGCCTTCTGTCCAGATTTAGCAAAAGCCACTACTATCCGTACTTGGTCAGGTTTACGTCCTCGTCCCGAAGGACGCCCCGCTCCAATCATAGAAAAACTATCGGGCTTTAGTAACGTTCTCCTTGCTACCGGACATTATCGTAACGGTATCTTACTTGCACCCGCAACAGCTGACGCGATTCGTGAGATGATTATTGCTAATTAGAAAAAAACATAGGTTTGTAGTAAGCGCTTTAGCGCTTAAATATTCAAGGACTAAAGTCCTGACTACAAACCTATTTTTATTTACGCTCTTGCATTTTTAATAAATAATGTCTTTAACAGAACATAAAATTACCGTAGATTCACGAGAATGGTTTTACAGATTAGCAGAACCAATTGGTAGAACTGATTTATTACCCGTTGTATTGCTACATGGTTTAGTTTCTCAAAGCTATAGCTGGCGTAACATTTTACCCGCGTTAGCACAACAAGGAACAAAAGCGATCGCACCCGATTGGATTGGTTTTGGCTTCTCTGCTAAACCGGAAAAAAGAGATTTTGCTTATACTTCTGATGCATTTATCACAGCTTTAGAAGGATTTATTCAAGCTTTAGAATTAGAACGTTTTTCTTTAGTTGTCCAAGGTTTTTTAGGTTCTGTGGGGCTACAATACGCCTTACGTCATCCAGAACAAATAGCCAATATAGCTATACTCAATACACCAATTTCTAGCAGTGCTAAATTACCTTGGAAAATTCAACAAATGGGTCTACCCTTTGCAGGCGACATGATGACCCAAGACCCCCTTTTAGTAGACAGAACTTTAGAAGGTGGTAGTCGTTACGTGATTGCAGACAAAGATTTAGATATTTACCGCAAACCATATTTGAAAACATCTGCTGCTGGACGCGCCCTCCTATCAACAATTCGCAATTTGCAACTAGCAAAAGCTATGTCTGAAATCGAAACTGGTTTCAAAGATTGGCAACAACCAATATTAATTCAATGGGGAAAAATTGACCCTTGGTTAAGTGTAGAAATGGCAGAGAATTTTGCTAAATCTGTACCAAATACAGAATTAGTCACACTCAATAATGTTGGGCATTATCCACAAGAACATTACCACGAAACTATCTTAGAAGATTTGTTAACCTTCGTGCGTCGTGCTGAAGAAAAGCAATAGATACAAAGTTCGTAGTGAGGGCTAAAGCCCTCAACATTCCTCAAATATTTAAGCACTAAAGTGCTTACTACAAACCTATCAAATAGGCGAATTTATAGTCTTGTAAACCTGCGTAGGCAGGTTTTGTCTGTGTAGCCGCGACTTCTAGTCGCCTGGTGCAAGATTTAAGGCGAAAAGTACCTCTGTGCGACTGCTTAAAAAGATAGTTACCATTTAAAATATCAGCCACAGAACATCTGAGCAGTAAAAGTGCCGTATTTAATCTACGCCCCTGAAACACCAAATGAGAAAGTTTATGAGTTGAAACAAGGATTTAACACCCTTGGTCGAAAAATCGACAATACCATTGTTTTGCTGGAAGAAACTGTATCTCGTTACCACGCACAGATTCACGTCGCCCCCAATGGGGTGACAATTAAAGATTGTGGTAGTAGCAATCATACTTTTGTCAATCAAGTCAAAGTCACTGTCTCTCAACTTCGTGATGGCGATGCGATCGCTTGTGGTCAACTTCAGTTAAAATTCGTTCATTCTCTGACAAAATCTCAGTTGCAACCGATCAGAGATCATCAAGAATTATTAAGCGATCATTTTAAACAAATTCCTCTCCCCCAAAGTGAATCGCAACTTCAGAATTTGGTAGCTCAGAAGCCTAGCGACGACTCAATTATCAAATTAAAGTCTCGCGATCGCGAGCAACAAACAGTCAACAAACTCAAAATTCTCTTAGAAGTCAGCAAACAACTTTGTTCACCCGACGAACCCGACCAACTTCTCCACAAGATTCTCGATCTAGTTTTCCAAATTATGAGAATCGATCACGCGGTGATTCTCTTGGTCGATGAAGAGTCTCAACAACTCGAACTAAAAGCTAGCAAGTTACGAGAGGATCTTGCTGACGATCAACAGTTTTACAGTAGCAAAATCGTCAATCTCGCTTATGAAAGTGGGGATGCAATTATTACTCAGGATGCTAAATGCGATCGGCGATTTAATGATTCTTTCTCGATTGTCCGAGAAGCAATTCAAAATTGCATGTGCGTACCTCTCAAAACTTATACCCAAGTTATCGGGGTATTATACGTCGATAATTTATCTCCTCTTATTAGTTATACCAACGAAGATTTAGAGTTTTTAAGTGCTTTAGCAAACCAAGCCGCAGCAGCTATTCATATGTCTGGCGAGTTTCACAAACGAGAACAAAAACTCAAGCAAGAAGTATTAGATTTAAAAATTCAAATTGACCTAGCAAAAAAAGAAAGCGATGTTGCTGAGATTATGAACCTTGATTATTTTCAAAAGTTAGAGCAATACGCCGAGCAGTTCAGAAATAGAGATAATCTTACTTGAAAAACTTCACTCAAAAAGGCATAAAAAAACTTAAATAATCAGGGCAATGTTCGTAGTAAGGACTTTAGTCCTTATTTTTTAGGCACTAAAGTCCTTACTACAAACCCTCAAATCAAACTTAACAAACTACTAGTACTCTGGCAAGTCAACTTTGGCGGGTTGTAGTGGGCGCTGAAGCGCTCATAGAGGACTAAAGTCCTTACTACAAACTCTTAATTCAAATGTGACGGACTACTAGTCTCTAGCCCCTACTCTCCGTTCGATCGCAGTTGAGAGAGTATTAATATTAACGTTTAACAGTGGTACTTCTTGCCGACATGTCTGACAAAACCAGTAGAATTCACCATGACGGACATGACGCAACAGAGAATCTCCACAACATGGACATATGTTGCTTCTCATGCTCATATTAATCTCCTTCTTTAAAAAATTTATTGATTAAGATCCGCGAAGAAAAAGTTATTTAAAACAAGATTTTTGCAGAATGAATTCGCCCATTTAGATTTGCACGGTTTTTGATAACTTGTTCATAAACCGTCTCGTACCCATTGACCATTTGCATAACGCTAAATCTGTTTTCTACGTATTCTCTGCATGTTTGACGATTGAGTTCCAATGCTTGAGGAATCATTGCCACCATTTCGTCAACATTTTGACAGATAAAACCGGTGACACCGTGATTAATGACTTCAGGTACAGAACCCAAATTCATCGCAATGACTGGCGTACCAGTGGCCATCGACTCAATCATAACTAAACCAAAAGGTTCTTGCCAGGTTATGGGGAAAAGAGTAATCGCTGCATTTCCAAAAAGTTCGGTTTTCTCAGCGTGATTTATTTCTCCAAGAAACTGAATTTGCTGACCATCAATTTGGGGAGCAATTTCTTTTTCAAAAAATTCTGAATCTACTACATCTATTTTTCCAGCCATTTTCAAGCGCCAACCTGTTTTTTTGGCTATAGCGATCGCATGATGTGGTCCTTTTTCTGGTGAAAAGCGTCCTAAAAATGCCAAATATGGTGGTTCTTGGGGTTTATCTACAAAAGGATAATCGTTTGGATTAATTCCGTTGTAAACTGTACCAACGTAATTCAGGTTTATCTGTCTCTGCGCGTTACTAATACTGATGTATGGTTGCTTTTGATGATGGCTGTAGACGTTGCAATTATCTTCTGTAAAATTGCCATGTAAAGTATGCACTGTAGGTGTTGACACCAAACTGGCCAAAGGTAAAGCTGAAACCCCTAGATGAGAATGTATCAAATCGAACTCCGCAGCCTGTTGATAAACTTGACTAAGTTCCAGCATCTCGTGTGGTGTGTACTCTTTGAAATTAGGGTCTAGGCGCAATGCACGCGGATAGACTGCTTCTAACTTAGCCAAAGTTTGCGAATCTCCAGAAGCAAACAGTGTTACCTCATGACCACGACGAACTAGTTCATCAGTCAAGCGACTCACTACCAGTTCAACTCCTCCGTAGGTTGGAGGCGGAACTTGTTCCCATAAAGGGGCTACTTGAGCAATCTTCATATATTGTTTTGGTTCAGCAGGTGATATAGTCCTCTATCAACAATTATTCAGTTATCAGTTATCAGTTATTAATTTTACAGCTTGGATAATCATCCTCCAGATTTGGTGTTAGGAGTAGCTGATCTTTATTAAGTTGACAACCGATCACTGGTTCTTGATTTCACAGAACTGACATACAAGCAAACAAGACATTTATACCTAATTACTTGACTTTATCATTAACCTAAATGACTCTTAAGAGTGCAATGTTGGTTAACCTAAACTTTGCAATTGCCTTCTAGTGGAACAACTCAGAACAAAGAACATCAACAGATCAAACAAGAAGATTTTTATCTTTTCTTAATATTCTGATTATATTTGCCACTATTTACTTGGTATTGCAGGGCATCAACACAAGCAATCAGGTAACGATGCTGAATCAATTTAAAACCAGTAATATTTTTGTTGCATCTATCTTGGGGATCATAGATAATAAAAGGCTTTATTAGGGAAAATACTGAATTTACTTAGAAGATCAATTGTGAGAAATCGAGAAAGGAGAAGAAAGAATCGGAAATAAATCTTACTCTCTCTCCGTTTCAGGGAGTAATTCTTTTTATTTTTGCAAGAGGTCTATTGACTAAGTATAGCCCTGGGGAAGAAACATATTGCGAGTTACGAAATGTAAATACACTTCAAACCTTTACCAATGACAAATCATAAATAACAAATGACGATCCTCACTAGCTAAGTTTTTTCATGCCGACCTATTAACTTTGAAATGATGAAAATTGCTACTTGGAATGTTAACTCTATTCGCACTCGTCTACAGCATGTTGTTGATTGGTTAATTCAAAATCAAATTGATGTGTTGTGCGTGCAAGAAACTAAAGTTATTAATGATAATTTTCCGCGATCGCCTTTTGAAGAATTAGGCTATCATCTCTATTTTTCCGGTCAAAAATCTTACAATGGTGTTGCCATTCTCAGCCGAGAACCTCTACAAAATTTCAGCGCCAGTTTTACAGCAATCTTGCCAGAAATATCACCAGAATTTGACGAACAAAAGCGAGTGCTGACAGGTGTAATCAATGACCTTAGAATTATTAATCTTTATGTACCTAATGGCTCGGCAATTGGTAGCGAGAAGTACGAATATAAACTGCGTTGGTTAGCGATACTACGAGAGTATTTGCAAACTCTGCTAACATCGACCCCAAACATTTGTATGTGTGGTGACTTTAATATCGCCTTGGAAGATCAAGATATCCACGAAAAAGCGAATTCGGAAAATCACATTATGGCATCTGAACCAGAACGCCAAGCACTGCGAGATATATTAACACTGGGGTTTGCCGATGCTTTTCGCAAATTCACATCCGAAAGTGGACATTACAGTTGGTGGGATTATCGCGCTGCATCATTTCGCCGCAATTTGGGTTGGCGAATTGATCATCATTATTTGACACCCAAGTTGTATGAATATGCAAAAAGTTGCACCATTGATATCACTCCCAGAAAGTTAACTCAACCTAGCGATCATGCACCAGTAATTGTCGAATTAGAGATATGAGAGGGATATGGCTTGACCCCAATACAGTTCAGTGAAAGATTTTTAGTACAAAAAATTGACCTGTAGAGGAAGGGGGGGGGGTGGGGAGGGAAGGGCTGC
>JBMNDX010000022.1:0-6900 GCA_051172755.1 Nostochopsis sp. | reverse complement strand
GAGCGATCGATATTATTGTCACACCCGATGGTCGGTACGTCTTCCTTGAAGTTAACCCAGTTGGGGAGTTTTTCTGGATGGAGGTGTTTCCACCACACTTCCCGATTTCGAGTGCGATCGCTGAAATTTTGCTCACTAAGAAATAGAGATTGAGAACTTGGTTATTCAAAAAATCCTCAATCTAATCAGACAAGTATCGTTACAAATTTCCGTAACCTGTTCTATTTTTCTTAACTGTCTTAACTGTCTTAACTGTCCTTGTCTCAAATATTGAATTACTGGTATATATAAGAATTGTCAAAGCAAATTTACTAGAAGGAAATAGCATGTCTGAAAATACAAACAAAGCGGTGCCATTCTTTGCTCATTTTTTAGAAAAACAAGAGTCAGAACCCACAGAGGAAGCTCCCAAACCTTTTCCTTTTACTTACAAGTTTCCTTCCGATTGGGAAGACCGTTAAGTCTAATAATTTATAGCTGAAATTAATGCAATTATTTTCAGTTACTTCAATAAATGAAAGCTACCTATAGAAGCATATTCGTTTCTACGTCATTGGTAGTATGATTTAGAAACGCATCGCTTCGCTATTTACTAATAGTTCAGTACTAGCAAATCAAATCCGCAGCCAGATAGATGAAACCCGCCTATGCGGGTTTTCAAGTTCTTATTCATTTGTAGTATGTTAGTATTTTAGGTAATTAACATGGATGAAGTTGTTAAGAAACTTGCTGGGCTGGGTCTTCTTGGCGTAATTCTTGTGATTCTAACGGCTGCATCAGAAGGTAGTTCTGCCGCAATTGCAGCTACTCTCACAACATTAGGAGGGCCATTTGGCATTGTAGGGGCTATAGCCTTGTTTGGTCTAATAACCGTTGTAGGAGATATTATAGCGGGATATGGAATAGAAGCCATTCTGAAGGCGATCTATGAAGAACGTAGCAAAACCGAATCAGTAAAATCTCTTATTAAAGAAATTAAAGATTTACCCATTACAGAGGATCTAAAACTCAAGCTGAAAAATCAAATTTGCCAAGATATTATTGATGTTGAAGAAGTTAAGACACCGAAAACCATTGAAATTATCGCGGTGATATTTCGATTCTAATTACATTAAATTAAGTGATTAGTTGATTGCAAAAGCTTCGCCAAAATACAGCACATAATTACGATACTGATATCTTGCACCTACGCCGTATCCCGCCAGAGAATAAATTGTAACAGCAATAGCACAAGTCCATTTCAACGGACTCAAACACTCTCCTAGTCAGATTTATCTGACTTTAGCTATTAGCCAATAAATAAATTTATTGGCGGGATGAAAATCTGGTGCAAGATATCAGAATAAAAACAGAAAAAAATCAAATCCTATTTCGTTAGGCTAAACTTTTATAGGTCTTCATACAAAATGATGTAGACGATAGTATATTTCGCTTAACCAAGAACCACTATATTTTTACAACATGCAAGCTCAAGTGATTCGTGATCAATCCTCAACTAATCCTCTTTCAGGATTTACTCAATTTTGGAAGGATGTCAGAGTGGTTGCTCAACCTTTCTGGTATCCAACTAAGACAGGACTAAGAGCATTTTCAGATGTTATTCGCGCATGGGGAATGCTCATTATCTTAGTTTTCTTGATAGTTTTGCTCGTGGGTATAACCGCTTCAGGTAGCTTCTTCAATCGCTATGTAATCAATATCATAATTGAAGAAAAAGACCTTTCTAAATATCAGGGTACGTTATGGATTTCGATGCTTGTTCTTGTCTTGGAGACAGGTTTAATAGCATTTTCTAGATTTGTGAGAAAAAAAATTGCTCTTGATTGGTACAAGTGGCTCAATAATCACATTTTAGAAAAATATTTTCGTAATCGTGCCTATTATAAAATAAATTTTCAATCAGATATTGATAACCCAGATCAACGTCTTTCCCAAGAAATTGAACCCATCACCAGCAATGCTCTAAGCTTTTCGGCTACTTTCCTAGAGAAAAGCTTGCAAATAATAAGTTATTTAGTCATTCTTTGGACAATTTCTCAACAAATAGCAGTACTTTTGGTTATTTATACAATAGTAGGTAATTTAATTGCTATTTACTTGAATCAAGAAACGAATAAGATTAATCAAGAAGGACTCGAATTTAAAGCCGATTATAGTTATGCATTGACTCATGTGCGGAATCACGCAGAATCGATAGCTTTTTTTCAGGGAGAAAACGAAGAAACAAATATAATTCAACGCAGGTTTGATAATATCCTGAGAAATACTGAACGCAGACTGAATTGGGAAGTAAATCAGGATATTTTTAATAGAGCATATCAGTCTGCTATTACTGTATTCTCAATGTTCATACTTACACCTTTATTTATTCAAGATCAAATTGATTATGGAGAAGTTAATCAAATTAGTTTAGTTAGCTTTATGTTTTCTAATGCTTTGGGACAATTAATCAGTGAATTTGGAACATCTGGAATATTTTCTAGTTATGCTCAACGTTTAGCTGAGTTATCAAATGCGTTAGAAACAGCGAGCAAACAACCAGAAAATGTTAGTACGATTAAAACTATCGAAGAAAATCGTCTGGCTTTTGAGCATGTCACCTTACAAACGCCGAATTATGAACGGGTGATTGTCGAAGATTTGTCAGTTTCTGTTCAACCGGGAGAAGGTTTATTGATAGTTGGACCGAGTGGTCGGGGTAAAAGTTCTCTATTAAGAGCGATCGCTGGTTTGTGGAATGCAGGTACAGGTCGTCTGATGCGACCTCCTCTAGAAGATGTTTTGTTTTTACCCCAACGTCCTTATATCATTTTGGGAACATTACGTGAACAGTTACTCTATCCTCATACTAATCATCAAATGAGCGAGCAAGAACTCGAAAACGTTTTACAACAAGTGAATCTTGAAAACGTGGAAAAAAAAGCTGGTGGCTTTGATGCGGAAGTACCTTGGGAGAATATATTATCTTTGGGAGAACAACAACGCCTAGCTTTTGCACGATTGTTAGTGACTCGTCCTCGGTTTATCATTTTAGATGAAGCAACCAGTGCTTTGGATTTAAAAAATGAAGAGAATTTATATCAACAGTTACAATCAACAAAGACAACATTTATCAGTGTCGGACATCGAGAAAGTCTATTTAATTATCATCAATGGGTATTAGAACTTTCCCAGGATTCAAGTTGGCGACTTGTGAGCATCAAGGATTATCAAAATCAAAAAGCCAAAAAAAATGTCACAAATACCAGCAGAAAGGCTCAAATTACAATCGATAAAACTCCCAAAAATGAATCGCCAAATCAATCAGAAAATCAACCACCAATAGATATAGATATCAACACAATTGATCGTCTTTCTCATAAACAAATTCAGACATTAACAGATTCTCCGATTAACACTATTAGAAGCAAAGCTAGTTTGGGAAAGACGATCACCACTAAGGATGGTATTACCTACCGTTATGATAAAGACCCCAAGGTGTTGAAATGGATCAGAGTTTCAGAATGAGGTCAATTCTGTTGTAAAAGCCATTCGTCCCGGAGCAAGGCGTAGATATACTCATCTTGCCACGTACCTTTCATGAACTTGCTTTGCTTTAGATGTCCTTCACGCCGCATACCGAGACGTTCCATCAGTCGCACGGATGCTGTATTACGTGCGTCGCAACCTGAGGTGATTCGATGTAACTGGCGCTCTGCAAAGACGTAGTTAAGTAATACTTGTGCTGCCTCGGTTGCATAACCATGTCCTTGATAGTCTGGGTGAAGTAACCATCCGATTTCGCCTTGACTTTGTTCTTTGGGCAAAAGGTCGATGCTAACCTCACCAATCGTTTTAGCATCGGCTATGTGGTGGATAGCAAACGAGATAGCAACACGCTGCTCGCCAATCTCCAATGTTGCTTGGTGAGCGAGAAAGCGCATTGCTATTTCCTCAGTCAGTGATTCTTCTGCCAGATAGCGCAATACTTCAGGATGAGATCGATATGCCATAAAATCGGGCAAATCAGCCTCTTTCAAGCGGCGTATAATTAATCGTTTTGTTAGTACAGGCTCCATACTTTTATTCACTTCCTAAATTCTTAAACCCATTTTAATAAGTTTAAGTTTTAAGTCTGAACTTTCGTTTACGGCTTGTTAGAATTTGTGCAAGATAGGACTTTATTTTCTTAAATGTCTTAATTGTCTTAACTGTCTTAACTGTCTGATTAAGTTATATATCAACTATCTTAACTGTCTTAATTGTCGTTGATTTAATATTAATTTATTGATATATTAAGACCGTAAAAGCAAAATTTCCAGGAGGAAATAGCATGTCTAACAATACTAATAAAGTAGTGCCATTTTTCGCTCGTTTCTTGGAAGAGCAACTTGAACAATCTAATGAATCTTCTTCCAAAAAAGGAAAGTATCCTACCACTCTCAAGTATCCTTCTGATTGGGAAGAATACTAAATATAATTGAACTTATACCAATTTAATATGAAGTTGCATAATAAAGAACCCCACCCTAACCCTCCCCGCTCGCGGAGAGGGAACAAGAAAAGAATCTAGTTCCCCCTCCCTGCAAGCTAGGGGGTTAGGGGGTGGGGTAAAATTCTATGCAGCTTCACAAAGAATTGGTATTAATCTGAAGCTAAAGCAGCATGTTTTAGTCATCAAACAATTGAAATGTAACTGAAATATGTTGCGGAGAGTAGATTTTTTTGTATTTCATCGGTACCATGATTTATAAAGCTAATCTGCTCTCAAAATAATTTGGTTTTGATGAATAAACATCATAACTGAACTATTTCAAACCCGCTCAAGCGGGTTTGAAATTATTTGTTAATTTTTAGTAATGCTTTTTTATTCTAAAAGTACTACTACAAAGGGAACTAAATAATTTACTTAACATTTGAACATCTATAACTATCAAAATTTGAAATAGCAAAACTTTTATGCACCTTTCCCGTGACGTTGTTTTATTAATCACTCATAGTGGTGATTTTTTCACAATAGATAGAGTAGCAGAAGCTTTATCAAAAAAAGGAGCGCAACCATTTCGCCTCGACACTGATAAATTTCCCCTAGAAGTGCAATTAACAGCAAATTTTGACAAATCCAAAAGCTATCACACCTTAGAATATGGCAACCACTCTATCAGCACAGAGCAGGTGCAAGCTGTTTGGACGAGGCGTTTTTGGGAGCCAAAACTAAGTGCAGAATTAGACCCCAAGTATCAACAAGCCTGCGTTAGAGAATCAACAGCCACCTTGAATGGTTTTTGGGATAGTCTCAAAGACGCTCACTGGGTAGATGATTTAGAACGAATAAATTATGCAAATAATAAACTACGGCAACTGCGGGTTGCATCTGAAGTAGGTTTTGACATTCCCAAGACTCTGATCACCAACAAAGCTGAAGCAGCACGGGATTTTTTCCACCAAGTCAACGGGAAAATAGTGAGCAAGCTATTAACTGCTCTTTCTCGTGGTATGGAAGCTACATCCTCGTTTTTCCTTTACACCAGTACCGTCAAAGAGGAAGATTTACTTGATGCTGAATCATTGCGCTATTGTCCAATGGTTTTTCAAGAACAAATCCCTAAGCAGTCAGAATTGCGTGTAGTGTATGTGAATGGCAAAGTATTTGTAGGAGCGCTAGATGCGGCTGTTTATGCAGAATCCAAAGCTGATTGGCGTAAACCTGGTGTTGAGGTGCTTGAATGGAGACACCATGAGCTTCCGGATGAATTAGTGCGTCGTCTTCAAGCTTTTATGGGTAAATTTGGGCTTCTATTTGGAGCGTTCGATTTCATTCTCACACCATCAGGGGAATACGTCTTTTTGGAAATTAACCCCACAGGTGAGTGGGGAATGATCGAGAAAGATTTAGACTTACCGATTTCGAGTGCGATCGCAGATGCTCTACTTGAAAAAAAGGATGAAGTTTAATAATTTTGACTTTTGACTTTTGACTTCCCTCTATAGAACTGGTATCAATCCAAAATCGTTCGACTGAGCAGTTCGGCTGGCTCACTGTAACACTTGCCGAAGTCCAAAATCCAAAATCCAAAATCTAAAATCAAATGACAGTATTAATCATTACTTTTAGTCAAGACAACGAAAGTATTCCTCTGGTAATGGAAGCAATTGAAGCTAGAGGAGAAAAAGCATTTCGTTTTGACACAGACAGATATCCCACCGAAGTCAAGCTAGATATTTACTCTGGCGATTCTGAACGGGTAATTATTACTGATGGCGAACAGAAGCTAGATTTGAGTGAAGTGTCCTCAGTCTGGTATCGTCGGATGCGCTACGGGCAAAAAATACCCGACACCATGGACAAGCAATATAGAGACGCTTCCATTGAGGAAACTCGTCGTACTGTCAGAGGAATGATTGCGAGTCTCAAGGGATTTCACTTCGACAAAATGTCAAATGTGGATCTAACTAATAATAAGCAACTCCAGTTACAAGTTGCACGAGAAATAGGACTTCTTACCCCACGCACTCTAACTTCAAACAATCCAGAAGCAGTGAAACAATTTGCTCAAGAGTGTCAAGAGCAAGGTATAGTCACAAAAATGCTGTCTTCGTTTGCAATCTATGATGACCAGGGACGAGAGAATGTTGTTTTCACCAATCAAGTCACCGATGATGACCTAGAGCATCTTGAAGGACTGCGTTTCTGTCCGATGACGTTTCAAGAAAACGTTCCCAAGGCGCTGGAGTTGCGGACGACTATTGTGGGACATCGTGTATTTACAGCCGCAGTAGATTCCCAGAAGTTGGAAGGATCGACTTTTGATTGGCGCAAAGAGGGGAGAGCTTTAGTTAAAGATTGGAAACCCTACGACTTACCTGAAGATGTTGAGAAAAAACTTCTCAAACTCATGGCTCATTTTGGCTTAAACTATG
>JBMNDX010000021.1:0-7032 GCA_051172755.1 Nostochopsis sp. | reverse complement strand
GCGGCATCAATCACCGCTTCGGTTAATATCAAGGTCTTTGTGCTGGAGATTGGCCAGCGCGGGTATAGACCTTTCCGGTCTTTGCTGTAGAAGTGCTTACTCTCGTTCTTGTTATGAATAGCACGTCCGTAAAAGCTTACAATCTTATCGTCCTTGTCTTTGAGCGGAAAGATCACGCACTGCTTCATCTGTGGCCAGCCCGTGGCATTGAAGCCGGCTTGTGAAGCTTCTATACTGATGTTACGGTTCTGTAAATACGCTTTCGCACTCTCACTCTTCTTGATATTCGCCTGGAAGACTTTAAACAATTTCTCGTACTGCATTTGGTCTTGCCCGTTTGAAGCATGCCCAAGTAATGACTGTGCTTTTAAAATGGCTTCATGCTTGGTAAGGTTTTCTTTGTGAAGAATAAAGTCGATCTGGTCAATGGCCTTACCGTGTAGTTTGCAGTTGCTTGAAAAGCAATGAACCGTGTTGGTCTCCGGATACACCTGCATGCTCGGGGTCTTGTCATTGTGGAAAGGACAGCACAACATGTTGTTTTTATCGGCCTTCAATCCATAATGATCGAACACCTGGCCGATGGTAAGCTGCTGTTTGATCTCAGTGATTTCCATCGGCCTGATCTTTTAATGGTTCGATGATTAACAACTGTTCTCTTACTGTCACTTTCACCGGTGCACCAATCTCAAAACCCAACGCCTCTATCCATTGCCCGATCAGCCGGATTTCTGGTACTGCTTTCTTGTCATTGCTGCGGTAGCTGCTGTAGACTTTCAGTTTTCTTTCGACCATGAAAATATTTTTTGTTGTGTAACATCTGCCACAAAAGTAGAACTTGTTCGGATTTTTCAAAACGAACATCTTCTTTTTTTGTAGAATACATTAAACTATTTTTGGCTAAACAAGTGTTAAAACTCAATCTTTAGCCGAATATGGTCAACATTGGAGAGCGGATTACGGAGCTTAGAAAGCGTAAAAACTGGTCGCAAAGCGAACTGGCGGAAGCTATCGGGGCTTCCAGGGATATCATCGGTAAGTATGAACGTAATGAGAACAGTCCATCGGTGGAGATGGCCGTAAAGATTGCAAAGGCTTTTGACGTGCCCCTTGATTATCTACTGGGAGAAGGCAAACATGCCACGTACACAAAAGAAACAGTGAAGCGCATTGAAGAGATTGAAGCTATGGACGACAAAACTAAATCTGTCCTCTTCAACCTCATCGATACTTACATACGGGATGCTAAAACGCGTAAAGCGCACGCGGCTTAAAATACAAAGCCCAACCGATTTTTTCGATTGGGCAATAATTTTTTATAAATAAATCATTCCTTCTTAAACTCATATCTTTCCCCGCCTTCTTCATCTACCCAAAAAAACAGGTTTTGCCAAGGGGGAGCGTTTTCCATAAAATTACTTCCTGATACTATTAAGGAGGTTGCTGATATGTAGCCAGCAGGTGTGTTAGTAAAACTCAAAGACACATGCCAAGGTTGTTGATCCCAAGATTTTCTAGTTGCCTCTATTGACCACTTTCCTGAAGCATCAAAATCGTCAGCCCCTGGCTCGTTCACTATTTCCGAAGGTAAATTTCTTCCTATGAAACTACCATCCGCTTTAAGTTCTATTGTAGCTCCTTCTGCACTAATCCAAGTACCTATTATTTCTTCTTTGGTTGGAGCCCTATCACTTGTGCAGGCTTGAAGAAAAAATACAATTGAACTTATAAGTATCACAGTTTTTATCATTTCCATGTTATTGTTTCTGTCCAATCAAAAGTTTGCGTGGTCTTAGACATTGCGCCACTAGAGAAAAATTTATTCAGAGGTTGACCAATATTCTTACTCCACCAAGGGGTATAACCTATGACAGGTGGATGAGTAGCTGATTCAATCGTTGATGAGTTATTAATACTAAAATGCACTGTAGCTGTTCTATTCTGAACGTCAACGTTAGTCACTTTATACTTTACAGAATAAGAACCAAGATATGTTACTGCTAGATTTCCCGTTTTCCCTGCTGTTGCTAATGTTGAATAATCTCCAAGATATTTAGGCACTCCTGCTAAACCACCTAATCGGTAATTTAAATCTTCTGGCTTACTTGGTAATTCACCACCTGTTGATAGTGCTGTCGCGATTTTCCCCTTAACGTCTTGAATATGCTCATGTTGCTTTAACATTTCTGTGAACATATCACCATCCATAAACGCTCGATCTCTTGGGCCTGTTCCTGTTAGCCACTCAACCCCAACTTGCCAAGGGCTTGGATTATCAGGTGTTACAATTACTTCATTCAGGATTCTTAAATCTTCATTGCCTGCTTCCGGAATACCATCAGGGCAAGGTATAGGGTTTCCGTTGCCATCTGTACAACCTCCTGTAGGATCAATCAAGTTAACCGGGTTATTACCCATCCCCACATAAGGCGACCAATACTGCCTCATTGGATCTCTTGTAGTCCACCTCGCTATAATGGGGTCGTATTGACGAAGTTCAAAATGATTCCACCCTGTCTCTTCATCTTTCTCTGCAAACTGTCCTTGATAGCCGTAGCGATATAAGCCTGCGCAACTCTCAGCACAACTTTTTTAACTCCCTACACTCCCTTTCAAAGAACTTTTTTCACTTCAATAAGTGAAGCCTAAAGGTAATTGTTCAGCCCGTGGCCACCAACTTTTTATTTTCATTTGAAGAAAAAAGGTGACGTTTTTTTGAAGGTGATCCCGCTCTATCAACTCTACCTTCATAACACCAAACGTTACAGCGGGATCAGCTTCAAAAAAATGCTGCAAGCCCCCGCACTGAACGTTGATCGAAGAACAAAACTTTCCGGGGGCGCGCTAAGCATAAAAAAATGGCGCAGCCTCCTTACGCCTGTGGCGTGCGCCTTGTCTGAGCGGAGCGAGTAGCGCATCAACTGCCCCGGTTTGTTCCGGGGCTCCATGCGGGGCTATTTTACATAATGTGCTTATGCAATCCCGCAGCTTTACTAAGTGCGAAGCACACCGCTATTACGCGAGGAGTTGCATAAGATCACATTATGTAATTTAGCTTTGGGCACGTTTTACTGGCGCATGTTTTTGATCGGTGCGGTGGATGCAGCTCTTTGATTTTTTGTTTTCTCCGCTGTCCAATCAATTCAATTGAAAACAAAAAAGCAATGTGCTGCAAGCGGGTCGGCATTCAAAAACTGTGACAGTAAAACGTGCAGAAGGGTTGGCTGTATTTCGGCTCACTTTATCGGGTGGTACTTTTGTATTTCAGCTTTCAACTCTTCGGTGTGGCTCTGTTTGTATTTCTCTGTTGTGCCAGGGCTCTTGTGTCCCATGTAGGTTTGTACTACTCTGATGTCTTTGCCTTCTTTCAATAAGTTTCTCGTTACGCTCATTCTGATCGTCTGACTGTTCAACATTTTTTCAGGAAAAAGATATTGATAACGCAAAACGATTCTGCATAAACAATCTGAACTCATCGCTTCGCCTCTCATTCCGATAAACAACTTTTTACTTTCAGTCTCTGGTCTCTCTTTGTTCATGTACTCGTAAATCAAATGCACTTGCTTGGCTTTCAGTGGTAAGGTCCTGCTGCTGGTCCGTTCATCGCCTCTTGCTTTGACCGTTCCTTCTTCCAGGTTGATGTCTTCTATCTCGATTTTGCTGATCTCTGTTCTGGCCATGCCCTGATAAACAAGTAAGCTTAACAACAACTTGTTTCGTACTTGGTTGGTCTTTCTGTCTCCCGCCTTGCGGGATTTCGCTTCGCTCAACTTGCTATTTCGTGATTTGGGTTTGAATTCGATCAGGTGTTCAAGTTCTTGTGTGCTGAATAAATCTTGAAGCTGTACCGCTCTTCTTCGCGTATCGCGCAGGGCAATGCTTTTGCACGGGTGGTCTTTCCTTGTTCCGGTGCTCAGTAAGTAATCGTAATATTTCTTGATGGCGGCTAAGATTCGGTTGACTGTTTTCGGGTTGCTGTATTTCTTGCGCAACACTCCGATCACGTCCATGATCTGTTTGTAGGTGGCTGTGTTTGGAGTTTTCAGATGAAAAAAGAAGAGTTGTAAATCGCGTTCGTAACGTGCTGCTGTGGATGGGCTCAGATTTTTTTGCAAGTAACTTTTTAAATCCATGCAGCCACGTTCTTTATGTGTGTGTATCGTTGTGTGCTTTCTAAAAAAGCATGTCCTAAAAAATCTCTTACATACTCAACACTCAATCCACTTTCCAGTAAATGTGTGGCAATGCTGTGGCGCAAGCTGTGAAGGCTTACTGATTTGCTGATCTGTGCAAGCCCACACAACTTTTTCAGCGTCTTGTTCACATCCTGCCCGTGCATACGTGTACCGCGTTGATTGACTAAAAAAGATATTTCCTGTGGCCTTGCCTTTCGCTCCTGGTAGCAGTATGCTTTCAGTTCTTCACTGATCTTTTCTGTCATCGGTACGGCTCTGCTCTTGCCTCCTTTGCCCTCTCTCACGTAAAGCATTTTATTTCTGAACTGTATATCGCTTACGTTCAGCTTCACGCCTTCATTGCGTCTGAGTCCGCAGCCATAGTACACGTGCAGGATGGCGCGTTCTTTCAATGTCTCGCACACTTCATACAAACTTGTTATTTCTTCGCGTGTGAGTATCTCGTATGCTTTGCTGACTGGCTTTTCAAAGTGCAGCGCACTCATTGGATTTTCTTCTATCAACCGTAATTCCTGCAGCCAGTTAAAAAATAATTTCAGTGCATACACGTGATGGGCGATCATCATTTCGCTAAGCCCCCCGGCTCTGCGAAGGTTGGGGCGGTGTTGTAAATATTCGTGATGGTCAAGTATGTCGGTGTTTGTGACTTCAGTCAGATCGTAAATACTTTCCTGTTCTTGTCTGTATAAAAACTCTTGAACACAGGTAGGAAGCATGCGTTGACTGCCTTTGCTGTAGCCTAATCGCTGCAGATGATCGGCAAAGTTTCTGATTAAGTGATTGTATTCGATGTAGTGCAGCTTAAACATTTTGCATTTTCTCTCTTAACACTTTTTTGGAACACGGAACGCCAGACCGATTTTGAGGTTTTTTCTTTGTTCCTGTTTCAGATTCAAAGATTCTGGCGTTCCATCTGGTGTTCCAAGACTATGGAACGCCAAGTAGATTTTTTTATGCAGCCACCAATTCAAGCTGATCAAGCTGGCCTTGCAAGTGCCGTTTTACTTTCGCTCTCAATGCTGCAATGTTATCCCAGTACAACACTTTATAATTGAAGCCTCTGTTTGCATAGCCTCCTGATTGCCTGATGTACTCCAACTGCTCCAGGTCGTGCAGGTAGCGGTGTAATTGTGTTTTGCTCACGTGCAATACTTGTCTTACTTCTCTTTGGCTGAACTCGTAATGATCATTGCCTTTTGTTTTGATGTAGGCTTTCAACTGCTCGTAAAACTGTCTCAGGCTTCCATCTAATTCATCTACCTTTAACAAGATGCTTTCAAACATGATCTCCGCTGCCGTCTGTAAATCTTCTTTCTCGCTGATCAATCTTCCGCGTTCATCTTTTCTTCTCTGGTATTGGTGCATCAGTGTGATCGCTTTTACAAACGCCTGATACAGTCCGTTCAACCTTCTGATCTTGTGCGCTTCTTCCGGAAGGTGTACTTTGTCTGCATACGGATTGATCACGTCATAACTTTTCAAAAGCGTTACCATTGTTTGAATAAACTCCGTGCACTGCCTTTCTTTCTGCTCGTCTATCTGGCCGCTGGCTTTCTGGTTTTGGTACTGGATTACTTTTCTGCTTTGCTCTAAGCTTTCATCTACAGCAATGATAAAACAACGGCTCATGTTGTCTTCATAGATTTCTCCTTTGGTGGTGCAACTCATAGAAGCGATCGGCCCGTAAACGGTTTTCTCCTGGGCGCTGATGTTCCCGTTATCATCTTTGGTACTGGTGCTGCTAATGATCATGCCTTTGCTCTGAAGCTCTCTAAACGCAAACTGGGCTTCTTCTTTCATCCCGTCCAGATCTTCTATGCAGATCAGTTTGTTTTGTAAATCATACATGCCGTAGTTGTACAAGCTGCCTTCGGTTACTCGTGTAAAATTTTTCTTGTCGGCTTGTGGTATGAAGTTGTAAACTTTGGCCATTAAGTGGGTCTTGCCGCTTCCGCTCGAGCCCTGGATAAGTGCGTGTAATGGTTCTCTCATCTTGTGCGTGATGGCAATGCCCATTAAAAATATCCGGCTGTTCTCTTCTCCGATTACTCCGGCTTTGCCGATCAACTCGTTCCAGCGTTTGATTAAGTTGGGCTTGCTTAAAAAATCTATCGCTTGCTTGCCGTAGTGTAAAGTGATGTTACTTTCGATTTGTGCAGTCTCTTTCGGTGCATTGCTTTTTTCCCTGTGCTGTTCGAGTAGTTCGGTGAACTGTTCTAAGTCTAATTGGATAAGATCAGCACGTAGTTGTAATTTCTCGGCTGCTTCTCTTGCAATGCGTTCTACTTGTTTATCCTCATAAAGATCAAGTTTGCTTCTGCTCTTTCTTCCGTTCTGTGGATGTTCAATGTCAAGGCTCACTCTCATACTGTCGGCTTCATTTCGTAATCCTCCTTTTACATAATAGTTTGCTGTGATCGTCCGGTAAATGATCTTGAGCGGATTGCTTGTATCGAGGTGGCTTGTTGGTGGTGCTGGGGTTTTCTTTTCACTTGAAAAAGAAAGTTGCTTTCTGTTCTCGATCAGGTGCGAGAGGATCCCAGGCTCGTGACTCTGTAGTAAGCTGTTCACGTCTTCACCTTCAGGAGTTTCTACCTGGCTGAGTTTGATTTCTGCCTGTCCCGATTCTTTCGGGAGTTTTATGGTTCGCAGTTTTTCAGCGATGCGCTTTGTCCCTTCTCTCCCTGCTTCATCGCCATCAAAAAAGATTATAATTTCCTCTAACTGCTTTAACTCTTTGATCGCTTGCTCATGATCGTGCGTAAATCCATTCGTACCATAACAAGCCAATACCGTAACAAGATGAGAGGTAAGATTTTGAAGTTGATATAAGGTA
>JBMNDX010000020.1:0-7376 GCA_051172755.1 Nostochopsis sp. | reverse complement strand
GTTCATAGAACTGTCTCAGGCTTCCGTCAAGTTCATCCACTTTGAGTAAGATGCTTTCAAACAATATTTCCGCAGCTATCTGTAGATCCTCTTTCTCGCTTATCAATCTTCCCCTGTTGTCTTTTTTCCGTTGGTATTGGTGCATGAGCGTGATCGCCTTTACAAAAGCCTGATAAAGTCCATTGAGCCTCCTGATCTTGTGCGCTTCTTCCGGCAGGTGTACTTTGTCTGCATACGGGTTGATCACATCATAACTTTTCAAAAGCATTACCATCGTCTGGATAAAATCCGTGCATTGCTTTTCCTTCTGCTCGTCTATCTGTCCGCTTGCTTTTTGATTTTGGTATTGGATTACCTTTTTGCTTTGCTCTGCACTTTCATCTACTGCGATGATAAAACACCGGCTCATGTTGTCTTCGTAGATTTCCCCTTTCGTGGTGCAGCTCATAGAAGCGATCGGGCCATAAACTGTTTTCTCCTGTGCGCTGATGTTCCCGTTATCGTCTTTCGTACTGGTACTGCTGATGATCATGCCTTTGCTCTGCAACTCTCTAAATGCAAACTGCGCTTCTTCTTTCATGCCGTCCAAATCTTCAATGCAGATCAGTTTGTTTTGTAAATCGTACATGCCATAATTGTACAAGCTGCCTTCTGTAACCCTTGTAAAATTCTTCTTGTCTGCCTGCGGGATAAAGTTGTAAACCTTCGCCATTAAGTGTGTCTTTCCGCTTCCGCTCGATCCCTGAATAAGTGCGTGCAATGGCTCTTTCATCTTGTGCGTGATGGCGATGGCCATCAAAAAAATACGGCTGTTTTCTTCCCCGATCACTCCGGCCTTGCCGATTAAATCATTCCATCTTTTTATCAGGCTCGGCTTGCTCAAAAAATCTATCGCCTGTTTTCCGTACTGCAATGTGATGTTGCTTTCAGCTTGTACGGTTTCTTTCGGTGCGCTTTGTTTTTCTCTATGCTGTTCGAGTAGTTCGGTGAACAGTTCTAAATCTAATTGGATAAGGTCAGCTCGTAACTGTATTTTTTCCGATGCTTCTCTTGCTATCCTTTCTACCTGTTTGTCTTCGTACAGATCAACTTTACTGCGGCTCTTTCTCCCGTTCTGCGGATGCTCGATATCCAAACTCACCCGCATGCTGTCTGCTTCATGGCGCAAACCTCCTTTCACATAGTAGTTTGCTGTGATCGTCCGGTAAATAATCTTGAGCGGATTTGATGTATCGAGGTGAGCATTCAATGGCTTGGGCTGCGACTTTTTTTCTTCAACTGAAAAAGAAAGAGGTGATCTGTTTTCCACCAGGTGCGAGAGGATCCCGCTATCGTGGCTTTGTACTAAACTGTTCACGTCTTCTCCTTCTGGTGTAGCTACAGAACTTAGTTTGATTTCTGGTCGTAACTGGTGCAACTTCTCCGTGATTCGCTTTGTCCCTTCTCTGCCGGCTTCGTCTCCATCGAAGAAGATGATTACTTCTTCCAACTGTTTTAACTCCTTGATGGCTTGCTCATGATCTGGTGTAAATCCGTTTGTACCGTAACAAGCTAACACGGTGAAGTTGGTATGCTGTAAAAGTGTGGCCGTGTCGATGATTGCTTCTGTTAAAATCAGTTGTCTTGTATCTGCTTTCGGATATCCTGGGTAAAGTCCTTTCCGGTTTCGTGTGTAGAAGTGCCTGGCTTCTTCATTGTTGATTATGCTACGTCCGTATAAACTCGTGATCTTTTCTTTCTTGTCGCGAAGCGGAAAGATTACACACTGCTTCAAGCTCTCCCATGTGCCATCATTAAAGCCTGCTTCAGATTTTTCGATGTTCCGCTCTTTCAGATAAGATTGCGCCTTCTCATTTTTCTTTAGTGTGGACTGGAAGACCTTGAACAATTTTTCAAAGGGCTGTACTGGTTCGCTGTAACCAATCAACTCTTTCGCCTTGTTGATCGCTTCGTGTTTCGTGATGCTCTCATGGTACAGGATAAAATCAATTACATCAATGGCTTTACCATGCAGCTTGCAGTTACTTGAAAAACAAAATACCGTGTTGGTCTCCGCATATACCTGCATGCTCGGTGTCTTGTCATTATGGAAGGGACAGCAAAGCCGGTGGTTCTTATCGGCCTTCAATCCGTAATGGTCGAGCACCTGGCCGATGGTAAGCTGCTGTTTGATCTCAGTGATTTCCATCGGCTATTGGTTTAATGGTTATCTCTTGCGATTTGATGGTGACCTGCACTTGCTCCCCAATCTTAAAACCGGATTGCTCCAACCATTGGCCAATCAATCGGACTTCCGGTACGGCTTGCTTGTCCTTACTGCGATAAGAGTTATAAACTTTCAGCTTGCGGTCTGTCATTTGAAAATATTTTTTATCAGAACAAATCCGTTCCAAAATTAACGGATAGTTTCTAATACGCAAGCACTTATCCTTTTTTGATAAAACAAATGCGTTCCATACTTTTGATAAAACAGCCATTTCACTGTTTTAACCAATACAAATGAGTTTCGGAAAAAGGCTTTTGGAGGCAAGAAAACGGAAAGGTATCTCCCAGGATGAACTGGCAAAGCACCTGGGAACAAAAGGCCCGGCCATTGGCCGATACGAGCGCGATGAGATGAAGCCCTCAATTGATGCTGCTGCTAAGATGGCCGAGCTTCTGGATGTTTCGCTCGATTACTTAGTAGGTAAAACCGATGTACTGCTGGATGGTAAAATTGTAAACCGCATCACGGAGATTCAAAAACTCTCCGCTGAAGAACAAAAAACTGTATTCTCTTTTCTCGATGCTTTTCTGCGTGATACGAAAACCCGCAAGGCTTACGCGGCTTGAAACAAAAAACCCGGATCTCTCCGGGCTTTATTTTTTGCTTTTTATTTTACTAACCTAATACTGTCTTTTTTCATTCTTCGATCGCGGGTAGAGTCATTTAGAACTTTAAGGCTATCATCTTTCTTTAGAAACTCATTGATTCGGTCTTTTGCTACTTTAGCTTGCTTCTCTTGTAGCTTTTCCTTTGATAGGCAGCTAGCGACAAGCAGTGCTATCGACAGTGCATAAATTGAACGCTTAATCATTTTCTAGGCTCTCTAAATCCTGCGCTATAAAAATACCCTTGTTGAATTGCATATTGGTCAGCATTAGAATCCCTTGGATTAAATGTCGTAGACCAGTTAATCGCATTTTTCTGAGACCCCCCTAGACGATGAACTGCATTTCCCCATAACCAATTCCCTGCATCCAGATAATTATAAACCCTACTCTGATTGGGTAAAATAAATATGGGTCCCTTATCTCCAAACATTTCTGATTCACCCCAAGTGAACGCTTCACCTCCCTTGGCTAAATCAATGGGAAGATGATATGCTGAAAAATCCATTTTGCCCGCATAAGATTCCGTGGCGGTAAACAAAAATCTGCCTACTGCACTCATTGGCTTAATCCCTGATTCTGTCATCATATCATTTATCCTGGAATCAGTTAGGGTATATATGAATTTCACATTCTTGAATTCACTACCAAATCTATCTATGTTATACTTTATAGCAGCAACATCAATCACAGGATCATTAAATTCATAAAATGATTTACTACCACTTTTAGAATTCTCAATGACCAATCTGTCAGGAAGATTATTTACATCTGTTCTAACATATTGACCATTTTCATTAAATACATAATCATCAATAACCCCACCAGTCGGATCTGTAATACTCACCGGGTTATTTCTAGTCCAAGAATATGGCGAATGGAACTGTCTTGCCGGGTCTGTTGTAATCGTTCTTCCTATTACCGCATCATACTCCCTCAACTCAAAGTGGTTCCACGAAGTCTCTTCGTCCTTCTCGGCATATTGGCCTTGATACCCGTAACGGTACTTCCCTGCGCAACTTTTGGAACAACAATTTCAACTCCCTACACTCCCTTTCAAAGAACTGTTCCACTTCGTTAAGTGAAGCCTAAAGATATGCTTTTTTCTTTTTCAGTTGAAGAAAAAAATCGTGTTGTGGAACGTGATCCCTTCGCTCCTATGGTCGCTCTACGAAGTGTGAACCAGTGGAACGTTTCGACAGGTTAAGCGGTGTTCGGTTACGCTTGCACGCACAAGTCACGCCAGCCCGTTGCAGCCGTGGCCATTCAATTGAAAAAAAAAGAGGCATGGCCACAGCTGCAACGCCAAAGGTTGCTATCGCAAGGCTGTCATGCCTTGTGCTTGTGCTGCGCTCCACCTCACGGCAGCTACCTGCATCCTGGGCAAGAGCTTCACTTCGTTCACCTGGACAAAAGATAAAGCGGTGTTCCTTCGTTCAGCACTTGCCCAGTCTGCACGCTGCCCTTGTTGTGCTCGCCTGCGGCCTCACTCAGACACGCACGGTCGCCCTTCGGGACTTTCCCCGTGCGGCTTCGTTCGGACTCGCAGTGCAGGCTCGCGTCTCCGATCAAAGATTCGTATGAACGATGAAGTATGTCAAGTGTGTGCAATGCTTAGCGCGGCAGAAGCAGGAGTTGTCCTTCGATCAAAGTGTACGGCTGCCTTGCTTCATTTTTTTAAACCACAAGTGCTCAACAAGATTTCGGTTTCAGCGATTGGGTTTAAGCCTTTCGCACTTGTGCTTTAAAAAAACGTCACTTCTTTTCCGCGGCCAAGAAGGTCACGTTTTTTTGAAGGTGAAGTGATGTGGTCTAAACTTTATCAACCGCACAAAATTCTACCATCACTTCAGCTTCAAAAAAATGATGCAAGCCCCCGCACTAAATTTCATTCGGAGAACAAAACTTTCCGGGGGCGCGCTAAGTATAAAACAAATGCGCCTCGCACCTTACGCCTGTGGCTCGCGCCTTGACCGAACGGAGTGAGATGCGCACAAACGCGAAGCACCATGCGCGGCTATTTTACATAATGTGCTTATGCAATCCCGCAGGTGATGAAGTGCGTCTCGCACACCTTTGAAGATCGAGGAGTTGCATAAGATCACATTATGTAACTTAGCTTGGGGCACGTTTTACTGGCGCATGTTTTTGATTGGTGCGGTGGCTGCAGCTCTTTGCTTTTTTGTTTTCTCCGCTGTCCAGTCAATTCAATTGAAAATAAAAAAGCAATGTGCTGCAAGTGTGTCGGCATTCAAAAACTGTGACAGTAAAACGTGCATGTGCGGTGGGTGCATTTCGAGTCACTTCATTACTTGGGATCACTTCAACGGGTGGTACTTCTGTATCTCGGCTTTCAACTCTTCGGTGTGGCTCTGTTTGTATTTCTCTGTCGTGCCAGGGCTCTTGTGGCCCATGTAGGTTTGAACTACCCTGATGTCTTTTCCTTCCTTCAATAAATTTCGCGTCACGCTCATTCGTATCGTTTGACAGTTCAAAGATTTCTCTGCAAAAAGATATTGATAGCGTAAAACTATTCTGCACAAACAATCCGAACTCATTGGATCGCCTCTCATCCCGATAAATAATTTTTCACTTGTGGCCTTGGGTCTTTCTCTGTTCATGTACTCGTAAATCAAATGCACTTGCTTTGCTTTCAGTGGTAAGGTCCTGCTGCTGGTTCGCTCATCCCCTCTTGCTTTGATAGTTCCTTCTTCTAAGTTGATATCCTCGGTCTCGATTTTGCTGATCTCTGTTCTCGCCATGCCTTGGTAAACCAATAAGCTCAAGAGCAGTTTATTCCGGATTTGGTTTGTCTTTCTATTCTTATGCTGTGACTTTGGTTTGGACTCGATCAGGTATTCAAGTTCTTGGGTTGTAAATAAATCTTGCAGCTGTAAACTTCTTCTCCTCGTATCGCGTAACGTAATGCTTTTGCATGGATGGTCTTTTCTCGTGCCGGTGCTCAGCAAGTAATCGTAATACTTTTTGATGGCTGCCAAAATCCTGTTGACTGTTTTGGGGTTGTTGTATTTCTTTCTGAGTACTCCGATCACGTCCATGATCTGTTTGTAAGTCGCTATGTTTGGAGTTTTCAGTTGAAGGAAAAAATATTTCAGGTCTCGCTCGTATCGTGCTGCTGTGGCAGGGCTCAGGTTCTTTTGTAAGTAGCTTTTTAAATCCATGCAGCTACGTTTTTGATCTGTGTGTAACGCTGTGTACTTTCTAAGTAAGCATGTCCTAAAAAATCCCTCACGTACTCAACACTCAATCCGCTTTCCAATAAATGCGTGGCGATGCTGTGGCGCAAGCTGTGAAGGCTCACTGCTTTGCTGGTCTGTGCAAGCCCGCATAATTTTTTCAATACCTTGTTCACGTCTTGCCCGTGCATACGTGTACCGCGCTGATTGACTAAAAAAGATAGTTCATGTGGATTGGCCTTTCGCTCCTGATAACAATACGCTTTCAGCTCTTCACTGATCTTTTCCGTCATCGGTACTCCCCTGCTCTTGCCCCCTTTGCCTTCGCGCACGTAAAGCATTTTATTCCTGAACTGTAGATCGCTTACGTTCAACTTCACGCCTTCATCCCGCCTGAGCCCGCAGCCATAGTACACGTGAAGGATCGCGCGTTCTTTCAACGTCTCGCAAGATTCGTACAAGCTGGTGATCTCTTCGCGTGTGAGCACTTCATGGGCTTTGCTTGTTGGCTTTTCAAAGTGCAAGGCACTCATTGGGTTTTCTTCTATGGTCCGCAGTTCCTGCAGCCAGTTGAAGAACAGTTTCAGCGCATACGTGTGATGGTTGACCATCATTTCGCTAAGCCCTCCGGGTCTTCTCTGGTTGGGCCGTTGTTGCAAATATTCGTGATGATCAAGTATGTCGGTGTTTGTGATTTCCGTTAGATCGTAAATGTTTTCCTGTTCTTGTTTGTACAAAAATTCCTGTACGCATTTGGGCAGCATGCTTTGACTGCCTTTGCTATACCCTAACCGCTCTAAATGCTGGGCAAAATTTTTTACCAGGTGATTGTATTCGATGTGATGGAGTTTGAACATTTATCTGAAGATTTAGCGTAGTTAGATTTTTTTCTCCTTAACACTTTCTTGGAACACGGAACGCCAGGCCCGACCCGGGCAGGGTTTCTTTGTTTCTAAATCAGATTCGCAGATTATTCTAAATTCTGGCGTTCCATCTGGTGTTCCAAGACTATGGAACGCCAACCATACTTTTATGCAGTGGCTAACTCAAGTTGATCAAGTTGGCCTTGTAGATGCCTCTTTACTTTTGATCGCATCGCTTGCACATTGTCCCAGTACAATACTCTGTAATTGAAGCCTCTGTTTGCATATCCTCCCGATTGCCTGATGTATTCGAGTTGTTCCAGGTCATGCAGGTAGCGGTGCAATTGTGTTTTGCTCACATGCAGCGACTGCCTTACTTCACGCTGACCGAACTCATAACTTTCATGATGGCCGTTACCTTTTGTTTTGATGTAGAGTTTTAATC
>JBMNDX010000019.1:0-7640 GCA_051172755.1 Nostochopsis sp. | reverse complement strand
CCTATCGATGTTCCTGAGCGGAGTAATTGCTTTGAGAGCGTTCTTAAAACTCCTGGCGTCTCATCCAAGAAACAACAAGCTTTAATAATCCTGATTGCAAAATTTTTTGTTCTGTCAGCAATACTGATATTAGCTATCATGTTTCTAATGTTTCTAGTTGTCATCAATTATTAGTAATTCTCTCATATCCATCTAGAAAATATAGTTTTGATGAATTACGAATTACGAATTACGAATTACGAATTACGAATTAGCTTATCCCTACACAAAACCTCTTGCCGCTACATTATAAAAGGATTAGTATAGGGATAGCGAGTGAAATGGTTATTTGAATTATGTCTAAGTGGGATCAGGTTGGACAAGAATTAGTCAAAAAGCTGGAAGGTGTTCTAGACGAGTCAAAAATGCAAAAATTAGCCGTTGCAGTAGTGAATGAAATTAGAGACTATTACGACCAACCGAACAGTCGCAAAGCGGCATTATCCAAAGTACGCAAGGCGGTTTTAGCAGCTTTCCCTGACACAGAAACTCAAGAGCATCAACGGCAGTATTTGAGCAATAAAGGCAAGGGCAAACAAGAGCGTTACCAGCATAAGGCGCTAAAATACTTAACGTTTTCGACCCAAGAATGGGACGCAGTCGGCAACGAAGCTAGGCAAGAGTGGAAAGCACAGCAACAAAAAGCTAAAGAGGAGCAACAACCACAAGAGCAACAACCACAGACACCAGAAGCAGCACAAATAACCTTGGATGAGATGAACATTTCACAATTGCAACTTGATGCGGTGACTCAGCAGATGGTAGAAAGCGCTGTTGCTCACTCTGGTATGTCTGTGGCTGATTTTGTTCGCCGTGCCTGTGGTGTTTACGCCAAGACAGTAATGGGAAAACATGGACAGTATGAATCTGACTTGAGTGCTGTACCCACAGAGGAATTGCTCACGGGTGCAACCTACAAAACCCATCCCGGACGTGCTGTTGAATTGACCAGACGGGCGATATATGCACTGGAAACTCACAATAATAACTGCACTGAAAAAAGCCAGAAATGGATGATCACCCAAACTGCGATTCAATCACTAACAGGTAGCAAACCAGCTACGATTAAAACGATTCTCTTGAGCTATCAAACAAGACTTGACGACCATAACGCCAAGCATGAACTGAATGCCTATGACAACCGCAAGCCAGGGCGGAAAATTGATGACGAGATTGATTTATCTGCACTTGTGCCAGATGGCAACTGGTAAGAGGAAGGAATTTGGAATCGGAGAAGGCGATCGCTTCAGTCCGAATCGCTCCCACTGAAGCGATCGCACTGCACACAAGAGGATATGTCTGTACAAGAGGATATGTCTGTTGTCGTGTACTACGAAATTTGACCGCGAGCCGCCGCGATCTGACCGAGGCGAAGGCGATTGAAACTCAAGCAGCAAGCGCCTTTGCATGATGTAGTACGCCCCTGGAAGACCGTTCGACGCTATGATGTGCAGATTTTCCGATTGAAATTCCACGCTATTTGTCCTCACCCACCCTATAATCAACAAAGGACTTTCGATCACAACACCTAGAGCAGGTGGCAACGGAATTAGGGATTGTGCTGTGTTTGCGTCGAAAGCCTTCAGATGGTGGAATTGTGGAGCGACCGTTTGGCACATTCAACAGCCAGTTTTTCTCGACTTTACCTGGCTATGTGAACAGTAACGTGACTGAGCGATCGCTCCGCTAACGATCGAGAAATTGCAACGGCAAAACAAGGCTGAATTGCTGTTTCATGTTTGAGCAAAAACACACTCAGTATCGACGACGCGAAAATCGCTGTTATAGGATTGTGGTGTCAGCAGATCTGTTAAGTTATCGTTGCGGAGCAATTCACCCCGACCATGTCCAAGTATTTGAGCCAAATAAAGGGTATTGTCAGGGTCATTGTGGTTAAAAAGTTGATTAGAGACCTGAGCGTAGATAGTACGCAAGCCTTTGTAGGTAAAGAATTCGTGATGAATGCGTAAGCGTTTCTTCAGTATCTTCATGGCATCAGACAAATCACCGGAATAACGCTTGTTGGCAGCAATTGCAGTCTCGACAACTTTCCCAAACTCCAGTAACCACTGATGAGCCGCGACAACTTTATGTGCATCGACCAGGACTGGGATTGTATAACTAGGATTGAGTTCAAAATACTCGCCAGCATCACCTTTGACTTTTAACTGGCCAGTAAAATCCACATGAAAGGAGTCAACATATTCAAACAAAGTCGAACACAGATGAATCTCAGCCATCCGCCTACCAGTGACAATAGCGATTGCGATCGAGACTTTCTTCCAGTCAGGAGCTTTTAATTTGTCAAGCCTGGTCAACACTGAAAGCGCAAATTCATGTATGGGTTGGAAGCTGATAATTTCTTTGTGTTTCTTGCGTTCTGCTAGTCGCCGTTCTTGTAATCCTTTCTTTTGACTAGAAAGATCACTAATTTGGATTTTAATTTGACGAAGTAGCATTTCTAAGCATGAAGAAAGCTGCCCAAACAGAACTGCACCCCGTTCAGCTTCGACTAGTTCACTCAAGAGGTTACAGATAGTAGTCCGATATCTCATCTTGGTAGTCATAGCCAGACCCCCGTCATCCTGTTCACCGGAATGGTGATCGAGGAAGCGAATTACCCGATAGCCTAGTCCGGCAATGTCGCCATAAATAGCATCATCCCAAGTACCATCAGTGCGCCAACGAGCTTGTACCAAAGCACGAAAATCTTTGTATAGTTCAACCGTCCAATCCCCAACGTCCTGAGTGAGTGAAACACAAAATTGGTCTGTTGGTCGGTGATTGACTTCAATCACCTCTAAAGGAGTGTCCCCAACCAACACAGCAACAGTCCTTTCAGCTAATGTAGACAAGAGCAGTTCTTGAATTAGTTGGGGTTTTTTCATCTTGCTTGCATTCGGCACGATACCCGCAGCTAGTCGCTTGAGTCCTCTTACGGTCATGTCTTCCAACATCTGTGGCGTGTATTTGGCGATCTCTTGACGCTTGATCGCTTGCTGACTGGCTTTGATCATCGAGTGACTTGTCGTTAATGCCTGTACATTACTAATCTACTCGGAAATACCTGTACTTTATACATGTATATGTAAAATCTGACTCGGAGACATCTATCTATTTAACCTACTTATCTATGGATAAAAGATATGGAATTTCTTTTTAAAGAGGTTTAGTCTATAGATAAGACGTTAAAGAGGTAAATAAATGACGACAGCGACAAAGTGGGTATTAAGGGGTCAAGAACTAGCGAAAAACTTATTGGATGTATTGAATGAACAAACGATAAAAGAGCTATCTGTTGCAGTTATTGAAGAAATTAAGGTGGCTTATCCAAACGCCAATAGCAGAAAAAAACCTTTAGCTGTTGTTCGTAGCGCACTGAGAACGGCTTTTCCTGAAAGTGAAAATGAAAAAGCGTTTTACTACTTCACATCTTCGGGTAAGGGGAATGTTGGACGATATCAACATCAGGCGTTCAAATACCTGACATTCTCCAGCGAGGAGTGGGATGCATTCAGAGATGGAGCGCGTTTTGAGTGGAACCAAGAACAGGCTCAACAAGCTCAAGGAGAACAGGACTTCTCATCAACCTATCAAAATTATCAAGAAAAACCAGTAGAGATAGCGACTAAGACAACAGAAAAACCAGCTACTGCAACAACGTCAGTGCCAGCGAAAAAAATCAAATCTGTGCCTCAAACAAAGCCAACACCAGAACTGACTTTATCTGAGATGAAACTCGAACAACTCGAACTGGATGACGATACTAGACAGCTGATAGAGAATGCGATCAACCAAACGGGCATGAGCCAAGCATCCTTCATCCAGCAAGCATGTCTTGTCTACGCCAAGACAGTTACGGGTAAAGCCAAGAAACACGGTGAGGACTTAACGACAGTTCCGACTCGATTGCTGCTAGAAGATAAGTCCTATGCTACACATCCAGGACGAGCAACGGAGCTGACTAGACGTACAATTGCAGCGATGATGCGGCACAATAACGAGGCAACTCAGAGAAGTCAAAAGTGGTGCATTACTCAAAGTGCAATTACCTCTCTAACAGGTTCCAAAGCAGTATCGGTGGGGAAAACTTTAGAACAGTATGACAAAGCGATTTATGATCATCACTCCAAACACCAGTTACTCAACGATAAAGGATTACCAGATGTGTATCTAAACCGCAAACGCGGTTTAGATATTACGGAAGAAATTGATCTAGTACACCTAGTGCCTGATGGATTAGACATTAACTTTTGACCGAAAACAGGGTGGAAATAATTATTCCGACACCCCTTTGATTTGGTCAGCTTTTTGTTTTAACTGAGACATTGACCAGGCAATCCAAGGGATCTCCAAGTATTTAGGCGCTTTCGCCTTTCAGGCGAAAGCGACGGCTGGGCATTTTATTATTTGGAAAGGCCCAAGCAGAGAAGCGATCACGTTGGTTAGTACCAGGAAACTGGTCTAAAACAGAGGTAAGGTCGTGACGATCCTCGCTCCAAAAGGCAAAACTAGAAGAATGTTTTTTTGGGTTCAAAGGTGTGTGTTGAGTATATGCAGGGGATGGCTGGCTTTTTTTGTCAGAATCAACCGCCGCCTGACAATAGTTTGTATCGCCATGAACAACAGCAGATTCGGAAGCTGTAAAATCAATGTAGCGCAAAGAAAAATGAGGCAGAGGGGATGGGGAGCTTCAGGAGAAACCCCATACTTCGACAAGCTCAGTAACCATACATAAATGTAGGGGCTTGAAAACTTGGACGCATTATTTCTTGTCGCACTCTGTGCTCGAAATAAATATTTTTCCTATTGCTGTTGTTGGTAGATGAGGTCAAAGTGTCTGCGTATAGCTTGTATATCTCCAGAGGGTTTGTATTGTCTGCGGGGTGGTTGTAGGGCAAGGTGCATCGGATTTTTCGATTTAGTCAAGAAAGGGTTTTTCTTTTTAATATCCTCGAAACTGGTAACTGTTTGTGTTTGTGTTTGTGTTTCTCGTTCTTGTTCTTGTTCTTGTTCTTGTTCCACAACAGCCGATGGCGACGCGCCACCATGTGGCGCGTCGCCATCGGCGTCCAATGTACTACTACTCAGTATCTCCTTTGAGGAGTTACTGAGTAGTTGCTGAGATGTTACTGAGGCTTGTTGAAAATCTTGCTGTGATTGAGTTTCATTGTTATTGGTGGGGTTTGCAATTACCCCACCAAGGGTAGCTACTACCCCGAAAGAGTGGTTATGGGATACCTGCTTTGGGTCGCGATCATCCCCCTCTGGCGGTGAATCTGAGGTAGGGTAATTTTCTACCCCACCTGATGACCAAAATTCATATCGTCTTGAACCGTGCAAATTAATCACTAAGGTTTCGTAGTAGCGCTTACCCTCAAGCATTCTCATTTCAGTCTTGAACTCGAATAATCCTGCCTTTCTAATTGCTGCTTTGGCCAGCTTTAAAGTTTTGCCAGTAAGTTTTGTGTTGAGTGGCATCCACCGTGAACCATAAGGATCTGACAACCAGCACTCCTGCCAAAACTGATTGACAGATGGTTTTTGATTCATTGCCCACGTCATATCGTCAGGTGGGATAATCATGTGCGGTCTGTTGTACCTTGGTTGATACTTTGTTTTCGTTTGCGGATTTATTGATGTCGAAGACTTGCTGCCAGGAACGTTCTTTGTTACTGTAGTCATAACAAGAGCTATTTAATAGTTTATACAGCATCAACCCGGTTGAGTCCTCGGAAAACTTAGACCGGGTTTTTGCATGAGAAGTATTTTACACCCACACGTGCTCCCCAGACGTGGTGCTCTTTCATGAACCCAGCCCGTCTCAAAGAGCGCGATTATTGTCAAAAGCCTGAAACGGCGAATTTATGTTCATACATATTATGTGCAATTTGTACAGGAAGTCCTATATATTTGTCTTCAAACAGAGATGTGTCCATATCAAAAAAAATCAACCAAAGTTATATGGTCGAGTAGAAGATTTGTTTAAAAAAGCTACAATAGCTAAGTTTCAAGGATTTGAATATAGTGAATATAAACTAGTCTAAGAGCATCATGGACGCCAGGAAACTGGATATTATAGTGTGATAAATAATATCAAAAATGCTATAGATACAGAAAATGAATGGGATGGTTTATATAGCATTGGTAAAGTTGATTATATGAGAGTAATTAAAGGTAAGTCAAAATTAGAAAGTCGTTATTTTATTATTAGCTCCCGCGAACGGTTGCCAAAATGTTGTAAGCTACTAATGCGAGGCAAAATGAGAATAATGCAGCTTTTGGATAGCCCAAAGTTTGAATTTGGCACTCGTAATTTTCCGTCACAGTTTGAAACAAATTCTCAACGCTACGGCGTCCTTGGTATAGTTCCGTGACAACTGCTGCGGTAACAGCAGGAGTTGGAAGCATCGTCAAAATGGCGATTTCATTCTCACCGTTGCGAGTTGGTTTTTTGAGCTTCAATACAACTCGTCTCAGGCGTAAGAATTCCCCAGCATCGCTTAAACTAACAGTTTGCTCAAATAAATCTCCTGTTTCAACGCTATCCACTGCTTGTAATGAGGTGATGGGCTCCCAAGGTATTGATTTATGTTCTCTAATCACGAAGTTTGCTCCACTTCGATGCAAGCCAAGGCCTTTCCAAATAATAAAATGCCCAGCCGTCGCTTTCGCCTGAAGGGCGAAAGCGCCTAAATACTTGGGTTTGGCCAAAATATATTTAATACGGCGCTTGCTTTTATTACTTGGAGATCCCCAAACAAAAATCCAACGGTACACATGTTACGGTCACAGCTTTCTCCTTTTAAAAAAGAGCGAAGCCTTGGACAGCGCCTTTAAGGGCGCTGTCCCACCACCGCGATGAATCATAAGGCTTGCCGAATAATTTAAAAAGGCTTCGCTCTTTTTTAAATTCATTGAATCGAAGGTCAGCAATCCATAATTCGCCTTCTTTTACAGTTTTGAGTACCTCGGAAAACATAGAACGTTCTTGGGCGTGTCCATCTTCACAAGCAAACACGTTGATTGCCAATCTTAATTCCGGGTCAAGAACTACCAATGACTTTCCTGGTAGCGCTCCTGCGGCGATTGTTCGCAGTATTTCGAGGCGATGGTCGGTTTTTTCCAGACAGTTCCCATCCAGGATTCTGATTTTGTACCCACTTAATATTTGTGGTGATTTACCACCAACAAACTCTATCAAACTTGCCAGTGGGATGGCTGTTTCTCTTAAAATCGCCGAACTAACTGTAGTTTCGACTCCATTTAATTTGTCGTAAACAGCCGTGCGGCTAACATTCATTTCTTCGGCTTTTACGCGATAGGCTGCGCTAACTGATGGGTGAATCCCGCATACTACTAAACTCATTAGTTCCACAATGCTGGAAAAAAGTAGTTCTCGCGTGTACTGGGATGAAGCGTTTTCCTCAAATATTCGATTGATTGTATAAGAGCGCGAATACTCTTTCCATAAGCCCTCGAACCATTACACTTATTGGACTCTCTTTTACAAAACGCTCAAATATTGCACCCAGCATTCACCATATCCTCTGCGATCGCATGGCATTATTATCCGGCTATTTGTCACCTTGACAGGGCTA
>JBMNDX010000018.1:0-34680 GCA_051172755.1 Nostochopsis sp. | reverse complement strand
TAAAACTTCGACTTGCTCAACAATTGACGCATCAATATTACCAAAGCGTTCCTCAAGTAAAGACATACAAAAAGTCAGAGCTTCTTGTTGCTTTCCTTTCTGTAAAATATCCTGATAAATTACTGACTCTTGCATTACATCCTCGCTTAAAAATTGACGAATCAATTCCTTTTCAAACTTTAAACCAGCTAAAATCTCCGCGTAAGCTGCAATATCCTGCCTAGTGTTCCTATCGGGAATTCTAGCAACACTCTGGGCAACCTGGGATAGCAACCTTTGCGGTGAGGTTGTTCGGGCTAATGGTGCTAAAGGTAATAATGCAGGATTATCAAGAAATATTGCTGGTTCTTGTTCCCACATCCGCAGGACTCGATAGCGGTGAGTTGTTGTCTCCGAAACATATTCTTCAGTAAAAGCAATTTCGTTATTTGTCTCCTGCAAAAAAATTACCACCTGTGTCACAGGGACGTTATATTGCCGGATTAACCTCACGGAGTAATCCAGCATCCTGAATGGAAGTGGTGGATTTGAGATGGTGCGCGTTTGAAATTCGATGTGTAAAATGCGATTGGCTGTTTGCAGAAAAGTCACGGAATCTGCACGGATTGGCTCTAAACTCAATTCGGTCTTCAGTACCTTAACCTGTGTCGGTGCTTCAGGCAGTAACCAACTAGCAAATTCTCTTGGGTATTTTTCAGCTAAAACCTTACAAACATTGTCAAAACTCACAATTTACTCCCCATTTCACCTTTATTTACAGTTGCACCAGTGTCTACACTATGTCTAGACGCTGCGGCAGAGAAAAATGATATCGGTTTTGATAGCAACAATTGATCAACCAGCGGTATAGAAGGAGTATAGACAACTCATGCCAGCCACAACATCAGCGAATCCTATTGGTGTGGATCATACCTGCAAGTGGTCATCGCGCTATAAGCATAAGCAAATTTAATCAGCCAACGTGAGAATGAGGGTTGTAGCGTTTACTCTGTCAGGCTGAATGATAAGTCTTGGTTAAGGGTGTGTCATCGCTCACGGAATAATCAGCTTTTTGGTCACATACATTGTGATTTGGCAGTTAGACAATGTAGGCTAGGAGGTATGAAAATAAATCGGTTCGGTAGGGCAGAAATACTGACCCCTGATCAAATTAATCTCCTATTTACTGAGGGCTTTGTCAACCCACGCGATCGCGCTTTGTTTGGCGTGTGCCTTTATGCTGCTTGCCGAATCAACGAAGCTTGCACTTTGGCGGTAAATGACGTGTTTGGCAGCAATGGTGTTAGGGGGGTGTTAGTGTTACGGAGCGTCAACACTAAAGGCAAGCGGGACACAAGGGAAATTCAAGTGCATCCGAAGCTCAAGCAGTATTTAGAAGAGTACAACCCCAATCGGCGCAAAGAGTTTTTGTTTCCGGGGCGGCATGGGTTGGGGCATATACATAAGGTGAGTGCTGATAAAATCCTCAGAGATACCTGTGTGCGGTTGGGGATTGAGGGGGTGAGTACACACAGTTTTAGGAGGACTGCGTTAACCAGGATGAGTGATGCTCTTATACCGTTGCGCCATATACAGGAGATATCGGGGCATCGCACTTTGGCGGCTTTAGAGCGGTATCTGGGGGTAACTGAAAAGCAGAAGCAAAATGCGATCTCGGCTTTGGATTTTTGAATCTTAGCCAAAAGCCCATAGCCAAGTTTGATATCAAATACTCAGATTTAATGTTATGAGGAACTGACTATTTACTAAAATTACCGTTTGTTCAAAGTGCTGGAGTCTATAAGTTACAACACTATTTAAATATTTTTACTGAGTCCAAATTCCATTATACTGGTTAGATTCAATATATATTTTTATACCATATATGGGATCATCGTGGACAAAAAGGGTTTTTTGTACGCTAAGGAATATACTCATACGTACAAGTTTTAAGAACCTTTGAAGCATAAATGCGGCTTAGATTGTATAAAACTGGTTGTATATTATGATATCAGTTGGTTATTAACCACTAATGTGTAGCAGATTTAATAAGACTAATCTTTATTTTATTAATAATTTTAACCAATTAACTCCTTTGCCGAGCTGGGCAATTTTTTTTATTAATGTAGGGTACTGGCTTGCACAAGCTGAGATACAAAAAAATCGGTTAGTTTTAGGTCTTGCTATTCCCACTAGGAATTACGCTGCCGCTTTAGCAGCACTAGGTGTTGTGCAAGCGAGAGCCAATATTCCCATCGACAGGATTAACAGCAATATATATTTTGAGCAACTGTGTAAGTTACCCAAAGGTACACCAGTTGTTTTTCATGATTGTAAGAGGAGATATAAGGGTATCTATCAAGGTATCGTTGAAACTTATGGTGAACGGCGACTACGAATCCAAATAGAAAACAAAAGCAGTGGCGGTCTAGCTAATTTGGTATCTGTTAAGCAATCCCATAATGTGGTAATTGCACACAAGCCAAATATTAATCTTCCTAAAAAGCAATCTGGCAGACCTATTATTACTCATAATGAATTTCTTGATGGTGTAATCGGTAAAGCTAATACGAGTGAATTTACAACAAAAACTCGGTTAGATTGTGCAGTTATTGGACGTATTACCAGTCTCCAAAACGAAATATTGGAAACGTCATTTGCCAGTTTTTCATCACCGTCTAAATTTAAAACCGGGTCTTTACAAGATATTTTACGAGTAAGTAACTTTTTATCAGAAGGTCAAGCCTATCGGTCGGAAATCTTACCATCACAGGGTAGTGTTCCTCCACAAACAACAGATGAATTAGTACCTCATGTAACCATATTCGATGGCGCAAATGGCTTTATTAAATTGCGTGATGACTGGCGTAATACCCATTGGATAATTTTACTTGAACGTACAGAACCCCATTTTAAAGAAGCAGTAGAAATTATCAATACTGACTATATAAATCGTCATAATTCTGAAGAAATACCGAATATTATTACTGCTCCTTCTGGAGTAGAAATGGTCGTTTATCAGGAATATTGTCAATGACTTATATTTCGTTACCAACTGTAGATGAAATTTACTCATGTAGCAGTAGCATCAAAATCTACCAAAATAGCTTAGATCATCATAAATTTCGGATTTTTTGCCTGTTCATGAAAAAATTTGAACAGTCACTTGGCGAAAATGCAGAGGAAGATTACTGGAAAGATTTTTTGCGACCATTGAGACAGTATCGATTTAAACTGTGTGCAGCACCACTACCATTTAACCATCCCATAGCTTGTCAACCAGTAACTATTAAATTTTTAGAAAAGCATCTGAATAATTGCAAATTTATATATTCAAATTTTGCCTCAGCAGCAAATGAAATATTCAATCTTCTAGTAGATTTATCAAAATATGATGATAATCCCCTGCTGGATTTTATAGAAAAAAATTACGCAAATAATTCTTTACTGCTCAAAGAATCATATCTAATTCCCGCAGTAGAAAATGTATTAGCTGCAAGCCATAAAATCAAGAAAACTTCCATATTAACACCATCTCAGTTACGCAATAGCTGTTATCAAAGATTAGTTGTTATAGGTGCAACACGCTGGTTTCCTGATTACATTTTTACCGCGCCACGAACCTATGAAATAGACATAGTTCAGTATAGTTGGATAAAAGATAAATGGCAGCCTAAGCCAGTATTTATAGCTTCTCCAGATAATGTAATACAATCAAATATTGTCTATTTGCCGATTCGTAACACAGAAGGGATCAAAACAAAAATTACCGATATCGTTCAAGAAGATTATCTTCATCCAGAGGAAATTATTCCTCCTAGCATAAACTGGAAACAGGTTGCTAAAAAAATATCTACTTTTTCGTCATCGATTGATAATGAAGAAAGTATTGAAGCACGTTTGTTTTTATTAGAAGGAGAAATAGCTGTTTTCCTTGATGCTAATACTAAAGCACTGGTAATTGATTTGGTCGAGGATGGTGAATCACAGGTAAAAAGAGAACTGGTTACTGATATTGAAACAGGTATGTTTATTATTCTCCGCACGAATGGAGGAGGTGATTATATCATTCCATTAGCAAATCATATCTTAGGAGAAAAAGCTCAACATTTTAGAGAATTACAACAACTGTGGAAAACTCGTCTCAAGAACAAAGTCAGTTCAAGTAGTTTACAAGATGTTAGTTGGAGGCTACTAAACTTAGGTTCTAAACTTGCTAAACATGAGCAAAATATTCGTACTTGGATGTCTAGCAAAAACATCAAACCCAAGAATGAGAAAGATTTTAACGCTATATTAACTTTTGTTGGTTTGGCAGATAGATTAGAAGAGTTTCATGAAGCCGCAGAAGAAATTTACCGCGCTCACTATCAAGCTGGTAAACATATTCGTCAATTACTTCTGCACAAAGTTCGTACCTCTAACTTACAAAAGCTAGAGCAAATAGGCAAAATGGATTTTGAACTCTCCGAAGCAGATGGCGGTAGCATGACTGCATTTCGGGTAGTGGATATTCATAGAGAAGTAATTATGCTTCCCTCTTCAAAAATTGCACATCCTTTTCAACTAGATGGTGAATTTGCCAATGACTAAACATATAGAAAATAGAGATAAAATTATTCAAGCACTTCGAGAAGAGATGGTAGGACCCTCACCACAAGGAAAACCAATAAACTGTTCTGGTGAAATTACTTTCAATTCGGCGAAAGAAGGTTTCTATGGTCCCTGGAGACAAGATAATGGTGAGGAAATTCTACAAAGAGATTCACCCACAATAAGGTATGGTGTCGGAATACTTTATCCATTAAATACAAAATTAGAAAATGAGGATTTAATATCAACCAATTTTGATAAAAACCTGACTCAAGATAATCAGCGAGAAGAGATAGATATTATTACAGATGAGGTGAAGGAAAACGTTGAGAAAATCAAAGAGCAGATATCCGAAATAACTGAAGATAATGCAGATGATTTTAACTTGTCAGCAGCTAACGCATCTAAACCCAGTAGTATGGGTATCAGCTTTTTAGCAGAGTTTCCAGACAAATCAGTTTTAGTAATTAAAATTTCTGATTGTGGTCGTTATTATCAAAAAAAAGTGAAAGTTGGTGGAGATGAAGTCACCTGGTGGCTGCGTAAATCAGTTAATTTTACAACAGAGTTTGCTGCTGAGGATATCTGTTATACAAAAGAGAGGAAGCTAGTTAAAACTGAAAAGATAGATGGACTTGAACTGAGTATTGAGGTGTTCTCTAGACCAGATCCGAAAAACAGAGAAGGCTTACGTTTATTAACTGTTTGTCTAATTAATCGGACAGATGGATCTGGAGATGAAAATTGTTTATTTCAGACAGGTTTTACAGTAAATATTGTTTCCGAAAAGGGTGAGGGGCACATATTACCTTATCCTAAACCAGACTTTTATCATGATATTGAAGAACAATCTCTATCGCTACTTTACCGCAAAATGGAAACCTACGCGGTAGGACACGGTTGTGCAGCTGATTGGGATAAAGAATCTATTGCTGGTAGAGTTAAAGCTGTAACAGCAGAATGTCTTCCTACTTTTGAAACCCCAAGTATTACACCTGATATTGGTATAGAAGTACCGATGGCTCCCTTGGCGGGGTTAGTACAAGATGATGATGGTTTTGCATCTCTGTCAGAAGTTGTGAGCCGTTATGAACAGTGGATTAATCAGAAAGAATCTGAAATTTCATCTCTTGATGCAGAATATCAAGATGCTGCTAACAGGCATATAGAAGAATGTACAAGAGCCGCTGAAAGGATGAGGAATGGGCTGGATTACTTACAAAATAATGCCCAAGCTAAGAGAGCATTTCAACTGACTAATTATGCTATATTACTACAGCAAATTTCTAGCCGCGATTTCCGTCAGGCTAACTACGATTCTACAGCAAAAAGATATACTTTTCACCCAACTTATCAAGCCCCTAATCCTCTACAAACTAATAGCAATCGTGGCAAATGGCGGGCTTTTCAAATAGCCTTTTTACTGATGTCTATACAGTCAACATCTGAGGGTGAAATTCCTGAACGTAGCACCGTTGAATTAATTTGGTTTCCTACTGGGGGAGGTAAAACTGAGGCGTATTTGGGCTTGTCAGCTTTTTCTTTATTTATGCGCCGTCTCAAAAATCCAGCGGATGTAGGCGTTAATGTCTTAATGCGATATACCCTGAGATTGTTAACTGCACAACAGTTTCAACGAGCTTCTGCGCTAATTTGTTCGATGGAATATCTACGCCGCCAAAATGAGACAGAACTAGGGAAAGAACCATTTTCTATTGGTATTTGGGTAGGCGGAGACACTACCCCAAATAACCGAACAGATGCAGTATCTAAGTTAAACAAACTCCAAAGTGACCCATCGGCTGAAAATCCTTTTATTATCAGTCAATGTCCTTGGTGTAACGCCCAGATGGGGCGTTATCCAGGAAAACTTGCGCGAGGTATGCCAAAAAGCTTGAATATTCTTGGTTATCAGCAAAGCCGTGGAACTGTCGTTTTCAAATGTTCTGACAATGCTTGTGAATTCCATACTGGATTGCCAATTTATGTGATTGACGAGGATATTTATGAAAAACGACCTTCTTTAATTATTGGCACAGTGGATAAATTTGCTGGACTGGCTTGGAGTTACGCACAAAAAGCACGAGCCTTATTTGGAATTGGTACAGATGGTGAGAGAGAAAATTCGCCACCAGGTTTAATCATTCAAGATGAATTACACTTGATTTCTGGTCCTCTTGGTTCAGTTGTAGGATTGTATGAAACTGTGATAGAGGAACTTTGTACTGACAGACGTAATGGACAAGGAATTAAACCAAAAATTGTCTGTTCTACAGCAACCATACGCCGCTATGCTGACCAAGTAAAAGCTCTTTATGGGCGTGAAGATGTTGTATTATTTCCATCTTCAGGACTTGATGCTGAGGATTCTTTTTTTTCACGTTATGCTCGTAATAAGGAAGATGGAAGATTGCAACGAGGTAGAGTTTATGTAGGTGTTCATGCGCCTAGTTTAAGGTCTTTACCAACTGCTATGGAGCGTGTGTTTGCCTCTATATTGCAAGCCCCAGTTTTAATGACAGATAAAGAACGAGATCCTTGGTGGACTTTTCTAGTATTTTTTAATAGCATTAGGGAATTAGGAACAACTTTATCACTTTTGCAATCAGATATTCCCGATTATTTAAAAGTGATTAAAAATCGATTAGGTTTAGAGTGGAAAAATATACGTCGCCTGTGGCATATTTTGGAATTAACTGGACGAATACGCAGTGATAAGGTTCCTGAATCTATTAGTAAACTAGAAGTTAGATGCGACAATACTAATAATCAACAACCTATTGATGTATGTTTAGCTTCTAACATTATCGAAGTAGGAGTTGATATCGACAGACTATCGTTGATGGCTGTAGTTGGTCAGCCCAAGACAACTTCTCAATATATCCAAGTAACTGGTCGTGTTGGTCGTCGGTGGTGGGAGCGTCCAGGTTTAGTAGTTACTTTATATAGTCCCACAAGACCAAGAGATAGATCCCATTTTGAAAAGTTTCGTAGTTATCACCAGCAGCTTTATGCTCAAGTTGAACCAACTAGCATTACTCCATTTTCTCCACCAGTTTTAGATAGAGCGTTACACGCTATTATGGCAACTTATGTAAGGCAAACTGGTGAGCAACAAACAGTTAAAAACCCTGAACCTTACCCAAACAATCTGATAGAACAGCTACGAGAAATTTTGATTCCTCGCATTCAATTAATTGACGAAGCTGAGATAGAAAATTTTGAAAATGTATTTGACAAACGCGCTTCTCAATGGCAGCGTTGGCAACGGACGAATTGGGAAAGAAAGGGCAGAGATACTACTGACATACCTCTATTGAGAGTAGCAGGAGATTTTGCCAGTCAAGAATGGCAACGTTTGTCTTGGGCTACACCGATGTCAATGAGAAATGTAGATGCAGAATGTCAGGCAGAGATTACTAATCTTTACTTAAACGAAGGAGCAGAAGAAGATGCCTAAAGGTCCAATAAGACGATCTCAATTGATTGCCCCTTTCGGGGTAGGTGCGATGCTGGTGGTAAGAGATGGTACATCTTTAATTACGGCTGGACTTGATCACTGGTATGAGCGTGAAGATGGTAGCGAAGCTGAGGATAAATCCGAATTTAGAGTAGATGAATGGCGTTTAGCCCAGTCTCTGGGAGTGGATCATTTTCGCTTACCCCCGGAGTTTAGAAAACCCAACAAAGGCGACGGGGTGCTTAATGCTTATTTAACTCTCCCATTTTTACGCTTTCCCCAATGGCATTTTTGTTCTGCTTGCGATCTCCTGCGAAAGTTTCCTCTGATTGCCCGTGGAAAGGTTAAATGCCAGGAGTGCGAAACCAAGAAAAAAACTAAATACATGGCACAGGTTCCGATTATCGCTATGTGCGATCGCGGCCATATCCAAGATTTTCCCTGGCGAGAATGGGTGCATCGTTCAGTTAAACCGACTTGCGATAAAGCACTGCGTCTAGTGGGAACTGGAAGTGCAACCCTTGCCGGTTTAAGTGTCCGGTGTGAGTGTGGTGCTAAACGTTCTCTTGGAGGGATTACGGAAGTTGATGGTGATGAAACAAGACTCAGCAAAAACTTGGTAGATAAGAGTAATAACTTAATAGGTAATAGTGATTCTTTCTTTTATTGTCAATGTAAACGACCTTGGTTGGGTACAGAAGAAAGTGAACCCTGCTCCAACCATCAGCTAAGGGGTGCGCTACTAAGTGCTTCCAACGTTTACTATGCACAAACGCGCAGTGCAATTTATCTGCAAAGGGGTAATGGTGGAGAACTGGTTTCTCTTTTGGAGCAACCACCGCTTTCCAAACTTATTGATCGGTTGTTGAGATTGGGTGATGATATCACACCTGAAGTGCTACGAGAGGATCGTCCTCAACTACTACAAGATTTTTCTAATGAAGATATAAAAATTGCTTTAGAAACTATTTTATCAGCCAAAGATGACGAGATTAATACAGATGACATTGAAGGGGACGACCCAGAAACAAGATTTCGTCGGCAAGAATTTAATGTTTTGAGAACTGAGCGTCGTGAAGATAATCTCAAAATACGGACGATAAAACTAAGTAATTATCAACCTGATATGGCGGATTATTTTTCTAGAATTATGTTGGTTGATAAGTTGAAAGAGACCAGAGTTTTAACAGGATTTACCCGGATTTTACCGGAAACTGATCAACCTCTACAAGAATTACAATCTTTTTTATGGCGTAAGCCACCGCAAAAAGATTCATGGCTACCCGCTTATGTTGTTTATGGTGAAGGCATATTTATTGAATTTAACGAAACCCGCCTCCATCAGTGGTTACAGAAATACGGCAATGAAATTTACTCCAGAATACAGCCTCTAGTAGACCGTTATCAAAAAATACAGGAGCAAAGGCATTTACGTAAACGCTCTATCACACCACGATTTATCCTATTACACACATTTGCTCACTTGCTGATGAATAGGTTGACTTTTGAGTGTGGTTACAGTTCAGCAGCACTGAGAGAAAGGCTCTATGTCTCAGATAACCCTGATGCGCCAATGGCTGGAGTGCTTATTTACACTGCTGCTGGTGATTCCGAAGGCACAATGGGAGGACTTGTCAGAATGGGTAAACCTGGTAATTTTGAGCCAGTAGTGCGTTCTTTATTGGAGGTTGCTAGTTGGTGTTCTGCTGATCCTGTATGTATGGAAGTTGGTGAGAGTGGGGGACAAGGACCAGATTCATGTAACTTGGCAGCTTGCCACAGCTGCGCTTTAGTGCCTGAAACAGCTTGTGAGGAGTTCAACCGTTTTTTGGATCGAGGTGTGGTTGTTGGTGATATCAAGAACCGAAACATCGGATTTTTTGCCCCGCATTCCTTGAACTGACTTTGGTATTGGGGGAATGGCACCAAGATAAGCTCAAACGCCCTCTATATAAGGTTTTGAAGTCAAGTAGGGGTACAAGTATCATCAGAACAGAAAACCGGGTTAAGTTTAAAAGTCTTATCCTGTAAGGATTTTATAGAGGGTTGTAGTAACTGATGTTTCAAGTTACCAGGTAGTTGCTTAACGAGAAAACAAGGGTTTCATCTTTGAAATAAATTTGTATTATTAATGTAATAATGCTTAACCCGGTTTTCTGTTCCAATGGTACTAATACCCCAACAGCTACAACTAAACGCGATCGCCCCTACTTATTTAAGAAATTAAGAACTGGATGCGATTAGGCGTAGGGATGGGGTGGCTTGCGAGGCTGCCTGTTGCTTACGAATAATCTCCTTGCCACCCCAGCACTGCCTAATCGAGCGTAGCGATCATCCAGTTCGGGGAGCAACCGCAACACTTTATCTCTAATCAACTCATGTAAAGTTTCTGGTTCAGTCACATCAACTTTACGTCCCAGCAATTCTTCCAAGGATTGCATCAAAGCAATTTGGTCTAACAAAGTTCGTTGTGGTTCAAGTTCTACCAGAAAATCTACATCACTATCTGGCCTTGCTTCTCCCCTAGCAACAGAACCAAACACTCGCACATTAGACGCGCCATATTTTGCAGCGATTCGCAAAATTTCTTCTTTCAATGGTAGTAGTAATTCTTCAATACCCATAATTAAACCTACGCCGCATATACATACGATAAAGTTATATAAACTAGAAGGGCAATTTCTATTTCAAATAAAACTTTTTTCATCTTCACCACGTAAACTGGAAACTAAAACCGAGCCGATTGACCAAACGTCAACGTATCTTTTAGGAACGAAAAGTGTCAACTTCTGACCCTCCATGCCGCATTATCGCCCTGTTTAACCAGGCGGGTGGTGTCGCCAAATCGACACTGACCCAAAATTTGGGATACCACCTAGCAAAACGAGAACATCGTGTCCTTCTCATCGACATAGACCCCCAAGCAAGCTTAACCAAATTCATGGGGTTAGTGCCATCTCAGTTACAAAAAACTGTTGCTGATGCCATTATCAACGAGCAGCCCTTACCAATCCATGAAGACATTCACGGTATGGACTTAGTTCCAGCTAACCGAGTCTTGAGTGGAGCCGAAATGCAGTTGGTCAGTGCTGCTATGCGTGACTTGCGCCTCAAGGAAGCCGTTGAGCCTGTTTTAGATGAATACGATTTCATCCTTATAGACTGTCCCCCCAGTTTAGGATTGCTTTCTTATATCTCCTTAGTCGCAGCCACACACGTTCTCGTCCCCATCGAAACCCATCTTAAAGCCTTTGAGGGAACAGACGAACTTCTACAAACTATTACGCACGTTAAAAATAAAGCCAACCGTAAAATCCAAATAGCAGGGTTTATTCCCACTCGCTATGCTCACCAAAACTCAGCCGATAAACGAGCATTGGCAGCTATCACTGAACAGCTTTCGGCTTGGGGTCGGATTTTCCCTGCTATTCCCAGAGCAACCGCTTTTGTCGATGCAACAGAAGAACGTGCGCCTCTAGCAGTGTTTGACCCTAAACATCCTGTAGTCCCTATCCTAGAAGAAATCGCCCTAGCTTTGGAGGCTTTGTGATCCGACGCAAGAAAACTGAAAAACCCTTTGCGGGTCAAATTACAGCTTCACCGCCTGCACCTTGGTTATCCTCACCAGATGCAGAAACACCAGCAGCTACTGAAACTACTATCAAACTTGAAGATATAGTTCTGCCGCAACAGCAACCCAGGCGATACTTTGACCCACAAGCATTAAAAGAATTAGTTTCGTCAGTCAAACAACATGGCATCCTCCAACCTCTGTTGGTGCGTCCAGTTGCCAAAGGAAAATACGAATTAGTAGCAGGAGAACGACGCTACCAGGCTGCACAGGAGGTAAAACTTGAAAATGTACCTGTAGTTGTACGTGAGCTATCCTCTGAGCAAGCGTTTCAGTTGGCTTTGATTGAAAACCTGCAACGCGAAGACCTTAACCCTGTTGAAGAAACTGAAGGGATTTTGTACCTTTTAGCAATCCGGCTCAAATCCGATGTAGAAGCCGTCAAATCCTTGCTGTACCGAATGAAAAACGCTCAAAGCAAAGAGGAGCAGCAGCAGTCACTAGACTCATTAGATTCATCTAGGAGAAACGTTTCTCCTAAAGAGGATTCGGAGCAATTTCAAACGGTACAACAGGTATTTGATAGCCTGGGGCTGATGAATTGGCTATCGTTCACAACCAAGCGTTTACCGTTGCTCAATCTGCCCGAAGAAATTTTAATGGCACTGCGAAGAGGCAAATTGGAATATACCAAAGCCCAAGCCTTGGCAAGAGTAAAAGATGAAGAACTGCGACAAGAACTCTTGTCAAGGGCAATAGCATCCGATTGGTCTTTAAGCCAAATCAAAGAACAAATCATCGCCAACACTCCTTCTGAACCACCACCCGAATCTAAAACATCTAACCAAATACCAGAACGGCTCAAAAATATCACCCAACGCATTAAAAAGCGTCAGCTTTGGAAAGAACCTCGTAAACAAAAACAGCTAGTAAACCTTCTAAACAAGCTTGAAGCATTGCTAGGAGATGAGTAAATTGGTATAAGTTGTCAGGCAATCTCTACCTCTAAAGTTTTAAAACCTGTGATCCATGATTAGACTCAAGAGGAGAAACAGAGATGGCATATGATTTACAGATTCGACAATTACTCAAGGCTTGGTTAGATTACATCCATGTTGAAAATTTGAGTAATGCTAAAGTAGAAGCTGACGATTCAGAACAACCAAATATCTGGGACTCTCTTGTAAATCTGGTAGGCGATAAATTATTAATAGACGAGTCTTTATTTAAAGAACTAAAGCAACCGTTTAAAAGTTATAAGAACAAAGCTCAATTCAATTTACCATCAATTGCTGTAGCTTTCCCGCAGCTTTATGTAATTGAAGCGAATCGTCGTCAATTTCGCCCGTTGTTCACTATCAACGTTTCTCCAATATTAGAGGGCAATTATCGTAAAAGCGGATGGGACTTAACTGAGTACGAGTTTCAGCCTGTTATTCCCAATTTGATGCAGTGGTACGGACTAGAGGAAGAAGCGGCTGAGTCCCTGGTTACAAGGGAAGGGCTGAAGGTTTTTCTCGAAACTACTTTTAATCGTCCCTTTAAAACGCTACAAGATTTTATGGGACTGATTGAATTACCGCCCTCTCCGGTACGGTCAAAACTTCTCCCTTATCTCCTAAATTTTGACTACGTTCCTTTTAATCACAACCTCAAAAAAGATTTTCAGAAAATCAGCGAACAAAGTAACTGGAGTTGGGCAATCCCCGGACATCCGGCTTACGAATATCTGTTTGGACAACCAAAAGCACCTGAGCATGAAGTGCTTTTTTTGGGTGCTTTTCCCAACTCGCTGCCCGATGACTATCAAGCACAAGCTCTCAAACATTCCAAGAATCAACCTGTTACTGCTGTAATTGGGCCACCGGGGAATGGCAAGACAACATTGCTGTTACATAAGATAGCGCAGCAAGTGGTACATCGAGCAGTGCAATTAGCAACAACGGGTGAAGATAAAAGTAACCTAACTGTGGTAACAAGCACTAACAACCATGCTGTAAATAACGTTGAGAAAATTTTAGCCAGCAACTTTCCTTCTGACCAGAAAAGGATGGGGAGCAGGAAGCAGGGAGCAGAGGGGAAAGACCTTCTCCCTCGCCCCCTGCCCCCCGCCCCCTGCCTCTTCTCTGACCGTTTCTATTTATCAGGAGGCTCCAAGGATTTAGTTGACACCCAAGTTTTACCTAGTTTGCAAACTGCACTCGATTGGTTAGCTAAAGAAACGTTTAATTACGATGAATGGGAGTCAGCTAGGCAAAAATTATTGACTCTTGTTGAGCAAATACAAGCTCAAAGGGAGCAAGACGAGCATGATCTTCAACAGAAAAGCAGTGATGAGCAATTATTAGAGGAACTATGCCGAGATATACAATCGGTTGATGAGGCTCGAAAGACCTCTGTTATTGAGTCTTCGTCACCATTAGAATATTCACGCGACTACTACTCTGGGTTTCCACTAGAAGCGTACCAGCTTATTGGGCAACATCTTAACAATGCTAGGCGTTCTTTGCCTAGAGTTGATTATTGGCAACTTTCAAGTAGAAATAATAACTGGTTTATTCAGCTTGTGCAGACGATTAAACGATTCTGGCACTCGATAACCAAAACCAGCCCACATCATGTTCTCAAACGCTTACACAAACAAATAGAGATGCCTGTGTTAGCGACGCTGGCTACCCCATTTCCCTTTCAAATGCCACTAACAACTGAGTCTCTTATAGCAGCAGCGCAAAGTGTTGAACAGCTACTTGCAGAAGCAGCTTTTTGGCAGCAACAACAGAATAGTGTTGATAGCACACAACAGCAGTTAGAGTTATTACAGCAGCAACTCAAAGACCTCATTACTCGCCGTTCTGAGGTCGAAAACCGTCTTGCCACCTATGCTACAAAAGATTTCTACAGTCGATTTTACACCGAATTGCATTCGCTGCAAGTAGAGCTATTTGAGTGGTCTTGGCAATTTCAACAGCAGGAAGCTCGGCGGCGCAATTCGGAGGTGATAGCTTCAATTAGGACTTACATTGGTGTCTTGAATGGCGAATGGGAAGCTTTTCGTCAGTTAAGTCTTAATTGGAGAAACGTTTATCGGGATATCAGCCTGCTGTTTCCGGTGTTTCTTTGTACTTTGCACTCTATCCGCCGTTTGTTTCCTTATCCTGATAGTGGCTGTATCGACCAAGTGATTGTAGATGAAGCGGGTCAGATTCCTCCGCATCAGGTTTTTCCCGTTTTAGTGCGGTCTAATCAGGCTTTGATTGTTGGCGACCCATTGCAATTGGAGCCAGTTGTTAATTTGAGCGACCAGAAAAAAGAGGAATATCGCAGCAAGTCTTTTTTGGAACAGGGACTCACAGATGCAGATTATGACCGCTACAGCCCCACTGCTTCCACAGCTTATCATCGGGCGGCTGGGGCATCAGAACAACCAAATGACATTGGTAATGGCATTATCCTCAAACATCATTACCGTTGCGTTCCAGTGATTGCTAATTTTTGCGATCGCTTGTGTAATTACGGCATGGTTATCAAAACTGCGCCTAAAGCTTCGCGGTTGGGTGCTAATCTGATTGGTTGCAATGTGGAAGGGAAGCTGGAAAATAATGTTAATTGGGCAGAAGTTGATGCAGTAGAAGCGTTGATTGAGGAGTTGTTAGCGGCGGGTTATTGCTTAAATTCTCCTGACTCTGACAACACAATTGGCGTGATTTCGCCTTATCGCCGTCAAGTCAATGCGCTGACTCAAAGTTTACAATCTCGTTGGACAGATTTTCCGTCGCAGAGTATTGGCACAGTTCACACTTTTCAGGGGGGTCAGAAATCAGTCATAATTTTTTCGACTCGCCAATGTCAACCAACTGATAGTCTCTGGTTTATTAATCGCCGACCTAATTTACTAAATGTTGCTGTTAGCAGAGCGCGAGAACTGTTTATCCTGGTGGGGAATTTGGCACGAATTTATGAGGGTGGTTATACCAGAGAGTTGGTGGAATATATCAAGCAATTTGGCGAGATGCGATAATTTCAATCAAGTGCAAATGCCAAAATCCAAAAGCTTTGAAGAAAAATATCCTTATCGATTTTTTAGGGATTCTGGGTATGTATGAAAGAAACTATTCAATAATCGAAAGTTGATAAAATTCAAAAATTTTGGCCGTTTTAGCGACGAGATCGGATCAATGCCCTATTCATTCAACAGTAATTCTCACCTTGGTCAAGCTGGAAGCTCCAACAGGCATAGGCTCTGCTGACCAGTCACCTGTTGCACGGGCTTTGGAAAGATAATTTTTAAAAGCTAAATTAGCACTTTTATTTGCTGAAACAATATGAATATCATGAATGCCTTTCTCATTTTTTATCCAATACTTAGATAAAAAAACATCTTCTTTAATCGGTGTGCTGCATATACGATCCTCTAAGCTGCATTGAGGATACCAATGATGTGTTCCTGCTGGATTACTAACTATCCATAAATATTCATCTTTTTTTCCTTTTAAAATTCTGACTTTTATATCAATTTCACCTTGTTGATTATCAAAAAAAGTGTTGTCTATTGGCTCAATTATTTGGACTCTAGCTGTAGAGGTAGGATTAGATGTGGAGACTGAAGGATCTTCCTGTGGTTTTATTGGAGTAGAGGTAGGATTAGATGTGGAGACTAAAGGATCTTCCTGTGGTTTTATTGGAGTAGGTTGGTTGAGATTATGAAATAATAGCGCAAAACCAAAAGATACAAAGATAAAGCCAGCTATCCATGTTGGCTTTCCCTCATTTATCCAGGTTAGTTTTATAACCCTAAAACCAACTAAAACCAAAAATAAGCCAAATAGTATAGCCAAGACTGGCCAAGGTAGGTCTATTAACCATCTTACTATAATATCTATCCAATCATCATTACCAGCTTCGGCTAAAATAAACATAAACATTTTGTTTTTCTACAAACTTTTAACAACTAGGCGTAGAAATACCGAAGGATTACAGGTTCTATTTGCACTCGGCATTGAGCCGAGATGTTGATGCTGTTGGCGAAATATAACTTAATACTTCAAAGCCCCAAAAAACCTAATTTTTTCGTAGATTTGTTTGGCAAAGAGAAACCCAACATCTTTAAAAACAACGAGTTTATCGTTGACTGCAATGTTAAGAAATAATTCGCCAACAGCATCAGATGTTTGTAATTTCCGGTAAGATGGTCTCTTAACCCTTATCCTGTATGGGGAAAGAAAAATTGCTACATTAAAATCGAAAAAACCTTTATTTACAACGTCAAATCAAGCCTTTTCCGGTCTTTCAAGTTCTTATAAATATCTGCAATCCAAAAACTATCATCGAAAATTGAGTTTAAAATTCAACTCCTTAAAAGTCACTAGGAATTAAAAATTTTTGATTTAATTATTGAGGATCAAAAATGCATTTTATAAAAATATTATCATGCACAAAATTGGTATTAATCGCTATAGATAAGAAAATTTATAATCATTTTTTTCTTAAAATAACTTCAGAAAATAGCAAGTATTTCGAGTAGCAGTTTTTAATATATCTTCAGAAATCAGAAAGCATACAGGCAACTTGTATTTCCAAGAAAAAAGAACTCGTTGCAATGAGGCGGCAATAGCGGAGTGGCTCTTGCGGGTACGAGGATCTAGTTAACCCAACTACTATCCTCATGCCCGTAAGAGTCACCGCCTCATTGAGCGAAGCGGCAACGAGTTCTGAGGGTCAACACGGATCAACGACTAAAACCTCTTTGTTGCTGTCTAAGTTTTTCTTGCTCAGAGTGCAGCAGATCCAGTAAATCCTCATTCCAAGTGTGATGATTGGATGGAAGTTTCTTAGCTTGAGGCAGCATTTTCTGAACGACTTGCGCTGTTTGATGACCCTGCTCATCGTTATTAAATGCCAGACCAATTCTGCTAACATTTTTGAGGACGGATAGTGGTAAGTTGTTCGGGTCATCAACTACCATGTACATTGTTTTAACTGGTGGTAGCCCCTTGTGTGCGGATATATCCATATTTGCTATTGACAGGGCATCAATGGGGGAATCACACAAAAATAGTCTCTCGATTTTCGACTCTGGCTCTCCACCCAAGCTTATATGAAACCACCCTAGAGAGCGATCGCTGTTTTTAGAGTACTGCGAACACCGATTGTCTTGGCGATGGGTGTCCCAAACCAGTGCGCCTGATTTTTCACCGTTTAGAGAGCGCTTGATAAACACAACATTTCGCTGCTGATCTATATATCCCAACCCTTTGTGATGTAATGTTTCCACTAAATTTGATGAGATGCCGCGTTTTTGAGTGAGGTAATTTTGTAATACTGGCCACAGGCTCTCATCTTCTGGTGGTGGCGTGAACTGCGGCTGTCTAAGGGAAAGTTGCTGTTGTGATTGTTCTTGTTTTGATGCCAGTTGATTGTTAGCAATTAGAACTAATGCCCTTGCTTCATCAGTAGTCCAGAAGGCGGGGCTAGCTTTCAAAATTTCTTCAACTTCCAAGGCTGACCTATCATCTTTTAGCGCCAAGGACGCTATTTTTTTATCTCGGTCTGTGACCAATTCCTGCTCAAGTCCAGCACTGTAATATTTGTATAGCTCTACTGATTGAGCCTGGGTTAGAAACTGTTTCTGCTCAATAGAGAGCAGCAGCTTTTGTGTCTGTTCAAGGGATGCTGGTTTAACGGGGTTTAATAGCAGCTGCTCAATGTGCAAATCGTCGCGTTGTGGCTGGTAGTCAATAAACTTGTGTTTTTGCAATCCTGGGAATGTGTAGGCAGGCCCCAAAGATGTGCCGCTAAATTTTTGGTCATTCCACGAGTACGAAATACCTTTACTCTTGCCGTTGCGTGTTAACCCGTGACGCACTTCTACACCCAACATCTGCAATCGTTCCACAAGTTGGGGCATTGTCGGTTTGTCTACTGTGGCGCGGTCGATTAGTTCAATTAGTTGGGTTTTAATTGGCTGTTGTGGGGCTGTGTCTCTTAAGCCCTGTTCATACTCAATTTGTTCTCTCTCAAGTCGTCGCTGTTGTCCAATGCTGGGGGCGCGGTTCAGTTTCTCTTTGCTACTTTGAGTCTGCTCTAAACCGTACTCTAGTTCTAGCTGGCGAATAATTTTTTCTGAGCGTACATACTCCCAACTATCGCTGGTCATCTTGCCATTGTCTAGGCTGATTCGACTGGCGCAAATGTGAATATGTGAATGGTCACGGTCGTTGTGGCGGTAGATAGCATATTGGTTGGCTGTGTAGCCCATTGACTGCATATACTTATCGGCAATTTCGCACCAAGTATCGTTGTCTAACTTTTCGCCTGGTAGAAGTGAAAGTGAAACATGGTGAACTACTTTTTCTGCCTGTGGATTAAGTTGTCGAGATAGTCGAAATTCTCTAGCTAATTCTCTGGCATTTGTGCCAAACATATTGCCGCCAATTAAAGATGACTGTTCTCTAGTTTCGAGATACTCAAGCAGCCCACGAAAGCTTTTACCTTTGGTTTGGTTGCCAATCATTTTTACTCCCAGTCCTCGTCTGAGTCTTCGTCGTCGATATCGTCCTCATCAATAGGTTCGGTTTCGATTTGGGATAGTTCTCGACCAATTTGTTGTAGGAGCTTTCGCAGTTGTTCTAATTGTTGTGGGTCTGCGGGTGGGTGCAGTCCCATTTTAATGGCTATGTGGGTGGCTCTGGTGAGTTGGTTAATGTTGTTGCCGATGCGGGATAGTTCTCGGTAAGTTGCCAGGGTGATTTTGCTCAGTCGTTTGGGCAATGGTTTTAACAAAACACTGCGTCTAGTGAATTCAGCTATTGATAGTCCCGCATCTTGCGCTTTTAGCTTAATCATCTCGTGTTCGATGGCGTTGACACGAGCTTCCAATATTTTGGTACGAAGCAGGTTTTTTGACTTTTTTGGACGCATAACTGCAACACAGTAAGAGGGGGTTTCCAAAGGGGGATGCTTCCCACTTTGGCAAGCCTGTCGTCCGAGCGCAGCGAGGTTTGGCGGAGCCAAAAGACACGGCTTGCTTTCCACCCACTTTTGGGGAGGGGAGAAAACGAGCGGGGGCAGGCTGGACTACACAATGAGAGAACCGGGGGTGGTCTTCACGAGCGGCACGCTTACGCTTTTTCGATACTGTAACCAATTGAAATGACTACAGCATTTTTAACTTTTTTAGAATTGAATTTCGCTACTCTATGAAAATAGTAGATTAGGGGAGAGATTGCAATCAGCATCAATTTAACTTAATGACTATGAGTAAGCAGAAAAATAATGAGCGAGTTCCTCTAAACAAGATTGATGAGGCGATTAATATTCTTCAAGATTTGGAACCAAAAGAACGCTCTGAGGTTGCGGCTATTAAGACTGTGCGTCAAATGAGGAGGTACATTGAGAAATTGACCTCTGATAAATACGGCTATACATTTGATGAAATATCTGAGATGTTGCGTGGTCTGGGGATTAATTTAAGCGGTAGTCGAATTAAAACTTTATTAGCTGAAGTGAAAAAGAATAGTCGCAGTGCAAAGAAGCCAGAATCTCTTTCAAAGTCTGGTGGTGATTGCCAAAATTAGCTCAATTCGGGAAACGTCGTTTTTCTGGGTTTCTAAGGTTGTATCGGTCATTTATCCTCATAAAGACAGAACCCATTGATCCAAGTGCGGAAAGCACGGGTAGTAGCGTTTTCTCCGTCCTTCCTGGCTTGTTGAATAAACCGGGGAATTTCCCTCACAGGTATTGAACCAAATGTAGGGCTAAATTGAACCTCTGAGTATTGCCCGTCACTAAGCACATAAATTCGCAATACGCTTCCGTTAAAGCGCCAGAATTCAGGCACACCAATAGCAGTGTAAATTTTTGACTTGTCTACTTTTGGTCTGGAGTATTCGACCTCTAGCACTAAGTCTGGTGGTGGATCAATAGCTAAGTCTATGGTTTCTTTGTTTCTAACCAAAAACTCATTTTGGATGTAGTAGCTGCTATCAGGCTCTCCACCCCGTTCCACATCATCCCGCGTTAAAGTCAGGGAGCCAGCCCGTTTAATTTCCAACCCCAACTCTTCACACAACACCCCAACAAAAACCTCAATTAGACGATTGGAGTTTTCATGTGGCATTAATGGGGTCATAATTTCTAGCATGTTGTTGTAATAAGCAAGTCGGTAGCTGCGCCCTTGTTCCATCTCAGCTAGCATGGTTTTAAATGTCTGCCAGCTAATGTTTTCAAGCAAAGTTCTAGTCTCTGCGAGTGGTGCGGTTGCAACCATAGTAAATGTCCTCTTATTATTTTTGTTCTTCCAACCACGTGAACTACCCACACTGTTCGGTCAGGGAGCGTATGGTTAGTTAACATCGCAAATGAATATCCTTGGGTACACAGGTACGAACATCAACAACATCATCATTACTCCTTGGCATTAATCTTAAACGGTAAATAGCTCTACAGCCCCGGTGTAATCGATATATGTGTTACCGCCTTTCTGCTGGACTGGGGCAACGGCTCTTAGAATAAATTCATCATTGTAAATTTCTGTGGGCAAACACTCAAGCGCAGCCATTAGCAGGTCAGCCCTAACTTGAGGACTACAAAAGTGCAAAACTCGACGCATCGCTTTACTACCAATAATTTTGGCAACTTGCGCCACTTCGTCTAACACGTCCTCTGGTAATAATTCTGGTTCTTTACACAACATGGGGAAATATTCTCGTGCTAGCCACTGTTCGTCTTCACCAAGCTCTGTGAAATTTTTATTACTACCGCTATAAAGAGTGTCTAATAGCAGGAGTAATATTTTTTTAAACCTAGCCCAGCCGCCAAAGCGTTTGGTAAATCGGCTCACCCAGGCTTGGCTGATGTTGGCAATTTTGGCTACAGCCGTTTGACCAATTTTCTGCCCTGATTCCCAAAGCTGGGTGAAGGCATTTACTAAAGCCTGTCCTGTTTGTTGGGAAGCAGTACCAGCTTCAGGGCAAATTTCACAAGCATCGACAACCTCTAATTTCCCGCCTGGTAGTTCGCTTAAGAGAAAACTGAGGTCATAGTCAGCGCAGAAGTAAAAAGTAAGTTCTTCAGTTGGGCGACGGTGAGCGCGTAATCGCCCAATCTCTTGGATAATTTCGGCATTGATCAATTCAATGAGATACTTTTGGAAAATGCTATTTTTATCTTCCAAGTTAACTGATAATCCCGTCATAACTTGAAAATGGGCTGCCATTGTGCCGATGTTTTGGTAGGGAATGCCAAAAGACGCAAGAGCATCAGCATCGCTAAACCTGTTAACACCACGACCATCGACAAAGTGACCATATTCAATGCGCTCATCTGACTCTTGTGCAATTTGTTTCCACTCGATAATACCGAGTTGTTTGTGAAGCAGTTGCAATGCTTTTTTGAGGGCATTAACACGGTCGGTAAGCGTGTCTGAGCGATTTTTGGACAATTTACCCAGCCCAGTGACGTTAACTACCTTTAAATTGCTGTAGTCAGGGCGTGTCTGCTCGATGACTAATACGGGTTCGTGGTAGTTGAGTTTCAATTTCAACTGGTAGGCTTTAAGGGTGGCATCAAGGTAAATATTAAATTTGGCAGAGTTCGCCAAGTCAGTATGCTTGGTGTCGCGGCGATAAATACTCAGTACACCCCATTTGCACCCTAGAGAACCATCACCTTTCCAAGCTTCGAGGAAATCAGGAAACCAGTATAAGGGCAACTCAAGAAATTCAGACCCAGCTTTTTTGGCGCTGTCTTTAACTATTTGTTTGGCAGCATAACGAGCGACGGCACTTTTTTTGAGCTGTTCATCCGCATTAATGTCGATAGAGTCTAAGTCAGAGAGAAAATCTAAATCAGGTTCTAAGACTTGGCGAATCGCTTCAATGTCTAAATCAGTAGGGAATTCTCCAAGCAGCGCCCTTAATGCAGCATCATCAAAGCCGTAACGGGAAGGCGGCTTAATTTCTTGGGTGAGGAGCGTACGCAAAGTCTGTAAAACTGGTTGTAGCTTGAGCCATTGTTCAGTCGGTAAGCCGCTTGTAGCTAATTTGGCAACGGTAGTATCGAAATCGCTCACTTTCAAGTCAACTGACCGCACAGGCTTAATAAGTGTACCAGCTTCTTCCCAAATGCGCCCGACGGTGAAAGGTTGGCCAGCCGCATTAGTTAAGTCAACCGGGGTAGAGTCGGGATGCGCTCTGAGTTGGGAGTAATGATGAATTACTGTACGTTTCTGGTTTCGGAAACCAAAACCAGGGCCTGAAGCAAAACGACATTGATTTTTCAGTGAACAACCGTCACAGATGGGGCTAATAGAACTTTCTTCAAAATCCAAACTGACAAAGTTTTTATCACGAAATGCTTCAAATAAATGACTTCGGTGGCAATTGCCAGTAGTATCGGGAGTTTCACCCGCTTTGGGGCGCAACTGAAAGCTTTCGCCCATTGGAGTAGTGCGAGTGGGGTCAATTTTTAAGCCGTTGTGCCGCACTGGTAGGTCAACAAAGTTTGCCTCGATGGGCAGTGTTGAGGGGTTTCTGTGGTTGGCATCCTGGTAAATTAATTTATCAATACCGAATTGGGCGGCAGTCAGTTGTCCGGCATTGTGAGACTTGCCAAGCCCAGGATGAGAATTATCTAAAATTTGCGTCCAGCCTTTAGAAATAGCTTCCACCCATGCGGCAATATGTTCCTCTGGCTGGCACACGAGCGATATATCGCTATTAACTTCGTTTCTTAGTGGAATATTGCCCGGTTTGTAGATAATTACATTTCCTAAAGAAGTGTTAATTTCTGTTAGTGGTGGCGGTGATGGTGGTGCTTTAAACCCCTTAAATACTTCTGCAACAGGTGCGATTGCCTGCTTTAATAAATTTTTGAAGCTGGTCAAGTCTTCTTTAACTCGTCCCAGTTCCCACTGTTCGCGGCTAATCAGTCCTTTAAGGGGCTGATGTGGCTCATACTGCCTTTGCGGGAAGCGGAAGCCATACTGCTTGGCAATGTGAAACAGTGTTCCAATCGTGATAAGCGCACGTCGGAAACTGCGAATTTTGGCGCGGATGTTCCAGGTTGTACCTTTAATGCTGGGCGACCATTTCTCGGCTATAATTTCGGCTTCGGCTGGGCCATAGTGATTGACTAAAGCCATTAGCACAGTACGGCATTCGTCGTAATTGCCACTACCTGGGGTGCGTGGTGGGATGAATGAGAGTGCTTGTTGGATCAGCTGGTCGATGTCCCAGCCTTCAACGTCGGAAATTTCACGAAACTGTTTACGGCGTAACTCAATTTCTTGGATGCGCTGCTGGTACTCTTCCCTCTCTCTTTGTGCTGTGGCGATCGCATGACTTACCCATTTTTCAGGTAAAGTGGCTTCGGGGTTGACCAGGAGAAATTCTGCTTCTGTGTTGCCGTAAAAAACCCGGCTGGCATCTTTACAGGCTGGGTCATGGGGTAACTGCTGCATGAGGAAGCGCGTACAAGCTTCTACAGTGTCAGCACCCTCAACATATTGGGGGAGAGGAAAAACTAACCTAAATTTATGCCAGTCGGGTTTGTGACTGACAGTGGTGTACATTAAAGCGCAGTGTTTCTGGATGAAGGGATGGGTTAGGGCTTCTTCAATGGTTAATTGTGGAGTGTAAACCTTGATAGAATTTCCGTTTTCATCCAGTATTGGCTTGCCATAGGCATCACGGGCGATATCAGAATTATCGATGTCAATTAGTAACCAGTGAGAACCTATAACATTGGCCTTACTACGCCATTGACCACCCAATAAGCCAGCACAGATGGCGTGACCTGCTTTTATGTGTTGCTGGACATCGTAGATTGTGGCTTCTGTATCTCGGAAGTTAGCCGACAGCTTTTTAAAATCCCAGTCTTTATTTCTTCCAGTCGCGTTATACGCAAACTTGATTTTATTAACAGGTATGACTAGGGGTAAAAACGCGCTATCGTAAATCAATTTTTTCCCTGATAGCTCCGTTATTTTGCTCTCAACTACGGCGTTTGTCATTTATTGGTCACTCCTTTTAGGAAACCGCCGCTTATCAGCCATTACCCCCTTTGTTGGTACACGCCAGAGTGCTTTTATGGGAAGTAAGGTTTGAGGGCAGCTTAAGGTTTTCAGTAGCCAAAAAGTTTTTGATATTTTTGGACACCAAGAAATAATGCCAGATTGGCCAAAACCACTAGGCAAAACTGATCTAATTAATCTAATTAATCAGGGCTGTTTTAAGAGGCTACAACCCTTATGTAGCAAGGATTAAAAAAATGGATTGTCCGGGGATTCTAGAGTTTTTGTCCGGGGATTCTAGAGTTTTTGTCCGGGGATTCTAGAGCCTTTGTTTTAAGAGCCAAAGCCTTACAGGACAAAACTTTAAAGCCAATTTTTTGAATTATTTTTTTTAAAACAAGACTGCAACAGAAAACCAGCCAACCATAGCTGATCATCAACTCGGAGTTGGGAAATTTAGAGTAGTAATATTTAGTCTTGGATACCTAGAAGTGTTTGGATTTGAGTGGCAAGTTGTGGATTGAAGGTGCGCTCACCTCGTTCAATCAGGGAAATAAGGTTTTGAGATACACCGAGAAAACCAGCCAGTTTAGCTTGAGACCAGCCTTTAGCAATACGTGCTTCTTTAACTTGATTGCTAGTCAAGTTGATTTGTTGTTCCTGTGTGGGCTTGGCTTTGGGCTGTAATTTTTCTACTTTGGGTTTAACTTTCGACTGTAATCGTTCAACCGTGAGTTTAGCCTTGGATGCTATAAGTTCTGGGATAGGGCTTGGGGGTTTGATGGTGAGTTTTGCATCCAACAGCTTATCAAGGTAGCCTTTAGGTTTCTTATCCTTGAAGTCTGGTCTTAGCTCTTCGGGGTAAGTTTTGGGGTCAAATGCAATCTGCCAGCCCAGTTTGAGTAGTAGCTTAATGGCACGATCCCAGTGCTGTTTTAAGTCATAGGCTCGGCGGCGATCTAACCGAGCTTTATCTATAATCGGTTTGGCGAATGTAATTTCTAATAGCTCTTGTACTTTGTAATTTCCATCAAGGCGAATTCGACTATCTAATGTTAGATATATAGCCAGTCTTAGTGCGAGTTCATCGTGGTAGGGATCAATTTTCAAAACTTGTTGGGCTAAGTAGCCAAACTGATATAAAGCATCCCTTGATTTTGCTCCTGCTCTGTTCAAAAAATGTTGAGTCCAAGCACCGGGTTGAATAATTAATTGAACTTCATCAGGCTCTTCTATTTTCCCTTGTAAATTTATCTGACCATAGGGGACAACTGTAATGTTCCACATTCTACCTACAGGGGTACTAGCATTTATTCCACCTTTTTTGTTCCTACCTTCTATCCATACTGCTTTAACTAACAAACAATCTAGTGCAAACGCAGTTTTGGCTATTTCTGAGAGTTTTTTATGTTTGGGTAAATCAGTTCGCTGATCCCAACCCATATCTTTTATCAAGTCACTGGCATTGAGAATAAATAAGCTTTCCCACGGTCTTTCCTGTTTCATTGCATAGGCAGCAAAGATTAAGTGCAGCTTGGCACTGTTAAACCCAAACTTATCGATGATTTGTAATGCTTCATCCCAAGGAAGCATGGAAATATCACCTGGACTGGCAATATAATGCTCAATGAAGTTTTGAGAATCGCCCTTAGCTTTATGTTGTAAGTAGGCTATCCCATCTTCATTTTGCTTCCACAATTCTTTTTTGATTTGAGAATCAATACTGGAAAACATAACAGCAGCTGTTGGAATAGCTTCAAAGTCTTGGGACTTAAATAATTTTGATTGTCTAACTGTAATTGAAGTATTTGGGATGGAATTAGCTGAAGTTTCAAAAGAACTTCTGTTTTCCTGAAGACTATTTTTACTTTTCTCCGTTTGCGATTTGGTGGACGGAGGATATAATTCATCTTCAGCATTTTCAAAATAATTGTCTTCAATCTTTCTCAGATTGATGGAAGTTGTTATAGGAACTTCTTTGAGAGACTGTAACAAATGACTGCGTAAAGCTTTTAGAAATTGTTCCTGGTTAGGAAATAGAGTTGAATCAATTTCTATGATTAATTGACTGAGGTCAACGTTTTCTTGACCTTCTTGATTAATCAAGTTGAGATTTACTATTAATGGAAGTTGCGGATTTAAATCATTTGCTGCCATAAGACAACTCTCATTTTCTAGGACTGCATGGGAAACAGCAGGCGGATTTCGGCGATTGGTGTATCAGTTAGCCGCCATCTAACACCAGCAAGCAAAAGTATTCTCTGCCATTAATGTGTGTCAGCTATTTCAAGCGGATCGCTTTATTAATGGCAGGGATGGCAGAGTTACTGTTTGTATTCATTTGTCCTTCTTGTCGTTGCTGGATGATGAGGGAATCCTCCCTTGTGTCTCAGCTTCTTCTATAGCTTTTTCAACTAAGTACGCTACAAGGTTGGCAACAGGACGACCTTGGTCATCAGCCCATCGCTCTAATGCGTCAAAAACCTTATCAGGTAAAGTTACGTGAACTCTTTTACTCACTGCATCTAACATATACATTTGCCTTCTATCGTACTTTTTTAGGACTGATTTCTAGCTAATTAGTGCAAGTTTTCTCATTGAATGCAAAATAAGGCTCTAATTTGTAGCTAATATGTGATATTGTAATAGACAAGACGCAGAAAGTCAGCAAATTTTTTAGAAGACCAAAAACAACCCAATTGCGTCGAATCTAGTTTTTTGGCATGGGCATCTGATTGCAACCATGCTCACAGTTATGTCTGCAAATGATTTCAGTCATTCTTAAGGACTCCAAAATATGACTCAAGCGCGAGTTGTGATTAGGGGCGCGGCGTTGGAAATGGGCGAACATCTTTTGAAAACTACCAGATTAGCGAGTTTAACAGAGCTAATTAACGTGATGTTTTCTAGGTACGGCAGGCATTTAGAAGCTACTTGGGAAGTTTTGCCAGCCTTTGATTTAGATGAATGCGCTCCTTTAGCAAAATCAGTACCCACAGTAGTTACAGAAATATCTGCACCAACAACAGATTTCGCTTTTGATAAACAACCCACCACCGATAAAAGCAATCAACGAACTACCTCTTGAGAAAGTAATGCTTAATCAAAATCAATTACGAAGATTAGAAGCAAGCTCTCGCTGGCTCAGAGAAATCCAAGCTTCAGCCGAGTTCAAGCAACTGGAATATTATCCAGACGTAACGCTAGGTGATGCCATCCAAGCAGTGTGTGAACTACTACAGGAACACGATTACTGTAATTACAAACCCTTCCTGCGGAATGCTACGCGATGCCGGCGGCGGGCGTAGCCATCGCAAAAACTAGGCGATTCGCGGGGGTAAGTGAGAAAGTGTCAGTAAGTCGCAAATCCTGAAAAGTCTTGTTATCGCGTGGTTATAGCCAATGAAATGCAACAGTAACGTGATTTGTCAGATTTATTTTCCAAGGTTATTGATAGTCGTCAGTTAACTGGACATATCAAATACCTTGAATCAGCTAATTACGTATATCAAAAACCTTGGATTCATTCGGAATGGCAGTTAATTTTATACACACTTAAATATTAACCAGGAGAAAATGTGGCGACGAAGGAATATATAGGTAAGTATCGCCAGCTGAAGCAGATTTACGAACGCGAGTTAAATAAACAGATTGCTGATATTACTTGGTATCGAGTTGTAGCAACCTTAAAACAGCATTTCAATTTTGAAGTACAGGCGAAGGATGCTCAAAAGATAGTCTCAGCATTTGCCGGACTAAAACGACGCTACGGCAGTTTTACGGGTCGCGGTGAAGGGTTTAACGAACGCTGGCAAGCATTTAGATATTTCTATGAGTTGGATACTTACTACGACGGCAGACAGTTTTTAGAGATTCTTGCCGACTATCTAAAAATCAACCTTGAGGACGTACCGCGCAGTACTCGTTACTACTGGTTTGAACGTGCGGGGCTTTCTTTGAGTGCCAAAGAGCAGTATCACAGCAAAGATTTAGCCCTTGTCGCGTTCGTCGCTGCGAAGTGGGCAATTAATAGACGAGCGCAACCTATGAAATCCGCTTTACCTCTAGCTTTAGCACTAGCCAAATAAGGAGTAATCATCATGTCTAACAAGTTCACCAACAATGTCCGTACTCGTTTATATAAGCAAGGCTATCAAGGATTCACCAAGGACGATTACACTCAAGCCGCCTTGGCTGTAGAATGCGATGACCTTGATAATCCCACCAAAGAACAACTCAGCCTAGCTGTTGAATATCTCAAAGAAAAAGCAACCAGCAGATTATCCGTAGCTGATGAACCCATTGAAGAAAAAAATTTAACCCCAGTAGAGTCCGAACAGTCCGAGACTGAACTTGAAACAAGTGCGCTGGCAGATGTAGGAGAAATAATCAATAATAAAGCATCACAAATGGGTGTAATCCTTTCAGAGCAACAAATCAATGACATAGCCGATAGCGTTGACACCTCAGCCAACACCTTTGACGAAATTCTTGAACAGGTAGAAACAGCACTCCTTGCTTATGCTGACTTTTCAGCGAATCAGGTAGACGCGAAAATTGACCAGACATTGACCAGGGTAAAAGAGCGCGTAGTTAATCGTCATGAACAAAGTAGAAACAAGCTATCCCTTGGTTTAACGGGCATTAGTGCGGCTTTGGAAGATAGCCGGAATCAAACTAAAAGGCAACTCTCAGGCATCCTCGCTAGGCTCAACTCGGTTCAATAGTGATGATTTGACGCTGCTTGAATGCTTAGTAATTCGCTGGCTAAGAATGAATTACTTCTCCAGAATTGCTGTTAGTTTAGGTGCGATTGCTGCTGTGATTTTACCCATACATTACTGGGTATATCTGCCAATAAGAGAGCATGACAACTATCAGCAATATCTCAAAAAAAGGCAAGCTATTGAGCAATACGTAAAGCGAATGTCGTATCACTGCCACACAATATTTACCCCAGAAAAAGAGTATCGCTGTGAAAAATTCCATGAAGCTCAAGAATCAGGTAACTTCCAAATCACGCCACCTGGAACGCCAATTAAAAAATAAGTTTAACGCATCTACTAACTTAGTCGTTAGAGCGCTCACAGGTGATAAATCAGCACTAAAGCTGATAGGACAAATGGGGAATGATGGGGCAAAGATTAGTGAATTTGCCCCACAAGTAAGAGAGCAAATGTTAGCTGCTATCAAAGGGACTGAGGACTTAAATGTAGTCCTGAGCGACATCTATAAACAGGCTGGTGTTAGTGGCGAAAAGATTGAAAGAGCAGTACAGTCAGCAATTTTGGCTGACACTCATCTAGCCAATATCCTAGAAGAGATGAAGCTGGATTTCGCTTCATCACAGGATAAAGAAACCCTACGCCATCAACAAGCAACAAACCACATCAAGCTGAAAGCATGGGTTGACAAACACAGTGCGATTCGTTGGTTAGTGAATCCCGGTATCCAGCCCGTATATAACTAACCCAACCATTTGTCATTAAAAGTACAAAAGGTTGAACTCTCAGACAGATGTAGGTGCAAGTCCTACCCGCTAGATTCAAGCGTGACTCCTTATCTGCCCCCACCGAGTAAGCTCAATTCTTACAGAGTGAAGCGGGGAACAGGGCATAATCAGACGACTGTTATGGGTTGACACTGGTGCTAACAGGGAGTTCCCACGGTGAAACAGAGCCTAAAAAAGTAACCCAGTCAAAAGCAGGGCATAAATCAAAAACCCCTGACTTCATCAGAGTTAAAACCCGCTGCATCTTGTGTAAATAGCAGCATGAATCTAGGGTTTCTGATGGTTAAAATGGCTACACCTAAAGGAACAAAACAATCATCTGAGGGAACGAATAAAAACGGTTTGAGAGTCTTGGGACGGTCGAATCCCAGGTAGGTAAGATGAGATACGGAATTCTCTCAAAACGGGTAGGATGCGGCGTAATTGCTGCAAGGTATTCAGAAAACACGAGAGCAAAGTAAGAGCATGATTAGGCACAGCTATGATGCTAGTGAATCTTGGAAGAATCTACCGTGGAAGAAATTTCGCAAAGATTTATTCCGCCTACAATGTCGAGTGTTTAAAGCTATTCGAGCAGGAGACAAGCGTAAAGCCTTGTCACTTCAAAAGCTGATTTTGAAATCCCGTGCAGCTAGATTTTTGGCGATTCGTCAAGTAACGCAGCTAAATGCAGGCAGGAAGACAGCAGGAATCGATAACAAAAAATCCCTTACTTTTAAGGAACGATTTGAGTTAAATGAACTGCTAAAAGCATCCAGTAATGACTGGCATCACCAGAAGTTACGAAGTATTCCTATCCCCAAAAAGGATGGAACTACAAGGATGCTGAAAATTCCGACTATGAAAGACAGAGCTTGGCAATGCTTAGTAAAGTTTGCCCTAGAACCTGCACACGAAGCAACCTTTCACGCCAGAAGTTACGGTTTTAGACCAGGGCGCTCGGCACATGATGCTCAGAGACAACTGTATAACAACCTAAACTCTAAGGCAGATGGCATCAATAAGAGAGTTATAGAACTCGATATTGAAAAATGCTTCGACAGAATTTCCCACTCAGCCATCATGGAACGGCTTATTGCCCCAAAAGGCATTAAATCAGGAATATTTCGCTGCTTAAAAGCAGGAATCAACCCGGAATTTCCCGAACAAGGCACGCCGCAAGGTGGAGTGGTAAGTCCACTGCTCGCCAACATCGCTCTCAACGGTATAGAAAGCATCCATAGATATCATAGAAACCACGGTCAGATATCACCAAGAACTCCGGATGCCAATATTAGCGAACCATCAATCCGATATGCGGATGACATGGTAATAATACTTCGACCCGAAGACGATGCAGAAACAATACTTGAGAACATCAGCCAATTTCTAGCTGATAGAGGAATGAAGGTTAGTGAGAAGAAAACAAAAATAACCGCTGCGACAGATGGATTTGACTTCCTTGGCTGGCATTTCAAAGTGCAAAGCAACGGAAAATTTAGAACTACCCCCTCAGTGGAGAACTATAAGAAATTCCGTCAGAAGGTAAAAGCCATAGTCAATTGCTCGAATTATGGTTCTACAGAGAAAGCTGAAAAATTAGCACCTGTAGTTAGAGGATGGAGGAATTACCACAAGTTCTGCAAAATGCACGGGTCAAGGTTCTCACTTTGGCACACACAACTCAGAGCTTTCAGGGTATTTAACAAGGAGACAAAGCAGGATTACCACTCTACTAAGAAATTAATAGAAAAAGCGTTTCCTAATGTTCCTTCCTCCGAACACAAACACGTCATGGTCAAAGGGAATAAATCACCTTTTGATGGAGATATATCTTACTGGAGCGAACGCAACAGTAAGCTATACGACGACAACACCTCTAAGGCATTAAAACGCCAGAACCATAAATGTGGATATTGTGGTCTGAAATGTACAAGTGACGAACAAGTACACTTACACCACATCGACGGGAATCACAACAATTGGAAAACTAAAAATCTGATTGCGATTCATGAATCCTGTCACGATTATATTCACATGAAGCAAAGGGTATAACCCGAAGAATATCGGGAGCCGTGTGCCATGAAAGTGGCACGCACGGTTCTAACAGAGAGGTGCGTGGGATAATACCCACCATCGACTCTAACTGATGCAAGTTGATGGTGAATATAAGATGTTGCAGACGGAATTACAGACAGACATTAGACAACAAACAATTGACCTGCAACATGATAAAGAACTGGGCAAGTATTACTTAGAAATGGGTGATAACGCCCGTGACGATTTCAAGCCAAAAAAACAATATGCTGGACGCTCAATCGTCCAAAAAATCAAGGATGCCCTACTAGGTTTTTGACAGTTTCAGCCCGACAGCCACCGCCTAAATTAACTGTCGGGCAAGTAAATATCCTAATAGTAATATGATCTACGATCTTGAAGAAGAACAAGAAGAATTAGTAAGCGAAATCGCCCCAGATACGCCATTACCCAAAGACTTGATAGAACATCTGGAGTCGCGCAAGCAGCACCGTAAAGATGTTATCAATACAACTGATAAATTGACCAGATTCTTTATCGGTTGGTCACTCAATTCTACGGGTTTCTTTATAGCTAAATATTTATTAATAACGGGTGGTGGCGTTAACTTGTGGTTGGCAATTTCGCTCTCGTTTTCTATATGCAGTGTTGGCTCTTTGGCTGGGTTAACGGGCTTGAGAGTTAATTACAACAGTGACGGACTAGAGGTAGATAATATGCAAAATCTTTTTAAAACTGCTGGTGGTTTGGTGTTTGCAGGTGTCACAACTTGGCTTGCAGTCAAAGATTATCAATATTTTGAGAATTTGACTAAAGAAACAGTCACGCAGATTAGCCAAGATATTCAAACTATTGAAAAACAGAATCCACAATCAGACCCTTGGCTAAGTATTGCAGTCGCGTTGGCTTTATTCATTGGTTCCATTGCAATTATTTTTAAGGGGCGGGAATGAAACAAGGTGTTTTCGAGTTAGCGCTGGCTGGTGTGTGTGGTGTAGCCGCAATCATCGGGCTGGCAACATCGCAAACACGTCAGCCCTACGATTTGACACAGATTCAGTTCTGCCCAAGGTCAATAAACGGTGTACAAAGTCAAGTAGCACTAGATAAGCGTTTTTGCAACCAGCCGCGTTTTGTCCTCACTGAAGAATGGCAGCGCTACGGGTTGTATGGCAGCATCATTCCCTACAAGGGTGATGCCATTCAATGGGTGCGTGATTTGCCCACAGACAACCCTAATCAGTTGCTTGGATATGGAATTGCAGTTATTGGGCTATGGGGTGTCGTGGGTTGTTTGCTCGTGCGTTCGCAACGCCTCAAGCGCACGGATTATGAATTGGGCGAACTGGAAAAGACTGGCGACTATGCAACTTGGCAGCATAATAAGTACAAACGTGAGATTAAGCAGCATTCAACCCAGCTTTATAGTGAGCGCTTAAAAGATGGCCTGTCAGGACTGGACACAGAAGAACGCTTTGCGCTAGGACTGACTGACTCCGATAACGAACGCGCTAAGGCACGTATCCAGCTTGAAGACTTCATGAAAGCCCGTGCTGTTAATCATTCTGTGATGGATAAAACTATTGCTGAGAATTTGAGGGACAAGGCGAAAGCTGACCAGGAACGTGGGAAGATTGAGGGTAAAACCAAGAGCGCGATCGCAGACAGTGACAATCAACAATCAGTTGATCAACAACGAGCAAACCAACTGATAGAAGCGCTTAAAGCTCATGAGGATGGCTGGCTGTGGAAGATTATCGACAACTTAACCCCTCTGTGGTTAATCGGTCGCCAGGGGTCAGGTAAAACTTACACGAGCGCGGCTATAGCCCTTGTTAGAAAGCATTGTTTAGGAATTCCCATTTATTACTTAATTGACCGTCACGCAACTGGGGATAACTCCAAAGCATGGCGATATCTTGATACCCAAAATATAGCAGAGTCCGAGTTAGAGATAGGTACTGCGCTTGATAGTCTGTGTGAGCATTGGCTATTAAGAATTAAGGGTAAAAATGACTTAGAGCAACCTGCGACTATCACGCCTGAACAAGTGCTTATTGATGAGTACACCAACCTGAAATCATTGATTGGTGAACCCGCAGAAAAGTTTTACAAACTGCATCTGACAGACACCAGAAAAGCAAAAGTTCATGTTACTGGTATTACCCATAATGACACGAATTCCAGCTATCCAGAAGGTACACAAGCAATGAGGGAGGCGGGTACAATCCTCATTCAAAAATTCTCAGCTAATGGTAAAACCCCACTGTCCAGAGTCAAGATTGTTCGTGGCTTGCTTGATGATAATGGGGAGGAATTAAAGGACGCAGAGCGCACACTGCCAAGCTGGTTTAATCCAGAGGATATTTACAATCACTTCAACGGCAAGCCGATTTCTTTTGATGGTTAACTACTGAAATTAAAGCTTAAGGTTTCGAGTTTCAAGGCTGACTTTCCTGTTGCTTTAGCCAAGTTACTAAATCATTTATCGATGAAATTCTCAAAAGCGCCCTACCTAAAGCTTCTAACTGTTCCTTACT
>JBMNDX010000017.1:0-36245 GCA_051172755.1 Nostochopsis sp. | reverse complement strand
TTTGTGCTGTGGCTAGAGCCTCATTTACCCATTTTTCAGGTAAAGTGGCTTCGGCATTGACCAAGAGAAATTCTGCATCTGTATTGCCATAAAAAACACGGCTGGCATCCTTACATGCTGGGTCATGGGGCAACTGCTGCATCAGCAAGCGTGTACAAGCTTCTATAGTGTCAGCACCCTCAACATATTGGGGCAGAAGGAAAATCAACCGAAATTTATGCCAGTCCGGCTTGTGTGATGCGGTGGTATAAATTAAAGCACAGTGTTTTTGGATGAAGGGATGGGCTAGTGCTTCTGAGATTGTTAATTGGTGTTTGTAAACTTTGATGGAATTGCCGTTAGCGTCCTTAATTGGCTTGCCGGACTCATCACGGGCGACATCGGAATTATCAATATCGAGCAGCAACCATTGAGAACCAATAACGTTGGCTTTACTGCGCCATTTTCCGCCTAATAAGCCAGCACAGATGGCGTGACCTGCTTTTATTTGTTGCTGGACATCGGCTAGAGTGCCTTCTGTATCAATGAAGTTGGCGGCTAGTTTCTTAAAGTCCCAGTCTTTGTTTTTTCCTGTCGCGTTAAATGCGAACTTGATTTTACTACCTTCAACAAGCTCTTGTTCTATCTCAGGGGTTGAAGCGGTTTGTTTAGCAGCTGCTTCTTGTGCTTCTACCGAATTATAAAATTGTTGTAATTGTGCCATTTCGCCCATCCTCCAGTAAGTGTATTGGAGGAATTGGGGCTATCCTTAACAGTAATCTTTTATACAAACCTTCGGGAATATAATCTTCTAAAATTCCTGAGTTGCTCTTTTTATCTGGGTGTCCACTGTTACAATGGCTTAATCCGACAAAAGTTAAGATAAAATTACTGTTAGGGATATTAATTAGGCTCGCGAAAAACCCAATACCCCAACTCCAACTGAATAAAAATCTGAAAACCTCGCTGTCCTCTCGGGACGCGGGGTTTTCGCCATGTGCGCTTACTCGTATCTGGCTAACCAAGCCCTAACAAATTCGGTTACTTCCTCCTGTTGAATAACAAACGCAGTACCTTTTCTTCTGAGAGTTAGGATTTTCATACTTCCTACCTCACCATAAAGATGGTCATTGTGATTTAGAGCCGCCTCAGTTGGATGCCATAAAACCAAAACTTTAGCCGTTGGTGTTTTTGTAGCCTCCCTTGAAGACATCGCAAATAAGTCTCTGTTCTTGTTCAGCCACTTCTCGTAATCTGACAACTCAACTAAAGGGCAAGGTTTCCACACTTTTAGTCCATGTTTGTTTTTCCTCTTGACTTGCAAAACTTCTCTGGCTTCGTTGTAGACTACTTCCCTATCTCCAATCGAACGAATGGAGATAAACAGATGTGTCCTTTTCGGAAACCGTAAAAATAAGTCGATAGGGTTTTTGTCCTCTATTTGAAGCACGGGAAAGATTTGTATTCCCTCGCTTTTAAACTCATCCAAAAGTAGGGCTGTTAATCTTTCCAGCCGCGCAAGTTTTTCAACTCGTACTAATGGCTTGTAAGCCAATGCAAAAAGAACCCAGCCTAACGGATGAACTATGCCGCATGTAGCTAACGCAGCACCACCAGCTGCTAGAGCCACAGTAGACTCATAGTCTTTCGCCTCCCTAATCATCTCTAACGCCGGTTCGTTGTGCGGCGGGAGTTGAAAATCGTTTGGTGGGTCTAAAACGGCTAACATTGGCGACATTAAAAATTAATTTTAGACGTGAAATTAATAGTTTTTTTACAAATGCTGGTGCTTGACACTGCCTGAACTAACTAATAACCATTTATTAGATTATTCCAAAGAAGCATCAAGTTTCTTACTGAAACCTGCCCCATTTTTTTTAGGAAACGTCTCATGCTACATCCTTTACCGTGAACCCCTTGCTGCACCATTGAATTAACAGCCATCTATCAGAATCTTTGTCCAGTGCAGGTTTGAGGCGGAAGTTAAAAACTTCTTGCCACACTTCCACTCCATGCTGAGATACAAAATCAGCTTCCAGTTCTTTGAATTTTTCCCACTGGCGATCGCCTATGGCAGTCAGCATAGGGATTATTTCAGTGATTGAGATTTGAGTGTTTGCGGTAGTCATTCTGGGTGGTTCTGGCGTGTTGGTCATTGGTTAGCTTCCTTTGGAGTGCAAAAAGTTTCTTAACCACTTTATTGCCTCACTTGTTGTCTGCTCACTTGCAATTAGAAGACATTGCCGTACAATTTCTCTTACGTTAGGAAAATAGCTACTTTCTGTAATTGCGTAATTTTCACCCTGCAATCTGTAAACTAATAGCTGCTTATTCTTTAACAGCCAGACTTCTGGCACTTTATAAGGGAGATAGTCATTAATATCGGTATAACTAGTAACATCTACCTCAATCACTAAATCTGGTGAAGGGTCATTCTGCCAGTCGATACGGTTCTTACCTACTACGGATCTCCAATTTTCAATATAAAAGCAATAGTCAGGCTCAATGCCGCGTTGAGCAAGAGGCAAGCTCATGGTGATGGGCGTAAATGAGTCGTATCTTTGCTCTAAACGATCCAGCAAAACCTTAGCAATATCTGCCAGCAAGCTCGCATCTCTTCCATGCTCTGGTAGCGGTGCCATCAGCCAAATCTCTCCTAGTCGATATTTGATGCGAGGTACAGTCCGATCGCCTAACTGTCTTTGCAGCCAAAGGTAGTCTTGCCAGCTTCCCAAGAGTTTCAAGACAGCGCCAGGAGGCAACTCGATTCTTTCTGGTGTAATTACGGTATTTATTTCAGGGCTGATCATTATTGTCCTCCTTGCCTTCCATCCACTTCAAAGCCAACACGCGCAAGACATGAGCCATATTACTGCCAGCGTTGTTACAAATCATCTTGAACCGCTGACGTTCCTCCAAGGTAAAGAATGCTTGTACTGTAACAGCACCTGTTGTACGTCGCGTCAGTTCCGATTGGTTTTGAATCATATACTCCACGCTGTCATGACAATTATCAGACTCATTATAGCTGTTTTTGTCCTGACGCTCGAAAGTTAAGTTTTGCGTTCGCTGGTTCTGTTCAGTAACTTTTTTGGCGGTTCCAAGTACCCCTTTTCAATAAGCAATTCTTTGAAAACGGTATCTATAAGACTGCTTAGAGTCCTGTTCTCGTCTGAAGCCCAGCGTTCTAGTGCTTCTTTTGTAGCCTCGTCGGTTTGAAACATTATTCTTGGTTTTCTGGTAGTCATTTTCCTTTGCTGATGATCTACACCCAGACTAGCAGTTGTCTGACAATTTGATAATAGCCTTGCTGAACAGTTTCAAACGACTCTTTCGTTTGATGTTGACATAATGTCAGCACTTTGCTACCTTGAAGATGTTAGCCAAAGACGGCAGCAAAAACCAAAAGCGCCACCTCTGCCATTGCCATTGCGCGGTTCATATCTCAGATAACGCCAAATATCGCGGATTTCTCTGCTGTTGTCAGCAACGAGACGCAGTGTCTCAGTAGTGCTTGTAGTAAGGGCATCTACACGACTACCAAGCTGATTCATTTGGTTTGTGAGGTTGGCGATCGCTCCCTCAATCCGAATGAGTGCTTCATCATGGCGATTGAGAGTTTCTTGTTGGCGATCGCCCCTAGATGTTTGTTGTGCTAGTAGCTGGCTAATTTGGGCAGTTAGAGGTGCTAGCTGGGTCAGTATCTCGTTGTGAGTTGCCAGACTTGCTTCTATTCGATTTAGGCGATCACCTGTGGGTGCGGAGGATTCAGTCATTTTTTCTTGTCGGCATTGATTTTTGTTTTAATCCATTCTTCTATAAGTGTTCGTGTTTTCTCACTCATATTCGTGTTTTCTCTCGCGCACCAGACTTTAAATTCAGTTCGTAATGACTCAGAAAGAAAAACACGAAAGCTTACAGTTGTTTCATTTTGCTTTTCGGTTGGCATATATAGGCTATGTACATCATTAAACCTATCATGCCCTGCTTCTGTAATCTTGAGTATATGTCGCTTGTTCCTTACTGCATAAAACACCTTCTTGACATTGATGACCTATGTGAACTACATTATCAGATACAAGGCTAAAGTGCCAGGGAATTACGCTAATAGCAACACAAGGTTGAAGCACCTTTAGAACTTTGATAACTCCATAGAGCGGTAGTCATTCCGCTCACTGAAATTTATGTCTGCGTAAGGAGCAAATAAATGCGAGTCAGTATTAGACAGCCATTGCAGCCATTTATCAATGCAAAAGCTCAAGAGTTGGGCATTAGCGACGCTGGCGAGGTGGTTAATTATCTGTTGTTGCAGATTATGTCAAAGCTAAATTCTTCCGAAACTGGCACAGCAAGCAAAGCACCCAATTCTCAGTAAGTTTCTAAAAATGTCTAGGCTAAAACCTAGCTCTTTTTAATCGAAAGCTTAAGACGGCGCTTACGACTGCCCTCACTGTCCACTAAAAAACTTAAGTGAGTATTAGTTACTAGTTACTGATTACACTAGAACTCTAACCAAGTTTTTTCACTTTATATAGGCTGTTGAGTTTTGTTGTTGCGTTGCGTTGTAGTGGTTAATTACGTTCGTTGCATCCTGTCGCAACAAGTGCAACGGCGCTACAACTCATGCAACAAAGCTATTCTCTCGTGCAACTGCTTAGGTTATTACAGCCTATTCAATCAGAGCTAGATACTAAGACGATGACGAGTTTTTCATCACATATATACGTAGGTGTGGGTATGTGCCAGTGAGGGCAGCGCTAAGGATCTGTTAAGCACTCACTTAAACCTCAGCTAACAAGTAGGTAAACACATGGCAAGAACAAAGAAATTAACACCGCATGAATCTCAAGTGATAGAAGATACCACAATTAATGACTCTCAACAGGAGCAAGCAGCAGCCCTAAAATCTCGTAAGGTCTTACCTAAGAAAGTTATTACGTTAATACTGGATGCTGCACGGTCTAGCACCAAGTTTTTAGTGATTGATGACGAGGGGCAAGTTATCGAATGCCCTAAACTTCCCTCTGTGTTTGCAGAATTGCAGAACCCACTACACCAAGAGTTAGGGGCTTACACCGTTGGTTTAAAACTTGATGCTTCCAAGGGGAAACCAGATGAGAAGCCTACAGAAGAAATCAAGCATTACGTAGTAGGCGAACGCGCTCTATTAGAGGAAACTTCTACAGCAATGACAGATAGTCATGATAACAAGCTGAATTACTTCTATCTGTTGGCATTAGGGGCTATTACTGCAATACCTGACTTGCATGAACTGTCTACGGGAGCAAGTGAAAAATCTCGCACACTGACTTTAAAAATGGTTATTTTGTCCCTAGCAGATGGTAAGACGCTGTTAGACCAGCTTAAAAAATGCCGTTGGATCAAGGTAAACGGTGTTAAGTATCGGCTTAACTTTTTGTTCAACCAAAGTTTGTATTTTGCTGAGGGTTACGGTTCCGCAGTTTGGGCTAAGTCTGAACTAGTAGAACACCAAGACATCACTATTTTTGATGTCGGTTTTGGAACTGCCTGTCAGACATCCTACCTTTGCACTGGAAAGCTACCACTAAAGAGAACAGTTGAGACTAACGGTGGTGGAGGTTTAGGTTCTCTTGTTGAGTTTTTAGCCAAAGCAATGGCGATGGGAGATTCTAGCCGTCTAATCCCTATTTCAGAAGTACGTCAAATTTTGGAAGACTCACAAATCAAGGATGGAAAAATACTAGCCACAGCTAATGATGGTCGTGACGTTTCTGGAGCATTGGAAAGGGCTATTCATTGGTGGATGACTGAAAGTACTTTGAAGTTTGCTTTAGACGCTGTTTGCTTAAAAGCCCGTCGCCACCCAGTTGTGTTAGTTGGTGGTAGCTTTGCGATTCCTCCAATTCTTGAGCGAATCAAAAAACGGTTGATTGATGGGGGAGCAAACAAGGAACTTATTAAAGAGGTTCCTAATCCTGGAATGCTCTCTATTGAGGGGATGCAAGAGCTTTTTGTTGAGCAAAAACAACCACATTTACAAGTAGTAAAAAATGCAGAGCAACAACAGAAAGAGGATAAATTACACAGTCCCGACTCAGTTATCAACCCAGATACAAATACTGACCAACCAACTGGGGACAACTCCAACTTACTGGATTCACAAAGCGCTTGAAAAAGCACTACTAGAAGCACAAAAGGTGAGCTAATGTTTATCGACTTTTCTCAACTGGAATCCATTAACGAATTAACTACTCAAAATCCTAAACCTATGTTGACAACAGACCAAATTGAAAAGTTAGAACTCTGTCGTGATTGGATTCAAGATGTTAGTTTTTCAGATGAGTTTATGAGTTCTGCCGATTATGTTCGTCAATTAAACTATGCTCTTGCTCACATAGATAAAGTACTCAAGGAGAATCAACCTTGTGATTACATACATTCGCCACAGATTAAGCCACTACCCATTAAAAGAAGATGAGCGATCGCCAAGTTAACCCAAGCGATCGCCCAGTACATAACTATTCAACAAGGATTTTACACCATGCCTAAGAACAATCATCCAGCCAAGCTTGCTATCACCATTGCAGGCTCGGAAGACCGCACATATTATTTTGACGACCGCTCTGAATTTGACGATTTTGTTAGAGGATTGTTAATCAGTACGGATGACGGTAGAGAGTTTGCAACCGACTTTAAGCTGTACACAAAAGCCAAAGACGCTTGGTGTGAGGGTCTTCCACGTAACTTTAGGGGGCAGGCTTCTGAGAAGAATAATTCGCCCTTGCCATTGAATAAGCAACAGACAAGCCTGCCCCCTAAAGTAGGGGACAATGCTGGGGAATGGCAAGAGTTTGAGCTTAATCCTTACGACTACTTCACAGACATTGATGATACGGATTACCCATTAGCACATGGTCAATTGTTAGCCAACTATAGCCAGTGCGTGAACCACAAAACTCTGTGGGACATCGCCCAAGGGAACTCCAAGGCGATCGCATTAATCGATGATGCGTTTACTCGCGATCAAGTGGAGACGACATTTAAGAGATTAAGTGAATTAGGCGCATGGGCTAGTGATGAAGAAGACCCAGTTTTTACTGAATATGAGACTGAAGACCAAGATTTTGATGAAGAACTAGACCACTGGCTAACTCAAATCTAATGACCAATGTCTAAACGTGTTGTTATCCGCACCCAAACTCTTGAGGCTGACGGCACGCTCACCGCCACAGAACGAGTAGAGGAATCAAGCAGTTCAGGTTTATTAGAGGCTTGGGGGTTTTTTGCCTTGATTCTCTTTACCTTTGTTCTATTCCTGGTAACGTACCGTGTTGTCTCATCAATCACCTCTAACCAACCAACTTTTAAGGAGACTTTTAACTATGGCATTCAAGAGAGTGCGATTCGTTGAACGCTGAATCACGGTGAAAGTCCGTCTGCATAAGCGTTCCAGCCGCTATCTAAAAAGACGGCTGAACTCTCAAGGGAATGCAGGTGAAAGTCCTGCCGACCAGACTCAGGTCTGACTCCTTATCTGCCCACACTGACCAGACTCGGAATTCTGGAGGGTGAAGCTGGGAACAGGGCGCAACCAGACATCCGTTGTGGGATGACACTGGCGCTAACAGGGAATTCCCACGATGAAACAGAGCCTAGAAAAATGACCCAAATGCAAGCGAGGCACAACACAAAAACCTCGACTTCATTGGAGATAATCCCGCCGCATTTTTTCTTGATAGCGGCAAGAGTCCAGGGATTCCAATGGTCAAACTGGCTACATCTAAAGGAACAATCAATCTCCTTGAGGGAACGAATAAAAACGAATCTAAGGTCTGGGGAAGGTCGAACCCACAGTAGGCTAGACGAGTAGCGGAACTCCTTAGATTCGGGTAGGACGACCCGTAATTGGGTCGAGGTGTTCAGAAAACACTCACAGGAGTCAGAGTATGATTAGGCACGATAGAAATATCAGTGAATCTTGGAAAGGTCTACCGTGGAAGAAATTCCGCAAAAATCTTTTCCGCCTACAAATGAGAGTGTTCAAAGCTGTTCGAGCCAATGACCTGCGTAAGGCAAGGAATTTGCAGAAGCTGATTCTAAAATCCACCTCGGCAAGATTTCTGGCTATCCGACAAGTTACACAGCTAAATGCGGGAAAAAAGACTGCTGGTATTGATGGCAAACTCGCCCTCTCTGAAAAGGAAAGGTTCGCTCTTGAGAAAAACCTCAAAGCTACAGCGCACAACTGGCATCACAGTCCTCTGCGTAAAATACCTATCCCTAAGAAAGACGGAACCACCAGGATACTAAAAGTCCCAACTATTGCCGATAGAGCCTGGCAATGCCTAGTAAAGTTAGCAATAGAACCAGCCCACGAAGCAACCTTCCACGCCAGGAGCTATGGGTTCAGAACAGGAAGAGGGGCGCAGGACGCTCAAAAACTACTATTCATTAACTTAAGAGCCACTTCTAACGGGAAGGAAAAACGAGTCCTCGAACTCGACATCACCAAGTGCTTCGATCGAATTTCCCACCAATCCATTATGGAACGTATCATCGCCCCCAAAGGATTAAAGCTAGGGATTTTCCGAACTCTGAAAGCTGGGGTCAACCCAGAATTTCCAGAACAAGGAACGCCCCAAGGCGGTGTGGTAAGTCCTCTACTAGCAAATGTAGCACTAAACGGAATTGAAGAAATACACTATAGCATCCGTTACGCGGACGACATGGTCATAATCCTCAAGCCAGAGGATAACGCCGACAGAATCCTGGGACAAATAAAAATGTTCCTGGAAAAACGCGGATTAGAAGTCAACAATGCCAAAACCAAACTAACCGCAGCGACAGATGGATTTGACTTCTTAGGTTGGCATTTCAAAGTGCAAACCAACGGCAAGTTCAGAAGCACTCCCTCAGAGGAGAACTACAAAACCTTCCGCAAGAAAGTCAAGCACATTGTAAATAACTCGAATTATGGTGCAAAAGTCAAGGCAGAAAAGCTCGCCCCCATCGTTAGAGGTTGGAGGAATTACCACCGCTTTTGCAAGATGGACGGAAGTAGATTTTCCCTTTGGTTTTTAGACAACAGAGCTTTCCGCGTGTTTAACAAGGAAACCAAACAAAATCGAGTATCTTCCCGAAAGCTGATTGATAAAGCTTTTCCATCTGTACCCTATGCAGAAGGCAAACATGTCATGGTCAAAGGAAATAAATCCCCCTACGACGGTGACATCGTTTACTGGAGCGAAAGGAACAGCAAGCTTTACGACAATCACACTGCCAAGGCTTTAAAGCGACAAAACCATACGTGTGGATACTGTGGGATGAAGCTACTCAGCGATGAGAAGGTACACCTACACCACGCAGATGGCAATCACAACAACTGGAAGACCAAAAATCTTATAGCAGTACACGAAAGTTGCCATGACTACATCCATACGAGCAATTAGAACATCGGGAGCCGTATGTAGCGAAAGTTACACGTACGGATCTAACAGAGAGGTGCGGGACATAATAGTCCCCATCGACTCTACCGATTCTAAAAAGTCCACTGCTATCACCCCAGTATCTAGGGGAGCGTTAACCAAAAACAATGGTGGCACTGCTGGGCAATTCCAAATCAATCGTGATTCACTGGTTGCTCAAGTTGTGCCACCAGGCGGAATGCAGATGATGAATGAAATCAGCCAAGGTTTAGGTGGAATTGACATTCTTAACCCTCAAGGTTGGACAAAAGAGCAAGTCATCCAAGCTAACAAAATGGCTCAAGATTTGGATGAAAAAATGATGATGATGCCTGAGTTGATGCCAGCCGTCATGAAGTTCTTACAGTTTCAAGTGGCTCAAGCAGAATTCCAAGCCGAGGTGATGACGGAAGCTTTCAAAGCTAAATACAAAATCGATAAAGCCCAAGCTAAAGCGTTCGTTGCCTACTTCGCTTATATGCGGAAGGCTAGCCAACTTGAGAAGCGTATTGCTGCAACTCAAAAGCATATTGATGCTGCTTATGCTCACTTTGAAACTGTGCAAGATGCCCGTAGCAACGCAATCTTAGCTGGTCTAAATCAACAAGCCCGCCTCGGAGTAGCAGCTGTAGAAAGCGATGCCGAATTAGCAGATAAACGCCGTGAAGCCAAAGCCGAAAATGCCCAAAGACGCAGACAACTGCGCTCTGAACTACGCACCGGACATTTAGGGATCTCCAAAAAATAAAATGAGAGCGCCCTCGCGTTCCCACTCATTTTATTTTTTGGAAAGGCTTTAACAGCTAATTAGTAAAAAACACCCCGGAATCACTTAGAATCCGGGGATTGATCATATCAAGTGTATCTATTATGACTCAATCTAATAGTACCCAAATTGCCCCCACTCCTAAAGCTGATCTAATGGCACACTTCCAAAACTTTGGTGAAGGAGGAATGTACTTTTCCGCCTCACTAGGTCTAGCACTGGCTACTGTGTATTTTAAACAACTTGAAATTGTTTTAGCTCTAGCCTACATAGGAGCATTGATGTACAGCATCTTAAGCTTTGACAATGCCCCCAGAATGGCTTTTCTCCGTATAGCAGCCATCACAGCAGGCGTAATTGTGGGTATCCGAGAATTATTAATGTTGTTCTGGGTTCCGGTAACTTCTGTAATTATTGGTGTCTTAGTTGTTGCTCTGCTTCTGTACATGGGCTACAGATGGCTGCAAATAGCTTTAACCCCAGAGGTGAGACGATGAGACGTTCCCAAGAAAAAATGAGGCAGGCTTTAAAAGCCCCTCGAATAGCCAAATCGACAACTCAACTATACCTAGAAGCCTGCCTCATTTTTAAGGGAGGTATCTTATGAACAATAAAGCAGTTTGGCAGCTCTTACACTGGGGTTTAGGTATTGGAGTTGTGTTAAGTGCTGCTGGTTTATTTATGGCTGCGCCGGACAATATGCAAACTTGGAAAGCCAGCAAAACCACTGATAAAATACTTGGTCAAACCTACACAACTATTACATATTTACGTGTAACTGAGGAACTACCAACCGGATCTAAGCTTATAGGCTACATTAGAGGAAAGCACGAGTTAAAAGGGCTAGGAGCAACAATATTAATTCTTGGCTCTACTTTAATGTTTGGTTGTGCCACTGTGCTTAAAGATGAGTACGAACGCATAGAGCGATACAACTGGATGATCCGGCAATCTGAGTTTGAGCTAGGAGACTACGAATACAGTCGGGAAGTTGAAGTAGGGGTCATCGTGCCAATTTGGGTTTTTTGTACGCTAACAGATTTAGAAAATCTCCCAAAGCCTTATCTAGAGAGAGTTATAGCCTGATCAATTGGAAAATTTTTGATTTTTTATGTCTGAAGCTCTGAATTGGCATTGATCATTGCCAAAAATAACCATTTATGGACAAGTTTTTGACCTGGGGTAGTCTGAAAAGTTGATTCTACCGTACCCAAATTCACCGCATCCAAGCATCGTTTATGGGCAAGTTGGTTTTGGAGCCTAATTTAGATCCATAATCAAAAATTTTCAGGGGACAGAGGTTATAACCCAGTTACACTAACGGTTTGGCGGTAAGGGCATATTCCTTAACGTACAGTTTTCCCTTTTTGGCACGATGACCCCTAACAGAGCAAATCCTATTGGTGCGGATTATACCCTATTGCAGGTAATGTGCTGCAAACATAAGCAAATTTTATCAGCCAACGAGATAATGCGGGTTGTAGCGGTCGTGCTGTCGGGTTGAAGTATAAGTCTGGTTTAATCGGGTGGAATCGCTCACGGAATAATAAGCTTTTTGGTCACTTACATTGTTTTATTGCTCGAAGACAATGTAGGCTATAAGCTATGAAAATAAATAGATTCGGTAGGGCAGAAATACTGACCCCTGATCAAATTAATCTCCTATTTACTGAGGGCTTTGTCAACCCGCGCGATCGCGCTTTGTTTGGCGTGTGTCTTTATGCTGCTTGCCGAATCAATGAAGCTTGTACGTTAGCAGTGAAAGACGTGTTTGGCAGCAATGGTGTTAGAGGGGTGTTGGTGTTACGTAGTGTCAACACCAAAGGCAAGCGGGACACCAGAGAAATTCAAGTGCATCCGAAGCTTAAGCAGTATTTAGAAGAGTACAACCCCAACCGCCGCAAGGAGTTTTTGTTTCCCGGTCGGCATGGGTTGGGGCATATCCATAAGGTGAGTGCTGATAAAATTCTCAGGGATACTTGTGCGCGGTTGGGGATTGAGGGGGTTAGTACGCACAGCTTCCGCAGGACTGCGTTAACTAGGATGAGCGATGCCGGGATACCGTTGCGCCACATACAGGAGATATCGGGGCATCGGACTTTGGCAGCTTTGGAGCGATATTTGGGGGTAACTGAGAAGCAGAAGCAAAATGCGATCTCTGCTTTGGATTTTTGAATATTTCTGTACCAGATTCACACAGGAGGAGGCTGCACTGAATTAGCGAGCGCTGCTACATTTATAAGAAACTTATAAAAATCATTGACATTACCATTTTATTTCATTAAAACTTATATAAATTTTGCTGAATTTTAAATTATTAAAAGTATGACTGAATTTAATTCTAATTCTTTGTATGAAATACAGCGCTCACTAATTAATGAGAATACACGTAAATCTAAAGCTATAGATTCAACTAATTTTTTAGCAGACTTACAAAGATTAACTTTAGCAAGTCAGCAGGCTAAAATTCTTATAAAACAAATTAATGACTTTGATGAAAGTTTAGATAGCGATCAAGAAGTAGGTGTAAGGTTAGTTTCTTTTGGGCAATCCATTACTTTTCATGTATCTAATATAGGTTATTTTAATCCAAGTTGGATTGTCTTCTTAGGTCTAACAGAAGAAGGAAAACCAATTCAATTAATACAGCACGTTTCACAGATAAGCTTTCTTTTAATGGCATTACCTAAGCTTAATCCTGAAAAACCCAAAAAACGAATTGGTTTTATTCAAGAAAGTAATTAATCTTAAATAAATTGTTAGAATCATAAGTCAGAATTGATAGTCATGCACTACGTTAGCACATTTAAGTTATTTGCTGAGGAAGAACTGAACAAGGTAATTCGGAGTAAAATCCGAGAAATGGAGGAGGAAATTAATGGTAAACCTGATGATTACATCCTAAATGTTAACGAAAACGAATATATAAACTATCTATTTAAGAAATACTCAATAGAGAAAATTGAACTAAATTTTGATGATTTATTTGTCTCAACATATGGGAGCATCCCAATTTGGAAAAAACAAATGATTCGCGAGATACCATCGCGAATAAAAAGGGCGGTTCAATCCTCTTGTTCTTCTGACTCTTGCTCAAAGCCAGAACTAATATCTAGCAAGCAATCATCAAGGCTATCAATAACTTTTTGGATCTCATCCCAAATACTACGTCTGATGACAGACATCACAGCATCAATGTGAGCAGTTGTACCAGCTTTGCCTAAATGCTTGTATTTACTTAATTTGTCAGCAGTCGCGCATTGGAAGTGAGGTTGTGGAACTTGTAATTTATAGTACCAATATTTCTTCAAGTTCTGCCGAACTTGATAACGCGCTACCCAAGCACCAAATGGTGCCAGTTCTCCGAGTTTTAACAGTTGTTGCTGTTGTTTTTCTAGCACTGCGATCGCTTGTTTACAGCGAGTAAAGCGAGCTACCTTATCAAGTTCAATATCGTTTGATGTTGGTCGGGGCATAAAAAACATCCCAATTCTCTTCGCGATTGTAACTCGCGAATAAAATGGGCTTTCTGTTTTCACCCGATTTATTTTAGGTTTTATAACTTCACAGCTAACTGCCCATTCAAATAAGCACACCGGAGTTGAAGCATTTGCGGTAGATTTTCCGACTTCCACTGTGCGCCTACAATTTGTAGTCTTTTATCAATCTGCTTGACCGCAGACTCTACAGCTCCAGAACCTATTGAGCTGATCTGTTCTGCTTGAAAGTACATATAATTGACCAAGCGCTGTCGGTGTTTTTTTAGATAATTGATAAAGTTCGTTACTCCTACATACTTACTCTTTCTAAGTAACTTGAGTGCTGCTTCTACTTGTCCGTGCCACAGCTCGGTTTCAATTTGTGACAAGAACTTTTTTGGTGCTTCAATTTTATAAAGGTTCTCTTTCAAATGATACCAGTCCAAAATTTCTTGCCGACATTCCGACTCAGCAATTTTTTCAAATAAGTTCCAAATTCCATCATGTCCGTCGCCCAAGCAATAAAGCGTTTTACCAATATTTTGGCTGTTAACCCAATCAGTTAAAGAAAGGTTATCTTGAAAAAAGGCTCCGTAATAAATTCCTTGTAATCGTCCTGTTTTATACTCCTTCCAATATGCGGGCTGACCTTTTTTCTCTGAACGAAGTCGAACTTTTCCGCCATCTAAACACACTTGTGTTAATTTCTGTTTTACGTTCGGAGGAGATAAGTCCACTTTTTTTACCTGTCTGTGGTGCGTACTGTGACCAACTTCTATGCCAGTCAAAATCTGAATGTCATTTTCTGCATCCTGGAATGAAGCGTTGGCTGATAGTATCAAACAGCACTTAGAAAGCATTGGACTCAATCGTTGATATGGCTCTATTCCCAACCGCGACACTTGTTTAGAAGTGAGTTTAAGCTTACCAACACAACTTCTTATTCTCCGTGTTTTCCCTTTGGTCGTTCCTGTCTTTTCTCCGATAAAAAAAATGCGATTTTTGGACTTACGTGTTCCAATACTTGTTGGCGTACCGTTGTTTCAATACCCTCAAAGGTTTCGATTTTTTCTGGTGGGGTGTTTTTATAAAGGATCTTGGCGATCTCTTGAATATGGGTTTCCATCAGTTTTTTATCTTCTGGCGTCATTGTTACTACCATGCTCCTTAACTACAATCATTTTTGCAGTTGTGGAATCGGAAGTCTATCCTCCCTATTATTCGCGAGATACCATCGCGAATCATTTGTTTTTTCCAAATTGGGATGCTCCCGATTGAACCGCCCTTTTTATTCGCGATGGTATCTCGCGAATCATTTGTTTTTTCCAAATTGGGATGCTCCCGGCGTATCTTCTAAACCTAAATTATTTTGTTCATAATTATCTAAATATTGTTTTGCGTTCTGAGCTTCTTGACTCTCAAGAGTATCATCAATGTATTGTTTAAATCTAGGACTATTTTGATTAATAACCATTGCATATTTTTCAATACTTAATGGTTGTTTTTTTGAACGAGGAAAAACTGTCAAAATCCTGGAGAAATCAAGATTACTTTTTTTTAAATTACTTAGTGCAGCCGCTAAGAGTACGCCATCACTGGCAAAAGCATCTATATTTTTTCCTCGCATCAATTCTGAAATTATTTCCTCTTTATTATCATAAGCAATTAGTTGATCATCTGGAACTTGAATTGCATTTTTTAATGTATTCTCTGTTGTAGTATTTTTAACGTAACCAATTCTTATTTTGCCCTCGTTTAAATCCTTAAGTTCTATTTCTTGTCCTTTATTAATAACTAAAAGACGCATCCCAGTCGATAAAAACGGCTTAGAGAAAAGAATTCCCTGTACATTGTTAATTACTGAACTTGAACCACATTCAATATGATATTCTCCTGTTCTTATACGGTCGAATCTTTTTTCATTGACAGGATGTTCAAAACTAGTTAATTTAACTTCTATTTTTTTACTGTAACCTCTCCTATACGTATCATTTAGTCTGTTTTCTAATATACGAGCAAATTCTCTGCAAAAACCATACATTCTTACTGGTAAGTTTTTCTCACTTAAAAGTCGTCGTTCTGGATATCCAACAGGAGAAGAGTCCAATTTTATTGCGAACTTAACTTCCGATTTATTTCCACTTGCTAATTCATCAAGAATATCAGTTGTATTTGATATGTTTGAATTAGACTCTATTTGTGCAAATCCTGGGATATTTAAGCATAAACTAGTTAATGTAATGAGGGCAATAAGTAAGTAGTTTAGTCTCATCATCTTAAAAAATAAAAAATAAGTAGTCTGCAATAAACTCTGGCACATATAGTATGTGCCTGAAATTACTTTTAATAAAAAGCTAATATCGAGCGAAATCAACACTAAACCACTTAGTTTCAACAAGCCTAGCTGGTTGAAATATAGGGTATAGATAATTACATGTTCTTTATACTTTATACAATATAACAGTAAAAATGCGTGTTAATGCTGATGACAGTTCTGTAATGTGGCATATCCATTGTTAACAAGTTAAAAACGAGTAAATTGTGTTAATACATCCAAGCTAAGGGGGGTAAATGAGCAGTGATTCCGAAAGTTATGCTAAGGCTGTAACCCTTACCGGATAAGCATTATGCAAATCGATATTTTTCGCAATTCTGGATGTACTAATTAACCTATAGATTATTTGGTGCAACAATTTAATACGGCACAGTAAGGGTTTGAAGCTCCTAATTTTCTGAGACTTCAATTGGTACAGTCTTATCCGTGGCGATCGCAGTATTAAAAGTGGCTCATCAATTCCTTAGCGTAAGTTTCGGTATCACTGCTCATTTCACCCCGTTGAGCGCCTATAACGGTGTAACGAAAAGATACAAAGAAATATCCTAAAAAATACTTGTTTGCCGCTTCTTCATGATCCCTCTACTTATTAAAAGTGAAGTGTTCATGGTATAAATAATTGTAAATATAGTTTTTTGGTTATTTAAGAAATTAAGAACTGGATGCGATTAGGCGTAGGGATGGGGCGGCTTGCGAGGCTGCCTGTTGCTCACTCGTAATCTCCTTGCCGCCCCAGCACTGCCTAATCGCATCCAGTTCGGGGAGCAACCGCGACAAGGGACTTGCAAAGATGTTGCTCAAGTAAAGGCGGTCATTTCTCATAACAGCACAGCTGACCGCAATACTTTATCTCTAATCAACTCATGTAAAGTTTCTGGTTCAGTCACATCAACTTTACGTCCCAGCAATTCCTCCAAGGATTGCATCAAAGCAATTTGGTCTAACAAAGTTCGTTGTGGTTCAAGTTCTACCAAAAAATCTACATCACTATCTGGTCTTGCTTCTCCTCTCGCCACAGAACCAAACACCCGGATATTATACGCCGCGTATTTAGCAGCGATTCGCAAAATTTCTTCTTTTAATGGTAGTAGTAATTCTTCAATACCCATAATTAAACCTACGCCGCATATACATACGATAAAGTTATATAAACTAGAAGGGCAATTTCTATTTAAAATAAAACTTTTTTCATCTAATACACGTAAACTGGAAACTAAAACCGAGCCGATTGACAAAACGTCAACGTATTTTCTAGGAACAAGAGCCAGTGTCAACTTCTGACAAGCAATGCCGCATTATAGCCCTGTTTAATCAGGCGGGTGGTGTCGCCAAATCGACACTGACCCAAAATTTGGGATACCACCTAGCAAAACGAGAACATCGCGTTCTCCTTATCGACATAGACCCCCAAGCGTCCTTAACCAAATTCATGGGGTTAGTGCCATCTCAGTTACAAAAAACTGTTGCTGATGCCATTATCAACGAGCAACCCTTACCAATCCATGAAGACATTCACGGTATGGACTTGGTTCCAGCAAGCAGAGTCCTGAGTGGAGCCGAAATGCAGTTAGTTAGTGCTGCTATGCGAGACTTGCGTCTGAAGGAAGCCGTTGAACCCGTTTTAGATGAATACGACTTCATCCTTATAGACTGTCCCCCCAGTTTAGGATTACTTTCTTATATCTCCTTAGTCGCGGCTACACATGTCCTTGTCCCCATCGAAACCCATCTCAAAGCTTTTGAGGGAACAGACGAATTATTGCAAACTATTACGCACGTAAAAAATAAAGCCAACCGTAAAATCCAAATCGCAGGGTTTGTTCCCACTCGCTATGCTCACCAGAACTCAGCCGATAAACGAGCATTGGCAGCCATCACTGAACAACTTTCAGCTTGGGGTCGGATTTTCCCAGCTATTCCCAGAGCAACCGCTTTTGTCGATGCGACAGAAGAACGTGCGCCTCTGGCAGTGTTTGACCCTAAACATCCTGTAGTCCTTATCCTAGAAGAAATCGCTTCGGCTTTGGAGGCTTTGTGATCCGACGTAAGAAAACTGAAAAACCCTTTGCGGGTCAAATTACAGCTTCACCCCCTGCACCTTGGTTATCTTCACCAGATGCAGAAACACCACCAGCTACTGAAACTACTATCAAACTTGAAGATATAGTTCTGCCCCAACAGCAGCCCAGGCGATATTTTGACCCACAAGCATTAAAAGAATTAGCAGAGTCAGTAAAACAACATGGCATCCTCCAACCTTTGTTGGTGCGTCCAGTTGAGGGGGGAAAATACGAATTAGTAGCAGGAGAACGACGCTACCAGGCTGCACAGGTGGTAAAACTTTCAGTTGTGCCTGTGGTTGTGCGTGAGCTATCCTCCGAGCAAGCATTTCAGTTGGCTTTGATTGAAAACCTGCAACGCGAAGACCTTAACCCTGTTGAAGAAACTGAAGGGATTTTGCACCTGTTAGCAATCCGGCTCAAGTCCGATGTAGAAGCCGTCAAATCCCTGCTCTACCGAATGAAAAACGTTCAAAACAAAGAGGAGCAGCAGTCACTAGACTCATTAGATTCATCTAGGAGAAACGTTTCTCCTAAAGGGGATTCGGATCAATTTCAAACGGTACAAGAGGTGTTTGAGAGCTTGGGACTAATGAATTGGCTGTCGTTCACAACCAAGCGTTTACCTTTGCTCAATCTGCCTGAAGAAATTTTAATGGCACTGCGCGAAGGGAAGTTGGAATATACCAAAGCCCAAGCCTTGGCACGGGTAAAAAATGACGAACTCCGCCAAAAACTCTTGTCTGAAGCAATAGCATCCGATTGGTCTTTAAGCCAAATCAAAGAACAAATCATCGCCAACACTCCTTCTGAACCACCACCCGAATCTAAAACATCTAACCAAATACCAGAACGACTCAAAAATATCAGCCAGCGCATAAAGAAGCGTCAGCTTTGGAAAGAACCTCGTAAACAAAAACAGCTAGTAAATCTTTTAAACAAGCTTGAAGCATTGCTAGGAGATGAGTAAATTGGTATAAGTTGTCAGGCAATCTCTACCTCTAAAGTTTTAAAAAACCTGTGATCCATGATTAGACTCAAGAGGAGAAACAGAGATGGCATATGATTTACAGATTCGACAATTACTCAAGGCTTGGTTAGATTACATCCATGTTGAAAATTTGAGTAATGCTAAAGTAGAAGCTGACGAATCTACTCAACCCAATATCTGGGACTCTCTTGTAAATCTGGTAGGCGATAAATTATTAATAGACGAGTCTTTATTTAAAGAACTAAAGCAACCCTTTAAAAGCTCTAAGAACAAAGCTCAATTCAATTTACCATCAATTGCTGTAGCTTTCCCGCAGCTTTTTGTAATTGAAGCAAATCGCCGTCAATTTCGCCCGTTGTTCACTATCAACGTTTCTCCAATATTAGAGGGCAATTATCGTAAAAGCGGATGGGATTTAACAGAGTACGAGTTTCAGCCTGTTATTCCTAATTTAATGCAGTGGTACGGACTAGAGGAAGAAGCGGCTGAGTCCCTGGTTACAAGGGAAGGATTGAAGGTTTTTCTCGAAACTACTTTCAATCGTCCCTTTAAGACGCTACAAGATTTTATGGGACTGATTGAATTACCGCCCTCTCCGGTACGGTCAAAACTTCTCCCTTATCTCCTAAATTTTGACTACGTTCCTTTTAATCACAACCTCAAAAAAGATTTTCAGAAAATCAGCGAACAAAATAACTGGAGTTGGGCAATACCCGGACATCCGGCTTACGAATATCTGTTTGGACAACCAAAAGCACCTGAGCATGAAGTGCTTTTTTTGGGTGCTTTTCCCAACTCACTGCCGGATGACTATCAAGCACAAGCTCTCAAACACTCCCAGTCACAACCTGTTACTGCTGTGATTGGGCCACCGGGGAATGGCAAGACGACACTGTTGTTACATAAGATAGCGCAACAAGTGGTACTTCGAGCAGTGCAATTAGCAACAACGGGTGAAGATAAAAGTAACCTAACTGTGGTAACAAGCACTAACAACTATGCTGTAAATAATGTTGAGAAAATCTTAGCCAGCAACTTTAACTCTGACTGTTTCTATTTATCAGGAGGCTCCAAGGATTTAGTTGACACTCAAGTTTTACCTAGTTTGCAAACTGCACTCGACTGGTTAGCCAAAGAAACGTTTAATCACGATGAATGGGAGTCAGCTAGGCAAAAATTATTGACTGTTGTTGAGCAAATACAAGCTCAAAGGGAGCAAGACGAGCATGATCTTCAACAGAAAAGCAGTGATGAGCAATTATTAGAGGAACTATGCCGAGATATACAATCGGTTGATGAGGCTATAAACACCTCTGTTATTGAGTCTTCGTCACCATTAGAATATTCACGCGACTACTACTCTGGGTTTCCACTAGAAGCGTATCAACTTATAGGGCAACATCTTAACAATGCTAGGCGTTCTTTGCCTAGAGTTGATTATTGGCAACTTTCAAGTAGAAATAATAACTGGTTTATTAAGCTTGTGCAGACGATTAAACGATTCTGGCACTCGATAACCAAAACCAGCCCACATCATGTTCTCAAACGCTTACACAAACAAATAGAAATGCCTGTGTTAGGGGTGAAATGAGCAATCGTACAGAAACTTACGCTAAGGCTGAAACAGTTACTGGGTAAAGTTTTCAAATTTACTTCCCGTTGAGTCAGATTTCTTGCCTGATTGCCTGTGGCGTTTTACAATATCGTTGACCGTTGTCTTACTAAGATTGAGTTTTTCTGCAATTTTGCGGTAAGAATACCCGGATTCCACCATTTGCAACACTTTGGGTTCAAACTTATCGGCTTTCACCCGTTGTCCCGGTTGTCTGCCAAACTTGTGACCTCGTGCTTTAGCCGCTGCCACCCCCGAACGTACCCTTTCTCGCACCAAATCCCGTTCAAATTCAGCCAAAGATGCCATTAGATGGGCAATTAGCCGACCTTGTGGAGTATTTAAATCAAATTGCAATCCAGTTTGGGCAATTAAGGAAACATGCCAACTATGAAGTTCTTGCAATGTTTCAATCAGATCAATGGTGCTACGTCCCCACCGGGTCATCTCTGTAACTAAAATGGCATCAATGCTATGGCTTTGAGCTAATGCCATAACTTTTTTGCGCTCGGTACGGTTGTGTTTAACTCCACTCGCTGTTTCCTTCCAAACTCCAACTACCTCAAATTCTGACTTTTCGGCATATTCAAGCAAGTCCCGTTCTTGTCGCTCACAGGACTGATCTGTTGTGGAAACCCGACAATAAATGGCGACTTTTTGTACCAATTAAACCCTCCAGAAAAAAGGCGTATCAAACCCTTACTGCACCGTTTGAATTTAGTGTACCAAACAGAGTAAACTTTAATTAGTACAAATTAGGACTTATGGATGGGATTCCTTACTCTTGAACAGCGGCAACGCTACGGACGCTATGAGTCGGAACCAACACCTCGGCAATTGGCTCGGTACTTCCATCTTGACGATATGGATAAGGATAGCGTGAAAATTCGACGTGGGAATCATAACCGTCTGGGTTTTGCATTGCAGCTCGTTAGCGTCAGGTTTTTAGGGACTTTTTTGGAAAATCCAATTGATGTTCCGCCTGGTGTTATCACTTATATAGCGACTCAGTTAAATATCGTAAATTATGATTTTTTGCCACGCTACCTTGAGCGCTCAGTTACCCACTGGGAGCATCAGGGCGAAATAAAACAGCGCTATGGCTATCGAGATTTCAGCGCACAACCGGGAAACTGGCAACTGACTCGTTGGCTGTACGGACGTGCCTGGGTTGGTTCGGAGGCTCCCAGTGTTTTATTTGACCTGGTTACAGCTAGGTTGGTTGAACATAAAATTCTTTTACCAGGAGTTACAGTTTTGGAGCGTCTAGTTGCCAGCGTGCGGGAGCGGACAGCTAATCGTTTGTGGCGAATTTTAGCCAAAATTCCTTCGGCGGAACAACGATTAAAGCTTGAAGCCTTACTGGTATCTGACAAAAAAACTTGGTACACACCACTCGACACATTGAGGCGCTCTCCAACTCGTCACAGCGCCCCGGCTCTAGTCAATGCCTTAAATCGTCTGGTTGAGGTACGTTCCTTTGGTATCAACACTTTGAATTTCTCAAAGCTACCAGCTAGCAGATTAAAAGCTCTTGCCCGCCACGCAGCAACAATTCGAGTAGCTGCAATCGCCCGGATGCCATTTGAGCGGAGAATTGCCACTCTAGTTGCCTTCATTCAAGTGCTAGAAGCTACAGCCGCCGATGATACCCTCGATGTGTTGGAATTGTTGATCAAGGATTTACTCTCCAAGTCGGTGCGGGATGGAAAAAAGGAACGGTTACGCACTATAAAAGACCTGGATGCCGCAGCTTTGCGGTTGGGTGAAGCTTGTGCAGTTATACTTGACCCCATTTGTGAAGATAAAAGTGTGCGTGAAGTTGTTTTTCAACGCATCCCTCAAGAGAAATTACAATCTGCTGTGACAAAGGTGGAAGAACTAGCCAGACCGCCTGAAGATGACTATTACCCAGAACTGCTGAAGCGCTGGGCACATGTTCGCAGATTTCTCCCCTCACTATTACGGACAATCGATTTTCAAGCCACCAAAGCTGGTCAGTCAATTCTTAAAGCTGTGGAATTTCTCAAAAGTATTGAAAAAAAAGCGAATCCCAAGATGGATGCTGCTCCACTTAATGGTATTACCAAGGGCTGGCTACAATTAATTGTACAACCGAATGCAGATATCGACCGTCGCGCTTACACTTTTTGCACCTTAGAGCGATTGTGTGAGGGATTGCGCCATCGGGAACTGTTTATCACTCCTAGCATACGTTGGAGTAATCCCCATGCTAAATTATTACAAGGGAGAGACTGGGAATCAGCCCGACCACAAGTTTGTCGAGCGCTGAACCTGCAACCAACACCAGATGCGGAACTGTCCAAGTTGAAGCAGCAACTTGAGGAAGCATTTCATCGTACTGCCAATAATCTGCCTAGCAATGCAGCGGTACGGGTCGAGCCTAACAAAAAAGGACGTGATACTTTAACAGTAACCAACCTGGATAAGTTGGAAGAACCTGCCAGCTTAAAAGCTCTCAAAACACTGGTAGCTTCCTTACTCCCCCGTGTGGACTTGCCTGAAGCCTTGCTGGAAATCCATGCGAAAACAGGATTTATGGATGAATTTAACCACGGGAGCCTGGAAAGTTCACGGGTAACTGATTTACCCATTAGTGTCTGTGCAGTGCTGATAGCTCAAAGTTGTAACATAGGTCTGAAGCCAGTGATACGCGCAGACATTCCAGCCCTAACTCGCAATCGACTAGCTTGGGTGCAACAAAACTACCTTCGTTCTGAAACCTTAATTCGTGCTAATGCGCGGCTGGTTGATGCTCAAACTCAGATTCCATTGGCACAGACTTGGGGTGGGGGAGAAGTCGCCTCGGCTGATGGATTACGTTTTGTGGTGCCTGTGCAGACACTAAATTCTGGACCCAATAGCAAATATTTTGGTCGGGGTCGGGGTATTACTTACTACAACTTTACTTCAGACCAGTTTACAGGTTTTCACGGTTTGGTGGTTCCTGGAACGCTGCGCGACTCTCTGGTTGTGTTGGTTGGGCTTCTTGAGCAACAAACCAGTTTGAGTCCCAGGGAACTGATGACGGACACAAGCGGTTACAGCGATGTGATATTTGGACTTTTCTGGCTACTAGGCTACCAGTTCAGTCCTCGGCTAGCAGATGTAGGAGAGGCTCGCTTTTGGCGTTTAGACTCGGAAGCAGATTATGGGGTTCTAAATGGAATAGCACGGCAAAAGGTCAATACTTCTTTTATTGAGAATTATTGGGATGACATGCTGCGAGTTGCTGGTTCTTTGAAATTGGGAACAGTAAGCGCGTCAGAAATTATGCGAACTTTATACCGAGGTGACAAACCTTCTGTTTTGGGTCGAGCGATTGGGGAATTGGGACGTATAGCCAAAACTTTGTACCTATTGAACTATGTCGATGATGAAGCGTACCGCCGTCGAATTTTGACTCAGCTAAATCGAGGTGAAGGACGGCACGGGCTTGCCAGAGTTATATTTCATGGTCAAAAAGGTGAGTTGCGTCAACGTTACCGGGAGGGACAAGAAGACCAACTTTCAGCTTTAGGGTTGGTCGTAAATGCTTTGGTACTATGGAATACATATTATATGGATGCTGCACTTACCTCTATCAGTTTGGAGCAAAGCGTAAATCAAGAAGATATAGCGCGGCTCTCGCCTTTGGGGCATTCCCACGTCAATATGTTAGGGCGTTATCAGTTTTCTTTACCTCTCGCAGTTATGCAGGGAGAAATGCGTCCATTACGCGATCCAAATGACCCAAATGAGCAGGAGGATTAAAACGCTTATGTAGCAAGTGTTTCAGCCTTAGCGTAAGTTTCTGTACGATTGCTCATTTCACCCCTGTTAGCGACGCTGGCTACCCCATTTCCATTTCAAATGCCACTAACAACTGAGTCTCTTATAGCAGCAGCGCAAAGTGTTGAGGGGCTACTAGCAGAAGCATCAAATTGGCAGCAACAACAGAATAATCTTGACAGCACACAACAGCAGCTAGAGTCATTACAGCAGCAACTCAAAGACCTCATTAATCGCCGTGCAGAGGTCGAAAACCGTCTTGCCACCTATGCTACAAAAGATTTCTACAGTCGATTTTACACCGAATTGCACTCGCTGCAAGTAGAGCTATTTGAGTGGTCTTGGCAATTTCAACAGCAGGAGGCTCGGCGACGCAATTCAGAGGTGATGGCTTCAATTAGGACTTACATTGCTGTCTTGAATGGCGAATGGGAAGCTTTTCGTCAGTTAAGTCTTAATTGGAGAAACATTTATCAGGATATCAGCCTGTTATTTCCGGTGTTCCTTTGTACTTTGCACTCTATTCGCCGTTTGTTCCCTTATCCCGATAGTGGCTGTATCGACCAAGTAATTGTAGATGAAGCGGGTCAAATTCCTCCACATCAGGTCTTTCCCGTTTTAGTGCGGTCTAATCAGGCTTTAATTGTTGGCGACCCGTTGCAATTGGAGCCGGTTGTTAATTTGAGCGACCAGAAGAAAGAGGAATATCGCAGCAAATCTTTTTTGGAACAGGGACTCACGGATGCAGATTATGACCGCTACAGTCCTACTGCTTCTACAGCTTATCACCGAGCGGCAGGGGCATCAAGACAACCGCAAGATATTGGTAATGGGATTATCCTTAAACATCATTACCGTTGCGTTCCGGTGATTGCTAATTTTTGCGATCGCTTGTGTAATTACGGCATGATCATCAAAACTGAAGCGAAAGCTTCTCGGTTGGGTGCTAATCTGATTGCTTGCAATGTGGAAGGGAAGCTGGAAAATAATGTTAATTGGGCAGAAGTTGATGCAGTAGAAGCGTTGATTGAGGAGTTATTAGGGGTGGGTTACTGCTTAAATTCTCCTGACTCTGACAACACAATTGGCGTGATTTCACCTTACCGCCGTCAGGTAAATGCCCTGACTCAACGTTTACGATCTCGTTGGACAGATTTTTCATCACAGAGCATTGGCACAGTTCACACTTTCCAAGGTGGTCAGAAGTCAGTAATAATTTTCTCGACTCGCCAATGTCAAGCAACTGATAGTCTCTGGTTTATTAATCGCCAACCTAATTTACTCAATGTTGCTGTTAGCAGAGCGCGAGAATTGTTTATTTTGGTGGGGAATTTGGGGCGAATTTCTGAAGGGGGTTATACCAAGGAGTTGGTGGAATATATGAAAGAATTTGGCGAGATGCAATAGTTTCAAGCGAAGGTCTAACGCCTGAGTGCTTCCAGACAATCCTCCACTACCGAAGTTAGAATTCTGCCTTCTCTATAATCTGAAGGAATATCATATTTTTGACCAGGTTCAACCTTTAAACTAAATTCACCATTTACAAATCCTTTATACATTCCAATAAATTCACCTAACCAAATCTCGCCTTCAGTCTTAAAATCACCTTTGATTTGATTACCTATTTTCTGCAAAGTTCCTTCAGTTATAAAGTCCTTTCCAATCGTTATATTATATGGTGGAAGAAACGAGTATATACCTTCTCCATAATTCCAATTTCGTGTAATTTTTTTGACGATAAATTTAACAGGTTTTTTATCAATGAGAGGTTGAAGTAAATATATTTCTACTAATCTGCCGTTAATTTCAAGCATCATTTGGCGATTGTTCGGAGCATAGCTTCCAGTAACATGCTCCATGCTGATACCAACAGGAATTAATTGATTATACTGACTGTAAGTTATCTTGCCACTACCAGCAATTATTTTGAGATAGTTGTCAATCGTTTGAGAAGGTATCTCATTTGACTTGGATAAAGACTGTCTTAAATCTAAAATAGTTTTTTGTATGCATTTGTTATTAACTGGATTAGGAATTCCAGCATCTTCAAGACGTTTCTGTGCATCAACAGGGCCATAAAAAATCAAACTGCTCAAACTATTTCCTTTTAATGGCTGGCACTCAGGAGCTTTTAGATTATCTTTTTGTCCAAACCAACCGCATTTTTGATTTGTATATTTACGCCATAAATATTCAATTTCATACAAAATTTGTTCTGGCATCCTCCCTGCTTCTTCTTCATTACCTATATAACCACTTTTATTAATATCTGCTCCTAAATCAATTATTAGAATCTTATATGTTTCTTGCAAAGCCCCTTTAGTAAACTGATATTCAAAATCACTGGGTTTCTTCGCAACTATTTTTTCTCCATATTTTTTATCTTTTAAATACGTTTCAAGTTTTGGGATGCGATGCTTATAAATGATTTGAATCAAAGAAGTTTTAGCCTGTTCTTCAACTTCTCTCAGTCGAACTAACTTATTTTCATCCTGTGAATATTTGCTTGGATCTGCCTCAGAAATATTCTTATATTTGCTGGGATTGGCTGTAAAATCATCTCGAATTTGTTTTTGAGCTAAATTAGTCAACGTTAAGATATCTCGATAAGAAGACATTGCTTTCTCTATATCTTCTTGTTTTTCATATTTATTACCTTTTTCAATCAACTTGGGTAATAAAGCAATTGTTTCAGGTTTCAGCTGACCATTATGAATATCTATACTTAGTTGAAGCAGTCTTTCTTGTTGTTTTCCTTGCCAAACTAACCATGCCAACAGTCCTGCTAACAAACTTAGAACAGTAACTCCTATTAGTACCTTGTTTTTTGTTCGTTCTTTGTCTAGTAATTGTTTAGCTAATTCTCTTTGTGTTCTTTCAAATTTTAATTCTTGCTGTCTTCTTTCTTCTCGTTCGTTATCTAATTGTCGTTGTTGTTCGTTACTTGCTTGTATAAACTGCTGAATTGTTTTATCAAAGCTGCTGAATTCTTGTTCATCAATTAGTGCATGAAATCGCTCAAGTTTATAACCTATCCATAGTTCATCTTGAGCTTTAGTGTTATTTTCTTCTTTTAAGACACGCCATTGTTGAGCATCGCTAAACAATCTACTTCTGAGAAGAATAATTTCTTCTTTTTCTCGAATTAACTCTTGAAATACTTGCCAAGAGCGAAGTAACTCTTCATGTGCTACTTCAACAGTTGACCTGTATTTTCCGCTAACTAATAGACGGCTATCAATTAATTTTTCTAAAACTTTATTAAGAATTTCATTTTTTTGAAATTGAGATTGTTCTACCCTTCTGCTAATAGGTTCTCTGACGTTCAAATCGATTAATTCAATTAAAATTCTTTCTGCGGCTTTTCTTTCTTCATCGTTAAGTTCTTCATTGTATATACGATTTGCTTGCTTTTGAAGCGCACCTGAAACTCCGCCAATATCTTGATAAGTTGTAATATTTAAAACTCTATTATTTTCAGATGGCTTGTCTTCTCTCCAAAGCAAATCTAAAGTGTACTGTAGTAGAGGAAGAGAACCAGCCTGATTATAAAAATCATCAATAATTTGCTCAACTAAGCCTTTTTCAAAGGTTACTCCATTTCGGGCAGCAGGTTCAGCAATAGCTAATCTCAGTTCAATTTCGGTCATATCTCTGATTAACCGAATCTGTTTTTCTATCTGATTAGTTAAATCAGCATATTCTCGAAGATTATCTAAAAAATCAGAGCGCATAGCTAGGATTAGCTTGACAGAGGTATCCTGTTGCTGAATTAAGGAAATAATATTAGCAATAAACTTATCTCTTTCTAGTTTAGGTGTTGTTGTGAATAGTTCTTCAAACTGATCGATAAAAATAATCCATTGAAATGACTCTTCTTTACAACTTTTGATAGCATTAACTAGACTTAAATGGTTTTGTTTACCATTAAAAAATGGAGAAATTCTATCTTTATATTTTTTAGGAAAACTATCATGGATAGATGCAAAGGGCTTCTGATCAGGTACACAAATTATCGTTACTAGCTGAGATGCTCCCCATTGATCTGACAAAAAAGGAATCAATCCAGCTTGAACCAAGGAAGATTTGCCACTACCTGAAGCACCTATCAGTAAGAGTAAATTATTTTGTTCTAAGTCATTACTTAATTCGATAATCCACTGTTCTCGACCAAAAAACTTGTCTTTATCTCCAGGCTCAAATTTGTTTAGCCCCAAGTAAGGAGAACCTTTTTTCAGTGAGCGAATCTGAATTTCAGCTTCAGAATACTGGGCGATGATGTACTGATTGACAACTCCTCCTTTAATGTCACCAATAATACCTTTAACATCACCACCTATATCGTGGATGTAAGCAGAACTTGTCTCACTCATGTTTTTCTCTAGTTATTTCTAACTAATGTCCTGATTGATTGTTCCACCACTAATCTCTCCAACAATGCCCTTGACATCACCAGAAACCTTAAGATTAAATTTGCCTGCTGCTACTTCTTGAGGTTTTAACTGCTTTAACAACTCCTGAGCTTGCTTGATAATCTCCTCATCTTTATCAGCACCAGCTTCAACTAACTCGGCTTTGAGGGGTTCTTGCCAAGCTTGCGGCTTTTCTTCATGCTTTGCCAGAACATACTCTGCACCTGATTTACCCGCGCTTACAAACTTGCGCTGGATTAAAACCTTTAAACCTTTATAGGCATCACCAGCAACTTCACCAGCAGTTTTTGCAGCACCAGCCACCAGTGCAGCAATAATCACAGAAACGGGTTCCATAGTTTAAACTCCTAATTACTCGGTCTGTATTTCCAGAATATAGGGTATGAGAACCATTGGAACAGAAAACCGGGTTAAGCTCAAAAGTCTTATTGCGTAGGATTTTATTGAGGGTTGTAGTAGCTCACTTGGATAATCGTTAAGTAACCTTTTAACGACAAATCAAGGCTTTTAGCACATAAACACTTTTGTAGTGTTCGTCTAATGATGTTTATCTCGGTTTTCTGTTCTGATGCTACTAATACCCCGAAATTCAACTTCTTAAAAGTCATTAGAAATTAAAAACTTTTGATTTAATTATCGATTGTAAAAAATGCACTTTGCTGACAATAGTACCATTCTCAAAATTGCAATTAATCGCCATATATAAAAAAATTTATAATCAAATTTTTATTAAAATAACTTCAGAAAATAGCAAGTATTTCGAGTAGCAGTTTTTAATATATCTTCAGAAAGCATTCTAGAGACAATTTGTATTTCCAAAATTTAAGAACTCGTTGCAATGAGGCGGCGATAGCGGAGTGGCTCTTGCGGGTACGAGGATCTAGTTAACCCAACTACTATCCTCATGTCCGTAAGAGCCACCGGCGAGAGTGAGCGAAGCGGCAACGAGTTCGGGCGGGACTGAGCGAATCACCGACTAAAACCACGCTGCTGCTGTTGACGTTTTTCTCGCTCGGAGTGCAGCAGTGCCAGCAAATCCTCATTCCAACTCTGATGATTGGGCGCAAGTCTCTTACCTTGGGGCAGCAATTCTAATACGGCACTAGCAGTAGAATTCCCTTGAACATCGTTATTAAATGCCACCGCAATTCGGCTGACATTTTTGAGGGCTTCTAATGGCAAGTCATCAGCATTATTGACTACCATATACATTGTTCTAACTGGTGGTACTCCCTTGTGTGACCTCAAATCACATACTGCCAACGACAGCGCATCAATGGGTGAGTCACACAAAAATACTCTCTCGATTTTCGACTCTGGCTCTCCACCTAAATTTATATGAAACCAACCCTCTGAGCGTTTGGTGTTGTCGTACTCCAAACAGCGATTGTCTTGCCGATGGGTGTCCCAAACAAATGCGCCTGATTTTTCACCGTTTAGATCACGCTTGATAAACACAACATTTCGCTGTTGGTCTATGTAACCTAACCCTTTCAAATGTAATGTTTCCACTAAATTTGATGAGATGCCGCGTTTTTGAGTGAGGTAATTTTGTAATGCTGGCCACAAGCTCTCATCTTCTGGTGGTGGCGTGAACTGCGGCTGAGGAAAGGAAAGTTGTTGTTCTGGTTGTTCTTGTTTTGATGCCAGTTGATTGTTAGCGATTAGAACTAATGCTTTAGCTTCATCATTAGTCCATCCGGCGGGGCTTGCTAAAAGGATTTCTTCAACTTCCAGGGCTGATCTATCATCTTTCAACGCCCTGTTAGCTACTTCTTTGTCCCGGTCTGTGATCAATTCCTGCTCAAGTCCAGCACTGTAATATTTGTATAGCTCTACTGATTGAGCCTGGGTTAGAAGCTGTTTCTGCTCAATCTCAAGGAGAAGCTTTTGTGTCTGTTCAAGGGATGCTGGTTTCACTCTATTTAATAGCAGCTGCTCAATGTGCAAATCGTCACGTTGTGGTTGGTAGTCAATTTCTTTATGTTTTTGTAGTCCTGGGAATGTGTAGGCAGGCCCCAAAGAAGTACCGCTAAATTTCTGGTCATTCCACGAATAGGAGATGCCTTTACTCTTGCCGTTACGTGTTAAACCGTGGCGCACTTCTACACCCAATCGTTGCAATCGTTCAATTAGTTGGGGCATGGTCGGTTTGTCTATTGTGGCGCGGTCGATTAGTTCAATTAGTTGAGTTTTAATTGGTTGTTGTGGGGCTGTGTCTCTTAAACCCTGCTCGTACTCAAGTTGTTCTCTTTCAAGTCGTCGCTGTTGTCCTATGCTGGGGGCGCGATTCAGTTTTTCTTTACTACTTTGAGTCTGCTGTAAACTGTACTCTAGTTCTAGTTGGCGAATGATTTTTTCTGAGCGCACATATTCCCAACTATCGCTGGTAATCTTGCCGTCGTCCAAACTAATTCTACTGGCGCAAATGTGTATATGATCATGATCGCGGTCGTTGTGGCGGTAGATAGCATATTGGTTGGCTGTGTAGCCCATTGACTGCATATACTTGTCGGCAATTTCGCACCAAGTATCGTTGTCTAATTGTTCGCCTGGGCTGAGTGAAAGGGAAACATGGTGGACTACTTTTTCTGCCTGTGGGTTAAGTTGTCGAGATAGTCGAAATTCTCTAGCCAGTTCTCTGGCATTTGTGCCAAACATGTTGCCGCCAATTAAGGATGACTTTTCTCTCGTTTCGAGATAATCGAGGAGTCCACGAAAGCTTTTACCTTTGGTTTGGTTGCCAATCATTCTTACTCCCAATCCTCGTCTTCGTCGTCGTCGATATCGTCCTCATCAGTGGGTTCGGTTTCGATTTGGGACAGTTCTCGACCAATTTGTTGTAGGAGTTTTTGCAGTTGTTCTAATTGTTGTGGTGCTGCGGGTGGTTGCAGTCCCATTTTAATGGCTATGTGGGTGGCTCTGGTGAGTTGGTTGATGTTGTTGCCGATGCGGGATAGTTCTCGGTATGTTGCCAGGGTAATTTTGCTCAGTCGTTTGGGCAGTGGTTTTAACAAAACACTGCGTCTAGTGAATTCAGCTATTGATAGTCCCGCATCTTGTGCTTTTAACTTAATCATCTCGTGTTCGATGGCGTTAACACGAGCTTCCAACATTTTGGTACGAAGCAGGTTTTTTGACTTTTTTGGGCGCATAACTTCTTGAAGCTCTTGAGGCTGGGGAAGCTGGGGAAGCTGGGGAAGAAAGAGAGTTATTTCTCAAACAATTATTTCTCCCCCCGCTCCCTCTGCTGCCCCTGCTGCCCCTGCTTGCCTGGCTCAGATAAATTTTATTCACCAAACGAGATACTAGAGGGGGTTTCCAAAGGGGGATGCTTCCCACTTTGGCAAGCCTGTCGTCCGAGCGCAGCGAGGGTTGGCGAAGCCAAAAGACACGGCTTGCTCCTAACCCAATTTTGGGGAGGGGAGAAAACGACTGGAGGCACGCTGGACTACACAATGAGAGAACCGGGGGGTCTTCACGAGCGGCACGCTTACGCTTTTTCGATACTGTAACCAATTGAAATGACTACAGCATTTTTAACTTTTTTAGAATTGAATTTCGCTACCTCTAGAAAATAGTAGATTAGGGGAGAGATTGCAATCAGCATCAATTTAATTTAATAAGTATGAGTAAGCAGAAAAATAATGAGCGAGTTCCTCTAAACAAGATTGATGAGGCGATTAATATTCTTCAAGATTTGGAACCGAAAGAACGCTCCTCGGTTGCGGCTATTAAGAGTGTGCGTCAAATGAGGAGGTACATTGAGAAATTGACTGACTCTAAATACGGCTATACCTTTGATGAAATATCTGAGATGCTCAAAGGTTTGGGCATTAATTTGAGCGGCAGCAGAATCAAATATTTAATCGGTGAGTTGAACAAAAGCAGTCGTCGCCCTTTGAGGACATCATCAAGTGGCGACAACATAGAAACATAACAGCACCCTAGTTTTAGTCTTTGGGCAGGCCAAGTTAGTCACACACTAGGAGTTAATATGGGAGAAGCGAAACGACGTAAGAAATCAGACCCTAATTGGGGTAAATCCAAAGGATTTAATCATCCCAACAAACCTAAAATCACCTACTTGACTAAAGAACATCCCGATTATCAAACCGCCTTTGACATTAAAAATGCTCACTACGCTGATAAATCTCGTGTTTACCTTGTCCGCTTAGATTATGCCGACGGTGAGTATTTTGTCGGTGCAGTCAACACATTCTTAGTCGGTACTGAAATTACAGTCAACGCCATCTGGACTCCCTACCCCAACAGCAAACGCACAGGGCGAGAAATTCTAGACAGTATCCGTCGAGACATTGGTTTAAAAGCTAGAGACGAAATGTTCCAGTCAAATGCTGTGCTGCTCAACTTTGAATCTGACTGAACAAAAGCGTTAAATTTCGGTTGATTGGGTGACGCACCAGAGCGCCTTTTTTGGCAGTAAGTTTTTTCGGAGGCTGGAATGCTTGTCTTACCGATAAATTTTATAGCGTCACTGTCAAATCACAGCTCTGTTGCACTCCTTGCAACGGCTCTTAGAATAAACTCATCATTGTAAATTTCTGTGGGCAAACACTCAAGCGCAGCCATTAGCAGGTTAGCCCTAACTTGAGGACTACAAAAGTGCAAAACTCGGCGCATCGCTTTACTACCAATAACTTTGGCAACTTGCGCCACTTCGTCTAACACATCCGAGGGTAATAATTCTGGTTCTTTGCACAACATGGGGAAATATTCTCGTGCTAGCCACTGTTCGTCTTCGCCCAAGTCTGTGAAATTTTTATTACTACCGCTATAAAGAGTGTCTAATAGCAGGAGTAATATTTTTTTAAACCTAGCCCAGCCGCCAAAGCGTTTGGTAAATCGGCTCACCCAGGCTTGGCTGATGTTGGCAATTTTGGCTACAGCCTCTTGGCCAATTTTTTCTTGTGACTGCCAAAGTTGTGTTAAGGCATTTACTATGGCGTGTCCCGTCTGCTGATCGCGGCTACCCGCAGGAGTGCAGAAATCGCAGGCATCGACAACCTCTAATTTCACTCCTGGTAGTTCAGTTAAGAGAAAACTGAGGTCATAGTCAGCACAGAAGTAAAAAGTAAGTTCTTCAGTTGGGCGACGGTGAGCGCGTAATCGCCCAATCTCTTGGATAATTTCGGCATTGATCAATTCAATGAGATACTTTTGGAAAATGCTATTTTTATCTTCCAGGTTTACTGGTTCACCAGTCATAACTTGAAAATGGGCTGCCATTGTGCCGATGTTTTGGTAGGGAATGCCAAAACTAGCAAGAGCGTCAGCATCACTAAACCTGTTAACACCACGACCATCGACAAAGTGACCATATTCAATGCGGTCTTGTGCTGAAGATGCAATTTGTTTCCACTCGATAATGCCGAGTTGTTTGTGAAGCAGTTGCAATGCTTTTTTGAGGGCATTAACACGTTCGGTTAAGGAGTCTGAGCGATTTTTGGACAATTTACCAAGCCCAGTGACGTTAACCACTTTTAAATTGCTGTAGTCTGGGCGTGTCTGCTCGATGACTAATACGGGTTCGTGGTAGTTAAGTTTCAATTTCAACTGGTAGGCTTTAAGGGTGGCATCAAGGTAAATATTAAATTTGGCAGAGTTCGCCAAGTCAGTATGCTTGGTGTCGCGGCGATAAATACTCAGTACACCCCATTTGCACTCCAAAGCACCGTCACCCTTCCAAGCTTCGAGGAAATCAGGAAACCAGTACAAGGGCAAGTCGAGAAATTCTTTGCCAGCTTTTTTGGCGCTGTCCTTAACTATTTGTTTGGCAGCATAACGAGCGACGGCACTTTTTTTAAGCTGTTCATCCGCATCAATGTCGATAGAGTCTAAGTCAGAGAGAAAATCTAAATCAGGTTCTAAGACTTGGCGAATCGCTTCAATGTCTAAATCTTCTGGAAAAGTTGGGAGCAGCACGCGAATTTCGTGATCATTAAACCCGTAACGAGAATTGGGCTTAATTTCTTGGGTGAGAAGCGTACGCAAAGTCTGTAAAACGCTTTGGAGTTTTAACCATTGCTCAGTCGGTAAGCCGCTTGTAGCTAATTTGGCAACGGTAGTATCGAAATCGCTCACTCTCAAGTCAACTGACCGCACAGGCTTAATCAGTATGCCAGCTTCTTCCCAAATCCGCCCGACGGTGAAAGGTTGGCCAGCCGCATTAGTTAAGTCAACCGGGGTAGAATCTGGGTGCGCTCTGAGTTCTGAGTAAGAGTGAATTACCGTACGTTTCTGGTTTCGGAAACCAAAACCAGGGCCTGAAGCAAAACGACATTGATTTTTCAGTGAACAACCGTCACAGATGGGGCTAATAGAACTTTCTTCAAAATCCAAACTGACAAAGTTTTTATCACGAAATGCGCCAAATAAGTGAGTTCTGTGACAATTAGCATCAGTGTCGGCAGTTTCACCGGGTTTAGTCCACAGTTTAAAGTCCTCGCCCATTGGAGTTTTGCGGGTGGGATCAAGTTTAAAACCGTTGTGCCGCACTGGCAGGTCAACAAAGTTCGCCTCGATGGGCAGTGTTGAGGGGTTTCTGTGGTTGGCATCCTGGTAAATTAATTTATCAATACCGAATTGGGCGGCGGTCAGTTGTCCGGCATTGTGAGACTTGCCAAGCCCAGGATGAGAATTGTCTAAAATTTGCGTCCAGCCTTTAGAGATGGCTTCCACCCATGCGGCAATATGTTCATCTGGCTGGCACTCTATAGAAATATCGCCTGTCACTTCGTTTCTATGCGGGATATTTCCTTTTTTGTAAATAATTACATTGGGTGAAGAAGTGTTAATTTTTCTTTCAGCTACTGGTGCTGCTGGTGCTTTAAATCCTTTAAATACTTCTGCAACAGGTGCTAGAGCCTGCTTTAATAAGTTTTTGAAGCTGGTCAAGTCTTCTTTAACTCGTCCCAGTTCCCATTGTTCGCGGCTAATCAGTCCCTTTTGGCTGTGAGACTGTTCGTACTGCCTTTGTGGGAAACGAAAGCCATACTGTTTGGCAATGTGAAACAGTGTTCCAATCGTGATCCCCGCACGTCGGAAACTGCGAATTTTGGCGCGGATGTTCCAGGTTGTACCTTTAATGGAGGGCGACCAACTCTCGGCAATGATTTCGGCTTCGGTTGGGCCGTAGTGATTAACCAAAGCCATCAGCACTTGACGGCATTCGTCGTAATTGCCACAGCCTGGGGTGCGTGGTGGGATGAATGAGAGTGCTTGTTGGATCAGCTGGTCGATGTCCCAGCCTTCAATATCGGAAATCGAAAGAAACTGTTTGCGCCTCTCCTCAATTTCTTGGATGCGCTGCTGGTATTCCTCTCTCTCCC
>JBMNDX010000016.1:0-41776 GCA_051172755.1 Nostochopsis sp. | reverse complement strand
CAGCCCACTGTGCTGAGGTTAAAACAGTTAAATCTGGGGTGCGGGAACGCTCTTTACCCGTTTGCGAGTTAACGCCTACATATACCCCAACATCACGCTTGACTTTCCAGTCGCCTCGGTATTGTTGGGGAATTGCAGATGCTATAGCTAAAGCTAATAAATCAATCACATCTGAATGTTTGCCTGTTGGCAGTGGAACCATTACCAATTCCCCATCAACAAGTTCGTAAATGTTATCAGTGCCATCATCGTAGGTGAGATACTCCTCAAAAGTTAGTTTGACTGGTGTTTGGGTCATAGCAGCCTCCGGCAACACATAATCCCATGATAGGTAGTCTGATGGCAATAATTCCCGTTGAGGGACTTTAAATAATATTGGAGAAATGCGATGCTAAACACAATTAAATTCAGGACACTTATCGTGAGTATTAACTTTAGAAGCAAATACAGGGCTTCTCGTGTTGGTACATATATCTGCTTGATAGTGTAAGCAATTTCTGCAAATTGGAGTTTGCTCTTTATTTGTTTCAGTTATTGTGTTATCTGTAGGTAGTTTTTGAACATTAGGACTAAAGTTACTTAATGGTTGTGGAGAGATGATGAGACTGTCATTCAGCCATTTACCTTTGAATGTGAGCGAATTTTTATCTAGGAAAAATTTCCATTGAGGATTATTGTTGATAGTTTCGCTTTGGATATAAATAAGTATTCCCTGTTCTGAAGATGCGATGATTTCAACTGTCAAATCTTCGTTGGATTTGCTTTCACAGCTTTCACCTTTGAAAAATGGGACATCTGGCTCCTGATTAAATTTATTGAATTGAATGTCAACAGCTTTGATGTTTTTTGGTTGAGCAACTGTGGAGAAATTATTATTTTCTCTTACTGTTATATCAGAGCGTTGACCATGAACTGTTACGAACTTTCTTGCAGAACGAACAGCATGAACTTCCCAAATATGACTGGTTTTCATCTGCGGATCTTTACCCGTGAAGCAAATGCTCACTTTGGGATTTGGAGGATTTTTGATGACTATACTCACTACATCTTTTTTATTAATTTCCGTGATAATTCCTTTGGCTTTGCACGTTTCATCTGAAGAATTAATTTCCGATGAAACTAATCCTTTGACTTGGTAGTGAGTTATTTCTCCATCTTTTTGGGTAATCGGAATTATATTCCATACTCCCCATTGGTTATATAATTCGCATTTATATCGTTTTTCTGTGATTTCAAATTCGGTGCCATCTTGACAGAGAAAGATTTTTTTGTTACCCATTAATTTCATAATTCCCACTTGGTGAAATTGAAAGTAAGGTTGCTCATTTATCTCCATAAAATCATATTAATGTCATTGAAAAGTTTGTTATAATTATACTATTTAGACAAATAAAGATTGACCCTGTTTCTCAAATTTACATGTCTTTATCGCCGATAATTTCTGCTCCCAATAGAAATTCCAAAGTACGTTTATCTTCGACTCAATCAGCTTTAATTGAAGAAATTTATAATTACTATTCTCTTGGTAAGAAATCTTGTTTGTTATTTCTGCCGATGGGTGGTGGTAAAACTGTGATTGCAGCTTATATGATAGCTAATGCTGTACGTAACGGTAAGAGAGTTTTATTTTGCTGTCACCGCACGAAGTTGATTGTCCAGACTCAGGAGAAATTAGTTAATTTTTTTGGGATAGAACCTGGAATTATATGGGGTGACAATCCGGTTGATAGTAGTAAAAATGTACTGATTGCAATGTTTCAGACATTGCAGAATCGAGATTTACCACCAGATATTGAATTTTGTGTTTTTGACGAAGCTCATACTACTTCCTACTGGAATGTGACTTGGCGGATTATGGAGCATTACAGTGGGGGAATATTTGCTTTATCAAAGTGTTTGTTTTTGGGATTAAGCGGTTCGCCTTGGCGCAGTAGGCGGAATAAAGAAGGATTTTGTCAGTTTTACGATTGTATGGCCAGGGGTCCCCACTTTGGTGAGATGGTTTCTAAGGGGGAACTAACTGGGCCTCGTCATTTTGGTTGGAATGGGTTGATAGATTATTCGCAATTAGATGTGAGTGCAGATGGGGATTATAGTCAATCGAGTTTGGATAAAGTTTGTGATCAGAACTTAAACGCGCGAATTATTGAAGAATATATTAAGCGATTTGCTCACACCAAACCAATTATATTTTGCGCTTCAGTTGTCCAAGCACAGGATTTAGCAAATCGAATGAATGATGCAGGTATTAGCTGTGGTTTGATTGTGGGTGATACGCCTGAAAGTGAACGTGAGCAACTTTATGCTGATTACGCTCTTGGTAATTTGAGTGCATTGTCGGGAGTGTCAGTTTTTACAGAAGGTTTTGACGAACCGTCATGCGATGCTGTTATACTTGCTCGTCCAACAAGGAGTTTGGCTTTGTTGTTTCAGATGTGCGGAAGGGGTAGCCGCTTGCATCCTGGTAAGAATTATGCCTACTTGCTCGATTTTTGTGAGAACTTTCAGCGTTTAGGATATGTTACCTCGAATCATCCCATCCGGCTTTGTCCGTTCGATAGTAAGCTGACTTTAGAGCGAGCGGTACTTAAATCATGTCCATTGTGTCAAGCCTACGCCAGTAATTTTGCTTCTATTTGTCCTGAGTGCGGATATGTTTATTCGGTTGATGAGGTGGGTTTTAAGAGCGTTAGAAATAAGCGTACTCCTATGCACTTTGGGGAGTTGCTATCAAAAGAGCAAAGAAAAATGGTGGCATATGTGCGGCGTTCTTTAAGGGGTATTGTATCTAAGGGTATAGATCCATCTGGAGTGATTCAGACAACATTCGAGAAATTTCGTATGTTACCTCCCCGCGATTGGTTGAGGGGTGCGATTTTTGGAGGTGAAAACGTTGTTGGCAACATGCACGCCTTCTGGTATTTTTTGCGGCGGGTACGCCCAAAAGCGCCGAATTGGTGGTATTGCTATTGGATGAGTATGGAGTTTGGGGAAAATATTGATTACACTGCGCTTACTCCTAACTGGGCTGATTATTTAGGGGTGTCCCAGTCAGCCGATTGGGAAGATATATTACTCGGATACAGGCGAGCGGTGAAAGATAAAAGTGACTCGGAAGTGATAATTGCCAATGTTGCATTATCAGCAGCTGCACTTAGCTCACGAAAATGGGATTTTGTCAATCAAGTTACGGTGAATCGCGCTACTGTCAATGAAAATAACTTCCGGGCATTGCATTTGGCTAGTGAGGTACTATCATTACTTTCCTTTGGAGATATTGAAGGGCTGCGTGCAGCGATTAATCGAGATTTGCATTTGTGGCAGCGTTATACGATTAAGTTGCTCAGTAATCAGGAGTTTAGCGATATAACCAAACTGTTAAAAAATTCTACTAAGGTTGACAATATCGGTGTTGGTAAGGACATCCAATCTTTTTTAGGTAAATGGGTGTTGACCAAAGCTGGATATTTATATTTAGTTACGGCTGTTAATTTAACAGCAGAATTATTGACAGTGTATCAGGTGGAGTCGAAATTTTCGATTGATATTGCAATTGATGTAATTAAGTGTGTTTTTAGTCTCAGTTCTCAAAAAGCCTTAAACGAAGTTGAGTTTGTTAGCAATCAACAGTGGCAAGCTTTTGTTGATAGTCTTGCTGGCAGTAGTAAGTTGATATATAGCAGTCTTGTTTTTCCCCATTTAGAGCAATCGTCAATTGACTTGTATGTTAATAAAAAGGTTTTCGATAAGGTTAAGGATGATTTTTTGAAGGGAGATATGTTGCAGCGATTGGTTGAGTTTTACAAGGGCGATGGCTGCTTGCACATTAGATTAATTGCTTCACACTAAATGCAGTTGTTAGTGTCGAGTTTTATGATGTTTGGCGTGTTCTCAAAATGGTGTTGTAGAATATCTTTCAGTCTCTAATTGTCTTCTGCTTTTTTATCATCAAGAGCCGGACATGACAGAGGCGTAGGGGCGGGCTGCGGCGATATTTATTCTGGGTGGTAAATTGCTTTTTGATGCAGCCCGCAACTGCCTCTGGCAAGTGTAGCGGTGTCCGGCTCGTTTGCTGTGTAACGCGATTGCTGCTAAAACGCCAAATTATTGCGCTCACTGATAACCTCGAAGGATGCACCAAAATCTCTTTTTCACAGCGTAATGACTTGTTTGTCTCCTTTAACGAGAAAGTCCTCGACTACGGTTTTTCAAAGACCTTTCTTTTTCCTGTTGCAGTGAGTCCAATCTGGACTGAATTTTGGGAATGAGTTGCTGAAAGTGTTGTACTTCTTCAGTCGTCAGAAGTGAGCGCTCGATGGGTTGCCAGTGTGATTTCTGCGAATTATAGGATGCTCTCATGAGTTGTACCTCATCGCTGTTTCTTACTATAACCAATTGATTTTCATGCCAGTAAACTGTGTGTTGGTTTCCTTCAAATCGATTTGAGTCCACAACTTTTAAAAGACTAGCGAGGATGGGGGCTACAGTTTGGGTGTGTTCAAATTGAATTTGTTCTTCTTGGGAGTCTGCGTTAGTGTGGTTGTTTGAGAGTGATTGTTGGTGACTCTGAGTCTGCTTAATTGGGTTTGCAAGCAGCTGCAACATAAGCACATCATCACGTTGTGGTTGATAGTCAACACTTTTATGTTTTTGGAGTCCTGGAAAGGTGTAAGCCGCACCCAAATGTGTGCCACTAAAGTGTTGTCCGTCTATTGCATAAGAAATGCCTTTTGATTTACCATTGCGTGTTAATCCGTGTCGAACTTCTACACCATGTTGTTGCAGTCGTTCAATGAATTGGGGCATATTTGGTTGGTCAATTGTGGCGTTGTCAATGAGTTCTTGCAGTCGTTGTTTGATGGTGTGCTGTGGTGGGTTTTCTCGTTCGCCGCGTTCGTACTCTTGTTGTTCTCTTTTGATGCGCCGAACTTGTCCAGTGGTGGGTGTTCTTGCTAGTTTATCTCTGCTACCAGGTACTTGGACTAGTTCATATTCTTTTTCGATTTCTCTTAGGACTTTTTCAGAGCGTACATAATCCCAACTATCATGTACTACTTTTCCAGTATCTAATCTGATGCGACTGGCGACTATATGAATGTGGTCATCATCAGTGTTGGCGTGTCTGAAAATGGTATATTGATTACAGTCAAAACCCATTCTCTCCATGTATTTATCAGCTATTTCACACCATTGGTAATCATCGAGTTGATCATCCTTTGCAGCAGAGAGTGAAACGTGATAAACTGCTCGTTCGACTTCTGGATTAAGTTGGCGTGAGATTTTAAATTCTCTGGACAATTCGATCTGGTTTCTACCGCTCATATTGCCGCCAATTAATCGTGATTCTTGGCTGGATTGTAAATAATCTAATAAACCTCGAAAGCCTCTACCCTTAATCTGCTTCCCAATCATCTGAAAAATCCTCTGATTCTAAGTCGTCGTCCTCGTCATCAACATCGACTTGTGCGAGTTGTCGTCTGCATTCGTGTAGCAGCTCTAGAAGTTCTTCTAATAGCTCTTGTTTAGCTGGTGGCGGATATCCCATTTTGATGGCGGTGTTAGATACTCTTGTAAGTTGGTTGATGTTGTTGCCGATTCGTCCTAGTTCTTGGTAAGTTGCAAGTGAGATTTTACTGATTCTTTTGGGTAGTGGTTTGGTGAAAGTTAAGCGACGTATTAAATCGGCTCCACTCATACCTGCATCCTTAGCTTTCATGCGTAGCCAATCGAGTTCCAGGTCGCTTAATCGGAGGCTGTAAGAGTGGGTTCTGAAGTTGGCTTTGAATTTAATACGTTTGGGCATAAGTTTGAGGGAATGGGGGAGACGCGGAGAGATTGATTGAGAATGTCCCCATTTTTTCATAACTGAGTGTCAAAGTTTTCGATAATTGGCGAGGCTGATTGTGTAGCCTAATGGGGGATTCTTAAGGGGGTGTCCCCCTTAAGCCAGCCCTGCCGTCCGAGCGGAGCGAGGATTGCCGGAGGCAAAAAGGCATGGCTGGCTCCTAACCTCATATTGGGCGGGTTTTGGGGATGGGGGTTGCCCAGTGGGCAGGAGAAGACGAGGGAGTGAGAAATAGGGGCAAGATAGGGGGAAATTGAACAAATGTAAATATATTTTGCATTATTGGGAGAAAATAGTACATATTTTCTTTAGTGGTATATATTTCTAACAGAGTTACGGAGGAAATATTAGAATTAACAAGTAATTTAACGCGACGATTAGAATGCACCAAGAACAAGATACTGAAAGGATAAGCAAAGACAAGATTCCAGAGGCGATTAAGGCGTTGAAGGAATTGAAGTCTAAAGAGTTGCCTGATGTTCCTGCTAAGGAAGCAATTCGTCAGATGCGACGTTACATAGAGGGTGCTTTAAAAAAGAATTATACCTATGATGAAATATCAGAGCTATTGGCTGGGCTAGATATTCACATTAGTGGCAGTCGGCTGAAATATTTATTGGGCGAGGTGAGGAAGAGTACTCGCACTCGCAAGAAAAAGAAAGTTGACGCATATTTAGAGACTGATGTTGAGCAGGTTTCAGAGACTAATGTTAATCAGGGAGAGTCAACCACTATTGACCAGGGGGCTACTGAATCTCAGGAGCTAACTAAGAGTGAGTCTGAGAAAAAAGGAAGAAGAAAGCCTCAGTCAGGACAATCAGCCAAATCACAGTCACAAGCACAGAGTCAGTCAAAGTCGGAATCGAAGTTACAGGGTTCATCGCATACCTTCAAGCCAAAACTCTATAACCCAGATGATTTATGATCAAAACTCGAACTGCTGTTGAGAAGAAAACCGCTCCATCAGCAGTAAATAAAAGGATTGTGATGTGTACGGGGGATAAAGGGGGGACAGGCAAGAGCATAGTAGCCAGAATTTTGCTCGATATCTACCGAAATCGCAACATCAATTGCATTGCTTATGAGTGTGACGCTTCTAATCCTCAGTTGTGGAGACATTACAACAATATTCCGCCTGGGGTAAAAACCCTGAAATTGAATCATCGAGGTGGTGCGGATGCGTTGCAAGATGATTTGAAATTGTTGATTCCTCAAGTTTCATTAGTTGATTTACCTGCGGGTGCAGCAGAGTATTTTGAGGATTTAGCAAACGACATCTATTTATTTCAGAATGCCGAGCGGTTAGGCTACCGAATCACGATGGTGAGTGTGTTGGGTAGGGTGAAGGATTCGGTGGTGCAATTAAAAAGGCTGTTAGAGTTTTGTGGTAGTCGAGTGGACTATGTGATAGTTAGGAATCTCTACTGGGGTGCAGAGAATAAGTTTACTCGCTACAACAATTCCAAAGCGCGGCAGGCTGTTTTGGATTTGGGCGCAATTGAGTTGAACCTGCCGGAGTTGTTTGACGATATTTTTGATTTTATAGATAGTAACGATTTGAGTTTTCGAGAAGCCTTGGAGCATTCGGCGCTAACTTTGAGCAATCAGTCCAGGTTGTTTGGGTGGGTGGATAGTTGTGAAAGTGAATTTTTAAGGGCTGCATCGCAGTTAGGGCTGGAGTAAATTTGACTTGCTTTCCAGGCGCTCTCTATCTTCTCGATTTAAGAATTTTAAAAAGTTCCCACATAAAAGTTTGATTCAGGCTACTAGTGAGGTTGTTTGATGACTGAATCTCATTTGGATAAATTGCTAGAAGATAAACCACCAGAATTTCAAGCAAAGGTGTTGCGCTTTGCAGTAGATTCTGGAATGCGACCAGAAGACCCTGCGTTTCGATTAGTGCAGTATATAGGGTATCTGGCACAACTGACGGAGACAGCACCACATGAGTGGAAACAATTATTTAAAAAATTACAAGTTGAACTGTCAGAATGGACAGAACTAACAGCACAGCAATTAAAAGATGCAGGAGACCAAAGTGAGAAGATCAACAACCTGGCTCAGTCGTGCAATAGGCTCTCTACAGCTTTAAACGCATTAGATTTAACCTCGCAACAACAGCTAATTCAACTGCAAGCATTGAGTGAAGTTTCACCTTCATATAAAAGCTTCGTATCGGAGATACCAACTTTAAAAAAACTCTTGGTGAATTTAAATCAAGCGCTCTCCCAGAATCAGACCTTAAAAATGGAGTTAAATCAAGCTCAAATGTCCGAATTAAAAAGGGAGATTTTGGCAGTGTCTCTTAGTAGAGAACTGAATCAAATAAGGGGAGAGATAGAGGATTTAGCGCGAAATCAAAGATGGTTGATGCAAAAAATAGAGCAGTTGGTCAATAAGTCAGATTCAACAGTTAGCTTGGAGTCAAAGATTGCTTCATTTTGGTCGAGGTTATTAAACAGTGTTTCACTTAGTATTTGTAGTTTATTTTTGAATTCAAGATTTGTAGTCACGATACCCGGATTTCTCACGAGGGAGAAAAAAACACCTGGATTAGCCAGACTTAGGATAAATTAATTGATACATTGTTAAATTAAGCGCAGATTAAAAGAATTCAACAGTAAAAACCGAAATAAAAAAGATACATAAAATACATTGTGAGCGAAAGTTACTTAAATCTGTAAAAAATACTGATAAAAATTGACATGACAATTTGTTGGGTTAAGTTAAGCAAAACAACACCAATAATAGTTATTTAAAATCAGAATTAGCTATTACTTATGAAACAAATTTTCTCATTATCCAGGGCAAGGGAGTCGAGATAAAAACTCATAAATCTTTGCAAAAATTTCCTTGTAAGGGCAAGCGCTACTAATTTCAATTAAGACTTGTCGTTGAAGAATCGTAATCACAGCCCCTAGCTTTAATAATTTTGTGCGTATAGTTCCAATCGTTGCATTTTTGAATTCTGTATTGACTAAACATTTCTCTCGCATGGCATTCATTAAAATGTATGCAATCGCTGCCAGCCATAAACGCAATTGATTCCCTGCAAATGTATGGGTACTTGTTCTATCACTTTGTAAATCTAATTTTTGTTCTTTGAGGCAATTTTCCATGTTGCCTCGTGGGCAGTATTTTTGAGTATAAAGTTTCCCAGGAGGAATTTTCTTAATCGGGAGCGAAGTCACAACAAAGCGAGTCTTAACTTCTTCATCACTATAATCGACCTTGGCAACAACACGACGACTACGGCTCCAACTGTCTAAAGTCTGATAGTCAAGAGAGCAATACCAAACTGAGTTATCAACAAATTCTGCCGCATCTTTTTTTAAATCCGGTGTTCCCGGAAATAAGCTTTCAAAAAACTCGACTATAGGTTGAATTTTGCTTGAATATTCTTGGGATGCACGATACTTGATTGATTGCGATAACTGAAGTAAACGAGGGTTTTCCGGAACTCCAAACACATAATCAATATCCATCTGTGATTCACACCAAGCCATTATCTCTTCCCGGGAATAAGCGCTATCTCCGCGAATAATAATTTTTACATCTTTCCATCGTGAGCGTATTATTTTTATTACTCTTTGTAATTCTTCCAACCCCCATGCTGCTGGGTCTAAGTTGGATGCACGCAGTTTTGCAGCAAGTAAATGTTTGCCACAGAAAATATAAAGTGGTGCATAACAATATCCCTTGTAATAAGGATTAAAGAATGTTTCTTCTTGATGACCATGTACTAAATCATCCGTAACATCTAAATCTATTATTATCTCTCGCGGTGGCTTCTGATAAGATTCTAAAAATAGCTCAACTAAAAGCGTTTCTATCGCCAGAGCATCATATTCAATACGGTGATACCGACTTTTTTCTCTTGAATTTACATCTTCTGGACAATGCTCGAGACGATTTAGGGTACTTTTTCCTGCTAAAGTGGTTAATTCTTGCTCTGAGTTAATAACGTTTCCTACTGCAAGTGCAAATATTGGGTCGTGACGTAGAGTTTCATGATCATTTATGTCTTCATAGCCCATGATTAAGCCATATATCCTTTGTGCTATTAAGTTATGAACTGGATATAAAATTTTATTTGGGTCTCGGTAATCTTTGAAACATCCTGCCAATCGTGATGTTATTTCTCTTTTTCGGTCTAGTTCCGCAATTAATGTTAATCCTGCATCAGATGTTACAGGCTCACCCTTGAAATTAACTACTACTGGACGTGACTCCACTTGTCCAAATACGAACTTGGACGGTATAGAATTATTTTTATTTGGGGTCATACTTTAAACTGCTGGAACTGTTTTGCAATATACATTTTGGCAGTTTTTGACCCCTCTTTTCTCAAGTCTTGTGAGAAATCCGGGAAAACAGGCAGACTGGGCTGAGTCTATAGAGTGCATCTCAATTAATTAGATGGGAAAAACAACAGAGGTATTACAAAATGAACAACGATGATTACAACACCAAGCAACAACGCACCAAAAAGGACAGCGACGCTGAACAAGAAGAAGACTCACCACAAGTACATTTACTCAACCAACAACACATCAACTTACAACCAGAAAACAGCACCTCAGAACCCAGCCAGGACACCAACACCCAACAAAGCGATAACAAAATCTATTTAGGTAAAGAATTTGGCTATCTGCCGACTGATTATTACAACAAAGATGCATCGCCTAGCTTTGGGGAATGGGCAAAAAACATTACCCCAAGTGGTCTTTATTTAGCAGCCGACATGGGCGTTAGTTGGAATTATCTTGCTGAAAAACACTCTGAGCAAAAAGCAAGCACACAACCAGAGCCAGAACTAACACAATCTCCACAAATTTCAGAACAATCCCAGCAGACAACTAACCAGCAGCAGGATTGGGAAAACTTATCGTTGCAGGAACGATTAGAAGCCATCCGCTCTCAATACGGCATTTCTCAATCAAACTCAAACGAAAAACAGCAACAGCATTTTAGAGACAGAAGCCGATAGAAAGGAGTGGCTGAACATGGAAGCGATCGCTGGCGTTAATATCGTCTCGCTGCTAATTTTCGCCTTTGGTATTGGACTGGGAATTTTTGCTTATTGGCTGGCGAAAATAGCTGGGCCACTGTTCCCCCTACTATTATTTACAGCTGACTGGTCAAACAACCGACAACAACCATTTCCCTTGAAAGTGGCTCTAGCAACAGTCGGTTTTTTAATGCTCATTGCATTATTTAGCGATGTAGGCTGGTTGGGACTGTGGCGGCTGAATCTTCTAATAACAATTGTCTTTCTTATCTTTCCCAAAGGACTTACATCTCAAATCCTGCGGGGAACCAAAATCGTTACACCCCAACAATTACAACGCCAACTGAGCTTAAGGGAAGTAAAATTACTCAGACAATCAGGTAAACAGCCCCTTGAACCAAAATTATCAATTGGCGGTGTTGTGCTGCCTAACTACCTGGAAAATCTCTCATTCGGCTTCTTTGGCGCTCCCGGTTCAGGCAAATCCCAATCGATATTACAAATCCTCGATACCTTACGCGATCGCAAACGCATCTATTAAATTTTGTCCCGGCTCTTCTGTCTTTCCACCAATGCGGATATTAAAGCCCCACGGTTAGAGTTGACCTCTTCTAATAACCGTACTAACGCTTCCTCTACAATCACCTCTTTATAAGGAGCATTGGTTTTACCCAGTTCTAATTGGAGTGTTAGGTGCAGTTTGTCTAGCAGATGCAACACCTCTGAGTTAATTTGAAACGTAGATTTACGACAGATTGCTTTTTCAGATTTAACTTGTTGACTTGCTGGAAAGCCAACTTGCTTATTGGCTGGGTTGCTATCTTGCGTGCTGGTTGAATTGTTGTCTTGTGGACTTGCTATCTGGTCAGCTTCCTGACTTGTTGACTTTTTAAGGTTGTTGAAATCGGCTTGTTCTTGCTTACTTGTTGGCTTGTCAGCTTCCTGAATGGTCAAATTGCTATCTTGCTGACTTGTTGACTTTTTCCTATGATTGTTAGTTGCAGGTTTAGTTGGGGTCGAGGAATCTGTTTGATCTGGCTGAATGGTTGACAATTCATCTTCCTGACTTGTTGGCTTGTTAGCTTCCTGAATGGTTGAATTGCTTTCTTGTGGACTTTCAATCTGGTCATCTTCCTGACTTGTTGACTTGTTAACTTCCTGGCTTGATTTTGTGTTGTCTGCCTTAATGGTTGACAATTTATCTTCCTGACTTGTTAACTTTTCATCTGGTTGACTGGTTGACTTGCTAACCTGCTCAAAACCAGCCAAGACTTTATCGGTTGAAGATAGCGGGTCATTTTCGTCATTTAATCGAACACGTCGTTTTGCCATAGGTTTTTTACTAATTAGATTGCTGAATTAACTTAGCTATCGCCCGATAGGGCTGCACTAGTTTTTTGTCGTTGCTATATATATGGATGGGTTCCCCAGCTAAGTTGGACTCGGAAAACTTGATGGACTTGGGAACTGGTTCAAAAATGCGAATATCTTGCAGTCGTTTCTTGAGAGAGTCCAAGACATCTTGAGTCATCACCGTGTTTTCAGCCATTGTCGGCAGTACCCCCAATATCCGTAGTTGGGGATTAAGGCGTTTTTGGACGCTGGCTACTGTTTCCAATAGTGCCGCTAGTCCTTTGAGGGCAAAAAATTGACACTGCACTGGAATTAAGACTGCATCCGCAGCTGCTAAGGCATTGACCGTTAACAGTCCCAAAGAAGGGGGACAATCAATCAAGATGTGCTGGTATTGGTTGAGTACAGGAGCAAGTTTCTCTTTGAGGATATAAAAGTTACCTACCTTGATGAGAATTTCGGTTTCTCCCTTCGCAAGGTTAATGTCAGCAGGTAATAGGCTAAGTCCGGATTTAGTAGCAACTACAGCATCGATGACTTCTGCTTGTTCTGTAATTACGTCGTAGCAGCTTTTAGAGTCGTCAGCCACTTCTACCCCTAAACCCGTGGTGAGGTTGCCTTGGGGGTCAAGGTCAATAGCGAGGACAGTTCCCAAAGAAGCTAGGATTCCCCCCAGACAGATGGTAGAGGTGGTTTTAGCTACGCCTCCTTTCTGGTTTGCTAACGCGATGATCATTGAATTTCTTGCCAACCATATTGCTTACGAGCTTACTGGCAAGTTGTCAATATAGCAATTCAGGTTTACAACAATTTAGCAAGTTGTAAAGTCAACAAGTTCAAGTTAATGTATGAACATCTGGAATAGCATTGCTCCCACAACATTTTGCTATCTTTACCCCAAAATAGTTAGAATTGCCCAGACACCGTTAGTCAAGTTAAAAGGTTATTAGGGATTTATACGTATGCCTAACATCGAACATCTGCAAGCCGTCATGACTGGTACAGAGTCAAATCGCATCGAGGCGTTGCGGCGGATGTTAGCATACCCAGTACAACAGCAGCGTGACCCGGAAGGCTCTCGGTTTTGGTATTTGCGCCCTGCTACGGATGAATTGGAAGCAGCAGATACCCTACCCATTGCTGTGGGCTTTTACCCAGAACTGAATGAGGCGACGCAGCCAGAAATTGTTAAATTTTTGACATCAAAAGAGCAACCACCGGGAATTTATGAGCATTACATTAGCAGGGTTAACCCAGAAAACAAACCTGTTATGTATATCTTGCTACCTGAACAGGAACGTACAGGCAGGGTAGCGTTAATATTACCCACAGAAGGGGGACTACGCCAACGACAAATCCAGACCTTTGCTTGGAACGACCAACAACTGCTAGGACGTTTGAGTCGTTTAGAACAGGGACGACTACCCATAGCGATTAAAGCATTAAATTTAATTCCCTTAGTGGAATGGGTATTTTACGAAGCTGCAAAAACGGCTCAAGAATTGGCGCGAGAACTTGCTAAAGTTACCCGTCGTATGGAACAAGCAATTCCCCAGGTTTATAACGCAGAGAATGAGGACGGATATTTACGTAAGCTGTTTGTGAGTTTTCAACGAGAGTTATTGCCAACTCTCAAACTAACATCAACTAAAGAAAAAGATTATAGTTTTGCTGATATTTATGCCCAGACAATTGCCTATGCGTTATTTACAGCTAGGGTATTTAGTTATGTAAAAGATGAAAGGCAAGGTCAAGATAAGGAAACTTATTTCAATCGAGAGGATGCTTGGCAATATTTACCAGAAACCAACCCGTTTTTGCGCCGTTTATTTGAGGATGTATCGCAGCGTAAAGCGTCAGAGTTAGGTGATGAATTAATTGATGCAATTTCCGAAGTGTTTAGTATTCTTCGTGCAGCAAAAATGGATGCGATTCTGTTAGATTTTCGGCAGAAGATGAACCGAGAAGATATTGTTATTCGGTTTTATGAGGATTTCTTAGCAGCTTATAAACCTCAGCTTCGGGAGCTTCTGGGAGTTTACTATACACCGGAACCTGTAGTCTCCTATATGGTACGTTCTGTTGACCAGTTGTTGAAAGATAAGTTTAATAAACCATTAGGTTTGGCTGACCCAGAGGTAATGATTCTTGACCCAGCTTGTGGAACTGGGACGTTTTTATTATGGATTTGTCAGTTAATTTATCAACGGTTTCAAGAGTCACCAGATGCTTTGACAGAGGGGTTAGTTGATAAGTCGTGGTCGGGTTATGTAAGCGCACGTTTGTTACCAAGAATATTTGGTTTTGAGTTGTTAATGGCTCCCTATGCTATTGCTCATCTTAAATTAGGGTTATTCTTAGAAGAGACTGGTTATATTTTTGATACAAAACGCTTACAAGTATATTTAACAAACTCTTTAGAGCAAACCTTGCCCAATAAGCCAGAGATACCTTTTGAGGAGTTCATTGCAGCCGAAGGTGAAGCTGCTTTGGAAATAAAAAAAGCGAAGAAAATTATGGTTGTGATTGGTAATCCACCATATTCTTATGAATCAAAAAATACAGGTGAATGGATTAGTAATTTAGTTAGGGATTATTATAAAGTAGATGGTCAATCACTAAGAGAACGTAACCCAAGAAGTTTACAAGATGATTACATTAAATTTATTAGGTTTGCACAATGGCGCATTGAACAAACAGGATATGGAATTTTGTCCTTTATTTCTAATCATAGCTATCTAGATAATGCAACATGTAGAGGTATGCGTCAAAGTTTAAAAGAAACTTTTAATAGTATTTATATTTTAGATTTACATGGTAATAGTAAAAAAGAAGATAGCGCACCAGACGGTTCAGGGGATAAAAATATTTTTGATATTCAACAAGGAGTTGCTATAAGTATATACATCAAAACACCAATAAAAAATTTAGATAAAAAGATATTTCATAACCATTTATGGGGTACACGCGAAAAATACAAGAATACAGCAAATGGGGGAGCATCCCAATTTGGAAAAAACAAATGATTCGCGAGATACCATCGCGAATAAAAAGGGCGGTTCAATCCTCTTGTTCTTCTGACTCTTGCTCAAAGCCAGAACTAATATCTAGCAAGCAATCATCAAGGCTATCAATAACTTTTTGGATCTCATCCCAAATACTACGTCTGATGACAGACATCACAGCATCAATGTGAGCAGTTGTACCAGCTTTGCCTAAATGCTTGTATTTACTTAATTTGTCAGCAGTCGCGCATTGGAAGTGAGGTTGTGGAACTTGTAATTTATAGTACCAATATTTCTTCAAGTTCTGCCGAACTTGATAACGCGCTACCCAAGCACCAAATGGTGCCAGTTCTCCGAGTTTTAACAGTTGTTGCTGTTGTTTTTCTAGCACTGCGATCGCTTGTTTACAGCGAGTAAAGCGAGCTACCTTATCAAGTTCAATATCGTTTGATGTTGGTCGGGGCATAAAAAACATCCCAATTCTCTTCGCGATTGTAACTCGCGAATAAAATGGGCTTTCTGTTTTCACCCGATTTATTTTAGGTTTTATAACTTCACAGCTAACTGCCCATTCAAATAAGCACACCGGAGTTGAAGCATTTGCGGTAGATTTTCCGACTTCCACTGTGCGCCTACAATTTGTAGTCTTTTATCAATCTGCTTGACCGCAGACTCTACAGCTCCAGAACCTATTGAGCTGATCTGTTCTGCTTGAAAGTACATATAATTGACCAAGCGCTGTCGGTGTTTTTTTAGATAATTGATAAAGTTCGTTACTCCTACATACTTACTCTTTCTAAGTAACTTGAGTGCTGCTTCTACTTGTCCGTGCCACAGCTCGGTTTCAATTTGTGACAAGAACTTTTTTGGTGCTTCAATTTTATAAAGGTTCTCTTTCAAATGATACCAGTCCAAAATTTCTTGCCGACATTCCGACTCAGCAATTTTTTCAAATAAGTTCCAAATTCCATCATGTCCGTCGCCCAAGCAATAAAGCGTTTTACCAATATTTTGGCTGTTAACCCAATCAGTTAAAGAAAGGTTATCTTGAAAAAAGGCTCCGTAATAAATTCCTTGTAATCGTCCTGTTTTATACTCCTTCCAATATGCGGGCTGACCTTTTTTCTCTGAACGAAGTCGAACTTTTCCGCCATCTAAACACACTTGTGTTAATTTCTGTTTTACGTTCGGAGGAGATAAGTCCACTTTTTTTACCTGTCTGTGGTGCGTACTGTGACCAACTTCTATGCCAGTCAAAATCTGAATGTCATTTTCTGCATCCTGGAATGAAGCGTTGGCTGATAGTATCAAACAGCACTTAGAAAGCATTGGACTCAATCGTTGATATGGCTCTATTCCCAACCGCGACACTTGTTTAGAAGTGAGTTTAAGCTTACCAACACAACTTCTTATTCTCCGTGTTTTCCCTTTGGTCGTTCCTGTCTTTTCTCCGATAAAAAAAATGCGATTTTTGGACTTACGTGTTCCAATACTTGTTGGCGTACCGTTGTTTCAATACCCTCAAAGGTTTCGATTTTTTCTGGTGGGGTGTTTTTATAAAGGATCTTGGCGATCTCTTGAATATGGGTTTCCATCAGTTTTTTATCTTCTGGCGTCATTGTTACTACCATGCTCCTTAACTACAATCATTTTTGCAGTTGTGGAATCGGAAGTCTATCCTCCCTATTATTCGCGAGATACCATCGCGAATCATTTGTTTTTTCCAAATTGGGATGCTCCCGATTGAACCGCCCTTTTTATTCGCGATGGTATCTCGCGAATCATTTGTTTTTTCCAAATTGGGATGCTCCCGCAAATGGAGCTTTGCTTTGTGGTGGAAAGTACTATTGGCTTTATCAAAATAATCTTACTACAACTCAATGGACGACACTGAACTGTAATGCACCTTTTTACCTTTTTGTACCTCAAGACATAGACTTACGAGGAGAGTACGAATTAGGATGTAAAATCACAGAAATCTTTCCTTTAAATTCAACAGGAATTGTAACTGCACGCGACCACTTTGCTATTCAGTGGACTTCAAGAGATGTCTTTAATATAGTCCAAGATTTTGTAAATCTTCCAGTTGAAGATGCACGAAATAAATATAATTTAGGTGAAGATAAAAGAGACTGGAAAGTACATTTTGCTCAATCTGATATCCGTTCTACTGGTATAGATAAAAACAAAGTAGTTCCAATTTTATATCGTCCTTTTGATGTTCGCTATACTTACTACACGGTAAAATCAAGGGGCTTTCACTGTACTCCGCGTGGTGATGTAATGCGACATATGTTAGTAGATAATATTGCTCTTCTGACTAGCAGAATGACTAAGGGTGAACAATTTGCTCATATACAAGTCACTAACCTGATATCAGAAAAAATTTTAATGTCTCCAAAAACATCAAATAATAGTTTTCATTTTCCTCTCTACCTCCACCCCAACCCAAACAACCCAAAAGAATTAGAAGAACCCACCCGTCCCAACTTTTCCCCCGAATTTCTCAACGCCATCACCTCAAAACTCGGCTACACCCCCACACCAGAAGCCATATTTTACTACATCTACGCCATCTTCCATTCCCCCACCTACCGCATCCGCTACGCCGAATTTCTCAAAATAGACTTCCCCCGCGTACCCCTGACAAGCGATGACAAATTGTTTCGCCAACTCGCAACTTATGGCGAAGAATTAGTAGCACTACACTTAATGAAATCACCAAAATTAAATAACTTAATTACCCAGTTTGTAGACACTGGTGGTAATTGCCTAGTTGATGCAGGACATCCTAAATTTATCAACGAAAACGAAGTAGTAATCAACAAAAAAGGAGACAAATTTACTGGAATTCCAGAAAACATCTGGAATTTCTACGTAGGTGGTTATCAAGTCTGTCAAAAATGGCTCAAAGACCGCAAAGGTAGACAATTAAGCGATGAAGACATTCAACACTATCAACGCATAGTTGTTGCACTAAAAGAGACCATAGAACTAATGGCACAAATTGACGAAGCGATACCTGGCTTCCCGATTGAGTAGTGACACCAGATGCTGTCAGTATTTCAAACAGCTTCTATTTTCTCAATCAAGGGGTAAAGTGAAAACTGAGGAAACAAGATATCCTATATTAAGCTATCACCGTGCTAGAAGCCGTCATCCAAGAATTAATTCGCAAACAACGCCCCTACTTCCAGGTTCAGGGTAGCCCCATCAAAGGCGTTGACAATCAATATTGGCTTGTCTTCAAGCACCGTGATGCTGACAATTTCCTACATAACATCGTTTCCTTCTTGGGTATCGGCGGTAAAAACGCCACTCACAAACTGCTGCGGATTGACCTTAAAAAAGCAAAAGTATTTGAATATACTCCCCGCATAGCCGGAGATTTACCTAGTGTCGCCCTCTTGAGAACCAGCCGTCTCAGGATCATTGAAAAATTCCTCAACCAAGAAAGCGTCACCAAAGAAAAAACCTTACTCGCAGGTAGCTTCCAAGAAATCAAAGGTCGCCGTCGCAAATTTAACCTACCTGCGGAACTAGATAAATACAATACCTTCATCAGCAACATTTTAGAACGTAGCCAAATTTACCGCCGCTCCACCGCCTACTTTGACAGTGGTATCCTCAAACTATATGAAGAACCCCTTGCTGCCATTGTGCAAACAGAAGGTCAAATTCGCCTGCTCATGGACTGGCAAGGTTTCACCAAACAAACAGATATTGCTAAGTTAGAAAAACTACATGACCCCAACTACCGTATCCAGTTTGCCCATCGCACCTTAGCAGAATTTCTCCAGGGGTTAGAAGAAAACGCCTTTACAGGTACAGAAATCTTAGCAGAGTTAGTCCGCCTGGGGTTCCTCTACATCAAGCTGGTAAAAATGGAACCGACTCACGCCATTTACCACAAAAAAACAGGTATCCTTAGTGACAATCTCGATAACCACATCCTCCACGAAGGTTCAGATAACTTTACCCGCGCCGCCCATTCCCGCAACGCCGAAAGCGTGACATTTCTTTACTCTTGGGAATCAAATATGGATGCGGAAACCATTAGCGAAAGTATCCAACAGTTTGACACCGAATGGCAACAAACCACCAGCTTTGACTTATCACCAGAGTTTTTGCAACAGGTACTACTAGAAAAAGAACGCCGCACCAAGCTTCGCCAACCCGTTATTGAGTCCATTACCCCTGATGAAATTCCCCCTGGAGAAACCACCCCAGTAGAAATATCTGGTCAAAATTTAGACAAAGTAGAAAATATCACCGTTGCTGATGACGAATTGGTCAAAGTCACCATCACCAGCCAGCAGCCAGAACGGATCATTGGTCAAGTAGAAGTAGACCCTGACCACCCACCGACTCCTCTCAAGGAATTTAAAGTTAAAACCAGTACTGGGATTTATAACACCACACCCAATAAACCCGTTACCGTTACTTCGTCTCAAACAATACCCGATTTTACGGAAATTGTTGGCTTTCAGCAGGCTGTAGAAATAATTCTCCAAGGACAAAACGGCACTCCCGAAGACTTTTTATACTGGTTAGCACAACAGCGCCCCCGCCAATTCCGTGTAGAACGCAGCGACCAACTTGACCAATTAGTTAACCAAGATACCTTATTTGAACATCAAAAATCGGGAGCGCAACACTGTTTAAGGGTGATGCAAGATTTTGGTGTTACCGTCTGTGCAGATGCCGTGGGATTAGGGAAAACACGGTTAGCAGCCGCCGTGACTCGGTTATATCGAGAACAACACAGTCAAGCCAGAATTGCTATCATTGCTGCCAAAAAACTCTTCCCCAACTGGGAACGAGAAATGGCTGAATTGGGCTTTAACAGTGGTGATTATGAGTTGTACAACAAAAACCTGATGAGCCGCAAAGGAAATAACTTCCTAGCGGACTTTAATCGCTACGGTGGTGCTGATTTAGTAATTATTGACGAAGCACACGAAGGCATCCGTAACTACAAAAACCGCATCCACAAAATCTGTTTAGAAATTCGAGAAAAAGACCTCACAGCCAAACGGCAACGTTATTTTCTACTCCTCACAGCTACCCCTTGGAATAACCGCAGAGAAGACATTTATAACATCCTCTCTCCTTTCCTCAGCCGTCCACAAGGTTTTAACGATTTAGGTTTTCCCCCAGAAGTCGCCTTGTGGTTCCAAAATCGGGAAACAGGAGTAGAAAACTTTACTGACGATACTGATATTTTTCGCCGCACCTACCGGGAACTGTTTCTCCAGCGCACCCGACAGATGCTGCGAGATGCCACCCCCGACCTCAATTTATATGCCAAGCGGGTAGCAGAATGGTTGCCTGTAGAATTTGAAATCAGTACAGAAAAAGCCCTGGATCAGATATTTACCCAATTTGAAACCAGTTTATTTATTCCCTTTGCAGATCCAATTCGTTATCTACGGGGCAGAGTAGAACAACGCAGCCTGTTACGCAACCAACGCCGCTTTTTCCTGCAACGGGCAGAATCAAGTATGTACGCCCTGCGCCGCACAATTAAAAATTTCGGCGATCGGATTCGCAAAATGCAAGAACAGTTAGAAGCTGTTTCCCCCGACGCAGATGGCTTAAAGGAATTTCTGTTATTGCACTACGGTTTTGAATCAGACAAGAAAATTGATATTGATTTTTTAGACTTAGATGACCGTGAAATTTGGGATGAAGATTATGAAGAAGAAGAGGAGGATGAAGACGAAGAAAATAGCGCAGAACAACAACAAAAACGGCAACAACTGCGTCGTTCCATAGATATTGCTACCGATGCCCTCCGCAATAATTCTCAAGAAGCTCAAGCTATTCATAACAGAATGCTAGCTGATTGTGCGGGCGATTTAAATCAATTACAACAGATTCAAAATTTGTTGGCAGATGAATTTGTCAAAGACCATAAACGAGAACAAGTTACCCAAAAAGTACGCCAATTAGTTAACCTGGGTCATAAAGTACTGCTAATTTCTACATTCTCAGATACAGTAATTGACTATTACCGTTACATGGCTGCTGACGTAGAGATAGCAACTAAAGGTATCGGGATGGCTATTGGTTCTACTAAAAAGTATTATCCCAATAATTCCGAGCAACAACTGCAAGTTACCCCTTACAATATCCTTCGAGGAAGCAACCAAAAAACAGGTTTGAAGAGACAACAGATATTTCGGCTATTTGCCCCAGCAGCTACTTGTAAAAACGCTACAGAAAGACCAGCTAAAGAAGAAGAACTAGCCATTTTAATCGGTTCAGAAACACTCTCAGTCGGTCAAAATCTCCAAGATGCAGATTATTTAATCAACATCGACCTCCCCTGGAATCCCATGATTTTAGAGCAACGGATTGGTCGCATTGACCGACCTAAACAACACAAATGTCAGAATATTTCTATTTACTACGCCAACAGCGAAAGCCAATTATTAAGACAAGCCAGTCGTTTAAGCAACCTGAATAAAAAACTTGTAGGAGATATTGTCAGTGCAGATGGAGAAATCCCCAGTATTTCTAGTGTCGATACACTAGGCGCTTCCATTTACGGCGATACCCTATTTGATGATGAAGTTCTCCCAGGATACATTGATTTTCTTAACAGCCTAGTTAAAGCTAGACGCATGGAACAAGGAAACCTGCAAGAAGAAACTTATCAAAAACAGGAAACTAATCGCGACCTTTACACTCAAAACGAAATCCTGCATAGCGAAGAACTCAGCAAATTAATTGAACAACTGGGCGAAGATTATCAAGCCAAACCCATTGCTTTGGGACGGCGTGCAGGAGAGAAAGACGAACCTACAGGATTAGTAGCCTTAACTGTGGAATATTTTGGCCCGAATGGCGAACCAATTCCCCAACAAAAACAAACTGTTTACTGGAATGACCAAACAGGAGAACGAGATGGATATGGACTAGCCATAGCAAACGCCTTTAAAACTCCAGAAGCGGGAGACGTATTTTCTAGTAAATATCTACTCTCAGAACTACAAAAACTTTATAACCAGCTAGTAATTCTCAAAAAGCAACGTTCTGCGGAACTAGCACAACCTGAAACATTAGAAAATATTAATATTACCTCAGAACGTATTACTCGCATCCAACGCCGAGTTAGTATGCTTGATAGTTTCCCCTCAGGACTGGATAGAACAAACGTCAGAAATACTTTCAAAAAATTAAATACCTGGAAAGAAACTAAGGGTGTACAAAAACTCCTACGCGAATATACAGATGGAGAGAAATCAAAACTAGATGATGCTACCTTTGTTGTTAGCCTAGTACAAGATACTGATATTTTAAATTTAATTGCTTCGGAAGGTATCAAGCCTACAAGCTTGAAAGTTTCTCTTGCTGCACTTTTGCTTAGAGCTTAGTACAGTAATTTCTCAGGTAAGTCCATGTGAAAAATCTTGATTTTAAGCTTTTGGGCTGCTGATAATGGTTATTTTACTTCCGCCGACTTATACTAGATAATTTCTTTTTTAAATGATAAATAACTATTTGACAATAAGGTTTATATTTACCGTCATTTTGTTTATCACTCCACTGTTGAATTTTTTTATTTAAAATTGCTTCTGTCCAATCTCCCTTTGGATATTGACTTTTTAGCTGTTTAAGTACAAGTTCTAAAACTTCTTTTCTATTATTAACCAAAGTTTGCATATTGAGATTTAAAACTTGATTTAAATCATTATTTATAGTTACATCATCAGAAGAAATTTTTCCATTACCTAAATATTTAATTAAATCTTCACAATTTCTCAGATTATCAACAGGATTGATAGTAATTTCTGTATTACCCTTCTTTGTATCACAATGTTGCAAGTGACTTGGCGAACCTTGACCACCTTCACAAGCACCAAGCAAATTATTGTAATCTAATTGAAGTTCTTCATATTCATCTTGTGATTGCCAATGTTCAATTTTCATTCTGTCAGCACTAATACGTTGCATACAATAGCAGCAAATATGTCCTTGCTCGGTTAGTAAAGTTTCCCGTAATTCATCTTTTTCAGAATAATTATCATAATCAGCAAAAGATTTGAGGCGATGCTCAAGTAATGATTGAGGTTCCCTACCCTTGATAATACGCTTCATATTTGTAATTATCTAATCTTCTAAAAAACCAATAAGTGTATTAGCACGAACTACTTCTGAATCATTCTCACCAAGTAAATTAGATAATTCATTTAAAGCCGACTTAGCTGCTTCTAAGCGTCCATCATCTATCAATTTAAAACAGTGATTTATTTGCTGTTGTACTTCATTTGGTCTTTCTTTTACATTCATTAATTCATATAAAATCGAATTACTATCTTTGCCATAGGTATAGGGTGTATTCTCGACTAACTGAGAATTTTCTAAAATAAATACATTTTCTCTTCTGACTCCACTCAATACCTGCGGCGAATGAGTAGTCACAATAAATTGACAATTAGGAAATGTTTGTGTCAAACTGCGAATTACAGTCCTTTGCCACTGGGGATGTAAATGCAAGTCTATTTCATCAATTAAAACTATTCCTTCTCCTGATAACGCATCATTAGAACTTGGGTTAGCAATTGCCAATCGCCTTGCTAAGTCGGTGACTATCATCAACAACATCTTTTCACCATCAGATAGTTGCTCTAACCTTAAATCTTGGCTATTTTTTGTAATAGTCAATGAAGGTTGACTGGGAACTTGGTTAGAATAAAAATCTCGTTCTGTTGTTGACCTTACTACTCGTAAATCAGAAAAATTACTGTTAGAAAATCTCTCTAAGAAATTTATAATAGCTCTTCTGACAATCTCTAATTTGGGGTTTCTGTAATTATGACTATCTCTTAATCTAATTTCATTTTCATAATCTTCCTCTTCTTTAAACCAATCAAAAAAATCCTGGAAGTCATTGACCCCTGTAGAAAAAGCTTTTTCGTAAGCATACAATTGATGATGCAGTTCTTTCTTAGTTTTCTGGCTGCCCTTACTTTTAAAAGTGTACGGATTTTTCAAAACCATTCTATGGGTTTGATAATAAACCATTACTGGTAAATTGAAATCAGAGTTATTTTTTAAATTTTCTTGTAGGCGTTTAATATAATAATTAATCTCATCATAGTTACTTTTATCTTGTTTATATACACGTTCTTGCACCATCTTCCAAGATAAACTTTCTTTCTGTTCTGTTAAAATTGTTATAGTATTAACAGTAGAATTAGAATTAACATTTATATCATTTTCTGTAAACCTAACTTCTAATTTTTTACTATTGCGGAGTCTAGCTACAAATTGAGCTAACATTATCGCAATACAATCTAAAATCGATGACTTGCCTGCACCGTTTATACCAATAAATACCGATTCGTTGCTTGGAGGAAAGTTCAGGATAATTTCCTGCAATCCTCTAAAATTTTGAATGTGCAGCTTTTCAATATGCATGATTATAATTTTGAGTGCATTTAATTCAACTATGATTCGCTGACTACAATGGTAGATACATAGAACTGCTGTCATTTGGTCGGGCATGTAAATAGCGAGAAGTTGTGGACACATTCGCATGGCCCAGAGTAGACTGCACCAACCCAATATTCGCCCCCCGTTCTAGCGCATGGGTAGCATGAGCATGACGCAACCAGTGCGGCGACACCTTCTGACTCAACCCTGCTCGTTTCGCCGCCGTCGCTATGATTTTATTAATTGTCTTGCGGTCAAGATGCCCTTTGCCTTTACCCTTGCGACTACAAAACACCGGGTCATCATCAGCTGCATTCTCCCGCAACTGCATCAAATCATCCCAGATAGACTTTGGCAGCAACACCGAGCGCGTTTTACTGCCCTTACCCAGCACCGTTACCTGCCCACTGTCGCCCCGTGCTGATAAATTCTTCCACTTCAATGCACACAACTCACTGACCCTCAACCCAGCAGCGTATAACAATTGCAAAATTCCCCGGTTGCGACGATTAGGCTCCATCCAAATTAGCCGTGCCACCTCCGATTCAGTCAACAACCGCTCATTTAGAGTATCAGCCGTTTTTCCCAAACTCATTGCTGCGCCGACATTTACAGAAGTCATCCCGATTTTCTGAGCGAACGATAGCAGCGACTTAACAGCAGAGAGGTAGGTTTTTTGCGTGCTAGTAGTTAACCCCAACCCATCCAAATGTCCTGCAAAATCGTAAAGGTTTTCCAAGGAGATTTTTTGAATCGGTTTGGCTACAAATGCCAAAAATCTAGTGATATAAAGACGATAAGCTTCTTGGGATCTCAGAGATTTCCCATACAACCACATCTCAATCAACTTAGCTTGAGCGTCAGCCGGAGCTAATTTTGCTAACTGTTTACGTTCCTCCGTGTGGACAAGGGCGACTGGGGGCATGAAGAATGCGACTATTGCTGAATTGTGTCGCTTTCATTTTACTCCAGACGTGATCATACCTTTAAGTTCAACAGTCCATAATTCGCGATTTATAATGGACAGTCCTCATTTTTCGTGAAGAACCACCGTACAAGTGACCTCAGTTAAGGCAAACTTATGTTTCGAGCGCCCAATCATCCTAGCTTTGACTCAATTGATAAGTTTTGCTTAATTCCTAGCCATATGTACCATGTCTACACCCACGTCTATACAGTTTTGTCATTGATGGGCTAAGGATAGATCAACCACCGAAATTTCTCTAGCATTAGGCGATGTTGAGCAATCGTTGCTATCAGTATTTTATGTCTTATCGCATTTTAAATAACAACAACAACAGCGTAAATAATTTTAGGCATTTTGGAACGTTGTTAATTTATTATCTGTGTTGAATAAACAACGTATACATCGAGCCACTTTTTCTACGACATTAGTCAGTTTAGCAATCAGGACATCGTTGTAGAAATTTACCCGAAAATAGCAACGCTGTAGAAAATACTAACAACGTAAAATGCTTATTCTATGTAGATTGTAGATGCTGTAAACGACATAAAGTATTGATATCAGCAGCTAGTTACTTGGTTGCAACAAAAAACTTCATAGAATACCTTCACTGTTAGAACAAACTCAATGGTCAATTTAGGTGATGCTATTGGAGAAATAGCAAAGCCACTCGCCCATGAAGAAACTGCTTAAACGTATACTGGCGCTAATTCGACAAATTTTTCAGCAGTTCTTATCTACTGATAAACCAAGTTCTCCTCCTTCTTATGACCCGCCAGAGGCTCCTATTGCTCCCATTCCCACTTTTGTCCCCCAGTGGGAGAACGGGTTGGTGCTAGTTTGTTCACAGTGTACAGTAGAGCAATTTTCTGGTGGTTCTCATCGCATTAATAGAGGTACAACAGCTTCAGAAGAATTACAGAACTGGCTGAAATCTCGTCTAAAATTTGATGGATTGTGGGGTAAATATCGGGTTGTCAGCACCAGTTGTTTGGGAGTCTGTCAAAGCGATCGCGTTGTTGTTGTTCTGCAACATAACGCAGTTGGACAACAATGCTTCATTGTCTCACCTCAAGGCGAACGCGAAATTCTCTACTCCTATATCAAACAGCTCAATCAGTGATACCCAAACCGAATTTTCTGTGCCAACGTTCATCTTGGCTTGGTATTAGTAACGGAAAAATTTTGGTCGTTAGTGAGGCATCGGAATAAACTGTCCCATTTACGATGCTTGGCTGATCACCACTCATATTATTCCGACTCCACGCATTAGCAGAACTTCAGTTAAGGATTTCGCCTGCAACGACATCTCTGATTTGTGTCACCCATTTTACCCAATTGTCGGGTGCGAGGCTAATTAAGCGTTTGGTGCTAACATCGGCGGGTTTCGGCATGGCAAAAGTGGAGGCACTCACGGAGTGCAACTCATGATACTTGTTATTATGTAGTATATAAAACAGCGCTTAATAGTCCTCGGTCAATTTACTGGCATGATTGCAGACCACAGCATAGATTTTCAAACATATATACAATCTCTTAGCGAGGAGCGCACATACAAAGATTGGCAAGATTTATACACGCCAACTGATGCCATAGACCGTCAAAGACTTGAACCAAAAAAATCGCGCAGACGCTTAGATTTGAGTTTGATGGTGCAAACAGTACCACAGCAACAAGAAGGTGAAGCACCAGACAGAGAAAAAATTGAACGGTTGAATATCCTCGAAGGGTTACGGAAGTATGCAGCCAGCCATGTGTTGCTAGTAGGAAGACCGGGTTCAGGCAAATCTACAGCTTTAGAGCGTTTGTTGTGGGAAGAGGCGGAAAAGGGGAAACACAAAGAACTAAATCAGAAAATTCCTGTGCTAGTGGAATTAAGACGCTACAAAACCTCGGTCTTGGATTTAATTCGGGACTTTTTGACTCGCCATAATTTAGACCTTAATAGAACAGAAATTGAAAATCTGCTGTTTACAGGACGATTTTTGTTACTTGTAGACGGGTTGAATGAATTACCTAATGAAGAAGCCAGACGAGATTTAAATGGATTTCGGCAGAAATACCACCGAGTCACGCCGATGATTTTCACGACGCGGGATTTAGGGATAGGGAATGATTTAGGTATTGAGAAAAGGCTGGAAATGCAACCCCTCACAAAAGCGCAGATGCAGCAGTTTGTCCGCGCCTATTTGCCAGAGGTGGGTGAACAAATGCTGCGACAGTTGGATGGACGCTTGGGGGAATTGGGAGAAACGCCACTGTTATTGTGGATGCTGTGTGAAGTATTCAACTATGCCAAACAAATTCCTACTAGTTTAGGTGTACTGTTTCGTTGGTTCTCTGGAGAGTATCACAAACTTAAGGGAGATGTGCCAATTGCTGAAGGGTTACGCAACTGGCAGTCTGAGTTATTGCAGCATCTAGCATTTGTGATGATGCAAGGTGACAATTCGACAGAGTTGCGATTAACTATTTCTAAACAACAAGCTAGGAATGTTTTAGGGACATTTTTACAGAACAAAGTAGCTTTTAGTGATGATTGTGCCAGACGCTGGCTAGAGGATTTGCTCAAGTATCACTTGATCCAATTACGAACAGATAATGAGATTGAGTTTCGCCATCAACTAATTCAGGAATATTACGCCGCAGAATTTCTACTTCTACAACTTGATAATGTTAGTGATGAAAAGTTGAAACGGGATTATCTGAATTACTTGAAGTGGACAGAATCTGTGGCCTTGATGTTGGGGTTGGTGAATGATGAAGAGCAGGCTTTAAGAGTGGTGAAATTAGCCCTAGATGTGGATTTGAAGTTAGGAGCAAGGTTGGCAGGACAAGTAAAGCGGGAGTATCAAAAAAAAACGGTCGATTTAATTTTAGAGTTAGACATTCATAAATTACTCAAAGTTGAGTTATTGGGTATCACTCATTCTGAATATGCGATCGCCTTTTTAAGTGAATCATTGCAGCACGAAGATTCAATTGTTCGTTGGAGTGCCGCGTATGTGTTAGGAGAAATTGGCAATGAAGCAGCAGTATCTGCCTTAATTCCTACTTTGCAGGATAAAGATTCAATTTTTCGTGCAAATACCGCGTATGTGTTAGGAAAAATTGGCAATGAAGCAGCGATATCTGCCTTAATTGCTACTTTGCAGGATAAAGATCCTTTTGTTCGTTGGAGATCTGCATATGCGTTAGGAAAAATCGGCAATGAAGCGGCTGTATCTGCCTTAATTGCTGCTTTACAAAGTAAATATTCTGATGTTCGTGAGAGTTCCGCAGAAGAATTAGGAAAAATCGGAAATGAAGTGGCAGTATCTGCCTTAATTAGTGCTTTACAAAATAAATATTCTGATGTTCGTGAGAATGCCGCAGAGGCATTAGGGAAAATCGGAAATGAAGTGGCAGTATCTGCCTTAATTAGTGCTTTACAAAATAAATATTCTGATGTTCGTGAGAATGCCGCAGAGGCATTAGGGAAAATCGGAAATGAAGTGGCAGTATCTGCCTTAATTGAGGCTTTGCACGATCAATCCTCTGGTGTTCGTGAAAATGCCGCAGAGGCGTTAGGGAAAATCGGAAATGAAGTGGCAGTATCTGCCTTAATTGAGGCTTTGCATGATCAATCCTCTGATGTTTGTTGGAGAGCTGCATATGCGTTAGGAAAAATCGGCAATGAAGTGGCGGTATCTGCCTTAATTGAAGCTTTGCATGATCAATCCTTTGGTGTTTTTTGGAGAACTGCCTATATATTAGGAAAAATTTGCAATGTAACTGCGGTATCTGCCTTAATTAAGGCTTGGCATGATAAATATTCTCTGACTCGTGTGAGATCTGCAAAAGCGTTAAGAGAAACCAGGAATAAAGCGGCGGTATCTGCCTTAATTAGTGCTTTACAGGATAAATCTTCTTTTGTTCGTGGAAGTGCCGCAGAAGCATTAGCAAAAAAAGATAATGAAGTGGCGGTATCTACCTTAATTAGTGCTTTGCAGGATGAAGATTCTTATGTTCGTGCGAATGCCGCGTATGCATTAGGAGAAATCAGGAATGAAGCGGCTGTATCTGCTTTAATTAGTTCTTTGCAGGATGAAGTTTATAGCGTTCGTAACAGTGTAGTGTATGGGTTAGGAAAAATCGGCAATGAAGCGGCTGTATCTGCTTTAATTAGTTCTTTGCAGGATGAAAATTATTTGGTTCGTTGGGAAAGCATAAATGCGTTAAGAGAAATCAGGAATGAAGCGGCTGTATCTGCTTTAATTAGTTCTTTGCAGGATGAAAATTCTTATGTTCGTGGGAGTGCCGCGTATGCATTAGGAGAAATCGGCAATGAAGCGGTGATACCTGCCTTAATTGCTGCTTTACAGGATGAAGATTTAGGAGTTCGCATAAAAGCCACAGATGCGTTAGGAGGAATCGGCAATGAAGCGGTGATACCTGCCTTAATTGCTGCTTTACAGAATGAATATTCTGATGTTCGTGGTAGTGCTGCGTATGAGTTAGGAGAAATCGGCAATGAAGCAGCGATATCTGCTTTAATTAATACTTTGCAGGATGAAGGTTCTCATGTTCGTAGTAAAGCCGCAGATGCGTTAGGTAAAATTGCTAGCTCTAAAGTTTTGTTTCAGATATGGGAGTTACAATTAAAAACACCATCATGGGATAAAAGCAATGCAATTTCTAAAATCCAAGAGCGGTGCAAATTTTATAACCATGAAATTTTTTATTCTGCTTTGGATGAGGAAATAAATAACGCTGATCCTTTAAACAATTCTCTAAACACGCTTAATCAAACGCTCAAAATTATGTCAGAAAAACCTCCAGTTCAAATGAATTTTCATGCGCCTATTACTAGCAGCAGTGTTGCTGGTAATGTTGAAGGTGATAATATTGCCACTCAAAATAATCACTTGCCAACACAAGATATTACTAAATTAGAAACCGTGCTTGAGCAGTTGCTTGAGAAAATGGAACAGGATAAACCAACTGTAATCGATGCCCAACCAATTGTGGCTCAAGCTGTTGAAAGTTATCCAGTACTTAAAGATAGGCAAGTAATTGAGCAAGTTATCAAAAATCATCCAACGCTCAAAGTACGTTTGCAAAGGGCGGTGACAGCCGCAGGTATTGAGACAGTAAAGATTTTATTTGCTCCTGCTGGTATTCCGATTGAAGCAATTAGGGCTTGGAATCAACCTGAATAGGATATGCATTGGGTTATTGATGTCTATCGTTGGATTTTGAGCGTCGTCACCCGCCACGAAGAACAGAAGGGGTTTGTTGTCCTGCCCAAACGTTGGCGCATTTGTAAGGACATGATTGTTGGTTCAATTGGTGTCGCCGATTGAACTGCATATTATGAGGTACTGCCTGAAACCACCGAAGCGTTTATTTATGTTGCCATAATTCGTTTAATGTTAAAGCAGCTTGCGTAGTCAAAATCACCTCATCAAAATTTTTCAGACATCCTCTAAAAAAAATCCCGAAAAATTTTACTCTATTTCACTGTGTCGATTTTTACTAAATTTTAAGTAATTGCATGAGGATTGATTCTATTAATCATTGCCCTTCTGACCGAAGAAGCTAAATCAGATAAATGTTGCCGTCATCATCTAGCCCAGCTAATTCTGCCTTGACCAACTCAGCAAAAAGCTCGCGAATCATCGCAGCATCCGCATCTTTAATAACTCCGTTTTTATTGACGGTGTTAACGCTCATTGGCTTGTCTTTACTTGCTTCCTTCCTGAGCAGATAATCAAATAGCTTTTGAGCGTTTTCGCTTATCTGTGGTTTTTGTGGTTCATCAGGTTGGACTGTTGCATCAATCTCAAACTCAAGTGCCTTACGGTTTTCTGCTTGCTTTAGCTGCTGCTGGATTGCTTCGATTTCTGCGTCCACATCTTCTGCACTGACAGGAATATAGAGCGTTTCGCGGAATCTATCAATTACATCCGCCATTTCAATGGCTTTCATAGATTCGTAGGCTTCCCCACCTAGTTTTAAATCGATTGTTTGCTCTTGGGTTAATGATTGCAATTGGGCAGTCTTGTTGATTGCCTCCACAGTCTCGTTATACTCGCTAATTGAAGCCATTTCTCTTGCTGCGTACCCCGCTAAGGGGAAAGCTGCACAGGCTATTGTTATCCCCAAAATCTTTGTTAGAGCTTCATTGAAATAAACTTTGGTTGGTTCCAGCCTGGGCTGAGAAGGGTTTTCTATTGTGTAAGCCCTGTTCTGACAAGTGGTGATACCAAAATAATCTTCACAAATGCGATACTCACGCCAATCCTTTAAATAGCCTGGTATGGAAAGCCCCAGACTGACTAAACCCACAGTAAAACTACCAAGGGCTAATTCTTTGTAGCTAATTTTTAACGTAGTTTCAGCCACAGCACATACCCTCCCCCAATAACGATTAATGCGATCGCCCCAATAACAACGGCTGACACAGTATCTCTGTAGAGCCAGACTAAATTCCAGAAGCCAAACAGTGAGCAGAAGACAGCCGCAATACGTAATAAGCTGGCTGTTTTGTTGTGTGGAATGTTACTAATAAAATAAGTAATGGTCAGTATAAAAGCGATTGGATAAATCAAAAGCAACTTGGGGGCTATTTGGACTACAAAAGCGACTGCAACACCCGCACTCATCCACGAGAGAAATTCAGCGTAATTGCTTAGATGGATGTAAAACTTAGTACCTCTGCCACTTGGTTTTGGCTCAAAACTGGATTGCATGTAATCTTAATGGGGCATTTAGCCCCATCCCTCCTAATTATTTATCAGACTTCAAATGTCCGTAACGGATATACTCAGCATCTTTCTGCCGTTTGATGCCGACAGATGCCAACAACTCTTGACGGGTTTGTTGTAACTCTGCGGTTGCTGCTTGCCGTTTCTCTCCAGCTTGTTTTTGATTTTCAATAAGTTGCAAACTGGTTTTGAGCTTGCCCTCGCCTAGTTGCCCCATAAGCTCGTACTTTGCATCCAGGGCTTTAACTTTGCGGTCAACTTTCGCGGTTAACGACTGAGCATGTTTGTTGTAATCAGCAAGCGCCAGGAATGCGTCAGCCGTTGACTGATCAATCCGTTTCTTGCCTTCAACAACAATGTTTGTACTGGCAGCATAAAACTCAGCTAGTTTGACCTGACCAGCCATCAAAGTTGCAGTGTGTTTGAGCATCTGGGCTAAGGCTTTGGTGTTTAACCGAGCTACTTCTGCAACCTTGCCCACAGCAACAACCTTGTCTTTGAACTTTGGATCTTGCATGTTGATGTCGGGAAATTGTAGCCCGTAGGACTGATACAAACCTTGCAGCATTGAAATAGCTTGAGGTAGTGCGGCCTGTTTGCCCATTTGTGCGGCATTAGTGGAGAAATCACCCTTACCACCTTTGACAACAGAAATTTGAGCTTGGTTAGTATTGGCCAGTTTGTTGAACTCCATATGTTTGTTCTCTTTGTATTTGTGTAATTGATGACACGACACGATAAGTCGTAAGAAACAGAAGTCCAGTGAAAAGAAGAAGTACAAGAGCCATCCATGCTTCTAATAGACCACTTGATGGTGTTTCTTCTAATCGCTCTGTCTTACTGGAGGTGGTCGTGCCGTCTGCGTGAGTATCAGTAGTTTCAGTGCGAATAAGGACACGCTTAATCATTGGTTATTAGTCATTAGATTTCGGTTAACCAAGCCTCTGGCTCATCTTCATCAGCAAAAGAAGTTCCTTGAGTTGCAATTGCGTACAGTTCTTGTTCTGTGCTGTCTAAGTATTCAGTAAAGGCTGGGTCTTCTTCATCACTAGACCATGCGCCTACTTCACTTAACCTCTTAAATGTCGTCTCCACTTGATCGCGAGTAAACGCATCATCAATTAATGCGATAGCTTTAGAGTTCCCTTGTGCAATATCCCACAGAATTTTGTGGTTCACCCACTGGCTATAGTTGGCTAACAATTGACCGTGTGCTAGTGGGTAGAGAGTATCATCAATATCTTGGAAATAATTGTAGGGGTCAAGGTCTTGCTCTACCCACTCCCCACCTACTTTTGAATACAGTTTGAAATCAGTTGAAAACTCTCTTAATTCATCCTCACCCACAAGCAAACCTCTAACAAAATCGTCAAACTCAGAGCGGTCGTCAAAGTAATGGGTGCGGTCTTCATCACCTGCAATGGTTATAGCCAAAGGGGCTGGATGCTTACTTTTCGGCATGTTGTAAAATCCTTGTTGAATAGTTATGTACTGGGCGATCACTTGGGTTAACTTGGTGATCGCTCGTCCTCAAAACAAACTTTGTTGAATCGCTACATCTGTCATGGTTGCTCGGTGCTGTCTATACAAACTAGGCACTTCATAAACCTGACGTAGAACCTTGTCCCTGTTGAGTTTTAGGTCTGCCGTCTTTCTCTGTGCTGGCAGAGGTCGAAAAAAGTACTGAGTATGTTTGATACTGTCGCTGCTGTACAAATAACGGTACAGAACGCCATCAATACTGTAGGTTTTGCTCATTGTCAGCAGCGTCACGCATCCTACAAGCTCAAGGTCACTTAAGATCGGCTGTTGTCTAGCTGGTAATTCGTTTAAAGCCTCTAGAGAGGCAGGATTGATAAACATCACGCTGGATTCTCCTAGAGTCCTAGAAACGTTTCGTTGACTGCCTTCTCCAAAGTTTTTCGTAACCAATAAGCAGGGGTTACACCGTCCATGTCAGCAAGCATTCTCACTGTTGGTACTAGCTCAGTGGGTACGTCCCAGTTAAGCCGCTTGCTCTTGTTGTGCATTGGTTTGCTCCTCATGAGGCTCAGTATTAAGTTGAGTTACATACAGCTTCTTCAGTTCTGATAAAGCAATCATTCCTGGGTCTGAAGTCTCGATTAAATGCTCTTTAGGTATGCCTTGTTTGAGCATTTGTTCTTTAATCAAGTGATGGGCTGGTTGAATTGCAAATCCTCCACCGCACAACACAACGGGATGTCTACGTGCGCTTGTACCAAGTGATTCAAGGGCGAAAGTGAGGGGACTATCCTTAATCCAGTTTTTGATAGCTGTCTCTAGTGCTTGCCCGATATCACGTCCATCAGGGGCAATGGCTGATACTTTTCCGTCTTGGATTGTTGCGGTTTCTAGTACTTCTCGCAGTTGACTGGGCTTAATCACCCTGGATGAATCAGTATTGGCGACAGCCTTAGCAAATTCCTTGATTAACTGTGATACCCCACCACCGCCGTTGGGTTCGTGAGCTATGCGTTTGGGATAAAGCCCAAGATTTGAGTATTCGCTTACGCAAGCGGTTCCATAGCCAACGTCAAATGTAAATAATGTTGGGCGTTCGAGCTTGTTACCTCGCCCATGCAGTGCAGCGCCGTAGCCTTCTGGGTAATTAAGAGCGCCTTTAGAGAAGGAAAGGCGATATTTTACGCCGTCTACTTGCATCCATTTACACTGATTAATTGCTTTTTTAAGGGTTAGGGGATTGGCAAGGCTGAGAGTTACTAAGCGGATGGTCAATGCTCGGTTTTTCTCGTTGGCTCCTGTTGAGTATTTGTAGAGATTGGGTAGGCTTGCAATCGCCCCTAGTGCAAGGATTGGGAAATAGCGGACTTTGTTGTCATCATCGTCTGACATTGCCACCCATTCAGTACCTTGGAGTTTGGCACTACGACCAACCACCCAATGCTCTAGCTTGTCTTTGAGCTTTCCCTCTAACTCTACTTTTTCTCGACTCATGCTAAAGGCTCCCATTTCGCCAAAGGGCGGTGATTCTACTTCGCACACAATCGAGTCAAGCACGATACTTGATGAAGCAACCCCGTTAATAATGGGCATTGCCTTAATACGAGAGCGTCCGCAGTCCATGACAATGATGATTTCTTGCTTAGGGATGGTTACACGGGGCTTTCTGGACTTGGATTGTTTCTCCGTATCCTCAGTAGTCTCTGCATTTGTGGTAATCTGTGGAACTTCAACTGTCACATCACTATCTTGTGGTTCAACGACCTCCAGAGTCGTTTGTGTTGCTGTTTCGTTCTTTTGACGTGGCATTGACTTTTCTCCTAATTAAAATTTCTCGGAACTGTCACACATCTCGTATCTACGTACAGCGTTTTATTTATTACTTTGTCTCCTTTCCCTGCCCAAGAACTTATGAAGGCTGATTTACTATGCTCCGGGTTCCGGCTGACTGGTTAATTTTTCAAAAATACTCTTTGTTTTCGTACCCGGACGTTTTTACCCGGAGATACCCGGAAGCCTTGCAGAATCGACCCGAAAGCGCCCTCTGGTCTACCCGGATAATTGAACGTACCCGGAAACTACCCGGAAGGCGTTCAAGAAAATTTTGAGGGTCAAACTGTACTGATGACATTTTTGAGCTTCTACTGAGAAACAGGTGTTTTGCTGGCTGTGCCAGTTTCGAGAGAAGCAACTTTAAAAATCAGCCTCTCTACAGCTGCGGATAGCACATTGCCAGGGGCATCTATTGAAATCCCCTCAAGTCTGCATAAATCAGCTATGGCGAAACAGTTGATTGTGATTCGCCTGCTTTCGTATTTGTTGATCATAAAAACCTCACATAAACCTCGAAAACCCATGTATGGACGGCACGGGAAGAGAGGAGACAGACACGTAAAGTAGCCTATTGATTTATCTGCATCTCAGCCCCCTGTGGAAGCTTTCCGGCTTCTGTTGCCTTTGTTGTGCGAACCACTTTCAGGCTGTTATTGCTTTGTTAGGTTATATCTGTGTTGCCGTTTCTTGTTTTACATCTGCTAGTATAGCACTAGTAGATACTAATAGGCACTACACGTCCCTAAATTTTTTTTGATCTATTTGGGTTGGGTGAGTTGGATAAACTGATACTACTAGTGCCTATATGGATATACTATGCCTAAATACAGGGGGAAGCGCTCTAACGTAACTTTTCCTACTGATGTTTATGAAAAAATAGCTGATCTAGCTAATCAAGAAACTAGAACAGTAAGTCAAATGGTTGTGGTTTTGTGCCAAGAGGCGCTTGCCGCAAGAGAACAAAAATCCCCCTCACCCAAAGACAAAGAGGACAAATGACCCAATAAGAAGACAACACAGAAAATCGTTTAGACCGAATTGAATGGATACTCGTATATTGATAAAAGGGGGGAAAATAGCTGTCACGTTTACAAAAAGGCATCTACTAAAACGAGGACTAAGCTACAAACGGGTAGTAGTCGTATTCATAAGCGCGTTTTCTACGTAGCATAAAACAAGTTGTCATAAGAAATCTTTTAGCTTTTGACACTTGTTCATTAAGGTAAATAAATGAAAATTCCCCCAATGTTGCCCAATGGGAGACAATGGGTATTTTGTGTTTAATTCTATTAGGTAAAAGTGGCTAGAATTCTCTTGGTGCTTAAATTGTGGCAATTTGAAAACAATTTTTTGTATTCACAAAAAAGTCCAGCTAAACTCACCAACAATTTTCTTTGAAAAAACAGTGGAAAAATGCTAATCTAACCACAGCATATCTGCAAAAATTTAGGTCGGTCTACGACAAAGGAGGTAAACCAACCAAAGGAGTATATTCAAATAGTCAGAATGGTTAGGTGAGTCGTTAGACAACAGTTTTGGCGTTGGAAGACTTGGCAGGTCAGAAAAACACCAAATTGTTCAAAGCTAACGAAGCATCACGACTCGTCCCTGTTGGCAATACTAGCATACAGGGTCGGACATTTCATGCCTTTTTTCGAGAAATTTAAAAAAGGCATCTAGCGCTACAGTTTATCCCGACTCCAGATATCAAGCAGAATGTAGACCATTTAATGGTATTCATTAGCCACAAAATCTGTTGGATGAATCAAAAGACTAGATGCCTCGTATATGAGGATAACGTCGTGAATAATTGGATTTTTCAATTTCTAGCTGTTTTGTTTGCCATTGAACTAACGCAATTGGCTGATTTCTGCTTTCTGGACTATCTGATGTCCTAGCTCCAAGCATTACACCAGTCGTCTGGGAAGCGAGGAGAAAGGGGCGTCACACAAACAAGAAATCGGCTAGTTGCCCACACGCAGACACATAGTTAGCTATTAGGCAACCAACCATAAAAACCTATATAACAACTTCAATTTAACAACGTCTGCGTAATAGAGGCAAAGGTAGCTTAAATGAAAATGAACCATTATATGAGAATTTCAGGACGAAAGATTTCAGTTCCCTTTAATTGAGACAACTGATTTCTTACTCTCAGAAGAAAATCTCTTGATGTAGCACTTGGTTTCAGCACCGCTAGCTTTGTCCTAAAAAGTGGGTAGCTCCGATGGACACACAAACCATCATCGGAGGATACCAAAATGACTTTTGCCCAAAATATTGATGAATACAGGACTTTTCAAAAGAGCCAGAGGGAGGCGTCCGAGCGGAGGAGCGTCCGAGCGGAGGAGCAAATTCCCCTCTGCCCCTCTGCCCCTCTGCCCCTCTGCCCCTCTGCACCTCTGCCCCTCTGCCCCCCAGCTTCAATAGACTCTCCTCACCTCATCGAATGGCTCAATAGCGCCGTAGACCCTGAACTAATCCACCTCAACGTCAAATCTCTGTCTGGCACTGCTGCCTACGATTATTTACTCTACAGTGCCAACATCAACCGCCGTAACGATGGGCGATTAAGAGACGGGGACTTAATTAAGTACCGTCACATCGAGCATGGGGGCTGGTGGTGCAGTGGCGTTGACCCTTTAAACGATTATCAACAGATGCTGTGGGGATGTTTCAAGCCCAATTCCCCCAGACGGGACTTCAAAAAAATTCACAAAATTATCAAATATGAGCATCCTTACCGGGAAGAAACACGAGCTTTGTTTTTGCACGTCACGGATGCTGTTTGGGCTAAAGTCAGCTTACGCTGTGGTATTGCCGTGAGTGAAGAGGATAAACTTAACCCACGCGGTTTTTGGCATTGGGTGTGGAAAAATAATGTTCCCACCGTCCTGTGTGAAGGTGCGAAAAAAGCCGCAGCGTTATTAAGTGCTGGTTATGCTGCTATTGCCCTGGTTGGTGTAAATGCTGGTTATCGCAATCCCAAGGATGATAATAACAAACCAATTGGTAAGCCGTTTTTAATCCCGGATCTAGAGTTTTTCGCAACGCTAGGACGGACATTTTACATCTGTTTTGACAGCGACAACAAGCCGGAGGCAGTGCAGAGGGTACAGCAAGCAACGTACACAACAGCACGTTTGCTCATGGCTAGTGATTGTGAGGTCAAAATTATCGACCTGCCACTAGGGGGAGCAGGGGAGCAAAGGGGCAGAGGGGCAGAGGGTGCAGGGGAAGCAGAGGGTGCAGGGGGAGCAGAGGGTGCTTGTGGAGAATTATCTCAAGAGCTTTCCCAACAACACCTGCTTCAAGAGCGTCAAAAGCTTTCTTCTTCAAGTGCTACCCCTGCTCCAAGAGCTTCAAGAGCTTCAAGAGCCTCCTGCCTTCTGCCTTGCCCGAAGGGCGTTGACGATTTTATTGTTGCCAAGGGACGAGAAGCATTTGATGCGCTTTACAACACTGCTAAATCCCTAGAAAAATGGCAAGTTAAGCTTTACACGCTTTTAACCTATCCGCCAGCAATAGCCCTCAATCAGAGATTTTTGGGTCGGGTGCTTGTACCAGAAAATGCCAAGTTGGTTGTGATTAAAGCGGCGAAAGGTACTGGCAAGACTGAGTTTTTAGCAACGGAGGTGGCTAAGGCGCACGAACGGGGACAAAAGGTTTTGGTGTTGACCCACCGCGTCCAATTAGGGGAGGCGTTATGTCATCGCTTTGGTATCGATTATGTCACGGAGTTGAAGACTTCGTCAACCGGAGGATTGTTGGGTTATGGTCTGTGTGTGGACTCGATGCGAGCGCAATCAAGTGCTAAATTTAACCCCTCGGACTGGACAAATGCTGTTGTGATTATTGATGAAGCTGACCAGGTGTTCTGGCATTTGCTTAACAGTTCTACGGAGGTTAAGCAGCATCGGGTAAATATTTTACGTAATTTTAAGCAGCTAATTCAAAATGTTTTGGGTAGTGTAAATGGTAAAGTTTACCTGTCGAGTGCTGATATTAGCGACGTTGATATTAAGTACGTGCGCTCTTTGGCTGGGTTTGAAGTTGAGCCGTTTGTCATTGTTAATGAATATCAACAAAAAGCAGGAAATTGTTACGTTTATCCCGGTAGAGACCCCAGTGAATTGGTGGCAGCGTTAATTGAGGATATTAGAAATGGGGGAGTACCGCTAATTTGTTGTAGTGGTCAAAAAGCTAAATCTCGCTGGGGGACACAAGCTCTAGAGCAGATGCTATTAAATTATTTCCCCGATAAACGCATTTTACGAATTGATGGGGAAACTGTGCTTGACCCCACCCATGCTGCTTTTGGATGCGTGGCTCATTTAAATCAAATGTTATGTGAGTATGACATTGTGATTGTTTCCCCAAGTGTGGAAACTGGGGTATCGATTGATGTGCAGGGGCATTTTACAGGAGTATGGGGGATTGCTAGTGGTGTGCAACCTGAAAATTCAATTCGACAAATATTAGCGCGATTGCGTGAAACTGTGCCGCGTCACGTTTGGATTTCTCGTTGTGGGCTAAGTAAATCGAGAATTGGCAATGGTTCGACATCGAAGAATTCGCTGTTGTTTAGCCAGCAGGCTGCGACTCGTGCCAATATGCATTTGCTAACGGTTGTTGACCACGACTGTGATTATGATTTTGGGGCAGTTGATTGGCAATTTCAACGGGAGTCGTTAAATACTTGGGCTGCTAAGGCTTGTGTGATAAATGCTGGGATGGCACGTTACAGGGAAACTATTTTAGAAGGGCTGGCTTTGGATGGTTATTGCATTGTCGAGAGTGAAGAAACAGAGAGTGCGTCTGAAGTAGCGACTGAGGTGATAACTGTGAGCAACGGTTTATATCAAGCAGAATGTGATGGGATCAGTGTGTCGAAAACTTATTCGGATACTGAGTATGAAAAATCAAAGGAGAAACGGGCTAAGACGAAGCAGGAACGTTACCGAGAACGCAAGACGGAATTGGTGAAGCGTTACGGTGTAGAAGTGACACCAGAACTGGTGGAAAAGGACGATTCTGGTTGGTATCCACAGCTGCGGCTGTATTATTATCTCACGCTTGGTCGGGAGTTTGTAGCGCAGCACGATGCCCACAGAGCCAAGGCGCAGGCTGAAAAAGGACAAGAGGCTGTGTGGCAACCTGATTTTAACCGGGGACAGTTATTAGCCTCGGTGCGATTGCTAGAAGAGTTGGGCGTGTCAGTGTTAGTGGAACCAGGGCGGCAATATCGGGGGATTGACCCAGAGTTGCTGCGACTAGAAAGTTTAGCCAAACAATATAAGTATGTAATTAAGAATTATTTGGGGATCACTATTAAGGATAAAGACACGCCGATAGCGATCGCTCAAAAACTGCTGCGACTATTAGGGTGCAAGTTGACATATATCGCGCGTTTGGGGAGTAGGGGCGATCGCCATATGGTTTATGAGTTTGTGCCGCCCAATGATGGGAGAGAGGAGGTGCTACAGGTTTGGTTTGAGCGAGAAGCAGCAAAAGCGTTTGAAGAGGACGCACAGACACGGGGACACAGTTACGCTTTGCTCTCCGCGTCGCCGCGTCTCCTAGTCTCCGCGTCTTCTAAGTCAGTCTGTTGTGGCGGCTTGAAATTTTGATTCGTGTCAGTGCTTTGTAAATATAGATATTTATTTACCAATAGTTGACACATATTTAAATCTAAATCCTCCTAAAAGGCTTAGTGGTGCGTGGGGTTTGTTTAAAGCGCTTGTTATCTTTAATGTAAAAAAGCCCACTATCCCTATACGGAAAAAACTTTTGGATTGTTTTAGGCTGACAACACCTGCTCGGCAATTAGGGTGAGTTCTCTTAAAGTTGGGGAAACAATCTTTTGGTTTCCAGTAAACTCTGTGACTTGATATTCACCATCAATCAACGTCAAAACAGAAATTTTTTTCTGTTTTAAATCTACAATCCAATATTCAGGTACACCTAAATTTTTATATTCTCTGTGCTTAGTGTTGTAGTCGGTTTTTTTAGAACCAGGACTAACTATTTCCACAACTAGCAACGGCGGAGTTTTGGTAACAGCAGCTTTGGTTTCTGAGGCTCTAATTG
>JBMNDX010000015.1:0-62157 GCA_051172755.1 Nostochopsis sp. | reverse complement strand
GGGAAAAGGGAAAAAAAGGGAGTGGTTGGAAAAAGGGGGGGGGGGGGGTTTTCTTGGGGGAGACCCCCCAATCCTCATCCCTAATCTGTGTGCAACTCCATCAGGCGCTGTTTGAGGCGTTGGGCTTCTCCTTTATCTATCAAGCAGCCCCGTTCGAGCAAAAAAGCGCCGTCACAGTAATTTAATTCATCTAAGCGATGAGTAACCCATAGGGCTGTGATACCACTAGTTTTAACTAGTTTGCGGACACTAGCCACTAATTCTAGTTGACTATCTGGATCGAGTAAGGCAGTGGGTTCATCTAGTAGTAAGACTGCACAATGACGAGCTAAAGCACCAGCGATCGCTACTCGCTGTTTTTGTCCTCCACTCAAAGCATAGATAGGGCGCCGTTGCAGTCCTAACAAATTCACTGCTGCTAATGCTTCTTCTACTCTGGTTCTGATGGCAGGTAATGGTAATTTTTCTTCCACTAGCCCAAAAGCGATATCAGCACCAACAGTAGGCATTACTAATTGATGGTCAGGATTTTGGAAAACAAAACCCACCGGATGCAAAACCCCAATCTCACCAGATTGAGGTGCTAGTAATCCCGCTAGCAGTCTGAGCAATGTTGATTTACCACTGCCATTTGTACCCAAGAGCATCCAAAATTCTCCCTTGGGTACTTCAATAGAGCAAGATTTAATTGCTTTCTCTCCAGAAGGCCAGCTGAAGTTTAAGTCTTTTACCTTAATACCTAGTTCCGCCATTATTTAAGTCATCTTTATTATTCAGATGCAAGGGCGAAGAAACCAGGTGGTCTACCACTAGCTGTGGCTGCACTGTCTTTCTGTATTAACTGTACTCCAGAGATTTCACTAGCACGCACGGCGATTTTTTTCTCTGTTTTACCTTCACACTTGAGTTCTACAATCTCAGGCTTACCAGAACTGATTGCGGCCAAAATTAGCTGATAAACAGCTTCTGCATCTTCAGCTGTCTTACGCTGTACCGAAATGGGGAAGGGAGTGTTTCTTACGGTTAAATCGATGGTGAACATTTAGCTTTAATTAATTTAACTTTAGGTCTAATTCTAACGTTAAGGAAACAAACCCAAGGAAACAAGACAGAAGAGGGCAACTAATTAAAGTTATGTTTAAGTTCATCTATCTACGGTTTAGATTTTTGTATTTATAACCAACCGTTTAAAATCAATTACTATTTTGATTTAATGTTTTAATGAGCAAAGATTAAGTTAAGTTAAAAAAAACCTGGAAAAATTAGCGAATAACACTTAATATGATTAGAGACAGTAAAAATTTGTAAACTAGATTGACAACCTAGTTTACATTCTGTATCTAGTCAGCCAAAAACCGGCAGTCTATAATACAGACAGAAAGTTAAAAACCTGTACTTATAAAGTTTGGAGATTTCCTCTAATGACCATCGCAATCGGACGTAGTACTACCAGAGGGTGGTTTGACGTTCTCGACGACTGGTTGAAGCGCGATCGCTTCGTATTTGTAGGATGGTCTGGTTTATTGCTGTTCCCCTGTGCGTTTTTAGCGCTAGGTGGATGGCTAACCGGCACAACCTTCGTCACCAGTTGGTACACCCACGGATTAGCATCTTCTTACTTAGAAGGCTGTAACTTCCTAACAGTAGCAGTATCAACACCTGCTGACGCAATGGGACACTCCCTATTGCTGTTGTGGGGACCAGAAGCCCAAGGCGACTTCACTCGTTGGTGTCAATTGGGTGGATTGTGGCCGTTAGTAGCGCTACATGGAGCATTTGGATTGATCGGCTTCATGCTGCGTCAATTTGAAATTGCTCGTCTAGTAGGGATTCGTCCTTACAACGCGATCGCCTTTTCAGCTCCAATCGCGGTATTCGTCAGCGTCTTCTTGATGTACCCATTGGGACAGTCTTCTTGGTTCTTTGCACCCAGCTTTGGCGTCGCAGCAATATTCCGTTTCTTGTTGTTCTTGCAAGGTTTCCACAACTGGACACTTAACCCCTTCCACATGATGGGAGTGGCGGGTGTATTAGGTGGGGCGCTGTTGTGTGCAATTCACGGTGCAACAGTAGAAAACACTCTGTTTGAAGATGGCGAAGCCTCAAACACCTTCCGTGCTTTCAACCCCACTCAAGCAGAAGAAACCTACTCAATGGTGACAGCAAACCGTTTCTGGTCTCAGATTTTCGGTATTGCTTTCTCCAACAAACGCTGGTTGCACTTCTTCATGTTGTTTGTACCAGTCACTGGTCTGTGGATGAGTGCAATTGGAATTGTGGGTTTGGCATTAAACCTGCGGGCTTACGACTTCGTATCTCAAGAATTGCGGGCTGCTGAAGACCCCGAATTTGAAACATTCTATACCAAAAACATTTTGCTGAACGAGGGTATCCGCGCTTGGATGGCTCCTCAAGATCAGCCACACGAGAAATTTGTATTCCCTGAGGAGGTATTACCTCGTGGTAACGCTCTGTAATCTGAACGTATGTGCATGATTTAAGAATTTACCTCACCCGGTAAGGGTGGGGTTTTATTTTGAATTTACAAGGCAAATATAAGATTTTATCAATTGAACACCGATATATTATTCGTGAGCAATAAATATCAAAATCAAAATTTGTTTTTTGATCTATATTTTAGTGATCTTTTTGAAGAACTACCAAAATTTATATGTCTATGGATTTTGAGAAAAATATTAGTTTCTATGACTGATGATTGATGTACTATTTGTAACGTATTTCTAACATTGAAAAGACATCTGTATTTAAAATTATCACTATGCAAGAGTATGATGTTGTAATTATTGGTGCGGGACACAATGGGCTGGTTTGTGCTGCCTACTTATTAAAAGCAGGGTATAGCGTTCTGTTACTCGAAAAACGTTCTGTTCCAGGAGGCGCAGCAACCACAGAAGAGTGCTTGCCACAAGAAGCACCAGGATTTAAATTTAATCTATGTGCTATTGACCATGAATTTATTCATCTTGGGCCAGTAGTAGAAGAATTAGAACTCAAAAAATATGGTTTGGAGTATTTAGAATGTGACCCAGTTGTATTTTGTCCTCATCCCGATGGTAAATATTTTTTAGGTCATAAATCTCTAGACAGAACTTGTGCGGAAATTGGCCGTTACAACGAACGTGATGCCAAAAAATATAAAGAGTATACAGAATATTGGCAACGGGCAATAGGTGCAATGATTCCGATGTTTAATGCACCCCCAAAGTCAATTCTTGATATTTTGGGTAACTACGACGTTACCAAGATGAAAGATTTATTCTCAGTTATTGGTTCTCCAAATAAAACGCTGGACTTTATTCGCAATATGTTAACCAGCGCTGAGGATATTCTTAATGAGTGGTTTGATGAGGAGTTTCTCAAAGCACCACTAGCAAGACTTGCTTCTGAACTCGGTGCGCCGCCTTCACAAAAAACCATTGCGATTGGGGCTATTATGATGGCAATGCGTCATAACCCTGGTATGGCGAGACCTCGCGGTGGTACAGGTGCTTTGGTGCAAGCTTTAGTAAACTTGGTCAGAAGTTTAGATGGTGTGATCCTCACCGATCAGCATGTTAAGAAAGTCTTGATTGATGATGGTTGTGCTGTAGGTGTAGAGGTAGGAAATGGTACAGTATATCGCGCTAAACACGGTGTAATTTCTAATATTGATGCCAAGCGAGTATTTTTACAATTGATGGATGAAAGTGATGTAGATGCTGCTGATCCTGATTTACGAGAAAGATTAGAACGGCGCATTGTTAACAACAACGAAACCATCCTCAAGATTGACTTGGCATTAAACGAACCACTACGCTTTGAACACCACGAACATAAAGACGAATATCTAATTGGATCTGTGTTAATTGCAGATTCTGTTTCTCATGTGGAACAAGCTCATAGTAAATGTACCTTGGGAGAGATTCCTGACTCTGACCCATCAATGTATTTGGTAGTACCAACAATGCTAGATCCATCAATGGCGCCACCAGGTAAACATACTGCATGGATTGAATTTTTTGCCCCCTATCAAATTGCGGGTGCTGAAGGTACAGGTTTGAATGGGACTGGTTGGACAGATGATCTAAAAAATCAAGTTGCAGACAAGGTAATAGACAAGTTAGCAGACTATGCACCAAATGTGAAAAGTGCTACTATTGCCCGTCGTGTAGAAAGTCCAGCAGAATTGGGTCAAAGATTGGGTGCTTACAAGGGGAATTATTACCACGTTGATATGACACTTGATCAAATGGTATTTTTCCGTCCTTTACCGGAAATAGCAAACTATAAAACACCAATTGATAATTTATTCCTAACTGGTGCAGGAACTCACCCCGGTGGTTCTATTTCCGGAATGCCGGGACGCAACTGTGCGCGGGTGTTTTTACAATCTAAGCATCCGATCGCTCAAACTTTCAAAGATGGTTGGGGTTCGATTAAATCCACTGTTGGGTCGGTGTTTGGGATTAATAAGTAAGCGAGAATTTGTACCTATACTCCAATACGGTTGGTGTTAAGCCCACAATCTTTTGTAGAGACGCGTTTCAGAAGGCAGAAGTACGCTCGTCTGAGGGCAGTCTCAATGAAAAAATTTCACCGCCAAGTATGAAAATAGGACTCCTCCTACACCCCTACACCCCTTTCAAGTCAGAAGGAACCCATCCTTTTAAGGATGGGATTGAAGCAAGGACGCTGTTTTCCAATGAGGGGATTTTCTTTTTTGCTTCAGGTTTTTTTGCTAGTAGTCCACCAAGGCAACTTTGCTAGGTTCGTAGTGAGCGCTTAAGCGCTCATAGAGGACTAAAGTCCACCCTACACCGAAGCCGCTCTTACAAGCGTCTACACTACAAACCCCTCAAAGTTGGTGTGGCGGAGTACTAGAGCGGATCTATTAAAAATTCACAAAAATTTAAATATCATACCTATTAGTGATGACAACCATAACTAAAAACTGATGTGATAAACTTACTGTTGCCAATATCGGAGCAATGACAGATCGGGTTTTAATTCTTGGCGGAAGGGGACGCATCGGTGGTAGTGTTGCTCAAGATCTACTTACCCACACGCAAGCAGAAATTATTGTCACTGGACGTACACCTGCACAAACGCAAAATAATACATCTTTGCAATATATGGTGTTGGACTTAGCAGAAGTGGAGAAATTGCGACAGGCGATCGCTTCTGTTAACTTAGTAGTTCACTGTGCTGGTCCATTTCACTTTCGAGATGCTAATGTGCTGAAAATTTGTATTGAGCAGGGTGTTAATTATGTAGATGTGAGCGATCACCGTTCTTTTACGAGTAAAGCCTTACAATATCATGAAGAAGCTATTGCAGCAGGCGTGACAGCAATAATTAATACTGGGATTTTTCCTGGTATTTCTAATAGCATGGTGCGTCATGATGTCGAACAATTTGATGTACCAGAAAAAATACATTTGAGTTATTTGGTGTCTGGTTCTGGTGGTGCTGGTATAACAGTAATGCGAACCACATTTCTCGGTTTACAAAATCCTTTTGAAGCTTTGATTGATGGTAGATGGCAAACAATTAAACCTTATAGTGAAAGAGAAACTGTTGATTTTCCATCTCCCTACGAACGCAGTGGTGTTTACTGGTTTGATATGCCAGAAACTTTTACTTTACCCCATGCTTTCCCAGCAGTCAAAACCGTAATTACTAAATTTGGTTCTGTTCCCGATTTTTATAACCATTTGACTTGGATTGCAGCGCATATCTTTCCTAAATCATGGATAAAAAACCCTAATGGTGTAGAGTTTTTATCTCATGTCAGCCATTCAATGACCGATTTTACTGATCAATTTACTGGTATTGGGGTAGGAGTTCGTTCAGAAGTAACGGGACGAAAAAATGGTAAACAAGCTGTTTATCGCTCTAATTTGATTCATGCAAATACAGCTGCTGCTGCTGGTTGTGGTACGGGTAGTATTGTTCAATTTCTATTAGAAGGTAAACTCAAAAAACCAGGAGTTTGGGCTGTTGAAGAAGCACTATCAACTAATTTGTTTATCCAAGCAATGCGAAATCGAGGAATTATAATTGATAGTAATTGGGCTTGAATAAATATAATGTGTGAATGGTATTAGTAGTTCGTAGTAAGGACTTTAGTCCTTATTTTTTAAGCACCAAGCGTGCTTACTACAAACCCTTAACTGATAATTCTTGTAACTTGGCTAGTACAGCCTGAACATGACCTTTTACTTTCACATTCGACCAAACATAAGCTAATTGCCCATCAGGTGCGATCAAAAAGGTTGATCTTACCACACCCATATATTCTTTACCCATAAATTTTTTAAGTTGCCATAAACCATAGATTTCACATACCTGGTGTTCAGGATCACTTAATAATTGAATTGACAAATTGTGTTTTTGAATAAATTTGCAATGAGATTTTTCAGTATCAGGACTAACGCCAACAATTTTAGCTCCCAAGGTGCTAAATTCTTGAGATAAATCAGTAAATTCTTTGGCTTCAGTTGTACAACCAGGTGTATCATCTTTGGGGTAAAAGTACAAAATGAGCCAGTTTGATTGAAAATCACTCAGAGTAACTAAATTACCATCTTGATTAGGAAGAGTGAAATCAAGTGCTTTTTCTCCAGCCTGGGGAAGATTTTTGAGTGGAGTCATTAATTTATGTGAAGTTCAGCAGAGACAATAATATCATCTGCTGAACTAAATGCGATCGCTAATTAAATTTTTTGCTAAAAATAGCATTTAGTCATAAGAAATATTCTATAAATATTAACATATTTCACTATTAAATACAAATTGTATAATTAATGGTACAAATTACATGGCATGGACATCATTAAGAGAACGAATTACTCAATTACCACTCGTTCTTGCAGGCCCAATTTTGCGACATACTGCACCAAATTCTGTAACTGTTTGGGTCGCTTTGAAACAAAGCCGCATTGTGACTCTCAAAATATTGGACACGAATAAAACTTTATTACTAACAGGCAGTAAAGTAACTATTAAATTAGGTATGTATTTATATGTAGTTGCTGTTACTGCTAGAACAAATGAAAATATACTTCAATATGGTGAAAATTATCTCTATGATTTAGAATTTGGCAACGAAGAAAACATCAGCCATCTAGGTATCTTAAGTACAGAAGGTTCAATCACAGAAATTATATATCCCCCCTATGATTTGCCCAGTTTTGGGCTTGTACCTCATGACTTAAAAGATTTACGTATTATTCATGGTTCTTGTCGCAAGCCACATGGTGAAAGCTTGGATGCACTCACAGCTTTAGACAAGATGCTTAAAGAAGCATTAGTACAAGATCCCAAAAAAAGACCACATCAACTTTTTCTTACAGGCGACCAAATTTATGCAGATGATGTAGCCGACGCCTTACTTTTTATGTTAATAGATGCAGGCGAAACGTTATTAGGATGGTCAGAAAAATTACCAGATGTCACAGATATTAAAGAATTACAAGCTGGTCAACGTAATAATTTAGCAACCTATACCGCCGGTTTAACAGCAAGTATTACTAAACTCAACAAAATTGCTAATATTGCCAAAAGTCATTTATTCACATTCAGCGATTTTTGTACCATGTATTTATTCGCTTGGTGTGATGTGTTATGGCCAAAGCCTGAAGATTTACCTACATTTGCTGATTTGAATCAAAATAAATCTTCACTACTCCCAAGTGAAGATTTATTTGTAGAAGAACTTGAGGATTTAAAAAACTTTCAGACAACACTCAAACAAGTTAGACGCGCTTTAGCTAATATTCCCACCTATATGATCTTTGACGACCATGAAATTACCGACGATTGGTATTTAAACATGGCGTGGTGCGATCGCGTCCTGAGTAAACCCTTGGGTAGACGTATCCTCCAAAATGGCTTACTCGCATACGCAATCTGTCAAGCTTGGGGAAATACACCAGACGAATTTATAGATGGTAAACCAGGAGAAGGATTACTCAAAGCTGCTGTTGGCTGGTTTGCTTTCCAGGGACAAAACTTAAAATACGAACAGGAAATTACTCGACGAGTTGGTTTACCATCTCTTGTAGATATTAGAAATAGTAACCCCAGACAACTACCCCACACAGATGCTTCTCTAAAATGGCATTACACCATCACAGGGCCAGAATATGAAGTCATAGTACTTGATACTCGTACTTGGCGAGCATTTCCAGGTAAAGATTTTGATTTTCCAGGACTTTTGAGTCAAGAAGCATGTGATCAGCAAATCACAAAAGTAGTTCATTCCAAAAATGCTAAAGTGACTTTTGTAATTTCCCCAGGACCTGTAGTTGGTGTACCTTTTTTAGAAGCAATTCAAAAGACAGCAAAAGCTTTCGCAGAAAAATTTGGTAGTGCAGCTTGGGGTTTTGATCCGGAAGCTTGGGGTTTAGAAACAACAGCATTTGAAAGATTCCTTGCTTGTTTGGCGTTACGAACATTACCAGCAAAATCAAGCCGTGTAATTATCTTATCTGGTGATGTCCACTATAGTTTTACATCTTGCCTGAAATATGTAGCTATTCGTCCCTTTCAACATTCACAAAATATCGATACTGAACTGATTGCTATTCAATTTACTAGTAGTTCTTTTAAGAATGAAGTTAGTGGTACAGGTGGAAGTCATTCATTACACAAAAAAGGTTTTCTTCCAATTGAAAAAATCAACTATTTGCCCAAAGCAGAAATTTTAGGGTGGGAAAATCAAGATGAACAAGAATTAGAAATTGGTGTGATGCATGTTTATGTTGATCACGTACCGCAATGCATTCCTTGGACTATTAAGACTAATCCTGCCACAATAGATTTAGTTCAAGAACGCGGTTGGCATAAAGAATTACAAGTTATTAAAAAACCGGAATGGTCGTATAAAATTGATTTCTGTTTAGGTAAAGATGAAAAAGTGCATGAACCCGAAGATACTAATTTAGTCCAACCCCAATCAATCACTGCTCCCCTCCCAGGACAAGACCGCAAGCTACCTTTAGAAAAATATTTAGCTATGGCTAAAAATCACCATGATTATTTGGGGAAATGGGGTGCTGGAAAAGCGGTTGTGGGAATGAATAATCTCGGCGAAATCACTTTTGAGGTAGTTGATGGTAAACAGATTGCTGTGCAAACTCTCTGGTGGCGATTAGAAAGTTTACACAAGGGTGAGTTGCTAGAACCTTTTCCGTTAACTAGGTATGAAGTACCTCTATTTCTTTAACATTTGGGATGTGTAGAGACCCGCTATTGGCGCGTCTCTACACATATTAACTGCGAGCGATACCATCCTGGCGTGCAGCACGTTGTACCGCAGCTGCAACAGTAGTAGCGACGCGCTCATCAAAAACAGAAGGAATAATATGTTCCCTGTCTAAATCTGATGGTTTGACTAAAGAAGCGATCGCACTTGCTGCTTCTAAATACATAGAAGTGGTGATTGTCTGCGCTCGACAATCTAATGCACCGCGAAATACTCCCGGAAAAGCCAAAACATTATTGATTTGATTGGGGTAGTCACTACGCCCAGTAGCCATAATAGCCACTTCATTATTAACTAATTCTGGCTGAATTTCGGGAATGGGATTTGCCATTGCGAACACAATCGGATCTTTCGCCATCGAACGCACCATTTCTGGTGTCACTACTCCCGGTGCGCTCACACCAATAAATACATCTGCTGCTTGCATTGCACCCGCTAGAGTACCCTGTGCTTTGACAGCAAATTCCTGTTTTTCTTCTGTTAAGTCGGTGCGACTGGTGGAAACAATTCCTTTAGAGTCACAAATCCAAATTTTCTCAGCCCCGGCTTTTTGCAATAAACGAGCGATCGCAATTCCGGCCGCACCAGCACCATTAATCACAATGCGAATTTGCTCGATTGACTTATGCACTAACTTGAGAGAATTAAACAGTGCTGCCAAGGTTACAATCGCTGTACCATGTTGATCGTCGTGAAAAACGGGAATATCTAACTCTCGTCGCAGTCTTTGTTCAATTTCAAAGCAGCGAGGTGCGGCAATATCTTCTAAATTAACACCACCGAATACAGGTGCAATATTTTTCACAGTACGGACAATTTCATCTGTATCTTGAGTAGCCAAACAGACAGGAAAAGCATCGATGCCAGCAAACTCTTTGAATAGCATTGCTTTGCCTTCCATAACAGGTAAAGCAGCCCCTGCTCCCAGATTTCCCAGACCCAAAACGGCGCTACCATCAGTAACAATTGCTACGGTATTTTGTTTAATAGTTAATTTGTAAACTTCTTCTGGGTTTTGAGCGATCGCTGTACAAATACGTCCAACTCCCGGCGTGTACGCCATTGCTAAGTCAGATACACTTTTGAGACTAATTCTACTGGTAATACTAATTTTGCCGCCCCGATGCAGATTAAAGGTGCGGTCATAAACATTCAGTAATTTAATATCTGGTAAAACCTTAACTGCTTGCACAATTGCTTCAGCGTGTTCGGTGCTAGCAGCATCAACGGTGAGATCACGAATAGAAACAGCTCTAGTTTGTTCGATTAAATCAATTTGACCAAGATTACCACCAGTGGTGGCGATCGCCTGAGTCACGCTAGCTAACATTCCAATCCGGTTCGGAATCTCCAGGCGGAGTGTCAAGCTAAAACTAGAATTAGGGGTAAGCTCTGTCATTATCGGTTTGGGTGGGAGAGTCTAGATTTTAAAGTTGAAAATCAGAGAATTTACTAGGATAAAAACAATTACAACTTAGCAATTGTACTTCGATGCTGAGTGTAGTTGTTTGTCAAGTTTAAATTGATGGATCAGAAAGTTCGTAGTGAGGACTTTAGTCCTCACTACGAACCCATCAAATTTCTGAGATCAACTTTAATCTATCCCTGACGCGGGGAGCATCCCAAATATTCAAAAAACCCACCTACGATTGAAATCGCAGTCTCAATTCTGTCGAGCGCTACGCTAACACACCCTATTAACTTGTTAAGTTTGAATGAAGGGTTTGTAGTAAGGACTTTAGTGCTTAAAAAATAAGGACTAAAGTCCTTACTACGAACTTTCTTATCCATCAATTTAAGTCCCACTTACCAATTTTTAATTTTTAATTTTTAATTGAGATGTCCTCCCATTCTTAATGATGATGGTGATGATGATGGGCTGTTGCTAAATCTGGGTTAACCACCATTGCTTCTTCTGACAACAACTCAGCAATATGAGGATTAGCCCATTCAGCTACCACTGACAAAAAGTCTGGGTGATCGTTCACACAAGCCATTTGCACGTAGTTAATCTGAGAATACTTTTTCTCTAGAGCATGGATAATGTGGTGTACATCTAAGAGAGTTTCGTGGTTTTCTGTAGCAAAGCCAATGGGCATAAACATAACAGCTTTTGCACCCAGTTGAATCAGATTTTTTGCTGCTTGTTCGACATTTGGCTGTGTCCATTCAATCATTGGTGTATCGTGATTTAACCAACCGATGGAAATCAAAGGATAGCGGTTGATTAATTTATCCCGGATCAAGTCGTAGAGTGCTTGACTTTCAGTGATTCCAGAGGTGAATCCTTTGGCTTTGTGGGGACAACCATGATTCATCAAGATAATACCAATTTCTGCTGGTAAATAGCCAGCAGCTAATTCGCTAGCTATTTTTTCTTCTACAAGACGCACCATCATATCAATGTAGGCGGATTCGTTGTAAAAAGAAGGAATGTAGCGCAGTCCTTTTACCCAGTGTTCGCTACCATCAGCCAATTGAGACAAAGCTTTATTTACTTGCTCGATCGCAATCCCACTGGTAAAGATAGAATCAACTACCAACAGTGGATAAATTAAAAGTTTATCAAAACCTTGATTTTTGATTTCTGCTAGAACTTGATGAGGAAGGAATGGCGCGCAGAAGTTAAAGGCTTTGAAAACTTGGACGCGATCGCCCCACTGCTGCTGTAAGCTTTTCTCGATACCAGCACGTTGCTTTTCAAAAATGGCGTTGTGGGGAGAAATAAAATCATTGTGTTGATGACCCCACTCATGGCGATCAAATAAAGCCAAAATCTTAGCTAAAGGAGGATAAATCCAAGCTGGTACTGGTGCGAATTTTGCTGTCAGTAAATGTAATGCTTGTTCGTTATAGTTAGCAAAATCTTCGTAGCTTTCGACTTCGCCATAGCCCATCAGCAATACAGCTACTCGCTGTTGACCTGATGATTGTTCGTGGCTATGTTCTATTTTTTCCGGTGTCGCAACCACAATTTTATCCCTCAATAAATTTAGCTTGTTGTTTTTCTTACTAGTTAATCTATTATCCTATCCCCCTGGATGGGATATATACAAAACGAAATACATTGATTCAAAATTTCATCCTTAAGTAATGATTTGTAAGGTTAAAGCATTTATACACAATTGTTCAGTATTTGGTGTTTGTTAACCATGCTCAATAACCTTTGCTAGTTATCTACTAGAAAATTTAATGTTATATTTACCACACTAAAATTCATAAACTACATGATTAAAAAACCTGTAAATAAATAATGATGAGTATAATTGTTTGCCCAGGTATACATAAACAAGAATTAACAAATAACTTTGTTATGGCTTGGAAAGACTCAGTTATTTGCAGTTTACAGTCTCATGCTCCAGTAAATATACTTATCTACCCAACTGAAGTTATTTCATCATTGTCAGCATTTCATATTCTACAGTTTTTACACAAGCACTTAGGAGATAGGCTGGAATCGCCAGTCATATTCATTTGTTTTAGCGCTGGTGTAGTTGGAGCGATCGCAGCCGCATCTTCATGGCAACTACTAGGAGGTAAAATAGGAGCTTTTATTGCTATAGATGGATGGGGAGTACCATTATGGGGAAACTTTCCTATCCATAGAATGAGCCATGATTACTTCACTCACTGGAGTTCTAAACTATTGGGCGGCGGTGAAAATAATTTTTATGCAGATCCAGCAGTTGATCATTTAGAAATGTGGCGATCGCCCCAGACCGTCCAAGGTTTGTGGGTAGACTCATCTTTTGGGGAATCGCCATCCCAGCAAAGTTTAACTGCGGCTGAATTTTTGCATAAACTTTTGGTGCGCTATGAAAAAAATTAGTCCGGAAAGTATAAGTAGTAAAGAGGAGTGAGAATTGAAGATCGCTCAATCCCCAATCCCTATTACCCCTGATCCCCAGAAGGGACCCCATCTTCCTCAATCCCCAATTCCCTATTCCCTAATTGCTGATGTTTCCAACTGAACCTGCTGCTGTAAATAAAGGATTTGGTGTCCTGCTCAAAAACCGTGGTTTTATGCTGCTGTGGATTGGGCAGTTATTATCCCAGCTTGCGGATAAAGTTTTCTTTGTCTTAATGATTGCGCTATTAGAAAACTATCCGCCTCCTGCGGGTTTAGCCGAAAACTCAATGTACTCAGCTTTAATGGTGGCGTTTACAGTGCCGGCGATTTTGTTTGGTTCTGCTGGAGGTGTGTTTGTTGATCGCTTTCCAAAAAAGCTGATCATGGTTGGTTCAGATGTCGTACGCGGTTTGTTGACACTGTTAATACCGCTTTTACCACGGGAATTTTTGATTTTATTAATCCTGACTTTTGCGATCTCGACTGTGACGCAATTTTTTGCACCCGCAGAACAGGCTGTCATTCCATTATTGGTGAAGCGAGAGAATTTGATGGCAGCCAATGCTTTGTTCAGCAGCACCATGATGGGTGCTTTAATTGTGGGATTTGCGATCGGTGAACCGATGTTAAGTTGGGCAAAAAATTACCTTGGTCTCAACTATGGTCAAGAGCTGGTAGTGGCAATATTGTATCTGTCTTCTGCTGGGATCATGCAACCCATTAACTTAAAAGACAACAGAATCATTGGTGAACAGGAAGCAAGTATCAATCCTTGGGCAGACTTTAAACAAGGCTTGCGCTATCTCAAGAAAAATCGCTTGATATTAAATGCCATGCTGCAACTAGTGACTTTGTATTGCGTATTTGCAGCCCTAGTAGTGCTGGCAATTCAGTTAGCAGCAGAATTTGGATTAAAGGAGAAACAATTTGGTTTTTTCTTAGCAGCCGCAGGGGTAGGAATGGTAATTGGAGCAGGGATTTTGGGTCATTGGGGTGATAAATTTCATCACAAGCCCTTACCCTTGATCGGGTTTTTGATGATGGCAGTAGTGTTAGGGATGTTCAGTTTTGTCCACCAACTGTCATTGGCTTTAGGACTTTGTGCTGTTTTGGGAATAGGTGCAGCCCTGATTGGTGTGCCAATGCAAACTTTAATCCAACAACAAACCCCACCGTCAATGCTTGGTAAAGTCTTTGGATTTCAAAATCATGCCATTAACATAGCTCTTTCTGTACCACTGGCAATTACTGGCCCAATCACTTATGCTTTAGGCTTGCGAAGCGTCCTAGTAGGAATGAGTGCGATCGTCGCCATTATTGGTGTTTGGGCTTGGCACAATACCCGTCGAGTTTTGCAAGACGTGATCTAGGGTAGCCGGGGACAGGGAGTAGGGAGCAGGGAGAATTATTTAACAAGTCTGTTCCCAATCCCGAATCCCCAATGTCAGGGATAAATGATAATCTCAAGAAATGATCAAAGTTTTAAATTAAAATGAGAATTTAACTACAGAAATTCAGCATTATCTTAGCTAATAGGTGAGGTTCGACTGTGCGTTCACGAATTGTCTCCGTAGGAGAATCGCGTTCCCCAATCATTGGTTCACAAACCGAGAAGCAAGCCCAGTCTAGTGTATCTTCATCGCCAGTCGTGACGCCCAGACGTGCATCTGGTGGTTTCGCACTGCTTGACAGTCTAAAACGCCATGGCGTCGAATATATTTTTGGTTATCCTGGTGGTGCAATTCTACCAATTTATGATGATTTGTATAAAGCGGAAGCTAATGGTGAAGGCATCAAGCACATCCTAGTTAGACATGAACAAGGTGCCGCCCATGCAGCTGATGGTTACGCTCGCGCTACAGGGAAGGTAGGGGTGTGCTTTGGTACATCAGGCCCAGGGGCGACTAACTTGGTAACAGGTATTGCCACTGCTTATATGGACTCGATCCCGATGGTCATTGTCACCGGACAAGTACCCCGTCATGCAATTGGTACAGATGCATTTCAGGAAACCGATATTTACGGTATTACACTGCCAATTGTCAAGCACTCTTATGTAGTGCGCGACCCCAAAGATATGGCATGGGTAGTGGCTGAAGCTTTCCACATTGCCGCTACGGGGCGACCAGGGCCAGTTTTGATTGATGTCCCTAAAGATGTAGCATTTGAAGAATTTGATTATTTACCTGTGCAACCAGGTTCAGTGAAGTTACCCGGATATCGCCCTACAGTCAAGGGAAACCCACGCCAGATCAATGCCGCAATTCAACTGATTCGCGACAGTCGCCGTCCTTTATTGTATGTCGGTGGAGGTGCGATCGCTGCTGATGCTTACGCAGAACTTCAAGAATTGGCTGAGTTATTCCAAATCCCTGTCACCACAACTTTGATGGGTTTGGGTGCTTTTGATGAGCATCACCCTCTATCTTTGGCTATGTTGGGGATGCATGGTACTGCTTATGCTAACTTTGCAGTTACCGATTGTGATTTACTTATTTGCGTAGGTGCAAGATTTGATGACCGTGTCACGGGTAAGTTGGATGAATTTGCTTCCCGCGCTAAGGTAATTCATATAGATATCGATCCCGCAGAAGTCGGTAAAAATCGCGTTCCTGATGTACCGATAGTTGGCGATGTCAAGAACGTATTACAAGACATTTTACGCCGATGTGAAGAATTGAGTATCAAAGGTAAAGGTACACCCAACCAAAGTCAAGAGTGGCTGAGATTAATCAATCGCTGGAAAGAAGAATATCCTTTGGTTGTACCACACCATGCCGATAGCATTTCACCACAAGAAGTAGTTGTGGAAATCGCTAGCCAAGCACCCCATGCTATCTACACCACAGATGTAGGTCAACATCAAATGTGGGCAGCTCAATTTCTCAAAACAGGGCCTCGACGCTGGATTTCTAGCGGTGGCTTGGGAACAATGGGTTTTGGCTTACCAGCAGCGATGGGTGCCAAAGTTGCTTTCCCTGAGCAAGAAGTTATCTGTATTAGTGGTGATGCCAGTTTCCAGATGTGTTTACAGGAGATAGGAACAATATCACAGTATGGTATAAATGTCAAGACTATAATTCTCAACAACGGTTGGCAGGGAATGGTACGCCAGTGGCAACAAGCTTTCTACGGTGAGCGTTACTCTTGTTCCAACATGGAAGTAGGGATGCCAGATATTGAATTCCTGGCAAAAGCTTATGGCGTCAAAGGTGTAATAGTTAAGAACCAGGAAGAATTGACAGATGCGATCGCCGAAATGTTAGCTCATGACGGCCCGGTGATTCTTGATGTCCACGTTACCAAAGACGAAAACTGTTACCCAATGGTAGCCCCTGGTAAGAGCAACGCTCAGATGATCGGTTTGCCTAAGCAAGCACCTAAATCTGATGTCGAAGCTGTTTATTGCAGTAATTGTGGTGCGAAAAACCTTCCCGCGAACAATTTCTGTCCAGAGTGCGGCACAAAGTTGTAACAAACGGGAACATCCCAAATGTTTAAAATCCCCACAGACAGGAAGTAACTGGCTCTACAAACCAAGTCCACCTTCGCGGACTTGCGGATTTTTTGAACATTTGGGATACTCTCGTTTGTTGTAATACCAATTCCATATGAAGTTGCACATTATTTTGACCCCTCCCAACCTAAGCGCGAGCTCGGGGAGGTGCCGCAGGCGGTGGGGTTCTTTTTATGCATCTTCATAAAGAATTGGTATAAGCGGCTTAAGCCGCTTAACTCTGAGGACTAAAGTCCTCACTACAAACTTAAGATAGTATGCCAGCTATGTGACTGTTAAAATCAAGCAAAAAAGTCTTACCTATTTGCCCTTAAGTGCCTTATTAAAATTTTGCCGATAAGGCTTATTCGTGATATACAAAACTGGCCACAATAAAGACAGCATCAAGCGGTTAACCGTACTGCGAGTAAAATTTGTCTTCTTATATCCACTCCAGAACTTCCAACCCAAACCTGTATAACCTACTATCAATAAAACAGCAATTAATCCACTCATTGCAATCTGCTCCACAATCCAAAAATAGAATTTGAGTCCAGAATTCCCACGCGATCGCGCAATCAGAATCATTTATACTAATCAAATATCAGTGAATGCTGTAAGTTAAGCACCCACTTTAATATAGTATCCATTAGGAGCATACGGTTGTACGCTCCAACCCATATGTTTGTCTAATCAAAAAAGTGAAATCGATATCCAATTACCTTCGACTCTCGCTGTCGCACCACCGGGAAATGGATCGGTTTGCGATTTATTTGGTGCTGTAATTAAGGCAGTAAGTTTTTCAATTTGCTCAAAACTGGGAGATACACAAAGTATTTGTTGTAACGCTTGTCGCATTACCCGTCTTTGCAGAGCAAGTGGGGCTTTCTGTAATACATGACGATTGAGTTTGAGAGGAAGAGAAGAAGAGGACGGTGAGACCGTGAGTATAGTTGATAGATTCACCGCATCTTCTCCTTGTGTTCTCATTGCTTCTTCTCGCAACTCCTGAGCAGCTTTTTCTAAGTATTCTACTTCTGCTTGCAGTAATTCTGCTGTTTGGGCTAAAGCTGTTTCTACTTTTGGGTTAAAGTTCTTGCACAAATATGGTAGTACTTCTTGGCGAATACGGTTACGAGCGTACTTTAAATCATAATTTGTAAAATCTTCCCAGATCGCTAGTTGAAAATCTTCACAAAATTGCCCGGTTTCTGTGCGCGTAATTTCTAAAAGTGGTCGCACTAGCATGATGTCATCAACAAGTGGACGTTGCCAAGTTAAAGCTTGTAAACCATCAGCCCCAGTACCACGAATTAAGTTGTAAATTAGGGTTTCTGCCCGATCGCTTGCTGTGTGACCGGTAACTACATATTGATAGTTATGCTGTTGAGCGATCGCACTCAAAACTTTATACCGCCATTCACGTGCAGCAGCTTCAGTTTGTACAGCCTCTCGCTCTTGCGTTTCTACAGTCTGTAAGTAAAATGATATACCCCAGTTTTTAGCTAAATTTTCTATATATTGAGCATTAGCTTCTGAATCAGGACGCCAGCGATGATCACAGTGAGCAATACCTAAGTCCCATCCCCATTTTGGTTGTAAATCTAACATTAATTTGATTAAACACAGAGAATCTTGTCCACCAGAAACTGCTACTAGTAAATGCTGCTTACGTTCAAATAGGTGACGCGATCGGATAGTGCGATGTGTTTTTACATGTAAAGGAGTCCATGCCATTTTGGATTTTGAAATGCTGATAGACACATAGGTGTAGGTTTTTTACGCGTTTTAGGGCGTAACAATATTAACCCATGCAAGGCGGGTAAAGTATCGTGTAGCTGCGACTTCTAGTCGCCAAGGCTATTAATAAATTAGACTTTTCAAACATCCTCTAAGGGGTGTAAGAGGAATTTTAAACCCCTACACCCCTATACCTCTACACTCCTATGCTAAAGCTGGTACAGGAATTAACAAGTGGGGATACAAGGGGAAGCGATCGCACAGTGCTGCTACCCGTCGCCGACAATCAGCAGCAACACTTTCGGAATCTGGATTTAACAGGCGATCGGCAATAATATTACCAATCTCTGTAAACTCTGCTAATTCCATACCCCGTGTTGTCATCGCCGGCGAACCCAATCTCAGACCACTAGTTACAAAGGGTGATTCTGGATCGAAAGGAACTGTATTTTTGTTAGTGGTAACATTTACAACACTTAGATAATGTTCCGCTTGTTTCCCTGTCATGCCTATGCTCTGTAGATTTACGAGCATAACATGATTGTCAGTCCCATTAGATACTAGCTTAAACCCACGATTTTGGAGTTGTGTAGCCAAAGCACGAGCATTTTCAATTACTTGGGCGGAATAGGTTTTAAATTCGGGCTTCAAAGCTTCTCCAAAAGCCACTGCTTTACCTGCAATGACGTGTTCTAATGGCCCACCCTGAGTACCAGGGAAAACAGCTTTATCGAGTTTTTTACCCAATTCCGCGTCACGAGTTATAATTAAACCACCTCTAGGTCCTCGTAGAGTTTTGTGGGTAGTTGTTGTCACGACGTCACAATAAGGAATGGGGTTGGGATGTAAACCGCTCACCACTAAACCAGCAATATGGGCAATATCTGCGAGCAAATATGCACCAATTTCGTCAGCAATACTGCGAAATTTTTCAAAATCAATGATCCGGGAATAGGCAGAATAACCACAAATCAAGAGCTTAGGACGCTCCCTTAGCGCCTGCTCTCGAACTTGCTCATAGTCTAGTTGTTCTGTTTCTTGATTGACACCATAATGAACAACCTTAAACCATTTTCCCGACACATTTACAGGTGAACCATGAGTTAGGTGTCCACCATGGGATAAATCCATTCCCATGATCGTGTCTCCTGGTTTTAGGAGCGTTAGAAAGACAGCAAAATTCGCCTGAGCGCCAGAGTGGGGTTGTACGTTTGCATGAGCAGCATCAAACAATTGTTTAGCACGGTCGATAGCAATTTGCTCTATTTCATCTATAAATTCACAACCGCCATAATAACGTTTACCAGGCAAACCCTCAGCGTATTTATTTGTGAGTACTGAACCCTGTGCAGCTAGTACAGCCGCCGAGGTAAAGTTTTCACTCGCAATCAACTCCAAATGATCCCGTTGACGCTGTAGTTCTTTGTTGATCAAACCTGCAACCACAGGATCAGAGGAGGTCAAAAAATCTGAATTAGTCAGAGTCACTTTTAGCTATCCTTGAATGGAAATTTGTACACAAGTGGGTTGTTTGTATTTAGTTGTTAGTTGTTAGTTGTTCCAAACAACAATCAACAACCAACTATCAACCCACATTTCAAGTATGAACCATTGCTGGTGTTTGTTGGTTCTCATGAATTTATGTATTCGTTTTTACTACAAAACATCTGATCCAACATACAATAAAACTAAAGCCCAATTAGACTAATATTTTTGGTTTGTTGTCAACTGCATATTTCCAAAATGACTTTGGAAAGCGATAATTCATAGATATTTAATTGACGAACAGATGTATTTATCTGTTAAGGAGACTAAATACATTATTAAATACATCTGCTATTAAATTACAATCTACAATCCAAAATACCAGCTTAAGAGGAAACACAAAAACAATTGATTAAGTTACAGGAGGGATTGGATGCTAGTAATTCTAATGGAGGATCAGATCCTTGCCCCTCAGCAAGTTTGTCAATCTTGTCTGCTCGCTGATAGTAGTGGTCAACCTCGTTGGCGTCAAGGTCAACTACGCTGCGGTCATATGATCAGCAAAATCACTGAGCGTCAACCAGATCAGTACGAATGTATGATGGGTTTCCGTATTGCTAACATAGATTGAGCTTCATCCCGTATTTCTCATACCAGCAGCAATACCGTTAATTGTTAACAGTGCGCCGCGTAGCAATTCGCCTTTACTATATCGTGAGTGAATCACTCCAGATGTGGCTATATTCTTAGACTGGCGTAGGCGCTTCAGGAGGGAAACCTGAATGAAGCCCAAAGGTACAATTGTGCCATTGCGTAACTGTACTGATCGCTGCAAGACAGGATCGCCATCTAAAAGCCGTTGGTGTTCGGTGATATTTAATACTAATTCTCGTGTGAGATAGTATTCGTTAGCTATTTGTTCAAATAATTTATCGAAACGGGGCTTATCTTCTGGATTGGATAACTCTTCGACGTAACGCTGCGCCATTTGCAAGTCTACTTTTGCCAAAGTCATTTCTGCTTTGGAAATTACCATCTTGAAGAAAGGCCATTTCATATAGAAATAGCGTAATAATTGCAAGTTTTCTTCTGGTTCTTCGTTTAAAAACTCTTGCAAAGCTGTACCAACACCGTACCAAGAAGGAAGCAAGAATCGCGTTTGTGTCCAGCTAAATACCCAAGGAATCGCCCGTAGACTGCTTAAGTCTTTTTTACCAGAAGGACGACGAGCTGGACGAGAACTAATTTGGAGAAGGCTAATTTCTTCTATGGGTGTAACTTGGTGGAAGAAGTCGATAAAATCTGGTTGTTCGTAGATCAGCGAACGATAATGAGTGCGCGATCGCACTGCTAATTCTTCCATAATTTCATTCCAAGGTTCAATATCATCAAACCCTGTTTTCAGTAAACTGGCTTGAATTACAGCAGTAGTAACTGTTTCCAAATGGTACAGTGCTAAATCACGCAAGGAATATTTAGAAGCCAAGACTTCCCCTTGTTCGGTAATTTTGATGCGTCCATTGATACTATGACCAGGCTGTGCTAAGATAGCCTCGTAAGCTGGGCCACCTCCACGTCCGACAGAACCGCCGCGCCCGTGGAAAATCCGCAAATTCACGCCATGATTTTCAGCTATTTGCTGTAGTGACTTTTGGGCTTTATGAATCTCCCAGTTGCTACTTAAAAAACCAGAGTCTTTGTTGCTGTCAGAATACCCTAGCATAACTTCTTGGAGATTAGAAGTTGGGGAAGATGGGGAGACATTTTCCCTATCCCCTATCCCCTGCTCTCTATCCCTTTGAATTTCGGCGTAACCTCCGGCTAATAAAGCGCGATATAAGGGTAGTTCAAATAGTTGTTGCATGACACTGCGGGAGCGTTGCAAGTCTTCTACAGTTTCAAATAGAGGAACTACTTGAATCGTACCGACTGCTGTTCCAGGATCGTAAAGTCCTGCTTCTTTCGCGAATAGCAAGACTTCTAGGACGTCGCTGACTTGGCGACACATACTAATAATGTAAGTTTTGCAGATATCATTACCAAACTCGCGTTGGAGCGATCGCACTACTCGTAGAGTTTCTATAATATCGTTGGTTTTTGATGAAAATGGTAGTTCGGCAGGAATCAATGGACGGCGAGTTTGCAATTCTCCGACTAACCAACTAACTTTCTCTTCCTCTGTGAGTTCGTTGTAAGAACACTTTAACATCCCAAAGTATTCTAGAATATCATTTAAAGCATCAGAATGACGGGTTGATTCTTGTCGGATATCCAAACAAGTTAAGTTAAAACCAAAAATTTCTACTTGGCAAATCAGATTTTCTAGTTCCTGACAATTGAGTCCTGTTTCCGCTAAGTTACGTTCAATTAGACGTAGTTCAGCTAAAAATTCTTCTCCAGAACGATAAATAGGAACTTCGGTTTTGGGTGTTTCTTTGGTATATAAAGCTAAGTTGCGAGCATGTGTATTTTCCAGTCGCTTCAGCACATAAGACATTTTCAACCGATATGGTTCTTGGCGATAACGCAGTGCTAATTCGTCGTAAACTTCACTTAACTGAGACTGGTCTATTTCTAATGATTCCAGTAAATCTGGCAAGACATCACTCCAGTGCAGCGACACACTCAATAAATTAATTAGTCGTTTTACTGACTGAATATATCTTTCCAAAACGATTGTGCGCTGATAACAAGCAGTCTGCCAGGTAATTTCTGGAGTGACTGACGGGTTCCCATCCCTGTCTGCACCTACCCAAGAACCAAACTTGCAAAAGTTCTTACTTGGTGGTTCTAGCCAAGGAAAAGTATTAGCCAAAGTGTATTTGAAGCGTTTGTAAAGTTGGGGAATCGCATCAAATAAGACTTCTTGGAAGTAGTGCAGAGCATAATCTACTTCATCAAGTACAGAAGGTTTAAACTGGTGTAATTCATCAGTACGCCACCAGAGGCGAATTTCTTGGATTAACTGTTCCCGCAGTTCTGAGACTTCCCAAGCATAATCAGGGTTTCCCACACGTTTTTCTGCAAGATCAAGTTGTTGCAGCAAATTTACCACTCGTCGCTGTTTATCGCGGATGGTATGACGAACAATTTCCGTGGGGTGAGCAGTGAACACTAATTGCACATCTAATTGGGCAATTAGGCGTTGAATTTGTTGTGGTGGTACGTTTAGCTGGTATAACTGGGGAAATAGAGTAGCAAAAGTGTCTTTACTTTTTCTATTTGGATTGGCTTGCCAACTCTTACTTAACAATTCTGTCCCCAGTCCACTGTTGAGACAATTTTCTGAAGCTTCAGAATTTGGGGAGGTAATTGTGTTTGGTATTTCCTGAATTCCTGGTTCACTTACCGCCTCATAGCGAGTCATCTGCTGCCGTTGTTCGTAGTCCTGCTCTATGATATTGATCAGCTGGAAGTACAATGCAAAAGCACGAGTCGCCCGGATAGCTTCGTTAATATTTAACTGCTCAATTAATTTAAATACAGAGGAGGCTTGGTCAAGAGTCGCTTGTCCTTCTGGTGAACACAAATCACGTAATTGACGCAAAAGATCTACCATTTTTTGGCCGCATTCTTGCCGGAGTACAGACTCCCACAATTCTTCTACTATTTGTAGTCGATGACGCAAAAATAAATCAGAAGCGGGGTAGATATTGACTTGTTGGGGGAAAAAGTATAAAAGAGAACTCATATGTTGTGTTCTAGTAAAGCCAATTATTTTATGATTTCAGGTTTTGCTCTTGGCCGTCATGGAATTTGCCACAATAATTTTGAAAAACTAGTATAATATTTGACGCTAAGTTTCTAGATTTTGTTCTGGAAAATCTAGGACGGGAAGGCGATCGCCACGAAATAATTCTTCACTTGCTTCCCCAAGAGCTTGTAATGTTTCTGAGGTGGTTTTCTCTGCTAATAGCAATATCATGACTGATGCTGTACCCATTTGCAAAAGCAAAGATTGGGGAACGGTGAATAAACCTAAATTCAGTCCTGAATTTTTTGAAGATTGTGAATTATTAGCTTGCATAGGTAATTCTCGTACTCTGGAAGAAATCAATATCAGGTAGCAAAATTAAACAAAGCTCTAAGTTGACGATCTTAAATCATTAATCTTTAGCCATTTTGTAAATTAATCAAGTTAACAAAAGTGTTAAAACTTCTGGGTGGATAATTCTATGGTTCTAGTTTACAAGTGATTAGGGGATAGGGGATAGGGGATAGGGGAGCAGGGAGCAGGGAGCAGGGAGTAGGGAGCAGGGAGTAGGGAGCAGGGAGTAGGGAGAGATAACAGAAAAATTCTCCCTTGTCCCCCTTGTTTACCTTGTCCTTACCAATCCCCTTTCCTCAGTCCCCTTTCCTCAGTCCCCTTTCTTCAATCTCCTTTCTTCAATCTCCTTTCCTCAGTTCCCTTTCCTCAATCCTCTTTCCTCAGTTCCCTTTCCTCAGTTCCCTTTCCTCAGTTCCCTTTCCTCAGTTCCCTTTCCTCAATTCCCCAATCCCCAATCTCCGACCCATGAAAATAGCCTTACCAGTTAGTCAAAAGTCCTTAATACAGTGGGTAAGCCAAGCAACAGGAATCAGTTCTTTAGGCGTTAAAGTCCGGTTGCGGGGAAATGACCTACACATTCTTTGTGAAAGTCCAGAGTGTCCTCAACGTTGGCGTACTCTTTTGGATTTACTGCGCGCACTCCAGCATACAGACTTGGATGCTCTGACCAAAAATGACCAGCCCTCCTCAATATACCAAGTTTTCGTCTACGGTCGGAAGAAGGGGGAAAATCAACCGCAGTGGTGTCATCAAGTTTTCTTAAACCAGTTGGATCGACACTTAAAAGAGGTGGAACAAGCTCTGATTGCAGATGCGGAAAAATCTAGTCGCACGGGTAGGGCGCTAATTCTTTCTAATGAAAGTTTGGCACGTCAAGGCAATCCAGAGGCGATCGCTCGGTATTTGAGCGAAACCCTCAGTAGTTTTGGAATCGGGGTAGAAGTCAAAGCTAAAAAGCAACAAGTTACTCCCGAAAATCCCATCAACCAAAATCGGTTACTGATTTACTGTCAGTCTAGCTATACTCCCGATCCTTCATTAATTGCGGAACCAGTAGCCCAGAAGTTACGTAGTCTCAAACTATCTGGTTATCAAGATGCAGTGATCGCCACACAAGTTGATGGTGAAACAGATTTTGACTGGATACTGCGAGTAGATTTAACACCTCCAGAAATCATGTTGAAAGAATGGGGGCGTTGGGGAGATGTTCAAGCGATCGCCAAGATTTTAAATGAAAAGCTGTCTGATCTGACAATCAAAGTCACAGCAACCCTCAAAGAATCAACGCTACATCTATTTTGCAGTTCCACTAACCCCAAAGCAACTAACCACATCCCAGATAGAGCCATGTGCTTAGGTGCAATTTTTCCTCAACTTCAAGCCCTTGCACCCCAAGGAATTCTCGCTGCTACAGTTTATGGACACAAAACAACTGATCACGAACCCGCTTGGATTGATTGGCAATCTTTACCTGCAACAGAACACCCAGCTTTAGCAGTGTCAGCGTTAGAATTAGCTTCAGATGGCGATGAACCTGCGATTATTTTTTTACTTGAGCGTTTGCTTAACCCTGACTTAGATATTCGCCTCAAAACAGGTAGTACTCGTGTCCTCTTGTTACGTAAAGGCGATTTACTGCACATCATGTGCGAAGCACTTGTGTGTCCATTACGTAAACGAGTAGCAAATAAGGTTACTGATTTTGTTAAGCAGTTAAAAATAGTAGGAATTGCAGGTGTACGAGTATATGGCCGTCGTGCTGGTAACAAGGAACCTTACTGGAACTACGGCGTCGATTTTACAAATCGTCAACGCTTAGTGCCAGAAGCTACTCCAGAATTTGCTGCTACTGCTGCTTATGTTGGTGAGCTTTTAACAACTGATGCTAACGAACCTGTGCTACGTCCCGATTTAACTAGCCAAGATATACAAAGTCTTTTTGCAGAAGTGTCTCAGGAGTGGCGTGCAAGAATCAAAAGATGGCTTTTAGCAACACAGCTATTTGCTGAAAAAGAACAATCTCAAGAGCAACAAGCAGAAGACAATGGCTGGCGAGTAGCTTTAGTTTGTGGTTTACTTGGGTTTTTGCTGACCCTCCAATCAGACTGGATTTTAGGTTACATCACTTCTCGTTTAATTCTCGAAGCACCAAAAATTGCTAATACTCCACCAAAGTTATCTTCTGCTGAAGATGAAACTCAGAAGTTGCAAAGAACAGTCTTTTTTACTAATACATCGTCTGTTTCTGGAAATCAAGCATTCAACGCTTCTGGATTCACCAAGGAAGAAAATGAATCTATTACTAGGGGAAAAGCCACTGCAACTGCTATTTTATTGGCAGCGCGATCGCAAATGCCAAGTTTCAACGTTCGCCAATTAGATGAGCAACTAGCACTCTATAAACAGCGTCTTGCTAAAAATGGTCAACCACCAGATGTATTGATTATTGGTTCTTCTCGTGCTTTAAGGGGAGTAGATCCCACTACACTTTCTAAAACTTTGGCAAATCAGGGTTACTCAAATATCGATGTGTTTAATTTTGGAATTAATGGAGCAACAGCGCAAGTTGTAGATTTTGTCCTGCGTCGGGTGTTAAATCCATCAGAACTACCAAAAATGATCATTTGGGCTGATGGTGCGCGTGCTTTTAACAACGGTAGAGAAGATATTACCTTTAACGCGATCGCAGCATCCCCTGGTTATCAACAAGTATTGCAAAAAGCTTCAGCAAAGGAAAATTCAAACAATTCACCAACTACTCCCAGCTCTATAAAACCGGAGCAAAGCTTTAAAACCACAACTCATACAGATAATAATTATCAAGCATTAGATGAATGGTTAAACCAAGCTCTAGCAAGTATTTCTACTACCTATCACCAGCGTTCTCAACTCAAGAGTTTCTTCAATAAAACACTGAAATCTTTACCCTTAGTGAAAGAGAATTCCGCAATTCATCCAAAAACATCAGCAGATCCAGAACCGGATGCTTTTGAGCAAGCTGTTGATTTTGATGGATTTTTATCAGTACCTATCCGTTTTGACCCAGCTACATACTATCAAAAACACCCCAAAGTTAGCGGTAGCTATGACAATGACTATAAATCTTTCCAATTAGTAGGTGAGCAAGACGCCGCACTACAAGAAGTATTGAAATTTTGTGCATCGAAAAAAATTACAATAGTGTTTGTTAATATGCCTTTGAGTACAGAATATCTTGATTCAGTACGCAAAAATTATGAACAAGAATTTCAGCAATACATGTTAAATTTAGCTGAAAGTTCCAATTTAATTTATCGGGATTTGAGTTTAATCTGGCCTGAAGCTAATGAAAATTTTTCTGACCCCAGTCATCTGAATGTTTATGGTGCAGAAAAAGTCTCCAGAAAACTTGCGATTGATCCGATGATTCCTTGGCCGACAAAATAAGTTAGTTGTTGGTTGTTGGTTGTTGGTTGTTGGTTGTTGGTTGTTGGTTGTTGGTTGTTGGTTGTTGGTTGTTGGTTGTTGGTTGTTGGTTGTTGGTTGTTGGTTGTTGATTGTTGGTTGTTGGTTGTTGGTTGTTGGTTGTTGGTTGTTGGTTGTTGGTTGTTGGTTGTTGGTTGTTGGTTGTTAGTTGTTGGTTGTTGGTTGTTAGTGGTTGGTTGGCGATTAAGTAAGTTGGCGGAAACAACAATAAAGCGACTTACGAAACATAAAGACACCTCAAATCCTTACCAAGGACAAATGACGACACTATTGACATTTGAATACTAAGTGCTAAAACGGGAAAAACCTACTAGCACAAGCTATCCTTGATAATTCACTGTATCAATGAACTTTATATCAATTCTATACGGGATATTTTTACTAAGTGTGCTTTTGATTTATTGGTCATTAGCACAACAGAAATTAAGAATCTGGGTGCTATTGATTGCTAGTATTGCCTTTTATGCATCTTTGCAAATTCAATATATCCCGCTTTTACTTGCACTAACTTATTGTAATTTCCGTATAGGAATAGCACTAGACCTATATAATTCATTTAATCCCAATTCTTCCAACATACAAGAGTTTGATGAAGAGTTACAGTTGTCTCAAGCTGATTGGAATAGTCAGCGTTTAAAACTATTAGTACTGGGTACAAGTATAAATATTTTATTACTTTTAGGTTTTAAATATCTACCATCTTTATATAAATTTATTTATCATCCTGCCACAAATTCTGAATTTGAATCTTTTAAACTAATTGCACCTTTAGGAATTTCATTTTTTACATTTGAGTGTATTTCCTATTTAGTTGATGTTTACCGTGGAGCGCCTGCTAGTAAAGAATTTCTTCAATTTGCATCATACAAATTATTCTTTGCTAAATTGGTTTCTGGCCCTATTACTCGCTTCCATCACCTCGCTCATCAATTTCATCAATTACACTTTCCTTCTAGCAATATTATGGCAGAAGGTGTTTGGTTGATTGCCCAAGGAACATTCAAAAAAGCTATTCTGGCTGACCACTTGGGAATTTATGTAGATTTATGTTTTGGTAATTTGCAACGGGCTGGTAGTAATGATTTATGGTTAGCAATATTTGCCTACGGTTTTCAGTTGTATTTAGATTTTAGTGGTTATGTAGATATTGCCCGTGGCACTGCTTTACTATTTGGTTTGGTTCTACCAGAAAATTTTGACTTTCCGTATTTCAGCACTAATATTGCTGATTTTTGGCGGCGCTGGCACATAACATTGGGAGATTGGTTACGTAATTACATTTATTTTCCTTTAGGTGGTTCTCGTCGAAGTTTAAATCGCACCTGCTTAAATTTAATGATTGTGATGTTAATTGCGGGTATTTGGCATGGTGCAGCATTAGGTTTTGTAATCTGGGGTGCGTTTCACGGTTTAGCTTTAGTTATACACAGACTTACTGATACCCTTAGCGATCGCTTTGAGTATTTGGAACATTTTTGGCACAATCCTTTGGGTATGCTGATAGCTTGGTTATTTACACAATTTATGGTTTTTACTTCTTGGATTTGGTTTCGCCTACCAAATATCCAAGATTCTTCTTTTGTTTTTAAACACCTTTGGGGTTATCCTGCTGATACCCAATTTGCTCAAAAAGTCTATGTAGAAGCCCTCAATATTAGTCAGTATCAATTAGCAATAATTTTGGGCGTGATTGCTACCTGTATGACAATAGCTTATTTCTTCAATCGTCAATTGAAGTTACAGTTCAATTGGCCTGTCAAACTCTTGTTCGTGCTTCCTTGTTTCTACGCCGTCTGGATACTTGCTCCAGAAGGAAGTTTGCCATATATTTACTTTGATTTTTAGTTAGGGGTTGCTGAAAAAGTAAAGAGAAGCTCGCAGTATATAGATTATCTGACCAAAGAAGTATATAGGAATCATATTTGATTTCTGAAAAACAAGCAGGAGCTAAGAGCTTACGTTACAAAGGCTTAGTTCTCAGTATACCTAGCAATAATCAAGTATGATTCCTATATGATTCCTGTACTATAACAGGAATGACTCTATCTAACGCTCTTTTATGTCTCTGGGTAGAGATCATCTGTAGTGAGGAAGTTGGCGATCGCATACCAATGAGAATCCTCAAACTAATTTCAAAGGGTAAAACCCTATCTAGACATTTTTTAGTTAATGATTACTTGTTGAATAAAAGTTATGTATTAAACTAAGTATTTACAAAATTTAATAAATTAAAAATACAATATTTTAAGCAATATTAAGACATAAAAATTAACAAAATATGAGTGCATAAACGCTTGTAATAAATAAATTTTTGTGTAAGGTTTATTAATATCAGGCAACATAATAATGCTTGTCTGAATACATTCTTCCAAAAATTCATTCATCGCACTTATAAGAGCAAATGACTACAACATTACAAAGACGCACAAGCGGTAACGCGTGGGAGCGTTTCTGCGAGTGGGTAACAAGCACCGAAAACCGCCTTTATGTAGGCTGGTTCGGCGTATTGATGATCCCAACTCTGCTGGCTGCAACCACCTGCTTTATCATCGCCTTCATCGCTGCACCTCCCGTAGATATCGATGGTATTCGTGAACCTGTTGCAGGTTCCTTGATTTACGGCAACAACATCATCTCTGGTGCAGTAGTTCCTTCTTCTAATGCGATCGGTTTGCACTTCTACCCGATCTGGGAAGCAGCATCCTTAGATGAGTGGTTGTACAACGGTGGTCCTTACCAATTGGTAATTTTCCACTTCTTGATCGGCTGCTTCTGCTACATGGGCCGTCAGTGGGAATTGTCCTACCGCTTGGGTATGCGTCCTTGGATCTGCGTAGCTTACTCTGCTCCTTTGGCATCTGCTACAGCAGTATTCTTGATCTACCCCTTGGGTCAAGGTTCTTTCTCCGATGGTATGCCTTTGGGTATTTCTGGAACCTTCAACTTCATGATCGTGTTCCAAGCAGAGCATAACATTCTCATGCACCCCTTCCACCAATTAGGTGTCGCAGGTGTATTCGGTGGCTCTTTATTCTCTGCAATGCACGGTTCTTTGGTTACATCTTCCTTGGTTCGTGAAACAACCGAAACCGAATCTCAAAACTACGGTTACAAATTTGGTCAAGAAGAAGAAACCTACAACATCGTTGCAGCACACGGTTACTTCGGTCGTTTGATCTTCCAATACGCTTCCTTCAACAACTCTCGCAGCTTGCACTTCTTCTTAGCTGCTTGGCCTGTAATCGGAATCTGGTTTACCGCACTGGGAATCAGCACCATGGCGTTCAATCTGAATGGTTTCAACTTCAACCAATCAGTAATTGACTCACAAGGTCGCGTCATCAACACTTGGGCAGACATCATCAACCGCGCTAACTTGGGTATGGAAGTAATGCACGAGCGCAACGCTCACAACTTCCCTCTCGACTTGGCTGCTGCTGAAGCTGTACCTGTTGCGATCAGCGCTCCTGCTATCAACGGTTAATCTTTAAATAACTGAAGGTGCGGTAAATTACACCTCCAGTAAAATAGAAAAGCGCTTACTTAAGGTAGGCGCTTTTTTTGATTGCTAGGACTTCCCTAAGTCCAGGTTAAAACAAATCTATTGACATTTAAAAACTGTAGAGACTAGCAGGTGCTAGTCTCTACATGACAAAATTATGCTGAAAAATCCTTACAAGATCCCCGAACGCGAGTGCGTCTGCGTTAGGATAATCCCCGATCCCTCCGCAATCAATGTTTGAAACCGCTCATCTGTGAGAAATTTTTGAAAGCTGGAGTTAGTTTTTATTGTCTTTCGACATTCAGGATTGAGACTAATGGCTTGTTGTAAGCTTTCAAGGGTCAATTCAAGATTTTCTTCCAAAGCGTAACAGCAAGCCTTGTTGTAATGAGCTTCAAAGGAATCAGGAACTAGTGCAATTGCTTTGTTAAGGCTAATTAGCGCTTCTTGATAATAACCTAATTTATTGAGCGCATTACCTCGGCTGTACCAAGCTTGGTAATTTTGAGTTTGGACAGCTAGTACTTTGTCGTAGCAAACTACTGCTTGTTTGTACTCTCCCAAATTTCCCAGAACCACGCCTCGGTTATACCAAGCTTCGTAATAATCAGGCTTGATAGCGAGTGCTTTGTCGTAGGAAACTAATGCATCTTGATATTTGCCTAAAGAGTATAGTCCATTTCCTCGGTTGTACCAGGCTTTGTAATGCTTGGGTGCGATCGCCACTGCTTTATCTGAGGATGTCACGACTTCCTCGTATAAGCCTAGAGAATATAGCGCAACACTACGGTTGTACCAGGCTTGATCATAGTCTGGTTGAATCAGCAGCACTTTGTCGTAAGCAGCAATTGCGTCTTCGTAATGTCCCAAAAAATACAATGCATTGCCCTTGTTATACCAGGCTTGGTAATGTTCGGGTTTGATTGCTACTACTTTTTCACAGGATGTTACTACTTCTTCGTATAATCCTAAAATATATAGGACTACACTCCCGTTGTACCAAGCTTGGTGATAGTCGCTTTTGAGCGCCAGCGCTTGGTCGTAGGAAGCAACTGCCTCATCGTAGTGTTTTAATAAATACAAGGCATTACCCCTGTGATACCAAGCTTGGTAATGATCGCTTTTGAGTGTCAGCACTTTATCGTAGGAAGCAACTGCTTCTTGGTAGCGTCCCAAGTTCTCTAGTGCTTGACATCGGCTGTAATCAGCTTGGTAATAGTCTGGTTTGATCGCTAGTGCTTTGTCATAAGACGCTACTGCTTCTTGATCACGTCCCAAAAAATACAGTGCAATCCCTCGATTATACCAAGCTTGATCTAGATCAGATTTAATGGCAAGTGCTTGATCATAGGAATCGACTGCTTCCTCATAGCATCCTGATAGGTGCAATGCTAGGCTCCGATTATACCAACCTTGGTAAGAGTCAGTCTGAAGAGCCAAGGCTTTGTCATAGGATGCAACTGCTTCTTCATAATTTCCTAAGAAGTATAGAGCAACACCTCTATAAAACCAAATCTCAGATATTTCACAGTGATATTTGAGGATTTGCTCAAAGCAAGTTAAGGCTTCCTGGGGGTGATTTAAGTTTAATAGTTGGCAAGCAAAATTAAAGAGTTTACCCAACATTTGCTGTGGGTATTTATTTGTGAGCCGCAAAACCAATTCGGATAAGGGGCTAACATAGTCATAAACTTCTATTTGCTTACCTTTGGCTGCTATTTGGCGATCGCGAGGATTAAGGATAAATTCACTTTCAATCAAGTCATTGAGAACTCGACGAATCAGCCAACGATGCTGTAACTGTTGCTGGGAGTGATCCCCCATCATTAATAAAACAGTTGGTTCTAGGATAAATCGCTCAACTGACAGATGCAATTGTTGTAGCAAATCTATGGCATCGTAAACATATTTGCTAGCTGGATGTTTTTTGATTGCATCGGTATAACATCTTTCCCAAGTGTCTTGGCAATAATCAATGTAATTGCTAGAGGTTAAAGATAGACCTTGGTTTCTCAAGCGACGAAGATTAGCGATCGCATTAATAAAAGTAGAATCATTTTTTTGGGCGATCGTCAGATATTCTTCTTCGTTACTTCTAATGTTAGTTTGCGGGACAGTATTACTCAGTAACTGAACAATTGCTGCTTTTTCGGGTTTTGCTAGTTCATAAACCTGAAAACGTCGCCATTGCTGTTTTTCCCATTCAGTCGCTGAATTTAATAACTCTCTTTCATCGCGAACAGTAGCAATCACCCGTATTTTATCCTGACCGCAGAACCGTTCATAAACTTCTATAACTCGCCACAATTGTTGTTGCAACGGTATAGTCAAAGGAGCTAATTCAGATTGTTCTAGTCCAGGGGGTAGTTTCGGGAGACTGTAATGTATTCTCTGATTCAGATCGTCAAGCAAAAACAGCAACTTGCGATTAGCACCGATTTTTTGCAATTGTTCTTGATTTGGCTCATTGATCCATCCGTCAGATTTGAGCCAAAGAACTGTCCAACCTTCTCGGTTATAAAGTTGTGCTAATTCAATTGCTTCTCGTGTTTTCCCGATACCTGCTTGTCCGACAATCAAAAGCCGACGAAATTCTTCTAATTTATTTTCTAATTCTCGCCGCACATTGCGATCAGATCGCCTGATCTGATACGGAATCGAGAAATCTGCTAAGGGATCATTGTTATCTGCACCGAAAGCCACAGATAATACATTTCCATTGGGTTTGATAACCTCAAAAGGGAAAATGAATGGAGGTATTTGCTTAATCCGCCTCTGTTGCATGTAACACCACACAAGTCTAACAACGGCAGTAAATTAGGGTATGAGCACCGTCGAGAGGAAGAATACTAAAATAGTCCACCAAAAAATTTGTTGCACTTGGGTAAAAGGTCAGGGAGAATTTTGATTCTTTTCCCTGTCACCTCACCCTAAATCTCCACTTTTTTGAGGAGTGGAGGGTAGATTTCCCCGGTCAATATCTGTCAATTTTGACTTGGTGAAGTAATAGTTAATCCTTCATAATCTTGATCTAATTTTGAGTTGCTCACCCGAACGCTTGAAAATCTCAGCCCAAAAATATTCTATTAGCGTATTTCAATTCTCTGCTTGAAACCTGAACAAAGGGATGATCCCAAATTTGCAACTTGGCGGTTTCAATCGAGTTACACAAACTCAACCCACCGGCACGAGTTTATATAAAAATATCAGGCGGAGTTTGCCTGTATAACTGCGATTTTCCATCGCCAGAGGTCTTTTACACATATGAGATGCTTCCTGAGCAAGTTACTCAAAATATTATCTCATAAATAAATAAGAGTATTTACATAAGTATTTTGCGATCGCCAAACATAAAGTCCTTCCTCATGGGCTATCAAGCTACTATGCCAGAATTCAATAATAATAATGGCAGTATCAAAAATAACCAATTTACGTAGTGAAAGCCTACCCAAGAGCTAAAACCCTGCCAAGCTAAGTAACTAAAATAACATTGAACTTTATTGTTTTGTAACTGTTAGATTTTTGATAGACTCGCCTATTTTTCAGACTGTTTTTAATATTACATATGGTAGGCAATACTTCTCCTAATCAAAGTTTTATGCTGCTTAGACCAGAACAACGTACTAAACTTGACCCCGACGACGACAAGCAATTTTATTCCTCTCCCCGCTTTGTCACTCATGTAGACGAAGGCTTCATTCAACAATTAAGGGATTTATATCGCGATCGCCTCCAACCAAACACACGTATTTTAGATATCATGAGTAGTTGGGTTTCTCATCTGCCAGAAGAAATGCAGTTTGACCATGTGGAAGGACATGGACTCAACGCTGAGGAATTAGCACGCAATCCCCGTCTAGATCATTATTTGGTTCAAGATATCAACGAAAATCCTCGTTTACCACTTCCAGACCAAGAATTTGATGCTGTTCTCAATTGTGTTTCTGTGCAATATTTGCAATATCCTGAAGCAGTATTTTCCGAAATTTATCGCGTTCTCAAACCAGATGGAATTGCAATTATCAGCTTTTCTAACCGCATGTTTTTTCAAAAGGCTATCCAAGGTTGGCGAGATGCATCAGAAGGAACCAGGGTTGAATTAGTGAAAGGCTATTTTAACTCCGTACATGGGTTTACTACTCCAGAAGTGATTATTAGGCAATCAAATATACCTGTTTTTCTTCAGTGGTTAGGTGCTGGGGGAGGAGATCCATTTTATGCAGTGATCGCTAGACGCTAGTAATAAAGAGTGTGAGGGTCTAAGGGTGTAAGGGTGTAAGGAAACAAAATGCGATTTCAATCCCAGTAGAGACGCGTGTAATTTCGCGTCTCTACAGACTATTAGCTAAAGGTTTTAACCCAAGCGCGGTATATTGAAAAAATTGGGATGCTCCCTAAATTTTTGACCCACATCCCCCAATATCCTCCTACACCCCTATACCCTTACACCCCCATACCCTTGTCTAAGAAAGTCTGATCAAAAAGTAAATTTTCTGCTACAAGCACTCACAAACCGTGATAATTGCCTTGAACGTTTATCATAATGGGAGTCAAACATGAATTTCCCTCGTGTCCGCAGGATTTTAGCTGTTGTATTGCTGTCAGTATTGTTGCTGACTACAGCTTGTACTCCAAAACAACCTGGACGTTTTGACCAGGTGCAACAAGAAAGCAGTCGTCAAAAAACTGGTCAATCTGTTGCTAAAAATGCAACCCAAGGTAGTGAATTTAATAAGTTTTTCCCTCCTGCTGAAGATGGGTACGAGCGTGTATATACTCAAGAGAAAAAGGGTTTTGCTGAAGCTAAGTTAAAAAAAGACGGTAAAGAATTAGCAATGCTAGCTATTTCTGATACTAAGAGTACACCCACAGCAGCAGCCAAATTTGCCAGCAGCACCAAGCAAATTGCGGGCTATCCAGCAGTAGAAGTTGGTAATACTCAAACTGCCATACTAGTCAACGATCACTACCAAGTGAAAGTACTTTCTCGCTCACCGTCATTTCAAGCGAGCGATCGCGAAACCTGGATCAAAAAATTTAACCTGACTGGTCTAGCAAAACTCAAGTAAAAGTTGATAGTTGAGTTGATGGTTGATAGTTGTTAGTTGATGGTTGATAGTTGATTTTTCCAAGCAACAATCAACAACCAACAATCAACAAAACAAATAAGGAGATTTTTGTGAGTAAATCGATTTTTGAGTTGGTAGACGAACTACCAACTAGTAACTTGACTGTTTCGATGTTGAACTCCCTGGATTTTGTCGCTCCTGGGGAATGGCAAAATGTAGTTGGTTTTGTCAACACAATTAAAACTGTGACGGGCGAAAGTGATGAAAGTCTAATTCAAGCTATTGGCGAACGAGCAATTTATCTTTACAATGATCGCTCCCAAGGCTACCAACGGGCCATGTGGTTGTATCAAACAGTTGATAGCACAGATAAAGCACTAGGTGCAGCTGCTTTGGCTAATAAGGTAGGAGAGAAAATTCCTTTGTTGGGGTTTCTCAACTCTATTACTCCCAAACCCGACAAAGCTCAAACTATTGATCTATGTCTGAAATTAGTTACAGAGTTAGTGGCTTTTTGTAGCATCAATGGTATTCCCGGTGATAGCATTGGGGACTTTGTAGGGTCTTTGGGTGAGTACAGTGGTGAATCACTAATTCGGATGGTAGCTTTGGTTTGTGTTGATGGTTTGATACCTCTTGGCCCAGACTTCATCAGCAAAGCCTTATCTACAATTAGTCAGACTAACCCCCAAGAGTTAGAACAAAATACAACTTTTCAAAATCTTCAAGACGCAATTCCTGGTCAAAACTCCAGCAGCAAACTGAATTTTATTGGCGAAAGCTTTAACTCAGTTCAAGGTTGGATGAGTAACCTGGTTAGTGCTAATAATTTGACGCCTCAAAAAGTTGTTCATAATTTGCAAAGTTTTGCTGAAATCGCTGATGACAAATTAGATTATTTAGGAGCATTCCTCGATGTAGCCACAAATTACTACGAACATACAGGTACACAAACCCTTGCACGCCGATTGATTGAACGAGCTGTGGCAGAAATTTAGCTTGATTGAGTCTTTAGCTGTGGGTTTTGGTTCAATTGAGGCAGTTTTCAATTGAACCAAAACCCAGCTAGAATCCGAGCAACTTAGTACAGCTTTGCATAAGTTCGTAGCGAATAAATTGGACAAACCTCTGTGTCCCTCTACGCTTTCCTCCGCGCCCCCCCGCGTTGAAAACGTTACGATTTAACGCAAACCTGTACTTACTTTAGAATCCCCAGGGCTTTTAGCCCAGTGAAGATGTCAAATTTTGGTAAATTATTAACATACCTTAAAAAAACCCTATTTAAGTCAATAAGGGGCTAAGTTGAGTTATCATCCACAAGGCATTCCTCCTCACGGTGGGCAGTTGGTTAATCGCATTGCTACACCTGAACAAAAAAAATTTTTTCTTTCCAAGGACGGGTTTCTGCCGCGCGTGCAACTTGACCAAAGAGCTGTTTCTGATTTAGAAATGATTGCGATCGGTGGTTTTAGTCCGCTTACTGGTTTTATGAATCAGCAGGACTACGATCGCGTTGTTGCTGAAATGCGATTAGCTAACGGTACTGTGTGGTCAATTCCCATTACACTTTCAGTTAGTGAAGAAGTAGCAGCTCCTCTTAGTGAAGGTGCTTTGGTGCGTTTGGATAACCCCGAAGGCAGATTTATTGGGGTTTTGGAACTCAGTCAAAAATATCGCTACGACAAACAACGCGAAGCAATCAATGTCTACTGCACCAATGACGACAAACATCCCGGTGTACAGGTAGTCTACAATCAAGGGCCTGTGAATCTTGCAGGTGATGTGTGGTTATTAGAACGCGATCCCCATCCCTACTTCCCCACCTACCAAATTGATCCCGCCGAATCCCGACAATTATTTCAACAAAAAGGCTGGAAAACTGTTGTTGGTTTCCAAACTCGTAACCCCATCCACCGCGCCCATGAATATATCCAAAAGTGTGCGCTAGAAACTGTAGATGGTCTATTTTTGCATCCACTGGTAGGGGCAACAAAAGATGATGATATCCCTGCTGATGTGCGGATGCGTTGCTATGAAATTCTCCTAGAACACTACTATCCCGAAAATCGGGTAATTTTAGCAATTAACCCCTCAGCAATGCGTTACGCCGGACCACGTGAGGCAATTTTCCATGCTTTGATTCGCAAGAACTACGGCTGTACTCACTTTATCGTTGGGCGGGATCATGCAGGTGTTGGTGATTACTACGGAACCTATGACGCTCAATACATCTTCGCTGAGTTTCAGCCAGAAGAAATTGGTATTACACCAATGATGTTTGAACACGCCTTCTACTGTACCCGTACCAAACAGATGGCGACAAGCAAAAGCAGTCCTAGCAAACCCGAAGAACGTGTTCACCTATCGGGTACAAAAGTACGAGAAATGTTGCGTCGAGGCGAGTTACCCCCACCAGAATTTTCCCGCCCAGAGGTAGCAGCAGAGTTAGCACGGGCGATGAAAGTTCCTGTTTAGGGGATTGGGGATCGGGGAATCCCCAATTCCTATTTCTCTAACCCAACTTTACACTACAGCCCTCTGCCCGATAAGCTTAATAAGCTGGTGGACTAAGGGCTGATAGCGATTATGAAGCGGCGAACGTTTTTCCAACGGTTTGGCTCCATATTAGCGGTAATGGGTGTGGCGGAAGCTGAGTGGTTCCAATTAGGAACTCGTTATCAGCAGGCGTTAGCACAACCCAGTCCGCGTAAACTGGCATTATTGGTGGGTATTAACGAATATCGCCAAATTCCAGCACTGAATGGTTGTCTGGTAGATGTGGAATTACAAAAAGAGGTTTTGATTCACCGTTTTGGGTTCAAACCGTCAGATATTTTGTCTCTGACTGACGAACAAGCGAGCAGAGAATTTATTGAATCTGCTTTTTGGGAACATTTAATTGGACAAGCAAAACCTGGTGATTTGGTTGTCTTCCACTTTAGCGGCTATGGTAGTCGTATCCGCTTGGGTAACTCACCAGAAGCAGTGCGAAATGCTCTTGTTCCCGCACATAGAATTGGAGCAAGCTCACAAGATCCAAAAACTGTCAACTATTTATTAGAAGAAACCCTACTACTAATGCTGCGATCGCTCCCTACAGATCGAGTCACAGCAGTATTAGATACCAGTTACTATACCCCTGATAGTTTGGTAGCCCCTTTGCGAGTTCGCGCTCACCAAACACCACAGGAAGCGGTTTTAGTAGATGCAGAACTCGATTTGCAAAAACAACTCCAAGAAAAAGCCGCTACAGAACCCCTGGGAGTAGTATTGTCTGCAACTTCTGCTCCCAATCAAGTGGCACAGGAAATACAATATTCTGATTTTAGTGCAGGATTATTTACCTACGCCTTGACACAATATCTGTGGGAAACAACACCAAAGATCACAATTCCTGCATTTATCTCCCGTGTGGGGAATGTAATGCAGCAGTTGGGTAGCACACAGCAACCAAGCTTATTGAGCGCCAAAAAAAATCAACAACGAGTCCAATTAATCGAGAACTTTTTCCCAGATACAACTAGTGCAGAAGGAGTCGTCACAGCCACTGAAGAAGATGGTAAAACAGCACTGGTGTGGTTAGCAGGAATTCCACCCCATGTACTGGAACACTACAGTGCAAATTCTCGGTTGACTCTGGTGAAGCCAACAGGTACAACTACAGAATTGATCGTGCGATCGCGTAGTGGTTTGACAGCAAAAACCCAGATTGTTTCTTTTGAAGATAAAATTTTTCCCCAAGTCGGACAACTCGTCCAAGAAGCAGTGCGAGTCTTACCCCGAAACATCGACTTAATAGTAGCTCTCGATGGGGAACTAGAAAGAATTGAACGGGTAGACGCTACCAGCGCCTTTGCTACCGTCGATCATGTGACAAGTATAGTTGCAGCAGAACAAACAGCAGACTACGTATTTGGTAAACGTCCAGACAACAAAAACAAAGACTTCATCGCTTCCACCTCATTGATTGTCTCTCCCAGTCGCTATGGCTTATTTTCTCCCAGCAGCGAGAAAATTTCCAATTCTTTTGGCGAAGCAGGAGAAGCAGTCAAAGTCGCAGTACAGAGGTTAAATCCCAAACTGCAAACCCTTTTAGCAGCAAAATTGTGGCGACTCACAGATAACGAAGGCTCTTCTTGCTTGAGTGTGAAGGCAAGCCTAGAGATAATTAGTGGTATTGCACCTCGCACAATCATGCATCGCGAAACACTGCGAACTGCAACTCAACAATCCACGAGCAAGAAATCAGCTAGTAATGAAATCGGACACACCACCACCATACCTCTCGGTAGTCGAGTACAGTATCGTGTGCAAAACATGGGCAACAGCCCAATATACTGTATGCTTTTAGGACTAAATAGTGCTAAGAATGCGATCGCTCTTTATCCGTGGCAAAAAGTTACAGAAACTGACGAATCCCCAGAACCAAGGCTGACTAATATTAACATTGCTCCCGGCGAAACCCTGACTCTACCACAAACCACATCTGGCTTTGAATGGGTAATCCAAGGGCCACCTTCTTTTAGTGAAACCCAATTAATCTTTAGCACAGCTCCATTTACCCAAACCCTCGACGCCTTAAAAGCTGCGAAACATCCCCGCGCCGATCAACAACGTATTCTCCCAATATTAAACCCGCTAGAAGTTGCCTATGCTCTTCTGCAAGATTTACACAACGCCAGTACAGCAAAAATTGATTCTAATAGTATACCTACTGATTCCTATGTATTGGATGTGAATCATTGGGCAAGTTTAGGATTTGGGTTTCAGGTAGTGTAATTACGGAATACACAGTAGAGACGTTGCAGTAGAGACGTTGCAATGCAACGTCTCTACGATTGTTTACAGTTATGCGTTCCTAGCATCTGCATCTGTAGCTGAATGAAAATAAAAGGTATAAAATATAGCTTGCACTTTATACCTTTTTTTATGGAAGACGCTGCTCAATACTTAGATTCTCTGATCACCCTACTTAAAAGTACACAACAAAAAATAGCTGTAGCTGCTGCTGCTCTAGAGCCTGAAGTACAAGCAGAACTTGCTAAATTATTGAGCGTTTCTCGAAGAATTAAAAGCCTATTAGTAGTTAGCCAACTCAAAAACGATCAAATCAAGGAAGCTAAAGTCAAGGAACTGATACCTAACATCGAAACAGCAATTTATGCACTTCAAGGAGTCCCTAATAAAATTCTTGTTAAAAATATAAGGCGCGATATAGAATTTACAGTTCGTCAACTTGAAAACCCTGCATCTGCTTTTTTTGTCAATGGATTCAAGAGTTTTTTATACTTAACAACAACTCCCACTAAAGTCGTTTTCGGTCTTTTGGTTGCACTTCCGGTTCATCTGGCGGCACCAATTATTATTGCACAACTTTTAGCAGGAGCTAATCTTTATCTCAAGCCTATTATGGCAGAACAATCTGTATATATTCAGAATATAAATACAGCTAAACCAGATAACGAAACTTATCAAAATAGACTGTCTCAATATGACTTTGATGAAGCTTCAGCATTATTACTTTTATGTGCGATCGCAGGCTCAATAGGTAGTGTGATCAGTATTTTGACAAGAATTGAACAGTATGAAAATGAAGAATATGGAGATTCTTTACTTCCTGTTTTTGTAGGTGCTTTTAAACCTATGATCGGAGCATTTTTCGGAGTCTTGATATTTGCTATCTTTAATTCCACGATTTTGCCAATCTCAATTACGAAAGATGAAACAAAACCTGTCACTAAATGGTTTGGATTTATGGCAATTGCTTTTGTGGTTGGTTTTAGTGAAAGATTCGCCAAAGATATTGTCAGTCAAGCAGAAAAAATGATATCGGCAGAAAATTTGCCTGAAGAAATTACAACATCTTCAACAAGTCAACTTCCTTCAGACGAGTCTTTTGAGAACAATCACACTCAAGAACAATAGTTATGTTTATTCCCGCCGACTTACTTACTCAAAATCATCTTCTTTTTTAGACTTCTTTTTTTCAACTGAATAATTAATCTCTAACTGCTCCGCAGCACGATAACTTTTTTCCTCACCAGTACCATACACAACTTGCAAATTCCCTTTTCCCTTCTCCTTTGTTTGTGTCCTTTGTGGTACGTTTTTATTAACTCCTCTTCTCCTCGCCGAAGTCCCCTCCTCAGATGTATCTTCCGCTACTACCTCATACAATATCGCCTGCTTATTATTATCCTTTCCTTTCCTTAATACCCTTCCCAATCTCTGAGTATATTCCCTAGCCGAACCCGTACCAGATAAAATAATTGCTATACTCGCTGCGGGTACATCTACACCCTCATTCAACACATGGGAAGCAACTAAACTTTTATATTCTCCTTCCCGAAACTTTGTTAAAACCTCGTGACGTTCTTTGACAGGCGTTTGATGAGTAATTGCTGGAATTAAAAATTCCTGGGAAATTCGATAAACCGTAGCATTATCAGCAGTAAAAATTAAGGTTCTTTCTGGATAATGCTTGGCTAGTAAATTCGCTAAAATTCTTAACTTCCCATCTGTACCGACAGCAATTTCTTTAGCTTGCCGATGTGCTATCATCGCTCTACGCCCTGCTTGCGATCGCGCACTCATTTGGACAAACTTTTGCCAACCCTGAATACTTCCTAAAGAAATTTTTGATTGCTGCAAAAAATCATTCCGGGTTTGAATCAATTCGTTGTACTTTTGGCGTTCGTGCTGCGATAGCTTGACTTTAATTTGAACAATTTCGTGTTCTGCTAAGGCTTTTCCCGCCAAATCCTCAGCCCTTTTGCGATATACTTCTGGGCCAATTAGGATATTCAAATCGGTATGTTTACCATCGCTGCGTTCTGGTGTCGCCGATAGTCCTAAACGATAAGGTGCGATCGCATATTCTGCAATTACCCGATTAAAATCAGTTGGTAAATGATGACACTCATCAAAAATCAACAAGCCATACTGATTTCCCAAACTGTCAGCGTGAATGGCGGCGCTATCGTAAGTTGCAACTAGTATTGCTGTTTTATCCCGCGAACCACCCCCCAGTAAACCCACCTCCGCATCGGGAAACGCTGACATCAAGTGTGCATACCACTGATGCATTAAATCCAACGTCGGCACTACAATCAGCGTACTGCGTGGCGTCGCTTCCATCGCCATTTGCGCCAAATAAGTTTTTCCGGCTGCGGTAGGTAATACTACTACTCCTTGTCTTCCCGCCAACTTCCAAGCTGTTAACGCCTCGCTTTGGTGGGGATAGGGTTCCATTTCTAAACTCGAAAGCAACTCAAGAGAGTTAAAACCTTTCGCCTCATCAACAAAATAGGTATCCTCTGCTTGTAGTGCTTCCACTAAAGGACGATATCTAATCGCTGGAATGCGGAACTTTTCAACTCTATCATCCCACACAGCGTAATCAGTCCAAGCCTTACCACGCGGTGGTGGATGCAAAATTAATGTGCCACGATCAAAAGTTAATCTGGGGGTACGAGCCATTTCAAGGTTCCTCCCAATTTTTGTACTAATTCACATTTTTGCATTAGATAAAGTATCTCGAAAATTTAATCCTGAAAGAATTTTTGAATGATTTCGTTGAGTATGACTTCTGGCATAACTCTTTTTTCAAGTGCAAGATTCCTTATCCTTAGAATGTTGATTGATGATATTTTTATAGGCGCATATTGTTCAGGAAATGCCCAAGCACACTGACTACAATCAAGCTGACAACCACGACATGAAGTACTTTTAAAGTTATTACATTCTCCGCACAATGGTTGCCAGTTTTCTAATTCATCTCCTCCCCCTCTAGTGCGTGGAACTTTGTGATCTTGTTCGAGTCTGACATCAGGCTCTTGTCTTCCACAGACTGCACATCTGTGTTTGTACTTTTCCACAACAACATCCCAAACCTCATCAATAAGTTTGATTCTTGGTTTTCGCTTTTCAGCAACCGTCAAATTTACTAATTGATAAGTATTTCCCTCTCGTGCAATACCTACAACTCCTTCTTCACCTTGGAGTTCGCGCACTCGACGGAACACATCTACATAAGGCTTGTATGGAAAATCCCCAGTATGCTTGCTTAATCTGTACCTGTTAACGGCCTCACGTAGTTTATCTGTTGTCACATAGGGACCTGGAATACCGTGACCATTAGGCCAAAGCTCCTCTAGTAAAACTCTGTAATATTGTCTGTGGGCACGACTTGGAGACACAAAACCAGCACATACTTCTTCTATCCATTGTTCTCGATTCAAGTTTCCTGGAATAGAAGCCTGACTTACAGGCTCTAGAGACAAGAATTTTTGTCTACCACGATTTTTTCTAGGCACTAAACTCGTCCCCACGTAGTAGCCAAACAGGATCGACATCCAATGCCATTGCGATCGCATTTAATTCATAGTCTTTTACACCTCGAACTTGTCTCTCTATCTCTGAGATATCCGACTGTTCAAGCTTGATGTTGAAGTCTACAAAAAGGGTAGCTGCTAGTTCAACCTGATCCCAGCCACGTTTTTCACGTGCTTGCTTTACCCTGGAACCAATTATATTTGCAACACTCATAAGCAAGAGTTTTCATCCAACATAGGGGATGTTAGCTTCAAGCTATGTATTTATGTAGACGATAATCGTCTACAATTAATAATTGTCAGAGAATTTCAAAGTTTAATTTTCTCTTTGCTATATTGAACTTTATGATACGTGTTGCCTCATTTTTTGCAGGAATAGGTGGTTTCGACCTCGGCTTTGAACAAGCAGGAATGCAGGTTGTTTTTCAATGTGAAATAGATGAATTTTGTCAGAAAATTTTGAAACGTCATTGGCCTTTCGTACCCATACATGCAAACATCAGAACCCTCTCATCTTCAACTATCCCTGCCACTGACTTATGGTGTGCAGGATGGCCATGCCAAGACCTCAGTCACGCAAACACAGATCGCCAAGGACTTGCGGGAGAGCGAAGCAGTTTGCTCTACAACTTTATGGAGCTTGTTGCAGAAGTTCAGCCAACGTGGTTGGTCTTGGAAAATGTGCCCGGTTTACTCTCAGCAGAGCAAGGAACCGCCCTTGAGGCAGTTACCGACACGCTTGAAAAGAATGGGTATTTGGGGGGATGGCTATCGTGTAACGCTCTCCATACGGGCATACCTCACGACCGAGACAGAATATTCTTTATCGCCAGTTTTAGATCCGAACGTGCCTATAGAATCTTTACTGACAGCAGCGAATTGTCTTGGGATTCTGCGGCGCGAAAATCGAGCCGGACGCAAACTGGATCGAGCATTTGTCAAAGCGCTCTCAGAGACACTCCGCTTGTGGTACAACGTCGCGGTGGCTTCGGGTATACCCTGGCAAAAAGCATCTGCCCCACGCTACGTGCCCAAACTGGAGGACATCAAGGCGGTCATTCAGACAGGCCAATACTCTGTGGCGAGAAACTTGACATGGACAGAGTGGGAAAAGCTGATGGGATTTCCTCCAGGATGGACGGTCGCCGAGGGCGACTCCTTGGTAATGCCCTTGTCCCAGCAATCGCCAAATGGATTGGAACAAAGATCATAGAAGTCGAGAGTAATTTATAAGAATACAGCAACTTATTGACATAACAAGCTAACCAAATGAGTAAGTTCTGGTAAAATCAATTTTTCCATCGCTAGTCGTACTGCATTGCTAGAACCAGGAACAGAAAAGATTAATTTACTCTGATAAACACCAGCAACAGCACGAGATGCGATCGCTCGCGAACCAATTTCTTGATAACTTAAAAAGCGGAACAACTCGCCAAATCCAGGCAAAGTTTTCTCTAATAGCTTTTCTATGGCATCATAGGTAGTATCTCTTGGTGCAATACCTGTACCACCATTAAAAATCACAGCATCTAAATTAGAATTCTTCCCCAGCCGTTCTAACTGTTCTTGAATCTGGGCTGGTTCATCTTTAATAATCGTATAAGCTCCGACTGTATGATCAGCATTGTGGAGTAATTGTTGAATTAACTGACCACTTTTATCTGTCGATTCGGAACGCGTATCGCTAACGGTCACTACAGCGCAACTTACCGTCAATACTTGAGAATCTGAATGAGGGATATTAGTCATTGGTCATTTGTCCCTTGTCATTTGTCCGATACTTTTTTGATGGTACAAAGCAAGCAGATTTATCTGTGGAGTCAATCCAAAATCTATAGACGCACGAAATGCGGCTTCTCGTTCACGTAGTGTTCCATAATCCAAAATCTAAAATCGAATGACCAATAACTAATGACTAATGACCAATGACTCCTTAAGATTGATTAAATCCCAAGTCATTTTCTTGTGCATATCTTTGCATAAACCGCATAAAGCGCTCCCATTCTTCTTTAGATTTCATTAGGTACAGAGCTTCCAAAGCTTCTGGTTTACCGTTGATAAATTTACCTTTGACTTCGCGGGTGACAATTTCCCCTTCTTCGTCAATCATATACATGCCAGTTATCTCTTCGGTGTTATTACTATCTAACGCTTTAGGATTTTGAAAAATAAACGTTGCAGTACCACTATCACCAGTCCGCGATCGCGTCAAACGCACTTCTGGAGTCACGTCTTCGTCAATACCTTTAGAAAATTGAATTTTTGCCATGATGAGTGAATTTAAAGTTTTGTGATGTTTAAATTAATATTTTCTCATCTTTTAGTACCAATCAGTCTAGAGAATAATGAGATTGATTGTCTATGTGTAAATACTTATGTATTTTATTTTTATAGCATTAAGTTACAGATCCATCATTTTCAATGGCAACTTGCATCATCGCCCCAAATTTGCCAGTTTCGACCCTTAAATCACTCTCGCGTAAGTTAGCAACAAAACAGTTCTATAAAAGCCCGCAAGAAAACTGCGGGCCGCGAAGATGAAACAACACGTCCTTAAACTTTGGTAGGTGTTAGTAAATCTACTTGCAATCGCTTAAACATCGCTTGTCGTCCCTGCATTGCCAAGGTGTCATCTATAGGTGATAGAGTAATAGGCTGCTGATATTTCAGTCTCAGCGCGGTTTGAATTAACCAATCTGCGACAAAGGGGTTTTTTGGTAACAGAGGCCCATGAGAATAGGTAGCGATCGCATTCTGATAAAAGATACCTTCTGTACCATCCTCGCCATTGTTGCCCAAGCCATGCACCACGCGTCCGAGTGCTTCGACTTTGCCTAATTTAGTACGTCCGCCGTGATTTTCAAATCCAATTATGTATGGTTTGCTACCTGTCATTTCTTCGAGATCCCGCGCTAGACGAGTCGCTGTGACTTCTACCACTAAGTTACCGATACAGCGCCGGACATTTTCGCCGGGATGTACTGAGACTATATCCAATATGCCTAAACCCTGAATGCGTTGTCCAAATCCTGGTTCATAGTAGTGTCCCAACAGTTGTGGCGAACCACAGGTAAAGACACCAGGAGTACCATTTTCAATTTTTTCGCGCATTGCTTCTGCTTTTGCACCCTGCAAATCACGCATGACAATTTCTTGCTGGCGATCCTGAGCGCCACCACCCACGATTAAATCTATAGATTTGATCTCATCTGCTGTCGCATTTTGATCTAAAGGCAAAACCTTGACATTATATCCTCGCCACTGACAACGGCGTTCTAAGACGATAACATTACCGCGATCGCCATAAGTACTCATCAGCGTAGGATATAGCCAACCAATGGTCAGTTCATATTGTTTCATAATTTTAAGGATCGGGGATTGGGGATTGAGGATACTCCTGCAAAGACGCACTCCGTTCGGGGATTGGGGATTGGAGACAAGGGGGACATGGTAACAGAACAATAACTAATTCCTGATCCCCAATTCCCAATCCCCGATTTTAATCCCTTTTTACACGAGACTGTAAATCTACCATTAAAATATAAAGCGCGCTATCATTAACAAAAACTATGGATGCATTAGAACTAAAACGCGAAATTGAAACGTTGTGCGATCGCCTGGGTAAAACTCAGGACTATCTTTGACATTCCTGCACTCACAGCCAAAATTCAAGACTTAGAACAAATCGCAGCACAGCCAGAATTCTGGGATGATCAAGTACAAGCCCAAGGAACGCTGCAAGAAATTAATGATCTAAAAGCACATCTACAACAATACGAACAGTGGCAAAGTAGCATCGAAGACACCAAAGCAGTCTTAGAGCTTTTGGAGTTAGAAAGCGATGAAGCACTTCTGCAAGAAGCAGAAACTACTGTCACCAAACTCAACAAAGAACTTGACCAGTGGGAGTTACAGCAGTTACTCTCTGGTCTTTATGATGACAAAGGGGCGGTTCTGACTATTAACGCTGGTGCTGGTGGTACTGATGCTCAAGACTGGGCAGAAATGCTACTGCGTATGTATACCCGTTGGGCAGAAACTCAGGGTTACAAGGTAAATTTAACAGATGAGTCTGAAGGTGACGAAGCAGGTATAAAATCAGCCACCATAGAGATTACAGGACGCTATGCCTATGGGTACTTGCGGTCTGAAACAGGTACTCATCGCTTAGTACGAATTTCACCTTTTAATGCCAACGGTAAGCGCCAAACCAGTTTCGCTGGGGTAGAAGTAATGCCTCAATTAGATAACTCGGTGAAATTGGAGATTCCTGAAAAAGACTTAGAAATTACCACATCTAGGTCTGGTGGTAAAGGTGGGCAAAATGTCAACAAGGTTGAAACAGCTGTACGCGTTACTCATCTTCCCACAGGTATTGCAGTGCGTTGTACAGAAGAACGTAGCCAATTACAAAACAAAGAAAAAGCCCTCGCCCGTTTGAAAGCGAAGTTGTTAGTTATTGCTAAAGAACAACACGCTCAAGAAATTGCCGAAATTCGCGGTGATATAGTCGAAGCTTCTTGGGGAAACCAAATTCGTAACTACGTCTTCCATCCTTACCAAATGGTCAAGGATTTACGTACCAACATCGAAACGACTGCGATCGCCGATGTTATGAATGGTGAACTAGATACCTTCATCCAAGCTTATCTACGGCAAGAAAATCAGCTAGTAGAAGCGACAGTGTAATTTAGTAGTTAGTAGTTAGTAGTTAGTAGTTAGTTGATGGTTGATGGTTAATGGTTGTAGGAGCGCACAGCTTTGCGCCTGTACAGTAGTTATTAGTCATTTTTTAACTACTATCCACTATCCACCAACCATTAACTAAACTGTTACATTGAAAGAAGATAATTGTCATCAAATCATTATGAGCAATTCTCCTGCTGATGAACGTCAACCCAGCTATGTGAAACTCGCAATGCGAAACATGGTGCAAAAGCGAGTTACTTCTCTCAAGCATTTTCTGTTGACCACTGTCGGGCTGTTAGCTTTGTTTGTTGGTCTTGCTTATCTGACTCGCTGATCGTAAACTATCAATTTCACTACAGGAGATTTTTCGGCTGGTGCAAGTTGAAGTATATGTCGAGGATTTTCTATGTGAATCTTCGCAACCAGAAAGTATAAATCTTGGGGATATTTATACCCCCATTACTGCTAAAACATGGGAACATTGGTTTAATTGCTGGTTGCAAAAATTACAACCAAACATTCCACCTGCGGCAAATTACGAAATCGGGTTGCGTTTGACCAATGACTCTGAAATTCAGGAATTAAACGCCCAGTATCGTCATCAAGACAAGCCTACAGACGTTTTATCGTTTGCTGCATTAGAGGTAGATTCTCCTGTACCAAGTGAGGTGCTAGCTTCTATGCCTTTATATCTTGGTGATATTGTTATTTCGGTTGATACCGCACAGGAGCAAGCTCAAAAGCAAGGACATACTTTGTTAACCGAATTAGCTTGGTTAGCAAGTCACGGGTTGTTACATCTGCTGGGCTGGGATCATCCCGATGAAGAAAGTTTAGAAAGAATGCTAAAACAGCAAGTAATATTACTGAATTCAACAGGTATTTCTATTGACATATAATTATAGCAGTTGCATGTTTATTAAAATGCGACTTCCTTATTGTTATTTATATAATAACCGGTAGAAAATTGGCATAATTATCGATTGAATTATTAAAATCGGCACAAATCCCCAATTCATCCACACCTCGGCTGTATTTTTTGAATTATGTCCCAACCAGTTTCACCACCACCAACTTCAAACCACTTAGAAACAGTTGTTACCGAAAAGCGAGAATTATCCTGGCAAGTTGCTGCTAATCTATTTGTGAGTTTTAAGTATGCTTGGTGTGGGATAAGTTATGCTTTTCAAACTCAACGCAATTTTCGTATCCACGTTGTTGTTTGTGTAGTAGCGCTGGGATTGAGTATTTTTCTACGATTAAAGGCGGTGGAAATCTCAGTGATTAGTATAACTAGTGGCTTGGTTTTAGCCTTAGAGTTACTAAATACAGCAATTGAGTCGGTAGTTGATTTAACAGTCAAGCAAACCTACCATGAACTCGCAAAAATCGCCAAAGATTGCGCTGCTGGTGCTGTGCTGATTTCGGCTTGTGTGGCAGTTTTGGTGGCGATCGCACTTTTATTTCCTCCCTTGTTAGCTTTGATTTTGTCGGTTTTTTAGAAATTTAATTTGTTGTTGATATTTTTATAACCAACAACTCACTGCATCACAACGACATAAAATCTGTAACAATCAACCAAAATGGTATGCAGTAGTTGAGAACTGGAGTTGAATCATAGTGCTTCTCGTTATTGACAATTACGACAGCTTTACCTATAACATTGTGCAATATTTGGGAGAACTGGGAGCAGAATTCCCTGTAGCGGCAGATATCAAAGTTTTTCGTAACGATAAGATTACTCTTGATCAGATTAAAGCCTTAAAGCCAGATGGAGTGATCATTTCTCCTGGTCCTGGTCGCCCAGATGATGCGGGTATTTCCCTAGATTTAATTAAAAAACTCGGATCTGACTTACCAATTTTAGGGGTTTGTTTAGGTCATCAAAGTATTGGTCAAGTGTTCGGTGGTAATATTGTTTCGGCACCAGAGTTGATGCACGGCAAAACCTCCCAAGTATCTCATACAGGGGTTGGGGTTTTCCAAGGATTAGAAAACCCAATTGTCGCTACCCGGTATCATAGCCTGGTTATCGATCGCAACACCTGTCCAGATGTGTTAGAAATCACCGCTTGGGTGGAAGATGGCACAATTATGGGGGTCAGACACCGGAACTATCCTCACATAGAAGGCGTCCAATTTCATCCAGAGAGTGTTCTGACATCTTCAGGTAAGCAGTTACTGCGAAACTTTCTTTGTAAATTACAGACGAAAACAAGAGAGTAATTAATGAAACGACGGCAATTAATGGGCTATGCTGGAGCAGGTTTGGTAACAACTTTGGTTACTAGCTTGGGTTCTCACTTTCAAGCTAACGCCCAATCTAGCGGTTCATTATCAATTCAATGGTTGGGTCATACTTGCTTTCTGTTTACAGATGGCGGTACGAAAGTTCTTGTCAACCCATTTCGGACAGTTGGTTGTACCGCCAAGTATCGTCCACCGAAAGTGTCAGCAGATTTAGTACTGATAAGTAGTCAATTGTTAGATGAAGGTGCAGTTGAAGACCTACCGGGAAATCCGAAGTTAATCTACGAACCCGGTGCTTATGAGTTTAAAGGTATTAAGTTTCAAGGAATTGCGATTCCCCACGATCGCAAAGGTGGGAAGCAGTTCGGTATAAATACCGCTTGGCAATGGAAGCAAGCAGGAATTAATATCCTCCACTTAGGAGGGGCTGCTGCACCTATTTCCATTGAACAAAAAATTCTTATTGGCCGTCCTGATGTGGCACTAGTACCTGTAGGTGGTGGTCCTAAAGCTTATAATGCCGAAGAAGCAAAGCAGGCAATTCAGACGGTCAATCCTAAATTAATTATTCCTACTCATTACCGTACCCAAGCAGCTGATGAAGCTACTTGCGATATTTCTCCCTTAGATGATTTTTTAAAGATGATGAGCGGGATGAGTGTACGTCGCAGCGATAGCGACAAAATTACTGTTAGTCCCAGTAATTTACCGAAGAATGGGGTGATACAAGTTTTAAGTTACAAGTTTTAGCTGAAACAGCATTTATCCCACGCTCCTAAGAGTGAGATGTGGGATGAATGCGAGGCAAAATAGAAACATCTTATGTAATCTAAATTTTGTAAGTTTTATTGTTCATATTAATTAATCTAGATACACAAAATTTTTAACAATTTTATACGAAACCTTAAGTTTCAATCAATCATGCAAACAACTTGATCAAGTTATTATTTATTAATTGATACTCATCCTGGTTTGAATGAAGAAACCTTAGTTTCTATAGGTATCTCTAATGTTCTGCTTATTATTCTTCGCCCAGACAATCAAGACTTTCAAGGAACAGCTGTCACAGTGGATGTAGCTCGTAAATTGAAAGCAGCAAAAATCCTACTAGTCCTGAATAAGGTTCTACCAACCTTGAATTTTACCGACTTGCAACAACAGGTAGAGCAAATCTATGATGTCCCTGTAGCCGCGATTTTGCCACTTTCAGAAGATATGGTGCATTTAGCAAGCAAAGGTATTTTTTGTCTGCGTTACTCAGACCATCCCATCACTCAGACTATAAAACGGATTACTGAGCAGCTTGCTGGTTTAGTTGTAAGTCATTAGTGGCAACATGAGCAATCAACTATCATTTCGTGCTGATGTTCTGACTCACTTTGGAGCGACTGCTTCAGAGGTTGAAGAACTATTGACATATAACCAGAACGTCTTTCAATACTACTCGGTTAAGAAAATCGACCAACCAAAAATCTCTGTAGAGACGCGAAATTTCGCGTCTCTACATTCCCGAAATTTCGCGTCTCTACATTCCCGAAATTTCGCGTCTCTACATTCCCGAAATTTCGCGTCTCTACATTCCCGAAATTTCGCGTCTCTACATTCTCCAGAACCCCATGTAGCTGCTTGGAAAGAATATGCTGTTGCAGCAAGAGTTATAGGCGCATTTGAGGTACTCAAGCAGAGGTTGGTGCAGTTTCGCTTTCCTATACTCGAAGGTATTTCTGAAACTGAGGCTTATCGAAATGCTACTCGTAAGGGTGTTCCGATAGATGGGATGACAGAAGCGACTGGTTTAGTCTTGCAGCAACCCCAGAAACTGCAACTAATACTACATCAAAGCTTGGTTGGAACCATCCCAGTATTGCTAACCGAAAACCGAGATGATTTTGTTTCTCTGGTACAAGCTCTGACAATGCGAAATGAACCTCAGCCAATTCCTACATCGATGGGAGCTTGTATAGTTAGTGGTTTTAACAACTGGGATAGAATTCACTCCTATCGTCAACAATGGGAGGCTGAAAATTTTGGTAATTGCTCTCTTCAGAATTGGAAAACGGAGTTTCAGAAATTAATACCACAAAAACAACTGTATCAAGATAAGTTCATTATTTTGAGTAATAGTCCTTATAGCAACATCTCAGCCAAAGATATGGAGCTTGAGGAATCACAATGGCAGCAGCTATCTCTCACAATTCGATTAGAACATGAATGTACTCACTACTTCACACATCGCTTGTTTAAGTCAATGCGAAACAATGTATTCGATGAGCTAATTGCTGACTACAGAGGTATTGTAGCTGCTATTGGGTATTACCGAGCCGACTGGTTTTTGCGTTTTTTGGGGTTAGAGTCATTTCCCAAATATCGAGAGGGAGGTAGACTGCAAAACTATCGAGGGAAACCGCCACTTTCCGATAAAGCTTTTCAAATTCTCCAAGCTTTGGTTAAAGCAGCAGCCGAAAACTTGCAGTGCTTTCACACTAAATATGCACAGCAACACATCACCCTCAACAACGAATCCTCAATCTTGATTGCTTTGTGTCATTTGACACTAGAAGAGTTAGCTACCCCAGATGCTCCGTCGCGCATCTATGACATTTTAAACAAACTACCAATAAGCCTATTGAGATAAATACGACTTTTTTATACCTCTGCGCCTCTGTGGTTTATTTAACTTCCTTACCATTTAGCAAACATCGGGTAGATTCATCTATGACAGAAGTCTTACTTAAAGAATTAACTAACAGTGACATCAATTGGATGATTACTACAGGTCATCAAAGAGAGATTGCTCCTGGTAGCGTACTCATTCAAGAAGGAAAACCTGCTGATTTTTTACATATATTACTAGATGGTATCTTAAGCGTTACCGTCTCACAACCAAATAACAATCCCCTGACTCGTGCTTTTGCAGCTATCGAAGGAGATCAAGTCTTAGACCGAGAAATAGCAAGATTATCCAGTGGTGAGGTAGTGGGAGAACTTCCCTTTGTAGGTAGTCGCCCAACAAGCACTACTATTCGGGCTGTAGAAAAGTCGTTGGTGATGTCAATTCCTCAAGATAAATTGGTGGTAAAATTGCAGCAAGATGTTGGTTTTGCTTCACGCTTTTATCGTGCGATCGCTATTATTCTTTCAGACAGACTACAAGGTACTATCAATCAACTTGGTCGTCATAATATCACACAAGGTCAGCCTTTAAGAGATGTTTTGTTTGTCTTGGGTGAATTGCATGATAGTGACATCGATTGGATGATGACTTGTGGGACTACAAAAAGAATTCCAGCTAATACCGTACTCATCCATGAGCGAGGAACTGTGGATGCACTATATATTCTCTTAGATGGAATAATGTCTTTGTCTATTTCTCTTGATGAGCATAATCCCTTAACTCGTGCGTTTGCTGCTATAGAGGGTAATGAAATTTCTGGTAGAGAAATAGCAAGATTATCTAAAGGGGAAATCATCGGCGAAACACCCTTCATTGATGGTCGCTTACCCAGCACAACAGTTAAGACGATGGAAGATTCAATTGTGTTGTCAATTGATCGACAACAAATGGCTGCAAAGTTACAGCAAGATTTAGGATTTGCATCTCGTTTTTATCGCGCGATCGCAACTTTGCTTGATCATAGATTACAAGGAATGTTGATTCAACTTGGTTATGGTAGACGGGTTTATAGCCAAGGTTTACCGTTAGCTGAAAATGTGGAATATGAGGATGAGTTGAATGATAGTATTTTAGATAATGTGGCGATCGCGGGTAAAAGATTTGATTGGATGGTGGGGCGATTAACAGTAAGTTGAATTGCTGGGTATAGCAGCCTACTACTTGAGATTAACAATCAGCTTCAACAGCTAGATCCAGCAACCCTCTAAATACAAGGATAGATAATGACAATTAAAGAACAAATTACCCAAGAATTGGAAAAATTGCCTGAACCACTGTTGCAGGAAATTTTAGATTTTGTTCAATTTTTGCAAACCAAACACCAGCAACGTAATATACTAGAAATCACTATTATGAGTGAATCGTCGCTGCAAAAAGATTGGTTAAAACCAGAAGAAGAAGCAGCATGGCAGGATTTATAAAAGGCGATATTGTGATCGTTCCATTCCCATTTTCAGACTTAACTCAAACCAAACGCAGACCTGCTTTAGTTATTACAAAGGAATAGGAAACCGGATTGTGACTGCTTCACGCTCCATATTCATTTATAGCATTCATGTTGTGATATCTAATTATATAACCATTTTCTGCTGAACATAGAAATCTCGATGAAGTTTAAGGAAAAAAACATAGTATCGGGACTTAGACATTTTTCGTGTTCAAAAAAGCCTCAAAGCCATATACAGTAATCATTTAACCTCGATTTAGTTGTTTGATTGATATATCTGGGTTTCAGCGATTTTTTGGGGTTTGAGGTATATCCCTTACCCTAATTAGATTTGAGGCTTTTTTCTCGTTGTTTTTTGTCTAAGTCCCGGTATTACCTAAAAATTGTGCATTGTATTCAAAAGTGGTTTAACAATAAAGTTTTAGTAGAATTTTGGTTTTGCTTGTCGCTTTGGTTTGATCGCGCGATCGCTACTTTTGTTGATCTTCGTTTGCATGAAGTACAAAGCTACAGGTTTTAATCTCAGGGAGCAACAGAAACTAGAAACTCTCTTTATCTGATGAATGAATCCTAAGTTTTTTAGCTCACTTATAGCTGTAGCCGTTTTGATTAGGACATTGAAATGGGTATAACCAAGTGGAGAATATTGGAATCTACGTCCTAACTTACCTGGTTATAGCTATAAAAGCAAACGAATGTAATCACAATCCTTGATTTATGCTCTTGGCAAAGGCTTAGGTCTTGAGAGTTTTTCAGAAATAAAATAGTAACCCTATAGCTAGTGTTCAAAATACTTTAAAATTGAAAATTGCTTTGTAATTATGATAACTAAAAACACAAATCAGATTAGGTTTTTCAATCATTTCAACGAAATAAAAGAAGTCAGACAAGATGAAGTGGTGGCTAAGTTTCAACATGCTGTTGAAACCCCACAGTATTTTCCAAGATATATCACAAAACCTAAATCAAATGAGTTAGGTTATAAGATATTGAAAACCTGTATTAATCCTCAACAAGGTATCCATCCCAGGATATTTTGTCGGCGGTGGTTTGGACTAGAAGAGGTGAATGAATATTGTCCTCTATGTGCAAGTACCACCTGACTTAGAAGGAGGGGAACTGGTGTTATTGGAAGATGAACACCAAGTTGGCAAGATTGAGGCTCAAGTTAATAACTTATTATATTTTCGGGGTAATTTAACACATTTGGTAAATGAAGTTAAAAGTTCGCAACCTCGTATCAGCTTGGTTTGTGAACAATACAATTTGAGTGAAACTCGACTTAAGCAAATTCCAGAGTTTGAGATAGACTCACAAGCTGCTATCTTAACTTAATAATTATTGATATTTAAAATACACCATTTTAGCTAAATAGCTAAATGGTTTACGTTTTTTAGGGATTTTAAATTAATACTGTATTGCTTACATAAAACTATTGATTTGATTAGGCAATACTCATAATATTTAAATAATTCCTAAATCAGGAAACACAAAAAAACTACATTTATCTTAGGAGATACCAAATGTCGAAGGAAGCTGTACTGTCTTTAATCCAAGAAGCCCAAACAAATCAGGAACTGCTACAACAATTAGAAGCTGCTACAGGAACAACAAGAGTATTGGAAATTGGATCTGCAAAAAACTATGAGTTCAACGAAGAAGAATTGCTTGCTGTCATGCAAGAACAGCAACTGAATTTTGCTGGACAAGAACCTGAATTATCGGAGGAAGAGTTGGAGTCAGTAGCTGGTGGTGATATTAATATTAGGATTAAAATTAAATGGTAAATAGAAGTAAATAGGTGGAATTAGGAATTAGGATCTGTTTACTCATATGAGAGGAATAACTAATTATTCCTCTTTAAAACCAGTGTGGTTACTCTCTCTTTATGCTCTTTTGTGATAGTGGGAGTTCTACTTCATAGAGGTTTTTTGGAGGTTTTGATGAATGCACTAAAAGCTTGGCAAGATATTTTGGGTTTTGAGAATGTATTAACAGACGAAGCAATAGTCTCTGCTGCACAGACAGCAACATTTGCCACCACACAGCGTATTCCTGCCATAATTCGTCCAAATAATCTTCCAGAAGTTCAAGCTTGTGTGCAAGTTGCCAATAAATATCACACACCCATTTACCCAGTTAGTTGTGGCAAAAATTGGGGTTTGGGTTCACGGGTTCCTGTCGAATCTAACTGTGTGATTATGGACTTAGGCAGGCTGAACCGAATTTTAGACTACAACGAAAAGTTAGCTTATATTACTGTAGAACCAGGAGTTACCTTTCGCCAAGTAGCAGAATACCTGCGTGAGCAAAAATCAAACTTATGTCTATCTGATATTGGAGGCTCACCGGAGGCTAGCTTAATAGGAAATACCTTAGAAAGAGGAGATGGATCTGGTTATTATGGGGAGAGATTAGATCATGCTTGTGGCTTTGAAGTGGTTTTACCAACAGGAGAATGTATTCACACTGGATTTGGTCGCTTTGACAATGCCAAAACTACAAATGTTAACCGTTGGGGAGTAGGTCCTTATCTTGATGGTATTTTTACTCAATCTAACTTGGGTATAGTCACTAAAATGACCATGTGGCTAATGCCAATCCCAAAATATTTTCAAATTTTCCGCTGTTTTATCAATGATACAAACCAGCTTCACAACCTTATAGATACTATTCAGCCATTCATATTGCATGGAGTTCTCAAGAGCAATGGTTTTAGCTTTTGGAATTGCTATAAATTTCTAGCAGCACAAGGGCAATATCCTTGGAAAAAAATGGCAGGTAAAACACCTCTGTCATTAAAAGAATTAAAATATTCTGAGTTTTGGTTTGGTAGTGGTGAATTACACTCTCCCAGTCGAGAAATGGGTTTAGCACAGAGAACATTAATTGAACAAGCATTAGAAGGGCAAGTAGATAAACTGATTTTTATAGACCAAGATAGCGATAACGACCTCGTTAGAGAACAGCTATCTGATTCTCCTGGTGATACAAATATCAAAACTACTTACTGGAGAAAGAAAAAGAAGATTCCTGTACAAATGAATCCGGATAGAGATCACTGTGGTGTAATTTGGATTTGTCCAGCTTTACCCTATGATGGTGAGCAAGTTGTAGAAGCTTTGCAAATTATTGAATCAACATCTGCTTCCTATCAATTTGAACCACATATTGCTATGAATAGTACATCAGCTAGAAGCATGAATATGTTTTTTGCCATTATGTACGATAGAGATCTACCTGGAGAAGATGAACGAGCTATGCATTGTCATGACAAGACACTTCAACTTTTGATCCAAAAGGGTTATCTTCCTTACCGCTTAGGCATTCAATCTATGAACTCTTTGTTACCTGCACAAGACGATTATGGAAAATTAATTAGCACTCTCAAACGAGGACTTGATCCAAATAATATTCTTGCTCCAGGTCGATATGATTTTAGAAGTGAATGGCCTGAACAGTTGAATAAAATAATTGACGAAAAGCTATTTGTAACCCAATTAACAAGATGACAAATATCATTCAAATCGATTTATATTGGGAGTTCATTGAGAAATTAATGAAATTAAATCGTTATAAGTTGGAATATTATTTAAGAGGTATTAGGGCTATGTTGCTTATCCAATCAACATTTTAGCTCTCATGTCACCCCTTCAGCTTCTCTTAAGTTCTTTACTTCCGAGTTTAGTTGCTCTACTAGTAGTCCACCACACCAACTTTGAGGGGTTTGTAGTGAGGACTTTAGTCCTCTATGAGCGCTTAAGCGCTCACTACGAGACTACTAGGTTTAGTAATATTTCTATGGTTTGACGCAATGGTTTGCAGAAGTATTCTGGTGTCTGTGCCAACTTCTTTTGCGTCATGTGTCCTATTCTATGACGCTACGTGTACTTATGAATAGTTCTATTGTTCTAAGAAAGCTTGTGCTAACCCTACTTAATTGAGCCGATACATCCTCAGTTTAATCAAAGATGTTAAACCAGAAGCGCACCATATTCCGCAAAGAATCCCTAGAACGTCTATCTTCACCAGAAAGACTAGACCAACTCATGCAGGTAGTTAGCCCCAGAAGCTGGCTACCTCTTGTTGCTTTAGGTTCCATAGTAGGAGTAGCTGTCATCTGGAGCATTTACGGTCGCATTCCCATCACCGTCGAAGGTCGAGGAGTACTAATTTACCCCAGTAATGTTGTCCCATTGCAATCAAAAAGCCCTGGACAGCTAATGGCTCTCAATATCAAAGTCGGAGATGTAATTAAAAAAGGACAAGTACTAGCAACAATTGACCAAGCTGAACTCCGCAAGCAACTACAACAGCAGCGAACTAAACTAACAGAATTACAATCACAAGACAAAGCAGTAGCTTCTCTGCAAGGACAAAGACTAGAACAAGAACAAAGGTCGCAAGAGCAACAACGCCACTATCTCCAGCAACGCATACTAGAGCTACAAGCCATCACACCTCTGGTCAAAACTAAAGGTAACACCTCAATTGAACAGCAACGCCAAGGCTTAGAACAGCGTCTCCAGCAAGCCCAAGCTTTGACTCCTGTTTTCCTACAGAGAATGGAAATTCGCGCAAAGCTATTTAAAAAAGAAGGAGCGATTTCCGGTGATGATGCTCTCAAAGCAAAACAAGAATATCTAGAGAACCTGGAAAAAATCGCTGACATCCAAAATCAGCTCAAAGAATTGGATGTCAAAAAGACTGAACAAGAAAAAAATTATCGGGAAAACCTAACTACCATCTCTGATTTGCAAGCTCAGTTGAAAGAATTAGATAGTAAAAAAGCATCTATCGCTCAACAAGACCTAGTAGATGCAAGTGACCGCACAAAGGAAATACAAGAAGTCAAACGAGAAATTGCCAAATTAGAACTACAACTAGGTGATAATAGCCAGATTATTAGTCAGTACAGTGGGCGCATTTTAGAAATCACGTTGACCCCTGGACAGGTAGTTAGTGCCGGCACTCGTCTTGCAACCATAGAAGCAGAAAATCCTCAAAGCAAGCTAGTTAGCGTCACCTACTTCCCAGTGGCGGAGGGTAAGAAAATTCAGCCAGAGATGTCGATGCAAATCACTCCCCAAACTGTTAAACGAGAACGCTTTGGCGGGATTGTGGGTAATGTCACCAGCATTTCACGCTTTCCGATTACAAAAGAAGCAGCCGCATCGGAGGTGGGTAATTCCGAAATAGTAGCAGGTTTAGTAGCAGAAAAACAGGAAGGTTTGATACAAGTTTTCTCTGACTTGCAGCCAGACTCTAGCACCCCAAGCGGTTATAAGTGGTCTTCTTCTAAAGGACCACAGCTAAAAATTTCTTCTGGAACTACGACTGTTGTGCGAGTCAAGGTAGAAGAACGCGCTCCCATCACCTTTGTTTTACCGATCTTGAGGTCTGTCAGTGGTATCTACTAAAGCTACTGTAGTAACACCGAGTCATCTTTGGCAGTACCTACAAAAATTACTGCCGAGCAGAAGCACACGGGTAAAAACACCCACTGTCCTACAAATGGAAGCAGTGGAATGTGGTGCTGCTGCTTTGGGAATTATTTTAGGTTACTACGGTCGAATTGTACCACTGCCACAACTGCGACGAGATTGCGGTGTTTCACGTGATGGCAGCAAAGCATCTAATATGGTGAAAGCTGCGAGAAACTATGGACTCCAAGCCAAAGGCTTTAAAAAAGAATTAAACCAACTGTGGGAACTGCGTCCTCCCTATATTATCTTTTGGAACTTTAACCACTTTGTTGTCGTAGAGGGATGGAATAAACAGCGAGTTTATCTCAATGACCCCGCTACAGGACCCCGTTATGTATCTTTACAGGAATTTGACGAGGGGTATACCGGAGTTGTGCTGGTGATTCAACCAGATGCGGGGTTTGTCAAAAGTGGTCATAAACCCAGCATGATTTTATCGCTGTCTAAAAGGTTACAGGGCGCTGGGGATGCCTTAGTATACTGCATAGTCGCGGGATTTTTCTTAACCATAGTTGGGCTGGTAGTACCAGTGTTTAGCCAAGTGTTTGTAGATGACATCTTGGTGCAGGGGCGGCGATTATGGTTGAGTCCGTTGCTGTTGGCAATGGTTGTTGCTGCTATACTTCAAGGGTCGCTAACGTTACTACGGTTACGCTACTTGCGCCGCTTGAAAATCAAACTAGCTGTGGGTATGTCCAGCCGCTTCTTGTGGCATATCCTACGTCTACCTGTTAGCTTTTACGCCCAAAGATTTGCCGGAGAAATCAGTAACCGTAGCACTCTCAATGATCAAGTGGCTGATGTTCTCGCAGGACAGCTAGCAAGTACAATCATTGATACAGTAATGGTGTTTTTTTATGCCCTAGTCATGGTGCAATATGACTGGGTACTGACCTTGATTGTAGTTAGCTTTGCTGCTGTGAACGTCTTAACTTTGCAGTGGATTTCTCGGCAACGCGTAGACGCTAATCAACGATTGATACAAGAGTACGGTAAAGCTGCTGGGTTATCGATCGCTGCTCTACAAAGTATAGAAACACTCAAAGCATCAGGGTTAGAGTCAGATTTCTTTTCTCGGTGGTCAGGCTACTACACCAAAGCTCTCAATTCTCAACAGGAATTGGGGGTAACAAATCAAACATTTTCAGTATTACCCACGCTTTTATCTGCACTCTCTTCAATGTTTTTGTTAGTTGTTGGTGGTTTACGGGTAATGGATGGACATCTCAGCATCGGTATGCTCATTGCGTTTCAAGGTTTGATGTTTAATTTTCAACAGCCTGTGAACAATCTCGTTAATTTTGGTACAACTATTCAAGAACTGGAGGGTAATTTAATTCGCCTCGATGATGTGC
>JBMNDX010000014.1:0-110241 GCA_051172755.1 Nostochopsis sp. | reverse complement strand
ACTACTTTTTCACAGCCCAACCACCAATACACACACCTAACACCTTTTCCTGGTGTCTATGGCGCGGTGGAACCACTCTGAAACCTTCCCGAACTCAGTTGTGAAACGCTGCTGCGGCGACGATAGTTGTCGGGTTGCCGACCGTCAAAATAGCTCGATGCCAGGAGCATTTTTACAAATAAGAAGTCTCTCTGCACATAGCTAGAGAGATTTTTTAGTTTTGATTTCAGGACTTACGCAAGATGTGACCGAAAACCTTATTCTTGCGTAGCGATAATTCATGAATTACCAATGCTTTAGTTATGTTTTGCGTAAGTCCTGGATTTATTTGGTTGGGTCAATGGGGAGTATTATACCCGCACCTCTCGTTTAAATCCGGATGTGCAGCCCGTTTCCGTGCATCTGGCTTCCAGATTATCTGTGCTTGCTCATATAGATGTAATCATGACAGCTTTGCTAGACAAGCATCAGGTTTTTATTTTATCCTTGCAGTTAGAGTGTTCCAAGAAATAAATGATCCAAAACCAGTCATTGCGAGCGCAACGGAGTGTAGCGAAGCAATCCCACAATCTTGCGATTGCTTCTTCCGCTTTGCTCCATAAAGCCTTTCGAGCATGGCTCCGCTTAGCGCAATGACAATTGGGCACTTTTTTACTTGGAATACTCTTATTGTGATTGCCTCTATGTGATGGAGGGCTTTTTGAGAACAAGAGTATATGGTAACTTCAAGTGCTGTAATCCCTCCGTTTATCGTGCTAGATCAACTTCTGCAAAACTGGTTATTAGAAGATATTGGTAGAGGCGATCGCACAACTCAATCTCTTTTAAGTGAAAATACAATTCAAAGACGAGCTCATTGGATAGCTAAAGGACCTGGGGTAATTGCTGGTTTACCAATAGCGGTGAGAGTTTTTCAGCTTTTAAATGAGAAGGTCGAGTTTACTAGACACGCATTTGAAGGTGAATACTGTCAGCAAGGACAGATGATAGCGCAGATGCATGGGGCTTTAGATGCGCTGTTGATGGGGGAACGAGTAGCGCTTAATTTAACGATGCGTTTAAGTGGAATTGCTACACTTACTCGTCAATATACAGATAAAATCTCAGATTTACCTACTAAATTTGTGGATACTCGTAAAACAACGCCAGGTTTAAGAATTTTGGAAAAGTATGCAACTCAAGTAGGAGGGGCGATCAATCATCGTATGGGATTGGATGATGCAGTAATGATCAAAGATAACCATATTGCAGCAGCTGGAGGTATAAAAGAAGCTATTATTCGGATTCGAGAACGGATACCTTATCCATTGACGATTGAGGTAGAGACAGAAACTTTGGAACAGGTACAAGAGGCCTTATACAATAAGGTTGACATTATTATGTTGGACAATATGCCTCTAGATATGATGAGGGAAGCAGTACAAATAATTCGTTTAGAAAATAGTAGTGTCAAAATAGAGGCTTCTGGTAACATTACCTTAGAGACTATTCGTGCTGTAGCAGAGATAGGTGTAGACTACATTTCTAGTAGTGCGCCAATTACGCAGTCAAATTGGTTGGATTTGAGCATGAAGATTCAGTGATGTAGTTGATCAATAGAAGAGACTGCCCTGCTAGGGTGTGTCAAGGCTAAAATGTTGCATTAGATTTTTAGTTTTTTCAGCCCTAAAATGCCTACTACGAACTTTTTTCTATTGCACTATTTTAAGCTTGCCACGCCACTACGTATATTTTCAAAATTCAAATTGTATTCCTATAGCAATCCGTGTAGGAGTTGTGAAAATTGAGAGGCCAGCTCCCCGACAACTTCTGCGAAGTCGGGTATCTTGTTGTTCACGAATAATTTATGAATGCTATATATCTTAATTATCTAAATAGCAAATATCGTAAACCAATTAGTAATAAAAATACGCCATACAGCTTTTTCATCAATTCACTACTAATAAATGGCTGATTGGCAAATAGAGCACCAAATAAATTACCAATAATCAAACCAACGGCAATAATCACAGCATATTTGATATTCAGATGACCGTTACGGTAGTAAACAATCGCGGCTAAAATACCAATAGGCAAGATTTGAGCAGCGATAGAAGTACCAGTAGCAAATTTTTGATCCATGCTCATGATTAGCACCATAGCTGGTACCATAATTGCACCACCACCAATACCAAACATACCGCCAGCCACACCAGCCACAAGCCCAATGATCAACAATTGAATGAGTATGTTAGACATAAAATCATAAATTATTTTGATTACTAAATTATAAATTTATTCCATTTACAAAAACATTTTTCGGCAGCATTCCATGGACACCTTTTTGAGGAGTGTTGACAACTTGAGTAATGCGAAAATTCACCGCTAAACTGCATAATACATAGGCATCTTCTGAGGATATTTTTGTAAAACCTACCAAAAAATCAATCATATTATTTAAAGCTTGTTCTAAGGCTGCATCCAAAGTCTCACCAAATCCCATTGTGATAATATCAGTTGCAGTTTCAGCGATAGGTGTAGTTACTTGCAAATCTTTGCGAATCTTGAGTTGAATTTTACCGTTCATAGATGTTTCTATAGCGGTGACACTAACTTCACCATCTCCCTGGGCTGAATGTCCATCACCGATAGAAAATAAAGCACCAGGAACAAAAACGGGCAAAAATATTTTTGAACCTACTTGCAGTTCGCGGTTGTCTATATTACCACCATAACAACCAGGAGGAATAGAAGAACGTTGTGTTTCGGGAGTAGCAACACCAAGAATGCCAAAAAAAGGTTTCAGAGGTATTTTAATCTCACTATTTACAGGAAATTCCGCAAAATTATTTTCTAAATCTAGATGAATAAATTTCAAAGCTGGTTTATTAAATTGGTGTGGTAAAACTCCCCATCCTGTCCGAATAGCATTAAAAGCAACAGGTAAAATTGGTTTGATTGCTTCCAATTTTACTTCTAAAATATCTCCCGGTTCTGCTCCTTGTACATAAATAGGCCCTGTTAATAAGTGTGGTCCACCTGCTATTTTCCTTTCTGGTGGTAGGTTTTGGCAAATATCAAGGAATTCTGGCGTCAGAAACTCTGCTGGTGCTTTGTTATAAATATAGTAGCCAGTGTAAGTCTCTACATCTACTATATCGCCAGATTTGATTATTAATGCTGGTTCTATTTCATGCGAAAAACCACCTAGATGTACGGTGTTTGGAGTTGCTTTCAGAATATGATGAGTCATCCGAGTTCAGTTTTTAAGGAGTGCAATATTTCTGTCTCAATTATCCCTCAATCTTAAGTTGAGACTGCACTAGTTATTTTCTCTGTTATAGGAAAGTATTTCTGCTGACTTGCGATAAACATCTTGCCTACGTCAACAGAATTTTATTTAATGCAAATATGTAAATAAAAAGACCTTAGTAAGGTTATAAATATGAAGTATTTTTACAGTCTTTCTTCTGTATTGATAGGCGCGTCTATTGCATTGATGCAACCACATATCGCAGTTGCTCTATCTTCTCAAGAAGTAGAAAGCATAGGTAAAGAAATTACAGTGCAGATTGTGGATGATCAAATTCCTCCTTCTATGGGTTCGGGAGTGATTATTAGACGTTCTGGTGACAGTTATATAGTCTTGACTGCTTATCACGTGGTCAAAGAGAGTAAAAAATACCAAATAATTACACCAGATCAACAAAGTTATGTAGTTAACAATGTCAAACACTTGCAAGGATTAGACTTAGCAATTGTTGAGTTTAGTAGTAGCAAAACTTACAATGTTGCCAAAATCGGTAACTCTGATCAAGCAACAGCAACTACAACTGTATACGTAGGAGGGTTTCCAGCTAAAACAGCAGCTATTTCTAATCCCTATTTTTCTTTCAACAAGGGACAAATAAACGCTAACGGTGCAGCCCAGCGTGATGGTTATAACTTAATATATGAAAACAAGACTCTCAATGGGATGAGTGGTGGCCCTGTACTCAATGAAAAAGGGGAATTGGTAGGTGTTCATGGTAGGGCTGATGAGCAAGAAGTTGGTATAGGTACAACCATCAACATTGCTTTGCAAAAAATGGTAGCAGTTGGAATCGATGTCGGAGGGCGTTCATACACTAGAAATACTACTACTCCCACTGTGCCGAAAGCAGATGACTTTTTTATTAGAGCTTACGATAGTTATCGCAATAAAGACTATCAAGGAGCGATCGCCAATTATACTCAAGCAATTCGCCTCAATCCTAGATATGCTAATGCCTACTATAACCGGGGTATAGCTCGCTCTGATAGTGGAGATAAACAAGGAGCGATCGCAGACTATACTCAAACTGTCAAGATCAACCCCAGACATGACGATGCTTACTACAATCGGGGTTTAGTCTATTATGAATTGCAACAATATCAAGCAGCGATCGCTGATTATAACGAGTCACTCAAAATTAAGCCCAACGCTGAAGATGCTTACCTGAACCGAGGTTTAGCACGTTATGAATTAGGAGACAAACAAGGGGCGATGGCGGATTATAATCAAGCCCTCAAGATTAATCCCAACTATGACAAAGCTTACTATAATCGGGGTTTAGCTCGCTCTGCATCCGGTGACAAAAAAGGAGCGATCGCTGACTATAACCAAGCGATCAAGCTCAATCCCAACTATGACAAAGCCTACTACAACCGTGGCTTAATTCGCTATCAATTAGGAGACAAACAAGGAGAGATTGATGATTACAACCAAGCAATAAAGATCAATCCTAACTATGCTCTTGCTTACTACAATCGGGGAGTAGCTCTTTCTGAAAAGGGAGAAACTAAAAAAGCGCTAGATGATTTCAATCAAACTATCAAGCTGAAACCCGATTATACCGACGCCTATATTTATCGGGGTTTAACCCTTTATGATTTGGGAGATAAACAAGGAGCATTCAATAATTTTAACCAGGCGATCAAGCTCAATCCCAACTATGACAAAGCTTACTATAACCGGGGATTAACCCGTTATGAATTAGGAGACAAACAAGGGGCTATAACTGATTACAACCAAGCAATCAAGATAAATCCTAAATATGCCAATGCTTATCTTAACCGGGGTTTAACTCGCTCCGATTTGGGAGATAAACAAGGAGCGATCGCTGACTATAATCAGGCAATAAAGTATCAACCAGGCTACGATAAAGCCTATTATAACCGGGGTATAGCCTACTTTGACTCGAAAAATTTGCAACAGGCACTTACTGATTTTAATCAAGCTCTCAAAATTAATCCGAACTATGCCAATGCTTACTATAATAGAGCGCTGACGCGTCGCGATTTAGGAGACAAAAAAGGCGCTCTTGCTGATTTTAAACAAGCCGCAGAGCTTTATCGGCAACAAAACAACAATAATTATTACGAGGATACACTTACTCAGATAAGAAAATTGGAGAATTGACAGAGTATTAGTACTCTGGTAAAGCAACTTTGCTGGGTTCGTAGTGAGGACTAAAGTCCTCTATGAGCGCTCAAGCGCTCACTACAAACCCTTCAAAGTTAGGTTGACACAGTACTAGACCCATATGAAAAAAGCAAATTTTATCTTGGAATTAGCAAAGCTCAACTCTCTGCTGTTTACTATAAAGAGGTCTGAATTTCATTTCACCTTGATCTAAAGATATAAAAACTTACAAAAATTGCGCTTATATTACTTAACTGCTTTCAGTACAGTAGCAGAAAGCTAATGTATTATAACCTTTGCTTTTGTATGTTCAGAAGTACAGCTAGCGACTTCGTCTTTTTGAGTCGCAGATTTATTGATATCTGAAATTAAGGCTGGGGTAGCATCTGGTAAGCTCCAGACATCTTCCAATTTTTCCCAAGAGGGAGCAAATGGTGGTAGTGCAAAGGAGCAAGCTTTCCAAGAAGCTTGTACAGGCGCTCCCAACTGTTGACACATACCACCACGACGCCCTTCTGGTTGGTAATAACGACAATATTTACAAGCAGATGTTAAGTATTTAACGTTTTTCATATATTATGGTGCCTTCTAAAGCTTATTCACATAATCTAATTGTGCATACACCTATCAACACTGTTTTGTACCAAAAAGTATCTTTATATATGGGTTATAGCGATCCCCAAGAAGGATATTGCTTTAGATTTTTTTTATGTTCGTGTTATGTTTGTCAATTATTTAGTTAACAATGCGACACACAACAATATAAATTGACATCTGCCTGATTTTAGATAAAACTAGTTAGGGATCAAGGCTAAAATAAAAGCTATTGAGGCGTGAAGACTTTTAATTTAGCAGCAAGATGTATAGCATAAGATAATTTTTTGATATATTTTGCCATAGCAGATAAATATAAAAGGTAGCATATACAACCTTTGTAGAGACGCGTTCGCTTTTAGCGTTCCCGCAGGATAATTTCGCGTCTGTCTACACAAAAAATTTCGCGTTTCTACACAAGGTTTTTGGTATTATCCGAACCGTATTGAGCATCAAGGATGACTGGAAAACTTTTTAGCAGCACACAAGCAACAAACACCCCAACGCTGTAGTTCACCGGGGGGTGTGGGAGATTCACACTGAGGACAAAGGGGTAAATGGTGCGATCGCGCTTGTATTGCTACTGCCCAATCTGCAAAAGTCGTATTAGCATCACCACCACTGGAGTTGACATCATTTTCTGTAGAGATTTCTTTACCAATGTGACTTGGATGCAGAGGATTTATAGATGAGTTTGGTTGATGAGCAACTTGTTTGCTAGAGTACCACTCAGCAGTCGAGAAGCGAATATCCACCAAAGGATTAGGTAGTAGTGCATTTAACTTTATAAGTAGCCGTTGACGCTCAAAAGTCAAGTTCTGCGCCCAAGCAGAACTTGAAGTTGCGACCCATAGCACGTTACGCTGAATTGACAATGGACGAGTATGAGCTGCTACTGCTGTTCCTACAACTTCAGACCAACATTTGAGCAAACGTTGAAATGGTTGCTCTTGTAGTTTCGTCTCTAGTTGGAGAACACGTAAAATATCATTAACAGATTTCAACGACATCCTAATTTATCAACATCACAATTAAATTTGGTTGATGCATCACATCAAAATATATGTAAATGTACGATAGTGTTGGTACAAAGATATTTTTAACTAAATAGAACAATTAGCGATCGCAATTGTCTTTTTTAGTTTACTTTTGATTAATCTGGCAGTCTAGGTTTGAGGCAGATAGGCAATGAGTCAAAACCCCGTGGTAGATTCGGGTGCAAAATCCTCCAAAACACCTGAGTTAAAGCCAGTACTTGCAGCAGCACTGGCGAGTTTAGAAGTACAACTGGATCAAGAGTTGGCGCGTTATCGGCGCACACGATTTACATACAAGACACTTAGTCAAACTCGTATGGGTACTCCCATCAATAGTAAATTTCAACAGATCATTGCCACTTCTACAACTGAAATCACAACCCAATCACCAGTCACTAACAGTAGTGAGGAAATATCCTTACCACAGTTTTCCACCACCGCACTACCAACATCTGAACCAGATACCCAAGAAGAAGTACAAGTACCAACGCCCGTCAACGAAGAATCTACGGAACAGGACACTTCCACCATTCCTTCTCCACTTGCACCAAATTCCGCCAGTATTGTACCTGCGTTAATTAAAACAGATGAGAGTCAGAATCTCCTCAAACCAGACAACATCTCCAAACAACCTGATGACTATTTAGAATCGTCAGAAGTACTGCTGCGAAGTTTGACAGAAGAACAATCACCAACCCAGAAGCGTAAAAATTCTAATGACGGTCTGCTCTCACCTTTGGGTATAGGCTCAATGCTACTGCTGTTGATGGCAAGTCTTAGCCTCAGTTATGCAGTATTTAATCTCAAAAGTTTGCCTAATTTGAATTTCGGCGGTTTATTTCATAAAAATACCCCTAATAACCAATCAACAACAAACAACCAACCAAAAATTACCTCAGCCCCAGAACCACAACTTACACCCATCCCTAAAATTCCCAATCTAGAGACGGGCGAATTTCCAGAAGTTAAAAATCCCAATGATGTTGTTGGTTTAACGCCAAAATCCAAGCCAACACCTGTAAAAGAGTCTAGCCAAGTTGCTCAAAATCCGACAATTGCACCTGAGACTACTACAGAAGCACAACCAACATTCTCGCCAGCATCACCAACTGTTGCTGTTAGTGTTATTCCTACCACGCCAAAACCAACACCAAGTGTACAAAATATCGATGATCCAGGAATAAAACCATCGAAAAATGGATTTTTTCACATCATTATAAATAATAAAGATGAAAAAACCTTCGCTACACTAAGGCAAGTAGTTCCTGATGCTTATTTATCAAAAGATAAAAAATTAATTTATTTGGGAGCTTTCAAAACTAAAGAACAAGTCAAAAAACAGATGCAATTTTTACAAAGCCAAGGTATAACAGCCAAAGTGGAGTAGCCAATACAGTTTGGTTAAAGGGGAAGGGGTAAGGAGTAAAGGAAAATTCCCTACCTTTCATCCCTACTTCTGCAAGAAGTCTATTGAGGATAGGCTGTAGGACAATAGGGGAAAGGTAAGTCAAAAGTCAAAAATTATTTTTACTTTTAGCTTGTTTGGCTATTAAAGCACCCTTACAACGTAGATGGAGGGCGAGATGGGATTAATTGATCGGATTGGGCGGGTAATTCGTGCTAACATCAGCAGTCTGATTGGGTCTACGGAAGATCCAGAAAAGATTCTGGAAAAAACCGTTTTGGAAATGCAGGATAATTTGGTACAACTGCGACAGGCGATCGCGGCGGCGATCGCAAGCCAAAAACGTACAGAACGACAAGCAGCACAATCCCAATCCGCAAGTGAAGAATGGTATCGTCGCGCCCAATTAGCATTACAACAAGGTAACGAAGTTCTAGCACGCGAAGCCCTCACGAAACGCCGTGCTTACGAAGAAACAGCCACAGGACTTTACAATCAAATAGAAGAGCAAAGTAGCGTTGTCGCTAGGCTCAAAAAAGATATGCGATCGCTAGAGCTAAAGATTACCGAACTAAAAACTAAAAAAGATATGTATATTGCTCGCGCTCGTTCTGCTGAAGCCAGTGTGAAACTTCAAGATTTGCTAGAAGGCGTTTCTGCTAAAAGCAGCTTGAATGCTTTTGAGCGCATGGAAGAAAAAGTTCTAGAATTAGAAGCCCAAAAAGAAGCAATTGCTGTTACGGGAACAGATGAATTGGAAAAACGATTTGCAGCCCTTGAATCTGAAGTAGATACCGAACTGTCACAGATGAAAGCAAAATTACCTAGTAGTACGGAAAATACACAATCAACACCACAGCAATTACCCCCAACAGAGAATTAAGCGCGATTGGGCAATTTATAAGTTAAAAGCATATCTTAAGAATAAGGGTTTATTAAGGATGAAGGATGAAAGGGAAAGGAGTCAGGGTGAAGGGTTAAGGGTTAAGGGTTAAGGGCAAGGAGAACTGAATTAGTCTGAAAAGATTAAATTTAAATAAGTAGTTTTCATAAACTGCGTACAAATAAGAAAGAATATGACTCGAAAATTCCTACCTTAATCCCCGAATGCGAGTGCGTCTGCGTAAGGAGAATCCCCAATCTCCGATCCCCATTTTCAAGTCAAGCTAATTGCCAAAGTCGCGCGTAAATCTTTCAAAGGAAAAACAAAACTATGGGATTATTTGATCGTATTAGGCGAGTAGTCAGCGCCAACCTCAATGATTTAGTCAGTAAAGCCGAAGATCCCGAAAAAATGCTCGAACAAGCAATCCTGGAAATGCAGGAAGACTTAGTTCAGTTGCGCCAGGGAGTAGCTCAAGCGATCGCGGCTCAAAAACGTACTGAGAAACAATACAATGATGCCCAAAATGAAATCAATAAGTGGCAACGCAATGCTCAACTCGCACTGCAAAAAGGTGACGAAAATTTAGCACGCCAAGCTCTAGAGCGCAAAAAAACTTTTACCGAGTCAGGAAACGCTCTCCAAGCCAGCTTACAGCAGCAAACAGCTCAAGTTGACAGTCTCAAGCGTAACCTCATCCAGCTCGAAAGCAAAATTTCCGAAGCTAAAACTAAAAAAGAAATGCTTAAAGCTCGGATCACTGCTGCTAAAGCTCAAGAGCAACTCGAAGGTATGGTGCGAGGTATGAATACCTCTTCAGCCATGGCAGCCTTTGAGCGTATGGAAGAAAAAGTCCTGATGCAAGAAGCCCGCGCCCAATCAGCAGCAGAGTTGGCTGGTACAGATTTAGAGCATCAATTTGCGGCTTTGGAATCTAGTAGCGACGTAGACGATGAATTGGCTGCTCTCAAAGCTTCCCTTGCTCCCGCCCCTACTCCTCCTGCACTTCTACCCGAAGAATCTACCACTAACACCCAGCAACCAAACACTTCTAAATCTAACAATGAAGTGGTTGATGCTGAGTTAGAATCGCTACGCAAGCAATTAGACCAGATGTGACACTTTGATCAAACTTTTGAAATTGATTCCCACATCCATAAAGATGTGGGATTTTGCGTTAGGTGATTTGTGGAGATTGGGGATTGGGGTGTGTGAGCGTTGACCTCTCCCCGGTCTAAAGACACGGGGATTCTAAACTGTTGCTACATGGCAGCATCTATTGCCGTGCCATTCCGCTTTTTAGTTTTGGTTTCCCAGACGCGAAATCTGGTAGCAAGGGTCAAAACTTGCCTACAGACCTTGACTAGGTTGAGTCCTAGTTGTGTCTCTACTTTCCGCATTATATTTGCGGCTCCGTTCAAATCAGCGTTGATAAGTTTTCCTTTAAGCGTGCGATACATTCCGCGTTTAACTCGCTTTCCTGATGGCTTCCACGTTGCGGGTTTTTCGCCGTAGGTTGGTAGAAAATCACCATCTAGAAAACTGGCTTTACTGGTGTAGGATTCCTCGGTTTCAACAAATCTAATACGATATTCTTCGCACAATTGTTTAACTCGTTCCTTGAGTTTGGCGGTAGGTATCTGGACAAAAGATTGAGTTGTTTTGCCCAAGGTTGCTTCTTGTCGTTGACCTTGGTTCCATCCAAAAACAACTGTGCCAATGTGGTTTTTGATACAGTGGTCAACAACTAGCTTTGCAGCTTTGTTCACAGCATCCCGCATCTGACGATTTCGTTTTTCTGTTATGTGTGCTAGCTGTTCATTCCAGTACCCTTGTGGTTTACCTTCTTTAAGAGTGCTAACACGCTTGTTGTACCATTGGTTAAGCGATTTAACTTTGCGTCCATCAACAATAAAACTAGTCCCAACATTGGAAACACAACTTAACCAATTGTTGATACCAGGGTCTATTGCTAATGCGTTGCTTGGATTGACGTAGTATCTGGTTGCTAACTCTTTCTCGTAGACAAACTCAGCATAAAAGCATTGATTACGTGGTAGTATTCGCAATTCCTTGATATCTTCAAACCGCAAATTAGATGGCATTGGTAACAGAAAACTATCAAGTTTAAACCAACGTTTTATGGTGTTTCCTAAGGGAATTTTAATAGTATCACCAACGAGTTTTAATGCTTGCTTGGGATATGTTACTAGTGCATATCCAGCACCTTTACGATACTTGGGAAGTTTGGGCTTAAAGTGCAATTCACCCTGATTGTATTTCTTGTCTAGTTCCTTGAAAGATTTGAAAGATTCAGAGACAGACCTGAGAATCTGTTGTGCCGCCTGTGAATGAAGTACTTGATAGTGCTTATTGGTTCTGTATTCCTTCTCAAGGTCATACTTACCAATTAATTTCCCAGCCTTGAAATACAATTGCCGAGCATAATAGATGCCGCAGTTAGTCAGTTTATGAGCCTCTGAGCAAATGAACTCAAGTACTGCTTTTAGTTCGTCATTTGGATTAATCAGATTTTGTTGACATCCATACATTCGCTTTTACCTCCTTTCTTATATGTTAGCATAAATGCAAATACGTCGTCACTGCATTATGAAAAGCAACTCGTTACAAATACGACTATCAGATAAAAGAAAACACAAGTTGATGTTATATGCGGCTCAAAAAGATAGGACTATTACTGCTTTGATTGAAGATTGGATAGACAGTTTAGTGCTTGATAAAGAAAGAGGGACAGCAGGCTAAAGCCTGCCGAGTCGCGTTACATCCCCTGGCTGAAAGCACGAAGTACGCAACTACGTTGCTGCTTCTCTCTTTCTTTCACGCTCCCGCTAAGTTTGGTGTAAATAATTCAAAATTCTGAGAATATTGTTTTATGACATGTTTTTTATTATTTGTCAATATGTATTTGTTGAAAAATATAAATAGTTTATAGTGATAATAATTATTAAATATTAGCTATGGGTGATTGACTAGTTTGGGATAGAGTAATTTTGTGTGTCAACTGATAACGATACCACCATTAGGAGACGGGAATGAGTAAGGGTGTCAAAATCATAACTGATGCTGAGTTTGAAACCGAAGTTTTGCAAGCCGAAGAGCCAGTATTAGTTTACTTTTGGGCTTCTTGGTGTGGTCCTTGTCAATTGATGGCGCCACTAGTGAACCTTGCTGCTAATACCTATAGCGATCGCTTAAAAGTAGTGAAAATGGAAATTGACCCTAATCCAATTACTGTTAAGCAATACCAGGTAGAAGGAGTACCTGCTCTCAGGCTATTCCAAGGTGACAATATCTTGGCATCTACTGAAGGAGTTATCGGTAAAGAGAAATTAATTAGTTTCTTAGATACTCACTTAAACTAGTCATTTGTCATTTGTCATACTCTCTCTTGAAGCCGCTTACGCGTCTATGTCATTGGTGGCTTTCCGTAAACGCGCAAGCAGTTTCTCGTAAAGTAGGGTAGAACAAATGACTAATGACAAAGGACAAATACTTCAGATGCAATTTGCAAAACGTTTACAGCCCTTACAATTTAATGTATTTGCTGATATGGATAAAGCCAAGGCGAAAGCTTTGGCTACCGGACGGCAATTAATAGATTTATCTTTGGGATCGGCGGATCTGCCAGCTGCATCACATGTAGTAGATGCGATCGCTCAGTCTTTGTATGATCAAAGTACCCACGGCTATTTGTTATTTCATGGTACTCAAGGCTTTCGTCAAGCTGCGGCACAATGGTACAAGCAAAAATTTGGGATTGCTGTAGACCCAGAAACAGAAGTATTACCACTGATTGGTTCTCAGGAAGGTACAGCCCATTTACCCTTAGCGATCCTAAATCCAGGAGATTTTGCTCTGTTACTTGATCCGGGTTATCCTTCCCATGCTGGAGGAGTTTACTTAGCTAGTGGTCAAGTTTACCCCATGCCACTACGCCCAGAAAATGATTTTTTACCCGTATTTGCTGACATTCCCACATCCGTACTAGCACAAGCACGGATGATGGTGTTGAGCTATCCACATAATCCTACCAGTGCGATCGCGCCATTATCTTTCTTTCAAGAAGCAGTCGCCTTTTGTCAGCAGCACAATCTCGTCCTGGTTCACGATTTTCCCTACGTTGATTTAGTGTTCGAGGAAAAAGAAATAGAGAATTCAGGACAAATCCCCAATCTTAAATCTCTTGTCCCCTCGATCCTGCAAGCAGATCCCCAAAAAACCGTCTCGATAGAATTTTTCACATTTTCCAAGTCCTACAACATGGGCGGTTTTCGGATTGGCTACGCTATTGGTAATGCTGAGTTGATTCGTGCTTTGCGTCAAGTAAAAGCAGCAGTTGATTTTAATCAGTATCGTGGTATTTTAAACGGTGCGATCGCAGCTTTGGTTGGACCACAAGATTTAGTCAAAGCCTCTGTTGACAGATTTCGTCAGCGTCGAGATGTCTTTGTTAATGCTTTACATCGCGTTGGTTGGCAAGTTTCTATAGCCAAAGCCACAATGTACGTTTGGGCAAAATTACCGGAACCGTGGAGTCAGAATTCTGTGGAATTTTGTACCCAACTAGTAGAAAAAACTGGAGTGGCTGCTTCTCCTGGTGCTGGTTTTGGCAAATTTGGGGAAGGCTATGTTCGTTTTGCTTTGGTACATGAGCCAGCGATCTTAGAAACTGCTGTCAGCAGAATTGCTGAATTTTTGTAAGGATCTTTTTTCCTCTACACTCTACACCCTTACTCCCCTAGTTTTTGTAAAGTGATCAATGTTGATGGGGAAAGAAAATAGCGTAGTAAAGCGATGGATCGATGCGATCTGTGAACGGACGATATAAACATCGCTCTTGGATGAAATCCGGTCTATCTTCTTCGGATTGATTATCTTCCTGTGTTTTTGCTGTGCGGCTGCGTACAGGTTGTGTTAAGGTAGATAACTTTGACCATACAATAGAAAAAGGATTTTGTAGATATTTTTGAACTACTGATTTGGGTTTATTCTCTACAACATCTACAAATACGTTCTCCATATTCTTCGACATACAATTTCTCCTTTACAAAGTAGGGTTTTGTCGCACACTTTTTTCTTGTCAATGTCAATGCTTAGGAATAATTAAACTTTTATCAAAAATTATTTAAATTATGATTGGTGCAGCTAAATCTATTTATTGCACTTTTAATGTAATACCTAAGAGATTCTCAAAAAAACTTAAGCTTCAATTATGAATACTAGATACCTAAATAGAATTCCAGAAATGAACTCAATATGTAAACAAATATGAAACAGGCTTCTTAACGTAATATCTACTAAATCAAGGTGGAAAAATGGCGAAAGAAATAGAGCGTAAATTTTTAGTGAAAGAAAATAATTGGAGAAAAATGGCTGAGGGTAATGTATATCGTCAGGGATACATTGCCACACAAAAACAAGCTACTGTACGTGTTCGTATAGTAGGCAACCAAGGTTATTTAACTATAAAAGGCCCCAGTATTAAATATTCTAGGTCTGAGTTTGAGTACCCAATTCCTATTGAAGATGCTCAGGAAATGCTGGATCAGTTGTGCGATCGCCCCATCATTGAAAAAATTAGATACAAAATTGAGTATGGTGGTTTAATTTGGGAAATAGACGAGTTTGAAGGTGTTAACAAAGGACTAACCTTAGCAGAAGTCGAACTCAGCGAAGAAACACAACAAATAGAATTACCGCCTTGGGTTGGTAAAGAAGTTTCAGAAGATCCCAAATATTTCAACAGTAATTTAGTCAAAAACCCCTTTTCACAATGGGGTGGTTAGTAGAGACACGATATATCGCGTCTCTACATAATTTATATGTATCGTGACGTGAAATGGTATCACACCTCTCTAACTGTCTTCCCTATTTCCTTCCTCAAGACGCTTTTGCCATTCTGCGTCAATTTGCTTGCTATGCTCAACTTCTTGTTCTAGCAAGTCGGTTTCGGTAGAGTACACTAAATCTTCTTTACCAATAAATTTTTCTGCTGCAAACTGTCCTGCATAATCAATTTTTTGTTGAAGTTGAGTATCTGCACTTGCTAATACTCTGGCTCGTGCTTGTCTGGTGCGGTTGCGTTCAGTTATTTTACGATTGCGCCATTGAATCCAGAAATAACGCATCAAAGGTATTCCCAAGAAACCGATACCATAAGCTAACAGCAGCCAGTAAATCCCTTGAGCAAAAGCTACTAGTCCGCCTAAGACAGCTGCTGCTGTACCATCTCTTAACAAACTTCCAAGAATTAAAGCACCAACAATATTAACTACACCCAACCCAGCACTAAGGAGAATTTGTCCTGATGAAGCTGCACTAAAACGCCAGGGTAACTCTTCAAGATAGGATGAAATGGAGCGATCGCCTTTTTTTGTTGCACTGACTTGTAAATCTGGGAAATAGTACACGATTTGCCCTTCTGGACTGACTTCTGGCCGACCATTAAAGCGAGTCAAAACTGGCAGCATATAATCTTCATACTCTTGTTGATATGTCTCACCCATATCATCAAGGTAGGGAGCTATTTGTTCAGCTACCACTGCGTTTTTATGACTGCGAATAATCGCTGCGATTCCCTTCCAGCGACGTTTTTCTAAGTTGGCGTTGGGATTCCCATCACCAAACAAAAACGAAAATACTGCTTCCAAAAAGTTCAGATCGCTTTGTCTGCGTTCTCGTCGTCGTTCTTGGTTATAACTATCGTAGTTGGGACTGAAATACCAAAATAAGTCAGGAAAATAGAAAAAGCCTACGCCAAAATCACCACCGCGATCGCCATTATCACGATCTGAGTTAGCAGACAAAATAATCACAAGGATAGCGATATAAATTAAGGCAATAGAAGCTATTAGTAAAACACCAAAAGAAATCCGAATTATATAAAACAGGACACTCCAAACTTTCTTCCACCACTCTTGCAACTGTAGCCGCAAGTATTTGTTACGTAAGATATCTCGAAAATTGCGCGGAAAAAGGTAAACAACGTCACCTGATTCTGCAACCTGCATATGTCCATTCGCTTCAGATGCAAGTGCTAATAGTCCAGTACTTGCAATTTCGACATTTAATCCTGCTTGGGTTGCCACATCGCCCACTGTGACACGATAACCCAACCGTTCTACAGCCTGCATGATGGCGGGATTGGGAGCCATTGCTCTCCCCTCCTAATTGAAAACTACTCTTTCTTATTCAAGTATAAAGTTTTATTTTTCGGGGTTTGGCAGTGGAGAAAAGGGAAGGAGGACAAAACAATTGGCGCGTCTCTACTGGGTTTAAATGTCAATCGATTTGTCTTACCCGAACGGCGTTGCCTTTACCTTTCGCTTTTGACAGGGTTTTATCACATTCACCTTTGGATAGTTATGTCAATACTTAAAAATATTTATTAATATAGTTATACAGAAATTAATAGTAGGCAGGAATTATTGGCACATGTAAATCACGTGTTTATTCGACTAGTAGCTTAGTTTAGCTTTGCGTTAATTCGTGGCGATTTGAAATGCGCAGAGGGACGCAGAGGTAAACGCGGAGGGGCGCGGAGTCTCGATGCCAAAATTTTGTTATGAATTTATGCAATTTTGTACTTAGTTCGTTACTGGTGAATTTTCGTAGATATGTAAATTCTTTGCCTACTTTTTTAACTAACGGAGACATTAAAGTATGAATAACCAGCAACCCTCTGAATCCAAGGAATTTGTTGGCTATATTAAGAATGGAATTTGGCTGTTTGGGATTTCATCTTGGTTGTTTGGGATTACAGATAGAAGTATTGCTTCTTTTGCAGATGGATATCTATCTGTATTAGATTTGATGCAATTATTCACAGCAGTCATATTTTTTGTAGCATGGCTATTTTTAAAGCCTACAAATAATGCATAAAGGCAGGTAGGCTCAAGCAATCGATCAAGCAATGGGGGGTATGCGAAAATGTGTAACTCTGAAAACCATCACAAGCATTTACGCTTTTGTGTTAATCCAAAGCCATGATGGAAAAACCTTCATGGGAGCTAAAGCATAATGTATTTTAACTTTTTTCTCAGTTCCAGTATTGGAATTGTAGTTTCCGTATTGCTAATTTTTAGTATATTCCAATGGTTTCATTTACCTTCTGGCAACTTTTTGGATTGGGTGATTGGGGGTGCAAGTTTTTGGTGGTTATTAGTGATTGTGACAGTACCTTGGAATGTCTATTTCAAAGCTAAAGAAGTATTAGCAGAAGCAGAACAATCCACAGAAAAAGAAATTCCTGTTGATGAAAAACAAGTTAGTTATGTGAAGAGTTTGGCAAAGCGATCGCTCTTAATTGCCATTGCTTTACACTTAATTTCAACTATTGGTCTTTATCTTCTTGCTGTCAAAGGTATTAGTGCTGTTGGATATTTCGGTTCTGGTGCGGCTTTACTTTTAACAGCTTTACGTCCAGCAATCAGTGCTTATGAATATTTATACACACGCTTAACTTCAATTGGTAATGAATGGAGGTATCCCCGCCAAGATATCGTCGAACTCCGCAACCGCTTTGACGGGATGGAAGACAGGATGAGGCGTGTAGAAGAACAGTTAGACCCGGAAAATTCTTATTCTATAGTAGTAAATCAGCAACGTTACTCAGAAGAAACACGTAAAGATTTAGCTCGCATTTCTGCCAACTTAGAAGAATTGCGTGCCACAAATCAAACAGAACACGAGCGTTTAGCAAGAGAAGCAAGGGCTGCGATCGCTCAACTTTCTACCGACGGACAATTTCTCGATCATGTTCGTGAGATCATTAGATTTTTTAAAACAGCGTGAAAAGAGGGAGGGGGGATTGGAGCGGGATAAATTTCCTCCTTGTCCCCCTTGTCCCCCGTGTCCCCAAAGCTTAATCTCCTTTGCGATCAGCTGCTTGCATCTGTTTTGGGATTACCAAGACTTTATCAACGCGGTTCCCGTCCATATCCATCACTTCAAAACGCATTCCTTGCCATTCAAAGTGATCTGCGGCTGCGGGAATTCGGCCGAGATGGGTAATCACAAAACCACCCAATGTTTGATAATTGCCTTGATGGATTCTGAGATATTCCTCAAGGTCGAACATTTCAAAAAATTCTTCTACAGATAACATTCCATCTAATAACCAAGAGCCATCTTCCCGTTGCACTGCTTGGGGATTTTCTAGTTCATCGGCTGTAGGAACATCACCAACGATTTCAATCATCACGTCGTTAAGAGTGACTAATCCCTGAATTACACCATATTCATCTACTACCAATGCCATGTGAGTGGCAGTTTGTTTAAACAACTCCAAAACCTTTAAGCCACGGCTGCTTTCTGGCACAAATTCAGCCTTTCGCAATCCGACTGTTAAATCTAGCTGTTCTCCACACAAACTCCGAGCTAATAAATCAGTCACAGCCATTATACCGAGAACGTTGTCTAATCCTCCCTGACAAACCGGATATCGAGAATAACCATTTTCAATCACCTTTTGACGATTTTCTGTGGCAGAATCATCTAAGTCTAACCAGACAATATCAGGACGGGGCGTCATAAACGAACTGACAGGGCGATCGCCTAAGCGAAATACTCGCTCTACCATATCTTGTTCGGCTTCCTCAAAGGTTCCCTCTTCTGTACCTTGCTCGATTAAGACTCTAATTTCTTCTTCTGTTATTTGTGGTTCGGTAGATGGTTTAATGCCTAGAATTCGCAATATTGCATCTGTAGAAATACTGAGTAGATGAATTATCGGCGAGCCGATTGTTGCTAGTAACTTCATGGGGATAGCAACAACAGAGGCAATTGGTTCTGGATGATTTAATGCAACTCGCTTGGGAACCAATTCACCAATAATTAACGTAAGATAGGTGATAATTAAAACTGCTATGACAGAAGCAGCTGCATCTTTATACTGTACTAAAAAAGGGATAGAACTAAAAATAGGAACTAGTCTTTTGGATATGACTGATTCACCAAAAGCACCCGATAAAATTGCTAGCAGAGTGATCCCTACCTGGACAGTAGCCAAGAATTGATTGGGAGAGGATGCGAGTTCCAAGGCTACACGAGCCTTGTGGTCTCCCCGTTCGGCCATCTGTTGGAGGCGCACTTTTCTCGCTGAGACAATCGCCAACTCTGACATGACAAATAGGGCGTTGGCAAAGATTAGTAATAAAATAAGTAAAATTTCGGCAGTAGGTGACATTAGTTAAAATTGCCGATGCTATCGGCAACCACACTTAAATTTAATTTAAATCAGTACCTGGAATTTAACACTTATACCAATTGCATATGAAGATGCATAGAATAGCTAAACTCAAAACTCTTGTCATGCAAGGAATTTAGACTTCATCATTCTGTGCAAGCTCATAAACAATTGGTATTAGTAGTTAGCAATAAAATTTTAATCGTTCATTCTAGTTAGTCATAAATAATTAATCATTAACTTTTATTTAGGCAATAAAAGTCTCAAAAAATCTGAGAAACAAAGACAAAGAAATAATTATTAGTAGAAGTTACTGTTTTTAATTTATATAATCATAAAATATTAGATTAACCATTCAGTTGACCTTTCCCCCAAATCTAGAGAGATACTAACAGCTTTACCAAGTCGTGGACGTTCTCGTGTTTCTTGAATAAATTCTTGTACTTGTGCTGTCCCACCTAAGTAATTTAAATAGTTAGCAATACTTTCCAAATGTTCTTGGTATTCAGCCTCACTGAGGGGAAATGAAGCTTGTTCTAAATATTTCCACATTACTTGCAAAAATATTTTACCTTGAGTGCGGCGCAGTTGAACATCATAAGAGCGCCCCCACTTTTCTAGCAGCAGTTGACGTAATTGTTGTCCTGTCATGGTTATTCTCAATTATATTTTACATTTAGTTATGATGTTAAGTTCAGTTACTCAAGTATGATAAGAATATAAAGAAATGTAATGCTAAAAAACAAGATGCTAGAAATATCTTGACAAGAAAACTAGCGTCTTTGTGGGCATGAGCATCAAAAAATCGACACGAGTTCCTGGATAATTAGAACTCAAGTCAAATTTGTTTACAAAATACACCTAGAACGCGTAGATTATGGCTCAATTTTCCGAATCAATGGACGTACCCGATATGGGGCGCCGTCAGTTCATGAATCTTCTGACTTTCGGAACTGTAACAGGAGTTGCCGCAGGGGTATTGTTTCCCGTTGTCAAGTATTTCATCCCACCTGCTAGTGGTGGTGCTGGCGGTGGTACAACAGCCAAAGATGAATTGGGTAACGATGTCGGTATTAGCAATTTTTTAGAAAGCCATAATGCGGGCGATCGCGTTCTGGTTCAGGGACTAAAGGGCGACCCCACTTATATTGTGGTAGAAAACAAAGAGGCGATCGCCGATTACGGAATTAATGCTGTTTGCACCCACTTGGGTTGTGTTGTACCTTGGAACGCTGCTGAAAACAAGTTCAAGTGTCCTTGTCACGGTTCTCAATATGATGCAACTGGTAAAGTAGTTCGCGGACCTGCGCCACTTTCTTTGGCTTTGTCTCACACTTCTACACAAGACGATAAAATCGTCCTCACCCCTTGGACAGAAACCGACTTCCGTACAGGCGAAGAACCTTGGTGGGCGTAAAAGTCTTGTGATTTGTCCTACCCTGCGGGTAGACACGTAGACGAACGAAGTCCGGCTTCTCGTAGAGTAGTGGCTTCTGTTCGGTGAAAGAGTTCGGTGCAGGGTAAGTAGCCGCTTGCGCATCTATATCATTACCCCAAGAGGGAGGCACCAAAGCGTGCAAAATCATTATGTTTCAAACCCATTTTTCTGATGAGAAAAGCCTTGAAAAGCGTTAAACTAAATCGCAGTGCTAGAGTAATTACCAAAACATTGCTCATTGCGATCGCCTGCGTGACATTCTTCTTCACCAGCGATCTAGTCCTTCCCCAATCAGCCGCCGCCTATCCATTTTGGGCGCAGCAAACCTATCCAGAAACACCCCGCGAACCGACGGGAAGGATTGTTTGTGCTAACTGTCACCTAGCGCAAAAACCTGCGGAAGTAGAAATTCCCCAATCAGTTCTACCTGACACAGTATTTAAAGCGGTAGTAAAGATTCCTTACGATACCAGCGTCCAGCAAGTAGGCGCAGACGGTTCCAAAGTTGGTTTGAACGTCGGCGCTGTGTTAATGCTACCAGAAGGCTTCAAGATTGCTCCTGAGGATCGCATTCCTGAAGAATTGAAAGAAGAAGTAGGCGATGTTTACTTCCAGCCTTATAAAGATGGTCAGGACAACGTGCTTCTTGTCGGTCCCATCCCTGGCGAACAGTACCAAGAAATTGTCTTCCCAGTTCTTTCTCCTGACCCCACCAGCGACAAGAACATTCACTTTGGCAAATATGCAGTTCACTTAGGTGCTAACCGGGGACGCGGACAAGTTTACCCAACAGGCGAAAAGAGTAACAATACTGTTTACACAGCTTCTGCTGCTGGCACAATTACCAAAATTGCCAAAGAAGAAGATGAGTATGGTAGCACTAAATATCAAGTCAGCATCCAAACTGACTCTGGCGAAACAGTTGTCAATACAATTCCTGCTGGTCCGGAGTTGATTGTCTCCGAAGGACAAACACTCAAGAGTGGAGACGCTTTGACTAATAATCCCAACGTCGGCGGTTTTGGTCAAGACGATACAGAAATCGTACTGCAAGATCCTAACAGAGTGAAATGGATGATTGCATTCATTTGCTTGGTAATGCTAGCTCAAGTCATGCTGGTTCTGAAGAAGAAACAAGTTGAGAAAGTGCAAGCGGCTGAAATGAATTTCTAGATTTTGATTGTAATTATCAAGTGAGGGCAGGCAATACGCCTGTCTTTTTTATATTGGATTGCAATATTGTTCCCGCCACTCAACACCTCTGCTTTCAATATCTTAACCTCTCACGAATGTTCGCTGTTTCAATAATCGATAAAAATCTATACAAATCGTTGAAAAGAATCAATAAGCCTGATAGTTGGTGATTTAATCAAAATTTAGTTACTAATCTTGATAGCAACATCTCTTTTAGAGCTTGAGTTATATTTCATTCATTTCTAGAATAAGTAAACTGGCATACAATCTAAAATTGCGCTTTGCTGTATACGCTATTTTCAGGGGGAATAAACCATGAGCCGTCCAATTATTCTTGGTATTGTTGGTGACAGTGCTGCTGGTAAAACTACGCTGACAAGAGGGATTGCTCAGGTACTTGGTCCAGAAAATGTCACGATCATCTGTACAGATGATTACCACAAGTACGATCGCAAACAACGTGCAGAAATTGGTATTACAGCTCTCCATCCTGATTGCAACCATTTGGATATTATGCAGCAGAATCTCTCACTGTTGCGGACTGGACAACCTATTCTCAAGCCAGTTTACAGTCACAAAACTGGTACTTTTGAGGCTCCAGTGTATATCAAACCCAACAAATTTGTAATTGTAGAAGGATTGCTTGGCTATTCTACCCATGGTGCTCGTGATTGCTATGATGTGAAAGTTTACCTTGCACCTCCTGAATCTCTACGTGCTAGTTGGAAAGTCAAGCGAGATACACAAAAGCGCGGATATACAGAAGAACAAGTACTAGCAGAGCTACAAAAGCGAGAACCAGACTCAGAACAGTTTATCCGACCGCAAAGGCAATGGTCAGATATAGTGGTGAGTTTCTATCCACCTAGCGATGATCCTAATAACACCAACGGACATCTAAACGTGCGTTTGGTATTGCGTCCTACAATTCCTCATCCAGATTTTACCCAAATTCTCGATATTGGCGATACTATTATGCCTGCCATCCGTCTAGGACTAGATCGGGATATGGGTAAACCAGTCGATGTCCTGGAAGTTGATGGTCATGCAACTCTAGAACAAGTAAATAAACTCGAACATTTGATTTGTTCTGATATGCCTTATTTAAAGAATGTATGCGATCGCGAAAGTAATCCAGAAATAGGTAAAGTCGCTAGCACAACTGGCGAAACAATCCAGAGTTACCCCCTCGCCATTACTCAACTTCTGACAACCTATCACATGCTCAAAGCAACACAGATGTATCAATAGGTTGGTGGTTGGTAGTTGGTGGTTCCAAACAACAAACAACAAACAACAAACAAAAAATTTTTGAAAATTTTATCAAATAGATATAGATTTTGAGAGTTCACAAGGGATTACTAGAGTATATATACTCTAGTAATCTCTTGATCTATGACCTATAGCCTTAGAATTGTTGATATGCCAGAGACAGAGCGTCCACGGGAACGCTTGATAACTCATGGTGCCAAAATTTTATCTACTGCTGAATTATTAGCAATTTTGCTTGGCACTGGTCAAGGTGCAGGGAAACTTTCGGCTGTGGGTTTGGGACAATATATTTTGCATGAATTAAGTAAATGCGATCGCGAACCCTTAGCAGTGCTGCGAGACATCAGTATTGCTGAACTTATGCGAATACCTGGTATTGGTCCAGCTAAAGCGACAACTATCTTAGCTGCTATTGAATTGGGCAAACGTGCCTTTCAATCTCGCCCTGCGGATCGTACAGTTATAGATAGCCCAGCAGCAGCTGCTGCTGCTTTGAGCCAAGATTTGATGTGGCAAAATCAAGAACGTTTTGCAGTTGTACTATTAGATATCAAAAATCGTTTGTTGAGGACACAGGTAATTACTATTGGAACTGCAACCGAAACCCTTGCACCTCCAGGTGAGATTTTCCGAGAAGTGATTCGCCAAGGTGCAACGCGGTTGATAGTAGCACACAATCATCCTTCTGGTAATATTGAACCCAGTAACGAAGATATCGAACTCACTCGCCAGTTGTTAGCAGGGGCAAAATTTTTAGCTATTCCCCTACTTGATCATCTGATTTTGGGTAATGGTAATCATCAGAGTTTAAGGGAAATTACAACTTTGTGGGATGAGTGTCCCCAAGGAGATTGATCAGAAATTCTTCACATCCGTAGTCTGTACAAGCCAAACCAGTGACGTATTGTCAACCAAACTGCGGAAAGAAAACCAGCTAAACTGAGCGTTAGTCCACTGTACGATACTAGCAATCCAAATATGGGTAGCACAGCACCAGCAATCGTACAAATCACCGCAGCTAAGGAAGCACGAATATTTGTACCCGACCAAATTCTTCGTTTAGCCGCTTAGACCGCCAGTTGTAACTTTTTGATAGTTAGCCCAGGAGTTTCATTTCTGGGTCAACTTCTGCAAAAGTATAGAAATCTATCTATGCATTACCAAACATCATTGTTCGCGCATTTGTGACAAGTTAAGGAAAAAGTTGACCTCTCCGCGCGCTAAAGCGTCGGGGATTCTAAACTGTTGCTAAAACTATCAAGTTTAAACCAACGTTTTATGGTGTTTCCTAAGGGAATTTTAAAACTACGTTGCTGCTTCTCTCTTTCTTTCACGCTCCCGTCTGGTTTTTTGTAAAGCTAAACCAATGACGAACTGCTAACCAAACTGCGGAAAGAAAACCAGCTAAACTGAGCGTTAGTCCACTGTATGATACTAACAATCCAAATACGGGTAGCACAGCACCAGCAATAGTACAAATCACCGCAGCCAAGGAAGCCCGAACATTTGTACCCAGTCCCCAAGTTAATACTAGTAAAACCAGAGAAATCAAAGTCCAAGCAAATTGGGGACTCATGACACGACTAGTGTAAGTCAAAGCCAATAGACAGGCAAAAAATATACCACCAGCAACAGCGATATTTTTTAAATTTATAGGAATAGATAAGTATAGCAACAATATCCACCATAAAAATACTGCTGGTGCTAGCAGTAATAGGCGGGGAAGCACACCTGTATTACGAACAGGGTTAGTATTTGTAAACACTCCAAATGGGTTTCTCACAGAAACATTATCGTCAAAGACCCAAGTAAAGCGAGTACTTTGTCCTTCACCGGCAATTTCCGTTGGTACAATACCACTCGCAAAATCAGCGCCTGGAAAGTTAGCAGTGGCTACCAAGCGAAAATTTTGGAGTAACTGTCCATTAGCACTATAAACCCAGCGTGATCCCCCTTGAGTTTTATAGGTAACTCGAAAACTGGTTTCTTCCCCTGGTTGAAGACGGAAGGGAAAGCCGTAGTCACCTGGATTGGTTTGTTGTAGTCTATTACCGTCACGCTCTACTTTATAGTTAGAAAGAAGCGAATAGCCGTTAGGTGGTGGTGTTTCAAAGAAAAAACGATCAATATCTTTGAGTTGATTCACTACTTTATACTCAGCAGTATAGTCTACGCGATATGTAGCACGGCGATTTTGCACATCGGGAGTTTGATCAATTTTGACTTGAATTTGCGAACCAGCTAGGGTCAGGTAGCGATTTTCTTCTCGTGTCTCATTGACTTTGACAATTTTGCCATTAACTTGAGTGCTGTAACTGTAAGGTACTTGCACTACATAACGTATTTGTGGTGCAATTTGTTCTAGCCTGTCGCCAGCAACACTTTCTGCGACTTGTGCTACTTTTGCTTGTTCCCAGTGGTGATATCTGTTACTCAAAGTTGAGCAAAGAAAAAAGCCTCCGATTAATAAAATTAAAATTAGAGTTAAGTGTGGTAATCCTGATAAAATTTGCGAATAACGAATTGCCCATTCATCAATAAAATCTGCTTGTTCTGCTTGATTACGACGCAGAGAGAAGTTGAGCAGAGCGATCGCAATTCCCAAAGCAATAACTATAAGTACTAGTAACAGCGAACCTTTGAGGATGTGAGTTCCAAATTGAAGCAGTTCGGTAGGATGCGTTAGATCAGGTATTCCTGGAATACCTTGAGCTTGTTCTGGCATAAGAGAATTTTCGGAGAATGTGAATCATCAGACTGATAACATATCTCAGAAGTTTCTTGCTTTTGATAAATCTATTTCTATAGATAGATGTTTGAAATATTACTTCTATCTTGCTCCTTTAACAATTTCTGCATGAGTGGTAAAGAGACGCAAAATATCGCCTCTCTACAATCATGTTAAACAACCGCCGCCTCTACAACCGCACCCTGCATTTTATCAAACGCATCAACTAGAGTCTGCAATTGCTGATCTGCTTTGAACACTCCCAAACCGCGTACTGTGACTTTTCCTGAAGAAAAAACAAAGCGAGATTTAAGACTTTCGGTTAAATTCTCTGCTAATAAATTCCAAGCAGGTTCCTCCATGGGCGTCTCTAAAACTATGTGTTGTTTTGCTTCTGGTTTAATCCGGCTAAATCCTAATTTCTTAGCTAATCGTTTTAATTCCATCACCCGCAATAGTTGATTTGCAGGTTTGGGAATTGCACCGTAGCGATCGCTCCACTCACCAGCAATTTGTGTTAATTCTTCTTTAGATTTAGCAGCAGCCACCGCACGGTAAGCACTCATCTTTTGATCAATATCGGGAATATAATCAGCAGGAATAAAGGCTGTGAGGTTGAGATCGATTTGAGTATCTTCAACTTTGGGTATTTCTTGTCCCCGGATTTCTCTAATTGCTTCTTCTAACATTTCCATGTATAAATCGAAGCCGATCACTTCCATTTGTCCAGATTGTTCTGCACCCAACAAGTTACCAACACCGCGAATTTCCATATCCCGCACAGATAATTGATACCCAGAACCCAACTGTGTAAATTCTTGAATGGCTCGTAATCGCTGGCGAGCAGCATCAGATAATGTGCGTTGTTTCGGGTAAAACAACCAAGCGTGAGCCTGAATCCCTGCACGTCCTACTCGTCCTCGCAATTGATACAACTGTGCCAAACCAAAACGGTGAGCATCTTCAATTAAAATTGTGTTGACGCGGGGAATATCCAAACCAGATTCAATAATCGTGGTGCAAACCAAAATATCTGCTTCCCCATTGCTGAAGGAAAGCATGATGGATTCTAATTCGCTGGCTTCCATTTGTCCGTGAGCGATCGCAATTCTCCCCCCTGGGATCATTTCTCGCAATCCATCTGTTCTTTCTTCGATACCTTCAACACGGGGTACAACATAAAACACCTGTCCACCTCTGTCGAGTTCTTGACGAATCGCACTACGGACTGTTTCGGGATTTATAGGTGCGAGGTGAGTTTTAATTGGACGCCGGGATGGTGGAGGTGTAGCAATCAAACTCATTTCCCGGATACCCGATAAAGACATATACAAGGTGCGGGGAATGGGAGTGGCTGAGAGAGTCAACACATCAACCAGAGTTTTCAAGCTTTTAATTTTTTCTTTTTGATTCACCCCAAACCGTTGTTCTTCATCCACCACCAACATTCCCAAGTCTTTGAAGTGTACATCTTTACCTAATAATTGATGCGTACCTACAACCACATCTAATTCACCGCTTGCTAGGCGTTTTTGAATATCGCGGCGTTCTTGGGGACTACGGAAGCGGTTAAGTAAACCAATATGAATTGGGTAAGGGGCAAACCGTTCTTTAAGAGTGTGATAGTGCTGCTGCGTTAAGATAGTTGTAGGCGCAAGGAGTGCAACTTGTTTTCCGGCCGTGACTGCTTTAAAAATAGCGCGGATAGCCACCTCAGTTTTACCGAAACCAACATCGCCACACACTAAGCGATCCATCGGGCGATCGCTTTCCATGTCTCGTTTCACATCTTGTACAGCTTTGATCTGATCGGTTGTGGGTTGGTAGGGGAACGAGTCTTCTAGTTCCTGCTGCCAAGGCATATCTACCGGATAGGCGAAACCTTTTTGTTGCGATCGCGCTGCATATAATTTTAGCAAATCCACTGCCAATTTCTTGATGGCTTTGCGGACTTTGTTCTTAGTGTTTTCCCAAGCTTTACCAGTCATCTTATTAAGTTCTGGTGGCTTGTCGCTGGTGGTGCGAAGACGTGACAAAGCATTAACTTGATCAGCAGCTACTCGCAGCAAACCATCTGCATATTGCACCACCAAATAATCACGGGTTTCGTTGTTAAGTGTGAGACTTTCGAGTTTGAGGAATTTACCGACGCCGTGATTTCTGTGAACCACATAATCACCGGGACGTAATTTGTTGGGATCTACTTGCTTAGAAGCAGCTTTACGACGTTTGCGGACATAACCGAAAGTTGCCAGAGTATGCTGTCCGTAAAATTCCCGGTCAGTAACAATTACAGTCCGAAAAGTCGGCAGGATAAAACCTTCTAACTCTGCCAAACCAGAATATTTGAGAGCAATAGGTACGTGATTAATTTGTAACTTATCAATCGCCAGGTAATCGCGGGGGTTAGGGATAAACTGAGCCGGACAATCGTGTTCTTGCAACAGCGAAACAGAACGGCTCGGTTGTGCCGAAATTAACCAAACCGAGAAATTGCGATCGCGCTCTTGTCTGAGAGTTTCGGCAATTTTGGCATAAGCGTGTGGCGTTGTTGGTAGTCTGCGACTAGCAAGATTTATACCTTGATTTTCTTCGGCAATTTCTGATAAAAATACTTTTTTAAAAGTTTGGGAAGCAGCCAAACAATCATCAAACCAACAATGAATTTTCGGTAAGGCGATCAAGGCTGCTTCCAAGGCTTGATCGCGTAGCGTCTCCGAATCACCTTCGGACTCATCTGCTCCCTGGCTTCCTAAAAGTAGCCACTGTTCCTCAGCATTTTCCACCCAGCGATCGCTATGAGCATGACACTGTTCTGGCTCATCAATGGCGACTAAAGTATTTGCGGGTAAATAATCTAACAATGAAGCTGGTTGTGTAAAAGCCAAGCCTAAAAAGCGACGGCTACCTTCAAAAGATGTACCTGCTTCAAACTGTTCTTTTTCAACTGCGGAAAGATAAGTTTTGACATCTTCTAGCCTTTCTCCGCTCAAAGCAGCCATCACTACAGGCGCAAAGCTAGTCGGAGTCAGAATTAATTGGTCAATTTTATCTAAAGCCGAACGTTGAGTTGTGGGGTCAAATTCTCGGATTTGCTCAATTTCATCACCGAACCACTCCAAGCGGACTGGTAATTCAGAAGACACAGAGAACACATCAACAATATCACCACGCCGACTCCACTGTCCCTCTGTTTCTACCAAAGCAACCCGTTCGTAGCCCAGACTAGCTAGTTTTTCACTAAAACTATTTAAATCCAATTCCATCCCTTGTTTAAGCGTGAGACAGAAAGGAGCAAATGCTTGTGGTGGTGGTAGGTGGGGTTGTAAAGCGGCGTGGGTGGCGATGATTGCGAATTTCGGAGATGGGGACAAGGGGGACAAGGGTGAATTTTTTTTCTTGTCTTCTCCCTCTTGTGCGTTGTCTCCCCCTTCCCCTTTACCCTTTACCAAATCTGCCAAGACTTGCATTTGTCCCCAAGTCATTTCGGTTTCGGGGTCAAAAGGTTCGTAGGGGGATGCTTCAGATGTGGGGTAAAAATGTATAGCTTGCCATCCCATGGCCTCTAGTTGTGCTGTCCAGCGTCCGGCTTCCTCCAGAGTTGCACAGACCACAAACAAATTTTGTTCCTGAGTTTGAGCTAAAGCCGCAGCTACCAAGCCTTTTGGTAGGCGAGGAAGCCCATTTAAATGTAAATTTTTTTGCCGATTTAGCTTGGAGATAAATTCTGCGGTGAGCGGCGATCGCCCCAAAGCACGCACAATGGAAGAAAATGCCATAACTTTTTAAACAGGTGGGAGTCGTTCTGACCAGCAATGCACAATCATAGCGTTTACTTTAACTATTTTAGAACTTACGCATTGACAGAAAAGCCAAAATAAGAGGTATAAGGGAAATGCCGAAAACCCCGGAAGAACAGGTGCGTAGTACCACATTCTGCGCTTTAGACCGGGGATGAAGGCTAGTTAGCAGGGTTTACCCTGTCTTCAGGTATTTTCGGCTCTGGTAATACCAATTTAATATGAAGCTGCATAGAAAAGAGCTTCTAAAATTATTGGGATAACAAACCTAATGCAAATCTAATTTGATTCGTGTCAAATTTAATGATGAAAAAAGAAGATTTATCTTTGCCAACTGGTTGTATTCTCCGCCAAGCAACTCCAGATGATACCTGGTCAATTCGGTGGTTGGTGCTATCAGCTAAACTTGATCCGACACAATTAATTTGGCAACAATTTTGGGTAATTGAATATGACCAACAAGTAATAGCTTGTGGACAACTACGTAATTTTTCTGGCGCTCAAGAACTTGGTAGTTTAGTAGTCAAGCAAAACTGGCGCGATCGCAACTTGGGGAGTATTTTGACTCAACATTTAATCCACAGTGCGACTCAACCGCTATATTTAGAGTGCTTAGGTCAGCGCCTAGCAAATTTTTATCATGGATTTGGTTTTGTACCGATCACTTTTGAAGATTTACCGCGATCGCTGCAACACAAGTTTAAATTATCTGAGTTAGGAAGAAAGCTAGGTATTGTACCTGTAGTATTGATGCACTATCAAGATAGTTAACTATAATCTCCCCCCAACTTCAAAAACCTTGCTTACATGTTCCCCTAATCCTTAGTTCTGCCAAAATAAAAGTATTGAGTGGACTGGCTGGTGTGTCAACGGTTTTCCCAATACCAAAAGATAAAATTCATGAGAAAGCGCCCCAAAAGTCAATTTTTGTTTTGCGATCGCTGGTTTGATCGACACTGGATAGTCCGCAATATGGAAGCCTTCCAAGATTTAATAGTGATTATCTTGTGTTTAAGCTTGTTTAGCGTCATGCTGATGCAACTATGGTCGATATTTATGGCCCTCACACAACAACTGGACTATAAATTAGTGACTGCCAAAATCTTATTTATCTTGATTTTGGTGGAATTATTTCGATTGTTGATTATTTACTTACAGGAACACAGCATTGCTGTAGGTGTGGCAGTTGAAGTCACAATTGTATCAGTACTTCGAGAAGTAGTTGTGCATGGAGCGTTGGAAATTTATTGGATTCAGGGAGCCTCAATTTGTGCCTTATTATTAATTCTTGGTGCATTGCTAATAGTGTGTGCCAAAACACCACATATGGATTGCATTAGTGCTAATACAAAATCTTGCCCAATTGTATATATAGAGAGTAATCAACTGCAAAAAGAGCAAGAATTTGAGCGACCCACGTCAATGCAAAAAAGGCGATAAAGAGGGGATAAGCAAAGGAGGACATTCTTATTGTTTGTAGAAAAAAAGGAGCGATCGCTATTTGCTTTGATTACCTGCTGCTTGTTGGACTTGCTCTACAGTTAAATCTAGAGCCTGGGCTATTTGTTCTACACTTAACCCCAAAGCCAACAAGCGGGGTATTGTTATTTGTCATTTGTAAGGTTTGGTGGATGTTTTATTTCTCGCTAAATGTCCAAACACCATCCCAGTTTTCCGGCGCACCTTGTTCCCTTAATTGATTGACTCGCTCTAGGTAAAGTGCTGCTGTGTGATCTGAGAGATTAACTGCTAAAACTTGCTCAAAGTATCGTTGAGCTTCGCTAAATTGGCAACAACGGTAATATTCGAGTCCTTGTTCAAAATCTGATTGTGTTTGGAATTTCAAGGCTTTGACCTCTTCAGTTTCACCGTCCATGACCTCATAAACTGCGATCGCTTCTTTTCTACCTTTAACAATTGCTCGGTCTAAAAATCGAATTTGATATTGGCTGGGGTCGCTCAATTTTTCCAAGACTTGTTCCGAAATCAACATAGACACGCCGTAAAACTTGGTTAAACCTTCTAAACGTGCCGTAAGGTTGACATTATCTGAAAAAGCATCGCCTTGCATCCGGTTTTCTTCTCCCACCATTCCCACCATCATGTGACCAACATGGATTCCAATACCGACTTGCAGAGGTGCATGACCTTTCTCTACTCGCTGTTGGTTGTACTCATGAACTCGTTGCAGCTTGGTGATCCCTGCTTGGACTGCATCATCTGCACTGTTAGGGAAAATTGCCATCATCCCATCACCCAAATATTTAACAATCATGCCGTTGTGATTGCGAATCTCTGGAGAAACCCGTTGTAAATAGGCGTTGACAAAATCAAAATTCTCTTGGGGTGTCATGCTCTCCGAGATGGTTGTAAATGAGCGAATATCGGAGAACATCACCGCCATTTCTTTACTCACGTGATCCCCTAACTGAACATTAATCACGCTTTTCTTTTGTAGAAACTTGAGATATTCATGGGGAAAGAAACGGATAATGGCATTATTTTGATTTTCTAGAGTTTCAAATGATTTTTTCAGTTGTCCAGCCATATAGTTAAATGTTTTGGCAAGTTCTCCGACTTCATCGGAACGTTCAATATCAACAGTTTTATCCCATTCCCCTTTGGCAATATCTTTGGCTGCAAAATTAAGCCGCACAAGTGGCTCTGTCACCCATCGAGATGTGAGAATACCAATAATAATTGCCACTATTAGAGTTGCAATAGATAACACAATAGTGGTGTGGGTATTGGCATTGATCTGCCCCATAAAATCTGATTCCGGGACAGCAACGACAATCAGCCAGTCAAGCTTTTGATCGTTTTGAAAAGGACTGACGAAAGCCAGATATCGCTTGCCGTTGAAATCAAAGGTAGAGTGAGTTTGAGTGCGAATTTGACTAAAACTGCTAAACTTTTGTACGAAATGCTGGCTGATTGCTTTAGTAATAGGTTCACGGCTTTGAGTAGCAAGAAGTCGCTCTTCTCCAACATCTGTTTTGATAAATGGAGTTTCATCTGTGGAAGTCGCAACGATCGCTCCGGATGATCGCTCAATGATAAAGGTTTCTCCCGATGGACTAATATTGATATTTCGTAAAAACTCGCTGATTTGCTTGAGCGTAACTTCTATACTAAAAGCACCTAAAAATTCTCCAGTCTGCGAGTAAACAGGTAAAACAGCATCGCTTCGCAGTAATGATTGAGCAAAAGAGATATAAATAGGACTCCAGGTTAATTTTCCAGACGCTTGGGCTGCTTTGTACCAAGGGCGAGTCCGGGGATCAAAAAATTCGCGTTCCAGAAGTTTTGCTGGCTGAGTTTGACTATCGAGTTCATAAGTCAAACGTTGTTGATTTGTAGTGCGATCGCGCAGTTTGAAAATAATTTTATTTTTCTTCTGCTGCACTCCCAGAAAATCACCTTGGCTATTACCATAGAAAAAATATTTGAACTCATCCTGGGCTTTGAGTTGATGCAAGAAATAGCGCTTGAGAGCGTCAAAGTTGTTCGGATCGAGTTCTCCATTTTCGATACTGACTTGAGTATTGCGTTGCAGTTGTTGAGGAAACCTGAGATAGGCTTGAGTATGCTGCTCAATCCTTTGAGCAGTACTGCTTTCTAGTTGGTTAACTAAGTCATTGACGGCTCGCTGACCATTTCTAAACGAGAGATAACCCACTAAACCTACTGCTCCCACTACCTGTACAACAAAGGGAACTATTAAGATCACTCGCAACGGAATTTTAGTTAGTCGGCGTTTTCGTTGTGATGGAGACACCTTACCCATCACTCTGTCTAATATCAACTTAGCATTATTCACCAAGCCTTCGAGGGGAGTAGACAGTTGATTGGAAGTGTTGATCAAAAATTCATCTTTGAGTTGATTGAGGCGCTGGAATTCGGCATTTTTTTCTTTTAGTTGTTGAGTTAAGCGAATGCGATCGACATCAGAGTCTTCTGTAATTGTCTCCACTAAGGTTGCTAGTTCCGCTTTCTCTTGCTTGACTTTTTCTAACTCCTGATTGAGATTGGAAATTTCTGATAAGAGTTGTTCTATATTTAAACTCGAATCGGATCTCATTAAATTAGACATAGATAGTATTTAGCAGTGTAGATATGTCTTCTAGCAATGCACTAATAGTTGGGAGCATCCCAATTTTTTCAATATACAGCTAGGGTTTAAACCCTTAGTAGATACGTGAAATTTCGCATCTTAGTCTGTAGAGACGCGTAGCAATATCCCCTATCTTGCTTAGTATTTTACTATAAGCTGTATGTCAAAATCATGTTAATGCTATCATTCTTTTAATCTTATAAAGATAAAATAAGTAGTAAGAATCATTTGACAAAATATTTTTTAGGAAAAATTAAATCAAAAAGATAAATTGATTCTTGAGTTTTTTGATGGCTAGTAAGAATATTTAAATATTCATGGTTAATCAGTTATGACAGGGACGATAGATTGGTTTACCTCACTAATACAAAAATTATGGATTGAATTATCTAGCTTATGGACAACCAAGCTATTTATTTTAGGGGACAAAGAAATTTCTTTGAGGTTCCTCATCGAACTGATTTTTTCACTTTTCATCGCTTTTTTGATTGCTCGTTTAATTAAAGAGCTAATCAAACGCTTATTTTTAGCTCGTTTTGTACAAGAGCGTGGTAGTCTAGAAGCCCTATCCGCTCTCCTGAGCTATACTCTCACAATTTTGGCATTTTTAATCGTTCTGCAAAGTGTTGGTATCAGCCTCAGTTCTTTGACTATTTTTGCAGGAGCAATTGGTATTGGTTTCGGTATCGGACTTCAGGATCTTGCAAGTAATTTCATTAGCGGTATCACTCTTTTGTTTGAGCAATCAATTAAAGTGGGAGACTTTATTGAAATCGATGATCTTTCCGGGATTGTGGAAAATATCTCGATTCGTTCGACAATAATCAAAACAATTGATGGCGTGTTTGTGATTGTTCCTAATAAAAGTTTCTTAGAAAACAAGGTAATTAATTGGACTTATAAAGATCCAAAAGTGAGGATTCATGTTCCTATTGATGTTCCTGATGAAAGCGATCCCCTTATAGTTGCTGAATCACTTTTAGCTGCTGCTCGTAGGGAGCCGAATGTACTACCGTCACCTTGTCCTGAAATTCAATTTAAAGGCTTTAAAGAAGGGATGGATTTTGAATTGTTAGTCTGGATCAATGACCGTCAAAATAAGGATGAAATCACGAGTTCTTTATATTTTTTAGTTGAGGAAGAATTGCGCGATCGCGGAATTGAACGCCCCATTCCTCAAAGAAGGCTTTATATTGATAACTTAAAAGAATTGGGTTCTTGGTCACAAAAATACTCAGTTGAAGACTTGGCTGATGATTCTTCGATAAACACATTATTAAATCACGAAGATTATCAGCTAGCTTCTCAAAAAACTACAAACGTCCCATTACTAAGAAACTTATTACGACAAGTTAGCTATTTTGAAAAATGTAGTGATACAGAATTGCGTCATATAATTTTACGTGGTTATAAACGAGCCTTAGAAGCTGATGAGATTATCTGTCGAGAAAATGAACCAGGAGACTCTTTTTATATTATTCTGTCTGGTTCAGTAGAAGTTTTTGTGGAATCTATTGGTAAACAAGTTGCTACGCGACATCCTGGGGAATTTATTGGAGAAATGTCTTTGCTGATGGGGACACCCCGTACCGCAACCCTCCGCACTTTAGAAGCAACTGTTTTGTTTGTGGTAGATCGGGATAATTTACAAAGTCTTTTAGAAAAGCAACCAGATTTAGCAGACAAAATTTCCATTGAATTATCTAAACGTCAAGAAACATTAGAACGTTTAGGAATCAAAATCGCTGGTAATGCTCAGAATGAAACTGCGTTTACCCAAATCCGTAAACGCATTCAAGCTATTTTTGGCATTTAAAATCAATTTTGACCATGAAACAGACGAATCATCACAATCATTCTTTCAAATATTTTTCCGAAACAGTTGCTATAGTCAAGGATTTTGCACTCAAAGAAATGAAAAAAGAAGCTGTTAAAAAACAGCTTTACTATCATAATTGTCAACATATTCAAGGAGTACAACGCCGAGCCAATCAGATTTTTCAAGTTATTAAACCTTACTGGAAAAAGAGTCTTCATCACCAGGCTCCCTTAGAATATCTCAACCGCATGAAACTGTTGTTAGAAATTTGCACCCTAGCTCACGACTTGGTGCAAGAGTTTGTTCCCCAAAACGAACCTCACACGGCTCGCAAAAGAGAAATTGGTGTGAGCGAAGCAGCAACAATTCACAAACTGATAACTTACATTAATGAGTTAAATCAAGATTTATCCAAATCTGATTCCAACTGTCTTGGAATGTTTACAGATTCTGATTTAGAAATTATCAAAGAGGCGATTGAAGCAACAATTTGCTTATACGATCCTGTCAGAGGTTCAATTTATCAAGCTGATCTTTACAATTCTGAGAAAAATTTATCAATTGTCAGTCGAATTACTGCTCTTGCTGATATTGGTACATTAGGAATAGAAGGAATTGAAGCTTACAATGAAGAAGGAAGTCTTCTATTTTTAGAAGAAAATATTGATCTGATCCCAATTTTTTTGCAAAACGATCTCAACTCAGTTAATCAAGAACTACATGACAATATTAGACAGCGTTTGTTGAAAAGAGCCAGATTTCAAGTCAATTTTGCTAAAGATAGACTCGCTCGCTATATTTATGAAATTGAAGATTTCCCAGTTGATAGTATTCCAGTTGTTATTCAGCAATTATTTAGATTTTTGAATCAAGAAACTATCGAAAAAATTGAAGCAAATACTCCTACTTCTGAAGATACGACTTTGGAGCAGTTGATCAAGTTTTTTGATTTTAAGAGGTATTTATAGTAATAACTAAATCACCTAGATTCGTATTCACCTTGGGGATATCTTTGAATTGGGTCATCTGCTAAACAACCAGCAGTCTGCTCAAAAAAACCAGGACTGGCTAATAGCTAAAGTCAGATAAATCTGACTAGGAAAGTGTTTGAGTCCGTTGAAACGGACTTGTGCTATTGCTGTTACAATTTATTCTCTGGCGAGATACGGGGTAGGTGCAAGCTATCAGTTAACCGAACCGTATTGGTATTGACCTAATTTATGTGTTCTATTTAGATTGCCATCTATCCAAAATCTTTAAAAAATATTAAAATAGAGAACAATGATCAAATTTTGGGGTATGCAAAAAAACTAGCCCCAATAATGCAGTTTAACTAACACTTTATTAAAAATCTCATTGTTTGGAGTTGTTATTAACTAATCACGACGATCTCACTTTTAACCCTGGCTCGATCCAACCCCACGGTGTACTTTTAGCATTAAGTACACAATTGCAGATATTACAAGTTAGCAGCAATACCCAAGACTATTTGGGTAAAGAGCCAGAGGAGTTGCTTGGTCAACCTCTGAGTTCTTTGCTTGATGCTTTGTGTTTAGAAGCGATCGCTCAACTTCCAACAGACGAAATTGACACTCTTAATTATCTGAAGCTATCAGTCCGCACCAATGAAGGTGAGCGAGACTTTGATGGTTTTGTGCATCGAGTCGAAGACACCATAATTTTGGAGCTAGAACCAACACCATCGCCAGTTCAAGTCAATTTCTTGAACATTCACACCTTAATCAAAGGAGCGATCGCCAAACTCAAACGTACAAATAATCTGATAGATTTCTTACAGCTTGCAGTCCAACAAATCCGCAATATTACAGGATTTGATCGGGTGATGGTCTACCAATTTGACCATCAAGGTGCAGGGGAAGTGATTGTTGAAGTCAAAACAGCAGAGTTATCGTCTTATTTAGGACTCCACTATCCAGCCACAGACATCCCACGAGGAGCTAAAGATTTATACAGGCGCAATCCGTTGCGAATTATACCATGCATCAACGCCCAATCTGTAGAATTAATTCCTACAACAGATGATATTCCCCTTGATTTAAGTTTGTGTGTGCTGCGGAGTGTTGATGCTTGTTGTGTAGAATATCATCAAAATATGGGTGTGGCAGCTTTGATGGTTATTCCCCTAATTAAAGATGGAAAGCTGTGGGGATTAATTTCCTGTCATCATCAAACTCCTAGATATGTCTGTTATGAAATCCGGGCTGGCTGTGAATTTTTAGGACATATTGTGTCATTGGAGTTAACGAATAAAGTTATACAAGAAGAAGTAGACTATAAAACTAGATTGGAATCTCTGCGGTCTGGTGTTGTAGAATCAATTTCCCAAGTAGATAACTTCAAAGATGCATTAATCCATCCTGAACCCCGCTTACTAGGTCTTGTAGGTGCGACAGGGACGGCGGTTTGTTTGGACGATGAAATTTTTCTGGTGGGAGCAACACCGGATATTGAAGATGTGCGATCGCTAATTACCTGGGCAGATGCTCAGGTGAGAGACAATATATTTTATACTGATTCTCTGCCCAAACTTTACCCAGAGGCTGAGACATTTAAAGATAATGCTAGTGGTTTGTTGCTATTGCGGATCTCTAAATTGCGACACTATTATATTCTCTGGTTTCGCCCCGAAGTGATCCGCACGGTAAACTGGGCAGGTAGTCCCAACGAATCGATTCAAGTTAACTTAGATGGTAGTCTCACTCTTTGTCCCAGAAAGTCCTTTGAAAAATGGGAGGAAATAGTGAGATTAACATCCTTAGCTTGGCAAGAATGCGAAATTGATAGTGCTTTGAGTTTGCGAAATGCGATCATTGGGATTGTCCTTAAAAAGGCAGAAGAATTAGCCAAGATCAACCAAGAGTTAGAAACCAGTAACTGTGAATTAGCTTCTTTTGCTTATGCAGCTTCCCATGATCTCAAGGAACCTTTGCGAGGTATATATAACTACTCAGTAATGATCCTTGAAGACTATGCATCCGTCCTAGATGAAGATGCTATAGATTACTTACAGACTGTAATTTCCTTGTCGGTACGCATGGAAACCCTGATTAATGGTCTACTACGACTATCGCAATTAGGGCAAGCAGCACTACATTTACAAGCAGTTAATTTAAACGAATTGCTTGATCAAGTGATCAATGTTTTTCATGCTAGCCATCAACAACATAATCTCAAAGTTCGTATTCCTAGACCTCTACCAACAATTCACTGTGACCCAGTTCTCGTTAACGAGGTTTTTAGTAACCTGATCACTAATGCTTTCAAATACAACAATAAAGCAGAAAAATGGTTGGAAATTGGTTACTTGGAGACAGAGGACGCAAGGATCAACAGACATGGGGGACATGGGGATGTTGATCAACAAATCTCCGTGTGTAGTCCCGATTCCCAATCCTCAATCACTTTTTACTTAAGAGATAACGGTATTGGGATTCCAGCCTATCACCACCAAACCATCTTCAAACTTTTCAAACGGCTGCATAGTCAAGAAAAATATGGCGGTGGAACAGGCGCGGGACTTGCGATCGCCAAGAAAATAATTGAACGTCACGGTGGTCAAATTTGGGTTGAATCTACCCCAGGCGAAGGATCAACATTTTATTTAACACTATGATAAGTTAAGATATATTACAAAAGTTTTAATAAACATAACTTGCTCAGATAAATCGACTAATGGCAACTAAACTTAACGAACCACTATTGGTTGTTGAGGACAGCAACGAGGATTTCCGGATTTTCCAACGCCTGATGCGGCGGATGGCTGTCCAAAACCCCATACATCGTTGTACTAGTGGGGATGAAGTTTTAGACTACCTTTATCAAGAAGGGAAAAACAGCGATGGATTATCAAAACCTTCGGTGATTCTATTAGACCTGAATCTACCAGGAATTGATGGTCGTCACATCCTAGAGCAACTTAAGCAAGACAAAACTTTTAAAGAAATTCCTATAGTAATTTTCACGACTTCATCCAACCCCAAGGATATTGAATTCTGTTATCAAAAGGGTGCAAATGGCTATCTCGTCAAGCCAATGGATGTCCAAGAACTGCAAAAAACCATTCAAGCCTTTGTCGATTATTGGTTACAAGTCAATATTTCACCGATTTCTGAGTGATTGAGGATTCTCCTAACAGAGACGCACTCGCGTTTGGAGACACGGCAGACAAGGGGGAGAATAAACACCAATAACCAATGACCATTGACCAACACTTATATTTTTTTTTGTTTTTCTTAATGTTTTCGTAATTTATGGCAATGTTAAGGAAGGAGTTTTGTATCTCTGCCCCATTTTCTTATGCCGAATGCCTGGAAGCTTCTCATCATTGATGATTGTGCAACGGATCGGAAAATCTATCGTCGCTTTCTTTTGAAAGATCCTCACCATTATTACCAATTTCTGGAGGCAGATTCAGCAGAAGTTGGACTTGGCTTGTGCCAAAATATGCCTTGTGATCTGATTCTGCTAGATTTTTGTTTGCCAGATATGAGCGGAATCGAATTTTTAGATCAGCTTAGACAGAAAACCTTTGGTTCTTCCGTACCCGTGATCATGCTAACTGGACGTGGTGATCAAGAGATTGCTGTGCAAGCGATGAAAAGAGGTGTCCAAGATTATCTCGTTAAGCAACATCTGAAACCGGATGTTTTGCAACTAGCAGTTCGTAACGTCATTAAGCAATTATATCTGCAAACTCAGTTACAAAAGACTCAAGAACGACAGCGCTTGATTGCGACGATGTTGCTACGAATTCGCCAGTCTCTTGATTTAGAGGAGATTTTATACACAGCAGTCAGAGAAGTGCAGCAATTGCTCAAGTGCGATCGCGTCATAGTATATCAGTCTTCCCCAGAAACTGATTCTGAACAAACTCGGCAAAATCATACAACACGTCAAAATAATTCTTTATTATATTATTGGGCAGGCTCGGATAATTGCAACTTCAACCCGCTAGAGCTATTAGATAGTCAAGCAAATCTAATGGTTCCTATTACTTTGAGTGATCAACAAGTAGTATCAAAACCTTGGGGTTTTCTGATTGCTCATCAGTGTAACGAAAAACGAGAATGGCAATCTGACGAACTAGAGATACTTTGTGAAGTGTCTGTACAACTAGCGATCGCAATTCAACAAGCAGAATTACTCACACAGACTCAAGCTGCTCTAGAAAAAGAAAAACAACTCAATGCCTTTAAATCTCAAATCATCACGACTATTTCCCACGAGTACCGCACGCCGTTAGCTTCAATTTTAGCTGCTGCATCTACACTCAAGCAACATGGCAATCATCTTGATGAATTGAAAAAACAAAAATTTTTGTACATCATTGAGCAGAAAGCACGACACATGTCCAAATTGATAGATGACATGCTAGTCATGAATCAATTTGAACTCAATAAGACCAAATTTAAAACAATTCCCCTCGATTTAGAGCAATTTTTCTCTATCCTAATCAGCGAACAACAGCAATTAGTTAGCGATCGCCATGAATTCATTTTTCAGAGTACTGGAAATAATAAAGGCTTCTGGGGCGATCAAGGACTTTTGCGCTTGATATTTAGTAATTTAATATCCAATGCTATTAAATATTCTCCAAACGGAGGTAATATAGAATTTCATTTAATTGGCAAAGAATCTGAAGTTATCTTTTTTATTCAAGATCAAGGTATAGGTATACCAATAGAAGATAAAACCCACCTCTTTCAAGCCTTCTGTCGTGGAAGTAATGTTGACACACTTCCTGGAACAGGTTTAGGATTAGCAATTACAAAAGCTTGCGTAGAATTACATGGTGGCAGTATTAGCTTAGATAGTCAACCCGACCAAGGTACTAAAGTTACAGTTTGCCTACCAAAGCAACATAAACAAAAAAGTAGTTGATTAGTCATTGGTCATTGGTCATTAGTTTTTCTCCCGTGTACCTCATGTCTCCTTTGTCCCTATTGTCCTCGATCTTCGCGATCCCCAATCCCCAATATTAAGGTTCATATTTAACAACAGCTTGTCGCGCCAAAATTGAGTTCACACAATCTACGCTACCTGTGAATAATTTACAAGGTTCTCTTACTTCCGATAGTCCAACTACAACCCGAACATATAATCCATCATCTAACTCAATTTTTGATACTTCATATAGAAATCTCTTGCGAGGATGTATGGCGAGTGCAGCTGATAATGCAGGTGTCGCACAAATAATGGCTTTTTTACCAGGAGGTATGTAATGATCGATAAAAAAGTCATGGTCTTTAGGATCGTCACTCCAACCAATATATGACAATTTTGATGACCAAGTTAGACATCTGGGATCTATTCCTTTGTCATTAAATCCTTGAGAAAAAAGTACTTTAGTCGTCCCTGAATAATTATTTTCTTTTTGCTTTTTTGCTTCTAAAAGGTGATTTGCTTTATCGATATCTATAACTCTGGCTCTGAAAATATCAAGTGAAAAGAAAGCTATTAATATGAGCGAAACTCCCAACAAAAGTATAGTTAATATCAGTAAGCTACTTTGAAAATAAATAGTAAAATTTTTTCTTTTCATGCTTAATATAGCGGCTTGCAACTTCGTATAAGTATCAATATTGCTCGGTTAATATCTGGGAAATAAAATTCTAGCTTAAAGATTGCCATTGCCCAGTAAGCTTTTAGCTTACGGATTATTCAGGGTAAGAGCATCTCAAATGCCCAGAACTTTAGTTCAGGGCGGTTTATGTCTCGAATGAAATAACCCTGGGTTGGGGTACTTCACTGTGTAGATACAGCCTGCTCGATAATATCACCCGCTCGTCTAACTCCTACACCCTCACACCCTTATACCAATTCTTTATGAAGATGCATAAGAAGAACCCCACCGCCTGCGGCACGTCCCCAAGCTCGCGCTTAGGTTGGGAGGAGTCAAAATAATGTGCAGCTTCATATGAAATTGGTATTACACCCCTACACCCATTTTCAAGCTAGATTTATCTGAGTTTAGCTATTAGCCAATAAATTTATTTATTGGCGGGATGAAAATCTGATGCAAGCAGTTATCTTATTAGCCTTATTTTAAGCGATCGCTAATCACACCAAATATAGGGACTACATTTGATTTTTCAACATAAGTTTAGTACAATTTATTTTCTCTGTTCCCTGTTCCCTGTTAAGAGTCTTCACCAGTAAGTTCACAAACAAAACCGGATTCCTAATATTTAACAAATTTTTGACCCCATTTTGTTAGGAAACATTTATAATGTTGTTATTTCCACAAAATATTTACTCAAAAATTTTCTACCAAAACGCTAGTAATTTTAACACTAGTGATAGTTTTTTTGCTGTATTGAAAGTAAAAAGTTGCCAGACTCAATTTCAGTAACAAATACAGCAGAAATGATGAAATAAAAGTATCCAAAGATTTACTAAAACTTCAAAAACTCAATACTAAATTTAAAGAAAAAAGCCTTTTTATATAGTTGCCAAACTGGCAACATAAAGTCTATAGGTTTGTTATTCATTAATTTACCAGACTTTTTATTTATGTCTAAGAAGAAGCCACAAATATCTGAAAAATGTAAGATTGAAGACAATATGCTCGCATCCTACTTAGCAATTTTCAATCTTATTTCAACATAAGATGTAAAAAAATAGGGGGATAAAATAACTTAAAGATTAAATGGTGAAGCAACTTTAGATTAAAATTTTCATCATCTTTACAATATGATTGGTCAGTTACTCGCAGGACATTATCAAGTCCTTAAAGTATTAGGTGAGGGGGGCTTTGGTCAAACTTATATTGTTGAAGACATACACCTCCCTGGAAAACCTAAGTGTGTCCTCAAACATCTTAAAACTTCTAGTACGGACTCAGAGTCTTTAGAACTTGCCAGAAGGCTATTTCTTAAAGAAGCTGAAACCCTGCAACAGTTAGGTAATCATGACCAAATACCAAGACTTTTAGCATATTTTGAACAAGACCAACAATTTTACCTAGTCCAAGAGTTTATTGATGGTCATACTCTGAGTAAAGAATATTTTGTTGGACAAAAATGGACACAAAAACAAACTATTAAAATGCTCATCGAAGTATTGAGTATTTTAGAATTTGTTCATGGTCAAGGAGTAATCCATCGCGACATCAAACCAGACAATCTTATTAGACGTGCTTGCAATCATCAATTAGTTTTAATTGACTTTGGAGCAATTAAACAATTGCGAAACCAAACGATGATTGGATCACCAAAGCAAAACATGACAATGATCGTTGGTACTCGTGGTTATATGCCATCTGAACAAATCCGGCGTGTACCTCGTCCTAGCAGTGATATTTATGCTTTGGGAATGATGGGTATTCAAGCATTAACAGGAGTGCATCCACACACACTCCAAGATGATCCGGATACAGGAGAAATACTTTGGCAAGAACTCGCCTCTGTGACTCCGGAATTTGCTGATGTCCTCACCAAGATGACACGCTATCATTTTAAAGATCGCTACCAAAGCGCGACTGAGGCGTTGCAAGCACTGCGAGAATTATTAGAGAATTCTACTGAGACACAACCAACAGAAGTTGAGACTAAAGTTGAGACTAAACCGGAGATTGATAGTAGCAAACTACATCAATTAACAATAGAGTGGATAGAAGACGGGCAAATTAAATATCGCACTATTATAGAAAATCAAGCCAGTAAAAATATAGGTAAAATTCGTATAGGTCGCAATCCTCAAGAATGCGATATCATTTTACCAGATCCGACAATATCAGGACTACACGCAGAAATCTTTTTTCATACCAAAAAGCAGAAATTTTATTTGCGGAATTTGCGTCAACAAAACCCTCCAATTGTTGATGGACAGTTACTTTTAGCTGGAGAAATATCTCTTGATGTTGGTAGTCATATACGTTTAGGTAGACAGGATTTTAGGGTTAAAGATATTACCTGTAAAGAGTATGGTGAGGGTTACACACCGATAGAATATGCTAAACGTTTTGCAATTACATTAGCATCACCACAACCTGTACTCAAAACAATCAGGGTATCTCAATTCCAAAAACCTGAAGAAGTTGTCAAACCTGCTCCCCAGACTAATTCTAGTAGCATTTCAATAGTACCCAAAAAAATACAGAGACCACCCTTTAAGACAGGTACGGCAGTTTTAATGAGTGCGATCGCAGGTGTAATAGTATTAAATACTGTCAACTTAAGTAGAGGTAATTCCCAACAAAATTTCATCTCACAAGAACCACAAATGTGTCGCCTTGTATCTCCCTCTGGTGGCAAATTATTAGCAAATTTACGTCCCGAACCACAAACAGAAATTGGTGCATTGAAACAACTGAATCTTGGTGAAAAAGTTTTATTTCTCCAAGCAAGGGGAGATTTTGTCAAAGTACAACTTGCTGATGGTACAAAAGGTTGGGTATTTGGAGATGAAATTCAACCTTGTGAAAAAACAGCACGTAATTATCGTACTTGGTAGTTAGTGGTTAGTAGGGGCGGAATGGCCATCTATAGGAGAAGCCGTGCAAAGTGGGTCTACGCCCTTACAGTGGTTAATAATTGACCAATAGACATCCCCAAAAAAGAATGTAGAGACGTTGTACCCCCAGAGTAATTTCGCGTCTCTACAAGGATTCTGGCTGACGCATATTTGATTATCACCAGATGTCTAATGACCAATGACCAATGACTAAATAAGCACTTTCTTCTTAGACCAAACACCGTTATCATCTTCATCAAAATTCTGATGAATAGCTTCCCAAGCAGCGTGTTCTGCTTTGGTTTGATCATTTGTCTCATCAAACACAGCATTGTAGCGCTCAATAAATGTATTCTGAGCTTCACTCGAAAGATGTGAGCGTACCTCTGCGGATAAATCTTCTGGACTACTGCAACGACCAGCACAGGGACGAGGTAATGCTGTTTCCATTGTGTGAATTTCTTCACCACCAGCACTTTCCATAAGTATTTTAAATTCTCCACTCCGAGCTGCGGGGACTTCTACCATAACTAAGAATTCTCCAGCTTGCAGACGAGTCTGGTACACTGCGGCTTTATCTTCTGGCATACCTAAGGTTGCTAATACAGATACTAAACCAGCACCCGCACTACCTGCGATCGCTCCACTTGCAGCCCCAAGCAATAATGCACCGATAGGGCCTGCTGCTACAATTGGACCAACAAAAGGAATGAAGAGTACACCTACACCAGTGAGTAAACCTAGCAAAGAACCAAAAAAGGAACCAAAGATTGCTCCTGTTCTTAAACCACCAAGAATTACATCTTTTTTAGTAATAAAACCAGCAATTCGAGTTTCTGACTGAAAGTTTCTACCCATTACCGAAATGTGATCTCTTGGTACACCCCGGTCAAGCAAACGCCGAATTACATTATCAACTTGGTTCTGTTCTTTATATACAGCTGAAATTGTCCGTTCGGCTTTATATTCTGTTGCCATTGAACACTCCTTTTATATTATTTTTTAGTTCGTAGTAAGTGCTTTAGCACTTAAATACTTAAATACTTAAATATCTAAGAACTAAAAGTCCTTACTACAAACTCTATTATTCATGAGGTGTTAATTGTCTCTACTTTTAGTTTCAGATTACACACCTACAGGTGTTTTTCGTGTTTCTGGTTGAGAACCATCAGCTTGCAATGCTTGTCCTTCAATAAAGGAACGCAGCATCCATGCTGCTTCTTCATGAGCTTCCATTAATCCTGTCAAGAAATCAGCTGTCCCTTGATCATGAAATTCTTGATCACAGCGATCAATATGTTCGCGAAGATTGCGAATAATTTGTTCATGGTCATCTACTAGCAGATTTACCATCTCGGTTGCTGCGGGAATATTATTAGCTTGCTCCTTGATAGTAGCCGCTTTCAAAAATCCCTCCATTGTCCCAACTGGATAACCACCTAAAGTACGAACTCGTTCAGCAATAGCGTCAATATTTTCAGTTAGTTGTTCATACTGCTCTTCCCAAAGTTGATGCAGAGTACGGAACTGAGGACCAACTACATCCCAATGGAATTTTTTGGTTTTTACTAGCAATGTGTATGCATCTGCCAAATCTTGATTCAGCAAATTAATCACACCTTGACGTTGCTCATCTGTCAAACCAATGTTTAAACGACGCATTGTTTTTAATCCTTAAACTAACTCTTCTTATAACTTCAGCAATTCATCAATTTCAGAACATCAATCCAAAGGATGATTGTGATGTATTTTGGAAAAAGAGCATTATTTAAGAAAAATATTTTTATTTTCAAATCTATATCTACATACAGTTTTCACGTCATACTATAATATTCATATTTATAGATAAAAATAAATCCTCAGTTGTATATACTGAGGTGAAAGAATTTGATTGTTATTAATTATTACCAGTGACTTTTTTTAAGAAGTTGCCTACTTCTTCTTCTACTGAAACTGCATCTTGAGAATTTTCAGGACGATTCATGTTCTCAGCATCAGCAGTACCTTGAACTTCGTTTAGTCCTCCTCCACTGGTACGCTTTTGAGTTTCTTTCAACCCCAAAGGAGAAGATTTAGCTACTTTGTCAGTTTCGCGCTGAGTGTCAAGCAGTTGATCTGTAGCTTCTGTTGGGTTGCTTTGATAGCTTTGAATTGCAGCAGCAGGAAAAGCATTAGACAATAGCAACAAGGTACATGTCAAGGCTACAACTACAAAACGTACGGGATGCAAAATAGAAGCTAACAAAGAAATAGTTTTTTGCATTTTCATTTTTCCATGACTCAGAAAATAATATAAAATCAAGAGAAAATTGATTGTACAGTCATAAATATTAAATGCGGTTATTTAACTAGCATCTATTTTTATTTGCCTGCGTAAATGAATTTTTCTTGATTGCATTTCACATTGATGTTTTTCAATGTTCGCATAGTAATTTTATAGTTGGGAATCGAGGAATCTCGAATCGACCTGTAGACGGAAAATCTCAAGAGAAAAGTTTAAAAAATACTCTCTCCCTAGATAGATATTTATATATTTTTCAAGCCATTATTAAGTATTATGCAATCACTAACTATAAAGAAAAATAATTATTATTCTCGCTCATCAAAGCCACCATCTAAATACATGACTCGTATGGCTTCAGGTGTAGATTGCTAATTATAAATCATGTTTTCTTAATATTTATTAGCTAAAATTGTTATAAAAGTACATTCTTCGCTAAGAAAAGGAGCGGTGAGTGATGGAAAGCACCGAGTTTAATAGGGTTCTGCGGCGCATAGCCACGGTATTATCTGTCGTCATTATTACTCTATCTTTAGTTGCAGCTTCTACTGGTATCTTGTTGTCTATTTACTACGAACCAGCAGCAGGTAGGGCTTATCAGTCGTTGAAATTGATTACAGACCAAGTGCAATATGGTTGGTTATTCCGCAAAGCCCACAATATAGCTGGTAGTGGAGTAATTGCGATCGCACTCGTGCAAATTGTGGTGTTATTTTTAGGTAGACAGTTTCGCAAGAGTTGGTTATCAGCCTGGATGAGTGTAATCTTCTTTACCCTAACTGTGATTGGATTAAGTTGGACAGCAATGATTTTAAGCTGGGATCAAGAAGGATTCTGGCGTTTTAACATCGAATTGGGAACCGTTGAAGCAATTCCTTTGATTGGTTCGCAGCTACGGGAAATCCTGACAGGTGGTGGCGCAATTAGTACGCTAACCATCCAAAGACTCTACACCATCCACAGCTATATTCTTTCCATTGCTGCCATTATCATTTCTGTGGTGCATTTATTAAGTGTATTGTGGCAAGAAAAACAAATGAAAGCTCAACTTGCCAACTCTGAAGGTAATGCAGCGAGTAATGTTCAAGGTGCGGGAGCATCACTGGCAGAAAGTTGAGATAATCTAGTGATCGGAATTTCCTCAACTTCTGGTAATTTTTCTAGAGAGAGGCGATTTGCATCTCTACCACCCGATAGACGTTTCAAAAGATTCGGTCTGGGATCATGCAACAGGTAGATAATGCGATCGCCACTTTCCCAAGCTTCACCCGCAGGCATGATTTGCAATTTCTCGTCCCGTTCTAAAAATAGTGGTACTAACTCACCAGTCCGGATTAATGCTTGCAACTGAACCTTTTGCAATGAAAAACCAGGTTCTTTGAGTGTCGTCATCCCTAGCTTGACTTGCTCATCTTTGAGATATTGATTCCAGGTTTTAATTTGAAAGTCTGGGATAAAAGCCTGGTTAACCTTAGTATTATTTTTACCGTTATTGGCTTGGGGATCGCGGGGGAAAATTGCTAAGACGCGCGGTGGATTAAACTCTTCTGCGGCTCGTTGTGCTAACACAAAATTCACCTCACCATTTTTAGTCATTGCCAAAAAAGTCCCCATCGAAGCTAATCCCGCTTCTTCTAAAACATCGACATCCAAAGCACTACTCGTTAATACTCGCAGGTTTTCGGCTTGGGCTTGTTGACTTGCTTCAGGATCAGTGTCAATCATGACAACTGCTTCTCCTCTCTCCTGTAGCAGGCGACCAATGAAAATACTCAAAGGATTGCAACCAACAATTACCGCCCCTGTCGCTTCTTTGGAGGTAATTCCCAACCACCTAGCAATCCAGCCAGCAGTTAGCCCTTGACAGAAAACTGTCATGATAATTGTCAAAAAGACAAGGGCTTTAATGGCATCACCACCGTTAATTCCGTGTTGTGTCAGTAAAATAGCAAACAAAGAAGCTACAGAAGCAGAAACAATCCCTTTAGGTCCAACCCAGCTCAGAAACAGTTTTTGTCGCCAGTTCAAGTCACTGTTCCAAGTACAACACAAAATGTTGATCGGACGCACAATAAACATCAAGGCCAAAACAGTAAATAAACTGCCCCAACCAAGTGCAAACAAACTGTCAATAGATAAATCGGCAGCCAGTAATATGAATAACACTGAAACGCAGAAAATCGTCAACTGACCTTTAAAGTGACGCAGTAGCCTTTCTTCAGGCACCGAAGCAGTTCCAAACACCACACCAGCCACCACAGTCGCCATCAATCCTGATTCACTACGGAGCATTTGTGCTAATACAAATAAGCCCCAAGAACCAGCCAAGACTACTAGGTTTTTGACCTCAAAGGAAAGAAAATTGGCATATTTGCAAATTAACGCCATCAACCACCCGCCTATGGCACCAATTATGCCACCAATACCCAGTCGCATTAGCAAGCTGCTGATCGCACCAACGGGATCGGCGTTATCATTTAAAATTGTGTTTAGCACTACTACAGCTAGAATGGCTCCAACAGGGTCAATTAAAACTCCCTCACCCTCTAGCAATGTGGCAACTGGTCGTTCCACATTAATTTGCTTAAGTAGAGGACTGATTACCGTCGGGCCTGTGACAACTACTAAAGAAGCGAACAGAAAAGCGATCGGCCAAGGAAATTCACCCAGCCAGTGAGCCGCCATACTCCCACCAAGTAACGTGATTAAAGTTCCTAAAGTTACGAGTAATTGCAAACTTGTAGAAACTTTGTTTAACTCTCGCAGTTCTAGATTAAGTCCGCCTTCAAACAAAATTATTGCCGTTCCCAAAGCGACAATAACCTCTAATCCTGTGCCTAACAAATGGGGATGCAATAGCCCAAAGCCGTCAGAGCCAAGCAGAATACCAAACAGTAATAAAAATACGATACTGGGTACTCGGAGGTACGCAGCTATTACCTGAGCGCTGATACCCGCAACGACGGCAATAACCATCTGCAAGGTGATTTCAAAAGATGCTTCCATGTTGTAGATTTTGAGCTATGTTTTTCAAAATCTCTTGTAAAGAATTGTAAAGACTTAACTTACCAGCTGCAATATCACTACATGAATTTTTTTGAATTAGTAGAAAATATTTTTCTCCTAAGTCGTCTATAAATACAGCCGTTTGATCTGATTAGTAAAATAGAGACTTCGCTAATGCTTTTATTTATGAGCTTTTGAGTGCTATGCTTACCTCCTAAAGTGCATTTTTTAACAATTGGCGATGAATCACTTTTGCTTCCACTAAGTTTAACCTGCTGCTATTTAAAATTCTGCTATCAAATTATTCGTTTAATCTGTTGACATCAAGAGTAAAAGCCGCTAAATTTATAAAAGTGTTAACTGCGCCCCCATCGTCTAGAGGCCTAGGACACCTCCCTTTCACGGAGGTAACGGGGATTCGAATTCCCCTGGGGGTATCCTTTTTGATACCGAAGCCAGATCCGTAAAGCTAATTCAAAGCCTTGCGAAACTTATCTTTTGGCTGTTAACTAATAAATTTGGGAATTCATACTCTAGAAATTTTGCTTTCGTATTTACGAGTCGTGATGCGTAAAGCCCCCGAATTCTATTCGGGGGAGTATGTCAATCCATACTTATTCCAGACCAGTTTTAGTACAAATGTTCGTAAAAAATGCGATTGAACGCAGTAGAAATAGTCATTAGATAAGTTTTTGCAGCCTGAAAGTTTGTGTCATTGTTACAATTCTTTGGACACAAAAGCTAATTTCATCGAAAATTTCCAGGCGCTAATATAAGGATAAGCAAACTCTGCATTTACCTTTTATACGAAACGCGCCTATGATATCTATTGATCTGAACTCTTTAATCAGCGCAATTACTGGCATCGTAAATCCGACTTCTTTGATCAAAGATAAGATTCAGCGCAGTGAAATAGTAATTAAATTATTAAAACAATTTAAACTTGACCCTGAGCATCCTCCCGCTGATTTTAGCGGTGTTTACGCCTACGCCTTGGTAGAGTATGGTGTTGGCAAGCCTCAGCCAGTCCTTGAACTTTTCCGAGAACAAGAGATTAAACAAGCTTTTCGCAAAGCATTCGACCACAATAACCCTTCAATTCTTCTGTCTGAAGTCGAAGCTTTTGTCGATGCTTGTGCATTAGGTGATGAAATCAAAACTTTGGAACTTGACATCAGGCGGGAAGTCGCCGCTTTTGCAACTGTTTTTATTGAGGTTGCCAAGCGATCGCGTACACCTGCTGATGTGTTGATGAATCAGCACATCGGTTCGCTACACAAAAGAATCGCGATTATCACTGAACAACTCGACAGGTTGCCAACACTAGAAGGAATTAGAACAGAAATCGCACGGTTGGCAGCAGCAGAGGACGCGGGGACGCAGAGACACGGGGACGCGGGGACATGGAGACGCGGGGATGCGGGGATGACAAATTTACTCTCCGCGTCTCTTGCGATCGCTTTAGCACAACAAATGCGCGGTTGGTTTGAAACCCTCAACTACAGCTTTGAAAAACATGAAGTTTGGGAAGATAACTATTTTGAGTGGATTATCCACATCCCTGTAAGACGTAATTGTTTTGACCGGGTACTTGTGCGTGGAATTGAGGGTGAAGCAGGTTTAGGAGATGTGATGGCTTTGCGCCAGTCAGTAGAAACACACAAAACAGACGAAGGTTGGTTAGTTACAGCACGTCGAATTTCACGGGCGGCGCGTGATGAAGTTGATAAGGAAGAAAATCGGGATTTAGAATGCTTTACGTTTGACGAACTCATCGACCAAGACGCTGATTTTAGCGGTTATGTAGACTGTTTAGAAGCAGAAGTCAAACGGCGAGAAATAGATAAAAAGTATGTACCGCTAGGCTGTACAAAAGAAGAGTTTGATCCAGTCACAAAGCGTCGCCTTGGTGTGAGTCGCTACGATCAACGTGACGGTTGGATTGATGGTTATATTGATGTGTGGTTAGATGATCCAGCCAAAGAGCATATCTCAATATTGGGTGAATTTGGTACAGGGAAGACTTGGTTTGCTTTCCATTATGCTTGGACTGCACTGCAACGTTACCGAGATGCCCAAAAACGGGGTTTGGAACGTCCCCGCTTGCCTTTGGTGATTACATTACGGGACTATGCTAGAGCCTTAAACGTAGAGAACGTACTAGCAGGATTCTTTTTCACCCAACATAATATTCGCTTAAACAGCGAAGTTTTTGACCAACTCAACCGCATGGGTAAGCTGCTGCTGATTTTCGATGGCTTTGACGAAATGGCAGCAAAGGTTGACAAACAGCAGATGATTAACAATTTCTGGGAACTAGCAAAAGTTGTGGTTCCCGGTTCCAAGGTGATTCTGACATGTCGCACCGAGCATTTTCCCGAAGCCAAAGAAGGACGGGCTTTGCTCAACGCCGAATTGCAAGCCTCAACAGCAAATTTGACAGGTGAAACGCCTCAGTTTGAAGTTTTGGAACTAGAGAAATTTAACGATGAGCAAATTCGGCAGGTGTTGTCCTTCAATGCTGAACCTGCCACAGTTGAACAAGTGATGGGTAATTCCCAACTGTTGGACTTGGCGCGTCGTCCGGTGATGACCGAGTTAATTTTGGAAGCTTTGCCAGATATTGAAGCGGGTAAACCTGTGGATATGTCGCGGGTTTATCTTTATGCGGTGCGGCACAAAATGGAGCGAGATATTAAAGCCGAGCGCACTTTTACTTCTTTGGCAGATAAGCTTTACTTTCTGTGCGAACTTTCCTGGGAAATGCTCTCGACTGAGCAGATGAGTCTGAATTATCGGCTTTTCCCTGACAGAATTCGTCGCTTGTTTGGTGCAGTTGTACGTGAGGAAAAGGATTTAGACCACTGGCATTTTGATATGATGGGTCAAACGATGCTCATTCGCAATGCCGATGGTGATTATACTCCCGCCCATCGTTCGTTATTAGAGTTTTTTGTGGCGTATAAGTTTGCCGCCGAGTTAGGGGTTTTACCACGCGATTTTACAGAGTTGGCACAAGCACAGTCACATTTAGACACAACAGCCACACCTCAAGATTACACTTGGTCATCTTATTTCCGGCGAAGAATAAATGAGGCAGAGCAACTTTTACCAATTGCTCCTCTAAAAGAATTTGTCAGTGAATCTTTAGAAAGACTGCAACCGACTTTTGGTCAAGCTCCCCTAACAAAGGCTGTAATGGATTTGCTTGTGCCAATGTTGGATAACTACTCTCCTCTATTAGAAATACTCAATGCCACACGCGGTAAAACAGATTGTGAAGTAGGTTATGTGGGAGGAAATGCGGCAACACTGTTAGTGAAGGCTGACAAGGGAGCTTTGGAAGGGAAAAATCTTTCCCAAGCAGTGATTTGGAGTGCTGATTTTACTAATGCCAATCTGCGCCATGTCAATTTTGCTGACGCTAATTTAGTTGATTGTGTTTTTACTATAAATTTAGGTGATGTTTGGTCAGTAGCATTTAGCCTAGATAATAAACACCTGGCTATAGCCGATAATAACAGTGTGGTTCGCTTGTGGGAAGTTAGCAGATTTAGAGAAGTTTTGATCTGTAAAGGGCATATCAGCGCGGTAAGCTCGGTCTCCTTTAGTCCAGATGGCAAGATCCTTGCTAGTTGTAGTTGTGACCAAACTGTAAGGTTGTGGAATATCTCTACTGGAGAATGCCTCCGCACTTTAGAAGGGCACAACAATTGGATTATATCAGTAGCCTTCAGCCCGGATGGCAACATACTTGCCAGTAGCGGTTTAGACCAAACAATGAAGCTATGGAAGGTTGCCACTGGAGAATGCCTTTATACTTTACAGGGGCATACTGGTTCAATAGACTCAGTAGCTTTCAGCCCGGATGGCAAAATAATAGCTAGTTGTAGTTCTGACCAAGTAATAAAGTTATGGAAGGTTGCCACTGGAGAATGCCTTTATACTTTAGAGGGACATAGCAATTGGATCAAGTCAATAGCCTTCAGTCCGGATGGAAAGATACTTGTCAGTGGTAGTTATGACAAAACAGTCAAATTGTGGAATATCGCTACTGGAGAATGCCTCTGCACTTTAGAGGGGCATACCAATCGGGTAATGTCAGTAGCCTTTAGTCCTTCTGGTGAAATAGTTGCCAGTGGTAGTGATGATCAAACGGTGAAGTTGTGGAATATTTTCACTAGAGAATGCCTTTATACTTTGCGGGGGCATACCAATTCGGTAAACTCAGTAGCATTCAGTCCAAATGGTGAGATACTTGCAAGCGGTGGTTGTAGTCAAATAGTAAAGTTGTGGAATATCGTCACTAGAGAATGCCTCCATACTTTAGACAGGCATACTGATTTAATATACGCGATTGGTTTCAGCCTAGATAGCAAGATTGCTGCCATTAGTCGTTATGATCAACCTATAAAGCTTTGGGATATGTCTACCCGAGACTGCCTCCAGACTTTAGAGGGACATAGCGATTGGGTCAGGTCAGTAGCTTTCAGCCCTGATGGCAAGATGCTTGCTAGTGGTAGTCATGACCTAACTGTAAGGGTGTGGAATATAACTACCGGAGACAGCCTCCAGGCTTTAGAGGGACATAGCAATTGGGTCAGGTCAGTAGCTTTCAGCCCTGATGGCAAGATGCTTGCTAGTGGTAGTTTTGATGAAACAGTGAGACTTTGGGATGTAGCTACCGGAGAATGCCTATACACTTTAGAGGGTCATATCTCGGTTGTATGGTCATTAGCCTTTAGTCCGAATAGCAAGATGCTTGCTAGTGGTGGCGATGATCCAATAGTAAGGGTATGGAATACTGTCACCAGCGAATGCCTCTATACTTTGCAAGGCCATATTCATGCGATAAAGTCCGTAATATTCAGTCCAGATGGTAAGATTGTTGCCAGTGGTAGTCATGACCGAACTGTCAGAGTGTGGGATATAGCTACTGGAAAATGCCTCCACACTTTGCAGGGGTGTAATGATTATGTAGAGTCATTAGCTTTCAGTCCAGATAGTAAAACGCTTGCCAGTGGTAGTAATGACCGAACTGTGAGAGTGTGGGATATCACCACTGGGCAATGTCTCCATATTTTGCTAGGCCATACTAATTTAGTAATCTCAGTAGTCTTTAGCCCAGACGGTCAAACCCTTAACAGTGGTAGCTCAGATGGTACGGTTAAGCTTTGGGATGTTAAAACGGGTGAGTGTCTCAAAACCTTGGGAGAGACCCCTCCCTATGAAGGTATGAATATCACGGGAGTTAAAGGCTTAACTGAAGCCGAAAAAGTTACGCTCAAAGCTTTAGGTGCGGTGGAGTTGTAGAGATGAGATGCGTAGACATGCAGTGGCTTGTCGTCAGACATCGCTTGCACAAGAAAAACTGCGATCCATCCAAACTTTCCCAATAGGTGATCTCTCTACATCCGGCTACGAGATCCCCGACTTCTTTAAAGAAGTCGGGGATCTCGCCCCTCGCAACCCATCAGAACTAATGCGATGAACCACTAGTTTTGTGACTTGCTTGTTGTCCGTTGTCTTTTGTTTTTTGCTGTTTGTGTCATACCTTCTGCTTCTTGCTTCACTTGAGAATCTGCTTAACTTTTGCTGACTTCTGCTTTCTTCAAGTTAGATTGTTCCTCTTTTCCAGTCGCCAAGGCTACTCAATGCTTTGGGAATAGAGAGACGCGATCCGCTCTCACAAAACCCTCTCAACTATCCAAAAGCATTAGATTTTCAAACGGATGCTGATTTTTCCAACGGTAAGTATTAAAATCTCTACGGTCAACCGAAAGAATTCTTCCATGTCCCAAGTGTTCTGCCAAAACCACTAGCGACGCATCAGCAAAATCCATTGGCAAATCCGCATATTTTTCCATAAGTTCACAAATGCGTTTCCCATGATCGGGTTGCAAATCGAAAACTGTAAATCCCCCTAGAGATAAGTTGTTGATGAAACTTACTTGAGCATGATTCCCCATCGTTGTTAAAAGTAGATAGCAAGTTTCAGTAATAACAGCCCAAGTCGTAATCAGAGGTTCTTTGAGATTAGCAAGTGCCGTTATGGCTTTAGTGTGGTATTGGTCGTTTCGATTCGCCAGGGCTAACCAAAAGCCCGTATCAACTATCACCATATTTAGCTTTTAAGCCATCTTTCAGAATAGACTTGTAGTTTACAGACAGATTCGCATCTACCTCACCACAACCAATAAAACCAGTTTGTGTGAGCAACTCTAGCGGGTTCTTTTGCTGTTGGTGCTGAAGCTGTTCGTAATACAAGTCAATAGCAAACTTAATCACATCCGTTACTGCCTGATGAGTTTGCTGTTGGATGTAGGTTAATTTATTAGCATGTTCCTCATCTAATCGGGCATTAATTCGCATAGTCATGATTATTTGTCATACTAAGGTATGACAAATCTAACATATTCCCTACCTCTTCAATAACCTGCGTCGCAAATTATCCAACAATGCTTGAGCATTGCATCCATGGAGTTGTAGAGATGAGATGCGTAGACGCGCAGTGGCTTCTTAGGAAACATCGCTTGCACAAGAGAAACTGCGATCGCATATGCTGAGTTATCTAGTTCTACTTCCATTGCTAAGTAATTCTGAGCAGGGTACAAAAAAGCGGATAAATCCTTGGGAGCAATCTAAAATCCAAAATCCGTTGTCTAAGCCCCCTCTAAACGCTGATAAATTGCCAGTAAATTGAGTTGTAGGTCTTTCGCAAGGCGACGCTCAATCATTCCCACTGGCATAGTCAGTTTAGGCCAAACTTTAACTGTGTAGCAGAGATTAGTTCCTATTTGTTGACCCAGAGAACATGGTTCTAAGCACCAGCTACCAGAGAAATCTTTAAAATCACCCTCTACCATCTGGAAAGTGATTTCTTTGGGAAAGCATTCTTCAAGATCGAGAACTACACGTGCAGAAAAATTCATGCGTAAAAAGCGTTGAGAACCTCTTTGTTCCAAGCGAATACCACCATTGGGGTGTTCCAGCAATCGACTTTGGGCCAAGCTAGGGATAAAGTCGGCTAAGGCTTCATAATTAGTGAGTACTTCCCAAACTTGTGTCACTGATTGGGGAATTTGAATTTTAGCGGTAATTTGTCGCTGTCGGTCAGTGATCTTCTCGATTTGAATAGCCACAGCGTGCAAATCATTCGCCTCTAGGTTAGTTTCGTCTTCAATGGTGATGAAGTCGAGTTCTTCTGGTATGTATTTTTCTTCAGTCACTTTCAGATTAGGTTTGATCTTGATCAGAAAATTGGGGCAGATTTAAGGTAAAACAGATTTTGCTGAGTTCTGTATCCTCAATCGGAGTACTTTCCACAGCGATTTCCCCACTCAAATGCTGTACTAAGGATTTTACCAGAGCAAGTCCTAAGCCGGTGCCAGGAGTCCATCTTCCTCTACCGCGACGGAATGCATCAAATATATAGGTAGATTCTGCTTCTGAGATGCCATGTCCGACGTTGGTTATTTTAATAATAACTCGATCAACTTGCTGAATCACATGATGTGTGGCTTCTAGTTGGATAATGGTATCTCGTTCTGAGAATTTAACCGCATTAGTTAAAAGTTCTTGCAAAATGCGGTCAAAACTTTCTAGTTCAGTTTTCAGTTGCAGAGATGCTTCCGGTAACTCATAAGAAATATTTAATCCTTTTTCTAGCAGATTTTTCTCAAAAGATGCTGATATGTCTTGGATTCTGTGATTTAAGTCTAGGGTGGCAAATTGCGGAGGTTCTTGATGAGTGTCTAGTTTTTGGAGTGTCAATAGGTCATTGATTAAATTTATTTCTTTGGTACACTCTTCCTCCAGAATATCTAGATACCTGGTTTGCTGTTCGGGGGATCTTCCTGGTTGACGCATTGTCCGTAAAGCCATACGCATATTTGTCAAAGGATAGCGCAGGCGATCGCTGATGTTACTTAAAAACTCATCTTTGAGTTGGTTGAGTTCTCGCAATTGCTCAACATATTGCTTTGTTCTTTCATAGAGTTTAGCTTGAACGTCTAAACTTCGCTGTAACTGGGATGTGCGCTCATCCACTAACATTTGTACTTGCCGTAGTGTTTGTGTTTGAATGATGGCATTGCTGAGTTGAGCGCAGACCATTTCTACCATGTTGATTTCTGCTGTCTCCCAATAACGGGGTTGGGTTTGCTGTAATGCCAAAAATCCCAAAACTTTGCCTTGATTCTCCAACCGCATTAACAGCATTGCAGGTAATTTTTCTAAAATAAACGCTTGGGCGATTGTGGAGGTATCCTTGCGCCGATCTCCGGTATCATTAATAATTACAGGCTTGCCAGATTCTGCTGTAAAGGCACGCCGACTAATACCACAATCGCAAAGCCAGTAGGAATAGTCTTGGCTATCTTGTTTACCAATATAAAAATCTTCTGGTTGCCTAGACCATTCACCAATCACTGTAGCTTTTGCTTTCGGAATTTGTTTTTTGCGTAGATTTCTAAATAGGGGATCAGTATATTTAAGTAATATAATTAAACCCCGGTCGGCTTCTAGAGCTTCGGCAGTAGAAGCGATCGCTACCTGAAGCATCTGATTAATCTCTAAGTTGCTACGACCGAGTATTGTCAATTGCTTGATCAAATTTTGATGCTTGCCACAAGTTTGTATGTATTGCTGTTGTGAGGCGATTAGCTGTGCTTGTGCTACCTGTTCTAGAGCGATCGCGCAGACTGACTCTACTGATCGCAGCAAATATTTTTCCGAATCACTCCAATCATATACCTGAGACTTAATTAAATTAATGACGCCGTTCTTTTTGTCTGCGAAACGGGTAGTAATTGCCAAAACCGATTTAATTGGTATTGGCAATTGTTGACATCCTATTTTCAGACTATTTTGAATTGTGGCAATGTCTTCTATAGTTGGTTCAACAGCACATTGCACTACTGGTAAATCCAACTGCTCTAATGAGAACATTTCATCTGGGGACGAATTTAAATACTCTTGGGGACACCAATTTGCAATGAATTCTTCACTACCAGTCACCTCTTTATGTGCAGTCACTAAGCAGCAGCAATCTACTTGAAATGTCACTCCTAGCAATTGGGCGATGTCTTGCAGCATCATTGCTGGTGTTGAGTGATTGGCAATGATATAATTGATTTTTTGTGCTAACTGGAGGGCTGCCTCTTCCTCTTGCTGCATCAGATTGACCGGGTAGTGTGTGAGTCTATCTATTTCATCTGGGCGTTGTGGCAACGAACACAAACGCTTTCTTATTCCTGGTATGCTTTTGGATATTGAACCCATTTTCTTTGTACCCAACCTCCTGCCATATTCTTGATTCCTTTATGAAAGCTGCACCCTGCGATTGAATGGTTCATCTTGTCTTCTAAACTTTCTCTCACCTGTTATAGCCCTTTTCTATTGGAGATGGTGAAATCTCTCTATATCAAAAACCTTGAGTAATAAAATACATAGAAATTAGTTTAGTCGCACAAGCAAATATAGTTACAGCTTCATTAAACACCTATCTTCTTACTAGTATTTGCTTAGATTATCTTGTTTTCAACTATACATAAACAGTAGTTGTTCTAGATTTACAGCAAAGATTTTGTAAAATACTTCCGCATTAATACTGAGGAATATTAATACAATTGTAATATTTATTTTGTTTTTCTAAAGTGTACAGCTTACTTTTTATCAGATAAAACACCAGCAAATGTAATTAAAGTAAGGGTTTAGCAAGCTTTTAGATAACTTAACAAGAGCAGCAAAAAATGCGTACTGAAACTAGTTACTTTACTCCTTTTCTTTAGAATCATTTAATCTTTATGCTGATGTTTTATATATGTCAAGTGTAGTCACACCCCCTGTGTTAGAAAATACTAACTATCTAAATGGTTTCGACATAACATCAATTTTTTTATTTCATCAATATAATAAATTTGTCTAGTACTTAGAAAAAATGATACTAAAGTCAAATATTATACTTAGCATCTTGCTTGTATTTATTTTGATAGATGGTTTTTCACTATTAACAATTTTCCTTTTCCCGTCATTAAAAATTGACAGACCACTGGCTGATAGTGAATGCAGCTTAGTTAATTTTGCTTGAAACAAAATTAACTAAGCTGCATTCACTCGAATCCAAATTTAACCAGCTAAACTTTCGACACTTAGAGGAACCATATCGCCCGTCCTTGTCAGTCCTAACAGCATCGGTTGTTGTGGCTGAATTAATTGACCCGTAAGTACACAACGTTCTTCCTGTTGGGCTGTAGCAGCTATGCTGGCTCGAATGTCAGATATCGAAAATCGGGGTTTCCACTCTCCTGATTTTTGCTGAACATAATTCCACAGGATATTGCGGATAAGAGCTTGATATCCTTGATTGCCTGCTAGGTCTTTAAGTTTATCTTTTAATTCGCGCTCAAGACGGATGCTGGTGACTTCCATATCGGTGGTGGCGGTGCGAGTAATCGTATGCATGAGTTTTTCTCCTTAAAACTATAGACAGGATAGTAATACAAGTGTAGTATGTTTAAAGGAATGTTCAACAGGTGAAATTTTCTGTGATATCTATTTACCCCATCTCTACTTCTTTATGTGCTAATCAGTCCCAAACTAGTTGGGAATCGGCACTTATGGCAGTGGAGTATTTATTTATGGGGTTAATTTGCCTGAAGCTGGGCAAATTTACAGAAGGTAATCATGATTCTAAATATGCCAGGATTGATCTACTTAATCGAGCACCACAACTAAAACACAAAAGCGGGAGGTACAGACACCAAGATGCTGTACCGATATAGGAATCAAAGACTTTTAAAGTCAATTCTCAACCCCCGCTTTCACAAAGAAATAAGCGGGGGTTTTTTAATGAGGAGTCAAACCGTGACGATCGCAACGCAAGTTTTAGATCAATCTGTGGTGGTGTTTTCTCAAAATTACTTACCACTGTGTCGAATAAACATCAAGCGAGCCATCATACTTTTAATCACAAACAAAGCGGAACCGCTACATATTAATACTAATAGCGGTTGGCAAATTCACTCTCCTAGCTTAGTTATCGATGTACCAAAACAAATTCGCTTGACAGTCGCTTCTCGTGAACGCATTTGGAAAATTCCACCAGTAAATAGACGAGAAGTCTTACGACGAGATCATCACAGTTGTCAATATTGCGGTAGCAGCAAACATCTGACATTAGATCACGTGCTTCCCCGTTCTCGGGGTGGACAGCACACCTGGGATAACGTGGTTGCTGCTTGCGAACGGTGCAACTCCAAAAAAGGAGATAAAACCCCCCAAGAAGCTGGTATGCGCCTGCGTACTAAACCAAAAGCACCAGTCCATCCCACGATTGCTTTTGCGGAACAGTTTTGGATGGACGTGCAAATAAACCTGGAATAACAGGAGAGCATGAGGAATGCTGAAATTAACTTACACCGAAACGAGTTTTCACCTAGAGTGTCTAACTCTGTCTCTGGAAGAATGGGTAGCGCAACGAGTGATTTTGACACTGCGAGTCAGTCAAAGTCTATCTATTGAACCTAGCACTGCTTCCTTTTTGCTTCCTGTGAATTTACCAGGACTAGAACAACTCAAGGTTCAAGTGCGATGGGATGAAAGAGAAGTTATCGCTTTATGTGCATCTGATTCTGAGTATGTTGAAGTCACTCTTAGCGGTTCTTGGCTATCAGATGGTTCTGAAAACGCACAAGGTGTGTTTGTGACCACAATGAGCGATCGCACTGAGTTTTTACTGCACAAACTCTGGATTGCTGCTCAAGTCTGTACCTCCGTAATGTAGTTCTGTTAGTTGTTAGTGGTTAGTGTTTAGTGGTTGGTTGTTAGTGGTTAGTATTGCTGTGCTATGATGCTTTTCACAATCCCTAGTTTCAGGTGATCGCTGATGCGCGTTAGGTGCTATTACCAGAGTTATTCGCCAACGCAGATATAATTTCCTTACCTGTTCTCTCACACCGGAAACACATCATTATAATTGATGTTAAGTGCGATCGCTCAAATGAAGCCTGGTATGATGCTGATAAATACTAGTCGAGGTGGGCTAATTGATACCAAAGTGATAATTGAGAGGATCAAATCTGGCAAGATTGGTAGTTTGGGGAGTTACGTTTAAATCTAGAAAATATAGTTGAAAATAGTCAGATATTGATATTTACGAATAACATAACGAAAAAGTCTACCGCTAAAATTAGCTTTTAGTACTCAAATTCTGTAACAGTTAAAAAATCATCAGGGGTTAGCATTCAACCTTGCGCCGTCATATGCTAGGAGCTAATAGCTTTGAGCTAAAACGTCAATTGTTGATAGCTGACAACAGGTTAACCAAAAGCGGATAAGGATCTTAATTATCATGGGCAATTTTAGACGCGTACCCGTTGGGATTGTAGGCGCGTCAGGCTATGGTGGTGTTCAGTTGGTGCGTCTACTGATTGATCATCCAGAAGTAGAACTTGTTTACTTAGGTGGTGATAGCACTGCTGGTAAGCCGTTTGGGGATATATATCCACATTTGGCTCATATAGTCAATCTATCGATAGAAGTGGTAGATCCAGAAATTATTGCTCACCGTTGTGAAGTAGTTTTTCTCTCTGTACCGAATGGTCTGGCTTGCCAACTTGCTCCAAAATTACTAGAAAAAGGATGTCTAGTAATCGATTTGAGTGCTGACTATCGATTTAGCAACCTAGCAACTTACACAGCTTGGTACGGTAAACAACGGCAAGACACTGCTACTGCTGCAACAGCAGTGTATGGACTACCAGAATTATATCGCGATCGCATTGCCGAAGCCCAATTAGTCGGATGTCCCGGTTGCTATCCTACCGCCAGTCTGCTTGCACTATCTCCGCTCCTCAAACAAGGGTTAATCATCCCCGAAACAGCCATTATTGATGCTAAATCTGGCACATCTGGCGGCGGACGGGAGGCTAAAATTAACATGTTGTTAGCCGAAGCAGATAATTCTCTTGCAGCTTATAGTGTCGCCCGTCACCGTCATACACCGGAAATTGAGCAGATTTGCAGCGAACTAGCAGGTCATGAACTCACCATACAATTTACTCCGCATCTCATCCCGATGGTACGCGGCATTTTATCCACAGTGTATGCTTCCTTACGCGATCCTGGCTTAGTCAGAGATGACTTAATTACCATTTACAGAGCCTTTTATCGCAACTCTCCTTGGGTGAGAATTTGCGATCCCGGTATTTACCCCCAAACCAAATGGGCTTGTGGTAGTAATATCTGTTACATCGGTATAGAAGTTGACCCACGCACAGGTAGAGCGATCGTGATGTCAGCTATTGACAACCTCATAAAAGGGCAAGCAGGTCAAGCAATTCAGTGCATGAACATCATGATGGGTTGGGATGAAACGTTGGGATTACCGAAGTTAGGTTTTTATCCATAATGGAGATCGAGGAGCAGGGAGCAGGGAGTAGGGAGTAGGGAGTAGGGAGTAGGGAGTAGGGAGTAGGGAGTAGGGAGTAGGGAGTAGGGAGTAGGGAGTAGGGAGTAGGGAGTAGGGAGTAGGGAGTAGAGAGCGGGGGAGATAACAGAAAAATTCCCCCTTGTCCCCCTGAGTCCCAATCCCCGATCCTCGATTCCTATTTTGGCCCCATACCTACCACACCGGCATATACGGCGCGATCGCCTAATTCATCTTCAATTCGCAGCAAGCGGTTGTATTTTGCAACCCGTTCACTGCGACAAAGAGAACCTGTTTTGATTTGACCAGCACGAGTAGCGACAGCAAGATCAGCGATCGTTGTGTCTTCTGTTTCGCCAGAACGATGGCTGATCACTGATCGCAAACCGTTGCGAGTTGCCAAATCAATGGTTTCCAAAGTTTCGGTCAGGGAACCAATTTGATTGAGTTTAATCAGAATTGCGTTACCAGCTTTAAGATCAATACCCTTTTGCAGACGAGTAGCATTCGTAACAAACAAATCATCTCCCACCAACTGGACGCGATCGCCTAACTTCTGGGTGAGTAACTGCCAATTTTGCCAGTCTTCCTCGTGCAACCCATCTTCAATTGAGACAATCGGATATTGGTCAACTAATTGACCTAGATAGTCAACAAACTCAGCTGGTGAGTGGGGCTTACCATCATAAACATACTGCCCATTTTTGTAGAACTCACTAGCAGCCACATCCAACGCCAAAGCTACTTGCTCCCCTGGCTTGTACCCAGCTTTTTCAATCGCAGCAACCAACAATTCTAAAGCCACCTGATTTGACTCTAAATTAGGTGCAAAACCCCCTTCATCCCCCACACCAGTAAGCAAACCCTTCTCATCCAAAACCTGGCTAAGGGTGGCGAATACCTCCGCACCCCATCGCAACGCTTCCCGGAAAGAAAACGCTCCGATGGGAACAATCATAAATTCTTGAAAATCCACATTATTTGCTGCATGGGCGCCACCATTAATTACATTCATTAATGGCACAGGTAACAAATTCGCCAAAGGCCCACCCAAATAACGATACAACGGAATATCTAAAGATTCAGCACCTGCCTTGGCTGCTGCTAGAGAAACTGCCAAAATCGCATTCGCACCCAGATTAGACTTGTTAGGAGAACCATCGAGAGTGATCATCGTGCGGTCAAGGAATTCCTGATTAAGGGCATCCATGTGTAGTAATTTCGGGACAATGATCTCCTTGACATTTTGCACCGCCTTGAGTATTCCCTTACCCCCATAACGGCTTTTGTCTCCATCGCGTAATTCGTGGGCTTCAAAAGTGCCGGTTGACGCACCACTAGGAACCTGCGCCAATCCCACAGCACCATTAATTAAATGTACTTCTGCTTCTATTGTTGGTCTACCCCGCGAGTCAAGAATTTCGCGAGCCACAATTGCTTCAATAGCAGTATCAATCATCTATATTCTTTGTCCTTTTTGTGAATTAGTTCTTACCGCTAACACAAACACTAACAGTGGCTAGCCCGACTATCTAGCATAGGCTGTTGGGGGATTATTAAGGCAGAGATTAACGAAGATTTTAGGCATTGGAGATTAGGGGATTAGGGACTAAGTACAACATTTTATAAATTCGTAGCGAATAAAATCCGGAAAAACTCTGCGCCCCTCTGCGCTGACTGCGCGTTCCTCTGCGTTTAAAATTTCTGTGTATCAAACCACAGTTCAACATAGATACACATCGATAAATTAAGAATGGTTGTTAGTTGTTAGTGGTTCATGACCAATGCCCAATTCTCAATGCCCCATACCCCATCCTCACGAGTTCCTCATCTTTTACGTGTAGCCTGCAAACAGTACTCTGTCAACCGCAGTTGTATGTTGAAAAAGACTCGGTGCAGTTTCCAAAATATCAATACTTGACTGATGTATATACATTCGTTACACAGAAAAAACTATGACTCAAAATAGAACGGACTCATACATGTCACTAATGCAGATTCCCGCCGGATATCTCAACATTATGGGCTATGTGGATGAATCTGAAGTGAATGGCCCTGGATGTCGTGCTGTAGTTTGGGTACAAGGATGCTTGCGGGAATGTCCAGGTTGCTTTAATACAGAATCTTGGTCATTTGAGATCAATCAACTTGTAACCATAGATCACCTTGCAGAAAAAATTCTCAGTAATCCCCGCAATCAAGGTGTAACTTTTTCTGGGGGTGAACCGTTTTGGCAAGCGGCGGCGTTAGCAACTGTAGCCCGCAAAGTGAAAGCGGCGGGACTCAACGTGATGTCATTTAGTGGTTTTACTTTAGAGCAATTACAATCTGAATATGCTCCTGCTGGCTCTCAAGAATTATTAGACCAGTTAGATATACTTATTGATGGTCCCTACATTGAATCACTAGCGCTAAATTCACCCAACTCTCCTGTTTCATCTAGCAATCAACGGGTTCACATCTTTAATCCAGCTTTGCAAGATAACATTTCTTGGGCAAGCGATCAGATTGAAATTCATATTTTTAAAGATGGTAGCCGACTTGTAACTGGCTATCGGGGAAAGTTGGTATTGGGAGAATAGCGTTTTAGCGCAGTGTGTAGATGGAAATTGGGCATTGAGCATGGTTAACAAACAACTAACAACTAACAACTAACAACTAACCACTAACAACTAAATATCTCTGGTTCTCTTAACAACACGCAAACGCTTGGCAGTTTACAATATTTAGGGAACAATCACGATCAATCACCACAACTGGAGATATTTATGCGACTCCTACACACAATGCTGCGCGTTGGCAATTTGGAAGAATCGTTGAAGTTCTACTGTGAAGTTTTGGGAATGAAATTGCTGCGGCAAAAAGATTATCCAGGGGGAGAATTTACTCTGGCTTTTATTGGTTATGGTGAAGAAAGTGACCACACAGTTATTGAATTAACTTATAACTGGGGCGTGGATAAGTATGATTTGGGTAATGCTTACGGTCACATTGCCATCGGAGTCGATGATATTTATGCCACGTGTGAAGAAATTAAAAAACGTGGTGGGAAGGTAGTACGAGAACCCGGACCAATGAAACATGGTTCTACGATCATTGCTTTTGTAGAAGACCCAGATGGGTATAAAGTAGAACTTATTCAACTGGGGACTCAAGGTTCTACTGGTAAACAGGAAGAACAAAAACTTGTAACTCAGTAATTCTGAGACAGAATTGCAGGAGTATAGAATTGAGCGTCAAGCAATGCCGACCATGGAGGATTCATTCGCCAAAAATCTTAGTGGGGGGTTTAGTCGGTTGGGGCATTTTTACCCACACGTGCTTACCCTCAAGAGCGGATTCTCTGCTACTTCAAAAGCCGCCAGAAACTCAAAGCTTTGACTTAAGTTTACAAGCGGCTATCCCAGAGGTTAATATACCCACAAATCAATATTTGGAAGTATTACCTCCAGATATTGATATTAGTGTTTGGCAAACAGAGTTTTCAGCGATCGCCAACTCTAAGTCATCAGTACAAAATAAATCGTTTAGTAGTCTGGACGTCAATTCTGATTTGCTAACACAGCAAACGTCTGTCTCAGAATTGTCTGACGTCAAGCCTACAGACTGGGCTTATCAAGCATTAAAATCACTCATGGAAAAATATGGTGTCATCTCTGGTTACACAGATGGCACCTTTCGTGGTAATCGACCCATAAGCCGTTATGAATTTGCTGTCGCTCTTGCGGCTACCTTATCTAAGGTTGAAGATATTATTGCTAGCACTATGAGCGATCGCTTTATCCAAGAAGACATGGTTGTCTTACGGCGATTGCAAAAAGAATTTCGTTCGGCTCTGGATGATTTGAACCAACGTGTTGATAATTTAGAAGCACGCAACAGCGAATTACAAGCACATCAATTTTCTACGACTACGAAACTGCATGGTGAAGCTATTATTGCTTTGAGTGACGGTACTGATGCGAACAAAACTGTAATTTCTCGTACACGCTTAACCCTCTCTACTAGCTTCAATCAACAAGATGTACTTGTGACTCAACTAGAAGCTGGTAACAATGGTGGTGATGCGATTGGTTTGGCACAACAACACGATGATAACTTGCTAGGAACCACTGGTTTAATTGCCGATGGTGGTGGACTTGATTATGTAGAAGTAGACTCTGATCTCAAGTTGAGACGCTTACACTATACTTTTCGTCCTTCCGAAGATGTTGCAGTGACAGTGGGTGCAAAAATGTCACCACGAGATTTTATTGATCATAATAAATATGCCAATAACGAAGCAGTTGATTTTAGTTCTAGCTTCTTCCTAAATAATCCTCTGATTGTCCAAAATCAAGTTGATCGCAATGGGGGTGCAGGTGCTGCTGTGCAGTGGAACCCTGGAGATGGTGAATTTACAGTGCGATCGCTTTACATTGCAGCCGATGCTGACCAATCAAATTCTACCAGCACAGAAGGGGGTTTATTTGGCGATCGCTATCAAGCCAGTGTGGAAGTTGAATACTCGCCCAGCGACAAGCTAGCCTTGAGACTGCAATATACAAATGCTCTGATTAATAATACAGATATTAACGCCTTTGGTGTCAATGCCGAGTATAGCCTCAACCGGAATGCAGGCATTTTTGGACGCTTCGGATTTGGTAATTACAATGGATATAATACCGCCATTAATGAGGATTTAGATTTACATCCGGTGACATGGGCTATAGGTGTGGGTTTCCGCAACCTCTGGCTTCCCGGTACTGTTGCGGGTTTGGCGATCGGTCAACCATTTGTCAGCGAAGATTTAGGAAATACAACTCAGACAAATTATGAAGCTTTCTACAATCTCCAAATTAGTGACAATCTAAGTATCACACCAACATTTTCACTAGTAACAAATGCCGATAACGATAGTTCTAACGGCACTATTTGGCAAACCACCCTTAGAAGTGTATTCTCGTTTTGAATTATTGATAGTTGATAGTTGGTTGTTGGTTGTCGATTGGTGGTTACATAGACGCTTACGCGTCTACTTACCCTGCGGGAAGGGAACGCTTTCAGGGAACAGAAGCCACTACGTTTCTACCCGCAGAGTACAACAAACAACGCAACGAACAACCATCAACCAATGCGAAATCTGCAACCTTAGATACAAGCGGATGGAAGCAAATCATGCTGGGATAATAATCTAAGACTTAGACAAATGACCAATGATCAATGACGACCCTAACTAGTTAACTTTAAATTTGTGGCGACATACTTAAGTATGTCCGCAGTAGTTTAAAATCCAAAATCTAAAATCTAAAATCTAAAATTGTAAAGATGCAGCCTACAGATCCAGATAAATTTACAGATAAAGCTTGGGAAGGGATTGTCAAATCTCAGGATATCGTACGCGCTTATCAACAACAGCAATTAGATGTAGAACATTTAATAATTGCTCTATTACAACAAGAAAATGGGTTAGCAGCACGAATTCTGAACCGTGCTGGTGTAGATCCTAACCGTTTGCTACAGCAACTAGAGGATTATATCCGTCGTCAGCCCAAAGTCGGTAGAAGCGATCAGCTTTACTTGGGGCGTTCTCTAGATACTCTCTTAGATTTAGCCGAACAAGCAAGAGTACGGATGAAAGATTCTCACATATCTGTAGAACATATCTTGCTGGCTTTTGTAGAAGATGAACGTGTTGGGCGACGGATAGTCAAAAACTTTAATCTAGATACTAATAAGCTGGAAGCTGCTATTAAAGTAGTTCGTGGTAGCCAAAAAGTGACAGATCAAAATCCAGAGTCTCGCTATGAAGCTTTGCAAAAATTCGGTATAGACTTGACAGAACAGGCAAAAGCTGGAAAACTAGACCCGGTAATTGGGCGAGATGACGAAATTCGGCGCTTGATTCAGGTATTGTCCCGGCGTAGTAAAAATAACCCCGTTTTGATTGGTGAACCAGGGGTTGGTAAAACTGCGATCGCAGAAGCTTTAGCACAACGCATTATCAATGGTGATGTCCCCGAATCTCTGAAAAATCGCCAACTGATCGCCCTAGATATGGGTAGTTTGATTGCTGGGGCAAAATACAGAGGTGAATTTGAAGACCGTCTCAAATCAGTTCTCCGGGAAGTTACGGAGTCAAACGGTCAAATTGTTTTATTTATTGATGAACTACACACCGTTGTGGGTGCGGGTTCTGGTCAACAAGGCTCAATGGACGCTGGCAATTTACTCAAACCGATGTTGGCACGAGGCGAACTACGGTGTATTGGTGCCTCTACCTTAGATGAGTATCGTAAATACATTGAGAAAGACGCAGCTTTAGAACGACGTTTTCAACAAGTATTTGTAGATCAGCCCAGCGTGGAAAATACAATTTCTATCCTGCGGGGACTCAAAGAACGTTATGAAGTCCATCACAACGTTAAAATATCAGACTCAGCCTTGGTAGCAGCTGCTATTCTCTCAGCCAGATACATTAATGACCGCTTTTTGCCAGATAAAGCCATTGATTTGGTAGACGAAGCCGCCGCCCAACTGAAAATGGAGATTACCTCCAAACCCGCAGAATTGGAAACAATTGATCGTCGCCTGATGCAGCTAGAAATGGAAAAGCTGTCCTTGGCGGGGGAAGAAAAGGCTGTACTACAAACAAAAGAGCGTTTAGAGCGAATTGAGCTAGAAATCAGCAATTTAACCGGCAAACAGCAGGATTTGAACGGACAATGGCAAGGTGAAAAGCAGTTATTAGAAGCGATTAGCGCCTTGAAGCAAGAAGAAGAAAAGCTGCGGGTACAAATTGAACAAGCAGAACGAGCTTACGATTTAAATAAAGCTGCCCAATTAAAATATGGCAAATTGGAGGGAGTACAACGCGATCGCGAGGCGAAAGAAACTGAACTCCTGAAAATTCAAAGTCAAGGTAAAACCCTGTTGCGCGAACAAGTCACCGAAGCCGATATTGCTGAAATCGTCGCCAAATGGACAGGAATTCCCGTCAATAGTTTGTTGGAGTCTGAAAGACAGAAATTACTGAAACTCGAACACCATTTGCACGAAAGAGTCATCGGACAACAGGAAGCTGTCTCAACTGTCGCGGCCGCAATTCGTCGCGCCCGTGCTGGGATGAAAGATCCTGGTCGCCCCATCGGTTCATTTTTATTCATGGGGCCAACAGGAGTTGGTAAAACAGAACTCGCCCGTGCTTTAGCCCAGTTTCTGTTTGATTCCGATGACGCGCTAGTGCGGTTAGATATGTCTGAGTATATGGAGAAACACTCGGTTTCTCGGTTAGTGGGTGCGCCCCCAGGATACGTCGGCTATGAAGAAGGCGGTCAACTGTCGGAAGTAATTCGCCGTCGTCCCTATTCGGTGGTACTGCTGGATGAAGTTGAGAAAGCTCATCCAGATGTGTTTAATATTTTATTACAAGTGCTTGATGACGGCAGAATTACGGATAGCCAGGGTCGAACCGTTGATTTTCGCAATACCGTTATCGTCATGACGAGTAATATTGGTAGCGAACATATCCTAGATGTTTCTAGCGATGATTCCCAGTATGATCAAATGCGAAACCGAGTGATGGATGCTTTGCGATCGCACTTCCGTCCCGAATTTCTCAACCGTGTTGACGATTTAATTATCTTCCATACCCTCAACCGCAGCGAAATGCGGCAAATCGTGCTTATTCAACTTAAACGAGTGGAAAATTTACTCACAGAGCAAAAAATCTCTTTAGAAATATCTCCTGCTGCGTGTGATTACTTGGTAGAAGTGGGATACGACCCAGTTTACGGCGCACGTCCGATTAAGCGGGCGATTCAAAGAGAAGTAGAGAATGCGATCGCGACCAAAATTCTGGAGAATACCTTTATTGCTGGGGACACGATTGTCATTGATAAGGGAGATCACGAGTTAACCTTTGACAAAAAAAAGGTAGTGCAAATACCAGTGCCAGAAAATACAAACTCCTACATCCTGGAGGCATCCCGCGAAGCATAAATTAGAGAGACACAGAGAATAGGATTTTGTATTTTTTCTCTGTGTCTATTGTGGTTATCAAATATTTTTAAACTTGCAGAGGATACAGAGAAGGCGGAGGAACACAAACCATTCTCTTTGTCCTAATTATGAGTATTGATAAATTACTTAATTTCCCTGATGTATGTTCATTTACAAAGGCATTATTATTAACAAATATTAGTACATAAAATCATTTTATAAAGGTTAATAAATATCATTTATTTATCCTTAGTATAAAAATATTCAAATTATGCTTAACAGCATCATAATGTTCATATCTCAAAATATTAAACGTTTCTTGAAGCCTAAAATAGAATATTTATTGGATGTAATTGTCACGGAATACAATTTCCGCTTTAGAAAATATCAAACTCAGCAAGAATTAAAATTAATTCGTAATCTTCCCAGAAATCTTCATATCGAAGGTACTAATATTTGTAATGCAAAATGTACCTTTTGTGCTTATCCAGAAATGGAAAGATTTAAAAGAAATAATGCCTATGGAAGAGTTTCGACGAATAGTTGATCAATATACAGCAATGGGTGGCAAATATGTATCTTTGACACCAATCGTTGGCGAACCATTTGTGGATCGCTATCTTTTTGAGAGACTTGATGATCTAAATCGACGCCCAGAAATTAAAGGATTTTACTTCTATACAAATGCAATTTTGATGAAGCCAGAAGTGAGTGAAAAGCTTCTTAAATATAGTGAAAAACTAAATATTTATGTTTCCTGGGGTGGATTTGACCGGGAGACTTACAAAGCAATCATGGGTGTTGATCGATTTGATATTGTTAGCCGCAACATAGAAGCATTCGTTGAAGCTAAGTCGAATTTAGGCTCCTCTACAGTTTTAACTATCGCACTACGTTGTCCACCGACAAAATGGCATGGTGATCTATGGGAAAAATTTAATCAGTGGAAAAAAGAGAAAATAATTAATATTCAATTTATCAATGCTTATGATAGCTGGGCTGGCAAGGTAAAAGATGAAGAATTGAAGCAAGTAGGTCTAGAACCAGTTATTAAACCCTATAAGCGGGGTGCTTGTGAATTGCTATACATGAAGCCAATTATCCTTGCTAATAGTAAAGTGAATGCCTGTGCCTGTCGTGATGTCGAAGCAGAATTAATTGTAGGCGATCTTAAAGAAGAGACACTACCGGAAATTTGGGCAGGTAAGGAAATTGAGGAACTAATTAATCGTCAGGAAAGTGGTGATTTTCCTAATGTTTGTAAGCGTTGTACTTGGTATGTCAGTGTTTATAACTACCGTAAAAGAAACTCCCGCATTTCTACTATGCAGGATTGGAGCGAAGATTAGACTGACTACTTCATCATCTCTTGATGATAGCAGTTCTCTTGGTTAGTTTTTTGCTTACAATGATACCTAGAGTTAGGAATATTGATTATTAGTGTAATTAACAAATCTTCTTCAGATAGTACGGAAATCCGAATTGTATTTTGGGGGCAAACAATCCTGCATAATAAGAGCGATCGCTTGAGTATAGCTTTAAAATTCTACTTGGTATAATGTCCTATTGCTTTTGGTCTGACCCTAGATGCAAAAGACAAGGGTATGTTTGCCACATTCAATACTCACATATTTGCACAGAAGATCATCAATTATGCTAGAACAAGGAACCATCAGTATTCATACTGAAAATATTTTCCCGATTATCAAGAAGTCTCTTTACTCAGATCACCAAATCTTCTTGCGGGAACTTGTATCCAACGCCGTTGATGCTATCCAAAAGCTGAATATGGTATCCCGTGCTGGAGAATACTCTGGCGATACTGGTGAACCAGAAATTCAAATTGCTATAGACAAAAACAATAAAACCCTCTCCATTACCGATAATGGCATCGGGATGACAGCAGATGAGGTGAAAAAGTATATCAATCAGGTTGCTTTTTCTAGCGCCGAAGAATTTATTCACAAGTATAAAAGCACATCCGACCAACCAATAATTGGTCACTTCGGTCTAGGCTTTTACTCTTCCTTCATGGTGGCACAAAAAGTTGAGATCGATACGCTATCTTACAAAGAAGGAGCGCAGGCTGTTCACTGGAGTTGTGATGGATCGCCAGAGTTTACTTTAGACGAATCATCTCGTACAACTCGCGGTACGACAATTACTCTCTATTTGATGGAGGATGAACTAGATTATTTAGAATCAGCACGCATCAAAAATCTGATCCAAACTTACTGCGATTTCATTCCAGTGCCAATTAAACTGGATGGCGAGGTGTTAAATCGGCAAAAAGCACCATGGCGTGAATCTCCCAGTAATTTAAATAAGGAAGACTACATAGAGTTTTATCGCTACCTCTATCCTTTCCAAGAAGAACCCCTGCTATGGGTACATTTGAATACAGATTATCCTTTTATCATCAACGGAATTCTGTATTTTCCGAAGCTAAGACCGGATGTTGATGTCACCAAAGGACAGATTAAATTATTCTGCAATCAAGTTTTTGTCAGCGATCACTGCGAAGAAATTATTCCCCAATTTCTTTTGCCGATGCGGGGTGTAATTGATAGTAGTGATATTCCTCTGAATGTATCACGTAGTGCTTTGCAGACCGATCGCACTGTCAAAAAAATCGGTGATTACATCGCCAAAAAAGTAGGCGATCGCCTCAAAGAACTTTACCGCGACAGCCGCGATCAATATATTAGCGCTTGGAAAGACCTCGGTACTTTCGTGAAATTCGGGGTGATGAACGATGAAAAGTTCAAAAAGCAAGTCGAAGATATCCTGATTTTCCGCAGTACAGCCAAGCAATCTCACCAAACCGCTTCCGAAACCGCAGCAGTACAAGTACAATCCGAAGGGGAAGATGCTTGGCAAGATGTTACTCCAAGTGCAAGTGAATCGTCTGAAGGTGATTCTTACACAACAATAAAAGAATATTTGGAACGCAATAAAGAACGCCACGAAAACCGCGTTTTCTACTGCACCGACGAAGCAACACAAGCCACCTACGTCGAACTTCACAAAAAACAAGGGTTAGAAGTCCTGTTTATGGACTCCTTCATCGACACGCACTTTATTAACTTCCTGGAACGCGAATTCCAAGATGTTAAGTTTACACGAGTAGACTCTGATTTAGATCAGACTCTCTTAGATAAAGATCAAGCGACAGAAATAGTTGATCCCAAAACCAATAAAACTCGTGGTGAGGTAATCAAAGAGTTATTTGAAAAAGCGCTCAACAAACCGAAATTAAATATCCGCACCGAAGCTTTAAAATCAGATAACCCCCAAAGTACACCTCCTGCAATGGTGTTATTACCAGAAATTTTGCGTCGCTTCCGGGAAATGAATGCACTCATGCAGCAGCAAATGGCAGAATTTCCAGAAGATCATATTTTGCTGGTAAATACTAGCCATCCTCTGATTCAAAACTTGGCGACCCTCAATCAAAGTAGTATTATTCAAGGTGAAGGTGAATCACCAACAGGTCAATTAGTCAACATGATTTGCCAACATATCTATGATTTGGCACTCATGTCTCAAAAAGGTTTTGATGCTGAAGGAATGAAAGGCTTTGTTGAACGTTCTAATGACGTCTTAACTAAGTTGACAAAACAAGCTGCTAATTAACCTCTATCCCACAAGCAGCTATACAATAGAAGATTGTGTTCAAAATTAATCGGAGATTCTCCTATGTCCCGTCGCTGTGATTTAACCGGCAAAACAGCCAACAACGGCTTTACAATTTCTCACTCCCATCGTCGCACTAAACGGATTCAGCACGTCAACTTGCAAAGCAAGCGCGTTTGGTGGCCCCAAGGTAATCGTTGGGTGAGACTCAAATTGTCTACCAAAGCGATCAAAACCTTAGAAAAGAAAGGTTTAGCAACTATGGCTAAAGAAGCGGGGATTAACCTTAACCATTACTAAATCTCTCAAGCAAGAACTAACTTTTTCGATTTCATTTTCGGTATTGCTGAATCCATGTATGATTCAGGATTTTGTGTGATTCCAAAACCCTTGTAGAGACGTAGCAATGCTACGTCTCTACATTTTGGTTAATATGTCAAATCAGCAACGGCTCATTTTCTAGCTGATTTTCATCTCTTGAGGAAATGTTTAGTAAAAGTACCCCTTCCTCTTCAAAAAGGGGAATTTATTAATATAAATTTACTTCAATCACAAAAATTCTGAGTTTATCTTAATTTTACGAAAATTGACTCCCTTTACCTCCTCAAGACGCGGAGATTTTATATTAATTCATATTCTTTTCTAGCTAACTGACATATTTCTTATAAAGGGTGGGTACTATAAATCTACTTCCCTCGAAACATCTTCATGAAGTCATCTCTCAATGAAATACATTTGTGTCAAATTTATGTCGAGTTATGGTGTTATTCTCCCTACTTACTAATAGACCTCTGGTGAAAAATAATGTAGAGACGCGCCTTAGCGAAGCCATGCGCGACAGCGCTATTGGCGCATCTCTAGAAGGATTTTGGGAACGCATAATTAATTTTACCAGATGTCTAATGAATTCAATTTTCTCAGTATTTACCGAAAAATATCAAATATTGACAAATGATATAACGTAATCAAAATCATTAATTAGACTCTAATACTCCCATTAAAAGTTAGTTGAATAGGGCGATTAATGACATAAATATCATCTCTAAATATGCCTTAGATTGAATCTAAAGGTATAATTTTCAATCGCAAAAAATATAAATTTGTATCAAAATACTTAACACGAAAGCAGTTATGTCTATAAAACGCCAGCTAGTCAAGACAATAAGAAAAATCTCTACACAATTAAAAAAAAATTCTTCTTCTGTATTGAAAAAGCAGATGTTTCGACTACTGCGAACTCGTTTTCTTCATAGAAGAACAGGAAGTGAAGTTAATACTGGTTTCGTTTTGCCGACCGTGGCAATGGTAGCACTAATAGTTGTGTTACTGACTACAGCAATTTTATTTCGATCTTTTGAACGAGCCAAAAACGCTAGTAATGTCAGAGTGAATGAGGTAGTACTACAAGCAACAACTCCAGCTTTGGATCGCGCCAAAGCAAAAATAACTGCACTCTTTTCTGACCCAACTTTACCAAGAGCAGTACCATCTGATGCAACACTTTATAAGACTTTGATTAACAAAATTGAAACCTATACTTTAGGTGATGAAACCCATATAGTTGTGGGTTATGACTTGAATCAAAATAAAACTATTGAATTAACAAATAACGGTAGTTTAGAATCTCAAGAAATTATAGAAACAGCGTGGAAATTTCCTGTAGATACTGATAATGATGGGAAATTTGATAGTTTTACAGTCTATGGTATTTACTTTCGTAACCCCCCCTATAGTGGGAGCGATCCTACTCGTAAACGTAGCCCTCTCGAAGCCAGAACAGCTCCCTTAGCTGGAAAGATTTGTGATGCTAGCGGTGATACCAGTGCTAGCTTGGTTGGTGGTTCTAGCTGGTATAAAGTCACTACGGGAGAATTGAAAAAGAGCTTTTTTACCTATGCAGCTACTGTTCCAATAACAGATATCAATTCTTTGGATAGTACCATCAAAGACAAATATAAACCCTACAACGGTAATCGTAGCTTTTCAGCTATAGAAGTGCAACAAGACCGGAAGCAACTACCACTGACTAACAATGCTGTGGTTTATGAAGATGATTTAGATATCACGCCTGGACCTGCATTCCGTCTGAATGGACGTATTTTTACTAACAGTAACTTTTTTACCAGAAAGTCAACAGATAAAAATTCCGGAGATATTAGATTCTTTCAGGTTAGTAGTATACAGTCCTGCTACTATGAACGCGAAAATGGCAAAATTATCATCGGTGGCAATGTTGCCACAAATGGCGCTACAGCTACTAGTGAGCAAGGGGGAAGCCTTATAGATTTATTTAAAGACAATAATATTACTGAAAAACAGGAGCTTGCAAAAACCAACAAATCTACTTCTAATGCACCAAATCAAGTAGCATATAACAGTCAAGCTTACGCCGAACGTATTGATTTGTTGGTGAAGGCGCAATTAAGTCGTAATAAAGATAATGATCCTCAAGTTGTCAAAGACAATACAAGTAGACGTATTAGCAAAGACCCTGCTCTAGACCCAGATAAAGTCAGAAAGGAAGAATTAGAAGTTTATTTCCGTCAGCGTACCAGGCGTGTGCCATTCAAAGAAGTTCCTCTGGGTTCATCTGGCATTATTAAAACTGCTCCCAGTACACAATACACTGTAAGTGATGTTCTGCAAGGTACAGATGATGCTTCTGGTAAGAGTAATGATCAACTGAGACCGCCTGATGCGTGGATGTTTCCTACAGACACTAACACTACGTTGACATTAACGAAATCACAGTTACCTGCTATTGATCCACAAAAAGTCGATCAAGACCCTGTAGAAGAGGAAAAGTTAGGCGATCGCATCATTGTTGGTAACAATTTACCAGAACTCCGGTGGGACAGCACACAGACAAAGTTCGTTGGTGAAGATCTTCCAGAAACAATTTCTGGTCAAAATTGGGATACAAGCTCCTATTCAAGCAAGAGTGGTACTAAAACCCGTACCCGTACTACCCGCGTTAAACAGTTAGCAGACCTCGGTGTGACAGGACGTGACGGTTACTGGGAAACATCAGCCGCTAGTGTTCGTGCAGATGAACTTGATGTTCTTGGTGGTTTGCGAGTAGTCACTGGTGCTGGAGTGTATAGTCCGATAGGCTCTAAATTGCCTACACTACCGACAGTTGCTGATAATCCTAATACCCCAGAAAAAGAAGATAAAGCAGCAGTAGTCTGGTCTGATGTAATGCCAATGGTAGTACCAGACCCCACCGATCCACTGAACACTAGTAAACAAACTCGTGGTCATTTGGTTATGCGTGCTACGGCAGTCTATCACTACAACAAAGATCCCTACGATCCACAAAATAGTGATAACTATCAAAAGCCTGTAGCTTGTGTAAGTAGCTATTACAACCCTACAGATTCAACTACAACAGCAGATGGATATGACCCAAATGACCCAACTAAGGCAGGTCTTTCTAACAATGGTTTCAGCTATGAAGTTCCTGAAACTACATCTGCTGATATCACTAGAGGACTGACAACAAATAGCGATGGACTATTTACCACAACAGCTGCTGCTAATGATGTCACTGACGCAGCTGTTGATTTGGAAGAACGCTTGAAGTACCAAGCTAACTTGGTATTCCCTAACGGTCAGTTTGTTAATCCTCTATTGCGTCAGGCTCTCAAAAAATCAACTACCAAAGACCTCAGCCTCTCAGAGCAATCAGCTATTGACTCTACCATCTGTGCTTTACAAATTGCTGATAAGACTCTCAACCGTGATGCTAGCGTAGTTCCTAATGACGCAATCAAAGAAACAGCTTTTCTTGATGCGAAACAAATTAAAGCTATCGATGCTGGTACGCCATCAGGACTATACAACCTGGAAATTGAACAGCGTCAGCCACTAGAAATTCGTGCTGCTGTTATCGACCTTGATAAGCTCCGCAAAACATCAATTAGCGGTACATGGTCTAACGAGTACTTGCTACCTAATAGTGGCATTATCTACGCTACCCGTGATGATGCTCTATCTGATACTAGTGAGCCAAACAGTCCTAATGTTAGCGCCACTGACTATAAACTTGATCCTAACCGTCGCCCTAATGCCATTATGTTGGTCAATGGCAGTGATTTGAGTCGGCAAACCGATTATAGACCAGAGGAAAAAGGCTTAATTTTAGCGACAGACCTACCAGTCTACGTCGAGGGTGATTTTAATCTCCACAGCAAACAAGAATTCAAATCTCCAGATACTTTGGATTCTACTTGGAGTAATTTCTATACTCGTCTTTCTGACAACCGAGATACTGACTTTGCTTGTCGCCCCAACGACCCTAGATTAAGTAAATGTACTACAGGTGAGACATGGCGGCCTGCGTCAGTGCTTGCTGATGCCGTCACCTTACTATCAGCTAACTTCGTTGAAGGTTTTCGTAGTCATGGTGATTTTGATTTAAGAAATAACCGCACTGATGTTAGTAATGTAAATGATGTCAGAAACAAACGTTTGAAAAACGGCTTCTGGGATAATAACTTTGTTACTTCTCGCGATTTTACAGATAGTAGCTATCTTAGCCTGAGTGGAAGTGGTTCAAACAGCTCTTTCTTTAATAACTTCGTCACTCCGATTCAACGCCGTGTTGAGTTTCCAGAGTATGTCATGGAAATGTGCTTTAAGTTAAATGTTGCTGAATGCAGTCCAACTGATTGGTATGTGGGGTTGGATAACGATACAACCAAAAAATCCAGTGATGTAGTAGGTGTAGATGTTAGTAAGTTGACAGCTGGGACAACTGCTAGATTTCCAAAAGCGGGATATGAACGATTTCCTCGTCGTGTTGCCTTCAAACGTGATGCTACTGGTAATTTACTTGATACAAGTGGTATTGTAATTACCTTTACATTTGATGCTGATAAAAATGTAACTAGTGTTTCTGCATCTCCTGTAGCTTTGGGAATTAAATCAAATAAAGTAGATGCATCAGGAAATTTAGCAGATATAGCGAATAAGAATGCTTTGTGGTTTACAACAGTGGTCTCTACTGACACTGCTAATCCACCTGCATTAGCTTCAAAATACTACAACAAAACAACTCGTCTATTCTATAGATTTCCCCAAGGTGCAGATGCAACTTACCAACCACTCTTAGAACCAATTCTGCAAATCAACGTACCTAAACAAAATCCAAGTAATGATACTGATTATAGTAAGGTAACAGACCTGAATTCAGAATCATCTCGCGTTAAGAATACCAGGTGGTTAGCTAGAGCTGCGGAAACTACATTTAACTTAGTGATTGCAGCAGGTGACACCCCAATTCGTGTTGGCAATACGACTAATCCTTACTTCGAGATCAATGGTGGTTTACATAACTTCCCACGCTTCCTAGAAAATTGGGATACTATTGCAGCTAACATTACAGGTTCATTTATCCAGTTCAAACGTAGTGCTTACGCCACTGCACCCTACCAAGTATTTGTGAGACCAACGGCTAGCGGCAATTCTCAAGTTACTAGTCTGTTTTCAGAACGTAATAGTAGTAATGCTTACTATCACTCAGACAGTAGTTCTCAAGGAGCAGCACCTTACTATATGCCTCCTGTACGTAACTGGGGTTTTGATGTAGCACTCTTATCACAGAATCCAGACTTATTTGCCCAACGTTTTGTAATTCCTACCACTGATGCACCCGATGAGTACTATCGAGAAGTTTCACGAGATGATCGTTGGGTACAAGCCTTGCTATGTGCAACCCAGGATACAACTGCAAAGGATGGATTTGATTCGGGATTTGACATCAAAATCGATTCTTCCACTAAGAGTACGAAGTATGCGTTACCAGCAAATCAACGTCCTGTTACCTGCCCTGTAAATCCTGATTAGTTGTAAGCATCAATTTTGAATCATCAGGTTTGATAAATGGACTATGAAACTATACCAAATACCCAAATTACTTAATCAGTCCAGTGAATCTGGTTTTACGATCATTGAAGCCTTAATAGGGTTAATCGTAGCTTCTATTTTGCTCACTGCAATTGCACCTGTACTAGTCATATCCGTGGCGACTCGTGTACAAGCTAGGCGTGTAGAACTAGCAACCCAAGCAGCAAGAACATATGTAGATGGTCTACAAACAAAAACTATAGCAACTGTTCCTGCATCCACAACTGTCAGCATAGACCAATTTGCTGTCCCGACGGCAGGAAATCTAACTTGTAACGCAAACAGTTACTGTACTGTACCTACGACACCTGCGAAGAGTTTGTATTGTATCGATGGTAATAGTGATAGTAGATGTACTAATAGTAGTAGCCAGGACTTAGTGATTCAAGCATTTCGTCAAGAGACAACAGATCCTCAAGCTGGCTATCAACTTGGTATCAGAGTTTATAGAGGAGACGCCTTTCGAGATAGTGGTGCTTTGAAGAAAAATGCTAATGCTTCCAACAGTAAAGTCACATCAGCAACTTTCACTGGTGGACTAGGCGATCGCAAAGCGCCATTGCTGGAAACAACTACAGAAATTAATCCAAATCAACCCTCATACAGTAGCTTGTGCGATCGCCTTGGTGGTTGTAGCTAGTAACTACTAACGGGACTTAGACATTTTTCGTGTTCAAAAAAGCCTCAAAGCCATATACAGTAATCATTTAACCTCGATTTAGTTGTTTGATTGATATATCTGGGTTTCAGCGATTTTTTGGGGTTTGAGGTATATCCCTTACCCTAATTAGATTTGAGGCTTTTTTCTCGTTGTTTTTTGTCTAAGTCCCGCTAAGTACATATTCCTGATTTCTTTGAAATCGAGAAGCTAGAAATCTTCCAACGCTTGAGCCATCCCCGTACGTAATTCAGGAGAGACAGGAGCAAAATGAATATATTGAGGTGGCTTTTAAGTAATAAGCTAAAGCATTCTCAACAACATCAAGCCAATGGTGCTTTCACCTTGATTGAACTTTTAGTAGGTCTGCTTATAGCGTTTCTAGTAATTACACCATTGCTAGGATTCATGATTAATATTTTAGACACTGATCGTAAAGAACAAGCTAAAGCAAACTCCGAGCAAGAAATTCAAGCAGCGATAGATTATATTGCTCGTGATTTGCAACAAGCAATCTATATTTACGATGCTACAGGAATTGATGAAATAAAAGATCAATTACCTTCAGTTCGCGATGGAAATCCTCTGTTGGTATTTTGGAAGCGAGAATTTGTGGAAGATGCAGCAATTACAAAAACTAAAGATGATTTGGGTAAAAATATTACTTTCAATGATGATTATTTTGTTAGTTCATTAGTTGCTTATTATTTAATTAAAGATAAAGAACTTCCATGGTCAAAAGCTGCTCGCATTGCCAGATTTCAAATCAAGGATGGTGTTCCTAATAAAAATGGTAGCACTTGTAGCACAGCTTATGATACAACTAGCAAGTTTAGCCAATGTCCTGACGAAGGATTTCAAGCAGTTGACCTATCGCAACAAGACAAAACTCTAGAACAAAAAATGAATAGTTGGACAAAAGCATCCCAAGATTATAAGCAAAAACCCATCGCTCTCGTAGATTTTATTGATCAAACTACAACAGATGCTAGTAATGTAACTTGCCCTACAGATTTAGTAGTAATACCATCTGACACAGTTTCTCTTGGTTTTTACAGTTGTGTTGATTCCGTTAACGTAGATAAGCGTAGCGTTGTTGAGCTATATTTGCGGGGTAATGCATTAGCTAGACTCACAAATAACGACAATCAAATGCTTTATAATACTCAACAATTAACTTATTTCCCAACTGCGAAAATCCGCATCGAAGGACGCAGCTTTATCTTTAGCAAATAACTTTTGGACATGAGCATAAAAAAGATGAAGTAGTATAGAAAATACGGAATTTATAAAAATGTCTAAGCCAATATTACTGCTATATTTGCAATTAGCAAATGGTAAAATTTGTAATAAGAATCATAATAATAATGGATTTACTCTAATAGAAATTGTAGCAGTAGTTCTGATGTTAGGAATATTAGCAGCGATCGCAGTTCCTAGTTGGCTAGCTTTTGTAAACCGACAGCAGGTCAATAAGGCTAACGATGCTGTTTTAGCCGCATTACAGGAAGCACAGCGAGAAGCGAAAAAGAAAAAAGTTAGCTACAGCGTCAGTATTAGAACTGACAACAACACTCCTCAAATAGCGGTTTATCAAGGTTCAACCCCAACAAACTGGCTTGATTTAGGAGGAGATATAGGAATTAAATCAAAACAAATCATACTTGGTACAAATCTGAGTAATGTCAATACTAATGGTGGTTCTATCACATACGCTTCCGCTTTTGATACCAATGCACCACAAACTATTACTTTTGACTACATGGGTATTTTGGCACCTAAGACTAACAATAATTCTCCTGATACAGGTTTAAAAGTTGTAGTAGCTACCTTACAAGCAGGAAATAATAGTGCTGGTCAACTAAAACGATGCGTGATTGTGGAAACTTTGATTGGGGGAATGCGGACAGCTAAAGATACATCATGCAGTTAAACAAATTATGTCCGTGAACAAACATTAGCAAAAATTCCATAAAAATACGGTACAGGAAACTACACCTAAAGAGCAAAATTGTAACAACGGGCGCAGTTTTTTTATTTGATAAATTACTAATTTTCGAGTAAAAGACGCCACATAGTATATCTATGAATACTTAATATCGACTGGACATTCTCAAACATCTACTTCTTATACCAATTTAATATGAAGACGCATACAAAGACCCCACCCGCGCTAACGCGCACCCTCCCCGATGCCTTGGGGAGGGTTGGGGAGGGGTAAAATTCGGGAGCAGCTTCACGAAGAATTGGTATTAGAACTATAACTTTTACACTATGACTCAGAGCATTGACTTTACTGTAGCGATACCAACCTACAACGGTGCTAGTCGTTTACCTGAACTCTTTGAACGACTAAGAAATCAACTTGACACTGAAAATATTTCTTGGGAGATTATTGTTGTAGATAATAACAGTAATGATGATACAGCTAAAGTTGTTCAGAATTATCAAAAAAATTGGCAATATTCTTATCCTTTAAAGTACTACTTTGAACCTCAACAAGGAGCAGCTTACGCACGAAAAAAAGCAGTTTCAGAAGCAAAAGGTAGATTAATTGGATTTTTAGATGATGATAATTATCCATTATCAAATTGGGTAGCCGCAGCTTATAATTTTGGTAAAAAATATCCTAAAGCAGGAGCTTATGGGAGTCAAATTCATCCTGAGTGGGAAGTCCAACCACCAGAAAATTTTCAAAGAATAGCCCCTTTTTTAGCAATTACAGAGCGCGGGAATTTACCTTTGCTGTATGAACCTAATAAAAAATTACTACCTCCTTCTGCGGGACTAGTTATCCGTAGAAAAGCTTGGTTAGAGAGTGTACCAAATCAGCCTATTTTAACTGGTAGAGTCACTAGTAATATGATTACAGGTGAAGATTTAGAAATGTTGTTATATATTCAAAAAAGAGGATGGGCAATTTGGTATAACCCAGAGATGGAAATTTATCACAAAATAACAAGTAACCGTTTACAAAAAGACTATTTAATACCATTTTTTCGAGGTATTGGACTTAGCCGTTATGTGACACGAATGCTCAATGTCCAACCTTGGTATAAACCGATTGTTTTTTTGGCTTATATTATCAATGACTTGCGTAAAATTTTATTACACCTACTTAAACATGGAAATAAGTTAAAAACTGATTTAGTTGCTGCTTGTGAAATGCAATTGTTTTTAAGTAGTTTTGTGAGTCCATTTTATTTATGGAAAAATGGATATTTAAAAGCAAATAAATAAAAACAGAGTATTATATGAATCAGCTATTAATTAACAAAGTAGATTTTACTGTAGCTATTCCTACATATAATGGTGAAAGACGTTTACCTAATGTCTTAGAACATCTTTTAACTCAGACAGGAATAGAAGACATCAACTGGGAAATTATTATTGTAGATAACAATAGTTCGGATCAAACAGCCGAGGTAATCAGTCATTATCAAAATCACTATGATGGAAAGCTTACCATCAAGTATTTTCTAGAAAAAGAACAGGGAATAGCGTTTGCACGACAGAGGGCTGTAACTGAAGCTAAAGGATATTTTATTGCTTTTTTAGATGATGATAATCTGCCTGCAAATGATTGGATTTTTCAATCTTATATTTTTGGTCAAAAGTATCCTCATGCAGGCGCTTGGAGTGGTCAAATTCACGGTGCTTTTGAAGTAAATCCACCAGAAAATTTTCAAAGAATCCAGGCTTTCCTAGCTATTAGAGAACATGGAGAAGAAACACATTTATTTGATGCAAATACTTTGAGACTTCCTCCCGGCGCTGCACTTGTTGTTCGTAAACAAGCTTGGTTTGAAAGTGTCCCGAAACAATTAATTTTTAAAGGGAGACTAGGGAAAATTATGATTAGTGGTGATGACACAGAAGTACTATTGTATATACATAAAGCAGGTTGGCAAATTTGGTATAATCCTGCAATGCATGTTGTTCATCAAATACCATGTTGGCGACTCGAAAGAGATTACTTACTCAATCTCGCTTTTGGATGTGGTCTGTGTATTTTTCAGCTACGTTTAATAAATAGTAAAAATTGGAAAACTCCAGCAGTTTTTATAAAAACTATTGTGGGCAATTTACGTAGATTTTTACACCATCTCTATATGTATAGAGGGAAAATAAAAAGTGATATTATAGTTGCTTTTGAGATTAGGTTTTACTTGGCTAGTATGTTAAGTCCTTTTTATTTTATTAATTTTTTTATAAAAAATAGACTGAGAATAAATATGCAAGATGACTAATACAAATCAAAAAAAGCCGGAAGCTTCGATTGTTATACCAGCATATAACAGCGAAAAAACAATCAAGCAAACTATAGAATCTGTTTTATGTCAAACTTTTACTGATTTCGAGTTGATTATTATTAATGATGGTTCTACTGACTTAACATTAGAAGTAATTTCACAATTTCAAGACTCAAGAATAAAAGTATTTTCCTTTGAAAATGCTGGTGGTAACGTTAGTCGTAATCGTGGACTTGAGCGAGCAACTGGAGAATTTGTGAGTTTTTTAGATGCAGATGATATTTGGACACCTGATAAACTCGAAAGTCAATTTTATGCTTTACAAACAAATCCCCAAGCAACAGTGGCTTATAGTTGGACTGATTATATAGATGAACAAGGAAAATTCTTACTTTCAGGTACACATATCACCGCTAACGGAAATGTTTATGAACAGCTAATAATAAGTAATTTTTTAGAGAATGGATCTAATCCATTAATTCGTAGAGAAGCATTAGTTAAATTAGGTGGATTTGATGAAGATTTAACTGCTGCTCAGGATTGGGATATGTGGCTCAGATTAGCCCAAAACTTTGATTTTATAGCTGTGCCACATGTACAAATATTATACAGAATTAGCGCGAATTCTTTATCTACAAATCTTGTAAGACAAGAAAAAGCAAGTTTACATGTGCTTGAAAAGGCTTGCAGTAAAAATATACAAGACCTAACTCATCTGAAAAATAAGAGTCTGACAAATCTCTATAAATATCTTACATGTAAAGCTCTACAACAACCTTTCAATAGACAAAAAGGGTTAGCAGCAGCTAGATTTTTATGGAAATATATCTTTTACGACTCTTCAAGATTAAATCATACTGATTTAGTATTAAGGCTTTCATTTAAAATAGCTTTAATTGTAATATTACCATGTAATTTTTATCCGGCATTATTAGCACGCATGAAGAATAATAATTAGAAAATATATATTAAAAATATATACATAAATAACCCGGACACTTGAAAAACTACTAGAAAATAAAAATTAAAAATGGATATTATCGGTGTGTTTTTCTATGTCTAAAGTAATGCATAATAAATTTATTAAAAATCATTCTAGTAGTGGCTTTACGCTACTGGAAAATATGGTAATAATTTTAATAATTAGTATATTGGCTGCGATCGCATTACCGAATTGGCTAGCTTTTGTTGATGTTCAACGCCTCAATGCTGCTCAAAGTGAAGTTTACCAAGCCATGCGCCAAGCTCAAAGGGAAGCTAAAAGAGAAAAATTGACTTGGCAATTCAGCTTGAATGAACAAAATGGTATTGTTCAGTGGGCAACTCATCGTGCCGAGATCAATGTAAATAATGCCATATGGAATAAGCTGAATGCAAATGTGCGTTTAGATGGGGAAACAACTTTACAACAAGCAAATGGCGTTCGGCGAATTCAGTTCGACTATGAGGGAAATGTTAATAAGCCCCCGCTAGGACGAATTACATTATCTAGTAGATATGGCGGTAAAGCAAAGCGCTGCGTGGTTGTTTCGACAATTTTAGGAGCTATACGAATAGCCAAAGAAAATCCGCAAGCAGACGGAAACGGCAAATATTGCTATTAAGATATTCTTGGTTGAATTCAAAAATATAATGGCGTGTTGAAATTATCTGAAATTGCCAAGCAACACTTAATTATTTTCACTCGCTACCCAGAACCAGGTTTGACAAAAACTCGGTTGATACCTGCTTTGGGGACTGAAGGTGCTGCACATCTTCAGCGCCAGATGACTGAATATACTCTATTAAAAGTTCGAGAATTGCAAAAAGCGATCGCCATCTCGATTGAAGTACGCTTTACTGGTGGAAACTTTGAATTAATGCAAAGTTGGCTAGGGACTGATTTGATTTACGAATCTCAAGGTGAAGGAGATTTAGGAAAACGGATGGAGCGATCGCTCGAATATGCTTTTAGCGCAGGCGCGCACCAAGTTCTAATTATCGGCACTGATTGCCCTGGCGTCAATATCCAGATTCTTGCCAAAGCTTTTACAAATCTCCAACACTGCGACGTAGTACTTGGTCCAGCAGTGGATGGTGGTTATTATTTAATCGGTTTACAGCGTCTTTTTCCAGAATTATTCGTTGATATCAATTGGGGAACTTCCCAAGTCTTGCAACAAACTATGGCTATTTGCCATCAACATAATTTATCAATAGATTACTTACCAACTTTAGCTGATGTTGACCGTCCAGAGGATCTGCCTATTTGGGAAAAAATAGTTTTCAACCTAAAAACTACTCCAGGTTTTCAATAGTTGCTCAGGTATAGGGAACAATATTTAGGTAACTTGACATACAATAGTCACTCATTCTTTATTGATTCAAGATGAATTATGAATAACAATTTTGCAGCGGCCACTGCTGCTCGTACACTTAAGGTGGTTGGAATAATTTTAATTTTGTCTTTTGTGCTTGATTTTGTGATTTTGCTGTTTCCCTTCCAGCCTACAAATCGTCTTTGGCAAATTGATTTAGCAACAAATTTAGTTGATCGAGGAATTGTACCTTTAGTAGGATTAGCCGTGCTATTTGCTGGATATTGGGCTGACATTACTGAAGATGGTCGCCCGTCTGGAATAGACTTGAGATTCCCAGCATTAGTACTAGCTAGTCTCTTAGGCTTGATATTCTTGCTGATTTTCCCATTGCACCTAAACAATGTACGTCAAGCTAGCGTGCAACAGGTAGATCAAATTAATAAACAAGCAGATCAGGCAGAAACACAACTGCAAAGTCAACTATCACAGGTACAAGCCCAATTAAATAACGAACAAGTCAAAACAGAGTTAGACAAGCAAAAAGTTCAAGTTAAAGCTCAATTAACCGAAATACTCAAAGATGAGCAGAAGTACAAACAAGCACTTGAGAATCCTAACGTTCCCCCAGCTGTAAAAGAATTACTCAAAAAAGCTAAACAAAATCCTCAAGAGCTTGATAAGTTTATAGCCCAGCAAAGTGATCCGCAGCAAGTTGCAACTCAACGACTTAACCAAATTCGTCAGAGTAAGGAAGATGCTGAAAAACAAGCTAAAGAAAGAGCTTGGAAGTCTGGAATGCGAATTGGTATGAGCAGTTTATTGCTGTCTATCGGATACATTATTATCGGCTGGACAGGTTTAAGAGGTATGGGTTCAGCCCAAGGTGGCGCTGTACGTAAAGCAACAGCACGTTAGTTTCGATGGTGGGGAGAAATGGGGATTCTGGGGTGTCGGGTGTGTGGCGTATGTGAGGAAATGTAAGGAGAATAACAAATAACAAATAACAAATAACAAATGACAAATAACAATAGGACTTACGCAAGTGTCACAAAAATCTCAAATTTTTGTTTGTAGTGAGGACTTTAGTCCTCAAAATAAGGACGCTTGGTCCTTACTACGAACTTAAAATAATATGCCAGTTGCGTAAGTCCTGAACAAATGACAAATGACAAATGACAAATGACCAATGTTCTCAATCTATATATTGACTCATAACGAAGAACTAGATATTGCGGCTTGTATTGAGTCAGCAATGGTATCAGATGACATTATTGTTGTGGACTCATGCAGTAGCGATCGCACTGTAGAAATCGCCAATCGCTATCCTGTTAGTGTTGTGCAACATGCTTTTGAAAGCCACGGTCGTCAACGTACGTGGATGCTAGAAAATATACCTCCAAAACACGAGTGGGTGTATATTCTAGAGGCTGACGAGCGCATGACACCAGAACTATTTGCTGAATGCGATCAAGCACTTCAAAATACAAGTTACATTGGCTACTATATCGCCGAACGCGTCATGTTCATGAATACCTGGATTCGCCGCAGTACCCAGTATCCTCGTTACCAACTGCGGCTTTTCCGTCATGGTAAAGTTTGGTTTACAGATTATGGTCATACAGAAAGAGAAGTTTGTGACGGAGCCACAAGCTTTTTAAATCAAACCTATCCCCACTATACTTGCAGCAAAGGCTTGAGCCGTTGGATTGAAAAGCACAACCGTTATTCCAGTGATGAAGCCAAAGAAACGCTACATCAACTAGAAAATGGAAAAATCTGCTGGTGGGATTTATTTTTTGGTCAGTCAGAAGTTGAACGCCGTCGCGCCCTCAAAGATTTATCTTTGCGTCTACCCGCAAGACCATTGCTACGTTTTATATATATGTATTTTCTCTTAGGTGGCTGCTTGGATGGACGCGCTGGGTTGGCATGGTGTTCGTTGCAAACATTTTACGAGTATCTAATTTTACTGAAGACTTGGGAAATAAAGCACATGCCTAAACCGAGTTCAGACACTCAATCTCTTGTCATTTAGTTAGTGGTTGGTGGTTGGTGGTTGGTGGTTAGTTGTTAGTTGTTAACCATGCCCAATGCCCACAGTTCTCTCAAGAATTGTGTTAAGTTAATATTAAGTTATACTAAATTAATATTTAATAAATAAATTTTTGATCACAATCAGCAGTGCGACTATGAGATTAACTGGCTAAAAAAGTCAATTATTAAGACTCCTTATTAAATACTTTATAGAATAGTTAAGTAGAAAAGTAGGTTGGTTGAGCGACAGCGAAACCCAACTTACATCAGTTTTAGTTTTTAGCCTTAACATCAACCGTATTGCTTTATAGACTACTTTATAGAATAGTGAGCAGCTTGGGATTGCGCGCGGTAGTATTAGAGATAACCTTAAAACTTGCAACAATCGTTTACAAGCTTTAAAAAGTAAAGTAATGCTCTGTTGAGACGATCCAACTGACATCACGGTTGGTAAATATCTACATAATCTTTGTGGCTATGAGGAACTGCAAACCAATCAATTCGGTAAGTTAATCTAACGAGCATCTACACTCTTTTATTCTTCATCCTTTTTGGCTGAGGTCTATCTTAGCTATTTGATCAAACTGTTGTTATGAATATTGATAACAGAAATTCCACAAGCTTAAAAAAGGAGAATCACGCTTTGGTAATCGATCGCTGGAAGCAGGGCTTAAAAAATGACCTGATTGCTGGTTTGTTGGTAGTAATTCCTCTAGCAACTACCATTTGGCTGACGATTACTATTGCTAGTTGGGTAATTAACTTTCTCACCCGTATTCCCAACCAATTAAATCCCTTTGATGGAATGCACCCCATCTTAGTGAATGTACTAAATCTATTAGTGGGGCTAATGGTCCCACTACTAAGTATTCTCTTGATTGGCTTGATGGCTAGGAATATTGTGGGGCGGTGGTTACTAGATTTTGGTGAGCGAGTTTTACAAGCGATCCCCTTAGCTGGACAAGTATATAAAACCCTCAAGCAACTTTTGGAAACATTACTCAAAGATACAAATGGCAAATTTCGCCGTGTAATCTTGGTAGAGTATCCGCGTCAGGGAATTTGGGCGATCGCTTTCGTGACTGGCATGATCAGCAGCGACATCCAAGCTAATATGTCTCGTCCTATGCTGAGTATTTTTATTCCCACAACACCTAATCCTACAACTGGATGGTATGCTGTAATTCCTGAAGATGAGGTAGTCAACCTGTCGATGTCCATAGAAGACGCCTTTAAAATCATTGTTTCTGGCGGTATTGTCGCCCCTAACACTCCCCTACCTCCTGTAATTATTACCAAAGACCGCAAATTAGAAGTATCACCTCTAGAAGCAAAACGGCAGGTTTTTCCTGTCGAAGACACTTAAAGTTGTGAATGTAAATTAACGAGTAACCCCTACTGATATACTGTTAAGTCCGTTGATATTCACCTGGCAGAATACTCTTCATACATTTTTATTTAACTTAATATGCAAACCAGAAAACCCCGTCAAATTGCCCGCGAATTGGCACTTCTGAGCCTTTCTCAGCTTCCAGCCAATCCGAAAAAATTAACTGAAGACCAACTACCCAGATTGGTCTTAGCAGCAGTACGTACCTTGCGATCAGAAGTACAAGATACTCTAGATAATGCTGTTGGCGAACTCCAACGCGGTAACGATCGCATCCTCAGTAGCGAAACTCGCACGAGTGATCTCAATGTTGCCAGAACAATGCTGAAAGAGGCGATCACCTCTACTCAAACAGCTATTAACCAGTTGAGTGCAGCTGTTGAGTTTCCAGAATTAATTCAGTTGGCAAATCAAGACAAAGAAGTTAGCAGATACGCGATTGAAATAGTGAGAACAATCGATGAAGAACGTAAAAATATAGATCAACAAATCAGCCTAGCCTTAGTAGATTGGCAAGTGACTCGTCTAGCCCAAATTGATCGTGATATTTTGCGAATTGCTGTAGCAGAAATCATGTATCTGGGAGTTCCCAATAGTGTCGCGATCGATGAAGCTGTGGAACTAGCCAAACGCTACAGTGGAGATGAAGGTCATCGGTTTATTAACGGAGTTCTCCGTCGAGTTACACAACAGCAAAAACAGCCTGCTTAGAAATAGTGGAGATCGGGAGGTGGGAAGAGGGGACAAGGAAGAAAACTAACATTAACTACTTAATCACTAACAACCACCAACCACTAACCACCAACTACTAAATAAACATGGCTTTTAATTGGTTCCGTCGTCAACATAACGATTCTTCTGATACTTCATCCCCACAAAAAGAGGCAGAAACTCCTGCGGTCTCAACACCATCTCCTACAGAGTCAGCCACAGCGCCTACAACAGAAGTAGAACAGCCTGTGGCGACAGATTTACTTGCATTTGCAAAAGCTGCTTATAAAAATATCCAGCAGAAGCAACAATCTCAGCCAGTAGAAACTCCTTCTACAGAGGAAACGACGGAAACACCTGAGACTACACCAGAAACACTAACATCAGAAACGCCAGCACCAGAAGAAAGTGTTGAAACTGTCGCTGAAGCCAGCGAAACAACAATCCCAGTACCAGAAGAAAATATCGAAACTGTCGCTGAAGTTGACGAAACAACAATCCCAGTACCAGAAGAAAATATCGAAACTGTCGCTGAAGTTACTGAAATTGCACCAGAAGTACCAGAAGAAGCTACTTCTCCAATACCAGTTACCACCTTAGAAGAAAACTCAGAAAATACATCAACTGAAGCAGTAACACCACCACAAGAATCTGCTAGTCTATCCTTACTAGCAAAAGCAGCAGCAGAACGACAAGCGAAGCAGGAACGTTTAATCGCGACTGCAATAGAAATCACAGAACCGGAAAAAGTACAACCAACAGTATCTGCTAGTACGACTCCAGAAATAGCCGCAGCGATACCTGAAATAGACTTTGATGAAGGATTTTTATGGTCAACAGAAGTACTAGCAGCACAGGGGAGACGGGCGGAAGACGTTTCGATTGAAGAAATTACCTGGCTAAAAAGGCTAAGGCAGGGTTTAGGTAAAACCCGTCGTAATATTGTTAACCAACTCAAAGCTATTGTTGGTCAAGGACCTCTTAATCAAGCCGGGGTTGCAGAAATTGAGTCATTATTGTTGCAGGCAGATGTAGGTGTAGAAGCCACAGATTACATCATCACCGCCTTGCAGGGCAAACTGCGCGAGGAAGCTTTACCACCAGAAGAGGCGATCGCCTACCTCAAAAAAATTCTCCGGGATATGCTGGATCGACCAATTCAAAATTCTCAAAAGCCGTTGTTTGCACCAGAAAAAGATTCTTTTAATATTTGGTTAATTACAGGGGTTAATGGAGCTGGCAAAACTACAACTATCGGTAAAATTGCCCACTTGGCTCAAAAATCTGGCTATCAATGCTTGATTGGGGCTGCTGATACTTTTCGTGCTGCTGCTGTGCAACAGGTGAAAGTTTGGGGCGATCGCAGTGGTGTAGAAGTAATTGCCAATCCTGGCAAGAATACTGATCCAGCTGCTGTTGTGTTTGATGCGATCGATGCAGCAACAGCACGACAAACAGAATTACTTTTGGTAGACACCGCAGGTAGACTGCAAAATAAAAAGAATTTAATGGAGGAACTCAGCAAAATCCGTCGGATTATCAATAAAAAAGCACCAAATGCCAAAATAGAATCTTTACTAGTATTGGATGCAACTTTAGGTCAAAATGGATTGCGTCAAGCTGAAGTATTTTCAGAAGCAGCAGAACTAACTGGTGTAGTCTTGACGAAACTGGATAGCACCGCGAAAGGAGGTGTAGCTTTGGCTGTAGTGCAGCAGTTAGGTTTACCAATTCGCTTTATCGGTGCTGGTGAAGGTATTGAAGATTTACGCCCTTTTTCTAGCTATGAGTTTGTAGAAGCACTTTTGAGTGGCTAGTAGAGTAGTCAGGCGAAAGGTGAAAGGGATAAAAATATCCGTCCCTTCCCCTTTTCCCTTTCACCCTTAACTCAATCTCTTTAAGGTGAATCCCATAAAATTGAGCCTAAAACTAGCAATTTTTATATAACAGGTGGAAAACCTCTGCTAGAATTGCAACTTAATACTTTAACTTTGAACAACCCTTTGTTATGCTTGTTAGATTTCGTTGCACAATAGACATCTGGCGAAAAAGACGATAAAAGCCTTGTACCGTCAGGGTCTATATCTCATTTCTGGAGATGTCTAATAGTTAACCGAATACTAAGTTGATGTAAAAAGCTGTTTTCCTGCTTTCCTAAGGACTGATATCTCTGACTTGCCACTAAAATTATTTTGTGGAGGTAGCTTAAATTATATCAATTTAATAGCTGCTTGTCAACATCATTTTTAACGTAGTGGAGAAAAATAGTGAGTTATGATTTTTCGTGAGTGTTCCTTATAACTTAATATTTAGTGTGTGGAAATACTTGAAGAACATATTAACTTGTATTAAGTTCAACATGGTTAAGACCTTCATCACTAACCCAGTGAACCGAGCAACTGAGCTTGTAAGAAGAAGCCTAACCGCCTTTAAAATACGAGACTAAAACATTTCCTCATTAGTTTTTCTATCTTAAGGTATATGAATTATTCATAAACTTATGGAAAAATTTATTACCTCCTAATACTTAGTAAAAATGGCTGCTAATATTAAGTATCGGTTTTAAACTAAAATACATCTACATCCCTTGAAACACCTATTATCTTGATGAAAAAATTAAATAAAAAATGAAATACTTATAAAACGTACACTTACGTCTTTCTACTCTTGCGAAACTGACGAATCTTGTCTAAATATGGTTTAGCGATTCTCAGACTAGCTCATTTATTTAGTAATCTCAACTCTGCTTACTGAAGTTAAATAATACCTGTACCTGTGCCTAAACTGCCCTCTGAACCTACCGACAGTAATACTAGTGCCGCAACAGATGTTACTCCAGTTGTGGCGCTCAAAGAACTCGTGGCAAGGCTGCACCGAGAGCAGAACAAAATCCAGGATTTACTCAGTTCTCTGGGATTTGCTCTAAGAAGCTTCAACAACTTAAACCAGTTTTTGGAGTTAATCCCCCTCATGGCAACAAGAGTAACAGACGCAGACGGTAGCGCCCTCTTTATCTACAAACCAAATGGTCAAGTTAGGCTAGAACAGCTACACTGGCAGGACAGTCACCAAAGAAAAACTATTCGTAAGGCATTAGAGACAGTAAGTAGTCAAATTACGCATCAACAATATGCATCTGGGCTAGCAACTACCACCAGTATTTTAGATGCCCAGATGCATTATCATTTGGGACCGGATGTACAAATCTTTGGTACGGCAATTCTAGTCAAGCATGTAGAAAGGGGATGGCTTTATGTTTTGAGCCGTGATCCTGAGTACGGATGGACAGAAACCAGACAGAAATTAGTCAGACTAGTGGCAGATCAAACCGCCGTCGCCATTGAAAACGATGAACTAGCTGTAGAACTAAGGAAAAAAGAACGCCTAGACCAAGAATTAGAAATTGGTGCTGAAATTCAAAGGCGACTTTTACCACGTCAATGTCCAAGTATTCCGGGAGTAACTCTAGCTGCACGCTGTAAACCAGCCAATCGTGTAGGTGGGGATTACTACGACTTTGTTCCTACGAATCACAACTTAATTTTACCGCCCAATGCCAAAGAAACTGTGGAATCTGTTCGTTGGGCTTTAGTAATTGGTGATGTGATGGGAAAAGGAGTCCCCGCAGGTCTGATTATGACTATGATGCGGGGAATGCTACGGGGTGAGGTGCTGCACAGTAACACCCCAGCACAGATTTTGCAAAACTTAAATCGAGTCATGTATGCGGATTTAGAAAATTCTAACCGCTTCGTCACCTTGTTTTATTCAGAATATGACCCGAAAAATCAGATGTTATCCTACAGCAACGCAGCACATAATCCTCCTATGTGGTGGCACGCTAGTACGAAAATAGTGACGCGTTTAGATACTCTGGGGATGTTGATTGGATTAGATGCTAACAGCCAATACGAAGATGGTCAAGCACGCTTAGAGCCAGGGGATACAATTATTTACTATACAGATGGGTTGACTGACGCAGCAGCAGCCAGTGGCGATCGCTTTGATGAAGAAAATCTCGTCAATGAATTCAGCCTTGCTTGTAGGTATTGCAACGGCCCAGAGGAAATACTAGATCACTTGTTTGAGCGAGTACAACAATTCATCGGTGCTGAAAAACAAAACACCGATGATATGACGTTGGTGGTTTTGCAAGTTAGTTGTTAGTGGTTAGTTTAAAATACTGTCGTCCACCCTTGTTCTTGAGTATCTTTTTTAGTGTAGGAAACACCGTCAGCTTTGATACCTTCTTGATTGAGGAGAGATAGAGTTCCACCCTTATTGGACAATTGCATATCTTTTCCACTCAAAGGCACTCTGACAACTCCACCAGGTTCGATTGTAAATCCGTCTAAACTGACTTTTTGTTTGAGTTGGTTGACGATCGCCCACGTTGTTAAATCTACTTTGTTTGGTGAAGTATTAATCTGAACTTCCCCCGGTGCAAATGTACTAAACGAGCTTAAAACCCATGCTGAGTAAAGAATCCAGCCTTGAGAGCCAATATATGTGTACCCATGTAAGCTATGGAAGCATTTGTACATTTGTGGTAAACTAAAAATCGGGGGGTCAACGCCTCAAACTCGCTTCGCCAGCCCCTTTGACAATTTGTACCCAGTAACAGGGAATCAAAAAACTTTGAAACCCGCTCTGGTCAACAGGCGCGCTTTTTTTTCTTGGGGGGAAGTTCAGGGTAAAGCTTTCATCTCATTAACTTTAAACAAATTGCCCCGGATATAATCTAGGGCAATTCCTCCAGCTTGTCTTTGAGAAACTTCAATTTTGTTAAACCCAAAGTCTAATGTTTTCAGCTTTTCCGTGATGTAATGTTCAAAGTTACTATCAATTAAGTACAACAAATCATAGGGTTGCTGAACTGATCTAACATTGATTGCTAAACGGTAATCAAACTTACCGTCGTTGACATGTACTTGATAGTGCGGAGAATCGTCATTCAGTTCGATTTTGCCAGCGATCGCATGACACTTTAATACACCGTAATCTTTCAAAGGCATAAATGATTTCCTTGTGATGAAAGTGACTATTATTTTTTAAGTTACTTAATTCTGATGCCCGTCAATTAAACTGAAAATTAGGTTAAGGATAGCGATCGCTATTCAAATAACATAAATTCCTCTGGTTAGAAACTAGAGGCTCTCATACTCTCGTGTTTTCTTTGTAGTTGAGCGGATCTTTAAGTCCTAATTCAGCAAAAGCAGCAAGACGTAAACGGCAAGAATCGCAGAGACCACATGCTAGTTCACCACCAGCGTAGCAAGACCAAGTAAGTTCCCAAGGAACACCTAATTTATTACCTAATTGGATAATATCAGTTTTTTTTAGCTCAAGCAGAGGTGCAACAATGGTGATCGGCTTGCCTTCGCGTCCTTGTTTTGTTCCCAAACGAAAGACTTCCTGCATTGCTTGGATATAATCAGGACGACAATCAGGATATCCAGAGTAATCTAAAGCATTGACGCCAATGTAGACACGTTCGGCGGCGATAGTTTCAGTGTAGGCAAGAGCAAAGCTCAGAAAGATTGTATTCCGTGCAGGTACGTAGGTAGCAGGAATATTTTGCGACATTTCTTCCAAAGAACGCTTTTGGGGTAAGTCAATAGTATCGTCTGTAAGTGCTGAACCACCCCACTGCCGTAAGTCAAAAGTTACTATTTGATTTTGGACGACACCTGCTTTTTGGGCGATCGCTAATGCTGAGTGCAATTCTCTTCGATGCCGTTGTTGGTAGTCAAAGGAAATAGCATAACACTCACAACCATCCGCTAATGCTTGATAGAGAACAGTAGAAGAGTCTAATCCACCAGACAATAAAATTACAGCTTTCATATTCACGCTTGGCAGTATTTTCTAGGTAAAACTTCAGAAGGCACTTATGCAGGAGGCACTTATGCAGAAGGGAACCCACGTTTAAAAACGTGGGATTGAAGTAAGGACGCCTTGTGTCTCGTCGCACTCTCCTCGACACAAATCTTTTTATACTAGTGGGCTTTAGACCCACAACGCGCATTTTTTATTAATACTTCTTTCCTTCTGACTTGAAAATCAAACTTTGGCTAAAAACCAAGGAGGATATGTGGCTGAAGTCGTTCAATGACGACAGCCTAAACTGAAACATTAATTGTGGGTCTAACTTGCAACTGGAACAGGCTCAAGATTAACTTGATAACCAAGCTTTTCTAAGCGCTTAACCAAGCGTTTCTTGACACTTTCCGGTCGTTGTTTGTCAAAATAATCAGCTCCTAAATCTTTATAAGGTTCTTGGCGCGATATTAAATGATATGCGATCGTTAAAATAGAATGTGCAACAGCAACAGCTGCGCGTTTTTTGCCTCTTCGCCCACTAATACGACGAAACTGAGCAGCAAGGTAAGTTTTAGTATGAGCTAAGGCATGAGCAGCTTGAACCAGAATTGTTCGTAAGGAACGATTGCCTTTACGGGTACTAGTTGAAAGCGTTTTACCAGCACTTTCGTAGTTACCAGGAGCAACCCCAGCCCAAGCAGCTAAATGTTCAGCACTTGGGAAACGGCTCATATCCATGCCGATTTCGGAGACAATAATCTCCGCAGTTCGACGTGCGATACCTGGTATAGTATCAATTAACTCTACGGCTTGCTCAAAAGGACGGCAGTATTCCTCAATTTGTTGATCAAAACATTTAATTGTTTCGTCTATGCTATCAATTTGACACAGTAGCTGTGCGAGAATAAATCGTTGATGAGGACGAACTCTACCTTCGAGTGCTTGAATCAGTAAATCATGCTTTTTTCGCATGGTTCCTTTTGCCAAGTCCGCCATTAGTTCAGGACTAGCGCTACCTTCAACAATCGCAGCTAGCATTGCCCGTCCTGATACACCCATTACATCACTGGCAACTGAGGCAAGTTTAATGTTGGCAGCTTCAAGCACTTTTTGGACTCGATTCACCAAATTGACTCGTTCTCGAATAAAATTGCTACGATGACGAGTTAAATCGCGCAAATCTCTTTGCTCCACAGGGGGAATAAAACTCGCACGTAACAACCCATGTTGTAGTAGTTCGGCAATCCACTGCGAGTCTTTGATGTCTGTTTTACGTCCTGGCACCGCTTTTATATGACGGGCATTAACTAACATAACTTCAAAGTTACCTTCCAAGATGTTAAATACAGGTCGCCAGTACTCGCCAGTACTCTCCATTGCTACATGAGTGCAATCGTGACTTGTTAACCAGTCAGAAAGTTTTAACAAGTCCTGAGTCATTGTAGTGAATGCACGTATTTCCTTGTGCCATCCGGACGGAGATTTTGGGGTAATTACACAAGCTACCACCGTCTTTTTGTGTACATCTAGTCCTGCACAACGATTGTAGACTACCTGCATATCTCTTGACCTACTACAACTTTCAAAATTGATAGGGGGCTAATACGTGGATATCTAAATAGTAGATTCTGACTTGCGTGCTCACTAAAACCTAAAAAATTGCTCAGTGGCGACAATTGGTAATTCCTCTCGATATCCAGGTTAGACTGCCCTTCAGGCTCTAGTGCTCTAATAAGGAAACAACCTCGCTTGTATCAGCCTTATCTTGGAAATTACCACATTTTCATTCATGGTGATGAAATTTTTTCATTGGGACTGCCCTCTGCCTTTCTTTGTAAAAAAACCTACATCTATGAGACACCCCTACCCCTTTAAAGCTCAGGGATGATTAACAGATAAGAATAATAGCTGACTTTCTGGCTGATTTTCACGCAGATAAATGCTTTTCCAATAAGGGAGCATCCCAATTTTTTCAATATATCGCGCTTGGGTTTTTTGAACATTTGGGATGCTCCCTTCCAATAAAGCCTTTCTAAATCTAAATCTCTCTATAGTTAGTAACTTAACGTACAAAAAATTATTTATTTTTAGTAGGAATAATTGGATAATTGTACCGCAAATTGATTTTCGAGTCTCACTAACAAACATATGCTATTACCATACTTGTTTTTTAAGGCCAAAAGTAGTACTAGTTTATTTATTTGTAAAGTTTAGAAATAAACATCAGACTCTACTGAGTATAAAAAACAGACCCAGATGGTGGGAACTCATAACAAACTTTGAAATTCTTCATAAATAGAACCTCTATGTTACCATCTGGATGGTTTTAGACGACTAATTCAGTGGCAGTTTAAGTATCAAAGCCGACGATTGTAGCGTCTCTAAATTGGTGGTTGAGGAGAGAATGAGAGTGCAAGATAGCAGTATGTCAGCAGGAGAACAAAATGGACACGGACACCGTACCCAGCCCCACCCGATCCGCATAGGCGTGATCGGGGTGGGTAATATGGGGCAACATCATGCCCGTATCCTAAGTTCCATGAAAGACGTTGAACTAGTTGGGGTTGCAGATATAAATGTCGAACGAGGATTAGAAACCGCCAGTAGATACAAGGTGCGTTTTTTTGAGGATTACTGCGATCTGCTACCCCATGTAGAAGCAGTTTGCATTGCTGTTCCCACGCGCCTACATTACGCTGTGGGAATTTCTTGTCTTTTGGCAGGAATCCATGTCTTGGTAGAGAAACCGATTGCAGCCAGTATTTCTGAAGCAGAATCACTAGTTAATGCCGCAGCGGAATCTGGTTGTATTCTTCAAGTAGGTCACATTGAACGCTTTAGTCCAGCCTTTCAAGAATTAAGCAAAGTATTAAAAACTGAAGAAGTGCTGGCGTTAGAAGCCCATCGTATGAGTCCCTACTCAAATCGTGCCAACGACGTCTCAGTTGTTTTGGATTTAATGATCCATGATATAGACTTACTATTAGAATTAGCCGCCTCACCAGTAGTCAAGTTAACAGCTAGCGGTAATCATACTCTAGACTCTGGTTATTTGGATTATGTGAGTGCTACCTTAGGATTTGCCAATGGCATTGTTGCCACCTTGACTGCTAGCAAAGTTACTCACCGCAAAATCCGCAGTATCGTCGCCCATTGTAAAAGTTCATATACAGAGGCAGATTTTCTCAAGAATGAAATTTTGATTCATCGTCACACTACACCTAACTCTGTAACAGACTATCGGAAAGTTCTTTACAAGCAAGATGGTGTGATTGAAAAAGTTTATACTAGCAACACTGATAAATTGGGTGCAGAATTGGAACATTTTGTCAACTGTGTGCGCGGTGGGAACCAACCTTCAGTTGGTGGGGAACAAGCACTTAAGGCCTTAAGATTAGCAAGTCTAATTGAGCAGATGGCTATGGAAGAAAGAGTTTGGAACCCATTAGATTGGGAAACTGAATCGAGGGTACAATCTTTGACACCTACAGTTTAACAAGAGTAGGAGAGTGAAACAGCAACAGAGGGGGAGAAGTAAGAAATTACTCTTTCCCTCTTCTTTAATGTGAGTTGTTGGTGGTTAGTTTCTCCAAACAACACACAAAATTTAGCAAAGAGAATTCAATAGCTATTTTAGGAATTGACTCAATGACTGATTGGATCAAAACTACTATCGAATCCATGGGCTATGTGGGAATTGCCCTATTGATGTTCGTTGAAAATCTTTTTCCCCCTATTCCTTCGGAATTGATCATGCCTCTAGCAGGATATACAGCAAACCTACCAGATGCAAAGCTCAACATTACTGGTGTATTTTTTTCAGGGCTAGTAGGTTCTGTGTTAGGCGCGCTCATCTGGTACTATCCTGGCAAGTTTCTGGGTGAAAACCGCTTAAAAATTTGGGCTGACAAATATGGTAAGTGGCTAGCCATAAGTAGTAAAGATATCACTAAGTCTAAAAATTGGTTTGATAGGCAGGGTAACAAAGCTGTTCTGATCGGTCGCTTAGTACCAGGAATTCGTACCTTGATTTCTGTACCCGCAGGACTCAGCAATATGCCTTTACCATCTTTTATATTTTATACAACTGTGGGTAGCGCTGCTTGGGTAGGTTTGCTAACATACTCAGGATACATATTGGGTAGTCACTATGAACTTGTGGACGAGTACCTTGCTCCTGTATCAAAAATTGTGCTTGCGGTTATACTTTTAGCATTTCTTGTTTTGGTATTAAAGCGGAAGCACAAACAGAGGAGAAGATAAAAACCTTGCCCCGAATCACAATCTACAAAAACAACTCTTTTGGTCTAAAAAGTAGCGTTATTAATGATAAAAAGCTACTTGTGGGTTGCTAGTTGGCTTTGCTTCGGCATAGCCTTAGCAAACTAGCTCAAACTCACTAATCAAGTAATTTTTGGCAGGTTTCAGCTAAATGTTGATGCTACCAAAAATTTATGATACACGCATTTTTGTAAGATGAGCATGGTAACTTTTTTAAGCATAGGTAAGTACTAGGAGCTTTAATGACAGACCAACCTTCCGCAGCCAGCCCGATGAATGCTGCTGCCATACCAATGAATAGAGTATCGGCATCTACTCCGATCAATGCTATTCCTAACTCAACTGTTAGTAGCGTCACAAATAAAAAAATTCTCAGTGTTGACTTAGGTAGAACTTCCACAAAAGCTTGTGTGAGCCGCGAACCAGGAAATGTGATATTTATCTCTGCCAACGTTAAAGAAATGTCAATGGAACAAGTGCGAGGAGGTGCCTTTGAAGCCCGTGCAACAGATCCCTTGATGGATTTGTGGTTGGAGTATCAAGGTAGTGGATATGCTGTAGGTCAACTAGCTGCTGACTTCGGTGCTAATTTAGGTGTAGGTCAATCCAAAGTAGAAGATGCACTTGTGAAAACCTTGGCTTGTGCTGGTTACTTCAAACTGAAAGATGATGTTTCTGTTGTATTGGGTTTGCCTTACCTTTCTCAAGAACAGTTTGAAAAAGAAAAAGCCCAGTTGGTTAGCCAATTGAGCGGTCCTCACACAATGAAGTTCCGTGGCGAAGATGTGTCGCTAAATATCAGTAAGGTTTGGGTAATGCCAGAAGGTTATGGTAGTTTACTGTGGTGTGAAGCTCAACCGAAAAAAACAGCCGCAATGCCAGATTTCACCAAAGTGTCAGTGGCAATTGTGGATATTGGACATCAAACCATCGATTGCTTGATGGTAGATAATTTCCGCTTTGCTAGAGGTGCTTCTAAGAGTGAAGACTTTGGTATGAGCAAGTTTTATGAACTAGTGGCCGCCGAAATTGATGGAGCCGACAGCCAATCTTTGGCTCTAATTGCTGCTGTCAACCGTCCCAAGGGCGATCGCTACTACCGTCCTAGAGGTGTAGGTAAACCCGCCAACCTAGATGATTTTCTTCCTAATTTAATAGAAATGTTTTCGCGTGAGATTTGCAGCCGTGTGTTAGCATGGCTACCAGAGCGCGTCACTGATGTGATTCTCACTGGTGGCGGTGGGGAGTTCTTCTGGGAAGACGTTCAACGTCTATTAAAAGAAGCAAAAATTAATGCCCACTTAGCATCACCATCTCGACAAGCTAATGCTCTAGGTCAGTTTATTTATTCAGAGGCACAACTATCCGCCAATCGCTCTTCTAGGGCTTAAAAATAATGTTCCAATGGTCAAAAAAGGTGGTTAAATCGGTTACGTTCAACCCAGGGGTGGCTGACGAAAGTTTATTAGCGCTTATCGAAAGCCAATTGGAGAAAGATCCCAACAAGACTTTCAGCGACCTCTGTAAAGAGGCCCTGTGGCAAGCTTTATGCGTACCAGAATCAGTAAGACCAAGTCCACCACCTACTCCCCAACCAGCACCGACAAGAGGAGTAGAACCACAAATAGCTGAACTACAAAGGCAATTGGCTGACCTTGAGGAACGTTTTTTTGCGAAAGAATATAATCGATTGGAGATGATGGAACGCCACCTAACACAACTCAGTCAACAAGTGGCACAGCTGGCAATTATGGTGAATCAAACACAAACCATACAGTCACCATTGCAATCAACAGCAGTACCAGAAGTCGTAAATCATACTGTTACCACTTCTTATACTACCCCACCTCCTCAAGATGTTGATCCTGTAATTAGCCGTCTGAGTAAGTATCTAGATGATTTCTAGGAACCCCAGGGTGTGATATCATTGTGCCGCTTTTGACCTCCTTAGTAGAATCTCTATTAAGGAGGTTTAATATTTCAGGTATAGCTATAGCCAGGTAAGTTAGGACGTAGATTCCAATATTCTCCAGTTGGTTATACCCATTTCAATGTCCTAATCACTGGACGTTCGCTTATTTTGAAACTCTAAGTTGAATTAAAGCCTTAATTCAAAAGGAAAAAGGTTATTTTTAAGTAAACAATCAATTATAAGTAATATTTGCTACTTTTGTATGAGGCTCCCAGAAGCGTCTATTTAAGGCGTAGGAAAGTACAAATCATAAAAATGGCTAAAACCTTGTACGAGCCAAAAATGCCTGAATTGACTGAATAGCCTAGATTACAAGCCCTGTCAGGCTTAATTAAATTTTCGATTCAAAAATGAGCGAACGGACAGTAATCAAAACGGCTACAGCTATAACTACCAATTATCAACCACGAACAATTAATTATAATTTCTTCCCCGCCACTGTCGTGGAGTACTAACTGCTGATAAAAAGATTCGCACTACGGCTAAGGGATCAGCCAGTGGGGAAAGCCAAAACAACCAACCACCTCCAGATTGAGTGCGATCGTAACAGGGTGCGATCGCCAACAGCATACCAAAGCGAACTACCAACAGAAATAAATTTAGTCCCAGTAATACTAAAGGAGGATTAGGAGAGAAGGAGAGATGGGGGGAAAACAATAGGTAACTGAGGATGATCAAAACAGGTAAAGCCTGAGTTGAAGTTAGCACCCATAAATCAGCCCATAGCTGAGTGCGGGAAGAAGCATCTTTTAAGTCGAGACTGCGACCCCATTCTTTCCAAGTCTCTATTGCTCCTTCATACATCCGTACCTTTAAGACTTTTGACCCATCTAAAAAGCCTACTTTAAAGCCAGAAGCGGCGATGTGTCGAGCCAAGGTGACATCATCACAGAAAGAACTTTTGGCACTAGTATAACCACTGACAGCAGCTAATGCAGAACGTCGGCATAAAAAGCATTGACCGTTAGCCATGACTCGTTCTGGTTGTTGCGTATTTATACCAGCAGGATCGAATCTGTAAAGCAACGTCATTAACAACGCCGGTTGTAGCCAGCACTCTCCGGGATACTTGAGGATGAATTGAGGCGACAGAGAAACTAAATCATATCCTCCTGTGATTGCCGTTTTTACCAAACCCGCAACTAAACCTGGTGATGGTTGAGTATCAGCATCCATACCCAAAAACCATTCACTGGCTTCACAAGAGTATAAAAAACCATTATGTAAAGCCCAAGGACGTCCTACCCAAGTGGGAGGTAAAGGATCATCGGTGATCAGCCGAAAGCGAGGGTCTTGTTTTTGTGTAGCTTTGATTAAATCAGGGGTACCATCCTGGGAATTACTATCTACAACAATTACTTCCCGGATTTCGTAACTTTGGCGACTTAAGCCACTCAACAGAGGGCTGATCCGAAGAGCTTCATTTAAAGTAGGAATTACTACACTAACACTACCTAAAATATCTGGTGTTGGGTTTTTTGGCGTCACCGGGGGATGACGTAGAGGCCCTTTGAGGAGGCGTGACAGTAAAATTGCTACTGCTGGTACTTGTATAAGTAGTACCAAAAGCGAAAAGGCACTCATGATGCTGAACCAGTCTATCACTGTAAAAATACTTATCAAAATATTTTGAATAATATCTAGCTTTCTTCCCCCGCCATACCCTGATTTCCTTGGCTGGCGGCGGGTGATTTACTTAAGAGCAACTTTTACCGGAGCTATTTGTCCTTGATTGGTAGCAGACTCTACATCAAATATCGTAGATGTATTTTGAGTCTTCCACCATAAAACTACAGCCGGTGTTACACCCAGGAATAAGCCTAGTAAGACGGGGATGGGAAAACCAGCCGCTAAACTCATGACTGTAGCAAAGACAAAGTTGCTGAGATAAACAATCAAAGGAAAATTGAGTTGCGATCGCTCTAATTTGATCGGTGTATTCCGCCACAAGAATGCAGCCACCGTCATAAACACTGAACCAGTACCAATCCATCCAGCAAAGTTTTGATAAGGCATACCAAAAAAGGCTCCTGGTTTCTGCCAATACCAAAAAGGTAGAGATGTTTGGCTCATCGCTGGATCTAGTACAAAGTCCCAGGAAGTTAGCAATAAAGAACCCAAAGCGATCGCACTCAGATGACGCCACAAACGAGGTTTTTTGTCAACTTCTAAACCAGCACGTGCTAGTAGATAAGATACAAATCCTACGTAAAACCAAGACAAAGGAATAGTAAAAGGTACTAAACCACCAATTTTATAACCCAAGCCACTTAAGTAGCTGTAATGACCAAAAGGAAAGCCAGTACTGGTTCCTAGCAATTCACTACTCAAAGAAATTAACACTGATGCCAGCAGAAACGAGAGCCACAAACCTAAACCTAATGTTCTATAAGCATATAAAGAAACTGCTGCTGCTCCCAAAATCATATAAACTACGCCGCCTCCAGCCATACTCCATTGCATGGCGGTTTGTCCAACCTCGGCTAAATTCAAAATAATTTCAGCGTGAGGAACGACTAGTAATATTCCTACTAGTCCAAACACCATTGATACAATATGACCAATTAGGCACACGCGTTCAGCGATAACAAGTTGTCTCATGATATTTCCTGAATCAAGATGTGACACGTGGCTACATTACTGCTAACAGTTTACAAATCTTTAAGGATATATAACTTAATTTTGCTGAAAATCTTCTGTTAAATAGCTGAATTGTTTTTTGGTGGAGCATTATCGCCTATTGATTACAGACAAAACAAGTAAGAAAATTTATTTATAGTGGAATTTTTATATTTAGCAGAGTATGAAGTATTACTCACTACTCTGGCAATCACAACTTACCTCATGCCATTTTTGAAAAGACTACCCTGGCCTTCTTTAACACTGCTATTGCTTACCTACATCATTTTCGGCTGGTTACTTGCCAAATCAAAAACTCAGCCCATATTATGGCTGGTGTTTGCGATCGTCACTGTGCTTTTTATTGCCGGCTTGACTATTCCTTTCTCAAAAGTGAGTGACTATTCTGTAAGTTTGTTTAGATCAAATCTGATGTCATTTGGTGTCACGGTATTCGGGGCTTTTTTATTCTTTCTCATTCTTGCCCGTTTTCGGCTCTTTCTTGATATTTTAGTCATGATTGCTGCGGCTATGTTGGTGAGAATAGATTTTCAATACGCAGGTTTCAACCAATGTCAAGTATTTTGGATTACAAATACATTCTCTTTTATTGGTTTAGCACTCGGTGCATTAGTAGAAAAGCTGATGTTGCAATATGGTCTGATTCTGTGAAGTACCTCAACCGACTTTGCGAGTCGTTGGTCTTCCAATATCAACTTAACCCAGGGACGGTCTTATTGTCCAAGTCCATCCCAGTCTAAAATAGTAGCCTGAACAAGAATTAACCATAATTTGTGTTTTTATGACTGCTGCTACGACTGTAAAAACAGAGTACGAAGCCATAATTGGTCTAGAAACCCATTGTCAGCTAAGTACCAAAACTAAAATTTTCTCTTCTAGTTCGACAGAATTTGGGGCTGATCCTAATACTAATATTGACCCCGTTTGTATGGGTTTGCCTGGTGTATTACCTGTACTCAACGAAAAAGTTCTAGAATACGCCGTCAAAGCAGGTTTGGCACTAAACTGTCAAATCGCTGAATATAGTAAGTTTGATCGCAAACAATATTTTTATCCTGACCTTCCTAAAAATTATCAAATTTCTCAATATGATCTACCCATTGCCGAACACGGTTGGTTAGAAATTGAGTTAGTAGATGCAGATGGTAATCCCTTCCGTAAAAAAATTGGTATCACCCGTCTGCATATGGAAGAAGATGCAGGGAAATTAGTACACGCAGGTAGCGACCGCCTCTCTGGTTCCTCCTATTCTTTGGTAGACTACAACCGTGCTGGTGTGCCGTTGGTAGAAATTGTCTCTGAACCTGATTTACGTTCTGGACAAGAAGCTGCTGAATACGCCCAAGAGTTACGCAGGATCATGCGTTATCTCGGTGTCAGTGATGGCAATATGCAAGAAGGTTCACTGCGCTGTGATGTTAATATCTCCGTGCGTCCCGTCGGTCAAGAAAAATTTGGCACAAAAGTAGAAATTAAAAACATGAACTCGTTCAACGCCATTCAAAAGGCGATTGAATACGAAATTGAACGCCAAATTGCAGCCGTAGAAGCGGGTGAACGCATTATCCAAGAAACCCGCTTGTGGGAAGAAGGCGCTCAACGCACAATTAGTATGCGGATTAAAGAAGGTTCTAGCGATTATCGCTACTTTCCAGAACCAGATTTAGCACCAATTGAAGTATCAGACGAACAATTACTAACATGGCGATCTCAATTACCGGAACTTCCCGCTCAAAAACGCCGTCGCTACGAAGATGAGTTGGGTCTTTCAACCTACGATGCGCGAGTTTTGACTGAGGAACGGGCTAATTCTGAGTATTTTGAAAGTGCGATCGCTCTTGGTGCTAACCCCAAAGCTGCTGCTAACTGGATTACTCAAGATATCGCCGCTTACCTCAACAAAAATAAAGTCAGCATCACTGAAATCGCTCTTACTCCTGTCAATCTTGCCGACGTCATCAGTCGGATTGAAAAGGGTAAAATTAGCAACGCCCAAGCTAAAGAAAAATTGCCCGATTTGCTGAGTGGTGTTTCTCCTGAAAAAGCATTTGCAGGTCAAGAGTTAATCAGTGACCCCAGCGCCCTAGAACCAATCATTGATGAAGTGATTGCTGCAAATCCCAAAGAATTAGAGAAGTACCGCAACGGTAATCTCAATCTCAAAGGCTTCTTCGTGGGACAAGTCCTGAAAAAGACCAACAAACGCGCTGATCCCAAGCTGACTAACCAATTGGTAGAAAAGAAGTTGAATGCGTAGGTCGGGGATTCTCCTTACGGAGGCGCTTACGCGCAGACGCGCAAGCGGTGAGCCAGTGCTCGACTAGGGTTCCCCGGCATAAAGGAGCCAGCGCGGTCTACCCTACACCGAAGCTGCTTCGCATCTATGGGGGTTTCCCCCATGTAGACGCGCCTTCTTCGGCTGTCACCTGGCGTACCCGCTTCGCGTCGCGTGTACTCTTCGAGAACTCGGAGGGCTTCAAGGCAGAGTACGGGGATCGGGGATCGAGAGAAAATGTGGCGAAGCGGAGAGTGGGAGACATAGAGATTTGT
>JBMNDX010000013.1:0-149180 GCA_051172755.1 Nostochopsis sp. | reverse complement strand
GAAATCGCAGGCGGTTTTTAAACATTTGGAATGCTCCCAAGATCACTAAACAATTTTTTTCAAACCTCTAACTAATCTTTCTATCCCCTCTTTAGCTGTTTCTTTTTGCAATGCACCATAAGCAACGCGCAGGTAACATCCATTATTCATACCAAAAGTAGTACCGGGAATCACTGCAATTTGATGTTCCTGAATTAATCTTGTAACTAATTCAAAGGTATCTATTTCGGTATGAACTTTGAGAAAGAAATAGAAAGCACCCTCAGCAGCAGCAATTTTACATAATCCTTCTAAAGGTTGGAGAGATTCAATTACCAATTCTCGCACTTGAGCGATCGCCTGAATATTATTTCTCAAATAATCTGGTTTTGCTTGCAAAGCGCCCAAGGCTGCATACTGACAAACTACAGGTGGACAAATCAAATTTGTATCCTGAACTTTTTTTACGGCGATCAGCAGGTGTTTGGGGATCACCATATAACCAATGCGCCAACTAGCAAAACCGTAAGCTTTAGAAAGGCTATATAGAGAAATAGTGTATTCACTACTATCAGGAAATGCAGCCGGTGAAGTGTGTTTGACTCCGTTATAAGTAAAGTATTCATAGGCTTCATCACTGATGTGGTAGATACCGCGATCGCGACAGATTTGATTTACCTCTCGCAATGCTTCTTGGGTATATACAACACCAGTCGGATTATTAGGGGAAATTGTGACTACAGCCCTTGTTTTTGGAGTGATAGCTTGGGCGATCGCATCGGGACGCAGTTCATAACTTTCCTTTGTTTCTACTAATACTACCTGACACCCCGCCATTTTTATTGCCATTTCATGGTTGAAATAGTAGGGGGAATTGAGAATAATTTCATCACCTACATTAGTAATAGCAAGAATGGCGTTCAAAAACCCCATGTTGCTCCCAGCAGTCACAACAATACTATTTTCTGTGTTTATTTTGATACTATTAAAACTATGTAATTTTGCTGTAATTACTGTTAGTAAAGGGGGAATTCCTTCTACAGCTTTGTAGAGATGATTAGTTGGTTCAGCTAAAAATTTTGGTAAAAATTCAATGACTTCTGGTGGTGGTGCGTAAGCAACAACACCTTGTCCTAAAGAAATTGTCCCTGGATTGTTTTTAATCAATTCGCCAACTAAAGGGATAATAGGCGACTGCACCGCCTCCATACGAGAGTTCAAATGGTGCTTGATAATAGCTTTATTCATAAAATGCGATCGCTACATTATATGAGTTCGATAAATGCAATTAGATAGTTCAAGTAATCCCTACTATATGTCATTATTTAGTTAGTTCATAGTTATGTTGGTTTTTGTGCATGAAAGGTGGCTGCGGAAGTCAAGCTTTAAGTAAGTGCCTTTCTGCCGTATCTAAGAGATTTATACAATTTGAATTTGATCAAGTTGATTAATTACTACATCTGCACCTGGGACATTTTCTGATTTATTAATCCAAGTTATACCAATACAACCGGCGGCTTTTGCGTTACGTGCCATTTGCATATCACCCGCCGAATCTCCCACCATCAATGTAGCACCTGGTTCAACTCCCAATTTTTCACAAGCTTGTAAAAATAACACTGGATCTGGTTTACTTGGCCCTTCATCCACTCCCATTTCTAGCTGGATATAATTACTTAATTGATGAGTTTCTACAAATTCTTGAACTTCAGCAGTGGTTGCAGCTGAGAGAATACCAAGTTTTAATCTTGCTTCTGATAATTTCCTAAGAATTTCTAAACTACCAACAAATAAAGGTGAGGGAGTTTTACCAACGTATTTTTCTGCGTCTGCTAAGGCTTGACGTGCGATTTTTAATGATTCAAACCAGCCGCGTCCTGTTTCAGCGATATATGCGGCGGTGGCTATTTCTGTTTCTCGACGACTTGCTACTGATACCAATCCTGCTGGATCAAGAACATCACCATTGACACCAAACGCCATTAATAATGGTTCTCCGATTCCGGGAATTTGTGCATCTATGATCCTTGCGGTTTTTTGAGCGAGCGATCGCAAGAATAATTCTGAGTCTTCGAGAGTGCCATTTTTATCAAATAAAATAGCTTGGATATTGGAAAATGTCACATCTCTACACTTAATCGTTACCAAGAGATTCCTCCTGATTGTTGTTTGTTGTTTGGAATAAGCAACCACTAACCAATACAAAAAAAGAAGGAAAATTAATCCCTCCTTACTCGTAAAATTTGATCTTTATAATATAGTTGCCGATAACTGCAACGACAATAAATTACTCTTCAATAGCTACTGGTATTTCTTCTTCAACTGCTTCAACTGCTTCAACTGCTTCAATTGCTTCAACTGCTTCAACTGCTTCAATTGCTTCAATTGCTTCAACTTCTTCAATTGCTTCAACTTCTTCAACTGCTGGTGGTATTTCTTCTTCAGCTACAGCTATAGGAATTTCGCTTGCTTCAGCAGGTGCAGCAGTAGCACCTTGCTGTTTAGCTAATAATTGTTCACGGTATTTAGCAGCCATTTCTTCTGCTTTATCGTACACTAAATCGCGGTTCTTAATCATATCACCTGGTTCGGGTTCCAGTTGCTTTGTAGACAAAGATATCCGGCCCCGTTCTGCATCCAAGTCAATGATCATCACTTTCACTTCATCATTGACATTGAATACACTGTGAGGTGTATCAATATGTTCGTGGGAGATTTCAGAAATATGCAACAGGCCGCTGACGCCACCAATATCAATAAAGGCACCATAAGGCTTAATACCGCGCACAGTACCGATTACTACCTCACCGACTTCGAGACGATTCATCTTACGCTCAACCAGAGCGCGACGATGAGATAGAACCAAGCGGTTGCGTTCTTCATCTACTTCTAAAAACTTCAGTGGCAATTCTTCGCCAACTAAATCTTCTTTCGGTTTGCGAGTGCTGATATGAGAACCAGGAATAAATCCCCGTAATCCTTCGATTCTAACTAAAGCTCCACCTCGGTTAGTGGCAAATACACCAGAACGAACAGTAGCATCTTCTGCTTGCAACTGCCGTACTCGCTCCCAGGCTCGCATATACTCTATACGACGAATAGAAAGAGTTAACTGTCCTTCTTCATTTTCATCGCTAAGTATATAAAATTCCCGTGTTTCGTTTGATTGTAAAACTTCCTCCGGGCTGTCTACCCGGTTAATAGACATTTCTTGTATCGGTATGTATGCTGCGGTTTTAGCACCTATGTCAATCAGAGCGCCGCGTGGCTCTATACTGAAAACCGTACCGGGTACAATATCACCAGGGCTAAAATGATAATCGTATTTGTCCAGTAAAGCAGCGAATTCTTCGTGAGTAAACCCAATCTCGGTAATAGCGGTTGTTTTCTGATTGACCATGCTGATTGTTTCCTGGTTGTTCGTCTCCGTAATGGTTTTGCCACAAGCGCGATTTTATGTGCAAGCGTGACATAGGATGTCTACACCTACATCCCTAAATCATCCTAGCGCACAAAGGCTGACTTAGCGCACCTTATTTAACAGATAGTAAATTATATCAAAAATTAAATCTTTTTTATATATAAAGATGTTTCAATTCTTTTATCCTTTTACTCTCAATACAGTTCGGTTAAGAATTTTTAGTCATAATTTTGGACATGTAGAGACTAGCAGGTGTAACGCTTCTACAGGATTTAAATGTCAATCTATTTGTCTTATCCGAACCGTATTGCTTTCACCCTTGCCATTTCCCCTGACTTTTGCACTAAATAGCCGCAGTTACTAAATATGTAAACTGCGGCTATTTATTTCTAATGAACAATATCAAAAATTTAGCAACACAAAATTAATCTTCTTTCTTTTCAATGCGAGGAGGTTCGCGGAATGCGATCGCAAAGAAAAGAGTTCCAATTGCCAAAGTCAAAATCAATATATATGCCACGCTTTCCATATCACAAGCCCCTGCATATCTGGAATTTTAACATTCTCACTAGGCATTACGCCTTATGAGATTCTTGCTTCACTGGGAGTCAATTGACTTTACCCTCTGCAAGCAGCGACCGTGTGTCTCACGGCAGTTAACTCTATTATACCAAGTTCAGGGATGAGGTATCAGGGATTAGGTTATCTCCTAATCCCTAATATTTTAAGCTTTAGACAGCTTCCTTCTTACGAGTGGACAAGTCACCCACTTTCGCAAATACACCAAACTCGACTTGTTCTTCCAAGTCTGGGTCAACACCAGCAAACACGTCTCGGTAAATTGTCCGAGAACCATGCCATATATGACCAAAGAAGAACAACAACGCAAAGCAGGCGTGTCCGAAGGTAAACCAACCTCTAGGACTGGTGCGGAATACACCATCAGAGTTCAAAGTTTCCCTATCGAAGTCAAATACTTCGCCACCTTGAGCTTTACGCGCCCACTTCTTAACTTCTGCGGGTTGTGTGAAGCTTTGACCATTTAAGTCACCACCATAGAAGGTAACTTTTACACCACTTTGCTCAAAGCTGTTCTGAGATTCTGCTCGACGGAAGGGAATGTCAGCACGGACAATACCATCTTTGTCAGTCAGAATTACAGGGAAGGTTTCAAAGAAATTGGGCAAACGACGTACTTGTAATTCCCGTCCATCGGCATCTGTGAATACAGGATGACCAACCCAAGATTGGGCTATGCCATCACCTTTAACCATAGGACCTGTACGGAATAGACCGCCTTTGGCGGGGCTATTGCCGACATAATCGTAGAATGCCAATTTTTCAGGAATTTGTGACCAAGCTTGTGAAGGAGTCTCTCCAGAAGCAATGCTTGTTTGTACGCGACGCTGAATTTCTTGCTTAAAGTAGGTTTGATCCCACTGGTAGCGGGTAGGCCCGAACAGTTCGATTGGAGTGGTGGCGCTACCGTACCACATAGTACCAGCAACGACAAAAGCAGCAAAGAATACAGCAGCAATACTGCTAGAAAGTACGGTTTCAATGTTACCCATCCGTAGGGCTTTGTAGAGCCTTTCGGGTGGTCTTACAGTTAGGTGGAATAAACCAGCAATAATGCCGACAACGCCTGCGGCGATGTGGTGGGCTACGACACCACCAGGGTTATATGGGTTAAAGCCATCTGGCCCCCACTCTGGTGCGACTGGTGCTATGTGACCAGTTAAGCCGTAAGCGTCAGAAATCCACATTCCCGGTCCCCAAAGTCCGGTAAGGTGGAAAGCACCAAAACCGAAGCACAGAAGACCAGATAAGAACAAGTGAATGCCAAACATTTTTGGCAAATCAAGAGCGGGTTCACCAGTGCGGGGATCTTGAAATAGTTCCAAGTCCCAAAAAACCCAGTGCCAAACAGCAGCTAGGAATAATAAACCAGATAGAACAATATGAGCGGCAGCTACACCTTCAAATGACCAAAAACCAGGATCGTAGTTGGCTTCGCCAGCAACGTTCCAACCGCCCCAAGAGCCTACAACACCCAAGCGTGCCATGAAGGGCAGCACAAACATACCTTGACGCCACATGGGGTTGAGAATTGGATCACTGGGATCATAGGTAGCCAGTTCGTATAGAGCCATTGAACCAGCCCAGCCAGCTACCAACGCTGTGTGCATCAAGTGTACAGAAATCAGCCGTCCTGGATCATTCAGAACGACTGTGTGTACTCGGTACCAAGGTAGTCCCATCGACTACGCTCCTCCTCGATGAGTTTGTTTACAAAACAATTTTTCTGTGTTTTTTTATTGCCAGAGCTTGAATTTTCCACAGCTTGGTCTTAAAGGTCAGACAGCGTGGCTACTTGAGCGACACACAAGACTTTGAGGGTGTTTTACCCCAAGGTGGCGATCGCCAAGTAAAAATTAGAATGTTTTAAAAAGTGTAACTATTGATGGAGCTGTTTGCAAGCGTATAAAGGCACTTAAGCTTAGTTATTAGTTGGTAGATAGTGGTTAGTAGTTGGCTATGATCTTTTGTTTCATTTTTGTTACAAAAAAATCAACGAACAACTACCAACCAATCAACCCCTGATCTTTAGTCTCTAATTTCTACTGCACCATAGATTCTATATTTTGTAGCTGACACCTAGCTGAAGCAGTCTCCAAGCGCTCTATAACTTGTTCAGCACTCATTAACCGCCTCAGTATCACTTGACCGATCACTTGAGTAGACCTAGCTGTTTGTGGTGATATAGCTGGCTTAACTTCTACGGTGATAATGGCATCTTCTACTCGGTAAAGCCACATTACTTCGCCTTGTTCTAATAAACAAATATTCATACGTTGAATATCTGGTTGACGTCGCCATGCGGTTATTTGCCAAAGTCCTTCAGATGCCCAAACTCTGCCGACTGTCCATCCTTCAGATAAAAAGAAGTACTTCACACTTTTAGTCTCGCTGTTAGATTCTCTAGAATTAGTTGTTAGCAATATCGTGAAAACCTCAGTTATCTATGTATCAAATGAGGTTTGTAAATTATAGCTATGGGATCACAAACAGAGTGGGGACTACAAAGAAGGACGGAGATTATGAATAGAGGTGAATTGAGTATAGAACATCGAAAAAAGTTAGTTCTCCATCCCTATTCTCTCTCTACTCCTTAGTCTGTTGCTTCCTTCTCAATCTTTTACACCCCGAAAATGCACTATCAAGCTGTTTACTCAGACCTAACAAACCTCTTCTTCTATCAAATCCGAATTTACGACTAGCTTCTGTTATTTTGTAATCTTAATTAAACTAAACATTTTCAGTTGTTAAATAATATTAATTTATATATATTTTTGATAACTTAAAAACAAATTTACTGAACTCACAAAGTTTAAGTTTCTAAATAGACAAAAAATTTTAAGATACTGAGTAAATTTTCTGTTTTAATTTCAAAATCAAAGTATCGAAATTTAATAAAACTCTTTTTGACATTATGTAGTAAAATAACACACCACTCATTCCAAAATTCCATGCCATGAACTGGTCTTTTTTGTCTGCTAGACGATGGATGCAGATAACACAAGTGCTGGCTGTTTGTCTGTGTTTATTGTTAATTGTAGGTTGTGGCACAAGCTCCCAAACAAACACATCAGTATCTGGTAATGGTCGCATTACTGTTGGTACAACACTAAAACCGCGTACTCTTGATCCATCTGATGCCTATGAATTGGCATCATTATCGTTGGTATATAACATAAGCGATCGCCTTTACACCTATGAACCAGGAAGCACAGAAATTAAACCACAGCTAGCTACCGCCTTCCCGAAAGTGAGTCCAGATGGTTTGATTTATACTATCCCTCTACGTCAAGGAGTAGTATTTCACGATGGAACTCCTTTTAATGCGGAAGCAATGGCTTTTACCATACGCCGTTTTATTGAAAACAAGGGTAAACCTGCGTTCTTGCTAGGAGATATCGTAGAGTCAGCCAAAGCTACAAGCGAATATGAATTGACAATCAAGCTGAAAAAGCCATTTGCAGCATTTCCGTCGTTGCTGGCGTTTGCTGGTGTTTGTCCTGTATCACCAAAAGCTTATGAAATTGGCGAAGGAAAATTTACCCCAAATATTTTTGTTGGTACTGGCCCTTACAAATTAACAAAATTTGGTTCTGATTCATTGCAGTTTGATGTATTTGACAAATATTGGGGAAAAAAGCCCTTAAATCAAGGTATTAATGTTCAAATTTTTAGCAGTGGTGTGAATTTATATAACGCTTTCCGTAAAAAAGCTGTGGATGTAGCTGGCTTAAGTATGGACCCAGATCAAGTTCGTAGCTTGGAAGCAAGTGCAAAAAAAGGCGTTTGGCAAGCGATTCCTAATCAAGGTAATGTAGTCAGTTATATGGCTGTCAACCGCAATCAAAAGCCGGTGGATAACCCAGCAGTTAGAAGTGCGATCGCAGCTATGGTTAATCGTCCATTAATCTATAAACGAGTATTGTACGACCAAGCAGATGCACTTTATAGTTTGATACCAAAAGCATTCAATGATTATCAACCTGTTTTCCAAGAGCAATATGGTGATGGAAATATCCAAAAAGCTAAAGAATTACTAATAAAAGCAGGCTTTTCCAAAGATAATCCAGCCAAAGTCGAACTTTGGTATCCTTCTGGTTCTCCAACTCGGAGTTTAGCAGCAATAGTCATCAAAGCTCTTGCTAAAAAAACAATGGATGGTCTACTGCAATTTGAAATACATACTGTAGAATCTACCACTGCTTTTAAAAACATTGCTAAGGGTTTATATCCAACATTTTTACTAGATTGGTATCCTGATTTTCTGGATGCAGATAATTATATTCAGCCATTTTTATCTTGCAACAAAGGTTCGCTAGAAAAAGGATGTGAAGATGGGGGAAGTCAATCTCAGGGTTCTTTTTACTACAATCCACAGATGAATCAACTGATTGACAAACAACGACAAGAACAAAACCTCGAAGCACGTAAGCAAATTTTTGCAGAAATCCAAAACATATTGGCGCGAGACATACCTTACATTCCTCTATGGCAAAGTAAAGATTATGTATTTGCTCAAACTGGTATGAGTGGTGTACAACTAGACCCTACTCAAATTTTGATATATAAGAATATCAAAAAATGAAATATGGGTAATGGGTAATGGGTAATGGGTAATGGGTAATGGGTAATTGGTAATTGGTAATTGGTAATTGGTAATTGGTAATTGGTAATTGGTAATTGGTAATAAAGAATAGTATGAGTAGACCTGACTTTGAAGATTTGCAGGTTTATAAATTAGCAGAAAAGCTATCCAATGAAATCTGGAAAATTGTTATTAAATGGGACGATTTTGCGAAAGACACAATTGGCAAACAAATGGTGCGTGCGGCCGATAGTGTTGGAGCTAATATAGCAGAAGGTAGGGGTCGTTATAATTATCAAGATAATAAACGTTTTGTCAAAATGGCTAGAGGTTCTATGAATGAAACAATTCACTGGATGAGATTAGCGTATGCTCGTAAACTACTAAACAGTGAACAAGTAGATATTATTAAACCTATCATTGATGAATTATCTCCCAAGCTGAATGCCTACTTAAATTCAATTGGTAATTCTAACAAGTAAGAGGTAATAACAATTTTTTATGCGCTTGCACAGAATAAGGAAGTCTAAATTTATTGTATTGCAATAGTCTTGAGTGTAAGTATTCCATGTATCTTCATATGAAATGGGTATAAGGTTTACTGATTAATAAACAACAATATCATTAATTACCAATTACCAATTACCAATTACCAATTACCAATTACCAATTACCAATTACCAATTACCAATTACCAATTACCAATTACCCATTACCAATTACCAATTACCAATTACCCATTACCAATTACCAATTACCCATTACCAATTACCAATTACCCATTACCAATTACCAATTACCAATTACCAATTACCCATTACCAATTACCAATTACCCATTACCCATTACCCATTACCCAAATTATCATGTCCCGTTCTAAAGCTTTAACATATTACATCACTACTCGTTTATTATTAGCTCCGCTTCAGCTATTGACAATTATCACAATTGTATTTCTTTTACTCAGAGCAACACCTGGAGATCCCGTTGATGCAATTTTAGGTGCGCGAGCGCCAGAAAGTGTCAAAGAAGAAATGCGAAAACAGCTAGGTTTAAATTTACCCTTGTGGTTACAGTACTTGAAGTATATAGGCGACTTACTGCGCTTTGATATGGGTAAATCTATTTCCAGTCGCGGACAACAAGTTTGGGATATTATTTGGCAATATTTCCCAGCTACAGCAGAATTAGCAATATATAGTATTGCGATCGCTCTGATTGTTGGTATTGCAGTTGGTGTTATTTCTGCTTCTCGTCCTGGTACACCTTTGGATATAGGAGGAAGATTATTTGGAATTATTACCTATGCACTGCCCATATTTTGGGCAGGAATGATCTTACAATTAATTTTTGCTGTCCAATTAGATATATTACCTTTAGGAACACGTTATCCTGCAACTCTTCCAGCACCAGATACTATTACAGGTTTATATAGCATTGATAGTCTTTTAAAAGGTAAATTCACGCAATTCTTCACTGCTGTGCAATATCTTATTCTTCCTTGTTGTACTTTAGGAATTTTACTCAGTGGTATTTTTGAACGTATTGTACGTGTCAATTTAAAGCAAACGATGCAAGCAGATTATGTAGAAGCTGCTAGAGCTAGGGGTATTCCTGAGAATACAATTTTATTTTCTCATGCTTTTAAAAATGCTTTGATTCCAGTCATTACTGTTTTAGGGTTAACTTTTGCTTCTTTGTTAGGTGGAGCAATTCTAACTGAAGTCACATTTTCTTGGCCAGGATTAGCAAATAGATTATATCAAGGAATTTCAGAGCGAGATTATCCCACAGTTCAAGGAATTATGATATTTTTTGGAGCTATTGTTGTGGGTGCAAGCATTTTGATTGATATTTTAAATGCTTATATAGATCCTAGAATCAGATATTGAATTTTCTGAAATCAAAATTACTCAAATTCATCAATTGTTGAAGGTTGATGAGTTTCTTTGCTTTCCTGAATATGTCGTTCATATAGATTCATTAAAGGAGTGGCGCTAACGCCATGAACAATTACAGAAACAACAATAGTAGTGTAAGTAATCCAGGAAATCTTCTCAGCAACTTGACCTTCTAAACCCTTACCAAAGGCGTAAGCAAGATAATATAAAGAACCAACACCACGAATCCCAAACCAACCAATTAACCAACGACTTCCTGGATGTAAGGAGCGGCGACGCATAGACGATGGACGATGACCAATTGTACTTAACCACACTCCTAAAGGACGAATAACAAAGAATAATAACACTATCACTAATAAGGATTGATTAGCGTAATAGAGTATTGGCTTAAATAATAAGATTGAACCTAGTAATAAAATTGTTCCTATTTCTAGTAACTTTTCTAATCTTTCTATAAATTCCAATTTGGCTAAAGTTTTTTCTTTATCCTTGTAACTTCTCTGGATAACTAGTCCTGCTATAAATACTGCTAGAAAACCATAACCATTAACTATTTCTGTTAAGGAATAAGTTAATAGAATAGTACTAATAGCAATAAAATCTTCCATTAATTCATCAGGACGACGATGCTTTTGGACTTTTTTATCAATCCATACTACTGCTTTGGCAACAAGAAACCCCATCATAATGCCAACAGTAATAGCCCAAATAACATCAACGCTAATCCAAAATTTCAACCAATTATTCCAATTGCTATCTTTTAAAGCATATAATCCAAAGTAAACAAAGGGAAAAGCTAAAGCATCATTTAACCCACCTTCGGAAGTTAAACCAAAACGTAATTCATCTTGATCACTTGTATCAGTTAGCTGAACTTCGGAAGCTAACACTGGGTCAGTGGGTGCAAGAATTGCTCCTAATAAAATTGCTTCTCCCCAATTCATTCCTAAGAAAAACTTACCTACGATCGCTAATCCAAATATGGAAATTGGCATTAATAATCCAATCAAGCGTGTCGTAAGATTCCAAGATTTCCAACTGATGGGACGAACAATTTTTAAACCACAACTAAAAACAGAAATAATTACTACAAATTCAGCTAGACGTTCTAGTAACTCAGCGTTAAAAATTTCCTCACGGCGTAGTTGAATCAGTCCAAATCCGTAAGGACCGAGAAGAATACCAACTACCAGATAAATCAGGGCAAAAGATAGAGGTAAACGTGCAATCCAACCTGAACCTAGAGTTACAAATAGCAGCAGCAGACCGATAATAAGCAGGTCAATAATATAAATATTTACCATAAAAGCTCGCAAGTAAAATAATACCTCGCCTTGTAAGCTTACTTGCGATCGCTTTTACATCAAATCATCTCACGATAGATTTTAGATTATCTCTAGTAATACTTATCAAATTACCTACATTGACTCTCAGGGCTTACATATACAAACTTGAATAGTTCAGGAAATTTTCACCGATTTCCTAAACTAGAACAATATAAACATTGTTTGGATCTCATTTAGAATTGCTATAGCAATCATAATTTAATAGATTTATTACATAATTCAGGGGTAAAGGGATTAAAACTTGAAACCCTTAGCAATGACAAATGACGATCCTCACCAATTAACTTTTTTTGTGGCGTTCCACTTAAACTAACTTGTGATTATTTAAATATTTAGCTATATTAATCGCAAAAACAAAAGCTACAATCTAGCAAATGTGTAATTGCTACTTGCATCTACTACTACAAAGATAAATATTTTTAACTCACTGCGGATCAGCGATAAATATGGATCGTCGTCAGTTTATCAAGTACGCCTCTCTTACGGGAGCTAGTTTTACCTTTGCTGCTTGTTCTGGAGACAAATATAATAATCCAGAGGAGACTTCGCTCTCTAGAACATCACCTGTAGCAGCGAATGAACCTTTAAAGGTAGGATTTGTATATGTAGGGCCCGTGAGTGATTTCGGATGGACTTATGCTCATGACCTTGGTCGAAGGGAAATGGAAGTAAATCTGCAAGGTAAAATCAGGTCTACTTTTGTAGACAATGTCAGTGAAGATCCTGATGCTGAGAGAGTAATTCGTCAACTGGCGTTAGATGGTAACAAGTTGATTTTTACAACTTCTTTTGGTTACATGAATCCAACCATCAAAGTTGCTAAAGATTTTCCTGGTGTTTATTTTGAACACTGTACTGGCTATAAACGTGCTGCTAATGTCGGTACTTATTTGGGACGTTTTGAAGAACCACGTTACTTGACTGGTATGGTTGCAGGTAAGATGACTAAATCTAATATCATCGGTTTTATCGGAGCATACCCAATTCCAGAAGTAATTCGTGGTATCGGTGCTTTTACCCAAGGACTACGCGCAGTGAACCCCAAAGCAAAAGTGAAAGTAGCGTGGGTACAAAGTTGGTACGATCCAGCTAAAGAAAGAGAAGCAGCACAAGCTTTGATCAGTTTAGGTGCAGATATCTTGACACAGCATACTGATTCTGCGGCTGCTGTGCAATTAGCAGAAGAAAAAGGTATTTTTGCATTTGGTTATAACACCGATATGAGTCGGTTTGCGGCGAAAGCACATTTAACATCAGCTATTAATAAATGGGGTAAATTTTACACAGATAAAGCCTTGGCTGTCATGAATGGTACTTGGAAGTCTGAAGATGTTTGGTTTGGCATTGGTCAGGGTATGGTAGATATTTCACCGTTGAATTCAACAGTTCCTCAAGATGTACAGCAATTGGTAATGACGAAGCGAGATGAATTTATTAAAGCTACTACCCATCCTTTTGATGGCCCGGTAAAAGATCAAAAGGGTAAGGTACGGGTGCAGAAGGGTCAAGTTTTGCCAGACAAAGAACAATTAGCAATGAATTGGTATGTAGAGGGAATTGAAGGATCAATTCCGAAAGCCGAATCTTAATCTTGAAGAGGAAAAATGCAAGGCTTAAATGAACTAATTACTTTTGCCTTGTTTAGTGAATCCAACGCTACGGTATATCTGACTATTTTATATCTGACTATTTTCGACTATGTTTTCTAGATTTAAACTAAAAACTGCATGACCACTGCTGCTGATGTGCCACCAATGGTAATATTTTGAATCGAAAAAGCTGATCCCCACAGATATTTTGGTGAAAAAGGGCAGTTGGAGAAATTACTACCAATTGTACAGCAGCAGCGATCGCTATTGCTCATGCTATCTGAACGAGTTTGGCGAGCGATCGCTTTTCATTAGCCAATTTGAACTAACTGAATATCAAATATCAGTTCTTGTCCTGCTAAGGGATGGTTAGCATCGAGAGTGATTTGAGAGTCTGAAATTTCTGTGACAACAACTGGAATTGCTTGACCATTACTCTGAGAAATTTGTAGCATTTGACCCACCTCTACAGATACATCTGTGGGAATACGTTCTTTCTCAACTACCATCACCAATTCTGGACGGTAAGGACCATAGGCTTCATCTGCTGGAATATTTGTCCTCTTGGATTCTCCTGGAGCCATACCAACTACAGCCTGTTCAAAGCCGGGAATTACTAATCCTTCACCAATAGAAAACTGCAATGGATCTCGTTCAGCAGAAGAATCAAATACTGTGCCATCATCTAGCTTACCTGTATAGTGAACTTTCACAGTATCACCTAGTTTGGCTTGTCCCATTTTCTTCTCCTTACAATTTGAGTTCACTACGCCTTCCCACCCTAGTACTTCTACGAGCAAATGTATCTCGATTTTGTTATTTATTAAGATTTTGATTGACTTTACTTTTGCAGTCATCACTCATTGCTAGCAATAAGGAAAGTTTGCTATAATGGTGAATTAGTAATTCGGGTGACTAGCTCAACGGTAGAGCAGTGGACTCTTAATCCATTGGTTGCGGGTTCAAATCCCTCGTCACCCACTGATTTTAACTACGTTAGTTTTTTCTTACGTTTTTTCTCAAATTAGTTAGTCCGCGTAGGTGGACTTGGTTTGTATAGCCGCGATTACGAACCTCGCCAGGGCTAAGTGCAATATCAAAAGTTGATTAAACTATTTTGAAGGTTTGTAGTGAGCGGCTCTAGCCGCTCAAATTTTTAACCACGCTTGGTGCTTACTACAAACTTATTTCACGAATTGGGGCATGATTTCGGCGGCGGTGAATATTCCGTGGATACCGCGTTGATGTAGGTTTATACCTGCTTTGAGATAACCGAAAGCTGGACCACAAACGTTTGCAGCCATGCTGGTTTCATCTCCTAGTGTGAAGGTGTGCGTGGAAATTTTACCTTCAAAAGTCCGTCCTGTGATTTTGACGTTGGTGCTGAGGGGCTTTTTGGGATTTCTGGTATCGACAACACCGCCAACAGTGACGCGATCGCGCGAACAAATTCCTGCTAACTCTAACATCACGTCGTCGGCGTGTTCCATATTTTCTAATGTCAACACACCATTAGTTTTATCCAAAAGTGCTTCTACTTCTGCATCTGTCATCGCCCTGGCTGTTTCTACATTGTAACCAGGCATATGGGCAATATCTTCGCGGATAGTAGCGCGGTAAGCTTCCCAATTAGCAATCCCCACCCCAAAAGTAATTTCTACTCGATGAATTTCAGCATAACTTTGGGCTGCGATCGCTGCTGCTGCTGTTAATAGTCCTGGTGTCGCTCCGCATCCTGTCATGTAGGTAATACCTGCGGTTTGTAGTTCTGCTTTCAAGTCTAGTAACTGTTCTACTGCACTGGTGCGTTTAATCGCATCTACTAATACCCCACGCCAACCAGAATCAATAAATTGCTTGGCGACAGTGGCGATAAAGTTATTAGGTAAGTTTGGTAAAGCCAAAAAATAACCATCTACAGGCTGATTGCTTTCGATTAAATCCTGAATACTGTGATTGGTTAATGTGCCAAATGGTTCTAAATAACCAAGCGAACCTTGAGATTGATATGTGGTAATGCACTTTTCGGCATTTAAACCCTCGCTAGCGTAAGCATAACCTTTGTTATCTGCTGCTGCTACTAATATCATTTCTTGTTTCGGGGCTAGAACTTTCGCCGCAGCTTGTCCCAATCCGCCAAAACCCAGTACTCCGATACGTATCGCTGGAGCAAAATTGGTAGAACCTATTATTTGTTCTGTATTCATGGTTAATTAGCTCAGTTAAAAATTAGCTTTCGCATTCAGCTTTAGTTCTAAGTCTTGTGACTGTAGATTTTGCTAGTACTTCACCACACGAACTATACTGGGTTCGTAGTGAGCGCTTAAGCGCTCATAGAGGACTTAAGTCCTGACTACGAACCCTTCAAAGTTAGGTTGACGGACCACTAGTCGCGATAAATTTTATCTTGATTTATTATGCTGGGTTGTTGGCTTGGCAGATCGATATTTTTATTTTTTAGATACAGATTTTCCCCACAAAAAAGCCCAAACCAAAGCATCGTAGTACCTGGAGCGGAATCAGTGGTTTTGGGTACAGGAGTTTTTTAAGCACAAATGAAGTGCGATAGCTTCTCATCTTGCAAAATTAATCATAATGATAGAGTTTTTCAATAAAATTCATTGTTTTTTGACCGATATTACTGTCTAAGCTAACCATGGTTATGGTTTCGCCCTCTTTATATAAATTTGTTGAGAGTTAAATTTTGAGCTTGACTTCTCGATTAGGTTAAGAGAAACTTACATGTAATAGATGTGTTAACTAATAAGATTGATAACTTTTGTAAATTTTCTGAGATATATATTTTGATAAATGGAACATTAGTTAACAAATAGCTTAATTTTGTGGCTAAGGAAAAATGCCGTTCCCTAGAGCTACATTTTTAGCCATTTGCTAGAGCAGTACAATCCAAGCGTACTATTTGTGGTTAGACCAAAAGCATGGAGACATTAGAATTCATCATTTATCCAGATGGTCGGGTACAGGAAAAAGTCACAGGTATTGTAGGTAATTCCTGCGCCGAAGTGACTGCGGCTATAGAAGCGCAGCTGGGACAAATACTCAGTCAAGAGCCAACCTCAGAATTCTTTGCCGCCAAGGTGCAGCAATCTGGAGTGGTGAACACACAAACCACTCATAGCGGTTGGTAAATTTACAAACATAAACGTTTAGTTTAGTCGATTCATAACCACCATGTCACACTTTAGCCAAATTAAAACCCAAATCCGTAACCTTGAGTCTTTGCAAGATGCTCTCTCTGACTTGGATATAGACTGGAAGCAAGGGCCGCGTCAAGTGCGTGGCTATCGTGGTCAAACTCACAGTGCTGAGATTACTATCGAGCAAGAAAATGGCTACGATGTTGGTTTCAAATGGAATGGCAAGGAATACGAATTAGTAGCAGATTTACAATATTGGCAACAAGACTTATCTGTGGAAGGATTTTTGCGCCAGGTAACACAGCGCTATGCTTATCAAACAGTCATGAAAGAGACGGTAAAGGCAGGCTTTGAAGTTGCTGAACAACAAAAAAATGAAGATGGTTCAATTCGTCTGGTAGTGCAACGCTGGAGTGCGTAATGTCTGATTTTTTGCCGTCGCTGGAAGAGCAGGAAGATAACCGAACTGGACTAGAACCAGAATTAGGCGGCTTTTTGCGAGACGCCCCAGAACGCTCTGGTTTAGAGCCGGAGTTAGGGGGTATGCTACGCCAAAAGGGTGTGTATGTTGATGAAATTACTTGTATTGGCTGTAAGCACTGTGCCTTTGTTGCTCGTAACACTTTCTATATAGAACCAGATTATGGGCGATCGCGTGTCATGCGTCAAGATGGTGATTCCGAGGAAATAATTCAAGAAGCAATAGATACTTGCCCAGTTGATTGTATCCATTGGGTTGATTACACCGAAATCAAATGTTTGGAAGAAGAACGTAAGTATCAAGTCATACCTGTAGTAGGCTACCCTGTAGAAGGTGCAGTTGCAGCTTCTGAGCGACGACGCAGAAAGCAAAAATCAAAACCCAAAAAATCCCGTTATTAAATACAACTTGTTCAAAAAAAAATAATAAAGAAGATGGCTGGAAATCCAGCCTTTTTTTATATCTTAAAAAATAGCTATTTTTTAAATTTTTGGATTTTGTGCTTCATGATTTTTTTATAAAGATTATATATGTAAACATGAAAATTTTATGAATTTGCTTGAGATTTAGTGTTGTTTGAGATGTTCTTGCTTTAATATTCTTAATGAATGCTTCACTAAAAAATATAAATTGGTGAAACAGTGAGTAGTGCAAATGCTAGCACAACTCTGAAATGAAAGGTCAGAGGACACTCTTATGTTTAAGCTAGGTTCAACAAATTCAATCAATCTTCCTGGCTCACATCCAGCAAGTATTGCTAGGGAGTAGTCTTGTCATCGAATATGATCTAGTGCTTCAGAGTCTCCCTGCTGTAAGGGTTCCTGGTTGTTTGACTCCACCCTGAGTAATACAGATTGAAATACCTCTCTCTATATTCGTTGAAAATAACGATGTTTTTGTTCTGTTTAATCTTGCTGGAGAGAGATCCTAAAATAGCACAACCGAATTCTATTCTAAAGTTAGTTTTCTTCACTGCAAATCTACCTGAATTAACCATAGACTTTTCGCCAATAGTTTAGTTTCACTCAGTAAAGTGTAAACAGTTTATCTATACCAGAACTGAGTCAAACCAAGATTTGCCAAAATTTGAAGGTGGAGCATTGTTTTAGGCAGTGCTTTAAACAACTTAACCTGCAAAAAAGTGACAGCAAAAAATCTAAAGTCACTTTATACCAATTTCATATGAAGCTGCACATTATTTTGACCCCTCCCAACCTCCCCGAACTCGCGGGGAGGTGCCGCAGGCGGTGGGGTTCCTTTTATGCATCTTCATAAAGAATTGGTATTAGATAGCTGATGCTTGTTTGTTAGAAAGAAGCTTCAGAATACATCTTAAATTTCTGCCACAAGTAGAAAGTAATTACACTTTTTACTTGCGGCAAACATTGTAACAGAACAAACTTGATCTCTGCAATCAGGATATCAAATCAAATTGGTAATCGCATAACTTTATTATCGCTATTCAGAATAACACAACACAAAAACCATTTCCAGTTGTATGACTAGACTTGATATGACTTCAATGCCAGAAATTTCCTCGGTTGCCATATGTATTCCCACTTATAATCAGGCTCAATACTTGATTGAGTCTGTAACTAGTGCTTGTCGTCAAACTTATCCAAATGTGGAAGTATGGGTTTCAGACGATCACAGTACTGACGAAACACCCCAAGTGATGGAACAGTTGTGTCAGCAGTTTCCGCAAGTGCATTACTATCAGCAACCTAAAAACATGGGTATTGCTGGTAATAATTCTTGGTTAATGAGCCAGCCAAAAACTGACTTTATTGTACGTCTAGATTCAGATGATGCTTTAATACCAAATTATGTGGATAAATTAGTTTCGCTGCTACAAAAATATCCAGAAGCTGGTTATGCTCATACTGCTATCCAGGAAATGGATGAGTATGGAAAAAATCATTCCATCGGACGAGTTGTCAGAAAAAAAGAGTTTCAAAACTCAGATGACGCGCTAATGGCAGCAGTAACTGGCTATAGAGTAGCAGCGAACATCATCATGTTTAGAACCAAGGCACTGCAAGAATTAAGATATTACGAAAATGGGCCTGAATATGTTGAAGATTATGATTTATCTGTCAGAATCGCCGATGCTGGCTATGGAAATGTTTATGCAGATGAAGTCTTAGCAAAATATCGAGTTTGGACTGATGTGAAGAAAACACGTTCCAAGCGTAAACATTTGCAGTTGAAAGGATATATTCGGATTTTTGAAGAGAGTTTTTTACCTGCTTTTCAACGACGAGGTTGGGATACGAAAGTGTTAGATCAGCAGAGACGAAAGATGGCAATCATACACTCAGCCTATTGTTTTTTTCCTATTTTTAATCAACAGGAAAGAGCAGAACTTGTTAACTTGTTAAAACAGTTGGGTGATTCGCCTGTGTTGCAACTGCGAATTTTTGCATTGTCTTTAGGTTTCGCTCCTTTCTTTGAGTGGCAACACCACGCGGAATTGAAGTTAAAAGGTTTTGTGAAAGGCTGGTTAAGCAAACTGAAAAGTATGACAGCAGTCGAAGTCGCAGAATAGGTTTTTTAGGTGTGAGTTTATAGGTTCAGTAATGGCTTTAGTCCTTATTTGGAGGACTGAAGTCCTCACTACAAACTATACTCCACCTAAACTAATATTGACTTAATACAAGCTTTTTATTTAAGTTTTGATTATGAAGTGAGCGATCTATAGAGCGATCGCTCACTTCATCAAATTATCATGTTGAGAAAGTAATCTTTCTACCTTCGCTTCATCTATCCTAGCTGTCAGCTTGTTCGATTCATGTAAATCCCTCATGGTTTTTGCTAAAGAGAAAGTAGAACCTATTGAAAAAGCCATACCCATACTCATAAAACCTTTCACCCAGTTATCTACGGGTAAGTTGACAATACCGACAGTAGTCATAGAAAGAGAAAGTAGAAAAGCAGCCCATGTTTGAAAAATCCAAGCTGTACTCTCTTTTTGTTGTGGCCCTGGTGTTTGCATATTCCCAATCTCAGACAATACGAATTGATTGTTATTGTATTGATAGATATTGTGATGGGGATATATTCAAAAGACAGTTTGATAACTGGACTTAAATATTGTTATTTGTAAAGGTAAAAGGGCAAAGAGAAAGGATATTATCTTAATCCTTTAACCTTTTCTCTTTACCCTTTTATCTTCATTTTATTGTCACACTTGAGCAACTGGCACAGAAGCAATTATGATCAATTAATCCTTCTCTGCAAAAGTTTTTACTTTGCCATCAGGACTGTAAACGGCTCTAATGATCACAGATTGCCCATTACGATTGGGAGAAATAAAACTTTCACCAATTAAAGGCATACCTGTGCGATCAATATATATTCTTGAAGCTTTGCCTAAAGGAAGAATACGTTCAATAGTGCCATCAACACCGACCATCAAACTATACTCTAGTGTTTGGTTCAAGCCAGAAGGTGGCTGCCAGCGCTTTGTTAAAAATTGTTTAGCTTCTGACAATTGAGCAGTTGCGTCGAATACAGTGTTGCTGTTTCCAGTAGCAACCTTGTTGGTATTACGCTCTTGGCGTAATCTCTCAATTAATTTGGAAGTATCTTCTGCACCAACCGAAGAGGTGGTTGTTGTTGATGATTGATTTTGTTGATTAGGAGTACTATCACGGCTATTAGGTGCGATAGGAATAGGCGGAACAGTAGGAAGAGTAGAAGGAACAGTAGAAGGTAGACTCGTTGCTGTAGTAGGTGAATTTAGTGAAATTTCCCCTTTTTGGGCAACATCTCCATTTTTCGGAGTCAGGGCGGCGCTGTTGGTTTGTGAAGAATTGGGTTGAATCAGAATTTGTCGTTGCGGATTGGTTGATGTTAGTGGTGCGGTGAATACGTTTTTCCCTGGAGAAGCTGGGGGAAAGGTGGCTGTACGAGATGTTGTAGAAGGTGAAGGGGAAACAACTTGAGAAGGCGCATTAGGTATTAAAGGCGCATTTGGAAACCCTTGGGCTTGAGGAGAAGTTTGGTTAGGTGGTAGCGATCCTGAACCAGGTACAGACAAGTTCTTAGAACCAAAAGGTAGGGTTGGTAGTTGGTCGGTAGGAGTGAGTGCAGGTGAAGGTGTTGCCACTTCTGGTAGGGGTGATGGTTCTAAGGCAAGTTTATCTTTGGTGGTACTAGGTTTTTGCTTAGTTTGAATTGCATATTGGTAGGTAAAGGGTACTAAACCAATAGCTAACACCAGGACTGCTACCGCAGGAACCCAACCAGGAATAGCAAAACGCGATCTGTTTTGATAAAGACTAGGTAGGGCAAGCACATCCTCAGAGTATTGATCTAAAGCAGTTGCCAAATCAAATAACTGTAGCAAATTCAGTTGAACAACAGGCTGAGATGCCTGGTATCCTAAAGAACCGAGAAACAAATTATGAGTTAAACGGCTGTTTGGTTTGATGTGTATTTCGGTTTCTGGTAGCTGATTATTAAAAGAATTTAATGTTTGAGTAGAAACGGAAGGTTGTAATTGTTCTTGTGGTTCTAATTGGTCTGATTGATCTTGATCTAATGCTCTGGTTGAGTCCTCTGAATCTGAAAAGTTTGCCCAAAAACTTTCAGGGGACATTTGGAGGAATTCCTGGACATAGTTTGTTACTGCTGCACACAAAGCTTCTAGTTGGTCGCGATCGCCCCGAATAACGATCTTCTGTTCTTCGCTTAGTCTTGGATCGTCAAAGCTTAACTCAAAGCGTAGATCCTTCAGAACAGATTTTCCCACCCAACGAGATAGAGATGAGCTTTGTGCCAAGACTTCTAGCGTGCAAGTGGGTGGTGTGTACCGACGGATGACAGAATTTCTTAGAGGCATGGCAAGAACTGCAAGCAGGATATTTTCAAAATTTAGTTGAACGGTCTATAAGTGCTAGCCAGAGGCGGCGATGTCCACCGGGTCCGCTATAAAAAAGTAAATCTATTAGCAGTTTTAAAGCCAGGTGGGTAAGTTCATCCGTAGAGATTGTCGAGTCTTCCTCCATCCTTTCTTGGTAAGTGTTGCAGAAAGCATCAATATAATCTCCTAACAAAGCAGCTTGATGAGGTTCACGGTTGTTTTCTGCCATCTGTTCTAACAAGCCAACAGCACGCCGAATCAATTCTTGATGCTGCTTGGCAAGATAACAAATAATGAGAACAAGCGATCGCGCTTCTTCAACATCGAGCTTTTTTCGCCCTCCTTGACCTTTGCGTAGCGGGTTAGACTGGCGTAGACGCCATAGCGCTACACGGTCTGGCACTCTTGACTCTAAATTCAGGTTAATAGCCGCTGAAAGCATGGCCTCGGAGCCAATGCCAGTCAATGTTTCTAATGCTAACAGCACCAAATCTAATTGGGTTTTAATGTTTTCCCATTGAGTTGTTTTCGGGGCTGGAAGCTTAATTAAATCCTCCCACTGAGGGGTAGGAGTGGGTAAATTGGCGGCAGAGTGCATAACTTTTAGCATAGATGATCGGGCTGGTAGGGGCTGTTGCTGTTACCCATTTTGAAACCAGACTTTTACGAAAGAAGATTAGTTTCCTAAAGCTATGAACAGAAATTAGCCTACAGCAAGCTGCTGGGCATTTTCCATAACTGAGATGGTTGGGTAAACAGCTGCGGTCTTTGTCTTACTCTATGACGAAAACCAATTTTATAAAAACAACAAGCACTATTTATGACGTCTTGTTTGCTAATTGCACCAACCTTGGATTTAACTATACTTTTTGCTTAAAATGATGCTTCACACTGAAATAAATAAATCTTCCTTTAGATAGATATTTACTCCTTGTTAATGGTTAGTTGTTTATCCAGCTAATTTACTTACCACCAAAGAATACCTAACTCAGACATATTTCAACAAGCACTTTTTGAGAAAATTTATTGTTTTCAAATGTAAACTACGTTTGCCGTTATAAACTCTCAGGACTTACGCAACTGGCACAATTGGTCTGCTCTTAACTTGCACATTTTATAACTCTTATATAGCAAAGCTTTTAGCCTTCCTTTGAGAAATGTGCTAGTTTCGTTCGTTGCGGGAGCGTGCGATCGCGCCCCTTGGGCGCTCATATTTTGCACCTGGAAATATCAACCAGCCTTCCTTATAACCTTAGACCTGAGAGTGTCAATCCACATACGCAACAGTTACGCCAGTACCACCATCCGATTGTTCTGCTGCTTCGTAACGACTAACTCTGGGGTGTTGCTGCAAAAAGGCGTGAACACCTTGGCGCAGTTTACCAGTACCGTGTCCGTGAATAATCCAGATCGGCCCTGTTGCTTCAGAGATTGCTTTGTCTAAAATAAGTTCCGCATCTGCAACCCTACGTCCGCGTATATCTACTGTATTTTTGGATGTGCGAATTGCTGGGGCTGCTTGGGTTGGAGTAACAGGCGTTGCTGCTGGGGCTGGTTTTGCTTTCGCTACTGGTTCAGCTTTTTTACCATCCAGAGATTCCACATCTTCGAGCTTGACTGTCATTTTCATCATCCCAAACCGGACGGTTAACTCACCATCGTTATCGGGTGCAGTCAAGACTTCTGCTGTTTGTCCTAGTTTGGGAATGCGGATGCGATCGCCTTCTTTGGGAATGTATCCTTGTTTCGGTTTTGGTGGTGGTTGGGGTATAAATTTTTCGGAGATTTGATGTAAAGCCTTTGTGGCTTGCTGGGCATCTTGGGCGGTGGGTGTACCTTGCTGCAAGCGCCGAATTACTTGAGCAATTTCGCTTCTCGCTTGAGCGATCGCCTGCTGTACTGCTACTTCTTGAGAAGCACGCAAAGCTTGTTCTCTTTCCTGTAATTTTGCGGCTTTTGCTGAAACTTCTTTGTATAATTTTTCAGCTTGCTGCAATAAATCTTGTGCTTGTGCTGCTTTGGTTTCTTGACGACGACGTTGCGCTTCTAATCCAGCAATTACCTGGTTAACTTCATCTGTTGAGCCTCCCAGATTAATTTTCGCCTGTTCCACAACTTCTGCTTTTAACCCCAAGCGTCGCGCAATTGCCAAAGCGTTAGAACGCCCAGGAATTCCCCACAATAGACGGTAAGTAGGCGAAAGGGTGGCTTCATCAAATTCTACTGAGGCATTTTCAAACCGCTCATCTTGATATTTCAAGGCTTTTAGTTCGCCAAAGTGAGTTGTTGCCATAGTCAATTGTGCATGATCTGCCAAATAGCGTAATAAGGCGATCGCTAAGGCACTACCTTCTGCTGGATCTGTACCTGCACCAACTTCATCGAGGAGGATCAGGGATTGGGGAGACAAGGGAGAGGGGGAAGACAAGGAAGCAGTTTCTTCCATGTCCTCCATGTCCTGATCTACCGCTCCCAAAATCCTACTAATGCGGCGAATATGCCCAGAAAAAGTAGACAAATTTTGTTGTAGTGATTGTTCGTCACCAATATCTGCTAATATCTGGTCAAACCAAGGTAATTCTACAGGTTCACGGGCAGGAACAAATAAACCGACTTTTGCCATTAAGGCTGCCAAACCCAAGGTTTTTAAAGTAACTGTTTTACCACCTGTGTTTGGCCCAGTAATTGTTACTACTTTAATTTCTGGTTGAACAAGTAAATCTACAGGAACTACAGCTGATCCTTGTTCGTGTTGTTGTTGCCACACTAACAACGGATGACGTAATTGCCGTAGGGTAATGTACTCATTTTCTTGGCGATTGATAAAACGGGGTGGGTTGGCTTGTAGCCATAAACTATAGCGCGCTTTAGCAGTTGCTAAATCTAAGGTAGTGGCAATGGCGAGTAACTTTTCCAAATCAGCTTTTACTTCTGCTACTTGTTCGGTTAAAGCACGACGAATAGCTTCTTCTTCCACTTGTTCTCTTCTGACTAACTGCCGCAGTTGATTACCCCAGGGAACAATGGAATTTGGCTCTACATATAGCGTTGCCCCGCTAGCCGAGCTATCGTGAACTATGCCGGGAATCGCATCTTTTTGGGGTGCTTTCACAGGAATCACATAGCGATCGCCCCGTTGAGTAATTAGCTGTTCCTGAACTGCATTGGACTTTACTTGGATAATATTTTGTAATTTTTGTGTAATTTGGTTACGTATTTTCCGCAGGTCTGTACGGATGTCAACAAGTTTTTGGCTAGCGCGATCGCTTACTTGTCCTCGTTCGTCAATACAACGATGAATTTCCTGTTCTAGTTCTGGATAAGTTCTTAAATCAGCAACTAATTCGATGAGAATGGGCAAATCTGGCTGGTTATCGATGACACGACGTAAATTTCTACTTCCCGCAAGCGTGGTAGCAATAGCCAGCAGTTCATCACCTGCTAGAACTCCTTGTAGTTCTGCTCTTTCTAGAGAATCACCAATGTCTTGAATTCCTTCAAATGAAAGTCCTGTAGTGAGGCGACTTTCGAGTTGATAGACTTCTTTAGTTTGCGTCAACAAATGCTGACTCTCAACTTGAGAGTCAGGTGGCGTCAAATCACGCGTTGCGATCGCCCCAAGTTTCGTAGCCGCAAAGGTGGATAGATGCTGGCAAAGGCGAGGCCATTCGAGTAGTTCTAGAGTTTCAGATTGAATCAAGGCTTTATATATCTACTAGCTTGAAAATGGGTTTAAAGATATGAATTTCAGAAAAATTCTTGCAACACTCTTACACTCTCACACCCTTATACCCTCACACCCTTTTGCGCTCATTAACTAACACCAACCTTAAGTAAAAAAAGATGCAAAAACTGCTTCATTCAGCCTTGTTGTTTATCTGGATTCTTGTTGGCGCTTTTTGTAACTTTGGTGGGTTGTTAAAAAAAATCGCTGCAAATTTTCTCACAATTTGATACCCTAGCTTAAACAGATTTGGGAACATTAATAGCGTGGAAACTCAAATTGGGCGGGGGAAAACTGCTCGTAGGGCTTACGGAATAGATGAAATAGCTTTAGCACCTGGCAACAGGACGCTAGATCCGAGTTTAGCAGACACCAAATGGCGTATTGGTAATATTGAGCGAGAAATCCCAATTATTGCCAGCGCAATGGATAGTGTGGTAGACGTTCGCATGGCCGTGCTTCTGTCAAATCTAGGAGCATTGGGTGTGTTGAATTTAGAAGGAATTCAAACTCGCTATGCTGATCCAGAACCGATTTTAGACAAAATAGCTTCGGTGGGCAAAGAAGAATTTGTTCGCTTGATGCAACAACTTTATGCTGAATCCATTAAACCAGAATTAATTGAACAAAGAATTAAAGAAATTAAACAACAAGGCGGTATTGCAGCAGTTAGTGCGACTCCCGCAGGAGCAAGTAAATACGGTGCAGTAGTTGCAAAAGCAGGAGCAGATTTATTTTTTGTGCAAGCAACAGTTGTCTCCACATCACATCTATCCCCAGAATCTATAGTACCCCTTAATTTGGCTCAATTTTGCCAAGAAATGACCATACCTGTGATTTTGGGTAATTGCGTGACTTATGAAGTAACACTGGACTTAATGAAAGCAGGAGCTGCTGCGGTTCTTGTCGGTATTGGTCCTGGTGCTGCTTGTACTTCTCGCGGTGTGTTGGGAGTAGGTGTACCACAAGCAACTGCGATCGCAGACTGTGCAGCCGCCCGTGAGGAGTATTATCAACAAACAGGTAAATATATTCCAGTAATTGCTGATGGTGGTTTAATCACTGGAGGTGACATCTGTAAGTGCATTGCTTGTGGTGCGGATGGAGTCATGATTGGTTCTCCTTTTGCAAGGGCTGCTGAAGCACCAGGGCAGGGCTATCATTGGGGTATGGCAACTCCTAGCCCTGTTTTACCTCGTGGGACGCGCATTAGTGTAGGTAAGACTGGTACTTTAGAACAAATTCTTGTTGGTCCAGCCCAGCTAGATAATGGTACTCATAATCTTTTGGGAGCATTAAAAACTAGTATGGGAACATTAGGAGCCAAAAACATCAAAGAAATGCAGCAAGTCGAAGTTGTGATTGCTCCTTCCTTATTAACTGAGGGTAAAGTATACCAAAAAGCTCAACAATTAGGTATGGGGAAATAAGATAAGTTAGTTGGTGGTTGGTGGTTGTTAGTTGTTAGTTGTTAGTTGTTAGTAGAGAGTGTGGGTAGTAACTACAAAAAAATAACCAATCACTAACAACTAACAACTGTAAAAAAATTTTTCCAGACTCTAAAACATTTCCTGGAAAAATCACATATGTCGCCTACAATAGAAATAGCGGAGACGCATGTTTCCGTTCACTCCTCACACCACACTCCGCCCGGACTAACGTTCGGGCGGTTCCTTTTATTTATGAAAAAAAGCTAAAACCATATACTTTTTGTCAAAACCAGAGATCAGATAACAGAGTAACGGGTAAAGAAAAATAAGAACCCTTTAATCTTTCCTCAATTCTTGAAATAATAGCTTTTGCAAAAGATATCATCTACAAATGTATATGTCTGACTCCAAGCAGTGCTTTTCGCTATGGTAGAATTTCAGCACGATCAAAAATATATAGGCAAAGGTTTGTAGCCATGTCAGCAGCCGCACAAGTTACCGACTCCACTTTTAAGCAGGAAGTATTAGACAGCGAAGTTGCTGTTTTGGTTGACTTTTGGGCACCCTGGTGCGGTCCTTGCCGGATGGTAGCACCAGTTGTAGATGAAATAGCAGCTCAATATGAAGGTCAACTCAAGGTAGTTAAGGTCAATACCGACGAGAATCCTAATGTTGCTAGTCAGTACGGTATCCGTAGCATTCCCACACTGATGATTTTTAAAGGTGGACAAAAAGTTGATATGGTAGTAGGCGCTGTTCCAAAAACTACATTAGCTAATACTTTGGAAAAATATCTTTAAAGTTTCTGTTACTGCAAATAGTTTTGGAGTGAAAAACACTCCAAAAACATCTTAAATATTTGCCAGTACAAATAAAGGAATACTGACCTTGATTTCCTAAGTCCAATATTTTTCCAACTATGTAGTTTGCACCGTGTTTAACTACAAAACACACAATAGCAATAAAGTCTACCCTAAAAAAGTCATCTGTAATTCATTTTTCACCCTTTGTTTGTCCCTTCCCCAGTGGAAAAAACTAGTGCAAAAGGTAAAAAAACAAAGCTGTAAAGCTTTTATAGGAATCTTTTAGCTGATTTTTACTGTTGTAGCCATTTTTGGCAAACTGCACTAGATTTGGTTGGCAAGGAAGTAATAGCGCCTTAGTTTTTATAACTGGAGGTGCTTTTTTGTTTCAATAAAACGCTTTTCCAGAGAAATGCCACATTAGATCAAATTTAGGTAAAATATAATGCCGCATTGGCTACAGTTCTCATGACTTCATCTGCGTCGTTTGACATATTAGAGTCTCTCCAAACCGATATCGCCGAATTATTTGAGCGCTTACCAACGTTGAAGAATCGACAATATATTCAGCAGGCGCTAGCTACCATAGTGCGTCTGGCTGAAACTGAAGTCGATCGCTTGGATTGGAAAATTATGTCGGCTGCTTTAGTAGACATGGAGCGTGGTTTCGAGCTGTTTCATGATTACCGACATGTCCGAAAAGTGACTATATTTGGCTCGGCTCGTCTATCACCAGAAAGCCCAGAATATCAGATGGCTGTTGACTTCGCTCGCTATGTTACTCAACTGGGATTCATGGTCATGACCGGTGGTGGTGGTGGGATTATGCAAGCCGGTCACGAAGGTGCTGGACGAGAAAATTCTTTTGGTCTAAATATTCAACTACCCTTTGAACAGGAAGCAAACCCAATTATTGAAGGTGATCCGAAGCTGATTCATTTTAAATATTTCTTTACTCGTAAGTTATTTCTTTTAAAAGAAAGTGATGCTGTTGCTTTATTTCCTGGTGGATTTGGTACTCAAGATGAAGCTTTTGAGTGTATGACTCTGAGCCAAACAGGTAAGTTTGGCCCAGTACCCGTAGTTTTAATTGACCGTCCTGGTGGAGATTATTGGCGCTCTTGGAGCGAATATATTGATAAACAATTGGTGCAAAATGGCTTGGTAAGTCCCGAAGATCCAAGTCTATATACAGTGACAGATGATTTGGTGGTGGCTTGTAACGCTATTACCCGCTTTTACCAGGTTTATCATTCTAGTCGCTATGTAGGCGATCGCTTGGTAATTCGCCTCAGAACAGATTTATCTGATGCGGAGGTAGAGCAATTAAATGCTGATTTTAGCGACATTCTGGTGACAGGAGAAATTGAAAAAAGCCAAGCCTTACCTCAAGAAGGACAAGATGAAACTTTGGAATTACCTCGCTTACTTCTTTACTTCAATCAAAGAGATTTAGGACGTCTTTATCAAATGATTGGTGTTATTAATAGTATGGGTGCGCCTTCATTAGAAGATAGAGCACACCCAGAATTGAAGTAAGATTTGTAGCAGTTGTAGGAGAAAAGGTTAAGGGGATTTTTCCCCTTAACCTGAAATAGTGCAAAAACGACTTTTCCAAAAAGTCTATATTGATCACAATACACGCTAACGTGTAGAAATGTCAACATATTTTTTACCTAATTCCGAGAGAAGGCTGCCGCCATAATCTTCGATTTGGCGGTGAGATGAATCGAGGGCTAAAAACTCAACACCCCTTAACTGAATCAAACCGTAGGTTTGACAAGGCGAGGGGTAGTTGAGTTTTTAGCAATATCTGTGGTATCATTACGTCAATGAGTTGAACGTAAAAATGCTGGGATTTGAGGCAAAGCTTCAAGCCCACATTCCGCAGATGTGACTGATATTACAGGTAATTTTGAAAAGTCAAGCCTAGAAGATTTCTATTAGTCTAATCTTTTAGGTTTCAATTCACTTTATAAAGCCAAAATTAGGGAATCCATCAGCAAGTTAACTTCACAGATTCTCTTAATATATTCACCTTCGCAATCAATCCACTAACTTAACTAAAATTAACCAACATAAATCTAGCCAAGACTATTATAGTCTTCGCTCAAATTCTGATTTATTAAAAAATATCTCCAGTTTTTTCAATCAAATAAGCCAGTTTAAATCATCAGATAATATTGACGACATCTGTAACCCAAATAATGCAATATTTTCTGACGTTCTTCTGTTAAATTACTCATTTGTTGCTGTCCGTTGACGAGCAACAAATGTACAGATTGAAACATCTGAAATATCCACCTCATTGTCGGGTTATTTGTGAATTTATTGACCTGGTTTCTGATAGTGCTATCTGATGATAATAATGCCTGTCTCAACTTTCTTTGTGCTAGGTTATAGACTAACAAACACAGTCCCATTATCATCGCAATTGCCTCCACTCTTTCCGGACTTTTGACAAATACGCTTGATGTGAAAAACAATGGGTCTTTTAAAAACCTAAATCCTCTTTCATTAGCTTGTTGAGCTTTATATTCATCTAATACCTGCTGATTACTCAATTCATTTTCATCTAATATATTCGTCGCTAATATAAATCTTCCGGCTTTGATTTTCTCGGTTTCTATCACCTCTGGTCTCGGTTCTATTTGACCTGTAGCTTGATATTTTATGTGCTGATTTTCGCTGGATTTACTTGGTCTTCCTACTTTAGTATATTCTGCTTTCTCTGAGTACTCAATTTCTTTTATTTGGTGATATTTCCAGGATGATGATAGCTTTTCTATGGCGATTTTAGCATCGGCTTGACATGCAAAATCCTGTCTGGATAGTTTACGCAGTGAGGCTTGTGCTTTTTCTGACTGCTTGTCAACTTGTTTTTTTACTTGTTGAATACTTGATTTTTTTCGCTCTTCACTTTCTATAATTAACCATCTTTGTTTGATTTTTCCATATTCACTTTCTCTGGTTGCTATTTTATATCCTGATGTTTGACTTTCTTGCCATTCTTTTTCTTGTATGTCTAAGATTTTATTTTGTGCCTCTTTTATACTTAGTGGCACTCTTGTTATCCATTTTAATTCTCTCATGGCTTCTAGGTTATCAGCTGTGTATAAGGCACTGTCTGCTACACATATTCCCGCAAATGTCCATTGTTTTCTAAATTCTTTTAATCGGCAGACGAATACACTTTTATCATCTACATTTCCTGAATCTACTTTTAAATATAATGGGATATCTCCATCTCCTGTCACTATCATGTCAATGATAAATTGTTTTAAGTCTGGTCGGTGGTCTCTTGAATACCCATGAACAATTTCTATCGGCTTCATTTCTGACTCTAATTCATCTTTATTCACTTCTTCTACCAATTCCATCTCGTCTATTATTCCCGCTACTATGCCCAAATGGTCTATATCTAGGACTTTTATAGCTTCTAATGCCTCATTCATGCTTTTTCTCTTTCCACTTACTGCCTTATTATTTTATAAGAAAAAAGCCTGAAATTATTGCTCTACAATCATTTCAGGCTTGAGTTTCTTCAATTTCATAATTATGAAATCCGCTTTAATATCTGCGGAATGTGGGTTTGTAGCACTTTTTTGGTGAAAAAAGGCTTGAACCCTTTATCTGGACTACCTTATAGTTTGATTCAGCAAGCCTTATTTAAATCCAGCTTTTTCAGCTACCATGCTTAAAAGTTTTGATGTGGCGCGAGTTGGTTCATATACACTTGTTTCCCACTCGCTGACGGTTTGCTGGCGAACACCTAACTCTTCGGCAAATTCTTTCTGGGAAAGTCCCATTTGAAGGCGTAGTGCTTTGATAGTTTCGCTGTTCCAGTTGATAGTATTGGTTGCAGTTTGCACTTTGTAGTCACTAGTCGTTTTGCGAAAAGTGACGGTTTCTGCTTCTAGGTTAGGTTCGACTACGTACCCTGCTTTCATCCAAGCTGAGGCTTGGGGTGAACCTGTGCTGCGGTTTCCCCACCATCGGCGTTCTTTTTTGGCTGAGTTCGGTAGGGTGTTATTAATTAATTTTTCAATTTCAGTGAAAGAAAGGGTGATTTCAGGGCAATCACTTCTTTGGAGATATTCTAAAAGTGGCTCATACTTACTTCCTCCTTTCACGCTTACTCTATCTCCCAATTGATATTACTATTTACAATTTCTTAAAACTATCAAAAATATTAGAGTAGGTGTTATCCCAATACTGCTCGGATAAGACAAATCGATTGACATTTAGATATGTAGAGACGTTGGAGTGCAACGTCTCTACATGCCCAAAATAATGATGAAAAATCCTTAATCGAGCAGTATTGAGTGTTATTCTACCCCTTGCAAATAAAAGATTAAGCCAGTCGGCGGCAATAAACATAACGTGAGTTACAAAAAGTAAAAGTGCCTAAAACCCTTACCAATAGACATCTGGTGAAATTAATTATGCGTTACCCACAATCCTTGTAGAGACCCGTTCGCTTTTAGCGTTCCCGCAGGGTAATTACACGCGTCTCTACATCATTTTTCACCAGATGTCTAATGACCAATGACGACCCTAACTAGTTAGCTTTATTTGTGCCGACTTACCTAATTTGCTTATTCTGAAAAGAATAGTTTAATTTACGAGTGACTCAACACCCAATTTACAAGGGTGCGAACACCAAAGCCAGTTGCACCAGGCCCGTTATAACCGTTTTCTTTGTCAGTCCAAACAGGTCCAGCTACATCCAGATGCGCCCAAGCTACAGTATCTTTGACGAATTGTTTTAAAAATAAGGCAGCAGTAATGGAACCAGCAGGACGAGGCCCTGTGTTTTTCATGTCCGCTATACCAGATTTTAGTCCTTCAAAATACTTTTCTTCCATTGGAAGCCGCCAAATTTTCTCCCCTGCACCCTGGGCTGCTGTTTCCAATTCTTGGGCTAAAGTATCATTAAGCGTAAACAAACCAGCAATATCATCACCAAGGGCAATTACACAAGCACCGGTGAGGGTGGCTAAATCAACGATCGCATCGACTCCGAGTTTATCAGCAAATACCAAAGCATCAGCTAGAGTTAAACGTCCTTCAGCATCGGTGTTATTTACTTCAATTGTTTTTCCATTAGATGCTTTGAGAATATCACCAGGGCGCATAGCACGACCACTAATCATGTTCTCAGTAACGGCGGAGATAAAGTGAACCTCCACATCTGGCTTGAGTTGAGCAATTGCTTTGGCTGCACCAAGAGTTGCTGCTGCACCGCCCATGTCAATTTTCATGGTCTCGATACCACTACCTGCGCCTTTGATATTAAGTCCGCCAGAATCAAAGGTTAAGCCTTTACCGATAATTGCCAATTTGCGTTTGGGTGTACCATCTGGCTTGTAGGTGAGGTGAATAAATTTTGGTGGTAAATCAGAAGCTTTTGCTACTCCCAAAAACGCACCCATACCCAACTTTTCACAGTCTTCCTGTTCCAGAATTTCTATGTGCATTCCTGTTTCGGAAGCGATCGCCATTGCGGTTTCTGCCATTGTAATTGGTGTGACTTCGTTAGCAGGAGCCGCTACCAGTTGCCTAGCTAAAATTACTCCAGAACTAATGTAATTAGCACGAGCGATCGCAGCCTCTTGTCCATTTAATCCAAGTAATTCTACTATCTCTATTTGTATTCCTTTATCCTCTGGTTCTGACTTAAAGCGATGATCTTGATATAGTGCCAACTGCACACCTTCAGCCAAGGCTTGCGCTGTTTGGGCAGGATCGTTATTCCAAAAAGGCAAACTTATCGCTAGAGTTTTACATTTTTGTTTTTTGGCTTTGCGAGCGATCGCAGCAGCAGCGCGACGCAGAGTATCCAATTTGACTACATCTGGTTTTCCTAAACCTACCAAGATAACTTTACGAACTGGGCTACCACTAGCTAATCTTGTGACAGCTGTGCTACCGACTTTCCCCTTAAATTCTTCTTCGGCAATTAGTTCTTTTATATACCCACCAAATGTCTCATCTAAAGTTGCTAGTTCGCCAGTTAACTCTGTAGCATCTTCAAATAACCCTACTGCCAGACCATCTCCAGTCCACTCTAAAAGCGAGGTACTACTAGGTATAATTTCCATTTGTTTGTTGTGTGTAAAAGTTCTTGTACCAGTATTGCGTAAAATTTGTGTTTTATGGGTTGTTGATAGTTGGTGGTTGGTAGCTTTGTAGTATATTAGTACTATAACAGCGTGTCATTGGAGAGGTTCAACGCACAGCAGATTTTCGACTCAGCGCTGTAGCAAAAATATTGTGTCCAAGAGCATTTCTATAGGGACATACAGTTGTACGCCCCTAACCATGATTTGTATTATTTATCAAAAAAGTGAAACGTAATAACAAAGCCGGAACATACCCTAGTTAAGATTTACTAGTCTTCATACAAAGACATCCCTTTGATTTTCGGTCAAAATTTAGTAACCGTAACGTTAATACCAGAATTGATTTGTTTCGGAGTCTTGAAATACTCTATTGGCTGGAGATACTCAGGAGTTTGGTTTTTTCGCTCTTCGCATTCCTTGATAATTAGACTAGGATTCTGAATGATCTCAAGTGGGTCAATTTTCGTGCATCCTTCCTCCTTGATGACTGAAATTGAACCCGCAGTTTGTCGTAGCCCATTATTTTGGTTGGTGACATTACTCCAGTTCTTTTTAATCGTCACTGGTTGAGTAACTAAAAAACCAGCTCGATTACTTCGATTGGTGGCTGGAGTATTCACTGAGTTAGCATAAGCACTTGGAATTACGCTGAGTGTGCTAACTAAAACTACTAAATTTAGAAGTAAGCTTTTCATCAATCAAATCTCTCATAAATATCTACTATTAATTTTGGCTAATTTTACTTTCAGCCGCACTATAGTTAGACACTTTTTGATGCTGTAATATTTCGATTAAAGGTAGATTAAAGATTTTGACGGAATATATTTACTGTATCCTTAAACTTATAACTAGCTGTATAGCCTATGCTGTAGGCAAAAACAATGGTCTATGATTATTTATCTTTGAAAATAAATCAAGAGGCAACAAAGTGTGACAACCTAGACGCAATGTGACACTTTTGCAATACACACAGTTCTTATTACTCTACCTGTTGTCAAATAAATAGATATGATAAGAATATTCAATAAGTTGACGAAAATAGCGATCGCAAACTTTATTAAGATTATCAGTAATATCTTGTGGGAAAACTTAGATAATCTAAAAATCGCATTTTTTGTAAAAAGTCAAGCGTTTAGATCACAATAAATAAATTTTTCTGTCACTGAAACTTTACTACATTACCGTGAATAATAAAGATGAAGCACGACCGATTTGACGTGCTTTATTGGAACAAAAACTTAGCTGTTTGCGTCAATTTGTTTCGTATTATAGTTATAGCCAGGTAAGTTAGGACGTAGATTCCAATATTCTCCAGTTGGTTATACCCATTTCAATGTCCTAATCAAAACGGCTACAGCTATACTTGCGCTTATACCAATTCTTTGTGAGCTTGCACAGAATCTTGAAGTTTAAAATCATTCTATAGCTAAGGGTTTGGAACCTAGCTATTCTATCTATCTTCATACGAAATTGGTATTATATATCAAAAGTAGAAATTTACAGAAGAGCCAGAAATAATGCTAATTGTGAAAACCCAAGCAGATTATCGGGAACAAATGTAAGGAGTGATTCGCCAATATACTAATTACACTAACTTTGTTGCCGAAATTTAACCCACACAAATCAACCAAAACTTCATTGAATGGTTAAATACTGAAGTTCCCTTAAGTTCATTACAAAAAATGTAGTTAAAAATTCTATAGCACTAACCATTTTTATCTAACAGTAGAGAAGAATGGTAATAGCTGTCTAATTGAGAAACTAGTTATGCTCGACAATGAAAACAGTAACACTCAGTCGCCAGTCTATCAATCTTCTTCCCATGCTGATACCCGATATTGGGGTAAAGTAGAAGTTATAGAAAAAGGGAAAAATTACAGTATTAATCGTATTGAAATTAAGCCAAAGCAAGGCATTAAACCACAAATCCATTATCACCGCAGTGAACACTGGGTCATTGTTTCTGGTACAGCAAAAGTTACTTGTGGTCAAGAGGAAAAATTGCTTAACAAAAATCAATCAACTTTTGTTCCTCCAGCAACACTTCACAAAGTAGAAAATCCAGGATTTATCCCACTAATTATTCTGGAAATTCAAAATGGCGAATACTTGGGTGAAGATGACATAGAACGCCCACTAGATTGCAGTTTAGCGACCTTGTAGCACAAATTCAATTTTAATCTTATAGGGTAGGCACTACTTTTTTTGGTTAAAGGGAAAAGGGAAACCCACACTTGAAAGCATTCGTTTCCCTATTCTCTCCTCTACCCAAGGGACAGAGGAGCAGGCATCAGTCAATATGCCGTATGTTTCGACCGATTCTCTCGGTCAGTTACAAGCCCCATCCACAAGGGGATGGGGCAGTTGACTTTTTCTATTGCTATTGTGGAGGAACAAGGCTAGCAGTTTTCGTCGTGCTATCCCAAACTATCCAACCAAATTGATGATCTAAATTATCGTCAGTGTTTGCTACTTTAAAATAAATCTTTTCGCCACCCTTCATTTCAATCCCAAAATCAGCATTTTGAGCATATACCACCTTAAAACCTCTGTCTCGCAAGCAATACATCGCCCAAGCTTTTAATGACTGTCTTGCTGGTTCGTGTGGAATTGGAGGTTTTGTGATTACTTGTTCAATAACTTGAAAAATTTGCATTTTGGTCATTAGTCATTGGTCATTTACCACTATCCACTAAGCACTAACCACTATCCACTAACTATTTGGCTCACAACGAATTTCGACCATAAAGCCATCGGGATCATAAAAATAAACACCTCGTCCGGTGGGACGAGTGACTGGTCCGTGTGCGATCGCAATTTCGTTTTGTCTGAGTACTTCGACAGCGCGATCAAAACTCAGAGGATCTATGTCGAAAGCTAGATGATAAGCTCTGGTAAAAGTGCAGTCTGGATTAGGATCTGGGGGTGATAATTCTGGTTCCCAGAATAAATCTAAGATAGTCCCATCAGGAGTAACAAAGTTAGCAACTTTTCCCTGCTCGACTAAATCCTTTAACGTTTCTGGAACCTCATCACCTGTCAATTCGTGTAAACCCAGAAGATTCCCGTAGAAGTTACGCGAAGCTTGCATATCGTGGACATTCAAAGCAATATGATGTACACGACGCAAGTCTCCGGGAGTCAGAACAGTGTTGAGAGAGGGGGGACTAGATAGCATGGCCTAATTTGATTTTGGATTTTTAACTTCGTCGTCAGCGCTCAGTCGAACGATTTTGGATTTTGTTGTTGTAGGAGTTTTTTTGTACTAACAAAAACGACGATTAGCGACAAAAGCTGTACTTGCCAAGGTGCTAATATCAAACCTAAAGCTAGGCTAATAGCTGCAACTACACCTATAAGCTGGCCAATTTCATCAGTACTTTTCTTGAAAATATAGCCAGCTACTAGACCAGTAAAAAGTGGTATCACAAACAACAAAGGCATCTTTCTTTCACCTCTGAACTAAACCAGAAGCGCTAAATTTCTGGTATTTGAACATTGGGGCTATTGTTTAAAGACGTGTAGTAATTATACACTCACGCTTTTTTTCAGCCAGGATATGCTACTAATAAACAACAACACCATCAATAGTAATTACAAGTAATTACAAAAAAGTCTAATATATGATATTAACATCATACGCTTGCATCATCAAAGCTATCTAAGGTATTACCTTGATTGAGTAGCTTTTCTGACTGACACCCAATGCTGAACATTCCTCAACTACTAGCAACTGAACTTAATCTCAAAGCCTATCAGGTGCAAAATGCGCTGGAACTACTGGCGGAGGGTGCAACAATTCCCTTTATTTCACGTTACCGTAAAGAACGCACTGGGGAAATGAATGAAGTCCAGCTGCGCGATTTAGCAGATAGACATACCTACTTAAGCGAACTAGAAGAACGAAAATCGGCAATTTTGAATGCGATCGCCGAGCAAGGTAAACTAACAGACGAACTCAAAGCAAAAATCGAAGCTTGTTTACAAAAAACGGAACTGGAGGATTTATATTTACCCTTCCGTCCCAAACGCCGCACCCGCGCCACCATCGCCAGAGAAAAAGGACTAGAACCGCTATCTGAATTCATCAAATCGCTGAATACCAAAAATGCTGCACCCACCTCTTTGGAAGAAGAAGCAGCAAAGTATGTTTCCGAAGAGAAGGGAGTGAAAACACCAGAAGAAGCCCTAAGAGGTGCGTCTGATATCCTAGCGGAGGAAGTAGCAGAAAAAGCAGAATTACGCGCATATCTGCGTGAATATCTTTTAGAAGAAGGAATATTTGCCTCCCGGATCAAAGATGAACATCCTGAAGGTACAACTAAGTTTGAGATGTACCGCAACTATCAGATCAAAGTTAAGAATATTGCACCCCATAATCTCCTGGCACTGTGTCGCGGTGAAAATGAAGAGATATTGAGTTTTGGGATTAGCTTTGATGAGGATGTAGTGCTTTCTTATTTAGAATCGCACGAAATTCGCTCCAAACATCGTCCTCTCCGCAATTTTTATCAGGAAATGCTCAAAGATGCATTCAACCGTCTGATGAAAACTTCTTTGATCAGCGAGGTAATCTCAGAGAAGAAATTATACGCCGATGTTGAGTCAATCAAGACATTTGAAGCAAACTTGCGAGAGTTACTACTGTCTGCACCTGCGGGGATGAAACCAACAATGGCGATCGATCCAGGTTTTAGAACTGGGTGTAAAGTTGCTATACTTGATGAAACGGCAAAATTTTTGGAATATCAAGCAGTATTTCCCTACCAAGCAGCCGAACAACGCCTCAAAGCTGCACAAACACTGAAAAATCTGATTGAAAAATACAAGATAGAGTTAATCGCTATTGGTAATGGTACGGCTTCCCGCGAGACAGATGAGTTTGTCGCCCAAGTCTTGCAAAGTTTGGAACGCAAACCAATCCAAGTAATAGTCAACGAATCTGGTGCATCTATATATAGTGCTAGCAAAGTTGCAGGACAAGAATTCCCCGATTTAGATGTTACCGTACGTGGAGCAATTAGTATCGGTCGTCGCTTGCAAGATCCACTAGCAGAACTGGTGAAAATAGACCCCAAATCTATTGGCGTGGGACAATATCAACACGACGTAGACCAGAAATTGCTGAAAAAGAAACTAGACGAAACAGTAGAAAGTTGCGTTAACTACGTCGGCGTAGATTTGAATACTGCTTCCAAGGAACTTTTAACTTTCGTCTCCGGGATTACACCCACTGTTGCCAATAACATTGTCACATACCGCAACCAAAACGGAGCCTTTAAAAATCGTCGGGAACTGCTGAAAGTTCCCAAATTAGGGCCAAAGGCGTTTGAACAAGCAGCAGGTTTTCTGCGAATTCGTAATGGTAAAAACCCTCTAGATAATACCGCCGTGCATCCAGAAAGTTATGCAGTTGTGGAAGCGATCGCTCATGATTTAGATGTAACCTTACAAAAAGTTACCCAAATTGCCGAAAAACTCCACAAAGCCAACCTAAAAAAATACGTCACCGAAACCGTAGGTGAACCCACCCTCCGCGACATCCTCAAAGAACTAGAAAAACCAGGCAGAGATCCCCGCGCCGAGTTTAAGTATGCCACTTTCCAAGAGGGAATAAAAGAAATTTCTGATTTGAAAGAAGGGATGGAATTAGAAGGTATTGTGACAAATGTTGCTAATTTTGGTGCATTTGTTGATATTGGTGTCCACCAGGATGGTTTGGTGCATATTTCCCAACTTGCTGACAGATTTGTCGATGATCCCAAGAAAATCGTCAAGGTGGGACAAGTTGTGAAAGTGCGAGTGATGGAAGTGAATGAGAAATTGAAGCGGATTGGTTTGTCGATGAAGGGTGTGAAGCAGTAGAAACTTAATTTTCACATCATGTATAAAACTTGTTCGTAGTAAGGACTTTAGTCCTCTTGTTTTAAAGCAACGACTTTAGTCGTTACTACGAGCTTATAACTAGTTTATGTATTATTTGTTGCATTGGAGATAATATGACCAGTTTGCAAGTTAAGCTGTATTTATAACATGAATCCGACAAATCAACAAGCTCAAGGACTTTATCGATTGTGTTACCGACTCACTAATGTCAATATATCCGGGATGGCAATATAAAAGTATTGAGCTTGTTCGCATAGACGAGAGAACTGGCAGGTTATACATACTAGCTGGAGAGAATTTAGACTTTGAGATCAAGCCTACAGGAGGATATGAGCCATGACAACCACTAATTACGATGCCATGAGTCTTGATGAGTTAAGGCGATATGTGCTGAGTCATCGAGAAGATATCGTTGCTTTTCAGGCTTATGTTGACCGTTCAAAAGCTGTTGGGCGGATGATCAGCATAGACTTAAATGACAATAATTGGGAAGAGACTCTCACCGATCAAATTGGGCAAAGTACATCAGTTGAGGGTCAATTAGAGTAGCCTTTATATTAAATAGTTATGCCGCTAGTTGATCGGTGGAGGCACAGCCGAAAACTCACCCGTTGGGATTCAGAGTCAAAATGTAAAACTATGAGTCGAGCTGTGTGTTGATGGTGATGATGAGGCGATCTCAGTATGATGCTGGAAACCAAACGGTTAACTTTGAGAGAGATGACTCTCAATGATGTAGACAATTTACTTGAAGTCCTCTGCGATCCTGAAGCGATGCAGTTCTATCCACAACCGTTCGATCACCAAATGACTCAGACGTGGATTGAGCGGAATATACAAAGATATGCTCAACATGGCTTTGGGCTATGGGCAGTAATTCTTAAAGAGCGCTGCCAACTGATTGGCGATTGTGGCTTAGTAGTGCAGGAAGTTGAGGGCGTTGAAGAGGTAGAAATTGGCTACCATATTCGTCGTGATTTATGGGGACAAGGTTTAGCAACGGAGGCTGCTCAAGCTTGTTGTGACTATGGATTTAGTCAGTTAGGTTTTGATAAACTCATTTCATTGATAAATCCTGCTAACATTGCTTCGCGTCGTGTTGCCGAGAAGAATGGAATGAGACTGATCAAAGAGATAGAGTGGCGAGATAAGCCGACCTGTATTTATGCAGTTGAACGTAGTGGCAGCGCGGCATAACAACCCGGCTGGAGCGGACTGTTGGTAGATCTCGATGAGCAGCTAGAGCAAGACATCGCAGATGGCAAATTAGAAGCCTTAGCTCAAGAGGCGATCGCTCACATATAAGTACTAGCTTCTGCCCAATAAATTTATATCAAACACAAAGACACAAAGAATGTGAGAATATTTCTACTTTGATGATTTGTGAGAGAAACCATGACGATGCATCCGACTCTCCAACGTACATTTGCAAACCGCCGCGCCCTCAAAGTTATTAGCGGTTTGAATAATTTTGATGCTGCCCGTGTAGCAGCAACTGTGAAAGCAGCACACCACGGTGGTGCGACTTTTGTTGATATTGCTGCTGATTCTACCTTAGTAGAATTAGCAAGAGGCTTGACTAATCTACCTATTTGTGTATCTGCGGTAGACCCACAAAAATTCTTGTCAGCAGTTGCTGCTGGTGCGGATTTAATTGAAATTGGGAATTTTGATGCTTTCTACGCTCAAGGACGTAGATTTGAGGCTGAGGAAGTTTTAGTACTGACTCACCAAACTCGCGCTCTACTGCCAGAAATTACCCTTTCTGTAACAGTTCCCCATATTCTCACACTTGACGCGCAAGTACAACTGGCTGAGGAATTGGTGAAAGCAGGTGCTGACATCATCCAAACCGAAGGTGGTACTAGCAGCAACCCTACTCATGTAGGTACATTGGGCTTAATTGAAAAAGCTGCTCCCACATTGGCCGCAGCTTACGAAATCGCTCGTGCGGTATCTGTTCCAGTACTGTGTGCTTCCGGAATTTCTAACGTCACGGCACCTTTAGCGATCGCTGCTGGTGCTGCTGGCGTTGGTGTCGGTTCCGCCATCAACCAACTTAACAGTGAAGTCGCCATGATTGCTGCTGTTCGTGCTTTGGTAGAAGCTTTAGAAATGCGTGTAGAGGTTAGAGGCTAGGGATTAGGGATTGGGGATTAGGGATTCTCCTTGCGCAGACCACTCGCGCAGACGCGCAAGCGGCTTCAAGGTGCAGAGTACGAGGATCGGGGATTGGGAATTGGTGTTTATTGTGCGCCTTGTTCTCCTTGTCCACCTTGTCCCCAATTCCCTACGCCAAACAATCTTTGAGACTATAAATTACCTGAGCTTGTTGTTCCTCGGAAAGTTCTGGGAACATCGGTAAAGATAAAACCTCTTGGGATGCTTGTTCAGATACTGGTAGTTGTCCTGGTTGATAGTTCAAACTTTCGTAAACTGGTTGTAAATGTAGAGGATGGGGATAGTAAATCATTGTATTTACGCCCTGTTCTTGCAATTGGTTACGCACCCAGTCTCTTTTGTTGTTAAGTACACGAATAGTATATTGGTTCCAAACTCCTTCGCCATCATTTAATTCTTGAGGGGGAATGATACCGGGAACTTTATTGAGAAATTGTTGGTAACGAGATGCGATCGCTCGTCTTTTTTGATTCCAGATATCTAAATAACGCAGCTTGATTTGTAAAATAGCCGCCTGGATAGCATCCAAACGGCTATTAACACCTATTTCTTCGTAGATGTAGCGATTTTTTTGACCATGTTCTTTTAATACCCTTAATTTAGCAGCAATTTCTGGATCATTGGTCGTTATCGCCCCACCGTCACCACAACCACCGAGATTTTTGGTAGGGTAGAAGCTAAAACAGCCAATGTCTCCTATACTTCCTACTCTTTGTCCACCCCAAGTTGCACCTGTAGATTGAGCGCAATCTTCAATCACTTTGAGATGATGAGCGTTAGCGATATTCATTAGTGCAGTCATATCCACAGGTTGTCCAAACAAATGGACGGGGATAATCGCCTTAGTTTTGGGTGTGATCGCTGCTGCTATCTGTTGTAAATCTAAATTAAAAGTAGTTGCATCGATGTCAACAAAAACTGGTTTGGCTCCTACAGCATCAATCACCTCAGATGTAGCAATAAAAGTGAAGGGTGTTGTAATTACCTCATCGTCTGCACCTATATTAAAAACTCTCAGTGCTAAATAAAGCGCATCTGTCCCGGAATTACAACCTACGCATTCATTGACACTGTGATAAGCTGCAAACTGATCCTCGAAGCTTCCAACCACCGGACCGCCAATATAACGACCAGAAGTTAAAACCTCTAAAACCGCATTACTTACTTCTGCTTCAATCGAAGCGTATTGTTGTTTGATATCAAATGCAGGAATGGAATTTTTACTTTGAACCATAAGTTTCTTATTTTATGTCAAGATAGATGCCAATCAACACAAGATTTAATACGGGTAATGAAAGTTCCCGGTGGTTGTTAGTGGTTAGTGGATAGTGGATAGTGGTCTACCAATTAACAACTAACAACTAACTACTAACAATTAACGCCAAAACCTATGCAGGAACTGATCAAATTAGATTTAGTTGATTTGGCTAGCGCTACAGCATTAATGGCTGTAGTCATTGGTTTATCTGTTTGGGAAAATCTCGGATTAGAACTCAACCTAGTCCTTGGGACAGGGAGAACCATTTTACAACTAGTGGTACTGGGATACGTTTTAGATTTCATCTTTGCTTTTAACAATGCTTGGGCAGTTTTAGCGTTTTTAGCATTATTGCTGACAATTACGGGGATTGTCGCACGAAATCGGATTAGTCAAAAAATACCGCAAGTTTTGCCTTTAGTGTGGGGTTCCATTTTTATTAGCACGATTGTGGCTATAGTTTATACTAATCTTGTGATAATTCAGCCAAATAGATGGTATGAACCACAATACCTAATTCCTCTGGTGGGACTGATACTAAGTAATGCAGTGAATGCAGCAGCGATCGCTGGTGAACGTCTGGTCAATACAATCAAAAACAGCCATATAGAAATCGAAACTCATCTCAGTTTAGGTGCAACTCCCCAGCAGGCGATCGCTCAGTATCGCAAAGACGCCATTCGTGCTGGTTTAATCCCCACCACTAACCAAATGATGATTATTGGTTTAGTGACAATACCAGGATTTGTTACTGGACAGATATTAAGTGGTGTAAGTCCCCTTGATGCTGCTTCTTACCAAATTGTAATTATGTTCATAATTGCTTTTACCAACTTGCTAACAATCATTTTGTTAACTAAGGGGTTGAGTCGTTTGTTTTTTAACTCCGCAATGCAGTTGGTTAGGTGAGAGGATTCTCCTAACGCAGACGCACTCACCTTCGAGGATCACCTATTTCCACAATTCCTCTCACCACTGAATGGAGTACCATTTCAGTGGTGAGAGGAATTGTGGGTTAAAAACGAAACGTCCCCACTTCTTCAACAACCGTAGGTTGTTGAAGAAGTGGGGACAGTTAAGTTTTTAACACTTTCGGGAAACACACAACGAAGAATTGTAGTCTACAATCTTAATATCATAGGTGAGTAGGTCGAACTCATGGAGCAAGTGCTGACGCTAGTTTGCAAACTTAACCCTACCCCAACGCAGTCCGAAAAGCTGGATGTAGTTCTTCATGCTTTTGCTGCGGCTTGTAATTACACAAATGAAGTGATTAAACCGCAGATAACCAGTAAAACAACTATTCAAAACGTTGTTTATGAAGATTTACGGCTCACTTTTGGGTTAGCTGCAAATTTGGCACTTAGGGCATGTGCCAGAGTTGGGGCTAATAGATTAGCGGCTAAACGAGCGGGAAAACCCGTGAAGACGTTTAAACCTACATCGGCGGACTATGACGCGAGAATTTTTGCTTTTAGGGAAAAAGATTGGACAGTCAGCTTAACCACGTTGTCGGGTCGAGAACATATTAAAATCAATGCTGGCAATTATCAGCGCGGGAAGCTCAAAGGGCGCAAGCCAACAAGCGCTCAACTGTGCAAACATCGCGCTCATCAGTACTACATCCACATTCAATTAAAAGATGAGGTTCCCGACCCGCAACCGACAAATAAAGTTATTGGTGTTGATTTTGGTAGGCGCGATATTGCTGCAACTAGCAACGGTGATTCATGGAGTGGGAAACAACTAACACAAACCAGAGATAAGTACAGCAAAGTCAGATCATCTCTCCAACAAAAAGCTTCCACACGCACAAGGTCTAGTCGGCGTAGATGTCGTCAGGTTTTGGCACGGCTATCGGGGCGTGAGAGACGATTTCAAGCGTGGGTAAACCACAATATATCCAAGACAATCATCCAGCAAGCCAAAAGTGAAAAAGCGTTTGTAGCAATTGAGGATTTAACGGGCATCCGTGAAAGGACAAATCAAAAACCACGCAACAAGACAGAACGCCGTAGGAGCAACTCGTGGGCGTTCTATCAGTTGCGGATGTTTTTGGAATACAAGGGGTTGAAAGACGGCGTAGAAGTCAATGCTGTCTCTCCTGCTTACACGAGCCAAACCTGTAATCGATGTCTACATATTGGCTTGCGCTCTCTTAAAAAGTTCAAATGTGGTAATTGTGGGTTATCTTGCGATGCTGATTTGAATGGAGCAAAGATGATTGCATTATTGGGGCTGTCTGTAAACCAGCCTGGAGGCTCGAAGAGTTTGTGCTGTAATCTCAGTACAGATTCTTCAGGGCTACTAAAAGCCTACACTGACCTTGCGGTACAGTGTAGGTAGTTTACTTAAGAGATTTTCATGACCCCGTTGTATGATTTATCAGTTGGCTCTAAGTTGCAAATAATTTTCTAAATCTTGAGTGCGTTGTTTAGTAAGTCGTTCCAAACATTGATTGCGAAAAATTTCGTAACCAGTCCCATCACGAGATTCGTAGACTTCAAAATCACAGATGTTATCTCGAAATACTATCCAGGCCTGTTGTCCTTTAATTAATAGTTGCTTTGGCTCTTTTTTAATATTCAAAAGGACTTTTTGGTAAGTTTGATTGAGTTTTTTGTTTGCGGCTGCGTAAGATTGTTGAGAACAATACTTCAATTCTGGTGTTGCTATTGCTTTAGAGCAGTTAATTACTGGCTTTTGCGCGATCGCTGTGCTTGGTGTAGCGAGGCTAGGAATAACTAGAACTGATAAAAATGCGATCGCAGACAAAATTAAAGCAATAGATAATCTTTTATACATACTTTAATGATTGGTACGTTATTAAATTGCAAGTCCCTAACCACTAACCACTATTCACTAACCACTATCCACTATCTGCACTTTCATCTATTGATAATTGATTCGGACTCTAAAATACCACTACGAATCATCAATTGAGGCCAGATTAATAAGAAGAAACCCATCCATATGAGTACAGGAATTGCAATCAAAACTGTTAGCCAGACAATTTTAAATATTATCCAACTACCACTAATCAAAGTTACGCCTGTGAGCAGTATAGACCAGGGCTGACACCACCAAGGCTTTAATTTCCAAGGGCTAATAGGTTTTGCTTGAGACATTTACTTCAGTTATCAGTTATCAGTTATCAGTTATCATGGCACTGTTCACTAATTTAATTTTGTTTCCATGCTTCTAAGGATACGTATTGATTCTGGATGATATCTAGAACTTGGATATCACCACTCGGACTCAAGACACGAAACCAATAAATTGTGTCGATGTAATCTACATGATTTTCGTAGATTTGCACTGTGTAGTAAGGTGCTTCTGGAGTTGGAGAACTATCAACCTTCGCCGCTACACGTATTTTTCCCTTTGAAAGTCTTTCGATTTCTCTGGCTTTACGTTGTACTTGTGCTAGTTTCCAAACTAAGTTGAGGGCTGTTTTTTCATCAATTGCTTGGATAGCCTGAGTAATTTTGACAGTTTTAGGGGATTTTTGCTTAATTTGAACATGTTTAGTCTGAAAATATTTACTGTGATTTTGAGCAATAGTTAAATGACACGCTAACGCGATGAGTAAGGAAGCCGCCAAAGGATAACATAGCGATCGCTTGATGAAGCTACCCATAAGCACAATTGTTTGCTCTTGTTAAAATTAGTTGTTAATTTCGTAACATAAATATTTTCTCTATTTTTCGACCATTTCCCGGACTAACTGCGCCAATTTCTCTGCACTATCAGCAGGTGCAAGAGTTTTAGCTTTTTCCCCCATCGCTTTTAACTGTTGTGGTGACAGTAACAGGTGCAAAACTTCTGTTTGCAATTTCTCAAGTGTCAATTCTCTTTGCTGAAACATCAATGCTGCACCTACGGAAGTAAATACTTGAGCGTTGTAGGTTTGATGATCTTGAGCTGCAAACGGATAAGGAATTAAAATTGCAGGTGTACCACACACTGCTAATTCTGTTAAACTACCTGCACCAGAACGACTGATGGCTAAATTTGCGCGTTGCAGTAATGCTGCCATGTTGTTATAAAAAGGCAAAGATATATACTGTGGATGTTTTAAACTTTCCGCTTCCGGATCTTTCTCGCCTGTCAAATGTACAATCCAAGCACCAACATCAAACCAAGCTGTTGCACACTCACGCACCAATTTGTTAATTGCTAGTGCGCCTTGACTACCACCAAAGACGACGATCACAGGTACATTTTCAGGAATACCTAAATCTAGTGATGCGGCGCTCTCTGGTTCTAAAAATTCCGAACGTACTGGAGTACTAATGTAAATCGTCTTGGCACGGGGTAAATACTTGGCTGCAACTTCAAATCCTAATGCGACTGCATTACACCAAGGCCCGAAAAAGCGGGTGACTTTTCCTGGTAAAGCATTTGATTCGTGGAGTAATACGGGTATACCTAGCGATCGCGCCGCAATTACTGCTGGTCCAGCAATATATCCTCCTGTGGTAAATACTCCCTGAAATTGACCATTTTGTAAAATTTTCCTAATTTTAAGAATGGAACTGATCAGTTTACTCAGAGTCAGTAGCGATGAGATGCCAAATCCTTTTTGAAATCCTTCAACGGAAATAGTATTCAATCTATACTGTTGGGGGACAAGCTGAGTTTCTAACCGATTGGGTACACCCAACCATTCGATTTGATAATCTGGCAATTTTTGCGCTAATGCGATCGCTGGAAATAAGTGTCCGCCAGTTCCACTTGCTGCTATCAATAATTTTATTGGTGCGTCTACCATCTACTCACTACCATGTCAACCCTTAGTTTCACTAAAATAAAACAATTTTCCTACATTGTTGTAAACTGTTTTGGAATTTAATCTACAACAGCTTTACATCTATAGGGTTTGATTTTATGACGGAAATCTCTTTTGTAGTCAGACTACCAAATTAACACCAATGCGTAGACTAATTATCCTACTTTTTAAACGCCAATCACGCTTTCCATCCAGCCGTTGGATACTTTTGCTACTACTAACTATTGGTTTTACTGCTGGTTGGAAATCCGCTCAAGCTAGCGCTCCACAGAACACACCCCCTGAACTCAATAAGCTACTGACACAAATTGATACAGCAGCAAACCAGCGTAATGTCAAAGGAGTAATGCAGTTCTACAGTCCCAACTTCAAGCATGGGGATGGATTAAACTATCAAATCATGGAAAAAGCTTTGAATGCACTGTGGAAACAATATCCTCAACTCAAATACAGTACCCAGTTGCAATCTTGGAAATCTCAAGGTAATGTAACCGTGGCTGATACGGTGACGAAAATAACTGGCTTACCTTCCCCAAACAATAATAATATGGCTTTATCAGCCACAATTACATCACGTCAGCAAATTTCTGGAGGAAAAGTCATTCGCCAAGATATTTTGTCAGAACGTACTCAAGTTACTGCTGGTAGTAAACCACCACAAATTGATTTTAAATTGCCACAACAGGTTAAAATCGGTCAGCAATACACTTTTGATGCGATCGTCCAAGAACCTTTAGGCGAAGATTATATTTTGGGAACAGCTTTGGAAGAACCAATCAAAGCAAACAAATATCTCAGTCCTACACCTGTAGATTTAGAGTTACTTTCATCTGGTGGTATTTTTAAAGTCGGTAAAGCACCCATGACTCCTGGTAGTCAGTGGGTTTCGGCGGTGATCATGCGCGGAGATGGTATGACAATGATCACTCAACGAATGCAAGTAGTGACAAAATAATTAGTCATTAGTCATTAGTCATTTGTTGTTTGTCATTTGTTATTTGTCCTGATTCAAAACTCTACAGTAAGTAGTTCTATTGCAACTAAGATAATGACCAATGACCAATGACCAATGACCAATGACCAATGACCAATGACCAATGACCAATGACAAATAACTAAACCATGCTTTCTCTACAAAATCAAATCGTTCTAATTACTGGTGCGAGTAGCGGTATTGGTGCTGCTTGTGCCAAAGTGTTTGCTAGTGCTGGCGCAAAATTGATTTTAGCAGCGCGACGTCAAGAACGTTTGCAGGAATTAGCAGATAGTCTTGTAGAGACATACCATATCACGTCTGGTCAAATACATTTATTACAGTTAGATGTACGCGATCGCTCTGCTGTTGAATCTGCGATATCTAGTCTTCCTAGCGCTTGGTCAGAAATTGATATTCTGATCAACAATGCAGGTTTAAGTCGCGGTTTAGACAAACTCTACGAGGGTAAATTTGAGGATTGGGAAGAAATGATTGATACCAATATCAAAGGTTTACTCTACCTCAGTCGTTATGTTGTACCTGGAATGGTGAGTCGCGATCGCGGTCATGTGATCAATATTGGCTCGATCGCTGGCTATCAAACTTATCCCGGTGGTAACGTTTATTGTGGTACAAAAGCAGCAGTGAGAGCAATTTCTGAAGGCTTAAAACAAGATTTATTAGGAACATCGGTAAAAGTCAGTTCTGTTGACCCCGGTATGGTAGAAACAGAATTTAGCGAAGTGCGGTTTCACGGGAATACAGAACGTGCTGACAAGGTTTACCAAGGAGTCACTCCTCTCACTGGTGAGGATGTCGCTGATGTGGTCTTTTTTTGCGCTACTCGACCAGTCCATGTCAATATTAATCAAGTTATCTTGATGCCTGTTGATCAAGCTAGCACGACACTCGTAAATCGACGCAGTTAAAATAAAGAATTGTCAAGAGTGTTCAGTCGTTATAAGGAAGGCAGGGTAAAACCAAAAACTTCAATGGGAATTTGTGAGTTGAAATTGTTGGGTAAATGGGATATTCAATCTATTAATTAACTGTAGCCATACATTCGATTTCTACTCGTGCATTGAGGGCTAAACCATTTGTGCCTAATGCGCTGCGTGCGGGAAATCTATCTTTTGAAAAGTAAGTAACATAGACTTCGTTCATTGCGCCCCACTCTTTGATATCCGCAAGCATTACTTTACATTGGACGACTTGATTCATTGACGATGAATTTCTTTCTAAAACTCGTTTGATGTTTTCCATCGTTTGCTTGGTTTCTGCTTTGATTCCATTTGGTACGAGTTGTTTTTTACCGGGGATATTTCCAAGATTACCGGATAAGTAAAGCATATTACCAACGCGAACTGCTTCGGAAAAGGGAAGGTTCAATGATGTTGTTTCAGGAGAGGTTAGATACCGTACAGAAGATGATTGCGATGTTTGTGAGTCTATCTGCTGTTTTGTATTCGATTGAGCTTCGATTTGAGATGTTGAGAAGCTACTTAATAAGATTACCAATATTAAGAGTAGTGTTAATTTCATAATTTTGAATTTTTTAATTGTTTTGGTCAAGAGGAGCCTTGCGTAAGTTATAAACTTTTTAAAATAATCCCAACATATTGAGACAGCGACGAGTAATTTCAATTCGATATTTAGCTAATTTAGGCGATTGCATATCGATATTTGTAGCAAAAAAATAGACTTTCTTATTCTGTTCTAAATATCCTACAAACCATCCAAGATTTTTGTTTTTACTCATTACCCACCCTGTTTTTCCTCGCAAAGTATAATTGGGGGTTTGCTCGATAATCATAATATCTTTAAGCAAATTCAAGCTACGTTCTGAAAAAGGTAATTTTCCGCTATGAAGCTTTTGCAAAAACTCAATCTGTTGTTTGGGTGTAATTTCTAAAGGTCCCTCCAACCAGAATTTATCTATCTGTTCTGCTGTACCAATTTGTTGATTTCCATAACCTGTGCGAGCAATAAAGTTCTGCATTCGCTCCTGTCCAGCTTTACGAGCTAACACTTGATAGAACCAAACCGTTGAATCTTTAAAAGCTTGGCGAAGATTTGTATCTCGGTTCCATGCATCAACTTCTCGCTTGATGCCATCCCATGTTAAAACTGTTACGTCATCCCGAATAACTCCGGTTTCTAATGCTACCAACGTATTCAAAATTTTGAATGTGGAAGCAGGGAAAAAAGCTTTTGAGTTGCGAGGAGCGTTATGTTCGTAAAATTGATTACTACTTGAATCGTAGATTATAATTGACCCTTCAACGCCAAGTTCTTTAAAAACACTTGCAAAGTCAATCTTGTTTGCTGATATCTTTAAATTTGACTTGGATTGTTGAGAGTTATTTATCATACTTGTAACTTTTGAATTTTCAGCATTTGCACTTGCGGGGAAAAAAGCAAATATCGCAAAGCTAATTCCACAGATTTTTTGTGGTAAACGAGAAAGTAAAACCATGACTATTTATCTCCTCACATCCTACCAATAACATTTATATCAGCCTGAGACCAAACAAAAATTAGCTATTCTCCCCCACAAACAACGGGGAACCAAGCAGACTGAGGTTGAGAACATGACCACCAGTTACTAGATAAACAGGTTCACAGATTGTACCTAAATGTCGAACTAAACCACCTAAGCGATCGCGAAAAGTTCGACCCATTGGATAAGCCGGTACCACACCCCATCCTGTTTCTTCAGCGACAAAAATCATATCGACTGCTACTAGTTGCACTGTCTCTAAAAACTTTTGCATAGTCTTTTCCCAGATTGCTTCTTCCTCAGAAAGTAGATTAGCTACCCAAGTTCCTAGAGAATCAACTAAAACGCAGGTGTTCGGTGGCATTTGAGCAAGAGTATCAGACAATTGTCCTGGTACTTCCAACGTCACCCAATCTGACGGGCGTCGTTGCTGATGCTGTTGAATACGTTGCAGCCACTCTTGATCCGCAGGATCACGACTTGCAGTTGCTATGTAAACTACTGATTTGTCTGATTGTATTGCTAAAGCTTCTGCCCACTCACTTTTCCCAGAACGCGCAGGCCCAGTCACCAGAATGATTTGATTCATTTTTAGCTCAAGAAACCCAATTATAAAAATCTCATAAAACAAGATTAAAAATAAAATTAGAGAAGGGGAATTATAAATTAAAACTGAGAAATAACCATTATCCTTGCCTTCTAAACGCTCCCCAACCCTTGATGGCCAATGATTCCAGCTACTACAAGGAGGAAAAACCTGCAAAACATAATAGTTCCCAATACTCTTAATTATTGGCTTTATTCCCAGCCGTTTCCTGAATATCTTGAACAAACTGGGAATTTAACCCTTTACCATAATTTTTTACTTTGGGGATGAGATTGTTGACCCCGAATAACTTTTAAGAGATAAAATTAACACTCAGCATCTTAATTGATGTAACTTTTGGGAAAACTCAAAAATCCCAACTATCAATTCAGCACCATCCACAATCACAAGTCACAGAAAAGTTAGAGATACCCATTATGAAAGCAGGCTTAAAGCGTATTGAGGCTACTCTACACGATTTAGTAAATCGCGATACCACTACTACTGAGCCATCAGAAGTCAATAAGCAGTCTTTATCGTTTCGGATTAGTGTTGGTGAAGTAGAAAAGTCAGAAAATGATGACATTGAAGCCGACGATGAATATGATGAGCAATCACAAGATTACTCCCAGTTTCATCCCAACCCTGTCCAAACATTCCAAGTAGAAGAAAACGGTTACAAAACACCAAGCTTACCCAAATTCAAAACTCCTAGCTTTACCAACCATCGCAATGCAGCCAACCCAGCATTGGCAATGAATCTGTTACAAGAAATACAAGAAATTGTTGGCGCTTGGCAGGCAGAACTGCACAAAATCGTGCGGCAAATCCAAGACGTTTATCTAGAAGGACCAATAGTTAATGGTTGGTTAGAGTCGCACACAGACAACGAACCAACTGGAAGCGCGACACTACGTCATGCAGAAGTCAACCGCTTGATGGACTACGTAGAAGAAATTTGCGCTCAACAAGCTAATATTTCTTCTCAATCATCTTCTGGTGGCTATCGTTTGTGTGGTTTAGATGCTTCCGGTACAGTGTGGACACGTCCCTGTCCTCCCGATCAGGTTGCAAGTGTGAGTATGGCGATCGCTCGTTACCAAAAGTTACGTCAGTTGTTAGGACGCAAGCAATACTTAGAAACTCGTCTAGCACAACTAGCTGAAACGCTTGTGGTATTACATGGTCACATTCAATGTCAGTGAAGCAAATAACAGGCAATTAAGAATCAAGCCTCAAAACTTTTAATTTGCGGTGATAGCAAATTTAATTATGAGCATCTTACGTAAAGATATCAGGGTGATTTCCGAAAAAACTCGGTTGGTGAGTCAGGATTTTTTGGTATAGATTAGCTCCAGAACAGACAAAATTGAATTTTCTTATGGTTAGTAGTTAGTGGTTAGTCGTTAGTGGTTATTAGAACAACCAATAACCAACAACCAACAACCAAAAACCAACAACCAAAAACCAAAAACTTCCTATGCCAGATACGCCAATCTCTGCCATTATCTGTACTCACAATCGAGATAATTATTTAGGCACTGCTATAGATAGCCTCCTAGCGCAGGATTTTGCTGATGGCTTTGAAGTGATAGTGGTGGATAATGGTTCTAGCGATCGCACCAGTTCTGTTGTAGAACAAAGAGCAAATCATCCCCACCTGAAGTATGTTTTTGAACCTGTTGTTGGTCTATCTGTAGCCCGCAATACAGGCGCTCAAGTTGCAAGCGGTGAAATTCTGGCATACCTTGATGATGATGCCGTAGCAAGCCAAGGTTGGCTGCAAGTTTTATATAACGCCTATAAAAATAACCCAAAATTAGCGATCGCTGGTGGCAAGGTCAGCTTGTTATGGCCAGAGGGAATACAAGCACCACGGTGGTTATCTGAAGGATTAGCCGCTAATTTAGGGGCATACGATCTGGGTGACAACACAGTTTACGTAAACAAGCCTGGTTTAACTCCCAGAGGTTTAAATTACTCTATACGTCGCAGTTTTTTAGAAGAAATAGGTGGCTTTGATCCTCAGCTTGGCCGCATAGGTAAAAATTTATTATCCAACGAAGAACTGCAAATGACCGAACTTGCCCTCCAAAGAAGTTGGCAAGTTATGTATTTACCACAAGCCCACGTATTTCACAATGTAGCCCCCGAACGTCTGAAACGTTCTTGGTTTTTAAATCGCGGTTGGTGGCAAGGTATTAGCGAGTGTTATCGAGAACAACTAGCAGGTACAGCAGGTTTCCGCCAGCTACAACGTGGTAGCGAACGTTTTTCACGTGGTTTATATAAAGCAGTTAAGTATTTTGCTGATCCAGCAGAACGATTCGACAAGCTTGTCTACGCCTATGGTCAGATTGGTTATTTAAATGCTGCGATCGCAAGCTTGTTATCGAAAAGAGTTAATAGTCAATAGTTATTTGAATTTATCATTTGTCATTTGTCAATAGTCATTTGCTATTAACGAATGTACAGATGCATATTTGTGCAATCCAACTAACAATCAACAACCAACCACTAACAACTAACCACTAACAAAATATTATGTCATCTTCTAAAATACCAGTTTCTGTAATAATTCCAGCTAAAAATGAAGAAGCAAACTTGCCTGCTTGTCTTGCTAGCGTGCAAAGAGCAGATGAAGTTTTTATAGTAGATTCACAAAGTAGTGATCCAAGCGCCGAAGTTGCGAAAAATTATGGTGCAAATGTCGTGCAATTTTATTTCAATGGACACTGGCCTAAAAAGAAAAATTGGTCTTTAGAAAACCTAAATTTTCGGAACGAATGGGTTTTAATTGTGGATTGTGATGAGCGTATCACACCTGAGTTATGGGAAGAAATTGCCCAAGTAATTCAAAATCCAGAATATAATGGCTACTACCTAAATCGCCGTGTATTTTTCTTAGGGAAATGGATTCGCCACGGTGGTAAATATCCAGATTGGAATTTGCGTTTATTTAAGCATAAAAAAGGGCGTTACGAAAATCTGAATACAGAAGATATTCCTAATACAGGTGATAACGAAGTTCACGAACACGTCATCTTAGATGGAAAAGTCGGATATCTCAAAAACGATATGATTCACGAAGATTTTCGTGATCTTTTCCATTGGTTAGAACGCCATAACCGTTATTCTAACTGGGAAGCCCGTGTTTACTATAATTTGCTTACAGGTAATTGCGATCGCGATACTATTGGCGCGAAACTATTTGGTGACGCCGTACAGCGCAAACGCTTTCTAAAAAGAATTTGGGTGCGACTACCATTTAAACCATTTTTGCGATTTGTGTTGTTCTATTTTATCCAGCGTGGTTTTTTGGATGGTAGGGCTGGATATATTTACGCAAGACTATTGAGTCAATATGAATATCAAATAGGGGTTAAACTCCACGAATTACGCCACTGTGGCGGCAAACTCAATACTAAATCTAATTCAGAGGGATCGGGGATTGGTGAAGCTGGGAAGGGACAATGGGGATTGGGGAGAATAGCCAATGACTAATGATCAATTACCAATTACCAATTACCCATTACCAATTACCAATTACCAAGCATTTATAGATTTACGCAAATATGACCAATCTTGGTTTGACCGTGGGCGTCCCAGTTGGTATGTTCTGTTGTGGTGGTTTGTGCAGGCGATCGCTTTTCCTCTGACTCTTCATCCGCTAAATGGTCTGCGTTGTGCTTTATTACGTCTATTTGGCGCTCGTATTGGTACAGGCGTGTTCATTAGACCTACTGCTCGCTTCACTTACCCTTGGAAAATCACAATCGGTGACTATAGCTGGATCGGAGATGACGTAGTTTTATACAGTCTGGATTACATACATATAGGTGAACATTGCATAATATCCCAGAAAAGCTACCTGTGTACTGGTAGTCATGATATGTATGATCCAGCCTTCGGGTTAAAAACAGCGAGTATCTGCATTGGTAATGGGGTATGGTTAGCAGCAGATTGCTTTGTTGGCGCTGGAGTTAAAATTGGTGCAAATGCAGTTATTGGCGCTCGTAGCAGTGTTTTTACTGATATCCCACCTGCACAAGTTTGTTGGGGAACACCATGTCGTCCTCGTTATCCCAGATTCAAAGAGCAGACTTAATTTTTATAGGATAAGCTGTCGCGCGTCTAAATTGTACTTTTTGGAGCCTGAAAGCCTTGCTGTGAGATTTCCAGCTTGAAAAATTAAGTGCGTCTCAGCTTAACCCCATCAATCAAAGACCAAATCGTACTAATTTCTCTTTTTAGCATGTGAAGAGACTGTAAAAATATTGTAAAAATTACGACATGTAATATATATGACTTGAAGTATCAGAAAGTACTGTTATATTACTCTAAATAGCTAACTCTATTTGGAGCTTACTCGCGCAATGAGAGAAGGCTTTTTTGCTCTTGGATTAATTGGGTTTTTAATTGTTACTGGAGTTACAATTTACAATATATTGTCTGGTACTCCAGTTGAGGAAGTAAAGTGGCCAGGAGGGTCAGGAATTAAATTTGGCTCACCCATATCTAAACCTTCTGTAACTGAAACGACTACACCGACACCTGACGAACCGACTCCTGAACCTTCTGTAACTGAAACTGTTTCACCACCAACTGAGCCAGAAGTACCCGATAATGTACCAGTGCCAGATGAAGAACTAACCCCTGAGCCTTCCACGACTGCGGAACCAGTTTCATTGGATATCTCTGGAAATTGGAAGCTAATTGACACTACAGGAAAAGCCTTAGCTCTACAGATTCAGCAAAATGAAAATAATGTTGAAATGAGAGTTTACGAGTTTAATGGATATAATACTTTTATTTTTCAGGGAATAATTACGGGAAATAAAATAAGTGGTAACTTTGCCCATTTTAGTGGACTACAAGGCAGAGGTAATTTTGAAGTGTCTTCTGATGGGAACAACATTACTGGCTCTGTTGTCAATTCGGCTGGATCGGAGATGCCGTTTTTAGCTCGTCGATAAACCAAAAACCTCAAATGACTCGCACGTTAATAAAAGTAATAGTCATACACAACTTACTCAAGTTACCATAAACAGCAATTCATCTCAACACTGTACCTTTACTTAGAATCCCCCGTGAATTGGGAAGCCCACACCCTATCTGTACTCAGATGGGTGTTGGGTAGTTCACTATCTGAATTTTCGGAATTTTTAGGGTAATAAGTAGAGTTTGCTGTTAGAACACTAATTCACTTCACTCAGAGGGGCGCACAGCCGTGCGCCCCTTTATTTATATCCTGATGAAAAATTACAAAATCCCGATCATGTGCAATAAACCGTGTCCGGTAATCAATTCAATCATCAAGGCGATAAAGCCAAGCATGGCAATGCGACCATTCCAGACTTCCGCACTCGTAGTAATACCCCATTCCCAAGCCTCTGGTGGATAAATTTTTACCTTCTTTTTCATTTGGTAAACTTGCGAGAGCTTGACACTAGGAGATGTAAGAGCATCAACTACCAAGTCTGCTAAAGCTCTAATAAATACTGGATGGGTGTTGAGAGCAGGTACACGGCGGAAGTTATCAATTCCTGCTTCTTCTGCTAATTCTCGATACTCAAGATCAATTTCTTCTAATGTTTCGATGTGTTCGGAAACAAAACTAATCGGCACAACTATTAAGTCTTTTACACCTTGTGTTGCTAGTTCAGGGATAGCATCTTCAGTGTAAGGTTGTAGCCATTCTACTGGACCAACACGACTTTGGTAAGCCAATGTATGGGCATTGGGTCGATCAAGTGTCTGCATGATTGAATAGGTGCATTCCTCAATCTCTTGCTGATAGGGATCACCTGCTTCTTCTACATAGCTTTTGGGAACACCATGAGCGCTAAAGAAGACGTGAGCATCTTCTTTGTTGGGTACTTGGTCAATTTCTTGGGCGATTAGTTCTGCCATGGCCTGAAGATAGCCTGATTGTTTGTACCAAGAAGGAATAACCGTATATTCTATCTGCTGGAGTCTTGGGTCTTCTTGCCAAAGTTTTTCTAAAAGCCGGAAGCTAGAACCACTCGTGCTGATAGAGAATTGCGGATACAGAGGTAATATAACTAGTTTTTCAATCTTATCTTGGATCATTCGGGCGATCGCTTCTTCGGTGTAAGGATGCCAGTAACGCATACCGATGTAGATTTTTGCATCTTGTCCCAAGGCTTGCAATTGTTCTTTGAGCGCATCTGCTTGGGCTTCGGTAATCCGTCGTAGTGGAGAACCACCGCCTATTTTGCGGTAGTTTTCTTGAGATTTTTTCGTACGCTGTGAAGCAATAAACCAGGCTAGGGGTTTTTGCAACCAGGGAAAAGGTAGGCGAATAATTTCCGGATCAGAAAACAGATTAAAAAGAAACGGCCCTACATCTTCTAATTTCTCCGGACCACCGAGATTGAGTAGTAATACGCCTACACGACCCATAGCAGTAACAATCCCCCAATCTTTTCAGCTTTTTTACTAATGTTAACAATATATCTTTATTAAATATATAAGTTAACGACAAGGATAGAGGCAGTGGCTACAATTTTACGAGATTGGAGTTATCGTTACCAGTGGCTGTACGATGGTATATCCCGTTTGGCAGATATAAGTATCGGTGGTGAACAACGTTTTCGACAATTAGCTTTGCAAGGCTTAACGATTCATTCAGATACCAAAGTCCTTGATTTGTGCTGTGGAAGTGGACAAGCAACACAATTTCTAGTTAAATTGTCACAAAATGTAACAGGATTAGATGCTTCACCATTATCTTTGCAACGGGCAAAACATAATGCACCACAAGCAGAATATGTGGAAGCTTTTGCTGAACATATGCCCTTTACAGATAATCAATTTGATTTAGTACATACAAGTGTTGCTTTACACGAAATGCAACCAGAGCAATTGCGAAAAATTATTCAAGAAGTATACCGTGTGCTTAAGCCAGGTGGAGTGTTTAGTTTTATAGATTTTCACAATCCTCATAATCCTTTGTTTTTGCCATCTGTGTGGCTATTTTTGTGGTTATTTGAAACGGAGACTGCTTGGCAGTTGTTAAAGACTGATTTGCCTGGGTTATTAATGGAAATGGGGTTTAGTATCGACAAGCAAAGTTTTTATGCGGGTGGAAGTTTGCAAGTGATACAGGCGAGTAAGGGACCTAATATCATTTCATCATAGTCTGATTTAGGGACATGGGAGACAAGGAGGACAATTTGTATCAATAAATTTGTGAAATAGTATAAGTAGTTCACCAAAGAAAGGAAATAACAAATCAAAAGTCAAAAGTCAAAAAGATTGTTAGTTTTGAGTGTGTGAAATTTGAATTGTTGGGAGCATCCCAATTTTGCAACTTGACGATTAAAACCGCAGCTACACAAACTCAACCCGCACAGGGCGAACATCGCCAGGTATTTTTTCAAAAATTGGGACGCTCCCAAATTGTTTCCTCATGTCTCCCATTTTCTCTATCTTCCTTATCTACCTTTTTCTTTAACCTCTCCCACAATAGGCTGTAATGCAATATTTTTTAAACCAACATCCTGCAACAAATTAGTCCAATTATGAGCAAATATATGATTTTTTGGTTCATAAAGGCGGAGTTGAGCCAACTCAGATAAAGCTGAATACCAAATCCCATTTTCAGCAAAAATCGCGATACGTTGCTGTGGTGTAGTAGCTGATTTCAAAAGCCCTTTTAATGTTGGTTGGATTGCTATTCTTTGCACCCATCCACGCACAAATATTGGATTCGTTAGTTCTTGTCGAGAACAATAAAGTTTGAAGTACCATTGATAATCTTTGTTAACTTCTAAAGCTACTTTAGATGGCAATGTTAATCTCATAACACCTGGTGTATCAGGCAGAGTAAAATTAGTCTGATAAATGGTAGCATTTGCTTCATTCTGTAATACAAATTCTCCAGTTGGTCTCTCTTCTGGTTTGTACGCTACAAAAAACCAAAAGCTAGGATGCTCATCAATTGTCAAACCTACATTTTTTTCTGGTATCAATGCAGTTGTTAGCAAATCTAACGATGAACAATTACCACGGCTTCCAGTTCCTACCCTTTTATTAGGTCTACCTCGCCTTGATCCATCTGGTTCTTTCTCTTGAAAGCGAATTTCTATATCCTTAGAATTATTATTAACATTGTGATTAACTGGTTGATTAGATTGAGCTATTTCTGGCACAAAATAGCTCATCCAAACAAACAACATACAAGCGATCGCAAATGCAGATTTTGATTTTGATTTAATCATTTGTCATTATTTTTGGCTGAACTACAGGAAAATTTGTTAATCTAGTAGAGTGCAGGAGAAACCAACCTACCATTTATAAAAGACCAAACCCACAAAAGACAGTATTTTTGAATGCGTGAATGCGTGACTTCCAAGATAGCAATACTAGCCTTTATATTATTTTTTGTTGGTGTAACCAAAATAAAATTATGCACTTAAGAGGTAGTATAAAAACATAAAAGTTTCTTATGCTAAATAATGATAATTTTTTGCACGATTGAGTTGATAATATGCACATTTAAGCTGGCAGGAATAATCAGAACGCAAGTTACGAAATGTAAACATCGTTAAAACTCTTACCAATGACCAATGACCAATGACCAATGACCAATGACCAATGACCAATGACCAATGACCAATGACCATTGGTTTCAACGTGCCGACCTCTTTACTATTGTTATTGTTCTTCTTCGCTTTGAGATGAACTTAAGGTTGTCACTGTTGCTCCACCTGTCAATAAAACTAATACTGATGGAAGCAGTGGTATCCATAATCCTTGTATTAATAAGAACAGACAAGCTATATATAAAAGACTGATCGCACCGGTTAAGGCAATGATCAGGCGTAAGCGCGATCGCAACTGCCAAGCCAGTACACCTCCAACCACACACCAAACCCAAATCCACAAGTTTTCACCCCACTTTGGTAAAACCCATAATAGCGGTCGATTATCCAGCACAGCACTGAGAATCTGACTAACCATATGTGCTTGTACAACGACTCCTGGCATTTGCTTATTAGGCCACATTTGGCTACTGTAGGGAGTAGACCAGTAATCGTGAAAACTTTCGGCAGTTGTACCAATAATAACTATGCGATCGCGGACTAATTCGCCATTGAGTTGATCTTTGAGAACCTCTTCGAGAGTAACTTGTTGGGCGACTGCATCAGCAGCACGCCAATTTAACAAAACTTGATAACCGAGATCATCTATATGACTGTAACCGCCGCTATTTTGTTCTATATTCTTAAACACCACATTGCCAAACTGCCAATTATTTTCAGGTGTCAGTTGAGGTTGAATACCTTTGTTTTTTAAGTAAAGGCTAGCAAGGCGAAAGCTAAAAGATTTATCAGTCGCGCAGGGAGGTGCAGCAGCCATAGTTAAAATTTGGCGACGGATGACGTTATCTGGATCATCAACGACATCACTAAAACCTAGACGTCGGACTTGGGTAGAAACTTCTGGGGGTGGTGGGACACCAGGATTAGCTTTGTCTTCACTGGCTTTGCATATAGCAATAAAGCGATCGCTTGTTTGCATCGTTTTGGCTAACTCTGCATATTCTGGTTTGGTTGGGTTTTCGCGATAGATATCCAAACCAATAACACGCGGTTGGAAGCGTTCGAGTTTTTTCACCGCTTCAGCTAATGCTTTGTCTGATAGTGATGCTCCTGCTCTTTCTGTGGCAGGTTGAGCACTAACATCGGCTTCTGTCACTGTCACAACCAGTATACGAGAATCGCTCCTTTCAGGGGGGCGCGATCGCATCAATAAATCAAAGGCTGCGAGTTCCCACAACTGCAACATCCCTAGCGATCTGATACCAATAGCTAGGGTAGTTACTACTAGACTTACTTTCAAGATGAGCGGGAGAATGCGTCGGCTTGGCAAAATTGGAAGGCGATCGCTCACACGCTGTTCTGGCCAAATTAACGGTTCTGCGGCTGGATTCTGGCAAATTACTGGTAGCCAGCTAGCACAGGGAAAGTCATTTTCCAAACCTTGTAATTTATCCTGTGCTTCCCTTAGCGCCAGATAGAAAGATTCTCCATGAGCAAAAGCTTCTAGAAAGTGCTTTAAAAATTCTTGGGCGACAAAATCAGGGACTGGTTCTCGCATCACAATCATTTGCGGAATTTGCAGAGAACCCAATTCCCGCGCCAATTCTAAACCTTCGCAGGAGTTAAAAATTACTAAATGTAGACCCTGTGCGATCGCTGCTTTAAGCGCATTTTTTAATTGGGCGATCGTCAAAGTATCTGTTTGATTAATATGAATTCTACCACTTTCTCCTTCAGCATCAGTTGAACCATGACCTGCGAAAAACAGGATATCCCAGCCTCGTTTATCCCAAAGCTGCCGATCTAATTCTCGGCGTTGTGGTTCGACTAAAAAAATAATTTCCGCCCCTGGTAACTGCTCTAAAATCGTCCGATCTTGCTGGATATCGATTCCTTGACTATTACCCAGAACTGCTAATATCCTGATTTTTCGCACAGGATTTTTACGTAACGGCTTAACTTGCTCAACTTCCAAAATGCTAGAACATGCGATCGCTTTTTGGTAATCTTCAAAAAAATTCCACAGATGCCAAGGTAGACGCCTAATCTGATTATCTTCTGTTGCTAAAATCACCCGTATTTCATCATCAGGGTTTAATTTTGTGCGTAATTTTTGGTCAATGTGACGAAATGGCTCAGATTTCAGCCAAGAATTAATTTGTTTGTGTAAATCGTCGCATAAATTACTAAAATCAATAGAGGAAACATTTGTGACATCTTCTTCGTCTATTTCGATATCTATATCTTCTAGATCCTCTATGTACTTGCGCCAATCCAAGTTAGGGTATAGAGCTTCATAAATTAACTGATAAAGCAGCTGCCAACGTTTGTATAGTGACCAAAGTTCTGGTGCAGCTGGTAAGCTACCTATAAATTGCATGGGGATTGGATTACCTTCTTCCCACAGTGCAGCAGTAACAGAGGGAAATCCTTGCTTTAAATTGCCTTTTCCCAGATTCAATACAACTAGTTTACTCATGGCTCTTAGCCAACTAGCTTCTCCAGCATAAAATCTTCTTTAATACTGATATCACCTAATGTTACTTGTAAACTAAAACTTTTTCCTGGGGGAGATTTAAATTTTTTGAGTTGAATTAGATGGTCATGACTTCTAGATTGTACTTCCTGAATAATGTTGCCTGAACCCGAAAGCAAAATTAACTTCAGATCAGGTGGTAGATACACTTCTTCATTTGCTGGATGTAATTGGACACGGATACTCACTTTTTCATCTATCTCTGATGTTAAACCAATCAGAAGCACAACAGCAGTATCACTCAATTGCATCCCTAAATCAATTAACTTAGCCCCTTTAACCCGAACCTCGTTCAAGGTAGCATCACTCCGGAATTGCACAGCTAAAGTATTTTGTTGTGATCTACAGAAGGTGTCATAAGAGTGCCAACCTACTTCAAAAACGTTTTGAAACCATTGACTCAAGTTATTTACGAAAGAATGCTTGTATTCTACTAAACTCCCTTTATGCTTTAAAAGCCTTTTCTGATACAAATGTTGCCTTTCTTCATCTAGTGCTAGTAATGCCATCCATTCTTCAGTGCTGACATTATCGGGCAAATCAAGAGTCCAGTGATCCAGTTGCTTAAGTAATTTGTCTACTTGTATGCTTGACAATGTTGGCAAAGATTTTACTTCTGGTTTTTGTACAGAAAATATTTCCTGTGCTACCCACATCACATTTATATCTGCAATTAAATCCTCTTCATCTAATAAGTAGCTTCTATCTATCAGATCATAATTGGCTTTCTCGCGAATTTGTTGGTGAGTTGTGTATCCCAATACTCCTAAGCAGTTTTCTTCTAGATTGATCTGCACAGCTAGATAATAATTAGCTCCCCAGTTAGGAATATCAACCCATTCTTGAGGAATGCGAAATTCTGTCAGATTACTTTTATCACTAGGGATTAACACTAGCCGCAGTTCACCCAAAGTTATACAAGTACCATTCACAAATTCCCAAAAACTAGGCAATTGATTATAACTTGGCCATACATTTGGAGTTTCATCCAAATCAGGATCTTCTTTCAAGCAATTGAGAAAAGCATTCAAACATAAACAATTTAGGTAAGCATTCCAACGGGCAGTAGAGTTAGAGTAATATTCTTGAGTAGATATTTGCCATGCCAATTGTTGTTCCTTAGATGATAATTCTAACCATAATTTCTCTGGATAAAGTGTGATTAAATCATTAATTTCTAACATCATATAATTCATCCCTGTTTGGCAAAATAAAATTTTCTTCTTAACCATTCTTCAATACAATCATCTATTTTATGATTAATTGTTTCTAGAGAATTTGGTTCTAAATTCATACTCTGCTCTAATTCATTTTTTAAGCATATAGATATATCTTTTTTAAATCTCGCTAGTATATTAGATGCTTCAGAAGCAAAGACGGTTATTGTTTGATAATTTTTCTGATCTAAAAGATGAATTTCTTGAGTGAAAACTGATAATTTTTCTTGATATTTAAACTGCTCCCCTATCCTATCTAAACTTGAGTAAAATAGTTGCTGACAATGACCGCGCAAACATTCAGTCATAGCAATTTTTATGTCTTCAAGTTCTTTTTCATTGTGGAATGAAACATCAAGATGTATTTTTTTTAATTCAATAACTAAATTTTTTAATATACTTCTAATATATCTAGACAATTGACGAGCTACTTGATATTGTTTTTGTAATTCAGGATGCTCTTTTCTTAGAAGTATTGATATTTCTGTTTGAGTTAAGTTTAAACCTTGCCAAAGTTTTAACATTGTTTGACCGGCTTCTGGTATGGAAGCAAATGAATTTGAAACAATTGACTCAACTTGCTCCCATGCTTCTTGTTGTATGAGATTATCCCAAGGTGTAGGTGTGGGTTCAAAAGTGTTTTCGTATTCTTCTAGGGGGAAAAAACGTTTGGTACGATAATCACGAGCTGCCCGCACACATATTGATAACATATGTTGAACTTTATCACTGGAAATTGATGCTGTCGGAAAATCTAGTTTCTTGATTTGCTGATTATAGCAATAGGCAATTTGTTGCAAATGTTGTTTATTAGGAGGTTCTAAACTACGGCCTCCTTGACAGCGTGCTGGCTGATAAGTTTTATCTAAACATTGCCAAACCAAGCAGTAAGAACTAAGCCTTTCGTGATTTATCCCTTGATAAATCAATGCTTCACGTAATTCTTTAGAGTTTAAGTCTTTGAGTAAGCCATAATCAGAAAATTTTCCTCTTTTTGCTTCTATATCATGTTGATAAATGGTATTGCTTATCAACCGTATAATTGCTGTTTTAGCATATCCTTCGATATTCGTCAGTGGATGCTCAAAATTAAAATTTTTCAGAAGTTTACTGGCCGGATTAGCGGCTGCATTAGCAATTTGAAAATATTCTTCTAGTGGGTATTTATGCCGGAGATATTTAAATTTTTGATACGCTTTTTGAGAAGCCCATAAGCAAGCTTCTTGCAAATATGCAGACAAATGTCTCCCAGCGATCAAAGAAGACGTAGTCACGGGGAGGGAGAAAGAGGCTTCTGAAGATGCGGTGAATTTATCAACATTAATCTCCGTAACCGTGTTTTTTTGTAACTCATTGTATTCTTGTGTTGATTTTTCTCTGATAACTTTTAGAAAGTATTGCGCCCAAAATTCTTCATTAGCACCTATTTCTGAGTCCACTAAGTTCCTCATACAACGTTCAAGTTCTGGATCTGTTCTCCAGATAGGATTTCCATCACTACCAGAATTACCAAAACTGAGAAACGTTGAGAACTTTTCAATTATATCTTCACGTTTTTTCATGAGGTGTCCTCTGCTTTTTGCTGAGGTCAACCGTTAATGAGTCAACCTAACTCTTTGAATCTTTGAGATGTTGCTATTTATATATGGGAATTGCAAACAGGGAATTATGCAGTATATATCGTCAAAAGACCTAAATTTTTTGAAAATTTAAGTGAAAACTATTTTCAAGCTTATTTTACTATTCTTCAATTGACTATTACTTTGATCTCTGAATTCGCTCATGACAGTGAAAATGTCAATTTTCTCAGAATCATCTATGCGATCGCTATTCACTTGATTTTCTAATAGACTTGTCCGGAAAATTAACTTGGTATCAAAAAATGGATTCGGTTATAAATTAGTTATCAATATTTTTATGGGTAGTTAGTTGCTATCAGTAACTATTTTCCAACCCTGATTCTAACGTTGGCTCTGGCTGAATGTTAACACTATGGAAAGCCAGACGCAGATCGCTTTGCAAATTTCCGGACGTGTCTAATATCTATCCTTGGAGGGAGGATATAATTGGCTGTGACACTTATAGAGCTGCCAGCTACATAGTCAATTATTGGATTAGCCCATGCTATAGAAAATAAAACCGGAAAATCTATAGGATAAGAAATCAATGACAACACAAGCCCACAAGTCTAACCTTTTTAACCCTCCTGAAGGCAAATTAGACGTAAATGATCAATTAATCAAGGAAGGACGAGTAAAAAATAATACTTGTACAGGGCTTTATATGGAGTCATTCAAATGGGCTAAAGGTGAAAAGACACTAAGTCCACGTTATCGTTTCACATGTACCAGAGAGCAAATATCTCAGATGAAGAAAACTTGGTACATTTTCCCCTTAGCTCTTTAATTTGTTGAAAAATAAGCGCAAAATAGTTGATTTAGGAATTTGAAGCATGATTTCCCAACCATCAACCTTTATTAGAAGCAAGAACTATAATTATTCAGTATATTGAAGCTCAGATATTGCATCTAGACATGGCGATGTTCGCTCTGCGCGACTATACAAAACAAGTCCGCAAACGCGGACTAATTGAAAATTAAGGGTTTTTAAACCTACGTAGGTGGTCTTCCCTTCACCGATGCGCTACGCATCGTGTATGTGTAGCCGCGACTTCTAGTCGCTTGGTACAAGATTCTTCTTGATCCCCAATTCCCTACACCCACAAAATTGACTATGTTTCTAATCACAGGAGCTTCCGGAGGAATTGGTCGTCGTGTCGTGCGACTGCTGCGCGATCGCGAAATGTCAGTTCGAGCATTTGTTCGCCTCACCTCGCGTTATGGTGAGTTAGAACATCGAGGTGCTGACATTTTTATTGGTGATTTAGAACAATCACAGGATATTCACAAAGCTTGTCAAGGTGTGCAGTACATTATTAGCACTCACGGTTCTGATGGCAATCCCTTAGCTTTGGACTACCGCGCCAATATAGAACTCATTGACCAAGCAAAAGTAAATGGAGTGCAACATTTTGTATTAATTTCTGTATTAGGAGCCAACCGGGGGTATGAAGATGCTCTGGTGTTCAAAGCCAAGCGAGCAGTAGAACGATATTTAGAAAGCAGTGGCTTAAATTACACTATTTTACGTCCAGCTGGATTAGCATCTAACTTGTTGCCATTGGCAGAACGATTTCGGGAGACAGGGATATACTTGCTAATTGGCGACCCCAAAAACCGAACTTCGATAGTAAGTACAGACGATTTAGCAAGGATGGTAGTCGATTCTGTGACAAATAAACGCGCTCGTAATCAAATTTTATCAGTGGGAGGGCCAGAGATTTTATTACGAGAAGATATTCCGAGAATTTTCGGTCGCATCTTTAACAAAGAGCCGATTATCATTAATTCGCCACTATTTATGATTGATGGATTGCGTGGAGTCTTGGGTTTTATAAATCCCCAAACCCAACAAAATTTGGGAACGTTCCGCACATTGCTAGCAAATGAATTTTTCTGTACAACTGAAGAAATTGCCAACTTAGAAACGATTTTCGGTTTTGAATTGGAAACCCTAGAACATTTTTTAAGACGTTATTTAGCAATCTAAATTTAGTTAGTGGATAGTGGCTAGTGGTTAGTGGTTAGTGGATATTAATAAATACCCTTCTTCTGTCACTTTTCGAGCTATAACTTACTGGGAGATAACTATAAGCTATGGAACCATGAGGTCGGATGGAAGAATACTTTAAATAATCTCCGTCTAATTCTCCAACCGCTCTTACTATTTTGGTTGATTTATCCTTGGCTAGATATTTTTCCTAATTCCCATTTATTCCTGGGATTTAATCATTTAATTAGTGCAATGAATCAATTTAAACCCTCTTATGATTATGGATAGTTTATTTACTAGCTTGAAAATGGGTGTAGGGGTGTGAGGGTGTAGGAGGAGTTATTTTTTCATGTTTGGTTGTGAGATTTTTTCATAATGGACTAGCTTGAAAAAGGGGTGTAGGGGTGTAAGGAGAGTCATATTTTTATTCACACTGGTGTACGCAGTTCATGATGGCTACTTACTTATTCCGGAAAGTGACAGAAGAAGGGTAATCAACAAGCAAACACCAACTAACCACTAACCACTATCCACTATCCACTATCCACTATCCACTATCCACTATCCACTATCCACTATCCACTAACCACTAACCACTATCCACTAACCACCAACAAACTTCTATGAGATACTCCTTAGCTGCAAATGCTACTCAAGCACGTCAAACTAAACAAACATTTGCGAAACCAGACGAACAACTTTCTTATGAATTGGGTAAGGCGGTGCAAGAATTACCGCCTTTCTATACAAGATTATTAGCAGGAACAATTAGTTTAGTTGTGTTTGGAGCGATCGCATGGGCTAGCTTTTCCCAGGTGGATGAAGTGGCGACAGCTACTGGGGAGTTAATTGCTTCTAGCCAAGTACGACCGATAACATCTTTGGGAAATGGCTCGGTTTTAGCAGTGAAAATCAAAGAAGGCGATCGCGTCAATAAAGGTCAGGTTTTAGTTGAACGTGACCCAGAGCTAAAGCAATCTGATGTTGTGCGCCTAAGCAAATCTGCTGATTTAATCAAAGAAGACTTACAGCGTTTGGATGCAGAACGCACCGGAGCAACAAATACAGGTACACAACTCCAAGATCAACTTTTGACTTCGCGTCTACAAGATTACAAAGCGCGTCAAGTAGCAGCAGAAGCAGAAGCAAATCGTCAAAAAGCTTTGATTGAACAAGCAAAAGTCCGCCTGAGTCGGCTAGAAGACAACTTAGTTAACGCCAAAACTAGCCTTGTCAACGCCAAAACTAACCTTGTCAACGCCAAAAGTCTTAGAGAAAAAACTGGTAATAGTTTGGTGATCGCCCAAAAAAGAGAACAAGGACTACGCATTCTTGGTAATTTTGGTGCTCTACCCAGAATAGATTATTTAGAAGCACTAGATAGGCTCAATCGTGCCAAAGCAGAAATCACCAAAGCCAATGATGAAATCACCAACGCTCAAAATAAAATCACAGAAGCTCAAGATAAAGTCATATCTTTAAAAAAAGATATTGATGCTCAAAAACAAGAAATTCTTCAAGCACAAGCAGCCTATCAAGCTGCTAGTAGTCAAGCACAACGTTTGGCTTCAGAACGTTTAAGCGAAATTTTGACCCAAATTAACAAGCGCAAAGAAGAACTAAATAACATTCAAGGTCAACTTGATCAAGCTCAAAAGCAGCGACAATTAGAAACAATTGAAGCTCCAGTTTCCGGAACAGTTTATAGAGTCAAAGCAACTAAAGGCCCTGTACAATCTGGTGAAGAATTACTGTCTATTTTGCCAGATGGAGAAGAACTGCTATTAGAAGTAAAAGTTCTCAACCGTGATATCGGTTTTATTCGCAAAGGAATGAGAGCAAAAGTCAAAATGGCAACTTTCCCGTTTCAAGAATTTGGTATTGTCGATGGAGAAGTTGTCAAAGTCAGTCCTAACGCCATTATTGATAAAGAATTAGGCTTAGTTTTCCCAACAAGAATTAAATTAGATAAACACTCTCTAAAGGTTCGAGGTCAAGAAGTCGCCTTTACACCGGGTATGACTGCTAATGGTGAAATTGTCACCCGTAAAAAGTCAATTTTAACTTTCATTTTAGAACCCATAACTCGCAGATTCAGCGAAGCATTTTCTGTCAGGTAATGTTGATTTGGACTTTGGACAAAAAAATAGTTCGCGTAAATTATTGGCGAACAAAAATCTAGGAATCATAAATTACTTCAATTATTTTCCAAACTGAGTTAAACGCCTAAAGCCTAAGAAAAGTAGACTATCCCAAAAATTTATTCGCGCAGAAGTGAAGACAAAGAAGTCTGTTTACGAATATCCATCATACTTGCCAAAGAGTCTTTGCTATCTTTGTTAGAGTCTACTTCTGGTGGTAAAACAGTAACTACAGCTTTTGCTGCTTCTGAAGACTTATCAGAAGACTGGGTTACTGGTAGTACAAACACTGGTAGATTCTTACTAGGGGACGGTTCTAATCCCTTTTGACGACGTTGTTTCAAGGGTGATTGAATGCGATTAGGATTTCCTTGAATTTTCTGCTGTGTCAGACGGTTAAGCAAAAGAAAAACGATAAAGCAGCCACTAGCGCAACTTATGGCGATCGCTGCTATCATCTGCAAAGAAACAGAACTATAGGATGCTTTTGTAGTTTGAGGGGTTGTAGTTATGGGTAATTCTGTTTCAATTTGTAGAGATTCTAGTTCTTCACGTTCTACACGTCCCACGTAACCAAGACTATACACAGCTACAGCAGCAGTACTGATAAAAGCTAGCAACACTCCAGCGAATAACAACCAAGGGTGTTGAACTAACAAATGTATCAGAGAGTTTTTGCTTGTTTGTAGTGCAGATCCAGCTTTTACAGCTTCATTTATGGGTGCTTTTGCCTCCAATGGCTGCTGTACATTTTGAGTATTTTGCATGACTACTTTCAAATGTTTACCCCTCTTGTCAATAATTGTACCGGAGGAGTCAGCCATTACGTATCCGTGGTAAAAGTTCGGATTTTAGTAGCCTTTTTATAAAAAATCAGACTACTTAAACCGAATTATTGGCAAAATTTCAGTATTTTTTACTACTTTATACTTTATTAGCAAAATCACTAATCAGACTTTGCTACTTCCACAGGAGAGTATCTTTCAACAGCTAGTTGAATTAGTTGATCAACCAGTTCTGGGAAAGAAACACCACTGTGTTGCCAAAGCAGAGGATACATGCTTGTAGCCGTAAAGCCAGGTAGGGTGTTTATTTCGTTAATCAATACTTCGCCTGTTGCTTCCACGTAGAAAAAGTCTACTCTTGCCAAACCCGCAGCATCAACAGCAGCAAAAGCTTGTAAAGCCATTTCCTGAATTTGCTGGGTAATAGCATTTGGTACTGCTGCGGGAATAATTAAATCTGCTTTCCCTTCTGTATATTTAGTTTCATAATCATAAAAATCGCTGTTATAAGTAATTTCACCGACTACTGAAGCTTTTGCTTGATCATTTCCTAAAACAGCACATTCTAATTCTCTAGCAACAACTCCTGCTTCTACAATAATTCGGCGATCATAACTTGCAGCATTATCCAAGGCTGCTTCTAATTCTTGACGCGATCGCACTTTAGCAATTCCCACTGATGAACCTAAGTTTGCAGGTTTAATAAAACAGGGATAACCCAAACTCAACTCGATTTCATCACATATTTTTGGGAAAACGCAAGGATTTGACCAAATTTGGGAACGGTTGACTGCTTTGTATTTGACTTGCGGTAGTCCAGCTTGAGCAAAAACCATTTTCATGGCTATTTTATCCATTCCCAGCGCTGAACCTAAGACCCCAGAACCCACAAAAGGTACTTGCATTAAACTCAGCAAACCTTGTACTGTGCCATCTTCACCGTTGGGGCCGTGGAGAATCGGAAACCAGACATCTACTTCTGCAACTTGCGAGGGAGATTGCCAACGACTGAGAGAATGGGAACTAGCGCTAACTAATTGATTACCAGTTTCAGAGTTAGGTAATGAAAGTGGCTTTCCTGATGCTAAGACTTGTTGCGGTGCATCTCCTGCTAACCAGCGTCCATCTTTTTGAATGTAAAAAGGCAAGATTTCGTACTTACTAGTATTTTCTCCTGTACTCAAAGCTTTTGCGATCACCCGTGCTGAGGAGATCGACACCTCATGTTCTCCAGAACAACCACCAAACACCAACCCTAAGCGCAACTTTGTCATCTTAAGATACCTCCACACCTTAAATGCAGATAGCGTAACACAAGCTGACAATTGCGGAACCAATTTTTCTAGTAAATCTTAAGTAAGGTGTGTTATGGCTTCAGCCTAACGCACCATGTTATTGGCGGTGCGTTAGCCGCTTTTATCATGTTTTTCGTGAGAAATTTAGATCAATAAAAGCGCCTAACACATCCGACAGTGATTTTATTTTTAAGTCAAGCTACGAGATTTTATTGATTCTTTTAAGTCAGCTAAAATAAATCAAACAAATAATTTAAGCACAATCTGTTCTAAGCTATATAAAATGTTAGGATAGGATTTTATATGTCTAATTTATAAAAGATAAAGAAAATCTAAATTTCAGTCCAAATTGAAATCTCTAAATATTATGATAAATAAGTAAACAATTATAAAATTTTTACACAAAATATTTTCTTATTATAGACTTTCTACCAAAATTCATATTGATTATGCAAACACAAAATATCGCACAAAATGTAGGGGAAAAATTTCAGAAATTTTTAGATGAACTTTACGAAGAACATCTGCCATCCAAACATCCGTTTTTTTCCTATCTAGCACAAATTTCACCAGACAAACTTCGTTCTCCCGATTTATTAGGAAATTTATATATCAGGTATCAAGCAGCTTGCCATGCTACTCGTGTGATGGTTTACTTTGTTCCATACCTTGATAGTCCAGGGTTACGAGTGCGGAAGCTCAGAATTATTAGTGATGACGATAGTCTCAAAGACGGTGACACACACCATTATCAATTGAGTCGTGCTTTTGCTAATATGGGTGCAAATTTATTAATTGATAATGAAGATTTTGGTAGTCTAGATTCTTTACAAAAAAAACTCGATCCTATTACTGCTGATTTCGTTTCTTTAGTGCAAGAGATATACCCAAAATCATTGGGGCCTTGGTGCGTTATCGAAATGTTTGCAGATAATTGGATGCGCGCTTTAATGAATAGTCTTTCTCATTGTTTTCCTCTGGTTAAAGAAGAACCATATTTTGCTGAATGTTTTTCCGAAGGTGTGGAAGAAAGACATGCCCAGGAAGCACGAGAACTCAGCAAAATAATTTTGATGGGTTCTCCAGAATTACTGGAATCAACAATAGAAGGAGCAAAGAAGATGGCTTCTGGGCTGGATATGCTTTGGTGGGGTTTAGAAAAGTTAGTAAAAGCGTCTTAAAAGATTAGATTAAATATTACAATCAACAGTAATTTATACTTTCTAATAGAACTTTTTTACTTTTATTTTGGGTGGCTTCTACAAAAGCTTGAAAAATACGTTGATGATTGGGGTCATTTGTAGATAACTCCGGGTGCCATTGCACACCGATCGCCCAAGGATGATCTTCGTGTTCTACCGCTTCAATTAACCCATCTTCCACTGCATGAGCCACAGCACGCCAACCAGGCGGTAATTTGTGTACTGCTTGATGATGCCAAGAAACTACGGATATGTGAGTTTGTTGAATAAAATTTGCCAAGCGGCTATCTTTGTGGATTTTGACTTGATGTTCGGTAGGGATGCGCTTTCCTGGTTCGGGATCGAGACGGTGTAGAACGGAAGTACCGTATACATCTGGTACATGGGGAATCAAACTACCACCAGAGACAACTATTAAAATCTGCAAACCTCGGCAAATACCTAATATTGGTAAATGATTTTCTAAAGCAAACTGAGCTAATTTGAGTTCAAAAGCATCGCGATCGCAATCTACCGAATAAATACTGGGATGGTGCAACCCGTTGTAACACTTTGGGTTGATGTCTCCCCCACCAGAAATAATTAAGCCATCAAGAGGCTCTAAAAGAATTGCTGGGTCAGTTTCTCCTGGAGGTAATAGAATTGGTGTACCACCTGCTGCTCGCACTGCATCAAGGTAAGCAGCAGGTAAAGAAAAGGGCGATGCTTCTTGACGACCGTAAGTTGTAATACCGATTAAGGCTGGTCTGGAGTTTCTACTCATTGTTTTTAGTTGCTCCTAGAGTTTTGAGGGTATTGATTTGGGCTTTGGTGAGATTAACTACACCGGTAATATCCATGCCTTCGTAAAGTCTTGGCGCTCTTAATAATTTGTGGAATTTGCCCGTTTCCACATTCCAAAGTCTAATGGTTCCATCTTCGCTACTACTAGCTAGAATGTTACTATTTGGACTGAAATTTACTGACCAAATCCGTTCCTGATGTCCTCTGAAAGTCCTAAAGATTTGACCAGTATTAATATCCCAGACCTCGACAATCGGTTTTTCTCCGCCAACAGCGAGGAAACGACCATCGCTACTAAAAACTACAGCCCTTACCCAACAAGTTTTTCCCTTGAGGGTTTTAACGCACTCACCGGTATTTACATCCCAAATTTTGACCGTTTCATCTTCACTACCACTGGCTAAAAGTTTCCCATCTGGACTAAAGCGAACCGCTCGCACCCAACCATTGTGTCCACTGAAAGTTTTGAGACATTCACCGGTATTTGCATCCCAGAGTTTGACAGTCCGATCTTCGCTAGCGCTAGCGATCGCACTACCATCTGGGCTAAAGGTAATTGACCAAACCCAATTTTTATGACTTTCTTGAGTTTGACGACACTCTCCGGTGTTTATATCCCAGATTCGTAAAGTTTTGTCATCACCACCACTGACAAGGCGATCGCCATCTGGACTAAAAGCAACACACAGCACGCGATCAGTGTGATCTACCAGAGTTTTCAACAATTGACCTGTTTGCACATCCCATAACTTAATACTTTGGTCATCACTACCACTGGCAATTATGCTACCATCCTGACTTACGGCAATTGCACGTACTCGGTTGGTGTGACCTGAAAAAATTCTGTAAGCTTTACCAGTCTGAGTATCCCAGAGTTTGAGACTTTTATCGTCATTGCCACTGACTAAAATATTACCTTCAGGATGAAAAACTATCGACCAAGCCCAATCAGTGTAACCTTGTAAGGTTTTCAAACATTGACCAGTGTGAGCATCCCACAACTTCACGGTTTTATCATCACTACTACTGATTAATACCTTGTCATCAATAAATGTGACTGACCAAACCCTCTCAGTATGTTCTGATAATGTCTGGAGGCGTTGACCGGTGTGGGTATCCCAGAGAATAACTCGATAGTCTTCGCTGGCGCTAGCTAAAATATTGCCATCCGGACTGAAAGCAACTGACCGCACCCGATGAGTGTGTCCCTCCAGAGTTCTCAAATATCGACGATTGGGAACATTCCAGAGTCTGATTGTATGGTCATCACTACCACTGGCTAAAATCTTGCTATCTGGACTGAAGGTTACTGACCTGACTCTATCACTATGTCCTTTCAGGGTTCTCAAATATTCACCAGTATTTGCATTCCATAAAATCACAGTTTTGTCACTGCTACCACTGGCTAAAATCTTGCCATCTAGACTAAACGCAACTGATCGCACCCAGCTAACATGTCTTTCCAAGATATTGGTACATTCACCAGTGTGAATATTCCAAAGTCTCACTGTCCGATCTTCACTAGCACTGGCTAAAGTGTTACCATTCGGGCTAAAAGCTACTGACCAAACTCTTTCTTTATGTCCTTTTAGAGTCTTGAGGCGCTGACCCGTTCTAGTGTTCCACAGCATTAAGGTTTTGTCATCGCTGGCGCTGGCTAAAATTTCGCCATCAGGATTAAAGACAATTGAGCGAACCCAATTTGTATGTCCTTCGAGAGTGAGAAACTGGTGAGTATCTGGATGTCTGAGACGAATTTTGCTTTTGGTATCGCCCATCGCAATTAGAGATTTGCGAGAACTCGATGCTACTGCTAAAACAGTTCCAAATGCTTCGGTAAAGCGGGATTTATCTAAATCTGCACCAATAAATTTTACACCACGCAAATCAGCACCCCGAAGATAGGCTTGCCAAACTTTCAAATGAGATAAATCAAGCCCCGATAAACTATAGTCAAAGTAGCGCAGTAAGTTTAAGATGTTGCCAACTGCATATCCTTTTTTTTGGAGATTTGGATCTCGACGTTGCAGGGGATTAACTAGTTTGCTTTCTATATCGGTGATGTTTTTGGCTACAGGTTTGAGAATTAATTCTGTTTGACAATGTCGGACATAGTCTTTAGCGGTAGCTTGAATCAACGCATAGGTATTAAATAATTGCCAATCTCCAGAGTTAATTTCCTCGCTGACTTGACGTACTAATAGAGCAATCATGTATTCCATGACGACATTTTGCAGAGTAAATTTGCCGTCAACGGTTTCAATGAGCGATCGCCTTCTTAAGTTTTCTAGACTTTCAATTATTTGTGAAAACATGGGTTTTTCCACCATATCTTCATATAAGTCTTTAACATACACTGGTTCGCGATTAATTGCTAACCAGTACATAATTTTTTGTTCTAATTCTGTTAACTGCTCAAACTGGTTATCTAATAAACTTTCAATCCCAACAAATTGTGTAATTTCTTGGGCGATAAATTCGGAAACATTACCATTAAATAAATCTTTAATAAATGTAGATAAGATTTTTAGTGCCAAGGGATTACCACTATAGAGTTCTACTAATTGGCGCATTTCATCTATCGAACCAGAAAGCCCTTTATCTTCCAACACTTTCATGGCTTCTGGATGTTGTAGACCTTGCAACAATAGGGAACGAATTGGTAAATTTTCGCCACCCTGAACGGCAATTTCCTTGGGTTGAGTGCGACTAGTTAGGAGCAGACAACTTTGATGAGATGATTGTCCCAGACGCTGAATTAAGATACTGTAATCTTCGTATTCTTCTCGATATTCATCTGCATATGCGCCATCAGCAAGAATCGATTCAAAGTTATCTAATATCAACAAACAACGTGCAGAACGTAAGTAATCAAGCAAGTGTGAAACTTTATCACTGATACTACCTTTGATATCAATGACTTGCTGATCTGATAGAAACTTGATGGCGTCATCTAATATCGTTTCCAACTTCGGAGTTTCACGTAAACTACGCCAGATAATGTAGTCAAATTCCGACTGCAACTGCTGTACTAGCTTGACGGAAAGAGCTGTTTTCCCTAATCCTCCCATACCCAAAAGGGCAACTACACGACAGCGATCGCCAATAATCCATTGCTCTAAAGTATCCAGTTCATTTGTACGCCCATAAAAAATAATTGTGTCGGGTGCTTCTCCTAAATCTTGTTTGCTCCTAGGTGAGGAATTGTCTGGTTGCTCAGTAGACAATTTCTTTGATTTGGTGACACTGAGATGATTCCCGATCAAATCTGGTTTGTGCATTGCAAACAAAGTCACTAACTCTACTCGTTTGCTGATACCAAATGTTTCATAGAGTCGCTCTAAGTATTTTCTCACTGTCACAGGTTTGATCTTCAAGGCGTCGGCGATCGCTTCATTAGATTCTCCCGCCAAGATCAAACGTAATACCTCTTGTCGTCGTGGTGTTAGCTGTTTCAAAACGTCATCTAACTGTTGTTGGTTCATGTTATGTGGCATTTTGCCAACTTTACATACGCTTTTCGTGACTGATTATTAGCTTACATCGTAAAATCATCTGTGACACCTGTCACTTATACTTATTCTTAGCTCTATAGCAGTCACTCATAGCATCTAGTCATATTTTATCTCAAAAGCTATTGACATTCATATATCAGTCGTGCCATCATGTCACCAAATACGACAGTTAGTTTCCGCACTCATTTTTTCTAGAGTCACAAAAAGCGAATAGCTTGACTTGATTCTTAGTCACACAGGTAGAACATCTGTCTCTTTTGGGATAGTTATAACCTTTACCGCTTTTGACTAAGAATACAGCGAAAGGTTAGTAAATGGTTCAATCTATGCCCAAAGAGAGTGACGAACTTAACGAAGTTGACAAATTATTGGTTCAGCTACTAGTGATTCTCATTGGTACTTGGCAAGAAACCGGTTTTGGTCGTATTGAAATTCAGAGTGAGAAAATTAAACATGATCGAATTTCAGTAACAATTTTGGGTACAACCCATTATCGGTATGTCATCAGCGATGAAGATTTGAAAAAGTGGTGTAGAGTGAGTAAAAAGCTGAATCAGAACACAATTGAATAGTGAACAACTGAATAACGACTAATTGAAGAATCGAAAAATAATGTAGCTCTCCAAAGCAATTGTATGGTTGCGATGACTAGCAGCTTGGAGCAGAAAAGAAATACTCAAAAGTATTTGATCATCTAGCCCTGATAAATTGTGATTTTTTACGAGGCAGGAAGAAGTATTTAGTATACTTTACTGCCTTATTTTTTTAGCCAATTTTTATCATGTAGGAGAGAAATTATATGTCTATGCAAAAAGAGCAATCTAGTGCTTTGTTGAGGTTTGTAACAAAACTCCTAAAATACTTTTTACTTGCTTTAATAGGTTTTGCGATCGCCTATCTAATGTCAGTGAGTATCGGCGCACAACATCTTTTAATTATGATCTTGCCATTATTTATAGAAGTGGTTTGGCGAGCAGTAATTATTCTGTTGTGTTTAGTAGCAATAACTGTCGTCTTTGAATCATTGCGTTAGAAGTCAGCACAGATCAAGCGAACTGGTTGGGGAGATCATTTATTACTAATTCATCATCACTTTGGAGAGGAAAATATGTCAAACAAAAAAAATAGCACCCTTTGGGGAGGAGTACTTTCATCAATATTAATTATTTTAGTTACAGGGTCGCTATCCTTGGCAATTCTTGATAAGGAAAATCGCCCTGCATATTTTGATATCGCCAAAGTTGCAGTTGGCTATGCTTTTGGTTCAATGAGGTTACAGGGAAATAGTAATGACACGGAAGAATCAGACAATTCAGACTGATACAATTTCCCGCGCTTCAACTGGTTCACCCGTCAAACTAAAGGCGCGAACTTCGGTGATTTTTACCTTCACTAATTTACCTTTGAGTTCATGAATGTCACCAGTAAAGAAAGTTAGGCGGTTGGTGCGGGTGCGTCCCATGACTTGGGTTTTGTCTTTGGGGTTTTGGTCTTCTACTAGGACTTCTTCTAAGCGTCCCATATAACGTTGCGATCGCTCGGCGGCTTTAATACCAACTAAATGGTTTAATCTTTGTAGGCGATCGCTTTTCACTTCTTCACTAAGTTGATTTTCCCAAATTGCGGCGGGTGTTCCTGGACGAGGAGAATAAGCAGCAGTATTCAACTGGTCAAAACCAATATCCTCTACTAACTTGAGTGTGTTCTCAAACTCTGCTTCTGTTTCTGTTGGAAAACCAACAATTGCATCAGCGCTAATCGCCGCATCCGGCACATACTCACGGATTGTATGAATAATTCGGCGATACTTTTCATGAGTATAACCCCGTGCCATGCGTTTTAACACTTCGTTATCCCCAGATTGAAATGGAATGTGGAAGTGTTCGCATACTTTCGGCAATTCTGCACAAGCTCGAATCAAGCGCTCAGTAAAATAACGGGGGTGACTAGTAGCAAATCTGATTCGTTCCACAGTCGGAACATCATGAACGTAATACAGTAAGTCTGTAAAAGTATGCTGATGACGACCTTCTGATGTCACTCCTGGTAAATCCCGTCCATAGGCATCAATATTTTGACCTAAGAGTGTGACTTCCTTGTAGCCCTGCTTCCCTAGTTCTGCCATCTCAGCCCGAATCGCCTCCGGTGTACGAGATTGTTCCACACCCCGGACATTCGGTACTACGCAATAGGTGCAGCGTTCGTTACAGCCATAAATTACATTCACCCAAGCCGTAACCCTACTATCTCGGCGTGGCTTGGTGATATCCTCAATAATGTGAATTGGTTCTGTTGCCACAACCTGGTTGCCGTCAAATACTTGTTGCAATAAATCTTGCAGACGGTTGGCGTGTTGCGGCCCCATTACCAAGTCCAATTCTGGCACTCGTCGCAGTAGGGCTTCTCCCTCCTGTTGAGCAACGCAACCAGCAACAATCAGTGTTAAATCCGGGTGTTCGTGCTTGCGCTTTGCCTGCCTACCCAGATAAGAATATACTTTTTGCTCTGCATTATCCCGGATAGTGCAGGTGTTGTAGAGTATTACATCCGCCTGATTCGGGTCTTCTGACCACTCAAAGCCCATGTCTTCTAAGATGCCAGCCATGCGCTCTGAGTCAGCTTTATTCATCTGGCAACCAAAGGTAGTAATGTGATAATGGCGACGTGGAGTGGTCATAGTTAATTACAAGGAAGGACTAAAAATTAATTTGTAACCTTGGATAAATTATAAATTTTTGTCATCTACATAGTAGAGCCTCAATTTTGATTTGAGAGTTACACCTTGACAGGGTTAGGGTGGGTTTCTAGCTACTTATACAAAATTGGGATGCTCCCGTTGACCCTTCCCTCTTCACCTTTAACCGACTTCTGCAAGAAGTCTAATAGGTAACATGAGTTCGACATACCCAAATTTGACTACTCTACTAAACTACAATATAAAAGTGACTTTTAGATTTCTCTATGTCTATGGACGCGGCGACTAGCAACCTCAGAGACTGGACATATATCGGCTATGAAAAAATACCGGAAAATCTAAATCAATGGCATCTGACAGAATCCGATTATCGCCTTTTTAAGAAAACAGATTGGGTGGTAACGGAAAAAATTCATGGTGCTAATTTTGGCATAATTGCTAAGGGGAGGTGCCGCAGGCATATCTTCGGGAATCTTTAGATATTCTTCTTCTTCGCTCGCAACCTCCCCTTGCTAAGGCCGCAGGTGGTGGGGTTCTTTTTATGCATCTTCATAAAGAATTGGTATTAGAGGATGACTATTGTGGTGACCTAATTATGAACAATAACCAATTAGAAATCTGGGAAGAAAAAGTACTGAATAATTATCTTGATGGTGCGCTATTAAAAAAGATTCCGGCTTCTCGGAAAAAACGCTTAGTTATCCTCAGATGGTTAGTCAAAAAATTTGCTGAAAAAGTGACTTATACAGAACGTCAAGTCAATGAAATTATTTCTAATCATCATTGTGACTTTGCCACACTACGCCGAGAGTTAATTAGTTATCAACTCATGGAAAGAGAAAATGGTCTGTACTGGCGATTACCAGCAGCTGTTTGGAAGTCTGAAAATGAAATTAGGTAATATAGGATTACTATCAATACGGTTCGGTTAGCGATGTTAATCCGTCGAAGATCCCCCCAACCCCCCTTAAAAAAGCAGGGCTGTTTCGTTCCCTCAAAGGCTCATAATGTCAAGGGTTATTAAGCGCGATCGCTATTTGTTAGTGATCCCTCTTTTGTTACTACCAGGAGACAAAAATACTGGTTCTACCTTGAACCTTAAACATAATCATGAGTTGTGCGATCGCATCCTAATTTTGTCATTTAAATCCTCTTGTTGAAAAACAACGTCAAAATGAGGGTTTAAAATTATTCTCTGCCGAAGGTAACAAAAGAGGGTTTATACTATTTTCTGTAATATTATACTACAAAATAAAAGTGGCTGATGTGCAGGCTGTGCAAACAGGTGTGTATTATTCACCTAAAATTGAATATTGTGCTTTTGATATAGCTATTTTAGAAAATCAAACATCTTTAGAAAAAACTTACTTAAATTATGACCAAGCACTTAATTTATTGCACCAAGTAGGAATGATGAGTGCTTAACCATTATTCATTGGTAAAGATCAAGATGCTATGGCATATCCAATCGAGTTTGAATCTAAAATTCCAGAGACTTTAGCATTTGTACTAGTAGATTCAGTTTTGATGTCAAGATATACATACAAATGCTTTGCCCTTACAGACATGTTTACTTTTCGTAACATAGTTATGCTTATCTCCACCGATTTACTTAATTTTGTAACAAAGCAATAAGTTTGTTGACAATATTTACAATTCTCTTGAAGAGGTTTTTTGCAAGTGATAAGAATATTCGTAGCCTTATAAATAAGAATTATTTTCAATATTTTGCCACAGTATCTTTTACTGAGGTTCATGTTCAATCTTTAAAAGATTCCAATCAATTGCTTTCAATGATGCAATTGGTGCTTTGCGATCACTAAAGAAAAACCTCTAAACTGAAAACCGCAAAGCTTCTAGGAGTAACAATTCCACAAATTCTACAGCAGGTCTATAATGATTCGAGTGCTCATAGCTGACAAATATTCACTAGTGCGAGCAGGAATCCGCGCTACTCTAACTGCGGAAAAGGAATTGACGCTTGTAGGTGAAGCAATCAATGAGAATGAAACTCAACAACTGAGTCAGAAACTCAAGCCTGATGTATTACTGCTTGGTTCAAATATCACATGCTATACACTGACTGAAACACTAACCTACCTGCGTACTTATTGTTCGGATGTCAAGGTGCTTATATTAACTCTTGGGGACGAAGTTTACTGGCACAATTTGGTAACAGATAGTGTAGCGGGCTGTGTATTCAAGGATGAAGAAGCAGAGACTTTAGTTAGCGCCATCCGCACTGTGGCACAAGGTCATTCGTGGTTTAGTCAACTATTTATCAAGAAATTAACTCAGTACAAAAAAGATACTCAGACCCAGATTCAGGAAACGACTCTGACAAAGCGAGAGCGACAAGTTCTTGAGAAGATAGCACAAGGCTGGGATAACTTCCGCATTGCTGCTGATCTGTGCCTAGCAGAACAAACAGTACGTAATTACGTCAGCCGTATCTACGAAAAGATTGCTGTTAATTCACGATCTGAAGCAGTTGTATGGGCTATGAACAATAGCTTAGTAAAGCAACGCAAACAAGTCAGGTGAAGATATAAAAGTTGAGTACACAAGTACCTTTTTAAGAGGTACTTGTGTACCTATACAGACCTTGGCAAAAAAATTGATATATATAAATTAAGTAATTCTCATACAAAATCTGGTTGAGTTAATACCCTTTTTCTCAAGTCCGCCAATGCGGGCTTTTTTTGTTTAAAAATAAATCAATATTTTACTTGTTTAAGTATGCATAACTGCCCTAAAAAATTGAGTATTTTAATACTTATTAAACAGGTACTGGTGTCACTATAAATTTTTTTTAAGGTGGAGATATATTATCCTTATAGAGTTTTTTAAGCGAGAAAAGTGATACAAGGAAGTATAAATATGATGAATGCTCCTCAAACCGTAGAATTCTTACCTGGAAGAGTAATCACACTCAATACTGAACTCGAAAAACCCAGTCCCTTCTATTTTGGATATGACATCCAGCAAAGTTTTGTGTCGGAACTAGATAAATATACTTTCGACAAAATATTTTTCTTTACCGAACCACATCTGTTTGAACTTTACGGCAAAGAACTGTACAACCAAATAAGTGAAAAGTTTTCTTGTTCACTCGAATTCGTACCTCATGGGGAGCAATGTAAATATTTCCCGGTTTTGGAAAAAACCTGCGAAATGCTTATTGCCAAAGGAGCATCAAAAAAATCTATCTTGATTGCATTTGGTGGCGGAACAGTTGGAAATCTAGTTGGTCTAGCGGCTGGGTTAATTTACCGTGGGATTCGTTTTATTGAAATTCCCACAAGTATGACAGGTCAAACCGACAGTACCCTGAGTAATAAACAGGGTGTTAATGGACACACTGGAAAAAATCATTTTGGTCTTTATCATGCACCAATATTTATCTGGGCAGATACCAAATATCTCAAAACAGACCCTCCTGTGTCTCGGCGATGTGGAATAATTGAAGGAATCAAAAATGGGTTTATCTCCGATGCAACATTTTTGGATTACTTAGAAGAAACCCTCAATCCTGATGTCAACTTTACGGACGAGCAATTATACCAACTCGCCTATAATATTATTCTCTCAAAACTAGAAATTCTCAAGAAAGATCCAAGCGAGAAAGGCTATGGAATTATTCTTGAGTACGGTCATACGTTTGGTCATGCTATTGAATGGCTAGAAAAGGGTAAAATGTCTCATGGAGAATCGGTTTCATTTGGAATGAAAATGAAAGCAGATCTCTGCAAAGAACTGGGATTGCTCTCAGAGAAAGATGCGGAACGGCATTACTATCTAATCGAAGACAAACTAGGATTCAAAAATCCGTTCCCTGAATCAATCACTGCTGAAAAAATCCTTGATGCGATGATAGCGGACAATAAAAAGACGGGCGAAAAGCTACGTTATGTGTTATTGGAAGGAATCGGTCAATGTTACAACCCTGAAGGAGATTTCCTTGTGACAGTTGACCAAGAGTTGGTGAAAAGAGTTCTTGAGAATTTCATCCAACAGCAGCGCCAGAGATTGAGTGTTCAGACTTACGACTTGGTCGCGTAGAGAACGTTATTTGTCATTTGTCCTTAGTTACAAAGGACAAATGACAAAGGACGACCCTGATAAGGGTCTGCGATATATCCATATATTTCCCTTGTGTCTTTTGGGTTTGGTGCCTATTTTAGGGCGAAAAATTTTCATGAATCGAACAGAAGTTCACAGCCAGAGTCAAAATTCTATCAAAATCTATCAGAATACGAATCTTCAGATCGTCATTGGTGTGACGTTGATGGCGGTTTTAGGCTCAAGCAGTATTGGACCGGCATTACCTGCGCTGGCTCAAGACCTCAAAATCCCTCCCGAACAAATTGGACTGGTGATTACAGCCTTTGTGGTTCCCATTGCACTCGGTACTCCTGTTTCTGGGGTACTAGCCGATCGCTTTGGCAGGAAAAAAATCTTAGTGCCGGCTCTACTATTATTTGCGATCGCTGGTGCTGTTTGTGCGATCGCCCCGAATTTTCGCACACTGCTGGAGTTTCGTTTTCTACAAGGTATAGGTGCAGCTCCCTTAGAATCTCTGGCGCTGACGTTAATCAGCGATTTATATACAGGAAAGGTGCTAACAGCAGCAATGGCATTTAATGGCAGCGCGATCGGTATTAGTTTAGCAGTGTATCCCCTGATTAGTGGAGGATTGGCAGTACTGGGATGGCGCTATCCTTTTTTGCTGCCGTTGATTGCGATCCCAGTTGCACTGTTGGTGTTATTCTCCCTCAAAACACCCCAGTTGCAAAAGCAGCAAAAGTTCAGATTCAAAGCATATCTGCGAAATATTTGGCACAGTATCAATAATCGTCAGGTGGTGGGACTGCTGTTTGCAGTAGTTGCCTTATTCATTCTCTTGTTTGGTGCTTACTTTACCTACATTCCTATCCTGGCAAGCGATAGTTTGGGTGCTTCTAATGTGGTAATTGGCATCATTTTGGCGAGTATGGCGCTTTCGCTCGCTTTTGTCTCTTCACAACTGGGACTATTTGCACAAAAGCTCTCGGAGCTAACACTGATCAAAGTCTCGTTTATTATCTATGCGCTGGCAGTAGTCATTACACCGACTCTGCACAATGTCTGGTTGCTGTTCATTCCCAGTGCTCTATTCGGAGCCGCCCACGGCATGGTGTTTCCTTCAACTCAAGCTTTGTTAGGTGGACTAGCACCTCAGGAGTATCGCGCTGGATTTATGGCGGTGAATGCCACTGTGTTGTCATTGGGACAGGCTTTGGGACCACTGCTGGCAGGAGTCGCCTTTGGATTTTGGGGAATTCAGGGAGTTTTTTATGCTAGTGCCGTTTTTGCTGTTGCTACGTTCGGCGTGCTTAGTGGACTTTTGGTCAAAACCCGTTAACAGTCAACAGTTCACAATTAACATTGAAAGTGAAGTTCCTATGAAACGAAAAATCGGCGTGACTACATGGATATTCGGAAACAACTCTCTGGTAGATACGGCAAATATTATTGGTCAAATGGGGTTTGACGGGGTGGAATTGTTTGTAGATATTAATCGTGTTTCGCCCAAAGATGTAAAAGAAATTTTTGAGAGCAATGGTTTAGAAATCTTTTCTCTCACTCCAGGTAACGTTGATTTAGGCAGCAGCGATCGCAAAATTAGAAGATATGCAATCGATTACTACAAAAATTTTATTGATTATGGTGCCGAACTGGGACAGCCAATAATTGTCTGTCATGAATACATCCAAAACCAGATGGGAAGTGTTTACTCAGGAACTATCGAGCTTCTATCAGAATCATGCCGAGAGATTGCTTTCCACGCCGAACAAGTAAATATCAAATTAGGCTTTGAACCCCTGAACCGTTACTTATGTCGTTTCATTCTCAAAAGCACTGATGTCCTTTCTCTGCTTAGTCAGATTTATGCCTCGAATATGACCATTGTTTTGGATGCATTTCATATGAATCTGGAAGAAGACGATCCAGTCAAAGCCATCATGCGATGTGGAGATAAACTCAGTTTATATCAGATAGCTGATTCCAATAGGAAAGGAATTGGGTTTGGCCACACTAACTTCGAGCAGCATTTTGCAGCCCTTGACGCTATTCAATACACAAATCCAATCATCCTCGAATGTGCCCATCCGCGACAAACACCAGGTTCTCAGGCAGAGGGTAGCTTGGATGAAATCAAGTTATATCTTTCAGCTAGTAAAAACTGGCTGACCGAATCAGTTAACAGTTAACTGTTAACTATCTAGTAGCACAATACTGGAGAAAATTATGAATCCAATCTATCCCGATCTGAAAAAAAAGCATGTTTTGATCACAGGTGGTAGTCATGGTATTGGAGAAGCTTTAACTCGCACGTTTGCCCAACATGCTGCTGAGGTAACTATTATCGATAAGGATGAGCACAAGGGTTTAGTTTTAGCAAAAGAATGTGAAAAATCTTCGGGCAAGGTTAATGTATATGCTGTAGATTTAACTGATACCTCAGCACTTACCGAAGCCTTAACTCAGATCAGAAAAGAAAGACCAGTGGTGGATATCTTGATTAATAACGCTGGTTATGATCCAAGATATCCATTGTTGGAAATGTCTGAGAAGCAGTGGAACGATTTGTTTCAACTTAATGTAGTGCATTATTTCGTAACCTGCCGCGAGCTGTTGCCAGACATGATCGATGCTGGTGGAGGTAGCATTATTATGACAAGCTCTCACGTGGTATGGATTGCGAAGCCAGATATGATTGCCTACAACACAACTAAAGCGGCAATTATTGGTATGGTTCGCAGTCTTGCCAAGGCTGTGGGGAAACACCATATCCGGGTTAATGCTGTTGCACCAGGTTGGATTATGACGGAAAGACAGCTCAATCAATGGGTAACACCAGAAGCCAAACACAAGACTGTACACGAGTTGCAATCTATTCCCATTGAACTTACACCACATGAATTAGTTGGAACTTATCTATTTCTGGCATCAGACACCTCAAGAGCAATTACCCGTCAGACATTAGTAGTAGATGCTGGATATGCTCAGAGTTAAGGTTTATTTGGGCGTGTTTTCAAACTCGTAATATCCTAAAAAATAGGCGATCGCGCTTTGCAAGTCAAACTCTGGGAAATGAAATTGACCCCTCCCCTACAACGGGAGGGGCAAGAATAAGCCTATTTTTATTTGATGTTGCTCCTCCCTCGCCTTTTAGGAGAGGGAGGTTGGGAGGGAGAAGTTCGTCGAACTCACGTGGTTTTAAACCCAAAAATTTTGATAAACAAAAAAGGCGGGATTTCACCCACCCTTACTGAGATTATTCAAAGATTATTCTGTTGCAAATTAACCCAACAATTCTTTTGCCTTTGCGACTACATTATCAACGGTGTAGCCGAATTTCTCCATGATTATACCACCAGGTGCAGAAACACCAAAGCGATCAACGCTAATCATTGCGCCTTCGTCGCCTACGTAACGACACCAACCGAAGCTAGAAGCAGCTTCAACAGCTAAACGTTTTTTAACAGCTTTGGGTAACACTGATTGACGGTAGGATTCGCTTTGAGCATCGAACAGTTCCCAAGAAGGCATAGAAACAACACGAACTTTCTTACCTTCAGCGCGGAGTTTAGTAGCAGCATCAACGCACAGAGGTACTTCGCTACCTGTACCAATAAGGATGATATCGGGAGTTCCTTCGCTATCAGAAAGAATGTAAGCGCCTTTGGCGACATTTTCAATGCTGCTTCCTTCTAACTGAGGCAGGTTTTGCCGCGAGAATGCTAGCAAGGTGGGGCGTTTTTGATTGGCATTTTCAATGGCAACTTTGTAAGCGCCAGAGGTTTCGTTACCGTCGGCGGGACGAATCACTGTCAGGTTGGGAATCACCCGCAAAGAAGCGATGGTTTCTACTGGTTGGTGAGTAGGGCCATCTTCACCCAAACCGATGGAGTCGTGAGTCATAACATAAATGACTCCAGCTTGGGACAATGCCGAAAGGCGAATTGCAGCCCGCATGTAATCGGCAAAAACCAAGAAAGTAGCGCAGTAGGGAATTAACCCAGAATTGTGCAGGGAAATACCGTTACAAATCGAACCCATACTATGTTCGCGTACACCGAAACGGAGGTTACGATTTTGGTACTGTCCTTTTTGGAAGTCACCTGCTCCCTTGAGTTCTGTAAGGTTGGAGTGGGTGAGATCAGCAGAACCGCCAATTAATTCTGGTAGAACTGGGGCTAAGGCGTTGAGGGTCATTTCGGAAGTTTTCCGAGTGGCGATCGCTTTACTTCCTGGTTCGTAGGTGGGTAGTGCTTTTTCCCAACCTTCTGGCAGTTTACCAGTGATTTGCCGCTCGAACTCAGCTGCTTCCTGGGCATATTTGGCTTTGTAATCAGCAAAAACTTTTTTCCACTGGCTTTCGTACTCAGCACCTCGTTCTACAGCCTTACGGAAGTGCTTAAGGGCATCCCCTGGGATGTTAAATGGTTCGTGTTCCCAACCCAAGTTATTACGAGTAGCGGTCACTTCGTCACCACCAAGGGCAGCACCGTGAACACCTGCGGTGTTTGCTTTGTTGGGGGAACCGTAACCAATAGTGGTACGGACTTTAATCATAGACGGCTTGTCGGTGACTGCTTTGGCAGCTGCGATCGCTTTATCAATTGCTTCTAAATTGGTGTCGCCATCGCTTACGACTTGCACGTGCCAGCCATAGGCTTCAAAACGCTTGCCTACATCTTCGGTGAAGGAAATGTCGGTAGAACCGTCGATAGAGATGTGATTGTCGTCGTATAGGGCAATTAGTTTACCCAAGCCCAAGTGTCCTGCTAAAGAACAGGCTTCACCAGATACACCTTCCATGTTGCAACCATCACCCAAGATCACATAGGTGTAGTGGTCAACAATTTTGGCATCAGGTTTATTGAACTTCGCAGCGAGATGGGCTTCTGCCATCGCTAAACCGACCGCATTGGCAATTCCCTGTCCTAAAGGCCCAGTGGTTACTTCTACACCTGGTGTTTCAAAGTTTTCTGGATGACCAGGAGTTTTAGAACCCCACTGACGGAATTGTTTGATATCCTCTAGCTGAACGCTGTCGTAACCAGTCAAGTGGAGTAGGGCATACTGCAACATACAGCCGTGACCAGCAGACAAGACGAAGCGATCGCGGTTGAACCAATAAGGATTTTTGGGATTAAACCGCATAAACCGATCCCACAGTACAAATGCCATTGGTGCAGCGCCCATTGGCAATCCTGGATGACCAGATTTGGCTTTTTCTACGGCATCAATTGCCAAAAAGCGGATCGAGTTGATACAAAGTTCTTCAAGGGTTTGGGTTGCAACAGCCATAATTAAGATTGTTTTTTACGACGGGTTAGCGCTCTTTAAGCTTCTTTCGCCTACTGGGGATCAAAATTCCCCACGATATATCATCATCCCATTGGTGCTTGTTGACAAACAAGCCGTAGAATTGAGGATTTTTTATTTGGGATTTTAGGATTATTCTAGAAAGGATCTGCTTAAATATTCAGTTGTTAAAGGGACGGAATGATTTGATCAGGGTGTCAGAGACTATACGTTCTTTATGGGGAACGGGGAATAGGGAATAGGGAGCGGGGAATAGGGAAGTTGAATCAACTCCTCAGAAATAGGGTACAAGCCCTTTTTTTTATTGAGGTCGAAATAGAAATATTTGAAACCGGACGGTAGCCCTTGATGTTTCAATACGTCCTTTTCAAATCGCCTAATTAAAATGAAGGGGATTGGGAAATCCCCTATCTCCTATCCTTTATCCTCTATCTCCTGTTCCCTTTTTAAGGTGATTTCTAGGAAAGAATTTACCGATAGAGGTAAATCTACTTTCTAATGTGAAAGAAACTATCTTGATTCGACCACTTTAGCTGGTAATTTCTTTTTCAGAAATCACCTAATTCCTAGACATATTTTTTAAATGCTAGCGTCACATTGTGACCACCAAAACCGAAAGAATTTGATAGTGCTACCTCAACACGTGCAGTACGACTAATGTTTGGTATGTAGTCCAAGTCACATTCTGGATCAGGGTTTTCCAGGTTAATGGTGGGTGGCAAACGGTCGTTGGCGATCGCTAGTACTGTTGCTACTGCTTCAATGCCACCAGAACCACCCAATAAGTGACCTGTCATAGATTTAGTAGAACTAATTGCTACTTTGTAGGCATGATCACTTAGAGCTTTTTTGATAGCTGCGGTTTCGTTGGGGTCGTTGACTGGAGTGCTAGTGCCGTGCGCGTTGATGTAGTTAACCATTTCTGGAGTTAGTCCTGCATCCTTAAGCGCTAATTGGATAGCGCGTGACGCTCCTACTCCACCTGGTTCAATAGAAGTCATATGGTAAGCGTCACAGGTCATACCATAACCGACGATTTCCGCATAAATCCTCGCACCACGACTGATGGCGTGTTGTATTTCTTCCAGAACTAAGATTCCTGATCCTTCACCCATGACAAATCCATCACGGTCTTGATCAAAAGGGCGGCTAGCGTGAGCAGGGTCATCATTGCGAAACGAAAGTGCTTTACAGGCGGCAAAGCCAGCAAAAGATAAAGGTGTAATAGCTGCTTCTGCTCCTCCGCAAATCATTGCCTGGGCATATCCGCCTTGAATGAGGCGAAAAGCGTCTCCAATGGAGTTAGAACCAGCTGCACAGGCTGTTACAGAGCAAGAATTAGGTCCTTTGGCGCCAATGTGAATTGCTGTGAATCCCGCAGCCATATTGGCAATCATCATTGGTATCATGAACGGGCTACAGCGATCTGGACCACGGTTTAGGTAAACGGTTTGCTGCTCTTCCATTACCTTGAGACCACCAATTCCAGAACCAATAATTACACCTACTTGTTCAGCATTAAGGTCGTTAATAGTTAACCGCGCATCCGCTAGAGCCTGTTTTGCCGCCGAAACGGCAAATTGAGAAAACCTATCCATGCGCTTGGCTTCTTTACGATCCATGTAATCGTGTGGATCGTAGTTTTTTACCTCGCCAGCAATACGGCAAGCGTGCTGCGAAGCATCAAACAAAGTAATTTCGCCAATGCCATTGCGTCCGCTTACCAATCCTTCCCAATATTCGGCTGGTGTGTTACCAATTGGTGTAATCGCGCCAACACCAGTTACAACAACGCGTTTACGTATCAAATCTGTCATAACTTAAGTTACAAGTGCCTCTGGGGCAGGACAAAACAGGAATTGGGCATAGGGCATTAAGAATTGCAAATCGGGCATTGGGAATTGAGAGTTGGGAATTGGGAATTGGGCTTTAGTAATTTTTACCATGCACAATGCCGTATGCACCATGCCCTATGCTCTATGCCCTATGCCCTAAACTCTCTATGCGGATGTAGCAACTTTGTTGTTAATGTAATCCAATGCTTCTTGAACTGTGGTAATTTTTTCGGCGGCTTCATCAGGAATTTCGATATCAAATTCTTCTTCTAAAGCCATTACTAACTCAACAGTATCTAGGGAATCAGCGTTTAGATCATTGGCAAAATTAGCTTGTGGTGTAACCTTTTCGGGTTCAACACCCAGTTGCTCCACGACGATGTTCTTAACTTTTTCAAAAATGTCCGCTTGGCTCATAAATTTAATTCCTCAACCAGTTGCTATAGTCCGCTCTTTATGGGTGACATGGTTTTGAGCATATACATCTTAATCCGAAAGGGCGATCGCATACACCCTTTAAACAATTCTGTTTTGCAATTCTTACTAAAATTCTTTCAGAACACACGCCTCAGCACCAACAATCTTGCAAGCAAAACTAGCAAATGATGAGCAAAGCGATGATAAAACAGTTATTGTCGAGGCATAATAGCTCATAACTAACAATTTCTATGCTATCCCATACATTGAAATACGCTTACTACCCAGGTTGTGTTGCTCAAGGGGCTTGTCGGGAACTTCATCAATCCACAGTTGCTTTGAGTAAAGCATTGGGAATTGAACTAATTGAACTCAAAAAAGCTGCTTGCTGCGGTTCTGGGACTTTTAAGGAAGATTCTCAACTTTTAGAAGATACTGTCAATGCTCGAAATATTTCTTTGGCAGAAGAATTAAATTTACCTTTGCTGACCCATTGCAGTACTTGTCAAGGTGTGATTGGGCATGTTGACGAACAGCTTAAAGAATGTCAGAAGACAAATCCGGCTTATGTTGGACAAGTTAACAGTTTGCTGCAAAAAGAAGGTTGTTCACCTTATCGGGGAACCACGGAAGTCAAACATTTGCTTTATGCTCTCGCCAAAGATTATGGCTTAGAGGAAATTCAACAACGAGTTAGCCGTAAATTAACTGGACTCAAATGTGCTGCTTTTTACGGCTGTTATCTTTTGCGCGCTCAAAAATTTATGGTTTATGATGACCCTTTCCAGCCAGAGACGATGGAAAATCTGTTTCGAGCAGTGGGGGCTACACCAATTTATTACAGAGGTCGTACCCAATGTTGCGGTTGGCCTCTTGCCAGTTATGCTACCACTGAGTCCTTCAAAATGGCTGGTAAGCATATTCAAGAAGCCATAGAAGCGGGTGCTGATTGTATAGTGACACCTTGTCCTTTATGTCACCTCAATCTAGATTCTCGTCAACCAGAAGTAGAAAAAGTGATTGGACGCAAGCTGAATTTGCCAGTTCTACATTTACCACAGTTAGTTGCCTTAGCGATCGGCATTAGTCCTAAAGAATTAGGTTTGGAAAGACACATAGTTTCTACTCAGCCCATCTTGGAGAAGTTAGGGGTGTAGAGGTGTAGGGGTGTAGGGGTGTAGGGGTGTAGGGGTGTAGGGGTGTGAGCGGCGGAAGAAGAATTAACAACTAACAATCAACAACCAACAATCAAAAATCAAAAATCAATTTTGATAAAACGGTTTCTCAATTGGTGTCACTTCTGGAGTAGGAGGTATATTTATTGATTGTGATGTTGGTTTTTGGCTAGATGGGGTGGTAAAAATAGGTGTCGATGTCGTCTCTGGAAATGATGGTTCAAAAGTTCGTATTGGCGAAGTTGTGGGAGATGGCAGACTAAATGTAGAACTTGGCGCTGGTGTTAAATTTATGTTTGGTTCAGTTTCTACTGATGGTGTTGATTCTGAAGTAGCAGTGGGTGTGGGTGAAGATGTTGGTATTGGTGTAGATATTGGTTTGCTTGACTGCTGAGGCTTGTCGAATCCTGGTTCCGGGAATGTTGGTTTAATTACTGGATCTATTCTGGGTTTACTTTCGGTCAAAGGTGAAAATGTGGGAATTGCTAAAGATGTGGGTTTAGCAATCGGCGATGGTGTGAATGTGACTTTGGATTTGGGTTGGGCTAATGGTTCAGGTGTTGCTTGAGGTAATTTAATCTCAGGTTGATTAGGTGGAGATGCTAAACGACTCGAATAAAACCAAGCAAAAAATCCACCAGAAGCTAAAATTCCGGTAGTAATAACCCCTTGTGCTGAGAGTAAAAAGTTTTGTTGTCGTAAAGGTTGGTATAAAGGTGCAGCTTTTTCCTCTACTATGTTCATCCGAGTTAGTGGTGACACTGAGGAAGAGGATAAAGGCTGAACATTTTTTTCTTTAATTTTGTCGGTAGTTGGGTTATTAGTGACAGCCTGATAATTGTTTTTTGTCGAGTTGACTTTTGATTGTTGAACAGATTGAGGAACTTTTTTTGTGCTTTGATTACTAAATTTGGGACTATTCTCGATTTTCGGATGGATGGAAGGTTCTCCACTACCATTTTGGAAATGTTGAAGCTGGGGAACTGATAAAGATGAGGGAAGCAAATTGAAATTTTGGCGAGTGAGTGCTAATCCCGTGAAATCACTCAAAGATTCTCGTAATTCTAAGGTTCTAGTAAAGTATCTAAACGCTACGGTGTTTTCTTCTAAACACAGGGCGCGAGTACCAAGTTGGTGTAAAGCCCAAGCTTCAGAGGCTTGGTCTCGTTCGGCTTGAGATGCTTGCAGTCCACGTTGTAGCACATGTTCCCATAAACCCCAGCGCTTACTTAAAGCTAGCAAACCTTCTACTGCTTTTGCTAAGTGTAAAACAACTTGCCAACGGCTAGCTCTAACTGAAATTTCTAAGATTTGGACGATCGCATCAATTTTTGTGAGTAAAGTTTGTGGTTGCTGGTGATACAAATGTGTCCAATCGATAAAGTAAGCGATCGCGTTTTCTAAGGGTGTTCCTAACTTCCAGGCTGGTGGTAATATTTCTCGGATTGTCTTGTTGCTGATGCGATAACGAAAATCTTCCAGTTGAATCAGATAACGCTGTTGCAAATTTTCTAAAATCTCAGAGGGGTCTGATTGTTTTGTAATCGCTGCAATTTCTTCTTCTGACAACCCCACTTCACCCATGACTGCGAGAATTTCCAAAACGTCTCTGTGGTGATGTGGTAACAACTCAATGATTTGTTGAATGAGATAGATGCTAGCTTGAGAATTTGGTAGTTGACTGACAATTTCAGCCAGCGATCGCTTTTCTGTTAATGCGTAAGCGATCGCCAATTGCAAATGCGTCGGGTTTCCCTTGAGGATAATACACAGGGATCTAGCAGCAGGTTGTTCCTCTATCTTCAGGGAACGCCCTATTTTTGTTTCAACAAAAACTAAGGCATCTTGAATAGACAGTCCAGAAAGTTCAGTAGAATATGCTTGTTTGCGGAGACGTTGTTTTGCAGAAGCAACCAGAAAAGTGCAGTTGCTGAGAGTATTTTTCAACTGTTGCACTTCATCTTGGATGAGTTGAGTACCGTCATCTAGTATGACTAGTGCGTGTTTGTCTTGAATTTGTTGCCGAATTTGATCATCTGTGGGTTTATAAGGGATATCACTTTCATAGAAAGCTTCCCAAATTGATTGCAATAAGTCACTGACATAGGGGTGATGAGCAGATAGATTAATGACACCATCGCTAAACACAGAATTAGCTTCTAGTTCTGATGCCAAATAACGCAATAAAAAAGTTTTGCCAAAACCTGGCGGACTATAAAATTCTACTGCTTGTCCAGATTTTAAAGTTGTGATCGCTTCATTGATCGGTTTTTCACGCTCTAGAAGTTTCTCGCTCGGAGGTTGACGGGTCAAAACTGGCGTAGAAAGTTCTCGCAAACTCGGTTGTTCTTGTGTGATTGCTGATTCTGCGATCGCACCTTGGCTGGAACCAATTTTGAGAGTGTACTGACCAACGACCAACATATGATTGGCATCTGTCCGTATATTTGATGTTAACTTGCTGTGCGGCATAGATTTTTTCTCAATCATCAAATCGATCTTTACTCTATTTACCGCAATCCTGCTACCTACTATATTATATATGTTACATTGCCTACTTAAGGCAAAAGAATATCTGCGTATTTATATGTAGATATTTAAAAAAACAAGTGATTAAATACACGTTATCATGTGATTCAGGGACAAGGAAGACAAGGGGGACAAGGAAGAATCTTTTTCTATCAGGAATAATGCGGGAGGGTGAGAACCCCTCGCGCATTATTCAGGGGATGAAACCCGACCCGTAAGGGCTTTAGCCCGTTGTCTCTCTCTGAACGTACTGCCTTACAGCTTCTCTAACTAAATCATTCAAAGAACGCTCTTTGTGCTGTGCAAGCATACTCAGATCCTCGTATTCTTTGTCCGCGAAACGAACAGTTAACTTCTTCATGACCCAAACTTGATGTTATAATGAGGTCATGGTAACACAGGATGAAAAACTCCAAAAAACAAACGTGATGCCATATTGAACCATGACAACTGAAGATATGGGGTTGTGTTGAGAAGTCCTTCGGGAGCCTTCAACACGTAAAATCTTCAAGGTTGGAAGATACCAAAGTAGCCGCACATTCCTTTGGGAGCGAGGCGGGTAGGACTGTTTGAGCCAGTCAAAGCCCCTTGGGGCAGAACAACGTTGTGTAGTCCGATTTCTAATCGGCGTAACAACAACAGTTCAGAATCCTGGTTTTTCAAAGCCAGGAGAGTTCAAGAATTTTCCCTGCTCCTCGCTCCCCAAAGTTCAAGAAGCAGCAAAAGCAGGACGATGCTCAATCCAAGGTTTTGCAGTTTCTATTTGAGCAGCTAAACTGATGAGAGTTGCTTCAGCAGCAGGTTTGCCAACGAGCTGTACACTCATAGGTAAGCCATTGGCGTCAAAACCAACGGGAAGTGCGATCGCAGGTAAGCCAGTTGCATTAGCTGGTGGACAAGGAGCAACCCAATTGACAATATGTTGAAATATTTCTTCTGGGCTGAGGTGCGCCCATTCTCCTACACGAATAGGTGAGTGTAAATATACTGGCAAAATTAGTATATCTACGGAATCAAAAAAAGCGACTATTTGCCGCGACACTATCTGCATTTGATATACTGCTTTCAGGTACTCACCAGCAGAAGCATTGCGTGCTAGTAACCAACGATTCATCGGTTGCAAGGCTTCTGGCGGAAGACCCGAAGCCGCTACATTAGTTTGCCACACGGTCTGAAATGGTTCTAATAAACCGCTAAAATCTGGGCTTTTTTCTTCAACTGTATGACCGAGTTCTGCTAGTAATTTTACTGTTTGCAGAACGCCTTGCTGACAATTGGCGTCGGCTGTGCCAATGGGTGGAATTGCTGTACCATAGGCAATACGTAGCTTGCCAATTCTTTCTTTACTGGCAACGAGAAAAGATGGTTCAGGATCGTTTAACCAATAGGGATCGCCTGTGACATAGCCAGACATGACATCTAAAAGGGCTGCTGCATCAGCAACAGTACGAGCAATTGGGCCGTTAGTAGCAATCCCACTGAGGCGATCGCCTACAGGTGCATTAGTTATACGTCCTCTGGCTGGCTTGATCCCCACTAATCCACAACAAGCCACAGGGCCACGAATTGAACCACCACCATCAGAGCCTTGAGCGATCGTACATAAGCCAGCTGCAACTGCGGCGGCTGCACCACCACTAGAACCACCGGGAGTGTATTCTAAATTCCAAGGATTTCTTGCTGGGGGAAAACCCGTAGGTTCTGTGTAAGGAAATGAACCAAGTTCTGAGGTTGCAGTTTTACCAAGAAGAATAAACCCTGCTTGCTTAATCCGCGTGACTACACCATCATCAAAATCAGGGATGTTGTTGAGTAACGCCGGATTACCAAAGTTACAAGGAACACCTGCTACTGCGTTGAGGTCTTTGATCGAAATTGGCACACCAAAAAATGGTGGTAATTCGTTACTATTTACCAATATTTCTGTCTTGGCTTTAGCATCAGCGATCGCTTGTTCTGCTGTCACCGTAAAATAACTTCCCAGTTGAGGATTGAGGCGTTGAATCCGTTCTAGATATATCTGCACTAACTCTAATGGCGACACTTCCCGATGTCGAATTAACCGTGCTTGTTCAAGGGCTGGGGTAAAGGCTAAGTCTATTGAGTTCATTTGATTACCAAATAGGTAGTTTTGTTTATTACTAGCGTTTTTTAAGTAACTTTTAACCTAAAATTGTTACTCTATCAGGAATTAAGGGACACAAAGTAAGAAACTTATAGTCTATGGTGGGCTTAAAACAAAGCTAAACGCCTCCGTACGCCGCTACCTGATAAATTACTTAAAACAAATGCGATCGCTCTTCTAGGAATTTCTAAGAAATGCGATCGCCTATAAAAGTCAGTAGAGATGCGATATATCGCGTCTCTACTGACTGTTTGATTTATTAGAGTCGTATTCAGACAATAATTAACTTTTTTGTAGAGCTTTACGCAACCACGGTGGAGGATTGCCCTTGAGTGTTTGCACTAACTTATTTAGAATACTATCAATCTCTTCTTCTTCTGATTGTGGTCTGACCGGCATGACACCTCTTTTAATTAACTTAGCAGCAGGAATACCACCAATTGATGCCACATAAACAATTGCACAATCAGCTAATGCTTCAAGCTTTGGTGCTGTTTTATCATCGCTATCAGCATTTTTATCTTGATTAGAACTACCAGGAAACTTGAGAGTTTCTATAAATTTATAACCAGTATCTGAGATTTCATAAACATCTGCTTCTTGCGCCCATCCAAAGTGAGCATTAACATGAACTCTATCACTGGTTGTGAAGGCTATTTTCATTCTAATGATCCTCTCCTGAAGTTAGGAGTTGTGAATTATGAAGTGAATCAAGATTTAAAAATTTACGCTCAATATTGACTCTCAAAGTTGACTGCATAAATCAGGTATTATCACCTATTTTGCCGAGTTATTTGCAGCGTTTTTTTGCTAAGTGAGGCGATATATGTTTCACACTATCTTTATTGTTTCCAAGAAAGTGCGATCGCAACCCATAATTTTCGATTCCCCTAAAGCCAGGATAGCATATCGCCGAAAATATGGCGATTTTAAATGTTAAAATAACATGATTGTTCTATCTATCTTGATATTAAACAATTAGGAAAATTTCCCAGACATCAAGATAGAATCTAGCGCATAAAATTGCTGTATTTGCAGTTACAACTAATCTGAAGATCGAGAATTTTCAGTCAACAATTGCGGATGTATTTCTGTAAAGCTTTGAAAATTTTCTAAGTTACCTACAATTCTATCTCGCTCGAACCAATAATTTAATACTATCCCTCAGCGTCGGTAATTAGTAAGAAAGTTCGTAGTAAGAACTTAAGTCCTTATTTTTTAAGCACGCTTGGTGCTTACTACAAACCTTCAAAACTAGCTAGCAGAAGTCTATTCTGCTTCATGATTTTTTCCTTCTGCTGTTGATGTTTCTACTTGATTAACCAACAACGCGACGGGGAACTGTTGTAATATCTCCCGCAACCACAGGGTATCTTCGCCTTGCACTTTCTGTCCAGTGATGGCGTTATACCAAATATCAGAGGAACCATTGGGGAGAATAATGCGGGTTTCGTGCCATACTTGTTCACCCAAAGGATACTCACCTTCTTTAACTAAGGAGGTAAGGAAACGAGGAGCGATCGCAATTATTCTCGTGTCTGGTAATTCTCTAGCAAAAGTCACAACATGGCTTTTCAAGCTACCTGCTACCGATAACTTGACATAGGTTCCTCGTTGGAATACATCTAAGTATTCTCGCCGTGCTTGTAAAAGTTGGTAAGTCAGGAATAGCTTCACTTGTCCATCTTCTGGGGTTTGCAGCAACTCTGCAATTAAGTCTGACATGTCTTGGGCTGCTTTGGTTTTGATGTCTTGCAGATATTTTTGTCGGATTTCAAAGTCTACCGGACGGCGGTTATCAGGATCTACCAGACTTAAATCCCAAAGTTCCGATCCTTGATAAAAATCTGGTAAACCCGGAGCAGTTGCTTTCACTAACGTCTGGGAGAGAGAATTTAAAATGCCGTAGTGTTGAATTTTGCGCTGGAACGGACGGAAAGCCTCAAGAAATGGGTTATTATGAGGATCTTTCAATACGCGATCGGCAAAATTAGTGAAAGCATTTTCATAGGCTGTATCTGGTTTAATCCATTCTGTGTGGACTTTTGCTTCACGGATAGCCTTAATAATATATTGTTGTATCCGCTCGACAAAGCCTGGATATTCCTCGTCTTGATCAGGAAAAGCCCCTATTAATGATTGGTAGAAAAAGTATTCATCGTTGGGAGTTGGTACATCCTGTTTATTTACAGTTTCTTTGTAGGGAGCATTAATCTCACGCCACTCTTGAAGATGAATTTCCCACTCTTCGGGAATTTCAGAGAGTACATTAATCCGAGCGCGCATGTCTTCTCCACGTTTGGTATCGTGGGTAGAAGTAGCATTCATACTGTGCGGCCATTGAGAAGCACGCTGTTGATTAAAGGTATGGAAATCTTCTAGAGAAATACCAAAATGTGTGGGATGAGAACCGACTTCATTGAGAGAGATCAGGCGATTATAGACATATAAAACTGTATCTTCTACACCTTTCGCCATCAATGGCCCAGTAAATTGTTGCAACCGCATCAAGAAATGCAACCATTGTTCCTGATCTTCTGGAGACAGGTGTTCATCAATGTCAAGGATGAGAAACTTTTCAATAAAGCTTAATTCATTGAGGAAGTTGGGAATATTCTTTTTAGCTTGCGTCATCACCTGCTGAATATATTCCCGATCTGCTTTGCTAGCTCCTCCGCCATTAATATAGGTGCGATAAACAGGAAACAGTGCCAAAATTTCTACTAAAGCAGCTTTTAAGCCGTACATTGTAAAGTCACTAGCATAGCGATAGCGACCAGAAATTTGCTTCAGCAACTGAGCCAAATTATCAATATCGCCTGCTAGGTGTCTACTAATAATTAACCTTTTGTTTTGGTCAATTAATTCCTCACAATCAACTTTTCTACCTAAGAAGCGCTGATAAATAGAATTGAATTCATGTGATGTTAATTGTTGGCAGAAAATGCCATTTACTTGATTGAGAAAATCATAGCCAGTAGTACCTTGAATTGACCAATTGATAGGTAATTCTTCTTGAGGTTCAAGGATTTTTTCTACAACTAGGTAAACATCAGGAGCATGTTCTCGTAGTCGATTGAGATATTGAGCCGGATCATAAAGACCATCAATGTGGTCAATTCTTAAGCCACTAATTATTCCCTCTTGAACCAGTTTTAAGATACAGGTATGAGTAGCATGAAAAACTTGTTCGTCTTCTATTTTGAGCGAAATGAGATCATTAACAGTAAAAAAACGTCTGTAATTGAGTTCTTCATTTCCAACTTTCCAGTAAGCTAGGCGGAAAAATTGTTCATTGAGTAAGTTTTCTAAATGATTAAAACTTTCGGGGTTTCCTGATTCACCATTGAATGTACGAATATTTTCTTCAATGAATTCCTTAATTTCGGGACTATCATTCCACAGTTCCCATAACATGCGTTTGATAATGATAATTTGGTCGTAACGTTCTCTTCCTTCTTCTCCTGATGGAATGTATTTCAACATGTAGAGAATACTCAGAAATTTCATAAAATTAGGATTATCTCGACCTAATTTATCCCGTATACGTCCTACATCGTATGTAAAAACTTGAGAGTAAGATTCAATACGAATGGGAAATTTGAGTGAGTAATAGTTGATAGTTAAACCACTTTGATCATACTGGAGTTCGAGTTCACCACTTTCTAAAGAATCACCACAAAATTTACCTAAAAAAGGTGCTAAAACTTTGCCTTGGTTTTCTGGATAATGATGATGCCAATCAATATCAAAAAACTCCCGATATTGAGAGTCAAAACCATTTTCTAGAACATCTACAAGCATGTGATTTTGACTATCAAATGCCATATGGTTAGGTACAATATCTTGCACCCAGCCAAGATTAAAATGCTTGAGTTTTTCAACTAATTCTAAAAACTTCTCTTGTCCGCCTAATTCAGGATTAATTTCGTCGGGGTTAACAGTATCGTAACCGTGAGTACTACCTTTTCTGGCAGTTAGAATTGGGGATGCGTATAAATTAGATATTCCGAGTTCTACTAAATAAGAAGCGATCGCCTTGGCTTGCTCGAAACCAAAGCTAGGAGTGAACTGTATCCGGTATGTTGCTACTGGTATTTCCATGATTAGTTATTAGTTAATGGTCAATTGTCAATTGTCAATTGTCATTAGTTATTGGTTATTGGTCATTAGTTATTAGTTATTTATTACTCCTAACTTGCACTAGTTTTTTATCCCGCCAATAAATAAATTTATGGACTAATAGCTAAAGTCAGATTTATCTGACTAGGAAAGTATTTAAGTCCGTTTAAACGGACTTATGCTATTAGCCTGAGAGTTTATTCTCAGGCGGGATATGGGGTAGATACAAGATGTTAAGTTAATAGTTATTTTTCATAAGCATTCACTGCTAACTATCAACCCTACTCCACGATCAGCTGTTAGCGCATCTACGCAGTTACTCATGGGGGGAACGCCCAAAACTGCACTGACTAACAACTAACAACTAACAACTAACAACTCACAACCAACACATGACTATTGACAATAAATAACTACACTCTCAGGATTAAGTGCAAAAGTTGACTGGGATTCAGTATCTAGTATTTCGGGTAACTGGGAGTTGTCACCACCCCAAGCAGGATCAGCCGAGTCCAGTTGTTTTTTCCAGGAACCACTAAGTATATTTGCTTTTATCTTACCAACTTCTTGGCTAAAATTCAGCCAGCATAATACTTGATTATTTTCACACCACCGTCGTAGCTGTAAAACCTTGTTTGGTTCGATTACCAATGCTTCTAAGTTATTGCGATCCAAATTAGCAAGTGCAGGAATTTCCTTCCGCAGTTCGAGTAATTTTTGGTAAAACAACCATAACATCCGGTTTTTGCCCTCATGACGCTTTTCCCAATTTAGGCGCGATCGCTTCATAGTTTCTACTGCTTGTGGGTCTGGTGCTTCTTGACCATAAATTTCAAAAAACGCAGCAAATTCCGCTTTTCTACCTTCCCTCACCCCTTTAATTAGGTCAGGGTCACTATGGCTGACAAAGTAGAGAAAAGGTGCAGTTTCACCATATTCCTCACCCATAAACAACAAAGGAACATAAGGAGACAGCAAAACAGCTGCCGCAGTTAATTTTAACCCTTCAAAGGAGATTAGGGAGGTAAGGCGATCGCCCATCATTCGATTACCTACCTGATCATGGTTTTGAGAACACACGACAAATTGCTGCGAAAAACAACCGCTAGCTTCATTACCATGATAGCGATGACGATGAGGGGAGTAGTCCCAGGTGTAAACAAAGCTTTCGCGATATGCTTTGGCCAGTTGTTCTAATTGACCAAAATCTTGGTAGTATCCTTGATTTTCTCCTGTCAGTACAGTGTGTAAAGCATGATGAAAATCATCACTCCATTGTGCGTCAATTCCGTAACCACCCACCTGGGAAGAACTGATGATACGGGGGTCGTTCAAATCGCTTTCGGCAATGAGGTAGCGTTTATATCCTCGTTGCGAAAGTTCAGCGACTGCTTCGGCTATCTCAGCCAAAATATGTTTAGCGCCAAAATCATAAATAGCATGAACTGCATCCAAACGCAAACTGTCAATATGGAAAGTTTCTAGCCAGTAAAGGGCATTCTGCACAAAATAATTCCGCACCCCATCACTGTAAGACCCATCAAAATTAACTGCACTACCCCAAGGTGTTTTGTAATGGTCAGTAAAATAAGTCCCGAATCCCCACAAATAGTTCCCCTCTGGTCCAAGATGATTGTATACAACATCTAAAATTACAGCCATTCCTTGTTGATGGCAGGCGTTTACTAATTTTTTCAAGCCATCAACGCCACCATAGGAATTTTGTACCGCGTAGGGAAAAGTGCCATCATAGCCCCAGTTGCGATCGCCTGGAAATTGAGCAACGGGCATAATTTCAATCGCATTGACGCCTAATTCCAGTAATTCGGAAATCCGAGGAATTATGGATTCAAATGTACCTTCTTCAGTAAAAGTGCTGACATGTAATTCATAAATAACCATTTGCTCCAGAGGAATTCCCCGCCATTCGGAATCAGTCCAGGTAAAGCTGCTGTGGTCAACCACTTGCGAAGGTCCATGAACTCCTTGGGATTGAGAATGAGAAGCTGGATCGGCTCGGTCAATTTGACCATCAAACTGGTAAAAATAGAGGCATCCAGGCTCGACGTTATTAACAGTTCCCTGCCAATACCCTCTTTCATCCTTTTGCAGGGGGATAATTTTTTCTTCTGGAGCGACAAGATGAACAGCAACATTACCCTCTAAGGGCGCCCAGAGAGTAAATTTGCAAGTGCGATCGCCTAAATATTGAGAACCGATATGCATTTTAATTGTTGGTGGTTAGTAGTTGGTAGTTGGTGGTTAGTGGTTAGTGGTTAGTAGTTGATGCTTAGTAGTTGGTGGTTATTCCAATCAACAAACAACTACCTAATCTTCATCATCGTGAGAAACTATGCCCAGACGTTGCAACATCACAAGCGATCGCGCTTCTACTTGTATAGGTTTATCTTCGATGTAACGTTTACCGCGTTGCACAAAGCGGGGCTTAGTAGTATCAATAATGGTGAGCCATTCCCAATCTTGTAGTCTGGCGGGAATTATGAATTCCACCATTTCGTAGTGAGCGTTGAAGAATAATAAAAAGTTTTCATCAATGATGCGTTCACCCTTTGGCCCTGGTGTGGCTATTTCTTCGCCATTGAGGAAAATGCCGATAGCTTTTGTAAAACCATCGTTCCATTGTTCCTCTGTCATTTCGCCACCGTCGGGGTTAAACCACAGAATATCATGCACGCCAGAACCGTGAATGGCTCGACCTTGGAACCATTTGCGTCTTCGCAACACTGGATGTCTGCGGCGTAAGTCAATTAATTGACGGGTGAAGTCTAACAGCGCTTCGTTTTCTTCTTGCAAATCCCAATCCAGCCAGGAAATTTCGTTATCTTGACAGTAGGGGTTGTTGTTTCCTTGTTGCGATCGCCCCATTTCGTCACCCATCACCAACATGGGTACGCCTTGGGAAAGAAACAGCGTAGTCAAGAAGTTCCGTAATTGCTGTCGCCGCAGTTGTGTGATTTTCCAGTCATTAGTATTACCTTCAACACCGCAATTCCACGAACGGTTGTGGCTTTCTCCATCTCTGCTATCTTCGCCATTAGCTTCGTTGTGTTTTTCGTTATAGCTAACTAAGTCATGGAGAGTGAAGCCATCGTGAGCAGTAATAAAATTTACACTCGCGCTGGGACTGCGGCCGTTAAACTCATATAAATCAGAACTGCCTGTAAACCGATAAGCAAATTCGGCCATGCGGCTATCTTCTCCGCGCCAAAAGTCTCGTACTGTATCGCGATATTTACCATTCCACTCCGACCACAACAAGGGAAATTCGCCGACTTGGTAGCCTCCCTCACCCACATCCCAAGGTTCGGCAATTAATTTCACATCTGCCAGAGTCGGGTCTTGGTGGATAATATCAAAGAAAGCTGCCAGACGATCAACTGCGTATAATTCTCTAGCTAACGCTGACGCCAAGTCAAAACGAAAACCATCCACATGACATTCCAGCACCCAGTAGCGCAGACTATCCATAATCAGTTTCAGCACTTGGGGATGGCGGACGTTGAGAGAATTGCCACAACCTGTAAAGTCCATGTAGTAACGGCAATTGCCATCAACCAGACGGTAGTAAGAAGCATTATCAATCCCACGCAGGGATAAAGTTGGTCCCATGTGGTTGCCTTCACCTGTGTGATTGTAAACTACATCTAAGATCACCTCAATGCCAGCATTGTGTAACGCCTTCACCATCTGCTTAAACTCCCTCACCTGCTGTCCTAGAAAACCAGTGGCACTATAACCAGAGTAGGGAGCCAAGTAGCAAATAGAATCGTAGCCCCAGTAATTTTTTAAGCCCTTATCTCTTAAATGTCCGGGATATGCCAAAAAATGATGGATTGGCATTAATTCTACTGCTGTTATACCCAAGGATAGCAAGTGAGAAATGGCGGCTGGATGAGCAAGTCCGGCATAGGTTCCGCGTAGCTTTGGGGGAATTTCTGAGTGTAGTTTAGTAAAGCCCTTGACATGAGTTTCATAAATCACAGTCTCATGCCAAGGAGTTCGCAGCAATTCGTCTCCTTCCCAATCAAAAGAGTGATCAACAACAATTGATTTCGGAACTAAATGAGCATCGTCAAGTTCAGAAAAACCTAAATCTTCATTTGGATCGTCCCAAGGATAACCAAAAATTTCTTCACCAAAGCGGACATCGCCATCAATTGCTTTAGCGTAGGGATCAATTAATAGTTTGTTGGGGTTAAAGCGATGTCCTTCTTCTGGTGCAAAAGGGCCGTGGACTCTAAAACCGTACCTTTGGCCAGGACTAATACCAGGCACATAACCATGCCAAGTGAAGTTAGTCACTTCTTTAAGTGCTAGTCGGGTTTCTCGACCTTTTTGATCGAATAGGCACAATTCAACTTTTGTAGCATGTTCTGAGAAGATAGCGAAGTTAGTACCTTTGCCATCCCAGTTGGCTCCTAGAGGATATGGTCTACCAGGCCAGAGTGAGAAGTACATACGGTCAAACTCCTGTTGCAAATTTTTGAGGTAGGACAGTTGAGAAGAGTGTGTATTCCAAAATCTTGCCCAGCACAACACGCCCCACTTTCTTGCAGTATCTCAAATACTAGGCCAAATAAAAAGTTTTGTAACTCAACCAGTTGGCATAAATTTGACTGATACTGTAAATACTGACATCCCCACGAATGGTGAATTCTATCAAATTTTTGGGTATTCGCGTGGATATTTTTGCTACATAATTGAATATACAAAGGCGATCGCATGAGCGTCAGAAAATTGACATATTTGTGTCATAGTGATCGCGCAAAATAGAATTATAGGAATAATAATAATTTTTGAGTTTCCTTTCTAGGAGATGTTTCACACTTTTTCTGTTCACAAGTCTGTAGATGCTTTGAAAGTTTTGGCGACTGGGGTTGTATCCAGTCTTTTGGTATTTCAGTTAGCACCCACAATTGCACAACGAGTCGAACAACCAGTTATAGAGTTTGCAGATTCTAGTTCCACAACTCCCACAGTCGTGACACCACAAGATAACCAATCTAAACTTTGGTTAGTAGCAGCAGTTGTAGGTGGTGTGGCTATTGGCGTAGGTTTAAAAGATAGAGGAAATCGCCAAGCAAATGCTATAGATAGTGCCTCATTTGCAGGTTCAAAAACTGGCATCATTAGCTTTGAGCAGGCTAGCCGCAAACTTCAAAACAGACTGATGACTCTGTTACATAATGATAGACAAGCAGCAAAGCGACTTTTCACCCAAGCACAACTAAAATTTCCCAATAAAACGGCTGATTGGTATGTTGATAAGGTTATTTACGACCTAGAACGCGATCGCGGTGGGTTCTAAGTCATTCGATTTTAGATTTCGTTAAAAAATAAGGACTTAAGCCCTTACTACGAACTTTCGTATCCATCAATTTAAACTTGACAGAGTACTAGGCTCGCAAACCAAAGTAAGTGAGAACTAATTCCGTTGTACTATTATTAACAATTTCGTGTGTTTCTGATTTTTCTACGGCTACACAAGTTCCTGGCAATAAAGGATATTCCTGATTATTAATACGAATAATCCCTGAACCAGCTTCGACAAAAAATACTTCGCACATATCATCATGTGCATGTGCTGAAGCTATTTGTCCGGGAGCAAAACGTGCTTGGGAAAAGTTGGTTAAACCAGGTAATTCACCAAGCCGCAACATCACTTGTTTCTTGATTTCAGGATTATGAGAAACAGGCTCTTGTGGTATTTCGCTTAGGGATATCAGTTTCATTCCGGTCTTAAATCATTGGATATTTCCACAATACCCCTAGTACCATCAATCCGTACTTTTTGATCATCCTGTAAAACCCAGGTAGCGTTTCGCACATCCATTATTGCCGGGATGCCATACTCGCGAGCCAGGATAGCTCCGTGAGAGAGCCTACCACCAGCTTCGGAAATTAATCCTCCTGCTCTGACGAGTAAGGGCGCCCAACCAGAGTCTGTATAAGGAACTACTAAAATTATTTCCTTGTCAATCTCTGTCATTGATTGTAAATTTCGTAACACCTTCACCCTTCCTACTGCTTGTCCAGGACTAGCGGGGATACCTTGTAATACCTGATCAGGAGACAGGGGAGGAATTCGCAAAGGTAGAGCCGGGGGAGTGTTGCCGTAAACTAACAAGGGGACTGGATTGATTTGACCGTGTTCTGCAAGTTGCGATCGCCTCAATTTCACAATCTCAGATAACTGCTCAACTAAATCTGTATCAATCCCCTCTATTAAACGCTTGATTTCTGCAAATTCCAGAAAAAAGATATCTCCGGGTTCATTCAACAAACTTGAATTTAACCAAATTTGTTCGAGTGCAACAAACGACCAACGCAAATGGGCTAATAACTGAGAATATATTTCTGTGACTCGCCCTTTCAAATCCACGCGACTTTGAACAAAACCTTTGTTGCTTTTCCCTTGGCGTTCTGGGCTTCTTGCTGGTTCATTTCCCTGCATAAACTGCACCAATAATTGCTTTACCGCTTGGGGTTCTTCCTTCCAAGTGGAAATCGCAATATCAGTCCCTACCTCGCTCATATAACCATAGCGTTGCACTAATTGGTCAAACTCAGCGAGAATCTCTTGTCCTGATTCAGACTCGGCCATGTTCGCAAACACAGTATCGGGTTTGAACTGTGGAAATTGCTGCTTGGCTTTGGCGGCTAAAATTTGCAGCGATCGCAATGCTGCTATTTCTGGTGTGAGACTATTATCAAGCTTACTATCTTTAACTTTAAATATGGCTTGACGTATGGCTGCACTCAAGGGAGCCATAATACTGTAGAAAGTGGCACGGTGTAGCAAATCTAAAATATAGTTAATCCTGGCTAATAACTCTGGCGGATCTAGTTCTTCAACTGGTTCTGAAGATAACCCCGATAAACCAGGTGCAAAATGCTGACGATAATCTCGCCTAAATTCCCTCGCTAACCAAAACTCCCGCATTAATAACCGCAGCAGTCCAGGTAAATTTTCTAATGTAGAATTTAACGGCGGTTTGCTTAACTTTTCTCCCCTCGTTAAAAACTCCAGACTTTCCGGGGGTAGTCCCATACGCCGGAATATCTGTCCTAAGAGAGTGGCATTAAAATAAGCATGAGAATAATGCAGTGTTGCTGTTTCATTGAAATTCAATCCCATGGCTTTTTCGCCTAAGACAAGAGCAAAAATTGCTCCCCACACACCACACGTTAAAGGACGATTTATCGACCAAGTTAAAGGGCGAATTAACCCAGGAATAACTTCCGCAGCGATTTTGCGTGTCCAGATTGGCAATAAAGTACTAATTGGGCGGGTTTGCAGTACCCAAAGAGTTTGGCCGTCGTAACTCCATTCAATATCTTGGGGAACGCCATAATAACGATCTTCCAGACGTCGAGCTAAGTATGCGACTTGTTTAATTAACGCTGTTGGTACTCGTCCTTGTCCTTCTAATTGAATCAGCGCTAAGTTTTCTGTATCAACAACAAAAGCCCGATATTGTTCTGGTGTCACCCGTCCAGATACGATTTGAACTGCACTTCCTGGTAAAGCTTCAATCACGACTGCATCTTGTTCTTGTGTCATCGGATCGCGGCTAAACGCTACACCGGAAAACACTGATTGGACTTGTAGCTGAACCAAAACTGCGATCGCTGCATCTGTGACGTTGCGATCGCGTCGATATTGGACTGCTAGAGCTTCGTTGTAGGATGCTTGGACTTTGGCGATCGCATTTTCTAAACCTTCTCTAGTAGTAACATTTAAAACAGTTTCGTACTGTCCTGCACCAGAGGCTTGTTCTGAGTCTTCATCAATGGCGGAAGAACGCACCACCAAAGGAGATAATTCTGATGGTTGTAAAAAATCAATCAATTGTTGGGGATCTTCATAGGGCATTAATACCCATCCTTTAGGCACAGGATAACCCCAGCGCTTCATCTGAGATAACTTTGCTGCTTTATTTCCCACAATCGCAGGATCTAATTCGTCATCTAGGGAAAGAATCCCTTGATCTCCGCGCAAAAATTGCAACACTGCTTGGGAATTGGGTTTTGCATTTTGCACTGGAAGATCCAAGTCATCAGGTATTTGTTTGTAAATCCAGCCTAGTAAAGCAGCAAGTCCAATCGCAGCGATGATTCTAAATGAATCTTCCATATGCAATATTGCCACAATGATCGGAACTGCGACCAGAACCACGTATTTTGCTGACTGGCGATCGCGCAAAATCGTAAAGCTGACACCTGTGACTAATAATATAAATCCTGCTGACAATGGGTCATGTACTATAAATCCCCAGACTACGTTTGTAGTCCCAGCACCTCTACCCATCAAATATCTGCCCATTACTAGAGCAATTAAACCTACCAATTCCCAAGCCGAACCATCGAGGAAGTAAGTACGAACAATCAAAACGGCGACAATTCCTTTGGCTGCTTCTGATAAGACTGCCAAAATTCCCACCAATGTACCACCGTGATAAAAAGCAGCCGATACTCCAATATTACCAGTACCGACTTCCGCTAATTGTCGCCCCGTCAGAGCTTGCGTGATCCAAGCAATTAACGGTAATGCCCCTAATAATGGGCAAATTATTACAATAACTAAGATACCCCAGAGTTCAAGCATGTTGGATGTTGGATTTTAGATTCCTATTCAAATCTAAAATCTCAAATACCTAATTGTTAGTATATGCTAGGACTTTTTCTTAATACTTCACGATTGGGGATTGGGGATTGGGGATTGGGGATTGAGAAGAGACTTGTTAAATAATTCTCCCTTGTCCCCCTTGTCCTCCTTTGTCCCCCTTATCCCCGATCGCTATTAAAAATAAGTTGATTTACCTTAGATGTTGTTTGTTGCTGCTATGGGAATTAATTTACTGCATAGGCTGCTTGCATTGACCAAATGATGAGAGCTGCGATCGCTCCTAAAATTACCAGGGTGGAAATAGTGACTAATTTAGGGGAGTCTGCTCCCTCGAATTTCATGATTCCTCGATTTAAATCGGACATAGCTTTGTAATCCTCTTTTGTTACAGTGCCAGTTTCACCCGTCTCGATTCTAATCTTCTGTTCGCAACTGGTACGCGATTCTTAATTAATATTTCGTTTAAGCTTTGTAAATGAAGGTATAGGCAAAATCTTGGCTTCGGTCGATCACACACTCCAGCAGCAGGTTTGGCATAAATCTAGCATGGCGGTTCTTGCTCAATCCGCAAGGCAAGATTTTCTTTTTGGCGATCGCTCCTGACTCTTGGAAGCAGCAAGGAAGAGAAAGTGCGATAACATTGATTTAGTCAGTCGTTGGGTCAGAATCGATCGTGGCTACACCGCTCAACATAAACGAAGCCTTGCTGCTAGAGGCACTGGCACTTGATAAGTATACAACCATTGATGCTCTGCTTGAAACAGCACTTTGTAATTAAGTATAAATTACAATAATGATTGCAAGTATTGTTAGTTGCTAATTGATGGTTAGTGGTGGCAAAAACCAAGTATGGATGATGTATGAGGTATTGCTAGGTGAAAGAAACAGTAGTTTTAATTTTTACATTTATATTTTGTTTGATTTTGGTAATAGAAATAGGAATGCGATCGCTTTTTGGTTTTGGTAATCCTTTGATTTACATTGCGGACGAGAAAATTGGCTATTTACTGACTCCCAATCAACGTACCCGTCGTTACGGTAATCGGATTGAAATTAATCAATACTCTATGCGGAGTGAAGCCATAGAACAAACACCTTCGTCTTCTACGTTGCGCGTGTTGCTGTTAGGAGATTCAATTACCAATGGTGGTTGGTGGACAGATCAGGATAATACTATTTCCACCCTGATTCAACGCTCTTTAATATCAGATAACATTAGTAAATATCTGCAAATTCAAGTATTAAATGCTTCGGCTAATTCTTGGGGGCCGAGAAATGAACTAGCATATTTAGAGAAATTTGGTAGTTTTCAGGCTCAAGCAGTAGTACTATTAATTAATACTGATGATTTATTTGCTACTGCTCCGACATCTTTACCAGTGGGACGCGATCGCAACTATCCAGACCGCAAACCACCTTTAGCACTGGTGGAAGTATTTCGCAATTATATTTTTAAGCCCAAGCCGATATCAGAACCAAAAACTATATATAAAGAAGATGGCGATCGTGTCGCGATAAATCTGGAAGCTATTGGTAAAATTCAAGCACTGACGCGTCAAAGCAATAGCCAATTTCTACTCGTTATGACTCCCTTACTCCGCGAAATTGGTTCACCAGGTTCCCGCGATTATGAAATTAAAGCACGTCAACGCCTGAGTGAATTTGCTAAAACCCAGGAAATAGCTTATATAGATTTTTTACCGGAATTTAATACTACTAAAAATCCAAAAGCTCTATATCACGACCACATTCACCTCAATTTACAAGGAAATCAATTGGTGAGTGAGGTAATTAAACAAAAGCTAGCTGAGATTTTAAGAATTATGAATTAAGAGACAGTTATCAGTCATTGCATACTATTTTATTCGACGTTGCTGAATCGCGGTATGAATCTAGATGTATAGACGCGATATATCGCGTCTATACAAGGGTTTTGGAATTACTAGAGATATAAAAGAGCGTTAAGTTATCAGCCAAAAAATTTAATTCTTAGCGTACTGGACGAGAAAAAAATAACTCTGATTAGTTATTCAGAGATAATTGCTTACTGTTAACTGTTCACTGTCAACTATTAACTGATTAGTCGAAGTGTATCCATATGCATATTTCCATTAAGCAAGTGTGTTATTTCCGAAAAACTCTAGCAAAATAATAGAACAAGATTATAGCTAAAAACAATTTCAGTTGCTAGCAACTAAATACTTGCGTGGTTTGGATGGAGTGAAACTCATAACTAAAACTTGCTCACTATTAAACATTGCGAGGCAAACAATATGGATCTTAATATGCTTCTGAGTCGCTATACAACAGGAGAACGGGATTTTGTTGGTGTAAATCTCCATAAAGCAAACCTTCATGAAACAGATTTGAGTGGAGCAAATTTTTGTGGAGCAGATTTAACCGGAGCAGACCTCAGTCAAGCTAATTTCAGCGGATGTAATTTTAGCCGAGCAAATCTGACTGATGCAGATTTAACTGGAGCAGATTTGAGTGGTGCAAACATGAGTGAGATCAACTTGATTGGAGCAGACTTAATTAATGTTAACCTCAAGCAAACTAACTTAAGTCGTGCAGATTTGCGAAGTGCAAATTTAATCAGAGCCAACTTAACAAAATCAAATTTAAGTGAAGCGGAATTGAGTGGTGCAGATTTAAGTGGAGCTAATCTCAATCAAGCAAATCTGACTGATACAAACTTAAATGAAGCAGAACTGAATGGTGTAAATATCACCGGAGCAACCATCAGTGAAAGAGAAATGAGTGGATTAATTATGCACACTGGTTTATCACATAAATGGGTAACTTGGGCTGGTGGTTGCTGATAAGTTTCACAAGGTAAAGCAGGGGAAAAACTTTCCCCTGCTACTTCTATTGAATCGCAGGTGGGTTTTTTAAACATTTGGGATGCTCCCCAAAAAATAAGAATTGTATGTGATATCATGTTCAGATAAGATAAATAAATTTGACATTTAAACTCTGTAGGGACGTTACACTGCAAGGTCTCTACATGATCACAGAGAAATTTGGAATCGTTGCTACATAAGCTTCTAACCAAAAAGCTATAATTTTGAGGTTTTGTTAGGCAATAAACGCTTAAACCTGCTTTCTATATGAAGTTTAAAATTGCGCTCGATTCTTTGTTCCCCAGATGATAAAAAAGTGATATGGTTCGTATTTGACTGAAAAAGCTTTGAGGTGGCATCTTACCCTGTGATACAACTTATATTTATAGGTGCGATCGTTGATCAATGTAACAGCAAAATTAATGAAAAGAGAAATCATCGCGACAGGGTTTTTGATCTTATCTTTGATGTCGCCACTTAAATCTTTGGCTGCAACACATATCAGCAAAGTGTACGTATTTGGTGATAGTCTTTCTGATCCCAGTAACTTCTATAACGCTACTAAAGCCACAATACCACTTAGTCCACCCTACTTTGAAGGGCATTTTTCTAATGGCAAGGTATGGGTAGAATACCTTGGAGATGAACTTGGATTATCTCCTACTTTATTCAGTGAACTGGAAAATAACACTCCCAGCGAAGGTATTAATTATGCTTTTGGTGGTAGTAGTTCTGGTTTAGATAATGTATTTCTTCCAAAATCATTATTACCAGGAGTGCTTGGACAAGTTGGTTTATTTACCCGTGACTTACGAGAAAATAATCAATCGGCGGACCCGGATGCACTTTATATTGTTTGGGGTGGTGGCAATGATTATATATATGGTAATGTGACTGATGTTAGCCAACCAATTGCAAATTTATCAAGATCAGTATCATTACTTGCTCTAGCAGGTGCTAGAAACATCATGGTTCCTAACTTACCAGATTTAGGCAAACTTCCTTCCACATCAAATCAATCGAATTCTAACCAATTAACTGCTTTGAGCCAACAACATAATGTAGCATTGGCAGCAACTTTAAACACTCTGAGTTCAATTCCTGGCGTTAATATTATTCCTGTTGATATCAATTCCGTATTTCTAAAGTTGCAAGCTTCTCCCAGTCAATTTGGCTTAACCAACATTACTGATGCTTGTTTATTAGGCGACTTCGACGACGTCGCTCAAGGAAATTATAGTTTATGTACTAATCAAGGCAAAAACCCAGATCAGTATTTATTTTGGGATGGGATTCATCCGACTACACGAACCCATGAGATTATCGCAGAAACAGCACTTGATGCGCTAGATGATCAGCCCTTATCTACTACATTTTGGCAAAATCAGAAATTCGGCTATTTGCAGCTTGTAGGGTATTAGGTTTATAGTCTTCTCAAAATCACCATTTCATTACCGACAAATGGGTTACGCGCTACTAACCTATTTTGCGAGTCGCTAATTTCTAAATGGGTAAAGTCCAGTTCTTGAGAACGTTGGAGAATTTCGGCTGCGAGTTTATTCTGTTCAGATTTGGTGAGGGTGTACCAATCATCGCTAATTTTGATATCCAAACTGCTGGTGAGAAAGTTAGCTTGGATCGATTTTACAAGTCCAGCAGCAAAGCGATCGCTAACTTCTGCTACTTGATTTTCAATCGTTGCAATTAAAATCTGTTCTGGTGTTAATACTACCGTTGGTGGTTCATTGTTAATTGTCGGTGTAGGAGTTATTTCTGCTACTGGTTGATTGTTGGTTGTTGGTGGTTCGTCGTTAATTGTCGGTGTGGGTTCTTCCTCTATAGGTGTTTCTGTTACAGTTGGTTCTTCAAGCAGCGATGTTTCTGGAGATGGGGAGGTGAGGGGAGTAGATGAAGTCGGGGGAGTAGTTGCAATTTCGGTGGGTTTACCTGTGAAAACGCTTGAAGTAGTCCAAACTAAGATGACAGCAAAAACTGCGATCGCTCCTGTCAAAACTGTATCTGATAACTTTGCTGATATATTTGCTGGTAAAAAAGAGCGGATTTTGGCTAACAGTCTACTCCACGAGCTAGGAGATACATCACCTGGAGGTGACTGTGTTTCTAGCTTGTCTACTGTCGTTTCTAAAAGTGCGATCGCGCCTTTGAGAATTTGGATAATTTTAGTCTTCCAAAAAGACTGTCCTCTTTGGTTATTTGTCTGATGAGGCGTATTTTCCTCTGGTTGCGGTGAAGAAGGTGGCTGTGAATTATGATTTTCCTGTGACATGGAACTTTCACTCAGAGCAGCTAATCAAAGATTTAATGTTATAGCTGCAATCTCCCCAGCCTTAATGTATCATTTCAATGCTTGCGCTAAACTTACCTAATTAATGATTTTTGTCAAATATGAAACTCAAACGTCGTCAATTTTTATTTTTAGGTGGACTAAGTGTGATTGGTAGTGGGTTCTTAGCTAGTCTAAGCCGTCAGATTTTTAGTCCAAATAGTCATCAAATCTCACAAGTTATAGCTGCTATTCCATCTAGCAAAAAAGATTTATTATTGCGCTTTGTTTCTCTAGCAGATACAGGTACAGGTGCAAAAGGTCAGTATGCTGTAGCTAGAGCAATGGCTAATTATCACAGTAAAAATAATTATGACCTGGTTATTTTAGCAGGAGATAACATCTATACCAACGGTGAAATGGAAAAAATTAACGCAGTCTTTGAGCGTCCCTATACTGCATTACTAAAAAAAGGCGTAAAGTTCCAAGCTGCTTTAGGAAACCATGATATTCGCACTGCGAATGGCGACTTGCAAGTTAAATATGCAGGCTTTAATATGCAAGGACGATACTATACATTTCGCCGGGGTCAAGTGCAATTTTTTGCACTAGATACTAATAGTAATGCTGACTGGATTAATCAGCTAAATTGGTTGGAAAAAGAGTTAAGCCGAAGTAATGCTAGCTGGAAAGTAGTTTTTGGTCATCATCCCATTTATGCATCAGGTGTTTATGGTAGTAATCCTGATTTTATTAAAACTTTTACTCCCTTGTTTCAAAAATATGGTGTGCAACTTTATATCAATGGACATGAACACCATTATGAACGTACCCGTGCTATCAATGGAACAACTTATTTAATTTGTGGAGGTGGTGCAGGTACTCGTCCTGTTGGTAAAAATAAATGGACTGAATATTCTGCCGAAAAGTTAAGTTTTGCAGCTTATGAAGTATTTGCAGATCGAATAGAAGTGAGTGGGATAGATACAGCTAATCGTGTTTTTGATCAAGGTATCATTCCATTGAAATCAGCTTAATTAAGCAAGTTGGTGAGGAGAAACGCAAAGCGAGTTACGAAACGTAGATAATATTGCGATTTCTCCCAATGACAAATGAGCAATGACTTACCTTATTTTTGAGGCGTTAATGTTTAATATTATCCCAGAAAGTAATAGAGAAGTGTTTAATTAGAAAGATAAGCAAAAATTCAAAACTCAAAAGTAATTTATATACTTACTAGCTTTCTAATTGACTAGACACAATTGTCTAAACTCTATTGTTGTGCGACGGAGTGTATGCATATCATGCTAGCTAAGAATTTATTTTTACACACTTGGACGCCAAAAAACGCACTGCCTTTGCTGTTCTGAAAAATTGGCTGCTAGTGATAGCAAATCTTCGCCAGGAAGGGACGATTTACAATAAAAGGGAAATTGGGGTTGTCTACTTGTGTAATCAAAGAAAATTGTGAATCTATCTTGGTCTACAGGAACCTTCCCTCGATGAAAAACTTGCGAAGTAGTAGCAAAAACTACTGTTCCAGCTTTACCAGTGCATGATTTCCATAATGACTGTGACAAAGCTTTTTGCAAGGTTTTATCTTGAACATAACCATGTTTATATCCTAAAGAATGAGCTACACTTGAAGTCAAAGATAGTGGAATATATTGAAAAGGACCACAATTCTCATCTACATCATGTAAATACACAATAACCTTGAGAATTTTTCTGTCTTCTACATCTATATGCCATAGCCGAGATTTCCGCTCAACAGAATTGGCAAGGTCTCTGCGAAAATACGCTCCATGATAGGCTACAGGTAGACTAATATAATTCTCAACTATATTGAGTAAACGTTTTTCCAGCCCCCACATAAATATTTCTGGATACTGCATTATTTGTTCAGAACTAGCATGAACAACATATTCATTGTCTTCTCCAGAAACATTCTTTGGTATTTCTGGCATCAATTTTTGTGCAGCCAAAAACATTTTATCTGTATGCGGAATAGATAGGGCTTCTAGTGAAGTTACTACTACTCCTTCACGCTTTATAGACTCAACCAAATTTAAATCGGCTATCGAAAGCACAGGTAATTTTGGTAAGTGCTGTTCAAGTGCAACTTGATAATTCCGATCAGCTTGATTTTGCAAGAATGAAATCTGATACACATTCTTTAAAATGTGATTTCGTATCTGTTTAACAATTGTGCTCATAATTTCAATTACTTGCTTTTCCAAAAAAGTGAGTATACATAATTATTGTTCGTCAAAGTTGCCGAAAAGTAAAACAGAAGAGCTTTTCGCGCTTCATACTTATTTGTACATCTGTATTTATTTTTTCATTCTACTTAGTTCTGCTGTATTGTAAGTATTATTCAGTGTATTTGTCTAATCAATCATGATAGTTTTTATCAAAAATTTATCATTGCTTTACAGAGAGAAAGTAAGTAATTACCGTATCCTAGTAAAATTAATCATAGTGATTTTAAAACAAGCAATTAATATCTGAAACTTTAGAAAAAATTTATATTTGTTTTCTGCTAATCTAAATATTAGTAGCTACAATAAGGTTTTTTGCTTGATTTATGTTTACAAAGATAAAAATTCTGATAAATTAAAGGAGCTTTGAAAATATCTTAAAAGTAAAAAATAAAACTATAGGACTTACGCACTGTACAAAATAGCTATCTTGTGTATTAACGTAAATACGTTGTTTCAGTCTTTTAGAGGTCGCTTTTGATAGAAGAGCGATCGCCAAAATATGATTGAAAAACCTAGCTATAAGCCTTGAAAACTATACCTGTTATTTCGGCTTTTCTGCTCATAAGTAAGTCCTAAACTATATAAACTCATTAGAAAACGAAAAATGTCAAAATAGCCTGTTTGACTGGAAACCAATCTACAGTCTGTTATATGCTACAGGCAGTTTAGTATTAATTCCTGATTTTGCCCTAAAAATTAGTTTTTAGGACTTACACGGCGAAAAATGCGGCTAACAACAATCATTCTCGTTCTACTATTAGTACTGAGTGCATGTACTACCACTGTACTTGCGCCACCTAGTCAGTTAGTAGAAAAAGCGATCGCACTTCAGTTGCAGAAAACCCAACAGCAACTCAACCAACAGCTGGATCTTAATTTCCAGGGTTTTCAAATTAACCACCTGTCAATTACCCAAGAAAAACCCCTGACAATCCAAAATCTCATCACCTACCAAGTTCGTGGTACTTACAATCTCACTTTCAAGCTACCAAAACGAAAATTAACACAGCCAGACAAACCGTTTGAAGTGTATCTACAACTGCAAAAAGAGGGTAAGACATGGCGCTTACTGCTTCCTGAACAGAGTCGTAAAGATACTGATACTGTTTGGCATAGTTATATGATTCAGTAGTGAATTGTGTAACAATTTTGTCAAAATATACAGCTGTGATTTGCAAACAGTGTGTAGACATAAAACTATTGACCTTTGACCAATGACTCAATCAATTCGCGTAGTTGCCCGTATAATTGCTCATACAGAAAAAGTTGAAGAACTCAAAGCAACTTTTTTAGAATTAATTCAGCCTACTCGACAGGAGAATGGTTGTATCAAGTATGAGTTGCTGCAAAACCAGTCTGATCCTACAGAATTTACTTTTGTGGAAGAATGGGCTTCTCATGAAGCCTTAGATGCTCATCTTGCTTCAGCACATATTCAGACAGCAGTAGCAAAACTCAAAAACTTGGTTGCTAGTGACATAGATATCCGTCGCTACAGTCTGCTAGCTTGACTGAAGTCCTGACTACAAAAAGCAATCATTGGTGTTGTGATGGAATGGGCTGACTTGAAGCGAGTTGATACTCTTATTCAAGAAACAAAAAGTTTGGGAGCGTGTATTGAGGAAATTGGAGTTTCTGGTGAGGGGCGATCGCTATATGGAATTACTGTAGGAGATCAAAACGCTACTAAAACTGTGCTAATTGCTGCTGGATTTCACGCTGATGAGGTTATAGGGCCTCTTACAGCTGTATCAATGCTCCAAATTCTGGTGCAAAATCCACCAGCAAATGTAAGGTTTGGGATTATTCCTGTTGCAGATCCTGATTTTTTACACCGGAATGCATCTGAGTTATCGACAACAGTGACAATGCTAGATATTCTCAAACTTAGCCATCACCGTGATTTAGAAGGATATTTCACAACAAATACTTATCCTGAGTGCGTGGCTATTCGTAAGTGGATACAGCAATTTAATCGAATTGATGCTTATCTTTCTCTTCACTCAGCCCATCTGATTGCACCGGGACTATTTTTCTATGTAGGCAGTATATCTAATCCGCTTTGGATTAACCAAGTCATAAGCCATGTTACTGCTGTAGTTCCTGACTACCTTTCCCTGCTATCTTACGATCCAACAGGGCTTTCCCAAAAAGTTTTATCATCAGGATTTTTTGAGCTAGCTATTCCTGAGATTAAGCAATTAAACTCTGCTAATCCTGGTAGTTCTCTTGCTTTTGTAGCTCATCATTTTCATTCTCAGTTTATTGGAGCATCAGAAATACCTTTAGCTATTTGCCCTCAGTTAGCAAATGTCTCACTGCATGAAATTGATCGATACAATCGTGAGTTTAAACAGACGGGCTATACAAATTATACATTTCAAGAGATTGACCTTAAGACTCAACTTGAGATTATGCAAGCTTTGATTTGGGGTGTTATTCAATGTGCGATCGCCATCTAATTTATATTTGATGGTAGTGCGATCGCTATTTCAGGCTACACCTTGATTTTATCTACAAATTTCTTAATTAAACGTCACAACAGAACGAATTGATTCACCCTTATGCATTAAATCAAAAGCATTGTTAATCTCTTCAACTGGCATTACATGGGTAATCAAATCGTCAATGTTAATTTTACCCTCCATGTACCAATCAACTATTTTCGGCACATCTGTACGTCCCCTAGCGCCACCAAAGGCTGTTCCTTTCCAAACACGTCCAGTTACAAGTTGAAACGGCCGGGTGCTAATTTCTTCACCTGCACCAGCTACACCAATAATTACACTTACACCCCAACCTTTGTGGCAACATTCTAAAGCTTGGCGCATGACTTTGACATTGCCAATACATTCAAAACTGTAGTCAGCACCACCTTTAGTTAAATCAACTAAATAAGCGACTAAATCACCTGCAATTTCCTTGGGGTTAACAAAATGCGTCATCCCAAATTTTTCGGCTAAGGCGCGTCTATTAGGGTTGATATCTACCCCGATAATCATATTTGCTCCCACCATCCGCGCTGCTTGGAGGACATTTAAACCAATACCACCCAAGCCAAAAACTACTACATTCGCCCCTGGTTCTACTTTTGCTGTATTGATGACTGCACCAATACCTGTTGTGACGCCGCAGCCAATGTAACAAACTTTATCAAAAGGTGCATCTTGGCGAATTTTAGCAACGGCAATTTCTGGTAAGACTGTATAATTAGCAAACGTAGATGTACCCATATAGTGTAGAATTTTCTTACCATCAATCGAAAAGCGACTTGTACCATCAGGCATCACACCCTTTCCTTGAGTGGCGCGGATGGCTTGACAGAGATTGGTTTTGAAACTTAAACAATATTCACACTGACGGCATTCGGGAGTATAGAGGGGTATAACATGATCTCCTGGTTTAACACTGGTGACGCCTTCTCCCACTTCGACAACAACACCAGCGCCTTCGTGTCCTAAAATTACTGGGAATAATCCTTCTGGATCTTTACCAGAAAGAGTGTAAGCATCTGTATGGCAAACTCCACTGGCTTTGATTTCTACCATAACTTCCCCAGCTTTGGGGCCTTCTAGTTGTACAGTTTCAATAGTCAAAGATTTGCCTGGTTCGTAAGCCACTGCTGCTTTTACTTCCACGATCGCTCTCCTGTTTTTTTGCTCAATCGGCATGATCTGAGTTTATGAAAAAATTCGCTCTTGCAATAGATTCTAAAATTTTTGAGCAATGTGAAAAGCGGAAATAAATGACAACTGAAGACTTCCACCACATTCATCGTCTATTCTCTTCCGCAATCCTGCAAATAAAGCCTCTTTGCTTTGTGGTTCTAATTCGAGATATGGTGAATAAGTGTTCAAAAGTGTCAAATACTCATCAGTTGTATAAGTGACTTCAGACTCAACATTTCCGGCTACTAAATCTTGAAATTGTCCAGAATCTGTGATCATTTCGCCCAATTGTCTCAAAATATCTTCTTGGGTTTCTCTATTTTCATATCGGTCTAGGGATGGAGCGTAGATTTGATAAACTTCAGATAAACGTTGGTAAACTTGATAGCTCGGCTGAAGTTCTTTGTTCCACAATAAAATTAAGTAGCCATTTTGTTTAAGAGCATTTGCTGCTTTTGGATATCCAACTTCCGACGGTATCCAATGAAAAGAACTAGCTGCTAAGACAGCATCAAAGTTTTCTGGTTCTAAGTTCCATTCCTCAAAAGATATGTTTTGAATCTCTACATTTGGATACTCTTGACAATTTTGTTGAGCTAACTTATAAAAATCTGAGTTGGGTTCTAAACATAACATGGAGCAACCTAATTGAGCAAATACAACCGTTGCAGTTGCAGGGCCACATCCCACCTCTAGAATTTTTGAAGTCGAGGAAAGTTGAACAATATCTACAACTTGACGAATCAAATCTTGAGGATAATGTGGTCTTGCTTGGTTGTAAGCTTCTGCTGCTGGAGAATACCAATTTTTACGCTCTTGTAAGTCTTTATTGGAGTAACTGGCGATGATTTCTTTGAAGTTTTTCATAATTTATTTGTCTGAGGTTCGGCAATATAAATTAGTAAGTCTTAATATATTTACAGACTATTTGAGACTGGGGCTTTAGTGAAAGAATCAGAAAATTACTTTATCAAACCACTGAATTTATTCGAGTACGAACAACAGGCGCAAAAGTGCTTGTCTCCTATGACTTGGGATTACTACGCTGGTGGTGCTTGGGATGAAATCACTTTGCGGGACAATCACACAGCTTTCGATAGAATCAAACTTCGTCCGCGTGTGCTAGTCGATGTGAGCGATCGCCAGCTTACAACTACGATTTTAGATCAACCTCTGCAAATGCCTCTGTTGATTGCACCGATGGCTTTTCAATGTCTTGCTCATCCAGATGGAGAATTAGCAACAGCAAAAGCTGCATCGAGCGCGGGTGTGGGTATGGTGTTGAGTACAATGTCTACCAAAAGTCTCGAAGAAGTCGCTCATACTTATTATTCAAATCATTCACAAACTCCAAATCCACCTTTATGGTTTCAGTTATATATCCATCGCGATCGCAATCTCACCCGTGCTTTGGTAGAACGTGCTTACACAGCAGGTTATCAAGCGCTGTGTGTCACCGTCGATGCACCTGTTCTTGGGAAGCGAGAACGAGATACACGTAACCAATTCACCCTACCACCAGGTTTGCAACTAGCAAATCTTGTTACTCTCTCAGAACTCAAAATTCCTCATCAAGAGGGAGAATCTGGGTTATTTACTTATTTTGCCCAACAACTCGACCCGGCGGTCACTTGGCGCGATTTAGAATGGTTACAGTCTATATCTCCTTTGCCATTGGCAATTAAAGGAATTTTACGCGGTGATGATGCTGTGCGTGCTGTTGAATGTGGCGCTAAAGTGATCATTGTTTCTAATCATGGTGGGCGTCAACTAGACGGTGCGATCGCTTCCTTGAATGCTTTGGCTGAAGTAGTAAAAGCTGTAGATGGACATGCTGAAGTTATTGTAGACGGCGGTATCCGTAGAGGTACTGATATTTTCAAAGCTTGGGCATTGGGAGCAAAAGCCGTACTGGTGGGGCGTCCTGTGTTATGGGGATTAGCTGTAGATAGACAATCTGGTGTCAATCACGTCATCGAAATCTTGCATCATGAACTTGATTTAGCAATGGCATTAAGCGGTTGTGCCAAATTAGAAGATATAGATTCTAGTTTGTTAGAGACGTAGCATTGCTACGTCTCCACATTGGTTGATGGGAAGAAGATAAATTTTTATTTTTAGGCTACATGTGGCAAGCGGGTGTTTTTACTCATACAATCAAAAACAGGCTTTGTTGTTTTCAGCACAAGCCCAAATATATTTGAACTGATTTGTTGGTTAATTATTTAGGCTGAAAAGCGATCGCACTTCCCGCACATGATAGTAAACAGAATCAATGATATCGCTTGGCAAGCACGTCAGGGTAGCGTTGCTGCGATTATTCAAGTATTAAATGAAAAATTAGCAAATTCTGGTGTGAGAACCAGGGCAATTTATCATGATGGTGTATTACAAATTTTGTGTGAGGCTTCCACACTAGATAAACTAGAGCAATCTACTTTAGTAAAGCAAATTCAGCAAACTCTGGAGTCAATCAAACCGCGTAATATTCGTAGAATCAATATCAACAGTCGCATAGTTAGGGAAGAGCAATTGTTATGGTTAGAAGAAATCATCCGTAATCCAGAAACGCAATTGCTATGGTCGGAAGAAATCATATTAGAACAACCTAATATTTTTCAACAATTAATTAAGAATTACCAAGACCCAAAAACTGAATTAAGAACACTTATTTTCACGACAAATCAATTATCTCAACCAATCCCAATTAATAATAAATCCAAAGGAAGTGTTTGGATTCGGAAGTTATTTACTTTAAGTTTAAGCTTAGTATTACTTATATTAAGCTCAGTGGTTTATGCTGTTTTGAATGGTAAAAGGCAAAATTCCTTTATACCAGAAACAGCAATCTTTCTAGACTCAACATCAAAATCTTCAACATTAGAAGATTCATTTATAATAGCAGTACGAATTGCTAATCAAGCTTCCGATGCAGGTAAAACTGCAAAAAACTCAACTCAATGGTTAGAAATCGCAGCTAACTGGCAAAGAGCTTCTGATTTAATGAGTAATGTCCCACCCAACCATAGTCGTTATCAAGAAGCACAAATTCGGACGAAATTGTATAAGAAATACAGTGAAGCGGCGCAGAAAGAAGCTGAGAAGAGATAAAGAGGAGCATAAAGTTCGTAGTAAGGACTACCCTGCGGGAACGCTGCGCGTATAAGTAAGTCGGCACGATAAAATCAAGGTATGTTGAGTTTTGTAAAAAACCTGGAACGACTAATTTATAAGCTCTCTGTTGATTTTACACTTCGTTACATAGGTTTATTTTTTAACGCCGACTTACTTAGTCCTTATTTTCTAAGCACACTTGGTCTTTACTACAAACCCTCAAAACTAGCTTGACAGACCAGTAGTCTAATAGCTCGTACGCTCTTACAAATTGCCAAAGGGGTAGTTTAGTACATTTGCACCGGGGTAAGTTCAGATTAAGGATTTTTAGTACAAAAATTTGGTCGTTGCTACCCAGTGTTGTGTCTAAGCAAGTATTAAGCATGTATAAACTTGATTTTTGCTTTGACACAGATATTCTCAGCTTATCTATAAAATTAGCTTATGTATTTTTCGGTGCAAGCTATACCACAAAATTATTTCTGGCACAATAATTAAATGCATGTTTGTCAATAAACAAATGCGTTTTTAGAAATAAAAAAGGAAATTTCTCAAGAATTGGAATTTTCAATCAGCAGCCAAAATATTTCTGTGCGAAACATAAATTCAAGTTTATGCAATACATCAGATTTTGCAATCATTTTACATATTTAAGTTTTGGTAAAGATCGTTACACTATCTTGGATTAGTGATAAATAATTAGCTTAAATAAACAATGAAAAAAACCAAAAAACGATGAATAGGAGCTATTTTTCCAATATTTCATCAATTATTAGGGATCATGTTTGACTCATTTATGGTGTACTTAGAAACTCAGTAGAGTTTCTGTTGCCCGTTCCCTGTTCCTTGTTCTCTGGCTCAACTAATACGTTCAGAAACCAAATCGGATTTCTATATTACTGATGAAGTTTGTAGAGCAGAGAGACTATGAGTGGGATCGTAGGTATTTATTACCTTGATGGTAGAGCAGTGGAGGAGGAAAATCTGGGACGAATGGTGGAGATTTTGGCTCACCGAGGTCCCGATGGAGCAGATATCTGGTGCAAAGAGTCTGTTGGTCTAGGACATCGAATGTTGTGGACGACCCCAGAATCTCTGCTAGAGAAACTGCCATTAGTAAACCAAACAGGTAATTTAGTAATCACGGCAGATGCTCGGATTGATAACCGAGATCAACTCATTTGTGCGCTGAAACTTAACGACCACCCAATAGAGAAAATTACGGATAGTCAGCTAATCTTAGCGGCTTACCAAACATGGGGTGAGCAATGTCTGGAGAAACTCATAGGTGACTTCGCCTTTGCGATTTGGGATCTGCGTCAACAAAAGCTATTTTGTGCCAGAGACCACATGGGGGTTAAGCCATTCTACTACTATTGCTCAAATCGAGTTTTCGTCTTTGCCTCAGAAATCAAAGCTCTTTTAAGTCTGCCATTCGTGCCGCGCCGACTCAATGAACTTCAGGTTGCATATTACCTAGATAGGTTATTTGAAGATCACGAGATTACTTTCTATCAAGAAATATTGCGATTACCTGCGGCGCGTTATTTAACAATCAGTAGTAGCCAAAAAATGCAGGTGCAAACCTATTGGGCGCTAGACCCAGGGCGCGAACTTCGCCTGAATAGCGATCAAGAGTATGCCGAAGCGTTCCGGGAAATTTTCACACAAGCAGTGAACTGTCGTCTACGCAGTGCCTTCCCCATCGGCTCCACTTTAAGTGGAGGACTAGATTCTTCATCAATAGCCTGTACAGCACGTCAGCTACTGGCTAACTCTACCAATCAACAGTTGCATACTTTTTCTGCCATTTTTCCGAGTCTACCATCCCAAGACCTGCGCTGGATTGATGAGCGTCCCTACATGGATACAGTCAAAGCTCTGGGAGGATTTGAGGCTCATGATGTGCGAGCTGACTTGCTGACTCCTTTAGTTGACATTCTCTGGCGCCAAGAAGAACCGATATTAGCTCCCAACTTGTACATTCATCAGGGAATGTATGAATGCGCTCATCAACAAGGGGTTCGTGTTTTCTTAGACGGTGTTGATGGGGACAGTACAGTTTCCCATGGATGGCGTTATTTAACAGAGCTAGCCTACACAGGTCGTTGGAAGACTTTGATGGAGGAAGTCAATGCTACAGGGCGAAGATTCCGATTACCACGTCGTCAAATACTTTGGGCAAATTGCGTTACTCCTATATTCATAGAACCTGCTAGTCAATTGTGGCAAGGATTGCTGAAGTCTGTGGGTCAAACAAATGCACATAGTCAGCTGATTAACCCAGCTTTTGCCAAGCGAGTCAGGTTAACACAACAGACTCGAAAACTACTAAGTCATGAGCCAGCTTTGACCTTGACGAGTAGACAACTACATTGGCAAAGTCTGACGACTGGACTATATCCTTACATATTGGAGATGGCTGACAAGACAACTACGAGATTTTCTGTGGAAGGGCGCTACCCATTTTTTGATCGACGACTCATGGAATTTTGTCTGTCTCTACCTTCAAACCAAAAGTTTCGTCATGGTTTCTCCAGAGCTATTCTGCGTAATGCGATGAAAGATATTCTTCCTGGGGAGATTCAGCAGCGAGTCAACAAAGCCAATCTTGGTTTTAACTTCAAGCGACGATTGTTGAACGATGAGCGAGCAACTCTAGAAAAGATGATTAACCAACCACAAGCTCTTGAGCAGTATGTCAATCTACCTGTCTTACGTGCTTCCTATGATCGCTATTCTCACCAGAAGCAAAGTGATGATGACTGTTTGAATATAATTTCTGGGGTCACTCTAGCTCTCTGGTTAAGAAAGTTGAATTCTGATCAGTAGGCGTCATGAACTGCATATACGAATAACACATGAAAACTCACTTTTCGTAAGAGGGACTTGATTCCAGAAGCTAAATCAGGTGATCGCCTCCGTAAATTAGATATTTGGGAGATCCTCAACACCATTTTCTATGTCCTGGTTGAGGGATTGCTCAAATTATACGAATTTCTATAATGCCTTAATTTATCTCATACTGATTCAAAAAATGTTTGCAACAGATTCAGAATATCAGACGCGATATATCGCGTCTGGTACAAAATTCATCTGTCGCATTCTTTTTTCAAATTGGTATCAATACCTTCACCTATTTTGAAGGGTTATATGTGAGTTACTTATTTTTGCACTTAAACCGAATTCAAGTGCCTTCAGCTTATCTGAAGAAGTTTACTAGACAAGGAGAAAATAACAATGAAGAATACTTGGATCTCACCCGAACTGACTATCTATGGTTCTGTTGAAAACCTGACTCAAGCCAAAACCATTGGATTAGACGACGGCTATTCAGCAACTATCACCGGACCAGATGGACAAGTCATAGGAACCGTTCCAGTAGGAGGTTCCACTCAAATCGGAGGAGGATTAGGAAGTATTTAATCACCCAAATTGCTAGTACACGATGGCGTAATTGATGTTGGCTAATCATTGATTAACCGTCACCAATAAAACAAGAGTAGAGACGCGAAATTTCGCGTTTCTACTGCCAGTTACCTACAACCACAAATGGCGCCCAAAAATGGGGATTGCTGTATTGCTTGTCGTTGAGAAGAGCTAATTGTGCTTTTTGGAGTGCTTGGGCTTTGTTGATTTTAGTGTTCTTAGCGTTTTCTAATTGACCATATAATTCACCCATAAACTTGGCAGTACTTTCATCTTGTACTGACCATAATGTTGCCATTGTACTGCGTGCGCCAGACCTGACTGCTACTCCCGCTAGTCCTAAAGCAGCGCGTTGATCACCGATCGCTGTTTCACAAGCACTGAGAACTAATAATTCTATTGGACTACGAGAAATTAGAGCATTGTTTCGTAGTAGATTACCTAATTGTTTAACATTCAAGCGTTTATCCCAAAACAAGATAAAAGTATCGTCAGCGATCGAACTAAATTGAGCATGAGTTGCTAGATGAACAATGGAAACATCGGAATTGAGAATTTGGTTTTGAACCTCTTTAATCGTAAATTTGTCGTTCAGGAGTGATTTAGTTGTAATTCCTAAATCTTTGATTTCTTTTAGCTCTAATGGTACTTGAGGTAATTCCTTAAAACCTTCATGTGATTTGCTTATTCCTGCTGTGATGGCTTTAATATTAATATCTGCTAGTGGTTTTGGGTTAATCAACTGCAAACCAGGAGCTAAAGCAATAGCATATTTTTGTAATAAATATTTTTCGCCATCGTGCAGTACAGACATGGGAATATTTCTTAATTTTTCATCCAAAACAAATACTAATGTTTGAACTTTGCTGTTTTCCAAATCTTGCTGAATAGGTCGAATTAGCCAGTCGTATACTTTTTGGTACAAAGGCAAAGATTCTCCAAGCTTAGTATCAGGATATTTTAGAAAAGCTTGTATCTGTTCTACAGTTTCTTCTAGTTCTTGTTTGGGAATTTCGGTACTATAAAGACGTAGAATCCGATCACTTTGAGGTTGTTTGCTTTGAGCTTTATTACTTGGGGATGGCTTTGGTAGACTGAGAATCACTTCTAAGTTTTCCATATTTGACTGTTGTTTATTTGACAAAATAATGGGATAAACAACTGCGGCGCTAGGGTCTATTTCATCGATTTGTGTAGAGTTTGCTTCTACACAAGCTTCACGGAAAAAGTTATTAAGTTCAGCTAATTGTAGAGATTCCAATACATCTCTGGCTTGAGTTAATCTTTTGTTTCTTTCTTCTTCTTTACCGGCTGATTTCAAGGATTGAGCATATTCCAATTCTAGTTCGACGAGTTGGCGATAAACTGGTTCTACACTAGCTCGAAAAGAAAACTGTACTTCTGGATTAACTGCTACTAAATCACTGCGTAATGACTGTAAGGCATTATAAGCTTTAGTTGAAGCAGCGATCGCACTTTGTATATTTCCTTGAGCTTTGTGTATCCTGCCTAATTGCCAGAAATATTGATAGGATATATGCGGTGATTCGAGGCTCGAAACTATACTCAAAGCTTGTTTGGTAAATTTTTCTGCTTGAGATAAATCCTCTTGACTACCTCTTTGTTCATACAGCGCACCGCGATTTCCAATCCCATAGGCTTCAGCTGGTTTGTCTCCCAATTTTTTAGCTTGGGTAGTAGCTTGCTCTAAAATCTGATCGATTTGGTTAAAACTTGGTAGTTGTGAATCTTGCTTTTGCTGAAATTTTTCGAGTTGAATGAGTTCTGCTAAACTTTGAGCATAGTTAATTTGCTCGTAAACTCCTGTCCGACTAGGAGGAAATTGAAAATCTTGAATATTTAGAGATAACCAAAAACTTTTTGCTTCTTTATATTTTTCTGGGTCAGATTTTGCCTGTTTTAGTAAGAGGCTGAGTTGATTTAATTGTGCTTTTTTCTGTGTAGCTGGTGATTTAGTTAACTTTGCTGCTTGGATATAAGCATTGATAGCTTCTTGATAATAATTTTCTCTTTTGCGGCGTACTCTTTCATTTTCAGCTAAGGTTTTGATTGTATTACCAATACTCAAATAACTGGCTGCTTGCTCTGGAGGAGAGTTTAATTTCTCAGCTAAATTTAAACTACTCGCTAAGACTATTCGAGACTGTTCCGGCTGACCAATAAAACGTAATAGTTCACCCAAGCTTCTCAAAGCTATCATTGTAGTTTCAGCAGAGGATTTACTTGTAATTTTTTGAATCTTCTTTGTTAATCCTTCTGACGATAATTGATTAAACTCTTGACAATTGCTAACTCCAATCTCTGGATTTAAGACTTCTAATAAAGTTTTGCAAGCACGGGGAAAAAGACCCAAATCTTGCATAATTTGAGTTTGGTTAATTTTGTTTTGTACTAATTTTGCAGGTTCCTTGATTTGACTGTAGATTTTTGCTGCTTCTTTCCAACTTTCAAGACTTTGTGTCGATTGTCCGATATCTCTTTGTAAATAGCCTTGAATATCTAAAGCTTGCGCCAAAACTTTCTGTTTGTCCTGACTGTGGGGCTGGGTTTGTAGTACTGCTAAACTATCTTGACTAGCTTTGATGGCTTTATCCCACTGTCCGAATTGTTGATAAGTCAGTGAGAGATTGCTCAGAGCCATTGCTTGATTTAAATTATCTTTTTGAGCAGAAAATGCAGATACTGCTTTTTCCCACACAACTGCTGCTTCTTGGAACTGACCAGAACGGTATAACTGGGTAGCTTGGTTAACTAGCTGTTGTGTATTGGTTTGAGTTTGCACAATTTGGGTTGGTTGTGCAACCTTAGCAATCACTGGTGGTGCTGTAGATGCAAAGATAAATAGCAAAATTGCCAGAAATAGCGATCGCTTATGATAAATTCTTTTAATCTTAATAGTTAAATTACGATTAAACATCTTTTTGGTTGTTGGTTGTTGGTTGTTGGTTGTTGGTTGTTGGTTGTTGGTTGTTGGTTGTTGGTTGTTGGTTGTTGGTTGTTGGTTGTTGGTTGTTCTTTGTTGTTTGTTGGTGGGAATAAATCAGTGAACAGTAAGTAATAGAATTTGATCACTGAGAACTGAGAACTGATAACTGATAAGTGATAAGTGATTTAAAATGGTGCAGGACAAGACGCAGTTGCTTTATTACTGCGGTGAGAACCAGAGGTTGTGGGGTCATAAGCTGTGAGAACCACTTCGCCCTTTTCGTTGAATATCCACCCTTGAGCAGGAATAATTTGCTTAGTTGCAGTTGGAATTTTCGGTGGATTAATAGTTACATTTTGAGGATTGCTACCGGTAATAGGCTGTAGCAAATCCACTCGAACATTGTCACTGTTGAAGCTGTCGCTAGGACTAGATGGTATACCACCACGTCCAGAGATCACAAATGAACTACCAGAACCTTTTTGACAAGGATTTTGGGCAATTTGGCTACTGGGGTCTGTAGTATTTTCTGGTAGTTCACTTAATCCCTGAGTCGGGTCAATATCTAATGTGTTGAGGCTAACATTACCAGAAATACCGGATTCCGAACTGGCGGTAATATCGCTGAGGGATGTAGAGAAATCACGCGCTTCAATACCAAAGATAGCGTCAGCTTGGATATTAATGTTACCTCCGCTACCCCTGAATGCGTCCGCTTTGATATCACTATTTTCCTGGGGTAAAGCTACAAGCAAGCCAGTATTAATATTGATATTACCGCCATTACCAGCACCCTGATTTTTACCAGCAGTCGCAGATATGAGACTATTACGCCGTAATAACAATACATCGTTAATATCTAGGGTGATGTTACCCCCCGTGGCGCTACCGCTTTCAGCTGTGATTGTTCCCCTGTCTAGGGTGAGATTACCAGCTTTGATCTCTATGTTACCAGCCTCTCCCGTACCCAAACTCGTTGCTGAAATAATGCCACCATTTTTGATTGTGACTTTTTTGGGGTCAATGAAAATGCTACCACCTTTGCCTGTGGAACCTTCAGTTGTGTTCGCAAAGATACCGCTTTGTGCGCCTTGATTATTTACTATGTCATCTATTGTGTCATCCGGTGAAGCAAATTTTTTAGCTTGTTCAATGCGTTGATTAAAGTTGGAGTCACTACCACTAATAGTTAGATTGTCAGACACTTTGAGGGTAATATCTCCAGCAGCACCATTCCCGCGAGAAGTTGTCAGTACTTGTCCCCCACCAGTAGCAGTAAAGTTTTTGGCGTTAATAGTGACGCTACCCCCACTACCATCATTAGATGTTGATGCATCTACTACTGCGCCATCTGCAATCCTGAAGTTACCTGTGCTAATAGTAACATTACCTGCTGCTTGAGACTGAGTTGCTGTTGTTCCTCTTTCAGCGCTAGCAAATATTCCACTAGAGAATCCTGTAGAACCGATGCCAGAAATATCGATAAAATCTTTAGCATTGATTACAATATTTCCCGCTTTTCCTTTTCCAGCTTCTGAACCGTTTGCTGCGCGAAAAACAACAGCACCGATCTCACTACCATCAGTCAGGGTGAGAGATTTAGCATCAATTTTAATATCGCCTCCAAGCCCTTCACCTCCTGCTTCTACATTACTTCTGATTTGGCTGGAGTTAGTAAGTTTAATAGGACCATTAACCTGTATTGATATATCACCTGCATTTCCCTTACCAAAAGTACTAGTAATGATTAGACCACGATTCGTCAAAGATAGTGATTTTGCATTAATCGAGATATCACCACCTTGGCGATCGCCTGTTGATTCAGGTACTACACCGCCAACAAGACTGGAAATTTGACTAGAAAAACCACTACTCCCAACTCCATCAACTGAGAGTGTATCGCGAGCAGTAAGTTTGATCGCACCTGCATTTCCTTGTCCAAAAGTACTGGCGCTAATTCGAGCGCCATTTTTGAGAAACAGGTTGTTTGCACTCAGGTTAATACTACCGCCATTACCATTACCATTTGTATCTACTTCGCTAGCAATAGCACTGGGATCTCCGTTAGTTCCTACTCCATCAAAAATGGCATCTTTAGTAACATTAATGGTTAGGTTTCCAGCATCTCCCTTCCTGAAAGTACTAGCAATGATTTGACCACCATTTGTCAAAGAAAGTGATCCTGCATTAATCGAGATGTTACCACCTTTGCGATTCACAGTTGATTCAGGTACTACACCTCCAACAAAACTGGAAATCGTGCTAGAAGCATTATTGCTTCCAACTCCATCAACTGAGAGTGTATCGCGAGCCGTAATTTTGATCGCACCTGCATTTCCTTGTCCGAAGGTGCTAACGCTAATTCGAGCGCCATTTTTGAGAAACAGATTGTTTGCAATCAGGTCAATTCCACCTGCATTACCCTGACCATTATTATTCACTTCGCTACCAACACCACTAGGTAGTGTATTACTACCTACTCCGTCAAAAATGGCATCTTTGGTAACATTAATGTTTATAAAACCAGCATTACCTTTGCTAGAAGTGCTAGCAAGAATTTGACCACCATTTGTCAAAAAGAGTGATCCTGCATTAATTGAGATGTCACCACCTGTGCGATCGCCAGTTGATTCAGGTACTACACCGCCAACACGACTAGCAATTTGAGTAGAAACATTATTGCTTCCAACTCCATCAACTGAGAGTTTATCGCGAGCCGTAATTTTGATCGCACCTGCATTTCCTTGTCCGAAGGTGCTAACACTAATTCGAGCGCCATTTCTTAAAAAGAGGTTTTCTGCACTAATTTCGATTGTACCTCCATTACCTTCCCCTGGGTTTACTGCTTCGCTTCCAACACCACTGGGATTTCCGTTGCTTGCTACTCCATCGAAAATAGCATCTTTGATAATGTTAATCTTTATAAAACCAGCATCTCCCTTGCCAAAAGTACTAGAATTCAATTGACTTCCTTGAGTCAACAACAGTGAACCTGTCTTAACTTGGATATTACCTGCTTTACCCTCCCCCTCAGTCAGGGAAAGCAATTGAGAATTACCTTGAAGATTTAGAGATTCAGATATGTCCAAGTTAATATTGCCTGCGTTAGGGGGGCCATTTTCTCCTGTAAAGCCAGAAGTATTAGTAAATAGTTGTGAACCATTGTCTAAGGAAAGCGATCGCGCAGTAATGTCAATATCACCTCCTTGTCCAGTACCAATTAAATCAACTCCAGATATGTTTGAATTGCCAATAACACCAGTAGTGACTGTACTATTATCAAAAGAAACATTTGCATTCGGAGCATCAATAATAATTTTTCCTGCATTCCCAGATGCATAGGTAGCAGCTTGCAGAATAGAGTCACCACTGACGGAAACAGACTCAGAAGCTTTGATGCGGATATTTCCTGCATTCCCTTGTCCAGCTGTCGAGGTAGCTAATTGAGCAAAATTGGATAAAGATAGCGATCGCGTATCGATCACAATATCATTAGCACTACCTGTAGATAACGGACCAACACTACTACCGATTCCGCTACCTTGTCCCTCCAATCCTTGCAAAGAAACTTTATCTGTTGCTGTAATAGTTACTTTTCCTGCATTACCCTGTCCAAAACTAAAAGAACCGATCACAAAATTACCAGTTCCTGCCAAACTATTGGCGTTAATAATCACATTTCCTGCGTTACCTTGTGCTGAATCAAATACTACATTTCTGATGCGACTACTAAAGTTGCTATCTCCCTCAATTTTCACTGCTCCCGATGCATTAACAATAATATCGCCAGCTTGAGCTGAAGGTGTTCCCGAACCTGATGCAATTCCAGCAACCAGATCTCCACCCCCGGAAATATCTAAGTTGCGAGCATTGACAGTAATACTACCTCCCCCTCCACCAGCTACATTGACTGTAGCCAAGTTTTGCATTGATACATCGGCTTTTGTCACACCATTGGGAAAATTCAAGCTACCATCAGGATTCAACCCAACTGTTCCCGCTTGTGATAATCCTCCTAGTTCAACTCTTGCTCCTGGTGCTACCACAAATCCACTGTTGAAATTAACGTTACCACCCAGCAAAGCTAAAGTCTTCCCTGGTGCTACTTGTAAACCAACAAAATTGCCATTTGCATCCTGAGCAAACGAATTATTTGCTATAGGTTGAGGATTATCCCGAAATCTTAAGCCTATGGGAATATTAATAGTTAACTGTGGAACTGGTTGCGGGTTGCTGGCACTGAATTCAAAGTTGTTGAATAATACACCATCGGCTGTAGTACCAAAAAATGAACCACCACGCAGGTCTAGACTTGCATTTTGTCCAAAAGAAATCCCTTTTGGGTTAACCAAAAATAGATTAGCGTTACCTAAAACACCAAGCTTTCCGAGAATATTCGAGGTATTACTACCTGTAACTCTGGTAATGATATTGTTAATAGTAGCAGGATTGGAAAAATAAGCTCCCCTCCCTTCATTTATATTGAAATCTTGAAAAGAATGAAACAAATTTGACCCACGAGTTGCACCTCCATCAATGCGATCGCTTGGTACACCATCAATCACATCTGGATTCACAACTGAACTTTCTGCACCCAAGCTATTATCTGGGGTAACTTGAGCTATAGCTTTATTTATAGGTGCAAGATAGCCCAAAGTCAGTAAAGATAAAATTAAGAAGAAGAGCGATCGCATATCTAAGAGCCTGATATTATCTAGTCGTATTATTAACTTCTGTGTTGTTTATTAAACAGCTCTTGAACTAGGAAATCTACTACTCTTAAAAACCCTTAAAAACCAGCAGCACAAACAGCAGTATTATGAAGACTACGTTGATGACTATAAACTGTAGAGTTATAAGCTGTGAGAACTACTTCACCTTTGTTGTTAAATATCCATCCTTGAGCAGGGATAATTTGCTTAGTTTGGATAATTGAATGCTTAACAGTTGCTCTGCGGGAATTACTATTGTTGTCAGTTGGCTTCACTAAATCAACGCGGACATTGTCGCTGGTGAAACCTTCATTCGGTCCAGGAGCAAAACCACCCCTTCCGATGATGGTAAATGCACTACCTGTACCTCTTTGACAAGGATTTTGAGCGATTTGATCTCTAGGGTCTGGTAAATTATTGGGTAATTCGACTAATGCTTGACTAGGATCAACATCTATGGTGTTAAGCTGCACAATACCATTCAAGGTTGCATTTTGTCGGGAAATAGCTGTGATATCGCTGGTAGGTTGCTTTCTTGGATCTAAATCTTGAGGACGTAACCTCTCCCAATCTTCACGAGTGCGTACAAATAGCCCAAAAATACCATTAGAATTAATTACAACTTTTCCTCCCTGACCTTGATCAGCATTAGCGATAATGTCATTGTTACCGAAGGGTTGGGCAATTATAAAGCCTCGGTTCTTGGTGAGGGTGTTAATGTAAATATTGCCACCATTCCCATCTCCAGCTTCAGTAGAAATAATACTCTCACCACCCATCAGCAAATAATCTTGGACATCAAGATAGATATCTCCACCATTCCCTGAAGTTGCTAGTGCTGTAATATCTCCTTGATTTTCGAGACGGATAGTATCAGATGTAACTCTGACTTCACCTGCATTTCCAGTACCTTGACCATCGACAATGATTTTTGCCTGATCTCGAATGGTTAATTTCGGAGTTTTCAAGATCACAGTACCGCCATCACCTGTTGTATCGCTACCAAGAACTACACTAGATATGGCGCTACCCTCTCCACTGATTACTGTGGACTCGGAGGCTGTGATATCTAATATGGCTGCTTTCCCGACGCCGATTGTACCTGTAACTAGCTGTCCCCCATCTGTTATTTTTAACTGGCGCGTTTCTAGAGTTAAGTTTGAACCTGAACCTGTACTACCAAACTGTAGAATTGTGCCAATCGCAGTGGGTACAGTAAAATCTGCTACTGATAGCTTGCCTTTAATTTCTACAGATTCAGCAGCTTTGATAAATACACTACCAGCTGCTCCTGCTCCATAAGTATCAGCACCTATTTGTGAGCCGCCTTGTGAGATTAACTTGTTGGCTTGAATGGTTAAATTGCTACCAGTGCCAGTACCACCAGGTGAAACAGCAGTGTATATGGTACTCGGAACTGAATCATTGCTTGATATTCCGCTTACCTCCAAGGCATCAGCAGCATTAATGCTGACATTTCCCCCAGCTTGAGAACCTGTAAAAGCAAAAATACCAGATCCATCTGTTAGTTTGATATTTCTTCCCTGTACTTGGATCTCTCCAGCACCCGCTTCACTACTACTATCTATTGAGGCTTTTTTTGTCAGAAAAATATCCCGGAAAGCTGATACATTTGTATATCCTAGTTGCCAGCTTTGACCTACAGGAGTGATACTGACGAAACTGGAACTATCAACACTTCCAACTTCAATTCTGCCACCATCTGCTAGCAGATTTCCTCCTTCTAGATTGACATCACCCCCCACAAGAGTAAGCGTTTGACCGGGTTGTACTGCTAAACCTGAAGGAGTTGAGTTTCTGCTGAATTCTAAAAATTCTGGATTGAACTGGAGACTATTACCTGGCCCTTGAACAGTAATTGTTCCAGGATTATCCCGAAAACGCAACCCAATGGGAATGTTTATGGTTAGTTGTGGTGGTGCTTGAGCGTTACTGGCGCTAAATTCAAAGTTATTGTTAAAGACAAAACTATCAGCCGTAGTTGCAAAAAAAGAACCACCCAAGTCTAGACTGGCATTTTGTCCAAAGAAAATCCCCTTGGGATTGAGTAAAAATAGATTAGCGTTACCTAAAACACCAAGTTTTCCGAGAATATTCGAGGTATTACTACCTGTGACTCTGGTAATGATATTTGTAATACCAGCAGGATTGGAAAAATAAGCTCCTCTCCCTTCATTTATATTGAAATCTTGAAAAGAATGAAACAAATTTGAGCCACGAGTTGCACCTCCATCAATGCGATCGCTCGGTACACCATCAATCACATCTGGATTTACAACAGAACTTTCTGCACCCAAGCTATTATCTGGGGTAATTTGAGCTATAGCTTTACCCACAAACATCAGAATCATGAAGTTTGGTAAAAATAAAGCTATGGCAAATAACAATAGTGATCTCTTCATATTCCCAATCTGATTAAAACCAGAACTAATCTTCTCTTCCATACCAGGGAAGGGCTATCAATATACCGCGCTTGGGTTTAAACTCTTAGCTAATAGCGCAACTCGTCTTTATACGACTGCAATAAATCAAGCAGTCTGCTTAAGCAGACTTTAGCTATGAGACTGCGATTTCAATCGCACTTCTGTTTTCTGAACATTTGTTGCTATTGCGACGCAAAATTAAGTCACGGGAGTTGAGGGTGATATTACCTTGACCACCTCTAGTTTGGGCGATAATTAATGCATTGTTATTTAGCCGAATGTCTTTAGCTGCTGTAACTTCTATATTACCTGCTTGTCCTGTACCTTAACTATCCACATTGATAGTTGCATTGTTGTTAACGAGCAAGCTTCCCCATACAGAACGCGAGTCACCAAACGGAAACACAATTGAAACTCTTACCAAATGACCAATGACCAACCTAAAAGGGAGTGTAATTGATTGAGAAATACAAACCTTGTTCTTGCAATGTCCGATCTCCGTCTCCTTCGACATCAATCAGAGGAAGAGCATAGTCAAGACGAGCGCTAAATGTTTCACCCATTTGCCATTGCAAACCCAAACCTGTACCAATTAAGGTATTGGGGTCGGGAGTGGAATCAGAATTGTCAGAGTCATTCCAGCCCACACCAAAGTTGATAAAGGGTATGACTTGCAAAACCCCTTGTATTTGTCTTCTCCGCCAAACGGGAAATCTGACTTCGGCGGAAGCAAATAAGCCATTATCTGTTAAGAACTGATCTTGTCGATAACCTTTGACAGTTTGCAACCCTCCCAAACGAATCTGTTCGATGGGTACAACAGATGTGGTTGCGAACTGCATTTCTGAACGCAATACCAGCAAGGTATCTGGTGCTAATAAGCGGACATACTGTCCTTGTCCTCGCCAAGCAAAATAGCGACTATCTGGAGCTTCGCTGTTAACGGTAGCATCAAGCCAACCTACACCAAGACTAAATTGCGATCGCAAAGCAAAGACTTGTCGAGAGTTGCGTTGGATGTATTCCTGAAAAAACCTAACTGTTGAAAGACGAGTTCTCCCTTCCTCATCTGCACCCGCAGATAAAGCAAAGTTTTCTCCCAATAATCTATTTTCACTTTGCTGTCTAGAGAGAGTTAAGCCGAGTGCGAATTCTTGAGTCGGAGTTTGGATAATTGGCTGGCGTACATTCAGGTCTATGTAATAATAATTGCCCGTAATATCAATCTGATCGAAGGGTGGTTCTACTACTGTTACAGCCGTTCTGCCAGTATTAAAGCCTATAGTCCCGTTCCGAGCATTAATAGGGAATGCATAACTTAAGTCAAAAGCGTTACTACCATCGCTGTTGATGAATTCAAAAGAAAAGCGATCGCCAAAGCCCAACAGATTACCTTCACTCAGGTTAACACCCCTACGGAAAGTTCCCACACTCGGATCACCTGCGTTATCAGCAAATACATCTACTTTAAAAGAATCTGCCTCTACAACATTCACTTCCAATAGACTCTGATCTGGACGCGAACCTGTAGATAATTCCGCAGAAATATTAGCAATCAGAGGGTCAAGTTGCAATAATTGCAGTGCTTCTAAAAGCCGTTCTCGATTTAAAGGTTTGGAGGTTGCTAAGGCGATGCGACTACGCACATAGTTCGGTTGTAGACGCCTTGTACCCGTCACTTTGATATCTTCTATTCCACCTTCAATGATTTGAACTTTAACAACAGCACCTTCTTTTGCAAAACTTTGCTCTGCTGGGATCACCGCACCGGAATTAATGTACCCCGCCTTGATATACAGATTAGTAATGATGTTTTCAACTTGTAAAAGTTCAGCAAAGGTTATTGCTCGGTTAAGAAAACTAGCCGTTGCTTTGTTTAATTGTTCATTACTAAATGCTGTGTTTCCTTCAAAATCAAACTTCTGAATGGTAATAGTTCCAGGAATTCCAGGAAGCGTTGGAGATTCTGGTGGTGGAGATGGAGTTGTATCTAGAGGAGGTTTAGGTGATGGTTGCGGCGTTGGGATAGGCTTTGGTGGTGCTGTAGGAGGAAGAGGATTAAGAACTTGCGATAAAATTAGGATTTTATCCAACTCTCTGTCTTGATTGCTGTCAACTAGTTCATGTAATTTAGAAGCATTGAGAGGGTCTAATTTGAGTCCAACATAATGATGGAGAAAATAATATTCATTCTCGACTTCTGTTTCGTTATTCTGGCTGATTTGGTTTTCTACAGCAACTATGGTATTTTTTAGCTGTTGTATGTTGATTTGTGTTTCGTAACTTCTTACAGAAAAACTGTCAGTGTTCAGAGCTTTAGATGGTAAGTTTCCAGCAGAAGCTTTCAATGCAGAAAACGCTATTAAGACTTCCAATAATAAGGAAACAGTTAAATTCAGCTTCAAACTGTGGTGGTGCATTAAAACTTGATTAACTTTTATTAATTAAATTTAGATACCACAGAATATGGTTTGTAGTATAGAGAATCATAATAAAATTTAACGAGGAAGTTTAGGAAACTAAAATGAAAATATAGGTAGTTATAAAATATTGCTTTAAATGAAGGAATATATATTAAGATGACGGAAGGCAACAACAATCTATTATGTGGCCGCTACCAAATCATCCAAGAGTTAGGCAGGGGAGGTTTTGGCGTCACCTATCTGGCTACAGATACATCCTCAAATATATTATGTGCAATTAAGAAACTCGATCCTCTCAATGCTGATTTGGAAACAGCTAAAAGGTTCTTTCACAGAGAGGTTAATATCTTAAACACTTTACAGACTAATCAGCAAGTTCCTAAATTCTTTGACTATCTAGAAGAAGACAATAATTATTATATCGTCGAAGAATATATAGAAGGTACATCCTTAGCAGAACTGGTTCATCAAAAATGGCCAGAGTATACAGTAGTTAATTTCCTACAACAAATTTTATCAGTATTATCATACTTACATGCAAAGAATATTATTCATCGTGATGTTAAACCCTCTAATTTAATTATTAGAAAGGGTGACAACAGGTTCGTCTTAATTGACTTTGGATCTGTGAAAAAAGTAGATAGTCAGTATCAATCATCCCAATCATCAATAACACAAACAATGATTGGGACTCCTGGATATGCTCCCTCAGAACAAATGGCAGGAAGACCACGTTTTAATAGTGATATCTATGCTTTGGGTTTAACAGCAATCCAACTATTAACTGGAATGCACCCCAGAGAACTAAGATGGGATGAGAAAGATCATATCATCTTACCAAGCGATATTAATATTGACGCTTCTCTGAGTGCAATTTTAGCCAAAATGGTTTATAACAACTCAGATCATCGCTATCAATCAGTAAGCACAGTCATTGAGGATTTGAATAAAACGAAAATTAGTTCACCACCCACTGAACTACCAACTTATTACACATCTAACCATCGAAGAGTACTTACTAATTTACGATTTATAAAAATTTGGCAGATTCCAGTTGTATTAATATTATTAGTAGGAATCATAGCTTGTACAGAATTCTTCCATCCATTTATACGACCAATATATTATTTATATGAAGCTAATAACCTGCTAGATGAACGCGAAGGAGAAGCTGCTTTAGATAAATTTAATTCTCTCAAACAACTTCAGCCCAACTCTCCCGAAGTTTGGAAAGGACGAGGCGATGCTTTGTTTCTTTTAGGACGGGATTTTGCCGCCCTACAATCTTATAATAGAGCGATTTTTCTACAACCAAAAGACCAAAAACTTTTAATGAAGATTTTAATTAATAAAGGCAAAGTCTTATATAAACAACAAAGTTATAAAGAAGCATTAGATATTTATGAAGAAGCACTAAAAATTGATGATAATAATCCAGAGGCTTTGAGTGGAAAAAGTTTATCTTTATTAGCAACAGGTAAAAAACAAGAAGCTTTGCAGTATTTGGATCATCTGAAACAAATTAGACCTGATGATCCCAGGATTTGGCAAGAAATAGGCTTTGCGATCGAACAATCACAAGGAAAACAAGCTGCAAAAGAATATTTTCAAGAAGCTCTTTCAACTTATGATGATATTCTCAGATTTAAAAATAATAATCCAATATATTGGACTGATAGAGGTTCAATATTACTTAAATTAAATCGTCCACAAGATGCACTTGATTCTTATGAAAAAGCACTAAACATAGATAATAATTTTTATGAAGCGTTAATTGGTAAAGGTAACGCTTTAAATTTATTAGGAAAACCTAGTGAAGCTCTTTTTGCTTTTACACAAGCTAGTAAAGTCCGTCCCCAAGATTATTTAGTTTGGTTTAATCAAGGAATTTTACTCACACAAACCTTAAGAAATCACGAAGAAGCTATTAAAGCCTTTGAGCAAACAATTGCACTTAAAGAAGATTTCCATCCAGCATGGGTTGGTAAAGCTCTAGCATTGTTAGAATTGAAACGCTATCAAGAAGCATTACTTGCCATTGATAAAGCAAAAATTTTGCAACCAAAAGATCCAGATATTTGGGATATTCGAGGAGAAATTTTAAAGGGATTAGGTAAGCAACAAGAAGCAAATAGTTCTTATTATCAAGCTGAGAAACTTAGAAGTGAGATGCCTTGAATTGGGGGAACAGAGGGATAGGAAAACAAGAAATACAACGGGGACAACGGAGAAGTTGTTCTTGTTTTTCCTACTTATGTGATTCCTGGTACAACAGAGCGATCGCAATCCAATCTTTGAAGAATTTTCACGCTGACATCAACTGCTGAATGTGCTGTGGTTCTTTTCCTAGCCAATCTGGATTCTGAGCAGTGCTGTCAAAAATTGATGATGTTTTGAATGGCTCAAATTTCCCACTAGATGCTGCTTCTGCTGTTTTCGCTAAGAGCGATCGCACTTGTTGTTCATTCATTGGCTTGAACGTCCGCACTGCTTCAAATGCTTGATCGAGAATCTCCATACTGTCAATTCCTGTAATCACAACTGATGTAGGTAGATTTAAAGCGTAGTGTAAACATTCTATAGGCGTTACAGTATTTAACCCTAAAAGAATTCCGTTTGCCATGGTTTTCATACCCAGAATGCCAATGTTTTGTTTGACCAATTCTGGAACAACCAGTTTTGAGAAACTGCGGTAATGTGCATCCATCACATTGAGTGGCATCTGCACTGTATTAAATTTAAAACCATGCTTGGCTGCAACTTCCAGCATATATAAATGAATATGAGGATCTTTATGTCCTGTGAAGCCAATGTATCGTAGCTTACCAGCTTCTCGCGCCTCTATAAACGCTGCATTTGCCCCTTCTTCGTCGAAAACTCGATGTGGATCTTCGTAACGGATAATTTCATGGTGTTGGACGAGATCAATGTAGTCAACTTGCAGGCGTCGCAATGATTCGTCTATCTGTCTTGCTGCTTCTTTCTTGGATCGACCGTCGATTTTTGTCATCAGGAACACTTTGTCTCGGTAGCCATTTTTCAATGCTTTCCCCATGCGAATCTCGCTTACCCCACCGTTGTAGTCCCAACTATTATCCATAAAGGTGATACCACGATCAATGGCTGTACGAATAATGCGGATACCCAGTTCCTCATCAACATGCTTTAAGCCGATGTGCCAACCACCTAGTCCGATCACAGAGACTTTCTCTTCCGTACTACCGATAACTCGGTATAACATTTCTGAATTCGACGTACTTTCTGACATCTTTTCTCCTTCTATGCTAGCTATTGCTTCAATACATATAGCTGTAGCCAATTCAAACACAAGGAAATCTTCAAGTTATCTTCCTAGTACAGCACGGCGTAAATAAACCAAGCATTATTGTGAGAAACTAAGAAAGTAGAGTCAAAGCAGTTTAGGCTGAAAACAAGGGAACCAGGTGTGGCACGATTAGCTCCAAAAGTATTAAATTTGAACGAGAGCGATCGCTCAGAACTGCAACAGTTGATCAACCGACACAATACAGCGCAACAAATAGTACTGCGTGCCAAAATAATTCTCCTAGCGTCAGAGGGAAAAAATCATGGCGAAATCGCTCGAACATTAGATATCAGTCTGGATATGGCTCGGTTATGGAGAAACCGATGGTTGGAAACCAGTGGACGCGAATTATCGATAATTCAAAGATTACAAGATATGGAGCGTATTGGAGCACCAGTAAAATTTAGTATGGAACAAGTCATCGAGCTATTCGCCTGCCTTTATTCGTTCACCGCCCGAAGATTATGGACGCCCAATAAGTCATTGGACACCAAGAGAACTAGCAGATGAAATCATGAAACAAGAGATTATTGAAAGCATATCTATCCGCCATGTTGGAAGATTATTAGAAGAAGCAGAACTTAAACCCCACCAGAGTCGCTACTGGTTAACCCCCCTCTTGATGAAGAATTTGACGCAAAAGTTGAAAATATTACTGATTTATACATCAGTGCGATTGAACGTTATCAAAACGGAGAGCGGACAATATCGATTGATGAAATGACTGGTATTCAAGCTCACCGAGCGTGTAGAAAAAGACTTACCAATGCGACCGGAAGTTGAAAGAAAGAGAATTTGAGTACATTCTGTCACGGGACACAAAAGCTTAATTGCTAATTTCGATGTTGCCACTGGTAAAATTGTCGAGCCAAAATTGTGAGATTCCTAGAACAGAAGTTGATTTTCTCTCAATATTCGTCGAATCATTGAAAGTGACCCCGATGCCAAAAAATGGCATCTGATTATGGATTGTCTTAATACTCACCAGTCTGAGTCTCTGGTTCGTTTGGTTGCAGAAAAAGAAGGTTTGAATATCGACCTGGGTATTAAGGGGAAAAGCGGTATACTCAAATCGATGAAATCACGTGCTGCTTTTTTAAGTGACCCAACACATCAAATTGTCTTCCATTACACACCCAAACATTCTTCGTGGCTGAATCAAATTGAGATTTGGTTCAGTATTTTAGTTCGTAAGTTGCTAAGAAGAGCTAGCTTCAAAAGTCAGAATGACCTCAAAACCCGAATTCTCGAATTTATCGACTATTTTAATACAACAATGGCTAAACCTTTTAAGTGGACATATAAAGGTAAAGTGTTGGCTATCTAATACTTGGCTCATTTCCGCCGAACTGTACTAGAGACACACTCAATTAATAGGAGTTCTGCCAGATGATTTTTTATACATAAATTAATTAGTTTTTGCTGGTTAAAAAATATTCACTTTAGTAAAAAAACAGTAACGTTACTTAGAGAATAGGGAAATTCACAGTCAAAATATAGAAAACTCGTGAATCTACAAATGAAGGGTATGATGCGTAATAAAGTCTGATCTCACTACAAAAATAATGGCGCAAACAGTATCAATCAATAACAACCAGAGGTTGCAACTAAAACCCTTAGCCACACCAGAACGCTTACTTTTGGGTCCTGGTCCCTCAAATGCTCATCCCGCAGTTCTGCAAGCGATGAATACTCCCCCGCTAGGCCATCTTGACCCAGCTTTTCTTGCAGTCATGGATGAAATTCAATCATTGCTGCGCTATGTATGGCAAACGGAAAACCCTCTCACCATTGCCGTTAGTGGTACGGGAACAGCAGCAATGGAAGCCACTATTGCTAATGCTGTAGAACCAGGTGATGTAGTTTTAGTGGGTGTGATCGGTTATTTTGGTCATCGACTTGTCGATATGGCTGGACGCTATGGTGCAGATGTGCGAAACATTACCAAGCCTTGGGGACAAGTTTTTTCTCTAGATGAATTACGAACTGCTGTACAAACTCATCGTCCAACTATCTTAGCTTTGGTTCATGCTGAAACATCCACAGGCGCACGTCAACCTCTGGAGGGAGTTGGTGAACTGTGTCGTGAGTTTGGCTGTTTGTTGCTAATAGATACAGTTACAAGTTTAGGTGGTGTTCCCATATTTTTGGACGAATGGGGAGTAGACCTCGCTTATAGCTGTAGCCAAAAAGGCTTGGGTTGTCCACCCGGTGCTTCTCCTTTCACGATGAGTCCCCGCGCAGTTGAGAAATTGCAACAGCGTCAAACAAAAGTGACTAATTGGTATTTGGATATGACGCTGTTGAATAAATATTGGGGTAAAGAACGGATCTATCATCACACAGCATCCATTAATATGTATTACGCACTCCGGGAAGCACTACGTCTAATTGCCGAAGAGGGAGTGGAAAACAGCTGGCAACGTCATCAAGAAAATGTAGAATATCTCTGGCAATCATTAGAAAATATAGGATTATCTCTACATGTACAGCGAGAGTACCGTCTACCTACCTTAACAACAGTCTGCATTCCTGAAGGCGTGGATGGTAAAGCGATCGCCCGACAGTTACTCTTAGAACATAATATTGAAATTGGTGGTGGTCTTGGTGAATTAGCTAGTCAAGTCTGGCGCGTTGGACTCATGGGTTTCAACAGTCGTCAAGAAAATGTAGATCGATTCATAGAAGCTCTCAGACAGGTTTTGCCTAAATAAAATTCGCAGGTATTTAAATTTTTGGGGAAAGGGGAAACATGAAGGGTTAAACAGTTTCTTACCCCTTCCCTTTCTCCTAAGCTAGACTAAAAGATAGCAGTAAACCCAGATAGCAAGATAGTGATCTGAAAACCACTGCACAGACGGAATCAAGATTGTTGAGCAAATTAATTTGAGTGTTGATTAATAATGCTGCATCGCTTCTCAAAACAGGGACTGATTTGTATTACTCAACCAAATCATGCTTGGCTTTCAGGTCAACTAGCACAAGTCTGGGGTAATGAATATTTTGGTGATTTTACACCAAGAAAAGAAGTTTGTCTTAGTGCAGAACAACATGATATCGGTTGGATACTTTGGGAACAAGCTCCTACACTTAATCCTGAAACTGGTTATCCTCACCATTTCACGGAACTTTCTACTAAAGAACACATAAATATTTGGTCACATGCTAGACAATTTGCACTTGTATTCGGTAGATATGTAGCCTTGCTTGTCTCGCTACATGGAACCGGTTTGTATGAAAGGTTTACGAATTGGCAAAACTCGTCAACCTCTACTCAAATAGTGCAGGAATTTCTCCAGCAAGAGTATCTTTTTCAAGAGGAACTCATAGCTAGCTTGAAAAAAGATGCATACTATGCAACGCACGTTACACCGGAAGTCATCACACGCAACAGAAACCTAGTGGCAATATGGGATGCACTTTCAATCATCTTTTGTCAGGAAATGACTTCACAACAACATTTTATTCACCATGTACCTACACTCAATGGTGAAACCACTCTAGACCTGACCTTGTTAAGGAATCAAGACCATCATCAACAAATAGTGATATCTCCCTGGCCTTTCCAGCAGAATGAAGTCACACTGGTTTATGAAGGACAGCTTCTACGCCACATCTTCAGCAGTGAGATAGGAATGCGAGAAGCTTTAAAGAGTGATTATAGAGTGACTCTTACTACTACCTTGAAACCATATTGAGAGTAGTAGTTATAGGTTCTTTGCTTATCTAACCTCTTTTGCGTTGCCTAACTGGCTTTTTTGCAGTCTTTGATTTACCGCGTGCTAACTTCAACTCAGCCTTTGACTGAGGCTTTGATGAATCAAGTTTTGGCGGTCTGCATCGTTCGCAAAACAAAGGTCTAGAAGGATAACAAGTCCGTTCAACCACTAGGTTGCATCCTTTACATACGAAACGATAGACTCTTTGCCTAATAAGGCGAGTGTGAGCTTTAACAAAAACTTCCTTAGTGTCCACCTGTCTATATCCTTTCAAAAAAACGAAACTACTATGGCTGATTTATCTGAGATTCTTAGGTTGCTGGAAGCAGAACGCGATCGCTACATCTTAGAAACTGCTGATTTGGAGCGTCGTCTGTCTTTTATTCGCAACCAAATGAATGTCCTAGAAGCTCTTATTTCAGGGTACGCTCTGGAAGAGAAAATGAATCATATCCACAAGCGTTTACCTGAATCATCTACACAGGCATATCTAGAGGATAGCCTTCTTCCTCAAGAGAATGAAGGAGAAGCTACAAGGCTTGAACAAGAAGAGAAATTAGACCATAAGACAAATTCACTTGTAACCACGTCACCATCTACCTCAAAATCAGATTCCAAAGATTCTAAATCTACTACTCCTTCACCGGAAAAACCAGATATATCTGATATTCCCAAACTGAGTATTCCCAGAAAACCTGGCACCTTACCTTTATTACCTGAATTTCAAGAATACTCCATACAAAATGCAATCTTAATTTTGATGCGTCACCGACCTGATCTACATTTTCATATTGATGCCATAGTACGAGATTTGTATGGTGATCAATTAACGTCAGATAATTTTAAGACTGCAAAAACCAATGTTGGAAAGATGCTTTCCACGGGTGTACAAGCGGGAATGTGGTATCGAGTTTTACAAGGACATGGTGTTTACACTTTGAAATATGAAAAAGGAGTGACTAGCAGACCTCTACAAAAAAAATGATTAGGTATTCAATCATGCAGCCAAGAAATTATATATGTGCATGTGCAATATGCAGGCGATCGCTTCAAATCTGAGTGGAAACTGACTAGACATCTCCGAAAAAGAATATAAAAGCCTTATCCAGTAAGGCTAGATACCTTATTTCTGGAGATGTCTACTACATACAGCCAATATGGTCTTTATGATTGGTTCCGAATCCGCCTGCGATTCTGCTAAAAATCTTACACATCGGTCATTTAAGAGAACTAAGTTGCAAAGAGAATGCCAAAAT
>JBMNDX010000012.1:0-237538 GCA_051172755.1 Nostochopsis sp. | reverse complement strand
TAAGGGTTAAAACCCAAGCGCGGTATATTGAAAAAATTGGGATGCTTCGAGTGATCTATTCTTCACCATTACCAGAAGGTGGTGGAGGAACAGGTGCAATAGGCGCCGATTGTTGTTTAAGACGACGTAGTGATTGTCTCAACTGAGTCTGACTACCTGATGCTCCTGATGATGTATTTAGTTGTGGGCGCCGTCTACGGGTAGATTGTGTTGTTGGGGTCGGATTATTAGGTGCAACTTGCTGTTGTCGCTGTCTAGGTTTTGGGGTAGTTTGGTTGGTACTCGGCAAAGGAGTTTCCACACGCTGACGGCGTAACCGACGAGTAGGTATTGTTTGGTCTGAAGAAGATGATGTAGATGTATTTTGTTGTTTTCTTGTTCTAACTTCTGGGGGAACATCAACAATAGTTCCTGAAGTTAGCCGTCGTCTACGTCGAGAAGTTTGTTGTGGTGTGCTGGGGGAATTAGAAGTTGCTTGTTGATTTCTTTGTTGTTCTTCTCTTTGTCTTTGACGTTTTTTGACGTTACGGTAACGACGCGAACCTTGTAGGGCGTATTCAGTGGCGATCGCAACTCCTTGTCTACCGCTCTGTGAAGGTTTTAATTTCCAGTTACGAGCCTGGTTGAGATGCTCTTCATCTAGTTTACGATTTCCACTGGATTTGATGATTCGCACATTGGTAACATTACCACGATTATCAGTATCAACAGCTACCTCAACTCTGCCTTCTACCCCTCTACGTCTGGCATCTTCAGGGTATTTAGAATCACACTGACGGCAAGATGCACGACCATTTCCTGAATTTGTTTGCAGCTTCGGAGGTGTTGGTGCTGTGGCTACGTTTTGGCGTTGTCTTTTTTGCGAACCAGTTCCTGTATTTGTTGTATTTGCTGTAGAATTAGTGTTACCTGTACTTGTTAGATTTCCGGAAGTGTTTCCCGTTGTAGTGCCTGTTGCGGTACTTGTATTGGTTGGATTTCCAGAATTGTTTCCCGTTCTGGTGCTTGTTGCAGTACCTGTACTTGTTGCAACAGAAGAGTTATCACCACTGCTGCTAGTCATAACTCTATTTTGTTGACTGTTTCTAGAATCTCTTACCCCGTTTAAAAGCTGTCGCAAATTTTCATTGCTTGGCTTTGTATTATTCTGCACTGGTGCTGGTGCGGGTGAAGTATTAGTTGCAATGGTAGGATTAGGACGCGAATTTGGTGTATTCTCTGGTTGCTGGACAACAGGCTTTTGAGGTTCAGTAGTAACTGTGGGCTGTGTAGCAAGAGGTTTTGGTTGTTCTTTGACAGGTTCAGGTTGTAATTTTTGTACCACAGGTGTAGGTCGTGGTATCGGTTGTTTCTCAACTTTTACCAATGGTTGGGGAGATTTTGGTACGGGTAAGACTTCGGTATTATTGGTAGAGTCACCAGTCGCTTTCGCACTCAGAACACTAGTTTTATCTATAGGTTTTTCTTTGGGAGTTTCTTTTTTGGTTTCTTCTGGTGATTTTGGCGTTTCCAGCGTAGCAGGTTCAACAAGTGTGAATTCTATTGGTTCTTCTTCAGCAGGCATTTTGTTGAAAAGATTGCCAATGCCAGAAGCTAGTACTCCAATATGCAACGTTAGCGAGCCAATTAAACTAAAAGCCAGAAAAGACTTTAGAGCTTTGGCTTCTTTTTCTCGCTGCTGCACTGCAATGCTGGAAAAGCTCATAATATTGCAACTTATTATTACCTAAGTAGTCAGCTTAGAATGCTTAGAAGCAAAAGTCAAGCAATAAGAGGAGGAAAATTTAGTTACTCATCTTGGGATATTACAATCGGTAAAACTTGATTTAGCAAGCCTTTGAGTCTAAAAACATCATAAAAGTTTATATCAATAAGAGCTAATTAAGCTTGAGAGGAGTTTTTACAAATTTGAATAACTATTGATAAGTTATATCATTTACTGCTAGTCTAGCTGTGATCTTATTCATCTTCTAACACAGTCTTACATGGTAATAAGTCAGTTATTTTCAGCAGGTGGCGTGGTTATGTGGCCCCTGCTTGCATTTAGTGTAGTAGCGATCGCACTAATTATTGAACGGGTGCGTTTCTGGTATCGCATCAACACTCGTCAAAATAAAGTAGTACCAGAGGTATTAAATCTCTATCGTGTAGAGAACGTTGTTGGTGCAATAGATAAACTGAAAAAAAATTCCGACTTACCCATCGCCCGGATTTTTCTCTCGGCGTTGCAATTAGAAGAACCCACACCGGAAGAATTTCGTCTGGCTTTAGAAAGCGAAGCCCAAGCAGAAATTCCTATCATCAAGCGTTTCCAAAACATTTTTGAAACAATCATCGGTCTTGCACCACTGTTGGGTTTGTTGGGGACTGTGTTGGGATTGATTGTGTCGTTTGCATCCCTAGATATTGGTGATGTGGGAGGGACAAAAACCGCAGGTGTCACCGCAGGTATTAGTGAAGCGCTTGTGTCTACTGCATCAGGATTGGTGGTAGCTATCTTTACATTGCTTTTTGCTAATACGTTCCGAGGGCTGTACCAACGCCAAATAGCTTCGATTCAAGAATATGGCGGACAATTAGAATTACTGTACCGTCGTCGTTACGAGAGAGGAGACAGAAGTTATGCGCCTACAAGATGAACCAGATTTGCCACCGCAGATTAATATCGTACCGATGATAGATGTGATTTTTGCAATTTTGACATTTTTTATTATGTCAACATTGTATTTAACTCGTTCAGAGGGTTTACCAGTCAGTTTACCCAAGGCAGCAACAGCCAAGCAACAGCAAATTCCAACTAAAATTACTGTGACGGTCGATAAAGATGGACAAGTGAGCTTGAACCGTCAACCCACTACTGTTGAAGTATTAGAACGACAAGTGCGTACTTTAGTTGGTTCTAATCCAGAAGCCTTGGTAATTATTAATGCTGATCAAAAAGTTAGTCACGGTCAAGTTGTGACGGTGATGGATAAGGTGCGACAAGTTAAAGGGGCTAAGTTGGCTATTGCGACTCAAAAACCATAGTGATTAGATCGGGACACTGAAAGTACTGGTGGGGGTCGATTGATCATTGGTGTTTACTTTGTGATGAATCTAAAAAAAATCAATGACACGTTAACTTAGAATTAGAAGCATTATTCACAGCTAACTTGGAATCCTTGGTGGAGTTATTTAATAGTCACTCCTATATTGAAATGACTCGTGATTCAATTACTGTTCACTTGTAAGTAAAAATCATATTTCCGATGTATGCAAACAAAATAGAGCGATCGCACCAAATTATTGCAGTATTGGATAGTGCGATCACATGAAATTATCCTGTCGTAGGAAGTGCGATCGCCTCGTCCATATGAAGGGATGAATATCGAGCAACTAATCAGAAAGCAAACTTGGCGAAGTTAGGACAAAAACATCTCTCGTTCCTATGCCTTCTACTGTAGGTTTAATAGGAGTAGTAAAGTGCAAGAATTGATGATCGTTTATCAGTAGTAATTCTCCAGGATAGAGAATTTTATTGAAAACAGGCTTTTCTTTCTTAGAAGTATATAAATGGGTTTCTCCACCTTGAATATTTTTTCTATCAACAGAAAAGATACCGATAAAATCAGTCCCATCTCTATGAATACCTTCAGGTGCAGGATTACCAAAATTATCTGGTGAACAAGTAGTTCTGATTTGATGCACTCCGATTTCTGCTTCAGGATGAAGTTTACAAGAATCGCTAAATGCTAAAACTAGGTTTTTAAATATATCTAGTTCCATGAGTGCATCATCTAATTCTGCAAACTCTCTTTTGATATCACCTAGTAAGGGATTATTATCTTTACTTTGAAACAGATAACCATGAGGTAATTTGATTAATTTATCTTCAGAAACGATCAAACGCGATAGCCTTCTAGTACGATAGTTACCTTTAATATAAGGGTCAACAGGTAAGTGATTAAAAAATGCTTGGAAACCTTCTGTAGTTATGGAGTTTACCTTTCGTAGGGTAAATAAAAAGGCGTATTCCAATTCTGTTGATCCCAGGACTTTTTGCATACGATTTTCCTCCTGGCCTATTGATCTTCTTAATATCCTTCCATGTTTTATATCTGGGGGAAGGCTTATATTTTCTAGTATATGCTATTTTTTATTAAATTGTCGTTAAATAGACTACAGAAAATATCATTTTATGATACAGAAAATTCAAAGCAATTGATATAGGAAGCAAAGATAATTAAGATGTAAACTACCTACAGCGATTTGGAGTACCAAATGCGGAGTAGGCTTTGTCCCAGATTTCACCACCAGTCGGAAACTTTTCTTAGTTGTCCTTCCAACAAGCAAGCAATCCCCGGAACTTCAGGGTTGTTTACGGAAACCCCCAAAGCTGCAATGTTCAAGGCAGCATTAATATCAGCGTCATGCTCAAAACCACAATGCCCACACTTGAAAGACTTGTTAGAACGATAGGATTTACCTTTGAGCGGATGCACATGGTGACATCGGGAACAGGTTTGACTCGTGTAGGCAGGCGGAACAAAGACGACTCGGACACCTGCGATATTTGCCTTGTAATCAACAAACATCCGCAATTGGTAAAAAGCCCAATTATTGGTTCTACGTCGTTCTGTCTGACTACGTGGTTTTTGATTGAGCGATTGTCTGATATTAGTCAAGTCTTCAAAAGCCAAAGCAGAGTTACTTTGTTTGGCATCTTGAACCAACTGTTTCGAGATATTGTGATTCAACCACTTTTGGAACCTTTGTTCTCTCCCAGAGAGCCTTCTAAGAAGTTTTCTAGAACTTCTAGTGCGTTTGGATTGAACATGAGCTCTGACCTTACTATATCGCTCACGAGTGTTTTGAATCTGTTTGCCACTCCAAGAATCACCATTGGAAGTGGTCGCTATATCGCGCCTGCCCAAATCGACCCCAATAACCTTGGGTGTTTTGCCCGTGGGATTGGTGGGCAAGTCAACACAGATATTGATGTAGTAGTCGCCATGCTTGGTTTTGTTCAACGTTGCTGCTGTTGGTGTTTGCCCTTTCAGCAACGCCAACTGATAGTTACCAATACTCAATTTGAACTTAACCCGACCACACATCAAAGTAACGCCCACGGTTTGCAGTTCTTCCAAGTACTGAAAAGTCCGAGCATCCAAGTTAATGGATGTTGGTCTGAACTTGTGAATTTGCTTAACTGCTTTAGCGTTACCAACCACGCGGCGAATAGCTTGACAAACGTGATTTGCTTTGATGCCTGTAGATGCGCGTACTGGCTTGTAAACCAAGTGGTGAAGCTTGGTCGTAAGCTGAGACGCACTTAATTTTTCAAGCGGAAAATCTCACAGCAAGGCTTTCAGGCTCCAAAAAGTACAATTTAGATGCGCGACAGCTTATTCCAACATTTCTCACGCTTTGCAACCTCCAATATCTGATTGCAAGCATCAGCAAATCCTTGCAGAGTGCGGTCTATTTCAGAGCGCAACTCTACAGGGACTTGAATCTTGCATTTTACCGATATTGTTTGCATTGTATTCGTGCCAGAGTTCATCCAATTATCTCAGAAAACGCAATGCACAAACTAGTGGCAAACATTGTATTTGTTGAACAATCAACCCTCCATTCCTCTCGCCACCAATCTGAGTACAGATTTGGTGGCGGGAGGAATGGAGGCTTAGATGAAGTGAAGAGATGGCAAATATAATGGTTTTGGATATCGGCCACCGATACATATCGGTGGACACAATAGATCATATAGCTCATCGGTTAGCGGCTTAAATCGGTATACAACAAGGAATCACAATACATCCACCTTCTGCGCGTTGACTTTGCAAAGTTTGAGCAGCTATTTTACACGCTTTGAATCTTTGGGGAGCCATTTGTATAGCTGTAAGCAAATTCTGGTTAATCAGTTGGTGCTTGATGTAGTCAGAGCAAGACTCACTCCCATGAAGCAATCGATGAGGACAGGAGAAACCTTTGTGAGGAGAAAGACGTTTTTGATAAGTATTGAGTGATGCGATCGCAACCTGACTTGCAAAAACTTCAATAGTACTGACTGACATAAGAAAAATAGTGATAGAAACTACCACTCAATCTTCTATCCAACGTCAGTCTCTATTACTCTATCAACAGGTTTAATTTGCACACTGGTTCTAATCACCTGGTATGAACAAAATTTGAGTAAAATCAAATATCGCTGAACTCCATTCCCAATCAAGATTATGAGTTTTTCCAGCCGCAATTCACTCTTCAAAAACATCAGCACGTACATTCTACTAAGTGCGATCGCATTAGCAACGCTTTTCCCTTTATTTTGGCTCTTAAGTACTGCACTCAAATCTCAAAGCGAAAATATCTTTCAGTCACCACCGCAGTTATTACCCAGCCAACCAACATTGGAAAACTTTGTTAACGTTTGGCAATCTAATCCTTTTGGACAGTATTTATTCAATAGTACTTTTGTTGCTGTGCTGACTGTCGGATTAAATTTACTATTTTGTGCTTTAGCTGCTTATCCGTTAGCTAGACTCTCATTTGCAGGAAGAGACTGGATTTTTATCGCGATTATTTCCACAATTATGATTCCGTTTCAAATCGTGATGATACCCCTATATATTTTGACAGTCCAGTTAGGCTTAAGAAATACCTACTTAGGAATGATTTTTCCTAGCCTAGCTTCTGCTTTTGGGATTTTTCTATTGCGACAAGCTTTTATGGGTGTCCCCAAAGAGATGGAAGAAGCAGCACGTATGGATGGTTGTTCAGAATTAGGTATATGGTGGTACGTGATGTTACCAGCAGTCCGTCCTGCATTGGTGACTCTGGCAATTTTCGTTTTTATCGGTTCTTGGAGTGATTTTTTGTGGCCCTTGATTGTTATTCAAGATGAAAGCTTGTATACTCTACCTTTAGGTGTAGCGAAACTAGCGGGTACTTTTTCTCTTGATTGGCGGTTAGTAGCTGCTGGCTCAGTAATTTCTATTTTTCCAGTCATGCTGTTATTTCTATTTTTACAACGCTACATTGTACCCACAGAAAGTGGTAGCGGGGTGAAGGGATGACTGATAGGACTTCCAAATCAAAAAATAATCAATTGCTTTGGAAAGCATCGGGAGCAAGGGGAGAATAAAAAATTTAATAGGCTCCATGTTTTTTGATAACTACCCATATCGTCTTGAAAATCAGACTCAAGTCGTACATTACTGACCATTTGCGTTGGTAGTCTATGTCCATCCTGACTATATTCTCAAAATCGGTGATGCTGGAACGACCATTTGCTTGCCATTCTCCTGTCATACCTGGTTTGACTCGTAATCTTTGCCAGTGATGTATTTGGTAGTGTAGGACTTCATCAGGAGTAGGTGGACGAGTACCGACTAAACTCATTTCCCCTCGCAAAACATTCCAAAATTGAGGAAATTCATCTAGACTAGTTCGACGTAAAAATTTACCTACACGAGTGATGCGTGGATCTTCAGTAGATTTAAAGATGTAACCTGTGGCTTCGTTTTTTACTAAGTGCTTGAGTTTATCTGCACCAAGAATCATAGAGCGGAACTTCCAGATCCGAAAAGTACGCCCGTTCAAACCACAGCGAATTTGGCTATAAAGTAGGGGGCCAGGATCGTCAAAAAAGGTAACAATGGCAATGGGAATGGTCAATATCGCTGTGATTGCTAGACCAAGAATAGCTCCTAATATATCAATGATTCTTTTTGTAATACTTTTGACAGAAGAGTGTAATGGTTGTGAGAGAAATTGAGTTGAGTTTGAATATCTCAGAAAGAACGAATTATCACTCCTAGAAGATGCTTCATTAGAACTAAAATCAAACACAGCTTTGTTTCGATTTTTACATAGTAAGAGTTTATAAGGTAAATATAAACAACAATCTTTTACACCGAACAGCGAAAAATAAAAAATTTATACAATCTTTGTAATTGAATATGAAAAATTTAAATTACTAAGTAGCCATCATGAACTGCGTACACCAGGATGGCTACTTACTAGTACTTCACCACATAAACTTTGCGGGGTTAAATAACGAACCACATAGACGCTTTAGCGTGAGACTGCAATTTGAATCGCAGGAGATTTCTCTTTTCCCTGATTTAACTAACTACTCCTACAACAAAATTTACTGTGTAGGGTTCCTCTAATGATTGTTGAGTACTAGCCTTGATTGCATTCAGATGACGACGTAGAAATTGTAATTGGGAAAAATTGGGACGATATGTAAGACTACCTTGTTTTTCAAACAAAGGTGCTTTGGCGATCGCCTTATAATCAAAATTTTCTCTGGAAGCAAAAGTCAGCCAAGAAAAGTCAACATTATTGGGGAGCAAACCAAGAGGTAGTTCACCCTCTAAGAAAGCTAATAGGCGTTGCTGACAACTACGGGTGTTGATACCACGAGCCTCGAATAATTGAATAACTTCATTAAAAGATAAAGCTCGCTCAGGGATAAGTCGCAGCAATTCTGTAAACAGGAAATAGTCAGTATACTGTTGTCTGGGTACTTCTAACACTTGAGGATGCAAGGGTAGCATAGCTAAACCGTAAGCTACACGACTACAACTAGGAGTACCATTTTCGTTCAAATACAAATCCTGAATGATCTTTGCACTGGGGAGTTTTTGTCGTAGCCAACGAGAAACAGCACTTAAACTGGATGTACCACCAGTCAGGATCGCCTGACTGATCGCTTCTGTAGGTATACCTTTTGCTACCAATAACCTGTTGAGTTCACGGTTAAGACGCCGCACAAATGGAACAAATACTTGGCTTTCTAAATCCCGTCTTTGCAAGACCCAACACTGATCAGCTAATTCCAAAGTAAAAGATTCTTGGTGTTGTAAAACTAACTTTAGAGCTAATGCTGCATCCAAAATTGCTTTACCCAACGCAGAACTTTCTAGGCGTTGCTGTAAATGAATGCGATCGCTCGTGTCTGCTTCTCCTGGTCGTGGTAATTTTAATCCTTCTAACCCCAAACTCGCAAAACTCATCTGCTCGATATCGGCAATTGTCGGTTGCCATTGTAAAGGACTACTGGTAATAGTAGTACTATTGCCTTCCTGGGAAGAATTACGTAATTTGCGCCATTTAGTTGGTAGTAATAACTGGCAAATAATATCTTGCTCAATTCCCTTACCAGCATAAGGAAAATTGTGGAGCATAAAATCGCTGTGAGTTAATTCTTCCAGACTTCCTGGTAAATTGACCAACGCCATTTCCGTTGCGGCTGCACCGATATTAATCACAAGGGTGTTACCCTCAAAGGGATGTTCACTGGTTTTGATAGAATGAAAATCTTGGCTATTGCCAAATTGAATAATTTCACCACTAGCACCATCAAGTTCAGAAAGTAAACTAGCGATCGCTTCTTCGACAAAATATACTTGTTGGGGATGCTGAATAATTTTGCTCAATAGCAAAGCTTCGCGGATATTAAAGCGATATTGTTCTGACCAGTGAGATGGACAGGTACAGATTACACCAGCAAGATTGTTGATGGCGCTGTGGAAAATTTGTTGGTCTAAACCAGATCCCGACGCAGTTAAACCTAAAGTGGTACTACTACGGTCTGCTCTTAATGTCAATAGTAATTTGGAGAGCGATCGCACAACCCAAACTAGAGGAACTGTCACAACTTCATTAAATTGCAATATTGGCTCCCATTTTTGTTGTTCATTTTTGTAAGGAAGGGCTATTTCCAAAAAAGGTTTGAGTTGTGCTGAAAAAAGATTAGAAGTCGTAGTATTTTGTTCTTGTACAGATGGTAAATAAACTTCTGTTGGTAAACGGAATGTTCGTGTTTTCGATGATGTTACTTGTTGTTGGTCTTCTGTTGACCAATAGAGAGGATAAACTTCAGTTGTAGAGCGATTGAATAAAGTTGCAGAAATTCCTGTTGTACCTAAATCGATTCCCAAATACCAAATATAGTCTCCAATGTTGGCTCTAATTTCCGTATCATCTCCTATTCCGGAATCTAAAGGCAAAAACAGTTCTAAAGAATCAGCTGTGACTTCCTTATTTTCACTTTCAGCTAATTGATCGTTCTGAGAAGTACTTGGTAGTATAACCTGAGCAGAGTCTAGATTTTCTAGCTCAGTAGTAGGCGACTTAAATTGAGTATTATTCTGTTCACCAAAGTTCGCTAAATCTTCATCTAATTGCAGCAATTCCTCTGTATTCAACGCAATTTCTGGTATAACTACATTCTGTTTTTCTACTTCTAATAACAAATTTTCTGTCACGGAAGCATGAACATATTTTTCTGAAGACTCATGTAAGCGATCAGCACTTATTTCTTCTGTTTTGTCTGGGGTTAAGATTGTATTATTTATAGACTCTTCAACAGATTCTTTTTTCAAAACTTGCTGTTCAATATCTGTAGAAAATAATAAGTTATTTAAGCTTGTAATTGTCTCAGTGAGACTCGGTTTTTCAAGAGGTATAGAGGGAGCTTCATTATCTTCTTCTGTATATGTGATTTTTTCCCATAATTCTAATAATTGTCTTCGGATCTTTTCAGTAGTAGCTTTTGTGTCTTCTACCTGAATATTTCCACTTTCTAAAAGACCTGCATCTGGCTCGTCAAACCAAGGATCGGATGCAGTAACAGGAGACTCTACTAGTTGTAATTCATTTGTTACAGATGTAGAAGAATTATCTATGGTAATCCCATCAGATAAAGAAGCAGCATCATCCACAGGTAATTTTTCGGTGTAATCTGCAAATTCAAACATTACTTCTTGTAGAATTAACTCTAATTCTTCTTGATTTGAGATTACTTCTTCATGTACAGATAATTCGTCAGTCAGGTCTGTATTTTCAAAAATGATATCTGGGAGCAGAGTATCTTCTTCGTAGAAAGATAATTCGTTATTCGGTTCTCTAGCGTCAAAAATAATGTCTTGTAGAATTAAATCTTCTTGTTGTTGCAGGGTAATGACTTCTTCGTAGAAAGACAATTCGTCATTCGGTTCTGTAGCTCCAAAAATGATGTCTTGCAGAATTAAATCTTCTTCTTGATGAACACTTAATACCTCATCAGTCAGCAGTTCTGTAGAGCTTGCAACTTCAAATAAGACTTTTTGGATATTTAATCCTACTTCTTCTTGATTAATAGTTTTTAACTCATCCACAAATAATGAATTTGTTAAGTCTTTACCGATTAATTCTGACTGTTCTTTACTAGTTACTGTCTCTGTTGAATCTATGATTTCAAAATTGGTAGACTGAGAAGAAAACTCAGGATTAGCGATAATGAAATTATCACTTCCAAATAAACTAGCGTAAAGTTGGTCTACTTCATCACGAATTGATAGAGAACTATCTTGCTGTAATTCATCCATCATGGAAGCAGTAGCAGTATCTGGAGAGTTTACTATATCTTTATTTTGGGCAAAAACTGTATCAGTTTGTGCTATTTGGTAATCATTTTCCGATTCGTTTATTTTATTACTAGATTGTAGAGTTTTGGAGTGAGTGGGTTGTACTTCATTCTTAATATCAATAGTAAATGGTTCTTTAGAAGCAGTTTGTAGTTGTGTCTGCTGTGCTAAATTATTGATCAAGTTGCCAAATAATTGTTCTCCTTGCAAACCTTGGCTATACATTCTTGCCAGAGCTTGAGAAAGAGATTCATGATATGTATGAATATTACGTTGTAAAGCTTCAAAAACTACATTTACAGTTCCGTCGAGTGCGAGTAATTTTTGATCTAATTCGCTAGCAACACGTGTTAATCGTTCCAACTGATCCTGTGGCTCTAAAAAAGGTGAAGTAGCAAAAGCGAGTTGTTCTGTATTGTCATTGCTAGTAGTGATGGAAGAACCAGCAGCACCAAGCGCGAGTGGAGTCTCTTGTGTTGGTTTGATGGCATTTGTTGAGATTTTTGGTTGTAGATCCCCCCCCAAGCGATTAGTCAGCACTTGCAAAAAATCTGCTATTAGCTGTTCTTGGTTTGCTAACTGCTGTGCGAGAGAAAAGTTTTGTAGTCGCCTTTGCTCTAACTCTTTGATTTCCTGGACAAGATTTGTTCGCTCTTGCAAAAGTGTTTGTAACTCTGCTTTCAATGGTGCTAACAGTGAAGATAGTGGATTAGACTCACTACCTTCCTCTTGGCTGGATTGATTAGGCTGTGATTCATCGGAATAATTATTTTGATTGATAAATTTTGTTAATAAATTTGATGACTGCGCTTTTGGCTGTTCCTGGTATGGAGTGCTGTTGACATCCGCTTCTGCACAGCTAACCAGAAAGTTACGCATCCTTTCTAATACCTGTTTTGGTTGCTCTTTATCACTGGCAAGAAACCAGGAAAAGCGCTTGTTGGAAAGTAAACTGTCAATGTCTGCTATTAGTGTTTGAATCTCGGTTGTGCGGGAAGTCACGTTTATTCACCTTAAATAGAACTGTTCCTCACCTCTGGTGGTGCGCGAATTATTTTGTTATAACTACTGCCACTATGTTACGCATCCGGTGAGTATTTAGATATATTTGGAGGTGTTTTCGTCTCTGTCCGTGCTTTCACCTTTGGGCGGGTGGCGAACCCGCGTCGTCACACTCAGCGACGTCCCCAGGTGTAGTTTACGGAACCTAGAGACTTCCTGCACGAAAAATTAAAATGCCCTTCTTTTAAAAATTAGTGCTGCTAAGATAAATCTTTGAGAATAGTGGTGAGAAATCCCCGCCAGTACCTTCGCTACCACCACCACCGCCGCAAATTTTACTGGTATCTTTCTCGCTGAGAGCGTTTAATTCAGTGACTAAGCTTTCATTTGGTTTCAGGTCAGATATTTTGACAGCCATTTTTCATCAAAAATAGAACTAGAATTCCCCATCTAAAATACCATGTATCGGTCAGTGGTCACCCGATGCCAACTTGCGATCGCCCCATCCCAAAGCTTTCTCTGATTCCGTTGAACCAGGGGTCTATGGCTTACATCCTGACTGCTACTCAACAGGAGCGATACTATTTGTTGCGGATCAAGTTGGTACTAACTCGCCAGGACGCAACTTCGACCACTTACCCTGTTCTAGTTTAAAACTGAGACATCCAACCACATCCCATTCCATTTCAATCACATCGCCTCTAGGACGGATGTTGACGTTGATAGATGGTTCATTTGGCTCAAAATCTGGTGTTTCAGTCAAATGGGGCTGTTGGTGCTGGCTTTCTACCGCGTGGTATGTGACACAACGGTCTACATAATGGCAATTGACGCAAACGCACATAATACAACCTACTCTAGAGCCTTTATAAGTTAATTTAGCTTAAGCTAAAGAGTTATTCATTAGCCTCTGAGTTTATTTTTATTACATGACAAGAAATAGTTCGGAACTTTCAACCTTAGCTCCCGAAAATTGGCCTTTTAGCATCGAATTTTTACCGCAACCAGCTTATATGGTGGGTGGTGCTGTCAGAGATGCGATTTTGGGAAGAAATCGCGAATATTTGGATTTAGATTTTGTTGTACCAACAAATGCTGTGACAGTAGCTCACAAAATAGCCAAGCATTATAAAGCTGGTTTTGTACTACTCGACCCCGAAAGACAAATTGCTCGTGTGGTGTTTCCTCATGCTACTGCTGATTTTGCCCAACAAGAAGGGATGAGCCTGGAAGTTGATTTACATAGGCGAGATTTTACAGTGAATGCGATCGCCTACAACCCCCACACCCAAGAAATTATTGATCCTTTACAAGGTTGTACAGATATAAAAAAGCATCTGTTAAAAATGGTATCACCAAGCAACCTGGAAGACGATCCCTTACGGTTACTACGGGCTTATCGTCAAGCTTCCCAACTTAGCTTCACTATAGAGTCAGAAACAAAAGCAACGATTCGCGGTTTCGCATCCCAAATTACGAGAGTCGCTGCCGAACGAGTCCGAGTAGAATTGAGCTATATGTTGTCAAATTCTCAGGGTAGTGCTTGGTTAATGAGCGCTGGAGAAGATGGCTTACTTGCGCCTTTTTTCAAAAATGCTAAACAGGAAAACTTTCGCTTATTATCGATGGTTGACTATTCAGCAGTTCAACTCACCCATCTTTGGCCACAACTAGGTGAACAACTGCAAAATTTGGTGCGTGATAGCGTTAAAACTACCTGGCTAGGTATTGCTAAACTTGCTTGTTTAGTTAATCCAAACCCAGAAATAGCAGAAATAGAGCTGCAAGAACTTACTTACAGTCGCGTCGAAATTAAAGCCGTTACCACCGCCCTGAAACTGTTCCCACAGTTAGGATCTTCTGCGATGTCTTTGCGAGAACAGTATTTTTTCTTTCAGGAAGCAGGGTCTGTATTTATATCTACAGCAGTCTTATCCGTAGCACATAGTCAGTTAGTGGAAGCGATCGCGCCAGCTTTGCAAAGCAGTATCGCACCTTTAATGAATCGCTATCTTAACCCTAATGATCTAGTAGCTCATCCCACACCGTTAGTGAGTGGAAAAGACATAATGCTAGCACTAAACATTTCTGCGTCCCCACTTATAGGTAAATTAATCACAGAAATAGCGATCGCTCAAATAGAAAATCAAGTTACTACATCTCAACAAGCAATCGAATTCGCAGCAAAGTTAGTGAAGAATGGAAGTCTCTAAGTGATTGTTACCAGTCTTGCGAATGACCCAGTATAGAGCGGTCATCGTCTGGAATTCGCGTTGGTACACCCAAGTGTTTGCGAGCTTCTTGTTCTGCTAGATTTCGGTCTTTTTCGTTGTTAAACTGTCCTTCTTCGAGTAGATACTTGCTGCGTGCTGCCTTGTCACGGGAAGGCGCAGAGCCATTTTTCCATTTGTACTTAAAACCCATGAGCAAGCAATCCCTCAATTTTTATTCAGGTTTAATTTCATCGATTACTTAAGATCACTGTCAATACTGCAAGGGATAGGATTTTTCGTCATCATTTTGGGCATTTAGAGACTAGCAAGTGCTAGTCTCTACATGTTTAAATAGTCAATAGATTTGTCTTATCCGAGCAGTATTACCACCGTTCCTAGTAGTGGGTTTTCCCTTGCACCATGTCTCGTATAGGGCTAAACCTTTTGTCATATGATCAACAACAGGTTAGGCTCAAGCGAAGCAAGTTTAATGGGTGAGAAATTCACTCTTGGATAATCAAAATTTTCTGCTCCAAATAATGCTGAAGCAAACGATCACTCTTGATAAATTTCCGTATTTCAGTTAACTGTTCGCTGCTAACTTCAGTTACTCCAGGAACGAAACATATTCCTAAAATAAATATCTGAGGTGGGAGATATTTTCCTGTTAGTTTATAATTTACTGTTGCCACAAACTCACCATTTTTTCTAAAGCAAACGCGGAGTGTAAATTTTCTATTGGGCTACTTATTTGGACAAATAAGCTACTCTAAATCATATGACTCATGCTCAATAGAAATATACGGATTAGATAGTTGAGTGATAAACTAAAATTGCTCCGCAAGCGCAATACCTTAATTGATAACCCTTAAGAAATTCCAGCAGAAAATTCCGTTACTGTCATTTGCTGGCAATTTATATTTCAAGATTGCAGGCTTAAGTAGAGACATAGGCAGCTATTTTGCGGTTGTTTGTACCAAACTCCATAATTTTTATTTCTATTTAAGGTTTAAAATCATACTCATCTGAACTAAATATCAAGTTCTTCTCATGCAATAAACAGCTTACAAATGAGACGGTTATCTTTTGTCTACCTTCGTAATAGCTTTATTAACTCTGAGATTACGGCCCATATATTCAGTGCCTAAGAGTGAGTAGATTGCTGCTGCTTCTTCAGCGTCTGTTTTCATTTCTACAAAAGCAAATCCTCTCCTCTCACCACTTTGCCGACATGTAGGCAAGCGAACTTTAATTACAGATCCATATTCTGAAAATATCTGTTTGAGGTCATCTTCTTCAACCTCCTCAGAGAGATTACCGACATAGATTGACATAAGAATCTCCAATATCTAATAGGGTGTAGAGACTTAGATTCGCAGAGGTGCTAATTGTGGTCAATCACATAGCCGAAAATAATTCTCGATGCTCTAACACTAACATAGAATATTGATTTACGCTTATGATATTCTACATTGAGGCTTTTATCTATTTCACTCATACACGAATGTAGCTCTCATTTATCCTATGCTATAGGCTGGCATTTCTTGATAACAATGACCACAACGCCAGTAAATACCTCCTAAACGTATATGAGAGAGTAGAGTATATGAACAGCAAGGACAAGTATGCTTACCCTGCATAGATTCCCAGGTATATGTGGCTGTATTCACTGGACTGTGATCAGTTGTAAAATGAGTCAATGCTTGACTCGATCTATGAAATAAAATTTGCATTTTCCATCCTAAATTTTGATGAAATTAGATGGGAATTTCACCAAAGATGACGATAGTAATTTTTAATTGAGATCGCAATTATTCTGGATAATCAAAATTTAAAATCTCTAGATGATTTATTTAATGAGAGTAAACTCTTTTGAAAGTTATCAATTCTTTATTCACTCTACAGACATTTCTCAAATGCTGTACTCAGTCATGGCTCTATTAACTTTGAGGCTATATCCCATCAACTCAATACCTCTCAAAGCTCGAATTGCTTCTGCTTCTTCAGTGCTTGTAGCCATTTCGACAACCGCAAATCCTCTCCTTTCACCAGTTTTTTGGTTCAAAGATACTTGAATTTTATTAACAAATCCATATTCAGAAAAAATCCGTTTGAGGTCATCTTCTTCAACTTTATCAGATAGATTACTAACATAAATTGACATAAAAAACCTCTTGTATCAAAAAATATAGAGATTTAGATTCGGAGAGGCGTTTGTATTAGATATAAATTTCATTCACATAGCCAAAAATAATTCTCGATAATCTAATCATAACATCATGCAAAAATAGCATGTGATAAATCTCTGCTATTTAACTCTATAATTCTTAAAGAGAGTGAGTTTAACATCCTCCCCACCTTCAGGCTTGCCAAGGTGAAGGTAGGAATTGTCTGGAATCACTTCTTAGGCTTCCTCTTTCCACGAGTCGGCTTATCGTCATCCTACTAAAGCCCTAATCATATCTGTCTCTTCCCACGGCACATTTCCCAGATCCATCCTACCAACATGACCATAGACGGCTAGTTTGCGATAAAATCCCCCTTTGGCGATCGCACTCAACAACCGCAAGTTAAATTTCTTGATAATTCCCGCCAATCGAAAATCAAAATTATTTTCCAACAGCACCGTAATTTCTTCATCAGAAATTTTGCCTGTACCAAAGGTTTCTACCTGAATACTAACAGGTCTAGCCAATCCCATTGAATAAGTTAGCTGCACTTCACATTCTTCAGCCAAACCTGCTGCGACAACATTTTTAGCCGCATAACGTGCAGCATAAGCACCAACCCTATCTATGCGGGTGGGATCTTTACCACTTAAAGCAGCACCACTGTGGCGAGAATATTCTCCATAGGTATCGATCGCATTCTTTCTACCAGTTAATCCCGAATGTACAGACGGGCCGCCAATCGCAAAAGGTTGGTCAAAATCAATAAATATTCTCGTCTTATCATCAGGTTGATATTCTGCTTTTCCAAAGACATGATCAATGATCATCTCTTTAACTTCTTGCTGGAGTATCTTCTGATCAGATATTGCTGATGTGGAAGTAGACTTTTGACTAGCCAGAATAGAGATACTGTGAATTCTGTAGGGTTTGCGATCGCGATATTCAATTCCGACTTGAGTTTTACCATCAGGTGCAATGTAAGGGAGTATTTTCTCGTGTCGTACAGTCGTTAGTCGCCTAGCTAATTGGTGCGCCAACCATATCGGAAGTGGGATCAAAGCAGGAGTTTGATTACAAGCAAAACCAAATACTGTCACCTGATCCCTAGCAGGAATCAACTCCATTTCATCATCTGATAATTTCTTTGCATCCCAATAACGATAGCTGCTAGATTGCAATTCTTTCACACTAGTAACAATACTGCAAGTTTTAGCATTAAAATCAGGTTCATCATAACCAACCTGCTCAATTACCTTTCTAGCAATTTTCGTAAAATCTACAATTGCATCCGATTCAAATCTAGCAGCAATAAATACTATTGCCGTTGCAACTGCACATTCAGCAATTACATGAGAATAAGGATCTTTCTGAAGGAACTTATCAACAATTGCATCGCTAATTTGATCACAAAGTTTATCCGGATGTCCCTCCGTCACCGATTCAGAACTAAACATGAAGTCTTTTTTCATATATTTAATTTTGTTCTTAATTCATAACCAAAACTCTGCGTTCCTTCGCGCTTCCCTTTGCGCCCCTCTGCGTTTCAAATCAACCCTAAATTCTTCGGCAAAAACAGACTCAAGGAATTAATCTTAAACGTAAAGGTACGGCATTACCGTACCTTTAATAAATACAGTTGATTAATCTAATTAAGAAACAACAACAGCAACAGTTTGTAATTCTACTTCTTGTTGTTCTGCTGCTTCCAATTGCGGAATGACACCAGAGTCATATTTACTACTAGGAAGTAGACGTGGGGAGTTGTGATCTCCTCGCAAATACCTAGTCGCTATTTCCTTTCTACCTTCATTGAACAGGAATGGTAATACAGCACTACTACCGATTACCGCAGTATCAACAAGGTTGATCGGCGAGATTTGCAGCAGACCTTTGAGTCCTGGTACTGTGGCAGCTAGGATCTGGAGAACTAAGGAGCTACCGATCGCTATATTTAAGTATTTGTTAGGCGGTAGTTTTTCCTTACTGAAGATGGTGTGGGTTTGGGAACGACAGGTAAAGGTATGCAACAATTGAGCCATTGTCAAACTCATGAACCCGATGGTGCTAGCTTGTGGACCGAAACCATAACGGCTGATCCCATACCAGTAGGCTGCTAAAGTGCTGGCAGACAATGCTGCTGATTCCACCAGGATTCTACCAAAGTCTGAAGTTCTAATGATTGATTCCTTGGGATCACGGGGTGGTGTGAGCAATACATCTGGTTCTGGTGCTTCCATTGCCAAGGCTAAAGCTGGGAAGATGTCTGATACCAAGTTCACCCACAATAGTTGTATAGCTGTCAGAGGATGACCAATACCAGCTGTGGTTGCTGCTAACATCACCATGATTTCGCTGGCGTTGGTAGACAGCAGGTAGTGGACAGATTTACGGATGTTGTTATAGATTGTTCGTCCGTGGCTGACAGCAATAATCATGGTTTCCAGATTATCGTCTTCCAGGATGACGTCTGCAACTTCACGAGCAACATCTGTACCAGTATGTCCCATGGCGATTCCGACATCAGCAGCTTTCAACGCCGGAGCGTCATTAATACCATCGCCTGTCATTGCAACTACTTTACCGCTACTCTGCAAAGCTTGCACAACTTGCAATTTGTTCGCAGGGCTGATTCTGGCGAAAACATGAACTCGATGCAAAAGTCCTTTCATTACCTCTGGTTCGAGGTTGTTCAGGTGGGTGGAATCGAGAATTTGCAGTTGTTCACCTTTGCTGAGATTCAGTTCTTTGGCGATCGCATAAGCTGTTGGGCTTTGATCGCCAGTAATCATCACTGTATCGATCCCCGCTTGATGGAAACCTCCCATCAATCCTTGGACGCCATTTCTGATTGGATCGATCATACCGACCAATCCTAGCCAGATTAAGTCGCGAGTATGGATTTTTTCAGACTCATCAAGTTGATAAGCAACTCCCAATACCCGTAGCGCTTTACCAGCCATATCATCGTTATCGTTTTCAATGACTTGTCTGTCTGCTTCGGTGAGGGGAACTTTTTCCCCGTTCTTAATTTGCCAATTACATAGACTGAGAACTTCTGACGGGCTACCTTTAACTGCAATCAGCTTTTGCTGTTCGTCTGGGGTAGCATGTAGTGTCGCCATGTAATTGCGTTCTTGGGAACGGTGATTGATCTTCAGTCGCGGATAACTTGCTCGCAAAGCGGTGACATTCACTCCTCCTTTAATCGCAACATCGATCAGAGCATTTTCAGTTGCAGAACCTCTGACGGTGTACTCATCGCCTTCTTGTTCAACTTCGCTTTCGTTGCACAGCGTTAAAACATGAATCAGCTTTAAGAGCTGTTCGTTTTCATAGGGATTAACCGCTTCGTTGCCAAAAAGCAATTGGTCAGCAGATGCTTGGATGCACTTGTTATCTGTACACAGTTCTACAACTGTCATCCGGTTAGCGGTGATTGTTCCGGTTTTATCCATGCAGATTGTCTGGACAGAACCAAGGGTTTCTACCGCATCCAAACGCCGAATGAGGACGTTGTGTTTCCTCATGTTAGCGATCCCTAAAGCCAGAGTTGTAGTCGCTACTGTGGGTAAACCTTCGGGAACTGCTGCTACTGCTAGAGAAATCGATGACTTGAGCATTTGCAGCAAACTATTACCACGCAGGATGCCGATACCAAAGAATAAGGCACAAACTGCGCCCGATACTATGACTAGCTGACTCCCAGCTTTGTCTAGCTGTTTTTCCATCGGCGTTTCGGGCAATGTGGCCTCACTGACCATCATTTGGATTTTGCCCATCTCGGTGTACTTACCAGTGGCAACTACTACCGCCGTTCCCTGTCCACCAGTCACTAGGGTTCCCATGTAAACCATGTTGGTGCGATCGCCCAAGGCAATATTTTCACCAACAAGAGTCTGAGCATATTTGCTCGCGGGCATACTCTCACCAGTCAGTGCCGATTCATCTATACTGAGGCGACGTGCTTCTAAGAGTCTGGCATCTGCTGGTACATAGCTACCGGGTTTGAGAATCAGAATATCCCCGATGACGATTTCTTGAGCGCTAATTTCTACAATGTTGCGATCGCGAAGTGCAAAGGCTGTGGGAGTAACTAGATTCTTCAGGGAGCGAATCACTTTTTCAGAATTGCTCTCCGTGGCGTAACCAATGGCAGCATTGATCACTACAACCCCCATAATTACCACAGCATCAACCAAACCCCCGGTAGCAACTGAAACACCAGCCGCTACAGCTAAAAGTCCTACGGGTAAAGATTTAAACTGGTCAACAAACATACTTAACCCGGAGCGGGGATCTGCTTCCGGTAAAGTATTTGGCCCGTATTTTTTCAGCTTGTCTTGTGCTTTCTTGGTAGTTAATCCTGATTCTTGGGAAGTTTTTAACTCCGTAATGACTGCATCAGTTTCTTGAAGATGCCAAGTAGCTATTTCTTGTTGATGAGTATTAGCTGTCAGTTGACTGGATTTTTTCTTGCTTGCAGGTAATTTTTTCGCCTTTTTCTGAAATCGGTTGATTTTTTTTGCTGCCCTGACTATAGAGCTATGACTTTGTTTGGTATAGTCTATAACCAGGCGCTCAATCTGTGCAGCAAGCGCTAAAACAGTATGTCCTGGTTGGTAGAATACCAGAACATTGCCAGTAGAGGGATTGGCACTTACTTGTGTAATACCCTGCACTTCTGACAAATTCAACTCTAGGTATTTCTTAAAAGCTATCGAGCCTTGCAACCCATTGATCTTATACCTAGCCCTCCCTTCCACAGCAGTATGCAATGCACGCACAAAAGCACCCCGACTGCGACGGGAGATGTTGCAGTGATTGTTCATTTCTTCATTCAGTTGTGAGAAAAACTACATTCACTCATGAACCTTTTATTGTAAAGCTTATTTTGGTTTTAACCTAGTGTTAACTAAAAATCTTTAAATAACTTTATTGCTTCTGGAACCGAATTAAGCTAAAGAGTTCTATTTGGCGACATTTATTTGTAAACAAAGATTAATCTCAACAATATTCAGAAGATATCTCAAGCTGTCTCTGCTAAATATCGATGTACAAAAGTCACAGCCATTGCACCTTCACCTACGGCTGATGCAACTCTCTTAATTGAAGCATGTCGCACATCACCCGCCGCAAAGGAACCTGGGATGCTGCTTTCGAGAAAGAAGGGATCACGCTCAAGTGTCCAAGATGCGGGCGGACGACCTTGTTTAAGTAAATCCGGCCCAGTTACTATGTAGCCAACATGATCACGTATAATACTTGTATCTTTTGCCCATTCTGTATTAGGCATCCCACCAATACAAACAAATAGCCGTTGAGTGTCGATTTTTTGAACCGAACTATCACGACAGTTGGTCAGTTCAATTTGACGCAGTGTGCGATCGCCATCTAAATCTGTGACTTGAGTGTGATAGAGGACTTCAACGTTGCTAGTGTTAGTGATGCGATGAATGAGGTACTGCGACAACGTAGCCGCTAGACTATCACCGCGAATCAGCATAGTTACTTTTTTTGCATATCGAGAGAAATGCATCACCGCCTGACCAGCTGAGTTACCACCACCCACTACAAACACGTCTTCATCTTGACACATGGGCGCTTCGCTGACTCCCGCACCATAAAATAATCCAACATTAAGATACCGATCTTCGTTGGGCAGACCAAGCCGCCGATACTCTACGCCCGTTGCACAAATGTTTGCCCGTGCAATCATTTTGCTACCATCAGCCATGTCTACGTAGATGCGATTATTTTTGAATTCGGCTTTGATCCCTTCTTGGATCAGCAATAACTCAACACCGAATTTAACTGCTTGCTGACGGGCGCGCTCTGCCAATTCAGCACCACTGATTCCTTCAGGAAATCCCATATAATTCTCAATCAACGAGCTAGTTCCAGCCTGTCCCCCAACTGCATGGCGCTCGATGAGGACAGTCCGTAATCCTTCCGATGCGGCGTACACGGCGGCACTGAGTCCAGCAGGTCCAGCACCATAAATAGACAGATCATATTCTTGGAAGCGTGGTTGTGTCACCCATCCCAAACGCTGAGCAATTTCTCGAATAGTCGGAGCAAAAGTTTGTGTTCCATCTGGAAACTCAACCACTGGTAGCCGGATATTGTTGAGAGATGGAAGACCGAGTTCTCGATCGCAGTCTTGATCACAAGTGAGTTCAACCCACTCAAATTCGACTACGCTGCGGTTGAGAAAGTCACGAATTGCATAAGCTTCTGCGGAGTTAGGTTGACCATAAAGCCGCACTTTTTTTTGGTACATAGTCTTTTTTTAAACCTGTTACACAGAGGTTGTGTTCTCCCCAAATCGACCGACGCCGTAGCTAAATTGAGAGCGATCGCCTAGCATTTGACCGTGTTTGAGCAGATGTAAGCCATAAGCAAGTTGAGCAGGTTCCCAAGCCTTTAAGGCTTTAGGAACATCGTGATGATGTTCAATCAGAGCATCGGCCAGAGCGATCGCATTCGCCGCAGCTTTAGATGTGCTTGCTGCTGTATGGGGACGGGGAATGAAAGCAGCATCACCAACCAGGGCCACTCTTTCAAAGCTCATTTGAGGAATCGCCAGATCCAGAATTGCTTGGACAAATGGTTCTTGAGTAGCTGCAACTAGTTTCCGAAATGGTGGAGCTAGCACTGTATCGGCATAGACTCGCATTTGCTCCTCAACCGACGAGGCTAACATTCTTGGTGGGATGGAATAGTCACGGCGTCTACCTTCTTTGTCTGTCAAAATACGAGGTAATTCTGTCAATTCGTTGTAATTGACATACCAAACCCAGTTAAAGCGGCGTTCTCCGGGTACTAGAGATTCATTCTCTCCTGGGATGACATATTGGAGAATGTGAGAATTGGGAAATTGGTAGAATACAAATCGCTCTGTAAATAGAGACGCAGCGTCTTGCTCTAGTTTGGCTTCGTTGACTAAGCCACGATAAGCAACGTATCCGGCATAGTGATAGTCAGCATCTGGCAGAAACAGCTGACGCACGGTAGAGTTTGGTCCATCTGCGCCAATTAACAAATTACCTATTTTACGAGTCCCATCAGCAAATATTGCCATGACTTGTTCACCATTCTGCTGAATATTGGTCAGAAGTTTTCCTTGGTGATAATGTTCAGATGGAAAATGCCGACGCATGGAACTGTAGAGCAAATTCCAGGAAGTCAAAGTTTGACGCATTGGCATCCCTTGAGCAATTCTGCCATCAGGGTTCAAGTAATATCTTTCGTGCGCCACTACTCCCAGTGGTGCTTGATAGGTCAAGCCTGCTCGTTGAAATGCTTCGATAACATCAGATTGTAGCACAATACCACCGCCGCGACTGTCGAGTGTGTCAGTAGAGCGTTCGTAAATATCAACGTCCCAACCGATTGATCGCAGCATGATTCCAGTAAACAAACCACCTAATGAGCCGCCGATGATAATCGCATGGCTGTCAGTGGGTTTCATGATTAAACCCTCCTAATATGTTGCTTCTAATTCATTCACGGCATTTTGCAAAGCCGCTAAATAATCATCAATCGATTGTGCGCCGATTAGTATTTCTTGACCAATGCGAATAGTTGGCACGCTGCGGACACCTCTGGCTTTCGCTTGCTGTTGCAGTTCTCTAACTTCCTGAATCCCCGCATCCGACAAAAGGAATGTTTTTGCCGTATTAGCATCAATATCAATTTCAGCTGCAAGATTGGCTAAGGTTTCAATATCGCCAATGTTCTGTCCTTCGGTAAAATAGGCTTTCAAAATCCGTTCAGCCATCTCGGTTGCTTTGTCGTTCTTACTAGCAAACCAGGTTAAGCGATGGGCGTTAAAAGTGTTGGGTGTGACTTGCATTAAGTCATAGCGAAAGTCAATTCCATCTGCTTGAGTTGCTTCTATCGTTTTTGCATCTAACATTTGCGAGTATTCCCAACTGCCAAACTTTTTGGTGCGATAGGTTTTGCGATCCATACCTGCTTTTGGCAGATCAGGATTTAACTCAAACGGATACCAAATGCGTTCAACTTCAGCCGGAGAATTGAGTTGTGCGATCGCCGTAAGGCGGGTGCTTTGCACCATCGCGTAGCGTGTGAATATCACAATCGCTTGATTGAGTCGTGCGTCTGCAACCAAACACCAAGGGCAGATAAAATCCGAGGTTATTTCTACTTTTAAAGTCATGGTTTTATTCTTTTTGGATTACACCTTGATTGCCACAGTTCAACCATAACTTCATTCATAAAAAATGATAATATAGCCGCAACGCCAAACACTTTTGCAAAATATGCAAAAGTAAAGGATATTCCAATCGATGGATCAATTTGCAGCGATGCGTGCCTTTGTGAAGGTGGTGGAGATGGGTGGATTCTCGGAAGCTGCGCGCCAATTAGAATTGGCAGTTTCTTCAGTCACCCGTCAAGTGAACTCGCTCGAAGCCATGTTAAACACTCAGTTACTCAACCGCTCAACCCGTAGCATCACGCTCACGCCGCAAGGTCGTAACTACTACAACAGAGTAGTACGTATTTTGCAAGATGTAGAGGAAGTAAATCTTTGTGTAATGGAAAGAGAAGATACACCAAGGGGTCTGTTAAATGTTGGGATGCCAGTAGCATTTGGACGGCTCCATATCGCGCCAATTGTCAATATTTTTCTGACTCAGTATCCAGAAGTCAAATTAGATTTGCATCTGAGTGATGGATTATCAAACCTGGTGGAAGAGGAGCTAGACATTGTAATTCGCATTGGCAACCTTGATCGCTCCCATGCTAATCTAATTGTCCGTAAACTTGCTTCCTATTCTCGCCTCGTTTGTGCTAGTCCAAATTATTTCCAACACTATGGCAAACCTCAACACCCAAATGACTTAGCTCACCACAATTGTTTGTTATTTCCCTATTTCACCGACTACAACATCTGGCGGTTTCAACGAGACACAGAAATTTGTGAGGTGAAAGTTAGTGGTTCTCTAGTGGCAAACAATTCGGAAATACTGCGTCAGGTATGTTTAGACGGTGCAGGTTTGATCCTGATGCCAACTTGGTTGATTAGTGAAGATATTAGAGCCGGTCGCTTGCAAGCGGTGCTAACTGATTTCCAAGTGTATCCCCAAACGGAGATGGACACGGGCATTTACGCGCTTTACTTGCCAAATCGTAGGTATTCGCTTCGAGTCAAAACGTTTATTGATTTCTTGCTCCAAAAATTTGGTAATCCACCTGATTGGGAAGCTTAAGTAATCTGCTTATGTTGTTGTCTTTGGTTGTTGAAATTTGTAGATATCCTTGATGGTTTGTACCCAACCATCGGCTAATGATTCCCAGATGCGATCGCCTTTTTCTTTTGTTGCTGTGGTTGGATCTCCTAGTACGCCACTTTGGGATAGGTCTTTTGTTGCCCAAGCAAAGGGTAGTTAGTAAGATAGGGAAAAAATCTGGATGGAGGAATGAAAGAATGCAACATAAATTAGTTATTTGTCATTTGTCATTTGTCATTTGTCATTTGTGTTTCAAATTCTTCTAAGGCTTGAAGATTTCCTACTTGCCAAGCACGTTCTACTAAAGCAGGAATAATTTGTGTTAGTTGGATATTTTCAAAGTGGGGACTAGTGTCAGATTTTAGATAAATTCCTTGACTAAGCACATAGATGTTAAATTTAACACTGTCATAAACCCAGACTTCCGGAACACCAATTGCTCGATAAGCTTCAAGAGTAGTTTTAGAAGTTACATCTGTTTCTATTGCTAAATCTGGTGGTGGATCGTCAGGTTGCAAGCGGCGACGGCCTATCATGCATTGATAATTTTGAATGTAAAAGCAAGCATCAGGTTCTACTCCTGCACTTCCTTCTTTTTTAAAAGTGGTAGAACCAAAAGGTTCATACCTTTTACCCATAGCTCTGAGTAAGGTTTTGACAAAATCGGAAATTAATTCTTTTGGCTTTTCATGCTCGGGTAAAGGAACCATAATTTCTAAAGTATTTTTGCTATAGGCTATTCTTGCAATTCGTTTTTCTCCTAATTCGTGCAAAATTGACTCAAATTCTTGCCAACTTACATTCGGAATGGTGATTGCACTACCGGGAGCAAGTTGCATCTGACTGACAGGTTTGACAACGGGAGTTACAACAGTCATAAGAGGATGTTTGAGAGAGTCTTAGTAATAATGTAATTCACTCTGCAAAACATGATATTTAGTGGCAAAAATCCAATTTTTATTAGGGCGCGATCGCAATACTTGTAAATGAAAGAATGTTTCGGGAGAAGGGCGAGCTATCAAACTTTCTCATAAATAGTGGATGAGGTTAGATTAATGCCATATATTAAGAATGTGTGGCATTGATGAAAAAAACTGGCACGACAAGGAATAATATGAATGAACTATCCAAATCGATAGAAGTCCATCTCGGTAAGCAGGGGCGTTTGGTGATTCCGGCTACATTGCGGCGATCGCTCGGTTTTGAGACAGGGGATGCTCTGATCGCTCGCCAGGAAGAGGGGCGGCTGGTGCTGGAGAAGGCAGAAACGATCAAGTTGCGGTTGAAGGCTCGGTTCTCGCAAGTGCCGAAAGACAGAAGTTTGGTAGATGAATTAATCGCGGAACGCCGTGAAGAAGCAAAAAGGGAAGACGCTGAATGACTGTTGTTCTCGATGCTTCGGCGCTGCTGGCTTACCTGAAGGATGAGCCGGGGGGTGATGTTGTCGAAGCAGTACTGGCTGAGTCGGTGATTTCGAGTGTGAACTGGGCTGAGGTGATTCAGAAGTCAATCGCTGCTGGTGTAGTTGTTGAGGGAATGCTGGATGATTTGCAGGCGCTGGGGCTGGTGGTAGAGCCGTTTACACCGGAGGATGGCGAGCTGACCGGACGGCTTTGGGAACAAACGCGCTCCTTTGGATTGTCTTTGGGAGACCGCGCCTGTTTGAGTTTGGGGTTGCGGTTGGGAGTTGCTGTTTTGACAAGCGATCTCGCATGGCTCAACCTGAATCTGCGGTTAGAGATCCGTGCGGTGCGCTAACATGTTTTATGTTGTATGTATAACAGCGCGGGAGAATGTCACAGAAGAAGAAGCGATCGCCTATTTGCGTTCTTGGTGGCTATTGGAGAATAATTTTTAATAAAGGTGAAGTAGCTATTTGCGTGTTGGCAACAAAAGCGCAAAATTACTAAATATGGCGATCGCAATTGATTTTGGTACAAGCAACACAGTTATCACTCGTTGGAATCCTGTCACCAAAGAGTCAGAAACTCTCAATTTACCTGGTTTATCAGTTCAACAAAGTCTGAATCCGCCACTTGTCCCCAGTTTACTTTATGTGGAAGATGCTGCTAAAGGTCAAGTTTTGGTTGGGCAACAAGTGCGCGATCGCGGTTTAGATTTGAAAAATGATCCCCGCTTTTTCTGTACTTTCAAACGCGGTATCGGTACGGATATCCAAGGTTTCTTACCGGAATTAGATGGGCAAATAGTTACTTTTGAACAAGTGGGACAATGGTTCCTCAATAGCGTGATTACACAATTAGAACCCATGCAAGGGGGATTGGAATCACTGGTATTAACCGTACCTGTGGATAGTTTTGAAGCTTATCGTTACTGGTTGGGCAAAGTTTGTCAAGCACTACCTGTGGAACAGGTGCGGATGCTGGATGAACCGACAGCCGCCGCTTTAGGTTATGGTATGGCAGACCAAGAAATTCTCTTGGTTATCGACTTTGGTGGTGGTACGTTGGATTTATCTTTGGTGCAGTTGGATAAAAATACTAAAGTCGCGAGTAAGCCTATTGGGTTTTTACTCAAGTTTGGCAATAAATCTTTAGCAGAAGACTCCAAACAAAAGGTGAAAACCGCTCGTGTCTTGGCGAAAGCTGGACAAAATTTAGGTGGTTCGGATTTAGACAATTGGATAGTTGATTATTTTGCCACAACTCAAGGTTTATCAGTCAGTCCTTTGACGATGCGACTGGCGGAAAAAGTGAAAATTCAGCTATCAACTCAAACTCAAGCAAGTGAAGTTTATTTCAATGATGAAACTTTTGAAAGTTATGAGTTGGAATTAGATCGGGATACGTTGGAAGGTATCCTCACAGAACATTTGTTTTTTGAACGACTTGATGAGTCGATGACTCAGCTACTACAACAAGCACGACGCCAGGGAATTGAAGTTGGGGATATAAATGCTGTGCTATTAGTTGGTGGGACAGTACAAATACCAGCAGTGCAGACATGGGTGAAGCAATATTTTGCACAAGAAAAAATTCGGTGCGATCGCCCGTTTGAAGCCATAGCTCAAGGTGCTTTGCAAATCACTCAAGGCGTAGAAATCAAAGACTTTCTTTACCACAGTTACGGTATCCGCTACTGGGATCGGCGTAATCATCGACACAGTTGGCACCCAATTATTAGAGAGGGACAACCTTATCCAATGTCTCAACCAGTACAGGTTGTTTTGGGTGCTTCTGTAGAGAGTCAGCCCAGCATTGAGTTAATTATGGGCGAATTGGGGACAGATACAGGTGCTACAGAAGTTTATTTTGATGGCGATCGCATGATTACCCGTCGTCTTGATAGCAGTGTGACGACTGTTAAACCCCTCAATGATCGAGATGGAGCGAGGACAATTGCTAAGTTGATACCACCAGGATTTCCAGGAAGCGATCGCATTAAAATCCTCTTTTTAGTTGATGAACAACGATTTTTGCGAATCACCGTTGAGGATTTACTTACAAATGAAACTGTGTTGGAAAATCAACTTGTAGCACAATTGAGTTAGTTGTTGGTTGTTGGTTGTTGGTTGTTGGTTGTTAGTTGGGGCGATCGCAATACGGTTCGGATAAGATATATCGATTTACATGTAAACCCTGTAGAGACGTTGCACCTGCTAGTCTCTACATGTCCAAAATTATGATGAAAAATTCTTAACCGAATCGTATTGGGTGCGATCCCTTCTCTTTAGTCTAAGTAAGTCGGTGAGAATAAATCAAACTATCTTATACCAATTTAATATGAAGCTGCATATAATAGAGAAAATAAACTTGATAAATAAAAATAACCATGAGCCGTCCTTTTAAGATTGAAATAGCAGAGAGCGAAGAAGAACTTAAAAAACGTCTACAAACAGCCAATTTAGGGAACCAGAAAGAAAAGCTTATTATGCTTTGGTGGATAAAAAGCGAGCAGCTTAAGGAGCAGCAAGAAATTGGAAGACGCTTGGCAAGAGATACCTCAACTGTGACAAGGTGGTTACAAAAATATAGGTCGGGTGGGCTATCTGAATTACTAGAAATAAAAAAAGCTCCGGGGGCAAAACGGAAAATGACTGACACCGCGATCGCAGCACTTAAGGAAGAGTTAAAAACAGGGAAAGGGTTTGCGAGCTATGGTGCAATAGTTGAATGGTTAAAACAAGAACATGGGCTTGAGATAGAATACGGAACAGTTTACTCGTTGGTTCGATATACATTAGGGGCAAAACTAAAAGTACCTCGTCCTCAAAGCCACAAACAAGACGAAAAGTTGGTATCTGAGTTTAAAAAAAACTCGGTATTATCCTAGATAGCCTAGAAAAACACCTAGCACAAGGCAAGTGCGTCCATTTTCTGTGCCAGGATGAAACAAGGCTTGGATTGAAAACTTTAACAGGAAAAGTAATTACGGCTTCTGGAGTCAAGCCAACCGTACCCGTTAAATGGGTTCGTGAAAATTTTTGGATTTATGGCGCAATTGAACCATTGACGGGGCAACATTTTCAGCAAGAATACCCCAAACTGAACGGTGACTATTTTCAAGAATTTTTAGACTGGCTATCTCAGCAATTAGGCGGAGATTATGCAATTTTACAAATTGACCAAGCCCCTGCTCATATCAGTAGTGCAATTAACTGGCCTGAAAATATTATTCCCCTGCTTCAACCTCCTCATTCGCCTGAACTCAATCCAATTGAAAGGCTTTGGCAGTTTCTCAAAAAATCACTTCATAATGAACTCTTTTCTTCTTTGCAAGATTTACGCGATCGCGTACAACAATTATTCGAGCAACTTACATTTGACGAGGTGATATCTATCTCATCTTATAATTTTATTTTAGAAGCTCTTTTCTATGCAGCTTCATATTAAATTGGTATTACTTTAAGCATAAGTGCTAAATTTACGATCGTCGTATGTATTGAAAATTGAAAAGTTGTTACTAATGAATCGAATTCTCATTGTTGAAGACGAATCGAGAATTGCATCATTTATAGAAAAAGGATTGCGGGCGCGAGGATTTAGTACAATCCTTGCTGCTAATGCAACCGAGGCGATCGCTATGGCTCTAAACAGCGAGTTTGAACTAGCCATTCTCGATATCGGATTGCCAGATAAAAATGGTTTTGAAGTACTCGAAGAATTGCGCGGACAAGGAGTTCGTTTTCCAATTATCATGTTAACTGCTCGCGACGATATCAAAGATAAGGTAGCTGGATTGAAAGGAGGGGCTGACGATTACGTTACCAAACCTTTTAGCTTTGAAGAATTATTGGCGCGAATCGAAGTGAGATTGCGTAGTAGTAATGGGAATGTCACCAAAGAAGAAAGTATACTTAAAGTTGGCGATATTACTATGGATTTGCTTACTCGCAGGGTGAAATTAGGCGATCGCTCTGTCGAACTACCTTCTCGCGAATTTATTTTAGCTGAAGTATTTTTACGTCACCCAGGACAGGTAATGACTCGTCAGCAACTATTAGATTTAGTGTGGGGTTACGATTACGATCCGGGTTCTAATATAGTTGATGTTTATGTGGGCTATTTACGAAAGAAATTGGGCGATCGATTAATTGAAACGGTTAGAGGTACGGGTTATCGTTGGCGATCGTGAGAAAGTTCTCATTAAAATTTCAATAGATATTCATGTAAATAGTTAAGAATTGGGAAAGAAAAAAGCATTCGAGCAGCGATAACGATACTATTAGTTATCACAAAATCGCTCTAAGTAGGTAGTAGGTCATCAAGTTTGTTTTGATGGATTCGTAGTAGCTTTAAAGCGATACCACGAACTAAAGTTATCATCCCTCAAATCAAAATTGACGCTCTACTAGTAGGCACAATTAAACCGAACTACGTAAATTTATGTAAAGCACCAGGAATGCTTTGAAGATAAGCTTTTAAGCGAGTTACATTTCTTAATATAGTTGTATTTTTTAGCGCCCACCTACTTAGACCTAAATTAAACTCGAAAATTCATGAATCGCATTCTGATTGCTGAAGACGAAACTCGCGTCGCCGCTTTCCTCGAAAAAGGATTGCGTAAAAATGGTTTTTTTACGCTCGTTGCCCAGGATGGTCAACAAGCCTTGCAAATGGCTGCTAGCGAAGAGATTGACTTGTTGCTGCTCGATTTGAGAATGCCTATCAAAGACGGTTGGGAAGTACTTCAAGAATTGCGCGATCGCGGATTAAATTTTCCTGTCATTATCATAACTGCTTTTGACGATAACAAAAATCGTTTTATCGCCATGCAAAAAGGGGCTAGTGATTACGTCACCAAGCCATTTCAATTTAGGGATTTATTAGAGAGAGTGCGATCGGCTTTGTCTTAAATATTTTTTAATTGGTTCGTAAGTCTTTATATACAAACATATTTTGTTTGATTTCGACTTTTGCAGGAGGTCTATTAAATGTGGTAGGACGACCGATGCCAATGTAAGTGAATCCTGCATTTGTTAACGCTTCGGGATCAAGATAGTTACGACCATCAATTATAATCGGATTGGTCATTTTACTAGCTAAAAGCGCATAATCCAGTTCGCCAAACTCTTGCCAATCTGTTACCAAAACTAGTGCATCACAATCTTCTGCTAGTTCTTCTGGATTGTTTGCTAGAGTGGAATCTTTTAAACTAGCTTGATGACTTCGATCGCCAATAATCGGATCGTAGGCTTTAACTTTTGCACCCAAACGAATTAACTCATCAATCAAATCCAATGCAGGAGTATCGCGCATATCGTCGGTGTCTGGTTTAAAGGTTAAGCCAAGTAATCCGATCGTCTTGCCTTTAAGAATTTTAAGAATTTGCTGTAGTTTTTCGATCGCCAGTTTGCGCTGATTTTTATTTACATTAACCGTAGCTTCTAGTAATTGTGCTTCATAGCCATAATCTTTAGCAGTGTGAATCAAAGCAGAAACATCTTTGGGAAAACAAGAACCACCCCAACCGATACCAGCTTGGAGAAACCTACTACCAATCCGAGAATCCAAACCAATTCCACGGGCAACTTGAGTAACATCTGCACCGACGCGATCGCAGATATTGGCTACTTCGTTAATGAAACTAATTTTGGTTGCCAAGAAAGAATTAGCCGCATATTTAATCATTTCAGCAGAACTCAGATCGGTAACGACAACGGGAACGGGTTTTTGTTGGGGCGAATCATCCGAAGCAAATTGATGATCGACGATCGGCTGATAGAGTTTTTTCATTAATTCGATCGCACGATGACTATTACTTCCTAAGACAATGCGATCAGGATTGAATGTGTCATAAACTGCGCTACCTTCTCGTAAAAATTCTGGATTGCTGACAACATCAAATCCAGTAATTTTTTGCTGTCTTTCAGCAACTCCATCAAGTACGATTCTACGTACCCAATCTCCCGAACCGATCGGCACGGTAGATTTATTAACAATAACTTTGTAACCACCATTGAGATGAGTCCCAATACCGCGTGCGACTTCTTCTACATAACGAGTATCGCTTTCTCCTGTAGGTAAAGGAGGTGTACCGACGGCAATAAATAGAATCTCGCCACGATCTACCCCCTTAGCTAGATCGGTGCTAAATTCCAATCTTCCTGCTTCCATAGCAGATTGCATAATTTCGGACAATCCAGGTTCAAAAATGGGAGATTGTCCTGACTGCATGAAAGCAACTTTTTCAACATTATTGTCAATGCAGATGACATGATGTCCGATTTGAGCCAAACAAGCGCCTGTTACTAAGCCGACATATCCAGTACCGATAACACAGACACGCATAATTCTATTTCTCCTATTTAATTTTAATTAGTAATAGCTTGACAATCTTCGATGAAGCGATCGTGAAACTTTGATGAGAACAATCTCATTAACTAGAAATTGTTATATGTAATGAAGTATGGTTTTTTAGGGAGTAGGGGAAACAGGGAAAAGCTATAAATGAATAAAGTTTTCAAACAAATTTTCCAAAAAAGTTCGAGTATTTTCAAATATACCTGGTTATTTTTTCCAATTATTTTCGCTACAGAAGCATCTTCTTCCGAACCCTCTAGAGAATCTCATCTATCATCGAACAGTTTGGGACAAGTCACCTCTGTTTCTCAATTAAAAGACGTGCAACGTAATGATTGGGCATGGCAAGCTTTACAGTCTTTGGTCGATCGCTATGGTTGCATACAGGGAACTAGCAATAATACATTTCAAGGTAATCGTTCTCTAACTCGCTACGAATTTGCTGCTGCTTTGAATGCTTGTTTGAGTCGCATCGAGAATTTAGGCAATTCCTCAACCTTAGATCGAGATTTATCTATACTTAAAAGGCTACAAACAGATTTTGCGATCGAATTAAACAAACTAGGAACTCAAGTAACTAATCTAGAAACTCGGATCGACAATCTAGAAGAAACTCAATTTTCCACGACCACCCAACTTCGAGGCGAAGTTTTATTCCAACTTGCCGATAGTTTCGGCGACAGCGTTGAGGAAGATGAGAGTGATGATAATAGTCAAACTTTTTTAGGCTATCGTACTCGTCTTAACTTCGATACTAGTTTTACAGGGAAAGATTTACTCAGGACTCGGATCGAAAGTTTAGATATAGCTAATTTAGAAGACGAGACGGGAACTTTTACCAGTCGCTTGGGAACTGATGGCAGTACTAATAATCAAGCGCGAGTTCAACTAATTTATAATTTTCCTGTAGGCGAAAGCACCGAAATTTTTGTTAGCACTACTAATTTAGGGTCAAACGATATCGGTCAAACTGTCAATCCTTTATCTAGTAGCAGTCGGGGCGCGGTTTCTCGATTCGGGCGTAGAGATCCCTTAACTTTGCGAGGGCCAGGAGGCACGGGCATTGGCGTTCAGCACGAATTTAACGACTATTTAGAAGTTAATGTTGGCTATACGGCAGATGATGATGATGCTGGATCTCCAGATGCTGGAAGAGGATTATTTAATGGTTCTTATAGTGCGATCGCCCAATTATTTATCGAACCAAGCGACTATCTCAACCTCGCCTTTACCTATACTCACATCTATCAGCGCACCGATGAAGTTAGTGTCGCCTCTTCTACGGGTAGCGCTAATGCCAACAATCCTTTTGGCGAAAATGCGACTTCTTCCGATAACTTAGGGTTTCAATTTAACTGGAGAGTCAATCCTAAATTTGAGTTTGGCGGCTGGTTTGGATATGCTAATGCTTCTCAACAAAGAGGTGGTAATAGCGAAGCAACCATTCTCAATGGTGCTTTAACTTTTGCTTTCCCAGATTTATTTGCCGAAGATAATTTAGGAGGAATAATTGTTGGTATTCCTCCCCTCGTTACCGATTGCACGGATGATAATGCGATCGATGATTCTACTGCATTGCATATTGAAGGATTTTATCGGATTAAAGTCAACGATAATATTGAAGTGACTCCTGGTGTTTTTGTGGTTACTAACCCCGATTTTGACGAAGGAGATCCGATTTGGGTAGGAACGATTAGGACTCGATTTAGTTTTTAGTTTATGCTGATTCCAATTTTACAAAAGAACGAGGATGAACCAACAATTGAGCAGTGGAATGTTTTTCAACCATCTCCCACGTAATTGTATAGTGAGTAATTTCTGGAGTATAAGGTAGATCGTACATAATATCTAACATCAATTCTTCCACAATGCCTCGCAATGCTCTAGCGCCTGTTTTACGTCGATAGGCTTCCTGAGCGATCGCGCTATTTCAGCAGCTTGTAATACATGAGAAACTTCTCATCTAATTTTCATTTTTTCTATAAAAGCTTCAGATAACTTCATAGGTAATGGAGAAATTAATTACCAACAAGGACACTGAAAGATGAAACCTAAGCATCTTCTGGCGCGAATAGTTGCAACTTTCAGATGCCTAAAATATTAAACGACTATGGTAGTTGAAGCACTGAAAATGATGAAAAAGGTAATGTTTTACTGCCAACATATTGTCGGCATGGGACATCTAATTCGTTCTACAGAAATTATTCGCGGTTTGGTTTCAAACTTTCAGGTATGTCTGATTAATGGCGGTGAAATTATCGATGAATTTTCCCTACCTGTTTCCGTAGAAGTGGTTAACATCCCTGCAATTAAAACTGATGCTCAATGGAAAGAACTTCAGCCAGTAGATAGTTCTTTGAATCTTGAAGAAACAAAACTTAGGCGCACAGAGCAAATCTTGAGTGTTTTTGAGACATTTAAACCAGATATTTTAATCCTAGAACTATTTCCTTTTGGTAGGAGGCGTTTTTCATTTGAATTGATTCCCTTGTTAGAGAAAGCAAAAGCAGCAGGAACAAAAATTGTCTCCAGTCTGCGCGATATCGTCGTCAATCAAAACGATCGCCAGCGTCACGAAGAAAAAGTTTGTAATTTAATCGATCGCTATTTCGATTTGTTATTAGTTCACGGCGATCCCAAATTTATAAGCTTAGAAGAAATTTTCGATCGCGTCGGCGATCTCAATTGCCAAGTATATTACACGGGATATGTTACCCAAGAGTTATCTACAACGCCAATCCATCCGAAAATACCTTTGATTTTAGCCACCGTAGGCGGCGGTAGATTCGGACACGATTTACTCGAATGCGTAGTCAAAACTGCACCCCTTCTCAGAGAAAGAATACCTCACCAGATTCAAGTGTTTACTGGCCCTTTTATACCAGAAGAAACATTTAACAAGTTACAAAATCCAGCGATCGCTCATAGCAATATTCGGATAGAACGCTACACTCCGCAATTACTAACTTATATGCAACAAGCAGATCTTTCAATTAGTATGTGCGGCTACAACACGACGATGAATATTCTCAACACTGGAGTCAGGGCGATGATGATGGCTTTTACTGGTAGTGACGATCGCGAACAGACAATTCGTCTTCAGAAATTAGCAGAACTAGGAATAGCTAAAGCAATTAATCCCGAAGACTTACAACCAGAAAAATTTGCCGATCAAATAATTAATTATCTCCAACAACCGCCAATTAAATGGAAGTTTGATTTTAAAGGAGTTGAAAATACGGCTGCATGTTTGCAAAATTTAATTTCAGAACCAGTGATCGCAGCGTGAGGAAGCAGAGGGGCAGAGAAGCATTATCAATGAACTATGAACTATGAACAAAATAACTATCAAAAAATAACAATGAAAAAGAAAATTTGTCTTACTACTTTAGAATTTCCTCCTGATGTGGGTGGTGTTGGTGAATCGGCACATCGTATCGCAAAAATGTTAGTTGATTTTGGCTATGAAGTTCATGTCGTTGTTTTTCGCGCTGTATTTCGGACGGAGAAACAAATGGCAGAAAAAGGCGAATATCGTCGTCCTAGCTGTCAAACAAATATACAAGATGGTATTTTCGTTCATCGTCTTAAAACCGCAGTGCGATCGACCATCGCAAAAGACCAAGATTATTTTGCCGATCTATACGGTCAAATTAGAAGTTTGCATCAAAAATATCAATTCGATTTGTTCCATGCTTTTTTCATCAACGAAACTGGATTTTTATCTACTTTAATCGCTAAAGAAAATAATCTCCCCGTTATTAATAGTGTCAGAGGTGCTGACTTACACAAACATATTTTTAGTCCTCAGCAATTCGGACAAATTAATTGGACGCTAGAAAATTCCGACTGGGTTACTTTTGTCAGTAGAGATTTAATGAATCGTGCCAGGGTAATCGTTCCCAGTATTATTAATAAATCTTCAGCCTTTTGGAATTCGATCGTCCCGTTAGAATTAGATAACTTACCTATTCCCCCATTAATCGATCGCCTGAAGGGAACTGTCATTGGTTCAGTGGGAAGATTTCGCGATAAAAAAGGTTTGGAATATTTATTCGATGCTTGTCAAAAATTATCCCAAGAAACCGAACTAACCTTGTTACTAGTAGGTGATTTTGTTGCCAAAGAGAAAGATTATTGGCAACAAGAATTAGATAAAAGTGGACTTGGAGATAAAGTTATTATCACAGGGGAAGTCAGTCGCATCGAAGCCCTCAGCTATTTATCCCACATAAATATTTTTGCCATTCCTTCATTGAGCGATGGTTGCCCCAATGCTTTACTAGAAGCCATGTTTGCAGGAAAAGCAATTGTTGGTACAAACGTCGATGCGATCGGCGAAATTCTCGAAGATGGCAATGATGCTTTATTAGTTAATCCTGCTTCGAGTGAAGAATTAGAAAGCGCTTTGCGCCAATTAGTTAACCAACCCAGTTTACGACAACAATTAGGCACTAACGCACAAGAAAAAGTAAGCAAACAACTTCATCCATCAATTGAAAAACAAAACTGGCATCGAGTATATCAGAAAGTTTTAGGAATCCCCACCGTAGGGGCGTGCTTGCCATTCGCCCCTACAGAAATCAAATATTAGTTAAATACAGGAGTCAAAATCATGTCACAATCACAAATCACCATCGTTGTCGTTCCCAGAGAACGTTTCAGCAATACTCGTCAATCATTAGAAAGTATCTACGAAAACACCCAACAGCCATTCTCCTTAGTTTATATAGATGGCAACTCACCGATCGAAACCAAACAATATCTAGAGCAACAAGCAAAAGAAAAAGATTTTACATTAATCAGAAGCGATCGCTATTTATCTCCCAATCAAGCTAGAAATTTAAGCTTAGAGTACGTCCACAGCAAATATGTAGTATTTGTTGATAACGACATCGTCACCACTCCAGGCTGGTTAGAAAAACTAGTTGATTGCGCCGAACAAACTGATGCTACGGTCGTTTGCCCTCTCACTTGTATCGGTCAACCACTACATGAAACCATACATTTAGCTGGTGGTGAGGCTCGCATTATTGTCGAAACTACTGAAAACGAAATCGTCCGCAAAGTTCATGAAAAACACTATTTTGTCAATCATCCCGTAGTCGAAGTGCGCGAACAATTACGCCGTCGTCAGTGCGAATTTGCTGAATTTCACTGTATGTTAGTACGCCGCGATATCTTTGACAAGATCGGGCTTTTAGATGAAAAGTTGCTCAGTACTAGAGAACATATCGATTTCTGTCTCAATGTTACCGATGCGGGCGGTAAAATTTATTGCGAACCAGATTCTGTTGTCACCTACGTTACTGGAAAATTGGAATGGTCGGATCTACCCTTCTTTTTCCTGCGTTGGAGTGATGAATGGGAATTGTCTAGTTTGGCGCATTTCAAGCAAAAATGGGATTTAACTGGACAAGATAAATACTTTAAAAAGCGTTATAAGAGATTGGGACATCGACGCTACCAAGCCTTCCTCAGACCTTTTGTACGTCAGATTAGCTTTGGCAATACTTTCCCTTGGTTAGAAGAGCGTCTCAAACCTTTGGAGAGAATGTTAAATCACTATATTACCGATCGCTATAATCAAGAAATCGTCCAACAATCCCAAGGCGCGATCAGTACTCAGAAATCCGAAGCGATTATTAATGAACCATGAACCATGAACCATGAACCATCAACAATGAGCAATGAACCATCAACAATGAGCAATGAACAATAAACAGTTAGAAAAAACTATTCCCAGTCTGAGGCGCATTTTAACCAGATTTTTGCCACAGATTCGCGATCGCGGTTGGTTGATTGCGGGTTCTTTTGTCGCGCTTTTGGCAGAAACAGCTTTTCGGTTGCTCGAACCTTGGCCGATTAAGTATATGTTTGACAATATTATTGTCAATGGTTTAAAAACTACTCCCATTGGTATTCCCTTTGTCGATCGCTTCGGAGCGATGGGATTGCTTACTTTTCTAGCTGTTATTTTAGTGGTTTTGGTCGCTTTACGGGGTGTAGCTGCTTATTTGAGTACTTACGGAATGGCGTTAGCTGCCAGTCGCATTCTAACGGAAGTACGCAGTCAACTTTACTCTCATATCCAGCGTCTTTCTCTTGCCTTTCACTATAAAAATAAAAGCGGCGATTTAATTACTCGTGTTACTTCTGATATCGAACGCTTGCAAGAAGTAACGGTGATGGCTTTACTACCTTTGTTAGCCAATTTGTTAACTATGGTAGGAATGATCGGAGTCATGTTTTGGATTAATCTGGAACTGGGTTTAATTGCCATGATGATCGCGCCTCTTTTCATTCTGTCCAGCACTCAAATGACCAAGCGTATTCGCACTGTGGCTCGTTCTTCTCGCAAGCGTGAGGGTGCAATGGCTGCAACTCTTTCTGAAGCACTTGGTGCGATTAAGGTAGTACAAGCCCTATCACTTCAAGTAATGTTGGAGCAAACTTTTTATCGTAACAATCAAAAAAGTCTCAGCGAAAGCGCCCAAGCACAAAGACTTAAAGCTGGTTTGGAACGCACGGTAGAAATTTTAGTGGGGTTGGTGACGGCGATCGTTTTATGGAGAGGAGTACAGTTAGTTTTACTCAAAGTGATTACTCCTGGCGATTTAATTATTTTCATCAACTATTTGAAGCTAGCATTTAAACCGATGCGTCAAGTGGCTAAATATATCGGTCAAATTGCTAAAGCAACTGCTTCGGGAGAAAGGATTCTCGATTTAATGGAAATCGTCCCAGAAATTAGAGATCTCAAAGGCGCGATCGCAGCGCCTCCTTTTCGAGGTGCAGTAAAATTTCACAATGTCTCTTTTGCTTACGATCGCGATACATACAATCCAGAAAAAGCCATTTTACGAGATATCAGTTTTGATGTCGAACCAGGACAAAGAATAGCTTTGGTAGGTGCTTCAGGCGGTGGTAAATCGACTTTAGTCAGTTTGCTTTTGCGTCTTTACGATCCCCTAGAAGGTCAAATTTTTATTGACGGACACGATCTGAGAGAATATCAAGTAGATTCTCTGCGAAAGCAAATTAGTATCGTCTTACAAGATAGCGTTCTTTTTGCTGTCAGCATTCGCGATAATATTGCCTATGGCTGTTTGGGTGCTACCGATGAGGAAATAGAACAAGCGGCTCGTTTGGCAAACGCTCACGATTTTATTAGCAAACTTCCTCAAGGTTATGAAACGGTTGTAGGAGAAAGAGGCGCAACTCTTTCAGGAGGACAGAGACAGAGAATCGCGATCGCTCGTGCTGCCGTGCGTAAAGCACCGCTCGTTATCCTCGACGAACCTACTGTCGGTTTGGACAATAAGAGCGAACGTCAAGTAAGCGAAGCATTGGAAAGATTGACTCAAAATTCTACGACTTTTCTGATTACTCACGATTTAAGAACTGCTAGAAGTGCCGATCGCATTTTTTATATTGAAGCAGGTAAAATTTGGGATCGTCTATCTGTCCTGGGGGGGCAACATACACCCTGCAACCCTTGCAATATATAGGGTTGCACAAATTATGATAGAAAAAGATAGGCCATCTATTCTCAATAAGACCTATCTATTGAAAAATGCGTAAGGATTCAGGTCTGCGGGGTATTGACAAATGTGACATGAGAGAAAGAGTATAACAGGTATGGAAAAAGACCTGCCTCCCAAATTAGACAGTGAAAGCTTGAAACAGTTGGTGAGAGAGCAACTGCTAGAACTGATTATGGAGCATTGAAATGTGAATCTATTTGTTTTATCCGAGTAGTATTGGAAACCGTTTTGACAGTTAATCACTATTTGTCTGCGGTAAAAGATAAATTGCCCCAGAAATTATGGTGAGGGTGACAGAAATCCAGAAAGCAATGAGGGAGGGAGTTTTCCAGACTTCTGGTAATGGTGCAATCAAAAGAGCGATCGCAATGATTTGACTAACTGTTTTGAGTTTACCCCAAATATTTGCTCCGGTAATTGTTGTTTGATTGACACGCCAACCTGCGATCGCTAACTCCCGTGCTAGGATCAAAAATACTCCCCAAGCCGGAATTTGTCCTAGTTCAATCAACGCAAGTAAGGGGCCAAGTATCAGTAATTTATCTACTAAGGGATCAAGAAATTTTCCTAAGTCGGTTATTTGGTTGAGTTTTCGTGCTAAATATCCATCTAGCCAATCAGTACCAGCTGCAACCAAGAAAATTGCCAAACACACCCATCTAGCTGTTGGTGTGGGGTTGTATAAACCATAAAGCAGAAATGGTAAGCCCAGTAAGCGGGAAAAGGTAATCCAGTTAGGTAAAGTCATGATATTTTAGATTATAAATTTTCCCATCGACTTACTTAAACACCTTGAGTTTCAGATTAATCTTTTGAATGTCGTTTTGTCTCAATCAAATTTTCCAATATATCAGCCTCATCTACGGTATAAAACTTTTGATTAGGTTCTGCATTAATCTTGTCCATAAGTGCGTAGAATGCTTCTGTGTCATTGCGATGCTCTAATAGATAGCGCTTAAGTTCCGATTTAGTCATTGTCACAAAGTTAGGCTTGGTCATTCGTCATACCTCCATTTGCCATTATGGGTAATTACAATGCCTGTTTCTTCTCCAGCCAAGATATAAATATTTGCTGTGCGCTCATCTAGTCTGACAATTGAGATGTCTAATAACATTGCTGTCAAGTTTTGACTAAGGATGAAGCAAGTTAGATTTTGTTCGGCTGTGGGATAGCGCGGATACTTCATCGACTTTGATTTACTTTTTTAATAGCTGCATCACACCACATTCTAATTGCTTGCTCCATTGCCTCACTGTGACCAAGTTCAAGTTCTACAGTAAGTTGCTTAAAATTTTTTACTAGATCCTTAGGCAAGTATGCAGCGCTCTGGGTGTAATCGCTATGGGTGCGTTTGTTAATTCGGGTTTCCATGACGATGAAAAAGTTAATCTTGGGATTATGCTAGCACACTAGCAAATTTTGATTCAACTTACTGTTTACTTTAAACAGCAAAGCCACTGCTCACAAACCAGTTACAAAAAATAGTAACGAGTTAGTACTCGTAATCGCTGATTTGCACTCTTACCTAAGCACAACAGCGATCGCATATGTACAAGTATTATTATTTGCAACAAATCTTCTCTTAATCCCTTCGGTTGGTCGTGGCAATTAGAATAATTGCCTACCCCGAATTATTAAGGGGATACAATTTTAGGTTGTTGATTTTCAGAAGCAACTATACCCAATCTAAAATCTAAAATCCAAAATCACTATGACTCAACAAATAGATTCTCAATACAGAATAGAAAGCGATTCCATGGGCGATCGCGAAATTTGCAGTAGCTTTTACTACGGAATTCAAACACTACGGGCTACAGAAAATTTCCCAATTAGCGGCATTAAACCACTACGTACTTACGTAGATGCTTGTATTTTAATTAAAAAAGCGACTGCGATCGTCAATGGTGAATTGGGTTGCATTCCCCAAGAAATCAGTCAAGCAATAGTCCAAGCTGCGGATGAAGTTCTAGCTGGTAAGTTTCGTGATCAGTTTGTGGTAGATGTCTATCAAGCGGGTGCAGGTACGTCTCATCACATGAATGTTAATGAAGTGCTAGCAAATCGGGCTTTAGAAATTCTTGGCGATCACAAAGGTAACTACAAGCGTGTTAGTCCTAATGATCATGTTAACTACGGACAGTCTACCAATGATGTGATTCCCACGGCAATTAGAATCGGTGGTTTATTGGCGTTGTCTAGAACACTACATCCAGCTTTAGAAACAGCGATCGCGACATTAGAAACAAAAGCAGCAGAGTTTCAAGATATCGTCCGTTCTGGTAGAACTCATATGCAAGATGCTGTTCCGGTGCGCTTGGGTGAAAATTTTCGTGCTTGGGCGCAGATTCTTACAGAACACCAAAACCGGATTTACGCCGCCAGTGGTGATTTAATGATACTGGGTTTGGGTGGAAGTGCAGTTGGTACAGGGATGAATACTCATCCCCAATATCGCGCCCGTGTAGTAGCAACTCTGGCAGAATTAATTAATAGTCCCCTACAACCTGTATCCCACCTCATGGCAGCAATGCAGAGTATGGCACCATTTGTCAATGTTTCTGGCGCTTTACGTAACATAGCGCAAGATTTAGTGAAAATTTCTCACGATTTGCGGTTGATGGACTCTGGTCCAAAAACTGGTTTAAAAGAAATTCAACTTCCACCAGTACAGCCTGGTTCTTCGATTATGCCAGGTAAGTATAACCCTGTGATGGCAGAGATGACATCAATGGTGTGTTTTCAGGTGATGGGTTACGACAGTGCGATCGCCCTAGCAGCCCAAGCAGGTCAATTAGAATTAAATGTGATGATGCCACTGATTGCCTATAACCTAATTCACAGTATCGAAATTCTCGGTAATACCATTGCTGCACTCACCCAACGGTGCGTTCAAGGAATTACCGCTAACCAGGAACGTTGTTTAGCATATGCAGAAGGTAGTTTAGCTTTAGTAACAGCTTTAAATACCCACATTGGTTATTTAAATGCTGCATCTGTAGCAAAAGAATCCTTGGAAACCGGCAAATCCCTACGACAGATTGTGCTAGAAAAAGGACTGATGAGTGAAGCAGAATTAGCCGAGGTTTTAAACCTGGAACAAATGAGCCAAATTGTACCCTTGGAATAGTTGTTAGTTGTTAGTTGTTAGTTGTTAGTTGTTAGTTGTACCCTGCGGGTAGACGCGTAGACGGACGAAGTCCGGCTTCTCGTAGAGTCGTGGCTTATTTTCCCTGAAAGGGTTCGGTGCAGGGTAAGTAGCCGCTTACGCGTCTATGGAAAAACCACCAACCACCAACCACTAACAATCAACCACCAACAATCAACCACCAACCATCAACCACCAACCATCAACAAATATGCAAACACCAACCGTTAGTTTCATTCGAGCTAATTCTTACGAACAAGATGTTTTGAGAAAGTTTTTAGACATTCTGCTAGAACCATTTGGAGGAATGGCGGCGTTTGTGAAACCAGGAAATCGCGTTTTACTTAAACCTAATTTGCTGACAGGCGCACGTCCTAGCAAAGAATGTACCACGCGATCGCAATTAGTTTATGTAGTGGCACAGATGGTGATTGAAGCTGGTGGTAAGCCATTTTTAGGCGATAGTCCTGCTTTTGGTAGCGCCAAAGGAGTAGCTGTAGCCAATGGTTATCAAACGATTTTAGATGAACTCAATTTGCCAATTATTGATTTCCAAGGTGTTCGTTACCAAACTGTTAGCGAGCAGTTCAACCATCTGTTACTCTCCAAAGAAGCGATGGAAGCAGATGTAGTGATCAATTTACCCAAAGTCAAATCTCATGCTCAATTGGTGCTGACATTGGGTGTAAAGAATTTGTTTGGTTGCGTTCCTGGTAAAATGAAAGCTTGGTGGCACATGGAAGCAGGAAAAGATGCTACCAGATTCGCAGATATGTTAGTAGAAACTGCTAGAACAATTAACCCAAGTCTAACCATCTTAGACGGTATTATCGGTCATGAAGGCAATGGCCCTAGTGGTGGTGAACCTCGTTCACTGGGTATTTTAGGGGCATCATCAGATGTATTTGCCTTAGATAGAGCTATGGTAGAGATACTTAATGTCCCAGCGATAACAGTACCTACTATCGCTGCATCTATGCGTTTGGGGGTTTGTCCAGAACTAAACGCTATCCACTATCCTTGTTTGCATCCTGAGTTACTAAAAATAGATGATTGGCGATTACCAGACAAGTTAATTCCCATTGATTTTGGTATGCCTCGCGTCATTAAATCTACGTTCAAGCATCTCTACATCAAGTTTATCAAAGAACCGATCAGCGCTTATGTTAGAACCTAGCTACAACAAGTGCAAATTCTGCTACAGCAATTTCAAAACTGCCAGAGTAAGCTAAAAATACCCTCCGATTGCTTAACCAGACCGCCCTACTCTACTAGTGGCGGTTTTTTTCATTTTTTTGCTTTAGAATTAAACTGCAAAGCAACAAGAGTATTGATTGCTTGAGCATAAATTGACATCTCCCCTCACTAGAAGTAAGGGGATTCTAAACAGATGTTGCGTGACTCCGATCAAATCCGAGCTAGGCAACGTTTACGATATGATTTATTAACCCTTGTAAACAAGTCAAATCGCTGTGGCACTGTCAAAGATGCCCTACCCACCTCGGCTAGGATTAAACCTAGCTGTGTGGCTACTTTTCTCATGATATTAGCCGCACCATTGCAATCGGCATTGATGAGGTGACCATCACGACTTTTGTACAATCCGCGTTTTACCCGATTACCTGACGGTTTCCATCCGTTGGGTTTTTCACCATGTTTCGGTAGAGAGTCACCATCAAGAAAAGACGCTTTTGAAGTATAAGCTTCTTCAGTTATTGTTAGCTGTATTCCGTACTCAGGGCAAAGTTGTTTCAACCTTTCAATCAATCGACCGGTCGGAATTACAACAAAGTTTTGATTCCCACGTTTACCCATGCTAGAGCCATTTTTTTGAGCATCATTCCAGCCAATGACAATGTTACCAACACGGTCATAAAGACATTGGTTAATGATGAATCTTGCTGCTTTGTTAACAGTGTCACGCATTTGGTTATTACGTTTGCGTTGTACTCTATCAAGGTTCGCGTCCCAGTAAAAATCTGATTTTCCTTGCTTGTATTTGGCAACCAAACGACAGTAACCTTGATTCATTGATTTGAGTTTTTTACCATCAATAATCAGGCTTTTCCCACGAGTTGAAACACCTGTTATCCAGTTAGTTCCACCGTGATCAAAACTCCAAGCTTGATTATACGCAAGCTTGGGATTGTTGCCAATTGGTTCTTTGCCATCATCAATTACCCAATCAATCCACAACTCACCCAAACAAGGACGTACTGTTAACTCTTTAACCCAATCTGAATCAATGAATTCAGGTAACTGTAAGATAATTTCAGTTAGCAAGTGCGGCTTAGTATCACGACTAATTGACGGATAAAAACAACCATCTTTGTAGTTTAGTGCTTGACGTGGAAACGTCACAGCAGCTAGACCGCCACGTTTTCTGTACTTTAGCAATGATGGTCTATCAACTTCACCTTTGTAATAAGCGTTAACCAGTCCGTTATAGCTGGTGATTGATTCCCCTACCGTCTTAAGAGTTTGCTGTGCTGACTGTGCAGCCATTGCTTTGTAGTGAGGATTGTCTTTGAGAACTTTATCCAATTCAGGGTAAGTCGTGCTGCACTTATATGTCTTCCAACCATAACGTAATTCATCGCCACGCCAGTAAGTTGTAAACGCATTATCCGTTTGTTCAAGTTTGCTGTAATGAGTTTGTTTGGCGTGATAAATCGCTGAATTAATAAGACTATTAGCGTGTTCACACTGGTCAACCCAAAATGCTTTTTCTTCATCAGTGAACTTAGCTTTAACTGGTATTGTTCTGTACAACTTGTCATCACCTCCTGTTGTTTGTTAATCTATTATCTAGTATGTGTACGTGTTCTAAATATGTCAACAGGAAAAGGTAACAAAAGAGTCAAAAGTATTCCAGTTTTGCATGAAGAGGTAAAAAAACAGCACAGCATTATGCTAACTGATGTTGTCTGGGATAAATTGAAAGTAATGGCACAAGAAAAAGGATTGAGTATAAGCGAATTTGTTGAACAATGGATAAGAGGTACTCCGGGTTAAAACCCGTTGAGTCGCGTTTCATCCCCTCATGTAAAGGCAGGGGTTCTCACGCTTCCCTGTTATTCTGATAGTTTTTATCTGCCTATTTATAGATTGACAAAATATAAAAAATAATTATAGTAATCATTATTTTTTATTGGCGTAAGTTTGTTTGAGTACAATCACTGATGAAAATTACAAAACGTCAAACAATACTGTTATATACTCAATGTAAATTTAGAGATGAAGTCTTTTATTAATTATTAATCATAATGATCCCAATGTCTTCTTTTAAGTACTATTACTTAGTTATTTCAAAGGTATATATTTGAGTAAGCTTACAAAAGCAAAAAACCCCTCAACATATGATTTTAAGGTTTTTCAAGTCTTCTGTATCAGGAATTTTGTATATCCAACTACATAAAAAAGTTGAAATAATATTGGTAATTGTATTCTTTAATGCTATTAATCTAGTTGAATATCAATGTATAGGTTGTATACTTTAACAAAAATTTAAGCAAAAATAATCACATAGTTATCAATATCAAAAATTTGTGTGATAAAAATCCAGTATCAAATTTTGCAGATCAAAATATTGTGAGTTGCTTCATTAAAATATATGCAATATTTGACGATAAAAAAATTACAATTAAAAAGTAGCTAAAATAGTAGCTAGACTCTTTTATTAGAGTCTGAATGCAAAATAAAGTGATTCAAGAAACTTTTTATGAATTTAAACAGCCCGTCTGCTAATTCAACCGACGCATCTCCCCATCGTTTAGCAGACATTATTGGAACTGTGATCGGTTTACTAACTTTGACCTTACCTCTGTTAGTTATTGCTAATTACTCTTCCGTAAATATTCCAAATACCCAGCCATCCATAATCTATAACCTCGAACAAAAGTGAAAATATTATAAATGAATTAAATTGACACTCCCATGGCTAAAAGCACGTGGGATTTTTCATCCAGCCAACTTAACTTAGAGGATTTAAACTAAATAGGGCTTGCTGAAAAAGAAAGAAAAGGTGACAGTCTGTAGATTCTCAGGCGCAAGAAGTATACTCCGGTGCAAGATAAGAAGGTAAAATAGGGCAAAATCCTTGCATGAAGATGGTCAGCCCCGACCTAGCGTATGATTAGTAACTATGTACCGAAAAAACGCCTATGCTGAAGTAGGGAGGTGATCTGATATCTTGCACCAGATTTTCATCCCGCCAATAAGTCCGACTAATTAGACGCTCGGTTGGGCTAATTTCCACTGCGGTTAAAACCGCACCCTTCGGGATCTTGCTACGCGTCGCTTCCCTCTCAGGTTTTTAAACCTGAGTTTCCCGCATACCGTGAGCTCTTATGAACACACCACAAGACGCACGACAATACGCTCCAGCCACTCAGCGCAATCGTGAACCAATTCTAGAAGTACTTATGCAAGTATTACCCGCAATTGGTGGTGTATTAGAAATTGCTAGCGGGACGGGGGAACATGCGGTGTATTTTGCTCCTCGTCTATTTCCTCGTCAATGGATACCATCTGACCCCAATCCTTTGTGTCGAGGTAGCATTGAGGCTTGGAGAACGCATTTACCCTGTAAAAATCTTCACTCACCTTTAGAGATTGATGTACGTGAACCAGTCTGGATGGTAGAGAAAGAAGCATTCTTTGCTACCTCACCAATTACAGCCATAGTAAACATCAACATGATCCACATTTCTCCTTGGGCTGCTTGTTTGGGACTAATGACGGGTGCTGGTCACATTCTTTCATCTGGTGGTATCCTCTATTTGTATGGGCCGTTCAAACGGGATGGCAAACATACCGCACCAAGTAATGCTGCTTTTGATGAATCTCTACGCGCCCAAAATCCAGAATGGGGTGTGCGTAATCTTGAAGATGTTGTCACAGCAGCTAGCACACACAATCTCACTTTACTCAATATTTATCAAATGCCAGCAAATAACCTTTCAGTAGTATTTAAATTATAGAGATTTGCAGATAAGTGCGATCGCCTAGCTGGGAAAAATTAAATTCGCAATTATTTTTGCTCAAATTCTCAACTTCTACCAGAAGTCCGAGATCCGGTAGCTCCTACCCCAGATAAAATAGTTAACATAATGATGCTTGCTAGCTGACTCATGACGCCTTCACAAGACGCAAACACTGCAACTGCTCCGACTGCTCCCGGTATCGACTTTGAAACTGACGAGCAAAAACAAACCAATCCTTTGGATGAGTTACCAGGAGAGGTCGAAATGACCATTTTTGAGCATCTAGATGAGTTACGACTGCGGATTTTTTATGCGCTGATTGCTGTAGCAGTAGGTGTTATTGGTTGCTTTTTTGCTGTCAAGCCAATAGTTCAGTTATTGGAAGTACCAGCCCAAGGAGTAAAATTTCTCCAACTAGCACCCGGAGAATACTTTTTTGTCTCTCTGAAAGTAGCAGGTTACACTGGGTTGCTTCTTTCGAGTCCCTTTATCCTGTACCAAATAATCCAGTTTGTACTACCAGGATTAACTCGCCGAGAACGTCGCTTGTTGGGTCCTATAGTTATAGGATCAACTGTGCTGTTTGCAGCAGGTTTAGTATTTGCCTATTCCCTATTGATTCCAGCTGCTTTAAAATTCTTCATTAGCTACGGTGCAGATGTCGTAGAACAGCTATGGTCAATCGACAAATATTTTGAATTTGTTTTATTGCTACTGTTCAGTACAGGGCTAGCATTCCAAGTACCGATCATCCAACTTTTACTTGGTACTTTAGGAATTGTCTCGTCAAAACAAATGCTTTCTGGCTGGCGTTATGTAATTTTAGGTGCAGTAGTTCTAGGTGCGGTCATTACACCTTCTACAGATCCTCTTACCCAAACTCTCCTCGCAGGAGCCGTACTAGGACTATACTTTAGTGGAATTGGACTAGTCAAGCTTATTGGTAAGTAGGGCCTTCGGAATTATAAATTATACTAAAAATGGTTTAAAAGTGTAATTAATATTGAATAATCTTCACATTAGGATAATGGATTTAATAACATACAATTTTCCTAGGGTGCGTTACGCTATCGCTAACACACTCTACGGAATCTAAGATTTTGTATTTTATTTAATCCATATTCCTTAGTGCAAATAGATACTTTTAACCAATTTGATGTTTTAGTAATCGGTGCTGGTGCTGCTGGACTTTATACAGCGCTTTGTCTACCACAATCCTTACGAGTTGGTCTGATTACCAAAGAAACAGTGAGTTTGTCTGCTAGTGATTGGGCGCAAGGCGGTATTGCTGCTGCGATCGCTCCAGATGATTCACCACGTTTACACATTGACGATACAATCAAAGCTGGTGCGGGTTTATGCGATCGCCCCGCAGTCGAATTCCTGGCTGAACACGCCCCAAGCTGCATTAGTTCTCTAGTAGGGCTAGGAGTTGCGTTTGATCGCCACGGTAGTGATTTAGCTTTAACTTTAGAAGCAGCTCACTCTAAGCACCGGGTTCTCCACGCTGCTGATACTACAGGAAGAGAAGTAATCACCACGCTAACAGCCCAGGTACTACAACGTAAAAATATTCACGTCATTCAACAAGCTTTAGCATTGAGTTTGTGGATAGACCCACAATCACAAGCCTGTCAGGGAATTAGCTTGTTTTATCAAGGTAAAATCACATGGGTAAGAACTGGTGCAGTAGTGCTAGCAACAGGTGGTGGTGGTCAGGTATTTGCTCAAACCACGAACCCAGCTGTGAGTACTGGAGATGGAGTCGCGATCGCAGCTCGTGCTGGGGTAATTCTGAGAGATTTAGAATTTGTCCAATTCCACCCCACTGCTTTAACTAAACCAGGAGCGGAACGCTTTTTAATTAGTGAAGCTGTACGTGGTGAGGGAGCGCACTTAATAGATAATGAAGGGCAACGTTTTACTTTTGATTATCATCCTGCTGGTGAACTAGCCCCCAGAGATATCGTGAGTCGGGCAATTTTTAGTCACTTACAAAACACCACTACTGATCCCACAACGGCTCACGTGTGGTTAGATATGCGCCCTATCTCTGCTGAAAAAATTCGTCACCGTTTCCCTAATATCATTAATGTTTGTCAGCGTTGGGGTATCGATGTTTTTTCTGAACCAATTCCCGTCGCCCCTGCTGCCCATTACTGGATGGGTGGTATTCTCACAGATATGATGAACCGTACCAATATTCCCAATTTATATGCTGTGGGAGAAACTGCGAGTACGGGGGTACATGGTGCTAATCGTCTTGCGAGTAATTCTTTACTTGAATGTATTGTTTTCGGCGCTCAGATGGCCCATGTGGAAATTAAGAATGAGTTAATCAGTGAAGAAGTAGACCCAACAGCAGAGGAATTTACTATAGATGTGGATAATTGGCAAAAACAAGAAGCATATTTAGAAGATTTGCGCGACAAGATTCCCCGTTTAGTGTGGCAATATGCTGGTATCTGTCGAGAACAATCAGGATTAGAAATTGCGATCGCCACTGTAGAATCTTGGCAGCAAGATTTTGCAAATCTACAACTAAGTCAATTTTTACTTTGTTTACTTCCAAAACAAAACGTTACTCTCAAATTGCCAGATGTAGAACGACAATTAAGACTATGGGCAGAAACTCATAATTTATTAGATGTAGCTTATTTGATCCTCAAAAGTGCTGCTTTTAGAAAAGAAAGCAGAGGAGGACACTATCGCCTAGACTATCCCCAACCAGATCCTAACTGGCAAGTTCATACACTGGTACAGTACCAAAATTGGTGGAAAGCACCTGTATTGATAAACTTTTAAGCTTTTGTTGTCCTGGTGCTCAACGCCTACTGGCATCTAAGGTTAGAACACGGTCGTAATAGCAACAGGATTAAGCTTGTTGGCAGTGCTCAACGCCTACTGGCATCTAAGGTTAGAACACTTGTTCGCGTGGAACCCAAGTCTGGTGCGATCGTATTGTGCTCAACGCCTACTGGCATCTAAGGTTAGAACACCGGGGAAATATACAAAACGGGCTTCTGTAAAACTCTGTGCTCAACGCCTACTGGCATCTAAGGTTAGAACACGCAACTACGTCTAACACCGTTCTAGAAACGTTTCCATTAGTGCTCAACGCCTACTGGCATCTAAGGTTAGAACACACGAATTACTTTTCGTGGCCAATAATCGCGCTCTTGTGCTCAACGCCTACTGGCATCTAAGGTTAGAACACTTAAATTTGTCCGCCAAGGTCGCTTTGCTGGGTTCGTGCTCAACGCCTACTGGCATCTAAGGTTAGAACACTCTCCTTCAAATAAGCTAAAAAATCTTTTCATCCCTGGTGCTCAACGCCTACTGGCATCTAAGGTTAGAACACCAAATGGGTATATTGGCGATTACGAAAACTTCCAGTGCTCAACGCCTACTGGCATCTAAGGTTAGAACACAATCTATCGCCGATGTGCAAGAGCTAGATAGAAAGTGCTCAACGCCTACTGGCATCTAAGGTTAGAACACTAGGATCTTGAAAACATTTTCGACATTTTCCAGAAGTGCTCAACGCCTACTGGCATCTAAGGTTAGAACACGGCGAGGGTGTAAACCCTTGGTCATGCTGAAATGATTGCATCTGTAGGTTTTGCTGCGTCGCAATATGAAGATTTTAAACACGATCCATTCGTTGAGTTGTGTTTTCCAGTGCAAGGAAAGTATTTACCTGCGGATCATGGCTATGCGCTCTTTGCTGCTTGCGTTCACCTCAATCCAGAAATGCGACAGCAAAAGACTCTCAGCATTTTGACAATTCCAGGTTTTCCTGATAAACAAGGGAAAATTATTCTTACCGAACAATCTCATTTACGAATTCGTACGCCAATTCCTCAAATTCCCTTAATTTATAGATTGGCTGGAAAGTCTATTCGTCTGGGAATACATGAGATTAAAATTGGTATTCCCAAAATTTTTATGCTGAAACCAGTAGATAAACTCAAGTCTAGAATTGTTGTCATTAAGGGACATAGCGAACCAGAATCTTTTTTATTAGCAGCACAACGCAAGCTTGATAATTTAGAAATTTCCGCTCAAGTTTCCATTCCCAGAGATCAACAGGGTGAATTCTGTCGTAAAACAATCAAAGTTCAGCGTTACACAATAGTTGGTTTTAGTACAGAAGTTTCTGATTTAAGTGACGAAGATTCCCTCAAATTACAGCAGTGGGGAATTGGTGGTAAAAGACACCTGGGTTGTGGATATTTCTCACCTTGTAAGGGAGATAGAAATGTTTAAAACTCTACTTGCTAAATCTTTATCAGTTGAAGAACAAAAAGATCCTAAAATAAAAGGAGCAGCAAAATATACAGGTCATATCAGTTTTGTTATGCAAGCTGCTGATATTTTAATCGATAAAATAGGTGTGTCTATTCTCAAACAATTGGGTTTAGAACACATTGATTTTGCTTACTTTGCAAATACAGTCAGATTGGGTGCATATTTGCATGATTGGGGTAAAGCGAATCAACACTTTCAGGAAATGGTTTATCTGAAAACCCTGGAAAAATCACCTGATCCAAATCATCAAGATTATCGAAAGAGGATTTTGAGAGAGAAACAATCAGACAGGCAAATGCTGCGTCATGAAGTAATTAGCGGCATTTTGGCACTGCAAGTACCGAGTTTTCGAGAATGGTTAGAAAAGTGCCCGAATGCTAATTTGGCGATCGCAGTTTGGGCAGCAATGGGACACCACCTAAAAATTGGATTATCAGGTTGTATTGCAGAAATTCCTTCTGGTACAGGGGATGAATTAAAAATCTACACTTCCCATTCCGACTTTCAAGCAGTTCTCAAAATGGGTAGTCAACTTTTAGGATTACCCGAACAATTGCCAAAACTGCCGAATGAGATTTGGAAGAAAGATGCCTTAAAAGCAGCTTTAGTTAATCTACGTGATGAATTTATTCAACTAGAATCCAAACTTGACTGGGAACAACAAAAGTTAATCGCAGCAGTCAAAGCAACGGTAATTGCAGCAGATTTAGCAGGTTCTGCGCTTCCTTTAGCAGAGGAAGACTTTAAAGGATGGATTGAAGAAGTATTGTCACTGCAACTTACACAACAAGATTTACAAAAGCTAGTCCAACAACGACTGAATGGTAAAAAATTACGACCATTTCAAGAGTTAATTGCCGAATCTAAGCATCGAGTAACGTTGGTAAAAGCTGGTTGTGGAACTGGTAAAACAGTTGCAGCATACGCTTGGGGAGAAAAATGGGCTGTTGGAAGAAAATTATTCTTCTCCTATCCAACAACAGGTACCGCATCCCAAGGTTATATCGACTATGCACATGAGACGGAAATAGAAGCAGCTTTAATGCATTCCCGTGCAGATTTAGATAGGGAATTGTTATTTTCTGGGGATTCGGATGATTCTGAAGGTATAGAATCTCGATTGATGGCTTTCCAAGCATGGCGAAAAAAATTAATTGTTTGTACAGTCGATTCGGTACTGGGTTTGATTCAAAATAATCGCAAACCTTTGTATTCCTGGGCTGCATTAGCACAATCTGCTTTTGTATTTGATGAGGTTCATGCTTATGATTCGCGTCTATTTGGAGCCTTATTAAAGTTTATAAAAGCCTTTAAAGGTGCGCCAATTTTATTAATGAGCGCAAGTTTTACCCCCGAACAGCTAGCCGCAATTTACCAAGTATTAGAAGAGCAAGGAGAAGAATTTGATAAAGAACCGATTTCGGGACCGAAAGAGTTAGAGGAATTACCGCGTTACGATATTAGCCACATTTCTGAAGTTAATAATTTTGATGAATTAACGGAAGTGTGGGAACCTGTAATTACAGCCTTAAGAAACAAACAAAAAGTTTTATGGGTGACTAATTCGGTTAAAACCTGTATTGAGATATATCGCACAGCCAAAATAAAGCTTGACGAACAATTACCAGAATTAGAAATTTCTCCACTAATTTATCATAGTCGTTTCCGTTATAAAGACAGGTTGAAAAAACATCAAGCTGTAATTGAGGGATTCCAGCAAGATGAACCTGTTTTGGCGATTACTACTCAAGTATGTGAAATGTCTCTCGATTTAAGTGCTGATTTGCTAATTTCGGCAATGGCTCCCGCAGCAGCTTTAATTCAACGCTTAGGTAGATTAAATCGCAGAATGATGAAAGCAGAAGAAGGAGCAAAACTAGCAATTTTTTATCCTTGGAATAATTCAAAGCCATACGATAAAGCAGAGCTATTAACTGGAGAACAATTGATTCAGGAATTTTCTAGTAAAACAGGTATTTCTCAACGAGATTTAGCAGAATTTGCAGCAAGCTTGAATTCGGAAGAAATTAAACAAGTTGAATCCAATTGGTTGGAACATAATTGGTGTTCATATCAAAATTTCTTGCGCGAGTCTGGATACACAATTACTATAATTTTAGGTGAAGATGAAAAAGAAATTTGGAAGATTGTCGAAAAAAAGGAGCAAGAGTTAATTAAACAAGGTAAGAAAGCATCGCGGATGAAGTTATTTAAGCAAGAAGCTCAGAAATGGACAGTACCAATCCGCATTAAACCCATTGAAAAAGAATATTCCAGCTGGAAACGTAGAGGGTTTTATCCCGTAACATCAGAAGGCAGAATTTCCTACAGTGAAGAAGTAGGAGCAGAACAGTGAATTTAGAATTTGATTTGGGTAATCCTAGTTTTACTTTGTTGCATCGTGCTGGTTTAGCTGGGTTATGGATGACTTTAAAGCAATTAGAAAAGGAAAAAGTAGAAGCTCCACATAATTTGAAATACCAACTTAGTAAACGTCAAGTTAAGTTAGCTTGGGAAGGGAATGATAGAGATTTTTTAGAATGCTTTCTCAAAGAATCCTTTCAATTAAATGATGGCATTATTGCCTTACGTGGATTAGATAGTCAATCCATGCGTGAAGATGCACAGGTAATAGTCCATCAAGGAATTTTAGGGACTCTTTTGCAACATACCAGTACCCATAAGTCTGATGGAGTTGTGACAAAGGCTTTATCTTTAGGTGAAGATGAAGATGAACCGGAAATTATAGTCAAATATAAAAGTCTAAAAAGCTATGTATACCAAGAATTTGCTAGTAATTTGTGCGATAAAAACGGACAATTGTTCCAAAAATTAGCTTACGAAAGAGGAGGATTATATCAAGTGATTCAAAAAATTCAATCGGATGAACGGGAAAAACTCTTTGTTAAAGCTTGTCATGAAGCAATTAATTATACTTTTGGTAAAATTTCATACTTGGCAAATAAAAGAGGAGAATCACCAAATTTTGACCGAGAAACTGTGCGTATTAGAACAGGCTTAGGTCGATGTAAAAATTCAGAGACATTTCGAGAATTTATAACAGATTTTTGGTCTAGAGCCGGTAAAATACCAACTTTGCAAGAACATTGGGAAGAATTAATGGAGTTTGTCATGTTAGATAAAAATTGGAAGAAATCTAGAGATTTAGCTTTACTCGCATTAGCTAGTTACAAAGGAACTGGAGATTCAAAGAAAGATAAAGAAGATTCTAATAGTGAGGAAATTGATAGTAATACTGATAAAAATATCGTTGATGATGAAATCATCGATATTGGTATTTAATTATTTCGTTACTAATCCGGATTGGAAATATAAAGTGCTAAAGCACAACTACAAACTTTTTAACTTTGAGGAGATTGCAAAATGTCGTTTCATTTATTTGGAAATATCTTGACTGGTTACGGTACTGCGGCAAATAATCGTGGGGAAAATGAGGGAAATATTACTACTCTCCAAAAGCTTCTTTGGAAAGGAGAGGTACATACAACGGTTTCAGCAGAAGCAATTCGTTGGGCATTACGTTATTATTGGCAAACCTGTGGTGGTGATTATCAAGTAAATCGTCGTTGGAATGATGATGCCAATGATAATATTTGGCAAAATGAAAATTTTGATGATACAGCTTTTATTGACGATGATGTTTTAGGCTTCATGCGTGCAGAAGGTGCAAAAGTTGAAGCTTCTGATGAAGTACCAAAAGATGCATCAAAAGCTAAAGGTAAAAAAGCTGCTGCACCTAAAGGTACAACTACTGCAAAACGAGGGGTTTTAGAAGTGACTCGTGCTGTTTCTACAACTCCTTTTAGTGGAGATTTAACCTTTAATTCTTTGAGCGGGAAAAAAGGTAGAACTTCACTTTATGGAACGGAAGTTCACGCGACTTGCTATCAATATGGATTCGCATTAACTCCAGAAAGATTAAAAGATAAATCTCGCATTATTGGGGTTTTAGATGGTTTAAGTTCCTTGGGAGAAGTTGCAGGTAATCATTCTCGTTTTCTCTATGATTTTTCTCCTGAAAGTTTAATTTTGAGATGGACGCATGATTTTTCACCGCGTATTTTGTATTGCTTTGAAGAGAATGAAGGAGAAATATCAATGGGGGAATTAATCAGAAAAGTTAGAAATCAAGATATCGAACCGGAGGAATTGTGGATAGCTGGTGCTGTTAGTGAATCTGAGGAAGTAAAAGAATTAGCTGAATTAGGTGTAAATCTTTTTCCAGGTATTAAATTAGCCGTACAAAGCATGAAACAAGTTATTGCTAGAGATTTACAGCTACCTCAACTGGAGTTAATTCGATGAAAACGGGAACCAATAAAATTTTGGCGTTAGAAATTGAAGTTCCCATCGCTTGCTTTCGTCAATCTCGTGCTAGGGAATATGCGGAAACTTACCCAGTCCCTCCACCATCAACAGTTTACGGGATGTTATTGTCAATTGTGGGGGAAATGGATAGGTACAAACATTGTGGTGTGAAATTAGCGATCGCCCTTCTTTCTCACCCACAAAAATCAACTGTGATTCGCACGTTTCGCCGTTTCAAAAAAAAAGACATCCACGATCCAACTAACGCTAGACCTGATTACCAAGAATTACTAACCGATATTAAGTTTATTACTTGGGTTAATTCTCAAGCCGATAAATCTCAACCATCGTTGTCGGAAAGGTTAGAACAAGCATTTGCGAACCCTGCTTCTGTTGAACGTTTTGGTGGTTTATGCTTGGGAGAAAGTCGGGATTTGGTAAATTGTATGACGATACTGCCGGAAAACCATCAAAGTCAATCTCTGCAATGGTTAGTGCAAGATGAGGATGGGTTATTAACCTTGCCTTATTGGGTGGATCATGTTGGTTCCAAGGGTACGCGATGGAAAAGGTATCTAATACTAGAACCTTCAGATAGTAATCTTCCTCCTGATTCTGCTTGGACAGTCATTCAGTCAAGCTAATTACAACCAACTTAATAATTATTAACCTCAGATGCCGATAGGCGTTGATAAATCTTGAAAATTAATAAAAACCTAAAATAGAGTCATCTCCAACCCTCAAATTAACCATGACTCAACTCAAAGCCCAATTTACTCTCGAAGAATTTCTTGCACTCCCTCAAGGAGATATCACCTACGAGCTAATTGACGGAGAAGCCCAACCAAAAATGTCAGCCAAAAGATTTCATTCTAAATTAACCCTGGTTTTGGCTATGCTTTTGGTGCAATGGGCACAAAATCTTGGAGAAGTTGGTATCGAATGGGCTGTTACTTTAAAGCGAAACGGTAGAGATTGGGTTCCTATTCCCGATCTACTTTACATTTCCTATGCTCGTTTAAATCGAGATGTCGTTATAGACGAAGCTTGTCCGGTTCCCCCAGAACTTACCATCGAAATTATTTCACCCGACCAAAATTTTGCAGAAATGGCAGAAAAAGCCACTGATTATTTGCAAGCAGGGGTTCTCAGGGTTTGGGTTGTGGATGCAAAAGCCAAAGCGATCGCTGTTTTTTACCCCGATGCTCCACCGCAGACCAAAAGAGGTAATGATAATTTAGCTGATTCGTTACTGGAAAGAATAACATTTACACCCCAAGATATTTTTCAACAATCTGGCATACCCTAAAATTAAAATAAAGCTTTTCCATTTTACGAAAATATGGTTCAGTCTCCTAACAAGCGCCTAACCTTAGAAGAATTTCTCGCTCTCCCCGAAGGTGATGTTACCTACGAATTTGTCAAAGGTGAAGCAATTCCCAAGTATAAAAATGATGAAATGTCGCCCAAATTCTTTCACTCTCGCTTCCAAAAAACTTTACTTATCCTTCTAGACCAATGTTTGCAAAATAACGGTCGTGTAGAAGTTGAATGGGCGATAAAATTAAAGATTGAAAATGAAAATTGGATGCCTGTCCCTGATTTGACTTATGTTTCTTATAAATTGCTTCCTGCTGATTGGTTAAAAGACGAACCCTGTCCCGTTCCTCCAGAACTAATCGTGGAAATTATTTCCCCCGGTCAAACTTTTGGTGAGATGACCGAAAAAGCAGCTGATTATATCAAAGCTGGGGTTTTACGGGTTTGGGTTGTAGATACAAAAGCTAAAACCATCACTATATTTGCTCCTGCTTGCGTTCCTGTTACCTATCGAGACAATCTAACAATCAGTGATGATTTACTACCAGAATTGGAAATTACTCCCAAAGAAGTATTTCAACGTGCTGGTTTGATTGGTTAGCATTCAAGAATATGGGCTTTTGCACTTTGTTAATTTAAATGCATAGTATTACCTGTGATGTCGTAAGGCGCTAAAAAAATTACCTTACAGGCATTTATGCAAACTCTTCAAAATATCGAAATTTCCACCAAACTTGAAACCATCCGCGTTTCATCTCTCCACGCTTTAGCCTATTGTTCACGCCTATTTTACCTCGAAGAAGTCGAAGAACTCTACACCCAAGATGCGGCAGTATTTGCAGGACGCAGACTACATGCCGAACTGGAAAAACAAGAAGATGAAGAATGGGAAGAATTATTTCTCATTAGTGAAGAATTAGGTATACGAGGACGAGTCGATGCATTGCGTACCCGCGATCGCGAAACCATACCCTACGAACATAAGCGGGGAAGGTGCCACCGTAACGAAAACAAACAACCGCAAGCATGGGAAAGCGACAAATTACAAATTCTCGCCTATGCTTGTTTGTTGGAATCAGCCCTTGGTATCTCCATCAAAGAAGGTCGCATTCGCTACCATGCTGATAATGTACTGGTTCACATACCTGTTGATGATACAGGACGGGCAGAAGTTCGGGAAGCTATTGAAAAAGCACGTAAACTCAAACAATCTACCCACCGACCACCAGTAACCGATAACGAACGTCTATGTGCTCGTTGCTCTCTTTCCCCCGTATGCTTACCAGAAGAAGCACGTCTGGCACATGACCGCGAATGGCAACCAATCCGCTTGTTTCCCGAAGATGATGACAGGCAAATAATCCACGTTCTCGAACCAGGGACGGCTGTTGGAAAAACTGGAGAGCAAATCAAAATTGCCCGTCGCAATCAACCGTTAGAAACTGTTCCGGCTCGTCAGGTAGCTCAATTGGTACTGCACAGCTTTTCGCAGATTTCCACCCAAGCGTTACATTTTTGTGCTGACCAAGGTATTGGTGTACATTTTGTTTCTGGTGGAGGTCGATATCTAGGTAGCTTTGATACACGTAATGGCAGCATTCAACGCCGGATTCGTCAGTATACTGCTCTGAGTTCGCCTCATACCTGCTTAGAATTGGCTCGTAAATTGGTGATTTGCCGCGCTCAAGGACAGCGTAAGTTTTTGATGCGGGGGAAGGGTAAAACCAAAACTAGCGATAAATTGGCAAACGCAATACTCCAAATGAAAGCAGTGCTAAAAATTGTTCCCCAAGTAAAATCTTTGGAATCGTTGTTGGGGTATGAAGGGAATTTAGCAGCACTCTATTTTGATGCTTTACCCGATTTGATTTCACCAGACGCACCCCAGGAAATGGTCTTTGACGGCAGAAACCGTCGTCCACCTAAGGATAGGTTTAATTGTCTGTTGGGGTTTGGGTATGCTTTGTTACTCAAAGATGTGATGAATGCCATATTAACAGTTGGGCTAGAACCAGCATTGGGTTTTTACCATCAACCTCGCTCTCAAGCTGCACCTTTAGCTTTGGATTTAATAGAAATCTTCCGAGTTCCTCTGGTGGATATGATAGTGATGGCTTCTGTCAACCGTAATCAATGGGATGTAAAAGTCGATTTTGATATCCGTGGGCAACAGGTTTGGTTGAGTGAAGCTGGTAAGCGCAAGTTCGTAGAAATTTACGAAAATCGCAAGCAGGAAACCTGGAAGCATCCAGCAACAGGTTATTCGCTTACCTATCGTCGCTTGTTGGAGTTGGAAATAAGACTACTGGAAAAGGAATGGATGGGTGAGGGCGGTTTATTTGGTCAGCTGATTGTACGGTGAGGTGTAACAATGAGCGAACTTAAAAATTGTTACATAATTTGCTATGACATTCGCTGTCAAAAACGCTGGCGCAAGGCTTATAAGCTATTAGAAGGATATGGAGAAAGGGTGCAATATTCAATTTTTCGGTCTTTTCTCAGTCAGCGCGATCGCGAAAAATTACGTTGGGAGTTAGAGACGATTTTGGCGAAGGAAGACAGTATTTTGTTTGTACGTTTGAGTAATAGGTGTTTGGAGGATATACCTAAATACAATCGACCGGGTACATGGGAAAATACAGACAAGCCTTTTTTGATTATCTAAAAAATGCAAGCATCTCTGTTTGTTGAAGTGATGAAAGTGGGTGTAAAGGCTGGAATAACTGCCAATAAAAGGTTTGAGGTGTTTTTGAAGCTCTGTCGGTACTTGCAAAATTTGCTCCCCTCCCTTATATCAAGGGTTTTGGCTAATTAAGTTAGGTTGGAATTGAGGAAAAATTGGAAAATTTTAGTGTTCTGTTGGTTTTTTTTGGAGGTGCTTGTAAACTTGGATTAGAGCGCTTATTTGTTAAGGTTTTCAGCTATTGCTGTGCTTTAACCTTTGATGCCGTAAGGCGTTGAGCACAAAGTAGTTTTACAACGCCGGAATTTACGACTCTATGTGCTTTAACCTTTGATGCCGTAAGGCGTTGAGCACTACCCAAAAATTCAATTATTTGGATAACTTCTTATGTGCTTTAACCTTTGATGCCGTAAGGCGTTGAGCACTTAGCCAGTTTTCTTGGCCCGACCAATTGAGCTTTGTGCTTTAACCTTTGATGCCGTAAGGCGTTGAGCACGCTTCGCGATCGCCTCAAAAGCCACCCAAGGAAAATTGTGCTTTACCCCGAAATTTTCATAAGCTTTGCGATCGCCATATCTCGGAATCTTTACCCAGAGAATGTTTCGAGCCTTTTTAGCGAGTAATAATTTTGGCACAGAAACGCATAAATCTAGGTTTTATAAGGCTTTGTAGAGATGTGGTGAGAAATCCGGGTTGCAGGCAGAGGTGACACCAATGAGTGCGGAATGTGGGTTTGAAAATTAAAGTAAAGACTATTGATAATATCAAAATCTGTAGTCAATTATTGCGAAAAATTACTACGAGTCACATTTGGTAAAATAAAACTCTTAGCTGAGAAAAGTGATGCTAAGTTAAAAAGTAGGCACAGAGGAGTTAAAAACTTCAACCAAAGCTTATCGGATTAGCGCTTGTGCCTCCGGCTCTAGTCTCATCGCAACAAATCCTAAATACAGCCCGCGATCAATGAGGTAGGGAATTTAATTTTGGAATAATCAATATTGTGATCGCAGTTTTTATTTCCGACCTATTTTTGCGCTGGCGTGTAGTAAGTCCTTGCATCCTTTGAATGTGTTTTCGCCTTGAGTTCATTTAGTTGTTTTGGAGGTTTTTGAACACACAGCCAAGAATGCCTGCCTAGCTGAAATTGATTTAAGGATGCTCTAGACGGAAGGATCTGTAGTTGCGAGTTCTGTCCACTTTATTTGAGTTATTTTGATCTGAATCTCAACTTCTATAAATTCATTAAGGATATTAATAAGCAACCGCTAGTTAATGACGTTGTTCGGTCATAACTAGCGGTTGTTTATTATTGCTAATTTTGTAGAGGAACTCCAGAAAATAAATTGTGCAATTTTTTTACAGCTTACCTGGTATGTCGATACCCTTGTAGAGACGTTAAAGAAACACCGCGAGGTTTTATGAACGCCGAAACAATATCTCGTATACCTGTTGCTTTAACTATTGCTGGTTCAGATAGTGGCGGTGGTGCAGGAATTCAAGCGGATCTGCGTACTTTTGCTTTTCATTGTGTCCACGGAACTAGTGCGATCACTTGTGTTACAGCCCAAAATACTTTGGGTGTGATGCGGGTTGATGCGATGTCACCAGAGGGGGTTGTTGCCCAAATCCAAGCTGTATGTGAAGATATCGGCGTCCAAGCAGCCAAAACAGGAATGTTGCTGAACAAAGAAATTATTGCAGCTGTTGTCCAGCAGATAGAAGCTTTAGAAATTCAAAATTTGGTGGTTGATCCGGTGATGGTATCACGAGCGGGGGCGCAATTAATAGACGATGAGGCTGTGAATACACTTTGTCATACACTCATACCCCTAGCTGCGATCGCCACACCAAATCGCTACGAAGCACAAATTATGAGCGGTTTACAAATTAATACCCTCGATGATATGCGCAACTCTGCCCAAATTATCCATGACAAATTCCAAGCCAAGGTAGTGTTAGTCAAGGGTGGTGGAATGTCGGGAAGTGGACGAGGTGTCGATATTTGGTTTGATGGACAAAAACTGGAGACTTTGAGTGTTAAACAGGTAGAGACAAAAAATACTCACGGTACTGGTTGTACTTTATCAGCCGCGATCGCAGCTAATTTGGCGCGTGGCTATGATTTATTTACAGCTGTGCAGCAGGCAAAAGAATATGTTACAAATGCTCTATCCTACGCCCTAGATATTGGTAAAGGGCAAGGCCCGGTTGGACATTTTTATCCATTAGTGCGAACAAGCGATCGTGAAAATTGACACTCCCACGTGCTTCGAGCCGTGGGAGTGTCAATTGTTAATAAACATCTGGTGATAATTAAATATACGTTACCCAAAATCCTTTTAGAGACGCAAAATTACCCTGGGGGATCTTGCTATGCGTCTCTGCTTTTTCACCAGATGTTTAATGTACAAATGGAGTTAAGCGGATTTGAACCGCTGACCCCCTCAATGCCATTGAGGTGCTCTACCAACTGAGCTATAACCCCTTGCTCTATGTATGATAAGGTTTTGAGCTTTTTTACTTAAGTTATCTTCTTAATGATTTTATGTCAATTGATGCCAATTTTATAGGGACAAATATTAAGATATGTTAAACATACTTTTTGTCAGAATCAAACTACATTTGTAATTAGGTAGAGCTATTTGCTGATTCCATCTGTGCAACAACCCTTACACGGTAAGCGTATTCTCGTCACAGCGCCCCGCAATTACGCCGCTAGACTATTGCCAGAATTAATTGATCAAGGTGCTGTACCTCTGCTAATGCCAACTATAGAGACTTGCATGTTAGCAGATTTTACAGCATTAGATGCTGCATTGACACAGATAAACACATTAGACTGGATTGCTTTTACCAGCAGAAATGGTATTGATGCATTTTTTCAACGTTTAGAACAATTGGGAATAGAAGCTTCGGTGCTGAAAAATTGTCGAATTTCTGCTATTGGTAAAGATGCAGAAAGATTAGCCAGTTTTGGTGTGAAAGTAGATTTAGTTCCCCAAGAACCTAGCCCCAAAGGAATTATTGCTGAGTTGGCTAAAATCCCAGATATCAACAAGCAAACTATAATGGTTCCTGTCCCAGAGGTAGTTGGGATTGCAGAACCGAATATTATTCCTAATTTTCTAGCTGGATTAAAAAATTTGGGTATGGTCGTAACTCGCGTACCAACCTATATAACGCGGTGTTTAGACAAGACTTTATATGATGTAGAGTTAAATTTAATTCGTCAAGGCAAAATAGACGTGATTGCTTTTAGTAGCACTGCTGAAATCTCAGGCTTCTTGCAAATGATCACCTCAAAAGCAGATTATCAAAAGAGTGTAATTGCTTGTTTTGGTCCCTATACAGCAGCCAATGCCAAAATTTTAGGTATGAATGTTTCTATTATTGCCAAAAACTACAGTTCATTTGCTGGTTTTGCAGAAGCGATCGCTTCGTTTTTTTCTGATTCGTAGAGACGCGCCTTAGCGCATCTCTACAGGTTTATATAGGCGATCGCACCAATCCATTATTGATTTTGATGTTTCTATGGACTCGTTTGGTACTAATCTCTGAGATAGTGTGAATTGACCGAAATTAATGGGATACAAGCCCCGTCCTAGAAGGACGGCTTTTCTTGATTCTTTATATATTCTTTTAGAATTTCTAGCGGCGCACCCCCTACTGAAATGGCAAAATAACTCGGACTCCATAAAGCTTCTTTGTGGGGTTTTTTATATCCTTGCTGTCCATAACGTCGGCTAGAAACAGCTATTGTTTTGGAAGATTTAAATGTGTCAGGAATGGTTAAAAATCGCAAGCTTTCAAGAGCTATCAGCCTCCAGGGGTGGAGAGAATTTAGGACGCTATGCGAGGGCAAATCTGAGAAATTTAATCGCGTTTTTCGTGTTATAAGTCGATGGGAACCAACAAGTCAAGTTTGTTCTGAGTGTGGCTACAAATGGGGTAAGCTGGATTTGAAAGTTCGGTCTGTTCAATGCTTGAGTTGTGGAACTGAACACGACCGAGACGAGAACGCCGCCAAAAATATAAGACCCCGTCCTTAAGGACGGGGACTAGTAAAGTCGGGATAGGGCATTGCCACGACTCTAAACGGACGCAGAGACGGGATAAGACTACGACCGTAGCACCTGTCAACGAAGCGTCAAGAATCACCTCGCCTTCAGGCAGGTGAGTATGTCAAATGATAAATAATCTGAGTTTTTAAAGACGAAATTTTAATGACGTCAGTAGATTTTCCCAAACACAAAAAAGCCAAAGCCCTTAAACCCGGTAGCCGTCGCCCTGCTAAGGAACTATGTAGTGAATGTGGATTGTGTGATACATACTATGTTCATTATGTCAAGGAAGCCTGTGCTTTTATTAATCAGCAAATAGACGGACTCGAAGCACAAACACACACCCGTTCTCGCAATTTAGATAACTCTGATGAACTCTATTTTGGTGTTCATCAAGACATGATGGCGGCGCGGAAACAACAGCCGATTCCCGGCGCTCAATGGACAGGAATTGTGAGTGCGATCGCCATTGAAATGCTCAATCAGGGAATGGTTGAAGGCGTAGTCTGTGTGCAGAATACCAAAGAAGACCGCTTTGGGCCTATGCCTGTAATTGCCCGAACCCCAGAAGAAATACTAGCAGCGCGGGTAAATAAACCGACACTTTCACCAAATCTCTCGGTGTTGGAACAAGTAGAAAAATCAGGGATGAAGCGGCTGTTGGTGATTGGTGTTGGTTGCCAAATCCAAGCTTTGCGGGCGGTGGAAAAGAAATTGGGTCTAGAAAAATTGTACGTACTAGGTACGCCTTGTGTAGATAATGTGACTCGTGCAGGGCTGCAAAAATTCTTAGAAACTACAAGTAGATCGCCTGATACGGTGGTACATTACGAGTTTATGCAAGACTTCCGAGTTCACTTTAAACACGAGGATGGATCAATTGAAACTGTACCCTTCTTTGGCTTAAAAACAAACCAACTCAAGGATGTGTTTGCCCCTTCGTGTATGAGTTGCTTTGACTACGTAAATTCCCTAGCTGATTTAGTAGTTGGGTATATGGGCGCACCTTTCGGCTGGCAATGGATCGTAGTTAGAAATGAACGCGGTAAGGAAATGCTGGAATTGGTGAAAGACCAACTAGAAACTCAGCCAGTTATGTCCCAAGGCGATCGCACAACTGCCGTACAACAAAGTATACCAGCTTACGATAAAGCCGTGACTCTACCAATGTGGGCAGCAAAACTTATGGGAGTAGTAATTGAAAAAATCGGCCCCAAAGGTTTAGAATATGGTCGTTTCTCGATAGATTCCCACTTCACCCGCAATTATCTTTATGTGAAACGGAATTACCCAGAGAAATTAAAAGCATACGTTCCAGAGTTCGCCAAGCGCATCGTGGGACGGTACAAATTACCCGAATAATAGATAGTGGTTGGTGGTTGGTGGTTAGTGGTTGGTGGTTAGTAGTTATTGGTTGGTGGTTAGTAGTTATTGGTTGGTGGTTAGTAGTTATTGGTTAGTGGTTATTGGTTAGTGGTTATTGGTTAGTAGTTGGTAGGAGTGCAACGCTTCGACTCCGTACAATAAATAGTGTTTATCTTTACAACTAACAACTAACAACTAACAACTAACAACTATCATTAAAAATATGTTTATTCATTCCAACTCATGTAATGCCTTGATTGTAGGTGCTAGTCAAGGAATCGGTTTAGGGTTTGTGAAAAAATTACTGCAATTGCAGAGCATTGCTAAGGTTTATGCAACTTATCGTCAAAAAGACTCGGCTGCTGAATTAATAACATTATCAGATGCATATCCTGAGAGACTAACTTGTCTGACGATGGATATTACAGATGAAGCGCAAATTGCTGAAGGTGTACAATTCCTACGTGGGGAGATAAATAAACTACATTTGGTTGTTAACTGTGTTGGCGTTCTCCATCAAGGAACATTGCAACCAGAAAAAAGCTTGAAGCAAATTAATTCGGAAAATTTGCTGCACTATTTTCAAGTTAACAGTATTGGTGCGGTGTTGCTTGCCAAGCATTTGTTACCGTTGTTTCGTCATAGCGATCGCAGTATTTTTGCTAGTATTTCTGCCAAGGTCGGAAGTATTGGTGATAATCAACTCGGTGGATGGTATGGCTATCGCGCTTCTAAAGCTGCGCTGAATATGTTGATCCGAAACGTAGCAATAGAATATGGCAGAACTAGCCCAAAAACTATAGTTGTAACATTGCACCCCGGTACAACTGATACCCGAATTTCTAAACCTTTTCAAAAGAATGTACCACCAGAAAAACTATTTTCGATAGAACGTACTGTTAACCAATTGCTTGCTGTTATGGAAAAGCTACAAACTGAGGATAGCGGCCAGTTCTTTTCGTGGGATGGTAGTCGTTTACCCTGGTGAGCGATCGCCTGATTTCGATCAGAGCGTTTGTTTAACTTTTGCGATCGCACAACTCAATACACTGCGACTCCAGTATTTCTTCAACAGACAGCCAATATCATTTGCAATCTGGCGTAGCAGTTTCGGTGAAATATCATTGTAATTCATCTAAGGTTTCTCCCTGAGAATGCTCATAGATTAAGCTAAAGTTTCAGTGCTTTGATCTAAGTATGGAACAAATAAAGCGCGTTCCTCTGAGTAAAGTCGCCTTGGGCGCATAGTTTGCTTATCAACGAACAATCCTTTTTGTAACCCCTCAGCCGCCAGCACTTGTTGACTATTGTAGAAACGAAACTGCATAATGGCAGAAGCATTTCGCAGTTCAGACAGCCAGAGTTCTACTTGCACGCGATCGCTCAGATACAATGGTGATTTATAGGTAATACTGGTATGAACTAGAACTGGTACGAAACCCTGATCAAAAATTTCATGGATCGCCATTCCTACAGTTTCCAATAGCTTAGTTCGTCCTATTTCCATCCACTGGATATAAACAGCATTGTTTACGTGTCCAATGAAATCAATTTGATATGAATAAACATCCAAGTCAAAAGCAATTTTCTCCATGTCTACTTCTCACAGGGAAGCACTAATTAGTACAAAAGTCACTTCTCAGTGACAAGGTATCATAGTCACCAAGAAGTGACAAGTAGATAAAAATAATTCATGACGCGTGATAAAGAGGAAACTAAAGCTCGAATTTTGGCGGCGGTGGGTAAACTGTTGGCAGAATCAGGATTTCAGCAATTAGGTGTGAATGCGATCGCACGTGAGGCTGGTGTTGATAAAGTATTGATTTACCGATATTTTGAGAATTTGCCATCTCTACTTCAAAAATTTGGCCAAGAGGGAGACTATTGGATCACTGCTGAGGCGCTGATTGGGGATGAAACAACTGCTGATGCTGAATCCCTAGCTGATTGGATGATTTATCTATTAATACGATTGCTAGACGATTTGAAAGAACGACCGATTACACAAGAGATTATGCGGTGGGAATTGCTAGAAGGTAATGAACTAACTCATGAACTGGCCAATGTCCGCGATTCTATGGCGTTAGATAGTCTTAATTTTCTCAAACAGAAGTGTTCGTTCCCTAAAGATCAGGATATTCCTGCAATTAGCGCTGTTTTGGCAGCAGGAATCGTCTATCTAGTGCTGCGTACTAAAATCAGCAAAACATTTATGGGCCTAGATTTCAGTTCACCTACAGGTTGGGAGCGAGTTGAGGCGGCGATCGCATCGCTGATTCAATCAACTGTGCAGGATCATTGACCAATGACCAATGACCAATGACTATTGACCAATCACTAAACAATCATTTTCTGTCCACCAAGCATAGATGAGGATATCAGGATTTGGTAAGCTACCAAAGGTGTTAGGTTGCATGACGGTGATACACACACCTTTTTTTAATTCAACGACATAATTAACGTGAGTTCCTAAATACATAACGTTCACTAATCGCCCTTCAAAACAGTTAGCTTGGACACTGGGTTGATAAAGTGAAAGCTGAATTTTTTCGGGACGCACGCTTACTACTACTGCTTGTAATAATTCAGCAGGTGTATCAACAAAACGAGACACTGTTATTTTTAATCCTGTTTTTGTTACCACTTCTACGGTGGATGTATTTACTTCTGTAATTTCGCCTGCAAATAAATTTGTATCACCAATAAAATCCGCAACAAATGCTGTGCGAGGATTTTCGTAAATTTCGTTGGGTGTACCAATTTGCTCTATTTTGCCATGATTCATTATGGCAATGCGATCGCTCAAGGATAGGGCTTCTTCTTGATCATGTGTCACCAAAATAAAAGTCAAACCCAGTTCTTTGTGCAAATTCGATAGTTCCACTTGCATTTCTTTACGCAGTTTTAAATCTAACGCTCCTAATGGTTCATCCAATAACAACACAGCTGGACGGTTGACTAATGCTCGTGCTAATGCTACACGTTGTTGTTGACCACCAGAAAGTTGACTAGGAAAGCGCGATCGCAAGCCTTCCATTTTTACTAGTATTAAAGCTTCTTTAACTCTTGTTTCGATTTCGGCTTGACGTAATTTTTTTAACCGCAATCCAAAGGCGATGTTGTCCCAGACATTCAAGTGGTTAAACAAAGCGTAACTTTGAAATACAGTATTAACTGGTCGGCGATAAGGAGGAACATTAGTCATGGACTCTCCCTTGATCAAAACTTTACCAGCATCAGCTCTTTCAAATCCTGCTATTAAACGTAGCGTGGTTGTCTTGCCACAACCTGATGGACCGAGAAGACTAAAGAATTCCCCTTGTCTAACATCCAAGTCTATTCCATGTACTGCTGGCTCTTGGTTAAAAAATTTAAAAACGTTACGCAGTTCAACATCAAGGGACTCAAAAGCCATTATTTCCTCTTGGTTTTGCGTCACACTATGGGCCATAGTCCTTATTTGGTAGAAGTATTGGGGATTCCCTAAAGAATAAACTAGTTGACTGGAGGAATTAAATATTACTTTTGAGTTAATTGTATGTAGCTGGCAAAAAAAAAGTTTATACAAAAGATATACTTTTGAGATTATTTGCCACCAAATCCCAGTCAATACGCGAGTATTATTATATACAAAGAATCATGTCTTGTAATTGATTTTTTTCTTATATTATGTTCTCTGTACCTGCCAATGGTGGTTTCCGCGTTCAGCCGCATTTGTTAAAAGACCACGAAAAAGCAAAAAACTGGCGTTCATCCTTGAACATGAAACCTTCCACAATCGCTGTGCTGCGTGATGGATTGCGGAAGGTAATTACCGAAGGTACAGGTAAGCGTTTGAATGTACCATCAATAGCCCCTGCATCTGGAAAAAGTGGTACAGCAGAAGCAGGTGTCGGTCGTCCCAACCATACTTGGTTTGGTGCTTATGCGCCCTACAACAAACCAGAAATTGTAGTTGTAGCCTTTGGTGAAAACTCAGGCGATCATGGTGGCACCATTTGTGGTCCAATGGTCTTGCAAGTGCTGGAAGCATACTTCCAGAAAAATTACCCAAGCAAGTATGTTAAATACGAATCAGTTCCTCAAACTCAAAGTTCGGGAGATTGAGTTATTTGTTATTTGTCATTTGTTTGTACCAATGACCAAGAACTAATGACTAATAACAACTCAAGTACAACCTCTTCTCACCATCGCCAAATCCCGAATTAGTGGGAGCCTAGAGCTAATATAAGCACGGATGACTTTCATTTCTTCACTGCTGAGTAGTTTTTGGTTTTCCAGTCGCCTTAGCAACTGTTGAACTAGTTCCGCGTCGTTGACTTCCAAAAGAATATTGGTCTGAGTGTCTTCAATCAAAGACCAAAGTTGACGTAATGTTGATGCGTTCACAGCACTTACCCCGTTGCGACAGCTTACAGCAAGCCCTACAATAGCTGACATTGACAAAAGCCCCGGTTTACAGCCGGGGTTTCATTTGTGTCGGTTATCGTGAACAATCTAAAGAAAATATTAAATTCAAAAGCTTAAGAAAATATTAAATATTACAAAAATTAACTAATTTGATGGGAATCTAAATAGCAGTTTACTTTTTGTAACAAAACTTGTACCAACCTCTGTTTTGATGTGAATGCTTCAAACCCAGAACAAGCTAGGCTTTCAGGCAGAAAATTTGATTCTCCATCTAAAACACCTACTCTTTGGCGCAATCACAGATAATTTAACTTACAGTGTATATGTAAAATCTTCCACCAACATCCCAGGAACCATACTACCTCCCAGTTGCCGACCTTCATAAGTTCCGATTTCGGGGATAAATTCTTGAAAATTGGTGAAATCAAGTAAATTTTCACCCCAAAAGCGATAGAGACTATCGTCAAACCTCAAATTTTCTATTGGTGCGATGATTTCGCCATTTTCTACCCAAAAACAAGCATAGCGCGTCATACCTGTGATTCTACCCGTGGGGCGATCGCTCCAATTTAAATAATGTAAGTTTGATACATATAACCCTCTATCCAAACTTGGCAGAATTTGGTCAAATTCTAAACTTCCCGGACTTACTTCTGGCGATCGCAAAGATTCATGACTATTAGCACCGTTAGAAGTTTTTTGATATTCTTTGGCAGTACGAGAATTTGTCAAGGTATTGACTAATATTCCTTGAGTAATTATTAGTAGTTCTAGAGCTGTCATTTCTCCCCATTCATTAAAACGTGGTACTGTTCCCCGTTGAAAGTTTTCTTTGAGATTAAACTTAGGAGAAAGTTGTTTTTCTTGACGCGAAAGAGCAGCTAAAGCGCTACTTCCTTGTTGTAAATCAGCTTCACTGGTAGCACCCCAAGAAAGCATCATTAATAAATTTTCAACTGCTTCTGGGGCAAAATAAGTTCTATATTGTCCGCGTGGTAACTGCTTAACTGGACGAGCCAGTAATTCTAGTTGCTTTTTTGCATCTTGAATTTTGTTGATATAAGCTTGTTGACGCCAATCACTGCCTGCAAATATACCTTTAACAGCTTGTCCTTCGGGGTCAAATATAGAATAATCTAGAGTAAAAGAATCAGTAGCAAACCAGTGTTTTTGTCCCTGAGAATCAGCATAAGCATTAACTACAACTCCGCCAGCATACAATCCTGTAAAATCTAATTCTGTAACGGATTCTAGAACATTTGATACTACTGCTTCTTCAGTCAACAAATTACCAGAATATACTTCTCGACTAGTATTAGTTCCTGATGGCAATACTAAATAAGGATCTAAAAGTACAAAAGGTAGTTCTGCGCGTAATTCTTGCAAAGCTTGATATGTGACTTCCCAATCTATTTCCCAATTCCCAGTAAAAGGAATTTGTCGAAAACTACTGCGCTGATCTTGCATCAATGTTAGGTCAATCCAGCCATCAACAACTATACCAGTTTGTCTGACTTTGGCATGATTAAAGCGAGTAAATTGACTGCGTTCGCTATTTAATTTCACAGCAAATTCTTCAGTCGCTGCTTTTTTAAGCAACAAAGTATCAATCAGTTGATTAAAGCTGACTTCTAAAGCAGTGAGTTCCTGGTTGTTCATGATGGGGATTGGGGATTGGGGAAATAAGGAGGACAAGGGGAATGAGGGGGATGAGGGGGATGAGGGAGCTGACAAGTGTAGGTTTTTAATAAAGCAATGAGTGATGACTATAAAACTGGCGAAATAATCATCGTTTGATAAATTCTTACACTCTTATACCCTAATACCCTTACACCCCTCATGATCTTTACGTATCGCCACCGAATACTTCGACGTTGGTAAATAGACAAACGGGTGAACCATGTCCTACCCAAATAGCTTGATTTGGTTCTCCTTTACCACAATAGGGAGTACCGTACATTTCCCAGGTTGAGGAATTTCCAACTTTAGTTAAGCTGTGCCAAAATTCTGGAGTCGTAGCTCGATAGTTAGGATTACGCAAGGTTTTGGTTAATTTTCCGTTCTCAATTAATTTAGCGTATTCGCAACCAAATTGAAATTTATAGCGGCGATCGTCTATTGACCAAGAGCGATTAGCTTCCATGTAAACGCCGTGTTCTATGTCAGCAATAATTTCCTCAAAGGAAGCTTTACCTGGTTCTAAATTTAAGTTTGCCATGCGATCAATCGCGGGTCGGTTCCAAGAACAAGCACGCGCACAAGCTACTCCTGGAATATCTGCTCTTTTTTGGCTTTCTAAGCTACCCAAACCCCGCAATAGCACACCTTCTTTGATTAAAAATTCTCGTGTGGCGACAGCACCAGTGTCATCGTAACCATAACTAGCTGATTCACCAGGTACAGTGGGGTCAAAAGTGATATTCATTAGGGGAGAACCATACACCAAAACCCCAAAATCATTTTTGTTGACAAAGCTACCACCAGCGTAGTTGCGCTCATCACCTAAAATTCTGTCTAATTCTAGAGGATGTCCCACACTTTCATGAATTTGTAGCATCATTTGGTCTGGAGCTAACACTAAATTAGTGCGTGTGGTTGGACATTCTGCTGCTGTTAAAAGTTCTACCGCGCCCTCTCCTATTTGCTGCACTTTTTGCCAAAGATTGTCTGGTTGAAGTAATTCCATACCTCCTTGGAAATAATTGGCTTCCCAGCCGTTATTGGTACGCTGCTGGACGATCGCTCCATCTTGGGCGATCGCTCCATAATGGGTACTGAGAAACAGAAATTTTTGATAAATTTCTGAGCCGTTGCTGCTGACAAACCATGTTTCTCGTTCGCCTGTATTCGCACCAGCCGTAGTTTTGACGATTTGCTCGGAAACTTTGAGGGTTTGGCAAATACGGACTAGTAAATCGTTAATTTCCCCAGTATCTAGAGCATCTAGTGGTTCAAAAAATGGCGAAACGTATTCACCAACTACTTTAGGACGTTCGCTAGTGGCTTGGAACGGATGTATCCACCACTGTTTAGCTGCAAGTGCTTGTTGATATGCCTTTTCGGCAGCTTTTTGTAAACTTGTCAGTTGGAGAGAATTAGTCGCTGCATAGCCGATACAGCCGTTAACCATTACTTCCAGCATGGCTCCTGTGGTGGCGGATTTGCCGTGGCGTTGAGGTAAGCCATCACGGACAGCACGATGAAAGAAGGTTTCTTTGACTACTCTGATACCGAACCAATCAGCACTAATACTGATATTATCGATCGCTTTTGTTAATTCAGACCACATTTAGTAAGTAAAAAGTAAGAGGAATTCTCAAAAAAGTGCTACATATTTCAATTTTAGAGATACACGGCTGTGTGCCTTTCCAAACATTATTCATGTGTAGTGTAATTTTTGAGAATTGTGATAAGACCTTTAAAAATAAAGGATCATTCTTGTTCAATTATGAATCATTTATAGTTATTTATAAAATTTTCTAGCAGTGATCGCTACATAATAAAACCATATAATCGCCGCCCTACTTTGATTCTAGAGCGGCGATAGTTTGTATTTGATATCTCACAAATGCGAGAATTAAACGACATTAGCAACAATTTCTGTTGCTTCTTGCAAAATTTCCTCTAGATGAGCTTCGCTCTTAAAGCTTTCAGCATAGACTTTGCATACATTTTCTGTACCAGAGGGACGAGCTGCAAACCAACCGTTTTCTGTTGTCACCTTCAATCCACCGATTGGGGCGTTGTTAGCGGGAGCATTGGTTAATTTAGCAGTAATGCGATCGCCACCCAGGGTGGATGCTTTCACATCTTCCGGTGCGAGTTTCCCTAGACGCGCCTTTTGTTCTGGCGAAGCAGGAGAATCGATCCGCTTATAGAACGGTTTGCCCAATTTTGCCGTTAAATCTTGATAGTGCAAACCAGGATCTTTACCTGTACGTGCTGTAATTTCAGCCGCAAGCAGATCCATAATTATACCATCTTTATCTGTTGTCCAGACAGTTCCATCTTTACGCAGGAAAGAAGCGCCGGCACTTTCTTCACCGCCAAAGCCAAAGGAACCATCAAGTAGACCGTCTACAAACCACTTAAAGCCGACAGGTACTTCACAAACTTGGCGTCCAATCTCTTTACCAACTCGGTCAATCATGCTACTACTGACCAAAGTTTTGCCGATCGCACTTGTTGTTGACCAGCCACTACGATTGGTAAATAAATACCAAATTGCTACAGATAGAAAGTGGTTGGGGTTCATTAATCCAACGCTAGGGGTGACGATACCGTGACGATCTGAGTCTGTGTCATTACCAAAGGCAATATCGTAGTCATCTTTAAACTTGACTAAGCTAGCCATGGCGTAGGGTGATGAGCAGTCCATGCGGATTTTGCCGTCCCAATCTACGCTCATGAAGCGGAAAGTCGGATCAACGGTGTTGTTAACTACGGTAATATTTAAACCATAACGTTCAGCGATCGGCTGCCAGTAGGCAATATTCGATCCACCCAAGGGATCAACACCGATACGGATACCAGAGGATCTAATTACGTCGATATCGACAATATTTTCTAGATCGTTGACGTAGGGAGTAATAAAGTCAAAATAGTGGGTTGTGGCTGTCTGTAGCGCATATTCATAGGCAACTCGGTTCACATCCCGGTTATTATTTGCCATCAATTCATTGGCGCGGGTTTGAATCCATTTAGTAATTTCAGGTTCCGCCGGTCCACCAGAAGGTGGGTTGTATTTAAAACCACCATCACTTGGGGGGTTATGAGATGGGGTAATAATAATCCCATCTGCTAATTCAAGATTTCTGCCTTTGTTATAGGCGAGGATAGCGTGGGATACTGCTGGTGTCGGTGTGTATTGTGCATAACCTTCACCGACGGCAATATAAACTTCTATATTATTTGCTGCAAGCACTTCTAACGCAGACTTTTGGGCTGGAGCCGAGAGTGCGTGTGTATCCATACCCATGTACAGAGGCCCATTAATACCCTGGCTCTTGCGATATTCAGCAACCGCTTGAGATACTGCAAGAATATGGTCTTCATTGAATGTACCATTGGCAGAAGTCCCACGATGACCTGATGTTCCAAAACTAACACGTTGTAGTGGATTATTCGGATCGGGATGAACCGTGTAGTACTGATCCAAAAGCTGTTCAACATTAATCAAAATGTCGGCTGGAGAAGGTTTGCCAGCCAGGGGATTGGTTTGTTCTGCTGCTGTTGTCTGCATTGGCGATCGACCTATGCTCCTATGGTTTGGCTACGTCCAGGATACCGTGAAACTATGCCAACACAACCATACTAAAAGAAGATTAGAGTTTGACATTTTCAGGGCTAAAGCCACACAGATTCTGCGGACAGAGTAAAATTCTCGCTGCGATCGTCAAACGCCGCCTAAACGCTCAAAACAACTACCAATCAAGGTGTCGAAATTGCGCTTACTTTTGTTGAAAAATGCTTCAGAATCTGTCACCAAGCCAAATCACGGTACGCTCACTCAACCTGCCATTGTTTGCTCTTTCTCGTCATACTGCCGTTAGAGAATCGTTTCAGTACAAATATTGCCGCTAGTTGGTGCAAGCCTGCTAGAGCAAGTAACTAGGATGAATGTAGAATCCCCGCGTATGCGCGACCGGGGAGTGTCAATTCTCCTAATCAACAACGAGCGTGGAGGGACTTGAACCCCCGACCTACAGAACCGGAATCTGACGCTCTATCCACTGAGCTACACGCCCTTGTACTGCTCAATTACGCAGACACAATAAATCTAGCATATCATAGATAATGCTATTTTTTCAGAGAAATGCTGAAAACCCCTGAGAGCAACGTAGTTGCGTATTTTGTACTACAGTATAGTTTTCAAGGCTTATAGCTAGATTTTTCAATGATATTTTGGCGATAGTGCATCCGCACCCCTGCGCGATCGCAAGCAATCAAGGGTAATTGACAAAAGCCTGAAACAAGCGGAAAGTGAGTTTGATGATTGTTATCAAAGATAATTCATCGGATCTACTGGTGTACCATTTTTGCGGACTTCAAAGTGGAGGTGAGGACCTGTAGATAAACCCGTGGAACCAACTGCGGCGATCGCTTGTCCACGTTTGACTGTTTGCCCTTCTGAAACATACAATTGGCTGGTATGTCCGTAGAGAGTACTGATACCATTACCATGGTCAATAATTGCAGCGTTACCATAACCGCCATACCAACCAGCAAAAATCACTGTGCCTGAGTCTGCCGCTCTAATTGTACTGCCGTAGCTGGCAGCAAAATCTTGACCTGAGTGAAAGCGACGATAACCAAGAATAGGATGTACCCGCCAACCAAAGGGACTACTGGTAGGTGCATCGGTAGGATATGCAAACATACCTGTACCACGAATAATAACGCTGTTGCGGCTGTTTGTCTTGGCTCTTGCTTCTGCTTGTGCTACCTTTTGTTGAATTAAAGTTGTAATTGCTTGAGAGTCCTTCTCTAATTGGGTTTGCGCTGCTTCTAATGCCAAGCGATCGCTATTGAGACGCCCGATTAATTCCTGCTGTAAGTCTGCTTGGGTTTGATAATCGGCTTTTTGGGCGAGTAATTGTTGTCTCATCAATGCTATTTCATTTTTTTGCTGTTCGACTTCTATTTTTTGGTTGTTGATCTTGTTGGCTTGGGATGTAAGTTTAGCTAAAATTTGCTGGTCTGCCTGATAAACTAACTTCAGATAACGGCGCTTACTGATAAAGTCGGTGAAATTTGAACTTTGCAGCAAAATAGCCCAACCTTGACTAACTGGCGAACGTTGCACAAAGCGTAATCGAGCAATTGTCGCTGCTTGTCGTTGTTGATAAGCAAGTTCTTTGACTGCTAAATCTGCTTGTAGCTGCTGCAAACGTTCTGTTGCTAGCTTGAGACGTAATTCACTATCTTGAATTTGCGTATCAGTAGTTTTAAGGTTTTGCTGTAAGTCGTTGAGTCTTTCTTGGGCTGCTTGTTGTAAATTGGTTAAGCGATCGCGTTCCTGTTTAACACTTTGATGCTGTTGGTTAATTTGCTGCTGCTGTTGTCGCAAATTGTTAATTCCATCAAACCCTGTTGGTACTGCGTTAGCTGGCAATGTTAGCAATATGCATAAAATCCCTAAAAATGCAAGATAAATACAATCATAAATTCTCTTTTTTTCTAGAAATATCACTCTCATGTTGTTAGATAGAGATAAGCGATCGCTCAAAACATCATGAGTAGTGTTCCCAAAATTTGCTTGGGATAAGATGTATCGGTTGAATTTTTGGAGTTGCCTAAGAATAACGTTTTAAACGCAGAGGGACGCAGAGGAAAGCGCAAACACAGAGGTTTGCTCAATTTATTCGCTATGAACTTATGCAAAGCTGTACTTAGAGGTATGAGGTATGCAACTAGAACGTCATAACACTATTTCTTTACCTTGCTCAGTAAAACGAACGTCTTTAATTCCCCATTGCGGGTTACTTGTAAGAGTTTTGCGGAGACTACCGAATAAAGCAAATTGTTCACAACTCGATAGAGAAACGATTTGGCGTTGGGAATTGGGAGTGAGTCGTAAATCTACTGTGGCGACACCATTTTTAATATTGACTCGATATCCAGAAAAGTTAAAGTCACCGTTATCCCGTTGATCTAAAATTTTACCTACCACGCCCGCTACAGGTTCCTGTGCTGGTACTGTAGTTTTTTTTGGGACTAGTTCTTGACATTGTGCATCACTTGTGTATAGTGTGACGTTCACAGTTTTATCTGTTTTATCTGTGGTAGGTGATTCACTGTTGGGTTGAACGTTGAGTCTAGCTGTTTGAGTTGGTGATTGTGTAGCAGGTGCAGAAGCTTCACTGTTTGGAGTTGGCGATTGTGTAGCAGGTGCAAAAGCTTCACTGTTTGGAGTTGGTGATTGTGTAGCGGGTGCAGAAGCTTCACTGTTTGGAGTTGGTGATGTTGTGATGTTTAACTTAGCTTCATCAGTAGAGTTAGAACTACAACTACCTAGACAAGCAGCTATTGGCACAACGATTACAGAGAAAATATATTTTTTGCTAGTATTAATGATTTTATTCATGATTTTTAGCCCTGGTTTATTTTATTAAATTCAGCTTGAATACTAGGAAATCAGCATAAATTTAACAGAACTAAGCCTGCTCCTTGATTCCTATGATCAAAATAATACGTGCGCGTGAGAACCCCTGCTTTTACTTAGTCTGAAAAATATTCTGTACCATTTTTTGATTTGTATTTGCAGCAGCTGTGTCCAGTTCTGCAATTTCATCAGAGTTGAGTTCCCAACCTAAAGCACCAATATTATCTTGCGCCTGTTCTGGACTCTTGGCTCCTGGGATTGGAATTGCTCCTTTGCAGATGCACCAGTTGAGAGCGACTTGGGACATGGTTTTATTTCGAGATTGAGCGATCGCTCGCAAACATTCTAAAAGCGATCGCACTCCTGGTAATAACTGTCGAAACAATAGTCCCCGGATACCTTTGGGAAACGGGCCTTGCTCAGAATATTTGCCTGTTAATATTCCCAACGCCAAAGGACTATAAGCAATTAATTTAATCCCCAGTTCATCACAAACCTCTTTAATCCTCAGTTGGGTGATAGGATAAGTAGATAGTAATGAGTATTGAACTTGCAGAGTCGCAATTGGTATTCCTCGTTCTGCAAATTTTTTATGTACCTGTTTGAGTCGTTTCGACCCGAAATTAGATAAACCTACTCCTTTAACCAAACCTTGCTCATAGAGATCCGCTAAACCATTCAACAGCGCTCCTTCTTGCCAAGGAGCATAGTTAGCTGTAGACCAGTGCATTTGTACTAAATCCACATTTCTTCCCAAGCGTTCAGCAGAGGCTTGACAAGCTCGCACCATCGACTGGCGTGTCAATCTCCAAGGATAAGCAGCAAGTTTAGTTGCAATGCAAATATTTTCTTTATTTATACCTTGATATTTTTGAGTAAATTTTCCTAACAGTAACTCACTACGACCATTTAATTTCCCTGTTCCGTAAGAGTCACCCGTATCAAACAAAGTCACACCATTACTCACACAAAGGTTAAAGACTGCTTGCAATTGGTTATCCATGCTTTCATCGTATCCCCACAGCAGCCGATTGCCCCATGCCCAAGTTCCACAACCCATTGTTGACAGAAAAAGTTTTTGGCTATGCATATTACAGTTATCAGTTCCAAAATTCATTATCAAACAATTCAATACATTCAATAAGCTTATCCCTGGATTAAGTATTTCCTCTTCATGAGAAAGTGATACTAGGCACTAATGTGTTAGTAGCTACGTCAATTATTTCACTGTGCTAAGTCTGCTTCAGTTTCACAGACAGGCAGTAAATGGATTCGTACGGAATGAACAACTACTGATTAACCAGTTCGTAGACACGATGGCTAGTAAATTTCATCAACAAAGCAGACGATCGCACATGTGGATAGAGAAAAAATCAGACAAATCTCAAAGTTGGTGGCGCCTTAGCAGGCGATCGCTTAAATTTCTTCTCCCACTACTTTTTTTAATATCATTCTTGACGGTGTCTTTAGGCAACAACCTTAACTTTGCAACAGCACAGGTTCCTCGTCAGGAAATTCGTGGTGTGTGGATGACCAACAATGACTTTAACACCCTTAGAAATCGTGCCAAAGTCGAAAATGCCCTTAGTCAATTACGGAAGTTAAACTTTAACACAATCTATCCTGTGGTGTGGAATTCTGGTTATGTCATGTATCCCAGCGCCGTAGCTAAACGCGAAGGTATTCAACCCTTTGTGTTGCGAGGCTCAGACGGACATGATATTTTAGCAGACTTAATTAACCAAGCCCATCGCAAAGGATTACTTGCGATTCCCTGGTTTGAATTTGGTTTCATGGCTCCCCAGATGTCTGAACTAGCAATGAATCATCCAGATTGGTTTACCCAAAAACGCGATGGTAGCCAAACTTCCATCAGTGCTGCGGGTGAGGTGATGTGGCTCAATCCCTTTCATCCAAAAGTCCAAGAGTTTATCACTAATCTCGTGATGGAAATTGTCACTCAATACGATGTTGATGGTATTCAGTTTGATGACCACATGAGTTTACCCCGCGAATTTGGCTATGATAAATACACGACTGCCTTGTATAACCAGGAAACTAAAAATAATCCACCTAGTAATCCTGAAGATCCAGCATGGACGCGCTGGCGAGCAGATAAAATCACAGCCTTTATGGTACAACTCAATCAAGGTGTAAAATCCAGAAAACCTGGGGCAATTTTCTCTGTTTCTCCCAATTACTACGACTTTGCTTATAAATTCCAGTTGCAAGATTGGCTAGCTTGGCTCGATCAAAATATTATTGATGAGCTAATCATGCAAGTTTATCGTTCCAATTTCCAAAGTTTCGTAGCGAAGATTTCCCGTCCTGAAATTCAAATCTCACAACAAAAGATACCAACTGCCATTGGTATTATGGCAGGGTTGCGAAATAACCAAGTGCCGATGCAACAAATTAATTCCCAGGTGCGAGCCGCTCGAGAACGCGGTTTAGGTGCGGCTTTCTTTTATTACGAAAGCCTGTGGGAATATGCACCCGAACCACCAGACAAGCGACAAGCTGCATTTAGAACTTTGTTTGCAAATCCCGCACTCCGCGCCAGAGTTGAACAAGCTTTAGAACCCACAGTCAACACTCAACAATGAATGTAAATATAGCACTTCTGCTTTGGATGAAGTGCAGTTGCCCAAAATCCTTGTAGAGAGGTGAAATTTCACGTCTCTACATTCTTTTTTGGAGATGTCTAATAGAGAATTTCTCCTATTTCTATTTTTTCAACACATATAGCTAACCACACTAAACCTGCGGCATAGCCAACCAACACATCAGTAGGCCAGTGTACACCGAGATAAAGTCTAGTCAAACCGATCGCAGTAATTAAACCAGCAGTCAAAGCAAAAATCAGCCGTTTATGTTGAGGAAATTGCTTGGCTAAGGTGTAACCAATAAAACCATAAATCACCATTGATACCATAGCGTGTCCGCTAGGAAAACTGTAGTGACCCACATTGACAAGATGATCCCATAATGCTGGACGCGCTCTACAAAATAGTTCCTTTAGGAAAATATTCAAGCCGATCGCACCAACTGCCGCCATACCCAAGCTAGTAGCTTCTCCTGGACGCTGATTGTACGCCGATCTAGTTCCCAATCCCAGACAAAGTAACAGCAAAACAAGCGGATCACCTAAAAAAGTGATACTAAGCATGATACGGTCTAAAAGTGGCGTATGCAATTTTTTAATTGTTAGTAAAATTACTTTATCTAGACCACCTCTATGTAGTAATACGGCGCTTAAAACAAGAGTAGAAACAGCTCCCGAAACCAAAACAAGTCCACTACCTGCTTTTTCTAATTGTTTCTGCACAGGTGTCGTCAAAATAGGTAAATTATTGTTTTTAGCTAGTAGTCTGTTCTGTTTGCTGTAATCTACAACAATTTCTTGGAGAAGCCAAGCGATCGCATTTGAACTAATCTCTGGATGAAAAAGAACTAGAACATTTCCTGTCACAGGATTAGCACGAACTTGTGTGACAATTTTCTCCTCTGACAATCTAGATTCAAGGTATATTTTGAAATCTGGTGAATCATACAATCCACTTACCTTATATCTAGCTCTACCTTTGACAGCATTATGTATTGTGCGTATGAAAGGATTTTCACTGGGGAAATAATTAACAGAATTGCTCATTTTTACAGATTGGGGATTGGGGAGTGTCAAGAGTTTTGAGATACTTCACATTCAATTGACATTAGGTAGCGATACACGTTACATCAAAGCTTATGGTTATGTAACTTTTTTCAATGCAAAGTTTTTTAAAGTTAAAGTTTGATCAGCACACGGAGGGATGGACATGGATGCCAATTTGATAGTATCCAACATCCTGAATCCACCAATCTTGTTTTTTTTCTTAGGGATGATTGCTGTTTTTGTCAAGTCTGATTTAGAAATTCCCGCACCCATACCCAAACTTTTTTCGCTTTATCTGCTGTTTGCGATTGGGTTTAAGGGAGGGGTTGAACTCATCAAAAGCGGCGTCACACAGGAAGTAGTGCTGACACTTTTCGCAGCAGTGATGATGGCTTGCATTGTACCAATTTATACTTTTTTTATTCTGAAGCTGAAACTGGATACTTATGATGCAGCCGCGATCGCTGCTACTTATGGCTCTATCAGTGCTGTCACCTTTATCACAGCCAGCGCCTTTTTAAGTGAACTGGGCATTGCTTTCGATGGCTACATGGTAGCAGCTTTGGCTCTTATGGAATCGCCAGCTATTATTGTTGGTTTAATTTTGGTGAATTTATTCACTTCTGATGGTAAGCGAGATTTTTCTTGGCCAGAAGTTTTAAGAGACGCATTTCTCAACAGTTCAGTTTTTCTTTTAGTTGGTAGTCTGGTGATCGGATTCTTAACAGGAGAACACGGTTGGGAGGTTTTAGAACCCTTTACTCAAGGAATGTTTTATGGTGTTCTTACCTTCTTTTTACTAGATATGGGGTTGGTTGCAGCCAGAAGAATTAAAGACTTGCAAAAAACCGGGTTTTTTCTGATCTCATTTGCCATACTAATTCCCATAGTCAATGCAGTGATTGGGTTAGCGATCGCCAAAGTAATTGGTATGGCTCAAGGAGATGCACTTTTATTTGCTGTGCTGTGTGCTAGTGCTTCTTACATAGCTGTCCCAGCAGCGATGCGGTTGACAGTTCCAGAAGCAAATCCCAGTCTGTACGTTTCTACTGCTCTCGCAGTCACATTCCCGTTCAACATTATTGTGGGAATTCCGCTATATCTGTACGGAATTAACCTATTTTGGAGGTAATGCTATGCACTTAGTCAAAAAAATAGAAATTATTGCTAACTCTTTTGAACTGTCCAAAATTTTGGATAGTTTGGACAAATCAGGTGTACATGGTCATATTGTGATTCGTAATGTCGCTGGTAAGGGATTACGAGGAACGGCTGAAGATTTGGACATGACGATGCTTGATAATGTTTACATCATGGCCTTCTGTATGCCAGAAGAACTCAAGTCAGCTGTGGAACATATCAGACCCGTACTCAATAAATTTGGGGGAACCTGTTACATCTCAGATGTCATGGAAATCCGCTCATTAAAATGTGTTGCATCCCTGTAAAAAATCATACATACAAGGAAGCGTTTCATGGAACGTCGTGACTTCTTAAAGTGGGGAGCTATTGGGGGATTTGGTTTGGTGGTAACTGCTGGTGATTTATTCTGGCAGATTGAACAGGTTCAAGCCGCCGAATTACCCTCGAAGGCTCCTCTTTCTCTTGATCCAGATGCTGCACTGCAAAAGTTGATGGCGGGAAATCAGCGCTTTGTGAAGCATCAAGCCCAATATCCCGATCAAACTCCGGCTCGGTTGCGGGAAGTTGCTCAAGCTCAACATCCATTTGCAAGTATTTTAAGTTGTGCAGATTCGCGAGTACCTGCCGAGATTGTTTTTGATCAGGGTATCGGCGATATCTTTGATGTTCGCATTGCTGGAAATATTGCCATCCCGGAAGCAATCGGTAGTATTGAGTATGCGGTTACTTTGTTAAATACTCCTTTGCTGATGGTATTAGGTCATGAGCGATGTGGAGCAGTTACCGCCGCCGTGAAAAACGAATCTTTACCTGGTGATATCAGCACTTTTGTCAGCGCAATTAAGCCAGTTGTGCAAAAGTTCAAAGAAAAATCAGGTGATATGGTTGACAAAGTTGTTGTTGCCAATGTGCATTATCAAATTGAACGGTTAAAGCGATCGCCCCTGTTATCTGAGCGTTTGCAGTCCGGTAAATTGAAAATTGTAGGTGGTCGTTATGATTTAGATACCGGAAGGGTGGGGATTCTTACTTAAAATAAAGTTCGCTTAAATTAAGACCTTACACCAGGCGACTAGAAGTCGCGGCTACACATACACGACGCATCGTACTTTTTAGACATCTCCAGAAATTAATTATTCGTTGGCTGAAACCCTTGTAGAGACGTAGCACTGCTACGTCTCTACATTCATTTTCACCAGAGGTCTATTATTAAAGCGCTCGCCTGCGGTATATAACACACCCTACCAATCCTCCTGTATTTTTTTGATAAAATGAAATAGTTCTGGCATTATCAACATCAGGGTGTGGGGTGCAAGGGAATTCTGACTTGCAATTTATAGTGACGTAGATTTGGTGAAATTATGATGTTGGCTCAACTTCAGAGCTTGTATCCCACAGCTAGTTTAATCTCTGAATTAGTGCAAATTTATCATGGCAAATATATTGTTCGGGCAAGCTTACAAATAGAAGGTATCACCCGTGCGACTGGTATGTCAGCAGCCGATACAGTAGAGCAAGCAGAAGATCAAGCTAGAAGTAGAGCTTTGATGGTTTTGGGAATCGCTACTACCTCACAAGTACAGACGGAAAGTGTGATTGAGAACAAGAGTGTGACTGATGTTAAGACTAGCAAAAGTACTGAACCAGTTCAAACAGAAGAAAATGTCTCCGCTTCTCCCTATATGTATGTCCCTGTCTCGTCTTCCACGGAAACTCTCACCGAAACTCCCATAGACACCTCCAATCTGGAAACACAAGCAAGTACACCCATTAAATCAACAGTTTCTTCAATTTCTTCAATTTCTTCGATTTCTTCAACAAACACAATTGATACCTACAGCCAAGATGTAGAGGAAAATTCGGCGGCGATCGCACAACCAGAACTCCCCGACTTCGGGGAAATTTCTAGCAACCAGAGTGAAAACGAACCTTTACCAGAGATTAATTCTAGTAACGTCACACCCTTTCCCCAACGCAATCATCACAATACTCTCACCGAAGAAGTAGTAGCTGCGGCGCCACCCACACCGACAACCAAGAAAAGGAAGAAAAGCGAACCTGTAGATCAATCAGATGATATTGCCAAAATCGGCGTAGAAATGCAGCGCTTAGGTTGGACAACAGAACAGGGTAGAGACTATTTAATTCAAACTTACAGTAAGCGATCGCGCCATTTACTCGATTCCGAAGAATTACGTGATTTCCTCAAATATTTAGAATCCCAGGCTACACCTATAGATCCACTGGCAGGATTTTGATTAATTATTGGTCATTGGTCATTGGTCATTGGTCATTGGTCATTGGTCATTGGTCATTGGTCATTGGTCATTGGTCAATAGTATAGGGGATTGGGCAGAAGAAAAACTCTACACCTCTACACCCCTACACCTCAACTTCTGACTACACGACAGCCATTGGACGGCTACCAGCAGCGTGACGATCAATCACCTGGTCGATTAAGCCATAATCTCTGGCTTCTTCGGGCGACATAAAGAAGTCTCTTTCTGTGTCTTCGGCAATTTTCTCTAACGGCTGACTGGTATGTTCGGCTAAGTATTCGTTTAGCCGTCGCTTGTGATAGAGAATTTCGCGGGCTTGGATTTCAATATCAGTTGCTTGTCCGCGAGCGCCGCCCAAGGGTTGGTGAATCATAATTCGAGAATGAGGAAGACTCATTCTTTTACCCTTAGCACCTGCGCTCAGGAGAAAAGCACCCATACTCGCCGCTAGTCCTGTACATATGGTACAGACATCTGGACGAATATGCTTCATAGTATCAAAAATACCCATTCCTGCTGTTACCGAACCGCCAGGAGAATTGATGTACATATATACGTCTTTCTCTGGATCTTCGGCATCTAAAAACAGTAGTTGGGCAACAATCAAGTTAGCAACGTTGTCATCAACCGCTTGTCCCAAAAAGATAATACGTTCACGTAAAAGGCGTGAGTAGATATCAAAGGCGCGTTCGCCACGACCTGATTGTTCAATAACGATAGGAATCATTTAGCCAACTTGTAACTAATTGTAGATACATTCTATCGATTACAAAGGCTGATTGTTTTCCGAAACCATCTTAACCATCGTGTAGTCATACATAGCAGATGGTACTTACCCTATTAATTTGGCTCTTGCTCGGTATTATTTTTTCATGTTTTTGTAAAAACATCAATATTTTTACTGAGTATTTTCCTGATATCTCTACCTAATGGGGTAAATCATTAGTATGAGGTGGACGCAGGGAATACATTTCAAGAAAAAACATCTATCCAAAGAGAGGAAGCTGCCATGCTAGAAAAATTTGTACAAGCTGCTATTATTACCTTCTTACTGCACTTGATCGTCGGACTGAATACAAACACTACAATGAGTACTAAAGCAGCATCTCCCTCTGATAGGGTGCTTACACCAATGGCTAGTTCGTTTTTGCGTTCTTTAAACTAAAAAATCACTTTTGAATCTCAAATCCAAAATCGTTCGGATTTCGGCGTGACACTTCAGCAAGCTCAGTGCGGAGACGCTCAGTCCAACGCTGAAGCTCACGACGAAGTCTAAAATCTAAAATCTTTCGAGTTAGACTGAACACAGAAGGCAAATAATAGTGTCTAATCATGACTAATCGCCTTGCTGAAGCCAAAAGTCTATACCTCCGTAAACACGCCGAAAATCCCATTGATTGGTGGTCTTGGTGCGACGAAGCACTTTCAACCGCAAAAGCAGAGAATAAACCTATTTTTCTCTCGATTGGTTACTCCAGTTGCCACTGGTGTACTGTTATGGAAGGAGAAGCATTTTCTGACCTGAGCATTGCTGAATACATGAATGCCAATTTTATCGCCATCAAAGTAGACAGGGAAGAAAGACCAGATATTGACAGTATTTACATGCAAGTTTTGCAGATGATGAGTGGTCAGGGGGGTTGGCCTTTAAATGCTTTTTTATCTCCAGATGATTTAGTACCATTTTATGCAGGTACTTACTTTCCAATTGAACCACGCTATGGTCGTCCTGGTTTTTTACAAGTTTTACAAGCGATTCGCCGCTACTACGATACAGAAAAACAAAATTTGCGCGATCGCAAAGCAGTAATTCTCGAATCTCTCCTCACCTCTGCGGTATTGGAACAACAAAGTACTACCGCAACTCAAGACAACGAGTTATTACAAAAAAGCTGGGAAGCCAGCACGGGGATCATTACTCCCAACCAGCACGGTAATAGTTTCCCCATGATCCCCTACGCAGAATTAGCATTACGGGGAACACGATTTGAGGTGACATCTAAATATGATGGCAAACAAATTTGCACCCAACGGGGATTAGACTTGGCATTAGGTGGTATTTATGACCATGTAGGAGGAGGCTTTCACCGCTACACTGTTGATCCCACCTGGACAGTACCGCATTTTGAAAAGATGCTCTACGATAATGGTCAAATTGTGGAGTATCTCGCAAATCTTTGGAGTACAGGTATAGAAGAACCTGCTTTCCATAGAGCGATCGCTCGTACTGTCGAATGGCTCAAAAGAGAAATGACCTCACCTGAAGGTTATTTCTATGCAGCTCAAGATGCTGATAGTTTCACCTCCCCAGGGGGGTCAGAACCAGAAGAAGGAGCTTTTTATATCTGGACTTTCAGCGAACTCGAACAACTGCTAAGTGCTGAAGAACTCACACAATTACAACAACAATTTACTGTCACCACGAACGGTAACTTTGACGGTCAGAATGTCTTACAAAGACGCCATAGTGGAGAACTGAGCGAAACCGTAGAAACAGCCCTCAAGAAATTATTTGTAGCGCGTTACGGTACGACCCCCCAATCACTCGCAACATTTCCTCCAGCACGCAACAACCAAGAAGCTAAATCTCATAACTGGCCTGGTCGGATTCCGGCAGTGACAGATACTAAAATGATTGTTGCTTGGAATAGTTTAATGATTTCTGGTTTAGCAAAAGCGTATGCTGTTTTCCGAGAGCCTGATTATTTGGAACTAGCAACCACAGCCGCAGACTTCATCTTACATAATCAATTTATCAATGAGCGTTTCCACAGATTGAATTATGAAAATCAACCAACTGTATTAGCTCAATCAGAAGATTATGCCTTTTTTATCAAAGCACTGCTGGATTTACAAACTTGTAGTCCAGAGCAAAACAAATGGTTAGAAAGAGCGATCGCACTCCAAGAGGAATTTGACGAATATCTCTGGAGCGTGGAATTAGGAGGATATTTTAACGCCCCAATAGACGCAAGTCAAGATTTAATTGTGCGCGAACGTAGTTATGCAGACAACGCTACACCATCAGCCAATGGAATAGCGATCGCCAATCTCGTGCGTCTGGCTTTGTTTACAGAGAATCTACATTATTTAGATTTAGCAGAACAAGGCTTAAAAGCATTCCGAAGTATAATGAGCAACCATACACAAGCCTGTCCAAGTTTATTTACAGCCTTAGACTGGTATCGCAATAGTACCCTGATTCGTACCACCACCGAACAGATACACTCACTCATGTCTCAATACTTACCAACTGTTGTATTTGCGATCGCATCAAAACTGCCAGAAAACAGTGTAGGCTTAGTTTGTCAAGGATTGAAATGTCTACCAGCAGCAGCAAGTGTAGAGCAAATGTTGCAGCAAATTCGCCAAAGTCAGGTGAGAGGGTGAAGAGGACGACAAATAACTGAGTACAAAATTGCATAAATTCATAGCGAAATTTTGGCATCAAAACTCAGCGCCCCTCTGCGTTTAGCTTTGCGTTCCTCCGTGTTTCAAATCGCCACGAATTAACGCAAAGCTAAACTAAGCACTCACCAATTTTTGACTAATGACCAATCACCAATTAACAGCCATTATCTTAGCAGGCGGGAAAAGTACACGTATGGGTAGAGATAAAGCTTTGATCCCCATTGAAGACGTCCCGATGCTGCAACGAATCTGTCAAATTGCGGAGACTTGTACAGAGCAAGTATACGTGGTTACTCCCTGGCCAGAACGTTACCAAAATTTGCTCCCACCCAAAAGTCAGTTTATTCAGGAAGTACTTTTACCAGAAGAAACTGGTAATGAACCAAAAACTCACGGCCCACTGGTAGGGTTTTCCCAAGGATTAACGCAGGTAACAACAGATTGGGTGTTGCTGTTGGCTTGTGATTTACCTAATTTGCGAGTAGAAGTTTTGCAAGAATGGATAGGTGGATTAGAGCAAGTAGCAGAAGAAGCGATCGCAGCTTTGGTTTATAGAAATAATAGATGGGAACCATTGTGTGGTTTCTATCGCCGTTGCTGTTTACCAGAGTTAAATAAGTATATTGAACAGGGAGGGCGATCGTTTCAAGAGTGGTTAAAGCGAAATCCTGTGCAAACATTACCTTTGCTTGATTCGGCAATGCTTTTTAACTTCAATAGTTTAAAATAGTATGATCTCTCCTCTTTCTAGCCTCTGTTGGCGACAATGAAACATACCCTATCAGTACTTGTAGAAGATGAAGCGGGTGTTCTTTCCCGCATTTCTGGTTTATTTGCTCGTCGTGGCTTCAACATCGAAAGTCTTGCTGTCGGACCAGCAGAACAGTCAGGAGTTTCTCGGATCACAATGGTTGTACCCGGTGACGATTACGTGATTGAACAACTTACTAAGCAACTATACAAGCTAATTAACGTTCTCAAAGTGCAGGATATTACTGAAATTCCCTGTGTAGAACGTGAATTGATGCTACTCAAGGTGAATGCTACCAGCAGTACCCGTTCCGAAATAGTCGAGTTGTCGCAAATTTTCCGGGCGCGAGTAGTAGATGTAGCTGAAGATTCTTTGACTTTGGAAGTCGTCGGCGATCCAGGAAAAATGGTCGCGATCGTCCAGGTATTACAAAAATTTGGCTTGAAGGAAATTGCTCGTACTGGCAAAATTTCCTTAACTCGTGAATCGGGAGTGAATACAGAGTTGCTAAAATCTTTGGAAGCTAAGGTTTCGTAGCAATTGGTAACTATAGCTATAGCTGCCAAAATATACTTATGATGTTACTATGAGATAGGTGAAATTTTTGGCAGGGGAAAGCGCGGGCAAAAACCCCCCACCTCCCGCCAAATCGGCAGAACCTTGACAATTCAATAGTTTTAGCTTTTGGAGTATCATTGTGGAGCCTATTAGTGAATACTGGAAACAGACTTTTAAAGTAGACCTGCCAAAAATGCTGGTGGGAATGGCTCTACAATTGGGTTCTGGTTGGCGGACTTTCAAATTAATGAAACCCGGTAACGGGATTGAAACCGCCAAGAATGCCGGTATTGACTTTTACTCTGCGGACTTTCAAATTAATGAAACCCGGTAACGGGATTGAAACAGTTTATGGACTCCATTAAAATATATCTGCACACTACCTTTCAAATTAATGAAACCCGGTAACGGGATTGAAACATCGCTCTCTGTTTCGCTATTTCCAACATTACAACCTTTCAAATTAATGAAACCCGGTAACGGGATTGAAACGTCTCAACATTAGCGATCGCATATCTAACACAGCTTTCAAATTAATGAAACCCGGTAACGGGATTGAAACTACAATTTGGAAATATTGGAAACCTTAATCCTCTTTCTTTCAAATTAATGAAACCCGGTAACGGGATTGAAACTGGCGTATTTTGGGAAATAATCTTGTAGAAAATCTTCTACCTTTCAAATTAATGAAACCCGGTAACGGGATTGAAACATCAATCCATCCTTTTGTTCTAGCAGCGATCAGACCTTTCAAATTAATGAAACCCGGTAACGGGATTGAAACACTAGAGTACAAAATGCACTCGCCTGTGTATTCCCCTTTCAAATTAATGAAACCCGGTAACGGGATTGAAACCTGCGATTCTGGGAATCTTCCGGTTGTTCCGATTTCCTTTCAAATTAATGAAACCCGGTAACGGGATTGAAACTATCACACAGTTTTGGGTAAATGCACCCTAAAAGACTTTCAAATTAATGAAACCCGGTAACGGGATTGAAACCATTCACCAGAACTTTTGCGAACGCACTATACAGTCAGATCTTTCAAATTAATGAAACCCGGTAACGGGATTGAAACTGTCAACGACAATTACTCGCCTAATAACTCATCTGACTTTCAAATTAATGAAACCCGGTAACGGGATTGAAACCGGCACCGCTTTTTCTGTTACTAGGGTTCTACATACTTTCAAATTAATGAAACCCGGTAACGGGATTGAAACTGATTGCATCAGAGCCGTCTCCAACTATATGAGCTTTCAAATTAATGAAACCCGGTAACGGGATTGAAACGCGATTTTTACCTGGCTATAAGCGTAGAAGTTTTCCTTTCAAATTAATGAAACCCGGTAACGGGATTGAAACTTGAGAAAATAGTCAATGCGATCGCGCCAGAAGTTGCTTTCAAATTAATGAAACCCGGTAACGGGATTGAAACTAAGCAATAATCGATTTATCATCCATAAATTTAAAACCTTTCAAATTAATGAAACCCGGTAACGGGATTGAAACAAAAGATTATTTCATTTCAGAATAAATAATAATTATATTGATTCTGGTATTTTTACTGAAGTTATTTATTGGGCAAGACTAATTTAATAGTAATGTGGGTATTCACGTACCCTAGCGATTGGAAATCGCGGCTACACAGACGAAACCCGCCTGCGCGGGTTTAATAAAATGAGGTCAAATTTCACGCAATTATATCTTCATTGTGTTTGGGCAACTTGGGACAGATTACCTTTAATTAAATCAGATATTCAAAAGCCTATTTATGCTGCAATTATTGGGGAGTGTGAAAAACTCGGATGCACTGCGATCGCTATTGGTGGGATAGAAAATCATGTACATCTATTGACAGGTTTTCCCACAATCATAACAGTATCCGATTTAATGAAACAAGTGAAGGGTAGTTCTTCCCATTTAGTCACTCACGAAATCCAACCAGGTAAATTTTTTAAATGGCAAGGTAGTTATGGTGCTTTTACTGTTAGCCATAATGGTATAGATAACGTAGCTAACTACATTAGAAATCAAGCAATGCATCATCAGCAAAACTCTCTTATTTCCACTTGGGAACTAAATAATTGAAACCCGCGCAGGCGGGTTTTGTTTGTGTAGCCGCGATTTCCAATCGCTGGGGCTTTTTTATTCATTAGACATCTGGTGAAAAAGAATGTAGAGACGCGAAATTACCCTACGGGATCTTGCTACGCGTCTCTACAAGGCTTTTTTTATTTCTATACTTATTCATTCAAAAACCTATCCACACAGCGCACAAACATCTCCACACCCATCGCCAACGCTGTTTCATCAAAATCAAAACGGGGATGATGATGAGGATAAGCTAAATTCTTCTCTGGATTAGCAGAACCCAAAAAGAAATAACAACCGGGTATTTCTTGTAAAAAGTAGGACATATCCTCACCGCCCATAGTCTGACATTCTGGTACAATACCCACGGGCGTTTCTACCACTTCTTCTGCAACTGATCGCACTAACTCCGCCATCCCTGTATCATTAATCGTAGCTGGGTAGAGTTCGCAGTATTCAAAGTCATAATTAGCACTAAAACTTTGGCAAACTCCGGCAATAATTTGCTCGATACGTTGGGCAAAAAAGCCCCGCAAATTTGAATTAAAGTACCTAACAGTACCACTCATTCTGGCTGTATCTGCAATCACATTGCATTTTGTACCAGCATGGAGTTCACCGACTGTCACCACTGCTGAATCAATCGGATTGACGTTACGAGCCACTATTGTTTGTAGAGCATTGACGATTTGGGCTGCAACTATTACTGAGTCTACTGTTTGATGGGGCATCGCGCCGTGTCCACCTTTACCAAAAATGGTGCAGTTAAAGGTTTCTACAGCCGCCATTAACGCACCTGCACGTACACCCAACGTTCCCAAAGGCAAATTATTCCACAGATGCAAACCGATAATAGCGTCCACATCAGGGTTTTTCAACACCCCAGCATCAATCATTGGTTTTGCGCCTCCTGGCCCTTCTTCCGCAGGTTGGAAGATCATTTTCACAGTCCCGGCGAAGTCTTGACGATGTTGCTGGAGATAATAAGCTGTACCAAGAGCGATCGCAGTATGTCCATCGTGTCCGCAAGCGTGCATTATCCCATCATGCTGAGAACGATATGCTACTTCGTTCTGTTCTTGGATGGGTAAAGCATCCATATCCGCACGAATCGCCAAGACTTTCGATTTTGGATTACTCTTCGAGAAGCCGCGATCGCGTGTGTGGATTTTAGATTTTGGATTGGATGCTTCTGATTGTTTTTCACCCCGGATCATCGCAACAATACCAGTCTCAGCAATACCTGTTTGATGCTCAATTCCCCATTCTTGCAATTTTTGGGAGACAAATTCAGCAGTGAGTTTTTCTTGAAAACCGAGTTCTGGTTTTTGGTGCAATCTGCGTCGCCATTCGACTAATTGTGGTTGCAAGGAGCGAATCGAAAGACGAACACGAGATAAGTCAATATTGGTAGAGTTGGGAAAGGTCGAAACCATTTTCTTTAAATTACTGTCGGCTATTTATTCGGCTATTTATATTGTGAGTCGAAATTATCATTTTTGACCGGAATTCAGAGGGCGCAAGCCCCTAAATTCCGGTCATTTGTTCTTTGCTAATAGACCTCTGGTGAAAAATAATGTAGAGATGCGCCAATAGTAGAGACGCGCCACGGCGCGTCTCTACAAGGATTTTGGGAACGCATAATTAATTTCACCAGATGTCTAATAACTAATGACCAATGACCAATGACTAATGACTAATGACTAACAAACGCTCTAAATCTAAATCTGAAGCTACTTGTGCAAGTTTGTCTATATCTGCTGGATTTTCTAAATAAGGTAAACAGCCTAAAACAGGGATATTTGTCAAAGACTGAATTAAATCTGCTGGTGTCCAGTTGGCGATTTCCTCATCTGTGCGGGGTTGGATGCAATTTAAAACAATTCCCAGCAATTGAACTCGCGTTTGTCTTGCTAATGCGACATTTGCCACTGCTTGAGCGATCGCACCTAATCTGACTGGTACTACTAATACCGTAGATATACGCCATTCACCTGCTAAATCTGCTACCGTAAATTCATCAGTTACAGGTGAACCCAGTCCACCTAAAGCTTCTACTAAAACAAAATCTCGACGCTTACATAAAGCTGTGTAAGCCTGCCAGACTACTGCTAAATCTACGTGGCGATTTTCTAGAACTGCGGCAATTGGGGGTGCTAGAGGTGCTTGAAAGTACAAAGGTGTGATTTCTTCAGCAGATTGTTCCAAGCTAAATAGCTGTTGATACCATTCGCGATCGCCTACTCCTGATTGTATGGGTTTCATAATACCCAAACTACGAGCAGAACAATATTTTTGCCAATAGGCTGCTAATGCTGTTGTTAAAACAGTTTTGCCTGCTTCTGTATCTGTTCCAGTGATTAGTAGTGCGTTCAATTGTAATAGTTAGTGGTTAGTAGATAGTAGTTAGTGGGGGTTGGGATGCTCTCGTACAGTCCTTCTTCATTTAAGCACTAAAGTGCTTACTACTAACTACTAACCACTAACTACTCATCTTTTTAGCAATGAGTTAGACGTGCTATCAGTTGGTTGATTATTGGGATTTTGATTGGGAATAGGTATAAATGGAGTATTAGTAGATGTTTGAGCCGGGGTAGGGGTTTCTGTAGGTATTTCTGTAGGTGTTTCTGTAGGTATTTCCGTAGGTGTTTGTGTTGGGATATCGGTGGGTGTTTGTGTTGGGATATCGGTGGGTGTTTCGGTTGGTATTTCCGTGGGTGTTTGTGTGGGTGTAGGCTGAAGTGGGCTTTCTAATTGGATACTGAGGTTATAGTCGCTTTCAGTAATTCCTGGAGGTAAAGTTAAATCAATTGCATATCTGCCATTAACAGCTAATGTACCTTGATAGAAAGTCGCATTTTTAGCAGAGTTGTCAATTGGTTCTCTATCTGGACCTAAAACTGTTAATACAACACCGCTTTCTTGTGGTAGCAACGCAATTAAATTTTGCCCTTGCTGACCCCGGAATGTATATCGGATGATTTGATTTTCTGTGATTGTACCCTCAACTTGGGTGACACCAGATGTATCTAAAGTGAGGCGTCTACTGACAATTGTCGGCTCGCTTGTCGTGGGTGTAACTGTGGGTGTGGGTGAAGTTGTAGAAGCGTCAGGAACTACTGGAGAAGGAAAAGTTTGTGTTGGTACTTCAGTTGGTTGTGCTGATGGTGTCCCGCGAATAGCACGCACCAGCGCCCAAGAGCCGATTCCTGTTATACTCACCACGGCAATAGTAATTAATCCGACTGCCAATGGGTTATCCAAAAATGATCTACTAGCAGGTTCTTGAATTGTGTTACCAGATGTATCAGGTGTGGATGATGATCCTCGATCAGGAGGGCGACCAACGGGGATTGTTTGCACATTGGAGACTCCAGGTTTGGACGCAATAGGTATAGAAGCTGAAACTAGCGGTGTTTGTTGTCCCGGTAATGCTAATGCTTGTTCTACTTGGGTTGCACTTTGGAAGCGATCGCTCGGTCTAAAGCTCAACATCCGATTTAAAATTTGAGTCAAGTGTGAACTCACTGTCACCCAACGTTGCCAACTCCAAGTCAAAAGATTTTCATCAAATAATTCTTGAGGTTCTTTACCACTCAACAATACTATTGCTGTGACTGCTAGTGCATATAAGTCACTGCTGGGGTAAGCTTGTCCTGTTTGCATTTGCTCACTAGGGGAATAACCCAATTTTCCGACATAAGTTCCTGGTACTGTCGAATTAGCAGATTGCAATCGTGTCGCGAGTTCTTTTACCACCCCAAAGTCGATTAAAACGGGCTGATTGTCAAGATCACGCAAAATAATATTGTCTGGTGAGATATCCCGGTGAATAATGCCTCGACTGTGAATATGTTCTAAGACTGATAACAAGGAGCGCATCAACTGTAATACTTCTTGTTCTGTGAATGCGCCACCAACGGCTTTACGTTCATCCAGCAAAGTATGGTAGGTTTTACCAGCTACATAGTCTTGCACCAAAAACAATCGTTGGTCTTGTTCAAATCTTTCCCGGAATTTTGGTATTTGCGGGTGTTCTATTTGATACAAAATATTTGCTTCTCTGAGGAAAAGCTCTTGTGCCTTTTGCCAAGCAACAGGATCTGTTGTGTTAGGAATTAATTCTTTGATGGCACAAAGTTCGTTAAAGCGTCTCTGGTCTTCTGCCAGATAGGTTCTACCAAATCCCCCTTGACCAAGAATTTGAATAATTTGATAACGGTTTTGCAAAACAGTACCAGTTGAAATTGGTGGTTGCATCTTTTAGTTAATTCAGTGTAACAGCACTACTCGGAGGAACTCACCCGCAAAAATCATATCCAACAGTTGTAATTTGTCAACTGCTGTAATTATACGTATATTAAAGCAAATCTTAATACACTTGCTTGTACTTTATTTTCACACTCTCTTTGGGGTACAAAATAGTAAAAAAGATAAAAAAATCCCTATTTTAGTTCCCGTTGCTTCCTGAGCTTGTGCTGATTTCTTTTCCCTTGATGATGGAAAAGTATCTCGCAAGTCTGGTAATCTATTTATTTGTAGCTAGTATCATAGAATATCTAGACGACTATAATTAATTGATGAATAGGTGTTTTTACCATTACAAGTAAAATAAAATAGTCTTTTCCTGTCTGTGAATAGGGTGCAAAAAAGGAAAGTAGTCCGTCCAACAAATATATTATGAGACTTCAGGTTTTTAGAGCGAGTTAAAACTCTCGACTACAGGTGTGAGCTAGTAAAAGTGTGTTTATCACAAAAATAGAAAATTGAGAACCTTGTTGTTTCATGGAGGTATGTATCAAGTTTTTATGAAAGCTTCAACAAAACTCACAAATGTTCTTCGGACAATTGCTCTTAAACAATCTAAATATCTGATGATAATATTGCCATGAATGCACATCGAGGACCTGCTGTGCTAAGTACTGCAACTTTCAAACTGCCATCAACTGCAACAGGAATAGCTGAAAATCATCGCCTGCGGCTATTCTCTGGTTCTGCTAATATACCCTTATCTCAAGAAGTAGCTCGCTATTTAGGCATGGACTTGGGGCCCATGATCCGCAAGCGATTTGCCGATGGAGAGCTTTACATTCAAATTCAGGAATCTATTCGGGGTTGTGATGTTTATTTGATCCAACCTAGTTGTCAACCTGTAAATGATCATTTGATGGAATTACTAATCATGATTGATGCTTGTCGGCGAGCATCGGCTCGACAGGTAACAGCAGTAATTCCCTATTATGGCTATGCTCGTGCTGACAGAAAAACAGCAGGGAGAGAATCAATTACTGCCAAGCTGGTTGCTAACCTCATTACCCAAGCAGGTGCTAACCGGATTTTGGCCATGGATTTGCATTCAGCACAGATACAGGGATATTTTGATATTCCCTTAGATCATGTGTATGGTTCACCAGTCATCCTGGATTATTTAGTTAGCAAAGAACTGTCTGACATTGTGGTAGTTTCTCCAGATGTTGGCGGTGTAGCAAGAGCAAGAGCATTTGCAAAAAAGCTCAGTGATGCTCCCTTGGCAATTATTGATAAGCGTCGTCAGGCCCACAACGTCGCTGAAGTGTTGAACGTCATCGGTGATGTCAAGGGTAAAACAGCAGTGCTGGTAGATGACATGATTGATACTGGCGGCACAATTACAGAAGGAGCCAAGCTACTTCGTGAAGAAGGAGCGCGTCAGGTATACGCCTGTGCCACCCATGCGGTATTCTCCCCTCCTGCAATTGAGCGATTGTCAAGCGGTATCTTTGAGGAAGTGATTGTCACTAATACAATTCCGATTCCAGAGAGCGATCGCTTCCCGCAATTACAGGTGTTGTCAGTGGCCAATCTCTTAGGAGAAACGATTTGGCGGATTCATGAAGACAGCTCTGTAAGTAGTATGTTCCGCTAGCATCAAAAATACTGTCATCACCGTTACGGTTGTACAGAAGAGCGCAGGCAAAATAAGCCTGCGCTCACTGAACTTATATATTTTCACGGTGTCATCTTTGTCAAGCAGTCTCGCTAAAAGAACCAACCGTATGAGTGTAAACCCTTACCCAACAAATTCACACCCAAATAGCAAATCCAGACAACGACAAAACCACTAGCAGCTAGAATAGCCGGCCGACGTCCTTGCCAGCCACGAGTGATGCGGGCGTGGAGGTATGCTGCAAATACTAACCAGGTAATTAGCGCCCAAGTTTCTTTTGGGTCCCAACTCCAATAAGAACCCCAAGCTTCATTAGCCCAAACTGCACCAGCAATAATACCAATTGTTAGCAGAGGAAACCCTAGTCCAATGATCCGATAACTAATATTATCTAGAGTTTCAGCAAGGCTAAGGCGTTGGGGAGAGAGGGGTTGAGAATTTTGAATATCTGATTTTGGATTTTGGATTACAGGTGCTAATACGGTATCTAATAGGGCAGTCTTACCATTGTTGGTAGATTCATAACGAGCAACACCATTACCATTATTCTCTGCAATAATTGCTTGTGATGGAGAAACTAATTCACCTGCTTTTTGTAAGCGGTAGTCCTTGCTGCGATAGCCACCAGTACCGACAGAACTACCTTGAAGTTGGATATTTTGGCCACGAGTGACAACAAGAAAAGCGATCGCCAAAAGTGAACCAACCATTAAAGCAGAGTAACTCAACATCATGACGCTAACGTGCATCATCAACCAATTTGATTTCAATGCTGGTACTAAAGGTTCTGCTACTTGCATCTCTGATGGTAGTGTGAGGGTAGCAAAAGCGGCAATACTCATGGCGACGGGGGCGGTAGCAACTCCCACTAAACGGCTGCGACTGCTGTTTTCTGCAATCAGATGGATAGTAGTTATCCCCCAAGCAAGGAAAAACAAAGATTCATACAAATTGCTGAGAGGGAAATAGCCAGCCTCTAGCCATCGCGCCCCTAACATTGTAGCAATACACAAATTTGCGATCGCCATTCCTGCTGTTCCTAATGCTGGTAAGTACGGCAAGTTGGGAAAAGCTGCCCCACTCCAATAAATCAGCATTGTGGCAAACAGAACAGCAAAAGAAGTATTATCTAGCCAACTTTGGAGTTGAAGCAAATTCATAAAGTCTTTTTCCCTGTCGATTCTTAAAGGTATGGATTTTCATAGTATTGATCCTAGCTGTTTTGGGGTAGTTAGTTGTTGGTTGTTGGTTGTTGGTTGGTAGTTGGTTGTTGGTAGTTGGTAGTTGGTTTTTCTCCCTTGTCCCTCGATCCCCGAACGCGAGTGCATCTGCGTAAGGAGAATCCCCGATCCCTATCTCCGACTCTCTTGACTAGATGAAGGACTTAAATTTCCAACTTTTTTAAGTGCTAAAAAAATGTCGTAGCGATTACTACGACTATCATCAATAGCAGAGGTAATACCGATTGAGCGTGTTGCATTTAAGAATATTTTTTGATTTGGTAGCAAAGTTGGTAGGGGAAAGTTTTGAGTTGCACGTTCTACATCTAAGAAAAACTGACCATTGGTAGGATTGGGTTCTGAAGGTACTGTTTGTTGAAATAACGGAGTGTTAGCTAGGGTATTGTTGAGTTTGGGAATAATTTTATCGCTAACAGGAGCGCCAAGTGCGAGGAAAGCAATATCTCCGTCTAACCAACCGTGGGTAGCGGTTAAAGTTCCCAAAGGCCCAATCCAGTTGACAATGGGTTTACCTGCTACTGTTGTCTGTTGAATCTGGAATTGGTATTGAGTTTTCATGACTTCATCGAGTTTTGTCAGAGATGTTTCCGCGCGGGTGCGATCGCTTGCTTGCACCATGAATACTAAAGAAGCACGGAAATTATCTGAGAAAGTGTCCTTGGGACGGTTGGGAATGACTGAGATTGAAAATTCATCACCCATCCAACTCAATAAATCTTGCTCAAAATCAAGATTAGTCAAAGATTTTACACCTGCTTTGAGCTGTTCTGGTGGAATGGGTGAGAGAGGATTTCCTTGGGATGTGGAAACGTAGTCTGTCCACAATTGCTGTAAGTTACCGCCAGAAAGCATCATCAATGTTTCTGGTGGTACGATGTTTGGCATCTTTCCGGCTTTGTTTTCTACCCTGAGTGTGCGTTGACTGTTGGGATTAAGCCAGGAAATGCCTTTAATACGTATTCCTTGTGACTCCAAGGAAATGCTTCCAGCCAAACCTTGGTTATTTTGTAATTGTGCTAGAACTTGAGCTGGTAAATGACGATTACCAGATGCAGCAGCTATTTTCGCCGATGAAGGTATATTTACGTAGAACTGAGCAAAGGGTTGAGAGATAGCGATTTTAGGAAAATTGCCTGTAAATCCCGCACTTGTAGCTAGGGCAGTTTTATTTTTATATGCTTGAATCGCACGTTCTATGGTTTGAGGATTATCAGTAATTACCAAGAAGCGCTGATCTATTACTGCTGCTGATAAATTTTCTCCCGATGGTAAGTTAGTTTCTTTGATGGCAATTCCTTCATAAGTACGATTCATCCATTTATCTGCTTTTGGATTTCTTGGTTGTGCCAAAATATTTTTTGCTTGTTCGGGATTTTTAATTGGTAGCACTACCACCGTAGACTTTTGATTGATGGTAGTATTAGTATCGGTTGCTACAGGTTTAGATGCAGGTTTAGTAGTTTCTGGGTTAAGAATTGCAATTGTGACTTGTTCGCCAACCCAAGGACTAATATCTTTTTGAAAGTCGTAACCATTATTCGTCAGAAAGCGATCGCGCAACTGTACTAAATTCTTATCCAGTTCGGTTTGAGTTTCTTTTGTCCCAAACTCTTTTACTTTTTGCCATTGAGTGCGATCGGTAGTGAGCGAAACTGTAAACAGTGCATCTTGGGGAATTATATTTGCACCTACTGGTAAATTTCTAGACCATGATTGTCCCTGGGTTAACAACCAATACGCCGTAATACCTCCACCAATTAATATCCCAGCAGACGAGAGTGTGAGTACCAGAGATGGTTTCTTTTTCTTCATCGAAACAGATACGACGGGCAGCGCCATTGAAACAAATACCTCATTATAGAGAACTCTCTACTTGCTTGTTGGCAAAGCAAACCAAAAGGTTTCCTGATCTTTGAAAATGGTAATTACGTTGTTTTCTCACTCTAGACAGTGCAACATACTTCGGTAATAAGTTACCATTTTTTTCTCAAATTGCCATTTCTGGTATCGGCTCAATAAGTAGGGATAGCACAAGCTTTCTGAGCGGATGACGGAATTGTCGCTGTGCGATTTTCCCTCATGGGCTTTCTGCTCCGATCACTGTAAGCTGTTTTATTTAGAGCATTTATAAAAAGTTCCAACTATGGCAACGATTAACGACAACTACCTCAAGCTGAAAGCTGGTTATCTGTTTCCTGAAATTGCACGCCGTGTCAACGCTTTTGCAGAAGCTAACCCAGATGCCGAAATTATCCGTTTGGGTATTGGTGACGTCACCGAACCATTGCCAGAAGCTTGTCGGACAGCGATGATTAAAGCTGTGGAAGAAATGGGCGATCGCACCACTTTTAAAGGCTATGGCCCAGAACAAGGTTATGCTTGGTTGCGAGAAAAAATTGCTCAATCCGACTTCCAAACACGGGGATGTCAAATTGATGCATCGGAAATATTTATATCTGATGGATCTAAATGTGATAGTGGTAATATTCTCGAAATATTTGGTAAAGACAATACTATTGCCGTCACAGACCCAGTTTACCCCGTATACGTAGATACTAATGTTATGAGGGGAAATACTGGCAAAGCCAACGAAAAAGGTGAGTTTGAGGGTTTAGTTTATCTGCCAATCACCGCAGAAAACAACTTCACTGCTACCATTCCTTCTCAAAAAGTTGATTTAATTTACCTCTGCTTCCCCAATAATCCGACCGGCGCAGTTGCTACTAGAGAACATCTCAAAGCTTGGGTAGACTATGCGAGGGCAAATGGCTCGATAATTTTCTTTGATGCTGCTTACGAAGCCTACATTACCGATCCAGAGATTCCCCACTCCATATATGAAATTGAAGGTGCAAGAGAGTGTGCGATCGAATTTCGCTCTTTTTCTAAAAATGCTGGTTTTACTGGTACTCGCTGTGCTTTGACAGTAGTACCCAAGAACCTCACAGCCAAAGCCGCAGATGGTTCTGATGTGGAACTATGGAAACTCTGGAACCGCCGCCAGTCCACCAAGTTTAATGGCGTGTCCTACATCGTCCAACGTGGCGCCGAAGCAGTTTATTCTGAAGACGGACAAGCGCAAACCAAGGCGTTGATTAGTTTTTACCTGGAAAACGCCAAAATTATCCGTGAGCAACTGACAGCCGCAGGATTAGCGGTCTACGGTGGTGTAAATGCACCTTACGTCTGGGTGAAAACACCCAATAATCTTTCCAGTTGGGACTTCTTCGACAAATTGCTTCACACCTGCAATGTTGTGGGTACACCAGGGTCTGGCTTTGGTGCAGCAGGTGAAGGTTATTTCCGAATTTCTGCGTTTAACAGTCGGGAAAATGTGAAAGAAGCTATGAAGCGGATTACAAATCGTTTTACAGCATAGCTTCATTTCTGATTTCCTAAAGCTTGAGCCGATTCCGCCGCTAACTACCCCTTAGTTGGTTGCGAAATCGTTTCTTAAAACGGAAAACTATCAAAGCATTATACGGGAGCGTGAGAACCCCAAAATTAAAAGGATGAGCTGATAGCCCACCCTTTTGTAAAGAATTGTAAACATTACTGCTAAAACAGACAAGGAACCACGATTTAATAATAGACGTCATAACGACAAGTGCCTTCAGTTTTGATGCTCTTCTACACAAAACTAGTACAGTTCGGCGGAAATGAGCCAAGTATTAGATAGCCAACACTTTACCTTTATATGTCCACTTAAAAGGTTTAGCCATTGTTGTATTAAAATAGTCGATAAATTCGAGAATTCGGGTTTTGAGGTCATTCTGACTTTTGAAGCTAGCTCTTCTTAGCAACTTACGAACTAAAATACTGAACCAAATCTCAATTTGATTCAGCCACGAAGAATGTTTGGGTGTGTAATGGAAGACAATTTGATGTGTTGGGTCACTTAAAAAAGCAGCACGTGATTTCATCGATTTGAGTATACCGCTTTTCCCCTTAATACCCAGGTCGATATTCAAACCTTCTTTTTCTGCAACCAAACGAACCAGAGACTCAGACTGGTGAGTATTAAGACAATCCATAATCAGATGCCATTTTTTGGCATCGGGGTCACTTTCAATGATTCGACGAATATTGAGGAGAAAATCAACTTCTGTTCTAGAATCTCCACAATTTGGCTCGACAATTTTACCAGTGGCAACATCGAAATTAGCAATTAAGCTTTGTGTCCCGTGACGAATGTACTCAAATTCTCTTCTTTCAACTTCACCCGGTCGCATTGGTAAGTCTTTTTCTACACGCTCAGTGGCTTGAATACCAGTCATTTCATCAATCGATATTGTCCGCTCTCCGTTTTGATAACGTTCAATCGCACTGATGTATAAATCAGTAATATTTTCAACTTTTGCGTCAAATTCTTCATCAAGAGGGGGGGGTTAACCAGTAGCGACTCTGGTGGGGTTTAAGTTCTGCTTCTTCTAATAATCTTCCAACATGGCGGATAGATATGCTTTCAATAATCTCTTGTTTCATGATTTCATCTGCTAGTTCTCTTGGTGTCCAATGACTTATTGGGCGTCCATAATCTTCGGGCGGTGAACAGGCAAGAGCGAATAGCTCGATGACTTGTTCCATACTAAATTTTACTGGTGCTCCAATACGCTCCATATCTTGTAATCTTTGAATTATCGATAATTCGCGTCCACTGGTTTCCAACCATCGGTTTCTCCATAACCGAGCCATATCCAGACTGATATCTAATGTTCGAGCGATTTCGCCATGATTTTTTCCCTCTGACGCTAGGAGAATTATTTTGGCACGCAGTACTATTTGTTGCGCTGTATTGTGTCGGTTGATCAACTGTTGCAGTTCTGAGCGATCGCTCTCGTTCAAATTTAATACTTTTGGAGCTAATCGTGCCACACCTGGTTCCCTTGTTTTCAGCCTAAACTGCTTTGACTCTACTTTCTTAGTTTCTCACAATAATGCTTGGTTTATTTACGCCGTGCTGTACTAGCCGAAATGAAACTAAATTGTTGCATGTAAACGTCTGGGTGTACCTAAAGATATAACTCGTGGGTCTGCTTCTAATCTATGTAAATCCCTTTCTGTGACTGTTGCCGTGAATAGTTTAGGCGATATTTGGGCGCGGAGGTTAACAAAATTTGGTATATAACCATCTTCAGTAACTTTCACCGTGATTGCAATTGGAGCTTGATGACTCTGACTTTGTCGAGTCCAGTCTCCCGTGTTCGGTTCTATTTTGCTGAGATTATCGCCTGAACATTTAATCAAGCGTAAGTGTTTTTTCATCATTTGTTTAAAACCAAACCATCCATCCTAACATTACAGCACAATTTACCTAGAATATTGCCTGCGTCCATAATACCATAGCTAACTGGCCTTGTCTCGCACAGTTAACAATGCTCTATTAATGTCGATCGCTCCATAACCGTAGCGTTCCGGCTGGCCGAGTATAGGAAAATTCTTTTGAGTATTAGCGGCTAGAATATCACGAATTTCATCAATGGTGAGTGACTGGTTGTAGGAAAGGGCTTCAGCCAGCATTAAGGCGATCGCACCAGTGACAACAGGAGCAGCCATACTAGTACCAGACATACGGATGACTTGAGTCGCTGTCCGTGAAGCAGCGCCCCACACATGATGACCAGGAGCAATCAAATCTGGTTTTTGCCGTCCATCGCGGGTGGGACCAGAACTAGAAAAAAATGATAGAGGCTTATTGATTTTACTGTGATCGTAGGAACCAACCACGATACTTTTATATCCGCAAGCGATCGTGTTGAGGGTGTGGCTATTATCGTGGGGAGGAACAAAACAAGTTTGGCTATTATCTTCACGCTCGATCCAAGCGTGAAATTTACCATTGGTGACTTGAACACCGTGGAGGCGTAGTGTCCAAATTCCTCCTGGTAAATTAGGTTCCATAAATACGCAAATGACGTTATCGCCGTTGTTGGGGTCGGACTGGCGGTTAGTAAAGAAGATGATTGTGTTGTCTTCAGTGTCTACCACTTCTCCGTTTTCTCCCAAATCCACCCGACCCAGACTAGTACCATCGGGAGCAATAATTTCTAACTGAAAGCGATCGCTTCCCTTGTACCATATTTCGATTTCTTTCTGTTTGGGATTTGGGTGCGGGATTTTCCACTGAAGGTCAAAGTGATGATTCTGTAACACAATTCCTGATGCATGAATGCCTGTATCGTAGCTGTTTCCAGCAGCAATTACTATCGCCCGGTTTGGCTTTTCGCAAACTAAAGCATCAATACCCTGTTCAACTAAAGTTGAACCGTCATGAGGGCCGCCGAACAATCCCAGACTAATATTAATTACACAAGGGCGATCGCCAGCAATATCAAAGATATATTTCATTGCTTCTAGCAACGCCACTGTATCGCCAAAACAACTTTCTACAGCTTTTTCACCATTCTCAATCAAGGGAGTAAATTCATTTTGAGAGAGTTGGACAAACACGATATCTGCACTGGGGGCTACACCTGAAAAACCACTTCCTTGTCCGTTACCCACAGCAATATCCATAACATGGGTTCCGTGGGCCCTATCTTCTAATTGATATCCCAAGGTAGCATAAGGATCATCTGCCCCAAGAGCTTGATTTATTTCATCCTGTTTATATTCTTGACCATAACCATAGGGACTTTTAGGATTAGAATAACCATCTTGGTTCCAAAAAGCTAGCAATCTTGTGGAACCATCAGTATGGCGAAAATTTTTGTGAGCAAAGTCACAACCGACATCAATAATACCAACTACAACACCACTTCCCTGTTGTCCTAAAGAATTTTTTGGCGAGAGGTCTTGTTGAATAGCAGTTTCTTTAATATTAATATCTAGAGCTGGTTTTAGTGCTTGCGCTGGTTTCAAGCTAACAACACAACTGGATTTTTTTATATGTTTAATTCTGGAAACTGGAATTCTACCTGTAACAATTCGCTCACCATCGGGTGTACGACCCAAGTCAGCGCCCGGATAGACTTCATTCATAGATAGCCATTCCTTCAGACTATTTACTTTAGCAATCACTGCAACTTCTTCTTTTTCAGTTGATGTCGTAGCAGCTATGGCTATTCCTCGGCTTTTGCGTTCGAGAAGTCTTTGTAGTCGAGGGTCGATGTCAGCAAATATATCTGTTGATTCAAATTGCAAGTCCATGGAATAAATTTATTTTCTGAAAATAATATTCTGAGTCTGTAATTATATTTACAGCCTCCTTCCAATGTATTTCAGGAAAAATCAAATGAAATTAAATTAGAGAAGAAAATCTAAAAAGCTTGGGTTCGTAGTGAGCGCTTTACGCGCTCACTACGAACCCTTCAAAGTTGGTGTGGTGGAGTACTATATAGTATATTTTTCTTAATTAAGTTACGGATGTTGATAATTCAGTCAGCAGAGGTAAGAATTTTCTAATTAAACCAATTGTAACTGCCGGCACTTCTAATTGTGGTGTCAATCCCACATCTTCCAACTCTTGGAAAAATTTAATTGCTTGCGGATTCATTTGAGCCAGACGACACCCAATTTCTGGGCTAGTAAATTGTGATTTTTGACCCCAAATAATCGCGGTAGGAATAGTTAATTGTTGAATATAGAGTGAGAGATCAAAACTCAAATCACCACGCACGAAAGACAAAGCGGCGTATTCAGCATTTGGTTGCTTTGCAGATTCTAAATAAGCTTGGACAATTTCGTCATATATTCGTTTAGGACGAGCAAATTGTCGCTGTTCGAGAAAGCTACGAATACCATTTTCTGTTGCTACTCCAGTCGCGTAAATTATTCTGTCAATGATAGGAACACTAACGAGTTGAGCAAAGAAAGTGCGGGAGTAATCTTGTCCAAAATCAGAAATTCCAGAAGGTATAGTCACAATTAAAGACTTAAATAGTTCTGGGTGAGCGATCGCAACTCGAATAGTGAACGCTGCTGTCAAAGATGAAGCAATTACTTTCACTGGACCAGTACAAGTCTGCTGCAAAAACTCCTGAATCGTCATTAAGTAGTCTTCTATTGTGTAATTTCGTGCGGGATGCTCAGATCGACCCCAACCGATTAAGTCTGGCGCCAAAATGCGATACTCACTAGCAAATGCTGGATAAACTTTTGACCACTCATATGCAGAAGAACCTCCACCAAATCCGTGTAAGAACACCAAAGTCTCTAATTCGTCGGTAGCAACTTTGTTCTCTTGCCAAGGTAGACCAGCAGCAGTATAGTAAACCATCCTGCCTAATGAAGTAGTCACAGAGCGTTGTTCAAATCCTAATGGTATAAACATAGATTTGTTGGTTGTTGATTGTTGGTCAAGGGTCAAGAGTCATTCGATTTTGGATGCGTGGATGCGTGGATGCGTGAATCGATTCCACAGATAAATCTGGGGGCTTGTACGATCAAAGAAGTCTAAAATACACAAAAATTATTACTTGGAGATGGATAAGCGATCGCCAGATAAATCCGACTCCATTAGTAATAATACTTAATTATTTGTTTTATCCAAGATAATAATTCAAACGACAGTGTCTAATTATACTTTGTATACTTTATTCCTTGGCAATGACTATGTCTGTAGATTTAATTACAGCATAGGCTTCTTCTCCCACCATCAGTTCTAATTCTTCGCTTGAAACCTTAGTAATTACAGAAGTTAGCTGGACTTTATGAACAATCTCTAGTGTCACTTCACTATTGACAGGCCCCTTCACGATGTTTGTGACAACTCCTTTGAGAACATTACGGGAACTAACTTTTAATGGTTTCTTTTGGGTAGCAACTTCTGTTAATTGAGTGTTAGCATCTTCTGCTTGAGGAATAGTTGGTAATGAGACCAGGGAAACTGAAGATGCTGGAGACTCTTTGTTGAGAGTGCGTACAAATTCTCGTAAAACCTCTGTCTTTGTGCGTTGAGATTGCTGACAAAATTCTTCCAGCATTTTTCGCTCCTCCTCAGAGGTTTGAAATGTAATCCATCCTTGTTCTTTTCTTGGCATAGTTTTACCAAATCAGTTGGTATTTAGTTGATTATTTTGGTAGTATCCTACCAACCGTTGATTTTGTGAAAAAATCTTTTGGCTTTTGTCCTAGTCAAAGGAAACACTTTTTAATTTTAATTTTCCCACTATTGACTAATTTGCTAAAGGCAATTTGCTTGCTGCGATTAACCCCTTTTACATTAGTAGCACAATCAAACACCAACTTACTCGTCTGTGCTGGCAGTGTAAAAGATATAGTGGCAAAAGTGTAAATTGGTACTTAAAACTGATTATCCACGCAATCAAATTAAATGTTTATACTTGTGATTTACGACGTTGACAACTGACCAAAAACTATTAGCTAATGACTTAATGACCAATAAATTACCCCGTGTCGCTTTTCCTCCTAGGTCTAAAGACACTGGTTTCCAAACTCCCGCGAGGTTTTATGAAACTGCTTATCAGTAACGATGATGGTATTTATGCTTTGGGTATTCGTGCTCTTGCGAATACCTTGGTTGAAGCAGGCCATGAAGTCACTGTAGTTTGTCCAGATCGCGAACGTTCTGCTACTGGACATGGGCTTACCTTACATCAACCGATTCGCGCTGAAATTGTCGAGTCTATTTTTCATCCTGCGGTCAAAGCTTGGGCTTGTGATGGTACTCCCTCTGACTGTGTAAAATTAGCACTGTGGGCTTTGCTTGATTCTCCTCCTGACTTAGTTCTTTCTGGTATTAATCAAGGTGCGAATCTGGGAACAGAAATTCTTTATTCTGGTACGGTTTCTGCGGCAATGGAGGGCTTAATTGAAGGTATTCCGAGTGTCGCACTTAGTCTTACTAGTTTCTCTTCTAAAGATTTTCAACCCGCAGCGAAATTTGCCAAAATCTTAGTGGAATATTTAGCAGCAAATGCTTTAGTAGATTTGATGTTACTTAACGTTAACATTCCTGCTGTGCAATGGGAAGAAATTGCTGGAGTCGCGATCACTCGCCAAGGAGTGCGACGCTATGTTGATGTTTTTGATAAAAGAATTGATCCACGTGGTAAGACTTACTACTGGTTAACAGGAGAGGCTTTAGAAGACATAGAACCACAAGTAGGTTTAAATTTACCTCAAGATATACCTATAGACGTACATGTTATCCGTGATAACTATATTAGCGTGACGCCATTACAATACAATCTTACTTACGGCACAGGGTTGCATCAATTATCTCAGTGGAACTTCAAATTGCAGTAAATTTTAGGACTATCGGTAATCATAATGTAATGGTTAAATGCATCACGATTAAATATAGGCTATAAAGTAGGAGCTAACTTGCAAATAACCCTTACAAAAACTCCAAAAAATTTTAAACTGACGTTAGAGTTTAGCTCATTCATACTGAATAAAATAAACCTGAAACAAGGTATGCTGTTTGATCAATTACAATGACTATCGCTCAAAAAAAGTGAGAGTGCATAAAATTAATACAACTAGTAAGATTTTTGCTTGACCGAGAATTCCTTAATGTTACAAACTCTCAGGTTCCATAGGGAACCAATTCAAAATCTATTAAGATACGTAGACCCGGAGCGGCTACTTCTTTGAAGTCGCTACGCGCCTACCGAAGTTAAGCAGCTTCAAGGAAGAATAACCCAAAATCTAAAATCCAAAATCTAAAATCCAAAATCTAAAATCCAAAATCTAAAATCCAAAATCTAAAATCGGATAACCGTCCGCTCAGTCCAATAAGCAACACCCATGTTAAGGATAGACAACCAATTTACCGTGCATTTTTGGGGCGTTCGCGGCAGTATTCCCTGTCCGGGACCAAACACCGTCCGTTATGGAGGTAATACCCCTTGCGTCGAGATGCGAGTGGATGGCAAACACTTAATTTTTGATGGTGGCACGGGACTGCATGTTTTAGGGCAATCTTTGTTGCCCAAAATGCCTATAGAAGCTCACGTATTCTTCACTCACTCTCATTGGGATCACATGCAAGGTTTTCCCTTCTTTTCACCGGGGTTTGTGAGGGGGAATACTTTTCATATTTATGGCGCGATCGCTCCTGATGGTTCAACCGTAGAACAGCGTCTCAATGATCAGATGCTGCATCCAAATTTTCCTGTTCCCTTGCAGATTATGCAAGCAAACTTAGATTTCTACGATGTTATACCAGGACAAGCCATACACATTGATGATATTACCGTAGAAACGGCTCCCCTTAATCATCCAGGTGAAGCAGTCGGATACCGAGTCAACTGGCGTGATGGTGCTGCTGTTTACATCACCGATACTGAACATTTTGCAGACAAGGTGGATGAAAATGTCCTGTGGCTAGCTCGTGATGCTAATATCCTGATTTACGATTCCACATATACTGATGAAGAATATCATTCACCGAGCAGCCCTAAAATTGGTTGGGGACATTCTACATGGCAAGAAGCTGTGAAGGTAGCTAAAGCCGCTAATGTTAAGACACTAGTAATTTTTCACCACGATCCTGCCCATGATGATGAATTTTTAGATCGTGTTGGGGAAGAAGCACGGCAGAAATTTCCTAATGCTGTGATGGCACGCGAAGGAATGGTGCTTCAGATTCCTGTTTCGGTTTCCTTATCAGAATCTTTTCCTATTAGTAAGTTTTCTGTGTAGATATTGCCAAGGAAGCAATTCTAGATTTTAGATTAGATTGGTGATCAAGAGCTTATTCTACAGGTAAGCGCCCTTTGGGCATCTGTGGTACGAGTTAGTCACAAGACAAAAGTGGATAGTACCAAATGTCTTGAAAGCGTCTACTACAGGTCAAAAACGCCCACAAAGGCTATTTACCTGAAGGATTAGCAAAAAAGCTGAACAAACCTAAAATCCCAGAATCGACGTGCCAAATCTGTCTCAAAATGGGTGTTCTGTGTGGGTAACATCTTCAACTAAACTGGCTCTGACGCCAACTGCTGTCGCGCTTGGCAAGTTTGATGGTGTACATCGCGGTCATCAACGAGTAATTGAACCAATCTTGAAGGATAGGGGGACACAGGGACACTCTGACGCATCTGAGGACATGGCGACGGGCGGACATGACATGGAGAATCTCACCGCGTCTGGTACTCACCGCCTCCCCGCGTCTGGTGAAGCCACATTATCCAAAGACCATATCTACTCGACCGTTGTCACCTTCGATCCTCATCCCCAAGAGTTTTTTACAGGTCAACCCCGGAGTTTGCTCACACCATTGGATGAAAAAGTCTACCAGTTGCGATCGCTTGGAGTACAACAACTGGTACTATTACCCTTTGATAGAGAACTATGTGCTTTGACTCCAGAAGAATTTGTAGAAAAAATTCTCGTTCAACAATTGCAAGCAGCACAAGTTAGTGTTGGGCAAGATTTTCGTTTTGGCTCTCAACGTACTGGTACTGCTCGTGATCTACAAATCATTGCTGCTAAATACAACATTCCTGTTAGCATTGCCTCTCTTGAAACTTGTGCAGAATCTCCAGAAAATTATACTGAGGTACACCAACAGACTCGGATTAGCAGCTCACTGGTTCGTGAAATTCTTGCTAGTGGTGACATCGAACAAGCAAACCAATTGTTGGGACGACCTTATTCCCTCATTGGTACTGTGATTAAAGGTCAACAACTTGGTAGAACTATTGGATTTCCCACCGCTAACCTCGAATTGCCAAAAGACAAGTTTCTACCTCACACGGGTGTTTATGCTGCCCGTGTTTTTACTGTTAGTGAAACATTAGATATTACAGGTAATGGCTATTTTGGTGTGATGAATATAGGTAATCGTCCCACAGTCAATGGTGTTCATCTTTCGGTAGAAGTACATCTACTTGATTGGTTTGGTGATTTATATGGTAAAAAGCTGGCAGTCCATCTAGAAAAATTTTTGCGCCCAGAACAAAAATTTCCGAATCTAGAAGCGCTAAAAACACAAATTCACCTAGACTGTACTGCTACTAGAGCGTTTTATAAGTGTTGAGTCTTAAGTGTTAATTTTGTCTCGTTTAGGGAACATTGATTAGGGAACAGGAAAAGGGAGCAGGGAGAAAATTTGTCTTTGTTGTCTCCAGTTCCCAATTCCCAATCCTTATTTTCAAGCTAGTATGAGTGTGAGGAATGAATCTAACTAAGTATCGCAAACGTCGCCAATTCAAAATAAAATCTTTAGGTTTATTTTTGGTAGTCATAACTTGGAGTTTGGCTATGGGTTGGCTGATCTCATTCGCAACTAATGCTCAAAGCGCAACTCCTACATCTGAAATCGGGACTGTAGATGTAGTACCTGCTCAGTACAAACTCGGTCAAGAACTTTACTTAGAAAACTGCTCTAGCTGTCATCTTGGTATACCACCACAAGTTTTGCCTACTCAAACTTGGAAAAATATTCTGCAAGATTCGCAACATTACGGCGCTCAAATTCAGCCTCTTGTCGATCCACCACGTATTTTAGTTTGGAGATATCTTTCCACCTTTTCCCGTCCTATCCGAGAAGACGAACAAATACCCTATCGCGTTAAAGACTCTCGTTTTTTCAAAGCTTTGCATCCCCAAGTGAAATTTCCACGTCCTGTGGAGATAAATAGTTGTGTCTCCTGTCATCCGAGTGCTAAAGATTATAATTTCCGCCGTCTGACACCAGAGTGGGAGAACACCCAGTAATCCACAATTCCCCACCTTGGGGATGGGCGATCGCTACTTGAGCATGGTCGGGCTTCACTGCTTCATCTGGAAGCAAAATGATACTATTAATAAAGTTTCAAATATAAACTCCTAATTTAAAGCCATCATTTAGTAACTAGATTAGTTTGTCTTGTTGCTATTTTTGCTGGAAATTTCCATTGCCAACCCATCTATAGAGTATTAAATTCAGTGAACAGTGAACAGTTACCAAGCATATGGCGGAGGTATGTTACCTGCAACCAACAATTAATTACCACCAATTGGTGGGGACTTGAACCCAAAGAACAAAACTGATAACTGATAACTGATAAAACTCAGTTGGGTCAAATGCTTATAATCATATCCAAACCTTAAATTCCCGTTCCCGTTGATTTTGTTAAATAATCTGCCATGCTAAAAACTTTGTTGGGCGACCCCAACGCTCGTAAGCTTAAAAAATATCAACCTTACATTACTGAAATTAACCTATTAGAGGAAGATATCAAAGTCCTTTCTGATGATGAACTCAAGGGTAAAACATTAGAGTTTAAGCAGCGTCTGGCTAAAGGCGAAACTCTTGATGACATTCTGAGCGAGGCTTTTGCTGTAGTCAGGGAAGCCGGACGACGAGTCTTAGGGTTGCGGCACTTTGATGTCCAGTTATTGGGTGGTGTAATTTTGCACTCAGGGCAAATTGCCGAAATGAAAACTGGTGAAGGTAAAACCCTGGTTGCAACTTTACCGAGTTATTTAAATGCTCTGACAGGTAAAGGTGTACACGTAGTTACTGTTAACGATTACCTGGCTCGTCGGGACGCGGAATGGATGGGACAGGTGCATCGCTTCATGGGCTTGAGTGTCGGTTTAATTCAAGCCAGCATGACGCCCCAAGAACGCAAGAAAAACTATGACTGTGATATTACGTACGTTACCAACAGTGAAGTAGGTTTTGATTACCTACGGGATAATATGGCAACATCAATCACAGATGTAGTGCAACGCTCATTTAACTACTGTGTGATTGACGAGGTTGATTCAATCTTAGTTGACGAAGCCCGGACACCATTAATTATCTCTGGGCAAGTCGAACGACCGACAGAAAAATATACAGAAGCAGCCCGAATCTCCGCCGCTTTGCAAAAAGATGAGCATTATGAAGTAGATGAAAAAGCTCGGAACGTGCTGTTAACAGATGAAGGCTTTGCTCAAGCAGAAGAGCTTTTGCAAGTAAAAGATTTATTTGACCCTGAAGAACCTTGGGCGCACTTTGTTTTCAACGCCATTAAAGCCAAAGAACTGTTCCTCAAAGACGTTAACTACATTGTCCGTAATGAAGAAGTAGTAATTGTCGATGAATTTACTGGACGGGTGCTACCGGGACGGCGTTGGAGTGATGGACTACACCAAGCAATTGAAGCCAAAGAACATGTAGACATTCAACCAGAAACCCAAACTTTAGCAACCATTACTTATCAAAACCTGTTTTTGCTATATCCAAAACTGGGTGGGATGACAGGAACGGCAAAAACTGAAGAAGCCGAATTTGAAAAAATTTACAAACTAGAAGTCGCCGTCATTCCTACTAATCAGATCAGAAGACGGGAAGACTTGTCCGACATGGTGTTTAAGAATGAGCCAGGTAAGTGGCGAGCGATCGCCAAAGAATGTGCCGAAATGCACCAACTTGGTAGACCTGTCCTGGTTGGAACCACAAGCGTTGAAAAATCCGAGTATCTCAGCCAGCTGTTGAAGGAAATGGAGATTCCCTACGAATTGCTCAACGCCCGACCGGAAAACGTAGAGCGGGAAGCAGAGATTGTCGCTCAAGCTGGACGTAAAGGTGCTGTGACTATTGCCACAAACATGGCTGGTAGAGGTACGGATATTATCTTGGGTGGTAACTCCGAATATATGGCTCGTTTGAAGATGCGGGAATACTTTATGCCCCGGATCGTCAAGCCAGAAGATGAAGATATGTTTAGTGTCCACAGAGCAGCTGGTTTACCTCCTAGTTCCAGTGGTGCTGGACAAGGTTTTGTCCCTGGTAAAAAAGTCAAAACTTGGAAAGCTTCGCCCCAAGTTTTCCCAACTCAACTTTCTAAAGAAACAGAACAGCTGCTCAAACAATCAGTAGAAATGGCAGTCCAAGCCTATGGCGATCGCAGTTTACCAGAATTGGAAGCAGAAGAAAAAATCGCTGTTGCTGCCGAAAAAGCCCCCACTGATGACCCTGTAATTCACAAATTTCGGGAAGCCTACAAACTGATCAAACAAGAATATGAAGTCTTCACCAGTCGCGAACACCAAGAAGTGGTAGACTTGGGAGGCTTACACGTAATTGGTACAGAACGCCACGAATCACGACGGATTGATAATCAATTACGGGGACGCGCCGGACGCCAAGGCGACCCTGGTTCCACGAGATTTTTTCTCAGCTTAGAAGATAACTTGATGCGGATTTTTGGTGGCGATCGCGTCGCTAAATTAATGGAAGCCTTCCGCGTTGAAGAAGATATGCCTATAGAATCTGGGATGCTGACCCGTAGCTTAGAAGGCGCCCAGAAAAAAGTTGAAACCTACTACTACGATATTCGGAAGCAGGTATTTGAATACGACGAGGTGATGAACAACCAACGTCGTGCAATTTACGCCGAACGCCGCCGGGTTTTAGAAGGACAAGACCTCAAAGAACAAGTGATTGAGTACGCCGAAAGAACGATGGACGACATCGTTAACTACTACATCAATCCGGACTTACCTTCAGAAGAGTGGGAACTAGACAAATTAGTTGAGAAAGTCAAAGAATTTGTTTATCTACTAGCAGACTTACAATCATCGCAACTAGTAGATATGTCGATGAGTGAAATTAAAGCCTTCTTGCACGAACAAGTGCGAATCGCCTACGACATGAAGGAAGCCCAAATAGACCAAATTCAACCCGGATTGATGCGCCAAGCCGAACGCTTCTTTATCTTGCAGCGAATCGATACCCTATGGCGTGAACACCTGCAACAAATGGATGCTTTACGTGAGTCCGTAGGATTACGGGGTTATGGTCAAAAAGACCCATTGATTGAATACAAGACCGAGGGTTACGAACTCTTCTTGGATATGATGACAAATATTCGTCGAGATGTCGTCTACTCCTTGTTTATGTTTCAACCCCAACCTCAAGCAGTAGTGGAAACATCCTCAGAGATGGTGTAGAAAAAAGTAACAAAATTTATCTGATGTAAAGGCGCTGAGTAATTATTGGCGTCTTTGTCTTTTGATAGGAGATCAAGGACGGAAAGTTGATTGGGTATCGGGGATTGGGGATCAGGGTTGGAAATAACCAACCACTAACCACTAAAAAATATGTAAATTTTTTATAATATTAAATTGAGTAATACTCATATTTATATTTCGTTATTTAATTGCCTGATTAAGTGTCTTATACTAACATTGACATTACCTTAAAGATGAATGCTCGATTTCAACAGCCTAGCGGAGTTTTCCCGCACCAACTGCGTTAGTATTTGTGCATTTCTCGTGCCAGCAAACTTACTTACCACGCTGTTGACGATGACTTTTGCTGCACTCCGTCGCTCATCATATCAGGTTTGGCAATCAGCAATAATAGCCTGCATATTTGCTGTTGTAATGATATTGCATGTTTACACTTGGTTTATGATTGGCGTAGTCATGATTCCTACTTACGTTTTATTGTGGCTAGCTATTACTTGTTTGGTTTGTAATGTAGGGTCAATTTTATACAACCTCGTGGTAAGCGTAAAACTCAGAGGCTTCAGCCCTGAGATATAAGCGACTCAAGCGACTCTAGTCGCCGTAATCTTTTCAAGATTGCCAGATAATTTATACATGGTGTGTTAGCATAATAATGTAGTTGATTAGGTCGAGTCAATGATAATTTACGAGTTCAAAGTTAAGGGGAAAGACAAGCAATACCGCGCAATAGATGACGCTATTCGTACTAGTCAATTTATCCAAAATAAAGCTTTGCGCTATTGGATGGATAACGAAAGAATTGGTAAGTACGACCTTAATAAATATTGTGCGGTATTAGCTAGTGAATTTTCCTTTGCTTCGGAACTCAATTCAATGGCTCGTCAATCTGCTGCTGAACGTGCTTGGAGTGCAGTTGCTCGGTTTGACGCGGGTCTTCCACGTACTAAAAACAGGCAGGCTTCTCTGGAAGATAACTCGTTGGGCCAATTGGATAAGCCTAATACAAGCCTGCCTGTTTTTAGAGGGGACAATGCAAACGACAACTGTAAAAAGAAAGTTAAGGGCAAGAAAGGGTATCCCAAATTCAAGAAAAACTGCCGTTCTGTTGAATACAAAACATCAGGATGGAAGCTTTCTGGTACTCGTAAAGCTATAACTTTCTCAGATAAAAAGGGAATAGGAACCTTAAAGTTAAAAGGAACCTACGACTTAAACTACTACGACATAAAACAGATTAAGCGTGTACGATTAGTGCGTCGTGCTGATGGATATTACGCTCAATTTGCGGTTGATGTTGATGCCACGGTTGAAACACAACCTACAAATACTGAACCAAGAATCCCCGTGTATGCGCGACCGGGGAGTGTCAATTCACATACGCAACACTAACGCCCCAATTTTTCAAAGATAGTCCATAAATTGACATTTAAATCATGTAGAGACGCGATATATCGTGTCTCTACATACCTTCATTAAATAATGTGTCAATGTCAACGCATCTACTCCTAATTCTGTGCGTTCTTGGACTGCCAAAATTCCGGCTTGAGCGTGCCACCAAGCAGCAGTTGCAACCAGATCTTCAGCAGATATTTGATGTGTAACTGCTTGGGCAATTAATCCACCCATTAACCCAGTTAACACGTCACCACTACCACCCCGCGCTAAAGCTGGAGTACTTTCGGGAACGATCCACACAGAACCTTGGGGATTTGCGATCGCAGTTCTGGCTCCTTTCAATAATACTACTGCTCCGCTTTGGGCTGCTGCTTCCCGTACTGCTTTGATTCTGTCTTGCTTGGCATCTGGTAAGTTGGGAAATAAGCGTTGAAATTCACCTGCATGAGGTGTAAGTACTGTCAGTGCTTGTCGCCCCCCCCCTTTTGTCCCCCCCTTACTAAGGGGGGGATTAGGGAGGGTTTTCATTTCCGCTAGAATATTTAAACCATCGGCATCAAGAACCAAAGGGTTTGTGCTTTCTAATACTTGCTGTAAAATTGGGCTGGCATCTTTGGTTAAACCTGGTCCACAAGCGATCGCATGAAATGAATTCAAATCTGTGTTTTCTGGTAATTGTAATTGAGCGATCGCACCTGTTTCGGTCTCTGGACAACCGACAATAAGTGCTTCTGGTAGATGACTGACCATGATCGGCTTGAGAGATTCTGGCACAGCAATTGACAACATACCAACCCCACTAGCTCTTGCTCCCAATCCAGTTAAAATTGCACCTCCAGCATAGCGACGCGAACCGCAAATTAATAATAAATGTCCTTCTTTGTACTTATGGGTGACAGCTGGACGCGGTAGAGGTAAAGTAGATAACGCAGTAGCTTCGGTAACGCATGTAATTCGCGGTGTATCTGCCAGTACAGCTTCCACATCTGCTAAAGGTATATTAAAATCGATCAATTCTGCCTTCCCGACGTATTCTAAAGCCTGGTCTTGCAATAAACCCGACTTCCACAAACCCAAACATAAAGTGTGGGTAGCTCGGATCGCGGTTCCTAAAACTTCGCCAGTATCTGTATGCAACCCAGAAGGCATATCAATACTAATAATTGGTATAGACTTTTGATTTAACTGATTAATAGCACTAGCAACAGGGTCTTTGAGTTCTCTTTCTAACCCAAACCCAAACAATCCATCAACCAGCAAATCACACTCTGGCAAGTCCTCAATTGATTGATAACAGGGTATACCTAAACTCTGATCATACTGTAAATGCTGTGAAGTTAATTCCTTAAGTTTGGCAAAAGGACTATAGATACAGACAGCATAACCGCGAAAATGCAGTTCACGAGCAACGACCAAAGCATCCCCACCATTGTGACCGGGACCGACGAGAATCCCAACTTTCTGTGGAGACGAGAAAGCCAGATGCGCGGACGCAGAGAGTATGTTTAGCGATTTTCCCGTGTCGTCTTCCTTCGCTTCTTTAGAAAAATAAAGTACTTCAATGCGATGGGTGATCAGTCCTGCTACCTTTTCCATTAAAGCGGCTACAGGCATTCCTGCTGCAAAAATACGCGCTTCGATATCACGCATCTGTTGTGCTGTCACTACAACTTGCGAAATTTGGGTTCTTTGTTGATTGTTGGTTGGTTGTTGGTTGTTCATGGTTGATTGTTGATCTTTGATTAACCATTAACCACTAACTACTAACCACGATGAATCTATCTAGCATAATAAACTCTGGAATTCCCAAATCCTATGGAGCGCAGATAATTACTCCATTGTTCTGCTTGTGACCTTTGAGCAAACGGCCCAACTGCTACGTGTGACCCTCGTGGCTGATTTTTGGTGGTGACACCTACTTGTTGTTCGATGTTGCTTCTAATTTGGTTGGCAATTACAGCAATTTCTTGGGAATTAGCAGGAATAGCTACATAGTAATGTTTAGAGGGTTCTGGTTGAAAATTGGATTGAGAATAGTAAGGATAGTAAATATTATTATTGTTGAAATTTTGAGAGGAAGTCGGGATTTTTTGTCCGTCAGTAAAACTGATGATTTGCGCCCCGTAAATACCATTGGCTGCTAGTTGTTGGATGCGCTGTTGAGCATTAGCTGGTTTACTAAAAATTCCAGCTTGAATTACAGAACGTCCTTGCAGCTGTCTAATATAAGCTGTTGGTTCAATTAGAGGTTGTTTGAAAAGTTTTGAGGGGTCAAATTTTATGCTAATCGCCTCACCATGATGCGGATCATGGCAAGGTAAATAAACGTCTCGGATGTTTCTGGCAATAACTCATAGTCTCGAACTAATCGGCGACATCCCATCAGCCAACCAAAAGTTCGCTCTACAACCCAACGTTTTTTGAGCAAGACAAAACCTTTAGCTTCTTGGGAGCGCAACACTACCTGCACAATCCAACGGCAAAAATTCATTACCCACTGCATGAAAGGTTCTCCATCAAAACCACCATCTACCCAGATAGTGGTCAAACGAGATATCTTGTGATGAGACTGTTTGACCCGTTTGAGAACTTGTTTTCCCCCTTCTCGTTCACCGACATTGGCTGCGGTGACTAAAACCCTCAACACTAATCCCAAAGTATCGACCGTCATGAATCGCTTGCGTCCTTTGATTTTCTTACCCGCATCGTAACCCACTGCTTGACTCACCATCGCTGCACTCTTAACGCTTTGGCTGTCGATTATTGCTTCTGATGGACTGGGATGACGTTGATGTTCTATGCGAACCCATTCTCTGAGACTATCGTGGATTTTTAGCCAAGTCCCGTCTTTACGCCAATTGCGAAAGTATGTATAGACCGTTTGCCAAGCAGGAAAATCTCCTGGTAGCGATCGCCATCTGACTCCTTCTACCAAAATGTAGAAAATCGCGTTGAGAACCTCCCACATATCAACTTCACGCTTTCGACCACCCGGTTTTGGCTCTGGAATCATGTCACTGAGAAATTTATATTGTGCCAGGGTTAGGTTGCTCTTGTATGCTTTACTCATACCACTCTCTCGGTGCTGTTTAGTATCTATTCACAGCGTATACTGAGAGAGCTTTTTTACAACATTCCCAACTTTTCAAACAACCTCTCAAGGTGGTGTTACCTTACCTCTTCCAATACCAACATTAATGTTTCGCAGTTGGTTGGAACGCTGGAATAATTTTGCTCCTGTTTATTTAGGTGGGGATGAATTAATTGCTTATTTAAATAATGCAATTTTCCTCAAACATCACAATATTAAAACTCGAAGTTGGCAATTACAAAGAGGTTATATCAATGGCTTTATTGGTAATGTAACGCTGCAAATTTTTAACCGTACTGATGCACTTTTGGCAAATGTGGCTCATTTGTTAATTGAATATTCTCAGTTTGCAGGTACAGGAATTAAGACGCGATTGGGTATGGGACAAACAAATTTAATTAAATAATGCTTAAGCGATCGCTTTCAAAAAGAACGAGATTTAATTTTGGTACAAAACCCAGACGATTTAAGCGAATGCTATCCCAAGATTCACGCTTTCATCCGCAATTTGCAGCAAGAAGCGAGTCATGAAATTATGGCTGATTACACTGGTGGGACTAAAACTTTATCAGCAGCATTGGTAATGGCGGCTGTTGATTGTGGGATTAAGGTGTACCTCACCATTGCTGCTAGGGATAATTTGGTGAAGGTAGAACGGGGAGAGGTTACGCAAAGAGTTGACACGAGTTTTCGCTGCTAAAGTAATTAAATGCGATCGCGATTCTGGTAACTGTAGAAAATAGCTAGCGATCGCCAGATTTTTTCCTAATAACAAATATAATAACCACTACGTCTCATTTTCAGCAAATCCTACATAACCTCTGTCTTACCAAAGATATAGAACAGTAGAACATGATGGAGGTTATTGAATTGAAGAAGGTAGGAGAGGAGGGCGATGGATCGATATTGGCTGTTAGTGTGGAGTGATGGTTGCAATTGCATAACTAATGAACAGGAGGAAAATCGAGTTTTTTTTCAAGAACAATTTCCTCTTCAAGACGTAACACATCAGTGTATTCAACACCAATTAATGCAATGGTATCAGTTTGATGACACCCGTCGCCAGATGGCTGAGGGTTGTTTGCGGTGCTTTATTTCACACTTGATTAAAGACTATTGTCTGAAATTGGAGCGGGAGTATGGCCAAAAACATGATTTTACCAGTGCTGAATTGTTTGCACAGGTGCTGGTGGATAGACAACGTCTGCGAACTGATGCAACTCGGACAAACGAGCAATCTCTAACTACTCGAATTTTACAAACATTTGACCCAGATAAAAGCAGCTTATCGACTTGGACGAGAAGGATGTTCAAAAGCGATCGCTTGGTCAAAGAATTTCTGCTACAACGCGGGATTGAACTAGTCACTGACTGGATGATTCTCTGCTACACTACTCCTGGCAAGTTGCAAAAAGTTCTGATATATTTTGAGCGGACACAAGCAGAAATCGACCAAGCTCTACAACTACTTAATACCTATCACGAAATTTATCGTAACGAACTGCTGCAAACACGTAAAGTTGGCTCTAAAAGCAGATATCCAGATCCAACCCCAGAGCAACTACGCAAAATAGCAGAAAAGTTATCGCCAAATCGGTCAATTTCATCTGAAAAAATTTTGCAAAAACTGCAAGACCTTGCCAGTTTACTGCGAACGTTCCGTATTGCACAACCATTGCCGACAGTACCTTTGTCTGATGCTAGAGAAATGCGAGTTGAGGATGATGAACCATCAGAAATTTTAGCAGGTTATCGTCTGCAATTTGACAGATGTTTAACTCAGTCGGTGAAACAGGTAATTCAGAATCGCTTTAATTATTTGCAACGCAGAGGAACCGAAAACGGTCTAAAGAAAGCTCAAAATTATCTCAAAGCACTTCATTTATTTCACTGTTATGGACTTCATTTAAAAGAAATCGCTCACCAACTCAGTTTTACAGATCAGCCTCATTTGAGTCGCTTTTTAGAACTCAAAAGCTTACGCAGTGATATTAAACGCAGCACATTATCTTGCTTATTAAATTACGTTGCTGAGTTGACTAAATGTCGGCTTGAACCAGATAAACTCCGAAATTTAGAAGCTTTGTTAGATGAACAAATTGATCTTGTGATCCAGGAAGCAAAAAAAGAAGCCAATACGGGTCAAAACCGCGTAATGAAGAGCAAATTGGCTCAAATCATTTGCCAAGAACTTACCACTTGCCAATACTTTAGTCTCAAAAAATAAGATTATGAATTCACGCTTTGATTTAACAAATGATTTCGTTGAGTTTGAAGATAGTTTAGAAATAATTACTCTAGAGTATAACAAGGTTGAACAAGCCTTAGCCATGACTCAACAGTTTTTAAACCACTCTCGACAATGGCAATTCAATTTGCAGGCTTTGGCTTTGTTTGCTTTTGAAGAATGGCTGCAAAAACGAGAACCAAGAATTTCTATTAATAGAGAAATATCTTCAGTTTTGCTGCCTCGATATGCTAATGTAATTGATGTGATCTGCAATTTGCAAATAGGTGAATTTAAAGTTTGCTTAATTCCGACTATTTGCTTTACAGAGGAAGAAGTTACTGTCTCTAGAGCAGTGGTAGATATACCAGATTTGAACGCTCATTTTTATGTAGTCATTGGCATTGAAGAAGAATTAGAAATCGCTGCTATTTTAGGTTTTCTGCGTCACGACCAACTGGTCAATTATCAGCCTGAATTACAACCAGAATTTGATTGGAATTATCATATACCTCTGACATGGTTTAATCGTGAAACTAATGAACTATTGCTTTATTTGCAATGTTTAGCACCTACTGCAATTCCTTTACCAGCAATCCCAACTCATCGTCAAGCTAGCTTGAGAAGAATGCAAGCTTCACTATTAAATTTATTACCTCAATTGCGTAACTATGCTTTGTGGGAAGTCTTGACGTGGGAGCAGGGAACAGTCTTACTAACAACACCAGATTTACTCAAGTGGCTTTATCAGTTTATGGATGACAACACTGCGTCATCAACAAATCACTTATCTGATTTGCTACATATTCTGACTCAGCAAGCAGTAAATGTAAGGCGCTGGGTACGCAATCAAGTAGATGATATAGTACAAATGTTTGATTGGCAAGTACTACCAGCACCGTCTGCAATACGTTCTAGGGAACAAATTGCTACATCTGCACAAGAATTAGAAGTTATTCTCGCAGATATTCAACGTCATAATGAACTGGAGATTCCGGAGTTTGCAGGTCGCGCTTACCAAGACATAGTACTAGAAAATCGGCTGCGGTTGTATGCGGTTACTTGGCCTCTAGTAGATGCAGATAGCGAGTGGAGCTTACTGCTGGTACTCAGGTCTATGTCTAGTAGTCAAGCAGCTTCTGGGTTTAGGTTGCGAGTGAGTGACCAGACTGGGATTTTAGTTGAAGAAGAACTGCTATGCGATCGCAATTATGACTATATCTTTACCCAAGTTGAGGGAAGCTATGAGGATAAATTTTTGCCAACCATTATCTTAGCCAATGGAGAATCGCAGACTTTACCACCTTTTGAATTTTCCAGAGATGAAGAATCTTAACTAACTTTCAACACAATCATTTGTTAGTCAAACATCCTCTTAGCTATATGTAAATTTTTTTTACTAATTGCGTAATTCCTGGTCTTGAAGATGAATTCAATCGAATATTCATCAATAGCATAGCATTTGCAAGAGGTCACTTCATGTGCCTAGTCGAACAGTTTTTAAACTAAAAGTCAAAAAAATCGAGTCAACTTGTAACTTCGAGTTGATTTGGAATCAAGAACAAACAATTTCTGTAAATTTGAATTATCCCCATTCACTGAAGACTTGCTATGAACAGTGGCAAACAGCGTATTTAAACTACTATAGACAGTTACGAGGGCGTCCGAGGAAAAGTGGTAGAGGTAGCACTCCTGTAGATCGCAATAAACAACTTGTAGATGCAGAAACTCAGCTTTTGAATGAATTTCATCGCTGGTTACTGAGTCCTGAATTGGTGAGTATTCGCCGTGAAATTGCGAATGCTGCTAGACAATTTTCAGAATTAGATCATCATTGGGTTGAGGTGTTTCTGACTTGTACTCCTATTGAATTGGCGCGGTTGCCGTGGGAAACTTGGGAAATCGGTACGGATTTAGGGACACCAAAAAAAATACGCATTTCTCGTACTCCAGCTAATTTTCCTAATCAACCTGTTCATCCTATACGTCGTAAAGCCAGGATTTTAGCCATTTTAGGGGATGACACTAACTTAGATGTCAGAGCTGATGAACAAGAAGTGCGATCGCTCAGTTCTATCGCAGAGGTGGAGTTTGTTAGCAAAGACACTCTTGATGTTACAGAACTTAAAAATAAAATATATCAAGAAATCGCTGATGAACGAGGCTGGGATGTATTATTCTTCGCCGGACACAGCAATGAAAGCAGCTTCAATGATGGAGAATTAGGTATAGCACCAGGAATTTCTCTATCAATTCGAGAGATTGAAGAGTCACTCAAACTCGCAAAAAAACGGGGACTTCAATTTGCGATTTTCAACTCCTGTAGTGGGATTAATATTGCTGAATATCTGATTAACTTGGGTTTAAATCAAGTAATAGTAATGCGGGAACCCATTCACAATAAGGTAGCGCAGAAATTTCTCAAGCAATTTATCAAAAGTCTAGCTAAATATAAAGATATCCATGAAGCTTTGCTGGATTCTTGTCATTATCTTAAGCAACAAGAAAAGCGTCTTGATTACCCTTCTGCTTACCTAGTACCTTCTTTATTTCGTCATCCAGACACGGAATTATTTCGGATTATACCTTTTGGGTTGTGGTCAACTCTAAAACGATGGTTTCCCCAAAAAAAAGAAGCAAGCTGGTTAGTTGTATTGCTGCTGATTAGTTTAGTTCCACAAGTACAAGACTTATTATTAGAACCACGTATTTTACTACAGGCTATTTATCGTCAAATCACCTTGCAAGAACCCAGTCAAGTCGAAGCTCCATTATTATTAGTTAAAATTGACAACAAATCACTTATTACTGATAAAGTTCAAGAACGCTACCCTATAGATCGCAGTTATGTAGCCAAACTCATTCAATATCTTTCTCAGCTAAACTCTAAACTAATTGGCATTGATTATATTATCGACCAAGATACTTTAAATCAAAATAAACAACCACCAGAAAACACTCAGCAACTCAAGCAAGCGATTATTGATGCTGTTACCCAAACAGGGACTTGGTTTGTTTTTGCTTATAAAAAAGATGAAAATCCCAATGAAGGCACAATAAGCCCTGAGATTGCTAGCAAATACTGGAGCATGGAAGGTGATATTTATTTTCCAGATTGGTATATGGAACTACCACTTCAAAATACTGATTGTTCCAATAGTTCCAATAATTGTCCATTCGCCTATCTTTTATCTCTAGCTTATTCTTTACAACATCCGGATTCAAATTATATAAATTTACCAAAGCCCAAATTGCAAAGTCAAAATGATTTTCGCTATACAGTCATAAATCCTAGAAATATAAAAGATAAACAAACTGTTTTTTTACATAAAAATCGTCTTCTCACCATCACTGAGTTTACAGATTGGTTTCATCCAATCATCGACTTTTCTATTCCACCCAACCGAGCTTACAACACTATATCAGCTTGTGAATTATTAGGTTCTTGTTCTCACAGTAAAAATATACCTAATAATCTTGAGAAATATGTCGTACTCATTATCCCTGGAGGATATAAAGAAGCAGGTGTTGAAGAAAAAGGAAAAGATAATGTAACAATCCCTTTGGCAATAGCTTTCTGGCGTGGTTGGGGAAATGGTGAATTTGCTCGTGGAGAAGCTCATGCTTACATGATTCACCATTTGTTAACACGGCATTTAGTAGTGCCTATCCCAAATTTTATGATTATTTTGTTAGCTGCTTTGCTGGGAAAATATATCACATTAATATTGCAAGAAAGCCCCAGCAAACGGCGAATTTTAATGATGAAAATGTGGATTTTATTGGGTATATATATAATTAGTTCCTTGCAGATTTATATTTCAGTAGCCGTTTTATTACCCTGGTTTTTACCATCGCTTACTCTTTGGAATTATTTTCGTTTGGGACTGAGGAAAAAGTCTTATGGAGAAAGTTAACAGAGCGCAATTTATTTTTTTGATAACTGCTCTAGTAAGTACATTTTTATCAACAATACCTTTATACCAATTTCATATGAAGCTGCACATTATTTTGACCCCTCCCAACCTCTCCTTGCTAAGGGGAGGGGAAGCAGGCGGTGCGGTGATTTTTATGCATCTTCATAAAGAATTGGTATTACAAGCAGCAGTTAAACAACAACCTCAACAAATACAAACAAAAATCAACAGCAAAGATTTGGCTTTATCGTGGGGTGATATTTGGAATACGTTGCGACGCCGCAAAGTTCCAGGAGGTTCCAAAGGAGAATTTTGTCTGATTACACCCCGACAACTTGTTGATCCTACTTCCGCAAAGCAGGGAAGCCAAGAAATTTGGAGTCTTACTCCTCTATTTATTTGGTATCTCAAAAACGGAACAGAACAGCGAGTAGAGCTATTTCAAAATGGTAGCAATGAGGTTTTCTGGAGCAAGAAAATTAAAAATGGAGAGACAAAGGTTATCTATGATGGTAAACCATTGCAACCTGGTCAATCCTACTCATGGCAAGTATCTGCAAATGCACCTTTTCTGAGGAAAAGTCTTCGCATTTCCTTTCAAGTCATGGAAGCACAAAAACGCGACAAGATCACCAATGAGTTGACACAACTAGAAGCGCAACTCAAAAAACAAGGAGCGAGTGGTGAGAAAATAGCGCTAGCAAAAGCAAATTACTTTGGTCAACACGAACTTTGGTCGGATGCACTGCGAGAAATATATACAGTACCCAATCCTTCAAAAGAGCTAACCAGAATTATCAAGCAAATTCCATCGGCTGACTACTGTAAACCAGGCGCAGTGGTTAGTGATGCTTTGTCTCGATAGGCTTGCAACCATATTTTTACATACCAACCAACAATCAACAACCAACAATCAACAATCAACAATCAACAACCAACAACCAACAATCAACAACCAACAATCAACAACCAACAATCAACAATCAACAACCAACTAAACTTATGATAAGACGCCGTCATTTTTTACAGTTTGCTGGCTCAACTTTAACCACCTTCGGGATGAGCAATTTAAATATTTTTCAACAGGGCGATCGCTATGCTCAAGTTCTCGCACAAAACACTCCTCGTAAACTAGCTCTTTTAGTAGGAATTAATAAGTATCCAGAGAATAAGAGATACCAGGACTTACAAGGATGTGTCACTGATGTAGATTTGCAGGAAGAACTACTCATTCACCGTTTCGGTTTTAATAAAAACGATATTCTGAGGTTGACTACTGATGAATCTGCCAATAAACAGCCAACTCGCAGCAATATTTTAACGGCATTTGAAGAACATTTAATCAAGCAAGCCAAGCCATCAGATGTGGTAGTTTTTCATTTTTCCGGTCATGGCTCCCAATTGATTGATCCAAATCCAGTTCAGCTTTGTCCAAATAAGCAATTCAATGCTGATTCTAACAGCACCATAGTCATTGCCGATCAAGCACAAAAAGGTTTAGCACCAGACATCATGGGACGCACCCTGTTTTTAATGATGTCTGCATTGCCAACAGAAAATGTGTCCTTTGTACTAGATAGTTGTCACTCTGGCGGTGGTACTCGTGGTAATTACAGAATACGCTCCGTACCAGGTGACAATTTAAAGCCCAGTCCAGAGGAAATTGCTTATCAACAACGCTGGATGAAGCAGTTGCAAATTTCTCCAGAAGAATTGGCTAAAAGGCGCTGTGCTGCTGTGCGTAAAGGGGTAGTTCTTGCTGCTGTTCAACGAGAAGAAGAAGCATTAGATGCTACATTTTATGGCTTTCATGCCGGTGCATTTACTTATGTATTGACGCAGTATCTATGGCAGCAAACAGATAACGTGGGAAGTGCGATCGCTCAAATTAATTCTGGTTTACAAGCGCGAAATATTGTTCAAAAATCCTTAGCTGATGGCAATCAGACCCAACCAGTATATTTTATCAATCAAAAATTACCACCCGCAGATGCAGTCATTATCAAAGCAGAAGGTAAACAAGCGACCTTATGGTTAGGGGGAATAGACTCCCAAAGCCTAGAAACCTTCGGTAAAGGAGCCACTTTCACAATAGTCGATAACAACAGACAAACATCTGCACAACTGAAGTTGGAATCTCGTCGTGGCTTAATTGCAGAAGCAAGGCTGCAAACTGGAGAAAAAATTCCATCTCTCCAACCAGGAATGCTGCTGCAAGAATCTAGTCGTGTCGTCCCTGCTGATTTGAAATTGAGTATCGGTTTAGACCCTTCTATTGCAGAAGATACGAGTGCAGCGAAACAAGCACTGTCGCAGATAAATCGCATCGAAGCCGTACCCGCACAATCACCAAACCAGCCATACTCGACAAAAATACAATACATTCTCAGTCGAATGACGGCTAATTATCGGCAACAATTGCAACAGCAAAAGATAGCTAATCTACCGACAGTTGGCAGTATCGGTTTATTTACTGAAGGACTGGAACTAGTACCGCAATCTTTTGGCAAACTTGGGGAAACAGTCCAAGTAGCCGTTTCTCGTTTGGAACCGATACTCAAATCTTTTCTAGCAGCTGAAATTATCAAGAAAACCTTAAATGCCACATCCTCTAAACTTGATGTGGAAGTCTCCATGAATTTAGTTGATCAACCAAATCAATTTCTGGCTAAAGTTTCTACTGGTCGTACTCGAAATAATAGTAGTACTGCAAAACAAATTTATTCTCATAAATTACCACTTGATAGATTATTTCAATTCCGAGTCACAAATCATGAACGAGAAACTATCCACTTAATTACTTTACTCATCGATTCCAGTGGTGAATTAATAGTGGTATTTCCTTATCAATGGCCTGCTACTGATCAATCTACATTATTACAGCCAGATGAAACCCGAATAATTGGCGATCCACAACAACTCAAATTAAAAGCAATAGAGAAAGGTACAGGACAAGCGCTGGTGATTGTCAGTCGTTCTTCGCTCCAGAGAGCTTTAAAATCATTGGCAGCGTTAGCATCAGAATTAAATCGTGATCGTGGAGCAGTGGAGTTAACAGAACCAGTCGATGTCATTGGTGATTTACTTGATGATTTGAGTAGCGATCGCGGTGGTAACAATGTTTCTCAAGACAAGATAGTAAATACTTCAGAAACTGCTACTTTAGCAATCCCTTTTGAAGTAGTTTAAGACAACTTTGTGCTGACTAAAAACTTTTTTTTCCAAAACTTTATCAAACACCCTCTCAGGTTTTTAAAGTGATATATTTAAGATTTTCAGGAGTTAAAAATAGAAAAGAAATTGGTTTGGTAGACATTTGTGCTTTCTGCTCCAGCATAGCTGCCTCCTGCCTTTCTTCACCTGTCATTGCCCAAACAACACTTCCGATTCCATCTGGTAATAAACCAAATCCCAACATTGAGCGCTTTCCTCAACCCTTACCCACACCTAAACCTCTACCACCAAACGAGCAACGTACTATTCCTCCTCCACCTACGCCAACACCAGAACAACCAGATATCAGCATACCTGTTCGCAAAATAGAAGTGACAGGTAGTACACTCCTGACTCAAGATGAAATAGCCTCTATTACCAAACCTTTTGAGGGACGTTCTGTCACTTTTAAAGAACTCCAAGGTATTGCAGATAAAATTACCAAGCTTTATACAGATCGAAATTACATCACCTCCAGAGCAATTGTCGGAGAACAGACAATTAGCAACGGTGTAGTTAAAATTACAGTGATAGAAGGCTCTTTAGAAAAAGTAGAGATACAAGGAACCCGTCGGTTGAATCCTGCTTATGTGCGTAGCCGTGTCAAACTTGGTGCAGGTACACCACTCAGAGCAGATAAAATCGAAGACCAACTCAGACTGCTTAGAGAAGATCCATTATTTACCAACGTTGAAGCTACCCTCAAGCCAGGAACTAAAGTCGGTCAAAGCATCCTTGTAGTCAAAGTTAAAGAAGCCAACGCTATTAGTGGCTATGTAGGAGTTGACAACTACTCACCTCCTGGTGTGGGTTCAGAACGCTTTGGTGGTGTGGTCAGTTACCGTAATGTTACTGAAAATGGTGATGAGTTTATTACCTCTTATTATCGTTCTACAACTGGCGGTTCTAATTCCTTTGACTTCATCTACCGAGTGCCATTAAATCCCATGAATGGCACATTGCAGTTACGCTATTCTCCCACCGATAGCAAAATCACCGAAGCCCCGTTTTCTGATTTCAACATCACAGGTGATAGCCAACTGTATGAAATCAGCTATCGTCAACCTTTGATTAGAAATCCCCGTGAAGAATTTGCTCTGTCTTTGGGATTTACTGCACAGAATGGGCAGGATTTTTTGAATGGTGTACCCTACTCCTTTAGCGAAGGCCCTGATCTCGGTAACAGCAAGACACGGGTGCTAAAGTTTGGACAAGATTATATCAAACGCGACTCCCAGGGAGCATGGGCATTGCGATCGCAATTTAACTTTGGTCTAGATGTATTAGATGCCACAACTAACTCAGGTTCTGTACCTGATGGCAGTTTCTTTAGTTGGCAAGGACAAGTTCAACGTGTGCAACGGCTGGGTAGAGATAATATACTGATTGCCCAAGGGGATGTACAACTGACACCAGATGCCTTGCTACCTTCACAACAATTTTTGATTGGTGGTGGACAGTCTCTGCGCGGCTATCGCCAAAATGCTCGTACTGGTGACAACGGCTTTCGTGTGTCACTCGAAGACCGCATTGCCCTTTTGCGTGAGATGCAACTTGCACCTTTTGTTGACATGGGTGCGGTGTGGAACGCAACCAACAATTCCAATCCAAATCAAAACTTTCTGGCATCGGCGGGTTTGGGGTTAATTTGGGAACCAGTACCCCGGTTGGTAATGCGGTTTGATTATGCAGTGCCGTTTGTAGACTTGAGCGATCGCGGAAATAATGCTCAAGACCGAGGTTTTAATTTTAGTGTCAATTACAACTTTTGATGTGGAGGTTGGTGTTAAATGAAAACAACAGCAAGCTTTTTTACACAAACAAATTCTGTTCGAGTAGCACAAAGAACATGCCGGACTTTTGCAGGAAGTTTATTAGGCATTACTAGTCTGTTGATTATCTCATCTATTGTTCTAGATGGACTGCAAACTTCCGCACAAGCACAAGTTACAGCAACTCCTAACGATGCAGGCACTGTTGTCAATCAAGATGGCAACACCTTCAATATTGAGGGAGGAACCAAGGCAGGATCAAACTTGTTCCATAGCTTCGAGAAATTCGGACTAAATAAAGACCAAATTGCTAATTTCCTATCTAAACCAGAGATTCAAAACATTTTAGGTCGGGTAACTGGCGGTGAAGCTTCGGTTATTAACGGTTTGATCAAAGTTACGGGTAGCAATTCTAACTTGTTCTTAATGAATCCTGCCGGGATTATTTTTGGCCCCAATGCCAGCTTGAATGTACCAGCAGCATTTACAGCAACCACAGCAAATGGAATTGGATTTGGCGATAAGTGGTTGAATGCAGTCGGTACAAATGATTACACTAGTTTACTTGGAAATCCTGATGCCTTTGCTTTTACTCAATCAGGAGCAGGAGCAATTATCAATGCTGGAAATTTAGGTGTTAACTCAGGGCAGAATTTGACCTTGCTCGGCGGAACGATGATTAGCACCGGGACAATCTCAGCACCAGGAGGCAAGATAACCATAGCCGCCGTACCGGGAGAGAAGTTAGTCCGCATTTCCAAGGAAGGGAGTGTGTTGAGTTTGGGTTTACCTGTAGAGACAAAATCAGCGATTAATCCCCAAGCTTTTACACCAAAGTCTTTACCTGAATTGCTCACAGGGGGTAACTTGGATGGAGCAACAGGCATTACCGTTGAAAACGGAGTAGTCAAGCTTACAGGTTCCGGCATGAAAATTCCGAATATACCAGGAACTGCGGTTATCTCAAGTCCAATTGAAACTCAAGGAGGATCTGTCAATATCTTAGCGAGCAACATTACCGTAGGGGATATCACTGCTGAACGCTTTGATCGTCCAGGCGGTGGCTCTATCATCCTAGAGGCAACAGGTGACATTAGAACCGGAAAAATCAAGACAACTGGTTCTTTTTCTTCAGATCCAAACACACCTGATGCAGTAAAGCTTACTAGCCAAGGAGGTAACATTACCGTTGATTATATTAAAGTATCTCAACCCGGATCTGTTGATTCAGATTTTCTTGGTAATGTCACTATCGATGCTTTTGGCACATTTCAAGCTCAAGATGCCAACTTTGATTATCCTACTCTAAATAGTGTAACTCTAAAGGCTCCAATCAGTATTCAGGCTCCAGGTAAAATCACAATTAAGCATGGAGGCAACAAAAAATTCCATGCAGGTTTGGGACTAGAAAGAGATTCAGATGACAACATTATATTTATATTTAATGGACCAGGAGAACGAACAGGAGAACGAGTTTTACTAAGAGATGGTGGTTCTGATAACGGTGCGAAGTTTGTATTCCAAAAAGATGGTACAGAAGTACCAAATAATAGCGAGGTGACGACTATCAGCGACACCAACTTCAACCCAGATAAAATTTCACAAAATACCAGTTACACCAAAGGAGCCATATTCATAATAGGAAACACTAACGCTGGATTGTATGGTTCATATCGAGACGGAGAACTATCCAGAAGCAAAAATTACATCACTATTGATTCTCGGCAACAACCTAATCCAAAAATTGACCTAAAAAAAATTGACCCAACAAAGATTGAGATAACAAACACCAACTCAACAAACACCAACTCAACAAACACCAACTCAACAAACACTGACTCAACAAACACTGACTCAACAAACACCGAAGATTCTGACAAGCAAAGCACACAGGAGCAGTTAAATCAACCTTCCCAAAATGCTGCTTGTCAAGCCTCAAATACAAATCTTTCCCTGATCCAAAGACTAAAACAAGCACGCGGAATCGCAATAAATATTCCTACATCAAATACAACAGATTCCTGTGAAGAAGTAATTCAAGGTTTTGATATTCTGAGGGTAATTCGAGACAATCGGCTCAAATCTGTTCCAGGTAATTTAAAAATTGCACCTCATCATTAAAGCTGACGCGGGGACGCAAAGACAAAGGAGAGATTTTAATCGTAAGTGATTAGCCAGACTTGATATGATAGCGCGTTCCCAGCTTGAGACTGGGAATGAGAAATACATACAAATTAAAAGCCCAACAGCTCAAAAAAATGGAAACAGAAAATGATGGTTTATCCTCAAAACCAAAAAGATACAGATTAGATGCTCGAAGGCTGATCAGCCTCACAGTTTTTATGACTTTGTTGACAGGATTCACACCTTTTGATCAGAGTTTGATGGCTTTCCCCGCTTCGCTCACTGCTCAAGCAATCCCACGCGAACAAGCCGATCGCATATTTCAACAAGGTGTAGAACAATATAAGACTAAGCAATTACAATCAGCTATTCAATCTTGGCAGCAGTCGCTTACAGCTTATCGTAGTCTCAAAGACCGTGCTGCCCAAGCAACAACGCTTAAAAATTTGAGTAAAGTTTACTTAGAATTAGCTGACTATCCCAAAGCGATCGCTCATTTACAGCAATACCTGACTCTGACACAGGAACTAGGCGATCGCCAAGGTGAACAAGTTGCTCTCATTACGCTTGGAGATATCTACGCTAACCAAGAAAATTATGCAAAAGCAATTCAATCCTATCAGCAAGGCTTAAATATCCAGAATCAGGAAAGCCAAAGCTTAGAAGCAGGAATTATTTTAGGTCAATTGGCTAAAGCATACCGAATATTGGGTAAATACGGTGCTGCTATTGAATCAAATCAGAAAGCGTTGCAAATCTTACGAGGATTAAAAAACTCTAATTTAGAGGCAAAAGTTTTAATCAATCTCGGCAATACTTATCAATCATTAGGTGATTATGATCATGCGATTAAAAATTATAAAGATAGTTTAGCGATCGCACAAAAAATCCAAGATCAAGCAGGTGAAGTAATTGCTTTGGGAAACTTAGGAACCGCTTACGCCGATCAAGAAAAAAAAGATTATGAGCAGGCGATCGCTCTCCATGAACAAAGTCTAAAAGTTAGTCAGTCCATTGGCGATCGCTCAGGACAAGCTAGCGCTTTAATTAACTTGGGTGCTGACTATCATTCTTTAGGAGGCGATCATAATAAATCCCAAGCCCGTAGTTACTACCAACAGGCTTTAGAAATAGCTAAAGTAGCAAATGATGATAAGTTGCAGTATGAAGCACTTGGTAGCTTGGGACTAATTTATGAGGATTTGCAACAGTATCCGCAAGCAATTCAGTACCAACAGCAAAGTTTAGCAATTGTACAGAAACTAGGCGATCCAGCAGCCCAAGGTAAAGCACTCAACAACTTAGGACATGCTTTCTTTAGTGCTGGTAAATTGAACGAAGCCGAAGAAGACCTCCGTGCTGCTGTTAAGCTTCTTGATAGCTTGCGTCTTGGACTCAGCGACACCTACAAAGTCTCGATGTTTGATACTCAAGTCTCCACCTACAACTTGTTGCAACAAATCTTGATTGCTGCAAAAAAACCCGAAGCAGCGCTAGAAGTCTCAGAACAGGGACGTGCTAGAGCTTTTGCTGAGTTACTTGCTAAAAGGCTAACAACAGATTCTGTCAAGACTAACTCATCTGTTAAATCTGATGCTTATAGTTCATCCGTTGAATCCTCACCTAATATTGAAAAAATTCGACAAATCGCTCGTCAGCAAAACGCCACATTAGTTGAATATAGTATAGTTCCCGACGATGACTTTAAGTTTCGGGGCAAACAACGAGGTAGAGAACAGGAGTTATTGATTTGGGTGGTTCAGCCGAATGGTAAAGTTATATTTCGTCACACTGACCTCAAATTTTTGTGGAAAACAGAAGATAAGTCTTTAAAAAAACTTGTGGAAAGTAGCCGATATTCTATCGGCGTTAATGATCGCGGTTCGGTTGAAGTAACAGTTGTTCCCCAAAAAAACCAGAAACAAAAATTACAAATACTCCACGAACTGTTAATTTCACCCATTGCTGATTTATTACCATCTGACCCCAAAGCTCACGTCATTTTCATCCCTCAAGAATCCCTATTCCTAGTTCCCTTTCCAGCACTCAAAGACAAAGATGGCAAATATCTGATTGAGAAGCACACCATCCTGACTGCACCCTCAATTCAAGTACTCGATTTGACGCAAGCTTTGAAACAGAGGAGAAACAGAGAAAGAGGAGGGTATTCTTCAATCAGCCGTTTTCAATCATCCGCCTTGATTGTGGGTATTAACATGCCCAAGTTACCAAATATACAATTAAACCCACTAGTAAAAGCAGAAGAGGAAGCCGATAATATTGCCCAAATGTTGAATACTACTGCAATAGTAGGCGAGCAGGCGACGGAAGCTAACATCCTTAAACAATTACCAAAGGCAAGGCTGGTGCATTTAGCTACACACGGATTGCTAGAATACGGTAGCCAAGATAGTGCCAGTTTTGGTAATGATTTGGGAATACCAGGAGCGATCGCCCTTGCTCCTGACACCTCTTCTTCAGTAAAAGATGATGGTTTGCTCACTGCTGACGAAATTATCAATCTCCCCTTAAATGCTGAACTCGTTGTCCTCAGCGCTTGCAACACCGGAGAAGGAAAAATTTCTGGAGATGGAGTGATTGGACTGTCTCGTTCCTTTATTTCTGCGGGAACAGAGAGTGTAGTGGTATCTCTTTGGTCAGTCCCAGATCAACCAACATCCGAATTAATGACCGAATTTTATCATCAGTTAATGCAAACTAAGGACAAAGCTCAATCGTTGAGATCAGCCATGCTCAAGCTTGTCAAACAGTACCCCGAAACACCCAAAAACTGGGCTGCATTCACTGTCATTGGCGAAGCAAGGTAATTAGGGCTTGCTGAATAAGTCTCTCAAGCAAATCTAGAAGCCACACAGCTTACTTTTAGGGTTGTTTCGTCGCTCAGTTTTCAAATTTACCCAGCGATCGCTTAACATAGTGCAAGGGTTTTGAGACTCTAGATGTTATAAGCTTGTACTTGTTTGGTGGAAAAAGGCTTGAACCCCTTATCTGGACTACATTAAACTTTTATTCAGCAAGCCCTAATTAATCAACTGGGAAAAATTGATTTTTCACATAAGTTCTCTGCCCTCAAAGATATAGCTAATAGAAATCAGTTAATACCAATTTCATATGAAGCTGCACATTATTTTGACCCCTCCCAACCTCCCTGATCTCGCAGGGAGGTGCCGCAGGCGGTGGGGTTCTTTTTATGCATCTTGATAAAGAATTGGTATAAGGAGAGCATACAGTGAATAAGATGCTATCGGCTTTGGTTATTAGTTACTTACTGATGACCTGTTATTTTTGTATCAATTGGTTAAGATTTCATCTGCGTCATCTTACTAATTCTCCCGAAGACATTTTCTTATCTTTAGTGATTTTAGCGATCGCCACTATCTTCTGGCCTCTACTTATCCCGATACACTGTTTAAAAATCTTGCAGACAAAACAACTTCAATTTAGCGCTGTGGTTCGTGTGTTGGTTGCTATCTCTGCGTTTGGTTTAGTATTCTACATGACCTAGCTGTCTATGTATCGATATCTCAAAAATATGTGCGATCGCACAAGCTAATTCTCTCTTTTGAAAAGGGAGGCTGTCAAAACTATGAGATTTACGAACAGAATATTTTCATACGCTACATTCCTAAGCCTCAGTACCTCTCTTTTATCTGCTAACTTTCTACTATTAGCATCAGCAAAAACTCCTGATAATGCCCTCGTTGTAGGTAATCCTACATTACCTCAAATTTACCGTTTACCTAGACTATTGCCGTTATCAGGAGCAGAAAAAGAAGCAATAGATATCGCCAAGTTACTGAACACTCAACCTTTGATTGGAGATGCAGCAACTGAAACAGCTGTTGTGCAAAAACTACCTCAAGCTAAGATAATTCATCTAGCAACCTATGCTTTACAGAAAGATATCACAGGTAGAGATATAGTAGGTGCGATCGTCTTAGCACCCTCCAATCAAGATGATGGATTGCTCACTACTGATGAAATCCAAAAGTTACATCTGAAAGCAGATTTAGTAGTTCTGAGTGGTGGTAATACTGCACTAGGTCAAATTACCGGAGATGGTGTGATTGGACTAGCACGAGCATTTATAGCAGCTGGGGCTAACAATGTCATAGGGACTTTATGGTCTGTACCTAATCAATTCACTACTAAATTCATGACGGAATTTTATCACCAGTTGCAGTTAACAGGCGATGCAGCTAGTGCTTTACGTCAAGCAACATTGGAGATCAAGAAAAAGAATCCTAACTCAAAAGATTGGGCAGCTTTTATTTTGATTGGATCAGCAAAATCAAGTAGAGTTTTAACCAATTTTTATAAATAAACCAAGTTTATTTACTAAAGCTTCACATTCAGCAACTTAGAAAATCTGACTTTTGTACATAAGTTATCTGTCCTCAAAGATATAGCTAAGTGAAAGCAGTAAAACGAGAATTTCAATTACTTATAAAAGTTTTCGATCTACCGACTTTCGGAAATCAACAACAATTAGGAGAAGATTTCACTATGAGAAAAATCACGAAATTACTATCTTTGGCAGCATTTTCTATTATCTCCCTTGGACTACACTCATTTCCGGTACATGCGGAAGCAATAGACACAAATGGAGATGGTTATCCAGACTTTGAGTGTGCTGCTCCCATGTCACTTCCCGATGGTAGTGTTGGTTGTGGTAGCGGGGGAGTTAGTAATTCGGCTCCTGAGTCCAATACCCTTCCAGATAACGGCCAGGAAGATCATGGTTGGGGCTGGCACGTAAATCAAGTAGCTCCTGAGGCAAATGGGGGGGCGGCACAGGGAGCAATTGAAGGTCTTATAGTAGGAGGACCAGAGGGAGCAGCAGCCGGTGCATTGGGAGGATATGTTGGGGGTGCAGTTGGCAGCTGCTTGAAATGTCATTAGAACTAATAATGATGGCGATAAATAACGGGACTTAGACATTTTTCGTGTTCCAAAAAGCCTCAAAGCCATATACAGCAATAATTTAACTTTGATTTAGTTGTTTTATTGATATATCTGGGTTTCAGCGATTTTTTTGAGTTTGAGGTATATCCCTTACCCTAATTAGATTTGAGGCTTTTTTCTCGTCGTTTTTTGTCTAAGTCCCGTTAGTAAAGGGTGAAATGAAAACTCAAATTACAATTTATCTTTCACCCTTTTATCTTCTATCTCAACAAGCTGTATTGCATCCTATTGAGAACTGCTAATATTCATCTCTCCCTACCGATCTAGCTGATGAGTAGTGAACACTTTTCTGGATACCTACTTTAATAATGTATACATTTCATTGAACTCTGAACTAGCAGCAGTACTATGGTTCCTAAAATTTCTATCGTTATACCTGTCTATAATCGGGAGCTTTACGTTGGTGCAGCCATTGAAAGTGTTTTAAACCAAACAATATCTAACTTTGAACTCCTAGTTTGGGATGATGGCTCTACCGATAAATCACTAGATATTGCTCGTCATTACGCCAACCTTGATCAGCGAGTGCGTGTGATTACAGCAAAAAATCAAGGACTTGCACCTGTCCTCAAAAAGGCATTCGCTGCCACAATAGGAACTTACATTGGTTCAGTAGACAGTGATGACTTATTAGCACCTACAGCTCTAGAGGAAACAGCTGCAATACTAGATGCCAATCTCAAAGTTGGTTTAGTTTACACGGACTATCACTTGATTGACGAGAATGGTCAAGACAGAGGACTGGGAAAGACTTGTCACATCCCATACTCTCAAGACCGATTGCTAATAGACTTTATGACTTTCCACTTTCGATTGCTCCGTCGCTGTGTCTATGAACAAGTTGGCGGTATCAACGAATCTTTCAAGTTAGCTGAAGACTATGACCTATGTTTAAGACTTTCTGAAGTCACAGCCGTACACCACCTCTGTCAACCTCTCTACTACCATCGTCGCCATAGAGGGAATATCAGCAAACAACGGACAGAGATTATTCATTGGTCTTACAAAGCCAGTTCGCAAGCTGTTCAACGTCGTGGTTTAGATAAACATTATCAGTTCATCTTAAGCAATACTGGTCAATTCGTCCTACGGCGTAAGACGAGTAAGCTAGGACAATTGTTACCGTATTACACGAACAGTTACACAACCAAGTCCTGAACCTAGTACTCCACCATACTAACTATGCTGGGTTTGTAGTGAGGACTTTAGTCCTCTATGAGCGCTTTACGCGCAGCGTGAGCGCTACCCTGCGCTCACTACGAACCCCTCAAAGTTGGGTTGTCAGACTACTAGTCCTGAATCAGTAAATCCTTAAACTTGATAGACCAAAGCTATCCGAGAAGCGAACGCTCGCAATGACTGTAATTAATTTTGCGTGGTTACTTACAACAGCAATCTTACCCACAATGTCCAATAGCTATTTCAGGAGAGAAAAATATGATTTGTCTAAAAAAAAGCATACCTGTGAACTGGAAACTCTCTAGTTTCTTAGCCGTAGCAAGTATTGTTAGTTTCATAACTCTAGGAAACTCCCCACTTTTAGCCAAAGACTTTTTTTCGCGTTTTAGCTTATTTCAACCGTCTGCTTATAGTAACTATCCCTATCGGAGTTCCAAAAGTACTATTTCTGATATTCTTACCAAGAATAAAAAATTTGCTACTTTGGTCAGTGAATTAAAAGAAGCTAATCTTTTGGACACGTTAAAGCGCCCAGGCCATTTCATCATTTTTGCCCCAACAAATGATGCCTTCAATGCTTTAGCTAATAATATCTTGAAGCAATATAGCCAACCAGAAAACCGCATGAAAGTCTTGAAATACCATCTGATCTCCAATGAAATCACACCTAAGCAGTTAAATAGTGGAGTAATTACTACTCTCGAAGGTAGCCAGATTAAAATTACCGATACTCCTGAGGGTACAGTTAAGCTAAATGATGCTAATGCTAAATATCCCCCTACCACGACTACAAATGGTATGATTATTGAAATTGACAAAGTACTTCTCCCCCCTTAAAGATCACTGTTGGTCAATGGTTAGCTTCCTTTGGAGTGTCAAGATTTACCACAAATCACGCAGCCACACGAGTATTTGCTAGCCTACCATCTTCCATATAAACAATGCGATCAGCTATGTCTAAAATCCGGTTGTCGTGAGTTACCAAAAGAATAGTACAACCTTGCTCTTTTGCTAGCTTCTGCATCAAATTAACCACATCTCGCCCTGATTTACTATCTAACGCCGCCGTTGGTTCATCCGCAAGGACGATTTTTGGATGGCTCACCAAAGCACGAGCGATCGCCACTCGTTGTTTTTGTCCTCCCGATAAATCATCTGGGTAATAATTCAGACGTTCTCCTAACCCTACCATCTCCAACATTTCGGCGGCGCGGGTGTACATTTCTTTTGGGGAAAGTTCATGATGCAGTTCTAACCCCATCTTGACGTTCTGCACAGATGTTAAACTACCGTGTAAGTTGTGCGCTTGGAAAATATAACCATTACTACGTCGTGCTAGTGTCAGTTGTTTGTCATTTGCACCGCAGAGTTCCCTTCCCAAAACCTGCAAACTCCCTTCTTGAGGAGAACGCAACCCACCAACCAAGGTTAATAGGGTCGTTTTCCCTGAGCCAGAAGGGCCTGTCATGAGAATAATTTCACCAGCGTTAATTTCTAGATTGATATCAAATAACGCCTGTTTGCGGAGTTGTCCTTTACCAAAATAGTGATTGAGATCTTGAACAGAAATAACCATAATTGTTGGTGGTTAGTGGTTGGTGGTTGGTGGTTAGTGGTTGGTGGTTGGTGGTTGGTGGTTGGTGGTTAGTGGTTGGTGGTTGGTGGTTGGTGGTTAGTGGTTGGTGGTTGGTGGTTGGTGGTTGGTGGTTGGTGATTCCATAGACGCGCAAGCGGCTTCCCGTTGGCCTTCAGGCGTTCCCGCAGGGTAGGGTACAACAAGCAACAAACAACAAACAACAAACAACAAACAACTAACAACTAACAACTAACAACTAACAACTAACAACTAACAACTAACAACTAACAACAAATTAATTTAAAACATATCTGCGGGGTCAGCAGCTAAGACTTTGCGAGTGGCGATCGCACCCGAAATCATACACATAGCTATTGTCATAATTAGTACTTGCAATGCTCGCGCTAAGGTCATGTATAATGGCAAATTTGTCGCGCTCCGGGTAAGGGCGTAAAGTACCGTAGATATAGCAAGACCAGGTATAAAGCCTAACAGTGCCATAATAATAGCTTCTTCAAATACCACACTCAACAAGTAGCGGCTTTGATAACCCATAGCTCTGAAGGTGGCGTATTCTTTCATATGGGCATTAACATCAGTGGAAAGGACTTGATAGACGATAATTACGCCGACTATAAATCCCATTGATACACCCAAGCTGAAGATAAAGCCAATTGCAGTGTTGGTTTGCCAATAATATTCCTCAAATTTGACAAATTCTTCTTTAGTTAAAAATTTAACATCTTGCTTATTTCCCAGATGTTTTTGTAAAGCTGTTGCTACTTGTTGCGGGTCATAACCTGGTTGAATTTGAATTAGTCCTAAGTTGACACTCACAACTTCTCGTCTAGGAAACATTCGTAAAAAGTTCTGATCGCTAGTAATTAAAGTACCATCGGCAATAAAGGAAGCCCCGACTTGAAATAACCCACTGACGGTAATTGTCCGGCGCTCGATTTCAGTAGTGACTGTTTTACCTTGGTCAATTTGGGCGATCGCTTCTTGGTAGTCTCCTCTCGCACCCCGATCCAATAATACGGTATCAGGTAGTTTTATTTTATCCAGTTGGCTATTGACTTCTGGTAAGTTAAATGATTTTACATCTGGATTAAAACCAATCACCAAAACCATTGTCTCTTTGCGGGTTTGGGGATTTTTCCAAGAGACAGTGTTGATGTACATTGGTTCTGCTGACTTCACCCCTGGTACGTCCATTGTTTGGAATAGTCGCCGTCGGGTAAATGTAGATAAGTTGGCGATGTTACGCGCTTGGGGATTAATTAAAACAATGTCTGCCTCTAAGCTTTTATGTATTCTGGTATTACTGCTATATAAGGCAGTTTGGAACCCTGTTTGCATGAACATCAACAAATCAGCAAAAGCAATACCTGATAATGCGACTAAAAAACGGCTTTTATGGCGGTTGAGTTGTAGCCATCCCAAGGGTGTACGTCGCTGTAATTGTTGAATAAATCCAATCATGATGGTTTTTAGGGATCGGGGATTGGGGATTGAGGATTGGGAATTGGGAATTGGGGATTGGGAATTGGGAAATTTATATTTGATATCTTGGCTCAGAATCTAAACTATATTTCTAATCTCTATTTCCCTGTCCCCGCTCCTTGATCCCCAATCACCGCTTTCACTTGCAAGTTGGTGAATTTGGCTGCTTTTTGGCTGGAGGCTTTGTCTAATTGCACGTGAACTTCTACGACTCTGGCGTCGATGTTGCTGGAAGGATCGCTGTTGATGACGTTTTGTCGTTGGATTTGCCAACCTATTCTTTCTACGGTTGCGTATAGTTCACCGGGAATAGAATCACTGTCTAAGCGGACTTTTTGCCCAGGATTTACTTTACTAACATCACTTTGGTAAACTTCTACTACTGCATACATTTGGCCAGTTTGCCCAATTTCGGCAATACCGTCATCAGATACTAATTCACCGGGACGGGTGTATATTTTGAAAACCTGACCATCTTGGGGCGATCGCACATAAGCTTGTTTTAAGTTGGCTTCTGCTGTTTTGACAGATGCTACGGCTTTATTGACTTCAGCTTGAGCTGCTGCGATATCTGTTGGACGCACTTCGGCGATCTGATTGAGGGTTGCTTTACCTGATTCTATTTGTTTTTGTCCAGATGCTTGAATGCGTGCTAGATTAGCTTTTGCTTCTGCTATTTGTTCTTGTAAAGATTCTTCGATGCGTGCTAGGTTAGCTTTTGCTTCTGCTATTTGTTGTTGGGCTGTTCGCAAAGTTAAACGCTTGCTATCTTGGGAAGATGCTGAAATTGCCCCTTCTTGATACAGGCTTTGATAACGCTGGTATTCGGCTTGAGCATTATCTAGCTGTGCTTGCGACTGGGCGATAGTTGCTTTCTGTGCTTGTGTTTGCGTGTTTTTTTCTGCCTCTAGACGAGCAATAGTAGCTTGTTGGGCTGTGATTTGTGTTTGTCTTTCTACTTGCAGGCGATCAATGTCTGCTGACTGTGCGGCTATTTCACCTTGCTTTGCGCCTGCTTTGACTTTCAACAGATTAGCTTGCTGTACTTGCACTGCTTCTTTGGCTTCTTCTAAAGCGGCTGTTAGGCGATCGCGACTGTCTAAAATTGCGACTACTTGCCCTGTTTTGACTGTATCTCCTTCTTTCACCAATAATTGCTCTACCCGATTCCCTTCTGAGGAAGCAGGCGCAGATAGTTTAATCACTTCTCCTTTTGGCTCTAGCCTACCCAAAGCTGTGACTGTTTTTACGTCTGGAACTTGCACTAGCTGTTGTTGGGCTTTCTTTTGTTCTGCACTACGGGATTGCTGGATAGCATAAACACTGATACCACCTACAGCTAATGTTCCAATTGCTGCGATCGCAATTGATGGACGAAAAATCGATGGTGGGAGGAAAGAACGTTCTTTGAAGTTTTGTAGTATAGTCATTGATCCCTCAAAACTAAACTGTTTAGTTTTATGATATTACTAAACTAAACTGTTCGGTTTAGTTTTGCAAGTACTATAATAGAAAAAACTAAACTGTATAGTTTAGTCAAGTTCCTTGCAGTTTCTTAACAAACACGGCATGGCATAGATTATAGAAAGTGTTAAGGGTTAAAGGGGAAAGAAAATTTTCATTGCTGATAATCCTGACTTCTCCAGAAATCTATTGTCATGTTCGTGTTTCTCTCTTGAAATGCCACCATCTTATAGATATATAGATAATATTTATGGAATAAATAGGATGAACTGTTGAGAGTGTAAAGATAGAAGGAAGAAAGTGAAATAATAAGGGTTCATAAGTTGATATTTGAGTTTGAACCATTGTAGTTTCAAGCCAAGAGCTAGAGGGAGTGGGAATCTTAAAGCTCACATTGCCAAATTGGTACATAGCAGGAATCAGCAAAAAAAATGGTACGTGCAAAAGTAAATGAAATGGAGCGTGAGACTTCAGTTGAGAAAGTAGAACAAATTTTTCAAGGAGCAATGCAAGAGTTTCTGGCGCATGGCTTCACTGGGACAAGCATGGATAGAGTAGCAGCAGCAGCAGGGGTTTCTAAAGCTACTGTTTACAGCCACTTTGCAGATAAAGAGGCACTATTTAAAGCAATGACCGAGCGACTAGCTCACAAAAAATTTCAGTTAATTTTTGGTAGCGAACCTTTGGAAGGTGAGCCATTGCAAGTTTTGCGCCAGATAGCAACTAGAGCTTTAGAGCAGATGAGTACTGACAAAGAACATTCTGCATTTATGCGCGTGTTAATTGGGGAATCTGGTCGTTTTCCGGAGTTAGCTCAAGTTTGTGTTAGTTCTATGATCAAACCATCTCTAGAAACTCTCACTCAATATTTAGTGTCTCATCCAGAACTAAAAATACGAGATCCGGAGGCAATAGCTAGAATTTTAGTTGGATCTTTAGTATATTTCCACATTACACAGGAAGTGCTGCATGGGGAAAACATTATACCAATGAAAGGCGATCGCATCATTGACGCCATCATTGAGTTGATTCAGAAATCTGCTGCTATATAAATCCTAGACAAGTCTAGACATTTATTTCTTACTTCACGGGGAGCATGGGAGTGATTATCCCTCGGTAAGCTTTCACGCTCTAGCCAAACGTGATAAATTAATTGCCGCATTTAAATCCCTGTCTATTGAAAAACCACAACTTTCGCAGTTGTAAGTTCTTTTTAGCGTACTACTTAACATATTTAATACTCAAACTTGATTCTTTATGCATCTGTTGGTCAAATACTCTGTATTTTAGGCTACAAAATTATATGTGCTTACCCTGCATTTGGCTATAGATTTAGTATGTTCGTTTTGGATGGTTGAATCACCTAGAAACGAGTTGATTAATACTACAATGGGGAGCAATATGAAACTAATCGATGGCGATCGCTTATTACCAATCCAGTGCAGACGACGGGATTTTCTGCTAGGTGCAGGATTCTTAACTGGATTGGCTGTGGTTAGCCGATGGCGTCCAGTAATGGCAAAACTCAAATTTTATAACTATCCATTCAGTCTTGGTGTTGCCTCTGGTGATCCATTACCAAATAGTGTAGTCTTATGGACACGTCTGGCGACCGATCCACTGAATGGCGGTGGAATGCCACCAGAAAACATTGTAGTACGGTGGTCGATAGCCCTTAATGAAAATATGACCAAGATTGTGCGAAATGGGCAAACCTTAGCAACTCCTGAACTAGCACACTCGGTACACGTTGATGTACGTGGATTAGAACCTGACCGTTGGTATTGGTATCAATTTCGAGTGGGTAATGAAGTTAGCCCGATTGGACGGACGCGCACAGCGCCAGCATTAAATACTTCTATCTCACAACTAAAGTTTGCTTTTGTTTCTTGTCAAGATTGGCAAAACGGCTATTACACAGCTTACAAGCACATGGCGGATGAAGAACTTGATCTGGTGGTGCATTTGGGCGACTATATTTACGAGTATGCAGCACAACCTGACAAGCCACGCCAGCATCTTGGTTCGGAAATCTTTACCTTAGAAGACTATCGCAACCGTCACGCCCAATATAAAACCGACCGAAATCTGCAAGCTGTTCATGCTAAGTTTCCTTGGATTGTTACCTGGGATGATCATGAAGTGGAAAATAACTACGCTGGTTTGATACCTGAAGAAAATCAAAGTCAGGAAGCATTTGTAACTCGGCGGGCTTATGCATATCAAGCTTACTATGAACATATGCCGCTACGCCGCTTTTCTCTACCTAATGGGCCTGACATGCAACTTTATCGGCGGTTTACCTTTGGTGATCTAGCTGAATTCAATGTCTTAGATACCCGTCAGTATCGCACTGATCAGCCTTGTGATGACGGACTCAAGCCCCGTTGCGCCCAAGCTTTTGCTGAAGAAGCTACAATGACAGGCAAGGAACAAGAGCAATGGTTGCTAAAAGGTTTAGATCAATCCTCCGCACGCTGGAATGTGATCGCTCAACAAGTGATCTTCGCTGAATACAATTTTGATCCTCGCTCAGAATCAGGAGTATTCAATATGGATCAGTGGGATGGTTATGTAGCTGCACGAAATCGCATTTTAAATTTTTTAGCTCAACGCCAACCTTCTAACCCAGTGGTGATTACCGGAGATATCCATTCAAGTTGGGTATATGACCTCAAAGTGGACTTCAAAAACCCGGATTCAGCCACAGTCGGAACTGAGTTTGTGGGAACCTCAATCACATCAGATTTTCCCACCGATTTCATCTCTCCGGTCAAAGCTGCTTTAAGTGACAATCCTCACACTAAATTTTTTGATGGTGCTTACCGAGGCTATGTCCGTTGCAACCTCACACGCGATCGCTGGCAAAGTGATTACCGCATTGTATCAACAATTACTGAAGAAAATGCCTCTGTCAGTACTTTAGCTTCGTTTGTAGTTGAAAACGGTAAACCAGGCGCACAAAAAGTTTAACTTTGTCATTGGTCATTTGTCATTTGTTATAACCAAACATGAAAATATAACTCTTCCTACACTCCCACACCTCCCACCCTTTTTCTAGCTAGCGATCGCTTAGTGTGCTATTGGGTATTTGCTCGTTGGGTACTTCTCTCAAAATTAGCGATAATGTGAAGACATCTTTAAAGAAGAGTGCTTTGACTAGGCTTTTTATGTCTGAACATACAATTAAAATTACAGTCAAGTTATTCGCTGCTTACCAAGAAGCTTATGGAGTACCAGAACTAGTACTGGAATTTCCTAAAAATACACCAGTTGTTGCAGTATGCGATCGCCTAGTTACCGAACATCCACAACTTAGCCAATGGCGAGATGTAACTCGGTTTGGAGTTAACTTGATATTTGTCGAACCAGATACCATCTTGCAAGAGGGTGATGAGGTGGTATTAATTCCCCCTGTTAGTGGTGGTTAGCTACACCAACTTGGCGCAAGTTTTTGGATAAAGGCGATCGCTTTGATTGTAAATGAGATAATTGTCATTGGTCATCGTGATGGAGCGCCGGGAATTCGTCCAGAACATACGATTGGCGATTTAGGCGAAGATTTAGTTACTTCTAATAATTTGGGTGCTGAATTTGGGGCTGATTTTCTCGAACCAGACTTGGTCGTCACCAAAGATGGAGTCTTATCATCCCTCATGAACCAGTCTTAGCTAGCGTGAAGATGGATGCAAATGGCAACATTATTTACGATGAGAACGGCAAGTCTGTTATCCTTGAAGCCACAACTAACGTTGCTAACTTTGAAAAATTTAGCGATCGCCTGACCAAATAAATACCTGAAAGTCCTGCTCTACAATGATTGTAAAATTACCTGAGATTTTTGAACTACCTGCGGAATCTGGGGTATAAGGCAAATTATTAATTTTTTTATATTCTAAATTGTTGTAAAAAAATGTAAAAAACAGATAAGACAGATAAGACAGATAAGACAGATAAGCAGATGTTGAAAAATTTTAGTGGATAGTTTAAGACAGTTAATTAATGTTTTAACCTCGGTCATACTTATTACTGAAAACGGCTAAAAACTGGACTTTCATATAGCGGCAATAACAAGTATTATAAATCAGTAATCAATCTGACTTAAGTAACAGGTAAAGTCTGATGTTGAAAATAGATTTTACGCGAGAAGACATTGATAAGCTGCATTACGAAAGATATCATCATCCCCATCCATTAGTACAGAAAAAGATGGAAGTTCTGTATCTAAAAAGTCAGGGTGTAAAACATAAAGACATTTGTAGTTTATGTCAAATATCGAAAACAACGTTAACAATATATATGAAAAAATATCAATCTGGAGGAGTAGAAGAACTAAAGAAAATAGATTATAAAGGACAACCAAGCAAGTTGAATGAATATAGTGATATTTTGAAAGAACATTTTGAAAAATGTCCAGCATCAAGTGTTGCAGAAGCGAGCGTAATAATTGAGAAATTAACTGGTATTAAGCGCAGTCAAGCACAGGTGAGAGAGTTTATGAAAAGAACTGGTCTGCGTTGTTATAAAAGTAGCATATATGCCGAGAAAGTCAGTAGAATCAGAAAAAATTAAGGAGATAACAACATAGAAACGTATAGCTTTAAAAAGCTGGAGTCTTTTTTGAAAGCGGCTATTAGAGGTAAAAAGACAGTGTATTTTGTTGATGCAGCACACTTTGTAGATCGAGCATACTTAGGATTTTTATGGTGTTTCATAAGAACATTTATTTGTTCGCCTTCCGGTCGGAAGCGATTTAATGTTTTAGGAGCAGTTAACACAGTTACAAAAGAGATAATTACCTGAAGAGGCGACAAACAGGCTAAAAAGCTTTGTATGTAAAGCAATATCTAACTGTATTGCCATTGCTAATACATACTGATAACTAGGAAAAACTAGACAGCTTATTAACTATTAAATTTGAGACGTTTAAAAAAGTCCAATTTTTAGCCGTTTAGAGGAATCCTAAGCACAATATACTTATTTATATGAATTTGTCAACTCGTATCTTTAATAATTTCAAATACAAAGTTTTTTAGTTCACAAATGTTGCGATTTGATTGATAATAGCTATCGTGGCCTGTCGGGCATCTCTCCTTAGCAATTAAGGAGAGGGTTAGGGAGGAATCTACTCTATTTAGATAGAATGGTAGGTTGTTTTTTTCATAGAGGTACTAGACAAAATGGCGCCACAATTCAGTGAAATTCTTTAGTGAGGAAGTTGGCGATCGCATAAGCTAATCGTCATTCATTTTTCCAGACTGATTCGCTTGTAGTAAGGGCTTCAGCCCTGGTTTTATGCAACTTAAATGCTCATTAGCTTACCAATGAGAATCCTAAACTAATTTCAAAGGGTAAAACCCTATCTAGACAAAGGTTTCATATTTTCATCTGACGATAGTAATAAAAGAGCGTTAACCTGTGGGTAGACACGAGGTAGCTTGGTGTAGGTAGCCGTAATTAAACCAAACCTCACCCTCAATCCCTCTTCTTAGTAAAGAGAGGGATTGAGGGTGAGGTTTTATATTTAATTTCACCCACTTACTTAACTGTTAAAGGTCAGGTTACATATAGTTAAGATATATTCATAGTTGGAATGAGTTCGTTTAGCAAAAATATCTTCCTTCAAGAAGTTTACTCCAAACAGAGATATACGAGTTGTAAGCTCATCCCACCCTTTTTAGGGGTAGGATTTTGCGGGCATAGGGCATGGGAAAGAATAAAGAATACCAATGCCCTATGCCCAATTCTGGTGTATGCAGTTAACGCTCTTCTATGACTCTGGGGAGATAAAAATCGATGCTAAATCATAAAAATTCAGATGTGGTGAGGGAATGGGCGATGCGGAAGCTGCCACTTCGTGAACTCAAATCTTGCACCTGGAAATCTTAATGTCAAAACCTAAACTAAGTGCAAGGGGAGCTAAACGTTCTATATGGTGCAAGATTTGAGTGAACGCACACCAATAAAAAACTCAGAACGAATTTCTTCGGGGTAAAACTCTATCTGGACAAATGTTTTAGTTGTACTGTGGAGAGAATAATAAAAGAGTGTTTATGTCACGAGCAAATAAGCCAGTCAATTGCTGCTACTAATAAGGCTAAACGGATGGCATAAAAACAATTTTGGGTTGTTCATGTATTGACAATAGCATCATACTTGCTTATGTATGTTTCTCCAATTGGAGGTTAGGTCAGTTCGGGAATTGTTACAGGATTAATGTTAAATTTGTAATGCAATAGATTGCGAAAATTTCGTAAGATTTAATCAAGTTTCTATAAAGCTATTGTTAAATATTAAATTTCTTTGAAAAATACTTAAACGTATTTATATTGTATTATGTTATTAGTAGGTTAATAATCAAAACTATCTTTGCTGTCGGCGGTTCTCTTTACCCCCTTAAAAAGTGAGTAGGCGGAACCAAAGTCCCCTTTAAAAAAGGGGATTTAGGGTAATATATAACCTTTTGCTAGCGACAAGAGGAATTTTCAAACATACTCTAAAGCCGAATTTAAGATAAACTTAATACTGTCTGCAAAAAGGAAAATAACTAGACTCACATCTTGCTTATTTCTCATTGCCTAGCTTCATTAACGCTAGCAGTACAAGCTTTAAATAATGCTAACCGAGGATCAGCTAGTAAGCTTTTACAAGCTTAGGGAGAAAACTCCCGGCTTAGTTGTACATCAAAGTTAAGTAGTTAATTAGTCTTGCAGGACTAACTAACTACGCAATTGTGAAACCTTGGATGTCACGATGAAATCACAATTGCAGCGGACGGTTCCACCTTTTTAACAGTTGAATACAACTGGAGAATTATTATGTCACATTCTTCTAGTCAAGACAAGATTTGTGATAGTGATGCTACGCAAGAAAGCAAATTTTTGACCCCTTTTCAACGAAAGGTTTTACTCAAAAATTTACAAGCAGATTTACAGCCAGAATATCGTCGTCGCATTGAAATTATGTTGCTAGCAGATAGGGGTACATCTCAAACCCATATCTGTGAAATATTAAGTTGTTCTCAAAGGATGGCACGATACTGGATTACTGTAGCAGAAGCAGGTCTAGCGCACAAATGGAATGAGCAACCAATTGGTAGACCGAAGACTGTTAATCATCAATATCTTGAAAGGTTAAAAGAATTGGTGAATCGGAGTCCGCGTGATTATGGTTATGCATTTAATAACTGGACAGCCCAATGGTTGAGCAAGCATCTTGCTCAGGAATTTGGGATTGAGATTAGCGATCGCCATATTAACCGGCTACTAAAACAAATGGGGCTGTCAACCAAGCAAAAATCCTCAAATCAACAACCGAATGACTGTTTAAAGGATGCTGGTATTAGAATTTACGACTTGCAATCTAATAAGGCCCAACCTAATTTCCCTTGGTCATTCAATTTGAAACAGACCAATCACTAATTCAGTCTTGGAGATGAGGAAATGCCATCAGTATTTTCACAAGCGCAGCTTGGTGAACAGCTCACTGCTGTCTTGGGTGAGAAACTAGAAGAGAAAGAACTGCAAAGCTGCTTGGCGGCGATGGAAATTGTGGAACCCCCGATAGCAAAACAGTTCTGGCAAGCAACACAAGCAAAGGCGGGAATTTATTTAGTCTTGACGGGTAAAGTCCGATTGCTGGATAGTGCTGAGAACTTAATAACTACCCTTTCTCCAGGCGCATCATTTGGTGAATCAAGTTTATTTCCGGAAGCGAGTTTGCAACCTTACTCGGCCAGAGCTTCTGTGAACTTAAAGTTTGGCTATCTTAAACAAGAGACATTGCAAGCTTTGATGAGCAAATATCCCAGCATCCGCGATCGCCTCTTTGATCGTGCAGAACTTTGGGATTTACTGATGTTATGTCGCCAGAACTCTATCGGGAAAGGCAATACATCTGTTGAAGATATGCTCAAGGCCTTAGCTTATTTCTCGCGACAAAATCTGGAAATTGGTTCAGTACCAGCCAAACTAGCCGCAGAAACTCAGCTATGGGTAGTGCGTCGGGGGGAATTACGGCATACTGACGGTAGCAGATTAATACCTGGCAATATCTCTGCTATGAAACCGGGAAGTTGGCAAGCTACACAACCAACGATCGCTTATAGTCTGAAAAATGCTGATTGGCAAACAGCACTGCAACATTGGGGACAATTAGCAGAATTGATGGATTTACAAGTACCCCAAGCCCTCATAGCAGAAAAACCCCTGCCAGTATTTACTAACACCAAAAGCAACGTTATTTCCTTCCCCTCCCAGACTCAGCGACAAAAACCACAAAAAAAAAGACGTGCTTACTTTCCCAGTCCCAAAGTGAGATTGGGGCATTGGTGGGGACATCTCAGCAAGCGTTATCCTTTTTACCAACAACAAAGTGGGTCTGACTGTGGGGCTGCTTGTTTAGTAATGATTAGTTGCTTTTGGGGTAAGCGATTGAGTGTCAATCACCTGCGGGAGTTAGCTAACGTTACTCGTGATGGTTCATCACTGCGGGGTTTAACAGCAGCAGCAGAAAGTGTCGGTTTTACTACTCGTGCGGTGAAAGCCAGTCTCGATAAATTAGCACAACAACCATTGCCCGCGATCGCTCACTGGGAAGGCAACCATTACATCGTCATCTACGAAATTACTAAAAAACAAGTGATTGTAGGCGATCCCGCCATTGGTCAACGTAACCTTAGCGTTGCTGAATTTAAAGCTGGTTGGACTGGCTACGCTTTACTGTTGCAACCTACAATCCTACTCAAAGAAACCGAAGAAGCGAGTTTAGGATTCTGGCAGTTTCTTGATTTAGTCAAACCTCATGGACAAGTCCTGCTAGAAGTGTTCATCGCTTCAGTGTTAATTCAGATATTGGGATTGGTAACACCGTTATTCACCCAATTGCTCTTAGATAGAGTGATTGTCCAGGGTAGTACCCTGACTTTAAACACAGTTGGTTTTGGGTTACTAATTTTTGGTTTGTTTCGTATTTTAATCAACGGTGTCAGGCAATATTTACTGGATCACACCGCTAACCGAATCGGAATAGCACTGCTCGTAGGTTTTATCCAACACACCTTCAGCTTACCCTTAGCGTTTTTTGAATCACGTTACGTTGGTGACATCCTTTCTCGCGTTCAAGAAAATCAGAAAATACAAAGATTCCTCACAGGAGAGGCACTATCAATCTGTTTAGATTTGCTAACAGTGTTCATCTATGTGGGGTTAATGTTTTGCTATAACTGGCAGTTGGCATTGCTCACTTTAGCAATTGTACCACCATTTTTTTTACTGGCAGTGATAGCAACACCCTTATTTCGTCGCATTTCTCAAGAGATTTTTACTGCCTTAGCCAAAGAGAACAGTTATTTAATTCAAGCTTTAACAGGGATTCGCTCAATTCGTTCAATGGCAATTGAGCAGACAGTGCGCTGGCATTGGGAAGAATTGTTAAATCAATTAATTAAAAAAACCTTTACAGGGCAAGTAGTTGCTAACCAATTGCAAATTTTCAGTGCTACTATTGAAACACTCGCAACTACAGGTTTATTGTGGTTTGGTGCATGGCAAGTAATTAATAACCAACTGACTATTGGGCAATTAGTTGCTTTCAATATGTTATTAGGCAATGTCATTCGTCCCTTTCAAAGACTTTCGGTGTTATGGAATCAATTACAGGAAGTCATCATTTCTGCTGAACGGATTAATGATGTTTTAGAAGCAGAGCCAGAAGAAGATTTAATTTTATCACCACGTCAGTCTCTACCTCAATTGCGGGGACAGATTCGCTTTGAAAATGTCACTTTCCGCTATCACCCAGAAAGTGAAATAAATGTAATAGAAAATCTCAGTTTTGAAATCAAACCTCAACAAACTGTAGCTGTTGTAGGGCGTAGTGGTTCTGGCAAAACTACACTGTCGAAATTGATTTTAGGTTTATATCCACCGACGAATGGCAAAATCTTGATAGATGGTCAAGATTTGACTAATATATCCTTGCGATCGCTCCGTTGCCAAGTCGGTGTGGTCGATCAAGATACGTTTTTGTTTGGCGGTACGATTCGCGAAAACATTAGCATTGCTCACCCAGAAGCCACTTTAGAAGAGATTATGGAAGCGGCACATTTGGCAGGGGCCGATCAATTCATTAAGCAATTACCAATGGGCTACCAAACCCAAATCGGTGAAGGTGGCGGGATGTTATCTGGTGGACAACGCCAAAGATTAGCGATCGCCCGTGCTTTGCTAGGTAATCCCCGTTTATTGCTATTAGATGAAGCCACCAGTCACCTTGATGCTGAATCTGAGCGAATTATTCAGAACAACCTCAACACTATTCTCAAAGGGCGTACAAGCTTAATCATTGCTCATCGCCTTTCTACCGTGCGAAATGCTGACTTAATTTTAGTTTTAGATGGTGGTGTTTTGGTCGAAAGCGGTACTCACGACGAATTAATTACCAAAAAAGGACATTACTTTTATCTCAACCAGCAACAATTAGGTCAAACAGAGTTAGGAATCAAGAGTTAAGGAACTTCAAAGTTAAAAAATACCCAATTTGTAGGGTGCGTCAGAAAAAATACCAAACCTATCTCGTAATTTATGATCTATGCTTATCAAACCAAAGCAAGATGAAGCTGATTCAATTGAGAATGCTAGCAGTGTTAGTTACCAAACACCAGCAGCATCTGAAGTAAACACTTGGTATTACGGCACTGAAGAGCTACTAGATGTCTTACCAAAGCTCTGGACACGCTCAACATTATATTTGCTCTTGGGATTTATGGCGATCGCTTTACCTTGGACGATGCTTTCTAAAGTTGATGAAACCGGAAGCGCGAGAGGGCGTATCGAACCCAAAGGATCTGCTCAAAAATTAGATAGCGCAGTTAGTGGTAGCGTGACTGCGGTGAAAGTCAAAGAAGGCGAAACCGTAGCAGCAGGACAGGTTTTAGTCGAACTCGAAACTGGTGTTTTGAAAACTGAACTTCAGCAGGCGCAATCAAAGTTGGAAGGACAACAAAATCGCCTGATACAACTAGATTTACTCAAAAACCAACTAGAACTTTCGATTCGCGTTCAAGAGCAACAAAACCAATCTCAAGAGTTAGAAAAGATTGCCCAAGTTAATCAGGCGCGGCAAAACCTGCATGGAAAACAGAGTACCTATAACTTACAAAAATTAGAAAAACAGGCATTAGTTAATCAGGCACAGCAGCAGATTAGTAGCACTCAGAATGAGCAAAAGTCGGCTCAAAGGCGTTTAAGTATAGATTCAAGACAAATCGAACGCTATAGCCGACTCTTGAAAGATGGTGCAGTTTCTGCAACTCAAATTGACGATCTCCAAAAAGAAGAACAAGAAAGCAAAAGACTCTATGAAAAATCACAATCCGATATCAAACAAGCAAAATTGCGTTTAGCTGAAGAACAAAGCCGCTATCAGACAACAATCAGTCAGCTTGAGTCTGATATCAAGCAAGCAAAACTCCAATTACAAGAGGTACAAAGTAGCTATAAGGGCTTACTACAAGCTGGAAAACTCACTCTCCTCAAAATTCAAGAACAAATAAAAGACTTACAAACACAAATTGCTGTACTGCGATCGGAAATCATACAAAGCCGCAGTCAGATAATATCCTTAAAGCTTCAGTTAGGACAACGAACATTGCGATCGCCTGTTGATGGCACTGTTTTCGCATTACCCATCTCCAAACCTGGATCAGTGGTGCAACCTGGAGAAATGGTTGCTCAAATTGCACCTAAGAATGCTGCCTACGTACTCAAAGCACAGATACCCAGCCAACAAAGCGGTTTCTTAAATGTAGGAATGCCAGTCAAAATTAAGTTTGATGCTTATCCTTTTCAAGATTATGGAGTAGTACAAGGGCGCGTAAATTGGATTTCACCAGACTCAAAAATTCAGCAATCAAATCAAGGAAATGTAGAAACCTATGAGTTAGAAATTGTCTTACCAAATCCCTATATCAAAACTGCCAACAAACGCATACCGTTAATACCAGGTCAGACAGCAAACGCAGAAGTAATTATCCGCCAGCGTCGGGTTATTGACTTCATCTTAGACCCATTTAAAAAGTTGTAAAGTAGCGGCTTAAAACTTTAATTGCTGTGTAATGAGTTATTGACATATTAATAATTAAGCGTCAATAACTAATCCTATGTTTTGGTTTCATCTTCAATACTTAATGTGAGGAAATGGATATGTCTAATACTCTGACTGCTAATAATCCCAACCTTCTGCCTATTTCTAGTGAAGAGATTATTCAACATATCAAGCTATCTTGCGAAATGCCCAGTATATTGGAAGCGATCGCTACTCAAAAAATAATTAGCAAAGCCGCTGAAAAAGTAGGTATCAAAGTTGAAATTGAAGAGATGCAACAAGCAGCAGATAGCCTGCGTTTTGTGAATCATCTCCATAAAGCCAGTGACACCTGGGAATGGCTGGAAAAACATTATCTTTCTCTAGATGATTTTGAAGAATTAGCACACAACAAGATACTGTCAGCAAAGTTAGTAAATCATTTATTTGCTGAGCAAGTAGAGTCTTTCTTTTATGCACATCAAATCGATTATGTTGCTGCCGCTACCTATGAAGTAATATTGGATGATGAAGATTTGGCTTTAGAACTATTTTTTACACTCCAAGAAGCTGAAATTACTTTCCCAGAAATTGCACGTCAATATATCCAAGATCCTGAACTGCGCCGTGCCGGAGGATATCAAGGAACTCGATACAGGGTAAATTTACAACCAGAAATTGCCGCAGCAGTATTTGCCGCAACTCCGCCCCAAGCTATCAAGCCAATTACAACGTCAAAAGGAGTTTATTTAATCTGGGTTGAAGAAATTATTCAACCACAATTAGATGAGCAACTACGTACTAAAATTTTGGAAAATTTATTTAGAAATTGGTTAAAACAAGAAATTGAAAAATTAGAAATAGTGATTTAAGAGGGAACAGGGAACAGGGAACGGGCAACTCGTCAAAATAAATTAAACAAGCTATTGATGAGAACCAACGATTTACTTAAGGCTCTACTCAATAGCTATAAATACAACTTAATTAAGCTAAAGCTGTGGCATAAGATGAGGAATATGTAGTACCATCACTCAAAGCGCCAGATATTCCGCCAGCTACAGCCCCGTCCACTCCGGCTGAAATTTCGACAGTGTACTCACCAGTATTTTTGTCAAAAGAGTAATTTACATAATAACCACTGGAATGATCAGAGGAGGTGCTAGTTGACCAGCTACCTACACTCGAAGATACACTAATTCCACCTCTTACAAGATTACTGGCAACTTCAATTTCACAAAAGCTAAGGTCAGAAATTTTTAATCTGCTCATAATTCCCCCAGGGTAAGCTATATCGCTGAAAGCTATGAAAAAGCTTTCAGCGATTAGTGTATAATGCTGACATTTAAGAATTAAACAAAGTTTAAAAATGAGCATAACAAAGCTCAAAAACTTTATTAATCAATTTTGTCAGCATATTTAAAAGATTTTTCTAAGCCGCAGAAGAGCTAGAACTGGAACCAGAATAAGCACTATTACCACCATAGTAGTAATAGTAAGAGGAATAAGCACTAGTGTAGGTGCTAGTATATGTACTAGCAAAGTTGCTTCCCGATGCAGATGCAGATGCATTTGAATCGGCAAATGCATAACCACCTACAATTTTGTTGTCATCAGCAACAACTTCGATATATTCAACAGCAGAGAGATCAGCAATTTTGATGGAAGCCATGTTTTAAGTCCTCATAAAATCGTTTGAAATCTTTTGACTAGAATTAAACTGTTGGTTTAATCCTGGTTTCATTAAAAGACGGTTCAGTTAGAGCCAAAAACCTGAAATTGGGTAGGTTGGTTGAGGCTTTGTGAAACTCAATCTACAATTATCTTTAACTGAACCGTCTTGAGTTTCATTGTTGATTAACTACATAGATAAATCAAGGCTTTTTCTTGATTAATAAAGACGTAATTGAACGTTTTTTGTCCTTGTTTTTTTGGCATAAAATTATCCCAAATATATGCAAAATAACAATCTGTATGTAAGTAATAATCAAATTCGCTCAATATATAGCTTGAGGATGATCATTTTTAGAGAAATTGTTAAGACATAACTAGACTAATTATGCGTTTTCAATATTGGATTTTTAACGATATTTTTAACTGCCAAATCTTCTACACAAATAACTTGGTTTTCGTATGCTATTTTGCATTCATCTCAACACCTCCCTATCGCTTAGGTGTGAGATGAATTGCTGTTTCAGGTAAACTATACTTATGGCAAGAAGACGGACAATACTTATGATTTACAAATCGCTGCGATCGCTATGTTTTTGTAATCGACCACGGGGCGATCGCATTTTTGGCAACTAACCACTATCTACTAACCACTAACCACTAACTGTTGCTTTTCAGGTAACTGGGTGTACTCAGCAACAATTTTACGGAATTGCTCTCCTTCTATAGTCTCCTGCTCTACTAACAAGTCTACAAGACGATCCACTAATGCTCGGTTTTCACGGATAATTTTCCGGGCTTGTTGGTAACAAGAAATAGCCATTTCCCGCACTTGTCTATCAATCTTAGTGGCCATATCTTCCGAGTATTCATTGCGGTTCACCCAATCTCTACCCAAGAAAACATCACTATTTTGAGTTTCCAAAGCTACTAGTCCCAAATCAGACATACCATACATTGTCACCATCTTTCGAGCTAGGTTCGCAACCATTTTGAGATCGTTACTAGCACCACCTGTAACTTCAGATTCTCCAAATACTTCTGCTTCTGAGGCTTTTCCTCCCAGTGTCATGGTAATGTTGTCTTGTATCCAAGCACGAGTGTAAAGACCACTATCAATCATCTCTTCATTGAGAATTTGCTGAGAGAAACCACCGACTCCACCAGAACGGGGAATAATGGTGACTTTATTTAAAGGGTCTGCATGAGGTAGAAGTGTAGCCAATAGAGCGTGTCCTACCTCATGATAGGCAATCAATCGCTTTTTGTTGCTATCTAACAATGGGTTGAGAGTTAACCCAATCGTCAGTCTATCAATAGCATCGTCAATTTCTATCTGTGTAATTAAATCTTTGCGTCTGCGTGCTGTGAGAATAGCTGCTTCATTCAACAGGTTAGCTAAATCTGCCCCTGTAAAACCAGGGGTGCGACGTGCAACAACGTCTAAGGAAACTGCTGGATCAACTTTCTTGTTGCGAGCGTGAACTTTTAAAATTTCCAAACGCCCTTTCCTATCTGGTGCATCAACAATTACCTGACGGTCAAATCTTCCAGGTCTAAGTAATGCTGCATCCAAAACGTCTGGGCGATTAGTAGCAGCTATAATAATGATGCCTGTATTGCCCTCAAAACCATCCATTTCGGTCAACAACTGGTTGAGAGTTTGCTCCCGCTCATCGTTACCACCACCAATACCAGCACCCCGTTGTCTACCAACAGCATCAATTTCATCGATAAATATCAAACAAGGGGCATTATCTTTGGCTTTTTTGAATAAGTCACGGACGCGAGACGCACCGACACCGACAAACATTTCTACAAATTCTGAACCGGAAATGCTAAAGAAGGGAACGCCTGCTTCCCCAGCAATGGCTTTTGCTAATAAGGTTTTACCAGTACCCGGAGGCCCTATTAACAGAACTCCTTTGGGGATGCGTGCGCCAACAGCAGTAAATTTTTCTGGTTGTTTGAGGAAGGTAACAACTTCTTGCAGTTCTTCTTTCGCTTCTTCAATACCTGCAACATCATCGAATTTGATACCAGTTTTTGCCTCCATTTGGAAACGAGCTCTAGATTTACCAAAGTTCATAGCTTGACTAGAAGCATTCGTAGAGCGGCGTAGGAATAATAGCATTAAAGCAACCAGTGGCAAAATCCACATGAGATTGATCAAAAGACCAACAGCAGCTTTACTGTTAGCAGAGGAAACCTCGTCAAACTGGACATTTCTATTATCTTTAAGTGTATTGATTAATTCTGGGTTTTGATCCAAAAGCTTTACACGTAGCGGTTGAGCATTTGGTTCCTGTCCCTTGAGATACACGTCTGCTACTTTTTCGGTTTCGTCCAAATCTACCCTGGCGACTTCTCCATCTTTAATTTTTTGAAGCAGTTTACCATAGGTAAGAGTTTTATTGTCCTGCTGTTCTGCTTTTTGTGCCAAGGCTGGAGTAGCTGCCACAAATCCTGGCAACATCATCATACCGGCTACCAACGCCCCTGCCAAAGCTGTACGTTTTGTTGATCGCTGTTTTGTTGACACCTTTTTTTCAAAACTTTTCATCAGAATTACCCTTTGTCCCCTGCCATGATCTGAGCGCTGGTTTTTAATAGCTTTTCTTTTAGAAAGAGTAGAAATAACCTTTTCTCACTCTAGTGTAGCTCTGCCTTCAGGTATTAGGATATCTTCTGCTCTGTGCCATTGGTTCTTCTAGCTTGAAAATGGGTGTAGGAGTGTAAGGGTGTGAGGGTGTAGGAGGAGTTATTTTTTCATGTTTGGTGGTGGGTTTTTCCCATGATTAGCTGACTTGAAAGTAAGGAACAGGAATTGGGGATTGGGGATTGGGAATTAAGGATCGGGGATTATTAATTCTTTTATCAGAAAATATTGTTTTCAACAGGAATTTGACAGGTCAGGTTACATATAGTTAAGATATATTCATAGTCGTAATGAGTTCGTTTAACAAAAATATCTTCCTTCAGGAAGTTTAGCTAACTCCAAAAGAGATATAGCAGTGTAAGGGTGTGGGCGTGGTTAACAACTAATCATTCCCAGATTCTGGTGTATGCAATTAATATCACTGTTTATTGAAGTTAATTAGTAGCTGGATGATTGATTATGGTAAAAATAGTTGGCATTGGTGGCAGTTTAAGGGCAGACTCTTATAGTCAAATAGCTTTACGTTTAGCAGCACAACGGGTAGAAGCTTTAGGTGCAGAAGTAGAAATACTGGATTTACGGGAAATGCAGTTACCGTTTTGTAGTGCAGACCAAGAGTATCCAGATTATCCAGATGTGCAAAGGTTGCAATATGTTGTGAGTCGTGCTGATGGGTTAATTTTGGCAACACCAGAATATCACGGCAGTATCAGTGGTGTTTTAAAAAATGCCTTGGATTTGATGAGCTTTGATCAATTGTCTGGTAAGGTTACAGGATTAATTAGTGTGTTGGGTGGACAACCTAACAGCAACGCCCTGAATGATCTGAGGATAATTATGCGTTGGGTACACGGCTGGGTGATTCCCGAACAAATTGCGATTGGACAAGCCTGGAAAGCTTTCAGTCCTGAAGGGAAGTTGTTAGATGACAAGCTTGCTCAACGGTTTGATCAGTTTGCTCAGAGTTTGGTAGATAATACCCGCAAGCTAAGAGCAGTTGATTAGTCAAGAACTTGCGTAGTGGACGATCGCGTTAATTCTGTGCGATCGTCCACTACAATTATTTTTGGCTTTGTTTGCGATCGCTTTCACGTCACATATTAGCAACACCGAAAAAGGGACAAACGATGCGACTGTCAAAAATGTTATTCCTTACACTGCGGGACGACCCAGCAGATGCTGAAATCCCCAGTCATAAATTACTACTCCGCGCAGGTTACATTCGTCGCATCGGTAGTGGTGTTTACGCCTATCTCCCACTGATGTGGCGAGTATTACAAAAAGTCTCCCAGATTGTGCGAGAAGAAATGAACGCCACCGGCGCCCAAGAATGTCTCTTACCGCAATTACAACCTTCAGAGCTATGGCGTGAATCTGGCAGATGGGATACTTATACCAAAGCTGAGGGTATCATGTTCGCCCTCACTGATCGCCGCGAACAAGAGTTAGCATTAGGACCGACTCACGAGGAAGTGATCACGACCATTGCCCGTGATATGATTCGCTCTTACCGTCAGTTGCCGTTACACCTGTATCAAATTCAAACTAAGTTTCGTGATGAAATTCGTCCCCGTTTTGGTTTGATGCGCGGACGAGAATTCATTATGAAAGATGGCTATTCTTTCCATGTTGATGAAAAAAGCCTCAAAGAAACTTACCAGGATATGTATCAAGCCTACAGTAATATGTTGCGGCGCTCTGGTTTGGCTTTTCGTCCCGTGGAAGCAGATTCTGGGGCGATTGGTGGTTCTGGTTCCACAGAATTTATGGTACTGGCTGAAGCTGGCGAAGATGAAGTTCTTTACACTGAAGATGGTAAGTACGCCGCCAATGTGGAAAAAGCCGTATCTTTAACTGCTGAGGCGGAACCTTCCAGCTTTACCAGTTATCAAAAACGAGAAACTCCGGGAACCGACACAATCGAGAAAGTTTGTAATTTTCTCAAATGTTCTCCCACCCAAGTTGTAAAAAATGTTCTTTACGAAGCAATTTATGATACTGGCACAACAGTATTGGTATTGGTGAGTATCCGGGGTGATCAAGAAGTTAACGAAGTCAAGTTACAAAACGAGTTAACAAAATTAGCTTGCCAATATGCTGGAAACGCAGTTCTGAAGCTAGAAGTACCCGATACAGACGCTCAGAAAAAATGGGCAACAAAAACTTTGCCTTTGGGTTACATTGCACCTGATATTGCTGATGATTACATTACCCCCCCTACTTCCCTTACTAAGGGGGGGACTCAGGGGGGGTTAGTCCATCCAAAGTTTTTGCGTTTGGTAGATCAAACCGCCGTTGATTTAAAAAACTTTGTCACAGGCGCAAATGAATCTGGCTATCACGTAGTTGGAGCAAATTGGCAAGAGCAATTTAAAGTACCGGAATTCGTAGTAGATGTACGTAAAGCCAGATCAGGCGATCGCGCCATGCACAATCCCGAACAAACTTTAAAAAGCGCTCGTGGAATTGAAGTCGGGCATATTTTCCAATTGGGTTCAAAGTACTCCAAAGCCATGGGAGCGACTTATACCAACGAACAGGGAGAAGAAAAACCCCTGGTGATGGGTTGTTATGGAGTGGGAGTCTCACGACTGGCACAAGCAGCAGTAGAGCAATCTTACGATAAAGACGGGATTATTTGGCCTGTAGCGATCGCACCTTATCACGCCATTGTTACGATTCCCAATATTAACGACACCCAACAAGTAGAAATCGCCGAAAAACTTTATACAGAACTCAATCAAGCTGGAATTGAAACTTTACTTGATGACCGCAACGAACGAGCAGGAGTAAAATTCAAAGATGCAGATTTGATTGGTATACCTTATAGAATTGTCACAGGACGAGCGATCGCTAATGGCAAAGTCGAAGTAGTCGAAAGAAAAAGCCGCAATTCTCACGAAATCCCCATCACTGAAATTGTATCTACTCTTAAAGGGTGGATAGGGGAGCGGGGATAGGGGATCGGGGATTCTCCTTACGGAGACGCACTTGCGTTCGGGGATCGGGTATTGGGAGAAATTCTCCCTTGTCCCCTGTGTCCCTGCTCCCTGCTCACTGCTCCCTTCTCCCTGCTCCCTTCTCCCTGCTCCCCACTCCCCACTCCCTTCAAAATAATATGGAACTTCTGACAATCCTTATATCTAGCCTATTAGGTGTAGTTGCTCCTGTAGGAGTGGTAATTGATCAGACTGCTGAAAATGCTATTAGATCGCAGTTTTCTACAGTGGAAGAACTACAAGTAAGAGTGGATAATGCTCCTAATTATCAATTACTGCAAGGGAAAGTGGAAAGAGTGTTAATTGCAGGGCGTTCTTTGCAATTAAAACAACAAGATTTTCGCATCGCAGCTTTAGAACTCGAAACTGATCAAATAGAATTTGAACCAAGTAGTCTCAGACAAAAATTACCCAAATTAAAACAACCTTTCCAGGCTGGAGTACGTTTGGTTGTCACAGAGCAAGATATCAATAAACTGTTACAATCACCAGACTTTCTCAAGAGAGTGCAAAAATTGAATAAAGGGAATTCTTCTGCTCTGCAATTTGCCCAAGCTTCTAATTTTGTCAATCCCAAAGTAGAGTTTCTAGCCAATAACAGATTTATTTTTCAGGTAGAGTTACAAAATGACGAGGAGGTAATACCTGTTTTATTTAAAATTAATTCTGGATTAAGTATTGTTGGTGGCAGACAATTTCAGCTTGTTGATCCACAAGTATCACTAGATGGACAAAAGTTTCCAGCAGAATTTCTTAATTTGATTATTAGTAACATAAATCAACAATTAGATTTACGTAATTTGGAAGGTGACGGATTACAAATGCGAATTCTAAAATGGAAAATGAAGCCAGGTAAATTAGAAATGGCAGCATTTTTCAGAGTAGAACCATCTTCTAAGTTGTTGGAAACTCGCCGTTAGTAAGTCTCGTCTTTAACTGAACTTCTCTTCACGTAGCATAGTATCAAGAGTTCAAGGAAGGTTTTGTATATGAGTCAGCAACAAGAATCTAAACGGGTTTCTTCTGGTGTAGTAGCGGCTATTTCAGCAGCAGTTGTGGTGGTGGGAGGAGGAGTCGGCTGGTTAACTTGGAATTCTAATCAGAACACCAACCCCAACCCTACACCATCGGAACGCCTTGTACCTGGTAATCCGCCACAAGTAGCAAATGAACAAACAACCCAAATTTATTGGTTACAAGACACGGGCAAAAATTTTCAACTGGTTTCTCAATCAATCCAGGTTTCAGCAAATCGTAACCAACCGAACCAATTTTTAACAGCAGCTTTCCAACGCTTATTAGAAGGACCGACAGAGGGAAGTAAGGGTTCGAGTACAATTCCTCAAGGAACAAAAGTTTTGGGTGTAGATGTTCAAGGTGATACTGTTCGTGTCAATTTGTCTGGAGAATTTATCAGTGGGGGCGGAAGTACTTCTATGCAAGGGCGTCTCGGTCAAATTGTTTACACGGCCACTAGTTTAAATCCAAATACCAAAGTATATATTGATGTAGATGGCAAGCAACTTGATGTATTGGGTGGTGAAGGTTTGGAGTTGGAACAACCACTCACACGCCAAAACTTTAATGAAAATTTTCAACCCTAGTCATTAAGCCTACACGCTCCCTTTCGGTGAGCGTGTAGGTAGTTCACTTGGTATTCAATACACGAAAACTCCGAGCTTGTTGTTCTAACCTGCTGGCGAGGCGATCGCAAACTCGGTTACATAATTCAAAAATCATCTCGTCTTCCACCCGGTAGTAGGCACAAGTTCCTTCACTGCGACGGCTCAGAATTCCCGCTTGCCACATTACCTTCAGATGCTTTGACACGTTTGCTTGTGACGTTTGGGTTGCCTCTACCAATTCTTGTACGCATTTTTCATCATCCCGCAATAAATGCAACAATCGCAGGCGCATTGGTTCACTCAACAGGCTGAAGTATTCAGCTACTTGTTGCACAACTTCTGGCGGTACAGGCAGCGTTTGTTTCATCACGATTGTTTCGGAAGAACTGAACTGAGAAATTTTACAGGTTTAGACATTAAGTTATATAGATTAATACTTAATCTGGATTAATTCGCATCAAAGGTTGACCATATTCTACAGGTTCGCCATTTTGAACGAGAATTTCGACCACTTGCCCGGATACTTCGGCTTCGATTTCATTCATCAGTTTCATGGCTTCAATAATACACACAGTTTGACCGCTACGGATGCGATCGCCCACTTCTACAAATAACGCTTCTCCAGGTGCAGGAGCACGATAAAATGTTCCCACCATTGGGGAAGTAACTTCTGTAAATTTTTTTTGCTCTAACGGTGAGGTAGTTGCTGGTGATTGTACACCTGTAGTAGCTGGAGTATCAACAGTACGGCTTGCTGTTGCATCTGATGTAGCAGAAGATCCTACAGGTGGAGTTGAGGTGACAAGCGGTAATCCTGAGCTAGTACTAACGCCTGAAGACACTACGGTTGCTGGTGAGACTCCAGAAGTAGTGATTAAAGTTTTACGTATCGTGATTTCAAAATTGTCGCTTTTAAGTGCTACTTCTGTAATGTCTGTTTTGGCAATAGTTTCCAACAATTGACGAATTTCATTAAAGTCCAATGGCACAGCTTTAATTACCTCATAATGTGTTAAAAAAGGCAGTAGACGCGGAGCAGCTTAGTATAGGTAAGCAGTGGTTCGACAAGCTTACCAAGCAGTGGTAGATAGACTTTTTGGTAAAGATTAAATATTAAACGAGGCAGGGATGGAAATCCCCGCTAGGGATAGAAATACAGATTTCCATCTTTGCTGAGTTATAATTTACTCCCTGCCCAGATATGTGTCATTACGGGTGTCAATACGGATACGTTCTCCTTGGCTAATAAACAGAGGAACCATCACAACTGCACCAGTTTCTACAGTCGCAGGTTTAGTGCCACCAGTAGCTGTGTCACCTTTAACACCAGGGTCAGTTTGCACTACTTCTAACACTACAGAGTTAGGTAGTTCTACTTCTAGTACTTGTTCACCCCAACGGACGACGTTAGCTTCCATACCTTCTTTGAGGTACTTGACGCGATCGCCAATTTGGGCTGCGCTTAATCTACCTTCCTCATAGGTTTCCATATCCATAAAGACGTAATCATCACCGTCTTTATAGGTATGCTGCATCGTACTTTTTTCCAAAGTCGCTTGTGGTACAGTTTCCCCTGCTCGGAACGTTTTTTCTACCACGCTCCCACTCTGGACATTTTTCAACTTTGTCCGTACAAATGCGGAACCTTTTCCAGGCTTAACGTGGAGGAATTCCACTACCCGCCATACAGATCCATCTAAAACAATAGAGACACCAGGTCGAAAGTCGTTACTGGAGATCATGAAGCTTTCAAAGTTTGGAAGACAATCGGCATTTATTGTACCCCTCAAAAGGAGAAATTAGTTATTAAGTCATAAAAGAAGGCAGTCTCAATAAAAAAAATTCACCGCCAAGCATGAAAATAGGACTCATCCTACACTCATTTTTAAGCTAGAATCTAGGGATTTTCACCTATGAATAAGTAGAAGATGATTATTTACTGCGGCTGAAAAACACAGCAGCTATGATAATTAAACCTAACAGTGCCAAAGGAACCCAAAGATTTGGCAGATCATTAAAACTCATAAACAATCAAAAATTAAATTACTAAGTATTTGCTGCGTTATCATCTCTGAATCGAGAGATAATAGATATATGTAGCTCAAATTATCAAAAATATGTCTGTCCCTTCCTCAGCCTGTTGTGCCGCAATTCTCAGACAGCAACAGGAGGAAAATATCCATCACCACCAGCAGTGTGCGACAACTCCTATGAACAGCGATCGCAGCACGACTTTTCAAAAATGCACCGTTGTTGAAAATGGTAAAGTTGTAGTCAAAACAGTGAACAGTGACCAGAAATCATAACTGATAACTGACTTCTCACTCTATTGATACAACTTCGTGAAAGTAATTGTAGTCGATGTAACGATGTCCATCAGAGGTGTCGTAAAAAATATCTACAAATTGATTGTTCCATAAGATTTCATGAGCAGCGTAGGTTTGACGAGCATGGATAACCTGTATAACTGTTTCATCAATTCCACTGAGAGAAACCACAATCGTACTTCTAGTTGCAACTAAAGACTCTGGCGTCATCCCATATAAAGGACTGGACTCATCAATTGAATGCATCGCTGTCCAACTAAGCGTAAAACTTGGTGTCTGACTCCTCAGCAAATTGAGTTCGTGTAACCGACGTATAAATTTACCTTCAGTAGTCACCTCATCGCGCATTAAATAAACCCGTAACTGTGCCTCTAGAATCTGGTTGCGGCGCCTGTTTCCGGTACGAAACATCAGAGTAGGTACGCCATTGTGAGGTGCAATAACTGCTACCCGGCTAAAAATAACACGGGCTGTAGGTCGAGAGAAACGAGCAAATGCTAAACCAGTCATCACCGCAATTCCTACTAAACCCATCATGGCTTCAATGGTGACAATAACATTAGCGTAGATTGTCTGGGGATACATTGCCCCATAGCCTATAGAAGCCAAAGTTTGCACGCTAAAGAAAAAAGCATCAAGAAAATTTCCAGGTCTGGCGTTAGCAATGCAATCTCCCCCTGCTAAGTACGCTAAGGCAAAAAAGGTATTAATAGCAACATAAGATAGAGAAATTAGTGCCAAGAAACCAGGCCAGGGAATTGTCAAAAGCAAATGGTAAGGATCGCGCCAGTAGGAATACCAAACATTCATACCTAAGATTTCAAACCGTCCATCCTGAATTTTGATATGGACTTTCGGGAGTGGACGCCGTTGTGGCTTCTGAGACCGTTTTTTTTGTCGAACTAATCTCACAACGTACCCTTATCCTTTATCTTCTTTACTAGTGGTTTGTTATACCAATTTTGATAAGTTTGTAGTCAGCACTTTAGTGCTTAATTGAGCGCTTAAGCGCTCACTACGAACTTTCTAAAGTTTATATAACAAACAGGTACTAGCCTAAACCTAGTAACTTGGAAATCAATGGTAAAAGTTTACTACATTGCCGGAAATTTAAATCACAGTTTGAATCTGGTAGCGTGCGTTAGGATTAATGTCCATAACGCACCGTAAATCATCGGTTGGTGCGTTAGCCTTCGGGGTAAGACACCCTACAATTGGATTTTTTTTTACTTGAAACGAGGAACTTGTTACTTCAAACGAAAGTCTTCCATATCTAAACACTTCAATATCCGATTTGAAAGCTGATTTGTTAATGCGATCGCTCAAATCATTTAACTCCAATATAGCAATATACCTATCTATAGATAAAAATACCTATCTTTAGATAGATGTTTTCAACATGAATTTACTTTTACCGTAAAAAATGTAAATCTATCTACACACACTCACTGGAGATGAGTTTTAAGTTCAGTTCGCCAAAGTTGCATAATTTGCATAGTTTGCAGCCAATGACGTGAAGTCAATTGCAGATATCAGGGGAAATAATCTACGTTTAGATATCTCAAAATGAAGTCTCAGTGACAAGGCTTCTGACTACTGAACTCTAAATATCTATGAAAATCGCACAAGTCGCTCCGTTATGGGAACAAGTTCCACCTATTACCTACGGTGGAACCGAGTTAGTCGTGAGTCGTTTGACTGATGAATTAGTACGTAGAGGTCACGATGTTACCTTATTCGCTTCCGGTGATTCCCAAACTTTAGCTCGCTTAGAAGCGGGTTGTCCTCGTGCATTACGCTTGGATAAAAGCATTAAAGAATCTGCAATGTACGAGCTAATGCATGTTAGCGAAGTTTATCAACGTGCTGCGGATTTTGATATTATCCACTCTCATGTTGGAGCCTGGTCACTACCCTTAGCAAATATGGTCTCAACACCAACGGTGCATACCTTGCATGGGATCTTTACTCAGGACAACAGTAAAGTATTTAGGCAGCACTATACGCAACCATATATCAGCATTAGTGACGCGCAACGTTTGTTAAATATTAACTACGTTGCCACAGTTTACAACGGGATCAGTGTCGAAAAGTTTCCGTTTTTTGCTCAACCCCAAGATCCTCCCTATCTGGCGTTTTTAGGACGCTTCTCACCAGAAAAAGGTCCACAACACGCCATTGCGATCGCCAAGCGATCAGGTTGGCGCTTAAAGATGGCTGGTAAAGTAGATGTTGTCGATAAAGAGTTCTTTGAACGAGAAATTGCTCCTCACATAGATGGTAAGCAAATCGAATTTTTGGGTGAAGTTAATCACACTCAAAAAGCCGAACTATTAGGAAATGCAGCGATTACTCTCTTCCCGATCACTTGGTGCGAACCTTTTGGTTTGGTGATGGCTGAATCTATGGCGACTGGTACACCAGTAATAGCCATGAATATGGGTTCTGTATCTGAGGTTATTGCTAATGGCGAAAGTGGTTATGTTTGCCAAAGCTACGAAGAAATGGCTAAGATGATCCCCCAAGCTTTGGAACTAGATCGTCAAAAATGCCGAGAATACGTAGAGAATAGATTCAGCGTCGCTCGAATGGTCGATAGCTATGAGGCAGTTTACGAAAAAATTATTGGAGAACGCAACTTTAGAAATTGGTTCAATAGTATGTTGAGAAACTCGTTGGAGTCGATTACATCTTTGACTCGCTAGTTTTAAGCCTTGCTCTGTTAAGGACAAGGGAGCGGGGATTGGGGATTGGGAGAAATTCTCGCTTGTCCCCTTTCCCTCCTTGTCCACTTTCCCCGACCCTTTTGGTCAACTCTAAGGCGATAATGCCTTTATTGCAATGGATTACCGGGAGCAACGAATTTAAGTTTGTTGCTGATTTAAACTGGCCACTATGACACCACCAGAATCAGTGATCTGGCTACGAGAACGCACAGCTTTAGGAAGTTTATCACCTGAACCGTTGAGTGCGATCGCGCAAGTCCTCGAAGAAAAAGTTTTTCCGGCAAATCATAATATAGCTACTGAGGCTAATTCTCCAGAGGGGCTTTATATTCTTTTGGAAGGTAAGCTCGAAAGTGAGAGCAGTAATAAAAATAACCCTAGTTTAGCTGTTGGTTTTCTGCCTGGATCTGTTATTCATTTACAAGAAATACTTTTAGATGAGTTAGCACAACGCACAATTACTACTCTCACAGAATGTCATTTTTGGGTTGTGTCTGCAACAGTCTTTAAAGAAATAATTAGTAAATATCCGGAAATTTCTCAGGTTGTATCGCGGATGCTGGCTCAAGAATTGGCGCAGTTAGCATCTGCTTTTAGCTATGAACAAGAACGTTCTTTGGCTTTACGCCCATATTTAGTTACCAAAGCCCAACGCGGGATTGTGGGGACGAGTCGCTATGCGGTGCGGTTGCGGGAGCAAATTCGCGAAGCTGCGAGCGATCGCAAATCTGTATTAATTTTTGGCGAACCAGGGTTAGAAAAAGATAACGTTGCAACACTGATTCATTTTGGTTCCAAATATCGCCGCAAACCAATCATCAAAATTAACTGCGGTATCCTCCAAACCAGTGGTGCAGAATTATTTGGGCGTGCTGGTGGCAAAATCGGACTTTTAGAATGGCTGGGTGAAGGTACTCTCATCCTCAACAATATCCAAGAAATCCCGCCAGATTTACTCCCAAAAATAAAACAATTATTACAAACTGATACGTATATTCCATTAACCCGTTCGGGAGAGCCGGAGGCTTCACCCCGCAGCAGTCGCGCCCGGATTTTGATCGTTGCAGAAAAAAATCAGGCACAAATCGAACGTTGCGTTGGTCGAATTATTAAAGTACCACCGCTACGAGTACGGAAAACTGATATTAATGCTCAAGTCGAATATTATATCAGTCTTTACACTCGTGCTAGAGGTGTACCTAAGCCTCATGTGACAGCAGAAGCTTTACGTCGCTTACAATCCTATGACTTCCCTGGCAATATAAAAGAATTACAAAACTTGGTAGAACGGGCGATTGTTCAAGCAGGAGAAGCAACAGAGTTAACAGAAGAAATTTTTTGGTCAGCACAAACCAAGAAAAAACAATTTCGGCTCAATCTTTTAAATGCTTATCCTGGTTTGCGGAAGTTTCTTCGTAGTCCGTGGTGGCCGGATCGGATTAATTATGGCTTTACTGCTGCTGCTTTTGCCTTAATGATCGCAGTATTATTTGTTGGACCGCAGACACGCGATCGCAATTTTGCTTTAAATCTATTTTGGGCTTGGTGGTGGCCTGTTTTTCTGTTCTTATTCCCCTTTCTGGGGCGGATTTGGTGTTCGGTTTGTCCGTTCATGATTTACGGTGAAATTACGCAGAAAATATATACGTATTTGTTCCCAAAAAAACTTAAATCCTGGCCACGAGCAGAAGCCGAAAAATGGGGCGGCTGGTTTTTATTTGGTTTATTTACTCTGATTTTTCTGTGGGAAGAACTTTGGCGCTTAGAAAATACTGCTTATCTGTCAGCTTGTTTGCTGCTGTTGATTACTGCTGGCGCGATGATTTTCTCTGCGATTTTTGAGAGGCGGTTTTGGTGTCGCTATCTTTGTCCTATTGGTGGAATGAATGGTTTATTTGCCAAACTCTCAATGACAGAACTCCGCGCCCAACAGGGGATTTGTTCTGCGACTTGCACCACCTATCAATGCTACAAAGGCGGGCCACAAAAAGGCGAAGGGATGGAAACTAATGGTTGTCCTTTATACTCCCATCCTGCCCAGCTAGAAGATAACAGAGATTGCGTACTGTGCATGACTTGTTTAAAAGCCTGTCCTCATCGTTCAGTTGAGTTTAACTTGCGTCCTCCTGGTATCGAATTATGGACAACGCATGTATCCCATAATTATGAAGTCGCCCTGTTGTTTTTACTTTTGGGTGGAGTATATTTGCATCGCATCAGCGAGTTACAATCTTGGCTGGGATTGCAAATAGATTTAAATCAGTTTTTCCCTCACTTAGGATTATCCTTGCTAGTTTTGATCATTCCAGCAGCCTTTATTTTCTTAGCATACGGGTTGATCAAAACTTATTGCTGGTTGAATAACTACATCTTCTCTGTTTCTTCTGCGTCCTCTGCGGTTAAAATCCCCAACAAGATCAAGTTACGGTCATTTACAGAACTGGCCTATGGCTATTTACCGTTGGTGTTAGGAGGTAACTTAGCGCATTATCTCCGCTTGGGTTTGGGTGAAGGAGGGCGAATTTTACCAGTCTTTTTTGCGACTTTTGGTTTAGATGGTGGACAATTACCAATTGTGGTTGCACACCCTGCTGTAATAGCTTTTTTGCAGGGAATAACTCTAATTTTTTCAGTACTTTTATCAATGTTGTTAACACAAAAAATTGCTCGACAACCTTTGCGTATCATGTTGTGGCAACATTTAGCTGCGATCGCTTTGGGAATTAGTCTGTGGCAGATTATTGTGTCCCGCTAAGAGGTTGTTTGAAAAGTGGTTGGCTGTCAATTGAATAATCGAATTCCAAAAAAACATTTGTAAAATAATTAGCATTTTCGACAACGATTATATAGTAATTATTGGCAAAGAGAGAGATAATTCCATGCTTTAAACATTTTCTAGAGGAGAAAATACTTATGCCCAATCAAAGTAACAATCACAACTCGTTTGATGATGGCGGGCTAAATACTACTCCTAAATACTCAGTAGATGATTTCAGTTCTACAGATGATTATTACTCATATTACAGTAGTAGCAGCTTTGAAACAACTGAAAATTCTGGAGAAGCAAGCGCAGCAGATCTAACAATCGAAAATCCATCTACTCCTAGTGTGGCGACCGCAGGTAGCACTATTCAAATTTCTTATAAAGTAAAAAATAAAGGTGAAAATAGTGCTGAATTTAACTACACAGATTTTTATATTTCTAAAGACAAAACTATTAGTAGTGATGATTCTCTTTTAGGTTGGAACTGGCTTGGTGGTCTTGAGGCTGGTAGTTCTACTTCTCAATCTCAAAATGTGACGATAGATAGCAACCTTGCTGCCGGAGATTACTACATATTATACAGAGCGGATGCTTTAGATGATGTATTAGAAAGTAGTAATACAAATAACGTTTTGGCGCAAGAAATCACTATTACCGACACCGCAAGTGGAGGATATAGTTCTAGTTCTGGTTATGGCTTAGTTAACGCTTCCGCAGCAGTAGCTAAAGCTACCAATCAAGATACCTTTGCTGATGTTCCTGACTCTGGTGGAAATAATTGGGGCGCTGATTCAGTCAATGCACCAGAAACTTGGGAGCAGGGATACACTGGTGAAGGCGTGGTTGTGGCTGTTTTGGATACTGGAGTAGACTATAATCACCAAGATTTGAGTTCTAATATCTGGACAAATAGTAAAGAAATTGCTGGTAACGGTCTGGATGATGATGGTAACGGCTATATTGATGATTACTACGGTTGGAATTTTGACGGCAACAACAACAATACTCTAGATGTGAACGGTCATGGTACTCATGTTTCTGGTACTATTGCTGGAGAAAACAATGACTATGGTGTGACTGGTATTGCCTATGATTCCCAGATTATGCCAGTCAAAGTTTTAGACGATGAAGGCTCAGGTTCCTACAGTGCGATCGCCGATGGAATTTACTACGCTGTAGATAATGGTGCTGATGTGATTAACTTGAGTTTGGGTGGCGGACGTTCTAACGAAACACTTGAAAAAGCAATTGAATATGCCAGCAACAAAGGTGTTACTGTTGTCATGGCAGCTGGTAATGATGGTAGTTCAGAACCAGGCTATCCTGCCCGTTATGCAGATGAATATGGAATTGCCGTTGGTGCAGTAGATGAAAATGGAAATCTTGCAGACTTCTCTAACCGTGCGGGTTCAAATGAAATGACTTACGTCACAGCACCTGGAGTCGATGTCTATTCTACAATTCCAGGTGATCAGTATGCATCTTATAGTGGTACATCAATGGCAACTCCCCATGTCGCAGGTGTAGTTGCTTTGATGCTGAGTGCGAATCCCAATCTGACTGATGCTCAAATACGTCAAATATTAGCAGAAACATCAGGAAATAGCACAACGCAAACTGCAAACTATAACGATAGTAGTACTTCCATCACCGAAACGAAAACTTATAGCCTAAGTTATAACACGAATAGCTATGAATATGCTGAGACAGAAAGCATAATTGAAAAACTTCAAATTTTACCCGGATAAGCAGACATCAACAAGATCAGTTATCTGACGAATATAATTCCTGTCTACGCAGGCTACAATTAGTTCGCAAAGGCGGACTTGGTTTGTAAAGCAAGAGACTGATCTTAATTTATGGCAGAAATCCAATCATCTGTAGTACTTCTATCTTTACTAATTTGGATCGGGCTGTTAATCTTGTGGGGGCAATTTTGGCGTACAGACCAACAATTAAATCTCACAGCAACTCAATTAGAAAATCTACCATCAGTTTGTGCAGTCATCCCGGCGCGTAACGAAGCAGATTTATTACCAAAAACATTGCGATCGCTCCTTTGTCAAAACTACCCCGGCTCCTTTACCATCTTTTTGGTAGATGATCAAAGTACAGACGGGACTGCTGAAATTGCTCAACAAACTGCTCAAGCTTTAAACAAAAACCAACAATTACACATTATTACTGCCCAACCATTACCTCCTGGTTGGAGTGGTAAACTCTGGGCAATGGAGCAAGGTATTAACAAAGCGATCGCAACACTCGAACCAGATTACTTATTGCTAACTGATGCAGATATTGAACATAATCTAGCCAATCTTCATCAATTAGTTACCAAAGCCGAACAAGAAAACTTAGAACTTGTTTCGCTGATGGTACGACTCAGATGTGAAAACTTTTGGGAAAAACTTCTCATTCCGGCTTTTGTGTTTTTCTTTCAAAAACTTTATCCCTTTCGCTGGGTAAATAATCCTAAAAAATCAACTGCTGCTGCTGCGGGAGGTTGTATCCTGATACGCACAGCAACACTCAAACGCATCGGTGGTATGCAAGTGATTCGCCAAGCATTAATAGACGATTGCGCCCTTGCTCATGCCGTCAAATCAGGCTTTACACAATCTCAGGATAGTGGCGATCGCTACACAGCACAACACTTTCCCAAAATCTGGCTAGGACTAAGTTCTTCAACTCACAGTCTACGTCCGTATTTATCACTGTCTCCAATTTGGGATATGGTTGCTCGTACAGCCTTTACTCAACTCAATTACTCGCCATTGTTGTTACTTGGAACACTAATTGGAATCATCTTGGTTTACATAATTCCACCTTTGGGTTTCATTGTCGGTGCTTTGAGCGGAAATTGGTTAGTTGCATTCACAGGTTTATCAGCATGGTTACTAATGAGTTTGGCTTACTTACCGATGATTCGTTTTTATGAATGTCCTGTTTGGTTAGCTTTTTGTTTGCCGATCATTGCTTTGCTTTATAATTTAATGACTCTCGACTCAGCATTACGTTATTGGCAAGGACGAGGCGGTGCTTGGAAAGGAAGAGTTTATAGCCCGTCAACTACCCACACTGACTGAGTATAGTACAGTGTGGGCTTGAAAGAGCCAGCTTTCAACGTAAGAGATGACTAGCCTACCAGACTTGTTTTGTTACAGACTACCGAATGTTTCCCTAGTTCGGGCTATCTCTAAACCTACTGATTATAGGTGCTTGTAGAAAGGACATACTAAACAAGTTGGGCGAAGGGACTTATTACTTTTCACGAAAGGATTATCTCCATGATTCGTGTTCCTGTATTAGACAAAAACGGCAAACCGCTTATGCCAACCAAATCTAGCCGTGCTAGACGTTGGCTAAAAGACGGCAAAGCCAAAATTGTGCATAACGACCTGAATGTTTTCTGTATTCAGTTATTAGTAGAACCATCTGGCTATAACCAACAACCTATCGCATTAGGGATAGACCCTGGCAAAAAATTTACTGGTGTTGGTGTGCAATCAGCTAAGTTTACTTTGTTTAAGGCACATCTAATCTTGCCGTTCCCAGATATCACAAAAAAGATGGCAGGGAGATTAATTTTAAGACGTGCTAGACGCGGTAGACGCATAAACCGTAAAGTTGTATTCAACAAAAGAGCGCATCGTCAAAAGCGTTTTGATAACCGTAGACAGAACAAGCTACCACCAAGTGTTCGTGCAAACAAAGAGATGGAATTGCGAATTACCAAAGAAGTAGTAAAGCTATTTCCTATTAATCAAATCACCTACGAATACATCAAGGCTAAGAGGTTGTTTGAAAAGTTTTGAGGGGTCAAATTTTATGCTAATCGCCTCACCATGATGCGGATCATGGCAAGGTAAATAAACGTCTCGGATGTTTCTGGCAATAACTCATAGTCTCGAACTAATCGGCGACATCCCATCAGCCAACCAAAAGTTCGCTCTACAACCCAACGTTTTTTGAGCAAGACAAAACCTTTAGCTTCTTGGGAGCGCAACACTACCTGCACAATCCAACGGCAAAAATTCATTACCCACTGCATGAAAGGTTCTCCATCAAAACCACCATCTACCCAGATAGTGGTCAAACGAGATATCTTGTGATGAGACTGTTTGACCCGTTTGAGAACTTGTTTTCCCCCTTCTCGTTCACCGACATTGGCTGCGGTGACTAAAACCCTCAACACTAATCCCAAAGTATCGACCGTCATGAATCGCTTGCGTCCTTTGATTTTCTTACCCGCATCGTAACCCACTGCTTGACTCACCATCGCTGCACTCTTAACGCTTTGGCTGTCGATTATTGCTTCTGATGGACTGGGATGACGTTGATGTTCTATGCGAACCCATTCTCTGAGACTATCGTGGATTTTTAGCCAAGTCCCGTCTTTACGCCAATTGCGAAAGTATGTATAGACCGTTTGCCAAGCAGGAAAATCTCCTGGTAGCGATCGCCATCTGACTCCTTCTACCAAAATGTAGAAAATCGCGTTGAGAACCTCCCACATATCAACTTCACGCTTTCGACCACCCGGTTTTGGCTCTGGAATCATGTCACTGAGAAATTTATATTGTGCCAGGGTTAGGTTGCTCTTGTATGCTTTACTCATACCACTCTCTCGGTGCTGTTTAGTATCTATTCACAGCGTATACTGAGAGAGCTTTTTTACAACATTCCCAACTTTTCAAACAACCTCTAAAGGGAATAAAGGATTTAGCCCGGTAATGGTTGGACAAAAAGTGATGTTGCAATGGTTAGAGAAGATTGCACCGACTAGCACGCAAGAAGGTTGGCAGACTTCAATTCTCAGACAGCAGTTAGGTTTAGTTAAAGACAAAAAAGATAAGTCTAAACAAAGTCCTGAAACTCACGCCCATGACGGGATTGCATTAGCAGCAAGCAACTTTATGCAGTTTCAAAAATTTCATAACGTTAACAGTCGTGGGCATTGCTGGGTAGGAGAAGTAACTGTCACTAAATCACCTTTTCGTGTAATTGCACGCCCCAATTTGTTTCGTCGTCAACTTCATTTCGAGAACCCAGTAAAAGGTGTACCCAATAATAGAAAACGAAAAGGTGGGACAGTAACACCGTTTGGTTTGCGCTCTGGAGATTTGGTAAAAGCCGAAAAAGCCGGGAAAACATATATTGGATGGGTTGGAGGGTATACCCAAACAACCAAAACCAAGAATGTCTCTGTGTATGACCACAATTGGTATCGCATTGGGCAATTTAGTTTGTTAAAAGTGCAATTAATCAAACGGAGTTCAAGATTATGCGTAGCAGTCTCAGAAATTGCTTGATTGATCGCTGTCCTCCTCCCTCTCCTCGCTACGCGGGAAGTTTGGTCACAGGACGCAACAAATCAAGCCCGCAATTCCTCCCAACACCGAAGTCCCCGATTACGGTGTGGGACTCCTTGCGGATTTTGTTGAATTTTCGTTTGCTATACCATCAGAAGCGATCGCCAGATTTTTTTCTAATAATAAATACAAGCACCAACTTTTTGTAATAGGATAGCTTGTATTGATTGACTGGTAAAGGTTCTAGAGATTGCGCTCTCGGAAAGTGACAGAAGAGGGATATCATGCACCTGGAATTTATTACAGAGTGCAAAGTTCTTCATGAATACTTGAGGGGTAAGAGGTGGTTGCCGACGGCAACCATCTCTTACCCCCTAATAATGATTATCATTATTGTTTAAATGTGAGCTTTTGATTTTTGTTGAGTAATTTATTCCTTGGAAGTCCCCTACCACAAGTTAGATGCAAGCAACTACTTGGAAGCTTTACCTCTCTGTGGTCAAATAAATAGATTGATAGATTTAGGGAATGTTCGCACTGATGAAACAAACTATTGCTTGTACAACAGCATTCTTGGCTTCTTGTACTATTCTACTCACAGCCTGTGGTGGTAACACTGATACAACCACTAGTACAAATAACAATGGCACAAATACCGCTACCACCACCTCAACAACCACGGGTATATCTGGTCCCATACCTATCGGTATTGCCTTTGCTCAGACTAGCAACGTCGCATTACTTGGTCAAGAAGGAGTTGCAGGTGCAAAAATTGCCGAAAAATATTTTAATGACAAAGGAGGCGTTAACGGTACTCCGATTAAATTAGTATTTCAAGATGCTGGTGGTGATGAAGCGGGAGCAATTAACGCATTTCAAACATTAATTAATAAAGATAAAGTTGTCGGTATTGTCGGACCGACTTTATCACAACAAGCCTTTAGTGCTGATCCGGTTGCAGAACGAGCAAAAGTACCAGTAATTGGTGCATCCAACACAGCTAAAGGTATTCCCGAAATTGGTGATTATATTGCTCGTGTATCTGCGCCAGTTTCGATTGTTGCACCTAATTCTGTCAAAGCTGCACTCAAACAGAATCCTAAGATTAAAAAAGTCGCTGTTTTTTATGCTCAAAATGATGCTTTTAACAAATCAGAAACTGAAATTTTCCAAAAAACAGTCAAAGATCAAGGACTACAATTAGTCACAGTTCAAAAATTTCAAACTACTGATACTGATTTTCAAGCTCAAGCTACCAATGCTCTGAATTTAAAACCAGATTTAATTATTATTTCTGGTCTGGCTGCTGATGGTGGTAATTTAGTTAGACAACTACGAGAATTAGGTTACAAAGGCAATATTATTGGTGGCAATGGTTTAAATACATCAAATGTTTTGTCTGTTTGTAAAGCTCTCTGTGATGGCGTGATGATTGCTCAAGCTTACAGTCCCGAACATCCAGGAGAGATTAACGCTTCATTTCGGAAAACGTACGTAGAGCAATACAAAAAAGAACCACCCCAATTTAGCGCTCAAGCTTTTACAGCAGTGCAGGTTTATGTAAATGCTTTGCAAGCTTTAGATAAAAAAACCAAAGTGAACACCCTTCCTGTAGGTAAACTGCGGACAGAATTAAATAAACAGATACTCGCAGGAAATTACAATACACCTCTTGGAGAAATTTCATTTAGCCCAGAAGGTGAAGTTGTACAAAAAGACTTTTATGTTGCCCAAATCAAGATGGAAAAAGATGGCAATAATGGTAAATTTGCATTTATCAAATAGCAAATCTAGTGCTTATCTTTGATTTGTTAATTTATTCTGGTCTCGATTTTTTTGTAGACTGAGAACACCAGTGATATAAAATTTAGATCTTTTTGATATCACTGATAGAACGTAACTTCTGTAAGACATAATTCCCCTTTACAAGGCAACAGGAAAACCCCATAATTAAAATTAGGAGATTTGAATCAAAATAATTATAGTCAGCTTTTAGCTGACTTTCGCTATTAGCCTCAATTATAGTTGAGGGCAAATGAAAATATTAAGAATATTAATTAATGATGAGCTTTACTAATATCCTTCGTCCTATTAAGCATTTTCGCTTATTAACAATTCTGGCTTTGATCAGCGTCTTTGTCACCGTTGCTTGCAATCCAAGTAATTATCAAACAAAAGCTGCTCAAGTACCGCAAATGATTACTGCTGTTCTGGGTGAGCCTTCAACTTTTAATCCTGCACTAAATGAGTCTGCATATAGTGTTTTTGGTCCACTTTATGACTCATTAATCAATGAAAATCCGCTCACCACTCAACTAGAACCCGGTTTAGCTGAATCTTGGGAAGTATTGGATAATGGACAACGGGTTGTAATTACTCTCAAAAAAGGACTCAAGTGGTCAGATGGTAAACCGATGACTGCTGATGATATTGTATTTAGCTACAACGACATTTACCTCAACCCCAAAATACCCACACCAACGAAAGATTCTTTGAGAATTAATCAGCGTGGTGACACTCCCAAAGTAAGAAAAATAGATGATCTGAAAGTAGAATTCACTGTACCAGAACCATTTGCTCCTTTTTTAAGATGGGTAGGTGGTATTACAATTTTACCTGCTCATGCTCTTAAGGAATCTGTCCATACAAATGATCCTGGTGGTAATTCTAAGTTTTTGACAATGTGGACAACAGGCACTGATCCCAAAAAAATTATTGGTAATGGGCCTTATGTAATGGAAACTTATATACCCAGTCAACGAGTTATATTCCGACGCAATCCATATTACTGGCGTAAAGATGCTCAAGGAAATCCTCAACCTTATATAGAACGGTTAATTTATCAGATTATTGAATCAACTGATAACCAATTAATCAGTTTCCGTTCTGGACAGTTGGATGATCTCGAAGTTCCTCCAGAAGGTTTTAGTTTATTAAAGCGAGAAGAAGAACGGACAAAGTTTAAAATTTATAACGGTGGACCGGATACTGGCACTACTTTTATTGCTTTCAATCTTAGTAAAGCTAAAAATTCTAAAGGTCAGCCTTTTGTAAACCCAATTAAGTCTCGTTGGTTTAATAAAAAAGAATTTAGGCAAGCAATAGCCTATGCCCTTGACCGTGAAACCATGAAGACAAACGCTTTTCGCGGAATAGGCCAGTTACAAAACTCTTTTGTTTATGTCAAGAGTCCCTACTATCTACCTCCAGAAAAAGGCTTAAAGGTTTACAATCATGACCCAAAAAAATCAAAAAAATTACTCTTACAAGCAGGTTTCAAATATAATAATCAAAATCAATTAGTTGATGAAGATGGCAATCAAGTTAGATTCACCCTGCTGACAAATGCCGAAAGGAAAGTCAGGGGAGATATGGCTGCACAAATTAGACAAGATTTAGCTAAGATTGGCATTCAAGTCGATTTACAAATTCTTAGTTTTAACGCTTATCTAGAAAGACTCAAAGTTAGCCAAGATTGGGATTGTTATCTTGGTGGTTTTGCTGGTGGCGGTGTTGAACCTCATAGTGCTAGCAATATTTGGAGAATTAACGGTGCATCCCACGCATTTAATCTTGGTCCCCAAGCAGGTAGTTCACCGATGACGGGCTGGGAAGTTTCTGACTGGGAAAAGGAAATTGACAGTCTTTATATTAAAGGCGCCCAGGAAATAGATGAAAACAAACGCAAGGAAATTTATTACCAATATCAGCGCATAGCCTCAGAACAACTGCCTTTTATTCATTTGGTAGAAAGATTAGATTTACAAGCAGTACGCGATCGCTTCCAAGGCATCAAATATACTGCCCTCGGCGGCCCATTCTGGAATTTGTATGAACTAAAAATTGCTGAGGAAAATTAAATTAAGGTAGGGAGATCAGGGTTGTGGGGAGTAAACAATAAGCATCAACAACTAACCAATGACCAATGACAAATGACAAATGACAAATGACAAAAATTTGCGATCGCTCCTTGAAGCAGTCGCTAATGGGAATATTTCTCTAGATGTTGCACTAGACGAACTCAAGCATTTAGCTTATGAACCTGTGGGTGAGTTTGCCAAAATTGACAATCATCGCGCCTTAAGAACGGGCTTCCCGGAAGTGATTTGGGGTCCTGGTAAAACTCCCTATCAAATCGCTCAAATTATGGAGGTGATGCGTCTACGTAACCCTGTAGTAATGGCAACTCGCATCGAACCGGAGATTTATGCAGCACTACAACCGAAGGTGAGAGATTTACGATACTACGAATCCGCACGAATTTGTGCGATCGCTCCCCCCACTATCGAACCAAGTTTTCCTGGCACAATTGGCATTCTTTCTGCTGGTACAGCCGATTTACCTGTAGCTGAAGAAGCTGCTGTCACCGCAGAACTTTCTGGTTTTTGCGTCCAACGCCTCTGGGATGTGGGAGTCGCCGGGATTCATCGCTTGCTGAGTAATCGCCACGTGATCTCGCAAGCATCAGTGTTAATTGTCGTAGCAGGGATGGAGGGCGCTTTACCCAGTGTAGTAGCAGGTTTAGCAGACTGTCCGGTGATTGCTGTTCCTACTAGCATCGGTTACGGTGCAAGTTTTGGAGGTTTAGCCCCTCTATTGACAATGCTAAACTCTTGTGCTGCGGGAATCGGCGTAGTGAATATTGATAATGGTTTTGGTGCAGCTGTCCTAGCAGGGCAAATTTTGCGAACAGCCGAGAAATTACGGATGGCATCGTCTGATTATTGAGCTATGACGGTGATGTTACTGTTGTTTTTAGTAAAAAAGATCACTGAAAAATGAAAATTTTGATCACGTTAGCTGCCTTTGCCTTAAGCTTTTGGCTAACGATCAGTATATCGACTTAGGAAGGGAACGGGGAACGGGCAATAGCAAGATCAACAATGTCTAATTATTTTATTTAGGTACTTAATTTCGATGTCTCAGTTAATTTGGCATTTACCGGAAAACTTGATTATCCTAGCTCAAAATGTTAGTGATCCAAACCTTGTTGGTCAAATGCAAAAAGCCTTTACGCATTTTGTACAATCAGGTCAAGCTTGGGCGCTATTGATTGGATTGGCAATTGGTTATATGATTCGGAATCTGACAAGTTTTGGTTAGTTGTTGGTTGTTAGTTGTTAGTTGTTAGTTGTTAACGGTTGTTAAGCATCCCCAATCCCCAATCCCCAATCCCCGATCCCCAGTCCCCGAACATGACTGAACAGCAAACTTGGAGTCAGCGATTTGAATCAGCTTTACATCCTGCGATCGCTCGCTTTAATGCAAGTATTATTTTTGACATTCAATTAATCGAATATGACTTGACTGGCTCTGTTGCTCATGCTCAGATGCTAACTAAATGCGATATCATTCCTCCTGAAGAAGGAGAACAATTAGTTGCTGGTTTAGAACAGATTCGCCAAGAATATCGCCAAGGCAAGTTTAATCCTGGCATTGAAGCAGAGGACGTACACTTTGCTGTTGAGCATCGTCTTGTGGAAATCATTGGTGATGTAGGTAAAAAGCTACACACTGGACGTTCCCGTAATGACCAAGTAGGAACAGATACCAGATTGTATTTACGCGACCAAATTCAACAAATTCGCCAGCGACTACGAGAATTCCAAAGTGTCCTTTTAGATATTGCTGAGAATCACGTTGAAACTTTAATCCCTGGTTACACCCACTTACAACGCGCCCAGCCTTTAAGTTTAGCTCACCACTTGTTGGCATACTTTCAAATGGCACAACGGGATTGGGAACGCTTGGGAGATGTCCAGAAGCGAGTGAACATCTCTCCTTTAGGTTGTGGTGCTTTGGCTGGAACTACTTTCCCAATTGATCGCCATTACACAGCCCAACTATTGCATTTTGATAGCGCTTATGCCAATAGCTTGGATGGGGTGAGCGATCGCGATTTTGCGATCGAATTTTTATGTGCTGCTAGCTTAATCATGGTTCACCTGAGCCGTCTTAGCGAAGAAATCATTCTTTGGGCATCTGAAGAGTTTGGTTTTATAACCCTCAAAGATAGCTGTGCAACTGGTTCCAGCATCATGCCCCAAAAGAAAAACCCTGATGTCCCAGAATTAGTGCGGGGTAAAACTGGGCGTGTCTTCGGTCATCTCCAAGGTTTGTTGGTAATCATGAAGGGACTACCCTTGGCATACAACAAAGACCTACAAGAAGACAAAGAAGGTTTATTTGATAGCGTTAACACTATGAAAGCATGTCTAGAAGCAATGACAATTTTGCTACGAGAAGGTTTGGAATTTCGCACCCAGCGTTTAGCACAAGCGGTATGTGAAGACTTCTCTAATGCTACCGATGTCGCAGATTACCTAGCAGCACGAGGTGTACCATTCCGAGAAGCATACAATCTTGTAGGGAAGGTCGTAAAAACCAGTATTGCTGCTGGTAAACTCCTCAAAGATTTAACCTTGGAAGAATGGAAACAACTTCATCCCGCATTTGCAGAAGACATTTACGAAGCAATATCGCCTCACAAAGTAGTTGCTGCGCGTAACAGCTATGGTGGTACAGGTTTTGATCAGGTAAAAACAGCAATTATAAATGCCCGCAGTCAAATTGCAGAATAGATGAACAAAAAAAGGCGTATATACCTACGCCTTAAAAACTAAAACAAAAAAAGAGCAACCTTTTGAGTAGGGAAATTATTCAGCGTCAACTGCTGCTGCTCCCTCATCCTCTTCACTCTTCGGCGGTCTTTGTTGGAACCTTCTCTGCATCCTTCCTGTGGTAGTCCGTTTACGAAACTTTCGGGCATACGCCTGGTTCCGTAGCGCCTTTTCTTTTTTCGGATTGCGGCGCTTAGCCATGTTCACCTCATGAATAAACAACAATAAGCCTTACTTAGGCGATATCTAGACGATTTCAACTAGGATTATCTTTACTTTAAATTGTAGTTTGAGCCTAGTGAAGCTTTGAATAATCCTGCGGCTGAAGGCAGTAGGATTATTTAATATACAGGATAAACCTGCTAAATAGGTATTTCACGCTCTCCTTACTTATAATCAGGAGGTTCACAACGAGGCGCACACCGCCATCATTGTGGTCGAGTATTAGGCTAGAGAGCACCAGTGTTTTCAAGACTGGGTCGTTGACCCGGTAAGTTTTTATGTCTTGTACTGTTAAACAGCAATCCATCCTAACGCATCTTTCTTGATTGTGTCAACTTAAATCGAACAATGTGTTTCATCTGTTGCTAGTGGCGATCGCGTAGCGTTCCGGAGGCATTCGCCGCTAGTTGATCGCTCATATCTTGCACCTAGCTCTAGCGATTGATAATCGCCAGGGCTAGGTGCTGATAACTGATAACTCAAAAAACCTAATCCAACTCTCGACGTCCTTCCAAAGCTCGCGCTAGCGTCACCTCGTCAGCATACTCTAAATCACCACCTACTGGTAAACCAAAGGCAATCCGTGTCACTTTGGTAAATGGTTTGAGTAACTGACCGACGTATAGTGTCGTCGTCTCTCCTTCTACACTCGGACTAATTGCTAAAATGACTTCTTTGGGTTTTTGTTGACTGACTCGCCGCACCAAAGGTTGAATTGTTAATTGTTCTGGGCCAATACCATCAATTGGGGAAATGACTCCACCCAAGACATGATATTTACCTTTGTACTCTCTAGTTTTTTCTAAGGCAATCACATCACGGGAGTCTGCCACTATACAAATAGTAGTGTTGTCACGACTAGGATTGCGACAAATTTCACAAACAGGTTCAGCAGAAAGGTGAAAACACTCTTTACACAAACCAATTTGCTTTTTGGCTTCAATCAAAGCTTGTGCTAAAGCTTCTACTTCTGCTTCTGGACGCTTCAAAATGTGCAACGCTAGTCTTTGGGCAGTTTTTGGACCCACTCCAGGTAAGCGTTGCAATTGTTCTATTAAGCGTGCTAGAGGACGTGCGTAAACCGTAGTTCTATCTCCAGTATTTTCGTACTATTACTATAATGGCATTCTTGAAAATTTTTGCGAAAATGTCCATCAAAATCAGGAAATTTCGTAGATGGGCAGCAATTCTAAATTTAAGATTTGATCAGGAATCTACAGCGCGATCGCTACACGTTCCAAAACTCGATGAGATTCTGCGGTACGATGCAGAGCGTTTCCCCCTGATTCCGCAACAAGGAAATTGCATTGGTCGCCGAGTTGTACATTGGGTGGTTAGGATCTGCGCTCCGCAACAGAACATTGGTGTCAAGCAGATAAGCCACTAGAGCCTCTCGTCCTCATACATACTTTCCCGGCTGACCGCATAGTCCGAAAGCGGAGGTGCATCATGGTGGTGACTTGCTGCCCATTCCCGGAAAGCTGTTACCCACTCGGATGGTGTTGCAGTTTCATAGAAAGGGCGTTCTGTTGATGGTTGCACCAGCTGCAATAGCATGGTGTTCAAGTGAGGTTTAATCTCTGATGGACTACGGTTGGAAATCTTCGCTAACAAATGGGTAATTGTTTCAATATCCTGACTATGGGCTTGTTCTAAATCACTCACAACAGATTTTGGTTGACTGTTCATAGCTTTAACATCATCTAATTCAAGTTAATCGCTTATTTATGGCATCACCATGCCATAAATTTTAATACAGCACACTGTTTAACCCACGATTCTTTATCAAGTGCAGTAGCTTAAGAGATGCTCCACTAGGCCGCTTTTGTCCTATTTCCCATTTTTGAACTGTTGAAGGACTTATATTCAAAATACGTGCAAAAACAGCTTGACTAACTTGAGATGATTCCCGTATTTCTTTAATTTGTAATGGTTCTAGAGGCCCAATAGGAGGTAGACATAGGTGTTCAAATTCGCGCAATGTAGTTTGATTCATTAGCCCAGCTTTGTGTAGGTCTTCTGCTGTCTCATGAACTGCTTCAAGAATTGCTGATTTCTTCTGACGCATTACAAATCACCTCTATTAACGTCTTTGGTTAAACTATAGCACCTAGTCCTATAGTTTAGGGGAAAAATAGCTTCGGCACAGCTGAGGAATAATGACATCAAGTTTTAGTCTTGTCTGTGAGGTAGCTCATATAAAAAAGGTTAGCGTCAAAAATCCGCTAACCAAAAATCTCCATCACAAATTGTCTAAGTTGTTTGAAGAACTGAAGTGAATTTAAATAAATTTATTTCAAGGTGTACTTCAGGTACAAGACATGCGATCGCCTGTTGAAATTAGGTGATCTCAGCAGACACTTAACGTAGAACCTGGTTAGAAATATCTTTACCTGCGTCTACTGCGTTATCTTTTGCTTGATTGGCGGTTCTCTTAGCGCCTTCTACATAACCTGAGCCAAAATCTCTAAAAGCTTCGGCTGAATCTTCTCCAATTCTCTTGAGTCTTTCACCAGGATTACCTTTTACTTCCTCAGCTTCTTTTTGCCATTCGCCTGTTGTTCTTGGTCTTTGAGTATCATTCAGATGGGCGCGATCGCGAACTTCCTTACCTAAAGCTTTATTGTCACCAGGAGTGATATAGGTATTGGTTGTCAGCAGAATAACACCAAGCATCACAACAGCTAAAAAACGCTTAACTTGGAGTTCCTTCAACAAAGAACTGACACGAGCGATCGCATTAGAAATCAAATTGATCATGACTATACTCCGTGAGTTAATTTTTCATAGTTTTGAGAGAGCAACAATTGGCTCACTCCAAATTCAGCTAAGTCATTCGGCACAAAATACTGTTAGAAACTGAACTTTGCTTCTAATACCAATTTCATATGAAATTGGTATTAGTCGAATTAGCTAATAAATTGGAGCTATAGGTTAGTAGTGAATTCAAAAAAACCAACCTATTTCCGAGTCAACAGAGTTTTTTGAACATAAATATCAGACTAACTTTCAAAAACTAATTATCCCTCTAACGAAAGTCAGAGCTTGGTTATTAAAAATAATCACTGTTCTAATTCTGATAAATACGTGGTTTTTCTTGGTATCTGCAACTAAATAAAATCCCTGGAGATAAGAAACGAAATTTGCAACCTCCTTGCGGTAAGTTTATAGCGACTGTCTAACCTCACCTTTGATATCATGTCGTCTGCTTAAAGAAATAATTTAAATTCTTACTAATGACAAATGACAAATGACGACCCTTATTATTTATCTATAGATGCAACAAAGCTATACTTTGCTAATTCTTCTTTTCCGGCTTTGCTCAGGGCAAAATTGACAAATTTTTGCACATGCTTGGTCGATGATTTTTTGATAATAATGCCAATTGGTCTGACCATTTGATATTTCTTTTTTTGGATATTTTTAATGCTAGGTACCACACCATTCAGACTGAGGCGGTTCACTGGTAAATTGTTGGAAATTGCATAGGCTAAAGAAAAAAAACCAATACTATAAGGTGTATTTTGGATGGCTAAAATTACTTCGCTTTCATTATGCAGAACTATTGCTTCTGAGGAAATTTTGAGGTCTTGACCAAGATAATATTTACGCAATAAATACTTAGTGGGTTCCTTTTCTCGTCTATCTAAAATAACAATCTTAGCATCAGAACCACCTAACTCTTTCCAGTTCTTTATATTACCACTGTATATTCCCTTCAGTTGTTCTGTAGTCAGATTTATTATATTTGTGACGCTAGGATGAGTGGCAACTAAAAGAGCATCTTTTGCTAGCAAGTAATATTCTAGTTTGCCTTCTTTTTCCTCTGGTTTCAATTCCCTACTCAGAATTACAATGTCTAACGATCCGTCTTTAACTGCTGCAATACTTGCTTCTAATTTAGTAGGTGTAAGGAAGGAAACTGTGGTAGTAGGATTTTTTGCTTCGTAAGCACTAGCTAACACTTTTAAGGCTGGATAAGCGCTAATAGAACCAGACATTTTAATTTCTTGCTGTGCTTTATTGGATATATTTCCATTAGTATTGATAGTGAAAATACAAATTAATAAAAGCACTGCTGTTATGGGAATTAGAAATAATTTGTTTTTTTTCATGTCTTGTTTTCTTTGTCAAAATAGCAGTGCAAGCAGTTGGAGTTAGGGTCAATAGTTATTACTGATTTTCTCTATCTCCTTTGTCTGTTTCCCTCTCTTCCCAATTTTGAATTGTTGACTCCCTAATCCCCATTACCTTAACGTTTAAATTTTTTCCCACTCTGCTAATATTCTTTCTCCTTCGCGACAAAGTATTTCATGAAATTGACCGTTACTAGCTAATAATCCACCCCATTGATTAATATCTCCGGTGTTGTATTGCAATGGTCTGCCATCGAAGTGAGTGAACTGACCACCTGCTTCTGTTAAGATTAATTCAGGTGCGGCCATGTCCCAATCTTTGGGTGCAGATTTACCAGAAAGAGAAATATAAATGTCTGCCTGTTGTTCTACAATAGTTGAAATTTTACAGCCGACACTACCAACAGCTTTTTGATTTTGGCAAGGTAAATGTTGCAGCAAATATTCGAGTCTGTCGTTGCGATGGGAACGACTGACAACTAGGGTTAAATCTTCGATGCGTTCTCGTGATGATACCTTTAAAGGGGTAGTTTGGCGATCGCGAGTTTCTACAAATGCCCCTCTTCCTTTAGTTGCATAGTATAATTTTTCTTGCTCTGGAACTGCTACCACTGCTAAAACTGGACGATGTTCCTGCACTAGGGCAAGATGAATGGCATACTCGCCAGTCTTTTCGATAAAATCTCGTGTACCATCTAACGGATCAATGATCCATGACCATTGAGAAGTTGGGTGCTTGGTTTGTTCTTGTTTATAAGTTTCTTCACTAATATAGGTAAAATCTTCATTCCCCAAAGCTGCTTGCAACTTTTCTAAAATGAAGTGATTGACAGCTAAATCAGCAGCAGTTACAGGATCACTATCTTTATACTGTACGTCTAAATTTTTGTGAGTTCCATTGTAGTAAGTCCGCAGTATATCTGCTGCACCCCAACCAACAGAACGAGTTAGTTCAAGTATTTCTTTTAAGTCTGGCATTAATTTTTTCCTATATTTTTTGAGAGTATAAGGGTATAAGGGTGTAGGGGTGTAGGAGTATTTAAAGATATGAATTTCAGAAAAACTCTTGTTTCCTCTGACACTCCCCTCACACCCCTAAACCCTATCATTGAAAAGATTCTATCCAGCGACGTGTGCCAAAAAATTCACAGGAAAAAGCAGCTATTTTTGCTGCGGATGCTAGTGCATCAAGGAAATTTTCCCGCAATACGTAATGACAAAAAGCACCGTGAAAAATATCTCCAGCCCCCAGTGTATCAACAGCAGCAGTTTTTCGCATATCTATCAAGCCACTTATACCCGTTTCCTGTATAAGATACTGAATTGGTTTTTCACCATGGGTAATGGCGATGTGAGAAATACCAAGTTGACGCAGATAGTTAAAAACTTCTTCTTCTGTCTGACAATTGGGGGGATGAAAATTAGCAGAACAAATGGCGTAATCAACAAAAGGTAAAAGTTTGTCAAAACCAGGTTTCCAACTACCACCATCCACAACAACAGGGATATTGTTAGCTTTTGCTGTTTGAGCTATTTCTATTCCTACTGTCATTTGATGTCCGTCAATTAGGACAATATCAACATTTTGTAAAATATCTGCTGGGATAGCTTGGCTATTGGCTTGAGTTTTGACAGCATTGATGGAAACTACCGCTCGTTCGCCACTAGCTTGAGTAACAATAATAGAAGAAACTGGCGGTGGGTTGGTTGTAGTGGGATCAAGGTCAGTGATTTCTACTTGATATTTTTGTAAATCTCCACGAATTAACTGTGTCATTGGGTGAGAACCTACTATACCCAACACTTTAGCTTGATTACCCAAATGGCTAAAAGCAACAGCAGCATTGGTAGCAGGACCACCTGCGGCAACAGTATAATCAGCAGCAACTATTTTTTGATTGTTTTGAGGGGGAGATTGAGCAAGGTAAATTAGATCGAGGGTTACTAAACCTACAAATAAGGCATAATTTGTCATTTGTCATTTGTTCCAACCAACCACCAACCATCAACTACCAACAAAGTCTTTTCATGCAAACTGATGCAAAACCAGGAATACTCTACATCGTCGCTACACCCATTGGCAATTTGGAAGATATGACTTTCCGGGGAGTGCGAATTTTACAAATGGTGGATCTGATTGCGGCTGAAGATACACGCCATACGGGGAAGTTGCTACAGCATTTTCAAATTAAGACACCACAAATTAGTTACCACGAACATAATCGTAATAGCCGTATCCCAGAATTATTACAGCAGCTAGGTGAGGGTAAAGCGATCGCTTTGGTGACAGATGCAGGTATGCCAAGTATTTCTGATCCTGGGTTGGAATTAGTCAAAGCGTGTATTGACGCTCAAATATCTGTAGTACCGATTCCCGGTGCAAATGCTGCAATTACGGCGTTGAGTGCAGCAGGATTACCAACCGATAAGTTTGTGTTTGAAGGATTTTTACCAGCGAAAACCCAAGGGCGACGAGAACATTTAGAATTTTTGAAAACAGAACCCCGTACTCTAATTTTCTACGAATCTCCCCACCGTTTGCTAGATACTTTACAAGATTTAGCAGATATTTTTGGAAGCGATCGCGAAATCGTGTTAGCGCGGGAGTTAACTAAATTGTATGAGGAATTCTGGCGGGGAACCTTAGCACAGGCGCTTTCTGATCGTGGCAAAAAAGAACCTCAAGGAGAATACACTTTAGTTGTAGCAGGAAGTCCACCCACCGAACTAGTGCTATCGGAAGTAGAATTAAAAGCTGAATTGACAAAACTCATTGTTCAGGGAATGTCGCGATCGCAAGCTAGTCGAGAGTTAGCAAAAGCAACTTCTCTACCCCGTCGTCAACTTTATCAACTAGCTCTTGCTATAGGGATTAATTAGGAATAGGGGAACTGAGATTGGGGGGACAAGGTAGAGGGATAAGAGGGACGACAAGCATTCTTCTCCCTAGTATCCCCCCTTTCCCTGGTCTTTCGTCTCCTCAATAGCCATTACAATGGGATAAATATTGATTGATCGATGAGGACAAAGAATGACCCAGGTGGTTTTAGGAGAGAATGAAGGAATAGAGTCAGCTCTGCGGCGTTTTAAGCGCCAGGTTTCCAAAGCTGGCATTTTAGCTGATGTGAAGTATCATCGGCATTTTGAAACACCTTTAGAAAAACGCAAACGCAAAGCAGTGGCTGCTCGACGTAAGCGGCGTTTTAAATAAAAAATCGGCACTGACGTTGCTTGACAAGATTAATGTTAAAACAGCTACAGAGCCTCCGTTATCATTTTGAAAAAAAATAAGCAAGAAGAACCACCCCTTCAAATAAGGGTGTAAAATAATATACTTGCCAAGTTGCGGAGCGCGCCGAGTGTCCGATTGCGGTTAGATGGAGCGAGCTGAATTGCTACCCATCAACCCAATCATTAAACCCACATTCCGATAAGTCGTCTAAAGACGATTCAATAAATCAAATAGTCTGCTGAAGCAGACTTTTGCTATGAAACTGCGATTGAAATCGCAGACGGTTTTTTGAACATTTGGGATGCTCCCGATTCAACTAACACCCTAATCCATGCCCAAAATACAACCACTGCGGGGAGGAATATTTAAAATTAATTGTTTTGTTTCTCCCTGATTATGCCACTCTACCTCAGCAGTACCGTATAAAAGCTTGTTGAGTTGGCTATGCAAGTTAATATCTATATTGGCTTTTGCCGATGCAGTACCAGCATTTACGGCTACTATGATTTCCTCTTGGTTTAAACTACGGACAAAAACGTAAATTTGACCCTGAGCGTGTAAAACTTGATAATATCCTGTGCGCAAGCAGGGATAAGCATGACGCAAAGTAATTAATTGACGGTGGGTGTCGAGAATTTCTCGGTTCCAGTTTGCTTCAAGAGGAAAACCACGCCGGGAATCGGGATCAAGACGGCCTGGTAAACCCACTTCATCACCATAATAGATACTACTAGCACCAGGAAAAGTCAATAATAGTAAAGTTGCTAGTTCAACGCTGGGAATATCGCCTTTAGCAATAGAAATCAACCTAGCAGTATCGTGACTTGCTAGCAAATTTAATTGGGTGAGTTGAATTTCCCAAGGGTAAAGTTGCAGCAGTTCCTGGATTTTGGTGGCGTATTCAGCTGCAAATAACGGTGGGTAAGGATGATAAGAACGATCTTGTACTTGTTCCATATCGACGCGATCGCCTGCGGTAAATGCAATTGTTGGTGCAGCAAATAAATAATTCATCACGCCGTCAAACTGCGTACCATCCAACCATTCGCGGGAATCTCCCCAAACTTCACCCACAATATAAGCCTCAGGATTGATCGCTTTGACGCGATCGCGAAATTCTTGCCAAAAACCGGGAGTTTTAATTTCAAACGGTACATCTAACCGCCAACCATCAATGCCAAATTTAATCCAATACTCAGCAATTTCCATGATGTACTCACGTACTTCTGAGTTGTCGTGGTTAAATACTGGTAGCGCCCGATTGTCAGCCCAACCTACATAGTTAGCACTAAATTCGCCATTGTAAGGGGAAACAGGCCAGCCTTCAATTTTGAACCAATCCACCCAAGGCGAATAGGGGCCATTCTCCAAAATATCGTGGAAAAAGAAAAACCCACGACTGCAATGATTAAACACTCCATCTAAAACTATTTTGATATTGCGAGCATGAGCTGCATCTAGCAATTCCTTAAAAGCCGGATTACCGCCCAACATCGGATCAACTTGATAATAATCGTGGGTATGATAACGGTGATTACTTGCAGATTGGAAAATCGGCGTAAAGTAAATAGCATTAATTCCTAAATCCTGAATGTAATCTAACTGTTCCAGAACACCCCACAGATCTCCTCCCTTGTAACCTTGCAGTGTAGGTATAGTATCCCAATCTTCCCAGATCGCATTACGTAACAAGCGCTTGCGTGGTTGTTTGCTTCTGGAAAAGCGATCAGGAAAAATTTGATAGAAAATAGCATGTTTAACCCAGTCTGGTGTGCAAATCTCCATGTGTTGTCCTCTTTGTTTCGTTCCCATCGCGATCGTTGCAGATACTAGGTGAATTGTGTCTCACACCTGTGGTAGAAAATTTTGATCGTAATTGTAGTTGTGCGATCGCATCCTCAATGATCTATCACCATCAAGTGATGTGATCTCAAATACTGACTGTATGCTGCTTGATCGGATATTGGAGGCTTGATGAGAAAAATCTAAGGAAATAGTTAAGACAGTTAAGCGGACATTTATTGGATCGATAAAGAAAAATCTTTTCACAAGTAATACTTGTATCAACTAATTACCATAAAACACTTATACGGAATGAATGCAAATCGTATCTATAGATAATAATGGGGGGGAATTTATCTAATAAGTTAAAAATAACAATCTAACTGATTTGTTGCATTTTATACTTATTTTTGAGAGATTAAATTTTTGAGCGAACTCATTTAGGTTTAAAAGCATTAAATTTAAACGTTGAATAAACAGCTATGAAAGTTACAATAAACTGGTATCAAACTGTTATTGTTTGGATAGAGAAAATTAATACACAATGTTAAATTTTGAACAAGATCATCTATTGCTTGATCACGCAGCACATCAATCAGCTATGTCTATTCATAGCATTGCAAGGCAGATCAGCGTTCTTTTGACCACAGACAGAGACGTTCAGCTAATTGGTGGGATTTTATACAAGTATTTACTCACATAGATTGTGCTTTTATAACTGCGGGTATAAGATCCCATCCTCAGATAATTTTGTGTTTTTTATTGGAATTCCCTTGTTGACAAAAGGTTTAAAAAACAAAGGCTAGAGATTTTTTTCTACCGAACATTAAATAATTATGGGGTGTCTAGTTAGCCATGGAAAAATCTAAAGCTACACGCAGACGAGGAGTTATGCTGACCTCCGCAGGAATGAAGCGGCTGCAAACAGCAATTTCAACTGTGGAAATGGCAGAGAACAATGGTAATCGCTTCAGTTTAGAACAATTAAGCAGTCGGATTAAAATTTCTACTAAAACGTTGACTCGCTTGTGGTCGTTGGATGAAAGTGTAGATCGCAAAACGCTGAGACTCTGCTTTAGTGCCTTCTATCTGGAATTACATCGAGAAGATTACACCATCTTCAGTGAACCAAATGGGATTCACACTTTTCCAGAACTATTAACTCGTTTAGACAAAAAAGACATGTATGCGTTGGAATTGCCATCGGTCAAAGAACTCTATGACCATTCTGAATATATTTGGTCATATCCAGATGGTCCAGTTCCCCTAAATTCTCCTCTATATATTGAACGTCCACCAATTGAGAAACTAGCCTATCAGGAAATTACTCAACCAGGGTGTGTAATCAGGATTCGCTCTCCAAAAAATATGGGTAAAAGCTCTCTGGTGTTGCGATTACTTGCTTTCGCACAACAGCAGCGATATCACACAGTCAAATTGGATTGCCATGAAATCGATTCACTGTGCATGATTGACCTAAACCACTTTTTCCGTTGTTTTTGCTGCCGAGTGGCAAAAGAATTAGGTATTCATCCAAATATAGATGCTTACTGGGATGAAGAAATGGGTATGAAAATAAGTTGTAGTTTATACTTTAAGAACTACTTGCTCAAACAAATAAAACGTCCTGTGGTTCTTGTATTAGAGCAGTTAGATTGCTTTTTTGAACATACAGAACTAGCCCAAGAGTTTTTCACTTTGTTGCGTTCATGGCAGGAGGAAGGACGAAGAGATCCCATCTGGCAAAAACTGAGACTAGTGATCGTATACTCTACAGAAGTGTATGTCTCTTTAGATATCAACCGCTCCTCATTCAATATTGGATTACCCTTATACTTACCGGAATTTACCGAAAAACAGGTAAAAGATTTAGCTAATAGACACGGACTAGATTGGAGTTATGGTAATGAAGTGACCCAATTGATGTCACTTATAGGAGGACATCCAGGTTTAGTTCGGATTTCTTTGTATAATCTTTGCTCTCAAAAAATTACTCTGGAACAGCTGATGCAAGAGGCAAGGGCCAACGGTGGTATCTACCGTCATCATTTGTGGCAACATTGGACAATCCTACGAGAGCAACCCAGGCTGATGGAGACATATACTAACATTTTGGCGCGTAGGCAAAGTACTTTTCTTGATTCTGTTGAGATTTACAAGCTTGATAGCTTGGGGGTAATCTCTTATGAAGGCGATCGCATCAAACCACGTTGCGAACTCTACCGTGACTACTTTGAAAAACAACTCTCTGTAATTAGTTAATCAATATTTCTGGTCAATGCTCATTGGTCATTGATCAATGATCATTGACCATTGTGCAGAATTATTTGCACACTAATACAACAGTAACTGCGAGAAGTCTTGCTGCATCTACGTTTTTTTCTTGAATAGCTTTTTGGGTACGTCTGCATAGATAAGAAAATAATAGAGTTTTGACACTCCCCGGTCGCGCATACACGGGGATTCTTGGTTCAGTGACTCGCCGTTATTTCCCCTGCTGGTCTTTTAGCCACTTTAGTATTCTGAATTAGGATACTAAACTTATACTAAAATTAGCTCAATTTTATGTCAATAAAGGGGTTAATTGAGAAAGTTCAAATCCAGGTTCTTCTAGAACCCTTAAGTAGTCTGCATTTAAAATGGACGTAACTGGATTCGAACCAGTGACCTCTACGATGTCAACGTAGCGCTCTAACCAACTGAGCTATACGTCCGCACTTTTGCGATTATAACATAAATCTTTGACTCAAAGCAAGTTTTGCAGACAATTTTAGCAACACGGACAGTTTTGTGAAGAGATTTTGACTCAAAGCCAGCAGTCGGATTTGAACCGACGACCTTCCGATTACAAGTCGGATGCACTACCACTGTGCTATGCTGGCGTGGCTTTGATGAGGTTTAACATCAAGCATTGCACTAATCTTTGATTTTACCATAAGGTTGCTGAGTGTCAACTATCAATCTTGTGTGTTGGGCATGGTTGATCACCAACCACCAACCACCAACCATAAAGTTGCCTCAAACTATAGATGAGATACAGAAATATTTGGTAGAGTTTTAGAGCGCTACTTCTTGCACGGCAGTGTACAGAACAGGGAAGATATAGTTTTTCTTTACAAACTAGAAGCATGGCATTGTTGAGCGGACGAGATTTATTAAGTCTGGCAGATCTCACTTCCCAAGAGGTCAAAGAACTCCTGCAAATGGCAATCCATTTGAAATCTCAACAGTTAAGTTTACGATGTAATAAAGTTTTGGGACTGTTGTTTTCCAAAGCTTCTACTCGCACACGAGTGAGTTTTTCGGTGGCGATGTATCAACTGGGTGGACAGGTCATAGATTTAAATCCAAATGTCACACAAGTGAGCCGTGGCGAACCTGTGCAAGATACTGCTAGGGTTTTGGATAGATATTTGGATATTTTAGCAATTCGGACTTTTGCACAACAGGAATTAGATACTTTTGCAAATTATGCCAAGATTCCTGTAATTAATGCTTTAACCGATTTGGAACATCCATGTCAGGTTTTAGCAGATTTATTGACGATTCAAGAGTGTTTTGGTGATTTATCTGGGCTAACCTTGACTTATGTCGGTGACGGTAATAATGTCGCCAATTCTTTGTTGTTGGGTTGTGCTTTGGTGGGGATAAATGTGAGAGTAGCCACACCAAATGGATTTGAACCAAATGCAACAATTATTGAAAAAGCACGAGCGATCGCCAACAATAAAACCCAAGTCATTCTCACTCATGATCCTGATACTGCAAGCAAAGGCGCTCATGTACTTTACACTGATGTTTGGGCAAGTATGGGGCAAGAATCAGAAGCAGACGATCGCTTCCCCATTTTTCAACCCTACCAAATTAACGAGCAGCTATTGAGCATTGCCGATCCACAAGCGATCGTTTTACACTGTTTACCAGCTCATCGTGGCGAAGAAATTACTAACGCAGTGATTGAAGGTTCACAATCAAGAGTTTGGGATCAGGCCGAAAATCGTATGCATGTGCAGAAAGCTTTGCTTGCTAATATTTTAGGAGCAGAATAAATAAGTCAAAAGTCAAAAGTCAAAAGTCAAAATTTAAGACCTTTACTTTTAACTTTTTATTTTTACCTTTCCATAGGTGGTTTTTTGTAGTACTAATGTTCTAAGGAACCATTTATTTTTATCTCTCTTTTATGGAAAGACTAACTGAAGCGCAACGAGAACTTTATGATTGGTTAACAGAGTTTATCCGACAACACCAGCATTCTCCTTCAATTCGGCAGATGATGGAAGCGATGAATTTGAAGTCACCAGCACCAATTCAAAGCCGCTTAGAACATCTTCGCACAAAAGGATACATTGAATGGAGTGAAGGAAAAGCACGAACAATTAGAATCTTGCATTCATTAAAGCAAGGTGTACCGATTTTAGGGACAATTGCTGCTGGTGGATTAATAGAACCCTTCACCGATGCTGTCGAACATCTCGACTTTTCAAATATGTCCTTACCACCCCAAACCTATGCTTTGCGGGTAGCAGGCGACAGTATGATTGAAGATTCAATCGTTGATGGAGATTGGGTATTTTTGCGTCCCGTACCAGAACCAGATCAACTTAAAAATGGCACAATTGTTGCTGCGAGAGTTGATGGATATGGTACGACATTAAAACGATTGTACAAAGACGGCGATCGCATTATTCTCAAACCAGCCAATCCTAAATACAACCCCATCGAAGTACCAGCAATACAGGTACAGGTACAAGGTTCCCTTGTTGGTATCTGGCGTACTTATAGTTAAGGGGAAAGGGAGCAGGGAGCAGGGAGCAAAGAGCAGGGAGAAAATTTGTCCCCCAATCCCCATTACTCCTTATCCCCAGAGGGGACCCCACCTTCCCCAATTCTCATTACCCCTTACCTTCCCCAATCCCCATTCCCCTTATCCCCAGAGGGGACCCCACCTTCCCCAATCCCCAATCCCCGATCAATGTATTTGACACAGCAAAAAGTCCGCTCAATCAACACTCTCACAACCGTAGTTAATAAATCTTCGCAAAAGTATCTCCTGAAATTACCATTTGCTGGTGAAAGTAAGGTTAATTATCAAACTCAGCAACCATTACCAGGATGTCCGCAAATGCCAGTATATCTGCAATTGCGACCATATCAGCGTCAAGCTGTGAATAATTGGTTTGCTAACAACGGCAGAGGTACACTGAAAATGGCAACGGGTAGTGGTAAAACAATTACTGCACTTGCTGTTGCTTGCGAGTTATATAGACAAATTCACTTACAAGCATTACTGGTAGTCTGTCCCTACCGCCATCTTGTCACCCAATGGGCGCGAGAATGTGAAAAATTTAATTTACAACCCATCTTAGCTTTTGAGAAGTTACGTAGTTGGCAAAGTCAACTTTCTAGTCAACTTTATAATGTGCATTCTGGCTCACAACCATTCATCACAGTAATTACCACTAACTCCACTTTAATTGGTGATGGATTCCAATCTCAACTCAAATATTTTCCCGAAAAAACTTTAATTATTGGTGATGAAGCTCATAATTTAGGCGCACCCAAATTAGAAGAAAGTTTACCCCGGCGTGTCGGTTTGCGCCTAGCTTTATCTGCAACGCCAGAAAGATATTTTGATGAAACTGGAACCCAATCTGTTTTTAACTATTTTGGTTCGGTTCTCCAACCAGAGTTTACTTTAAAAGATGCTATTAATCAAGGTGCTTTAGTTCGTTATCTTTATTATCCAATTTTAGTGGAATTAACTGAAACAGAAAGCCGTACTTATGCCAAAATCACACAGAAAATAGGCAAAGCTTTATTGTATAGAGAAAAAGAAAACCGATATTCAAATTATTTTGACGATCATGAAGATTTAAAGCCATTATTAATGCAAAGAGCCAGGTTAATTGGTGCAGCAGCAAATAAACTCAAGGCGTTGCGTGAATTAATGGCTACTCGTCGCGAAACAACTCATACATTATTTTATTGTAGTGATGGTTCTCAAGAAACAGGACAGCGTTCTAATTTGCAGCAACTTAAAGAAGTTGCCAAAATATTAGGCGTAGAATTAGGTTACAAAATCAACACCTACACGGCTCAAACTTCTTTAGAAGAAAGAGAAATTTTACGCCGTCAATTTGAAAGTGGAGAATTACAAGGTTTAGTAGCAATTCGCTGTTTAGACGAAGGTGTAGATATCCCCGCAATGAAAACTGCTGTCATTTTGGCAAGTTCTGGAAACCCTCGTCAATTTATCCAACGACGCGGACGAGTTTTACGTCCAAGCTCTGGTAAAGAACGAGCAACAATATTTGACATGATTGTTTTACCACCAGATTTAGACAGAAAAACTTTAGAAGTAGAACGTAATTTATTAAGAAAAGAATTGCGACGTTTTGTAGAATTTGCTGATTTAGCAGATAATGCTGGTGAAGCCAGAATTAAATTGCTAGATTTGCAAAAAAGGTATGAGTTATTGGATTTTTGAAGGAATTGGGGATTGGGGAGTGTGGGGGAGTTAACAACTAACAACTATCAACTATCAACAAAAAATAATGAATAATCAACCTAATATAGATGATGTTCAAGAACCAATAATAACTGCTCCTCCAGAGGTTAGGCAAATTATTGAACAAGTATGGCAATTAGAGAAAAGTAGATTGGATAAAAAAAGTAATAGCCATATCAATGATGATATTTTAAGGATAGTGAAGGATGCTGTGAAATGAAGTTAATTTCTATTAAGTTATGCAATTTTCGATCCTTCTATGGCAAAACCCCAGAAGTCATGCTTGCTCATGGAGATGCTACAAATACAACCGTAATTCATGGGAATAATGGCTCAGGTAAAACCAGTTTTTTGAACGCATTTACTTGGGTGCTTTATGAGAAATTCAGTGCGGCTTTTTCTTCAGCAGAACAATTAGTAAATAAGCGTGCGATCGCCGAAGCAAAAATTGGAAAACCTATCGAATCTTGGGTAGAAATTGTCTGGGAACATGATAATAAACGCTATCGCATTAAACGTGCTTGTCGGGTTTACAAAAATGAAACTGATTTTGAATCCGGTAAAACAGAATTGAGTATGTGGGTAGGGAAAGATGATGGTTCGTGGTATTTTGTCCCACCTCATCAAAATCTAGAAGATATTATCAATCAAATTTTACCTAGCAGCTTACATCAATATTTCTTTTTTGATGGAGAACGCATAGAACAGATTGTCCGTTCTGATAAAAAAGCTGAAATTGCTGAAGCTACGAAAATTTTGTTGGGAGTTGAGGTAATTAATCGCTCCATTAGACATTTAAGCGAAGCCAAGAAAACCCTCGAAAATGAATTAAAAGTTATTGGTGATTCGGAAACTAAACAATTGCTCAAACAACAAGCCAAAATCGAGCAAGAAGTTGAACGAATTAACAATCGCCAAACAGAAATAAAGCAAGAATTAGAATATCAGCAAACTATTAAAAAAGAAACTAGTAACCGTTTACGAGAACTCAGCGCTGCTAAGGAATTACAAGAAAGACGACAGACTTTAGAATCACAAAAAACTCTCAATCAAGAAGAACTGAAAAAAAAGTGGGAAACACTGAAAAAAACAATTTCCACACGTGGCTATACTGTATTACTTTCAGAGACTACAGTGCAATTTCGAGAAATTTTCGCAAATTTAAAGCAACGCGGTGAATTAACTCCTGGAATTTCGCGAGAATTCTTAGATAATTTACTCGATTCTCAACTTTGTATTTGTGGTACTCCCTTAGACGAAGGAACTCATTCACACACAAATGTCAAAGCTTTGCTAGATCAAGCAGGTTCATCAGTAATCGAAGAAACTGCGATTCGGATGAATGCTCAAGTTGATGACATTGATCAACGAGCAATTGGATTTTGGGAAGAAGTTGATCGAGAACAAGTAGGAATTAATCAGTTAAGACAAACCATCTCTCAAATTGAAGCAGATTTAGATAGCATTCAAGAACGATTGCGAAAAGATCCCAGTGAAGAAATTCGCAACTTACAAAAGCGTTTAGATGAAATCGAAGAAAAAATTACTGATTTAACCTTAGAACAAGGTGCTAATCAGCAGCAAATTGCTAACAATAAAACTGAAATTGAAAGCTTAAATAAACAAATTACAAGACAAAAATTCAACGAAGAACGCCAAGCACTAGCACAACGCCGGATTGCTGCTACCCAAGACGCAATTGATAGATTAAATTTAGTCAAAGCACGCCAAGAAGAACAGTTTCGCTTACAACTAGAAAAGCGAGTTCAAGAAATATTTAGCGAAATCTCATTTACACCTTACATTCCCAAAATCAGTGATAAATATGAACTGATGCTAGTAGAAAATACAGTAGGTATAGAATCACCAGTAGCAGCTTCCACTGGTGAAAATCAAATTCTCAGTTTATCTTTTATCGGTGGAATTATCGACAGGGTAAGAGAATGGAGTCAAAAAAGAATGTTGATGGTTCCAGATACTAGTACCTTACCAATTGTCATGGATTCACCCTTTGGTAGTTTGGATGTGATTAATCGTCGTCAGATTACCAGGGTAATTCCTAAATTAGCAAATCAATTAGTGGTGTTAGTAACTAAAACCCAATGGCGAGGTGAAGTCGAAGCAGAAATAGCCGAGAGAATTGGTAGAGAATATATCTTAGTTTACTATTCTTCTAAACCTGATTGTGAGCAAGATTATATAGAATTGGGAGGAGAAAGATATCCTCTTGTCAGACAAAGTCCAAATGAATTTGAGTATACAGAAATTATTGAAGTGAATCGATGATCAGTTCGCTTGAATACTTATACTATCCGTTGAGGTCGGTAATGGGTAATTGGTAATTGGGGTATTAACTAAATGGTTGCGATGGTAGTAGTAGTTTATCAAGTTTGAATTAAGGGTTTGTAGTAAGTACCAAGCGTGCTTAAAGGACTCAAGTCCTTACTACGAACTTTCTTATCCATCAATTTAAACTAGACAGAGTACTAGTTAACCTTAATTTGTGCCGACCTACTTACTTGTTTATATTAGCTTTAGCATCTTTGACTGCGGCAAAGAAAAATAGTCCTGTTAGAGGAATACTTAGTCCTAAAATAATCGCTGTGGTTTGAGTACCTAGATCAGGCTGTCCGGAGGTAAGTTCAAAAACAGAGCCTACTGCTGCGATCGCAGTTATGCAAGAACAGGCTAAAAATAAACCACTCTTGGGAGTCATGACGTTCACAAGCTCATCTCCGACACTACTGATTTGACAGCTTGATGGGAGAAGCCATACTTGGATAGCTCCTGCGCTAAAGCCAAAGAGTTTTCTACACGGTCTACAAATACTACACCGTTGAGGTGATCCATCTCGTGCTGAATACAGCGTCCTAGTAAATCTGAAGCCTTCAGTGTCTTAGGGCGTCCATACTCATCTTTGTAGGATATTTCTACAACTTCGGGACGCTTCACATCCATGTAAACTCCCGGAATACTCAAACATCCTTCTTGAGCAACGCAGATATCTCCGCTTAACTGTTTAATAGTAGGGTTAATCAACACCAGTGGTGAGTTAGCCGCGTTATCTGGTTCAAGATCAATGACTATAACTTGTTTATGAATTCCGACTTGAGGTGCAGCCAAACCAATACCATCTTGGCTATACATGGTTTGTAGCATTTCCCGTACTAGTTTGCGGATTTGTTCATCTACTTTAGTAACGCGCTTGGCTCCTTGACGCAGAACGCGATCGCCAAGGAAATGTAGTTCCAAGGGCGGATTTTGTAACTTTTTCTTCTCAACAGCGACTTCCGATGGCATTCTTTTTTAACTCACCTATTATAGATTGGGAATGATTCCGCTTTATTTAATCTTAGCAATCTGTGGGGAATGGGGATTGGGAATTGCTAACAACTACTAACTACTGTACGGTTCGCCCATAGCAACCAATGACATAAACTCAATGACTAATAATAAAAAGTTGAAAATACTGACTAAACTTGACTATCTGCTTAAAGAAACCTTAATTGGTTTGCAACGCGGTGGCTGGATGAATTGGGCAGCTATCAGTACTGTTACTGTGTTACTATTCCTCTTTGGTTTAAGTTTACAGAGTTCTTGGCAAGTAGAAAAATTACTTTATCAATTCGGTAGTCAGTTGGAAGTATCTGTTTATCTTGATCCGGGTGCGCGTGCAAACAGTATTGAACCATTGGTGTCAAGAATACCAGAGGTTGCAGATATAAAAGTTATTACCAAAGAACAGGCTTGGTATAAGCTAGTTCAAGAACTAGGAATTGCTGATATCCAAGGTGCTACTCAGCAATTAGGTGAAAATCCGCTTGTGGATGAATTGAAGGTGAAAGCGCGTAACTCTGAAGTAGTACCAAACTTAGCAACACAACTAGCTAAATTACATGGAGTAGATGCAGTTCAATATGTGGATGAAGCAGTCAGACGCATTGCTCAGTTGCATCGAGGTTTAAACAGGGTAACGCTGACAATTACTATAATTTTGACCTTAACAGCGATCGCCGTGACTACCACCACCATCAGATTAATAGTTATGGCGCGACGCCGAGAAATTGAAATAATGCAACTAGTGGGAGCAACTTCCGCTTGGATTTACCTACCGTTTATATTGCAGGGAATTACTTTTGGTTTGATTGGAGGTGCGATCGCTTGGAGTTTCATTAGCATTATTCAACAATTTCTCGGACATTTACTCGCTAACCAACCAGAATTCATCAAATTTATCACCAACGGTTTACAACTGACTCCCTTACAAACTTTATTATTGCCCTTGATTCTCCTCAACTTTGGTGCAACCGTAGGATTAATCGGAAGTTTATTTGCTGTGCAAAAATTTGCGAAAAGTTAGTTAATAGTTTCCCACAATCCTTGTAGAGACGTAGCACTGCTACGTCTCTACATTCTTTTTCACCAGATGTCCATTATAAATTAAGAGCGACGTATAAAGCGCCCAATACCAGCAGCGCACCGCAGAGCAATCTTTTTCTGATTGTATTCCCAAGGTGAGTAAAGTTGCATCGGTGTTTGTGTGTTTTGCCAATAAGCCTTATCTGTCAATGTTGGAGGTGATCCATTCAAAGCATTAAAAATCAGTTGTTTTCGCCAAGGTTTGATCTGGCTTCCCGACGCATGTGACATGATATCTACACTAACTCCACCAAAATCCATTCCCATAGCACTAACTGTGCTAAGTGGTTCAGAACTTAACATTACAGCTAAGTTCAAAACACATTGATCGGTTTGGAAATAGGGATAACGATTAAAAGTAAAACAAAAATCCTTGAGGTTGATATAACCTACTTCCTCAAAAGTATGTAATAGTTTTTGCCATAACAAAAGTATATATTTCTGACTCTGCTTTACACCAATAAAGCCAGAGTTATAGTAGCGATTTAGTTCACGTTGACAAGAAAAACCGTAGCGTTCAGCAAGTTCTTTCCAAGCGAATCGATAGGGATGATTGGCAGGCATATAATCATAAGCATCCTCACATAAGGCAATACCACGATCAACCCAATCAGTGTAGAAATCCCAGTCACGTTTATTGACAATATCAGGGTCAAAATAAAATAATGCTTCAACTTCTGGACAATAATTTTCCCAAAGTTGCAGCATGAAATCAGGTTTGTAATTAGAAAAAAACGTTGAAGTGGTTAGCTTGACAAATCGAATTACACAATCTTTCGCAACAGAAAACTCTTGATAACCTTGACCTTCTTTCAGAGAATTTGTCCAAGGTGGTAAAGTTCCACGATACCCTACCCACAGTACACCGCGAAAGCCATGATTATAAAGAGAGTTAACTAATACCCCTACGCCGTAGTGATAATCTCCTTCAAATAAAGTACAAATATTTACACGCATAAGCAATTGACCCTGAATCTACAGACAACTTCGTTGAGGGGATGAAATTAAATTAGAATTAACCGCTCAACAACTAATTCATCACAATTATTTCCACTGTGAATTCATGGTGATTTAGAAATATATAGAATTAAATAGCTCTGTTCACAAAAGTATCAACAACAAATACAGGTTCATCATCTGTCTAAAGAAGTAAAAACCTTGAGTTTGTCAGAAATAACAGACATGATTTTCTAGTACGGATGGAAATATTTAGCACTTACTTCAATACTCAAATTATTGACTATAATCATGACAAAAATATGACAAACTTAAATCTTTAAACAATAGAACAGTTTCGATCCAAGGCTTTATAAAGTAATTCTTGATACTCTTGATCACCAACTCTATAAGCCCCAAATCTTTCTAAGTGAGGATTCATCATTTGAGCATCAAATAACACAAACTGCCTTTCTCGCAATCTTTCTACTAATTTCACCATTGCCACTTTAGAACCATCAGGAATGCGATAAAACATTGATTCGCCGATGAAAGCACCACCAATAACAATCCCTAAAATTCCTCCAGCAAGTTCATCACTTTGCCAAGTTTCAAAACTATATGCCCAACCTGTTTTGTAAAGCTCCCAGTATATCTGTTTTAATTCTGATGAGATCCAACTTACTTCTCGGTTAGCACAACCTTCGACTACTGATTTAAAGTCACGGTTAATAGCCACAGTAAACCGCCGTTGATTCAAGACACGCCGTAGGGACTTAGGGTAGCAAAATTGATCATCCAAAGGAATGAGAGTGCGATCGCGACTTCCGTACCAACCTAAGCCATTATCTTCATCAGCCATGAGAAAATAGCCTTGGGCGTAGCCTTGAATAATAGCAGCAGTATCATATTGCATAAATAAAAATTCAGTAGTATCCCAAGTGTAAAAAAATACCTGAAATTTAAACCCTTGGTGGTATATCGAAAAAATTGGGATGCTCTGAACAAAAAGCCCTCCCAAATTTTAGAGTATTTCCGAGTCCCCCAAGGAATGAAAAATTAAAGATTAAAAATTCAGCTAAAAAGTAAAAATCGTCCGGATAGCTCCAACATAAATATTGTCATTGTTAGGCGATCGCTAACTGAAAAATAATAGTACAGTTCATCTACTCTTATTTGATTATCTTCATCCAGAGTATCCACACGAGTAAACTCAACACCCCTTGACCAAATCAACCCGTGTTCCTAATACCCGTACGATAGCCCGACTTGAGTATGGGATAAGCTTAATTACTGACAAGCGATTCCGTTTGAGAACATTAACTTTATATTAAGATATTATTTTGTGAACGAAAATTTTCAGTAGAGTTAACTTATTGTTGTATGATTTATTTTGTTTCTCGCAAATAAAAAACTATAACCTAATAAGTGAGGTTACTTAAGCATAAAAAGTCTAGACATGCATCTACCTCACGTCTTCTCAAATCTTCTCACGTCTTCTGATATATTGGCAAGTCACGTTGTTTTCGTGGTCTTGGATGTCCAAAATCAGAAGGCAGTAATTTTTAAATCCAAAGTCCGTTACAATACTGCTTGGATAAGACAAATCGATTGACATTTAAACCCTGTAGAGACGCGATATATAGCGTCTCTACAATGCCAAAATTATGACGAAAAATCCTTAACCGAGAAGTATTGAAGTCCATTAGACATCTCCAAAAAATAATGTAGAGACGCGCCTTAGCGAAGCCATGCGCGACAGCACTATTCGCACGTCTATACAAGGATTCTGGCTGATGCATATTTAATTATCACCAGATGTCCATTAAGCTGGCACAAAAATTTGCAAGAACATACTTTAAGAAATTAATGGATACTCACGAATCTAAAAATCAAGGAAATGTAGTTTGTGGCTGGTGTAGCCATGATGCTAATCCTCTTGGGGCAAAATACTGTCAAAAGTGCGGTAAGCATCTGGTGATTGCTTCTGTACCTATCAGCAACTCGGTTAGTAATATTAAGTTTACATTTTCTGGAATTTGGCTTGCTCTATTCTTCATGTTGTTGCTAGTTAGTGGTATTAGCTTCCCTTTTTGGAAGCAAGTTCAATTTCTCTCTGTAGTCTCCAGCTTCATCGGCAATTCTGGTAAAAATTCTCCAGACCTGCAAAATCTCAGTAGTCGCTCAGACATTCGACTCTACAATTCTATGAAGGAAGTCCGAAAAGTGCCAGATGGCATCTTTAACTATGGTGGGGCTGTCCTTTTCGCATCTTTGACTACCAGTGGTACACATCAGGCTATGACTGCATCTCATCCAAATTTCCGTTTGCGTTATACCGAACCTAGAGATGGCAAGCCCGGTACAAAGAAGGGTATTACGATGCTCATTGATGGTGAACTGAGCGTAGCACAGATTGGTCTTCCTTTGAGAGATGCTGATTACAGCAGGGCTAAAGAACGAGGCTTTGCTATAGAGCAGATACCAATAGCTATTGATGGAATTGTTTTCTATACCCATCCAGATATTAACATACCTGGTCTTTCTGTAGATCAACTCCAAGCTATATACAAGGGTGAAATAACTAATTGGAAAGAAGTAGGAGGAGATGATATTCCTATTGTACCTTTCGTTATGAATCCCAAGGCTGGAACTTTACTGAATGTACTTCTTGGTTCAGAAGTAAATAAACTTAGTCCAAAAGTGCAATTTTTCCGTGATTATACTGACGCAATTCGCCAAGTTGCTTCAACTCCAGGAGGAATTTCTTTCGGAAGTGCTGGCCCAATTGTTGGACAAAAAACAATTCGCCCCTTAGCTGTGGCTGCTGCTAATGGTAAAAACTACGTACCACCTCTTGGAGAAGATGGTACACGAATTAATGCTTCAGCTTTTGAAGACGGCACTTACCCTTTTACTAGGCGTTTATTCATTGTAATTCGCCGGGATGGTACACCTGACGAAACTGCCGGGATTGCTTACGTTAATATGTTACTGTCCAAAGAAGGTCAAAACTTCGTTGAAAAGGCAGGGTATCTCCCTCTACGCTAAGAATCTTTTCTAGTTCAAAGAAGTTAGTGATTAAAAATTCAGCTAACTTTAAAAGTACGCACCCTTTGTTGCAATTGCTGAGAAATCTCCATAGTCTGCTTTAGCAAGGTAGATGTTTGGCGCGAGGAATTACTAGTCATATCCGATATTTTGGCAAGTTCTTCCATCAGTGCAGAGACTTCTGTTGATGTTTGCACTTGGGAAATAGTTGCAACAGAAATTGACTGTACCAATTGATCAATTTGGCGACAGACATCTAGGATTTGGTTTAAATTTTGCTTGGTATTTTGCACTAGACGAGTTCCTTCCATAACCTGTGTGGTTCCCAATTCCATCGCTTTGACAACCTCACTAGTTTCTAACTGGATATTAGCAACAATTCCCTCAATCTCAGTAGTTGCTGTACTACTGTGTGCTGCTAAAATACCTACTTCTTGAGCAATTGTCAGAAAACCTTGAGCTTCTTCACCCGCATGTGCTGCTTCAATCTTGGTTTTAATAGCTAACAAGTTGATTTTCATGGTGATTTCATTAATTAATGCGACCACACGGGAAATTTTTTGTGAAGATTGCCCTAATCGTTTGACTTGTTTGCCAGTGTCGTCTACTGTTTCTCGTAAAATCATGATGTTCTCAACTGTCAAGTCCATTGCTGAACCTCCAGTCTCTGCAACTTGATAGGCTTTACGAGCGACTTCTGCTGCTTGCTCGGCGGTTTGTGCGACATCTATAATCGAATGCTGCATTCGGTCAACAGCTTTGAGAGTCCGGTTAATTTCCTTTGTTTGTTTGAGAGACTCAATTGCGAGTTGATCCATTGCTTCAAAATTACTAGCGATCGCTACATCTACCTGAGAAGCAGTGTGTTTGACTTGGATGATAATTTCCTGCAAGTTTTCCAAGATATAGTTCAAAAATTCAGCAATTGTGCCAATTTCGCCGGATGAGATTTCCGCACGTACCGTCAGATTTCCTTGAGATGCTTCCTGAACTTGATCAATAAGTTTCAGCAACTGCAACTCCAGTTGTTCTTTCTGGAGACGTTGTTGTTGTGAAACTGTTTCTGCGATCGCTCGCCCTTTTTGAGCTTGTTCTAATAAATTCGTTCGTTCTAATGACAGACTAACTATTCTAGCAAACTGCTCAAACAAATCAATTTCTGACTGCTGCCAAAGTCGTGGCTGAGAACATTGATGACCAATAAGTAAGCCCAACAATTTGTCACCTAGTAGGATTGGAGCTGCTAAATTTGCTTTGACAGCAAACCGTTCTAGTTGCTGAATATAACAATCACTTAAATCTGTTTGGTAGATATCATTAATGGCAACAACCTCACCCATTGGATGCTTATTGATATAATCTACTAGACAAAGATCATTAACTTTTAACCCCAAACAGCGAGGCCAAAATATCTCTACTGATTCAGCAATGATACTACCAGAAAAATCTTCGTCGATTATATAGAAAATAGCTCTGTCAACTTTTAGAGCTTGATGAAGATTTTGTACCGCCAAATTATAAATCTCTTCAGAACTATTCGCTCTAGACAAGCTAATAGCAGTATCTTTGAGAGTCTGGGTAACTTCCAGCAAACTTACACGTTCTAACGTCAATCCCACTTGAATTGCTAACTGTCGTAAAAAATTCACTTCATAGGGTTGCCAAATATGGGTATTGCGACAGTGATGAGCAATCAAAAAGCCAAATAATTGCTCATTTTTAATTATAGGAACAACTAGATTTGCTTTAATTTGTAACCTTTCCATTAATCTCAGATGTTCCGCACTCAAGTCTGCTTCCAAAGCATTGTTGATGATTAAGATACGACCTTTGATATAAGCTTCAATCAAGTTTGGAGGAATACAACTATCATGAATTGAATTTCCTAAAGTTACAGGAAATCCGTTCACAACAGATTCGGCAATAACTTTCCCACCTGTACAAGTGTTGAATTTATAAATTACAACTCGATCTGCTGTGAGTGCAAGTCTGGCTTGTTGTACTGTAATGTTGAATAACTCTTCAGAAGTACTACACTGTCGAAGAAAGTGCAAAATATTTGTTAATAACTTTAATTCTTCAGTTTCAGCTGTTTGCTCTTTCAGCAAATTTTGCAGTTGATTTGCCATTTGGTTAATGTTAGAACCCAAAACAGCAAGTTCGTCAGAACCAGCTATAGCAATACGTGTATCTAGACTGCCTGTACCTAATTTTTTGACTGCGGTAGTAGTAGCTATAATCGGTCTAATCAGGCGGTTAGCAAGAATTGCCGCAATGCTGCCAACAAGCAATGCTATAGCTATAGTTCCTACTTGAAAAGCTAACAATAATTGTCTTTGAGTTGCAAAGGCAGTATCTATATCTGTAGTTAGTATTAATCTCCATTGAATATCTGGAAGTCCTTCTATTTTTGATACAGGTACATAAGTTACTAATTTTTGATTATTTTCTTTTTTATCAAAAAATATTTGACTCGTTACCTGATTTTGGACTTGTAATTGCTTCCATTCAGGGAAGATTTCTGCAAAATTCTTACCCCATTGATATCTTTGTTTACTAAAGATAATTTCTCCTGATGAATCTACTATCGTGTAATCATCCTCATTAATTTGAAAGATTGCCAGTGCCTTCTCTAATGATCCTATAGGCATAACTGCCCGTACAATATATATAGTCTTAGCCGTACTACTATCTTTAACAGGTGCAGCTAAATATATCCTGGAATCTTCTGATTTTTTTGAGGACAAAACTTGACTTATATAAGGCTTGTCAGTATTGCGTACTACTTGAAAATAATCCTGATTTTTTTGGTTAGAAATCTGTTGACCTTTCGAGTCAGCAACTAGATTGCCATTGAGGTCTAAGAGAGAAATACTCTCAAAGTTTTTTCCCGTACTTGATATATATTTTTTTAATCTTGCTTCAATATTTTGTCTATTTTGAGCTTCCTGTATCTGAAAATTTCCAAAAAAAAATTGTTCAGAGATTCTTTGAATATCCTCAGAGTTCATATATAGAAAAGTGTTTACATGATCTGCTAATAATTTCACTTTATCCTGCTTAGTTCCCGTAATTTCTTTCGTCGCTGATTGGCTTAATAACCGATAAGCAAGTACTCCAATTGCTAATGCAGGTAGCATACCGATCGCTACAGCAAATATAAGCATTTTTGTACGCAGGCTCATCTCTCTTATCGATGAGAAAATGGTTTGGACAGAGAAATTAAAAGAATTATTTTTGCGCTTTTTGACAGGTTCTTTCTGTAATGGCAGCATTTGTTTCTTCAGTGGTACGGTTTTTTTCTGGATTAATTTTATTGCCCTTACTGAGTATAAAAGTAAATAATTGCAAGCTATTTTAACTTTCTTGAAGCTAAATTAAGTAAATTTGCGACTATAAAGCTTCCTTGTTGCTTAAGTGGACACCAATTCACAGCAATGCATCTCTGAAAGAGTATTTTTTAATCTATAAATAACCTTCGTTTTCAGCAAAATTACGTAATCGTTGTAAGCACTGACGTTGATAAAAACTGCTCAAAGTAGATACTGGTAGATTATATTCTGCTGATAACTCCTTCCAGCTCACCTCTGGTGGTAAGCGTTTCAAAATTAACAATTGACAATTTACATGCGGATGTCCTTGAACATGAATGCTGCGTAGTTCTCCATCAATATCTTCTTCCACCCATGACTTCACCGTTTCTAAAATTGGAGGTATATCGGGAGAAGCAGGTAACTTATCTTCAGGATATATAGTTTCAATGCGATCGCCAGAAGCAGACTGATTAATACCAGGAAGGGCTTTTTTAACCTTTTCCTCCCGTTGTTGAATGTAAAAATCTTGCAGTCTCCATCTCAGGTAAGCATTCAACCAGGTAATAACAGATCCCCGCGTTGGATCATATGCTTTACAAATATTGGCACAGAAGTACAACCACGTCTGTTGCAGCGCATCTTGATAGTAAGGCGTACTCTCTTTCCAAAGTTTGCCAGTACTCAAGCGAATAATTTGTGTCAGTCGTTTCTGACGCTGCGGGCTTCCAACTGGATGTCCACAGGCTTCATCAACTAAGCGTCGTAAGTTTTCCTCCAATGTTTGCATAATAATTTTCAGCTAGAACAGCAAGCCTTTTCTAAGTATTGCGTAGAATTGGCATTTGGGATTCTCTAAAAGGAGAATCCCAAATTAAACTAAAGCCCGATCCAAGAAAGAAGCATTCGCCACCAAGAAACATTAACCTGACCGTTGAGGTTCATTTTTTTACGGATATCTTGAATATTCCAATTGGTTAGTTTAGCAAGAGTTTGTGCTTCTTGTTCAAAGCGTTTTCCTAAAGATCGTTTGTATTCTCTCCCTGCTTGACACTTTGCTTCACCTGTGAAGGGATGTTGCAAAATATAACGTCCTTGGAAGTTTTGACGGTTGGATGTTTCTTGGAAGATTAAATCTTCGGGAAATTTGTCGCGGGTGTAGCGGACGTGGAGACGAGTGATAAAAACGTTGTTGGAAACAGTAGAAGAACGAAAAGGTGCTGGTTGATTAATATTTGGAGGGAAATCATTTAACCAAAAAACGCCTGCTTCTTTAAGTTCTTCTGAGTTTAGCGGTTCAGCAGAACAGGGATCACAACTACTCATATCCCAAGCGTATTCTAAAAATCCTACTTTCCGGTCTTCTTTGGTGTAAGCAGTTTGAAACATAGATTTATAAAATTCACCAAATTCATTTTTGACAAACAGAGGAATATTCGCGTCAGAAGCAACTTTGACGGTGCGGTAGTTGGTAAGTTCTGCTTGTCCTTGAGGCGAAAGAATATAAACAATTAAATCTTGATCTGTTGCAGCATTGATCATACCCAAACGAATTGGCAGCATGAATTTGGGCGACTGGTAAGATATTTGCAATGGACGCAAGTTTTGATAGCCCGTCTGGTCAAATTTTTCTAGATTGACTTTAGCCACAAAAAACTTCATTTTTTGGCGAATATAGGGCTTAAGCAACTGTTTCGCCCCTCTGGGAATTTTGTAGCCGTTACGAATTAGCCAAGTTTCTAAACCGCCCGATTCTTTAGCACTCAAAATCAGAATATCGTATTCACCAACGTTAAACCGTGCTTCAACAGTCACACCCAAATTCTGGCTACTGTTTCTTCTCTGTCCCTGACTTTCTGCTGATGGTGCAGGTGCAGATTGCGGTAAAACTTGATCATATAGAGGATTGCAGGGATCAGAATCATAATACTCTACTAATCGTGGGGCGCTAAAAGCATCCAAACGTTCGATAATTTTAGGATTGCCGACACGTACTTGTTCTTTTTGGATAACAGTAGGTACAGGTACAACGATCGCAAAATCTTTCACATCACCTTGATAGTCATTAGCCATCGTCAACACAGTCCGATCACCACTATGTGCGATCGCCACCTGCGAAGCCTTGTTATATAATTTCGTATCCGCTTTAGCAACATAAAAACCGCAAAAAGCCCAAGCTGTAGGTGCAAAACAAAATACAACCGCAAATATCAGCAGTAGCGAAATCAATAATCTTTTCATAATTTTAGTTGTTAGTTGTTGGTTGTTGGTTGTTGGTTGTTGTTAGTTGTTTGTTGTTGGTTGTTAGTTGTTTGTTGTTTGTTGTTGAGAAATTCTCCTTGTCCCCAATCCCCAATCCCCACGCAAAACAAGGTGCTTCCCAAATCACATCCAGTAGCACCGTCAAAGGAGCTAAGGTAAATAATGCCCAGAAAACAGCAGTAGAGAGAAAGAAATAATTCCGTAAAATAAAAGTTAATATGGCGATGCATATTGCCCAAACGACACGCGCCATACGAGCATTGGGAATTGAGCGAGGATCTGTCACCATGAACAAGGCAAAAAGTAGCAAAGATCCGCTCATTAAGCGGTGCAAATAAACATCCCAAGTCCAACCCAAATAAAAATTACGAATTGCTTCTAAGACAGCATATGCGCCTAAAAAAGCAGCTGTCGTATCCCAACGTCCGACTCGTTTGAGAATCAAGCCACCAGTTCCAGCAAATAACAACCCATACCACCAATCTTCACCCCACTGTCCCGGAGAAACCCAAGCATCGGGAGTGAGTATTAAAGCTGAGATAATGCCAAAATTGCCAGGGTTGAAGAAATGTTTATCGCCTATTTTGAAGACAAATTTACTGGCGATCGCAACTACTGCTGCAAATACCATCGTTGTCCAATGGTCAGCTCGCAACAGTAAGCTAAGTCCCAAAGCAGTAATTAAAGGACTGCGAAGATTTATATTTTGTTCTTTGTTGATTGTTGTTTGTTGATTGTTAATTGTTCCAAGCAACCACCAACCATTAACTAACAACAATTGTGACAATAACCATTGTGTTGAGAGACAGGTGACTATTATGACTGCAATCCACTCTGGTCGTAATGTCCAGTCTCTTGTACCAATTCCCAGTACTAGGAACAAAGACAGAAAAAGAATTTGATAATCGCGGATATCTCGTATACCTTTGAACATCATTACCCGTTAATTCAGGGATTATGCTTAGATTTGTTCTAATTTAGACGGGTAAAGGCTAAAACTATGGCGTTGTTACAGAATTTGTTACCAAAGAGGTAGAAAAATGCATTTTCACTGACATCTTATACCATTCTCAACAAGAGCCACGCTGTGCGATTGTGACTTTACCAAGACTTAGCGGGAGCGTGAAAGCCCCTGAGAGCAACGTAGTTGTAAATTATTCTGTTTCATTTGAATAAGTATCGATATGCACTGAAATCAATCTTTAGTTAAAACGTTTAAATGAATCTCTGGTTTTATATGTCCAGAGATTTTTTGTTTTGTTTGAAATGATTACAGCAATTTTCAGGTAAGCCATCCACATCGAATAAATTAATTTTTGTAAAATAGAAATTAACAGCACGTATATTCATAAATGCAGCTTTATCCTTTATTTCGGCTTTTACACCCGATTCTGAAACCAACTTTTCCGGGTTGTTTGTGGGGGGGTGAGTGTAATTCTAAAGCGATCGCCTTATCGTTTGATGATGGTCCTCATCCGCAATACACACCCCGACTATTAGAAGTTTTAGATCGTTACCAAGTTACAGCAAATTTTTTTTTGTTGGGTGTTTGTGTCAATCGTTCGCCCAGTTTAGCCAAAGAAGTGTGCGATCGCGGACATTGGATCGGACTGCACGGTTACTATCATCATAATTTTCCTCTGCTCTCGCCGAATGAACTCAAAGACAGTCTAGAAAGAACTCAATCTGTCATTTATGATGCTTGCGAACTGCAACCAACACAAGTACGTGATGTGAGACCTCCTAACGGTTTATTTACACCTCAAACTTTAAACCTATTACAACAGTGGAATTACCGCTCTGTAATGTGGACTGTAGTACCAGAAGATTGGGTAAGACCCGGAGTTAACACCGTAGTACACCGAGTTCTACAGCAAGTAAAAAACGGCTCTATTATCGTTTTGCATGATGGTGTTTGTGGCGGAGAAGATGTTGCTGAAATTACTAATTTACTTATCCCCAAATTACTTCAACAAGGCTACAACTTTGTAACTATAGACACATTGTGGCAGCAAACTCTGGAATTAAAAATTTAGGAATAAGCTGTATGCATTGGGCATTAGACATGGTTAAACACTAATAACCAACAACCAACAACCAACAACCAACAACCAACAACCAACAACCAACAACCAACAACCAACAACCAACAACCAACAACTAACCCTTGACTATTGACTCTTGCGACTTTTGATCAGTTTGTGTATCGGAACTGGAAGTTGGTGAAGGTTCATCTGTCCCCAACATATTATGTATGTCGCTGAGGGAACTAGGTTTTGTCGCTGGCTGTTGTGATGCACTTGCACACTCAATTAAGTCTTCTACTTGACAATTTAGTGCTTTACAAAACTTAATAATTCTTTGGATTTGTTCTGTACCAGTTCTACCACTTTCCCAATTTTGAATAGTGCTTTCTGTCACGCCCACAAGACGGGATAACTCAAGCTGAGTTAGCCCTGCTTTTTCCCGCAGAAAAGCGATGTTTGGTTTTGCTTTCGGTTTCACAGCCACAGCACTTTTGATTTACCTATAGTCGTAGATCCTAGCATCAAAAAAATGTAGCTGGCATCAAAAAAATTAGTAGCTAAAAAATTTAACCCAGATCTTGACCACACCCAAGTTTTTTAGTTAAAATAATTACGTGCGAAGTTTAATAGCACCTTACGTCTCTTGCAAAATTAATTTTTACAAGAGATTAAAGGACGAAAGCTTTGGTAATTAGGTCTTAGGCATTCTGAAAACTCTTTTTCAAATTCACTAAGTTTCTCATCCTTAGAGGTTGCTTGAAAAGTGGTTGGTTGTAATTTTAAGTACTGCTAGATCCATCCTAGCCCCAGGTCCGTTTCATCCCATAAAAGACCTCAGTTTACAAGCGTATCAACCCAAAAAATTAGGTAGTTAAAAAATTTGATTTGCTTATGATCAAGCGCGATCGCACTTAAATTTACTGGTTGAAACAGTAAATTTTCGATTACTAACTCACTAAAATTTATGGCCGATACTCTTGACAAAATCCTGATCTGAGCGAATTAAACAGCCCTGCCCTAGCCTCCTTTTTAAAGAGTCGAAATCAAAGTCCCCCTTAAAAAGAGAGATATAGGGGGATCTAGAACTTTGCTACCAACAAGAGAACTTTTCAAACATCCTCTTAGGCTCTACTCGACCTTATATCTGAGGGTAGACAAAGCAGAATTAAACTTTTTCCCAAAAATCTTTTAGACGAATCCGGAATTAAGAAATTGGACTTTGTAGCTCTCATTAACGAAACAAAAACACAACAGAGGAACCAAAAACAACTTCTGAAGGTCTAAAAATAAATAACCGAATGAAGAGTTAAAAGGTGTAAATTCTCTAACCAAAAACACACAACACACAACACACAAAGGTCTAAAAAAAATGCTGAACAAATCTTTTGCTTTCGGTTTACTAGCTGCTGGTTTGATGATTGCTCCTGGTGCGGCTTTCGCTGATGTGCAAAGCAACCAACAAAATACGACTCAAAATGGAACTGCTGTTGGTACTGGTAATACTGTTGTCAACACATCAGAGCAAACAAATATCCAAGATATCACCAAGTATAAGAATGGTGCTGGCTGTCATAGTAGCTCCAGCGCTCAATACTCTGGTCAAAGCGTGGAACAAAATGGAACTGCTGTTGGTGAGGCTAACACCGTAGTCAACCAAGCTACCCAAGGTTCTGTGCAAACAGCAACCGAAATTGCTAACGGATACCGCAACTGCTACCGCTAAGTTTTATTGAGCTTCAAGGGATGATGCTACACAGAGCCATCCCAAATCAAAATAACAACACACAACACACAACACACAACACACAACACACAACACACAACACACAAAGGTCTAAAAAAAATGTTCAACAAATCTTTTGCTTTCGGTTTACTAGCTGCTGGTTTAATGATTGCTCCTGGTGCGGCTTTCGCTGATGTGCAAAGTAGCCAACAAAATGCGACTCAAAATGGAACTGCTGTTGGTACTGGTAACACCGTAGTCAACACATCAGACCAAACAAATATCCAAAATATCACCAAATTTAAGAACGGTCGTTCCTGCTCTGGTAGCTACAACGCTCAAGTTTCTGGTCAGAACGTAGACCAAAATGGTGTTGCTGTTGGTACTGCTAACACCGTAGTCAACCAAGCTAACCAAGGTTCTCTGCAAACAGCAACCGAAATTGCTAGTGGATACCGCAACTGCTACCGCTAAGTTTTATTGAGCTTCAAGGGATGATGCTACACAGAGCCATCCCAAATCAAAATAACAACACACAACACACAACACACAAAGGTCTAAAAAAAATGTTCAACAAATCTTTTGCTTTCGGTTTACTAGCTGCTGGTTTAATGATTGCTCCTGGTGCGGCTTTCGCTGATGTGCAAAGTAGCCAACAAAATGCGACTCAAAATGGAACTGCTGTTGGTACTGGTAACACCGTAGTCAACACATCAAACCAAACAAATATCCAAGATATTACCAAGTTTAAGAATGGTCGTTCCTGCTCTGGTAGCTACAACGCTCAAGTTTCTGGTCAAAACGTGCAACAAAATGGTGTTGCTGTTGGTACTGCTAACACCGTAGTCAACCAAGCTAACCAAAGTTCTCTGCAAACAGCAACCGAAATTGCTAGTGGATACCGCAACTGCTACCGCTAAGTTTTATTGAGCTTCAAGGGATGATGCTACACAGAGCCATCCCAAATCAAAAACCATAACTTTTGTATTAGTAATAACACATACTAAACAGTAGATGCAAAGTTAAAAAATGTTGAATAATTGTTTTGCTTTTGGTCTATTAGCTGCTGGTTTGATAGTTACTCCTGGTGCTGCTTTAGCTGATATTCAAAGTAGCCAACAAAGTACTACTCAAAATGGTGTCACTGTCGGTACTGCTAATACCATTGTTAACGACGCTACACAAACAGCTGTTCAAGGGATTACTAAGATTAAGAATGGTATTTCTTGCCAAACGACCTTCAATGGTCAAATATCTAATCAGAACCTTTCCCAAAATGGTAGTGCTGTTGGTGTAGTTAATACTGTAGCTAATGTTGGTGGTCAACTGGCTCAACAAACAGCTAATAAAATTGCTAGCGGCATAACCAATTGCAACTAAAGTTAACTGAAGTTTACAAGCAGAAAATGCTGATCGGTGGATATTCAACCAAACAATCAAAACTGACTTAAATCAAGAGGCGTTGCCAACCTTAGGTAAGCAACGCCCCGTCAAAATCAAAAACACACAACAACACAAGAGGTCAACAGATATGTTTAGTAAAGTTAAAACTCTTAGTTTAGTAGTTACTGCTCTGATTATAGCTCCTTCTGCTGCTTTTGCTCAAGATTATCAAGGTAATCAGCAAAATATTGATCAAGTTGGTGTTGCAACTGGTCGCGGCAATACAGTTGTTAACAATGCTAATCAGCAGAGTATCCAAAACTCAACCAACGTGGGTAATGGTCGCTGCAACCCAGGTGGTAATGTACAGGTTTCCAACCAGAATATCCAACAAACTGGGGTTGCTGTTGGTGAGTACAACACTGTTGTAAATCAAGCTAATCAGCTTTCTGTTCAAGACGCGCTGAAGATAGCTAACGGTCGCTGTCGTTAAAGTTAACTGTACAAACCGACATAAGCTCTAAGTGATGAGGCGTTGTCTATTCTTTAAGAGCGGTCCAACCATTCTCTGATTCAAGCAACGCCAATTCAACGCCAAATTAATTAAGGCCAAGGTTAACCGAACTCCTGGTAAAGCAAAAAATCGGTTTTTTCTGAATATGTTGAGGTATTCACGCCATGCCTGTTAAACGTTCGATTTCTATACTTGCGCTTTCTGCGCTAATGGTATTACCCGCCGGAATAGCCACAGCAGGAGACGTTGACATTCAAAACGGCAATAGTAGGGTAATAATCGATTCAAACAACGGTGTCACGATTAGAAATAATACTAGACCAACAACAAGCATTTATCCCCTCCGCTTGCCTAATTCTGGGGTACGTGTTCAAAAAAATGGTACTTACACTGTTCCGACTGTTAAAATCCCTCAATCCGTTAAAGTCCCTCACAACGTACGGAGCTATTGTACTGGCAGAACTTGGTCACAACAAAACGTGCAAAGGTCTGTCTATGGATCTAACCGTACTTACAGTTCTACAACCACATCTACCTGTAATAAATAGTTCAAGAGGTTAAAATCATCATGAATTTCAAATTTCTGTCTCTGGGTTTGTTTTCACTAACAGTTGTTTCTCCTCTTTTCGCTCCTGCTTTTACTCGTCCGGCTTCGGCATTAGGATGTGTTGCAACTGACGTCTCAATACAAGTGGGAATTAGCGGTTCCAAAGCACCAGCTCAACAAAACAATAATGCTGATCAACAGTTTGGAGAAGAGTGCCAAGGTAACAGTGTTACCAATACAGCTACTCAAGTCCAAAATGGTAGTGATCCTACTCAGCAAAACCGCAACAGCACTCAAGTTGTAGGTGGAGGTGCAACCAGTAACACTCCTGGCAAAGGAGATGTTGGTGTGAAAGTTCACGTTCCAGTGAATGTATACAACCCTGCTGCTGATCCAAACTTTCTTAAAGGCGTTGGCGTTCCCCAACGATAAAGATACTCAACAGGATAAGGATTCAAATCTTAACTTTTCCGAAGTCCGAAGTCTTCTGGTGAGAGACCTTCGGATTAATTAATGTTTTGACTCAAGTATAAACTGGGTTTTTTACGATAGGTTTGAATTAAGTGCGATCGCTCTATTGTTAAAGATCCGGTTTTTTTGCAACTTGGTTCAAACCCAAGTTTTCTACCAGCATTCAAGCAGATAGGTGATTTGCATACCTGCTGTTACCCACATTCAGCCATGAAAAAGTTATTATTTCTGGCCTGCTGTTTAGCTTTGATCGCTACTGTTTCCGCAGCATTAGCTCAGAATTCTGTCAGCATCCAAACCTCTTCTGTTCATGTGGACAGCAATAGTAATGATATGAGAAACTTCAGCACTTTTAGTCAACAGTCTAGCTATTCTTCTGGATACCAAACAAGTTCAGTCAATTTGAGTGCTACTGATCTTCGTCAACCCCACATTTTGCGGATTAATACGAACGGTAGCCAATTCAATGGTGACATTATTCTCAATGGTAAAGTTGTGAAACGGCTTAATGGTAGCCAAGCGGAAATTAATCTATCCCCTTTACTATCACCTGGAGAGCATGTAGTTGAAATTTCGGGACGCTATGCTCCTGCATCATCTGGAATCAGTGTAGAATTGAGCGGCCCTGGTATTACTTCCTCTCAGCAAACAAGTGGAGATGGTGTTTTAAATTACATTTTGAATTTAAGTGTGCGTCGTAACTAACTGACTTAGTACAGCTTTGCGTTAAATCATAACGTTTTAAACGCACAGGGGTGTAGAGGTTTGCCTAATTTATTCGCTACGAACTTAAGTTAGCCAAACTTGGTTGTTTGTAGTTGACTTTCTAAGTTGGCGCGCACCCACAATTCGGCTACTGACCAAACGTAATATTTAGGAGAATCTTGAGTAAAGTCACTGAGTTTATGGGTAACAACCGCATCTAGTTTTTCGTAGCTAACACAGCAAAGTTCGACCGCAGATTCAAAATCCTCTAAGGCTGAAGTGCGCGCCTGTTGGAGAATAGTTTGATCTACGTGACAAATTTTAATTTTTTCTTTTAACCAATCAATTACTATTTCTGCTACTTTGTTATCTCGTAAGTGGCTGGCATAAGTGTATATTTTTTGCCATCCAATATCTGTGATATACATCTGAATTAATGGATGCACTTTATCTAAAAATTTACTAACTTCTTCTCCACAACCGTTACGATTCATTAAAGCTTCTAGTATGAGGTCAGCATCAAATAAAATCTTGATCACTTTCAACTCCCGATTGACCGACCAATGTAGCCTATGATGAGATTTTCATAGTTAATCTCACTTATTAGGAACATACTTATATAAACAAATTGAAGGGATGGTATTTCCGATTTATGCAAAACTCTTCATTAATCATTAATCATTAGTTATTAGTCAAAATATTATTCTCCGTGTCCGGTGTGTCTCACCATCTCTGTGGTTTATTCACACTCCCTACATTCCAAAACTACGGCTTGAGTAACAAATAGTATAGTTGTCCATTACTAACGGTAACGCCTGCGCGATCGCCTGCTTGTTTCCCTGTACCTAAAAAATAATCCACTCTACCTGCTCCTTTAATTGCACCTCCGGTATCTTGATCGAGAACATAACGATTCACAATACGACGTTCAATTTTGCCGTTGGTTTCTATAAAGGGAAAATCCGCACGAATTAAGGCTAAAGCACCGGGAGGCATAAGGGATTTATCTGTAGCGATTGAACGTTCAGCAACTAGTGGTACACTAATCGAACCGGTTGCTGGCGCACCATGATTTTCTTGAAAAAATACAAAGCTAGGATCACGGGGAATGTAGACGTTTAACTCTTGGGGATATTTTTGAAAGTAGTCAAGAATTTTCGGCATTGTCATACCTTCTAAAGGTAATTTGCCATCATTTGCTAGTTCGCGACCAATACTTTTGTATCCATAAGCCGTATTACCAGCGTAGCCGACTGTTGTTTGTCTACCATCAGGAAGTTGCAGCCGCGCCGAGCCTTGAATTTGGATGATATATGGTTCGAGGCGATCGCGAAACCAAAATAATTCCAATCCTTGGAGTTTACCTTTTTTACCTTGTAAACCATCTGCTCCCTCTAGTTCTAAGCGCGTGGGATGAGGTTTAGACCAGGATTTTAAATTGGGAGGTAAGCCATAAATCGGATAACGATATTCTGCTGTCGGAGTGCGATTAGCAGAGTAAAGCGGTTCATAGTACGCAGTAAACAATACTGTACCTTTGGTATCTGCGCCAATAGATTGATAAAACACAAATTCCTTGGCGATCGCTGCATTTAATTCAGCAGCAGATTTGGATGTTATTAAAAGTTGGCGGAAGCGTCTCAAGCTTTTGCTGACGCGTTGATGGGTAATACCAGGTACTTTATATCCTTGGTAAGCAGTAGCAGCAGATTTTGTTTGCAAGTATTGCAAACTGCGATCGACAGCCATTAATAGTCCTTTTTTGTCTGGTGATTTAGCATTTTCAGCCCATATTTGTTCATCTAGACAAGACTTATCACCCTCGCAACAAGGAAACAAAGACCGTTGCAAGGATAACAAAGGTAGTGGTGAGGTTTGTTGTGTATCAGAAGATCTTAGGGAAATTGGTAGTTCCCATTTTGTTAGTCGGCATTCTGGTGGACTGAGTTCCCTATAATTTAGAGATTGTATCGGTACAAAAAAAATTAATGGTACAACGGGGAGACTAAGACACAAAGCAACAAATTTTTTTTGCATGGTAAATTTTAGTGGATAGTGTTTAATGATCCTAGTATTTTGAAAAAAGAAGATGATCAGACAATAAAAAAACACGCCTTAGCGAAGCCATGTCCTACAGCGCTATTGGCGCGTTTTTTAATTAGAATCTTAAACACTAAACTAGAGACTGCATGTTGCCCGGTTTTGTCCAGATTTAATGTCGCACCTGTTAATTTTGCGGGTTGAATCAGATGTCAAATTTGTTATTTAAAATCGTACTTGTTCACTTGGGCAGCTATAACTCCAACAACAGTACGGTGGTTATATTCTACACCTACATACCCTTTGTATTGATGAACTGTTAATGTTGGATGATTGACAGGGGGTAAATGAGGAATTTCCTTTTTCAAGTAAAAGCCAGCCTTCACGAGACGTTCAGCCCAAACAGGTAAAGGTTCTAATCGTTCATGACGATTTGTCATCTCATCTTCAGAAAGAATATCCTCTATTTCACGTCCAAAAAAGCCGATTTTTAATGCTACCTTTTCAGCATCAGTTATCTCATTCACGACATCCACCATATCGAAGCAGGTTCCGTATGTCTCCCAACAGTTGTGAAACCGTTGGAAAAAATCATCAATATTATGGTTTGCATGTCCTTCTAGCAGCACAAACCCCAGAGGATTGAGTTGATAAAGTTGGCGCAGGACGCGATCGCGCTCATCTCCTTCATGAGGTTCACTGACAATATGGTGGAGAGAATAAGCAGCATTGATTGTCACTTTACCTCCAAAGCGCTGTCGCAAATCTTGCCATTCATCCCAAGTGAGATCCTCAGCACATTTACCAATTCCGACGAAATCCACAGCAAAAGGTAAATCTTTTCCAGCTTCTCGAATGTCTGTACTTGCTGCTTCCAAGCTGTTAGGAACAGGTTCTAGACCAATGACAGTAAATCTTTGAGGTGGATGAGCGCTTTGAGCCACTAATTGCATCACTGCGATCGCTTGACTTCCTTTCCCTAAACCCAAGTCCATGTAAGCGACTTCAGGTAAACCACTTTCAGTAATATACTGGGCTAGTAATGGATTACCAATTTGGTACGAATAGATGAAAAGAGGTACCTTTGCCAGCACATCAAAGATATCAATCTGGGAGTCTTCTTCATCATATTTTCCCAGATAAACGTTTGCTTGTTCAATGTAGTTAAAGTCAAGTTTCTTCTTCAAAGCGTCAGCAAAAACATATTCCTTTGTTTGAGTGTTGCGATTGTAGGATAGGCTATGCAAAAGATGATAAGCAGTACGAACACTACCCTCGTTTAAATTTTCTACAACTTCAAGTAATGGATGTGACATTTGTAGTGTTTCGGTAAAAGTGTTGTTTAATTTCTACGTAGTCAACAGCCTACCCCCACACCCCTATACCCGCATACCCTTCCCAAATGCTTGAGTTTTCGTTTCACTGCGTAAATCCTGCAAATTTATACCTCCAAATTGTATCGTAAAATAGTCTTTTAGCCTGCTATTAACTACGTAGCGTCAGGTTTGAATCTTTGACTCAAAATAGAGTTTTCTTAAACACATGTTTGAACTTTTGTCAAAAAATACTGCCTGAGAATCAGGGTATACGATTCGGATAAGACAAATCGATTGGCATTTAAACCATATAGAGACTTTGCACTGCAACGTCTCTACATGTCCAAAATCATGACGAGAAATCCTTAACCAAACCGTATTGCTATTTATTGGCGGGACGAAAAGTTGATGTCAGAGATGAATCAACATATATTTAGGGCTTGCTGAATAAGTCTCTCAAGCAAATCTAGAAGCCACACAGCTTACTTTTAGGGTTGTTTCGTCGCTCAGTTTTCAAATTTACCCAGCGATCGCTTAACATAGTGCAAGGGTTTTGAGACTCTAGATGTTATAAGCTTGTACTTGTTTGGTGGAAAAAGGCTTGAACCCCTTATCTGGACTACATTAAACTTTTATTCAGCAAGCCCTATTTAGTGAGCTGAGTATTTATCCGCTAACCACTAACGTCTTCTACTCATTCATATTCCGATAGGTCGCAACCGCAGAAGGTGAAATACGATTTAAGTAGCGGAAAATCCAATATTTGAAGATAGTATCTAAGATTACTGGAAAGGTAGCAATAAATAAGAAGATAAAATCATGATTTGCTGGTAAACCCCAATGACGTGAGATTCCATCTAGAATTACTTCCCAACCGTGAGGAGAGTGGAATCCAACAAAAATGTCTGTGAACAAAATGATGATAAATGCTTTGGCACTATCACTTAGACCATAAACAATATTATCAAAGAAAGTTTTGAGAACAGCGATCTCTCTTTTACTGATGAGTAAAAGAAAGACGAATGCAATTACAGATAAAATATCTGCAAAAACATTTTTGAGAGCATTGGCACTTTCTTGACTAAATTCTCCGGCAATTTCTTCGGCTTTTTCCTTTAATTGTGTTTCTATGTTTTCGATTGGTGGACTAACATTAGCAAGCAGATTTTCAAACTTAATTTTTTCTTCAAATCTCTGTAATTTTAGCAGCGCTTCTTCTTCCATTTCTTCGTTCAGGAAGACAACCGCTTGCTTAGGTTCTCTAACATGGTCAATAATTGGTCCAATGAGAAAAGCTTTTGATAGTTGATGAGTCAGAATTGGTATGATTATTAATAATAATATAAATCTGATCGAAATGATGGTTCTTTTTTGGGATGTACGAAAATTTTGAACAACATTCTGCTCTGCTTGTGGATCTAATTCTGCTTGGAGACGATTAATAGTATTAAATATTGAACGAGGCAATACACCTGTTGTATCAGTTTTTCCCCGTGGTTCGTTATCTAATTTTTTTCTAAGAATATCGGGTTGTCTTGGTTGAACCACTATAGATTTCACTGGTGTATCTATAGGTTTAGCAACACGATCTTGAGGGATAATTTCTTGGTCAAAGCTATTGTATTTTTCTATGACTTCATCAATGAATCTGAGCTTATCTAAAATTACTGAAAGTTCAAGAAACTCGATCCCTCGTTTTCTGAGCGCTTTTTGATTTGGTTCACTTAAGAAATAACGGCTGGCTCTAAACTCTGTTAGCCTCATCCTAATAATTTTTAATTCTTTTTTGAGGTCTGACTCAAAATAATAAATGATGCTGCTACTATATGTCGTTGAGTTGGAGTCTATTTTGTTACCATTAAAATGCTCATTTTCTATTTTTTGGATTTTGAGAGCTGCATCATATGCTTTATTCAAAGAGCGTTCTGGTGTCCGCAAGTACCGTTCGTATGCTGACCATAAGAACGAGTATATTTTCTGATTTAAACCTGAGTTATTCATCTTAGGCAATCATCCAGCCTGTTTTGGTATTTTTAACCTTAATTTAACGTACGAGGTATCTTAACAAATTCCCATGAAAACGTTTGTGTTTTCTCATTCTATTTGGATTGTTGGTATGAGTCGCAGTGGCAAAACTGCTCGATTGGTAGAACAGTTTGCTCGCTGGATGCAAGATGAAAATGATGATCAAGAATCATTTTATACTAAAAAGCCTAAACTCAAAAATAGCGATCGCCTATCAAAACGCCTGTATCCTCATCAAACAGAAGGAGCGGTTTTAATTTTGGCTGCTAATGATGATAATAGGCGAGAATTAGCAGACAAAATTGTGATCTCAACCACAGGGAAATATCCTGTACGCTGTAAAACTCCTTTAGGCTTTTTTCAAGATGAGGTAATTTTATTTTGGCCCTTATTAGTGCAATCTTTAAAGTTAAAGGCGCAATTTCCTGTCAGATTGCGTCCAGAAACTGAGCAAGAATTAGCAACTAGGCTCTGGCGTCCCTACATCAATGAAGATATTTTACGCCGCGCAGGCACTAATGAGTACCGTTTGGTGCGTCGCATTCTGGACTTATTACAATTGGCTGCTTACAGTGGCACAGCAGTAGAAGATATTGGTAAGATTTTAGCAGTTGCATTCCCATCACAGGACAGTGACACCAATTTAGAACCAGAATTCTTGTCGGCTTTACTGCTAGATTGGCGTAACTGGTGTTTGGAAAGGGGATTACTTTCCTACGGAATTATTACAGAACTTTACAATCAATATCTGTTAACCGATTCCCATTACCAACAAAGGCTAACACAACGGTATCAGGGAATATTGGCGGATGACGTGCAAGATTATCCAGCTGTGGCGCGTCACCTATTTGAGTTGCTCTTAAATGATGGAGCGGTGGGAGCGTTTAGCTATAATCCTGATGGGATTGTGCGTCTGGGTTTGGGAGCAGACCCCAATTATATGCGAGAGTTAGCGGCGTATTGTCAGCAAGAAACTTTAACTGGCTCACCTGAGCATAGTCTGGCTGAAAGATTGACAACACCGATGATAGAAATTATTACAGAACCAATGACGCTATTGAGCTTACCGGAAGTTGTGCAATCGATTCAAGCCACATCCCGCGCTCAATTGCTGCGACAAACAGCCGAAGTAATTGTACAAGCAATTAAACAAGGATTAGTGGAACCAGAGCAAGTGGCAGTCATTGCACCCGGTTTGGATGCGATCGCTCGTTATACTCTCACAGAAATTCTCACCAAGCAAGGCATTTTAGTAAAATCGCTCAACGAGCAACGTCCCCTGATTGCTTCTCCCATCATCAGAACTTTACTTACTGTGTTGCCACTAGTGTATCCAGGATTAGGGCGTTTGGTAGATCGAGATGCAGTCGCAGAAATGTTGGTGATGTTAAGTAAAGGAGATGAGGGGATAGGGAGATGGGAGGATGAAGAGAGTGCAGAATCCAATTCAGCCCAGCAGCTCAACAGCCCAGCAGTTCATCAGCCTAAAATTGACCCGGTACGTGCTGGTTTAATTGCAGATTACTGTTTCCAACCCCATCCAGAACGTCCGAATTTGTTACCTGTGACAGCCTTTGATCGGTGGGATAGACTGGGTTATGCAGCGACTACAGCCTATAACGAGATTGTAAAGTGGCTAGAAGAACAGCGATCGCAACAGGAATTACGTTTGATTCCTAGTCCGATTTCTTTGTTAGATCGAGCAATTCAGCGCTTTTTGTGGGATGGTAGCAATCTCGCCTACGAGCAGTTGGCAGCCTTGCGGGAATTACTGGAAACTGCTCAACATTATTGGGAAATTGATACCAGATTACGGCAGATTGCTTCTAATCGATTAGGGGGAGAAACACCACAAAATACGATTGCCGAATTTATGCAATTACTACAGCACGGCACAATCACCGCTAATCCTTACCCTATGCGTCCGATGGGAACAGCAGCTAAGGCTGTAACTTTAGCTACTATCTTCCAATATCGTTCCAGTCGGCGTTCTCATCGTTGGCATTTTTGGTTGGATGCGAGTTCACCACTATGGGCTAAAGGTGGTGCAGCAACTTTGTTTGGTGCGCCTTTCTTTGTGCGAGACAGATTCGGCGAACCTTGGACAGCAGAAGATGAACAATTGGCAGAAGAACAACGCCTACGCAGGATTTTAGCAGATTTGCTTTCCCGTGTGTCCGAGAGAGTTTATTTGTGTCACAGTGATTTAGCTGTGAATGGACAAGAGCAATTAGGGCCGTTGTTACCTTTGGTTCATGCTTGTGTGTCGGTGGTTTCTGATGGGGTGGAGGCCTAAAACCACACTGATTATTTGCTTCTGCCCTCAATGTTGGTGTGGTAGACTTAGCTAAGGGTTTAAACCCAAGCGCGGTATATTGCAAAAATTTGAGATACTCCTGTTAGATGTCCCCGTCTTCAGACTTCACACTTCTTTATCTGCAACTCCCAGCTCCACCAATTGCCGTAACCTGGATATTTAAGGGTAGAAACACAGGTTAGAATTCATGGCTTATTCTTGGTTTAAAGCATTTCATATTATCGGCGTTGTCGTTTGGTTTGCTGGACTGTTTTACTTAGTGCGTCTTTTCATCTATCACATCGAAGCTGAACAAGAAGCAGAACCAGCAAAGACGATACTCAAAAATCAGTATCAGATCATGGAAAAGCGCCTCTACAACATCATCACGACTCCGGGAATGCTGGTGACAGTAGCTTGTGCGATTGGTTTACTGGTGACGCAACCAGAGTTTTTAAAACAAACTTGGTTGCACTATAAACTCGGATTTGTAGTGCTTTTACTTGTTTATCATTATTACTGCTCCCGTTTGATGAAACAGTTGGCAGAAAATACATGCAAATGGACAAGCAAACAGATGCGAGCGATGAATGAAGCACCGACTGTCTTGCTAGTGGTGATTGTAATGTTGGTTGTCTTTAAGAATAGTTTGCCCACAGACTTGACTGCTTGGGTAATTTTTGGCTTGGTGCTTCTGATGGCGGTGACCATCCAGCTTTACGCTAGAAAGCGCAGACTTGATAAAGAAAAGCAACTTGCAGAAATCACACAGATTCCTCAGCATTAGAGACGCGAAATTTCGCGTCTCTAATGCTCTACAAAGGATTGTGGGCTTAACTGAAACCGTATTGCCTTATAATTACTTGTTTAAAGGGAAAAGGGACAATTATTTTTTAGCCTTTCTCCCTTTTAATTTTACCCAATTTTATTTGACTAGATAAAGAATGCAACAGAAATCATTGTTTACCAGTAGAATTGCTGTACTGGCTACTAAGCATCAAAAAGAAAAGGTAATCGCTCCCATTTTAGAAGCAGAATTAGGAATAAGAATTATAATACCGGATAATTTTGATACTGATATTTTTGGTACATTTACTAGAGAAGTAAAGCGTCCAGGAAATCAGATTGAAGCCGCGAGATTGAAAGCGAAAAAAGCATTAGAACTAACTGGTGAAAGTTTAGCGATCGCCAGTGAAGGCAGTTTTAGCCCTCACCCTGAAATTCCTTTTATTTCCAGTAATCGAGAAGTTGTCATTTTATTAGATCAAACACATAATTTAGAAATTATTGGTGAAGAATTATCTACCAAAACTAACCATAATCATTTAGTTGTAGAAACTGTTGAGCAAGCTCTACAATTTGCTCAAAAAGTAGGTTTTCCTGAACATGGTCTAGTAGTCATGTTTGATGAATCACCAAAAGATAGCGCTGAAGTAATTAAAGGAATTATTACAGAAGCAAAACTCATAGAAGCGGTAAATTTTGTCCTGAAAAATTCATCAACAGGTAAAGCATATATAGAAACAGATATGCGAGCAATGTATAATCCCACACGAATGCAAAATATTGCCAAAGCCACGCATAATTTATTAAAAAAAATTAATAGCTGTTGCCCAAAATGTTCTACACCCGGCTTTGAAATCAACAAAAGAATTAGGGGTTTACCTTGTGCGTTGTGTTATCTGCCAACTTTCTTGACTCGTGCTGTTATATATAAATGTCAAAAATGTGGTTTTACTCAAGAAGAATTATTTCCAGATGGAAATGAATACGCCGAGCCAGTAAATTGTAGTTATTGTAATCCGTAAATCAATACGGTTCAGTAATACGGGTGTAGAGACGCGAAATTTCGCGTCTCTACACCCGTATTTGTTATGAATCAACCGAAATTACAGGCGAAGTATTTCCCCAACTTCCAGTAAACACAAACGTTTCTAAAGGCTTACGTTGACGGGGAGCAAAATCACGTTGTCGGTATTGTTCTGGTAATGCTTCATGATCGCCTTGATAGCCAATTGCGATCGCCGCTACTGGTTCATAGCCTTCAGGAATATTGTACAATTCCCGTGCTTTAGATACATCAAAGCCTGCCATTTGGTGGATAAACAAACCCAAAGAAGTTGCTTCAATTGCTAAACTACAAGCTGCTGCACCGACATCGTGAAATGCATGACGGTTTTCAGTGTGATTTTTCTCAAAGTAAAGTTTTGCTACCGAAAGCATCAAGACAGGTGCATGTTGCGCCCAAACTTGATTTCCTTCTGCGAGACAACTAAGCAAACGTTTGAATTCTTCGGGATTTTCCTGAGTCGCAACAATAAAGTGCCAAGGTTGTTCATTATAAGAAGAAGCAGCCCAGCGTGCAGCTTCTATTAAACTACAAAGTTTTTCTTTTTCAACTGGCTGTTGAGAAAATGCTAGAAGACTCCAGCGTCGTTGTAGCAACTCATGAATTGGATATTGGGAATTAGCAGGCTTTTCCATACTTTGTTATACCTATACCTATAAAATCAATATCTTCGACTCTGATATCCTAGATAGTACTTAATACTCGTGCTACTGCTATGGAGCTAGGGAGAGAAATGACTAGTTTTGGGAGTAGTCGTTTGACTCAGTTTTTGGGTATGGCGATCGCAATCACACATATTTTCTCTGCAAATTATGCAGTTGCTCAAATTACTGGCGATCGCACTTTACCAAATAACTCCAATGTCACCAAAGAGGGTGACACGTTCAACATCACAGGTGGAACTCAAGCAGGTAGCAACTTATTCCATAGCTTTCAAGAATTTTCTCTTCCCACTGGTGACACGGCTTTCTTCAATAATGGTACGGATATTCAGAATATCGTGACACGAGTCACAGGTGGTTCAATTTCTAATATTGATGGTTTAATCAGAGCAAACGGAACAGCTAACCTGTTTTTGATTAATCCCAATGGCATTGTTTTTGGTCAAAATGCACAGTTAAATATTGGTGGCTCGTTTTTGGCAACTACAGCTAGTAGCCTGGAATTTGCTGATGGTACAGAATTTAGTGCTATACCAAATAACACAGCTACAAGTTTACTAACTGTCAGTGTACCGATTGGTTTGCAATACGGCAGCAATACCGGAAATATTCTAGTACAAGGTTCTGAACTACAGGTGAATCCTGGTAAGACTTTAGCACTTGTAGGTGGCAATTTACAGGTTAATGGTGGGCAAATACTAGCCCCCGGTGGTCGAGTTGAATTAGCAGGAATTGCAGAAAATAGCAGCATTGGACTCAATACTGATGGTTCATTTATTAGTTTGAGTTTGCCTAATAATGGGCAAAAAAAAGATGTATATCTAGACAATGCTGCCAAAGTAAGCGTTATCGCTGATGGAGATGGTAGTATTGCTATCAATGCCCGGAATTTTAATTTGTCGGGTGCAAGTACGGTGCAAGCGGGGATAGAGTCAGGAAAAGGTTCTGTTGATGCAAAGGCGCTAGATATTGATATTAATGCCACAGAGACAATCAATGTTGATGCAAGTATTATTTCTAATACAGTGCAAACAGAAGCTGTAGGCGATAGTGGCAATATTAATATCACTACTGGGTCGCTATTTTTAACGAGTGGTGGTTTAGTCAGAACCACAACTTCTGGAAAGGGTAATGCAGGTAATATTAATATAGTTGCTGGTGATACAGTTCTTTTTGATCGAATGCGTAGTGATTCTAACACTGGAGCAATCAGCAGTGTGAATCCACAAGCTGTGGGTAATGGTGGTGATATTAATATCACTAGTGGGTCACTTTTTGTTAAAAATGCTGCTGCTGTCAATGCTAGAACCCTCGGACAGGGAAATGCAGGCAATATCAATATAGTTGCTCGTGATACAGTTTCCTTTGATGGCGTCAGTTTCAACCAAGAAAACATTAGCGGGGCTGCTACTTCTGTCGGTTCAACAACCGTATCAACAGCTGTAGGTAACGGCGGTAATCTTAACATCACATCTGGGTCACTGTTTGTCACAAATGGGGCGCGACTGATTGCCAATACTTTTGGACGCGGTGACGCAGGTAATATAAATATACAAGCTCGCGATCGCGTCGTCTTTGATGGTTATGGTTCCAATGGCTACTCTAGCGGCGCGGTCAGCAGTACGGAAAATACAGGTATCGGTAAAGGTGGCAATATTAACATTACCACTAGCTCACTAAGTATCACAAATGGTGCTGTCTTAGGTGCGAGGACTCGTGGCCAAGGAGATGGGGGTAACATTATTGTTAACGCCGAAACTTTAGAAGTTCTTAACGGGGGACAAATTTTCACTACTAGTTTTAGCAGTGGCAATGCTGGTAGTATTACCCTCAATATTACCGACAGTATCACCCTTGCTGGTACAGACCCCACCTATTGGAAGCGACTTGAGCAATACACTCCAGTTATAGTTCCGAATGTCAGCTCTAGCAGTGGACTATTTGCTAATACATCTAATACTTCCACAGGTCAGGGAGGAGAATTAATCATTAATACTGGTAAGTTAAATATTCGTGATCAGGCGCAGGTAACAGTTAGTAGTGCTGGTTCAGGAGTTGCAGGTTCCTTAAAAGTCGATGCTGACTCAATTCGTCTTTTGAACCAAGGCCAAATAAGTGCAGATACTAGAGGTGGTGCAGGTAATATTACACTGCGATCGCACGACCTAATCTTAGGTAAGAATAGCAGCATTACTACCAACGCTACAGGTAGCAATACTATCGGTGGTAACATCAACATTGATAGCGATGTTATCGCTGCTTTTACAAACAGCGATATCAGTGCTAATTCTGATAACTTTTTTGGCGGTAGGGTAATCATCAATACCCAAGGTATTTTTGGTATCCAGTTCCGACAATCACCAACCCCAGACAGCGACATTACCGCCACGGGCGCTAGTCCAGAACTCAGTGGTACAGTGCAAATTAATACACCTGATGTTGACCCCAGTCAAGGATTAGAACTACTGCGTGTGAATCTCGTTGATGCTTCCCAACAAATTGCTACTGGTTGCAAAAGAGATCACAAGCAAATGAGGGGATCATTTATTGCTACAGGACGTGGAGGTATATCACCTAGTCCCACAGAACCGTTAATTACTGATGAAGTTCTGAGTAATTGGATATTACTTCCTGAAGAAACTCACAACCAACCCAGAAGCAGACTTGAAGAACAACAAAGCCAAGAAAAAAACTCTATAAATCCCCCAACTCAGATTGTGGAAGCTCAAGGTTGGGTAATAAATCCCGATGGTGAAGTGGTTTTAGTCGCGACTATACCGACGGTGACGCCTCACAATTCCTCGTTCACTCCTGCATCTTGCACTAACCTAAGTTCTTAATTAATCTGAAATCATACGAAAAATCAAGGGTTTGGACAAGGGGTGTAGGGGTATAGGGGTATGAGGGTGTAAGTC
>JBMNDX010000011.1:0-255769 GCA_051172755.1 Nostochopsis sp. | reverse complement strand
GAGACGCGGGGAATTACACGCGTCTCTACATTATTTTTCACCAGATGTCTAATAAAGTAAAAACTTTTTTTATTCACCCTGGTGTACACACCTCATAAGACCTAAAATTTATAACTCCGAGATCCGAATTAATACTTATCTATAAATATCGCTGTAATAACCCAATCATCACTTCTGGCTGTTCTAGATGTGGTAGCACTCCTGTACCAGGAATCACATGAAAATCTCGAATTACTCTTGAATTCAACTTTGCTAATCGTTGTCCTAATTTCACATTTGTAAATTGTGCCTCTTTGCCCCAAAAAATTACTGTGGGAATATTTAGCTGTTCAATATATAAACTTAAATCACAATAAAGATCACCTCGCAAAAATGCCAAAGCTGCAAATTTAGCATTTGGTTGTTGGGCAGAAAATAAATATGCCTCTACTATTTCTGGCGAGACTCGTTCGGGTTTAGCAAACAAAAAACTTTGCAAAAAGTTATTTACTGCCACTTCATTTTCAGCACCCAAAGCATAAATTAAATTATCTAACAGTGGAGTATTGATCACCTGAAGTGGAAGTCGGCGTCCAGAACCTTGTCCAAAGTCATCAAAACCAGAAGGACAAACTAAATACAACGCTTGGAATAAAAAAGGTTGAGCAATAGCCAGTCGAATTATCAAAGCAGCAGTTAGGGAAGATGCAACTACTTTTACAGGTGGACAACAAGTGTGTCTGATAAACTCTGTAATGATTGTTAGATAATCGTTGATTTGATAATCTCTTACTGGATGAGCAGAATCTCCCCAACCAATTAAGTCTGGTGCGAGTATGCGGTGAGAAGCTGCAAAAGCCGGATAAACTTTCGACCATTCATAAGCAGAAGATCCACCACCAAAACAGTGAAGAAATATTAGTGGTGTTAAATCTTCAGTATCGGTATTACACCAAGGTTCTGCAATTTGGGTATAGTAAACCATTGATCCAAAAGAGGTGTGGATGATTTTATGCCCGAAGCCTGGAGGTTGAAACTGAAGCATGATCATTTGTTATTAGTCATTTATTATTGGTCATTGGTCATTAGACAAGACATCTCCAGAAATGAACTATGCGTTGCCCAAAACCCTTGTATAGACGTTAAATTTAACGTCTATACATTCTTTTTTGGAGATGTCTATTGGTCATTGGTCATACTCTCCCTTGAAGCCGCTTACGCGTCTAGGTCATTGGTCAACTTTTCCATTCTCGCTTTTTCCGATACTTTTTTGCCAGTAAACATTTTGTCATCGTGTGGCAAGATGAATAAAAACATTCGCACCAGCCCACCATGTTAGGAAAGCTACTAGACGGTCGTTACAGAGTTATCCAAGTCCTAAGCGCCGGAGGATTTGGTGAAACCTATATTACTGAAGATACTCGCCGACCGGGAAACCCTAAATGTGTTCTCAAGTTGCTGAAACCTGCGAGTTCGGAACCTTATTATTTGCAGACTGCGAGACGCTTATTTAATAGTGAGGCAGAAATACTCGAACAACTGGGAAATCACGACCAAATTCCTCGTCTATTAGCTTATTTTGAAGCAAATGAAGAATTTTTTTTAGTGCAAGAGTTGATTGTGGGACATGCACTCAGTACAGAAATGCGGAGTGTTCAACCTTGGACTGAAAGCCAAATTATCCAAATGTTGCAAGATGTTTTGGGAGTATTGGAGTTTGTTCACGGTTACAGCGTGATTCATCGTGATATTAAACCGGATAATTTAATTAGACGTGACTCGGACGGCAAATTAGTTTTAATTGATTTTGGCGCTGTCAAACAAATGCGATCGCAACTCGTCGCATCTCCCAGTCAAATGACTGCAACTGTTGCGATCGGTACTCCCGGTTATATGTCGCCAGAACAGGCTCAAGGTAGACCACGCCCCAATAGTGATATTTATGCTGTGGGGATAATTGCCATCCAAGCACTAACGGGGATATTACCAACTCAGTTACAAGATCATCCTGAAACTGGGGAAATTATTTGGCCAAATCAAGCGCAGGCGTCCCCTAGACTAGTAGCTATTTTACAAAAAATGGTGCGCTACCACTATCGCGATCGCTATCAATCTGCAACAGAAGCATTGCAGGATCTTCAGCAATTACAATATCCCATACCACCGACACAAGCACAAATCTCATCTGCCAATGCCCAATCAACTATACCGCAGATAATGAATATGTATCCACAAACATCAGTACCCTCTTCTGGTGTTACAGACTACTCCACTCTTGCTTCTCAAGTTGCACCACCACCAAGTTGGATAAACACAACTCTCTCTGTGGCTAGATTCTTACCTTTTGTCGGTGCGGCAGGATTATTTTTATTTAAAGCACCCACCTGGATTATCCTACTAGGTATTGGTTTAGCAACTTTTGGAGTCGGTTTATTTTTCCTTCGTTCTTCCTATCCAAGGCTAGCAAAAGATTACGATGCGGTTTTTGCTGTCGTATTCTGTTTGTGTGGCATACTGCTGCTATTTCAAGAATATCAATCCTATGGCAATCAAGAAATACCAATCAGCCAGTTTTTGCTAGCAGGAGCAGGTATCTTTTCTGCTGCGGAATGTATTCGTTTACGTGGAATGAAGAATTGACCACTAACCACTAACTAATAGATAAATGTTTAAAAACCCACTTAACCTGATCGGTACAATTTTAATTATTGCAGCCCTTGCTTTATCAGCTTTACCTTTTGTACGTCCGAGTTTATTCCGTCGCCAAGATATAGTATTAATAGTAGTCTTTTTTATTTCCGGGTTTATTTTATTTTTTAATGACAGATGGTATGGCAAAGAACTAATACAATTTAACTTAATACTTCTGACCATATCTGCTATTTTTTACACTTTTGAAAGTATCCGATTGCGAAGTAAAAATCCACAACAGTAAGGATACAGTTATGAATGATAAAAATAGATCACAATGGGACTTAGGCAGATTTGTCGAAACCCTGACTTATTTTGAAGTTGTACCTTTGATTAACTGGATACAAGATTTATTTCAAGGTCGTACCAAAGATAATCAAAATCAACCAAGTGGAGCAAAACAGGTGGGTGTAATACTAGTAGCAGGGGCGACGGGTGGTGTTGGAAAGCGAGTGGTACGGCGACTAGTTGAACGGGGTTATCGAGTGCGATCGCTTGTACGTGACATCGAGAAAGCCAGAACAATTCTTGGTAATCAAGTTGACTTAGTAGTTGCAGATATTACTCGACCAGAAACTTTGACACCCTTGGTCATGGCTAATATCCAAGCCCTAATTTGTTGTACCGCCGTACGTGTGCAACCAAAAGAAGGAGATACTCCAGAGCGAGAAAAATACTATCAAGGTGTGAAATTTTATGAACCAGAGATAGTCGGCGACACTCCAGAAAATGTGGAGTATCGAGGCGTCAAAAATTTGGTAGAAGCTGCTGCAAAATCTTTATCTGCTTCTGGAGACAAAATATTATTTGATTTCACCAACCCATCCACAGAAATAAAAAATATCTGGGGTGCAGTAGATGATGTCGTCATGGGCGGAGTCAGTGAAAGTAATATTCAATTAGTAGAAGGTGCAGCTTTATTTGCTGGGAATGTTTCCACTGCTAACTCCGGTGGGTTTGTTTCTGTCAGAACTAAAAATTTCTCTCCTGCTTTTAATTTATCTGGCTATGAAGGTATCGAATTGCGGGTTAAGGGAGATGGGAATCGTTATAAATTCTTTCTCCGTACAGACACCAAATGGGACGGAGTTGGTTTTAGTTATTCTTTCGACACAATAGCTAATACTTGGATCAATGTTCGGATTCCTTTTGCGGACTTGACTCCTGTATTTAGGGCTAAAACTTTGCCAGATTCTCCGCCCATCGACACTAATCAAATTTCCTCATTTCAGTTAATGTTGAGCAAGTTTGAATATGATGGAGAATTAAATCCACGATTTTCTCCTGGTGGTTTTGCCTTGCAATTAGAATCAATTAAAGCCTACGGAGGGGAAAGTTTCCCACAATTTATTCTTGTTAGTTCCGCAGGGGTAACTCGTCCGGGACGTCCGGGAATTAATTTGGAGGAAGAACCACCAGCAGTTAGATTAAACGACCAATTGGGAGGGATTCTAACTTGGAAATTGAAGGGCGAAGACAGTGTTAGAGCTAGTGGAATTCCCTATACGATTATTAGACCATGTGCATTGACAGAAGAAGCAGGTGGCAAATCTTTAATATTTGAGCAAGGCGACAATATTAGGGGAAAAATCAGTCGCGAAGATGTGGCAGAAATTTGTGTACAGGCGCTAAAACAGCCACAAGCGTGTAACCTAACTTTTGAAGTTAAAGAGGGAGAAAGTAGCGCTAGTTCTATTGAGTGGCAAAAATTATTTTCACAATTGCAACCCGATGTAGTAGTGCATCGTAATTTTGACAATTTGTGGACTAGTTAAGATTCCCAATTGGGACACTTATATTACCATCAGAAATCTACGCGATCGCATGATCAAAAATTAGGGCGTTGGTGATTTCATGTATGAAAATGATTTTAGGTAATTCCAAAACCCTTGTAGCAGACGCGATATATCGCGTCTGCTACACTAGATTCATCTAATCTGCAATCAATTCGATTGCATCTCTTCCATCTATATCTTGTAAATAAACCTTGACAATTTCTTCTTTAGCAGTGGGTAGCTGCTTACCAACAAAATCTGGATGTATTGGTACTTCGCGATGACCTCTATCTACCAGTACAGCTAAACGAATTACCTCTGGTCTACCATACTCGTTGACAGCATTTAAAGCAGCACGAACTGTTCGTCCTTTAAATATCACATCATCTACAAGTACAACAATTTTATCTGTCAAATCAAAAGATATCTCGGTCTTGGCTGGAGTCCGCAGCCCTATTTGGTCGAGGTCATCGCGGTAGAATGTAATATCTAAAGCTCCTACTGGCACAGATACACCTTCTAATACTTCAATTTGGCGTGCTAATAGTTCTGCTAAAGGTACTCCCCTAGTATGGATACCAAGCAGCACTAACTGGGATAAATCACGGGTCTTTTCGACAATTTGGGAAGCAAGACGAGTGACGGTACGACGGAGTTCTTCAGATGAGAGAATCTCAACCACTTTAGCTTTGGTAGAAATGGTAGAAATAGTCATATACCAGTATCCCCCTGAGCAAAATTTATACTAAAAAATCAAGTTATGAAGAATCAGTTATAGATAATAGGCAACAAAAATACAAATAACCGATTACCGATTACCAATTCCCTATTTTCATGATTACCTGTTTATGGCAATTAGCAACAGAGTCGTTACCCCTAACCATAACAAAAAGCAATATCGAGTTAGTTGAAATGCTTGATAAATGCTAGCTGAAGTGATTGGATAAGTAGCATCTCCCAACAGGGGTTTATGTTTAGCCACACCGCGATACCAATTAGTACCTCCAAGCTGTACACCTAAAGCAGCAGCATATGCACACTCACTCCAACCAGAGTTTGGACTAGGATCATTGGGTGCGTCGCGCTGACAAATTCGGATGACATGCAAAGGTTTACCCGATAGCAGCGCGATTGTCATCACTGTTAACCGACAAGGAACCCAAGTCAAGCCATCTTCTAACCGCGCACTAAACCAGCCCAAATAAGTATAAGGTGCTTGTCGATAACCCACCATTGAATCTAGTGTACTGCTAGCTTTGTATGCCAAAGCCAAGGGAACTGGGCCGATAAATGGCACAAATGCGCCAACTATTGCATAAAAAAGAGGAGCCATAACTCCATCAACTGCATTTTCTGTAACTGTTTCCAGAAGCGATCGCAAAATTTCTGATTCTGTGAGATTTTCTGTATCTCGACCAACATAATTACTCAAAGTAGAACGAGCGTCCTGGATTTTTTCTAATTTTAAAGGTTGTAAAACTTTTTGAGCAGCAACTCGCAAACTTTTAGCCGCGAAACAGCTAGCTAAGAGAATGATTTCTACAGCAATTCCCAACAACGGATGTAGGGATTTAGTCGTTTGTATTATTAAATAACCAACAATTCCACTACCAATGACCAGAAAAACACCTAAGAATATTCCTGCTAGTCTCTGTGTGAGAGCATTTTGACAATATGTCAAAGCAAATTTGCTGAAGCGAGAAATTATCCACCCCATTACTCGCACAGGATGAGGCCATCCCCAAGGATCGCCGATAATGTAGTCTAAATAAGCTGCAAGAATTAAAACAACCAACAACCAAGCAATGACTAAACAATAAAACTGGCTTCTTCACCAAGAGATGCTTGCCAGCTGCGGGCATCGTAATAGAGATCCGCCAGACTAATACTGTACAACGCTTCTTTCAATTTTTGGTGCAGCCTTTGCCAAAGTGTAAATGTTACCCAATCTTCTATTTGTCTTGGGGAAGCTTGATGATTAGGTAAAGGTTCTATTGTTTCGCCAACGGCTTCTAAAATTTCTCCTAAAGATATTTGTGCTGGTTTTTTTGCCAGTTGGTATCCGCCGATGCTACCGCGAACAGATTTTACTAACCCAGCACGACGCATTTCTATTAACAGTTTTTCTAGGTAAGGAGCTGGGATATCCTGACGAGAAGCGATCGCTTTAGTAGAAACAGGCCCATAACCAGCTTGCAAACTCAAATCTAGCAAAGCTTTGACACTGTAATGTCCTTTGGTAGTTAGTTTCATTTTCTTAAGTTATAAAAGTTTGCTGTTTGTTGTTTGGTGTTTCAACCAACCACCAACAACCAACCACCAACCAATGACTAATGACTAATGATTAAGGATCAGTTTTACTTATCGTTCTGTGTGCTAATTATTGACTAAGTGTAAGTAAACTACTTTTTTAAGAATGCTTTAGGAAACTTAAAGAAATATAGATTACAGTGTAGCAGTCTTTCATAAACTAGAGTATAGTTATCAGCTTCAGCCTGGTTTCTTAAAATAATTTTCAAAGTAAATATTAATAGAGATGCAAAATTTGGCTGATTTGTGTAATATACTTTGCGGTAGCTGATATAAAAATAAAAGGATTGTGTTATCACTTCCTCAATCTCAGCTAAAATCAAATCGATTCAACTCACTCAATCATTCGTTCATTTTCGCTCTAAGTTGATGGCTAAACAGAAAAAAATTGAACCCCTAACCGGCGAAGAGTTGCTCAAGAAAGTCAAAGAGCTAGAAAATCTGAGCAAAGAAGAAAAAGCTAAACATTGCGGCTACTATACTGTGACCAAAAATGGTATAGAGCGCGTTAACATGATGAAATTCTTGAATGCTCTAATTGATGCTGAAGGCATTCAGTTAGATAGCGCTCCTAGCGCAAATGGCCGTGGTGGACGCAGTGCCAGCTATAGAATTAGTGTGCAGTCTAACGGTAACTTACTAATAGGTTCTGCTTACACAAAACAGATGAATCTAAAGCCCGGAGATGAGTTTATCATCACTTTGGGTAAAAAGCATATTCGTTTGAGACAAATAGACTCAGATGAAAGAGAAGAAGCCGAAGTTCTAGAAGCAATAGCATAATTATAGTCATTTGTCATTTGTCCTTTCTCCTACTCTGTGGGTAGACACGTAGACGGACGAAGTCCGGCTTCTCGTAGAATAGTCGCTGCTGTTCCCTCAAAGAGTTCCCAAAGAGTAAGTAGCCGCTAGCGCGTCTATATCTTTCGTGCAAAGCTAATGACTAATGACTAATGACCACATCTGTTTTTGTTACCGATGGTAGATGACGACAAAGAGCTTTACGTGTGAGTGCGACATTACAAGTTAAAGCAATTTGTTCCCGTTCTAATAATCCCAAAATTTGTTTAGGGTTATCTGACGCTACCACTGGTAACTGATGCAAACCACGAACAGACATGCGATCTAAGGCTTCAGATAAGGGTTCATCTTGCCAAGCGTAGAGAACATCAGTAGTACAAATATCAATTAGTGTTTGATTGGATAGATCGCCCTGATTTATGGTTGAGGAATCTGAGTAATTTTGCCAAGCAGAAAGAGTACGGTTGATATCTTTTAAAGAGAGAATACCAACTAATTGCCCTAATTCATTAACGACTAAAGCAGTGCGGCTGCGATCGCGTGTCATTTCTAAAGCTGCCTCGATCACTGACATGGTTGTTGGCAGTTTTTTCGGGCAAGGATGCATAGCTTCTTCGACAAGAATTTGCTGTAAAATTTCTGTTTGTTCGTCTTTTAATTCTGAAAGACCTATTTGTTGAAGATTGGAGTTAGAGTTTGAATTGGGTTTTATCCGGTCCACCAACCAAACACTTAAACCGACTGCTGCCATTAACGGTAAAACAATGCGATAGTCTCGTGTTAATTCAAATAATAATAAAATTGCTGTTAATGGCGCTCTCACACTAGCAGCAAGTACAGCAGCCATTCCTACCATCGCATAAGCTGGGGGAGCTGCCATAAAACCACTAATTGCAGGCGCTAAATATGCCAAAATTTTGGCATAAGCAGAACCTAAAGAAGCACCTAAAAACATAGCTGGTGCAAAGACACCACCAATAAATCCACTTCCAGCACTGATTGCTGTCATAGCCAGTTTCGCTACCAACAGCAAAATTAACAGTTGTAGCGAAAACTCCACATCTTGCAGCATCGCTTCTACTGTTTCATAACCAATACCTAAAATTTGCGGTAAGTATAAAGCCGTAATACCAATAATTAGTCCACCAATAATAGGATGAATCGGTAATGGGATTTTTCCTAAAATAGAAAAACCGGGGATTTTACCTGCAAAGAAAGCTTTTGCTAGGCGAATTAATTGTGTATAGCTCAAAGAAACTACACTTGCCCATAAACCCAAGCCAAGATAGAGTGGTAGTTCTAATGGACTGCGGACTTGGTAGAAAGGTAAGGCAAAGGCTGGTTGTCCTCCCAAACCAATATGAGCAATGAACGCTGCAACTACTGCTGCGAGTAACACTACACTTACCGCAGAAGTAGCAAATGATGTTGATCCTAATACTACTTCTAAAGCAAAAAAAACGCCTGCGATCGGGGCATTAAACCCAGCAGCTAAACCAGCAGCAGCACCAGCGCCCAATAGTAAACGCTGACGTTCTTGTGATACTTGTAACACCACAGACACTAGCATTCCAAAATTGGCGCCAATTTCTACACTAGGACCTTCTGGACCTAAAGAAGCACCACTTCCCAGGGAAACTGCTGCTGCTAACATTTTGGTTACTGGTCGTAATTGTCTTTTGACCTCTCCCTTTTGAGAAGCAGCAATCAATGATGAAAGTCCAGGGCCAAAATCTTGTGTTCGCCAGCGCATCAAACCAACAATTAATCCACCCAAAATGGGAACGCAAGCTAGAGTCCAAGCACCCCAAACACCAATCACACTCATTAGATTTTCCAGCATCAAATGATGGATCAGCTGGATTAAATAATGAAATGTAACCACGCCCATCCCACTACCACTACCAATTAGTAAGGCTAAAAATAACACTACTGTTTCTGGGGATAGTTGAAAACGGTTAAGTAAATAGGTTAAACGAAAGGTAGGTTGTTCAGTCACCTTCCTGAGTTCTGTGGGAGGTAGGAGAGTCATGGAATGAGGAGTAAATCTAAGAAAAAATTTAAATTTTTATGTCTTACTTTTCATTGTGAGTGATCATTTAGCAATCAGACAACATAATATTTTTGTGTAATTTACAAAGCTTTAGTTAAAAATTTTCTCTTGTGCAAAATTATATGTGGCGATAATGCTTAAATGGGAGAGAATTATGGTCGGGGAAATCTACACGCGTTTTCAGCAGGAATTCAAGATAGCTCTTGTTATGAACCAAGTAAGTGGACTAAACGGACGAGGTAGATGAATACACATACTTTTGATAATCATTATTTGACTTGTCCAATTTGCCAAAATTCTACGCCCACAGTAGTTAGCAGTTATGTTGGATTGTTTACCTGTCCGTATTGTCATCAGAAGCTAGTGGTTTGTAAAAGCGGCCACTATGTCCGTGATCCTTTTACCTTAAGACAGATGATGGTTTCATCCGCACTACGCCGCCAAAGCCGACCTTTAGCCAGAATTGTTCGGGATTTTTTTGTCTTCAAAAATCCTTTACTTGCTGTGGTCGTAGGAAGCGCTATTGTTTTTGCTATGATTGCAATATACCAGCAAAATCGTAACAGCGATACCTCGTCACCACAAATAGAAAAAACTATTGACAAGGGAAAAAATCCATAGTGGTTGATTGTTGGTTGTTGATTGTTGGTTGGAAAAACTAATAACCAACAACCACCACCTAACCACTAACATCTTTTGTAACCAGTTTCCAGCCTTCTGCTTGATCAATAACCTTGACTGAATCAAGCTCGAGTGCATGAAAAGCAGAATTATCAAGCAATAGATAAGGTTGTTTGTGATTGTGCCAATGATCTTGCAGTTGTTTAAAAGAAGCAGGAATAATATTACGATCGCTATAAAAGTTCAATGAAGGACGGTGTTCAGGACTGGATGTGTAAATTTTTGTACCTGATGGTGTCCCCTCCCGGATGATAGTCGCAACTGGTTGGACTGGATAACGTTCTGCCAATTCCCAAACCCAGTAATTTGATTTCATAAATAAGAGTAACGAAACATAAGATCCCCAAAACAAAACTTTGAGAAATTGGCGATCGCCTCGTTCTGCCAAAATTGCTGCTAAGGCCATTGTCATCGCTACTGCTGCAAAAATCAGTTGTAACTGTAAATCAGATTTTGCTGTGGGGACGAAACTGAAATAAATACTACCAGCTGTCGCAACCAAAGCCAGAAACGTTAAAGTTGCTACCCAAAAGCGCGGATAAGCTGATAGCATACGTGAATTTTCAACTTCCCCTAGTTTCGCTCCAATTACCAAGGCTAGGCTAGGATAAACAGGAAACACATACCAGGGAAGTTTTGTTCCCATCAAAGAAATAGCAATTAAATAAACTCCCATCCACACCAGTACAAGTTTTGCCCAACTGAGGTTCTGGTTTTCCTTGGCTAATTGCAAGCCAGATGGTAAAAAAAATAACCACGGCCAAGTATATTTAAGTATTTCCAACACATAGTACCAAGGTGGACCGGAATGGTTTTCAACAGATGACCAAATACGATTGAGAGATTGATCGACCATACCGACATTGGTAAAGGTGCGACCATACTCCCACCATTGAGCTACATACCATAAAGCCACAGGTACAATACCGATGAAAATTCCCATCCACATATAACCACTCGTCAGTAGTCGTGGTGTATCCCAAAATAGAAATGCGACTGCGACAGCACCTAACAATATGCCTAGCATACCCTTGGTTAAACATATTAAGCCAAAAGCGATGCCGACACCCAGGCAATAACGTAAATCGCGGCGCGATCGCAACACACACAAAATCATCAATATAAAAAAACATATCACTGCCCCATCCAACATGGCTAAACGTCCATGGCGCACGACTGGCAGCATTGTTAAGTAAACTAAAGCACTATAAATAGCACAAAAACGCTGACGAAATATTTCTCTACCAACACAATACAGCAATGGTACTGATATTGCTGTTAAAATTGACCCTGGTAAGCGAGCTGTCCACTCATTTACACCGCCCAAGGAGTAAGCCCAAACAATCAGCAAATGCATCAAAGGTGGTTTGTTATGGTAAGGTTCGCCTCCCAAAGTTGGGTAAAGCCACCTCATTGAACCAGCAGGGGCGTGCAAAATCTCTTTGGCAACTTGTGCTACAGTTCCTTCATCCCAATCTCGTAGAGGTGATTGCCCCAAATTTATGGTAAAAAGTAACACAGCTGCTACCAGCAGTAATATTATCCATGTCCAATCAATCCATCTGTTGAGCGATCGATACTGCTTTTCTAGACGACCCCAAATAAAGCTTCCTTCTTGCATATTTTAGGATAATAATTTTGCTTGCTGGTTCGAGTACAAACAGACGTTCGCGAATCTTCATCTGTTGCCGTTTAGCAACAACCATTGTTTGAAGTTCGTCCTATTTTTTAAATTAACTCAATTTTTGCTAACTAATCATAATATTTTTTGACAATGTTTCTAACATTACTCTTAAATTTATTTAACGAGTATTTACTGGAAAAATTTGACACGAAAAATACTAACTCTCAATTTTTATTTAGCTATTGTGGAGGAAATCAATGAATCTACCTTTTATTTTAGATGTAGCGATCGGTTTAATTTTTATTTACTTAATCTTGAGTTTATTAGCCTCAGAAATACAGGAATTAATTGCTACCGTGTTTCAATGGCGTGCTGAACACTTAAAAAAATCAATCGAAATTTTATTAGCTGGTGATGTGGACAGTGCTGAAGAAGCTCACGTTATCGAACTCGCAAATAGTATTTATGATAATCCTTTAGTTAAAAATATTAATCAAGAAGCCAAGGGATTGTTTGTAACCATACCTCGTAAAATTACTTGGGCGATTGGTTCACTTTATCGCAGGTTGACAAAATCTAGACTCGGAACAGACAAAGTTAAAAGTACTTTTGGAGATGAGAAACATAGTGGTCCTTCTTATATTTCTGCTGATATCTTTGCGACAACTCTGATTGAAACACTACAAATTCCTGCATTGGTACAACGATTAACAGAATCAAGATTGAATAAATTTAAAGAAGAAAGATTAGCTGAAATAGAAGAAATTATTATTAGATTACAAGAACAAACAAGCGATAATTATAGATTTACAGAATTTCTCAGTAATATTTACAAAGATTTCTCAGAACTGGGATCAGAATTTGAAAAAGCATCTTGGAACTTTCATCAAAATAAAGCTAGTTTGAAAACCAGTCTGAATCGAATGGCAGAAAGTTTAGATAGATATATAGACTCTTTTAAAGCAGAAATGCCTGAAGATGAATTATCTAACAAATACTTACAGAAACTCATTTTTTTTAAACAAGATAATTTTGATAATATTCAGCAAGCAATATTGCTAGGGGGATTGCAACCGAATATTAAAGAAGTTGTACAAACTATCGATAAAAATAGCGAGATTTATAAAGAGATCAAAGCAGCTATTCAAGATCAAGATAGCGATGCATACAAGGGAATTCAAGAAGCATTTCAGACAATTGAAACTAAATTACCAAACTCTGTGGTCGAAAATCTTGATGTTTTAGCAAAACGCGCTCAAGCAAGAATCAAGACAACAGAAGAAGGAATGAATGCATTGCGTTTAGAGATAGAAAATACCTTTAATAGTTCAATGGAAAGAGCTTCTGGAGTCTACAAACGCAATGCAAAAGGTGCAGCTATTATCATAGGTTTAGCGATCGCTATCACGGCTAATGCAGATGCAATTCATATGGTCAGAAGACTATCAAAAGATTCTGCTCTGCGAGATACGATTACCAATAGTGCGGGAGAATTAGCAGTACAAAAAGGTACAATTGATTTAGAACAACTCAGACAAGAAGCAGATCAGGCTTTAACAAATATTTCTTTACCTATTGGTTGGAGTGATGCTAATTTACAACAGCAAATAAAATGGACGCGCCAATCTAAAAATACTTTCCCCTATCTAAAAATTTTAGGTTTGATTCCTGGCTGGATACTCAGTGGTATTGCTATTGCAATGGGTGCGCCATTTTGGTTTGATTTGTTGAGTAAAATTGTGAATGTGCGTAATGCAGGTAGCCGTCCTAGTAGTGAGACTAGAAATGTTGCTAATAATGAGGAATAGGGGGGAATTTAAAATTTTTTGTGAGTAAATATTAAGTTTGTCGAGTTGGTGCGATCGCAACATGGAATAACATTTTTTTAACGCAGAGGGACGCGAAGGTAAGTGCGGAGTAGCGCAGAGTTTTTTATAGTTATCTTGTGCATCATAAATAATGGAAGTTAAGGTTTAAGATTTTGGATTTAGACAAATGAAAAAAATCAGAAATATTCTTCCTGTGACATCTTTAATCTTTGCGAGTTTATGGTTGAGGTTAATTAATTTAGGTTATTCCAATTATCAAGGCGATGAAATTAAAGCACTATATAGACCTCAAGCAGATCAAAGCATGATTGATTTTTTGCTCAATCAAAGAAAGGGGCCAATTCAATTTTTGATTACATATTTTATAAGTATATTTAATCCTGAGTATGATAATGAATTACTACTCAGGCTTCCTTTTGCTATAGCAGGTATATTGGCTATTTATTTTTTTTATAAATTTATTAAACTAGAATTTGGTCATAAAATAGCTATCTATTCATCTTTATTTATTGCAATTAATGGATTATTTGTTGCTTTAACAAGAATTGTTCAGTACCAATCATTTGTAATCTTATTTTCTGTCTTGGCTTTATATCTGATCAGTTTATCTACTAAATTTGAAAAATGGAGAATTTATGGTTTATATTTAGGCGCGTTTTGCTGGTCAATTTCCATTCTTGCACATTACGATGGCATATTCATTATGCCATTTGTAATTTATTTAATTTACAGATGGTATGTTCATGACGAGTTTTTTTATAAAAAGAAGCAAGTCCAGCATTTATTTTTAGCGGGAGCTATTTTTTTAGGATTAATATCTATATTTTATTTACCTTTCTTCTTCTCGATCTCAGAATCAACTAAGGCTTATTGGACAGAAAGAATAAGTAAGCAGTCGGTTAGTTCTACGAGAACATTTATGACTTATAATCCCTTATTTATTATATATTTATATGCTGTTTTGGGTTTCCTCGGTCTATCAAAAATCAAAGAAAATTTTTCAGTCTTACTATGGTTTTTGTTTCCTCTGTTAGCTTTGGAAACTTTCGTTGGTAATCCTGGTACACATATTTATACTTATATTTTGCCTTTTTCTGTTTTAATGGCGTTTGGTCTAGAAGTTTTTCAAAAATTCATATTTAATAGATTCCCATTAAAGTCTAAGTATCTTAATATTTTTTGCTTGAGTTTGATATATATTTCGTCGTTTTTATTATCTCATTTATTATTTATAGACAATAAACAAGAATATCCTTGGGAAAATAAAAGATTCTTGTCTTTAGAACTGAAAAGACAAAGTAGACAAAGTTTATTTGGATTTCCCTATTACAGACATTGGGGAAAAGTAGGATCATATTTAAAAAATACAGGTAAAAATGGTTATTTTATTACTAATGAAAAGCAAAGCATTACAAGATATTATATTCCAGTAAGTTATAAAAATTTAGACTTACATCCATATGATGAGCAAGCCTCTGGTGATATCTACATAATATATATACAGAATCCACAAAATGGAAACAAAAAAATATTAGATAAAGACCAAAGTTATTGGGAAAAACGATATCAACCTGTAAAAACTTTTTCTAATTATGGAAGAGTTGTCACGACAATTTATCGCTTATCATTTGCGGATTGGGAAAAAATAGGCATTAGTCATTAGTTATTTTCTTCATCTCCTTTGTCCCCCTTGTCCCCGATTCCTACCACTTCTACTTCACCAATTACTTTTCCTTGATTTGAGAATCCCTCTACCTCTAGCTGATAACGCTGTGGTGTTGTAGTTGAGGAAATTGTTAGCTTGTGAACATCTCGTATTACTGTACCTGCGGTGATCTGTTCTGGAAATATGTAGCCATCTACTAGAGATGTGCTAGAAACATTGGGAATATTATTTTGATGATTTTGGTGATTATTTTTGCGATCGCGCAAATTTATTTTAATCGAAACATCTGCTGGTAATGGTGCAAGAAATTGCCAGTAGAATGTGACTATCAAATCTTCATTGCTAGATATCTTAGTTTTATTTAAGTCGTAACCTAGCAGCCGCACTTTTTCACCAAAAGCTAAAGATAGGGGAAACTGGATGCGCTTTAAATCTTCAGGTAAAGCTAATGGTCCAGGATAAACCCATGCATAGTCAATATTTTGCAGCCTTACTGTGTACAAAGGTTGCTGGTTGCTAAAGTAAGCTAACATCTTGGGTTCTGGCAATTGACGCTGCAATTGATTCTTATAGAATACTACTCGATTCGCCTGTGTCCAAGGTTGAATACCAGATGGAATACGCTTGTCTATTGGTAAAACTTGACCATGGAAGTAACTGGAAAAATAGCGACTATACCAACTTGCTACTTGAGTTTCCTTCACATTCGGCGACTGGTTCAACCATTGAGCAACTTTTTCCAAGCCTTCTCCTTGACCAATCATAAATATATTTTGGGCTGCTACTGCACCACCAAACAAAGGATTATAGTAAGTCAGGTAGTAGGGATGGTAGGGGAATAGGAAGACTAGTTGCAATGCAAAGATAATTAGACAACCCCACTCGTTACTAATTTTCAGTTGCGAAGAAAGTTTGTTAACCCAAAGTCTCACCCCAGCAATAATTTCCAGCCAACCAATAGCCGCAAGTATTGCCAACATTGGTAAACACAGATTAATATAACGGTCGATTTTGTTATCACTTGCTGATAATATCAGGATCACGCAGACGGTAATTAAAGCGATCGCAGCGATCGCACTCATATTTTTTAGCTGATGTCGTAGCTTGGGAATCATCAACACTATACTTATAGCGACTAAACCCACTTGTAGTATTGGTGAGAGACGATATATCAGCACTAAAGGATAAAATAGAATTCCTGGGGAGTGGGTGAGTTGTCCTAAGAAAAACAAAAACCCCCGATCTGATTCTTGCAAAACACCATCACGTATTCTGTTCAGAACATATCCCGGTGAAACCCATGTTGCTGGGAATATGAGGATAAATGTAACTAGAATCGTCCCCATCCAAAGTTGAAAACCTTGCAACTGCTGCTTCCAGCCTCTTTTAGGAAAACTTTCTTGCCACACTCCTAACTCAATCAATCCGATAATAATTACAATCGCAGGTAATAAAAACAAAGCCGTAATTTTCGCTGCCGTTGCTAATCCCAGAAATATCCCCGAAACTAAAATAAACTTACGTTCCCTATCTTTTCGCAGATAAAGTAAAAATGACAGCACAGCTAAAATAGCAAAATCAGCCTGGAGCGCATCAGTAGTAATAAAACGCTGATATCCCAAAAAAAATGGTTCTAATAACAAAAGAATAATTGTGCAGAGGGCGATCGCTTGTCCTAATAACCGCCTTGTTAGTAAATATATACACACCATACAAGCAGAAGTCACCACTGCTTGCACTAAACGGGGAAGAATATACAAATTAATCGCAAATCCTTCTAGATTTAGACAAGCTGTGATATCTGGAGGTAAATCCACACCCAGAAAACCAGGAAACAGCTTGTTTAGCCAACAATTCACCAACATACCGCTACCACTTAGCCACATATTGGGAACTCCTGGATGATGCTTGAGAATTGTATGAGTTAAATCTCCCTCAAACAAACGTTTGATAAACTGGCTACCACGATAGATCCACAACCCCTCATCAGTATTGAGGGAAGCGGTTATTGCTAAAGTACGTGACACCAGCGAGATTAGGAAGATGACAAGCAGCATTGGTTAGTTATTGGTTGTTGGTGGTTGGTTGTTGGTAGTCCTCAAAACAAGGGCTGTACGCGTAGCGTTCTCGCAGAGTAGCCCTTACTACAAACAAAAAATTGTAATTTTTTTGTGACACTTGCGTAAGTCCTAATTTTAGTTGGGTCGAAGGGGAGTATTATCTCCCGCTCCTCCCATTTAGATCCGGACGTACGCGTTTCCGTGTATCCGGCTCCCGACAATCTCAGGTTTCCCTTTTGCTCCTGTGGATGTATTGATGACAGGATTGATGAACAGCTAGCAGGTTTTTAGGCTTCCAGTTGTTGTAATTCCTGTCTATGTGGTGAAGGTGTATATTCTCACCGTCTGCGAATTTAAGACCGCAGGCTCCACATGTATGGTTTTGCTTAATTAAAGCCTTAGCTGTATACCCGTCGTAATGGTAGGATTGCCTTTTGCTCCAGTAAACAATGTCGCAGTTGAAGGGAGATACATCACCCTTGACCATGATGTGCTTGTTTTCTGAATACGGTACTGCCGGAAAAGCCGCCTTTAGCAAGGCGGTTGTAGAGTGACGGTCAAGTTTTGTTTCTTTATTGAATACCTTCCAGGCTCTTTTGTGTATAAAGTACAGTGAGAACCGGGAGCCGTCCATCTTGCAGTATCGGTGATAGTTTCTCCATCCTCGCACGATAGGTGCAAGTTTTTCGGTTTTAACTAAAGCTCCGTAATTCGAGTTATTGATAATAGCCTTGACCTTCTTACGGAATGCTAAGAAGTTATCCTCTGAGGGCTTACATCTAAACTTTCCGTTTTTCTGGACTTTGAAGTTCCATCCTAGAAAGTCAAATCCATCTGTCGCTGATACAAACCGAGTCTTCGCAACCTTAATACTTAGACCCCTGTCGCGCAAGAACTCTATTATTTCGCCAACGACTTTACTCGGCTCATCACCTTTCTTAAAGATAAAAACCATATCGTCTGCATATCTTACAGATTTGTGTATGGATTCAATCCCATGTAAGGCAATGTTGGCAAGAACCGGACTGCAAACCCCGCCTTGGGGTGTACCTTGTTCAGGGAAGTCAGGGTTGACCCCCGCTTTCAGGCATTTCCATAACCCAATTTTCACACTTTGTGGTGCTATCACCTGAGACATAAGAAAATTATGGTTAATCCGGTCGAAGCATTTTTCTATATCCATTTCTAGAACTATCTTGTCCTTTCCTCCAACACTTGACCTCAAGTTTAGAAATAAAAATTTCTGAGCGTCATGTGCCGAGCGTCCAGGGCGATAGCCGTAGCTCCGTTCATGGAAAATTGCCTCATGTGCGGGTTCGATGACGTATTTAATAATACATTGCCATGCTCTGTCTGAGATGGTTGGAACCTTTAAAATTCTCTTGGTTCCATCCTTTTTAGGGATTGCTATCTTTCTTAACTTGCTATGAGTCCAAGTATTAACCTTTTGCCTTAGCAGAGTATCGAGTTCAAAACGTTCCCTAAAAGATAAAGAGGCTTTACCATCAACCCCGGCTGTTTTCTTACCAGTATTGAGTTGAGTCACTTGACGAATTGCTAGTAATCTTGCACTTCGGGACTTCAGTATAAGCTTTTGAAGACTGTTAGCTCGTTTCTTATCGCCTTCTCGAATAGCTTTCCACAACCTACATTGGAGGCGGAATAAATTTTTTCTTAGCTTACGCCAAGGAATATTTACCCAAAGTTCACTATAGTTATCTATGTGTCCAACCATACTCACCTTTGTATTTTGTGTTCTGATTGCCTCGAAGCAATTACGCTTCGTCTTACCCGATGGCAGGGATTGCGCGTCTCGTCTCGCTTACTAGGGTTTCGACCAGTCCCCAGACCTAACCATCGTTTTTATTCGTTCCCTTCTTCGATTGTTTGTCCCTTTAGATGTAGCCAATTTACCTGATGAGTACCCGTAGTTCTGCTATTCCTTCCAATAAGAGGTTAGCGGGTGTTTCCTCATCGAAGTCAGGGGTTTTCAGTGTGTATCCCTGCTTGAGAGTGAGGCACTTTTTTAGGCTCTGTTTCATCATGGGGACTCCTTTAACGCCAGTGTGAGCGATACACACGCCCTCTGATTGCGTCCTATTCCCAGCTTCAGCCTCTAGGATTCCGAGCCTAGTCACTGTGGGTAGGTTTTGAGTCACGCCGAACTTTAGCGGGGAGGGCTTTCACCTCCATCGAGGAAGAGTTCAGGGACGTTGATCCCTGGATGACTTATTTATTACGATTCAGTCATCAACGAATCGCACTTTGGATCACTCTAACGAACAGAAGGAACTGTAGTATAGGTATATTTTTATGAAGAGAATAAACCTCTTCCAAAAGGTATAATTGATCTAAATTGGGGTGCATCTGTGAGGGTAAAGGGGAAAAGATTTTTCAATTCCCCTTATCCTTCCCCCTTCACCTTTCCCTCAAGTTTCAAGCAGAAGTCTCATTATTCTTGAGGACGGAATAGGTGAGTATGTTCAGGATGATATAGGCGCGATCGCCCAATACCTTGTTTGAGTGCAGGGCTAATCACATAGAGTGTGGTACGGGTTAAATCTTCTTGATGAGTACAATCAGCCATTTTGTCAAGAGAAACCACCAAAATTTTTTCATCAGGCCAGCCCAGACGATAGCAAATAGCCACAGGTGTATCAGGTGGGTAATGTTCTAATAATTTGGTTTGGGCTGCTTCAATATGACGCGCACTCAGGTAAAGACACAGACTAGCTTGATGTGCAGCCAGAGAAGTTAATTCTTCTTTTGCAGGAACCTCTGTACGTCCGCTAATCCGTGTCAGGATGATTGTTTGCACCAAACCAGGAACTGTGAGTTCTATTTTAAGTTTCGCAGCAGCAACCTGAAAAGCACTGATACCGGGTACAACTTCAAAAGGGATTTCTGCTTCAGCCAAAAGCTGTATTTGTTCTTGGATCGCACTATAGAGACTGGGATCACCAGAATGAAGACGGACAACAGATTGGTGCGATCGCACTCGTTCTATCATCAGTGGCAAAATCTCTTCTAAAGTCTTGTTCGCAGTTGGAATAATTTCTGCATCTTGGCGACAGAATTGCAAAATTTCTTGAGGTACTAAAGAGTCAGCAAATAAAATTACATCAGCAGCCATCAAGATTTTTTGCGCTTTAATGGTTAAAAGATCAGGATCTCCAGGTCCTGCGCCGACAATATACACACATGAATTTAATATAAATAAGTTATCTTGATTACTATTCTTTATAGAATTATTACGCATAATAAATCAGATAAATAATTAAAAAAATTTTTTTTGAGATTTTCTCAGTATCTTTCCGGATCAACTCTCCCTATCTAGTAGAGATAAATGGTAGATGCACCCTGGTTAAGCCCTAGAGAAAACTCTGGGGCATTTTTTTATTTTTTGGTCATTAGTCATTAGTCATTAGTTATTAGTTATTAGTCATTGGTTATTAGGAGAAATTACCTCCTTCCCTTGTCCCCAATCCCCAATCTCCGAACGCGAGTGCGTCTGTGTTAAGAGAATCCCCAATCCCCTCATTCTTGGGAAGTCGAAACTACATCCGGTAATCGACGTTTAGCAATATATAGCCAAGCTAAACCACTCAATCCCAAAATAATGCCGATTAAACTTACCACTTGCGCGATTCGCAATGGGCCAAGCATTAAGCTATCAGTTCGCAAACCTTCAATCCACAAGCGTCCCAAACTATAACTCACTAAGTAAACCATAAATAACGTACCCGTTTTTAAACGTGATTTACCCCGCAGACCTCTCAAAAACAATGTCATCAGTAAGGCAAATACCATTAAATCCCACAGTGATTCATACAGAAAGGTGGGATGAAAATATTCAAAATTAGCTAATTCTGGGGGACGGCGTTCTGGTGGAATATAAAGCTTCCAGGGTAAATCGGTAGGTCCACCAAACGCTTCTGAATTAAAGAAGTTTCCCCAACGTCCGATCGCTTGCCCTAAAATCAGCGAAGGAGCCACTAAGTCTGCCAATAACCAAAAAGACATCCGCTTGAGTTTGGCAAAGATTAAAGCTGCCAACAAACCTCCCAGAATAGCTCCATGAATAGCAATACCACCTTGCCAAATGGCAATAATCCGCTCCGGATGTTGAGCGTATTCTGGCCATTCAAACAAAACATAATACAGTCTTGCTGCTGGAATTGCTCCAATCACTAGCCAAATTGACAAATCGCTCAATAACTCTGGATTCACACTACGGCGTTTTGCCAAATACTGCGAAAGAGTCACGCCAATTAAGACTGCTGAAGCAATTAACAAACCATACCAACGGATAGTGATTGGTCCTAGTTTGACAAAAATCGGGCCAGGAGATGTAAATAGAAACGCCAAGGGTAAAGCGGAAATATCCAATGCCATGCAGAAGTACCTAAAAAACTTGGAATTTAAAGTGTTGAGTTTTAAATTGTTAGTAGTTGGTGGATATTGGTCAATACGGTTGGTGTTAAGCCCACAATTCTTTGTAGAGACGAGACTTAGCGAAGCCATGCGCGACAGCGCTATTGGCGCGTCTCTACACGCCAATTTTTTGTACCAAAAATCCTTAACACCAACCGTATTGGGATATTGGTTAGTGGTTAGTAGATAGTGGTCAACAACTAACAACTAACAACTAACAACTAACAACTAACAACTAACAACTAGCAACTAACAACTAACAACTAACAACTAGCAACTAACAACTAACAACTAACAACTAAAACTACAGCTTAGATTCTAAGTCTTATTAGCTCCATTAGAGAGGAAAAACATTTTCCACATGACCGGAATTAGTAGGTGCAAGCCCCGTCCTTTTAGGAGGGCTTTTTATTTAACTTCAGTTTTCTAATTAAATCTCTAAGCACATCAGACTTTGTTCTGCCAGCCATCTGGCAGTACTCTTCAAGATGAGCTAATTCTTCCTCGGTTAATCTGAAAAATATACTTTTATTCATTGTATTGTATATCGATATGCTATACAATAGTACAGGAATCTGCTCTAAGGCTTTATTTTCCATATTCTCTCTAACATTTCAATTTTCTTTTTCCTCTCAAGAGCCATCTGTTCCTCGGAATTAAAGATCATCTTATGTTGATTTTTCAAGGTTTCAAATTCTTTAATAATCTTAGCCATTTGTTGATCACGCTGCTTTTTGTACCTATTAAACTGATATTTTCCTAAAATAAAGCCCATGATCAAAGAACTAATGAAAACTAGTGCAAACAAGCCGACATTCTCATTTGTTTGCTTGACAGATGTCGGCTTATGAGGCTGATCTGTTTGAGAAGGGACTGAAACAGAAACAGCTTGTATATTTTTAGCAGCTTTTGCAATCATCATAATTAGAATTATGGTTAAGTAATTATTTGTCGATTGTTGATGATTAATAGTTAATGGTTTTTGTTAGAAACTACTAACTACTAATCACTAACTACTCACCTCTTAATTCTAAGTTCTAGGCTTAAAAGTATCTAGGGCAAGTAACTGTAAGTTAATCCCTACCCATCTTTAGACATTACTAATCATTTTTGGGTAGGTTTTCAACAATTAATTCATCAACAAAATTTCTAAGCCGTTCTTGCCAGTCAGGAACGGCTTTAAGTTTTTCTCTGACTCCTGGTAAAACCTTGAACTGCACAGGGACTTTATCATACGGCACTTGATTATCTGGTTGAAATTTTGTTGTGGGCATAATTAAGTGTAACGTCTGATATACTAGATATTATATCCGATTTGAACAGGTAATTAAATGCTGTTAGGTTTCAAAACCGAATTGAAACTAAATAATCAACAGCGCACAATGTTAAAGAAGCATTGTGGTGTAGCACGTCATGCTTGGAATTGGGGACTGGCTTTAACCAAACAGATACTTGACCATAACAAAGCCAATCCCGACTCTAAAATTAAGTTTCCCACTGCTATTGACTTGCACAAATGGTTAGTAGCACTAGTCAAATCAGAAAATGAGTGGTATTACGAGTGCAGCAAATCTACACCACAGCAAGCATTAATGGCTTTGCGTGAAGCTTGGAAGCGTTGTTTTAACAAGACATCTGGAGTTCCAAAGTTTAAGAAAAAAGGTAGGCACGATTCTTTCACGTTAGAAGGCACAGTCAAAATTCACGGGTTAAACAAGATTCAAGTGCCTGTAATTGGTGTTCTCAAGACTTATGAACGACTACCACAGGTACTAACGAAGTCCGCCACAATTAGCCGTCAAGCTGATAGATGGTTTATCAGTTTTAGAATTGATGTAGAGACAATAAACAAAAACAACACAAATGTTGTAGGCGTTGACCTTGGTGTTAAGTCATTGGCGACTCTTAGCACTGGTGAAGTCATACTAGGTGCGAAGTCCTACAAAAAATATGAATCTAAGTTAAGTAGAATGCAATGGTTGAATCGTCATAAAATTATTGGTTCAGCCAACTGGAAAAAAGCTCAAATACAAATAGCTAGACTGCATAGAAAGATTGCCAACATCCGTGCATCTTCATTGCATAAACTAACAACGCTACTAGCCAAGAACCACGGCACGGTAGTTATAGAGGATTTAAATGTATCTGGCATGATGGCTAATCATAAACTAGCCAAGTCTATTGCGGATATGGGTTTTTATGAGTTTCGCCGTCAATTAACCTACAAGTGCCAGTTGTATGGCTCTAAGCTTGTTGTAGTTGACCGATGGTTCCCATCTAGCAAAACTTGCTCTTACTGTGGAACAAAAAAAGAAACACTCGGACTCAATGAGCGAGTGTTTGAATGTGGTCACTGCGGATTTATAATTGACCGCGATTTGAACGCTGCAATTAATTTGAGCAAAGCTGTCAGTTAGACAGTGTTAGCCTGTGGACTGGTGAGTGCCGACACCGCCAGATTGAAGCAGGAAGTAAGCTCCGAAGGCAACAAGTTATATTCTTGGGTAACTTTGGGTAAGTTTTATATAACGGCTATTAAAATAGCGATCGCTTGTGAAAGGTTGACCAATCAGAGCAGAGGTCATGTCACCACTTCTTTCTCAGGAACTACTTATTCGACTAATCAATTTTTGAGACTGTAGGGTGCGGAATGTTGGTTTAAACCTTCAACTCCCCAAATTTGGGACTCCACCACCCTTTTTGCGTACTGAAATAAGCCACATCTTTATGTTTTTGATCACTGCGGGATTTGGAATTTGAACATCGCAGCATGGTTTTATTCTGTCCGTCTTTTATATAGGTGTACTCCTCCAAAGGTTTTTTGCACACTGGACAAGGATATGTAGTGATATTAGCTGGAGGTTTTTGAGGATTTGCATCCTTAGTTGTTTGAGAACGGGGTGCTTCCCAGGTTTTGGTGTATTCACTCCAAAACAAAACGACATTTTCACACCCACTCACACATTTGAGAAAGTATTTCTTTTTGACTTTATTACTAGGGATTTTAGCTAAATGGTTTTTGCACTGAGGACAGCGAGTTCTGGAAGTCTCAAATTTTCGTTCCGTGACAGCTGCTGCTTTGGCGCCATTTGCTGAAGTAGATGAACCCATAGGTACAGTTTTGGCTTTTATTAATGCTGGTGCAAAGTAATTCTGATGCCAATTTGTCAGATAATACTGCCAAGGTTGTTTTCCAGAGGCGATCGCATCGAGTGCATCCTCCATTTTGGCAGTAAATTCTGTTTCTAATAAATCTGGTAATGCTTTCTGCAAAAAAGCATCGACTTCTAAACCCAAAGTTGTTGGCTGTAAGTTTTCTTTTGTGAGGTGGACGTAATTTCGTTTTTTTAAAGTTGCGATTGTCGGAGAATAGGTACTTGGGCGACCAATTCCTTTACGCTCCATGAGTTGGACTAATTTTGGTTCGCTGTAACGTGGTGGTGGTTGAGTCTGTTTTTTCTCGTGATCTGCATTCTCCAAAGTTAACATCTGTCCCTGTTGCAAGTTAGGCAGAATTGTATCTTTGCTGAGGTTTGACCAGTAGCGAGTATAACCGAGAAACTCCAATATTTGTCCTCTAGCTTGCCATAGCAAATCTCCAGACTGAGTGATGACGAGAGTTTTACGAAGAATTGCAGGACGACATTGGGATGCGATCGCTCGTTTCCAAATCAGGACATACAAGTTAAACTCGTCAGTTGTCAGTTCTAGTCGCAATTGAACGGAAGGACGAAACACATCTGTGGGACGAATGGCTTCGTGTGCTTCCTGAGCTGTTTTACTACTGCGATGTCTGGCTGTTTGCGGTGGTACATTTTCTGGATCATTTTGCTCTAACCATTGACGCGCACTGGCGCAGAACTCTGGACTCAGTATGACTGAATCTGTCCGCATGTAAGTTATTAAACCCGCTTCGTATAACTTTTGAGCGACAAGCATTGTCTTTTCAGGCGCGAACCGCAATCTGGAACCAGCAGCTTGCTGAAGAGTCGAGGTGATGAAGGGTGGAGGTGGTTGGCGATTAACGGTTTTTCCTTCATATTGAACAACTTGATGGGGATGGCGTTTTGCTTCCTCAACTAAGCGTGTGGCTTCGATTTCCGAAAGAACACGAGTAGATTCGGTGATTTCTGTCGCATTTATTGCCGTATCGTCATGAACTTCTGTTTCCTGCTTTGCTTGTTGTTTGGGAGCATTGACTGTTCCTTTGTAGAAAGCGCGGAACCCTTCAGCATAGTCTACCCAAACACTCCAATAATCTTGAGGAACAAAAGAGACTATTTCTCTTTCGCGTTGGCAAATTAAGTGTAAAGTAGCACTTTGGACTCGTCCGACACTCTTAGCTCCATTATTTAATGCCCAAACTAAGGGACTACCTTTATAACCTACCAGCTTATCTAAGCAATCTCGACACAATCCTGCTCCGATTAAATTAGAGTCAAGTTTTCTAGGATTAGCGATCGCCGCTCGAACCGCAGATTCTGTAATCTCTGTATAAACAACTCGTTTTGGTTCTTTTAATCCTAAAGCTTCTTTGAGGTGCCAAGCAATGGTTTCCCCTTCTCTATCTGGATCTGTGGCTAAGATCACTTCTTTGACTTGTTTGACAGCAGTCTTAAGTTGTTGAATCGTTTCCTTTGCTTGCTGGTTGCGTGGTATATAGCGACACTGCACACTGTCACCATCCATAATAAAGCCCAAGGAATCTTCGCCTTCATTGCTGAGTTCCCGGATATGACCACAACTAGCACGCACAATCCACTCAGATCCGAGGATTTGACTGAGCTTTTTGACTTTTCCGGGGGATTCAACGACTAGAAGGCGTTTAGGCATAACATTGCACTGAAAAGGGTTTGTAGTAAGCACTTTAGTGCTTAAAAATAAGATAAGTGAAAGTAAGTCGGCGTGAAAAATTCAATGTTTTTAGTAAGCGGCTCTAGCCGTTATTTTGAGGACTAAAATCCTTACTACAAACTTAAGATAGAAAAAACCATATTTTGCTTCAGCAGTTTTGTTCGCAAGCACCAATACTCACCCAATTACTAGAACCATCTTGCCAATGCTCTTTTTTCCAGATAGGGGCATTGTGTTTGAGAATGTCGATCGCATAGCGACAAGCTTCAAAGGCTTCCGAACGATGAGGACAACCCACCGCCACTAAAACACTGATTTCGCCAATTTGCAGATGTCCAATGCGATGATGGATGACTACACGATTGACATCAGTCCACTTGTGCCGAATCTCGGCAGCAATTTGATAGAAAACTCGCAAAGCCATTGGTTCATAAGCTTGGTATTCCAGGGACATCACTGGTTTAGAATTAGTTTGGTTGCGAACAGTACCACTCATCACTACTACTGCTCCATTTGCTGGATCGCCAGCTAATTGATAGACTTCTTCAACTTGCAATGGTGCAAAGGTAATGGCAAAGCTATCTTCAGATTTTGGTTTTATCGGAAAGGCAAATGTTGTTGTCATGTCAGTAGGGTTGGGGATCGAGAATTGGGGAAGCGGGGAACATGAGAAACACAGGGGACACGGGAGACAAATGGGAAAATAAACACCAACCACTAACCAACAACTAACAACTAACAACTAACAACTAACAACTAACAAATTGAGTGAATTGAGCAGTGTTATAAAGCTGTCGAGAAACTGTAGTAATTTCCCCGCAATAATCAAACCACTCATACTTGAAATCTTTTATTGTTTTGTCATCTTCCTTAAGGCATACTACTATAGGTTAAGTGACAAAGTTGCCTAACTATCCATTATTTTAGATGAATAGATAGTAACTTGACTTAAAATAGCAACTAAAGTAATCACTTAGTAAATCAGCAAGCAAATTTCCCGTTGGGGTATTTATCTATGGCGCTTGCAGAAATACTCATGACTGAATCTCCCCCTTTTATCTTTTAGCGTCCTACTTCAGTCATTTGAACAGCAGCAGTTTGCAAGAAAGTAAGCCGTAAATCACTAATAGTGGGAAAATATCTCATGAAAACTTTAGTGCCTAATAATGAAGCGAAGAGACTTGAAGCTCTTCATGAGTATCAAATTCTAGACACTCTACCAGAGCAAGTGTTTGACGATTTAGCATTTTTAGCAACTCAGATATGTCAAACACCTATTGCATTGATCAATTTAATTGATGCCAATCGTCAGTGGTTCAAAGCCAAAGTGGGATTGTCTGTAGAAGAAATGCCCAGAGAAATCGGATTTTGCCCTGTTTGCCTAGAATCAGGTGATACATTAGTTATTCCAGATACTTTTGCTGATAAACGATATGCTACTTCGCCTGTAGTAACATCAGAGCCATATGTGCGATTTTATGCTGGCGTGCCTTTGTTAGCACCGCAGGGAGAAGCAATCGGCACTGTTTGTATAGTTGATCGCGTCCCTCGTGAGATTACCTCAGACCAAATAGAAGCACTACAAGCTATTAGCCGCTTAGTTATTAGGCAATTAGAGTTACGACGAAATATCTCCGAATTAGTCAGTATAAAAACTGAATATAGACAGTCGCAAGTAGCACTACAGCAAAGCGAATGTACCCTCCGTAGTTTCTTTGACAGTGCGCCCATGATGATGGGAGTCGTGGAACTTCAAGGTAATGACATTGTGCATATTTCTGATAATACCACTAGTGCCAAATTTTTTGGACTGACTCCAGAAGCGATGCAAAATCGTTCTGCTACTGAGTTAGGTATTCAGCAAGAATATGTGAATGAGTGGATAAATTATTCTCGTGAAGCTGAATATACTAAATTACCTGTCAGCTTTGAATATGCTCACGATCATCCTCAGGGTAAAAAATTGCTGAGAAGTACAGTTTCATCAATTGGTGCATGTTGTGGTTGTACTTCACAATTTGCTTACGTAATAGAAGACATTACTGAGCGCAAACTTGCTGAAGAACATCTCCGTTGGCAAGAAGCCTTATTACGTTCTATGACAGGCGTTTCACCATTAGCATTTTATGTTGTAGATAATCGTACAGACAATATCTTGTATTTTAATGATCGCTTTTGTGAAATTTGGGGTATCCAACACCTCAAACCATTGATGCAACATCGCCAATTAAAAAATCAAGATATCATTCCCGATTGCTTCCAATTAATACTAGATATTCCTGCTTTTGCCGAGTCGTATCAACCTTTGCAAAGCGAAGATAACTATTGTGTTATTGAAGACGAAATTGTATTTACCGATGGACGAACTGTGCGACGGTTCTCAACTCAAATTCGTGATGTAAATGATAAATATTTTGGACGTTTATATATTTTTGAGGATATCACCGAGCGTAAACAAGCAGAACAACAACTCCGCGAGCAAGCAGCATTACTAGATATCACCACTGATGCCATAATTCTCAGAGATTTATCTCAGAAGATTCTACTTTGGAATAGAAGTGCAGAAAATCTTTACGGTTGGCGCTCTGAAGAAGCTATAGGGAAGTATGCTGACAAGCTTTTACTTAACGAGTCATTATCACTAATACGAGAAATTCATAACACAGTTTTAGAATCTGGTTTTTGGCAGGGAGAATTACAAAAAATTAGCAAATCTGGCAAAAAAATCATTGTTGAAAGTCGTTGGACGTTAGTAAAAGATGAGCATCAACAACCAACATCTATCCTTGTTGTTGACACAGATATTACTCAAAAGAAACAACTAGAAAAACAATTTTTGCGTACTCAACGCATGGAGAGCATTGGTACTCTTGCTAGTGGCATAGCTCACGATTTAAATAACGTTCTATCACCAATTTTGATGTCGGTACAACTGCTGCAAACGAAATACCAAGACAGACGCGATCGCCAAATCTTATCAATAGTAGAAAATAATGCTAAACGTGGTGCAAATTTAGTCAAGCAAGTATTGTCATTTGCCAGAGGGATAGAAGGCGATCGCACTGTTTTGCAAGTTAAACACCTGATTTTGGAAATGAAGCAAATTGTTGAACAAACATTTCCCAAATCAATTACTGTCAACACCGAAATTCAACCAGACTTGTGGAATGTTTGTGGAGATAGTACCCAACTGCATCAAGTACTGATGAACTTATGTCTCAATGCTCGCGATGCGATGTCCACAAGTGGAACTTTAACAATTTCTGCTGATAATATTGTCATTGATGAAAGCTATGCCAGAATGCATCTCGATGCACAAGTAGGTTCCTATATCGTGATCAAAATTGCTGATACAGGAGTCGGCATTTCTAATGAACTATTATACAGAATTTTTGAGCCATTTTTTACAACTAAAGAATTTGGAAAAGGTACAGGACTGGGACTATCTACAGTCATGGGTATTGTCAAAGGTCACGGTGGTTTTATCAGTGTTTCTAGTACTATTGGTAAAGGTACAAAATTTAAAGTATATTTACCAGCAGTTCAAACAGACGCAGAACTATCATCAGATGATTTAGAAATGCCAATAGGGCAAGGACAATGGATCTTAGTTGTAGATGACGAATTAGCTATCACAGAGATTACAGCAACTTCTTTAGAACATCATAACTACAAAGTTATAACTGCTAGTGATGGGATTGAAGCGATAGCACTTTATGCTCAACACAAAAACAAAATCAGTGCAGCAATTATAGATATGATGATGCCAAATATGGATGGCACAACTGCTATTAACACATTGCGAAAAATGAATCCGCTTTTACGTATTATTGCTGTTAGTGGATTGGCAACATGTGAACAAACTTTACTCAATCACAAGACAACGCATACAGTTTTTTTACCAAAACCATATACTGCACAGGAATTATTAAAAATATTACATATGGTTAATAGTCAATAGTCAATAGTCAATAGTCAATAGTCATTGGTCATACTCTACGAGAAGCCGCTTGCGCGTCTAGGTCATTGATCACTTGTACTGAGCGAAGTCAAAGTATTGGTTAATTCGGCTGATGATATAAATTGTTACTAAATTTCCACCAAAGAGCGAACGTTTAAAATTTCATTATTTCTCAGTGGTTTAATATCAGATATGGGAACGATGACAACAGCGATTGATTCACCAGTTGCATTGAATACTTCTAGAACACATCCTTCTGAGCCATTGCTAGGATGAGGGAGAAAATCAATTAAAGTTGCCACATCACCTTTTTTTAATTGATATTCCTTTAAGTCACAATTTAAAGCGACACGCTGGTATAGTTCAAAGTTCATTTGCAGACTCCTTGTTAGGTTTGAGGGTATTGACACTCCCCGGTCTAAAGAGACGGGGATTCTTGGTTCAGTGACTCGCCGTTAGACGACAGGTTTACACCAATCGCCCAAGAGGGTAAATCACGCCTGCGCGACGTTCCCGTGTGTCCCACGGTACTGAGTCCTAATCTCAAAATATTGATTGCTGCATTGACAGCCAATCTTTGACTATAAACTAATAACCAATAACAAATGACTATTGACAAATGACAAATTTAATTTTGGTTGTTGATGATGACGATTTAGTACGCAGGCAGTTACATGACTTACTAGCAGAAGTAGGCTATGAGGTAGTAGAAGCAAGTAGCGGTGAGGAAGCCTTAGCTGTCTATACTCAACAGCAACCAAAATTAGTCCTGCTAGATGCTTTGATGTCAGGGATGGATGGATTTAGCTGCTGCGCTCAATTAAAAACACTTCCTGGTGGCGATCGCACACCCGTATTAATGGTTACAGGTCTGGTTGACCAAGAATCTATAGAAAAGGCTTTTACCGCAGGTGCTACAGACTTTGTGACTAAGCCTATTAAATGGCCGATTTTGCATCAACGAGTGCAGCGTCTTTTAGAAGCTAGTCGTGCGATGCAAGCACTACAGCAACAAACTCAACAGCAGATTATAGTAGCAGAACTGAGTCAACAGGCACTAGCTGGTACAGACTTAATCTCGTTGATGCAGCAAGCAGTAACTTTCATTGCCGAATGCTTGCAGGTAGAGTATTCCAAAGCCTGGGAACTGCTACCAGATAATAATACACTACTGTTACGAGCAGCAGTAGGTTGGCAACAACAGCTTGTAGGAAAGGCAACTATCAATGCTGGGATGAATTCTCAAGCTGGCTACACTCTGGTTGTCAACGAGCCAGTCGTTGTGGAAGATATCCGCACAGAAACGCGGTTCCATTCCTCACCTTTTCTGCAAGAACAGCCATTAATTAGCAGTCTTAGTGTCGTTATTCATGGCAAAGAGCGTCCTTTCGGTGTTTTAGGCGCACACGCAACCCAGTATCGCACTTTCAGCAAAGATGATATTTACTTTTTACAAGCAACAGCTAATGTTTTAGCTACAGCGATCGAACGCCAAAGGGTTGAAGACGCACTTAAAGAAAGTGAACAACGTTGGCATTTAGCTTTACGGGGTAATAATGATGGTATTTGGGATTGGAATGTCAAAACCAATGAGGTTTTCTATTCCACACGTTGGAAACAAATGCTTGATTACGAAGAATACGAGATTTCCAACCATTTGGATGAATGGTCAAGTCGAGTGCATCCAGATGATCTGGACTCGGTAAGACAACTTATTCAAGACCACTTTGAGCAAAAAACTCCTTTTTACATTAGTGAACATCGTGTACGATGTAAAGACGGCAATTATAAATGGATTTTGGATCGCGGTCAAGCGCTGTGGGATGAAGAAGGTCATGTTGTAAGGATGACAGGTTCCCATAGCGATATTACCGAACGTAAGCTAGCAGAAGAAAAATTACGTCAGAGTGAGGAACGCTTTCAATTCCTGGCTCGTGCTACCACAGACGTAGTTTGGGACTGGGATTTACTCACAGACTACGTGTGGTGGAATAACAATATCCAAACATTGTTTGGTTATTTACCAGAGCAAATCGGGAATAACGCTAATTGGTGGTATGAATGCATACACCCGGATGAGAGACAGAGAATCTTTGCCGATGTTCACGGTCTCATACAAAGTAAACAACAAGCTTGGGCTAATGAATACCGCTTTTGCCGTAGCGATGGTTCTTATGCATATATCTTTGATCGCGGTTATATTGTTCACGATCGCACAGGTAATCCTGTACGGATGATCGGAGCCATGATGGATATTAGCGATCGCAAACTTGCACAAGAAGAATTACAGCGCCAAAACATGCGATCGCGTTTATTTGCCGATATCACTCTCAAAATTCGTCAGTCATTGCAAATCGATGATATTTTGCAAACTACTGTCACCGAGGTACAAAAGCTCCTAAACGCCGACCGAGTTGTCATTTTTAAGCTGCTATCTGAAGGTTATGGAAGTATAGTTAAAGAAGCTGTCGTTCCTACTTTCCCCGTAATTATTGGAGAAAACATCATTGACCCTTGCTTTAAGGAAGCATACATCGATCAATACAAAAGTGGGCGAGTTGGGATGATTAGCAATGTCGAAGAAGGTAATCTTGAACCCTGCTATCTGGAAATGTTGCAAAGATATGCGATTAAAGCTAATCTTGTTGTGCCAATTATCCAACACAACAAACTATGGGGGCTATTAATTGCTCATCAGTGCGCTCATCCCCGTTATTGGAATGAATGGGAAATAGAACTGTTGCAACAACTAGCAGATCAAATGGGTATTGCTCTTGCTCAAGCTAAACTCCTAGAACAAGAAACGCGCCAACGGGAAGAACTTAGCCGTTCTAACAATGAACTGCAAGAATTCGCCTTTGTCGCTTCTCATGACTTGCAAGAACCACTACGGAAAATCAAAACCTTTGGCGATCGCCTCAAAGCTAGTTGTGATGACGTTCTCCCAGAACAGGGACACGACTATCTTGATCGGATACAAAATGCAGCTCGCCGGATGCAGATTTTAATCGAAGATTTATTAAGCCTTTCACGAGTTACCACGAGGGCGCAGCCTTTTATTCCAGTGGATATTTTGCAAGTAACACAAGAGGTATTGTCTGATTTAGAAATCAGTATCCAGCAAACTGGAGCAAACTTAGAAATAGGTGAATTACCCACTATCAACGCCGATCCGTTGCAAATACGACAATTGTTACAAAATCTGATTGCTAATGCTCTGAAGTTTCACCGCCCAGAAGTAACGCCCATGGTTAAAATTTATAGCCAAGTCTTATCAGAACCATCAGAACATACTAGTGCTGAAAAATGCCAAATCATTGTGGAAGATAACGGTATAGGGTTTAATGAGAAATACTTAGACCGGATCTTTAACGTGTTTCAGCGCTTACATGGTCGTAGTGAATATGATGGCACTGGTATAGGGTTAGCGATCTGCCGAAAAATTGTTGAGCGTCATCACGGGAGCATTACTGCTAAGAGTCAACCAGGTCAAGGAGCAAAGTTTATTGTAACTTTGCCAATTCATCCCCATTCCTGATTTTTCTGTTTCTCATCGGTTTATCATATCCCATATAAAAGTTTTTAATTTGTTTCAATTTAATAATGAATTAATCCTAATCAACATCACAAAGGAGAAAATGCAGAGTGAAGGGTCGGCAAACAACCGTCACGATCTTGATGGCTGATGATGATGAGGACGACTACATGTTAGTTCGCGAAGCATTGGCAGAAAGTCGCTTGGTTATTGATCTACGCATTGTTCGAGATGGAGAGGAATTAATGGATTATCTGTATCGGCATGATCAGTATGCTGATCCTAATATTTCACCTCATCCTGGTTTGATTTTGTTAGATTTAAATATGCCTAAAAAAGATGGTCGTGAGGCGCTCAGAGAAATTAAAAATGATCCAGAGCTAAGATCAATTCCCGTTGTAGTACTAACTACCTCAAAAGCTGAAGAAGATATTTATCGTAGCTATAATTTGGGAGCGAATTCATTCATTATTAAACCCGTGACATTCGCCGCCTTAGTGGAGGTGATGAAGGCTATAGGAAAATATTGGTTTGAAATTGTAGAACTACCGCTATGAGCGTGAGAGGGAGCAATGAAAAACAACCTGATCAAAGTTCTGCTGATTGATGATGATGAAGATGACTATATATTAACTTGTGATTGGTTTGGAGAATTTCAAGTAGCTTCCTGTGCCTTGGAATGGGTAAACAGCTATAAAGCTGGTAGGGATGCGATCTTAACGGGGCAATATGATCTTTATCTTGTAGATTATCGTTTAGGCGAAGGTAACGGATTAGAACTATTACGTGAAGCGATTAATAATGGCTGTGCAGCCCCAATTATTTTTCTCACTGGTCAAGGAGACAGAGAAATAGATATTGAGGCCATGAAAGCAGGAGCCGCAGACTACTTAGAAAAAAGCCAATTAGCAGCCCCTTTACTTGAGCGTTCTATTCGCTATGCCTTAGAAAGGAAACAAAATGAGAAAAAAATTCGGGAACAAGCTGCTCTGTTAGATGTGGCTACTGATGCCATTTTTGTACAGGACTTAGATCACAAAATTTTATTTTGGAATAAAGCCGCCGAACTTCTTTATAAATGGAAAAAAGAAGAAGCTATTGGAAAAAGAGCCTTAGAACTTTGGAAAGAAAAAGACTTATCAAAATTACAAGTAGCCTTCTCCATTTTGATGAAAAATTCTGCCTGGGAAGGAGAATTACAGCAAATCACAAAAACTGGTCAAGAAATCACAGTCGAAAGCCGTTGGACACTGGTAAGAGATTTTGACCATAGCACTCAATGCTTTTTAGTTGTAAATACTGATATTACTCAGAAAAAACTATTAGAATCCCAATTTTTACGCGCCCAAAGATTAGAGAGTATAGGTACTCTTGCTAGCGGTATTGCCCATGACCTTAACAATGTCCTAGCACCAATATTACTGACAGCACAACTGTTAGAATCACAACTCAATGATGAGCGCAGTAAGCGACTTTTACCCATTTTAATTACTAATGCCAAACGGGGAGCAAATTTAGTCAAACAAGTATTATCTTTTACTCGTGGAATGGAAGGCGATCGCACCTTGCTGCAATTTAACTACATAGTCAGAGAGATTCAGCAAGTTATGAGAGAAACATTCCCGAAATCTATAGAAGTTTCTACCTTAATTCCGTCAAACCTCTGGACTATATATGGTGATGCTACCCAACTGCATCAAGTACTAATGAATTTGTGTGTCAATGCTCGTGATGCTATGCCTATTGGCGGTAGTTTAAGTATCTCTGCGGAAAATTTTTTAGTAGATGAAAATTATGCCAGAATGCATTTAGATTCTAGAGTTGGTGCTTATGTAGCCATTACCGTTAGTGACACAGGAGTCGGTATTCCTTCAGAAATATTAGACCGAATATTTGAGCCATTTTATACAACTAAAGAATTTGGTAAAGGAACTGGTCTCGGTCTTTCTACAGTGCTGGGAATTATCAAAAGTCATGGCGGTTTTATCAATGTCTACAGTGAACTTGGTAAGGGTAGTCAATTTAAAGTGTTTTTACCAGCACAACAGACACCTGAAACATTGGAAGAACCAGAGAAAGAATTACCCATTGGTAATGGCGAATTAATTTTAGTCGTTGACGATGAAGATTCAATTCGCGACATCACCAAAACATCCTTGGAGACTTATAACTATAAAGCGATTACAGCTTGTGATGGCATTGAAGCGATCGCTCTTTATGCAGAACATCGTGACGAAATATCTATAGTATTAACAGATATGCTCATGCCCTCTATGGATGGACTCACAACCATTCGCACCTTGAAAAAAATTAATCCCCATGTCAAAATTATCGCCGTCAGTGGACTAGCATCCACCGAAAAGGTGAACGCTGTAACAGACATAGGTGTCAAAGCCTTTTTATCAAAACCCTACACTGCCAAGCAATTATTGCAAACCATTGGCGTGGTGAAAAGTGGAAAATAGTTAGGGGATTGGGGACAATGGGGACAATGGGGACAAACTAATTGTCAAAACAATGAAAAAAATCTGGGTACTCATCTGCCTGGGAACTTTAGTATTTATTCTGTTCTGGGGTGGTCTGTTTTCTCACTCTGCTGCATCGCAACAAATAGAATCTCGCCTGAATAATCTAGAAGCAGATTTGAATCGTTTGGAGTCGCAAGTAAATCGACTTCAATCTCAGCTATCAAACCGTCCTTCTTCATCACGAAGAACAACCATAACTCCGTCGCCATCTTCTCGACGTAATCTCTCCCAACAACAAAAAGATCCAATGTTTGACAAACTAGCTACATTAGTAGTTGAAGTCAAACGGCAAGTCCAAGGATTAGAAAAGCGAGTCAGTGAATTAGAGTCTCGGTGACGCAGTGGGAATATCAAAGTGATTATTCGGATTTGATTCCTAATATTGGCTACAATTTATTACTTTTTCTGTCAAATCTTGAATTAATGTGATACTTTGATGATACTGAGATTATGCTTACGTAATAGCACAGCCACATGCCTTTAGCTGTAATTAAATTCTCTAGTGAAGATTGCGGAATTTGCCACAAAATGTCATTTTATGACAAAAAAGTGGCAGGGGAACTGGGTTTAGAATTTATCGATGTCAAAATGCAGGACACTGCGACTTACCGTAAATACCGTCAGATTCTGTTGACGCAGTATCCAGATAAATCACAGATGGGATGGCCTACCTACATTATTTGTGATTCTCCAGAAGGAGAATTTCAGATTGTAGGCGAGGTAAAAGGGGGTCATCCCAAAGGTGAATTTAGAAGCCGTCTGCAAGCAGTTCTAGATTCTAATTCAGCAGATCAAAAGATTTAACTTCCAAGACAGGGCCAATCATAGCGATCGTCATGACATCTTCGCGTACTTCGCCTGTGACTTTGGCTTTTTGTCCGGCTTTGAGTAAGCTTTTGTCAGCACCTCTAAGAATTTCGTAAGTAATACCGTCATTACTTACTAATGCCCAGGCGCCAGTACCTATATCACGGCGTTCTACAGTTCCTGTAACTGTGATGCTCATTGGCAAAACTCCTTTTATCATGTCCGCTTGAACACTTATACTATCCGCCCGTCTCGGTAATTGGTAATTGGGATATTACTCTCTCCAATCCCCAATCCCCAATCCCTTATCCCTAATCATTACCAAATCTGGTTTTGAAGATAAATTCTGCGATCGCCAAATCTTGTGGAGTAGTTACTTTTAAATTTGTTTCTTCTCCTTGAACAATTTGCACTTGATAACCGCATTTTTCAAACAAAGCAGCATCATCAGTTACTTCCCAACCCTGAGCCACACCTTCAGCGTGACACTCTTTTAGTAGCTTCACATCAAAGCCTTGGGGAGTCTGTGCTGCCCAGAGTTGGCTTCGGTCTGGTGTGTTCTGAATTATGCCATTTTTATCCACGACTTTGATGGTGTCTTTGACTGTCACAGCTGCTATTAAACCAGGACATTGCCGAATTGCTTCAGCACATCTGTTGAGTAAATCTGGTGTAGCTAGACATCTCGCTCCATCATGAATCAACACTTGTGTAGAATTGGCTGGTAATGATTGCAACCCATTGTAAACAGATTCTTGGCGAGTGGAACCACCTTGAATTAATTCCACAGGTTTAGTTAGCTGTAAATCAGCGATAATTTCTTTAAAGTCTTGCCAATCAATAGGTTGGGAGATAATTCCTATCCAACTAATTTCATCTGATGCTTGTGCAGCTAAGAGTGTCCAAGCAATAATTGGTCGCGATCGCACTGGCAAGAGGAGTTTATTGCGATTACTCCCCATCCTTCGTCCACTTCCGGCGGCGGGAATTAATAAATGCACAGGTTTGTTTTTTAACTTTTGAGTTTTGAGTTTTGAGTTTTGACTTTTCTAGTCCCTATCTTCCCCTAAAATAAGGAGCGAGTAGGCGTAAATTAATATTATGCGAATAGTAGCCCTTGTCCCTGGTGGAATAAGCGACCAAATTCTATTCTTTCCGACACTAGACGACCTGAAGCGTAGTTATCCTGACGCTCAGATAGATGTCGTTGTGGAACCCCGGTCAAAGGCTGCTTACCGGGTGAGTAAGTCAGTTAACGATGTACTGGTTTTTGATTATAAAGACCGCAACAGCTTGGCTGATTGGGCTAACTTAGTAGGCATACTTCGCGATCGCGAATACGATGCCGCTATTGCCCTAACGCAAAGCTGGTTAATGGGTCTTTTGCTATGGTTGACTGGAATCCCCATACGTATTGGCTACAAAGGCAAGGGAGCAGCTTTCCTGACTAATACCCTACCTCTCAAGCAAGAACAATACACTGCTGATGTGTATCACAGTTTGCTCCAAGAGCTGGGCATTAAGTCCCCCTGTCCGGAATTAGCTGTGAATGTACCTAAATCAGATATTGATTGGGCAAACAAAGAGCAATTAAGGTTAGGAGTTAAAGAAACTGGTTATATTTTGATTCACGATGGTGTAAATGAGTTACCACCAAATAAAAGTCAAGATAGAACATACCATGCCGAAAATTGGTTGCATATCATTCAAGATTGCCAACAAAAGCAACCAGATATACCTGTAGTGGTAGTTCAAGAACCAAATCAACAAGAGTTTGTGGCTAGACTCAAGCAATCTATACCTGACATCAAAATTACTTCCCCAGATAATATGGGCAAGGTAGCAGCAATGATTGCAGGAGCAAACTTGTTATTGTGTACCGATAGTGCGATCGTACAGCTTGCCGTTGCTGTGCAGACCTATACTATTGCCTTGTTTGGTTCTACAAATCCAGCTAAGTTATTGCCGAAAAGCGATAAATTTATTGCAATCAAATCCCCTACAAGCAAAATAGCAGATATTTCGCCCAAAATCATTTTGGAAAAAATCTGGGGTAGCTAGGACTATATTTGAGTAGCAATTAAATTTCAGTTCCCAACCCCCTTTCCGCCTGTTGATTTTCTCCTACAAGCGGAAGGGGGGTTCTATATTCTTTATCCTACTCAGCTATTAACCCAAGTTGCTAGTTATAAAAAAGCGCCTCTTTTTAAGTACAAAGTCTTAAATTTTCGTGCCTAGCAATACGCAGAACTGAGCATTTTGTATCAAGTTGATAGGATTTAAGGCACTAACTAGCAACTTGCGTTATTACTAAAATAACTTTATATAACACTCCTAATATATACCTAAACCTAGAAACCACATAATTTTAGCTAGTTGTATAATAAAGCACTCTAATTATTCAGATAGTTACGGTATAAGAGTTACCTAAACAACTGTTTTTTTTTCTAGAACCTGATATGTTGAATGAATTATAGGGAAATATTTATTTAGATGCATTTATGAATGTGTATCTCATCTACCACAGTTTATAAGTATCGAATATACGGGTTCCTAAATAATTCCCTATTTAGATAATTAGTAACAACGTTTACTAATTATTTTTCTGTGTTCTAAAAGTTACATCGTCAGTATCAAATAACAGCATGGAATGAAATTAATTACTGACTAAAAAAGTTTTATTATTACTTTGTAGATAATAAACTTTGACAATATTGCTGTTCTTAACCAGATATTTGCTGACCGAATAATATTTAGTAAACAGCCTGTTCCAATTGTAATTATATACTGTATGGTGTATCTTAATGAAATTAATTCATCAGAAATAAAGGTTGAAGCTAAAACAAATATTTAGTTTCTAGGCATTGAGTTCAGTAAGAAATAAAATTCCATCTCCTTAACGATTGATCGTTGTAAAAATTACTTGGTGTGATTAGCTTTTGGGTGGATCTAACACGCCATTATGTGTGTTCCTTTATTTTAAAATCTTGCTAATTCGCAAGGACATCCACCAAGAATGTCATGAAATTTTAAAAGGAAAAACAGATGGCGATTCATTTACATGGCTTTACTAGCAATGGTAAACGTTATATTCAAGTAGAAAGCCAACCTCATCATATCACAGGCATTTTTAGAAAAATGGTCTGCTTCTGTAAGAGTAGATGCGAAAGTAAAGTGATGAATACAGAAAGTATCTATTTCGAGTGTGAGGAAGATGGAACAATTACTTTTTACCAATCAGTGAGTATCGATGGAGTAAAATCAGGTGTTTGGACTTATCTTGTGTATGAATGTCAAGAGACTGAAGAAAAGGTGTTCCCAGATAAATTTATTGATACAAGTGTCGATTATTTCTATAAATTATTATCTGGACATAAAATAATTCAAAAGACTACAGGCATTTATGAGTATCTTAAATATAAATTTAAGGAAAATGAATATTTAGATATTCATCTACCTGCTGATTGGGATAATCGCACAGGTAAAGCAATAGCTAATTTACTTTTAGAGGAGTTCAAGGCATTTAATTCTTCATCTTTATTTACCAAAGATGATGGTAAAAAATATATGAAAACTGTGATCAATAATTTTATTCAACTGGGACGAAAAATATTAGACAAGGGTGGCACAATCAAAGATTTTGAATTACATCAATATGACGTATTGAAAAATATTAAGATTAGTGAAATTGCAAATTTAATAATAGAATATAACGATTACCGACTATGGCAAGCAGCCTTACCCAGTAAATCTAAAGCTGTAGAATACGCATTTAGTGCTGCTTTAGATTTAATATGTCAGATGAGCTAATTGACATCCTCTCGCCACTGATCTGGAGTAGCGAATGCAGTGGATAATTCCAAACATCACTGTTTGGATTTTGGCGATTGGTGATTGCTAAGGGTTTCAATCTTGTTAGAGAAGTTTAGCGCCATCTATCTCCATCTTGTAACAATACTACTCGGTTAAGAAAATCTCGACCAACCAAAAATCTCTGTAGAGACGCGATATATCGCGTCTCTACAGACCAATTTTTTGTACCAAAAATCCTTAACACCAACCGTATTGGGTTACAATGTTGCAAAAAAAGCATTTTCTAATTCATAACCTAGCATTTGAGCCATTGATTGCAGGCGTGATTGGCTAGGTATATTGTGTTGTTTGAGCCAGTCACTCAAAATAAAGATTTTATGCATCAAAAAGATTTCCAAAGCTTCTGGATTGTACTGAATTCCTTCTTTGGAACTGAATTGATGCGGTACTAACATAGCTGTATAGCGAGCGAATTCTCCTACTTTCCAGTCAAGTAAAAACGGTAACCAAGGATAACGAGCATCGAGCCGAACAAACCACAGCCGCACTTCTGGAATTTCTGGGAGTTCTCGCGGATCGCCCTCTTGTTGGGGATAATTAATATCAAAGTGTAACTGCTGTTCATGGGATGCGATCGCTCCTTCTTGCAGCAATTGCTCAATTACTGTTGTTACAGGAGATAGATCTAAGCTGTGAATGGAGTCAGAATTGAGAGCGATCGTAATAGACATAAATAACTAAGAATATAGTGACTTTGACTCAAAAGTAACCTTGACAATTCAGACTACCAGCTTTGCGAGCTTAATGCTAGAAGAGGACAAATCAATTCAAAATTAAAAATAAAAAATTAAGAACTTTCTGGCTTTTGATTTGCTTTTCCCAATCCCCAATTACTCATAAATTCCTTTACTACAACTTGATATAGATGTATAATTACTTATAAATCAAGAAGGGGAGTAGCTGCTGGCAAAAAGTTCAGCCAGCACATCTAAATCAACATACTGGCGATGAGCCTGGTTTAGATGACAATCAAGCAATAAGCTAGTTGCAAGCGAGACCTTCACTGAGTTCACACAAAAAGTAAAGTGTGAAGCTCAGTGAGGTCTACCTAGTCTCATTGAGCTTCACATACGAATAAACGAATCGTCTGGAGCTTGAGAGAGTGCTAACAGCTTTCACCGCAGGTTTATTACTAATTACAGTTTCCGAATTGGGTGATAAAACTTTTTTTATCGCCGTGATTTTGTCCATGCAACACTCGCGGCGACTTGTATTTGCAGGTGTGATCGCAGCTTTAGCGGCGATGACAGTACTGTCTGTCGTGGTAGGACAAGCTGTGTCCTTGCTGCCAAAGGTTTACATTTATTACGGCGAGATTGTTTTATTTATTGCCTTTGGTTTAAAGCTGTTGTACCAAGGTAGTAAAATGCCGAATGCTACTTGCGATACGGAAGTTGTAGAAGAAGCAAAAGCCGCAGTTGCTCAGGCACAAAAGCAAATGAGAAAGCAAAAAACAATGTGGGCAATTGTATTAGAAGCTTTTATATTAACATTCATGGCAGAATGGGGCGATCGCACACAATTTGCCACCATTGCTCTAGCAGCAGGGAATAATGCTATTGGAGTGACTATAGGTGCAATTTTAGGACATGCTATTTGTGCTGCGATCGCTGTAATTGGTGGCAGAATGTTAGCCGGAAGAGTTTCTGAAAAAACACTTACCATCGTTGGCGGATTTTTGTTTATTTTATTTGGTATCGTCGCTGCTGTGGAAGGAGCATGAAATTTGGGGATTGGGGATTCTCTGTGATGAGACGCTTACGCGTAAGCGTCTCATCACAGAGTACAGGGATTGAGGATTGAGAAAATTATCAATATCCTAAATTACCTTTCTCCTGTCCCCTGTCCCCTGTCTGTTGTCCCTACGGTGTAGGCGTCGCAGCAGGAGTTGGAGTCACAGTTTCAGAACTTCTTTTATTAATTTCGTCTTTGTACTGAGCTGGTGCTAGAGATGCAGCCTTATCAAACAAAGGTTTTGCTTCATCAGTTTTTCCTTGTTCTTTGACAACCATTGCTTTTGCCAAAACAGGACGAAAATCATTAGGAGCGCTATTAATTGCTTGATTGTATATAGATAGGGCTTGTGGATAACGTTTTTGGGTAGCATTAACATTACCCAGCATTACTTGTACAGCAACAGTATCCACGCTACCAGGTTCAATCTTATTTGCTTGAGCGGATTTAGCAAGAGTATCTTGTAATAGCCCAATTGCTGCTTCCGGACGCTTTTGATTGAGTAACAAAGCCACCATTCCTTGCAAAGCATTAATATCGCCTGGTTTGGTCTTCAAAACAGAGCGATAAGCTTCGACTGCACCTTCCTTGTCACCAATTTGTTGCTTGGCTTGCGCCAAAAGTACGCCGTATTTAGTTTGTTCTGGATTAAGCTTGGTTAATTCTTCTAGAGGTTCAATAACTGCTTGAATATTACCTACACCCAAACTTAACAATTGCAAACGAGTTTCTAACAAACCTCGTAGGGCTGTTTGATTTTCGGGTTCTCGCTGCAAAACTTGTTCATAACCTCTTGCTGCATCTTCCAGTTTTGACTTTATATCTGAGGAAGACGAATTTCCTCTGCCGCTAGCGGAATTTGGGCTGGATTGTTGCGTATCATTAAATGCGGCTATGATGGGAACCATAGACACTCCAACAAAAGCTATTACTGCCAGCACTAACACTACTTTGACTAACCATCTATTACGCGGCTGAGACACAAAACCGTCCTTAACTCTAATAACACTATTGTTTACCGTTTACACAAAATTGAGAAAATTAAAAAATTGAAAAAGTTTGCGGAATACCACTAACTAACTGTGAACTTTATAACAAATAGCCTTTTGATGCTTAAGAAAGAGATGAATTTAAGAGGAGACGCTTAAATATTAGCTATGCTATGTTTCCGAAACTAGTGGAAAGACACTAAATTACACATTTAGTGTGTATGCGAAAAATCGCGTCTTTCAGTATCATAACAGGGCAAACGATGGTGGTTGTTTTGAAAGTAAATATACTTTGAGCAGCCACACAAATGTTCTTGCCTGTTGCGTTAATAAAATCCCACCATTGGGATGTGTCTCCGCCGCAAGGAGTTGCTATGAATTCCGACCTGATGCCGTCCCCTGAATCATCAAATTCAATAGCTTCTGATGAAGCTAAACCAAGTCAAGAAGAAACTAATGATGTAGTAGCACCAGCCGAAGCATCGCAAAGCGAGGCTTCGTCTATAACGTCAAGCGAAACTGCTAATGATGGGAACTTAGTGAATCGACAGCAACCGATTCCACCTCCTAGCGAACCGATGCAGTATCGAGCGATTGGCCTAGTCCGGGGTCGTTACTTTGCTAGTAGCGAACAATTTACCCAAGGTGTAATGTTGACCCCCGATGGCACCAAATTAGAGACTGTGCTACTTGGCCGAATCATGAGTTTAGTCAAAAACCATCTCGACTTAGAGCAAGAGCATCTGTGGGTTGTTTATCCACGGACACGCCAAGAAAACGACAATTTGCATCTTCAAATTGTGGGGGTATGGGAGCCAGAAAAACTGGCTAAAAGTTCCATAACCGAACAGCAGCAAGATTTGACCTCACCGGAGGAGGAAACACCAAATCCTGATTTATCCGAGAATTTAGAGGAAAAAGACCAACAGACCTCAATAGGACCAACACCATCATTACAAATTACAGATGGTGACTTCTCTGTTCGTGGCGAAATAGTTTATCAGTCATATGATACAGATAACTTGGTAATCAAAATTAAGCAATCTGCCCGCAAGCCAAATGATAAACCTAAGTATTTCAAATTGAAACTCAAGGGCAAGCTAGAAACCAAAGCAGTAGGAAAATTTTGGGACTTGCAAGTCCAGCGAGAAGGTGAATCTTTGGTCATAGAGAAGGCGACAGTCATCGCTGAACTGCCCAGAAAACGCAGCAGTAGACCACCATTTCAACGTGGAGGTGGAGCCGGGGGAGGTCATCGTCCAAGTCCTGGTGGTAGAAAACCATATCCCCCCAGACGAAGTGGAGAAGGTCTACCACGTCCAACTAAAAAAGTGGGTGATTCTTCATCATCATCACCGCCATCACGACCTATACCCAAAGGTTCTGTTCCCAAGCCAGTGAAGCGACCGAAGCCACCGCAGGAATAGAGATTGGGGAGCAGGGAGCAGGGGAGCGGGAGAAATTCTTATTCTTCCTCGTCCCCCATGTCCCCCTTCCCTCAAAACTCCGTCCACCGATCCTGGGGGAGAAAAGAGCGTTCCATCGGGATTTGGGCGACTGGTTCAGTGAGGTTAAAAGTACCTGCTTGAATCCATTGTTTTAACTCTTGGGCGACTTGTCGAGAGAGGAAAATGCTAACAAGGGGTGCAACCCGTACTGTTTTACCTTCAATGATGATGCGTCCAGACTTTAGTTGAGCGTAACTCACCAAGCCAAAGGTGGGACGCACCCGTCGGGGAATGGAAAAGTCTACGATCGGTGCGACTAAATGTTTATCACTAACGGCACATCTGGCTACTACTTCTTCGTTTAAGACCGGAAGTGGTACACCTACACCCAACATTAGAGAAGGGCCATAATTTTTAAAATAACAACCCCGTACCCAACGAGCATCCATTTGTTTGGCGTCACCAATTAAAGCTAAAGTTGCAGCTGGGCCAATGGGTGTACGATTGGGCAAACGTTTTTGTAAAGGGAAATGCTGCGTTCCTTCCCATGCGACATAGCCAATACCTCCACCCAAGAAAATTCGTGTACCAATACCGATTAGTTGGAGATCGGGGTCGTTGAAGAGAGGAGAAATCTCACCAGGGTTGGAATAAACTGCATTACTTAAACGTGGCTGTAAGGGGCCTAAATAAGTAAAAAGTGGGCGATCGCCTCCATTCACTCCCACAATAAAATTTTGATAAAGATTTCTGGGATTAAATAAATAAAACTGATTAATAGTGTCGCGGGTAATTGTTGTTTCAAAGGTAGCCCTGGGATAGCAATCTGTAACTTGTCCTTGAGCGCGTACGTGTACTGGCTTACCAGCAATCAAATCTTCAATCACATGACCGCCACCTCGTTCCCGGACTTCTTCTCCCTCCATGATCTCTACAGCAGAACTTGCACCCAAGTATAAATCTACAGCACCAAAACCGGGATAGACTGGCACGCCATCCAACCAACAGCGACGAATTTTGATTGGTGGATCAGTATGCCCCAAGTTAATAATTGCACCACTAGATTCCATTGGTTCAAAAGTGCCAGTGGTGATGACATCAACTTCCTTGGCAACTTTTGTAACACCAACTTCCTCAACTCTGGTTTTTAATTCTTCAGCTGTCAAAACCACAGCACATTTACGGCTGATTTTTTCGTTAATTTCCGTAATGGTTCGCATCGTGAACAGTTAAAGGGGATTAGAGGCTAAAAGCTGCAAGTTCAGCCAAGAATCCCCGTCTATGGGCGAACGGGGAATCTCAACCTGCAAAGTTGTGGTGGCACTAAGCAGCTATTAAACCATTGTGCCTCAGTAAGGCTTCAGTACTCGGTTCACGACCCCGGAAAGATTTAAACACTTCCATGGGATGCTTGCTCCCACCGAGTGCTAAAACTGTATCACGATAGCGCTTACCTGTGCTTTTTACTGCTTGTTCGTCTTCTAAACCAACTTCTTCAAAAGCAGCAAAAGCGTCTGCACTCAGGACTTCTGCCCATTTATAGCTGTAATAACCTGCGGCGTATCCACCTGCAAAGATGTGTGCAAAAGCACACAGGAAGGAATCTTCTGGTAACGGGGGTATGACAGTGGTGGTTTTGGCAATGCGATCGCGTACATTTTTGGGAGTTTCACCACCACCAGGACGGTAACGGTGATGTAATTCGATATCCAACAGGCTAAAGTGGAGTTGACGCAACGTCGCACTACCGCTCATGTAATTTTTGGCTGCTAATAGCTTTTGATAATAATGTTCTGGCAAAAGTTCGCCTGTTTCGTAATGCCTAGCCATGCCAAATAAAGTAGCTCTGTCGTAGCACCAGTTTTCCATAAACTGGCTAGGTAATTCCACAGCATCCCATTCGACATTATTAATACCTGCTGCTGAAGTGTAATCTACCTTAGTCAGCATGTGATGTAAACCATGACCGAACTCGTGGAACAAAGTCTCTACTTCCGAGAAAGTCATGAGGCTGGGTTTACCATCCACAGGTGGTGTCTGATTACACACCAAATATGCCACAGGTAAGCGAGTCTGACTCACACCATTTTCAATGACTTTACCCCGATTAATACAGCTATCCATCCAAGCACCACCGCGCTTTTCAGCAGGACGACTGTAGGGGTCTAAATAAAAATAGGCGATCGCCTTACCCGTTTCATCAGCAATTTGGAAATATCGCACATCCTCATGCCAAACTGGTGCTTGACCATCAGCAGGAGTCACGGTGACACCAAATAGTCTTTTTACCAACCCAAATAAACCATCCAGCACTTGGGGAAGGGGAAAATAAGGACGCAATTCTTCAGCTGTAAAAGCAAATTTTTCTTCTCGCTGACGTTCAGCCCAAAACCCAATATCCCAATGTTGTAAATCATTGGCTTCGGCGACTCCCTTAGTTGCAGCAAAAGCTTTGAGTTCTTCTAATTCTTTAACAGCAGCATCATAGCTAGCGCCGCGTAGTTCCTCTAACAGCTTTTCTACAGCCTCGACATTAGGAGCCATTTTACTAGCTAAACTCACTTCCGCGTAAGTCTTGTAGCCAAGTAACTCTGCTAATTCTTGACGCAACTTTAAGATGTGTTCAATGATCGGGTTATTATCCAACTCTCCCTTAGCAGCGCGGCTAACATAAGCTTTGTAAAGCACCTCCCGCAAATCCCGGCGAGTACTGTACTGCATAAAAGGATAATAACTGGGAAAGTCCAAAGTGATGCGCCAAGGGCCATTTTCGGGGGTCGCGTTTTCTGATTCCGCATCTCGTGCTGCTTGGGCTGCTAAACTCAGCAAACTAGGTGGTAAACCTTCTACTTCTTCTTGCTTTGTCAGCGTCAAGCTGAAAGCTTTAGTCGCGTCCAGAACATGATTAGAGAATTTAGTGGAAAGTTCCGCTAACTCCATTTGGATATTGTTAAAGCGATCGCGTGCTTCACCTTGTAAACCCACGCCAGAAAGTTCCGCATCACGGATCGCAGCTTGGACTATGCGCTGTTGGGCCGAGTGGAAACTATTCCAAGCATCACTCCCACTAAGGGCTTTAAAAGCATTGTAAATTGGTTGACTTTGACCCAGTTTATTAGAAAACTGGACTACATGAGGCTGCACAGTTTCAAAAGCTTCCCGCAGTTGGGGGCTATTTTTCACACCCATTAAATGATTGACGACACCCCAACTCCAACTCAGGCGTTCTGTGATTTTTTCTAAAGGTTCGACTAAACTGTTCCAATTGGGCTTAAGATCAGCTTCCAAGTTGGTTAGTTCTTGTTCTAATTCTGCCAGTAACTGATGAAACGCTGGCACCACATATTCTGGTTTAATGTTTGCAAAGTCAGGCAAACCAGAACCTTTTAATAAAGGATTATCTGTAATAATGGCGTTTACATTCATGGTTTTAGGTCAACACCCGCTCTGTTTGGGTCAATTATGATTTTGTTTCTTCACCTTCTAATGTAGCGATTTTACTCGTAAGTAGTTCTTAGTACAGATCACCGTAAAAAGGTGTTGGATATAAATGTTTTGATAAATTTTTACGCTTCATCTACTATTTCTAAAATTTGATTGTACAGGGCTGGAGATAGTCTAAATTCTGATGTAGCAATCAGAGCATCCATCAAGGGCTTGACAGCAACTATTAAATTTTGGCGTTTAGCCTCAACTAAAATACCCAACAGCCCAATAATTCTTAGACCCAAGCGCTAGGTGGGGAAACTCCTCTAGACAAGTTGGCTGGATGAAAGAAGAATCCCGTCGCCTTTAGGTACGGGAGTGTCAAAACTCGCTTAACTTCAATCCAAGAAGCAGATTGAACTTCGAGAGTTCCTGGAACAGGAGGTTCAACGTCTGTAAGTTCACGATACACCGCTTCGGGAATTTTGACTTGATCATAAAGTTTCGGGAGAAGGTGCAAGTGATCAATCGCGGCCAAATTTGTAATCGCTGATGTATCACTGATGATAATCACAGTCGCCCCAACTCCCGTAGGTTTTTCAAGTCTAGTTCAAAGTCTTCAACATCATAGGAGTAAAGGGGGATATAGCGTTGTTTGAGAAGTTGACGAAAAGCATTGGGTTGCATCTGGGCTAGTTGGCTGGCAGATCCTAACGTTAAACGGCCTGTCTGGAACAGGTGTAATGCAATTTCTTGGCGAAACTCGCTTGGAGTTAGCTGAGATGCTTGCAGGATTTCGTCGGAGATTACAACGCTCATAGCACGGTTTCTCACCAATCATACTTCTAGGGTAGCCCAAGAAGCCTCACAATCAACTTATTATCTACCTTCCGCACTCTATCTAAAGTGTCATACCCCCTAGACTCTTATAACCTTCTTTGTGCCTCCTACTTAAAACTCTCCCGCTAATGCCGCAACACACCGTTCACAAATTAGCGGATGTTCTGTATTTTCTCCCACATGAGTAGAGTAATTCCAGCAGCGATCGCATTTTTGCCCTTCTGCTTCTAGTACACCAATTCTCCACTTATCAGCCTGCAAGTTATACTTTGAACCTTGCAGTTTTTCTGTTATATCCGCCAATTCCACTTGGGAGGTAATGAACAAGTAACGGAGTTCGTCTACACTGTTGCTGTTATTCGCCTCTAGTGATTTGATGGCACTCAATAATTGTGCATCACTGATGTAAAGCAAAATTTTCGCTTCCAGGGAGGAACCAATCATTTTTTCCACCCTAGCTTGTTCCAACACCTTATTGACATCAAGGCGGATATCACGCAGTTGTTGCCAAAAAGCTGCTAGTTCTGGATTATGCCAGTTTTGCTGCAACTCTACCCAACCAGATTCAAACACTGATTTGTAAGGAGTCTTGTAAGGAAGATATTGCCAGATATCTTCAGCTAAGTGAGATAATACAGGTGCGATCGCTTTGGCTAAATTTTCCAACGCATACCAATACACTGTCTGACAACTGCGACGACGCAAAGCATTACTGTTACTGATGTACAGTCTATCTTTGGCGATATCCATATAAAAATTGGATAAGTCCACCACACAGAAGTTTTGCACTGTTTGGAAAAAGCGGAAGAATTGGAAGCTGTCAAAAGCTTCTGTCACTTCTTGGAAAACTTCTGTCATCCGGTGCAGCATGTATTTATCTAGCTGCGGTAATTGCTCATAGGGTACAGCATCTTTTTCTGGGTCAAAATCGTGTAAATTACCCAGTAGGTTTTTGGCGGTGTTACGAATCTTGTTACGGATATCAACCAGTTGTTTGATGATATTGCTACCCAAGCGCTGATCAGAAGTGTAATCTACCGATGACACCCACAGTCGCAACACATCGGCACCGTAAGCAGGGTCTTTTTTCTGGTCTTTACCTCCCTCAATCAGCATATTTGGGTCAACGACATTTCCCAGGGACTTACTCATTTTCCGTCCCTGTTCGTCGAGGGTAAACCCATGAGTCAACACGGTTTTGTATGGCGCACAATTGTTAACCGCGACACTGGTGAGCAAACTCGACTGGAACCAACCCCGATGCTGATCTGAACCTTCTAGGTATACATCCGCAGGATAGCGTAATTCTGGACGCTGCTTGACTACAGCTGCCCAAGATGAGCCAGAATCAAACCAGACGTCCATTGTATCTGTACCTTTACGGTAGGTACGGCCGTTATTGCGGTATGTTTCTGGTAGCAATTCCTCAACTGATAATTCCCACCAAGCATCAGAACCTTTTTCAGCAATAATTGCTTGCACGTGGGCGATGGTTTCCTCATTCAGCAATGGTTCACCGTTGGCTTCGTCGTAAAATACCGGAATTGGTACACCCCAACTGCGCTGACGGGAGATACACCAGTCAGAACGGTCTGCAACCATCGGTGTGATTCTATTTTCACCTTGAGCAGGAATCCATTTCACAGAAGCGATCGCTTTGAGTGCTTCTTCGCGGAATCCTTCTACTGAAGCAAACCACTGTTCTGTGGCGCGGAAAATCGTTGGTTTTTTGGTTCGCCAGTCATAAGGGTATTTATGCAGGTAGGGTTCTTCTTTCAACAAGGAACCAGCAGCACTCAAAGCATCAATTACCGCTTGGTTCCCATCACCAAGCACATTCAACCCAGCAAACTGTCCCGACTCTGCGGTAAAGTTACCATTGTCATCAACTGGAGCTAAGACGGGCAAACCATAACGCTGACCGACAATGTAGTCTTCTTGACCGTGACCGGGTGCAGTGTGGACTAAGCCAGTCCCAGACTCAGTGGTGACATAATCGCCACCAATGACAATTGGGCTTTCACGGTCATATAAAGGATGACGGTAAGTGGTATGTTCTAAATCTTTCCCTTGAATTGTGGTTTTTACTGTTAACGGAATTTCCAGTGTGGCAGATAGTCGCTCCACTAAATCCGCAGCAACAATTAAGTATTTAAACCCTAATTTTTCTTGTAATTCAGTAACTTCTACAACTGCGTAATTTAGTTCCGGGTTTAATGCCACAGCTAAGTTTCCAGGAATTGTCCAAGGTGTAGTTGTCCAAATTGCTACACCTAATTCTGGTAGAAATTCTGATAGTTGAGATTGACTCGCTTCCGATAGACTCCTCACCGAAAAAGCGGCGTAGATACTGCGGGAAGTGTGACCTTCTGGATATTCTAACTCTGCTTCTGCCAAAGCTGTTTTAGAACTAGGACTCCAGTGTACTGGCTTTAAACCACGATAAATGTAACCTTTTAACACTATTTGTCCGAATACACCGATTTGTGCAGCTTCGTATTCTGGCGTCAAAGTTAAATATGGATGTTCCCAATCCCCCCAAACTCCGTAGCGTTTGAAGCTATTGCGCTGTTCATTGACAGCATTGAAGGCAAATTCTTTCGCTTTTTGTCGTAGTTGTAAAGGTGTCAAGTTTTGCCGTTCGGCGGCTTTCATGTTTTGTAAAACTTTTAACTCAATCGGTAAACCGTGACAGTCCCAACCAGGTACATAACGAACTTTCCGACCACGTAAGAGTTGGTAGCGATTAATAATATCTTTGAGAATTTTATTTAAAGCATGACCAATATGCAGAGAGCCGTTTGCATAGGGAGGCCCATCATGCAGTATAAATAATTCGCCGGGATTATTTTGGGATAGGCGATCGTAGACTTTATTTTCTGCCCAAAATTTTTGAATTTCGGGTTCACGCTTGCTAGCGTTCGCCCGCATATCAAATTTAGTTTTGGGTAAGTTTACAGTATCTTTATAACTTCCAGTTTCTGTCACAGTCTCATGCCTGAATTAGCAGCAAATGATGTTCCACTAATTATAGAATCCACATGCCCAGAACGGCTAATGTCGAATAGATTTTATAGAGTGACACTCTGCCCTCTTTCATAGAGGCAGATTCTTTAAGACTTGCTTAAAAGGGATAGTCAAATATCCCCCTAGACGCTCAAAACAACTACCTTTAAAGATGCTGCAATTGCGCTTACTTGTATCATTTTTTTGCATTGCGATGGACTCGCAATGCCAGTTCGGTACGCTCAACATCCTGTCATTACTTGTTTACCCAGGGCTGAATTTATCAGGTACGAGGTAAATCAGGGATTTCACCTTACTAGGAGTGTTTCGTCGCGTAGATGGTTGTTCCTACTTGCTGCTAACATTTTAGCATTTTTGAAGGCAGTTAAAACTGCTCGTGTAGTTTTTCCTCCCGTGGCTCAAGCCACAGGGCGTATCCTTACTCCCGGCTATCTACGTGAGCATTTCTCACTAACCATACACAACGAAAGAGAAGATTCACCTTAAGCAAGTACTAGCGTTGTTCGGTGTTATTCTACACCTAATGCTTCTGCGTAAATAAATGATCAAGATGCATTCTAATAGATCCAGGACTTACGCAAGTGTCACAAAAATCTCAATTTTTTGTTTGTAGTGAGGACTTTAGTCCTCAAAATAAGGACTAAAGTCCTTACTACGAACTTAAAATTAATATGCCAGTTGCGTAAGTCCTAAGATCAATTATAAATTATTTTTAGCCACATAAATTTTAGGTTAATTCATGATTTAGTGTTTTTTGGATTCTGGTGATGACTTTTGATTTTGATTTTGATTTCGTGCTTCAATTGATTATTTAGTCTTTTCTTTTTTATCGCTGAAGAAGACAATATTTTTATTGTTTTTTGCTGTCCTTTAATTTTTATTTTTATTGATTGTTTTTTTTGCGATTTAGCTTTCTTGCTTACAAAAATATTACTCGGGTTTCGTTTATATTTCAATAACGGGCGTCTTCTTTTTTGTGTTTTTATAACAACAATATTTATATTTTTTCTGGCTCTGTTTGCTACATGTGAATTGATATCTGGAATATTATCTTTTGGAGTATCAATTGATGATTGTTTTTCTCCATTAGCAATATTTTTTTGTTTATTATGTAGATTCGCTGCTTTTAATTGAGTGTTTTTTGGGTGTTTAGGAATTGAAACAGAAGATAGGTTAATATTTCTCGCCTTCGTTATTTCAGTATTAAGTTGTTGCTCTTTATGAGTAGCGAGAGGAACTGTTGAGGAATTAGCAATAGGAGTTTTGAGGGAATCTGCTTTCGTTGTATTAACTGGGTTAGTGGTACTGAGTGGGTTGAGAATCACAGTTGCAGCAGCAAATAAACTTACTCCTGAACCAATGATAATTTTCCAAGCTTTATGTTGTTGATGAGCAGTATGAGAAAAAACTGTAGTAGCAAAAGATAAAGCTGAATTTGGGATTCTTTGAAGTAATGTTCTTTGTAGCAATATATTTGTCTGGCTAACATCTTGCTCAATCTTCTCCAAAAATTGCCAAATTACTTGCGTATTTTCAGGACGATTACTGGCTGTAGCAGCCATTAAATAGTCGATTAAATCTGCAAATATCGGCGAAATATGCAATGCATGAGGACGCCAGTCTAACTGATTAGTTAAAGGATTATAGATAGCTATATCTTGAGGTTTTTTGCCTGTAAGTAGAAAAACAAAAGTGCGTCCTAAAGCAAAAAAATCAGATTGCTGCACAGAGTAACCATTTTGTTGCTCTGGGGGAGAATATCCTTTAGAAACAATTCTGGTATGACAAACTCCTTCTAAGATAGTTGTAGTTACTTGCCGTACTGATCCAAAATCAATCAAAACTAGCTGCCCATTCGGTTGCAGCATGATATTCTGAGGCTTAATATCTCTGTGAAAATACTGTTGAGTATGTATTGTAGATAATATATTAACTAGTTGTTTGAGCCAATCAAAAGCTTGAATTTGAGAAATGGGTTGACAATGGCGAGATTTCATCCATTTTTCTAAATCAACTCCCTCAATTTTTTCCATTACCAGACAATGCAATGGTGCAGAACTATTGTTAGGTTTAACTGTAAAGTAACCATCAGCATCTACCTTCGGAATACCAGGACTTTGCAACTGGTTTAAAACCTGTGCTTCCTGTTGAAAAAGCTCAATAGCTTTTGAGTTATCATCTGTGAGAATTTTTAAAACTTTGCGCGTACCGCGATCGCTTACTTCAAAAGTAGTGCCAAAACCACCTTTTCCTAGTTTTTCAACAACTGTATAACGTCCTTGTAGTAGTATTTCTGATCCACAGTTGCGACAAGTTGAATTGTTTGCATTCTCAGGATCAAGAGGATCTGGACAACGGGGATTGATACAGTACGACATTGTAAAAATAGTATTTGCCTATGTTGCTAGTTGCGATCGCAAGATCACTCTATTGGACTTGCATCTAATTTATATTACGAGCTTGCAAAACAACTGTACTCCTTCTAGAATATGGTACTTAATCTTAGTTTCGCTTACGAAACCCTAGTTTATTTGTTACCTGAAGCCAATTTTTGATTCACATCAAATCGGAGGCTTTTGTTGAATTGCTAGGTAAGCAGCTTGAATTTTGAGTATCATTTGCTTGACATGAAATTTCAATAACTCATATCAGTTAAGGATTTTTGGTACAAAAAATTTTGTCTGTAGAGACGCGTTCGCTTTTAGCGTTCCCGCAGGGTAATTATACGCGTCTCTACAAAGGATTGTGGGCTTAACACCAACCGTATTGATATTTAACTAGCGCGATCGCTCGGCGGTATTTGCTCAGGTGGTGCTTCTGCTGGTGGCGCAAGTTCGGCATCAGGAGCAATTTCTTCCACAGGAATATTTTCTAATTTTTCTGCCACTTCTTCTGCTTTGACAGCAGCTTCTTTGGCAGCTTCTATCAACTCAGGTGATGGAGGATGGGGTGGAATTGCTTCTGCTACAGTCTCGGTTGTGGCTTCAGTATCAGTAGTAACAGATGTATCTGTAGGTTGTTCTAAAGTTGTGCTTGCTTCTGGTGTTGGTTCATTTGTGACAGTACGATGATCAACAATCTCAACAGATGGTTTTTCTGTAGGTTGAGGAGTTTCTGGTGTCTTTTTGCTCACAGTCTCTTGAACACGATTTTTTGCACCAGAGAAAATTCCACCGATACTACTCTGTATCTGACCTAAGCGTTGAGGAAGCGACAATTTAGTAACCTGTTCTTGAATAGTATTTTGCACAGCTTCCGTACTAGGTACAGGAGTTTGTTGTGCAGAAGGTGCTAACTGACGACGTAATGAAAGTGTCTGCCAACCAAACCAAACTAAAAGCGCCACACTAGCAATATGACCTAATAAAAGACCCCCGGTAATACGTGGCGCAAACACCCATAGCATCAACGCGTAAAACAGTCCTACACCACTCCATATAAAATCATTTTTACGGTGGATTTCTGGGAAAAAGAAAGCCGCCAAGTAAATGGCTATACTACCAAGACCGACTGTCAGTGCTAAGACATTTGCCAGCATTTCGTGTTTCTCCTTAACTACGTCATGGGACTGATGATGGTTGGTGGTTGATGGTTGGTTGTTCCATAGACGCCTAAGCGTCTACCCGCAGGCTACAACTAACAACTAACAACTAACAACTAACCATTAACCATTAACTAATTTTGCAAGAGAAGTGTTGATTTCGATACAAATTAAAATTAATTATCTGTGTAAGTTGTGCATTTCTACTCGGTCGCTGAACTTTTAATGTCTTCTTTAGGGGAGAAGCGAAAATCTCGGACTACCCTTAAAGATAAAAGATCACGAAAAGTTAGCCACAAAATCTATGACACTACAAAGCTTTGGTGTGATTGGCTTGGCCGTCATGGGGGAGAACATCGCTCTCAATGTTGAGCGTAATGGCTTCCCAATTGCCGTTTACAATCGCTCACGCGAAAAAACCGACAAGTTCATGGCGGAGCGCGCTCAGGGCAGAAACGCTAAAGCTGCTTTTACCCTGGAAGAGTTTGTCGCTTCTCTAGAACGTCCCAGAAGAATCCTAATTATGGTACAGGCTGGCAAACCTGTAGATGCAGTTATTGCCCAGCTTAAACCTTTGCTTGACAAAGGCGATATTATTATCGATGGTGGTAATTCTTGGTTTGAAGATACAGACAGACGCACTCAAGAACTGGAGCCTGCTGGATTCCGGTACATTGGTATGGGTGTAAGTGGTGGTGAAGAAGGGGCGCTCAATGGTCCCTCTTTAATGCCAGGAGGTACTGAAAGCTCTTATCAGTATCTATCCCCGATCTTCAATAAAATTGCCGCTCAAGTTGATGATGGTGCTTGTGTCACCTATATTGGTCCTGGTGGTTCTGGTCACTACGTAAAAATGGTACACAACGGCATTGAGTATGGCGATATGCAGCTAATTGCTGAAGCCTACGATTTGCTGAAAAATGCTGGTGGATTAGATCACAATCAACTGCACGAAGTCTTTACAGAGTGGAACACCACCGACGAACTCAATTCGTTTTTGATTGAGATCACCTCCAACATTTTCCCCTACATCGACCCAGATACAAATTTGCCTTTAGTCGAATTGATTGTAGACTCGGCTGGACAAAAGGGTACTGGACGTTGGACTGTGCAGACAGCGTTGGAGTTAGGAGTTTCCATACCGACAATTACCGCAGCAGTAAATGCTCGGATTATTTCTTCCTACAAACAAGAGCGTGTAGCAGCATCTAAGGTACTTACAGGTCCTACTGGCAAATATAACGGCGCAACCAAAGATTTTATCAACATGGTGCGTGATGCCCTGTATTGCTCAAAAATCTGTTCTTACGCTCAAGGGATGGCGTTGCTATCCAAAGCTTCACAAACATACAACTGGAATTTGAAGCTGAGTGAATTGGCGCGAATTTGGAAAGGTGGCTGTATTATTCGTGCTGGATTCCTGAACAAAATTAAGAAGGCTTTTAACGAAGATCCAGCATTACCTAACCTGTTGTTAGCGCCAGAATTTAAGCAAACAATTCTCGATAGACAGGCTGCTTGGCGGGAAGTATTAGCTACAGCTGCTAAATTGGGAATTCCCGTACCAGCATTTAGTGCATCTTTAGATTATTTTGATAGCTATCGTCGCGATCGCTTACCCCAAAACCTCACCCAAGCTCAACGCGACTACTTCGGCGCACATACCTACGAGCGCATTGACAAACCAGGTTCTTTCCACACTGAATGGGTTCCGATTACTGAAGCATCCCATTAAATCTCCATCAAGTTATAAGCTGGGAAGATAAAAGTGGCCCTGAAACTCAGGGCCACTTTTTTAGCAAACCCTAAGTAAGTCCGCACCTAGTAGAGACGTGCTGTTTGAAGCGTCTCTACTAGGTGCAAAGCATCAATGGCTGTTAATCTAAAAAGTGTAATACCAATTCTCCAAAATCAAGTAACTGAATCTAAACCTGGAAAACCAGGCTGCATCGTTATCTTAATTGCGTAGTTTGCTTATCGCCCAAGGCGCGAGTATTGCGAATTGGTATAACCTGTCAAAAATTTGAGTTTGCCCACATTAATTTTTTAATATGGACACAATTAAATATATTCTGACTGAAGAGCAAATACCAACAGCTTGGTACAACATCCAAGCTGACTTACCCCAAGCATTACCACCAGTTTTACATCCAGGCACTGGTAAGCCAATAACACCAGATGACTTATTACCCCTGTTTCCCTCAGCATTGATCGAGCAAGAAGTTAGCCAACAAAGATGGATTGAGATCCCAGATCAAGTACGCTCGATTTATTGCCAATGGCGACCAACTCCCCTTTACCGCGCCCGTCGTTTAGAACAAGCTTTGGATACACCAGCCAAAATTTACTATAAGTATGAAGGTGTGAGTCCTTCGGGAAGCCACAAACCGAATACTGCTGTTGCCCAAGCATACTACAACAAACAAGCTGGTGTCAAAAAATTAACTACTGAAACAGGAGCGGGACAATGGGGATCATCTTTAGCGTTTGCTGGTGCGTTATTTGATCTAGAAGTGCTAGTTTACATGGTCAATGTCAGCTATCAGCAAAAGCCTTACCGCCGAGCGTTCATGGAAAGCTATGGTGCTAGGGTAGTGGCAAGCCCTAGTAATGAAACTGAAGCCGGACGTAAAATTTTGGCAGAATCTCCTAACAGTACGGGCAGTTTAGGTATTGCTATCAGTGAAGCTGTGGAAATGGCAGCAGCTGATGAACAAACTAAGTATGCTTTAGGTAGTGTTCTCAATCACGTACTCCTACATCAAACTGTGATTGGGCAGGAGGCATTGACTCAATTAGAGATGGCAGGAGATTATCCCGATATTGTCATTGGTTGTACAGGTGGGGGTAGTAACTTTGCCGGAATAGCTTTTCCATTTATCGGTGCGAAACTGCGAGGAGAACGAGATATACAAGTCATAGCAGTTGAACCAGCAGCTTGTCCCTCATTAACTCGTGGCAAGTATGCTTATGACTATGGTGATACCGCACACCTGACTCCACTAACTAAGATGCACACTTTAGGTAGCACATTTGTCCCAGAAGGGATTCATGCAGGAGGCTTGCGCTATCACGGTATGGCTCCCCTTGTTAGCCATATTGTGAATTTGGGATTGGTAGAATCACGTGCTGAATATCAAAGGAGTTGTTTTGCTGCTGGATTAACTTTTGCACGTACAGAAGGAGTTTTACCAGCACCAGAAGCGAATCATGCAGTCAAAGCAACAATTGATGAGGCTTTGCGTTGCAAGTCAGAAGCTGTGAGCAAAACTATTCTATTCAATCTTTGCGGCCATGGACACTTTGATATGCAAGCTTACATCGATTATCAAGCTGGACTGCTTGTTGATACAGAATATAGCTCTGAGGAAGTGGCGATGGCGCTAGCCGGATTACCTGTAGTTGAGTAGTCGCGCTAAGATTACTCAAGTATAAACTACCCAAACTGTACCGTCAGATCAGTGTGGGCTGCTGATTAGCATGAATCAGTGACGCCCCTAAAGCGATGCTCCAAAGGAGCCGCTACGCGATCGCCACCTAAGTTGATGCAATGCGAGCAAGTTCTTCCATCTGGAAGGCAAATCCTGTCTCCGGGAAACTACTGTAAAAGTGAGCGTCTGATAAATATAAACTGTAACTAAATGATCAACGGCATGAAATTCCAACTGTTGTTAGCCTCTTTGTTTTCCCAAATTAAAGGACGCCATTGGTGGCTGGGTGTGCTTTTATGGATTGCGTTATGTCTACCGGCTCAAGCGTCTGTGATCCTGCGAGTTGCAATTGAACGGGATGCTAAACAGGTTAAAGTTGGCAGTTCTACAACTGCGGTTGTCAAGGATAGTAGCGGACGTACTCTGGGACAACTACCTGCAATGAACGCGTATTATGCCCAACCGGTTCCCGGTGGTGGAATCGCCTTAGATAAGTGGCGTTCTGGTTTATTTTGGATTGAACCATCGAGTAAGGGAGGATTTGTTTATATAGGCGATCGCTGGTATCGAGGCAGAACTTTAGTTGTCCCCACAGACAAAGGTGTGACTGCTGTCAACTGGGTAGATTTAGAAGAATATCTCTACAGCGTTTTGGGCGGTGAAATGAATAGCCGTTGGCCTTTAGAAGCCCTCAAAGCCCAAGCGATCGCAGCCCGTACCTATGCCCTTTATGAGCGATCAAGACAGCGCAATAATCCCATTTACGATTTGGGTGCAAGCCCAGATCGTTGGCAGATTTATAAAGGTGTGATCAGCGAATCTCGCCCTACTTATGCAGCTGTTGATGCTACTGCCGGACAAGTACTAACTTACAAGAACCAACTTATCCTCTCGGTTTTTCATGCTTGTTCGGGTGGACACACCGAAAACGTCGAAGATGTTTGGTTAAGCAAAGAACCATACCTACGTGCTGTTCCCGACTTTGACCAAAATATCCGCGAATGCTACTGGATGAGAACTTTCAGCCCTACGGAAATTAGCAGCAAATTTCCAGAAATAGGTAACGCCAAGCAAATGATTATTGAACAGCGATCGCCTTTCAACAGTGTGAAAACCCTGAAAATAGTCGGCGACAAAGGCGAAAAAATACTAAGAGGCGAAGAAGTGCGTACAGCTTTGAAACTAAAAAGTACCCGCTTTAGCGTCTCCAACGGTAACGGTGGTTTCACACTCCAAGGACTAGGTTTTGGTCATGCTATTGGTATGAGTCAATGGGGCGCTCACAATTTGGCTTTACAGGGAGCCAACCATCTGCAAATTTTAGGGTATTACTATAAAGGTGTAGCCCTGACGCCAATTAAGGTGAAATAGAGATCGGGGATTGGGGATCGGGGATCGGGGATTCTCCTGCAAAGACGCACTCGCGTTCGGGGATTGGGGAAGGTGGTCTATTCCATTATCCACCTCTGACACCCTAAACTGGTAATGGTAGGTTGCGTTGCAACTGTTGCCTTTGATGCACAATTAACTTATTAATTAATTTGATTAGTCTGTTGTCATTTATCCAAAGTTCATGACCAAGAACCAATGACAAATGACTATTCACTAATGACTATTTACTAATGATTATTTACTAATGACAACTAATTTAGAGACTCAACTGTTGGCACTGCAAGAGGAAGGAGAAAAAGCGATCGCTGCTGCTGCTAGGCTAGAAACTCTTGAAGAACTAAGAGTAAAGTACCTTGGTAAAAAAGGTAGTTTATCAGTGCTTCTGGGCGGTATGGGTAAACTCCCAGCCGAAGAAAGACCAAAAATTGGAGCGATCGCCAATACAGTTAAAGAAGCCTTGCAAACAAGCCTTGATCAGCAACGTGCAACTCTCGAAGCAGCTAAAATTCAGGCACAGCTAGAAGCAGAAACTCTAGATGTCACTATGCCGGGAATTTATTGCCCCCAAGGTCGAATCCATCCGATCAACGGTATGATTGACCAGGTGCTGGATATCTTTGTCGGTATGGGCTACACCGTAGCTGCTGGACCAGAAATGGAAACAGACTACTACAATTTCGAGGCGCTAAATACCCCGCGCGATCACCCCGCCCGCGACATGCAAGATACTTTCTACCTACCAGATGGTAATTTGTTGCGGACTCAAACCTCATCGGTGCAAATTCGTTACATGGAAGCCGAGGAACCTCCGATCCGCATTGTTGCACCAGGGAGAGTTTATCGAAGAGATAACGTAGATGCTACTCACGCAGCAGTTTTTCATCAGATCGAACTTTTAGCAATTGACGAGGGACTAACTTTTACTGACCTCAAAGGCACAATCAAGATATTTTTGCAACAAATGTTTGGCGATTTGCCTATCCGCTTCCGAGCCAGTTATTTTCCTTTTACAGAACCATCGGCGGAAGTTGATTTGGAGTGGAATGGACGCTGGTTAGAAGTGATGGGCTGCGGTATGGTCGATCCAAATGTGTTGAAATCAGTAGGATACGACCCAGAAGTTTACACTGGCTTTGCTGCTGGTTTTGGTGTGGAACGCTTTGCGATGGTGCTACATCAACTTGATGATATTCGTCGTGTATATACTAGCGATTTGCGCTTTTTACAGCAGTTTTAAAAATAGTTATTTGTCATTTGTCATTTGTTTAAGTAATGACCAATGACCAATGACCAATAACCAATGAATCTCAAAAACTAGGATCATGTTCATAATCCCAACAATGATTGTCATGCCAAACTCTACCGGAATTATGCTCACATTCAGATTTATTTGTCAACCAGGGGATAGAAGTTGGATGGGAAGAGTTGGATGAAGGACTAACTTTAGAAATAATTAAATTTAACAATAAGGGATAAATAGCGTAGAAGCAAGTTGAGATAACAACAAAAAATATTATGAAAAATACTATGTTTCTATAAAGCCAAGATAGCCTGTTTGAGTAAGACTGCAAAGATTGTTTTGCTTTGTTTGTTTTAGGTGATGATGACATATAAATCTAAAAATATAATTCCACTTGGATATTTATATTAATCATTTTTTTGAATATACTATTTCAGCGTATCAAACTATTTTTTGATCAGTATATTTTAGTAGTATATTATTGAAAGCTTCATGATGTTGTGTAGTTTTAAAATGACAATATCAAGAATACTGAATTTGATTTAAAAAATTAATTAACCTAGTACTCCACCAAGGTAACTTTGCAGGGTTTGTAGTGAGCGCTTAAGCGCTCATAGAGGACTAAAGTCCTCACTACGAACCCAGCATAGTTCGTGTGGCCGAGTACTAGTTTTCTCACAAGTTATGCGATGTCTGCCACGGGCTACGCCTACGCATTCATCAGAAAATTTACCTAGATATTATTTCAGGCATTATTGACGAAATTTGAATTTTGATCCAGTGTGAAACTCAGAAATATAGGTTTTATAAAGCTTTAAGAAATCCGGGGGTAAGGGGGAAAGGACATTTCTATTCTTTTAACCTTTTCCCTACTCCTACAAGAAGTATATTAACTTACCCTAAATCCCCCTGTACTAAGTTTTGCAGCTAAAATTATGTATACATTTTAAGTTTTTGCAACAATTCTTGGGTTAACTGAGAAAATGATTTAGAACCAGATGATTGAGGAGAATTTAAAATCACAGGCATAAAACTATCAACAGCTTTGGCAACATTCACATCAACTGGAATTTGAGTTTGACATATTTTTTCTACACCAAAGTCTTGATGAACACGTTGCATCACTTGTTTGTAGTATCTACCAGTTAATAAATTAGCATTCGACATTGTAAAGACAATTCCCAGCATTTGAATATCTATTTTGGCTTCGTGTTCGTGACTTTCTTTTAACTGGGCGACGCGTCTTTCTAATAACTGAATACCTACTACAGACAAAGGTTCAGGCTTCGCGGGAAGAATATAGAAATTGCTAGTAGCTAAAGCACTACGAGTCAAAAGATTATATCCTGGAGCGCAGTCTAGAATGATAAAATCATATTCTTCCCGCACTGGTTCTAAAAGTTTACTCAGCAAGACTCTTTCAAAACGATTCCAAATAGTTTCAAAATCAGTTACACCTAGATTAATCGCCTGATAGTGCAGCATTTCAGAAACAACAAATTCATCATACAAATCAATATCCCCTGGTAATAAATCTAATCCTGGGAGATTACAAACCTGGGGTTGAATTATGTCTTGAATTGTATTTTTTTGTTTTGATTCTGGACTGATAATTTGATCTATCAGATACCTAAATGTCTTTCTGTGTTTCCGGCGTTTCGCAAACTCCATAGGCGACATGAGACTAAGTGTTGCACTAATTTGGCTATCTAAATCCAACACAAGTACTCGCTTACCATGTTCTTTCGCTAAACAAGTTGCGATATTGACGCTAAGAGTTGTTTTACCAACCCCACCCTTCATATTTGCAGTTGCAATTACATATCCCATTTCTTAAATCCTTTGATCACGCATTCCCATCTAAGTAACGTAAACATTTTGTTGTTGAGCCAAAACTTTCGGTAATTTTAAGATTTTCCGACTTGCGAAAATTATTATTGATTGAGCAGTCAGCATTATACCAGCGAGGGGCGTATTTGATTTATATATAGCGGTCTCGTTTGTATGCAATTCTGACCTCTCTCCTTTTAGGAGAGAGACTTTGAATCTTACTCTCCTTCCCAGTGGAAGGGGTTGGGGGTTAGGTCTGTATTGGACTCAACTGAGAACCGCTATAGAAGGAATTTGAATGCTACTAGCAAACAAACTTTGCAACCTCTGTAGTTTAGAACCAATTTGGTAAAGTAAATCACCTTTGCCTAATAGATATGCAGCTGCTGTTTCTGTACCTCCCAGAATGATTTTTGAATCTGCTTCACTAGCAGTACGTAGAGCGACTCGTCCTGGTAAATTTGAGCGAATAACTGGAGTTACTATTTTAGCTTCAGGGCGTTGAGTGGCAATAATTAGATGAATCCCAGCTGCTCTGGCCATTGCACCCAATCGTTTAATATTTTGTTCTAATGCTATGCGAATTTCTTTTTCTGCCATAAAATCGGCGTATTCATCAAAAATACAGACAATCCGAGCTAAAGGTTGGCTAGAAATTTGATTATATGCAGTTAGATCAGCACATCTGGCTTTTTCAAACTGCTGGTAACGAGTTTCCATTTCTGTTACCAGTTCATCCATTAATTCAATAGCGCGATCGCCATCTTTGACAACAGGCGCGTACAACCATGACATCTGCTCAAACTCTGGAAATGTCACTCGCTTAGGATCGACAAGGGCAATTTTGAGGTGTTGTGTAGAATAACGATAGATCAGGCCCAGAAGGAGCGATCGCAAAAATTCACTTTTACCACTTCCTGTCGTACCTCCAACCAAAAAATGACAAGTATTCGGATCAGATAAATCAGCTTCTACTAACTCTCCATCTAAATTTATCCCGATGGCAATTTTCACTGGTACTGTGGCAGCTAAAACCTGTGATTTGATATAATCTGCAAACCTGGCGACTTGTCTATCTGAACGAGGTAAATCTACACTGACATAGCCAGCTTGAGGCGCGATGAAGGGAGGATCTGTCAATCCTAACTGCACTTGCAAATCTTTAGATAAGCGCAAAATCGAGTTAACACTCACGCCTAAATGAGGTTTCAGTTTCACACGGATAAAAGCTGAACCAACGGTAGCTCCTTGGTAATCAACCATGATTTTAAAAGATTGTAGAGTTGCAACCAATTCTTCACCAATAGCATCAGGATTCACAGATTCTTGAATCTCATCTGGAGAAGAAATATCTGTTGAAACAAAATAAGTTTGACACTTTTGTTTTTGAGGACAAATTTCACACAAATGAAGCTGAGTTGTCGGTGGTGGTGGATTTGGATGAGGTGGTTCCCAAGTCAGCCATTGCTGCATTTGTTGTAACTTATAAGGAATCAGCTGATGCACAGTATTTTCTAATTCTTCCCAAGAATATTGATACTCTTTGAACTCTGGTAAAACACAATATACTGCTGAATCAACAGGTACTTTTTTCTTTTGCCACAGCATATAACTATAGAGCGCAACTTGGGCTAATTGTGCGGAAGGATCTACAGATTGATAGGTTTTAAACTCAACTACACAAAGGCGCTTGAGTTCAAAGTTGAATACTAAGCAATCAAATTCTCCTGCTACTCTTTGTTTTGTTCCATCAGGTAAATCAAAATAATGCTCTAGCTTACGTCCTTCTGCAATAAAAGTGTTACTAATCAGCTTTTCTGCACTACAATAGCGGCGATTTACTATAAGTATTTCTGCAAAGCGTTTGATGAGTCCTTGTAATCCTTGCCAAACATGTAATAATGGTTGTGCTTGGTTAACATCTTTAGCAACTGCTTTTTCTAAATAATCAGAAAATTTAATTTGATAAAAAAGCTGCTGCATAGTAGAGGCTATTTCCTCTATCTTTAATTTAGATGCACCCAGTTGAAATAATTCTTTAAATTTTGGTTCATCAGTAGCTAAATTAATGAATTCATCCGCTAAATAATGAAACACATTACCAATTCCAAGTTTATTATCTGGTGGTATAAATAAAGTATTGCCACCAAAATGCTGATGTAAATAAAATAGGCGAGGACACTCAAAAGCGATTCTAACTTTAGTAGCAGATAAAGATAAGTTTCTAAATAAATCTTTTGAGTCTTTTGACGTATTAGGCATATGATCAAAAATATTACTGACAGTATTCTGATTACAAAATTCTAAGAAATGTCGATGCACAGCAGCTAAATATACTGTATCCATAGCCGCATAATGTAGCTGCTTTTCCGTCAAAGGACGCTTTCCCCAATCACTTCTCTGTTCTTCTTTGTCTACATGAGAAAAGTGACATAAATCAGTAGCTAAAGTCTTTAGTTGCAAGTTAGATACTTCTAAAATACCTTTAACAATCTTTCTGGCTATTTTGAGAGTGCAAGTAACATTTTGTGCGGAATTACCGCCTAAATACTTTAAATCAAAACTAGCATTATGAAATATCTTTTCAATTTTGGGATTAATCATGATTTGGTTAATAAACTGTAAAACCAAATCAGGCTTTCCTAATACATCAAGAATGTAAGTTGATTTTCCTGAATAATCGTTAAACTCTGTCAGTACCTGAATTAATGACAATTTTGGATAATAAGTATGCCAATCTGCAACTTCTGTATCTAACCATAGAGTTGTGTATAGCGCAAATTGTTCAATTTGTATCTTAATTGCATTAGGTTCTTTCAGGTATTGCATTAGCTAAAAATTAATTATTTTTATTTAGTAAACAAATTAATCTATCTTGTAACTTGGCTTTGGGATTAATAATTTTCACTTTACGTTCTTGACATAACAAATCAATTAAATATTGAATTTCAGTTTCATTAACATAAGTAAATTGATTAACAGACTGTGATATTAAAGTTAGTACACCCATATAACTTTGGGTTGTGACTAAATTGAACATAAATTCTTTAACTGATCGTAAATCTTTCTTACCATTTGTACTATTATCATCATCTTCATCAGGCTTTTGTTTAGGAGTAATTTCTAAATCCTGCAATAAAGCACACTTATGCAAAATTTGAGTCTCACGAGTTAAAGATTGTAGTTCCTGTAAAGTAATAGCTTTACCACAAAGTACCAATTCCTGAGCTTCAGCATAATTTACTAAGCTATGGTAAGTTGCTAAGTAATGAACAGAGGAAAGATTTGGCTTAATGTGATAATGATTTGTTCCTTTAAAAATTTGATTATAGATTTTATAACCAGCAAGTTTTGCGTTTCCTACGCTGCTGATTCTAATTAAATATAGTTTTTTAGAAAAATTACCCTGAATTGCTTTTTGACAAGCATTCATGATATTGAAAAAGCTTTTCATATTAGCATCTTCTGTCCAGACTATTCCTATTTTGTCTTGCTGATGAGGTGATTGATAGCTTAAGGAATAGCTAGCGTATGTACCTTTGATCAGTTTTGGCTTAATCGATTGTATTTGTAATGCCTCTAAAGCCTCTTGTATCATCTGTATAAGTTCAGATGATGCTAAAAGGGATATCTTACCTATTTTATTTTGAATTTTTTTGTATTCTTTTTGCCAGACAATTTGATATTCAGCTATTAATTTTTCTCTATCCGGTATATCAATGAGCAGAGTATCATCAAGAGCAGGTTTTTTTCTGTTAATTGTAACAATTGGTTGTTTAGGTTCTGTTGATTTCGATGGTGGATTGATTAGGACAGTTATAGAATCATCATTCTTTGGTGGATGTAGAAGTGATAGCTTATATTTTTGATACTCTAATTTTCCTAAGTTAATTGTATTTCTAGGCAGAGTTTTTCCACCAGGGAAGCAGTCTTCTAATATTTTCCTAGTTAAAGGAAAGATTGGAGAAGATGGTTTTGGAGTTGCTGCTTCATGGATAGGATGTAATAAATAAGTCCACAGAGACTCTGCTTGTTCTAGAGAAATTGGTCTTAGTCTAACCGATTTATAAATTCCAGCTTTGTCAGATAGCTGAATTTTATCAACGTGACGATTCCAAGTATTAGTAACAATACTAATAATGACTAAAAAGTTTTTGAGATATTCACCATGAATAGTTGTATTTACATCGAATATAGGTTGTATATCTAAGAAACCATCTGGTAACTTAGGCAAAGTTTCTGGATTATCCAAACATAAGACTATTGGCTGAGTTTCAGTAGAAATTTTACCAAAATTTGACAAAATATTTTTAGCCGCTTCTTCTGTGTCTATACAATACTTTACTCTTAAAGTTTGCATAGACTCTTCACTCAAGTCATTTCCTCTCAACCATTCACAAGCTAAATCAAATAATTCCGAATTCGTAAGATCGTGTAGTATACCGAAGAAAATATCAGGATTATAAATAGCAGCCTGCTTGTAATTTTGTTTTAAATGTTGGATAAAATTTTGTCTGTTGCTTTGTAATAAATTCCAAATACTGTCGTTGAAAATTTTATCTTTAAAACTTTTTTTAGTAAAAGCAGATAAGCTTTTAAGCCACAACATTAACTGGGATTCTTGTTGTCCTTCTGGGACTTGCATTAAACAATCAACTGTATTACGCAAAATATGACGCCAGATGTAGTTACTTTCTACCCAATTACAGATAATATGAACAAAAAAGGCTTTAGAATTAAATTTGTTTTTAAGACGACCTAGCAGATGAGTTTTGCCAGAACCTGAGTCACCCACAAGTAATACGGAACGACTACTATGATCTGTAGCAACTAAGTTAAGCACTTCTTCAAGTTCAATAATTTCTTGTTGATGAATGGAATCAACTGTGACAGCAAAGTTTTTGGTTTCATACCAAAAATGCATTGGTTTTATAGAGATTGAATCAAAAGGATTAATCTCGCGTTTGATGATTTCGTTTATGGATGTCATACTTAAAATCAGGTGAGAGTTGCGAACAGATTTTAGTTTAAAAAGACTTGTTTTTTACCTAATATATGGTGATAAAGAAAATAGAACCACCGATATTTTGAGATATTCCAGCGTCAATTTGCTCTGGAGTATAAGGTGTAGGATCTACCAAAGTACTCAGCTCTATTTTGTCGCTTGCTTGCAAGCGATACAGCGCCTTATCCAACTCATCCCGTGACAATGGAGGTTGCAATTTTTGCCGCAAATGGAATATCGGTAAATAATTATCAGTTCCAAGTTCTTTATCTAATTTCTGGATGATCTCTAAAATTTCTTTATCACTGATATTGATAACCGTCTCAACATCTGATTCTGCACTTTGAGATGCTGAAGCAAATACTTGCTCTGGTTTAACTTTCAAAGTTTTTCGCAAAAAGCGCAGGTAATTATTTAGCAGATCAAAGCTAATGGTTGCAGCTCCTTTGGGACTATAATCATCCCGCAAATACTCAATTCCGCGTTCAGTCAACCAAACCTCAGCTTTCGTTCTTTTGATTTTAAGTTCAACTTCAATCAATCCGCGATCGCTTAAAGTTTTCAATATTGCGTCTCGTTCTGCGGCTTTTGGTGAGGTAATCTTACTAGAACTGATTTTTCCAGTAGCTTTACTTAGCTTCTCCAAAACCTTACGCTCTTTGTCTGTAATCGGTAATTCTGCTGAGTCAAGTTTGAGTAGTGCTTGACCAGGTGATAAAATTTTGACTGTAGCAATCTCACGCGAAAAGTCTACCAGTTCGCGATCGCCTAAATTTTTACATATCTTGTCTTTACCTTTGAAGCTTTGGAAAATGCTAGCACTAAGGCTTGATCGATAGTTAGAACATCCCAACAGCTTTAGTAAAAACTTTAATTCATTAGTTTCCATGCGGGTAATCTTACCTATATCTGATTCAGCACTACTCTAGCTCGAATCGCAATAGTTAACACACTCATACCATCGTAGCGAGAATTCATGTTATAAGGCAAAGTCCTGCATTCTTTGTTTAGGGAAGTCTAAAAAATAAACTATCCAATTTTTACTCAAAGCGATTTCCCCTCTTGTCTTCCTTGTCTCCCTTGTCTCCCTTACGATCCCCTACCTGTCGCAATACCTCAAACGCCTTTCCTCTCACACCCTTGGGTAAAAACGATAACCCTAACCCAGTCCACGCCTTAGGGCGAGAAAAAGACTTACCTGCGACAACTAACTCTCTACCTTTTTGAATTTCTCCTTTTTCAATTAATCGCAAACCTAACAATAATTGCGTTTCTGCAAGACGCTGTAATCTAACTTTTTCTAACTTCTCTGACTCAAATTTATAACTACTTAAATATCGCAATTTATCCTGTAAATAAGGAATAGCGCGATTTATTCCTTGCTGTTCTGCATGTACGCGATATTCCATTAATAACTCTGGTAAATAATAACCATTTTTCCCTGCCAAAGCGAGGCGCACAAATAAATCATTGTCCTCGCAATTTTGCCAATTAGGTTGCATAAATCCCAATTCTGATAAAGTTTGACGACGAAATAAAGTTGCACCTATTTGGAAGCTTTGCTGAATAAAGACTATTTCTAATAAATTACCTACAATACCTGCTACTAAATTCGCTCTACCCCAGCGACGAGAATTTTCTTGAGTTTTTACCTCATCTCTAATATTGTTGATATCAATAATCCAATGATCAGTCCCAACAAAATCAATACTATGATCTTGATCTAAAATCTTAGCAGTACGTTCTAAAAAATCTGGTGTTAATCTATCATCATCATCAAACTTGATAAAATATTCACCTGTAGCAGCCTCAAAACCAGACCGCATATTATTGCTTTTACCGATATTTTGCGAATGTTGAATATATCTAATTCGGCTATCTGTGTATTGTGAAATAAATTTGGATGTACTATCACATGAACCATCATCACAAATGATTAATTCTAAATCTTGGTAAGTCTGCTGTAGTACGCTGTCAATAGCAAAAGGTAAAAGTTTAACTCGGTTAAAAGTTGGAATACAAATACTAATTTTGGTCATATTATAGCAGTCATAAATAATTTTTAATAATGAATTAACCGCAGAGGCACAGAGGACACAGAGAAAGAAATAAGAGATTCTCACGACTCATTGAGGATTGCTATATTCTAGCTGTGCTAATCTGTGTGCATCTGTGTTTGCCAAAAATTATAGATTTCACACCTTGAATTAAAAAACACCAAATCAAGCAATAGTCCTCTTAATTTTCTTGATCACTTTTTTAAACAATCTATTCGTTTTTGCCGTCATATTTGGCGGTTTAAATCGTCGTGGTTTTTGATCTAGTTTTTTAAGAAATCGATAATACAAAAACTCCTCTCGATAACAAATATCAACATCTTCACCACAACATAAACGAGCAAAATCACTCGCAGGATAGCTCATATAATGAATGCGATGAATAGGTTTTAAATCCTCTTGGTTGTAAAGAATATTGTCAATATTTACAAACGGATCTGCATTCGCACAGTTTCCAGTTCTGTCTTTCCCATTAGGGCTAAGAGTATAGTTAAAGATAGAATACTTACTATCTATAGTCATGTAATTGAATAAAGCTGAACTTGACCACCAAAACTTTTGATTAATCCATTCAATTTCTCTTTTTTCAATTAAGCGATACATGAAATTATTTAATTCTTCGCTTCCAAATAGTCCCTGATGTGATCCAAAAAAACTATTGCAATGAATTCTAGAACGTAACTGAGCTTCTGTAAGATTATTTACACTTGCTGCAAGTGTAAGATTAATATCTGTAGCAACTTCAGGCTTGTCATGTTCCCAGTCATCAAAGACTAAATCGTAATTATCTAGTTTTGTTAAAACATTATTAATTGATTTCATCACTAAGCTGTCAGCATCATAAAATATAAATCTTTCAAAATCTCCATCAAACGCAGCGAATTTTCTATGGACAAAACCCTTGTACCAGCCAGGACGAGTTAAATGAGATTCTCTAGCTCTAGGATGAGCATCCCATACTTGATTGACAAAATCATCCCAACGTTGAATTGATTCCCAATTGTCAAAAAGACTGACATGAGGTCTAGACTTAATTTCTTCTGTAATTCTCTTTAATTGTTGATTATAGGGAATGATACAAACAGGAATTTCTGGACTTATATTTCTTTCAATACTATTTAATAAGGCAACCAATTGATCATAAACAATATCATTGGCAAGAGTATAAATACCAACTTTTTTCATACGTAAGATGATCTTGAGATTGAATTGATAAGTAGCTCGAATACATAGATTTCAAGATGATGACATAAACTATATCAACAGGTGATTCTATATACATCACTGCACTGAGCAATATTGTTCCCAAATAAATTCCTTTATGAACATTTTGATGTTATCTTCCACTTTTCCTTATCCACCAACGCGGGGAGGAACGCAGGTACGAACGTTTAACTTACTCAAGTATCTTCGTCAACGTCATGCTATTACCCTGGTAACTCAACGGGAAGCTGATGTCACAGATGCAGAAATTACGGAGTTACAAAACTGGGTAAATAATTTAGTTGTATTTAACCGTCCTCCTGATATTGGTATCAGTGGCGGTATGGTAAAGAAAATTAAACGTTTCACTAATTTTTTGCGAGAAGGAATTCCACCGAGTGTCTTAAATCGATATTCTGGGGAAATGCAAGAGTGGATTGATAATTTTGTAATATCAGGCAAATGCGATGTTATTACCTGCGAACATAGCGCTAATGAAATCTATATAAAACCCCATTTTAAAAAACAGGTAAGAACTATAGTTAATGTCCATAGTTCTGTCTATGGAACCTGTCGCAACCAGCTAGAAATTGGGATTTCTGAAAATCCTTGGCGAGATAGAATCAATTTACCTTTACTACGACGTTACGAACAACGTTACTGCTCTAAATTTTCGGCGATCGCAGCCACTACAGAAGAAGATAAAATTCAACTACAAGAATTCAATCCTGATGCTGAGATTTCTGTTATTCCTAATGGTGTGGATTTAGAGTTATTCCCCAACCGCATCACTGATCCAGGAGGACACCGTTTAGTTTTTATCGGTGCGATGGATAATTTAGCCAATATTGATGCTGTCTGCTTTTTCAGCAACGAAGTTTTACCAAAAGTTCAACAACGTTATCCAGATGCAACTTTTGATATCGTTGGTTCTCGTCCTGTACCAGAAGTTTTAGCACTACAAGCAAAACCAGGAATTACCGTCACCGGACGTGTGCCTTCTATGGTAGAGTACTTGCACAAAGCCACTGTCTGCGTTGTACCGATGCGGACAGGTTTTGGAATTAAGAATAAAACCTTAGAAGCAATGGCTGCTGGTATACCAGTAGTAGCAAGCGATCGCGGTTTAGAAGGATTAGCTGTAGACGGTGCAAATGCTCCACTCACCGCACTACGAGCAAATCATCCAGCTGAATATATTAGCGCCATTAGTCACTTATTTAGTAACTCACAACTACGATATGAATTATCTACCAATGGTAGACAATTGATCGAAAATGAATTCACTTGGGAAAGTGCAGGTAAGCGCTACGAAGAAGTCTGTATTGAAAATTTAGAGTTAGACCATAGAAGCGTGGAAAGTAAAACTATAATTTTATAGCGAGTTATGTTGCGTCAATTCGTGGCGATTTGAAATGCAGAGAGAAGTTTGCAGACGCGCTAGCAGCTTCTTGAAGGGTGCGGAGGTTTCCTCCGATCAAAGCTTCGGTGGGAGCGCAAAGGTAAACGCAGAGGGGCGCGGAGTCTCAATGCCAGAATTTCGCTATGATATTTATGCAATTTTGTGCTTAGGCCGTAACAGTGACAAATTGCGTGGAAGTCAGCCAGAGACTAGCTACACCATACTTGACAAATACTGACTCTTGATTGCTATTGCAGGAGCTTTTTAGTTTCACAGTTTTTGTTTCGTCTTTTACTAATCTTGCCTGATAGTTATATTGCGAACCATCAGGTTTTTCAAATATTAGCTCTGCACAAATTGTATTTTTGTCTGCACTTTGGTCAATTATTCTAGCTGCTACTTTATACTTAAACCAATCCCATCCATAACGAAACATCAGTTCTCTTTCCATAACTTGAATCGAACTTGGCAAGATTCCCCAGCCACGATATACTTTTTGCAAAGATTTAATATCGCCGGTACGAGTTAATATTGACTTGAAGAAATCTTGATTGAGTTTCCCATAGTATCTAGTTTCTGGAAAATCTATGCAAGTTGGTGCAAACCGATGTCCGCCAAAATGACTAGATTTCCAAATCCGTACATTATCCAAATTCCAATTAGCAACAGCATTTGTAGCGTGAAAGTGAAAAGGATTGCCGTATCTAGAGCAGCATTTATCATGACTACCGTGGGTACAGATCAGAATATCACGTGTGGAATTAGTATTTAATTCGTAACTCCCGGAATTTTTACCCAATAAATATTTCTTGATGATTGTTGCTGCTTGCTGGATATTTTCTAATCTGTACTCTCGCTTAGATAAACCATTAATTAGAGTCTCTTGTTGTTGATAAATTAAAAGAGTTGTGCTGTCTGATTTATGAGATAAATCATTAGCAATTAACAGAAATTTAATTGGTAGTTTAGCACGTTTGACTTCCTCTACCAAAGTCCGGAGATTTTCTGGAACCCATCGAGATTCAAAGGCTTCTGATGCCCAAGGAGTTGGACATTCTATTAATACATAAGTTTGGTGATTGGCAACACAACCAATAAGTTCTTCTCCTGCTATGCGGGAATTATCGGAACAAAATAAAGTGTTCATTGAAGGGTAACGACTGATGTAATTAGGGAACAAATAATTTGACCAAAGGAGATAGTATTTTTAGCTACGATCTCTTTCAGTCAACTGCTTGCTAGTGTGAGCAACTCAAATAATTATGTCCGACTTAGCAAACAAGAAAAAACAGGAATTATGGCTAGGTTATTGCTTAATCCTGGTAGCCAATTTATAACATTGTTTCTCGTTAAGGTTTGTGCTGTAAATATTTTTTTCACAAATAGATAGCATCAACATTTTTCTCGAAAATCCCTCCTTTATCGCAAACAGAAAATATCAACTTTGTTAGTTTTGTCAAGCAGATTTTATTAAGTTTTTTTTGGGAAATAAAAGTAGTTTAATTAAGATTAAATGGCTGTATATTATTGAATGCTGAAATCAACTTAATTATTGATTTATTTGCTCAGTAAATACAATTACTGATTTTTCTGTAAAGTTATTGGTTAACAAATTGCTCTAACATCTCTCCTCTTTTTTTCATGTTGCAAATTATTCTCAACAGATGTTCAAAAAAATTAAATTCAATCAAAAACAAAGATCAAACACAGCCTCAACAAGTATTTTTACTTAAGACTTCAGTTTGATATCAATTAACCAACTCCCCTTCTCCACCTCCTACTAAAAACTAGATTCACTTTTACAAACAAGCCCTTACCTCGAATTTAACTTAGATTAGTCTTAATTGCAAGTATTTGCTAATACATTTGACTTTATCTATCTTTTGTATTGTGCTACAACACCCTTAAATCAGAATTAACATGGATTAAAGCGTAGAAAAAACTGATAGTATTTATGTTTTGCATATCCTAGCCTAAAAGACAAAGATTATCAATATATAAGTATCCTGGGGGGGATAAATAAAGGTAAACGAGTGTAGTTACTTATGGTTACTTTTAAAGCCAATTCCCAATTAATACGTAAGCAGACCAAAAACTAGGAGCATTGTAATTGGGATGCTTGAGCAACTTTAGCTGGGCGCGACGCAGGGCTTCTGCTTTGCTAATACTGGTTTCTTTGAGTTCTCGATAAAAAGCACCGACAAACTGAGCAGTGGATTCGTCATCTATCTGCCATAAAGAAGCGATCGTACTGCGCGCACCTGCGCGTACAGCTGCTCCCGCTAAACCAAGAGCTGCGCGTTTGTCTCCTACTGCTGTCTGACAAGCACTTAATACTAATAGTTGTAGTGCTTCCGGTCTGATGTCATCCCGACTACGAAGAATACTATCAAATTCAGTCACGTTAATTGGACCGTCGGCAGCTAAAATAAATGTCTTGTCAGCACGGGAACTGAACTGACCGTGAGTTGCTAAATGCACGACGTTAAAAGGATTAGTATTAACTTTGTTTTCTAGTTCTTTACTGGTGAATTGTCGATCTATCAGATTAGTTGTGGATATACCTGATTCGCTAATTAGCTCAATTTCTGTTTTGATCGCGGGTAAGGGTGCGAACTCAGAGTATGCTTGTGGTGGTTGAGTTAACCCCGCAGTTAAGGCTTTTAACTTTTGTTGCTGTAATGGTTTGGGGTCGAGGAGTTGCAAACCGATGCTCAAGGCTGTTGCGTATTTTTCTACTAAATATTGTTTCCCATCATACAGAGAAGACATTGATAAATTACGCAATGCTCCATCAAGTACAAATACTAGGGTATTTACTTTACTAGCTGATAATTGCGATTCAATTGGTTTGATCAGCCAGTTGTAAACCTGCTGTGACTGGGTTCTTGTAGCTTTAATCGCCGCAGGATTCAGAAGATTTTGCTGTAATTGGGCAACTAGTTGTTCTACTTCTGTTTGGGAAATTTGGGTACTGTAGTGTTGTAGGGGTTGCTTGGGAATTTTGACAATTACCTGTAGTTGATTGGGAAGAATAATGGGGTATAAAATAGCAGCCGTAGGATTTTCTTTGTCTACAATTTGATCCAATAATATACGCTGGCCTTCTAGACAAGCTTCTCGAAAAAAGTTATCTAATTCGGCTATTTGCAGGGCTTCAATTCGTTGGCGTACTTTTTCTAAAGTTTTTTCTTCTGGTTGTGTTTGTTGATTATTTAAAAGTAATTCTACTGATTGTCGATACACTGGTTCGACACTATCGCGAAAGCTGAATTGTACTTCTCGATTGACTGCTACCAAATCATTACGAATCGATTCGAGGGTTTGGACTGCTGAATCATAGGCTGCGATCGCTCCTGGAATATCCCCTTGTACTTTTAGTAATCTACCTAACTGCCATTGCCATCTATAAGCAATATCTGGTACATTACCACTCTGTGCTAAAAGTAACGCCTGTTCGGTCAGCTTTTGCGCTTCAGACCACTGTCTAGTTTGTTCATATAAACTACCTAGACTTCCCAAAGCATAAGCTAAGGAACGTTGATCGTTTAAACTACGCGCTTGTTGCACGGCTTTGGCAAGAATTTGAGCAGGGAGAAAAAGAGAAGACGTATCTGAAAAACCAGAGACAATCTCCCTTGTCCCTCTTATCCCCATATCTTCGTGTCCTAATTTGACGAGATTTTGAGCAAAATTAATCTGGGCGTAAACGCTAGCCCGACTGGGGGGAAGTTGGTCAAGTTCGGATTGAATTTGTGGTACTAAAGTCAGAGCATCTGTTGGTTTTTGCTCTTCAATTAGTAAACTTAGGAGATTGAGTTGAGCTTGAACTTTTAACAGAGTTGAGGGAGATTCTTTTACTGTTTGTTGATAAAAGTCAATCGCTTGCTGTGTTTGCTGGCGATCGCGAGCATTATTGCCTAAACTGAAAAGACTCGCAGCAATATAATTAGGTGATTGCAGGCGCTTGGCTACTGCTAAACTTTGTTCTAGAACTGTGTGAGATTGTGAGAATTTACCCACTAATTGCAAGACATCGCCTAGCGATCGCAACATCACTGTTTTTTCTGGTGAATCATTTTGCGATCGCAATGTCTGGTTTACTTGTAATAGTATTGCTTCTGCCCGACGGTAAAATCCACTAGACATTAATGCTTGAGCTTGATTAATCTGCGATCGCACTACGCCATTTTGATCATTGATTTGAGTATAAATGTTTGCTGCCTGTTGCCAAGTTTTCAAGGCTTTTTCTGATTGTCCAATTGCAAGTTGCAGACGACCTTGAATATCGAGAGTTTGAGCTAAAATCTGGCGATCGTCTGTGTGTTTGAGGAAATTTAAACTTTCTGTAATTGCTTGGTTGGCTTCATTCCACGCACCCAGTTGTTGATAAGCCAGAGAAAGATTACTCAAAGTCACAGCAAGTTTTTTTGTCTCTCCCTGCTGGCGATAATTTTGGGCTACTTGCTGTAATACTTGTACTGCTTGTGCAAACTGTCCGTTATCGTAGAGTGCTTTCCCTTGTTGTAAACCAGCAGAGATTGTGGGGGAAGTAGAAGCAGGAGGGTTAGGAATTTTTGCTAAAACTGGTGAGATACTCAAGCAGAGTAAGGTAGTAACCAGTACTAGGGCGAAGAAGCGATTTGGGGTCATTGGTCATCTCCAGAAATTAATTATGCGTTACCCATGTCCCCCTTGTCCCCAATCCCCGATACCCTAATTCACCGATTTTCCATTTCCATTCACTCCTTGAGTCAAGCGCAACAAAGCTTCTTCTAATTGTGCTGAAAGTTTGATGGGTAAGTCGCCAGTACGCATATTTAAATCTCTTTGCGGGAAGGGAACTTCTAATTTGTATTTTCGCAAAGTGGCTTCGATGAGAAAATAGATATCACTTTTGATTGGTGCTTGTTGGTGGGGTTTATCAATCCAGACAAGTAGTTCAAAGTTTAAGCTGCTCTCACCGAATTCTAGAAAGAAAACTTGAGGTTGTGGTAATTTGAGAACTTCAGAATGATGTGTAGCAGCTTCAATGAGTGCTGTTTTTACCAAGTTTACGTCTGAACCGTAAGCAACACCTACTGGTAAATGAATCCGAGAAACAGGGTTGCGATGGCTCCAGTTAATGACTTCAGTCTCCAGAAATCGGGAATTAGGGACGATAATAGAAATTCTGTCTAATGTGCGGATTACTACACTCCGCCCCCCAATGTATTCCACTGTCCCCATGTATTCACCCACTTCGATGAAATCGCCAACTTGAATGGGACGTTCAAATAATAATACAATTCCACTACCAAAGTTTTTAGCAATGTCTTGGAAACCAAAACCAATTCCTACGCCTAAGGCACTGGCTATAATTGTCAGAGAACTAAGGTCTAGTCCCCAAATCTGTAGCAAAACAATTGTACCAAAACTAATAAATGCATACTTGCAAATAATTGCGATCGCTTCTTGCGCTCCTCTGCTGATGCGTGTCCGACTTAAAATGCGAGAGCGTAGCAAGTTTGTGGCTGCACCTGCAAAGATCATTAGCCCCAAGAGTAAGATAATCAAAATTAAAATGTTTGTCAGAGAATAGGACTTTTGTCCCAAGGAAAAAATCGGAGAGGTCAGACTAGTAAATATCCTGATCGCAATGTTATAGCTCAAGTTGCGCGTAAGAGGAAAGAGATTAGTAATATAGAGAACAACTCCTACCCAAAGTCCTATCCGTGCTAACAGCAATGTAGCTTTAAACAGGAATCTTGATGTATTTTGGACTTGATTATCACTAGAGGAATCAGCCGAAACTAGCATTTGTGAGAGGCGGTTCTGGGTGAGTTGCCATACAATTCCTAATAACCGATTTAGTGCGATCGCCATCAATACAATCACAATACTCAGGATTGATGTATTGCGAAGAAAATAAACACCTCTCTCGCTTTGAGCTTTTTTGATTGCATCCTCTATTTTTTGAACCCAGATCCTAGCTTGTTCTTCAGGAGTACCAGCAGAATCTATATCGTTCTGGGTAACGGTCAATAAGTATCGATTATTAACTACGATAGTTGGAGAATCGTTGCGTTGTTCAATCTTGATATCAGGCGCTTCATCGGATTTAACAACTGCTTGCAATTGAGAATTTATGAAGTTAGCTCGTTCTTGAGCTTTCGATTGTTCATTACTGCTGATTCTCAAAACCAACCGACCATCTACAACAACAGGTGCATAGCTTACAGATTGCGCTTGCACTGGTGCTAACAGGAAACTCATCAACAATACCAATACAATCAGAGTTGTCTGAATGAGTTGGGAGTACCGAGTGTGAGGGAACTTACGATTTTTTCTCATTTTTACCGAGGGTTACTGACTTTGCGATCGCGTTTTATGGAACTAAAGTTCCATTATTCAAAAAACCCTATAGTGTAACCTCCTCAAAAGTTTCTCATTTTTTGCTCCTAATTTGGAAATTAATTCAAACTGGTTTTAACTCAAAATGTTGACAAAAATATTACTTAGTATTACAGCATTCCTCGCGATCGCATTCTTAATTTTGGCAGTTGTGAGAATTAATAATGACAATCAAGTAAGTAAAATCTGGCAAAAACTAGCAGATTCACCCACAGAAAATGTTTTTACAGAAGATATGGTTAGAGGATTACCAGCACCTGTGCAGCGCTACTTCTTACATGCGATCGCACCAGGAACTTCCTTGGCGTCCTCTGTCACTCTGGAAATGAGTGGTAGTTTTAGGTTGGGACAAGATAAACCTTGGGTTCCTATGCAAGCTCAACAAAGAATTTCTGTACTTAAAGGATTTGTTTGGAAAGCTGCGATCGGTCGTGGTTTATCTCAAGTACTTGGTACTGATTATTACAATCATGGTTCGGGTAGAATGCGGTTTTCTCTTTGGGGATTAGTTCCTTTAGTGAATGCTCATACTCAAGATATTGCTCGTTCCAGCGTTGGTAGACTTGCAGGAGAATTTGTCTGGCTACCTCCCGCGTTGTTACCTCAACACGGTGTCATTTGGAAGGCTATTGATGAGAAGACTCTACAAGCAAATCTTGTAATTGATGATGAACCTGTAACGCTAACGCTGGTTGTAGATGCCGATGGTAAGCTAATGAAGCTTTCTCTGCTGCGTTGGGGAGATCAGACCGATAATGGTAGCTGGAAATATATCCCATTTGGAGTAGAATTTCAAGCAGAACAAAAGTTTGGTGGCTTCACAATTCCATCTGAGGTGAAGGCGGGTTGGTGGTTTGGTACAGAACGTTATCTTGAATTCTTTCGCGTCACCCTTGATAAGGCAGAGTATAAGTGATAAATCCCACAACCAAACATTAAAATAGAACTCCTCCTAACACCCTAAACCCCTATACCCTCACACCCTTACACCCCTACACCCATTTTCAAGCTAGGTCGTAAATACATACATATTGATTCTTATGAGTGCAGAAATTATTTGTGTTGGTACTGAAATGCTGTTGGGAAATATCCTCAACAGCAATGCTCAATATTTAGCAATTCAATTAGCAAAATTAGGGATTCCTCACTACTATCAAACAGTCGTTGGGGATAACCCCCAAAGGCTCAAGGATGTTATTCAAATAGCTAGTCAAAGAGCAGAAATATTAATTTTTACAGGCGGTCTTGGTCCTACACCAGATGATTTGACCTGTGAGACGATCGCTGATTTTTTTGGTACTCCCTTGATAGAACGCCCGGAGATTATCGAAGACATTACTCGAAAATACACTCAACGCGGTCGGCAAATGTCGCCCAGCAATCGCAAGCAAGCTTTAATACCAAAAGGCGCAGAAATCTTACCTAATTATACTGGTACAGCACCGGGTATCATCTGGCAACCTCAACCGGGATTAACAATTTTTACTTTCCCTGGCGTACCAAGTGAAATGCAACAAATGTGGGAAGAAACCGCAGTACCCTATTTGCAAAACCTTGGTTGGGGTCAGGAAATTATTTATAGTCGAATGTTGAAGTTTTGGGGAATTCCTGAATCTGCTTTAGCTGAAAAAGTTACTGCTTATCTCAATTTAATCAATCCCACGGTAGCACCCTACGCTAGCAAGGGAGAAGTCAAGCTAAGAGTTTCAGCAAAAGCTGCTTCTGAAGCTGAAGCACAGGAATTAATTGCACCTGTACAGAAGCAAATTCAAGATATTGCGGGGCTGGATTATTACGGTGCTGATGATGACACGCTAGCTTCGGCGGTTGGTGAGTTATTGCGTAGTCGGGGAGAAACCCTCTCAGTGGCAGAATCTTGCACTGGTGGCGGATTAGGTCATATGTTGACAGAAACTTCGGGTAGTTCTGATTATTTCTGGGGTGGGGTAATTTCCTATGATAACTCTGTTAAAGTTAACCTTTTGGGTGTCAACATCACAGATTTAGAAAAACTTGGGGCAGTCAGTGCTACTGTTGCAGAACAAATGGCCTTGGGGGTGCGATCGCGTCTCGGAACCAGTTGGGGACTCAGTATTACTGGTATTGCTGGCCCGACTGGTGGAACTGAAACTAAGCCAGTTGGTTTAGTTTACATCGGTTTGGCAAAACCAAACGGCGAAGTGGAAAGTTTTGAATATCATTGGGGTGGAAAGCGGAGTCGATCTTTAATTCGTCACCTCAGCACTTGTAGTGCTTTAGATCAACTACGACGGAAGTTGCTAAAAATTTTGAAATGAAGTTAGGACTTATGCACTGTACAAAAGAACCATCTTGTGTATTACGTAAAGACGTTGTTTAACGCTTTTAGAGGTCGCTTTTGATAGAAGAGCGATCGCCAAAATATGATTGAAAAATCTAGCTATAAGTCCCCCATCGTGACGGAAACCGCCCTTCGGGTAGTTCCCTCCGGGACGCTGCGCGAACGCCAGTCCCCCATCGTGACGGAAACCGCCAAGACGGGGGCTGGTCTCACCAAGACAGCACCACCGACTTCTACTACATGGTCTACTCCCGCGCTGAGTTCGTAAACTTGCTTCTCCCAGTCGGGTGTGGTGTTGTAATTAATCGTAGCATCTGCCCCTAATGCTCGCATTTGCTCTAATTTACGATCGCTACTAGAGGTAGCAATAACTTTTGCACCGTGTAATTTAGCAAACTGCGTGGCAAAAACAGAAACACCACCCGTACCTAACACTAATACAGTTTCTCCTGGTTGCAGATTCCCTTTAGTTATAAGCGCGTGCCAAGCAGTGACAGCAGCACAGGGTAACGTTGCGCCTTCGGTATAACTGAGATGTTCTGGCAAAAGAACGACACCATCCTGATTTAATACCACATATTCCGCTAACATCCCATCAATACCACCACCGAGATCGGAAGACATGACCGAGCGGTCAATCCTGCCAGAAATCCAATTTTGAAAGAATGTACCCGCAACGCGATCGCCCACCTTAACACGAGTCACCCCTGCGCCGATCGCCACCACTTCCCCCGCACCATCAGACATCGGAATTACATCTGATTTCTGTCCATTGTATTGACCTTGCAGTACGAGTGAACTACCCACACTGACTTGGAGTACCAAGTACAGTGTCGGCTTCTGTACTCACAGGGGAGTGCCGCAACTTAGACTTTCGCCCAAGTTTTGGTCTTATCTGCCCTCCTACAGCAGAGACGGCTGAACCTTCCGCCTTTAGCATTCTGATTCCTTCTGCTCTAATATTTATCGCTGCGTTCCCATCTCGGTCATGATGAGTACCGCACCTGCGACAAGTCCATTCACGGACATCAAGTGGCATCTCACCCATCTGATAGAAACAATTAGAACAGAGCTTGGAACTGGGGAACTATCTATCAATCTCAACTAATTTCCCACTATTACGTTCTAGTTTGTAGGCTAAAAAATTTGCGATCGCTGGCATTTTGAACTTGATAAGCTTTCATAATGATTTATTCCTAAAATAGACTTGTTGGGAAATCAAACTATCTTTGGACAGGACGCTTATCCCCGCGCTCCCCATTTTCAAGCTAGAACTAAATTATCCCGATGGACCACAGTTTCTGCACCTTCATATCCTAAAATCCCTGGAATTTCGCTGGAATGACGCCCACAAATTTTCTCTAGATCGGCTTTGCTATAATTGACCAATCCTCTGGCGATTTCGTTACCTTTAGAATCACACAACAGTACAGCATCCTGTGTATCAAATTCACCTGCTAAGGCTGTGATACCAGCAGCTAACAAAGATTTCCCAGCTTGAGAAATTGCGACTACGGCTCCTTCGTCTAAATACAATTTTCCAACAGGAACTAAACCGTAGGCGATCCAGCGTTTACGAGCCGATGTTGGTTCTAGATGAGGTTCAAAATGAGTTCCAATTGGTTCACCTTGTAGTATTTTTTCTATATTTTGGGGATGTTTACCTTCGGTAATTACGGTACGAACGCCAGCAGCAGTAGCAATTCGCGCTGCGGAAATTTTCGTTACCATACCACCTGTACCCCATTGAGAACCTTGATTGCCTGTTTGCACCTGCAATTCTTCTAATTCTTTTATACTGCTAACTAGTGCGATCGGTTGGGCATCAGATACAAAACGAGGATCAGCAGAATAAAGTCTATCTACATCAGTCAGCAAAAATAACCAATCTGCATGTACCAAGCTAGCAACTAAAGCAGAAAGAGTATCATTGTCACCAAATTTTAGTTCCTCCACTGCTACCGTGTCATTCTCGTTCACCACAGGAACTACACCCAGTTCCAGTAATTCCTTGAAGGTGTTATAAACGTTTAGATAGCGACTGCGCTGTACTAAATCACTACGAGTTAGCAATACTTGAGCGATTGGCTGTTGTAGCGTGGTAAATAAATCATCATAGACGCGTATTAACCGCCCTTGTCCGACTGCTGCTACCGCTTGTTTGAGGGCGATCGCTTTTGGTCTTTCTGTTAAACCTAAGCGCGCACAACCCACTCCCACAGCACCAGAAGAAACTAAAATCACCCGATTTCCCTGTCTTCGTAAGTGCGACAAAGTTTCCGCTAAAGTTGCAATGGTAGAAATTGCTAACTGTCGAGTTTCTGGCTGCGTGAGACTAGAAGTACCGATTTTGACAACGATGGTTTTGGTCATTGGTCATTGGTCATTGGTCATTGGTCATTGGTCATTTGTCATTGGTCATTTGTCATTTGTCATTGGTCATTTGTCATTTGTCATTGGTCATTTGTCCCCGCTCTCCAACTCCTGCCAAAATCAAATTAATTGCTTCTTGAGTATATTTTTCAATCATTTCTGAACTCAGCCTATCAACATCTGGGGTGAGATGTTTAATATTCTCATGAGCATTAAAGTAAAAAGTACAGATACCAGCAATTTGTAAACAGACTAGAAATGGATCTAGTTGGCGAAAAGTCCCTTCCGCCACACCTCGTTCTAATACTTTGATGATATGGGCAAAGGTTTTTTGCCAATTACCTAATTTAAAATATTTGCCTTGATTTTGATTTGCTTCTTGAAACCAAAGCATTCCCCGAAAAGGATGAGCAGCTTCGTAAGCGATCGCCACTCTGATCAAACTTTTCAGTGCTTCTGGGGGTGGTAATTTTTCAAGTTCGAGTTGCTCAAGCAGATCATGCGTTTCCGTTGCTGGACGTTGCAAAACTGTTTTATACAATCCTTCTTTGTTTTCAAAATAATAGTGGATCATCGCTGTAGTTACGCCTGCACCTTTAGCGATCGCCTCTATCCGCGCCCCACTCAACCCGTGCTTGGCAAATTCTGCTTCTGCTGCATCCAAAATTTGCTTTTTTGTCGCCTCCGGATCTCTAACTTGGCGACTAGTGTTAGACGAGCGTCTCATCTTAGCTGAACGAACCACTACTGTCAAAATTCTCCACAAATGTGTTTTTATAGCTTATCTTGATAGATTGAAATTACTAATTAATTAAAAAATTAATTAATCCTTGACAACATAGCCAATACTGAATCATACTAATTAAAAAATTAATTAATAAAAGGACACTAACATGAAATCTATGCTGGCTGGCGCTCCCTGGTTACTGGCACATAAATCCATGTTGGAGGTTAATAAGCCGAAAAAATTCTCTATATACGGCTCAGACTACGTCTTATGGAAAGATCCTACGGGTAAAATTAACGCCTTACCAAACGCTTGTCCCCATATGGGAGCAATGTTATCAGAAGGGTGGTGTGAACAAAAAAACGATAATAGTAGCGTAGTAGTGTGTCCGTTTCACGCCTTAGAATTTGACAGTGAAGGTTGTACTATTTTGCCAGGTTCACATAAGAAAACAATACCACAATTACAACCGTTAGAGTTAATTATTCAAGGGGATTTTATTTGGTCTTATGGTGGGCAAGAACCAAAAGCCAAAATCCCTGAGATTTTAAATAAAATTGCTGCTGAGTATGACTTTATCGGTTACACAGCAGACACCAGCGTAGAGACGGATTTGCTTCCTATGCTGCTAAATATGCATGATTATAACCATCAAAATGGTACTCATCGCCCCCTATTTCGGATCACAGAAGTCAATTTTGGTAAATTTATTGACAATGGGCATGAATCTCACGCTTTTTATGATATGCCCACAGCACCTACAACTGTAGTTGAAAAAATCAAAAAGCCCGATTTGTTTTTAATATCAAAAGAAATTAAAGCGCATTTAGAAAATCACTTTCCATCTTTAGTAATTTTTTATGGAGAAAGTGTAATTGGTAAAGTTGCTCAATGCCATCTGTTTGTGCCAGAATCGGAAACGCGGACACGCACATATATATTAATGTTTGGTAAACCCAAACATCCAGTCTTTAAAATATTCAGTCAGACTACTCTTAACCTTGCCAAAGTAGTTGTAGAACAAGATACAGATATTTTGCAGAAAATTTATCCAAATACAACTCAGAAAATTAAACTCAATAATGAAGTTGGTATGGATTGGGTACGGCGAAATTTTGAGAATTGGCCTGAAATTGCAGAACCAAATTTTTCTAAGTAAGTCAGTGAAAAAAAATCAACGTTTGTAGTAAGCGCTTCAGCGCTGAAGTGCTTACTATAAAGTTCATTTTTAAGCTTTACTTTTCTTTACACACTTCGGTTTATTCGCGCCCATTGAGTGAGTTATCACAAATATTTAAGCACTAAAATTCTTACTACAAACCCATAAAAATTAATGTGGTGGAGTAATATATAGATACTAAAAATTATGTTAAAGCTAGTTATATGAACCCATATAGTAAAGTTTATTTATGTGAATTTAGACAAAATTAAGTAATATTTGTGAATCAGCATTCTCATGATCCAATCACAACACCAAGCAAGGATTTTTGGCATGGAAATCTACACCTAATTTATGCTCATCACCAAAACCAAACCCAACTGATTTTCAATCAAAATCAAGCACCACTAAAAGTGCAACGTCCTTTTTATCCAGAAGGACACGAAGTTTGTCATAGTGTGATTTTGCATACAGCTGGGGGTGTTGTGGGAGGCGATCGCTTATCTTACAATTTCCACCTTCAACCTCATTCTCAAGCATTAATTACTACCGCGACTGCTGGGAAAATCTACCGTAGTAACGGCATGACTGCCAAACAAGTAATTGAGATCAAAGTTGATGATGGTGCTTGTTTAGAATGGCTACCACAAGAAACAATTGTTTTTAATGGTGCATTATCTCGACAGGATATACGTATAAACTTAGCTACCAAAGCTAGTTATATTGGCTGGGAAATTACTAGATTTGGTCGCAGTGCCAGAGGAGAGAAATTTTTGCAAGGAGAGTGGCGATCGCACACCGAAATTTGGCAGCAAGATAAACCTTTATGGATAGATCGGCAATGGCTACCAGGTAGCGAAGAAGTTTTTCACAGTCCTCACGGTTTGGCAGGGCAACCAATTGTAGGTAGTCTAGTCTACATTGGACAAGAAATATCACCAGAATTAGTAAATCAAGCACGAAATCTGTGGAAACCTACCCTTACCCATTCTCAAATTGGCGTGACTCGATTAGAACATGGACTTTTGTGTAGATATCGTGGATCTTCAACTGCTGAGGTGAGAAACTGGTTTATCGGTGTTTGGCAGTTATTACGCATGTCTTTTTTGAATCGTGGTAGCTGTGTGCCAAGAGTTTGGCAGATTTAAACCACAAAAACAGACTATACACGCTAGCGAGTACTCTGTCAAGTTTAAATTTATCGATAAGAAGTTTGTAGTAAGGACTTGAGTCGTTATTTTTTAAGCGCGCTTGGTGCTTACAACAAACCAGTAGAACACAAAGGAAGAGTGAGGAAATGCAACTGACGCCGCAGGAAAAAGACAAATTACTCATTTTTACTGCTGCTTTACTCGCAGAAAGACGTAAAGACAGGGGTTTAAAATTAAATTATCCAGAAGCTATTGCCTATATTTCTGCTGGAATTTTAGAAGGTGCCAGAGATGGTAGGACAGTTGCAGAGTTAATGAGTTATGGTACTACCTTGTTGACGCAAGATGATGTCATGGAAGGAGTCGCAGAAATGATTCATGAAGTGCAGGTGGAAGCGACTTTTCCTGATGGGACAAAATTGGTTACTGTGCATAATCCAATTCGTTAGCCTGAGTAATATAAAGAAAACAAAGGCGACGAAATGGTAGCGCAACCCCGATTAACCTTAGTCAAAATCCAAGGGTATCGACCTTTCAGAGATTTTAATGCTTCGTTGGAACCACTAGAGATTCTTGTTGGTGCTAACGGTTCTGGAAAATCAAGTTTGTTTGAATTTTTAAAATTTTTGCGAGATAGCCTTTACCAAGATATTCCTCCCGAAATACACAAATTTTATTAGCTACTCATTCCTCTTATTTTCTTACTCAATTTGATATTTCCCAAATTGCAGTCCTTCGTAAGGAAAATGGAGAAGCAAAATTTATTAAACCATATAATTCTCAAATTTTAAGAGATATTCTCAATGATTTTGGTTCAGAAGAAATAGAGCAGTTGCACCGTAGCGATGAATTAGAGCGACTTCCATAATATTCCTCAAGTAACATTTTTATAAACACCAATACTATGATTCCTGGAGAAATAATTACACCACAAGGCGACATAGAACTTAACGCGGGGCGTCCCACTGTAAGATTACAAGTGGCAAATACAGGAGACAGACCCATCCAAGTTGGTTCCCATTTCCACTTTTTTGAAGTCAACGCCGCTTTAAACTTTGATCGGGAACAAGCACGAGGAATGCGCCTCGATATTCCCGCAGGAACAGCAGTCCGTTTTGAACCAGGTGATGAAAAAGAAGTAACTCTAGTTCCTTTTAGTGGTACACGCCAAGTCTACGGATTCAACGCCAGAATTAATGGAAATTTAGATACTTAATTAAACGTAGAATATGCTTTTAAACAAGGGAAAATTTTTTATTTTAACGTTTTAAGTTATATTTACTCATTATAATTTTATAGCTGTTAGGACTTACGTATTGACAGAAAAGCCAAAATAACAGGTATAGTTTTCAAGGCTTATAGCTAGGTTTTTCAATCAGATTTTGGCGATCGCTCTTCTATCAAAAGCGACCTCTAAAAGCCTGAAACAACGCATTTACGTTAATCCACAAAATGATTCTTTTGTACAGTGCGTAAGTCCTAGCTGTAAGCATTAATAGAAAGACTTCATATTAAGAATTGTTGAGGGAAAAACCATGCAATCCCCTGTAAACTTTCTCACTGTTGAAGAATACCTCCAATTAGAGAATAAGAGTGAGATTCGCCATGAATACCTCGGTGGTCAAATCTTCGCAATGTCCGGTGGTAGCAAAGAACACAATTTAATTACCCTCAATATTGCCAGCAGGCTACGTTCCCATTTACGGGGTGGTTCCTGTAGCGTCTTCATGGCTGACATGAAAGTGAGGATAGAACTAGCCAATGAAGCCAAGAATATATTTTACTATCCTGATGTCATCGTCACCTGCGACCTCCAAGACCAAGACCGCTTTTTATTAAACTATCCTTGCTTAATTATAGAGGTGCTATCACCCAGTACAGAAACAACAGATAGACGAGAAAAACTTGTTAATTACCGAACTTTAGAAACCTTACAGGAATATGTATTAGTTTCCCAAGATGAAATCAAAGTAGAAGTTTATCGTAAAGATAATCAAGGAAATTGGTTAGTAGAAATCTTAGGTAAAGATAATGAATTACGCTTAGATTCTATTGGTTTAACATTGACAATGACAGAGATTTACGAAGATGTCATCAAAATTTAAAATGAGAAAAAAACTATGCGATCTTTTGTCAAATTTATTACCATCGAAGAGTACCTCAAAGTCGAAGAGTCCGGCGACATTCGTCACGAATATGTAGATGGTGAAATCTTCGCTATGGCTGGTGCTAGCGAAGAACACAACCTAATCGCAGGTAACATTTACGCTTTATTACGTCCTCATTTAAGAGCAGGGTAAGAGCATCTCAATTAGGCTTGACATAAGGGCTGGAAGGAATCTAAGGTAGAGTCAATGAAACAAGAATTGAGAACTCGAATCATATAATCATTGTCCATACCAGTGCGTTTCATTTTTTGACGGAGACTACGTTTGTAAGTTTGTTCACGATTGAGGGCATTGAGAGCAATGCGTCGTAAAAGAGCAAAATTCCGGGGACTATGGAAAGAGCGAATGCGACAAGAATCCTCAGCAAAAGTACAATCAAGCGTCCAGTGAGCTTGGTTTTCAATGCCCCAATGTTTGCGGATAGCTCGACCTAAAAGTTGAGCATCACTGTGTAAAGAAGAGAGATAAAATTGAACCTCACGGGTAGTTTGATTCCAAAGACGACGCTCCCGGACAACCATCACAAGACTTTGGAGCCCTACCCAAAGTCGGGGTTGATAAAGTTCACCAATGGCAGACACTGGAACAGACCAAACTTGACGAATTTCTGTGCGGTGATGTCCTTTTTCAATCCGTTGGTCATAACTGACATCAATGCCTTTCCAATCTTGTGCACAAGCTTGTTCAAACCATTGTTGGACTTGATGGTAGAGAGTGGGATGATTAGCCTTGAGTGCCAGAACATAATCGGCTTTTTGGTTGATAATCTTTTTGGCAATCTCAGTTTGAGTTCCCATTGCATCAATGGTGATGATAGCTCCTGTGATATCTAGTAACTCTAATAATGCGGGAATAGCTGTAATCTCATTCGATTTATCTTCCACTTTCATCTGTGCCAATACCAAATTTTGTTCGCTAGCCCAAGCACTAATCAAATGCAATGCTGATTGACCTTGATTTCGGTCGTAAGAACCCCTAATTGTCTTTCCGTCTATGGGAATGATCTCGCCTCCCATCTTTGTCACCAGGGTTTCTATCCATCTCAAGAAACAACGATTTAATTCTTCTGGGTTGATGAACTCAAATACTCGCCGAAATGTGTCATCGGAGGGTATTCCATTTGGTAATGCCAAGAACTCTTCTAACCACTGCTGCTTACTGATACCGTAATTCTCGATATCTTCCCACCCTTGCGCTCCGGCTATGACTGCCAGAATTGCTATCACTAAAATATCTGTGAGTTGATGTTTTTTAGTTCGCTCTACTCTTGGGTCTTTGATGTCTTCAAAATGCTTGACTAAACTCTGTTGAATAGCTTCAATGGATGCTACTTCTCCAGGCGGCTTTGGCTGATGACGATTACTTTTCTTGACTTGACCAGATTTAGTTTTAAACCCCTCAGACATAAAGCTTAATTCCTTGAGTTTTTCCTTGAGAGCATTGAATTCTTCTCACTTATCTTGCTCTGATGTCAAGTACATTTTTTATCTAGTTATTTATGCTTGTATTGTTTCTTTTGTCAAGTTCATGCTATACCAAATTAGATGAGCTTACCCTGCTACTAAAAGCACTCAAAGAACATGATAACTCTTATGTAAGAGAAAAAATTTTAATTTTATTATTGATGAATGATGGAAAAACATATCAAGAGATTAGTGATTTTTTAAATATTGCATACGGAACGGTAGCATACTGGGCAGTTCATGGAGAACCAGATAACTTAGACAGTCTTTTAGATGGGAGAAGAGAAGGCAATTTTCATAAAGCAACTAAAGAATACGAGGATTTATTATTAGAAATAGTTGATAAAGAACCGGCAGAATATGGGTATGATTTTGGTCGATGGACATCTGCCCGATTAGCAACATATCTCGAAAAGGTAACAGGAATCAAGTTAAGCGGCTCTCAAGTAAGGAGAATATTGGGAAGAAAAAAGTACGTTTACCTTTGGGCAAAATATAGCCTGGAGGACAAGCAAAATCCGGAAAAGCGAAAATTATTTAAAGAAAAATTATCAGAATATTTAAGAATAACTAAAACAGAACCAAATCGTTTACAGATATGGTTTTGGGATGAAAGCGGATTTAGTTTGAGGGTGATCAGAAGAAAAACATGGGGAAGAAAAGGCTACAGAAAGAAAGTAACGGGACAAAGAAGAAGAGGAAGAGTGAATATCATGGGAGGCTTACGTTATCACGATAAAAAAAGAATAAATTTTGTCATCAAAAAAGGAGATGCGGATGTCTTTTATGAACAGCTTACTATGATTGTATAAATTTATTTTGCAAGAATGGGTAGAGCAAGGAAATGAAATTGAATTATTCAATGAGAGTGCAGCTAAAATAGTGATTATTTTAGATAATGCTAGCTTTCATAAAAGAAAAGATATTTTAGAAAAAATTGAAAAGGAAATGCCAAATATTATTTTGGAATTCTTACCACCATATAGCCCAGATTATAATTTAATTGAATTAGTTTGGCACTCAGCTAAAGAATATATAGCTCATAGGTTATTTGAATCTGTAGACCAGTTAGAAGAATTATTAAATCAACTTCTTAACCAAGGAGGACTTATTATTCACTGGGATCGTAAGATTAAAAATAAAGGTAACGCAATTTATTCAATTTAGCTGCGTAGCAGCTTAGAAGTGCTATCTGACAGCACTGAAACTATAGATAAACGAGAAAAACGCACAAATTACCGAACTCTAGAAAGCTTACAGGAATATGTATTAGTTTCCCAAGATGAAATCAAAGTAGAATTTTACCGTAAAGGTAATCAAGGAAATTGGTTGCTACAAATCTTGGGTAAGGGTGATAACTTAGAATTAAAGTCAGTCGGGTTAACCCTAACAATGTCAGACATTTATGAAGATGTATTTGCAACAATCAAGCGATCGCTTTTTCTCTAACTTATCTCCTCCAGTATTAATTTAGACTCCGCCGCTCGTCCAAATTCTTCTGGCGCATATTGCAGGTGTGCTTCCGCACCAGGATAGCTGAAAGTACCGGGTGTCACAGAACGCACTAAGTAATGAAGATTATAAACTCCGGGTTCTAAGTGATCTGCATAAGCAACAATGCGATCGCGATAGATTGTTTTATACCCAAGCTCCCAACTGTCGGTAGGTGTTTTTAATGCAGAGTTGGCTGTTTGAAAACTCTCATCTACCGCCTCGAATCCTGCTGGGAGGGGATCTGTAATCACCACATGCTCTACAGGATGATCAGTAATGACTTCCAAACCGATGTCAAAAACTTGACCTGTTTTTAAAGACAATGGTTTATCAAGAGCGTAAATATTGGTTTTTTGCAGGACTTTTTGATCATCAATACCGCGAATTGCCCGCGACACTCGTAACCCATTATACCTGCCTGGTTGGTTTCCTTGTAAGCGATAGCGGTAAGCGACAAGATAATGCAAAGTTCCTTGACCGGATTTTTGCAGTTGCAAATCATGACGCCCACGGGGTAGCCTATCCATTGGGACTTTGATCTCTGCACTCGGATTGCTAGCGCGTGTAAATTTCGCTTCTCCTAGTTTTCTCCCAGCTAATTGTACAGTAGCGACAAAATTCGGCGATGTTGGTTCTAGTTGAGCGTATTCTACCAAAGCGGTTAGCGCTTGAGCATTATCATAACTAGTTTGCCACGTGCCATCCCGTCGCAGTGACAGTAGACTTTGCAATAGTCTATCAATGATTTCTGGTTTAGCCTGTTGGGAAATAAACAATCGTAAAGCTTGCGCTTGGGCTGTTGTTGGTGAACTCATCCATCCCCAACTGCGGGGTAAACTGACAGTTGCGGTGCGACCAGTTTCATATATATATTGTTGTAGTTGCTTTAAAAGTAAGTTAGATTCGTCTTGCCATTCGCTAAACTGGGATAAATACCGCGCTAGTTTAATCTGCGTGACTGTATCAAAGTTTTGGCGCTGTTGATAAATATCTGTAACGAAAGTATTGCGCTTGTCTCCTAATTCTGCTAAGGCGATTAAAGCATTGAGTTGCATTTGGCTTTTGCAGGGTTGCTGTTTGCAAAACTCGTATTTTCCAGGGTTCGCCAGGATTTTTTGCAAATATCCTTTAAGGCGAGACACCATCGTGGTATCTATAGAATTAGGGAAGACTTGATTGGCTGTCGCTAAAGATTCTGCTGTGTAAGCAGAAACCCAAGGATCGGATTTTTCTTGTCCTGGAAAAGCAGCAAAACCACCATCGCTAAGTTGGAGTTTTTGTAATTGTTCAATGGCTTGGTTGATGTTTTGGTTAGAATTAAATTCTGCAAAAGTCTGATGATATTTTTCCGAGAGAGTTTGCTCCTTAGCAGCAATGAGCAACTGACTCGTCGCAGGTTCTGCAAATGGTAAGTTGTTATCCTGCAAAACTTCCTGCGCTGGTGCTTTAATCTCTGGTATGAGGGTACTGGCTAATTGAATATCTAAACCACCTGCTTGGGGAAGGGTATTTTTCTCAACATTTAGAGGAATTTTTACTTGCTTGTTGGTTACACCTGTTTCCACAACTTGTTCTGTAATTGTCAATGGCTGAATTTTTAAAGGTACTTCAAAGGCATCGGCGGCGGTATTATTTAACTGAGTGGTAAAGCGAATCTGACTTTCTCCGACATTGGTTGCAACTATTGGGAAGCGGTAAGCTTGGGTTTGCAAATTTGTGGTTGTAGAGACGTTACATGTCACGTCTCTACAATTGGATTTGTTGCCAGTAAACTGGACTGTACCGCGAACTTCACCATTAATATTGAGATTTCCGGTTTTCCCAGTGTTGTTTGTCACGGTTAAACCAGCTTGGAAGTTATCGCCGGGACGGGCAAATTGTGGTAGGATGGCATTAGTTAATAATGGCTTTGTGGTCAAAAAAGTGCTTTCGCCATTACCAAACCGCAAATTTCCATCGGTAGCGACAGCCATGACTCGCCACGTAGTTAAGTCATCTGGTAGCTTAAATGTAATCTGGGCTTTCCCATCATTATCTGTAATGACAGAACCATTGTAGTAAGCTAAAGCTTGAAAATCTTTACGGATGCGCGTATTTGCAGCACCAGCAGATAACCCACCACCGTATCCCCAACCTTTGGGTTCAGCTAAAGATGCTTGTTCTACAACTACTTGGGAACGATTATCATTGAAACGAGTTGCGATCGCCTGTTCGGCATATACTGTATTTACAAGATCCGGTGGACGATAGCCAGAAAGTTGCAGTACTGCTTCATTCACCACCATAATTGTAAATTGTCCTTTGGCGGGATTTCTTTGGTGATCTTGGAGTTGGAGTTGGAGAGTTTGTTCTGTACCTGGTGCGAGGGTTGTTAGTTGTGGTGTAACTTCCACTTTTAAATATTTGTCTTGTAAGTTGACTTTAAAAGGTGCAAAGCCAATTTTCACCAATTTATCTATACTACCTGGTTCGACTTGATTGAGAGGCTTACCTTGTCTGACCAACACAGCTTCGACTGCTGCATTTGGTAACATATCTGGAGTCACGGGAAACTGAATTTGTGGTGCGCCGCCTTTGATTTTGATAACTTGTTGATAGAGGGGTTTATCTTTGATGACAGCAAAGTATAATTCGGCTTCGGGATAGGGAGATTGAATTAAAGCGGTAGCAGTTTCACCGGGTTTAAATTCTTGTTTGTCGAGTTTAACTTCAATATGGTCGCGTTCTTGTGAACCCCAGTATACCGGGTTTTCTCCCGTTGCCCAAATTTGCAAATCGGTGGAGAGGTTACATGTAACGTCTCTACAATCGCTGAAATTTGCTTGAATCCGGTATGAACCAGATTCAGTTGGTGTCAAACTCACAAATTGGGGATTATTCGCAGATGTAACTTCTGTTTGTCCGACTGTTTTGTATTCAACTTGGTTTTTTGGCGTCCTACTACCTTCCACTACCTGGGTAACGCTGTTGTATTTCATTTGTTGGAGTTCCAGACGCACCCGTTGACCTGATAGAGGTTTGCCTGTGGGGTCGGTTACAATGACTTCAATGGAGAAAGGTTTAAGTGCTTCCGCGACGAAATTACTTTTTAATCCGATCAAGCGATCGCTCGGCAAAGCTGTAAAAGTTTTAGAATTAGCTACAGCAAGATTAGAAACATCTGTTACTTCCACATCCACACGGTAAGTCATGGGATAAGGTAAATCTTTCGCTACAGTTACCGTTTGACTGGTTTTACCATTAGCATCAAGTTGAGTATTCGTTTGCAGAACATCGCTTGGTACTGATGGAGGTTCTTCCGGCCAAAACCATTGTCTACCAAAACTAAATTCCTCCCAACCTTGAGGAATAAAATTAGCTTGTTGACGAGTTACAAAATATTTAGCTTTACCTCCTTGGGTTGGTGCGCCAAATAAATAATTACTCGTAGCGTTAGCTTCCACCTTCTGATTAATTAAAGCAAATTCTTGATCTAGATTGAGTTCGACTTTAAAATTTGGTGGTTTAAACTCAGCTACACGAAACTCTCCTGTAATTTCTTTCCCATTCTTACCCTTCGCTTGAATTGTATAGTATCCCAAAGGCTGAGTTTTGTTGATGGGTAATTCAACAGAGAAAGTACCAAACTCATTTGTCGTTTTCGTACCTAAATCTGTTTTTTGTCCATTTGAATTTACCAGAGTTAATTGGTAATCAGAATTCTTATCCTGTTGGATAACACCATTTTGCAAATAATCAGCAAAACCAGTCAACCAAGCTTTTTCCCCTGGTTGATAAAGTTGTCGATCAGAAAATATCACTCCGCGCGAAACTGGTTTCCCATCATTCCAATCTGCATAAATACCATAACCATAAGCACCACTATATTCTTCAGTTCGTGCAAACGCCCAATCTTGATTCTCTCGTGCGATCGCTAACAACTGTGGTGGACTTACAAAACTTTGTTGACTATCGAAACATTGCTGTAAATCTTCATTTTTTAACCACAAATTTCCATTTTCATCAGTTTTACCTGATGCACAAGGTACAGGTTGAGGACGAGATTTCGCCTCTAACTTTGATGGATAAATTTGAATGTCAGCAGCTTTCACCGATGAACCATCAGCAAGATGATGTACTCTGATCAAACCTGAATCAGGAAACCACTGACTAAAGACACCCAAATTTGTTAATTGTACCAAACCGTAAGTAGTAGGTTCTCGCCAGACATCCTGACTATTTTCTTGATATTTATTAGTACGCGCCTGCACTCCATAAGCTAACATCCCAGTCGCAGAATTTAGCTTTGATCGCAAAGGAATATTTACCTCAAGTGACTGATTTTTATTACTTGCTACCTTAAAACTCTGCCAAGTAGAAACTTTCGGTAATAAATCATTGCTGGAATTAAAATAAACTAAATCCGTCGGTTCCACTACCCGATAAGCAGCCTTATACTTTGCTTCAGGAAGATTCACCGTCGCAATATTGAGTTGTAAATCTTTACCCGCAGGGAAAATATTTAAACCATCCGGAACCCAAATATCTCCTGCTAAATCTCCAGTGTTATACCTGACCGTAACTGGTTTACCTAAAGTTTGTCCAAACTGGTCTTTGAGATTACCACCAATCGTAATTGTATAATTAGTAGTTGACGCTAAAGCATAAGGATTGATACTAATAATCTTGTCTTGATCATTAACTTGAATCAAACGCGCAATTGATTTCGGTGCTGGATTAATTTGAATATTTTCAATAGCTGTATCTGCAACCAAGCCATTGTTAAACTCTAACTGCGGACTACCTTTCACAAACCTACCGTAAGCACCCGCAGCATCTGGTTGTCCGTAAAATTTAATTCCCTTAAACGCCAAAGGCGCATAGGTACTCACCTTACTTACAAATGCTTGCTCACTAGCTAAATTTCCAGAAGCTGGACGTAGACCTTGAGAAAATTCTAAGCGGTAATTTTTAGCTTTTTCTAAACTTTGCGACGGTACAAGATTATAAATCCAATTCTGGGCTGAGGGGTCGAATTTTTCCAGAGGATCTTGACTTTCTCCTGGTTTATCCTCTTTTGCTAATTCGACTTTGAAACCTACACCTTTATTTTTACCATCTGGAATTAACTGTATATGCTCCTGTGCTGAAGCTAAATCCAATTCCACATTAGAAGTAACTTGTAACTTCGGCTGTAAATCAATTGGTTCAGCCTCAGAATTTTCTACTAGATTTTTCCCAGGTAAATTAGTTAGTTTAATCCGTTCTGTATTAAAAGTCCAAGCTAAATCTTTCTCCAACCGATGATTTTTTAAATCAGCCAAACCAGCTTTGAGAGTAACTTGAAATCTCGTCGCCTTTGGCAAAGCTTTCTCAGCTTGGAATCCTACCATACGCGGCGTTAAAAAACGAAATTGTCCCGGTAAAGGCGGCTCAAGCGCAAACTTTTGTAATAAATTCTGCTGGTCAGGACTATCCAAACTCTCAACTGGAATTAAAGCCTCTTTAAATCGAATCCGAACTTGATTAAGAGGTGCAGCTTCTCCAATTGGACTAATTTGTTCAATCCATTCTGGTAACTGCGGTAAAGCTAACGCCACAACCTCTGGTAATCTTTCTTTACCAGAATTAATACCAAATATATTACACCCTGCTATTCCGATTATCAGTGTGAGGAATAGTAAGAATTTTATAATTTTTTTTATAATCATAATTAAATATGGCAGACAAAAACTTTGTAACCTATATCTATCTAGCTCCGCAACAATGTAATATAAAAATATTAATAATTTACATCGATACACTAAGATAACTGTTTGTTCTAGAAAAATCCTACAACTTTTCAAACCTTAATAAACTGCACCAGATAATAACAGATATAGAAAATTACTGACAACTCTCCTCTCCATACCTCTTCTTCTGCGTTCTCTGCGTTCTCTGCGTTCTCTGTGGTTTAATCAAAAAATATCTATTAGACATCTGAGAGCTTAATTTATCAAACCGCCAAGACGCCAAAAGCGCCAAGAATTCGTAGACTGTGCGTAAGTCCTATCAATATAAGAATTCCTGACTCAGTAACTCGATGAAAAAAAACAAGAGATTGCTAATCCCAATCAAACAGAAAATTTTGCATCAACTCAACCGTAAAATAAGCAAAGTCATCCTAACTTTACTATTAATCTGTTTTCTTATCCGCTCAACACCCTATTTAGCCCCAATCCGTGCTAATGATATTTTACAAATACAACTGGCATTAGAATTTAGCGATCGCAATGGACTACCATTAGGAACTATCCTGACCCGTGACCAAGAACATACATCAGTAGTACCACTCAATCAAGTTTCTCCCCAATTTATCCAAGCCATCTTAGCTGCTGAAGATAGCCAATTTTATCATCATGGCGCCCTCGATCTCAAAGCAGTTGCCCGCGCCATCAAAGATGCAATTCAAACCAAAAAAATTGTTTCCGGTGCTTCTACCATTACCATGCAACTAGCGCGGATGCTAGATCACCTTCCCCGGAACCTGTCAGGTAAAATCCAGGAAGTTTGGTTATCTTGGCGATTAGCAGCAGGAATGAGTCAAGATGAAATTCTTGCTGCTTATATCAATCGTCTACCAATGGGTGGTAATGTTTATGGTGTGGAAGCTGCTGCTCGTACCTATTTTTCCATACCCGCGAGTGATTTGAACCTGGCTCAAGCCAGTATTTTAGCTGCTATTCCTAATAATCCCACTTATTTTGACCCACTCCAACATCGAGAACGCCTCAAACAACGACAAAAATACGTTCTTAATCGGATGGTACAGGATGGATATATTCAAGATAGTGCGATCGCTCAACGTGTATATAATGAAGAAGTTGCCTTCCAGTCTCGCCAAAAAGGGATTTTTGCAGCACCACACTTTTTGTTTTGGTTAGCAACTCAGCAAAGCACCCCATCACCCAATCACCAAAATCCGATCCGCACAACCATAGATCAGCCTTTACAACAATTTGTCGAAGCACAGCTACAGCAAGTACTTTCCTCCCTCGCTGCGAATAACGTTCACCACGCAGCTGCTTTAGTCATAGACAACCACACTGGTGAAGTTTTAGCTTATGTCGGTTCGCCAAATTACTTTGATGAAGCAAAATTGGGGCGTAATGATGGAGTACAGGCGCTACGTCAACCAGGATCTACCCTCAAACCTTTTCTGTATGAATTAGCTTTAGACAAAGGTGTAATTCGCCCGAATACTATTTTGGCAGATGTACCTGCATACTACGCCATTCCTGGTGCAAAAGTTTACAATCCCACAGATTACAACAAAAGTTTTCTCGGCCCTGTGCGGGTACGAATAGCGTTGGCGAATTCTCTCAATATTCCAGCAGTCAGGGTCTTGGAAAAGGTAGGTGTCGAGACTTTTTTAAGTCGTTTACATGAATTGAGATTTGCACATTTAAATCAAAACCCAGAATATTATGGACTCGGTTTAACTTTGGGTAGTGGCGAAGTGAGTTTGTGGGAACTAGCCCAAGCTTACCTCACAATGGCACGTCAAGGACAATCCACACCATTAGTAACCACTATTTCCCCTCCACCCTTACCCCTTCACCGTTCCCCAAACCGGAAAACATGGCAATTAATCACTGATATGCTCAGTGATCACCATGCCCGTGCCACAGCTTTTGGTGTAGAGTCGGTATTAAACTTGCCCTTCCCAGCAGCTGTAAAAACAGGCACTTCCTCTAATTTTCGCGATACCTGGACTGTGGGCTTTACTGCTGATTACACAGTCGCTACTTGGGTAGGTAATTTCAACGGCGACCCAATGCGACAAGTATCCGGTGTTACCGGAGCCGCACCCCTCTGGAATCGGATTATGTTGCACCTACATGAACATCATCAACCCGCTAATTTTCCAGATCCAGAAGGATTAGTACAATTACCAATTTGTGCAATTTCTGGGTTAAAACCAACACCAGATTGTACATCAGTAGTTCAGGAATATTTTTATCCAGAAGATATTAGCGCTTACCAACACCAAAATAATTTCAATTTATCTAGCCAGTATAATGATTGGTTAGCCAAACAACCACAGTCTAACTTTGGTTCTGACAAACTGAAAATCTTGTCTCCTCGCAATGACGATTTATTTTTGTTATCTCCTGGTGAAGAAGGACAACAAAAATTAGAGTTCAAGCTAGCAGGAACCTCATCTGAGTCTGTAGAGTGGTGGTTGAATGGTGAAAAACTGACTACAAATTCACCTAAGTCTTTGTTTTGGCGTCTACATCCCGGTCACTGGACTTTGTCAGTTAAAAGTGGTGATCTAACTGACAGCGTCACTTTTCAAGTGGAGTTAGCTAAAACAACACCAAAGCGCAGAGGTTTTTCTATAGTTAATTCTCAGAGGTCGAGCGATCGCCAATAATCCATTATTTTAGATATCAGAAAAACGTTATTATCCTAACAAACTCAAACTTATTTAATCGTTTCTCCGGAAACAGACATTCAGGAATTGATGATATACATTAAGGATGAAGATTTTAAGTTCATCCATATCTGTCGGTATAATCGGTGTTGCTAAACAAAATCATACCATAATCCGCCTCAATATCCATAGCAATAGACAGATGCGGTAACTTAAGCAGAGTATTTACTATTGATTTTGAGATTTATTTAGTTAAAATTACTGTTCTATCTAAAAAACCAAGGTGAGTACAATGACAACTACACAAATTGAAGTAAACACAAAAGCACCCAAATCCACAAAGAGAAAACAGTCTTTTCGGAACGTGGATATTGGTACTCCATTAAAACCAATACGCCAACGCCAGAAAAAGCAGGAATACGAAGCACTCAACGACTGGTCACATGCTAGTTAATATCTTGATCATTAGTCATTGGTTATTTTTGAAATTTTATTGACCACTAACCACTAACCACTAACCACTAACTAGTACACAGGTGTTGCAGTAGTCGCTAACCACAAACTTAACAGCAAAATTACTACGCCGATTTTGACAACTAAGTAAATAATGTTTTCAGGTATGGGAATATCGTACATAATTTCCACCCCTTTTCCTGTACATAACTTTGAAGAGTTTGTAGTAAGGACTTTAGTCCTCATTATGAACTCTTTCAAACTTGTATATATATTCTCTCTCAAAACTGAATCGAGCAAAATCTAAAGTGAAGCTTCAGTAAAAATATTTAACATATATACATAAAGTATTCCTAAAGCATTTGGGAACAACAAGAAACTTTTGCTATTAGGCGGGCTGGATGCTAATGAAATAGCCCTATATATTCAAGCACTAAAGTGCTTACTACAAACCTATCAAAATCTTTGTCAACTAATATTTTTATCCATACAATAATTAATAAACTTTACACTCCGGCGTTCTACCGTTTGTTGATTTGTAACTTGAAATCCTTTATGCTCAAAAAAACCTTTGGCAGTGATACTTACTTCTGCAAATACTCTTTTAATTCCTAATGCTTTTGCTTGGGTTTGTAGAGTATCTAAAAGTTTACTCCCTACCCCTATCCCTTGAAAATCTTTATGGCAATAAAAACAATCTATATGTCCGTCAGGTTCTAGTTGAGCAAACCCAATAATTTGCCCATCTAATTCTGCTACATAACTCATCTTGGAATGTAAATGTTCATTCCATCTTCGATAATCCATGTATTGAGGCGCCCATGCATTTACTTGCTCTGAGGTATAGTCTCGAATATTAATATTGTGGACAGTATCATAAAATAACTGCATAATCTCTTGCGTATCTTGATGATGAAATTTTCTGATATTCATAAAATTTATTAACTAAGCCAACGTCATAATAGAACTAAAAGTCCCATCATCAGGAATGCTTGATGATGTATCAAACCCGACAGGTAACTGGATATTAACGCCTATAGAACAAGAACACCAACGAACACAAAGGTTGATAGCACAGTTACGATCGCTCGGTGTGGAACCTGATTTAGAGTAGTTATTTACAATTCAGCAAATTAGGCATGTTTACTTTTCGTAACTCAGTTATCGGGAAGGGTAAAAGGAAATAAAACCACACATGAATTCCCCTTACCCTTTCTTTACCCTTCAACAGAACCGTAGCAGTTGCTTAATCTCCGATATCAACCAAGATACTCCCATCCTCGACACGCACAGGATAAACTGGTAGTTGCTTTTCTTGTGACACCATACCCATTGCCTTATTTACCACAGGCGGCCATGTAATCCATTCTTTGACTTCACCAGTGCAGAGATCAAAAGCACTACGATGCCAAGGACAAACGATCGCACCATCTACTATTTTGCCTTTTTTGAGAGACAATTTTAGATGAGGACAAGCATTATCTACTGCATAAAATTGACCTTCGTGATTAACCAACAAGATTTTCCGGCTACCAACTGTTACCACTTGTCGCGCACCAGGGGAAAGCGCATCAGTTGCTAGAACTTTCGTCCAACTCATAAATTCTTCTCTCTTAAGTATTCTGCTTCTATAAGTTTCCCGCAATTGTGACCAAAATGTATTGGTTGGTGGTTGGTTGTTGGTGGTTGGTTGTTAAGTATTCTTCCTTGTCCCCCTTGTCTTCTTTCTCTTCCTTCTCCCACAAACTCTCAGGCGAACATAATATAAAATTTGGTTGGTATTAACTCACACCTTAACAAATGGCACAGGGAAAAATATTACTGCAAGCTGATACATTCTGGACAAGAATTAAACAGCAGACTGAACATGCTCTTGCTACCGATGCGATGGTTTCAATACCAACAGACTCGGAATTTGTCGAGCAAGATGGTGTTTGCTTTTTGGTGCGGATTGTATCTAACCTTGCTCGTAAGGATAAAGTCAAGCAGAAACCAGAAACACAAAACGGTTCTGGTTCAAAAGATTTTAATCCTTTTCTTCCTTACGAACAGGATTTATTTGTTGCAGATATTTCTGATACCCATGTCTGTATTTTGAACAAATATAACGTTGCGAAATATCACTTGTTATTGATTACCCGTGTCTTTGAAGAACAAGAAAGTTTACTGACATTAGCAGATTTTGCCGCGATGTGGGCATGTATGGCTGAATTTGATGGATTGACATTCTACAATTCTAGTAAAATTGCTGGTGCTAGTCAGCGACACAAGCACTTGCAACTTGTACCACTACCACTGACACCTAGTGGGGTACGAATACCGATTGAATCTCTCCTCAAGTCGCCTCAATTTCACAATTCAATCGCAACCATTCCAGGATTTGATTTTGTACATGCTTTTGCGCAGCTAGATTTTCTCTGGAAGCGATCGCCATTTACAGCTGCTGAGGCAACGTTAGAGTGTTATCATTCTCTGCTACAGGCAGTTGGTTTAGAAAATACACAATCTAGAGCTTACAATCTTTTGGTAACACGAGAATGGATGCTGCTCGTAGCGCGATCGCAAGAATGTTTTGCGTCTATACCAGTCAACTCACTGGGATTTGCTGGAACTTTGTTTGTGCGAAACGAGCAACAAATGCAGACTCTTAAACAATACGGGCCGATGAGTGTGTTGAAAAATGTCGCCATACTGAGAAATTAGCGATCGCCAATTCTAGGAAATCTAACTTAACTGTTTCAGCTTGACTCCAGTAATCTGAGTTAGCGGTTCATTAACATCAAATTTCTTAGCGCTGATATTCTCAATCCCAAAAGAGTATAAACGCGCTAAATGTTCTGTGAGGAATGTATCTAATGATGATTCATCCTCAAACAAATAAATTCCTCCTGTTTCTCCCTGATTTGAATTTTCTATCCATATTTTCCACAACAAACCTGGTGTTTCGGAAAGTTTGTGCGCCAGTTCGGAATATGCTTGCGCCATCTCGTTTCCCCAGGGGCCATTAAAAGGGAAATTAATCTGTAAAAGCTTTAAAGCCATCGTTAATTACCTCTTTCGCTTAATAAAAAATAACTATTAAAAAACATTATCTTTGATTTTTCCTGTTTTTTCAAAAATATGCGTAAAGTTGCAATTATCTGTTGATTAATACTATAGAAACAAACAATTAAGCAAGCTTAGGTAAATAAAAATACTACGAAAGACGGGATAACACCCAATACGGTTCGGATCAGACAAATAGTATTGACATTTTAACCCTGTAGAGACGTTGCACCTGCTAATCTCTACATGTCCAAATTTATGAGGAAAAATTCTTAATCGAATCGTATTAGGAGAACAACATCTATAAAATTCATGTCTAGTTGTAATCAATTAAAAAAATAACAATAAATATATTTATCTATGGCAAAATACTTAATTTAACTAACCAAATATAAGGAGAAATAAAAATGAAAGCCTTAGTAGAGAATACTAATAAACAACTTCCTGTCGGAGCATTATCTTTTACAAACAATACTGTTAATCAGAATATTCTTAATGAAAAACCAAAACTTTCGATGATTTGGGTGAAAGAATACAAAGGAGAACGTGAAATCTTAGTTGCCAAATGGATTGCTGAGTAATAATAGTTGGATTTAATTGCCAAATACAAGCAGCAAGACTTGGGATGAATTAAGTGCGATCGCTGGAATTACGTGTTTCTCGAACAACAAGAACCCCGATTTCTCCAAGAAGTCGGGGTTCTGTGTCCTTCGATAGAAATATGACAAGAAAAATGATATAAATCAAAATAATAATAAGCTGCTATCAGGAGGCGCTGCCATGTCTGGTTTAACGCAAATAATTAGAAACTTCTTTATTCGCCTAGAAGCTCTTTTATATCAGTTTTTCGGTTTGATCAGAAACATCTTTTCCCAGGTATTTGGTTTTTTAGCCAGGATATTCGGGTTCTCCAAGACGGGCTATTTCTTGGAAAACAATGATGCAACCAGCATAAAATCATCCCAAAGCAAGCAAATAACCCAGCCGGAGCCAAAGACTGCTCCAGAACCTTCGATCACTACTCGTCGTCGTCCCGATCCCAAGATGGACTATTTCCGCAAGATGGCTGAAGAAGTGAATAAAAACTAGTACTCCACCAAGGTAACTTTGCAGGGTTTGTAGTGAGGACTTTAGTCCTCTATGAGCGCTTTACGCACAGCGTGAGCGCAGGGTAGCGCTTAATACGAACCCAACATAGTTCGTGTGGTGGAGTACTAGTGCTTCACCACATTAATTTTGATAAGTCGGTGAGTCAGACCCCTCGTTCACCCACAAATTGGCTTCTAGAGACGTAGCAATGCTACGTCTCTACATCTGGTGGGATAACTCTAAATTACTTAGCTGCTTTCTCTTGGATTCTTTGTTTAGCAGCTTTGAATTGAGTTGCTAGTTGCTCGCTTTCATCGCTACTCAAGTTGTTGCGAATCGCAGCAAACATTGTGCTTTCTTCTTGACGAATATGATCGCCAAGAACATCCATTAGCTGTTTAATTTGATCTTTGAATTGAGAAGAAGAGGGATCAATAGCTTTGATTTGCTCTAATCTCCGTTTCATCTCTGCTTGCTCATCATACAATTCTTGAGTATCGCTTGTACCGTAGAATGAACGTACTCTTGGGTAGACTACCTCTTCTTCAGCTTCAGCATGAGCGCTTAAATCTTTGTAGATTTGACCAAAGTATTCTTGAATCTTTTGAGGATTGTTGCTTGCTAACAATTCAGTAAACAAGGTATTTACTTTGTTGTGATCCAAGCGAATGACATCTTGGATGTTCATATCGCTTTTATCACTACCTTGGGTAACAGCACTACCAACAACACCGCTTAATGCAGCCATAGCATCTTGTACACGCGCCCAGATACCTTGATCTGCATCTTGTCCGGTAAGTTCACGAACACCCAAAATTTCTAAAATACCTTTGAGTTGTTCTTGGTGAGCGCGGTTTTCAAAGTTAACAGTATTTAAAGGTCCAATCGCCAGCATCACATCCGCACCAACTTTTTGTGCTGCTTTGTGAATTGTCAAACCAGACATTACTTGTTGATGCTTTAATAATTCATGTTGAAATACTTTCTCATACAGGCTTAATTCAGAACCTTGCATCAATTGCTGAATCTTATTAACCATTTCTGGAACAGTTTTTTCTGGTTCGGCTTGAATACCATATTGAACATTAACTGTTTCCAGAATGCCCTGGTTTTTGCGATCATCTTCGAGCATTTTCCGAATGCGATCGCGAATATCGCTATCAGTAATTTCGTTCAAAATCTGTTCTTCATTTTTGATGATCAATTCTTGAATTGCTTTCATATCTGCCAATTTCATAGCAATAGCAGAACGTTTAGTGTCATCTAAAGTGACAACCATTTTGTATTCTCCTCTAAAAGTTTTGTTCTCTTTACTTATCTCAAGTTACATAACTGTTTTAGAGATTATCATCTTTCTTTTGAACGATAATCCCAAAATTAAGGAAGTAAAAATTTAATTTTGATGATAATTTTAAAATTCGAGGCACATTTATACTTTGAGATAGATTACTACTAAACTCACACCTCCACCGCTAGATAGATAAATTTTTCTTGCCAATTTTCTAGATAGCCAAATTTTGAATCTGAATAATTTTGATTTACAGATAATAAACCTAACAATTAAAAGCTTAGAGAGCGAAGTAGGTAAACTCATCCTTAAAGTAGAAGCAGAAGTTGAACAAATCCCTTCAGCATAAAATTACTTCAATTCTTCAAAGGTGAAACTATGGATACTCAAGAAAGAAATTCTACACCCTATCCTAATATTCCAGCTTTTTTGGAAAGTGACGATAGAGAGTTTCGTGATTCTGGTGTACCTAGTACTGTGTCAGTTGCGGGTCATCCCATCCATCCTATTCTTGTGCAATTCCCCATTGCTTTTCTTGTAGGCGCCTTCTTAACTGATGCAGTTTTCTGGTTCACAAATGATACTTTTTGGGCGAGGGGTTCTTTTTGGTTAATAACTGCTGGCTTGGTGGGGGGGGTTGCAGCAGCCCTAACGGGACTTTTGGACTTCTTGAGAATAGGACGAGTCCGCAAGCGTACTGCTGGTTGGGCGCACTTAATTCTGAACGTGAGTGCTTTGGTGCTGACGATTCTCAACTTAGTATTACGTTGGAATAATCATATATCGGCTGTACTACCTTGGGGACTTGTAATCTCAGTAGTTGTAGCAACGCTTCTTGGTATTTCCGGGTGGTACGGCGGAGAATTAGTCTACCGACACAAAATCTCTGTTATTGGTAACGGTAATCCAGAGCAACCTTAATACAGGGGATCGGGGATCGGAGATCGGGGTAATGGTAATCTATAAGATCGCCCACAAGTTTTTAACCTTCTTTCCAATACTAACAAGTACAAAGATTATTTTCGTTTTGACATTTATAAGGTTATAAAATACTCAGGTTTTCCCCCTTGTCCTCTTTGTTCGCGATCCCCAATATTTAGAGAAAAACGTGTCAAAAAACACACAACGCTTTTATATAGCAGTTTCTTTGCTCATCGTTACAGTGATGGGCTTTTTGTTTAAATACTATGCTGGTTTTGCTCACAAATGGTTCAATGATTATGGGGCTGCTGTTTTCTACGAAATATTTTGGTGCTTATTCGCATTTCTATTTTTCCGTAGCCCAAAAGCTATTATCCAAATTCCTTTATGGGTCTTTATCATTACCTGTATATTAGAATTTCTGCAACTGTGGCATCCTCCCTTATTAGATCAAATCCGTGCTACTTTAATAGGTAAATTATTGCTTGGTACAACCTTTGTTTGGTGGGATTTTCCTCATTATGCGATTGGCTGTATTCTAGGTTGGTGGTGGCTGCGACTATTACAAAGAAAAAGTTATGCAAATAAAAGTCAAAGTTAAACCAAACTCAAAAGTTCAAAAAATTGAAGAAACTAGTGATGGCAGTCTAAATATACATTTAAAATCACCTCCTGTTGATGGTAAAGCGAATGAAGAATTAATAAAAATGTTATCTGAAAAATATGATATTGCTAAATCTAGAATTAAGATTAAGTCTGGTCTGACATCAAGACAAAAGCTCATTCAAATAGACACAGATTTTTAGAGCAGAAAAGCGTTAAAAGAGGATGAAGCAAGAATAGCAATTATTGAAAAACGTGAAGGGTAAGGTAGGTCTAATCCATCAATCCACTTATAAGTCCGGTAATGCCTAGCCTACTCTAGATATGGTAGATATGGGGCGATCGCATTATTGCAAGAACTATCGAAGTACTCTTCATAAAAATTAACTCGTTTTCAAGAATGAGCTTAGAAAACGAGTTGAGTTGGTAGATGCAAATTATAGGAAAAATCAATGGTGTACTTCTTCTTTTATTGAGATAAATCTTGGTTGCATTTTTACTCTTTCAATCCATGCTTGGATAGCAGGAAATTGCTTCAAATCAAACTTGCCTTCATCAGCAATATGGGTGTAAGCAAATAAGGCAATATCTGCGATTGTATAACGTTCGCCAACAAAAAAATTATGACTCTGTAAATGATTTTCCATCACTTTTAAGGCTGTATAACCAGATTCACATCTTTGCTCTATGGCTTCCTTGTATTCTTCTGCTTTACCTAGTACAGAAATCCAAAATCTCAATGGCGCAATAAAAGGCTTAAGGCTAAACTCTTCAAAAAACAACCATTGCATTACTTGTGCTCGTGAAAAGCGGTCATAAGGTAAAAATTCTGTGCCTTCACTCAAATAAACTAATATGGCATTTGATTCTGCCAAATATTTACCTGGTTTAACCTCCAATACTGGAATTTTCCCATTCGGATTTTTGCTTAAAAACTCTGGTGTTCGAGTCTCATCTTTCAAGATATTCACCTCTACCCTCTCAAATGGCATACCAATTTGCGATAATAAAAGACGTATCTTGTAGCCATTCCCTGAAAGTAAAAAATCGTACAATCTTAGCGTTTCCATGCCAATCTATTGCGAGATGAAGGTTTTGATTCATTATGATGCAGTAACATACAATCATATTTCAAAAATACTTATAAACAGAAGAAATTTTTTATAAATTCTGCAATTACAGGCAAAATAAATTCTCTGGAAAATAAATTTTAATTAGGTATTATTTTTATCATGCAAATCTTTAATTCGAGTTATTTGCAAGGATCAAAAAATGTGTGGAAGATTTAGTTTAAGCGTATTTCCAGAAGTTTTAACCCAAGTTTTTGAGATCGAACAAATTCACGATTTTAAGCCGCAATATAACATTGCACCTACGCAAATGGTTTTGATCGTTTTGTATAATTCTGAAGATCACAAACGTGAAATTCAGCAATTACGTTGGGGTTTAATACCTTCATGGGCCAAAGATCAAAGCATAGGAGCAAAGCTCATTAATGCGAGGGCTGAAACCGTAGCCGAAAAACCAGCATTTCGTCGTGCTTTCAAGCGCCAACGCTGTTTAGTAATCGCAGATGGCTTTTACGAATGGCAAAAACAAGACGGTAAAAAGCAGCCATATTATTTTCATCTGTTGAACGGAAAACCCTTTGCTTTTGCAGGGCTGTGGGAGGAATGGCAATCTCCAGAACAAGAACAGATAAAATCTTGTACAATTTTGACAACCCAAGCTAACGAATTACTGCTACAGATTCATGATCGTATGCCAGTAATTCTCCAACAGGAAAATTATAATTTATGGCTAGATCCTCAAGTTCATGATGGGGAATTACTACAGCCACTACTGCACCCCTATCCTTCAGAGACGATGACTAGCTATCCTGTGACAACCTTGGTAAACAGCCCCAAAAATAATAACCCTGAGTGCATTACCCCGTTAGCGTCGTAAGGATCATCTGTAAATTCAGTTAAATTAGCTAATAGTTAAAAAACTCCTGCCACTAGCCCAACATCAATCTTTAGAGGCGTCATATGCCAAGAACTCAGAAAAACGATAATTTTATTGATAAATCCTTTACAGTTATGGCAGACCTAATCCTGAAGATTCTGCCAGCAAACAAAAGAGCAAAAGAAGCCTTTGTTTATTACCGAGACGGGATGTCGGCGCAATCAGAAGGAGAATATGCTGAAGCTTTAGACAACTATAAACAAGCTTTAGAACTAGAAGATGACTCCCTCGATCGCGGTTACATACTCTACAATATGGGACTAATCCATGCTAGTAACGGCGAACACCAAGTAGCTTTAGAATTATATCACCAAGCACTAGAGTACAATCCCCGCTTACCTCAAGCCTTAAATAACATCGCCGTCATTTATCACTATTTAGGCGAAAAAGCCAAAGAAGCAGGAGATGAAGACGGTGGTGAAGCACTGTTTGACAAAGCTGCTGACTATTGGGTGAGAGCCATTCGTCTCGCTCCCAACAACTACATCGAAGCCCAAAACTGGCTGAAAACCACAGGTAGAATGCAAATTGATGTATTCTTTTAAGTCATTAGTCCTTTGTCATTAGTAAAAAATATACGACTCATGACTAATAACCAATAACCAATAACCAATGACCAATGACCAATAACCAATGACTATTTATGCTCGATCGCAAACAAGTCCATAAAGTAGCCCATCTTGCTCGTTTAGAATTGACACCAGAAGAAGAAGAACAATTCACTACTCAACTGGCCAGCATTCTGGACTATTTTGAGCAACTCAGTGAATTAGATGTTAGCAACGTACCACCCACAACACGAGCTATTGATGTCAGCAATGTGACACGCACTGACGATCTACAACCATATAGCGATCGCGAAGCGATTCTTAAAAGTGCGCCAGAACAAGAAGGTGAATTTTTCAAAGTACCAAAAATTCTGAATGAAGAATAGTTAGTTGTTAGTTGTTAGTTGTTAGTTGTTAGTTGTTAGTTGGTATTACCCCCTAGTAGTTCCAATCAAATACAACAGTGCCATACGCACAGCAACACCGCTTGTAACTTGTGTTTGAATCAAACTAAATTCCGGATCATCCATTAAATCTGAGCTAATTTCGACACCACGATTTACTGGGCCTGGATGCAAAACTTTGACATTGGGTTTGCACAGTTGCAGCTTTGAGCGTGTAATCCCAAACATTTGGTGATATTCTCGCAAAGAAGGCAACAAATGTGCTGTCATACGTTCTTTCTGCAAGCGTAGTGTCATCACAAAATCAGCTTTTTTGAGAGCTGGTTCTAATTGCCAATGTACAAACAGCTTACCTGGTCTGTTTTTGCCGAAATCTGCAAATAATTTTGGTAATAAAGTCGGTGGTGCTGCCAAATGTAATTCTGCACCACTGGCGGTGATACTCCAAATATTCGATCGCGCGACACGTGAATGAAGAATATCCCCAACAATAGCAATCTTTTTATCCTTAAGAAGTTCTAGGCGGGGAGAATCTGGATCAAGGAGACTACAGATCGTAAATAAATCTAACAGACCTTGGGAAGGATGCTCATGTTGACCATCACCCGCATTGAGGACACTGACTTTTACACCGAGACGATCCATTTCCTGAGCGATCGCATTTGGTACTCCTGCTTCCTTATGGCGAACGATCATAATATCAGTTCCCATCGCCAAATAAGTCTTGGCTGTATCTAGAATAGTCTCTCCTTTAGTCATCGAAGAAGAGGCTGAGGCAAAATTAAGTGTATCTGCGGAGAGACGTTTAGCAGCAAGTTCAAAACTGCTACGAGTGCGAGTCGAAGGCTCAAAAAATAAATTTGCCACGACATGTCCCTGCAAAGTAGGTACTTTCTTTGTTCGCCTTGATAATACCTCCTGAAAACTGGCGGCTGTTTGCAGTACGGTGTCGTATTCAGCTGAGGTGAAATCAGCTAAAGAAAGAACATGGTGACGAGTCCAATCGGTAGTAGGCATAAATTGCTATCAGCTTTTAAAGGGACGGGGGATTGGGGACAAAGGGGTAGGTTTTTTACGCTTTGCCCAAAAAATACTGATTTTAGGGTGTAAGGGTATAAGGGTGTAGGAATTTATAAAACGTTGATTATTCCGTTAGTTTTACCTTCGCCTATTTCTCCGATCCCCAATCCCTATTTTTTCACTGAAACAAAATGTAACATATTTGATACAAATCACCATGTAAAACATTAAAGGGCATTGTCAAATATTTAGTAAATTTGAGACAGTGTTCCCTAGCTTGAATAAACATGCAAATTAATGACCTCCTGCTAAGTGAACCATCTATTGAGTCGGCAATTGATCAAAATCCGCCGATTGTTGCACCTGAAACTCTACTGGTAGATGTCATTGCTTTAATGAACCAGTCATGCTCTAACAGTAAATTTTATGTAGATTTACCATCCATCGACTTCAGCAAATATCCAAAACACTCCAGCTGTGTTTTAGTAGTGCGCTCAAAAGAATTAATAGGGATTTTAACTGAAAGGGACATCCTTCGGTTAACAGCTGATGGTATTAATTTTCAAGAAGTAACAATTGGTGAAGTGATGACAAAGCCTGTGATTACCTTATCGCAGGCTGATTTTACTGATATTTTCGGAGCGTTATTTCTGTTTCGGCGCTATCGAATTCGTCACTTGCCAATTTTAGGTACTGATAGAGAAATCATTGGTGTCGTCTCACCTAAGATTATTCGTAGTGTTTTAACACCCGCTCATTTGCTTAAAGTCATACGTGTGGCAGATGTAATGAATACTCAAGTTATCCGTACCCCAAAAATTGTTTCAGTGATGACTTTAGCTCAAATCATGGCTGAGTATCGAGTCAGTTGTGTGGTCATTAGTGAAGAAGAACCACAACCAGATTTAGGATACTTTATTCACAAACCCCTGGGGATTGTGACTAAGCGAGATATTGTCCAATTTCAGGGAATGCAATTAAATTTGGCAAAAATACAGGCGGAAACTGTTATGAGTACACCGCTATTTTTACTTAATTCAGAAGATTCTTTATGGACTGCTCATCAAGAGATGCAAAAGCGACGAGTGCGAAGATTAGTAGTATCTTGGGATGGCGGTAGAGGATTAGGACTAGTGACTCAAAGTAGCTTACTGCGAATGCTCAATCCCATCCGATGAATGATGTGGGAGTGTCAAAAGATACTGAATCAATAACCAGATGGGTGTCGGAAATCACCAACCACTTTGTCAATCTCTTGAGCGATCGCCAGCAATTCCATTTCTCGCCAGCGCTTCCCGACAATTTGCATTCCAATTGGTAGACCATTTTTGGTTTGTCCAATTGGAATAACTACAACAGGATGTCCACTCAGATTGAATGGCATAGTATAAGAACCGTTTGCTACTGCATGGGGATAGGGTCTACCATCAATGTCAACAGCACTCCAAGCGGGACGATGGGTGAAAGCAGAGGTTGCAGCCACAGGAATGAGCCACACGTCCCATGGTTCTAATACTTCATCTATTTGGGTGATGAAGCGATCGCGCTCTGTTAATGCTTCAAAATACCCTTTCAGACTAGGATTCAACAATTCAGGTAGTAAGCGGCTAAAATCCCCCAATTTTCGCATGGATCTGTCACCTTGAGTTGCAGTGCGAAATATCTGCTTCAAACTGCGACGCAGGTTGTATTTATCTACCGGTTGAGCATAAATGTTGAGATATGCTGCCATCCGTCCGTAAAGATTCAGTATTTTTGACAGATCAAAATCTTGAGGATACCAACGTTCGATTTGAGTACCTACTTGAGAAAGAGTTTGTGCGATCGCACTCATCGCGGCTCGAATTTCACCAGCAACAGGAACTTCTGCCCATTCATCAATCCAAGCGATTTTGAGATTTTGTAAAGACTTGCCGGAAGGGGTATCGAATGTTACGGGTGGGACATCAGGAGATCGAGAATCAGCACCTGCAATTAATGAAAAGCACAGCCGGATATCTTCGAGCGATCGCGCAAAACAACCCACTGTCATCATTTGCCGAATACATATCGGCATTCCAGGTACTTCAGGAATCTGCCCTGCTGTAGAAATGCGGCGATCTGTAGGTTTTAAACAATATACACCACAAAAATGAGCAGGTTGACGCACTGAACCCGCAAAATCGTTGCCTAAATCCAAACTTGACAGCCCTGCTGCAACAGCTGCGGCGCTTCCCCCAGAACTACCACCAGGAGTATAGTCCAGATTCCAAGGATTATTTACTTGTGGAAAAAGAGAATTCGTACTCTGGTAATCGCCAGCTAATTCAGCCATGTTTGTTTTCCCAAGAATCACGGCTCCAGCTGTCCGAAGCCTTGCAACGACGGTTGCATCTTGTTGAGGTACATAGTCTTTCAGGGGAATATAGCCTGCTGTGGTACGTAGTCCTGCTGTTTCAAAAATGTCTTTAATTGTAATGGGAACACCATGCAAAATACCCCAGTTCTCACCTCGTGCTAAAGCCTGATCAGCAAGTTTGGCTCGTTCACGGGCGCGTTCTTCATCTAAGGTACAGATGGCGTTAAGTTGAGAGTTGTGTTGAGCGATTTGTGCTAAATGAGCATCCACCACTTCAACCGCACAAACAAGGCGATCGCGTATCATTTGAGCCAGCTGATAGGCAGGTGTGAAGACTAGATCGCTCATATAAAATTAATTCTTGCTAGTTATCATATATAAACGAAGAACGACTGTCGCTGTCCTCAACAGGCCAATCATCATTTTGGCCGCCGATGTAAACTTCATCAATGGTGACGTATTCTACACCGAGTTGTTGAAGGGCGTTGATCAGAATATCTAAGGCGATCGCATCTGAAGTTCCCATGTCAAACCAGCAACGTCCCCATTGACCCTGATACTCAAAGTCACCCTTGTTGTGCATCAGTGCTAACAAAGTTGTATTATACGCATCAGCATCATAATTCATATAGCCCAGATCTAACCCTGTTTCTTGTACCTGGAGATTTTCAGCATTATATGCACCCAACTTACCCATGTAAAACCAGGAATCAAAAAGTTCTTCTACATATTCCTTTTCACGTTGTGAAGGTACAGTACTGAACTTCAGCCAAATCCATAGATCAAAAGGATCAAACTCACGAAACTGTATTTTCATTACTTAAAATTGCTTAACAGAATCTTACTCAAAGCTACCAAACTAAATTATAAGTGATTGGTAAAGTTCTTTATTTATCGACTCCGCGATTATCCATCCACTAACGCAACACTTTGTTACACACAAACTGACTTGTCTCAATGGCTTCATCTATGGCTTTTGATTGACTAGCGCTCTTTTATTACTATCGTCAGATGAAAATATGAAACCTTTGTCTAGATAGGGTTTTGCCCTTTGAAATTAGTTTGGGGATTCTCATTGGTATGCGATCGCCAACTTCCTCACTACAGATGACTTTCATCATCAAGCCTCGATTATTGTCTACCCAGAGACATAAAAGAGCGTTTAACTTTCAAGCGCAACAACAAAGTAGATTACTATCTCCACACAGCTAGCCGATGTATTATAAATCAGCTAGTAATTCAAGGTGTAACACCCCTGATTATAGATAAGAATGAAAATTGGAAGCAGAGTATTAACTTAGGAAAAAAAACAAACCAAAACTTCACTAATATCCCTCATGCTAGGTTGATCCAACAACTAGAATATAAAGCTAAATTGGTTGGAATTCAAGTAACAATTAGATAAGAAAGCTATACCTAAAAATGTATTTTTCTGGATTTAGAGCCAATTAAAAAGCATGAGAAGTATTTAGGTAAAAGGGTTAAGAGAGGTTTGTTTAAGTCTTGATCTGGTCAAACTTACTCAGCAGATTTAAACGGTTCTTTAAACATTCTAAGAAAAGTAGTTGGCAACTCTATCAAAGATATAAACTCAATATTGAGGCTTGTAGTGAGTCAATTAAGGTTTACACCTTATAAAGCTAAAAATATTTGATTATATTTTTAGTAACTATATGAATTAAAATATCTGTAGAGGTAGGGGACACTAAATCAATGTGATAGAAAACACCTCTTTGATAGTCAGAATTTAGTCAAGATAGCGGATGTCTGTAAAAGAATTAACTGCGACAATACTACAGATTTTCTTGGTAATTTGGCATGAATAATTCACAACCACTTTGGCTGCAAAAACGATCTGAATTTCTTGCTGCGAACGAAAACATGGAATGGCGTGATGGGCAACCACCTGATTATTCAACAACTGAAAGCAATTTTCAAAAAGAAAAATCATGCCAACATGCATCAGACTCATTAGCACATCTTGTAGAAAATCTTGTCAAATGCTTTGAAGTAGAAGCTTCATTCAAAACGAATCCACAACAGTGGCTTTCTGTTGCAACAGAAAGATTTCGGATCTCAACTAATGGCGCCCATCAATATACCGCTTCAGACATCATAGAGAATGGAACATACAACCTATTTCTTGCGGAGCATAAAGAATATACAGCACTAGAAGAAAATCTTGAATCCTCCAATCAACTTTTTAGCTCAACTTTTCCTGAAGGATTTTTGTGGGAAGTTCTTGATGTCTATTCTCTTCCTCCAAAAATCGTATTCAAATGGCGGCATTGGGGAAAATTTAAAGGGAATTTTAAAAACTTTCAACCAACAGGAGAAACTATTGAGATTATCGGAATGTCTTATGCCGAAATCACCGAAGACTTCAAGATTATCACCCTAGAACATTTCTTTGATAGTCAACAGTTCTGGCAATCTCTAACTAGTTTGCCGTGTCACAAGTAGCATCGACAAGTCAGATGAAGCTTACGATTTTTTTGAATTGTTTTGGTCAATTGACCGGAAGTTGGAGGGCGCAAGCCCCTAAATTCTATTTCTGTTGGTCGTAACCTGGATTTCTCAAAGCGTGAGAAATGAGCGTGAGTGTGGGGGGTGTGGGGAGTGTGGGGAGAAAGAGGAGGAATTGAGAATGGGCACATCAATGAGCGCAAAGTGCCTCCCACACCTCCCACACTCCCCACCCGAACCACACAATGAGTGAGAAATTCGGGGTAAGACCTGCAAAAGTAAGCAACGACTATGAAACTAGAATCCCCCGCCTTCTAGGCGTGGGGAGTGTCAAAAAAGGACTTTAGTCCTTAAATCTTTAAGCGCTAAAGCACTTACTACAAACCAACAAAAGTAAATAGCACAGTCCACTACCTTTGAGCGCGAGCAATATCCTTTGCAGTTTTGCGGCGTTCGCGTTCAATTTGTTTTACCAAACCTGCTGGTAGCTGAGATCTTTTCGCCAGTGCTTGATCAAAGTTACTGACCGCCTCCTGTAACAGTTGTTGATTTTTCTGTTTTCCAGCCATCCCTCGCAAAATTTGGGCTTTGAGGTAATACACTTCTGGATTACTGGATGTTGCCTTTAAAGCGCGATTTGCATATTTTAGTGCTTGATTATACTGTTTCAAGTCCCGATATCCATAGGCAATACCTCGATCTGCCAAGTACTCAGGCCCAGCACTTTTGTCTAAGCGTTCAATTGCCTGTTGGGGATTAGCAAAGGGTAAATTTACAGATAGCATCAAATCCATGTAGCCTTTGAGTAAATTTAGCTCTGGATCATTGGCAGAAATTGCCTCTGCTTTGTCTAAATATTTATAAACTTCCTGCAACTTACTTAATGCTTGTCCCGCACCGTTGACTGTACCTTGGCGACGAACCAGTGCTGCTCCCTCTAAAAAATGACCAACAGCAGTGTAAATATTACCACGCAAGGGATCACTAGCAATTAATTTTTGCCCAATTTCAAGAGTTTTTTGGCTGTAGCTATCAAGCGCAGCCCAATCTTGATTTGTATATGCTAGCGATGCCCTCATTGCATAGGCTAAAGGTTCATTTGGTTCGCTGGATAATGCCTGTTGCAAGTAAGCTTCTGCTGCTTTGTAGTCACCCTGCTGAAAAATAGCTTTGAAAGCTGCTTCAGTTTTATCACCTATATTACGTGCTTCTTTTGTCCGAAAAGGATCAGCAGCAACAGAAGGATTAATTGATGCATTCAGAACTAAAGTCGTTGCCAGACCGACTTGAATTAAGGTTTCAAGCCTACCAGACAAAATTGCTTGCACAGATGGAAACCATTTACTCATTGTTGTGTTTCCTTCAGAATTATTACTGTTGAGATTGTTGTATATGTTACTTAAAATTCAAAAAGATAAACAAAGAATTTCGGATGTTTCAGGTAAAGCCTGGTATACACTTTGACTGTGGTGATGTTAACGGGTTCCCATATTTTGTTTTAGCTGTTGTCCCAAAATAAGTTTGCCACAGTGAACTACCCCACCGCTCCCGGCGGATGGGGCTTCTGTACTCACAGGGGAATGCCGCAGATGAGACAGAAGCCCCATCTTTGGTCTTACTTCCCCTCCTACAGCAGAGACGGCTGAACCTTCCGCCTTTAGCATTCTGATACCCTCTGCTCTAATATTTATCGCTGCGTTTCCATCACGATCATGATGAGTGCCACAGTTAGGACAAGTCCACTCCCTCACATCTAGCGGCATTTCACTCACTTGATAGAAACAACAAGAGCAGAGTTTGGAACTGGGGAACCATCTATCAATTTCAACCAACCTTGCACCTTTGCGTTCCAGTTTGTACGCCAAGAAATTGGTGAATGTTCCCCACCCAACATCAGATATTGATTTCGCCAAATTGTGATTACGTACCATGCCTTTGACATTAAGATTCTCTACTATGACAGCTTGACTATCGCTGACCAACTTGTAACTAAGTTTATGTAGAAAATCTTGCCTTGAGTTACTAACTCGTTCGTATACTTTGGCAACTAGTTTTCTATATCTATTTCGAGAATTACTCCCCTTTTCTTTACGCGCTAGTTTTTGTTGTTTGCGTTTGAGATTCTTCTCGTGTTTAGCAAGATGCTTGGGGTTGTCGTATTTAGAAACCTTGTCACCGTCTGTCACAACAGCAAAATCTTTCAACCCCAAATCAACACCATAAATTTTGCCTTCTGCTGTAGTCGGAATTTCACCCTCTACAGATGTCAGGATAGATGCAAAGTATTTGCCTGATGGAGTCTTGCTAACAGTGACAGTCTTAATTTTCCCCTCGATTGGTCGATGTATTTTGGCTTTGACTACCCCAATATTTCCAGGAAGTTTTACATTGCCATCTACAATCTTGACATTTTGAGGATATTGAATAGACTGTTTTCCATGTTTAGATTTAAATTTAGGGAATCCAGCACGTTTCTCAAAAAAGTTTTTGTAGGCTGTGGTCAAATTGAGCGTTGTAGCCTGTAAAACTTGGCTGTAACAATCAGATAACCACACCGTATCTTCAGCTTTTTTGAGTACCGGAAGAAATGCATTGAGTGCCACACGGCTAAGTCCCTTACCCGTTTCTTTGTAAGTTTCAATAGATTTATTTAGAGCATAATTCCACCACCATCTAGCACACCCGAATGTTTGCGCTAATAGTGTTTCTTGCTCTTTTGATGGGTATAAACGAACTTGAACAGCCTGATGTAACACTCAATATCACCTCCTTGGTAGTAAGTATCTTACTAGAAAAAAATATCTAGCACGCTTGGTAGTAAGACAAAATATTTGGCAACTCCTCAAACACCCCACTCTCTCATCAACCTACGGTTGATTTTGGTCGGAGGTGGTTTCGTTGTTGCCCTGCTATCCATCCCCGCCCTATAGAGGGACGCTTAATTCCGCAGAATTAGTTAAAATTAAAAGAAAAGCCCAATATCCTATAGCCTTTGGCTTTCCCCTACACCCCTACACCCCTACACCCACTTTCAAGTCAGAATGTCCTGTGAACTTTTTCAGGACTTGGCATATCCTCAGTATGTATGTATTTAATAAAGTAAGTCCTAACTCTCTTTGGTATTCTTAACAAATGCTCTATCTCAGAAATGTAGTTTACCACCCCACAGCTTGTCCAACAGCAATTCTCAAATCAATTCATCTAGACTTAGCACCCCAACAGTTGGGTTTGATCATTGGGCCAAGTGGTTCCGGAAAAAGTACGTTACTCGAAATTTTATCTGGACTAGCTGAACCGACATCCGGTTCTATGAGTTGGCACGAACAAACCCTGATTGCTGAAGAATTACAGCAATTAGCAGGCTTAGTATTCCAATTTCCCGAACGGCATTTTTGTGGTGGTACGATTTTAGAAGAATTACGCTTAGGACATCCAGAGTTAGGAACACAAAGAGTTAAAGAAGCGTTACAAGAGGTGGGTTTAGAGCATTTATCATTGGCGACATCACCCCAGGCTTTAAGTGGAGGTCAGCAGCGACGTTTAGCTCTTGCTGTTCAATTAATTCGTCAACCACGCTTATTATTACTCGATGAACCCACCGCCGGGTTAGATTGGTCAATGCGTCGGCAATTAGTCAATTTATTAGCAAAACTTAAAAAAGATTGGACACTTTTGGTAGTAACTCACGATGCTGGGGATATGTTAGCGATCGCCGACCATTGCTGGAGTATCAACCATGGCGAACTCGAAGCAGTTGACCCTTTGACACTCACAAGCAAAGTTGACGAAACCCTTTCGATCGTGTGATTGGAGATTGGGGAAATAGCGATCGCCATTAGACAATTAAAAAAATTTATCCGGCAGTGACTACAATGACGCTAAACTCTTATGACGAAGTAGCCCTTAGAGTCAACTTGATAGCCCCTGATGAAATTAGCCGATATCCTCAAGGACTCAAATTACAAGCTGTCGCAGTTTACGATCGCTGAAATTGAGCAATTAGAACAGACGATTACTCTCAAGGCGACCAAAAACGGTGAGGTTCCTTATACGATTTGTTTGGTGCGCCAAAAGGCGATTAAACTAACGCCAGAAGAGGCAATCCGGCAACTATATTTACGAGTTTTGAGCGATCGCTTGCACTATCCCCTCGGTCGCATTCAGGTTGAGTATGGGGTGAACTTTGGGCGAGAGGTGAAACGGGCAGACATTGTAGTCATGGACAAAGACCGTCCCAATACGGTTTACATGATCGTGGAGCTAAAAAAGCCCAAGCTCAAGGATGGGAAAGACCAGCTGCGCTCTTACTGTAATGCCACAGGTGCGCCGATCGCAGTCTGGACGAATGGCGATCAAATTTCCTACTACCAGGGGTAAAAGTAGCCAAGGCGAATTTTGCCGCCATGCGTCGCCTGAAAATCATAATCAGACTATGTTTCCGAAAAAAAATTGACTTTTACCTAGAAATTAGGATTTGACATACCAGATCCACTACTTTTATTCGTACCATTTGAACCCCTCTAATTTTTAGAGCCTGAAACCCTTGTGGCTACGTGACAAAAGTCTGTGCCAAATAACTTAGACTTTTATTGGTACAGTCAAAACCAGCTTTTTCTCCGTTTTTTGATGAAAAGAGCAATTTTATTTCTGTAACTCCTTCATAGCAAGCCTTTCAAGCTTTACGTGGCGGTAAAATGTGTCTTGGCTACTTTTACCCCTATTTGCGATCGCCCATTGTCTGCGAAATCCTTGATCTTCATACAACTGCCAGTATGTATCCGGCAATTTCTACTGAGGATTTGTTAAATATTCCGATCACACTACCGAAAGAATCTACTCGCCAGAAAATCACAGAAAAAGTCAGAGCATCTCGCAAAGCAAGGGAGCAATCCAAACAACTGCTAGAAATTGCTAAAACAGGAGTAGAACAGGCGATAGAAACTGATGAAGCCGCAGCCACAACTTGGATGAACCAGCAACTTGAAGCTATTGGCATTAATTTATCAAATTTAACTTAATTTCATGGAGGCATAATGTCTGAAATTACTTTAAACTCAGAACAACTTAAGGAAATCTTGAAAAGTGTGATCGTCGAATTGATTCGTGATAACCGTGAGGAAGTCTCGGAATTTTTGGCAGAAATTCTTGAGGACATTGCAATGGAACGTGCGATCGCAGAAGGTGAAACAACGGATAAACCAGCAACTTGAAGCATTAGGCATCACCCTAACTGCTACCACCTAATACCAATTTCATATGAAGCTGCATAGAAAAGAGCTTCTAAAATAAAATTATAAGATGAGATAGATATCACCTCGTCAAATGTAAGTTGCTCGAATAATTGTTGTACGCGATCGCGTAAATCTTGCAAAGAAGAAAAGAGTTCATTATGAAGTGATTTTTTGAGAAACTGCCAAAGCCTTTCAATTGGATTGAGTTCAGGCGAATGAGGAGGTTGAAGCAGGGGAATAATATTTTCAGGCCAGTTAATTGCACTACTGATATGAGCAGGGGCTTGGTCAATTTGTAAAATTGCATAATCTCCGCCTAATTGCTGAGATAGCCAGTCTAAAAATTCTTGAAAATAGTCACCGTTCAGTTTGGGGTATTCTTGCTGAAAATGTTGCCCCGTCAATGGTTCAATTGCGCCATAAATCCAAAAATTTTCACGAACCCATTTAACGGGTACGGTTGGCTTGACTCCAGAAGCCGTAATTACTTTTCCTGTTAAAGTTTTCAATCCAAGCCTTGTTTCATCCTGGCACAGAAAATGGACGCACTTGCCTTGTGCTAGGTGTTTTTCTAGGCTATCTAGGATAATACCGAGTTTTTTTTAAACTCAGATACCAACTTTTCGTCTTGTTTGTGGCTTTGAGGACGAGGTACTTTTAGTTTTGCCCCTAATGTATATCGAACCAACGAGTAAACTGTTCCGTATTCTATCTCAAGCCCATGTTCTTGTTTTAACCATTCAACTATTGCACCATAGCTCGCAAACCCTTTCCCTGTTTTTAACTCTTCCTTAAGTGCTGCGATCGCGGTGTCAGTCATTTTCCGTTTTGCCCCCGGAGCTTTTTTTATTTCTAGTAATTCAGATAGCCCACCCGACCTATATTTTTGTAACCACCTTGTCACAGTTGAGGTATCTCTTGCCAAGCGTCTTCCAATTTCTTGCTGCTCCTTAAGCTGCTCGCTTTTTATCCACCAAAGCATAATAAGCTTTTCTTTCTGGTTCCCTAAATTGGCTGTTTGTAGACGTTTTTTAAGTTCTTCTTCGCTCTCTGCTATTTCAATCTTAAAAGGACGGCTCATGGTTATTTTTATTTATCAAGTTTATTTTCTCTATTATATGCAGCTTCATATTAAATTGGTATAAACTATCTCGGAGTAATCATGAAAGCAGTTAAAGTTATGGCAACGATTAACGAGCAGGGACAACTAACTTTAGATCATCCGCTTTTAACTGATAAAAATAGCCGAGTAGAAGTCATTGTGCTAATCCCTGAAGAAGAAGAAGTTCTGGATGATCAATCTCAATCAGAAGTCTTAGCAGATTTCCGGCAAGCTTGGCACGAAGCCATGACAGGGCAAACTATCCCGGTAGCTCAACTTTGGGAAGGTTTTGAAGATGGTTGAGCAGCCTTGTATTCAAGTTGAAGCTTCGCCAACGTTCAACCGAAATTTACGCGCTCTTGCCAAGAAATATCGCAGTATTAGGAATGATATACAACCTGTTATCGAACAACTTGAGCAAGGAGAGTTGCCAGGAGATCAAATACCTGGTGTTGGTTATACAGTCTTCAAGTTGAGAGTCCGAAATAGCGACACTCAAAAAGGTAAAAGTGGTGGCTATCGTTTAATTTACTACGTCAAAACAGCAACAGGAATCATTTTGCTGACCGTTTACACAAAGTCTGAACAAGTCGATATTGCCGCAGATGACATTCGGCGCATTATTACAGACTATGAGCAAATAACGGTTACAGATCAAGAAGATATCTAATACCAATTCCGGAAAAGAATGAAACAGATGCGTAGGTTGGTTTAAACGGAGTGAAACCCAACAATTACAAGACTTTGAAGTGTTGGGGTTGCCTACGGCACGCTACGCGAAAGTCCCTCAACTCAACCTACATTTGTATCAGATTTTTAGTGAAATGGTATAAGACAATAGCTAGAAATTGCTAAAACAGGAGTAGAACGAGCGATAGAAACTGATGAAGCGACGGCAACAACTTGGATGAACCAGCAACTTGAAGCCTTGGAGGTCAACCTGTCATGATTTCTCAAACTGAGATAAAACACTACACCATTGATGAATATCTAGAACTCGAAGTCGCCTCCGACATCCGCAACGAATACCGCGATGGAGAAATTGTCCCTATGGCGGGTGGAACCCCAGACCATAATGATATTGCCAGCAATCTTGTGGCTATTCTTAAAGCAGCATTGCGGGGAAAGCCCTACCGTGTATTTATCCTGGATCAGCGACTCTGGATTCCCGATGCAAATCTCTATACTTACCCTGATGTGATGGTTCTGCCCAAACCCTTAGAACTTCAAACCGGACGCAAAGATACTGTGGTCAACCCCTGCTTTATCGCCGAAGTGTTGTCTAAGTCCACCCAAAACTATGACCGCGGCGAGAAATTTGTTGCCTATCGTACAATTTCTACCTTCCAAGAATATTTGCTGATTGATCAATATCGTATACACGTTGAGCATCATGTCAAAACAGCGGCTCATCAATGGCTATTTTCAGAATACGACGACCCAACTGTCACCCTTTCTTTGAGTACCTTTGAGGTGCAAATTCAAATTGCAGAATTTTACGAAAATATCGACTTTTCAAATGTTTGATTTGAATGGCTAAAACAGGAGTAGAACGGGCGATTCTTTTACACAGAGGCTACGCCAACAAGCAGGATAAACTAGCACTTAGACATCTTGGGGGTAACACTGACATGATTATGCAGGCTGAAGCCAAGAAAATTTATACACCCGAAGAGTATCTCGATTTTGAGGTGAATTCAGATATTCGGCATGAGTATATCAATGGAGAAATCATCTCTATGGCTGGTGGTACTCCCGAACATAATGAAATTGCTAGTATTCTCAATGCTGCCTTAAGAGTTAGTTTGAAAGGGAAACCGTACAGTATTTTTGTAGCGGATCAACGGCTTTGGATTCGCGATCGCACGCTTTACACCTACCCGGATGTCATGGTTGTCCCCCGCCCGCTTGAACGACAACAGGGACGAAATGATACGGTTACTAACCCGGTTATGATCGCCGAAGTGCTTTCAAAATCAACCAAAAGCTACGATAGGGATGAAAAATTTTCAGCGTATCGTACCATTCCAACATTTCAAGAATATTTATTGATTGATCAATATACTGCTCATGTTGAGCAATACTCCAAAACAGACTTCCACAAATGGATCTTTACTGAATATGACGATCCAGAATCATATATTTCACTCTCATCGATTCCCTTTGAAATTCGTTTAGCAGATATCTATGAAAGTGTTGAATTTGAGCCATAGTGGAAATTGCTAAAAGGGTAAAAGCGATCGCCGATCAAGCGATTACAGTTTATGGGCAACTTGATACCTTGACCCTTGAAATATGTTGGAACCTGTATTGGGCAGTGTATGCTGGGCTGTACACTGGCTAAGTAATTGAGATTTCTGGGTTTAAATAATGTCAACGACTTCTATTTCCTCACTGCGTGATCAACAACATCCCCTGATTTGTCAACTTGCTAATAGTATTGAAGCAGCTTGGCATAAACACCTAGACCTTTCGCCCTACCACTTACCTGCCGAATTGGGGTATGTGGAAGGTAGACTAGAGGGCGAAAAACTGATCATTGAAAATCGCTGTTATCAAACACCCCATTTCCGTAAAATGCATCTAGAGTTGGCAAAAGTGGGAAACATGCTGGATATTCTGCACTGTGTAATGTTTCCTCGACCAGAATATGACTTGCCAATGTTTGGTTGTGACTTGGTTGGTGGTCGGGGTCAAATTAGTGCAGCGATCGCTGATCTTTCATCTGTTAACTCTGACCACTCTTTGAGTAAATCTTATACTTCTGCACTTGCGGCGCTACCAGTACCAGATTTTTCCCAACCACGTGATTTACCAGAGTGGGGAGATATTTTTTCTGAGTTTTGTATATTTGTGCGTCCGAGTTCCAGTGAAGAAGAAACAATGTTTCTCAAACGCGTAGAAGCATTTTTAGATATTCATTGCCAAAATGCGATCGCCTCTAACCAAATTTCACCCGACAAGGTGATGCAAATTATTGCTGGACAACACAATTACTGTACCAAACAACAGCAAAACGATAAAACCCGTCGTGTACTAGAAAAAGCTTTTGGTTCAGAATGGGCAGATAATTATATGACTACTGTTTTATTTGACCTGCCAAATTAATTATTTTTTTGTTAGTGGTTGTTGGTTGTTTGTTTTTGATTGTTGATATGTTTCCATTACCAATTACCAATTACCAATTACCTATCATCTGTTAGCTGTGTTACGTTTCACAGAAACTTATTAATGTAGAATTCATTCAAAGCAACTAAAATGGAGTAAAATAACAGTAATAGCGTCTATAAACTCCACTGCATCTCTTCAAATAACCAGGTGTATCTAGTCGTAACAGTTTTAGTTTTTTAATTTTACCAAACTTGATCTAACTATCTATTAAATAAGTGGTTTGTAATTGATAGTTAGTGTTCCCACAAGCGCCATTGTGAAAAACATTGGCGTTGAGTTGTCTTGATACATAAAAATCTAATATGAAGAGCAGCTTTAAATTTGTGTAATTTATGGTTGGTATTTTGCTGTTTCTAAAAAACTATTTCTAATTCATACAACTATGCTTAATTCGCTACTTTTTACTTGCTCTAGTATTAGCAAAATTTAAAGAGAAGGGTAATTTACAATGACGCGGATGACAGAGGAATCAGCATTTAGAGAACAACCTCAACTTTGGTGGGCGATCGCGATCGCTCTACCAGTTACAGTTGCGGCTGGGGTGCTGACTATGGCGAAAATGGATCAAGTGAAACAAACTGAACCTATAGCCAGCGCACCAATTGTCACCACTGTTCATGCTGTGGGACGTATACAACCACTAGGAGATGTGGTAAAACTTTCTGCTCCCGCAGGAATAGAGGGAACTTCGCGAGTTGAACAACTTTTTGTCAAAGAAGGAGAACGTGTTAGAAAAGGTCAAGTAATTGCGATTTTGGATAGCTTCGGTAATAACAAAGCTGGATTGGAAGAAGCCAGAGCCAAAGTCCAAGAAGCCCGTGCTAATTGGGAACAAATCAGAGCGACTTTACCAAAAGATATCGAAGCTCAAAGAGCAGTTATTGCTCGCTTAAACGCTCAGTTGCGTGGTGAAAGTGTTGCTCAACGAGCCTTAGTAAGCCGTATAGAAGCGGAATTAAGCGGACAAACAGATGTTTTTGGAGCAAGTATTGCACGTGTTCAAGCCCAGAAACGTAATGCTCAAGTCGATGCTCAACGCTATGAGATGTTATACAGGGAAGGTGCAATTTCTCAGCAAGAACGTGATAACAGACGCTTGAGTGCAGTCACAGCTACTGAGCAACTAGCTGAAACCCAAGCCACACGTAGACAAACCATTGCAACTTTGCAACAACAAATTGCAGAAGCGACAGTAACCAGAGATAAAACGATAGCGATTTTGCGACAACAAATTGACGAAGAAACAGCCAAACTGCAAAGACTTCTGGATACTCGTCCTACTAATTTGCAAATAGTACAAGCTCAACATGTGAATGCGATCGCTAATCTTAGAAAAGCAGAAGCACAACTGCGCTTAAGCTATGTTGAAGCACCCATGACCGGAGAAGTTTTAAAAATTCATACTAAAGCTGGGGAAACAATGGGTGTAGATGGTATTGCTGAGATTGGAAAAACCGATCAGATGATAATTGTTGCTGAAGTTTCTGAAGATACAATCGGGAAAGTACGCCTTGGTCAAGAAGCAACAATTAATAGTGAAAACGGGGCTTTTAACGGTGAATTAAAAGGAACTGTTACCGAGATTGGTAGAAAAGTGGGTAAAAAAGATGTACTCAATACAGATCCAGCCGCAGATGTAGATGCAAGAGTAGTAGAAGTCAAAATAGCCTTATCTGCTGAAGATAGTGCTAAAGTAGCAGGTTTAACTTATGCCAAGGTAGTTGTGGGTATTGATCTTTGAATTATGAATTATGAATTATGAATTATGAATTATGAATTATGAATTATGAATTATGAAATTAAAGTCATAATTTAGCTTGTCACTTGGAAATCTATTTCAATATTTTTTACATAAAATGCTTGGAGAAAAACATAATGTTTGGCAGCAAAATACCTCTAGCTTGGCTACAATTAAAACGTGAAAGAACGCGCTTAGCTGTAGCTTTAGCAGGAATTGCTTTTGCCGATATTTTGATGTTTATGCAACTCGGATTTCAAGATTCTCTGTACTATAGTAACGTTAGGTTTCATAGTAGCTTACAGGGCGACATTGTTTTAATTAATCCCCAATCCAGTGCCTTACTGTCGATGAAGTCCTTTTCCCAGAGACGTTTATATAGAGCTTTAGATTTAAAAGCAGTACAATCAGTACATCCTATTTACTTAGATTATACTAGTTGGAAAAATCCCATAACAGGCATCCCTCGCAACTTGCTGATCATTGGTTTTAACCCCGAATCTAACGTATTAAAACTAGAGGGTCTAGAAGAGAATTTAGAAAAAATTAAAATTCCAGATGTGGTTTTATATGATAAATCATCTCGACAAGAATATGGCCCAATCGCTGCTAATTTTCAACAAGGAAAACTAGTTAATGCAGAAGTGAGAAGACGGTTAATTAAGGTAGGAGGATTATTTACTTTAGGCGCTTCTTTTGGTGCAGATGGTAACTTAATTACTAGTGACGTAAACTTTTTTCGGATATTTGTTAATCGACAGGCGGGATTAATTGATCTTGGTCTGATTAGGCTAAAGCCGGGTGCAAATGCAGATGCTGTTGCTAAAGAATTAAGAAAATATTTGCCATCAGATGTGAGAGTTTTAACTAAGCAAGAATATATTGATAAAGAGAAAGGTTTTTGGGCAAGTAGTACAGCAATCGGCTTTATTTTTACTTTAGGAACAATCATGGGATTTATCGTTGGGACTGTGATTGTTTATCAAATACTTTATACAGAAGTTGCAGATCATTTAGTTGAATATGCCACTCTTAAAGCGATTGGCTATCCACAAGAATACTTGCTGATTGTGATTCTGCAAGAAGCTTTTATTTTAGCAATTTTAGGATATATACCAGGGTTAGCTTTTTCTTTATTTCTTTATCAACAAGCTAGACTAGCAACTCTATTACCGGTTTATATGAGTGCTGCACGAGCAATTCAAGTACTGATTTTGACAATTATTATGTGCTTTATTTCCGGCGCGATCGCAGTTAGGAGATTACGATATGCCGACCCCGCAGATATTTTTTAATAGGTAATAGGTAATAGGTAATAGGTAATTGGGCATGTTTAACAACTACTAACTACTAACCACTAACCACTAACCACTAACTATTTACTATGACACAAGAACCTGTAATTTCTATCAAACACATCAATCATTATTATGGTAAAGGTGCGCTCAGAAGACAAATTTTATTTGACATCAATCTAGAAATTAATCCAGGTGAAATTGTATTGATGACTGGCCCATCAGGTTCAGGTAAAACGACATTGTTAAGTTTAATTGGTGGTTTGCGTTCGGTGCAAGAAGGAAGCTTGAAGTTTTTAGGTAGAGAATTATATCGAGCTAACCAAACAAAATTAGTCAGTGTTCGGCGTAGTATTGGTTATATTTTTCAAGCCCATAATTTATTAGAATTCTTAACCGCCAGACAAAACGTACAAATGGCGGTAGAGTTGGACAAACATATATCTCAAAAAGAAGCGATCGCTAAAGCTGAAAGTATACTCACAGCAGTTGGTTTAGGACAAAGAATTAACTACTATCCAGATAGTTTATCTGGAGGACAAAAACAAAGAATAGCGATCGCTCGTGCTTTAGTCAACAATCCTGCATTAGTTTTAGCAGATGAACCCACAGCAGCGTTAGACAGACAATCAGGACGCGATGTCGTCGAATTAATGCAGCGTCTTGCTAAAGAACAGGGAACATCTATTTTATTAGTGACTCACGATAACCGGATTTTAGACATAGCCGATCGCATCGTCGAAATGGAAGACGGTATTTTAGTGCGTCAATCTCAAGGTGCAGCTATAAAAGGTAAAGTTTATTAATTTACTTTTTTGGAGTATTTGGCTGGCGGCTAGTGCGGAAAGTCACATTCACGCCTTCATTGGATTGTTCTAGAACCAGTAAAGGCGTGGGTTTAGCCTTCTGATCCCAATGCATGTAAGCAACTCGACCTTGAATAGTAGGTTGCCAGTTATCCTCATCATCTATGGGACTGAGATAAGTTTCAATACAGTCGATAATCTGGCTAATTGTGGCAGAAGTTGCCTGTGTTGGTAACTTCATGAGGCGAATTTGAATGCGAAATAGCACTCGCTTAGTAATGTTTGGTGTAGTACCAGTTTCATATTCAACATCAAAAATTTCATCGACTTGGCGTCCTGTACTGCTAGCGATTCCCACTACTCCTTCTTGAGCTTGATTGGGTCGTAGTGCTTGAGAAATTTTATCTTTAACTTTGATTTTAATTTGATTGAGAACCGCAAAATGAAAAACCTCTTCTGACATCCGCATTCGCAGATAATCTAGATTAAATTCCCGTGAGTTAATCAAATCAGGGTTAGTTTCCATTTTGCGAATCGTGTCCAAAGCGAGTTTAAACTTTTTGTCTAGTTCTCGCGTACGGAATTTTTCAAACTTGAGCTTTTTCTGTAGCTGATTAATTTGGATTTTGCCATAGACAATTAAAGCAATCACAACTAGGGCTAATCCTCCACAAGTAGCCACTAATAAAGGTACTATTTGCGGATCATTAGTAGGGGCTGGTTGAGATACCTTTTTAGTTTTTGTCCCAGAGGATTGGACAATAAATATAGAATTTGACATGGTAAGCAAACATCAATACTTGACTCTTGATGTATAGGATGCCCAAATTCTTGATGTCATTTTGCGGTATTTATGGTATTTTTTAATGTCAAGTTTCAACACGACTTCGCCACGGTGCAGGGCGTATTATTAGTAGAACTCGCTCAGGGGCAAGCTCTTTCGGCGCTATTTGCGCTTTTTGTTCCCATTTTTTTGACTGAGGCTAAAGCCTCAACGCATTCATCCCATAGCCTTTAGGCTATGGGATGAATGCTCCTGTCACTGTAAGTCTTGATTGCGATCGCTTCAAAAGCTTCAGAGTTAATAAAGTGATTATTGATATTTCATTCAAAATATCTGTCTATTAAAATGTATTTTTAATTAACAGAATTAACAGAAATAACTATAGACTTTTTGCAAAATCTATTTTCTTATATTTACCTACCGCTACCGCGATCGTCATTTTCAAACTTCATTAAGATGCCCTCGAATTAGCTGTTAGTTCCTTCTACAAAAAGCAGTCAGATTAACAGGAGTAGTTGAACATCATTTGGCATTTTGGCAGAAGTCAGTAGCGAGCAGAGGATTAAAGCTTAGTATTGCTAAGGGATTGGAGGTGTGGAAAATTTCTGTGATGGCTAACTTATCTCTTAGCTAGCCACTAGTTTCTCACCTTTAAGCATCCGCGATGCTGCTTCTAATAAGGCTTCTTCCAGATAAGGTTTGGTGAAATAACCACTTGCTCCCAAGCTAATAGCCATTTGTCGATGCTTGTCTGCACCCCGCGAGGTGAGCATAGCTATGGGTAAATGATTGAGGTTTGAGTCTTTTTGAATGCGAGAAAGTAATTCTAGACCATCACAACGAGGCATTTCAATGTCACAAAACACGAGATCACAAGGTAAACCAGAGCGCAATTTATCCCAGGCCTCTTGTCCATCACGTGCTTGTTCTACCCGATAACCTGCTTTGTTAAAGGTTAAAGAAAGCAACTCTCTAACCGTAATTGAGTCATCAACAATCAGTACTGTCGGGTCAATCTTACTTACAGAAGTATCTGGCTGATTTGGAGTTGATTTTTGACTCAAAATACCAACTGCACTTTGTTTAGAAGTCCGTCCCTGGAAGATATCAACAATTTCTAGTACATCAGCGATCGGCATAATTCGACCATCACCTAAGACGGTAGCACCAGCGACGCCAACTGGTTTGGGGGCGGGTCCTTCAAATTGTTTAATCACAATTTCTTGTTCACTCAGCACTTGGTCAACCTGTAAGGCGATTAGTGTATTTGCCGATCGCACTACAACCACGGAAATCATATCATCGTCTCGGTTTCCACCATAGACGTTACCTCGACTAAGTAGGCGATTGAAAGTTAAAAGCTCTTTTAAAGGTTTGAATTGCAGCATTCTATCCCGCCAAGGAATAAGCTTTTCACCTGCACCATCCTCCTGGATATTTTTTACAGGTAAATCTAGGGTATCTTCTACACCATCCATCGGGAAAGCTATTCTGGCTTTATCAGAAACACAGAAAAGCGCTTTGCAAATACTGAGTGTCAGTGGTAAACGAATCGTAAAGCTGGTACCTTTACCCATCGCAGAATCAACAGAAATCCCCCCTCGTATTTCACTGATTTTTGTGTGAACCACGTCTAAACCGACACCACGCCCTGCTAAGTCATCAGCTTGGTCTTTGGTACTAAAACCTGGTCGGAATAGTAGATCATAAACCTCTATCGGAGGCATAGTTTTGGCTTGACTGGGAGTGATCAAACCAACTTTGATTGCTTTTGCTTTTACGGCGTCCGAGTTAATTCCAGCACCGTCATCACTGACAGAAATGATGGTTTGATTACCTTGATGGAAAGCACAAACAGTAATGGTTCCTACAGGATATTTACTTTGAGATCGGCGTTCTTCTGGCGTTTCGATCCCGTGAGCGATCGCATTGTTAAGCAAATGCGTCAGTGGTGTTTTGAGATGTTCCAAAATCATTTTATCAATCAAGGTATCTCGACCTTGAATCACCAACTCTATTTGCTTCCCATACTTAATAGAGTTGTCGCGCACACCTCGTGGTAATAAATCGGTAGCTTGGGAAAAAGGCTCCATTCGCGCTCTTGTCAGTCCTTCTTGCAATTGGCCTGTAATTTGTCGGAATTGTCGTGCTACACGTTCGCTTTCTTCGGTGACAAAATCAATATCACTTGCAGACTCACGCACTCGCACAATCAGTTCAATCATTTCCTGGGACAAACTATGAAAGGGTGTAAAGCGATCCATTTCCAGTTCACTAAAACCCCTATCTGTATCTGATGTGGTGAAATTGCTGTTTTTGCGACTAGCTAACAAAGATGCTTCTAGTAGCGATCGCTCATACAATTCCTGCATTCTTGTTCCCACATCCGAGAGGTGCTGCACCTGATGCAGTAGATTATCTAGTGATTGGCGTAAACGTTCTTGATCCTGCTCTAGGGTATTGCGGTTTACTACCAACTCCCCAACTAAATTACTCAAATCATCCAGATGTTTAACTGGTACTTTCATTAATTGCTCAAATCTGGAAGTCGTATTCCAAACAGAGTTACGTCCACCTGTTAAATTGACTGTACTAGATGTTACCGCTCCCCCTACCATCCCTTCTAATTCTTTAAATTCATTCTCAATCTCTGGAGAGAAAATCGTGTTGCTTACATCTTTTTTAGAAAATCGTGGTGTAGATTGTTCAGCTATTACCGCATCTTCATCTTCCTCCAAAGTCAGCATTTCTTCTAAGGCAGCAAATTCGATGTCTGGAATTCTGGGAGTATGAGCCTTTAGTGGTGCTTCTTCGTTGAGTAAATCATCTAACTCGGTAAATGCATCTTCTGCAAAAGTATTACTTTCTGTTTCTGCAATTGCTGATTCTTCCTCAATAAAATCCGCAAATTTTATCTCACTATCGTAATGAGAATATTGTATATCTAATTCAGAATCGGTAATTTCCAATTCTAAATTATTTTGTTCATCTTCCTGCTGTAACTCTTCTTCTCGCAAATTTGACAGTAATAAATTCTCACTAAAATCTAGGTCAGAAGATTCTGTTATTACCTCTTGATTTCCAGCAATTAATTTATCCAGTAAATTCATTTCTGAATCTGCCCGCAATGTTTGAGATGCAATCATATCTGCAAAATTTATATCTGCTACATCTGTTGTAAATAATGCTTCATCTTCTGAGTTAGGATGAAAAGCAAAAGCATTATTTATACTATCAACTTGCACCTCATGAGAGTCTGGTACTGGCAAATCATTAAATACAACTTCTAGATTTTCATTGCTATCTTCTTCTCTTCTGAGCGTATCTAACCAGTTAATTTCTTCCTCAGTGATTGGCTGATGTAAATCAAAAGCTTGTATTTCAGTGGAAAAATGAGTAAATTCGGGAGTGAATTCTAGAGCTTCTGGTTGTTGGGAAATATTACGAAGATTTCGAGGAGACAATTCTTCATCAACAGGAGATGTAATTGTAGAATCATGTACTGCTAAGGAAGCAAATAAATCATCGCTAGTATCCGTAGAGAGGATTAAGTCTTGGGGAAAACCTAAATCTAAATCTTCTAACTCAAAATCTGTAATCGACTCTGGTGCTTGCTGGTGGCGATCGCTAAAAATATCATCATCAGCAGCAGCAGCAAACAAAATTTCTTCTAAAGCTTTAGCAGCATCTTCTTCAGCAGAAAGTTCTAATTCTCCTAGTCCTGATATTTCTGTCTGTGTCGATGAAACTAAACGGTCTGTAGTAGAATAAAAGTCTGTGTTTGTAATACTAAGCTGATCAAATAAATCATCATATTCTGAGCCATCAATGCTAATATTCTGACTATGATCTTGTTGTTCTTCATTCAACAGATTATCTAGAATCGAATTTTCTTCTAGTGATTGAGTAATTTCTTGCTCAATTTCCTGTATTGAACTTTGATTCTCATATCCTGCTAGTAAATCATCAGATTCATTTGGTAATTGGTGATATGTTTCTGTTTCGTCTGTCTCGTCTTTAGATTGTAGTTGTTGATGTTTTATATTTTCATTGAATACAGATGTTACTGACGAATCCAGAGTTGTTTCTAAACCTTCTTCTTCTAAAAATTCATCACCAAATAGTTGTACAATAGTTAATTCTTCTTTAACATTGATTGTTTGTCTATCTTGAATACTCCTATTTCCTTCTACAGACAATAACTCTGCTAAATCGTTAATAGTATCTCTTGGATCGCTAACTTCAACCTCAATTTGATTATTTATGCTATCTTGTTCACTGATTTCTTCTTCAATATCCCATGTCTCGTTAAAGTCAGGGGTTTCACTTTCAAATAATTGAGCAAGAGTATTTAACTCTGCTAATCCGACTTCTGGTCCGTGAACTTCTAAACTTGGAATATCTAAATCTTCGTTTTCTTGATCATCTAGATGAAATTGATTATATACTTCAGATAAACTGATAATAGTATTTTCTAATTCTAATTCCTGGGATTTATATTTAGTTATCAAGTCAGCAAAATTCTCTGTGTGTCCATGAATTTGCTCAGATAATTCTGCAAGGCTGTCGATTCTATCTGCTTGTGCAAATTCTATTAATTCTGTTTGTTTTGTCAATTCAACTAAATTATTTATATTACTACCCAATTGTTCAGATAATTCTGAAAGGTTGGTGATTCTATCTGCTTGTGCAAATTCGATTGACTCTGATGAAGTTATGAATTCAGTAATATTATCTATAGTTGATGTGACATTGTAGTCAGCAGTAGCGTTTTCAACAGGTGTAGTGAATAAAGTTTCCTCTAATGCTGTTGATGACACTGCTTCTATGTCAGCTTGTTGCTTAGTAACATCAGTTGTGATGTCTAATAATTCTATTTGAGGTGGAAGTAATGCTCTTAACTGCTGACTAGTAGTGATTTCAGCTTCTCTACCTGTAAGAACTAATTCTAGAGCTTGCTTGATATCTGTAATAACGATTTTTGCTAATGTTAAATAGCTATTTTCTTGATTAGCGATCGCTTGGCTCGCAGCTTGACACAAATTACACCAAGATGCACAATTTAATTGTTGACCAAGTTCGACTAATTGCCTACAACAGTCTTGTAAACTTTGGCGCGTTTCGGGTGTTGCTGGTTGCTTAAATAGCTGCAACATTTCCCGGAGGTTTTGCAGTACCAGGTTTTGACGTTGTTGCCAACGATCAGTATCGGCAAGTGGTAATCCTGTAGCTCCTTGTTTGACCAGCAAATCCAGATGTTCATTTAACCACCCAAACACAGGTTCCGCTTCTGACATGATATGATTTGCAGTCTCTTCTGTCAAACCAAACGGCCCGGTTAAATTCTCTAAAAGTGCTTTGAGGGTATCAGATACACCCAAAAACAAAGACTCAAGCTTTTGATCAACCTGCACCGGACACTCTTTTAAGACTTTAAAACAGTCTTCTAAGCGGTGAGCAGTATCCTGAATACTACCCAGACCAAGCATCGCTGCTCCCCCTTTGATCGAGTGAGCCGCCCGAAAAACTTCATTCAGCATTTCTGGGTCTTTAATAGTACTTTGCAGATTCAGCAACCCCTGCTCAATTGTGGTCAGGTGTTCTTTGGCTTCTTCAATAAAGTAACCGAGAATGCGCTGTTGTTGTTCTGGAAGCATAGTCAAGGGTCATCCGATTTTGGATTTTGGATTTTAGATTGATTCCAATAGGTGGAATCTGGAGGCTTATACCATCTAAAGAAGTATCGGTCAAGAGTCAATGGTCAATGGCTAAAAACTTTTGGACTATGGACTATTGACTATGGACTAATCATCTTAGTTTCTCAGGTTTCTACTCGGAACCTTTCAACAGAGGCGATTAAGTCACGGGAGACGCCTACTAAGTTTTGTAGTGCGCCCGAAACTCGTTGAGCTTCTTGGGATGTTTCTTGAGCTGTGAGTTCTACTGATTGCATCACCTGAGCTACCGCGCGAGAAGTTTCGGTCTGTTCAACAGTGTCGGAAGTAATTGAACATACGAGAATATCAATGCGATTTGCTACTCGAATAATATTTTCTAGCGATCGCTTGGCTTCTTCTGCTAATTTTGTACCTTGAATTACCTGCTGAGTACCTTCTTCCATCGCTGTCATCACTGAGCCTGTTTCACTCTGGATTTGCATGACTATTTGTTCAATTTCTTTGAGAGATTTGGCTGATTTATCAGCTAACTGACGTACTTCATCCGCAACAATCGCAAAACCTCGTCCTGATTCCCCTGCTCTTGCTGCTTCAATACTAGCGTTAAGAGCTAACAAGTTAGTTCTCGAAGCAATTTGAGAAATCAATGCGACAATTTTGGAAATTTCTTGTGATGATTCTGCTAGTCGCTTGACTTTGCGGGTAGTTTCAGCGACGGTTTCGCGGATTTCTAAAATCCCTGCGACGGTATTTTCTACTGCTTCTCCTCCTTTGAGAGCGATCGCACTGGCTTCACGAGCAACTGTTTCTGCTTCTCGTGCTGCTTCTGCTACCCGTTGGATAGAATCAGTCATTACTTGTACCGAATTGAGAGTAACTGCTAACTCTTCGGCTTGGCGCAAAGCATCGCTAGATAAAGCTCTAGCAAATGTTTCAGAGTTAGTTGCACCTTTGGTTACTTCCCGTGCTGCAACTTTCACCTGTTGGACAATATCTCGCAGGTTTTGAATCGTTAAGTTAAAAGCATCAGCAACTGCTCCCAAGACGTCTGCTGTCACCTCGGCTTGGACAGTCAAATCTCCCCTCGCGGCTCCTTCTACGTCGTCTAGTAGACGAATTACTTGCCGTTGCAAGTTTTCTTTGGCTTCTTCTTGTTCCTGGGCTTTGCGTGTGGCTTCGTTGGTAGTCGTAAAAATCACACGTACCATTTCATTGAACCCAGCAGCTAACTTGCCTAACTCATCTTCTGAGTAGACTGTGGCTTGGACATTGAGATTGCCTTTTTGCACTGCATCAAATTGGTTTTGCAAATCTTTGGTTGTGCGCCGGATTTGCTTGAGAGTGAGATTGCCCATAAGACCAGTAGTAGCAAAACTTACAAGCCCTGCGGCTAATGCCATTGTCCAGCCAGTATTGCGTACAGACTCCCGTTGTTGGGGTGGAGAAACTGTTGTAGCACTGAAACTAACTAAGGCTACAACTACTGCTGAAACTACACCGACACAGCCAGCAACTATCCATTGCTTTTTACCTAGTGGCGCATTTTCTAGAGGTGCGAGAATCCCTTGTTCAACGTTGACTTGAGGTGTGATGTTGTTAACGTCTGTTGGAGAAAAGACTGGGACTGCTTCTTGGGAACCGGTGATACTAAACAATTCATCATCGCGATCGCTTTGTGTAGAGTTATCCACATTTTCATTTTCTTTTTCAGCACTCCCAGTATTTTCCACAGTTTGACTAAGACTCTTGCTCTTTGATGTCAGTGAAGCAGAATTTAATTGTGAGTCACTAAAACTAGAATTAGTAACAAAATCAAACTCTGCCTCAATATTTCCCAAATCATCAAATTCACCAAAGTCATCTAAAAACTCAATGTTGCTACCTTGAGAAACCTTGCTATTTAGTTGACTGTTGATATCTTCTTGTTCGTTTTCGGAAAATGATTCGGAGCCAAAAGCTGATTCAAAGGACTCTAGATCAAAACTGTCATCATCAAAGCTGTGATTTTGCTTCGTCTGGGAATTAGAGTTTAGTTGGTTGTCTTCAACAGTCAAATTACTTTTTAAAGATTTACTGCTGTATTCCACACGATTAATTTCTGTGATTTCAATATCTGTTTCTAGTTTTTGAACCAGTAACGTTTCATCGTCGGAATAAAATTTTGTCATGTTCCGCAAACTATTATCACTAGTTTTTGGTGAGATTTGCTCCGCAGAATCATGTTCTTGACTATTTAAATTAGGACTGGGTGTAAAAGTAATTTCTGCAAAATCTGAATCACTAATCTTTGGCTGATTTTGCACAAAATTATCATGAGCAGTACTTGTATTATTTCTTTCTAAATAGCTATTAATTTCTGTTTTTTCTGTAGACGATGAAAGATCCTCTTGTAAAAAAGCAGGTAATTCTAATTCTGCTTTTTCCCAGATATTGGCTTGTGAAGTTACCTCTAGTTCTTGTTGAGATGAGTTAAAAGGATTATCGTTGATAGTTTCTGAGGAATCTATGTTTGGATCAGAGGTAGTTGTTTGAAATGGGTTTTCCACCAAGGAAATCTCTTGTACTTCCTCTGCTGTCTGCTCATAACTAGCGATCGCATTCAACTCAAAGCTATTACTATTTAAATCCTCTAAATCCTCTAATTTTTCTAAGTCTTCTAATATTTCTAACTCTTGTTCTGCTAATTTTTCTTCGGCAAAGACAGAGGCATCTTGTGCAGATTGGTGGAATTTGTTATTATTATCAGTAAGATTATCTAATGCCTGTTGATATTGATTGATATGCTCCAGTCCTGTTTCCGCAAAAACAGTTACTTCTGGGTCTTCAGTTAGCTCCAACACTTTTTGGTATTCGACTTTTGCCACATCATACTGCTGTAAAACATAGTAGATGTGACCCCGCAACAAATGGGTGTTGGGGTCATTGGGTAGATTTTGCACCACCTCGTCGATGAGGATGGCTGCTTCTTGGTAGTCTTGTTGCGCGTAGGCTGTTAAAGCCTGCTGGTATGTCTGCGCGTTATCGTCTATACTCGCTGCCATTTCTTACCTCCCTGTTTCATCCTGCCCAACGCGCACTGCGTAAAATTGCCGTTTGATCTAGTAGTCGCAAACACTGTTTGTTTTGAGCATCTAATAACCACTCTCCTCGCAAAAAAGGCGACATTATATCCGGTACATTTGTTGGCGTCAACAGATGCTGTGCATCTAGCCAATCCATGCCACCAATTTCTTCTACTGCTAAACCCACAATTGTGTCTTGTTCTTCTATGGCGATCACCGGAATTTCGGCGCGATCTGTATTTAATACTGTTACTTCCCCTAGAAATTGACCCAAATCAGCCACCCAGATAACTCGACCTCGTAAATTTAGAGTACCCAAAAGTAAAGGAGAAGCATTAGGGATTGGGGTGATTCGATCAGGACTCAGTTCAATGACTTCCCGAATACCAGTTGCTGGTAGTGCAAACTCCTGATGCGAAGGAATAAGAAACCGCAAATGTAATTCACCTTCAGGACTTTCTACTCGTAATTCAGGACGAAAGTGATCTTGTCCATTACCTCCTAAAAAGTCCGGTTTATTGACCATGTTCTGCTCATCCTTATCCTCGCAATAGTTGTTTGACTGTTCCCACCAACTCAGTCGGTTGAAACGGTTTGGCTATGTAGGCGTCTGCACCTTGTTTCATCCCCCAATAACGATCAAATTCTTCCCCTTTGGAAGAACACATCACCACAGGGACATTTTGGGTTTTGGGATCGGACTTTAAGCGGCGACAAACTTCGTAGCCATTCATTCGGGGCATGACAATATCTAATACCACTAAATCAGGAGGAGCTGTTTGAATTGCTTCTAAAGCTTCTACTCCGTCGCTGGCATGGGTTACTGTTAAGCCACTCGCTTTCAGGAGGTCTGTGATCATCTCCCTTTGTGCGATACTGTCTTCCACGATCAGAACTGTACTCATAAACGCCCCTATCTACCTCCTGATGTAGACGTCGGTGTCCCTACTTGGAACATGCCCTGCTTTCCCCGTAAGCATTTACTGTATAAAATAATTTTATTTTCCACTTTTACTAGATAATGAGGTTTCTTAGGCTGGCTGGTTCTGTAGATCTTATTTTTTACTCTATCTTTTACCAGATCAACAAGTACTATGTTTGTTTTATTACTTTAATATCCACTCTAGCTTAAATACTTCTCCACAAGAATTACTAATTCAGTATGCCCAAATGGCTTGGTTAAATAATCGGTAGCTCCTGCCATTGTGGCTCTGATTCGATCAAAAAACCCTTCTTTGGCGGTGAGCATAATAATAGGTATATTCCGAAACGATTGAGAGTGTCGCAGCATTGCACAAATCTCGTATCCATTCAACTGTGGCATAGCAATGTCACAAAAAATTAAATCGGGTTGGAATTGAAAAACAAGACTAAGTGCTTCTAGAGGATTTGTGATGGCGATCGCTTCATAACCCTGTGTTTTCAAAATAGTCTCTATATTTGTACAGATGCTGAGTGCATCATCAATATATAATATGCGTTGCTTATGGTTTTCTTGTAAGGGAAACGCATTTTTTTGTTGATTCGTCAATAATTCAGTATCATCTGAGTATAATAAATTAATGTATCCTTGTTGTAAATACGGGTATATTGCTTGAGCAACACTTATAATATTGCGATTGAGATGACGAGCTAATTGACGTAGAGATGTTTTACCATCTGCCCAATGCTGTAGCTTATTAACAGTTACTTCTGGTAGCGAAGAGCGTAGGTTGACTACATCAGTAAGCATGGGAAATTGTTCCGGCGACTTAATATGCGGGTACAGTTGTTTCCACTGTTGCACTTGCTTAACGATTTTGGTAAGTAAAGGAGCAATCTCTAGAGCCGTTAATTGTGGTCTCAGTGCAGAATCCACTTCAAAAACAAAGCTACCTTGCTGTAAATTCAACAGATCGAACAGAGTCTCATGCACTAGGCTAGAAATAATACTCCGAGCCTGAGTTGGATTAATAATATTCTGCTCTAATAGTGTCCATAAATAGGCATATTCTGGTGCATTCAATGTTTCTAAGCGAGCTAGTTGTTCTTCATCAAACTGTGGCTTGACTTGATAATGACGCAAATAATCACTCAGGCGAGATAAAGTGTGATCACCATTGACTGCATAAAGAATCTGACCGTTTACAAAAAAGATAAACCAAGACAGATTTTTGCGATTCTGATTTCTCTGTGCTTGGGGATGCTTATGAAAGCTATGGGCTTCTACAAATAATTGTCCAGTACGCTGCCCCAATTCTATTAATTGCAGGATACTGCGGATATCTATTTCATATAAATTTCCCTGCATTTAGTCAAAGGGTACTCCTTTTTTGGGAACTGGGGATTGGGAATGGGGACACACAGAACAAGGGGGACATGGGAGACGTGAGATGGGGAGAATATAACTATTGACCCTTGACCCTTGATCAAACATTAACAAACAAAAGTTAATATTCTTTAATATACTGAGGTCAACTTAGTGATCACACGGTAGTCATCATAACTCACAACAGTAGAGAATATTGAGTAAACAACGAGTTGGTTGTATGAAGATCCAGATGTGATATTTCTCTTATATACATATATTTCACCTGTCTTGTTTACCTAAAAGTTGGGTTAGGCAAGGCAGGTTAACGCAATTATCTAATGTATAACCAAAAACACAATTATTAATTGCATCAAAAGGATTAAAGGAGTGCTGTATTTAGCAGAAGTACAAAAACAAAAAGGTGGTTTACTTGGTGGTGGTAGCAAAACCGAGCTAAAACTTCTGGCCTGTCAACGGACAGACCAAAGTTGGAGTGCTGGATCAGAAGAAATTATTACAGCTGAAGAAGCCAGTAAATTAAATGATGGTGCGCTCATACTCGTAGAATTGAATCCTCAGCGTCAAGTGCAGCGAATTCAAGAAGCGGGACGTCCGCTAGTGAATATTTTGCAGAATTTTTCCCGTCAGTTAGAAAAATTTAAACTGAAGGAAGAAGAAATCGACCAATGGAAAGAGTCACTGACATTTCAAGCGCAGGAACTGAATCGCCGTGAAATAGAAATGGAAACGCGCTTAGAACAACTCCAACAGATGGAGGATGATTTTCAACGCTTGGATGCAGAAAAACAGGAAGTGGAAACTTCTCGTACTGATATCGAAAAGTTGCAACAAGAAATTGAGCGTAACCGCCAGGAACTTGAAGGAGCTTGGGAGCATTTACGGGGTGAGCAGCATAGGCTAGAAGAACATCAAGCACAGTTGCAGCAAGAAACTGTGGTGGATGAAGAACAAAGTCGCACCTTAAAAGAGTTGCTTAATCGCCTTTCTAGTAGTGTTGCTCCGACACAAATAGTGCGGGAAAATCTACATCTGGCATTTGAAATGGTGGAAAAACAGCAAGCTTTGCTTAATCCCCATTGGGAACAACTAGAACAACAAAAGAGATTAGCTGAGGAACAACAGGCTGAAATTGAGCATTTGTCGCAAATTTTTTTTGAACGTCAAAATGAATTGCAGGAAGCTCAAGATTCTCTCGATCAACAAACAGTTCATTTGCAAACAAACACAGCTACTCTTAATAGTAAACAAGAATATGTTCGGATACTGGAAGAACAATTGCAATATCAGGAACATTTATACCAAGAAATTTATGCTTTATCTGGTGATGTGGTTTCCTCTGATGAGATTGATGTTGAAACTTTAGAAAAAATACCTCTAGAAGAACTGCAAAAAATAGTGCAAGACTTACAATACAAGTTAAATATAGACTCTAGTTTTGTTAACGAGCAAGAACAAGAACTGACATATAAGCAAGAAACTATAGACGAGATACAACAAAAAATAAATCAAGCATCAGCAGCTGAACGGAGTCAATTAGAAACTGAATTAGCTGATGAAAAAGACCACTACCAAATGCTGAATAAGACTTTGGTGGGACAACGTCGTCATTTGATTGAGCGTCAAGGACTTCTCAAGCAGCATAAAATAGTACTAATGCGGCGACAAGGACAAAACCTTGCAAATTTTCAGGAAGATGAAAAATTAGATTTCAATCCGATACTCGAACAAATCCAAAAACAGCGACAACAACAGTCGGAAATATTGCAAAATTTAGCAGCAGAGATTGAACAGATACAAAATAGCATTTATCAAATGCAAGAAAATATTGAGCAGCAAACTCAACAACAGGCGATCAAGCATGAGGAACTGCAAACAATGGAGCAGAATTTGCTGTCTTTGCGAATGACAACAGCCAAATCTGAAGGTCAGCTAAATTTATATCAACAAGCACTGCAACCAATTCAGGATACCTTGGATGGGTTGCGACATAAACTACAAAGTGTTTCTGATTCTTTGGCTGAAGTTCAGCAAATTGGTGATTCCCAACTCGACGCGATTACCCAAATGCGTCAAGTGATCCTTAATTTAATTTCTCAACCAGAGTTGATAGGAACATAAAAAATTATTAATTATTAATTATGAATTATTAATTGTTTTTTCAGATGATGTTTTAAATCTACATTCTGTGGATAAGGGAGAAGATTGATGATATTTTTGATTCATGAACCATAAGTATGGCTAATGACATAAATATATGAATCAAATTTCACAATCAAGCTCTCAAACTATTTGGCTGTATGCTTTATGGAAATTTTCTCGCCCGCATACAATTATTGGTACAAGTTTAAGTGTATTGGGGTTGTATATAATTACCTTTGCTCTGGGAAATAGTAGTTTTTCTCTATCATCTATTTTGCTAGCATGGCTTGCTTGTCTGTGTGGCAATGTTTATATCGTGGGTTTGAATCAACTCGAAGACGTAGCAATTGATCAGATTAATAAACCACATTTGCCGATTGCCGCAGGAGAGTTTTCCACACAAACAGGTAAAGCAATTGTAGCGATTACTGGCGTTTTGGCGTTACTGCTTGCTTGGTTCGGTGGTCCTTTTTTATTTGGTATGGTAGCAATAAGTTTAGCTATTGGTACAGGTTATTCTTTACCGCCAATCCGTTTGAAAAGGTTTCCTTTATGGGCAGCTTTATGTATTTTTTCCGTGCGGGGAGCAATTGTTAATTTAGGATTGTTTTTACATTTTAATTGGGTGTTGAGACAAAATGATCTGATTCCAGTGATCCCAGTCGCGGTATGGGTATTAACTATATTTGTGTTGATATTTACGTTTGCGATCGCTATCTTCAAAGACATCCCTGATATGGAAGGCGACTTGCAATACAATATTACTACTTTTACAATTAAAATTGGTAAACAAGCAGTATTTAATCTTGCCCTTTGGGTATTGAGTGTGTGTTATGTAGGAATGATTTTAATTGGGTTGCTGCATCTAGCAGAAGTTAATTCTGTGTTTTTAGTTATAACTCATTTAGTCGCATTGGGTGCGATGTGGTGGTGCAGCCTGAGAGTAGATTTACAAGATAAAAGTGCTATTGCCAGTTTCTACCAATTTATTTGGAAACTGTTTTTTATTGAGTATCTAATTTTTCCGGCGGCTTGTCTTTTAGCCTAGTTTCAATTTTTGATGCGATCGCCAGCAGTACACTATCCTTTTTTAAGGACATTCATAACACTTGCGAAAAACTTCATAAGAATGTAAAAATGATGTAAGCGCACTTCCTTGTTGGAAGTTCTGGGAATACTAGAGTTGTAAGCATGTTTTACTAATTCAGCAACCTCTGGTATTATGCTGGCATTTTTTAATCATTCTTTCCATGCAAGCGGTTTTATCCCCCACGGACATTGTTATTTGTGGAAAACTGGACTAGTTTGGCTCCACATAATTTCTGATGGGACGCTCGCTGTTGCGTATTATTCTATTCCCCTCTCACTGCTCTACTTTATTTCCAAGCGCAAGGATGTTCCTTTTAACGGAGTCTTTTTATTATTTGGTGCTTTTATTATTGCTTGTGGTACTGGACACTTAATGGATATCTGGACGCTTTGGCATCCTGATTATTGGATTGCAGGTAGTCTCAAAGCTGTCACTGCTATTATTTCAATCTATACAGCATTTGCATTAGTTTATCTTATTAATCAAGTTCTGACATTACCTAGTCGTGCGCAGTTAGAAGCTATCAATCGAACACTCAGCAGTGAAATTATAGAGTGCAAACGCATTGAAGAAGAACTACGCCAAGCAGAGGAAATTGCTAAAAACTCCAGCCAAGCCAAGAGTGAATTTCTTGCCAACATGAGTCATGAGCTACGTACACCTCTCAACGGTATCTTAGGCTATGCCCAGATTCTTCAACGTACAGAACCCTTAACTCAGAAAGGACGCAAAGGAGTTGAGATAATTTATCAATGTGCTTCTCATCTGTTAACCCTGATTAATGATATCCTGGATCTCTCCAAAATCGAAGCCCGTAAACTGGAATTGAATCCAATTGATTTTTATTTGCCTGCGTTTATAGACAGTGTAATTGAAATTTCTCGCATCCGAGCAGAACAAAACGTGATTGAGTTTCACGTCCAACTTGATCCCAATTTGCCAACAGGGATTCATGCTGACGAAAAACGCTTGCATCAGGTGCTAATTAATTTGCTTGGCAATGCTATTAAATTTACTCATCAAGGTAGTGTTACTTTCAAGGTTAAAGTCATAAGTCAAGAGGAAGAACAAAAGACAAATGACAATAGACAAATGACAAACTACAAAATTCGCTTTGAGGTAACAGATACGGGCGTAGGTATCAACTCTGAGCAAATCGAGAAAATCTTTTTGCCTTTTGAGCAAGCGGGAAATCAGAAACGACAAACTGAAGGTACAGGCTTAGGATTAGCAATCAGCCAAAAAATTGTGACGTTGATGGGTAGTCAGATCCAGGTGCAAAGTGAGTTTGGCAAAGGTAGCACTTTCTGGTTTGAGGTACAGTTATCACAAGCAACAGATTGGGTAAAGGTTTCCAGAGTCATTGATCAGCGAACGATAATTGGTTATGAAGGGCAAAGGCGTACTATTTTGATTGTGGATGACAAATGGGAAAACCGATCAGTAATTGTCAATTTACTGGAACCCTCTGGATTTACTGTTGTCGAAGCTAGTCACGGACAGGAGGGATGGAAACAAGCGATCGCTCACAAACCAGACTTGATTATTACCGATTTAGTTATGCCAACGATGGATGGATTTGAGTTCATCAAACGTTTGCGTCAGTCTTCGGATTTCAAAAATATTCCTGTGATCGCTTCCTCGGCGAGTGTGTTTGCAACAGATCAGTATAAAAGTATTGATGCAGGTGCAGATACTTTTCTGTCAAAGCCTGTAGAAGCCGACACGCTGCTGGAAGTGCTGCGACAGTATTTGCAATTAGAATGGAGTTATGACAGCAAGGCAGAGAAAATTAAAAAAACTAATACAGTTAGTCTGAATGTTCCAGCTGATCTGACTTCTCGTGCAAATGATATTTTACAAAAGTTACTTGAACTGTCACAAGACGGCGATATTCAAGGAATTTTAGAAATTGCTCCCCAACTTTCTATATTTGATCAGAAATTGACGGCTTTTACTGAGCAAATCATCCAGCTTGCTAGCAATTTTCAACTCAAACGTTTAGAAACTTTTATTCAACAACACATTAATTAAGTAGCGATCATGAAGTGCGTACACCAGGTTGAATAAAAACCTGGCTATTCCTACACCTCTATACCTTTATACCCTTACACTCTTTTTTAAAGTCAGCTAATCATGGGAAAAACCCACAACCAAACATGAAAAAATAACTCCTCCTACACCCTCACACCCTTACACCCCTACACCCATTTTCACGCTAGGTTGTTAGTAATAAAAGTTAACTAATTACGATCGTCATTTGTTATTAGTAAGGCTTGAGTGCGTATTGATTTTTTGTAACTCGCGTGGTTAGTTTATTTCCACTCACTTACTGAATTAAAGGTAAATAATTAGAGGTAAATTTTATTATTCAATGCACTATGATAACTACTTTAAATACTGGATTTATTTTGATTGTGGATGATAATCCGACAAATTTGTCTGTTTTATGTGAAGCCCTCAATAGTGAGGGGTTTCGTTTCCGTGTTGCAGTCGATGGAGAAAGTGCGATCGCCCAAGTCGAACGTCATCAACCAGAGTTAATTTTACTTGATGTACAAATGCCTGGTATTGACGGATTTGAAACCTGTCGTCACCTGAAAGCCAATCCTGTGACTCAAAATATTCCGATTATTTTCACTACCGCTTTAAATGATGTTGAAAGCAAAACAAAGGGGTTTGCTTTGGGTGCTGTAGACTATATTTCCAAACCTTTTGCCCAAGAGGAAGTAATTGCAAGGGTGCGTGTGCATTTGCAGCTCAAACGACTCAACGAATCTTTAGGACAACAAGTCAGCGATCGCACTGTTGCTTTGCAAACAACTCAAGTGCAATTGGTGCAACAAGAAAAACTATCAACTTTGGGAGAATTAATTGCTGGTGTTGCTCACGAAATTAATAATCCCATCAGTTTTATTGCTAGCAATCTCCCGCCTTTAGAAGAATACATCGCCGGAGTCAGTGAAATTATCCAACTGTATCAACAAGAATATCCCAACCCAACAAGCAGAATCACCACTGCTATTGAAAGATTGGATTTGGAATTCGTTCTCGAAGATATGGTCAAAATCTTAGAATCACTAAAATTAGGATCTGAACGCATTGAGAAAATTTCTACATCACTCCGCAGTTTCAGCCGTTCGGATAGTGATTTCAAAATGCCTGCGGATTTGCATGAAGGACTTGATAGTACGTTGATGATTTTGCAACATCGTCTCAAGAGTAATGGCGATCGTCCCCGCATTCAAATCACCAAAACTTATAGTGCATTGCCAGAGGTAGACTGCTATGTCGGGCAGATGAATCAAGTATTTATGAATATTTTGGCAAATGCAATTGACGCCCTTGATGAAGCGATCGCCCAAGACAAAATTAGCGATCCTATTCCTCAAATTCAAATTGTCACAGAAGTAGATTCTGATCAATGGGTTGTCATTAGGATTGCCGACAATGGAATGGGTATTCCAGAATCTGTCCAAGCACGACTATTTGAACCTTTATTTACTACAAAACCTGTTGGCAAAGGGACGGGACTTGGCTTATCGATTGCCTATCAAATCGTTGTACAAAAACACAATGGTGAATTAGTAGTAAATTCTCAACCAGGTAGAGGAAGCGAGTTTATCATCAAAATTCCAATCATGAGTACTACAGTATAGACTAGTTTGCGAGGACTATACCCAAACTAGGATACGTAAAGCAAAAAAGATGGAATTATTTCAAACCAGTAACTTGATAGCTGTATTTATAGTCTTAATCAGTCTGTCTACTCTAATTTATTTGGCTCGAAGAACTATCATCACTGACAAATATTTCCAAACAGGAATTACACTTTATCAGCAAAAAGATTTTCCAGGTGCAGAAGCAGCTTTTCATCAGGTAATCGCGATTAACTCTACTAATGATGTTGTGCATTTATTGTTAGGTGATACACTTATGCAGCAAGGCAAGGTCGAAGCAGCAATTACTGAATTTCAAGATGTGATTGAGCGCGCTCCTAAAAAAGTCGATGCTTATTTACGCCTAGCTCAAGCTTTGATGCAACAACAAAAACCCCAGGAAGCAGTGACAGTCTTGCAACAAGCCGAGGCTTTATTTCAAAAGCAGCGCCAGGTTGATAAGGCTGAAAAAATTCAACAGTTACTACAGAAAATTTCTTCAGCGTCGAAATAATGCTTAATTTTTGGGAGCATCCCAAATGTTTAATAATTTTTATAAACCTAGTTGTGAAAACCAAGATTTCCATTTTTACTTAGATGTAACACACGACCTCATTGACGCGATGTGATTGAACTATAAAGAATGACAAATCAACAGGGTAAAGTCTATCTCGTGGGTGCGGGACTACCAGATGTGGCATACCTAACGGTAAAGGCTTATAAGCTTTTAGCGATCGCTCAAGTTTTGGTTTACGATGCCCTTGTCGATGAGGAGTTATTACAGTTAGTACCAGCTGATTGCCTGAAGCTAGATGTAGGCAAGCGTGGTGGTCAACCCAGCACATCGCAAGCAGAAATTAATAATTTACTCGTCAAATATTGTCAGCAGGGTAAACAAGTAGTCCGGCTCAAAAGTGGCGATCCGTTTATTTTTGGTCGCTGTAATTCGGAAATGGCTGCTTTGACAGCCACAGATTGTGAATTTGAAGTTGTACCAGGAATATCTTCGGCTTTAGCAGCACCTCTATTAGCAGGTATTCCCCTGACAGATCCGCTTGTGAGTCGCTGCTTTGCTGTATTTACTGCTCATGACCCCGATGCTTTAGATTGGGAAGCGCTATCACGGCTAGAGACATTAGTGATTTTGATGGGTGGACAGAACCTACATCAGGTTATTACACGGTTGCAACAACAGGGGCGATCGCCATCTACACCAATCGCGATTATTCTCTGGGCAGGAAGTAAACAACAACAAATTTGGACAGGAACACTCGAAACTATTGTGGAGCAAACGTCAGGAGTTTTACTCTCACCAGTGGTAATTGTAATTGGGGAAGTGGTGGGGTTACGCAGAAACTAACAACCTGAGAATATAGACTTAGACATTCCCAGAATGCACTACTCCCAAACACTATGGCAAGCAACCTCTCCTCCTCTGGCTCTATTGCCGTTCCCACAACTTCCCACTTACCTCTCAACGGTAAAACGATTCTGGTAACACGTTCAGTTGGACAATCGAGTCAATTTGCAGAACTCTTAACAGCAGCAGGTGCCTATGTTGTGGAAATGCCTGCTTTAGAAATTGGCCCACCTTCTAGTTGGGAAACTTTAGATCAGGCGATCGCTCAGTTATCTGAGTTTGACTGGTTAATTCTTACTTCTAGCAACGGTGTAGGCTATTTCTGCGAACGACTGATGGCCCAGGGTAAAGACATTCGCGCCTTGGCAGAAGTCAAAATTGCCGCAGTCGGCGAAAAAACTGCCCAAACCCTCAGACACCATTGTTTACAACCTGATTTCATCCCACCAGACTTTGTTGCTGACTCCTTAGTCGAACACTTCCCTGAAGATCTGACAGGTAAGAAAATTTTATTTCCCAGAGTCGAAAGCGGCGGACGGGAAATTTTGATTAGAGAACTAAGCGCCAAAGGCGCAGAAGTGATCGAAGTTCCGGCTTATCAATCTTGCTGTCCGAATAGTGTTCCTCCCTCAGCAGAACTCGCTTTACAGAGTGGTACAGTTGATGTGATCACTTTTGCCAGTTCCAAAACAGTGCAATTTTTCTATCAACTGGCAGAAAAAATCTTCTCTGGTCACTCATCACAAAGCCAATTATCTGTAGTAGCAGATTCTTTAGAAGGAGTTTGTATTGCTTCTATTGGTCCTCAGACTTCAAATACTTGTCGTTCTCTATTTGGACGCGTAGATGTCGAAGCCCAAGAATATACACTAGAAGGTTTAACACAAGCGCTAATTCAATGGGCGATCAATTCGTAGTCAATAGTCCAGAGAATTTCAAATTGACCAATGACAAATGACAAATGACCAAAAAATCATCGGCTTAACAGGTGGTATTGCTACAGGTAAGACAACAGTTGCCAATTACTTGGCAGATGCTTATGATTTGCCAATTTTGGATGCGGATATTTATGCCCGACAAGCTGTCTGTGCTGGTTCACCTATTCTCGATGCGATCGCCATTCATTACGGTAATCAAATTTTACTACCAAATGGTGATCTCAATCGTCAAAAATTAGGTGAAATCATCTTTTATTATTCCGATGAACGCGCTTGGGTAGAGAATTTGATTCATCCTTACGTACGCGATCGCTTTTTAGCCAGAATTCAAGCATCTACCGCAAAAATACTAGTATTAGTTGTGCCTTTATTATTTGAAGCTGGAATGACTGATTTAGTCACAGAAACTTGGGTGGTGTGTTGTTCCCAGCAACAGCAATTAGCAAGATTAATGCAAAGAAACAATCTCACTTTTGAACAAGCACAAGCGAGAATTCACAGTCAAATGCCAATTGCAGAAAAAGCCGCGCGTGCTGATGTAGTTTTAGATAATTCCTCTACCCTAGAAGTATTGTTAAAACAAGTTGATGTAGCCTTAACTCATCACTAAAATCACAATATGTCGCGATCTATAGGAATCCGGTTTGATTTTTGAATAAGTTTTTAGGCTTTCAGCTTACCCTATAAGCTTTTGAGCCTCAGTGTACGTTAAAATTCAAATAGGAATCCTATATATCTGGTTGATGATACAAACAAATGCGTAGGGGCGTACAGTCATACACCCCTACAATAAATCCAATATGTATCAGGATTTTCGTGAAACGCTATTAGGCTGACTAATTAATTACTGAGGATACCAGAACATACCTTTAATGCCTTCTGGATCGGACATGAAACCCAAACTTCGGTAGAAGTCTAAAACATGGGGGTCAGCAAACAGAGTCACATTGCTAATCTCTTCACTCCTCAGTTTTTTGAGTACATATTTCATCAGTGCTTTACCCAGCCCTTTACTTTGAAATTCTGGATGAACTACCACATCCCAAATCGTGGCATTAAAAGCATGATCTGAGGTAGCACGGGCAAAACCAATGAGCCGCCTTTTATTACCTCGCACTTGCCACATGGAAGCAACAAGAAAACTATGCTCAATAGCTTTTTTGACTTTTCTTAAAGGACGACGCGACCAACCAACCGCATCACATAGTTCTTCGAGTTCATATAAATCAATATCTCGTTCTGTACTAAAAACAATGCGAGCCTCTTGGGTAGAAGCTTCTCTGACACCACTGGAATTACCAACAGTGTCCACTGTATACTCTTCAAAGGAAGTAGTTTTACTTGTTGCGATCGGTTCAGAAGCACTAAACCAAGTTTTCCAAAAACCCATGCCAGCGTGGTTCGGGTAGTATAACTGAATTGGTTTCTAATGAAAGAGTGTTTATTAACGCTTAACTGAGCAATTATGTCTAAGTATCTCTCACATCCAGGTTTTTTGGTGTTGTCGAGATTTCCAATGACAGTTCTCAGTAATCGTTTACTTCACATCAATCATTTTCAACTTTAGCATTTTGTGGTAAGGCTAGGAGAAATTCACCGAAAGGACAACTGACTAAAAAAAAGGGTGTAGGGGTGTAAGAAGAGTCATATTTTTATTCACCTTGGTGTACGTACCTCATGACGGCTACTTAAAACTAAATCACACACAAAATATAATTAACGCTTTAGATTTGATCACGGCAAGCAAGGCTTACTTCCAACAATGGCTTCTGGTTTAAAATCTTCGACACTGGAACTACTAAAGCGCTTTAATCGCGCATTTCCTCAGTTTTATGAACAATTTGTCAGCAGTGAGATTCAACTGCAAAATTTGCGGTTGGCCTACCGCCTCTATAAAAGCAGACGCGCGGTTATTGAACTGAAGCCAGAAGGTAGCAAAAGCGCCTTGCATTTCGCTTACCGTAACCAGTCGTTTTTGTTGAGCGATATATTTGGTGTACTAGCGGCTTATGGGCTAACGATTCACGGTTTAAGTTTATACGGTCAGATCAAATCGCCTATGCTAGTATTTATCAAACTACTAGTTTCCCGTGGTAGTAAAGCTCTGAGCGAGAAAACATCAGAAAATGTTTGTCGTGCTATTCGAGAGGCTTTAGCAGGGCGATTTGAAGTAGAAGAAATGCTGGCAGTAGAATTTAATCTCGATATTGGTTTAGAGCAGGTACAAACTGAATTTTATGTTGATCCAGTTTTTCATCTACCGGCTTTAGTAATAGAAGCAGATAACCAACCGGGATTATTTTATAAAGCGATGTATGCCATTTGGCAAGAAGACCTTTTGGTAGTTAATGCTAATTTGCTAGTATGGCGTGGACGTACACGCTTAATTCTCTACTTATTAGGGCCTAATGAAAGTCTCATTCCAGAGTACTTGGGTCACAAAATTGCTGAAGGTGTGGGACAGAGGTTGTTGGGCAAGTGAAAAACGTCATTGGTCATTGGTTATTAGTCCTAGTTTTTTGAGTTTTGACCGATACTTCTTTGATGGTACAGAACAAGGTCAATCTCAAATTTCAAATCTCAAATCGAATGACTAAGTCGTACTCACTCTTCGGAGTACGATAGAAGTATGGCTACCATCGAAATCTTGGGCGTTCCACACGCATACGAACTTACAGTTCCCACGTCCTATCCCCATACTTTGGTATTTGTCCACGGTTGGCTTAATAGTCGTGGCTATTGGCAACCTGTGATTTCTCGCTTGTCAGGTGATTTTCAGTGTCTATCTTACGATTTGAGGGGTTTTGGCGAATCTCAGTCTAGGAAATACACCGATTTTATTCATCAGGGAGTTTCTTTTGATCTGAGTTCTATTCACCGCAGTGACTTTGTGAATCCATTCGAGTCTCTTTACACTCCCGCCGCCTATGGACAAGATTTAACAGTTCTGTTGGAACAGCTAAATATTACTAGTGCCTGGCTCGTTGGTCATTCCTTGGGGGGTGCGATCGCTCTATGGGGAACTGCTCAGAAGCCTGATCGCATTCGAGGAGTAATCTGTATCAACTCTGGTGGTGGGATTTATCTCAAAGAAGCCTTTGAGCAGTTTCGTTTAGCAGGTCAACGATTTTTACAGATTCGTCCTCGATGGCTTAGTCAAGTACCTTTAATTGATTTGCTGTTTACTAGAGCTAGTGTGGTACGTCCCTTAGAACGTTACTGGGCCCGTCAACGGATCATTGATTTCATTAGCGCCGATCCAGAAGCAGCTTTAGGAGCATTGTTAGATTCTACAACCGAGGATGAAATTAACCGTTTACCTCAGCTAGTATCTCAACTAAAACAGCCAATTTATTTCCTTGCGGGTGCTCAAGATCAGGTAATGGAACCCAAATATGTCCATCATTTAGCAAGTTTTCATCCGTTGTTTCAATACAGTGGTAACAATGTGATCGAAATTCCTAATTGTGGGCATCTAGCTATGTTAGAGCAACCAGATGCAGTCGCTGAACATATCCGCTCAATTGTTTTTCAACACTCGGAAATAGCGGTTAGGGACTAAGTACAGTTTTGTGTTATTGCCGTAGCTTTTTTAAACGCGGAGGAATGCGGAGTCAACGCTGAGGGGCGCAGAGTTTTTCCGAATTTTATTCGCTACGAATTTGTGAAATGTTGTAAGCTAATGAGCATTTAAGTTGCATAAAACCAGGGCTGAAGCCCTTACTACAAGCAAATCAGTCTGGAAAAATGAATGACGATTAGCTTACTAAGAGGACTAGGAGGACAATAAAAATCGATCCCCAATCCCCAATCCCCTACCCCCCATACAACTCCATCACCTGTGTTAATCCGAGGCGAGACTGAACACCAAGAGTTAAAGGTGAGGTATGACCTCTGCTTAAATGGTCAGAGGCGGCACAACCAATCATAGCGGCGTTGTCGGTGCAATATTTGAGGGGAGGAAACAAAACCCTGAGATTATGTTCTGTGGCTGCGGCTTGTAAGCGTTGTCTTAAACTACTGTTAGCTGCGACACCACCACCGACGGCGATTGTATTGAGACCATAGTTGATCGCACAAGCTATTGCCCTTTTCGTGAGCGATCGCGCGACGGTATCTTGAAAACTGGCTGCAACATCTGCGACAGGTACTGGTTGCTCTTGTTTCTCAAACTGCTGTACTAGCCGCAGCACTGCTGTTTTTAAGCCACTAAAACTCGCATCATAGGGATGATATCCACCATTTGGCAAAGAAACTCTCCCTTCTGGCAGGCTAAAAGCTTGGGAATTTCCTTGTTGTGCTAACTTATCTATGACTGGACCACCAGGATATCCTAGCTTTAAAAGGCGGGCGACTTTATCAAAGGCTTCACCAGCAGCATCATCACGAGTTTCGCCCAGAGTTTCGTACACACCACAATCTTTGACGTAAATCAAACTTGTGTGTCCACCGGAAACTAGTAAGCTTAAAAAAGGAGGCTCTAGACTTGGTTCGCTGAGGTAAGTTGCGTAAATGTGACCTTCCAAATGATGGACGCCCAAAAATGGTTTGTTATGTACCATCGCCAGGGTTTTGGCAGCAGTTAACCCAACCAGCAGCGCTCCTACTAGCCCAGGCGCACAAGTGGCAGCGATCCCATCTATCCCTTGCCAATCGAGCTGGGCTTGTTCTAGAGCTTGAGCGATCGCCAAATTAATGATTTCTAAATGCTGTCTGGAAGCCACTTCCGGAACTACACCACCATATTGGCTGTGGATAGGAATTTGGGACGTAACAATATTACTTATTACTTGACGATTGTTAACAATTGCTACAGCTGTTTCATCACAGCTGGTTTCTATCGCTAAAACGCTTGCCATCACTGGGTTATGCCTAATAAATACTAGTTTGAGAAACTTTAACTTTTATTGACTTCAACTTTACTCAGTTCACAGGCAAGAGTATGATTGCCATAGACTCAAAACCTATCAAAATAAGAGGAAAAATAGGAAATTTTGTCAGATTAATACCTGTCAAAAGCCCTGTTTATCCTTCTTTAATTGTGGAGTTTAAATCCACAATTTCACAAAAGACCAGATCAGAAATATTAAATTTCTCCTGGTCATTAAAAGTGAACATGCTTCTACATACCAAGATAGCCACACAACCCTTTAGGGTTGAGGTGGATAAGACTGATTGAGCCAGTCAGAGGCGCCTTTGGGATAGAACAATATTGTGTAATGTGGCTTAAGCCGCATTACACAATATTCAGTACCCTTTGGCAAGGCTAACGCCAACGCAATCCTGGTTTTTTCAGAGCTAGGAGAGTTCAAAATAACGTAATAGTTGTGCAAATCAAAATTGTACAAGCCGCTTCGTTTTGTACAATATTTAAGATTTTGTTTCGTAATGAAAGGAAACAATTCCATGCGACGCTTGTTTACTTTGATTTTAGCGATTTGTCTTTGGTTTAACTTTGCTCCCGCCGCTAATGCACTGGGAGCTGACCTCGTACCTTGTAGTGAATCTTCTGCCTTTGCCCAGCGCGCACAAGTTGCTCGCAATACTACTGCTGACCCCGAATCTGGGCAAAAGCGATTCGAGCGCTACTCTCAAGCGCTGTGTGGACCTGAAGGTTTACCTCACTTGATTGTTGATGGTCGTTTAGATCGCGCTGGTGACTTCTTGATTCCCAGCATTCTCTTTTTGTATATTGCTGGTTGGATTGGCTGGGTTGGTCGTGCTTACTTGCAAACTATCAAAAAGCAAGGAAGCGACGTCGAACAGAAGGAAATTCAAATTGATGTTGCTTTGGCGCTACCAATCATGCTATCCGGCTTTGCTTGGCCAGCAGCAGCAATCAAAGAATTGGTTTCTGGCGAATTAACAGCCAAGGATGAAGAAATCCCCATTTCACCACGCTAGCATTGCTTGATTCATTCACCGTTTTGGAGATTAATTTATGGATAATCAAAGCCCTTTCCTTAAGTTTCTTAGCACAGCACCCGTAATCACTACGATATGGCTGTTCATTACAGCAGGCATTTTGATTGAATTCAATCGCTTTTTCCCAGACCTACTTTTCCACCCGTTGCCATAAAGAACTAACGGGTTTTAGTTTTTGAAGGGTTTGGTTACTAGGAGCGGAGCATTTGTATATGTATATTTATCGTCCAAGCGAAAATTTTATTGTACAAATGCTTCGCCTATATAGTGAATAGTTAAATAAGTAAGTCGGCACAAATAAAGCTATAAGCTGAAAAATTCCGTATGCTTAGATAGCAATGCCCTAAATTAATTTTTCTAAACTTTAGTTTTCAAAAATCACACCCAAAGACAATTATTATTAATAGAAAATATTGCCACCTTACTGTTGAGAGGCGAAATTAAAATATGGCGCAAGCAGTAGATGCATCCAAAAACCTTGCTAGCGATCCTAGAAATCGGGAAGTAGTTTTTCCAGCAATGCGTGATCCACAAATTGGTAATCTGGAAACACCAATTAATTCTTCTGCGTTAACCAAGTGGTTCATTAACAACTTACCTGCATATCGTCCAGGTATTACCCCCTTCAGAAGAGGGCTAGAAGTTGGTATGGCCCATGGTTACTGGATTTTTGGCCCTTTTGCCAAATTGGGTCCTCTGCGGGACGCTCCAAATGCCGACTTAGTTGGTTTATTGGGAACTATAGGCTTGATTGCGCTTTTCTCTATTGGCCTATCTTTGTATGCTAATAGCAATCCTCCTGAACCAGTTGCTAGCGTGACTGCACCTCACCCTTCTGAAGCCTTCCACACTAAAGAAGGCTGGAGTAATTTTGGTAGCGCTTTCTTGATTGGTGGTATTGGTGGTGCTGTTACAGCCTACTTCTTGACTGCTAATCTTGGATTAGTTCAAGGTTTGTTTGGTTAAATAGAGAGTGGTTAGTGGTTAAGTGGTTGTGAAAAATTAACAATGAACAGTCAGTAATTAGCAATCATCAACTAACGACTAACTACTAACAAAATATAAAGGACACAAACGAAAGGCTCAGTGGCTTTTGCTTTGTGTCCTTTATTGTTTTTTTGTGCAAGTAATTGAGGTTTATTTAAAAGTGATGAACTATTTAAACAAAGTTGCTTCAATAGAATTAAGAGTTGTTTCAAAATCGTCATTCACGATTTGAATATCAAATTCATCAGCAGCATTGATTTCATCTTGGGCGCGGTGTAGACGACGGGCGATCGCTTCCTCAGAATCTTGTCCGCGAGTACGTATTCGTTTCTCTAACTCGCTGAATGAAGGCGGTAGGATAAAAATACTGAGCGCTTGGGGAAAGGAACGACGAATTTGTCTCGCTCCTTTTAACTCTATTTCCAGTAAAACCAATTTGCCAGAACAAATTTGGTTGAGGACTGGTTCACGGGGAGTACCATAGTAGTTGCCAGCAAATTCTGCCCACTCTAAAAATTCATTAGCTGCCACTAATTGTTCAAATTTACTACGGCTAATAAAGTAATAATCTTTGCCGTCAATTTCTCCTAGACGAGGAGAGCGAGTAGTTGCAGAAATAGAATAATAAAGCTCTGGATGACGCGCCAGAAGCGATCGCATTAAAGTGCCTTTACCAACACCACTAGGTCCGGTTAAGACAATTAGCTTGCCAAAAGATTGACAATCCTCGGTAGTAGCACCACTATGGATGGATAAAACTTGCATCATCCGCTCAACTTGTGAATCAATTAATAGACATTATTCATGAGTCGTCAGCCGTTGTGAGTTGCTAGGCCAACTATTTAATTTGAATTTTAGATTGTGAAGCCACTGTGTTAAGCGGTGTGCTGCTCTTGTTGCGCCATGCGAGTCCTCCGTTGTCGCACTTGGCGTTCCACTGTAGCACGTGGCGTGATTTTGGATTATACAGTTTTTTAGTCATGCCTCGCCCGCAAATGGGGCGAAACAAATCGTCAATTGACTTTTTATAATCCTCAAATCTTTCCCTTGCGAGGAATCTACCTAAAACCCAACATCAATTTGACTAATGAAATTTGTAGTCTGAGTGACAGAAAATTTATCTATTTCACATGTTACTGCTGCTATGGCGCAAATAGGAGTAGGAATTTGACCTACTCCTGATTTAGTTATCCACCGTCTGATGCTCACGGGAAACCACGAAACGATTCGCGACTGTTTCCGGTTGAATCGCCGAAAGGATAATATGGCTGGAATCAGTAATAATTACAGCCCTGGTACGGCGACCGTAGGTTGCATCAATAAGTTGACCCCTATCACGTGCATCCGTAATGATCCGCTTAATAGGGGCAGACTCTGGACTGACAATGGCAACTACTCGGTTGGCCGACACAATATTGCCGAAACCGATGTTGATTAACTGAATGTCCATAAAAAACTTACACCAAATGTGGTGTGAGAAGCTTAATTATATTATTTCCCATGTTATCCCCAAAAAATAGCAGTTACAACGCTTTATTTCACGTCAATCAGTGTTTTTTAATAAGAAATGCTTTTTTAGCAATTTTTCATATCAATTCACTAAATATCTGCCTAAAGATATAGGCGCAGATGTCAAAAATCAATGTATTAGACATATCTCTCTCTAGAGAGCAAAAGCTAGGTGTTAAAAGTGTTACGCGAAATTAAAAAGCCAAAAAGCCCTTACTATGGTTTTTTTAGTTGATTTCAGATAGTATCTTTATTTTCGCAGTGCAGCACTTAATACTAGATATGAGAACAGAGAAATTTGTCTTTTTGATACAAGACCATCATCAACCTAGTTACTAACAAGAATTAATAAAACCAGAATTTTAAGGTGTTTTTTCATAACATTTGAGCTTTTGAATTCAGTGGAAAAACTTATTTTACTTAGCCTGTATAGATTTTCGTCCCCTAACTTTATCTGAGAGTAGGATAGCCGGTTATTAAAATTTGTAATCAATTATGAATAAACCATTTTAATATTATGTTATTTACTGTGACCAGCAACGAATTCTGAATTGTTTTATACTGCATGTTTTTGGTAATATAATTACGCTTGTTGTTATAACTAGAAGTTGCAAACTATATCTGTACACAAGCCAAGAATAAATATGCACAAATCGCCCCAATATAAAGTTTCATCTCAGCAAATCTCGGCTCTTAACTTCATTGCCAGATTTAATAATCCAACCGTGAGAATGACTATTCCATTTGTGCTAGCAGCTGCTTTGATGATTAAGTACGTAACTACACAGTCTTCAAGAACATCTGCTGCACAACCATTAAATTCACTTAACAGTGATGCTTCAGGCTCTATTTTGATTGCAGCAAAATCATCTACTCAACAATTATTCCAGACAGGTACAAATGTACCAAAATCGGCACTACTTCCTGCCACATCATCTACTCAAAAAACATTAAAATTACGTACTACTCCCCCACCACGTCCTAATTGGGCGATCGCCAAAGGAATGCCAATTCCTTCACGTCTTCAAGGCAAAGAAAATACACAAGTTGCCTATAATCTCGACACACCCCCAGATTTTAAACATAGCCAAGAATTGCAAAAAATTGTTAATCAAGTTGTTAGTCTTGCTGCTGCTAAAGGTCTGCCTAAAAAGCCTTTATCAATTACATTGATTGATACCAAAACAGGTGAGACAGCAGGATACCAGCAAGATACACTCAGATATCCAGCTAGTGTCGTGAAGACGTTTTGGATGACAGCTTTATATTCTCAGATAGAGAGTGGAATTTGGAAAAACGAGGAAGACTTTACTCCTTATCTCGGCAAGATGATTAAGGAATCTGATAATGAAGCTGCTAGCTATATTGTTGATCAAATTACAACTACGCGTTCTCAACCGAGGTTGAAGAGTGAAAATTTTAAGAATTGGAAAGATAAACGTACACAAGTAAATAGATTTTTCCGCGACGCTGGCTATAAGCGGATTAATGTGAGTCAAAAAACTTTTCCGCTCTATTACCTCAATCTTCCAGAACCTAGAGGTAGTGAATCGCAAATGTTAGGAAAGCCTACTTGGAATCCGAACCGGATTACAACCAGACAAGCAGCCAGATTAATGTACGAAATTTGTTATCTGAAAAAGGCTGTTTCTTCAGAAGCGAGTCAAAAAATGTGCGGGTGGCTAGAAAGAGATTTAAATCCCAAAGCTTGGCAAAATCCAGATTTATATGCTTTCAATCCTGTACGAGGTTTTTTAGGTCAGTCTTTATCTAAGACTAATGTTAGTTTTCATTCTAAGGCTGGTTGGACTTCTCGCTCCCGTGCAGAAATGGCAATGGTTTCTACAGGAGACAAGAAAACAAGTTATGTTTTAACTGTTTTTGGCCACAGTCCAGCATACTCGAATAGTGTAGATATCTTTCCCCAAATTTCTCGTCTTGTTTACAAACGCATGATTGCTCGCGATTCTAAACCAGAATTGAAACCGATCGCTCTTTCCAATTAATTTTGTTGGTCGTAGACGATATTAGTAAGCGAGTCGCATTAAGTAATCTTTTTTTGCTGTGTTTCTTCAAAAGCTATAGTGCTTACTTTATCGCCTCGTGGGGCTGCTGTCGGAAATAGCTCAAACAAATAACCTCCTCATACAGAGGAGGTTATTTATACCCGAATTTCCGCACTTCATCGTGTAATACGCGTAGATTTCCTAAATCTGGCTAACAATAGTTAAATAAACAGCAGAAATTACCAATGCACTTGAGTATTAATACTTAATACTTTGACCATTATTAGGAATAATTATTGAAAATCAAGATAACACATTTTGAAGTGCTGAGAGTGTCAATGCGTTTTAAATCTCAGAACTTGCCGATCGCCAAACAGCTCACAGCCAAAATTGCGCTGATCATATAAAATACACCTACTACTTGTAATTCTGACCAACCTGAAAGTTCCAGGTGATGGTGTAGGGGAGCCATTTTAAACAAACGTTTACCTTTGCCATCAGGGCCTTTAGTTGCTTTGTAGTAACTAACTTGCGCCATTACAGACAGAGTTTCTACAAAAAAGATGCCACTGAGAATAAATAATGCTACTAGACTGTTAGTTAGCAGTCCCACAGCAGCTAAGGCTCCTCCTAAGGCGAGAGAACCAGTATCTCCCATGAAAACACGAGCTGGGTTGCGGTTGTGTCCCAAAAAGCCTAAGCAACCACCGCTTAAAGCAGCGCAAAAAATCATCAGTTCCGGTGAAGTGGAACCAACCAGCGCGCCCAACGCCAGTAATGCGATCGCAACTGTTCCTGCGGCTAACCCATCAATACCATCTGTTAAGTTGGTAGCATTACTCTCTGCTACTAATACAAAACCCGCCAGAGGCCAGAATAGTAAGTCTAAAGGTAAAGACAAGCCGAAGGGTAAAGCTATATTTGTGATGTTAGAAGGTTGATTAAAAAGCAGCCATATACAGAACACAACCGCAAAGCCAATCTGTAGAGCAAGCTTTATGCGAGGAGAAATACCCTTGTTGGACTTGCGACGCAAAATTTGCCAGTCGTCGATCCAGCCAATTAACCCGTAACCTAGCGTTAATGCAGAAACGGCTAATACTTTTGTATCAAAGTTTGATAATATACAAGCACCTATCACCCCGACAGGGACAAAAAATACACCACCCATTGTTGGTGTACCCGCCTTTTTCAAGTGAGCTTGAGGGCCGTCTTCGCGAATAATTTGCCCTGTTTTGAGTGCTTGCAGCATTGGCACGACAAAAAAGCCCACGGCTGCTGAAATGACAGCGCATAATAGAAATGGTAAGGTTAGGGAAGTGCTAGTCCACGGCAATCTATTTGCCATGCCATCCAAAATTAGCGTTGCGACACTTAACCCTACACCTAAAACCGAAACCAAGCCTATGCCAGAAATGTTCAACCTCTGGTCAGGAGATAATTTAGCGTCCACGGATATTTCCCCTCACTTCACACTTATACGATAGATGAACAATAGGGATTCATCAAGCTTTTGGCTGTATAATATTTAGTTACTACTCTTCGTCTGGAACTATATCATCATCGTCATCAAAGTCATAATCGGCGATACCATCATCAGCACCCAAAAATTCAGAGATTTCTTCTTCGTTCTCTTGTGCAAGCTGTTGTTCTTGGGCATCACGCGCTATCAGGCGACCATTGTTCTGCAACCAATCCAAAAGGGAGGATTCTTGCTTTAATGGTATTACAGCAGCACGTTGAGTACGAGGTTCTTCGCGTAATGGGGAATTTAGCATATCAGGCTTCAGATACAAGGAGAGCTATTATAGCTCGACATTAAGAGTCTATCACTTGATACGAAAGATTTTAGTTGATCATTCAACCACTTACTTTCAATATCCGACAAATTTTTTGTTTTTACTATCAATAAAGTAAATAGTGATAGTTACTTTGTAGTTAGGCATCTGACAAAAGTAATAATTGCTGCAAGTATTTTTGGGTAGAGGTTAAGGAGTAAGGGAAAAGGAAAAATTCAGTCCCTTTAATCTTTTGCCTTTCTCTTTTCCTGGCTTCTGCAAAAATCTTATTGGTAGGGCGCAATACACAAAGACATCAAATTCTTGTTGTTCTTGATTGAGACTAACTACTGTTTTAGGTGACAGGTGATGTTCACAAAAGCGACTTTATTAGAGGCTATTGCTGGTAAAAATCGTGGTCTTTTGGCCAGCGAACAGGATAAGCAAGCTATTTTGATTGCGATCGCCAATCTCGAAGACTTTAATCCCACGCCACGCCCGGTGGAAGCTGGCGATTTACTTGATGGTAATTGGCGACTTCTTTATACCACCAGTAAGGCTCTTTTGAATCTTGATCGCTTCCCTTTGTATAAACTTGGACAAATTTATCAATGTATTCGTGTTAAAACTAACAGCGTTTACAACATTGCTGAAATTTATGGTTTACCTTTTCTTGAAGGTATAGTTAGCGTAGCTGCTAAGTTTGAACCAGTTTCAGATCGTCGTGTCCAAGTTAAATTTGAGCGATCAATACTTGGCTTCCAACGTTTAATTGACTACAAGTCTCCAGACAAATATATCCAACAAATAGAAGATGGTCAAAAATTTACTGCTATTAATTTTTCTCTCAATAGCAACGAACAACAAGGCTGGTTGGATATCACTTACTTAGATAGCGAACTACGAATTGGCAGGGGTAACGAGGGTAGTGTATTTGTTTTGACCAAATCATAGGTTTACAAAAAATTGTTGTTTGCGAATGCAGGATATTCCATGATTTAGGCTTTGTCAAGGAGGGTGTGATACCCTTTTGATCAAGAAAGGGGAGAGTGGACAGTTTTGCCAATGGCAAGCCACCCGCTTTCAAAATTTAGTACCATTGCTCGATATGATATTTTTCTGCAAGCTTAAACACTCATCCAATTAAAACTAACTATGGCACAGCAATACCGCATTACCTTACTTCCTGGCGATGGCATCGGTCCCGAAATTATGGCTGTGGCGGTAGATGTGCTTAAAGTCGTGGAAAAAAAATTTGCTCTTGAGTTTGAATTCCAAGAAGCATTGATCGGTGGTGTAGCAATTGACGCTACAGGGGAACCTCTACAGGCAGCTACTTTAGATGTATGCCGCAACAGCGATGCGGTATTATTAGCGGCAATTGGTGGTTACAAGTGGGATTCTTTGCCATCTCATTTACGTCCAGAAGCAGGTTTACTAGGACTACGTGCAGGTTTGGAATTATTTGCTAATTTGCGTCCAGCAAAAATAATACCCCAGTTAATTGATGCTTCTACTTTAAAACGGGAGATTGTGGAAGGTGTTGATATTATGGTGGTGCGCGAACTCACTGGTGGAATTTACTTTGGCAAACCCAAAGGAATTTTTGACATGGAAACTGGTGAAAAGCGTGGTGTCAATACAATGGTCTACACCGAGTCTGAAATCGATCGCATTGGTAGAATCGCATTTGAAACAGCACGCAAACGCCAAAGCAAACTCTGTTCAGTAGATAAAGCCAATGTTTTAGAAGTATCGCAACTGTGGCGCGATCGCATGACAAAGTTAGCAGCCCAATATCCGGATGTGGAACTTACTCATATGTATGTAGATAATGCTGCTATGCAGTTAGTGCGCGCTCCCAAACAGTTCGATACTATTGTTACAGGGAACCTGTTTGGCGATATCCTTTCGGATGCTGCTGCGATGCTCACTGGTAGCATTGGTATGTTGCCTTCAGCTAGTTTAGGTGCTTCCGGTCTAGGAGTATTTGAGCCTGTTCATGGTTCTGCTCCTGATATTGCTGGACTTGATAAAGCTAATCCCCTAGCCCAAGTTTTGAGTACAGCCATGATGCTGCGCTATGGTTTAAACCAAGGCGCCGCCGCAGACTATCTGGAAAAAGGTGTGTTGCAAGTTTTAGCAAACGGCGCTCGGACTGGAGATATCATGTCTTCGGGTATGCAACTATTGGGTTGCCGTGCGATGGGTGAGGCTTTAATTCAAGTATTGGAAGAATAATCTGCTCTAGTAGTCTTTGACATACTCACCGCATCTTTAGGTGCGGTGAGTATGTCAACTACTACGGTTGAACCAATGGTTGAATTGCTAATTCGTCTAAGCCAATAGCAGCTAGTAAATCTCTCCACTGTGTTTGAAGTGTATTATTTTGGGGATTTGTTTGGCGCAGTTGTCCTAGTGTCGTGAGTGCATCGTACCAAAAGCCATTATTGGCATAAATATTAACTTGTTGGATTGGCTGTGATTTTTGTAGCTGTTGAACTAAGCTTTTACTGGGATTTTTACGGATAATTACTCCTTCGACATAAATAGGAGTTGATTGCTTTTGTGGATAACAATAAACATTGAAGAACCAACGATACTGTTTATCGACTTGCAATGACGGAACGTTTTCGGGTATGGGAACTTTGATAACACTTGCTTTTGGTGGTAGAGCGATCGCAGTTTTATAAACTGAATCTTTGGTTTCATCGTCAAGCAAGACAAACTCACCCGCATAACCAGAACTCTTAGTGTACGGTAGATAAAACCATAGCTGAGGATGTTCTTCTGTTGTTAAGCCCCAAACATTTGTTACCGATGGTGGCTGTTCTGTCAACGGAACCAAAGCAGTTAGAGGTGTTTTAACCTCTGGACAACTACCTCTTCTGGCTCCACCAAAGCGGCGACCTCCAGGAGGAGGACCCGGTGGTAAATTAGGTAAATTAACCTTGGGAGTTCCGCTTTTAGGAGGCTGAGGTGAATTTGGTTGTGAAGTTTGAGTTAGCTTTGACTGCGCAACAACCAACGAAAAACTACTCAGTAAGCTGATGCTACTGAAAGTCAACACCAAAATAAATTTAATTGGATCTAAATTTAACTTCATAATGTGGGAATTGGGGATTTTCCAAAGGAGACGCTACGCGCAGGCACGCAAGCGGCTTCAAGGTAGAGTACGAGGATAAGGGGTAACGGAGATTGGAATGCTAACAACCAACAACCAACAACCAACAACCAACAACCAACAACCAACAACCAACAACCAACAACCAACAACCAACAACCAACAACCAACAACCAACAACTAACAACCAACAACCAACAACCAACAACCAACAACCAACAACCAACAACCAACAACCAACAACCAACAACCAACAACCAACAACTAACAACCAACAACCAACAACCAACAACCAACAACCAACAAATCACTTTGGCTCTTGATTAATTGCTGTCAAACCAGCTGTTCCTACGAGTGCTAAAGCTGATGGTACAAAAGGTACCCAGTAACCTTGGATGAATAAACCAAAGCAGAAAAGATAAAGAATTCCTGAGCCAACTACGACAAAAATTAGCAAGCGTGTTAAAGAGTGTCGCATTTGCCAAGCTAGTAATCCTCCTGCTACTGACCAAATCCAAATCCACATCACTTCCGCGAAGGGATTCCATGATCGCAGGAGTGGACGTCGGTCTAGAACAGCGCTGAGAATTTGACTGACCATGTGAGCTTGTACTAATACTCCTGGCATTTCTTGGTCTAACTCAGTACTATAGGGTGTAGCCCAATAATCAGGAAAATCACCTTTAGCAGTTACACCAATCAAGACTATTTTGTTTTTAATTGCGTTAGGGTTAATCGGAGCAGATAACAGTTGTGTCAATGTAACTTGTTCAGCAATTCGGTTTGAGGAACGATAGTTGAGTAAAATTTGACCACCGTTAGTATCTATGCCTTGATAACCGCCTGTTCGTGGTTTTAAAAGTGGGAAATTAACATTACCAATTTGAAAATCACCTCTGGGAGTAAACTTTGGTTTAATTCCTTCAGCCTCTAAATAGCGCAGTGCTAGTTGTAAGCTGAGAGAATAAGAAGCAGGACAAGGTGAAGTTGCTTCTTGGTTCATAAACAGCAAATGCCGACGCACTACACCATCAGCATCATAAACAAAGTCGCTAAAACCTAAACGGTTTTGGGGGAATTCTGGTGGTGGTTCAATACCATTAGTATTGATTGTTGTATCGCTGCCTTTGCAGACTCCAAATAAGTTGTTAGTTTGTTTGAGATGATTGAGTAAATTTGCTGATTCTGCTGGAAAATCACGGTAAATATCTAGACCGATCGCTCGCGGTTGATGTTGTTGAAGTTTATCCAAAACTTTATTGAGGGTTTGATCAGATACAGATGTGCCTTTCAAAGATTCGCCTCTGCGGCGTTGCGCTGCAATATCAGCATCACCAACGGTTACTAATAATAGGCGTGGATCGGGATCTTCATTGACCAAAACTGAACGCGATCGCATCATCAAATCAAAGGCTTGTAAATCCCAATTTTGTAGGACTTCCAAAAATTTCAAGCCAGTAGGGATTGCAGTAATGAATACACTATTAATTAAAAAATAAATAATTATACGTAATAAATAAGAATAATTATAAATTCGTTTGACAGGCTTATTTGGAATAACCCAGCCTGTGAACTCTTGCCAGGTGAGCGGTAATTCTGCCAGATTCTGACAAATTACTGGTAGCCAAGTGGCACAAGGAAATCTATCTTCTAATCCTTGTAATCGTTCTCGTGCTTCTCGTACTGCTAAGTATAAAGGTTCACTACTAGCAAAACTATCCAGAAAACCCTTTAGAAATTCTTGTGCGACTAAATCTGGAACAGGTTCGCGCATCACTATCATTTGAGGGATGTGCAAATCAGCTAATTTTTCTGCCAATCCCAAGCCATCACAGGAGTTGAAAATTGCTAGCTGTAAACCCCGTTCCACTGCTTTTTTCAAGGCATATTTTAATTCGTCAATTGTGAAACTATCAGTTTTATTCAAAAAAATCTTGCCGGTACAATTATTTCCTTGGCTAGAACTGTGTCCAGCAAAAAAGAGGATATCCCAATTTTTTTGCCACAGATAATCATTTAATTCTTTACGTTGTGGTTCAACTAAAAAGCTGACTTCAGCTGTGGGTAACGCTTGGAGTAAAGCCGTATCTGCCTGAGTATCAATTCCTTGACTATTACCAATAATTGCTAAGATATTTACTTTTTTATTATGAGTTTTCTTAGCAGCAATACGCTCGTATTTTGGAGGTGCTATGGCAATTTCCGCCTTGGGGTAGCGTTCCAGCACGTCCCAAAGATGCCAGGGTAAACGCTGCAATTGACGATTATCTGTTTGTAAAATGACTCGTATTATATCTGTAGGTAACAATCTTTCTAGCCATTTCTCACGCACAGGACGAAATTCCGCAGCCAGTAGCCAGGAATTAAGATGCGATCGCAATATATGAGCAGTTTTGTCACAATCTTTGAGGATCGATACATTTGTGACTTGTACCTTCTCCGCAGACAAACGATAACGATTGCCTAATTTTGAATAGCTAGACTGCCACTCTTTATATTTCTGTAATAATTCTGTTGCTGCTGGTAATCTACCCGCAATTTCTGAAGAAGGTAATTCGCCTTCTTCACCAATTTGTAAGGTAACGGCAAATCCTTGCTCAAAGCTACCATCTGCAAATTTCAGAACTACTAACTTACCCATAAATTAGAGAGTCATTCGATTTTAGATTTTAGATTTCGTAGTCAGCGCTCAGCCGAACGATTTTGGATTGGCTCCACAGATAAATCTGCTTGCTCTGTACCATCAAAGAAGTATTGGTCACAGGAGTGGGGACAAGGGGGGACAACAGAGAATAATAATATTTGACCATTGACACTGGACTCTTGACAATTGACCCTTGACTAAATTACAAAATGTTCTTTTACACAGGCATCATGCAATGCTACTTGAACGCTAAATTCTTCTTTGGGTTCTCCTGCAAACTTTAATTGCATATAATTGTCTGCATTTCTCGCTTGGGCTTCCAAAAACACTGATCCTGATTTGTCTAGGACTGTAAGTTGGACTCCTGGTGTTAAGTAATTTTGATTGTTAGCAGGATACAGTTGCACCAGAACGTTGGTTTGTTGATCCGCTTGGGGACTAATTTCTACAACTAACATGACGAGTTGGTTGGTAATCTGGATTCCTAAGTCGATTAATTTTCCTCGTCTTACTACTATTAATTGCTGATCATTAGTTTCATCTTCAATCAAGTTGCCGCTTCTAAATGCAAAAGCTGGCGACATTTCAGGTTTATTCCACAAGGATTCTATGGTTTGCCATCCTGCTTCAAATATACCTGTAAACCATTGGCTCAAATTCACCAATTCTGGAACTGGTAATTCAAGAGCAGGTGCTAGGTGTTCGATTAACTCTTCTAGAGGTTGCAGTTCAGTTAAAGGTATCTCTTCAGTGGCGACGCTAGGGACAAATCCTAATAATCTTGCTTCTTGCAGAGATTCATCGATTTGCACAAACACGTAACCCACTCGTTCTTCCCAAGTTTCAGGAGGAACATAAGCATTTTGTTGATCTAATAACACAGGACGGCACTCTAAACGCCCAATTCCGGGTAATTCTAAATCAGCCACATCAGCACACAAACGGATAATTGGATTCCAATTGTCGCTAGCTGTCAAATCAGTCGGAAGACCCATCATTTGTAAATAATTATTAACTGCTAATATACACAAAGTATTCAAACGGACTCGTTCGGCAGTTTGAGGATGTGGCAGTTGATTAGCAAATTGCTGGGCAGTAGTTAAGGCTGCTTTGGTTATGGGCAGTGTTAAAGCGATATCTTCAAGATGATAGGCTTGGTGTGACATGGATCATTCCCCAAAGTTTAATGCTGCTGTGTATAGATCGCTCGTAATTACAAAAATTACGCAAAAAAATTGTTGTTTATTCAGTAATTAGTGGTTAATGGCTTGTAGTTAATAATTTGTATAATCGCCAAGGTTAGATGTTGCATTTGTAACAAACGCTTGAACGAAACTAATAAATGCTTGAACACAACTAACAAACGCTTGAACACAACTAACAAACGCTTGAACACAACTAACAAACGCTTGAACGAAACTAATAAATGCTTGAACACAACTAACAAACGCTTGAACACAACTAACAAATGCTTGAACACAACTAACAAACGCTTGAACGCTAGTAAATTAAAACAAAAAACAGGTCAAATATAGTAAATTGACCTGTCCTAAAATATAGTTAATCGTTGGTAGTTAGCTGTTGATAGTTACTAGTCTATTAAACCATTAACAAACAACAATCAACCAACAACTAACAACTAAAATTATTTGTTACCCATCTGAGCAGCAGCTACTTCATCTGCAAAGCTCATTTCTTGCTTTTCAATACCTTCACCCAGAACAAAGCGAACGAAACGACGCACTTGGATATTTTCACCAATTTGAGCGATCGCTTGTTTAACTAGTTCTTCTACTGTGATGCTTTGGTCGCGGATGTAAGGCTGATCCATCAAAGTCATTTCTTTCAGGCGCTTATCAATGCGTCCCTGAACAATTTTTTCTTTAACGTTATCAGGCTTGTTGGAAATGTCATCCCGTCCCATCTCAATATCTTTTTCCTTTTGGACGATATCAGCTGGAATATCTGACACTTTCACATACTCTACGTTTGGACAAGCCGCAATTTGCATGGCTATGTTCCGCACGAGGGTTTGAAACTCTTCGCGGCGAGCAACAAAGTCAGTCTCACAGTTAATTTCTACAAGCACACCGACTCTACCACCAGTATGGATATAGCTGCCTACCAGTCCTTCCGCCGCTACCCGATCAGCTTTGGCTCCAGCTTTAGCAATACCCTTTTTCCGCAGCCATTCTTCGGCTTTTGCTAAATCACCATCGTTTTCTTTTAGCGCCTTTTTGCAGTCCATCATGCCGGCGCCCGTTTTTTGGCGTAGCTCCTGGACGAGTTTTGCAGATATTTCCGCCATTTTGCCTCAATTCCTACTTAGACTGACAATTTCAATTGCTCTTGGGTTTTGAGTATTTCTATCTTAACTAAGGGCTTACGCAAAAATAGCCAAAAAGCTTAATTTATTGAACCGCCCTTCGGGTAGTTCCCTCCGGGACGCTGCGCGAACGCCAGTCCCCCATCGTGACGGGAACCGCCAAGACGGGGGCTGGTCTCACCAAGACGGGGGCTGGTCTCACCAAGACGCAGAGAACGCGAAGGATTCGTAGAGTGTGCGTAAGTCCTATTACTAAGGGCTTGGGAATTGGTAATTGGTATTTTTGTTTCCTATTACCCATTACCCATGACCCATTACCCATGACCCATTACCCATTACCCATTACCCATTACCCAATTTATTCTTCCTCTCCTTCGTCGGGAACGAACGAGTCAGAAAAATCGCTTTCTTCGTAATCGTATTCTTCCTCGCCGCCTTCGTAGTCTTCGTATTCCTCTTCTGCATCCAGTTGACCGTGACGACCTTCATAAATCGCGTCCGCCAATTTACCAACAATCAGCTTAATCGAGCGGATGGCGTCATCATTTGCTGGGATGGGAATATCTACTACATCTGGGTCACAGTTTGTGTCTAACATAGACACAATCGGAATTGTGAGTTTAATGCATTCTTGAACTGCGTTATATTCCCGGCGTTGGTCTACAATTACCACGACATCGGGGACTTTCCGCATACTTTTAATGCCGCCCAGGTATTTTTGAAGCTTTGACAACTCACGACGTAGCATTGAGGCTTCTTTCTTTGGCAATAAATCAAGAGCGCCGCTTTCTTCCCGACGTTCCAAATCTTTGAGACGGTCTACCCGCGTTTTGATCGTCGCCCAGTTAGTGAGCATTCCGCCCAACCAGCGCTGGTTAATGTAGTGAGCGCCACAACGGGAAGCTTCTTGAGCAATAATACCTGCTGCTTGTCGCTTAGTGCCAACAAAAAGGAATTTTTTGCCTTGTTCAGCTTGCGATCGCATATAAGTATATGCTTCTTCCATCAACTGGGCTGTTTGCACCAAGTCAATGATGTGTACTCCATTGCGGGCAGTATAAATGTATGGAGACATTTTCGGGTTCCATCTGCGGGTCTGATGACCAAAATGAACCCCTGACTCCATCATTTGAGCCAAAGAAACTACTGGCATATTTTTACTCCTATTCGGGTTAAACCTCCATCCAAGTGGATTCCCTTATTGGAAACACCCGAAAGCCTGGATGTGCGGAATTTAAAGAACCATATAAGGGTAGCATATTTTGGAAGGGGTAATGGGTAATGGGTAATGGGTAATGGGTAATTGGTTGCCTATGAGGATTTGAAGGTGCGGAACATGGTAAGGAATAGACACCTTGCCAAATCGATTAGTGATGCAGCATGGACGCAGTTTAGGCAATGGGTTGAATATTTTGGCAAAGTTTTTGGGGTGGTCACTGTCGCTGTGCCGCCTCATGGAACTAGTCAAAATTGTTCTAATTGTGGTGATCTTGTTAAAAAATCTCTCAGCACCAGAACTCACATCTGTAATCATTGTGGGCATATTCAAGACCGCGACCATAATGCTGCACGAAACATACTTGAGATCGGACTCCGTACTGTGGGGCACACAGGAACGTTAATCGCCTCTGGAGACATCGACCTCTGCGTGGGTGGAGAAATCCCTCCAAGTAAGCCGAGTCGCAGAAAGAGGAAGCCCAAGGAGTGATCTTTGGAATCCCCCGCTATACCCGGTACTCCGGGTTAGCGGTGGGAGGATGTCAATTCCGCATACGCTTCATACACGCCCTTGACGTTGTACCAATTGAGGAAAATTCGAGCAATTTCTAAAGCCAATTGGGGTTGACCTTTATTAATCAACCATTGCAAAAAAGGAGCCATTGTCCGTTCATTCAAAGCACCATTGAATGAAAGAAGACCCCACAGTAAACGATGTAACCAAGTCATTTGAATCATCATTCGCACTTCCCAAGTCGGATGCTTTTGATAAAACAACACTCCCATCCTTCCGCGCTGAATTTCTTTGTCAATTAAACTCTTGATTTGGTCTAAACTAAAGGGTGGATGCCAATGATAGCCGACTGCCTGTGGACATTTAATCAATGTTAAACCCAGCTTTTTCAGCCTTATGCCTAATTCTAAATCTTCCCAACCATAAAGTTGAAAACTAGTATCAAATAATCCCGCTTTCTCTAACCAATGCTTAGGAATAGCAACATTACCTGTAGCAAAAAAAGCAGCAGAAAAATCTGTTATTTTGTATGGCTCAGAGGTGGGGTGTTCAAAATTAGAAGTGTTAATGACTGCACCATAGGTAAAAGCGCGATCGCTTCCCAATTTTAAGTGTCCCTGTACTAGTGCGTCAGCATGAGCTTGCAGAAAATTCTCTGTCACCACTAAATCGCTATCTATAAAGATAATAGTGTCTCCCTGCGCTTTGTTTACACCCAAATTCCGGGCTACAGCAGGACCTTGATGGTTTTGCTGAAAGGTTTGCACATGAGGGAACTGACTTTTGTGTGTCTCCAACCATTCCAATGTGCCATCAGTAGAACCATCATCCACCAAGATAATTTCGTAACCAACTATTGAAGTAGATGCACCCAATTGCTGTATTTCTAATGCTCTAAGGCACTTTGATAAAATCGGCTTGCGATTATATGTCGGAATAACAACGCTAAAAAACACAGTATCACTCACTACACTACTACCCTTCTTTTAAGATACGACAACTTATGTATAAACCACAGTTCCTTCTTTGTTTTGGAAACACTTGTGAAAGAATTTTATTTAAATAATGAAAAAAATCAGCTATTAGCTGCATAAGTTACTTTGCTGACACCCATATGAAAATTGTAAGAGTAGTTCTAAGACAACTAAGCTAACTTGAAAATGGGTGCATAATCATATTTTCATGTATATATTGTGGAATTTTCCCGTAATTAGCTGTCTTAGAGATGTAGAATTCAGTAGCCCCTAAGAAATTAGGGGGAAAGGGGAAGAGAGAGTGGAGGTCAACAAAGTAAAGGAAAACCAAAAACTACTGTACGAATACTAGCTCTAGTACGCGTACTAACTATTTACTAACCAACCACTAAATTATGAAACTAAGTATTCCCGAACTTTCTTTAGTTGTTCTCATTGGTGTATCCGACGCTGGAAAATCAGTTTTTGCACGCAAATTTTTTCAACCTTTTGAGATTTTATCCTCAGATTTCTTCCGAGGATTGGTATCAGATGATGAAAGTAATCAATTTGCGACTAAAGATGCTTTTGATGTAATACAATACATCGCTGCTAAACGACTCACAGCCCGAAAACTGACTGTGATTGATGCAACAAATCTCCAGCCAGAAGAGCGAAAGATTTTTATTCAGTTAGCACGAAAATACCATTTTTTCCCAGTAGCGATCGCTCTGAATTTACCAGAAGAAATATGTAATCAACATAATCAAGAGCGACAACAAACTCAGTTTAATTACAATGGAGTGCGGCGTCACGGCCAATTTTCACAGAGTTCTCTGCGTGGATTAGAAAGAGAAGGTTTCCGCTACGTGTATACTCTTAATTCCATAGCAGAAATTGAGAGTGTGGAAATTGAACGTCAACCTCTGTGGAATAACCGCAAATACGAACACGGTCCCTTTGACATCATTGGTGATATTCACGGTTGTTGTGATGAACTAGAAGCTTTATTGGAAAAATTAGGCTACATCAAAGGAGGAGTAGGGGGACTAGCACAAATGGCAGAACACAGGGGATACGGAGATATAGGAAATATGAGTGAAACACTCTCTGCGTCTTCCCCCAATCCCTCCATTCCTGATTCCCTCTGGAACGCCCCTACCTACTACCATCCCCAAGGACGCAAAGCTATATTTTTGGGTGATTTGATAGACCGGGGACCACGTATTCTCGATACGCTTAAATTGGTACGAAATATGGTGGTGGCAAAGACAGCCCTGTGTGTTCCTGGTAATCATGAAAACAAACTCCTGCGAAAATTACGGGGCAAAAATGTCAAACTTAACCATGGTCTAGACAAAACCTTGGCTGAAATAGAGGCTTTGCCGGCAGAATGGCGCGAAGATCAAACCAAAGAATTGAAAGCATTTTTAAATACTTTAGCGACTCATTACGTCCTTGATGATGGTCGGCTAGTAGTTGCTCACGCTGGGATGAAGGAGGAATATCAGGGACGAGGCTCGGCTCAAATCCGGGAGTTTGCTTTATATGGTGAAACAAAAGGAGAAATAGACGAGTTTGGCTTGCCCATCCGTTACAATTGGGCAGCAGAGTACCAGGGTCAAGCAATGGTCGTTTATGGACATACACCTGTACTCTCAGCAGAATGGCTTAATAACACTATTAATATTGACACTGGTTGTGTTTTTGGAGGCAAACTTACAGCCCTGCGCTATCCAGAAAAGGAATTAGTCAGTGTTCCTGCTGCTCGTGCTTATACCAAATCAGCCAAAGCTACTGATGGCGTTGTGAGCGAAGTAATAACAACCCAAGAGCAACGCAATGATCTGCTACATATTGATGACGTACTAGGTAAGCGAGTTATTAATACCCACTTACTAGCAAATATTAAAATTCGAGAAGAAAATGCGATCGCAGCTTTAGAGCTGGTCAGCCGTTTTGCAGCCAATCCCAAGTGGCTAATTTATCTACCACCTACCATGTCTCCAGCTGTAACATCCCAAGAATTGGGATATCTAGAACACCCCGAACAAGCTTTTGCTTACTATCGTAACCAAGGAATTTCGCAAGTCATATGTGAAGAAAAACATATGGGTTCACGAGCAGTAGTAATTGTTTGTCGGGATGAAACAGTAGCGAAAAAGCGTTTTGGTGTAGTGGGTGAAGGCATTGGTATCTGCTATAACCGTACAGGGAGAAAATTTTTTGAAGACCCAACTTTACAAACAGAACTATTGACACGCTTAAATACTTCCCTTACTAATAGTGGCTTCTGGGAAAAATTTCAAACCGACTGGGTATGCTTAGACTGTGAACTAATGCCTTGGTCAGTAAAAGCTCAGAGACTATTACAAGAACAATATACTCCCGTTAGGGCCCCATCACGCCTTGGTCTTAGTGATACTGTCACCTTACTGGAAAAGACTGAACAATGTGGTGTAAATGTGACTCCGCAATTGGACAACAATCAACAAAAAGCCGATATGGCTGAAAAATACGTCACGGCTTACCATTGCTACTGCTGGCCTGTTGAGCATATTTCTGACTATAAACTTGCACCCTTCCATATCTTGGCAACAGAAACAGCCGTCCACACTGACAAAGACCACCGATGGCATATGCAAGAGGTAGCAAACATTGCTCTACATGACCCCGACTTACTGTCACCAACAGCATATACAGTAGTAGATTTAACCAACCCAACTAGTGAGGCAGAAGGAGTGTATTGGTGGGAAGAATTGACGGCAATGGGTGGTGAAGGTATGGTCATTAAACCAATGCAATTTATTGTCAAAAACAATCAAGGGATCATTCAACCTGCGGTGAAATGTCGCGGACAAGAGTATTTGCGAACGGTTTATGGCTCGGAGTACTCTACACCTGAAAACATGAAACCTTTGCATCAAAGGGGATTATCACTCAAGCGTTCTTTAGCAAAGCGAGAGTTTGCTTTGGGTGTAGAAGCATTGCAACGTTTTGTTACTCACGCACCTCTACGCCGTATCCATGAATGTGTCGTTGGAATTTTGGCACTAGAGAATGAACCTGTAGATCCGAGGTTGTGACGGGATTAGGGAGCGCGGAGCGGGAATTAAAGACCACTAATTATCAACAATCAACAATCAACAATCAACAATCAACAATCAACAATCAACAATCAACAATCAACAATCAACAATCAACAATCAACAATCAACTAACATCAGAAGAGTGGTTATTACCAAGATATTTAGATCGTAATTCTTCTAATTCTTCGTCGATTTTGCTGTGAGGAGTAGGTTGGTTTGTTGATTGTTGGGGCGATCGCGTTGTTTTGTGATTTGCAGATTTATTAGAACCGAGAAATGTTGTTCTCATTTCTTCTAATTCTTTTTCAATGGGATTATGACTCGGAGTTGATGTAGAAGTTAGTGTTGGTGGAGGTGAAGTAACAACAGGCTGTGCGGTTAAGGTGAGACTGGTAGCAACAGACGATTTTTTATTTAAGTCTTTTAGGACTTCATCTGTGGTTTGGTAACGCTCGACGGGAATGCTTTGCAGCATTTTGTCTAGAATAGCGGTTAATTCCTCACTGACAGCATTTTTAACGTAGCGTTGCCAAATCCAAGTCGCGTTATTAATATCGTACAAATCGAAAGGCGATCGCTCGGTTAATAGCCGTACAGAAGTAGCACCCAAGCTGTAGATATCACTGGCAAATATTGCTTGTCCCCGCATTTGCTCTGGTGCAACGTATTCTGGACTACCAATGCTTGTACCAGTACGGTTGAGGGCTGTGTGGGTAACAAATTTAGAAGCACCAAAATCTACCAGAACTAAATCTCTGTTGTGTTGACTTTCCTCACTTTCCAAGGGAAATCTACAACGAATAATATTTTCAGGCTTAATATCTCGATGAATGACTTGCCTAGCATGACAAAATTGCAAGACTGACAATAAATTATTGAGCAGTTGTCGAACCTGCGTTTCGTTAAAAGCCCCTTTTGCTGCTAATTCTTCTGCCAGATTTTGACCATCAATAAATTCTTGCACAAGATATTGCCTGTCATCTTGGGTAAAGTGTGCTAGCAGTTCTGGAATTTGCGGATGTTTCCCTAATTCATCCAGCCGCATTGCTTCTTGATTAAATAACTCCACTGCTTTTTGTACAGTACTAGTGCCTTGCGCTTGGGGATAAAATTGCTTAATCACACAATGCGGTTTAGAAGGTTTATCCTCATCCACTGCGAGAAAAGTTCTGCCAAAACCGCCTTGTCCTATGGGTTTAACAGCACGGTAGCGTTCCTTGAGAAGTAACTTAGCACCACAAGTCAGGCAAAACTTGCCATTATTCTTGTTTTGGGGCTGGGGACAGATCGGGTTAAGGCAATAGCTAAAATAGCTCATATTGGAGGATGGGGGGATACATTTCTTCGATCAAAATAGTACGAGAAGGTGAAAACCTCTTTACTGTTAGTTTTTGGATGACCTTTGACACTCCCCGGTCGCGCATACACGGGGATTCTTGGTTCAGTGACTCGCCGTTAGACGACAGGTTTGCACCAATCGCCCAAGAGGGTAAAGCTACGAAGTGGTCTTCTAGAGCGCGCAGTAGCAACAGTTCCGAATTCTGGTTTTTCAAAGCCAGGAAAGTTCAAAAAGACAACAGGAGCAATTGAGATCACGAGGTGGGGAGGTCAGAAGTAGGGGAGAATTTACTTTCACCTCTTTTTTGTCTCCCATGTCTCCCGTGTCCTCTTGTCCTTTTGTTGCCCCTGTTGTTTCTATGCTATTTATTTACTGTGTGGGCGGTAGTTATCTAAACTACGAAAAAGCTTAAGAGTGCAACTAAAACTACTAAACCGATCCAAGCACCAGAGCCAAGCCACAGCAGTCTTTTGGAATCATTCCAGTTTTGTGGAGTGGCGTAGGCAACAGGAACGCCAATCACCATTGCAAAAGACACAAGTACCAGAGCTAACAAAGCAATTTGGAATATAATACTCATTTTCCCTTCTCCCAAGACAGCGAAGATTCTATTAAACCAACATTCTTCCTTATTGTTAAGCTATCAGAAATTGCAACATTTTAGTCATTTGCCATTAGTCATTTGTCCTTTGTCCTTCGTCCAATGACTAATAGACCTTTCCAGAAATGAGATATCGATCCGCACTACATAAGGCCTTTATATTCTTTTTTGGAGATGTCTAATGACCAATGACCAATGACTAATTACTACTGACCAATGTGACCAATGACCATGGATCTAATTCTTTGTCATACAACAGCTGATTTTGATGCTTTAGGAGCGGCGGTCGGACTAACACGTTTGCTTCCTGGTAGCAAAATTGTGTTAACTGGGGGCGCTCACCCACCAGTGCGAGATTTTTTAGCGCTGCATCGAGATGAGTATCAGTTAATTGAACGGCGTTCTGTGAATCCGAAAAAAATTCGTTCTCTGACTGTAGTAGATACTCAATATCGCGATCGCCTTGGCAAAGCAGCAGAATGGTTAAATTTACCCCATCTTCAAGAAATCATAGTTTATGACCATCACCTTGAACAACATGGTGATATCCCTGCTACAAAATTACACATTGCGTCTGTAGGGGCTACCACAACTTTGATTGTGGAGGAATTGCAAAAACAGCAAATTTCCCTCTCAACTGCACAAGCAACAGCTATGGCGTTGGGTATCCACGTTGATACAGGTTCGCTTACCTATGACCACACCACAGCACGGGATGCTCTCGCCTTGGCTTGGTTGATGCAGCAAGGAGCAAGTTTATCGGTAGTTGCTGAGTATGTTGAACCTGGTTTGTCTCCACAATTGCAGCAGTTATTATCAGAAGCTCTTGACGATTTACAATCTTTGTGCATCCGGGGATATACTATAGCTTGGGTAATATTAGTCACTGATGGTTATGTACCAGGTTTATCGAGTCTAGCCTCCCAACTGATGGAGTTGACAGAAATAGATGCTTTATTGTTGGCAAATAAATATGCTGCTGGGGAAGATGACTCACGCTTTACAGTCATTGGGCGATCGCGAATTTCTGAAGTCAACCTCAACCAAATCTTTCAACCACTAGGTGGTGGTGGACATTCGCAAGCAACATCGCTGAATTTGCGGGGTGTAAATTGCCGAGAAATACTCAACCAATTATTGGAAGGATTAAAAGCGCAAATTCCTTATCCACCGATAGCACGGGATTTGATGTCATCGCCAGTTCGTACGATTCGCCCAGATATCACTATCGAGGAAGCACAGCGAATTTTGTTACGCTACGGACATTCTGGTTTATCTGTAGTTGATACCCAAGGTAAGTTATTGGGTATTATCTCCCGTCGGGATCTTGATATTGCTTTGCACCATGGCTTTAGTCATGCACCTGTTAAAGGTTATATGACAATTAATCTTAAGACGATTACTCCTAATACTACCTTGCCAGAAATTGAGTCATTAATGGTGACTTATGATATCGGACGCTTACCTGTATTAGAAAATGGACAATTGGTAGGTATAGTCACCCGCACTGACGTTTTGCGGGAGTTGCATCAGCAGAATGATCGCGAGAGGGACAGAGGCGGGGAAAATGGAAAAGAAGGGGAAGATGATCTTGAGATTCCAACATTGGGACAATTGCGCGATCGCCTCAATCCCAAACTCTGGGAACTACTCACCAAAGCATCCGCCCAAGCTAAACAACGGGGTTGGCATTTATATTTAGTAGGAGGAGCAGTACGCGACTTACTACTAGCAAAAGAAGCATCTGGTAGTTTGTTAATCAAAGATATCGACTTAGTAGTCGATGGCTTTCATAAAGCTGCCGATGTCGGCGCAGGTGTAGAATTAGCAAAAGCACTCCAGCAAATTTACCCAGCAGCACGATTAGACATTCATGGTGCTTTTCAAACTGCGGCTTTACTTTGGCACAAAGATCCAGAATTAAATTCTTTGTGGGTAGATATTGCCACTGCTAGAACAGAATTTTATCCTTACCCAGCTGCAAATCCCGAAGTCGAAGCTAGTTCGATTCGCCAAGATTTGTATCGGCGTGATTTTACCATTAATGCTTTAGCACTGCGACTTACTCCTCCTCGTGCAGGGAAACTCCTGGATTTTTTTGGTGGTTTGCTAGATTTACAAGCAAAGCAAATTCGTGTTTTACACGCCAACAGTTTTATTGAAGATCCCACCCGTATTTATCGGGGTGTAAGGTTTGCTGTGCGCTTTGGATTTAAAATTGAATCGCAAACAGAAGAATATATCCGTTATGCGATCAATAGTGGTGTTTACGATCGCACCACAAAAGAAAATCATAAAACACCTGCACTCCAAACCCGCCTCAAAACAGAATTAAAGCACATCTTAGAAGCACCCTATTGGCAAGCTGCTTTCCAATTACTTGGAGATTTGGGAGCATTACAGTGTATTCATCCGAGTCTCAAAAAATTAGATGAAGAATTATTACGGCAATTACGATTACTAGAACGCTGTTTACACAAGTTTGATTCCGAAGAAATTCTGCTGAATCACTGGCAAATGCGCTTAGAAGTGATTATCGCTCACCTTGCCCCAGTATATCGAGCGAAAGTGGCTAAAAATCTCCAACTACAAGAAGATAGCATTCAACGCTTGGAGAAATTAGCCCCACTACAAGCACAGGTGAGAGATGCTTTACCTAGTTGTCAGCTTCCTAGTCAGGTGGTGAAATTGTTGCGATCCTATGATTTACCTACGCTGATTTTAGTTGCTTTACACAGTTCCCGCCCAATTAGGAAGCAAATATGGCATTACTTAACAGTTTGGGCAGATATTCAACCAATATTAAATGGAAACGACTTGAAGAAACTTGGTTACAAACCAGGACCACAATATCGGCAAATGCTAGATGATTTACTTGCTGCAACATTGGATGGAAAAATTTGCGATCGCACTTCCGCAGAAGAGTTTTTAAATATAAATTACAAAACCTGAACAAATCTTATCAAAAATTAATTTTCATCAAAAACCGATACGAACAGGGATTGTAACTCTAGAAGGTAAATAGCAGGCAACTTGCATTACTATATGCTGACTGTTAATATTCTTTCATTCAAATACTTACGGTGTTCCTAGTTAAAAAATATGTCCCTTGTCAAACGTTGTTTAGCTGAGTTGATCGGTACGTTCTGGCTAGTTTTTGGTGGCTGTGGCAGTGTAGTATTAGCAGCTGCATTCACAGCCGATAGCGCAAAAATAGCTGATGGTACAAAATTTCCTTTAGGTATTGGGTTAGTAGGGGTTTCTCTCGCTTTTGGTTTGACGGTTTTAACGATGGCTTATGCGATTGGTCATATTTCTGGCTGTCACCTCAACCCTGCTGTTTCTCTTGGTTTGTGGGCTGCTAAACGCTTCCCTAGTTCAGAATTATTTGTTTACATTGGTTCCCAAGTTTTCGGTGCAATTCTAGGTGCTGGTATTCTCTATTTGATTGCTAGTGGTAAACCAGGATTTGATGTAATTGGTAGTGGTTTCGCAGCCAACGGCTATGGAGAACACTCTCCCGGAAATTATTCACTGCTAGCTTGTTTTCTTGTTGAACTTGTTCTCACTTTTATGTTTTTGATGATCATCCTGGGTGCTACTGATCGCCGTGCGCCACAAGGATTTGCACCAGTTGCGATCGGTTTGGGCTTAACACTAATTAACTTAATTAGTATTCCTGTGACTAATACATCAGTAAATCCTGCACGTAGTCTTGGCCCAGCAGTTTTTATTGGTGGTTGGGCGATTCAACAGTTATGGCTATTCTGGGTAGCACCACTTTTAGGAGGATTCTTAGCTGGATTATTCTACTCGCAAGTACTAGAAGTACACACACCAGAAAGACAATTGTCCAAAGTCCCATAACTTAAATAGATTAATTGTAGTGCGATCGTTCAGGTTATACCTGGTTCAGTTAAGCCCACAATCCTTAGTAGAGACGCGTTCGCTTTTAGCGTTCCCGCAGGGTAATTTCGCGTCTCTACTTACTAGGAATGGAAGATAACTGTGATTAAGGGCAATAATGCCAACAGGAAGCTAATCCAATATATTAAGTGAAATTCTGACGTGGGTTCTGGTTGAGCTAACAAAGCTTCTATTCTTTGTTCTAAACGATCAACGCTACTAGCTGCAAGAGCTGCACAGCAGATGTCTGAGGTTACAGGTGGAGTACTGATGACTAATACAAGTGATTCTGCTAGGAGCAAGGGATCTACTTGTGATGCGGCGTGAGCATCGGCGCGTAGTTCGCGCAAAACTAACAGTTCTTGCCACAAAGCATCTGTATTTGGCAACCAAGCTGTACAGGTACGCACCCAGCCCAGCCAGAAAAACCAGAATGTATCTCGGTAATAGTAATGGCCTTGCTCGTGTGCTAAGACTGTCTCTAAATGTTTAGGCGACAAAGTTTGTAGCAATCCTTGACTCAGAACAAGTTCAGGTTGCCAAAAACCAATTTGTCCTGCAAATAATGCTTCTGTTTTGAGGAGTCGCACTTGTCTACCTGCAAGGTTCACAATCGGACACTCACGTGTAGATTTTACTGATCGCCATCCTTGCCATGCTTTCTTTATACATGTAACTGCAAAAAAAGCAAGTAATATTAATGCTAATACATAGCTAAACCAACCAGTTTGCAAACCAAGCATTCTGCCCTGGGGACCCATATAGAGCAGAGCGATCGCTGTCATAATGATCAGCAAGGGGGGAAAAAGAAAGAAAAATAGCGCTTTTTCCCACCTTTGCTTCCAATTGTCTTGGCATTCAACCCAAGAGTATCTGATTCCCCAAGAAACAGTTAAAGCCATCAAAATCATGATGAGATGCATCATTTTTCCTCCCTCGCTTGCCGTGCAGATTGAATGCGTTTGGCGATCGCTTGTATTTTCTCACTAGCTGCTTCATCAAGACTATCTGCAAAAGCAGCAACAACATCAGGATTTCCTACCGCTAAAAATCGCTGTAATTGTTCGTGGGCTTTAATGACTGCGGCTTGGTTTTTTGTGAGCAATGGCCGCCAATAAAACGCCCGTCCTTTTTTGTCGCAGACAAGCCAACCTTTGTCGGTGAGGCGACGCAGCACGGTAGTTACAGAAGTATAAGCTAGTTCTCGGTTAGGATCAGCCAGAATGCGATCGTGTACATCTTTGACTGTCGCTGAACCAAGTTCCCAGATGATATTCAAGATTTCTGCTTCTAACGGGCCTAAAGATAACTGTTTTGGGTGATAGTCAGGTAAAGGTGCCATATTGATTTAGTTGGTTGTTGGTAGTTGGTGCTTGGTGGTTGGTAGGAGTGCAAAACTTTATGATTTATTAATTTAATTTACTCGTTATTCAGAAATTACCGCCCTACATCCAACTGCCATCACACCTTAATAATGTACAAAAAATAGCCCTCAGCTACCAAGATATTGTTTAAAAACAGCCAAAATCTCGGCGTTGATCATGAAATTATGGGAATTAACCTCAATTTTACGATTTCCTTGATCTTCATGACTTAAATGCAGACTGAGATAATTATGTGGCTGATAGGACATTCTGTCCGCCCATTCGATCGCCACTATTCCCAGCGCAACCTCAAAACCTTCCCAATAGGTTTCTAAGTTTAAAGCTGCTACTTCTTGCGGTTCTAGGCGATACAGATCCAGATGGTAGAGAGGAAGCCGCCCTGTCGTATATTCATTAATCAGAGTAAAAGTAGGACTGACAATCGGTTCGGTGATACCTAAACCTTCGCCAATACCTTGGACTAAAGTCGTTTTACCAGCACCCAAATCACCTTCCAACAAAATGACACTATTAGCACTCAGGTATTGACCGAGAGTGACACCAAGCGATCGCGTCGCCTCTGCATCAGTAAGAAAAATTTTCATATTTCAGTCAAGAGTTAGTGGTTAGTGGTTAGTGGTTAGTAGTTGTCCCCCAATCCTTAATCCCTAATTCCTAATCCCTAATCTCTAATCCTCGACCCCTGATCCCTAATCCTCGAACGTGAGTGCATCTATCTGTGTTAGGAGAATCCCTATCCAACCTCATCTTGCGTGCTGCGCTCCACTGTACCACCGTAATAACACCTTTGCTAGTCGTTGGGGGTCATGACGCACGTAACCTGTTTCATCTTCGTACATGACGTTAGCTAAAACAATTCTTCGCCCTAATTTGGTGACATCTTCGCGATCTAAAAAGACGGGATAGGACTGTTGTTGTGCGTAACGCATGAGGACGTGTTCTGAAAGAGATTTCTTGTGTACCAGCACAGCATTAAATAAACGTTGACCATCGCAAGCAGCATCAATTGCGCGAATATGATCAGCAACACTAAATCCTTGGGTTTCTCCTGGTTGAGTCATAATGTTGCAGACATAAATACAGGGTGCTTCAGAAGCTGCGATCGCGTCAGCAATTTCTGGTACTAACAGATTAGGAATAACGCTAGTATACAGACTACCAGGCCCCATAATTATATAGTTAGCTTCCTTAATAGCCTTAATTGCTGCGGGTAAAGCAGGAGGATTTTCAGGAAGACAGCCGATCTTAACAATATTACCTCCAGCTTCGGTAATTTTAGACTCCCCCTCTATGCGACGACCATCAGCTAAGTCAGCCCACAGACGCACATCACTCAGAGTTGCTGGTAACACTTGTCCTCGAATAGCAAGTACCTTAGAACTAGCAGCAACAGCCCGTTCCAAATCTCCGGTAATTTCACTCATCGCAGTTAAGAACAAATTACCAAAGCTGTGGCCAGTCAAACCATCACCGACTCGAAAACGATATTGAAATAGTTCTGTGAGTAATTTTTCTTCATCAGCCAGTGCTGCTAAACAATTGCGAATATCTCCAGGTGGTAAAACCCCAAATTCCCGACGCAAGCGTCCGGAAGATCCGCCATCATCAGCGACAGTAACAATAGCAGTAATATTAGCGCTGTAACGCTTGAGTCCTCTGAGTAATGTGGAAAGTCCCGTTCCACCACCAATTACAACTATTTTTGGCCCTCGGTACAATCGGCGATGGGCCAGCAGCATATCTACTAATTCTTCTTCATTATCAGACCGTAGCGCTTCAGTAATTGAACCTACGGCGCGGGTTTGTCCCCAAAGCAGCAACAATAAACCACCCAGCAGAACAAAAGGCCCACTAATATAGTTGGGTATGACTTCGGCGATTGTTCCCAAAAAACCCCTCACTAACTCTAACGCCCAGAAAATCGGCGTTAATTTAATCCAAATTGCCAAACCCAGAGATGCGAGTAAAACACCCCCGATGCTAATTAAAAACCAACGTTTCACCGAGAGTCCTGGTGACAACCATTTGAACCACTGATTAATTCGGTAGGGAGTGCGATTGCGCGACTGAAGACGCAAAGTCTTAAGGGCTTGTCTGAAAAAACCAAGTGCCATACCTAAAAAAGGAGGGATGATAAAAACTAATAATTAACTGAAAATTTACACTACTTGGTCTATATTCCAAACGTGGGATTGTTACATTTGTACTTAGGAAAAAGGGTGTAAAGGTATGAAAGTCAAAGGTTTGAGGGAAAATTAAAGAATAATTTTACTGTTGTCATCTACATCCTTAATACCGTTCGATTAAAAGGTAAGGGGAAAGAAAAAAAGAATAAAAACGAACTTTTTCTCACCTTTGACCGTTAACCTTTAACCCAACCGTATTGCTTACACTCTTAGTAGATCGAAAGCACCCTGTCAAAGTTGCCAATCTGCGCCTGAACACAAAATTTTGGTTGAGTCAATTAAAAATTCATGGAAAAGCGAATTTTAGGATTAGATCCAGGATTAGCAAAGTTGGGATTTGGAACTATTATCCACAAATCAAACCAACCTCAGCAGCAAGATATCTCAGTAGACATGGTAGATTTTGGTGTTATTAGTACAGAAGCTGGTACAGAAATGGGACAAAGGCTACGTACATTGTACGAAGATTTACACACTTTAATAAAGGATTTACAACCTGATTTAGTAGCAATTGAAAAATTATTTTTCTATCGCATGGGCAATACTATCGTAGTTGCTCAAGCACGAGGTGTGATTATGTTAGTTCTGGCCCAGCACAATCTTCCGTACTTAGAGTTTACCCCTGCTCAAATTAAACAAGCATTAACTGGATACGGCAATGCAGAAAAATATGAAGTTCAACAAGCCGTAGCGCGAGAGTTAAATCTAGATGATATCCCCCGTCCAGATGATGCCGCCGATGCTTTGGCTGTTGCTTTGACAGCGTTGTTTCAGTATTGATCCCCTACTTAAGATTATGAGTGTGTCTTACAGATAAAAAATAATGGATGTACGAAATAAGCATAGAAAAAATATATGGACACATGAAATCAATGATATTGTTAGAGGAATGTGTGGCGGTTTTTTATTTGGCACTCCGTTACTTTATACGATGGAAGTTTGGTGGATTGGATCTATTGCCAAACCATCAATCGTGATGTTAGCGATCGCACTGACTTTTATAGTAGTTTTCTTACTCAACCGTACAGAAGGCTTTCGCAAACGTAGACATGGTACTCGACCTTACGAAGCACTCACAGATACCATAGAAGCAATGGCGATTGGAATAGCCTGTTCTGCTAACTATTCGAGTTGGCAGTTATAAATTACCTTAATACCAAGTTGTGCATTTTTTGTAATTGACATTGCCACGACTCTAAACGGACGCAGAGACAGAGTAAGACGACAACGGTCGCGTCAGTCAATGAAGCGTCAAGAATCACCGTACCAAAACTGTCGGTGAGTATGTCAAGTTATTAAGAGTTCCTTGTTGAAAGTTCCCAAATTCCGCAACAAGTCCAATAATCATATGCGAGATTTTGTCATTTTTTCGTGTTAATAATTTATTGAAAAATGACAAAAAAAATATCTTATACACTTGAGAATTTTGCTGCTAGATGCCACTATATCCTCTGCTGGTAAGTATCTTCAGCATTTCTCTCACAACTAACCCCGGTACGACCGGGGTTAATTTTTACCCAACCTCATGCGTGAGATTCACTGTTTCGGAATCGTCACGATGTGACTATAGTGACATAGGAAACGTTCAACCCAGCCCCAGTTCTACTGGGGTTTTTCTATGAAAGCATTAATCCTAGCGCCAATCTGTAATAACGTCAATCGGTTAGCCCCTCTAGTTAGGTTCTAGTTCTAACTGGTTTTTGGTTGGGAGTGTGTTAGCTAATTTACAAGTCACTTTTCAATAGAGTATCACCTATGATAAACATCTTTACTAGTGAAGAACGTCATTTTTAAACTCAAATTAAATTTTGAGTGATTGGGGTATTAATAGCAAACTTGAGCACAATCAAGTATAGCAAATACCATGATACTTGATGTTGCGGAAATGTTGAACTAGCTTCATCGTCTAGTTGTGGATAAAGATCAAGACTACCCGTATTCATCCCACAGCTAAAAGCGGATGGGCTTTCTACTTAAGAAGTTGTAAGCTACCTTCAATACGTTTGCATAAGTCTTTAGTAGCAGAACTAGAGAAACACTCACTAGTACAGGTCGGCGTAAATAAACCAACCATTAGTAATAGACAAAAAGCCCTTATTATAAGCTTTTACGCCTTCTGACTTGAAAGAGGGTGTAGGGGTGTAAGGGTTTAGGGGTGTAGGAGAAAAAACCTCTTTCATCTTTGCTGATGAAACTTGTTTCATTGGGACTGCCTTCTGCCTCCGGACTTCTGCCTTCTTGTACTAGTGCATCTCGGCTAAAATAACTACCCAGTTTAAAACATCTAGAAAGTATGCTGCATAAGCTTTATTCCCTTTTGCCCTCTGCTTTTGTACTTCTGCCGCGATGCACTAGTATCTAGAGTTGTAAAAAGCTAAAGTGGCGAAACCTTGAGTTTATGACAAACGTCAATTATTACAGCTAGTGGTGATCCTGACATACTCTAGTAGTTGAGATAATTAGAATACAAGCTGAAATTTTAAATCCTAAATTGCTATGATCTCTTGCCATCAATTATTTCTATTGCCAATGCGCCGCTTTGGATTAGCCTTAATGGTTCCGGCTGCACTTTTTGGTGCGATCGCATTTCCTACTCAACTACAAACTGCTACCGCCCAAACAGCAGCAGGAAATCGCCCCCTGACTATCCACTCTGATGTACAAGAATACAACGCCAAAACACAAGTAGCAACTGCTCGCGGTAACGTACAAATGGTGTATGAAGCGCGAGGGATTCAAGCTACAGCAGCCCAAGCCCAGTATTTCAGCAAAGAACGTCGCATAATTCTCAGTGGTAATGTTTACGTTTTGCAACAGGGCGGCAACAGTATTCGGGGTGAAACAGTAACATACCTGATTGATGAAGGGCGATTTGTTGCTCAACCAAAAACAGGTCGCCAAGTAGAATCTATCTACATAGTCAACGATAGTCAAGTAAATCAAGCAACGACACCCGCTCCCAACACAGCTCCTCTTCAACGTTCTAAGTAAATTAGAAATTAGTGGTTAGTAGGAGCGTAAAATTATGCGCCCATACAGTTAATTTATGTAGTTAGCTTTTAACAAAAACTACTCATCAATCATTGACAAGCAACAAAGCATACCGAATGTGAAAATAGTCTTAGAAAATATTCGCAAATCTTATGGCAAGCGAGTGATTGTCAATCGCGTCAACGTTTCTGTTGCGCAAGGCGAAATAGTTGGGTTACTAGGTCCAAATGGTGCTGGCAAAACTACGACATTCTATATTGCCACAGGTTTAGAAAAACCAGATCGAGGAACTGTATGGTTGGATCATCAGAACATTACTGCATTACCTATGCACAAAAGAGCGCGATTAGGTATTGGTTATCTAGCACAGGAAGCTAGTGTTTTTCGCCAATTGTCAGTACGAGATAATATACTGTTGGTTCTAGAGCAAACAAATGTACCTCGCTGGCAATGGCAACGGCGACTAGAAACATTATTACAAGAGTTTCGTTTGGAAAAAGTAGTTAACAGCAAAGGAATCCAACTTTCTGGAGGTGAACGAAGGCGGACGGAATTAGCAAGAGCATTAGCATCTGGTACGGAAGGACCAAAATTTTTACTTTTAGATGAACCTTTTGCAGGAGTTGACCCAATAGCAGTTTCAGAAATTCAATATCTCATTGGACAACTGCGAGAGCGCGATATGGGAATCTTGATTACAGATCACAACGTTCGGGAAACTCTGGCCATTACAGATCGTGCCTACATCATGCGCGAAGGTCAAATTCTTGCTTCTGGCAACGCCGACGAACTCTACAATAATTCCTTGGTACGCCAATATTACTTAGGTGATAATTTTCAGGTTTAGTCAATTGGTGGTAGTTAGTGGTTAGTGGTTAGTAGTTAGTAGTTAATAGTTAATAGTTAGTAGTTAGTAGTTATTAACCATTGCCAATGACAGATGACATAGACGCGTAAGCGGCTTCAAGGGAGAGTATGACCAATGACAAATGACAAATGACCAATGATCAATGATCAATGACCAATGACTCATGGCTAAATCTAAATCCTTCCGCAAACTCAGTTCACTGCTGTCCATTTCCATAATGGATCGCTACCTTGCTAGCGAATTAATACCACCGTTTTTATTTAGTTTTGGGATTTTTGCTTCCCTTGTGTTTACGGCGGATAGCTTATATGAATTACTGCGAAAAGTAGTTCAAGCAGGATTACCACTAGAAATAGGCTTAAAGGTTTTTTTGTTAAAGTTACCACGGGTAATTGTTTATGTCTTTCCAATGTCAACACTGCTAGCAACTTTGATGACCTACAGTCGTATGTCAGGTGAAAGTGAATTGATAGCTCTGCGTAGTTGTGGGGTAAGTGTGTATCGCATGGTGCTAACTGCCGTAGTTATGAGTTTCTTAGTAGCAGGAATCACATTTGTTGTCAGTGAACAAATTGCACCAGCAGCTAACTACGAAGCTACTGTTACTTTAGATCGAGCTCTCAAATCTGATAAACCTACATTTAAGCAAGAAAATATTTTCTACCCCGAATATCAAAATGTTAAACAAGCAGATGGCACTAAAGAAAGAATATTGACACGCTTGTTTTATGCTGACAAGTTTGATGGTAAGCGCATGAAAGGCTTGACACTCATAGACCGTTCTCAACAAGGTTTAAATCAAATTGTTGTTGCAGAATCAGGTGAATGGAATGGTTCACAAAGCGTTTGGGATTTTTATAACGGTACTATCTATTTAGTTGCGCCCGATCGCTCTTATCGCAACATCGCCAGATTCAAACATCAACAATTACAACTTCCTCGCACACCTTTAGATGTGGCAAACAGGAGCCGTGACTTTGAAGAGATGAATATTTCCCAATCAATAGAGCAACTAGAAATAGAAAAAATTAGTGGTAATGAGCAAAAAATTCGTCAACTGCGAGTCCGAATTCAACAAAAAATGGCCTTTCCCTTTGCCTGTGTTATCTGCGGTCTAGTTGGTGCTACTGTGGGAACAATACCCCAACGTACAGGTCGAGCAGCCAGTTTTGGCATAAGTCTAGCTGTTATCTTTACTTATTACACAACATTACAGGTCGCCCGTACATTAGGAGACACCGGTTTTCTTTCTCCCTTTGTTGCAGCTTGGCTACCAAATTTTTTGGGCTTGACACTAGGTTTATTTTTATTAGTACGAACAGCACGACGGTGAAATTGGGGATTAGGGAAAATGGGATTCCAAGACTACTTGGAGTTTTGCATTTTTTACTCAGAATCTGATTTGGGTAAAGGTAAATGCGATCGCACTGCCAATTTATTAATAAACACTCGATACCCTTCGGTTAAGGTAGAAGAGGTAAGGGGAATTCATGTTTTTTCTTGTGGACCAAAATGTTGCTTTATAGGGAAGCAAACATTTAAGATATACAACGATGATTTATTTATGTAAATCCACATAAAATTAATAACCATGAGAGAAAGCAGCAACAAGCAAATACGTATTTGGGCTATGCTGTGTCATCTCTCAGCTTTGTTGTGGATACCATTAATTTTTTTAGTTTTTATTGGTATACCTATATATCTTCCCTTATTGAATCTTCTTGGACCATTGATAGTTTGGCAATGGAAAAAATCACAAGATCCGTGGATAGACTTTCAAGGTAAAGAATCTTTAAACTTTCAGCTTTCACTCACAGTTTATACATTAGTTGTAATTGTAATTTCCTTATTTCTGGTTTTTACAACTTGTGGTATTGCGCTCACAAATAATGTGGCTTCTAAACAATTAGATACTACTTTAAATACTTTATTAACAGTTTTAATTATACTCATATCAATATTATTATTAGTACAATTATGTTTAGTAATTTTTGCTTCCATAAAAGCTTATAAAGGTCAACACTATCGTTATCCCTTTACAATTAGATTTTTGATAAATTGAATAATTTGTGGCGACCTACTTAATTGCTACTCCGATTTCATCACAACCCACTGGGTTACTGGTGTCATCGGTTTCCATCCCAAGAAATTGCCAATGGGAGCAACCTTTTGGACTGCGACGCGCATCAATTCGCCACCAACTTGATTGTGCCATTGCAGTAATTTTTGTTCACTTTCGATGGTGACAGCATTAGCAACCAAGCGTCCACCAGAACCTAAAGATTGCCAACATACTTCAAACAAGCCTGCTGCTGTTGCACCACCACCGATAAAAATAGCATCGGGTTGGGGTAAATCTTTGAGTGCAGTGGGAACTTTACCATGGACGATTTGTAAATTGCGCGTACCAAGGGCAGTAGCATTGTCAGCAATGTATTGTAATCGAGTGGGATTTTGTTCAATCGCGATCGCTCGACAGCGAGAATGAGTCCGCATCCATTCAATACCAATTGAACCACAGCCTGCACCGACATCCCACAATAATTGTCCCGGTATAGGAGCCAAAGCAGCAAGGGTGATCGCCCGTACTTCGCGCTTGGTAAGTTGTCCATCATGATGGTAGACATTATCTGGTAATCCTGCTAAACGAGATAATCCTACAATCCCAGGATCGCCAATACACTCAATAGCAATAGTATTTAAATCAGCTACTTCTGTAGTTGTCCATGAGGCGGCTATTCCTTCAATGATGCGTTCTTGAGAACCACCCATGCGTTCTAGTACAGTAACTTTACTACCACTAAATCCACGTTTTGTCAATATCTCAGCTACAATTGCCGGGGTTTGTTTCCCTTCACTCAAAATCAACAATCGCGCCCCAGGGTAAATAACAGTTTGGAGTATATCAGGAGGACGAGCGTTAAGGCTTAATGTCTCTACTTCGGTAAGCGACCATCCTAGTCTGGCACAGGCGAGGCTAAAAGATGAAGGGGCAGGAATGATGGTCATCTCAGCAATGGGTATGCTGCGTCTGAGGGTGACACCGATACCAAAGCACATGGGATCACCACTGGCTAGAACACAGACAACTTGACCCCGACGACGGAGAATTTCTTCTACAGATCTACTAATCGGTGATGACCAATTGATTTTTTCGCGCTGATCATTAGCTGGTAGCATTGCCAAATGACGACTTCCACCAACTATTACCTCTGCATTTTTCAGTATGGAATGAGCGATCGCACTCAATCCTGATAGCCCATCTTCACCAATACCCACCACAGAGAGCCATTTTTGCACGTTAGCCATTAGTCAAAAATTAGCTTAACCCAAACTTTTATTTTATCTTTTGAGACACAAACTCATGTTAAACTACTCGAACTTAGAGTTGGGAAAGTTCGGTGAGATCCCGATACTGTGCCGCAGCTGTAATCCGATTGGTTAGTATTTAGTGGTTAATGATTAGTCAAATTACCAACAACCAATTCGGTTAGTCAGAACGCCGATTTCTAAAGGTGTCGCCAAGACACATTGTTTCTCTGCTCCCTGCGCTGCACAGGGAAGGAGTGTTAGAGGTGTATTTATCGTCAATTTCTGATCCTTGTCCTGGTATTTTTTACAGCACATCCGCGCGAGATGGTACTTTGTCACGCATCCGTATCCCTGGAGGGATAGTCACTACTGGACAATTTCGGGTTGTAGCTGATTTAGCTGATAAATTTGCCGCAGGTTATGTCAATATTACTAACCGTGCTAACTTCCAAATTCGCGAAGTTCACACAGCAATAAATCCTAAAGTTTTGCACCAACTCCGAGAAATGGGTTTAGCTTCCACGATTGCGGGTGTTGATCATTTGCGTAATATTATGGGTAGCCCAACAGCAGGGATTGATTCAGAAGAATTGATTGATACACGATCGCTCATTCGCGCATTAGATAATTACATCACTACCCATGCTGAACTTGCGCCCCTGTCACCAAAATTTAGCATTGCAGTTGACGGTGGAGGTGCGCTGAAGGTGTGCGATCGCCCCAATGATATTGTTTTCAGTGCTGTTGAAATTACTAAACAGATATACTTTCATCTCAAACTGAATTTAGGTGAATCATTCTTAAATACAGGCATACTACTACAACCCCAAGCATGTGTGGACGTAGTAGGTGCGATCGCCAAAGTCTATTTGCAGTATTCTGCACTAGAGCAAAAAAACATCACAACTTATCGTAAATCCCGTAAACTTCGTTTATTTGAAGTTCTACACAACTTGGGTAGAGAAAGATTTCTCCAAGAAGTCGAAAGTCATCTTCCCTACTCCTTGCAACAACTTCCCAATATCCCCACCTCTGGATTCACACAACCATACCTAACTCGCTATCTCTACCTTGGTGTCCACCCCCAAAGACAACAAGAACTTTCTTACATTGGTGTTGTACTACCACTAGGTAAATTAGAAACATGGCAAATGCACGGTTTAGCAGACATAGCCCAAGGTTATGGTAGTGGTACACTTAGGCTCACACCCTGGCAGAATCTTCTGTTAACGGATATTCCTGAACAGTATATTCACGAAGTTAAGAGCAAAATAGAAAACTTAGATTTGCACTGGTCGCCAACTAAAATACACAGCGCTTTTGTTGCGTGTGCTGGTAGTACAGGATGTGCATCCTCAGCGACGGATACCAAAAATCACGCCTTAAAGTTAGCTGAGTATTTGGAGCAACGCATCATCCTAAATCAACCTGTCAATATTCACTTTACAGGATGTCCAAAATCTTGCGCCCAACATAACAACAGCGATATCACTCTCTTGGGTGTCAGTCAAGAAAAGTATCACATATACGTTGGAGATGGTGACAATGAAAGCAAATTCGGGTGGGAACTTTATCAGTGTGTGGCTTTTGCAGAATTACCCTCATTAGTAGAAAAAATCCTCCAAGTTTACGTTGCAAAACGCCTAACTCGCCACGAATCACTCGGAGAATTCGCCAACCGATATAGTATTGCAGAGTTGCAACAGATGCTTGAGGAGGGGGGAGTGTGGGGAGTAAACAACTAACAACTAACAACTAACAACTAACAACTAACAACTAACAACTAACTTTTAAATAATGACCGTTGACTATATTCGAGATGGGAATGAAATATATCGCAAATCCTTTGCCATGATTCGGTCGGAGGCAAATTTATCTGTGCTGGCGCCGGATGTGGCTAAAGTAGCAGTGCGTCTGATTCACGCCTGCGGTATGACTGATATTGTTGATGATTTAGTAGCTTCGCCTACTGCTGTGGTATCTGGACGTACAGCAATAGCAACAGGCGCACCAATTTTATGTGATTGTCGCATGGTGGCTGAAGGAATTACCCGTAAGCGCCTACCAGCAGATAATGCGGTGATTTGCACTCTGAATCATCCCGATGTACCAAAACTTGCTCAAAAACTGGAAAATACTCGTTCTGCTGCGGCCTTAGAATTGTGGCGATCGCACCTAGAAGGATCAGTAGTCGCGATCGGTAACGCACCTACTGTTTTATTTCGATTACTGGAAATGCTGGATGAAGGCGCACCCAAACCTGCGTTGATCCTGGGTTTTCCAGTTGGATTTGTGGGAGCCGCAGAGTCCAAGACAGCACTTGCAGCCGATAGCCATGGTGTGCCATTTATGACATTAAAAGGACGCCGGGGAGGAAGTGCGATCGCAGCCGCCGCAGTTAATGCCTTAGCAACGGAGAATGAATGATGAAAGGTCGTCTTTATGGTGTCGGTGTTGGGCCTGGAGACCCAGAACTATTAACTCTCAAGGCATTACGCTTATTACAATCTTGTCCAGTGGTTGCCTATCAATCAGCAGAAGATAAAGAAAGTGTTGCTAGGGGTATTGTAGCTGAATATCTCCCTGGAAATCAAATTGAGGTTGAGTATCATCTCCCCCGCGCCCTCGATCCCTACGAAGCACAACCAATTTACGATCAAGTTGTCATCCCTATTGCCGAACATCTCACAGCCGGAAGGGACGTGGTAGTTTTGTGTGAAGGAGATCCGTTATTTTACGGCTCATTCATGTATGTATTTACACGACTTTCTGATAAGTTTGAAACAGAAGTTATACCAGGAGTTTCCTCACCAATGGGGTGTGCTTCTGCATTAACAGTACCCCTGAGTTATCGCAACGATGTTTTTAGCGTCTTACCAGCCACCCTAGCAGCCGAAATATTGAAAGCACAATTGTTAAACGCTGATGCAGCAGCAATTATTAAACTGCGGCGACATTTTGCGAAAGTTCGCGATGTTTTGCATCACTTAGGGATGGGATCACGGGCGCGTTACATTGAAAGAGGAACGATGATAAATCAAAAAATAATCTCTCTCGATGAAGTCGATCCCGCCCAAGTGCCTTATTTCTCAATGATTTTGGTGCCAAGTCAAAGTCGATTATAGGTCAATACGTTTCAGTTAAGGGGGAGTAGAGAACTGACAAATGTAGGTTTTTAAAATTTGGTTGAGGTCAACCACCAATAACCCATTAAGCTAAGTACAACATTTCACAAATTCGTAGCGAATAAAATTCGGAAAAACTCTGCGCCCATCTGCGTTGACTCCGCGTTCCTCAGCGTTTAAATATCTCTGAAAATATAGATGGATGTTGCAAAATGAATTAATAAATGCAGCCATGAACTCACATCATCCGATTTGGTCACTCACGCCTGAAGAAGTCTACAATAACTTAACAACGACTCCCCAAGGGCTGAGTGAGGTTGAAGCTAATTTACGCATCAAACAATACGGTTACAACGAATTACCCGAACCGCAAACACGCCCTTTGATACTGCGCTTCATTGATCAATTAACCCATTTCATGGCGCTTCTATTATGGGTAGCAGGAATTTTAGCTTTTATTTCCCAAAACCCTGAATTAGGTTGGGCTATCTGGGCGGTAATTTGGATTAATGCGATTTTTAGTTTTTGGCAGGAGTTTCAAGCAGAAAAAGCATTATCTGCATTAAAACAAGTATTACCTGCTCAAGTAAAAGTTAATCGCGATGGTGGACTGTGCCTCATGCCTGCACGTGAGTTAGTTCCAGGAGATATTATTCAATTAGAAGAGGGAGATAAGATCTCCGCCGATGCACGACTGATCGAAAGCCAGTCGTTTTATGTAGATGTCTCTATTCTTACCGGGGAGTCACTACCTGTTCCTCGATCTTGCGAACCTGTTGCTTCAGAAAATATACGTGCCTCAGATGCTGCTAACTTAGTATTTGCCGGTTCAACCGTTGCCGCAGGCCGGGGACTTGCAGTAGTTTATGCTACGGGTACACATACTGAGTTTGGTCAAGTTGCACACCTGACAGCGAATGTCAAGCGCGAACCCAGTACCTTAGAAGTGCAAATTTCCAAAGTGGTTCACATCATCACGATTATTGCCATCAGCATCGGCGTAGTTGTATTTTTACTCACTAATTTTTTAGTGGGTATGGGAATTAAGGAAAGCTTCATTTTTGCGATTGGGATTATCGTGGCGTTTGTACCAGAAGGGTTGTTACCAACAGTCAGCCTCGCCTTAGCAATTGGTGTCAAGCGAATGGCAAGACAAAATGCTTTGGTACGCCGTCTCTCAGCAGTAGAAACGTTGAGTGCGACGACGGTCATCTGCACTGACAAAACAGGCACTTTGACTAAAAACGAAATGACCGTCCGCAAGTTGTGGATACCCGATGTAGAGATTAATGTAACTGGAGTGGGTTATGAACCAAAGGGTGAAGTTGAAATTACAAATGCCGAGTCTGAACCCCAAGTACTTTTAATGTTGGCAGGTGCAGCACTTTGCTCGAATGCACGGTTAAATCATCCTCCAGATTCGAGTCAGTGGCAAGAATTGGGAGATCCTACCGAAGCGGCGTTGTTAGTTGCTGCAATTAAAGCTGGTTTTGAATTGGAGGAGTTGCAGCATCAAGTACCGCGACTTCGAGAAGTACCGTTTGATTCCCACCGACGGATGATGACGGTGTTACTCGCAGGTAGCCTTGAGTTTGATCAACAAGTACAAAGGCTTGATGGTAGGGAAACAACAGCACTTAAAACTCAGGATTCGTTACTAATATTTACCAAAGGCGCACCATTGGATGTGCTGCAACATTCTCGGTTCATCCTGCGTAACGGACAACGGCAGGAACTAACAGAAGTACAACGTGCAGAGGTTGAGGCAGCAAATGATGAACTTGCAAGTCAAGGCTATCGTGTTTTAGGTGTGGCGATACGGCAAGGCGGTACGGAATTACGCGAACAGGAAAACGCTGTACTAGAACAAGACCTGACGTTGATCGGACTTGTGGCCATGATAGACCCACCCCGTGCGGAAGTTGCGGATGCGATCGCACTTTGCCATCGTGCTGGTATCCAAGTCACAATGATTACAGGTGATTATGGGTTGACTGCTGCTGCGATCGCTCAAAAAATTGGTTTAATTAATGGTAAATCTAGAGTCATTACAGGCGAACAATTGGGGCATCTTTCCGACGCGCAACTACGTCAAATTCTGCACAAGCATAAACATGGGTTGGTATTTGCGCGGGTGATGCCCGAACAAAAATTAAGGTTGGTAAAGGCTTACCAAGATTTGGGTCATGTGGTTGCAGTTACAGGGGATGGTGTCAACGATGCTCCAGCCTTACGCGCTGCTAACATCGGTATTGCAATGGGCATGAATGGTACAGATGTAGCCCGTGAAGCTGCGGATATTGTTTTGATTGATGATAATTTTGCTACTATTGTTTCCGCAATTGAGCAAGGACGGTCAGTTTATCAAAATATCCGCAAGTTTATTACCTACATTCTTGCATCAAACATGGCGGAGTTTCTGCCCTTCCTGGCAATGGTGTTCTTAAAGATACCCCCAGCTTTGATAATTCTACAAATCTTAGCGATTGACTTAGGAACCGATATGGTTCCAGCACTAGCATTAGGTGCAGAACGCCCAGAAAAAGGCTCAATGGAACAACCGCCGCGTCAAAAGTCCAAAGCATTGCTCGATTTACCGCTCATGCTCCGTGCTTATTGTTTCTTAGGCTTGCTTGAAGGGTTAGCAGGGATGGCAGGATTTTTCTTAGTTTGGTGGGCTAATGGTTATGGAATCACAGAATTACAGGCGGTCAACTCTAGTATTCTTTCCCACTCAGCAAGCGCCACAACAATGGCAATTTATCATCAAGCAACCACTGTCACATTAGCTGCAATTGTTGCCTGTCAGGATGGCAACGTCTTTGCTTGTCGTTCCGAACGAGTTTCAATCTTCCGGTTGGGTTTCTTTACAAATCGTTTGATTTGGTTGGGAATTGCGGTTGAGTGGGTGTTGATTTTGTCAATTATTTACTCTCCAACATTGCAGAAAATTTTCTCAACTGCTCCTTTACAACCATCCCAGTGGCTAGCGTTGCTTGTCTGTCCACCGTTGATTTTGATCGCGGATGAATTACGCAAGCGCATTTTGCAACATAGACAAGCGACTTAATCAAAAGTTCGAGTAAATAACTCACGTCAAGTCCGAATCTAACCCCAACCATTGTTCAATCTCTTGAATTAGCCAATGACGTTCTATGGTTGAAAGAGGGCTGGAAGTGAATTTCTGTCCTTCTGCTTCAATGGTGACTCCTCTGGGTGCTGAACCTTGGTTGAGTGGCTCTTGATATATTTTCTTAATTAATTCTACTGGATGCTGTTGTCGCTTGTAGCAAAAACCAAATAATTTCCAACGAATTTCAAAATTTTGGCGATCAAAGTAAAAATCAGTATGCCCAAAAGAAGGTAACACAGTTCCTTGCACTACTGCAATCAGCATTGCCACAAAGAACAGCAACAAAAACCATCCTTGAGAACTACCTCCTCTTATAAAAAAATTTATCAATTGTGGTAATTGCCAGAGAAAAGGAATCATAATTCCGACCAAGTAAAATAATCTAAAAGCTTTACCACCGCGTCTCGGTATTTTAATTTCCAAATTACTAGCAGACTTCTTAATTTGAATTTGACTACCTGTGGGCTTACGACTAGTAATAGGTGGAGTGAGGGTATTTTTATTCTTGAGTGCTGCAAGTGCTTCTCTAGCAGTACTGAGTCGTTCTATTACATTTGGTTCTGTGAGCTTACCAATCCAATTTACAAAACCCTGATCAATGCTAACCTTATCATTAAAAATAATCCGTGCATCCAGATAAGGTAAATCGGCAGGAGATATCCCCGTAAGCAAATGTATTAAAGTTGCACCCAAAGCATACAAATCAGAAGCAGGAACAGCGCGACCAGCAAACTGTTCTATTGGGACGTAGCCATAAGTACCGACAACAGTGAAAGTAGCACCTTCCTGCACTGCTCGATCCTGCACCGCACCAAAATCAACCAAATAAACCCGCTTATCTTCACCCCAAATCAAATTACTGGGTTTGATGTCGCGATGTAAGACAGGTGGGTTGAGTTCGTGTAGATAAACCAGAATACTGAGAACTTCAACAGCAATTTTTTCTACCTGTAATTCCGAAAAATGTTGACCTTTGTCTATTAAGTTCTGTAGAGATGCTCCAGGAATATAACTCTGTACTAGCCCAAACCAGGGGAATTTAGAACCAGACTGATGTTCCAAAACAAAGTAATCTCGGTATTTGGGGATACGGGGATGATTAAGATTTTTTAAGACTTGAGCCTCTCGTTCAAACAGTTTATGTTCATCCCACTGCATTTGGGGGGTGAGAATTAGCAACTTGACGACAACTTGTTCTTGAGGCTGTTTAGTTAAATCTTTTACCAACCAAGTTTGACGGCTAGCATCTACACCTAATTTTTCCTGAAGTTGATAGCGATTACAAAGTATTTCTCCTGCTTCTAACATCCCGAAATTTCCTATGAAAAATTGTTAGTGGATGTAGGGGTGAACCGCCGTACTCTACGAGAACCCGCGCAGAGCGAGTCTACGCCCCTACTAACTAATCCCTAACCAATGTCTAATTTGTGCTGCTATCCAGCGACACTCTTGTTTACTTAAAGGTGGCTTTAATTTTCCAAACGAATACTCAGATACACCTAAAGCTAATGTTACTTCTGGTACTTTGTGACTACCATAACCACCAGTCTCGCCGCTAAATACCTTGTCAATTTCGGAAACCTTTCCTCGCTGTCTACGCAAGCAAAGACCTAGTAATTTCAATTCAATTTCAAATTGGTGATGCTCAAAGTAAATATTTGTTTCCACAAAGTTAGGCAAGAAAAACCAACTTGTCAGCAGTAAACTAGCAATTAGCCATATCCAACTTTCCACGCTACCCAAGCTAAAACCACCACTGAAAAAGTATAACCAAATTGCTAGTACTACTGTTGCAGCAATATTTTTTGGGTCAGTTAGTGTCTTTTGCCAAAGCACAGGAATTTTAATGTGCAAGTGTTCAGGAGATTTTTGCAGTTGAATTTGACTATCAGCAGGTTTAGCACGAACTCTTTTAGAGATCGCAATTTGATTTGCTTTGAGAAGCTTCAGTGCTTCTTTCGCACTAGTGAAGCGTCTGTCTAAATTGGGTTGTGTCAGCTGTTCTAACCAGCGAACAAACCCAGGATTAACTTTTAGTAAGTGAGCAAATTGTAAGCGAGAATCTTGCTGTGGCAAATCTGCTGGTGGAATACGGGTGAGCAAATGAATCAAAGTTGCGCCCAAAGCATAAAGATCAGATGCTGGAGTTGCCCTACCACCAAACTGTTCTAGTGGTGCATAACCATAAGTTCCCACTATTGTAAAAGTAGCTCCTTTTCTGGCGGCGCGATCTTGCACTGCGCCAAAATCTACCAAATAAATTTGATAATTTTTTCCTAAAAGTAAATTGCTGGGCTTGATGTCGCGGTGCAATACTGGTGGACTCAAACTGTGCAGATAAATCAGAATCTTCAAAATTTCGGCAGCAATTTTTCGTACTTCTGGTTCGCTGAATACTCTCCCTTTTGCCAGTAATTCCTGAAATGACGAACCGGGAATATATTCTTGTACTAGGGCAAAATGGAGTACTTGATCTTCAAAACCAAAATAATTACGATACTTTGGGATACGCGGATGATTCAGTTGTTTGAGTATCTGGGCTTCTCGCTCGAAAAGTTTCACATCTTCCCACTTTGCTTGGTCACTAAAAGTCAGCAGTTTAACGATGACTTGTTCATGAGTGGACAAATCCCATGCTAACCAGGTTTGACGACCAGCATTGTCACCAAGTTTTTCTATAAGCTGATAGCGATCGCGTAATACCTGTTGGATTTGCAACATCGTCTGGTGAAAATATAGATGTCTGGGAAAAAGGGTTTAGCGATATAGGAATATTCTGGGAGTGCGAGTAAAAATTCTAGGGGTATTTTAAAGATATGAATTAAAAAAAACTCTTATTTTATCTTATACCCTTATATCCTTGTATCCTGGTACCCTTATATTCTTATCTTTTACACTCTAACTAAATCAGCACGAACATCTTAGCCACAAATATTCTTTTCTATGAGAAATTGTTGTCAGTACCAATTTAACTAATAAAAGCTCCTCATAGACTTAATTATGATCAAAGACTCTGAGTACATTCGACAAGATGCAGCCACTCGCGTACAAGTGCTGAGTGAAGCACTACCTTACATTCAACAATTTACAGGTCGAACTGTAGTTGTTAAATACGGCGGTGCTGCGATGAAAGATAGCAACCTCAAAGATAAAGTCATCCGCGATATTGTCTTTTTATCATGTGTTGGCTTACGACCAATTGTGGTACACGGTGGTGGCCCAGAAATTAACAGTTGGCTAGATAAATTAGGAATTGAACCACAATTTAAGAATGGTTTGCGTGTCACAGATGCTCCCACAATGGATGTGGTGGAAATGGTGTTAGTCGGTCGTGTTAATAAAGAAATCGTCTCTTTGATTAATCAAGCTGGTGGTTCTGCTGTAGGACTATGTGGTAAAGATGGCAACCTGATTAAAGCCCGTCCCCAAGGAGATGAAGGTATAGGCTTCGTTGGAGAAGTTAGCTATGTCAATATTAATATTTTGGAAACACTGGTAAAGAGTGGGTATATTCCCGTAGTATCTAGTGTCGCCGCAGACGATAATGGACAAGCTTATAATATCAATGCTGACACCGTAGCGGGCGAAATAGCAGCAGCGTTAGGGGCAGAAAAGTTGATTTTGCTCACCGATACACGTGGAATTTTAAAGGATTATAAAGAGCCAACTAGCTTGATTCCCAAAGTAGATATTAAAGAAGCCCGTGACTTAATTGCTACTGGTGTGGTTAATGGTGGCATGATTCCTAAAGTTAATTGTTGTGTGCGATCGCTCGCTCAAGGAGTTCGCGCTGCACACATCATTGATGGTCGCATCCCCCACGCCCTGCTACTAGAAATCTTCACTGACGGCGGTATCGGTACGATGATTTTTGGTTCTCAGTTTATTTCTTAAATGGGTCTAAGGGTATGGGGGTAAGTACCTGTGCAAAATTAATTTAATACTCGCATCGCCTGAAATGCTTGTCATCTGGTCATTCTGGTTTTTAAAAATGTGTAATTAATTTTGCGTGAGTACTTATAAGGGTGTAGGAATATGTTGGAGTGTGGGTAGGGTAAAAATTTCTTGTTTTTTCTTACACCCTTACACCCCTACACCCCTACACCCCTATTTTTTGTTAGCCCAAATGATTTCACAAATGCTGCAACCATTGGCACAATGAAGGCAGTGCTGAATTTGTGAGTAAAATGTGAGTTCAGATAGTATAGAAATTGCCAAAAATCGCTATCAACAAGGAAGAGTAGCCTTTGAGAGTGGGCTATACCGAGAAGCTATTGAACAACTAGAAAAAGCAAGCGCCTTGTTGGCTCGTAATACTCGCCTTAGTGGTGAAGTACAAATTTGGTTGGCGACAGCTTATGAAGCATCAGGGCGTACAGATGATGCGATCGCCTTGTGTGAGCAACTCAAACGTCATCCCCATTCAGAAACTAGTAAAGAAGCACGGCGATTGCAATACATTCTCAAAGCACCCAGATTGCAACGTCCGCAAGAATGGATGACTCAAATTCCTGATTTTAGTAATATTGCTGATAATGAAAGTAAAATTAGTTTCTCTACCAAGCCTAACAAACCTCCTGCATCTAAAAAGCCACCTGAGCCAGAATTAGTTGACCTCAGCCAGGTCAATACTAAAGATAATCGCTTTATCTGGGTGGCGTTGATTGCGATTGCTCTAACATTATTGAGTTTAATTTGGTTGAATTTTTAGGGATTGGGGATCAAGAACAAATGACAATTGACTTTTGAGGAGATTTTATAGTGATAAATTTGTCTACTTTGGGAAGAAATTTAGCGCGGCTGAAATATATTTGCTTGGTGCTGATAGCAACTTTGCTGCTTTCTGGTTGTGTGAATTATGACGTGGGGGTACGTTTTGATAATTCTAATAGTGGTGAGTTGGTGCAGCATATTAAGTTGGGAGAACGCCTTACCAGCTTTAGTGGCGAGCCTGTGTATGAATGGCTGAATAGTATAGAACGTCGCGCCCGTCAAGAAGAAGGTAAAGTACGAAGACCTTCTAAAGAAGAAGTGATTGTAACAATTCCTTTCAGTAATGGTGAAGAATTGCAAACAAAATTCAATCAATTTTTTCACCCTACTGTTAATCAAAAAGCTGTCACCAGTGAATCTGACTCACAATTGCCAAAAGTAGAATCAAATTTACTTCTAAATCAGAATAATTTTTTGCTATTGGTGCGGAACCACTTGATTTATGATTTAGATTTGCGATCGCTCGCTTTAATTTCCAGCGATGGTAATGTCTTGGCAAATGCTGGTTCTATTCTCGATTTAGACTTTAGTTTAAAGACTCCTTGGGGAGCAAAAAGTATTCAAAAAACAGAAAACTCTCCTCTACCAGAAAAAAATAACAATCAGCTAGTATGGCATCTTAACCCTGGCGAACTCAATCACATAGAAGCAGTTTTCTGGCTTCCTAGTCCTTTAGGTATTGGTACATTGTTGATTGTATTATTTGTCGGGGCAGGATATTATCTGCGGTATAAATTTATGCCAAATCCTAGAATTCAGTTTGCTGCTAAAACATCAGCATAGGAAGAAAGTCGAGAAAGTGCGAGCAGTATGACATGGTTAACAACAACCAACCACTAACAACCAACAACCAACAACCAACAACCAACAACCAACAACCAACAACTAACAACCAACAACTAACAACCAACAACCAACAACTAACAACCAACAACCAACAACCAACAACCAACAACTAACAACCAACAACCAACCACTAACAACCAACAACCAACAACCAACAACCAACAACCAACAACCAACAACTAACAACCAACAACCAACAACCAACAACCAACAACCAACAACCAACAACTAACTGTGAAAGCACAGCTTTTGTTAATCTTCACCTTATTGGTTCTCAATTCTGGAACAGCAGATTCACAAACGTCTGCACCAAACCCACAGACAACAGCCACTCCAACAGTTACTCCCACAACAACTGTTACACCAAAATCGAGTCAGTCGAACAAAGTTAAGACCTCTGAGCGAAAATTGTCAGATACTCTCGAAGCAGTGGATAAAGAATTGACAGCAGTTGTATTTTTATTAGCAAAAGCAGTAGTATTTTTACTGAGTTTGCTAGTGATTCAGCGAATTCTTGTACTAATTATTTACCGTTCATCGCAACTGATTATTGACAATTTCAGCAATGCCACTGGTGCTGATGAAATTGATAGTGTATTGCCGGGTTTGTCACAATTGACACGGGAAAAATTGGTACGGGAGATGAAAGGCGTTCACCAGCGTGTCAAGCAGCACATCGAAAAACTAGGACCCGAAACCTATCGTCCACCAGATAATCTACCCCTACCACGTTTAACCCCTGACCAAAGATTAGCTGATCTGGTTGCTTCACTCAATGAATTTACACCTGATCAGATAGATCCGGTTGTGCAACTGCTTAAGGTGATATTTCCACCTTTTGGCACTAAAGTCACCTGTATTTTGCAAAGCCAGGGTGAAGAACACAAAAGACTTGGCATGACTTTTGAAATCACAGATATTGAAGGTCGGGTTGCTTCTGTACTTTACACTGTTTGGGAATCACCTGATCGCAAAATAGTAAATTCCTCGGATGAAGAATCGAAAATTGCACTTAAAGACCGGTTTCGACAGTTACAAAGAACAGCTACACGTTGGCTAGCAGTAGAACTGTGTAGACAAGAAATGGTAAAAGCTGTTCCCTTCTACTACTTAGGTAAGTCGCGTAAACACTATCAAGCGAGAATTCATAATTTCTTCGGTGTTCTCAATCAAACCAGCGCTCAAACTCATGGTCAATTCTTTTACCAGTTAGCAATTGAGGATTTGCAAACCAGCATTAGCCTGAATCGAGATTGGTATCAACCATACGATAACTTAGCTGAGACTTACAGTCTCTTGGGACGCACAGAACAAGATGATAGAAGAGTTAATCATCTTCAGAGTGCGATCGCTCACTACGATGAAGCACTCAAGAGAGTTACAGAACCAAATGTCCAGTTAAGAATTAAAGTTGCTCGTGCGATCGCCCAATTACTCACAGGAAAAGAAAGTTTGATCGTGATAGCAAAACAGGAAATACAAAACCTGGAAACAGCAAAAAACTGGGACGCTACCACAGTATTAAACTACCGCTTACTGTATTATCTTGCCTGCTGGTATGCACTAGCTTATCGCTTGGATGTCGCGGATGAAACCCAAAAGCAAGCCTATCGCTACTTAACTTACAGCCTAGCCAGAGACAAAAGCAGAGATTTTTGGGAGTGGATTAGTAAAGATCCGGATCTAGAAAGTATCCGTGGATGTTTTCCGGAACTCAAATCTATGCTTTTGAAGATACTCAATGAAAAGCCGGAACTACCAACGCTAACAGGCAAAGATTTTGCCGAATCTATAGAAGAAGTTCTAGGAAAAGTTGACTGCTGTACAGTGACAAAGGAAACTAATTCAAATGTCTAAAGTACGACTAAAACCACCTATTTTTGGCAAACCTAAAAAAACAGAATCGGGAGCAACAAGATTAAGACCCAACTCTCCCAAACCTATTAAAAAAATATCGAGCAAATTACGTCTTGATGAGCCTTTTAGTGACCAAATAGTCAACGAAATACCCCCCTTTCCCGATCATGAAGACGAGTAACAAGTCAAGGGTGCAATGAGTCGCTAATAACTAACGGTATAACAACCAACAACCAACAACCAACTAATTGAAAATGAGCCAAGCCGATTTTGAAAAAGCCAAGCAGCGTTTAGCACAAGCAAAACAAGATATTCTCTGGGCGCTCAATGTTTTAGACGATGCTGCTAAAAACCTCAGCGATTACAAACTTACTCCTGAAGAGGTAGTTCAACTCGGCTACCAGTTTCAGCGAGACTTGCAGGATATCCGCAAAACTCTAGAACAAAAAACTGACTTAGAAAAAGATTCAAAATTACCAATAACTAGATATCCTGTTCCTCCTGCAAATCCTGGCGCTTCGGCTCCTCCAATCATTGGCGCATCTAGAGAAATATCTCCAAGAATCACAGGGGAAATACCCCCCTTTGGTGATCCTGATGAAGATAGTAAACTACCAGATGATATGGGTGCCAGCCGTTCTATATTTTAGAATTCTAAGGTGATAGGCGCTGTATTTTCCAATCGCCATTATCTAAGCGAGTGTATAGTATGCGATCGTGCAGGCGACTAGAACGTCCTTGCCAAAACTCTATTTCTATGGGAATCACCCGTAAACCTCCCCAATGAAGCGGTCGGGGTACATCCTGGTTTTCATACTGAGCTTGTAGTTCTTGAAACCGTTGCTCTAAGAGTGTTCGGTTTTCTATGATATCGCTTTGATTGGATGCCCATGCACCAAGGCGACTGTTAAAAGGACGACTTTGAAAGTACCTGTCGGAATCATTTTCCGATACTTTTTCTACATGCCCACAGATCCGGACTTGCCTTTCTAATTCTGCCCACCAAAAAACGAGTGCTGCTTGGGGATTTTCAGCTAATTCTTGTCCTTTATGACTGTTATAGTTAGTGAAAAAAACGAAACCCCTTTTGTCAAAATCTTTAAGCAACACTATTCTTGCTGATGGTTTACCATCAGGAGTGGTAGTAGCAAGGGTCATAGCATTTGGTTCTAGCAACTGTGCTGTTAGTGCCTCGTCAAACCATTTTTGAAACTGTATAAAAGGATTAGGAGCAATATCAGTTTCATTTAACCCTCGTAAGGTGTAATCCTTGCGAAGATCAGCTACAGTTTTGTCCATAGGGTTTGTATCCTGGTAGTTTGTAAAAAATAATTATGATGATCATCAGTGCTAAGGAAGTTTGCTAAGTAAATTTTACCAATCCAGCCGAGGAGTTTTGTAAAGAACATTGCATCAAATGCGACGTTGGAACTCTGTTCAAAATCTATTAATATATGGTCTGGGCGGTCCAATCATCGCGCTGAATGTTTGGCTACTGTCTGTACTGTTTAGCTATTTTCAGCATCCTGTTACAATTTTCAGTATTGCCACAATACTTGCTTTTTTACTGAATTATCCGGTGAAGTTTTTTGAGCGCGCTCGTATTTCTCGCGCCCAAGCAGTCATCATCGTATTGCTGCTGACTTTAACTGTGTTTGTAATTTTGGGTGTTACGCTTGTACCGATGGTTATTGACCAAACCAACCAATTGTTAAATAAAATTCCTGATTGGTTAAATAGTAGTCAAGACAATTTAGAGCAGTTGCAAATCTTGGCAAAGAGACGACGTTTGCCTTTAAATTTCAGTGTTATTAATCAACAAATTAATACCAACATCCAAATATTAGTGCAGCAAATACCTTCTGGCGCTGTAGGATTTGCGGGAACGCTCCTATCAGGATTGCTGAATGTTGTATTGGTAATTGTGTTAGCTTTTTACATGCTTTTGTATGGCGATCGCCTCTGGTATGGTTTAGTTAGCCTTTTACCACCTCATATCCGTGTACCTTTCACCACATCCCTACGACTAAATTTCCAAAACTTTTTTCTGATTCAATTCTTGTTGGGTTTGTTTATGGTGGTGAGTCTAACTCCCGTGTTTTTTATTCTCAAAGTCCCCTTTGCGCTTGTATTTGCCATCTTCATTGGCATAGCCGAACTTATTCCTTTTGTGGGAGGAACTCTAGGTATTGGTAGTGTCACAATTTTACTATTACTACAAAATTGGTGGCTGGCACTACAAGTGGCGATCGCAGCTATTTTCATGCAGCAAGTAAAAGATAATCTGTTAGGGCCAAAATTACTTGGAGATTTTATCGGGATCAATCCCATCTGGATTTTTGTAGCGATTTTAATGGGATTTGAGATCGCAGGGTTTTTAGGATCACTCTTAGCAGTGCCGATCGCTGGTACTATTAAAGGTACTTTTGATACGATGAATCACACTAAAAGTAAACAGGCTGTATCAAATACAATATTTGAAGTACATTAACTAACTATTGAGCTAAGTACCCAATTTGCCCACAGCAAGATCATCCTCTAACAGGATTTTGAACTTCGTCATATAGGTTTCCAATGAGACAATTCAGAAGGCAGAAGTACGCTCGTCTGAGGGCAGTCCCAATGAAACTTGTTTCATCAGCAAAGATGAAAGAGGTTTTTTCTCCTACACCCCTAAACCCTCTTTCAAGTCAGAAGGAACCCATCCTTAAAAGGATGGGATTGAAGCAAGGACACTGTTTTCCACAGCATAAGTACCTCGTAAAACATCTTCTTTTAAACTGGGCTTTAAACCCAGAACTAAAGTTTTTAAGAGGGCAGGAAACAGAAACCTTCTGCCTTCTGCCTCCTGCCCTCTGCCTTTCTTGGTAAATTTTGTGATTATTTTTATCTCTTGTTGAGCTTTTTCCTAACAACTATCGACTAACAACTATCGACTAACAACTATCCACTATCCACTATCCAAAGAAGTTGTGAATGAATGCTTCTGAGCTACTGACAACGATTGAAAATCTCATACATCAGGCCCAAGAAGGAGAAATAGATCCTTGGGATGTGCAGGTTATTGAGGTCATTGACCGCTATATAGAATTAATGGCACCCCAGACAACCAAAAAAGGCTATGAAGCTGATTTGTCTCAATCTGGGCAGGCTTTTTTATCTGCATCAATGCTGGTGTTATTCAAAGCCAATACTTTGATGCAATTACAATCTGCTGCGAATGAACAAGAGATTTTAGCAGATGATATGCTGCTGGAGGAAATAGAAAACGGGCCATTGTACCAGGCTCATCGCCTGCAATTTGAGCGACATTTACGTCGTCGTACAGCAGCAATGCCTCCACCAAAGCGTCGCGTTACTCTGCAAGAGCTGATAGAGCAATTGCAGGTGATGGCAGATCAACTGAAACTGGCGGAAAAAGTAAATAAGCCACCGCGTCCTCGACGTCAGCCTAGCTTGCAGACAATGCGAGCCGCATTAGAATTAGCTCACCAAGAAAATCTGACTGAAGTTGCTGGAGAGTTAGAGCAGGTTTTGTACCGTTGGTCAACAGAACTTTGTCTAGAGCAAAATTGGTTGAATTTGGAACAACTAGTGCAGTTGTGGACACAAACAAAACAATCACAGGAGCATGAAACTGGTCATGATTCACCAAACAGCCATAAAGTCAGTGTTTTTTGGGCATTACTATTGCTTTCGGCTCAATCTAAAGTGGAATTATGCCAAGAGGAATTTTACCAAGATATTAAAATTAGATTGATTATAGAGAAAGAAGATAATATCAGACAATTAGAACAGTTGATGAAATAAGCAATATTTAATTCTAGAAATAATTAATATTTCTAGAATTAATGCTTCAGATCACACCAAAATCTAGCTAAATTGAAAGGATAAGCGATCGCTTGTTGACTATGGAGAAAGTTCTTACTCAAGAAACGCCTCCCCCATTCCACAAGAACGGGGTGGGCATTTTGGATGTCCTACGCGAACACATGCCATCTTGCTATGCATATGGTTATACCATGTCCAACAATTCCCGTATTCCGTGGTTTAAAGGATGACTGAGAGCAAAAAAAAACCGATGATTAAGTATCACTCACTAAAAGTAAACTGGCTTGTGGTTGAGGAATAAGTATATATGAAGGCAATGATTCTGGCTGCGGGCAAGGGAACTCGGGTACGTCCGATTACGTACACTATGCCCAAACCGATGATGCCCATCCTGCAAAAGCCAGTGATGGAATTTTTACTAGAACTGTTACGCCAACATGGTTTTGACCAAATTATGGTCAATGTGAGTCATTTGGCTGAAGAAATAGAAAGTTATTTTCGTGATGGTCAGCGCTTTGGCGTACAGATTGCTTATTCTTTTGAAGGGCGGATTGTTGAAGGTACGCTAGTGGGTGAAGCCATTGGCTCTGCTGGCGGTATGAAAAAAATCCAGGATTTCTACCCATTTTTTGATGATACTTTTGTAGTGTTATGCGGTGATGCCTTGATTGACCTGGATTTGACAGAAGCAGTCAAGTTGCACAGAGCAAAAGGGTCGATCGCTACCATTATTATGAAATCCGTACCACGAGAAGAAGTTCCCAGCTACGGTGTGGTTGTTACCGATGAAGAGAATCGCGTTAAAGCTTTCCAAGAAAAACCGAAGGTAGAAGAAGCTCTCAGTACCAATATCAACACGGGTATCTATATTTTTGAACCAGAGGTACTAAATTACATACCTTCTGGTGTAGAGTATGACATCGGTAGTGAATTATTTCCCAAACTAGTAGAAATGGGTGCGCCTTTCTACGCTATTCCTATGGATTTTGAGTGGGTAGATATTGGTAAAGTCCCAGATTATTGGCGAGCAATTCGTGGTGTGCTATTGGGCGAAATTAAAAACGTTCAAATTCCTGGTCATCAAGTTGCCCCTGGCATTTACACTGGCTTAAATGTAGCTGTGAATTGGGACAAAGTTGATATCACAGGCCCAGTGTACATCGGTGGCATGACCAAGATAGAAGATGGGGCGAAAATCGTTGGTCCGACAATGATCGGTCCCAATTGCTGGATATGCAATGGCGCGACGGTAGAAAACAGCGTCATCTTTGAATGGTCGCGCCTGGGAGCAGGAGTGCGACTAGTCGATAAGCTGGTATTTGGACGCTATTGTGTGGATAAGACGGGCGCAACTATCGACGTCCAAGCAGCCTCTTTAGACTGGCTGATTACCGATGCTCGTCAACTACCACCATCTCACACCCCTGTCGAGCATCAAGCGATCGCAGAACTTTTGGGAACAAATGCTAGCTAATTGTTGATTGTTGATTGTTGGTTGTTGTTTGGAATCACCAACCAATAATCAACTAACAACTAACAACTAACAACTCACAACTCACAACTCACAACTCACAACTCACAACTCACAACTCACAACCAACAACTCACAACTCACAACTCACAACCAACAACTCACAACTCACAACTCACAACCAACAACTCACAACTCACAACTCACAACCAACAACCAACAACTAACAACCAACAACTAACAACTAACACCCAACAACTAACAACCAACAACTAACAACTAACAACTAACAACTCAAATACGTATACCTCCGCAAACTCTGCTCATAGGTTTGCAGCAATCGCTGAGATTCCGCTAGTGTAATGCGATTTTCTTCTAAAGCTAATTCGCAACGCTGGCGGATATTTTCTACCATATCTTCAGAATCGTATTGGACATAACTTACGACTTCGGTCATGGTATCACCTTTGACTACGTGCTGAATTTGGAAGCCTTTGGGTGTCAATTGGATGTGAACGGCGTTGGTATCTCCAAACAAATTGTGTAAGTTCCCCATTATTTCCTGATAAGCTCCATTGAGGAACATCCCCAGATAGTAGGGTTCTCCGGCTTTAAAGGGATGAAGTTCTAAAACTGACTTCACATCCCGCAAATCAATAAAACTGTCGATTTTGCCATCACTATCACAGGTTAGGTCTGCTAGAATACCCCGTCGTGTAGGTTCTTCATCTAAACGGTGGATCGGCATAATTGGAAATAACTGATCTATAGCCCAACAATCAGGTGCCGATTGAAACACAGAAAGATTTACGTAGTAGATGGAAGCCATGATTTTTTCTAGGTCTTCCAATTCATCAGGTACGTACTCTTGTTTTCTGGTAATACTCAGTATTTTTTGACAGCAAGCCCAGTATAGACGTTCCGCCTTAGCGCGTTCAGTCAGGCTCAATATTCCCAAATTGAAGCGGCTGATAGCTTCTTCTTTGAATTGCGTAGCGTCGTGGTATAGCTCTTGATAATTTTCTTGGTTGATTGATTGGTAAGTTTCCCAAAGGTAACTAATGATATGGGATTCTCCATCTTTGGGTAGTTCAGGCAATTCTGTCAGAACTTCGCTGGTGCTGAGAACATCAAAAATTAATACCGACTGATGAGAGGCGATCGCTCTGCCACTCTCACTAATCAGTGTAGGTACAGGTATATTCCGCTCAGAACATGTATCTTTTAACTCTGCCACAATATCATTGGCATAGTTCTGCATGTTGTAATTTTTGGAAGCGTAGAAGTTGGTTTGGGAACCGTCGTAATCCACACCTAAACCACCACCAACATCGAGATACTTCATGTTTGCCCCCAAAGCTGCCAATTCTACATATATACAGCTAGCTTCTTGGATGGCATCTTTGATCACATTAATGGCAGAAATTTGTGAACCAACATGAAAATGCAGCAGTTGTAAAGAATTTAACAGATCGGCAGCACGTAACTTTTCAACTGCATCAATAATTTCAGGAATTGTCAAACCAAATTTAGCGCGATCGCCACTGGAGGTTCCCCAACGTCCCATCCCTTGGGTACTGAGTTTTGCTCTCATCCCCACAATTGGCTGAATACCTAACTGGCGACTGGTCTCAATCACCAAATCAACTTCTTCGATTTGCTCTAAGACAATGATCGGTGTTTGCCCTAATCTTTGGGCTAGCATCGCTGTTTCAATATACTCTTGGTCTTTGTAACCGTTGCAAATTAACAATGCTTCCGGTGTGTCCAGCATGGCTAGGGCAATCATTAATTCTGGCTTAGAACCGGCTTCTAAGCCAAATTGATGGGGTTTACCAAAACGCACCAAATCTGCGACTAAATGACGCTGCTGGTTACATTTGACCGGAAATACGCCACGATAAACACCAGAATAGTTGTAGCGAGCGATCGCTTTCGCAAAACAAGCGTTTAACCGCTCAATCCGGTCTTCCAAAATATCAGAAAACCGAATCAACATCGGCAATCCCAGGTTACGCTGTTTGAGAGCATTCACCAACTCATATAAATCCAGAGAACCGCCGCGATCGCCTTTCGGGGAAACAGTAATATGACCTGCTGCGTTGATCGAAAAATAAGGTTGTCCCCAACCTTCAATGCGATACAGCGCTTCGCTATCTTCTATTTTCCAGACGCTTATTCCTTCTTGTATGCTGGCAGGTGGCAGCAATTTTTTGTGCTTGTGATTTTTCAATTCAGATTTTTTACCATTATGGGACGGCGGCTTCACCACCTCATCAGATGCAGCAGTAGAATCAAGACGCATTTTCCTGACCTTTATCTTTCACCCACGAATTTACATTTAATCGATTCGTATTTCAACGCATATAAACCAGAAGTTAATTTGTAAGATATTCTGTGATTGGTCATTAGTCATTGGTCAATTGACAAATGACTATTGACAAAGGACAAATTTATTCAGTTTGAGGAGATCGCTTTGGAACGCACATTTATTGCCATTAAGCCCGACGGCGTACAGCGCAAACTAGCTGGTGAAATTATCCGTCGTTTTGAAACCAAAGGCTTTACCCTAGTTGGCTTAAAATTCTTGAAAGTTAGTCGGGAATTAGCTCAAGCTCACTACGATGTTCACAAGGAAAGACCATTTTTTTCAGGGTTAGTTGACTTTATTACTTCTGGCCCAGTAGTAGCAATGGTCTGGGAAGGTGATGGCGTCGTAACTGCGGCGAGAAAAATGATTGGTGCGACAAATCCCTTAACAGCAGAACCTGGGACAATCCGGGGTGACTTTGGTGTAAATATTGGCCGCAATCTAATTCATGGTTCCGATGCGATCGAAACCGCACAGCACGAAATTTCTCTGTGGTTCAAAGATGAAGAATTAGTGAATTGGCAACCACACATCATGCCTTGGTTGCACGAATAACTTAGGGATTGGGGATTGGGGATCGGGAGAAATTTCTCTCTTGTCCTCCTTGTCCCCTTTGTCCCTCTTCACAATTTTTAATTTTTAATTTTTAATTTTTAATTGATTGTCCCTCTACAACTTCTGTTTTCTCCGGTTCCATCGGTACTGATGCGGGTAGGGTGCGTTGGGAAAATCCCCAGGTTAAAATTAGGGCGATCGCAGTAATCATTAACCATTGTGGTGGTACTAAATCTTCATTTACTACGCGGATTAATAGGCGTAACCCCACCAGTGCAACAGTCATATAACCTGCGTCCTCCAGATTCTCAAATTCATCCAACCACCGAATAAATAAACCTGCCATAAACCGCAGAGTAATCACACCAATCGTTGTCCCAGTCAGTACTAACCAAGTTTCTTGGGAAACAGCGATCGCAGTGGTGACACTATCCAAAGAAAAAGCCAAATCTGTCAAAGCTATTACGGGGATCACTTGCCACAATGAAGTAAAACGCGGACCGTGATGGTGATGTTCGTCGTCTTCTTCAGAAGTAAAGTGTTGGAATACTAGCCACAGAAGGTAAGCTGCACCTAGTAACTCAAATTGCCAAAACTGTTGCACCCAAGTCGCGGTGAGCAGCAAGGTAATTCGCAAGACATAGGCAAAAACTAGACCTATATTGAGTGCTTGGTTTTCCAGCTTTTTGTCTTCTAGTCCTTGAGCGATCGCCGCAAGAGCAATAGCATTATCAGCAGATAGAACCGCCTCCAAAAACATCAAAATCAGCAAAACTATAGCCGCTTCAATGCTGAGATGAAAATTAAGGTAGTCAAAAATTTGGTCTAGCATTCCGAGTTTCTCAAGCAGTGAAAATTAAATCAGTGAACAGTACCAGCCGCAGTTATCAGGCATATGGTCGGGGAATTGTTACCAAAGGAATAAAATTGATAACTTTATAAAAGTTACCGTAACAGAGGAATTCATCTAAAAAGCGCAATAAATTGGTACCTTAATCAAGCTTAACGTGTGAGCGAGGAATTCTGAAGGGAAGATAATGACTAGTCATTAGACATCTCCGAACGCGAATGCGTCTGCGTAAAGAGAATCCCCAATCCCCAATACTGGTATAAATAATGCTAAAACACCTGAAATTAATCGGAATATTTTGGAGTACAGCTATAGCAGCTGAAATGGAGTATCGTGTTAACTTCCTTTTAGCTGCCCTTAGTAGCGTAGGCAATTTAGCAGGCAGTTTATTTGGATTATTCTTATTTTACGGAAAAGGCTATACGTTCGCTGGTTGGTCATGGGAAGCAGCGTTGCTAGTGCTGGGAATTTTCACTTTATTGCAGGGGTTTTCAGCAACTTTTCTTGCTCCTAACCTAAATCGCATTGTCCGCCATGTCCAAGAAGGAACACTCGACTTTGTTTTACTAAAACCAATCCCCAGTCAGTTTTGGCTTTCTACTCATACTCTTTCACCCTGGGGACTACCGGATTTAGTTTTTGGCAGCATATTGATTATCTATGCAGGTAGACGACTCAATTTAGTGATAAGTGACTATCTGTTAAGTGCTGCACCGTTGTGTTTTGGCTTAATCATACTTTACAGCCTGTGGTTTATACTGGGAGCTACTAGTATTTGGTTTGTCAAAATTTATAATGTTACTGAGGTGCTGCGTGGTTTGTTGGAAGCTGGTAGGTATCCAATGGTAGCCTATCCTGCTGCTTATCGTTTCTTCTTTACTTTTATAGTACCTGTCGCATTTTTAACTACAGTACCAGCAGAAGCAATGTTAGGTCGCAGCGAAATTACCTGGATACTGGGTGCGGGAGTGCTGGCTGTATTACTATTTTTTGTTTCTAGTCAGTTTTGGCAGTTTGCATTACGGTTTTATACCAGTGCTTCTAGTTAGCAACCAAGCGATCGCCAGCACATCAGCAAGTACAAAAACAAAAAACAGAAGTTTTGATTCAGAATAGACGCATCCACAACAAAAGTCTAAAAAATTGAACCAATTTAGTTTTATTTTCAAGCATTTACGGGTAGAGGAGCAAGTTGATATATACTTGGAAGAAAAGGGGGACAAAGCAAGACTGTTTTATTTCACAAGAGCAAGAAGTTTGTCAATCTCATTAGAGATAAATCTCTAAACAATTATACTATCATGGAAGCATGATCATTTCGGCTGAGTATATTGAGAGCGATTGCTCTGAAAACCGAGAGATTTACCAGAGCATTCCCCAGAGGGATGGTCGAATCGTCTTCCTTATAAATGTTTGTTGAGACTTGCCACGAAATAATCAGGTTTTTGGAATCTGATTTTGATAGCGATCACATTTTTGAAAAAATGTAGGTAATGACAAGGTCTCAAAGCGGTGGAATTTCGCGAGCATTGGGCATTGGATTATTTCTCCATGCTCTTTGAAGAGGATGAGCTTCCCAACCGTATTTGTGTGATTAAGACTTAAGAATGATAGTAGAAATAACTAAATACTTGTAAGCTTATAAATGCCTAGTACTCAACCACATGAATTATGAGGGGTTATAGATTTCCGACAACTTGTACAGATGCTGTTGGCGAATGAGGGTTATCACCCATCAATGAATGATTTTTCGTAATTCCACTAGATGTAGAGATATAGCATTGCTACGCCTCTATAAGGGATTTCTGGGAAACGAGGGGTCAGACCCATCATTCGCCAACAGCATACTTTAAGAAATCGGGGATCTGAAACACCCGCAACTCATCAAAGTCAATGTGGTCGGGTACTAGTAACAAAATTCTTGTTCATAACAAAGTTTACTGTTGTTGTATAAGTCAGTAGAAAAAACATTCAGAAGGCAAAAGAAACCCACGCTTAAAAACGTGTGATTGAAACAAGTACGCCATATTTCTTGCGCAAAGCGTCTTGATATACAGATTTCTTCTTTTGTAAAGTAACTGCAATAAATTTTCCCTAAATTCAGTTAAGTATATACACGGCTAGAAATGAGTTAATTTTGTCTGATCCACACTTAATGTGATCGCTTGACTCAACCCTAAATCTCAAATTGCATTTAAATTGAAGTCAATTTTCAACAACTCATCAATACTCTTGCTCATGATGATTAGGCAATGGTTGAATGGGAGAAAAATCCTGCTGATTGAATCTCAATCAGAGACTCAAAACTTTGTGAAAAAATGCCTTCAAGCAGAAGGTGTCTACATCATAATTGCTGAAAATGGTTTCATGGGTGTGCAACAGGCACGGGAAAAATTACCAGATTTAATCCTAAGTGAAATATCGGTTTCTCAAATCGATGGTTACAGCATCCTAAGCACACTACGCCAAAACCTCGCCACAGCAATTATCCCTTTAATTTTTGTCAGTTCTAAAGACACTCGAGGTGATATCCGCAAAGGTATGGAATTGGGAGCAGATGATTTTTTAACTAAGCCGTTTACGGTAGAAGAGTTATTAGGAGCGATCGCAGGGTGTTTGCACAAACGAGCTATCCTTGAGCAATGGTATGCTACCCAGTATCAGGCAAGGGCTAAATTGCCACTACTTGACGCTATAGAAGAATGTGAGACATGTATTGACAGTATGGATAAGTGCCAGACATGCACAGAACATGCTGTAAAACTGTCAAACTTTGAGTCTCTATTTTCTTCCGATCCGTTATTAAAGGAAGTCTTTAGGTTCATTGAGACTAATTATCACCAACAAATTACCCTCAGTGATGTAGCTGTTGCAGTTGGTTACTCCTCAACTTACCTTACTAATTTAGTACGCCGACAAACGGGACAAACCGTCCAAAACTGGATTATTGAGCGCCGCATGGTAGCAGCTCGGACTTTACTGTTGGAAACCGATAAAACAGTAGAAGCGATCGCTGCTAGCATAGGCTATCAAGCTGTAAGTCATTTCTTCCGTCAGTTTCGCCAGCATCACAGTTCAACTCCTCAAGTATGGAGAAAGGAGCATCGTAGCATTTTACATAACTCGAATCATTGAATTCACTTTCCGCACTTCACTTTGTAATATATTTTGTAATCAAAATATAGCGATTGCTATCTAACCACAAGTATATTCCAGCCACCAATCAAACCCAGTATTAATACTTAATGGCATAACCGATTATTAGTAATCATTATTTGAATCATAAATATAATACATTTTGAAGTGCGGAAGATGGGATTGAACAAAGGAATTGCTATGTTAAGCAAAGGATAGGTTATTGAAATTGCTTATTATGAACAACTATATTAAATGTTGTAAACAATTTAATATCTAGGTAGCATGGAGAAGAACCAAACATAGAACTACAAATTTAATAAATGAGGTTAGGATTAATGAAATAATCTTATCTGCGCTCTTGTAATCATTTGAAACCGCGCTTCAAAAATTTCGGACTGAATCAATCCTAATTTGACTGTAAATAAATTAATTAATTACATGGCTGTTAATTTCTCTAGACTGAAATTTAAACAGTTTTTATCTTGTTAAGCTTATGTATAAATAAACTTACTTAACGAGCTTTATTACTTAATTTACATAACTTAATAACTACTTAAGAGTGTCACAAATATTGGCTTTTTAAAGGAAAAGCCAGTATTTGTGAAAAAAAGTGTTGATTAGATTGATGCCACGAGCCATTTCAGTATTTGCATTTCTTTATACTCTAAAAAATAGGAGTTTACTTATTATGACTATAGCTATTCTGTGCGTGTCCATACAAAAACCCAACAATTACTCACGGGAAATTAATTCATGATAATTGTCTTGAAACCCAATAGCCCAGCAGAAGAAATAGAGTACATTAGCCAAGAATTAAGTAATTGGAATGTCAGGCTAGAGAAATCTGTAGGAAAGCACAAACTAATCATTGGCTTAATTGGTGATACAGCAGAAATTGCTCCTAAACAAATTCAAAATTTGAGCCAATGTATTGAGCAAGTTTTACGGGTGGAGAAACCTTTTAAAAGAGCAAGTCTAGAATTTCGTTATGGAGAACCGAGTGAGGTAGTTGTATCAACTCCTAATGGGAAAGTAGGCGCAACGAATAAACCAGTGTTACTCAAGCGTGGAGCATCAGCCACCATTGAAGAGTGGCTCATGGCATCTGAATACATTTTAGCTGCTGGCAATCCCAATGTAATTTTGTGCGAGCGGGGAATTCGCAGCTTTGATGGGCAGTATACCCGCAATACACTAGACATATCTGCAATTCCAGTATTGCGATCGCTCACTCATTTACCAATTATGATAGATCCCAGTCATGGTACTGGTAAAGCAGAATATGTACCAACCATGGCCATGGCTGCTGTAGCTGCGGGTGCAGATTCATTGATGATTGAAGTTCATCCCAATCCTGCTAAGGCGCTTTCCGATGGTCCTCAGTCACTGACACTAGAAGAATTTGAACAATTCATGCAGCAGATGTCTTACCTGGGTAAATTCTTTGGTCGTTGGGTCGAGAATCAAAATCAGACCTTAGCCTTACAAGTTTCTTCCAATAGACATCTTTGAAAAAGAATATAAAAGCCTTATCCAGTAAGGCTAGATACCTTATTTCTGGAGATGTCTAATGTAGGCGCTGTTTCTGGTTAATCCATATCTGTAATGAGTAGGTGCCAAGAATTGACAAAAAAATTGAGGAATTACAAATGCATTTGGATACCTATTGCTACAAAACTAAAGGTGGAATATTTGTTTCTCGCTCCGTGACTAAAACTTCCATCGAGACTGCTATTGAAGAAGTCTTGTTGCGCTTAGATTCCCAACGTGGAGGCTTATTCAAAAGTAGCTACGAATATCCGGGAAGATATAAGAGATGGGCGATCGGTTTTGTCAATCCACCCCTAGAACTTGTCACTCGCGACAACAATTTCACACTCACAGCCCACAATGAGCGGGGTATGGTGTTGTTGGAGTACTTAACAGAGGGTCTATACGAGCTACCGCAACTTCAAGGAGTTAAATGTGAAACTAATCGTGTAACTGGCTCGGTTCGACCAATAGAACGTTTCTTTTCAGAAGAAGAAAGAAGTAAACAACCATCGGTTTTTGGCATTTTACGGGAAATTATCAACGCTTTCGCCAGCCCAGAAGATAATCATCTAGGACTATACGGTGCATTTGGCTATGACTTGGTTTTTCAGTTTGAGCAAATGTCAAAGCAGTTACAACGTGCTGAAGACCAACGGGATTTGGTGCTGTATTTACCTGATGAATTGTTAATTGTTGATTACCATCAACAAAGCGCATTTCATTTGCAATATGAATTCGTCACCAAAAATGGTAGCACCAGGGGACTCGCTCGCGATGGTCAAATCATAGATTACAGAGGTAAACGCCTGACTTCTACAAATGAATCTGACCATGCACCTGGAGAATATGAACAGCAGGTAGAGAAAGCATTCTTATACTTCCAGCGTGGTGATTTATTTGAGGTTGTTCCCAGCCAAAGTTTCTTTCAAGTCTGCGAACAGCCCCCAACGGAACTTTTCTGGAAACTACAGCAGATTAATCCTAGTCCCTACGGATTCATCTTGAATTTAGGTGGAGAGTTTCTCATTGGTGCATCTCCAGAAATGTTTGTGCGAACTGAAGGTAAGCGTGTGGAAACTTGTCCAATCAGTGGCACTATTAAACGGGGTAACAATGCAATTGATGATGCAGCTCAAATCCTGAAATTGCTAAACTCAGGTAAGGATGAAGCTGAGTTAACCATGTGTACTGACGTAGATCGCAACGATAAGTCCAGGCTCTGCGAACCTGGGTCGGTACGAGTCATTGGTCGTCGTCAGATAGAAATGTACAGTCATCTCATCCATACAGTAGATCACGTTGAAGGTACACTACGACCAGAATTTGATGCTTTAGATGCATTCCTCACCCATCTTTGGGCAGTTACGGTTACAGGAGCGCCAAAGCGATGGGCAATGCAATTTCTTGAACAGCACGAACGTACTCCTCGACGTTGGTATGGTGGAGCAGTTGGATATTTGAATTTCCAAGGAGATTTAAATACTGGTCTGATTCTGCGGACTATCCAGTTGAAAGACTGCATAGCTGAAGTGCGAGTTGGTGCAACAGTTCTGTATGATTCGATTCCAAAAGCTGAAGCCCAAGAAACCATCACCAAAGCTGCGGCCTTATTCCAGACACTTTACCAAACAAAGCATAAAAGTAGCGATTTCTCAACTAGCTTAGAACTTGAGCATCAGCAAGTCAGTGTAGGAATTGCCAAGCGTATCTTATTAATTGACTACGAAGACTCCTTTGTACACACACTTGCCAACTACATCCGTCAAACCGGTGCCACTGTCAAAACACTACGTCATGGTTTTTCGGAATCAGTCTTTGATACAGAACATCCTGACCTTGTTGTTTTATCTCCTGGACCTGGTAGACCTAGTGACTTTGGTGTCGCAGGGACAATAGCAGCTTGCATCAAACGAAAAATTCCCATCTTTGGTGTTTGTCTGGGATTGCAATCAATTGTTGAAGCTTTCGGAGGCGAGCTAGGAATTCTAGATTATCCTCAGCATGGCAAGGTATCTCGCGTTTCTGTTGTTAAGCAAGATTCTGTCATTTTCAAAGACTTACCCCAATCTTTTGAAGTTGGTAGATATCATTCATTGTTTGCCCTACCTGAAAGGCTACCCAAAGAATTCAGTGTCACCGCTATCTCAGATGATGGTGTAATAATGGGTATAGAGCATCAAACCCTACCCATTGTTGGCGTTCAATTCCATCCAGAATCAATCATGACTTTGGCAGGAGGAGTCGGTTTAGCGATTATTAAGAATGTAGTTAGTGCATGTACAACAAAAAAACCTTCCTCAGTTGTCGCTGCATAAAACTATTCTCAGATATACCTTAACCATTCACCACCCCCATCTCGTATGGATGCAAGCAAGAGTGCCTTAACCATAAAAATAAATCACCTACCTCAAACCTCAGCTAAACCAAGCCATATTCTTGAAGAGATTGTCTGGCATAAACAAAAAGAAGTTGCATTTTTGAACGAGCAACTTCCTCTTGCAGATTTACAAAATCAGATTCATGCTGCTCCTCCCCTACGAGATTTCCTGAGCGCCTTGCGACAAAATTCTCGTAAACCTAGCTTGATTGCAGAAGTCAAGAAAGCCTCACCTAGTAAAGGACTAATCCGTGCCGACTTTGACCCGATCAAGATTGCTCAAGCCTACGAGCGAGGCGGCGCTACCTGTCTATCAGTTTTGACAGATGAAAAATTTTTCCAAGGCAGTTTTGAGAACCTACGAATAATTAGAAACAGCGTAGCACTGCCCTTATTGTGCAAAGAATTTATCATTGATCCTTATCAAATTTACCTAGCACGAATCAATGGAGCTGATGCAATATTATTGATTGCTGCCATATTATCTGATGAAACTCTGCAAAATTATCTCCAAATTGTTCAGCATCTAGGCATGACCGCCTTAGTAGAGGTGCATACCATTACAGAACTCGATCGGGTCTTGGCACTAGAGAGTGTGCAATTGATAGGGATTAACAACCGTAATCTTCAAGATTTTACCGTTGATCTAGAAACCACTCAACGCCTATTAACAGAGCGTCGAGAAAGCTTAAGTGGTTCAGGCATTACAGTTGTAAGTGAATCTGGTTTATATACAAGTGCCGATCTTGCCTTTGTAGCAGAAGCCGGAGCTCAAGCAGTCCTAATTGGAGAATCCTTGGTCAAGCAAGCAGATTTAGAGAAAGCTGTAAAAAGCCTAAAAAATAAACAATGAAGGCTGAACAATTTCATCCTTCATTCTTCACACTACTCTGCGAGAAGCCGATCTGACCGATGCATCTTTGATGGTACAAGCTCCCAGATTTATCTTTTAGAGCCAATCCAAAATCCAAAATCTAAAATCGAATGACTTCTATCTCCCAACAGTTTGAATTTTTACGAGCAGATAATCAGTGCGCTCTGATACCTTTTATTACAGCTGGCGATCCTGATTTAGAAATCACAGCCGAAGCCCTACAAGTTTTAGATGCTAGCGGTGCTGATTTTATTGAATTGGGCGTTCCCTATTCAGATCCTTTAGCCGATGGGCCAGTGATTCAAGCAGCTGCAACCCGTGCCTTAAAGCAGGGAACCCGGCTAATGAATGTTTTAGAAATGGCTCAAACAGTCACTCGCAGTTTGCGATCGCCAATTATTCTCTTTACTTATTACAACCCAATTTTAAATTTAGGTAAACAGTTGTTTCTAGAACGAGCAGCTGCATCAGGAATTAAAGGCTTAGTAGTACCTGATTTACCTCTCGATGAAGCCGGCGATTTATTGGAACTTGCTGATGCTGTCGGAATTGAAGTCATTTTGTTAGTAACTCCTACAAGTTCTAAAGCAAGGATAGAAGCGATCGCTCGTCAATCTCGTGGTTTTATCTACCTTGTTAGTGTCACAGGCGTGACTGGTATCCGCTCCCATCTCCAAACTCGTGTGAGAGATGTGTTACAAGACATTCGTAGCATTACAGATAAACCCATTGGTATTGGTTTTGGCATATCTAGTCCAGAACACGCTCGTCAGGTCAGAGAATGGGGCGCTGACGCTGTAATCGTAGGTAGTGCCTTTGTAGAGCGTTTATCAGAAACTACACCCTATCGAGGACTGCGAGCGATCAAAGATTTCTGTAGTGAATTGAAAGCATCTATAGAAGGTAGCCATGCAGAAGTAAATGGCAGAAAGTAAGAACACAAAAAACTAGTAGTCTATCTTAGAAAATCCAAAACTCTGCGTTTCTCTGCGCTTACCTTTGCGCTCCTGTGCGTTAAAAAACATATACTCAGAACACAAACAAAGCATGTTATTAGATACACAACAAATAGAAACTTCAACCCTACTGTCTAGTCAACAACCCGATGCAAACGGCAGATTTGGTCAATTCGGTGGTAAGTACGTACCCGAAACCTTAATGTCAGCACTGACTGAATTGGAAACCGCGTTTAAGCAATATTGCATTGATCCACAGTTCCAAAAAGAACTACAAGGATTACTGCATGATTATGTCGGGCGTTCTACCCCCCTCTATTTTGCAGAACGTCTAACTGCCTATTATGCTAAATCTGATAATTCATCTCCGCAGATTTACTTAAAGCGTGAAGACTTAAACCATACAGGCGCGCATAAAATTAACAACGCTCTCGCCCAAGTACTGTTAGCTAAACGTATGGGCAAACAGCGTATCGTGGCAGAAACAGGAGCAGGACAGCACGGTGTTGCTACTGCTACAGTATGCGCTCGTTTTGGACTACAGTGCGTGATTTACATGGGCATCCATGACATGGAACGACAAGCCCTGAATGTGTTCCGAATGCGGTTGATGGGGGCAGAGATTAGACCTGTGCAAGCAGGAACAGGAACTCTCAAAGACGCGACATCCCAAGCAATTCGGGATTGGGTGACAAATGTCGAAACCACTCACTACATTCTCGGTTCAGTGGCCGGACCACATCCCTACCCGATGATGGTGCGAGACTTTCACGCGGTCATTGGTAAGGAAACTCGCGCTCAAGCACAAGAGAAATGGGGAGGACTACCGGATATTCTTTTAGCTTGTGTGGGTGGAGGTTCCAATGCAATTGGGCTATTCCATGAATTTGTAAATGAACCTTCTGTGCGTTTGATTGGTGTTGAAGCAGCCGGTGAAGGTATTGATACAGAAAAACACGCAGCAACGCTAACCAAAGGACGAGTCGGGGTTCTGCACGGCGCGATGAGTTATGTACTGCAAGATAAAGATGGTCAAATAGTTGAAGCACATTCGATTAGTGCTGGGTTAGATTATCCCGGAGTTGGGCCTGAGCATAGTTATTTAAAAGAAATTAGGCGTGCTGAATACTACAGCGTCACAGACCAACAAGCACTACAAGCATTTCAACGTCTTTCTCAATTAGAAGGAATTATCCCAGCACTAGAAACAGCCCATGCGATCGCATATTTAGAAACTCTTTGCCCACAACTTTCAGGTAGCCCCACAATTGTGATCAACTGTTCCGGACGTGGCGACAAGGATGTACAAACAGTCGCTTCTAAGGGATCAGGGATCGGGGATTAAACGTATTAGTTAAGAATCTATATCTAGTTCCCAATCCCCTACACCCCAGAAATTATGCTTACAACAACTATCAGTGTTGGAAAAAATTCCTCACCTTTAAATGATTCCACCAATTGGTCTGCATTATTGCAGCAATTGCTAGAGTGCCAATCACTTTCGGTTTCCCAAGCTTCTGATTTAATGTACGGTTGGTTGACAGAAGCTATTCCTGAAGTGATGTCAGGTGCGATTTTAGCGGCGATTCAGGCTAAGGGAGTATCACCTGAAGAATTGCTGGGTATGGTTAAGGTTCTATACTCTCAATCATTAACAGCAACCTTGCGCGATCGCGTTGTCGGTACGTCACCACTTGTTGATACTTGTGGTACTGGTGGAGATGGAGCCTCAACATTTAATATTTCCACAGCTGTTGCTTTTGTAACTGCTGCTGCTGGGGTCAAAGTTGCCAAGCATGGTAATCGTTCAGCATCTGGTAAAACTGGCTCGGCAGATGTATTGGAAGCTTTGGGTTTAAATTTAAAAGCAAGCACCAAAAAAACTCAAGAAGCGGTTGAAGAAGTAGGTATTACTTTTTTGTTTGCACCAGATTGGCATCCAGCCCTCAAAGCGATCGCACCACTGCGAAAAGCACTGAAAGTAAGAACAATTTTTAACTTACTTGGCCCGTTAATTAATCCTTTGCGACCGACAGGACAAGTGATTGGTGTTAACGATCCGAAGGTAGTTGAAACTTTTGCACAAGTTTTACATCAACTGGGAACTCGTCGAGCGATCGTGCTGCATGGACGCGAAAAATTAGACGAAGCAGGGTTAGCAGATAAAACTGATTTGGCTGTAGTTTCAAATCAACAAATGCAATTGCTTGTCTTAGATCCACAGGATCTAGGTATAAACCCAACTCCCACTAGTGAACTCCGAGGTGGAGATGTGCAAGAAAATGCAGAAATTCTCAAAGCAGTTCTGCAAGGCAAAGGCACTCAAGCTCAGCAAGATATAGTAGCTTTAAATGCGGCTTTAGCTCTCTATGTCGGTGAAGCCATGCCAGATACTGGTAATTATTTTGACAGCTTTACTCATGCGATTATTCTGGCTAGGGAAACTCTTCATAGTGGACTAGCTTGGAAAAAATTGGAACAACTTGCTCATTTTCTTCAGTAAAAACACTAAATTGGTTCGCTGTTTTACTACAAATCAGGGAGTATTTGACCGGTGGATATTAAAAGAATACTAGAGATGTGCAAGCTAGTAAATCGCCAAGAAGGTAAGCGCGTGACCATCTTGGGTGCTGGGATTGCAGGTTTGGTAGCAGCCTATGAACTTGAACGTTTAGGGCATGAGGTAGATATTATAGAAGGTAGCCGACGCATTGGAGGCCGAGTTTGGACTCATCGCTTCGGAGAAGATCCCAAAGCTGCTTATGGTGAACTTGGAGCAATGCGTATCCCTAGTGAACATAAGCATGTCCTCCACTACATACATGAACTGGGATTGACTGACAAGCTGTGCAAGTTTGTCACAGTATTTGAGGAACCAAATGCTTTAATCAATATTCAAGGAAAAATCTTTCGGATGAAAGACGCACCGCGAGTATTTCAAGAGCGTTATTTAAGAATTTTTGCCAACACACGTTACAGTTATAAGACTAAGTTGTTTGCGGCTTGGCTGAAGACAATCGTCGATGCCATCTCTCCTGGGAATTTGCGTGATAGCCTAGAATCTGACCTCTCCTCAAAATTGATGGATGATTTAGAGAGGTTGGATTTAGAACCATATTTCAACGAAGATGGCGAAACTATAGATTTGCATAGTTTCATCAAAGATAACCCAGGTTTACGGGCGCGGTGCAGCAAGGCGCTCGATATGTTCTTTAGTGATATTCTGGTCGAAACAAGTCACGATTTATTGCAACTAGAAGGGGGGATGGATCAAATCATCAACCATCTGGCTGCGGCAATAGAAAGTCCAATTAAATACAATCAGAAAGTAGTGGGACTGCATGTACAGAATGACCATGTGCAAGTATCATACTTAGAAGAAGGACGATTGCGTACACGTCGTTGTGACTACGTGATATGTACCATTCCCTTTTCCATCGTGCGTGAGATGGATCTGAGCGGGTTTGACGACAAAAAACTTGCCGCGATGGACAAAACCTTCTATTGTCCAACCACCAAAGTTTTGTTTCACTGCGCCCAAGCCTTCTGGGAGAAAGATGGAATCAAAGGAGGGGCTTCATTCAGCGACGAAGGTGCGCGCCAAATTTACTATCCTTCTGTGGAGTGCAACCCTTCTAGGGGTAGTGCATTGCTAGCTAGTTATACCATTGGCGACGATGCAAACCACTTGGGGATGATGTCTGAAGGAGATCGTTATGCTTACGTTAAGAACGCCGTCAGCAAGCTTCACGCTGAAATTGAGCAACCTGGTATGGTTTTAGACATGGCAACGATGGACTGGGGTAACTACAAGTGGAGTACCGGTGGATGCTCTATTCCTTGGGGCGGCGACATCACCAGTCAATCCAATAACCACATCCATTATTTAGAAGCTGCCAGACCCCAAAATACACTCTTTTTCGCCGGTGAGCATTGTTCTAGATTTCCAGCTTGGCTTCAGGGTGCGATCGAATCGTCTATAGAGGCGGTTTACGATATTGCTGCCTACAAACCTGCTACGGAATCTACAATTCCAACTCCATCAGTGTCCAGCAGCAAGGTCAAAACTCCCACATTAGTAGGTTACAAGGCATAGATCACAGGGTACAGTTTTTTCTGTCCTCAGTCCCCTGCTCCCTATTACCCATAATATTCCTTCTGCCTACCTGCGGAAGCCGCTCCGCGTCTACTGCCCTCTGCCCTCATTAAAAAGTTATGAGCATCTTGGATTTTCCCCGCCTACATTTCCAGGGTTTTGCCCGTATTCATGCGCCTACAGGACAAAAAAACGGTTTAGTGGATCTAAGTAATAATACTGTTTACATGAACGGTAATCGCTTTGATCACCATCGTTCTTTATCTGAGTTCCACGAATATCTATATAAATTGGGACCCCGATTTAACACCGCCGGAGAATGGGATGAAAATGGCCCTTTCAGCATGGCAATGGGATGGGATTTTGGGGGGAATGGTCACTTTGCGATCGATGCAAAAATTGTTAGCGCCCAACGTAGTTTTGGAGAAATTGACAAAAACGATTCGGTAGTGGGGCGTAGCGTTGATATGTGGGGTCACTACAACGAATATCTAGGAACTACCTTCAATCGTGCGCGTATTTTTGACTGTGATCCAGCCTCAAACTGGACATCCACAATTATGGTGGGTCAGTTCACCTTTGGGCGACAGGGCAATTCCCATGAAGTCCCAAATATGCTTTCGGCTCCTATTGCAGGTATGCAGCCTTCTCGCTGGCAGGATTTTAACCACATCCGTGCATTGCCTCCTCACTGTCTCAATAGCGAGTTTCAACGGGCGGCTGTACATCAGTTCACGATTCCTAAAACAGCTAAAGATTTGCTGTGGGATGAAGAAACAGCACTCTCACCAACGGTATCTTTGTTACGGGAGGCAATGAACCGTGATCATGTGTTGGGGCTGGTTGTGCAGTTTAGTGTCAGGAATATGTCAACTCCGGTGCAGCCAGATTCAGCAACTTTTTGGGAACTGCACGGAAGTATCGGTTTGTGGTGTGAGGGTGAAATGAGTACCTATCCTCACGGTCGGTTGTTGACTCCTTATAAAGGCAGAGGGCAGAGAGCAGAGAGCAGAAGGGAAGAAAAAACACTTTCTAACCTCAGCCTCCAGGTTACTCTCCAAGGTGTGAGCCTGAATATGGTGACAGCAGTGCCATGTGTGGGGCGAGCGATAAAAGCCGGACCAGGGCCAACTCATGCGATCGCTTCTAAACTTGACTTTGGTGAGTTGCAATTACGGACAATTACAAGTCAACGTCTAGTAGCACGAATTCCTAGCGAAGCTTACCAAAAAGAGGCGCATCAACTCACAAGCGGCATGGTAGATGTGCCATTAGCAGAACCCTTTGCAAATCTGTGTGAGGAAATTGAACAGCAGGGTTTGTGTATTGTAGACGGGCAAGGACAAATTCTGGCTCAAGAAAAAGAAATCAATCTCCAGGTAGATGACGGTTGTTTGTTTTTAGAGTTTTCTGATTTGCAGCTTGGCAAGGATTATACAGAAGAAATAGAAATACGCTCATTTGTGCGGGGATGTCCAGCACCAATCAAGACTGTTTATCTGCGCCAATTCTACAACCCAAAAGGACTGCCCCAACTTCGTTACGAATTTGAGCGCGACCCTGCCAACGCTGATCAAACTTTCCACTTTCCCCTCAGTTGTGAACTGAACATCGTCCATTTCAAACCAGGTAAGCGAGAGGAAAGAAATGATTTTGCTCCTATATGTGTAATCTCGACTAACCCACAGGGGCGTGGTTGGGTAACTCTACGTGGTATCCAACCAGGAACAACACGCATTTTGTTGTCAGATCAAGCTGATGAATTGCCTTGTGACCCCAACCATCCCGATCAAGCAATCATCGCCTACGATAACGATAATTTGCTTGGCTTCTGGTCTGGTGCTGGCTCCTTTGCTGTTCGTGTATTAACCAACGACTGGCATTTAGAAGAAGTTGAAGATGAAGCAGTAGACTTCAACCTTATTTATGAACACATCTTGGCTTATTATGAACTGTGCTTCTCCTTTATGAAAGCAGAAGTTTTCAGTCTGGCCGATCGCTGCAAGGTAGAAACTTACGCCCGATTAATGTGGCAAATGTGTGACCCTCAAAATCGCAATCAGACATATTACATGCCTCCATCACGAGACTTATCAGAACCAAAGGCTGCACTTCTGCGTAAATTTCTACATAACCAGCAGTTAGTCGGTTATGTTCCTGATTCTCAACCAGTGCCAAAGCGCACCCAGCGCCTGATCCAAACTCGCGATGAATTAGTTACTGCCTTGCGTCATGCTGCTGAATTAGAAGTAGCAGTAATGTTGCAATACATTTATGCAGCTTATTCCATCCCCAACTACATCACAGGTCAAGAATATGTGCGTCGCCGTTTGTGGACACAAGAACAACTACACCTAGCTTGTGGTAACGGCGAAGAAGGGCGTAATTACGGGATGCGAGGAGTGTTGCTGGAAGTTTCTCATGAGGAAATGATCCACTTTTTGATGGTCAATAATATCCTCATGGCGATGGGTGAGCCTTTTTATGCAGCAACACCTAATTTTAGTGAGATGAATCGCCGCTTCCCCATTGAAGTGGACTTTGCTCTCGAACCGTTCAGCGCTGCGACCATACAACGCTTCATGCGCTTTGAATTGCCTGATTTTTTGGAGAAAGATTTAATTAGCGATCGCCAAGAAAATGATCCGACCGCAGACCGTTTACACGGCTATGGTTCTCTGAGTGAGTTATATCGGCAAATTCGCCAAGCTATTAAGAATATCCCGGATCTATTTATTGTCAAAAAAGGTCGTGTCGGGGGCGAACATCATTTATTCCTGCGTGAAGACTTTAACAAAGTTCATCCAGATTATCAATTCCAAGTTGACGATGTCGAAAGCGCTCTGTTTGCGATCGACTTTATCGTTGAACAGGGAGAGGGTTGCGATCCAAATTCACCCAAATTTGAACAATCCCATTTCCAGCAATACCGACGTATGGCTGAGGTATTAGCCCAACAGCATGTACAAGATACAGATTGTCTCATCCCTTGGAACCCTGCCTATCCAGCATTGCGTAACCCCACCCTCCATTATCGGGATGGCAACAGCAGCATCGTTACTATTCCCGAAACTCGTGCTGTCATGCAAATCTTCGATGAGTGCTACTTGATCATGATGCAACTGATGGTACAACACTTTGGGTTAACACCCACCGCTAGCTTCCGCCGCTCAAAAATCATGAACGCTGCTATCGACGTGATGACAGGTATGATGCGTCCTTTAGGGGAAATATTAATGAGTATGCCTTCCGGTAAACGCGGTAAGACAGCAGGGCCGACTTTCGAGATTCCCATGCCCATGTATATCTCTACACCAGAAGTTGCTTGTGAAGCGATCGCACGTCGATTTGAGCGTTTAAGTTGCCAAGCCAGGGAATGTGAAGTGATCCACAGCACAATCTATGAAATGTTCGATTTTTACACAAAATTCTTTGCAGATTTTGCCAACAATCCCCAAAGACTGCTTCCTTAAGGCAGCCACAATAAAAATAGGACTCCTTCTACACCCTTATACCCTTACACCCCTACACCCACTTTTAAATGAATAACACCACTATTGAAACAGATGTCCTAATTGTCGGCGGCGGCCCCGTTGGTTTAGCGATGGCGTTGGAACTGCGCTACCAGGGGATTGACTGCATCGTTGTCGAGGAATCCGATGGAGTGATTAGTCATCCCAAAGTGGGTACTGTCGGGCCACGCTCAATGGAACTTTATCGTCGTTGGGGAATCGCCCAGCAACTACGCGATGCTGGTTGGCCCTACGACCATCCTCTAGATATTGCCTGGGTTACAACTGTTGGTGGTCACGAAATTTTCCGGCTTAATTTTCCGTCTCCTGGCGAAAGACCTTTACCTGTCTACACACCAGAACCAGAACATCCCTGTCCTCACCACTGGCTTATACCTTTGTTAATACATAACTTGGGTGAATATCCTTATGGACCGGTGCGTCTGTGCTGTCGTTTAGATAACTTTGAGCAAAAAGATGATGGTGTTGTTGCTGATATAACTTATCTTAACAGTGGAAATACAGAGATAATTCGCGCCAAATACTTGGTAGCTTGCGATGGTGCTAAAAGCCAAATCCGTAAGGCATGTGGCGTTGATGCTCCAGCCTATCACCCCACCCGGATATTTCAAAACATTCTTTTCCAAGCACCAGAGCTACCAGAAATTCTGGGATCACGTAAAGCCTTAGTCTTCTATATGGTCAACCCCAAAAGGTTGCGGTATCCCCTCCGCTCCATTGATGGTAAAGGATTGTATCGCTTAACAGCAGTTCCACAAAAAGACGGCGAAATGCGTGATCCGCAAGAAGCGGTTGAAGAGGCGCTTGGTATCGATACACCCATCGAAATTCTTTCCAGCCTCCAGTGGCATCTTACCCACCGAGTTGCTGAACATTTCCGTAGCGATCGCATCTTCTTTGTTGGTGACTCTGCTCATACACTATCGCCTTCCGGTGGTTTCGGTATGAACACTGGTATCGCTGACGCAGCTGATCTTGGTTGGAAGTTGGCAGCTGTTCTCAAAGGCTGGGCGGGTTCTAACCTACTTAGCACCTACGAAACTGAGCGCCGTCCGATCGCAGTCCGAAATATGGAAGAAGCAAACGTCAACTTACAACGCACCTTAAAACGCACCTTGGCTCCAGACATTATGGATGATTCTCCCGAAGGTGAGCAAGCACGCAAACAGATGGCTGAAAAAATGGAACACGGTGACGTGCGACGGGAATTTGAAGCACCAGGAATTCACTTCGGTTTCCGCTACGAATCGCCCGCTATTATCCCCGACGATTGTCCACCACCGACTAATGATCCCCATGAGTGGACGCAAAATAGCTACCCAGGTTGTCGAGCGCCCCATGCTTGGTTAGAGCCTGGTAAATCCACCTTAGATTTATTCGGTCATAGTTTTGTATTAATGTGCTTCCAAGGACAACAAGGAGTTGAAAACTTCGAGAAAACTTGCCAGCAAAGATATGTACCTTTTACAAGCATACAAATCAACAACCCTGACATTGCTAATCTCTACGAACGCGCCTATGTCTTAGTGCGACCAGACGGACACGTAGCTTGGAGAAGCGATAACCTACCTGATGATCCAGCCACAGTCGTTGACCGTGTCCGAGGCTATTTGTGAATTTGTCCCAAATCATTGGTCAAATGACCAATGACTAAAATGAAATTCTACTACGCCACTGCCTCATCTTACTGCCAACGCGTCCTAATCGCCCTCTCTGAGAAAGGGATAAACTTTACACCCATTGAGGTGAATCTCTTCGACCCCGAAGCGCGATCGCATTACATGGAAATCAACCCCTTCGGTAAAATTCCCACCCTTGTAACCGAAGATGGTCAAGTAATTTTTGAGGCGTCCATCATTATTGAATATCTAGAACAACACTTTCCAAAGGAACCTCGCCTCATTCCCGCAGATCCAGAACTTGCTTTAGAGGTTCGTCTGTTGGAGCGAATTCTCGATGTGTACATCAACGGCGGACGTGAAGCATTATTTGCCGATACCCAGCGCCCAATCGAGGAGCGAGGAGGTAAACAGGTTATGAAAGCCAAGCGGCTATTAGAAACGGCGTGCGCTCTTTTGGAGCAACGACTTCAGGGGCGTACTTGGTTAGCAGGCGAAGAGTTTTCTTTGGCAGACTGCGTTGCTGCTCCTACTTTTACCTATTTGCGTATTGTTTACAGGTATGAACATTTACCCAGACTGACAGATTATGTCAGGCGCTTGGAGTCGAGAGCTTCTGTAATGCAGGTGCAAAGTTCTGGGCGCGACCAAATGAAGCGGATGCTAGCTGCGCTGCAATATCCTTTGGAATTGCCGGCTTTGGAAGAGGGAATTTTTAAACGCAGAGTGGCGCAGAGGTTAACGCAAAGGGACGCAGAAGGGGATTAGGGAGAGAGGAAAGTTCACCACAATCCCGGTTTGTCCCAGATTTTTCAATCTCTGAGAAGAGAAAAACTAAAGTCTAGTTGGATAATAATGATGGCAGTTTCTACGGTTGAAAGACTAAACCCATTTGTACCTGAGGTTATTCAAGACCCTTACAAGTTCTACCGACGCTATAGAGAGTTAGACCCTGTTCATTGGGGACTTGCTGCTAACCCCCGGTTATCTGGTAGTTGGTATCTGTTTGGTTATGAAGATGTGATGCAGGTGCTTGAAAGCCCTAAATTTGGTCGTGAAGCTTCAAAAGTCCGAGATGACGGTGAAGGCGCACCAGTGCCAGCTGCTTATCGAGGATTTAGAACGATGGTGAGCAACTGGATGGTGTTTAGAGATCCACCAGACCATACGCGGTTGCGATCGCTTGTTAATAAGGTTTTTTCCCCTAAGATGGTTGAAAATATCCGTCCAAGTATATTCAATATTGCTGATAGTTTGCTGGATCGGGTGCAAGCTCGTGGTGAAATGGACTTGGTTGAGGATTTTGCTTTTCCTGTGCCAGTTATGGTTATTGCCAGTCTGCTGGGTGTAGATCCGCAGGATCGCCCATTATTCCGGGAATGGGCGTTGGCTTTACAACATGCTAATGCTTCGCGCCTGACTCCTACGCCAGAGGTTTACGCTCAAGCTGAAGAGGCAACTTGGGGATTTATTGAATACTTCAAGAAAGCGATCGCTCAACGTCACACCGAACCACGCCAGGATTTAATCACGGCTTTAGTTAAAGCTCAAGAGGAGGGTGACAAACTCAACGATGAAGAAGTCCTCGCCACATGTATTCATCTCCTAACAGCCGGTCACGAAACTACAATTAACCTAATTAGTAAAGGAACACTGGCGTTGCTGCGTAACCCGGATGCGCTCAAATTATTGCGTTCTCACCCTGAACTTATTGCTGGAGCGGTAGAAGAACTCATACGTTACGACAGCCCTGTGCAAATGGTGACACGTTGGGCTTTTGGAGATGTTGAAATTGGCGACAAATTGATCCGGCGTGGGGACAGCGTAGGGTTAATACTTGGTTCTGCTAACCGAGATCCTGCGCGTTTTGTCAATCCCGAACTCCTCGATATCCAACGTCAAGACAACAAACACTGCGGCTTTGGCAGTGGTATCCACTTCTGTCTTGGTTCTGCTCTAGCCCGTGCTGAAGCGGCTATTGCGTTGAATGTCCTGCTCAATCGTTTACCCGAACTGCATTTAGTAGACGAAAAGGTTGAGTGGGCAAATAACATTGTCTTCCACGGGCCAAAACATTTGCACGTTGCATTTAGGGAACTTGTTGCGATCGCATCATAATCTTTTATCGCTTTCTGTCTTCTACCAAAAACTAATTAAAAAGGAACAGAAATAATGATTGAGCAAGAATCGATTCAGTCTGAGCAGAAAACTTGTCCCCACCTCGGTCAAGAATTCCAACCTTTTGCCGGTCCACAACTTGAAGATCCTTATTCATTCTTTAAGCGTGCTAGAGCTGAGGAGCCGCTATTTTACAGTCCAATGTTAAACGGCTACGTTGTTACACGTTATGAAGACGTTCTCAATGTACTAAAAGACCCAGCCCGATTTTCTTCCGCAGATAACCTCAAACCTATTGTTCAGTTTACGCCGGAGGTAATCGGAGTCCTCAGACAAGGTTTTCCTTTTGTTGCTGACTTACTTAATAGTGATGGCGAACAGCACAAACGTTTACGCGCTCCTTTCATGAAAGTCTTCGCACCAGAACGCCTGCAAGGATTGGAAGACTCAATAAGCACTCTTGCCAACACATTGGTAGATAATTTTATCAATGATGGACAAGCTGATCTCATCTCTCAATTCACTTATCCGTTAGCGCTTGAGGTCATCCTCACCATGTACGGTGTCCCTCTGGAGATGATGGCAAACATCAAGAAGTGGTGTCATGATATGACGGCGTTGTTATCGTCACATTTAACACCAGAAAAACAACTAGAATGCGCTCACAGTTTTGTGGCAATGCAACAGTTTGTTGCAGGTTTAATCGAACAACGACAGCAAGCTCCTCAAGATGACTTGATCAGCAATATCCAAGATTCTGATCTGAGTTTAAATGAGCAGGTCATCGTTTTATGTGGATTAATACTAGCAGGACATAAAACTACTAGCCATCTGATAGCTAGTACCACACATCTTCTGTTGGAACGTCCGCAATTATGGCAAGCAATTTGTGATAACCCCTCACTTATTCCTGCTGTTGTAGAAGAGGCACTCAGGTATGATGCTCCTGTGCCATCCATGATTCGCACTACTACTGAAGAAGTTTCCCTAGCAGGTGTCACACTACCCCAAGGTACTCAGTTGTTTTTGATGTATGGCTCTGCTAACCGAGATGAAAATCAGTACGATCATGCGGATAGTTTTGAGATTGAACGTTTCAAACAGACAACTGCTAACCATTTCGCTTTTGGTCATGGAGTTCATCACTGCATTGGTTCAAGTTTAGCTCGTCGAGAAGGACGGATTGCTCTAGAAGTATTGTCTACAAGATTGCCCAATCTCAGACTTCGCCCCAATCAAAAGCTAAATTATATTCCAGCATTGATGAACCGTTCTTTTACACATCTCTATGCGGAATGGGATAAGGCTTGATTGAATCGCTCTGAAAAATCTTGATATTAACAAGGCTGAAAATTAGACAAAATAAAATATTTTCAGCCTTGATTTTTTTGATATTCAGAAAACTGATGCATGACATCTAACGAAAAGCAGATATTACTAAGGATCTAAAATATATTTTTTCACCCAATTAATAATTAAAATCAATAAAAATTTGTTGTATTAACAATACTTCCAAAAATCCAAGCATTTAGTATCAATAAGTTACTGATTTTTATTAATAAATCTATACAATAAGAAAGTAGATAAATTACTCTCTCATGAAAAGTAATAGTAAAAATACGAGTAAAATCCATCAAGATAGGAATTTTTACATCATTAGTATGTTGACGCTGGTAACGATTTTAGGGGGAACAATTTATAACCCTGCACTACCAACGATCGCCAATTTTTTTAATGTTTCAAGCGGTCAAGTTTCCCTGGTCTCAACGCTCTTTCAATTTCCAGGTGCAATTGTAACTCCTATATTTGGGATTTTAGCTGATAGATTTGGCAGAAAACAAGTTCTTGTGCCTTCACTATTAGTTTTTGCTTTTGGTGGAGCTTTGAGTGGTCTTGCTCCTAATTTCCGTAGCCTTACAGAATGGCGTTTTTTACAGGGTGTTGGTACTGCTAGTTTAGAGTCTTTGCAACTTACTATTATCAGTGATCTCTATACAGGAAAAAAGCTAACATCTGTCATGGCATTTGTTGCCAGCTTGAATGGTATTAGTTCAGCCATTTTTCCTTTAGTTGGTGGAGTATTAGCTTCTTTTAGTTGGCGATTTCCATTTTTAACATCTTTGTTTGCTATTCCATTAGCAGTAATGGTATTCACAACATTGAAGCTACCACAGCAAGAACATAATGTACAAAATTTTCAACTCAAACCTTATCTACAAAATACTTGGGGTAGCATTAATAACCGTCAAGTATTTGGACTCCTGTTTGCAGTCATGTCTCTGTTTATGCTACAAGTAGGAGCTTGCTTAACTTACATTCCCATTTTTGCAGGAAAGCAATTTGGTGCTTCTGAATTAGTAATTGGTGTGATCTTGACGAGTCTATCATTATCTCTTGCTTTGGTTGCTTCTCAATTGAGTTTTTTAACGCGGCATTTATCGCAAATACAACTCATTAAAATATCTTTTATTCTCTCTGGTTTGGGATTATTAATTATTCCGACAGTAAATAATGTATGGCTGCTATTAATTCCGGTTTTTTTCCTTGGTGCAGCTCAAGGTATTGCTTTTCCATCAGCTCAATCAATGTTAGCGATGCTTTCTGCACAAGAATCTCGCGCTGGTTTTATGGCGGTGAATTCAACTATTCAGTCATGGGGACAAACACTAGGCCCTCTTTTAGGAAGCATTGTTGATGCAATTTGGGGAACACAAACTGTCTTCTATGCTAGTGCTGCTTTTTCTCTAGTCTCGTTTGTTGTTTTCAATTCTCTATTTACTACTAATGTCGATTAACCCATATCTTGCACCTGAGAATTTGGATGTCGATTCCATAACAATCTTCGGGTGTAGACAAATTTTTAATTTTATTAAGGGGAATTTAGGCGGATCAAACTACATTTTGCATCTAGCACAGAGATGTGTATACACCGTAGCCTTGTAGGAGAGAAGTTTACCAGAGAGGTCTGACTGTACTATATCCCAATACAGTTCAGTTAAGCCCACAATTCTTTGTAGAGACGCGCTGTTTGAAGCGTCTCTACACACCAATTTTTTGTACCAAAAATCCTTAAAACCAAGCGTATTGTACTATATCCAAGCGAGAACCACTATAGTGAAATTTGATGAAAATCAGGTTTTACGAGTCGCAAAACCTGATTTACGAGTCGCAAAACCTGATTTACGAGTCGCAAAACCTGATTTACAAGTCGCAAAACTTAATTTACGAGTCGCAAAACCTGATTTACAAGTCGCAAAACCTGATTTACGAGTCGCAAAACTTAATTTACTTCAAGATAACGAGGGAATTCTTGCTAAAATACCTTTTTTTAGAGGTTCAGGACGCTCTGACCAAGGTAACAAACCATCTGGTTTCGCATAATATTTGCTGGCACATTCGACAATGGCAGCTGCACTATCATCTACTGGTAAATCTCCGAATATATAAGTTAGTTTTCCGGAACCAGCAAACGCGACAACACAAGAATGACTACAAGCACTCATGCATTCTACTTCTTGAATCGAAAAATTATCTTTGAGATACCAGTCTTGAGCTAATTCCTGAAGTTGCTTTAATAACTTTTGTCCACCACTCTCACCAACTCGTTTACCATCTTGCCAGAGGCTAGCACAAGTCTTGCACACAAATAGAGTATGAGAGGGGATCTCAGTGTTGTTATGTGCAGAAATGAAAGAAGTATTTGTAGCTGTGGTCATCTGTACCTCGCAGATATTTTACAAATGAAATCAACTTCGGTGGGTATCCTGACTTACTTTTTTAAGTTCACAGTTGCGGGACAGTGCTGGATTTCCACCAACTTTCCCCGTTACCTCTAGTGGCTGATCCCCACTAGAACCGAAATTTGGGATGCTCTCAACTCAATGATATTTCTAGTACTTCACCACAGCAACTTTGCTGGGTAAACTAATCGTCATTCATTTTTCCAGACTGATTCGCTTGTAGTAAGGGCTTCAGCTCTGGTTTTATGCAACTTAAATGCTCATTAGCTTAAACTAATTTCGCAACTCTCTTGAACCTCTTTCTTTGTGTTCTAACCTAGCGGGTAGACACGTAGACGGACGAAGTCCGGCTTCTCGTAGAGTAGTGGCTTTTGTTCGGTGAAAGGGTTCGGTGCAGGGTAAGTAGCCGCTTGCGCGTCTATGTGGTTCGTTATTTAACCCTGCAAAGTTTGTGTGGTGAAGTACTAGTTATTACTATTTACTAAATCCCTTACCGCGAGTTGCAGAAGGAATACATAAACAGTTTTCTAATTGTTCTCGCAACTTTTCATGATCTAAATTTTGACCAATCAATACCAACTGATTTTTCTTTTCACCTTTCCACTCGTCGTCATCTAGAGTAAAGCGTTTACCGCAAAGGTGAAAAATATGTCGCTTGGGACTTTCTTCAAACCACATAATCCCCTTAGCACGAAAAATATTCTCTGGAAGTTGGTTATCTAAGAAATACTGAAATTTCCTGATTGCAAACGGTTTGTCACTATTAAAAGATAGTGAGGTGAAGCCGTCATTTTCCAAATGATTGGAATGATGGTGATGATCATGGTCATGATCATGATGTTCGTGACCGCACTCTGAATGATCATGGTCATGATGATGATCATGATCATGATGGTCATGATGGTGATGTTCGTGATTATGTGCTTCGGCGGTGTCAAAATACTTGTCTGTCTCAAACAGACCAACACTGAGAATTAAAGCTAGCGGTACTTGTGCTTTGTTGGTACGAATAATTCTCGCACCTTCTTTAACCTCACGAATTTTAGTTTCTAGTGTTTCTAATTCTGTTTGAGAAACCAAATCTGTCTTATTCAACAGAATTACATCACCATAGGCAATTTGACTATGAGCTGCCTGAGAATTAAATAAATCTAGGCTATAATTTGCCGCATCTACAACCGTGATAATCGAATCAAGACGAGTTAAATCTCGTAATTCTGTGCCAAGAAATGTTAAAGCCACTGGTAGCGGATCTGCAAGTCCAGTTGTTTCTACAACTAGATAATCTATGTTTTCTTGACGTTCTAAAACTTTGTAAACGGCATCAACCAAATCATTATTAATGGTGCAGCATATACAACCGTTACTTAACTCCACCATATTATTATCATCGTCAGTGGAGATAATTAACTCGTTATCGATGCCAATTTCACCAAATTCATTCACTAAAACAGCAGTTTTCAAACCCTGCTGATTACTCAGGATATGATTGAGTAAAGTTGTTTTGCCACTGCCAAGAAAACCAGTAATAATTGTTACTGGTAATCCTTGTTTTGGGGCTTCCATTGTATGAGATTCAGAATTAGCTGCTTGCATAACACTGCCATCAAATAAGTCAAACTAGAAAATGTAGCGTAGAGAGTCCATAAAACACTAGCATAGGGATGCTGGATCAACCTCCCAGTTGCTTTAACCTATTATTGCGTATCTCAATTAAGTATTACTGTGTTATGACCCTAACTGTTTACAATACCCTGACTCGTCGCCAAGAACCTTTGGAAACAATTGAGCCTGGAAAAGTTAAGATGTATTGCTGCGGCGTGACGGTGTACGACTATTGCCATTTGGGTCATGCTCGTTGCTACATAGTTTGGGATAATATACGTCGTTATCTGGAATGGCGCGGTTATCAAGTGCGTTACATCCAGAATTTTACCGATATTGACGATAAGATTCTCAACCGTGCCAGAGAACAAGGTACAACGATGGAAGCAGTGTCAGATCGTTTTATCGATACTTATTTTGAAGATATCCGTCGTTTAAACGTTATGGATGCGGATGAATATCCTCGTGCAACAGAACATATTCCCGAAATCCATGCAATGATTCAAGCTTTAGTGGCAAAAGATTACGCTTACGCGGCTAATGGTGATGTTTACTACAGAGTTGAGCGTTTTCCTACTTATGGTAAGCTATCTGGGCGAGAACTAGAACAGATGCAAGCTGGTGCTAGTGGCAGAGTCGATGCAGAAGACCAAGAAGGTAAAAAACAACACCCATTTGATTTTGCTTTATGGAAAGCAGCTAAACCCGGAGAACCAGCTTGGGATTCACCTTGGGGTAAAGGTCGTCCGGGATGGCATATTGAATGTTCAGCGATGATTCGATCGCAGCTGGGTGAAACAATTGATATTCATGGCGGTGGTGGTGATTTAATTTTCCCTCATCATGAAAATGAAATAGCCCAGTCAGAAGGTGCTATTAATCAACCCCTAGCACACTACTGGATGCATAACGGCATGGTGATGGTAGATGGTAAAAAAATGTCCAAGTCTCTGGGTAACTTTACTACCATTCGAGAATTATTAGATCGTCCAGTTGATCCAATGGCGGTGCGCTACTTTGTCTTGCAAGCCCACTATCGCAAACCACTAGATTTTACCGATGAAGCGATCGCTACTGCGGAAAATAGTTGGAAAACCCTCAAAGAAGGTTTACTCTTGGGCTACGAACACGGTCAAAAACTTGGCTTTGGTAATGATGGCGATCGCTTAGATAAAGAAATCATCAGAAGGTTTGAAGAATCAGCAGATGACGACTTTAACTTCTCTGGTAGCCTAGCAGTACTATTTGAACTTGCTAAAGAACTCCGTCGAGAAGGAAATCTATTGGTACATGAAGGTAAAACCGAAACACCACCAGAAGAATTAGCGAAACAATGGCAGACTCTTGTGACTTTAGCTGGAGTTTTGGGTTTAGAAGCCAAAGTTACAGAAGCAACAAATAACAATAGTGGTATTACTGAAGCAGAAATCGAGGAGTTAATTCAAAAACGGCAAGAAGCCAGAAAAGCGAAGAATTTTGGCGAAGCAGACCGCATTCGTGATCAACTCCAAGACCAGGGCGTAACTTTAATCGATAGCCGTGAGGGTACGCGCTGGCATAGAGGATAATTGGAAGACAAGGGGAAAGGGGAAAGGGGAAAGGGGATCGCAGAAAACATGACTCAATATTTTCTCATAGTCGATATAGAGGCTACGTGTTCTAACTATAATAGTATTATCGAGTGAAGAGTTATTTTGGTTTTGGCGATCGCGAGAGTGAATTAATCCAATCTAAAATTGCTTGGTTGATAATTTCTGGATTTTCATCGTGGGGACAATGACCGACATCTTCTAGACTCAATAATTGTAAATTCTCATTATATTGAGCAAATTCATGAGCAAGTCCTGGCGGAACAAATTTATCTTTTTGTCCCCAAATTAACAACATGGGAATTGTTAAGTTAGGCAACATAGATTTGACGCTGAGTCCAAAATTGGCACTAATCGTTGCTTTAAACAAAGCACTAAAAGCACGCGCCGAACCTCTGTCTTGGGGAGGTCCTGCTAATATTTCAACTAGTTCATCGGTGATCGCTTCTGGGTTAGCATAGGCAAGAGCAGCCCAACGTCGTAATATATTTGGTTGGCGAACAAAATAAAATAGGGGTTTCATTAATAATGGCGAAGCCACCATATTTTTAATTGTGGCAACAACAGGATGGAGAAAAACAGGAATCGCTTCTTGTTCTAAAGATGGATCTGGTAAACTCATCATCACCACACCTTGCACCATCTCTGGATAAGTAGCAGCCACAGCTAAGGAAACTAGCGAACCGAGGGAGTTACCCACTAAGATTACAGGCTGACGGATAAATGTTTTCCAAAAGTCATAAATTTGTTCTACCCAAAGCTGGATATTATAATTCGCACAAGCTTTTTCGGAAGCACCAAAACCCAGCATGTCTAGCGCGTAGACTGTATGCTGTTCTCCCAACACTTCTAAATTGTGTCGCCAATGTCCTATCGAAGCACCAAACCCATGCAGCAAAATTAGGGGGGTTGAGTTGTGGTGATTTTGGCTAGGGCGAATATAAGTATAGCGAGTTTGCCAACCCCGCCATACCCAGTCTCTCTGATTACCTACTCTTTGTTGCCACTGAACTATACTGTTCACATTTGTCTCCCTGTTGATATTCCTATTTTCTAGCTTCATAGTTACCTTGACGGAAGGGAGGGTAAATTGTGCGATCGCTCTGGGACGCTTGCTCGTATAATTAATTTATTTTGTTCCCATTGCAATGCTTTGATATTAGGAAAAAATCATCAAAGGAGAAAAATAGATGATTATTGATGATTATGATGCAGCAGTTGCCTTAACAGAAAAATTGCAAGAAAGCTTACCAATTAAAGCACGGGCGGGAAAAGAGTTTCTCAAAACTTTAAAAGAACGAGGAGAGGTAGCAAATCCAAACAAAGAATTTGTCATTGAACATGTGAAATATTCTGGAGATATGGGTGGAATTATGTGCGTTTTAGCATCTAATCCAGAAGAAGAAGAAGTTTATGTTATTTCCATTACCCATCTTAACATTGATCCCAATCATCCTTTCGCCACTGAGGTGCAGAAATACCAACGCCAGCGCACCCGCAAACTGATGTTGGAACATCAAGGAGGTTTTAGGGCAGAGTTGCTGGCGCCAGCATCAGCGAAGAAAAGAAAACGCACTTCGGGTTTTGGGAAGTGATTTGATGTTTGCTTAAATAAAAAACCCGGCTGATAAATCAACCGAGTTCTCATCAGAATACATGGTATGGGAGAAACTCAGTCACGAAGTGGGCTGAGAGTGTCAAGATAATTAATCAACTAACTCTGTGCTTGAGGTGATTTCGGAATAGTCACATCTATTGGTGTTACTTGTTTAGCTAGCTGTGTCAAAGGTGGGTTAATCGCCCTTTGATTACCCACAACTAAAGTTACTAACGAATCTGGTTTCAAATATTGTTTTGCTACTCTTTGCACATCAGCTGCTGTGGTTGCTGCTACTGCTTTTTGGTAGCGGAACAGAAAATCAGAGGGATAACCATAATATTCGTATCGCATCAAACGCGATAAAGTTTGGGTGGGATCTTCAAAATTGAACACAAACGAATTGAGAGTAGACTCTTTAGCAAAAGCCAATTCTTTGGGTGTGACTGGTTGAGTTTGGATGCGTTTAATTTCTGTTTGCAAAGCCTTCACAAACTGTACAGTCGCATCTGATCGCGTTTGTCCCCCAGCAACAAATATACCAGGATAATCATAACGCGGACTCCAGTAGCCGTATACAGAGTAAGCTAAACCTTGACGCGATCGCACTTCATTAAACAAACGTCCGCCAAAACCATTTAATACTCCATTCAACACATCCAATGCTGGATAATCGGGACTTTTGAATTGTCCTCCCAAATGGCCGATGAGAATACTACTCTGAGTCAGTTGTGGTTGATTGACAAAAAAGACACCGCTACCTTGAGCTGCTACTTCTGGTAACTGGGGTTTCGTAAAATTGGGGTTGGGTTTCCAGTCACCAAACTTTGCTTGAATCAGGGATTTCATCTTTTGAGGATCAAAATCGCCCACAATTCCCAAAATCATATTATTGGGATAAAAATACTGTTGGTAAAACTTCACCAAATCTGGGCGAGAAATTTGATTCAGTGTCCCATACTCTGTTGTACGCGCATAGGGGTTTTCCTTACCATAGATTAATTTCTTAAATTCTCGTTGGGCAATTTCATTTGGATTATCATTACGACGAGAAATCTTACCCCCTTCTTGTGTTTTTGCCAAAGCTAGTTTATCTTCAGCAAAAGTTGGTTCCCGCAGTATTTCAGTAAATAACCCCAATACAGTTCCGACATCTTCACTGAGTGCTTCAAAACTAGCAGTCCCACTACTTTCATTAATATCAGTTTCTACTGAAGCTGCCCGTTGTTCCAACATCTGATTTAACTCATCAGGCGTATGGGAACTCGTTCCCCCAGTTCGCATTACCGTCCCTACCATCTGAGCTAAACCTACTTTGTCTGATGGTTCAAAGCGATCGCCAGTACCAATCATCGTCGCACCAGTCACCAATGGCAACTCATGGTTCTCCATCAAATAAACCACCATACCATTATCTAACTTATATCGCTCATACTTTGGCAACTTGATTTCCGGTAATGGCGCAAACTCTAACTCAGTGTAATGTTTTGCTGCTGTCGCCGCCCAGGAAAAGTTAAAAGTTAAAAGTACCAAGACAAAAGCAGCAATCACTGCATAAACCAACCCCTTAAATTTAAAACTTTGGATTTTCATCTGCCTTTTGCCTATTCTTTTATACCTCTTCATACCTCTTCTCTTTTCCTCTGCGTCCTCTGCGTCTCTGTGGTTCATTCCTCATCCCTGCTGTGACAACAGCTTACCAGTAGTACGATTTTCGAGTGTAAAAGTTGTCTTTGCGACTCGTTGAATATCCGCAGATGTCACAGCTTCCAATTTGTCCAACTGCTTAAATAAATTTCGCCAAGAACCAGTTTTCACCTCATATTCCAACAACTGCTGCGCCATTCCCATATTAGAATCGAGCGATCGCAACAATTCTGCCCTCGCTTGAGTTTTGACTCGATCTAAATCTATAGCTGGCACAGGTTCACTCTTGAGTTTGTCAATTTCTTTGCGTAAAGCGATCGCCACTTCATCAACAGAATGACCAGGAGCGGTGAGAGCATAAAATAATATCAAATTTGGAGATTTATCTCCGGGAAAACCGCTAAAACCTTGGGCTGAAAGTGCTAATTGCTGTTTTTCCACCAAAGATTTATACAGACGTGATGTCCGTCCATCACTCAGCAAACTACCGATAATTTCATACACAGCATTATCTGGATGGGTAAGTGCAGGGCGATGATAACCTTCTAAATACCAAGGTTGAGAATTTAACTTGACTGTCACTTCCCGCGTTTGTTTCTGTGGCGGTTCTGCTGGTAGTTTTGCTACAGCTTTGGGTTTAGCTTTGTAACGTCCAAAGTAGATTTGCGCTAGTTTTTTAACTTCACTAGGGTTGACATCTCCGACAACAGCGATAGTTAAATTACTTGGTACATAGTACGCATCGAAAAATTTTTGGACATCTTCTCGTGTCAAATTGCGGATATCTTCGTCGTAACCAATAATTGGACGCCTGTAGGGATGGACTTTGAAAGCTGTATCGATAAACTTCTCTAACATCTGTCCAATCGGGGAGTTATCTACCCGCAGGCGTCGTTCTTCCAAAATCACATTTTTTTCTTTATAAAACTCGCGGAATACAGGTTCAAGAAAACGTTCTGACTCCAGCGACATCCACAATTCCAACTTATTAGCAGGAAAGCTGTAAAAATAACGGGTAGCTTCTGTGGAGGTATTAGCATTTAAATTTACACCTCCTGCTTGTTCGACAACTTGTCCCAATTCATTTTGATTGACAAGTTTTGCTGCTTGTGCTTCTACTTGCTCAAATTGCGCTGTCAACTTAGCCACTTCATCTTTCTTACCAGCTGCTTGGGCTGTTTCAATTTGCACAGCCAGTTGATCCAACTTATCCAGCAGGGGTTTTTCTGCCTTGTAGTTTTTTGTACCAATCCGAGTTGTACCTTTAAAAGCCAAATGTTCTAAAAAGTGGGCAACACCAGTTTTTTTATCTGGTTCATCAACACCACCGACATTAGCATAGGTAACAAAAGAAATAACTGGCGCTTGGTGGCGTTCCAAGACAATGAACTTCATCCCATTGTCGAGACGAAACTCTGTCAACCGCTTAATGACTTGATCTAGATAAGGCTGAATCGAATTTTGGGCTTGTGGAGTTTGAGTCTTGGCTAAAGCAACTTCCGGTAAAAATCCCCACCACAAACTTAATGGCAAAAGCAGAATGACGATCAGGCGATTTAGTTTCTGTTTAAACATTCGTAATCTAAAATCTAAGATCCCAAACCTAAAATTAGTATGATTCATAAGCAAAATTAAAAGTAAAGTTTTGTTACCGGAAATCGAGGCTAATTGCGAGTAGAGCCTTAATCTTGTATTAAGCTTTCTGTGATTTTTGTACTTGTTGTAAGACAATAATGCTACGAGTCCTATTCCGGATATTTCACTATAACTGTTATGCGTGTTTTTAACTCTCCTCCAGCATCAGAGACACAAACCCGTGGTCGCATTTTACAGGCTGCACGGCGCTTGTTTGCCTCCCACGGATTTGATGGCACCACCACCCGCGATCTAGCACAAGCAGCAGGAGTCGCGGAAGGAACGCTATTTCGACATTTTCCGAATAAAAAGGCGATTTTGGTAGAGGTAGCGACTGCTGGCTGGGTGGAGATTCTCACGGATTTGCTTACAGAATTAAGTGAAATGGGCAGTTATAAAGCTGTGGCCCAGGTAATGCGCCGCCGGATGTGGAACATGCAAAAAAGTGCCGACTTGATGCGGGTGTGTTTTATGGAGGCACAATTTCATCCAGATTTGCGCGATCGCATCCAGTCAGAAGTGATTGACAAAATGACTGATGTTGCTGAAGCATTTTTTCAAACAGCCATGGATAAAGGCATTTATCGCCAAATGGATGCGAAATTGGTAGCCAAAGTATTTTTGGGAATGTTTGCGATCGCAGGCTTTTCTCACAATACTCTCATGGAACCTGATGCTTCCCCTCAAGAAATGCAGCAAATGGCCGAAGGACTCGCTGATATTTTCCTCAATGGTGTATTAGCTAAAGATTAGCGATCGCGTTTCTAATTTTAAATAAAATTGTTTTACAAAATTAATGTTTCGAGCTTTGCCTGTACTTCTTCTATTAAATCTTGTGCAACACTTTCAACAAATTTTACCTTTCTAGCTCTCCAATCTAGTGTTTTTATTTGGTCAGCTAACACAACTCCTTTTGTTTGCATTCCCTCAACAAGTGGAACTTCAAAACTAAGCCCTTTTGGATTGCTAGTTATTGGACAAGCTAAAACCAAAGAAGCAATTCGATTGTATTTAATTGGAGATATAACAAGAACAGGGCGGTAGCCAATTTGCTCACGCCCTTGTTGTTGTAGTTCATTGTTTAATGTCCTAGCAATATGATCAAATGACATTCCTGACGCTTGAAGAGCAAATGCACGCCGAATCGAATCAGCCGTAAACTGTTGTGCATCTCCAAATTCTAATTTGACAATATCTCCTCTGTCGGGAAAGTACGGGTTAACTACCAATCTTCATTCCCCATAGCATTCCCAGTTTCAAATTCAGGATGAAATTTATCAGGAGTCATACCTTCAAGTAACTCATCAAGCGTATATTTTTTTCTTTTTTGTGGTGTAATTACAATACTGTTACCTTCCACACTAAAATTTATACCTGTCCCTTCGGTTACATGTGCTTGTTCAGCTACCGATCTTGGAATCCGAATAGCTAAACTGTTTCCCCATTTAGCAACAACTGCTGTCATAGCTATCTCCAAATGTTCTGTTAGAGTCCACACGGCTAAACTTAAAAATTTCGGAGCAAAACGCTCTTAAAAGTTCTTGTTTAACGTATATACTTTGAAGATACAGAATTAAATTGCGGGTGTCAACACCGGGGGAATTGAGCAGTCGTAGGGATCATCGTGGCATTGTGGATGCATCAATCAAGTTTAGCTTGTCCTTGGCCGCAGTTTCCCTAACACTACCCTCTCTCGCTTGTGAAAGTTGAAAATTCCAACTCGCAGTATCTTAAAAATAAGTAGAGTTTCAAAACATAGAAATTTATGTTGCACAAAAACGAGCGTTGGATAAAAAAAGATATTTGGAGTATTCTTGCTGCTGCTAGCTTAGTGATCCTACCAGGGGGATTAGTTGGTTGCAACTTTGGTACAGAAGATCAACCCCAAGAACAACGAGAAAATAACACAAATCAATCAGACTCAGATGACGATGATGACGACAGACAAAATAACCAACGGCACAATAATAGTAATAACGATGACGATGATGACGATGATTAGAGGTTAAATCTTAAAATTAGCTAATAGACATCTCCTCAAAAAGTTTAGAGACGCGAAATTTCCCTCAAAAAATGCAGAGACGCGAAATTTCGCGTCTCTGAACCGTATAGCCTACTCCGCAAGTTCGTTTAGGCGCTAAAATATTTTGCTACCGGATGGTAACAAATAATCGCCGTCGTAGACTGCTCCGGATACAACTGCTCACTTTCATCCATATACAGATTAATCCGCTCAGTTCCCAACAACTCCAGTTGCTTGTACTGCTCCTGAATATTCGGACAAGCGGGATAGCCAAAACTATACCGTGAGCCTTGATACCTCTGTGCCAAAATATCCCGAATATTATCCGGTTCCTCAGCAGTAAAACCCAACTCTCGGCGAATTCGTGCATGAGTCCACTCAGCCACAGCCTCCGCCATCTGCACAGCCAAGCCGTGAAAATACAGATAATCTGTGTATTGATTATTTGCAAATAACTTTTGCGCGTACTCCGTCGCCACTTCACCGACAGTCACCGCTTGCATCGGGAACACATCAATCACCCCCGACTCCTTCGGTGCAAAGAAATCTGCAATACACAGTCTCCTCAACGACTTTTGTCGAGGAAACTCAAAACTTGCTCTTACCTCTGCGCCCTCTGCGTCTCTGCGGTTCCAATCATACACATACAAACTATTCCCCTCAGACTGACAAGGAAAATATCCATAACTCACCTGCGGATGCAACAAATTCTCTGTAAGAATTCGCTGCTTCCACTCCTCCAAAATTGGATACACCTTTTCGTCCAAAAAAGCCTGATATTCCTGCTTAGATTGCTCCTTCGGCTTCCTAAACTGCCATTGTCCTGCAATCAAAGCTTGTAAATCCAAATACCAGAATAATTCTTCTAAAGGAATATCACTCGGTTGTAATAACTTACTTCCCCAAAAAGGCGGTGTGGGACGAGGAATATCTACCGCCACCGCTTCTGAACGTTTAGTATCAACTTCTGTTGGTTCAACAGGTGCTTTTTCTGCTTGGGGTTTTTCTGTGATAGGTTCCTTATGTCCATTTTGAGATGTTTCTTCTGCCAATTCACCCAAAAATCCTTGCAGATCATCCCACTTCCCAGATGCTTTGGCTGGCATTAATTTGTCCATAAAGTGCAAATCTGAAAAAGCATCTTTGCCATAGACTACCTTACCTTTGTAAGTATTCTGGCAATCTTCAGAAACAAACTTGGGAGTTAACGCCGCACCACCCAAAATTACAGGGACAGTAATTCCTTTTTCGTTAAATACCTGCAAATTTTCTTTCATGAAGGCGGTGGACTTCACCAACAACCCACTCATAGCAATACAATCAGCTTTGTGCTGATCGTATGCTTGAAGAATGTTTTCCACCGACTGCTTAATTCCCAGGTTAATCACCCTATAACCGTTGTTAGAGAGAATGATATCTACCAGGTTCTTACCAATATCGTGAACATCACCTTTAACTGTGGCAATAATAAATGTACCCTTGCCATTGTTGCCAGCTTCTGATTTTTCCATGAACGGTTCTAGGTAAGCAACTGCCGCTTTCATGGTTTCGGCTGACTGTAACACAAAAGGTAGCTGCATTTGTCCAGAACCAAACAACTCACCTACTACCTTCATTCCATCCAGCAGAAAGACATTAATAATATCCAAAGCCGGATATTTCTTGAGCGCTTCAGCAAGTGCTGTATCTAAACCGATACGTTCACCATCAATCACGTGACGCTTGAGACGTTCTTCAATAGGGAGACTTTCATCAACACCTTTGTCGCGTTTTGTCGTCACCCCTTCAAACATCTGGGTTAATTCTGCTAGGGGATCATAAATGCAGACATCACCTTCAAATTTGCGATCGTCGTAAATTAGGTCATGACAGATTTGTTGATGTTTCTCTTCAATCTTCGACAGTGGTAAAATTTTGTTAGGGCTAACAATTGCCGCATCCATACCTACTGCGATCGCTTCATGCAAGAACACGGAATTCAGCACTATCCGCGCGGCGGGACTTAGACCAAAGGAAATATTGGATACACCTAAAACAACATGACAACCAGGCAATTCTTGGCGAATGCGACGAATGGCTTCAATAGTGCCTTTCGCATTTTCTCGATCTTCTGCAATCCCTGTAGAAATTGGTAGAGCTAGTGTATCAAAAAATATTTCGTGCGATGGGATACCATATTCTAATGCTTGACGGTAGGCACGTTGAGCAATTTGGAATTTCTTGTCAGCAGTCCGCGCCATCCCTTCTTCATCAATAGTACCAATGACGACACCAGCACCATACTTTTTCGCTAACTCCAATACTTTCAAAAAACGTGGTTCGCCGTCTTCATAGTTGGTAGAGTTCAACAAACATTTACCACCAGCAACTTTTAAACCCGCCTCCATCTTTTCCCATTCTGTGGAATCGAGCATCAGAGGAAGTGTCACATTGTTGACAATGCGAGAAGCCAATTCGTGCATATCCCGCACACCATCACGCCCCACATAATCGACGTTAACATCCAGGATGTGCGCGCCTTCTTTGACTTGCGCCCTCGCCATCGATACTAGTCCATCCCAGTCTTCCGCGTTCAGCAATTCGCGGCATTTTTTAGAACCACTGGCGTTTAGCCGTTCACCGATGATCAAGAAGGAATTATCTTGTTCGTAAGGCTGAGTGCTGTAAATTGATGCTGCGGCTGGTTCTAGCTGCGGTTCTCTAACTTTTGGCTTAAGTTCTTTAGTGATTTCTGCTAATTGTTGAATGTGATCTGGACGTGTCCCACAGCAACCCCCAATTACTTGGACACCTAAATCTTCAACAAAGTGCATCAATGACATCCGCAATTCCATGGGTGTCAAGCGGTAGTGTGCTTGTCCACCGACGTTTTCTGGTAAACCAGCGTTAGGAATACAGGAAACTATGAAAGAGGAATGTTCAGAAAGATACTTAATGTGTGGCTTCATCAGGTCTGGCCCTGTGGCACAGTTTAGACCGAGAATATCTATTGGATAAGGTTCTAAAATAGTTAGCACAGCATTGATTTCCGTACCTACTAACATTGTCCCCATTGTTTCCATGGTTACAGAAACCATCAAAGGACGGCGATCGCCTTTTTTAGCAAAGATTTCTTCAATACCATTCAACGCTGCTTTGATTTGCAGGACATCCTGACAAGTTTCGACAATAAATAAATCGACACCACCATCCCACAAAGCTTCTGCTTGTTGGGCGAAGTTATCTTTCATTGTGTCAAAATCAATGTGTCCCAGAGTTGGTAGTTTGGTTGTTGGCCCCATCGAACCAGCCACAAACCTGGGTTTTTCTGGAGTAGAAAATTCTGCTGCGACACGCTTTGCTAGTTCTGCGGCGGTTTTGTTGAGGTAGTATGTTTGGTCAGCGAGGTCATATTCTGCCAATACTATAGGTGTACCACCAAAAGTATCGGTTTCAATCACATCCGCACCTGCTGTGAGGAAATCACGGTGAACTTTGGCTACAGCTTCAGGTTTCGTGTGGACTAGATACTCGTTGCAACCTTCATATTCAGCACCACCGAAATCTTCAGCAGTGAGATTTTGCGTTTGTAAGTTAGTTCCCATCGCACCGTCGAAAACAATCACGGGACGATCAGGACTGTGCAAGCGTTCTAAAAATGGATGAGTCATATTTGCCCAAAGAAATTTGGTTAGTCTTAATAATTAGACTTAATTTATTATTTTCCAAAATTTCTACAGTTTCGGAGTAACAGGTGTAAATGATATGAAATATTTAGAAAAATAGATAATATAAAATACGTACGCCAGTCATTTTAGGTTTATTTTTGACATAAATGGCATACGTATAATCATCGGTGTTCGTTTATAATATAAAAAACTTTTCAGGTACAAGATAAGAAGGTAAAATAGCCCAAAATCCTTGGAGCATCGAGACCATCAGTACCAAAATTTGCTTTTTGTCACCATGTACAGAAAACAGGAGCAAAATCCAATCTCACCAGAGGACATTAATTTGAC
>JBMNDX010000010.1:0-278445 GCA_051172755.1 Nostochopsis sp. | reverse complement strand
AAACCTAGATTTATCCGTTTCGTACTGTGCCAAAATTATTACCTACCAAAAAGGCTCGAAACATTTTCTGGGTAAAGGATTACGAGATAGGGGATCGCTCTTCTTGTGAGAAATGCGGGTTATGCATTGTCTGATGAATTTACTCTCAGACGAGGGGATGATTTATATATGGTTTTGAGGATTTTAAAGCGATTGGATCAATTGTTTGTGTAAAAGGTAAGAAAGGTTTATCCTTATGCATAGAGTAAATAATTTTGTAGCGATGCCTGTGGCTGGCTGCGTCTAAGCAATAGTTTTTTATCATCAAAACAAATAGACTATCGAATGGCTAAAGATGCTTTCCACCAACAAGTTAAAAATGCTTTAATCAAAGATGGGTGGATAATTACAAACGACCCATTGATAATTCGTATTAGTGAAGCCATTAAAGTACAGATAGATTTAGCCGCAGAAAGTGCCATTGCTGCGGAACGTAATACAGAGAAAATAGCAGTTGAAATTAAAAGTTTTATTTCAGGTTCTGATATTAGTGAATTTCATACAGCCCTCGGTCAATATCTTAATTATTGTCAAGCATTGGAAGAAAACGAACCAGAACGAATTGTATATTTAGCAGTTCCATCGGAAACTTACTTAGATTTTTTTCAGCTTCCTTTTGTCCAACGTGCAATTCAACGTTATCAAGTTAGATTGATAATTTATGACCCCAAGCAGGAGGAAATACGGCAATGGATAAAATAGAATTATATCGGCAGTATATTAAACAAATTTTGACCGAACATGCACAAAGTAGTTCTGAAAAAAGTTCTGTAAAACCGCAGTTAATTTTTGATGCTGAGAATGACCATTATCAATTAGCTTATGTTGGCTGGCAGGGAGATAAGCGTGTATTTGGTCCGGTGATGCATTTTGATATTTTAAATGGGAAAATATGGATTCAATATAACGGTACGGAGGAGCTTGTTGCGGATAGATTAGTTGAGTTGGGTGTGCCTCGTGCTGATATTGTTATTGGTTTTTATTCACCATTTAAGCGTCAATTTACTGCTTATGCTGTAGAGTAAAACTCTAATATTCTTAATTTTACATTTCCCCATTATCCACCAGGGTAAGAGCATCTCAATTAGGCTTGACACAAGGATTCAGAAGAATCTAATGTAGGGTCAAGAAAACAAGAACTGAGAACTTGAATCATATAATCGTTATCCATCGCCGTCCGTTTCATTTTTTGTCGGAGACTGCGTTTGTAAGTCAGTTCTCGATTGAGGGCATTAAGAGCGATGCGTCGTAAAAGAGCAAAATTCCGGGGACTGTGGAAAGAGCGAATGCGACAGGCATCCTCAGCGAATGTACAGTCAAGAGTCCAATGAGCCTGGTTTTCAATACCCCAATGTTTTCGGATAGCTAGACCAATAAGTTGAGCATTACTGTGTAAAGAAGTCAAATAAAATTGCACCTCACGGGTAGTTTTGTTCCAGAGATGACGCACTCGTACAACCATGACAACACTTTGAAGTCCTGCCCATAGTCGGGGTTGATAAAGATTATTAATAGCAGAAACTGGAACAGACCAGACTTGACGAATTTCTCGACGATGATGTCCTTTTTCAACACGTTTTTCATAACTGACATCAATACCTTGAAATTAAGGTGCAGAGGCTTTTTTAAACCATTCTTCAACCTGATTGTAGAGAGTGGGATGATTTGCTTTGAGCAAGCAGTGCTGCACTTCCTTTCTTGTCGATAATCTTTTTAGCAATCTCTGTTTGCGTCCCCATTGCATCAATGGTGATGATGGAACCTGTGATATCCAGTAATTCTAATAATGCGGGAATAGCAGTAATTTCGTTAGATTTATCTTCTACTTTCATCTGTCCCAAAACCAGACGTTGTTCACTCGACCAGGCACTAATTATATGGAGTGCTGATTTACCTTGACTGCGGTCATATGAACCCCTAATTGTCTTCCCATCTATGGGGATTATTTCTCCTCCCATCTTGGTGACAAGGGTTTCTACCCATTGAAGAAAACAACGATTCAATTCTTCTGGATTAATGAATTCAAATACTCGACGGAAGGTGTCATCAGCGGGAATACCGTGAGGTAATGCCAAAAACTTTTCTAACCACTGTTTTTTGCTAATGCCATAATTTTCCATGTCTTCCCATCCTTGCGCTCCAGCAATTAAGTAGGTGGGCGGGAAAAAACCCAACTATGTTAAGATAAGTAAATACGGAGAATCTACCTACCGAGGTGATGAATGATATGGGCGCTCGTTTAAGGGTATTCCTCACGCGTGAGCAAGACCTAACCCTGTTAAACCTGAGAACTGCGGATGTCCCACAGAAAGTACTAGACCGAGCAGAGGTAATCAGATTAAACGCACATGGTTGGTACGTTGAGAAAATAGCTGCTCACTTTAACTGGACTGCACAAACAGTCAGAGAAGTTTTACATAAATGGCAAAAACTGGGTCTAGAAGGACTTTGGGAATTACCAGGTCGAGGGGGAAAACCAAAGTGGAAGGAACAGGACATTGTGTTTTGGAAGAATGCCTCAAAAAAGAACCACGTACATACAACAGTCTTCAACTAGCGCAGAAATTAGAAGGCGATCGCCAAATTAAATTGAGTCCCGACAGATTAAGACGGTGCCTAAAAAAAGGATCAATTGGAAACGTGCTAAGAAGAGCCACAAAGGAAAACAAGACCTCAGTACGAGGAAGAAACAAGCAGACCTAGATATGTTGGAATTATCTGCTGCTGCGGGAGAAATAATAGACCTAAAGTATCTAGATGAATCAGGTTTTGTGCGTGGAGGAACCAGGTTAAGACCTATTATCGAGGGGGAGCAAACACTTAGAACAACCAAGCGTCGTGGTCGGAGAGATTAAGTATTATCGGGTTTTTCAACCTTTAATCAGCTTTGTTTACGGTCTGATTATTGGTGGTGTTGGTCATAAATCTTACATTCAAATGATGGAGCTTGAAGCGACTGAAGCTCAAAAGACTGGACGTATCAGAGTGATTGTACAGGATAACGGACCGATACACCGATGTAAAGAAGTGCAAAAGCTATGGTCAAAGTGGGAAGACATGGGTTTGTACATCTTTTTCTTACCCGCATACTGCTCCCAGATGAACCCAATTGAATTGGAGTGGCAGCACCTGAAAAAAGACGAACTATGTGGGCAAATATTTGATGATGAGTTAGACCTGGCTTACGCCGTGATTGATGGCGTTAAAGCTAGGGGAGAAAAAGGCAACTACAGTACACGACGTATTAAATTTAACTCTAATACCTATGGTTAAGTTTTCGTTACATAGTTATAAATTTTCCTGCCCACCTACTTATAGTCATGGTTGTGCGGGTGCGACATTTGTGGAATAAAACAACCCGCGAAGTCCAGTTTTATCTTACTAGTACAGCACGGCGTAAATAAACCAAGCATTATTGTGAGAAACTAAGAAAGTAGAGTCAAAGCAGTTTAGGCTGAAAACAAGGGAACCAGGTGTGGCACGATTAGCTCCAAAAGTATTAAATTTGAACGAGAGCGATCGCTCAGAACTGCAACAGTTGATCAACCGACACAATACAGCGCAACAAATGGTACTGCGTGCCAAAAATAATTCTCCTAGCGTCAGAGGGAAAAAATCATGGCGAAATCGCTCGAACATTAGATATCAGTCTGGATATGGCTCGGTTATGGAGAAACCGATGGTTGGAAACCAGTGGACGCGAATTATCGATAATTCAAAGATTACAAGATATGGAGCGTATTGGAGCACCAGTAAAATTTAGTATGGAACAAGTCATCGAGCCATTCGCTCTTGGCTTTTCCTGTTCACCGCCCGAAGATTGCGGACGCCCAATGTCATTGGACACCAAGAGAACTAGCAGATGAAATCATGAAACAAGAGATTATTGGTGCCATATCTATCCGCCATGCTGGAAGATTATTAGAAGAAGCAGAACTTAAACCTTCACCTTGTAGCTACTGGGTTAACCCCCCCTCTTGATGAAGAATTTGACGCAAAGTTGAAATATTACTGATTTATACATCAGTGCGATTGAACGTTATCAAACGGAGAGCGGACAATATCGATTGATGAAATGACTGGTATTCAAGCCACTGAGCGTGTAGAAAGACTTGGACTACCGCGACCGGGTGGAAGTTGAAAGAAGAGAATTTGAGTACATTCGTCACGGGACACAAAAAGCTTAACTACACCGATGTTGCCACTGGTAAAATTGTCGAGCCGCCAAATTGTGGAGATTCTAGAACAGAAGTTACTCTTCTTCTCCTGGGCTATCTGGCCGAATCATTGAAAGACCCCGATGCCAAAAATGCATCCGATTGTGGATGCTCGTTCTAATACTCACCAGTCTGAGTCTCTGGTTCGTTTGGTTGCAGAAAAAGAAGGTTTGAATATCGACCTGGGTATTAAGGGGAAAAGCGGTATACTCAAATCGATGAAATCACGTGCTGCTTTTTTAAGTGACCCAACACATCAAATTGTCTTCCATTACACACCCAAACATTCTTCGTGGCTGAATCAAATTGAGATTTGGTTCAGTATTTTAGTTCGTAAGTTGCTAAGAAGAGCTAGCTTCAAAAGTCAGAATGACCTCAAAACCCGAATTCTCGAATTTATCGACTATTTTAATACAACAATGGCTAAACCTTTTAAGTGGACATATAAAGGTAAAGTGTTGGCTATCTAATACTTGGCTCATTTCCGCCGAACTGTACTAGTTTAGACTGTGATGCAAGCAAATTAGGACAAGCAATCCGACTCCATTGGGGCATCGAGAACGGTTTGCATTGGACTTTGGACGTTACCTTCAATGAAGATGCTTGTCGCATCCGTACTGGTCATGCTCCACAAAATTTGTCCTTATTGCGTCGAATTGCACTTAACGCTTTAAACTTGGAGCAATCATTCAAGCGAAGTAATCGCCAAAAATCCAATCGAGCCGCTATGGATAATAATTATATGTTGACGATTCTTGCTGCTTGTTTATCTCATCATAATGATGCTTTCAAATCCTCTTGTCAATAGGGTTTGAAATGCGCTTACCCTGATTCTAATAGTGCTAATATATCTGGCATGGGCTTTCTGTTGGTGTTGAGTTGTAGTTGTGGTAAACGATAACTCTACTACGGAAAGCCCTCTTTATTTTGGCGAAGGTATTGATCAAAGGCAGTATTTACAGACACTTCCCTCCAAGCATCTAGTTCTGCTTTGACTGACTCCAGCTTGGCATTAATAGCATAAATTGCATCTTCTCCTAGCACTAATCTCAGTGGTGGATGATCACTATCAACTGCTTTAATCATTGCCAGAGCAGCTTTCTTTGGATCACCTGGTTCCTTAAATTCCAATTTCATATCTAGTATATCCCGCGCATCTTTACGCATTGCACCAATGATTGCTTCATAATCATTCATCTGGATATCAGTTATGGCAAGAGAACGTCTGACAAAATCTGTACGAAATGCACCAGGTTCAACTATTGTGATTTTGATACCCAAGGGTGTAACTTCTTGAGCCAATGCTTCGGAAATGCCTTCTGTTGCAAATTTTGTACCATTATAGATTCCCGTGCCGGCATAGGACACAAAGCCACCCACTGATGAAATATTCAGAATGTGTCCACTGCGTTGTTGTCGCATATGAGGTAGTACTGTCCGTAGCACTTCTAAGACAGCAAAAAAGTTTGTTTCAAACTGACGACGAACTTCTTCATTGCTGACTTCTTCTATTGCTCCTAAAACCCCATATCCAGCATTATTAACAAGTACATCAATGCGCTCAAATTTGGTAATTGCTTGTTTTACTGCTTCTCGTACCTCTTCAGGTTTAGTTACATCAAGTTGCACCGCTAATGCACGACCTGGAAAGCTTGCTGCAAAATCTTCTATCTGCTCTGGATTCCTTGCGGTTAGTACCACAGTCTCGCCCCGCTCAAGTACTATTTCTGCTAATGCTCGACCTAAGCCCTTCGAGCTACCAGTAATAAACCATACCCGTTTTTGAGAAATTGAGGACGTTCCCATAAAAATTCTCCATTTACTTACTGGTGGTTATCAGTTATTTCCTGCATCTTTTTGCGGAGACTAAGCGGTCTCATGTCAGTCCAAACTTCTTTGATGTGATTGAGACACTCTTGCTTCAAACCATTTTTTCCCACATCTTTCCAACCAAGAGGGTTTTCGCGGTCAGATGGCCAAATAGAATATTGTTCTTCATGATTCACTACAACTTTGTAAATTGTTGTGTCTTCTTTGTCATCTTGATACATAATCGACCTGTTGATATTAATTAATTATGCTTTTGTCTTTATTTGCTTGCTTCTACTTTCAGTAAACTTCAATATTTAAATTCCAAAACTGTTAATACAAATATAATTAACATAAATAAAATATCTGCAAAAAGCATTCCATAATATATACCTCTTACACCTGCTATTTTTGAAAACAAAAGTACTATCCCCAATAGAGAGAGCAAATCCATTTATTATACTTGTCAGTGGTAGTGCGAGTGAAATACTGGCTAAAGCGTTTTCACCAATAAATCGTCCTGCAAATAAAGCATCAATAAAAGTGTTTAAACTTAGCATCAATACTCCTAGAGTACTAAGTAGCTACACAAAATTAATTACATAACTTTGTCCAAATTCTCTGAGGATTTTCTCGACAGATGCTACAAAATTTGACCAGCTAGAATAAGCGTCTATTTCAATCCACTCATACTTAATAAACCGCCACAAAATCTCAATCAAATTTAACTCGGGTGAATAAGATGGCAATTCAAAAATGGTGATACCCCGTTCAACCCACTCTTCAATTTTATCAAGAATCGCATCACTTTTATGAATTGAAGCTTGATCTACAACAATAACTGTTGGTTTATTTACTGTAGCGAAAAATGCATCAATACAAGCAATAACCACGTCAGAATTAATACTTTGAGACGAAATATAAGTTTCAAGATGATTATTTCTATTCATTATTCCCAATACATTTAAGCGGGAACTACGACGACTCTTAATAGCTAAATATTCCCCTCGTTTTTGCCATCCATAAGGAACATTAGGAATGAGACAAAATCCCGTCTCATCTAAGTAATATAAGTTAATTTCTCCTTCATCTTCTAATCTTTTAAGTTCTTCTAATTGTGCCTTTTTCTCTTGATATTCAGCAGGTTCTGGCTCTCCTCCAGCCTCTCGACGCATACGATGCCAACTCATAGAAAACTTTTTAACGGGACTTAGACAAAAAACAACGAGAAAAAAGCCTCAAATCTAATTAGGGTAAGGGATATACCTCAAACCCCAAAAAATCGCTGAAACCCAGATATATCAATCAAACAACTAAATCGAGGTTAAATGATTACTGTATATGGCTTTGAGGCTTTTTTGAACACGAAAAATGTCTAAGTCCCGTTAAGTATTCTTTTAATTGTTTCGCTACTGATTTCAATTCCCCATTCTTCTTTAACTTTTTGTAAAACTTTTTTTAACTGCCTTGGTTCTTGTTGAGTCCACTCTCTAATTTTCTCTTCTTGTTCAGAATTAAATATTCGCTTACTACCTCTTCCTGGTTTATTATACAATCCAACTATTCCTTCTAATTCCCACCGCTCGCACCAGTTATAAATCGTCTTATAACTGACTTTAAACATCTTTATTAACTCTTTGATTTTCACTCCTCGTGAAGCTAACATTAGACAATGCGCTCTTTGACGTACTTGATGATGTCGGCTTTGACGATAAATTCGTTCCAGTAACCGATAAGATAGAGGATTTATTTCCCTCATGAATATCATTTTGAGCAGAATTAATACACGACTTTCTTATGCTAATATATTTAACTAGTTATTTGTGTAATTAATTCTGTGTAACTACTTAGGGATTGATAACTTGAACATTAACTTAACAAGATTACCTTTCAAAATTTCATTTGTGATTTGATATTGTTTTTGAGAAGTCATTTTCTAGTTGGCACATTTACTGTTGATGCTATAGTTTATCTTCCAACAAAATCCAATAATACTGAATGATTAATCAAATTCCATTCCTTTTCGCAGATCTTGATAAAAATTGTCATAAAAGTATTGATGTGGTACTAATCTTTTATATAAAGCATACAGAGTAAGGCGCCATGATGATTGCACAACAAAATATTGTCTTTTAGGTTTGGAAGCTTCCAAAGCTTGCAAAATGGTATTTGCCACTTTTTCAGATGGTAAACCTGCGCTACGATTGTCTTCTACCGAACCTTGCATATATTTTTTGTAATTCTTGCCATATATCGCTTTAATTTCCGGTGACATATTAGCTAATGTTTGCTGATAACTAGCCTCTATTTTATCAGCCTGTTCTGGGGTTATTATTCCCCCTGGTAAGATCGAAATAACTTCAATTCCACTAGAAAATAATTCCATTCGTAAAGAATCTGTAATTGCTTCAATGGCAAATTTTGAAGCAGATAAAAGACTTCTATAGGGTAGAGCTAATCTGCCGCAAATTGCACTGATATTAATAATTCGACCTTTAGCTTGTCGAATCAATGGTAAGAATGCTTGTGTGACTGCAATTTGACCGGTAACATTAACTTCAAAATTAAATTTAATGTCATCTATGGGAATACATTCTAATGGTCCATCTACCGCTACAACTGCGTTATTAATTAATGCGAATAATCCTTCATCACCAACCGCTAGCAAGACAAATTCCAATGCAGATTTAATTTCTTCAGCTTTTGTGATATCCATGATTATGGGTGTTAAATTACCAGATGCAACCTGTTTTAACGACTCTGCATCTTTTTGTGTGCGGACTCCAGCGAAAACGCGATATCCTTGCTTGGCGAGTAAAAGCGCTGTTACTCGACCTAATCCAGTGGATGTCCCTGTAATGACGACTGTACCTTTATGATTCTGATTCATACCGATTTCCTCCAAGACATGAATAAACTGAACAAAAAACTAAACCAAGAAAAATACCTGGCGAATATAATTTCGCCGCTACGCAAACATAGCCGACTACGTAGGTTACAATAACTCAGAGTTTGCGGGGATTGTAAACATTTGAGATGCTGCCAATTTTTGTGACTTTCCTTAATGTTGACGCGTACCATGCATAACCATCTTCACACCACTTTTGGCATAACATTGGTCATTGGAATGTTCTTGGCGTTCTGGTCGCTTGTTAATCAGCGTTAATTTATAGTTTGAAAGAATTGTTGCTAATACAAGCTTCATTTGAAATATAGAAAAAGACCCTGCAATACAACTACGAACGCCGCTACCAAAGGGTATAAATTCATAAGGAGAGAATTTTTTTTCTAGAAAACGCTCTGGCTTAAATTGTTTTGGCTCTGGGTATACATCTTCACGTTGATGTGTGGAATAAATATTGGTAATGATTACTGTACCAGGAATTAACTCATAACCCATAATTTCCACTGGGGAAACTACGACCCTTGGTAGTGAAAATATGGGACTGGGATAAATTCGTAAAGACTCATTACAAACAGAATTGAGGTAAGGTAATGCAACAATACTCATAGGATCTGGATTTTCACCCAAGCTATCGAGTTCTTCAAGCAATTTTTCGCGAACATCTGGTAAACGGTGAACCCAGTATAAGAACCAGGTTAATGAATGTGTTGCACCATCTCGGCTTGCTAATATTGGCAAAAATAGGAGATCGCGTACCTCTTCATCGCTAAATGGTTTACCTGTTTCATCACAAGCAAATATCAGATCGCAAAGCATATCCTGGCGTAAAGGATCTGCTTGTTTGCGGCGTTCTTTGACTTCACTGTATAAAAATTGAAAAATTTCTTTGAGGAGATACCTATGGTATCCCCAGGGACTGAGGCGACCTAAATCCACTTGCGTAAAAGGTAATTTTGTTGTGATATCAAATAGCCAAGATTTTTCATATTTAATGCAAGAGCTATATAGATCGTTAATTTTTTCATAACGCTCTCCTTTTCGCAATCCAATCACAACTTCTATCGCTATTTGTAAGGTAATTTTTGATAACATTTCATGGGCAATAAAAGTTTTTGCGATCGCCTGTTGACTAATAATTTTTTTGGTGAGTTCGCAAATACTTTTACCACTAGCATTCATCCGTTCTCCGTGGTAAGCCTTCATTAACAAAGGACGACGATGTTTGTGAACTAAACCTTCAATATGAAGGATTCCTTGCTGTCCCATCTGTCCAACTGTAATTGGAGAATCTCCTAGGGGAAGACTAGAGATGGTAATTTCTTTGGTATTAGTTAAATACTGTTTTATTCCTGAAGGATTGCTGACGTAAACAATGGGTGTAAAACCAGACATTATAGTAACAATATCGCCATAGCGTTTGGAAATAGCATCCAAGCAGCCAAGGGGATTAGTATCGAGTTGCTGGCGTAGCAGCCACAAGGGTATTTTCGGTCCCGGTGGTAGTGTCATAAATATTGTTTCATTCAATGATTTTATTTATAAACATATATCAACAAAAGCGAGTAACAATTATATTCAAAAACTAAACTAAGCGAGAAACTAATGGCTAAGAATATCCTTTATCCTGACGGTGATTACGCATAACCATTTTCACACCAGTTGCAGGAGAACAAATCAAACCTGCAAATTTAGGACGTTCTGGGCGCCGATTGACTAGCTCTAATTGATAGCGTGAAAGAATAGTTGCTAATATAAGTTTCATTTCAAATAAGGCAAAATTCGCACCAATACACACACGAGAACCGCCACCGAATGGCAAAAACTCGTAAGGAGAAAATTGTTTTTCTAAAAAGCGTTCTGGCTGAAATTTTTTGGGATTTGGATATAAATCTTCACGCTGATGGGTTGCATAAATATTACCAATAACTATGGTACCGGTATGTAGTTCATAACCCATGATCTCAACAGTCGATTCTACTAATCTGGGAAATGTAAACAATTGAGTTGGGTAAATTCGCAGAACTTCATTACATACAGCACTCAAATAGGGTAATGTAACTATGCTCATAGGGTCTGAGTTTTCACCAAGAGTATCAAGTTCTTTGAGTAGTTTTTCTCGCACATCTCTTAAGCGATGAATCCAGTACAAAGACCAACTAATAGCAGTTCCAGAAGCATCAACAGCTGCAAATATTGGTGATAATAAAAGATCACGCACCTCTTGATTGCTTAACTTTCTACCTGTTTCATCACAAGCAAATATTAAATCCCCAAGTATATCAGTGCGTGAAAAATCTGGTTGTTGACGACGTTCTTCAATTTCAGTAGATAGCAATTGAAACAGTTCTTGTCGCAGGTGAAGAAGATATCCTTGTGAACTCCATTTACCTAAATCTTTTTCTCTAAAAATCTTGCTAAAAACTTTAACTATAAGAGATTGTCTATCGAGTTTTAACAAAGACGCAAATAAATATTTGATTTTGTCATAGCGTTCTCCTTCTTGTAAACCAATTACCCGCTCTATTCCCACTTTAAAAGTAATATCTTCAATGACCGAGTATGCTACAAAAGGTTTTCCAATAACTTGTTTATTCATGATCTTTTCTGTAAGTTCACAAATACTTCGCCCACAGGTTTGCATCCGCGCTCCATGAAAAGCTTGCATTAAGAGTTTACGCCGATTTTTATGAATTAAGCCATCAAGTTGCAGGACTCCTTGATTTCCTGTGATCAAAGCAAAATCTTGGTTCAATTCACCTTTAGCTATAATTTCTTTGGTATTTGTAAAAATTTCTTTAATCCCTGAAGGATTGCTGATGTAAACAATTGGTGTTGACCCAGACATTATGGTAATAATATCACCATAACGTTGAGAAATAGTATCCAAATAACTAAAAGGATTAGTCTCAAATTGCAAACTTAGTAGCCAAAATGGTATTTTTGGTTCTGGCGGTAGTTTCATCAGTTTATTTAACTCCCATAATTTAGATTGCACACAGCATTATCGATGCAAACTCTTAAGTTGCTAGCTAATTCCTGAATATGAGGTTCAATAAAAATTGAGAAATGATCACCAGAAATTTCTATCACTTGAATAGCTTTACTAGAACATTTACCCCAACCTAGCAAGGGATCATCACTATGAAATTCTGGACTTTCAAAATCATGAATAATCTCTTCTTTCGCTCGAAATAAAGTTATAGACTGATCATAAACAAGTGGTCTATAATTTCGCATGGCTTGAACATGGGCCTTGAAAAGTTCGTAATAACGGATAAAATCTTTAATTTCCGTATCACTAAAGATAAGATTCATTTTTTGATTAATCAAATCAAGTTGCTCATTCAGTGATAAATCTCGAAGTTCCTCAAAAGAAAGTAAAAAATCTATATTACTATCAGTTTTTATCGACTCAGCCATGCGAAGTAAAAATTTTGCATCGTCATATTTTGTAGATTCAATGCGTTTTTCTGAAATTATGGCATCGATTATAACTAATAAATCTACTGTTTCATCTTCTCTTTGTAATTGCTGTGCCATTTCAAAAGCAAGTACACCACCGTAACAATGACCACCTAAAAGATAAGGGCCTTTTGGCTGTATTTTCCGAATCTCTTGCAAGTAATTATTTGCTGTTTCTTCTACTGTTAGAATTCCCGTTTCTTCGTGATCAGGGTTATGTTCTAAAGCATAAAATGGATAATCTTCACCAAGTCTTCTGGATAAATTAATATAGTGATTAATACCTCCACCAGCGCCATGCACACAAAAGAAAGGTATCTTAGAGCCAGAAGAGTTAATTGCTACCAAAGGAGAATTAGAAGTTTCACGGAACGGTTGACTGACAATTGTAGCTAGTTTCTCAATTGTCGGATTTTCAAAAAGAGTAGATAAAGTGAGATTATGTCCAAATTTATCCTGAATTTGAGCCATTAAGCGTACAGCTAAAAATGAGTGGCCACCCAAATTAAAGAAGTTATCTTTTACCCCAATAGAACTGGTATTCAGGAGATTTTCCCAAAGTTTTACTAATGATAATTCTGTAAAATTACGAGAATTAATTACGTTTTGAGTAGTATTTTGTCGAATAAATTGATCTGTGGGAAGCGCACGTTTATCTATTTTGCCATTGGGTGTCAGTGGCAGTGCATCTAATACTATAAAGGCAGATGGGAGCATGTAATTAGGCAATTTTTGTTGCAAATATGCTAACAATTGTGCAGCTATACTTTGTTTTTCTGTGACAACATAAGCAATGAGGATTTGGTTTTCTTGGTCATTTTTTTCGAGAATTACAACAGATTTTTGTACATCTGGATGTTGTGTAATAACGGTAGCAATTTCAGCTAGTTCTACTCGAAAACCTCGAATTTTTACTTGTTCATCATGACGACCCAAATACTGAAGATTACCATCATTAAGATAACGCCCTAAATCGCCTGTTTTATAGAACTTGGTTTTGGGAATAAAGGGGTTATCAATGAAATTTTCTTTAGTTAATTCAGGACGATCTAAATATCCTCTCGCCAATCCGTCACCACCAATATAAAGTTCGCCGACAACTCCTACAGGTGTTGGTTGTAAATCGTGATTCAACACATAGACTTGAGTATTATGAATCGGACGACCGATGGGGACACTGTTTGCTTGGTCTTGTAATAAACTGGTGTCGTAGTAAGTAGCGTTGGCGGAAACTTCTGATGAACCGTAAAGGTTAATTAATTTTGCAGATGGCATTAATTCTCGGAAAGTTTGAACTAACTTAATAGATAATGCTTCACCGCTAGTTATCCAAAATTTTAGTTGTAATAATTTCTTGATCAGATGACTGTAATTATCTAAAATTAAACGCAGGAGTGAGGGTACAAGTATAATACGGGTAACTTTGTGATACTCTAGAGTTTCTATAAATAATTGTGGGTCTAGTAAAGTCTCATTGTTGATAATTACTGTAGGAATTCCCTGAAGTAAAGGAGCAAAAATTTCCCATACAGAATCTACAAAACTAATAGCTGTTTTCTGACAACAAACTTCTCCTGGGGTGAAAGGATAAGTTTTCCATAGCCAGTGTAAGCCATTTACTGTACCGCGATGAGTGCCAAGAACACCTTTAGGAGTTCCAGTTGAACCAGAAGTGTAAATAATATAGGCAAGATTATCAGCTTTTGAGGTGTTAATAAGATTTTCTGGACTTTCTTGAGCAATTTCATCTTTGTCGATATCTAAGCAAACAGTTTTAGCTGAAGATAATGATAGTTTTTCTAAGATTTCCTGGTGGCTAATTAATATTGATATTTGAGAATCAGAGAGCATAAAATTTAAACGCTCAACTGGATAACTTGGATCAAGGGGAATGTATGCACCACCAGCTTTGAGGATGGCTAAAATTCCCACTACCATATCTAGGTTACGTTCTAGACAGATAGCAACCAGGGTTTCTTTAATTACACCTTGTTTTTGTAAATAATGTGCTAGTTGATTAACTTTATGATTGAGTTGACGATATGTTAGTTTTTCAGACTGGCTAGTTAATGCTAAAGAGTCAGGCGTTAGGTTAACTTGTTGCTCAAATAATTGATCTAAAGATGCATTGCGATAGTCTGCACTAGTTTCATTAAGTTTAAATAATAATTGTTCTTTTTCACAAGCAGTTAGTAGGGATAAATTACAGATGTGCTGTTCTGGATTTGCAATAATATTTGCTAATAAATTCTGAAAATTATTGATAAATTGGCTAATAGTTGTTGCATCAAAAATATCTGTATTGTACTCCAAACATCCTGTTAACCCCTCTTGCGATTCAAACATCGACAGGAAAATATCAAGCTGAGATGTGCCGCTATCAAACTCTAAAGTACCCAAAGTTAATCCAGATACTTCCTGTATAGATTTTGGAGTATTTTGCAGGACAAACATGACTTCATAAAGAGGATTTCGACTCAAGTCTCGTTCGGGTTGTAATTCCTCTACAAGCATCTCAAAAGGCAAATCTTGATGTGCGTAAGCATCGAGAGTTATCTCGCGAACTCGATGTAGAAATTCGCGGAAACTGGGATTACCATTGAGGTTATTACGTAATACTAAAGTATTAACAAATAAACCCAGCATTCCTTCTAATTCGGATCGGTTGCGATTGGCAATGGGAGAACCAATTAAGATATCTTCTTGGTTTGTATAGTGATATAATAAAATATTAAATACTGCCATCAAGCTCATAAATAAAGTGGCATCTTCTTGCTGGCTTAATTGTCTAAGTGCATGAGTTAAGACTGTTGATAATGTAAAATATTGCTTGGCACCATTAAAACTTGTGACCGTTGGTCGCGGTCGGTCTGTGGGTAATTGTAGTACAGGAAGCTCACCGCTTAGTTGTTGCTTCCAATAATTTAATTTGGTTGCAAGAAATTCACCTTGGATGCGATCGCGTTGCCAAATGGTAAAATCTGCATATTGAATTGGGAGTTCGCTTAGGGGAGAAGGCTGATTTGTAGAAAAAGCCGCATACAGTGTTGACAACTCTCGCAAGAACACGCCACAAGACCATCCATCGGTGATAATGTGATGCATGGTTATAAGCAAAACGTGTTCTTCTTGATTTAATTTTAGTAAAGTTGCTCTAACTAAAAGTCCTTTAGCTAAATTAAACGGTTTTGTTGCTTCTTTGGCTACAAGTTGTTTAACTTCTTTGTCCCAATTTTTACCAGATAAATACTCAAGATTAATGATAGGTAGCTCCCAAGTTAAATCTGGTGTAATCTCCTGTATTGGCTCTCCATTTACAAGTCTAAAATTTGTGCGCCAAATTTCGTGACGATTGAGGATTTCATTCAGACTTTGCTGAAGCGCAGTAATATTTAGCTGTCCTTCGATATGAAAAGCAATGGGAATATTGTAAAAAGAACTCCCGTGGTAAAGTTGGTCAATAAACCAGAGTCTTTGTTGGGAGAAAGATAAGGGAATTTTCTGAGATATTTGACGTTTGGGAATAGTATCAGCTTGGAATTTTCCTCCCTTCCACTTTTCCAAAAGGGCTTTTTTCGCAGGTGATAAATTAGAGTGATTTTTATCCATTGCTAATATGTGATGAAAATATTTTGTGGCGATCGCAATCGGGTTTAATTTAGGAATTTACTCGTAACTATAGGAAAATTCTTGCAAAAGCACGATTAGAAATCGCGGCTATACAAACTAAATCCACCGATGCGGATTAACGGAAAATCAATGATTTTAAACTCACGTAGGTGATCTTCCCTTCAGACGTGTGTGTAGCCGTGACTTTTAATAGCCAGATACAATCAGTTAATGGAAGCTTTTTGACAAACAAAGCAAGCTATATCTTCGGTTTCTCCAAATTCTCTAGTATTATAATAATTAAAATCTGTGAAGCCGGCGTTTTTTAAGGCGGACTGAACTTCTTCTAGAAAGTGATCTTTTCTTAACCAAACTGTATCTGAACGCTGCCATTTTTTTTCAACTAATTCAAATCCCGTGACTTTGATTTCCCACATTCTTTCTTCTGGTTTGTAGTAGAATAACTCTATTAGGGAACATTCATCATTAATACTGACAATATTAAAATTGTTTTTTTGAGCAGTTTCATGTAGCCAATCTGTTATTGGTATATTAAACACAAATACACCACTATCTCGAAGTGCATTATATACGTTTTTGAATGCCATTGTTAAATCTTCATTGTTTTGGATAAAATGAAAAACATCATTTGCTAAAACCGCATCAAAGATCGGTAGTAAATCAAACTGACGTATATCACTAAGCATAAATTCACTTTCAGGCGCGTTTTTATTAGCGTAGTTTAGCAGTCCTTGAGAAGCATCGATTCCAGTAACTTTATATCCTCTAAGGTTAAGTTCTTGCGCTAAATGTCCACAACCACACCCAAGTTCAAGAATATGCGCTCCCGCAGGAAGTTGAGATAATAATATTTGGTCTAAAACAGGTATTATACCTTTTAACAAATCTTCAAATGTATTCTTTAATTCGTTCTGTAAACGAGCGATAGATTCATAGTTGGGGATATTTGTGAGCAGAGACATAGACTTTTTTTCCTGTTGTTAAATGAATATTTTCAATTAAATAATTTAGATGCTATTTGTTCGCTAAAAGAGTTTCTACTTCTTCTTCAGATAATTGTTCGATTTTTTCCAACAGAAGTTGATCAATCATTTCTGCCTGTTTGGCTGGTATCATGGCTTTTAATAAAAGATCACGCAATGGTAAATCTATAGGAAATTTAGCCCGCAATCGAGAAACTAATTGAGTTGCAATGATAGAGTCTCCTCCTAACTCATAAAAGTTGTCATAAATACCAACTCCAGCAATTCCAAGAACATCTTGCCATATTTGCGTAATTTGTTTTTCTAACTCACTTTTCGGAGCAACATAAGAATTACTTAATTGAGGTCTTAAGTAGCGCAAAGACGAATATAATTGATTGGAAAACTTTGAATTAGTTACACAATTAAGGTTAAATGCATAATTATATCTAGCCTTGATATCTACTTTAGAAATAATTATTTGATTTCCTTTATCTAAGGAGAGTATTCTTTTAAATACTTCTATAATTTCTGCTGGAGTAATAGATGATTCTTCCCCAGATATCTGCTCAAAAATTTTTGATTCTGGAGTAAGATTGAATTGGATTTTATCCCAATTTATAGTGTACCACGGGAAAGAATTATTTTGATTATGTTGAGTAACTAATGTATCTATGAGATGATTAGCTGCTGAATATAAGCCTAAACCAAATCCTCCTAAAATAGAAGATAATGAAGAAAAAACGATACAAAAATCTAAATTTATATTTTGTAATACTTGTTCTAATACAGTAATTTGACGGCGTTGGAAATCAAATAATTTTTCTGATTCTATATGATCAATTTCAGGAATAGAACCAAATATTTTTTCACGTTTGATTCCAGTTGAACAAATAACTCCGTTAATTTGTTTGATATTCTCAGATAAAAAGCTTTGATGAATTTGTTGAGCATCAGTTTTATCTGTACGTATTACCAAAACGTCTGCGCCTAAGTTTTCCAATGCTTGCAATTGTTGAATTTTGCAACTCACTTCATCTTCTTGATGATGAGTTTTCAACCATTGGGAGAAATTATCCTTTTCTGGAAAAGCTAAATCCTCGATAAATATGAGTTTTGCTTGAAAACTTTTTGCTAAATATTCTGCAAGGATAAGTTCAATACTTTCTAAACCACCAAAAAATAGATAAACACCGTGTTTTTTCAATGATAGTTTTTCTTCAACTACTGGCGTTAAGCGAACTGGCTCAAATGTTTGTACCCAACGATAAAAACCACGATAAGCAACAACTAGGTCTGAGGATACAGCAATGAATTCATTTAAAAGTTGATCAATAATGTTATTATCATAGCCTTGTTCTTCTTTTTCTGTATTCTTGATATTTGAGTGGTTAATTAAAGCAATATCAATACTCCGACAGATTATCTGAGGATACTCTTGAGAAATTCCCTGACATAAACCTAAGACTGTTGCTTTCTCTGGGTGTATAATTTCATTGCTATTGACTTCTTGAATATGATTAGAGACAATCCACAGTTGTAAATTTTGATCTATTTTGATTTTACTAAAATTTTGTGATATAAATAATAAACTTTGAAATTCTAAATATTTTTCTGATTGATAATTATCATGATTATTCAGACTCCAAAAATAAGCTATATTTGAAGGAGTTTTACTTAAAACAAGTAATTCTTTAAATAAAATATCATAGTTTTGACGTATGCATGGATTAATCGTATAAATATCTTCATTTATTTTATTAAAATTCTCTCCATGTTTAACTATAATTACATTTTTACCTTTAGCCACCAAGGCTTTAACTAATTTCTCACTCACGCCCAAATCATCTACAAAAAATAGCCATTGTTCTTGATTAGATTCTATTAATTTTATTTGCTCAGACGATGAATGAATAAGCAAAGAGCGTTTCCAGGAAGGAATATAAAACCAGTCAGTAATCTCTTTTTTCTGATCTAATGTTGCTAATTTACTATTTAAAGAAGTCGATGGAGATTTCGCATCAATCCAATACCTTTGTCGTTCAAAGGGATAAGTTGGTAAAGGTAAACGATGACGCTGCTCGTGAGTATAAAACCCCGACCAATCTATATCTACACCAAAAAGCCATAACTGACCCAATGTTTGCAACAAAAAGCTTACATCCGATTGTTGTTCTTGCACATGATGTAAGGAAGTTAATATATGTTGTTTAGCATTAATATCTAAATGCTGTTTGGTTAATGTACTTAAAGTTCGTCCCGGACCAACTTCCAGGAAAACACCTTCAAACTGCTTTAAAAGTTGCAATATTCCATCGGAAAATCTCACAGTTTGTCGTAAATGTTGGCTCCAATAATTGGGATTTGTGGCTTGTACATCTGTAATTAAATTACCAGTTACATTGGAAATGAAGGGTATGCGTGGTGGATTTAGTTTGATTTTTTTGAAAGCTTGCACAAACTCCTCTAAGATTGGCGACATCATTTGAGAATGGAATGCATGAGATGTATGCAATAAACGACATTCAATACCTTGAGAAGATAAATATTCTTGAAAAGCAGCGATCGCCTCGTTTATTCCAGAAACCACGCATGAAGTTCGGGTGTTAATCGCTGCGATTTCTACAAAGTTTGGAATGAGCGATCGCACTTCTTTTTCTGGAAGTGGGATTGCTAGCATACTCCCTGGTGGTAACTGTTGCATCAACTGTCCCCTTTTTGCCACAATGAATAGCGCATCTTCAAGGGAAAATACACCTGCGATCGCAGCTGCGACATATTCCCCAATGCTCTGACCAATCATCGTCACAGGTAGCACACCCCATGACATCAATAACTTAGCCAAAGCGTACTCAATTACAAATAATGCGCTTTGAGTAAAGGCTGTTTGTCGTAGTTTTTGACTAGCTGTTTCTATATCTTCTGAGTTTGGAAACAGTAAATCACGGATATCAAGACCGAGGTGAGGTTGCAAAATTTCGGCGCAAATATCTACATATTTGTGAAATGTTGGTTCAACTTCGTAGAGTTCCCGACCCATGTTTGCATATTGTGATCCTTGTCCAGAGAACATGAAAATAACAGGCTGTTCTCTATGTTCCTGATATACAGTAAAAATCCGTTCTTGGTCTTGTATTTCTAAGAGATTTACAACGTCTGGAATATTGTGACATACCAACATCCGGCGATAGTTAAAAGCTCTACGACCTATTTGTAAAGTATGAGCAATATTAGGTAAATTTTCCTGGAAATTTTCTTTTAAATACGCCAATAAATTTGTAGTTGCAGCTTCTAAAGCTGTGCTAGTTCTGGCTGATAATAATATCAATTGCCAAGGTCTAGAGTCATCAGCATCTTTAAATTCTGGTGCTTCTTCCAAAATTACATGAGCGTTAGTTCCACCAAAACCTAAAGAACTAATTCCTGCTCTCCGGGGAGTATTATTAGTTTCCCAATCAGTTAATTTAGTATTAACATAGAACGGACTATTTACAAAATCAATCTCAGGATTGGGAACTTCAAAGTTAATACTAGGAGGTATTTTTTTATATTTTAACGCTTGTACAGTTTTGATCAGACTTGCGATACCAGCCGCTATATCTAGATGACCGATATTTGGTTTCACTGAACCGATCGCACAAAAACCATTTTTTTGTGTAAAAGCACGAAAAGCCTTAGTGAGCGCTGCAATTTCTACTGGGTCTCCAGCAGCAGTTCCAGTTCCATGAGTTTCTATATAAGAAATATCATCAGCATCTATTCCAGCATTTGCCAAAGCTTCTACAATAACTTCAGCCTGACCATTGACACTAGGTGCGGTATAGCTAACTTTCAAAGAACCATCATTATTGATTGCTGAACCTTTTATCACTGCATGAATATAATCTCGATCTGCTATTGCATCTTTTAATCTTTTTAAAACAACTATGCCAAGTCCACTGCCAAAAATGGTACCTTGGGCTTTAGCATCGAAGGCTCGACAATGACCATCAGGAGATAAAATTCCATCCTGTTCATAGAAATAACCTGATTTTTGTGGAACTAGAATTGTCACTCCACCAGCTAAAGCAATATTACACTCTTCATCAAGTAGACTTTTACAGGCTAAATGTAAAGCAACTAATGAAGTAGAGCAGTAAGTTTGGATTCCTACACTTGGCCCTTTTAAATTTAATTTATATGAGACATTTGTGGTCAGAAAATCTTTGTTAAAAGTATAGTTGTTAGAAATTTCTCTGGAATTAACGTTATTATATATATTGTTAAAAAAGTAACTGTTTGTGCTGATACCAGCATAAACTCCAATCAAACCTTCATAGGTTTCTGGATCATATCCAGCGTTTTCAAGAGATGACCAAGCACATTCTATAAAAAGGCGATGTTGAGGGTCAATTAGTTCGGCTTCTTTTGGAGTGTAACCAAAGAATCTAGCATCAAAATGTTCGATATCTGATAATATAGATGCTGCTTTTACATAATTTGGATCATTTAAAACTTCCTCTTCAATATTTAAATCTACTAAGTCATGATTGGAGAAAAATGAAATAGACTCAACTTTATTTTGGATATTTTGCCAAAATTCGTCGATATTATTTGCACCAGGGAAACGAGCAGACATCCCCACTATTGCTATATCTATATTTGCTGTTGATTCTTGTACTATTTCATTAATCATATTTTCTTAACCAGATAAATTCAATTTGTGTTTTAGTTGGGCTGCATTTTTATCTGTCTTCTTCTTTGTCCCCTATTGAGTCTTTGTTCCAAAGTATTTTCATGAGATTTTTCAGGAGCAAAAATATTCGCCATAGAGCCTATATTTGGACATTCGTACAGCTTAGCGACAGAAATATTTGAATTAAATTGCTGATTTAAAATGGTAATAAGTTGAATACCTATGAGAGAATCGCCACCAAGTTCAAAGAAGTTATCATAAATGCCTATGCGTTCAATTCCAGTAACTTCTTGCCAAATATTAATTAGCTTTTGCTCAATTTCATTTCGCGGAGCAACATAATCGTTACTTAGTTCAGGTCTAGGATATTTTAATTTGGATGAATTGACAGTTTCTAAAAAATCTAAAGCTAATTTTTTGTTGTTATAGTTGTAATTTTTGAGTACATCTAATAAGTCAGAGGTAGATATTACAACTTGAGGTATTGTATTTCCTAAAACTCTTAGAAATACATCTACGCCTTCATCGGGTAATATACCTTGTTGAAGATTTTCTAGTCGCAGTTGTTTGAGTCTTTGGGGTAATTCTGTATTCACAGCCATCCCAACTTCTTGCCAAGTATCCCAGTTAATGCTATTGGTCAATCGATTCTGTTGATAAGTATTATAGTGAGCAAAAGCATCAAGAAAAGCATTTGCTGCACAATAATCTACCTGTCCAAATTCCGCTACAATTGAGCTATTTGATGAGACTAAAACAAATAAATCTAACTCAATATTTTTGAGAATTGTATCAAGAACTAGTGTTCCTTTGATCTTCGCAGCCAAAATACTTTCTGCTTCTGCTGGAGTTTTTCGTTGAATCGCACCTCCTCCAGGAACTCCAGCAGCGTGGATAACGCCATTTATTTGACCAAATTGTTGTTGAGCTTGAGCGATCGCACTCCGCATTTCTTCTATATTACTGACATCAGCAGCGATCGCCAAAACTTCTGCACCCAAGTCTTCAAGTTCTTGAATTTTGCGAATCTTACAGCTAATACTATCAGTTTGATCATGAGTGGATAGCCATTGAGACCACTCATCTTTATTGGGTAAAGCAGAACGCCCTACCAGCAGTAGTTTTGCTTGTACATTTCGAGCTAAATATTCTGCTAAAACAAGTCCGATACCTCCGAGTCCACCTGTGATTAAATAAACTCCTCTTTCTCGTAGTCGAGGCTTTTCAACTTTAGCTTTATCAAAACGTACTGGCTCAAAACTCTGCACCCAACGATTCAAACCTCGATATGCAATCAACTTTTCTGAATTATCAACCGTTAATTCTGTCAATAATTTCTCTATAAGTTGTTCTTCTTGCCAACTTCCACGAGGAGGAAGGATAACATCAATATTACGACAATTGATATTTGTATATTCTTGAGGAATAACTTTAACTGGACCAAGTAAAGTAGCTTTTTCTGGACAAAGCAATTCAGTTCCTGTTACAGACTGTAGATTATTAGAAATAACTGTGATTTGAAAATCATTAGTAGTTTCTTGTCCTCCCAAAGCTTGAGCAATAAATAATAAACTATAGAATCCGATATTTTGAACTTGTTCTAATTTTTGTTCAACAATAGGTGTAACATTCCATAAATGAACTACCTGTTGTGGCAACTTATTTATTTTAAATAACTCTTGAAACAAAATATCGTAACCCTGATAAATTTCTGGATTAATAGTATATTCAGACTTGCCTATTTTGTTAAATTCATCACCAATTTTTACAGTAATTACATCTTGATTTTGTTCTTCTAGTTGTTTGACCAGGTTGATACCCAAGCCGCATTCATCGATAAATGCTAGAATGCAAGTCTTTTTAGGTACTAGTTCTTTGTTATTAAGTTGTGCTGGAGGTAAAGAAGGTTTCCAAAAAGGAATATAAAACCAGTCAGCTATATCAGGCTTTTTAACTAGTGAACCTGGAGTATAATGATTATCTTTTTCTGGCTTTTTCGCATCAATCCAGTATCTTTGTCGTTCAAAAGGATAGGTAGGTAAAGGTAAACGGTGACGCTGTTCTTCAGTATAAAATTCCGACCAATTTATCTCGACACCAAAAAGCCACAATTTACCTAATGTCTCCAACAAAAAGCTAACATCAGATTGTTGCTCTTGATGTAAGGAAGTCAGTACATGTTGTTTGGAATTGATATCTAAATGCTGCTTGGTGATTGTGCTTAATTTTTGTCCCGAACCCACCTCTAGAAAAACACCTTCAAACTGCTCTAATAGTTGAGAAATACTATCGGAAAATTTCACATTTTGTTGTAATTTTTGGCTCCAATAGTTGGGATTTGTGGCTTGTGCATCTGTAATCCAACTACCAGTTACGTTAGAAATAAAGCGAATACTTGGTGGATTGAGTTGAACTTTTTTGAGCAGCTGTAATTGTCCTTTGTTTGCTACCATGAATAGCACATCTTCAAGAGAAAATACATCTGCGATCGCAGCCGCAACATATTCCCCGATATCATCACCAATCATCGCTTCTGGTAGCACACCCCATGACATCAATAACTCAGCTAAGGCGTACTCAACTGTAAATAATGCGCTTTGGGCGATGTCTGGTTGTTTTAGTTTTTGGGTAGCTGTTTCCATCGCTTCTGATTCTGGAAACAGTAGTTCACGGATATCAAGACCGAGGTGAGGTTGCAAAATAAGAGCGCAAGTATCTATATGTCTGCGGTATATCGCTTCGACTTCGTATAATTCCCGACTCATGTTTGCATATTCTGACCCTTGTCCGGAGAACATGAAAATGATTGGGCAACGATTTGGCTGCCAATGGTAACTAAAGACACGCTCTGAATCTTGAGTTTTCAGTAATTTAACTGCATCCTTCAGGTCTTTACAAACAACCATGCGCCGATGATCAAAAGCTTTACGACCTACTTGTAGCGTATAAGCTACATCAGGTAGGCTCATATCAGGATATTGTTGGAGGTAAGTAGCTAAATTTGCTGTGGTGGTTTCCAAAGCAGTACTAGTTTTGGCTGATAATAGTATCAATTGCCAAGGGCGAGAAGTACTGGATTCTTCAATTACGGGAGCTTCTTCCAAGATGACATGGGCGTTAGTCCCACCAACGCCAAAAGAACTTACACCTGCTCTACGAGGTAAACCGTTAGTTTTCCACTCTGATAATTTGGTATTGACGTAAAAGGGACTGTTAGCAAAATCTATCTCTGGATTAGGTTTTTCAAAGTGTAAACTAGGGGGTATTTGTTTATGTTTTAATGCCAGAACTGTTTTAATTAAACCTGTCACACCTGCTGCTGTATCCAAATGCCCAATATTAGTTTTTACTGAACCGATAGCACAGAAACCTTTTTGATTTGTACTAGCACGAAAAGCTTGTGTCAGAGCTTTGATTTCAATCGGATCTCCCAAGGGAGTTGCTGTTCCATGAGCTTCAATATAAGAAATAGTGTCCGGTTCAACATCAGCTAAAGCAAGTGCTTCCAAAATTACTTCTCTTTGACCATTAACACTAGGTGCTGTATATCCAACTTTTAAAGAACCGTCATTATTGATAGCCGAACCTTTAATTACAGCATGAATAAAATCCCCATCATTAACAGCATCATCCAATCGTTTCAATACAACAATTCCTAAACCATCCCCAAACACTGTTCCTTGAGCCTTAGCATCAAAAGTCCGACAATGTCCATCGGGAGAATGAAGAATCCCTTCTTGATATTGATAACCAGATTTCTGGGGAAGCTTGGCTATAGAAACACCACCAGCCAAAGCTATATCACTTTCTCCATTGAGCAAACTTTGACAAGCTAAATGTACAGCTATTAATGATGTAGAACAATTATTCTGAACATTAATACTTGGTCCAGTAAGATTTAATTTATAAGAAATTTGCGTACTTAAATTATCTTTTTCGTTTCCAATAAAAAGATTTAAAGCATCTAATGAATGTATTAATTGTTGATTAGAATATAAATTTACAAATAAATAATTGCTGTTAGTAACACCAGCAAAAACCCCAACTTTACCGTTGTAGGATTCAGAATCATAACCAGCAGATTCTAAGGCTTCCCAGGCAGATTCTAAAAATAGACGATGTTGTGGATCTGTAATTTCAGCCTCTCTAGGAGTAAATCCAAAAAATGCAGCATCGAATAACTCAATATCTTCTATTATACTACCTGCTTTCACATAATTTGGGTCATTGAGCAAATCTGAATCTACACCTGCAGCTAGCAGTTCTTCATCTGTAAAATGAGAGATTGATTCTATTCCATCTCGTAAAATTTCCCAAAACTTATCAACATTTTTTGCACCTGGAAAGCGTCCATTGATACCAATAATGGCTATCTCATCGTTTTCATCAAAATTATTAAATTCCTGAACAGTATTATTCATCATAAATACCTAAATACACTTATCAGCAATTATGCTAGGCTCTGATTAGCATCTAATGAATCTGACATTAATAAATCTAAAGCAATCTGAATTTGGTCATTTAGAACTGCATCAATATCATTTTGAGTAGTAAGTGGATTAGCAATAACGGCACGCAATGCAGTAACTGAAATTTCCTTTTCTGAACAGGTAATTGTTTTTGTTGTCCTTGAGATAAAAGTACGACCAGCTTGACGTTGACTTTTTTGCAGACGTTCATTAAATATATTGATTTGTTGGTGATCGATTTCTGTTAATTGATTTCTAGCTGTAAGTTCTCTTAAAGACTCCGGAATGTAGCGATAAAGAAGCAGATTTATATCAGGTTCCGATAATAACTCAAATTCGGGCATAGCAGCAATCCGATCAGCCATATATTGTGTCTTCTCAATACCTGCATCAATCAAAAATTCATAACCTTTCACCCCAATTAAATGTAGCCCAGCATGTAAAAATAATGCCATTCCCGGACGAGAACCTTCTAAAGCGCGTTTCCCTAAATCGAATGAACCTTTACGCATGGTGTAGCTAGCATTTTTTTCAATCGATGAAGCTAGCTGTGGTTCACGCATGAATACCATACCAATACCCATCGGTAAATACAGCTGTTTATGTCCATCAATTGTGACTGAATCAGCGCGTTCAATACCAACAAGTTTTTGTCGATGTTGTTCAGAAAATATGAGTGGTCCACCCCAAGCTGCATCTACATGAAAATGAACATTTGCAGCTTGAGCAATATCTGCTATGTCTAAAAGTGAATCTATGTTACCAGAATCCGTAGTTCCAGCAATCCCTGCGATCGCAATAATATGTAGATTTTTCGCCTGACAATCTGCAACAGCTTGACGTAAAGCCAATAAGTCTACTTGATTATTAATATTAGTAGGAATTTTAATTAAACCATGTGTACCTATTCCTAATAAATCTACTGCTTTTTCAAAAGAATAATGCATCAATTCAGAGCCAATTACCACCGCTCCTTGATAACCATAGTAATCTAAAGCTGCTACTAAACCGGCTTTTTCTACGCCGGCAAAATTATTTTTTACGCCCAAAGATTTATTTCGAGCGCACCATAATGCAATGATGTTTGCTGCGGTTCCTCCAGAAACCAATATCCCTAAAGTGCTTTGGCTATTTTGGATATGCTCGCTATAAAATTCATCAGAGAAATTATAAATTAACCTATGCATCATTGCCAAAGCTTGACGTTCATATGGACTAAAAGCTTTAGCTGTTTCTATTTTGACAACATTTTGGTTCATTGCTGTCATTAATTTAGCAAGAGGTCGCACGAAACAGGGTAGCGCAGAGGTCATATGACCGATAAATCGTGGTGAAGACGTATGTATTGAATGATTAATAACATTATTTGCTAAATATTCCAAGTAATTATCAAAGTTAGCAGGATTAATAGGAACTTGACTATCAGCAAAGGTTTCTACTAATGCATTAAATTCAATATCCGAATTAGTGTTAATGGCATTTACAAAATCATCAACCAATGTATCAGTTTTAACAGCGATATTAGCTTCTATAGAGACTAAGCTATCAGATGGTGCAAATAATTGCATCACTTCATTTGCAACTGCATATCGTGGTGTTAGCTCATTCTCAAAAAATAAATTCTGCTGATTTTTTTCTTGTCTTTGCTGACTCAATGCCATTTTCCACTCCACAAAGGATTTATTTTTAGTTTTTACTTTCTCTTCGATGATTCTGTCTGGCTTCCTTGCGGCGCTTGATTGAAGCAGACCTCGCTGAAGTCCGGTAAGAGTTTTTTTGCAAACTAACTTGTTCATCGCTACTTAAAAACTCGGCGAGCGAACTGATAGTTGGTCTTTCATAAATGCTGATTATCGGAATATGGGTATTTAATTCTTTTTGTAGCTGAGAGATAACCTCAACACCGATGATAGAACTACCTCCTAGATCAAAAAAATTATCATAAATACCAATCTTTTCTATTCCCAAAACTTTTTGCCAAGTTGTCGCAACTATCTGTTCTATATTGTTACGAACTGGGACATACTCACTTTGCAAATTTGCTCTGGAATGAACTGATAAACTATCTCTATTTTTTTGTAAAAATTCTCGTTTTATCCATTGCTCAATTCTGGGTTGTAGTTCTCCCGCAGAAACAACAATTTGAGGAGTTTTAGTTAGAGATAATACACGCCTAAAAACATCTATACCTTCTTTCCATGTCATGCGTAATTTTTCTAACGCGACTCCCACAGTTAGATCCTGTATATCATCTTCTTGAGATTGCCAAGTATCCCAGTTTACACTAGTACAGGGAAACAAATTTATTTGATTTTGCTTGTGAGCATAGGCATCCATAAAAATGTTAGCAGCAGAATAGGAAGTTAACCCTAAACCGCCTAAAATAGATGAAGAGGAGGATGTGAATAAACAAAAATCTAATTTTTGATCTCGCAAAACTTTTTCTAAAACAAAGATCCCATATATTTTGGGATGAAATTGTGATTTACTTTGATTTTTAGAACTTTCTTCGATAGTGTAATACGCATCATCATTGATTCCCGCCGCGTGAATTACACCATGAATTTCACCAAAGCGTTCTTTAACTAATGCTATAGCCTTTTGCATTTGTTGTTCATTAGCTACATCAGCGCTAATTGTTTGAACTTCTGCACCTAATTCCTCAAGCCTAATCAGTTTTTTAAGCTTCTGACTAATTTCATTTAATTCATCGTGACTTTGTAGCCATTCAGACCATTGATGTTTTTCAATTATACCTTTTCTACCGATTAAAATTAACTTAGCTTGCATTGTTTTTGCTAAGTATTCTGACATTGCTAAACCAAGGCGACCAAGCCCACCACTGATTAGATAAACACCCCCTTTTCTTAGCTTGGTGTTGCTGATGGTACTCTCATCTAATTGTACAGCTTCGTATATCTTTATCCAACGATGATTGCCACGATAAGCAATTAATTTATCAGTTATTGGTGTTGTAAATTCTGTCAGTAGTGAGTCTATTAATGTTGGTGATGGTTTAATTTTAGAGTCTGCAAGTACGATATCAAAGCAACAGCAATTTATATTGAGATACTCTTGTGGAATTACATTGCACGCTCCTAATATAGTTGCTTTTTCAGGGCATAAATTCTCGAATCCAGTCACATCATGTAGATTACTGGTGACAACCATCAACTTTATTGGATCAATAATATTCTGTTTTGTCAAAGCTTGTGTTAGAAACAATAAACTATCAAAACCGACATTTTGACAATCTTCAAAAAACTGATATTGTGTTTGTGTGTCTAGCTCTTGATTGGGTAAGGTATCGTTAGGAGTAACACTCCAAAAATGTGCGATCGCTTGGGGAATCCAATTCTGTTCTTGTAGTGCTTGAAATAAGCTATCATAGTCATCCCTTCCTTCAGGATTGATAGCATATGTACACTCATCAAGTTTAGTAAAGTTATCTCCAATTTTGATAAAAATCACATCTTGATTTTGTTGTGTGAGTCGTTCAGAAATTTCTGCTCCCACTCCGTAGTTATCAACAAAAATTAACCAACATGACTTTTGTTCTAGGAGTTTTTCTTGTTGAAAAAGCTCAAGTGGTGTTGATTCTTTCCAACGAGGAACATAGAACCAATCAGCAATATCTGGTTTCTTCTCTGAAGTTTTTGGCGACATCATTGCTAAGGTCGCATTTCTATTTATTTCAAGCCAATATTTTTTTCGTTCAAAAGGATAAGTAGGTAAGGGTACGCGATGACGTTTTTGATTTAGATAAAAACCCGACCAATCAATTTGAATCCCTACTGACCAAAGCCTACCCAAGGTGTTAAGTAAAAATCCTACATCAGATTGTTGTTCTTGAGGATGTCGTATCGAGGTTAGTGCTATAATATCTGTTTGATGTTGTTTAGCTAAACTACTTAGCGTCCGCCCTGGGCCAACTTCTAATAATATTCGCTCTGGCTGTTTGAGCAATTCAGTAATTCCTAAATTAAATTGTACTGGTTGCCTTAAATGTCTTGCCCAATATTTAGGATTTGTTGCTTCAATTGCAGTAATCAAAATTCCACTCACATTGGAAATAAATGGAATTTTTGGAGGATTAAGTTTTACTTTTTCTAATAATTGAGTAAAAGTCTCAATTATGGGTGACATCATGTGAGAATGGAAAGCATGAGAAGTATGCAAACGTCTACAATTAACACTTGTTTGTTGTAGCTTTTGTTGCAATTTTTCTATTGCTTCTTCTGAACCAGACACTACACAGGAAGAAGGAGAATTACTTGCAGCTAAAGAAATTTCTTTTTCTAGTAGTAGTTGGATTTTTTGTTCTGAAAGCTGAACCGAGAGCATAGCACCACTAGGTAACTGCTGCATGAGTTTTCCTCGTGTTGCGACTATCGCTAGAGCATCTTCCAAAGAGAAAACTCCCGCTATAGTTGCAGCTACATACTCTCCAATGCTGTGACCAATCATCACTTCAGGTAGCACACCCCAAGCGATCCACAATTTAGCTAAAGCGTATTCAATTACAAATAGCGCGGGTTGAGTAATTGCTGTTTGCTGTAACTTTTGTGTTGCTTCTTGAGTCGCTTGTTCGCTAGGGTATAAAATTGTCCGTAAATCAACACCGAGATCAGGTTTAAGTATTTCGCAACATTCATCAATATGTTTGCGAAATAATGGTTCTTGCTCATATAATTCCCGACCCATATTTACATATTGTGAACCTTGTCCAGAAAACATAAATATAACCGAACGATGACAAGGTTCTTGGTAATAAGTAAAAGCTCTTTGAGGATCTTGCAATGCATTAATTGCATCGTCTTGGTTTTGACAAACTACCATCCGCCGATGGTTCAAAGTCCAGCGACCCACTTGCAAAGTATGAGCCACATCATCGAGATTTAAATTTGGATGCTTTTGGAAATGATGAACCAGATTTATTGTAGCAGTTTCTAGGGCTGTATTTGTCTTAGCTGAAAGTAATAATAATTGCCAAGATCGAGAATAACTAGAGGATTGAATTATCGGAGCTTCTTCTAAAATTACATGGGCATTTGTACCACCAAAACCAAAAGAACTAACACCCGCACGGCGAGGAATACCGTTCGTTTTCCACTCAGATAATTGATTGTTGACATAAAAGGGACTATTGGCAAAATCAATTTGGGGTGATGGTTCTTCAAAGTTTAAACTAGGAGGAATTTGTCTGTGTTTTAAAGCTAATACTGTTTTAATCAAACCTGCGACGCCAGCAGTTGAATCTAAATGTCCAATGTTGGTTTTCACAGAACCAATGCGACAAAATCCCTTTTTCTGAGTTTTAGTACGAAAAGCTTGTGTTAAAGCAGCAATTTCAACGGGATCACCTAACGAAGTTCCGGTTCCATGCGCTTCAATGTAGCTAATGGTATCAGGTTCGACCTCAGCCATCACCTGAGCGGCTCTAATTACTTTCGCTTGACCATTTATACTGGGTGCGGTGTAGCTAACTTTATCTGAGCCGTCATTATTAATAGCAGAGCCTTTAATAACTGCATGGATGCAATCTCCATCTGCGATCGCTTCTTCTAAGCGCTTTAGAACTACAAGACCCAAACCTCTTCCTTTTACTGTTCCCGAAGCCTTAGCATCAAAAGCACGACAATGTCCATCAGGGGATTCAATTCCTCCCTCTTTATATAAATAACCAACTGCTGTGGATATTGAAACTCCTCCTGCTAAAGCAACATCACACTCACCACTGAGCAAACTTTGACAGGCTAAATGTACAGCAACCAATGAACTTGAGCAGGTAGTTTGAACCGCATAACTTGGCCCTTGTAAATTTAATTTATAAGAAACAAGTGTAGTAACATAATCTGGAGAAGTTGCTTTTTCGATCTGCTTATCACCTACAGAAGCTATCAGATCGTAATTAGAATAAATATTAAGTAGATAACTACCAAAACTTGTACCAGCGTAGACTCCAATAGGTTTTTTATACATCTGTGAACTATAACCAGCATCCTCAAGCGCTTTCCATGAATGTTCCAAGAAAAAACGGAGTGAGGGGTCCATAACCTCAGCTTCTCTGGGGCTAATGTCGAAAAATGAAGCATCAAACAGATCTATATCTTCGACTAAACCTTCTACTTTCACATAATTGATATCATTAAATAAAGCTGCATCTACACCTAAAATTTTTAATTCTTGGTCAGTAAATTTATGTATTGATTCTACTCCATCTCGGAGATTTTGCCAAAATTGCTCAATATTTTGAGCTTCTGGAAAACAACCACTCATACCAATAATAGCTATTTCCAGACCACTTCTATGATTAAAATATTTTGCATCTTCCATAATTAATCTTAACTATTGAGTGAAGTTCATTAAAAATTTTGTTGTTTTTTATATAAAAATCGTTGTTTTAATCTTGCTTTTCCAGCGTCTAACTGTTCATTTAATTCACCACTTTGATTCGCAAAACTATCATCATCTTCTTGCCTTAGATACCGGGATATAGAACTAATTGTTGGATATTTAAATAAGTCAGTTATTGCTAAATCAGGTTTAAAAAGTTCCCGCAGCTTGCTGTAAACCTGAAGTACATTTAGTGAATGACCACCAAGGTCAAAAAAGTTATCTTGGATGCCAACTTTGTCCACCTTAAGTATTCTTTGCCAAATATCAGCAATTGTGTGTTCCATCTCATTTCGAGGCAATACGTAAGCTGTTTCTAGTATTGGGCGGAGATTATCTGGCTTAGGTAAAGCTTTACGATCTACCTTACCGCTTGGTGCTAGGGGTAGATTTTCTAGCATCACAAAGGCAGAAGGTAACATATGGTCAGGTAACTTTTCTTTTAAAAAATTACGCAATTCACTAATACTAGGAACTGGTTCTGTCTTTGGAACCACATAAGCAACTAATTGCAAATTATCTGGTTCTTCCTGCTGAATTATTACTATATTTTCACGCACATTTGGATGTTGACCCAAAAATGTTTCAATTTCTCCAAGTTCAACTCGGAAGCCGCGAATCTTCACTTGATGGTCAATGCGTCCCAGGAATTCTATGTTTCCATTACTGAGCCACCTTCCTAAATCTCCAGTTTTATAAATTAAATCTCTACGATTTTCTGGTAACTTCTTTCTAGAATTTGGAAACGGATTAGGAACAAAACTTAAATTAGTTTTTTCTTCATTTTTCCAATACCCTTCGCCTACACCAATTCCCGATACACAAATTTCTCCTGGAACGCCGATGGGTAATAGCTGCATTTGCTGATCGAGAATGTAGAGATTTAAATTTGCTAATGGTTTACCAATTGGTATTGTTCGCTGATTTTCATCAAAAGGCTTGTTAACGATAAACTGAGTAATATCATCAGCAGCCTCGGTCGGACCATAAGCGTTAACAATCTTGATTTCAGGATATATCTGAAGCCACTTATTTACCCAACTTACCGATACTGGTTCCCCCACAACCATCATCCATTTCAAATCAGGTAATTCTCTTTCGTGAATTGCTAGCCCCGAAGTATATTCAAGTAAGCCTCCAAATAATGCTGGTACTAATTCAACAACTGTAATTTTTTCTGATTTGAGTGCTTTAAATAGTTGATTAGGAATCGCAACAGTTTCGATATCAACTATGACTGTCTTACCACCTATTAAAAGTGGTGCCAAAAACTGCCATACAGAAATATCTGTTGAAGAAGGAGCGCTTTGTAGAAAAGAAAATTGCTCAGTTAATTCTAACTCATCAAATTGAGCATAAATATGATTAATTGCACCATCATGCCTAACAATTGCTCCTTTTGGTAATCCTGTTGAGCCAGAAGTATAAAGCATATAAGCTGGATCAACAGCATCATTAATAGGTTCTAGATTTTCATTGGATAAGTGTTCAAAATCAAACTTATCATATATCCTTAAAGCCTCTTTATTAGCAAGCAGGCTCTTTTCAAAAATTACATTATCTAAACAAACAATAGATGATAATTGCGAACAACCTTCTACTAAATCTGACAGAACACCTAATAGCGGATAATCCGTTAGTAAAAATCTTACTTCGCTATTAGATAGCATATATTCAATTCGATTTGGTGGATAAGTACTATCAATGGGTACATATGCTCCACCTGCCTTATATATAGCAAGGATCGCAATGAGAAAATTGATATCGCGATCTTTAAAAATACCTACAAATTCTCCCTTCCCAACTCCTAATTTACGCAATAATCTAGCTAATTGATTAGCTTTTTGATTTAGTTCTTGATAAGTTAACTTAGTTTTTTGATGAATAACGGCTATATTGTTTGGAGTCTGAGATACTTGATTTTCAAATAATTTATTTATTGTCTGATAAACTGGATATTCTTCAGTTTTATTGTTAAATTCTTTTAATAACTTACTTTTTTCACAATCTTTCAAGAAAAGAATATCTGATATTCGAACATTAATATCATCAATAATACTTTCAAGAACATTTATATAACATCTATTCATTAATTTTATAGAGTCATCTTGAAATAGATATTCTTTATACTCTATATTGCCGCTAATACTTTCACCCTCAATGAAAAAAGAAATTGCGATGTCATTTTTTAATTGATTTAAATTATTTTGAGTATGAATATTTTCCAGTAAAATGACTATATCAAAAAAGGGACAGCGATTAGGAATTGTTGGAATCTCTAATAATTTAATTAATTCATCAAAATCATAATCTTGATGAGTATAAGCAGCAATTGTTGCATCTTTAACTTGTAATAGAAAATCTTTAAATGAAAGCTGAGGTATTACCTGATTACGCAAAGGAATCACTTTGCTATTTAAATAATCAATATTAATTTTAGAATATCTTGGAATCCCAATAATAACATCATTATTTCTAGTATGTTTTTGCAGCAATATATTTAAAACAGATACAAGTATCAAGTAGACTGAGAAGTAAGAAGCATTAGCTAACTTAAGAATTTTTTGAGATAAATCATTTGATAAATCGAAGCGAATAGATTTGTTTTTACCACTAGATAATAAAGGTCTCACATAGTCCAGCATCAAATTTGTTTCTGGTAATTCTCCCGATAGTTTATTTATCCAATAAATTTTTTGAGATAATAAGTCATTGGAGTGTATATGCACAGCCATGTTTTTACCTTCTAATCAATTGCTTGGTAAATTAACTAGTATGTCAAGCTAGTTCGATATGGAATCATTCAAAGCTTGTCTGATAATTAAACAACCCTTTTGCAAGGTAGACATATCAATGATTAAAGGTGGTAAAAGTTTAATAACAGTATCATTTCTCCCTGCTCGTTCAATTATTAATCCTAATTCAAAACAACGTGATGTTATACTCTTGGTAAAATTGCTACCCCCACAATTTGTCACATCAATTCCCCAAATCATCCCAATTCCACGTATTATTATATTTTCGTTAATTGATGCTATTTTCTGAGTTAGAAAAGTTTTTAAAAAAAGCTCTTTGGCTTTAACATCCGGTTCAAAATCATAACTCTCTCTATACTCTAGAGCGGCTGTTGCTCCTACAAATGCTAATTGATTACCTCTAAAAGTACCATTATGTTCACCCGGTTCCCATATATCCAAATCTGGTTTGATTAATAATAGCGACATGGGAAATCCATAGCCACTAATAGATTTAGAGAGAACTACAATATCAGGAACAATATTTGCTCTTTCAAAGGAGAAGAAGGAGCCTGTTCGACCGCAGCCTACTTGAATATCATCGCATATTAATAAAATATCATGTTTATCACATAAATTTCTTAATTTTTGCATCCACTCAATAGGAGCGATAATAACTCCACCTTCTGCTTGTACGGTTTCAAAAATGATTGCTGCTGGTTTTTCGACTCCAGAATTAACATCATTTAAAACCGATTCTATATATTCTATTGTGTCAAAACTATCCATGAATCCATAAGGATAAGGCATGAATGTTACATTACTTGATGTCCCAATCGCGCCTGATCTAATTCCGATATTACCAGTAATTGACAGGCTCCCCAAAGTCATTCCATGATATGCTCCCATGAAAGAGAATATACCTGGTCTTTGTTTGACTTTCCTAGCTAATTTTAAAGCCGCTTCCACTGCATTGGTTCCTGTAGAACCACAAAATTGAATGCGATAATCAAAATTTTTTGGACTAAGTACTACTTCATCAAACTTGGCTAAAAACTTTTCTTTAGCCGAAGTATACATATCCAAACCATGTGCAATTCCATCGGCATCCAAATATGAGATAACCTTTTGTTTTATGTAATCATGATTATGTCCATAATTTAAAGCGCCTGCTCCTGCAAAAAAATCAATGTATTCTTTACCTGAATCAGAATAAATCATCGAGCCTTTAGCTCTATGAAATATATCTGGAAAACTACGGCAATAGCTTCTGACATTGGATTCACACTTTTCAAATATATTCATGAGATTCTTTGATTGCAATTAAAGACTGATTATGTATACTGATATTTTCGTCTTAATCTTCTTAAGAAACATAATTTAGATAAGATTTATAGAATTTAAAAATCATCTGGGGAGGCACTTTAAATACCAAACCCATTGTTAATAATAAGTTATAGTATAAATTTGAAACTGGCATCCCTTTTGTAATTGCGCCTAAAGCGATCAGTGAACTTTTATGAGTGTGCCAATCAATATTAAAAGATATAGAAACATCTAAACTTCTAACATGATGCAGCGTTCCAGGAGGCATATATAAAATATCCCCAGGATGGACAATAAATTTAATTGGTCTAGCGTTTTTATAATCAGGATATTTCTTAAAATCTGGATTTTCTGGATTGACTAGAAACCATCGCCAGCCTTGGCGATAACAATATTTAGCGTCTTTAGGCAGTAAGATGGTAAATTGTTTACGTCCGACAATTTGAAAAAAAATATTGTTAGTTAGAAGACAATCAAAATGTAGTGGTGTAATGCTATTAGAAGAACCCAAGAAGAATTGACAGTAACGCCACCATTTGTACCAATACCATCTTGGTAAATAATCAAAGGGAAATGGCTGAACATCTTCTACTAAGGAAGGTATCAAGCTAAATAAAGGTAAGTCATGACAATATGGCGGTAGAGCATTATTTTCAGGTTCTTTTTGATAAATTTCTATTAATTCTATATATTTTGCCATTGTCAAACTACATATCTCAATTTCCTGATTACTAAATTTCTTGGCGTAGATATTTAGGGTTGGGGATAAATCTTTAAGGTATTTTAATGACCATTTATCAAAGCTGCTCCAGTTAGAAATTAATCCAGAGATTATGACTGGTCTACCTAATTCAACATAATCTTTCTTGAATTCATGACTTGAAAGCTTATATCTTCTTTCTATTGTAGATGAAATGATCATAGTTTAATTCTTTGCAGTAAATCATTATAATTTTGCTCAGTGCTTTTACTTAAGTAACAGAAATAAGTCTAACTAAGTTTATTTTTTTCAAACATAATTTTATTTATTATCAATCACTTAAAAGATCTGAGCTAATTCCCAATCAAATGATGCTTCTTTTTCTAAAACTGTTGTTATTTGCTGTTGCTCTGGTGTCAAAAATGATAAGTTTTTAATTTGAACATTAGGATTAGCCATTATTTCTTGTAGCAGTATTTGAAAATCTTTAATTATCCCAGTAATTGTAGCGATATCAAATCTACGAGAATCGTATGAAATTGCCACTATAATTTCGGAGTCTGGATATATAACTAAATTCAAAGGGTAGTTGTTTCTGTAATAAGTCCCAGTCTGCTTAAACCCTATATTTCCTTTCCAGTCTCGCACAAATTGACTTACTGGAAGGTTCTCAACCACAACAATAGTTTCAAACATAGGTAAATTTCTAGGTACTTCACTCCAACCTTGAATTTGCGTTAGTGGAGTATATTCATGATGACGCGCTTCTACTAATTGACTCTGAAAATCTAGTAGCCACGACAACAACTGTTGCTCAGGATTCAACTTGACATTAATTGGTAAGGTATTTATAAACATACCAACTATTGAATCTACTTCGGCTAAGTCAACTGGTCTTCCGGTGACAGTACATCCATAGATTATATTGTTACGACAAGTGTAACGACTGAGGAGAATAGACCAGATTCCATGAACTAATGTGGCAAGAGTAAAGCGATTTTTTGTAGCAAAAGATAGTAGTGTTTTTGTAGTTGCTTCCGATAGTTTAATTCTCTCTTCATCATACCTTTCATCTTGGTTAGATAATTGGTTATTTTCTATAAAAGTTAGGGGAGTTGGTAATTTTACTCCTTGTAATGCTTGTCGCCAATAATTTTCGGTCTTAGCTATGTTCTGTTGCTGCAACCAGTCGATATAATTCCTAAAAGGACGAGTTGGTGGTAAAGTCACCTCTTTGCATTCACAAAGCGCTTCGTAAATTTGTAAGCATTCTTCTAATATGATCGGGCAAGACCATCCATCTATGATTATATGGTGATTACTCCAAATGAATTCATAGCGCTCGTCAGCAAGACGAATTAAAGTTAGACGCATTAAACATGGTTGAGAAAAGTCAAAACATAATTTGCGATCGCTCTCTAAAAATAATTTGAATTGCTCTTGTTGTTCTCCTTCTTCAATACCACGCCAATCATATTGATTTAAACTAATTTTTACTTTTTTATAGACAACTTGTAATGGATTATCAATATCTTCCCAATAAAATCCTGTACGCAAAACTGTATGTCTATCTACTACTTGTTGCCATGCTTGTTCAAAAGCCTCTACATTTGGATTACCATGCAAAGTTAAAGTGTGGTGAAAAAAATATAATGCTGATTCGCTTGCGTACAAACAGTGAAAGAGCATACCCTTTTGTACGGGTGTAAGTTCATAAATGTCCTCGACATTTTCTGCTTTCATTGTGCTTTTTTATCACTTGCTTGGTTAATTTTTGCCAGGAATTTATCTAGGCCATGTTGGCTCAAATTTGCTCTGGGAAAATCAGAAGGTGTATATTTTTCTGCTTCAACAGATTGACAATGAGCAATTATGCTTCGCATCTCTCCAATGAAGCTTTCGGCTAAAGTTTCAATTGTTTCTCGGCGATGAATTGTTGTGCTATAAGTCAAATTAAATTGCAGTTTATCTTGAAGAATAATTACGTTGATTTCCAGCAAGTAAAATCGATTTACACTTGGACTTTGGCTAACTTTAAGAGACTGTTCGGTTAAATCAAATAAAGATGACTGTAATCTCACAGGGTCAAAATTACCTAAGTAATTAAACCTTACCTGAGTTTGGGGAAAAGATTTTAGCTTTGAATTTATTTCTGGATTGCTGGTTATATAGCGCAGTATATCGTATCCAATTCCTTTATTTGGAATGCCACGTAAATATTCTTTGACTGCTATCAATGCACTTCCCTGATCGGAAGCTTCTGTTTCTGTTATATCTAAAATTACTGGGAAGCAAGTTGTAAATAAACCAACTGTACGGAATAAAGATATATTATTTACATCTTTGAAAATTGTCTCTCGACTATTATCTTCTATATCTACCCATAGTTGCTTCTCTCCCGTCCACTTTGAAAAAGCTTGCACTAAGGCTGTTAGTAAGACATCGTTAATTTGGGTATTATAAGCCTTATTGACATTTTTTAATAAGGCTTGCGTTTCATTTTTATCCAGAGAAATTGATACTATGTCAGCGTTAGCTACTGTATTTTCACTTGCAGAATAGTCAACAGGTAGACTATGAAAAGGTTTTTGGGCTTTTTCCAACCAATAGTCTTGCTCTTGAATTATTTCTGAAGTCTGAGCGTACTTTTGCAAACACTGCGTCCATCGCTGGAATGAAGTGGTTTGATCTAGCAAATGTATGACTTCACCTTGACTGAGTTGCTGATAGACTATTTGTAAATCTTCTAGCAAAATCTGCCAAGAAACAGCATCTACTAAAAGATGGTGGATAGTAATTAGTAGATAGTTATTTTGTTGCGATCGCAATTCCAAAAAAGCAGCTTTTACAAGGGGGCCTTCACTTAAATTGAAGTTATTTTGTAGTTCTGTAATTGCAGATTTTTGCTCTTTTTCCCCAAGTGAAGACAAATCTATATGCTTATATACCATTATATCATTGGTGTCAGCTTTAATTTGCTGCCAGCCAGATTCTTTTTGAATAAAACGTAGACGAAATACGTCGTGGTGTTCAATCACATATTCTACAGCCTGCTTTAATAATTTTGGATTGCATATTTGTTGCATTTCCAGCATTAAAGATTGATTCAAAGAATATGGATCTGGTTTATTCTGGTCAAAGAACCGATGCTGGATGGGTGTGAGCCATACTTCTTTAGTTATTGAACTATTTTCAGTCTGCTTAGTTTCAGCTACACCTGTTGCTGTCGCTAATTCAGCAATAGTCTGGTGCATAAACATTTGCTGAGAAGTTAATTTTAACCCTAATTGGTTTGCTTTAGCAACAATTTGAATTGTAATAATTGAATCTCCTGCCAACTCAAAAAAATTGTCGTGAATACCAACTTTCTCAATTCCTAAAAATTGTTGCCAGATGTCAGCAAGGGTCTGCTCAACTTCGTTACGAGGAGCAATATAAGCATTTACTAAGTTTGGGCGTGGATGGCTGACTTGGGCAATATTTGTTGTTGATCTCTCGGATAAAAGTGCTAATTCTTTTTCTAGATAATTGAAAGCCTTATCCTGCTCAATTACTTCTTGGAAATCTTGCGGAGACACAACAACGTGAGGCAAGCTAGTTAGTAAAATGCGATTAAAAGCTTCAGCACCTTCTTGAGATAATATTCCTTTTTTGAGATCCTCTTCACGTTGGAGTTTTAATTGTTCTGGTAGTGCTGTCTCTACTGCCATCCCTACCTCTTGCCAAGTTCCCCAGTTGATGGCCACTGTAAATTGGTCAGAATTATAAGTACGATCATGTGCATAAATATCTAAAAATGCATTAGCTGCACAATAATCAATCTGCCCGAATTCACTCAATATAGAACTGTGGGATGAGCAAAGTACTAAGAAATCTAAATTAATATTTTTTAAGTTTAATATTTTCTCTAATACTAATGTACCTTTGATTTTTGGTGCTAATACGCTGTTTGCTATGTTCTCTGTTTTTAGTTGAATTATGCCACCACCAGCAATACCTGCTGCATGGATGACACCATTGATTTGACCAAATTTTTCTAAGGCTTCAGTAACGGCTACCTGCATTTGTTCGTAGTTGGCTACATCGGCACTTTTAACCTCAACCTCTGACCCCAATTCTTCCAGCGCAAGCATTTTTTTTATCTTGCAGCTAAGGCTATCTTGACTATCATGAGTTTCTAGCCATTGCTTCCAGTGCGATCGCTCCAGTAATCCCTTTCTACCGATTAAAATTAACTTAGCCTGTACTGTCTTCGCTAAATATTCCGCTAACACCAAACCTATGCCACCAAGTCCACCAGTAATTAAGTAAACTCCTCCTTGCTTTAACTTAGTTTTAGCTGGGGTGCTTTCATCCAAACGGATAGCTTCAAAAGTTTGAATCCAGCGATGATATCCACGGTAAGCAACTATATGATCGGTTTGCTCTGTTGTCAGTTCCGTAATCAGATAGTCAATAAACTTTTGGGTCGGTGAGGTGTTAGAAGCAGGAATCACTAAATCGATAAGACAGGAATTAATATTTGGATATTCCTTGGGAATTATCTTACACGGCCCCAATATAGTTGCCTTCTGTGGGCATAACTTTTCGCCACCAATAACATTATATAGATTGTTAGTTACGACCCTCAACTTCAGGGAATCGCTGATATTTTGCTTTCCTAATGCCTGTGTTAAATACAATAAACTCCAAAAATCGAGATTTTGGGAATCTTCAGAAATTTGTTTTTTGAACTCATTGCCAGATAAAGTATCATTTGGCGTAATGCTCCAAAAGTGAGCTAATCCATTTGGAATCAAGCTATCTTTTCGGAGTTCTTGAAACAAAGCATTGTAGTCATTGCTTTGTCGGGGGTTAATAGTATATGTATATTCATTCAGCTTAGTAAATTTATCTGCAACCCTAACTGTAACAACATAATTTTGCTGTTCGAGTCGTTTAGCAATTTCATCTCCAATTCCATATTTATCGATAAAAACTAACCAACGAGTGTTTTTATCAATTACTAGTTCTTTTCCTTGAAAAAATTCAAGTGGTGTAGATTGTTTCCAGATTGGGATATAAAACCAATCGGCTATATCTGGCTTTTTACTTAATGATTTTTGCCACGTCTTTGATAACGCAGTTTCGGCGTTTGCTTTTATCCAGTAACGCTGACGTTCAAAAGGATAGGTAGGTAAAGGAATATGTCTGCGTTGTTCTTTTGTATAAAAGCCTGCCCAATTTATTTGCAATCCTGAAAGCCAAAGGCGAGAGAGAGTATTGAGCAAAAATGCGACATCAGAAATTTGCTCTTGGGGATGCCGCAACGAGGTTAGCACCACAGCCTGTGAAACCAACTGTCGTTTGGCTAAGGTAGTTAATGTTCGTCCTGGACCAATTTCCAATAGGGTTCGCTCAGGCTGTTGCAGTACTTGGGCAATTCCTTCGTTAAACAATACGGGTTGTCGCAGATGTCTAGCCCAGTAGTCAGGATCGGTCGCCTGCTCTGCCGTAATCCAAGTTCCGGTAACGTTGGAAACAAAAGGAATTTGAGGTGATTTCAGGTTGACTTCTTTAACTTGCCGTAGAAATGGCTCTAAGATCGGCTCCATCATCTGGGAATGAAAAGCATGAGATGTATGCAGGCGGCGACAATCAACACCTTGCGCTATCAAACGATCTTGTAATAGTGCGATCGCATTAGTAGCACCAGAAACCACACAAAGAGATGGAGCATTGCTAGCTGCTAAAGAAAGTTCTGAACCCAACAACATAGGTTGTATTTCTCTGGCAGATAGAGAAACGGAAAGCATCGAACCTGGTTCGACTTGTTGCATTAGTCGTCCGCGAATTACGACTAAAGTCAATGCTTCTTCTAAAGAAAAGACACCTGAAATACAAGCGGCTACATACTCGCCGATGCTGTGACCAATCATTGCTTGCGGATGGACACCCCACGCCATCCAAAGTTTAGCAAGGGCATATTCAATCACAAATAGCGCAGCTTGCGTTAAAGAGGTTTGTTGAAGTTGTTCTCCTGTAGTTTCTAATGTTGTGGGATAAAGTATATCTTTCAGGTCTAACTTTAAATGTGGTTTAAGTAATTCACAGCAATCATCAACTTGTTCTCGAAAAATCAGTTCTGTTTCATATAATTCCCGTCCCATGTTTACATACTGCGCTCCCTGTCCGGGAAACATAAACACAATTGAATGGTTACGGTTTTCTGAAAAATTACTTAAAACTCTTTCTTGGTTTGGCGCAGTTAATATTTTTATAGCATCTGGAATATCCTGACACAGCAACGCTCGACGATGGTTAAAATTTCGACGGCCAACTTGCAAAGTATGAGCTACATCAGCAAGATTGCTATCAGGATGCTGTGCTAAATAATTAGCAAGGTTAGTTGTAGCTGATTCTAAAGCTGTTTGAGTTTTGGCAGAGATAATTAACAACTGCCAGGGGCGCGATTCTAGAGACGCGCCATGGCACGTTTCTACAACTGGAGCTTCTTCTAAAATTACATGAGCATTAGTACCGCCAATACCAAAAGAACTGACTCCTGCACGTCTAGGATGCTTGTCTACTTTCCATTCGGAAAGTTTATTGTTGACATAAAAGGGACTGTTGGCGAAATCAATTTGAGGATTTGGTTCTTCAAAATGTAGGCTAGGAGGAATTTGTTTGTGTTTAAGAGCTAAGACTGTTTTAATTAAACCTGCAACACCAGCAGCTGCATCCAAATGCCCAATATTGGTTTTTAAGGAGCCAATTGCACAGAAATTTTTCTTTTTTGTACTGCTTTGGAATGCTTGGGTCAGTGCTGCGATTTCAATTGGATCTCCTAAAGATGTTCCTGTTCCGTGAGCTTCAATATAAGTTATTGTTTCTGCTTCTAACTCTGCAACGATTTGAGCCGTTTTAATAACTTTAGCTTGGCCTTCTATACGGGGTGCGGTGTAGCTAACTTTGTTTGATCCATCGTTATTTATCGCCGAACCTTTAATTACAGCATGAATAAAATCTCGATCATTTAAAGTATCTTCTAATCTTTTCAAAACAACGATTCCTACACCTTCTCCGCCCACTGTTCCCTGTGCTTTAGCATCAAAGGCGCGGCAATATCCATCAGGAGAATTAATACCCCCCTCTTGATAAAGATAACCAGCTTTTCTTGACGCGCTAATGGAAATACCACCAACTAAAGCCATATCGCATTCACCATTGAGCAAACTTTGGCAGGCTAAATGTACGGCTACTAATGAGGTTGAGCAAGCTGTTTGAACTGTATAGCTAGGCCCCGTTAAATTAAGTTTGTAAGAAGTACGTGTAGTAAGATAATCTTTATCGCCAGCGATCGCTATTTTATGTTCGTCTACTGAGTTTTTAATATTTTGATTAAGATAAATGTTTAGTAAATAACTGCTTAAGCTAGAACCAGCAAAAACACCTATGGAACCATAGTATGTTTCGGAATTATATCCTGCTTGTTCCAGTGCTTCCCAAGCACACTCTAAAAAAATCCGGTGTTGCGGGTCAGTTATTTCTGCATCTCTGGGATTAAAACCAAAAAAATCAGCATCAAAAAGTTCTGCATCTTCTATGACAGCGTTCCTTTTAACATAATTAGGATTATTGAGAAGCGCTGCATCAACTTTTGCTTCCAATAGTTCTTCATCACTAAAAACAGAAATTGATTCTATTCCATTTTGGAGATTATGCCAAAATTCATCAACATTTTTAGCTCCAGGAAATCTTCCTGCTAATCCAATAATTGCTATTTCTGAACCGTTAGTAGTATATGCACCAGTCGGAATATTCATTATTTATTAATTCCTTAGTTATTTTCAACTGATTTAATTTTTTGCAGACGTTTTCTTTGTTGCGCTTTACCAGATGAAATTTTTTCTGCTTGAGTATTATTCTCCTGTAAAAGTTCTGTGGAATTAGGAGATGAACTTAAATACTCTGCTAAAGAATTGATGGTGGGATATCTAAACAAATCAAGGGTTGACAGTTCTGATTTTAAGATTTTTTGCAATTGGCTGTGAACCGTAACTAAAAGTAATGAATGACCGCCAATTTCAAAGAAATTATCGTGAATGCCTACTTTTTCAAGATTCAAAGCTTTTTGCCAAACAGAGGCTATTGTTTTTTCTACCTCAGTTTGCGGTATCACATAAGCAACTTCTAATTCTGGGCGTAGAACATCGGGCATTGGCAATGCTTGACGGTCTACTTTACCATTAGATGTTAATGGTAATGCTTCTAATATCATAAAGGCATTTGGTACCATATGATCAAGCAATTTATTCTGCAAGAAGCGGCGCAATTCAGGAATTGTTAATGTTTTCTCTGGGTGGAGAGTTGTATAAGCTATTAAACTTTGATTTCCTGATTTATTCTCCCGCAGCATAACTACACTTGCAGATACTGATGGATGTTGAATAATAGCCGCTTCAATTTCTCCTAGTTCAACACGGAAACCACGTATCTTAACTTGATTATCGATGCGACCGAGATACTCAATATCCCCACTTGATAAAAAGCGAACTAAATCACCTGTTTTGTAAAGGCGATCGCCTTCTTTTTTACTAAAGGGATTAGGGATAAACTTCAGTGCTGTTAATTCAGGTTGATTTAAATAACCTCTGGCTAATCCAAGCCCACCAATGTGCAATTCACCGGGTATTCCGATCGCTACTGGCTGCTGATAGCTATCTAGTAAGTAAACTTGCAAGTCAGGAATTGGACGACCGATTACACTTGCTGATGCTAGTTCTAAGTCTGCCATTGTTAGCGGACGATAGGTAACATGCACGGTTGTTTCTGTAATGCCGTACATATTTACTAACTGTGGAGATTTATCGCCATGACGCTCAAACCAAGGTCTTAAACTCTCAATTTGCAAAGCTTCTCCACCGAAAATGACTGCTCGTAGCCTTAAGTTGCTACTATTTCCCAGAGATTCCTCTACTTGTATCAGTTGGCGAAAAGCCGAAGGTGTCTGGTTCAATATCGTGACTTGCTGTATTAATAGCAATTGATAAAAGTCTTCAGGTGAACGACTCAGCCAGTATGGTACTACTATCAATTTTCCACCATACAGCAAGGCTCCCCAGATTTCCCAAACAGAAAAATCAAAGGCTATTGAATGGAATAGCGTCCAAACATCTTGTTGATTAAAGTTATACCAGGAATCAGTTGCAGCTAAAAGACGAGCTACATTAGCGTGATTAACTAAGACACCTTTGGGTTGACCTGTCGAGCCAGATGTATAGATGATGTAGGCTAAATTATCAGATGTACAGTCACTAATCGGGTTTGTTTGGCTTTGTTGAGTTATAGTTTGCCAATCTGTGTCTAGACAAACAACTTTAGTTCGATGTTTCGGGAAATTTTCTATCAGATGCTGCTGTGTTAGTAACACAGACACCTGAGCGGACTGTAATATCAAGCTTATACGTTCTGGTGGATAGGCTGGATCTATCGGTACATACGCACCACCGGCTTTCAGGATTGCTAATAATCCAATAATCATAGAGAGCGTACGCTCTACACAAATCCCTACTAATACTTCTGGTTTTACTCCTAACTGTTGCAAATGGTGCGCTAGTTGATTAGCTCTTTGGTTTAATTGTTGATAAGTAAGTTGTTCTTTTTCAAACACCACCGCCACAGCATTGGGTGTTTTTTCTACTTGCGCTTCAAATAACTGATGAATGCATAGCTGTTGAGGATATTCAACTTCTGTACCATTCCACTCAACAAGCAACTGATGTCGCTCAGATTCTGTTAACAGTGGTAACTCCGACAAACGCTGCTGTGGATTAGCAACAACTCCTTCAAGCAACGTTTGCAAATGACCCGCCATTCTTTGTATGGAACTTTCCTCGAATAAATCAGTATTGTATTCTAAATTACCCAATAACCCATCAACCGTTTCTGTCATTTCTAGGGTTAAATCGAACTTGGCACTATTAGTATCACTTTCTAAAAAGCTTAAAGTCAAACCAGACAACTCTAAGGCAGACATCGGCGCATTCTGAAGCACAAACATCACTTGAAATAGTGGTGTATGACTTAAGTCTCGCTCTGGTTGCAGTTGATCAACTAACAACTCAAAGGGTAAATCTTGATGGGCATAAGCTCCTAAAGCTACTTCTCGCACCCGTTTGAGTAACTCTTCAAAGCTGAGATTTCCTGCTAAGTTAGTCCGCAGAACTAAAGTATTGACAAACAATCCAATTAACCCTTCTATCTCTGCTCGGTTGCGGTTAGCGATGGGCGAACCAACCACAATATCTTCATTACCTGTGTAACGCCATAGCAATGTTTGGAAAGCTGCCAACAGGGTCATAAATAAGGTACTTCCCTGTTGCTGGCTGAATTTATTTAAGGCAAAAGAGAGTTTTTCAGATAACTTGAATGAGTAGGTTGAACCCCGGAAAGTCTCAATTGCTGGTCTGGGATAATCAGTGGGTAACTCTAATACTTTTGGCGCGTTTTCTAACTGCTTAAGCCAGTAAGATGTCTGATTTTTGAGAACTTCTCCTTGCAGCCATTGTCGTTGCCAAGCCGCGAAGTCTACATACTGTATTGGTAGTGCAGGTAACGGTGACGGTTGTCCATCACAGAAAGCTTGATAAAGTGTTGCTAATTCCCGCACGAGTATATCTATTGACCAACCGTCAGAGACGATGTGGTGCATTGTCAATAATATTATGTGTTCTTCTTGACTAAGACGTAATAGTTTCACTCTCAGCAGCAAGTCGCCCTTGAGATCAAAAGGCTTCTGTGCTTCTTTGTAAGTTTGTTTTTTGACTTCGGCTTCTTGTTGGTTTAAAGGTAGCTCACTCAGATCGAATACTGGTAGTATTAATGACGCAGTTTCACAGATAACAGCGATCGCTTGCCCTTCTCTTGTTTGAAAATTGGTTCGTAGGGCTTCATGGCGGCTGATAATTTCGTTAAAACTTTGTTGTAGTGCCTCTACATTCAATTGTCCCTCTAGGCGAACAGCAGCAGGCATATTATAAAAAGGATTATTTGGCTCTAATCTATCAAGGAACCATAAGCGTTGTTGAGCAAATGATAGCGGTAACTCTGGCGATCGCACAATCCGCTCAATATTCGTTGCCTCATTTCCTGAGTCTACCTTAATCGCTTTTTCAATTTCTTTTGCTAATTCAGCTATTGTTGGTTTTTCAAATAAACAACGTAAAGGAAGCTCTACTTGAAACACTTGCCGAATTTGGGAATTGACGCGAGTGGCGATTAATGAATGACCACCTAATTCAAAGAAATTATTATTAATACCTATTTTTTCAATACCAAGTATTTCTGCCCAAATATCTGCTAATAAATTCTCTATTGGTGTGGAAGGAAGAATAATATTCGATGATGATATCTGTGTTAATTCGGGTATAGGTAGCGCTTTCCGGTCAACCTTACCATTGGGTGTTAGTGGGAGTGCCTCTAATATGACAAAAGCCCCTGGTATCATGTAATTTGGTAACTTTGATTCTAGGAAGTTGCGTAGTTCAGAAATTATCAGTGTTTGTTCTTTTTGAGGAACTACATAGGCAACTATTCGTTTAGAATCTCCTGAATCTTCACTTACAACAACTACAGCTTCTCGGACTGCGGGGTGTTGAGTAATTACCGCTTCAATTTCTCCTAATTCAATGCGGAAACCACGGATTTTTACTTGGTTATCGATGCGACCAATGTACTCGATTTCTCCATTTGGTAAATAACGGGCTAAATCCCCAGTTTTGTAAAGGCGATCGCCTTCTTTGTCGCTGAAGGGATTGGGGATAAACTTCTGGGCAGTTAGAACTGCTTGCTTAAAATAACCCCGCGCCAATCCTGTACCACTAATATAGATTTCTCCAGGCACTCCAATAGGAAGTAGCCCCAATTTTGAGTCTAAAATATAAAGTATAGTATGAATAAAAGGCTTACCAATCGGGACTAATTGTTCAACAGATAATTCCTGTGTTGCACTTTCAAAGTAAGAAGAGTCAATTGTGCTTTCTGTAACGCCAAAGGAATTAATCAATCTTGTTTGTGGACTACATAAACGGCTGAATTTGCGATATTCTCCTCCATACCAACTATCAGAACCACAAATCAGCAAACGCATAAAATCTAAACGCTGCTGGTTGTCTTCCAGATACTGAACTAGGTTTCTCAAAACCGCAGGCACAAATTCAGCACAGTCAATTTTCTCTTCTAGCATCAGTTGGTACAGATCAGAAGGAGAAAGCAATATTTCTCGCGGACACAAAACCAACTTTCCACCAGAACACAAAGATCGCACTAAATCCCCTGAAAATACATCAAAAGAAAAACTAGCCATTTGCAGGTGCGAAGTAGCTAGAGTATGCAAATCATAAGCTTTTTCCCAAGCCCAATAAACATTAACAAGACTGCCATGTTCTACCATCACCCCTTTGGGTTGACCAGTAGAACCAGAGGTATAGATTACATAGGCTAAGTTTTTAGATGTAGTGTTACTAGGAAGATTTGATGTTGATCCTTGTGCAATTGCTCTCCAATGCGTATCCAGACAAATAACTTCTAGATATCTTTTACTAGTAGACTGAAGTGCTTGGTCAATAACTAATGATGATTGACTAATTACAAAAGAGACTTTGGCATCCTCCAACATAAAAGCCAAGCGTTCTTGTGGATAAGCGGGGTCTAAAGGAACATACGCCCCCCCCGCTTTCAAAATGCCTAAAATTCCGATCAGCATTTCCAAAGAACGTTCTATATAAATGCCCACTAAAACCTCTGAACCTACTCCCAAAGTCCGTAAATAATGCGCCAGATGATTAGCTCTTTGGTTTAATTGTTGATAAGTAAGTTGTTCTTTTTCAAACACCACCGCCACAGCATTGGGTGTTTTTTCTACTTGCGCTTCAAATAACTGATGAATACATAGCTGTTGAGGATATTCAACTTCTGTATCATTCCACTCAACAAGCAACTGATGTCGCTCAGATTCTGTTAACAGTGGTAACTCCGACAAACGCTGCTGTGGATTAGCAACAACTCCTTCAAGCAACGTTTGCAAATGACCCGCCATTCTTTGTATGGAACTTTCCTCGAATAAATCAGTATTGTATTCTAAATTACCCAATAACCCATCAACCGTTTCTGTCATTTCTAGGGTTAAATCGAACTTGGCACTATTAGTATCACTTTCTAAAAAGCTTAAAGTCAAACCAGACAACTCTAAGGCAGACATCGGCGCATTCTGAAGCACAAACATCACTTGAAATAGTGGTGTATGACTTAAGTCTCGCTCTGGTTGCAGTTGATCAACTAACAACTCAAAGGGTAAATCTTGATGGGCATAAGCTCCTAAAGCTACTTCTCGCACCCGTTTGAGTAACTCTTCAAAGCTGAGATTTCCTGCTAAGTTAGTCCGCAGAACTAAAGTATTGACAAACAATCCAATTAACCCTTCTATCTCTGCTCGGTTGCGGTTAGCGATGGGCGAACCAACCACAATATCTTCATTACCTGTGTAACGCCATAGCAATGTTTGGAAAGCTGCCAACAGGGTCATAAATAAGGTACTTCCCTGTTGCTGGCTGAATTTATTTAAGGCAAAAGAGAGTTTTTCAGATAACTTGAATGAGTAGGTTGAACCCCGGAAAGTCTCAATTGCTGGTCTGGGATAATCAGTGGGTAACTCTAATACTTTTGGCGCGTTTTCTAACTGCTTAAGCCAGTAAGATGTCTGATTTTTGAGAACTTCTCCTTGCAGCCATTGTCGTTGCCAAGCCGCGAAGTCTACATACTGTATTGGTAGTGCAGGTAACGGTGACGGTTGTCCATCACAGAAAGCTTGATAAAGTGTTGCTAATTCCCGCACGAGTATATCTATTGACCAACCGTCAGAGACGATGTGGTGCATTGTCAATAATATTATGTGTTCTTCTTGACTAAGACGTAATAGTTTCACTCTCAGCAGCAAGTCGCCCTTGAGATCAAAAGGCTTCTGTGCTTCTTTGTAAGTTTGTTTTTTGACTTCGGCTTCTTGTTGGTTTAAAGGTAGCTCACTCAGATCGAATACTGGTAGTATTAATGACGCAGTTTCACAGATAACAGCGATCGCTTGCCCTTCTCTTGTTTGAAAATTGGTTCGTAGGGCTTCATGGCGGCTGATAATTTCGTTAAAACTTTGTTGTAGTGCCTCTACATTCAATTGTCCCTCTAGGCGAACAGCAGCAGGCATATTATAAAAAGGATTATTTGGCTCTAATCTATCAAGGAACCATAAGCGTTGTTGAGCAAATGATAGCGGTAACTCTGGCGATCGCACAATCCGCTCAATATTCGTTGCCTCATTTCCTGAGTCTACCTTAATCGCTTTTTCAATTTCTTTTGCTAATTCAGCTATTGTTGGTTTTTCAAATAAACAACGTAAAGGAAGCTCTACTTGAAACACTTGCCGAATTTGGGAATTGACGCGAGTGGCGATTAATGAATGACCACCTAATTCAAAGAAATTATTATTAATACCTATTTTTTCAATACCAAGTATTTCTGCCCAAATATCTGCTAATAAATTCTCTATTGGTGTGGAAGGAAGAATAATATTCGATGATGATATCTGTGTTAATTCGGGTATAGGTAGCGCTTTCCGGTCAACCTTACCATTGGGTGTTAGTGGGAGTGCCTCTAATATGACAAAAGCCCCTGGTATCATGTAATTTGGTAACTTTGATTCTAGGAAGTTGCGTAGTTCAGAAATTGTCAGTGTTTGTTCTTTTTGAGGAACTACATAGGCAACTATTCGTTTAGAATCTCCTGAATCTTCACTTACAACAACTACAGCTTCTCGGACTGCGGGGTGTTGAGTAATTACCGCTTCAATTTCTCCTAATTCAATGCGGAAACCACGGATTTTTACTTGGTTATCGATGCGACCAATGTACTCGATTTCTCCATTTGGTAAATAACGGGCTAAATCCCCAGTTTTGTAAAGGCGATCGCCTTCTTTGTCGCTGAAGGGATTGGGGATAAAATTTTCTGCTGTCAGTTCAGGACGGTTTAAGTAACCTCTACCTATTCCCACACCACCAATATAAACTTCACCCGTTACACCGATAGCAACAGGGTTAAGATATTTATCAAGCAGATAGATTTTAATATTCGCAATTGGACGACCGATGGGAACTATCTTTTGGTTGGTAACACAATCTTTACACTCCCAAAAAGTGACATCGACAGCTGCTTCTGTTGGGCCATAAAGATTATGCAGTTGGGCATCAAGTCGATTAAAGAAACGTTGTTGAAGTTGAGCAGGTAATGCCTCACCACTGGCGATCACCCGCACCAAAGACTGACATTTTTCTAATCCTTCCGCTTCCAAAAACACTTGCATCATTGATGGTACAAAATGTAAAGTCGTAATTTGCTGCTGTAAAATCAAGTTGACTAAATAGTTTGTATCTCGATGCCCTTCTGGTTGAGCTACTACTAAACGGGCACCTGTCAACAACGGCCAGAAAAATTCCCATACAGATACGTCGAAACTGAAAGGTGTTTTTTGCAACACACTATCTGCTGTTGTTAATTCGTAGGCATCTTGCATCCACAGTAAGCGATTGCATATTCCCCGATGAGTATTCATCGCCCCTTTTGGTTTACCTGTAGAACCGGAGGTGTAGATGATGTAAGCAAGATGCTTGCAAGTAATGTTGGACGGAGGATTTTCTGTGTTTTTATTGGCAATTACTCTCCAGTCGCCATCAATGCAAACTACTTTAGCTTTGTGAGTTGGTAAACTTTCTACCAAATATTGTTGTGTTAACAAAACGCTTGGTTGAGAGTCTTCTAACATATAAACCAAGCGTTCTTTGGGATAGCTAGGGTCTAGTGGAATGTATGCACCACCTGCTTTTAGGATGGCTAATAATCCGATCGCCATATCAAGTGATCGCTCTACACAAATACCCACCAAGACCTCTGGTTTTACTCCCAATTCTTGCAAATGATGCGCCAGTTGATTTGCTTTGGCGTTGAGTTCACAATATGTCAATTCTTGATCTTCAAACACCACTGCAACAGCATCTGGTGTTTTTTCTACCTGCGCTTCAAATAAGTCATGAATGCATTGCTGTTGAGGATATTCAACTTCCGTGTCGTTCCACCCCACAAGTAACTGATGTCGTTCAGTCTCTGTTAAAAGCGACAACTCACCAAGACGTTGCTCTGTCTTTGTTACCATACCCTCTAACAAAGTCTGCAAATGTCCCAGCATCCGGGTGATAGTGTCAGTGTCGAAGCGATCGCCATCATCGGAAGTAATCTTGAGTAACAACTCTTCACCTGGCATCACAGTCAGGGTAATCGGATAGTTAGTCTTTTCAAATCCTTGAAAATCCTTGATCTGCAAATTTATATCGCTCTGTTGCAAGGAAGCATCTATAGGATAATTCTCAAAAACTACAATACTCTCAAACAGAGATAGACTTTTGGGAACTTCGCTCCATCCTTGGATTTTCACTAATGGACAATACTCGTATTGACCTACCTCAATTAGTTGATCTTTGATTTTCTCTAGCCAAGGCAAAAGATATTCTTCGGGTGATACTTGGACTCTAATTGGTAGTGTATTGATTAACAGCCCTACCATCGACTCAATTTTAGCTAAAGTAGCAGAACGACCAGAAGTTACTGCTCCAAAAACTACGTCTTCCTGTCCACTGTAGCGGCTCAATAGCAAAGCCCAAGCACCCTGTACTAGAGTGTTGAGAGTTAATTGGTGTTGCATTGCGAACTGTCGCAATGCTGCTGTTGTGACAACAGAAAGCTTTACTTCTCGCTCCTGATAGCTATCGGCTTGAGTCAGTAATTTTCTAGCTGGTTGTTTATTCACCAATAGCTGTGTTGGAGTGGTAAAGCCTTGCAGCGTCTGTCGCCAGAAAGTCTCAGCCTCAGATAGGTTTTGTTGCTGTAGCCAGACAATATAATCCCGATATGGACGAATGGGTTCTAGATAAAGATCTTGAGCATTACTGAAAGCTTTGTAACAAGCAAAGACTTCCTTGAAAACCAAGGCAGTAGACCAGCCATCTAACAACAGATGATGATTACTCCAAGTAAAGTTATAGGAGTTCTCCGAAAGTTGAACTAGTGTTAGGCGCATCAATGGTGGGTGCGTCAGTTCAAAGCCACTAGAGCGATCGCTTTCCCAAAAAAGTTCTAATTTTTGCTGTTGTTCTTCTGGAGATAAATGTTGCCAATTATACTCTTGCCATGGTAGAGATACCTGTCGATGTACAATTTGTACTGGTTCTTTCAAGCCTTCCCAAATAAAGCAGGTTCGTAGAATAGCATGTCGTTCTACAACATACTCCCATGCGCGATGGAATGCTGTAATGTTGAGCTTTGCTTGGAGAGTCCAGCTCAATTGTTCAAAGTAGACGTTAGATTTAGGGTCTGCAAGACTATGGAAGAGAATACCCTGCTGCATAGGCGAGAGGGGATAAAAGTCTTCAATGTTTTTGTTTTTCACACCCATGTTACATATCTCCCATAGCTGCTGTAATAGCATCGAGATCGGTTTGATCCCATTGGCTTTGCTTGAATTCAGCGAAATCGGAAGGAGTAAAACCACCTGCATCGTGAGACTGACAATGAGCAATGAGCGATCGCAGTGCTTGAATAAAGTTTTGAGCAAGGACTTCAATCGTGGTTTGTCGATGCAACTTATTGCTATAAGACCAGATCACTTCCAGATTTCCCTGATAAATACCACTATTAATTTCGAGTAAGTGAGTTCTTTTATTTCTTAAACTGCAAGTGGAATCACTCGATCCTTGCACTAAACTAAACAAAGATGATTCTGGTAAAAGTTGATCGAACTGTCCTAAATAGTTAAAAATGACTTCAGCCTTTGACAAGGAAAGTTGCTCAGTTATTTCCTGATCCTGACTCAGATAGCGCAGTAATCCATAGCCAATACCTTGATTTGGAATTGCTCTAATCTGCTCTTTAATCGACTTTAAAGCTTTTCCTAGATCGTTAGTATTTTCAAGATTTAGATATACTGGGAAAATAGTTGTGAACCAACCTACAGTCCTCGATAAGTCCACATCCTCGAAGATTTCTTCTCGTCCATGTCCTTCCAAGTCAATGAGGAGAGAACTTTCTTCCGTCCACTGGTTAAATGTTTGTATAAGTGCTGTTAATAATACATCATTAATTTGTGTCCGATAAGCTGCTGGTACTTGTTGCAGCAAACTTTGAGTTTCTTCGACAGACAGCGATACTGACACAACAGAAGTGGTTTCTTCTAGATGATGTTCACCAGGAAAATCTCTGGGTATAGGCGAAACCGATTGGTGTTGTGTTGTCAGCCAAAAGTCTAGCTCCCAAAGTAGTGTTGAAGATTGTGCATATTTTTGTAGATAGCTAGACCATTGTTTATAAGATGTTGTTTTGAGTGGCAAGTTTATTACTTTGCCCTGACTAATTTGCTGATAAGCTGTTTGAAAATCTTCAATTAAAATTCGCCAAGAGACACCATCAATAGCTAAATGGTGAATAATCCAAAGCAAGCGGTTAGCTTGATTTTCACCCATGTGAAAAAGAGCAACTTGGAATAACGGCCCTTGTGATACATTTAAGCTAGCTTGCAGTTTAGTTTCTGCTGCTCCTATTGCTGCCGCTTGTTTATCTTTTGGCAACTCTGAAAAATCGAAGTATGTCAGTGGGATCGTATTATCAGGACTAGCGAACAGTGCTTGAGTATTAAATTCATTCTGTATAAATCGTAAACGTAGGACATCATGATGCTTTTGTAGAAACTCTATAATTTTTTCTAAGATTATAGGGTCAATTTTCTGATTGCTTTCTAATAATACTGACTGATTCCAGTGGTGTGGTTCTGGTTGCTTTTGCTCAAAAAACCAGTGCTGAATAGGTGTTAGCTCTAACAAACCAGTCACTGCCATCTGCTCGGCTTGAATTTTTCTAGTTGTTCCAGCTACAACTGCTAGTTGAGCGATGGTTTGATGTTGAAACAATTGCTTAGGAGTCAGATTTAGCCCTATTTGATTGGCTTTAGATATTATTTGCAGACTAAGGATAGAATCGCCACCTAATCTAAAAAAGTTGTCGTTTACACCTATTTTTTCCAAGCCTAATACCTCTGCCCAAATAACAGCCAGCTTTTTTTCAACGGTTGTATTTGGTGCAACAAAGGTTTCTTCGAGTTCTGGACGTACTGTATTAGGAATAGGTAGTGCTTTCCGGTCAACTTTACCATTAAGTGTGAGCGGTAATGCCTCCAATGTTACAAAAGTTGCTGGTATCATGTAGCTTGGCAACTTTGACTCCAAAAAGCTGCGTAGTTCAGAAATTGTCAATGTTTGTGTTTTTAGAGGAACTACATAAGCGATTATCCGTTGAGAATTTTCTGAATCTTTACGTACTACAACTACAGTTTCTCGGACTGTGGAGTGTTGATTGATAAGTGTTTCAATTTCTCCCAGTTCCATACGGAAACCACGTATTTTAACTTGATTATCAATGCGACCAATGTACTCTATCTCTCCATTTGATAGATAACGAGCTAAGTCTCCTGTTTTGTACAGCCGTTCCCCTATGTGCTTCGCATAGGGATTCGGAAAAAATTTCTCCGCAGTAAGTTCAGGTTGATTTAGATAACCTCTGGCTAATCCAAGTCCGCCAATGTGCAATTCACCGGTTACTCCTATTGGTACTGGTTGCAAATATTGGTCTAAAATGTACAACTGGGTATTAGCGATCGCCTTCCCAATGGGTATGGAACCTGAAGAATATTTCCCAACAGGAACTTGATAAACACAGCAGCCTACTACTGTCTCTGTGGGACCGTATTCGTTTACTAATATTGTATCTGGAGCTACATCTTGCCAAAAGGTGATGCTTTGGGCTAATAAATTTTCACCACCAATAATAAAAGCCCTCGTTTTGTTTGCTATCTCTTCCTTAGACAACTGTTGTTTCAGTAAATCCAAGTGAGCTGGGGTAATTTTCACCAAACTCAGATTCGAGCTTTTCTTTAAAGCTTGAGAAAGGGTTTCAATACCTTGTTCTTCTGATAGTAGTTCTACTGTGCGGCCAACTAATAAAGGTGAAAAAAGACTGGTGATTGTTAAGTCAAAACCCAAAGATGAGTGAACTAAAGTTCCTACTCCTTGTTCTACTGTATATCTTTTGGTACACCAATTTAAGTAGTTAACTAATCCTTGATGGAGAATCAAAGTTCCTTTGGGTCTGCCTGTTGAACCAGAAGTATAGATAACATAAGCTAGATTATCAGTAGTTAACTCACAGAATAAATTTTCTTTGCTTTTTTGTGCAATCGTCTGCAAATAAACATCTAAACAAACGACTTTAGCTTGGTGTTGGGGCATTGCCTCTACAAGGGATGCTTGAGTTAGCAACACTGGCGCCTGGGTATCTTCTAATATAAATGCTAGCCGCTCTTGAGGATATGCTGGATCTAGCGGTACATAGGCACCACCTGCTTTGAGGATGGCTAATAATCCGATCGCCATATCAAGCGATCGCTCTACACAAATACCCACCAAGACCTCTGGTTTTACTCCCAATTCTTGCAAATAATGCCCTAGTTGATTTGCTCTGGCGTTGAGTTCACAATATGTCAATTCTTGATCTTCAAACACCACTGCAACAGCATCTGGTGTTTTTTCTACCTGCGCTTCAAATAAGTCATGAATGCATTGCTGTTGAGGATAGTCTGTTTTGGTATTATTCCACTCAACTAATAATTGTTGTAATTCAGATGATGTAAGTAATTGTAAGTCTGAGATGCGTTGTTCAGAATTCCTAACTATGCTTTCTAGTAAAGTCTGGAAATGTCCCAACATCCGAGTAATGGTATCTGGATTGAATAAATCCGTGTTGTACTCGCAAGTTGCAATTAACCCTTGCTGAGAGTCTTCCATAAACAAGCTTAAATCAAACTTAGATATCTCGTTGTAAACTTCCTCATAAGTGACTGATACATCCGATAGACTGAGATTGGGTTTTGGCACATTTTGCAGAACGAACATCACCTGAAAGAGTGGATTGTAGCTCAAGTCTCTGCTTGGCTGTAGTTCTTCTACTAATTTTTCAAAAGGTAAGTCTTGATGAATATAAGCTTCTAAAGCTGTTGATTTCACCAGCGCTAACAACTCTTGAAAACTCAGGTCGTCAGAAAGGTCTGTACGCAGTACTAAAACATTGACAAAAAATCCTATTAATGATTCAGTCTCTGCTCTGTTACGATTGGCAATTGGTGAGCCTACTAAGATATCAGTTTGACCTGTGTAGCGATACAGCAAGATTTTAAAGGCTGTAAGCAAGGTCATAAATAGAGTTACTCCCTGCTGACGGCTCAATTTCTTGAGTTCTTTTGTCAGGTTTGGGGAAAGAACTAATTTTGCTTGAGCGCCTTTGAAGGTTTGAACTGATGAGCGCGGATGGTCAGTTGGTAAATTCAGTACAGGAAGTTCACCACTCAACTTTTGTTTCCAATAACTCAATAATGGTTGAATGCGATCGCTCTCACAATTAAGCCATTGTCGCTGCCAATTAACAAAATCTCTATACTGAATAGGTAATTCAGAAAGTGGTGAAAGTTTGCCAACAGAAAATGCTTTATATAGCGCAGTTAGTTCTTTGATGAAAACACCGATAGACCAACCATCTGCAATTATATGATGCAGAGTCAAAATTAAATGAGATAAATTATCATTTAATTTTAAAATTTTAGCACGTATAAGCGATTGAGTAGATAAATCAAATGGCTGCTGTGCTAACTCGCTAGTCAAATATTGTGCTGTGCTATTGCGTTCATTTTCTGATAGTGAGCGTAAATCTTCAATTGCCAAAGTCAAAGGTACAGCTTGATTGATAACTTGAACAGGTTGTCCATCTACCACTGTAAAGCTCGTACGTAATACTTCGTGCCGTCTAATAATTTCGCTGAGACTATCTTCTAAGACAGTTAGGTTAACGCAACCTTTGAAGTTAATAACTATAGAAATATTATATGTAGAACTATCGGGATTTAGCTGGTTGATAAACCACAATCCTTGCTGATTAAAAGATAGAGGATGAATAGATCTACATGTATGTTGAGTAAGAGATAGTGACGGTAGTCCATCTGTTGTCATTTGAGCAAGGATTTTAGTGACGAGTGATCGCATACTCATCCCTGCAAAAAAGTCTGCTATCGATACTTCTACTTCTAAGTCAACTTCAATTCGGTTTTTTAACTCAAATACTTTTAAAGAATCAAGTCCGAGAGTGCTTAATGGTTCTTGAGGATTGATATCATCTGGTGCGATTGAAAGTACTCCTGCCAAAAGTTCAATCAGATATGATTCTAAAAGTGGTTGACATTCCCTTGGGGAAAGTGCCAAAATTTCAGAACGCTGTAATTGAGTTTCTTTTCTCGCAATATTACTAATTTTGAGAATGTTGCTTCCAATTACATTGAGTTCACCTTTTTCAAACTGAGTCTGAGTTGCACGTCTTTGAATCTTACCACTGGAAGTTTTGGGAATACTACCTGGTTTAATCAAGACTACAGCATAAACTTGTATTTCATGCTCTTCAGTAACCGCTTGGCGAATTGCAGAGATTACTTCTTCTAAATTTGGCTTGGCACGAAATTCCAATTCTTGTACAACTACTAGCCGTTCTTCATGATTAACTTCTACTGTAAATACTGCACCAGCACCAGAACGCAATGATGGATGACTGCGTTCTACGGTTGATTCTATATCCTGCGGGTAAAGATTTCTACCACGAATAATAATTAAATCTTTGGCTCTACCTGTGATGAAAAGCTCACCATTGTGCAAAAATCCTAAGTCTCCCGTCCGCAAGAATGGCCCTTTACCTGTGTCTGATAGATAAGCGTGGAAAGTTTCTTTTGTCTGCTGAGGACGATTCCAGTAACCTTGACCAACACTTGGCCCAGATACCCAAATTTCCCCGATTTCATCCAGTCTACAACTACTGAGTGTTTCTGGATTGGTAATGACTATCTCCTGTTCTGGTATGACTCGACCACAACTGACAAAATGATAAGCATCTTTATCTTGAGTAGATGAAGATACTACGCGATGAGATTCTAATGCAGATTTTTCGACTGTCTTGATTGTCGGTACTGTTACTTTCTCTACACCAGAAACCATCAGAGTTGTTTCAGCCATCCCATAACAAGGATAGAAGGCCTCTTTACGGAAGCCACACTCACCAAAAGCTTCTGCAAACCGTTCTAAAGTATCATATCGAATCGGTTCAGCACCGTTGAATGCAACACTCCAATTACTCAAGTCAAGAGTTTGTTTTTGTTCAGGAGTAATTTTTTGGGTACATAATTCATAGGCAAAATTAGGGCCGCCACTCGTTGTACCTTTGTACTGGGAAATAGCTTGCAACCAACGATAAGGACGCTGGAGAAAGGAAGCTGGAGGCATAATAATGCAAGGGAAACCTCCATACAAAGGTTGCAATATTCCACCAATCAGACCCATATCATGGTACATCGGTAGCCAGGTCACGAACTTACTCTCTGAGGAATGCTCCATGAATTGATAAGTCGTAACAGCATTATGTATTAGATTTCCATGACTAATCATTACACCCTTGGGTGTGCCTGTAGAACCAGAGGTATATTGTAGAAAAGCTAAGGTATCTTGATCAATAGAGGGTTCTTGCCAAGTGTCTTCTATTCCTAGAGCAAGATTATCAGTAGTCAGCCACTGTAAGGATTCTAAGTCAGTCTTTTGTGACATTAAAGACTGCACTGTAGTCAGGATTTCTGTTGTAGTGAGTGCGATCGCTGCTTGTGCATCTGTGGAAATCGCCTTGATTCTCGGTGTATTGCGTTCATTTCGAGGCGGATATGCAGTCACAGCTACGACTCCCGCATATAAGCAACCAAAAAAAGCAACTAAAAAATCTAGTCCTGGGGGATAAAGCAGTAAAGCCCGTTCCCCAGTCAAACCCAATGCTTGTAATTGAGCAGCTACTCTGCGCGATCGCCTATCTAGTTCTTGATAGGTTAATGTCGCTTGTTCTGTTTCCCCATCTAACAAAAAGGTAAAAGCATCTCTATCTGGCTGCGTAGAGCTTCTGAGGCGCAAGAATTCGACAACTGTAGAAATGCTGGTAAGATTTGCAGATATATTGACGTTTCCTAACATATATTTAACGTGATCGCCTATCTAATTCTTGAGCGGAATTCAGGAGTCAGGAGCAAGCAAGACTTTATTCTCTGGGTTGTAAACCAAAATACTGAACCTCACTAACTTGCAATCCACTATAACTAGTAATCTGTCAATAACTAATTGACGGGTATAAATTTACTAAAAGCCATAAAAGGCAAGGCTTATAGATTTTTCTAATTCGTCAAAATAAATTTGACAGACTACTAGTTCAGCCAACTACTTAGATTGTCTAAACACTAATATATAGTGATTTACTTGGAAAAATATTTAAGATTAATGCAAGTAATTTTCATTCATCTCCAATTACACTAACGAGAATAAATAGCTTTAGCAAGATATTTGCTATAGATATTATCTATGAAAAAATATTTTTACTATCAACTTTACTTATTAAGAAAGATTTATATTTTTTACCTTAAGATAGTCTTGACTTTTCACCTCATAGGTGTATTTTTTCGTTTTGCTCAAAAACATAGTGGTTTGACGGTGTAAGACAGCCACTTGAGTTTGAAATTGATTAGGTTAAATGAACCATATTGGATTATGGGTTTGCTGGTAAATTCATCCCTAATCCCTATTTGTCCAGCAAGTATCTGGCTTAAGAGTAATTATTACTTGACATCTATAGCTAAATAAAAAATATTATTAATTGTCTTGTGTGTTATGTCGCTCCATAATATGATTCAATTAACTTAAACTAAATGATAATCTTTTGCAAAAATTGTCATTGTGTCTTCAAGTACAGGCCAGTAGTGTGATTGAGTGAAAGCGGATAAATGAAGTTAGATAGATTTTTTCAAAGCCTGCTACTGACAGGTGCAGTTATTGTTTTTATAAGCACTCCTGTTAAAGGTCAGGAAACAACAGAGGGTATTCAGAGGGAATCTTCTACCCAGACCTCAGGAAAATCTACATTAGACATCTTGCAGAAGTGGGGAAAAGGTAAAAAAGAAAAGGTAAAAGGGATGGAAGCTACTAACCCTCAAAGGTTAGTACAGTCACCAACACCAACTAGCCCTCCTAACCCAGAGCAAAGAAGTGGAGAGCAAGTCATACCAATCACGGGAGTTAAGGCGAATCCCACACAAACAGGTGTGGAGGTAATTTTAGAAACACCTGCTGGAGAACAACTGCAAGTCACAAATCGCAGTGTAGGTAATAATTTTATTGCAGATGTATCTGGCGGACAATTGCGCTTACCTTCGGGTGAGGGCTTTGTATTTCGTTCAGAAAAACCGTTTGTGGGAATTACTGAAATAACAGTTACAAATATTGATGCAAATACTGTACAAGTGACGGTGGTAGGTGAAAACGCTTTGCCAACCGTTGAATTATTTGATGATACTGTGGGGTTGGTTTTTGGTATAAGTTCAGCTGCAACAGCAACCCAGCCACCACAGCAGTCTGAAACACCACAAGCCGAAGAACCAGCAAACCAAACACCACAAGAAGAATCAGCAGTACAACAGGATGAGCCGATTGAATTAGTAGTGACGGGAGAGCAAGATGGGTATGGCGTCACGAATACTACCACCGGAACAAGAACCGATACACCTTTGCGTGACATTCCCCAATCAATTCAGGTGGTACCACAACAAGTTTTACGCGACCAGCAAGTTACTCAGCTAGAAGATGCACTCAGAAATGTTACTGGTGTTAATCAGTCTTTTAACTTTGGCCCACTTAACTTTTTTACAATTCGCGGATTTGATGCGACAGCTACTAATCTTCTTAGGGATGGACTAGTTGATCCTTTAGCTGGAGAAGTGACTGAACTTTCCAGTATTGAACAAGTTGAAGTTCTCAAAGGACCCGCATCAGTGTTATTTGGTTTGGGTAATCCTGGAGGAGTGATCAATGTTGTATCTAAACGTCCATTAAGCGATCGTGTTGAATCCATTGATGCAACCGTTGGCAGTTATAGTTATTATCGGGGTGCAATTGATTTATCGGGACCGTTAAATGACTCAAAGACAGCCTTGTATCGTTTCAATATAGCCTACAGAAATTCAGGTAGTTTTATCGATTTCTATAATGGTGAGCATTTGAATATATCGCCTGTAGTCAGTGTGGCTATTGACGAGAAAACTAACCTGACTGTAGAAGGAGAATACATTACTACAAGAGATTCTTACGCATCTGGTGTACCTGTTGTGGGAAGTGTATTATCCAACCCCAACGGTGAAGTATCGCGTAATAGCAACTTTGGTGAACCTTCTGATGAATTTGAACAAATAATTACAAGATCTGGATACAAACTAGAACACAAATTTAGCGATAACTGGTCGTTAAGCAATGCTTTTCGGTTCAGTTATCGTGATTACAGCGATAAACTGACGATTCCCTCAACCTTGGATGAAGACAATCGAACTTTGAATCGTACATACCGAGAATTCGATCTGGAAAATGAAAACTATGCTTTGACAACAAATCTGATTGGAAAATTCTCCACGGGTTCAATTCAGCATCAGCTTTTATTTGGAATTGATTTGAATCGTTTTGAAAACTTCACACCAAAATACATCGAACGCCAAGCAGCATCGATTGATATCTTTGATCCTATCTATGGTCAAGCACCAGGTGAGATTACTTATGAAAATAGCGATCGCTACACCACAAATTCGTTAGGAATTTATCTGCAAGACCAAATTGCACTGACGGATGGCTTGAAGTTGTTGTTAGGTGGGCGGTTTGATACTTTTGATCAGAAATATGAAGATTTGATCAATGATACAGAAAGTAGTGGATCAGATAGTGCATTCAGTCCTCGCTTTGGGATTGTCTATCAACCCATCCCTGCTATTTCGCTGTATGCAAGTTATACACGTTCGTTTACTCCACCAAACGGCACATTCTTTTCTGGCGACCCTTCTTTCGAGCCAGAACGAGGTACTCAGTATGAAGTTGGGGTGAAGGCAGATTTAAACGATCGCTTTTCAGCAACACTAGCATTCTTTGATTTAACCCGTACCAATGTCTTAACAGAAGACCCCGATAATCCAGGCTTTTCCATCCAAGTGGGTGAGCAAAAGAGCCAAGGTATTGAACTGAATCTTGCGGGCCAAATTTTGCCGGGATGGAATATTTTTGCAGGCTATGCTTATACTGATGCACGGATTAGTGAGGATAATACCTATGAGGTAGGAAATCGATTACCAAATACCGCAGAGCATTCTGCCAATTTATGGACAACCTACGAAATTCAAGCAGGTAATTTACAAGGTTTAGGGTTTGGTCTCGGCTTGTTTTTTGTGGGCGAGCGCGCCGGAGATTTGGACAATACTTATGATGTACCTAGTTATGTTCGGACTGATGCAAGTATTTTCTATAACCGAGATAGATTGAGAGTTGCACTTAACTTCAAAAATCTATTTGATGTAGATTATTTTGAAAGTGCGCTTGATTCTAATAATGTTTACTATGGACAGCCATTCACGGTACAAGGAACTGTTTCTTGGAAGTTTTAAAAGTTGATTTAAATAATTCCGGCAAATGATATTTTTAACCCCTGAATTTATTTATGGGGGTTTCTTCGATTTTGAGGTTGGAATATTAGATTATACATTGTTAAACCCAAAATATAAATTTTTTGCTTCTTCCTTGAGCAGTTATACTTTCCTAGAAAATGAAGAAATTAAGTCGTGTAATAATCATATTTATACTTGCTATTTTAACAACTTTTTTGTTTTCTGCTTGTAATCAGAAGTTAACAGAAAATGCAGGTAAATTAACTGAATTATCTCACCACACCAATTGTCGAATAATTCAGCATTTAGTAGGAGAAACTTGTGTCCCTCAAAATCCTCAACGTATTATTAGCTTGCATGTAACTACTTTGGGAAATTTACTCAGTCTTGGAATTAAACCCATAGGAAGTGCAACCGGATTTGAGGAAACTGATTTTCATAAATATCTTGAAAACAAGATAGATGGGATTGAATGGTTGGGAAATACTATTCAACCTAATCTAGAAAAAATATTGAAACTTAAACCGGATTTGATTATCAATTTGAGTGATGATCAAAGTAGTTATCCTCTACTCTCAAAAATAGCCCCAACGGTACAAACTAGTTGGGAAGGCCCCAATGAATGGAAGGAGCATTTTAGTTTTGTTGCTAAAATTTTAGGAAGAGAAGATACTTATCAACAAGCATGGGATCATTATTATCAGCGAATTAAAGAACTTAAAACTGCTTTGGGCGATCGCTATCAAAATAAAAATTTTTCTTATGTTTATCTTGAAGATAGTAACAACCTTATGTTTATTAGCGAACTTAAAAATGTATTTGCTGGCTCAATACTAAATGATGCTGGTTTGCAACGTACAAAAGTACAAGATGTTATTAGTTCAAAAGATATTATTAGTTCAAGAGGATATATTTTTATTCCTGAAGAAGAATTATCGAAGATAGATGGTGATGTTGTATTTATAGGAATTAATGATAACAGTGATCCGAAATTATTTAATAAGAACAAACTAAAGCCACTATGGAAGACACTTAAAGCTGTTCAACAAAATCATGTATATATTGTTAACAGATCGACTTGGAGAGGATCAAATTTACTTGCAGCTGATGCAGTAATTGATGATTTATTTAAATACCTCGTCAATACTCCTTAACTTTATGTCAAAACATACGCTATTCGTCTGCAAATCCTGTCACTTTTCACCCAAATTCCACCGATAATATCATAGCTCTAAATAATTGGAGGAGCAGCGATCGCACTAATTTCGGAAACGAAATATATGCTTGGGCGATCGCTTTACTCAAAAAATGATCATTGATTACCCAAATTCAGCAAAGCTTTTTATTGTACCCCTGATTGTACCCGCCATAAACTACTATAAATTCCATTCTTTTCCAACAATTCTTTATGGGTTCCCGACTCAACCAACTCCCCATATTCCATAACATAAATGCAATCAGCATTGCGGATTGTGGAAAGACGATGAGCGATCGCAATGGTTGTTCGATTTACAGTAATTCGTTCTAAAGAACGTTGAATAGCAGCTTCGGTTTCATTATCCACTGCTGATGTGGCTTCATCTAAAACTAATATAGGCGGATTTTTTAAAACAGCCCTAGCTATAGCAATTCTTTGGCGTTGTCCACCAGATAATTTTTGTCCTCGTTCGCCAACTATTGTCTCATAACCTTGGGGTAGCTGCATAATAAAATCATGGGCTTCGGCAATTTTTGCAGCTACAATTATTTGTGCATCAGTAGCATCAAAAGTTCCATAGGCGATATTTTCTGCAACAGTACCATAAAATAAGAATACATCCTGACTGACTAAACCGACACTGCGACGCAAATCACCTAAATTTAATTGTCGAATATCAATATCATCAATAGTAATTCTTCCTGAAGATATATCATAAAATCGCAATAATAATTTTACTAAAGTACTTTTACCGGAACCTGTAGAACCAACAATTGCAGTAGTCCTACCTGCGGGTATATGTAAGGATAAATTTTTAATGACTGGCTCTCTACCATGATAGCCAAAAGTGACTTGTTGGAAATTGATCTCTCCGCGTACTTGCTCAACAAGTAAAGACTTGTCTCCTGCAATAATATTAATCGGAGCATCTAATAAATCCATGATGCGATTGGTAGAAGCCATTGATCTTTGATATTTATCAAAAATTTCTCCTAATGTTACTAATGGCCACAACAATCTCTGTACTAAAACGAGTAAAACACTGAAACTACCAATAGATAACTTACCAGCATAGGTTGCCATACCTCCCCAAAATAGTAAGGCTGTAAACCCTACTAAAATTAACATTCTGATTAAAGGATTAAAGGCAGCAGAAAGTTTAATTGCTTTAGTGTTACTTTTTCTATATGCTTCGCTTTCTCCTGCAAATCTAGCACTTTCATAAGCTTCAGCAGTAAAACTTTTAATTGTATTAATACCACTGAGATTATTTGCCAATCGTGAGTTGATCAAACCTACCCTTTCCCGCACCTCTGCGTAACGATCTTCCAGAAGCTTTTGATAATTAAAAGAACCCCAAAGAATAAACGGCATTGGTAATAATGTTGCCAAGGTAATCGAAGGAGGTAAAATCCAAAAAGCACCACAAGTTAAAATAATCACTGAGGTGGTAATTTGGATAATTTCATTAGCAACAAAATTCAAGAAATCTTCCAATCGATTGATATCATCATTCAAAATAGACATCAAACCGCCAGTACTACTTTCTTCAAAGTAAGCTGAATCTAATTCTTGTACATGATTGTAGGCATTCAAGCGTAAATCATGCTGAATATCTTGGGCTAAATTACGCCAAAGAGTACTATATGCGTACTCAGAAGCAGATTCTAGTATCCAGATAATGATGGTGGCAACTGAAAGTAGTAAAAATTGCCAAAATATATCTTTTACACCCAACTTTGCAATTACAGAATCTTGTTGCTTGACTAAAATATCCACCGCAACACCAATTAACCAAGGTGGTGCTAAATCTAAAATCGTATTGATGATAGAAAATAATGTTGCTTGCGAAATTTGTTGGCGATATTGATTTCCATAGTTTAACAAGCGTTGTAAAGGATGGGTTGAATTCTTATGCTGATTAGATACTCTAGGAGATTTTTTTGAGATTATTGCCACGACTGTTTATTATTTGTAGTTACGTGATTGATACGGTACTTAAAACGAACACCTCAATAATCGACCCCATACCCCATAAAAAATCCTAAAAATATTCACAGGGGTTACATAACTACACCGCTACTGCAAAAAAGTTTATTGAGTATCATGTACATCTCTGAATTCATAAATTAATATTTTCTAGAGTAGCAGCTTATGCTCACAAATGATATTAATTCTCAAAAATTAGAAAATAAACTATAATAAATTAGGATTTACGTAAAAATCCTCTGAAACTCTTATCCTAACCTTCATGTCTACGTTTTTCCTTAACATGTACGTAAGTCTGTAACTATTAAATATTCGATCATTAAATTAGTGAAACATCAAATTTTCCACAATATTCCGCGCAATGTTTGGATTTTGGCTTTGTTAGCCTGTTGACAGATATTAGCACTAAGATGATTGATTCAATTTTGCCCCTATTTCTTGTTTCCACTTTAGGAGCAGACTTGTTGACCGTTGGCTTTATCGAAGGAATTGCAGAATCAACGGCTTCTGTATTCAAACTGTTTTCTGGAATACTAAGCGATTATTTCAGACAACGCAAGCAACTTGCTGTGGTTGGGTACGGTTATTACTGGAAGTATTTTTGCAATTGTGGCAACTGGATTATTATTAGGGAGTAAAAGGCGATAATCCTACCCTGGAGGAGAAGCAAGCTAAACAGGTACGCGATCACTCCAAATAAATTGTATAGATTTGATTGTTGTTCAGCCTACTGACCAATGTATTCTCTCACCCACTTACGAAATGCTCTGAGTGCAAGACTTGTTCCCGTCGTCCTCGCTATCTCTAAAAATCGAGGAATTTCATCCATGACTGGAAAACTTGAAAAAATCAAACTTGTCTCGGACTTAACGTATTCGTCACCTTCTAGTAAATTTATTTCCAGCAAGCCATTTTCATAACGCCAAATTTCTGGTACTTTAAATCCTCGATAAGCACTGACTTTGGTTTTTGAGGTGACATCGATTTCAATCACTAAATCGGGAGGAGGATCGACGCTTAAATCTATCCGCTCTTTTGCGATCATCAACTTGTAGTTTTGAATATAAAAACAATCATCTGGTTCTACCCCCACAACCATATCTTCTCGCTTAAAAGTTGTTGAACCGAGAGGTTCCCAATATAAATCAAGTTCATCCAGCAGAATTTTTACTAAGTCTCCAATGATAACTTTAGCCTTTTCATGCTCTGGAAGTGGAACCATAATTTCCAGTATCCCCTGACTGTATGCAACTCGACTAGCACGATGTTCTCCTAACTCAGCAAGAATTATCTCAAATTCTTGCCAACTAATATCCTCCAGTATCACCCGCTCACCTGGAGTAACTCGAATTTGTTTGAGTTGCAGTGTCACCATATAGCTGTGGCTTTTAGATAGCTGTATTTTAGCAAATCGATTCTTCCCTCGCCTTGCGGCATTGGTCAGAGATGCAATCGTCACCGCCCGCCAGAGTAATCCCGCCACTAAACGGAGTACCGTTATAGTGGGGGACTTACGGCGATTTAGTTAAATCCACGTAGGTGAGTTTTGTATGTGTAGCCGCGACTTTTAGTCGCCTAATGCTAATAATTTCTTTTCCCCTTGCGTCCTATCGGTAGACACATGGGCGTTTCTACAACAGGATCACTCACAATACGACACTCCAACCTAAAAACCTCTTGAACCATTTCTTGAGTCATCACTAATTTTGGTTCCCCAGCAGCAAAAATCTGACCATCTTTGACAGCAACTAAGTAATCAGCATAACGACACGCTTGATTTAAATCATGCAACACCATCACAATTGTTCGCCCTTGAGTTTGGTTCAACTCATACAACAAATCCAAAATTTCTATCTGGTGTGCCAAATCCAAAAAAGTAGTCGGCTCATCCAAAAGTAAAATATCTGTATCTTGCGCCAGCGCCATTGCAATCCAAGCTCGCTGTCGTTGTCCACCAGATAAAGTATCTAATGCTCTATCTGCCAACTTCAACAAATTTGTAGTCTCTAGCGCCTGCTGCACGATTTTTTCATCTTTTATTGACCATTGCTGTAACCAATTTTGATAAGGGTAACGTCCTTGTGCTACCAAATCTCGTACTGTTAACCCTTCCGGTGCTACTGGGCCTTGTGGCAAAATACCCAATTGCTGTGCTACTTCTTTAGTGGAAAGGTTAAAAATAGATGTTCCTTCAAGATATACGGTACCGCTACAGGGTTTAAGCAATCTTGCTAAACCCCGGAGTAAAGTTGATTTACCACAACCATTAGCACCAACTAAAGCACTAATTTGTCCAGTGGGAATTGCCAAATTCAGGTTACGAATAATCGTCGCACCATCGTAAGCTAAAGATAGACTTTTGGTTGACAGTCCTTTCATAAGTTAGTTTTTGCGATTACGAATTAATAAATAAAGAAAATAAGGAGCGCCAACAGCAGCAGTTACCACTCCACAAGGAAGTTCGATAGGTGCAAACAATGTTCGTCCTAAAAAATCTGCCATGACAACAATCACTCCACCCAACAGTGCTGAGGTAGGAATCAAGCTTTCGTGAGTTCCACCTACTAACTGTCGTCCTAAATGGGGTGCGATTAAACCAACAAAACTAATATTTCCGGCGGTAGCGACTCCTGCTCCTGCTAAGGCTACACCTACCAGCACTAATAAACCACGTTGCCACTCTACCCGACTACCTAGACCTTTAGCGATATCATCTCCTAAATTTAAAGCGTTTAAATGCCTTGCTAAGGTCAAAGCCACTGGTACAAAAATAACTAACCAGGGTAATAAAGAAAATACCTGCTCACTTGTGCGTCCATAGACACTTCCAGCTAACCAAACCAAAGCAGCACTAACGTCGTAAATATCTCCAAAGGTAATCATCAAGTTGGTTATAGCATTGGCGATCGCAGATAAACCAATTCCCATCAAAATTAATAAAATCGGCGAACTACCTTTGTTCCAAGCCAGCAAGTAAATTAAAATAGCCATCAACAAAGCACCACCAAAGGCTGAAAGAGGCAAAGTGTAAATTGGTACTGATGGAAATAAGGTAATTACTGTCACTGCTGCCAAACTCGCCCCAGCATTGATGCCAATAATACCAGGTTCAGCCAATGGATTGCGTGTCAGCCCTTGAAATATAGTGCCAGAAATTGCTAGCGCCACTCCTACCATAAAAGCTACAAGAGTACGGGGTAGACGTAGGTTATGAATCACAAAAGCATGATCTGGGTTCCCTGTATCTATACCGAATAAAGTTTTGACAATATCCAAAGGCGAAATTGGATATTCACCCTGCCCTAAATTCATTACCATTGCTAATGCGATCGCTACTGCCAAACATAACAGTATTAGTGGTACACGGCGATCAATACGGAAAGATATCGCCTGGGAACGGATGACTAGCCAATCAAAACTCATTTTTTCACCTTTGATTTAGCCAAGTACACGAAAAAGGGAGCGCCAACGATTGCTGTCATTACACCTACAGGTAATTCCTGTGGTTTGACCAACACACGAGCGCCAATATCTGCAATGAGGAGCAAAATTGCGCCCACAATTGCTGAGTAAGGCAAAATCCAACGATAATCGGCTTTAATAAAAAATCTCACGATGTGAGGAACAACTAAGCCAATAAAACCGATTGGGCCTGCAAGGGATACTGAACTTCCCGCCAGTAAAACAACACTAATTGCGGTGATTATTTTTATCCAAGCTGTCTGTTGACCTAACCCTTTGGCGACATCTTCACCCAGACTCATGGTAGTAATCTGTCTACCAAGGGTAAACGCAACTATTAATCCAATAGCGACGAAAGGTAATGCTTGGAAGAATATGTTAGTATCTCGACCTGCTAATGAACCAGCTAACCAAAATCTAATTTCTTCTAAGGTGCGTTGACTGACGATCAGAATAGCAGTAGTCAGGGAAGAAATTAGAGCCGTGAGTGCTGCGCCTGCTACTGTCAGATTTAGTGGGGTAGCTCCTCCCCGTCCTAGAGAACCAAGAAAGTAAACTAACATTGCTGTGACTCCTGCCCCCAAAAAAGCCACAATGGTTAAAATACTCAAAGACGAACTACCCAAAACGAAAACTGTTACAACTACAGCCAGTGCTGCTCCTGACTCAATTCCCAAAATTCCTGGGTCTGCTAGGGGGTTGCGCGTCAAACCTTGCATTAACGCTCCGGATACTGCAAGGGCTGATCCTACAAGAATAGCAATGAGCGATCGCGGTAATCTGACACTCTGAATTACTAGGTGTTCATAGGAACCATCAAAGCTGACAAAGGATGCCAAAATCTTACCCAGAGGTATTTCTGCTGCACCTAGTGTGACACTGTACACCAAACAAATTAGTAAGAGCATCAGTCCTAGAACTAGACCTACTAAGGATGTTATCGGGGGTGTCGGAGAGAAAAAAGTATTTAATTTCATTCGTCGCGGGTGGTACGACGCCTGTTGGGCGCTTTCAAAAGTCAGCTATTTTTTAATATTCACTGTAGTTATTTTAAGATCATACTTTATAATTATTGCTAACTTTTTTCAACTATATTATCCAGAAAATTTTGTTTTTTATAGATCTGCTAGTACAAATTTACCAATCTGTTCGCCAATTTCGCTCCAGAAGAAAGCCCAGTAGCATTACTAGAATTTATGCAGTTGTATATCAAGAGTCGTAAAAGCGCTGTAGCTTGGAAAAATTCCTCCACTGTTACAGTCCGCTATTTTCCCACAAATTCCACCTGTAGTTTCCGGCTACTCATGTAGTTGACAAAATACTCTTCAATTTTTGATATAAGTTATCAACAACGTGGTATTGTTATATCAACCTGAATCTGCTTTATGACTAAGCCCCTTCGGGGCGGGTGTAGGGGTAGGGGTGTAAGTGAGGAATCTAGCCCTGTAGGCTTTGCTTTCCTAGAGGGAACTAGAAATCTGAAGATTCTAGGGAGACAGCTATGAAAGACCAACTTACCAAAAACCAGACTACTGAGCTAGAACTGTCTCCCAACAAGCCTATTCTCTGTGTACAAGACTTAGGTCGAACAATTGAGAAAAGCTGGATCTGGAGCAATTTAAGTTTTCAATTATTTGGAGGGGAACAAATAGCAGTAGTAGATGCTTCTGGATCTGGTAAAAGCTTGCTGCTACGAGCATTAGCTGGTCTCGACCCAGTACAAGCAGGGCAAATTATTTTTCAAGGACAGCCTATCAACTCCTACTTTATGCCCACCTATCGTTCCCAAATCATCTACTTGCACCAGCGACCAGCCCTTTGGGAAGGAACTGTAGAGGAAAATCTCCAGCAAGTTTACCGATTAGGAGTTCACCGTCATCAAGTTTACAACCGCGAGTTGATTCTAAACTATCTGCATCTTTTACAGAAAACGCCTGATTTTTTGCAGCGTTGTGTGAGCGCTCTTTCTGGTGGTGAGGCGCAGATTGTTGCCTTTTTGCGAGCTTTGCAACTTTCACCTTCTATACTGCTATTAGACGAACCGACTGCCTCACTGGATGTTGGAACTGCTCAAAGTTTAGAGGCTTTAGTTGCAGCTTGGCAAAATGAACAACCTTACAGGGCGTATCTTTGGACAAGTCATGACCCTACTCAGTTGGAACGCGTTACCAACCGCCAAATTACCCTAAAGGAAAAAAACTAATGGAAACCAATTATATCCAGATTAGTTATGGACAATTGACTTTGGCGACTTTGTTTATTGTTGTCAATATAGGTCTTTCTTTTAGTTTGCGGTTGGGACTGGAGCAGAGTTTGGGGGTAGCCTCAGTACGGATGGTCATACAGTTGTTGTTAGTGGGGTACATATTGCAGTGGGTGTTTACTCTCAGCAATCCTATCTTGATCATACTTTTGGCTTTGGGCATGACAATTATTGCTGGTGTGTCTAGTGTCAACCGTACCCTTAGGCGATTTAATGGTATTTATTGGAACAATTTTATTTCGCTTTTGAGCGGTTCATTTTTGGTGACGGGGATAATAGTTAGTGGTATTCTGCGCGTACAGCCTTGGTACGAGCCTCAGTATCTGATTCCACTTTTGGGTATGATCTTGGGTAATGCTCTTACTGGTACGTCTTTGAGTTTAGATCGGTTTATGGAGGATTTAACCAATAATCGGGGAGAAATAGAAGCACTACTGACTCTGGGTGCAACCCGTTGGGAAGCCTCACATCAAACAGTTAAAGAAGCTCTGAGAACTGGAATGACCCCTACTATTAATTCGATGATGGTAATGGGATTAGTTAGCCTACCAGGAATGATGACCGGTCAAATTCTCGCTGGGGCAAATCCTAGTGATGCTATCCGCTACCAGATTGTAATTATTTTTGCACAGGCAGCAGGAGTTGCGATCGCCACGATGGGTGTTGTCATTCTAGCTTTTCTGGTTCTGTTTAATCGAGATCACCAGCTAACAAATTTATTGCGTAAGCTTGGTTAGTTAAATTTCGTACTTTCTGTCTAAAGTGAATGATTGCCGGTCATGCGACTCCTGTTGAGCGCCTTCAACAGTCAATTATGCAGTCAGTTTCAGTCACCAAGCGTTACACCTGCACATGGTGGTGGTAATGAGGATTGATATTTTATTCAGGGTTTACAAAAGAAAATCTATACGCATTTTACCCTTGATACTCAGCTTGATACTGATTTTGTTTGTAGGCAGTCAGACTATAGCCGTACCAACAAAATCCACAGAGATATTATGGGATACCTTTGGCATACCGCATATCTACGGTAAAGATAACCAGAGTGCATTTTATGCCTTCGGTTGGTCGCAAATGCAAAGTCACGGAGATTTGCTTTTGCGTCTTTATGGTCAAGCACGAGGACGCGCAGCCGAATATTGGGGAGAAGAATATACAGAGTCAGATCAATGGGTGCTGACTACGGGAATACCAGAACGCGCTGGTACTTGGTACAAGGCACAAAATCCTACTTTTCGGACTTATCTTGATGCTTTCGCGGCTGGGATCAATGCTTATGCTTCCCAAAATCCTAAGTTGATTGACGATGAAGTTGAGATAGTGTTACCAGTTAAGCCAGAAGATGTCATAGCTCACTTACATCGGGTACTCAATTTTACCTTTGTGGTCAGTCCAGATCAAGTATTAGGCTTAAGCAAAGAAAAATTGCCAGCAGGATCAAATGGTTGGGCGATCGCACCAAGTCATTCTACCAGTGGGAAGGCGATGCTCTTAGCAAACCCACATCTACCCTGGTCAGATTTATTTTTGTGGTATGAAGCCCAAATCACCGCACCAGGAATTGATGCTTACGGAGCAACACTTGTAGGTATTCCTGTCTTGGCGATCGCATTTAACAACAACTTAGGCTGGACTCACACTGTTAATACCTACGATGGTTGGGATGTTTATGAACTCACACTGGCAGGAAAAGGTTATCGTTTTGATGGCAAAGTTCGTAACTTCGAGACAAAAACCCTCTCGTTGAAGGTAAAACAGAAAGATGGCTCCTTGCAAGAGCAAACATTATTAGTAAAAAGTTCTATCCACGGCCCTGTAGTTACCGAGAAAAATGGTAAAGCCTTGGCGCTGAGAGTCGCAGGTCTTGACCGACCAGGTGTACTCCAGCAGTGGTGGGATATGGCACGTTCCCAAAATCTCAAGCAATTTGAAACCGCACTCAAGCGCCTACAACTACCAATGTTTACTGTGATGTATGCCGATAGAGAAGGGCATATTATGCACCTATTCAATGGTCAAGTTCCGGTACGCTCTGAAGGTGATTTTGCATATTGGGAAGGCATAATCCCAGGAAATACATCTAAAACATTATGGACAAAAATTCATCCTTACCAAGATTTACCACGCATAGTTGACCCTAAAAGTGGCTGGTTGCAAAATACAAATGACCCACCTTGGACAACTACGTTTCCACCCGCAATTAATCCAGAGAATTACCCACCTTACATGGCTCCTCGTTTTATGGATTTCCGCTCACAAAGTTCTGTAAGGATGTTGGCTGAGGATAAAAAAATCTCTTTTGATGAAATGGTTGTAGACAAGCACTCTACCCGTATGGAATTAGCTGATCGGATTTTGGATGATTTAATCCCATCTGCACGCAAGTATGGTCAGGAATTAGGGCAAAAAGCAGCCAACGTTCTAGAAGCCTGGGATCGCCAAGCCAATGTAGAGAGTCGGGGAGGAGTACTATTTGCCTTTTGGGTTCAACAGATGGATTTGGATAAGACTTTTAGTAAACCTTGGAGTGAAAAATCTCCCCGCACCACACCCGATGGTTTAGCTAATCCTAAAAGTGCAGTTGCAATACTCCAAGCAGTAGCAGCACAGCTAGAAAAGACTTACGGAGCTATGGATGTACCGTGGGGGGATGTTTTTCGGCTACGGCTGGGTAATGTAGATTTGCCTAGTAATGGTGGGGATGGTAACTTGGGAATTTTTCGTGCGCTCGATTTTGCTCCTGGTGAAAATGGGCAATTTCAAGCAGTTGCAGGAGATTCCTATGTTGCTGCAATTGAATTTTCCAATCCAGTACGAGCGATGGCACTAACTAGCTATGGTAATGCAACTCAACCCGGATCATCCCATACTAGCGATCAGTTACAGATGTTTGCCAACAAAAAGTTGCGTCCTGTATGGCGATCGCGCTCAAATATTCTTGCTCATCTAGAAGAACGCCAAAAAATTTAGGAGGATTAGTGTGATTTCTGTACGTTCGCTCATTTTTTGGACTTTGGACAAAAAGAAGTTAGTTCGCGAGTCATACTCGCGAACTAACAAACTAGTCATCAGAAATTACCCCAGTTATTTTACAAACTGTTCTTCTTGTTCTTTAACTTCATTATTCTTCTCCTGAATATTTGTATTAAATGATGCTTTGATAGCTTTATAAATAGAGTTAAAGAAACTCTGACGCCTGGACAAGTAATCAGGGTAAGCTCATCTAATTTGGTATAGCATGAACTTGACAAAAGAAACAATACAAGCATAAATAACTAGATAAAAAATGTACTTGACATCAGAGCAAGATAAGTGAGAAGAATTCAATGCTCTCAAGGAAAAACTCAAGGAATTAAGCTTTATGTCTGAGGGGTTTAAAACTAAATCTGGTCAAGTCAAGAAAAGTAATCGTCATCAGCCAAAGCCGCCTGGAGAAGTAGCATCCATTGAAGCTATTCAACAGAGTTTAGTCAAGCATTTTGAAGACATCAAAGACCCAAGAGTAGAGCGAACTAAAAAACATCAACTCACAGATATTTTAGTGATAGCAATTCTGGCAGTCATAGCCGGAGCGCAAGGGTGGGAAGATATCGAGAATTACGGTATCAGTAAGCAGCAGTGGTTAGAAGAGTTCTTGGCATTACCAAATGGAATACCCTCCGATGACACATTTCGGCGAGTATTTGAGTTCATCAACCCAGAAGAATTAAATCGTTGTTTCTTGAGATGGATAGAAACCCTGGTGACAAAGATGGGAGGCGAGATCATTCCCATAGACGGAAAGACAATTAGGGGTTCTTACGACCGAAATCAAGGTCAATCAGCATTGCATTTGATTAGTGCTTGGGCTAGCGAACAAAATTTGGTATTGGCACAGATGAAAGTGGAAGATAAATCGAATGAGATTACAGCTATTCCCGCATTATTAGAGTTACTAGATATCACAGGAGCTATCATCACCATTGATGCAATGGGAACTCAAACTGAGATTGCCAAAAAGATTATCAACCAAAAAGCCGATTATGTTCTGGCACTCAAGGCTAATCATCCCACTCTCTACCATCAAGTCCAACAATGGTTTGAACAAGCTTGTGCACAAGATTGGAAAGGCATTGATGTCAGTTATGACCAACGGATTGAAAAAGGACATCACCGCACAGAAATTCGTCAAGTTTGGTCTGTTCCAGTGTCTGCCATTGGTGAACTTTATCAACCCCGACTTTGGGTAGGGCTCCAAAGTCTTGTGATGGTTGTCCGGGAGCGTCGTCTTTGGAATCAAACTACCCGTGAGGTTCAATTTTATCTCTCTTCTTTACACAGTGATGCTCAACTTTTAGGTCGAGCTATCCGCAAACATTGGGGCATTGAAAACCAAGCTCACTGGACGCTTGATTGTACTTTTGCTGAGGATTCTTGTCGCATTCGCTCTTTCCATAGTCCCCGGAATTTTGCTCTTTTACGACGCATTGCTCTCAATGCCCTCAATCGTGAACAAACTTACAAACGTAGTCTCCGTCAAAAAATGAAACGCACTGGTATGGACAATGATTATATGATTCGAGTTCTCAATTCTTGTTTCATTGACTCTACCTTAGATTCCTTCCAGCCCTTATGTCAAGCCTAATTGAGATGCTCTTACCCTGGGCGGATTATTATGACTTTTTTTGTATTTATTTTAGGAAATACTGTATTTACCCTATTTTCAGGCTTGGGTGATTAGAAATTATTATATGACTTAAAATGATTCATACAATAATTTATTATTTCCACTTACAGGCAATGTTAATTGATTCTCGATCTGCCTTAAATATGACTTTTTCAGCAAGCCCTAATTAATTGTCAGCAAGTCTAAACTAACGGAAGCATAAGAGGATGTTTGAAAAGTCGAGTATGTTGTAAAAAAGCTCTCTCAGTATACGCTGTGAATAGATAGTAAACAGCACCGAGAGAGTGGTATGAGTAAAGCATACAAGAGCAACCTGAGCTTGGAACAATATAAATTGATTAGTGACCTAATTCCAGAAGCAAAACCGGGTGGTCGTAAGCGTGAAGTCGATATGTGGGAAGTCCTAAACGCGATTTTCTACATTTTGGTAGAAGGAGTCAGATGGCGATCGCTACCAGGGGATTTTCCAGCTTGGCAAACGGTCTATACGTACTTTCGCAATTGGCGTAAAGACGGGACTTGGCTAAAAATCCACGACAGTCTCAGAGAATGGGTTCGCATAGAACATCAACGCCATCCAAGTCCATCCGAGGCAATAATTGACAGCCAAAGTGTTAAAAGTGCAGCAATGGTGAGCCAGTTAGTTGGTTTTGATGCAGGTAAAAAGATCAAAGGACGTAAGCGATTTATGACCGTCGATACCTTGGGATTAGTGTTGAGGGTTTTAGTCACCGCAGCCAATGTCGGTGAACGAGAAGGGGGAAAACAAGTTCTAAAACGGGTTAAACAGTCCAATCAAAAGATATCTCGTTTAACAACGATCTGGGTAGATGGTGGATTTGATGGAGAACCTTTCATGCATTGGGTTATGAATTTTTGCCGTTGGATTGTACAGGTGGTTTTGCGATCGCAAGAAGCTAAGGGTTTTGTTTTGCTCAAAAAACGTTGGGTTGTAGAGCGAACTTTTGGTTGGCTGACGGGATGTCGCCGATTAGTTCGAGACTATGAGTTATTACCCGAGACATCGGAGACTTTTATTTATCTTGCCATGATACGTATTATGGTGAGGCGATTAGCATAATTTTTAACCTCTAAAAACTTTTAAAACATCCTCTAAGGGACATCCAAAAATTAAATTACTCAATTCCTGCGTTCAATACAACTATCAAATTTTTTCTCCCTCTGTTTCCCTTGCTTCCTCTGCTCCCCCTGCTTGCCAAAGCGATTGATTATTTTTTTATTTGGAAGTCCCTAACCTGACTTTTCCCGTTCAGTCTTGAAAGACTTGCTCACAAAGGATTTTAGATAAAGCACAGCATATAGGGTACAGTAATTGAAATTGGGTGTTAAAGGTGACAAATCATGATGGACTGGTGGGAGAAAAATTTTGCGACTTGTGAACTAGGCGAGCCTCTTTCAGAGGAGCTTCGCGAACGCAGATTGGACGAGCGTGCAATGTTAATAGGAAAAGCTCTAAGTCAAGGATTTGGCAAAGCGCTGTCAGAAATCTTCAACGGAGCAAGGGTACTCAAGAGGGCTTATGAGTTTTTGCGAACCCCAAAGTTGAATTTTCCAAGCTAATTGAGCCGCACTGTCAAATGACGGCAGAAATCGTTGCAGAATATGATGTAGTGCTGTGTGTCGGAGACACCACGTTTCTTGATTAGTTTATTTTGAGACAAACGAAATCTATTTTGATACTCGACAATAGCTGGCTCGATCTGGTGCGCTGCTCAGATATTGCATTGCTCGGATACGTTCGATTGCCGATGGCCTGTTCTGGTGTTAGCCATTTTGCGGTCATAGCTTTTTTGGCCTTGTTAACTGGTGTGCAAGCGGTTGTGGCGGTAGCCAGAAGCAAAAATTGTTTTTGAGAGTAGGGTACTGCTAGACTAAAAACATATCCCGTTTGCTTTTCTTCAGGAGCCATGTCTACGGTAATTACCCAATCCCTGACCCTGGAGGAGTTTCTCAAGCTACCAGAAACCAAGCCTGCCAGCGAATATATTAATGGTGAGATTATTCAGAAGCCAATGCCGAAAGGGAAGCATAGCCGATTACAGTTAAGACTGTGCAACAGTATCAATGATGTTGCCGAAAGCCTGCATATTGCTTATGCCTTTCCAGAACTGCGCTGTAGTTTTGGTATACGTTCAATAGTACCTGATGTAGCAGTCTTCACCTGGTCGCGTATTCCCTTTGCTGCTGATGGGGAAGCACCCAATGATTTTCTGCTTCCTCCAGACTGGACAATTGAAATTCTTTCTCCCGAACAAAGTTCAAATCGAGTCACAGGCAATATTCTCTATTGCTTAGATCATGGTTGCCAATTAGGTTGGTTGATAGACCCAGAAGATCGTTCTATTTTAGTCTTCCGTCCAAATCAACAACCAGAACTTTTGCAAAGTGATGAGTGTTTGCCAGTGTTAGCCGGGATAGACTTAGAATTAACTGTTGCTCAGGTATTTGGTTGGCTAAAAATGAGCAGTTAGAGAAACAGATGAAACACTCTTTTATTTTAGGAACTAGGCTTAATTCAGCAGCCCTCTAAATATTGACAAATAACATATTTTATGATTTTGCTTCACGGGATAGCATCAAGAGCTGCTTTGTAAGTAGCTACACAAAATTAATTACATAACTTTGTCCAAATTCTCTGAGGATTTTCTCGACAGATGCTACAAAATTTGACCAGCTAGAATAAGCGTCTATTTCAATCCACTCATACTTAATAAACCGCCACAAAATCTCAATCAAATTTAACTCGGGTGAATAAGATGGCAATTCAAAAATGGTGATACCCCGTTCAACCCACTCTTCAATTTTATCAAGAATCGCATCACTTTTATGAATTGAAGCTTGATCTACAACAATAACTGTTGGTTTATTTACTGTAGCGAAAAATGCATCAATACAAGCAATAACCACGTCAGAATTAATACTTTGAGACGAAATATAAGTTTCAAGATGATTATTTCTATTCATTATTCCCAATACATTTAAGCGGGAACTACGACGACTCTTAATAGCTAAATATTCCCCTCGTTTTTGCCATCCATAAGGAACATTAGGAATGAGACAAAATCCCGTCTCATCTAAGTAATATAAGTTAATTTCTCCTTCATCTTCTAATCTTTTAAGTTCTTCTAGTTGTGCCTTTTTCTCTTGATATTCAGCAGGTTCTGGCTCTCCTCCAGCCTCTCGACGCATACGATGCCAACTCATAGAAAACTTTTTAAGTATTCTTTTAATTGTTTCGCTACTGATTTCAATTCCCCATTCGTCTTTAACTTTTTGGAAAACTTTTTTTAACTGCCTTGGTTCTTGTTGAGTCCACTCTCTAATTTTCTCTTCTTGTTCAGAATTAAATATTCGCTTACTACCTCTTCCTGGTTTATTATACAATCCAACTATTCCTTCTAATTCCCACCGCTCGCACCAGTTATAAATCGTCTTATAACTGACTTTAAACATCTTTATTAACTCTTTGATTTTCACTCCTCGTGAAGCTAACATTAGACAATGCGCTCTTTGACGTACTTGATGATGTCGGCTTTGACGATAAATTCGTTCCAGTAACCGATAAGATAGAGGATTTATTTCCCTCATGAATATCATTTTGAGCAGAATTAATACACGACTTTCTTATGCTAATATATTTAACTAGTTATTTGTGTAATTAATTCTGTGTAACTACTTATCATGTTCAATAAATATCAAAAGATACATCATTATTTTGTTTTGTTTAACCCTATTACATATATACTTGTCATGCCTGTATTCGGGTTAATTATTGGCTTACCCTACTTTTTCCGCTCACCTAAAAGGGAAGAACCTCCGAAGCTTGTAACCTCACAAGACTTTGTTGATTACAGTGAAAAAATTTTAGCTAATAAGTTGTTTGGCGTTGATATTGATGGTAATAGAATCGAAGTATGTACAAAAGCGTTATCTTACCTCAATCAGGGTTTGAAACTCGATCCAAATAACGCTCAAGGTTACGCAGTAAGAGGACTTGTTCAAGATTGTCTCAATATGTACAAAGCGAGTATATCCGATTTACAAAAAGCGAAGAACCTCTATCAATCCCAAGGGAAAGTTCAAGATGTTAAGTTAACTGAAAGCGCAATTAAAAGTATTCAAGAAAAGTACAAAGCGAGATAAGTAGGGTAACTGAAATGCTTTATGTATGTTTTCAGCGAAGAAAGGAATGATTATTATCTCGCTTGCTTCTTTATTTTAGGTTTTCAACCTCTGTATTCTCTGTTTCAGATGGAAATAGTTCTTCTATCTGATCTAACAGCCGATTGATTTTATTTGTTATTTTTTTGTCATTTTCTATAAACTTCCTATGTTTTTTTAATAGTCCTTGTACATTTTTTCCTCTTGATGCTAGCTGTTGAAAGGGGGTTTCTTTTTTATCTGTTGTACCTGCTGACAGAATACCCTCTACTATCTCTTTTATCTGCGATAGTGACAATCCCTCATCAATCGCCTGCTTTACTATTTTCCCCCTCGCTTGTTCATCCTTTACCCGTGCGATCGCATAGGCTTTGGTATACTCTAACTGCCCTCTTATGAGTACATCTTGTATGTCACTTGGTAGTTTTAGTAGAGGTAGGCGCGTTGTGACAAACGACTGCCAGGTAATTTTGCCAAGTTTAGAGAACAAGTCTTGTATAGTAAGACTTTCATCGCTCCCCAAAACGTTTTGGGGAACTTTACATTTTTCCTCATCTAGCATCCGGTTTAGGAGATAAACTACATCCTTTTGGTCAATATTCAATATTGCTGCAAGTAGTTCGACGATACCGATAGTTTCCTCATAAGCGTTGAGGTCTTCGCGTTGCAGATTTTCGACTAAGCGGATGCGAGCAGCAGCATTCTCATCGCAGTCGATTATATTGACGGGAATATCTTCGAGTCCAGCAAGTTTGCTTGCTCGCAGGCGACGTTCACCAGCAACTAGTTCAAATTCGTCGTTATTACTTGTGGGTCTAACTACAATCGGGGAGAGCAACCCATTTTCTTTAATATTTTCTGCAAGAGATTGAATTTTTTGCGGGTCAAAGTACCGACGAGGTTGCGATGGGGGGAGGATAATTGAATCTATTGGCAGGGTGGTAGTGTTTTTGTTGCCTGAATCTTCTTGACCGGAGCCACTAAATAAATCATCGAGTGCGTTTTTATCGTATGCTTTGAGTTCAACTTGTTTAGTCATAATTATAGTTTGATTAGGTAATTTGTGATTTCTTCTAGAATACTAACTGCTGGGTGATTTTTCTTCCACAGAACAAGCGGGAGATGTGCTTGTGATGCACTTGGGAAGTCTATGGATTTGGGAATGGGTGTAGTTATATGAGCGCGTCCTTCGATTTGTTTTTTAATGGTTTCGAGTATACCTGATTGTTGGAGGGTACGTTTATCGTGTTGGGTTGGGATAAAAGCTGCGATTTGTAAGTCTTTATGTCCTCCTTTCTTAAGACGGGCAATTGTTGTTAGCAATTGTTCTGTAGCAGCGTAGCACTTATATTCTGTCTGGACTGGTATCAGCAGGTGGGTAGCTGCCATGACGCTCATGATGCTTAGGTATCCTAGTGAGGGAGGACAATCAATTAAGATGTAATCATATTCGCTGACTATTGGTTCAAGTGCAAACTTGAGTTTTTGTCGAGCGTCAGTTGTGATATCGCGCCCTAGTTCAATTTCAGCTCCGGTTAGAGCATTATTGCTGGGTATAAGATGCATATTATGGATGGGTTCTTGCCAAATATATAGCGGACCGCGTTCGGTGATAGCAGCATATATTGTTTGCTCATCTTTTAGCTCCTTGGGTTCTATTCCCATAAAGGTTGTCAGACTTGCTTGTGGGTCCATATCTATAAGCAAGACTCGGTGTTTTTGAGCAAGATGATACCCAATATTATGAACTGTGGTGGTCTTACCGGCTCCACCAGATTGGTTGAATGCGGCAATTATTTTAGTCTGATTTTTTGGCATTTTCAAGGGTGTTTTTTAACTCATTTGAAGTGATTCTATCAAAGTCTTCTTGAGAAAGAGTAAAAAAATAATGCCAGTATGAGTGTCTAGACTAACTCATTGTGACTTGAAGAAGATTCTGGCCAGGTTGTCCAACTTTACCTTCCAAAAATAGATGGACAACTTTACCTTCCAAAGATGTTGAAAAAATAACATGAAAAAAACGTATCCCCTCAATAATCCGGGGTAGCAGAAAAAAATAAAAAGGTGAGAGAGGCACACAAAACGTCATACAATATGACACATGACGCAAAAACTTCTTGAGAGTGAAAAGTCAGTAGAGGATTTGCTGCAAGCCGTCGAGCCAAAAGGGATTGCAGACGAATCAATGCGTCGCACCGTAGAGATATTATTGAACCTTATAGAAGAATTAAATTCAAAAGTAAAAAAGCTAGAGTCAGAAAATCAACAGTTAAGGGATGAAAACAACCGCCTGAAGGGAGAACAAGGTCAGCCAGACATAAAAGCCAAAAATAAGAAAGGCGAACTCGGCGACCACTCATCAGAGAAAGAACGACAAAGGCCAAAGAAGCACTCCAAGGGCAGCAAAAATGAAAGCATCAAAATAGACCGAGAAGAAATACTAGAATATCCCCTAGAACTGCTGCCAGCAGATGCACAATTCAAAGGATATGAAGAAGTAATCGTTCAAGACATCACCCTTACAACTGACAACGTACTATTCCGTAAACAGAAATACTACTCACCATCAGAGGGGAGAACCTATTTAGCAGAACTTCCTTGCGGTTACGAGGGAGAATTCGGACCAGGAATCAAAACCTTAGTGATTAGCCTGTAAGCTGCTACGCAGCTTGATTGTATAATACTTTAATCAGTAACGGATGCGATCGCCAGCCAGGTATGCCAGCAAAAAATCATCTTTCTCAAGACCAGAGAGAACGACTACTAAAAGCACTCAAAGAACATGATAACTCTTATGTAAGAGAAAAAATTTTAATTTTATTATTGATGAATGATGGAAAAACATATCAAGAGATTAGTGATTTTTTAAATATTGCATACGGAACGGTAGCATACTGGGCAGTTCATGGAGAACCAGATAACTTAGACAGTCTTTTAGATGGGAGAAGAGAAGGCAATTTTCATAAAGCAACTAAAGAATACGAGGATTTATTATTAGAAATAGTTGATAAAGAACCGGCAGAATATGGGTATGATTTTGGTCGATGGACATCTGCCCGATTAGCAACATATCTCGAAAAGGTAACAGGAATCAAGTTAAGCGGCTCTCAAGTAAGGAGAATATTGGGAAGAAAAAAGTACGTTTACCTTTGGGCAAAATATAGCCTGGAGGACAAGCAAAATCCGGAAAAGCGAAAATTATTTAAAGAAAAATTATCAGAATATTTAAGAATAACTAAAACAGAACCAAATCGTTTACAGATATGGTTTTGGGATGAAAGCGGATTTAGTTTGAGGGTGATCAGAAGAAAAACATGGGGAAGAAAAGGCTACAGAAAGAAAGTAACGGGACAAAGAAGAAGAGGAAGAGTGAATATCATGGGAGGCTTACGTTATCACGATAAAAAAAGAATAAATTTTGTCATCAAAAAAGGAGATGCGGATGTCTTTTATGAACAGCTTACTATGATTGTATAAATTTATTTTGCAAGAATGGGTAGAGCAAGGAAATGAAATTGAATTATTCAATGAGAGTGCAGCTAAAATAGTGATTATTTTAGATAATGCTAGCTTTCATAAAAGAAAAGATATTTTAGAAAAAATTGAAAAGGAAATGCCAAATATTATTTTGGAATTCTTACCACCATATAGCCCAGATTATAATTTAATTGAATTAGTTTGGCACTCAGCTAAAGAATATATAGCTCATAGGTTATTTGAATCTGTAGACCAGTTAGAAGAATTATTAAATCAACTTCTTAACCAAGGAGGACTTATTATTCACTGGGATCGTAAGATTAAAAATAAAGGTAACGCAATTTATTCAATTTAGCTGCGTAGCAGCTTATTACACGGTATCACCACCATCAGATCCACAATCACCTTGAAACCTTACACAGTAAGGCGTTAATTCCTCTTGCCCTTCAAAAATGAGCGAACGTACAGTGAAGAATGAGCTACAAATTTTCTTGGTAGAACTGGTGAGGAGAAGACTTTCATTTCACTCATAGCTTTGCTCACTTGATGTTTTTCTTACCAAAAAGTTACCTAGAACCAAAGTATCAATCTTTGTTTTTAGGAATGTGTTCAAAGCATCCTTTGGACTACACACAATTGGCTCCGAATCGTTGAACGAGGTGTTAAGAAGCACAGGGACTCCTGTTAATTTTTCAAATTCAGCAATTAGTTTGTAGTATTTGGGATTGAGGGATTCTGATACTGTTTGAACTCGACTAGTTCCATCAGTATGAATTACACCTGGAATAAGATCGCGCTTCTCTTCAATGCTTTCGTATGCAAACAGCATAAAATTAGATGGCATATCGTGACAAGCTATCTTGAACCATTCATGCACTTTTTCGGCTAACACTGAGGGCGCAAAGGGACGAAATGATTCTCTATGCTTGACTTTATGATTGAGAATATCTCGAATATTAGGCAGCCGTGGGTCAGCTAATAGCGATCGATTTCCAAGCGCTCTTGGTCCAAATTCCATTTGACCCTGAAACCATGCCACTACATTGCCATCAGCCAAAAGCTTGGCCGCAACCACTTCAATGTCTTCATGATAAGAAATGGGCAGATTAAGATTATGACGCTTCAGTTCTAATTCAATCTCGGCATCAGAATACTTTGGACCTACATAAGGAGATTCCATTATGTACGATCTAGGCTTTTCAAGCTGATCGTGCCAGAGTACATAAGCTGCACCAATTGCTGTGCCTGCATCATTGGCTGCTGGCTGAATATAAATTTCATTGAAAGGAGATTTCTCTTGAAGAACTGTATTCGCAACACAGTTTAAGCCTACTCCTCCTGCTATGCAAAGATTAGGGCTTTGTGTTTGTTCGTGAAGATAATAGACCAAATTTAGCAGGATGTTTTCAGTTAATTGCTGTAATGTTGCAGCAATATCATAATGCCTATAATCAATGGGATCGCCTGGACGACGTTTCGGACCTAGTAATTTTTCCAAACTTGTAAACGTGTCTGAGCGGAAACAAGTAATACTGTTGTCTATGGAAAATAGCTTATTCTCAAGATGAACAAATTGTTCAAAGGCTGCTTTGTATCTCTTTGGGTCGCCATATGCACCAAGACCCATTAGTTTACAAGCATCATATTCACTGAAACCTAGAAACTTACAAATTTTCTCCCAAAGAAACCCCAAGCTATTTGGATAATAAATGCTCTTGATCTCACGGAGTTTATTTCCTTGACCATGATAAAGCGTTGTTGATTCAAATTCACCAATGCCGTCCACTACAAGTACAGCACTTTCATCAAAAGGACTAACAAAAAAGGCACTTGCAGCATGGCACAAGTGGTGATCAATCCAATGAAATTTATTAGTGAGATCCACGCCAGCGAGAAGACTAAGCGCTTGGGGAATTTGTATCAGGTTATTAAAGAAAGCGTTTTCACCCTCCTCACTTCCCCAAGTACCAGCATCTGGGACAACAGCATCAGCATAATCTTTATTGATTAATCGCTTGGTAGGGGATAAGGCATAACCAATTAGATCGATATCTTGCCAATTTATCCCAGTGTAATTCAGACAGTATTGAATAGACTGAATAGGTAACTCATGAGGATTATCGATTCTTGCAGACTTCCCATGTTTTATTCGATTAAGCCGTTCTTCTTCAACAGCAAAAACTATTTTCCCGTCTCGAATTAAACAAACAGATGACTCATGATATGCAGAATTGATGCCCAAAATTATGGATGACATTGTAGGCTTACTCCATTAGAAAAGTGGATAATATTTGGTCGATAATCCAAAATAGCGCGGCGAACATCCCTTGGGCATGAAACCGAGATACGTGTAAAAAGCTGCAAGATGGTCTGAAAACCCTTGTACTATATGGTTTTGATAATTTGATACAGTAGTGTCAAAAAAGCCATGTTCGGTAACGAGAAATCAAGCCTTTTGAGGTCATCTTGCAGGAAAAACACATATCTCGGCTCAATGCCCAATCCATTTAGAAGCATAGGATGTTGCTGTATAACCAATATCAACGACTTCCGTCAGGTAAATCACATCCCAATCCTTGAACAGATCGGGTAAATTTTGTTCGCCAACTCGTTCAGCGTTTACCACAACTAAACCAGGTCGAATTACAGCAATAGTGGTGTCTACATGACTTCCACTGTAAACGTTGTCATAGATATGCACCCTATACTCTTCGCCTAATATAGTTTGCAGCCACAAAGCTCCAGATCGGTTCCCGGTATCTGAAATCAGGTAGAAAATATCTTTTCCTAACCGCAATATGTTGGCTGCGTCAAATAAAGGTTCATAGTTGTTGATTGCTGAAATACTAGGATCGTCAATATTGTAAATTTCATCAGCGAGTCTGGGTTTGGGAGCTGATATCCATCTAGCTCCACTTTGTAAATAATCCATCAAGATAGGTTTGAATGAAATAGTTTCAAAAAATCTTGCACGTAGCGTCATTGGTGCTTCAATAATCCATGTTCCTACTGCAACAAACAGATCTCTGGGACAGTAATTGTATTGACCGTCTGATTCCCAATCAGGAGTGCGAAACTTAATGGCATGATCAACTACGTCAGGACGCTGAACTACTACACCAAGGCTTTGTAGTGTAGACACAAGTTTATCAAGGTCTTCTTCAGTTTCTTCGATAATGCGATCGCTATACTGACCAGAAGGAATATTTTCAATGCTGCCATAATCTCTATATTCGACTGCAAACAAACCCGGATCTGGACAAGGAATACGTGCATTAGCAGCGCGTCCAACGATGATTTCTTCGAGTGCGTCCCATTCGTTATCAACTCTTACTTTACTCATCTGTTATTTTAGTCGGAAATTTTACAAGTAAAATCTGTACAAAAATTTACTTCATTGCGTGTGCAATGAAGTAAATTTGGTCTTAGCTAATTGCTGCTAAATATATCAGCCAAATTGTCGCTAGTTTTGGCAACAAATCCATTTTCTTGATTTAAAATCGCATTAATAATAGTGGCGTTTTGCTGGAGATAGGGGGGATCAATCATCTCACGATGAAGACCATAGGCATAATGATTGATTCTTTGCCCTTTTGTTGCTTGTATCCAGTCATCTTCAACATCATAGTTACCCTCAGCACGGATGAGATGAATAGTCCCATTAATTTGCACATTTTTTATATCGGAATGCCAGAGAAAATTAAAATATTCCCAGACTTGATTGTATGTGCGATCGCGTAACTTTTGGTTCTCTAAAAAATAACGTCTTAATTCCTGACGTTTGGGATTTAACAAGAAAGTATCAACACCTTCTTTGATTTCTGACATATCAGCTTGTTTAGCCTCACGACCGCCTCTGTAGGTATCTAATAAAATGACATCAGAAACTATGCGATCGCGATTTTCTAATTTTTGAGCCATTAACATTGCCAAGAAACCACCTGCTGAATGTCCCATCAATTTTATGTCTTGATTTACTGCTAGGTGATCTATCAATTCTGCATATTTTTCTAAAGTTGCTTCATCGGCAATATATCTGAAAGTATAGATAGCATAATCGGTTAAATAATCAGCTAAATTTGCATAAGCTGCGGCAAATCCCAGGGCTGGGGGAAACAAAAACACAGCTTTTTTTCGTTTTTGGTTAAAAACGACATAAGGACGTTCTTTTGGTTGAATGTTCATCTCTTGAGCGTAGATTATATAGTCGCTCAATTCTGCTAATATTGGTTTTTCATAAATCAAGGATAAAGGAACTTCTATCTCAAGCTCTTGATAAATTAGTGCCATAAGATTCATAGCTTGTAATGAATGACCACCCAGATCAAAGAAATTTTGATTTACTCCGATTTTGGAAACCTGTAAAACTTTTTGCCAAATGTTAACCAAGATGGTTTCTGTTTGATTGCGTGGAGGTAAATATTCTGATTCTATTATCGATGCTTCATCGGGTAGTGGTAATTGTTTGGTGTCTATCTTGCCATTAGGATTTAATGGCAAATCGGACAACATGACAAAAGCTGAAGGAATCATATAAAGTGGCAATTTATGCTGTAGAAACCGTCGCAGTCCGCCCTGTGTTAATGAGTCATCTTTTGTGACTATATAAGCTACTAACCTTTGGTTTTCAACAGTATCGGCTCGCAAAATCACAACTGTTTGTTGTACTTGCGGATGAGTGTCTAAAAGTGATTCAATTTCTCCTAACTCAATCCGTAAACCTCGCAGTTTGACTTGGTGATCGATGCGACCAAGATATTCAATATTCCCATCTGGAAGATAACGAGCTAAATCTCCAGTTTTATACAATTTGCCTTTGCCAAAGGGATTAGAAATAAACTTTTGTTTAGTTAATTCTGGTTGATTGAGGTAGCCCCTAGCTAACTGCACGCCCCCAATGTGCAGTTCTCCCGCAATACCAATGGGAACTGGTTGCAGATATTGATCGAGAATGTAAGCTTGAGTATTAGCGATGGGGCGACCAATGGGAATTACCTGATAATTAGACTGTAGCGTACACTGCCAAAAAGTAGCATCAACTGCTGTTTCCGTTGGACCGTAAAGATTATATAATTCACAGTCCAATCGCTCAAAGAATTGTTGAGTCAGTTCATAAGATAGTGCTTCTCCACCACAAAATACTCGCTTTAAACAACGGTAATTTTCTAAGTTTGATTGTTGCAGAAAAACTCGCAACATTGAGGGAACAAAAGATACCTGGGTGATTTGTTGCTCAACAATCAAATTACTTAAATAAGCAGTATCTTTATGACCTTCAGGTTTAGCCACTACTAGAGTACTTCCAGATGTTAAAGAACAGAAGATTTCCCAGACTGAAACATCAAAACTTAAAGGAGTTATTTGCAGGATACGTTGGCTTTTTCCGTCGTAGACATCGCCTGCTGTAGTTGGGTAATAATCCATCGTCCGCAATAAATTATTGCAAATACCCTGATGAGTATTCATCACTCCCTTGGGCTTACCTGTAGAGCCAGAGGTATAAATCACATAAGCTAAATTTTCTGATGTGACCTTGCTAACGGGATTGTGCTGGCTATAATTCGCAATTATCTGCCAATCACGATCTAAATAGACCACCTCGGCTGAATTTGCTGGTAAAGAGTCTACTAAAGATTGCTGAGTCAGCAAGATTGATACTGCTGAATCACTGAGCATATGAGTTAAGCGATCGCCTGGATAACTAGGATCTAAAGGCACATAAGCTCCCCCTGCTTTTAAAATTCCCAGTAATCCGACTACCATCTCAATTGAACGCTGAATAAAAATTCCCACTAATACTTCTGGTTCTACGCCTTTTGCTTGTAAATAGTGAGCTAATTGATTGGCTTGTTCATTTAATTGTTGGTAAGTTAATTTGTGATCTTCAAATCTAACTGCTACTGCATTGGGGCTGCGCTCTACTTGTTCTTCAAATAGCTGATGGATTGATTTATCTTGAGGATAAGCAACTTCTGTGTTATTCCATTCTATTAGTAATTGTTCCCGTTCTTCAGGAGTTAGTAAATTAATTTCTGATAATTGGCAATCAGGATTTTTGAGTACTGATTGAATGATTTGTAAAAAGTGACCGCTCATTCTGGCGATTGTTTCATCTCGAAAAATATCTGGTTCGTACTCTATCATCAATCTCAAATTATTACCATCTTCAAAGAAACTCCAACCCAAATCAAACTGAGCAGTTCGTGGTTGCAGAGAGTATTGTTGATGTGCAAGTCCAGGAATTTTCATCACTGCTTTGCTTTCTTGACTGAGCAGTGAAAACATGACATCGAATAAAGGATTTCTTGATAAATCCCGTTCTAAATCGAGAGCAGATACTAATTTATCAAAAGGATAATTACTATATTCATAAGCATCGAGGCAAGTATTTGTCACTTCTGCCAATGCTTCTTGAAAACTTCCCGTTTCTGGGAGTAAAGTTCTTAAAGCTAGAGTATTAACATAAAACCCAATTTGGTTTTCTAAATCTGGATGATTGCGTCCCGAAATAGGTATACCAATGATTAAATCACGCTGTCCAGTGTAACGGTAGAGTAATATTTTAAATAAAGTTAAGAGGGTAATAAATAGAGTTGTATGATTCTGAGCAGCAAAAGAGCGTAATTTTTCGCTCAGACTCTGACTGAAATTATAAGTATATACACCAGCTTGAGAAGATTTAAATTGTGGTCTGGGAAAGTCTGTGGGTAAATTCAGTATGGGGGGTTGTTCAGCAAAGCGATCGCACCAATAATCATGTTGTTCTTTGATCTCGTCACTTTCTAACCACTGATTTTGCCATGCAGCATAATCCTTATACTGCAATGATAGTGGAGGTAAGGCGGCTGTTTGTTGTTGCGTACAAGCAGAGTATAAAGTGACGAACTCTTGGAAAAGGATATCGAGCGATCGCGCATCCCCAATAATATGATGTATAGTCAAGCCAAACAAAAATTTCTCTGACTTGATCTGTACTAACAAAACTCGCATCAGAGGTAATTTCTCCAAATCAAAACGCGAGTTTGCTGACTCTTGAATTAGTCTATCAGCTATGTTTTTAGCATCTTTTTCCTCTCTTAAATCTTGAAAATTTATTAATTCTTCTGTAGATAATTTTTCATGCACAATTTGCTGAATGTTGCCTGCGACACTTGTAAAAGTAGTACGCAAAATTTCGTGGCGACTCACAAGTTTTTGAAAAGCAGATGTAAATGCCAAAATGTCTAAGCTGCCATTAATTCTCATCGCCAGCCTAATATTATAAGCACTAGAATATTCACTGATGTGATGCAGAATCCACATCCGCCTTTGGGCGTGGGATACTTCATAATATTTTTGATTTGCTAGTGGATTTATCATTTTTGTTGTCGTGATTTAATCAAAAGAGCTTGTGCTTTTAAAGTATTTTCAGTAAATATTTCCCGCAATCGCAGTGCAACTCCAAAGTAGTTGCGGATGTGTGACACTAAACGCATCGCCTTTAAACTATTTCCTCCTAATTCAAAAAATGATTGATTCGCATCACTCACCTCTACCTCTAATAATTCACCCCAAACAGAGGCTAATAAAGCTTCTTGTTGATTAAAGCTAGTAATTTGATTACTTGTATCGGCAATATTTGCTTCTGGGTTTGGTAGTGCTAGGCGATTGATTTTCCCATTTGGTAGTAACGGAAAATCTGCCAACTGCATCAAAGAAGTTGGCTGCATATAAATCGGTAACATTTGTCTTAATTGGCTACTGATGTGTTGATGATTTATATTTTTATCGCCCTGATAATATGCAATAATTGTCACTGATTCGTCTTGTTTCTCCGCAATTACCAGTGCTTTTTTTACACCCTCAATAGCAGCTAGTGCATCTTCAATTTCTGCCAATTCAATCCGTACTCCATTCAACTTCACTTGGTTATCGCTGCGTCCTATGACCTCCACCGTCAAATCTGGTAGCAGTCGTCCTAAGTCTCCTGTGCGGTAAACTACATCAGTGCCATGATTTAAAGGATTGGGTACAAAAACGGAATTGGTTAAACTTTCATCTTGGTAATAGCCTTTTGTTAAATAAGGTGACTTGACAAAAATTTCTCCCACTTCTGCGATCGCACAAGGACGACTCCCATCAATGACTGCAAACGCCGCTTCTGGTAATGTTTTTCCCCCAGGAACTCGTGCATAAGTAATTTTATTTGGGTCAGGAATTCGATAAAAATGTTTGACAAAAGTGGTTTCACTTGCTCCATAAATATTCACAAATTCTGTTTGAGAACCAAAAACTTGATGCCATTCACATAGTTCCTTGACAAATAAAGGTTCTCCTCCCAACACTAAAATTCGTAAATTTTTGAGCAATTGATCAGCATTTGGTAAATTGCGACCAATATTTAAAAATAGGCGCATAACTGAAGGTACAGTGTGCAATAAATTAATCTGCCATTCTCCTAACCGCAATAATAAGCGTTCTACATCTTCGCGATCTGTGCTATCAGGAATATAAAGAGTTCCTCCAGAACATAAAGTTACTAGAGTTTCTCGCAGATAAGCATCAAAGTTAATTTGCGCGATTTGCAGACAGCGCCAATTTTGATTAATCCCAAATTCTAATTTTTCCCAGTTGATGAAGTGACGCAAACTACCATGGCTACCAAGTATGGCTTTAGGTTCACCTGTTGACCCGGAAGTGAACATAATATAATTAGAATCATCAGCATCGGGCATAATTAGAGCTTTTTCATCATTCCTTGCTACTACAGACAAGCATTGATAATTTGTGCCATTCCACTGATAGTATTCCTGAATTTTATGGGCAGTCACTACCAATATTTGAGGTGGTTTTGGTAATATTGCTAATCGGGTTTTGACAATATCTAAATTTTTGTCATCCACCACTATAATAGCGGGGGATGTTTTGATCATCATGCGTGAAGAGCGTTCTTCTGGTTCATCGAAACGCAGAGGTAAATAAATTCCCCCAGCTTTAAATACCGCTAGCATTGCTAATACTTGACGGTAATCTCCTTCAAGAACTACGCCACAAATAGTTTCCTGTTGAGTTCCTAAATTTTTGAAGATATTAGCCCAAGAGTTAGTTAGTGCATCTAATTCTTGATAGCTGAATTCTCCTCCAGGATAAACAATTGATGTTTTATCAGGCGTAGCTTTTACTTGGTCGATAAAATCATCAATGACGGTGCGTGTTTCTAAACGAGGAATTGGTTGGATAAAGCTTTGAATAAAAGCAGTTTCTGTTGTTGATAAAAGAGAAATTTCACAGAGTTTTTGTTCGGGACTTGCTACTATCTCAGCAAGTAATTTATCTAAGTGAATTAGAGCTTGTTGTATTCTATTTGCTTGGAATAAATCTGTATTGTAAAATAAATTCAACCTGAGTTCTGCGTTTTGTTCGCTAAACACAAAAGAAAGATCAAATTTACTTGTAGAAGTTAGTGAATCTAGGAAGTCAATTTTTTGTAGAATCACCAATACATCAAATAATGGTGTCCGATTAATTTCACTAGAATTTGTCAGTTTTTTCACCAAAGTATCAAATGGATAATCGGCATGTTCAAATGCTTTGGTGATAGTTTTACTCACTTTGGTAAGCAGATTTATATATCCTTGATCTGGCTCTATTTCGTCACGAATAACCAGTGTATTTAAGGATGTAATTTGAGGATGGTTATGAGTGGCAATTTCTGTACCAATAGTAATATCATGCTGTCCACTGTAACGATAAAGTAACACTTTTACTGCTGCTACTAATCCCACAAATAAATTAGTCTCATTTTCTTGACATATTATTAGCAACTTAGAGACTATTTTTGACGTAAATCTCCAGCTTAAATGAGAACAATTGAATGTTTTGACAGGAGCGCGACTAAAGTCTGTAGGTAAGTGAAGACGGGGTAATTGCCCATTGTCAAGTTGCTGTCGCCAGTAATCTAAATGTTTTTGATCATCTTCATTTGACAAAACTTTTACTGGCCACAATACATCAGTATTCAGATCAATTTGTTGTAGTGAAAACTGGCTTTCTTGAGCATGAGATATAGCAGTAATGTCTTGTTCTATAAGAGGTAAAGTTAAAGCATCGTAACGTTGCGATGGATCATGAGCTATTGCCGCAAGCGTACTATTGTAATAATTACCAATAGCTATTACTTGCTCTGGACACAAATCACTGGCATTGTATTTCAGAGTTAAATGTATCTGGGATGAGGAGATATCTAAACTAAAGTGAACTCCCAGAGTGAAGTTGGTTTTGCCGAGAAATTTACTATCTAATACTTCTATATTTGGCAGTCCTAAAATACTCTGATAAACGTGAAAATGGGTAAAGTTAAACGATGTTTCAAATAAAGGCTCTCCGCCCAAACTCCACTGCAAATCAGCTAGGGGGTATCGTCGGAAAGGTAGGGATTCTCTTTCAGCTTTGAATGTTTCTTGCATCAAGTCTATCCAAGTACCTCCCAACAGTTGCACACGCAAAGGCAAAGTGTTAAGAAAAAGCCCCAGAACTCGCTCTCCGTCAGCTTCCTCTGGTCTACCATTAGATACCAAACCAGTTAACACATCAGACTGATCGCCAAGCACACTTAATACTTTTATATGTGCCGCTAAAAGCACACTTTTAAGTGTAACTCCCGCCTGATTTGCTACCTGTTTCAAATTATGAGAAATTTGCCAAGACAAAGCTAGTTCATGAGTACCTAATTTACTGATGTTTTCCGGTGCAGATAAGTAAGAGAACTCAGACCAGCGAGGTAATTTTGTAATATTAATATCTTTGAGTTTTTCTAGCCAGTACTGTTTACATTCTTGGGAATTGAGAGCTGTTTGCTCCAAAGCTACAAAGTCCCGGAATGCGATCGCAAGCGGTGGATTAAGCGGTAAAATTTCTTGATCTAACAAAGATAAATATCTTTGCAATAACTCAGTAAACAGTAAGCCTACACTCCAGCCGTCGAGAATTGCATGATGTTCAATCAAAGTTAGTTGAAATGTCTGATTGGTACGGCGATGAATATAAAAGCGTAACAGAGGTGGACAGTCCAAACTAAAATGTTGTTTTCTTTGGGCTGCAAACCAAGCATCTAAAACATTCTCTTGATCATCTGTAGATACATGGCGCAGGTCTTCTACTTGCAAAGGGACTTGAATTGTGCGCCCTACTAACTGCAATGGCTCACTAAAGTTACTGATATCGAACCAAGTCCGTAGTACAGCATGACTAGCAACAAGTTCCTGGATGGCTATCCGCCATTTTTGTTCGTCAAAATCAACTTGCAGATGAAAGCTGTTGACATTGTGATATACAGCAGTACCAGGACTGTACTCGCTGTGAAACAGCATTCCCATTTGCAGTCTGGCTAAAGGATAGGCATCTTCTACATTGTCGGGTAACTTGAGACGGTCTTGTTCACTGACGAGAGCTAACGGTTTGACTTTCTGAATCTTGGGACTACCAGCCTCTGTTGTTGCGAGGTTTTGTATCAGTTCATAAATCGTCTGATGCAGGAACATCTGTTGGACAGAAAAGTGCAAACCTCGTTTTTCAGCAAGAGCGAGAACTTGAATGCTGCGGATGGAATCGCCGCCTAAAGCAAAGAAGTTGTCGTGGATACCAACTCGTTCCAGACCGAGAATTTCAGCCCAAATGTCAGCCAATACCTGCTCTTCCAAAGTCCGAGGCGAGACAAAAGTTGTTTCTAAGTCGCCTCTTTTTGTGTGCGGTTCTGGTAGAGCGCGACGATCAAGTTTACCGTTGGATGTGAGTGGTAGTGCTTCCAGGGTCACAAAGGCGGAGGGGATCATGTAGTCGGGAAGAGACTGTTTGAGAAAACTCCGTAGTCTTGGGACTAGCTGACGAGTTAATTTCCCCTGCAATGGGTTATTGGCGTAGTGACTCCAGGGTTTTAGTTGGGGCGTTTCTCTCACTAGAGGCATTATCCCCTGAGACATCAAGTCTGAGCGTCCAAACACAACATCATAACAACCATTATTGCCTGTATCCGACCAGCTAATGTTGATGGTATAAGGGAACTCATCGCCCAAGCTCCAAAAGTCTTCAGGTTCTATTCCCTGTTCTTGGGTGATTTCCTCTAATCCTCGCAGGAGATCCCCTACTGTAGCTGGTTTTTCATCCCCGGCCACTAGTTCTAAAAGCTTGACTTGTTGCCAAATACGTGAATTGGGAACGCCTTTGATGACCAGCATCTCTGGCTCTGTCTGGATTAAAAATTGCCGCACCGAGGATAATGTTAGCTTATCCTGCTCCCAGTCCAAATACTGCGGCTTGATAGGAGGAGCCACGTCCTTTCCTACATGGAGAATCACATCGTAGCGGAAGCGTGTGAGTTCATTGCGATCGCCTCCTCGTTTGATCTGAATTTGTACTTCGCTGATTTGCGGTAGATGCTGCACTAGTGCATGAAAGAAGGCCGGATCTATTACCAATTCCTGGTCTTCTTTGAGGTTTTTCTGCACACGCTGCCACCAATCTGCTGTAGGTAGCTCCTGAGATGCTTGGTGCAATACAATATCTGCATGAAAAGCTTCCAGAAGTGGTAAACTACGCACATCCCCCACAAAGATAAAGCCCCCTGGTGCAACCATCTTCACCGCACCTTCCAGGACATTTACCAAATAATCTATGCTGGGGAAATACTGGGCAACTGAGTTGAGGATCACTGCATCAAAGGTTTTAGCCTCAAAGCCTTCAAAATCATGGGCTGGTTTGTTGATCAGCTGCACATGTGACCAAGACCTGCTAATTTTGTGCATTTCCGTCTCGACATAACGCATAGCCTTGTCAGAAATGTCAGTACCACAGTAACTTGAGCATTGAGGAGCAATTTTAAATAGCAGCATCCCAGTACCGCTACCAATTTCCAGCACCCGGTCAGGTTGCAAGGCGAGAATCCTGTCTACTGTGGAATCCAACCACTGAGCCATCTGTGCTTGAGGAATGGGTAGACCTGTGTAGCTGTCGTTCCAACCAATAATATTAAAGGTCGAGTCTTGAGTCGGAGTATTTTGGCTATAAGTATCATTAAATACCTGTTGCCATTCAGAAATCTGCTCGGTCTGGGATTGGTTCTCGGATGCTGGATTTGAGGGTTTGGCAACTATATAGGCTACTAGCCGCTTGTCTCCTGGTTGGTCAGAACTGGCTAACACCACAGTTTCGCGCACCTCTGGGTGTTTTAGTAGGGCGGCTTCAATTTCTCCGAGTTCGATGCGGAAACCACGAATCTTGACTTGATGATCGATGCGATCAAGATACTCAATGTCCCCATTTTCCAGATAGCGGGCTAAGTCACCAGTTTTGTAAAGCCTGTCCTCTGGGTTGTCGCTAAATGGATTGGTAATGAATCTTTGTGCTGTAAGTTCCGGGCGATGAAGATAACCACGGGCTAACCCTGCACCACCAATATACATCTCTCCTCTAATACCAATTGGGAGAGGTTTGAACTGCTCATCAAGGATATACAATTGCAGATCGCGAATTGGTATACCAATCAAGCTTTTGCTGTTATTCACATCTGCGATTGTCAGTGGTCGATAGGTAACATGTACGGTTGTTTCTGTAATTCCGTACATATTGACCAATTGGGGAGACTGATCTCCGTATCGCTCAAACCACGGCTGTAAGCTTTGCGGCTCTAAAGCTTCGCCACCAAATATGACTAGGCGTAAGTTTAGTTGTGGTTTGTGATCTTTTGCCAGTTCTGCTACTCGAATCAGCTGGCGAAAAGCGGATGGTGTTTGGTTGAGAACTGTGACTTGCTCTTGACACAGCAAGGTGTTAAAGGCTGAAGGATCACGACTTACCCAGTAGGGGACAACCACCAACCGTCCACCATGCAGCAACGCCCCCCACAGTTCCCACACGGAAAAGTCGAAGGCGATAGAGTGGAAAAGTGTGAACACATCACTGACACCAAAGTCATACCAAGCCTCAGTGGCGGCGAATAAACGCACTACATTGTGGTGATTGATCAATACTCCCTTTGGTTTTCCTGTAGATCCAGAAGTGTAAATCACATAAGCCAAGTTATGTGGCTGCACATGGTTGACTGGGTTCTCCTGAGAGCAAGCAGTAATTTCTGCTCCATCGGTATCCAAGCACACCACAGTCCCTTGATTTACTGGTAAAGATGGCAACAGCGATTTCTGGGTGAGTAAGACTGGTACTGCTGCGTCCTGGAGCATGTAAGCTATGCGTTCGGCTGGATAGCTGGGATCTAATGGCACATAAGCTCCCCCTGCTTTGAGAATTCCCAATAGTCCTACGACCATGTCTAGGGAACGCTCTATGCAAATACCTACCAGTACCTCTGGTTTCACACCTAGTTTTTGCAAATAATGAGCTAACTGATTAGCCCGCTCATTTAACTGTTTGTAGGTTAATTTTTGGTCTGCAAATACTAGTGCTATTGCATCCGGACTTTGCTCTACTTGCTCTTCAAATAGCTGATGAATACATTTGTCTTGGGGATATCGAATGTCTGTATTATTCCATTGTGTCAGTAATTGATCACGTTCTGCGATCGTGAGGATATCAATTGCTGACAATTCACAATCAGGATGAGCCGTCACCGTTTCCAGAATTTGCTGAAAATGCCCCAGCATTCTTTGGATAAAATCTGTGTGAAACCCATCTTTGGGGAAAGTTACAGCCACAGAAGTATCTTGAGCATCAATTTCAAAAACTAATTGAAAGTTGTTTAACAAAGAACTATGGCTGCACAATCCCTTTTGTATGAGAGCAATATCCAAAATTGCTGCTGGGTTTCCACCTCTAGCCAGAAACGTTTCGATCAGAGCATCTGCATCATAGTTTTGGTAACGGTATCCCTCTTGCAGATAATTGCGGGTTGTTTGAAGTAAATCTTTAAATGTGACAAGTTTTTGGTGGTCAAATCGTGAGAAGATGAGGCTATCAGATTTGTCTAGGTTCAAAGCTCCTGTGGCTATAACAAATTCTTCTTGAGCCGTATATTTAAATATTAAAACTTTAATAGCTGATAGGTATAAAGCCAGTTTATTAACAGAAGAATTAGTAGTTATTTTGTGTATATGACCACGTAAAATCGTAGATATAGGAGTAATTATTTGGTTTTTACGTTCTATTTGATTCTGAGTTGCATTATTAATATTAAATAAAGGTGTGACGGGCTGGATTTCTTTAATTTGTCGTATTTGATAATCTATGGCAACAAGATTTGTTTCCCTCACTTCCATGTTTTTCTCCATAAATAGTGTTGCATAATAAATCTATTAATATATATTGGCGTGTATAGTTCAAAATTACTAATGCTGGCAAATTGAACATTTTACCTACTGTCATCCAAGGCTTTTATTGTCAACTCAGAAGACTATTAGGGTTTTAGCGATCGCTAAAAACTCCAGAATCAATATTAAGTACCATAACAAAATTAATTACACATTCTTCAATTTGTTCCCCGTTAAGAGTTCCCTGACAGTAGTAAGCATTAAAACCATAGAAATTCAATTTACACCATAAGGGTTTGGGACACAATAAGTCATTAACAACAAATTGCATCTATTTTTGACGAACTAAATGGAAGCGACAGCCAGAATGCTTATACAGATGCAATTTCATAAATTTAACTTCGTTATAAATTGTTTTGAGTAGGGATGCGATCGCCAAATTTACTCAGACTATATTTTATTTTCCCATAATTTTTTTAGTAATTAGTCTCCATACTCATGCTAATCGTATTACGAGCGATCGCCTGGGAAAATAGTCTGTTTTTTTTCACTCTGAGTATAACTGTTACTCTTACGTGGACAGTTAAGACAGTTAAGACAGTTAAGCTAATAATTAGCTTCGATTAAGACAGTTAAGACAGTTAAGACAAAATAATTTGTTTGCTATTTCATTTTTACTTTAGTATTGTGATGATGTTAAAATCTTATAAAAATTCAGGACAACCCATATAATTAAGTAGTAACGTTAAATTGTGTATAAATATCTATGAAAAGTCTAAGAGGACTTACGCACACTCTACGAATCCTTGGCGTTCTCTGCGTTTTGGCGGTTCCATAAATTAAGCTTTTTGGCTATTTTTGCGTAAGTCCTGTCTAATAGAAAAAACTATATATAATTTTATATCTAGCAGTCTATTCAGTAGGTAATATTATAGACTTGAGCTTGAGCGACAGAAAAATAAGTAGTTGGCAAAATTTTTCTCCATACAGAGTCAAAAACACATTACGAAAATATTGAGGTGCAAATCAAACTCATCATTTAGTCAAGTAAACTTGGTTCAATTGTCAAAATAAGATATATGGATATACCTCAGAACAAAAAATTAACCGAAACTTATTTGCATAAACAATCTCATGATGAGCCTATTCAAAACGATACATTTGAAAATTCCATCATTTTTGGTGAACAATTAGAAGATAATTTGCGAATTCTTCCAAATGTATTGGTAGATGCTGCCAAACATGAGAGCAAAGGAATTATATACATTAAAAATGATGAAACCGAATATTTTCAAAGTTATAAAGATTTATATAAAGACGCTCTAATTATTTTAAATGGACTTTATCAGTGCGGACTCAATCTAGGAGATAAAGTCATATTGCAAATTAGCAGAAATCAAGATTTTATTCCCACACTTTGGGCTTGTTTTTTAGGTGGAATCATTCCTGCACCCCTGAGCGTAGCCCCTAATTATGATCTAGAAAATGCCGCAGTTAAAAAACTTTACAATGTTTGGCAGATTTTAGATAAACCGATTATTTTATCGGATTGTGAATTAATTAACGATATCGAAAAATTAGCTACTCAACCTCATCTAAAAGGATTGCGAGTAGTATCAATAGATTATTTACGAAATCATCAATCTCAATCAAATCAACAGTTAGCTATAATTCCTGATCTTGCACCACGAGATCCGGCGTTATTACTCTTCACATCTGGGAGTACAGGTCTTCCCAAGGGCGTGATGTTGAGTCATTCCAACGTCTTATCCATGTCCGCCGGTACAGTGCGGATGAATAATTTTACTCAACAAGAAGTTACACTAAATTGGATGCCCTTAGACCATGTGGGCGCAATAGTATTTTTAGGAATTATGGCTGTGGATTTGGCTTGTGATCAAATCCATGTACCAATTGAATTGATTCTGCGTCAACCACTCAAATGGTTAGACTTGATTCAAAAACATCAAGCTACTATCTCTTGGGCGCCCAACTTTGCATTCTCCTTAATTAATCAACATACCGAAGAACTTAATTATTCTTGCTATAACCTCTCCTCAATGAAATTTTTAGTGAATGCAGGAGAACAAGTTTCGGTTAAAACTATTCGCTCATTCTTAGAACTTTTAGAAAAACATCAATTGGGAGATAGAGTAATTAAACCAGCCTTCGGAATGACTGAATCTTGTTCTGGAATCACTTGGTCAGCAGGTTTAAGCAAAGATGAACTAACAGAAGAAAATAGTTTTGTATCTCTGGGACGGCCTATTCCTGGGGCTACTATTCGGATTGTTGATCAGGAAAATTATATTTTACCAGAAAACGAAATTGGCAGACTTCAGATTAAAGGCCCCTCTGTAACTGAAGGATATTACAATAACCCGGAACTCAACCAAGAAGTTTTTCAAGATGGCGGTTGGTTTACCACAGGAGATTTGGGTTATCTACGCAATGGGGAGTTATTCATTACTGGTAGAGAAAAACAAGAAATTATTATTAACGGTATTAACTACTTTGCTCATGAAATTGAAACAGCTATCGAAGAATTAGAAGGTGTAGCTATTTCATATACAGCAGCCTTTGCAGTTTTTGATCAAAATAGAGAAACAGATTTATTAATTATTACTTTTAGCCCAGAATCAAATAATTTTGAGGAGTGGGTAAAACTAGTCAGGAAGATTCGCAGCCATTTGACACAGAAGATCGGAATTGCACCTGCTCATGTGATTCCTTTAGAAGCTGATTTAGTTCCCAAAACATCTATTGGTAAAGTACAAAAAGCGAAATTAAAAAAAGATTTCATCCAGGAATTATTTAGCGATCGCATCCAAAAAATCAATGAATATTTAGCGAGCGTTCGCAGTAAAAATCAAACCCTACCCCAATCGGAAACTGAACGCCAAATCGCAGCAGTGTGGTGTGAAGTTTTGCAATTAGAATCAGTTGGTTTACACGATAACTTCTTTGAATTGGGAGGTCATTCTCTCTATCTAACTCGTGTACAAAACCAACTCGAAAAACTTTTTGATCGCCAGATACCTGTGGCGGAAATGTTTAAAAATTCCACAGTCGCCACACTAGCCCGTTTCTTAACTGACGAATCAAATTCCACCACAGACATCTCACAAAAAAGCCGCCAGCGTGCCGAAAATCGTTCGCGTCGTAGTCATGACACTCATGACATTGCCATTATTGGCATGGCTGGGAGATTTCCTGGTGCTAACAATTTAGAAATCTTCTGGGAAAATCTCAAAAATGGTATCGAAACCATATCCTTCTTTTCGGAAGCAGAATTATTAGAATCGGGGGTAGAGCCTGAACTGTTTAATCAGCCAAACTATGTCAAAGCCAGACCAATTTTGGACAACGTTGAATGTTTTGATAGCGAATTTTTCGGCTACACAGATCGGGAAGCAGAATTGCTCGATCCCCAGCAACGTTTACTGCTCGAATGTAGTTGGGAGTGTTTAGAAAACGCCGGCTATAATCCTCACTCCTATGAGGGAGCAATTGGGATGTTTGCTGGCGCTAGTATGAACACTTATCTGATTAATAATTGTTATCCCAATCGCGGTCAATTAGACACCAATGATGAGTTGCAACCCTTCACATTAGATTCACTGGGAGGGTTTCAAACGATGGTGGCTAACGACAAAGATTATTTGACGACGCGAATTTCCTATAAACTGAACCTGCGCGGTCCCAGTGTGAATGTCCAAACAGCCTGTTCCACCGGATTAGTTGTTGTGCATCTGGCTTGTCAGAGTCTGCTGAGTGGAGACTCTGACATGGCTCTGGCCGGAACTGCTTCTATTAACTCTCCCCAAAAGATAGGTTATTTGTATCAAGAAGGTTTGATTGTTTCTCCTGATGGGCATTGTCGCGCCTTTGATGCTCAAGCAGAAGGGACTATTTTTGGTAGTGGGGTTGGGGTTGTCTTGCTGAAGCGATTACAAGATGCTCTGACTGATAATGATCATATCTACGCCGTCATCAAGGGTTCGGCGATCAATAACGATGGTGGGACAAAACTAGGATTTACAGCACCTGGAGGAGAAGGTCAAACTTCAGTAGCAACCGAAGCCCTAGCCTTTGCTGGAGTCGAGGCTGATACTATTGGCTTTGTAGAAGCTCATGGTACAGGTACAAAACTCGGAGACCCCATCGAAGTCGATGCTTTAGCGAGAGCATATAGTGCAGCTCATCAGGGAGAGTGTGCTTTGGGGTCTGTGAAGACAAATATTGGACATATGCAAATCGCTTCGGGGATTGTGGGTCTGATTAAAACTGCGCTGGCTCTTAAACATCAAATTATTCCCCCGACTCTCCACTTTCAGACTCCCAATCCCCAAATTGATTTTTCCAAAACTCCCTTTTACGTCAATACCCAAGCCATCCCCTGGACTGCAAAACAACGAGATGGTAAAGAATTACCTCGACGCGCGGGGGTTAATTCTTTAGGAATTGGTGGCGTCAATGTCCATGTCGTCTTGGAAGAAGCTCCCGCTATAATTCTTCAGCAGTATGAGAACCAGCGTCCCCACCATTTACTCACAGTTTCTGCCAAAACAGAAGAGGCTTTGCTAGATTTGGCAAACAGTTATGCAGAATTTCTGGAAAATCATCCCGAAAGCGATATCTGCGATGTTGTCTTCACAGCCAATACTAGCCGAGTTCATTTCCGGAATCGTTTGGCGGTAACTGGTTCTCGAATTGGTGATTTGGTCGCTAAATTGCGTCAATTTGGACAGTCAGATCAAGAGTCAATAATTCATGCTCAACTTGATCAAAAGCAGCCTCCTAAAATTGCTTTTTTGTTCACAGGACAGGGTTCTCAATATGTGGGAATGGCTGATCAACTTTATCAAACTCAACCAACTTTCCGACGAACTTTAGACAAATGTGAAACGATATATCAAAAACTAACTGGTCAATCTTTATTAGAAATCATATTTGCTAATTCTGATGCAGCTTTAACTCATACATCCTATACCCAACCAGCTTTATTTGTTGTTGAAGTCGCATTAGCTCAATTGTGGCATTCTTGGGGTATTCAACCAACTGCTGTTTTAGGACACAGCTTGGGAGAGTATGCTGCTGCTTGTTTTGCAGGAGTTTTTGATCTTGAAAGTGGTTTAAAACTGATCACACAGCGAGCAAATTTAATTGGTGAATTACCCGCAGATCAAGGAGCAATGGCGGCGATTTTTGTTGACGAAAAGTCTGTGCTACAAGTGTGTGAGAATCAGAGGATAAAAGTTGCGATCGCAGCTATCAATACAGACCAACATACAGTCATTTCCGGGGACAAAGAATTAATTAAACAATTGTGCGAACATTTTACCAACACCGGAATTAAAGTTCGTCAACTCAAAGTTTCTCATGCTTTTCACTCACCACTCATAGAACCAATATGCGAAGAATTTAAAAATACTTTGCGGGAGATTAACTTTGCTCAACCCCAAATTCCTATCATCTCCAATCTGACAGGAGAAATTGCTGATGACAGAATTTTTACTCCTGAGTATTGGATTCAACATTTGTTGCACACTGTGCAATTTCACCAAGGAGTTCTGTCTTTACAATCTCTTGAATGTGATACTTTTATTGAAATCGGTCCCCAACCTGTTCTACTAGGAATTATCCAGTCATCAATATCTTTATCTAACTCCCTAATATTACCGAGTTTACGCTCAGGATTTTCTGATTGGGAAGTTTTACTAGAAAGTCTTGGTAAGCTTTATGTACGCGGTGCAAATATAGATTGGTTTGGCGTTGAGCAAGATTATCAACCCAGAAGATGTGCTTTACCAACTTATCCTTGGGAGCAACGCCGACATTGGATTCCGTTAAAAACTCAATTATCAACTGCACGACAAGAATCAAATCTCGTCAAGATGCTGTCTCAAAAAGATACAAATACTTTGATGCAGACTCTACTAGAAACTGGGAATTATTCGGAAGCGGAAAAGCAAACTGTATCAGCAATTATTCAACAATTAATTCAGCTACATCATCAAAACACAGATAATGCTAATTTTGAGAACTTACTGTATCAATTAGAATGGCTACCTTATGCTTTATCTTCCGAAAAATTACAGAATCTCCAAAAAATTACAACTGATTTAGATTCTGATTTGGGAGAAGAAATACAATCTGCACAATTTACAGGAGTTTCTCTAGCGTTTGCTGAGATGGAGAAACTGAGTGCAGACTTTATTGTTAAAGCCTTAAAAGATTTGCAATTATTTCAACTCAATACTATCTTTTCTTCAGAAACCAGTTTTCACAAAGCTAGTATAAAAGAAGAGTATAAATTGCTCTGGGAGCATTGCTTAAAAATATTGGCACAAACAGGCATTTTAGAAAAGCATGGTGCTGACTGGAAAATTATCAGAGAACCGCGACAATCTCAGCCGGATTTGACCATAGATAATTTGATTGATCAATACCCGAATGCGCGGATCGAATTAACATTATTTAGGCGACTTGCTACTAATTTAGGAGCGATATTTACAGGTAAAATTTCTCCTTTATCTATCTTATTTTCACAAGATGGACAAATTGGGGCAGCAGAGTTTTATAAAAACACATCTTGGGCAAAAGTTCTCAATTCTACTCTTTCTCAAACAGTTGAGCTTTTATTATCAAACTATTCTCACCTAGAACCACTCCGCATTCTCGAAATTGGCGCAGGAACTGGAGGAACTACCCATGAAGTTCTCAAAGCTTGCACCTCTCACCAAATTACCTACACATTTACTGATGTCTCACCATTTTTTCTAGAGACTGCTAAAGAGACTTTTACTCAATTCCCTTTCATAGAATACAAAGTTCTGGACATAGAAAAAGATCCAAAATTGCAAGATTTTTCACCCAGTACTTATGATTTGATTATTGCGGCAAATGTATTGCATTCAACGCGAGATTTACAAGCAGAAACCTTACCCCACATTCAGAATTTACTGCGTCCTGGCGGACATTTGTTACTTCTAGAACTGACCAATCAGTCCCGATGGATTGATTTGATATTTGGCGTAGCTCAAGGTTGGTGGCGATTTAGCGATCGCCATTTACGCCCAGATCATCCCATTATTACAGCATCGACTTGGCAATCTATCTTATTAGAATCTGGTTTTGCTGAAGTTGAATTTGTCTCTCCTGATCAAAAAATTGGTAGTCCTTTATTCCAGCAAAGTATTATTGTTGCCCAAAATGCCGAAAACCTTAGTGATATTTCCGGAGATTGGCTAATTTTTACCGATAGAGACGACAATCTAGCTCTCGCAATTCAAGAACAATTAAACAAACATCATGGCTGTTGTGCGATCGCTCATCCAGAAAATAGTTCTGAACTAGAAACATGGCTAGCTGCTTCTCCATCTCCCCGTGGAATTATTTATCTTTTGAATGCTGATCACAGCAATCAATATGAATCAACTTTATTTAATCGCTGTAGCTATTTTTTAAATCTGCTCCAAGCGATTAAAAACATACCATCATCTCCGAAATTATTCCTAGTCACCCAAGGTGGTCAACCCTTTGGACTAGAGCAGCCATCTTTCGTGACTCAATCTCCCCTGTGGGCTTTGGGACGCGTCATGGCTCTAGAAGAACCTGAATTATGGGGAGGAATGATCGACCTCGACCCCCATGCAGATATTACACAAAATACCAACCTTTTATTTTCAGGACTGACAAACTCAGTTAAAGAAGACCACTTACTGTTCCGCAACGATCAAACTTATGTAGCGCGTCTAGTCCCACTAGAATCTCTACCGACCAAACCAGTCACCATCCAAGCTCAAGCGACCTATTTGATTACAGGAGGTATTGGTCATTTAGGATTACGACTTGCTGATCATCTGGTTGATTTGGGTGCAAAACAGCTGATTTTGACAACACGTCGTCAATTTCCATCAAAAACAGACTGGGAGTTAAACACAGAATTTGCAGAAATTATCCAAAATCTGAAAAATTTAGAACAAAAGGGAGCATCTGTAGAAGTTTGTCAAGCAGATGTAGGAGATTTTGAGCAAATGTCCCGCATCTTTGCTAACATCCAAAAAACATCTTATCCCCTAAGAGGTGTTTTTCATCTCGCTGGAATATCAGGACGCAAAGCGAGATTAAGCGAATGTACATTCGCTGATCTCGAAGAAGTTTTTCAAGCGAAAGTTCGCGGATCTTGGAATTTACATCAATTATCTTTAGAGATTCAACTAGACTACTTTGTGTTATTCTCCTCCGCAGGTGCAATTTGGGGAGCTAAAGAGCAAGGCTTATACGACGCTGTTAATCATCTGATGGATGCGTTAGCTCATCTACGTCATCTGCAAGGGCTACCAGCTACTAGTTTAAATTGGGCATTATTAGCTGGAAATGGCATAGTTTCTCAAAATTATGAAGATTGGCTCAAACAGATTGGGTTGAAGAAAATTACTCTAGATAAAGCTTTCCAAGCGATGGATGCTATTATGGCATCTACTAAAACGCAAATTTTATTAGCTGATGTAGATTGGGTGCAGTTCAAAAATATTTATCAATTTCAAGGCAATAAACCACTATTAGAAAAATTAGGACAATCGCAAACTCCAGTCAAAACCGTTAAACAATCAAATTCTCAGCGACCTTTTCTAGAAGATGTCCCCCCAGGAGAACGTCGAGATCATTTATTAGAATATATTGGAAAACAAGTAGCAACAATTTTAGGAATCAAACATATACCTGATCCTAATCAGGGATTTATAGAAATGGGGATTGACTCTTTGCTTTCTATTGAATTAAAAACCCGTTTAGAAAAAGGATTAGAAATAGCTTTACCTGCTACTTTAATCTTTGATTTTCCTAATATTAAACAATTAATTGATTATCTAGTCGAGCAAATATTTGGTTGGCAAGTAAATACTATTGTGGAAACAACTGTTGATGTGGTAGAAGTTAATGAAGATTTAATTTTGCAGGAGCTGGCAGATTTAGAAGCTTTTCTAGATAATTCCTAACAATACCAATTACAAAAACTAGGGGTGTAAGGGTGTGGGGTATAGGGAAAAAAGGCCATTCCTTATACAAAGAAAAAATCCATCTGTTTGCATGGTGATTGATGTTTAAAATATCACTTTTATCAAAGCTTTAATTCGTAATTAATTCAGGTTTATGGACATATCAGATAACGACAAATCAATCCAAACAAGAGTCTTTAAAGCACTCAACGAAGCAAAAGAGAAATTAAAGGCTGTTGAAGCTAAACAAAGCGAACCCATCGCAGTAGTGGGTTTGGGTTGTCGTTTTGGGAAAAATATTTCCACTCCTGAATCATTTTGGTCTTTTCTCAAAGCTGGTGGAGATACCCTCAGAGATATACCTAGCGATCGCTGGAATACTTCGGATTTTTACGACTCAGACCGGAGTAAACCTGGGAAAATCTATGTTTCTCAAGGTGGTTTTCTCGATGATGTCTCAATGTTTGATCCACACTTTTTTGGGATTGCACCACGAGAAGCTTTGCACATTGATCCCCAGCAACGGTTACTCTTAGAAGTTGCCTATGAAGCTTTAGAAGATGCTGGGATGGCTGCGTCTACTACTAGAATGGGCAAAACTGGTGTTTTTATTGGGATTACAAATAATGATTATGCTCGTCTGATTGCACCAGGGGATGATTATAGCACAATTGGTGCTTATCATATCTCTGGCAACCATACCAATGCTGCGGCTGGACGTATTTCTTATCTTTTGAATCTCAATGGCCCTAGTTTGGCTGTGGATACAGCTTGCTCTTCTTCGCTAGTGGCGGTGCATTTGGCTTGTCGTTCTTTACGCGCACAGGAATGTCGTCAGGCTTTGGTGGGAGGAGTAAACCTGATCCTGACACCGGAAGTACCGATCGCATTGTGCAAAAATCAGATGTTAGCTGCTGACGGTAGGTGCAAAACCTTTGACGCTAGTGCTGATGGGTTTGGGATTGGCGAGGGTTGCGGAGTCGTCGTTTTAAAAAGGTTAAGCGAAGCCTTAGCAGATGGCGATCGCATTTGGGCGTTAATTCGCGGCACAGCAGTCAATAACGATGGTGCGAGTGGCGGTTTTACGGTTCCGAACGGCCCTGTGCAAACAGATTTAATTCGTGAGGCTCTTACTGACGCTCGTTTAAATGCAGATATTATTGATTACATCGAAGCTCACGGTACGGGTACATCTTTGGGAGATCCAATTGAAATTAAAGCGATCGCTGATGCTTTATGTGTTAATCGCTCTCGCTCCCAACCTTTGTTTGTCGGTTCGATTAAAACAAATCTTGGTCATCTAGCGGCGGCGGCGGGAATTTCTGGTTTAATCAAGACTGTACTATCTATTTATTATTCTGAAATTCCGGCTCATCTCAATTTGCAAACACCAAATCCTCACATTAATTGGGATAGCTTACCGATCAATGTAGTGACACAAACTCGTCCTTGGACTGTCAGCAATAGCAAGATAAAAGCTGCTGGAGTCAGTTCTTTTGGAGCATCGGGAACTAATGCTCATGTGATCTTGAGTGAACCTCCGCAAGTACAATCTCCGGTTAAAAATAGATTTCCTGTAATCCTCACTTTATCTGCTAAAGATGAAGAACGTTTGCATTTGCTGGCTACTAAATTTGTTGATTATATTAATAAAAAACCTAATATTAACTTAAGTGATATCGCTTTTTCTTTAAATACAGGTCGTTCTGATCATAAACAGCGACTAGCTTTGTTGGTTTCCAGTACTGCGAGTTTTCAGGAGCAGCTTCGGGCTTTTACTAATGGTAATAGCCGGGAAACTAATATTATTCACGGCGAAGCACAAGGAAATCCGAAAATTGCTTTTCTCTGTCATGATCAGCAAGCGGTATTTTCTGGAATGGGAGAAGAGCTTTTTCTCAATGAGCCTGTATTTCATGATGCTTTTAAGCGATGCGATCGCCTCTTCCAAAATTATTTTAATTTCTCCATAGAAGACTTACTTTATAAAAACCAAAATATAGATAATCATTTGTCTGTACAACCAGCATTATTTGCAGTCCAATATGCTGTTTGTGAACTCTGGAAATCTTGGGGAATTCGTGCTACTGCGGTTTTAGGTGCTGGATTTAGTGAGTATCTCGCTGCTCAACAAGCTGGAGTTTTGGCTCTGGAAGATGCAGTTAAATTAGTTGCAACTCGTGTTCGTTTATTTAGTAATAGTCAAAATTTTGAAGAAAAAAAATTTTTAGCTTTTCAAAAAGTAGCTGAAGAAATTACTTACAATAATTCCCAATTGACTTTGATTGACAGTTTCAATGGTGAAGCCGCTAATAATTCTCTGAAAACTGCTGCTTACTGGGTGCAACATCTGCGTCCATCATATAATGTAGAGCCAGGAATTTATACCTTGCATCAAATGGGGTATCAAATATTTATAGGAATTGGCAATCAGTCTATTTTAAATAATATTGATCGGAGTAATTTACCGAATCATGAAATCCTGTGGTTATGTAGTTTAGCAAAAGACAGCAGTAATGAACAGCAAATCCAAACTGTCCTAGCTGAACTATATGTACGCGGAGTCAATATTAATTGGCAAGAATTTCATCGCTCTCGCTTAGGACAAAAAATTAGTTTACCCAATTCTCCTTTTATTCGCAAACGCTATTGGGTAGACTCTGTTAGTAAATCTGATCATGATCACTCTGGACATCCCTTACTAGGCGATCGCTTTCCGTCTCCTCTATCTTCTATTCAATACCGAGCTAGTGTTAGTCGGCACAATCCAGCGTTTTTAGCAGAGCATCAAGTTTTCGGTAAACCGATATTTCCTGGTGCAGCTTTTCTTGAAATGGCGTTAGCTGCGACAGAAGGGGAAGTGGTTGTTGTAGAAAATATTGAATTTAAAAAAGCGTTAATACTGCAAGATAAAGCAGATATTTTACAAGTAATTATTAATCAAGATAAATTACAAATCTATCATCAAGTTGATCATAATTGGGATTTACTTGTAGCTGGAGAGATTCTGAAGTTAAAATCCATCGATACAAGTTTCCAAAATCTAGAACAAATAGCAGCTAATTATCCAGAGCATCTGGAAATTAACTCATTTTATGAGAAATACCAAAAATCTGGTGTCAATTACGGTAATAGCTTTCACCTAATCAACCAACTTCAGTATAGTCAAAATACTGCATTTGCTAAAATTAAGTTAACAGATAACTTGCTTTTAGAAGCAAAAAACTATCGTTTTCATCCGGCGATGTTGGATGCTTGTTTTCAGGCGATCGCTGCAATTTTATTTCAGCAAGAAGCATCTGTAACTTATGTACCGATTCGCATTGCTAAATTCCAATTCTGCAAATCTCCAGGTGATAGTGTCATTAGTGTAGCTCGTCTCACTAAAAGTTATGGTAATTTGATCATCTCTGATATTGATATCTATTCCGATCAAGGTGAATTACTAGTATCGATTATCGGGTTTGAACTCAAAGCTGTTCAACGTCAAGAAATTCTTCATCATGGAACTCAACCACAATCTTACATAGAAGAATGGATTCCCTTAGCACCATTATTACCCGATGGGAGAGATACTTTACTTAGTCCTAATTTTATTAAGACTCAAGTTCAGCCACAGGAATTAGAACAGCAATTAGCGGATAAATTGCGTCAATATGAACGCTTGCTGGCGGAAATGGAAAGTTTAAGTGTCAGTTATATTTGGGAAGGTTTAAAACAGCTTAACTGGCAACCGGAATTAGGTCAAACTTATCAAGAAAAACAAATTGCTATTGAAGGTGGAGTAGTTGATTTTTATCGCCCCTTATTATCACGCTGTTTAGCTATCTTAGCTGAGGAAGGAATTCTGAATCAGCAACAAAATGGCTGGTTATTAATCAAAGAACCAGAAATATTTTCATCTCAATTACAAATCCAATACCTCCGCAGTGAGTTTTCTGATTATCTAGCAGAAATTAATCTGATAAAACGTTGTGGATCAGCTTTGGCTGAGGTAATGCGTCGCCAAATTGAGCCGTTAGAATTACTATTTCCTCAAGGTGATTTGAATGCGATCGCATCTGTGTATGCTGATGCAGCTGGAGCTAAGTTAATGAATGAGCTAGTTGCAGCCACAATTAGATGTGCAGTAGCAAATCTACCCAAAAATCGTCAGTTACGAATTCTCGAAATCGGAGGCGGAACAGGCTCAAGTACTGCTGCAATTTTACCACATTTACCTCAAGACCAAATTGAATATATATTTACCGATGTTTCTTCTATTTTTTTAACCAGAGCCAAAGAAAACTTCAGCGATTATCCCTTCATTAAATATCAAATTTTAGATATCGGAAATAACCCGATTACTCAAGGTTTTATTCCAGGAAGTTTTGATATTATCATTGCTGCTAACGTCCTTCATGCTACAGCAGATATCAACAAAACACTTGAAAATGTCCGTTCTCTCATCGCTCCCAACGGTCTACTAATCTTATTAGAAAGTACTGGAGCGCGTCGTTGGGTAGATTTAACTTTTGGTTTAACAGAAGGATGGTGGCTATGCAGTCAAGATCCACTCCGCAATGGTTATCCTTTAGTAGATACAGAAAATTGGCAAAATTTACTAAGCAATCATCAATTTACAGAAATTAATATTATCGAGCCAAGCAACCCACAGACATGCGATCTCCTACGACAAAGTGTGATTATTGCTAAAGGAAATAGTGTTTGCAAATCTGTTTCCCATGAAATCATATTTGCTGATTCAAAAGGAATTGCTCAGAGTTTAATTACTCCGTTCCAACAGCGAGGGATTGCTTGTTCTCTCATCTTTCCTCAACACCTGAATCCTGATCATCCAGACGAATATTTATCATTATTACAAAAATTATTAACTCCAGAAACTCGTGAAATAATTTACCTCTGGCCATTACAACAGATAGAAGGTGAAATTTATCAAACAGTAGAAATTCATTGTAGACGTTTCCTATTTCTACTTCAAGCATTATTACAACAAGAAAATCCTCCTAGATTCATTCTTGTCACTCAAGGTTCTGTACCAGCTAAAGAATTAAGCACTCTAACTTCTCCAGCCCAATCTTCATTATTAGGAATCGCTTTCAGCCTCATCCTAGAACATCCTGAACTGAATTTTAGAGCGATTGATTTAGATCCTCACCCCCAAAATTTAGGAGAAACATTATTCCGAGAAATTTACAGTAACACACAAGAAAACCGCGTCGCTTTGCGGGGTGAACAACGCTTTTGTCCGCGTTTGGTAGAGCGCAAATTAGCAGAAGGTAACATCACTTTTCGTCAAGATGGCTATTATCTAATTTCTGGTGGTACAGGCGGATTGGGTTTAGCTACCGCTCGATGGATGATAGAACGTGGCGCTCGTCATTTAGTATTGTGCAGTCGTAGTGGTGCAAAAGCTGTCAACGCTGAAGTTTTAGCAAATCTGCAATCAAGTAACGCAGACATCCAAATCAAAGATGTTGACATCACAGATGCCGAAAAATTGCACACTTTACTAGAAAAATGTCGTTCTCAGTATCCTGTGCGGGGAATTTTCCACATCGCCGGCACTTTAGACGATACGACATTATTGCGACTGACACCAGAAAGTTTTAACCATGTCCTAGCACCCAAGGTCAAAGGAACTTGGTTGTTACATCAACTTACTCTCAACGATCCTTTAGATTTCTTTGTTTGTTATACTTCTGCTGTATCGCTGATTGGCTCTGCGGGACAAGCGAATGCGGCGGCGGCTAATGCTTTTGAGGATGCTTTTACCTATTATCGTCATGCACACAATCTGCCTGCAACAGCCATTAACTGGGGACCATGGAGCGAAATTGGTGCAGCAGTCGATCGCAACGTTTTAGAGAGATTAGCCGCGAAAGGTTATGATGCGATCGCACCTGATTTAGCACTCCAAACTCTAGAAAAAATTCTGTTTAATCAGATTGTACGTGCTGGTGTGATTGCCATTGACTGGCAACGTTTCCCCTATATCAATCAAAGTTTTTATCAAAACTTCTTACCCCAAGGACAAACAAAATCTCCCACTGTATCGAATATTTTAGAGCAATGGCAAACAGTACCTGTAAAACAGCGTCGTGATTTACTGATCCGCCATATTAGTTTGCAAGTTTCCACTGTCTTAGGATTATCAACCAATGAAATAGTATCTCCCCAACAAGGCTTTTTTGATATGGGGATGGATTCTCTCACCTCCACAGAACTTCGCAATCTTTTGCAAACAGATTTAAACTGTTCTCTACCTTCAACAATTACTTTTCGATTTCCCAATGTGGAAACTTTAGCAGATTATCTCTTGCGAGAAATTTTAAATATCTCTGAGGCGCAAATTTCTGTAGAAAAGCTAATACAAGAAATCCCCCAAATCCAACTTGAAAAATCTCCTCCAAAAACACCACAACAAGAAGAAGATCCAATTGTAATTGTGGGGATGGCTTGTCGATTTCCTGGGGGTGCAAATGATGTGGAAGCTTTCTGGAAATTGTTAGAGGAAGGGAAAGATGCGGTGGGAGAAATTCCGGGCGATCGCTGGGATAGTCGAGCTTGGTATCATCCTGATCCAGATACACCAGGAAAAATCTATTCTCCCTACGGCGCATTTTTAGAGCAAGTAGATCAGTTTGATGCGGAATTTTTTGGGATTATTCCCCGTGAAGCTGTCGCCATAGATCCCCAGCAACGCTTACTATTAGAAACTACTTGGCAAGCATTGGAAGCTGCTGGACAAAACCCGCAACAGTTACGCAACAGTCAAACTGGAGTTTTTGTGGGAGTGATGACTCAAGATTATGCCCAGTTGAGTTATGCTCCAGAAGCGATTAACGCCTATACTGGTTCTGGGACTTCTGTCAGCTTAACTGCTGGTCGTTTATCTTATGTATTAGGTTTGCAAGGCCCATCAATGACAGTTGATACTACTTGTTCTTCTTCTTTAGTAGCAGTGCATTTAGCTTGTAATGCTTTGCGTAATGGAGAGTGTGAGATTGCATTTGCCGGTGGTGTCAATATCATTTTAACCCCGGTGATTTCCTTAATTGAAAGTCGCGCTCATATGCTTGCACCGGATGGACGCTGTAAAACTTTTGATGCGAGTGCGAATGGGATCACGCGGGGTGAAGGTTGCGGAATGATTGTTCTCAAGCGGTTGAGTCAAGCAGTTAAGAATGGCGATCGCATTTTAGCTAGAGTTTATGGCACAGCCGTGAATCATGATGGTCCCAGTAGTGGACTGACTGTACCTAATGGTGATGCTCAGGAAAAATTATTACATCAAGCTCTGAAAATAGCGCAACTTAAACCAGAGCAAATAGATTATATCGAAGCCCATGGTACTGGGACTGCGATCGGAGATCCGATTGAATTAGAAAGTATGGCTGCGGTTTTTGGAAAGCGCCCTCAAAATCGACCTTTAATAATTGGTTCTGTCAAAACCAATTTGGGACATTTAGAAGGAGCGGCCGGAATTGCTGGATTAATCAAAACTGTTTTAGCCTTACAACACCATAAAATTCCTCCCCATCTTCACTTTCAGCAACCCAACCCCCGCTTTGATTGGAGTTCTGATATTTTTGAAGTTCCAGTACATGGAAAAAACTGGCATTCTAGTGAACGCCAACGCATTGCGGGAGTAAGTTCTTTTGGATTTAGTGGTACGAATGCCCATGTAATTGTAGGAGAAATTGGCGCTAATTCTCGCCAAGAATTAGATCATAATTTTTACCTGTTACCACTTTCGGCTCGTTCTGAAAAATCTCTCCAAGAGTTAGCCAAAAATTATCAATCTGTTTTCAATGAATCTGTAAATTTAGCAGATGCGTGTTTTACTGCTAGTACAGGAAGGGCTATTTTTCGCCATCGATTGTGTATCTTAGCCGACTCAATCACTACAGTTCAACAAGCATTGATTGATTTCCAAACAGGTGAGAATTCTGAGAACTTAATTACACCAATTTCATCAGAAATTAAGCCCAATGTAGCCTTCCTATTTTCAGGACAAGGTTCTCAATATTCGGGGATGGGACAAACTCTTTACGACAAAGAACCTGTCTTTAAAAATACTTTGGATCTTTGTCACCAAATCCTCGAACCAATTTTAGAAACATCGCTGTTAGATATAATCTTTGAATTGCAAAATAGCGAGTTACTAGAACAGACCCAAATCACCCAACCAGCATTGTTTGCACTGGAATATTCACTGGCTAAATTATGGCAATCTTGGGGAATACAACCGTCGGCACTTTTGGGACACAGTATTGGTGAATATGTCGCTGCTTGTTTGGCGGGAATCTTTTCTTTAGAAGATGCTTTGCAATTAGTCGTTCAACGCGGTCGCTTAATGGGAGAATTACCGCATAATGGGGCAATGGCAGCAATTTATGCTGATTATGAAACAGTATTAGATCATCTTAATCCCTACAAAAATCAAGTCAATATTGCCGCAGCCAATGGTGCAATTAATGTGATTTCTGGCTTGAGTGAAATTGTCGATCAACTAGAGAAAAGTTTTATCGAGCAAGGTTATAAAACTAGACGTTTAGCAGTATCTCATGCTTTTCATTCTCCGTTAATGGAATCGATCCTTGATGATTTTGCTAAGGTTTTACATAAAATTTCTTTCCATGAACCAAACTTGAATATTATTAGCAATCTCACAGGTAAACCAGTTGGAAAAGAAATTGCTACTCCCGATTATTGGCTGCGTCATATTCGCAATACTGTACATTTTGATCAAGGATTTAAATACTTAATTGATAGTGGTTATCGTTGTTTTCTAGAGTTGGGGGCGAAACCAGTCTTACTAGGTATGGCGCGACTTAGTTATCAAACTCAAGATATATTATGGCTACCCAGCATCATACCTGGACAAGATGAACAAGCTCAAATCTACAAAAGTTTAGCGACACTCTTTGTGAATGGTCATTCTGTAGAATGGACGGAGGTCTTTAAGCTAGGAAAGCGGATTCCTTTACCTACTTATCCATTTCAAAGAGAACGCTATTGGTTGTCAAATTCCCAGTTTTCTCTAACTGAAGTTCAAACTAAGTTGCATCCTTTTATTAGTGATTTCAAGAAACTAGCTACGGGAGAAATTATTTTTGAGGGAGAGATAAGTTCTGAGCAGCCAGATTATCTTGTAGAACACAAGGTATTTAGTAAAACTGTATTTCCGGCGACAGGTTTCATTGAAGCAATTTTAGCAGCTAGCCAGAAAATATTTACTCATAATTTGCTCACTATCCAAAATGTGTCGATTCATCAGGGTTTGCTCTTATCTCCATCTCCAACAACATTACAATTAATTTTTAAACCGAAAAAATCATCTGAATATAGTTTAGAGATATTTAGTAGTAATTCTGCAAAAGATAACTGGATTCTGCACGTTACTGGTGAGATTAAACCTCACAATCAAAAAGCACCTACATCTATAAATAATTGGTCTGATCTCAAAGGAGAATCTGTTGCTATTCCTAAATTTTATGAACTTTATCAGCAAATGGGAATCACCTATGGTCAACGTTTTCAAGCTATTCAAGAACTACGTTATCTAGAAAATGGTTCTCAGGCTCGGATTAGTATCGATCGCAGTTTAGCAGATCAGCGATATTGTCTGCATCCTGTGCTTCTAGATGCTTGTTTGCAAAGTATTGGCGCAGCTTTTCCAGAAATTCACGGTCAGGAGTTGCATTTACCCTATGGTTTTTCTAAATTAGAATTATTTGGAAATCCTGGTTCTCAAGCTGAAACGCGCATTTTGATTAAATCTGATACTAACGGTGAAATGCGCGTAGATGTAGAGGTTTATGATCAACAAGAACAGCTTTGCGCCAGATTTATAGATTTAGTAGCAAGGCGTACTAATCCCGCAGTTTTACAAAATTTATGGCAGAAATCTGAACAAAATTGGTTTTACCAAGTTCAATGGCAAAAGTTAAATTCAGTGTCAAATGTTGCAGCCAATACTAAGAATTCTTGGTTAGTATTTGTGTATCATGACACAGCGTTGGCTCAGTTAATCAATCTATTGAAACAAGCTGGAGAACGAGTCATTACTGTAGAACTTAGTGATGATTACAAACGCCGTTCTCAAGATAATTTTGTGATTAATTCATCTCAAAAATCTGATTTTCAGCGATTGTATCAAGAAGCATATCCACCGGGAGAATTTCCCACGGGAGTAATTTTCGCTGCCGAAAATACACCTGTTGCAGAATATGCAGATATAGTTTACAAGAGTTGTCATGCTGTATTGAATTTAATCCAAACCATCACTAATAATTGGCAAAAATTACCTGATTTATGGCTAGTGACTCGCAATGCAAATCAAGTACTAGAGGAGACTTCCATACAACCTCAACAATCTTGGTTATGGGGATTAGGAGGAGTAATTAATCAAGAATATCCCCGAATGCGGTGTGTATGTTTGGATTTATCACCAACTGAAGAATCAAATGAAGCTGAATTTTTGTACCAAGAACTTCATACTTCCAGCAGCGAGTTACGACTAGCTTTACGCCAAGGAAACCGTTATGGAGCGAGGTTAGTATCTGCAATAATTCCTTCAGATCAAAAGCAGGAGTTTGTGAACAAAGAAGGAGCTTATTTAATTACTGGAGGTTTAGGTAAACTTGGCTTACTATTAGCTCAATGGCTATCAAAGATGGGAGCTAGTCACTTAGTTTTGTGTAGCCGCAATGTCAAATCTCCACCAGAAGCGATCGCATCACTAGCGCAAAATGGTACACAAGTTACAATTATCAGTGCTGATATTACCTCAGCAGTAGATATAGAACGATTATTCTCACGTTTTGGTACAGATTTACCTCCTTTACGTGGAGTAATTCACGCAGCTGCTGTCTTAGATGATGGGCTTTTAAGTAATCAAAATTGGCAAAGATATGAGGACGTGATCCGTCCGAAAGTAGAAGGGACTTTATTATTAGACCGCTATACCCGCAATCTATCTTTAGACTTTTTCATTACCTTTTCTTCTGCTGCTGTGATTCTTGGTTCACCAGGTCAAAGTAATTACGCTGCTGCTAATGCTTTTATGGATGCTTTAATGCAGCAACGACAAAATTTGGGATTACCAGGGATCAGCATCAATTGGGGAGCATGGGATACAGGAAATGAAATTGAGAAACAACGTTTTGCGAGTTGGGGTATTCAAAGCATGTCTTCTGATATAGCCCTGAAATATCTTAGTCAATTAATTATGGGAGATGTTTCACAAGGAGCAATTATTGATATTGATTGGTCTATTTTTAATCAAATTTTTAATATTAATCAATCATTTTTTGCAGAGGTTTTAACAACAAAAGAAAATAGTCAAAAGAAATCTGCAAAATTATTAGATCAATTAAAATCTATACCTATAGATGAGCGTTCAGAAAGTTTATCTCAAGGAATTGAGCAAATTTTACGCGAAGTTACTGGATTAACTACAAGTAGTGTTCTTCCTCAACACACCTCATTTTTAGAATTAGGTCTAAATTCGTTAATGGTATTAGAATTTAAAAATCGGCTAGAAACTAATTTAGCTTGCACTTTACCTGCATCTATAATTTTTGATTATCCTAACATCTCGATTCTCAGCATTTATCTGCGAGAAGAAGTGTTAGCAGAGTATATCGATTTTGATCTCAAAATAAATGACTCTAGTGATACTTTGAATCCTTATGACAGTCTCAATGAAGATGAATTGACTATACTACTTAATCAAAAGTTAGCAGAGCTTGATAAATATGATGAGTAAATATTGAAGCTAACCGTTCATCGGGTAGCAAAATATCAGCACACCGAAAAGTTTTATTTTACAAATAGGAGAGTATAGATTTGGAAAATATTGGCAAAATCCCCTTCAACTATGAATGGCGCAATCGTTGGATAATAATCAAAGAGTTTATCCAGAATCCAGCTCAGGAAATCTGGTTTTTACGAGATAAATTTCAGGTATCTGAACTTTATACCAGGATAGCGAAACGAGATCACGATCTTGACGATCCCAATATTCCCCAATGGCTCAACTTTGGCTATTGGAAACAAGAAACGACTTATAACGGAGCCTGTGCTGCTTTAGCCCGTAAATTAGGAGAAATTGCTGAACTTAGCCCTGGAGACAAAGTTTTGGATGTCGGCTTCGGTTTTGCCGAACAAGATATCCTCTGGGTGCGTGAAAACAATGTAGATGCAATTACTGGGATAAATACTACAGAGCTACAAGTAGAAATTGCTCAAAAACGAGTAGCTAGAGCGGGACTAGCTGAACGAATAAATCTTCAGGTAGGTTCAGCAACGAAAATTTCTTGTGAAGACAATTCTTTTGATAAAGTTACAGCTTTAGAATGTGCTTTTCATTTCAATACTCGTGAGGATTTTTTTGCTGAAGCATTTCGAGTTTTGCGCCCTGGTGGAAAACTTGCATTAGCAGATTGTTTACCTAGAGTTGGACGAGAAATTAACTTTTGGCTTCGCGTCAATAGCAAGAAAATGTGTATTCCTTTCGCCAACCAATATGACCGACATACTTATGTTGAAAAACTCAAAAAGCATGGATTTGTAAATATCCAAGCTGTATCAATTAGCGAATATGTTTGGCCGGCTGCTGTTCGTTACTTTGCCGAGGTAGGTCAAGGAATTAGTAAACACGATCTAGTGATCGATCTCCAGAAAAATAATCCAGGACTTGAGGCTTGGTCGAGAGATAGGGGTTGGTTTATGGCTTTTGATGACTATCTTTTATTTTCAGGGGAAAAACCCGATTAGATATTTCCAGAAAATAAAAAACTCGCGGACAGAAGAATGGCTCAAAATACAGATTATAAAAAACTCATAGCAGCAACCTTAACCAAAATGGAGGCAATGCAGGCTCACATTACCGAATTAGAAACCAGACAAAGTGAGCCAATTGCTGTTATTGGAATGGGATGTCGTTTTCCTGGTGGGGTAAATTCTCCTGAAGCTTATTGGAATTATTGTGAAGCTGGACTGGATGCAATTGTAGAAGTTCCTAAAAGCCGTTGGGATATCTCAAAATTTTATGCTCCAGAAGTTACTCCAGGAAAAATGTACACTCGTTGTGGGGGATTTCTGCAAGAGGATATTACAGAATTTGATGCTCGTTTTTTCTCTATATCTGCTCGCGAAGCTATCTCAATGGACCCCCAACAAAGACTCCTCTTGGAGGTGATCTGGGAAGCTTTAGAAAATGCCAATTTACCACCAACTAATCTAGAGCGCGATCGCGTCGGTGTATTTGTCGGTATCACTAGTGTCGATCACGCGATGATGGTCTACAACAGCGATTATGAGCAAATCGATTCTTTTTTTGGTACAGGAAGTGCTGTGAGTGCAGCAGCAGGACGCTTATCTTATTTTCTCAATCTGCGCGGCCCTTGCATGTCTATTGATACATCCTGTGCTTCTTCATTGGTGGCTGTTCACCAAGCTATTCGCAGCTTAAGGAATCATGAATGTGAAGTAGCTTTGGTCGCTGGGGTAAATCTCATCTTGAATCCAGCGATTACAATTAACCTTTGTCAATCGGGGATGATGTCTCCCGATGGTCGCTGCAAAACTTTTGATGCAGCTGCAAATGGTTATGTGCGGGGAGAAGGCTGTGGGGCTTTAGTACTCAAACGCTTATCTGTGGCTCAGAAAAAGGGCGATCGCACTTTAGCTGTATTACGAGGCTCTGCGGTCAATCATAACGGTGCAGCCGCCGGATTAACTGTTCCCAGTGGTCCCGCTCAACAAGATTTACTCCGTCAAGCCTTAGCTGATGCGAGAGTTACACAGAAAGAAATTGGGTATATCGAAGCACATGGTACTGGCACATCTTTAGGTGATCCCATTGAAATGAATGCGATCGCGGCCGTGTATGGGGAGCGATCGCAACCTCTTTACGTCGGTTCAGTCAAGACTAATTTTGGACACCTGGAAGCAGCCGCAGGGATGGCGGGAATAATCAAGACGATTCTCGCCCTCCAGCATGGCAAAATTCCGCCGCATCTTCATTTTCAAGACCCTAATCCCTTGATTAATTGGCAAAAATATGCAATCAAAATTCCTACACAAACGCTACCCTGGCCTGACAATGGCGCAACCCGTATTGCTGGAGTCAGTTCTTTTGGTTTTTCTGGAACAAATGCTCATGTGATTGTCGAACAAGCACCTGTTGCAGAAATACCAGAAATTAAGCAGCAACTTCCTTGTCATTTGTTGACGATTTCTGCTCACAACCAAACAGCTTTGAAAGAACTGGCGCGACGTTTTTATACTCGCCTAGAGTCTGATCCAGAAATCGGAGATATCTGCTACAGTGCGGCTCTTGGTAGATCGCCCTTACCTGAACGTTTAGCGATTGTTGCAGATACATTACCACAGTTGCAACAAAGATTAGCGGCTTTTGCTGACGAAAAAACTCTTGATGATTCGACTTTTTATCAACGCTACACAGGAGAAAAACAGCCAAAAATTGTCTTTCTCTTCACTGGTCAAGGAGCTTGTTATCCAGGTATGGGTGAGCAACTCTACCAAACCCAACCGACATTCCGCAAATATATCGATCAATGTGCAGCAATTTTAGCTAATCATTTAGAGTATCCATTAACAGAGATTTTGTTTGGCGATCGCACAGATTTACTTCATCAAACTGCATACGCTCAACCAGCGATCTTTGCTCTAGAATATGCTATTGCTATGCTGTGGCAATCTTGGGGAATCACACCCGGTTTACTCATTGGACATAGCGTTGGCGAATATGTAGCAGCTTGTGTTGCTGGGGTATTTAGTTTAGAAGCTGGTCTAACATTAATTGTGAAACGTGGACAATTAATGCAAGCTGCGCCCATAGGAAAAATGGCTTCAATTTTTGCAGATGAAGCTACGGTAAATTCTCTAATTCAAAACTATACTAATCAAGTTGCGATCGCTGCAATTAACCATCCTCAACAAATCGTTATTTCTGGAGCTAGCGATCGCATTGATGAGATAATTACCAACTGTAAAAATCAAAAAATTGCCGCTCAATATCTCGGCGTTGCAGGTGCTTTTCATTCTCCATTAATGGAGCCAATTTTAGATGAGTTTGAAGCTGCGGCTCGTCATATCACCTACAATCATCCTCAAGTTTTATTAATTTCAGGAATTGACGGACAAATTTTCCAAAATGCACCAGATGCGAATTACTGGAGACAACAATCTCGTCAAACTGTACAATTTTTACAGGGTCTAATAACAGCCATAAACAAAGGATATAACCTATTTTTAGAAGTTGGGTCAAGACCAATACTAGCAGAACAAGGTCGTCGTTATAACGATGAATTTATCTGGTTAAGTTCTCTCAATAGAGGTGTAGATAATTGGCAGACAATGCTGTCAACACTTGGTAAGCTCTACATTCATGGACTACATTTTAATGCCGCAAAATTCAATGCAGATTACGGCTACAGAAATGTCCAATTACCAAATTATCCTTTTCAGCGAAAACGTTTTAAATTCCAAGCACCTAGTGAAAATTATATAGAAAAAGAAGTAATTAAAATGCCTGAAGTAATAGTATCAAATAATCAAAAACATCAGGAAGACATCAGTAATCAGTTAAAATCTATTCTGGCTCTACTTCTTAAAGAAGATGAAAATGATATTAGAGATGACGAGACATTATTAAATTTGGGAGCAGATTCTATCATTCTTACAGATTTTGCTCGCAAAGTTGAAGAGAAATTTGCTATCAAGATCAATATAGATCAACTATTTACTGATTTACAAACAATTAACGATATAGCCAAATATCTCGCTAATTTTGTTGCCCAAGAATCATTAAAAACATCTGTAAATTTAGCAAACAATGACGACTCAGAATTAAATAATTATCTCTGGGTAATTTCTCAATTACAACCGATTTTTGTTGCCTATATTCTAAAAGCTTTAGCAGCATTAGGCAAGAAAATAAATCGATCCGAAAGCTGGACAACAGAAAACTTATTACAGATTTTACCTATTGCTCAGAAATACTATATTTTAATCACTCGTTATTTAAAAACTTTAGAGCAAGCTGGAATTATTCAAAATCAAGATAATATATGGACGGTCAAAAATCTGCCTACGCCTGTTGATTTACCAGCAGCTATAGAAAATCTACAACAAGCTTGTCCAGCAGCAAAACCTGAGTTAGAAATGTTGGAACGCTGCGGTGAAAATTTGGCAGAAGTCATCAAAGGGGATATAAATCCTCTAGAGTTAATTTTCCCAACAGGTTCAGTTGTTCATGCGGAAAGCATATACGGAGCTTCTCCTGTATCTCGGTTGATGAATCAACGAGTCACTGAAGCAATTAACGAAATTTTAAAGAGTTTTTCTTTGAGCGATCGCCCTTACCAAATGATAGAAGTCGGAGGTGGTACAGGTGCAACTTCTGAAGCAATTATCAATCACTTGAATCTGAATCATGCAACTTATACTTTTACTGAAGTTTCTCCCGTTTTACTCAATAGAGCTAGGCAAAAATTTCAGAATCAATCTAACCTCAACTTCCATCAATTAGATATTGAAAAATCACCAATTTCTCAAGGATTACCAGATCATTCTTATCACATAGTTGTGGCTGCTAACGTTCTTCACGCTACCCGCAATATTACAGAAACACTCAATCATATTCGAGAATTACTACTACCAGGTGGTTATTTAGTACTCCTAGAAACAGTAGAAAATAATTCCTGGCTGGACTTAACTTTCGGACTCACTCCAGGATGGTGGCGTTTTCAAGACAAAGAATTACGTGTAGATTCGCCGTTATTGAGTAGCGAAACTTGGTGTACTGTTTTGAAACGCTGTGGTTTTGCTACTGCGGATAGTTTTTCCCAACAGAATAATATTAGTATCTACAATGGACAAGAGTTAATTATTGCTTGTGCTGCGAAAGAATCGGTGACTGAAGCTCCAAAATTCATCCCTATAGCCGCAGCAAGTTCTGGGAAAGAAGCTTTGATGATGGCTCAACTCCAATCTCTGAAGGAACTCAAAGAACTACACGAAAAAACCATTGTCAAACAATTAGAAGTACTGCAATCTGTATCTGTCACACCAAACACAGAAGTATTAATTCCACCACCGCCTCTTCCTCAAATAAACAAAATAGAAACTGTATCTCCTCTTCAAAAAATCAAAGCTGATACGGTTAAAAAACCTAGCTCTCCTAATTTAAATCCACTGGCTTTAAAGCTGAATGAAAATAAATCTTTAACAGAACAGCAACAAGCCTTTATCCGTAATTTGCAGTTAATTTATAATCAAAAAACTGCCAAATCTAAAGCATATTCACAAAATAGCCGGAAAACAATGGTTGATGTCAAACCTACCATTGATTTCCGTATGGCGTTAAAAGAATTTCAATATCCCATTGTTTCAGAATCAGCCCAAGGTGCATATTTTCGTGATATTGATGGCAATGATTACATCGACTTAGCAATGGGGTTTGGTGTTAACTTTTTTGGACATAGTCCTGATTTTGTGTTGTCAGCAGTTCAGCAGCAAATGCAACACGGGATAGGATTAGGAATGCAGTCCAATATTGCAGCAGAAACAGCAAGTTTAATTAGTGAAATTGCAGGTGTAGAACGGGTTGCTTTTAGTAATACTGGAACAGAAGCAATTATGGCAGCAGTTCGGATTGCTCGTTCTCGCACAAAACGCCAAAAAATCGCTGTTTTTGCTGGTTCCTATCATGGTACTTTTGATGGCATTTTAGCACGAGTTGGAGAAGAGCCACCCACCGCTCAACCATTAAGTCTGGGTACACCATCAGGAATGGTTGAAGACGTAATAGTTGTTACCTATGGAGCGGCAGAAAGTTTAGATATCATTGCTGCTCATGCTGATAATTTAGCAGCAGTTTTACTAGAACCTGTACAAAGCCGTAAACCCGATTTACAACCAAAAGAATTCATACAAAAATTACGTAAATTAACTCATGAGAAAGAGATTGCGCTGATTTTTGATGAAATTATTACGGGATTTCGGATTGCTCCAGGAGGAGCGCAGCAATGGTTTAATGTTGAGGCAGATATAGTAGTTTATGGTAAAGCAATTGGTGGTGGTTTACCTATCAGCATGATCTGCGGTAAAGCAGATTTTTTGGATACAATTGACGGTGGTTTCTGGAGTTATGGTGATAATTCTCATCCCCAAACAGAATTAACTGCTTATGGTGGAACTTTCTGTCGTCATCCTTTAGCGCTTGCGGCTTGTCGTGCAGTACTTCTACATTTACGTGAACAAGGCGCCACAATTCAAGAAGGAGTAAATCAATTAACCAATCGATTAGCAACTGAAGTTAATCAATTCTTTCAAGAAATAGGAATTCCGATCCGCATTGTTCATTTTGGCTCTTTGTTTCGCTTTGAGCCTTTTGGAGCTTATAGTATTTTCCTCCAACCCATCGAATTACCACTTTTTTATTACTTGTTAAATCTTAAAGGTGTATATACTTGGGAAAAACGAGTTTGTTTTCTCTCAACTAGCCATACCAATGAAGATATAGATAAAGTTGTAGCTGCTGTCAAAGAAGCGATTATAGAATTGCGACAAGCGGGTTTTTTTGAAAATGCTAAACCACCACAAGCTAAGAAAAGAGAAGTAAGCGATCGCTCTGATGATGAAGATGGGAGGAATAATTTAAAAAAGCAATTTCCTACCAGTGAAGCGCAACGTCAGCTGTGGTTAATGGGAGAATTAGACACGAACGCTTCCGCCGCATATAACGTCACAACTTCCTTAGATTTGCATGGTGATTTAGATATTTCATCTTTACAGCAAGCAATTAATGAAGTCGTAAATCGCCACGAAGCTTTGCGAACCAAAATCTTAGCACAAGGCGAACTCCAAGAAGTTGTTCCTCATGTAAAAATTGACCTATCATTAATCAATTTAACAGATGAAGATTATCCCGAAAGCACTGCTTTAACATTCAGAACTCAGTTTGCTCAAAGGTCTTTTGATTTGTCAAAAGCTCCTTTATTTGTAGCTGCATTGATACGGTTAGCACCTGAACATCATCTGTTATCTTTAAAAACCCATCATATCGTTGCCGATGGGTGGTCACTAGGACTAATTTTAAATGAAATCGGTAAACTTTATTCCGCAAAAATTGGCGCTGCAACAGACTCTTTAGCGTCACCGATGCAGTTTCGCCAATATTTAGCTTTGCGACAGCAAGAAGCGCAAAGTCCACAAATGCTAGAGCATCGTAATTTTTGGTTGCAAACCTATGAGGGAGAAATTCCAAAATTTGAGCTGACTACCGACTTTCCCCGTCCAGCAGTGAAAACATACACCGGGGGTCGAGAAAGTAAAATTATTGCTCCTCAATTATGGCAAAATTTACAGACTGTAGGACGCAAAAACCAAGCAACATTATTTATGACGATGTTCGCCGCTTATACAGCTTTTCTGCGACGAATTTCTGGTCATGATGATTTAGTAATTGGTATTCCCATTTCTGGACGACAAATTGAAGGAAGTGAAACATTAGTTGGCTTTTGTTCGCAATTTTTACCAGTGCGTATCCAATCAGATGTAACTGCTTCTTTTGTGGAACATCTGCGTCATACAAAAAAAACACTCATAGCCGCTTTTAAACACCAAAGCCATGCTTTAGAAGAATTATTAGCAGCCTTACAATTACAACGAGACTTTTCTCGTTCTCCTCTGATCTCAGTTTCTTTTAACATGGACCCTAGTTTAACTCTACCTGAGTTTGAGGGACTAAAAGTATCGCTGCCACCAGAGCCGATTGGCTACACTCCTTTCGATTTAGGATTTAATTTTATCGAAATCAATAATGCGCTCATTGTCTACTGTAACTACAACACAGAACTGTTTAAGCAAGAGACAATTCAACAGTTTCTTGCAAGTTTTGAAATTCTCTTAGAGGGCGTAATTAACAATGTCAATAGCTTGCTTTATCAGTTGCCTTTAATTACACAAGTGCAACAGGATAAAATGTGGACAGAGTTAACAGGACAAACTATCGAGTTACCCCAAGATGCGACAATTATTGATGACTTTATTGCTAAAGTCAACTCTACACCAAATGCACCAGCATTAATTGTGGAACAAACGACTCTCACCTATCGAGAATTGAATGAGCGAGTTAATCAATTAGCAAATTATTTACATCAGCAATATCGCTTAGGTCCAGGGAAAGCGATCGCTCTGATGCTCGGACGTAATCAACACTTAATTATCGGCATTTTAGCAACTTTCAAAACTGGTGCAACCTATGTACCGATAGACCCCTTATATCCTAGTAGCCGCATCGATTTTATTCTCAAAGATAGTGGTTGTCACGCCTGTCTTACGGAGAGTAATTTTGTCTCTCAATTACCTCAAAATATAGAGACGATTTGTTTGGATAAAATCGATCATATTTTGGCAGATTTTGACAATAATGAGCCTCAAGTTCAACCAGACTCCAACCAAATAGCCTATATTTTATATACTTCTGGCTCAACAGGAAATCCCAAAGGAGTCATGGGTCGTCATATCTCGATTTTGAATGTGATTCGCAGTTTACGACTCACATTTGACTTAGACAAACATTCGGAATGGCGCTATATCTTCACTGCACCGATCACTCACGATCCATCTCTGCGTAATATCTTCCTCCCTTTAACAACAGGTGCTGCTTTATATATGTATGAAGTACAGCATATAGGGGATTTAGTTGGGTTTTTACAAGCAAACCAAATCAATGCTTTGCACACAACACCATCTATTTATCGGGAAATTTTGAATGTCCTCGCATCTGAAGAAACTATTCCCAGCTTAAAATATATTTCTGCTGGGGGAGAGATATTAGATCAAAAAATAGCGATCGCTTTACGAAAACGCTTCCCATCTGCAATTGTCAGCAATGTCTACGGTTCGACAGAGACTTGTGTCGGAGTTTCTCAATATACAATAGACGCAAATTTAGCTACAGACGTCCCTCTTGGGAGAGTTTTCCATAACAATCGCTTATTTGTCCTCGATGAATTTAATAACACCGCACCTCTACACGTTGTAGGTGAAATTTGTGTAGAAGGTGCAGCATTAGCAGCTGGTTATCACAATCTCCCCCAAATCACCAAAGAAAAATTTCAACCTAGCTTTATAAGTAAAGAAAAAACGCTCTTTAGAACTGGAGATTTAGGTAAACAAATTGCTCCTGGTGTGATTGAATTTATTGGTCGCAAAGATAATCAAGTTAAAGTCAATGGCTATCGCATAGATCCAGGAGAAATTGAATATCAACTCAGTCGTCATGCTGATATTGAAAGAGCGATTGTCTTACCTATCGAGGTAGATCATCAAACTCAATTATCTGCTTATTGTCAAACTGTCAAAGACATAGAAATTTCAGAAATCCGAGAATTTATCTCTCAGTTTTTGCCCGTTTACATGATTCCTAGTTCTTTTATCTTCTTAAAGCAATTTCCCCTGACTAGACATGGGAAAATTGACAGGCGATCGCTACTGGAACTTAAAGAAATAAATAAATCAACACAGGTAAATTATACTACGCCACGTAATAATTTAGAGTCAGTTCTAGTTAATATTTGGCAAACAATTCTCACCAAACATCCCATTGGCATTTTTGATAACTTCTTTGAAATTGGTGGACACTCACTACTACTTTCGCGAGTAGTAACCCATGTTCATAAAGAATTAAATGTAGTGGTCAAATTAGCTGACTTCTTTAAAGTTCCCACCATCGCCGGATTAGCAGGTTTAGTATCTCAAGCCCAATATAATTACCAAGAACCCATACCAGCAATCACTCCGCAAATATCTTATCCTATGTCTCATGGGCAACGCCGTCTTTGGGCTTTAGAATTTCTTGATCGCCATCATCATGCCTACGGAATGCCTAGTGTTTATCAATTTAATGGTAATCTTAACATTGCCGCCTTTGAAGCAGCTTTTCAATATTTGATCCAACGCCACGAAATCTTACGAACTACGTTTACTTTAATAGATAATCAACCACGTCAAGTTGTACATGAGCAAATGAATTTTGCTCTCCAGCAAATACATTTGACAGAGTATACAGAACCAGAACAAACAAAAATTATTGCTGAATATGTTGACAAAAATGCCAAAACTACTTTCGATTTAGAACTAGGCCCTTTACTCAAAGTTAGTTTACTCAAGTTGAGTCAACACAGCCATATAATTTTGTTTAATATGCACCACATCATTTCTGATGGTTGGTCAGCAGGAGTTTTAATTAAAGATTTTCTTACACATTATCATGCCTACGGACAACAAAATTCTGAATTACTGCCACCTCTAAAGATTCATTATAAAGACTATTCTGACTGGCAAGAAAAACAGTTAAAAACATCGAAATTGCAAGCGCAACGCGATTACTGGTTGGCTAAATTAACTCCCGTTCCTGCTCCTCTTAACTTACCTTTAGATTATGCTCGACCAGCAGTGCAAATTTTCCGAGGAACTGCGGTGATATGGAAACCAAATCAAGAATTAATCAAGCGTTTTGAGGTCTTAGTTAAAACTCAAGAAGCTAGTTTATTTATGGGATTAGTAACTCTCATCAAGAGTTTTCTGTTTCGCTATACCGAACAAAATGAGATTACAATCGGCTCTCCCATCGCTGGTAGAAATCATCCTGATTTAGAGGATCAAATAGGTTTTTATGTTAATACTTTAGTTTTACGCGATCGCATAGCAGCAGACGACAGTTTTGCTAGTTTACTTACCAAAGTGAAAACAACCACACTCTTTGCATATGAGAATCAAGAATATCCATTTGACAAACTAGTATCAGATTTAAATTTCCAGCGCGACCCTAGCCGGAATCCCATTTTTGATATTGTAGTTGTCTTGCAAAATAATCAAAATGTAGATTTAGTGCTAGATGGAATTACTGTTAATTTTATTGAGCAAAAAGTTGTAACTTCTAAATTTGATTTAGAATTCATTTTTGTGGACGAAGCAGAACTCTATCTCAAGCTCATCTATAACACAGATATATTCGCCAACGAACGTATTTCGTTGATAATAAGCTTGTTAGAATCTCTTCTAGAAACAGTAGTCAAATCTCCTGATACACCATTATTAAAGCTGCCTTTTTACATAGAAAAGTCTGATCAACAAGATAGTAGTCTTTTTGCAGCAGATTTTAATTTCTAATCACGAACACAGTTAAACCATAGCAATCACCTATTGGGAGCATATTTATGAATAAAAAACTACCAACTCTTGGAATTTTAGGCGGTATGGGACCTGTAGTTACTGTCGAATTTTTCAAATCGATTTATGAATACAATCAGTTTATTGACAATGAACAAGAAGCACCTAACGTCATTGTTTTTTCACTTCCTTCTGCACCTGATCGCACAAGTTCAATTAATAGTGGAAATGAAACAGAATTCATTGATTTTATGCAACTGCATCTGGAAAACCTCAATAAATTTGTTGATCGTATAGTGATTGGCTGTTGTACAGCTCATTATGCTCTACCTCATCTTCCTGAACATCTGACTAATAAGGTGATTTCTTTAATTAAAATTGCAGATCAACAATTGCAAGAACATGATGAGCCAGCTATTTTACTAGCAGGTACAGGCACTTACCATAAAAAATTATTTCACGAAGGTTGTACTGCTTCTAATCGCATTATTTCTCTATCTGAAAAAGACCAATACTTGATCCATGAGATTATCTTTAAAGTACTAAAACGAGGACAAGACCCACTGACAATTCTTGCAGATATCCAAGAATTGTTAGATAAGTACAAGACTCGTTCTTATATTTCTGCTTGTACAGAATTTCATCTCTTCACTAAATCTCTCAATCTAAATGGAATTGATTCTATTAAAGCGATTGACCCTTTAACTACCATCGCTCAAAACTTTTCTAAGTTATTAGAACTAGCAACATATAATATTAATTCGCTCCCAGAGAAAAGAAAAATCTATGAAAAAATTCAAGGATAAGTCCTGATCCAAAATATACAATAAAATGACTTCTACCTTCCTCAAGTAAAAAAAATAATTTAGGAGAAATCGTATGACATCTGTTTTTCCCCAGATTCCCACAATGACTCTTGCAAATCATAAAGTTCTTTTAATCGGGAAAATGTATCATGAAACAGGTGAAAAATTCCTGGAAGAACATACAAATATCGAGATTTTAAAAGAACCGACAAAGAATCAAATCAATGATGCGATTCAAGAAGCATCGGGCGTCTTTGTTCGTTATCCTACTAAATTAGATGCCCAAGCGATCGCATTAGCAAAAAAATTAAAAGTCATCAGTACATCTGGATTTGGAACTGATGCAATTGATATTGCTGCTGCAACCAAACAGGGGATTGTCGTAGTCAACAATCCTGGTTTATCAACAACCGCTGTTGCAGAACACACGATTTGCATGATTTTAGCTTTGGCGAAAAAGCTGACTTTTCTCAATCACTGTGTCAAAACAGGAAACTACCTCATTCGTAATCAGGTACAACCAATGCAACTCGAAGGAAAAACACTTGGAATTGTTGGTTTGGGAAGGATTGGTAGTGCTGTAGCCCATAAGTGCAGTACAGCATTCCAGATGCGAATTTTAGCATACGATCCTTACGTCCCAGCTAGCAAGGCAGAAGCATTGGGTGGAACTTTGGTAAATGATTTAGAATACCTTTTGGCTGAATCTGACTTTGTATCTTTGCATCCCGAACTAACCGATGAAACCTATGAAATGTTTGCTCTAGAAACTTTTCAAAAAATGAAGCCCACTGCTTTCTTAATTAATACATCTCGTGGGAAGATAGTTCGAGAAAAAGATTTAGTTGTAGCCATCCGTGAAAAATTGATCGCAGGAGCAGCAATAGATGTGTTTGAGCCAGAACCCCCATCTCAGGATAATCCTTTATATGACTTTGAGAATGTAATTTTCTCACCCCATCTGGCTGGAGTTACACCTGAAGCTGCTATGGCTGCTGCACTTTCCGCAGCTAATCAAATACTGCAAGTGCTTCAGGGTAAAAAGCCACCTCATATTGTGAATCCAGAAGTTTGGCAGAAGTTTCCAGACCTGCAATGAGAACCGCTATATTTCTAGAATATGCAAACTGAAGTTTTTCGCGATCAACACTCAACGAATAGTCCTGGTGTTTCAGGTTTTACTAAATTTTGGGATTATGTCAGGGCGATCACCAGTCCTTACTGGTATCCAACAGATCCCAAAGGAAGATCATTTTCCGAGGTGATTCGCTCATGGGGAATGCTCATTTTCCTGATTTTATTAATCATCGGACTTGTGGGCGTGACAGCTTTGAATAGCTTCGTTGATCGCTATTTAATCGATGTCATTGTTCAACAGAAAGATGTTTCTCTGTTTGTCCAGACATTATCAATTTACGGCATTGGGCTGCTGCTGATCACGCTCTTGACAGGATTTACTAAATTTGTCAGAAAAAAAATTGCCCTTGATTGGTATCAATGGCTGAACAAGCGTATTTTAGAAAAATATTTGAGCGATCGCGCTTATTATAAAATAAACTTTAGATCCGACGTTGATAACCCAGATCAACGTTTATCCCAGGAAATCGAACCTATTGCCAGGACTGCTCTTAATTTTGCAGCTACTTTGTTAGAAAAAGTCTTAGAAATGACGACTTTTTTAATCATTCTTTGGTCAATCTCCCGACTGGCTGTAGCTTTTCTGCTTATTTATACAATTATAGGCAATTTGATTGCTGTGTACTTAAGTCAAGAATTAGAGAAAATCACTCAAGAGGAACTCGAATCTAAAGCTAATTATACTTACAGCTTGACTCATGTTCGGAATCACGCGGAATCGATAGCATTTTTTCAGGGAGAAAACCAAGAATTAAATATTATTCTGCGTCGATTTAATACTCTTCTAAAAAGCTCTACAAGCAAGATTGATTGGGAGAGAAATAAAGATATTTTTAACAGAGGATATCGCTCTGTTATCCAAATATTTCCGTTTTTAATATTTGCGCCTGCATATATTCGTGGGGAAATTGATTTTGGACAAGTTAACCAAGCAGTCGTTGCTTGCAGTATGTTTGCTAATGGTCTAGCAACATTAATAGATGAATTTGGGACTTCCGGACGATTTTCTAGTTACGTTGAGCGTTTAGCTCAGTTTTCAGAAGCTTTAGAATCCGTCACAAAACAACCAGAGAATGTTAGCACGATTAAAACTATCGAAGAAAACCAACTGGCTTTTGAGCATGTCACTTTACAAACGCCAAACTATGAGCAGGTGATCGTGGAAGACTTGTCACTTTCTGTTCAGCCAGGAGAAGGTTTATTGATTGTCGGGCCTAGTGGTCGGGGTAAAAGTTCTCTGTTAAGAGCGATCGCTGGTTTGTGGAATGCAGGAACAGGTCGTTTAATGCGACCTCCTCGAGAAGATGTTTTGTTTTTACCCCAACGTCCTTATATCATTTTGGGAACTTTGCGCGAACAGTTACTTTATCCTCAAACAAATCATCAAATGACCGACGCAGAACTCAAAGATGTTTTACGACAAGTGAATCTAGAAAATGTGCAAACAAAAGGCGGTGGCTTTGATGCAGAAGTACCTTGGGAGAATATATTATCTTTGGGAGAACAACAACGTCTGGCTTTTGCACGATTGTTAATTACCCATCCTCGCTTTACGATCTTAGATGAAGCAACCAGTGCTTTAGATTTAAAAAATGAAGAAAATTTATATCAAAAGTTACAATCAACGAACACAACATTTATCAGTGTAGGACATCGAGAAAGTTTGTTTAACTATCATCAATGGGTTTTGGAACTTTCACAAAATTCCAGTTGGCGTCTCGTTTCTGTACATGATTATCGGCTTGAAAAAGCTTAATTTTATGGTTTTTCGTTGCTCTCACTCTATCCATCACAGATTAGGCAACTATACCCGGATTTCTCACAAAGAATGAGAAAATCGGGGTCAAAAACTGCCAAAATCTATATTGCACAAGTATCCTAGCAGTTTGAAGTATGACCCCAAATAAAAACAATTGTATCCCGGAACAGTTCAGATTTGAACAAGTAAAGTCATGTCCAGTTATAGTTAATTTCAAGGGTGAGCCTGTAACATCGGATGCAGGATTAACATTAATTGCGGAACTGGACAAAAAAAGAGAGATAACATCACGGCTGGCAGCATGTTTCAAAGACTACCGAGATCCAAATAAAATTCTGCATCCAGTTAATAGCCTCATTGCACAAAGAATATATGGTCTAATCATGGGCTATGAAGACATAAATGACCACGAAACTCTACGCCATGATGCGATATTCGCACTGGCAGTAGGAAAAGCAATTAATTTAGAACAAGAACCAATTACTCTGGCCGGAAAAAGTACGTTAAATCGCCTCGAACATTGTCCAGAAGATGTCTCTTCAAGAGCAGATAGTCGATAAGCTGCTACGCAGCTTGATTGTATAATACTTTAATCAGTAACGGATGCGATCGCCAGCCAGGTATGCCAGCAAAAAATCATCTTTCTCAAGACCAGAGAGAACGACTACTAAAAGCACTCAAAGAACATGATAACTCTTATGTAAGAGAAAAAATTTTAATTTTATTATTGATGAATGATGGAAAAACATATCAAGAGATTAGTGATTTTTTAAATATTGCATACGGAACGGTAGCATACTGGGCAGTTCATGGAGAACCAGATAACTTAGACAGTCTTTTAGATGGGAGAAGAGAAGGCAATTTTCATAAAGCAACTAAAGAATACGAGGATTTATTATTAGAAATAGTTGATAAAGAACCGGCAGAATATGGGTATGATTTTGGTCGATGGACATCTGCCCGATTAGCAACATATCTCGAAAAGGTAACAGGAATCAAGTTAAGCGGCTCTCAAGTAAGGAGAATATTGGGAAGAAAAAAGTACGTTTACCTTTGGGCAAAATATAGCCTGGAGGACAAGCAAAATCCGGAAAAGCGAAAATTATTTAAAGAAAAATTATCAGAATATTTAAGAATAACTAAAACAGAACCAAATCGTTTACAGATATGGTTTTGGGATGAAAGCGGATTTAGTTTGAGGGTGATCAGAAGAAAAACATGGGGAAGAAAAGGCTACAGAAAGAAAGTAACGGGACAAAGAAGAAGAGGAAGAGTGAATATCATGGGAGGCTTACGTTATCACGATAAAAAAAGAATAAATTTTGTCATCAAAAAAGGAGATGCGGATGTCTTTTATGAACAGCTTACTATGATTGTATAAATTTATTTTGCAAGAATGGGTAGAGCAAGGAAATGAAATTGAATTATTCAATGAGAGTGCAGCTAAAATAGTGATTATTTTAGATAATGCTAGCTTTCATAAAAGAAAAGATATTTTAGAAAAAATTGAAAAGGAAATGCCAAATATTATTTTGGAATTCTTACCACCATATAGCCCAGATTATAATTTAATTGAATTAGTTTGGCACTCAGCTAAAGAATATATAGCTCATAGGTTATTTGAATCTGTAGACCAGTTAGAAGAATTATTAAATCAACTTCTTAACCAAGGAGGACTTATTATTCACTGGGATCGTAAGATTAAAAATAAAGGTAACGCAATTTATTCAATTTAGCTGCGTAGCAGCTTATCATCGCCCTCTAGGTCGCGAATTTCCAATAACAAATCACTGTGACTTTGGTACAAATCATCTAGGCTATCGCTGAAATTTTGTAGTTGCCCGTGAATCGCTTGGTAGTCATCACTGCCAATCTTTGACTTAACTGTTTGCGCTAGCTGATTGTACACGCGGTGGACACGAACGCTAATATTTTCTGCCAATTGGCATTTAAACTTAGTCAGAAAGTCATCTATGCGAGTATCACGCTCACCAAGTTTTGCTTCCAATTCCTTTGTTTTGGATGCGATTTGAATTTTCAACAGCGCGATTGCATCACGGGCAACTCCCAACTCAGTACTAGCCTTTTCTAATTGAACCTCATTTTCCCTGTGAATCCGGCGTAGTTTTGCTATTACCGAGTCTTTTTGTTTATTGTCTGCCTCCAGTTGTTGAAATGGTTTAGAGACTTTCTCTGCCAATTCCCTCAACTGCTCGTTGGCTAGTTGTTCGTGGTTAGTGGTTAGTAGTTGGGTTGATGCGGCGATCGCACCACAGGTTAAAGCAATATTTAGTGCTACTGGTTTAGAAGTTTCATCGGCACGAAAATAACTCGCTAGTCCACCAAAACAAAGCAGTCCAGCCGCAATTGTTACTAACTTTGAACTTGAAAAAACAACTCTTTCCATACCATCAACCCTCCAACAACTTGGCTTCTAACTCTTGGCGTTTAATCTCTGTGTCGCGAATTGCACCTTCTACCTCTAATCGCAATCCTTGATTACGGGCCTGTTGTCGTTCAAACTTCAAATCCCATTCTTCGCGGATGCCGTCTGTTAAATTAATGGTTCCTTGGGTAGCAATAATTTGCTGTGTGAGTAGTTCCTCTGTTTGCTCCAGTTTGCTTTGCTTGGTGCGGTAAATTGTGTCCGCAACCTGGTTTTCTACAACTTTCGTGCCAACCTCAATTCCTGCTGTGTGGAAACCAACTACATCACCTATCAACCTACGATTTTCTGTTGCTAATTGGACTACCTTGCGTCCCTGCTTAATCTTCTCTAGTCGCACGTCTAAAGCGTTATTTTGACGCTGAATTTTGAGTTTGTGCTTGTTGGCTTCTACTGCGGTCATTTCGGGAATGTTGCCGTCAGCCCCATATGGATCAGTACCCATTAGCTCTTTTGGGGAGATATCTGATATTCCCAAGCTTTGGGCTATCTGCTCACCTCTAGCAAAGGAATCATCGCTTCCAGAAGTAACTAGCTCGCTACCGCCGTCAAACGCCCGACGCACTGCTTTGGCGTTGTTTGCTACTGCTCTTACACCAGAGGCAACAGATTGAGCAGTGGTAGCTGCATTTTGAACTGTATTTGTGACATTCTCAACAACATTTTGAACTGCTTCTAGTGGCTTCTCGAACCGCTCTTTTATCTTTTGTCTGGCTGCTTTATCCCGTGCTGCGGCTTTTTCGCCTATAGGGTCGGTGATCGGGTTCTTTTTGGTTGCCATAATTCTCTTAAGTCTGTTAACTACAGAGGGGCTTAATCGCCCCTCTTTTTGAACTGCTTGGATATCAACTGGGTGACTTTCTGTACCCGTACAAACCGCCAGGGTAAGAGCATCTCAATTAGGCTTGACACAAGGATTCAGAAGAATCTAATGTAGGGTCAAGAAAACAAGAACTGAGAACTTGAATCATATAATCGTTATCCATCGCCGTCCGTTTCATTTTTTGTCGGAGACTGCGTTTGTAAGTCAGTTCTCGATTGAGGGCATTAAGAGCGATGCGTCGTAAAAGAGCAAAATTCCGGGGACTGTGGAAAGAGCGAATGCGACAGGCATCCTCAGCGAATGTACAGTCAAGAGTCCAATGAGCCTGGTTTTCAATACCCCAATGTTTTCGGATAGCTAGACCAATAAGTTGAGCATTACTGTGTAAAGAAGTCAAATAAAATTGCACCTCACGGGTAGTTTTGTTCCAGAGATGACGCACTCGTACAACCATGACAACACTTTGAAGTCCTGCCCATAGTCGGGGTTGATAAAGATTATTAATAGCAGAAACTGGAACAGACCAGACTTGACGAATTTCTCGACGATGATGTCCTTTTTCAACACGTTTTTCATAACTGACATCAATACCTTGAAATTGCTGTGCAGAGGCTTTTTTAAACCATTCTTCAACCTGATTGTAGAGAGTGGGATGATTTGCTTTGAGTGCTAGTACGTAATCTCCTTTCTTGTCGATAATCTTTTTAGCAATCTCTGTTTGCGTCCCCATTGCATCAATGGTGATGATGGAACCTGTGATATCCAGTAATTCTAATAATGCGGGAATAGCAGTAATTTCGTTAGATTTATCTTCTACTTTCATCTGTCCCAAAACCAGACGTTGTTCACTCGACCAGGCACTAATTATATGGAGTGCTGATTTACCTTGACTGCGGTCATATGAACCCCTAATTGTCTTCCCATCTATGGGGATTATTTCTCCTCCCATCTTGGTGACAAGGGTTTCTACCCATTAGACATCTCCGATAACTATCAAAGCTTTGCTGTAACTAGCTCATAGAACGCAAATGCAATCATTGCTCTTCAGCTAGCCTATACGATCAAATAAGGGTTTGAGATATTTATTGTAGAGAACAAGACAAAAATATATGGTGATGTGCGTTAATTTTAGATCATGCGATCGCGTGTATTTCTGGTGGTAATATAAGTGCTCCAATCCGGAATCTTACTAGTCCACAAATTGTCAAAATTACTTGTTCATACTTTTTAGAATTTAACCGAAATCTTTCTTGGACAACTCGGAATATCTTTACCGAACGAATTCGATGTTCAACAAATACTCGTTTCGAGGAAAACTGCTTATTTTCATCCTTCTGCTCAATTGTTAATTCTCGATTTTTTGGTTTCTTAATAGGAGTATCAATTAAATCTTCTCCTTGATAGGCTAAATCTCCTTTAAATTTTTGTTTTGGATCAAAGCAATCGCGGTTTTCTCGGAACAAAGTTATATCACTTTTCGGTCCTGGTTCACCAGCGATAACATCAACGATATCTTTCCCATTTGGCAAGATAATCATCTGATTTTTAAATGTATGATCACTCTCCTTTCCAGAGTAATATTTTTCTTGCTCTTTATTGTCTCTAGGTCTCTCCCTAACTTGTTCATAGCTATCTACAATTAATTCATACTCTGTGAGTATTTCTTTAACTACCTCATAGTCAGATTCGTTTTTTTTTACTTGTTCAATTAAGCTGGATGGTAGCAATTGCCTGAGTATTGGCAACCAATAATTAAATGTATCATTTGCTGTGGACTCACTCACTCCAAACTGGATACCAAGAAGTTGAAATGTAGTCATATGTCTGAGATAAACCAAAGTCAAAGTTATTTGTTCTGGTATCGATAATTTAGGTTTTCTACCACCTCCACCTGCAATGATTCTAATTTTCTTTGATTCTAAGGTAGCTTGTTTTTCATGGTGTAATCGCTCGGCGTTTTGAATTAATTGTTGTAGATGTTCATACTCTAGACCAATCAACCTCTGTGTTTCTTTAGGATTCTCTTCAATGTGATTCAGTATTGAACTCATATTTTCGTAACAAAAACTCATCATTAGATTCTTTTACCATAAAATATTACTATTTTGGAGATGTCTATTGGAAACGGGCTTTGAAATTGTCACAAAGGAAAACAAGACGCGATCGCAAAAGATAGGAAACAAGCAGACCTAGATATGTTGGAATTATCAGCCGCAGCAGGAGAAATAGATCTTAAATATCTAGACGAATCTGGGTTTTGTATGTGGAGCGAACCGGGTTACACCTATTATTTCAGGGGTGAACAAAAACGTTTAGAACAAACAAAGCGCCGGGGTCGTAGATTAAGTATTATCGGGTTTCTCCAACCAATAATAAGCTTTGTTTATGGTTTGGTGATTGGGGGTGTTAACCGCAAGTCTTATATCGAAATGATGGAAAAAGAAGCTCAAGAGGCATCGGAATTAGGACGCATAAGGGTAATTGTGCAGGATAACGGACCAATACATAGATGTAAAGAAGTACAAGAGCTATGGTCAAAGTGGGAACAGATGGGTTTATACATCTTCTTTTTACCCAAGTATTGCTCCGAGATGAATCCAATTGAATTGGAATGGCAACACCTGAAAAAAGATGAGCTATCTGGGCGAATATTTGATGACGAATTAGACCTTGCTTATGCCGTAATTGACGGTATTCAAGCTAGAGGAGAAAAAGGGAACTACAGTACAGAGCGTGTAAAATTTAATTCTAATTCATCTGCTTAACTTTTCGTTACATAGTTGTAAATTTTTCCGCCCACCTACTTAATGACCAACAATTCGATAATGAAGAAAAACTTCTTGGTTTACCCTATCAACTTCTATAAGTTGTAAACGAGGAGCTAGTTGTGGTAGAAATCCTTTACCTTCAACTGGTGTCGGCGCAGCAGCACCACCTAATATCAAGGGACAAATAGTCAGCCAAAGCTCATCGATGAAATCTAATTCCAGCATCGAGGCGACTAGTTCACCACCACCTAATATTGCTAATTGTGTTATTCCCAATTTTGATAGATGCTCTAGAGCTGCTGCAAGATCAATTTTTCCCTGTTCTGTTTCAAATACCAGAATCTGTTCAAATTCAGGTCGTTTATGCCAAAAAACCGCACCTGTGCTTGTGGTGAGTAACCAACGTTGAACTGGTTGTTGAAAAAAGCGAATTTCCGGATTCAGGTTAGCGGAATGTGTAGTTACAATATGAACTGGTTGAAGGGGTTTACCCCCTTGTATCCGATTTTGCAGCAATTGTGAATTTCTTACGGTTAGTGTCGTACCGTAGGCGCGGAGAGTACCAGCACCAAATAAGACTGCATCAACAGCAGCAATTCTGTTTTCCAGATGTGCTTTATCACTCTTGGAGCCAAAACGAGCAGGCGATCGCGTAACATCAGCTATTTTGCCATCTGCACTCATAGCTAAAACCACCGTAGTATAAGGTCGAGCTTGCACCATTGATTTGACTTGTATATTTTTTATATATTTTGATTTTGGATTTCTAGAAAGAATAATGCTGGCAAACTCCTGTTTACAACTAATTTCACAACTTTATTTGCATCTTATCAAAGTTGCAATTATCACTAGTTGCTTTCAGGGTTTGTATAATATATTTTTTTTTGCTATCCAGCTATCTAATGGTTTAAAATTTTTGGCATCAACCAATATTTATCGTTTAAAAATAGTAGTAAATCTAATTGCATTTGGTTGCTGTTGTGGTTTGCAAATGCCAAGTGAGAGTGCCGATGGCTAACCAGCGTCAATCCTCCTTTAGACGGATTTTAGTATCAAATATTTTGCTTCTATCTGTGCCAATTTTATTGATAGGTGAAACAGTTGCCTATCAAAAAGCACGTTATAGCCTTTTAGAAACTGCTCGTCAAAATTTAACAGCAAGTGCTGTTCTCAAGGGAGAAAAAATTGCGGATACAATCGCTGCTCTAAAAGCCAACTTGCTTACTGCTACTCAAACACAGGTGATTCAGTCAGGTACACTTTCCGAAAAAGAAGAGTTGATCAATCAACTAGCACAACAGCAAGCACGGCAAATTGAATGTATACAATTAGTAGATTCTAATACCGATGAAATAAGTGCTAGTACGTGTGGTCAGGAACCTATTAATCAATCCAATTCTGATTTTTCTGGCAATGGATTAGAAGTAAAACTATTATTACCACCAACTTTCAAGACAACCAGTAATAGAGATGAACAAAGCAAACTGAAATTATTGTTATCAGCACCAGTCTATGATCGGGCTGGTGAATGGCGCTATAACTTAGTTTTCAAATCAGCATTGTTACACGAAAAAATCAAGAATAAACCAAATTTACTAACAGGCTCAACAGTTGTTATCGCCGAAAACGGCATAATCCTAGCACATCCAATCGCCAGTCGAATTGGTACTAATATTGCCCAGCACATAGATGCTTCACGGCTGCAAATGATTGTGAAAAATGCTATTGCTGGTAAGCAAGATACTCTGCATCTATTTTTTGATAAACAGGGAGAAGAGTTACTCGCTGGTTATACTGCTATTGACAGTCCAATCATCCAAGGAAAACAGCAAAAATGGGTGATTTTAGCGGTTACTGGTCTAGATAATGCCTTGTATGATTTAGGGCAAATCAAACTAATTTTGATCGTTTTGACAGTTGGCTTAATAGGCGCTAGTGTATTGGCATCTTTGTATTTAGCTCGTTGTCTAGCGCTTCCGGTTGAAGAACTGCGTGACTATGCTCTCAATCTTCACAGTTATCACAGCACAGTATCAGTTCCGCACAACTTAAAAATTCGGGAGTTCAATCAACTAGCGCAAGCCCTCGATCAAATGGTAGAACGCCTCAAAGCTTGGGCGGAAGAAGTAGAAATAGCTTGGAAAGAAGCAAAAAATGCCAACCAGAGTAAAAGCCAATTTCTAGCAGCAACTTCCCATGAATTGAGAAATCCATTACACATTATTATTAACTGTATTCGCTTAGTTGGAGATGACTTGTGCGATAACCGAGAAGAAGAACTAGAGTTCCTCAAGCGTGCTGATGACACAGCAATTCACTTACTAGGCATCATTAATGAATTGCTTGATATTTCCAAAATAGAAGCTGGTAAACTCTCTGTATCCTTGGAACCAATTGACCTTCAGAAATTACTCAAAGAGGTTACTAATTTGCAATCTGTGAATATTCAACAAAAAGGATTACAGTTAAATATTCCTCAACAGATGAGTGAGTTAATTTTGGTGAATGCTGACCCAGCCAAATTGAAGCAGGTACTAATTAATATTATTGGTAATGCAACTAAATTTACTGATGAAGGTAGTATCACAATTACAACAGAAATTCAACAAATTGATAGTAAATTCCAGGTAATTGTCAGTGTTCAAGATACAGGTGTAGGGATTGATCCCGCCCAGCAACAGAAGCTATTTCGCCCATTTGTCATGGTGGATGATGCGACTACACGCAAATTTGGCGGTACAGGTCTGGGACTAGCTATTTCACGGAACTTAATTGAACTAATGGGAGGTAGGATCACTCTTGAAAGTAGAGGTATCAATCAAGGTACAACAGTGAGCATTATTTTACCTTTGATAGATACCCGCCAGGAGACAATAGAAGATGCAAACAAGGGGAAAATCGGAGAATTAAACTCTGTTAGCCAAAAGCCACAACTCAGTACAGATTTGTGTTCAATACAACAAGCTTGCCATCCTGGTTAAGTGATTTTGTCAGAGCAGCGAGAATATTTACTAACTGTGTGCCTACCCAACCAGATGAAACTAGACAAGCACTATTGTTATGGACACAGTTAACAAAGCGATCGCACACTCGTTTTAATGGTTCATTTTTTTCAATTTGCACCACTTGTTGGCTTTGATTTATGGGAATAAAATGATTCCCTTGCATTTCTAACTCCCCATGCAGCAGCGTTAAAGGTGATACAGCTGACATTTCATCAAAAATCAAACTCCCTCGACTACCCACAATCACTAAACGTCGCTGCTTATCAACATTCAGCCAACACAAATGAATATAAGCTTGAAAACCATTAGCGTAATTTAGTGTCACCCAAACTAGATCAGCAAGTCCTTTAGATAAAGACAAAGGAGAGGGGGAAGACAAGGAAGAAATACCCCCATGTCTCTCCTGTAACCACACCCTACCCGAAGCCTGTACACTCACTGGTTGCTGACCTAACCAAGCATTGAATATTGCAATATCGTGAATAGCTAAATCCCATAGTGCATCAACATCTTGGCGAACTGGCCCCAAATGAGTGCGACAAGCATAGCCGTAGCGCAAATCTCCTAATTCTCCTGCTTGAACAATAGTTTGCCCTCGTTCCACTGCTGGATGAAATAGATAAGTATGATCAACCATAAGTTGCCGTTGCTGTTTTTGGGCTAGCTGGCAAAGTTTATAGCATTCTGTTGGATCTAAAGTTAAAGGTTTTTCTGCCAAAATATGGTATCCCCAATCTAAAGCGTCAGTAATCAAGGAGTAATGTGTGCTGGCAGGAGTAGCAATAACTACTGCATCTAAATCTATGATTTGTTTAATTTCTGACCATTCGGTTGTTAATAATACATTATTATTTGTAGTATTCTTTGATAAATATTGGCGTTTTATATTTGCCAAACACTCTGGATTTGGGTCTACGACGGCTGCAACCATAACTTGAGGATGCTCCAGAAAATTCCGCAACAAATGTACACCCCAACGCCCCACTCCAACGACAGCGATTTTAATTTGATTAGTCATTAGTCAAAATTCAAAAGTCAAGAGTAAAGACGCGATGTTCCTCGTGCCTCTACTCAATAGTCTGTAGGATTTATAACAATTGCCATTGTTAAATACCCTGAACTTATAACTTTTGCTTCTGAAATAATTCAGTTTTCTTCCTGTGTACTTAAAGTTAAATAAGCAACTTTTGCTGCGGCTTGTTCAGCAGCTTTAATTGAACGTCCCTTACCTTCACCAAGTTTTTGTCCGTGCAGCCACACTTGAGCTATGAAACGTTCTTGATTGTTATGAGGCTGACTAATTTCTACAACTCGGTATTCTGGTAAAACTTTAAAATGCGCTTGAGTCCATTCTTGGAGAGCAGCTTTGTAATTTAGTCTGGCTGGGTCAAGGCGAATTTCTGCTGCTAGTTCTTTGAAGTGAGGATCTAGCCAAGGACGAATTAAATCAAGATTGTTAGTACTAAGGTAAAGCGCTCCTAGAACAGCTTCAAAGGCATCTGCTAATCTCGATTGTTGACCAACTTTATCAGCAGTAGCACTACCAGCCACAAGTAAATATAGTTCAAAACCGTAAGAGCGTGCTAGCTGGGCTAAAATGCGATCGCTCACTAATACCGAACGAATTGCCGCGAAATCTCCTACCGGACAATTGGGATAATTTTCCCACAACACAATTGCTGACACCAAGCGCACTACAGCATCACCAACAAATTCCAGATGTTCATAATTTGCTGAGTCAGATACGGTCGGATGAGTCAGTGCTAAGTCCAGCAGTTGCCATTTAATTGGTCCTTCTACTGCCAAACCTAATTTTCTGACTAGACTTTCAAGTTGTCGTTGTCGGCGTGGATAAGCGAGGGTCATCCGATTTTAGATTTTGGATTTTAGATTTTGGATTGATGAGGCACAGGTAGCACATTACGTCCGCACATTGAGTGCCGTTAGAGTTGTGGAATCTAGAATCTTATACTCTCAAAAAAGTATTTGACATACCTGTTTTTTGTACAAATAACGTACAACTTTAGTGTATACGGTCTTTAAAACATATAGCTTTATTTAGCTCTCCATAGGTTCAATCTCTCTGTAATATTGGGAAAACTTCACAATATTACAGAGAGATTGAGGGGCATAATTACTTATCGACCACTACCGTACTTCATGGTCAGTTTCTACTTAGCTAGCATTGAGAAGCAATAAAATTCAATCCGTACAAAAAAATGGAATGTAGCTTGTGATTGCTATCATTCCATCTTGGGAGAAAGTCGGTAGTAAGCCGGGTTCTGTTCTCTTAAATTAGAGGGCGGTTATCTATCTGGGACGACTGTTACCAGACGCCTCTAGCGGCTCTTATTGTGGAACTGGTAAAAGACCAACCATAGTTCCATTCGCCTTGCTTCCAACCGGGGTTTACCGAGCCAACACCTCTCGATGTTGCTGGTGCGCTCTTACCGCACCTTTGCACCCTTACTAATTTTGTCCTTTGTTATTTGTCTTTTGTCCTTTGTCTTTTACAAATTACTAATGACTATTGACAAATGACTAATTAGCGGTATTTTTCTGTGGCACTATCCTCGCGATCGCTCGCACTGGGCGTTACCCAGCAAGTTTGGTCTTTCGGAAGCCCGGACTTTCCTCAAACTAGCCACCTATGGGCTAATCTGCAACCGCCTACGCCTACTCTCTCCCAATATTTAGTTTAGTATTGAATGACTTTGTTCTGTTACTCTAGCCTTAAATCCCTAACCTCTTAAGAAATTAACGCCGTTTATTCCAAGGCATTGCGTAATGCCAAGGCAGTTTTTTGATTGTAAAAGGACAATCTACAATACACATGGTAGGTTTATTTTCACCTGGAACTAGACCAACCCGTAATTCGGAGATCCTCAAAACTAACTGCAAGGAAAACTTTAACTCTTTTTTTCTATCTATAAAATCTTGAAATAATAATCTTTGAGCTTTGATGGGGCTTTTTTCCAACGCTTTGATATTAATCAAAGGTGTATTGACTTGGTATGTTTTTGTTAACTCATCTAGTTTAAAAACATCTTCAGCAGTCACTGCTGCTGAGAGAGTTTTGGTAGGAGCAATTAAGCTAGGACTTTGCGGTACAGCAAGATCACGCGTCAAATCTGGTGATTTGCGAATCACGCGCCGTGATTGTTTGTTATATTCAACTACTAAAGAGCAATTGTCCCAGTCTACATACAAAGCTAGGTTTTGTGATTTATTCTCAATACTTACAGATAACTCCTTCAATTCATCAATGAAATGTGAGGGGCTGAGTCTAAAAGATATGCCAATATCATCTTGGATATTTTTTTCTTTGAGTTGAGCATCAACAAATTTTTTCTCATAAATAAACTTAATTTTCTCATCAATGGACTCAATCATCTTCGTGAATGTATAAGTTACGCCAATAATATATAGCGTTAAAAAAATTAAATTCCCCTCATTTCTGGCTACCATATATATAAGCTCCTGTAAAAATTTCCATGTGCGACAATTTGTTAAACTGGTATTTCTAACAGTTCTCAGTTATCGGTTCTATAGTAGTTTACTGATCACTGTTAACTGTCAAGTGATTTAACGGTCTAACCTCGAACTATTTTCTAGCCAACCCCTGCGCCAGAAAATGTATAGTAAAATAAAGGCTATTACTGCCATCACTAATAAACAAGCCGGATACCCCCAATACCAGTTCAACTCAGGCATATTATATGGTGATTTTTCTGTATTAAAGTTCATTCCATAAACGCCAGCAATAAAAGTTAGAGGAATAAAAATTGCTGAAATCACAGTTAGCAGTTTCATAATTTCATTCATTCTATTACTGACTGCCGAAAGATAAACATCCATTAAGCCCGATGCTAGTTCTCGATAGGTTTCTACCATATCTATGACTTGCACCGCATGATCATAACAGTCTCGCAGGTAAATACGGACTTCATGAGTGATCATTTCACTATCGCTTTGAATCAATCTATGAAGTGCGTTGCGTTGGGGCCAGATCGCACGCCGTAGTTGTAGTAATTCTCGTTTAACTTTATAGATTTTCCTTAATGTTTTTGGTGTAGGTTGAGCGATGACTTCATCCTCTAAATCTTCAATACGTTCACCATACTTTTCCAACACAGGAAAAAAGCCATCAATAATAGCATCAAAAAGAGCGTAGGCTAAATAATCTGGTCCATTTTTGCAGATAATGCCCTTATTTTTAAAAATGCGCGATCGCACTGGTTCAAAGCAATCGCGTTTTGGTTCTTCTTGAACCGTCAGCAAGTAATGTTTTCCTAATACAAAACTCACCTGTTCACTATGGAAACCATGAGATTTTTTTTTAGGTATAACCATACGCGCAATGATTACTAATTGGTCTTCATAATCTTCTACTTTTGGGCGTTCTGGCACATTCACAACATCTTCTAAAACTAAAGGATGTAACTCAAAAACCTGTCCCAATCTTTGTAAAAGGTCTTCACTACCTAAACCACGCACATCTACCCAAGTTACCGAATTAGTATCTAGATAAGAAGCACATTCTTCTGGTGTTTCTAATTCTTTGCTAATTGCTTCAGTCGAACTATAGTCGATTAATACAATCTTTGATGGTGGCGCATCTGCATCAATAATAATAGTCCCTGGTAAAGTTCCAGGATAGTGATAAAAATCTTCGTGATCTGGTTCAGTTACTATTGAATTTGAGTGATGCTTTTTTTTAGTCATATTATCCTACCGGAATAGTTGGTATAGTTAATGATCAAGCGTCAATAATACTGATCATTACTACTAAGCACTGTACGGGCGTACAGGTATCCGCCCCTAATAACCACTAATTACTAACATTACTAAAACTAAAATGAAAAAACAGTTTGCCTTGGATTAAGACAAACTGCTTCAAAATCTGTAGATTATAGACAGTATGCAATACTGCTCGGATAAGACAAATCGATTGACATTTCAACCATGTAGAGACGTTGCACTGCAACGTCTCTACATGCCCAAAATTATGACAAAAAATCCTATCCCTTGCAGTATTGAGACAGTATGAGACTACATCATACCCATACCCATACCGCCCATACCCATACCGCCCATACCACCCATACCGCCCATACCGCCCATACCGCCCATATCAGGAGCGCCACCGGCGGGTTTCTTCTCAGGTTTTTCAGCAACAACGGCTTCGGTGGTTAAGACCATAGCAGCAATAGAAGCTGCGTTTTGTAAGGCATAACGCACAACTTTAGCAGGATCGAGAATACCTGCGGCAATCATGTCTTGAAATTCACCAGTAGCAGCATTGTAGCCGACGTTGAATTCTGTAGTACGGACTTTTTCAACGATGACAGCACCTTCGACACCAGCATTGTCTGCTATTTGGCGTAGGGGTGCATCTAGCGATCGCTCAACAATATCAGCACCAATTTTTTCTTCATCGTTGAGGCTCTTTTTAATTTCGGCGACTTTTGTAGATAGGTGAATCAACATTGTACCACCACCAGGGACTATACCCTCTTCTACAGCAGCTTTGGTGGCATTGAGAGCATCTTCAATCCGCAATTTACGGTCTTTGAGTTCAGTTTCTGTGGCTGCACCGACTTTAATCACAGCCACACCACCAGCTAACTTGGCGATGCGCTCTTGGAGTTTTTCCTTGTCATAATCCGAATCAGTTTCTTCCAACTGCTTACGAATTTGAGCGATACGCTTTTGCACATCGCCTGAGTGTTCGCCACCAGCAACGATGGTTGTGTTGTCTTTATCAATAGTAATTTTACGGGCAACCCCTAGCATTTCCAAAGAAACAATATCTAAGCTCAAACCGATTTCTTCGGAAATTAATTGTCCACCAGTGAGAATAGCAATGTCTTGCAACATTGCTTTGCGGCGATCACCAAATCCAGGTGCTTTAATAGCAGCAGCTGACAGGACACCCCGCGCCTTGTTGACTACCAAAGTTGCCAAAGCTTCGCTTTCTACATCTTCAGCAATAATCAACAAGGGTTGACCCAAACGGGCAACTTTTTCTAAAACAGGTACTAAGTCTTGAATATTGCTAATTTTTTTGTCGGTGATCAGAATGCGGGCATTTTCAAATTCCACCGTCATCCGCTCGTTGTCGGTGATAAAGTAGGGGGAAATGTAACCCCGGTCAATCTGCATACCCTCAACTACTTCTAATTCAGTAGTTAGGGATTTAGATTCTTCCACGGTAATTACACCATCTTTGGTGACTTTTTCCATGGCTTCGGCAATCATGGCACCAATTTCTTCGTCGTTACCGGCGGAAACAGTTGCAACTTGTGCGATCGCACTTCCTTCTACTGGTTTGGCTAATGCGACAATTTCCCGCACTAGTTTTTCAACGGTTTTTTCAATACCGTGTCTTGTTGCGACTGGATTTGCTCCAGCAGCGACGTTTTTCAAGCCTTCCCGGATCATCGTTTGCGCCAGTACCGTTGCTGTAGTCGTACCATCGCCAGCGACTTCTTTGGTTTTAGAAGCAACTTCTTGGATGAGTTTTGCACCTGTATTTTCGAGAGGATCTTCTAGTTCAATTTCTTTTGCAACAGTGATCCCATCATTCACGATTTGGGGTGTACCAAACTTTTTTTCTAAAAGGACGTTGCGGCCCTTTGGCCCCAGGGTGATTTTCACTGCATCAGCAAGAGTATTGATGCCCCTTTCTAAGGCACGTCGGGAATCTTCATCAAATGCAATAATTTTGGCCATATTTTTTAGTTTGGTTTAATTTTGTGAGTTCTTCCATTAGACAATTTAGCACTCACAAGGCAAGAGTGCTAAGTAAGTCAATTTTAGATTTTGGATTTTAGATTGACCTCAATGCAAAATCTAAAATTGCTAGTCAACAAGCCATAAGCTGTTGAGTTTATGAATCTTTAACTAGGCTATAGGAGGATATGGGTTGATGGATGTAGGGGAATCCACCCAGAAAAATCCAAATTTCCTCCTATTCCCTTAAGAAACGCTACTGAAAGCCAGAGAAGATACCCTCATATTTGTAGTGAGAAAAAAAATGATTGTTATACACTTGATGCTGATGTTGGATACTGGCATTAATGGTGGAAGCGATAGATGAATATACACAGCTTCCTTAAAGCACTTGGTATTGCTGAACCTAGCGGTTCCGGCTGGTTAGCAGTAGTGTTTACATTTCTATTAGCGTGGGTTGTGACGTGGCGTTTGATTCCGGCGGTACGTAAATTTGCCTTGCGAGTTGGTTGGGCTGATCAACCAAATGCACGGCGTTTGAACCGAGAGCCTTTGCCAAACGCAGGAGGTTTGGCGATTTACGCGGGAGTACTAGCGGCTTTGATCTTGGCAAGCCTTTTAAGACCAATTGAACTTCAAGGCGTACTAGCTCAGGTTTTAACCATTCTTTTGGGAGGCTCAATATTAGTCCTGGTAGGCTTTATCGACGACCAATTCGGCTTACCTCCCTCAGTTCGCCTGTTAGTACAAATTCTAACGGCGCTACTGTTAGTTGGGAATGGCATTAGCATTCAAGTTACTTTTGGTACTCCCATTGACTCGCTACTCTCAACATTGCTAACAGTGTTTTGGGTGGTAGCAATTACTAATGCCATCAACTTGATGGATGGTATGGATGGTTTGGCGGGAGGAGTTAGCTTTATTACCGCTATGAGTTTACTGGCAGTTTCGGCTCAGTTTCCTAACTGGGCAGCAGCGACACTAGTCTTGGCAGCCTTAGCAGGAGCAGCACTAGGTTTTTTACGCCATAACTTTCATCCGTCACACATCATCATGGGTGATGCTGGAGCATATTTTTTCGGCTATCTACTTGCCGCAACTGCCATTGTCGGCGAACTACAAGCCACTACAATCTTTTCTTTAGTACCGCCTGTTTTGTTTTTGCTTTTGCCAGTGCTAGACACTACTCAAGTATTTGTGCGGCGACTCTTGGCAGGTAAAAACCCCCTCAGCACTCCAGGAAAAGACCATTTGCATCATCGCTTACTAGCTTGGGGCTTATCTCAGCGCCATGCAGCTCTGACTCTCTGGTCAATTGCTTTAGTTTGTAACTGGCTGGCTATGACAATACGAGGCATGAGTTTGGTAGTTATAGTTGCCACTACTCTCAGTATTATCACCCTGTTAAGTTTTACTATTTGGCAGAGGATAAAGTCAACATGAAAGTTAAAAGTTAAAAGTCAAAAATCAAAAATCAAATAGAATGATCTTTTAACTTTTAACTTTTGCCTTTTCTATGACATCACCATCCCGCCATCTACGTTCAATACTTGTCCTGTAATGTAAGCTGCTGCGGGATCACCAGCAAGGAAACGCACCATTCCAGCAACTTCTTCTGGTTGACCGTAGCGACCCAAAGGAATGTATTTTATAATACCTTCAGCATCAATATTACTAGTCATGTCCGTGGCGATAAAGCCAGGGGCGACGGCGTTAACTGTAATACCACGAGATGCCAATTCTTTAGCAATAGTTTTAGTAAAACCGATCACACCCGCTTTTGCCGCGCTGTAGTTAGCTTGTCCGGGATTGCCCATGAGTCCGGCAATGGAGGTAATGTTGATGATCCGTCCTGAGCGCTGTTTCAGCATAATTTTACTGGCGGCACGAGTGCATAAAAATACACCAGTTAAATTGATATCAATTACTGATTGCCAATCTTCTGGCTTCATTCTGACTAAAAGTGTGTCACGTGTGATACCCGCGTTATTAACCAAGATATCAATACGATTGAATTTTTCGATCGCAGCATTTATTAAAGCATTAACTTGATCTTCCTTGCTCACATCAGCCGCAAGCGCGATCGCACTTCCACCCGCTTGAATAATTTGTGACACTAACTCATCAGCCGCTTGACTAGAACTGGCATAGTTGACAACAACGCTAGCACCTACTTTCGCCAATTCTTGTGCGATCGCTCTTCCAATTCCCCGTGAAGCACCCGTAACAATCGCTACTTTACCTTGTAAAGTTTGTAAATTTTCTGGCAAAAGTTCCATTGTTTTTCCTGTTATGTAAATTAAGATATTGCGCTAACTATCTTAATGGGGATCGGGGAGCAGGGAAAAATTTTTCCTTGTCCACCGCCAGGTGCTACAACGGAGGGAACCTCAAAGGGGACACCCCGCTCCTCTGGACAAGGGGAGCGGGGTGCGGGGGAGAGACTGGGATAGAGCTTGTACTCTGCCCCAGTCTAAGCGTCCTGTTCAATTAAAATTAGGGTAGGTGTTGCTACCCACCCTAATTTTATTAATTCTAAGATGCAGCAACAGCTTCGCTAACAGCAGGATAAACGCTAACTTTTTTACGGGTTTTACCCTTGCGTTCAAATGTTACGACACCATCAACTAGAGAAAACAGAGTGTCATCGCTACCAATTCCAACGTTATTACCGGGGTGAAATTTAGTACCACGTTGACGCACTAGAATATTACCAGCGCGAACAACTTGGCCACCATAGCGTTTGACACCTAGTCGTTGAGCATTTGAGTCACGACCGTTTCGTGTACTACCTGTTCCTTTCTTATGAGCCATGATTTTCTCCTAATAGATGATAGATAGTGGATAGTGGATAGTGGATAGTAGGTAGTAGATAGTGGTTAGGGACTTGCAATTTAATAACGTACCAATCATTTATGACTTTTCCGCTTTATATCAATGATCCGACTGGTATTTTATTTTCTCGCAAGTCCCTAACAACTAACAACTAACAACTAACAACTAACAACTAACAACTAACAACTAACAACTAACAACTAACAACTAACAACTAACAACTAACAAATTATTCAGCAGATTCTTGTGCAATCTCAGTTGTTGCTTCGCCATCTACTTCACTATTTATAGTAGTTTCTGCTTTTGAAGCAATTACAGAACCATTAAGGCTAATAGAATTGATCATCAGCCTAGTGATTTCTTGGCGATGTCCGCGCTTTTTGCGGGTTTTCTTTTTCGGTTTCATCTTATAAACCAGGACTTTACGACCCCGCAAGTGTCGCATTACTGTCCCTTCTACCTTTGCTCCTGCTACTAACGGCTGACCAATAGTAACTTCACCGTTGTGTTGTACTAGCAAGACTGATTCTATGCTAACTTCTTCATCGGGTTGGACACAAAGCAGTTCAATATCGTAAAAGCGGCCCGGTTCAACTCGTAGTTGCTTACCGCCAGTTTCAATAATTGCGTAAGTCATGTAATTGTCCTTATGGGGTTGCCGTACAGGTAGCTGACTATTGTATAAAATAAACGCGATCGCTCGCGTTTTTGAACTACCGTTGCCAGCTTTTGCAATGCGTCTACCTGATCCGAGCAGGAATTAGACAGACAATCTATGATTGTACTCTAAATGTCTATTTCAGTCAACACTAAACTCCTCAACAGTAGCCCTTTCAAGGTGAGCATATGTACTACCACAGTTTTTACGGTATTTCAGGTATCAACTGGAATTGAACAAAAAATTTATGCATTAAAATCCAAATTTTGGGACTTGAATTGTAGCGATCGCGCTTTGCCAAAATACCAAAATTGGGTTAAAACATCATTTATTTAATAGTACAAACGTTCACCTTGAAAGGGCTAACACACTCTTGCTTGAGTTCATGAATGTGGATATATAGGATTATTATTTGATTTTTGAACATACACGTAGGGGAGGTAAAAAAGGGTGTAGATTTTCTTCCTCCTTTATTGCCGTTGTGTGAGCGACAGCGTAACGTAACATTTATAAGAGTTTGGTGCGTTAGAACGGAGTCTGTAACGCACCCTACATATACTTAGATTTTTGAAAAAATCAAACCGGATTCCTATAGTGCGATCGCTAATCAGTGAACAGTTATCAAAAAAATAACTGATAACTGTTAAAAAATTATTCTTACACCTAAATCTTCCAACATCTGATCCAGCAAATCTTCCATCACTTCCTGGCTCATCTGGTTCATCAGTGATGGACCACAGAGAAACTCTTTAATTGTAATTTTCTGTTCTCGAAAATCCTTCACAAAATCGCGAATATTAGCAATAACTTGAATTTCAGATTCAACTTGTTCTAACATCTGATCTATTGGATCAATTCCTTCTTTAGCGACTTTGCGACAATCAGCAACTATCATTCCTTCTGGGGTATTTTTGACTAAACGCAGTTCCCTTTTAATAGTGTCATATTGGGTTTTGAGGAATTCTGTTTCTTGCTCTAAGCGGTTGCATTTGCGGGTTAAATCATCTTCATTGTTGCTATCTACAGATTCTCCCGCCTCATGTTGACGTTCAATCTCTAAAAGTCTAGCTACATCACCCTCTTGATAAGCTTTATTAATTTCCTTCATGATTTCTGTATGACGCATTTGCGTCTCATCATCACTTACCTTATCAGGGTGAAATATTTCAGCTAATCTCAAAAATATGTTTCTAATTTTTCTCGACTCATCAGATTTACTTATGGGGGTAAATTCTGATTCTTGTTGATGCTGTTCGCGGCCATTTTGAGAAGAATCGGAAAATTCATTCTCTTGCTCATCTGTTTCAAACAGTTCATCTAGTTCTGTGTCTGAGTCATCGCGATCGCGTTTGGGACTGATGATTCCCGTCATCTGAAGATTTCGATAAATTCCTTCAATATTTTTCTTTGTTTGTTTACCGAACTTTCTCGTGGCAAATATTTCATCAAATAAACTATGGATTTCTTCGTCTAGTGCTGCAAGTTTTTTAAAGCTAGGAGTCCCTCTATGAAATATATCTGTGGCAAATGAGCGCATTTGCTCAACAAAATTATTCAGTTCTTTTTGTTTCTTCTTGATCTGTTTGAGCAGCCATTGATGTTCTTTCTCTAGCGCTCTTATACGAATATGGAGCGATGAAAGAGCTAGTGTAGTTGTGCTAGTAACAGGAGATGGAGAAGAGGTGCGTCTAGCCATAGAATAAATAGGTTAAATTCAAGTTAAAGACTACAATCATTAAATTCATAATTCATAATTCATAGTTCATAATTTTATAATTCATAATTATGAAACTTGTTTTTTCTACCTTACTACTTTATGGCACTCTGTAATTACTGAGAAGCGCAATATTTGAGTTTTTTTTATTTTTATTTCAGAATCAGTCCAATAGCGCGGCGGATATAGGCTGAGATTGGTTCAGTTGTGGGTGTGAATACCATTGCATAAAGCATGATACCGCTAATCAAATCAAAGACTAAATCGCTATCTATATCAGATTGAATTTCTTGTCTGGCTTTGGCGCGCTCAATTACAATTTGAAAACCTGCTCGTCGTGGTTGTAAGTATTTTTGCCAGTAGACTTGAGCAAACTTTGGATTACTGGAAGCAGCACTGATAATCATAGCTAAAATTTGCCGACCAATAGGCGTCAGCGTAGTTTGTACAGCATTCTCAATAATGGAGTCCAAATCACCCCAAAGTGTTCCTGTATTTAGAATTTCTATCTCTTCACGAATACTTTCAATTGCATCTGCAACCAGTTCTTCTTTAGAGCGGTAACGTCGATAGATTGTAGTTTTACCAACACCCGCATGAGTAGCGATCGCATCTATACTTAGGCGATCATAACTCATCTGAGCTAACAAATCGAGGGTGGCTTGCAAAATGGCTTGATGAGATTGTTTACTGCGTGGTCTTCCAGGTGATTTTTTGATCGGTTCATTTGACATTTGCATTTATAATTACGATACGAGATCGTATCTATATAATTGGATGCAGATTATGAATCAGCGTATTCGTCCTCAATATACCGATAAAAGTAGCACTCAAACCCTACGGCAGGGACTAGAAGAGTATTACGCATTAAATCCAAGTATTAGCGATCCCCATCAAATGCCTGCTGATTTCGCTAAAATCATGCTGGCTCATGACGTGACCCATGTTGTATTTGGTTGCGATACAAATATGTATGATGAGTTAAGATTACTACCTCTAACTTTTATTGTTAGTGATTACAAGTTGCAAGACTATTTGCGCGATCGCCAACATCCAGCAGTAGAGGTAATGTATAACGACCTAGTGCAACGTCAAGGTTTAATATGGTTGTATAGTTCGATATTGGCAGTATTGCCACGATTATTACCAGAGCTAGTTTTAATCTGGTTCAAGAATCGTGGTAGAAAACAATATTGGCCGTATTTTGATTACGAAAGGTTATTTGAGCGTTCTTTATTAGAAATTCGCCGAAAATTTGATATATTGCAGGACTAAACAAACTCATGAAAGGCAAACACATTTTACTGACAGGTGGTACTGGTGGATTGGGTTTAGGCGTGACACCAGCAGTTTTAGCGCAAGGTGCAGCATCAATTACAATTCCTTATCACAACCCGAAACAAGTAGAACGCTTAAAAGGAATTCTTTCACCTGCTGATTTTGTCAGAATCAATTTTGTCTCTGCAAATTTAGTAGAAGAAGCTTCAGTAGAGAAGATTATCAACCAGATGCAAAAAGTGGATGTGTTAATTCATCTGGTGGGTGGTTTTGCGATGGGGAAAACCCATGAATACAGCTTGGAAAATTGGAAACGAGATTTTGATTTAAACTTGACTACAACTTTTTTGGTTTGCAAACACAGTCTGAGGAAAATGTTAGAACATGGCTATGGACGGATTGTGACTGTTGGTTCAAAAGGTGCAGTAGAACCATCTGGACAACTTGCAGCTTATTGTGCATCCAAAGCTGGTGTGGTTGCATTAACAAAAGCGATCGCAGACGAAACCAAAGGTACTAATATTACTGCAAACGTCGTCCTTCCCAGCATCATTGATACTCCCACAAACCGCGAAGCAATGGGTGCAGAAAATGCTGGTAAATGGGTAAAAGCTGAATCTTTGGCACAGGTTATCTGTTTTTTAGCCTCAGAAGCAGCCAAAGATATTCGAGGTGCGGCGATTCCAGTTTATGGGAGTATTTAGGAGTATATCTGGACGGTACTTAAGGATGCGGCTATATCTCAATCTTTAGAAGCAACTATAAAAGCAGGGAGCAGATTTTGATTATGCTTTAGTGTCTGAATTGACACTATTTAGTATTCACAATCATGGTTAATTTGTACAGTGCATAATTTCTAGTTTAAGTAAGTTGGCGCTAATATTTATAGCTATGTTAAGAAATTTAAATGTAGGGTGCGTTAGCCTACGGCATAACGCACGGTCAAGAATTCAAGGTGCGTTGCGCTGCGCGACAACGCACCCTACAGCTAATTTATATTTCTTCATATACATTGAATTTTTCCCGCCGACTTACTTATACATAGAAATAGCAATAAAAAACTTAAGATATGACCTATGAAAGATACCCTTCATATATCCCCATTGGTAGGAGAAATGTCTTCAATTGAATCTAGCAATAGAGACAATCTGCCTATGGGTCGCCCCCATATTGAGTTTATCCAGACAACCGATTTAGAGTTGCAACCTTGGCAGATATCTGGTGTTATCAGCAAAGCCCAAGCACGTACACTCAGCCGTGATTCCAATTGTGGCGCGGCGACTGAATTAGTCTCATTTCCTACAGGTTGGTCTGCACCTGTAGGTTACTTTTCTACTGATATTGAGATATTCATTCTTGATGGACATCTCAAGATCGGTTGTTATCGTCTCAAACAGTACTCCTACGCCTACATTCCTGCTGGTATCTGTAGTGGTTTATGGGAGGTGCAAAAAGATACAACTGCCCTCTGGATGTCGTCTGCTACTCCGTGTTTTATTGCTACTTCTGAGCATAGACATGGTGCGCGCCACGATAACTATATCCCTAGCCTTGACACCTCTGCTTTACCTTGGAGCGGAGCTATTACACCAGGATTCCCACCAGGTGCAATGCGTAAAACCTTGCGTACAGATCCAGATACAGGCAGCAGCACGTGGTTGCTTGGTGTATTACCCCAGTGGTGCGATCGCCGAGTTGAAATACATCCTGTTGTTGAGGAAGCTTACGTTGTCATGGGTGAGATGTCTACTCCCCTTGGGAAAATGACCCCTGGCTGTTATTTCTGGCGTCCAGCGCATATACCGCACGGGCCATTTTCTACTTCCATCGGTGTACTCATTTTCTTCCGCACTGACGGTCATCTACGCACTAATTACATACTGCCTGATGAATAAGTTATTTGGTTTTTAACGGATACACAAGCCAGTATGCAGGTCATAATATTAAGTTTACAACGCTTTATCCCACTCTAATTGATGAGCTAAACCATACTTGATAAAATCTTCTTCTTTGGCGCGATCGCTTTTCCCAAAAACACCTAAACTGTAAGGATTATCTTGCATCCTTTGTGTGACTTGCTCTTTTTCAAACTGAATCGCTTCTTGTCTAGACCAATCTGGTTTAAAAAAGTCTACAACTAAGACTGTTCTGTCATAATTAGTGTAATTATGCGGACAGTGTGGATAGCTGTGATCTAAAACCATGAATTGTCCTTCATGCCAATAAAGCTGATCGTCACATATTTTCATCGCGATATCCCCTTCTGGGACGATCAATCCTAAATAGCCACGATTCATGTGAGGGTTATAGTTCACATGCAGCTTGATATCCAAGCCTGGATGGAATGTACCAAAATAGGCGTTTCTGATAATATTATCTTCGCTAAGGTTCACTTTTTCGATCACCTTAGCTAAATTTGGAAAATATTTTTCTCTTAGTTCAAGTGCTTTTTTGGAGACATTATCTGACTCATAATCAGGATATCTTATTTGATGCGTTTGAATATATTCTTCAATAAAAAGACCTTGGAATAAAATACCAAAAGCACTGTATTTTGAATTTCCTCTGGTTTTAATTGTTTTGCTTTTAGGCCCTAGTACATCATAAGTGAATTTTAATTCTTCATCAGATGCATTATTAATAAAGCTTGTAAACTCATCTCTAATTATTTGCCAGTTATCTTGAAAGCTGTTGAGAAAAGGAAATTGCTCTGGGTTTAGATGATATTCATTAAAACTTTCCATTTTCTTTTCTCCTAAAGATGATTGAATAAGAGAGCATTTATATAATAAGTATAAAAAATTTTTAACGGTGAAGTAGTGCGATCACATGTAGCTTTGGGGACTCACCAATAACCTCTATTGGCGTTGCATAAATGCAGTGCTAGCTGTCGCTGTCTCGCCCTACTTCTCGTTCAATAATTTCCTTGACAAATTCAGGGATTTCTTTTTCTAGACTGACAGCTTGTTGTTTCAACCTTTCATAAATTTCAACATCGTCTCCTTCCCACAAAAGATCTATTCTCCTGACCTGTCGCATTGCAATATGGGTGTAATTTTCTGGATATGCCCAGTAACATGACAAGCAAATAAACTTATCTTTAATCTTATGCCAATTTTCGCAATGTTCACATGACCAAGATTTAGCCCGATTAGCAGAACCACACAGCAGCATAAAGTTTTCGGGTTCTATATCTGGCTCACCATCAACTTCAAAAGGAACACGATGATCAATTTGTAACTCGCGCTCATCAACTTCTTCTAGATAAATAAAGCACTTACAACCGTATCTTTTGATTAACTCATCTTTTATCTGTTTTGATAAACCAGTTCTACCAGATAATCTTGAAAACCTTGCCTTACTAACATCGCCAAATCTGTAAGCAGCTATCCTTCTTCCGTCACTTCCTGTTACACGGAAGGTTTCCAAAGGAATTCCATGTTCTCGAACATCTCTAGCTGCTCTTGGAGGATGATTGTAGCCATATCTTTCCTTCAAATCTTCCGTGGTAATAAAACCATATTGCAAGATATGATCAATAACTGCTTTCGGTCTTTTAGCAGTTACAGATTGACAAAATTGTATAAAATCATCAGGTAGCTGTTGAGAAGTGTCCATGCTTTTCCAAGAGAGTCAGTTGTCTTGATGTTTCGCTAATATAGCCTGTTAACTCTGCAAACTGACCATTTAGTAAATTTGGCGACAAGTATAGAGACTCTACTGTTATTTCCTCTCTACCCAGTAGTGTTGCTTGTGATGATCGTCCTACTTCTATTTCAATCCTCTTGAGTCCTAGTTCTTTAGGTAGTATATGGCCAAAGGTTTTACTGCCTCGCTTACCGTCATAGCTAATTACAAACGCTACTCCCCTTCGATTTAGTTGTTCAACAGCTATAACAAAATCATCAAAATTAATTCCAGAGAAATATCTTGAATCTCTATCTCCACATACACCTTGATAAGGAGGGTCCATATAAACAAAATCAGTATTTTTTAGGTCGGATAAAACTTCTCTGTAATCTAAGCATGTGAATTTACATTTACTCTTTAAGAGTGCAGAAACACCTTCTATATTTTTCCGCATTTTTTCAGGTTGAGTTCCTTTGCGCCTCTTATCAGGGCTTTGATTGAAGAATCCTTCAGAGTTATATCGAACTGCCCCTTTTACACATCGAGCTAACAAATATAGAAAAAGTTTTGGATCATTAGTTTTATTAAATATTTCTCTAACTTCAAAATAGTGATTTACAGAATCATAATGTTGCTTATTCCATATACCTGCATATGCATCCGCTATTTCATCTGGTTCTTCTATAATTAGCTTTAATAGTTCAATAAGTGGTTTGTTTAAGTCATTAAGCCAGAAGTTTTGAGAAATGTATTTGGCAGCAGCAGCAATACTAATAGCTGCGGTTCCTGTAAAAGGCTCTACCATCCTTTCTACTCTATTAGGTACGAACTTAATAATATCTGATGCAAGGTTTCTTTTGCTACCCTGATACTGAATTGGATGCGGTAGACTAGCCATCTTAAGAGAAGAACATATGACTTTATCCAGATTATCACAACGGATAATGTAGCTTTCTCGCCAGGAGGATATTTTTTGTAAACCACCACCAAGTATTAAGACGGTTAACAACTAAAGACCAGTTGACAGATAAAATATAAATTAAGCCTGCGATCGCTCGTCTATCCTGTGGTTTGTTAAATACTCGGAGAGTACCAATGAAAAAAGTAGCGGTATTTGGCAATGCTGGAGGTGGTAAATCAACTCTAAGCAAAAGATTATCACAAATCACTGGTTTGCCACTTCACATCTTAGACAAGATTCAATATCAATCAGGGGGTATTGAGGTGACCCAGGAAGACTATAAGCACACCCATGAGAAAATTTTGGTTACTGACCGTTGGATTATTGACGGGTTTGGTTGCACGGAAACCCTCTGGCTACGACTGAACGAGGCGGATACTCTGGTTTTTGTCGATCTACCGCTATATGTGCATTTCTGGTGGGTGACTAAACGATTAATCACAGGTCGCTTTAAACCGCCAGAAGGCTGGCCCCAAAACAGTCCAATATTGAAGAGTTCGCTTACTAGCTACCGCGTGCTTTGGTTATGTCACAAATATTTGACCCCAAAATATCGTGAGTATATCAAGCAGGCTCAAAGCACCAAAAGTGTTTATCACATTCGATCGACTGAACAGATTTCGCAATTTTTTGAATTAATTGAAAATGAGACCTTCAGGTAATTGAGCTTTAGTTAAAACAATGCACCTACTCCATCATGATAAAGCAGGTGCTGCTGAAATTAATCTTGCATTAGCCCATTCTTTTAAATAAGTAGCTACACAAAATTAATTACATAACTTTGTCCAAATTCTCTGAGGATTTTCTCGACAGATGCTACAAAATTTGACCAGCTAGAATAAGCGTCTATTTCAATCCACTCATACTTAATAAACCGCCACAAAATCTCAATCAAATTTAACTCGGGTGAATAAGATGGCAATTCAAAAATGGTGATACCCCGTTCAACCCACTCTTCAATTTTATCAAGAATCGCATCACTTTTATGAATTGAAGCTTGATCTACAACAATAACTGTTGGTTTATTTACTGTAGCGAAAAATGCATCAATACAAGCAATAACCACGTCAGAATTAATACTTTGAGACGAAATATAAGTTTCAAGATGATTATTTCTATTCATTATTCCCAATACATTTAAGCGGGAACTACGACGACTCTTAATAGCTAAATATTCCCCTCGTTTTTGCCATCCATAAGGAACATTAGGAATGAGACAAAATCCCGTCTCATCTAAGTAATATAAGTTAATTTCTCCTTCATCTTCTAATCTTTTAAGTTCTTCTAATTGTGCCTTTTTCTCTTGATATTCAGCAGGTTCTGGCTCTCCTCCAGCCTCTCGACGCATACGATGCCAACTCATAGAAAACTTTTTAAGTATTCTTTTAATTGTTTCGCTACTGATTTCAATTCCCCATTCTTCTTTAACTTTTTGTAAAACTTTTTTTAACTGCCTTGGTTCTTGTTGAGTCCACTCTCTAATTTTCTCTTCTTGTTCAGAATTAAATATTCGCTTACTACCTCTTCCTGGTTTATTATACAATCCAACTATTCCTTCTAATTCCCACCGCTCGCACCAGTTATAAATCGTCTTATAACTGACTTTAAACATCTTTATTAACTCTTTGATTTTCACTCCTCGTGAAGCTAACATTAGACAATGCGCTCTTTGACGTACTTGATGATGTCGGCTTTGACGATAAATTCGTTCCAGTAACCGATAAGATAGAGGATTTATTTCCCTCATGAATATCATTTTGAGCAGAATTAATACACGACTTTCTTATGCTAATATATTTAACTAGTTATTTGTGTAATTAATTCTGTGTAACTACTTACCTGTTACGATTACCTGGTTTAAATCAGCATCAGCTTGGTAGCGAACATTCACCATTCTACCCTGGCTGCTGTCTGGCTGCTTTAGCAGCTATGAGTTTGTTGTATAGAACAGGAGCAGCAGATTGTAGCGGTTGAGGCATAGTATCAAATGCATCTTCCTCGGCTGCTAGGTAAGTATCGATCTCAGCACGATTGGCTAGATAGAACGCGATCGCACCATAAACTTGTTCAAGTGTCAGCAAAGGAAAAGAGTGAACAATACTTTCAGGTGATAATCCATTTCGGAACGCATAGACAACTGAGTCAAGGGAAATCCTAGTTCCTTCGACCCAATAAACATCGTTCCGATACTCTACGTAAGATTTAGTTACTGTAACTGGCATACATTTGTCTTGATTTTCAACTATAAAGACTTAAGATTTTCTAGTTGCTACAGATATTGTAGGCTGGATAAGCCTTTCAGTTTGAATGCGTGTGTAATTAATTTTGATTAACTACTTACGCGATCGCTATCCTACCTTTTTTCACGCTCATCAAAAATCGTTACATATTGATGGGATTGATCTACGTTTCGATACGATGGTGGCATTCCTTGCTAAACCAGGATCTGAATTTTTACAAGGGTTGAGAAGTCTACTGTGTCTGAAACTCCCGTATTAGATCAAATTATCAAAAATGTACAGGTAGTTCGCCCCAATCGCAATAGTATCGAACTACTGGATTTGGGTATTAAAGATGGGAAATTTGCCCAAATTGCTCCTCATATTAACCCAGATCAAGGCAAAGAAATATTTGATGCACAAAACTTGCTGGGGTTTCCTGGGGTTGTGGATGCTCATATGCACATCGGTATCTATCAACCCCTTGACCAAGATGCGGTGACTGAAACCAAAGCAGCTGCAATGGGGGGTGTAACAACTAGCCTTAATTATATCCGTACAGGTCAGTATTATCTCAATAAAGGCGGCTCCTACAGAGATTTTTTCCCAGAAGTTTTGGCGCGATCGCAAGGGAATTTTTTTGTTGATTACGGTTATCATATTGCCCCAATTAGCACGACTCATATTGATGAAATGCAAATGCTCTTTGAGGAATATGGAATTGGGTCATTCAAAATTTTTATGTTCTACGGTGGCTATGGTTTGCATGGTCTTTGCGATCAACAAAACCTGTTTTTGATGATTAACAAAGAGGAAAGATATGACTTGGCTCACTTTGAATTTATCATGCGTGGTCTGACCAAGCTGAGAGAATTGTATCCCGAAGCAAGCGATCGCCTGAGTCTCAGTCTCCATTGTGAAGTAGCTGAAATCCTCAACGCCTACACCAAAATTGTCCAACAAGACTCTAGTCTCACAGGTTTAAAAGCTTATAGTGCAGCGCGTCCACCCCATTCTGAAGGGTTAGCCATCTGCATTGCTTCTTACTTGGCGCATGAAACTAATTGCCTCAATATTAATCTATTACACCTCAGTTCTCGCAAAGCAGTCGAAGCTGCGTTGATGATGCAAACAGTTTTTCCTCACATTAATTTTCGCCGGGAAGTAACTGTAGGACATTTGTTATTAGATATAGATACACCTATGGGTAAATGGGCAAAGGTGAACCCGCCGATTCGTCCCCGCCCAGACGTAGAATATTTGTGGCAAGCTGTACTCAATCGCCAAGTTGATTGGATTGTCAGCGATCACGCCTGTTGTTCAGCCGAACAAAAAGCTAGTCTGAAAGATCCCAATAACATTTGGTTGGCAAAATCTGGGTTTGGTGGTACAGAATACCTGCTTTCTGGCGTTTTTAGTGAAGGTAGCAAGCGTGGCATGTCTTATAATCATATGGCTGAGTTATTAAGCTGGAATCCTGCACAAAGATTTGGCTTAAATTCAAAAGGTGATATTGCAGTTGGTTACGATGCAGATTTGATATTACTAGATCCTCATAAAAGCTTTGTTGTTCGCGCTAATGAGTCAGAATCGCAGCAAGGGTATACGCCGTTTGAAGGATTAGAGTTGACTGGAAGAGTCAAAACAACTTTTTTGCGAGGGAAGAAGATTTTTGATCAAGGACAGGTGATCGGCGCGCCTAGTGGACGTTATTTATCAAGAAAGAGTGTGTATTCACAAAAAAATAGGGAGTAAAAAGTATGCAAATTCACACATCTGCCTGAATTTAATGGGAATTCCTTAAACTTTGAATCGTAGAAATAGTGTGTTGCGCTACTTGCTCTATCTCCTCTGCTGTATTGAACCTACCAATACCAAACCTTAGTGACGCATAAGCTAATTGTTCTGTATGTCCCAAGGCTATGAGAACATGGGAAGGTGCAGTGGTTGCTGAGGAACAAGCCGAACCCGAAGATACTGCCATAACTGGTTGCAATCCTAACAGCAATGCGGCTCCATCCACCCCCTCAATACTAATATTCAAATTTCCTGTTAATCGTTGAGTCGGATGACCATTGAGATGAATTCCCTCTAACTGAGAAAGTTGATCCCATAATCTTTGTCGGAGTTGGGTGAGATATTGATTTTCTGTAGCTTGTACTTCCAAAGCTATTTCCACCGCCTTACAAAATCCGACTATTTGCGGTGTATACAAAGTGCCAGAACGCATTCCTCGTTCATGTCCACCACCATGCTGCTGGGGAGCTAGTTGGACTCTGGGGTTGCGGCGTCGGACGTACAACGCACCGATCCCCTTGGGACCGTAGAATTTGTGTGCTGTAAATGACATCAGGTCAATTTGAATTGCCTGTACATCTAGAGGAATTTTACTCATAGCTTGAGCAGCATCACTGTGAAAAATTACACCACGCTCTCGACACATTTCACCAATTTCTGTCAATGGTTGCAATACTCCAATTTCATTATTTGCAGCCATCACTGAAACTAAAATTGTGTCAGGACGAAAGGATTTTTCTAATTGATTTAAATCTATCAGTCCGTCTTTTTGAACAGGGATAATTGTAATTTCAAAACCGAGAGTTTGGAGATATTTACAAGGATCAAGCACTGCATTATGTTCAGTCGCAACAGTAATAATATGTTGCCCTTTTTGAAAATAAGCTTCTGCAACTCCTTTAATAGCTAAATTATTGGCTTCTGTTGCACCACTAGTGAAAACAATTTCTTCTGGTGTGGCGTTGATAGCTTCCGCTAATATTTCTCGTGATTTTTTGACAGCTGCTTCGGTTTCCCAACCGTAAATATGATTGATGCTGGAAGGGTTGCCAAAGTGTTCGGTGAAATAGGGTAGCATTGCTGCTAGAACCCGTTCATCTACAGGTGTGGTGGCGTGGTTATCGAGATAAATAGGACGATGAGACATGATTATTCAATTAAAATTTGACTGATATAAATGGTTTGTTCTTGGATGAGTTGAACCATAAAATTATGAGATTCAAAAATTAGGTGATTTGTGGAAAATAATTTTACCGATGAAGAGGACGCAAGGCTTTGCGCCTTTACGATGGTTTAGAGGGTGTTTGATAATTTATTTTTTAAAAATCTCCTTAAAAAAGTACTATTAATTATTGTATAATTCTGAGTTTATAGCAAAGAGTAAATCAAGATAAAATTGCAATCAGACTCTTGGGAGATGAGTATGGCTCTCACAATTCAGGATTTAGAAAGACTACAACATAAGTTGCAAGAAGAACAACGTGACTACCAACTGGAGTTACAAGAAGGAAATATCATCTTAATGGGGCCATCAGATATTGAATCAAGTGAAATAGGTGCTGAGTTTATCAGACTGCTGGGTAACTGGGTTAAACCTCACCGACTTGGAAGAATATTTGATTCTAGTGGTGGCTTTATTATGCCCAACACGGATCTAAGAGCGCCAGATGTTTCTTTTGTGTCAGCAGCAAGATTAAAACGTACTGTACGCGATTTTGCTAATTTGGTTCCAGATTTGGTAGTTGAAATCAAATCGAAAACAGACCGTGTTCGCCCGATTGAAGAAAAAATCAAGTTATTTTTGCAATTAGGAGCGCAGGTTGGGATATTGATAAATCCAGATGAATTAACTGTGACTGTATATCGTCCAACTGGTGAGATGGAAATGTTAGTAGGTGAGGACAAGTTGGCTATTCCTGAGTTGTTCCCTGGTTGGGAAGTTGTAATTTCTGAGTTATGGCCACCTGTGTTTGAGTAGTGTTTCTTAGTTTACCGTTAGTAGTTTGGTTATGAGTGCTGAAGCACTCACTACAAGCTTCAGATTTGGGATTGTAGAATTGGTACTATTTACCAGTACTGATCTGGACTTGAGAAGTATTATTTAGTATTCAAATCGAGCGATCGCACTAATGAAAGTGGTAATGCTTGCTGATTAATTCTGTTAATATAATTTCCACTCAGATAAGGCAAGTAATTTGGTTGATTAGCGACATAGGTTTGGAAAAAAGACAGGCTTAAAAAGTTAACATAGCGTCGTGCTATAGCTGGATTTGGGCCAATCACTTGTTCTGGAAGCGCAATAGCATCGTTTGGTGATTCTGCAATTGTTGAAAAGTGTGTAGCATTACTAATTAATGCTAAATATTTGTTGGTAGTTGTTAACCAAGTAAAAGGTTGAATTTGTTCTGGTAAAGATGGAGCAGCTGTATCTTTGCTACTGCTGACAATCATCACTGGTATTTTAATTTGACTGAGGCTGTCTTTGCCAAGAACAATACTGTCAATTGGGTTAATGGCGATCGCTGCTTTAATGCGTGAATCAGACAGATCATACTGACCAGTTAAGGGTAATTCCGCAGTCAAGCACTGAAGTAAAAGTGAGACATTCAGGGTATCTTGTGAAGGTGGACAACTTTTTTGGATTTGGGGAAAGTTAATCGGTGCGCCTGCTAATGCTAAAACTGTGTAGCCTCCAAAAGATTGACCAATGACGCCTACTTGTTCCAAATCCAAGCGTCCTTGTAAACCTGGATCAAACTGTGATCTGCGAGCAAGTTCATTTAAAAGAAATTTAACATCTAAAGGTCGATCAATAAATTCTCTAGGACTGGTAATATCTGCTGATCTACCTGATAATAGGGCTTGCAACTGCGCCGCGTTGCTGCCAGGATGTTCTGGAACTGCAACCACAAATCCATAAGAAACTAGATGTTCTGCTAAGTAAACAAAGCTGGTTCGATCAGAACCAAGTCCGTGGGAGATGACAATCACTGGTCTCGGACTAGAAACTTGTGGTAAGTAAATATCCGCCTGGTATTTACGACTCCGAGAGGTGTCATTGAGGTCAATGGTTTGTTTTTGCCATTTATAACGCCCTGGTTGCAGTAAGTTTTTGGTAATATTGGTATTCTCTGCCGAATTAGTTGTTACTTCTTGGCGAGCTTCTTTTTCAATCAGTGCGATCGCTTTTTGAGTCTGATTGAGAAAATTCTGGGCTAAGTTGGCTAACTCTAGAGCGCGGACTAAATTAATCGCAATCTGACTTGAAGGAAATTTCCGTAGTACATTTAATAAAGTAAAGCCTTCCGGTTCAGCCGCAGCTAAAATTAATGCTGCACGAATACCGTATAAACCAGTAGCCCGACTATCACCCTCAATCAATGTTGCTAAATTTTCTAGTAATCTCTCCCCAATTGGTGTGTAGAGAAACTGCGAAACTTGTACCGCATTCAAGGGAATAGGAGTCAACAATACTTCTTTAAGCTGCTGTAGTCGCTCTTTGGGTGCATACTGAAAATACGCAGCCAAATCGTCATCTATTTTACCTGTTCTGGCATAATTTTCTAAAGATTTTACTCGTATTGAACGCTCTAATAGACCGTATGACAAGGTTAAGCGTTCTGCACCCAACACAGGGCGAGGAGTGAGAGTTGGTATAAGATAGGTGGTAATCACCAAAGCACTACAGAACCACCCAATACGATTTTGGATTTGAGATTTTGGATTTTGGATTAGGAATGGTTTTCTACATCTGGGTTGTGAAAATCCATATGTTGTATTATTTCTGACAGTTATTCTAAATTTATCTATGCTTTTAGATATTTTTTGAGCAAATTTGAAATTTGACATTAGAACACCATCGTTTTTTGCTGTGAATATGCGAATTTAGCTTGTCAGTGACAGCAAATTATAGCGATCGCTTTACTTTGTTGCTACTAGGACTTACGCACAGACAACGGAAAAACGTAGACACGTAGACGGACGAAGTCCGGCTTCTGGTAGAGTAGTGGCTTCTCGCAGGGTAGGACACGTTTAGAAAAGAGGGTTACAGAGAGTTTTTGCGTAAGTCCTGGCTACCTCAAGGGAACAGGGAACAGAAAGACAATGTGTGTAATTAATTCTGTCTAATCACTTAAGTTATGCCATTTCACAAAATTCTTGACACAAATCCTCCTCTTGTCCTTCCTTCCCCAATCCCTGATCCCCGATCCCCAATCGCTATTACTCAAACCTCTCCACCAACAACCACATCGCGTATTCGCAAACTCGGCCCACCACAACCTACAGATAAACCATTTTGTCCACCCTTACTACAACCACCAGATTCGTCCCAGTAAAAGTCGTCACCAATTGCTTCTATATCTGTGAGAGTTTGAAATACGTTTCCTGAAAGAGTGACATCTTTGAGTGGTTCGGCTATTTTCCCATTTCTAATCATCCAAGCTTCCCCAGCACTAAAGGTGAACATTTCACCGTTAGTCATTCCACCCAACCAGTTACGAGCATAAACTCCTTCTTTGATCCCACTAAATAAATCAGCAACAGGTGTTTTACCTTTTTCTATCCATGTGTTGGTCATCCGGACAATGGGTGCATAATGATAATTAAGACACCTAGCGTTACCTGTTGCTGCTTCCCCTAATTTTCCTGCTGTTTCGCGAGAATGCAATCTTCCGACTAATATTCCATCTTGAATCAACTGCGTAGTTGTTGCAGCCGCACCTTCATCATCATATAAATAACTACCTCTATGTCCACTTGAGGCTGCACCATCAAAAATTTGCAATTCTTTTGGGCCAAACCTGCGTCCAATCGTCATAACTTCCAGCAAATCTGGGTTTTCGTAAGCCATATCTGCTTCCGAAAGATGTCCAAAGGCTTCGTGGACAAATAAACCGCTAAGAATGGGATCAATAACTACAGTGTAGGTATTACCTTTGACTGATGGCAGCGCTAAGGCTGCTACTGCTCTTTGGGCGGCGCTTTTGACTTGGTTGTCTGAGTTGATTAAATCTTCAAAAGCTTGGCGAGAACCGGTGGTTTCTCTACCAGTTTGCACAGTATCACCATCTCTGGCTGTGGCAGCAAAACGCATTTCCATATCTACCCAAGATTGTTCAATGAAAGCACCTTCACTAGTAGCGATTATTACTCTTTGACTGGTATCACTGTAACGTACAGACGTGGTGGTAATGCGATGATCTACGCTTTTGAGCAGATCACAATAGCGATCGCACAATTCTTTTTTGCGAGTCAAGGAAATATGTCGAGGATTAGTACCTGTCAAAGGTAATTGACAGATTACTTGTACTGGTTCAATAGGAGCAAGTACAGTTTGTTCATCACCAACCATATGAGCCGCAGCAATTGCTTCTTCGATGCGTTCAACAATTGTTGTCAAGCGATTGAAGCTGCTGAACCCCCATCCACCTTTATAAACAGCACGAATATGTCCACCAATGGAGATAGCTTCGCTGAGAGTTTCGACTTTCTCCCCACGCAAAAATATATCTGTACCTTCAGCTTCTTCTAGGCGAATCATTAAATAATCTACCTTCGATGAATAGCGCTTAAGTAAGTCAGAAAGCAAATTTTGCACATCCACAAGTAAGCTAGGCATTTGGCTACTAGGAACAACGACTACTTGAATTTATTCTCCAATAAAGTGTGAAGGGTAAAGAGAGAAAGGGGAGAAGTAGATATTTTTTGATCGTTTATCCTGTATTCTTTTTTAATGCGATCGCCATAGGGCGTACAACAAGCCTTGATTATTTATCCTTGATGTGGTTAAAAATGCAAGAAAAGCTGCCAAAAATCTTTAAATTAGAGGCAGGTAATGCCAGTAAGAATGTCTTATTGTTGGCAGGAATCTTTTTTTTCCTGTGTCTGTTATTTACCCTGCACCGCTACTACACTTTTTACGCTTCCTTCGACCAAGGCATTTTTAACCAAGTTTTTTGGAATAATCTGCATGGTCGCTTTTTTCAAAGTTCTCTTTCTTCTAGTCTTTCTACAAATGTAGTCCATGCTGGGGAAATTACTACAGTATATTACCATCGGCTTGGGCAACACTTCACACCAGCGTTGTTGCTGTGGCTACCAATTTACGCTTTATTTCCCTCTCCTGCGACTTTGAGTGTTTTGCAAGTCACACTGATCACGGCGGCGGGTTTAGTGCTACACGTACTAGCTAGGCAATATCTCCAACCGCGATTAGCAGTCATGATTACCGCCAGCTTTTACGGTGCTAATGCGGTTATCGGCCCGACCTTAAGTAATTTTCACGACATTTGCCAGATTCCTCTGTTTGTATTTACACTGCTGCTAGCAATGGAAAAACGCTGGTGGTGGTTATTTTGGTTGATGGCAATTTTGATTTTAGCTGTCCGAGAAGATGCTGGTATAGGATTATTCGGGGTGGGAGTTTACATGATTTTGAGTCAACGCTTCCCCCGTGCTGGCGTTGCTGTGTGTATCCTCAGTTTTGGTTACATCTTGGTGCTGACTAATAAAATCATGCCTCTGTTTTCTGAAGATGCTTCACGTCGGTTTGCGATCGAACGATTTGGACAATATATTGATGGTGATCAAGGTTCGACTTTAGATATTATTCGTGGCATGATTAGCAATCCTGTGCAGCTATTGATCGAATTAGTCACACCAATAAACGGAACAATTAAGTATTTACTCGGTCAGTGGTTGCCCTTAGCATTTGTACCTGCTGTTGCACCAGGTTCTTGGATGATAGCTGGGTTTCCATTATTACAATTATTCATCAGCCGGGGTGAATCTGTTCTTTCGATTACGATTCGTTATGCTTTAGCTGTAGTCCCAGGATTATTTTACGGGTCTATTCTCTGGTGGTCACAGCGTCAGCAAAAATTTAAACCTTCATTTCGCCGCTTGTGGATAGGTTGTATTTGTCTGTCTTTGTTTTTTAGCTTCACATCTAACCCAAATCGCACTTTTTACTTTCTGATTCCTGATTCCGTAAAACCACTAGTTTATGTGTCATTGCCACAACAATGGCAGCATGTAAATCAGATGCGTCCGTTGCTGGCACAAATTCCCCCTAAAGCTAGTGTATCTGCAACAACTTATTTGGTTCCCCATCTTTCTAGTCGGCGAGAAATCCTGCGTTTACCTACTTTAGAACTACGTAATGATGCTCAAGAAGTGATCAAAGTAGATTATGCGATCGCTGATCTTTGGCAATTACAAAAGTATCAAGCTGCATTTAAGAGCGATCGCCGTTTATTAAAAGATTTAGTACCACTGATTGACCAGCTCACAAATAATCGCGAATATGGAATCATTAGCTTTCAAGATGGCGTCATCCTCTTAAAAAAAGCTGCCACTTCGGACACACAAGCAACAGCAGCTTGGTTACAATTCCGGCAAGAGTTGGCAGTAGGAGATAGGGGATAAGGGATCGGGATAAAAATATATTTGCTCATCCTACCCTACCTAGTGACCGATAACAAATGACAAATAACAAATAACCAATGACAAATCTAAAGGCTTGGGGGATTGCATCCAATGAAAATACTAGTGCTGAGTTGGGAATTTCCGCCCCGTATTGTTGGAGGAATTGCGCGTCATGTCTCAGAATTGTACCCAGAACTCGTTAAATTAGGACATGAAGTTCATCTGATCACACCTGAATTTGGTCATGCACCGATGTATGAATTAGTAGAAGGAGTCTGTGTGCATCGGATTCCCGTAGCCGGTGGGAACGATTTTTTCCACTGGGTAGTAAACATGAACCAGAGTATGGGTAGTCATGGCGGAAAATTGCTCGCCGAGGAAGAGCCTTTTGATATTATCCATGCTCATGACTGGTTAGTCGCAGATGCGGCGATCGCTCTCAAGCATACCTTTAAACTTCCCTTGATTGCCACAATTCATGCTACTGAATACGGACGCTATAACGGTATTTATACTGATACTCAACGCTATATAAGTGGTAAAGAAGAACTATTAGTCTACAACGCTTGGCGAGTCATCGTCTGTACCGACTATATGCGCCGGGAAGTAGAACGAGCGTTACACAGTCCCTGGGATAAAATTGATGTTATATATAACGGTATTCGTCCAGAAAAGAAACGTCACCACGAAGATTTTCACGCCTTAGACTTTCGTCGGCAATTTTCTGAAGATGGCGAAAAAATAGTTTACTATGTCGGTCGCATGACCTATGAAAAGGGTGTATCCTCACTGCTCGCTGCGGCTCCTAGAGTTTTGCAGGAAATGGGTGGTTATGTTAAGTTTGTAATTATCGGTGGTGGCAATAGTGATCATCTCAAAAAACAAGCTTGGGATACGGGTATTTGGGATAAATGCTATTTTACAGGCTTTATTTCTGATGACTACTTAGATAAATTTCAAACGATCGCTGACTGTGCTGTTTTCCCCAGCCTTTACGAACCCTTTGGTATTGTGGCGTTAGAAAGCTTTGCTTCTCGTGTACCAGTAGTTGTATCTGATACTGGTGGTTTTCCTGAAGTAGTGCAACATACAAGAACAGGTATTATCACATATACTAATAATCCTGATTCTCTAGCGTGGGGAATTTTGGAAGTGCTAAAAAACCCCGGATATCGGCAATGGTTGACTGATAATGCTTACGAAGACTTGGAACGGCGATTTAGCTGGTCAAAATTAGGTAAGCAAACAGAACAGGTGTATGAGCAAGTGGTAGATGAGCGATCGCTTGTAGTTTGGTAGAAGTAGAGACGAGAAATTTCGCGTCTCTACTCCTGCAAAATTTCGCGTCTCTACAGAATTTAAATGTCAATCGATTTGTCTTATCCGATTACAATTGATATTGAATTAGCAAGCTACGATCAAAAGAATGGTTAAGACTAATTTGGAACGTCTTTTGTCAAGCGTTCTTGTCCTAGATAACACTTTACTTTGCTAAAATTTCTCCATTTTTCGTTGATAAATTTGGTATTAAATTTTAATTTTTGCAAAAGACATCTAAAATTTATGACCTACGATTATGACCTGTTTGTCATTGGTGCTGGTTCTGGAGGATTAGCAGCTTCTAAGCGTGCTGCTAGCTACGGAGCAAAAGTGGCGATCGCCGAAGAAAGTTTAGTCGGTGGTACTTGTGTTATTCGTGGCTGCATTCCCAAAAAATTAATGGTCTATAGTTCCCATTTTTCGGCATTATTTCACGATGCAGCAGGCTATGGATGGAAGGTAGGCGAAACAGAATTAGACTGGGAATATTTGATTACAGCGATCGATAAGGAAGTCAAACGACTTTCGCAACTACATATTGGTTTCTTGGAAAAAGCTGGAGTGGAACTTATTCCCAGTCGTGCGACTCTTTTAGACCCGCACACTATCGAAGTTGATGGTCGTAAAGTCACCGCCGATAAAATTTTAATTGCTGTTGGTGGTCGTGCCGTCAAACCTGATTTACCGGGGATGGAATATGGTATCACCTCCAACGAAATGTTTCATCTCCAAGAAAAACCTAAGCACATAGTGATTATTGGTGCTGGCTATATTGGCACAGAGTTTGCTTGTATTATGCGTGGTTTGGGATGCGAAGTCACCCAACTTATCCGTAAAGACCTCATCCTCAAAGGTTTTGATGAAGACATCCGTAGCAATATTCAAGAGGGGATGACCAACCACGGTATTAAAATCATCCAGAATCATATAGTGGAAGCGGTGGAAAAAGTCCCGGAGGGTTACAAAATCAATTTGTCTGGAAATCAGGCAGAATCTGTAATTAGTGATGTGTTTTTGCTAGCAACTGGTCGCGCTCCCAATATCGAAGGGCTAGGTTTAGAACAGGTTGGAATAGAAACGTGTTCTAGTTCCATCGAAGGCCCCGGATATAGCACAATGAATGCGATCGCTGTGAACGAATATAGTCAAACTTCCCAAGAAAATATTTTTGCTGTCGGTGATGTTACTGATCGGATGAATTTAACCCCCGTCGCCATTGGTGAAGGACGAGCGTTTGCGGATAGTGAATTTGGTGATCACCGCCGTGTATTTAGTCACGAAGATGTTCCGACTGCTGTCTTTTCTACACCTGAAGCAGCAACAGTTGGTCTCACAGAAGCCCAAGCCCGCGAAAAACTGGGAGACGATGGAGTCAAAATATACCGCACTCGTTTCCGTCCTTTATTCCACAGTTTAACAGGCGCTCAAGAAAAAACTATGATGAAATTGGTAGTAGATGCCAACACTGACAAAGTGTTAGGCGCTCACATGGTAGGAGAAAATGCCGGTGAGATAATTCAAGGTGTGGCGATCGCTGTTAAAATGGGCGCAACCAAAAAAGATTTTGACGCCACCGTTGGTATTCATCCCACAGCAGCTGAAGAATTTGTCACAATGCGCTAATTGTTAGTTGTTAGTTGTTAGTTGTTAGTAACAATCCCCGTACTCTGCTAGAAGCCGCTTACACGTCTACGCGTAGCGTCTGATGACGGAGAATCCTCGATCCTCACAAAAGCTTGATTGTGAACCAGTTCATCTATCTTCATGGTTTTGCTTCTAGTCCTAATTCTGCCAAAGCTCACTACATACGCGATCACTTTGCCGAGTCAAATATCAAGCTGAATATTCCTGATTTGAATATTGGCGATTTTTTTCACTTGACAATTACTCGCCAAATTCATCAAGTAGGGTCAATATTATTAGCAAAGGGCAAACAGGATACAGAACAATCTCCGTCTCAAGCTGCACCAGTAATTCTTATTGGTTCAAGTTTAGGTGGTTTAACAGCTGCTCACATAGCACAGCAATACTCCCAGGTGCAGCGACTCATTTTACTAGCACCCGCCTTTGGCTTTTTATCTCACTGGCTACCCCAGTTAGGAGATACACAAGTCCAGCTTTGGCAACAAGAAAAGTATTTAATGGTTTATCACTACGGCGAAGAGCGATCGCTACCATTAAGTTATGATTTCATCACAGATGCGATTCAATATCAAGAGGAAATATTACAGCGCCCCATTCCTACACTTATCTTGCATGGAAAAAATGATGAAGTTATCCCAATTCAAGCCAGTCGCGATTTTGCCAAATCACGTCCTTGGGTAGAGTTCGTAGAATTAGAGAGTGATCACGCCTTAGCTAATGTCCTAGCAGAAATTTGGCAGGCAATCCGGCAATTTTGCAACTGATCCTGACGTAAGTTCGCTGAATTTGCTTTAACCTTAAATCAATCTATTATCTACATCACTACCTAAGCGACGTACTATGGAAACCGTTTGTGGTAAAACACCCACTAACAATGCGAATGCTTCATCTGACAAATTTTGCACTTGACATGGTGGAAAATACTGTTCAAATTGATCAAAAATCTTTTGAACTCGTTGACTAGGAACAGGGTTTTCTGTAATCTGCTTGATCAGCCGAATCCACTGTCGCCTAATTAAATAAGCTTTCTGTCGCTCTTCATTTGTTTCAGGAGTTAATAAAGATAAATTTCCTATTGGTATTACTTTTTGACAATCACAATCATAATCGCCACCTACTGCCGCTCCTGGTCCAGCAAACTCTGTGTGGTAGCGTTTAAACAGTATCAAACCATTTCGTCTTCGACTGTTAACAATGAAAACCTTTCTACTCAACAGTTGTGTAAGGATATCCGAGCCATAGAATTGCTCAGTTCCATCTCGCATGACAATATAGTCAAGAAAACTTGTGTCCGGGTAATAAGTGGATACCATAGCAGTCTGATAGCGTTGGTTTTCTGCGCTATCCATCTTCTTTCAAAATGAGGATGAATTTGGGACTAGTTTGTACCGAAATGATAGATTGATTGCTATTAAGTCAAGTCTTGATTTTGTTATTAACAAGATATTTTTGGTCAATCTAACTTAGCTAAATGAAAATTAGTAGAGGTTGTTTTGTAATTGATTATCCATATTTTATGAGATTTAATATTGATTTGTCTGCCATTATTGTGTTTTTTCTTAAAGTTTTTATAAAGATTAATATTGTGAATACAAAGTTATTATGAGGATTCGGCAGCTTACTTGTAGTATTTTTACTGAATATATTTCAAAGCAAATTTATACTATCTATCACTCACAGATTTTTATTCATTTTAGGACTTACGCAATAGCTCTGTGAAAGTATTATTCCTTCGTCTTCTGACTTGAAAGAGGGTTTAGGGGTGTAGGAGAAAAAACCTCTTTCATCTTTGCTGATGAAACAAGTTTCATTGGGACTGCCCTAGCGGTAAGGCGCTTGCGCGTTTATGTGGTACCCTCCACCGAAGCCACTCGTGTCTACGTTTTTTAACTATTTTGCGTAAGTCCTGCATTTGACATAATTATCTTTTATGATAATGGAATTTCAATAACTAATACGTTACAAAAATGCATTGTTGTATTTACATATTTCATAATTATATCTTAACTAGTCTCCGTCAAAATTTAAACAAAATTAACAAATCATATGAATTTTATATGCTCAAATAAAATTTGAACGAATATTTAGCTAATTAATTTAATCAATATTTATTTAAAAGTCAATACGGTTCAGTTAAGGATTTTAGCCTTGAGATTTATCAATAAAGCCAATCAAAAATCAAATGACTTTCAATTTGTGGAACGCTCATGAGTTAAAAAATTATTAGCTAGTTGACTTAAGCAGCAGATGCTTATGCAACAATATCTGCCGCGAGTTTCTCAAAAATAATATATTCCAATTAGACTCTACTTTATGCACTCGATATCCGAACTTGAGATAGAGTTGTCGTGCCTGGTGATTATTTTCCAGAACATGGAGATATAAATCTTCAAATCCCCATTCTCGAACAAATTTTTCACTAGCTTGAAGTAATTGAGAAGCTGCGCCCAGCCTACGGTACTTTGAAGAAACTGCTAAATTAGACAGGTAAGGCAAACTTCTGCCAACCTCTGTCCAAGAATCACTGTAGCGCACACCTATCTCCAAAGTACCGACTAAATTATTAGCTGTATTGGCTGCGGTGTCAACAGCAACCAAACAGATGTGGTGGGATGTAGATGATATTAGTCGATGTCTTAAATCTTCATAGATACCTAAGCGTAGCAAAGGGAAAGCCCATGCCCAAAAACCATTTTGAGAGTGAAAGCTTTCAGCAATGATTTGAGCAACACTAGTCAAATCAGCAGGTGTAGCTGCACGAACTTGAAATCGACAAGAAGTTGGTTCAGCAGATGCTGCTGTTATAGGTGGTTGATGGGATTGTTGGAAAAACCAGGGTGTCAAGGCTAATTATGTGGTGAATTGATTAAATAAAAATCTTTTCAAATATCCTAAAACACCATTTAAACTATGTGAAAACTAAAAATAACTGGTGTTTGGGATTTAGGATGGGAGAAAGTTGGGTTCGATCTGGAGATAAGGGGTAATGGGGATTGGGGACAATGCTATGAGACTGCGATTTAAATCGCAGGCTGGTTTTTTGAGCATTTGGGATGCTCCCTTGGGAATCGGAACAATAATCAATATCCTTATTATCTTTCCTCAGTTCCCTGTTCCCCTTTCGAGTCCTTCTTTTCAATTCTTCTATCACTTGTCTAGTACATAATTCTAATGGCTAAATTGTAAATAACGATGTGTCTAATAGTATACTTTGCTCTTGAATCTTAAGTTATTGTGAGATTGCTGACTCGAAAATGACTGTTATAAATAAAATTTGCCCAAAAGTGTTAGTGTCGATGCTACGGCGGGAAAAATTAATGTGCAGCTTCAGTAGCATTGTTCAATCAGCCTGGATTGCTGTATATGGCATGAAACAGTTCTCGTCGGAGGTGAGCAAAGATTTGGCTAGTAAACACAAATTCTGTCAGACTAATAGTCAGAATCAAATTAATTGGGGTGTACCAAAGCAAACAATAATCGGCATAATTTTATAGAGACAGATGGCTGTAAACAAATACTCTCACAACTTACAGTCATATCGGCAAACGGCTTATGGAGTCGAAATGCCTTGCTCTTACCTGAGTCAGTTTCATCCTTATCTGATCAGATTATTGTTTATCCGACTGCCTAGCAGGAAAGCGGTGCATGAAATCCCAAGCAAACAGTAAGCCTAAAATTTTAGTTGTCGATGACGAACCCGACAACTTAGATTTGCTTTATCGCACCTTTTATCGCGATTACAAGGTGTTGAGAGCAGGTTCTGGGCCAGCTGCATTGGAGCTGTTGGCGCAGGAGGGAGATATATCAGTAATCATCTCCGATCAGCGAATGCCGATGATGAGTGGTACTGAATTTTTAAGCCTGACAGCAACTCAGTATCCAGATATCATCCGGATAATTTTGACTGGCTACACCGATGTCGAAGACCTGGTAGACGCGATTAACTCTGGTAAAGTATTCAAATATGTCACTAAACCTTGGGAAGCAGAGGAACTCAAAGCAGTAGTACGCCAAGCCTTGGATACCCACAATGTCCTTAAGACTCGGACTCGCGAACTCATCCGCGCATTTCGCCAAGAATCGCTGCTGAACACTGTCACCAATACAATTCGTAGCGATTTAGATTATCGGCAAATTTTGCAAACAATTGTTGATACGGTAGGGCATATGTTAGAGGTAGATGCTTGCCTCTTGCGTCCTTTCCAAGAAAATAAATTAGTTGATGAAGGGTTGATTTATCAGAAGCCAGTAGAAAAGGACGCCCAAACACCAAGACACAAGGGAGACGGGGACACGGAGAATACAGATGAAATACTCTCCGCGTCACCGCGTCTTCGAGTCACTGCGTCTTCTGAAACTCTATCACCTCTTCTATCTCAGACAATTTGGGAAACTCGTGAAGTACAAATAATTCATGATGTAGCTAGTGATGAACGTATTCAAGGGGATATTGTTGAGTTGCGATCGCGTGCTGCTGCTTTTATTGAAGCCAACATTTGCTCTAGCTTGGTTGTACCACTGATTTGTCAAAAAGAACTTATGGCTGTGTTAGCACTACACCAGTGTTATGCACCTCGTGTTTGGAGTGATGACGAAGTGAAGTTGGTGATGATGGTAGCAGATCAAGCTGCTCTAGCTTTGTCTCAAGCCTATGCTTACGAGCAAGTACACGCGCTTGCTCAAAGAGAAGCTCTGATTAATACAATTACCAGTGCTATTCGCTCTAGTTTAGATCCACAAGATATTTTTGCTGCGATTACCCAAAAATTAGGACAAGCTTTACAAGTGGATGGCTGTGTGCTGTCTTTATGGACACAAGACGACGAGTTTGTTCGCTGTGTCGGTTTGTATGATCGTTGTGAAGACTTAGAGACTGATCATTCCCAAAAGATTGAAAATGTCAACACTCACAACTTACCCCAGTCTCAAGCGCCAATTAAAGGCAACCCAATTCTGCAACAAATTTTACGGACACAAGAACCGGTGATCATTTCAGATATGAGCCAGTGTCCGCCAGAAACCAAGGGCTTTGAATTGCCTTTGAGAGTAGCAGCTCAATCGCTGATGGTAGTTCCTCTGTTAGCTGATGGAAAAAGTATCGGTAGTATTACTCTCAGACAAAGGGTAAAATCTCGTCAATGGTTGACTTCCGAAATTGAGTTAGCAAAAGCAGTCGCAGCACAAGCAGCGATCGCAGTCCAACAGTCTCACTTGTACCAAAAAACCCGCGAACAAGCCGAACGCTTACTAGAATTAGATAAACAAAAAACCGAATTTTTCCAAAATATTTCCCACGAATTTCGTACCCCCATTACCTTAATTCAAGGACCACTAGATACAGCAGTTTCTTCCAAAGAGGGTTTGTCTTACGAACAAAGTGCGATCGCCCTGCGTAACTCCCATCGTCTGTTAAGACTTGTCAACCAACTACTGGATCTGCAACGCTTAGATGCAGGTCGGATGCAACCGAGTTTTCGTCCCTGTGATTTAGTCGAATTTGTCAGCCAAATTATCGAATCGTTTCGTCCCTACTGCGAAAAAAAAGGACTGCGTCTCATCACCAAAATAGCTGAATGTCCAAGAGTATACTTAGACATGGAAAAATTTGACAAAGTGGTTTATAATCTCTTGTCCAATGCCATGAAGTTTACTCCTGAAGATGGTATGATTACTGTTGCTATGCAATCTCAAGATGGGCATTGCATTTTGACAGTAGAGGATACTGGTATTGGTATTTTACCAGAGCAAATCCCCTTCCTCTTTGAACGTTTTCGCCAAGCTGAAGGCTCAGAAAACCGTTCCTATGAAGGAACAGGCTTAGGTTTGGCTTTAGTTAAAGAATTAGTAGAACTTCACGGTGGCAAAGTAACCGTAGAATCAGTTTATGGTCAAGGCACTACTTTTAGGGTCTGGCTGATTCCTGGTAGTAGTCACTTCAGCGCCGATCAAGTATCAGAAGCAGCCGTGGAAGTCAATACCAAGCGTGCTGTTGTGGAACTGGCTGATTTGGAATTGCTCGAAGAAAAAACTAGGGACAGCGAATTAGGCTCCACAGAAGCAGCAGAAGTGGAGGAAGAATCTTTGACTAACTCCAGTCCTTCTATTCTAGTTGTAGACGACAACCCAGATTTACGAGCTTATGTATCTGGTATACTCCGCGCTAATGGCTACCACGTACGGACAGCTCGTAATGGTTCAGAAGGGTTTGGACTTGCTCAGAAAATTTCACCCAGCTTGATTGTGAGTGACTTAATGATGCCCATAGTATCAGGGCTGGAAATGATTCGGGTGATCCGCAACGACGAAAAATTAACAGGAATACCAATCATTTTACTAACAGCAAAAGTTGATGAAGAAACTCGCATTACAGGTACAGAACGAGGCGCAGATGCTTATTTAGCTAAACCATTTAATGATCGTGAACTTTTGGCAGAAGTGCGTAATCTTTTAGCGTTGAAAGCAAATGAACGCAAAGTGGCAGAATTAAATACTTATTTGACAGAATCCGTATTAAAACGCTTTTTGCCACCTGCTTTGGTCAGAAGAGCCGCAGCAGGAGACTTGGTTGTGGATTTGCGACCGGAACCGCGCTTAATCACAATTTTATTTAGTGATATCGTCGGTTTTACCCAGCTAGCAAATACCCTCAGATCACGCCGAATAGCTGAGTTGCTCAATGAATATTTAGAAGTGATGACAAAAGCGGTATTTGATAACGGTGGTACAGTAGATAAGTTTATTGGAGATGGTATTTTAGCTTTATTTGGAGCGCCAGAAGAGCTAACACCTAACGAACAAGTGCGACGTGCGGTAAATACAGCCAAAGCGATGCTGCGATCGCTTGAAAAGTTAAACGAACACTGGGGAAAAAAGGGTATTTTTGATTCGACTGAAAGCGAAAGCGTACAGTTTCGCTGTGGTATCCACCAAGGTACAGCCGTTGTAGGTATGTTTGGTAGCTCTCAACGCGCCGACTATACAGCCATTGGTCCGAGTGTTAATATCGCTGCAAGATTACAGCAAGTAGCTAATCCTGGTGGTGTCTTAGTTTCTGCGGCGGTTGCAGATTATTTACAAGAAGAAGAAATTATTAGAGGTAGTCTCCTAGAACTAAAAGGGATAGACGAAACAGTTCTGACTTTTGCCCTAGTCTTAGATTAGAATTGACGGCTAATCGCTAAAATGGTCATTGGTCATTGGTTATTGGCCATTGGCCATTGGTCATTGGTCATTAGTAAATAGCAAAATTATGACAAAATCGGTTGCTGACCAAAAACCAATTCCACCACACATAGTTCGGCGACATAGCGATCCTCCTGGTTTGTGGATCGCTGTAGTTATGGGTTCAGTAGCGCTACATTTGCTTGCATTTTGGATCTTGCGCTCATATTATTCATATCAGTTGAGCTTCATACGACAGCAAAACTCGAATAGCGCTATACCGATTGAAGTCATAGAAGTGTCCCCAACAGGACGTTCAAAAGTTCAGCCACAAGCAAAAGCCAAACCTGGTTCACCCCAATCATCATCAAATACTCAAAAATCCGTTGCTGTAATTGATGAAGATGCGATCGCTTTGATAGACAAAAAAACAGCGATCGCCTCTAACCCTAATTCCTCTCCTCTACTTCAGCAACCCTCTCCCAAAACAACTGTTAATCAGCAACAAACAGCAAAACCAAAACCTCAACTAACGACACAACCGAAATCTATACCTAGCATTACTCCTACACCTAAACCAGAGTCATCAGCAGTTCAACAGCCTGATACTATACCTCCGACACCGCCATTCCAAGCTCAACAGCCTGATACTATACCTCCGACACCACCTCCTGATCAGACTGATATCCCCTCAACCTCAGAATCAGAAAATCCCATCCCAGATGAGCAAAATCAAGCTTCATCACCAGATATAAACGCTACAATTCCTCCCACAGATACTTCATCTGCTACGAATTTGCCACTCAACTCTCAACTTCCAAAACAACCAGATGCTAATATCTCGCTAGGAAAATCAACTTCACTACCAACATTAAATCCATCTGTGCAACCACCACCCTCATTATCAGCCGATCAGACTCGAAGTGATGGAGGACTAGTCGCAACTTGGAATGCTTTTCCTAGAGACGAAATGATTGATTTGCTGCAAAAAGGAGTGGTGAGACAAGATGTACCACCAGATGTTTTGGCTCAACCTCTGGGAGAGAATACAAAAGAATTACCTGTAAGTTTTATCAGCAGTGAACCGGATTTGGATAATGTAGATTTGCTCGTTTCCTTGGCTATTGATCAAAATGGCAAGTTAATTGATCGTGATGCCAATGGCAACCCCGCAGTCGATATTATAGATATGACTCCCGAAGAACTAAAAGCGAAGAAAACTCAATATCAGCAACTGTTAATTGATCTTTTCCAAAATGTCTCATTTAGCCCCGGTAGAAACCAAGATGGTAGCAAACCGCCTCAAAGTAACTTAGTTGTACGTATCAAAATAGAGCGCCGCTAGTCTTGATTTTTAGTTAAGACTGTGTTATGTTTATTAGGTTGGAAATTTGCGGGCGTAGTTTAGTGGTAAAACCATAGCCTTCCAAGCTATTGATGCGGGTTCGATTCCCGCCGCCCGCTCTGAAGTGAAATCTCTGATAAGTAAGCTTTTCAGGGGTTTATAGCTTTTAGATAGGCATATACCGCAAAACCTCAGGGTGAGTTTGATATGCCAAAAAATCAAGCAAATCTGTCTCTGCCATACGGCGTAAGTAGGTGGGCAGGAAAATTTATAACTATGTAACGAAAACTTAACCATAGGTATTAGAGTTAAATTTAATACGTCGTGTACTGTAGTTGCCTTTTTCTCCCCTAGCTTTAACGCCATCAATCACGGCGTAAGCCAGGTCTAACTCATCATCAAATATTTGCCCACATAGTTCGTCTTTTTTCAGGTGCTGCCACTCCAATTCAATTGGGTTCATCTGGGAGCAGTATGCGGGTAAGAAAAAGATGTACAAACCCATGTCTTCCCACTTTGACCATAGCTTTTGCACTTCTTTACATCGGTGTATCGGTCCGTTATCCTGTACAATCACTCTGATACGTCCAGTCTTTTGAGCTTCAGTCGCTTCAAGCTCCATCATTTGAATGTAAGATTTACGACCAACACCACCAATAATCAGACCGTAAACAAAGCTGATTAAAGGTTGAAGAAACCCGATAATACTTAATCTCCGACCACGACGCTTAGTTTGTTCTAAGTGTTTTTGCTCCCCTCTGAAGTAATAGGTGTAACCTGGTTCACTCCACGCACAAAACCCTGATTCATCTAGATACTTTAGGTCTATTTCTCCCGCAGCAGCAGATAATTCCAACATATCTAGGTCTGCTTGTTTCTTCCCTCGTACTACGGGGTCTTGTTTTCCTTTGTGGCTCTTCTTAGCACGTTTCCAATTGATCCCCTTTTTTTGAGCACCCGTCTTAATCTGTCGGGACTCAATTTAATTTGGCGATCGCCTTCTAATTTCTGCGCTAGTTGAAGACTGTTGTATGTACGTGGTTCTTTTTTGAGGCATTCTTCCAAAAACACAATGTCCTGTTCCTTCCACTTTGGTTTTCCCCCTCGACCTGGTAATTCCCAAAGTCCTTCTAGACCCAGTTTTTGCCATTTATGTAAAACTTCTCTGACTGTTTGTGCAGTCCAGTTAAAGTGAGCAGCTATTTTCTCAACGTACCAACCATGTGCGTTTAATCTGATTACCTCTGCTCGGTCTAGTACTTTCTGTGGGACATCCGCAGTTCTCAGGTTTAACAGGGTTAGGTCTTGCTCACGCGTGAGGAATACCCTTAAACGAGCGCCCATATCATTCATCACCTCGGTAGGTAGATTCTCCGTATTTACTTATCTTAACATAGTTGGGTTTTTTCCCGCCCACCTACTTATGGCGCAATTGAACCATTGACGGGGCAACATTTTCAGCAAGAATACCCCAAACTGAACGGTGACTATTTTCAAGAATTTTTAGACTGGCTATCTCAGCAATTAGGCGGAGATTATGCAATTTTACAAATTGACCAAGCCCCTGCTCATATCAGTAGTGCAATTAACTGGCCTGAAAATATTATTCCCCTGCTTCAACCTCCTCATTCGCCTGAACTCAATCCAATTGAAAGGCTTTGGCAGTTTCTCAAAAAATCACTTCATAATGAACTCTTTTCTTCTTTGCAAGATTTACGCGATCGCGTACAACAATTATTCGAGCAACTTACATTTGACGAGGTGATATCTATCTCATCTTATAATTTTATTTTAGAAGCTCTTTTCTATGCAGCTTCATATGAAATTGGTATTAGTTTTGAATCTAATTTAATTATTAAAGACAATGATTATCTGAAGATGAAGAAATTCCCTAAAAAAATGACCAGCCAAGCGAGTTTATTTGTAGCTACTTGTGGAAGTTTAGTAATGACTTTACCAGCCAACGCAATTCCTGAGAGAGAAAGCTATCAAAACATAGACAGTAGTGATATTTTCATAAGTATATCCACTTCTGAAAATATTAGTCCTAATATAAATCAACCAATTACTAGCGAAATTAATAGCAAAAACGAGAATAACATTTATCCTCATACTAATTCTCAAGAAAATGATATTTCTTACAGTGCTGTTGACTTGGAACCACAAAAACCATTGGTTTTGGGTGAAGAAACAACAGAGGAACAACTCCTTGCCAAAGAAATTGACTTAGACACTCTCTGTAATTCGTTTCCACTTAATTATCGTTGTGTTAACTATCAGCCACCCTCCAAGCCACAAAAGCAACAGCAACTTGTAAATAAACTTAAAAAGAGACAATCAAGTGGCTTTGCACTTACGGGTAAAGTTGGGACTTTGGGAATTGGGATTGAGGGAACAGCAGCAATTTCTCCTAATTTTAACGGCAGACTTGGGTTTAATTATTTCAATTTTGGAGTTGATGTTGATAAGAATAATATTAAATACGATGCTGATGTAGAGTTGTTGAGCATGTCGGGTTTGCTTGACTGGTTTCCATCTAGCAGAAGTCAATTTCACATCACTGGTGGTCTTATATACAACAAGAGCAGGGTTGATGCTGTAGCTCGATCAGGAACTTTGGATATTGGAGGTGTAGATTTTTCACTAGCATCAGTTGGTCAAATAAAAGGTGAGGCTAAATTTCCTAATACGATCGCTCCCTATATTGGCATAGGCTATGGCAATCCCGTTAAGCGAGGACAAAGATTTAATTTTTCTATTGATCTGGGTGTCATGTTTCCTGGCTCTCCAGAAGTGAATTTGAATGCTACAGACCTAGCAGCAGGATTACTAAAACAACCGATGGTAGAACAGTTGTTAGATGAAGCGATCGCAAAGGAAGAAAAAGATATAGAAGATGATTTAAGTTGGCTTAATATTTATCCCATTCTTTCCATAGGCTTCTCTTACCAGTTTTGAACTTAAAAAGAGGAGGTTTTTTATAACTCCTTGCTCCAAATGGCTAGTGGTTCCTTTCAGTGATTTGACGTTTGGATGTCTGTGTTTTCCAGCCATTCCCTTATATATTCCATACCTTGTTCTAGAGTTATTTTGGGTTCATATCCTAGCTGAGTTTGTGCTTTTTTGATCGAATAAGCATGAGGGCTAGTAGAAAAATCTACAGCAGCTGGGAAAATAACAGGCTTTAAACCCAAAATTCTCATTTTTAACCACTCCAACAAAATCAAAGACTTAACAATTGGTGCTGGTAGAGAAAAGGGTGCTGGTAGATTTCCAACTTCAGCTAAACGTGTGTAGTATTCTTTCCAAGAAGTTTCCTGTCCATCAGAAATATTGAAAGCTTCTCCATACGCTTCTTTTTCGATAGCGAGGAAGATTCCATCAATTAAATTATCTATATATAAATGATTCATCACTCCCCTTCCAGCATCAGGTATCACAAACCGTCCTTGGCGCATCAGCGAAAGGGGACGAACAACCCAAGGGTTACTCCTTGGCCCATAAACAGCCGTCGGTCTAATAATAATGACACCAAAATTTGGTGGCGCATTTAGCTTTAAGATTTCTTGTTCACTTTCTATTTTTGTCAAAGAGTAAGGATTATTTTCGCTACGGAGTGGTCCTTCTTCTGTAACTTGATTGGGATAGATAAAGCCGTATACTATGACGCTTGAAAGGTGAACAAAAGTCTTGACTCCAGCATTCATAGCTGCTTTAGCTATATTAAGAGTCCCACCAACATTGACATTACGAAACTCTTCTAGCGATCCTCCTTCCTTGACCAGGGCGGCTGTATGAATCACAATGTCTACTCCTTGACAAGCCACTTGTGCCACAATCGGATCGCAGATACAACCAACAAGTACTTTTGCACCTAAACTCTGCGCTATTTTAGCATTATTGGGATCATTTTCTATTCCTCGAACATGCATTCCTTGTGCGATCGCCAATTCGGTAGTGCGTAAGCCAATAAATCCACCTATTCCTGTAATCAGAATGGTTTTATTTTTAAGGTTCATAAGCTTCTTATTTAGCCAAACACAAAAAGCCGCCTAAGCAGTCTGGAAAAACAACTAATACCTGATGTCATTAAAACTATGACAAAATTATTGTTGAGAAATCGACCACAGATGCACACAGATAAACACCGATAGACACAGATAGATTACCCGTATGCATTTGTAGATTTAGTTCTCAGCGCCCCTCTGCGTTTACCTTTGCGTCCCTCTGCGTTTCAAATCGCCACGAATTAACGCAAAGCTAAACTAAGCTACATTTAGGAAACCATTTTTAAGCAAGTAGCTAGAATAGGTCATAAACAGTTGTGTATCCATTAGCGGACAAACAATACCACTACCAGCTAGTGCATTTAAAGTTGCTTCACAATTAATGATTGGTCTTCTACTTTGCAGGTACAAATCAGGAATAGTGATTTGTTCTTCTGACCAACGTTCTAATAAGAAAGGTCTGAGGGTATACAAAGGATTCTCTGCTGAAGAGATATCATTAATTAACTTTGTTTGCCATTCTTGATAAGGAATTGCTTGAATAGCAAAACCAAGAGAATCCATCCATGCAAGTAAATCAGAGAAGGGAACAGGTGCAGGATGCTGTAAGTGGAATGCTTTCCCTAAAGATGCTTCTTGCTTGGAGAGATAAACAATAGATTTGCTGACATAATCAACAGGTGATGCATCCAACCTATAATCTACATCAGGGAAGTATCCCATCTGGATACAACCTTTAATTACCAAGTTGATAAAATCATCTGTATTACAAACACCTGTTTGGCTATCTCCTGCGATTAAAGGTGGTCTGTGGATAGTTATAGGAAGACCTCTGTCGCGAGCAATTGTGACTAGTTTTTCTGATACCCATTTTGTTTGCGAATAACCCAGAAAAATACCTTGCCAATGCTCAAAGCTATCATCTTCTTTGACAATTTTACCAGCATAAAATGGTGATTCAAATACAGCAACACTAGAAACATAATGTACTGGCTTAACTTTAGAAAGACACGCCAAACGCAATACTTCTTGTGTGCCTAAAACATTCGGTGTTTTGAGTGCAGAATAGGGATAAACATAATTGAGTGTTGCTGCACTGTGATAAATACTATCAAGATTAGCAGCTAGCATTTCAAAGGCTTCTTTGCTAATTCCTAATAGCGGCTGAGACAAATCACCAATGACTGGCATAATTCTGGGACGGAATATTTCATTCCAAAGTCCATAACTTTGCAAGTTTTTCTTGAGTTTTTGCTTACCTTCTTCTGGATGAGCAGCACGTACTAAACAATAAATATCAGCATTGGTTTGCTGTAGCAGTTCGTAGATTAAAAAAGCTCCTAGAAAACCTGTTCCACCTGTGATAAATACATTCTTTGGTTCACCTGTGAATACAAAAGAACCAGATGCAGGACGGATATTAGGGTCAAGAACAGCTTCAGCACTTAAATCTAAAACAGGAGTGAAATTTTTAACTGCAACAGTGTCTTCTACATCTGATGCTAATTCTTGTGATTCTTCGGCTAAACGCTGAGAAAGTAAAGCAATAGTTGGGTAATGCCATAATAATGTCGGAGCTATTTTAAATCCGAGCATTTTTTCTGCTTTTGTGACAATTAGCATCGCCTGAGTAGAATCCAAACCATAAGTATCTAATGGCTGTTCTGTGTCAACTTGCTCTGCTTCTACCTGGAGAGTTTCGGCAAGATTAGATAACAACCAAGCTTGAATTTCTATTGCTGTTAAAGATTTTTTTGCTGTCATCATATTTAGGCTTCCAATGTAGAATTTACAGGTTTATACTGACTGTAGTAATTTGGAATTTGCAGCCCTTGAATTTTCAAATTTTGAATTCGGTATAAGTAGGCAGAACCTATCATGATATGGTTAGCAACATCTACGACGCGGCGATGATTTGGGTCTGCTAGATAGGAACCTCGTACCCAGTCATTCAAACTACCTATAGCTGGACCACACCAAATTTGATAATCAACTTCTCGACCTTTTTCTCCAGCATGAGACCAACGAGAAGATAACCCTAAATACCAACGGAAAATTAACGCCATTTTCAATTTGGAATTATTAACAGCTTTCCCCAATTTCTCTGGATTTTTTTGGGATAAATAATAAACTGTTTCTTCCCAAACTTGAGCAAGTGGCTTACGAAAAACTTGTTTTTCTAGTTTCTCTCTTTCTTGAGTAGGAATCTCGTCAATTGAGTTATAATTCCTGTAGAGTTCATATAACTTTTGAGCGCGGAGAGGAAACATTGTACCGCGTTTGAGAACTTGCAGTTTCACCCCCATTTCAAACATATCTGCGGCTGGAGCCATCATCACATCAGCCATCTCTGCTTGTGCTAACAATTGCTTGGTATGCTGACAACTTCCGGCTTCAATACATGATTGATTAATTGAACCTGTCACCACATATGCAGCACCCATCATAAAAGCAGCTAAAGCAGATTGTGGCGTGGCTATTCCACCTGCAACCCCCACTCTGATAGGTTGTTCATAATTATATTGTGCTTGAATTTCATCCCGTAAAGCCACAATTGAAGGTAGCAAACAAACGAGTGGACGATTATCAGTATGACCGCCAGAATCTGCTTCTGCTGTAATATCATCAGCTAGGGGAATTTTGGCTGCTAAATTTGCTTGTAATTCACTGATTAATCCTTGTGCAACCAATTCTTGAAGCATTTTTTGCGGCGCTGGTTGCATAAATTTACTTGCAACTTCACGGCGGGAAATCTTAGCAATGATTTTGTTTTTTATTTCAATTTCATTAGCTGAATTGACACCTAGTCCTGCGGCACGGTAATAAACTATGTTGGGAGTAATATCTAAAAACGCTGAAGCTTCTATGGTTCTTACCCCGTATTTGAGGTATAAATCTACAGCACCGCGTTCTAGTGCAGGTTCATTAGGACTATGAATTAAATTGAAAGCATAAGGACCATTTGGTAAGGCGTATTGGATGCGGTTAATAGCTATTTCCAAGCGATTTGGCGGTAGACCACCCGCACCAAAAGAACCCAAAATTCCCTCTTTTCCTAAAGCAATGATCATTTCTTCTGAAGCGATCGCACCAGCCATTGCACCAGTCGTATAGGCATATTTCACACCATGAAAAGCGAGAAAATTCGGGTCTCCTAATTGTTGTAATCTGATGGGTGGAACCACCATCAACAATTCAATTTGTCCTGTTTTACCATGATCAAGAGGAGACAAATAACCGTCGTTGGTGACACCAATTTTGCCGTCAACTTTAACGATGTAACAAGGTTGATCTAATGTCAGGAGTTTTTCTTTAATTGTATTGGGGTCAAAGGCTACGCAATCTAAAGAACCTTTCCATACTTGATTAAAGTTGCAGGGAGAGCTATAAAATTCAAGACCGTTATCTTGTTTACCTAGTACCACATCTACTGTTTTCACCGTAGTGATTCCTCAAGATAATTATTAGTAGTTGATTTATATTGCATCCTAGTTGAGAGTATTTTTTAATGAACCGCAGAGTACGCAGAGTAAGCAGAGGAAAGATGAGAGGGGGAGTAGATATGGAATAATTACGTTGTTATAATTCCTCTCTCTGTGTTCTCTGCGTCTCTGCGGTTTTTTACTCATTTAACAAGTTTTCAACACAAGCAATTTGTAGTTGAATTAGTTCACTAATTTGCTGGCTAAATTCCTGACGAGATTGTAGAAAGATGTCATGGGTTTGATGAACTTGGAAATTATTGGCGTTTAGTTGTTGGTAATGAGATTGATTGAGGAGGGTAATGGGTTGGGTAATTATCTCAGGATTTGCTGTTGACTCAACAAATTGTACTTCTGCTTTTGGCTGTAAGCTGTTATCCATGATATTTTGTATCGGCATTTTTTCTGCTTGAGTTGCAGGAGGGTTGATGAGTTGAGATTTTTTAGTAGTTGTGGAGATATTGCGGAAGAGTTGTTTGTTTTCTTCTGTTAAGATTTTGTCGGTAATGCTTTGTCCACCCAGGGTGACTTTTTTGAGGGTGAGTTTGGATTTTTTACTAGTTTCTGTGACTTGGGTGTAGAGTGGTGACAGGTCAACAGAAACTTGATGGCTGACGAGTTTTGCTAAGGCTTTGACTATACCGGAATGGTCGTCTAAACCTCTGCGGTTGAGGGATATGGTAATGTGTTGTTTGCTGCCGAGAATTTTATCTATCCAGCGTGAACAAATGTTACCTGCACCAGTTTCGATAAAGATTCTCGCGCCATCATCGTAAACTCGGTTGACTAAGCGAGGAAAATCTAGTTGTTGGGATAAACCTGTAGCGATACTGTTGGCGATCGCCCCACTCTCGATTCTTACCGGTCCATACTCAGCAGCAGAGTAGAGGGTGACGTCTGGTAGGTTTTTCTGGATGGGTAGGGTGTTGACTCTGGCGATTTCGCTATACTCGGAACCCATCGCTTCACAATGGATCACGTGATCGAAGGGCGCGCGGAAGGCGTTGCAGCCTAATATTTGAATGATTCTTTCACAAGCTGCTGGTTGACCGGCGATGACGACTTCTTCTGGTGTGTTGATTTGGGTTAGGAAGGCGCGCTTTTCATGTTTGAGGTATTCTCTGACTTGTGATGGGGTTGTCATGAGAACATAGTTAGCCCAAAAATCATTATCCTGGGTTGGTGGTAATTGCCAATACTGACGGACGGCGTTCTTTGCACCAGATAATCTGTCGGCGAATAGGGGTGAAGCGTGGAGGGCGCGGATTCCTTGGGTGAAGTTATCCCAAATACCAGTCGCAGACATCATACTGGTTTCACCCAAGCTGTAACCAAAGACGAATTCGGGTTTGACTTGGAATTGATCACGAATGATTTGGGTGATGAATCTGGTAAACAGCATGTCTACGTCGAAGATCGCTAGAGGATCATCGAGAAATTGCTGTTCTTTGGTTTCGAGTTGGCGAGATGAAAGTTTGTTTAAGCTTCTGGGGAAGACGATGGGGGAGATATCGGCGACGAGGTTTTGTAGTTCTTTGATGGCGATGTCGTCGAGGATGTTGGGGAATAAACGGAAGAGATTGCGCCCAATACCTAGATAAGAATTGACTGCTGCTGGATAGACGTAAGCAACTCCTCCGCGTTTACCGAGTGGTTTGGCTGTGAAGTAACTACCTAGTGGTGTTTGCCAATTTTCTTGTTTTGCAAAGGCGTTGTCTATACCTTTTCTCGCGGCTGTAATTTCTCTGGTGAGTTCGTTTTGGTTATGCGCCAGAATTACTAAGATGTAGTTTGCACTCGGATCTAGTTTATAGTTGGCAAAAGCTAAATTAGCAGCGTTGGTGAGGGAAGTACCGTTGGTTACGGTGTTTTCCAGAGCGTCAAGTTGGGTGAGTAAATCAGTGCGATCGCGTCCGGTTATTGGGAATAAATAAAAGGGTGTTTGCTGCAAAAATCTGCTGCTGCGTTCTTGTTGTTCTGGTTCTTCTGATAAAATAGCGTGGGCATAAGTGCCATCTATTCCTATGCTATTAATGGCAGCAATTCTTTTTGTAGCTTGTTTACCCTGAAACCAAGGTCTTGATTCTGTTGCAACGTAGAATGGATTGTGAGGAGAATTCACTCCCCCTTGTCCTTGATCTTTAACTCCATTCCAATTTGGTGTACCTGGAATATATCTATAATAAAGACACAAAGCTGTCTTGATTAAACTAGCAATTCCCGATGCAGTGTATGTATGACCGATATTAGCTTTAACACTGCCAATTGCATAGTTTAAATCATTTGCACTTCCTGGATAAGCCCGAAGCAAACCTGTGATTTCGGCTTCGTCTTCTTGTTTGTTACCACTACCGTAAACTTCTAGATAGTTGACGTCAGATGGTTTAATACCCGCCATCAACAAAGCTTTCTGGCTAACTTGCTGAACGGCTTGGGGATTACTATTTCCTAAACGATCTTGCACAAAACTGATTGCATCAACGGCTGCGTAAATGCGATCGCGCTCTTTTTTAGCAGTTTCATGAAGTTTTAAGACTACTGCACCTGCACCTTCTCCAACCATCCAGCCATTGACTTTTTGATCATAACTGAGGGTATTTGCACCAGAATTAATTGCTGTTCTTTGATTACGTAACAATACATTTTCCATCCCACCAGCTAAATCAACTGCACCCACAAGTACAGCATCTGCTTCCCCAGTTGTGAGTAGATGGTGGGCGACTTCCAAAACTTTGAAAGTGGAATTTTCACCTGCACTAATAGTAAATACAGGTGCGGTGAAATCCCACAGCGAAGAAATGCGACTCGCCATTATATTGGCAATGTAACTTACATATTCGCTGCTTTCAACAGGATGATGAATACCATCTTTGATAATGGTTTCTAATTGATTAATTTTATCAGGTGGTAGAGAAATTTCTCCAGCAATTAAGCCTTCTTTAATCTGCCAATCTAAATTCCATCTTTGCTGTAAATGATGTACAGAAAATTCTGTTTCTGCGGCAATTATTACTGATACATTTGCACCTTCTTTAATACCTGCATCTTTTAAGGCACGTTCGGCAACTTTTAATAATAATAATTGTTGTTGATTGAGTTTTTCGAGTTCATTCGGTGGAATTTTGCTGGAAACTGTATCGATTTCAAAATCTGTAATGTATGCGCCTAATGGTGGTTTTCCGTCAGCTAAACCGTATTTTTTCAGTAACTCTGCTTGGTTTTCTATTCCGTACCATCTCTGGGGTGGTAGGGGAATAAAATGTTGTCTACCTTCGTAAATACTGCGTTCAAAAGCATCTAAACCATCACATCCACCAAAAAAGGCATCCATCCCGATAATGGCGAGTTTGGCGGGGTGTAGGAATTCTTCTGGTGTTACCGATTCTGTTGTGTTTCCTTGTTCTAAAATCATATGGGCATTAGTTCCACCCAAACCAAATGCACTAATAGCGGCACGTTTTATAGGTTGATTTCCCGGCCAATTGGTGGTGTTGGTAACAATGCGTTGCGGTGAGACAACATTGTTGTCTGTACCCATCGGTTCTGTAATATTGATTGTGGCTGGAATCACGCCATTAGACATGCTCATCAGCACTTTAATTAGGCTAACGCTGCCAGCAGCCGTGAGCAAGTGACCGACGTTAGATTTTACAGAACCCAGTAAAGGTGTTGCTTGGTATTTACCGAAGAAGGTTTCGATAGATTGGAACTCGGTGGTATCGCCTAACAATGTGCCAGTCGCATGGCATTCCATGTAATCTATATTGTTAGGATTAATCTGTGCTTCTTGGTAGGCGCGTTCAAAAGCGAGGGTTTGTCCTTTGGAATTGGGGCTAAGTAGGTGTTTACCCCGACCATCATTAGAAAGACCGTTACCTGTGATGGTAGCATAAATGCGATCGCCATCTCTGTTGGCATCACTATATCGCTTCAGTACCACCATCCCCACACCTTCCGCAGTCAACATCCCTCGCGATAATTTATCTAGGGGACGGCTGATATCCTCGTTTTCGGGATATCCTTGAATACCAGAAAACAACATTCTAATAAATAGCGGATCTGCACAGCTGATACCACCTGCTAACATTAAATCAGCTTTATGTGTCCATAGATAATGAGATGCCAACCTGATAGAATATTGTGGTGATGAACAAGCTGCATCTAAACAAAAGTGAATATTCGATAGTGAGAAAGCTTGGGCGATGATTGCTGCTGGTAAGCCTGAGATCATCGCATTGTAGAATGAGGCTTGATCAGATGAATTTAAAGTAGCTAAATCGAAATCTTTCTGTTGTAATAGTTCTCTGAGTGCTGGTGTAAGAATTTGTTGATAAATTGGTGCGAATAATTGATTAGATGCTTTGGTCGGGAGGGAGAGTGTACCTAATATGATTCCGCATTGAGAGAGAATAGATTCTTGATTTAAATAACCACTATGTTGCAAAGCTTGTTTGGCTACATGCAGTGACCATTTAAAGGTATTATCTAGTTTTTCTAGTAATTCTGCTGGTAGTTTATAGCCTGTAGGATCAAATTGGAATTCGCGGATGAATCCACCTTTGAGGGAGTAGATTTTATCTGGTTTTCCTTTGTTTTGTTCGTAAAATGTTTGGGGGTTGATTCCGAGTTCTTGGGAGGTTATGGATGATGTGGAATCTTTTTGGTGAATGAGGTTTTGCCAAAATTCTTCAGGGTTTTTGGCGTTGGGAAATAGGCATGAGAATCCGATAATGGCAATTTTTTCCACGGGGGAACTCCTAAGTCTTAATGCTTGAAACGCAGAGGTATGCAGAGGTTGGCGCAGAGGGTACGCAGAGTTTTTATGAGTGAATATTTAATTGGTGTTTAGGATTTTGGTTGCATTAATTTGGCTGGGAAAATAATGCCTTTACCTCCGAGAAGTTGTGAGTAGATTTTGCCTTGTTTATCGTGTACAAAGAAGTCAGCTATAACGCTTGTTTGGGTTTTGCTCTTGATTTCGCAGGAGACGTAGAAGGGTTGGTTGTAGGGGGTTTTGGCAAATTGTTCGTATTTTTCTTGTTGTCCTGGTAAGCAGATTTCTTGATGGTAATGATTTAGCCAAATCCACAAGGGATGGGTACTTAAATCGGTTGTGAATCCATTGATCCAATATGCTGGGAATTGTCCTTGTTTGGTTTTGTCGATTTCTTGCCAAAAACATTCGACGGTGATTTTTTCGGAGTTAATATTTATAATTCTTCTGAGTTGTTGAAAAGTTGGGCCATGAAATAATGCTGATTCTCCTGTTTGGTAAAAGTTTTTGCCTGTTGTGGTAATGATGTTATCTTCTGTTAGGTTCAGTTTTTGATAGATGGGGGCGGGAGGAATATTATGCAGGAGTTTAACTTGTGTGCTGAAGTGATATATGGTTTTACCTTCGGGATTTTTACTCCAGATTTTGCACAGTATATTTACTTCGTTATTCTCAATATTTTTGGATGTTTCTTCTAAGTCGAGGATGTATTCATTTGCTAGGGTTTCGTTAAAGGTAATTCCTTTAAAGATTCGGAAGTCTGTGCTACTGAATGCTTTATAGCCTGGATATAATTTTTCACAGACATCAGACATCCATGAAACTGCACAGGTAGCTGGTAATACAGGGTTTCCCGCGATGACATGATCTTGTAAAAAGGGATTGGCTTCAAGTGTCAGTTTGCGACGGATGCGATAGGTACGAAGTTCACTATCTAAAGGCGCAGCTGGTGTAGGCATGGGGCTACCAATCACAACTTGTGTGGTATTGTGATTAGCATTATGCAGTTCTCTGACTAACATTTGTGTCCCAGCTTCTATTGGGATAATATCAATACCCCGACGCGCAAATTCTTTTTTCAATTGTGGTGTCACCATCCCACTATCCCAACCTCCCCAGTTAATTGCAACAACGTGAGATTGGGGATATTGTTGTTTGAATAAATGGGCTGATTTGTTGAGAATTTCGTTAGCGATCGCGTAATCAGATTGTCCGATATTACCGTAAAAACCAGTTACGGAGGAAAATAAAACTAAATGCTCAATCTGATTAGGTTTGACGCAAGCTAGAATATTTTCTAGTCCTTGAACTTTGGCTGTATAAACTTTTTCAAAGTCCTGTTCTGTTTTCTTTTCAATTAATTTATCGGCTAAATTACCAGCGCCGTGAATGATACCTGTAATTTCACCCATGCGTTCAACAGTAGCTGTAAGTTTTTGACTTAATGCTGAAGTATTAGTGACATCTACACTAATATATTCAGCCTGTCCACCTGCTTGTTGAATTGCTGCTAATGTTTCTTTAATTTCTCGATTCGATGCTAGTTGGTTATATAATTTTTGCACACTCATGGGTGTGGGCTTCTCTCCAGTAGAAAGAAGGTATTCCATGATGCGTTTTTTCAATGTTGCTTCATCAAAACAATTTTGAGCAAAATCAGGTTCAGTTTCTAAAAGTTCTGAACGTCCTAGCAAAATAAATTTACAAGGATGCTGTTGCGCTAATCTAATTGTACACTTGGCTGTAATTCCCTTAGCCCCACCACTAACCAAAAAAACAGATGTAGGGCGAATCTGAGTGGCTGTAATCATAACTTTTCCTCTCGCAGAGACTAACTAACTAAAAAATATTAATTAAGTAAATGTTGCTTCTTAACTACCGACCAATTAACAAATTAGTAACGCTAATAAAACATCGGTGTTCGCAAAATATCAAAAGCTCAAATACTAATAGATATAATTAACCGTGTTACGTCGATTGGTAGGATTTTTTTGAGGCGGATTTTTCAAAGTGATCGCCATTATTAAAAACATCATCATCATGATCGCTATGATTATTGGTAAAGGAACAAAACTGTTCTCTTGAGGTTGTGTATTAGAATTTGTACTTAATTTATTACTAGTAGATGAACTAGAAGTTGGGCTTGATTTGTTACTAGAACTAGAACTGGAACTAGAGCTAGATACAATATTAGAAGATGAATTCAAATTTGAATTAGGCTCAACCAGTCGAACATCACCAAGGTCTTTCTGTTTTGATGATAGTTTTATCGAAGAGTTATAATTTTTGTATCCATTGGCTTGAATAGATAATTGTGCCTGCAAAGAATTGCTGTTATTAAAGTTAATTGTTAATCGATATATCCCTTCTAAATCTGTGTAGGTAATCACTGAATTACCTGCATATGTTAATAAAACTTTAGCCCTACTAATCGGGGCTTGTTTTTTTTGGTCAATAACGCGACCAAGAAAAGTAATTGTTTGATGCTTGGACATATTTTCTGTCGCATACGAGAAGTGGAAGTAGATTTTGAAGACGCGGAGAGAGAGACACGGTGACGCGGAGAAATAATCTGAAATTCTCTCGCTTCCGTGTCTTTGCTTCCCTGTATCTTATTTATCAAGAGGACTTACGCACAAAGATTGTTTGTTGAGACTGGGTGTAAGGAGGTAAGGGTGTAGGGGTGTGACGGTTTTGCTGACTTACACCCTCATACCCCTATACCCCTACACCCCTTGTCCAAACCCTTGATTTTTCGTATCACTGCGTAAGTCCTGATCAAGTACGCTAACCAAAGTTACTCTTCCCTGGGAACCATAGGCTACTTCGGTAAGATAACGATTGGGGTCGTGAAGTTCAGCAAATATGTGCATTGCTGATGTTTCGGCGTTAAGATCAGGACTAAGATCTATTGCCCGACAATATACTTTTGGCCATTCCCAAATCATGGTTTTGGTTAATCCAAATAAACCTGCACCAATCGCCCCAAAGTTAACTTTTTGTTCAACTCCAAATGCTCCGTCTAGACGTGCTACGGTACAGAAACAACTGCGTCCGTGATTGGCTGCTGCATTCAGGGATTTTTTCAGGTGTTTCGCCATGAAGAAGACTTGCTTAATAATCGCTTTTTCTTCTGGAAAATAAGCAATCTTATCGTTGTTGTTAGCCTGGAAGACGGGGTGAATGTGAATAAATGCGCCAACGTTACCGTAATTGGTTGCGATCGCTGCTAGTTGTTGTTGTAAATGTTCCTCGGTTGAGTCTTGCAGGATAACGCGATTCACACCTGCTGGTAAGGGTGATTTTTCGGGAACTAGGGACTGAGGTAAGTTTAAGACTACTACTTTCCATCCCCGTTGACTCAATAACTCAGCAACTTTGGTAGTAGTGAGGGAACCATCGTCGGTGATTAAGGCGATGTGTCCCTCTGGTATGGGTAATTCCCAAAAGTCGGGAGGTGGTAGAATTTGCAGTTTGGCTGGACGACGTTGGACGTTGGGTACTAACTCATCTGGCTGGTTAACAAATTCATGTTGCTGCTTTTTTTTTTCAGCCCCAGCTAGTTTCTGGAGGTACTCAACTATTTGACCGATGGTGCGTAGTTCTGCTAGTTCTTCCACATTACTCGGTTTCGGTAGTTCGGGGTATTTTTCTTGTAACGCCCCCATAATTTCTACCCGTTTAATCGAGTCAATCCCTAAGTCCGCTTCCATATCCATGTCGAGTTCTAGCATTTCGACTGGATAACCTGTTTTTTCGCTAGTAATAGCTAACAGGCTTTCAGCTAAGTTACTTAAGTCAATCTCTGCTGCGGGAGTCGCTGTTTCAGTAATGCTGATGATTGGTTCGATAGCGACTGCAACACTTGTGCGAACTGCGGTGGAGTCATTGCTGAATTCAGGTACAGCTTCTGAAGACGCGGAGAAATTATCAAAAATCTTCTCCGTGTCACCCATGTCCCCCATGTCCTCCTTGTCTCCCTTCTCCTCTACTAACGCGGGGGTAAAAACTAACGATTGTAGATACTGGACGATTTGACCGATGGTACGTAGTTCCGCCAGTTCTTCTACATTACTTGGCTTGGGTAAGTCGGGGTATTTTTCTTGCAATGCACCCATGATTTCTACTCGTTTGATCGAGTCAATTCCCAAGTCTGCTTCCATATCCATGTCGAGTTCTAACATCTCGATGGGATAACCAGTTTTTTCACTGGTGATGGCTAGCAGGGTTTGATCTAACTCAGATAGATCAATGGTTGGTGCTGATGTTGCTGGTGGTAGTGGTTGTTGAGTAATTACTGATTGCGGTGGTGCGCTGATGGTCGGTGTGCTGGTAGTAAAAGAGGAGGAAAGCGGTGTAGTTTCTGGTTGTACGGTTGCTGTACCGTTTTGAATAACAGTCTCAGTTACAGGCTCAGGCTTATTTTCTAATATCTTGACACTGGCTGGAACTGGGCTGTCTTCTTTAACAGCAGGAGTTTGACTTTCTTGTATTTTGGCAACAGGGGGAACAGGAATTTCTACTTTAGCAGGTACACTTACCTGAGCAGAAATTACTGGTTGAGTAGTTCCACTCTCGGTGATGAGTTGGGAGTATTCTTGCTGAACGAGTTGGAAGAAGTTTTTGGTGTATTCTACCTGATCTTTGAGATATTGTTCATGAATGCGTAGGGTTTCACCTTGTTGGGCGTGAAACTGCATCATGCTACGGTCTAAGCTTTCAATGATTGTTGGTTTGAGCTGGGCTGCATCTAGTAAATTTTTACCGTTAGCAAGCAGGGAATTCTGCTGCTGCATCAGTTGGAAAAAGGTTTTAGCATATTCCATCTGATGACTGAGATAGTGGGAGTGAACTTGTAAATTCCCGCCTTGATTTTGTTGAAATTGTGACAGGACGTACTCTAAGCTTTCTAAAACTTTTTGGTAATTTACAAGTTTATCTGGGATTTCTGGCTGCATCGGGGATCGGGGATCAGGGATCGGGGATTGGGAATCAGGGATCGGGGATTGGGGAAGGTGGTCTCCCTGGAGAGGATAAGAGGTAATGGGGATTGGGGAAGGTGGGGCCCCTGGAGGGGATAAGGGGTAATGGGGATTGGGGATTTGGGATTGGGGATTACCGTTGCTTTTTACCCCTTCCCCTTGAAGCATCTGAACTGTGTCTTTTACTAATTGGAGTTGTTTGCTGTGTCCGTTAGTGCTGTTAGTGCTGTTAGTTTGTGGTAGTGCGATCGCAGTCGTGGAAACAGAATTAGAATTATGCTGCAATTTCACTGTTTTCCCGTTCTGCAATGCTTGCTCAAATGCCATTTTCGTTTTGTCTGATACGTAGTTACTACCGCATAATTTAACGTTCAAACCTTTGTTTTTCGGCGCTTCGGCAATTACTGGCGGTAGTTGGTAGGGGTCGAGGTTTTTCAGAGACATACCCGCAACCCGCAGTTTTACGGCGGCTTCGCGCACAGAACGATCGCTGTTCTTTTGGGCGCTGGGGTTGAGTGCGATCGCCATATGGGGGCGATCGCCTAAGATATCTTTGATCAGGTTGGTGAGAATGTTTCTCGGCCCAAATTCCACGAAGCAGTAACCCCCAGCTGCGTAGATATTTTCGATTTCCTGCTTGAACAGCACGGAATTAGAGAGGTGGGTTTCGAGGGTTTTTTGAATGACTGCTGGTTCTTTAGGATATTGATTACCTGTGACGTTGGTGTAAACAGGGATTTGGGGAATTTGGAAGTTGACGTTTTTGATCGCGATCGCGAAGGATTTTTGAGCAAAAGCAATTAGCGGTGTATGGAAAGCTGCGGATACTGGTAGGGGAACGGCTGCATATCCCTGTTTTTGCAATGCATCCCGCACTTGGGTAATCGCATTTGTCGGGCCTGCTAATACTACTTGGCGGGGTGAATTAAAGTTGGCGATCGCCACCTGGGGATAATTCCTCAGTACTGCTTCTACCTTACTCAGGTCTTCTTTTACCGCCAGCATCGCTCCTGTATCATAATTCGGATCTTGGGGTGCTGCCATTGCCTGTCCCCGTGCTTTCACGAGTGAGCAGTAATCTGTATCACTCAACACTCCTGCCGCCCACAATGCTGTGAGTTCACCAAAACTGTGTCCAGCGATAAAATCTGCCTTAAATCCAGATTGTTGCAGGATTTTATACATCCCTGCACTCAACATCCCAATCGCAGGTTGAGCATATTCTGTCCGTTGTAATGCCGCAACTTGGGCATTCTTTTCTGTCTCTTCAAATACGGGATGAGGAAAAACTATCTCAGATAGTGGCTGCAAGTTATCTTTACATAACAAGCTATCCATGTAGCCATACATATTCCGCATTTCCGGGAAATTCATGACTAATTCCCGACCCATATTCAAGTATTGCGAACCCTGTCCGGAAAATAAAGCTACTACCTTTCCGGCTAATTCCATACCAGAAGCGCGGTAGTAAACACCTTGGGGATGTTCCCAGGATGTCGCAGTTGCTTTGTTTTTCAGCAAGTCGATACTAATTTGCAATAACTTGCAAGCTTCCGCACTATTCTCGGCGACAAAACCAACCCTAGCAGCACCCTGGGGAATTTCTTTGGTTTTGCAAGCTTCGACTAACTCTAGATAATGTTTATTACCTGCTTCAGACTGCAACTGAGCTAAAGTTTCCTGACAACTGCTTAATAACTCCGCCGGAGTTTGAGCAAACAAGACTACTTCACTAGGCGCAGTGTGCAAGCGGTAAGCTTGGTTGTGTTCGCCTTCGTATTCTTCCAGAACGACATGGTAGTTTGTACCACCAAAGCCAAAGGAACTAACACCCGCCCGTCTTGGGGCTTCCCCTTCTGAGCGAATCCAGGGTCTTGTTTCGGTGTTTAAATAGAAGGGTGAATTCTTGATCTGGAGTTTGGGGTTGGGTTCATTGACGTTAATTGTGGCTGGTAGGATCTTGTGATGGAGTGCCAAAGCAGTTTTGATCAAACTCGCCGCACCAGCAGCAGCTTTTGTATGTCCGATCTGGGATTTGACTGTACCAAGGGCGATGTGATGTCTTTTGGAGCTATTTTCTCCGAAAAATTCGCGTAAAGATCCGAATTCGGTCGGGTCACCAGCCATAGTCCCTGTACCGTGGGCTTCAATCAGGGAAACAGTTTCGGGTGTAAAGCCTGCATCTTCGTAGGCGCGGCGCAATGCTTGTACCTGTCCCGCTTGGCGAGGGGCGTAAATACTTTTATAACGTCCATCGCTAGATGTACCGATACCCTTGATGACTGCATAGATTTGATCGTTGTCTCGTACCGCATCTTCTAAGCGTTTGAGAACAACCATACCGATACCTTCACCCAACATCATGCCATCAGATTGGGTATCGAAGGGTCTAACGACGCCGCTAGGAGTTACGGCGGGTGTTTTGCTAAAACTGATATAAGCTGTAATCGAGTTGTCAGTATCAACCCCACCAGTCAGCATCATGTCACAACGATGCTCGACTAACTCACTAACTGCCATTTTCAGGGCAGCGAAGGAACTAGCACAAGCAGCGTCAACTGTACAATTGATCCCGCCTAAATTCAACCGATTAGCAATCCGTCCAGAGATGACGTTCGCTAACATTCCTGGAAAAGCGTTTTCATCCCACTTGATGTAAGCGCTTTTGATTTTTTCAATCACTTTTTGGGTATCTTCATCAGATAAGCCGCTACTTTTGAGGGCTTTTTCCCAAATTGGATATTGCAGACGCGCAGCTAAGGGAATCCCTAATTTTAAGGCTGCTGATCCTAAGATGACACCAACAGTCTCGCGACTAAATTCCCGGTTTTCGCTGTAACCAGCATCTTCCATCGCCTGTTTGGCAATTAGCAAACTCAACAGTTGTGAGACATCTGTAACTTCTAAAATATTTGGCGGAATCCCAAAATCCATTGGGTTAAAATCAACATGAGGGAGAAATCCGCCTTTTTTGCAATAGGTTTTGTCTTCTGGTGTCCTGGGGTTTGGATCGTAGTAATCTTCCACACTCCAATGAGTGGGTGGAATGTCGGTTATACAGTCGAGTTTATTAACAATATTTTGCCAATATTCCCGCAAGTTTTTCGCTTGGGGAAATAAAGAAGCCATACCAATAATAGCAATAGGATTATGCTGCAATTTTCTGTTTATTTTTTCGATTCCCATAGACTTATCCGACATCCTTTTTTTGACCTCAAGAAACCTCACCACTGCCTTTTCACAATTGTTTATCTGTTCTTCCAATTGCGCTAAGGCAATCTCAATTGAATGAGCAGACATAGAAGATAATTAATTTTTGGTAATGTGGATGATATAACTGCTACAGTTTCTGTAGCGAATTAATGCAGCAGTTATTGTATGCACAAGGGCTAAATACTTGTATTGACATCAGCACCCAATAGCAAATGTCACCCTGACAATTGATATTTGATTGCCTATTTTCGATTTTGGATTTTAGATTAATATTTTTTGGAAGATCAATTCTAAAATCGCAAATCTCAAATCGGTTCACTCGATGAAAATAATTTTGCTTGTGTCTGTTGCAATTAGATCAAAAGTCTTACACAACGCTCGACTCCTGAGATTGCGGTAATAAGTCGATAACGTTATTGTAACTAGTAAAGTAGTCTTGCAGTGCGTTAGCTGCCTGACCCGTAAACTCTATCCATTCGTAATTATGGAGATTAGGGGAGATGCTTTCACACTGGAATATTGAAAACTTAGGAGTAACTAAGAGAACAGAAACGCTTTTTACTTCTGAGCCACTTTGATTCTCTAGCTTAACTGCGGCAATGTAGCTGGTGTTAAGAATAACGTTCTGAATCTTGATAAATGCCATAGCAGTTTCGACTTCCAAGATAATATATTCTATGAATTCTGTCAAACCTTATTTGACAAATTCGCTACAGAAAAATATCTCCGTTCATTTGAATTCATAAGCAATTACAAAAATAATTAAACAACTAGAAGGTAGAAAGATAAAGCTGCTTCCTGATAGGATTCCAAGAGTTAGCATTTTACGTTTAATGCTGTTCACTTACTGAATCATTTAATGATGGCATGGGGACTTTTTTTAGTGCGTAGTTATTTCACTAACTAATAAGCCTTGTTGCCTAAAAGAACGACAATTAATACCAAGATTAGCATAGCCAGCTTTAATTGGATTGTTCGCAGAAGGCAATTTTATAAAAATATAATTACGAGTTTGGACAATCATTAAAAAGTAGCATGTATTACTATTATCTAAAGGTAAAAAATAGAAACGCCTATACTGCGAGAATAAATAGGCATCTATTTCGCAATTATATTAATAAATAGCGTCAATAAATATTGATTTTGGAATTAAATTAACAATATTATCAAAAAAATGTCTAATCAGTAAACACAGGTATTTTTTCATAAAAAGCTGATGATTCAGCTATAAATGATGCTGATTTTTTCATAAAAATAAACTAGACATATTAAGAGGTTACTAAAGTCAAGATTTATTTACAGGGTACGTAGTGAGGACTTTAGTCCTCACTACGTACCCAGCATAGTTCGTGTGGTGAAGTACTAGGCTGAAATAGCCCTGTTATTCTCCCTTCCCTTGTCCCTCGTGTCCTCATCACCCCATCTCCACGCCTATGTTGGCTTTTCTCCCAGTCCACTTTTCCCAACGGATAATTTCGCGACTGACTAATTCTGGGTTATGATCTCCGATAAAACAGATACGCCCCATCCTTTCACAAGCGTTCAAAATTTCACCATTTCCCATAAATGGAGCAATGACAAATTGATCTTGATGACTTGTATAAAGGTTGATGAGGTAATTAATTATTCCCTCTATACCTTCAATATGAATTGGTGTTTGTGGCTTAGATATAGGTTGATGAGAAAAAATGCCAATATACAGGTTACTAATAATTAATTCATACTGATAAGGCATCCGAGTTTGGCTGCAAAACTCATAAATTTGATCTTGAGAACGTACTACTGCAACAATTCTTGCTTCGTTAACTAAGTAATCATGATTCCAAGTTGGCGATAGAGTCGCGATCGCTAAAGCTGCATTCGATGGTAATAGTTGTCTAAAACCTTTGTTACTGGTATCACCACAATAAACTAAATGTCTACCCAGCACTAATTCATCACCAACTTTAACTTGTGGTTCTTTGAAAATAAGGTTTGCTTTGTGATCTGGCTGTTCTAAACGATTCGGCACTTTTTTAACAGCTGACTTTGCTTGTTTTTGAGCGATCGCACTTTTGAAGGCTAATAATTGTAACTCCTTTTGCTTGGCTCGTGATTCTGCTGCTAATTGGGCTTGTCGTTCGGCTTCTTGTTCTTCTCCCTTGGCTTTGGCTAATTGTGCAGCTTCTTCAGCTTGTTCTGCTGAAGTACGTTCAGCAGTAGCAGTTCTGGCTATTTCTAACTGAGCCGTAGTACTTTTGGCTAATGGTGTTTCTTTAATAAGCTGTTTTACTTCCGGATGAATAGCCTTAGCTATTTGTAAACCTTGCTGCAAAGTACGTTCAGAGAAACCTGTTTTTTTGGCAATATCCCTGGTAGTCTTCGCAGGTGGTGCAACCATTGCACTACCTTTGAGGGTATATTGATTATCCCCTGCTTTTGCTCTCAGTCCCATCCGTTGGAGAATTTGCTCCCGTTCCAACCAAAGTTCATTACGCTCAATAGGTTCTAGCTCATTGCGGATCAAATTTTCGTCTATTTCCGCTAGACGAGATTGTTCAACATCTTCATAATTAACAACATTGCACTCGATTTCTTTTAAACCCAGCATCTGACAAGCCGTCAAACGGTGCAACCCAGCAATCAAGTTGTAATGTTGATCTAAGGTGATTGGGTTTAAAAGACCACTTGCTTGAATAGATTCTTTTAAATCCTTAACTTTCTCGCCATTTAATGGACGACGATTCACACCAATTTTAATTTTGTCTATAGATATCTTAGGCATAATTACTGTTTCTCTAAGTCGTCAGTGAGAATACCCGCAAGACGATAAACCCGATTTTATTTCACCAGTGCAATCAAAAACATTAATTTTATGAAAAATCTGATGAAAATGTCTTAATGCTTTACGTCTATTCGATTTGGGATTGATTCCACTGATAAATTTGGGAGCTTTTACCCTCCCTCTTACAGCATTATTGAAGCCAATGCTCTTAAAAAAGTTCCCCATAGCGATGAAGTGTGGGGAGTATGGGGAGTGTGGGGAGTAAAACTCAAAGCCTCTCCTGATATCTTGCACGAGCTGCACCCAAGGGAGAACCGCTATATATAATGACTAATCCTTAATCCTCATTCCCGATCCCCGATTCCTTATCCCCGATTCCTTATCCCCGATTCCTTATCCTCGATCCCTTATCCTCGATCCCTTATCCCCGATTCCCGATCTCCTGCTTGACAACATCAAAGTTTTTTGCCATATTGGAAGGCGAGTTTTTGAACTTCCATCTACATCATTTGCCGCTTCGTTTTTCTCTCAGATTCTTTTTCGACGTAAAAGTTTTCCAAATTAGTATTCTTATTGTTCAGGGCCTACTTTACCAGATATCTACCAAGAGTAAAATTGAGAAAATTTTGGTGTAACGCTACTGTTGATTGTGCGATCAATTACATTTAAATAGGTCGGCACAAATAAAGCTAACTGGCGAGGATCGTCATTTGTCATACTCTCCCTTGAAGCCGCTTGCGCGTCTATGTCATTTGTTATTCGTCATTGGTAAGGGTTTCTATTAATCAGTGTAGACGCAGAGCGGCTTCCCGCAGGCTACAGTTATCAGTGAACAGTTACAGAAACGGCTGTAATTCTCAGAATCGATTAATAACTGATAACTGTAATTTCTCACACTCATTGTTAGTCTTTTGTTGTTTGTTGTTTGGTGTTTCAAGCACCAACCAGCAACAACCGACAATCAACTATCAACAACCAACTATCAATATCAACCAACAAAAATATGACAGCAGACAAGAAAAGCTTGTTCTTCGCAAAACCTTTAACTAGGTGGGGAATTTTTTTGGCGGTTTCCATTGCTTTTGCTACCGGCTTAGTGTCTTTATTCAGTTTGTTATTGCTTCGCTCTCAAGTTCAAAACGAACCACAAAAGCCTGTGAAAGCTGCGCCTGCAAGAGTTGCTGTGACTGCTTTAGGGCGTATTGTACCTAGTGGTGAAATCACTCAGTTATCTGCTCCAAGTTCACTAAGTGGTATACGAGTAGAAAAGTTGTTAGTAAAAGAAGGAGAGCAAGTAAAAGCAGGTCAAATAGTGGCGTTGTTGGAGGGATACACGCGTACTCTTGTGGGTGTACAACAAGCCTTAGATAGTGTGACAGTGGCTCAAGCTAAACTAGCACAGGTGAAAGCTGGGGCAAAAACAGGTGATATTAATGCTCAAAAAGCAGCGATCGCTCAGATAGAATGGCAATTACAAGGAGAAGTCGCCACCCAGCAAGCAGCGATCGCCAGTCTTCAAGCCCAAGTACAAAATGCCGAAACCGAAAACAATCGCTATCAACAACTATATAGAGAGGGTGCGGTTTCTGCATCTACAGCAGAGAGCAAAGCTTTGCAACTGAAGACCTTGCAACAGCAACGAGCTGAAAAGCAAGCAGCCCTTACTCGCACTATTGATACTCTCCAACAACAACTCAGAGAATCTAAAGCCAAACTAGGAAGTATAAAAGAAGTGCGTCCAACAGATGTGCGCCTATCAGAAGCCGAAGTCAAGAGTGCGATTTCTGATGTGAAACAAGCACAAGCCCAGCATGAATTAACTTACGTAAAATCTCCAGTCAGTGGTAAAGTTTTGAAAACTCACGCCAAATCAGGAGAAGTAGTCGCCACAAACGGTATTGTAGAGATTGGTAAAACTTCTCAAATGTACGCGATCGCAGAAGTTTACCAAACAGATATTCAAAAAGTACATATAGGTCAAAAAACGATCATTACTAGCACCGCCTTTCCTGGTAAGAAATTACAAGGAACCGTGAGCGAAATAGGTTTACTCGTTGACAGACAAAATATCTTAAGCGTCAACCCTGGTGCAGATACAGATCGTAGAGTCATTCAAGTCAAAATCCGCCTCGATAACCCAGCAGATAGTCAACTAGTCTCTGGTTTAACCAACTTACAAGTAGATGTGGCTATTAAAATTTAGCCATCCACAAAACAAAGTAGCTAGGCTGGTTTTTTACTACTAACCACTAATTACTAACCACTAACTACCAATTACCAATTACCAATTACCAATTACCAATTACCAATTACCAAATCATGGTGTTTAAAATTCCTCTGGGATGGTTGCAACTAGTCAGAAACAAAATTCGTTCTCTAGTAGCTGTAGCTGGCATTGGTTTTATTGTAATTCTGATGTTTATGCAACTTGGATTTCAAGATGCTCTTTACTCTAGTGCTACCCAGGTGCATCACAATCTCCGAGGCGATTTATTTTTAGTCAGCGCTCAATACAAATCTTTAACTGCAATTCAAAGCTTCTTTCGGACTAGATTGTATCAAGTTTTGGGGTTTGATGGTGTAGAGTCAGTTAGTCCTATATATTTGGGATTTGCTAAATTTAAGAACCCCGAAAACGGCGAAAAATATTCAATCTATGTGATTGGTTTTGAACCAGGAAGACCAATCATGAATATGCCGGAGGTTGAGAAGAATATAGATAAAATTAAAGTTCCTGATGTCGTACTTTTTGACCGCAATTCTCGCCCAGAATTTGGGCCAGTTGCCAAGAAATTTGTTCAGGAAAATACCGAACAGATACTAGAAATTTTTCCCTTTGATTCATTAAGAGGTTATAGAGTTAGAGTTGGCGGTTTATTTAGCTTAGGACCATCCTTTGGTGTCGATGGAAACTTGATAGTCAGTGACACAACTTTCTTAAGGATATTTCCTGATAGCCGTCCTTCAGGAATGATCGATGTAGGTATAATTTCACTTCAACCAGGTGCTAATCCCCAAAAAGTAGTAGCAGAATTGCGAGCTAATTTGCCCAACGATGTGAAAGTTTTTACTCAAAAAGAGTTTATTGATTTTGAGAAAGAATATTGGGCTACGAGAACACCCATTGGTTTTATACTCAATCTCATGCTTTCAATGGCTTCAGTTGTTGGTGTGGTAATTGTTTATCAAATTCTTTACAGTAATATCTCCACTCAACTCGTCGCTTATGCAACCTTAAAAGCCATAGGTTATGAAAATAATTACTTATTAAATGTTGTGTTTCAACAGGCTTTCGTATTGTCAGTTTTAAGTTATATTCCAGGGTTTTTTCTATCTATTTTCATATACGATTTTGCTATGGAAGCAACTAAACTACCCATCATGATGAGTACTCAAAATGCAGTCATTGTTTTAATCTCAACAATACTAATGTGTATGACATCTGGTGCATTAGCTATCAATAAACTGCGCTCTACAGACCCAGCAGATATTTTTTAATTAGTTGTTTGCTCATGGTTGCTTGTTGTTCGGATGAAAACAATCAACAATCAACAATCAACAACCAAAAACCAACAACCAACAACCAACAACCAACAACCAACAATCAACACAGGATTAACATGGATCTCAAGCATAAAACTATCCTCATCACTGGAATTGGCGAATTTATCGGTTTGCGTACTGCTCAATTAGCGATCGCTAACGGAATGAAAGTCTGTGGAATGCAAAATTCCGCAGATAAAGCTAAAAAAGCACAGAATTTAGGCACAAAAGTCATCATTGGTAATATCACCGATTCTACTACTGCTGAATTAGCTTGTCAGGGAGTAGATATAGTTGTACACACAGATGAAATTGCCAAAGAAGGTGGTTCTCTAGAAGAATTTCGCAAAGTAAATGTTGATGGAACTATCAACATAGCTAAAGCAGCTAAAAGTGCTGGTGTAAAAACCTTTGTTTATATCTCCAGTGGATTAGTTTATGGCTTTAATTATCCTAAAGATATCACGGAAGAAGGACCAGTTTCAGGAGATAATAATCCCTACTGTCAGACAAAAATCGAAGCTGAAAAAGCACTTTTACAACTAAATAATCTACCCGATTTTGGCATCATTATTCTTAGAGCAGGTGATGTTTACGGCCCAGGTAGTATTCCTTGGATAGTCCGACCATTAATAATGATGCGGCAAAAATTATTTGCATATGCTGGTGATGGAATGGGAGTCATCAATCACGTATATATTGATAACCTAGTTACAGCCATATTTTTAGCAATAGAAAAAGAAACCTACGGCGAAAGTTTCAACATCACCGATGGACAAGAAACTACTTGGAAGGAATATTTTACTTGCTTGGCAGAAATAGAAGGTTTACCAGCACCTTTTTCACTACCAAAAGACGAACTAAAACTATTTCTTAAGCTGCGATATCAGGGACAAAAACTCTTTCGTAAACAAGCTGATATCTTACCAGAAGCTGTAGATTTCATGACTCGTCCCTATGCTTATTCAATTGAAAAAGCACGCAAAAAATTAAGCTATGAACCCAGAATTAACTTAGAAGAAGGAATGCGTTTAACACAGGAATGGGTGAAAAAAACAGACCTCAAGAAAGTTGCTAATGGTTAGTAGTTAGTATTTAGTGGTTAGTAGCTACTAGCTAGACAAATCGAGTAATAGATGATTGATATTTTTCTCATTTTCAACTAATCACTAACCACTATCAACTAATCAAATATATTTGTGATGGTGAAAATAATGTTAACGAAATCTTCTAAATTTTTGACATTTCTACTTCCGAGTTTGCTAAGTATTGGTTTGTCTAATACCGTGCAGGCAGAACCTACAACCACACTGACTGTAGTAATAAATGGTATCAAACACCAAAAAGGTCAGATTTGTCTGAAAGTATATGCGAGTGAAAAAGGATTTCCTATGAGTGAAACTAGTGGCGTAAAAAGCGGCTGTGTCAAAATTAGAGGAAGTTCTGTAACCAAAGAATTTTTTGGTTTAAAACCAGGAAAGTATGCAGTTGCTGTAGTTGATGATCAAAACGGAGATTATAAACTCAATAAAGATTTTTTAGGCATTCCACAAGAAGGTTTTGGAGTTTCTAATAACCCAACCGTATCAGTCATAACTGGTACACCAAAATTCAATAAAGCAAGTTTCCCATTGCAGACAAATACAATTATCAATATTGAGATGAAATATGGATTAGACCCATAAAAAATCTTTTGTTACATAGTTGGGTTTATTTGTACTTACCTACTTAAACCGCCCTGAACTAAAGTTAAGGGCTGCATAGTTTAAGTCCGTTAAAACGGACTAAATTCCCACTAAACAGTGGGTTTAAACCGACTTTTGCTATTAACCTCAGAATTGATTTTGAGGCGGGCTGCATGAGAATGAAATAGCCCTGACTTTAGTAGACAGTGGCTATTAGCCAAAAAATTTATTTCTTGGCGTTCAAAAAACTCTGTCCATCTCTCACTCCTCACACTCCTCACAAATGAAAGAATTGGCGATATCTCTGTCTAGAATGTTGCTAAGTTGGTTGGCAATTCAAACATTTGTTACCTTAGCTTTTTTATGGACATTAAGAACGCATCGTAGAAATTCTTTACCAGATGAACAACTTCCTAAAACAGCAGTTATTCTTTGTTTACGGGGAAGCGATCCGTTTCTATCTAATTGTTTAGAATCACTTCTGCAACAAAATTATCCACAATATGATTTAAAGATAATTATTGATCATCGTGAAGATCCAGCTTGGAAAATTGCCACTGAAACTATAGCCTCACTAGGTGCTATTAATGTCCAAATTAGCCCTTTGAGTATCAGACGATATAACTGTAGCCTCAAATGCAGTTCTATAGTCCAAGCTGTCTCAGAATTGGATGAATCTTACAAAATAGTTGCATTTGTAGATGCTGACGCGGTAGTTCATCCTAACTGGTTACGCGAATTAGTTAGCCCTCTAGCCGATCCGAAAGTAGGAGCGACAACTGGTAATCGTTGGTACTTACCCACAGGTAAATATTGGGGTTCACTGGTGCGGTATTTCTGGAATTCCTCTGCTGTTGTGCAGATGAGTTTGTACCGCATTCCTTGGGGGGGTAGTTTAGCACTGAAAACAGAAGTGATTCACGAAACCGAACTACTAGAGAGATGGGCAAGAGCCTATACTGACGATACTATGATCCGCAGAGTTCTGGCAAATTATGGATTCAAGGTAAAGTTTGTACCATCTCTGTTGATTCTCAATCGTGAAGAGTGTGATTTACCCAGATTATTTGACTGGACAAAGCGTCAAATGCTGTCTTCGCGCCTGTATCATCCCCAGTGGTGGGCGGTAATTGCTGATGCATTGCAAACAGTACTACTTCCGAATCTGCTGTTGGTGTTGTCTATAGCAGCATTGTGGATGCAACAATGGGATGCTGCGGCTCTAGCTTTCACTAGTTATTGTAGCTATATAGTGGCACTGCTGTTACTGGCGATCGCTCTAGAAATCGGAGTCAGACCGATAATTCGCGACAACACAAAAATCAAAACCAAATTATCACTAGCCACGATAGGAAAAATGCTATTTGGTATACCCCTAACACATTGGTTTTATGGGTTTGCACTGATATTGTCTTTTTGGATGTCAAAAGTTACCTGGCGCGGCGTAACCTACCAAATTAAAGGGCCTTGGCACATTCGTCTTATTGAATATCACCCCTATCAAGTCTTAGAACAACCCATTGATAGCAAAGTATCTTTGTAAACATCTAAATGGTTAGTAGTTAGTGGTTAGTAGTTAGTTGTTAGTTGTTTACTACTCCACTCTACGGGTAGCCGCTAGTGTGTGTCTACTCAGAACTTGCCTCTATCCGTACAAACCCAGGCGAACGAAAAATACACGCGATAAAGCTACCTTATTTTTATTAAATTTTATCACTAAAATAAGGTTTAAGGGCTTAATACTGAGTAACTAAAGAACATAGACAGAACTCTTGTTTGATTTTTGTTGACGTAGCCTGCGCTCTGCGCTTAAAAAACTCAGTACAGTTCCTGTTCCCTGTTAAGAGCCTTCACACCTGAGTTCAGAAATCAAATCGGATTCCTATATTTTTCTGAGTGCAAGATGTGAGTCTACACACCCCCCATCTTCTCATTTCTCTAAATAACTCCCTTAACTATGAAAAAACAATCTCTTCGCATAGCGTTAATTACAGGATTGTATGCGCCATTTTTGACAGGGGTTTCCATCGCAGTACACCAACGAGTGCGCTGGTTACTACAACAGGGACACGAAGTATTTCTTATTCATCCAGAAATCAACGACCAGTATCCAGAAGAAGTTGGTAATCGTCCCATGGCGGGACTCAAAGAACTCCAATCTTTCCCCAAATTTTCTTCCTATGCATTTCCTACTCAACCCCTAATCTTTTATAAATCTCTTCCCCAACCATTACATAATCGTCATTGGAGCGATACCAAATTACTGGAGAACTATAAACCAGATATTGTGATTGTTGAAGAAGCACCACAAATGCGAGGCTTTTATTCACTTTATTTGCAAGGTTACGGTCGTCCTGTAGGTATTGAATACGCTAAAAAAACTGGCACACCAATCATATCGCTATTCCACACTGATATCGTTGCTTATATTCGCTATTACATGGGTAATCAATTTTTTAGCTTTATTCGTCCTATGTTACCCATGTTAATCAAGCAATTCAGCGAAGCTTACGACTATAACTTTTTTTCTTCGCGGGAACAGCTTGAAAAATATCAAAGCTTGAAATCCCAACGCAGCGAATACCTACCCTATCAAGGTATAGATTGCCAAAAATTTAATCCTGCCAATATCTGCTACAATCCCATTCCCAACGACAATCGTCCCACACTTTTATTTGTTGGACGCATTGCTCCTGAAAAGAGTGTGATTCAACTTCTAGATATATACCCAATCGTCGCTGCCAAAATTCCTGATGCGCATCTAGTTATCGTCGGTAGTGGTCCCCAACAAGAAGAAATTCGTCAACGTGCAGCTCAATTTGGCAAAGGCGTAACCATCTGGGGAGAATCTCACGGTACAGAACTCTTGGGATGGTATGCACGAGCCGATGTTTTTGTCAATGCATCTGTTACGGAAAACTTCTGCACTTCCACCAACGAAGCTTCAGCTTCGGGAACTCCTGTGGTTGCAGTCAAAGCACCCTCAACCTCAGAACAAGTAGTTCCTGGTCGCAACGGCTTTTTAGCTCAACCAAATAGTCCTTGGGATTTTGCTAATAAGGTAATTAGAATTCTCGAAAATCCCGAACTCAAAGAAGAAATGTCTCTCCACGCTCGCTTGTCCGTTCTTGAATATGATTGGTCTGTATGTATGCAAAAGTTTGAACAGAGACTACATCAGATAGTGGAAAAATCAAAAAATTTAGCAGCAACACCGATTTGATAATTATCTGCTTGGTGTCTACCCTGCGCGAAGCCGCTACTGCCTCTATGTACCTTGGTGGTGAAAAATAACATTTTTTTAAACCACAAAGACCTAAGACACAAAGCTTAACTATAGCATTCCTAAATCATTCGCTCCAGACAAGATTCTCGACTTCCTTAAAGAATATAGATGGCGAATGGTGGTTTTGATATCCCTCGTTCACCCACAATCCTTTGTAGAGACGTAGCAATGCTACGTCTCTACATCTGGTGGAATGATGTCCGTAAAAATACAGGTTCGTAGTAAGGACTTTAGTCCTTAAATATTCAGCTTTTATTGTGGGATTTGTCCAGAAAGTTTTTGAATTTGTCCAGAAAAATAATCTTCTTCGTACTTTAATTGTTGTGCTACTTTCAGCCCTTTTTGAAAAGCCTGTAGTGCTTGAGGATACTCTTTACGTTCCAAATGCATTTTTCCGATTTGATCGTAAGCATTCATTAAACCATAAAAGTTGGAAGCTAATTCTTGAGTCTGTATAAGAATTTCACTAGCTTGCAATGCTTCTTGTATTTGTCCTTGGGAACGGTAGAGTGTGATTAATTTTTGCAAAGCTTCACCAGCACGTACGTACTGCTGTGATTGCCAAGCAATTGTGTAAGCTTGTTGATAGTTATTGAAAGCTTCTTGGAGAAGATTAGGATTTTTCTTGGCTAGAGATTCATAATCTGAACCGATCGCTAACTTTAAAGCTGGTAGTTGAGTTGGATTATTCTGTCTTTGATATATTTCTGAGAGTCGGTTCTGTATTTCTATTGCTTGCTGGGGTTGTTTTCCTTGCTGGTAAACATAAGCTAATTTTTGTAGATATACTAACTCGTTGACACTATCACCCCTAGCAGTCGCTAGTTTTAACAACTCCTGATAAGTATCTGCTGCTTTGCTGTAATCAAACCAACTCAGATGTACTTGTGCGATCGCTTGTAACATTTCTACCTCTTTGGCTGTATTTTGCTGTTGTCGCACCACAGTTAAAACTTGCTGATACGCTTCCACAGCATTTTGAGGCGATCGCACTTGTTGGTAAGCTTGTCCTAGTGCTTGCAGTAACTCTAAATCAGTGGTTTTTTGGGATTGTGCTTGCTTTTGAATTGCTTGCAATCGCTGAGTAATATATTGTATCTCTGGACGATTGCTTTTTTGGTAGGCGATTGCGCCCACCCTTCCTAATGCTTGTACCTCTTTGAGAAAACCCAAATACCGACGCAACCGCAGTTCTCGGTTCCAGATATCAAATGCTCCCAACTCATCACCTGCTTGCAGTTTGGCTGTAGCTTGTTGATTCAACTTATCCAACTCCGTCTCCAACTTTTGCTGTTCAATCACAGATAACGGCTGTTTATCTTTGTCTGGATTACGTGGCAACAGTGGATCAGGTGTGGTAATTTCTAAGGGTGATGGCGGAAACTCATCTGGTGTTTGAGGCTTTTTAGTAGCCGCCATAGTCAAAGAAGCGCCAAGTAACCACAAAGCAGTAGTAGCAGTAATTGTCACACTTAAGCGTTTGAACATGGTTGTTGATTGTTGATTGTTGGTTGTTGGTTGTTAGTGATTTTTTATTATTTATTCCTCCACTCCCCATACTGACGAGAGTCATTCAAAAATTCTCCTGCAAAACCAACAAGCTTGCTTTTTTTGAAAAACTGTGTAATATTTTCGACCTATAGAACAAGGGTAGTAGTGCGATCGCATTACACAATAAAAAACCTCGGTGTTAAGTACCGAGGTGAACACGAGTGCAAATAACAACTAAAGTAGGAGCTTGCTTTAACAATCATTTGAGCGCTTGACCTCGGTTTTCCCGTTGTTTTGGCGCACGTCAATACGCGAACACTGGCGCTGTCCTCCACTAGAACTAGACTGCTCAACCTGTGTTTGTTGTACTTGCTCGCTGTGTTGAGTAGCACATCCCACTAAGGTAGCGATAAGTATGGAAACCAAAAGTCTGTTCAATAATTTATGCATGGACTAACACTTCTACCAATCAGATAGCCGTAATTCTTCTGTTTTTAGACCAATGCAGCGATAAATAAAATTCACAAATCTTTTTATTGCTCACTCCTCCACAGTGATTGGATTGGTCTATATAAGTATCTACAACGTGAGTGGTTATCTTTCCAGAAAAAAATATTTTCCTGCTTTGCAGCTATTCTCAAAAGCTTTTCGCAAACTGGCTTAGTTTTTGATAAACAGGGATCAGGCGATCGCTCCCTCAATAGAGAGCGAGCAAACTATATATAGGATTCCTATTTGAATTTTGAACGTACACTGAGGCTCAAAAGCTTAGAGGATGTTTTAAAAGTTTTGGGCGAGTATAATTCGCTACTACACAAGCACGACGCGTAGCGCATCGGTGAAGGGAAGTCCTCGGAGGCGGGACTAACACAAAATCAAGGGTTGAAACCCACGGAGGTGGGTTTCGTCTATGTTGCCGCGATTTCTAATCGCCTGGGCAAAGTAACATATATTTTTTTGTCAAAATTAATCAGACATTCTCCTTCTTAGTTCAAGATGAAAGTATGAAACTCTAGTTAGCAGCGCCTTGGGTGGATTTGGTGAAACCGTAGGAGTTAAATAACTACATTTAAATCTGATCTTTCAAACGGGAGAGAGATTGTTATGACACAGAACAATGCAGCCCAACTTTTCAAAGCAGTTAAACAAGATCAAGCATTAAAGGAAAAACTCAAAGCAGCAGCTAACCCAGAAGCCTTCATCACGATTGCTCAAGAACGTGGCTATGACTTCACAGTTGAAGAACTAGAGACTGAACTGAGCAAATTGTCTTCTGAAGAGTTAGCAGCGATCGTCAATCCAGGGGTGAGGCCTAGACTCCATATTTATCCTAGATAATTCCTGATATGGAAGAGTGACATGCTCCCACACTTGCACTCATGGGTAAGTGTGGGGTTCAAGAGCCACTCTCTGTGAGACATTAACTGAGCTTTCCAGCGCTTTTAGCGGGATTGTGTTTTATACTGAGATAATTGCTCTACTATGTAGTCTGCCAGTTCTTGCTTTAGGGTACTACTTGCATTTCGTTGATAAGTCCTTGCTGTCTCTTGCATAAACTTACGCTTCTCGCGTTCAGAAGATTTGAGTCTATTTCCTGGTTGTTTCAGCCCTTTTTGTAAATCCTCCCACGTCTTTTCACCCACAGTTTCACCTAGTTTTATAAGTGCATTCGGCAGTAATTTTTTTGCCTCTGCTTGAAAATCGTCTTCTGTCTCAAGAGAAGAAAAATCAACATTACTAAAGTCGATATCGATTTGAAATTTACTCATTGAATCGTCAAAGCTACATTAATGACTATACAAGAAGAAATCTTGACGCTGTGGTACATACTCCAAAAAAACCTCGGCGAAATAAGATTAGGACTTACGCAAAATAATGAAAAAACGTAGACACGAAGTGGCTTTCCGGAGGATAAGCTGCTACGCAGCTAAATTGAATAAATTGCGTTACCTTTATTTTTAATCTTACGATCCCAGTGAATAATAAGTCCTCCTTGGTTAAGAAGTTGATTTAATAATTCTTCTAACTGGTCTACAGATTCAAATAACCTATGAGCTATATATTCTTTAGCTGAGTGCCAAACTAATTCAATTAAATTATAATCTGGGCTATATGGTGGTAAGAATTCCAAAATAATATTTGGCATTTCCTTTTCAATTTTTTCTAAAATATCTTTTCTTTTATGAAAGCTAGCATTATCTAAAATAATCACTATTTTAGCTGCACTCTCATTGAATAATTCAATTTCATTTCCTTGCTCTACCCATTCTTGCAAAATAAATTTATACAATCATAGTAAGCTGTTCATAAAAGACATCCGCATCTCCTTTTTTGATGACAAAATTTATTCTTTTTTTATCGTGATAACGTAAGCCTCCCATGATATTCACTCTTCCTCTTCTTCTTTGTCCCGTTACTTTCTTTCTGTAGCCTTTTCTTCCCCATGTTTTTCTTCTGATCACCCTCAAACTAAATCCGCTTTCATCCCAAAACCATATCTGTAAACGATTTGGTTCTGTTTTAGTTATTCTTAAATATTCTGATAATTTTTCTTTAAATAATTTTCGCTTTTCCGGATTTTGCTTGTCCTCCAGGCTATATTTTGCCCAAAGGTAAACGTACTTTTTTCTTCCCAATATTCTCCTTACTTGAGAGCCGCTTAACTTGATTCCTGTTACCTTTTCGAGATATGTTGCTAATCGGGCAGATGTCCATCGACCAAAATCATACCCATATTCTGCCGGTTCTTTATCAACTATTTCTAATAATAAATCCTCGTATTCTTTAGTTGCTTTATGAAAATTGCCTTCTCTTCTCCCATCTAAAAGACTGTCTAAGTTATCTGGTTCTCCATGAACTGCCCAGTATGCTACCGTTCCGTATGCAATATTTAAAAAATCACTAATCTCTTGATATGTTTTTCCATCATTCATCAATAATAAAATTAAAATTTTTTCTCTTACATAAGAGTTATCATGTTCTTTGAGTGCTTTTAGTAGTCGTTCTCTCTGGTCTTGAGAAAGATGATTTTTTGCTGGCATACCTGGCTGGCGATCGCATCCGTTACTGATTAAAGTATTATACAATCAAGCTGCGTAGCAGCTTACCACATAGACGCGTCAGTGGCTTCTCGTAGAGTAGGACAGGTAGAAATAGGAGTTTGGGAGAGTTATTGCGTAAATCCTAAAGATGTAGTGTCAAAAAAGTTGATTTTTAGTAAAAATGAAATATGTCTAAAAAATTACGCGTCTCTACGCGTAGCAAGATCCCGCAGGGTAATTTCGCGTCTCTACAGAGATTTTCGGTTGGTCGATTTTCTTAACCGAGTACTATTGTATTTACTATAGTCTTTGTATTTTTAATAACAGATATATTCACTTATAGATTAAATCTGGAGAACTACTTACATAGCCCTCCGTTAGCTAGAGGCGAGGAAACGTTTAAAAGTTTAAGATAGCGATTGTCAATTTAGTTTTTAAGGATTATTTTTCTCTGCTTCACCGTGTCACAGCGTCCGGTGCGTCAACAACTTTCTTGCTTTCAATTTATTTAGTTAAATTTCAAACTGAACTATGAGAAAATCTATTTTTGTGATGCTGCCTATTACGTTTATCCTCTTCTCCAACCTTGAAGCGCAAGCCCAAGAAGTAGAGTCTTTAAATGATCGTCCATACCTAGCTCTGATTAAGGGAGATACTGCTAATAGTTGTAGCTTTATTTCTGCCGATCTCTTACAAAGGACAGCAGATATCGTTCAAGCTTTAGTTTTCGTCCGCCCTGGTGACTCCCTAGAGCAAGTTAGGTATAAAATGCGCTTTGTTCCCGATGAGCCTAACACGACTAATACGTTGCAATGGAAAGCACTTGCAGGTGGAAACTACACAGAGGCGATTGTAAATCTCCGCAACAACACCGCCCAATCCCGCACTTTCGCCATGGCAATTAATTACAATCAACCAAATGAAAGAAGATGTCAGTGGGAGGTACGAGATCCACAACAGGAAATTCGATTCAATCCCCCAACTTCACCTATACAGCAGTAAACTAACTCATACTTTGAGACTCTTCTTCAATTTTCAACACTATAAAGACAGTAGAGCTACCGAGAAACCTTAAACGGTAGCCTACTTCAGATAAGCTAATCGTCATTCATTTTTCCAGACTGATTCGCTTGTAGTAAGGGCTTCAGCCCTGGTTTTATGCAACTTAAATGCTCATTAGCTTATTGTCCTATTTTATCCCTTATGCCTTGGTATATTTATCGATTACCTTGGCTAAGTCTGGTACTGCATCTTCTACATGTTGCTTGGCTGAACCCCGAAGCTTTTCATAAGTCCCTCGCACGATTGGGCGGTTGACGTTCTTGGCTTTCTCGTCGGTGACACTCAATAGTGCGTCTGCTGTGCGATCGCGGCTTGCTACCAAATGTCCGACTGGATCACCTTTGTCTACACCTTCGCTCCAAACAGGATCAAGTGCTTCAAAGCACTGTGGCAAAATCATTTCAACAACATAAGGAATATACCCTGGTTTGACTCCCTTAAGGGCAGCGAAGGCTGTTTTCAAAACCATACCACTTATACCTGACTTAGAAGCAAGTTGCGCTTCTATCATGTTGCAGCAATCTTCTACAACCATAGCTTTTTTGTCTGAGTCCAACAGTCCGTCGCTAAGTTTCATTTAACTCCTCATTTAGTATCAAACTATTTGATTTCCATTCCACTCATTTTCCTAGCTACCAGGAAATTATCAAAAATGATATCTGAGAATGGAAGATTTCCATAGATTTTAGTTATATCCTGGGAGATAGAGAGCTAAAGCGCTTTCAATGGAGGAATTTTGCAATGAGCTATCAGAGAAGGAGAAGGCGAAGAAATTGCTTCGTGGTTCTCCTTGTCCTTGCACTACCTGCATCTTAGAATAATGTCTCATGCTAAAGATGACTGCTAGCCTAGTCCAAGCGATCGCACACCACGAATACCCGGACTTGTAGCAATTTTATTCACTAACAGAAATTATCTATTCTAATATCGCGCCAAATATCAGACGCTTGCCATCCTGAATTGCCAACCGATTGGACTACCGGATAATCACGTACCGAAATATAATTAGGTTCTTGATAACTGTCAAAATTTTCTTCTTGAATATCAACAGGAACATCGAGAAAGTTTTGCTGTTCTGCTTCCTCTATTTTCTCTACTTCTTTCAGAATAGGCTTTTCAATGAGTTTTATTAGTTGTGTATCCATTTGATTTTTTGAGGTTTACAGATTTATCCAAAGAACAAGGGACTATTAATTGATAACCGGACTAATATAATTTTTTTGTGAATTTTCAGAAGAAAATACAAAAAGTTTTTATAAAGTCTGGGATTAAAAATTTTATCAGTCAAACTAGGATACAATAAATTTCCTCATAATACGAGTATTTATTGAGAACTTGATGAGTTTAATCATTACAAAGGATTTTGACTGATGTTTGGCTCAATAAACTCAAAACATAAGTTGAATAACACTCTTTATTAATCTCACTAGAGAATATTCAAAGCCTTGTTTCTCCGTGCTTGGTTCCAAACAAGGATTTTTTGGTTCTGGTGATCAAACAAGGCTTTGAAACAGATTCAAGGTCAGTATTTTATTTTTATATCGCCACAGACATAAAACAGCGATAAGCAGTCTTGATAACCCCACGTCAAACCATCTGTAGTGAATCTGAATCTTTTGGTACCGTAGTTAAAATGTACTTAAGGATTCTTGGGGCTAGTACAGCACGATGTATATCAACCACCCATTCCAAATTCATAAAACGTTTAAATGTCAATCGATTTGTCTTATCCGAAGCGTATTGTATCCATCCAACCAGCCAGTATCTGTTCTAGCAGTTCCTAAATTTAGCGAAGGGATTGAGATATAACACAGGTTTCTGCTCAGTTAGCAGATATTATATAAAATACAGTAAATATACGGTTATTACGTAAATGAATTATTGAATAAGATAAACAATCGTATTAACTATAATAGTTTATCTTCAAAGCTGATTTAAGAAATAGACTTGTGGATAAAAAATAATGACTATTTTCGCAGAAACAAGTAGTTTTTCACAACTAATTCATGAATTCAGTAATTGTATCCAATCACAATATAATGGCGAATTAAAAATAAAAAACATTAATGGTAAAGTATATAATTTCTACTATCGTTTAGGTAGGATTGTGTGGGCAACGGGTGGAGAGCATCCTTTCCGGCGTTGGCGTCGGCAAATGGAACAATATTGTCCACAAATCGATGATGCACAAGTGCGATCGCAACTCATGGATTTGTCAATAGATTATTGGGATTATCATATTTTAGAAACTTTGTATTCCCAGCAAAAAATTAACCGAGAAAAAGTCAATACTATTACCGAAAATATAATTAATGAATTACTGTTTGATCTGATACAAGAAGCAAAATATGGTGAAATTCATTATGAACGCCAACAACAAATTATTTTAAATTCGCCAATGAGTTTCACAAATGTGCAGATGGCGTTGCAAGAAATGCAACAATTATGGCAAGCTTGGTCATCAGCAGGGTTAGCAAAATTTTCTCCTAATTTAGCGCCTGTGGTATGTCAACCAGAGGAACTACAACAACAAGTTAATCCCCAAATCTATCAGAAATTTACATCTGTTATGACTGCTAAGGATACCTTGCGTGATTTAGCAATCAAACTCAAGCAAAATGTCTTACCCGTTACACGTTCTTTACTACCCTTCATCCTCAAAGGTGTGATCGAACTTACAGAAGTTCCAGATATACCCATGTTGCAACTAGTTGATAGTAAAAATAAGTCATCATCTGTACCCAAAAATTCACTCATAGCTTGCATAGATGATAGTCCACAAGTTTGTCAAATGCTAGAGCAAATTTTAGTAAAAAATGGGTTTAGATGTCTTATCATTCAAGACTCTATTCAAGCATTACCTAATTTGATTCAAAATAAGCCTGAGATCATATTTTTAGATTTGATGATGCCAGTAATTAATGGTTACGAAATGTGTACACAAATACGCCGTATTTCTGCCTTTACAAATACACCAATTATTATTCTCACCAGCCATGATGGTCTTTTGGATAGAATTCGTACTAAGGTAATCGGTGCAACCGAATTTATGTCCAAACCTATTACTGTTGAAAAAATTATGGGTGTCATACGCAAATATATGCATTCTGCCAATAAATAATCTGTCTTATAACTATACAAAAAATTATATTTTCCATTTATAACTGAAGCTTAAAAAATCTGATTAAAAAATCAGAACTTGCACGGATATATATTCTATCTTGCAATTGTAATAATTACATTTATAGAACTAATATCTTAAGCCTCAATCACCTTGTGACTTAATTGGTGTAGTTCAGGTATATTTTGGCGGAGTTCCGACTGTAAACAAATATCTCAATATTTTCGTAACCGTTCACGGGGGGTAGGTCATTCGCCTAAATCTGGAATCAGATAGGATTGCTATATATATCCTTAGGAGAAAATATAAATGGGCTATTCTAAACAAGTGAATTTGAAGAATTTACTATTGGAAATTCTACACTTTTATCAAATACAGTATAGTGGTGCATTAGATCTTACCACTAATTCTAATCATAAATATCGTATTTACTTTGATCAAGGAAATATTGTTTGGGGAACTGGCGGTATTCATCCCCATCGGCGCTTACGCAGACATAAAACTCAACATTTTCCTCAAGTAGATTTGCAGAGTATCCAATGGCGTTGGCAAAATTTATCGATCAATAACTGGGATTACCAGTTATTGAGAACATTACATCAAAAGCAGAAAATACAATTGTCACAAGTAAATATAATTGTGGAGAATACAGTCTCAGAAATATTATTTGATATAATCCAGCAAGCATATCGCACTGATGTATTGTGCGATCGCCGTTCAGATGTTGTTTTAGATGCGCCGATTAGTTTTACAAATACAGAAATTATATTACGACAAGTATATCAGTTATGGCAGAACTGGGCAAAAGCTGGTCTAGCAACAATTTCTCCTGATTTAGCACCCAACTTACATCAACCAGAACAGCTACAACACCAAGTTGATCAAAGTATTTATCAAAATTTTATATCTTTGCTGAACGGTAAGTATACTTTCCGCGATATTGCCGCAAAAATCAAGCAAGATATTTTACCTATTACTAATTATTTATTACCATATATAAATCAAAAACAAATTCAACTGCAAGAAGTAACAGATTGGCATTTAAATTTAAATCAAAATGCAACCAATTCTGTATCTCCACCCATAACACAACATAAAAATACACTAATAGCTTATGTAGATGATAGTCCACAGCTAGGTTATATTTTAGGAAAAATTGTTATTGATAATGGTTTTAAATTTGTTCATATCCAAGACTCGACACAGGCTTTGTTAACTTTGATTGATAAGCAGCCAGATTTAATTTTTTTAGATTTAATGATGCCATTTACTAATGGTTATGAAATTTGCGCTCAATTAAGAAAAATGTCTGCTTTTATTAATACACCAATAATTATTTTAACCGGTAGTGATGGTGTTTTTGACAGAGCTCGTGCAAAAGCCGTAGGTTCTACAGATTTTCTCAATAAACCAATTGTCACTGATCAAGTAATGGGTATGATAAATAAGTATTTACCATTAGAGTCTTCTGTCAAGAATAATATTAATTAATCATTGATATATTGACAATCTTTAATTAAATCTTGACTTGCGATATTATATAATTTTTGACTTATTAAAAATTGTATTTTTTGTGATTTTACGTATTGACACTGAACCTATTTAACAATAAATCTCTCAGAATTAAAAATAAGTAGAAATGTAGTGAAGATATTTTATTAATGATGCCATTCCAGTAAATTGCTAACAGGATATGGTGATTTATCTCCCAATTCTACTAACTTATGTAATTGATATCTTTGCAGAAAAATAATTTTTTTATGAATACTGTTTTAGTTGTGGAAGATGGATTGACTGATTTAGAACTGATAAGTGCTTGTTTACAACAAGCTGGATATCGCGTTGTTAGAGCCAAAAATAGTGAAGAAGCGGAAGAAAAACTGATGCAAATTCACCCGGATTTAATTTTTCTTGATGTAATTTTACCTGGTAAAAGTGGTTTTGAAATGTGTCGAGAAATCAAAAACAATCCTGCGACTAATAAAATTCCTATTATTTTTTGCTCTACAAAAAATAGCGATGTTGATAAATTATGGGGCAATATGTTAGGTGGCGATGCTTATCTGAGTAAACCAATAGATACAGATGAGTTGGTTGTGACTGTCAAGCAATTAATTAAGTGATTTGAGACAGATGAAAGCAGAAAGCAAACAAGGATTTTTAAGCTTTTCTTTAAGAGAAAAATATGTTGGAGTCATCAGCTTAGAATATGTCCAGGAGATATTCACAATTGACTTGACAAATATTTGTCGAGTCCCACAAATGCCTAATTGTGTTGTTGGTGTATACAATTGGCGTGGTGAGATGCTATGGCTGGTTGATTTAGACCTGATGTTTGGGTATTCTCCTTTAGAATCACAAGCAGATTTATACGCTAAATCAATGGTGATGAAACTCAGTTATGAAAGTAAATCTTTGGGAATATTGGTAAATGAGATTCGAGATATTGAACATCTGGATATCGAGTTTATCAAGTTACCAGATGAACATTTGTTTCCTCTAGAAATGTCTTATTTTGTACAAGGATATTTTATCGATTCCAATGAGGAAATATTAATTAGCTTAGATACAAAAGAAATATTTCAAACTCCGATGTGGTTGGGAAGTTAGAAGGTAAGTAAACATGGGGACTTATCAATTAAAAATTAAAAATTGGTAAGAGGGATATGGGGTATAAGAGAGAGTTTGACAAGTGTAAGTTTTTAAGAAAGCAATGAGTGATAACATCTAAAAATCAAGGAATAATCATTGTTTAATAAACTCTTACACCTGAAAAGCAGTATTTATCAGCTTGGATTGCTATAGCTCTGACAACTAAAGATTTTGATCGCAAATATCAAGAGAGAAATAAAGGACTGACTTATGACAATTACCTATGATAATCATCAAGAAAATAGCTTTGTTGTTAATCAAGAAGAAATATTAGAAACAAAAGATATCTCTAATGAATTTAAAAATTGGCGACAAAAATGGCAAGCGATCGCCAAGCAGATGCGCCAAGCCACAGACACAGATACACTGTTTCAAGGTACGACTAAAGCAGTACGCGACATGATCGCAGGCGATCGCGTCTTAATTTACCGTTGGCATAGTTTGGATGCAGGTGTGGTGTTAGCTGAGTCGAAAACAATTGGTTGGACACCTGCATTTGGCGAAAATTTATCCAGTATCGTATTTGGTGTTGATATAACTCCAGATTACTTAGAATCGATAAGGATTACAGACATAAACCAGGTAGAACCAACTCCCTATCAACGCCAGTTGTGGGAAAAATTTCAAATCAAAGCTAGTGTGTCAGTACCGATTCTTGTAGAAGATGAATTGTGGGGTTTATTAACAGTTCATCAATGTGGAATGACGCGTCAATGGCAAGAAACAGAAATTAATTTACTGACACAAGTTGCGACAGAATTGACATACGCCTTGCAGAGGTTTCAGTTTCAAAAAGAACAGCAACAGCAAGCACAGGCAAAAAAAGCTGTTGGTAAGGTAATTGATAAAATTGTCCGCGTTGCTAACGTCGATCAGTTTTTCCAAACTTCCACTCAAGAAGTGCGTAACTTGCTGCGTTGCGATCGCGTTGCCCTTTATCAATTTAACTCTGATTGGAGTGGTGAATTTATTGCTGAATCAGTAGGTAATGGCTGGGTGCGTTTAGTCGGGCCTGATATCAGAACAGTTTGGGCAGATAGTCATCTCCAGGATACCAAAGGTGGACGTTATGCTCGTAGCGAAAGCTTGACAGTTGATGACGTTTATAAGGCAGGATTATCCCAGTGTCATGTTGATATTTTAGAACAATTTGAAGCTAAAGCATACATGATTGCCCCTGTATTTTCCGGAGAAAAATTATGGGGATTGCTAGCAGCTTATCAAAACTCTGGTGTGCGGAAATGGCAAGAATGGGAAATCAGCTTTTTAGCTCAGATCGGTATGGGATTTGGTGTCGCCATCATTCAGACTGAGTATTTGGAAAAATTGCAAGAAAAATCAGATCAATTAACCCACATTGCCGAACAAGAAAAAGCTTTTAGTAAAATTACCAATCGCCTACGGCAATCACCAGACGTAGACACAATTTTTAAAACCACAACTCAAGAACTTCGTCAACAGTTACGTTGCGATCGCGTAGCTATTTACCAATTCCGTGATGATTGGAGTGGCGAATTTATTGCCGAATCTGTCGCTAGTGCTTGGGGACGCTTGGTAGGTACACAGATGAAACGTTTTTGGGAAGATACCTACTTACAAGAAACTCAAGGAGGACGACTAGCCAAGGGTGAAAGCTTGGTGATTAGTGATATTCATCAACAAGGATTGTCAGCTTGCTACGTAGAATTACTAGAACAATTTGAAGCCAAAGCCTACATAGTTTCACCGATCTTTTTTGGTGAAAAATTGTGGGGTATTCTCGCCGCCTATCAAAATTCTCAACCCCGCCACTGGCAAGAATGGGAAATCAACTTACTCGCCAGAGTCGGCGATCAATTAGGGCTTGCTTTACAACAGGTTGAATATTTGCAACAACTCCAAACACAGTCAACCCAACTTGCACAAGTAGCTGCCAAAGAAAAAGCAGCCAAAGAGTTATTCCAACACCGTTGTGTTCAAACACTCACAGCCCTTCGCCCAGCCCTGACAGGAGATTTGACTGTCCGCGCCCCCATCACAGAAGATGAGTTGGGGACAATTGCCGATGTTTACAATAATACCTTGCAAGCCCTGCGACAAATAGTCATTCAGGTACAAAAAGCTGCCCAGCAAGTTGCTCAAACTTCCCAAAATAGTGACGCATCCTTAATAGATGTGATCAATTTGGCACAGCAACAGTCACAGGAAATCTCTGTAGCTTTAACTGAAATTCAACTGATGGGAGACTCCACCCAAGCAGTCACCACCAGTGCTGATTTAGTCCAAGTCGCTGTAGATCAGGCTAACCAGACTTTGACATCAGGCGATCGCGCCATGAACCAAACAGTTGAAGCTATCCAAGCAATTCGCGAAACCGTCGCCCAAACAGGCAGAAAAATTCAGCGTTTAAGCGAATCTTCTCACAATATCTCGAAAGTAGTCAGCTTGATTAGTAACTTTGCTACTCAAACCAACGTCTTAGCATTGAACGCAGCGATAGAAGCCACTCGCGCCGGCGAATACGGCAAAGGTTTCGCAGTCGTTGCTGATGAAGTGCGTTCTCTGTCTCGCCAATCTGCTGCTGCTACTACCGAAATTGAAAAACTCGTGCAAGAAATTCAAACAGAAACCACCGAGGTAGCAATGGCGATGCAAACAGGTATTCAACAAGTACTAGAAGGAACCAACTTAGTCAACAATACCCGCCAAAACCTCAACGAGATAGTAGCAGCCACAACTAATATTACTCAATTAATTGCACAAATTACCGCAGCCACCCAAACTCAAAAAACACGTTCGGTTTCTGTCACCACCTCCATGCAACAAGTTGCTGAAATCTCTGATAACACCGTCGCCCAAGTCCAAGCCTTAGCTATCGTATTTCAACAACTTCTAGCCACAGCCCAAGAATTACTCACAACAGCCAGTCAATTTAAAGTTGGTTAATTGTTAATTGTTGGTAGTTAGTTGTTGTTGGTTGGTGGTTATACCAATTCTCTATAAACTTGCACTTAATGAATAACTCTGTCCTCCTTGGCGTTCTACCGTTCCGGAAGCCGCTTGCGCGTCTAAGGCGTTCTTGGCGGTTCGTCTATAAATATTAAGTGCATCTTCACAGAGAAATGGTATTAGTTATTAGTTTAGGACTTACGCAAAATTATGAGAGAACGAACCACAAAGGACACAAAGGACACGTAGAAATAAGAGTTTGGGAGAGTTATTGCGTAAGTCCTATAGTTATTAACCATCTTTCTTGTCCCCAATCCCCGATCCCCAATCCCATGATCACAGACTCTGAAATCCGCGAACAAGGTTATATCTATTTCCTTGCAGAAGCACCAGAATTACTGCATCAAATTGAACAGGAACTGTTTAGTTTATCGACAGATTTTAGTACTGCCAAAGTACATAATTTGATGCGGGCAACCCATACAATCAAAGGTGGAGCCGCCAATGTTGGATTGGAAGTCATTAGTAAAGTAGCTCATTACCTGGAAGATATTGTCAAATCTCTTTATAACCCTGATGTAATTTTAGATACCCAACTCCAAACGCTGCTGGTGGAGGGTTATGAGTGTCTGCGTTTACCACTGACAGCAGAACTCACGGGAACTAAAATCGATGAACAAGATGTTTTACAACGTTCAGCGAATGTGTTTGCTAAGTTACAAGAAAAACTAGGAGATGCATTTACAGATAGTAACCATATCCCTACATCCGCAGAACTGGGATTTGACATTATTCAATCAATTTTTGAAACTGGTGTCAAACAAAGGCTAGAGACAATCGCCACAGCATTACAATCCACTAAAGATCCTCAGACACTGGCTGAGTTATTACGTTCTCAAGCAGAGGTATTTACTGGCTTGGGTGAATCATTAAATTTGCCCGGATTACGTGAGATTGCTGAAACTATACTCCAAGCATTGGAGACACATCCCCAGGAGGTTTTTAGAATTGCAGAAGCAGCATTAGCTAATTTACAGCAAGCCCACAATGATGTGTTAGCAGGCGATCGCTCTCACGGTGGTACACTTTCTCAGGCTTTGCAACAATTCACGACAAAAACACAGCCAATAAATAAAATTGATTTAAGTGTAGAGATTCAAGAATTATATCAATTTTTAACTCAAAATTTTCAAGTTAAAGGTAAATATTTAAAACCTGAGACAGCCAAGTTATATCTACAAATTACTTACTTTCTTTTAGCTTGGTTAGAACAGGAATTTAATATCCCTAGTCCTGAGATAAATGTATCATTAATTATTGCCGATTTCCCCAATATTAATACACCTGATAATTTTCCAGATTGGCTACAAAAATTTTGGCATTTTATCTCAGACAAAGAAGATAGTTATAGCTTAATTCTTTATCGCCAAGGTGTGATTCTAACTGTAATTTTAGCAGTTGCGCGCTTGCAAGCGCAGAAAAGCAATAATCAGACTGCTACACTGGAATTACTCTCCAGCAGGATTAAAGCTATAGGCAATGAATATAAGCAATATCCACCTATTAACTCCCAAGAAAAAAAATGGTTTACTAGCTATAAATTGCAGAGTTTAATTCAAAATTCGCAAATATTCATACCTCTAGATATACCTGAACATCAGGATAATTTTATTAAAGAAATTTGGCAAAATGATCAAAGATTTAAAAATACCGAAGCTCATAATAATTTAGAAGTAGATTTGACTACGGAAAATTTTGCCATTAAGCTACCAGAAACACCAAAAAATATTCAGCCTGATTCTATAACTACAACAGAGTCTCAGATTATCCCTAGCAATCAAGTTAAACCAAATTTGCTATCTCATTTACCAGCAAGTTCTCGTCAGAGAACTTTCGTGAGGATAGATGTTGAAGATTTACAGCGCCTTGATTATTTAGTTGGAGAATTACTGATTTCGGAACAACGCTACAATTTGCAAAATGAAAAACTTAAAGATGTCGTTAAAATATTATTGCAGCAATTAAATCAACATCAAGACGTATTTAAACCAGAACCTCAGGTGCGATCCCATCCACAACCAGGGGATGAAAATATGACTTTTCCTACACCCCTACATCCCTACACCCTCGCACCCATTTTCAAGCTAGATGCACTGACCATCGAAGAAACACTGCAATTACAAAAAACAACGGATGCTTTAAATGCAGTGCTACAACAGTCCCAGCAAATGCAACATAAGCAGCAGTCTTTAGTACTCAATGTTATTGATCAGCTGGTATCAGCACGGATGTTACCTCTGGGATATATTGTGGAGCGTTTTCCCCAGATGTTGCAACATCTGGGTCAAGTATATGGTAAGCAAGTACAGTTGCAGTTGACTGGAACACAAGTTTTAGTGGATAAGGCGATCGCTGAAAAATTATATGATCCTCTGCTGCACTTATTGCGTAATGCTTTTGACCACGGGGTTGAACCTCCAGAAATCCGGCGTCAACAAGGTAAACCAGAACAAGGTGTAATTGAAATTTGTGCTTATCATCGTGGTAGTCAAACAGTGATTGAAGTCCGGGATGACGGACGGGGATTAAATCTCCAAAAGATTCACATCAAAGCTGTACAACTTGGTTTGTTGAGTGCGGACAATACTTCGATCACATCAAATCAACTCCTCGAAATCCTCTTTCAACCAGGATTTTCTACCACTGATCAAGTAAACGAAATATCTGGACGGGGAATAGGTTTAGATATTGTGCGATCGCAATTACAAGCACTGAATGGTTCAGTGACAGTCCAATCTCTACCCGGACAGGGAACAACATTTATCCTGAAAATTCCTTTTTCTATGACCACAGAAAAACTGATGCTTGTGCAAGCCGGGGGTGTGACTCACGCACTACTATTAGATAGTATCGAGAAAATCCTCATACCAACTCCTGAACAAATCAAAGTATTTGATGGTAAGCAAGTTCTGTACTTGCAGACAGAACAAGATGAGTGCATGGTAACATTACAGCAAATGGCACAGTTGATGCCTTATACTAACTGCAATTTAGAATTTTCTAGTCCGGATTCGCTTTCCTCACCAGTTTTGTTACTACATTGTCAACAAGAAATTTTGGCTTTAGTTGTTGACCAAATTATTGGTGAACAAGAATTAGTGATTAGACCTTTGGGAACTGCGATCGCACCACCAAAGTATGTTTATGGTTGTACAAACTTGGCAGATGGTACGCTGGTTTTAGTTGTTGATGGCACTTTGTTAACACAAACACAGCAACAGCACATGCAAGCGCAGTTAGAATATATGCAGTTACCAGTAGCAGATATTCTCCGCCAAAACAGCTGGTTACAGCCCTCAACAGACACTCAACCATCTTTACCATTGTTAAATCCAGCACCAGTATCTTCAGCCAAAGTTATACTGATTGTGGATGACACCATGAGTTTCCGAAAAACTCTCTCCCTGACTTTGCAAAAATTTGGTTATCAAGTTTTACAAGCACAAGATGGCTTAGAAGCAATAGAAAAATTACAACAACATCCTGAAATTAAGTTGGTGATTTCTGACTTAGAAATGCCACGCATGAATGGACTTGAGTTTCTCAGTCGTCTGCAACAGCATCCCTTAGCTGGACGTCAATCCGTAATAATTTTAACATCAAGAAGCGCGCAAATTTACGGTAAAATGGCGCAACATCTAGGAGCATCTGCCTATCTTACCAAACCTTATGTAGAACAGGAACTTGTTGCTACAGTCGGACGTTTTTTGAATGCTGGTGAATTAACACATAGCTCTCGACTAAAGACTTTGGGAGCATCCCAAATATTTAACTGAACTTCCCCCCAAGAAAAAAGAGCTAACTGTTGTCCAGAGGGACAATCATGCGTTTCTTGTTTCGCTCTTACGCTCTTACAAATTGCCAAAGGTGCAAGCGCCATGGGAGTTTGAGGCGTTGATACCCACTTTTTTTAGTTTAAGCTAATGAGCATTTAAGTTGCATAAAACCAGGGCTGAAGCCCTTACTACAAGCGAATCAGTCTGGAAAAATGAATGACGATTAGCTTAAGACAGATGTGCAAATTGTTCTAAGTAAGTGGGTCAAATTAAATATAAAACCTCACCCTATCTCCGGCTTCCCTCTCCGAACTTGCGGAGAGGGATTGAGGTGAGGTTTGATCTTATGTTTAATTACGCCTATCTACTTATTTTTTTGGAAAAATATTAAGTATTTCTACTTTTTTAAAGTCAATCTTCTATATTATCAAGGCATCATAATATTAAACTGAATCAGATATGAAAATCAAAACTATAATTAAATTTAACTAAAAGAATAATAGTTTCTCTAGACACTTTTTAGGAGAGTTAATTATGACTCAAGACTATACCACAAAATGGTGGGCTGCTTTTTCATGCCTTGCGTTTATGGAGGGCGTTTTACTAGTAATGTTATTCTCTGGACGCAGTTCTGTATTAACTATAGCAGCATTGCTTTTCATTGCGATCTTAATGGTATTTATTCCACGAGCAGATGATGTTGTTGCACTGACATTCGACAGAGATAAAATTGACAACAAAATCAGTTCCCTCAACAAAAAAATGAGTACTACTAAGAACAGAGTAGATAAAATCTTTCTCTTAACAATACCAGACTCAATGTATAAGTCATTGCAAAAAATTAACTCTGGTAATTATGGTAATTACGATTTGACGAACAGATTAGAAAGAGAATTGTACCACTTACGAGATATAGGTTACATAGAAGATACAAAGGAAATTCGTGATATTCCCTATGAAGGAAATAATTTATCTAATTACCTCAAAATTACGTCATTAGGTAAGCAGTATATTGAACTCCGCAAGAGTATTGAGGAGGAAAATAACAAGAAGTAAAATCATGTCTGCTTGAACACTGATACTATCCGTTCATGTTGCTAATTGGTAATTAAATATTACCTAATAGTTGCGATGTTCAAAGACTGCTCCTATCCTGCGGGAAACTGAGGTAAAGAAGCATCACAGTGATAATATAAACTGATTATCCAAGATGGATATAAATGGCTATCAATAAAGTTAAATCGCGAGGGTTTTCAATTTTCCTTGGGAATTGCTAACTTAACAGTAATGATTGCAGAAATTACACACATATTTTCAACGCTTCAATATCTGCACCAACAATTTTTTCTAAATTTCTCGTAATTTTTTCAATATCCCAGTCCCACCAAGCAATTTCTAGTAGAGTTTTGATGATTTCGTCTGGAAAGCGTTGGCGCACTAAATTAGCTGGATTACCCCCAACAATTGTGTAAGGTGCGACATCTTTAACAACTACAGATTTTGCAGCAACGATCGCACCATCACCGATTTTAACTCCAGGCATAATCATTGCTTCATATCCAATCCACACATCGTTACCAATCACAGTATCACCCTTGAAAGGTAATTCATCAGGTTTTGGCGTCACACGTTCCCAAGCACTACCAAAAATGCTAAATGGATAAGTTGAAAACCCCGACATCTGATGGTTTGCGCCATTCATAATAAATTTTACGCCTGTAGCTAAAGCACAAAACTTACCAATAATCAGCTTGTCGCCAATAAATGGATAGTGGTAAAGCACATTGCGCTCAAAATTTTCTGAGTCTTCGAGATCATCGTAATACGTATAGTCCCCAATGATGATGTTGGGGTTGGAGACAGTATTTTTGATAAAACAAACCTGGGGAAAACCCTCCATTGGGTACGGGTTTTTTGGATCGGGATATTGCATTGCAAAACTTGTCGAGTTCTTTATAGATAAAACTTATCTCAAAACAAGCTACAAATCAGGATTTCATGTTGAAATCAGTTATTTTACTTATAAAGTAAATATATATTTCAAAAAATATTACAATACATACTTATTACTATAGCAATAAAAGAGACTCCACAGCTTGCAGAATAATTCACCGATGTGTCTCCCGTAACTTGGTAAAAAAAAGCAGCTGTAAATAGTCAATATCACTTCTATCAAATCTAGTAGGAGCATGGTAAGGTTTTAAATCCGTTGTTTCCTATTTTGCCCTGACTAATGCATTTGAACTATTTACAACCCCAACATTTAGAAGAATTAGTCAAAAATAGTGGTATTGATTTATACTTATCGACCTTGAATTTCCAGTCTTTGCAAGACGAAGCCACTTATAACTATTTGTTAATTTCCGAACAAATACCACGCACGAACATTGGTATGGTGAAGAGTAGCTGGTTACAACGCTATGCTCATGTGACTGCTGGTGGCTGGTGGTGTGCTGGACTTGATCCTCTCAATCACTGGGAATCAATGGAATGGGGATGCTTGAAGCCAAATCAACCCCGACTCAATGAAAAAGGTAAGCCAATTAAATACGAACATCCTCCTTGTACACCGACGCGGGTGTTTTGTTTGCGAGTCAGTTTGCGCGTTTGGCAACAAGTCGCCCAACGTTACAATCAAACGATGCCGGAAAATATTAGCATTACCGAGAATGGTGAAGCTGTGGGTTTTTGGCCGTGGGTAATGGCGAGAAATATACCTATAATTATTTGTGAAGGTGTGAAAAAAGCTGCCGCACTGTTAACGCAAGGATATGCGGCTATTGCTATTCCTGGAATTACTAGCGGTTATCGCGTTACTAAAGATGAATTTGGTAAAGTTATCAGTCGTCAATTGATACCAGACTTAAATGCGATCGCGATCGCTAAACGCACATTTTATATTTGCTTTGATTTTGAAACCCAAGCCAACAAAATTGCAGCAGTAAATAACGCCATCTCTCAACTTGGTTTTTTATTCCAAACTCAAAATTGTCCTGTACAAGTTATTGAACTACCAGGAAATGAAAAAGGAGTTGATGAGTTTATCGTAGCTCAAGGTGCAAATGCTTTTGAAAAAATATATCGTCAAAGTGTTGATTTAGAAATTTATCTTGCTCAAACAAAACCCCACACAGAATTAACAATACCTCCTGCACTCACTCTGAATAGTCGCTATTTAGGAGAAATACCTTTTCCTACTTCTGGATTAGTCGGAATCAAGTCTGCTAAAGGTACAGGTAAAACCACAGCACTTCAGACAGTTGTGCAACAGGCAAAAAATAGAAACCAACCTGTTTTATTAATTACTCATAGAATTCAACTTGGTCGATTTTTGTGTGAAAAAATCGGTATTAATTGGGGCATTAACAATGAAACCTTAACTCATAGTGACAGCTTTAATACTCGCTATCAATCTAGCCAATCTCTGGGATTATGTATAGATTCTTTGTGGAAGCTTAATCCTAAAGATTGGCAAGGAGCTATATTAATATTAGATGAAGTAGAACAATCTTTATGGCATCTCCTCAATAGTAATACTTGTAAAGAAAAGCGAGTTAAAGTTCTAAAATCATTCCAGCAATTAATCTCTACTATTCTCACAACTGGTGGGTTAGTGATCGCTCAAGATGCAGATTTATCTGATATTTCTTTAGAATATTTACAAGCCTTAGCAGGAATTAAATTAACACCGTGGGTGGTCGTTAATCAATGGAAACCTCAACGCGGATGGGATGTTACTTATTATGATTCTCCTAATCCAACTCCACTAATTCACCAACTAGAATTAGATTTGATGGCAGGTAGAAAATGTTATGTAACTACTGATAGTCGTTCTGGACGTTACAGTTGTGAAACAATCGCGAGTTATTTACAAGAACGATTGCAAAGACTGCAAAAAGAATTTTCTAAAACTCTAGTCGTTAGTAGTTTGACAACAAACACACCTGGTCACGAAGCCGTTAATTTTATCACATCTATTAATCAAAAAGTACCAGAATACGATTCTGTTTTTGTCACTCCCAGTTTAGGAACAGGAATTAGTATTGATGTTCAACATTTTGACTGTGTTTATGGCATTTTTCAAGGTGTAATTCCTGACTCCGAAGCCCGACAAGCATTAGCAAGAGTGCGAGATGATGTTCCAAGAGTCATTTGGTGTGCTAAACGAGGTATTGGTCTGATTGGAAGTGGTAGTACAAACTATCGTTTGCTTTCTTCTTGGTATCAGGAAAATCAAAAAGAAAACTTGGCTTTACTCAGTCCCCTACATAAAATTGATGTAGATTTACCATTAGTTTATGACCCGATTCATTTACGAACTTGGTCGAAATTAGCAGCAAGAGTCAATGCTTCAATTAAACTCTATCGTCAATCAACAAAAGATGGCTTAATTGCTGATGGTCATCAAATTCAGACGCGAAGTAACGCTGTTCAAAATAATATAGTGCGAGATTTACGCCTTGCTTTTTTAGCGACTGATGCTAATGATTCAGCAACGCGCCGAAGATTAATTATTGAAATTGTTAAAGTCCAAAAAGATTGGTCACAAAGACGCCAAAAAGCCAAGGAAATTAAACGTAAAATTAAAGAAATTAAAAAACACAACCAATTAGCAGCAGCAACGGCTGTAGCTAATACTAAAGATATTGATTATGTGGAGTATGAACAACTCATAACTAAACATTCACTTACTGATGAAGAAAGAAATCAAATTCATAAATATATTCTTAGGCAAAGATACAGTATACCAATTACTCCTGAGCTAAAACTATTAGATGAGCAAGGTTATTATAGTCAATTATTAATTCACTATTATCTTACTCATGAAAGTGAATATTTTTGGGTACGAGATCAGCAAGAATGGCAACAACAATTAACTTGGGGCGACGGTCAAGTTTTCCTTCCAGATTTAAAGACATACACCCTCAAAGTTGAAGCAATGAGAGCTTTAGGAATGCTACAGTTTTTAGAGCCAGAACGAGTATTTACTGAAAATGATCCTGATTTAATTATATTGCAAAATACTGCTATGCAGTGCAGTAGCCATATTAAAAGAACACTTGGGATAGATTTAGTAAAGGGTAAACTGAGCGTTTGTCCGATAAAAATACTGAGCAGATTACTAAATTTGTTAGGTTTGAAGTTGCAGCGAGTTGATCAAATATACCAAATTGATTATAAGACTCTCAATGATGGTAGAGACAAAATATTTACTGTTTGGCATCAACGAGATCAGTTGATGTTAGCTAATATGACCGACTCTGCTGATGGCAAAGTTATCTTATGGCACATATCTACTCAAACTAAAGGAGCAACATCGCTCTATGGAGGCTATAAATAAAGGGAGCATCCACTTTTGGAAGAAACATAATTATTTGACACCATAAACCTTACTATATGGAGTTTGACACTCCCCATGCCTGAAAGGCAGGGGATTCTAGTTTCATCGTCGTCGCTTGCTCTTGCAGGTGTTACCACCAACGAGAGTAGAGGCTACAACTCCACTAGCGTTACTTCCCGGATGCCCTCCGGTAGCGCTTGCACGACTGAGAATTACTTTGGCTGCATTTACATCGCGCTGCTCAACATATCCGCAGTGTGGACAAGAATGTGTACGAGTGCTGAGAGATTTCTGAACTCTTGCACCACAATTACTACATTCCTGGCTGGTGAAGTGTGGCGGGACAGCAATTATTTCCCTTCCAAACTTCTGACCAAAGTATTCGAGCAAGGCGCGGAAGTTGTACCAAGATGCATCAGTGATACTCTTGGCTAGTTTGTGGTTTCTCACCAAGCCGGAAATATTTAAATCTTCCAAGACAACCTTAGCGTTAGCTAGGCATAAGTTACGCGCCATTCTAAGCGCGTGTTCATTCCTTTGTCGAGTTACTTTTAAATGTTTTCGAGCATAAATACCACGCGCTTTTCTTCTGCCAGATGACCCCTTTTTCTTTTTGTAAATCTTACGTTGTACCCGTTTGATATCTTTTTCGGCTTTGCGAAGATATCGTGGGTTTTCTTCATGGTTGCCGTTGCTGTCAGAGTAAAAGTACTCTAGTCCAACATCAATTCCAATCTCAGATGTAGTCACAGGTGCATCTTGCTGGCTATCAACTTTGACGCAAAATTGAACGTAGTACCCATCGGCACGGCGAACAATTCTAACTCTTTTGATTAACTCAACAGGGTAGGTGTGGATATCCCACTTACCCAGCAATTTGAGTTCACCAATACCTTTTTTATCAGTGAAAGTAATACGTCGTTTTGACGGGTGTAACTTCCAAGATTGTTGTTTATATTCAACAGAACGGCTATTTTTCTTAAATTTTGGATAGCCTTTCTTGCCTGATTTTTTAGCCTTGCAATTAGCAAAAAACCTATTGATAGCACGCTCTACATTTTCAACTGAAGCTTGACAAGCGTGACTACTTAGGTTTCTTACAAACTCATATTCACTACGTAGTTGAGTGTTGTACTGGTACAGTTCTTTTTTGCCGATGCCGCGATTGTCCATCCAGTACCTAAGTACTTTATTACGCACAAATTGACTGGTACGAACAGCTTCATCTATAGACTTAGCTTGGCTCGATTTAACTACTGCTTTGTACTCCAGCACTAACACTCTTGAATCCCCCTTTATGTTTTGTTAGAGTATATTTAGTATATACATACTATCTAGAAAGACAACCAAAAAACGTTTAAAAAATGTGCCAGTTTTACATGATGAAGTGAAACAAAGACATCAAATAGTAGTTACCCCTACCGCTTGGGAAAATATGAAAAACGAAGCTTCTAAGCGTGGAATTAGTGTAAGTGAATTGATAGAAGAATTTGGACGGCGAATAAATTCGCCAACGGCTAACCCCCATGTCTAAAGACAGGGGCTAGCTCGCCGTTGGGTTATCGGTCTAAAAAAGTCTATCTGCCAAAAGTGGATGCTCCCTAAATAAAACTATGTAGTAAGAACGATCTGAAATAGTCTGCAATACTGTACAGTTTACATAGTTACTCTGATACCGTTTCACTATAAGCTTGATACATTTGCCTCATTGTCGCCAAATGTAACAAGGGAGACATGGAGGCAAGGGGGAGGATTTGTATCAATATTGAAACCCTTACCAACAACAAATGGCTTTGTAAATTATCTCAAAGGAATATTAATAAATCAAGTTTAAATATGGTCAAGGAAAATGGAAATAATGAAATCAATCACAATATTTGTAAGTTTTTTGCTAAATTTACGAAATTTATGCGGTTTAGACTGTATCAACACAACAAATGGCAAAATTAATCAAACAATAAGCCGATGAGCGTAACTAGTTACCGACGAATAGTAATTGGGGATGTGCATGGTCACTATGAAGGTTTAATGAGATTGTTAGATGCGATCGCCCCCACATCAGACGATCAAGTCTACTTTTTAGGAGACTTGATTGATCGTGGCCCTCAAAGCGCCCAAGTAGTTGATTTTGTTAAAGACAGTCACTATCAATGTTTGTTAGGGAATCACGAGCAAATGCTAGTGAATGTTCTCACAAAACGCATCCCCACCCCTACAGTACAAGCATGGCTATACAGTGGTGGACAAGCAACGGTATCTAGTTATGAAAAAGCTACTATTCCCCATGATCATCTCGAATGGTTTGATAATTTACCTACATATATTGATTTAGGGGATGCTTGGTTGGTTCATGCTGGTGTTGACCCTTTCATACCTCTAGAAGCACAAACCGCCGATCAATTTTGTTGGGTGCGAGATGAGTTTCACAGCATTCAAAAGCCATACTTTGCCGATAAATTAATGATTATCGGTCATACGATTACTTTTACCCTACCAGGCGTATCTCCTGGTCAATTAGCTCAAGGGGAAGGATGGTTAGATATAGACACTGGTGCTTATCATCCTCGTAGTGGTTGGTTAACGGGACTAGATATTACAAATAATTTGGTTTATCAAGCAAACGTTCTCAAAAATTGCATCCGCATCTCACCTTTAGAAGAAATAGTGACAACCGTCAAGCCAGAAAAATTTCATCGCCGGAAAAAATGTTTAGCCTGATCTAAGCGTCCCTTGAGAGGGAAGTCACGCATTCACACATTCACACATTCACGCATTATTGGGAAGATATGCAAGATTTGGATGAGGTGGAAAACCCCAATCCAATATCTAAAAATTTTAAATATAAAATTGCCTCAAGACCTAAGCAAGGCTTGAATATAGGTCCTATATGTAGAATTATCTAAACCATCGTTACCATTGCTTGGTTGAGTATTGATAGCCTTTTTAATACTATTAATGCGATCGCTTGTTGCTGGGTGAGTACTCAAAAATGTTGGTCCAGAACCCTTCTTGACTAGCTTTTGCATAAACGAAACCATCGCTGTTTGACTGTAACCTGTGCGTGTCAAAGTTCTTAATCCTCTCTCATCAGCATCAAATTCGTTTTTCCGACTACCCGGTAGGTTACGCGCTAACTGATAACCAATTTGTATTGCTCGATTGCGATCTAATCCAGCTGCTGTTAACAAACCTTCTTCAAGTGCTTTTTGGCGCATCTGCTTGACTAGGTGTCTACCACCAATATGACCAATTTCATGAGCGATCACGCTTGCGAGTTCCGCTTCATTTTCAGCAGTTTCTATTAAACCTGTATTTAGATATACAAATCCACCAAGAGTGGCAAAAGCGTTAATCTTATCATCATCAACAACTTGGAAAGTAAAAGGAAGATTGGGGCGATCGCTATTTGCTACCAATCGCTGACCAATTTGTTGCACATAACGGTTAATATTTGGATCGCGGTACAATCGAGCGTCACCATCTAGCAGTTGTTGATTGATTTGTTTACCAATGTCAACTTCCTGGCGATCGGACATATTAGAAAGCTGAAGTGCTTGCACTCCTTGATAAATCAGAGATCCCCAATCAAAAGCTTGAGATGGTAAAGCGCTACTCAAACAAACACTTAGCGCCACCAGCACCGAAATCAATGGATAAAACAAACGACGTCGGAAAACAGTGTAATAAATATATAAGCTTTTCCTATTATTCATCATTTGGCCTGAAAAGACTTTAACAAGAACGTAAAAATAACAGACGCAAGCAGGATATAACAAGTTGCATAAAACATCTCTCATGCAGATGTCACCAGCAGACTTGACTATAATGCAGTTTTAGCCGATTGTTTTTGGCAGCAGCAACTAAAAACAGCGATCGTGATAAACTGTCGCATGTTATATGGTGTTCGGTTGTCAAATCTAGCATTCAAAAGTCAAAAATTGAATTTAGGAAAATTTCAGTTATGGCTATTTTAGATTCCAAAGGTCGTTTATTTGGTAAACTTAATATCCTTGATATCGGTGCTGGGCTGGTAATTTTGCTGGTTATCTTCGGCATCTTTTTCTTCCCTGGGAGTACTGGTTCTGTTGCTCAAGTAGGTACTAAAACAGTACCCATTGAAGTAGATTTAATTGTTCGGGGATTAAATGTACGTGATCCTGAACAGTTATACAGCCAAGGATTTAAAAAAGGTGGTAAAACAAACGTTATTATACGTAATCAACCCCACGGAAAGATTGATATCAAATCTCTTCAATCATTACCCAAGACTGTACTTGTTCCCCAGCCAAATGGTAGTATTAAAGAAGTACCAGATCCCAAATCAAACAGTTTTAGTACAGACATGTTATTGACTTTGGAAGGTAAAGCCCAAGTCACTGAAAATGGGCCAGTTATAGGTAACAGCAAAGTCAAAATAGGGATGCCATTTGAGTTGGAAGGCTTTAATTACAACTTCAATGCCAGTGTCATAGATGTACGAATTAAAGATAAATCTTAGTTAGAGCAAGGGAAGGCGAGAATCCCAATTTTTTCAATATAGCGCTAAGGGTTTAAACCCTTAGTACAACATTTCACAAATTCGTAGTGAATAAAATTCGGAAAAACTCTGCGCCCCTCTGCGTTGACTCCGCGTTTCTCCACGTTTAAAAAAACTACGAATTAATACAAATGAAAAAACTATTTACAATTTTCGACGATGAACGTCGCCAACTCCAAACGGAGATTGATAAAGTGACTAATGTTGAGCAGGTGGTGAAGTTGGTGCAAAACCGAATTGATCATCTGGAAAAAATTTATATAGGTGAGCTAAATATGGCTCAAGTACGTTCGGCTGCTTTTTTTTTGGATGCATTGCGCCAATCGATCGCTACTCTCACTGCTGCTAACCAGATTCAAATCACTCTCCCAGAGTCAAAGCAAGTTACCAACTTGTCTCCTAATAGGTTAATCCTGAAACTGCTGAAGGTATTTCTTTATATAGGTATATTAGGTTGGTTGTTCTATTTAACAGAAACTAGCCCTGGCGCGTGGATGGCTATTTTGCTTGCTTCTGTGCTGATAGGTTTAGAAATTGTGTTGCAAATTGATCAAGATAAACAGGAAAATAATTCAAATTTTGCTGAGTTAAAAGAATTACCTCAATCGGTACTAAAAATAGATAGCAAAATTCTTCTTGATAATCTAGGTGATGCTCTCAATACTATAGACTTAGCAGTTGCTAGAGTTGAACAAGGGAATCAACCTTTAGACGATCGCGCGATTGAAGAACTACCAGAACTATTAAATTTGCTGCAAAGATTAATCGGTGCATCGTTTTTGGATAAACCCCAAATGATGTTGGAATTAACTAAACTTTTGCCCCAGATTTTAATGGAGCAAGGAATTCGTACTCATATTTATCAACCAAAAGATCCCCAGAGCGATCGCGAATATTTTGATTTTGAGCCAAGTATTGACCCTGAAACTAAGGATTTTGTGACGATTACTCCTGCTTTGCTGAAGGGCGATCGCTTGCTCAGACGTGGTCGAGTCATTGAACCAGCTTCCAAATAATTTGATTTTAACCCAATATTACCTTCATATAAGATAATGATAAGTGAACTAAAATTCACCTATTTCTTAAAGGTAAGATATGACCAATACTGAGCGATTTAAAAAGTTTACCATCTTACATTCTAATGATATGCATGGAGACTTTTTAGCAGAGGCGACAGGTGCAGCAAAAGATTATGTTATTGGTGGAATGTCGTTGCTTTCTGGATATATAAATAAAGTTCGCCAAGAAGAAAAAAACGTACTTTTTGTCATTTCGGGTGATATGCTCCAAGGCTCTACGATTGATACCGAATACAAAGGTATTTCAACCATAGAAATTATGAATTACCTGGCTCCTGACGTCGCGACTTTGGGGAACCACGAATTAGATTATGGCTTACCTCACCTACTTTTCCTGGAAAAGATGGCCAATTTTCCGATTGTCAATGCCAACCTATATATTAAAAAGTATAACAAACGCTTGATGAATCCTTATCTAATCCTAAATGTAGATGGATTCGATATCATGTTCATCGGAATTGTGACTGAAGAAGCTCTGAGGACATTAAAACGTGATAGCAGTATTGGCACCTTTGTAAGCCTTGAAGATGCCGCCGCAGAAGTTGGTAAAATTTGTAATGCCTACAAAAATGATGATGTTGACCTAACAATTATTCTGACACACATTGGTTTTGAAGAGGATAAAAAATTAGCAGCAATGCTCAACCCAGAATGGGGTGTGGATCTGATTATTGGGGGACACTCTCATACATTTTTAGAACAACCTGCACAAATCAACAATATTTTGATCGCACAAGCTGGAGTTGGCACAGACCAGATTGGACGTTTCGATATTGTAGTAGATGATGATACTAACAGCATTGTGGAATGGAAGTGGCAACTTCTGCCTGTGGATAAGAATTTAGCCCAACCAGATCCCAATATCGACAATCTGATTGCTACTTTCAAAGAACAAGTTGACCGCAAGTATAATCGAGTGGTTGGACGATTAGCACGTAAACTAACCCATCCTAAGCGTGAAGAAGAAACTGAATTGGGTAACTTAGTCGCTGATATTTTTGCCCAAAAAGATACGTTGGATGTAGTTTTTGTTGCGAGTGGTGCAATCCGTGGAAAGGAATTAGGACCTCTAGTAACATTGAGTGATCTAAAAAAGGCTTACCCTTACGACGATACTCTTTATAAGTTTAGAGTTAGCGGGGTAATTCTCAAAAAGATATTTACACATATTATGAGACCTGAAAACCGAATATCAGGTGGAGGAAATGAGTATTTCCAGCTAAATAAAGGTATTAAGGCAATTTACAATGATGCCCAAAGGAGCCTTGAATCTTTAAGCATTAATGAACAACCCGTAGAAGATGATCATCAATACACTATATGTATTGATGGCTATCGTTACCAAAATTCCCAGAAGAATTTAGGCATAACACATGAAGAGTTAGGCAACTCAAAGGTAATCGCAACATCCTGTCAGGATGTCCTCGAAGAATTCTTTGGACACAATCAAAATATTAACAGCCAGATCGAAGGAAGATTGATATACAAATAGCGGGATTTTTTTGGGATAGTAGAGACGTTGCATTGCAACGTCTCTACTGTTTATTTGATTATTTCCCTATCATTCTTAAACAAGAGAAGCAACCAGCATGACAATTCTTCAAAATCAGCCCATCCCAGTGCTTGTGGATACAGATGGGGGTGTTGATGATGCCTTGGCGCTGATTAACTTCTGTGACAACGAGCAACATCTTATATTGTCTACTACTTAGTTGTTCGAGACTGGCTCCTAATAACACTAATTGCTCAATATGAGCTAAATTTCTTTTGAGATAAGAGAGTTGTTTTTTGATGGCTTTGCTTCTATCTTTTTGGGAGACTCGACGTTTTTTAGCTACTTCTAGATAATCCTTGCGTGCCACTTGTCGATAAGTTCTTGGCTTTTTATCTAATTGCCACCTCACCTCTTCATAAAGCAAGTCTATAATTTTTTCTGTGTGCTTTCTTGCTTGATTTAATAGCTCTAAATCTGTGGGATAGCTGATATCTCCAGGCGCACAGGTGGCATCTAATATTAATCTTCCTCGATTTTTTGGCTCACTTCCTTCTGATTCTGCTGCTGCTGTTTTTTTTGGAGAGGGTTGTGATGATGCTCCCTCTAACATCTTCTTCACCATCTCTTGATTTACTTTGTTGACTAGCTCTGCACTTATTCTTTCTCTAAAATGCACTAACATTGATGGGTCAAATGGAGCTTCATTACTATAAGATGATATCCCTATAAAATACTGTAGATAAGGGTTTTCTTTAATTTGTTCTACTGTTTCTCGCTTCCCTTATCCCTAGCTTTTCTTTAATTATTAATGCGCCTAATGCCATCCGAAACGATTTTGCTGGCGCTCCTATTTCACCCGAAAAAAAGGAAGAATATTCCTCTTCAAATTCTGTCCAAGGTATTAAACTCGCCATAATTACCCACCGATTATCTGATGATAACTTTCCTTCAAATGGCAGTTCAAAGTTTGACGCTGGAATTGGAGTTAATTCTTCTTTTCGGTACATAGTGACTTATGATACACCGTATTCAAGCTGACCACTGTGATGCAAGGATTTTGGGCTATTTTACCTTCTTCTCTTGCACCTGAATATAGTTCTAGGGTCTGATAATCTAGTAAATGTCAACTTTTCTTTCTTTTTCAGCAAGCCCTAGTTAGTAGGGTGCGTTATGGACGTTAATCTTAACGCACCGAAAAGATCGGATGGTGCGTGAAACGAAATGTAATCACACAATGCATCACTCGGCAAATATTACTGTTTGGTTGACCACCGGGCGTTTCTTTCGCTCTGATCTGCGCGTTCCACCAGCCATCCCATACTCAGCACTATTTTTGCCATAGCGAGATGCAACACTCAGCAGCATCTGCTCAGAATAAACATTTAATTCACGTTCTGCTTCTACTAATGCATTCTGTGTTTTTTCGATCATCGCTCGTGCTTGATTGTAGGCGGCTAACTTGTCTCGTAACTCTAGAATTTTCGTATTGTAACTAGCGATTGATAATCCATTACCAAAGTCTAACTCAGGATGAATCATCTGTATTCCTTCAATCCGTCGTTCAGCTTTGGTGAGTGCGATGGAGTTGCGTTTGCGTTGCTTCATAAAGTTTTCCTGTTTGGATTTGAATATAGAGAACCTGATGGTGATTCATACGGTGTCTTTTAGATACTATTACAATACGCAATAAGCAGATGCAGCAGCCTGAGTGAAGCTACAGAACTTTGAAAGCATTAAAATGAATATACTGGATAAAAAAGAGTATATTTGCTGAAATTAGTCAGAAAAACAAGTTTATGAGTTGCAAAAGTTAGTTGATGAGTCGCAAAACTTAGTTGATAAGTTATAAAAGTTAGTTGATGAGTCGCAAAACTTAGTTGATGAGTTGCAAAACTTAGTTGATGAGTTGCAAAACTTAGTTGATGAGTCGCAAAACTTAGTTGATGAGTCGCAAAACTTAGTTTACGAAGCGATCGCCATCTCAATGACTGCTTCGATTGGATATTCAATTTCAGCAGCACGAGCAATCAGAGCTTCTCGAATTCGTTCAGCTAAAAGTTCCAAGATGACTTCGGTATCAGCAGGAGGTTTTTAAGCCGGGGAGAGGTCAAACCCTTTCTTTCGCTGGTGGTGTAATACCCCGATCGCACAATCCTTGCGAAAGTTCATTTAAAAACTCCAAATCTTCTCCTGGTAAAGACTCAAGAGAATTTTCTGTTTTCTCAAGAAAACTAAAAGCTTGCCGAAATTGGCTTGGGGTTGCGTCAATCGGTGAGTCGAGGTGACAAGGAATTATCCGCAGAAAATTCCAACTCGCCACTCGGTTAGCCCATTTGATCGTTTCCTCTGGATCTCGATTCAGAATCAGAGTTCGTAGAATTGGCGCTACAAATAAGCGTCCATCCTTGCGTAGGGTATGAAAAGATTGTTGCCAATCATTCCACTTAAAGGGAAACAAACCAAAATAGGCTTTCTTTGAACGATCTGGCGCGCCCAACGCATGACGCAAAACTTGTCCCGTACCAATAACTTCTAACGCACTCGGTCGGAAGTAAAAAGCAAATAATACAATGCGTTGCCATCCTTTACAACGGTTGGCTTCAGTGTCAAAAACTCTGTGGAAAGCGTCGTCTTTAGCATGAAATAACAGAGGATAAGGATCAAGTTGGATTATTGGTGGTGGTTCAGCTGGGATAGACAAAACTATATCTGTAACTAGGAGTGTCTGCGATCGCTTGTGGAAAAATGCAACTTCCGCAAATCGTCCTGGTCCCAACTCAATAGGGCCAAGAATTGCATAGTCAAACTCATCGCCAAAGGCTACATCACTGCTATTGGCTGGAAGTACATGAGTACGTCCTAAAGGTAAACCCAGCCAACTCAGGGGTAAATTGAGAGGAAAACTCCACTGCTTCGGGGCTACAAACACTTGTGCTTGGGGAAAGCGTCTAGCAAAAGGGCCGACAAAAACTTTATGCTCTAAACCAGAAATAGTAGGCAGGATAATATATTTAATATCCCCATGTTCTACAACTAATTCTTCAACTAAGCGTATACACTCTGGAGTTGGTGCGATCGGTGCATAAACCAGGAGTCCACCTGCTTCTAGTTTCACAACAGTCATGCGAATTGGCACAACAACATAGAAAATGCCCTGTATCTGGTCAAAAGTCCAGATCGTATCGTTAACTACTTCTCGGCGGAGTGTGCGTCGTTTGCCAAATGGATAGAGTGGTAGAACAGGCCAGAAAGCCCAAGACCAGTCTTTTAAAGAGATATCATCCTGTTGTGTCTGCATATTTTGCACGTTCATCGTGGTTCTTTCCACGATTTGATCCTCCCAAATCCCCAAGACTCAGAATATTTTATCTGAATATATGTCTAATAAAAATAGAGGGTAAGGGTGTGAGGTAATTCAAAATAGAATCGCTTGAATTTTTAATTTTTAATTTCTGAAGGACTGTCTTCTCTAATCCAAATCGCTAGACCTCCTCCACGTCCACGCGCCGCGATCAAATCTTCTGTGATCACAAAGAAGCTAAAAAAAGGCAGTTTGACAATAGTTTGATTGTAGAAATCCTCTGTTTGACTCTTACCGCCTCGAATCTGTTGTTTATAAACAACACGACCAAACAAGCTGATTTGCATTTGAGTAAAATCAAAGGCCAACAAGTTTTTCTTCTCTAAATATCTGGCTGGGCCTGTGAGTTTTAACAACAAGGGACCAAGTTGTACCTGATTGCCAATTTCGCCTTTACCATCAACCGTATCTGTAGCAGCAAAAGAAATGTGTGCGGATGCTAATTTTGGTAGATAAAAACCTCTACCTAATTCAATTCCTTTCCGCTTTTTAAGTTTACGAGTGCCAGTGGTAAAATACAGTCGCCATTGACCGAGTAAAGATGCAAAAGGATATTTAATTTTTTGTTGTTTAGCAGCTTTTTCTGCTTGTAATAACGCATTTACAACTTCTGTAGCGGAAGGGCGATCGCCTGGTTCTTGGCGATATACAGATACAACTTGATGAAGTACGGTTGCAAAATCTGCTGAAGTTGGTGATTTTAAGTCAGGCGATCGCATTGAGTCCATCCTCTTGAAATCATGCTTTGTTGTTTGAGATCGTAACAACTAACTTATTAAAAGTTGTGTCACCATCTCAGCGCGTGACGAAACTTTTAGTTTGCGAAACATTCGCTTCAAAGCCTGTTTGACCGAATTTTCCGTAATCCATAGAACTGCTCCAATCTCCGCATTAGTGAGTCCCTGTGCGACTAATTCTGCAATTTCTACTTCGCGTGGTGTGAGGCGATCGCAACTCACCCCAAAAACAACAGGTTTTGAACGCAGCGCCGCGAGTCGTGTCGAAAGATGTAGGCACAATGCATTTAGGTCTGCCAAATTTTCTGTATTAAAGGCGGAGTCATCCCGATGGCGGGTAAAAGCAATACCGCCCACAAGTTGACCGTTACTGACAATCGGCCCTAGCATGACATGACCATGATCCATGCGAGGGCAAATTGTCTGCCAAACTCCAGGGGGCAAAATCACTTCATCATGCACAGCAGCATGGCGTTCAACTAAGTAACGCAACACTGGATTATAGTCTAGCGACAGAGCTAGTTTAATCAAACTTGGAGTATTTTCATCAATTCCCGGAAACTGGTCTACAAAACCTAGTCCCCAGCGTTTGGCAGCAAAATACTCGCCCACTGTTGCCATAATTGGTTTTCTCAGTTCTTGTTCATTCTGAGCTTGGGCGATCGCTTGAAATAAAGCTTGTAAAGAAGTTTCCATGATTCTCGCCGTTCGGTTTTGCTACCGCTACTAGAGCAAAGTGTACTCGATCGAGGTCTATACGAAAGTGGGTAGTCAAATTTAATCTAGCTTTAGCGTTCTTACCAAGTCAGCAATCTGACTTTATCTGGTTTGAGGGTGACTAAATATACACAACTTTCAACTCTTCTTGCATTAGAAATTGTTCATTAATTAATCAGGCTAATACTATATTTTAGGAGTAATTTTATGGCTGATTATGCTCATAACGAAGTTATAATTGATACGCAATGGCTTGCGGATAATCTCAACGCTCCCAACATCCGTGTGATAGAAGTTGATACTAGTCCAGAATCATACAAAAATACTCACATTCCTGGCGCAGTTTTCTGGAATATCTTTAGTGATCTGCTTCTTTGTGATCTTCGCATAAATCTTGATATAACTGCTATAGAAAAATTACTTTCGCGGTCTGGTATTACCAATGAGACAACTATTGTTGCCTATGGCAGCTATTCTGGAATAGGAGCTTGGATCTTCTGGCTATTAAAATTGTTTGGACATGAAGATGTCCGAGTTTTGAATGGTGGACATCAAAAGTGGGTGTCAGAAGGTCGTCCAGTGACAACAGAATTATCAAATTTTGCACCAACCCAGTACCGTGCAAAACCACTTGATACCAGTCTGCGAATTTTATCTGGAGAAATTCAGGCGTCTATTGGTCAAACTGATCGGGTGTTACTCGATGTTCGCACTATTGAAGAATACCGTGGCGAACACTTCTTGATGAAGCCACCTAAAGAGACGGAACGCGCAGGACACATTCCAGGCTCAGTTCATATTGAACATATACTCACGCTGAATGAAGATGGAACTTTCAAGTCATTCGACGAATTACAGATACTCTACAGTAGCAAAGGCATTACACCTGAAAAGGAAGTGTTTCCCTACTGTGCCATTGGTGGGCGATCGGGCTACACTTGGTTTGTCTTGAAATACTTACTGGGCTATCCAAACGTGCGGAACTATGATGGTTCATGGAACGAATGGAGCCGCTTACCTAACGTACCGATTGTTGACTTGTACCAATCGGTTAACGAATGAGTTTCGTTTATTTCCTGTTTCATTCTGGCAACGTCGGCGTTAACCAGTCCGCAGGCTAACACTGTCTAACTGGCAGCTTTAGACCGATAACCCAACGGCGAGCTAGCCCCTGTCTTTAGACATGGGGGTTAGCCGTTGGCGAATTTATTCGCCGTCCAAACTCTTCTATCAATTCACTTACACTAATACCCCTATTATTTGCCTCTATTTTCATGTTTTCCCAAGCGGTAGGGGTAACTACTATTTGATGTCTTTGTTTCACTTCATCATGTAAAACTGGCACATTTTTTAAACGTTTTTTAGTTGTCATTTTTAGATACTGTGTATATACTAGACATAGTCTAACAAAACACAAGGGGGTGATTCAAGAGTGTTAGTACTGGAGTACAAAGCAGTAGTTAAACCTATTCAAGCCAAAGCCATTGATGAAGCTATTCGTACAAGTCAATTTGTACGTAACAAGGTATTACGTTATTGGATGGACAATCGGGGTATCGGTAAAAAAGAACTCTACCAGTACAACACTCAGTTGCGTGGTGAATATGAGTTTGTAAGAAACTTAAGTAGTCACGCTTGCCAAGCATCAGTAGAGAATGTTGAACGAGCAATTAACAGATTTTTTGCTAATTGCAAGGCTAAAAAACCGGGTAAAAAAGGTTATCCACGCTTTAAACAACATAGTCGTTCTGTTGAATATAAACAGCAATCTTGGAAGTTGCACCCATCAAAACGACGTATTACTTTCACTGATAAAAAAGGTATTGGTGAACTCAAATTGCTGGGTAAGTGGGATATCCATACTTATCCTGTTGAATTAATCAAGAGAGTTAGGATTGTGCGCCGTGCCGATGGGTACTACGTTCAGTTTTGTGTCAAAGTTGATAGCCAGCAAGATGCACCTGTGACTACATCTGAGATTGGAATTGATGTTGGATTAGAGTACTTTTACTCTGATAGCAACGGTAATCATGAAGAAAACCCACGATATCTTCGCAAATCCGAGAAAGATATCAAACGGGTGCAACGTAAGATTTACAAAAAGAAAAAGGGGTCATCTGGCAGAAGAAAAGCGCGTGGTGTTTATGCTCGAAAACATTTAAAAGTAACTCGACAAAGGAATGAACACGCTAAGAGATTAGCGCGTAACTTATGCCTAGCTAACGCTAAGGTTGTCTTGGAAGATTTAAATATTTCCGGCTTGGTGAGAAACCACAAACTAGCCAAAAGCATTAGTGATGCATCTTGGTACAACTTCCGCGCCTTGCTCGAATACTTTGGTCAGAAGTTTGGGAGAGAAATCATTGCGGTTCCTCCCCACTTCACCAGCCAGCAATGTAGTAATTGTGGGGCTAGAGTGCAAAAATCTCTCAGTACTCGTACTCATTCCTGCCCACACTGCGGACACATTGAACAACGTGATGTGAATGCTGCCAAAGTAATCTTAAGTCGTGCAAAGGCAAGGCAGTGCGGTCTTGGGGTCTCCCCAAGTGGAGCAACTGCCGCTAGGGGAGGGCATCCCCAAAGTAACGCCAGTCGAGATGTTCCCTCTACTTCTATTGGTCGCAAGACCTGTAAAAGCAAGGAACGTCAGTGACGCTGGAATCCCCCACCTTCAGGTGTGGGGAGTGTCAAAATTTCAAACCGAAAACGAATAAACCATCTGTCAGCTTGACGGCTAATTGTTGCAGATTTAGTTAACACTTGTGGCACTCCTTAACAACTTCAGTCATACCATCAATCAATTTCTTGTTCTTCTTGCTTCTAGAGCCATAAAGACGCGCCGAGAACACAGTGATAAGCATTAGTGCAGTAATTGCTCCATAGGCATCCACCCAAACTATCCACTAACCACTAACAACTTCGAGTAATTCCGCCGGCTTGATAAACTCATAATGTTCAAACGGTTGATGAATCCAAGGATTATCACAGAGATAATCAACGTAGTAATCAGGTTTGATTACTGAACAAGCTTTATACCAGATTACGGCAGAGCGAATTTCTTCTATTGGAGCATCGGAATAAATCTTTAACCAAGGTATAGTCTCTTTGAGAGTCACTCCGGAATCTACCAAATCATCTACTAAAAGAATACGCGAACCTAACTTTTCTGTAGTCATTGTCAAATGCCGAGAAAAGGTTAAACATCCCCTTTCTTGCTTGCCTGGGCCACTGTAAGATGATGTTGCTAAAATTGCCAATGGCTGTTTATATATACGGGAGAGAATGTCTCCCACCCGTAGTCCTCCCCTAGCAAGACAAATAATCTGATTGAACTCCCAACCGGATTGATAGATTTGAGCAGCCAATTGTTCTATTTTGCGGTGATAATCTGACCAAGAAATGTAAAGGTCTGTCATAGTTGAGAAGGTTCTTTGTAGCTATTAATAAATGGCAAACCAGACTTTAATTATCTTATATATCAGCGTAGTGTAATATGAGCAATTCTGTCCCTGATGGTGATTTCCAGCAAAGCGCTGAAAAAGACAAACTAGACCTTAGTACTAAACTGGCCTTTGGTGCTGGAGATTTGGGTACAGCAATTACTGCCATGATTGGGATTTCTTATTTGTCACCCTTCCTGACAGATGTAGCCGGTTTAAATCCCCAATTAGCAGGACAGACTCAACTAGTCGGTAAAGTCTGGGATGCAGTCAACGATCCTATGGTGGGGGTGTTGAGCGATCGCACTCAAAGCAGTCAGGGGAAACGTTATCCTTGGATGATTTGGGGAGCAATTCCCTTTGGGGTTTTCTTTTTTTTGCAGTGGATTGTACCTCACTTTAGTAACAACGAAAATGCAAATCAGTGGGGTTTATTTTGGTATTACACTGCGATTTCAATTTTCTTTAATGCCTTCTATACAGTTGTTAATTTACCATATACAGCTCTCACCGCAGAACTAACCCAAGACTACGATGAACGTACCAGCCTCAACAGCTTTCGTTTCACTTTTTCAATTGGTGGGAGCATTCTAGCTTTAATTATTGGGTTGGTTATTTCTTTAATAATTCCTAATAATCGCAGCTTACAGTTTTTATTAATAGGACTAATCTGTGCGATTATTTCTGTTTTCCCCATATATTGGTGTGTTTGGGGAACGAAAAAACGCGCTCAAGCTGTGACAAATTTACACCCCCAGATAGAACAAACTGTTTCCATCCCCTTTTTCCAACAACTCAAAATAGCTTTTACTAATCGCCCTTTTTTATTTGTAATCGGCATATATCTTTGTTCTTGGTTAGCAGTCCAACTAACAGCTGGGATTATTCCTTATTTTGTGATTAGTTGGATGCGTCTTCCCCAATGGCACATTAGCTTAGTCTTGCTGGCAGTGCAAGGAACTGCGATGAGTATGCTGTTTGTCTGGAGTGCTATTAGTCAGCGTGTCGGCAAAAAAGCTGTATACTACATGGGAATGAGTGTATGGATTATCGCTCAGGCCGGACTGTTTTTCGTCAAGCCAGATCAAGTCGTGTTGATGTATTGTTTAGCAGTTTTAGCTGGCTTTGGAGTATCCACAGCTTATTTAGTTCCCTGGTCAATGCTACCAGACGTGATCGAACTAGATGAATTAAAAACAGGACAACGTCGGGAAGGTATTTTTTATAGTTTCATAGTTTTTTTGCAAAAAATTTGTTTAGGATTAGCTGTAAACTTGGTTTTGCAAAGACTGGGTGCAGCTGGATATATTAAACCCACACCAGAAATTCCTGTACCAATCCAAGCAGATGCAGTATTAGAAGTAATTCGCGTTTCAATTGGCCCCTTACCAGCAGCAGCTTTGATTTGTGGCTTAGTTTTGGCGTACTTTTACCCAATTACCCGCGAAATGCACGCAGAAATCCTACTTCAACTCCAGGAAAGAAGGAAAAGATAGGAGAATCCCCAATCCCCGATCCCCAACAATCCACCTAAAGATGGTGAATCTATCTGAAAAAACGTAATAATACTTAATATATATGAAGTAGAAAAAGCCAATTAATTAAACCAAATAACCAAATGGCAGTTCCAAGCTTAGAGGAAATTTCCACTCAGTTAGACAGTCCGAATCTACGCGATCGCATGGTAGCACTTGCTTCGTTGAAAGACGTACCAGCAGAGGAAGCTGTACCTTTAATTAAAAAAGTGTTGGATGATGAGTCTCTGCAATTACGATCAATGGCAATATTTGCCTTGGGAATTAAACCAACTTCAGAGTGCTACTCTGTTTTGGTAAAAATTCTGGAAATTGATCCAGACTATAGTATTCGTGCTGCTGCTGCTGGTGCGCTGGGATACTTGGGTGATGGCAGGGCTTTTGAGCCTCTATCAAGGGCATTTTACGAAGATACTGACTGGTTAGTCCGTTTTAGTGCAGCCGTTTCACTAGGTAATCTCAAAGACTCCCGCGCCCGTGAACTCCTTTACCAAGCCCTAGACGGAGAAGAAATCGTACTACAACAAGCAGCGATCGCAGCACTGGGAGAAATTAAAGATATCGACGCAGTAGATCGCGTTTTACGTTTTGCACAATCAGATGACTGGTTTGTGCGACAACGTTTAGCCGAAACTCTCGGTCAACTTCCCACTGTTAAAAGTGTCTCCGCATTAAAGTATCTAGAAAAAGACAGTCACAAAAACGTTGCTGAATCTGCAAAAATATCTCTCAAGAGATTAGAGGAAGCAGGCTATCAAGCTTAAATACACATTAACGTGAATTTGTCAATAAAAGGGAGAAATTTCATTTACATTTTCCCATGTCCCCCATGTCCCCCATCTCCCTTGTCCCCCATATCCCCCTTCCTGCTACCTTTTAATAAGTGGGAGCATCAAGATTTTGAAGCAAGGTAATTTGATTCATGAATATTAAAGAATTTTTTGAGTTAAGTGCTGGTAAATGGTTTTCTCATCGTACTAGTCACCACTTAGCTTTTAAGCAATCAGAGTCTGGCAAATCAGATATCATTATAGAAATGGTGGCAGTAGATCACCCAGAGGTGATCAAACTGTGCGAACAATATGAAATTGACCCCAAACATGCTTCCTGTGGTGCGAGAGTCACTTGGAAAGGCACGATGGAATGGGATGAAGAAGATCACAAAGGTTCCACAGTATTAGTACCAGTGCCGAATGCAGATAACCCCAATGAAGGCAAGTTATTGCGGGAAATGGGCTATGCTGAGAAAATGCCTGTTGCTGGCAGTTACAAGATGGGTGATGATCAGGCGTTGACCTTAATTACAGAATACGAAACAATGTGGTCTGAAGAGCGCCTCTGGTTTGCTAGCCCTAATTTACGGATGCGAGTCGGCGTCCTGAAGCGCTTTGGTGGCTTTAGTATGGCTTCGTTCACTTCTGAAATTCGTATGGGTGGTGCTGTCACGGAAAAAGCGTCTGAAACAGCGAACTCAGTATCAAGTTAGTTAAAACAATCTTGAACCGCAAAGACGCTTGAAGCGTCTTTGTGAGGTTCCATTGGAGTTGTCATTGAGGCGATCGCTTTTTCTAACTGCTTCACGAGATTATGATCCAGGTTTGAAATAATCGAGGAGGCGATCGCCTGAATCGGCTCGAATCAATGCCACAATTACATCTGGTAAAGCTGTCAAGCTAGGATAAACAAGATAACGGGGTTGCCAAATTGGGTGAAACTTATCTTTGTAGGTGTGCAAACCTTGGAAATTATAAAAACGCTCTAGATGCTGGTAAAGATAGTGTAATGCCTTCTCCAAACGTTGTGATTCGTGGGTTTCACCAACTCCAGCCAAAGCAGACAGACCCAGATTAAAACTATCGTAGCCTTGTTCCTTATAGTGTTGGAACATGGAGATAAATAAGAAGTCCATCGTACCGTTTTCCATTAACTTGCGGTGTCGCATCAAATCATTAGTGATTTCATTAAGCTGGTACTCTGAGACAATGTTAGCAAAAGCAATAATTTCTCCGTGAGAAGAATGTACGACAGAAATTTCACATTCCTTGAGGTAAGCTTCGTCAAACCAACCCAAAGAAAAACGCTTTTCTGAACCTTGTACCATTTGTAGCCACTCGTCACTGACACTTTTTAACTGGCGTAATAAATCATCAGCAATAGGTGGTTGATAGAATCTGACCTCGTACCCTAGCTTAGTCATGCGATTTAGAGCGGTACGGAGATTTTTACCTGGTTTCCCTTGTAAGGTAAAGCTTTTGACTGTACGTTCGCTCATTTTTGAAGGGCAAGAGGAATTAACGCCTTACTGTGTAAGGTTTCAAGGTGATTGTGGATCTGATGGTGGTGATACCGTGTAATACTTGGGTCAGGGTTTGTCAGTTTAACGGTGTATTACACGGAAAATGGAAGTAGATACTCCGTGTAATACATGGAGAGCCGAGAATTCACACACAAAGACTGTAAGAGTATCGGACATCGGTGTAATACATGGATGATGAGCATGATCTCCAGTTCAGCTTGCGGTATAATACACGGCTGAGGTTGAAATGTCCCATTCAATTCTGTGTCTTCAAGTCATAGAGTGCTGACTTGATCGGGGTAAGACGTAATTATGTCTTGCAATACTCCGAATCTAGCTGATAAAGGGACTCAGGCATTTTCATTAGGGAGAGAATTTGTTTTTGAAGCTCGGACAGAGGAGTGATGAAAATGGTAGAATCAGTCAAAAAATAGAGATTAAGGTGACAAAAAGCCTGAAGCATTCGCTCCGCAGATGGGCGACTAGTTTTTCGCTTTGGATTGCCATCGAGCCTGCTTTACAATCAGCGATGAAGACAAAATTTTTGTGTCCAATCACCTTTGTCATTTGTTGCCATGTTGGGAAATATAATGGGTCATCGGCTCCATTCCCTTCTAGGGTGGCGCTTGCTAATGGCATTCCCATCGGGTCGAGGGTTGCCAGTAATTGACGGTATTGCAGTAAGTCTGGACGCTTGTCTTTGGAATAGCCATAACGTAGTAGACTTTCTTCTGGAGAATCTTCCTGTTGATGATTCACACTAAAACTAGTTGTATCAGCTCGTGCCACTTCTGTCGGTAATTCATAGGCACGAATCAGATGTCGTCCTAACTTTACTTCTATTTCTTGCCTTGCCTCTGACTGCTTACCTAACTCTTCAACTACTCTTCCCAATCGGTCATCAGTGGCATCTTTTTTCCCTATCGACCACCCTGTACTTAACTCTAAAATCTTTCGATGTGTTTCTACCCAGGGTTCTACAGCAGACAACCGATGGTCTGACTGGGTAATTATATATGTTAATAACAATACACTCAATTGTCCGTAGCTCAGTCCTTCGTGGTTTCCATGCGGTTCTTTCAGCTTTTGGTCAATACATTCTTTCATTTCCATCTGCTTGAGCCATTCCACTATCACGGGAATATCGTCAATCCGCTCAGAAGTTATTTCCATTATTTTTGGTGATCTGACGTTGGCGAAAAAGGACTATTGTGTATAAAAGCTTGTCAGTGCCGCAATAAAATGATTGAGGGCTTTAAGTACTGCTTTGTATCCTGGAGCTTGCTTACCTAACTTTAATTGTAGTAAAATTTGGTCACGTAAAGTTTCAAGTGTTGTCACCGAGAGTGGCGTAGTCGCAAGTTCAACAACAGTAGTTTTGGCTTGATGCATCGGCTCTAACTCCTTTGTCATACATGGATAAGTGAAGCCATCAGTCCAAACATTATCTGGAGAAATTTGAGAACTTTCCCGTGTAATACTTGGGCTAGCATTGCCCCTAATCACCTGTTCCAAGTAATCAGATCTACTCATACCGAAGCATTCAGCAGCGATACCTATTGCCTTCCAGGTATCATCAGTTAATCTTAAAGAGCGCACTTGACGATAATCATCGTCTTTGAGCGCGAACTTGCCTTGAATATCCCGCTTCCACATTACTCTACTCTGATACCGTGTATTACACCGTAAGTTTAACTTAATCGGTATCTTTCGGATGTAGCATGAATAATTACACCAAGGGCATATTTATCAGCAATAGCCTCTAATTGCTCCCGTGTAATACATGGAAAGCTCCGATTCCCTTCTTCCCATGTATTACACCGTTAAACTGACAAACCCTGACCCAAGTATTACACGGTATCACCACCATCAGATCCACAATCACCTTGAAACCTTACACAGTAAGGCGTTAATTCCTCTTGCCCTTCAAAAATGAGCGAACGTACAGTGTAAAGTAAAAGGCAGAAGATAGAAGCACTAGTTTCTCTTGTCTCTCTCCTCACTTTTTTTAATTTATGTCCAAAAAATCTAAATTGAACCTTAGTTCTCTATTTGGCTTCTTGCTGCTTGCGCTTTCTTTATGGGCTATTAGTAATGAACTGCGCCAGTATAATTACCGTGATGTGTTGAATAATTTAGCCGCAATTCCTCAAAATCTCTTAATTGCGAGTATCGGGTTGACGACCTTTGGCTATTCTGCGATCGCACTTTACGACGTTTTAGGCTTTCGATATATTGGTTTTTCCCTAAATTGGAAAAAGATTGTCTTTACTAACTTTATAAGTTCTGTATTCAGTAATACGATAGGTTTTGCCTTACTGACTGGTAGTGCAATACGTTATCGTTTTTACTCAACTTGGGGAATATCATCGTTTGCGATCGCCCAAATCATTGCTTTTGTCAATTTCACTTTCTGGTTGGGAATGTTTACTTTAGCTGGGTTCATGTTCCTTGTTAATCCTTTAACCATTCCCACTCAATTACATCTACCTTTGACCTCTGCGCGTCCTATTGGTCTGATTTTTTTGCTACTAATTATTGCTTATTTATTAGGAAGTCTGATTATTAAACAACCGTTAAGAATTCGCTCTCACGAGTTTCAATTTCCTAGTTTTAAGATATCTCTTGCTCAAATAGCTATTTCTAGCTGTGACTGGATGTTTGCAGCAGCTGTTCTTTATGTCCTATTACCTGCAAATATATCTTTGTCCTATCTTGATTTTTTGCGAATCTATTTACTAGCGATGTTTGCTGGTGTTGTCAGCAACGTCCCTGGAGGATTAGGAGTATTTGAAACTGTTGTTTTGCTGATTCTTTCCTCTAAAGTTTCTGGGGCAGCAATTTTGGGGTCATTACTAGCATATAGGGGAGTTTACTACTTTTTACCTTTTATGCTTGCAACAGCTTTACTAGGAGTGTACGAACTACCTCAACTAAGGTGGAGTAACTTTAGGAGGTTCTTCCACCAGATGATTTTCAAAATAACAGTTAGACCAGATTCAAAGAGAAAATAAAAATAGCGATCGCTTGCACTTCTACAACGATTCAAGGTCAACAAATTCAACTAAATATCCATGAATTTTAAATTTGTAACCAACTAGCGATCGCCTGTGGCAATGGTAGGATAATCATCACTAACAAAGCCATCGCGAACAATCCCCAAATATCACGTTGGTTATCCAGGTCAGCGACGTCATTCAAAGCAGGTTCATCCATTAACGGTATGAACAACAAAATCAACGCCCACAAGAAAAATCCTGGCTGGACTAAAGACAACAACAACAACAACAAACGAGCAACTTGACCAATTACAATAGCGTTTCTTTGTCCAAACATTGCATGGACAATATGTCCTCCATCCAATTGTCCCACTGGCATTAAATTTAACGCAGTCACTATTAATCCCAAACAAGCAGCGACAGCTACTGGATGTAAATCAATCCCAGATTGTGGTGTTAACTGACTACCCAAAACCAGTTTTGACAACAGTGCTAATAAAATAGAATATTTAGGATTAAGCGCATCTGGATTTAATAGTCCTGTTTTATCTTCTGGCAAACTTACAATCGTAGAGTGAGCTAATCCCCAAATCAATAAGGGTAATGTCACTACAAAACCTGCCAAAGGCCCAGCAATACTGACATCAAATAAAGCTTTACGGTTAGGTACTGGACTACGCATCTTAATGAATGCACCAAAAGTTCCCAAGAAAAATGGCATGGGAATAAAGTAAGGTGGAGTTGAGCTAATTCTATAGCGTCTCGTCGCCATTAAATAGTGACCAAGTTCGTGGATACCCAAAATCAACATTAAGGCTAGAGCGTAGGGTAATCCTTGCAAAACGAGACTTGGATTAGATTGAAATCGGCGAATTGTTAATTCAATACCAGCAATTCCAACTCCAACTTTGGTAGTTGTTAGTAAAGTTGCTAATAATAACAAAAATGCCCAAGCAAATTGTTTTAATTGTTCTTCTTTTCTCGGTACATTACCTTGGGTAGCCTGAGTATTAGGAATCAGCACAAAGAAAGGTTTATCATTGACACCTTCTTGAAAGAACACCAAAAATCGACCCGCAAATTTTGTTTCTATATTTTCTTTAATCTTTTGGTAAGCTTCGTTTGGTTTGCTTCTTAACTGACCTCGGCAAATTACAGCTTGAGGTCTATATTCTATATTTTGAATGTAATATATAGACCAAGGAAAACAATCTCGCAGTATTTGTTCTTCGTTGGGCTGAATCGGACGTACAGAATTTGGTTCTGTAGGGGGTGTAGCGGATTCAGTTTGTGATGCTTGAGCTTCAGTTGGTTTGTCTTGTTGCGGTTGGCGTCCCGACTGAAATAGCACCCAGTATAAAATAGGACAGATTACTAATGGCCAGATCATTAGCGATCGCGGTAGTGGTTCTTTGTCTCCATGCATTACCGTCCATCCTGTCCACAACATTGCTGGAGTCATTAATACTAACCATAATAACCAGACAGGCGTCCGGGTGAGGCGAGCTACACTACGCTGCACCATTAGATAAGTAATTAGTCCCAGTAGAATTAGAAACCAAACTGTCATGTGATTTTAGTTTATTTTGAAACGTCAGTCCTAACTTGTGGTCAACCGCACCACTATTATTGCCACAAGATAGACACTATCCCCCTTTTTGCTTCCAAGAAGTTTTATACTTATAAACCGGGTTTGTCAAAACTCCTCAAGGAAATTGTTTTTCTCATGTGTCCCTTGTCTCAAGAATCAAATCATCTAGCCAAGCCACCACAAGAAGTTCTCGATACTATTTTTGCATTTCCGCCAAATCGGGACACACTAGGGGGAACCGCTTATTTTATTGTCAGAAATGAAGGTAACATCCTAATTGATTGCCCAGCATTTGATCAAACTTACCAGGATTTCATGCGATCGCATGGTGGTGTACGTTGGTTATTTCTCACTCACAGAGGTGCTATTGGTAAGACAGTAGAATATCAGCAAATCTTCAGTTGTGAAGTTTTGATTCAAGAGCAAGAAGCATATCTCTTACCCGAATTATCTGTAACTACTTTTAGTCAAGAATTTGTCCTTGATTCCATTACAAAAGTGATCTGGACATGTGGACATTCTCCCGGTTCCTCTTGCCTTTATTATAGTCATTCTGGGGGTATCCTGTTTTCTGGACGTCACTTACTTCCCAACCAACAAGGCGACCCAGTTCCACAACGAACAGCCAAGACTTTCCACTGGGGTAGGCAAATAAAGAACATAAAAATGCTTCTAGAACACTTTACTCCAGAAACATTAAAATATATTTGCCCTGGAGGAAATACGGGTTTTCTCAGAGGTAAGCGTGTAATAGATAATGCATATCAACGTCTAGCGATCGGGGATTGGGGATAGAGGATCAAGGATCATTTTCTTAACTAAGTAGTATTGATTCCCATTCCCCAATCCCCAATACTCGATTAACCAGCCTCACCTGCGATGACTGAATTTTCTGTTAGAAATTTAATTGCTGCTTGATATTGCTGATCGGCTTCTGTAGCAATTTGTTGGCGAGTGATTGGTGCAGAGGAAATTATTTCGTCTGGTTTTATACCTAATTTATTAATATCTTTATGACTTGGGGTTTCGTACTTGGCAATTGTCACTGCTAAACCAGAACCATCTGACAATTCAAACAAGGATTGGATTAAGCCTTTACCAAAGGTGGTTTCCCCTACAAGTGTGGCACGACCGTTATCTTGCAATGCACCAACGAGAATTTCACTAGCACTAGCTGTTCCTTCATTCACCAGAACAACTAACGGATCGTTAGTTAGTGCTGGGCCAAATGATTCAAAGCTACCTTGAATTCCTTGGCGATTGGCTGTATAAACTATGGTGCCAGAGTTTAACCACAGACGTGCAACTTCAATACCTGCTTGTAGCAAGCCACCTGGATTATTTCGCAAATCCAGAATATATGCGGATGCACCTTTTTTTTCTAAACCGTTAATGGCGTGTGCCAACTCCATAGCAGCATTGGCGTTAAATTGAGTGAGGCGAATATATCCAAAGGGCTGTCCTGAAGGAGTACTATGTAACTCTGCCACTACAGGGTTAAGGGAAATGCGATCGCGCATAACTCGATACTCTTTTTGTCCTTCTCCATCTCTTTCGATGAGCAAGGTGACTAAACTACCAATTGAACCACGCATTCTAGCAGCTGCTTCATCGAGGGTTAGATTTTGTGTCGCTATCCCTTCAATTTTGATGATGCGATCGCGTGGCCGAATTCCTGCTTTTTCTGCTGGTGAACCTGCAACGGGAGTCAGCACTTCCAAACCACCTGTCTGTTGATTCAGAGCGATTTGCAAGCCTACCCCAGTTAGTTCTCCAGACGTATTTACCTGTAAACTGCGGTATTGCTCTGGATCTAAAAAACGGGTAAAGGGGTCATCAAGGCTTTTGAGCATTTTCTGAATTGCTGTGTAGGCTGATTTTTGATCTGATAGGGATGTGGAAAGAATTTTCTGCCTGACATTTGCCCAATTTTGATGATTAAATGTGTCGTCTAAATAAGTACGGTTAACAATTCTCCATACTTCTGATACCAACTTTTGTTCCTGAGTCAAAGCCATTGCTGGTTGACAAAAGTTGCAAAATCCGACCCAAAACGCTACGAACAGTGATAATCCAACCCGAAAAACCTGTTTATGCATTAACCCCATGTTTAATCCCACTTTCTAGCCAAAATTGTCGAGTTTGACGCAGTTACCTTAATTTAGACTTCTTCACAGAAGTCGGGTAAGAAAGAAAAGAGCCTTCGGCGGAGAAAGGGAGAAAGAGAAAGAATTTTTACCCTTTAACCTTTAGCTTTTGCTCCTTACCACCAATTACAAAAATTACTTTTGTAATTGATATATGAAATCTATCTCTCGACTATGTTACTTTTTTTATAGAAGTGGTGGATTTTTAAATCAAGAGATTTAATCTTTTGATTCGGTGCAAATGCCCCTCCACAAACGATAAAATCTACTTTGTGTCCAATATTTTTTGATTGGGTGCAAAGAGAATGCAATATATTCTATCTTTGCAGAGTGTTAAGTTTTTTTTAAATTATTAACACTCATGAGGCTCATCAACAAACGAGCTTGTCTCCTCTTTGCGGGGACTAGAGATCGGGGATAAGGGACTAGGGATAGGGGATTAGGCATTAGGGACTGACGATTAGAAACTAAGCCAGATGATACCCAATCTCCAATCCCCAATCCCCAATCCCCAATCCCCAATCCCCGAAAAGTCGGAGATTTATCAACCGCGATCGATTTCTAGGAACTTGAGATTGTATGGCCAACGTTTATGACTGGTTCGAGGAACGCTTGGAGATTCAAGCGATCGCAGAAGACGTCACCAGCAAGTACGTCCCTCCCCACGTCAACATCTTCTACTGTCTGGGTGGAATTACCCTCACTTGCTTTTTAATCCAGTTTGCTACTGGATTTGCCATGACATTTTACTACAAGCCAACTGTCACGGAAGCTTATGCCTCTGTGCAGCACATCATGAATGATGTGAGCTTTGGTTGGTTAATTCGCTCCGTCCACAAATGGTCTGCCAGCATGATGGTGCTGATGATGGTTCTGCACGTATTCCGGATTTACCTCACCGGCGGCTTCAAAAAGCCCCGTGAGTTGACCTGGATTAGTGGAGTCATCCTAGCAGTCATAACCGTTTCTTTCGGTGTAACTGGTTATTCTCTGCCTTGGGATCAAATGGGGTACTGGGCGGTGAAAATCGTTAGCGGTGTACCAGAAGCCATTCCTGTAGTTGGCACCTTGATTTCTGAACTACTGCGTGGTGGTTCCAGCGTTGGACAAGGAACACTAACTCGTTACTACAGCGCCCATACCTTTGTGTTACCTTGGCTAATTGCTGTCTTCATGCTGTTCCACTTCTTGATGATTCGCAAGCAAGGAATTTCCGGCCCATTGTAATTGAGATGAGGAAGAAGCATTTTTTTTAGCAGTTAGCCCACCAGCCACAGAGCTTGAAAGCATAAATGCTTCTCCCAAAGAGTCATCAGGCACTGACTTTCAGTTTCCAGATTCAGCTGTTTGTTTTAAACTGAAAAAAAATAACAAAGTTATTGACAAATAGAAGACAAAAAACAAACAGTCATATCTTAAGCTGAAAGCTAGTGCCTGAAGCTCGATGCTTAAACAAACGCTTTAACTCGACGTCAGTAGGAGAGCACATTTAAAAATGGCAACAGTAAAGAAACCAGACCTCAGCGATCCAGCCTTAAGAGCCAAACTGGCTAAAGGAATGGGTCATAACTACTATGGCGAACCAGCTTGGCCCAATGACCTACTCTACGTCTTTCCAATTGTAATTATGGGAAGTTTCGCTTGCATTGTGGCCTTAGCTGTGCTGGACCCAGCTTTGGTCGGAGAACCAGCAAATCCCTTTGCAACACCACTAGAAATTTTGCCAGAGTGGTACTTGTATCCTGTATTCCAAATTTTGCGCTCAGTTCCCAACAAACTCTTAGGAGTATTATTGATGAGCGCTGTACCCCTGGGTCTGATTCTTGTTCCCTTTATTGAGAACATCAACAAGTTTCAAAATCCCTTCCGTCGTCCTGTAGCAACAGCAGTTTTTCTTTTCGGTACTCTAGTTACCCTCTACTTAGGTATTGGTGCTACCTTCCCATTAGATAAATCTTTGACTTTGGGATTGTTCTAAATACACGTCACCATAAACCTATTTGACGCCTGTGGGTTTCTCAACAAGTGCAAGTGTACTTTCTTTGAGAACTCTACAGGCGTTAATTTTAATGAGTTTGAGTAACTCTTGGCTACAAGAAGACAGACATTTCGACTGTATCCAAACACAGAACAGGAAACCAAATTGTTTGAAGCACGGCGCAATCATGCCTATCTTTATAATGCCTGCGTTGCTCATCGTCGCTATGAATGGAAAGCAAACAAGAAAACTGTTACCTATTTTGAACAACAAAATTGTTTACCAGCGTTCAAAAAAGAATGGGTTGAGTTTGCTTACCTTCACTCACAAGCAATGCAAGCCACTGTAAAACGCGTTGATTTAGCTTATGGCGCGTTTTTTCAAGGATTGCGAGGTATACCTAAGTTCAAGTCAATTCGTAATTATTCAGGATGGACTTATCCGGCTAAATCCGGTTGGAAAGTAAGCAGTAATGGCAAACATGGAACTGTTACCTTAAATGATTTAGGCGTTAAACTTAGAATGCGTGGTCAAGCAAAATCTTGGGGTGTTCCTACTACTTTGACCATCGTTTATAAACCAAGTAAGAACCAGTGGTTCGCATCTATAACTGTTGATGTACTTACCGTTGAAAATAAATTTGGTTCAGAATCCCACTTAGAATATGAATCAATTATCGCTTTTGATTTAGGAACTGAAACAGCCCTAACTCTTTACAACGGAGAAGAATTTACCGAGCTAGAAAATCCTCGCTTTACCCAAAAAGCCGAGCAGCAAATCAAACAAAAATCTAAAGCTTTGCGTCGTAAACGTGCGCCAAATAGAAACAACAAAGTTAAAGGTTCTAGACGCTGGAAGAAGGCTAGAAAACAAATATCTAAACTACAAAGAAAAGTTTCTAACCAGCGTAAAGATTGGCAACACAAAGTTACATCAGATATTGCAAGTCGTCATGACATCGGTGTAACTGAACAGCTTAATACTAAGGGAATGACGCGCAAAGCTAAAAAAGGTAGTAAACGTAAAAAACAAAAAGCCGGGTTGAATAAATCCATCCTTTCAGTTGGTTTTGGAACGCTCAATAAAATGATTGCTTACAAAATTGAACAGAAGGGTGGCTTGATGTTGACCCTACCTACCAAACAAATCAAACCATCACAACGCTGTCCTAATTGTGGGAAAATCCATAAATACTGGGCAGAATTGTCAAACCGATATCATATTTGCGATGCGTGTGGGTTTGAGATACCACGTGATAGAGGTTCTGTGATGGTCATGTACAACGTTGCAACAAATACGCAACCGGGGTTAGGAACTAGCCTCGTAGACTGTGGATGTCTAAGCTCTACTGATTCGACCAAAAAGCGTAAGCATACTGGCTCGATGAAGCAACTTGGACAGATGAAGCGTCAAAAACTCACGCCTTTGCCAGACGGGGAATTAGAAACCTCGTCCGTCTATACGGCGGGGTAGTTCATATTAGAATTAGGACTTACGCAGCAGTAACGAAAAAACGAACCACAAAGGACACAAGAGAATAATTCTCTAATTGTAGGGTTGCAATTTATAATAACAATCTGAGAAAATGAGAAGAATATGAAAAACAATTAGATCAACATACTGACTGTGAAACTTGATTCCGTACCTCTAAGTGCCGCTAGCACATCTACATCTATATATTCTCAAAATCACGGCAAAACAGCAGAAAACATTACTTCACCCTCACCTACTGTTGCTGATTCTGCTCAAAAGCAGCCACGTATAGCTATTTTCGCCACTACTTTTTTAACGATTTTTCTCGCGGAAATCGGTGATAAGACACAGCTATCCACTTTACTGATGAGTGCAGAATCACATTCACCGTGGGTAGTTTTTGTCGGTTCCGCAGCAGCACTAATCACGACTAGCTTGTTAGGTGTACTTCTCGGTAGTTGGATTGCTAATCGTCTTTCTCCAAAAACCGTAGAGAAAGCAGCTGGAGTCATGCTCTTGCTGATTTCCTTAATGCTGTTTTGGGATGTAATTCACTAGATTAAGTAGGTCGTAATTGGTCATTGGTCATTGAGTATAGTTAACAACCAACTATCAACAAAACTTATGAATTGGCACCTTTTAGGATTAAGCTTTATTACTGTTTTTCTATCTGAGTTAGGGGATAAAAGTCAGTTAGCTGCGATCGCTCTTTCTGGTCGTAGCCAATCTCCGCGCGCTGTTTTCTTCGGAACTGCTAGTGCTTTACTTTTAACTAGTTTGTTAGGAGCATTAGCAGGTGGAGTGGTGGCAGAATTTTTACCTACAAGATTGTTAAAGGCGATCGCTGCTGTGGGATTTGCTGTACTTGCTGTACGCTTGCTGTGGTTTAACAATGAAGCTTCTCAAGATGAGTTGTAGAGACGCACTATGCATATGGTTTATATGGTGCGTTTCTACAAATTTTACTGCCGCCAGCACCAACTTAAAAGCGTGCCACCAGCTACTAATTTAATCACTTCCAACAGCCAATAACTACCATGCAATAAATTCATATTGGCTGGTACTTCTGCTATTGTCTGAAACAGGTTTAGTTGCATCCCGACGGCAGACATTTCTGGTGTTAAGCAATATGTCGTAGTTAGTGATATTGTTAACAAGAGTACCGATAAAATTAAGCTACCAGAATGCCACTTAGACTGGCTTTGATTGAGAGCTAAGACACCAGTTAATACCAAGCCAGCAGCCAATAATTCTATACGATTGAAATTCCAGAAAATAACGTAGCCTGCTGTAGCAAAACTAGCTTGTGTGATCATGCCAGATACATAAAGACTAGGCATAATAACCCAGTCTAAAAGCAAACTAGCACTAAGCCAGAAGCCTAAAGTTAGCATCACAATAGATTGCCAAACCGGACGTTTAAACCCGAAACTATAAACGATATTCATAAAAATATTCGGTAACTGAGAAACGAGCGAGTCTTTAGACTTGGGTCTTTGACAGTGAATCAATGACTGCTTGTATTTACAGTTCTAGTTTCTAACTTAACAAGGTAATTTGACAACTAATTTCAATTATCTTTTACATTTATTTTTAAAAAGTATATATACTTACGTAGCCAGAGGAATCCGCTTTGATTTATGAACTTACTCATGAACAGGGGGAACGAGAAACAGAAAGTGTAGTGAGTTTTTTAAGCGCAGAGCGCAGACCAAGCGCATATTTTCAAATTTTAGCGAGATCGGTTTCCAACTAACAACGAACGACCACCAACCAACCGTTATACACAAACAATGCGATCGCGTCCCTGTTTTTTGGCTTGGTATAGCGCTTCATCTGCGGTTTTGATCAGGATTTCGCTTTTGAGATTGTGAGTAGGAATTATACTAGAGACACCGAAACTCAGAGTAATAAAGTTGCTGACCTGAGATTTAATATGCACTAATCGTAATATTTTGATTGCTTTTTGAATTGCTTGGGCTACGGCGACAGCACCTTGAACTGCTGTGTTGGGTAGAATGATGGCAAATTCTTCGCCACCGTAGCGAGAGACTAAATCTGCTGGACGCTTGAGGGTGTTACGCATGGCTACGGCGATACTTTTTAAACAAGTATCGCCTGCTTGATGTCCGTAATGATCATTGTAGCTTTTAAAGTAATCTACATCACATAATATTAAAGCGAGATACTGTTGCTCTCGTGCCGTGCGTCGCCATTCTTGCGATAGGTATTCATCAAAGCGGCGACGATTTGCAACTTGCGTTAAACTATCCAATGTTACTAAGCGTTCTAATTCCAAATTTGCTTGGCGCAGAGCAATTTCAGCAGCTTTAGCTGCTTCTTCGGCTCGTTTGCGCTCCCAAATTTCCTGTTCTAGGGCGATGGTTCTTTCGCGCACTTGTTGTTCAAGGGTGCGGTTGTAGTTGGCTAAAAGTTGTTCTGTGTGTTTGCGTTCAGTGATGTCAATTACTACTCCATCCCAGATAATATCTCCGTTTGGTTGCTGTTCTGCTTGAGCAATCACCTGAACCCATTTCATCCGTCCAGAAGGAGTCACTATTCGGTGTTCAAGATTCATTGATGATTGTGGCTTGTGCAGAGATTTTGCTATCAAGGCTTGGATAGTTAAACTATCATCTGGATGGATTAAAGACCACAGTTTTTGAGAATCCTGGATGATTTCTTCTGGTTCTATTTCGTTAATTTCTCGACATTTGGGACTTAAATAAGTAAATTCATCACTCCCATCGGGGTGCAAGATAAACCGAAAGATCACCCCCGGTATGTTTTCTGCTAACTTACGAAATCGAGCTTCGATCTTTTTAAGAGCGTCTTCTGCGTGTTTGCGAGCAGTAATATCTTGTTCTGTTTGTTTGCGTTTTGTGATATCTTGAAATGTTGCGATCGCATAAGCTACTTCACCCCTATCATCAAATATAGGAATGACCTTCATCTGTAGTGCGATCGCTTTTCCTTGGCGATGAATTTCCAAATCATCAGCATCCGCCGCTTTTCCTGCTAATGCTTGTACTGATGGTAGCTGTTTACTTGGATACAATTGTTTAGTCCCAGCTAGATAAATCTGATACGCAATAGCTATGTATTCGCTTGGTAAATTTATAAATTGTCCTGAACCTAGTAATTTTTGCCCAGTTTGATTTATATAAGAATAATTGCCATCTTTTTCGATGACAGCTACTCCTAAAGGTAAAAGTTCTAGTAGCTTATACAATCGATTTTCAGCAAGGGGCAATATAGCACTCAAAACTTTCATCGTATTAAACAGTTTTATTATTATTTTTTATGATTTGCCTGTCATCGAATTTATATCTTTGACACACTGTCTTACTTTAATAAGAGTTTATATCTTACTAATTACTGCCTATATTACCGGTTTCAGGATGATTTTTTATTTATTGCTCAGTATTTCTTCAAGAAGCTACGAATTAGCGATCGCTTTTTTGAATATATGTAGTGAAAATAACATAAATAATAAATTCTCTGAAAAAAACGGTGTATAAATTTTTAATATGTCATTTTTAATACGTCATTTTTAATACGTCATTTTTAATACGTCATTTTTAATATGTCATTTTTAATATGTCATTTTTAATATGTCATTTTTAATATGTCATTTTTAATATGTCATTTTTAATATGTTAATTCCCCTTGTCTCCCGTGTCCTTCTTCTACTTATCCTTAAACGTCCACACACCTTGATCCCAATCTGTATCAGATGGAGGTTTTTGTAACCAGTGTAGACAACGGTTGTAATGCATATTTGCGGCTAAGTCATGTTTATCTAATTCCACGATTCTGGCAAATTCAGCTTTTGCAGAGAAAAAATCGCGATTCAGATAAAAATCCCGCCCCTTTTGATAATGTTCAATTATTTGTAATTTTTCACTATTTATGGATTCTGAACGCAAGCCTAATAATTCATATATTGCTACTGGTTCATTTCTACCTTTCACACGAATGTAATCTAGTTCTCTAGCCCAGATATGATCTTTGCAGGGATGGTATGTTTTATCACTAATAATAATGTCACAACCGTATTGTTTACTGACACTTTCTAGACGGGAACCAAGATTGACTCCATCGCCAATGGCTGTGAATTCCATACGCTTGCTTGAGCCAATATTGCCACTGATCACGACATCAGAATTAATACCAATACCAATATTAATACATGGCTTGTTACGAGCATGGCGACGCGCATTAAATTCTTGTAGACGCTGGCGCATTTCTAATGATGTTTGCACAGCCATCCAAGCGTGTTCTTGTAAAGGTAAAGGAGAACCATACACAGCCATGATGGCATCTCCAATGTATTTATCAAGAGTACCCTTATACTTAAATACAGCTTCTACCATTGATTCAAAATATTCGTTGAGCATACTTACCACTTCTTCCGCGTCGAGATTTTCTGTCAAAGTGGTGTAGCCACGAATATCAGAGAATAAAATTGAAACTTCTTTGCGATCGCCTCCTAATTTAGCATCATCCAATTTCAAAAGTTCTTCTGCTAATTCCTGAGTCATATAGCGGTACATCGTACTCTTGAGACGCTTTTCATCACTAATGTCATCCATGACAACTAGCGCCCCTCGCACTTGATTATGATCGCTAGCATTAGCAATTGTGTTAATTGATAAATTCACACTGTGCTGACTTTCTCCATCAGATACTAGGGTGCGATCAGGGTAATACTGTTCGCGATATTTGGTTTCTGCTGCATTTAAAGCATCGTTACACCATTTTTTAAAGTCACCTTCTTTAATTTGAATAATCTCAGTAATTAATTTACCTTCCAGCTTGTCTTCTGCTGTCAAACCCAACAAACGCTTGGCGCTCTCATTAGCGGCGATAATATGACCAGCTTGATCTGTAGAAATCACACCATTAGAAAGACTGCGGAGAATATCTCGCTGCATTTGTTCTTGTTGTTTAACAGTCGCAAATAATTTTGCGTTTTGTAGTGCGACTCCCGCTTGAATGTTAAAAGCTTCCATAAACTCTTCATCGTTGCGATCAAAGCTAGCTTGAAAGCATTCGGGAGCTTGGGGCCAATAAATGGGATTGTAGGGAGGAAAATCACCAGTTTTCTTTTTATTAACAAGTTGGCTAACACCTATTAATTCGCGATCAGCATTAAATACTGGCATACACAGTAAGTTACAAGTACGATAGCCATTTTGCTGATCAATTTGTTTGGCTGTATCCGAATCTGGATGATTGTATAAATCAAAAGGAATATTTAGCGTTTTACCAGATGCTGCGACTATACCAGCGAATCCTTTACCAATCGGGACACGCAACTCCTTGATAGAACCATTATCTTGAGTAATTTTCGTCCATAATTCATGGCGATCGCAATCCACTAACCACAGAGTACTGCGATCAGCGTTCATTAATTCCTTGGCTTCATCCATCACCCGTTTGAGAGTGTCTTCTAAGTCGAGACTGCTTTGAGAAAGGGATTTGATCGCTTTCATCAGCGCTGCTACAGCTCTTTGTTTTTGAGTAGCGACATAAAAAGAGCGCGATGACTCTAAAATCAAGCGAATGGAAGGAGCAAATTCTTGAAATAGCTGTTCATCAAGAGTAGTGAAGCCCTTAATATCAATTCTTTCTGATAAGGGTGCATGGAGATGATTTGAAGATATTAATTTATTTAGCAATTGCACCACAGCTACTAATTGCCCTTGTTCGTTCAACAAAGGCAAAGCTAGCATGGTATAAGTACGATAGCCTGTGCTTTTTTCTTGTTCTTGGGCAAAATAAGAACGTGGATCGTCGTAAAAATCAAAAGGAATATTGATTAACTGTTTGTGGGTAGCGACTTCCCCCGCAATACCCTTATCGGCGGGAATGCGAATTACTAAAGAGCGATCGCCTTCTGCTTCAGCTAAAATTGACCAGAGTTGTTGTTTTTCTTCATCCAGTAAAAATATTGTTGTTCGATCTGCTCCTAATAATTCCCCTGTTTTTAAAGTTATGGACTGTAACATTTCCTGCAATATCGTCTCAAACCCATGAGAATCCAACATAGATAGGGTTTGATTGACAATTTTTAACTTTTTTTCTACGTCTCTAACAACTTGTTTAAATGTATCCTGCGTCAAAGGAGCCAGAAACGAAGAGATTGTCCCTTGTCTTCTAGCAAGAGTACCTACAGGATCAGCATTTTCTTGACTGCGAACACCTATAATCAAATCGGCGGCTTCACCGCAACTAGGTTGTTGAAATGACATAACTGGCTTTTGATATAGGTAATGGTTTTTAATGATATGTAAATGTTTATGTAAATGTTGTTACCAGCTAGGCTAGTTAACATTATCAACAGTTTAATCTTTCTATAGAGCAAGCGTCACCCTGAATACTGAGAATAAGATGAGGTGATGGGGTGATCGGAGACAATGAGTTGATTTTATTACACGGTTTTTTGCCCATAAAATTACTGACTTTAATAAATACTATTTCTAAGGCAATACACTTAGTGTCAAGAATAACTGTAGATTGGGTTGAGGCTTTGTGTTCGCTCTTGGCGTTTTCGTTCTCTCAATACGCTTGGTGATAAGACCACAATCCTTTGTAGAGACGCGGAGGGGTTCTCGGAGACAGGTGAGGTTCCCCAAGTTAAGTTTT
>JBMNDX010000009.1:0-284980 GCA_051172755.1 Nostochopsis sp. | reverse complement strand
CCTTGTCTGGCTTGTCCTCAAAAAAATTTCAAAAAGGGGTGTTGCCCCTCATGCCGATAATGCTATACTGTGCTAGTTAGATGCACCCTGATGATCTGGAGAGCTACCCAAGTGGCTCTCTGTTTTTTTGTTTGATGAATTTTTACTCAGGTTATTTACTAGGTATCCTTGAAGAATTAAAATGGCAAAACGAACTGTTGTTCTCCTCAATCGTGCATATACGGAGATTTTTCAGGAAACTTTGATAAAAAACTAGATAAGGGGTATTGCCCCACACCCCGATAATGGTATACTATGTTATATAGATGCACCCTGATGATCTGGAGAGCTGCCCAAGTGGCTCTCTATTTTTTTTGGTCATTGGTTAATAGTTACCAATCGTTACAAATGACAAATGACTATGGACTAATTATTGGTATAATCGCCAGTCAGCTAGCTGAGTAATAGTTGCAAGGGAGAAATCATGACAGACTGGCATGAGATTACTGGTGGTGTAACTGCACCGAGAGGATTTCGGGCATCTGGAATTAAGGCGGGATTGAAACCTTCAGGTTTGCCAGATTTGGCGTTGATAGTGTCAGACGTAGAAGCGATCGCTGCTGGGGTATTTACAACCAGTCAAGTCAAGGCAGCATGTGTAGATTATTGCCGCCAACATCTGCAAGCAAAACATAATGCCCGTGCTATTCTCTGCAACGCCGGACAGGCAAATGCTGCCACAGGTGAGCAAGGTTGGTTAGATGCGCTAGACTCGGCGATGGCGATCGCTCAAGCCTTAAATCTCCGCAGTGATTCTATCCTACTGGCTTCGACTGGGGTAATTGGACAGCGTATTCCCATGGATAAACTCAAAGCAGGAATTCCCCAACTAGTAACAGCACTATCTGATACTGGTTCGGATGCTGCCGCAGGTGCAATCATTACTACAGACCTAGTACCAAAATCAATTGCCCTAGAAACAACCATAAGCGATCGCCCAGTGAGAATTGGTGGTATTGCTAAAGGTTCGGGGATGATTCATCCGAATATGGCTACCATGCTGGCATTTGTCACTTGTGATGCAGCCGTTTCCCCTCATCTTTGGCAACAGATGTTGAGTAGGGCTGCTGATAGAAGTTTTAATTCGATTACCGTTGATGGTGATACTAGTACCAACGATAGCTTGATCGGTCTTGCTAATGGTGAATCCCGCACCCCAGCAATTACTGAAATGGGATACGAAGCTGAAAAATTGGAAGCGATGTTAACAGCAGTGTGCCAGCATTTAGCAAAAGCGATCGCTCGTGATGGCGAGGGTGCAACTTGTCTGGTGGAAGTACAAGTAAGTGGCGCACAGGATGAACAAGCAGCACGTCAAATTGCCAAAACTATTGCTGGTTCTTCTTTAGTCAAATCTGCGGTTTTTGGACGCGATCCTAACTGGGGACGCATTGCGGCGGCTGCGGGACGTGCTGGCGTACCTTTTGAACAAGAAAATCTGAGAATTCAGTTAGGTAATTTTTTAATGATGTCTAATGGTCAACCTCTAGCTTTTGACAGGAAAGCTGCAAGTGAATATCTACAAAAAGCTGCTGCGGCTGCCTATCTCAAAGAAGATACCGTATTAATTTCTGTAAGTATAGGTAATGGTCATGGTTCCGGTAAAGCTTGGGGTTGTGATTTAAGTTATGACTACGTGAAGATTAACGCCGAGTATACGACTTGAGGTAATTGGTAATTGGTAATTGGTAATTAGGTAATTAGGTAATATATGGCGAAAAAAATCCTTTAAGTTCGTTTTCTGCCAAAATGCCAGATGCTAGCGAACTGATCCTGTTATTATCACTGCTTTTTGTAGATGGAAGTAGATAGATCATTAGGGAGCATCTGATGAAATTTCAAGTATTTGGGCAGCATATTGCTAACTTCGAGAGTGATGGGCGTGGTAGTGGTAGGTAAGTTGCCCTTAATAAACATAATGCGAGTTATGAAAAGTAAACACGCCTAAAACTTTTACCAATGACCAATGACGCCCCCAACCCTTACGGGTACTCTGCGAGAAGCCGCTTACGTGTCTACGCCAGTCCCACTCTATGAGAAGCTGGTTCCCGTAGGGTAGACCGCCCTGTCTCACTAGTTAGCTTTATTTGTGCTGATTTACTCACGCGACTTCCCTCAGTTGTGCCTTTTCGTTGACATCGGTAAAATTCAAGGATAATTGTTCGGCGTGAGATACAGCTGCTTGTTCTAAAATTTTGACTTCGATATTCACACTGACCAAATAGCTACCTGTGTCAGCACCAACAGCCTCAGTAACTAGTTTGGCAAGATCAGGACGTTTGGCTGTTAGGGGATCGCGTAGAATACACCGATCCCAGTCATGTTTAGCAGTTGGATTGAGACTAAGAATGTAGTGCTTAATCATAAATGGCAAACCCTTGATCCATCTTCAAAAGGCTGTCTAATCTGAGAAAACGGAAAAGGGAAAAGGTAAAGAGAGTATAAAATCCTTGTCCCTTTGTCCTTTCCGCATTTAACTTTGTGAACCCTATTTTATTATAGTACAAAAATACTATTATAGAAAGGGGGAGTGGGGGCAATACAGTTAGGATAAGCATTCTTTATTTCAATCTCGATCTTTCTCTACAACCCTATTCCCTTTGAACTGAACTACCATCAACGGTAATTATTACCTCCTAAACGCCCTGCTTTGGTTGTGCTTTTTGTGATTTTGGCTTACTCAGCAGAAACCACCATAACTCCAGTCCGATCAATCCTAATCCACCAGCAGTAACGACACCTTTTGCCCACAAGGGTTGTTCGATGCGATGGAACTGACCCGTTTGCTTTGTTTGAGATGGTTGCATCTGTTCGTGGGACATCTGTGCAACTGCTTTGTTAGAAGCAATTCCAAACACCAACCCCAAACTCGCAATAGTTCCAATGATTGCTATTTTGTTCATTATTTAAACCCAAATTTTCCGTAAGTAACTACATTGCAAGCTACGCTAACGCGCCTGAAATAAATCCAAGTAAAAATCCAAATCCTACCCAGGTTCTAAAAAATGTTACCCAATTGTTTTTGGTTGAAAGTTACGCAAACGCAGCGCATTCGTTACTACCGAGACGGAACTAAACGCCATTGCTGCACCTGCAATGATGGGGCTGAGTAGCCAACCGAAGAAGGGAAAGAGGATTCCTGCTGCAATTGGAATACCAGCGACGTTATAGATAAAGGCGAAGAAGAGATTCTGACGAATGTTGCGAATCGTGGCACGAGAGAGTTGAATGGCAGTGACGATACCTTGTAAATCTCCAGAGATAAGGGTGATGTCACTAGCTGCGATCGCCACATCTGTTCCAGTTCCGATTGCTATCCCAACATCGGCTTGAGCTAGCGCTGGTGCATCATTGATACCATCCCCGACCATTGCCACAATTTTGCCTTCCAACTGAAGTTTCTCAATAGTCTTCGCTTTCTGATCCGGGCGAACTTCGGCAAAGACTCGCTTGATGCCCACTTCATGAGCAATTACTTCGGCTGTGCGGCGATTGTCTCCGGTCAACATAACTACGGACAATCCCATTTTTTGCAATGTGTGAATCGCTTTTACAGAAGACGGTTTCACCGCATCGGCAATGCCCATAATTCCTTGGACTTTGCTATTCACCGCCATCGAGATCACCGTCTTACCAAGATATTCTAGGCGATCGCAATGTTCCTGCAATGCACTTGTATCAATGCCTAACTCATTCATCCAACGATGGGTGCCAATTTGTACCCATTGATTTGACACGTACCCTTGTACACCGCTACCAGCGTTCGCTTCAAACTCCTGTGCCTCAGTTAACTGCACACCTTGAGATTGGGCATACTGCACAACTGCTTCAGCTAAAGGATGTTCTGAATTACGTTCGACGGATGCTGCAAGGCGCAGAAGATTTAGCTCATTGCCATTGGCTGTACCATTAACGGTTACAAAATCGGTGATAGTCGGCTTCCCTTGCGTAATTGTACCCGTTTTGTCGAGAACGACTGTCTTGAGCTTGTGCGCAAGTTCCAGACTTTCTGCCGCTTTAATGAGGATGCCATTTTCTGCACCCTTACCCGTTCCCACCATGATCGAAGTCGGCGTTGCTAAACCAAGCGCACACGGGCAAGCAATAATTAACACACCTACAGTGGTAATCAGTGCCATAGTGACATTGCCCATGATGTTATACCAGATGATGAAAGTGGCGATCGCAATGGCAATTACGGCAGGCACAAACCATCGAGTAACTTGATCAGCTAATCGCTGAATCGGTGCTTTTGAACCTTGCGCTTGCTGCACTAGCTTGACAATCTGCGCTAAAAATGTGTCTTTACCCACTCGTGTTGCTCGGAATTTGAAGCTACCAGTTTTGTTAATTGTGGCTCCAATTACTTCATCACCTGCTTGCTTCTTCACAGGTACACTTTCACCAGTGACCATTGATTGATCAATAGTCGAGGAGCCATCAATAATCTCCCCATCTACTGGAATCTTTTCACCTGGACGCACCAAAACAATATCGCCTTCAATGACTTCGGCGAGTGGGATGTCTATCTCTGTGCCGTTACGAATGACACGAGCGGTTTTAGCTTGCAAGCCGATCAACTTACGAATTGCTTGGGAAGTTTGTCCTTTAGCACGATTTTCAAGCAGTCGTCCCAGCAAAATCAGAGTGATGATAACTACAGATGCTTCGTAGTACACATCAGGCGGCAATCCTCGCTCGGTGAAGAACCCAGGAAAGAAGGTGGGGAAGAGAGAATAGAGATAAGCGGCACTTATACCAATCACTACCAGGGTATCCATTGTTGCCGTGTGACGTTTCAAAGCTTTCCAAGCATTGATAAAGAAGGATGCACCACACCAAAACAGCACAGGTGTTGCTAGTACGAGCTGTAACCAAGGATTGTGCAACCACATCGGAATAAAGGCAATGGACAACCCCGTCATCATTGATAGCGAACCAATGGCTATGATGGTGCTGATAATGCCCCCAACCCAAATTTTTCGGACTAACGCTCGATTTTCTGCTTGGCGTACTTGCTGTTCTGCATCATCTGTGGTACGCAAATCATCGTCTTGCATGGGTTGAGCTGAGTATCCCACCGCATCTACTGCATTGCAAATTGCTTTTGGGTCAGTTTTTCTCGGATCATAGGTGACAGTGGCTTGCTCTGCCCCGAAGTTGACGCTACAATCATTCACACCCCTGACAGAGCGAATTGCATCTTCAATTGTGTTACCGCAAGAGGCACAACTCATACCCCGCAGTTTCAGATTCGTGTTTTCCATGGTCAAACCTGCTAACAATTTCCTGAACTGCTTTTTAATGAACTAATCCCATTTTGAAATCTCCATTTTGCTGGAGAGTCAAGGGGTAGTGAGAAAAAATTTTGAGAGTACAAAAAGTCGGGCTAGCTTACCTAGTACAGTTCGGCGGAAATGAGCCAAGTATTAGATAGCCAACACTTTACCTTTATATGTCCACTTAAAAGGTTTAGCCATTGTTGTATTAAAATAGTCGATAAATTCGAGAATTCGGGTTTTGAGGTCATTCTGACTTTTGAAGCTAGCTCTTCTTAGCAACTTACGAACTAAAATACTGAACCAAATCTCAATTTGATTCAGCCACGAAGAATGTTTGGGTGTGTAATGGAAGACAATTTGATGTGTTGGGTCACTTAAAAAAGCAGCACGTGATTTCATCGATTTGAGTATACCGCTTTTCCCCTTAATACCCAGGTCGATATTCAAACCTTCTTTTTCTGCAACCAAACGAACCAGAGACTCAGACTGGTGAGTATTAAGACAATCCATAATCAGATGCCATTTTTTGGCATCGGGGTCACTTTCAATGATTCGACGAATATTGAGGAGAAAATCAACTTCTGTTCTAGAATCTCCACAATTTGGCTCGACAATTTTACCAGTGGCAACATCGAAATTAGCAATTAAGCTTTGTGTCCCGTGACGAATGTACTCAAATTCTCTTCTTTCAACTTCACCCGGTCGCATTGGTAAGTCTTTTTCTACACGCTCAGTGGCTTGAATACCAGTCATTTCATCAATCGATATTGTCCGCTCTCCGTTTTGATAACGTTCAATCGCACTGATGTATAAATCAGTAATATTTTCAACTTTTGCGTCAAATTCTTCATCAAGAGGGGGGGGTTAACCAGTAGCGACTCTGGTGGGGTTTAAGTTCTGCTTCTTCTAATAATCTTCCAACATGGCGGATAGATATGCTTTCAATAATCTCTTGTTTCATGATTTCATCTGCTAGTTCTCTTGGTGTCCAATGACTTATTGGGCGTCCATAATCTTCGGGCGGTGAACAGGCAAGAGCGAATAGCTCGATGACTTGTTCCATACTAAATTTTACTGGTGCTCCAATACGCTCCATATCTTGTAATCTTTGAATTATCGATAATTCGCGTCCACTGGTTTCCAACCATCGGTTTCTCCATAACCGAGCCATATCCAGACTGATATCTAATGTTCGAGCGATTTCGCCATGATTTTTTCCCTCTGACGCTAGGAGAATTATTTTGGCACGCAGTACTATTTGTTGCGCTGTATTGTGTCGGTTGATCAACTGTTGCAGTTCTGAGCGATCGCTCTCGTTCAAATTTAATACTTTTGGAGCTAATCGTGCCACACCTGGTTCCCTTGTTTTCAGCCTAAACTGCTTTGACTCTACTTTCTTAGTTTCTCACAATAATGCTTGGTTTATTTACGCCGTGCTGTACTAAGCTGAGACGCACTTAATTTTTCAAGCGGAAAATCTCACAGCAAGGCTTTCAGGCTCCAAAAAGTACAATTTAGATGCGCGACAGCTTAGACGCAATGCTTTGCCAGGTTTGGAAGTTATCTTCAACCCATAATGTTTAATAATGAATGGTGTAAATGTTGAGATTTATTAAGTTAACATTATGAAGTCTTGGCGAGTATTAGCTGCCTTCATCTTAGCTATAGTGTTGCTGTTGTTTCCCCTATCAGCAGAAGCAGCAAGATTTTCTAGCAGCCGTTTTGCAGGCTATAAACCGATGAGTAACACAGATTTTTCTGGTCAAATTTTGATTGGCGAAGAGTTTGCTAAGGTAAAGTTGGATCAGGCTAATTTTAGCAATGCAGATTTACGCGGTGTTGTTTTTAATAGTGCATATTTAGAAAAAGCAAATTTGCATGGTGCTGATTTTACCAATGGCATTGCTTATCTAGTTGATTTTCGGGATGCTGATTTAAGTGATGCAATTTTTACAGACACAATGTTGCTCTATTCCACTTTTGATAATGTTGACATCACAGGTACTGATTTCACCAATGCGGTTTTAGATGGCCCTGAGTTGAAAAAACTCTGTGCTAAGGCAAGTGGTGTAAATTCTAAAACTGGTGTGTCTACCAAAGAGTCTTTAGAGTGTAAGTAATAGTTGTTGGTTGTTGGTTGTTGGTTGTTGGTTGTTGGAAAAATCAACACCAACAATTAACCCGCTCACAAATTTCATCTCATCATTAATTCAGTGTATCCACTTATCTGATTGCAAGAATTAGTTAACTAATGCTTAGTTTCAGTGAAATTTCTCATACTTGTTATGTCATAAATATGTTAAACCAGTCTTACTAGTATTCAGATATTTTTGCGATATGATTTTGTTCAATTTTTATCATTAGACATCTGGTGAAAAATAATGTAGTAGATTTATACATTATTTTTAATTTGATTAAAACCTGGAAAAGCACTTATTTTATGCTGCGAAATCAAGTTAATCACAAAACTATACAAAAAAGAGAATTAGATGCTTACATTGGCAAATTCCTCAACAATCGTTATCTAGTTAGAGATTTAATTGGTAAAGGCGGAATGGGTAGAGTCTACCTAGCAGAAGATATTGCAAAAGGTGGTATGCCAGTTGCAATTAAGATATTGTCAATGAATCTGGATAATCAGCAATTATCTCAACGCTTCGCCAAAGAAATTTTTATTGGTGCTCAACTAGGACGAAAAAGCAAACACATTATTAGAGTATTTAGTTATGGTGTGACTGAAGACAAAATTCCCTATTATGTTATGGAGTATCTACAAGGCAAAAATCTCAAACAAATTCTCAAAAAAGAATCTTTAAAACTCTCAAATTTTTTAGAAATTTGTTATCAAATCTGTTTAGGTTTACAATGCGCTCATCAAGGTGTAAGTATAAAAGGGGAGATTTGTCCAGTCATTCACCGAGATATTAAACCAGAAAATATATTTATCCTCGAAAATAATAAAGATCAGGTTGTAAAAATTTTAGATTTTGGTATTGCCAAATTTTTAACTGATCGTTCTGGGATGATAATGGCTGAGTCTTTTATTGGCAGTTTACCTTATTGTTCTCCAGAACATATGGAAGGACGCGAACTTTTAGATGTGCGTTCTGATATCTACAATTTAGGAGTGTTAATGTTTGAAATGCTAACAGGCAAACATCCATTCCAAATAAAAAGTAATTCTTTTGGTGAATGGTATCAGGCTCATCGCTTTGAAAGACCGCCTCTGTTTGAAGAGGTAGTACCTCAGAAGAATATACCCAAGGAACTCAAAAAATTAGTAATGAGTTGTTTGGCAAAAGAAGTAAGCGATCGCCCTGCAAATGTTAACCAAATATTATTACGCTTAGAACAGTTACAGCGTCAATCTAATAATGTTATTGTTGAGAGCAAGAAAAATATCCAAACTCAAGAATTATTACAATTAGTACCTGTAACTTCATTATCAGAAAAAATTTGTTTACAGAAGACTTGGCCTCAAAATCAACCAATAGCGCCAATTTGTTTCTCATATTTACTACCCACACAATATGGAAATGTGCCTACTTTTTGGGCAATGTTATCTCAAAAAGAAATAAATCAATTTTTATACAGAAATAATTCTACAGAATTTGTATTTCAAAAAAATATATATCCAATAGTGTTATGGATAACCGTTTTATCTGATGCTCAGATTCAACTGACAAGATGGTTATCCTGTTTTTTAGATTTAAAAGAGGCTAAAGGACAAAAGATAGTACAAACTTTGGCTAATACTGGTTACTATCATCTACTTTTTTTTGCATTGGAAGATCCAAAAGTATGCGTTAACGTTATCACTTTAACTCTCACAGCAACCCAGCGTCAGCAACTAATAGATTGGTTAGAGCATAGCCAAAATGTAAATACTCTGATTTCGCCGAAAGAAAGCAAAAATATTTTGAAAACAGAATATGAAAAAATTAAACCAGAAATTCTGCATAAGCTACTAAAAAAGCTCAAGCAAGAACAATCTATTGTTAAATACTGGTTATTGAAGCTATTTAGTAAATCGTTCAATCTATTTACTTGTTTCGTTAAATAGTCTTTAACCGAACAACTAACTGGTGGAGAGAGGGAAATCTTAACACAGAAACAATGTGTGTTAAAAAAGGAGCCTGTCTAAAATTTCCCAAAATAAAGCTTGACAATTTCAAAGGTGTTAGGGATAATTAGAAAGTTGCAAATCAAGGGACTGTAGTTCAATTGGTTAGAGCACCGCCCTGTCACGGCGGAAGTTGCGGGTTCGAGCCCCGTCAGTCCCGTAAAAAACTTGTTTGTATGTTACCTCATGAATATAGTGTTATCTGCTTTATATAATTTATTGAGACTCATAACACTATTCACAGAATAACCTACAATGATCATGCTTTGCCATAATAAATAATTTGCTAATTTGCTGTGACTGTTAGAGTACGTATTGCCCCTAGTCCAACTGGAAATTTACATATTGGTACAGCGAGGACGGCTGTATTCAACTGGTTATTTGCGCGTCACCACGACGGAAAGTTTATTTTACGAATTGAAGACACAGATATAGAGCGATCGCGTCCCGAATATACAGAAAATATTCTCCAAGGACTGCGCTGGCTGGGATTAAATTGGGATGAAGGGCCTTTCTTCCAAACCCAACGCCTAGATATTTATAAGCAAGCAGTACAAAGTCTCCTAGATCAAGGACTAGCTTATCGCTGCTACACCACTGCTGAAGAACTAGAAGCACTACGAGAAGCCCAAAAAGCTAGAGGTGAAGCTCCTCGTTATGATAATCGTCATCGCAATTTGACACCAGAACAAGAAGCTGCATACAAAGCCCAAGGCCGTAGCTTTGTGATTCGTTTCCAAATTGATGATGACCGAGAAATTGTTTGGAATGATTTAGTAAGAGATCAGATGGTTTGGCGCGGTAGTGATTTGGGTGGTGACATGGTTATTGCTCGCGCCGTAGCTAATGGTATTGGTCAACCTCTATATAACTTTGCAGTTGTAGTAGATGACATAGATATGCAAATTACCCATGTCATCCGAGGAGAAGACCACATTGCCAACACTGCCAAGCAAATTCTACTTTATGAAGCCCTTGGCGCAAAAGTACCAGAGTTTGCCCATACACCCTTGATCCTAAATCAAGAAGGACGCAAGCTTTCTAAACGAGATGGCGTCACCTCTATTTCTGACTTTCAGCAAATGGGCTTTACTGCTGAAGCTTTGGTCAATTATATGACATTGTTGGGTTGGTCGGCTCCCGACTCGACAAAAGAAATTTTTACTTTACCAGAAGCAGCCCAACAGTTTGGCTTTGAGCGTGTTAATAAAGCAGGCGCAAAGTTTGACTGGGCAAAGTTAGATTGGATCAACAGTCAGTATATCCACGCCATCCCAGTAGACAAACTGACAGATTTGCTCGTTCCTTTTTGGGAAGAAGCCGGGTATAAATTGACTGGAGGACGAGAAGAACGTGCTTGGTTAGAACAACTAGTAGTTTTAATTCAACCTAGTTTGACTCGGCTTGTGGATGCTGTCGCCATGAGCAAACTGTTTTTCACCGATGCAGTGGAATTTAGTGAGGAAGCTGCTGTGCAACTGAAACAGGAAGGTGTTGCTACTGTGATTGAGGCGGTGAACGCTACATTGCAGAACCAGCAGAAATTCAACGAAGCCAGCGCTCAAGATATTATCAAGCAAGTAGTTAAACAGCAAAATGTTAAGAAAGGTTTGATTATGCGTAGTCTACGAGCAGCATTAACTGGAGACATGCATGGCCCTGATTTGATTCAATCGTGGTTGCTACTGCATCAAATTGGTTTAGATCAGCCTCGTTTGGTTAAAGCAACAACAGAATCTCAGTAGCTTGGCACAATTTGTCATTTGTCATTTGGTTTTCCTATAGGAAAGTAGGTTGAAAACCTCTGAATTTTGGCGACAATGAGCGTAGCGATATTCATTATGTCAGGAGAATGTCAAAAGAAATTCTGAATTCCGAATTCGGAATCTATGTCGCATATTCTGAACAGGATGACTTCTAACTACCTAAAAACGCTATTTTTCGGGGGTTTCGCTATCGCTCTATCCCAACCTACAATTATCCTTAACACCAAGCGTATTGGCTTATAACCATGAAAAAATTTTTATGACCAGAATCCGCCAGGATTTATCCGTAGGGAGAACGTCAAAAAGCAGAACATCAAGATGCTATCCGTCGTTTATTTTTTTGATATCTGAGCAATTTCCCTCATTTTAGGAACTTGGTATGTCAAATTAGTGTCCTTGATAACACTGAGAAAAATTTAGACAATCATCTAATGAAAATGCCAAGTAAATTAATAAATTCGGGAATAAAATTGTCGTTTATCATTGCCAGCATTGCGATCGCATCGGTAGTAAAAACGGTAGCATTTGCTGACGAAACATCACCACCCATATTTGGTGATGTCAGTATTAGCCCCAAATTTTTTCCAGATCCTTTTGAGGTTCGTGGAATGAGTGGGGGTTCATTACCAGGAAATCAGGTTGTCACTAAAAGAGAAACGTCTACAGGAGCATGTACAGGATTTGTTGATCAAAAACCAGATCATCAGCTTGAATTAGGAAAAAAATTCGATTACTTGAAGCTGCAAATAGATAGTCCGGAGGACACAACCTTGATTATCAGTGGTCCAGGTGGTACTTGGTGCAATGACGATTTTGATGGTAAAAATCCTGGTATAATTGGCGAATGGCTACCTGGAACCTATCAAATTTGGGTTGGTTCCTACCACAGAGATGAGTATTTTCCTTATACTCTAAAAGTTACGGAAGCAAATTAGAAAAATAAGGTAGATAAACCCTGACACAATAGCCCTATTTATATTTCTAGGCACTCCTATCTGTATACATAATGACCAGGAATCCGCCTACGGCCATGGCGTGTATTTTCCCAACGTGCAGGAATCCAAACTCTCTGACTTGCTCGCGGTCTAACTACTTTTTTGGGTGGAGTTACCGGTACTTTTCGAGTAGAGGGATGGTGAACAGGGGGTTTGACAATTACTTCTTCTGCTGACGCCTGTGTTGGTAAGGAGGTGACAGCCAAGGGTAAAACAAGTGCTACACCGACTATGATCTGTTTTATATTCATCGCTAAATTTCCTTTAGAAAACGAACTAGATTTAGTTGAGCAAATCTTGCTCTGATTTTATCTCTCTTTAAGAAGCACATTTTAGAATCCTGATACAGCAAGGGTTTTAGAACTCCAGAAAAATGTGCTTCTTTCATATGTTGGTAGTGGCGTTCGCCGCTAGTCGGAGGCTTATATCTAATAGAATTATAAAAATTAAAATTACTATCCACTAGTGACAAAGGTAACTACTCTAACCCTGGCTGGAGTAGGAATTTCATGATGACTGAGGTCATGGATAAAAGAATACAAAAGACATCTCCGAAAAAAAATGTAGAGACGTAGCACTGTTACGTCTCTACAAAGGTTCTGGGCAACGCATAATTAATTTCTGGAGATGTCTAAAGCATAGGGAGCAATGCAAATTTCTGATTTTCGATACCTTGTTTGGTGTTTTATGACTTTCTTTTTTAATGCTTTGTATTAAAATTAAGTTAAATTTAATTAAGATTCTTTTTGGTGTTATGGCTGTGTCATAGTGCTTGAATCATTCCAAAGTGGACAGTAAACAGTTATCCAACTCTTTTGTGGGTAACAGAACCCAAGCTAAGAAAGCTGAACAGCTTAACTGCTCACTGACTAACTGATAACTGATAAAAGAAAATGGATTTATAAATATCCGTTTCATCGCGAGATCGTGGAAATCACATCGCTAATTTAGTTGTATATCGGCATCTAGAGGCAAAACAAGATGAAATTCTCCTGGAGAGTCCTAGTTCTCTGGACATTGCCAGCTTTGGTAATTGGCTTTTTCTTTTGGCAGGGTGCATTTGCTAGCGCTCCTGCGGATATGGGTAGAAATACAGCCAGTACACGTATGACCTACGGTCGCTTTCTAGAATATTTAGACGCCAATCGCGTCACTAATGTAGATTTTTACGAAGGCGGCAGAACAGCAATTGTGGAAGCTGTAGATCCGGATCTCGACAACCGTGTTCAACGGGTACGGGTCGATCTGCCTATTAACGCTCCTGAGCTAATTACCAAGCTCAAAGATAAAGGAGTGAGTTTTGATGCCCACCCAATGCGTAATGACGGTGCGATCTGGGGACTTTTAGGAAATCTTATTTTTCCAATCTTGTTGATTACTGGATTGTTCTTTTTGTTCCGTCGCTCCAGCAACTTGCCTGGTGGTCCTGGTCAAGCAATGAGCTTTGGCAAATCTAAAGCTCGTTTTCAAATGGAGGCCAAAACAGGAATTAAATTCGACGACGTTGCAGGAATCGAAGAAGCGAAAGAAGAACTCCAAGAAGTTGTTACCTTCCTCAAACAGCCAGAAAAGTTTACTGCTGTTGGCGCTCGTATTCCCAAAGGAGTTCTGCTGGTAGGCCCTCCAGGAACTGGTAAGACTTTATTGGCAAAAGCTATTGCTGGAGAAGCAGGAGTTCCATTCTTCAGTATCTCTGGTTCAGAATTTGTAGAGATGTTTGTAGGTGTGGGTGCGTCTCGTGTGCGTGACCTGTTCAAAAAAGCCAAAGACAACGCTCCATGTATTATATTTATCGATGAAATCGATGCGGTAGGTAGACAACGAGGTGCTGGTATTGGCGGTGGTAACGATGAACGGGAACAAACCCTCAACCAACTACTGACCGAGATGGATGGTTTTGAAGGTAACACAGGGATCATTATTATTGCTGCTACCAACCGTCCTGATGTATTAGACGCGGCGTTGTTACGTCCCGGACGTTTTGATAGACAAGTAACTGTCGATGCACCCGATATCAAAGGGCGTTTGGAAATTTTGAAAGTTCACGCCCGCAACAAGAAACTAGATCCCAGTGTCTCTTTAGATGCGATCGCTCGTCGTACTCCTGGATTCACTGGAGCCGATTTAGCTAACCTCCTCAACGAAGCTGCTATTCTCACCGCCAGACGTCGCAAAGAAGGCATCACTCTTACAGAAATTGATGATGCTGTTGATCGGGTTGTTGCTGGTATGGAAGGTACACCCCTGGTAGATAGTAAGAGCAAGCGTTTAATTGCCTACCATGAAATTGGCCATGCTTTGGTGGGTACTGTTCTCAAAGACCATGACCCAGTACAAAAAGTTACCTTGGTTCCACGGGGACAGGCACAGGGCTTGACCTGGTTTACTCCCTCTGAAGAAATGGGTTTGATTACTCGCTCTCAAATCAAAGCCAGAATTACAGGTGCTTTGGGTGGTCGTGCTGCCGAAGATGTGATTTTTGGTCGAGATGAAATTACCACTGGTGCCGGAAATGACCTGCAACAGGTGGGCAACATGGCACGGCAAATGGTAACTCGTTTCGGAATGTCTGATTTAGGTCCCCTTTCCTTAGAAAGCCAGACAGGAGAAGTCTTCTTGGGTCGAGACTGGATGACTCGTTCTGAATATTCGGAAGCGATCGCATCTCGGATCGATGGTCAAGTCCGCCTGATCGTTGAAGAGTGTTATAAAAACGCCAAGGGAATTATGCGTGACAATCGCACTCTCATGGATCGTTTAGTCGATCTGCTGGTTGAGAAAGAAAGCATCGACGGTGAACAATTCCGTCAGATTGTGGCTGAATACACTGTTGTCCCCGAAAAACCTCAATTTACACCTATTCTCTAGGTTTTTTTGGGTTTTTAAGTTTATAATTTTCTATTCCCCATGTTTATAAATAAAGAACATGGGGATATTTTTTATTTAGAAGTTCCCGACCATTAACCTTTGACTCTTGATTGCTGACGATTAACTATTAATTTGTAGGTTTTATGAAATCTTATTTAGCTGCTGCTATTCAAATGACCAGCGTATCTGATCTAGAAAAAAACTTGGCACAAGCAGAGGAATTAATTGATTTAGCAGTGCGTCAGGGTGCTGAATTGGTGGGTTTACCAGAAAATTTTCCGTATATGGGAGAAGAGAAGGACAAACTCGCTCAATCCGACGCGATCGCACATAAAACAGAAGCATTTCTCAAAACGATGGCGCAGCGCTATCAAATTACCATTTTAGGTGGTGGCTTTCCCATTCCTGTAGAAGGTACAGGTAAAGTTTACAACACAGCTTTACTTATTGACCGCAATGCCCACGAATTATTGCGTTACCAAAAGGTACATCTATTTGATGTCAATGTTCCTGATGGCAATACTTACAGAGAATCCAGCACAGTCATGGCTGGTACAGAACTACCTTCTGTTTATTCTGATGAAGTACTAGGTAATATTGGGCTTTCTGTTTGTTACGACGTTCGTTTTCCTGAACTTTATCGCCACATGTCATCCAAGGGAGTAGATGTGATCTTTGTTCCTGCGGCTTTTACTGCTTTTACAGGCAAAGATCATTGGCAGGTGCTACTGCAAGCCCGTGCTATTGAAAATACCAGTTATATTATCGCGCCAGCCCAAACCGGACTCAACTACAATCGCCGTCAAACCCATGGTCATGCAATGATTATCGACCCCTGGGGAGTGATTTTAGCTGATGCAGGAGAAAAACCAGGAATTGCGATCGCCGAAATTAAACCATCACGACTAGAACAAGTCCGCCGTCAAATGCCTAGTTTGCAACATCGAATATTTTAGGTCAAGGGTCAAGAGTTAAGAGTCTAAAAATATTTCTTAGCCCTTTGTCTTGACCTAATAAGCCTGCGCTCTTCAAGTATGAATTATGAATTATGAATTATAAATTATGAATTAAGCCAAAGGGCTGGCTACACATTCTTCGGGAATTGGGGGTTTCGTGCTGGTGGTAAGTTTGGTTGCAATTGTTCTCTGCCTTTGTGAACAATTTGTAACATATCGTGAAGTTGTTCTTCGATATTCTCTAGAACGCTATCAGCATAGTCATCTGCGCCCTGTTCAATGGCTTCAGCCTCTGCGATCGCAACTCGTCGCATTTCCTCCAACTCTTGCTGACATTGGCGGCGTTTACGGTCAATTTCTTCGAGAGTATCTTGTAACATAGCGTCACATTCTTTTTGCACTTGTTGTCGTAGTTCTGCGGCTTCCCGTTCAGCTTGTCTGAGAATGTCGTTGTCATCTAATATTTGCGCTCTTTTAGCTTGTGCGGCTTCTACTATTTGCTGTCCGTACTCTTCTGCTTGCAACAAGATTTCTTCTTTGTGTTGCAACATATCTGTTGCTTCAGAAAAAGCAGTTGGCAAGCACACTCGGATAAAATCAAGCTGGTCAAGCAGCTTTTCTTCATCTACTAACGTCCGTCGCGTCAGTGGAATGTGAAAGCTAGCGAGAATCATTTCTTCCAGACGATTGAGTTCCATTTGAATATCTATGCTTCCCGTTCGCATAGCTTCTTCAGGTACTCGGTCGCTGAATTCTGGCCGGACTAAATTACTTCCGTCTTGACTTGGTTCGATACGGGATGGTTTTGGGCGTAGCATTGGTAAATATCCAGGGCAACGTGCGGGGGAACAAGATGATCAACAGAGCCACCAAATCTTGCAATCTCTTTTACCACACTACTACTTAAAAAACTATATTCATTTGATGTTGCCAAAAAAACAGTTTCTATGTCTACGGAAAGAGTTTTATTGATATGAGCCATCTGTAACTCAATTTCAAAGTCTGAAATTGCTCTTAGCCCCCGCAGTAAAACAGCAGCTTCCCGCATGTGAGCATAATTGATCGTCAAACCATCAAAAGCATCAGCTTCCACATTGGGTAAATGTTTGACAGAATAACGAATCAATTCCAGCCTTTTTTGTACGCTAAACAGTGGCGTTTTATTAGGATTTCGCAGTACAGCAACAATCACCTTCGTAAATAGCCGACTACCACGCTGAATTATATCTAGGTGTCCCAAGGTAATGGGGTCGAAACTACCTGGATAAATGGCAATCATAATTTAACGATGCCTCACAGTTGTTTAGGTGATTATATCTAATCACAGATGATGAGCAACAGAGTTAATTTTTATTTTAGCTAGTGTCAATGAAGCAAGTTTCACCGCCAAGCATGAAGGTGGAATTTTTCCTGTTCTCTGTTCTCTATTAAGAGTTGGTGACTTTCAAGACAATATGAGCTGTAAAATCAAAAAACAAAATTAAAAAAACTCCCCTAGAAGCGCTAACTGAAGAAGTGTGTAAAAAATTTTTATGAATTTAATTTATTTTCTGCTGCGTTCTTCTTGGGGTATGGTGGCAATCGCGATCGCGACTGGATTCCTCAGTGGTGGTAGCAGTGCTGGTCTCATTGCCTTAATTAGTAATACTACGAGTCATAATCTTAGTTCGTCTTTTATAAGTATAATCTGGGTTTTTGTCGGACTGGCTGGAGTTGCACTTGTTACCAGCATTGTCTCTCAAGTAATGTTGATTCGCCTATCTCAAAATGCAGTCTTGGAGTTACGAATGCGTTTGAGTCGCCAAATTCTCTCCTCTGAGTTGAGCCATTTAGAACGGCTAGGAAGTCCCCGACTATTGGCAACTCTGACTGAGGACGTGCAGGCGGTTGCTGATGGTGTCTACCAGATGCCTTTCTTATTTATGAATTTGGCGATCATCTTAGGTTGTGTAGTTTACATCACCTGGTTATCCTGGATAGTACTTGTAATGGTTGCAGGACTTGCAGTAGTAGCAATTGCTAGTTGTCAGTGGCTACTAAATAGGGGAGAAAAGTTGCTAGCCCTCGCGCGTGATGACCAAGATATACTGTTTAAAGACTTCCGTACTATTACTGAAGGAATTAAGGAACTAAAACTACACTATAAGCGGCGGCAAGTCTTCCTAGAGAAAAAACTCAAATCCACTGCTACTATCTACCGTCTTCACAATGTTGGTGGTCTGACATTTTTTGCCATCACTACTAGCTGGGGTCAACTTGTCTTCTTTTTTGCCATGGGATTTGTGATCTTCGCCCTACCTAATATACTTGCTCTTAACCCCCAAACTCTTTCTGGCTACATCTTGACTTTCACCTACTTGATGCTGCCAATGGACAATATTATCAGTAAGTTGCCTGAGTTGAGCAAAGCCAGCATTGCATTACACAAAATAGAATCTTTAGGGTTATCTCTTGCTAGTCGAGCCGAAACATCAACAGCACCAGCGCTCGTCAAGACTTCTTGGCACAGCTTACAACTCCAGCATGTGACTCATACTTACCACGCAGCAGAAGAAGATAACAGCTTTATTTTAGGCCCAATCGATTTGACACTTTATCCTCAAGAAATTGTGTTTATAGTCGGGGGAAATGGTAGCGGTAAATCGACTTTAGCTAAACTAATAACTGGACTTTATATAGCTGAAACTGGAGAAATCAGACTCGATGAAAAGTTAATTAGCGAACAAAATCGAGAATGGTATCGCCAGCATTTTTCTGTAGTGTTCGCTGATTTTTATTTATTTGATGAACTGTGGGGATTAGAAAATTCCGATTTAGATTATAAAGTCCAAGATTACCTCAAGCTTTTGCAGTTAGAGCATAAAGTGAAAGTTAAAAATGGAAAACTTTCTACCACTTCTCTCTCACAAGGACAGCGCAAAAGATTAGCCTTGCTAACCGCATATATAGAAGACAGACCAATTTATTTATTTGACGAATGGGCAGCCGATCAAGACCCAGCATTCAAAGAAATATTTTACACACAACTGCTACCAAAACTCAGAGAACAAGGCAAAACAGTACTAGCAATTAGCCACGATGATCGGTATTTTCATCTAGCAGACCGAATAATCAAACTTGAATACGGTCAAATAGAATTTGACAAAAATCACTAGCATTATTAAGTCCGAAAACTTGACAATCCCACGGCTTGAACCCATCTTCCGCACCCAGTGATGTTACAATAATATAGCAAAGTGTTGCAAACTCTTTGCTACGGAGAACACTAATAGCTTGTTCGTAACAGACAAGTCATTATTGAGGATAAATAGCTAAAGTAAAAAAAGACAGTTATTTATTTCCTGACGAGTTCAAGAATAAAAGTCCTTGTGTCCTCTGTGATTTATTAATAAAATATGAGTTCAATATTGCCCTTACCAGATCCTCATCAAAGTAATGCATCTAATTGGGAAAAAGAACTAGATAACGCTATTTTTAGCTTTGAAGATATTCAGGCAGAACTGAATTACAAACAAGCACAAACAGCACTGCGGAATTTAGTAGCCAATCTAGACCTTTCTCCTGAAGAACAAGCAGGACTGGAAACAGAAATTAATGATCTTGAAACCATGCTAGGCAAATTAGACAGCATGGTAGTACATATAGCTGCTTTTGGGATGGTCGGGCGAGGTAAGTCTTCTTTACTGAATGCTTTGGTGGGTCAAACTGTATTTGAAACCGGGCCTTTGCACGGTGTGACTCGTAACGCCCAACGAGTAAATTGGACTATCACCGAAGAAGCAGTTGGAGAGACAGAACACGCTTTACGAGTGACCCTCTGTGGAGGTGGTCAATCGCGAGTAGAATTGATTGACACACCAGGATTAGACGAAGTTGATGGTGATACACGCGCTGTTTTAGCGGAACAGATCGCAAAACAAGCAGATTTGATTCTGTTTGTGATTTCTGGTGATATGACCAAAGTTGAACACGAAGCCCTTTCGCAATTGCGGGAAGCGGGTAAACCAATGTTGCTGGTGTTTAACAAAGTTGATCAGTATCCAGAAGCAGACCGGATAGTAATTTATCACAAAATTCGCGATGAACGGGTACGGGAATTACTCTCGCCAGATGAAATTGTCATGTCAGCAGCATCACCACTAGTGCGGACAGTAGTTCGTCGCTCTGACGGTAGCAGGGGTGTGCAGATGCGTCAAGGTAATGCTCAAGTAGAAGAGTTGAAGCTGAAAATTTTGGAAATTTTGCAGCGTGAAGGAAAAGCCTTGGTTGCTCTCAATTCGATGCTTTATGCTGACAATGTGAATGAACAATTGGTGCAGCGTAAACTGATGATTCGAGAGAATGCTGCTAATCAATTGATTTGGAAAGCAGTGATGACAAAAGCAGCTGCGATCGCCCTTAATCCTCTAACAGTAGTTGATATTCTCAGTGGTGCAGCGATTGATGTTGCTTTGATTTTGGGTTTATCTAAACTCTACGGTATTGCGATGAACGAATCAGGAGCTGTAAAGTTACTCAAAACAATCGCTTTAAGTATGGGTGGTATTGCTGCAAGTGAATTATTGGCAAATCTCGGTTTAAGTTCGCTCAAAACTTTACTGGGTATCTCTGCACCTGCCACAGGTGGTGCATCTCTCGCGCCTTATGTATCCGTAGCATTAACACAAGCAGGTGTAGCTGGTGTTTCTTCCTATGGAATTGGACAAGTTACCAAAGCTTATTTGGCGAATGGTGCAACCTGGGGACCAGATGGGCCAAAAGTAGTGATTAATAAGATTTTGGCAACACTGGATGAGGGTTCTATTTTGAATCGGATTAAGGAAGAATTACGAGCGAAAATTAAGCGAATTTAAGTTTATTATGTTTGACTATATTTTTTGCATTTAAACTAAATACTTGATGGGTTTAAAACAACTGCAAAAATCTGCTTTTGTTCAAAGTCTAATAAGTCACTCTATATTGTAATTTCTGCACTTACTTATAAAGTGCTACTGAATCTTGCACCTCGCGGTACAATCCCTTGGCAATACGGAACATTTCTTGACCTGTGTGCAAATAACTTTCGTCGTAATTCAAGGGAAAATATTCCAATTCATCTAGTCCATCACTAATTTGATTGAGGCAGTAATAAAGATGAGCCGCTACTCTTGCTAAACTAGGGGGATTAGGTAGGGAACGAAAAGAAATTTGTGCTTGTTTCAGGTCTTCTCGGCAATTTTCTAAGTATTCCTGAAAATCTTCTAAAAGCTCATCATCAAAAGGATCAGCTGCTAGTTTTTCAATTTGTGTTTTCAAAGAATAAAGAATGACATATGCTAGGCGGCTACTCGGCTGATAAACCTGACGTAGCCATTCTTCAATCTGATCATCAATATTTCTTCCAGTTTGTCTTTTTGTTTGATATTGTTGCCCAGCAGCAGTGCTACGCTGTTGTCTGCTACTGGATTGTTGCTTCAGTTTGTTATAAATTCGTCGATCATAACTTTGGCGATTTTCGGCATCACCCAAGACTTCATATGCAGCATTAATACGGATTATTTGATCGCTATCCACCGTTTGTTGATTACTATCAGGATGATATTGCTTAACCAAGCGGCGGTAGGCTTGCTTAATCTCTGCTTGGCTAGCGTTAGGACTTACTTTAAGAGTTTCGTAGTGGTTATTATTTACCATTTAGAGAGCATCCTGAAACCCCCGTCACTACATAGTGCGGGGATGAAAGGTAGGTGAAAACTTGAGCTTACCTGCCTTCAAGATTTTAACAGTTTGGCACTTGCCCTGAAAAAAGATACCAGCCGTCATAACCCAGATCCATGCCACACAACGAATAATCCCAAAATACGGATGGTATCTTTTTTTTGCGGTCTCCCCTTTCGCCAAGTTCTCATTTAAGCGTTGCCGACTCTGGCTTCTACCAAGTCTTGAAACAATGGTGTGCTTAAATACCTTTCCCCAAAACTGGGCTGAATCATTACAATTAAGCGTCCTTCGTTTTCTGGGCGTTGGGCGACACGAATTGCAGCACACAAAGCCGCACCACTAGAAATGCCAGAGAGTAACCCTTCTTCTCTAGCTAAACGTCGTCCATAGGCGATCGCCTCATCATCAGTGACAGTAATAATTTCGTCAATTAAATTTATCTTTAGTACTTGAGGAACAAATCCTGCACCAATCCCCTGGATTTTATGCGCTCCGGGTTTTCCTCCTGATAAAACTGGACTGTTGGTTGGTTCAACTGCGATCGCTTTCAGGCTGGGTTTGCGCGCTTTTATCACCTCTGCTACACCCGTAATTGTACCACCAGTACCGATTCCGGCTATAACTATGTCTACTTTACCTTCAGTATCTTCCCAAATTTCTTCTGCTGTTGTTGTTCGGTGAATTTGCGGATTTGCAGGGTTGCGAAATTGCTGCAACATGTACGCATTGGGCAGCTTGTCAACAATCTCTTGTGCTTGTCGAATCGCGCCACTCATACCTTCAATTCCTGGTGTGAGTTCAAGTTCTGCACCGTAAGCCCGCAACATCGCTCGTCGTTCAGCACTCATTGTCTCTGGCATTGTTAAAATCAATCGATAACCTTTAGCTGCTGCTACCATTGCTAAGGCTATCCCCGTATTGCCAGAAGTGGGTTCTACTAATACAGTCTTACCAGGAATAATCAATCCTTCCTCTTCAGCAGCATTAATCATGCTGATCCCAATTCGGTCTTTCACTGATGCGGCTGGATTCATACTTTCCAGCTTCACGACAATCTCGGCTACACAGCCTTCTGCTTGAGGAATACGGTTGAGCTGTACTAAAGGTGTACGCCCGATGAGTTCTGTGATGTTACGAGCAATTCGCATTAGTTTATTTGTCCTCGATCAATGGTCAATTGTCATTATGTTGGTAGTTGGTAGTTGATTGGAACAACCAACAAACAACCACCAACTATCAACTATCAACCAGTCAAATGTAATACATGATATTCAATTGCCGTCGTGAATCGCGTTTTTCACAGAGATCGGCAAGTGTATATTTATGTAAAACTGAGTTTGCTGCCTGACGTGCTTCTTGCCAAATTTCTTCTACAACAGCACCATCTACAGTTTTGGGCTTATCTTCTTCATGGCTATGCACCTTATCTAAGCCTTCTACACACCCTAAAACTTCAAAGAGCGTGATTTTCCAAGGTTCTCGCGCCAACAAATAACCACCTTTTGATCCTCGCTGGCTTTTGATTAGACCTCCACGCCTCAAGATTGCTAGCAGTTGTTCTAGATAGCGGTCAGGTATATTTTGTTGTGCTGCAATTTGACGAATTTGCAGAGGTTCTCCACTTTGATAACGAGTTGCTAATTCTAACAAAGCAAGAATTGCGTATTCTGATTTACACGATAGTTCCACAGCTAAGAATGTGAAAGATAATGATCCCTTTACTTTTTTAGTATATTCCGGTTCTCCACTGGGGTTTGTTATTTTTATAATTAAAAACATCAAAAACCCCGCTTAAAGGCGGGGAAAACATTTTTGCTGTTGTTGATTATTAGTTGATTAGTGGAAAAAACCACCCATCAACTACTAACTATTAACAAACAACTAAATTAGAATGTGAAGGTTGTTCTGAGTGTACCGATAATCGCATCATCGTTATTGCTATCTTGATCAGGAGAAGTCACCCAGATCACACCAGGAGTGATGGAGATATTGTCGCTGACTTGATATTTGTAGAAGCCTTCAAAGTGGTATGGTACATCACCATCATCTACACCTGCGCTTCTATTCAGAGAATAGGGTTCAGCACCAGCCAAAATCCCCAATACGTTACCTTTTTTACCAAGGTCTGGGAAGGCTACTCCTAAGGCGTAGCTCCAAGCTTCATAGTCATCACCAGAGCCGCCACCAGTGACATCATGGTAAGAAACAAAGCCACTTACAGAGATTCTATCGCTGGGTCTAAAGGCTGCTGATAAGCCGTAGGAATTACTGGAAGATCCGTCTGTAGTACTCAAGGTATTAGCTTGACTAGTACCTACTACAGAGGTATCTACAGAACCTGCATCAAACAGAGAACTGCCTGCACCATGATAGCCGTGAACGTAAGTTGCAGCTAATGCCAAGCGATCGCCTAAATTAAAGTTCAACTGTCCGAGAGCGGAATAGTTACCGTCGAATATACCTGAACCATCAGTAGGATTACTACCTTCAGATCCTAAGTAACCCACTGTGACTGAACTTGGTAGAAGGAAAGTGCGCTTGCCACCAAAGCCGAAGTTTACTGCTGCACCAGCACCACCACCAATACGGAAAATTGGGTTTTCCGAAGCAAAGGTAGACAATGCGCCATTACCACCGTCATAGTCTTCAAAGTAAGGGTTCACGGTAGCAGCAACGTCACTCCAAATACCACCAGTCGCAGCAACATAAACTCTGGCATTATCACCCAGTGGGAAGTAGTATGCCAACCAGTCTACTAAGACGTCGTTGTCACCTGTATCACCAATGTTAAAGGTTTGTAGACCTTCTGCACCGCCGTTACCACCGATGTCTAATCTTTGAGCATTACCAGCAGCAAGACGGGTGTGTAACATGTCTTTACCAGTGAAACTGGTTTGCAAGTCTAGACGAACCCTGTCTTGGAAGACGGTGTTGTTGTTATCGTTATCACCAAAAGAATCAGTAAGAGCAAAGATCGCTTCACCAACTAACTTGGTTGTGGTTGAGAACTGGTTAGCTTCTAATTCGGCTGTACGTGCTTCTAATGAATCTACACGACCGCGTAAGGTTGCTAGTTCTGCGGAAAATTCTTCTTGTAAGCGCTGTAAGGTCGCCAAATCTTCTTTAGTTACCAAATCAGCTGTAGCTGTAGCGATTAATTCATTGACTCGATCCAAACAAGCATTCAAACCTGCGGCAAATTCATAGCGGGTCATGGGACGGTTCCCACGATAAGTGCCGTTGGGATAACCTGCAATACAGCCATAGCGCTCAACCAAGGACTGAAGTGCTTGGAATGCCCAGTCAGTTGGTTGTACGTCGGAGAACTGAGAAACCGATGTTACCTGCGATTGGGAATTAGCAACTTTCCCTTCGCTACCGTATTGGTTAACTTGGTCTAGGACGTTAACTTCTGTTTGCTGTACTTGCTGTACTTGAGCTAGCTGTGGTATCTGTGTTTGTTGTTGTACCTGAGCCAATATATTTGATTGCTCGGTTGTTTGGGTTGGTACAACGGAAGTAGAATTATTTTGTTGTTGTTGATTTGTAGATAAGTCTGCTTTGACTACTTCAGGAGTAGCGTTGTTAGGGGCTGCGATCGCAGTTGTTGAAACCAACAGTGCGGCTCCTAAAACTGCTGGACTTACTACTAATGATTTCCACAATATATTAGACATTTTCCTGTTCTCCTCACACCTCGTTCTAAACATTTAATTTGCTGCAACTATTGCCAAATATGCAACTTCTTGTTGAAACCTGTGGATGAGGCATATTGCCCCAAAAACACTTTTAGTTTTTGCCAAGCTAAACAGTAAATTAAATTCTCTATATAGATAACTTTGTTGTGATTAACCTATGCAAAAACATACCTTTATAGATTGTCATTATAAAACATCTCAGTGAGAAGACAATACGTGAGAGTTCGCATATACAACTGTCACACTTGCCTTGCTTTTTCTTGAAATTTCAAGCATGATTTGTCATTTCTATGCATCAAAGCGATCGCCTCCATCAAAACCATACTCAGAATCTAGTTGTTAAAAACCAGACAGGTTTGTTGCAATTTCTCCTTTGAGCTACTGAATAGTTATTACTTAACTGATTTGAGAAATTTCCTTGGCTAATTCAAAATCTTTCTGCGTTAAACCACCTGCATCATGAGTCGTCAGTGTGATTCTAACTTTGTTATAAGAAATCTCTATATCTGGATGATGCCCTGCTGATTCTGCGGGGTCAACAAGTTTATTTACAAACTCCATTGCCTGTAAAAAATCTTTAAACTGACGCTGAGAGTGTAATTTTGATCCCTCTATGGTCCAGCCTGAGAGGTTGTTTGCCAAATTTTGAACTTCTGCCTCTGTAAGTAAGTGTGCCATATCATCCTCCCAATTTAATTAGTTAATGATATTTTGCATGTGAATGAGGCTAATAATTATAACTACTGCTCTAACTTTTATACTTTTACAAGCCATAAACCTTAATTTATTATGACTTAGCAAGATGATAAATAGTAGGTTTTAGTTAATTTAACTATATGACTTTTTAGTTACCTCTGCTAAAAGTCAGATGCTTTTTACTTTCTTAGTGTGAAGTATTTAGGAACATGGATTTCATGATCTAAAATTTACGTAGGGTGCGTTAGGAATGTAACCCACTCTACCGAATCAAGATTTTGTCTTTTATTTAATCCACATTCCTTAGCTTTCTTTACTTCACACCATACTTAGACGCAGTCCATTGCGTAGGGTTCCCATGATTTGATACACATTATATAGTTTTTTATAATTTTTTTATTTATAATAATGTTTGTTTTAGATGTTTGATGTAGGTGACATATCCCGGTTTCCCGCCTACCCGACGCTGATTGCAAGCAATACAGCGCAGGCTTGAGAGTGCTTGGCTACTCGTTTCATCGGCTCGGCAACCCGAAACTTCCACGGGCTTACTTTTACTTCCCCGTGATGCCTCACCGCAGAAGAATTTGTCGTGAGTTGTATAACGAGAAAACTTGTGAAGAAATTACTTTCTACTCCCGGTTCCAACCCTTCATCGTACATGACCTGTCTCGTTACAGGTTCATAGGCATTCGAGTTGGAAAGCAAGGCGGGAAGCCCTGAAAAACTAAGCCCTATCTGGAGGGTAGCCCAATTCTATCACACTGATTTGCTGCCATTCGATTTTGCTAATCTCGCACCTCAATCCAACGCTCACTCTTGGTCGGGTAGAGCGCAGGGCTGCTGAAAAAGCTCAAGACCAAACTGGCTGAATCTTTTACTACAATCTTAATAGATACTGAATGTAGATATACATACTTAATATATATAAACTATCCGCTCTTACTTTAGATCGGCTGATCTAGGTAAGAGCGGTCTAGTTGGGTCTTCAGGTTGCAACCTAACTGCCGGATGGAACTCCAAATCAGCTTTGCTGCTTGAGGTAAACTAGTCTCTCAATAAGACTAAAGCTGACTTTTAGAGAACAGCTCCGGCGCACAGCCGGCTTCCTGCAACCTGATGACCCATGCGTTTACTACTATCTGTCATGGGCATCACCTCCTTGTTGCCTAAGCGGTCATAGTCTCAAAAAGGCAGAGCTTATTGCTCTGAGTTGTTTACAACTATATATACAATATAGCACAAGGTTTAATCATTGCTGCGATTAATCTAATTGAAAATGGGGATCGTAGGATATTGTGAAATCAGTAGTTTAGGAATGTGGATTAAATATTAATATACATCTGGTGAAAAAGAATGTAGAGACGTAGCACTGCTACGTCTCTACAAGGTTCTGGGCAACGTATAATTAATTTCTGGAGATGTCTAATATACAAAATTTTGATTTAGTAGGGTGCGTTAGGAACGCACCCTACGGAAATTGTAGGTTATTAAATCCATGCTCCTTAGCGATCGCATTTAATTAATTGCTCAAAGGCCCTTTTTGTCACCCAAGAGGAAATCGCGAACTAAGAAAAAGCTGGAAATCGATTTAGCATCTATAGGTTCACCTTGTAAAATTGCTTTCTCCAATTCTTCTGGAGTTAGTAAAACTATTTCGATGTCCTCGTCTTCTTCTTGTGCTGGTGGTGTTTCAAGTTTTTCTAAATCTTGAGCCAAATAAGCGTAAATAATTTCATCAGAATACCCTGGAGCAAGAAAAAATTCTCCCAATGTTTGCCACTTATGAGCGCGATAGCCTGTTTCTTCTTGTATTTCCCGCTTCACTGTATCTAAAGGATCTTCATTTATTTCCACAGTTCCCGCCGGAAACTCTAACAACCTTCCCCCAACTGCAAAACGATACTGACGTACGAGAACGAGTTTACCCTCTGGCGTTATAGGTACAGCCAAAGCACCTCCAGGGTGACGAATGCACTCCCATTCTCCTTCTGATTTGTTAGGCAAACGTAGCCGATTGACCTCAAAATTAAACTTACGTCCTCTGTAGAACAGACATTGTTTTAGTAGCTGTGGTAATTCTCTACCTAATGGCATAATTAAAGTTTTTGAGTTTAAAAATCGCTAGAAAAAGGATTTATGGGTTTTAGGGTGCAAGGTAAATCATAATTAATATGAATTTCTACACACTTTTGACGTACTCCCCGCTCTGAAGAGACGAGGATTCGTGAACTACCCACACTGACTTGGAGTACCAAGTACAGTGTCGGCTTCTGTACTCACAGGGGAGTGCCGCAACTTAGACTTTCGCCCAAGTTTTGGTCTTATCTGCCCTCCTACAGCAGAGACGGCTGAACCTTCCGCCTTTAGCATTCTGATTCCTTCTGCTCTAATATTTATCGCTGCGTTCCCATCTCGGTCATGATGAGTGCCGCACCTGCGACAAGTCCATTCACGGACATCCAGTGGTATCTCACCCATCTGATAGAAACAATTAGAACAGAGCTTGGAACTGGGGAACCATCTATCAATCTCAACTAATTTCCCACCATTACGTTCTAGTTTGTAGGCTAAAAAATTAGTGAATGTTCCCCAACCACAATCAGATATTGCCTTCGCCAATTTGTGATTACGAACCATGCCTAGAAGATGAAGATTTTCCACTATGACAGCTTGGCTATCGCTGACCAACTTATAGCTAAGTTTATGTAGAAAATCTTGCCGCGAGTTGCTAATCCGTTCGTACACTTTGGCAACAACTTTCCTATATCTATTTGTTGAATTACTCCCCTTTTGCTTACGAGCTAATTTTTTCTGCTTACGCTTGAGGTTTTTTTCATGCTTGGCAATATGTTTAGGATTGTCGTATTTAGAAACCTTCTCACCGTCAGTAACAACAGCAAAATGTTTTAGTCCTAAATCCACGCCATAAATTTTTCCTTGTGAAGTAACTGGGTTTTCACCATCTACCTCAGTCAAAATAGATGCAAAGTATTTCCCTGATGGAGTTTTGCTAATAGTGACAGTCTTGATTTTCCCCTCAATTGGTCTATGTATCTTGGCTTTGACTAACCCAATATTGCCTGGGAGTTTGATATTACCATCTACAACCTTAACGTTTTGAGGATATTGGATAGACTGTTTACCATGCTTAGATTTGAATTTAGGAAACCCGGCACGTTGATCAAAAAAGTTCTTGTACGCTGTGGTTAGATTTAGTGTTGTAGCTTGTAAAATCTGGCTATAACAATCACCCAACCAAATAGTATCCTCAGATTTTTTGAGCGCGGGGAGAAATGCGTTGAGTGCAGCACGGCTAAGTCCTTTGCCCGTCTGTTTGTAAGTCTCAATTGACTTATTTAGAGCATAATTCCACCACCATCTAGCACATCCAAAAGATTGCGCTAGTTGTGCTTCCTGTTCTTTTGATGGATATATACGAACTTGAACAGCCTTGTGTATCACTCAAATCACCTCCTTGATACATCTATTTTAGCATGATATATTATTTTTGATAAGGGCATAATACATAATATTGGAAAAACCTCAAATGTTCTTTGCTCTTACTTGGCTATGCCTCGTATTGATTGAGAACGATTTCGGTTTTTCCCGCCAGAGCAATCCCGCCACTGATTTGGAGTACCAAATGAGCGTGGGGGACTTACGGCGTAATAGTTAAATTCAACTTGCTCATAGGAAATTCCAAAAAATGAATTATCCAACTCCTGCACCGAATACAATTTATCTCTCATGTCCTCCTTTTTATTTAGAAGTTCCTTAAACCAGTCGAGGGAGTGTCATAGATAGCATGGGGATAGTAATCATGTTCAGTTAGATTTTTTGTATATTCTGTGTAAGCCTGAGTTTGCAAATGGACGAATCAACTCACAGACGAAATCCCGTAGTATTAGTGCATGGCATTTTTGATACAGGTCGAGTGTTTAACAAAATGATTTCTTACCTCAGACAAAGGGGTTGGAATGTGTATAACCTAGATTTGCTTCCTAATACTGGCAATGGTAGTCTTGAGCGTTTAGCACAGCAAGTTGCTGATTTTGTTAATGCTATCTTTGCGCCAGAGCAACCAATAGACTTAGTAGGCTTTAGTATGGGTGGAATTGTGAGTCGTTATTATGTCCAACGACTAGGGGGAATTAATAGAGTACAGAGGTTCGTTACCATTTCCTCACCACATAATGGCACTTGGCTTGCCTACTGTCATCCAGGTCTAGGCTGTGTACAAATGCGTCCCGATAGTGCTTTATTACAAGATTTGAATCAGGACTTTGATATGCTTTCACAGATCAATTTTACCTCAATTTGGACACCCTATGATTTGATGATTATCCCAAGTAATAGTTCAAAAATGCCAGTGGGTCGAGAGGTGACTGTACCAGTAATGATCCATGCGTGGATGCTCAAAGATCTCAGAAGTTTGTCAGCAGTGACAGAAGCATTAACACAAACAGTGCCGGCGATCGCTACACAGCAGTTACAATCAAGTCAGTTGCATACTGAAATCGATAGCTAATCAGGAAAATTAAAAACTTTACTTGTAATGAGTAAATATTTTAATTGGTGAAATCTCAACTTTATAGATAAAGATTGCTATCTGGAAAAGATAGATCAATAGATAAACAAATATTTTGCTTGATTTGAGTCCGAAAAAGTAGTTACAGAACTTGATGAATAAATATAGATTGTCTTATACTTATTTGTTATATGTAACAATTAATATTTTTTTTAGATTCTTTCAAAGAAAAAATAAGAGAATCTCTCTATCGGGAGATGAAAAGGGGAACACCACTTTTTAGTTACACGTCTTCTTTCTCTAGTTTAGATTCTGCAAAATCGGTGACGAAGAACTGATTTAACAGTTAAAACCCCCGTTATTGTCACCATTAGGACTTACGCACACTCTACGAATCCTTGGCGTTATTGGCGTCTACCTCAGAGGAAGCCGCTTGTACGTCTATAGCAATTCGATAAATTAAGATTTTTGGCAATTTTTGCCTAATTCTTATCATTCTTATGCCATTCCAAGCAACGCAAAACTCTAAATATAGGCTTTATTTGTCATGCTAGACTTGACCATTGAAAATTTCCAACTCGATCAGCAACTAATTGAATCTAGCGATTGGAATGTTGTTGAGACAGAATTTCACACCACTCAGCTACATCATCAAGAAACAGTTTTCACCCTCAGTAACGGATATTTAGGAACGCGGGGTACATTTGAGGAAGGGTATCTCCAAGATTGTCCAGCAACCTTGATTCATGGATTGTATGATGATGTGGCGATCACCTCCACAGAGTTGGTAAACTGTCCCAACTGGCTACCCTTAACTATTAAAGTCGCTGGAGAAAGATTCCGCATGGACTGTGGTGAAATTCTCAGCTACGAACGTCGTCTTGATTTACGTTTGGGTATAGTCAGTCGGGATATACGCTGGCGCAGTCCGGCGGGACATACCTTAGAATTTCATTTTGAAAGGTTTGCGAGTCTAGCAAGTCAACACTTTTTAGCAATCAGATGTCAGATTACATCTGTAGACTTTGAAGGTGAAGTTGAGGTAGAGGTTGGATTTCACCCGGAACCCCACACCCAAGGTGTCAAACATTGGCAAACCTTGAAACAAGGTGGTCTAGATAATATGATCTGGCTGCACAGTCAAACTCTGCATTCTACTATTGAACTAGGGATGGCAGCAAAGCTTGTGGTAGAAGGTGAAGAAACTGCTACGGTGAGTCTGCATCAACTTGATCAGCATAACCCCACACTTGTAACTAAGTTAGCATTTGCACCAGATAAAACCGTCACCCTCGAAAAAATTATCACCGTCTACACCTCACGAGAAATAGCAACTCCGGCGGAAGCTGCAATCATTCGGCTAGTTGCTGCACCCAGCTATTCAACTTTGCTAGCAGCTCACATTACTGCTTGGGATCAAGTGTGGCAAGATAGTGATGTGATCATTGAAGGCGATCGCCTAGCTCAATTGAGCGTTCGTTACAATCTATTTCAGTTACTCGCCGTCGCACCTCGTCATGACGACAGAGTTAGTATTCCTCCCAAAACCCTTTCTGGCTTTGCTTATAGCGGACATATTTTTTGGGATACAGAAATCTTTATTCTGCCTTTGCTGATTCACACCCAACCAGACTTGGCACAGAACTTGCTCAACTATCGCTACCATACCTTACGTGGAGCGCGACGCAAAGCCCAAGAAATGGGATACAAAGGAGCTTTTTATGCTTGGGAAAGTGCTAGTACAGGCGATGAAGTCACCCCGCGTTGGGTTCCAACTGCTAATGGCGAACAAGTCCGCATCTGGTGCGGTGATATTGAAGTGCATATCAATACCGATGTCGCTTACGGTGCTTGGAAATACTGGCAAACTACAGGTGATGATCGATGGATGCGTGACTATGGCGCAGAAATGATTTTAGATACAGCAGTTTTCTGGGAAAGCCGAGTAGATTGGAATCAAGAACGCCACAGTTATGATCTTCGTGATGTCATAGGTCCAGATGAAAACCACGATCGCATCGATAATAATGCCTTTACTAATTTATTAGTCCAGTGGCACTTACAAACAGCGTTGAAACTGTGGGATTGGCTAGTAAAATCTTATCCCGACACAGCAACACAACTGGCAGAAAAACTTGACTTGCAGCCAGAACAAAGACAACTTTGGGCAAATATTGCCAAACATATCTACATTCACCAGGATTTAGAAACTGGCTTGATAGAACAATTTGAAGGCTTCTATAACTTAGAGTATGTCAACTTTGCTGACTATGAACCACGCACTAAATCTATGCAAGGATTATTGGGGGTAGAAGCGACCAGCCAGAAGCAGATTCTCAAGCAGCCAGATGTGTTAATGCTTATGTATCTGCTGCGCGATCGCTTTGATCACCAAACATTACAAACCAACTGGGACTACTACAGCCCTCGCACCGATCATACTTACGGTTCTTCTCTTGGTCCGGCAGTTCATGCTATTTTGGCTTGCGACCTCAACCAAAGTGCAGAAGCTTACACTCACTTTACACGAGCAGCAATGGTAGATTTAGCAGACGTGCGACGTAACGCCCATGAAGGTGTTCACGCCGCTAGTGCAGGGGGAGTATGGCAAGCAGTCATCTTTGGCTTTGGTGGCGTGCGGATGACTGAATCTGGACCCATCGCTTGTCCTAATCTTCCGCCTAACTGGACACGTTTACAGTTTAAGCTAAAGTGGCATAATCAGACCTATGAGTTTGATCTTTAATCATTTTTCCAGACTGATTCGCTTGTAGTAAGGGCTTCAGCCCTGGTTTTATGCAACTTAAATGCTCATTAGCTTAGTTCATTTTTTAGGGATTCTCCTTACGGAGACATTTGTACCTACCTAGCTTGAAAATGGGTGTAGGGGTGTAAGGAGAGTCATAATTTTTATTCACCCTGGTGTTGACAATAAACACCGATCCCCGATCCCGGAACGCGAGTGCGTCTTTGCAGGAGAATCCCCAATCCCTTAACCTTTTGCCCACAGACCACTGTACAATATGACGGTTGTACTCTGTGACGGACTGTGATTGAGCGTTATACCTTGCCTGAGATGGGCAATTTATGGACAGATGCATATAAGTTTAAAACCTGGTTGCAAGTAGAAATCGCTGTTTGTGAGGCACAGGCGGAATTAGGTTATATTCCAGCCCAGGCGGTTGAAGAAATTAAAGTCAAGGCGAATTTTGACCCCAAACGAGTCTTAGAAATTGAAGCGGAAGTCCGTCATGATGTCATTGCTTTCTTGACAAATGTCAATGAATATGTAGGCGATGCTGGGCGCTACATTCATTTGGGTTTAACTAGTTCTGATGTGTTGGATACGGCTTTAGCATTGCAACTCGTTGCTAGTTTGGATTTATTATTGCAATATCTGCAAGCATTAATTGATATAATTCGTCAAAAGGCCAAAGAACATCGCTACACAGTGATGATCGGACGTTCCCACGGGATTCACGCCGAACCCATCACCTTTGGTTTTAAACTAGCTGGGTGGTTAGCGGAGGTATTGCGTCATCAAGAACGTCTGCAAATTCTGCACAAAACCATCGCTGTAGGTAAAATTTCCGGTGCGGTGGGAACCTATGCCAATATTGAACCGCGTGTAGAAGCGATCGCTTGCCAAAAACTCGGACTCCAACCTGATGCAGCATCAACACAGGTAATCTCACGCGATCTTCATGCTGACTTCGTGCAACAGTTGGCTTTACTTGCAGCTTCCATCGAACGTTTTGCAGTGGAAATTCGCAACCTCCAAAAAACCGATGTTTTGGAAGTTGAAGAATTCTTTGCGAAAGGGCAAAAAGGCTCTTCTGCTATGCCTCACAAGCGCAACCCCATCCGTTCCGAACGACTCACAGGTATGGCCAGAATCATCAGAAGTCATGCTGTCGCAGCTTTAGAAAATGTTGCTCTTTGGCACGAACGGGATATTTCTCACAGTTCTGTAGAACGAGTCATTTTGCCAGATGCTTGCATTTTGACGCATTTTATGCTGGTAGAGACAACTGACTTGATACAGAACCTACTGGTTTATCGAGAAAATATGGCGCGGAATATGAACGTTTATGGTGGTGTTGTCTTTAGCCAAAGAGTGTTACTCACCTTGGTAGAAAAGGGAATTACTCGTGAAGAAGCGTATGAAATTGTGCAAGAAAATGCTCATACCGCTTGGAACAAACCGGAAGGTAATTTCCGCGAGTTGATTAGCAAAGATCCGCGTGTGACTGCAAAATTATCATCAGCAGAAATTGCAGGGTGTTTTGATCCACAGCATCACTTGCAGCATTTAGATCAAGTGTATCAACGCTTAGGAATTTAGATAGTAGTTAGTTGTTGGTTGTTAGTTGTTGGTTGTTAGTTGTTGACTCCCATCAGTAACTCTTAGTGTCGCGATGCATATTTTGAATTGCGATCGCATTATAAATAAAGTCTTTAGTTGGTCTAGCAGGAGTCTGCTAGACCTTATTTTTTAGTAAAAGACATGATTTCCAATATTATGTTGATACAAAAACTATACTGACGGAAAAATTATCTTAAATAGAACAAAGCATCACATCAGTACTTGAAATCAACAGTGATGCGGATTCAATGAACTTGTACAATTTTGTAATCAGTACGCGATCGCTAAAAATCTTGATATTTCCGGTATTGTTCAACCACTGTATATTACAAAATGAAGTGCGGAATGTGGGTTAAACCTTATCCATCTTGAGAAGTGGAGTTTGCGATCGCCTGTCGGTGAAAAATGATCTTGATCTTCATGAGGAAAAACTACGGGTTTCAAGCTAGACGATGTTTAAATCATGAAGTAGATATAAATTTTTTGTAAACCATACTTCTCTTTGTTTCTCTGCTTTGTTCTCAATGATACTATGTAAAACAAAATAAAATATCAAGCTAGTAGGCTGGTGAAAACCAGCAGTTACCATTTTTATCTGTTCCCATATTTTTACGGCTTGCCTGAGTATCGGTTTTCATTAAGCTCATCTCTCTTCTCGTCTCTGGGGGATTTCACCGTTGTGAATTGGGCATTGGGAATAGCGATTTTTCCCTTGCCTAGCCATGGGAATAGCAACCGAAGCCATCTTCTGTGAATAAATAATTTAGGTTCTTCTGATGAAGAGCAGTAAGTATTTTGCCTCGATAACAGCTACGTAATAGTAACTGATTTATTTGACTTGCTGATGTATAAAGTCAGTTTGAGTGCAATGTACATCATTGGCGCTCCCGATACTTGTGCGTTTCAGCAATATGAAGAGTTAAGTAAATTATGAAACATGAAAATAATGCTTGTATGTACTTCTGGGGGACACTTTGCGACGATGAAAGGTCTTAGGTCTTTCTGGTCGCAGCATCAAAGAATTTGGGTTAGTGACAAAAATAAGGATACTACGATTCTTGATGAAGGAGAAAAAGTATATTGGTTGCCCTATCAAGGGGCACGAGACATGATTGCCCTGTTACGGAATATTCCAGCAAGTTGGAAAGTAGTGAATATTGAAAGACCTGATGTGATTATTTCTACTGGAGCGAGTATTGCAATTAATTTTGCACTTGTGTCAAAACTTCTTGGAGTTAAGTTCGTTTTTATTGAAAGCATATCCCGCAGTAAAGAGTTAAGTCTTTCAGGGAAAATCGTGTATTTTTTTGCAGATGAGTTTTACGTTCAATGGCCTGAATTGTGCAAAAAATATCCTAAAGCTGTTTTCCAGGGTTATGCATCATGATTTTAGTGACATTAGGAACGATACCTTTTCCATTTGATCGTGCTGTCCTCTGGTTAAGAATCCTTCTCAACAGGGAAGTAATCAACGAGCCAGTATTCTTACAGTATGGAAATAGCAATATATCTCCTCTTGAAGGACATCCTTTAGTAACGCTGGAGCCGACGATTACTTCTAGTCATCTTAGTCAATTAGTAGATGAATCTAGACTAGTCATTTCTCATGCTGGTCAGGGTTCTACCAGAATGCTAGCTGCTAAAGAAACTCCGTTTGTGCTACTACCAAGGCTAAAAAGTTTTGGAGAACATATTGACGATCATCAATTATTATTTGCCCAATCAGTGATTCAATTTGGAATATATTATTTTGTGACTCTAGATGGATTAGAGAAGGGTATTTTGAATCCACCACCTAGTTTTCAAGGGGAGCTTTTTGAGACTCCCAAGCTGACTGATTATCTACTTAATCAATATCCTCCAGAACGGAAAGTCACTCAAATATCTGTATAATTTTTCCTAGTTTTCTGTTGAGTCTATCTGTTGAATTTAAATGTAGAAGTTGCAGGTTTAAGAGTGTGAAGATATCCGCCATCATCAAAAGGTACTTTCTCCCTTTAGTTGCTTTGAATGGTACTATTCTTGGCTGTACGGGAATCATCGCTGTATTCTCACCACGAGTTTGGACAGCTAGCACCCAGTTAATTCTTCCCGACACAACAACAGATTTAGATGCGAATTTAGGTACTTTGGGGCAACTTAAAAACCAAGGAATAGCCTTTACAAATGAGCTTAATCCGTTGCAAATACAGACTTCTATTCTTACTAGTGATGACTCAATTCGTCCAGTTTGGCTATCAGATCCAGAAAAAGAGGAATTCAAAAACTTTGATAGTTACAAAAAGCTATTTAAAGTTAAGCCAGTTGACCAATCAACATCGATTCGGATTGAGGTAAAAGGTTCTTTACCAGAAATTGCCAAACAAAGAGCGCAAAGGTTGATTGATAGCTATCAACGACGTTTGAATGAGTTGCGCTTAGGAACTTCTAATTCCAAACAGCAATTTAGTAAAACTAAGTTGCAAGAGGCTGAAATTAACTTGCGAACAGCAAGGAATCAGCTTGCTCAGTTTCAAACGTTTACTGGTTTAGTTAATAATGAGGAGCAGACTAAAAATTTAGTTGAGGGTATCAAAAATTTAACGGAACTCAAAACGGAAATAGCTTCTCAAAGCGCAGCAGCACAAACTCGTGCAAAAGAACTTACGCAGCAGCTTAATTTGACACCCCAACAAGCAATGAATTCTTTACGTTTGGGACAAAACAAGGAATTTCAAGAACTTAGAGCCAAGTTATCTGAAATAGACAGGGATATTGCTGTTAATAAAGGTATTCTGACTGAAGAACATCCAACGTTAGTATCCTTGCGGGAAAAACGTAGTCAATTGCTACTTGCATTAAACCGACAATTAAATAAGATTGTACCCAGTTCTCAAAGCGTTGATACTAGCTTTGGCGGACAAAATTTTCAGGATGCAACTAGTAATTTAATGGCAAAACTGGTTGAAGCTGATAACGACAGTAAAGCATTGCAAGAACAAGCCAGTAAAATCGATGTACAATTACGAAAAATAGATGCAGAAATCAAAGCGATTTCTGGTAAACAGGTTCAATTATCTGAATTACAGCGCAAATACGAAATTGCTGAAGGTGTTTATAAAGGTATTGTCGCCCAGTTAGAGCAAGCCAAAATCTCAGCTTTTAATTCTTATCCAGATGTGCAAATATTGGACAAACCAGAAGTTAATACAAAACCAACAAGCCCTAAGCTTTCTTTGATGCTTTTAGGTGCGATGCTGTCATCTATTTTTGCTAGTCTAGCACTTATTTCCTACTTAGAATCTCGTAATTCGCTCCTCAAACCAAAAGATTTAAAAGATATCGAACTACCAATATTAGCAAGGATTCCTACTTTTAAAACTTCGACTGTAGGGTTGAGATTAGATTCAGCGACAGAAATGAGTTTTCAACGATTGGCTTCAACTTTAAGCTTAATGCAATTAGAAAACCGTCGTTTGATGGTTAGTAGTTCGATATCGGGGGAGGGTAAAACTACCATTACAATTGGACTTGCTACGGCCTTAGTGGCTTTGGGTTTTAAGATTTTGGTTGTGGATGGAGATTTTCATGAAGCGAAGTTGAGTAAACATTTTGGTTATGTTTTACCTAGCCAATCGAATGCTTTACCAACAGTGATATCAATCAATCATGGATTAAATTTATTACCTGCGTCGCCAATAGAAAATGGCAAAGTGGGAGAGTTTATTGCCCGTGGTAGCTTTGAAAATCACCTTTGCTTGATTCAAGAACGAGGTAATTATGATTATATTATTGTCGATAGTTATCCTCTTGGTTCGGCAAGTGAAGCTGCTTTGATGGCATCGATAATTGTTAATGTACTGATGGTGGTGCGCTTAGGGGTAAGCGATAAGTATATGGTGCAGGAGAGTTTGGAATTATTATCTCACCATCATGCTCGGATTATGGGGTTAGCTATGAATGGGGTTGAGCAAGGTAGTGAGGGGTATGGGTATAAGCGGGAAAATTTGCAGGTAGAAGTATGAAGTAAAAAGATATGCAGAAATATATAAAATTTTTTAATAAAAGGTACGCTTAAATTTTATTAAGCAAAAAATGATAAACCATTGTTTTTCATGCACTGAAGTTTTGAAATTTGGACACGGAGTGAATGTGATGAATAAAGTGAAAATTTTAGCTAAACAATTCGTACCTAAAAAATATATAGCTACTGCAACTGGAAGCTATTTACAACTCAGAGCTATACTATATAGTGGAAATGATTATTCTTGTCCTTGTTGTGGTGGAACTTTCCGTTTATTCATACCATTAGGGATTAACAGACCAAATGCTTTATGCCCTAAGTGTGACACATTAGAGAGACACAGAGTTCTCTGGTTATATCTTCAGAACAGAACACATATCTTTTCAAAAAAACTTTTGCATATTGCACCCGAATTTATTTTTCAAAAACTGTTTAAAGGATTACCAAATATTGAATATACTAGTGCCGGTTTGGCGCACCATTTGCAAGCGTTGAGATGGATATTACTGATATAAATTATGCAGATAAGTAGGTAGGCACAATCATCTGTAATCACGTTTTAGAACACGTAATGAACGATCAAAAAGCAATGAGTGAATTTTTTAGAGTTCTTAAGCCCGGTGGATGGGCGATTTTAAATGTGCCTGTGAATAGAACTGAGCAAAAAACCTTTGAAGATCCTTCTATTGTTTCGCCGAAAGACAGAGAACATTTTTTTGGCAAAGATGATCATGTCAGAGTTTATGGTCTTGATTATAAAAAAAGACTGGAAGATTTTGGTTTCCAAGTAAAAAGAGAGGAATATTTTCAGGAATTAGATGCAGAAATAATTAGAAAAAATTGTCTCCGCGATATAGAAGACATTTACTTCTGTACTAAGCCTGGATACTCATAAGTAGAGATTCAAAAACATATAGCCTGCTTAAAGCAAAGCAGTCTAATAACATTCAGGATATTTTTTCAACAATGAATAATAGTAATGCTATCCTATTTCGAGGAATATGGATTAATTGGAAAGAATTAACTCACGCCGAAAAAATAGTATGTCTAGGAATTATATTAATTCCTTTTTGGTGGTTAATTAGCTGGAGTTATATACCTTTACTTTGGGTAACAGGTGTTGCTATTTGGGAAGTAAAGAACTCTGGAAAAATTCGCTTAGAAAAACCTGCTTTTTCAGTTATAACATTGCTATTATTCTCTTTTCATCGTGTGATTGCATATGTTTTAAATAGTCCAGAAATTGCACTGCGAGCTTTAGTAGATCCATTTTTATTTTGGGGATGTGGAGCATTATTATTGTGGTATATTCAAAGCCATAAAATACGGATTCGTCTAGATGCGATCGCCTGGGCTTTCTCTGTAGTTATTTGTATGATGTTGCTGTGGTGGTTGTTTTGCCACTTTGTTCTTGGAGAACCAAACTTTGTAGCATCTCCCACGCTATTTGCGAGATTTCTAGATAAAGGTTTATACAACTCCAATAAATTGGGCAGTGTAGGAAATTTTTTGTTACCCTACTATTTTGATAAGCCAGGGATTGGTGGGTTACTACGTTATACCTTCTTTTTCAATCATCCTACAGTTACATCTTTTGTAGTTGGCTTCGCAGGGCTAGTTGTTTTAGATGTTAAAAATCGTTATTGGTTTTTGCCAATAGTTGCAATCTGTTCATTTCTAATTATAATTTGTCAAGCTCGTAACTCTTGGTTAGCACTACCAATCGTATTGCTTGTACGCTGGCTCATTATGAATGGCAAAACAAGAGGCTTATCATTCATGCTGATGATATTGGCAATAATCAGTTTTCTCATATTTTCTGTTCCATTCGTTACAAATCTAATCACAGAGTCTTATACTAATACAGTAGAAGCTACTAGTAATTTTCGCAAAGATTCAACAGAAGTTCGTAATTTAGTTTATCAACGAACTTGGGATAAAATTGTCGAAGAACCTTCTATTGTTGGATATGGAATAAATGGACCTTCTGTTGCACCTGGATACGATTATGCTGGAATTGGCACGGAAAGTTTTGTTTTAGGAACATTACTCTATAAGTCTGGTTTGATAGGTAGTGGATTATTTTTGGCATTTTTTATATCTTTGATGTCTTCGCTATTAGTAAGTAGAGATAGACCTTTATCTAGTTTTTTAATTTTTATCTATTTAGGTTTATGCTCTCTTGTAACGGAATTTTCTTCTGTAGAAATGTTGATCGTATTAGTTTCTGGAATGACTTGCACTAGGAAATACCAGTGAACGAAATAATTTTTCTTACAAAACTTTATGGCTCTCCTAAGTAGGTAGGCACAATTAAACCGAACTATGTAAATTTATATAGAGTGCCACAAATGCTTTAAAGATAAGCTTTTAAGCATTTTACATTTCTTAATATAGTTGTGTTTTTTAGCGCCCACCTACTTAGAGTAGTTATAGCAAATTAATACTTGATCTCAGGTTAAATCCTTAAATAGTAAGGGATTCAAGAGAAACAAAGTATATTTTTATTAAATCTTTGATTCTATTTTAGACAAACCTTGTTATATCAATCGTTTTAGCGGTTTTTTAGTATTAATTTATCAACTCAAGTCTGGGAGAGCCAACTTTATTTATCATGCCTAATTAAACTGAATTTTATTTACTACTATACTATGCACTCAAAGTCAACAAAAAAAGCATTCAATCAAAAAAAATCCCAGCTTTTAATAATACCCGGAATTTCTAATACTTTGGGAGGAACATTAGTTACACTCTCATTATTACTTCAAGGGTTTCAGCAAAATAATTTAAGCAATACAGTTTGTGTATTAGTACCAACTGGCTCAATTATGCAGAAATACTTGCAAGGCGCAGGACAAGGAGATTACCTAAAGCTGATTACGGCTAAAAACAAAAATGATTTTTTTAGAAAAGCTCTTCAGTGGGTAAATAAACAACCAATTAACTACCCACTATTGTTAGATAACTGTATTGAGCGTTCTTTAATATATGACCTTTTGTTAGGAAGTCCTAAACTTCGTTTTAGCGGGCGTACTGTCTATCATTTTTGTCATGACTTGGCACTTTCGGACAATAATTTAGGCAATTTTATAAAAAAGTTAGTTTGTATTTTTATTTCTCCAAAAGCTATTTGCAATTCTCAATTTACTGCTACACATATTCGTTATCTGATGCCAGATATTCGAGGTATCATGTATCAACCAGTCAATATGGAGTATTTTAATACTCAAATTTTATCTACTCCTCCAACTGGACTAGAACCAATTCTTAAATCTGGGGCAAAATTAATTCTGACTCCATCACGAATTAGTCAAGCAGGTATTGCAAATGACAAAAATTTACGTGTTTTAATCCCGGTGCTGGCACACCTTAAGGCACAAGGTTACTTTTATCACAGCGTGGTAATTGGGGAAGATATATCGCCCGGTAAAGCCAATACTCACGCTTTACAAGAAAGCGCAAAGAATGCAGGTATTAGCGATCGCTTTACAATTTTACCGCCGACATTTGCGATCGCAGATTACTACAAACATGCTGCTGTAGTAGTTTCTCTTGCACCCAGAGAACCTTTTGGACGCACTATCATAGAAGCGATCGCATCTGGTGTTCCTGTAGTTGGTAGCAATACGGGTGGAATCGGTGAAATCTTAGGACACTTTGCTCCTGAATGGATGGTTGATCCAAATGACCCAGTAGCAACTGCTGAAGCAATTATTAATGTAGCCAGTAATCCTGATACATCTCAAATTTTAGCTAAAGCCAAATTTTGGGTAGAGAAACATTGCAGTGTAAGTCAATATGCAAAAAGAATGATGGAAATTACAGGTTGCATAAATATCGATCAAGAAAAAAACATGGAATCATACCGTATTAATTCTGTGAACTAATTATCTAGCTTACCTTTATTTGGAGAATACTCAATAAATATGAAAACTGTTGGTATGTATCGCAGAGATTTTCCGCGTGTATCGGAGACTTTTATTGGAGAACAAGCTCAAAATTTAAATAGATATGAGCCTGTATTTATTTTATCTAAACTTTTACAAGAAATTCCTTTTCAAAATATTTCTTTAAGTTCAAATGATTTTTTAAGAATTAAGCAACTCTTACATAGATTAACAGCATCTCCTAACTTATTTAAAAATACAACCGTTTTAGATAACCTATTATTAATTCATGCTCATTTTGGTCCAGATAGTATTTATGCAATGAGGCTGGCGGAAAAATTAAATATTCCATTTATTGTGACTTTCTATGGTTATGATATTACAGTATCCCGACAGTCAATGTGGTTATCAGCTAATCCCTCATTCTACCATTTTTTGCTTCATGAAGAAGAATTAAAGCAAAAAGCATCTATATTTATCGCCTTTTCTAGTTTTCTTAAGAAAAAACTCTTAGAAAGAGGATACCCGGAGAATAAAATCATTCTATTAAATAGCGGGATAAATACCGAAAAATTTTCTCCGGGGACGCAAATAGTCAATGAACACTACATACTGTGCGTTGGTAGACATACCCAGAAAAAAGGTATTGATACCCTGTTAAAAGCTTTTGCAAAAATTGCCAAAAAATATCCTGATGTCTCACTAGTTCAAGTGGGAACAGGAAAAATAAGTGCAAAATTAGAAGCTTTAGCAAAAGAATTAAATATAAGTAAACAAGTACGCTTTCTTGGTTCACAGCCTTATGAAGTTGTACAAAGCTTAATGCATGGTGCGGAAATATTTTGCTTACCCAGTCAAACAGCAAAAAATGGCGATAGTGAAGGTTTACCTTTAGTAATTCTAGAAGCTGCTGCCAGTGGAATCCCTATCACTTCTACTTGGCACAGTTCAATTCCTGATGCTGTTATTGATGGTAAAACTGGCTTTCTAGTACCAGAAAAGGATGATAAAGCTTTGGCTGAAAAATTAGATATACTGTTGAGCGATCGCGCTCTTGCAAAAAGTATGGGTAAGGCTGGTAGAGAATTTATTTGCGAACACTTTGATATTCGTAAACAAACACAAAAACTAGAGTTACTCTATGACGAAGTAATAGCTAAGGCAAATGCATCTAAATTATCTACTCCTAATTAAATGAGAACTTAAAGTGTAAACAAGCTTAATCAATCAAAAACGTACTCATAAATTGAATCTAAAACGATGATGAACAAAATTGATTTTAAAGAGTTAAGCACAGAAGAGGCAATTACTGATATATTTGACTCAAGAGAGCTCATAAAACGTAGAGATTCTTTGAAAGTTCCAATTCATCACGGACACTTTTTTGTTCTACGTCATTTGAAAAATTTTACCTATAGTCATATTCCTTCAATAATCAAACCTGGGATGAAAGTTGCAGATGTTGGTTGTGGAGAACAGCCACTCCGTAACCTTATAGAATCTTGTGGAGGAAATTACACGAGTGTGGATGTGATTCAAAATAAAAAGAATAATGTTGATATTGTCGCAGATATTTCTTCAATTCCTCTGGCATCAAACAGCTTTGATGTCATTATTTGTACCGAAGTCCTAGAGCATTGTTTTGACCCTCAAAAAGCACTATTAGAACTGTCACGTTTACTCAAACCATCAGGTGCAATTATTATCACAACCCCTTTCAATTTCTGCCTACACGAAATTCCTTATGATTTCTCACGTCTCACACCATTTTACATTGAGTATTGGTTGCCAAAATTGGGATTTCAAGCACCAGAAATTCTGAAATTAAATGGGAACGAACTTGAAGTCATAGCAACAGTATGGGGAGAAATGCTAGCACCAACAGAAAAAACTAACTTTATTTTGAGAAGTATCTTTATCATTTTACGAGTGTTAATGAATATATTAATTTTAGCAGTTAGTCCTCTTTTTAATCCATTTCTCAAAAGTCGCTTCTTCTTAAATATGGGATGTGTTGCATACAAATCTAATAATATAGTCAGCACTGATCTCTAACACTTATGTTTATATTATGGTTTCGCTAAATTCAACAATTATAGCTAAAAGTGGTCTTTGGATGACTATTAGCTTTGCTTTGGGTAAGGTTGCTCAATTGCTTTCTCAAATCATACTAGCTCGCTTACTTTCTCCTAATGAGTTTGGCATATGGGCTATGGTATTAATTTTGAGTAATTTCTCTGTTCTATTTCGAGATACCGCAATAGCTCAAGTTCTCGTACAACGAGGTTTAGAGAATAAAAATATTGTCAATACAGTTTACAGTTTGGGTGTAAATATTTCTATAGCCTTATTTATTATTCAAGCCATTGCAGGTTTACCTCTATCAGTGTTTTTCGGAGTACCAATACTTTTCCCTCTAACTGCATTTACTGCACTTGTTTTTCTCATTGGTGCTGGTGCGGGTTCTCATGCTGCTGTTATGCAACGACAAATGAAATTTCGAGAACTGGCTATCAGCGACTTACTTGCTAATTTTACACGAGTAATTGCTGCTATTATTTGTGCCTTTCTTGGCTGGGGAGTATGGTCTTTTGCAGTAGGAGAAGTTGCGATGTCTATGGTAGATAGTTTACTCAAGCACCGTTTTAGTAAATATAGCTTTACCTACAGCTTGAAGTTAGATGTAACAGCAGTAACTGAAGTCAAAAAGTTTATTACTGGAATCATTGGGGGTAGCCTTGCTGTACAGATAAATACAATGAGTGATAATATTATTATAGGAAAATTATTAGGTAAGCAAGCACTTGGTAAATATAATTTAGCTTACCAATTGGCAATGACACCCGCGTACATACTGTCTCAAGTAAACCGAGTTATTTTATCAGTATTGTCGCAACGAGATAATCTAGGTAAAAAAGTATTTTTATCTCAATCTTTAGAGATATATGCAATTTTATTTGCCCTGATATATGGTGTCGCATTTATCATTGCTCCTTGGTTTATTCCTCTGTTATACGGTTCTGATTGGAAAGAAGCAGTACCATTATTTCAAATTCTGTTGATTTTTGCTTATGCCAGAGGGTTTATGGCAATCTTAGGTAATGCTCTCCTATCTTTGGATAAAGCCATGACAAATGCTGCGATTAATTGGGCATTAGTTCCATTAGCAATTCTGTCTTACTTGGTTGGTATAAACTTAGCTGGTTCTCAAGGAGTTGCTATTGCTGTTGCGTTAGTTATGGGAGTGGGAGCTAGCATCTGGTTTTGGTTTGCAACATGCTACGCTGCTAATTGGAAAGTTTTATATCTTATTAAACCTGTCTTATTACCAACCGTTACAATTACTTTGTCTGTTTTATTAATATTAACTATTCCATATCCAGATTTTATAGTGATTTATATACAACCTATTTTACTAACTCTATTTTATATAGGTGGTATATCTATTCTTTCTAGAAACAGCATTCTCAAAAAGTTTATAGAAATAATTAAGTTAATGAAATCTTCTAAAAGCGTAAATATAAACGAACCAATTGAATAAATCTATAGAAATTTTATCTATGAGAAGATATAACTTTAGGAAATAACACAGGACAGGAAAAAAGAAGTTATATTTTATACAAAAACAACAATCTTTGTCTCAGTATTTTATCACGAATGATTCCGGGTTTCTATAGATAAACTCTCAAGTTAATTATTGATAGTGGACGAAGTATCATGAATAATTTTGAACATTTTATATTAACTAGATTTAACGTTAAAACTGTATTCGGTAAATCGAATATTGGATTAAATTTTGATTGGTTAAATCACCGCTTTCAGCTATTTGATGATTTTTGTTATCCTTCAGTTCGCGCTCAATCTAACCAAAATTTTAAGTGGATTGTTTATTTCGATAGCAACACACCTGATTGTTTTAAAAGCAAAATCAAAGAGTATGCAGAATGGCAAAATTTCATTCCAATTTATTTAGATACAGAATTCACTGATGATGTCAATAGAAAAAACGTATTAAAGCTTTTAAATAAGAATACAAATTACTTAATTACAACACGTTTAGACAATGACGATGCAGTGTCAAATAATTTTGTACAGATGATTCAAGAAAATTTCATACAACAAAAATTCGAGTTCCTCAATTTCACCAATGGTTATGTTTTGAATAATGGGAAAATTTATTATTTCAAATACTTAAAAAATCCATTTATGACTTTAATAGAGCAAATCGATCATTTTAGTGTTGAAGGATTTAAAACAATATTATGTGGGCAACATACTGAACTATCAAAAATGGGAATAATTAAACAAGTTAAATGTAGTCCGACATGGCTACAAGTTATTCATACAAGGAATGTCTCTAATCGAGTTCGAGGAATTAGGCATCCAATCAAAAACTTGGCTCAAAGTTTTTTAATTAATCCTAAATATTTGAATAATCACGAAGAATTTATACCTTACTTGATTGACAAAACCTGGACTATAGTAAAGTATCCTCTAGAGTCCTTTGCAATTGCATTACCAAAAGAGATAAGAGTTCCTCTCAGAAATATTATAGAAACTTTCAAAAATAACTAGTACAGCACAGCGCAAGTGAACCCACCATTAGAATTGGTGAAAACTCTGTGATTTAGAACTTTAATAAAATACTATTTATGTACTGAAAAAAATATTAATTATGAACATTATTGCCACAAATATTCCCGATGTCTTAATTATAGAACCTCGTATTTTCGCAGACCACCGTGGCTTCTTTTTTGAAAGCTACAACGAAAAACTCTTTCAAGAAAAAACAGGCATTAAAGCCTACTTTGTCCAAGATAACCATTCCCGCTCATCTCAAAATGTCCTTAGAGGACTCCACTACCAAATTCAAAAATCCCAAGCCAAATTAGTCCGAGCTATCAGTGGTGCGATCTACGATGTTGCAGTTGATATCCGTCAAGATTCTCGCACCTTTGGACAATGGACTGGTTGTCTTCTCAGCGCAGATAACAAACGCCAACTTTGGATACCTGTAGGATTTGCTCACGGCTTTTTGGTTCTTTCGGAATTCGCCGAAGTTGTCTACAAAGCTACAAACTACTACGCTCCCGAATACGAACGCACAATCATTTGGAATGATGCAGAAATTGGAATCGATTGGCATTTAACGAGGGAGCCAACTTTATCAGTTAAAGACCAAGCTGGTAAATCATTGAAAACAGCAGATTTATTTCAACATACAGAATTATTAATTTGAAAATTGTTTTTGCCTTGACAGGAAGATATCTGATAAATTTTGTCAAGCACTAATAATTGATTGGTGGAGCGCTACATTGAAAAATTTTGATATCTCGAATAAAGCACTTGTTGTTTTTTTGATTTACTTCAAACTAATTAACTTCTTAGTCGCTTCTTCATCTTCTAAAACTTCCATTAAGTAACGACCGTAACTACTTTTAAAAATAGGATCTATCAATAAACGTAATTGATTAACATCAATGTAACCTAGCCTATAGGCAATTTCCTCAATACAAGCAATTTTCAAACCTTGTCTTTCCTCCAAAGTTTGTATGTAATTTGCTGCTTTGAGTAAGGATTCATGAGTACCTGTATCCAACCAAGCATAACCACGTCCTAATAATTCCACTTCCAACTTACCCTTCTGCAAATAGTTTAAATTTACATCTGTTATTTCCAACTCTCCCCGTCTAGAAGGTTGGAGATTGGAAGCTATTTCAACTACTTGAGAATCATAAAAATAAATACCTGGGACAGCGTATTTTGACTTTGGATATTTAGGTTTTTCTTCGATACCAATTACCTTATTATTAATATCAAACTCAATTACTCCATATTGTTGAGGCTCTTTAACTTGATAACCAAATATCAATCCACCTTTTTTTAATTTGCTCGCACGATGTAAAACTTCTGTTATACCATGACCATAGAAAATATTATCTCCTAGAATCAAACAAACAGATTCATTTTCAATAAAATCTTTACCCAAAATAAAGGCTTGAGCTAAACCTTCTGGCTTTGCCTGTTCGATATAACTAAATTTTAATCCCCATTGACTACCATCCTTTAACAAAAGTTTAAATAAAGGTAAATCTGTAGGAGTTGAAATAACTAAAATTTCACGAATCCCTGCCAACATTAATATTGACAAAGGATAGTAAATCATCGGCTTGTCGTAAACAGGCATTAGTTGTTTACTAACAACATGTGTTAAAGGATAAAGTCTTGTACCAGAACCACCTGCAAGGATTATGCCTTTCATTTACTCTTCCTCTTAAACTTAACTATAAAAATTAATATTTTATTAATGATTTTACTTTTATTATTCACATTTAAAAACACTTATTCAAACAACAAATGACTATCCGTCATGCGATAGAAGCTGACTTGCCAAAAATAGTGGCAATTTACAACACCGCAGTTCCCGCCCGCATGGCAACTGCTGATTTAGAAGCAGTGTCTGTGGAAAGTCGTCGTACTTGGTTTAGTGCGCGATCGCCCTTAAAAAGTCCTCTTTGGGTGATCGAAGTCGAGGGCGTAGTGGCTGGATGGATCAGTTTACAATCTTTTTACGGACGAGCAGCCTATCATGCTACTGCTGAGGTTAGTATTTACATTGATCCTACGTATCATCGCCACGGTTTAGGAAAACAGCTACTAACTCAAGCAATTAATCAAAGTCCTAGCTTAGGCATCAAAAACTTAGTCTGTTTTATTTTTGCTCACAACCATCCTAGTTTAAAACTGTTTGAAAAATTCGGCTTTCAAAATTGGGGATACTTACCCAAAGTAGCAGAATTAGATAGTGTAGAACGGGATTTAGTAATTATGGGACGGCATATTTAGAATTTGTCATTTGTCAATCTCGCTTCCCTTGTCCCTCTTCCCAATTTTTAATTTTTAATTGATATGTCCCCCTTCCCTTATTGCGGCGTTTGAGTCGGCTTGATATTCCTGGCTTTGTAGAAAGTTTCTAAGCTGTCGCGATCGCCTACAAAACGCCAATGCCAAGGTTCATAACTCACACCTTGAGGATTATTTTTGGGAAAGGACATCTCAAAGCCAAAACGAGCAGCATTTGTTTGTAACCATTGAAAAGCTTTGGTGTTTTCAAAATTTTCATTCAAGTTAGTAGCTGGTACTGCTCCATCCCCAATATCCACAGCGTAACCTGTATGATGCTCGCTATGACCAGGAGGAGCACTTAAAGCAGCCCTCTCGGCTGGGGTTTGGTTGCGTTGAGCACCTACCTGAAAAAATAATTGTTCTTGCTCTTTAACTGAACGAAAACCAGAAATAGGTGTCAAAATTACACCAGCGCTCTTAGCTGCGGCTGCCATTTCCTGATATTTTTGAGCGGCAACTTTTCGCATTCTTTGCCGTCCATCTGCCGAAATTGCTACTAGTTCTGATTCTGGTGCTTCTGTGTATACTAAATGTCCAAGAACTTGTTCAGTATTATTATTTTGTGTAGTTGCAGGAGTCGAATTAGTAGGCGAAGGCTGAGAAACTGGATTTTTTTTCGATGCAGTCCAGGTGAACAAAAAACCACTAATTACAGCCAGCACTGCAAAACCAATTAATCCGCCAATTCCCAAAACCAAGAGGGACAGACGCCTCCTGGGTGCTATATCAGGAGTATCGCGTAAAGCTGCTGGAATATCTTCACCAGACAGAGGTGATGAGTTTCGCGGTTTTCCAGAAAACTCAGCGTTCTTCAAGGGTTAACTCCTGCTTTTGTCGAGTATCCATAACAGATTTTGACACTCCTTTGGTGAAAGCGCAAAGGATTCTAGCGATTGCATGATCGACGGAGAAATCCACCCAGTTAGGTTATTTACTTTTTTGGGCAGGAGTATCGTTAAGCATTGTAGCTTTATTTATCAACGCGCAAAAGTCCTCTAAAGAGGACTTTTGCTATTTCTAGTTACCTTATCAAACTTGCATTAATCATATCCCCCAAACATAAACAGAGAAACTTGTTCATCAGTAGCATTCATTAAAGCGTGAAGATTACCACCTTTGAGCATGGCAAAGTGTCCGGGTTGTAGTGTCCGTATTTCAAAGCTGCGTTCTCGCTCTGGCATCTTGCACCAGTCGCCCACTACCATAAAGCCTTGACCATCCATCATCAAAAAGACTTCTTGGTTGTCACGATGGCGATGTAAACCGATGCCACAATTAGGATTGAGGACGTGCAAATCCATGTAATCTACGGCAAAAAATCGTTCAAAACCGTTGCCATGATTTTTAGTACCAAAGGCGTTGAAGTTCCATGAGTTTAATTGGCGTCCTAATTCGGGTTTACTAGAGTAGCGCCCATAGTTAGACATCAAATTACGATACTCCAAAAAGCCAATACCACCGTGAGGGTTAGGACTGATACCTGTTCCTAAAAAGTGATCCCATCCACGGAGAATCATGTTGAATTCGTAGTGATAATTTGCCCCATTCTGAGAATCCCAAACTTGTTCGTTAAAGTCTGCCCAAGCAAGTTCCACGTGTAGGGGTAACACGGGATGCATCGTATTTGTTGGGGCGACATCAATTATATAGTGATCGTTTAACCCTTCACGGTTGAAGTCTGATGTACTGCCATGTACTAAATCAGTACGTACTTGGAGTTCACCTCTATCTAAGGCTTTGCGTCCCTTCTCGTCAAGCTGATTTCGCAAGTCATTGCCTGGATAACCCCAGAATTCTACTTCATAGCGATCGCTTAATGGATTATACGGCACAAAAATTAGCGTAGGAGTGGCTACACCTGCAACTTTAATCCACAGCTTGATTTTTTCCCCTAGTTTATGGTTTGCAGCAACGGATAGCTTACTGTCAGGGCCGCCACGATAAGAAACTCTTAAAAACGGTCCTGTCCAGTCTCCCACATTTACCAGACCCCGAATCAAAAAGGTGTCGGTACTAACAAAATCCTTGACATTTTGCTTTTGGAAATCTGTCTTATTGTCTTGTTGAGTCGGGTCGAGAATATTAGCGTCACCACCTTGAGGACCATATAGAATCAGGGACTCATAAGGAAATAAGTACTGCGACTGCTCTGTGAGGTAGAATTCTCGTTCAGCTGCTAATTGGGCGCGTTCTAGAAAGTTAAGTAGCTTTAGCAGTGGATTACCACGATTATAGTCGGGCGGAGTGTTGGGATCTACTTTGAAAACACTGTCAGAATGAACAATAAACATAGCAAGGGTTGATGAGAATTAGGTGCAAATTAGATTGTGTGATATAGGAAAGCAACGAATTTTAGGGGTTCTGTACCGGGGTTACGAATCCCATGCATACCACCACTCTTTGTAAAAATGACGCTACCTGGTTTTACTGGGAGTTCTTTAAATTCGCGTTTCCCCAGTCCCATCACTTGACGTTCTACAGTCGGGTATTTGTCTGTTGCGGGATCGTCGCCGACACGCATATAGGCAATGCCCTCTCCCTCTGTGATGTAGTACAATTCTTCCGTACCAATATGTTGGTGGGTTCCTTCGACTTTTCCAGGAGGAATTGTAACTTCGTGAAAGAAGATTGTGGAACCGCCGAGTTCCCGTTGGACAATCCAGCGCATATCAATGATGTTGTCGTTTGCTCTGTCTGGATTGTCGTCATCCATCATCGCATTCCGATAGCGCACAGGCTTAATGTCTGGTGTTTGTAGGAACCAACCACGTTGAAAGTCGATCAGGTAGTTGAGATCGGAGATCGTATTTTGTGGCGAACTGGGTTCTTGAGTGCGCGGTTCTTGGTGCGATCGCGAATAATCATTATCCCAAGCTGCATCAGCATCACTAATTTGATAGCCAGTGGGTAAATTGCGATCGTTCTCACGAAATGCCAATTCTATTTGTGTTAGCGCCTTGATATCTTGCAAAGCTGGGTTAAATGCCTTAACTCGCGTAATTGCGCCATCGCGTCCCATCTGATCCAAAATTTGAAAATCGTGGTAGCTGGTATTAGGAGCTTCTAAAGTTTCCCAAATCTCCACAGCGTAAGCATCAATCCACGGGCAATGGTGTAGTTTTACCCTACCTTCGGCTTTCTTGCTCTCATCTTGCGGTAACAGCCGAATCCAGGCAATTACCGCACTGTTGAGCAAGCGTTTTTTCTCTCGCACCTGCTCTACTAATCGACTGGACCTGTATTCCAGCCGCAGAAAATTACTCAGAAATTTTCCATCTAGATATACTTCTCCCTTGAGAGCATTGATACCCAGATAGCTGCGAACTTCTCGCACATTGTAACGGTAGCGAGGGCTGCGGGTAGCGTTGAGGTATTCTGCATGGTAAATGCGATCTGGAAAGAAGACGATTTTAAAAATCTCGTTCCACGGATTACTTTGAATATCGTTAAATGCTGGGTCCATAAAGTTAAAGCCTCTTAAGTAATTCGTCAGCTACCCGAAAAGAATTGGCCTGAATTGTCAAGGTGGGGTTTGCGCCTCCCGAAGTTGGCATAAATGAGCCATCAGTGATGTAGAGGTTATCAAAGTCCCAAGCTTTGCAATTACGGTCTAGTACCGAGTCTTTGCGGTCAGTACCAAACCTTGCCCCCCCAAGAATGTGGTTAGCGATGCGTGCCAAGGCGTTTTCTGCTAGGTACACGCCACCTTGACCTTGAAACTCAAATTTGAATTCCCCTGGTATTGAGTTACCACCCAACTTCAAAACATTGCCACACATTTGTGCCAAGGTGTCCATCAAATATCTGTCGTGACTGTGCCATTCTTTAATGATGTAAGCCACAGGACGACCCCACTTATCTTTAATACTGGGATGGAGTTCAATTCGATTGGTCTTCAGGGGTACTTGATTAGCCATAAAGCTGACGGATAAACCCCTACCCATGTTATTGTCCAAAAAGTCTGTCAACCCTTGACCCGCTAAACTGGTGTCTTCGATAAAACCTTTCCAGAGGGTATCTAAATCCCGACTACCGTGGGTACGTCCCAAGGAGATCGGCAAAGCTTGATCAGAAGTATTGTTGTAGATTGCTCCACCTGCCCACAGTCCTGTGCTTTTGAGAAAATCATCAGTGGCGCAAACATCGGTTGCCCAATCAGCATCAAGGGCTAAGGACTTATCGCTACGGGTGGGCATGAGGGCGCTAGCACCCCCAAAACAGTGGGTAAGAAAGTATTTACCTAGTAAGTCATTTTGGTTGATGCGTTGATTGAATTCCGGACTGAGCTGGGCTGAGAGCTGTAGTAACCGAATCGATTCAATCGCAGAACAAGCTACAATTACCAACTTGCCTTGAACAAACCGAGTTTTGCCACTAGGGTCACGGTACACAACTCGACTGACTTTCGATCCCTGAGTTTCAAGATGGGTAACTACACAGTTTGTGCGTATTTCAAAGTTTGGTAAATTAGCGATCGGGCTGAGTAAAGATACCCAAGTATTGGATTTTACGCCTAGAGGACAGCCAAAGCGGTTCACATAACTGGTTTTCAGGGTTTCGGGATCTTTGGGTACTTTGCGTCCACTGGGTTCATGGTCACGGGTAATCACCGCTAGTGGTGTGCGGTAGGGCTTAATCGACTTACCATTACCCAATTGTTCACCTAGCTTGTCCATACCCACTTTGGCATAGTTGCTAATTGGGTTAGGTTCTAGGGGCGGTTGATAAGTATCTTTACTAAAAGGCTTGAGCTGGTTGTCGGCGGTACCGTTAAGACCCACAAGGTATTCGGATTTCACATAGTAGGGTTCTAATTCTTCGTAACTGACAGGCCAATCACGGGCTTCCCTTTGCACATCGCCATTCGGATCATTCTTCAAATCTCTACGTCCAGCATTAAAGCTTTGTAGGCGTAAATCGGTAGGTGTAAACCGCAGAGAAACACCACCATAAAGTTGAGTACCGCCGCCTACTACTTGAGCTGTATAACCTTCGATTGTGGCTCTATCTTGTCCATTGGGATCGCGGTAGATATGCGGCTCGTCGTTAATATCTGGTTCAACGTGACTAGAATAAAAGGCTTCATTGAGGTTAGCAACTCCAGGAATGCGGATGCGCTTTTCTGGGCCATCAGCAAACAATTCGTCACGCTTAAAGTCACTTAATCCCTGAGGACTCTGATACTGGGGTCTAAATAGTGGGCCTTTTTCCAGGATCAGCACTGATTTCCCAGCCTTCACTAAAGTGTAGGCAATGGGCGAACCCCCAGCGCCACTACCAATGATCACTACATCAAATTCAGTTTGCATATATCTTCTCCTGAGGAAATCAATTAGCCTCGATAATCGCTGTTAAGTCCGAGGGGTGGTTCTATCGCCTTGCGCCAATCAAATAGAGTTTTGCCGCTTCCATCTGTATATCTTTCTGATAGATAAGCCCAGCCTGTTCCTCCCACATTGCCACCATATTTGGGATGAGAAAAGGCACCTGTAAATGTTTGGCGACGCAGTAATTGGAGGAAGAAACGGGGTTCTTGATATTGCTGATAGTTCCAGCCGTTGACTTGGTTAGTGGCCATTTCGTTATACAAGTCGATGTATAACTCTTTAGAGACTTCTTTTGGCTCAACGTAGGGATTACGCTGTCTCAAAATCTGGTTAATTTGACCCAAGCAAATTTTGTAATCAATTAAATGATGGTTCTCTTCCCTGGCTAAAATGTTGTCGATAAAGTTTGCTGCTCCCACAGATTCATCTAGGCGATAAGCATAGGCGTATTGCACTTGTTTATCTTGTTTGCCCAGAAAATTGTAGTAACGTTTTAAGAAGTTTTCCCCTTCCTGAGTTCGGAAAGGCAAAATATGATCTACTAATCGAGCTACGATGTCAAATTCCCAATCTTCAAAGCTCAATGGTTCAGTACATAATTGGGTGAAAAATCTTGACCATAATTTACCATTATCTTGTTGAGCTATTTGGGGATTTATTGGGTCTAGAATTGCCTGTCCATCGACGATAAATTTATAGGTGTGAATTTGTGCTTTTGGAATCACAATTGATAGAGCATAATATCCTGTGGGTTCGCCAACAAAATTGACTGGGTTGAGGGGAATCGCCTCATAAAGATTCGCAAAGGTTCCAATCACATTAACATTTTTGGGTGGCGTTACTCCTTGTTGCTGATATACGAAAGTTACAACATTGGAGGAATAACTTTTCACAAAATCTTTGCCATCGCTGTAACTATCGATAATCGGAAATCGCCAAGGTTCAGCAATGCGAGAACGTGGATCATCGCCACTCAATTGCCCAAAGTTATGACGAGGATCTTTATTATCTCTGGCAAGAAATTTAGTGCAGTGGTTAAGTACGTATTGATCGTCTGTTTGTAAGATTTCAACAGCCATTAATTTTTCTCCTGTTAGATACGCCTCGACCAAATTAAGTCACAAAAAATCGCAGCAATTAGCAAACTGGTATTTATTCCAGTTTGCTTTGCTGAACTATACAAATAAGTGCTGTTTATGAAAACAATAATAACTTCAATTTTTCGGAAAAATTTGATACTAATTTCCGAAAAAATCATTAAGTTTTATCCGTGATGCTCTGGATTAGGCACGAGGATAATTTTACCAAATGCCTGTTTAGCCTCAATTCGCTTGTGGGCAGCACTTGCTTCTTTTAGGGGCAAAACGGAGTCAATCACAGGTTTAAATATTCCGGTGGCGAAGTGTTGCAAAATTTGGTCGAAATCTTGGGGTTGAATCACAGCAAATGAACCATGAATACTGGCGTTTTTCATCAGTAGATCCATAACATTAATTTCTGCTAAATCACCACTGAGAGTGCCAGCACAAACAATTCGCCCTTTGTTTGCAACCATACTGATGGAAGATTGCAGTGTTTTACGTCCTACTAAATCAAGGATAAGGGTAGCACCTAGTCCGTTAGTTATCTCGATTACCTGCTCGACTAAATCGGGTGAATGGCGATCAAGGACTAAATCGGCTCCTAGTTCATACAATCGTTCTGCCTTGTCTTGATCGCTAATGGCAATTACTAGAGCATTCTGCCAACGGGCAATTTGAATTGCAGAGGTTCCCACTCCACTAGATGCTGCATTGATGACCACTCGCTGGGCTTGTTTTAGCGCACCGTTATAAAATAAGGCAATCCAAGCAGTTGTAAAAGCTAAACCAATGCTGGCTGCTGCAATGTAATTCAGTTCATTGGGAATGCGGTGTAGTTGGTTGGTTGGTAATGTGGTGTATTCAGCATAAGCACCATTTCTTTCTCTTCCCAGGGCTTCAAAAGTGGCAACAATACGATCGCCTATTTGCCAATCTGTTACCCCTGTACCTAATTCCACAATTTCGCCAGCGACATCCATACCCAAAATATGGGGCAAACTTTTTTGAATGAAAAACTGTCCTAAGCGGTGAAATATATCTGTGTGATTCACCGTAGCAGCATGAACCTTGACTAAAACCTCATTGGCCATCGGTTGCGGGGTAGGAAAGGTTTCATATTGCAAAACTTCTGCACCCCCTCTTTCATGCATGACGATCGCTTTCATGAATGTATTCCTAACTTGAAAATGCTCCGACTTTTCGCTTTCATTGAGAGAGAATCAAGACGCTATAAGGGCCAATACCAACATTGGCACGGAAGGACATACCATCGGAGTCATTAGGATTGCTGCTATTTGCAAAGGTGTCGTAACCAGGATGGTTTCCAAAATCTGGGCTGTAGCCATTCCAATCGCTATTAAATCTCACCCACCAAGTGCCGCCACGAGGGAAACCAAGGCTATAGCTATCATAAGAGCGATCGCCCATATTAACTACCACAATGACATCATCACCTGACCCGCCGTTGTCCCAACGATGGAAAGCGATAACTTTGTCGTTATTGTTGACATGATGTACATTCACGTGCTGTCCACGTAAACCTCTGGTGTTGTTATACCAGTTACGGCGTAATCGAATTAGAGATTGATAAAGATCCCAGATGCCATCAAATCTATCTTTTTTGCTCCAATCTAGAGTACCAGAATCTCTCCAACTTCCCCATTCAAGAAATTCCTGACCTTGAAAAATCATCGGGATTCCAGGAGACGTAAAGATAAGCGCCGCCGCTAAGGTAGAGCGTTTGCGAGCAAACCAGCTATCTGCATTCCCACGCCAAATTGCTTCCGGGAGGCGAACTTTGCGGTTAATTTCGGCTACTTCATCATGATTTTCACTGTAGATAACTCGTTTCCAAGCATCGGTTTCAAACCTTTGCAAAATAGCGTCCCGAATACTGTACATATTGCGATCGCTATCCTTGGGAGTCACTACTGCCTCAAATAGAGAATAATAAAAGAAGCTACCCCACTGAGAATCAAATCCGGCTCCCCCTGCTCCTGTACTCCGGTTGATCCATTCGTTGTTTTGCAAGTCTTCAGCGATGGTAATCTTCCACGGCGTCTTGCTATCTATTTCATTGTTAATCCATTGCATCAAACTCCAGCCTTCAGGAATGTCATTTGCAGGCTCGTTGTTCTTGCCGTAAATATTACGAATGTTGACTGTGGAATCAAATCTTAAGCCGTCTATCTGATATTCTTCTAGCCACATCAGAGCATTGTCACGGATATATTGACGGACTTCACCTCGACCATAGTCTGGACGAGGGCCAAAACTAGTTTGGACGCGTCTGTCATTGTAGAAATAGATTCCATCTCCGTTATTTTGATTCCAACCATCAAACCGTCGTAGAGAATAATCTAGTTCTTCAGCACCAAAATGGTTATAAACTACATCGAGAATCACGGCTATGCCGAATTCATGAGCTTTTTTGACAAAGTTTTTAAATTCACGAGGCTCGCCATAATTACTTTCTATATCAAAGGGGAAAGCAGGGTTATAGCCTAAAGAGTATTCGCCTGGGAAACCAAAAATCGGCATCAGTTCAATGGTATTGATGCCTAAATCTTTTAAAGTGCCTAATTTATCGATAATAGAACTGAAATCTCCAGGCTTTTTGTCAGTTCTATTAAAAGAAGCTACGTGTAACTCATAAATCACTAATTCATTCCAGGGTGGCATATTGAAGATATTGGTTCCCCAGTCAAACTGATCTTTGACAATTACACCATCGCCGCCGTCATTATCAAGAACATGTTTGCAATAGGGATCGGTGCGCCACCATACGGTATCAGTGGGTATAAAAGGACTTTGAATTACATAGCGGTACTTTTGACCTTCTTGAGCATTCGGAACATCTACAGACCAGTATCCATTATTTTCAGAGGCGAGGGGATTTTTGGTTGTAGACCACTCATTAAAATCTCCAGCCACATAAACTGCTGAAGCGAATGGCGCCCAAACCCGAAAAGCTGTTCCTGTTTCGTAGGGAATAGCTCCCATTCCAGTATAAACAGAGACTTTGATAACCTCTGTATCTGATGTAACATTTAGATCGGCAGAAAATACCATAATGAAATTCATCACCGAAAGATTACTGAATGGTAAAGCGTTTATTAGTAATGTTTTTTTAAAGTAATATTTATTTTATATTTATTTTATAGGACTTACGCAATAGCTCTCTGAAAGTATTGTTCCTTCGTGTCTACGTTTTTTAATTTAGGACTTACGCAAAAACTCTCGTCATGTCCAAAACCACTTGACCACCACTGCAACCCCGCTTGTTGAGAATGGTGCAAGATGTGAGTTTAACCGACTTTTGCTAATATTAGCCTCAGAATTGATTCTGAGGTAGGCTGGATGAGAATGAAATAGCTCTCAATTGACACCAATACTTCTTGGTTAAAGAGGAAAAAGAGAAAGGGACGGATATCCATCCCTCTTTCACTTCTACTCAAGCGTAGCGTTTGGGAATTTGCAATCACAACAATTGCAAACCTAACAATTTAGATGCTCAAGAATCTTTATTTTTAAGATGTTGGTTACGCCATTTTTTAAAGGCTTGATCATAAGCTTTTCCTTCATTTCGATAAACGCTCAAACCGTGAAAAAACAAACCTAAACCCCATCCCAATAATGGAAAAATTGCCCAAAAGTAACTAGGTGTAGTGAATAAATTTAACAAAATCAGAAATGAATTAACTGCCAAAAAAGAAATCAGATGTGCCAAGAAACCTTTGTGTCGAAAATTATTAAATGTTCGTCGTTGATGTTGTTCTGATCGCTGAGTTAGCCATTGTTGTTCAGCTTTTTCCAGCATGTTACGAGAAATATTTAATTCAGATGCCATTTCTACAAGTTGTTCTCGTGAAAATTCACCTTCCTGTTTTTGAGCAAGTGCCATTTGGAGAATTTGTTGTATGTCTTCCGAATCATAAGTCATAAAAACCTCTCCTCTGGGTATATTGATAATTTAACCTTAGACAAACTTTTCTATAGAGAAATCGTGACTTCAGGCAACAAGAGTGATGAAATTGATATCAGTTTAACGAAGTAGAGCAATTATATTGTGTCGGGTTAAACATTTATGCTATGAGTTGGGGCGTGCAGTTAACTGTACGCCCCAACTCATGTATTTATGTATTTGTATCATCAAAAAACTGAAACGGTATAAGCGTTTCTCATATCGAATAATAAAGCGGAAAAGACTTAGCATCCTTCGGCTTGACATACACCTTTTGTTGTGGTTGCAAATTCAATTCATCAAAGCGATCGCGTGTCAAATGTGCTGTCACCACTTGTCCATCATCTAAAGCCAATTCTGCTTGAATTTCCCAACCCAGATGTATCAATCGGCTTACTCTTGCAGGTACGTTAGTACCGTTAGGAGATGTTTCGATAATCACATCTTGAGGACGCAGGAACATTTCTGGATTTGCCGAATCGAACCCATTATTTTGGAAAATATTTGAGGTACTCGGTAATACGTTTACAGGCCCGATAAAACTCATCACAAATGCTGTAGCGGGATGATCGTAAATATCGGCTGGTGTTCCTACCTGTTCTACACCTCCTTTATTCATCACCACGATTTCATCAGAAACTTCCATCGCTTCTTCTTGATCGTGGGTAACAAAAACAGTTGTCACATGTACTTCATCATGCAAGCGCCGCAACCAGGCGCGTAGGTCTTTACGGACTTTAGCATCTAGCGCCCCAAAAGGTTCATCTAATAACAAAACATTCGGTTCTGCTGCTAAGGCTCTTGCTAGGGCTACCCTCTGGCGTTGACCACCAGATAGTTGCGATGGATAGCGATCGCCTAGTCCACTCAACTGTACCAATTCTAATAATTGTTCTACTCGCCCTTTAACTTTTGCTTTTGGTAACTTACGAATCTCCATAGCAAAAGCAATGTTTTGTCGCACACTCATGTGCTTAAATAAAGCATAGTGCTGAAACACAAACCCGATATTGCGTTCCTGCACACTTTGATTGGTAGCATCCTTGCCAGTCAAAATTATTTTGCCACTATCTGGCATTTCCAAACCAGCGATTAGCCGTAGCAAAGTTGACTTCCCTGATCCTGACGGTCCCAACAAAGCAACCAAAGAGCCACTTTTAATTTTTAGACTCACCTGATCAACCGCTTGGAAACTGCCAAACTGTTTGGATACGTTTTCAACTACTATGCCCACTGCTAGAAACCTCTACAAGAATCTACGGTTATTTGATGGGTTTTATGTATTTCATATATATCATAAAGCAAAGCACTTATGTGAACTACCTACACTGTACCTAAAAGTCAGTGTAGAATTCACCATTTGAGTTTTTTGAACATTTGGGATGCTCCCAGTGGGGGCGTACAGACGGGGTATGCTTACTCATGTATTTGTATCATCAAAAAAGTGAAGTAATATAACATGCGATCGCAACAAGTCATTGATAGAGTGGTAAATAGAGGCTTGATAATGGATAGGTAAAAATAATGACGCTGCAAGAATTCAAGCAATTAATCGAAAAACAGCAAAAATGTCCTGATTCACTACCAAAAGCTCTCCAAGCATTATGGTTTGACTATAAAGGTAATTGGGATAAAGCGCATGAAATAGTTCAAAATGCGAATGATCTCGATAGTGCTTGGGTTCACGCTTACCTACATAGAAAAGAGGGTGATTTGAGCAATGCGCGTTACTGGTACAGACATAGTGGGAAGCCAGAATTTCACACAGAACTCGATCAAGAATGGGAGCAAATAGTTTCTGATTTGCTGATAAAGGTGAAAGAATTATGGATGCCGATGAACTAATAAGGCGTTACGCCGCCGGAGAAAGAAATTTTACTGCTGTCAATTTAGCAGGAGCTAAGTTGATCGGAGCATATTTGGTTGGCATCAATTTGTATGCAGCAGACTTGAGTGGTGCTAACCTTGCTAAAGCTAAACTATGGGGTTCTAATTTAGGTGGAGCAAACCTAGCCAAAGCCAATTTAACCAGAGCTAACCTCAGTTGTGCAAAGCTAGTAGAAGCGAATCTGCGCGGAGCTAAATTACACTATACCAAGCTGTTTGGAGCAAATCTAACAGGAGCTTGCTACGACGACAGCACCCAATTTTCTTATGAGTTTGATCCACAAACTAGAAATATGCGACAGATATAGCAATCCTAAATGAGTCATGAGAAATATAAATTTGCACAAACTACCTCTTACGGATGAGGGATTACTTCTCAGGAGAGATTAACTTTTGTGAATATGTAGTTTATTTAGCTTGATTTTGGGAAAAAGTCATGAAAGCAAGCAAAAGCATTTTACAAAAAGCTTTGTTTAGTGTATTTAGTGTGGGTAGCCTCTTAGCTTTGTCTGCCTGTGGTCAACCGAATGCAGAAAATACTACTCCGACTGTTGGAGAAGCACCTACAGAAAATACCTCACCTGTTGCAGAAGTGACTCCAACAACCACTGCACCTGCAACAGAAACCCCTGGTGGTACAACTGCAAAGCAAAATTTTGCAGAACTTGCTCAAGCACCAGCTAGCCAAGGGTCTTTTAAAACCTTAACCCAAGCATATAAAGCAGCAGGTTTAGAAGATCAATTGACTGCACAAGGCCCTTACACAGTCTTTGCACCGACTGATGCTGCTTTTAAGGCTTTACCAGCAGGTACTGTAGAAAAACTCCTCAAGCCAGAAAACAAACAACAGTTAGTGAAGCTTCTTAGTTACCACGTCATACCCGGACAAGTGACCTCTAGTCAATTGACATCTGGAGATGTAAAAACAGTTGAGGGTACTCCTGTGACAATTGATGTGAATAGTACTACTAAAACAGTATCCGTCAACGGTGCTAAAGTTACTCAAGCCGATATCTTGGCTAGCAATGGTGTTGTTCACGTAGTTGACAAGGTAATCCTCCCTCCTGATTTTCAAGTAAGTCCTACCTCTAGTCCCACACCACAGTAATATTTCATTGCAAAAGTTTCGATAGGTCTGTAGTAGGGAGCATCCGAAATGTTCAAAAAACCGCCTGCGATTTCAATCGCAGTAGATACACGTTCGCTTTTAGCGTTCCCGCAGGGTAATTTCGCCTCTCTACAGACTATGTGATTTATTGAGTCGTCTGAAGACGACTTATGCTATTAGCTAAGGGTTAAAACCCTTAGCTATATATTGAAGAAATTTGAATTCTCCCTTTGTAGTAAGCAGCAACCGTGCTTGAATATTTGAGGACTAAAGTCCTTACTACAAGCATAGTAAAAAAACCGGGGAACATAATTGCTACCCGGTTCAGTCTATGGAGTATGAGAATCCTCAGCTTAGGGACACAGTATTAATGTGTCCCTATTTACTTATTTAGCAAAATTACCGAGCAACAGTTTTCTTGATTGCAGCATTGAGTTCGCCTTTTGCATACTTAGCAGCAAACTCTTCCAAAGAAACCTGCTTAATCTTGCTAGCATTACCAGCAGTTTCAAATTGTTGGTAACGGTCTGCACACACTTTTTGCATGTACTGAATAGAAGGCTTGAGGAAGTGACGGGGGTCAAATTCCTTGGTATTACCAGCCAATGCTTCCCGAACAGCAGCAGTAATTGCCAAACGGTTGTCGGTGTCAATATTTACCTTACGTACACCCCTCTTGATGCCTTTTTGAATTTCTTCTACAGGTACACCGTAGGTTTCGGGGATTGTACCACCGTACTGGTTAATCAAAGCAATCAAATCTTCGGGTACGGAGGAGGAACCGTGCATTACCAAGTGTGTATTGGGCAAACGGCGATGAATTTCTTCAATGCGGCTGATTGCCAAAATTTCGCCTGTTGGCTTGCGGGTGAACTTGTAAGCACCGTGGCTAGTACCAATAGCAACAGCCAAAGCATCTACTTGGGTTTGCTCAACAAAGTCAACAGCTTGGTCAGGGTCAGTTAACAGTTGGGAATGGTCGAGTTTACCCTCGAAACCATGACCATCTTCAGCTTCACCCATACCAGTTTCTAGAGAACCCAAGCAACCGAGTTCGCCTTCAACGCTGACACCCAAAGCATGAGCTACTTCCACCACTTGACGGGTGACTTTGACGTTGTATTCGTAGCTAGCAGGGGTTTTAGCATCAGCTTCCAGGGAACCATCCATCATCACGCTGGTAAAGCCGTTCTTCATTGCTGAGTAGCAAGTGGCAGGTTCGTTACCATGATCTTGGTGCATGGTAATAGGAATATGGGGGTAAGTTTCCACTGCTGCCAAAATCAAATGACGCAGAAAGTTTTCACCTGCATATTTACGAGCGCCACGAGAAGCTTGCAAAATTACGGGGCTATCTGTTTGATGGGCAGCTTGCATAATAGCTTGAATCTGCTCCATGTTGTTCACGTTAAAAGCTGGAATCCCGTAATTGTTTTCAGCCGCGTGATCCAACAGCAGCCGCATTGGCACGAGCGCCATAGATAGTCCTCCTAATTGTGTTGTCAGCTAGTCGGTTTCGAATATTGCGTAAATATATATTACGCCAATCTTAAAAAATTATTGTGAACCTATAGGAAATTATAACTAGTGATGAGTGTCTATGCTGAAAAAGTTTGCACTATCTGTGGATAAATATCCTCTATAGTTGCTCTATACTACTGTACAATCAGCTACCCAATGAATTAGGGCTTTGGTAACACTCTATTCCAGACGAGCAAATCAATTAGCGATCGCTCTTTAATTGAATATTTCCAGTCTTTGGATCATGGATTTCATCAAACCTCGCGGGATGCGGGAAACGAGCGAGTATGCGCGACCTGAGAGGGAAGCGACACGTAGCAAGATCCCGAAGAGTGCGATTTTAATCGCCGTGGTATTTGTGGTAAAATTCAAATGTGAGTAAGAATTTTGTCTACGTGTTGAAGCATCCTAGTACGGTGAAATCCCGGCTCCTGTGAAACAACGGTTAGATTTTCTAACGCCAGTATGACTCCAAAGAGCAAGCAATGGCAGGTTGACTTAGCGTACCGTGATTTGGCTTAGTGACAGATTCCGAAGCATTTTTTTGAACAAAAGTAAGCGCAATTTCGACACCTTGATTGGCAGTTGTTTTGAGCGTTTAGGCGGTGTTTGACGGTCGCAGCGAGAGTTTTACTCTGTCCGCAGAATCTCAGGTCTAAAGACACTGATAGTGTCAAAACCTACATATTTTCGTAGGGTGCGTTACACTACCGCTAACGCACCCTACCGAATCAAGATTTCGTATTTTATTTAATCCACATTTCTTAGTGCTATCTATCACCACAGCATAAGGTACATATCTTAAATATTTGAATATGGGTCGCCTGGGATTCGAACCCAGAACTAATCGGTTAAAAGCCGAGTACTCTACCATTGAGTTAGCGACCCGTTGCCACGATTTGCAACTTAACCACTATACCATATATAGTTGGAAATTTGTAAAGGGGTTTAGAAAAATTTTGCCGAAATTTTCACACTTGCTGCACAAGTGGCTCCTGGTTGCAAAATTGTCAGATTTTCGCCAGTGTTAATGGCATTACGAGTAGCACTCCACGGTTCCAGACAATAGAAGTTTTTGCCCTTGAGTGTCCAAAACACGAGCGTAGAAAAGATATTGTCTGATTCTAGCGTGAGTGTTAATTTGCGGCTATTGTCATTTACACTTGCAGATTGACTACCTAGCTCTTTAAATGCCACATCAATTTCATCTTGATTGAAATCAAATTTACCGTCAAAAGAATGAGTCTCTTTGCTTCTTTGATCTTGGTACTCAAGAGCCGGAATTTCAAACTCTAATTGGGTTTTATCCTGTATGAGAAAGTAAGGATGAAACCCAAAAGAAAAGGGCATTGCTTCCAAGGAGAGATTGGTATACTGTTGCTGGATTTCTAAGGTATTGCCTTGGATTTTATAACTGAAACTTACCTGAAAATCAAAAGGATATACTGCTCGTGTTTGGTCGTTGCTATTCAAGGTAAGAGTGAAAATTGCTGCATTTTGGGTAACTTGGTCAATTACTTGCCAAGGTAAATCACGAGCAAAACCGTGTTGTTTCAAAGTATATTGCTTACCGTTGTAAGTGTAACTATTTTCCGGTAAATTGCCGCAAATTGGAAACAAAATCGGGATACCACCTCTAACACTCAACTCTGGGTTAGCAAACCGTTCTGTATCTAGATAGAGAATTTCTTGCCCTTGAAGACGCCAGCGAGTGATAAGACCGCCCCGTTCTGGTACAACTTCTAGCTGAGAGTTGGCAGTTTCATCCGTGAGGATGTAGGTTTTGTATTGTTGTTGTTGAATAGATATAGAAAACACAGCTTTAGAATGATGAATTACAAATGATGAATTATGAAATTATGAAAATGTTCAGCATTCATAATTCATCATTTTTACTTTTCTTCGGCAAAAATATAGCGATACAGTTCGCTGGGGTCAGGATCGGGGCTACTTTCAGCGAATTTCACTGCTTCTTCTATTTCGTGCTGGATTTTGCGGTCAATCTCTTTTAATTCTTCCGCCGTTGCCAGGTTTCTTTCTGTAAGGTAAGCAGCAAATTTCTTAATTGGATCGCGACTAAACCAATATTCTTTCTCATCTTTGGTTCGCAGTTCATCTGGATCTGCCAAAGAGTGACCCCGGAAACGATAAGTCAGTGCTTCAATCAAGGTTGGGCCTTCACCGGCGCGGGCGCGGGCTACGGCTTCCTGTGCCACTGCACGCACTGCCATGATATCCATACCGTCTACTTCCACACCCATCATGTTGAAGACGCTGGCTTTTTTATAAATTTCTGGATCGGAAGTTGCTCGTTCATGGGCCATACCAATAGCCCATTTGTTATTTTCAACAACGAAAAGGATTGGCAATTTCCACAGCGCAGCCATATTTAAGGTCTCGAAAAACTGACCGTTGTTGCAAGCACCATCACCAAAAAAGCAAGCTGTCACTTGATCAGCGCTAGGATCACCCAGAACTTCCCGGCGGTATTTACTTTGAAAAGCTGCCCCAGCTGCTACAGGAATACCTTCTGCGACAAAAGCATAACCTCCTAGTAAACCATGTTCAGCAGAAAACATGTGCATGGAACCGCCACGTCCTTTACTACAACCTGTGGCTTTACCAAATAACTCTGCCATGACCTGTTTTGCTGGTACTCCAGCACTCAAAGCATGAACGTGGTCGCGGTAGGTACTAGAAACAAAATCTTCTCCCGGTCGCATTGCTCCTTGGATCACACCTGTGGAGACTGCCTCTTGACCATTGTACAGGTGGACAAAACCAAACATTTTGCCTCTGTAATACATTTCCGCGCATTTGTCTTCAAAGGTGCGCCCTAGTACCATATCTTGATACAACCGCAGCCCTTCTTCTTGATCAATCTGGGCGGTAGCAACGTCAAATTTCGGTAAAGTACGTTCTTGAACCATTATTTTTTTAGTATCTCCGTAGTAACACTTCAAGTTACCATGCTTAAAAGAATTGAATAATTTTTTAACTCAAAAAAAGAGTTAAAAATAAAACAGTAATAGTCAATTACTGTTTTATTTTTTTTCTCGGAAAGGTTAATATAACAACCTTAGACCCAAGACTACCAATCAGGATAGCTCGCTTTCTGCATACTCATTAACAAATTCAAAAATTCAATTTTTTATGTTTTTACTTCTCTAGATAATTGCCATAAATATCCAACTATGTTATACTTCGGTTCGCTTGCAAGCAGCAGCAAACCTATAAAACGGTGTCTGTCTGATGGGGTGTTGAGAAACTTCCCTCAGCATCAGACGCAGGAATGTTTAAAAAATACATTCCAAATGAAGGAAAATAATAAATATCTGCCAACAGAATATGACTGGCACTGCCGTCAAAGAGATTGGAGAGGCAGAAGTAAACTTGTTGCAAAACACACTTATTGTGTAAAAACAACGAGTTATTATTATGGCACGCTTTTAGACTCTTGGAATACTCTCTTAAAATTATGTCGATCGCGCTGCAGGGGAAGTAGGCTGTGCGAATTCCGCTAGATTACTACCGAATTTTAGGACTGCCTTTGGCGGCAAGTGAGGAGCAATTGCGGCAGGCGTATAGCGATCGCCGACAGCAATTGCCGCGACGCGAGTATTCCGTGGTAGCGATTAACTCTCGTAAACAACTTATTGAAGAAGCTTACGTGGTTTTATCAGATCCCAAAGAACGCAAAGCCTACGATAAAAGTTATCTTGCTCATGCCTATGGTCCGGATAGGGAACACAATGCTGCGGTGACAGTAGAAAATCGTCCTGCTGACAATGGCTTGATTGAGTCTCAAGGTCTGAGCATCGAAATTAACTCAGAGGAATTAGCAGGTGCTTTGCTGATCCTCCAAGATTTAGGGGAATACGAACTAGTACTGAAGTTAGGTCATCCATACCTGACGACAAATAATGATCATGGTTTGCAAGCAAGCGACACTTTAGAAACGGGCGAATATGACGAATATAGTGATATAGACCCCCAAAGACCAGATGTTGTTCTCACGGTTGCTCTGGCGTGCCTAGAATTAGGTCGAGAAGAATGGCAACAAGGTCATTACGAAAATGCTGCTGCTTCCCTGGAAACAGGAGATGAATTATTAGCACATTTTGGATTATTCCCTAACGTTCAGGTTGAAATCCAAGCGGATCTTTACAGACTGCGACCATATAGAATTTTAGAGTTACTTGCCCTGCCACTAGAAAAAACTGCCGAACGCAATCAAGGATTGCAATTATTAGAAGAAATTTTAGGCGATCGCGGCGGTATAGATGGCGCGGGAAATGACTACTCTGGTTTAAACATTGATGACTTTCTACGCTTTATCCAGCAACTGCGTAACCACCTGACAGTAGCAGAACAACACCAACTATTTGAAGCGGAAAGTAAACGTCCCTCTGGCGTAGCTATATACTTGGCCGTTTATGCATTGATAGCACGGGGATTTACCCAACGTCAACCAGCTTTGATTTACCAAGCAAAACAGATGCTCACGCGTCTAGGTAAGCGCCAAGATGTCCATTTAGAACAATCTCTATGCGCTTTAGTGTTGGGTCAAACTGAAGAAGCTACCCGTGCTTTAGAACTGAGTCAGGAATACGAAGCCCTAGCTTATATTCGGGAACATTCCCAAAACTCTCCTGATCTGCTTCCGGGCTTGTGTTTATACGGTGAACACTGGTTACAAAACGATGTTTTTCCCAACTTTCGAGATTTAGCCAAGCAGCAAGCTTCCCTAAAAGATTATTTTGCTAACCAGCAGGTACAAGCCTATCTCGAACAGCTACCGACACAATTAGAAACCAATTATGAAGGGTCAACAACTAACCAACCGTCATATCCCCAAACCCGGATCAATCGCCAGAATCTCAGCAGTGATAGTAATATAGCTTACGGTCAATTTACAGGTAATCAAAGCAATTCCGCAAATTCACACCCTACTCAACCATCCTCGTCCTTTCAAGTCTCACCTCCTGATTCAGACCGTGAAGATACAAGATTAGACATGCCATTTACAACTGTTTCGGGCGTGGAACGTGCTAGCAGAAGCCATGACTATCAGATGAATGGTTCTCCTAGAGCTAGTATACCCTCTCAACCACCAACCTCAAGAAGGCGCAAACCCAGCCCACCTGCTTATGCTAGAGGACGTGACTGGGAACAGCGTTCACCTGCTGCACGGCGACGGCGTTCCACTAATCGCGGCGTCAATACGAACAAGCGGTTATTGTGGGTAGCATTGACTAGTTTGGGAAGTATATTAGTTTTATGGCTGGCGATTTCAACGACTGTAAAATTCGTACATAACGCCTTGAGACCAGCACCTGCTTTACAAGGTAAACAGTTATCAATACAACTAAATGAACCACCACTAACTATTCCTGACCGTAATAGCAAACCCCTGTTTCCAACAGGGTTGTTAACACAAGCAACAGCAGAAGAAGTGATTCAGACTTGGCTGGTAACTAAATCTGCTGCTTTGGGGCCAAATCATGAAATTGATAGTTTAGAAAATATTTTAATAGACTCAGTCCTGACTCAATGGCAACTAGTTGCCAAGGAAGATAAGGCTGATAACCGTTATCGCAAGTATCAACACACTGTCAAAGTAGAATCTTTAGAAATCAATCCTACGGATCAAGAAAATGCTGCGGTGCAAGCTTCGGTAACTGAAGCAACCAGTTTTTATGAAAACGGTGAACTGAACGAGAAAAAGTCCTCTAGTGAAACGGTCAGAGTTAGATATAACTTGATTCGTAAAACTGATGGATGGCGTATCCGGGAAATATCTGTTTTGAATAAAGTGTGAATATATTTTGTTGGTGGTTAGTGGATACACTAAGCACTAAGCACTAAGCACTAAGCACTAAGCACTAACTTTTCTTAGCCAAAAACTGACGCAAACTAAGTAAATTCAAACTTTGTCCCAAAGCAAGTGGCAAAATTGAGATTCCTTCTAGGCGAGATTGTATCCAACCTTCTCCCCAGTACCATTCGTGAAAACCATCGATTCCTTGACTTAGGATTAAGCGCAGACGATTGGAATCTACAACATCGACTTGATGATGAATCGTGACTAGTCCGAATCGAGTTGTAAACTGAAATCCTGGATGTAATTGTTCTGGCATTCCCGTGGGAAGATGACCAGATAGTAACCATTTTTCTAGTTGTACAGGACGCAGCAGACTGTTACTAATAGCAGTTTCTGGTGCTTCCATTTCTATCCTGAGTTGAGTTTTTTGGAAATTACCTAGCATTGTTGACACGATCGCTTTTTCTTTTAGTATGACAAAGATCAGGATAAGGAGTAGTGAACTACCCACACTGACTTGGAGTACCAAGTACAGTGTCGGCTTCTGTACTCACAGGGGAGTGCCGCAACTTAGACTTTCGCCCAAGTTTTGGTCTTATCTCCCCTCCTACAGCAGAGACGGCTGAACCTTCCGCCTTTAGCATTCTGATTCCTTCTGCTCTAATATTTATCGCTGCGTTCCCATCTGGGTCATGATGAGTGCCGTGGTCTATGTATCTTGGCTTTGATAGCGATTCGCAGGGAGCAACCTAATTTTAATATACCGCAAAACTAAATTTTCACGGTTTATTCTGAAACTTCCGTATCATAAAATATGAAATATTATATTATCTTAATGTTGCCCGAAGTGGTTAAAAGCGTCAAATAATACTTTATATTAATCTTTGAACTAAAAAATGACTACTGAAGAGGGTTCCTTTAATCGTCCGGTTGCTGTGCCGAGAGTTGAAGCGATCGCTTGTAAAAGACTTGTTTTTCCAGCACCGTTCATGCCGATGAGAACAATAATATCTCGCGCTCACCCAGTTTCTGGATCTGTGAAATCAAATACTGGAGAAGACCGGGATTTCTTAAAATATTTTAGCTGTAGAGATTGAACTTTCATGATTAGGTTCTCCTTAGCAGGAGAACAGTATTTATTTTCGCTTTTCCATAAATTTCTCTTGTTACCCATGTATCAGCTGATCAAGCTATGAATTTAAAATAGAGAAAGTAAATTTGTAAAGAAATGTAAGGATTTTCATGGCGGATCAATTAATTCGCGCTACAGCAGCCGATGGTGGAATTCGTGCAGTCGGTGCAATTACTACTCGTCTGACAGAAGAAGCGCGGCAGCGTCACCAGATGTCTTATGTAGCAACAGCTGCCTTGGGTCGGACTATGACAGCTGGCTTGTTGATGGCATCCAGCATGAAGCGAACTGGCTCTAGGGTCAATATCAGAGTCAAAGGTGATGGCCCTTTGGGTGGTATACTCATAGATGCAGGTCTAGATGGCACAGTACGTGGCTATGTAGGCAACCCAGAGGTGGAACTACCTCCCAATGCTAAAGGCAAGTTAGATGTCGGTGGTGCAGTTGGTGACGGCTTTCTTTATGTAGTACGCGATATTGGTTACGGCTACCCCTACTCTAGTACAGTTGAACTTGTTTCTGGTGAAATAGGGGATGACGTCGCTCATTACCTGGTAACATCAGAGCAGACACCTTCAGCGCTAGTATTAGGTGTATTTGTAGAACCAAGTGGAGTGACAGCCTCAGGTGGTCTACTAGTGCAAGTTTTGCCTAAAGCAGCCAGGGATGAAGCTTTAATAGAAACTTTAGAATCACGAGTTGCAGCTTTAAGCGGTTTTACGCCTCTGCTGCAAGCTGGTAAGTCTTTAACAGAAATTTTTCAAGACTTGCTGGGAGATATGGGAGTGTCGTTATTTCCTGAAACTCAAATGCTACGCTTCCAGTGTGGTTGCTCTTTTGATCGGGTTTTAGGAGCGCTGAAAATGTTGGGAGAAGAAGAACTGCAAGATATGATTATAAAAGACAATGGCGCAGAGGCCACTTGTGATTTTTGTGGCACAGTTTACCAGGCAAGTAGCGACCATTTAGCCCAATTAATCGTTGATTTGCAATCAGAATCATCTGCTACCAGATGAGAGTATAAAATCATCGTGGATTTGGAGGGTAGTAATGATATCTAGGGAGATAGAACGATGCAAGAGGTAGATTTTTTTTGGTGAGAAAGTTACCATGGCAACAGCATAGTTGCGATTTAGAGCAGATCGCTATTAAACTACTTTGGTGTGAGAGATGACAGAACGGGATATTCCAGAAAGTTGGTCATTAAGCAAAGCCAGAGAGCCAGAGATAACGACAAGATTATCCCGATCAGGGCAAGTAAATGAGACTAAAATGTCTGGTGTACCACCTGCCGACTCTAGCTCCAAGTCTGTGAAGCAGTCAAAACCAAACACTTATGAACAACTACCTCCCAGTGGTGGTGGTTCTGGAAAAGTCCCACGCTGGTTAAAAAGCTGGGTTTTGTGGGCGCTATTGTTAACAATAGTACCTGGAAGTATAGCATTTATGGCAACATCTATGCTGTTAAAGTTGCCGTCTGCCCCGAATTGTCCATCTATTTTTTGGCCTTTGGCTAGTGCGTCAGTACGCTTGCATTGTGCTCAACTAGCTGCTTCTAAGCAAACTGTCAAAGATTTGTTGAGCGCGATCGCTCTGGTGAAGCAATTACCAAAAAGCCATCCTTTACGAGGAGAAATAGAACGTTTCCTAGAACAATGGTCACGGGATATTTTAAAGTTAGCTGATGAAAGTTTCCAACAAGGCAAATTAGAGGAAGCGATCGCCACTGCTACACAAATCCCTGAAGACATGGCTGCTCAGAAATTGGTAAGAGAGCAAATTACCGACTGGGAGAAAACTTGGTCAGAAGCAGAAGGTATTTACCAACAAGCAGAAAATGAAATGCGCGAACAACACTGGCACGACGCATTTATGGCATCTGCTAAATTATTACGAGTAGATAATAGATTTTGGTCAAGTATCAAATATGACCAATTGAATAGATTGATTACAACCGCACGGGAAGATGGTGAGAAATTGGCAAAAGCTGAAAATCTTGCCCAAAGCCGTAGCGTAGATAATTTACTCAAAGCAATTAAAATTGCAGAGTCAATACAAAAGGAAAGTTACGTTTACCAAAAAGCTGAAGAAGCAATCCCCAAATTTGGGCGCACAATGCTAGAGTTGGCACAGCAAAAACTAGACAATCGTGATGCTGATGAAGCCATCTCTATTGCTCAACAAATTCCTCTGAGTACAGGCTTAGAGTCAGAAACAGAGGACTTTGTTTCTATAGCAGAAGCCCAAAGAAATGCTTGGATTGGTAATGTTGCTGGTTTAGAGACAGCAATTAGCCAAGCTCAACAAATTGAGCCATCAAGAGCAGTCTACGACAAAGCACAACAGTTAATTGCACGTTGGCAACTAGAAATTGAAGATGTCTCTAAACTCGAAAAAGCAAGGGAGATCGCGAGCCAAGGAACAGTCAACGATTTAACAGCAGCAATTGCTGAAGCACAACAAATTCCCGATAACAACCCGCGTGGGGAAGAAGCAAGAGCAGAAATTAATGGTTGGGTTGGTCAAATACAGACAATTGAAGATAGACCTTATTTAGAACGTGCTGAAGAGATCGCTTTGTTAGAAGATGTCAACTCTTTGGGTGCGGCGATCGCTGAAGCTAACCAGATTCGTCGAGGACGGGCATTATATACAGAAGCACGCAGGAAAATTGCCATTTGGACGGCGAAGATAGAGCGTATAGAAGACCAGCCTTACTTAGATCAAGCGCGAGAACTAGCTAATAGTGGTAATCTTCCGGCTGCTATTAATGTTGCTCAACAAATATCTTCAGGTAGGGCGCTATCCGGTGAAGCACAAACCGCTATAGATGATTGGCGATCGCAAATTCGCGCACGAGAAAACTGGAAGAGAGCGCGAGAAGTGGCATTAACTGGTACCCCCCAAGCTCTGGCAGAAGCAATTAGATTAGCAAATCGAGTGCCTCGTAGTAATATTTTAAGTAGTGATGCGAGTATTGCGATCGAGCAATGGAGTCAGCAAATATTGGATATAGCACGCTCTCAAGGTGAGTCTGATATTTCCAGAGCGATCGAAACAGCCAAGCTAATTCCACGCAATTCGGCTGCTTACAATGCTGCACAAGAACAAATTCGTAGTTGGCGTGATTTTCTCAATCCTGCACCTGCACCAGAACAACAATTTGATCCATTATTACCAGCAAGGATTCAACCGCAGCAGTAATTGTATTCTCTATGGGTGTAGGAATTGAATGAAAAATTATTTCACTTATACCCTCAGATTTCCATACCCCTACATCCTTTTTCCATGAAATCAAGAATGTAACATAATTCGGTTGAATTCAAACATACATGTTATAAAAATGATTTAATTGCTAGTTAGACAATTTAAAAACTTTCCTGCCAACCTTGAATTAGGCATGGATTATTTAATGATTAGCTATGATTTTTCACTGGCAAGTAATAATATGACCAAGGTTTAGTCTTGTCTGACTTGGTCGGGGAAATTTATGCGGCAAAAAATAAAAATGCTTGCAGAACAACCTATTTTACTCTGATCGTGATAAATCTAGCCTGCCACTGGCTGCAATATCAATAAATTTCTTGAATTTTTATATAGAGGCAATAATGACTAACATTACTAACTTTAATAAAAAAAACAATCAAAATCAAGCATTGCGGGATCAATCCTCATATCATGAACAAAATCTGATTCAAGGAGATCATCAAGATACCGACATTCAAATACCAGATTTTTCAGGAGAAAGTGCGATTTGTAACATTTCCCATCGCGGTCGTATAGTTGTTTTGATTGATGGTTCCAACCTTTTTTATGCAGCTTTGCAATTAGGGATTGAAATTGATTACTCCAAACTACTGTCTCATCTGGCAAAAGGCGGTAAATTGCTGCGTGCTTTCTTTTATAGTGGAGTTGACCGCACCAACGACAAACAACAGGGTTTTTTGTTATGGATGCGTCGCAATGGATATCGTGTTGTAACCAAAGATGTTGTTCAGTTTCCTGACGGCTCTAAAAAAGCTAATTTAGAAGTAGAAATTGCTGTAGACATGCTGACTTTGGCTTCCTACTGTGACACTGTGATTTTAGTTAGTGGGGATGGAGACTTAGCTTACGCTGTCAATGCAGTTTCCTATAAAGGAGTGAGAGTAGAAATTGTCAGTCTACACTCAATGACTAGCGAAAGTCTAATTAATTATGCCGACTGTTTTATTGATCTCGATAGCATTAAAGAAGAAATTCAAAAAGTTTCTAATACTAGTTATATGTAGTCACTGCTTAGTTAATCCCTTTTAGGGATCGCAAATAAAAATTGCGGTACCCAAGGGGGAATCGCACTCTTTCACAAGACAGTAGGGACAATTCATAAATTGTCCCTACCCAAAAATCAGAGTTTTGGCTATTGTTTGTTCAGTTGAAAAATTTTACTTGTGACGAGAACCACTATTTCGGCGTTGTTTGTGTCTAGCAACAGCTTTGCGCTTTTCTTTTTCTAATGGAGTCTCAAAGTGACGCTTTTTCCTCATATCTTGGAATATACCAGCTCTGGAAACTTGGCGCTTGAATCGTCGCAAGGCTGATTCAATCCCTTCATTTTCTCCCAATACTACTTGCGTCATTCTGATTACTCCTGGTATGGGTGGATACTTTGCATCAAGAAATGAAAAACATTCCAGCAGAGTTGAGTCATTTTTTAATCCTGCTGGAGACTCTACAAATTTAAAATTTTTTATATAAGTATTTACTAACGGCGATTGTTGCGGCCGCTGCTACCCCAATTCCCACCACCAGAAGAGTAACTTCTTGGACTGCTTCCTTCTGAACGAGGTCTAGCTTTGTTAACTTTTAAATCTCTTCCCATCCATTCAGCACCATCTAGCGCTTCAATAGCACGTTTTTCTTCATCATCTGATTGCATTTCGACAAAAGCAAAACCACGCAAACGTCCAGTTTCACGATCCTTAGGTAGTTGAACTTTATTGACTGTACCATATTCAGCAAAAATTTCCCTCAAGTCTTCTTCCCTAACCTGATAGGATAAGTTACCGATATAAATAGACATAGGGTGTCTCCCAAATCACTTGCTGTAGAGGGTTAGATTCGGAGAGACGCTTCTAAAAATCAAAACGAAATTCTCAACCGAAAATAAATCCTGTTACTGGGAGTATAACAAAAAAATCCTATGTCACATCGTCGAAATAAACGAATATGCGTGAGCATAAAAGCTAGATTGTCTTAAGTTAATTTAAGCATATTTATCTAACTTAAGGGAAGCTTTGGTGAGAATTAAGTTTTAGATGGGGAGGTGGGTATGCCGGGGAAATTGTAAAAAATATTTGTCCAAAAGGTATAATCTTGCTGCTAATATTAACAAAGCTATGGATTTTTTTGCAAAAGATAAAGATATTGATATACCTCCTGTCTAAGAGGGAGAATGTCTGGCATTCATAAATGCATGTGGTTCTTTGATAAATTGGCATAATTCAAACAAGTTTCACATCAGCGCCACATTTGTGCAACAAAAACTTCACAATGAGTATCTAGATTGGAAGTAACTTTAGAGATACTTCGTACAAAAAATGTTACAAGAACCACGCGATCGCGACAATTTATCAAACAACCTTTCCTTGTATTCATCTACTGAAAAACCCCGTCAAATCAAATCTTGGCGCAGAGCAGCTGTGAATTTATCGCTAATATTGCTCGGTTCTGGAATGACATTTGCTAGCGGATATGTAGCTAATAACCACCAACAGATGTCTAAGGATGCAGGTAATTTGGCGGTAACTCCAGCTAATGCTGCTCTACCGTTATCAGTAAGCAACGATCCGAACTTTGTTACAAATGTTGTTCAGCAAGTTGGGCCCGCAGTAGTGCGAATTGATTCAGCTAGAACTGTAAAAACTCGCTTACCAGAGGAATTTGACGACCCCTTCTTCCGTCGCTTTTTTGGGGAACAACTACCATCTTCACCACAACAGCGAGTAGAACGTGGCACTGGTTCAGGTTTTATTCTTAGTGGTGATGGTCGCATCCTGACTAATGCTCACGTCGTTGATGGTGCAGATACAGTAAAAGTGACACTCAAAGATGGACGTAGCTTTGACGGAAAGGTCTTGGGTAAAGACGAGTTAACCGATGTCGCAGTTGTCAAAATTCAGGCAAATAATCTGCCAACTTTAACAGTAGGCAATTCTGAGCAATTACAACCCGGACAATTAGCGATCGCGATCGGTAATCCCTTGGGATTAGATAATACCGTGACTACAGGTATTATCAGTGCTACCGGACGCAACAGCAGTTTAATTGGTGCTAGTGATAAACGAGTAGACTATATCCAAACAGACGCAGCAATTAACCCTGGTAACTCTGGTGGTCCGTTGTTAAATGATCGTGGTCAAGTAATTGGTATGAATACAGCCATTATTCAGGGAGCGCAAGGAATCGGATTTGCTATTCCCATCAACACAGCTCAACGCATAGCCGAGCAACTTATTTCTACAGGGAAAGCCCAACATCCTTATTTAGGCATTCAAATGATCGGATTGACACCAGAGTTAAAGCAGAGTCTCAACTCAGACCCCAACAGTAATTTCAGCGTCAATGAAGATCAAGGCGTATTAGTTATGAAAGTTATGCCTAATTCACCAGCTGCAAGAGCAGGTATACGTACTGGCGATGTAATTCAAAAACTCAACGGTGAAACTGTAAAAGATGCTAGCAGCATCCAAAAAGCAGTAGATAATAGCAAAATCGGTGGAAACTTACGCATAGAATTGCGTCGTCAAGGTCAAACGGTCAATTTAGCTGTACAACCAGATGCATTTCCTACTGCAATGAATTAAATATAGCGCTTTGCAGTTGAGTCTAATACAGACCTAACCCCCAACCCCTTCCCTTGTAGGCTATCTTTTGATCCCCCTAACCCCCCCTAACCGTGAACAAACTTACAAACGTAGTCTCCGTCAAAAAATGAAACGCACAGCTATGGATAACAATTATATGATTCGGGTTCTCAGTTGTTGCTTCATCTTCTTATCAAAATCTGAATTAAACCAAAATTGACCTGAGTCGCACACAGATAAAATCTAAATTTATCTGTGTTTTTTTGTGAAATCAACAGACAAATTCTATTGCCATTCTCTATCCTCAAGTTCCTTTTGAGGTAACAGTAAAGTTGCTTCAATTTCCTGCCTAATCACAGCTGTCACCTCACAATTGCTATTCAAGCAATCAAGAAGTAGCTGATTGGCATCATAGTAGCGTTGCAGCACTTGCTGTTGCTGTTGACTAAATTGCCAATGGTGATTAATGTTACGATAATTCATCACCGTCATTTTTAATTGTTCAACCCAGGCTTCCGAGTGTGCCTGCCACCAGACCTGAAATTTTTCTTGGTTTTGATTTGGATTCGGCAATTGCTCCTTAAGTTGTTGCAGGGATTTATGGAGTCCAGCATCCAGAACAATGCCTAGAATGTTGCCCAGAGCATCTCCACAGGCATGAGCATAGGCAAAATCTTGGCTGCGGTCGATCGCACACTCCAGCAACAGATCATCTAACAGCGCATCCAGAAACATCCCCTGGTCGAGGGTACATGCCAGGGCAAAGTGAGAAGCTATGTGAGGAGTCCGAGCAAGGGCAAGGTAAAATGCACGAGCACTCGCAACCTTTGGTTGCGGCGGAGTAGTACGGGATTTTTGGCTTGCCCACGTCAAAAACTCTTGTAGGTAAGGGTCTTGGGCAACTAGTCCATCAATGTGTTGCTTCATCAACTGCACCAGCCCGTCTGCACTCCGAAGCATGGCAGCTGTCAACAAGAAGATTTCGCGCCAGTGAGGGTCAGTGATGTGACTGACTAATCCTGTCAGAGCTTGCTCCAATGCCTGTAGGTTATGGCTGGCAACGATTTTTCTCGCCGTGAAGTATTCTTGAAATGCCAGATAAGAGAAGGAGAAAATTCCCCGCGCTCGTTCTGTCAGTAGCCCATGTTGGGCTTCTATGGCCTTCAGCACTGCTTCACTTTCTAATTGCAGTTCCTCTGGCTGCATTGGCACCTCAGGTAGATTACGAATATAGTCACCAATGTATTGCTCAATAACGCGTTGCTCAAAGAAGTATTGACCTTCTTCAAACGTTACCGCCGCAATCTGACTCAACAACTTGAGCTTTTGTGGTAACAAAAACCCCCGATAAACATCATCCCGTTCAATACCTCTGGCTTCATCCCATTTGCCCAGAAGAAGATCTAGCCCTTGCTTATAAAACTCAGTCCGCTTAGTGGGAAATTTTTCCTGACCGTGGAACACCCAGCAGGCAAGATGCAGAAACAGAGGTGTGATGACGAGTTGGCGAAATTGCCAGTTTTCAGGTAAGTCCAGCTTCTGAATAAACTGAACGGACTGTAGCTGACCGTCTTGAGAGTTTGTCTTGGTGAATGCCACAAACCATTTTTTGGCAAAGCCAATGATTTGTTCTTGGGTAAACGGTGCAATCTCAACATCGGTAAAGCCTCGGAGTGTGAGCTTTCGAGCCGCCGTCCGACAGGTTGCCACAAACCGATTTTTGTGATATTTGTCCGAAAATCTGCGAATTTCTCTTAAAACAGCATTGCTCTCTTGGTTAAGAACTTCATCCATGCCATCAAGCAGCAGCAAAACTCTGCCTGCACCAAGTAAGGTTTCAATCACTGACTCTTCTGAAATTCTGGAGGTGAGAAACTCCTGGCGGATGTAGTTTAATAGGCTAAACTCGCCGACGATCCTAGATTCTTCAGCAAAATTCCTCAGTACGATGAAGATAGGAACTTGGTTTGCCGCAAATGCGCCTAGCTGACACTGAATGGCGAGATGTTGCAAAAAGGTGGTTTTACCTATGCCTGGTTTACCCAGCACCCTAAGTTTGGAGTAGGTTTCGACTGCCCACATACCTGGTATTTGTTTCTGCTCAACCTCACCTAAGCCAAAGCGGTCAAATTCATTTGGTTCAAGGTTTTGTAGATTAGAGATATCTAACCACTGTTGGCTGGGGATGTCTTCCAAAATATTGAGATCAATGTATATGTCATCGATCGCAACGGGATGACCGATATCTAATAACTGCAAGATCCCGCACTGGTCTTGAATTTTGTCTTGGCGTTGCGATCGCACCTGTTGCACCAAGACGTCAATATCTAAAACAGGAGCCTGGACCGCTTCGACCGAATTGGGGAATTCAGCCGGGGGATCGGCAGCGATTTCCCGCCAATTCAATTCCAATATGGAACAAATTTCCAGAAAAATCAGACGCTCAACCGGACGTCCAGAGAAAAATCGCCAAATGGGTTGTCGAGTCTTTAAGCCGACTTCAAAAGCCAAATTTTCCTGAGTCCACCCCTTACGGGCAAACGCTCTTTTAGCCTCTTGAATCCCAATAAGTGATGCCTGGAGCGATCGCCTGACCATAAGACAAAAAACTCATGATTCAAATTTATAACTTAAATTTTTATTAACACTAGATATTTTATATACTTTCTTATGATAATAAAATCTGCCCAGTTTAAATCATACAAAAGTCAGAGATCAACTTTAAGTTTCATCGAAATGAAACCAATCCAAAAGTTATTCATACTGTAAATTCCAAGTACACCTGTGGAATCAATTCTCTAAAGATCCTATGAACATTGAGTTTTGGGCTTATATGTATGATTTAACGGCTCTAAATTACAAGTGATATCGAGAATTATTAAGTTTATCAAAATTTTGTAACGAAATCAAACACTAGCTTTTCTGAAACCGTTACGGGTAACAGTGTCACCAATTCCACAAACGATTATTTTTCATGTCGTAGTTAAACGAATAAACCTAGAAATGAAACAGCACCTTGTCATGATAGAGGGGAATAGATTAAGACATCAGTCACATTCGAGTTAACTTCTGTTTGAGGTGATCGACTTTTTACAACCACTTGCACATGAAATCTTGATTGGAGTTGCGATGTATACAAATAATGAATTTCCAACTAATTTTCAATCACTTCAAGGGTTGCAAGTACTCGTTGTAGACGATAATGTGGATTTCTGCCATTTAATTACGCTGCTGCTGCAATCTTATGGTGTTGAGGTGCAAAAAGCGTTTTCAGCGCAGCAAGCTCTGGAGATATTTAGGCAATGGCAACCTGATGTCCTTGTGAGTGACATTGGCTTGCCAAAGGAGGATGGCTTTGCTCTGATTCAACAAGTGAGAGCCAAAGCGGAAGAGCGAGGGGAAGCGGTGCTAGCCATTGCTGTGACGGGCTATGCCCATGAAAAGATGCTTCAACGTGCTTTGTCTGCCGGGTTTGACCTGTTGTTCACCAAACCCCTGGATTTTGATGAGTTCCTGGCTGTGCTTGGCTGTTTAGCGATTTGCCAACAATCCTCATATGCGATCGCTCAAAGGATTTTGGGTCATGTCCCAAGACTTAGTGATCTAAGTATTGAAAAGCAGTTAGAAGCAACATTTCAAAGTTAGCATCACCATTTTTGAAACACTATCAACAAATTAATCTAATTTCGTTCTGGAGATTTTAAAAAATGTCGTTTACTATCGAGTCTGCACGCTCCATTTTTCCTGACACGCAAGTTGCTGATGCGGTTCCAGCTACCGTTGAATCATCCAATCAACTCAGTGCTGAGGATCAGTTAGCTTTACTTTGGTTTGCCTATACCGAGATGGGAGTGACAATCACTCCTGCTGCTATGGGGGCAGCCAATATGGTCTTCGCAGAAAAAACCCTGACTCAAATCAAGCAGATGTCTGCTGGAGAGCAAACGCAAGTTATGTGCGATCTGGTTAACCATACTGATACTCCCATCTGCCGTACATATTCATCTTTCGGCACGAATGTCAAGTTGGGCTTCTGGTATCAGTTAAGTGAGTGGATGAAACAAGGAATCGTGGCTCCCATTCCAAAAGGCTATAAACTGTCCGCGAAGGCATCCGATTTGCTCCAAGCCATCCGTCAACTTGAAGGGGGACAGCAACTCACCGTATTCCAGGAAGTTGTCGTCAACATGGGGTATGCCCCAACGGGTGGTACTCCAAAAGTCAAAGAACCTGTGGTTCCTCCTAAAGAGGCTGCACCTCGAACCAAGGTTAGGATTAAGGGCATCGATAATGTGACTGTCCAAAGCTACATGGAGAATATGAACGCCTTTGACTTCCAAGGAGCTGTGGCTTTATTTGCTGAAGACGGTGCCTTGCAACCCCCTTTCCAGGAACCGATTGTGGGTCATGAGTCGATCCTCGCATATATGCGTGAAGAATGCTACGGACTCAAGCTGATTCCTGAGCGGGGAGTGTCTGAGCCAGTAGAGGGAGAGTTTACCCAGATTAAAGTGACGGGTAAAGTGCAAACTCCCTGGTTTGGTGACAGTGTTGGCATAAATCTAGCATGGCGGTTCTTGCTCAATCCGCAAGGCAAGATTTTCTTTTTGGCGATCGATTTGCTGGCATCTCCCCAAGAACTGCTGAATCTGGGCTTTGTTAGGTAGAAGAACTTGAGAGTGATGAGTGATGAGTGATGAATTTTGTGTTTTAAGCCTGGGCGATCGCGGCTCGAAATGAGATGAATCACCTTGAGAGGGCGATCGCTCCTGACTCTTGGAAGCAGCAACGTCAGCGGACATGAGCGTCATTGTTGATACCTCTGTTTGGTCGCTGGCTCTGCGTCGGAGAACGCCACCCGATGATTCTCCTACCAGAACCAGACATGATTTCACTTTCTGTATCTTTAGAATGTTTTAGTAGAACCTATACAAAATATACGCTTTGAAACGCTTGCTAAAACATGATTTCTAACACTGAGGTGTCATGCTGACAAGAGTTAGCAAATCACACAAAACTAGGTGAAATTAAATGGCTGATATTGTTGATACTGCTGTTAAGGCTGGTTCTTTCGGTACACTAGTTGCTGCAATTAAGGCTGCTGGTCTGGTAGATACTCTTAAAGGAACTGGACCATTCACCGTTTTCGCACCTAACGATGAGGCCTTTGCGAAACTTCCCAAAGGTACAGTAGACGCACTGCTGAAGGACATTCCCAAGCTCAAAAAAATCCTGACCTATCACGTTGTTTCCGGCAAAGTGATGGCGGCTGATGTGGTGAAACTGAAGTCAGCTAAAACGGTTGAAGGTGAAGATGTGAAAATTGACGCTTCTGCTGGCGTAAAGGTAAATGATGCCACAGTCACAACACCAGATGTTGCTGCTGATAATGGTGTTATCCACATCATCGACACAGTGTTGATACCTGCGTAAATTTTCCGCACAGATAGCAAATACAGCATTGCTAAATCCTTGTATGAATCCAAATATAGAGGCGTAGCTACTTCTGTACAGAGGTTTTGAAAAAAATAAAATCATTTTCATACATTCATTAGATCAGCAACGCTGCAAATACTATTTGTGGGGCAGCAATTATTCGTAGTTGCTGCCCTACAACTTTTTGGATGTATTTGATATGGGGAAATTTCGATATGTTTATATCATTATTTATTTTATTTGGCAATAAACATTGCTGTTTTGTAATAAAAGTGTTAAATTTAATTTATGAAACATCACAAAACCAAAAAGCAAAACTTATAAAAAGCGGTTTAGTGATTGAAGAATTCGGTAGGCTGAACAACTACGCCATCGAATCTTTGAAAGTATGTGATGGATGAGCCTCAGTTTAGCTGTTACTCAGTATCTAGAAAAGCGAACCCAGACGTTTTGCTCCTAGCTCTAGCAAGCCTGGGCGTGATTGATCTGTTGGCTGGCTTGTAGGAAATTGAACTACCCTAAAAACTTTTGCAAAATATTTAAGGATAAAACCAATGAGAACTAATGTTGGCTTAACTAATCCCTCTGTGTTCAGTCCCAATAATGTTGACTTAACTAGTCCGTCTGTATTAAGTCCCGTTGTTTTCAGATCGGGTTTCAATAACTTTGAGAAAATCAACGCAACTCAAGCCTGGTCACTGTTTTTCACTGGAGGTAGAGAAGATAAGACACTTGGACTTAGCCCTACAGTAGGTAGTTTTTTAAACCTCAGCTTGATCGCGATCGCTATTGCAGGTATTCTCTGGGCTTTCTTGTTTCAACCTTTCTAAGCGCATAGGTTTAAGTTAGGGGTGAACGCCCGTTCGCTTCTACACCCGTCCGGGCGGGCTGCTACGCCAATAACTTAAAAATCAAAGATCACATTTAAAGTAACCTCGATTGGAGAATCATTATGTCAAAAGAAAAAAAAGGCAACAGAGAAGCCAAAAAACCCAAAAAGCAATCTGATGGTACTAAAAAGCAAAAGAAAGACCCCAACAGACACGATGGAATTGTAACACGTATAGTAAAGAGTTCAAATGAGCAACGAAACATTTAACTATAAAACATAGTTAGTTTACATCGAACCGACAGTTTTCAACCTAATTGAGTTACAGGAGGCAACTATGGATCAGGAACTAACTTTAGAGCAAGAATTTAGCGTCAGAAACTTTACCGATCAAGTGCGGCAAATGTCCCGCGAACAAGCTCAAGAGTTCTTGATCTTGCAGCATAAGCACATGATGATTCGAGAAATAATGTATCAGGAGATTCTGAAACAAGAGTGGAAATTAGATGTGGATTTCGCCTCTGCGTAAAACCACCGAAGCAATCCTTACTTTCCACAACTGAGTAATTCCTGACAATCACAAAACTTGGAGTATTAACCATGTCAGCTAACACAAACATCACCTCTTCAATGAAAAATAAGCGCAATGCTTGGATTTGGGGATTTACACCTCAAGCTGAACTCTGGAACGGTCGTTTAGCGATGATTGGCTTCATATCCGCCGTCCTGATAGAAGTATTTTCTGGTCAAGGCTTGCTTCACTTCTGGAGTATTTTGTAGGTTAGCAGTTGCGGTTCAAGCAATGTACGTTGCTGTAAAAGCAACAAGTTAATCTAAAAAAACTGAGATGTGCTGCTATCTTCAATTCCCACAATAAAACGTCTCAAACTATTTGGTGATAGTGATGCCGATTAAAGAACAACCAACTCCCACTCCTTCGCGCCTGATCGGTAACATTTTTTTGGCGCTGCTAGCTTTGTTCCTGATCACAAATTTTATATTACCTTTTGTCTTAGGTCCTCAGATTCCCGGTGTTCCCTATAGCCTGTTTATCCATCAAGTTCAGGCAGGGGAAGTTGAGCGGGTGCAAGTTGGTCAAAATCAGATTCAATTTCAATTGAAAACGGTCGATGACCAGGCTGGATCTGTATTCTCTACTACACCCATCTTTGATTTGGGATTGCCCAAGTTGTTAGAAGAGAAAGGTGTTGAATTTGCCGCTGCTCCTCCACCCAAGAATGTATGGTTTACCAATCTTCTGGGCTGGGTGATTCCACCCCTGATTTTTGTGGCAATCTGGCAGTTTTTTATCAGGCGGGGTGGTGGTGGAACCCAAGGTGTTCTCTCGATTGGTAAGAGCAAAGCCAAAGTTTATGTGGAAGGGGAATCTGCTAGAACGACCTTTGCTGATGTGGCTGGGGTAGAGGAAGCCAAGACTGAGTTGGTTGAGGTTGTGGATTTTCTCAAGACTCCAGGACGCTATACCCAGATTGGGGCGCGAATTCCCAAGGGCGTGCTACTGGTAGGCCCACCAGGGACTGGTAAAACGCTGCTGGCTAAAGCAGTGGCAGGGGAAGCAGGCGTGCCGTTCTTCAGTATCTCTGGCTCTGAGTTTGTGGAACTTTTTGTTGGTGTGGGTTCTTCACGAGTCCGTGATCTGTTTGAGCAGGCGAAGAAACAGGCTCCGTGCATTGTGTTCATTGATGAACTGGATGCGATCGGCAAGTCTCGTAGCAGTGGTGGGTTCTACGGCGGCAATGATGAGCGGGAACAGACACTCAATCAGTTGTTAGCAGAAATGGATGGATTTTCAGTGGAAGATGCAACAGTGATTGTGCTGGCAGCCACAAATCGCCCTGAAGTATTAGACCCTGCTCTGTTACGTCCTGGTCGATTTGATCGTCAAGTTTTGGTCGATCGCCCGGAATTGTCGGGGCGAGAAGCAATTCTCAAAATTCATGCTCGGAAAATAAAGCTGGGTGAGGACGTGAATTTGGCGGCGATCGCCACTCGCACCCCCGGTTTTGCCGGGGCAGACTTGGCTAACCTGGTGAATGAAGCCGCTCTGTTAGCAGCCCGCAATCAACGCTCCTACGTGGCACAGGAAGACTTTGCTGAAGCGATCGAGCGGGTAGTCGCAGGTCTGGAAAAGAAAAGCCGGGTGATGAACGACAAGGAAAAGAAGATTGTTGCTTACCACGAAGTTGGTCATGCCTTGGTCGGTTCTCTGATGACCACAAGTGGTCGGGTGGAAAAAATTTCTATTGTTCCACGGGGTATGGCAGCACTGGGTTATACGCTGCAACTGCCAACAGAAGATCGGTTCCTTATGGACGAAGCAGAACTCCGGGGTCAGATTGCTACCTTGCTCGGTGGACGCTCGGCTGAAGAGATTGTGTTTAACAGTATTACTACTGGTGCAGCCAATGATTTGCAGAGGGCAACGGATCTGGCAGAGCGGATGGTGACTACCTACGGGATGAGCAAAATCTTAGGTCCCCTGGCTTACCAGCAGGGGCAACAACCAATGTTCCTGGGCGATGGGATGCCCAATCCCCGGCGCGTGATGAGTGAGGAAACAGCACAGGCAATTGATCGCGAGGTGAAGGAAATTGTGGAAACGGCTCATCAGCAAGCTTTGGATACACTCAAGCTCAACCGAGACTTACTGGAGGCGATCGCCACTCAACTCTTAGAGACAGAAGTTATCGAGGGTGAGAAACTGCACAGTTTGCTCTCGCAGGTTCAAGCTGTAAACAATGTAACCGTTTCAGATAAACCTAATTTAAATCTTTGAGGAGTTAACTAACGGGACTTAAACAAAAAAAGAAATAAAAAAAGGGTATAATGCATGACGAGCATAGGTTTCACGTCAAAAAAATCCCATGAAACAGACAACCCCCGCAGCCATGCCCCCGTGTTTTGAAAAATGGTGTCAAAGGTTTGATGAAGCTTTTAGTCATAAAGCCCAAAAAAAAGGGTTTAGGGATTATTTGGGGGGATTATTGGGGGAAAGCGAGAGAAAAAACCTATCTCAAATGGCTGATAACGCTATAGGAGTCGAATACCATCAATTACACCACTTTTTAACTGAAGCACCATGGTCTGACACCAAGGTCAATGAACTGAGGTTAGAGGCGATGAACAAGTGTAGTCAAACTAGAATTAGTAGAGGATTTAGCTTGATAATTGATGATTCCGGTCATAGAAAAAGTGGTAATTTTACGGATGGAGTAGGAAGGCAGTACATTGGAGAAATTGGGAAAACAGATAATGGGATAGTAGTTGTAACAACACATTTATACGACGGAACAAAAAGCTTGCCATTGGATATAGCGTTATATCAGCATGCAGATTCTTTGCCATCAGGTAAACAAGACCAAGAGTTTGAGAAAAAAACTGAACTGGCAATTAAGTTAATAGACAAAGCATTAGCACGAAAATATCAACCGGGAATCGTATTAATAGATGCGGGATATGGTAACAATACATCCTTTCTATTAGAGTTAGAGAAGAAACAATTAAAGTACTTGGGAGGATTAGCCAAGAATCGAAAGATAACTATTAATATATCAGAAGATGTACAACAAGTAATTAGGTTAGATGAATTAGCACAAAGCTTACCAAAAGAGGCTTTTACAGAAGTTCAATTCAACTTAGATAAACCGAAAACAGTATGGGTAGTCACTAGGGAAATAGAGATATCACAGTTGAAAGGAAAGCGAAATATCGCTATCGTCATGAATGCTTCGACTTTTTCTGAAGCTACTGATATTGACTATTTTATCACCAATGTTTCTACATCAATTGTTACACCAGAATGGATAGTTCAGACCTATTCTCAACGAAATTGGGTTGAAGTTTTTTATAGAGAAGCCAAGGGGTGGTTAGGGCTAAAAGAATATCAAGTTCGAGATAAAAGAAGTCTACTTCGGCATTTTATCTTAGTTTTTTGTGCCTATACTTTTATTCTTTGGCACCAGATGACTGGAGGTTTAAGACGAAGATGGGCTAATAAACCTTTGAACACCTTTACTGAAGCTTTAGAGGCTTTTAGAACGGCTGTGTCTTATCGATTTTTTGATTGGTTAACCCATAATCGTGACGTATTTACCGCTTATATAGCGAGTTTGGGCTATATTTGGACTTAATTTCTGTTTAAGTCCCATACAACTCTATAAACAAATACTATGACCGAAACAGTTGAAACTCAGATTATCAAGGTCGAAGAACGGCTCAGACAAGCAATGCTTAGTTCTGATTTAAGCGTTTTGAATGAACTACTAGCCCCCGAAATTATCATCATCAGTCATCTTGGAGAATTATTAGGAAAACAAGATGATCTAGCCGCCCATGAATCTGGTTTGATTAAGATACACGAGTTAAAACCTTCACAGCAGCATATTCAAATCCATGGAGAGGTAGCGATCGTTTCAGTCCGAATGCAATTGTCTGGCAGTTATAATGGTAGCCCTGCAAATGGTGACTTTCGTTATACGCGAGTTTGGGCTGTCTCTTTGAGTGGAAGTTGGCATATCGTTGCTGCTCATATAGGTATGATAGCTTAAATATTGGTAAATTATCTTGCGACAGTAAATTAATCACCACATAGACGCGCTTTATATGAATGATTGGCTGAATCAAAATCGTTCTATTTTTCAATTAGCAGAAATTATTGCTTGGACAGCTAATCACCCAATTATTAGTTTTATCATTTTATTGTTTATTATAGCTATAATAGGAAGTATTACCCAAGCAATTGGTCGCTTAATTGAATTAGGTACTAGGTCAATATTACAAGTTCCTTTGAAGTTGATTTTAGCTATTATTAAATTTAGTTTTTCATCATTCACTCAAATTAGTAATTTAGCAATAAAAAAACTAGCAAAATCTCATATATCTGATCATAAACTACTTGTTTTACCCCCAGAAAATTATCGAATTATTCACCTAGAAAAGCAACAAAGATTAGAAGAAATTTCTCAACGCCTAGCTGAAATTCAAAAAGAACAAAATGAGCTTTTCAAAGAAGCCACAGAAATTTTGGCTAAATCGAAGACTGAAAGCGAACAGGGGATAATTGAGAAATAATTTCGTCTTCTTTGCCAGTTAAATAATTAGCAAAGCGTTGGGCTAAAGGCGGTACGATCGCAAGAGGGTTGCTAAATCCACAGAAGAGATAAACTCCATTACATCCAGGAATTGAACCGATTGTAGGAAGACGAGAGTCCTTCGGACACGCTGCGCGATCGCCACTAAATGCCACTAAACAATGATGCCAAGTTCCTGGTAAATTAGATAATGCTGGCAATATTTCTCCTATACTCTGCCTCAGCCAGTTTTCACTTGTTTTTTTATCTATATCAACATAGGGATCGGTGAGAACACGGCTAATTTGACCTAAGCGCATACTCCCATCTTGAAACTGAATTGCACCCGCATCTGAAATTGGCGCTAATAGTTCGTGTCCCTCTTGATTCCATAATTCATCAACTTTGCTAGAATCTGCTTCTAATTGAAAGCGTTGGAGATTAGCCGGCATTACTAAGGTACGTAATTGCACTTCTACGGGTGGAGTTTGGATCATCTCCGCATGGGTGAAATACAACTGTATAGGAATACCAGACGCTTTGAGCAATTGTCGAGATAGTCCACCAGCACAGACGACAATATTAGCGCTGTGATAAGTTTCTGTAGTTGTTTTTATGATTTGTGAAGAATGGTTTGAGGTGAAGTTCTGTACTTGGGTAATTTCCATGTCACCCCCAGCCCGTAGAAATGCTTTAATGTAAGCTTGTGCCGTTTTTTCAGGGTTAATATGACCGTGTGTGACAGTTAATGCGCCTGCGATCGCTTCTTTATTTAATAAAGGTTCCATCTCCCAAGCTTCGTCAACACTAATTAATTTGGGAGGAATGGCAAAATTAGCATAGAAGCCCGCAGCAACTTCTGGATCAGTGTTGGTTGCGATCGTCAACAATAAATCTAACTCTCGAAATTCAGTATCAGCATCTAACTCTGTGCTAAGAATGCGATGACGCGCTATTCCCTCATCACATAATTGACGCATCAGGGGAGTTGTCGCAGACCAAAAAGCTAAACCACCATAACTATAACGAGTGGCATTGCGTAATGTTGCATCTTGTTCTAACAAAAGCACCGAAAAGCCAACTTTCACTAGTTCATAGGCCAGTGTAGAACCCGTAAAACCTGCACCAATCACAATCCAATCGTAGGTTTTCATATATTCTTCTTGAAATTAAATCGGCATTACGAAAAGTAAAGATGCACCAAATATAACCAATGACCACTCCTTTATTTTTGCCGATTTAATTTACGTTTTGCTTTCAGAGCAATTGCACCTAAGCCAAAAAATAGTATTGAACCTAGATAAGTTGAAGGTTCAGGTACTGCAACTTTAACTTGACTTTTTCTGACTGCTACTAAAGTAAGATTTGTTTTATTCTCAAAAGAGCGTTGATAAGAACCACTAATATTAGCACTAGCTGTTTCTTCATTCCCATCAAAATCAGATGTATCTAATTCATTTGATAAGCTAATATTTTGACTGTTTTCATATGTGAGAAAGTCATCATCACCAGCAGTATTAATATTACCGGCGAGTGAAAAGTAATCTAAGGGATCTTTGTTAATGGTCTGATTTCCAGATAAGACGTCAGCTACAAAATTGGAGATATTTGTTGGCTCAATATCACTCGTATCAAATAATAAGAATGAAATATCTCCAATCGCTTTAGCATTTTCTTGTGGTGGATCATCTATTGATGTTCCCAAGTTTAAAGAAGCTGTGAAATCAAAAGAAAACGATTCACCAGCATTTATGTCAAAATTACCGACTATTCCCCCAAAAGTATCTGCTGTTCCGAAGTAACTTGTGCCTTCTCCACTAGCAAGACTCAAACCTACTTGAGTATAAGCTTCTGGTGGAGTAAATGTGAAATCTGTTTGTACTTCTTGATTGATAGTTAAGACTGTTGCATCATCAGTAAAAGTAGAGGCATTGGTATTAGCTTGATTTTGTCTGTCAATGGTGCCAAAACTTTGACTAAAGTTGGTAAAATTCAACTCTTCTTGAGCAAAAGCGAGAGTAGCAGCCTGACTGGGTGAACTTGCTAAAACAGAACTAGCTAGTATCGGAGTCACTATCAGTACAAATTGTTTAGCAAATCCCAGATACAGGTAGTTTTTCATACTTTCCTCTTTTTTGTACTAAACTCTTAGTGAATTTACCGAAATCATCGATTGATAATAGCAAATACTACTATGTAGTCTGGTCTAATTTCGCAAATTATCAAAAAATACACCGAATTTTTTTATTCCCAATAGGTAGTTCACAGTAAATCCACATTCCTTAAATATATGCGCTACGCAATTTGAGAAATTAAGTCCTAAGTTAGATCAATCCGGCTTTGAGCAACCTATAATCTACTTTGAAAGTTCAAACCGAGAGATGAAACTGTGGATGCACTCTTAGAGCGATCGCACCAACTCAAGCAAGCGTTAATTCATTTTATCTTGGATGCAGACGATGAACTAGCAGGAGCATTGGAAACTTATGCAGCAGGTCAGTTGCGTCGTGGGTCTGGTGATACGATCCAACAAGAGTTCACAATAGACAGCTTTGCTATCGAAGGTAAAGTAGGAAATAATTCACCAGTAGATATATTTATACAAACTCATCCAGAATTGTCAGCAAGCGATCGCCAATTGCTAAATAATTGGTATCGTAGTTTTATGGGGTTATTTGCGATCGCTAAAATATTAGACGATGGCTTTGAGTTAATGAACTGGCTAACAGCCAAAAACTACATTGTTAAATTCAACAACACTAAAACCCAACAGGAAATGTCACCGTTAAAAGAAGGAGAAATTCTACTCACTCGCATTTCTCCTGTCACAGAATCCTACTGGACATTTTCTGGACCGTACACACGAATGGGTAAACTGGGTAAACCAAAACTAGCAGTAGCAATTGGTAATTTTAAAGAAAATTACAAAAGCTATCTTTACAGTGATGCACCTGACTTGTTAGAAGAAGCTTGGCAGTCAGTATTAACATATCATCAACAATTTGTTGAGTTTTTTGGTAGTGATGAAATCACAATGCCAGGATATCAACTCAATAAAAAAATAGCTGAACTTCAAGAAATCACTACCGAAAAAAGTTTAGCAGCCGCAGGAATAGATTCCTCAAAATCACTTGCAGAAATTGCTCAAGAAGCAGGAGTTGACGAAGAAGAAATCAAAGCCGCAGCCGAAGACATGGGTGCTGACTCGAAAGTTGTATCGCAATTGTTGAACAACAAAACTACCACAGCCAAAATGGTAGCATCAAAAGTGGAATTACCTGCTGATCTCAAAAAAGCAGAAGCAGTAACAGCTCTTTCTCATCCCCGTTGGGGACAGATATTTTTGCCAACATACACTAAAATTAAAACAATTTTAGCAGCAGAAGATTGGCAGAGTATTGAAGATTCTGAAAAACTAATTCGCCACTACTTAGAAAGTAAAAATACCAATGCTTTCATCTGGTATCGCCTAGCATTAGATCACCCAGATTCATTGGAAAAAATATTGCAAACAGTTCTACAACGTCCAGACTTTAACTTAAACAATGACTTAGATACACTCTTACAAGAAAATCATAAACCTCTAGAACCAGAATTACCAGAAATAGCCAGTGTACCAATACATCTACATAATTTATTCCAAGAAGCTTTAGGAGACGTCCACAAATCTAAATCGAAAACTAAGGGACAAAAGAAAACAGCAAAAGGCTTTCAAACACTGTAATTTTTATTTTCATACTTGGAGTGCGATCGCACTTCATTTCCTCGGATTTTGATACAAGAGAGCTTAAAATCCTAAGTTCGTAGTGAGGACTAAAGTCCTCAAATATTCAAGCACTAAAGTCCTCACTACAAACTATCCCTCGTCCCCTTTCTCTCTCAAGGTAGCCAAGGATATTGCCGAAAATTAGGCGGACGTTTCTCTAAAAACGCCTGTTTCCCCTCGGCTCCCTCTTCAGTCATGTAGTAAAGTAAAGTTGCATTACCAGCGAGTTCTTGTAAACCAGCTTGTCCATCACAATCAGCATTGAATGCAGCTTTCAAACAACGAATCGCAATCGGACTTTTTTCTAAAATTTCCTTAGCCCACTGGATACCTTCTGCTTCTAATTGTTCCACTGGTACAACGCAGTTTACCAAACCCATTTCCAGCGCTTGTTGAGCATCATACTGGCGACAGAGAAACCAAATCTCTCGCGCCTTTTTTTGTCCGACAATCCGGGCCAGATAGCTAGCCCCAAAACCACCATCAAAGCTACCTACTTTCGGTCCTGTCTGCCCAAAAATAGCATTGTCGGCGGCAATAGTCAGGTCACATATTAAATGTAGGACATGTCCACCCCCAATCGCATACCCACCTACCAAAGCAATTACTACTTTTGGTATTGACCGGATCAAGCGTTGTAAATCCAATACATTTAACCGGGGAATACCACTATCATCTACATAACCCGCGTGTCCCCGTACACTTTGATCACCGCCAGCACAAAATGCATATTTGCCATCTGTGTGTGGTCCGTAACCTGTAAATAATACAACTCCTATATTAATATCTTCACGAGCATCACAGAAAGCATCATAGAGTTCAAAAATAGTTTTAGGGCGGAAAGCATTGCGCTTGTGGGGGCGATTGATGGTAATTTTGGCAATGCCATTGGCTTTGTGATAAAGAATGTCTTCGTAGGTTTTGACGCTTTGCCAGTTAATTTGCATTGTATAGGGGAGTATATTTTTTTGTTAATTCTCAAAGACTTTCTATACCAAGTTTTTGCCATTTATGTCAAACTTCTCTGACGATTTGTGCAGTCCAGTTAAAATGAGCAACTATTTTCTCAAGATATCAACCATGTGCGTTTAATCTGATTAGCTCTGCTCGGTCTTTTACTTTCTGTGGTACATCCACAGTTCTCAGGTTTAACAGGGTTTTGTAGTTGGTTTAGGTGGCTACTTAGGTCAATCAATACCTGAGAAGTAATCACTGGGGATTCATCAAACTAACTAAAGCTTCAATTAATGTTTGATTCTGTTCATCTGTACCAACTGAAATCCGAAGTTTATTGTCTAATCCTGCTTGCTTGAAGTAGCGTACTAAAATACCTCGTTCCTTCAATCCTAAATAAAGTTGTTCTGCATTAGCTTCTTCTGATGTAGCAAGGACGAAGTTTCCCTGGGAATCAAGAACAGTGAAACCCAAGTTCTTTAAGTCAACAGTCAGCTTTGCTCGTGAGATTTTGACTTTCTCGGCGCAATCATTTTTATAAGCTTGATCACGCATTGCTGCTGCACCAACCATAGTCGCGATCGCATCAATGTTGTAACTATCTTTGACTTTAAACAACCCTGTCAGTAAATTGGGATTGGCAATACCAAAACCCATCCGTAAACCTGCCAGAGAGTAGCCTTTCGATAAAGTACGCAACACAATCACATTCTCAAATTCCTGCACCAATGGCAAGGCAGAATATTCAGCGAAATCAACATACGCTTCATCGATTGCTACTACTCCTGAAACTTGCCGTGCTAAAGTACGCAAATCATCCAACGGTACAGAATGACCAGAAGGACTGTTGGGAGAAGCAATAAATGTAATTGCGCCATTAGCAGCAACCAGATCATCAATCGGCAGTGTAAAATCCTGGGGATAGAGAATTTCCACAACTTCCGCAGGTTGCATGGCTGCTAGGGTACGATATAAAACGTAAGTTGGCATTGGGTAAACAACTTTGCGATCGCCTCCTTCTGCACAAGCACGCATCAACACATTCAGCACATCGTCACTACCGTTACCGACAATGATCCAATCGTTGGGTACACCCAAAGCTTCACTCACAGCAGCACAAAATTCACGCGCAAAGGGATCAGGGTAACGCCGTAACCACTCACCATCTAAGGTTCTGAGGATCTTAAGTGTATTTGGTGACGGCGGATAAGGATTTTCATTAGTATTAAGCTTAATAATTTTGCTTCCCGGTTTCGGCTGTTCTCCGGGAACGTAACCAGTCATCGCATCAATAGCAGGACGGAAGTAACTCATGAAGTTAAAAGTTAGCAGATTACTAGCATGATTATCATAGACACGCTGATACAGACTAGCAAAGGGAGCATCCCACCGCTAAAGGTTTAAACCCTTAGTCTGAAGACGACTCAAATAAGTACAATGGCGCTATTGACACTCCCACGGCTAAAAGCCGATGGGCTTTCTGCTTTCAACGCTGTCACTTTTTGGAAACTGGGTTTTGATTAAAAGTAGCTACAATTTTTTATTAAAAAATGTTAAATTAAAAATGTTGGATTAGCAATAGTAAACTAAATCTATTCAACCAAACAAAAAAGTTTCTGCAAAAAACAACGACTGGATTTACTTCCAGTCGGTAAAAAAAGCGGGCTAACCGCTATTAACTAAGGTTAACCCGTGCAGCTTTGGGAACGCGCAGAGAAATTACTATTGCAATACCAACTTAACGTTGGCATTTTGCAACCCGCGTTGTTTAACTTCTGTCAAGGTCTTGTTAACAGCATACTTTTGGTTGATAGAGTTAATCAGTTCAGTCTGATTATGCTTTTTAGCAACACCCCACAGGTCTGCGATTAGATCAAAAGAACCATCGCTGTTGCGAGACCAACCGAGGTCATATTCGCCTTCCAATACTGCTACGATGTCAGCACGAACACGCTGACCGTTGTAACCACGAACATCAGCTTCGGTTTTTACGCTAATACCGAGGTCGCGCAGGGATTGCTTGAGGATTTCAGCTTCGGTAATTTTGGTACGCAGAGTGCTAAAATGAGACATTTGGGTTTCCTCCAAAGAGAATAGAGAAAAAGGACAACAGTTTAGTTTCTTTGAGAGTAAGCCGCGTTTAGCAGAACGCGGTTTTTTTATTAACAGCTAGCTTTTAGTGCTAGCTCTTCCCCCCTGTGTTCACAGAGGAAAGCTTTTAGAATTCCATTCGCTGATATTCAGCAATGGAAGATGCTGCGGGTCTAGCACGCTGTCTAGCCCAATCTCTGAGGGCTGTAACTTGTTCTTGCATCGTCCGAGACAACGGCAATGTCGCTTTGAGCGCAGCAATAATATCTAATTGAGTGAACTCCCGATCTTGGGCGAAAGCTTCGTACATCGCCGCTACGATCGCCTGTTCAATTTCTGCTCCAGAGAAGCCATCAGACATCTTAGACAACTGTTCTAGGTCAAATCTAGAGATGTCTTCTCGGCGTTTATTAAGGTGGATCTTAAATATATCTTGCCTTTCTTCTGGTGTGGGCAGATCCACAAAGAAAATTTCATCAAAACGGCCTTTCCTTAAAAACTCACCTGGCAATCTTTCCACTCGGTTTGCAGTGGCCATCACAAATACCGGGGATTTTTTCTCTTGCATCCAGGTGAGGAAAGATCCAAATATTCTACTAGAAGTGCCACCATCAGAATCAGAAGACCCAGTACTACCAGCAAAGGATTTATCTAATTCATCGATAAATAATATTGCGGGGGAAATAGATTCGGCGGTCTTGAGGGCGTTGCGTAAATTTGCTTCCGAACGTCCTACCATTGACCCATCATAAACCCGACCCATATCTAACCGCAACAGTGGCAAGCCCCAAAGTCGAGATGTGGTTTTAGCAATCAACGACTTACCACAACCTGGAACACCGAGAATTAACATCCCTTTTGGTTGAGGTAAACCATACTCCCGTGCCCTTTCAGTAAAAGCATTGGAGCGCTGTGTTAACCATTTTTTCAATTCTTCTAAGCCGCCAACCGCGTCAATGGTTTCATCTTCTTCTATGTACTCCAGTATACCATTGCGCCGGATTAATTGTTTTTTCTCTGATAAAACTATATCAACTTCTTCTTCTGTTAAGCGCCCAGTTGTGACCTGAGCTTTACGATATACCTTTTCAGCTTCGTCTTTAGTTAATCCTAAAGCAGCTCTGAGAAGTTTTTCCCGTGCTTCTGTTGGCAGCCGTCGCCCACGATTATTTTCTATATGATGAGTTAATACTTTATTCAACTCACCCATATCTGGAAGCACAAAGTCTAAGACAACAACTTCTTTTTCCAGTTCAATGGGTACCTGCTGCATCGGTGACATCAAGATGATGTTCTTTTGCGTGCCTTTAAAGCTGGCGATCGCATCCCGTAAAGACCTTGTTGTTGCAGGTGCATCTATAAAAGGATGTAAATCTTTAAGAATAAATATGCCAGGTTCTCTTTGCCGGATAATCCAATCAATCGCCGCTTCGGGTGAAACAGTATTATGCTGACCTACATTCCGGGGTTGACCATACTCCACGATGCCGTGAGTTACTGTCCAAACGTACACTCGCCGTTGTGGTTTTGACGATTGAGCGATTGTAAAGATTGCCTGCTCAGCCCGTTCTTCCTCGGAGGTCACAAGGTAGATTAAAGGGTATTGAGCTTGAATGAGGATATTGAGCTCTTCTTTCATACATCGACCTACTTGAGACCTTTTACAGAAACTCTAGACATCGCAGTTGGCAAAGATGGCAGAATTCCAGAATTCATAACGGATTATGTATTCGCAATTCTGTATATTTAGCAAGGAACTAATTCTTCCTCACCTTTCGGATGGGCTTGTTCTTCCATCTCTTCCACTGGTCGATGTTCTTGACCTATTGCTCCTGGTTGTTTGCCCATAGCAACCAATTCGCCATCTCGTATAACTAATGAGCTTTCACAATTAGGACAGGTGTAAACTCTGTGAGTTTTTCCGTAGATAGCTACTTCTTCAACTAGCTCAGAATTTGCCAGATAGAAAACGAGGGCGCGTTCGGCAAGATCCGACATTGGCGCTGAATCCATGGCTGAACGTATTTTCAGTTTTCTGTGCAGTTCTGGCGATAAATATAAAGTAACCTTTTGCTTATTAGCTTGCATAACTCTGTTAACGGTCTTACCCGGGTATGTATCCTACGATATCTACTCCTCTTTAGCTTGTCAAGACAGCAAGACGCTTTGACGTCATTATCGTAATAATAGTTTACAAATAATTGAACATAAAGCTTTGCACCATCACAATAGCTAGTGGTAAAAAAACAACACAATCTCAAGAAAATTTAGTGAGATACCGATAAGTTCTCTTTGACAATTATATTGATGAAAGCATTTACTCTTAGAGATTCGAGGCTTCTACCTTCTGCCTCCCACTTCCTGGGGAATTTAAGACACTTTATTTACGCGATCGCTTTGTCTGTAATTCTAGGAAGCTGTACACCAACCACTGGTTTCAACATCTCTAATCAGACTGGGAAAATCTATAGTAATGCCCGGTATGGCTTTGAATTTCCTTATCCCACCACCTGGAAATCTTTGCCATCAGACAACGGCGACGGAATTGTCTTTATTTCCCCAAAAAATAACACTGTAGAGATTCGTAGTTGGGCAGGAATGCAACTGCCAGAAGTCATAATCCCAGAAAAAAACGCCAAAACATCGATAAATCCCAACTTTACTACAGCCCAAGGAGTCTCTGGAGTGCTGACGGTAGAAGTAGGACAACAACAAAGTGTCATGACGCTGAAATTAGCCCAAGGACAGCTGAAATATTACTGGCAGGGAAAAGCACCCAGTCCAGAATTTGATAATTATTACCGCTTTTTTTATTACATAGCCAGTAGCTATAAAATTGGTCAATAGTCAATGGTCATTAGTCATTAGTCATTTGAATTTTTCCCCATGTCCCCCTTGTCCCCAATCCCCAATCCCCAATCTTCATGGTCTAGAGGTGACACAAACCTGCTAGATTTAGCTATCAGCGAGTAAATACAGGTGAAAATGAAAGTCCTGGTTATTGGTGGCGATGGCTATTGCGGTTGGGCAACCGCGCTTTATCTTTCCAATCGAGGTTACGAAGTTGGTATTTTAGACAGCTTGGTGCGACGGCACTGGGATAATGAATTGGGTGTGGAAACTCTAACCCCGATCGCACCAATTCAGCAACGCATTCAACGCTGGAAAGACTTAACTGGTAAATCTATCGATTTGTTTGTTGGTGATATCACCAATTATGAGTTTCTCCAAAAAGCCCTACACAAATTTGAACCAAATGCGATCGTGCATTTTGGCGAACAGCGTTCCGCACCATTTTCGATGATTGATCGTGAACATGCCGTGATGACACAAGTCAATAACGTTGTGGGTACGCTGAATTTGTTGTACGCAATGAAAGAGGATTTCCCAGAATGCCATTTGGTAAAATTGGGAACCATGGGTGAATATGGTACACCGAACATAGATATAGAAGAAGGCTATATCACCATTGAACACAACGGCCGCAAAGACACTTTGCCTTATCCCAAACAACCTGGTTCAATGTACCACTTAAGCAAAGTCCACGACAGTCACAATATCCACTTTGCTTGTCGGATTTGGGGACTACGGGCAACAGACTTAAATCAAGGTGTGGTTTACGGTGTTCTCACAGAAGAAACCGGCATGGACGAACTGTTAATTAACCGCCTAGATTATGATGGTGTGTTTGGGACAGCACTAAACCGTTTCTGTATCCAAGCTGCAATTGGACACCCCCTAACTGTTTATGGTAAAGGTGGACAAACGCGGGGATTTTTGGATATTCGGGACACGGTACGATGTATGGAACTGGCGATCGCCAACCCAGCACAACCTGGAGAATTGCGTGTGTTTAACCAATTTACCGAACAATTCAGCGTCGGCGACTTGGCAATGATGGTGAAAAAAGCCGGGAACGCAATGGGACTAAATGTAGAAGTTAATAACTTGGATAATCCCAGAGTCGAAAAAGAAGAACACTACTTTAACGCCAAAAACACTAAACTTTTGGATCTGGGTTTACAACCTCACTATCTCTCTGATTCCCTGCTTGATTCTCTGTTGAACTTTGCTATCAAGTATCAAATCCGAGTTGATAAAAACCAAATTTTGCCAAAAGTCAGTTGGCATCGTAAATAGCAAAGCATGAATATGCGATCGCTTGTTCTATTTGTGTTTGTTGTATTACCTGGAGTTACATTTAGTAGTATCAGTGTCTACTATCTGTTTCCTGAATGGGTAACATTAGATGCAGCTCATAAAAATTATCAACAAGTGGCAAAGTCCCCATCTGTAAAGGTGGGTGACTTACTTGTTGCTGAAGCAGCAGAAAACAGACACAGAATTAATTGCTTTGCTGAAGGGGTCGGAGTTTTGTTAGGTGGGGTAATAGCAGCCATTGGCATTCATGGTATTTGCACCCTGCCAAACAAAACATCTTGACTTCAAAAACATAATTGATAAACCTGGTTGTCACATTTTCGCATAGTATGGCAGCCAGTCTGTTTATAAAGGATGAAAAATCACATTAGTAAACCAATACAGTTCAGTATGTAGAGACGCGAAATTTCACGTCTCTACATACAAAGCGAAATTTCACGTCTCTACAAAGAATTGTGATCTGGTTTTTGGTTGCGTGGAATTGATTGTAGCGCATGAGACAGTATACGCTGTGAGTAATGCTGGAAGTTGTCCAGAAGCTGAGATTATCTGAACACCCTGCCTGTAGTGAATGATATTTTATGAGGATTGCTCTATTTACCGAAACCTTTTTGCCTAAGGTTGACGGCATTGTCACACGCCTACGTCATACTGTTGAACATTTACAACGCAGTGGCGACGATGTACTAGTGGTTTGTCCAGAAGGTGGTATTACAGAATACAAAGGAGTCAGAATATATGGTGTCTCTGGTTTTCCGCTACCACTGTATCCAGAATTAAAAATGGCACTGCCTCGCCCAGCAATTGGTCACATTTTGGAACAGTTTCAGCCAGATATTATTCATGTGGTCAACCCAGCAGTTTTAGGATTAGCTGGTATATTTTATAGCAAGATCCTTAATATTCCTTTGGTTGCTTCATATCATACCCACTTGCCTCAATATCTCCAGCATTACGGTTTAGGAATGTTGGAAGGCTTCTTGTGGGAATTACTGAAAGCCGGTCACAACCAAGCAGCTTTAAATCTATGTACCTCTACAGCGATGATGGAGGAACTAACAACTCACGGCATTGAAAGAGTCAACTTGTGGCAACGGGGAGTAGACACAGAGACGTTTCATCCTAGCTTAACTAGTGAGGAAATGCGATCGCGTCTATCGCAAAATCACCCAGATAGCCCTTTGTTACTATACGTTGGGCGTCTTTCTGTTGAAAAAGAGATTGAGCGGATCAAACCCATACTAGAAGCTATCCCCGAAGCCAGACTAGCATTAGTGGGAGATGGTCCTCACCGCCAAGCCTTAGAAAAACACTTTGCGAATACAAACACCAACTTTGTAGGCTATCTGGTTGGTAAAGAATTAGGATCGGCCTTTGCTAGCGCCGATGCTTTTATCTTTCCTTCCCGCACAGAAACATTAGGTTTAGTACTCCTAGAAGCAATGGCGGCTGGATGTCCGGTAGTTGCAGCCCGTTCTGGTGGCATTCCCGATATCGTGACAGACAGTGTCAATGGATACCTGTTTGCTCCAGATACTGGTGACGAGGGTGCGATCGCTGCTACGATTCGCTTGTTAGAAATGAAACAAGAACGAGAATCGATTCGTCAAAATGCTCGTAGAGAAGCAGAACGCTGGGGATGGGCGGCTGCGACTCGTCAGTTGCAAGATTACTATCAAAAGGTAATTTATTCAGAATTACCGAAAGCAGCGTAATTTTAGATTGGGGATTGGGGATTACAAAAAAGAAATTCTTCCATGGTAGATTTACATTTTATTCTTCTACCATTTTTTTGTACCCTATTTATATTTCGGACGAGTCTAGAAGCGATAAGCAATAAGTCGCTATGCGATCGCAATCTTAAGCAAACGCTGAAACTCTTGTTTTCTCGTTCCGCATTTTCCTAACCGTTATATAAAACTTACCCAAAGTTACCCAAGAATATAACTTGTTGCCTTCGGAGCTTACTTCCTGCTTCAATCTGGCGGTGTCGGCACTCACCAGTCCACAGGCTAACACTGTCTAACTGACAGCTTTGCTCAAATTAATTGCAGCGTTCAAATCGCGGTCAATTATAAATCCGCAGTGACCACATTCAAACACTCGCTCATTGAGTCCGAGTGTTTCTTTTTTTGTTCCACAGTAAGAGCAAGTTTTGCTAGATGGGAACCATCGGTCAACTACAACAAGCTTAGAGCCATACAACTGGCACTTGTAGGTTAATTGACGGCGAAACTCATAAAAACCCATATCCGCAATAGACTTGGCTAGTTTATGATTAGCCATCATGCCAGATACATTTAAATCCTCTATAACTACCGTGCCGTGGTTCTTGGCTAGTAGCGTTGTTAGTTTATGCAATGAAGATGCACGGATGTTGGCAATCTTTCTATGCAGTCTAGCTATTTGTATTTGAGCTTTTTTCCAGTTGGCTGAACCAATAATTTTATGACGATTCAACCATTGCATTCTACTTAACTTAGATTCATATTTTTTGTAGGACTTCGCACCTAGTATGACTTCACCAGTGCTAAGAGTCGCCAATGACTTAACACCAAGGTCAACGCCTACAACATTTGTGTTGTTTTTGTTTATTGTCTCTACATCAATTCTAAAACTGATAAACCATCTATCAGCTTGACGGCTAATTGTGGCGGACTTCGTTAGTACCTGTGGTAGTCGTTCATAAGTCTTGAGAACACCAATTACAGGCACTTGAATCTTGTTTAACCCGTGAATTTTGACTGTGCCTTCTAACGTGAAAGAATCGTGCCTACCTTTTTTCTTAAACTTTGGAACTCCAGATGTCTTGTTAAAACAACGCTTCCAAGCTTCACGCAAAGCCATTAATGCTTGCTGTGGTGTAGATTTGCTGCACTCGTAATACCACTCATTTTCTGATTTGACTAGTGCTACTAACCATTTGTGCAAGTCAATAGCAGTGGGAAACTTAATTTTAGAGTCGGGATTGGCTTTGTTATGGTCAAGTATCTGTTTGGTTAAAGCCAGTCCCCAATTCCAAGCATGACGTGCTACACCACAATGCTTCTTTAACATTGTGCGCTGTTGATTATTTAGTTTCAATTCGGTTTTGAAACCTAACAGCATTTAATTACCTGTTCAAATCGGATATAATATCTAGTATATCAGACGTTACACTTAATTATGCCCACAACAAAATTTCAACCAGATAATCAAGTGCCGTATGATAAAGTCCCTGTGCAGTTCAAGGTTTTACCAGGAGTCAGAGAAAAACTTAAAGCCGTTCCTGACTGGCAAGAACGGCTTAGAAATTTTGTTGATGAATTAATTGTTGAAAACCTACCCAAAAATGATTAGTAATGTCTAAAGATGGGTAGGGATTAACTTACAGTTACTTGCCCTCTAGAAAATGGGCGAACCGGGAGCTATAAAATGTGCAAGACAAGAGTTACCAAAAATAACCTGGTTCTATGCTTGTCTGGCGGGTGGATGAATCGTATTTGAGCAGATATTCGCGGGCGATCGCTTCGTTTTCGCGTAGGGTTTTAACTTCTTTTTCTCCGATTTCAGTATCGGTGGAAAGTAAAATTACTTGATAAGAAGCACAAGGGAAGTAACGTTCGACTAAGTTACTGCGGTGCGATGAATCTAGTCTGCCAAGTGGTGTATCGATTGCTACTGGTAATCGCAGCCCAGAGACTCGTGCTAATCCCCACAGGAAGGCGATCGCTAAAAGTTGTTTTTCACCGGCGGAAAGGCGATGCTTGGGAACTTGTTTGCCCTGTAAGTCAAATAGAGATAAGCTAAAAGAATTGGTATCAATGACGATGCGATGCACTAAATCTGATTTGTGCAGAAGATAGCGAAAGCACTCAGTGATTTCATTTTCTAATTTATTTAATTTTCTCAAAGTCAAGCGTTCGCGGAACAGCTTGAGGGTTTCTTGAACTTTAGCTGAAGCAGTAATCACATGTTCTCTATTCTTACGATCAATAGTTTGTTCTGTATATTCTTTTAAATCCTTTTTACACTTTTCAATAGTTGTTTCTAATTCCATCAAATGGCGCCGTGAAGTTTCGCAGCTAGCTTTAGCTTCAGCAACTTTTTGTTGTGCTTTTCGCATCACATCACGCAATTGTTCATACTCTTCTGGAGATGCTGCTGTCTGCATTTGTCTTTCAATATTAATTACTTCTTCTTCTTTAGTTTTCAGATTTAATAATTGCTGTTTAACAGAGTTTTTAGCATTGTATAAGTAATAAATTACATTACCCAGTTGACTTAAAGCTTCATCATCCGCTAACAACCAAGGTTGTTGTTTTTGTAAATTAGTATTTCGCCTAGTTTCATCTTCTTCCAAAAAGGATTTGATTTTTACCATTTTTTGATTTTCGATTTCTAACTTACTAATTAAATCAATTAAACGTTTATCTCTTTCAAGTATAATATCCTGTGCTATTTGCGCTTGTCGGGTGCGAAATTCTGTTTCTCCTTGTGCTTGGACTTGCGTAAGTAACGGTTGAATTAACGCTAATGGTAAAACATCAGCAGCAGACTCACACATCGTCTGACGAATAGCTTCTGCTTCCGTAGTTACTTCTTGCTTTTGTTGTTCTAAATGAGTACGTTCTGCGGCTATTTTACCGCCTTCCGAAAGGAATTTATCAACAGCCTCTTGTTCTTCTTGTTCCGATAATTTTAGTTCTGCTTGTAGGGAAGTTAATTTTTGCTGTTGACGATTAAATTCTTCCTGTAGCTGCTTTATCTTTTGTTCAATTTCTTCTAAGTTATCTAAGTCTTGTTTTTCGGCTATCTCCTTACGTTTGCGATTAACTAAAATTTCTATATCTACCGCTAATTTTTCAGCCAATTCTAGTCCCAAAAGGGTGCGAATTGCATCAACTACTATTGGTGGCGGTACTTCCTGTTCTGCTAGTTCTTTTACCTGTTCGCCATCAAAGAGAAATAAGTTAGAAATTCCTAAAGGTAGCAGATTTTCAATATAATCATCCCAAGTATTCACTAAAGCTTCAATAGGCCATGTATCATCATCGCCCAAAATTCCTAAATGGTCTTTACCATCTTTAGGATTTTTTTCCCAAGTTCTGACAATTCTATATTTGATTGCTTTGTCATTTTCAATATGTTCAAAAACTAACTCAACACGAGTTTTCTCATTGGGTTCCACTTTACTATTAACACATTGAGTCAGAAAATCACTATAACTTAAATTCCCACGAGTAGAACATTGAGCGCGATTTCCATAAAGTGCAAGGCGAATCGCATCCATTAGTGTAGTTTTACCACCGCCATTCATTCCCCCTAAAAGTATAATTGGGCGAGTATAATCATGATTTTTTGGATTCAGATTGATTACCTGACGTCCATTGTATGGCCCAAAATTCTGGAGAATAAGTTCAAGAAAAATCATAGCTATATTTGATATTTAATTCTCATATAAATACGCAAAGTCGCAAATTTTATCTTATACCAATTCTTTATGAAGATGCATAAGAAGAAGCCCACCGCCTGCGGCACCTCCCCGATCTCGCGCTTAGATTGGGAGGGGTCAAAATAATGTGCAGCTTCATATGAAATTGGTATAACCTGTGAAGGATTCAAGTTCACGATGATTTCTATGCTGAGTACACTGGATTTAAGTCTCTGCTTGGATAAAGAAACTTATAAGTCCGAGATTGATCGGCTGATGTATCAAATTCGATCGCTGCAAAATGCCTGTTGGGATCAGAAATTGCCTGTGATTGTAGTCTTGGAAGGCTGGGCTGCTTCTGGTAAAGGTGGAGTGGTTAAGCAAATGGTTGCTTATATGGACCCGCGTGGGTTTAAGGTACATCCCATTTTGTTCCCGACTCAAGAGGAACGTAAATACCCTTTCCTGTGGAGATTCTGGGAAAAACTACCCGCAGAGGGAGCAATCAGTTTTTTCTATCACAGTTGGTATACTCATCTGTTGGAGGATCGGCTGTTTGAGCGAGTTCCGAATGCTCAAATTCCCATGTTGATAGGGCAGATTAATTCGTTTGAACGTCAGTTAGTGGATGATGGAGCTGCGATCGCTAAATTCTGGATGCATCTAAGCCGTCATGAATTGAAAACTCGTTTAAAACAATATGCTAAAGATCCCTTAACGGCTTGGCGAGTGCGTCCTGAAGACTGGAAACAAGCAAAACACTATGATCGCTACGCAGCCTTAGCTGAGGATATGCTCCTTCAAACAAGTACTGGTAGTTCTGCTTGGACTTTGGTAGAAGGTAATTGCCAACGATGGGCTAGGGTAAAGGTATTAACTCAACTAGCTGCAACTTTAACTGCTGCTTTGGATCGGCTCCACATCCAGATTTCTGTCCCCGCTTTACCTGCACAGGAGCATTTAGAGCCTACAGAGCCTGATTTACTGGCGCAGGTGGATTTAAACCAAAGTTTGTCGGAAGTAGACTACGAAGAACAATTAGCTACCCAACAGGTACAACTGCGGGAGTTACAATTAAACATCCACAAACATCAAATTCCTGTACTAGTACTATTTGAGGGTTGGGATGCAGCTGGCAAAGGTGGAGCAATTAAGCGGCTTACCGATATCCTTGATCCTCGGAGTTATTTCGTCAATGCTTTTGCTGCTCCCACAAACGAAGAAAAAGCCCATCATTACCTCTGGCGATTCTGGCGACAATTACCCACAGCTGGCACTATTGGTATTTTCGACCGTTCTTGGTATGGTCGAGTGTTAGTTGAGCGAGTGGAAGGATTTGCTTCAGAGATCGAGTGGCGCAGAGCCTACCGAGAAATCAATGAGTTTGAAGCCCAGTTAACAAGTGCAGGCTATGTTTTAGTCAAGTTTTGGTTGCACATTAGCCCCGAAGAGCAACTGAAGCGGTTTACCGAACGTCAAAATGATCCCTTTAAGCAGTATAAGCTCACCGAAGAAGACTGGCGGAATCGGGACAAATGGGCTTACTACGAAGTAGCAATCAATCAGGCGATTCAGCGCACTACCACCCCAACGGCTCCTTGGACAATAGTTGCTGCTAATGATAAGTACTATGCCAGAGTCAAAGTGATTGAAACGGTGGTGGATGCGATTCAAGCTGAATTAAAACGCCGCAAGCGATCGCACCACTGAAAATATTGCACAATAGACCTATTTGAAATCATGTCAGCACTACCAACAATCAATTTTCGGGAAGCTACTACCCAAGAAGATAATTTGATTGCTCAACACTGTTATCAGCTGTGGCGAGATAATAATGTTGCAGCAGAATCGATCCGTTCTGACTGGCTGGAAATTGTTCTTGAATTTAACAAGCAAGTACGTCAAAATTTATACTACAAAGCTTTTGTAGCAGAAGTTGATGGCAAGGTGATTGGTTCTTCCAGTTGTCAGCTTTTCGCTGGTCTTTATCCTCATATTTTGACAGATAATCACCGCAAATATGGCTACATTTGGGGTGTTTATGTTGACGCAGCTTTCCGTGGTCAAGGTATTGCCAAGCAACTAATGAGTATGGCGATTGATTACCTCAAAGCGATCGCTTGTACGCGAGTCATTCTCCACGCCTCACCCTTGGGTAAACCAGTTTATGAGCGCATGGGTTTTGTGCCAAACAATGAAATGCGCTTGGATATTATAGATTAGTTAGTGGTTGGTGGTTGGTGGTTGGTGGTTGGTGGTTAGTGGTTAGTGGTTAGTGGTTGGTGGTTAGTGGTTGGTGGTTGGTGGTTAGTGGTTAGTGGTTAGTGGTTAGTAGTTAGTGGTTAATGGTTAGTAGTTAGTAGTTAGTAGTTAGTGGTTAGTGGTTAGTGGTGTTTATTTCCAAAAACTACCAACAAACAACAAACAACAACCAACCAATTATTAATTCATCTTGACGATTGACTGTTGATTCATCAATGGTTGTGCTGATTGCAGTACTACATCGAGCAAGCCCGGAAACAATTCTTCTAAATCTTCTCGTCTGAGTGAATTTATGTGTTGTGTTCCTTCTTTGCGAGTCCAGACCACGCCAGACTCTCTTAAAATTTTAAAATGGTTAGACATGGTAGATTTGGCGATCGCAAAATCAAAGTCGGCGCAGCATTGCTCTCCTTTGCTTGCTAACTGTCGCACAACCTCCAACCGCACAGGATCGCCTAAAGCATATAACACTCCCGCCAATGATATATGTTTTTGTTCTGGGTGATACAGAAATCTCATACTTGCAGAATCGCATAAATTAGACTATATTTTATTTATTCGATCTTATCGAACAATTGAATTAAATAGGAGGGCAAGAGTGTCATCCATTACTAATGTGACAGAAGCCACATTCAAAGAAGAAGTCCTGGAAAGTGATACGCCCGTATTAGTGGACTTTTGGGCGCCGTGGTGTGGCCCTTGTCGCATGGTCGCTCCCGTAGTAGATGAAGTGGCTGCTGAATACGTGGGACAGGTAAAAGTGGTTAAGTTGAATACAGATCAGAATCCCACTGTTGCCAGTTATTATGGGATTCGTAGCATTCCCACGCTCATGGTATTTAAAGGCGGTCGGCAAGTCGATACGGTTGTGGGCGCCGTGCCAAAAACAACCCTAGCTAAAACTTTAGCACAGTATCTGTAATCGGGGATGGGGAGCAGGGATTGGGTATTAGACCTATTGCAAAATATAGACAGAACCCGTCCCCAAACCTCCCCGAAACAGAGGGAGTAGAGATTTCTCCGTTTCAGGGAGACTGAGGAGGTTAATTTGACTTTTGCAAAAGGTCTATTAGTTAAGAATGTATTCTAGTGGTCTGTCAAGCTAGTTTTGAGGGTTTGTAGTAAAGACTAAGCGTGCTTAGAAAATAAGGACTATACGCGCAGCGTTCCCGCAGGGTAGTCCTTAGTACGAACTTTATTATTCCTCAATTCAAATTTGATGACCTACTAGTTCCCGATCTCCCAATCCCCGACCGCTACTTTGTCAATTATTTAACAGCGAAAGCACAGCAAAATCGGAGGAGAATTCATGATTGAGCTTTACTATTGGACAACACCCAATGGTCACAAAATTACGATGTTTCTGGAGGAAGCCGAACTTTCTTACACAATTATTCCTGTAAACATCGGTGCAGGCGATCAGTTTAAACCAGAATTTCTGAAGATTGCACCCAACAATCGCATCCCTGCAATTATCGATCGCGAACCGGCTGATAGTGATGAACCTATTTCAGTGTTCGAGTCTGGAGCAATTTTGCTGTATTTGGCAGAAAAAACTGGAAAATTGATTTCAAATAATATATGCGATCGCACTGAAGTCCTGCAATGGTTATTCTGGCAAATGGGAGGTTTGGGGCCAATGGCGGGTCAAAATCACCACTTCAGCCAATACGCGCCAGAAAAAATTCCCTACGCCATTAACCGTTATGTGAATGAAACAGCAAGATTATACGCTGTGCTGAATAAACGCCTGAGCGATCGCGAATTTGTTGCTGGTGACAATTACTCAATTGCTGATATCGCCATTTATCCTTGGATTGTTCCCTATGAACGCCAAGGTCAAAAGCTAGAAGATTTTCTCCACCTCAAGCGCTGGTTTGAAACAATTCAAGCACGTCCAGCGACTATCCGTGCTTACGAAAAAGCAGAAGCATTCAAAAATCAGACATTGGATGTAGAAAAATCTCAGTCATTGTTGTTTAATCAATCAGCGCAGACAGTACAACCTTCTTGAGAAATTCAAGCTGCGATAAAAGTCGTCATTTGTCATTTGTCATTGGTAATTTCCTGCTTACAATAATTTTGGAAAAGATTTCATGAACGAAAATATGAATTTATTCACCCCATACCAAATGGGTAATTTAGAATTGCCCAACCGTATCATTATGGCTCCTCTCACACGAAATCGTGCAGGTGAGGGAAATATACCGCACGAACTCAATGGAGAGTATTATGCTCAACGTGCAACTGCGGGGCTAATTATTAGTGAAGCAACTCAGATTTCACCCCAAGGACAAGGGTATCCTTATACACCAGGTATTCACTCATCTGAACAGATAGCGGGTTGGAAGTTGGTTACAAATGCAGTCCATGAGCAAGGAGGAAGAATATTCTTGCAACTGTGGCACGTCGGGCGCATTTCTCACCCGGATTTTCAACCGGATGGAGCGTTACCTTTAGGAGCATCTGCGATCGCAGCAAAGGGAGAAGCATCGACCTATGAGGGAATGAAACCCTTTGTCACACCTCGCGCTTTGGAAACTTGGGAAATTCCAGAGATCGTAGAACAGTATCGCCAAGGAGCAGCAAATGCTCTGACTGCTGGATTTGATGGTGTGGAAATTCATGCAGCCAATGGTTATTTAATTGATCAATTCCTCCGTGATGGTACTAATCAGCGTACAGACAAATATGGTGGTTCTATAGAGAATCGTGTCAGATTGCTACTAGAAGTAACACAAGCAATAACTGGTGTCTGGGATAGTAAACAGGTAGGAGTGCGTCTTTCTCCTAGTGGTACATTTAACGACATGCATGACTCTAACCCACTAGAAACTTTTGGTTATGCAGCCCAAGCACTCAATCAGTTTGATTTAGCATATTTGCATATCTTTGAAGCTACAGAAGCAGATATCAGACACGGGGCGACAGTAGTACCTACTAGCCATCTCCGACAAAAGTATCAAGGTACACTAATGGTCAATGGTGATTACACTTTAGACAGAGGAAATGCTGTCTTAGCAAAAGAGGAAGCTGATTTAGTAGCTTTTGGTAGATTGTTTATATCCAATCCTGACTTACCCCAACGCTTTGCACTGAATGCACCATTGAATCAACCCGATCCATCTACATTTTATGGTGGTGGAGAGAAGGGATATACTGACTACCCAATACTCAAGAGCGTTACAACTTGATTTGTGGTTGCAATAATGTAGAGACGCAAAATTTTACGTCTCTACAAGAATTTTGGGTAACGCATAATTAAATTCGGTCGATGTCTATTACCCATTACCAACATGAGCAGATAATATAAGTGTTTCAGCTAACATGATATTAATATGTCCTCACAATTTCCTCAAATTCTTGGCTTATAACTAAACCTAGAGACTAGTTTTAGGTTCAACATCAAGAACAATCACACTGCAAATATTATCCCAAGCAAGATAGATAAGCGTTTTCAAAATAATAGCTTTGTGAACTGAGGGATATTAATCATATGTTGGCACAATGGCATAATTTTAAAAGTGGTAAATGGATGAAAGAAATCAACGTACGTGACTTCATCCAACAAAACTATACACCTTACACAGGCGATGAATCTTTTTTAACAGACGCAACTGAACGAACCAAAGAACTTTGGGATCAAGTTAAAGATTTAATGGCGATTGAGCGAGAAAAAGGAATTTTAGATACTGATACTGAAGTTGTTTCGACCATTACTTCCCATCATCCAGGTTATATCAACCGCGAACTCGAACAAATTGTTGGGTTACAAACTGACAAACCCCTTAAACGTGCAATTATGCCGTTTGGTGGGATTCGTGTCGTCAAAGACTCCTTGGAAGCATACGATTATCACTTAAGTCCCCAAACCGCAGAGATATTTACCAAATATCGCAAAACCCACAACGACGGCGTATTTGATGCCTACACCCGCGAAATGCGCTTGGCACGGCATTCTGGAATTATAACAGGATTACCAGATGCTTATGGACGTGGACGCATTATCGGCGATTATCGGCGTGTGGCGTTGTACGGCGTTGATAGTCTGATTGAAGATAAGAAAGCGCAGCTGGAATCCTTGGATTTAGATGTGATCGACGAAGATACAATTCGTCTGCGAGAAGAAATTTCTGAACAAATCAAGGCGCTGTTTGAACTCAAAGACATGGCTGCTAGCTATGGTTGTGATATTAGTCACCCAGCCGCAAACGCCAAAGAAGCTGTACAGTGGCTTTATTTTGCATACTTAGGGGCGGTGAAAGAACAAAATGGCGCAGCAATGTCGATAGGAAGAATTTCCGCGTTCCTTGATATTTACTTTGAACGTGATTTGCGAAAAGGCGTGATTACAGAAGCGCAATTGCAAGAAATCATTGACCATTTTGTAATGAAGTTGCGGATGGTGCGTTTCTTGCGAACTCCTGACTACAACCAGTTGTTTTCTGGTGATCCTACTTGGGTGACAGAATGCATTGGCGGAATGGGAGAAGATGGTAGACCTTTGGTGACAAAAACGAGCTTCCGCATGTTACATACACTGTATAATTTGGGGTCAGCACCAGAGCCAAATTTAACGGTATTGTGGTCAGAACGTTTACCAAATGACTTTAAACGCTATTGTACTAAAGTTTCAATTGACACTAGCTCAATTCAGTACGAGAACGATGATCTGATGCGTTTGTACTGGGGTGATGATTATGCGATCGCCTGCTGTGTTTCAGCAATGCGAATTGGTAAACAAATGCAATTTTTTGGCGCACGGGTAAACCTAGCTAAATGTCTGCTATACGCGATCAATGGCGGTAAGGATGAAAAATCCGGCGAACAAGTCGCACCAGAAACAGCACCGATTACCTCAGAATATCTAGACTACAACGAGGTATGGAGAAAATTTGAAGGGATGATGGCGTGGTTAGCAAAAACCTACATCAACATCCTCAACGTCATCCATTATATGCATGATAAATACTGTTACGAACGCTTAGAAATGGCATTGCACGATCGCGATGTTTTCCGTACTATGGCTTGTGGAATTGCGGGATTATCAGTAGTTACAGATGCTTTGTCTGCAATTAAATATGCCAAAGTCAAAGTATTGCGGAACGAAGCCGGGTTAGCAGTAGACTACCAAATTGAAGGAGATTTCCCCAAATACGGGAATAATGAAGATCAAGTTGATGAGATTGCGGTGCATTTAGTTACCAGGTTCATGAAAGAACTCCGCAAACACAAGACTTACCGTAATGCCGTACCTACACAATCAGTATTAACAATTACTTCTAATGTTGTGTATGGGAAGAAAACAGGAAACACACCCGACGGTAGAAAAGCAGGAGAACCCTTTGCACCAGGCGCAAATCCCATGCATGGACGGGATAGTAAAGGTGCAGTTGCATCCCTTGCATCGGTTGCGAAATTACCTTACGAATACTCTCAGGATGGTATTTCTAACACCTTCTCAATTGTGCCATCAGCGCTGGGTAAAGTTGAAGGCGACAGAATTAACAACCTCGTGGGAATGCTTGACGGATACTTCCATGATGGTGGACACCACATCAACGTCAACGTCATGAATCGAGAGATGCTGATGGATGCGATGGATCATCCTGAGTTATATCCACAGTTAACGATCAGGGTGTCGGGTTACGCGGTGAACTTTATTCAGTTGACAAGAGAACAGCAACTTGATGTGATTAAGCGGACGTTCCATGAAAGGTTTTAGATGAATGTGGGGTGAGTAGAAATGCTCGCCCTATTTAGACATAGGCGTGAAAAATAATTAGGACTTACGCAATAACTCTCCCAAACTCTTATTTCTTCGTGTCCTTTGTGGTTCGTAAGTCCTAATAATGTAGAGACGCAAAATTTTGCGTCTCTACAAGGATTTTGGGTAACGCATAATTAATTTCACCAGATGTCTATTACAAATCATCTGCTCATGCTAGCGTTAAAGAGAGGTTTATATACAGGCTGTAAGTCCTATGTCTAATCGCCTACAGCTTTTCAGAAAAAGAATGTCTGCTTTTGAGGGAACAGTAGACCCTTTGCGAGCCATTGAAAGTGGCTATTATGTACATGCGCCTGGAAAATTATTAGCAGAAACAATCTCAACTCGTATTGCGCTTCGTCCTGCATCATCCCATTTGTTAGTTGGTGGTATCGGTTCTGGAAAGACTACTCAATTATTAGTTGCTTGCCAAAATATAAAAGAGGTTGGGGATATATATCCTATATATATTGATATAAGTTTGTACACAGATATTTCAAAAATGAAAACAGGTGTATTAACTGCGATCGCTGGTGTAGAAATATCTAAATTAATTAAAAATAATAAAAATCAAGATGTAAACTCATCTATTGATTTAATAAAAAAAATTGCCTTTGGAGAATCAGAAGAAATCACGAAGGAGGTAAGCTTTTTTACTCAAAAAGAGACAAAAAAAATTAAAACCGAAGGTATTATTCCTATAAAAACAGCCTATGGTGTTGGAGGAGATTTAGTCCAAGCACTTAAGCAAGTAGCTCAAGCAGCATCTCCACAATATGGACGTATTGTTATTTTTTTTGATGGACTTGATAGATTAGATAATCCTCAAATATTTGCACAAATTCTTGAGTCTGATGTAAAAGCTATTTCAATAGCTAATATAGGTCTAGTATTAATTGGATCTTTAACTTCTCTTTATAGTAACTATAGTGATACTTTAGAAAATTATCTAGATTATTTTTATTATCAGCCTTGTTTTGATGTAGAAAATGACCCAGAAGCCTATATGTTTTTTGAAAAAATATTAAAGACTCGCTCCGAAGAAAACTTTATAGAAGAAGATGCTATTGATTTACTTATAAAATATTCAGGGGGTGTTTTAAGAGACCTGATTAGCTTGACACAAGCTTCTATTGAAGAAACTTATTTATCTGGTGATGATAGGTTACAAGAAAAACATGTTTTGACAGCTGTTAATTCTTTTGGTAAAGCGCAGCTACTGGGTATTACAGACGAAGAACTTGAAATTTTACGCCGGACTTTTGAAACAAAAAAATTCGTTCCCGTAAAAAATCAAAACGTGAAGCTCTTGGTAACTAGGCGCATTCTTGAGTATCGGTATCCCAAAACTCGCTACGTTGTTCATCCTGCTATTCAGCCAATAATTGAACAGATATACGCTTAAATATTTTATGCTCAAATCAATCTCTATTGATGAATTTCTTCAACGCATCGGTTCACAGCCAAATGGAAATGTGTGGTCTGTTCTTGTGGTATCATACTCAGATTCTGATGAATTAGTAGAAGAACTAAAAGACACAATCTCTATTTTTACAGAATGCGATGTAGGAGTTATTTATACTAAGAATGAAGTTAGTATTACTGTAGATAAAATTCAGAAATATTCTGAAGATTATTTGATTATTTGGAACTTTGAAGACTGGAGTGATCGCAACTGGCGTACATTTGACCAAATGCGAAGTCGGCTAGCTAAAAAACGTGGAGTTGTTTTAGTCTTGTCTCAGAAATCAGTAAAATATATGTTTACATATGCTCCCAATATTGTCAGTTGGATTGGTTCTAGAGTGTATACTTTGGCAAAAGATACAGAGTTACTAACAAAGGAAGAACGCCAAAGAAAGTTATTAACACTTCACGAATGGTCGGGATTATCTGATAGAGAAATAATTGAACTTGCAGAGTTGCGTCAATTACCTCCTGATCCTGAATATGGTGAGTGGCTTGTTCTTCTTGGTCGGGAGGATCTAATTGGACGGTAAAAGTAATTGGGAAGGACTCTGTAAACAAATTCAACAGCGTACATTACAGTCAGTACCAATGACTGTGGACAGTGCAAAAGTTTTGCGATCGCAAATATTAAAATGTTTAACTGAAGCCTGTGACGACGGAATTTTAAAGCATAAAATTAATGAAATTTATACACTCTTAAAATTAGAAATATCTAATCAACATTGTAAAAATATCAAAAACTTAAGTGGAGGAGAGTTAAATTTTAAAAGACGTAGAGACCTCCCTCATTTTGAACGTTTTGATGGTAGCTGGTTTGATTTTGGAATTTTACTGGATGAGACAAACAAACCCGCAATAATAATTGGATTTCATTTTGAAATTCGCTTTTTAGATGATAACCCCATCAAATTTTTACGCTTCGACCTCAATTTACCTGAACATAATAATCAGGATAAAGGAAAGCGATTCCATATAAGTAGGTGGGCAGGAAAATTTATAACTATGTAACGAAAACTTAACCATAGGTATTAGAGTTAAATTTAATACGTCGTGTACTGTAGTTGCCTTTTTCTCCCCTAGCTTTAACGCCATCAATCACGGCGTAAGCCAGGTCTAACTCATCATCAAATATTTGCCCACATAGTTCGTCTTTTTTCAGGTGCTGCCACTCCAATTCAATTGGGTTCATCTGGGAGCAGTATGCGGGTAAGAAAAAGATGTACAAACCCATGTCTTCCCACTTTGACCATAGCTTTTGCACTTCTTTACATCGGTGTATCGGTCCGTTATCCTGTACAATCACTCTGATACGTCCAGTCTTTTGAGCTTCAGTCGCTTCAAGCTCCATCATTTGAATGTAAGATTTACGACCAACACCACCAATAATCAGACCGTAAACAAAGCTGATTAAAGGTTGAAGAAACCCGATAATACTTAATCTCCGACCACGACGCTTAGTTTGTTCTAAGTGTTTTTGCTCCCCTCTGAAGTAATAGGTGTAACCTGGTTCACTCCACGCACAAAACCCTGATTCATCTAGATACTTTAGGTCTATTTCTCCCGCAGCAGCAGATAATTCCAACATATCTAGGTCTGCTTGTTTCTTCCCTCGTACTACGGGGTCTTGTTTTCCTTTGTGGCTCTTCTTAGCACGTTTCCAATTGATCCCCTTTTTTTGAGCACCCGTCTTAATCTGTCGGGACTCAATTTAATTTGGCGATCGCCTTCTAATTTCTGCGCTAGTTGAAGACTGTTGTATGTACGTGGTTCTTTTTTGAGGCATTCTTCCAAAAACACAATGTCCTGTTCCTTCCACTTTGGTTTTCCCCCTCGACCTGGTAATTCCCAAAGTCCTTCTAGACCCAGTTTTTGCCATTTATGTAAAACTTCTCTGACTGTTTGTGCAGTCCAGTTAAAGTGAGCAGCTATTTTCTCAACGTACCAACCATGTGCGTTTAATCTGATTACCTCTGCTCGGTCTAGTACTTTCTGTGGGACATCCGCAGTTCTCAGGTTTAACAGGGTTAGGTCTTGCTCACGCGTGAGGAATACCCTTAAACGAGCGCCCATATCATTCATCACCTCGGTAGGTAGATTCTCCGTATTTACTTATCTTAACATAGTTGGGTTTTTTCCCGCCCACCTACTTAGTTTATAAGTTGTGAGGAGTAAAGCGATATTGATTTGCAACTCACAAAATCCTCACATTCTTTACCTATTGTTAAATTAGAGATTGTATGCTAGGACTTACGCACAAAGATTGTTTGTTGAGACTGGGTGTAAGGGGGTAAGGGTGTAGGGGTGTGACGGTTTTGCTGACTTACACCCTCATACCCCTATACCCCTACACCCCTTGTCCAAACCCTTGATTTTTCGTATCACTGCGTAAGTCCTGTATGCCCTAATTCAACTTTAGGAACCTTTAGCATGATTCCTCGCAGCCACATTCGCAATATTGGCATTTCTGCCCACATTGATGCTGGGAAAACCACTATTTCTGAGCGAATTTTGTACTATACCGGCAAAATTCACAAGATGGAAGAAGTGGGTGGGGATGGTGATGGCGCAACGATGGATTACATGGAATTAGAACGAGAAAAAGGGATTACAATCACTTCCGCAGCAATTACCTGTTTTTGGAACGACACGCAAATTAATTTAATTGATACACCTGGACATGTGGATTTTACGATAGAAGTAGAGCGTTCCCTACGGGTATTAGATGGGGCAATTATGGTATTGTGTGGTGTGGCTGGCGTGCAGTCACAGTCGATTACAGTAGATAGACAAATGAAGCGCTATCGCGTGCCACGTATCGCTTTTATCAATAAGTTAGATAGGATAGGTGCGAATCCTTTCCGTGTAGTTGATGCAATACGGGAAAAACTTGGTTTAAACCCTGTGGTATTGCAACTACCCATTGGCTTAGAAGATAAATTCGAGGGTGTGATCGATTTAATCGAGATGAACGCCAATTATTTTACAGGAGAAAATGGCGAAAACTGGGATAGAAAACCCATTCCTGAAGATTTGCAACCACAAGCACAAATCGCACGGGATAAACTTCTTGATCAAATATCCATCCATTCAGAAGCAATGATGACAAAGTTGCTAGCGGGTGAAGAAGTACCCAAGCAAATGATTTGGGATACCATTCGTCAGGGAACTCTGAGTCTGGAATTTACACCTGTGTTGATGGGTTCGGCGTTTAAAAATAAAGGTGTGCAAAATTTACTTGATGCGATCGCATTATATTTACCTTCTCCTCTGGAACGAGGTGCGATCGCAGCAACGGATGTCTCCACCGACAAACAAGTACAAGTTCATCCCGAACCACAAGCATCTGTGATAGCACTAGCATTTAAACTGATTGAAGATGAATTTGGTCAACTAACTTACACCCGCCTTTATTCTGGCACACTCAAGCAAGGCGATCGCCTTTACAATAGCCGCACCAAAAAACAAGTCCGCATCAACCGACTAGTAAGAATAGAGGTAAAGAAGCGACAAGAATTAACCTCTGCTGAAGCTGGGGAAATCATTGGGTTAATGGGAGTTGAGTGTGCATCAGGCGATACTTTGTGTTCTCTGGGTACAAATCTTTCTCTAGAAGGAATATTTGTCCCAGAACCCGTAATGGCGATCGCCATTACTCCCAAAAGCCAAGAAGATATAGATCATATAGCCAAAGCCTTACACCGTTTTGTGCGCGAAGATCCCACCTTACACGTCAGCACAGATCCAGACTCTCATCAAACTTTGATGTCAGGTATGGGTGAGTTACATCTGCAAATTTACTTAGAACGGATGAAACGAGAATACCACGCCGAAGTTTATGTGAGTGCGCCTGCGGTAGCTTACCGGGAAACCATCAACCAATCTGCAACTTTCGACTACACCCTCAAAAAACAAACTGGTGGTGCTGGACAATACGCCCATGTCAGGGGACGCTTAGAACCCTGTGCAGAACCTTTTATATTTGAAAACCGAGTTGTGGGCGGTGCAATCCCCACCCAGTATATTAGCGCTTGCGAACAAGGATGTATCGATGCTCTGAAAACAGGATGGCTAAAAGGATATCCAATTATGGGAGTTAAAGTAATATTAGAAGGCGGTTCGCACCATCCGATTGATTCCTCAGAAATCGCCTTTCGTTTTGCAGCAAGACTTGGGTTTGAAGAAGCTTTTGCAAAAGCCAACCCAACTATTTTAGAACCAATGATGTTGCTGGAAGTAGAAACCCCAAGCCAGTTTTTAGGACGAATTCAGGGTAAATTATTATCGCGACGGGCTTTGTTGCTGGGTTCGCAGACACGAGACAACGATGTAGTCATTCAAGCAGAAGTTCCCTTAGCAGAGATGTTTGGTTATTCCACAGAATTGCGATCGCTTTCTCAAGGAATGGCTACTTTCTCGATGGAATTTGCCGAATATCGACAAGTACCATGGGGAGCAGGGATTGGAAAATAACTTAGAGTGATCGCAATACTGCTCGGATAAGACAAATCAATTGACACTTAAACCCTGTAGAGACTAGCACCTGCTAGTCTCTACATGCTACAAAGAGCGAATACCGCAAACTGGAACAATAGTTAACCCTCGACTTTCACACCTCGCCAGAAAGCAACATAACCCTCAATCTGCTTTGCCTTCTCTTTGGTCGTAGGATAGTACCAAGCTGCATCTTTGTTTACTTGTCCATCAACCTCAATAGTGTAGTAGCTAGCGACACCTTTCCAAGGACAAGTGGTGTGGGTGTCAGTCTCTTTGAAGTACTGTTTCTGAATGGAGTCAGAAGGAAAGTAGTGATTACCTTCCACAACAACAGTATTATCACTTTCAGCTAAAACAGTACCATTCCAAATTGCTTTTGGCATAAGTCAAAAACGCAAATAAACTTTACATATACATTATGCTGTTTATTGCTAATGTCTGGGAAATGGGGATAAGGGTATAGGGGTGTAGAGAAAATATATAAAAGCCGCTTCGCGTCTATGTGGTGCGTTTTTTCATGATTTTGCGTAAGTCCTAATTATGTCTAAAGGAAAGGATTTCTCGCTATGCGACTGTCCTTCATGGGCTTTCTGCTCCTCACACTGTAAAATAAATCAAGTTATTTCCCTTGTCTACTGAATTGGAATATCTTAAACGATACGGATTAGCATTGCACACCACAACCCCTGAATTGGGTTTAGCAATTAGTAACTTTGCTGGAGATGCACGTTCTGCTGTTTGGAATTTGGAGCGTGAATTATCCAGTCTTATGCATCAACACTTAATCAAATTTATTCAACCCCAAACTTGGGTAGACTTGAGCTTCATTGCTGTAGCTAAGGGACCAGGTGGTTTTACTGGAACTCGGATTGGGGTGGTTGCTGCTAGGACTTTAGGACAACAGTTAGATATTCCTGTATTTGCTATCTCCACATTGGCAGCAGTAGCTTTGTCACAAGCAAACAAAAGTATAATTGCTGTACAAATGCCAGCACAAAGAGGTCAAATTTTTGCTGCTATTTATCAACCTGCACCTGATGGTTTGGGACTCCAAACCTTATTTCCAGATACTGTATTGACACCAGAAGCATGGCACAAAGAGTTAGAAAGCTGTAAGAATGACTATCAACTAATTGAAGTAAAATCAGAATTAGCCGCAACAGTCACAAGCATTTTGCATCTAGCGTATTTAGAATGGCAAATGGGAAAGCGTCTTCATTGGTCAGAAGCGCTTCCATTCTACGGACAGCATCCAGTCCAAGTTTAGGTGAATTTCAAAAATGACGCTCTCCTGATTTCTAATCAGGAGAGCGTTAATCACTGCTAATTCTTCAGTAATTATGCAAACGCTGCTGTTTTCACATCGTTGTTTGCCAACAGGTCTTGCAATTCCTCAGCGTCTACAGTTTCTTTCTCAACTAACATTTCTGCAAGTTGATCGAGAACGTGGCGGTTATCTGTCAAAACTTTCTTGGCACGGGCATAAGCTAAATCTACTAATTGACGGACTTCTCCGTCAACAGCAGCAGCAGTTTCTTCAGAGAAATCACGTTCTGACATGATATCTCGACCTAAGAACATATTGCCTTGCTGACGACCAAGAGCAACCGGACCGAGTTTTTCACTCATACCAAAGCGAGTTACCATTTGGCGAGCAACACGTGCTACTTGTTGCAGGTCGTTAGAAGCACCTGTGGTAACTTCTTCTTCACCAAAGATTAATTCTTCAGCAATACGACCACCTAATGCCACAGCCATCTGATTCTCCAGATAGGAACGGCTATACAAACCACTATCCATACGGTCTTCGCTGGGGGTGAACCAAGTTAAACCACCGGCACGACCACGGGGAATAATGCTAATTTTTTGCACTGGATCATAGTCTGGCATTAAAGCACCAACCAAAGCGTGACCAGCTTCGTGGTATGCGACCAATTCCTTGCGTTTTTCGCTCATGACTCGGTCTTTCTTTTCTGGCCCTGCTAAAACGCGATCAATCGCATCGTTGATTTCATCCATTGAAATTTCGGTCAGGTTGCGACGTGCTGCCAGAATAGCAGCTTCATTGAGCAGGTTCGATAGATCCGCACCTGTAAAACCAGGGCTGCGACGGGCAATTTTATCTAAGTCCACATCTTTTGCCAATGTTTTTCCACGGGCGTGAACTTTGAGAATTTCCACACGTCCAGAGTAGTCTGGGCGGTCTACAACAACTTGACGGTCGAAGCGACCGGGACGCAACAAGGCTGCATCTAAAACGTCGGGGCGGTTAGTAGCAGCGATAATAATAATACCGGTGTTACCTTCAAAACCGTCCATTTCTGTGAGTAACTGGTTGAGGGTTTGTTCCCGTTCATCGTTACCACCACCTAAACCGGCACCTCGCTGACGACCAACAGCATCAATTTCATCGATGAAGACAATACAAGGCGCATTAGCTTTGGCTTGCTCGAATAAGTCGCGGACGCGGGATGCACCGACACCCACAAACATTTCTACGAACTCAGAACCAGAGATGGAGAAGAAGGGGACACCTGCTTCACCTGCTACAGCACGAGCCAATAGAGTTTTACCAGTTCCTGGGGGACCTACCAACAACACACCTTTAGGAATTTTGGCTCCAACAGCAGTAAAGCGATCGGCGTTTTTCAAAAAGTCTACGACTTCGTTCAATTCCAGCTTGGCTTGGTCAATACCAGCAACATCCCCGAAGGTGACTTGGGTTTGTGGCTCCATTTGCACTCTGGCCTTGGATTTACCAAAGTTCATAGCTTGGCTACCAGGACCATTTTGGGCGCGGCGTAACAAGAAAAACAAACCAACTAGAAGTAATACGGGGAAAAATAAGCTACTCAGTGCCTTAAACCAGAATCCTTCGTCTGTTTGAGGTAGAACAATAATATCAACGCCTTTTTCATTCAGTTCGTTGATGAGATTCGGGTCATTAACTAAAGTCACCAATTTCTTTTTAGAGTCAAATTTGGGCGTGACTATAGCCGTAGACCTATCAGCACTAATACTGACCTTTTCTACCTTGTTATTTCGGACTTCTTGAATAAATTGACTGTATCGCCATGTTTCTCTACTTTGGGGTTGCTTGTCAAAAAAAGCTGTTCCCAAAGCAACAACAACAATAAAAAGCAGCGCGTACAGCCCCGCATTTCTCCATCGTTTATTATTCACTGAGGTCAATCCTCCTAAATTTGTCGTGCGAGGGCATTTTTAAGAATTATGTTAACTTATCTTAAGGTATACCAAATTCCACACCTATAATGCTAGTAAAAATCTCCGTATTTGTTGAAAACAAAGATGGTGCGGATTATATTGTAGCGACCCTGGAGGCTGAATGACGGCGTGGATAGGAACAATTTCGACCACACTGTTGCAATAGGCGATCGCTTCCATTTTTTTAACGAGTTTCGGTGTCCAAGGTTCCTCTCGTACTAGCTGCTGCTGTTGTTTCAAGTAGTTGATGAGTTGCGATCGCATTATTCCGGGTAAAATTCCCACCGTCAGGGGAGGTGTCCACCAAGAATTATCCCACCAACCAAAAAGATTACCTGTACTTGTTTCTAGCCAATTTCCTAGACCATCTACTAATATTGCTTCTTGCGCGTCTAGTTTTTGGGCGCTATTTCTCGCTAACCAAGCACTGAGATAATTTCCAGTCTTGTGATCGGGTAAACTCCGATAGTATTTTGGGGGTGATAAGGTAGCAGATACCCCGTGATTTTGTTTTTCTGTTAAGTTTTTCGGTAATTCCCTACCAGTAATCCATTCTCGTCCATCAGGGAATACAGAGATTCTGAGGATGGGGAAATACACCATCATTAATTCTGCACCCTGACGTAATCGCTCTTGTTGTGGTAAAGACCAATCAAAAGCTTGCAAGCTAAATTTCAGGCGATCGCAGTGAGCTTGCCAGTTAGTTAGTCGATGCTCCAAGGAGCAATTATACACCCGCAAAGTTGTAAAAACCGTTGCCCCGTAAAGTAAACCCGGATCATCAATAGATAACTCTAGGGTTTGGGAATAGATTAATTTGCCATTGTACCAGTGTTGGGGGATTGGGGACAAAACAATTAAAAATTAAAAGCTGGGAAGAGGGACAAGGAGTACAAGGGAGAAATTTCTCCCAATCAATGAATCAATCTTGCTTTGGTAATTTAATTCTAGTGGAACCATCAGGGTTTTTGATGACTTTTCCTCCTAAAGCTTCTATAGTACTAATTACTCTTGGGCGAGTTTTCTCGTCAACTTGATTATTTAATACCATCATCCAAGTCGCGATTTGAGCATATTTACTGTCGGGTTTGCGTTCTAAAAATTCAGCTGTTTTTTGAGAAAAATCCGCTATCTGTTTACTTTCTTCATCTGTATGATGACTAGCCCAGTTAGCAGCTTTTTGAAAAGATTGTTTAGCATTCTGCGAATCCCCTAAAAATAATAGTTCATCAATGCCTTTATAACGCCACACATAATAAGATTTGTAGGGAACCCAAGGGGAAAGAGACTTTAAACCATTTTTCATTAATGCTATAGAACGTTCTGGCATACCAGCATACATAGAAGTACTGGTAGAAAGACTCAAATAAGCCTCTAAAAATCGTGGATCTCGCTTCAAGATGACTTCAAAATATTCGGGACTCAAACTGTAACCTGTTTTCGCACGAACTTCATCATCACCAAAGTATTGCAAAAAATCTAGGTATACCCAGTTTGCTATTAAGTTAGTATAACCAAAACTCGGAATTTGTTTGATCAAATTCAACCGAAGTTTTTCTGTGTTTAAGTCTGTTTCTAAACTTTCTAATGAAGCAGTTTTATTACTAGAGAGCAGTTGCTGCATGTGTGGAAATTGCAACAAACAAACTCCCAAAACACACAGAGAGGCTGAAAAAAATGCACCTATAGTTTGACGAGAGGAAGCTAACATGACTACTTAATTGACAAATAAGCATCAGACCATAGATATATAGTTCCCCTCTTTTCTAGGAAAGTAACAATATACCGATAACTGTTAATTGTGTTTATATCTAGAATGAAGTAGCCATGCCTTAACTAATTAGCTTTATTTGTGACGATCTACTTAGATCAAAGCCATTGACCTCCACGGAATCGCCACCGAGGAAATATGATTCGCATTAAGGATTGGGAAGCAATAAAAACTGCTAGCCAAACAACACTATAATGTGCAAATATCCAGAAAGGAGATAGTTCTTCCTTTGGAATTAATACAGGTAAAAAGCCCAAAACTTTGATTCCACAAAGTATAAAAATAAATTCCCAGATACCAGCTAATAATTGATAAAGTGCTGGCCAATCTCTGTCCCAGCGTCTTTTTTGGATTTGGTCATACACTATATCCCAAACAATCCCAAATATAGCAACATAGGTAATGATCCAAAAATAAACTATGCCAGAGGGAGAACCAACTAAACCCAATGCAAAGGGTATGGATACGAATATACCTACAGTTGCTAGTAGTAATAATCGAGTTTGCCAGCGACCTAATAAAGTGGGAGTCATCTTTGCACAATTAAAAATAAAAAATACCCTACAGTAACGTCAAGGGTGTACAAAATTCAAGATTCAAAAACCAGAATGAATAATTTTTGATCTTATTTTCAGATGTTATCTTTTTTTGAGGCTGAAAAATAGGATTTATTTTGATAAGTTGCGATCGCTTCCCAATGACTAACATCTGCTAATAAAGCTTGATAGCCTAAGGTATTGGGGTGAAGACCGTCGTGACTAAGGCGTTTTGACCACCAATTTTCACCGCGTTCAGCCCATTTTCGGAAGATATCAAGATAGGGAATTTCCCTTTGCAGACAAGCAATTCGAGTTGCTTCTTTGTAACGGCGCTGATCTGTGTGATTGTAATACAAGCAGTCAAGAAATGGCATTTTTGACTGCTCAACTGGTGTCATACCTACAAATAATACAGGACACAGTTGCTGGGCCATTTCTAGTAAGGAAGTGATTTGTATTTGGAAAGTTTCAAAGTCTGTATAGTTGCGTCCATTCGGACGGCCTAAGCGGGCTGAGTCATTGACACCCACTGAGAGAATGATTAAATCTGGAACTTGATTGCGTAGTTCACCGCGATGACGAAATTCAACTTCTAGTCTTTGGGCTACTTGTTGGACGCGATCGCCCCGGACACCCAGATTATAGATGATATGACCAGCACTATCAGGTGACATCCACTGTCGCCGTAGTCGTTCAACCCAGCCACCTCCTTCTGGATCACCGAATCCATATACTAAACTGTCCCCCAGTGCGACAATCTTTAAAGGTTGACTTTTACTTGGTCGAGTGGACAGCTGCATTGAATAAGGTGTTAAAAATAACTGCATTTGAAAAAACTATATTTTATATCTTGACAGAATTCTATACATTTCTACACCATTTCTTGGTAATTGGTAATTGGTAATTGGTAATTGGTAATTGGTAATTGGTAATTGGTAATTGGTAATTGGTAATTGGTAATTGGTCAATGGTCATTAGCTATTCTCCCCATCTCCCTTGTCCCCTTGTCCCCAATCCCCGAACGCGAGTGCGTCTTTGCAGGAGAATCCCCAACACTCTAGGGCGATTGATTAAACACCCACTTTAACCATTGTCTAAAGGAACTGATGAAGTTGAGGCGACGCACACCAGGCGCACGGGCGGCGGCTAGACTATCAACTGCACATAGACAGGAATATTGCAAACCGAGGAAGCTGTCAACTGCTGCGTAAGGACCACCGAATGTAATTGCACCCGCAGCATAAACTTTTCCTTGAGCATTACGCATTTCTACTAATTCAAAGTCGTTGGCAACACTCAAACGTCCCACAGGATTAAGTGGTAGGTGGTTGGATTCAACTAAATCTTGAAGTAAAGGGCTTTCTTTAACCTTGGCATCAAGACCAGTGGCATCAATAATAAAATTAACAGCAGGGAGTTGAATTTCACCAAAATCTTTATCTTGAATATAGGCAATCAGATGGTTTTGAGTATCTTGTTCAACTCTGGTGACGACTGCAAATTGTATTTTATACCAACCTTCTCTCAGTCCAACCTCTGTGATCAATTGCCAGTCTAAGCGGTCTGCGGTGGTGGTTCCGCCCCAGACTTGATTAGATATTAATTCTTTACGCTCTTCTGGATTGGCTTTTTCTAGAGATTCTCGTAGTTCTCCACCCCAACAAGCTTTGGGCCAGTTAAATGGTTGCAATTCGATATGATGCTTGACGGTACGCTGGGAAGTACCATATTTATTACCTTGAGGTTTTGGCGATCGCATTAAATGCAAAATAGAAATATTTGGGTTTCTCTTGCGTGCCTCATAGATGCGTTGCACAATGCGAGAAGCAACAATTCCTCGTCCTTGAATTAAGACTATACCCCCTTGACGTTCTAGCTGTTCATAAACGTGCTTGTGATCTTCGTAAGCATTCACAACCGACCTAAAGTCTTTATATTTTTCTCGATAAGCTTGTAAATGGGGAAGAAATTGCAGTGCTGGATAACCAGTCGCTAAGTGTAAATAACGACTGACGAAAAAAGCATGGTTCCCACGTCCGCGAGAATAGGCTACGCAGTATCTGCCATCATTGGTTTTACGAATTGCCAAGACTCGTCCAAACTGATAAATTTTGTCCCAACCGATGCGTTTTGCCTCCCGATCAATAGAGTTAAAAACATTACCTGCACGGGGAGTATAAGTTTCAGCAAAAGTAGGTTCAGCAAAAACCTTCCACAGATGTTTCATAGAATCATTGATTTTGCCTTTGCCAAAGTCATGCCAAGCTTCTCGCAAAGCATAGCTAGGCCAACCCCAAATATTATCAGGACAAGAGTCAGAATTGGAACGCAATCTTTCATGTAAAGGAATTTGCGAATTCATACACAAAAGTTTGTAACGGGCATAGGGTTCTTTATCTATACCTAACGCCACTATTTTGTCAATTGGAACACCAGACAACCTAAGCAAATTAACCCAAAAAAAACTACCTAACCCTGCCCCAACAGCTAAATAATGAGTTTCATCTACTGGCATTCCCGTTGCATGAAGCGCCTGGACAGAGACAATTTCTTGCTGAAATATTGGCGGCGGAAAATTACTGCCCAGTGGTGTTACTGCTTGCGGAGCTAAGGTAGGATCTGGGAGGTTGGTGTTGGGATTAAAGACAATAACTGAATTTCCACTGGGGACTGCTGGGCGAGGAATAGGTGGACTATTTGGGATAGGTGGGATAGGTGGAATCGCTGAGATTGAAGCAGCAAAAGTTACAAAAATTACGTAAGGGCCTATTTGCACAATATCGCCACTATTGATCACAGCCTGTGTCTGGCGTTGACCATTGACGTAGATACCATTGACACTACCTTGATCTGTCACCAGCAGTTGATTCTGTTGCCATTCAATCAAGGCATGAAAGCGAGAAACTTGGTCATTATTTAATACCATTCTGGCGACTTGTTGTCCTCTGAGTTCAGCAGGCATCCGGGCAAATTCTCTGCCGAAGGCAACAGGTACTCTCAATTTTGGTTCTCGTCTTTCTCCTGTGACAGGATCTTGCCAAAGTAATTGAATTTCTAAAGAACCGCTATTCATAATTATTTTTGTTTATAAGCAAATAAATATTTAAAGTAGTTAGTTATTAGTTATTAGTTATTAGTTATTCTCCCTTGTCCCCTTTGTCTCTCTTTAATTTATTTGCAAGTCCCTAACGATTCGGTGGTACTAATACACTGACGGCATCTTGCAAAGAATGACCACAGTGCTGACAGCCTAATAACAAGTTTTGATATAAGGAAAGTTTTTTACATCTGGGACATTGCAAACCATAAACTCCTTGTGGTTGTGGTTGCTGTTGTACGACGGGTGTGACTGGATGATGGGGATGATGTGCTGCTACTTGTGGTTGTGGTGCGTGTTGATGATAATTGGGATGTAGCTGTGGTTGTGGTGCGTGTTGATGATAATTGGGATGTAGCTGTGGTTGTGCTTGCTGCTGTGGTTGTGGTGTGGGCTGGTAATAATTCTGATGTTCTTGTGGCTGTACTACAGGAATTGGTGGAGGATTGCTAGCTTGTGGTTGTGGGGGCGTCAAAATTGTTGGTGGTACGGTGCTACCTCCGGGAACAGAAACTTCTGTGACTTTGAGTTGTTGTTGTCCTAAATAAATAATGCTGCCTTCACTCAAAGGTATTTCACCTTGAACAAGTTTTTGCCCATCTACAAGGGGAGGATTTTGTTCACGCAAATTTTTAATCCAAAAACCCTGCTGTTGGGCGTTAAAGAAGATTTCTATGTGTAAGCCTGATACTGTAGGATGACTCAAAATAATATCACACCGGACTGGGTCGCGACCAATACGGATAGTGCCAGGATTTTTACTTGGCTGTGTTTCTTGAATTTTCTGAGTTTTAGTTTGACCTGCGTCGTGCCATTGTAAAGTTAGTGCGTTCATTATTCTCCCCCAAAACCTATATTTTAAATACAATTCCTCCCCAAGGCTATTTCATTCTCATTCAGCCCTTCTGGTGAATCAATTCTGAGGCTAATAGCAAAAGTCGGTTAAAACCGACTGTTTAGTGGTAATTTAGTCCGTTAAAACGGACTTAAACTATGCAGCCCAGAACTTTAGTTCTGGGCGGTTTATATCTAGAACGAAATAGCTCTGATTCCTCCCTGTGCGATTCCTAACACGATGAGGCAGGTGGAAGCAACTAATTAGAACATATTTAGATGAAACTTTAAAAATTAACTTGTATTGATAATATGCTTAGTATTAATTTGCGTAAAATTGTAGTGTTTTTAAAGCTCCGAATTTAACTTGTTGCAAACTTGTGCAAATTTTTACTTAGCGATCGCTTGCTAATCGATCAGCAATCCGTGTAGTTTCTGGTAAACGATATTTTGGTGTACAACGTAACACGTAGTCAATTGCCGTGGGTAAACTAATGCGATGTCCGCTAGAAACATATACAGGCTTGACTCCAACACGTGTTCGCAATACTGCCCCAATGATTTCATCTTTATGGATTAAGGGTTGCCAACTACCTCGTGTTTCTCGAAGCGTTTCATGTTTACCGATGAGTAGTGATTTTGCTACGCCGATAGTAGGTATATCTATGATTACTCCCAGGTGACAAGCTATGCCAAATCTCCGAGGATGGGCTATTCCTTGACCATCGCATAAAATTAAATCGGGTGTAATTTTTATCGTTTCTAAAGCATCTAAGACAGCAGGTATTTCCCGAAATGAAAGGAAACCAGGGATGTAGGGGAAACATGTCGGACGGCGGGCTATACTCGTCTGTTGTAATTCCAAATCTGGAAAACTCAGTACTGCTACTGCTGCTCTGCTAATAGTACCATCAGCCTCAAAACCCATATCCACGCCAGCAACGTATTGTACAGGTTGCTGGAGTTGATCTGAGGTGATCACCTCAGTTTGCATTTCTTCTTGGATCGCGATCGCTTCTTCTATTGTCACAGTCCAAGCATGACGCTGGCTAATCTTCATATCTAAAATTTTATGGGTAGCAAATAACTACTACCCGATAGAAAACAATTATTCCGAAATCATTACAGGAAATTGTGTATCTAAAATAATGTCATTAATCTTAAAAAAGATGTAACTTTTTGTTAAATTCTGGATATCAAATTTAGTTTTAGAAGAGTAGTAGCTAGCCAACATATAAGGTTGCAATGTTTGTAGTAACTGCTTCAGCGATCGCCGACTAAGTATTTCTCATTACTCAAATATACTTTACTGGGATGATACAAGTATGCATAACAACTTGCATTACTTTTCCCTGAGTTACTTATGCCTAGCATATATCAGTTGAAACCCGTTTTTCAAAACCAACTAAGACCTCTAGTAAATCGCCTTGCAACGGCGGGAGTAACGGCAAATCAAGTGACTGTAGTTGCGATCGCACTTTCTAGTTTGACGGGAGGAGCGATCGCAATTTGGCATCAACGAGAGTGGTTACTGTTACTCGTTCCCTTGGCCCTGTTCGTTCGTATGGCGCTTAATGCTATCGACGGGATGCTAGCGCACGAACATGACATGAAAACGCCTCTGGGAGCAATTTTGAACGAATTAGGAGATGTTGTTGCCGATGCGGTTCTCTACCTTCCCTTTTCTCTAATTCCGGGGATTTCTGGGATTTTCGTTGTTCCAATTGTAATACTGTCCGTGATTAGCGAACTGGCAGGGGTTCTCGGTGTTACAACTGGTGGAAAGAGGCAATATGACGGTCCAATGGGAAAAAGCGATCGCGCCTTCGTCTTTAGCCTCGTTGCCTTATTTCTCACCTGCGGACTAACACCGGGAATCTGGCTAGACATTCTCTGGATCGGTGTCATCGCACTGTTGGTGTGGACAATCGTCAATCGCGTTCTTAGTACCCTTAAGGAGGTACAAAATCATGGTATGGACGCTCCCACAGGGTAACGTATTGTGGTCGTTCGGCGGCGTTTTTGCCCTCTTAGCCTTTGCTACTGCTATTATTTACGCTCTACCATTTGCTAAACCAGAAAAAGACTATATAGAACTCAAGCAGAGAATCAATACTTGGTGGATAATGGTCAGCTTGTTTGCCATTGCGCTCCTGCTTAACCGAACTGTTGCTGTTGTCTTTTTCGCATTCGTCAGTTTTCTTGCACTCAAAGAGTATCTTTCTTTAATTCCTACCCGCCAGAGCGATCGCCGAGTTCTTTTTTGGGCGTATCTAGCAATTTTAATGCAGTATTTTTGGATTTACATAAACTGGTACGGAATGTTTTTGATTTTCGTGCCAGTCTACATGTTTCTCTTCTTACCATTGCGGATGGTCATGCTGGGAGAAACTGAAGGCTTTCTCAAAGCAGTGGGAACCCTGCACTGGGGTTTAATGCTGACTGTATTCAGTCTCGGTCACATGGCATACCTCCTGATGCTTCCACCAGAGGGAAATCCGATAGCTGGCGGTGCGGGATTGCTATTTTATCTTGTGTTTTTGACTGAAATCAATGATATCGCCCAATACATTTGGGGAAAAAGCTTGGGTTGTCACCAAGTTCTTGTAAGTGTCAGCCCTAATAAAACTTGGGAAGGCTTGTTAGGTGGCATTGGTACGACTATTGTACTGGCTGTAGTTGTTGCGCCTTGGCTGACTCCCTTTAGTCTATTACACTCCCTAGCCCTTGGTCTGCTAATTGGGGTAACAGGTTTTGTTGGCGATGTGACGATATCAGCCCTAAAACGTGATTTAGGCATAAAAGATAGCGGGAATTTATTACCGGGACATGGTGGCGTTCTCGATCGCGTCGATAGCCTAACCTATACCGCACCTTTATTCTTTCATTTCACCGTCTACTTTTATTTTCATGGGTTGCTAGGTTGATAAAAATATTGCGACTGCTATTTTTTCTATTCATTGTCAGGCTAGTCGTTCTGATAATTATTGGGCTGAGAATTGCCAATAAAGAAAGGCTGCCTAAATCCGGTTCTGCGATCATAGTTGCAAATCATAACAGTCATCTCGATACGCTGGTTTTGATAACTCTATTTCCAATTCGTTTGTTAGACAAATTGCATCCAGTTGCCGCAGAAGATTATTTTTTAAGTAGTCGTTTTTTAGCTTGGTTTTCTCTGAATATCATGGGTATTATTCCCCTAAAACGTAAAAAAAATTATGGTCGCGAAGATATTTTTAAAGGATGTTCCCAAGCTTTAAAAACAGGAGATATTTTGATTATTTACCCAGAAGGAACGCGAGGCGAACCGGAAGCGCTTTCTAGCTTCAAAAGTGGTATCGCTCATCTCGCTAAACGTCATCCTGATATTCCTATCTATCCTATCTTTCTGCATGGATTGGGGAAAGCATTGCCCAGAGGAGAAGCTCTTTTAGTTCCTTTTTTCTGTGAAGTTTTTATCGGCGAACCGATTTATTGGACGGGCGAAAAAAAAGGATTTATGAAATTATTAACTCAAAGCATGAAAGATTTAGCTGCACAAGGCTATTTTTCAATCTGGGAGTAATTATTCGCTGATCGTTACCTCTTTGACTTCTAACTTCTAACTTCTGGCTTCTAACTTCTAACTTCAAGATTATGATGAAAAGAGCATTACCATCCTATGAGAGTTTAACTCGCTCCTTACCAAATTGGCATCCCAAAACAATTTATTACGGCATTTTGAGATTTTTGATCAAAGCCATTGGTCAGTTATCTGATGGTATCCGAATTGGTTTGAGATATGGTTTTGATTCAGGAGTTATGCTGGAGTATGTTTATCGCAATCGCCCTTCGGGTAAGATGATAATAGGAGTTGCGATCGATCACATTTTTTTAAACTCGCAAGGATGGAGAGGAATCCGTGAACGAGGAGAAATTCTTAAAAGCGTTCTGCGACAAATTATTCAAGAAAATTACTCTCAAGGCATTCCTACGAGACTTTTAGATGTCGCCTGCGGCGGCGGACGGTACGATTTAGAAGTGTTGCTGGATTTCCCTTCCGATTTAGTTGTAGCGACCCTGAGAGACTATATGGAAGAAAACGTGCAGAAAGCCAGAGAATTGGCTGCTTATCTGGGAGTATCAGCAACAATTGAACGAGCAGATGCTTTTAGTGATGCAGATTTAAATCGCGTCTCTCCTCATCCTAATTTAATTGTCGTTTCTGGATTACATGAGATTTTGCCAGATAATCCTTTAATTTGCCATCATTTCCGACAGTTATATCGCATTCTTGAACCAGGAGGAATGCTAGTTTTCACGATTCAACCCTATCACCCCCAGCTAGAGTTAATCGCTAGAACCTTAAATTCTCATACGGGAAAACCTTGGGTCATGCGACTGCGACCTTTGGAACTGACAAAACAATGGTCATCAGACGCAGGATTCCAGGATTTTGAAGTGCAGATGGATTCTTTGGGAATTTTTGGAGTAGTAAAGGCGAAGAAAAATAAATAGAAACACTGATACCATTAAGCTGAAGTTCCCCTTTGACAAAAAAGTGTAGTGTATGCATAGAAAAGTTGGCGCATATGCCATTCGACATAATAAGCTAACATACATAAAAAGATGTGAGCTTTGACTCGCTCTGTTGTGCGATCATAAATTAGATGGGGGAACTTCAGATTAGTTTTTTGTGCCGATTTACTTATTTACCAAGTCTTACCTAGTTTGCCGCGAAAACCATCAAAAGTTCCCACAATACAAGCCCATAATTTGATTAATATGTAATCTGGCTCATAACGGATAATTCTCTCCATCATCGTCAGTAAAATTTTTATTCTGTAAGCTATTGAGCGATACAGAATTTTGTTTGATGTCATTCTTGTCTCAAAAAAAGTATGATTTCTACAAGCATAGTAATAACGAGAAGGAGAACAAATAAAAGTACTAAATGTATTTGTATATTTTTTAAATCTATCTTTAACTAGAGAATGATTTCCGATACGATGTTTCATCATCGCATTTTTAACAACAATGATTTCGTATTCTTGCTTGCGGAAATTCATGCAGTAAGCATAATCTACAGCATCTAAAAATAAATCTACTCTTGGTAGTTCGATACATTTGGCTGCATTGATGTTGATTAGAGAACCAGATGTAATAACAGCATCACATTGATAAACATTTTGAATTGCAGTAATTCCAGGTATAGGCGTAAGCTTGTAATCTGTAAAAATACAACCCGGAAATTCTTGCTTTGTATTAATATCTAATATTGCAGGAGCAATAATTCCTATATTTTGATTTCTCGATAAAGCTTGATAATTAGTTAATAGTTTTTCTAAAACATCATAATCCGGTTCACTATCTTGATCAAACAGCCAAAGAAAATCATAGCCTTTTTGGATAGCCCAACTAACAGCAATTTTTAACCCTCCAGCAACTCCAATATTTTCGGGATGGAAATCTACAATTATATTTTCCTGACTGTTATTGGCGATGATTTGATTTTTAGAATTATCAACTATAAATATTTTTTCAATTGGGGATGACTGTTTTGTTATGGCTGTAATAGTTTTCTGAAGTGCTTCTATTTCGTGATAAGCTGTTATGTAAGCTGCTATTTTATAGTTTTTCATTTCAATTTAGAGTGCTAAAGCACTCACTACAAATAACTAATGAATTTCATTTCGCTACACCTAACATCTTTTTAAGTTTTAACCATTTATTTCTTATCTTCCAAAACTTACTTGATTCCATCGCTGCAATTTGAGCATAAGCACATTGCAGTTCTTGCAGAATTAAATTAGTTTGATTTCGTTGATGATATAAGTTTAGTTCGAGATAAATTTCACTTTTAGGAAATCCAAAGCACATATCATAAGCATTATATTTATTAGCTAATTTCTGAAACTTATGACAAAAATATTTAGCTATGTTAAGCGCATATTTATTAGTAATATGAATCATGGATTTTGAATGCACTCTATAGTAGCTAAGTACTGTCGGAACCAGTTTACAGGAGTAGTTTGACTGAGCAATTTTCAACCAAAGATCGTAGTCATCCCATCCAAACCAACCATATTCAATTAATTCTGTAGAATATCCACCTAGTTTGAGTAATATATTTTTATCAAACAGAGCCATAGCATCTATATATGGCTGTTTAACTAACTTATATATATCCCAGTCATAGCAAGAAATACGATTCATTTTTTGTTTAGTTTGGTTATCAAATCTTTGTATCTCACCGTAAACCGCAGCATGTCGGGAAGATTTTATTGTTTCGTAAAGAATAGATAAACAATTTGGGTAAATCCAATTATCTGCGTCTAGTATAAAAATATAGGGAGAACGAGATAATCTTAATCCTACGTTTCTCGCATCTGCTAGACCAGTATTAAACCACTTACTAACTAAACAAAGTGGTAGCTGGGATTGTTGTAAATATTCTGCGACTAAATTAGCTGAGTTATCTGTTGAACAGTCATCAACAACTAAGACTTCAATACCTCCTGGTATGTTAGCTAAGTCTGTTTTAGCAACACTTTCTAAACATTCATAAATGTATTCTGAATAGTTATAAAGTGTAATGATCACCGATATACACGGTTTTTCGCACATATCATATGCAGAATTTGATTTCAAATTCCACGGGGAATTCCCCATATATTCACATAATTTTGCGGCTTTTAAGCGAGATATATATAATAGTCTTTTTTCATCTGTAGTTAAATTTGAGTCTTTAATTTTGACGGGTTGTGGTTCTAATTGCGTGGATTTATAAAAAGTTTTATCATGATGAATATCATGATAATTAAAAACTAACTGCGATTGTAGATATTCAGTATTTAATTCTGTTTGATTTGCTAATAATTCTGAGTGGTGAGAGTTCAGTTTTGTTTGGTTCAATATTAATTGAGACTGTTCTTTTGCTTGAATCATTGCTGAGTTCTCTTTTGCAAAACAAAAGCATTTTTGAGTTGAAACCAAGCTTGACGAAATTTCCAAAACTTACTACTTTCCATTGCTTTGATAATATGTTGACAATGCTCCCAAGCTGTATGAGATTGGTGTAGCTGGGTTTGTGTATTTTGCCATTGCTGCTGAGTTTCTTGTAGTTGATTATTTGCTTGTTCTAATTGGGTTTGAGTTTTTTCTAACTGAATTTGTTTATCTTCTAAATCAAACTGCGATCGCTTTAATTCAGCATATATTTCTTCTAGCTGATTTTGGCAATAATTATATTCCTCAGACAGTTGAGAATATTGTTGATATAAACATGAATACTTTCCCTCTAAACTTAATGGGAATGCTCGCAGAACAAACTGCAAGGTATCAGCATCTTCATCTTGTTCAATAGTCTGAATGACATTAATATCAACTTTGTTTTTATCTATATTAGGTATCCAGTCTGAACCAGAAAAAATCGGTAGTTTTGTTTTTTGATAAGTATCGACAAAATATCCAGAACGTTCAAATAATTCTGTAACTGTTTGACGAGTAAAAAATCTCAAATGTGTATTGTCTAAAATTCCGAGTTCTGTATATTCAAATTTACCTTGTAATAAAGCTAGTCGAATTGCTCCATGAGCAATGTTAGGAATAGAAGCTACTACGTATCCTCCTGGCTGCAATATTTGTCTCGTTTGTTCTAGTATTCTCCAAGGATTTCGTAGATGTTCTAAAATATCTCCAAATACAGCTACATCAAAAACTTGTCTTGATAAAATATCTCTTAAATTCACAAAATCTAAATCAGCAACAATCACTTCTTCGCAATATTGTTCAGCGATTTTAGCAGCCTGAGCATTAATTTCAATTCCAGTAACTTGACAGCCTTTACTACTTAGTAATCTCGCAAAATAACCAGTAGCGCAGCCGAAATCAATGACACGTTTATTTTCTCCTACCCAATGGAGCATTTTTTTTAAACTACTATTTTCATCTAATTCTTCTAGAGTTATATTTGGTAATAAAGGATAATTTTTTTCAGATTTAATAATCATCAAAATATACTCTTCTTATCTGAACACTGGTAATTTTTGAGGTGACACCTGAACACTTATTGGCAAATCTACCCAAGCATGGATACGCTTACCTGTATCAGGGGGAAGCACTTGAAATACCATTGCATTGTCAATCCAGTCAAATGTCATTGCTGTATAATTTTCTGCACCCGCTACAGTCAAACTATAAGAGCCTGGACGTAATGGTAAATGAAATGTAAATTCTATTCTCAGTTGTTCTCCTGGCTCTAATTGATCAATTGGATAATTTTCTTCAAAGGTGTTACTACCAATTAGTTCATTTCCATTTTTTTCACAAATAAAAAAACCAACTATACATGATTGTAATGCTTCATAAACATCGAGATAGACAATTAATTTAACTTGTTGATTAAATCCTATTGTAGGTGTTTCTCCGAATTCTTCTCCTATTTGATTAAGTAATTGAATATTTTTGATTAATGCTTTACTATTCCCTCTGCGAGTAGGTTGTGATTTTACTAAAGATTGCTGAGAATCAAACTGGTTATGACATGGTTTTTTTTCTTCTTGATTAACTATTCCTAATTCTGTTTCTGTAACCAGCTTCATGTACTTGATAATGACAGAATTAGGCGTTCCTGAAAAGTAATTTTTACCTTCATGAATCATGACAACTGAATTACATAATGTTTTGATTGCTCCAGAATCATGAGATACAAATAATGTTGTAACTCCAGAATCCATTAAACTCCTCATCCGGCGCATACAGCGATGTTGAAAAACTATATCCCCCACAGCTAGTGCTTCATCAACAATTAAAATCTCTGGATCGACATTCACTGCTACCGCAAAAGCCAAGCGCACAAACATCCCACTAGAATAAGTTTTAACTGGTTGATCAATAAAATCTCCAATATCAGCAAAACTGGCTATTGCGTCAAATTTATCTTCAATTTCTTTATGATTTAATCCTAACAGCCTGCCATTAAAAAATACATTTTGTTTACCAGTAAACTCAGGATTAAATCCACTGCCTAATTCTAACAATGCCGATATACGACCACTCACTATCACTTTACCTGTAGTTGGTGTTAAAGTGCCAGCAATAATTTGTAGTAAGGTACTCTTACCAGAGCCATTTTTGCCAACAATTCCTACTGTTTCGCCTTTCGGAATTTCTAAATTAATATCTCGTAATGCCCAAAATTCACTAGCTCTGCTTTTACCTGGTAAAAAAATTTCTTTGAGCCTATCTACAGGATGAATATAGCATTTAAAGCACTTTGAGATATTTTTGAGGGAAATTGCTATTTCTTCTCTCATATTTTTGCTTTAAATCCTGAAAAATTCCACAGCATGAAAAATCATGCTTGTGGAAGTTTGTTTGAGCCTGCGCTGCCATTTCACTGGAAAGCTTCATTACATCATAGGTGGCGTCAAATTAATTGAGTTGCCATTTTGCCAAAACTATGGATATGAAGGTTATGATTATGGTTTAGACTAATTGCACAAATATGTTTTACCCCACCCTAATCCTCTTCGCTGATCAGGAGGTGATTGAGGATGACAAGTCTAGGCTTCCAAACCTGCTTTGATTAAAAACTTTATGAGCTTATGCTGACAAAAAACATGATATTCTGTCGTTACCTGAAGTTTTTCAGCATTTTCACAGAAGGTTTAATGATCATTTTTCAAAGATGCTCATACACTTGCACAAAAAAGGGCAGTTTGCAAAGTGGCATATTTCTAGTTCATAATGACTCATAAACTACTTGCACTAGTTCAGATTCTGTGCTTTGATACAAATCACGTAAGCGGAAATACGAACCAAACTTTCTGCTTGGGTGTTCCTGAATCTTTTTTCTAAAGAAGAATATAAAAATGGACGCCCATAAATTAGGCTCAGAGAACAGAGGTGAAATTATTTCTTCCTTCTTGTTGTTTGTGGCTGCTATTTTTGGTTATGTATTAAATACAAACAACTTATGTAATACATCACAAACAGACTGCATAAAATCTCTCTTGCTTAGTCTGTAAGCCCTGACCACCTAGACCCTATTTTTAATACCAATTGTACTTAGTCTAACTGCTACTTTAGTATTGCATAAATCCTCTGCGTTTTCTCTGACTGTACGCACTGCCTAAGTTGATGGTGTTAATTGACAATTGAAAATTGTTGTGATATGGGTATGGGGTTAAATGCTTCAAAAGAAGTAAGGCGCCGGTGCATCCCCGCCAAGAGAGTCACTAACGCCCTTTGTTAAACACTTTATCGATAACTTAATCATGACACAAAATACAGAATACAATGAGCCTAAGAGCAGTACCCAGACTGTTGCTTACAAAAATCGCCTAAATTCCTGGGTAATTGCCCGTTTGCTCCCTGATACACAGCGTCAGATTATTGCTCGCTTCCGTAGTCGCTCTGACGCCGACGGACATATGCAACGTTTGCGCCAAATCTCACCTGAAATTAACTTTGCGGTTATGTTTGATTGTCAAGCAGATGAAAGTTTGAATTAAAGTTATGATCAGGCGATCGCACTTCTCAAAACCGAGGTGCGATTAACTGTTCTTTTGTAAATTAACTGGTGTTGTGGGGAATAACAAGTCTGCATTCAAAATTGAGGTTGTTAACTTTGTAGTCGATGATGCAACTTAAGTTGAATCCGGTTACACAACCTTTGCAGACGCTTACAGCCAAAATAAACGACTTTATTAATATTATTCTGTCTCTGTGGTAGATATGCTCATACAGCTTCCTACCCTCGAAACTGAACGTTTGATACTGCGAAAACTTTGTATGCAAGACGCAGTTGATATGTATGAATATGCTTTAGATCCTGAAATAGCTGCTTTGGGTCTTTGGCTCCCATTTCATTCAATTGAAGACAGTCTGAAAGATTTAACTGAAGTCATAGAAGGATATGACAAAGGAGAAATTTTTGTCTGGGCAATTGAATTAAAAAGTAATAGTAAGATGATTGGTAGAATCGGCTTAGGTGATTATAGTCTTAAAAACGCTCGTGCAGAGTTAGGTTATGCGAGCAACAGAAAATACTGGGGTCAAGGTTTGATAACAGAGGCTGTAAAGCAGATTATTGAATTTAGTTTTATCAACTTAGCAATGAACCGTATTCAAGCCGTTTGTTTACCTGAAAATGTTGCTTCTATAAGGGTTTTAGAAAAAGTTGGTATGCAGTTTGAAGGCGTGCAACGAGAATATACATTTGTTAGAGGAAAATTTGATGACTTGAACTTATATTCTATCCTCAAACGAGAGTGGCAGGAAGCCAAGAATAATGGCACAAATAAAACCACACAGTGTTAGAGCAGTGTGGTGAGGTAAATATCCTATATTTCGGAATGTAGAGGATTTTATTTTATAGCAGCGTAGATACATACCACTATGCTGCTTCCAATTAATAGTGTGTTACATTGAAATTTCGTTTTATCTGAGTAACCTGGTTACTCTAACATCATATTCAGTACCTTTTGGATGGTCAGTCTTAGCCTGCTTAAATGCCATTCCATCCGCTTTTTCTCTTGACTCTGCATCAATTTCGTAACGTTCTGTTCCGTGTTCAAAACGAGTGCTTATCTGGTCGCTATATTCCTTAATATCAACAAAGACCTCGTATGTGTGAACCATTGTGGGCCTCCTAGTGCAACATGCACAACATACAAACTATGGTGAATCAAATCCAGTATATGAACTTAGAGATGTAGTAGTCTCGAACAAATACAAATCTTATGAAAATTAAATTTTAATACTTAATAAATTTTAAATTTTGTTTAGCAAATAGTTCTTATTTCAATTTATGAGAGTAATTTGTACTGTTTCTATACAATATAAATACAAATATTTTTGATTTTTAATAAAAACTCCAGTATCCATAATCATGATCGTTTCCCCTATCAATTCGCAAAACCGCACCAGCAGGGACGGACACCACTACAGTCACCAAGATTAAAATTACTTAATATTTCGTTACGATATAACCATGCAGAGGGATAAAAACCTCTGGTGACTGAAATCAAAGGTAAACCGCATGAATAACACAATTCGCGTTGGCAACCTCTTTGGGATTCCCTTTTACATCCATCCATCCTGGTTTTTAGTGTTGGGTTTGGTAACTTGGAGCTATAGTGGTGGGCTAGCGGCACAATTTCCCCAGTTAGGCGCGGAGTTAGCTTTGCTACTAGGATTGATGACAGCGCTACTATTATTTAGCTCTGTGGTTGCTCATGAACTGGGACATAGCTTTGTTGCCATTCGTCAAGGAATTGATGTCAAATCAATCACACTATTTATATTTGGCGGGTTAGCAAGCTTAGAAAAAGAATCGAAAACTCCGGCTGAAGCTTTTTGGGTAGCGATCGCTGGACCTCTAGTTAGCTTAGTTCTATTCGGTATCTTTACAGCTATTGGTTTTGGGACTGCGTTATCTGGACCATTCGCAGCGATTCTTGCTGTAGTTGCTTCTGTAAATTTAGCATTAGCGCTATTTAACCTCATTCCTGGCTTGCCTTTGGATGGGGGTAATATACTGAAATCTATTGTATGGAAAATTACGGGTAATCCTTACAAAGGTATGGTTTTTGCCAGCCGAGTTGGACAAATCTTTGGTTGGATAGCGATCGCCTCTGGTTTACTGCCCCTAATATTATTTGGTAGTTTTGCTAGCTTCTGGAACTTGTTAATTGGTTTCTTCTTGCTGCAAAATGCTGGTAAAGCTGCTCAATTTGCTAGGCTACAAGAACAACTGACAGGATTAACAGCCGCAGACGCGGTCACTTTCGATAGTCCAATTGTATCTGCTCATCTTACCCTCAGAGAATTTGTCGATGAACGGTTCTTCAAATGGCAAAACTGGCGTCACTTCTTAGTGACAGATGACAACGGACAATTAATAGGAACAATCAATGTTGATAATCTGCGATCGGTTCCTATGGGGTTGTGGTCAGTAACTCAAGTCAAAGAAATAATGCAAACAATCGAGGCATCTAGCACCGTACAATCCGATCAACCCATATTAGAAGTAATACAGCAACTCGAACAACAAAGATTATCTACACTAGCCGTGATTCGTGATAATGGCGTACTAGTCGGAATCTTAGAGAAAGCTGCAATCATCAACTTGCTACAAGACAGAATGCAAACAAACCCTGCATAATCCAATACCTTTCGGTTAAGGGTGAAAAGGGCTAAAAACTGTAACCTAAAAGCTCATCAAGCCTAATCAAAGGATAGATATTCATTCACAAAAAGACGGCGGTTCGGATAGCTCCAAACTGCCGACTTAATTTAGGAATATGGATTAAATAAAATACAAAATCTTGATTCGGTAGGGTGCGTTAGGAACGTAACGCATCCTACGAAAATTGTAGGTTATTAAATCCATGATCCTTAGCTAGTTTTTTTAGCAGAGGTTGTTGACGATTTAGCTTTTGTTGATTTGCTACGAGAACTAGTTGTGGATTTAGTTGTTTTGCGAGTAGATTTCTTGCTCGATGCTTTAGTTGCTAGCAACTCTAATGCTGTTTCCAGCGTCATATTTTCTGGTGATGTATCTTCTGGGAGGCTGACATTAGTTTTACCGTGCTTGACGTAAGTTCCATATGGTCCATCATAGATGTTTACAGGTTCACCATCTTCTGGGTGATCTCCCAATTCCCTCAAAGGCGCCTTAGATTTACTACTTGTGCTGCGTCCTTTTTTCGGTTCAGATAATAACTCTAATGCACGGTCAAAGGAAACTGTCAATACATCGTCACTTGCTTTAAGAGAGCGATAGTCTTTACCCTCCTTGGCATTATGTACGACATAAGGGCCAAAGCGTCCCAAATTTGCTTGAATGGTTGCGCTTGTTTCTGGATGTTTACCTAGTGTCCGTGGTAAGGATAAAAGACCAACAGCAATATCTAAAGTAACATCTTCTGGCTTAACACTCTTGGGTAAAGAAGCTTGTTTCGGTTTAGGATTTTCATCAGACTTGTCACCCAATTGAACGTAAGGGCCGTAGGGACCTATGAGTAAATAAATGGGTTCGCCTGTTTCGGGGTGACGTCCTACCTCGTCTGGCCCAGAGGTTTTTTGTCTGAGCAAGGTTTCTATCTTTTGGGGATCGAGATCAGCAGGAGTCAAGTCTCTAGGAATTGATGCTGTAATGACATCATCACCATTTTCAACTTCGATATAGGGGCCAAATTTACCAATACGGATTTTGACGTCTATATTTTCTAGTTCAACAGTTCTAGCTTCGTTAGCATCAATCTGGTCTTCTTTTTGCTTAACTAGTGTTTCTAGACCTTGATCTCCGAGATAAAATTTCTGCAAGTAGGGTAGCCAGTGAGCTTCACCAGTAGCGATATCGTCTAGAGTTTGCTCCATTTTGGAGGTAAAACTGGGATCAACGACATCACAAAAGTATTTTTCTAGCAGTTCAGTCACAGCAAAAGCAGTGAAACTGGGGATCAAAGCATTATTAGTTAGTTGGGTGTAACCTTTGTCAATAATGGTGCCAATAATACTGGCATAGGTACTAGGACGTCCAATGCCTTCGCTTTCTAAGGTTTTGACTAAAGTCGCTTCAGTAAACCTGGCTGGGGGCTGGGTTTCATGTTTGATTGTTTCTAAGTCTTGACAATCGGGATGCTCCCCAACTTTAAGGTCAGGTAAGATAATTTCTTGGTCTTCTAGTGCAGCTTCGGGATCATCAGATCCTTCGACGTAGGCGCGTAGGTAGCCAGGAAAATCGATGCGTTTACCAGAAGAACGAAACCCAGCATCTTCCACTTGCAATTGCACTGTGATTTGAGTTTGGCGAGAGTCAGCCATTTGACAGGCCACGGTTCGTTTCCAAATCAAATCGTAGAGTCTGAGTTCACGATCGCTCAAACCTGTTTCTTGGGGGGTGCGGAAGGTGCTACCCGCCGGACGAATTGCTTCGTGGGCTTCTTGTGCGCCTTTTGATTTGGTGGTGTACTGTCGCGGTTGGGGGCTAAGGTATTGCTTGCCGTATAGTTGTTCTACACAGCTACGGGCAGCTACTACAGCCTGTTCCGATAAATGCACCGAGTCTGTACGCATGTAGGTAATATACCCTTGTTCGTACAAATTTTGAGCTACCCGCATTGTATCCCTTGCTGAGAGCCGCAATTTGCGGTTTGCTTCTTGCTGCAAAGTGGAAGTCGTAAACGGTGGTGCAGGTTTGCGTGTTACTGGACGTTCTTCGATATCTGTAACTGTCCAAGTTTGATCACTCAGGCGTTCTTTGAGGGCTTCAGCTTCGGCTTGTTTAAGTAGCACGACTTTGCGATCGCCGACTATTTTCCCTGTGGTAGAGTCAAAATCGCTACCAGTTGCTAATCTGGCTCCTGCCAAAGTGACAAGTACAGCAGTAAAGGACTGCTCTTTGCTCTTTTCAGTTGACGAGGGAGTCAAAGTAGCTTTCAAATCCCAGTATGTAGCTTGTTTGAAAGCACGGCGTTCCCTTTCTCGCTTCACCAGCAATCGCACTGCTACGGACTGCACACGACCCGCAGATAATCCCCAAGCAATTTTTTTCCACAGCAGAGGAGACAGGGTATAACCCACTAGTCGATCCAGAATTCGGCGTGTTTCTTGGGCGCGAACTAATTGCTCGTCTATACTGCGGCAGTTTTGCAGAGCTTTTTTGATGGCTTCTTGAGTAATTTCATGAAACACCATCCGCTTAGTTGGCACTTTGGGCTTGAGCAACTGGTATAAATGCCAACTGATGCTTTCACCTTCTCGGTCTTCGTCTGTTGCCAATATCAGTTCAGATGCGTCTTTGAGAGCCTCTTTGAGCTGGGTGACAACTTTCTTTTTGTCCTTGGGAACGACATACAGTGGTTCAAAGTCCGCGTCTACATTAACACCCAGCTGCGCCCATTTTTCCCCTTTGACATTGGCGGGAATTTCACTAGCCGACTGGGGTAAGTCACGTACATGACCCATAGATGCTTCTACCCGATAGCTTTTTGGCAGGTAGTTGCGAATGGTACGAGCTTTGGTCGGAGATTCGACGATGACAAGAGTTGACATGGAAATTTAAAAAAAATAATAGCAGCGAAGCTAAATAGTCACTAAACAGTCAAATTGAAATAATTGGGAGGTAAATGTCAAGATTATCAGTCACTACAGGTATGTGATTTCATCCTCACACAAACTACTCGCAAAGTAATCCCCTAAAATTCCAGCGTCAGGCATTTGCCATGTCCGCAGGTAGTATTTCCCAAAGGGTGGGGTAAGCACAACTGCGAATTTCCAGTTATTTCAATCTTTAACTTATCTGAGGCATATTTGGCGACTATTATTTTGAAAATTGCACTTTTTGGGTAATGGTCTATGGTCGATGCCCAATGCCCAATTCTCACTCCAAGCACACCTCACACTCCACCCTATGGGAACACCTGACAGCGAAACAGAAGCCCCAACAGAGCATGTCTATTTCTTCTCTCTACCTCTCCACCTTACCCATTTCCCCATTTTTTCTACTCTTTTCTCTAGGTTGTGGCAAAATTAAATCAAATTTTGTGAGAATCCGTAATGTGGCTTGTGTATAATTCAGTGGGAGAATAAAGACATGCAACCAATTCGTCAAGGCGATGTTATATTACTACCTGTACAGGACACCATACAGCAAATCGAAGGACAAAAGCTACCGCATTTGACTTTAGCGGAAGGCGAAGTTACGGGACACAAACACCGCATTATCGAAGGACAAGCGGAATTATACGAAAAAGATCGCACTCTCTACCTGCGTGTCTATTCAAAAGAGGTAACACTTGCTCATGAAGAGCATAAGGCGATTTCTATCCCTCAAGGTACGTGGATGGTGCGAATTCAGCGAGAATATCAGCCTCAAGGTTGGCGATCTGTGGCAGATTAATGTCAATTCACGTAGGCAACCTATCCTACAACGTTAGCCAAGAAGAATTAAGCGACGTATTTTCAGAGTATGGCACTGTGACGCGAGTTCAGCTTCCCACTGATCGGGAAACGGGTCGCCCACGAAGTTTTGGTTTCGTAGAAATGGAATCAGAAGCAGCAGAAACGGCTGCTATTAATGCTTTGGATGGTGCCAAATGTAAAAGTCGTGTCATGAAAGTTAATAAAGCCAGACCACGGGAGGAAAAAGGCGGGCGTTCCAACTGTAATAAGCTGCTACGCAGCTAAATTGAATAAATTGCGTTACCTTTATTTTTAATCTTACGATCCCAGTGAATAATAAGTCCTCCTTGGTTAAGAAGTTGATTTAATAATTCTTCTAACTGGTCTACAGATTCAAATAACCTATGAGCTATATATTCTTTAGCTGAGTGCCAAACTAATTCAATTAAATTATAATCTGGGCTATATGGTGGTAAGAATTCCAAAATAATATTTGGCATTTCCTTTTCAATTTTTTCTAAAATATCTTTTCTTTTATGAAAGCTAGCATTATCTAAAATAATCACTATTTTAGCTGCACTCTCATTGAATAATTCAATTTCATTTCCTTGCTCTACCCATTCTTGCAAAATAAATTTATACAATCATAGTAAGCTGTTCATAAAAGACATCCGCATCTCCTTTTTTGATGACAAAATTTATTCTTTTTTTATCGTGATAACGTAAGCCTCCCATGATATTCACTCTTCCTCTTCTTCTTTGTCCCGTTACTTTCTTTCTGTAGCCTTTTCTTCCCCATGTTTTTCTTCTGATCACCCTCAAACTAAATCCGCTTTCATCCCAAAACCATATCTGTAAACGATTTGGTTCTGTTTTAGTTATTCTTAAATATTCTGATAATTTTTCTTTAAATAATTTTCGCTTTTCCGGATTTTGCTTGTCCTCCAGGCTATATTTTGCCCAAAGGTAAACGTACTTTTTTCTTCCCAATATTCTCCTTACTTGAGAGCCGCTTAACTTGATTCCTGTTACCTTTTCGAGATATGTTGCTAATCGGGCAGATGTCCATCGACCAAAATCATACCCATATTCTGCCGGTTCTTTATCAACTATTTCTAATAATAAATCCTCGTATTCTTTAGTTGCTTTATGAAAATTGCCTTCTCTTCTCCCATCTAAAAGACTGTCTAAGTTATCTGGTTCTCCATGAACTGCCCAGTATGCTACCGTTCCGTATGCAATATTTAAAAAATCACTAATCTCTTGATATGTTTTTCCATCATTCATCAATAATAAAATTAAAATTTTTTCTCTTACATAAGAGTTATCATGTTCTTTGAGTGCTTTTAGTAGTCGTTCTCTCTGGTCTTGAGAAAGATGATTTTTTGCTGGCATACCTGGCTGGCGATCGCATCCGTTACTGATTAAAGTATTATACAATCAAGCTGCGTAGCAGCTTAGCTGGGGAAAAGCTAACGCTGGTGGATACTCTCGACGCTATTAAATTTTGAATGAACTTATAAAGTTCAACCTGAAGAGCAATTAATTGCCGGAAGTCATAAATTATAACTATTCGCCAAGCGCAATATAATTACGCGAGAACAGCAGATTTTGTTATGCACTTGCTTTATGATTTGAAAATTTGTTGGTGGTTGGTGGCTCTTACATAGACGCGTAAGTGGCTAAAAAACTTCAGCATCAAATAGCCCAACCCATAAGCAGATATATTCGCAAAACTTTAGCTAAAAACACAATAGAATTAACACAGTTGATTCCTTAAATGTCTAATCGCCAAAACCTATACAGCTCATGGATTTTGCTAATGTTGCATCCCAGTTGAATGCTGGAACGATATTACCAGAGGGAATAGTCATCATCACCCTCTTGGGGGTTTTGATAGTGGACTTGATTGTGGGGCGCAGTTCTTCACGCTGGATTGGATATCCAGCGATCGCAGGTTTGCTTGCTTCCATAGTCGCCCTCTATTTTAAATGGGATAATGTCAATCCCCTATTCTTTGCCGGTGCTTTCAACGGTGATAACCTCAGTATTGTCTTTCGCGGCATTATCGCTTTGTCCGCAGCTGTGACAATTTTGATGTCAATTCGTTACGTTGAACAAAGTGGCACACCTTTAGCCGAATTCATAGCGATTTTGCTGACAGCTACCTTGGGAGGAATGTTTTTATCAGGGGCCAATGAACTAGTGATGATTTTCATCTCACTAGAAACCTTGAGTATTTCCTCTTATTTGCTGACTGGTTATACCAAGCGCGATCCTCGTTCTAATGAAGCAGCACTGAAGTACTTATTAATTGGCGCTGCGAGTACGGCGGTATTTTTGTATGGCGTTTCTCTGCTGTACGGTTTGTCTGGTGGACAAACGGAACTCAGTGCGATCGCTAATGGTATCGCCACAGCTAACCTGTCTAAATCATTGGGTATAGTTATTGCCCTAGTATTTACCATTGCAGGTGTTGGCTTTAAAATTTCTGCCGCACCCTTCCACCAGTGGACACCAGACGTTTATGAAGGCGCACCCACCCCAGTCATTGCTTTTTTGTCTGTTGGTTCCAAAGCTGCTGGTTTTGCCCTTGCTATTCGTTTGCTGACAAATGTTTTCCCTCTTGTCGCCGAAGAGTGGAAGTTTGTCTTCACCGCTTTAGCTGTGCTGAGTATGTTGTTGGGTAACGTCGTCGCTCTAGCACAAACCAGCATGAAACGGATGTTAGCTTATTCATCCATTGCCCAAGCAGGATTTGTGATGATTGGCTTGATTGCTGACACCCAAGCCGGATATGCCAGCATGATATTTTATCTGTTGATCTATCTGTTCATGAACCTGTGCGGCTTTACTTGTGTGATTCTCTTCTCTCTGCGGACGGGAACTGACCAAATTGCCGAATACTCTGGTTTATATCAGAAAGATGCGCTGTTGACTTTGGGATTGAGTATTTCCCTGTTGTCGTTAGGTGGTATTCCGCCCTTAGCTGGATTCTTTGGAAAGATTTACCTATTCTGGGCTGGTTGGCAAGCAGGTCTTTACTGGTTAGTTTTGTTGGGGTTAATTACTAGTGTTGTCTCCATCTACTACTACATTCGCGTAGTGAAAATGATGGTGGTTAAAGAACCCCAAGAAATGTCCGACTCTGTGAAGAATTATCCCGAAATTCGTTGGAATTTGCCTGGGTTTAGACCTTTGCAAGTGGGTTTGATAACTACTTTGATCGCCACTACAATTGCTGGAATTTTGTCGAATCCATTATTTACCTTGGCTAACAATTCCGTCACCGGTATTCCAACTTTGCAAGCTAAAACAGTTGCTAGTACACAAGTAAATGTGATTTCTACTGAACAAACCGAGGGGCTGTAGATTTAATTGCAAATACTTGCTCTGTTTAATATTTTGCAACAAGACGCCTGACATTTTTGTCAGGCGTTTTTGCATGTTTAGATCCCAAAGTTATTGTTATGATCATTAAACGTGCAGTAAACTACTGACATGACATTACCTACCATCACCCAAAATACAATAGACTTGGCTCCAGGGGATGAGTTAATCCTGAGATTCAGGACATGGGAAGATTATGATAATTTAATTGCTCGTCGCCAGGATAAAGCGGGACTAAAAATTAAATACAGTAGTGCTAAGTAGGTAGGCATAATTAAATGTAAGATAGAACCTCACCCCCTTCCCCTCTCCTTGCCAAGGAGAGGGGAAGGGGGTGAGGTTTTATATTTAATTCGACCCAGTTACTTACTCAAGAAATCAGAATTATGTCACCGTTGCCTGGGCATGGCAAAAATGCTGATATTTTATCGGATTTAGTGAAGGCTTTGCTTCGACATCAAGATCAAGATTGGGAAGCATTTACTCCTATTACTCTCAAGCGTACTAACCAACAGGGAGTAGAACCAGACTATTGTTTTTATATCCAAAATCGTCAGCAGATTCTGGGCAAAGAACGTATTGATTTAGAATTTTATCCACCTCCCGATTTAGTGATTGAGGTTGGTTTAACTTCTACTACTAAATCCGAAGATTATCAAGCAATTGCCACTAAAGAACTCTGGATTTATCGTCGTAGTGGTTTACTCATTTATTTATTTGATAGGCAACAGTATCAAGAAAGTCAAACTAGTTATAATTTCCCTGATTTTGATGTGAAAAAGCTGATACCTGAATATGTTGATCGGGCTTGGCAGATTGGATCAAGTGTTGCTCTACGAGAGTTTGAGAAGTTTTTGAGAGAAGGTTTTTAAATTTGTTGCTAATTTTGTCTAAAGTAATGTATCAAATGAGAAAGCGATCGCTCGTTGAGCCTGGAAAACTTGAGAGCGATCGCTATTCAAAACACATCCCACAAATCGGGGAAGATTAGCCTATGATATCAATCTCAAACTCAAAGTCAAATACTCATTTGTTAAGAAAAAGTAGTTAATTGATATTTTAGGTATTGTGAACTTAGCAAATTGCCACTAAATAACTAATACTAATCAGATACGGGTAAGAGCTGTTATTTTAGTCAGCTTATCTGTATTCAATCCTTTTAGTTCATCGAGATGTAGCCAACCTTCTTTAACCAACCTCGCAAACACAAAGACGAGAACTGAATATCTGTTGTCGTACTTACCATCTATCTCGTGTCTCCTTGCACTCAAGAAATTGTGTAACTGCCATATATGATCAAGTTCTGCGATCGCACTTGCTTTTTCGCGAACTTCGTTAATCAAAGTATCGATTTCTCGCTCATAAGCTCTTTCGAAGGCTTTTTGAGCTACTTCTTGCTCAGTCTTAGACCACTCACCGTCAATCACTTGCTTCTTAACCCTACAATCTATGCGGTCATTTGTTTTATCAAATTGTGTCATCTACCTCAAATGACGGAGCGCCCTTAGCACAGAGCGCTCACGTAATTAGTCGGCTTAATTACACAGAGCTTTCTCTAGCGAACTAAATTCAAAAGTTCTTTGGGAGAAGCCAGCAAATCAATTGCTACAAAGAAAATCTTGCCTTTAGGATTGAGCAAGAATCGCCAAGCCATATTCATTCCCACAGCAGCACCAAACCACGGAGTTTGTACTTTACCAGTGACTTTCACCTGGGTGTAACCATCTTCTGCGGGTTCCGCAACGCCTCGCTCCGGGATTAATTGGAGGTTTTGACATTCTTCATTAAAAAATCGAAGAATGGCATCTCTGCCAACAATTGGTTTTTGGAAGGGAGGTTGCAGAGCAGCATCAGGTGCGAACAGATCAATCAAAGCTCCAAAGTCATTAGCATTCAAATTGTCCATGTAACTCAGCACCGTTGGATTGCTAATGCCTTCAATGGTGACTTGAGTTCGCTGTGATACTTCTTTGGGAGCAACAACAGGTTCAGCAACTTTGGTATAGTCACCCAACTTGTTTGGATCAAACCCCATATCTACTACAGCACTGCGTAAGACTGTAATTTGTTGACCCTGATCCAGTTCTCTAACTGCTTGCAGCACTGCTGAAGCATTAGCAGAAAGCTGATAGCCTGCTGGGATTGGAGCGACGATATCTTGATCCATCCATTGTCCAAGCTGAAACCAGAATCCTAGTTTGATGTTTGCAGACCAGGCAGCGTAAGCACGGCAAATCGGTGTATCAGCATGGTTTGCTAGGTCACACATAACCTGCGTTTGCTCAGAGAAAGTCATTTGCCGAATTTGATTCAAGATTCCTTCTGCAAACTGCATACTAGCAGCCCCTGGAGCTGCAATCGTGATTGTCTTACCCATCTCAAGATAAGCGAACCAAGTCCATGCTAGTTGGTCTTCGGCACTCAGCTGATTGAATCTAGCGATCGTAGCTGGTACTGCATCAGCAGATAGAGTTTTTGGGAAAATTCCACGGGCTGAGTCAATAGTAAACGGCATAAAAAATTTACCTTACTTAGGTTGGGAACTGGGAAAAAGATAACAAGGAGACTATTTGGGCGATATAACTTAGTCTCCCGATTATTAAGGTATCATAAAATATTACAAAAATTAATAAAAAGTAACTTGTGTTTCACCAATCCCGCGCAGTGATAGCAGAGGTGAAAGCTTGCTACCACGCTTTTGCAACGAGCCAAGGACTTACTTATTAGGATTAACGATACTGATTATTAATTTATTAAAGATTAGCTACTAACTAATTATTACTCATCTAGCGAACCAAGGTAATAAGGTGAATGTACCTCTTTCATATATGATGTACAAACCCAAGCCAATTAACACAAAAGGTATGACAGTTTTACCGTAGCGACTTAAGATAGAGGCAATTTTGGCTTGACGACCTAATAGGTAAGCAACAGCGCACCAAACCCCTACCATGATCAAAAATACTATGATGATTACAACTAAACTGGCAAAGTTATTACCCGCAAACAAGGGAATATAGATACCGATATTATCACCCCCATTGACAAAAGTGACTACTGCAACTTTATAAGTTTGGGGGCTGAGAATACTCAAAATAAAATTTAGTATAGGTTTACTGGTAGTAGATGGCTTTAGATTAATATTAACAGTCTGAACTTCTGTATTTTCTGTTTGTTTATTTAGTAATTGCTTGATTCCAATAACTATTGGCAATATTCCCAATAATCCTATCCAGGTTCTTGGTACTACTAAACCACCAAAAAATGCTGGTAAGCTGATAATAATTATGAAAACAAAACCAAGATATTGACCGATGAAAATATGCCGACGGCGAAAGTGAGTATTTAACTGTGAAAAAAATAACAATAGTATAATGATGTCGTCAATATTGGTGGCGACAAAGGCAATGATTGCCTCAGTGATATTTGTGCTAATTTCACTCATCTGGGATTCTATTAAAAATAGACAAAACAGCCCAGCCTTAATCAATATTCTCAGTATATTCACATGTGTTGGCTTGCGGCGCGGGGGGGTTTATACAAATCAACATTTTGTAATAATATAGAGATGCTGCATTGCAACATCTCTAATAATTTACATATGCCTTCCCTAATTATGCGATCGCATTCACAAATACATAAAAATACTAGTAAACCACAGGTGCTTGACCACGCAAAGCACGTAGAGCATTCATACAATAAGGACAATCGCAACCAAAAGTAGCGAGTGCAGCATCGCTTTCTTCTTCAGTAAAGTTTAGCATTGCTACCTTATTGTTTGAAAAATTGACTGAATTAAATTTAGATGCAGAAGCATAACGAGAATCGACATCTTTTTTGGAAGTCCGTATACACACAAAGCGATCATAACTAACGTGAGGATGTCTGATGCAAGCTTCTCCATGCTGAGTACATAAATACCAGCTTGGCGTGAATATGTTTAACCTAAAATCTTAATGTTTCACAGATGTGTCAAACGATTGAAGAATAGATGTCAACATATTTATAGATAGCCAAATGAAAAATCAGATGGAGACGAAGCTTCCATCTGAAAAACTTTGGTGTAATATAAAACTGAGTATAAATGGTATTAGTTAGAAAGCTCCACCTCTACCTACAAGAATATAGAAAGTTTTGGTGATTAAAAATAAGTCATATAAGGGATGCCATTTTTTCTGATACCGCAAGTCTAGATCGACAATTTGCTCAAAATCTTTTACATGGGAACGACCACTAGTTTGCCATTCACCAGTCAGTCCAGGTTTAACATTTAAACGTTGCCAGTGACGTTGATTGTAATTTGCTACTTCGTCATTTGTGGGTGGACGTGTTCCAACTAAACTCATTTCACCGACTAGGACATTCCAAAATTGTGGTAGTTCGTCTAAGCTGGTGCTTCGCAAAATTCGCCCAACTTTGGTGACTCGGAAGTCATTCTTATTTTTAAATATAAGTCCGTTAGCTTCGTTTTTAACTAGGTACTTTAACTGTTCAGCTTCAGAAAGCATTGATCGGAATTTACGGATATAAAACGGACGACCGTGTAATCCGTAACGTTTTTGTGTGAAAAAAATTGGACCAGGACTGTCTAGTTTAATGGCGATCGCGATCGGTATAAATACAAGAGCTAGTATTAATAGCCCTATTATGCTACCTAGAATATCTAAGCAACGCTTAAATTTAGACTTTATTGAAGGATGAGGATAAAATGATAAGTCCCATGTGTTAGAGGTTGCACCTTCAACAACGGTTTTAAATGGTATTTCGTACATTGTCAAGCCGAGTGTTGAGTCAAAAACGTGTTTTTACGTATCTTAGTATTTAGACTATAGACTCAGGTTTCTTATAACAATGCAATCACAACCGTATATTCACTGAATCTTCATTTAGTTGATCGGGATCATCATTTTTTATAAATTTCACATAAAGAATATTTAATATATCTTATGGTCGATGAAAAATCATTTTGGATATGGATATTCAAAGTAGTTGTGTTAGAATTTGCTATCAACTGAGTGTTCTTATTGAAACATTAAAATTTCACTTGATACTCAAAAATATCAGCTTAGAATCTTCCACTAAAATATTGATACAAAGGTTAAAAGGTTAGAGAAAGACTATTTTGCTTTGTATAAGAGGCAAATGAACTGCTAACAACGTGCAGTCGATCTGGCGTTTGTTTTCTCTACAAGTCAAAAATGATATTTCGTAGTGGATAAAAATGACACTTTACTTTTTTATCGTGTCGAGTTGAAAACTTGTACTTCAGGTGCGTAACTTAATCTTAATCGAAGTCTGGAAAAATCTCAGACTAATATGAAAAGTGGCAACAGCTGCTTGTATTCAACTTATTTAAAAATTAAGCAACAAGAAATTTAGTGTAATGCGATCTCAAGATTGAGGAGATGGATAAATGGTTATAGCTGGAGCAGAAATAAAAGTAGGTCGCTTAGAATCAATTGTTGAGCAAATTGGGGAAGCTGTACTCGCTACTACAGAAACTATCGAGCGTTTAGCTCAAAGAGTGGATAATCTCAGCACTCAAGTTGAAGAACAAGGAAAACAATTGCAGCAGCAGGGCTATCAAATCTTAGCTTTATGTGATGCAGTACAAACTCTGGCCGAAACACAGGATGATTCGCTACAAAGAATATCCCTGTTGACAAAAAATCTCGACCGTCTGATGCAATTCATTGAAGCATCAGAAGATGGATGAATGGCTAAATCAGTGAGCAGTTATCAGTTGACATTTATCAAATTGATAACTGATAACTGCTCACTGTATAACTTATTTATACTTTCAACTGGGTGATGGCAATTTTGTCTGAAAAGCAAACATCAACATCACTCCCAGGAATGCGATCGCGCTGTTGATATACACCAGCATAATGAAATTTGTCACCTTCTATCCGATAGTTAATCGGTAATGGTTTAGTACAAGGCTGACAAAATACAACTTCTGGATCGGGTTCTCCTGGTAAGAGATGGGGTAAATTCACATTCCAAAAACTTCCCGGTTCCAAAGGACGGTTGAGTAAATCAGCTAAAATATTTGCTGTCCAATCTGCTGCTACATCCCAATCAACATTGAGTTTACCTTTGCGATAGTGAGATACTGCAACTCCAGGGATACCATGCATTGCTGCTTCCCGTACCGCCGCAACAGTACCAGAAATATAAGCATCTACTCCCAAATTACCACCAGCGTTGATGCCAGAGATCACAAATTTGACATGCTCACATATATGTGTTAATGCTATTCTCACGCAATCAGCAGGAGTTCCTGCAATAGCATACTCATGATCTGAGCGATGGTGAACGTGTATCGGTTTAGTTGTGGTTACTTGATGACCACAGCCGGAGAGATGATCTCTAGGAGCAGCTATGATTACGGATAAGGGAGTACTCGGTGCTGGGTATTTGCCATTGAACAGTTCCGAACTACTAACACCAAGTTTGTTTACAGCTTCCCGGAGTGCTTGAATACCTGGGGCGTCAATACCATCATCATTAGTGAGAATTAATGTCATAAGATTTTGGCAATATCCAACTTTTTGATTTTCTCTGTTTTAGCCTCATCTGCGATCTTGGGTGCTTTAAGAAGATGTTTGAAAAGTTTTGAGGGGTCAAATTTTACGCTTCACGCGATCGCTTTAGAAATCGGGATTCCGATATCTAACAAAAGTGCTTCCCAGTAAGCAATGACCAATGACCAATGACCAATGACGATTTAAAAATCTACTCCCCGCTTAAGTTCCACACCTTGATTCGCATAATGTTTATGGCAGTACACTTCAGAGTGAATGCTCGCTAGGTCAAAATAAGCTGGTTGATTTTGGCAGCGACCAGTGATGATAATTTCGGTATGACGAGGTTTACGGAGTAAAGCTTGAACAATTGGTTCTACAGGTAGTAATTCCAAGTCAACTGTGGGGTTGAGTTCATCTAAGATGATGGTTTTATAAAGTCCAGAGGCGATCGCAGTCTTGGCTATTTCCCAACCTCTTTCTGCTTCTACATAGTCTAATTCTTGGCGAGAATTACGCCAGACGATCGCATCTCTTCCGCAGCGTTGATGATCGATCACATCTGGGTATGACTGTTGCAAAGCTGCTAATGCTGCATCTTCAGTATAACCACTACCACCTTTAAGCCACTGCATAATTAATACACGGGTAGAACCTGGATGATTAATACCTCGACCAATTGCTTGTAGGGCTTTACCCAAAGCACTAGTAGACTTACCTTTCCCAGCACCTGTGTAAATTTCAATACCTTCAAGCAAGAGTGCGCTTGCAGTTGGGTGGTGATGGGGTTTCATTTCCGAGTGCAAATCCGCAATATCTAGCAACTTTTGCGGCGCCGCACGGCCAGTTGCAATAATTTCTAACTCTTCAGGTTTAGATGTGAGTGTTCGTACCACCTCATCGACTGATAATAAACCTAAATCCAAAACAGGGTTAATTTCATCCAAGACCACAACCGAATATAAATCAGAAGCGATCGCACCTTTTGCTACGTCCCAACCCCTCGCAGCTTCATCTCGATCAAAAGGTGTAATTTCATCTGCTCCAAAAAATTCTGCTCTCCCGGTGCGAACTTGATCAATTAAATGGGGAAATCCACGTTGCAAAGCTGCGATCGCCCCATCTTCATCATAATCTCGTTCTGGCCCTTTTAAAAACCGCAGCAGCAAGACCCGATTGGAATTACTGGGTGTATTAATTCCCAAACCAATTGAGCGTAAAACGACTCCTAAAGCTGCTTGGGATTTACCTTTACCTGCACCATCATAAACGTGAATTTGCCCTGTAACTCTTTGTTGACGCACTTGTGCTGTGCGAATTCCAATCCCGTTCCTTGTCATCTCAGCTAAAAACTGTAAGTGGTAAGTGGTAGTTTTTTATCTTACCCAAAGTCTTGTATAAGAAGGTAGGGAAAAAATCTACTAGCTTGAAAATGGGTGTAGGGGTGTAAGGGTGTGAGGGTGTAGGAGGAGTTATTTTTTCATGTTTGGTTGTGGGTTTTTCCCATGATTCGCTAACTTGAAAATAGGTGCAGGGGTGTAAGGTTTCCGTCGTGAGCGTCAGCCGAATGAGTGTACGGGTATAAGAGGAGTCACATAGGAGCTACGCTAAGGTTCTTGGGGGTTCTAGCTTAATTGTATTGCTGAATTTATTTTCCAGACTTATCTGATAGTACTGATAATGCGATAATTACCCTCATGATTTTACTAGCTTGCGGCTATACTTTTTTAAGTCATTCAATAAAAGGTGTAAAAGAGTGAGCAAATAAAGGTATGACAGAGAAAATTCCCAGACCATCACTCCAGATGAAAGAGTTTTAATCCGAAAAGTCTTGCCCCTAAACCCTGATACTCTTATAACCATAGTTAAATCTCGTAACTGACTGTTTCTGCTTATGTTTGATTTGCCTTTGCTTCCCAAAGTAGTACCTCTTGGTGCAATTTTGTTTAGTTTTTTATTTTTGTTGGTTTCTATTCCGTTAGAAGCTTATATTTTAAATTCAGTTCTCAAATTTGATAAAAAAACCTCTAGCTTTTATGCCATTTGCATGAATTTACTTTCCAATGTAATTGGTTGGGTAATCTTTTTTTTGATAGAGCCATTAATGTCCATCAGATTGAAAATTAGCTTAATGAATTTGATTTTCTTTGATCAAATACTACCTAACACGATAAATTTGATGATTTTGACCGCCTTTATAGTTTTCTTTGGAACTTTTGTCGTCAAATCATTTATTTTAAAAGCTGCGTTAGTGTCATTGAGTGATTTTTGGAAAAACCAAGATGAATCTGATGATCAAAAGAACTTATCTCGTCGTGAATTGAAGAGGAAACTACAAACAAAAAATATATTCACGAGTGTATTAATAGCTAATGCCGTCAGTTACACTGCTGTTGTTTTAATTCTGTTTTTGATTATCAGAATTGTCTAAAATACAGTCGTAAAAATTTGATTTATAAGCTAAATCTAAAAGTATATCGTAAGTGGTCAATCTGAAGTATAAAGTAGTGTAGATTAAGGGTTTGCTATCACACAGTACTAGGAAAAATCATTTTCCTAATCAAAAATCTTACTAGTCATGTAAAGGTTGCAATATGCAATTAATCAGAGATTTATTTGGTATTTTCGGTTTTATTGGGGATATTTACGATAACATTAAAGATTTATTTATTCCCAAAAGAGCTTTTGCTTGGCAAACATTAATATATTTAAGTATTTTTTCTTGGTTAATGTCTTCTCTATCGACAGGGTTCGTAAAATCTGCAATTGCTCTTTGTGGTTGGGCATTATTAGTAGCAGGAACTGCTTGGTATACAACTGAAAATCCTGTAGTTATTTCTGGTACTAATATGCCTATTGGAGCAATATTAACCGGATTTTTAGTGAGTGCTTTTGCTTTTAGAGAGTCAGAACAGGAAATTACAATTAGAACAATTGTTTTGTGGCCTACAATCTCAGCATTAATTACAGCAATTCCAGAATTTTTTGAGGGAACTGGAACGGAGGTCAGCGCTCAGGTTCCTAAAATAGAAGATCGCCAAAAAATAATTATTCTGGTTGCTGTTTGTATGGTGATTAGTTGTTGGTTACAGTTTGGATTTGTAGTAAATAAATGGTTAGAAGAATTTCCTAGTTTACAGACAGACAACATTAAGCGTACTTTTGTGCAGAGAACAGAACCACAACTCAGTAAAACTCCAAGAAATGGTGGTTTAATTCTCAATAAGCTTGAGCCAATAGTGAAAGAACAAATAGCTAATAGACCTTGGTCAGAAATAGAACAGTGGTTAAAAAGTGGGAATGAGAGAGTCAATAGTTTAGGTAGAGAAGTAATAGAAACAAGCTTACGTGAAATTGACGAAAAGTCTTTATGGCGCACAGAAGCACGTATATCTAGTCTTGATCAGAAAAATCCTGACATTTATAAATTAGATTTACTGAGTGTCTGGAGTGGTCCGACTTCTACTGGACGTGAGTATTATCTGAGAAAAACTTGTCGGGTAGAACCAATTAACGTTTCTAGCAGATCAGATCAAGTATTGAGAGTTGCAGAGATTGCATGTGGTCGTAGTAGCAACCGCATAATAGGTTCACCACCTGAGATGTGAAGAGGAGGAAAAAGGGGACAAGGAGGATGCTCAACAACTAACAACTAACAACTAACAACTAACAACTAACAACTAACAACTAACAACTAACAACTAACAACTAACAATTAAATAACATGAATTTTGGCAGACTTTACGTAATAGCAACGAATGTGTTTCGAGAAGTAGTGCGCGATCGCATTCTGTTCATGATCGGCTTTTATATCATTATCCTTAGCATTGCTATCTACTTCCTTCCTGAATTTTCTGCTACCACAGAAGATAAAATGTTTCTCGATTTTGCTTTAGCAGCGATGAATCTTCTTGGTTTAGTTGTCGCCATATTTGTTGGTACAGGATTAATTAACAAAGAAATTGAGAAACGTACTGTTTTGGTGTTAATTGCTAAACCTATCAGCCGTGGTGAATTGATAGTTGGTAAATATTTTGGTTTATTGACATTGCTAGCAGTTCTGCTTACTGCTATGACAGTTATCACTCTTGTGTTTTTGTTATTTAGTCAAGTTCCTTACTCAATAGCTAGTATTCTAATCTCTGTATTTTTTCTATTTTTGCAGTTGTCTTTAATGACTGCTGTTGCTATTACTTTCGGTGTGTTTACTAGTTCATTATTAGCAACAGTTTTAACATTTGCTGTGTATTTAATGGGGAATATAAGTCAGGATATACTAAAGCTTGGCCGTCTTGGTTCCAAACATGGAATTGAAACATTCACTCAAGTTTTGTATCTTGTATTGCCAGATTTATCTAGATTAGACGTAAAAAATGATGCTATTTATGGTTTAGCTGCACTGCCTAACTCAATTACGCTAATTAGTAACATTGGTTATGGCTTACTGTATATCCTAATGCTGTTAGCGATCGCTATCCTCATTTTTTCCCAACGAGAGTTTTAGGATCGCAAATCAGGGATACAGGGATTGGGAGTGGGGAAATGAATTAGGGATAAATTTTTCCCCACTCCCTATCTTCTAAATATCTACTCGAATCGTTCCGTCGGGCATAATTGTTTCATAAAGTTTTGCATTTTTGAAATTGGTATTTTCAAGATTAGCTTCGCTTAAATTCGTTGCCATAAGATTAGCCCATTTGAAATCTGCATCTGTTAAATTGGCTTGATTAAAGTTAGCTTCTATTAAAATAGCTCCACATAGCTTTGCTTCAGTCAGATTTGCTCTGACTAAATTAGCTTCAACTAACGATGCTTCAATTAATTGGGCTGTACTTAAATCAGCTTCTCTTAGGTCAGCGTTACACAGAGAAGCATTCCATAATTTACTACCATTTAATTTTACTCGCCACAGACAAGCACCACACAAATTTGCTTGGGTTAAGTCAGCTTGACTTAAATCAGCATCAGAGAAGTTTACTTGTTGTAGATTTGCTTCTCTGAGATTTGCATTCCTAAGTATAGCTCCACTGAGATTTGCACTACGTAAATCTGCTCCTCTAAAGTTAATTCTGCTTAAATCAATTCCTCTGAGGTCAATTCCACTTAAGTCACACCCACTAAAGTCTCTAGCTTCAATATTTTTATCTGTGATTTGACTTAATACTTGCTCTTGCTTGTCAGCATGATTTTTCATGTTATTTATCCCTAATTGTGCCTAGATGTAGTAATAGGGGCGAAGCATTTGCTGATAAATATTTTTATAAAACAAATCAATAGTCATCTCAATGCTTCGTCCGTAAAGTCGTGCAAAGTTTTTTACCAAGAATCAATGTTCAAAGTAATTCAGTACTCCGAAGGATGAATTCCAAATTGAAGTGGTTTCATACGTTTGTTCGGAACAAGTATTTAATTTTGCCCTGATGACAGATTTATCTTGAGATTACACCCGAAAACTTTAGAAGCTAGATATCAAATCAAGAGAAAATCAAAAAAAATATCTTATCTATGGTGAAAACCATAATATTACGTTCTTAATGGGAATTTTCTGTCAAAATACCCTGATAAAAATCAGGGAATGTTCATAATCCAGAACTTTCACTTTTATGCGATCGCTCTTTGTTAATACATGTTTATGGTGTTCGCATTGGTAATGGTTTCCAATTAGAATATTCGCCCAGATGATTCCAGTATGTAATATAACCAACAAAAGCAAAAATTAGAGCAGCAGTTACTAACAAGATTGCACCAAACAAGCGCCACTTACGATTTGTTTGAAGATACAGAGTTGGTGCAGCACAAACTCCACCTAATCCCGTTAAAATAAATCCAATTCCTGAGAGAAGAGGATTCCGTGTCAAATTCAGATTGATGATGCGTACCCCAATTACAATTGCAGCAAGTCCAGCAAAAAAGCCATAAATTGTTACTGTAAGCAAATCCCATCCCAAGGCTAAGGCTAAGGAAGCAGACAAAAACAAAATACCGAACAATACTGTCATTTCACCATAAGCAATGTTGAAAACTCCCCGTACTGGCCACGTAAAAGTCATGTGTAAACCAGTAACTAGTGCGATCGCTCCTGTCATCCCAAACCCAGGAATCCACCGTTTTTGGTAAGCATGATCTAAGCCAAAATACACATAGCCAGCTAAAAGAAAGAGTCCGGCTACCATATTAATCAACATCAAGGTAATATAGTTAACAAACATTAATCTAGATGTAGATTGTATTTAAGTCTTATTTGAATATAAAATAAAATCTAAATTTATTTATACTTTAACCTTGAATGCGTAAGTTTTGACTCTCAAGGTAGCGATGCTAGATCATATAAAACACTAATCCAAACGCAGAGATCGCAACCAGCATGGGAACCGCAGCGCTGAATTCAAATTGTCTTGTTTTAAAAGTTTGTAAACAGTGCATAGGAATAACCAGTGGCCAAGAGGTGACAGCGATCGCCAGCATCACCAAAGATAAAAAAGTGTCTTCGGGAGAATTAGCAGGATGACGTAAATGAAATCTTAACCAGTTCCCTAAAAAATAGCAGGTCATCAATAGATAACTAATAACCAAAGCAAATAGAATCTTGTTCATCTTAGATTCTCCTTAATTTATCTTGAAACCCCGCGAAACGAATTTTAATGTATTCATTACAGACTTGGTGTTAATTAAAACTTGGAAAAAATAATATTATTTTTATCACTTACATTCTAAATAGGACTTACGCAAAATAGTTAAAAAACGTAGACACGTAGACGGACGAAGTCCGGCTTCTCGTAGAGTAGTGGCTTCTCGTAGAGTAGGACACATAGACGCGCAAGCGGCTTCTCGTAGAGTAGGACAGTAGGACACGAAGGAATAATAATTTCAGAGAGCTATTGTGTAAGTCCTACTAAATTCAAATTTTCTTCGTAGATAAATGTTAATAGAGTTATTCAGATAGGAAAATCAGTACTTGTACTGATTTTTTTATTTCTATAAGTAAGTCGGCGGAAATATCTATATAGCAAAATACTTTTTGATAAGTGAGATATTGCTATCAGTTTGTCAATTAAAATCAATCTTTTATCAGGCTGATGCGAGCATCTACATTAAAAGCGCTGTTTGCTGATGATTTGATTGCGATGTGAGGGTTGAGAGTGCAAAATGTCGGATCTTATAGAATGGCTGTGCTGTGTCAAAATGAAGATGACTAACAATCTTGTGAGCGATCGCTCCCAAAGCTCCCCTAAAGCTATACCAAAGGATTGATCTGAGCAATGGCAGAAGAAACCAATCATAATGAAGCGGGAGAGGTGGCTCCCAGCAACGTTTACAAACAGGCTCCCACTGTTGCAGAACAAAAAGCTCCCAGCACCGGTTCTCCTGAAGCGACAGATATTCCCACTTCCAACGCGTCAGACCCAAATGCTGCTAAAACTAAAACTGCACCACCCAAGCGGGAAAAACCAGACGCCGCAGCTAAAGCCGCAGATGGGGAAAAACCAGACGCCGCAGCTAAGACACCAAAGAAGGAAAAACCACCAGCAGTTGAAGATAAGCCATTTTCAGAGTTTATTCAACAATATTACTTGCCTGCTGTAGAAAAAGCTGTAGCCCAAGAAGGGGTAAAAAACTTACAAATTTCTCTTATAAAACAGCAGATTCCCATCAAAGGACTCGAACAACTCGGTGAGTGTTGGCAAATAGTTGGTAATTTTTCAGATGGTGTGCGCCACTTCAACTTATATTTTCCTGACGAAGATATTCAAGGGAAAAAAGCTTTTTCCTGCAATGAAGGGAAGCGACCCAGTACTTTGGAATCATTCTTAATTGATGAGCGGAAAACCACACTAGATTTGCTGGTGTATGGTTTGATGCAGCGTTTGAATGGTCAAAAGTGGCTGGGGAGAAATTAACCTAGTTCATAGAAATGGTAGGTAACAGCTCCAGTCATGGGGTCGTTATCTATCCTTACATAACCTGATTTCAGTAAATCTCTTAAAGCTGTTTCAACTTCTGCAAAGCTTGCTCCAGTTGCTTTTACACCTTGAGTTACGGTGATCATCCCATCCTGACTTTCTGCTGTTTCGATAAGTTTGAGGATCAGTTGATTCCCTGTAGGGTGGTATACTTCGGAAGCGACTACTGCTTGTTCTAAAGGTACACCAAACGGGGACATACCCGCTTTTAGTCTGAGTCTTAGTTCATGTTCATCTACCATATTGGGGATGAAAAACAAATCTATAAACTGACCTATGCCAAAAACACCACAGGTTACTAGCCATAACAACCCTGTGCCAATTTTACCATTATATAAACGATGTAGTCCTCCTAATCCAAAAAACCAAGCTGCACTCAAGATGTAGGAGACGAGTAGGCGTTCTTGGCGCTCTTTGTTGGTACGATTTTCCGCATTCATCTTTATTTTCAACCCCTTAGACTCTTCGCTCTTGGTATTTAGACAGTTTTCTTATTCTGTTTTGTTTCTTGCAGTATTTTGTATTTTATTTAATCCACATTCCTAAGATAACTAAATTGTCAGAAAATTACAGAATCTATAAGTGACAAAAAATACATAATATTAAATTTTATTTAATATTTTCAAAACCATAGGATTACTATATTGATTTTTGTTGGTTTAGTACAGTTTTGTGTTAATTCGTAGCTTTTTTAAACGCGGAGTCAACGCTCAGAGGCGCAGAGTTTTTCCGAATTTGAATTGGTGAAATGTTTTACTTAGTCTGCGCTCTGCACTTAAAAACTCAGTATCCTTAATGTTAAATGTTTAAGATTTATTTCCTAGTTAACTGTTCATACTTATGATAAATGTAATATTAGAACGCCTTAACGTTAAGTGAATTTGTCTATGTTAGCGAAAAAATATATATACTTTGTTCTCGCTTTTCTAGGAGTGTTATCTATCTCTGCATCAGCAAAAGCTGGATTTAACTATAATTCTCCTGCATTAGAAGGAGAAGTAGAAAAAGCACTCAACAAAAAGGTACTAGCGCAAGCAAACACGAAAGCAGTAAGTTGCGATAAACAAGACAAAAGCGATACCACTTTGCTTTTTAATACCAATAATGGCAAAACGGTGAGAGTTTTTCGCACAAAAAATACTTCACCACAACAATTATTGATGAATATATATGATAGCAGAAATCGTAAGGAATTAGCTGGGTGTACTCCTGCGGCACGGTTAACCCAACCTAATCAGATTACTTATAATACAAAAGTGCAAAATACTGTGTATTATGCTACGGTCTTGATTAATAAGCAATCTAAGATAGAAGGAAGTATAGTAGCAACTGATCAAAACGGAAAAAGAAGATTGTGGACAGAACCAGCTTCTGGTGAAGTGACATTAAAGCTGAGGATTTCTGATTGACGGTTTTTTCCTCATAAGACTTCGCGGGATGTGGGATTTGACTTTTGTTTTCCTTGACTTTTCTTTGGTGGATAGAATTTTTATTAATTCTTGATTAATTTTTGGGTCGAATTTTTCAATTAAATTTATTACCGATTCTTGTCTATTAACTGTTAACCGAGGTATTTCATAGGAAGTTCTCAAAATATTGCGATTCAAAAGTTTATTATTATACAAATAGCCTGACAGATAATATTTAGCTACGTATTTTTTTACTCTTAGATTATAAGCACCATAAGGATAAGCAAAGTGGGAAGCTACTTTTTTTTCTGGATCTAAATCTTTGGTACATTTTCTCAGTTCATTCTGAGATTGCAATAGTTCCTTAATCAATCTTTTATCGCTTAGTTTTGTTAAGTCTTTATGATTTAACCCATGAGATTGAATATCGTAGAAACCTTGTTGTAAGCCTTCTCTTAATTCTTCACATCCTAAATTAGGAGAATTAACACTATTATTATTCGCTAAAGTCCCTGGATTTATAAATAAAACTACTTTTATTTTCTTGCTATATTTTTTCTCTAGTCTTTTTAAGATAGGCAACAAATTTGTATATGCTGTTTTATATCCATCATCAAAACTAAGCATAATGGGCTTCTTTTTTTTTACAATCTGAGAAATACTTGGATTTTTGCTTGATAAAATATCATATAAATCCTGTGAACTTAAAAACCAGTAATCGTTGATCATTAAATATTCTAAAAATATCTCTAACTCTTTGCGTGAATAATTCATCCTATCTTCTTCCATTTGAATCACAGAGTTGTTATTGGTAATTACCCCATGAAATCCTAAGATAGGGATGACGGTCGCAGTATCTTGAGAAATAAAAATAAATAGAATAATTATAAATATTACAGCAAAATTGAGAGGAGAGATTTTAAGTTTTGGAGGATTCAGCACTTGATGAGTTTTGCTGTAGTTCATGCTATCTATTATTTTTTTATTCTGTATTGCCTTACTAATACCAAGGTTAAGATCACTTAGTATTTTAATTTGACTAATTTAGGACTTACGCAAGTGTCACAAAAATCTCAAATTTTTGTTTGTAGTAAGGACTAAAGTCCTTACTACGAACTTAAAATAATATGCCAGTTGCGTAAGTCCTGTAATTATTGCTCAAAGAGTACAGCCGAATACGGTTCGGATAAGACTAAAAACCTTGTGTAGAGACGCGCAGCAAGATCCCGCAGAGTAATTTCGCGTCTCTACATGACAAAATAATGCCGAAAAATCCTTAACACCAAGCGTATTGAGGTACAACTCCCCAGGTTCCATAAGTGGAGTCAATCTAAAATCCAAAATTATTTGATGAAGGATTAGCGACTTGCAAGGAAAGATTTGCTGTAACATTTGTCAAAAGTGATCAATTAACCTTATCTTTTTGGAACTAAACAAATTAATATAGTCTATTGGCTTCAGTATAGAAGCCGTATTCGGTTTATTCTATACCAAAATAAATCAATATTTTCACTACTGCTCTGTCCACATACTTAGCAAATCAGGACTTTAGTCCTTACTAGTAACTTTCTTATACATCAATTCAAGACTGACAGAGTAGTACTCGAATCACTTTTATTTCAATACGGTTAGAAATACGGTTTAATTATATACATATTAAGTAAATTGTGAATCAAAGTTAATAGTATGTCCCTATTACAATCTCCTCTGGCAAGCAATCATAAACAATCACGCACCGTTGGACGGGGTATCCAGCCTATATTTTTGATTGTGTTTACCTTGTTGTTGACTACAGGTATTCTGGCGCGGTTAGTGTATTTGCAAATTGTTCAAGGCCCTTCTTTCCGAGAACGAGCCGAGTCTAATCGGATTCGGCTTTTACACAAACAACCAGAGAGAGGTAATATTTTTGACCGTGATGGCAAGCTTTTAGCTACTACTCGCTATCCTCATTCTGTGTATTTGTGGCCGATGGCTCACAAGAAGACTGATTCTTGGTCAAAAGTAGGGCCGCGTTTATCTGAGATTCTTAATATTCCGGTTGATGAAATAGAAAAGAAACTCGAAGAAGCAGAGAAAGACCCTAATTATTCTGGATTAGTGCGGATTAAACGCAATTTAAGCCTAGATGAAATTACTGCCTTAAAAGAATATGAAAGCGAACTAACTAGGGTAGAAATACATACGGATGCAGTTCGTTATTATCCACATGGCAAAGAATTCGCTCATGTACTGGGTTATACTCGTGAATTAACTCGTGAACAATTAGAACAAAAGAGAGACGAAGGCTACCGTCTCAGAGATGTAATTGGTCAAATGGGAGTTGAAAAAGCTTATGAAGACTTGCTTCGGGGTGAATGGGGTGGTCAGCAATTGGAAGTAGATGGTAGTGGTCGTCCATTGCGGATTCTAGGACAGAAACAGGTAAAAGCTGGTGAGGATCTGCGTTTGACTCTAGATGCGGATTTGCAAATAGCAGCAGAAAAAGCTTTAGGCGATCGCAATGGTACTATTATTGCCATGAATCCCCACAACGGCGCTATCTTAGCAATGGTGTCTCATCCCACCTTTGACCCGAATGTTTTCTCCAAACCAAAAGCTTCTCAAAAAGAATTACAACAAATTTTGTTAGGTGTAGACCATCCCTTACTCAATCGTGCTTTGAGAGCCTATCCTCCAGCAAGTACATTTAAAATTGTCACCACTACTGCTGGGTTAGAGTCGGGTAAATTTTCTCCAGGTACGGTGCTGTCAACCTATGGTTCTCTAAACTTTGGCGGTACTCGCTTTAATGAGTGGAATCATGCGGGATTTGGACCAGTGGGATTTGCACGAGCGATCGCCATGAGTAGCGATACCTTTTTCTACCAAGTTGGTGCGAGAGTTGGTGGTCCGACTTTAATTGAATGGACACGTAAATATGGTTTTGGCAAAAAAACCGGGTTTGAATTCACCTCAGAGGAATCAAAAGGTTTTGTTCCAGATGAAACGTGGAAACAGAAAACCTGGAAAATGCCTTGGACTGTAGGTGATTCTGTAAATATGTCTATTGGCCAAGGAGCGCTACTCTCCACACCTCTGCAAGTCGGTGTGATGTTTGCTGTACCCGCTAATGGTGGTTACAGAGTTCAACCGCATTTACTCGAAGACAACAAACAAGCAAAAACTTGGCGTGAGCCGGTCAATATGAAACCCTCTACAATCAAACTTCTTCGGGATGGACTGCGTCAGGTTGTAACTGAAGGTACGGGTAAAGCCTTAAATGTGCCGACTCTTCCTCCTGTAGCTGGTAAAACAGGAACTGCTGAAGCTTGGTTACGTCATGGTGTCAAAGCCAATCATGCATGGTTTGGTGGTTATGCTCCAGCTGATAAACCAGAAATTTTGGTTGTCACATTTGCAGAACATTCTGGTGGTGGGGGTGGTAGTGTGGCCGGACCGATGGCGTTACAAGTGATGGAAAATTATTTTCACAATAAATATCCAGGTAAGTACAATAGGTCTGAGGTTAAGAAGTTAGGAAATAATTAAGAAATCAAACACAGGTTTTTTTATTGGGACTTAGTACAGCTTTTTATTAAACGCAGAGGGGCGCAAAGGTAAACGCAGAGGGGCGCAGGGTTTTGATGTCAAGATTTCGCTATGAATTGATGTAATTTTGTATTTAGTTTTGATGATTGATTTCCTTAAAAAATATTCTATGCAGGAGGTGGACGATGGCGAGATTAAAGTTAGAAGATGGCAAAGTATATAGTGACCTGAAAGATATTGGTCGCGAATTAGCATCTCTGAATATTCAACTCGATTATTGGTCTGTAGGAGAAGATCCCCAATTACACGAGCTACTAGCAAAAGATAGTCTTAGTGAAGACGAAAAAGCACAAGTATTAGTAGCTTTAGATAAGTATTTTGATGAGTTGCAACAAACAGCAGGTTATCAATCCCGTGACTTAATTGTTCTTCATCCAGAAAGTCCTAATTTGGATGGACTGCTAGCAAAGTTTGACAAGATTCATACTCATGCAGATGATGAAGTGCGCTATGTCGTTGCGGGAGAAGGTATTTTTGGTTTTGTGCGTCCTGATGGTAGTCAGGTAGAACTGACTGTACAACCACAAGAGTACATTAATGTGCCTGCTGGGACGGAACACTGGTTTTATCTGACGTCAGAGCGGCGAGTGAAAGCGGTACGTTATTTCACCAACACAGAAGGCTGGGTTCCTGAGTATACGGGTACACCAATTCAAGGGCGTCAGGCTGTTGCTTAGGAAATGAAACGTATTATTTTTTGCGATTTTGATGGTACGATTACGGTATCAGAAACCTTTGTGGCAGTGCTGAAGCATTTTGCGCCTCAGCTTTCTGCCCAATTGATACCAGAAATGTACGCGCAGCGACTGACATTAGGTGAGGGGGTCAGGCGAATTTTGGAGTCAATTCCATCTTCTTGCTATTCCGAAATTTTGGAATTTACTCGCAAACAACCTATTCGTTCTGGGTTTATAGAATTACTGGATTTTTTGGATGCAAAGGAAGTACCTTTGGTCGTAGTTTCTGGTGGACTGCGGGGTATGGTGGAAGTTGTTTTGGAAGAACTATTACCACGAATTCATGCTATCCACGCGGTTGATATTGATACTACTAGTGAGTATTTGCAGGTAAATTCTGAGTTTGAAGGTGGGACAGAGTTAGTTGCGAAAGTGCAAGTGATGGAAAAGTATCCAGCAGATGAGAAAATAGCTATTGGTGATTCGATTACTGATTTAAATATGGCGTTGGCAACACCGGTAGTTTTTGCTCGCGATCGCCTAGCCTATTATTTAGAAGAACATCAAAAACCCTACATTCTCTGGCAAGATTTTTTAGAAGTCCGCGAAAATTTAGCACAATTGTGGAATTCTGTCTAGGATAATGAACAGCCCAATTCTAACTGATACTCGTCTGGAGTTAATTAAGGCCGCTCGTTACTTTTACCAACAGGGTTGGATGCTAGGAACAGCAGGTAATCTCTCAACACGTTTATCTGATGGTAGCTTCTGGATTACGGCTAGCGGTAAGTCGAAAGGAGAATTAGTCATTGATGACTTTGTACGGATTTATCCAGATGGGAGGATAGAACAACCCACAAAAGACTCTAAACCTAGTGCTGAGACTGCTATTCACCAGGTTATTTATGATCTGTTTCCTGAATCTTTATGTTGCTATCATGTCCACTCCGTAGAAGCAAACCTGGTTTCTCGGTTTGTAAAGACAGATTTTTTACCTTTACCACCACTAGAAATGCTCAAGGGATTTGGGGTGTGGGAAGAAAATCCTGATTGTGTTATGGCTATATTTGCTAATCATTTACAGGTGCAGCAGATTGCTGATGAAATCAAAGCAAGATTTAGCAATATAACCCCACAATTACCAGCTCTACTTATTCGTGATCATGGTGTCACGGTGTGGGGTTCTTCCTCAGCAGAAGCTCGTAACTATATTGAGTTGGTAGAATACATCTTCCGTTATATGGTTGCAGCGCGACGGGTTTTTGATGGAGGAGTGTGAGGAGTACACTCCTCCACCTATTTTCCTTGAGTGTCTTTAAAAATACGGATATAAACTTATAAATTCAGTAGTTGGATCGATAGTAGAACCTTTATTCAAGATTCTGTCATTTGATAAATCAAAATCAAGAGATTTGTTATTTTTTTTACCTCCTAATTTTTGAGCAATCTTATCAATAGCAATTGCAGCAGGTGATTTGTTTTTTCCTAATACTAAAGGCTGACCATGATTAGTAGAAACAATCACACGCTCATCTTCACAGATCGATCCTATAAGCGAAACTCCCAGAAGTTCTTGGACGTCTTCTGGAGACATCATATTTAAATCGCGTACCATTCCAGGTCTAACACGGTTAATAATTAATTGAATGGGTTTAAGCTTTTTTGCTTCTAGTAAGCTAATTACACGGTTAGCATCACGTACTGAGGAAATTTCTGGTGTAGCGATAACTAACGCTTCAGTTGCAGCTGCGATCGCAGTTTCAAACCCTGCATCAATACCTGCTGGACTATCTATTAGTACGTATTGATACTTCTGTGCCAAGTCGTTCAATAATGGTTTTATCTGTTCTGGAGTTACTAATTCTTTGGTTCGTTTTTGGGCTGCTGGTAAAAGTGCTAACCCTGGTTGGCGTTTATCTTTTACCAAAGCTTGTTCTAAGCGACATTCCCCAGCCAGAACATCAAATAATGTGTATATTATTCGTTTTTCTAGTCCCAGCACCAAATCCAAATTTCTCAATTCAAAATCAGCATCAACCAATGCTACCTGATTACCCATCTTGGCTAAAACTATGCCCAAGTTGGCTGTTATGGTGGTTTTACCCACACCGCCTTTTCCAGATGTAATGACGATAATGCGAGTCATGATAGAAAAGCTCTATTTAGGACATAGGGCTAGCACCCTGTTTATAATCTCTACCAAGAACTGAAAAACTAACCGGAGCAAAAGATGTTACTTGTAAAACTTTGTAAGGAAGAATTGCTGACGTGTAATTACTTATAAACTTGTGCTAAATCAAGAAAAATTCATTATTAGACCTGATTATGTGTAAAAAAGAAGACATTTCAACTTTGTCAACGATTAAAACTTCAATTTAACTTCTAAGTTATTTTACATCACGCTTTACTGAAAGCGATCGCAGACTCTAAAGTTTCGATTTTAGAGAAAGCCGTCATTAAATTTGGGATTTTGGATTGACACGATTATTACTTATGTATTACATTGTGTTGCATAAGTAACTTAATCAAATTAGTCCTTTCTTAACTAATCTGCAACATATCGCCAAGAAATAAATTTATTGCTTAAAAGTAGCTATCCTTGAAAAAATGTGTAATAACTCACTAGTAAAGTTTTTCACGATGCGATAGACACTTTGCTCTGGCGACTTACACGCAAGTAGTTTATTTTATTAAAAAGTATAATTTCAAGATGTGCATCTGTTGAATATAACTCCATTAAAACTGCATTGCATTATAGAAAATATGGAATTTGATTACTTCAGACACAATGAAGGTTCTCTTGTTAATAATAACCGTCAAAGTTTACTCTCCAGTGGTTGGCGACCTTTGCAACGGGAATTTGACTGGGAGTTTTTAGGTCAACTAATGTTTCATGACACACAGGAGTTAACTCAAAAAAGTCTGAATTTAGCGAGTAGCATTGCAGAGACATTGGGACGCAATAATTATACTTGGTGGGCAAATGTATTAAATATTGTTTCCGAAAATACGCGCTACGAAGTTGAAAAATACTGGAACTATATCACACCAGATCCACTCACACCTGATTATCGTTACCAGAATGTTTTAAATACAGACACACCCATTACCCAGTTTGTCAATCGTAACAGTATTCCCATCGATTATATTCTCAATCGACTACAAGAAATTACGGTAATGCGGGTTTTAAAACTATTAGAAAATCCTGATATTATCACCCAATATTATTTAGAAAGAAATTTTTATTTTCCAGTCGATAAATTTGTGAGTTGGGAGCGGCTGGATATCATTAATACTGTTTATGCATACTGGTCAAAAGATGATGTATGGTTACAAATTGACCCCTATGATCGGGGACGACGACACTATAGTTTAATGGCAAAAAACTTATCTCCATTAATTAACAAAGCGACTTATGATTTAGCAATCATGTTGAGTGGATATCAAAGTCGTGTAGGTAAAGTACAAAGCCAATTTCAGATTCGCAGCTTTCCAGAAGATATTCAAAACTTTACTGACATCGTTCAGCAAACGGTTCTAAATCAACATCAATTAGCAGTTTTAGTACATGGTAAACCAGGAACAGGTAAAACTGCGTGGACACAAGCATTTGCAAAAGAAATTTTGGTGTCACTTGGCTTTGTAATTTTTATTTTGGATCATGATGCGATCGCCAACTTTGTACCACCTACATATCTAGAGCGCATTTGCATTATTATTAATGAGGCAGATAATTTGGCTCAAGATCGTGCTAGTGAAGTCGCACAACAAAGTAACAAGACTGAGCATATTTTAAGCTTGCTAGATGGTACTTTGTACCAAAGTGTTGCTGACGACTCTGGAATTCAAATGCAACAAAGATTGGTAGTACTGATGACTTGTAATACGACAGAAAGACTAGATCCTGCGATGTTGCGTCGAGGTAGAGTAGATTTAATATATGAATTTACTCATTTATTTGTTTAAATTAGATAATGCGTGAAATAAAATCTTGTGGTGTGCTTATCATGCGATCGCAACCACAAACAAGTTTTTTACTCCTGTTAAAGCCTAACCGTTATGACTTACCTAAAGGTCATATAGAAACAGGTGAAGATGACATCAGTTGTGCTTTACGCGAATTATTTGAAGAAACTGGAATTACTTCTAATGATATTGAGTTAGATCAGCAATTCCAGTTTGATGTTAGTTATCTAATCAAATCTAAGCGAACTCAAAACAAAAAAGCAGAGAAAAAAGTTGTCATATTTTTAGCATGGCTAAAAAATGAAGTTCTGATCAAAACCACTGAACACAGTGGTTTTATGTGGGTAGAATGGAACCCACCACATACGATTCAGCAAAAAACCATCGACCCTTTGCTGCAAGAATTGGAAAAATATCTGTTTCAGCCGTAAAGTTTTCGGGAATTTAATTTGAAGGCGTTGTATTAGTGATTAATCAAATTACTTTTTTTGAAGGAACTAATTAATATTTTTGATGAATAAGATACTAACAACAATTCTTTATGAAGATGCATAAAAAGAACCCCACCGTCTGCGGCAACCCCCCTCTGTCCCCCCTTGGCAAGGGGGGATGAAAGGGGGGTGGGAGGTTGGGAGGGGTCAAAATAATGTGCAGCTTCATATGAAATTGGTATAAGATCTAAAACCCAAAATTCTATCAGGGATTGAAATTCCAGTGAACATACAACAACTAATTTCAGAAGCACTGAGACTTCCTAATAATGCGATCGCTTATCATGTCAGTCAGGAATTAGCAGCACTATATCCCAGCAAGGCGATGCTGGAAGGTAGTGACTCTAGCTTTGATATCGAAAGATATGCTGACGCTAGCCTTTGCACAATTGAATATGATCAATCAATCCACAACCAGATTATTTCTGGTTGGGATGGTATGGACAATATGATTTGTAATTATACAGAAAATGCCTGTTTTGAGGTAACATGGCAAGGAAACAAACTCCAAGTAATTTTGCTCAGTTGGCAGCAAGGTTATTGTAAAGAAAGATACTATTGGATTTTAGCCAAAACCCTAGAAATGGCTGAAGATTTTTTTGCAGATCTTTGCGAGTGGAATTCAGAAATCAAAAGTGAAATTTTAGTTTTTGAAGACGGTTTTTGGTCAAAAGATACCGATTTATTTGAATCTATTCAAAACGCGAGTTTTGATAATCTAATTTTGGGTGGAACTCTCAAGCAGGATATTCAAAAAGACCTAGCGCACTTTTTGACTGCACGAGAGACTTACGAAGCTTACGGTGTACCTTGGAAACGCGGAATTTTATTTATCGGTTCTCCTGGAAATGGCAAAACACACACAATTAAAGCTTTAATTAATCAAATGCAAGTGCCATGCTTATACGTTAAAAGTCTCAAGTCTCAGTACAATAATCCCCATCATAATATTCAGCAAGTGTTCAAACGAGCGCGACAATCTGCTCCATGTATTCTTGTTTTGGAAGACCTTGATTCCCTCGTTGAAGGTGAAAATCGTTCTTTCTTTTTGAATGAAATTGATGGCTTTGCTGCTAATACAGGGATCATAATTTTAGCCTCAACAAACCATCCAGAAAAAATCGATTCAGCAATTTTAGAGCGACCGAGTCGCTTTGATCGCAAATATTATTTTGAATTACCAGGTTTACCAGAACGTATTGCTTACATTAACTTGTGGAACGAAAAATTTAATTCTGCTATGCGTTTGTCAGATGCAAGTATGATTCAGATTGCGGAAATCACTGAGGGTTTTTCCTTTGCTTATCTTAAAGAACTATTTCTTTCTGCCATGATGCAATGGATAACAGAGATGAAAATTGGTGGTATGGAGCAAAGCATTGTTTCACAAGTTGCTGCTTTGCGAAAACAAATGGAAAGTGCGACTAATAGCACAAACTCGGAAGAATCTCATGAAAACTCAACGGTTTGAAGATACAAGGGAGTTTTATGGCAAAGTGAAAGATTATTTGCTGAGTCAAGAAGCGATGCATAACGTGCAGTTTTGGTATTACACCAAAATCATGCAAGTGTTCAGTTATTTTTTTCTGAACACAGATTCACACAGATATAGCGCTTCTCACTTGAATGGAGTACAGATTTATCTGTGTTGGTGTGCATCTGTGGTTGATTTTTCATTCATGTACCTCACTCAACTGCAAACTGCTATAAACACCAATAACTTATCTGTGTGCATCGCCAACCTCATTTTTACCATAGTGGTGATTTAGATCAGGTTTCTTAATATGTCACAGTTTAATTCTGTCACTTTTGCCAATCTTGAAATAGCAGCCAAGCATCTTGCTAGTGTTGCTCATCGCACACCAGTCATGACTTCAACAACTGTTAATCAACACACCAATAGCCAAGTTTTCTTCAAGTGTGAAAACTTTCAACGCACAGGTTCTTTTAAATTTCGTGGTGCATACAACGCACTCTTACAGTTATCAAAAGACCAAAAACAAAAAGGTGTGATCGCATTTTCATCAGGTAATCACGCTCAAGCGATCGCCTTGGCTGGAAATTTGCTTAATATCCCCACAACTATAGTCATGCCAGATGATGCTCCCACCGTCAAACAGTCAGCAACTCGTGGTTATGGTGCAGAGATAATTTTATATAACCGTAAGATAATTAATAGGGAAGAATTAACCCAAAGTTTGGCACAGGATCGGAGTTTAACAATCGTCCCTCCCTACGACCATCCCCATATCATAGCGGGACAGGGAACAGCAGCTAAAGAACTCATAGAGGAAGTCGGCGGACTAGATTTACTGTTAGTGTGTTGTGGTGGTGGTGGTTTACTTTCCGGGAGTGCGATCGCTACTAAAACACTTGCACCCAACTGTAAAGTTATAGGAGTAGAACCAGAACGCGCCGACGATGCTACCCGTTCTTTTCACAGCAAAATCCTCCACACAATTAATAATCCTGATACCATTGCTGACGGTGCGCGGACTCCCAGTTTAGGTAAAATCACGTTCCCTTTGGTATTAAATTATGTTGATGATATGGTAACGGTATCTGAGGAAGCAATTGTTCGTACCATGTTCTTTTTATGGGAACGCTTAAAAATAGTTGTGGAACCTACTGGAGTGTTAGCTGCTTCTGCCTTACTAGAAGGTGTTGTCAAAGCTTCAGATGCCAGAGTCGGTATAATAATTAGCGGTGGGAATGTGGATTTGAAGCTAGACTTCATGTGATAAATCACACAATGAGAGTATGAAAATGTGACTCCTCTTACACCGCTAAATTCTTACACCCATTTTCTAGCTAGTATAATCGTGCAAATTCTGATTATAATTTAAAATACTTAATTTCGAGTTTAAAAATTTTATGAAGACATGAATAGTATCTTTTAATTCTTTAAATACTTAGATGCAACTTCACTCATTTTTTACTTAGAAGAAGATATACGTAGGTTCACCTCTGAATTACTTATCTGTTTAAGAAACAAATACGCGAATACAGTATAAAAATATACTCGCGTGTTTTTATGTATCAAATACTTAAATTATAAAAGCTTGCGATTGTATTTAATTTTTTTGTAAAGCTATCAAGAAAAAAGTTGATTTTCTAAAAAATACTTAGATAATAAATTTACATACTAAATAGTTAATATTGCTATTAATGCTCTTAATTACGGCAAAATAATACATAAAAAAATTAAAATCTCGTATTAATTTATACATTAATTAATACATTAAAGTTTTAAAAAACCATACATTTGTAGCTAGAAACTGAGGAGTCAAGTAAAGTCAATAATGTAGTAAAATTTATGACAATGGTATAACTGACATCAGATTTGTTTCGGCAAATTTGGCAGTAGCTATGTCCCAAATAGGAAAGCGAGTGTTGTTGGTGGATGCAGATATGCGTCGTCCCCGTCAGCACAGCATCTGGAAGATATCTAATTTCGTTGGGTTGAGCAATATCTTAGTGAATCAGGCACAGTTACCAAATACTGCTCAGGAAGCATTAGTAACCTTGGATGTTCTACCAGCAGGGACAACTCCGCCGAACCCAATAGCTCTGTTGGATTCGCAACGGATGGCTAGTTTAATTAGAGAGGCAACTAATAATTATGACTTTGTAATTATTGACGCACCACCCTTGACTGCTGTGGCTGATGCGCTGGTTGTCGGTAAGTTGGTGGATGGGATCTTGATAATGGTGCGTCCTGGCAAGGTGGAATCAGGGGCGGTGAATACAGCGAAGTCATTGTTGGAGCAGGCGAAGGTTCCAGTTTTGGGGATGGTGGTGAATGGTATTGATGGAGGTAAAGGTTATGGAGGATACTACTATTCTCAGGGGTATTACGGCAAGGGAGGGTGAGAAGGATGAGATTAATGGAAGGGGGATGAAGTTGCCGGGGATTCGGCTTGAGTGATATTGACGGAAAAATCTTTGGAAGTAATTCCCTCCATTGAAACATTATCAATGATATTGCTTCTTTGTATATCTAAGTATCCAATTGCCTGACTGTTTTAAATGTTTATACTGCCCTTGAAAAATTAACCATAAGGCCATGCGAGTTTGCAACCATCCCTTGCTCAGATAATATCCTGGCTTGGCATGAATGCCGTCTGCGGAATTTTGACCGAGATATGTCGTAACTCCGCAGATGCTATCCATTCCCTCTATTGTCACTTTCAGAAGATGATCATTGATGTATCCACTGGGAATCATGAAGATCGCATACACATGATGCCGACCGCGCCAAGGCTCTACTACTATTTTTTCTGGATGTATGTAAAATTTGTTACTTGTTGATGTGGAGGTAAATTCCGATTGCGGGCAACTGATTATAGGCGATCGCTGGGAAACATAAGAAAAGCCAAGAACACCCAATAAAATCAACGTAAATAATAGTATAGATTAGATTACGTTTTTGCACTGGCAATATCGATTTTCCTCTATCCGGTTTATATCCGAAGGCTAACAGAGGCTTAAAGAATCAGAAGATAAACTGACTACAAAATTCTGATTTTGAAAAACATTTTGATTTTAGGTTTTAATTTTTACATTGCGATCGCGATCAAAGTTACTGAAAACCTCTTCTAGGATACTTGTGATTCAAGCAATACCGTAAAAACACTACCATGCGGATGATTGTCTTCGACCTTGATAATACCTTGATGTGCCTCGATCGCCATTTTGCAGAAAGCTAATCCTAAACCAATTTGCGAAACTTCTTGGAGCAGATTTCCAATCTCATATTTCTCAAAAATTCGTTGTCGTAAGTCTTTACTGACTCCGGGACCTGAATCAACAACTTGCACTTTCGCACCTTGTTTCAAATACTCTGCTCGTAGAATGACTTGAGAGTTTGACGGCGAGAACTTAATCGCATTAGAAAGCAAATTATCCAGCACTCGCCGAAAGATCACTGCATCTACTTTCACAATCGCACCTGGTTTGGGTAGTTCACTTGCAAGGGTGAGATTTTTTTGAACAGCGATCGCTTCAATATCTGCTACAGCTGAAATACAAATAGCACTCAGGTCTACTTCTGTGTAATTGAGAGACATTTTGCTAGATTCTAATTTTGCCATGATCAGCAAACTATTAATCAGTGATTGTAGTTGTTGTCCAGCCATGACAATTTGCTCGACTTTTTGTTGCTGGTTTTCGGGTGACAAACCAGGAAGTCGGAGAATCTCAGTCGATAGGACAATACTAGCAAGAGGATTTCGCAAGTCATGCACAATCATGTTAACCATGTCTTCTCGCAGTTTGAGCAAGTCTTGGAGCCTATCGTACTGCTGCTTAATCCGCAACATGGAATGAAGTCTAGCTCGTAACTCTACACCGTTGACGGGTTTACTAATAAAGTCGTCTGCACCCGCAGCTAAACATCTAGCTAGGTCTTCTTTCGCAGTTAATGCCGTCACCATAATAATCGGAACTGCCTGCCATTGCGGATCGGCTTTGATGCGCCGACAAACTTCCATCCCATCTAGATCGGGCATCATCACATCCAGTAAAATCACATCAGGCTGAAAACTATCGAGGCGATCAAGGGCTTGTTGACCGCTAGGAGCGTAGTATAATTGATAGTTTTCACCATCCAGCAACGTTTCAACAACATCAAAGTTATCTGGTTGATCGTCAATCACTAAAACAGAGGGTTGAATGTCCATCAAATATCTTCGCTATTTTTCTAAAAGTTGTTGAATTTTTGTTGTCAGCTGTTTAAGTTTTACAGGTTTGGTCAAATATTCTTTGGCTCCAGCAGCCAAACAAGTTTCACGATCGCCTGGCATGGCTAGCGCTGTGAGAGCAATAATCGGAATATGCATAGATTTTTTATTGTTACGGATCTGACACATTGCTTGGAGTCCATCCATGATCGGCATTTGAATGTCCATCACAATTAAGTCAGGGCGTTGAGCTAAAGCAAGGTCAATTGCTTGTTGTCCATTATTCGCCAGAACCAGGCGATATCCTCGACTCTCAAGATAGCCGGATATTGTATCGATATTTGCCTGATTGTCTTCTGCGAGCAAAATCAAAGGAGATTCGAGAACTACTTCAGGTACTACAGTCACAGCAAGTTTTTCAGGACATACACAATATTGGAGTTTTTCCAGAGTAGTCTGAAGCTGAGTCCGGGTAATAGGTTTAACCAGATATGCAAACACTTCTTGAGTCATTGCCTTGGTTTGCTCGTCCACCACTGAAATAATAATGACTGGAATTTCTTTAGTTTGGGGATTGTCCTTGAGTTGATTAAGCACCTCCCAACCCGACAGATTCGGCAGTTGCAAATCCAGGATGATCAGAGCAGGCTGAACGCGCATCACTTCATCTATAGATCCTTCACCCCTTGGATAGATGACGGCCTGCATTCCCATTTCGTTGAGGTAGCGAGTAATTTGGTCAGCAGCAGGAACAGAATCTTCGATAATCACAACTTGAGCATTTTCGGCAGGTAAGCAAGGTAAGCGATCGCTGAGTGATGGAGTCGTTACTTGAATTGTTGAAAAATGATCGCTTCTACAGTAGGGAATACGGACGGTGAAACAACTGCCTTGTCCAACTTCACTACTAACCGATACTGTTCCTCCATGCAGCTTGGTAATTCGCTTTACTAGTGCCAGTCCTAAACCTGTGCCACTATACTGGCGATTGAGACTGCTGTCAAGCTGGATAAAGGGCTCAAACAGCTTGCCGATTTCTTCAGAAGCGATGCCAATACCAGTGTCCGTTACACTGAAGCACAGATGAGGGGACGATGAAACAGACACAGAAAAGTAATCTTCCTCTCCTCCCCTCTGTCCCCAATCCCTGATCCCCTCCACTTCTTCCACCCAGACTTCTAACCTCACAAATCCCTTTTCCGGCGTGAATTTGATCGCATTGCTGAGTAAATTGATCAGCACCTGACGTAGACGGCGCTCGTCCACTTGAATGCTGTCAATGTTCTGGGAAATATTTGTACTGAGACGAATATTCTTTTTCAGCGCCATCTGCTTAATAAAGGCGAGGCTACTATCACACAGAGTTTTCACTGAAATGTCACTCAGTTGTAGCTCCAGTTTGCCAGACTCGATTTTAGATAAATCTAGAATGTCGTTAATTAGTTCCAGCAGATGTTTACCACTGCGTTCAATTGTGGCGATCGCTTTTGCCTGTCGTTCATTAATCGAACCAAACACAGCTTCTAAAAAGCCTTCAGACATGCCCAGGATAGCATTGAGAGGCGTTCGCAGTTCATGGCTCATGTTGGCCAGGAATTCATCTTTGAGCCGAGTAGCACGAGCAAGTTCGGCGTTGATGTTGGCAAGCTGTTCATTTGTCTGCTTTAGTTGCTCCTCGGCTTGTTTGCGAACAGTAGTATCACTCACGCGCACTAAATTCAAGGTACGTCCGGCTACAGTAATAGGCTTGACTGCAATATTGCCCCAGAAGATATTGCCTTGCTGAGTCACATATTCTATTTCTCGGCTCCAAAAACCTTTCGATTGGAGTTCTGCTATCATGGCAGCAATCTCATCGGGAGAGAATTGATGGCGCTGGAGTGTATGCCCTTCAATACCAATCAGTTCTGCTTTGTCAGCCACACCAAAAAGTTCCACTGCTCGCCGATTACAATCAAGAGTAAGAAGCGTTTGGAAATCAACTAAAAACAGAGCATCGGCAGATTCGTTGAAAATTGCCTCCTGCAAGTCCCTATTTTGGATTAGTTCTTGTTCCGTCTGTTTACGTTTTGTAATGTCAATATGACAACCAATCATCCGGAGTGGATTGCCATCTTGATCCCATTCAATAACGCGACGTGAACAGATGACCCAAACTGTAGAACCATCCTTATGCCGATATCTCACCTCGTTGTAACAGGGTATTTGACCGCGACTTTTGACGTGTTGATCAAAACTTTTGAGAATCTCAGATAAATCTTCTCTAAAAATCAGACTGTGCCAAGTTTCTGATGTATTGGGTAATTCGTGATCCTCATAGCCAAACATCTGTTTAAAGGTTGGGCTTAAGTACACCTGATTGTCCGGAATGTTCCAGTTCCAGTAACCTGCGTGTGCTGTTTCCAGAATATCTTCCAGAAGTTTTAGTTCAATTTGCAACCTCTGTGCTTGCCGTAGCTTTTCCTCTGCCTGCTTGCGTTCTGCTAGTTCTATCTTGAGCTGCTCATAGGCACTGGCCTGCTGAATTGCGATAGATATTTGCACCCCAAGTTGATTTAATAAGTCCAATTCCACAGATTGCCACTGACGAGAGGCTGAACATTGGTGGACAATTAATAATCCCCATAACTGATCTGTAGACAAAATAGGCACTACTAAATTAGCTTTGACTTCAAATTGTTCAAGCAACTGTAAATGACACTCTGTTAAATTTGGTTGATAAATATCGTTGATTGCCCGTTTTTTTCCTTGCAGATAGTCGGTTCCGGCTCCCTGTTGAAAGCAGGTATCTGCAATTTGTCTCCCCAGAGCAACTGTCCAACCTGGAAGAACTGACTCTGCAACAATAGTGCCACTCATATCTGGGGAAAATTTATACACTACTACCCGGTCAGCCTTGAGAAAGTGGCGTACTTCTGTTGCGGTTGTACGTAGAATCTCTTCTAGTTTCAGCGTCTGACAAATCCGTAAAGCGATCGCACCAATCAATTGTTGTTGTTCTCGACTTTTTTCTAGCTGTCGAGTCAGATGCATTTGTTCAACTGCATGATGAATTGCACGTTGCAGGATTTTAGCCGTGAGGTCGTCTTTGACCAGATAATCCTGAGCATCGCTTTTCATTGCCTTAACAGCAATCATTTCATCCCCTTGCCCTGTCAACATGATCACAGCAGATTGCGTATTTTTCAGTCGTTCTCTAATTTGTTGAAGAAACTTTAGCCCATCCCCATCAGGTAATAAAAAATCCAGCAAAATTACATCTGGTATTTCTTGCTGACACCATTTTATTGCCTGCGCTCCTGTCTCAAACTCCACAATGCGATAGTTATACAGACTGTCACGTTTCAAAAAGCGACAACATGCTCTACGATCATCGGCGCAATCATCAATCAGCAGGATGGTGAGGGGAGAGCGAGAAGTCATAAGTCAAAAAATATAAATGTGATCGCATTTCCACAAAGGAATTGTATCTCTTCCATCATGCTGCTTTTAACAGTATGTGTTTTATATAACATTTTGATTAATTACTTAGAGCATAATAAATTTTTTAGACATTTTTAACATTTGTTTTACAAATTGAAATACATTGTGTATTTATTAAGTATTGTTTTAAATTTTTAGATTTTTCATTTTTTGTTTTGTAGTGAAATATTGGAAAAAAATCAATAAACTGCGATCGCACGATTTTGGATAAACCTAAAAAGTCATAACAAAACCATCGAAAAAATCACAAAGCTGATTAAAATCAATCTAGCTAGCTGGGATTGAATATGGTATCAACTTCTACTCGCTTTTCGGATATTCAAAATCATTGGGCCCGTGCTTTTATTGAAGCTTTAGCCCAGCGTAAAATTTTAAACGGGTATCCCAATGGCACGTTTCGTCCCGATAATTCAGTCACTCGTGCAGAGTTTGCTGCAATCATTGCCACAGTTTTTAATCAACCTGGTAAGCGGGAATATGTGCCGTTTACTGATGTTCCTGCTAACCACTGGGCAGCAAATGCAATTAAAAAAGCTTACGAAATCGGATTTCTATCTGGCTATCCTAATCGCATTTTCAGTCCCAATAATAGAATTGCTAAAGGTGATGTTTTAGTATCTTTAGTTAGTGGCTTAGGTCTGAGTGCGAATGTGAAGGCTGATTTATTACCAGTACTTTCCCTGGTCTATAACGATGCGGCGAGTATTCGGGAATATGCTAAGAATGCAGTGGCGATCGCTACTCGTGCTGGTATAGTAACTAATTTTCCCAATGTAAAAATACTTAATCCCCAGGTCGCAGCAACCCGAGCTGAGGTCGCAGCAGTAGTTTATCAAGCATTGGTATATCAGGGTAAGGCAGAGAAAATCCCTTCCAACTATATAGTCGTTGCTCCTGAAACAGGAAATCTATCGTCAACACCTGTTGCAACTGTCAGTCATAGCCGGGAGTTTCGAGGGGCTTGGGTAGCTTGTGTGTGGAATAGTGATTGGCCTTCAAAAACAGGACTTTCTGTTGCACAGCAAAAAGCCGAGTTAATCAAAATTATTGAAAAATTAGATGCTCTCAATTTTAATGCCTTGATACTACAGGTACGACCAGAGGGCGATGCGATGTATGCTTCCCAATTGGAACCGTGGAGTGCTTGGTTAACAGGGACTCAGGGGAAAGCACCAGATCCATTTTATGATCCTTTGGAGTTTGCGATCGCTGAATGTCACAAGCGCAATATTGAACTTCATGCTTGGTTTAACCCTTACCGGGCTAGTACTTCCACGAATCCAGCTAAAACTGTTCGCCCCCACATCGCAGTTACCAATCCAGAATGCGTTTACCTGTGGAAGACTCAACGCTGGATGGACCCAGGACAGAAAATCGTTCAGGATCAAGCTTACAACGTGATCCTAGACGTGGTGAAGCGCTACGATGTTGATGCTATTCACTTAGATGATTATTTTTATCCCTATCCCATAGAGGGTCAATCTTTCCCCGATGATAAAACCTACGCCGCATACAAAGCTGCTGGTGGTACACTCAGCGTTAGTGATTGGCGTCGGGACAATGTTAACAAAATGGTACAGCGCCTATGGCAGGGAATTAAAGCAACCAAACCCTACGTTAAATTTGGCATTAGTCCCTTTGGTATCTATCGCCCCGGACAACCCTCTGGTATTACCGGGTTAGACGCTTATAATGTGCTGTATGCTGATGCAAAGAAATGGCTAGAACAAGGTTGGATTGATTATATTGCTCCCCAGCTTTACTGGCGTACCGACCAAACACAACAAAGTTATTCTGCGTTGTTGAAGTGGTGGACAGAGATTAATACCAAACAAAGACACGTTTATGCAGGTAATAATCTGACAGAACCAAGCAACAAAAGTCGCGAGAGTGGCGAAATTGAAAAGCAGGTGAGAATTAGTCGTAGCCAAGCCGGACAGTTGTCATTAGGAAATATTTTCTTTAACGTCGGTGTTTTGATAGACAATAGTCAGGGCATCGCCGATAAATTACAGTTGCTTTACAACAAACCTGCCTTACCTCCAACTTTATCTTGGCAGAATATCACACCACCACCACCGCCCACAGCCCTACAAGTTAGTAACCGTAAATTAACTTGGAAGCCAGGTGATAACAGCCAGATTCGTTATTGGACAGTTTATAGACAAAGTGGAGATAATTGGACACTCCAGCGAGTTTTACCTGCTAACACCACCTTCGCAACCGTTGAACCGGGAACCTATGCCATATGTGCAGTAGATAGATTAGCGAATGAAAGTGTAGGAGTGGCGATCGCGGTTAGTTAAGACCCAATAGACATCTCCGATAACTATCAAAGCTTTTATGTGACTAGCTTTTCGGGTGCAAATGCAAGCATTGCGAATTAGCTAGTCTATACGATCAAATAAGGGTTTGAGATATTTATTGTGAAGAATAATACAAAAATATATGGTGATGTGCGTTAATTTTATCATCATGCGATCGCTTCTTATGTTTGTAGAAGAAAAAGGAGCGATCGCTATTTGCTTTGATTACCTGCTGCTTGTTGGACTTGCTCTACAGTTAAATCTAGAGCCGTTGGCTCAGGTGCTTGGAACGAGAAAACCCAACCATCTTATTGCTAATCAGATGGTGGCATTTTAGTTTCTGGTCTTACCAAAGAAGCTCCCCTAAGCACACAATACCAATCACCAAAAGTCGTTTGATAACATTTTCCAGTGCTCTTTGGTACACGCTTTATACGACAGTTTTGTCCACGCTGATACATTTGAGTGATATTTTGGCAAGTGTAGATAACAATACTACCCCTGAGATCATATATGGGCTTTTCGATATCGATTTGATTTTCCTATCATCGCGTATCTTACCTGAGCGATCGCACTCCGCGCACCTCCGCGCCTTCCTCCGCGTCCCTCTGCGTTACAAAAAACCACCCCCCTCTCCACTTACCGGGAGAAGGGGGTCAACACGATGAGGTGCTATTCACTACTAAAAAGCGTCTTGCAACTCGTAAAAATCAGGTGAAACGTAATCCTTACGTAAGGGCCAACCTACCCAATCTTCCGGCATTAAAATCCGCTTCAAATTCGGGTGTCCTTCATAAACAATCCCGAACATATCGTAAGATTCGCGCTCTTGCCAGTCAGCTGTTTTCCAAATCCAATAAACTGAAGGTACTCTCGGATTTTCCCGTGGTAGGAAAACTTTGACTCTTACTTCCTCTGGCTGATCAGCATTATCATCAACTTTAATCAAGTGATACATGCTGACTAATTCCTGCCCAGGGCCTAAATCAATCCCGCCTTGAATCTGGAGATAATTAAACCCGTAAGCATACAAAGCAGTGGAAGTTGGCAGTAAGAAATCTACCTCTACCTTAACTATCTCTACACCGTTAGCATCAGGTTGTAAAGGTTCATTGGCAAAGCCGTTTTCCGTTAACCACTGAGAAACTTTACCTGCTGCTACTTCTAGAGATTTTTCTTCTGCTGGTACTGGCTTTGATTCTTCAGCCACGGTTTACCTCCTCCTTCTTCTCTGTCAACAAAGCAGGTGGTATCGGCATACCGATCGCTTCGCTCAATTCCTTTGGTGGTGCAACACGAGTATCACTGAGCAAATACTGACCAGTCAGGATTTGTGGCACTGATTTCATGCTGTGAGTCGTACTGTAATAGCGGTGGGTTTGCTTGATCACATCCCGCTCTTGGATAGAATCATTGGCAATTTTTTTGCGTAATTTAATAATCGCATCAATAATCGCTTCTGGACGGGGTGGACAGCCTGGTAAGTATACATCCACCGGAATAAGTTTGTCAACTCCGCGAACTGCTGAAGGAGAATCGACACTGAACATCCCGCCAGTAATTGTACAAGCTCCCATGGCAATTACGTACTTTGGTTCTGGCATTTGTTCATAAAGACGCACCAGTTGAGGGGCCATCTTCATCGTGATTGTTCCGGCTGTAATGAGCAAATCAGCTTGTCGGGGACTAGAACGAGGAATAAGTCCAAAGCGATCAAAGTCAAAGCGAGAACCAATTAATGCTGCAAATTCAATAAAGCAGCAAGCTGTACCAAACAACAAAGGCCAAAGACTAGAAAGACGCGCCCAGTTGTAAAGGTCATCAACTGTGGTCAAAATGACGTTTTCCGACAGTTCATGAGTCACTGTCGAACGTCCAATGGGGTTGAGAATCCGCTCTTTTTGCTGCTGTTCTAAATCTTTGGCTGTTAAATTACCATCTAAGACCATTCCAAGGCTCCTTTGCGCCATGCATAAACGAGTGCAATTACAAGAATTGCGATGAAGATTAGCGCTTCGATGAATGCCAATAGACCTAAACGGTGGAAAGCAACTGCCCAAGGATATAAAAACACCGTCTCTACGTCAAATACTACGAAGACTAAGGCAAACATGTAATAGCGAATATTGAACTGAATCCAGGCTCCGCCAATGGGTTCCATGCCGGATTCATAGGTGGTGCGCCGTTCTGGGCTGCGACTACTGGGTCGCAGGAGCTTAGATGCCGCAAGAGCTAAGGCAGGCACTAAGCTACATATCATCAAGAAGCCTAGAAGGTATTCGTAACCGCTAAGGACAAACACAATCAATATCTACCGTTATGGGTGGAAATAACCTGTTACTTTCTTTTACATTATATAGTTTAGGGATTTCTGAGTTTTGCAAAACAGACTCAGAGTTTAATTTGATTCGTTGTTGCTTGCTATAGAAAAGCCTAACAATTATGTCATAATTTTTAACGTATATTTAAGGTTTGACCCTCACCCATGCCAGAGCCATGAGCGAACAAGCTGTTGAAAATTCCGTTTTAGACCGCTACGAGTGTCGCGCCTGCGGTTATGTCTACGAACCCACCAAAGGAGACGAAAAACATGACATTGCTCCAGACACACCCTTCGCAGAATTACCCCTAACTTGGCGTTGTCCAGTTTGTAGCGCCAAGAAGAATGCTTTTGCCAATGTCGGTCCTATGGGTAAAGCTTCTGGCTTTGAAGAAAACCTCAGTTATGGTTTCGGTGTCAACAACTTAACCCCTACTCAGAAGAGTATTCTGATTTTTGGGGCTTTGGCTCTTGGTGTCTTATTTTTCCTCAGTCTTTATGGCTTGCAATAGGACGCGCTCTTAGGATGGGGTGGGGCAGTTGCGACAACCAGGACAACCGTCGAAGACCCTGTCTTCCCTGACTGAGTAACCATAAACTAAATTAACAAAAAACTAATAAATACAAATGCGTTCAAGATTGAAAATTTGGCAAAAACTAATTGCCCTGTTTGCAGTTGTACTAGTATGTGTCGGTTGTAGTAAGGTTCCCTCTACAAGTTACAATCCTTGGGAAATAATTTCTGTAGACACAGATGCCAAATTGTTAGATATTGCTTTTACTGGCAATCCTCAGCATGGTTTCTTAGTAGGCAGTGACGCTACTCTTTTGGAAAGCAAAGATGGGGGTGAAACTTGGCAACCAATCAAACTGCAATTAGACAATCGCAAGTACCGCTTTAACTCTGTCAGTTTTACAGGTCAAGAAGGGTGGATTGTTGGTGAACCTTCTTTGTTGCTGCATAGTACTGATGAGGGTAAATCTTGGTTACGAATTCCTATGAGTGAAAAGCTACCTGGGAATCCAGTTAGTATTCTTGCCCAAGGAGAAAATTTAGCAGAAATGGCTACTGATGTGGGAGCAATTTACAAAACCACAGACGGCGGTCAAAATTGGAAAGCTCAAGTAGAAGAAGCAGTCGGTGTGGTGCGGAATTTGGAACGTTCCCCCGATGGTAAGTATGTTGCTGTTTCTGCCAAAGGAAATTTCTACTCTATTTGGGAACCCGGTCAAAATGCATGGGTTCCTCATAACCGCAATAGTTCCCGACGTGTAGAAAATATGGGTTTTACCCAAAATGGGCAGTTGTGGATGCTGGCGCGGGGAGGACAGGTACAATTTAGCGAAACTGCTGATGGTGAAAAATGGCAAGAAGCACAAAATCCTGAACTAGCTACAAGTTGGGGCTTGCTTGATATGGCTTATCGCACTCCAGAAGAAGTTTGGCTCAGTGGTGGTAGCGGTAATTTGTTACACAGTTCTGATGGTGGTCAAACTTGGGAAAAAGATCGCGATGTGGAAGGAATTCCTGCTAATTTATACAAAATAGTTTTCTTTTCACCTGAGCAGGGATTTGTGATTGGCGATCGCGGTTATTTATTAAAGTATCAACCAGATATTGCCACTGCTGCCAAATCCGATGCCGCTTAATGTAACAAAAGTTTAAGAATTCATGACTTATTTCTGAGAAAGAAGTTGCAAGATGTAACTCTTTCTTAACTTTGTAGGATAATGAATTCATGTAAAAAATCCACATAGACACGAACCCAATCGGGCGAGTGTGTAGTAGTCCCGTCTGGGGGCAAACATCCAGATGAGATGTAGTGTACTTGGGTAAAACCAAGAAGTCTACGCATTAAAACATCTTTGAAAAGACAGGTAGGAATCTAAATGTCAGGAACTACTGGAGAACGTCCGTTTTCGGATATTATTACCAGCATTCGCTATTGGGTAATTCATAGCATTACCATTCCAGCATTGTTCATAGCAGGTTGGTTATTTGTTAGCACCGGTTTGGCATACGATGTGTTTGGCACACCTCGCCCCAACGAGTATTACACACAAGTACGGCAAGAAGTGCCGATTGTGAATAACCGTTATGAAGCAAAACAACAAGTAGAACAATTTATTGAGAAGTAGTTTGCAGTTATGAATTCCACCGATAATCAACCAATACAATACCCAATTTTTACCGTCAGATGGCTGGCAGTTCACACCCTAGCTGTGCCTACTGTCTTCTTTTTGGGCGCGATCGCCGCAATGCAGTTTATTCAACGCTAGGAGAAAATAATGGAAAGAACCCCCAATTCTAACAATCAACCGGTTGAACTTAACCGGACTTCACTGTACCTGGGACTACTGCTAGTTTTTGTTCTAGGGATTCTGTTTTCCAGTTACTTCTTTAATTAACTGGAAGATATTGGTACTTAATCAGTGAATAGTTATCTGAAGTTATATAATTGATAACTGATAAATGATAACTGATAACTGATAATTAATCTGTATTAATTTTGCGTTTAGGGAGGAGAAAACAGTGTCTGGAAGTGGGAGAATTCCTTTGTGGATTGTTGCTACAATCGCAGGATTAGGTGTAATTACTGTTGTAGGTATTTTCTTCTATGGAGCCTACGCCGGAATGGGTTCTTCTGTCTAGAATTGACACGAACCTAATACAAAAAATCGCAATTTTCTAGCAATTTGTTTAGAAATAATCGTTAATAAACCGCCCATCTCCAAGAGATCGGCGGTATTAATTTATTATTTAGCCATTTGTCATTTGTATTTTGTCCTGTGTCAAAACTTAATTCATTCTAACCAGTGACTAATGACTAATTTAGGCAATATCTTCGCGCTCAATGTAGATCATCAAAAACGAAAATACAACAATTGGCACAATCCAACCAATACTGTAAACAAGAATTGGAGACAAGAATGAAGCAGCATATGAAGCCAAAAGTGAAGTCACCATAGTAAAGATTCCTCTTAAAGCACACTACAATTCAAAATGAGCTTACTGCAATTCTTCGCCTAAATTTGTAATTTCTAAAGATTTTTAACACAGAAAAGCTATTTGTGAATATATGTTAAAAGTCATCTGTCATTGATCATTGGTCATTCTTCCACACTTCCCACACTTCCCTCACACGCTTACCTTCTAAAGATCCAGCAGTTGATCTAGTTGCAGAGTTGGTAAGTCTTCTGGAATCACGCTTCTGACGACAGTTGCTTTGTGGCTTTCTTGTTGGTTGGTTGTATCCACAGCGATCGCTTCTATACGAACTTCTAAACAACCAAAAGGAATATAGATTTGATCAATTACCTCTAATCCGGAAACTGTGGGGAGGAAACTGGTGAGTAAACATGGCCCATCGAGTATACAGCGCGTTTGGCAATCTTTAACCCATAGCTTAATAGCAACGTTTGGACGTACACAATCTAGCTGCACACGTACTTTCACAAACTTACCAGAAATGAGTTCGCCTTCTGGTACATATAATTGCGGAGTTGGTAATGGCTCAATAATTGTAGGAGCGATCGCAACAGGAATTTCCTCCTCTTGCTGTAATAAATCACCAACTTTTTCTTGATCATCAGTGTCATCTACGACAATTTCTCTCGCTAACCAAGCTGGTGGCGTTTTGAATTGTCGGATACGAAATGGTGAGGGTGGGGGAGGAAGAGGGAGAGGGGAGAAAGGAGGGATGGGGGAAGATGGAGAGGTGGAGAGAAAAGGAGATGGAGGTAGTGGAAATTGTTCTTTGATTTCCTGTTCTTCTGCTGCTTCTGGTTCTTCTGCTTTGGTTTCTACTTCTGGAGTTTCAGCTTCAATTGGGGACAAAATTTGTTGTTCAGAGATCTCTTCGTGAGTGGTGACACAAAGATCGTAATCTTCATACTCTACATCGATAGGTTCGGGCAAAGTGTATCCATGACTGTGCATCCACTTCCTAATCAGAGGCGACATGTTGGAAGTTTCTACTGTTAACAATTCAGAATGGCGTTGCACAACTACTGCTACAGAGTCATTCAAAGAATCATCAGGAGTTGTTGCTAATTGAGGTGTATCTTCTACAACCGCAGTGCTATGGCTATGATCAAAGTCTTCCAGCAAACGCGATTCTGATGTTTCTGGTACACCGCTTGTAATATTTCCGCGATCGCCTGGTAAATTTTTGATTCGTCTCAAGAATGGAAAAGTACTGTCCCTCTTTGCTCTACGCTTGACAATGGCAAAAGAAATTTCTTTAGGTAAAGGCTGCAACTGTGTGGGAGTCACGGAAGCAAGAACAATCGCACTGGTATCCATTGTTGTCACCTGCTCAACATTCACAGAATCTTTTGTTTCTAAAGACTCTATAGGTGTCGGGAGTTCACAAACAGCAACAGAAATCTGCTTTTGAGGAAACTTAGGCAGTTGTGGCGAACGAAAATTACCTGATTTATGAGAACGTGTAACTAATGGTGGCAGAATGTTGGGACTAGGTTTAGTAAATGAGAATTGAGCTATTTTTTGAGATTTAACAATATTAAAAAGTTCCAAATCGAGCTTGACAGATGGTTCTGGCGTTACTTCGGTTTGTGGTATTGGTTCTGGTTCAGTTGCTGGTGTACTAGTTGCGAGTAATTGCGTAATATCGGCTGTGATTGTAAAAGATTGGCTAGCTAACAGTGTAGTTTCACTATTAAGGGTGAGTGTGCCATACAAACTAATCTCACCCAAGATTAGTTTTGATTCACAATCAGCAGGGATTTCAATTGAAGATTTGATCGAAAAGGGTAGTAGCTTTTCTGGTAAGGGTTGGCGTGTTTGAGCTAATATTTCTAAACTTTGAGGCGATCGCAATTCAACTCGTAGTTCTCCAGTCAACAACTTTTGCAGAGTCAAGGTTTCTGGGAACTCCACACACCCATCAATGCTAAGAATTTGCCCCCAACGAGCGATATAGTTTTCTTGTTCTAAACTCAGCAGCAGTGGTAGTTCTGGGATAAATGGAGGTGAATCCTCTATAACTTCATCTTCTGCTAAAGGCTCGGAACCAGGTAAAACTAACTCTACTAAGTGTTGTAATATTTGCTCTGCTGTCTCGACTTGTAGCCAAACTGGGCTGACAGGCTGATTAATAATCGCATCTTCTTTCTCAATCGTACTGGTTTGGGCAATTGTGGAGATTTCTTTGTATTCATTTTCCCCACCTCCCAATCTACTCATCACCCCATCTCTTCCCAGGGGCAAGACTTGCAATTGTATACTATGCTGCAAAGGCTGACCAAAAAGATTTGACATTAAATCGCCAGAACATTGTAACTCCCAAAGCCCAGGCTGGAGATAAGTAAAAGGCATTACCGCCATTAAGCCTTCAGCATTTGTTCGACGCGATCGCTTTTGAACACGGCGCTTTGGTGGAATTTCTAAACTTGAGTAGTGAGTCACCCGCACTTCCACATCAATATTGGTAAGGTTAGATCGAGCGACAACTCTATACTTACCTTCCGATATTTCGACGTTTGGCGATTCTAGGGAATCCCACGAGCGATCGCCCTGTTTCTGTATGAGAAATTGCCAGTGTTCCATTGTCAAATATGCTGAGAACCCAGAGCTACGGATGTAATCATAAAACCTCGCGGGTGGTGTGGAAACCCATAGCCTTTAGGCATGGGAGGAAACACAACGCGGAACTTGAAAGTTCCGTCCACCGTCAAATGAACTACGGTGAAATTGACTAACGCAGGGTATTGCCCGTACCCAAGGCTTTTCAGTAACCGAGTAAGTTACGAGTACTTACGAAAATTGGGCTTTTGGGGTGAGGGGGTGAGTACACCCTCTGGTTAACCGTAACCTCGCCCTTAAGTTCCGCAAACAGGATGAGTAAGCACCCTATATTGCTGGTAGTCTTGGGAGGGGGACAAAGCCCACTGCTTCTAGCTGTGGGAATGGTTACAGCTTTAGTTTGTTTGCCAGTTTACACGATTACAAGCAGAAAGCCCACGGGTTTTTTACAAAAACTAGGGGGTAAGAGAAGCTACTATAGTTGCAACAATGCGATTGAGCGTCTTTCACAACCACAACCTTTTTTGAGGACTAAAGTCCTCACTACAAACCTTTATTTATTTACCGTTGAGCTAATTCGGGTGTGCGTCCTTTCAAACCAATCATCAATTTGAGAGTGTATATTTTCAATATTGGTACTCGCTGCATTACCCATAAACCCAAGCGACGAACTAGCATTACGGGCAAGAATGTATTAGAAAATACTCTATCTAATACATCAGTAAAACCTAGAATAGTCAGGTTTTCTCTTTTGCGCCAACGTTCGTAGCGTTTGAGTATTTTGATATCACCGATATCTTCGCCAGCTTGATGTGCTTTTTGAATCACTTGGGCTAAAGCTGCTGCATCGCGGATACCTAAGTTTAAACCTTGACCACCTACGGGATGACAATTGTGTGCTGCATCACCCACCAAAGCTAATCTCTGTAGGACGTAACGATCGCTTTGCATGAGTTGTACCTGAAAAATAAAGCGATCGCCCAACAATTCCAGGTTACCCAGTTGATTGCCAAAACGGCAACTTAATTCTGTGAGAAATTGCTCATCATCCAAAGCACACAAGGCTTTTGCTTCTTCATGGGGGGCAGTCCAGACAATCCGACAACGATTTCCCGGCAAAGGTAAAATGGCGAAGGGACCACTAGACCAAAATCTTTCGTAGGCAGTATGATTATGTGGTTTTTCTGGTTTGACAAATGCTACAATGCAAGACTGCCAATATTTCCAACCATGAGTTGTTATCCCAGCAGCTTGGCGAATAGGCGATCGCGAACCATCAGCAGCTACTACTAATTTGCTACGGACTGTCCGCATTTCTCCTGCAACTTTGATATCGATTGTGGCTGTGTTCTGGTGATAATGAGTATTTATTACTTCTGCTGGACATAAATAAGTCAAATTTGGACATTCTTTGACAAACTCGCGCAGAGGATACAACAGTGCTTGGTGTTCCGCCACATAACCCAAAGCTTGTTTGTTAATGTCTGCTGTGGTAAATTCCACCACATCTGGGTGATCAGCATCAGAAAGGCGGACACGGCGATAAGTTTCGATTTGGGGTAAGATTTTGTCCCAGACTCCAATACCTTGATAAATTAGCGCCGACAGCATATGTACGGCGTAAGCTTGTCCCTTAGCTACTGCTGCGGATTCTGGTTTTGCTTCAATTAGCAGGATACTTAATCCTGAGTCCTTGAAAGCAGAGGCTAGGGTAAGGCCAATAATTCCGCCACCGACTATGACCAAATCATAGTCGTATTCCCTTTTGCTTGTAGCTACCTGGTTAGAGGAAAAAGTTTGTGGAAGCTGTGCTTGCGCCATTGTTAAGAGAAATTACAGCGTTTTAATTATTATTTTTACGCGATCGCGCCGTGGAGGACAAGGGGGAGATGAGAGAAATGGGAGAAAACTAACAATTAACTAAATAAAAAACCCTACTGGTGCATGAGAAACGCAGTAGGGTCAAAACCGTGTTTAAGTGAAATTTCTGTTTCATTTTACCTAAGACATTACGGCCATTAATTCTTCTGACATTTCAAAGTTGGTGGTGACGTTCTGCACATCATCCAAGCCTTCTAAAGTATCTATTAATTTAAGTAGCGATCGCGCCTGTTCTAGGTTATTAACTTCGATGTTATTAGTCGCAATCCAACGTAGTTCAGCGTCTGTTACCTGAAAATTATTTTCTTTGAGGGCTTGGTTAAGATTTTCTAAGTTTGTCACCTCAGTAAAAATTGAGGCAGTTTTATCATCGGTCATTTCGTAAGATTCTGCACCACCTTCTAGGGATGCTTCTAAAAGTTTTTCTTCATTTTCTATTCCCTCAACAATACAAACGCCTTTTTGATTAAACATCCAACTGACACATCCTGCTTCACCAAGATTACCCCCATTTTTGCTGAAGGCGGCGCGTAAGTCAGCTGCGGTACGATTGCGATTGTCTGTCAAGGCTTCGATTAAAATAGCAACGCCTCCAGAGCCATAACCTTCGTAACGAATAGCTTCAAGCTGAGATCCATCACCTGCAAAAGTTCCCGCACCTTTAGCGATCGCTCTTTCAATATTTTCATTAGGAATACCCGCCGCTTTGGCTTTGTCGATCGCTGTTCGCAGTTGAAAATTACCTGCTGGATCTGGAATACCACTCCTAACAGCAATAATAATCGCCCGTGAAAGTTGAGTAAATGTCTTACCCTTTTTGGCATCCACTAGTGCTTTTTGGCGTTTAATATTTGCCCATTTACTATGTCCTGCCATACTTTGAGACAGTTATCAGTGGCCAGTTTTTATTATCTGTTGTGTTTGCAGCAAGCCTTTGCTAACTAAAACATCATAGCCTGCTCCTTCGCCTGTAAATCAAGTTTTGCCAGTTGTAAATCAAGTTTTGCCAGTTGTAAATCAGCTTCACAAGTCATAAAACAGATTTATAACTCAAAAATTAGGCTTTAATTTTCGGCGTTGCATAAATGCGGGATGAATTGGCGGTTGAAACCATTGAAAATTCGTTCCAAATTGGGCTGAATCATCCCATGATTCAGCAACACCTAATTTTCTAAATCCCTTGTTTTCATCAACTTTCAAAACGTGGAGAGTTCAATGACCTTCTATTCTGAGGTTGAATCAGATTTTTCTGGCTTGAGTAAGGGAAAGGCGATCACATCCCGGATGCTAGCACAGTCAGTTAGCAACATCACCAACCTGTCAATCCCAATACCTAAGCCTCCAGTAGGGGGCATTCCGTATTCTAAGGCTGTCAAGAAGTCTTCATCTACTCCTTGGGCTTCTAAATCACCTGCTGCTTTGCGGGCTGCTTGTTCTTCTAAGCGTTGGCGTTGATCAATGGGATCGGTAAGTTCTGAGAAACTGTTGGCTGTTTCGCGTCCGACAATAAATAATTCAAAACGTTCCACCAAACCAGGCTGGGAACGGTGCGGTTTTGCCAAAGGCGAAATTTCGACGGGATAGTCAATCACAAAAATAGGCTGAATGAGGTTAGCTTCTACTTTTTGTTCAAAGGCTTCATTCAGCAAGTTACCAATAGAAGGACAATCTTCTATTTTTTCTAATCCAGCATTTTTAGATGCTGTTTTAGCTGCTTCCAAGCTTTGGAAAGATTGGAAATCTAATCCTGTATATTCTTTTACCAAATCATGCATAGTCACACGACGCCAAGGTGGTGTTAAATCAACTGCTTGTCCTTGGTAAGTAATTTCTAATGTGCCGAGTGTTTCTTGGGCAACGCTGGTAATAATTCCTTCCGTCAGGGCCATCATATCATTGTAATCAGCGTAGGCTTGATAAATCTCCACCATAGTAAATTCTGGATTATGACGAGTAGAAATTCCCTCATTACGGAAAATTCGTCCCAGTTCAAATACTTTTTCAAACCCACCAACAATCAACCGCTTGAGATGGAGTTCTGTTGCAATCCGCAAATACAACTCCATATCTAAAGTGTTGTGATATGTAACAAACGGCCGCGCATCAGCACCTCCTGCTTCTGCTTGTAAAACAGGAGTTTCAATCTCCAAGAAATCACGTTCTTCTAAGTATCTACGAATACCAGTTGTAATTTGAGCGCGACGACGGAAAGTTTGCCGAACTTCAGGGTTAACGATTAAGTCTACGTAGCGTTGGCGGTAACGTTTAGCTACATCTGTCAAACCGTGCCATTTATCAGGCAAGGGCAACAGAGATTTAGTTAATATTGTATATTCTTTAACGTAAACTGATAATTCGCCCTTTTCAGTCCGTTTAATTGTTCCTTTCGCACCCAAGATGTCACCAACATCTGTAAGCTGTTTGAGATGGTTAAAGGCATTAGCATCAATATCTGCCATGCTTGCTTGAATGCGGTTTTTCTCTAAATAAAGCTGAATTTTACCAGTTTCATCTTCTATGTCGAAGAAAGCTAGTTTACCGAAGACTCGACGCACCATAATGCGTCCAGCCACAACTACATCTATATCTACTTCTTCTCCATTGGCTAAATCAGCAAATTTTTCCTGCAATTGTGCTGCGTGATGGGTAGATTCCCAACGATAGGCGTAGGGATTCATCCCTAACTGTCTAAACTGTTCTACTTTCTCTAGCCGCGTAGCACGGATATCTTCTTCCGACATAATTAACGAACTAACATAGGGCAAGAATTAATTATAGATGCTGACAATGTAGGCAACACCATAACTGTTAAACAACACCGCCAGCTAATTCTTCTTTATAAGCTAATCGTCATTCATTTTTCCAGACTGATTCGCTTGTAGTAAGGGCTTCAGCCCTGGTTTTATGCAACTTAAATGCTCATTAGCTTATCCGCGTGTATTCCTAAGCTAGAACCCTGTGTAAAGAGGCTCGCGCCCACAACGAGGGGATGAAAATCTCTTGCTCAATACCTAATACCTAGTACCCTATTTTCAAGTTGACTTTTCACGTCATGAACCTAACCCCCTCTCCTAGCCTCCTTACCTCGTAGGTAAGGGGGAAAATGCCTCATAGGGGAGTATGTCACCAGAGAAGTTTTCCAGATAAAAGTCAAAAGTCAGATTTTCAAGACAGGGGAGATTTTATCTGATAAAAGTAATAATATGTACCAATCATTTATGACTTTTCTGCTTTATATCAATTAGGACTAGCCCTTTCAAGGTGAACGTTTGTACTATGACATAAATGATGTTTTAACCCAATTTTGGTATTTTGGCGAAGCGCGATCGCTACAATTCAAGTCCCAAAATTTGGGTTTTAATGCATAAATTTTTTGTTCAATTCCAGTTGATACCTGAAATACCGTAAAAACTGTGGTAGTACATATGCTCACCTTGAAAGGGCTAGTCCTATCAATGCGTAAGTCCTAATATTTTATTTTCCCGCAAGTCCCTTAGTGGCTGAAAAGTAAAATAGAATACCAAATATTTTAATAAAAAACTATTTTTTAAATTACTGTTGCGTATTATGAAAAATAGTTATATTTTTTTATTATGTGAGTAAATTGTTTAATTACAGCTAAAGCCACTTCTACGATGAATTAATTTTACTTGCTGTAAAAGTATTTAAATTTACAAAATTTTAAATACCTAGCCATATATATTTTTGTATGGTAAAAAGTAATTAACTCCTGAGAAATTTCCAATCATTCAAGGATAGATCGAGCTTAGTTAAAAAAGCAAAAAATTTGCTATTAATTATCAAAATGGTAAAAAATATTTGCATTAGACATCTCCATAAATTAATTATTCGTTGGCTGAAACCCTTGTAGAGACGTAGCACTGCTACGTCTCTACATTCATTTTCTTTTCACCAGATATCTATTGTTTCGAGCTAGGATGCAAAGCCTAAATAATTATAAAAATTAATAAAATTGTCGGCTTGAGCAATGTAAATCTTTTTTACTGGTATTTATCATTGTTTTTGGATTAAAAAATCTGTTGATAATGGCAAGGATACTGAAAAGAATAAAATAAATTGTATTTACTATCTATCAAATTAAAACTACAAAATTCTATGGAGATATTGAGGCTATGAAATTAGAAGATCTGGCAAAAATTGAAAATATAGAAAGAGAAGCTTGGGAAGTTTTAGAAAAATCAATTATGTACTATCAAGGTCGTCCAGTTGGGACACTCGCCGCTATTGATAGTACAGTAGATGCACTCAACTACGATCAATGCTTTATTCGAGATTTTGTTTCTTCCGGTCTACTATTTCTCATTCAAGGTAGAACAGAAATTGTTCGTAATTTTCTGGAAGTAACTTTAAAGTTACAGCCAAAAGAAAATCAATTGGATGCCTACAAACCTGGTCGAGGCATGATTCCAGCTAGCTTCAAAATAGTTGTATCCCAAAGTGGTGAAGAATATTTAGAAGCAGATTTTGGAGAACATGCGATCGCTAGAGTCACACCAGTAGATTCATGTTTTTGGTGGATGATCTTGCTACGTGCTTATGTAGTAGCTACAAAGGATTATTCATTAGCATATCAAAGCGATTTCCAACAGGGAATCAGGTTAATTATGGAACTGTCTTTAGCGACACGTTTTGATATGTATCCTACCCTATTGGTTCCTGATGGTGCTTGTATGATTGACCGTCGTCTGGGTATCTACGGACATCCTTTAGAAATACAATCTCTGTTTTATTCAGCATTACGTGCTGGGCGAGACTTGCTAATTTGCCAAGGAAATCAAGATATTGTTACAGCTATTGATAACCGTTTACCTGTTTTATGCGCTCATATTCGTAAACATTATTGGATAGACTTAAATCGTCTCAATACGATTTACCACTACAAAGGTGAAGAATATGGCAAAGAGGCTGTTAATCAATTCAATATATATGTAGATTCACTTCCTTATGCTGAATTAGATCGTTGGCTACCAAAAGAAGCTGGTTATTTAGCAGGAAATATTGGTCCATCACAGATGGATACCCGCTTTTTCACATTAGGAAACTTAGTTGCAGTTATTTGTGATCTTGCTAGCGAAGAACAATCGCAAGCCATCATGAATTTAATCGAGAAACGCTGGGACGACTTAGTCGGAGATATGCCGATGAAAATCACTTTTCCGGCTTTAGAAAATGAAGAATATAGAATTATTACTGGCTGCGATCCTAAAAACATACCTTGGTCTTATCACAACGGTGGCAATTGGCCCGTTTTAATGTGGATGTTGGTAGCAGCAGCCATTAAAACTAAAAGAGTATATCTAGCACACAGAGCAATTGAAATTGCTCAAGAACGTCTTAAAGATGATGAATGGCCAGAGTATTATGATGGTAGAATAGGGCGACTGCAAGGCAAACAAGCGAGAAAATATCAAATATGGACAGTTGCAGGCTTTTTATTAGCAAAAGAATTAATGAAAAATCCCTCTTGTTTGCCATTAGTTAGCTTTGAGCAATTCGTAGCACAACAGGTTTCTAGGGCTTGTGAATTTCAAATCAACAGCTTTGACGCCTGAAAATTTTATTTGGTTGGTGGTTGTTAGCCATACCCAATGCCCAATATACACTCTCCGCTTCTTCTGTGCGTCAATCCTAATAGACATCTGGTGAAAAAGAATGTAGAGACGTAGCACTGCTACGTCTCTACAAAGGTTCTGGGAAACGCATAATTAATTTCTGGAGATGTCTAATTTTCATTTTTTCAAAACTAACTGGAAAGAATTCAAATATCCATTAATAGTTTGAGATAAAGTCTTCTGTTGCTTTTTAGTTGCGATCGCCATGACTTGATACAAACGTCCATCAGCAACATACATTCGGTTTTTAGTTATTTTCCCACCAGAGTTGACATACTCAATTTCTTTGCCGGGATGACCGTTTAAACTACTAATGCTGCGTTGTCCAACTAAATTACTTTGGGTAGTTTTTATAGCCAGAGTTTGGGCATTGTTAAGTATTAATTGGGGATTGGTCATTTGACCATAGCTATGGGGAAAGTCATTATATGCAACTACGTAAGCTACTTCTTGGTTAGGTAGTTGACCAACAAAGACTTGTAAATTTATTTCCCCCATATAGGTTTTTTGGGTTTGGGTAACAACTTTAGGCATTCCCGGCATTAAGACACTGAAACTACCATCTGGGGCATTGAATAGCTTCCATTCTGATTTAATTGGTTTATTCGGAGCTGGTTTGGTTGGAGAAAGGGGGCGCTGGGGGGGACGCGCCTCGACACGAGTAAATCCGCTACATAGTAAGGCGATAGTAATTAGGGATAACAACACTCTTTTTGTCATAGTTTTTGCTTTTACACGTGCTAATATCACTTAAGATGATAGGTTTGTTATAACTTAACAAAATCTTTAGAAGCACCCGTGAAAATGTGTAAAAAGAGTATAGCTTATCTGCGTAGATATACTATAACCTAGAAGCATAAATAGCAGCACCGATTAATCCCACTTGTTGATTTATGACAACATGTACTGGTATTTCTTCTAACAGAGATCGCATTCTACCTTTATGGGTAAAGTTGAACAAAAACTCACTCTTTTGAATTAAAGACAAGATTTTTGGGGCTATACCACCGGCAACATATAAACCACCATAAGGAAGGAGTTTGAGAGCAAGATTACCAGCTTCTGCGCCGTAAGTGTCTATAAATAACTGCATTGTTTGTTCACTGAGGCGATCGCTTCGTTGTAAAGCAGCATTACCAATGACAGCACCCGGATCAACGCTTTTTTCTTGTTTTCCTGCTTCTTGTTCCCAAGTTCTGACTATTTCAGCAATCTCTGGTGATTCGTTGCTAATTTTGCGATCGCGTAAAAATTGGTAAATAGAAACAATTCCTAAACCTGAAACTACCCGCTCCACAGAAACGCGCTGGATACTATGTTTATCCAACAGATATTTCAGCAGTTGAAATTCTAACTCAGTACGAGGCGCAAAATCAGCATGACCACCCTCAGAAGGAAAAGCTTGATAAAAGTTTCCCTGTTTGATTAAAAATCCTTGTCCTAAACCAGTACCAGCACCAATAATCCCGATGGGTGCATCTGGGTTTGGTTTACCAGGTTGAAGAGTATAAAAATCCTCTGGTTCTAAGCCTAAAATGCCATAGGCAACAGCAGTAAAATCATTAATTAAAGAGACATGAGTAATACCGAGTTGTTGTTGTAGACGTTCGGTCTCCAGAAACCAAGCCAAATTAGTCAGCTTGGCAGTATTGTGAACTATAGGCCCAGCGATCGCAAAACAAGCTTTTTTTGGTATGGGTGTGTTCGCTGCGGTCAAAAACTGCTGTACTATTGGCACTAAATCAGGAAAATCGCCACTGCGGTAACGCTGTTCATACACCGTGCGTAAAAGAGGTGCTTCTGTTTCCTCCATTACTCGCAGAATGGTTTTTGTGCCGCCGATGTCTCCTGCTAGTAGTAAAGTCATAAATATCTATGGTAGTTGGTAGCTGCTTGTTAGTAATTAGTGGTTAGTGGTTAGTGGTTAGTGGTTGATTTTTTACCATTAACTAGTATTTGTTTTGAATTACCTACAGATTGTTGACTGTATATCCATATTGGAGCATTAACTGTTAACCAATAACAACTAGCCAATAACCACTCACCAGGAAAAAGACGTTTAGCTATTATCCATTAATTAAACCGAACAAATTCCTCGACCTGCGTTAAGTGGGAAGTATCTCCCTTTAGTTCAAGAAACCATTCTGGATGTTGGCGTACAACTTTTACTAAGCTACATAAAGATGCCTTAACTTCCGTTACAGCAATTTCACCAACAAGTCCCATAGCTGCGCCTAGTACAGATGCACCATGTCCCACCAACAAAATATTGTCTGGAGAATATTCTGTAGCTAGACATCTAGCGGTTTGTCCAGAACGCGCCCGCACTTGTGGTTGAGTTTCTGGATATTTAGCAGCAATGCGGGGAGTGTAGCTAGTATCTATTTTAGGGAATAGTTCAACTAGGGCATGAATAGAAAGCCTTTCTGGTTCCTCTGTCATCCAAGCAGGATTGAGCCATTCACTCAAACCTGTTTCCACTTTAATTGGTAAATCCAGAACTTCTGCAACAGCGTTTGCAGTTTGTACCGTTCGCAAGAAAGGCGAAGCGAAAATATGGGCAATTTTTTCTTTCTTCAGACGATTAGCTAGTTGCTTCGCTTGTATGAAACCATCTTCAGATAAAGGCGGATCATAACGTCGTTCGGCGGTAAGAAACCAATCAGGGTTAACAAAATCAAGGCGGTTAGCGTGTCTTGCTATCCAGATGATTTGACTCATGGGTTGATTATTGCCAAGCAGATACACTTTGCAGACTGCAAAGTAAATATCATCTCATATTGGGAAGTTCAAGAATTGAAAGAGTTTGACATTAGCTACAATTTCAACAAATTCCTCGCCATAAAAAACCGCTTTGACCTCTCCCCTCGCCTAAAGGCGAGGGGATTCTAAACTGTTGCTACACGGAGGGCTAAAGCCACTCCGTTTCGCTTTTTAGTTTTGGTTTCCCAGACGCGAAATCTGGTAGCAAGGGTCAAAACTTGCCTACAGACCTTGACTAGGTTGAGTCCTAGTTGTGTCTCTACTTTGCGAAGTATATTCGCAGCACCGTTTAAATCAGCGTTAATGAGTTTCCCTGTACCAGTGCGATACATCCCGCGTTTAACTCGTTTTCCTGATGGCTTCCACCCTTCGGGTTTTTCGCCGAAAATAGGTAGAAAATCACCATCTAAAAAGCTTGTTTTGCTGGTGTAGGACTCCTCAGTTTCAACAAATCTAATGCGATATTCTTCACACAGTTGCTTAATTCGTTCTTTTAGTTTCGCAGTAGGTATCTGCACAAAAGATTGAGTTGTTTTGCCCAAAGTTGCTTTTTGTCGTTGTCCTTGATTCCATCCAAAAACAACTGTGCCAATTTGATGTTTAATGCAATGGTCAACAACTAGTTTTGCAGCCTTGTTAATTGCATCTCTCATCTGCCGATTGCGTTTCTCTGTGATGTGGGCTAATTGGTCATCCCAGTAGCCTTGCGGTTTACCTTCTTTGATGGTGGCAATACGCTTGTTGTACCACTGATTAAGAGATTTAACTTTGCGCCCATCAACGATAAAACTAGTCCCAACGTTAGAAACGCAACTTAGCCAATTGTTGATACCTGGGTCAATTGCCAAAGCATTATTTGGGTTGACGTAGTATCGTGGAACGGATTCTTTTTCGTAGACAACAAGTGCGTAGAAACATTGATTTCTAGGGAGTATTCGCAACTCTTTTATATTCTCAAACTCCAAGTTAGAAGGCATTAGAATTGTGAAACTATCCAGATTGAACCAACGCTTAACAGTATTCCCCAAAGGAATCTTGATATTGTTACCAACAAGTTTCAATGCTTGTTTTGGATATGTCACCAAAGCATATCCCGCACCTTTACGGTACTTAGGAAGCTTGGGCTTAAAGTGCAATTCACCTTTGCTGTACTTTTTGTTTAATTCTTTGAACGATTTAAACGATTCGGAGACAGACATTAAGACTTGTTGTGCTGCCTGAGAATGTAGTACTTGGTAGTGCTTATTTGTCTTGTACTCGTTAATCAAATCAAATTTGCCAATAAACTTGCCAGTCTTGAAATATAGTTGACGGGCATAGTAGATACCGCAATTTGTCAGTTTGTGAGACTCTGAACAAATGAACTCAAGTACCGCTTTCAATTCTTTATTCGGGTTAATTAGATTTTGCTGACATCCGTACAACTTGCAATCACCCCCTTGTTATGCTAATACGTATTATAGGCGTATATCACAAACAAGTCAACATGAGAGATACAAGTTATGGAGAGAAGAAGGAAAAGTTAAATTTGACTGTTACACCTACGGTCAAAAAATGGCTTAAGCAACAACAAAAACTATTAGGAGCTACAAGCCTATCTGATGCTTTAGAGAAAATGTCAAGACTGGAGCAGGCAGGATAAATCCTGCGCTGGCGGCTTTCATCCCTCCTCTAAAGAGAGAGGGTTTTCAGCCTGCCGTCCTTATAAATGCGATCGCTTGCATCCAAAGCTCATTTTTTGTGAGTAAGTCTTTGAAGACTTAACGGTAAAAGTCAGAAAGCCATTCCCCAGGATCTACCTGATAATAACTTTGCAGTAACTCATACAATTCCGGATGCATCTTTAACAACTGCTGCGGCTTTTCAAAAAACGTCTCAGTCGCCACAGCAAAAAACTCTGCGGGATTAGTCGCACCATAACAATTAATCACATTTTTTATACCTCGTTGCACATCATTGCAGAGTTGTTGATATGCTTGTGTCATCACCTTAGACCAGATGGGATAATCTGATTTTTGTGACAAAATCGGCACACCCTGGGCTTTACCTTCCTCTTGATCTAACTGGTGAGCAAATTCATGCAAAATAACGTTATGTCCATCACTCCAGTTGTGAGTGTCTTGTTGGACTTGTTCCCAAGATAGTACAACTTGATCGCGACTCCACGACTCACCCAATCTTGCTACACGCCTTTCTTCGACAACATATTCACTAGTCGCAACAGTTTCGTTGACAAAATAGGCGCTGGGATAAATTAAAATCGAACGTAGTTTGGGAAAATATTCGCCCTGTTCATTCAGCAACAGCAGACATGCTACAGCAGCAATAGTTAACTTCATTTCTTCTGTCACCTGCAATCCTTGACAGCCAATGAATTGTTTTTCTGCTAAAAAGACTTGTATATGTCCTTGCAGCCTTCTGCGTTCATCGGGAGAAAGACGGGTGTAAATCGGAAGATTATTTTCAATAATGGCGTTCCAAAGTGGAGAAAAAAGACGTTTTTTCAGGCGATTTCTTTGTTGTTTGATGATGATCGGACTGATTAAAATTCCAGTGATAATTAGACCAATTATCAGTAAAACAATAATAGTTTGCATCATCGCTTTACTATCCTGCGAAATTACTGATCACAAATCTATTTTCTTGAGCTACTAAAATTTCAAAGATGGCTATTGTAAAATCCACAAGTTCTTTATCATTTAATTCTTGGCGCGATCGCTTGCCATATTTTTGTTGTAAATACCGTCTTCCTTGTTCTGGATTCCACCCTAATTGTTTTAGATAAGTATCAGTTTGTGCCATAATTATTCCCCGTAATTCAGTATCTGCGGCACTTTCCGGTTTTTGTATCTGATTAATTTTCTGACTAACTTTTTGTTCTAAAGATTGCAAGTCAATTTCGTTGCGTTCGTCCCAATTAATCTTGATAGCTTGATAAGTTATTGGATTATAAATTGCACAGAATACAACTTTTTTGTCTCCGGGAGTAACTGCAATTGTTAATGGTTGATGCAACTGCTCACTTGTGAGAATATCCAAAGATAGCAATAAAGTTTTAGAGAAGTAAGAATCTCTACCGGAACGAACAATATAAGGTTGTTCTGCTAAAATATGCAAATCTGTTTTTTCTGTTTCTCCATATGTCGTTTCAACTTTTTTATTACATTCTATCTTTGTGATTACTCCAGTTAAAGCTTTGTCATAAATTGGAACATGGCTCTGTTCTTCAGAAAGCATATACCAACAGTGATCTGCTTCTCTACTCACAAAAACATATTGAGGTTTTGGTACGCTTCCAAATCCTAGTTTAATTTCCATATTGCCTCTGTGTGATGCGATTTAGTTACACATATAGTTCCCTGAGATAGAGACTAATTATTTATCGGGAGCAAAATAAGTTTAGATTGGATAAAACTATTTTAGTATATTAGTACTACTAAAGAAAAGATTTGTAGAGGTTAGAATGTTGGCTGACCAATCTACGTGTTGTATAAAAAATAGGGTGTTAAGTGGCACAGGAATATTGTTCAAAGATACCACCACCATTACTTTTAAGTGCTAGCGATCGCGATCTTGATTTAGAGTCTACTCTCCAAGAGCTACAGCTGTACAACTTCCAAGTCGAAACCAGTTGTACCGGTACGGAGGTAGCCCAAATATTTGAGAAAAACCCACTGCTACCAGGAGTAATCTTGGTAGAACAGGGAAAATACACTGGAATGATTTCGCAGCGACGACTGCTGGAATTTTTCATCCGTCCCTACGGACAAGAGTTATTTTTTAGACAACCCTTAAGTGTGATTTACAGTTATGCTCGTACTCCAATTTTAATATTGCCTGAGACTACGCCGATTTTGGCAGCGATGCAGCTAGCGCTGAGGCGATCGCCTGAACTTTTAGCAGAACCAGTGGTTGTACAAACTGTCCATGATACTTACAGATTATTAGATGTACAGCAATTGAATCTTGCTTCTTGGCAAATTCGTGGTATTGAAACTCAAGTGCGCTACGAACGTAGCCAAGCTCAAATGATTCAAAATGATAAGATGGCAAATTTAGGACGCTTGGTAGATGGGATTGCTCATGAGATTTTAGATCCAGTAGGTTTTATCTGGGGTAACTTAACTTATGTCTCCAATTACAGCCAAGATTTACTCAAACTAATCGCAGCTTATGAAAGTAAGTTACCATCACCTTGTGAAGAAATTAATTATCTCAAAGAAGAAATAGAATTTGATTTTTTAGAACCAGATTTATTGCAAGCTCTTACTAGTATTCGTACGGGAGCAGAAAGATTAAAAAAATTAGTTATCAGTTTACAAAATTTTTGTCATATCGATGAAGTTTATCCCAAACCTGCCGATTTAAATGCATGTATCGACAATATTTTGTTAATCATCAATAGCAAGATTCAGGGAGGAATAGAAATCAGTAGAAATTATGGACATCTACCTCCGATATCTTGTTTCATGGGACAATTGCATCAGGTATTTATGAATCTTTTAAGTCACTCTGTAGACTTGTTACTTGATGAAGCAGTACGACATCAGTTAAACACGATCAAAAAAGTTAATAAACCGCGAATTGAGATTACAACCGAAGTCATTTCTCAAGAATCTACCACACCAGAAGTGCCAGACTCCCGATGGGTTGCTATTTATATTCAGGACAATGGTCCAGGAATTCCTGATAAATTAAAAGAGCAGATTATAGAGTCTTTTTCTGTGGAAAAAAGAGCTAATAAAGAAACTAGTCTTGCAGTAAGTTATCGCATTATTACAGCCAGACATGGTGGTAAATTTAAGTTATCTTCAGAAATTGGCGTGGGTACAAAATTTACAATTTTGTTGCCTTTATTATAATTGATTAGCCTTCATCGGTTTTCGAGTGGTGTGCGGCGTAGCGACTTACTAGTATTTTTTTATACTTCTTATTGCAAGTATGAAAAAATGGTTTCTACACCCTTCATCCTTGTTAATATTAATGAAATTTTGAGAATGAGATACTTGGGAGTAAAAATAGGTAAATGACATACCGCATCTATAATTGAATTTGTTGAAATTGACTTATTAATCAAAACACAGGTGGACAATCTCATATGACAGGTAAAGGACAAGGATTTGGCTTTGGCTTAGGAAAAATGAAAGAACTAGCTGAAGCTTTTAAGAAAGCTCAACAAGTTCAAGAAGGAGCAAAGCGGCTTCAAGAAGAACTAGAGCAAATGGAAATTGAAGGCGAAGCTGGTGGTGGTTTAGTGAAGGTAGTAGTCAGTGGGAACCAAGAACCAAAGCGGGTAGAAATTTCCCCTGAAGCCGTAAATGAAGGCGCAGAGGTACTTTCTGATCTGGTAACTACGGCAATGAAAGATGCTTATAACAAATCCACAGCAACAATGCGGGAACGCATGGAAGATTTGACAAGTGGGTTGGAACTTCCTGGGTTCTAGACTTATAGTCGTTTGTCATTTGTCTTATTCTAATGACAAATGACTATATAATTTCTATGCCTTACAAAGTTTTGTTTGTCTGCTTGGGAAATATCTGTCGATCGCCTGCGGCAGAAAATATCATGAATTACTTGATCGAGCAGAATGGCTTGAGCGAGTCTGCAACACAGATACTAGGCGATCGCATTATCTGTGACTCTGCTGGCACATCTAGTTATCACATCGGTAGCCCACCGGATCGACGCATGAGTGCTGCGGCGCTTCAAAAGCTAGGAATCAAACTCCGTGGTCATGCTCGTCAGTTTCAAAAGTCAGACTTTCAAGAGTTTGATTTGATCTTAGCTATGGATCGAGAAAATTATGACGATATTTTATCTGTTGATCCAACTGGACAAGATCACCACAAAGTACGTTTGATGTGTGACTTTTGTTCTCGGCATACTCTTAAAGAAGTTCCAGATCCCTACTATGGTGGTTCAGAGGGCTTCAATCAGGTAATCGAACTACTCCTTGATGCTTGTGGAGGTCTGCTGCAATACGTTTTGAATAAAGAAGGTAGAAGAGAAAGCCCATAAATAAATTAGGGGTTAGAAGGTTAAAGCTTAAAGGTTAAAATTACTTTTAATCTACACTCCTAAACCCCTAAACCCCTTTGATAACTCACTAATAGTCTCGTCTATGCAGTCCCAAGAAGGGAGCAAGTACCACTCCGGCGACAAAACCGCCAATGTGCGCCCAGTAAGCAATTCCCCCGGCCTCTACACTCATATTGGCTGCTGCTTGTAGACTTGCAAAACCAGAAATCACATTTTGAATAAAGTAAAGCCCAATCAAAAATAAGGCTGGAATTCTCACAGTCGTGGCAAAAATACCTAAAAATATTAACGTGACAACTCTTGACTGAGGAAAGGCAATAATATAGCCTCCTAAAATCCCAAAAATTGCACCACTTGCTCCCAATGAAGGAATCCCAGAATTCATGCTGATAAACCACTGGCATAGGGCAGCGAAAGCACCACAAATCAGATAATAAATTAAGTACTTAAAATGCCTCAATCTGTCTTCAATATTGTTGCCAAAAACAAACAGAAATAGCATATTTGAGATTAAATGCCACCAACTTCCATGAAGAAATTGGGATGTAAATAATGTTGTCAATTCGCCAGCAAAGTTCGTAGTTAATTCTTTAGGTATAACTGCATATAGCTGCAAAAACTGGTTTAGCTGTTCATTTGATAGTTGCAATTCATGCAGAAAAACTAAAACGTTCATCCCAATCAACCCATAGGTGATGTATGGGGTAGTTCGTGTTGGATTTTCGTCGTACAGAGGAAACACAGGTGTTGTTCCTAAATAATCTACATAACTGCAATATAGCTTGTGTGACTACTCAACGATTGACACTCCCTGGTCTAAAGACACGGGGATTCTAATGGTCTGTCAAGCTATTTTGAGCGTTTGTAGTAAGGACTTTAGTCCTTATTTTCTAAGCACTAAAGTCCTTACTACGAACTTTATTATTTCTCAATTCAAACTTGATGACCTACTACTTTCATCCTAGCTACTTGCTAAACGCAGGTTTTCACCAACCAGAGTAGAGGTTGCTAGTCCAGTAGTGTTACTTTGGGGATGCCCTATATGTTTATTTTATTACTAATTTTTTCAGTATAATTATGTATAAAGGAGATATTGTTTTTGATCTCAACTCTGTGTAAATGCAAACTATTGCTCGAAAAAGCTGTCAAATGAACACAAATACTACTCAAAACATAACCGACATAATTGATCAGTATCTTCCTCTTACAGAAAAAACTGTCCAAAAAGCTGCAAAACAGACAAATTTAGATTCTCAAAGCATAGGGTTGTTCGAGTACAAATTTATACAACTATGGCAGGAACTTACACGTAGTTTTGAGAAATTGCTTCAGGAATTAGGTAAAAAGCGGCAAGCCCTAGATACTGATTTAAAAAAACAAGTAGAAATAATCTTGCAAGTTTGTCGAACTGATACAGGAATTCCTTCTATATCAGAGATAGAAAGGCGTGTTGAGATTGAGAATAGCTATGAAATTGTGTATGAACGGTACTTGAATGAGGTTCGCGCTCGTTTTTTGCAACATTTATCATCTCTAGATCATGAACTGGGGCGATCGCTTGAGCAAGTAAAATCTCAAATAGCAGAAATAGTGATTACCAAGGCAAATTTAGAAAAATTCACAGCCAGCAAAAGTTCTGAATTTATCCAAGTACTAGCAACAGAAATACCAGATCAACTTATTCCAAGTATACCGAGTCAGCTAAAAATCGCATTTCAAACGCTAGCTGAGTGTAAACTTAGCTATCGAGAATTTATACTTTATCGCATTCGTCCTCATATAGATGGATTAACTCCGAAACAGATCGAAACTCCTCAATTGACGAATTCACCTTCTGCTGAACAAGTATTTCTCAATCTTAAGATAGCTCATGCCGAAAGTCTTCGTAAATGTGAAACAGCTTTAAAACAGTTGCTGAGTGAACCTAGTCAAGTGGCTTTTGCGATCGCAGAAGAGTTTGTTGATCGCACAATTCGTACAGCAGATGTGGAGAATGAATGGCAAATTCTACTACAAAAATTACAATCAGGTTGGGATGACTTTTTAGATAAACCAGAACAAGTTCAAAGCGAATGGGTTAACTGTACACTACAAACTACAGATACAAATATAGTAGTGAGCGAAGTAGATACAATTTTTGCGCTGATGGATTTTTAACTTAAACTTTCAAGTCATACAGTTATTTTCACGCTTGCTAAAATACAAAACAAGGATAGTTTGGGGTAGACATTGCTACCCTACACGAGATTATTGATTCAATAGACATCTCCAAAATAGTAATATTTTATGGTAAAAGAATCTAATGATGAGTTTTTGTTACGAAAATATGAGTTCAATACTGAATCACATTGAAGAGAATCCTAAAGAAACACAGAGGTTGATTGGTCTAGAGTATGAACATCTACAACAATTAATTCAAAACGCCGAGCGATTACACCATGAAAAACAAGCTACCTTAGAATCAAAGAAAATTAGAATCATTGCAGGTGGAGGTGGTAGAAAACCTAAATTATCGATACCAGAACAAATAACTTTGACTTTGGTTTATCTCAGACATATGACTACATTTCAACTTCTTGGTATCCAGTTTGGAGTGAGTGAGTCCACAGCAAATGATACATTTAATTATTGGTTGCCAATACTCAGGCAATTGCTACCATCCAGCTTAATTGAACAAGTAAAAAAAAACGAATCTGACTATGAGGTAGTTAAAGAAATACTCACAGAGTATGAATTAATTGTAGATAGCTATGAACAAGTTAGGGAGAGACCTAGAGACAATAAAGAGCAAGAAAAATATTACTCTGGAAAGGAGAGTGATCATACATTTAAAAATCAGATGATTATCTTGCCAAATGGGAAAGATATCGTTGATGTTATCGCTGGTGAACCAGGACCGAAAAGTGATATAACTTTGTTCCGAGAAAACCGCGATTGCTTTGATCCAAAACAAAAATTTAAAGGAGATTTAGCCTATCAAGGAGAAGATTTAATTGATACTCCTATTAAGAAACCAAAAAATCGAGAATTAACAATTGAGCAGAAGGATGAAAATAAGCAGTTTTCCTCGAAACGAGTATTTGTTGAACATCGAATTCGTTCGGTAAAGATATTCCGAGTTGTCCAAGAAAGATTTCGGTTAAATTCTAAAAAGTATGAACAAGTAATTTTGACAATTTGTGGACTAGTAAGATTCCGGATTGGAGCACTTATATTACCACCAGAAATACACGCGATCGCATGATCTAAAATTAACGCACATCACCATATATTTTTGTCTTGTTCTCTACAATAAATATCTCAAACCCTTATTTGATCGTATAGGCTAGCTGAAGAGCAATGATTGCATTTGCGTTCTATGAGCTAGTTACAGCAAAGCTTTGATAGTTATCGGAGATGTCTAATGCTCAAGTAGATGAGCCTGAATAAATTTATTTTGTCATGATCATTGTTGACATCTCCCCTTACTTCTAGTGACGGGAGATGTCAACTCACATTTACCCATTCACTGATTTTCTTGGCCCTGACGGTTCACCGTTAATTGAGTTTGCACCTTCACATAATGGAAAATTACAAAAACGCGATCGCTCACTCAGGGCCTTCAAACTCAGGCTAGGGTATGGACTGGTGGAAGATTCGAGCGGAAAATCTACTCGCTGGATTCCAGGTGGTTCTGGATTATGCCGCAAAGCCTTATGGCAGTGGTGTTTGACCAAGATTGAACCAAAAAACACTCGCGTGTCAACAGAAGTGGGTCAAATATTAAGTGACTATATCAATCGTCTCAAAGCAGGGGGAACACCCGCAAAAGTAGCCCAATCACGTTGTTGTGCTAAAGCTGTCACAATACTGTTCAAGAAATTAGTAAGACAAATAACTTAACAAAACATCTGTGGGAGACACTACTCAGCTACAGTGAAATCAATTAGCCTTAATACGTTGGCAATTGATAAGAAAAAGGGAAGAAACTTATGGTTCAACGTGGTTCTAAAGTACGTGTTCTTCGTCCAGAGTCCTACTGGTTTCAAGATGTAGGTACTGTTGCATCTGTTGAGCAAAGTAGTGCCATCAGATACCCAGTAATTGTTCGCTTTGAAAAAGTGAATTATGCTGGCGTTAACACAAATAACTTTGCCCAAGACGAGTTAGTAGAGATTGAAGCACCAAAGGCAAAAGCTAAAAAAGCCTAAAGTGTAGAAACTTTCAGTAAAACTTAATGGGGTGATTTTCGGGAGTAAGTACCAGAGGGTAGAGAGTCAAGACTTTGATTCAATACTCGCTGTTGACTACTCCCGATTTTAATATCTGCCAAAAAATCACAGTAGTTGTCACAATATGCTTGTTGTCAATTATTAGCTTAAATGCCTGAGTTGCCTGAAGTTGAAACAGTCCGACGGGGTCTAAATCAATTGACCCTCAACCAAAAAATCACGGGTGGAGACGTGCTGCTGCATCGGACGATCGCTTATCCGGTTTCAGTAGATGATTTTGTAAGTGAGATTAAAGGAAGTGCGATCGCCACTTGGTACCGTCGCGGGAAATATCTCCTCGCCGAACTTAGTTGCACTACCCATACTCCTTATTTGGGTGTTCACCTCCGCATGACTGGTCAATTACTATGGTTGAATCAAGATCAACCTTTACATAAACACACGCGGGTCAGATTATTTTTTGAAAATGGGTGGGAATTACGCTTTGTCGATCAGCGCACTTTTGGTCAAATGTGGTGGGTGCCACCAAATCAAGCCCCAGAGAGCATTATCACGGGTTTAGCAAAACTAGCAGTAGACCCCTTTTCACCAGAATTTACAGTTGATTATCTCGCCCAGAAACTCAAAAACAGGCGTCGTCCGATCAAAACCGCTTTGCTAGATCAATCTGTAGTCGCGGGATTAGGTAATATATACGCCGATGAAGCATTGTTTATGAGTGGCATATTACCAGAAACAATGTGTGTAGATTTGCAGCCAGAACAAATCGAAAAGTTGCGATCGCAAATAATTAAAGTCTTGGAAACCAGCATCGCAGCCGGTGGAACTACTTTTAGTAATTTCCTCAACGTTAAGGGCGTCAATGGTAATTACGGTGGTGTAGCATGGGTTTACAACCGTACTGGCGAACCCTGTCGTGTTTGCGGAAATGTAATTCAACGTACGAGGTTAGCTGGTAGATCCAGCCATTTTTGTTTGCAATGTCAGCGATAGTTTTTAGTGGTTGGTACAGGTGCAAGTTCTTATGCCTGTACAGTAGTTGATAATTTCAACCAACTAACAACCAACAACTAACAACCAACAACCAACAACCAACAAACAAACAACACTTGTCAAGATAGAATCCTGTATAGCGCTCAATACACTTAAGAGGGGAATGTATGCCTGCGAAACGTGGAGATATGGTTCGGGTTATTCGTGAGAAGTTGGAAAATAGTGTAGAAGCAAAAGCTAGCGATGCTCGTTTTCCTGATTATTTGTTTGACAGTAAAGGCGAAATTGTAGATATCAAAGGTGATTATGCCTTTGTCAAGTTTGGCAAAGTACCAACGCCGAATATTTGGTTACGTTTAGATCAATTAGAAGATTTTAAGTAGAATTCTAAGTAAAAATTTATGTATACTTCCCCTTCCTCCTCCATTGTGTGTTATTCACCCCGGATCAGCATTATCGGTGCTGGTAGAGTTGGTAGTACTCTTGCTCAACGCATCGCTGAGAAGAATCTTGCTGATGTAGTGTTGCTGGATATTATTCAAGGAATGCCCCAGGGATTGGCGTTAGATTTGATGGAGGCGAGGGGAATTGAAATGCATAACCGTCAGATTATCGGTACTAATGATTATGCCGATACAACTGGTTCGGAGATTGTGGTAATTACGGCAGGGTTTCCTCGTAAACCGGGTATGAGTCGGGATGACTTATTAAAGATCAATGCCAAGATAGTTGTGGATGCAGCCAAACAAGCGATCGCTCATTCTCCCGATGCTATTTTTATTGTCGTCACCAATCCGTTAGATGTGATGACTTATTTAGCATGGCAAGCTACGGAATTACCACGCGATCGTATTATGGGTATGGCAGGCGTGTTAGACTCGGCTCGCTTTGAAACTTTCATTGCGATGGAATTGGGAGTATTACCCCGTGATGTCAAGACGATGGTACTCGGTAGCCACGGTGATTTGATGGTTCCCTTGCCGCGTTTTGCTACTGTCAACGGTATTCCGCTTACAGAATTGCTAGATACAGACACCATTGAACGTTTGGTAGAACGCACGCGTCACGGTGGTGCGGAAATTGTCGAACTGATGCACACAGGTGGTGCATTTTTTGCCCCAGCCTCTGCTACTTGCATGATGGTGGAATCTATTTTATTGAATCAGTCGCGTTTGTTACCTGTCACTGTGTCTCTTCAGGGAGAATACGGATTAGAAAGTGTGGCGATTGGTGTTCCCTGTCGATTGGGATGTGGTGGAATTGAAAGTGTATTGGAATTGAATCTCAGTGATCACGAAAGAGCTGCTCTTTATATATCGGCGGAGTCGGTGCAGAAGAATATTGAGCGAGCGCAGGAGATTTTGATGACGGCGCAATAGTATTGTCATGAAGACTAGGTAAAGATTTTTCAAAAGACATACACCCCCCAATACGGTTCGATTAAGAATTTTTCGTCATAATTTTGGGTATGTAGAGACGTGCCTTAGCGAAGCCATGCGCTACAGCGCTATTGGCACGTCTCTGGTGGGTTTAAACGTCAATCGATTTGTCTTATCCGAATCGTATTGCATACACCCTCGATTTGTTTGAGAATTTGGGGGTTTTGCATGGAAGTGAATGTTGTCTTTTTTATTGATGAATATATTTACTTTTTCTAAAGTTAACATAAATTTTCAGCAAATTTATTATCAAGCAACTATATATTTATTTACAATCTAAGAGTAATTTCTAACACTCAACATGAAATCACCAAACAATGATTTAGAAGTTACCCAAGCACAAACTCGTATACTTTTGGCTTTGTGGGACTTGGGAGAACAGAAGCAGGAAGTTAAGAGAACAGAAGTAGTAGATCGAGCCAAACGCAGTAGTGAAAAAAGTGGAGATTACAAAAGAATTTTGCAGGAATTAGAAAAAGTAGGGGTTATCAAAATAGCAAAGAAAAACAAAGCAGAGACTGTTTTTCTTACCAATAAGGGCTTACAGATGCTAGATGAGGGACTTAAAAACCCTGAGTTTAAGTATGAATCTAATATAGGAGCAAAGACTGCAAATGCGCTGCTGAAGTGGATACGAGAGATGGATGGTAAAGCAGCTAAAACAGAGAACAATGCGATCGCATCCTATGACGAGTTTAAATCTGAAGCTCTGACGCTATTTGACAAGCTGGACAAAGGCTACAGCTACAGTGGACTAGTCCCAATATGGCATCTACGTCGTGAGATGGGACAGAGGGTTGAACGTGACCAATTTACCAACTGGATGATGGAAATGCAAGCGGAGAAATTGTTATATCTCCAGAGTGGTGAAGCTCGTGGAGCAACAGAAGAACAAAAAGAAGCTTCCATCAACAGTGAAATTCGAGGACTGTTGTTTTATGCTAGCCAACCATCTTGAAATAAATGGAGGAAGCTATTAAGTAAGTGTCATGACAGATCCATATATTTTATTTGAACAAGCGCGTAAACAAAGTCCAAATCCTTTCAGCTTGGGAAAAGTAATAGCTGATACAGAGATTTGGGGTGAAGTTATAACTAACCTCTCCAGTCTTAATCAAGATATCGATCAAAAAATAGAACAAGCAATTTCTGAAGTCCGCCAAAAGTATTCCACCAAAATAGGAATTGCAATTAAGGGTGATAGAGGAACAGGAAAAAGCCATGCTATCCATAGGGTATGGAAAAAGATTGAACAAGAAGGAGGGGCTGTTTTTGCGTATATACCTCCCTGTGATACTTCTAATCGGATTCAATCTCATGTACGTTTCTACCTTTCTCAAAGCTTTACTCACCAAGATGTACACAGAGTGACTCAATGGCAGAAGTTAGCCGTAGCAGCGATTACAACTCTTAAAGGAACAGAATTTGAGGATAAGTATCAAGAATATCTCGAAAAGTCTACTCAAGTTGACCAATTAAGTAAGTTTATTAAATCAAGTGTTTCAAAAACAGACTTACTAGATTTTTTTGATGATTTGGCAGAATCTATCCTGGAAAATCAACCAGAACTAGATTTTGATTTTCTCAAAGCAGTTTTGTTATCACTTCTCAAAAATACAAAACAAGCTCGTATTGCTTTCTCTTGGATTAAAGGTGATGGTAATCTTGATACCAGTGAAGTAGGTTTACCTAAAGTTTCTGTCAGCCAACAAGAGACTAAATCTATCTGGACAATACAGCAAATATGTAAACTTGCTAAAGTTGCTTCATTACCTGTAATAATTTGTTTTGACCAGTTGGATAGTGTGGAACCAGATATTGAAAGTGGGGACAGTCCAGCTCAAAGAATAGCTAGATGCATCGATCAAATTTACTCTCAATGTAGCAATGTAATTCTCCTTTGTTGCGTCATCAGTGACACCTGGAGAGAAATTGAACACATGGGAAGTGGTATTCCTAACCGGGTCAGCGAGCGTTCAGTAACAGCTAAACCTCCTACTGTTGAGCAGATAATAGAAATTGTCAAACTAAGGTTGAATTATTTCTACAAAATCAATAATCTCAACTCTAATGATTATCCTCCTCTATATCCATTTGAGGAAAATCAAATTAATAAGATTGCTAATGAAGGAGCAGGTGTTCGTTCACTTTTAGAAGAGTGCGCTAAAAAATTTGAGCCGAATCAACAACTAGATGCAAAAGATGAGAAAAAGAAAAAATTTCAAGATGTTTACAACGAATTACTGAATCAAGTCTCTATTCCAATTAATGACGATGATAAATTTGCAACTGTGATTGCTTCAACTATGAGAATGATTCCTGATGGAGGTACACAAAACGTAGTAGTTGATCGAGTAGAGTCTTTAGACACTTTATCGCATGATTTACATTTGATTATTTATGGATACGATCAACTTCAAAATCAGGAAGTAAGGATAGGAGTAAGAGTTTGTGAAACCAATCAAAGTAACACATTTAACGCAGTTATGAAGAGGTTAATAAAATATGAAAATTATCAGATTACTCGCGGTTGTTTAGTAAGGTCTAGACCTGTGCCTAAAAGTTGGAAGGTAGGCAATCAACTTAAAGAACAACTTGAGAAACATAAAGGTGGTGAAGTTGTTAATGATTTTAAAAAAGATGATGTTAAGCCTCTATTTGCGTTGGAAATATTTTATTTACAAGCAGAAAACTATGGCTTTGAAAAACAGGAGCTAGTTAATCTGATCCAAGAATTCAAAATTGTAGCTGAAAATAAATTAATTTGTGAAATTTTAAGCGCTCCGGTATGAAATGAGTATTCAAATTATTAAAGGAATTCAACTGCCAGCTTTTGATGTTGAACTTCTAAATTCGGGTCAACTAATCGTAGTACCCTTTAAACAATACTCGCATGAAGGTGAAGTATTTTGGCTTTATCCAAGTCAGCACCTCCCCTTTAATTTAGAGCTAGAACAGTACTACCAACCTGAATATCTGATTAATGCTAGAGAGTCAATAGTTAGGTATATAAGATATCCCATACATATTCATTCTTGGGCCCGTTGTGAACATCATTGGCATATCAATCTTGAGCAAAAGCATTTATTACATCAGATTGCACAATCAACAGTTTGGAACTTGAGTGCTTTAGAACATATTTTTGAACCGTATCAAGTTCTTAAGTTATTGATATTACGAGTTTATCATCTATCGAATCCTTGTATAGTTAATATACGTACAGCACCTGGTAAATTCTACTGGCCTAAAGCTGAGGACTTGATAACTACAGCTAGCGAGAGTGATATAGCAGTAGTTTCTGATGCTAGCTTTAATCAACGTAAAGCTCTGTTGTTAAATGGAAAAATATATCCCAATACTGGTCTTGAAGCTTTTCTATTTCAATGTGAGCAAATTTCATATAAGAATTCATATGCTCAACAATTAACTTACGATATTCAGGTATTTTTGGGATGGATTGATAATAAACCTGCAAAACAAATAGATCCAGATGTAACTTGGATCGAAAAAATAGCTGATATAGGTAATTCCAGTGATGGTCATACATTTGAAAAATTAGTTCGCAAATCATTACTTAAATTAGGGTTTACGGGTTCAGGACTTGCTCCAGAGTCAACTGGTGGCGCTGGGGGTATGGATTTTTATTGTGAATATCCATATCCAATAGTAGGAGAATGCAAAGCTACGAAATCAGAAAAAGTGCCTGATGGAACACCTGCACAACTTCTCAAAATCGGTATGAATCATCTCGGTAAAGTTCAGTATGAACGTGCAATTAAATTAATCGTAGCCGCAGGAGAATTAAATTTTTACGCACTCAGGACAGCTACCGAAAACGAAATGAATGTGATCAAACCTGAAACACTACAAAAACTAGTTGAACTGCAAGCACACTACAGAGGCTCAATTAACTTGTTAGACCTTAAAAAGTGTTTGCAACAAGCACCTTATGGCTTGGCTGACGATAAAGTTAACAACTACATAAACAAAATAAATCAAGATATTAAATTGCGATCGCACCTTGTTGAGCTTGTTAAAACTTATCTGGAAAACACAGGTTTAGATAACGCTGGAGTTGAGACACTATATGGTGTTTATTTTAGCTCCAAGCCACCACAGCCACTAAAAATGGAAGAAATGCACGAAATTCTGATTGAACTCTCATCACCCTTAACAGGTTACTTGGGACGAATTAAGGGAAATGATTGGAAGAGCGATCGCTTTTACTTCCTGCGTGACTTAGCAATTATGCCCGCTACGTAGTAGGCTCGATATAATTTTACCAATGAGGAGGGTGCAAGCCTTTGTAACCCTAAACATGGTATAAAAAACTACTCTCCCCACAGATTAGTAGAGAGAGCGAAGCCATGCCATTTCACATATTTATGAGATACACTTCATTTTGATGCTTTTTCGTAAAGCAAGAAAAAAAGTGGTGGCGAATTCCCTATGACCTACTATCGTGAAAATAGGGGAAAGGAAAGATTTATCCCTTTAGCCTTTACTTCTCACCCTTATGCTCTTTTTTGCTACAAGTGTCTTAACACTTTACAATCCTTATTCTCAACTGTAAACCTATACTCGGCATAAGCTTATGAATATCTCGTCAGCGCGGCAATATTTTTACCAGGAAATTCAGCAGCCTGATGAGTATATAGATTTAGCAAGAACAGCTTTATATATTGCTCAAGAAGAATATCCTGAACTAGATCCAGAAGAATATATCAATAGTCTGGATACAATGGCAACAGAATTAGAAGAACGCCTCCCAGCAGAACGTTATCCGTTGCGAATTATCCAAACTATTAATCAATATCTTTATAACGATTTAGGATTTGCGGGAAATAAACAAGAATATTATGATCCTCGCAACAGCTATTTAAATGATGTGATCGATCGCCGCCTGGGAATTCCGATTACTTTGGCGCTAATATATCTAGAAGTTGCCCGACGTCTCGATTTTCCCATGGTAGGTGTAGGAATGCCGGGACATTTCCTCATTCGTCCTGACATTTGTGATATTGAAATTTTTGTTGATACCTTCAGTAACGGTGAGGTTTTATTTCCCCAAGATTGTCAAGAAAAATTGACTCAAATATATCAGCATCCTGTGACTCTGCAACCAGAATTTTTAGCAGCAGTGACAAACAAGCAAATTTTGGCCAGGATGTTGACAAATCTCAAGTATATCTACTTAAATAAACAGGAACTAGAAAAAGCCTTAGCAGCAGTAGAGAGGATTTTATTATTATTTCCTGGTTTTGCCTTAGAGTTACGCGATCGCGGTCTTTTATGCTATCAACTCGGTCGCTTTTCCCAAGCAGCCAACGACTTAGAAACCTATCTAGTCAAAACCCCAGAAGCCCAAGACGCCTACATGATTCGGCGATTGTTAACTCAGCTTGGAAGAGGATAAGCAAAAGTTGGTGGTTGGTGGTTGGTGGTTGGTGGTTGGTTGTTCGTGGTTGTTAACCATACCAAATCCCCGATCCCCTCACACCTACTACATCTCCTCAGCTAGGCGTTTGAGTCGGCGTAACTGAGCTTGCATATCTTGTTTTGTCAAGGTTTCGGCGAAGGTTTTAAAACCCCAGCTAATTAGAGGATTGGGTATCTCAAATTCAAAGCGGTTAATTAGGCGTGTTCCTTTTGCTTGTGGTTGACATTCCCAGCGATCGCGTCCTTTGAAAAAACCCTCGAACCCCCAAACAATCAAACCTGGTTGTCTTTCAATCACAACAGTATTCAAAGTCGGTTTGATCACAGGTATTTGAATCACAAACCGACTGCGACTACCAACATCAGTACTCCATTTGCCTACAGGTTCGCAACGCAATGCAGGATTGAGCCAACGGTGCATTAAAATGCGATCGCTAATACAGCGTTCAACTACTGCGGCTGAAGCATTAATATCTATCGATTGTTCAAAAACTTCCATTGCAGACATTTTACTCTATTTTTAATCATATCTGCACTCAGATTAACGCAAAATCAGAAACTAGAAATTAGACATCTCCAGAAATGAGGTATCGACCCTGACTGCACAAGGCTTTTATATTCTTTTTCACCAGATGTCTATTGTAGAAATACTACTCAGATAAGACAAATAGATTGACATTTAAATTCTGTAGAGACTAGCACCTTCTAGTCTCTAGATGCCCAAAATAATGACGAAAAATTCTATCCCTTGTAGTATTGGGAATTGTATAAGTATGAGTTGAAAAAATAACGAATAACCATATAGCGATTATTATTTCAGTGATCTTTAATATCACTGATCAAAACACTATACTATGTATTTGCCACTACAAGTCAACTACTAAGAGATACATATTTTAGTTTGCTTTTTTAAATTAAAAAAAATAAAGATTATGAAATAACGGTTGAGATCAATTACCTGTAAAATTGACTCATTAAATTCAAATGTAAAACACTACGAAGTTATTGGGATGTGGAATTGTCTAGGGCAATCTACTCCAAGAGCATCTACAGTGTTTTCTGGAGTAAACTTATCTTTAATACCGGAAAACCATGAATATAACTTGGCAAAATATAACCCAAGTAATCGGAACTGGTTTGTGTGTTAGGGTGGAAACATTTTTAGCACAATCACCTACATTACCATCGCAACAAGATGTAGGATTTAATACTTATGTGCAGAACTCTTTCCAACAAATAATTGCATTTCTACCCCGCTTGCTGGGAGCAGTAGCAATTTTGTTGGTTGGTTGGTTGATTGCTGCTGGTGTTGCTGCTCTGACGCGAGGAATCCTCAATCGCACACAAATTGATAATCGCATTGCTGCTGGCATAACTGGACGTCAAGACGGGCGCGACCTTCCCCAAGTAGAAAAATTGATTTCTAACTTGGTATTTTGGGGCATTTTACTGCTGACATTGGTTGCTGTTCTAGACACGCTGGAGTTAAGGGTTGCTTCTCAACCTCTGAATACTTTCCTCAGTCAGGTTGGTGACTTTTTACCCAGATTCGCAGGTGGGCTGATTCTGGCTGGAGTTGCTTGGTTAGTAGCTACTATTGTCAAGCTCATCACAATTAGAGGACTACAAGCGTTAAGAATAGACGAACGCTTAAACGCACCAGAAGATAATGCTACTGCTCAAAATCAATTACCTCTGAGCGATACGATTGGTAATGCTCTGTATTGGTTCATCTTTTTACTATTTCTGATTCCAATACTAGATACTCTGGGGTTACAACGAGCGCTACTACCAGTAGAAGCGCTGGTGACAGAGATTTTGGCGATTCTACCGAATATTCTCGGTGCAATCATCATTGCTGGTGTTGGTTGGTTTATCGCGACTGTTGTACAACGGATTGTCACGAATTTACTAGCAGCAACAGGAATTGACAATTTAGGAACTCAATTAGGATTATCCCGTGCTGCGGGAACTCAACCTGTTTCCAAAATTATTGGCACAATTGTCTATATTCTGATTTTGATTCCTGTAGCGATCGCCGCATTGAATACTCTGCAAATAGAGGCGATTTCAGTACCAGCGATCGCTATGTTGCAGCAAATTCTGAATGCACTCCCTGCAATCTTTACAGCGATCGCCATTCTCACTCTTGCCTATTTCTTAGGTCGATTCGTGGCAGATTTAGTCACCAACATTTTGACCAGTATAGGTTTTAACAATATTTTGTCTGTTTTAGGTATATCCACACCCTCAAGACAAATTGTCATTCCCCAAGAAGAACCTACAGCACCAACTTCTACCAGTCGCACACCTTCGGAAATTGTGGGGATTATTGTATTAGTTGGCATCATGCTGTTTGCGACTGTAGCAGCAGTAAATATCCTTAATATCCCTGCTCTGACAGCACTAGTAACTGGTATTGTCCTTGTATTGGGGCGGATTTTGGCTGGAGTGATCATCTTTGCAATTGGTTTATACCTAGCCAATCTTGCTTTTAGCATTATTACCAGTTCCGGTAATCCCCAAGCGAGGATTTTAGGTCAAGTAACGCGGATCGCCATCATTGCGCTAGTCTCAGCTATGGCGCTACAACAAATCGGTGTCGCACCCGATATTGTGAATCTTGCTTTTGGCTTGTTACTGGGTGCGATCGCAGTGGCGATCGCTCTTGCTTTTGGTTTAGGAACTCGTGATTTAGCCAGAGAACAAGTCCAGCAATGGCTAGAATCTTTCAAAAATAAAGGCTAATTTAACTTGCAAGCAACCTACTCAAAACACTTATAAGGGAGGCTGGCTGAAAACCCAGCTTCGCTTGCCCAAATCAGCAGTAATTCCTCAATAACGACCTCAATCGATAGCTTTCTGGAAACCTTAAAAAAACGACGTTGGTGAATCGCGGTATGAATCTAGATATAGAGACGCCATATATCGCGTCTCTATACAGGGTTTTGGAATTACCTAAAATCATTTTCATACATGAAATCAGCAACGCCAAAAAAAACTATTTGAACAAGTTTATCCGATTTAAGCACTATTCTTACCAAACTCAGTTAAACAAAACTAGTAATTGCAATTGCTGTTATTGGAATTAAGATATTATCTATTTCTTTCGGACTGAATCCCTCTACAATCATCGCCATAAAAGCAATTATGAAAATCCGGTTTATATTCAAAGCATTGGGAATAATTAGCAACACAAAAAATATACTAGCGACAAATGCAAAAATAAACATTGCCAAGCTTCCTTCGATTGATTTCTCGCTCAATATTTTATATTTCCACTTACCATATCTTGAGCCAATAATTGGTGCAAAACCATCACCCCAAGACAGACATGTCATAGCAACAATTCCAGGGAAAGTTTCATAAAATAAAGTTCCACAAATAATAGCCACAATGACGAAATAAAGTGGCCCTTTGAGTAATTCACGCCTGTCTCCTGTTCGAGTCATGGTTTTGACTGCTTCATCATCGGATTCGGCAAAAAAACCTTTTTGAATTAAAAGAATTAGCCACACTACCATAATCAAAATATTCAGGTATTTTGACCAATGTGAGTCGTTATAAAGTGGCAAAAAAACAATTATTGAACCAGCACCAATATGTGTAATTTTGCGGCTAATATCTTGGGGTAAACCGAAACGAGTCACACAGACATTCATGAGGGCTACTAACCCAAAGACATAAATAAAGGTCAGCACAGTCGCGAGTAAATTTCCAACCAACGGACTGACTCCTAAAATAATAGATAGCATACTCAACAGTTAGTATTTAGATTTGGTATATACTTTATCTTTGCAAAAAGGCTAATATTCCTCAAGATAATGAGTTTGTATTGTGTATTTCTTAACCTAATCAAATAACATGTAAATAATCCAGCTTTTGCCTTCTGCTTTCTTATGAATGATGTCTCCTCTTTACCTACCAACTCTAAACTCCAAGAAATAAATTCCCATCTGCGGCTGTTAGTTTTAAGTAATGGTCATGGAGAAGATGCGATCGCAGTCCGGATATTACAGGAACTCCAGCAACAACCCCACCCACCAGAAATTTTTGCTTTACCTTTAGTAGGAGAAGGATACGCCTACCAACAGTTAAATATTCCCCTCGTTGGTTCAGTACGTACCATGCCTTCTGGTGGCTTTATTTACATGGATTGGTGGCAATTTCTACGCGATCTGGGTGGAGGATTAATACAACTAACTTTTAATCAAATTCAAACTATACACAGTTGGACTAATTCTCAACAAAAATTTGGCACAAATCACGCTATCTTAGCCGTGGGGGATATCATACCGTTATTGTTGGCTTGGATGAGTCGTACTAAATACGCTTTTGTCGGTACGGCGAAATCAGAGTACCACGTACGGGATGAAAAAGGATTGTTACCACGCAGCAGTCAAGTATCACGCTTGGGGCATTTTTCTGGTTCAGTTTACCATCCTTGGGAACGTTGGTTAATGAGCCATCGCAACTGTAAGGCGGTGTTTCCCAGAGATTCGTTAACAACAAAGATCTTACAAAAATGGCCTATTCCCGCTTTTGATGTTGGTAATCCCATGATGGATGGTTTAGAACCAACTTTTTCGACAGCACGGTTTTATAATAGTAGTAGCGAAAATTCCGAATTAACTCGACCATTAATTATCACTGTTCTACCGGGTTCCCGTCCTCCAGAAGCTTACGCTAACTGGCATCAAATTTTGATGGGAGTGTCTGCATTAATCGCCTTTCCCCAAGAACTAAGCGCACAAGCCTACACTGGAAGCAAACTTGTATTTTTAGGTGCGATCGCCTCTAGTTTACATTTTGCCAGTATGCACCAAATTCTTCAATCCCACGGTTGGCATCCTTACCCAGATTCTCCTGTGACAATTCCTGATACCGATGCCTTGACATTTAAACAAAACAATGCATATTTTATTTTGACACAAAAAGCTTATAATAATTGCCTGCATATGGCAGATATGGCGATCGCAATGGCGGGAACAGCAACCGAACAATTTGTGGGCTTGGGTAAACCAGTAATTACTATTGTGGGAAAAGGGCCGCAATTTACCCCCAAATTTGCCAAAACACAAAGTCGGCTTTTGGGACCAAGCGTAACTTTAGTAGAACAACCAAATGAAGTTGCTCAAGTAGTGCGATCGCTTTTTTCAAGCCCCGATAAATTACATGTGATTGCTGAAAATGGTTTGCGACGGATGGGGAAAGCAGGTGCAGCGAAGCGGATTGCAGAATGCTTGATTGAGAGGATTTGTTGAAAGGAAGGGGATTGGGGACAACGGGGACAACGGGGACAAATTTTCTCCTTTGCTCCTTTGCTCCTTTGCTCCCTATTCTTCACTTAGATCCAAGGAGTTGTGACACCTCTGCATGTGCTAAGACAACGTCAGCTTCACGTTGCAAAGCTGCGTAGTATTTTCTGGCAAATGTGTTACCTTCTTCTTGTGGTGTCAGCAATGCGCGAATATGAGCAATCATATTTTCGACATCTTCTACTGACATCGGTTGATCTGCTTGCAGCATTTCATCGATTTGTACAACTACTTCAGATATGCGATGTAGCCAAGCAAATTGTTCATGTTCGATGACAAGTCGCAGCAGTTCTCCGTTCGAGACTCGTCCACGCACCTGTTCGTAAGTGATGCGTTCTGTCTCCAGCAACATTCGATGAAGATGGAGCAATTTATTTCGCAAATCGCGTAGATATTGGTGTTGATGTATTCGCTGTAAAAGTGTGTTAGAAGTCAATTTAACCCATCCTCTCGTTACAATAGTTTTAAGGGCTGGAATAATTTCTGCTTGAGAGTTGGTTGAGTGGTACGCCAGCAATGAGCAACAAATTCAATAGTGATTTCCCATCTGATAAATTGGCGATCGCCACTTCCTCACTTTTCAATTCAATTTGTAAATCCTCAACGGCCAAAACTGGTAGTCTGAATAAGTCTCAAACTAAGTCTTTAGGGCTTTTGTTAAGTTACGCCGTCATCAAGATTAATGCGCTAGATGATTCTTATATATGATTAGTCTTATATTAGCATTTATATCAGAAATGACACATAAGTAGCTTAACCTACTTTACATTCGGAAAACCGTCTATGTCGCTAGCATATGCAATTATGGGTCTGCTTCAAGAAGAACAGAGGACAGGCTACGACTTGAAAACAAGCTGTTTCGATCAATGCATTGCTCACTTATGGCCAGCAGACCAAGCACAGATTTACAGAACTCTTGATAAACTCCTTGAACTGGGTTGGATTAACTGTACTATTGAAATTCAATGCGATCGCCCTAATCGCAAAATCTACACTATGACGGAGGCGGGAGAAGCTGAATTAATTAGATGGTTACAATCTCCCCAGCCTTTACCAACATTAAGAGAACCATTGCTGATTCAGTTATTTTTCGCTGCACAGTTATCCAATGAAGCGATCGTTCAACTTTTAGAACATCAATTAGCTACACATATCGAAAAACTAACTGAGTGTGAAAAGACTAATCTACCAGTGGTTGGAGATCAATATGCAACTCGTGAGCAGATTATGCAAAGACTTGCATTAGATTTAGTATTACGCAGAGAACAAACTTATATAGATTGGCTGAAGACGGCTATTGAAATTATTCATCATCATTGACACCCACGGCTAAAAGCCCATGGGCTTTCTGCTTTTAACGCTGTTAACTTTGTTTTATATTCATTATAGTTGACACTCCCGTGCCTGAAGGCGACGGGATTCTTCTTTCATCCAGCCAACTTGTCTAGAGGAGTTTCCCCACCTAGATAGAGGTCGTTCTGTCCAGAAGCTTTAGATTCCGTATGCCCTACGGTACTTTTAATTCCTTTGTTCAAAATCATAATCGCTGCATTATGGTCACGATGCATAACTGTTCCGCACTCATGACATTTATGGGTACGAGTAGACAACGATTTTTTAATTCTTGTCCCACAAACTGAACAATCTTGACTGGTGTAGTGTGGTGCTACTGCTATCGCCCAAATATCAAAAACTTTAGCGTAGTAGTCCACCCACCCAGTGAACAATGACCATGATGCATCGCTAATAGATTTAGCTAAACGGTGGTTTTTCACCATATTCTTTACCTGCAAGTCCTCATAGACTACCAAGTCGTTAGACTGAACAAGCGCTCTTGCAGTCTTAACTGCAAAATCTTTACGCTGTCTACTTACCTTGAGGTGTTTTTTAGCTAATTTCTTAACAGATTTACGGCGATTAGACGAACCTTTTTTACTTTTTGAAGCTTGACGTTGTTTGCGTTTTAAAGATTTCTCAGACTTGCGTAGTAGTCTAGGATTATCTATTGTCTTACCTTCAGAATCTGTGTAGAAAAACTCAAGACCTACATCAATTCCAACTTGATTTCCACTATGTTGATGTTGTTCTTTACGTTCTACGTCAACACAAAATTGACAATAATAACCATCAGCACGTTTAACTATTCTGACACGCTTAATCTGCTTGATAGAGTAGAAACTCAAATCACGAGTACCAATTAACTTAAGCTTGCCGATATTAAAACCATCACTAAATATGATGTACTTTTGATCAGCAGATAACTTGTACCCTGTGGTTTTGTATTCTACAGAATGACCACGTTTTTTGAATCGTGGGAATCCTTTCTTACCTGGTTTACTGGCTTTGCAATTATCATAAAAACGCTTAATTGCTAACCAAGCTCTATCAGCAGAAGCTTGACGTGCCATTGAATTAAGCTTGTTGGCAAAACCAAATTCTTTGGCTACAACAGCACAAAGTTTTTGAAGGTCGTTCTTGCCAACATCTTTGTTATCCATCCAATGTCTTAAAGCCTTGTTGCGGATAAACAAAGCCGTTCTAATAGCTTCATCTATTGAATTGTACTGACTTTGCTTACCTTTTAACTTGGCTTCTAAAACTAACATCGCTTCGACCTGTTAACGATAAATCTAATATAGTACAATATGGTTGATATGTACAAGCTATTGACCATAACTTTATTAGAACTTTAAAAATGATAGGCAAATATAGACACAAAACAACTTCCGTCACTTTAATTAATTATCATTTTGTTTGGATTCCTAAAAGACGCAAAAAAGTGCTTGTTGGAAATGTCGCTAAACGACTTGAAGAATTGTTGTATGAAAAAACAAAAGAGCTAGATTGCGAAATCCTAGCTCTTGAAATTATGGAAGATCATGTACACTTGTTTCTTTGTTGTCCGCCAACTTTAGCACCCGATCAAATAATGTTTCGATTGAAAGGGTATACATCAAGAGTGCTTAGACAAGAGTTTTCACATTTATTAAAACTTCCTTCAATGTGGACTCGAAGTTATTTTTGCAGCACGGCTGGAGATGCTTCTAGTGAAACGATTAAAAAGTATATTGCTAATCAAAAGACAAGATAGACTGCACTATCGCGGTGCAACGCATTCATCCCACACCGCGCATGACAGGAATCGTTGCTACGCAACTGTCCTTTGTGGGCTTTCTGCTTTTATTACTGTAATGGGAAACTGATTTCTTTGACATTTATAATTTTAGTGGCGCCTATTACAAAGGCAAAGCCGAAGACCCTGTTATTCTAATCTCTCATGAGTGGATTGAAACAAACAAGTTGTCACCTCTTCTAATACTTGCAGTCCCTGCAAAGCACCTCGAACCAATCTCATTGCAGCAATGGGTTGCTTCAGCATAGCTATAGCCAAAGACAAAGGCTGAAGTGAACCGTCAGAATTCAGCGTTGAGTTGAGGTTAGGTAAATTGCGATCGCATCCGTCACTTACTATCCGCACCATTCCCACCCCCACCTCAGTTGATTGGAAAAATTGCAACACAGCAAAACCTTCCATGTCCACAATATCGGCTGCTAATGTTTGACCGAGATGGCGTTTTTCACTACTCAACCAAATCATGCGATCGCTTGTGAATGCTTTGACAACAGCAGCTTTTTCTTGCAGATCATGCTGTAAAGATGCTGTCAAAGTTGAATCACAGCTAGACACCAAAATCTCACCAGTATTTTTCTGATAAATACAATCTGTGTAGAGTACAATACCCCCTACTTGATAGCGGGGTTGGAGACTGCCACACAAACCCATCACTAACACTTTGGATCGTGGATGATTCAGAATCTCTTTTATTTCTTGACTTTTTTGCAAATATGTGTGTACAGGTTTCCCACCCACAGGTATAGGAATCACAAGCGGTTTATAGCCATTGACACGGCTTAAGCCTCTACACACAGCTTGGTACTCTGCGCCTTGACAAACTAAGATTGCTTGGATGGATGTTTGATTGAACATTGATACTTTTGACTTCATCTAGTGATGGCTTTGCTGCTAAAACTCTTCACACATTTTTGCGCCCACTAGCCACTGCTGTGACAGGGTACTATTTTACTACTCAGGACTTACGCAACTGGCATATTATTTTAAGTTCGTAGTGAGGACTTTAGTCCTTATTTTGAGGACTAAAGTCCTCACTACAAACAAAAAATTTTTTTGTGACACTTGCGTAAGTCCTGCTACTGTTGGAAGTTCTTCTAACGATTCTGAAAACGACTGAAATTATATATCTTCATCAAAACAGCCCTTCCTGAAAATCTAGGAGGGGCGTAGTTTTTTTACTCCTACACCGTAGCGAAGTTATCCTGCGTAAGTTGCTTCGTTCGTGCGGTGCTAGGCTAAATATGTGTCATTAACACTAAAATCAAAAACAAGCAATAATCTCAATAATCTCAGTCATGATGGTAAAGCCTAATCGCTCTTATTTTCTCCGTGAGCGCTTCAATATCTCTAAATTAGCGATTCAACATCCCCGACTGACGGTGAGTTTTTGGTTAGCTGTGATGATCGCGGGAATACTAGCTTTTAGTTCCCTCAAGTATGCTTTGTTTCCAGATATTACCTTTCCGGTGGTAGTGGTAAATGCTACAACTCCACTCTCGACTGCTGTGGATACAGAAGCAAAGCTCACTCAACTCATAGAACAGCGCCTCAATTCTTTAGAAGGACTTGATGAAATTCGTTCCTCTACATATCCTGGTCAAACAGTAGTAAGTTTGTCTTTTGCTGTTGGTACTGATCTGGAAAAGTCTAGCGAAAGAGTAAAAACAGAACTTAAACAAGCATCTCTACCACAGGGTTCATCTTTTAATATTATTCCCATTAGACTGAATGAGTCGGCTGCTATTAGTTACGCCATTGAAAGTCCATCGCGAAGTTTAACAGAACTCACTAAGTTAACTAACGAGCAAATTATCCCGGCGATCGCCAAACAACCAGGAGTATTAAAAGTCGCGCTTTTGGGCGCTCCTGCGACATTTTCCACAGCAAAATCTGATCCAAACACCACTGCTGTCACCCAACAAGGAGCAACATTAGTTAGATTCAACAGTAAAGATGCTCTGGCTATACAGGTGATCAAACGTGGTGATGCTAACACCTTAGAAGTGGTTTCCCAAGTGGAAAACCAGGTACAAAAGCTACGTTCTAGATTCAGCGATCTTAAACTTACCCTGGCTGCTACCCAAGCAGAGTATATCCGCAAAGCCACCGACGCTACTATAGACGCTTTATATGAAGCCATAATCTTGGCAATAATCGTGATTTTTCCGTTTTTGTGGAATTGGCGAGCGACTCTCATTTCTGCATTGGCGATTCCCATATCTTTGTTAGCAACTTTTATTGTCATGGCCATGTTTGGCTTCAACCTAGAGACAATTACACTATTGGCTCTAGCTTTAGTAATTGGCAGTATTGTTGATGATGCGATCGTTGATGTCGAAAACATTATGCGGCACATTGAGGACGGCGAACATCCCCGACAAGCTGCTTTTTTAGCTACCAATGAGATTGGCTTGACAGTGACAGCAGCAACTTTTACAGCAGTTGCCGTGTTTCTACCTATAGGTTTAATGGGTGGAGTCATTGGTCAATTTTTCAAGCCCTTTGGGATTACTGTTTCCGCAGCCATGTTAGCTTCCTTGTTAATTGCTCGGACTTTATCACCAGTTTTAGCTAGTTACTGGCTCAAACCGAAGCCTTCAGATTCTAGACGTAACGAAGGAAGAAAATGGTCGAATTTTGACCAAGCTTACCGAAATTTGCTGCATTGGTCACTCAATCATCGTGCCATAGTTATAGGTTTAGCCGTGCTGAGTTTTGTTGCAGGTATAGCCTTGATTCCCCTAGTTCCCAAAGGGTTTATTCCTAAACTAGACCGGGGTGAATTCAATATAGTTTATACCACAACCTTACCGAATTTCTCAGAATTGGGACAAGGAGCAGAAGACACTGGGAATTTTATTTCCGAATTTTCCACCTCATCCCGTCTTCCCGTCTCCGAGTCAGTTTCATCTCTTCTCCCCTCCCAATCTCCGATCACAACGATCTTGAATAACTCTCTTGAGGTAGGTAAGAAACTAGAGGAAGTAGTAAGAAAATCAAAAGAAGTCGAGACAGTATTTACTGTTGTCGGTACGCGCGAGGGAGAACCGAATAAAGGTAGGCTTTACATCAAACTCAAAAATGACCACACGATCAAAACTTCAGAATTACAAGATCAATTTCGTTCCGATTTGCCCAAACTAGAGGGTGTGACTATTAGCGTTGAAGATATCCAATTTGTGGATTCTGGTACTCAAAAACCTTTAGAAGTAGCATTAAAGGGTAACGACCTTAACAGCCTAAGTAAAACTGCCCAAACAATCCAAGAACGGATGCAAAAATTACCTGGATTTGCTGACGTTACAGTTACAGGTACAATAAATGCTCAGGAAAAAGTTTCGCACATCGAACGTTTGAATAATCAACGGGTTGCTTATATTAGCGCGAATCTTGGCAAAAATTTATCTCTTGGTAATGCTACTGAAAAATTAGTAGCTGAAGCTCAAAATGTAATCCCTGCTGGTGTGACTTTGGATTTAGGAGGTGACTCTGAGCGCAGTGGCGAAGTTTTCGGCAGTTTCGGCACTACTCTGGCGTTGTCAGCATTGTGTATTATTGTTGTACTGATTGCTCTATTCCGGAGTTGGGTAGATCCGGTAGTCATTGGCATTTCTCTACCTCTAGCCTTAGTAGGGGCGATGATGGCGCTAGTAATCACTAAAAGTGACTTTGGGATGATCTCGTTGATTGGCTTTGTCTTTTTGCTGGGTCTAGCTAACAAAAATGCCATTCTGATTGTAGACTGCATTAACCAATTACGAGACTCCGGTTTAAAACGCACAGACGCGATTCTCCAAGCTGGGCCAATTCGCCTACGCCCAATTATGATGACTACTGCATCGACAATTTTAGGTATGCTACCCATAGCTTTGGGTTTGGGAGCAGGTTCAGAATTGCGATCGCCTATGGCTGTAGCGATCGCTGGTGGGTTGGTGAGTTCTACGATCTTAAGTTTAATTGTTGTACCAGTCGTGTATGCTTTGCTCGATGATTGGTTTCCTCGCTACCGGAAGAGGGAGATAAGTTGATGCGTGTATTTGTTACAGGTGGTACTGGTTTTGTCGGTGCGAACTTGGTACGGTTACTTTTAGCAGAAGGATACACTGTCAGGGCGTTAGTGCGTCCTGGTAGCCAATTCGACAATCTCCGAAATCTTGATGTGGAACTTGTTAAGGGTGATTTAAATCACCCGGAGTTATGGCAACAAATGCGGGGTTGTCAGTACCTTTTTCATGTCGCTGCTCACTATTCTCTTTGGCAAAAAGACCGAGAAGCGCTTTATGATCACAATGTCCTGGGTACGCGCAACGTTCTAGCAGCTGCAAAAAAAGCTAATATTGCTAGGACAGTTTATACCAGTTCCGTAGCGGCTATTGGAGTGGGGTCTGGTGGTAAAGTTGTAGATGAAACTTATCAAAGTCCTGTAGAAAAACTGGTTGGTCACTACAAAAAGTCTAAGTTTTGGGCTGAACAAGAAGCAATGCAGGCGGCTCAAAACGGTCAGGATGTAGTTATAGTCAATCCTAGTAGCCCGATTGGGGCTTGGGATATTAAGCCAACCCCCACAGGAGATATTATTGTACGGTTTTTGCGACGACAAATGCCTTTTTATATGCACACAGGGCTAAATTTTATTGATGTGCAAGATGTGGCGAAGGGACATTTGTTAGCTTTACAAAAAGGTAAATCAGGCGATCGCTATATTTTAGGACACCAAAACCTGACACTTAAACAACTACTCGATCAACTTGCTGAGATGACAGGTTTGCAATCCCCACAAAAATCTATACCTGCTTGCATACCCCTGAGTGTAGCCTGGTTTGATGAAAAAATTCTGGCTTCCTTGGGAAAAACACCATCCGTTCCCCTAGATGGTGTGCGTATGGCTACGCAAACTATGTTCTATGACGCTTCTAAAGCTGTACGAGAATTGGGTTTACCTCAGTCTCCTCTGAACGTAGCTCTGCAAAATGCCGTAAATTGGTTTTTATCGCGTCCAGGATTTACGCAGACTTGATTTTAGTACTGGTGCTTATTATTGCAACAATCATCTCCAAAATAGAACAATTCTGTGATAAAAGTAAATATGTAGGACTTACGCACTCGTTACGAAAAAATCAGGTTTTGAGATTGCTTCCTAACGTCGCAATGACGTAAATAGGTAGCCCGTGCGTAAGTCCTGATATGTTGATTTCAAGCTAGAATTCCACGGGATGTTTATCTGGATTTAGAATATGATGTTTTTAGAGCCAGAAACTAAAAACTGAAAATGACAGCATATGCCCTAAATTTACCTGACCAGTTGAAGCATGAAATTGAGCAATTAGCTCAGAGTCAGGGGATTTCGCTTGACCAATTTATTCTGTGGGCTGTAACAGAAAAAGTAAGTACCCTCAAAGCATCTTTTCCACAAATTGCTTATCGTCAGGGGACAAATGGGCAACTTGTACCAGTCATCAAAGGAACGGGAATTCGAGTGCAGACTGTGGCTATCGCTTCCCAAAAATGGGGTATGAGTCTAAGTCAGATGAAGAATGAGTATGAGCTTACTGAGGCACAGGTAAGAGAAGCTCTGAGTTTTTATGCAGTAAATAAAGGTCAGATTGACGCGGAGATTGCTTCTGAGCAATCCTTAGAAATAGCCAATGGTTAAACTAAAGGTTCACCTGGATGCAGATACTTCAAGTAAATCGCTGCATTCAGCATTGGTGTCCAAAGGACATGATGTCACTCGTACGCCAAATGACTGGATGCCCTTGGATGCTAGTGATGAAACTCAATTATTACGCTCAACGGCTCAGGGCAGATGTATCTTTACTTTCAACGTGAGAGACTTTATTGTTCTAGCACAACAGTATCCTCAACATGGTGGTATTATCCTTGCTGCTCAGAATAGTTGGTCACTTTCAGATTTGATTGCGGCATTAGATAACCTATTATCTGAGGCAGAAGCAGCAAATTGGGTTGGTCAAGTAGATTGGCTCAATCGCTGGCGAAAGTTGTCTCAACTGCTAAGATTCTAGCCCAAAGAACACAGAAAATTAACACACCTTGAAAGGGCTAGTCCTAATTATTTATGCATAAAATGCAAAACTGTCAGGAATCTTCTATTTTTCCTTCTATAGTTGTTCTCCTGTTGCTGTACGCTGACGCGTTAAGCTATCAATAGCATCACCCAAAGCGGTAGTCAGGCTTTTACGAGTTTGGGCGTGTTCGTCTTGTTCGTTTTTCAACGCCTGTTGTAGGCGATCGCGTTCTTTGATCGCAACAACTAATTTAGCTTTTAATTCCTCTATTGATTTGATTGGGGCTACTGCTTGCTGAATAGCTGCTGTAGCTGCGCCATCATTGAGTTGTGATCCTTCAACACCTTGTAAGTGTTGAATTTGTGTTTGCAATGATGCGATCGTCTGTTTGGAGAGTTGAGCATCAGTACGCCGTTGTTCTGCTTCAGTGTTATAGAGTTTTCGCCATTTTTCAGAACTTTCCCAAGCAGCATCCCGTTCTTGTTGCAAATGTGCTAGCTGCTGTTTCAGTGCTTGGACTTCACTTAACCACTGCTGTGTTAATTCTTGACTCATATTTAACTCACTTTCCACACTTCACTTTGTAATATATTATGATTACAAAATATCGCGATGCTACGGTGGGCTGCGCCTACGCTATCTAAGCCACAAGCATATTCTAGCCACAAATCAAGGTCAATATTAATACTTAATAGCATAACCGTTATTAGTAATCATTTTTGAATTATAAATATAATACATGTTGAAGTGCGGAAGATGGGTTATAAGACTTGTGTGTACACCGTAGCCTACAAGGAGAGAGGTTTACCAGAGAGCAGACTACAAACAAATTAAGCAAAAGTCAGATGACGTGCAGAACCATCATCTACAAATTCTTGCTCTCCTTTACCTAGCACTTCAACAATAACGTTACGTGGGTGAGGAGTCCACTCTCCTTGTCTAGCTTGAATTTCTACTATTATTTGCGTGTCTTCGACATATACCCGATAGGTTGTAGTTGAACAAGCACCATCACGATATGCGAAGGAATGTCCGTCGTCTTCATACAGTGTCCACTCACCTGTACCTGGGGTAACTCGCAATCGGAGTTGATTTAGGGGCGATTCGCCTACATATTGCATTACCGGGCCAAGGGGAATTATTGAGCCAGCACGGATGTACATAGGCATTTTTTCGATTGGTGCATCAGCAAGAATATAGGTTGAGCCTTGGTAACATTCTCCTGTCCACCAGTCGTACCAAGTTCCTGCTGGTAGATAAATCAGGCGTTTTTCTACCCCCGGCCGGTAGACGGGTGCTGCCATCACAGATGAACCTAAAAGTACTTGGTCATATAAGTCGTAGGTGTTCGGATCGTCAAAATAATGATAAAGCAGAGGTCGCAAAACAGGTGCGCCTGTGGTCGCTGCTTCCCAGAACAAAGTGTATATATAAGGTAGTAATCGGTAACGCAGTTCAATATATTGACGGCAGATTTCTTCTACTTGCGGGCCAAATTCCCAAGGTTCATGAGGCTTGGTGTTAATCATTGAGTGGCCGCGCATAAATGGATACAACATTCCTGCCTGCATCCACCGCGCAAACATTTCTGGCGTAGCATTACCCGCAAATCCCCCAATATCTGCTCCGACAAACGCTACACCAGATAAACCCAAATTACACAGCATAGGTAAGGACATTTCCAAGTATTCCCAGAGTGAGTGATTATCTCCTGTCCATACCGCCGACCATTTCTGTACACCTGCGTAACCAGAACGGGTTAAGACAAAAGTACGCGATCGCTCTCTCAATTTTTCCACCGCTTCTCGACACGCACGAGCCATCATTAAGCCGTACAAGTTATGAGTTTCGCTGTAAGTGGTGCGCTCCCCTGGTGAGCCACTAGGTGCATCCATCGGGAAAAATATTTTTTGTCCCCCCTCATCTCCAAAGGGGCGATCGTTCATGGCTGGTTCATTCATATCATTCCAAATTCCAGCCACGCCAACATCGGTTAAGTTACGGTGCAAATCTCCCCACCACTGACACACCTCTGGTTGCAAAAATTCCGGAAAAACAGCCCGACCAGGCCAAACGTAACCATGAAAGACTTCACCATCAGCCCTGCGAATAAAGTAATCCTTTTCTAGCCCTTGATCATAGACAGGGTAATCTGCTTGTGGTTCAAATTTCACTCCCGGATCAATGATTGTAACTACTTTGACGCCATCGTTTGCTAAGTCACTGAGCAATTTCTGCGGATCTGGGAACCTTCGTTGATTCCATGTAAACACCCGGTAGCCAAACATGTAGTCAATATCTAAATGAATCACATCGCAAGGAATACGACGCTGACGCAATTGCTGTACTAATTGGCGAACTTCTGTTTCTGAGTCGTAACTCCAACGACATTGATGATAACCCAGCGCCCATTTTGGCGGTAGTTGCATTCGCCCTGTTAATTGGGTATAAGTATGAAGTATTTCTGCGGGTTCGGGACTGTAAATAATGTAATAGTCCAGTTCCCCACCCAGGGTTTCCAAGCGTAAAGTATCTGGTTGGTCAGCACCGACATCAAAGCGACTCCAAAAGGTCGTGTTAAAAAACAAACCGTAGCCCATCCCCGGACGCAACGCCATAAAAAACGGAATGGCTTGGTACATTGCATCAGTTTGGACATTGTAATCTAAGCTATCGGTTGTCCAATTGGTGAGACGCTTACCCTTTTGATTTAGTAATCCTGCACGTTCCCCAAAACCATAATAATTTTCTTCTGCCTCAATCTTTTTCCAGCAAGCAACTTGAGACTTACTTACTCCCATTTGTCGCCAACCGATCCCTAAACCTGTATCTTGAGCAAAAGGACGACCTGCTTTGTCAAAAAACTGGACTCGACAAGGATGACGCTGGACACATAAGCGAATTTTTTCGGTTTCTATAATTACCTCATCTGCTGTTTCTTGGATATCAAAAGATACAATATTCCATTCCTCATCTCTGGGTATTACAGCCCAAGAACGCCTGGATCTAAATTCTCCTGTGGGTGAAAAGCGCACATGGATGAGGTTAGAAGCAACTATATAGAGAGACAGGCGACCAACACCACAGTCAAAATCTATACTTTGCTGTTGGCGTTGGATATGCTCAACAGATGCGATCGCATTCCATGCTGGTTCACGGATAGGTAATTGTAATTCTCCGGGGAATTCTGGCATATTTATTAGCTAAAAATGTTAAAGTAACTGCCAATATAACGTCTGTATAGTCTATACCTCTAAAACCATCTACCCTTTCCCCTGTTTCATAAGAGAGGATATGCAAAATGAAAAAATTTAGAGTACTGAAATGGTTCCCTCACCCGAATGCATGGCTGAATACCTTGATTCTATCGGTAGTGATGACTGGGTTTATCACCATGCTCAAGCGTGATCAGGACTTATGGTTCAACTTAGCTAAATGGTCAGAAAGACCTGAATCAGCAACACTGTTGATGATCTTTACACTTATCTTACCGATCCCAGCGATCGCTTTTCTACATCACTTTTTTTTAAGTCGCTTTCTTACCAGCATTCCAGGAGAAAAGATCAATATAATTCAAGGATTCTTCCCTGGGTTAGTCAGTTGGAGAGAAAGTTTATATAGCTGGTTAGTACTTGTTTTATCTACACTGACAGCTATTGTGATTTGTACTCCTCTTTTGCCTTTATTTCAGTTGAACTATAGTCAAATTATTGCTGAATCTGGTCAGCATTACAGCAAAATCAAAGCAGTTTTCGCGATTATTTGGCTAATCAGTGCTGCTGCTTTTTATCAGATCGAGTATTTATTTAAGTATCGTTTGGTTTTTGGTAATACTGCTAGTGTGGAAACCGAAAATTTCAATGTCTCGGTTGCGGATACAGTTCCAAATAATAGTCAGCAATCACAAGCTGATGTGACTGAAATACCAAAAACTGAACAAGTAGTTAAAAAGAAATCGGGTCTCTTCCATTTTAATTATAAATATAGTCAGACATCAAGACAAATCTTTACATTTGTTTTGATCCCTTTGGTGGCTTTATGGATATATTCATTTGCTAAATTGCCAGAATTTCAACAAAGTATCTTGGCAAATATATCTGCTCAAAATCCATCAACACTCGCTGCTAAAGAAGGCCAACCAAAAGATAATTATCTCAAAGCCATTAACCAAGCCAAACGTACAGCGAAACTGGGAAAATTAGCACAATCTGAAAACGAGTGGGAGATAGTTGTCGAAAATTGGAACGAAGCGATCGCACTCCTGAAGACAGTACCATACACCAGTTCTAATTATGGGATGGCTCAACAAAAGATTATACAATATCAAATTCACCGAGATTTTGCTCAACAATATGCTAATGATAGTAATTAAATCTTTATAGATTTTATAAATACTATATTAAATCTAGGTTTTTAAGCAGCGAAAAAGCAAATTAGCAATGCTGCTTAATGTTTTTGATCATCTAAGAGGATGTTTGAAAAGTTCTTGGCGAATATAATTCGCTACTACACAAGCACGATGCGTAGCGGCTTCTTGAAAGGAACCACTCCGCAGGTTAACAAACCCTTCGGGAAGGCGTCTTACGGGCGTCTATGTTCGTGTAGCTGCGCAGGGCGAACATCGCTAGGATACATGAAAACTTTTCAAACACTCTCTAAAGTTTTGGTAAAACTACTGAGGAAATAGTTTGAGTAATGAAGTTATATTGGATGCTCTCATATTTTGAGCTATTCAATATAATTATTTATGACACAAGCAAATATTTTTCAACTTGCAAAGCAAGGAGATGTCCAAGCTATTACATCTCTGATGAACAGCCAACTACAACTAAAAGATGTCATAGCAAAAGTTACTATTAAAAACGGCTACTTACAGGTGAGATTAGAATCTCTTCATATACCAGATCAACAAAATTTAGTGAACTACGTACGTCAAGAAATCATTGGTTTAAAGTCTGAATTCATCAAAAAAGTCAAAATTTATGGTTTTCAGCAAGGAAAAAGTTTTCCTTGCTGGAGTCAAAACTTAAATTTAGAATCACAACCGAAATATAGTTCATTAGCTTTGGGTAAGCAATTGTCAAGTAATGTTTTGCAAAAAACAAAATATCAAGAAAATAACATTAATATTAATCAGTATATTCTTAAAATATTTTTAAATTATTCTCAAAAATCACTTATACCGATAGCTTTAGTAATTCTGAGTATTTATATCCTGAAAGAAAACAATATACTTAAAGAACCAGCATGTTTTATTCAAAGTAATTTACAAGGTGCAAATACCAATTGTAAGTGAAAAAACCAAAATCAGTAAACATTAGACATCTCCAATAATTAAATATGCATCAGCCAGAATCATTGTAGAGACGTGAAATTACCCTGCGGGAACGCTAAAAGCGAACACGTCTCTACATTCCAAAAATCGAATAAATTTTGCGTCTCTACATTCCTTATCTTAAACCCGACTGCACACGCCAAAGACTAGCATACACTCCGTTTTCTTCAAGCAGTTGTTCATGGGTTCCAGACTCAATAAATTTTCCGTATTCCATAACGTAGATGCGATCAGCATTGCGGATTGTAGAGAGACGGTGAGCGATCGCTATCGTTGTTCTATTAACAGTAATTCGTTCTAGGGATTTTTGAATTGCTGCTTCTGTTTCATTATCTACTGCCGAGGTCGCTTCATCTAAGATTAGAATCGGTGGATTTTTTAATACAGCACGAGCGATCGCAATCCGTTGGCGTTGTCCACCAGATAATTTTTGCCCTCGTTCCCCGACAATTGTCTTATAACCTTGCGGTAATAGCATAATAAAATCGTGTGCTTCAGCAATCTTCGCGGCCGTGATAATTTCTGGTTCTGTAGCGTCAAAAGTTCCATAGGCGATATTTTCGGCGACAGTACCATGAAATAAAAACACATCCTGACTCACTAAACCCATACAACGGCGTAAGTCTCGTAATTGCAGCTTTTGGATATCAATTCCATCGAGGGTGATTGTTCCAGATTGCACCTCGTAGAAGCGTAGTAATAATTTTACGAGAGTGCTTTTACCAGAACCAGTCGAACCAACAATGGCGATCGTTTTACCTGCGGGAATGTCAAGCGATAAATTTTTAATTACCGCTTGGCGATCTTGATAGTTAAAAGTGACATTTTGAAATTCTACTTCCCCACGTACATTTTCAACAGGTAAAAATACATCTCCCGGATGGATCGCAATCGGCGTATCTAATAAATTCATGACACGATTTGTAGAAGCCATTGCTCGTTGATATTGGTCAAAAGTATCGCCTAATCTAGTTAAAGGCCATAACATTCGTTGAAGCAAAAAGATTAAAACACTATATGTACCTACAGAAATTTTGCCATTAACTGCTGCCAATCCACCAAAAAATAGTAATGCTGTAAATCCTGCCAAAATCAACATCCGAATTAAAGGAACATAAGCAGCAGAAAGTTGAATGGCTTTGGAATTACTGCGACGATAAGCTTCACTTTCTAAACCTAAACGGGAGATTTCATAATCTTCAGCCGTGAAACTTTTAATCGTAGTAATACCGCTTAAATTATTTGACAAGCGAGAATTTAATAAACCTACCTTTTCTCGCACATCAGCATAGCGGGGTGCTAGTACATTCTGATAAGCAAATGTTCCCCAAAGAATAAAAGGAATCGGTAACATTGCCATCCATGCTACACTTGGAGCCAAAATAAAAAAAGCACCACCAATAATTAATACTGTCACCACAACCTGAATAATGTCACTGGCGCCAGCATCCAAGAAGCGTTCGAGTTGGTTGATATCATCACTGAGAATAGACATCAAACCACCAGTGCTGCGTTCTTCAAAATATGCTAATTCTAAATCCTGTAAATGCTGATAAGCATCAAGACGCAAATCATGCTGAATGTTTTGTGCTAAATTGCGCCACAGTCTCTCGTAAGCATATTCCAAAGCCGATTCTAAAATCCAAATAATCACAGTTAGGGCAGAAAGAATTAAAAATTGTCCAAAGATATCTCTGACTCCCAACCGTGCAATGATAGAATCTTGCTGCTTGACTACCACATCTACCGCAATACCGATTAACGCTGGTGGTGCTAAGTCAAAAAGTTTATTGAGGATAGAACAAATAGTAGCCCACCAAATTTGTTTGCGATACTTATGTCCGTAGTTCAGCAGGCGTTTGAGGGGATGAACTGAACCCTGGCGTTTTCTATCCACCCGACGAGATTTAATTACTGTAGTCACAGCCCTGTGCAATTGTGTGAGGGAACCGATATTATCACGTTTGCCAGCATTGAGGCGTCACCATTCAGATATAAAAACCTGAAATAAATACAAGACACAAAGGAGACTAAATTTGAAAAATCAGCAATTAGGTAGTTGGCAAAGTACAGTAGCAGGAGTTGCAATAGCAATACTTGTGATCTTGAGTCTTAATTCCTTTATCATTATTAATCCAGGTGAAGCAGGAGTTCTGAGTATACTAGGTAAAGCCAGAGATGGAGCCTTAATAGAAGGCATTCATTTCAAACCGCCATTTATATCTAAAGTAGATGTATACGATGTGACGGTGCAAAAATATGAAATACCAGCTCAAAGTGCTACCAAAGATTTGCAAGAACTAACTGCAAAATTTGCCATCAATTTTCTTATAGATCCGCAACAAGTAGTTCAAATTAGAAGAAAACAGGGAAGTTTAGAAAATATTGTCGCCAAAATCATTGCTCCTCAAACTCAGGAATCATTCAAAATCGCAGCTGCAAGGAGGACAGTAGAAGAGTCGATCACCAAAAGAAATGACCTTAAGGATGATTTTGACACGGCATTAGGTCAACGCTTAGAAAAATATGGAATAATAGTTCTGGATACTAGCGTCATTGACTTGACTTTTTCTCCAGAGTTTGCAAAAGCCGTAGAGGAAAAACAAATTGCTGAACAAAGAGCACAAAGAGCAGTTTATATAGCACAAGAAGCCGAACAAGAAGCACAAGCAGAAGTTAATCGCGCTAAAGGAAAATCAGAAGCTCAAAGACTTTTGGCGGAAACATTAAAAGCTCCAGGAGGACAACTAGTTCTACAAAAAGAAGCAATTGAAGCATGGAAAAATGGCGGTGCTCAAATGCCAAAAGTTCTCGTCACGGGTAAAGACTCACAAAGTAGTGTTCCCTTTCTTTTTAATCTGAGTAACATACAGGATTAGACCTAAATTGTTATTGAAAAAAAGCGCACATCAACACAGATAATCAACCAAGATATGTCAAGCACAAACCAAACCAATTTCACCATTGCTGAAGCTAAAAAAGTTCTGAATAAATTCAACTGTGTAGACATAGCACCAAAAATTAAACCGTCAGAAAAGCCTGCAATCAGAGAAGCCTTACTTTTTCTGGCAAAATTATCTGATTACCAAATTTTAGGGATTTGTGCTGACACTGAAGAAGAAGGAATGCTAGCCATGAAAACTTATTCCCTCGCTTTGGGGTATGAGCCACCAAGTAATTTACCTAAAATTGATGGCCCTGTATACATCAAATTAAATGGTAAAAATGGCGTGTGTCACATAGATTCTTATTTTGGACATCATCGCGGTGTGTTGGTGTCTTGCCAATCTTATTCTTCAGAAGGAATTAATGAAATGTACGGTCATTTACCCTTGGATTTATTTGTTTAAATCAGTGCATTTTTAGCTTCAGAAAAACTTTTTTATGTCTTAGTGTCTTGATGGTTTAAGTAAATATTTTCTTAACCACAAAGACACCAAGATACCAAGTTACTTACATAAAAATTTATGAGTTTAATCACACTACAATCAGTTAAAAAAGATTTTGGTATTAAAGAAATTCTCAAAGATGCTAATTTTAGTTTAGATGCTAATGATAAGGTCGGCTTAATTGGTATAAATGGTTCTGGTAAATCAACTCTCTTAAAAATGATTGCTGGATTAGAGCCAGTTGATGAAGGTCAATTTTTAGTTAATTCTGGTGCGAAGATTATCTATTTACCCCAACAGCCAGATTTAGATGATGCTCATACTGTTTTAGAGCAAATTTTTGCTGACAGTGGTGAAAATATGGCTTTGGTGCGTGAGTATGAAGAAATATCTGATAAACTTGCTCATTATCCAGAAGATAATCAGTTAATGTCCCGGCTTTCGGTGGTGATGCAGCGTATGGATGCAACTGGTGCTTGGGAGTTGGAAACTAATGCTAAGATTATTCTTTCTAAGTTAGGAATTACAGATTTCGATGCTACTGTTGGAACTTTATCTGGAGGCTATCGTAAACGTATTGCTTTAGCTACAGCTTTGCTATCAGAACCAGATTTGTTACTGATGGATGAACCGACAAACCATCTGGATGCAAATTCGGTGGAGTGGTTACAAAGTTATTTGAATCGCTATCGCGGCGCACTTTTATTAATCACTCACGATCGCTATTTTTTAGATCGTGTCACTAACCGAATTATTGAAATAGACAGAGGTGATATTTACACCTATTCTGGCAACTATTCATACTACCTGGAAAAGAAAGCCGATGCTGAAGAAAGTGCTGTTAGTAGTCAGCGTAAGTTTCAAGGAGTTTTGCGTCGGGAATTGGAATGGTTAAAAAAAGGGCCAAAAGCCAGGAGTACTAAGCAAAAAGCCAGAATTGGTCGGATTGGCGACATGCAAGCAACGGAGTTTAAACAAGTTCAAGGTAAAGTTGATATTGCTACAGCTAGCCGTCGGATTGGTAAAAAAGTTATTGAACTCAATAATATCTCGAAAGGGTATGGCGATCGCACTTTAATTAAAGATTTTAGCTACGAATTTAGTCCTGAAGATCGGATTGGGATTATTGGCGGTAATGGTGCGGGGAAATCTACTTTAATGGATATGATCACCGGACGGGTACAGCCAGATACAGGTAGTGTAGATATTGGGACGACGATTCACATTGGCTATTTTGATCAGCATTCTGAAGAATTACTCACTGCTGTAGATGAAAATCAGCGCGTAATTGATTACATCAAAGAAGAAGGAGAACACGTCAAAATAGCTGACGGTACAACAATCAGTGCTTCCCAGATGTTAGAGCGATTTTTGTTTCCGGGGAACCAGCAGTATGCACCGATTTATAAACTTTCTGGTGGAGAAAAACGGCGGTTATTCTTGTTGCGTGTGCTGATGAGTGCGCCGAATGTTTTGATATTAGATGAACCGACTAATGATTTAGATGTGCAAACTTTGGCGGTATTGGAAGAATATTTAGAGGATTTTAATGGTTGTGTCATTGTGGTATCTCACGATCGCTATTTTCTGGATCGGACTGTAGACACTATCTTTGCTTTGGAAGAAGGTGGTAATATCCGCCAGTATCCTGGTAACTACTCAGTCTATCTCGATTACAAAAAAGCCGAGGAACAAAAGCAACAAGCAACTGTTAGTACAAAAGAAAAGCCAAAAAATGTAGAGACGTTGAACGCAACATCTACACCCAAAGAAACAGCTAAGAAAAAACGTTTATCAACTTGGGAAAGACGGGAGTTTGAGCAATTGGAAGATAAAATTGCTCAGTTAGAAACTCAGAAAGCAGAAGCCGAAAAAGCGATGACGAATGTTTCCGCAGAGAATTATACTCAAGTGCAAAAGTTGTATAAACAGGTGGAAGGACTCAAGCAAGCAATTGATCAGGCGACAGAACGCTGGTTAGAATTGGCTGAGATTGAATCTTAGGAAGTGGGATGTGGATTAGCAGTTTCTGCAAAAAGTTCTTCTATAGTGACTAAAAATATAATCAAATATTTTTAGCTTTATAAGGTGTAATAGCAATTTCATATGAAGCTGCACATTATTTTGATCCCTCCCAACCTAAGCGCGAGATCGGGGAGGTACCGCAGGTGGTGGGGTTCTTTTTATGCATCTTCATAAAGAATATAGTTAATAGTCATTAGAAATAACTGGAATTTTTATTATAAATTCAGTACCTTGCTCTAAGGAAGGTACACATTCGAGTTGTCCACCATGTTTTTCAACTATGATTTCATGGCTAATAGATAATTCCAGTTCCGTTAATTTGCCATTTGATTCAAGATGAAAAAGGGGGTCAAACAATTTTTTACCAACTCTTTCGGAAATTCCTACAGCATTATTTGCTATACGAATTACTACTATCTTTGAATTCAATAGTTCTGTACGAATACGAATAGTTGGTGATTTGTGTTTTTGCTCATCTATTACCCAAGACTCATTATTTGTTTGAAAAGCATCAATGACATAATTAATAAGATTCATGAACACTAGGTTCATTTCTCCTGGATAACACTCTACCAAAGGTAATTTGGTATATTCCTTAATGACAGTAATATTTTGACCATGAATCTTAGATTTGAGGCGACTTTGCAAAAGTATCAAAATGCTATCAAGACTTTCATGAATATCAACTGATTTTTTTTCAGATTCTTCTGTAGAGAAATTGTGTAAAGCATGGGTGAATTGTCTGATCCGATCAATCCCAACTTTCATCGAATTTGTTAGTTTAAAAAGATCAGTGGTAATCTTTTCCAGTTCAACTTGATTAATTACTCTTTGAATTTCTACTGTTGGTTCGGGGTATTGCTGTTGGTAGAGGTTAATTAGCTGGAGTAGTTGTTGAATATAACGGCTAGCATGAATTAATTTTCCAGCGATAAAGTTAGCAGGATTATTGATTTCATTGGCAATACTAGAAACTATTTGCTTTAAGGAAGTTATCTTTTCATGATGTAATAATTTAATATCAATTTGCTGAAGTTCACGAAAATCTGTGTTTGGTATTTTTGTTTGTTCCTGCGCTTGTTGTAAGTGAAAAAATGTCAAGGCATGGATTTGAGAATAGGCTAAAAGTAACTGCTGAAAATCGAGTAAGCAAAACTTTTCTGATGCGGTTTTGACTATAATCGGCTCGTAGACAAATTCAGGCGATCGCTGCAATGCTAAATAAGTTGCCTCCATCACAGAAACTGTCTCAGATATTACAAATTCTTCTTCGATTTTAAAAATATTGAGAAAGGTTGCAATGGGGCGATTGAAAAATAGTTCTAAACTGAAAGGACGACTCATGTGTTCAAAAAATCTACGCCGTGAAATCATCCCGACATATTGACGGTTATTAGTTATTACTACTCCTGGTAGTAAACGCTCATCTTTAAATGGTTTAACTAAATCACTGCCGAAAAAATTAAGTTCAACTTCTACTTCCCACAAAGGCAATTCTTGCAAACTTGAGTCAATCTTTAAATTTAACTCATCAGCATTTTTCAGCATATATTTACTCGGTATAAATTCAAGTTTTTCAGATACCGTTGACTGGTGCAAACTGCTGTTTGCAAATATTTAGTGCTGAATAATCAAGAAGTTTTTCAATCTCACTGAAATACCATTGCAATACTATGTTTCATATGCAATATATTTACCAGATAATTACTGATAGTAAGTAGATGCTAGTATAAATCAACAGACGAATATCTAAAATCTTTTTAAAGCTTATTTAAATTTTGGTAGCTTTTTTCAACAACAGTAGTACTACCTTGAGAGGATGTTTGAAAAGTTCTCGGCGAATACAATTCGCTACTACACAAGCACGACGCGTAGTGCATCGGTGAAAGGAAGTTCACCTCCGTGGACTAACACAAAATCAAGGGTTTGTTAACCTGCGGAGGGAGGTAAAGTCTCATGTAGCCGCGATTTTTAATCGCCAGGATACATGAAAACGGACTTTTCAAGTACCTACTTTTATTATAGATTGCGGCAAAAATTAAGTAGGAAAATAAATATTTTGATTGTTTTAAGGAACATTTCTCGCTTTTACTAGTTGATCATCGCTAAAACTCCATTTGGAAACAGCTAAAAGTGGGTGAATTTTGTCAATACTTCTTTGAATAGAGATAATCCGAGTGTTAGGGTTTCCACTGATATAGCTGCAAAAATAGACACATTGTAAATAAATATTGCAGACAATTCATAATAAATATAGCTATTAACTTTAATTATTGTAGTGCAATCATCATGTTATTAACATACTTGGATAGCAACGCTTGGCTAGTTGAAATCGCAGACAAACGGATACTCATTGATCCTTGGCTGGTAGATAAGTTGAGTTTTGGCAATCAAGATTGGTTTTTCAAAGGTTATCGGACTCAAGATCGTCCTATCCCAGAAAATATTGACTTAATTTTGCTGTCTCAGGGGCTAGAAGATCATGCTCATCCACCAACACTCAAACGACTTGACCATAATACTCCAGTGGTAGCTTCTCCTAATGCTGCCAAAGTTGTACAGCAGCTAGGTTACACCCAAATAACAGTACTTGCTCATGGTGAAACTTTTACTTTAGATACAAGTGTAGAAATCAAGGCAGTTCCTGGTTCGCCTATCGGCCCCACTTTGGTAGAAAATGGTTACATCCTCAAAGAGTTGCCAAGCAACTTGACTATTTACTACGAACCACACGGATATCATTCTCCGTCGCTAAAAGCAGTAGCTCCCATTGATGTTGTCATTACTCCACTTGTTGATTTGACTTTACCCATTTTTGGATCATTTATCAGGGGTGGTAAAAATGCTCTCGAACTAGCTCAATGGTTGCAACCCCAAGTTATGCTACCTACAGCAGCAGGAGGCGATGTGACGTTTGTAGGATTTTTGACAAATTTCTTGCAAATGAAGGGAAGCATTGAGGAATTTCGTGCTTTATTGGCGAAAAACAATCTTTCTACCCAGGTGATAGAACCCAAGTCAAGCGATCGCATTGAGTTGCAATTACAGAAAAAGGGTGCAGGGGTGTAATTCATGGCATTATATTTAGACTCGGCGATCGCATCGGAAGCGGAAATTGCCAAGCGCATGGGTTAGGTGAAGGCAGTTGGGCATTGGGTATAAGCCTACACTGTACCGTCAGGGAGCGTGTAGGTAGTTCACTTATTTGACTCTTGTGGGACAATATCTACTAATAGCTTGCGATTATTACGCAAAACAGTAAGTTGCGATCGCACTCCCACACGTTCTGGTGTTAAAAACTTCTGCAAGTCTTCGATTCCGCGCAGTGGTGAATTATTAAAACCCAATATCACATCTCCTTGCAGCAAACCAGCTTTTTTCGCCGGACTGTTTGGTTCAACATGCATCACGAAAATACCAGTATCCACAGCTAATTCGTTAAATAGCATGATGCGGCGGGAAATTTGTACATTTTGTCCACCGATACCAATGTAACCACGCTGGACTTGACCATACTTCATTAAAGTCGGGATGACCATTTTGGCTGTATTAATCGGTACTGCAAAACAAATTCCTTGCGCTGCCATGACAATAGCAGTATTTATACCAATAACTTCACCGTGGGAGGTGACTAAAGGGCCACCAGAATTACCGGGGTTTAAGGCAGCATCAGTTTGGATAATATTTTCAATCACCTTACCAGAACGAGATTGAAAAGAACGTCCTAAGGCGCTGATCACTCCAGTTGTCACTGTTGTTTGAAAACCGTAGGGATGACCAATCGCGATCGCTAACTGACCGACTCGTAAGGCTTGGGAATCACCAAAATGTGCAGCGATCAAATTTGGTGCATGAATTCTAATTACTGCCAAATCGGTATCAGGATCATCACCAATCATTTCGGCGTCATAATTGCGACCATCAGAGAGTGTAACCTGAATTTTTGATGCGCCGTGTATAACATGACTATTGGTGAGAATGTAGCCATCTTGAGTGAAGATCAATCCAGAACCATTGCCACGTACTTCTTGGGTTAAAGGTTGATAATTGCGCCCACGTCCTGTCATCCATTTTTGCACATCAATATTAACAACTGTAGGACTAACTTTTTCCACTACATTGATGACAGCTTGCGAATAAGCATCAAGAAGTTGTTCATCAGTTTTTGGGTTATTTTGTGGCGATCGCGAATTATCAGGCGCAAAATTATCGTTTGATACCCATCCCAAATTTCTGAACATAATTTGTCAATCCTATCATTTTACAGGCAGAGATAAAGTGAGGAAGTGAGAGTGTGTGGCAGACAAGGGGGAAAACCAACAACCAATCACCAACCACTAACAACTAACCATTAACTATGTCCTTATTTCCTGATTCTGACAAAAATTTTGTGGTTTTGACAAAGGGAAGGTTTTGTGGCATTGTTTTGCGATCGCAATAAACTTTAGACTGGTTGGCATTTACCCGCCCTAATCAGTCCAACACGACGAGCGATCGCTTCCCCTTGTGATTCAAACGGACCCCACTTCTCCATAATTTCTGGATTGTCATCCCCAGTAACTTCATCGCTAGGGATGATTTCGCAGTTCCCAGCAGGACGCTTGACAATATATACTTTTTGTGAGGTTTTTACCATAATTTTGACTGCATATTTGCTTTGTGAAGAAATTTTAAAGCTTCGAGGCATCCGATGGAATTGATGAGTAAATGGTTAATAGTAGCCAGAACTACAATCATTCTTTCGACTCATAAATCTGCTTGAATATCAAGGATCTGTCTCATGACTTCCCAGCAATTAGCTAGCGATAATACAACAGATTTAGATGCAATTAAGCAATCTGGTTTTGAACCATCTGAGCAAGCTGTAGGTACAGTTGTTACAAAAGTTATCACTAAAGATTTAAATGGTATTAAGCTGTGTGAATTTCAACAGCCTATCAACTGCTGTAATATCACTTCAATCGCCTATGCACTTACAGCACTAGGGTATCCAACGACAGTGGATGAGATTTTCTATGTTACTAGATTACCGATTGCTACTGTTTTAGATGATGGGATGACTCTCGCTGAAACTTATGACACTTGTATTAATTACGTGAATGGAGCAAAATTAGACGTGAGTGTCAGACTCGAACATTTTGACAAAGTTTCTATAAGTTTGGATGCTTTTATCAAAGAAATTGAAAACGCTGTGGTGGATCACAAAGACATTCACATTTTAAATTTTAATGTTGGCATTGCTCATGAAGTTAGCTTTGTGGGTGGTCATTTCTCCCTGGTAGCAGACTACGATCCAACAACACAGGAGATCACTGTAGCTGACACCAATCCCAAAAAATATACACGCTTCTGGAAATGTCCTATAGACAGAATGTACAAAGCTTGTGTAGATAAAGATTCATCTGCTACCCGCTCTCGTGGAATGATAGTCATCCGTAAAAAGTCCTAGTCAGTCCATTATGAAAAAATCTCACAACCAAACATAAAAAAATAACTCCTGCTACACCCTCACACCCTTACACCCTTACACCCTTTTTCAAGCTAGTTATGGGGTAAAGGTTCTGTTTCTTTAATCTTTACCCTTGATCCTTTTCCCAAAACTTTATTTGTACCGACTTACTTATTTTTCAGCGATGATTTTACAAATATCATCTAAAAGTGAATCATATTCAATAAACTCTTCTGGATGAAATTCTAAGTAAATTTGATTGAGATTTGGGTTAAGAGATAATATACACACCTCAATATTAAGCTTACCTTTCTGCCAGCCTTCGCTACAAATTCTTAGTACTTGGCAATTAATAACATAACTAAATTGGATTTCACTAAGTTTAATGTGGTGTTCGCCCAAAGATATTAAATTAAATAACTCCAACATTGAAACGCCGGGTTCAAGAGTATTAGACTCATATACTCGTCGCTGCAATCTATGTCTAATTTGCTTCTCTATTAACTCTTTTAATCTACTTACTTTAAATGTATCTTTTCCTAAAAGTATAACATCATCACAATCCAAAGGTATAATTTTGTAGTTCATCTCAAATAATTAGACAAAGTTGATTTATGGTGGTATTAGCTTCCACCATAATTTAAATACAACTTCTAGGATATTCTGCTAATTAGCTGACATCAATTTAGTTAAAAATTTGAGAAATTAACCTCATAATGTCAGTTTTTAGTGATCAATTAACTGTTCATTTATTTCAATTTTTACGCCCACTTACTTATAAACGATCGCCTGTAGCAGTATCAAACACAAATAACTGACTCAAATCAATCTCCAAGGCCAAGTGATCGCCTGGACGGGAGCGCACATCTGCACCCGCTTGTACATTCACTAGTACCCCCGAACCAGGTAAACTCGCGCGAATCAAAGTCTCCCTTCCCAGAGGTTCCACTACCTTCACCTCCACCAGCAATTCAGCAAATTGTCCTTGGTGTTCTACTGTTGCAGAAGTTGCTAACTCCGCATCTATGCGTCTAAGGCGCCTTGGCGGTTCGCTGATCAAAACATTCTCCGATCTGACGCCCAAATCAAAACCCTGTCCCTCCCGCAGATGTAATTTATCCCGCATGTTCGCAGTCACAGGTAACACCTGCCCATCGAGATCAAAAACCCCAGCCGTATACTTAGCTGGTAAAATATTCATTGCCGGACTACCCAAAAAAGTGGCTACCATGCGGTTAGCTGGTTTGGCATAAATTTCTTGTGGTTCACCAATTTGCTGAATTCTACCCCGATTCAACACCACAATCTGGTCAGCCAATGTCATCGCTTCAACTTGATCATGGGTGACATATACCGTAGTAATACTTAGGTTTTGATGTAACTGTTTTAACTCTATCCGCGTATCATCTCGCAATTGAGCATCTAAATTTGATAAAGGTTCATCTAATAAAAATACCTGTGGTTGACGGGCGATCGCTCTTCCTAATGCTACCCGTTGTTGTTGCCCTCCGGAAAGTTGTTTGGGTTTACGTTCTAACAGATGTTCCAACCCCAGCGATCGCGCCACCGTCATCACCCTTTCTTGCACAACTTTCGGATCTATTTTTCGCATCCGTAACCCAAAAGCAATATTTTCTGCCACCGTCATGTGCGGGTACAGGGCATAATTCTGGAACACCATTGCTACATCTCTTTGTCTTGCGGGGACATTATTCATCAACTTATCCCCAATGTAAAGTTTGCCAGAAGTCGCAGTTTCTAAACCCGCAATGGTTCGTAAAATTGTAGATTTACCACAACCCGAAGGCCCTACCAAAACCCAAAATTCGCCATCGGGGATATCAAAGGTAATATCCTCGATCGCGGTGACATTGTTGAATTTACGCTTAATGCTTTCGAGACTAACGCTAGCCATTGTTGTGATTATGGGCTGATCTATCTGGCGAGGTGCGATCGCATTTTAAGGTGAAAACTTTAGATTACAGTAATGCGATCAACTCCTCTTTGCTGATCTCAGCATCTCGCAGTATCTTAAGTAGCAATCCTTTACCTATAGTTTTACCAGTATGCACAGGATCGTGACCACCCGCCCATCTTCATGTTGCATCCGTACATGACTTCCTTTTTGACTATAACCTTAAAACTTACTTTTTCAAGGGCATCAATCACTTTATCACCTGTGATGGCTGGTAGTTTTGGCATTAAATGACTACCTTTTGAATCCCTACAAATTCTGTGAAATTTGCATCAGTTTCTTCTTCCAAGCAAAGTTCAATCACTTCTTTAATATTGTTCATTAACTCATCAATGGTTTCTCCTTGACTATAACAAGCTTTTAATTGTGGAACTTCGCCTACATAATATCCATCTTCATCTAGTTCAATGATGACGTAGAATTCTCGCTTGTTTGTATCTAACATAGCCTTATTTCTCCCAAGCTGGATGAGAAAGCAAAGACGCAATTACTCTGACTCCTCGCAGTTGATTAGAAAGAGGTAAATGACCTTTGGGAGCAGTTAAATCCCAGGTAAATTCTTGAGGGTAGCGTGTCCAGTTATTACCTTTTTTCCAACCGATTTTTACCCAAAGATTATCCCAATTTTTCCCTAAACCCAACCAGATTTCTCGCTGTACTGAAAAACCAAATTTACCTTCAGAGTGGACTAACCAAAGTTTGTTAATCGTTTGTAAGTCTGTAACTGGAAAATTATCGACTTCGGTAAAATAAAGCCACTTGCGTTTAACTGCTTCTGCACCCGCAATTTCACACATTTTTTGTATTGTCATGCGATCGCTAGCCTCGAAATCTTGAGTTGCTAGCAGATGTTGTAAAGGGCTGTAATCAATGCCACACTCTGATTTTAGAGGCACAATACCTTGTGGAAAATAGGTTTGGAGAAAATCCTTAATTTGAGGTAAATCAGAGTTATACAACACTTGATAAGCTTTACCATCAACCCAAGTAGCGGGAGTGTCGCGACGTTCCATTAAATATTCCATCAGAACATCGAATCCACCATTACCAAGGTTAGCTAGCTGCGGGATCGTTTGTTGTTGGACTTGCAGAGACCCAGCAACTAATTGGCCGCGTAGGGATTCAATGTCAGAAGATGTGCCTGATACAATCATTGGGTCTGTCATGCCATTACTCAGAAAATGCGATCGGTGAACAAGCGATGAATTATAAAATTTTGTGGATGGGCAAACGTTAGTAGCGTAGAGTAGTTTACAGGAAATTGCGCCCAAAGCCTACTAAAATTATATACCTGCATCATCCTTAGATGTGTCAGTAGTTTTAGAACCCAGTGATCTGATAAACTCTCGCAAAATATCCGTTTTGGTTCTGCCTACAGCTTGACAGTGGGATTCTAACATTGCGAATTCTTGCTCAGTCACCCTGATAGTGATCTCTCTTTTATTCTTCATTGCTGGTTTTTTGCTGTATATTCCCAGAGTATACCAATTAAGCCTCTAGGCGGTAAGATAGCATCGAAAGAAAGGATTAGGGTCGGAGATTGGGAAATAATCTAGTCTCTAGTCGCTTATACTCTTCTCCAGAGGGGAAAAACTCTGTTTGTTGGCTTGCTCAATTACAAAGTACAGCAAAATCTGTGATTGCTGTTTGTTGTTTATTGTTCTGAATGCTGATTTAGCAACAAACAACAATCAACTACCAACTATCAACAAATAAATCAGGAGTATGTGAATGTACGAAAAAATTACTCCCCCCTCAAGCGGAGCAAAAATTACTTTCAAAAATGGTGAACCAACTGTTCCTGACAATCCGATCATCCCTTTTATTCGGGGTGATGGTACTGGGATAGATATCTGGCCAGCAGCCCAAAAAGTTTTTGATGTTGCCGTAGATGTAGCATACAAAGGCAAACGAAAAATTAGCTGGTTCAAGGTATATGCTGGTGATGAAGCTTGCGAATTATACGGCACGTACCAGTATTTACCCCAAGATACTCTGACAGCAATTGAGGAATATGGTGTTGCCATCAAAGGGCCTTTGACCACTCCCGTGGGCGGTGGTATCCGCTCGCTTAATGTTGCTTTACGGCAAATTTTTGACCTTTATGCTTGCGTGCGTCCTTGTCGATACTACGCAGGTACGCCTTCTCCCCACAAAAGTCCAGAAAAACTCGATGTGATTGTTTATCGGGAAAATACCGAAGATATTTATTTGGGAATCGAGTGGAAACAAGGTAGTGAAATCGGCGATCGCTTGATTGAGTTCCTCAACAAAGAACTCATCCCCGCGACACCAGAACACGGCAAAAAACAAATTCCCCTCGATTCTGGAATTGGCATTAAACCAATCAGTAAAACCGGTTCCCAACGCTTGGTACGACGCGCCATCAAACACGCGCTTCTACTACCCAAACACAAACAAATGGTGACTTTGGTGCATAAAGGCAACATTATGAAGTACACCGAAGGTGCTTTCCGTGATTGGGGTTACGAACTCGCAACCAGTGAATTTCGCGTCAGTTGTATCACTGAACGAGAATCTTGGATTTTAAGCAATAAAGAGAAAAACCCCAACATCACTTCACAAGAAAACGCTCGGATGGTTGATCCTGGTTTTGATGCTTTGACCGAAGAGAAAAAACAGCAAATTGTCAAGGAAGTGGAAACAGTTCTTAACTCAATTTGGTCAACTCACGGTCATGGTAAATGGAAAGACAAGGTGATGGTCAATGACCGCATCGCTGATAGTATTTTCCAACAAATCCAAACTCGACCAGATGAATATTCGATTCTGGCGACGATGAACTTGAATGGCGATTATTTGTCTGATGCAGCGGCCGCCGTTGTTGGTGGACTGGGAATGGGACCAGGGGCAAATATTGGCGATGAATGCGCGATTTTTGAAGCTACTCACGGTACTGCACCCAAACACGCTGGCTTGGATCGCATTAATCCTGGTTCGGTGATTTTGTCCGGTGTGATGATGCTGGAGTATCTAGGATGGCAAGAAGCAGCAGACTTGATCAAAAAAGGTCTTGGGGATGCGATCGCAAACCGTCAAGTTACCTACGACTTAGCACGGTTAATGGAACCACCTGTTGAACCTTTGAAGTGTTCAGAATTTGCCGAAGCGATTATCAAACAGTTTAGTTAGCTTCAGTAGGGTGCGTTAGGCTTTGCTATAACGCATCTTTTCAAAGAAAAAACACAGCAATCCTATTTGATTTGCACACAGATCCCCGATTTTTTAGAAAAGTCGGGGATCTTAATTGTTCACGAATAATTTAGGACTGCTATATACTCGATTAATAAGCATCGCGTCGATGAACAATAGTAGTAATCATAACTTGATTGCTATCATCATCAACCTGATAAATCACTCGATAATCACCTATACGATAGCGATAGTAACCAATAAAATCACCCTTTAGGGCTTTAATATTGGGATGAAAACGCGGATTTTTTTCCAAATATTCAAAACATTTTGCTATTTTCTTTGCTAAAGCTTGATCAGCTGAAGCATAAACTTCCTGTGCTTCAGTTGATAAAACAACTTCATACATCTGAGCGGATATTTCTCCAGTTAGTTATATTACCTGCTGCAACATCTTTATTCCCACGCTCAAAAGATTCTATAAAGCCAGGTATATCAAGTAATTCCTGGGTTGCTTCTTCACTTTCCTTCTCAGATAAATATGCAATAAATTCAGCTACCATTTGTAAGCGATCAGATGATAATCCATCTAAATCTTGATTGATTTGCTGACGAATTGTGGTGGAATTCATAGTTTTTTATGACATTTGGTTATTAACTATGATAGCGTTCGTAGAATTATGACTGTGTCGAAAGAAGGCAGACAGAAAGTTAAATAAGTTTACGTTCAGTAAAATTTCTGAATCTGGAGATCATATTCCTCTACATAGCACCGATGAAACTTAACAGTAGACATCTGGTGATAATAAAATATGCGTCAGCCAGAATCCTTGTAGAGACGCGAAATTATCCTGCGGGATCTTGCTACGCGTCTCTGCTTTTGCGATCGCCAAAATTTTTACAGCATTTTCCAAGTACAATTGACCACACAGTCAGGGCATATGGCAACGTTGTGCTTCTATAGTAATTATGTACTTAAACTTAGGAGAAAATTGCTATTAGCTACACTTTGATGTACAAGCGATCGCATTTTTCAGTTTTTAAGCTTTGTCAAATAACAGTTATTTTGTACTACAAACAAAAAGTAATTTAAAATACATTACTTGTCTTGCTCTCAATGTATGTCGACATTAACTTAGTCAACTTAATTATTTCTTTATAACTATTAGTATTTCTTTAGATATCTTTATTTACTACTACAGTTAGAGGTGGATAACACCAAAGTAAGAGGAAATATAGAAGAAAAAGATTTTGTTTTAGAAGAGCCTTATTTTTTAAGTTTCTTCTCATAAAATCACACATTTAATAAATATTTTGTTGTATGAGTTGTTTATTTCCGGAAGAAAATTTGAATAAAATACAAATTCTTGTTGTTGACGATGTCATCGATAATTCTTTGCTACTGGCAACAATCCTAGAATCAGAAGGTTATCAAGTTGACATTGCTTCTGGTGGTTATACAGCAATTACCAAAATAGAAGCCAATCCACCAAACTTAGTGTTGTTAGATTTAATGATGCCAGAACTAGATGGTTATGAGGTAGCCAAATGGATTCGACAAAATCAGCCTTCGGTTGCAATTGTAATAGTAACAGCCTATGACGAATTGCCAACATTTGAGCAGCAGCAATTACAAGTAGATGGATTGCTGCACAAGCCGATCAATATTGATGAGTTATTGACGCAAGTGCAAGCTATCCTTGAGCCTGAATGAAGACAAGGGAAGGGGGATAAGGAGGACAAGGGAGAATTATTTAACAAGTCTTTTCCCAATCCCCAATCCCTAATTCCGTCTTTGTTGCATTTGTTGTAATAATTGTTCAGCTTGATTTGCCCATTCAGGATTATTCTGAATTTTGTATAAATCTCTGGCGAATTGCAACACTTGTACCGCATCTGCGTATTGCTGTAATTGTATAAAAGCTAGTCCTGCACCATAATAAGCATTGGGATAATTGGAATTAGCTTCCGCAGATTTTCTAAAAGCTTCTAGCGCATCTTTTGACTTACCTTGATTATATAAAACTGAACCAAGACTATAATAAGCTTCTGGATATTTGGGATTTATTTTTATTGCTTTACGAAAGGCATCTTTGGCTTTATCGATTTTGTTTTGTTGCAGATAACATATGCCTAGATGATAGGCTGGTTCTGGTGCATTTTTGCTATATTCCATTGCTTTTTTAAAAGATGCGATCGCTTGATCCCAATTTTGCTGCTCCTCTCTCACCAACCCCAAGTTATAGTGAGCTACTCCTAGTTTGGGATCAAGTTCTATTGCTTTTTGTAAATAATCATTTGCTTGCTGTAAATTCTTGCCTTCTAACAATGCACCGCCCAAATTCGCATAAGCTAAAGCAAACTGGGGGTCGGCTTGGGTAGCACGATAAAAAGCATCCGCCGCAGGTTGTAATTGTCCAGCTTGTCGCAGTGCTAAACCCAAATTGTAATGTGCTGGAGCAAGGCTGGGATCTAATTGGGTAGCTTGCTGAAAAGCTGCGATCGCATCTTGTATTCTTCCTGTTTGCACAGCTTGCAATCCTTGATTTAAATAGTCTGTAGCCTTACCGGGAGCATTCTGTGCCAGTAAAGAACAAGGTAAGAAAATTATTCCACTTATAAATATCAAACTCACCAATGTCCGAAGGCGATATTTATAGACTAATGCCTGCATATGCTTTACTGACTTGAAAGGGGTGTAGGGGTGTAGGAGGAGTCCTATTTTCATACTTGGCGGTGAAATTTTTTCATTGAGATTATCTTGCAACTAAGTTTAGTTACGTTTTATTAACAAACTTTTGGTGAGGATAGCAATATATTTACTAAAGTTCAAGTTTATATAAATAAATTTATAAATTGTAATTATTAATGGCCGAAATCTTACAAGAAAATACGATTCTTTGCCGCTTGGTTAAAGGCGAGTTAATGTCAAATTAAAGACGGGATAATTTTCTAAGATAACGGTTTTTAACTCTTCATAACTCAACGATTAGGCGGTTATAAACATAAGCCGCAAAGGAGTTTTTATGAACGAAAAAGTAAAATCGGGTTCGCGAAACGTCGCAATTGTCGGTCCTTATTTGAGTGGAAAAACTACCTTACTAGAAAGCTTGTTATTTGTAACAGGCGCTATTTCCCGTAAAGGCAGCGTTAAGGATAGTAACACAGTCGGCGATAGCTCTCAAGAAGCACGCGATCGCCAAATGAGCGTAGAAGTCAGCACTGCTAACACTGAATATAATGATATCCGCTTCACCTTTATTGACTGTCCCGGCAGTGTAGAATTTGCTCAAGAAACTTATAACGCCCTCATCGGAGTCGATGCAGCAATTGTAGTTTGTGAACCCATCAACGAGCGCGTTCTTACTCTTGCGCCTTTATTTAAATTCTTGGATGACTGGGAAATTCCCCACCTAGTCTTTGTTAACAAAATGGATCGGGCAAATATCCATGTTTTGCAAACACTGCACGCTCTCAAAGCTGTTTCCAATCGTCCCCTAGTTGCTCATCAATACCCAATTATGCGGGAAGAACAGCTAATTGGTTTTATCGACTTAGTTACCGAACAAGCATATCACTATCATTCCGGCGCACCTGCTGATCCTGTTCCTTTTCCTGAAGAATTAAAAGAAGAAGAACATATTGCACGAGCAGAAATGCTCGAAGCTTTAGCAAATTTTGACGACCATTTACTAGAAGAACTTTTAGAAGACATTGAACCGCCCCAAGAAGAAATCCTCAAAGACTTAAAAATGGAATTAGGGGCTGATTTGGTAGTACCAGTGTTCTTTGGTGTCGCCGAACAAGATTACGGAGTCAGACCCCTACTAGAAGCCTTAGTGCGGGAAGCACCAGAACCAGAAACCGCAGCCGAACGTCGCTTAGGTAGCAGCAAAAAAAACGATGCGACTATTGCCCAAGTCTTAAAAACTTATTACACTCCCCAAGGCGGGAAACTTTCCTTGGTGCGAGTTTGGCAAGGTAAACTCACCGATGGTATAGTCCTCAACGGTGTTCGTGCTGGTGGTATTTATCATCAGATGGGACAACAGCTACACCAAATTAATCAAGTTGGATCTGGAGAAATTGTGGCTTTAAGCCGGATGGAGGGTATCAAGACAGGAGATACATTATCTAGCGCTGCTCTCAAAGAATTACCCAAAACTGGACAACTTGAACCAGTTTATGCCCTAGCCATTATTCCCGAAAAACGCAACGATGAAGTTAAACTGAGTGGCGCTGTCACCAAATTATTAGAAGAAGATCCATCGCTAGCTTGGGAACAACACGGCGATACTCACGAAGTTATCCTTTGGGGTCAAGGCGAGATTCATTTACAAGTAGCATTAGATCGCCTGCGCCGCAAGTATAATTTGCCGATGACAACCCACTTACCACAAATACCTTATAAAGAAACCATCCGCAAACCAGCTTCATCAGTTCACGGACGCTATAAACACCAAAGTGGTGGTCACGGTCAGTTTGGTGATGTTTATCTCGACATCCAACCTCTATCACGAGGTGAAGGCTTTAACTTTAAGGAAACCATTGTTGGTGGTGTAGTTCCCAAACAGTATATTCCCGGTGTGGAAATGGGTGTGCGGGAATTTTTAGCACATGGACCTTTAGGCTTCCCGGTTGTAGATGTGTCGGTAACTTTAACTAACGGTTCTTATCACAGTGTTGATAGTTCCGAACAAGCATTTAAGCAAGCTGCTCGTGTAGCAATGCAAACTGGAATGACTCAGTGTCAACCCACTCTGCTAGAACCAATTTTACGGGTGCAAGTGACAGCCCCCACCGAATTTACCTCTAAAGTAATGCAGTTGGTGACTGGTAGACGCGGACAAATATTAGGTTACGAAGCCATCCATGATTGGCAAGGTTGGGATAGTGTTATAGCTTACTTACCACAAGCCGAGATGCATAATTTTATTGTTGAGTTGCGATCGCAAACTCTCGGCGTCGGTTCGTTCCACTGGGAATTCGACCATCTCCAAGAAGTCCCAGATAAGCTTGCTGAACGCATTTTGACTACTAACGGTAGTAATGGAAGTAATGGAAGTAATGGTAATAGCAAATAGTTTGGGATTAGTCTAAAATTCACGCCCTGTACTCAAAAGTACAGGGCTATTTTTTTAAACCTCTTTGCCGAGTTGATGACGCTAATTTTAGTTTAGAGTAGTCAACGCAATATGCGAATTTGGACAATTAGAATCCAAAGGTGCGATCGCACTTTTGTTGTATATACGAAGATGATTGCTACGATAGTTTTATCAGCCTTGGATTTAGGTAACTATTACCATTCGATTAATGATGAGCCTTTAGAGGAAATTCTCAGACGAGTTTTACGAGAGGAACTTGAGCGAATTGCGAAATGAAGTAACACTCCACACCCATTTTCAAGTTAGATTTGTTGGAGGTTTTCTCGTGTTTGAAGCTAGGAGACGGCGGCGTAAAGCTAGAGGGAATATTGCAGAAAACTTGGCTGGGTATCTATTTATGATACCTGCTATTTTGGTTTTACTAACTTTTGTAGTTCTACCGATTATTTGGGCAATTTTCCTATCTCTGCAAAAAGTCCAACTTCTTGGCGGTATTGAGTACGAGTTCATTGGTTTTCGCAACTTTACGCGCTTAGTAGAAGATGAACGAGTTTGGATTGCGCTCAAGAATACAGTGGAATACGTTGCCATTGTCGTACCAATGCAAACTATTTTGGCATTAGTTCTGGCTGTGACTCTCAATTCTGGCATTCGTGGGAAAAATGGGTGGCGCATCCTTTACTTTTTACCCACAGTTACTTCTTCTGCTGTGTTGACGCTAATTTTCATGTGGATTTACAACACTGATGGGTTACTTAATGATTTTCTTGCTTTTGTGGGATTACCTACTTACAACTGGTTAGGTGATCCAGCAGTAGCGCTCAAAGGCATTATGATCATGAATATCTGGTCAACAGCACCTTTTTACATGGTCATCTATTTAGCAGCGTTGCAGGATATCCCCCAATCACTCTACGAAGCGGCGGAATTAGATGGTGCTAATGACGTGCAAAAATTTATTAACATAACTATTCCCATGCTCAAACCTGTTACCTTTTTTGTCGTAGCAATGGGGATAATAGGCACATTTCAGCTTTTTGATCAATCTTATATATTTTCAAACGGTAATGGCGGCCCCAACAATGCTACTTTAACCGTAGTTTTACTGATATATCAAGCAGTATTTCGTAACTTACAAATGGGGTATGCAGCCGCGATCGCTTTTTTATTAGCGACAGTCATCATTATAATTACATTGTTGCAAAGGCGGCTTTTTGGTGATAGTGAAGTGGCAAGATAGGGAATAAGGGAGAACAAAAACCAACCAACTACCAACCATCTACTATCAACAACTAACCACTAATTCTTGACCAAAAACTAAAGTTACAGACAACAACAGCCAAGAATCGGCATACTGATATATATAAGGAGAGGAACTCAAGCCACTCCCGACCGTCCAAAATGTTAAAGAGAATAAAGTGACAATGAGACGTAAACCTGCTGGTAGAACAACTACACCTCCTAAACCCTCTCTTTTCCAATCCCCAATGTTTAACTTCACCACGATCGCAATATTGGGAGGAGTGTTTGTTTTGGGTATAGGGATTGGTATTGCTTTTAGCTCTACAGCGACATTTACACCAACTAACGTGGCTTCCCGTGAATTTATTGATACTAAAGCACCAAATCCTGAGATTTGTGTACAGTATGGAGCCAGCGCTATGGTAATGGATACTAGGCTATTTGTGACACTCAACCCCTTTAATGTTTATGTTTCTCAACCGAGTATGCGTCCTGGATGCGTTTTACGTACCAATAACTGGGCGATTTTAGAGCAACGCAAGCTGGTAACAAACGAACAGGTTAGAGAATGTAAAAATCGTCTGAATACTTTTGGTTATACAGGTGAATTGGGTCAAAAACCTGATATTAATTGTGTCTATCAAAATGAAGCAGCGAAAAACTTTTTTGTTACTGATCCAGGAGCAGTTTCGCCACCTATAGAAACAGATAGATTTTAGTAAGAAGTCATTGGTCATTTGTCTTTATCGAGTCTTATTTGGTAGAGGTTGACCAAACTCAATTGCTTGTGAATTGGGATTGGTAATTTGACTATTATAAGTGTCAGGAAATGGGTTATTTGGTAAGTTCGGTGTTGGGAAAAAAGGAATACTATTGAGATTACCAGATTGGTTGGGAAAAATCGCTGGAGGAAGGGTAGAATTTGGCGGTTGAGAAGGGTTATTAGGAAGCAGGGGTGGTACAGTCACTAAAGGTTGCTGTTGGTAGTTGATGGTTGGTAGTTGATGGTTGGTAGTTGGTAGTTGGTAGTTGGTTGTTGATTGTTGATGGTTGGTTGTTGGTTGTTGATTGTAGTAACTTGCGCTTGGGAGAGGTTGATTGCTAGAAGGTGGAGGTGGGTTGTATAAACTTGGATTTGGTGTCTGCTGATATGCAGGAAAAAGGTTTGTGGGTGTTGAGTATGTATTGTTGCTAACGGTAAGAGGACGTAGAACCCAACGTGTAGGATTTTGTGGAGAAACAGGTTGTAGTTGCACCTGGTTAGGATTTATAAAACTACCTGGCGTTAAGTCCATAACAATACGAGTCACATCTGCGTTTAATTGCGAGACACGAATAGTTTTTATCGCTCCAGAGAAATTTTGTTGAGTAGAAACACCGCCCAATTTAGTACTTGGTAAATCTACAACTATGCGAGAAGGTTCGGAGAGAAAGAAGTAGCGCGGTTGTAAGGGTGCAGAGAGGGTAATTTCTAGCTGTAATGCTTGTGGATCAAAACGCCAATCTTCTAATTTTGATACTGGTACAGCGTTACTATTACCAGCATCGAGAGTACATGCTGTGTATAGGCTAAACAAGGTAATTTTAAATAAAAACTTGTTTGTTGATTGGTTTTTCATTATACCGTTATCTTAGTAAATACTGAGAGACTATTATTGCACCATTTTTATACAGATGTGCTGGTTTTGGTAATAAAACCTTTCCAGAAATGGGATATCGATCCGGACTAGATAAGGCCTTTATATTCCAATACGGTTCAGTTAAGAGACGCGAAATTTCGCGTCTTATTCGTGCGTGCGTCCTAAGCGATCGCGATCGTGCGGTTTGCCTTCCAGCCATATATAGTAAATATCTTGTCCTTCTGTAGAATTAGGAAATAGCAGTTTAACGTGTACTACAATAGCAAGAAAAGAAATAACACTTAAACTGAACTGACCAAAAAAAAGATATTTTTCTTTGAAATTATCATTTTCAAGCTCTGGTATAAGTAAGTAAAGAGCATTATTATTTTAATTGTCAAAATTAACTCTCAAGAATAAAATCGCTTAGGTTTCTTGAGAGCTAAGTTGAGAGAGATATTCTATTCACCTGTAAATAGCTATAAAATTTCAATGGCTACTTGAATTTGCTGGCTTGTCTTGATTTTTCTGAGGTACAGCACTAACTTTAATTGCTTTATCAATACCACTTATTGACATCTGCCCAATTAAATTATCTTGTTTTTCTATTTGCATTTGTAGGTTGACTATTCTGTGAGATTTTTTATCTGCTGCATCTGCATTACTGCAAAGGATATTATTAGGAACTTGTCCTGACAAACTGATATTTTTGTTTTTGTATTTACCAGTGAGAGTAGGATTTTTTTTGATAGTAGATATTTGTTGAGAATTAAGTTTTGCTGGTAAGAAAACTCCATTTAAATACACGCCTGATTGATGAATATTTAAGACGACCGTGTTTGGTTGATTACAATCAGGTAATTTGTCCCCAAATATCAGACTATAGCTTTCTTTGAGAGACAGAGGAGCTTTTAAATTCTTTTCTCCATAAGTAGTTACAGTTTTAAACAATAGTAATACAGAACATATTGCGACACCATAAAAAGTTAGGGATTTAAAATGTGAATGATTCATACAAATAATAATTTAGGAGAAATTATGAATTATAAGTTATAAGTTATAAGTTATGAATGATGAAGATTTTCAGAATTCATAACTTATAAGTAAGTCGGCGAGAATAAACAGAACGCGAGTTACGAAATGTAAAGACTATTGAAACACCCTCGCCAGTAGTTTCAGTTTCCCGTCTTACTAATGACAAATTACAAATGACAAATGACTAATGATCACTACTGGATTTCTAAGTTGTAACTTCTGACTTAACCTCACTCAGAACAGAAGTAAGATGAGAAATGACTTTGCTGTAACGACGGGTAATGAGTAGCGAAGAACGACACTCGATCGCTAGTTCATCTGTATATCTTCCCAGTGTTTGCCGTTCTATACCCCAGGTACGGCTAGCACCTACAATTGTCAGGTCAACGCCTTGGGAGGCTGCAACTACGGTTTGCATAGGATCTGTGGCTTCGATTGTATTGATGCTAATGCGATCGCTCACACTACTAGGCATTTGGTCCATTAAAGTTTGCAACTCGTAACTTAATTCGTCTTTGACTTGATGAGCAGATAGCACCTGTAATATTTGCAAATTACAAGTATCACGGTTTACTAATAGTCTCAAAGCCAAAATCAGTGCCAAATCATCATGGATATTACCAGAATAGGGTACTAACAAGCTTTCTAACCGTTCTTCACCTCGATCAATAAATACTGCAACATCAACCGTAGCAGTTGTGAGAATTTGACCAACTCGCCCACCCAAGCGATTATTACTAAAAGCGGGACGGTGCCATCCGACAACGACTAAATCTGCTTGTTCGAGTGTAGCTATCTGTATAGTTTCCCGTGCAACGTTGTTAGAGACACGAACTATGGGATGAACATAAGAACGTGCTGCTGGTGGTTCTAGACGTTGAATCAATTCATCTAAAAGCTGACGTCGCTCCTGAATTAATCGGTTTGCCTCAACGGGTGTACTCTCATAAGCATAATCTTCTTGTAGTTCAATGAGGCTAAGGGGATTCACAATAGCAGGCTGTTGATCATTTACTGCGATCGCTACTGCTAATTGTAATAAACCTTTTTGGGTATCTGGATTTGCTACTGCTACTAGAACTCTGTAGGGACGATCAGCAATCTCAGCATCAATCTCTACTTCTGGTTCTGTCTCTACTACGTTCAACTTGATGAGCTTTTTGGGATAAGTCCACTCTAACAGTGGTGAGGTCATAAATGTAGTAACTAAAGCCATAATTACCAACATGGTGAAGAGTAACGGTGAAATTACACCCAACTCTAAACCAATGTTAAGTACAATTAGCTCCGTTAAACCACGAGTGTTCATCAACCAACCAAGTGCGGAAGCTTCTCGTTTGTTAATGCCACCGAATCTAGCTGCTACATAAGTGCCTACGTATTTACCTGCAATCGCTACTACTAGCACCAGTACGCATAGTAACCATAATTCCGGACTATTGAGCAGACCAAGTTGCGTCCTCAGACCACTGTAAGCAAAAAACACTGGCAGAAGAAAAATCAAAACAAAATCTTCTGTTTTCAGTGCTATTTCTCTAACCAAACCAGCATTTTTCGGCATTATTGCGCCTAGTAAAAATGCCCCAAAAATCAAGTGAATACCAATTAATTCTGTAATTAAAGCTGAAGTAACTACTCCTGCATAAATTAACGCTAAAACCAATTGATTGAGGCGTTTATTACGGCGATAGTAGTTAGCAAGACGAGAGAGAAAATTTCTTCCCAAAGTCACCATGAAGCCGATGTATAACAAGCTTTCAACAATGGTAGGAAAAGCAGCAGTAATGCTACCTGTACGTGCTACTGCGATCGCTACTGCTAAAACGCACCAAGCCGTTACATCATCTACAGCAGCACAAGTTAACGCCAATGTCCCCAAGCGTGTTCCTTGGAGGTTATTTTCTGTGATAATTCGCGCGAGTACTGGAAAAGCAGTAATTGACATTGCTGCTCCCAAAAACAGAGCAAAGGCGGTAAACGAAACACTGGCGCTAGAAATCAATGGATAAAGCAGTACCGCTAGCAGAGTTCCCAAAGAAAACGGTACTAAAATACTGACATGTGAAGTCAAAACAGCGACTTCCAAATTACCACTGAGGTATTTGGGATTTAACTCTAGCCCAATGAGAAACATGAAAAATATTAACCCGATCTGAGACAGAACGTTTAAAAAAGGAACTGTTTCAGGGGGAAACAAGGTAGCTGACATTGCTGGAGCAACCAAACCAAATAGAGAAGGACCGAGCATAATTCCGGCTACAATCTCTCCGATGACTAATGGTTGGTTAATCCACCGAAATCCTAATCCTACTAGCCGAGACAGCCCAATGACAATCAGCACCTCAATTAAAACGAGAACAACTGTGTGCATAGTTTCCTCACAAGCGACTATCCGGTGTCCCTTAGATGATTCTTTAAATCGCTTGAAAATGTCAACCTTTTGGCTCACACAACTGCAATTATTATTCAAATATGATGTTAATTGTTATTACAATTAACAAATCAAGTAGTGTCTGATTGCGCGATCGCGCTTACACCACATCTCTTACTGTGAATTCCTTATGACATCACTGGACTACAGCAATTCTAAATTCAAAAAATTAAGAAGTATTGCGGGGTTTCCAGGGTAAAGTTTCGTGTAGCCGCGCAGGGCGAACATCGCCAGTATACATGAAAACTGACTTTTCAAATACCCTCGAAGAGTCCTACAAATAACGTCACAATAGTTGAAGACTTAACTCTAACAGATCAATTTGAAGTCCAGATTATTAACAAATTCAGGACTTACGCAGTCAAACGAAAAGTAAAGCATTTGGGAAGGGTGTGGGGGTGTAGGAAATAGGGATTTAAAATTCCTCTTACACCCTTACTCAAAGGACAAACTCGGTGCGTAAGTCCTAAAATTTATGCGATCGCATGGTTGAACTACCTAAAGATATAGCGTTTCCCAGGCAGATAATGAGCAATAAAAAACATCTTGGGTATCATCGACTAAAACTTGAGTCACCCATCTACCTTCTAAATTCTGCACTGGCTCTTGCACTGTGATGTTGGTGTGATGACGTAAGGCGTCAAGCCACAAAAGTTCTGATTCGATAATATCTCGTCTTTGCCATATATCATCCTGTAACCCTGAAAACGATTGGTGGATACGGAGGAGGAATTTTCCTTCTGGTGCTTCCACATAAAAGGTCACGTTTCCACTATGACCCAGAAACCGAAGTTCTCCCTGTACAGCATATTGATTCAGGGCAGCCTTCGCAATATGTTGGTAAGCGTTAATCTCCGTCATTATCACATTTGGCTGTTGATGTGTTAGCTACACCTAAGTACCTGTGCAAAATTAATTTCATACTCTCATCGCCTGAAATGCTTGTCATCTGGTCATTCTGATTTTTTGAAATGTGTAATTAATTTTGCGTGAGTACTTATAAGGCGCTCAACTTGGATGTATACATCAGGAAAGGCTAGCGGAGCAATAGTCCCTGTAGTTAGCGTAAGTTCGGTTTTATATTGCCCATTTTTGAGGTCACGAAATACTTGTAACTGCGGAGTCTTTAGGTTGACAACCCAATATTCAGTAATGGCTCCCTCAGCGTAGATATCTTTTTTCTCACCTAAATCTTTATTTAAGGTGGCGTTGGAGAATTCAATAACCCAGAATATGTCTTCAGGGTAAGGGTGGTGTTCTAGGTAAACTTCACCTAAAGGTTTGACAATGGCAACGTCGGGGGCAGGTTCGGAATTGTTTGGCAGAGTTACGGGTTTAGCATCGCGGATTTTTACCCGTTCACCGAGTAATGTGCGGAGATAATCGGCTGCTTCTGTGTTGTAGTAGGCGTGAGGTTCTCGTTCTGGGGGCATAACAATGAGGTCGCCGCGCAATAATTCTATGGGCTGGTCATCAAAAATGCCTGCCTCTATTGCTCGGTGATATCGTTCAATTGTCCATTTATAGGTAGTTACGGTCATGATACTTTATTTAAACTTTGTTCTACCGTTTAGACAAGTTTCTTTAGTTTGATTTTAGTCTAGTGAGCAAGTTTGCGGTATTGGGGGCGATCGCTGTGTAGCAAGTTCATGGAAATTGCAGAATATAACTAGATTCATCCGGTTGCCAAGCTGCTCGTGTCAGAGCATAATACACCACATCTAAATTATAAAAATAAGCATCTTTTTCATACTTTAATCCGGCTTTTTCCATCACACGCCGGGAAGCAGTATGTTCTGGTGCAGTGATCGCAACAATTTTATCTAACTTCACCTCTTCAAAACCATACCTCAAACTGGCTTTCGTTGCTTCTGTAGCAATACCTTGATACCAGTAAGCTTGATCCAAACGATAAAGAACTTCTACTTCTGGAGTGTTTGGTAAAAAATTTAATCCGCAATGACCAATCAATTTATTTGTAGCTTTGTCTACTACAGCCCAAACTCCAAAGCCGTGCTGTTTCCAATGCTGAATAAAAAAGTCTAAAATCTGTTGTGTGACATCTTTGACTTGATCTTTAGGAATAGTCCCTCTGGGGGAGTATTTCATCACTTCTGGATTGCTCAAAATTACTGCTGTTTCATCGACATCATCCAGGATATATGGTCGGAGGTACAATCGCGTGGTTTCAATCTTTAGCATGGTGATAAGTAGGGATGCGAACACTATATTAAAAAAATTTGCTTATAGTATTGTAAAAATTAATATAATTCTCTTATTATGAGCATCTCTATACCTCGAAAGAAATCTCACTCAGAATACCGTCAACGTGAAAACGACTGGCGGTTATTTTTGCGATTAGTACCCTATGGCCGTCGGCATGTGCGATCGCTTACACTATCAATACTATTACTTATACCAGTAGCTTTAGCTAATGCTCTCCAACCATTGTTGTTCGGACAGATTATTTCTCTGATTCGCAAAGAACCGAGTACCTACGAATTTCTACGCAATCTTCCCTTCTGGTCGGGTTTACACCTTTTGGAAGGATTGTTAGTCGTCACAGTAATTATTCGACTGATATTTACAGGTTTTCAGGGTTATTTAGTACAGAAAGTAGGGCAACAAATCACTGCTGATATTCGCCAAGATTTATTTCATCATGTTACTTCTTTAGCGGTGCGCTTTTTTGATCGCACACCTGTAGGTAAATTAATTACTAGACTCACCAGCGATGTGGAAGTATTAGGAGATGTCTTTGCGACTGGGGCAATTGGCATTGTATCTGATATGTTTTCCATGCTGGTGATTATCGGTTTTATGTTTTCGCTCCAGTGGAAACTCGCTTTGATGCTGCTGTTGACGCTGATACCTGTATCAGCTTTAATCATTTATTTTCAACAACAGTACCGCAAAGCTAATTACAAATCTAGAGAAGAACTTTCAATCTTAAATTCTCAACTACAAGAAAATATTGTTGGCATTAATATTGTGCAACTCTTCCGCCGAGAACAATTTAATGCTGAGTTGTTTCGCAAAAGCAATAAACATTATGTCAAAGAGGTAGATAAAACTATCTTTCATGACACGGCTGTATCTGCAACATTAGAATTGGTTTCCTTGGTGGCGATCGCAGCTGTTTTGTGGATTGGTGGTTATTTACTTTTGCAAAAAGACTTGACTTTTGGAATTTTATCTTCATTTCTATTCTATGCTGAAAGAGTATTTCAGCCTCTACAACAATTTGCCGAAAAGTTTACGGTGATTCAATCAGGTTTTACTGCGATCGAACGTGTTTCTGATATTTTGGATGAACCCATCGAAATCCGCGATCGCGCTAACCCAAGAGTATCAGTATTAGATGTCCAATTTGGATATATTGACGAAATAGTTGACCATCTCGAATCTGATACTGAACATCCCAAACCACAATTAGGAGAAATCAAATTTGAACATGTTTGGTTTGGTTATAAAGAAGATGATTACGTAATTAAAGATTTTGATTTCACAATTAATCCCGGCGAAAAAATTGCATTAGTCGGTCCCACTGGCGCTGGTAAAACAACTATCATCCGTCTTTTGTGTCGTCTCTACGAACCCAGCCAAGGACGCATTTTAGTTGACGGTATAGATATCCGAGAATTACCCCAAGCCGAACTACGCCGCTACATGGCAGTAATTTTACAAGAAGGTTTTTTATTTGCTGGCGATGTAAAAAGCAATATTACCTTAGCAGATGGTTATTCTTTTGAGGAAGTACAACAAGCAGCAGAGAAAACTAACATTGCCCAATTTATCGAAGAACTTCCCCAAGGGTATGATACCCAACTGCGAGAACGAGGTACAAACCTTTCTAGCGGTCAAAAGCAGCTATTAGCTTTCGCCCGTGCAGCTATTCGTAACCCCCAAATTCTCATCTTGGATGAAGCCACTGCTAGCCTTGATGTAGGAACAGAAGCATTAATTCAAGAAGCTTTAAACCAGCTATTGATCGGACGAACTGCTATTGTTATCGCTCACCGCTTATCCACAATTCGTAACGTAGACCGGATTTTTGTACTCAAACGTGGAGAACTAATAGAACAAGGAAGTCACGAACAGTTACTGCAACTAGGAGGACTTTATGCTAGCTTACACAACTTACAAATGTTTGGTAATGGTTAAGCTAATCGTCATTCATTTTTCCAGACGATTCGCTTGTAGTAAGGGCTGAAGCCCTGGTTTTATGCAACTTAAATGCTCATTAGCTTAGCGGTTAGTTGTTAGTGATTTTCCCATCCTCCATGTTCACGATCCCCGATCCCCAAAATTCCTATGCTTGATCTGACCAAACTGACACGACAAATGCAGGGTTTGAGTCAGCATCTTACACAAGAAGCTGCTGCTAGTCGCCAACGTTTAGAATTAGCTCAACAACATTTTCTCAAGGCTTGCGATCGCCAAGAAGAGTTTGTGCAAAAGCAGGAAAAATGGAGCGATCGCATTCCGTTTATGAATGCTACTCCTGTTGAACCACTGAACACTTGTATTGAGATCCCTATTCCACCGAAAGTTCATACTGTGATCGCCACTGATGGTTCCCAAATTAGCCCTAACCATCATGAAATAGCCTACTGCTATCTGCTCAATATTGGCAGAGTTGTTTTACATTATGGTCAAAATAAACACCCGCTTCTAGATAGTTTGCCGGAGATATTTTATCGCCCAGAGGATTTATATATTTCCCGTCAGTGGGGAATTAAAACTGAAGAATGGATGAGTTTTTGCCGCACCGCTAGCGAAGCGACAGTATTAGCAGAATTAGCACATAGTGTTGTCTCAAAAGATCAAGAAGTATTTTCTTCCCCCACTCCCCACACTCCACCATCCCCAAAAGTTCCCACCCTCGCCATGGTGGATGGTTCGTTAATTTACTGGTTTTTAGAACAATTACCTTTTGATGCACGCGATCGCATCTTACCCCCAATTCTGGAAGCTTGGCGGCAAATGCGAGATGCTCAAATTCCTCTGATGGGTTATCTGAGTGCTTCTCGCAGCATTGAAGCAATGAACTTTTTGCGGCTTGTGGCTTGTCCCCATCCTGTGCCTGATTGTATAAGTTTTTGTCCAAATCAAATGGAAAAAGTTCCTTGTAAATTGTTTGAATCACTACGGGATACAACTGTTTGGACAACGCAACTCAAACCAGGACAACGTGGCCCTTTGTGGCGCAGTAATGCCCGTATCCTAGACTTATACGAAAATTTGCAAATTTACTTTTGTTATGTGCATGTAGGAGCCGAAATTGCACGGATCGAAATACCTGCGTGGGTAGCTGAAAATACATCTTTATTTGATCAAGCACTGGGATTAATGTTGGCACAAGTGCAAAAAGGATATGGCTACCCTGTAGCAATAGCTGAAGCACACAATCAAGCAGTCGTACGTGGTGCAGATAAAGCGCGTTTCTTTGCTTTGTTAGAACGACAAATGATCAAAGCAGGGATAAGAAATGTGGGAACTTCTTATAAAGAAGCAAGAAAAAGGGGGAGTATTGCCTAATAAGGAAAGTCAATAATCAATGGTCAAAAAATTTTATTAACAAGCTCTTTGGCTTGCTCAAAATACAACCAAAATAAAATATAACAATCCAAAATCCAAAATCCAAAATCCAAAATGGTATGACCTATGCAAAATCTAGGTACATCACAAACAACAGAGCTACACTTAGAACTGTTTCATATTCAAACTAGTAGATCCTTTCCAATACCAACACCTTCGGCTGTAATTCGTATTGGTAAACCGAATGAAAAAATTAATCCAGATGTAGATGTTACTTTTTTACCAGACGCTGATGTCGTTTCTCGGCTGCACGCAGAAATTCATATAGAAGGTAATAGCTACTATATTGAGGATTTAGGAAGCTCTAACGGTACATATCTTAATAATACAAAGCTAGAGCCACGAACTCGCTACCCTCTCACTTTAGGAGATAAAATTAATCTGGCTCAAGAGGAAAAAGTTACTTTTATATTTCAAAATCAACAACAAAATCAAACAAATAATATTTCTATTTCCAATTCCACAGTATTTCAACCCCAGAATACTAACAAAAGTCAAAAACACAAGGTTGATCGAACTAGCAAGATGTTAGGTGCATCCTTAATTATTGCTGGAATTGTAATTTTAGCTTCCAGTACTCAAGTTGGAATTTTTGTACGGCTTCCAGGTGTATTGCTCTGCATCGCAGGAGTTGCCATACTAATTTGGGGGCGCTTTAATCCGATTTTTGGCTTGCTTTTGATATTGGGTGGAATAGGAGTTATTGTTTTTACTGGTGGTGTTTTTGCTTCAGTGAATTTTTTGGCTTTCCTAGTAGCATCTGTTTTGTTAGCTGTGGGATATCTATTTTTTAGTACTGGAAAAGTAGGGAAGTATGATTTACAAACTCTCAAAGAATTGATCAAATCGAAATCTCAATAAAGAAATTCCTGACTTAATTATGGTTTGCTGAAAAAATAGAAAAAGGCGACGCTCTGTAGATATCAGACCAGAGAAATATCTTCATGTGCAAGAAAAAAGCTGAGTTATTTCTTGAGCAATATGCATGAGGAATAAATCTATTATTTAGTAAATTATTATCATTGACAACTCCCATGAATAATATTATCTCTATTATTACTCAGAGCATAATTGCTTTTATCGCTACTAATATTGACGATATCCTCATTTTACTCCTATTTTTTTCCCAGATAAATACTTATTTTCGTCGTCGGCATATCGTTGTCGGTCAATATCTTAGGTTTTTATATCATGTATGAAAGAGGTACGTTTAGCTTATTAAGTTTGATAAAATCCTAAATTAATTATATTTAATAATTGTACCCGCTTCGTATCCCATAATTGTCCCTCCCATAGAATGGCCAGCATAAGCAAAAGATGCTGCTACCTGTGGGAAAAAACTAGGGTTAGAATTTTCGATCGCCACTCTCCCACCTGCTGAGTGTCCACCCAAAATCACCCGTTCTAAGTCAAGCATCCCAGCTAGGATTCCCTCTGCTTGCAACTGTTCGAGTTTTGCTAGCAGTGTCGGTAAAGCAGAAGCAGTGGGAACAGTACCATAAATTCCAGGTTTCCAGGTAGTGATATCCACTCCTGGAGTCATGCTTACTACTCCTGGAAGCTCTTCTGCAACCCAGTTAAATGTAACCACCACGAGTCCACGTTCAACCAGTTTCAGTGCTAACCATTGATATATATGAGCTTCACAGTTAAACCCGTTAAAAAAAATGACCACTGGAAACGGGGCTTTGTGACGATCAACAGGCACAATTCCCAAATTCTTTTCTGTATGGTTGCCTGACATCTGTGCTGGATACAAGATTTTGAGATAAATCGTATCGTAAGGAGGCTTAACACTTTCGACTTTTGCTGTTTGAAAGAAAGCACGAACAGTCATATCACATAGTATTTTACGTCACTAAAATCAAATCTTAACTGCCAAGTAGAATTTTCTCAAATCAATCCAGATTAAATTTTTCAAACTCTGGTTGTCCAAACAACATATTTGCATCTATTGCTGACAAAACTTTATTGTTAGCAGCATCAGAATTTAAACAACGGCAAACTAAGAGTGCTACATCTGCGCGATTAATCATACCAGCAATACGTGGATTTTCACTTAAAACTCCATTCCCAGTTGCAGGTTCAGACTGCAATCCACCAGGGCGAATAATAGTATAATTAAGCCCACTGGCAATTAAATGTTGTTCGGCTTTCTCCTTATCAATTAAAACCGGTTGTAATGCTTCTAATATTTGTGGAGATAAAGCTACAACACTATTTCCACTACCAATAGAAGTTACCAAAATAAACTTTTTGACTCCTGCTTTAAGCGCCACGTCAATGAGATTTTTATTACCTATATAATCTGCTCTGTTGTTATCTTTAGCTAAACCACCAATTGTTGTGATCACAACATCAATGGGTTCATCTCCCAGAATTGCACGTTCGACATCCTCGACATTCATCGCATCTCCTAGAACCACTTTTATTCCCAGTGCTTCTAGTTCATTATGAGTTGCATCAGTTCTTAAGAGTGCTTTTACTTTAGATTGTTGCGAGATCAAGCATTGGGCTATTTCTCGACCCACGCCTCGACTTGCCCCAGCTAGAAAAATGGAGGATACTGCTGTCATAGGTATTGCTTACGGAATTTATCAAGATTCAACAAATATTAACTATATCTTTTTTTAGTGAGCAAATTACTCAAAATAGTAGTCGTCAAATTAGAAATGATGGATAAGATTTGACGCGGGGATCAACAAATCAAAGCTTTTATCCCTAAATTCAAATTTGACAGAGTAATAGCGGCATCATTTCAAAGACATTGCCTACAGTAAAAATATCACAGTGAGTGGCTCTTGTAGCATAGAAAAGTGCTGAAAATGCAGCGACACGATATCTTAACCCACATTCCGCAGATATTAAAGCGGATTTCATAATTATGAAATTGAAGAAACTCAAGCCTGAAATGATTGTAGAGCAATAATTTCAGGCTTTTTTCTTATAAAATAATAAGGCAGTAAGTGGAAAGAGAAAAAGCATGAATGAGGCATTAGAAGCTATAAAAGTCCTAGATATAGACCATTTGGGCATAGTAGCGGGAATAATAGACGAGATGGAATTGGTAGAAGAAGTGAATAAAGATGAATTAGAGTCAGAAATGAAGCCGATAGAAATTGTTCATGGGTATTCAAGAGACCACCGACCAGACTTAAAACAATTTATCATTGACATGATAGTGACAGGAGATGGAGATATCCCATTATATTTAAAAGTAGATTCAGGAAATGTAGATGATAAAAGTGTATTCGTCTGCCGATTAAAAGAATTTAGAAAACAATGGACATTTGCGGGAATATGTGTAGCAGACAGTGCCTTATACACAGCTGATAACCTAGAAGCCATGAGAGAATTAAAATGGATAACAAGAGTGCCACTAAGTATAAAAGAGGCACAAAATAAAATCTTAGACATACAAGAAAAAGAATGGCAAGAAAGTCAAACATCAGGATATAAAATAGCAACCAGAGAAAGTGAATATGGAAAAATCAAACAAAGATGGTTAATTATAGAAAGTGAAGAGCGAAAAAAATCAAGTATTCAACAAGTAAAAAAACAAGTTGACAAGCAGTCAGAAAAAGCACAAGCCTCACTGCGTAAACTATCCAGACAGGATTTTGCATGTCAAGCCGATGCTAAAATCGCCATAGAAAAGCTATCATCATCCTGGAAATATCACCAAATAAAAGAAATTGAGTACTCAGAGAAAGCAGAATATACTAAAGTAGGAAGACCAAGTAAATCCAGCGAAAATCAGCACATAAAATATCAAGCTACAGGTCAAATAGAACCGAGACCAGAGGTGATAGAAACCGAGAAAATCAAAGCCGGAAGATTTATATTAGCGACGAATATATTAGATGAAAATGAATTGAGTAATCAGCAGGTATTAGATGAATATAAAGCTCAACAAGCTAATGAAAGAGGATTTAGGTTTTTAAAAGACCCATTGTTTTTCACATCAAGCGTATTTGTCAAAAGTCCGGAAAGAGTGGAGGCAATTGCGATGATAATGGGACTGTGTTTGTTAGTCTATAACCTAGCACAAAGAAAGTTGAGACAGGCATTATTATCATCAGATAGCACTATCAGAAACCAGGTCAATAAATTCACAAATAACCCGACAATGAGGTGGATATTTCAGATGTTTCAATCTGTACATTTGTTGCTCATCAACGGACAGCAACAAATGAGTAATTTAACAGAAGAACGTCAGAAAATATTGCATTATTTGGGTTACAGATGTCGTCAATATTATCTGATGATTTAAACTGGCTTATTTGATTGAAAAAACTGGAGATATTTTTTAATAAATCAGAATTTGAGCGAAGATTATAATAGTCTTAGCTAGATTTATGTTGGTTAATTTTAGTTAAATTAGTGGATTGATTGCGAAGGTGAATATATTAAGAGAATCTGTGAAGTTAACTTGCTGATGGATTCTCTAATTTTGGCTTTATAAAGTGAATTGAAACCTAAAAGATTAGACTAATAGAAATCTTCTAGGCTTGACTTTTCAAAATTACCTGTAATATCAGTCACATCTGCGGAATGTGGGTTCAATTTCATAATTATGAAATCCGCTTTAATATCTGCGGAATGTGGGATTCATCGAGAAATAGAACACTTTTTAGACAATCAATATTTACAAGAATACAAAACTTAATTGGCACCTTTTTAAATTACTTTGTTGATAAATTATTAAGCCACAAATCTCTGCGTTCCTTTTTTCGAGGGGGAATTATAGTTGAAGAAATCTTTCAGCTTACTGGTCATTCTGGCAATATTTTCTCAGTTGCTTTTAATCAAGATGGACGAACATTAGCTAGTTGTGGTAAAGATAAAACTGTCAAACTATGGGATGTTGCCACTGGTAAAGAAATTCTTACCTTCACTAATGATCCCGACAGAACTGATGGGTTTATTCACGTCGGTTTTTGCTTTAATACTGGGAATCTTTTAGCTAGTGGTTGGTCAAAACTCAAACTGTGGCAAGTTGAAACTGGCAGAGAAATTCATAGCTTTGCTGGGAATTATAGTATTTCTGTGGGTGATAGCGGTGATCCTATTGCATTGAGTCCAGATGGGCAAATATTAGCAAGTGGTAGTTTCAGATTGATTCAACTGTGGCAAGTTGAAACTGGTAGAGCAATTAAAATCCTCCGCGATCATGAATATCAAGTTAAATCTCTTGCATTTAGTCCAGATGGATTACATTTAGCCAGTGGCGGTCAAGACAATATTATCAAACTGTGGCATCTGGGAACTCTTAAAGAAATTAGGATTTTATCTGGTCATTCCCACACAGTTAATTCCCTATCTTTTAGCCCAGATGGAAAATTGTTAGTTAGCATGAGTTATGACGGAACTCTCAGGCTGTGGCAGGTAGCAACTGGTAGAGAAATCTCAACTGTCAATTATCCTTCTGACTGGGTAAAGTCGGTTGCTTTCAATTCCACAGGGAAACTATTAGCCATTGGCAGTAATGAGACAACTATCAAACTATGGCAAGTTGAGACGGGTGCAGAAATCTATACTTTTACTGCTCCTTCACAGTTTAATTCTTTTGCCTTTAGTCCTGATAGACAATTATTAGCTATTGCTAATCAGGATAAAACTATTAAATTGTTTCATGTAATGACAAAAGCAGAAATATGTACGTTTACGGTTTCTTCGCAAGTTCATTCCATTTCTTTCAGCGCTAATGGACAGATGTTAGCCAGTGGTGAATATGGGGGTAATATCCAGATATGGCGATCGCAGCTAGTTGTATAATCGCAGCGTCAAAATAGTGCAGCAATTCTCAATATTTGTGTCGAGCGTATTGAAGTTGCGGTTTGAACTAAAAGGATGCTATTACATTCATACGTAAATTATATAGCCTAACAGAGTAATTATCGTCACCTATATTTTGCCTTCAGATGTCTATACGATGGTTGCTTTTACAACTCCCATACCAAGAGCGATCGCAAGTCGAACAATAAGCTACTTCAACAAAAAAATTAAATCGACCAATTTTGAATTTTTAAACCCGGCACTTTTTCAAAATCCTGCAAGTTTCTCGTTAGTAAAACACAATCACAAGCTAAAACAATCGATGCTATGCGTAAATCTTGAGTGCCGATACGAACACGTTGCGCTTTTAATGATTGATAAATATCATCGGATTTTGCATCATACTGAAGAACCGTAAATTCGGATAATAACATCACCGTATCAACAAGAAATCGATAAGCTATCGACTTGGTTCTTCCATCTTTAGCTTCCGCCACTTGAGCCAAACGTCCCCTCAATTGTTCTTCGACATTAATAGCTGTTGTTGTCAACTGTACTCTAGCAGCCAAAATATTTTCAATAATCTTAGGGTTATTCCGTCCATAAAGACTGAGATGGTCTGTATCAAAAACGTAAATTGTCATCACTCATCTGTCAAAGCATTAGATTCTTGACGAATTAAAGCTAACTTATCCATAAAATCATCAAATGTTGGGTCATCTGTAAGTATTCCTGCATACTTCATCTGCGGTACATTTTCACTGGTTTCCACTTCTGAATTTACTTCGATCGAGACAAATTTTCCCCTGACTAACTGTGCTTCAAGGGCTGATTTGGCATTAGAAATAGCTTCGGCTTCCGTCGTCCCCTCAACAGTTAAATTCGGTATTCCTACAACCGATGCAATAAAATGATGTTCATCTTGACTACGAACGAAAACTTGATAACGCATAGAATTTATCTCCACATAAAAATAAATTTTACTCGTTTTAATTACATTCTCATCACAATTTTAGCCAAAGCAATCCAGGGCACCTTCACAGGAAAAGTAAATGCCATAGAAAATTCACCAAATTAATTGCTCGGAGCGCGATGTTAGGAACCCAAACACCCGTAGAAGTCAGGTATCATTTGCTCAAGCTTACGTACCTCAGTAGCCGCTACATCCTCAAGTAACAACACCACACACCAACAGCGATCGCAACTCCAACGAGAAAACGAGGTCTCAGGGCTATGGAGCTTATTCTAGCAGCATCCTAGTGCATCATGGCTAAAATAACTACCCAGTTTAAAACATCTAGAAAGTATGCTGCATAAGCTTTATTCCCTTTTGCCCTCTGCTTCTGTACTTCTGCGCGATGCACTAGCCCTTTCGTCGCCCCGTCAGATTTTTCGTAATTATTGATTATTTCATTCCCGATTATTTTACTAAGAAGGAAGTAAATAAAGAAAATATCAATGAATTTAACATAAGTTAAAAGTAACCCAATTGATACTTTACACATAGTTTATTGGTCTGAGTAAAGATATATATCCAAAGACTGATTTAATTTGGGAATTACTTTATCTGAAGGCAGGATTAATTGTTAAGTCATATTACAATAGTTTCAAAAATATTTAGAAATTGTCAAAAAGTCAAACCTGGTTCTAATGTAGAACCTAAAGGAGATACTAGAGGCAAATAAAATGATAAATAATATTCAAAAGTATAGATTTGTCTGTACTCTTACTTTCGGTGATATTTACGGTCAAATCATTGTTTGGTTGATTACGATTACCATTAGTTTGGCATCAGCTTTAGCACTAATGGGTGCAAGACGACCAGTTTATGCTTTAGCTGCGGTTGGGCTTGTTGTTTTGTTGTCTTTGCCTTTCTTGCTTTTTGCTTTTGTAACTACTTTGTTAAATCATATAGAATTGTCTCCTGTAGAACCAGGAACAAAAATGGCGCCAATCTCTGGTAATGTTTCTCAGCAAAAACCTGTAGAAGCAACTAGTTAATAAATTTTAGATTTTAGATTAGATTTAAGTCTAGATATTGGACATAAATCAATACGGTTCAGTAGAGACGCGAAATTTCGCGTCTCTCTACTGAACCGTATTGGGACATAAATTCCCTGTCGATTGGCAGGGAATTTTTTTGCAGATGCAATTAATAGCATTCTTAAAATGGAAAAGTGGCTTTTTTTACAGTTGGGGGACTAATGATGCTGGAACATGATGTAATTATTATCGGTGGTGGTTTGGCGGGATGTCGCGCCGCAGTGGAAATAGCTAGAAAAAATCCCAGTTTGAATGTTGCTGTGGTTGCTAAAACTCACCCAATTCGTTCTCACTCTGTTGCTGCTCAAGGTGGAATTGCAGCGACGCTCAAAAATGTTGACTCATCTGATACTTGGGAAGCGCACGCTTTTGACACAGTTAAGGGTTCTGACTACCTAGCAGATCAAGATGCAGTCGAAATTCTGACTCGTGAAGCACCGGATGTAGTCATTGATTTAGAACACATGGGCGTGTTGTTTTCCCGCTTGAGTGATGGACGCATTGCTCAACGTGCTTTTGGTGGACATTCCCACAATCGTACTTGCTACGCTGCCGATAAGACTGGTCATGCTATTTTGCATGAATTGGTAAATAATTTGCGACGTTATGGTGTGCAAGTTTATGAAGAGTGGTATGTGATGCGCTTGATTTTGGAAGAAAATCAAGCTAAGGGTGTGGTGATGTATCACATCTTAGATGGACACGTCGAGGTGATCCGCGCCAAAGCAATCATGTTTGCCACTGGTGGCTATGGGCGGGTATATAATACTACTTCTAATGATTACGCTTCCACGGGCGATGGTTTAGCAATGACGGCACTTGCTGGTTTACCTTTAGAAGATATGGAATTTGTACAGTTTCATCCTACGGGATTATATCCAGTTGGGGTGTTAATTTCGGAAGCGGTGCGTGGTGAGGGGGCGTATTTGATCAACAGCGAGGGAGAACGGTTTATGGCTAGATATGCTCCCAGTCGCATGGAACTTGCTCCCCGTGATATTACTTCACGAGCGATCGCTTACGAAATTCGGGCTGGTCGTGGTATTCATCCTGATGGAAGTGCTGGTGGCTCCTTTGTTTATCTTGATCTGCGCCACATGGGTAGGGAAAAAATCATGAGTCGTATTCCCTTCTGTTGGGAAGAAGCTCATCGTTTAGTGGGTGTGGATGCAGTAACTGAACCTATGCCCGTACGTCCGACTATCCATTATTGTATGGGTGGTATCCCTGTTAATACTGATGGTCAAGTCCGTAGTAGTGGGGATCATTTCGTCGAAGGTTTTTTTGCTGCTGGTGAAACTGCTTGTGTTTCTGTGCATGGTGCTAATCGGCTAGGTAGCAATTCTTTACTAGAATGCGTAGTTTATGGACGCAGAACTGGAGCTGCGATCGCAGAATACGTACAAAATCGCAAGTTACCGGAGATCAACGAACAACGCTACCTCGGCGAAGCTAAACAACAAATTCAGGCTTTGCTGGATCAGTCAGGACAGTACCGGATTAACCAAATCCGTCAGACATTTCAGGACACTATGACTCAATTTTGTGGTGTCTTCCGTACCGCAGATTTAATGAGTGAAGGTCTACAAAAATTACAACAATTACAACAACAATACTCGCAGATATACTTAGGTGATAAAGGAAGCTGTTGGAATACGGAAATTATTGAAGCTTTAGAACTACAAAGCTTAATGGTTGTCGGACAAATGATTCTGTCCTCAGCTCTCAATCGTCAAGAAAGCCGTGGCGCTCACTTCCGTGAGGATTATTCTCAACGAGATGATCAAAATTTCCTCAAACACACAATAGCTTACTATTCACCAGCAGGAATTGATATTCAGTATCGTCCAGTGACAATTACCATGTTTCAGCCACAAGAGAGGAAGTATTAAAAGGATCGGGGATTCTCCGTCATGAGACGCACTAGCGTTCGGGGATTGGAAAGAAAATTTCAGAAGGCAGAAGTACGAG
>JBMNDX010000008.1:0-300309 GCA_051172755.1 Nostochopsis sp. | reverse complement strand
CAATACCTACGTTCGTGGTTGGGAGGAAGGGGTGGGGGGTGGGGGATTCCCAAAAGGGAAACCCCCCAATCCCCATCCTAAACATTAACCAGCTTCTGCTGACGTGTTTGCTTCTGGAAGCAAATCAAGGAATTTGTCAACATCTACAAATACAGCCTTGGTGTTATTCAAAGCTTTCAAGGAATTAGCAGATTCAGTAGCTTGATCAATTTGAACCAGATGGTTAAACAAATCTCTAGCTACTTGACGTGCTTTTGGTTGATCTTGAGGTAAAAGGTTCGGAATGATATAAGTCATGTTTAGCCTTGCTTCTGCCATCGGACCGTGGATAAAATTACCAACATTTACCCAATTGTTATCTTGAATCAGCTCTTTGAGTTCGTCAGAGCGATCGCGCACAGTTTGGATTTTAGGTAAGTATCCTTGAATTTTCTCAATCTGTGTCGGGGTATAAGTTGGAGGTGCTGTGGCTACAGTCGGCCCACCACAGCTGATCAGAAATGTTGCTAAAAGAACCAGGATTAGTGAAAAGAGTGAGCGTTGACGCGCCATAAACTAAGCTTATGTATTACCACAGTGTCATTTTAGATCGGAGCGCGTAACATCTTATTCTGATTGACAAGGGATTTTGCTGAAATTATTTTTTCTCTTAAAATCTTGAGTATAATTACTTCAAAACATATCTCAAACTAAAATATATATAAACTATATAAATATTGTCACGAAAGTGTAATTTGGAATTTGCCAAAAATATAAAGATATTGATAGGCTAAAATTCAAATTACAAGAGCCTTCTGGCGGTTTTTATCTCCTCACATCGTCCATTAACAAACACAACTTGGAGGTGGCTGTTTCCGTGAATGCAGCTGAAATGGGAACTAACTTAGAATTCGCCAGCAAGATTGCGACTGTTGTTAATTTATTTAAATTTGAGTTTCCTGATGCTAGGTCTGATCTTAAACCATGGACAAATGATCCAGAAACCAGAGAGTTAATTGATCCAGATTCGATAGATATTGGCTTTCATTTTCCTGGGGTAAGCAAATCATGGCGTAGTCGTAGTATCTTGATTCAAATCCGTTTTTATCAAGATCCTGTAAGTAGTATACGTCGGGCAATTGGTGTGGAAGCAGCAGGATTTAGCCATCAGGGTGAACAGTGGCGAATGTCAACGGTAGAAAATTGGAATTTTGTAGGTATAACCCAGCCTTCAGAAGAAGTTTGTGAAAAGCTGAAGCAGTTTTGCAGGCAGATATTGGAGTTGTTTAACAAACCAAGTGATGTCTAATGTTCAATATTCCATGCCCCTGTTGTGTGATTTATCATATTACCGTCTAGTTAAAAGATGCGATCGCTCTGATAATTTATCCTTACGATGAGCCTAATTTGATATTTCTATTTTTTTGTTGCCATTAACTCTTATTTTACGGCTTATCTAAGCATCTTTGAAATGCAATCATTCATATAGATAAATCATTATACATGTTTTATGCATTTATTATTAGAATAATGAGGAAGTGGTTTTCCACCACTTTGCCAACACAATCAAGGTTAGCCTCAAATTAAAGGTAAAAGATAAGAAGAAAATTTAAAAATTAACTTCTTACTTTTGCCTTTTTATTCAAGATTACAGCTATTTTTGAGGTGAAATATAATCGCAGTTGAAAGTCCATCCCAAAGAGGGGTGTTAACATTAGCCTTTCTTAAACCAGATGCTGTCCAAGAATTACAGTTTCTCAAAATTGAGTAACTGCCAACTGCTGCATAAAAACCTGCATTGATAGTGTGACCATTACCCAAGCGGACTGTTTTCCCTTTTTTATCTAATTGAAAACTACCTTGGATATACTCCATTAATCGTGAATAATCATTTTTGCTAACTCTGACACATTTAACTTCTAAATCAGTTGGCATTACTTGATAACCTTTAACATACATCACAGAAGACGTAGGTATGAATAGTGCTTTAAAAGTGGTAGAAAATTTTAAATCAGACAAAGAAGGAGTTAACATATAAAAATCTTTGTCTCCCCAGCCAAAACTTAAATAATTATAGTTTGGAGCAGTATCTATACCGATTTTGCTGATCGAAAAAAACTTGTGCCAATCAGAAATATTATTTTTTGTTGGTACTAGAATATTAGAATGAATACCTGTGTTAGAAACACAAATTTGCATATCACAATTATTTTGTGAGTAATTGTGCCATTTTCTAGGTATAAATGCACTGATAGCTAGTAAAGTTAAGCTAAATAAAACTAATCCTAAAAAGTAGCAAGGCAACCTATATAATAAGCGTATAAAAACTGAATAATTAGCATAGTTCATAAAAATCCCTGCACAATTTGAGAGTAAATTCCAAAAGAGTGTAGGCAGTATATGAATATTTTTACCTATAAGCTCTAAAAATTACTACCCATGAATCGGCGCGCACTGCTGTTAGTAAATCGTCAATCCCGCCAAGGACAAAAGCGTTTGCCAGAAGTGATGAGTTGTCTTGTAGAACAAGGATTTGAGTTGATTGCAGCATCCGCAGAAAATCCTCAGGATTTCTCAGAGATCATCCAGAGATATCAACATCAAGTGGATTTGGTAATTGTCGGTGGTGGTGATGGTACTCTCAACGCTGCGGTAGATACTTTAGTTGAAACTAATTTACCTCTGGGAATTTTGCCTTTGGGAACTGCGAACGATCTCGCAAAGACTTTAAAAATTCCCAATTCTTTAGGCGAAGCTAGCAAAGTGATTGCTACAGGTGAATTACGACGCATTGACTTGGGAGAAGTCAACGGCAAATATTTTTTCAATGTTGCTAGCTTAGGATTGAGTGTGAAAATTACCCAGCGACTAACAAAAGAAGTCAAGCGTCGTTGGGGAATCTTCGCTTATGCTTTTACGGCCTTGAAAGTTATTTGGGAATCTCGTCCATTTAGTGCAGAAATTCGTTTGTCTGATCAATCGATGAAAGTCAAAACTGTGCAAATTGCGATCGCTAATGGTCGGTACTATGGCGGTGGTATGACAGTAGCTCCCGATGCCATGATTGATGACCAAAGATTAGACTTGTACAGTCTAGAGATTAAGCACTGGTGGCAGATTATTCCCTTACTACCAAGAATGCGCCAAGGACGACACATCAATGCTCGGAATGTCCGCGCTCTTCAAGGTCAGGAAATCGAGGTGTATACTCGCAAACCTCGTCCTATTAACACTGATGGTGAAATCACCACCTATACTCCCGCTCATTTTCGTGTAGTTCCCAAAGCTGTAGCTGTTTTTGTTCCCCGCTAGGTGGAGAGGTGGAGTGAACTCATCCCCCGACTAAACACCCTCACACCCCTAATTGTTGACCAACAACTAACTATCGATAGATGTTAATCTACCATTTTCGGAATTAATGTAAAAATATTTGTATTGATCACTAATTAAATTTATTTAACTTAGGTAAGACTCGGTATTGTGAAGACTCACATCGCCTCAGAACAGATGCATCTAAAATTTTCTCAAGATATCAAGTTACTGTTACAACGATTAGCTGAAAAGCCGTTGTCACTTGAAGATATCCTGGCAGAAACTTCGGAACGAGGTTTTAATTTGGTGATTGCATTGTTAGTTTTACCCTTTTTGTTTCCAATGCCACCAGGATTTACGGGACCATTTGGTGGTGCTTGCTTGATACTTTCAATACAAATGGTCTTAGGTAGGCGATCGCCCTGGCTACCTCGAAGAATAGCTAGATATAAATTTCCTCGTTCTTTTGCCAATATACTATTGCAAAATTTGCGACGGATTACCAGAATTATAGAAAAAATTGCTCGCCCTCGATTGCCAAAAATAGCTAACCATCCTTACGTCTGGCGGCTGAATGGGTTCTGTATTTCTTTATTAGCAGTGTTGCTAATATCACCAATTCCTCTTACTAACCCTATTCCAACTATAGGTATTTTAATATTAGCGGTGGCAACAATAGAATCCGATGGTTTACTTATGTGTATTGGCTACATATTTACTGTTTTAATTACTTTCTTATTTGCCCTGATTGGTTATTTATTTTTTACAGTTCCAACTTTATTGCCAGAACTCCTACGCTAATAAATTAGCAATTTTATGTTTTGTTTAGAACTGAAACTTTTACAAAAACCCTCAGTCCTGCACTGAGCAATTAAGGTGTATCTACCACTTCTACATCCATAGTGCTAACAACAGCATTTGGGAAAAATGAACGAATAGCAAAATTTTTCAATCCCTACCAAGGCAGTCCCAATGAAACAAGTTTCATCAGCAAAGATGAAAGAGGTTTTTTCTCCTACACCCCTAAACCCTTACACCCCTACACCCTCTTTCAAGTCAGAAGTTTTGATATATTTAAACGTGCTATAATAAAGCCCCCAGCCAGAGGCTGAAGGCTACAAGTTCGGGTGCATCTACCATTTCTTTATCCGTCTGACTAATGAATGCATCCGGAAAAATTTGCAGATAGCGATCCCCGATTTCGATTGTGCGATTGTTTTTATATGTCTTGTTGCGAGATGAATAAAAGTTTCGATAAAGCATTTAAGGGCATTGGTTTGGAGTACCATAGCACAAAATGTTGGCAGCTAATTGTAATTGTAAATTACATATTCTGTAATATTTGTCGAATAATATCTCCTGGTACTTGATCTGTCACCGTCACTGCACCTATTTGGGTTGGTAATACAAACCGGACTTTACCCGCTTTCACCTTTTTATCAATCTGCAATGCTTCAATAATTGCTTCAATATCCAACCCAGATGGTAATTTAGTTGGTAGACCTGCTTTTTCTATGAGAGCATCTTGGCGTTTTGTTTCAGCCTGACTCCACATTCCTAGTTCTACAGCGATCTGTCCTGCTGCTACCATACCGATCGCAACTCCTTCTCCATGCAGTATTTGTGTGTAACCTGTCAAGCTTTCGACTGCATGACCGATGGTGTGTCCGTAGTTGAGTATCGCCCGTAGTCCAGCTTCTTTCTCATCTTTGCTGACAACATCAGCTTTGGCTTGACAGGAGCGATTTAATATGCTGTATATTAAATCTGGTTGAATGTATCCTATTTCATCCAAGCGTAGACTTGCTTCCAATTCAGCAAATAACTGAGCATTCCAAATAACACCATACTTGATTACCTCTGCCATCCCTGCACCGAATTCCCGCGCAGGTAGTGTTTTCAATACATCAGGATCAAGTAATACTAATCGCGGTTGATGGAATGACCCAATCAAGTTTTTACCTTGGGGATGGTTGACGCCTGTTTTTCCACCAATGGCTGCATCTACCATTGCCAAAAGAGTTGTAGGCACTTGTATAAAATTAATCCCTCGCAACCAAGTCGCTGCCGCAAAACCAGTCATATCGCCAATGACACCGCCTCCCAAAGCTACCATTGTTGCGGAACGTTCTAAGCGATTTTCCAGTGCTGTATTGTATAATTTTTCTACAGATGCCAAGGTTTTATAATTTTCGCCATCAGGTAAAATATGGCTTGCAACTTCAAAATTGGCAGCCTGAAGTGATGCGATCGCTCTTTCCCCATAAAATTGAAAAACAGTCGGGTTAGAAACTAGCAAAACTTTCTTACCTAACTGTAAATGAGCCATATATTCGCCTAATTGATCTAGGCTACCTGGTGCGATCGCAATATCATAAGACTGCGACGGTAGATTTACTTTAATTACGGAAGCCATCACTAACCTCTTTGAACCCCGTGTCGGATATTCTACCGCAATGTAGTCCTAGCTTCACCGTTGACTAGCAATCATGATATAACTCCACAGGCTATACGTCCACCGCCTGCATCCGCCGCCTCACCGTTAGCTTTTTGCTGATCTGGTAACAGGTGAATGATGATGGCGCTACCATTACCGTCAAATACACTGACAGGGCCTTCACTGAGGGTAATTCGACTGGTTATCGCATCATATTTTGCCTGTCCCTGTTCATCTACTTCCAAATTCGGCAAATCACCTAGATGATACGGATGGTTAGCCTCTACAGGAGTTTCCGAAGCAAAAGGCCCAGGGTCAAAATGTCCACCAGTGGTGCTATAAGCAGGGCTAGCATCAGGTTCACACACGCCCACAGCATGAATGTGGAGTCCATGTAGACCAGGAGTCAGTTTAGTCGGGTTGCCCTGAATATTACCCCGAATCCGTACAGCCTTATTCTCTCGCTGTGTCAAAAAGAGTGTGCCATTAATGTCTGTACCCGCAATCTCCACTTGTGCTTGCAGGAAATTAGGTGTAAAAAACGCTTGTGCGAATGTCATTCTAGTGAATAGCACTAAGCAGATGAAGATTCCAAAGATCAACAAATATTTTAATCGTGAAAACTTTCTCAACATAACCTCCGGTGGTAACGATAAATAACTGAAATTGAGTATTTAGAAAAAATATTTTTAAGTAAATCGGCGGGAATAAACATAGCTATATTACGAAAAGTAAACATGCCTGAAACCCTTGCCAATCACCAATGACCAATGACAAATAACGACCCCAACTAGTTAGCTTTATTTGTGCCGACTTGCTTAACGTGATTGTAAACTTCTTAAAAAATGCACCTACGCAGTCACACGGTTAAAGTTATTTATATCTACACTACATGAGTTCGATATTTCGGTAAATATCTCAGTTAAATAGCAATACAGTTGATGTTAGTCGATTCAAAGGGTATGAAGGTTTTTCTCCTTGCCCTATTTTCAACCATTAACCACTGACAAATGATTCAATAGATTTAAGAGTAAACAATTGTGGAGAAACGTAAATGTTAGCCGTAGTATCTTATATCGTCTTCCTGGCAATCTTTTTTGGCATTGCAGTCGGTTTACTGTTTGGTCTGCGCGCCGCCAAGATTATTTAGTCAAACATGGGAGCATCCCAAATGCTCAAAAAACCCTTTGCGGTATATTGAAAAAATTGGATGCTCCGTGACATACTCCACACACTCCCCTTTGAGGGTGAGTGTGGGCTTCTCAGTGACTCCTAATCCGGACATTAACTGAGCTTTAAGGGCGTGCGTCCCACGCGCCTTTATGTTGATAGCTGCATTCAAGTCCCTACACAAACTTGTATGACATACAGGGCAGTTATCCACAGGATTGACTTGGTTACGGGTCAATTCGTCATCGCCCAAAAATTCATCCCACACTGCCTTCGGTCAGATGTGGGATGAATTTTTGATTTAGCTAAAACATTAGTCTCCTTGTTCCCCCGTCCCCGTCTCTTATCTAACCACAACTTGTGTTGTCGCCTTCTCCTTAACAACAAACGATGGACGCATTTCCAAACCAAGCAAATTTAGCATTTCTTGGTCTGCATCATAGCCAGGACAAGGGGTGGTGACGGTCAACATGTGACCGTTATCACTGGAAAAGATAGAATTAGCCCCTGCTAAGAAGCATAAAGCCTGTTCAACTTGAGAAAGTTTGGCCCTACCTGCGCTCAAGCGCACATCAGAAGCTGGCATAATCAGACGTGCAGTGGCGATCATCCGCACGACATCCCAAATAGGAACATCTGGTTGATTTTCTAAGGGTGTACCTTGAACTTTAGAAAGAATATTAATTGGTACAGACTCCGGATGAGGATGCAAATTAGCCAGAGTGTGCAGCATTGAAACGCGGTCTTCGACATTCTCGCCCAAACCAAGAATACCACCAGAGCAGACGGTAACGTTGGTCTGACGGACATTGTTAATTGTGTCTAAGCGATCGCTATAAGTTCTGGTAGTAATAATAGTGCTATAGTGTTCCGGCGATGTATCTAGGTTATGGTTATAAGCGTAAAGTCCTGCTGCTTCTAATTGCTTGGCCTGATTTTCTGTCAGCATTCCCAGAGTGCAGCATACTTCTAATCCTAATGCTGTAACTTCTTTGACCATATCTAAAACTTGGTCAAATTGAGAGTTATCCCGTACTTCTCGCCAAGCTGCACCCATACAAACGCGACTAACACCACTATTTTTTGCTTCTTGGGCAATGTTAAGTACTGTTTGTTTGTCTAAGAGTGCTTGTGGTTTAACTTCTGTTTTGTAGCGAGAAGATTGGGCGCAGTAGCTACAATCCTCAGGACAAGCTCCTGTTTTAATAGAAATTAGCTTACAAACTTGGATTTGTTTAGGGTTGTGATATTGACGATGCACAGTAGCTGCTTGGTATATCAACTCTAAAAATTGTGTATCGTAAATTGCCCTGATTTCTGATTTTTGCCAATCGTAGCGTCTTCCCACGGTTTTGCCTACCTTGTTGATTAATTTTCTATCGCACCTGTGATTTTCGCTCAGAAATCAGGTTATCAAGAATTTGGTTAAATCACATGAGAATTTGAAATTATCAAAATTGTAAAATCTGAAGTTGCTTTTTTCATATTGACTGCTAAATTAGCAAGAAGAGCAATTTATAACTACAGTTTTGTAAACTGCGCTACACTTTTTCATTTTTACTACCTAAGTCCATGAGTAAAGAAGCTAATAAAATTGTTAAAATAAATGAAGTTTCTGCTGTCACATCTTCTACCTTAAGTACTTATATTGATAGAACTGTAGAAACATTAAAGTTTAGCATTAGTACTATCAATATACCCAAAGAGGCATTCGGGGCAATCTTAACTACGCTAATTCTATTAGTATTAGGATTGTTGTTGATTATTGGTAATCTCAGCAATACTTTAAATCAACAAACATCCCAGTATAAAGAATTTTATATAAACACTGAGTCAACAGTTGATTACCAGCGTCATGTTATTTTATCTGATTACATTAAAACAATCGGGAACATAGTTTTAACAGAAAAATCCCAAGCCAAGCCCGAAAAGTCAGCAATGATTCGAGCTATGACTCAGGCTACATTACAGGAATTAGATCCAGAACGTCGGCGTTATGTGGTGATGTTTTTGTCTGAGATCAATTTACTGAAAAACTCATCAAAAAAACAATTACCATTACTGTTTGGAGCATCTATTACAGGAGCTAAACTCCAAGGTTTAGATTTAAGACATGCCAATTTTCAAGGGACAAATTTAACTGATGTAGATTTGCGTGGTGCGGATTTACGAGGAGCTAATTTAAAGAATACAATTTTGACAAATGCTTGTTACAACAAATTGACATTATTTAATAAAAGTTTTAGACCAACTGCGGTTGGGATGAAAGAAGTCTTAGATACTAAAAAATGTTATTCAAGTTAATCACATTAACCACAAATTAAGATGATGAAAGTTGAACCACCAATAATTTTCACTGAACGCCTATTATTACGAATGGCTACACAAGAAGATATACCTGAAATTGTTCAGTATTTTACTGAAAATAAAGCCTATTTTACTCCCTTTTATCCTCTTTGGGGCAATAGTTTTTTCACAGAAGAATATTGGCAATTGCAGCTAGAACTAAATTTACATGAACTTGCCAAAGACTTTTCTTTACGATTATTTATGTTTGTCAAAAAAAATCCGAAAAAAATAATTGGAACTATAAATTTTAGTAACTTTGTCCGAGGAGTGGCACAATACTGCAATGTTGGCTACGGTATTGCAGAAGCTGAACAAGGTAAAGGTTATATGACAGAAGCTTTGCAAGCTGCGATCGCATATATATTTAAAGAACTAAATATGCATCGCGTGATGGCAGACTACATACCTCATAATCAGCGTAGTGGTAATTTGTTGAAAAGATTAGGCTTTGTCGTAGAAGGATACGCCCGCAATTACCTATTGATTAATGGACAATGGCAAGATCATATTCTCACAAGCTTAACTAATCCTGATTGGCAACCAAAATAATTTATAGTTGTTGGTCATGTGTCATTTGTCATTGGGTATTCTCCCTCCCCCGTGTCCTCCTTGTCCCCTATGTCCCTCCCTCCCATCTCCGACTATGATTAAAAGAAGGTGAACTAAGTTGTACTCATAATGACTCTGGCTGAAACTTCCGACGACACTAATTCTCAAAATCCTTTTTTTGATTTTAATTACGAACCCGCCTTGGAATCTTTAGGCGATGACTATTACGATGAAGTTGCAGCTGCGGAATTTCCTCAACACATTCTGCGCTGGCGTAATGACGCGTTGTTACCAAAGCTGGGACTCAATCCCCAAGCAGTGACAGACGAAAATTTTATCACCGCTTTCGGCAAATTTGAAGAACGCAAACCTTTATTAGCGCTGCGATACCACGGTTATCAATTTGGTGAATATAACCCCCAACTAGGTGATGGTAGAGGTTTTGTCTACGGACAAGTGCGTGGTATTGATAGTGAACTTTACGACTTCGGTACAAAAGGTTCTGGTAGAACACCCTATTCTCGTGGTGGCGACGGTATGCTGACATTAAAGGGGGGCGTCCGTGAAGTTTTGGCTGCGGAAATGTTACATAGAATGGGTGTATGTACTTCCCGATGTATCAGCATGATTGAAACAGGTTTATCTCTGTGGCGTGGTGATGAACCTTCTCCTACTCGTTCTTCCGTAATGGTGCGGATGAGTAAATCACACATTCGCTTTGGTACTTTTGAACGGCTACAGTATTTCCGCCGTCCAGATTTAAGCAAAAAGTTATTAGATCATGTAATTAAAGAATACTATCAACATTTAGATAATCAACTAGATAAGTATGCTTTATTTTATGCAGAATTAGTTCAACGGACAGCAGAATTAGTCGCACAATGGATGGCGGTTGGTTTTTGTCATGCGGTTCTCAATACTGATAATATGTCGATTACAGGGGAAAGTTTTGATTATGGCCCCTATGCTTTTATTCCTAATTATGACCCGTTTTTCACTGCGGCATATTTTGACTATTACAAACGCTATTGTTACATTAATCAACCAGAAATTTGTAAGTGGAATTTGGAAGCACTCCAAGAAGCCTTAAAAGCTGTTATTCCTCAAACTGATATGGAAGATGGTTTAGCACAATTTGATGATTTTTATTTAGCTGAATATCGTCGTTTAATGCTAAAAAAATTAGGTTTTGAGAATTTGTCTGATCCAGAAGCTGGAGAACTTTTAAAAGCAACTATTAATTTTTTAAAGCATTATCCAGTTAGTTATCATCACTTTTTTGCAGAGCTAGCTACTAGCTTTTCTAGCAAATGGAAGGATGATGCGAGTAGTATTCTCAGCAATTCAGAAATTGGGCAATCTTTAGGTAGGTCGGAATTATTTTTAAATTGGTCGGGAATATATCACAGAATTTTAACGAATTTGACACCGAAAGAGATAGAGCAAGTAGCTCAAACTCTAGTTTGTTATAATCCTCAAACTGTGATTTTAAGGCCAGTCATAGAATCAATTTGGGAAGCAATTACCCAAGAGGATAATTGGCAACCTTTTTATGAATTACTCAATCAAATTCAATCTCACATTTAATTTTAACTTTCTGTGAATACTCAGCCATTTTGGGACAATTGATCACAATGATACTCTGTAAGTAATTTTACTTAATAACGCAAGTTGCTAGTTAGTGCCTTGAATCGTATTAATTTGATACAACATGCCCGATTTTGCGTATTACTAGGCACGAAAATTTAAGACTATCTCTATAGTGAGTTACAGCCATGCGAAAGCTGCAATGATGTTCTGAGGCAATTTAAAGAAAAATTTCCCAATATTAACATTGATGTTTTTTGGGATTACCCATATCCACAAGAATCTTAGACATAAGTACTCACGCAAAATTAATTACACATTTCAAAAAATCAGAATGACCAGATGACAAGCATTTCAGGCGATGAGAGTATGAAATTAATTTTGCACAGGTACTTACAAAGATAAATCATGACATTGACATGGAGTAGTTCTATATACAAACAGATAACTCAAGATCGATTGTCTTTACTGCGTAATATACCTGCTTCGCTTCAAAAAGCTATGGTTATGGCGTTGAATCAGCATTATGAAGAGCTTTATGAAGCAGAAGCAGATGGAACCGTCTTGCTTGAGGATACATTAGGTAGGATCTTAGACTCATTCCAAAGCAGTAATCAGTCATTAAGGCACCTCCGTTACGTATGGATGGCGCTAACTTTAGCTGTTGTTGTAGAGCCTACCATTAAATACTATCAGCCCGATAGTTCAATTCCAGAAGAGACCACAAATCAACTAACAGATTGGCTGCTAAAAACTCTCGCAGAAATGTTCGATTCTAAAGAACCATTGAATCAAGCTTTCGATGATGTAGTATGTACTACATCAGTCAATATCAATCATCTTTTTTCCGAGAAAAATATATCTAGTTTTCAAGTTTTGTCAGAAGCCTTAGATGTTTATGTCAGTGCGATTAAGACACTTGAACCAAATCATTCATTACGAGCATTATTAGACATCTTAGATGATTGTTTAGAGGGCTATGCTATTTTTCCAGGTTCTTATGGAAGGCGTGAGCTTTTTAATTGGTGGTTACTAGATGTTGTTCCATCATGTTGGTATTTGCTTCCTCCTACTTCCATATATTCATTGAACGAGTTAGTAGATGATGATAGCAATCTAACTCTAAGTAGATTAGAAGAAACAAGTTCTTTGATGTGGTCTCTGATTGAGGTAGCCATTCGGAATCAGAATAGGAAGGAAGAATATTTGTTAATTTTTTGTGATAATACTTTTCCCACTTTTAACGAAAAAATTTATAGCAAGATTGAATATAATCAGTTGACTTTTCAGTAGAAACAAAAATGTTTAATGGTGTTTTTTTGTTACTTTCTATCGGAGTAATTTATGAGTAAACAGCAAGATGTCATAGCTGAGCTTTTGAGGAGTTTGCGAGAGAAAGACTCTGACAATGAAGAGGAAAAAAGCTATGAGGAAGAGCATCTTGCTCAACTTAAAGCAGCTTGTGACAGTTTCCTTTCTAAGGAAACTTTTGAGGTAGGACAAATTGTGAAGTGGAAGAAATATTTGAAGAATAGAAGACTTCCGCACAAAAATCAGCCAGCTATTGTTGTGAGTATATTAGATGAACCTATAGTCAGCACAGATGATGAGTCCGGTAGTCCTTATTTTTTAGAAAAATTAGACATTGTTATTGGGGTAATGTCTAACGATGGTGCTTTTCTAACATTTCATTATGACAGTAGTAGGTTTGAGTCTTATTGATCTAGAACAATAACCCATAACGAAACGAAGGCTAACAATTCAAATGCAGTGGACGGTTGGAAGGTGCTGGTGCTTAGTTAGGGCTTGCTGAATAAGTCTATCAAGCAAATCTAGAAGCCACACAGCTTACTTTTAGGGTTGTTTCGTCGCTCAGTTTTCAAATTTACCCAGCGATCGCACTCCGTAGTGCAAGGGTTTTGAGACTCTAGATGTTATAAGCTTGTACTTGTTTTGTGGAAAAAGGCTTGAACCCCTTATCTGGACTACATTAAACTTTTATTCAGCAAGCCCTACTTATCGCCCATGGCTTCGCTAAAGCGCGTCTCTATAGACAATTTTTTGTTGTATCAAAAATCCTTAACATCAAGCGTATTGGGCTATATATAGCAGTCATAATTTTTTTGTAAAAATTTATAGTCAATATCCTCGATTTTTGGAAAAATCGGGGATACTTTTGTTCACAAAGAATTTCGGAATGCCACAGCACACCTTAAATTTAACTAATATCTTTTGATTGACTACTTAATAAAAAGGCGAATAACTACGTAATTTCACTACTTTCCAATTCATTTTTTTCTTTATTTTCTTTATTGTCTTTATTGTCTTTATTGTCTTTATTGTCTGTAGATTCTTCTTTAACCCTACGTATAGGGACATTGGCGATTAAAGCACTTGTTCGCTGATTGCTTTCTAAAGAAAACTCTAAACCTTCGGTTTCGATTTCCACATAGCGACAAACAATATCTAAAATTTCTTGCCGCATTTTTTCGATCATTTGGGGGCTTAAATCAGCGCGGTCGTGAGCAATTACTAATTGTAGGCGACGCTTAACTTGATTGCGACTGTTAACGTCAGAATTACGAGTGAATAATCGTTCTAAAAGTTCTATGATCATTGCTGCTAGGTATGGGCAGATGGAGAAAACATCAAATTATTTTTGTCCACAACAATCTTCTCAGACGAGAGAAGATGCTGTCGTTGGGTGAGTCGAGTTCAAGAAATTCGACGGTTTCACCTTCCAATCTGCGAGCAATGTTATCAAAAGCCGTAGCCGCTAAAGAGGGAGTTTCTGCTAATACTAAAGGTTCGCCGCGATTGGTAGAGACTATAACGCGCTCATCATCCGGGATCACCCCAATTAGAGGAATTGCCAGAAGTTCCTGAACATCATGCACAGACATCATATCATTTGCCCGTACCATTGCGGGCTTGATCCGGTTAATTATTAAATGAATGCGCTTGACACCTTGTGCTTCTAATAACCCGACGACGCGATCGGCATCTCGGACGGAAGCAATTTCAGGTGTGGTAACAATTAATGCTTCTTTAGCTGGGGCGATCGCATTTTTAAACCCCATTTCAATACCTGCGGGACTATCAATAATTACATATTGATACTTTTGTGCCAGTGCATTCACCAATAACTTCATCTGGTCAGGGGTGACTGCATCTTTAGTACGGTTCTGGGCCGCAGGTAACAAGACTAAGTTTGGTTGACGCTTGTCTTTTACCAATGCTTGTTCGAGGCGACACTCTCTAGCTAAAACTTCTACCGCCGTGTAAACGATGCGATTTTCTAGTCCTAGCAACAAATCTAGATTTCTCAAGCCAAAATCCGCATCAACTAATGCTACTTGACGCCCTATTTTTGCTAAAGCCATGCCTAAATTGGCTGTACAAGTGGTTTTACCCACGCCTCCTTTACCGGAGCTAATCACAATAATGCGAGTCATGACAAAAACGCGCTCGATGATGTTTCTGTAAATATATAACAATAGAGCTTTATGGCTCTTGGTTTATCCGATTAAATAGGGTCTTAGAAAAATCACTAGCCCTACCGATACGAATTCCTTGTGGTGTTACATATGCCACTTCTGGATAAAATTGCATCGGTAATTTTTCTGGTGCTCTAGCAACAGCATCTGCGATCCGCAATTGGGTTGGTTCCATTTGCAAGGCCATAATCAGACACTCACGATTACCCCCACCACCAGCATGAGCAATTCCTCGGAGACGACCCCACACGAGAATATCACCATCTGCAACTACGATACCACCTGGATTTACATCTCCTAAGATAATGACACTTCCAGGGTGGCGAATTTCTACACCAGACCGCACCGTCATTTCCAGATAGAGGGCATCTTTTGAGGGTTTATTGCTGACTTTAGAATTAGAAGCAAGGATATTTTCTCGTTGTATTTGTTCAACAGAGTAACCAGCAGTAGCTGCTGCGATCGCAGTTTGGCGACGACTGGTAGCAACCGATTTCAGTTGCATTTGCACATTACTCAAAGTTTCGGCGAGTTGTTGCAGTTGTCTTGCATCTAAAAGGCGATCGCTTGCTACTAAATGCACAGGTGTATCTGGTGCAGTGAAGCGATCGCTACCATGAAGTCGTACCTTTAATTGTTGCCAAATATCATTCCAATTTCGTTCCGAACCAGACAGTTGAGATTCTGTGGGCAAAATTAATAAGAATCTTCCCTCCTCTGTTTTCATCTGAATGTGGATATTCTTTTTGTTCCCATTTTCTGCTGGAGGTGATTTAGGCAACTCTTTATGCAAGAGGTCAACATCCAATTCTGCATCCACAACCGTATCAGACTCTACACTAGTAACAGCAGAATTTGATTCCAGTTCACCAGAGACAGAATTGGACTTTAAATACAGCAGAACAGAATTTATCTCCGCTTCTGGAAGTATAGAAGTGGACTCCGTATCATCAACAACAGAATCAGTCTCTGTAACAGTATCTTGATCAGAAACAGTAAACTTTACCTCTATCTCAGAAAGGCTGGAGATTGATTCTGCATCATCAACAGCAGAATCTGACTTGAGATTGGGCATAGCAGAATCAGAAGTCATGCAGCACTAGCCTAAAGAGAAAAACTGAGCAATTAACAATCTTAAAATTATTTGTCTTTAATACTGAGTTGTTGAAAGTTGTAAATTATCAAACACCCTCTGAGACAGAATTACTGTCTTTAGAAACTGACGTAAATGATAGATGTTTACCCTGGCTTGGTATAAGAATCTAGCACAAATTCTCTTAAGAATTTGGAAGCACGATTTGAAACAAACTACTGAAATCGTGGCTCCAATAATTGTACAATGCGATTTCTACAGAATTCTTTGCAAAACTGGTTCATCCACAACACCTCTGGCTTCAAGTGAAAAAGGAAAAACAGACAAATATTTATCCGTTATATCATTTTCGTGGGGGACACCTGCACACCCTTAGTCCTCTTTCATCGCATGGTTGAATTTTTGATATTGAGTGAATCGGTTATTTACAGCAGCATTGTACAAGTCCTTATGAAGCTTTCGGTGATACCGCAAGGACTGCTCTATTTGCTTATTTGGGTATAACCTGAAAGTCATCCGTCTTGTAGCCACTGATTTATTTGCTTCCTTTTTAGATTTTTTCACCATTAGCCAGCGATCGCGCTTTGATCTAAGGCATCATGTAAAAATAAGTTGTACAAATTTTATCTAAAATAGCTTGTGAATCTAGCTTTCACATAAAAACTGTTCAAGTTATTTTTACACGACTCCTAAAGCTAGTAGACAATAGCCTGAAACAACGGATTTTCGTTTATTTTGGAAGTTCCTTACTTAGTTTTTTTGACTTAGCCGTTTATATACAGTTGCCAAGCCATTAGCATCACCGACGTTACCTGGAAATAGGACAACTGGTAAATTTGGAAACTGCGGATGGTCAACAGGAGTCCGTACCATTGAACAACCTGGTAAAATTTGACCAAGTAACCGGGCAGAAGTCAACGCTAACCCTGTACTTAATACATCGTTAGAAGTTATACCACCTTTACTGATTAAAAATCCTAAATCTGCTGGTAAACCCTGGACAACATCCATCAATAAACGGGAAACCTTAGCCCCAAATTGTAAGCGTGTATTCACATCTTTAAAAGTAAGTTCTTGGCGACTGGTGTAAACTACTGGTGTCTTGCCAGATGCATGGGTAGTGTGAACAGTTTCGAGGACTTCGCTTAACAATGTGGCAGATTGATCGACATTATCTAATAAACGTGACACCTCAACTTCAACCCCGAAACTACCTTCTACTTCTAGTAGTGCTTCTAGCTGCTGAGTTGTCTTTTTGACATGAGAACCCACAATCACAGCCCCTGGTTTGCCATTACGTACATACTCAGCCATATTTTCGGGTGCGATCGCTTGCTCAGGTAAAGCAGCCAAAGCTGTTAAGATACTGGCTGCACTGCGAAATAAAAAGCGTTTCCCTTGACTTGCTGCTGCTAAAACATCTTGAGCAAAACGATCTAAATCCGCTTGAGTTTCTCCATCTACAACACAGCACTGATTACCACTCAGGCTCATTAAGGCTTCTAAACTACCATTACGGATATCTGCAAGTAAAAATCTTTTGACGGAGTCTGCATGAATCCGTCCTTGTGTTTTTTCTTCTACATATTTGGGTAAGTAACTGTGATGGTAGCCAAAAACAGAATCACGGGCAAACTCTGTTTCATGAACAGGTTTAGGAACACCATCAATAATGAGATAATGTATGCTGTCGCGGGTAATACGTCCACCCTCGAAAAAAGCTGGGACGAGAAAATGAGCATCAAAAGGGCCAAGTTCTTCAGCAATCACATCGGTTTCAATTGGGTAGTGTCCCCGTAAAGTTGAGTCAGAACGACTGACGATCAAAAATCCCCCCATATCTCCCCCTTCAGAAAGAGGGGTAGTCGCTAAAGCTGCTTGCAAATTCTGACAAACTTCCTTGGTGACAGAAGCAGCCGACTCAGGCGGTAAGGCTCTAGTATTTGTTAATACAAAGAAAATTGGTGCATCATCTTGCAATCCCATGCGTAAAGTATCCACATCCCAACGCATGAGTAATAAACAGCTGTGGACTGTTTGTGAACCAGTTGGATCATCATCAAGGACGATTATTTTTGGTTTTATGGTCATTTTTATATTAAGAATGCGACTGCTTAAATTTTCTTATCTGGCTTTGTACATCTAAGTCAATCTGTAATAATTGATTGAGAATTTGAGCATATTCCCCTGCTAAACTGCTAACTTGTAAAGCTTGAAGATTAGCTAAATTATTGACAAATAACTCTTGTTGATCATTAAGCAATTTTTTATTATCCCTTGATACTCGCTCAATTTTCAAAGCACGAACTAAATCTTCTCTCACTAATTGCAGTGCAGCAATAATAATTTCTCGGTCATGACTATTATTTTCCGAGTTTTCAGAGATTGGTTGCTGGTCAAGATTATCTACTGCTTGCACCCCTGCATGATATTTATCAACATCATTTAAAAGAATTATTAATGCTTTGGGATAACGAAAACGTCGCCATAACCAACGCCCAACGACCACTGCAATTGCTACAAAAATTAGCAAAATAATTCCTAAGCCTATTTGGGAGCCAATTGTCAGAGTAATTAACGCATAAATCAATCCGGTAATTAACAAAACTAGTAGTAACGTTTCCCGCACTTCTTTCAGTAAAAACGCAAATCGCTGTTCGCGATTTTCCATCATCGAAGGTAGGAGGAAGTTTTCTGGTTGAACGCCTGTTAAACGTTTCAGTTCTCCTTTAGTTATTTCCAACCCTAGTAAGTCAGGCTGCACGGAGATACTCCTGTGGAAGCGCAGGTTACATGTTTATTTTACTTGGGTTTGAGAGCAAAGTCAGAGTAGTTGATGTACGATATAACTTTGTTCTTTGCAAGATATACTAATCTTCCAAACGCTGTTAATGCTGGAACTGCTTATATCTTCCATTTAGAAAATGGAGTATGGGTGCAAAAACCAAGGCTAGAACCTCTTGAGTTAAAAGCTTCTGACTGGTTCGGTCATTCTGTTGCTATCAATGGAGAATGGGCTTTTGTGAGTGCACCCCTTGCTAATAGTTCACCAGGAGTAGTGGATACGGGAGCTGTTTATGTCTTCCGTTTAGAAAACGGGGTGTGGGTGCGAAAACCAACGCTACAACCTCCTGATTTGAATGCTGCCGACTACTTTGGCAACACTCTCACCATCAATGGGAATCGAGCTGTTGTCGGGGCTAAAGGTCTTGAGGGAATCAGATGGGACAATAGTGGGGGTGCCTATATTTTCCGGCTAGAAAACGGAGAGTGGAAGCCAGAATACAAATTCGTAGCTGATAGAGAGCCGGGTGAATACACTACTAGTTATAATGCTGAAGATGTGCGTTCTGTTGCGCTCACCAGTTGGGGAGTAGCTTTCTTAGGGGCACCCCTGACCAACTACAGAACTAACGCTTCGACCTATGGAGCTAAAGGTTCCATTCTCCAATATGGCTCTGTATACGCTATCGGTCAGAGATAAGGCAGATATACTTTGCGCGGGCACAACTTGAGCTAAGCCCCTACCAATTTTGGATTTTGGATTTTGGATTTTGCGAAAAGTTTGAGCGTCGGCTTCCGGCGTACTCTCCCTTGTAGACGCTTACGCGTCTACATGGTGTACTTAGCTATTACACACCGCCTTTTACCTCCTGGGGAGATCCTAGTAGCCATTTTGGCTCTGTATACGTTCTGGGTCAGAGATAAGACACATAATAGTAATTGAAGAAGCAGGGCAAATGCATCTTATTTTTATAATGCTTACTGGGCAAAGATTTCAATCATTATTTAGTTTTGTGACTAAAATAGAAAACCGTTGCTGGGCATCGATTGCAGAATTTAGATGCGTTTTCCCTGACTTCTGCCTTACTTTTTGATGAAAATGTTAGGCTTTAAACCCAAGAGAACATTATGTCTTTTCTACGCCCTACCCCCTAGTTTTTTGGAACAAATGATTTTCAATAGCATCGCAAGCGCTGACAACACCATTTTCCGCCTGTACGTTACGACTAACTTCTGCGGCTTTAGCGGCATAACTCTTGTCCAGCAGTAATGGTTTGAGTTCTGTTGCAATATGACTAGCAGTAACATGCTGGCGTTCAAGCATCCGTGCGACACCTAAACGCACTAATCGAGCAGCATTATCCGGCTGATCGAAAGCCTGAGGAATGACCAGCATTGGGCGACCTGCACGCAAGGCTTGAGCTGTAGTCCCAACACCACCGTGATGGACAATCGCCGCCGCTCGAGGAAAAATAGCCTCATGGGGAGCATAGTCGATAGCGCAAGTATGGGGTGGAAGTTGCTCTTTAGTCACACTATGAGCTCCTGCTCCCATCAACAAAACACATCGATAGCCTAATTGTTGGGCAGCGATCGCACCTTCAAAATAAAAGTTTCCCGGTGCCCAAACCATTAATGAACCTAAAGTAAACACAATAGGAGGTGATCCCAGTTGTAGAAAATCTTCCAATTCTTTCGGCAGACCTTTGCGATCGCGGCTGGTGAAAAAAGGAAAACCAGTTACCTGAGTTTGAGTTGGCCAGTCTAGTTGAGGGGTTGCTAAAACCTGAGAGAATAAAGCAAGTACCAATTCCGATGAATGTTGTCCTTCAAATAAGAGGTCAGAAGTTGGTGGTAAATCTAATTCTGCACGTAATTGACGTACGGGTGCACTCCAAAAACGTGTTTGCCAACGGAGTTGTCTATAGAAGTTATCTTTGGCAATCAATGTCAAGGCTTTTTCATAATCAGATGAAGGAGTAGTTGAACCGTAAGGGGAATCGTAGGCAGACAGAAATGATATGGGTGAGAGAACAGTAGATATTCTCTTGATCCCCATTTTTTCAGCTAGGAGGATCGCTGCACAAGCAAGAGGATGGGTGATTAGCAACTTAGCTTTATGTGCAACTGTCATCAAGTCAGAGTATGTTGACCGCAAATAAGGCATCGTTAAATAACTAATGCCGTAATCAAGCTGTTGTTGTGAGTTGGAGAGGAACTGGATAAATTGCCCTAATTGTTCCATATCAGTGTAGACATTAGGTCTAATAGGATGAAACTGAATGCCTTCGGATTCAACTATGTGGCGGTGAATTTCATGAGTCGCAAGGATAATACGATGTCCTCGTAATTGTAACTGTTGAGCGATCGCGAGGAAAGGAAACACATCTCCATAAGATCCAGTTGTAACGAGCAAAATATATTTACTTGCTTCGTTTTCTAAATGACAGGCAACGCTTGTTGGTTGTTTATTCATCATAAATCTCGATGATTTTACTCAGTAAATTTTAATTTATTTTTTATTTAAGCATGAGTTTAAATTCAATGAATAGACAAAAATTCTACTGATTCAGTATCGGCTATTTCTTCGATTAAATATCAAAAAATCTAACCAGATATATCTAGTAATTTAACCTTGAAAAATAAGTTATTTAAAATGAATAAAATGGCAAAATAGTAATGTTCAATTCTTCCATTGTATAGTTCTATTTTAAACACAAAAAAACGATATCCGGTAAAAATATGTTGATAATTTACTTCTTGTTTGCGTGTATATCTATCTGCATATCTTGCTTATTAATCTACAGTCTTATACGCAGAACCATCAGTAATTCAAACAATAATCACTTTGAAAAAGAAGTGATAAAAATAACAACTTTATTGCCAAATGCCCAGCAAGAGAGTGATTCAAGACTTACTGAAGAAATCAATCTTAATCATGATACTAAAAATCAGATTGATAAGCTTCAGCAGTTTGCACTAGTTAATTTTCAACGAGAGATTCAGCAAAATGGAACAACAGCAAGCAGAAATGGATCTGCTCAATATCCTTTGCGATCCGAATCTATATCTACCGAAATAAATGACTCAACAGCATTAATTTCTCATAACAAATCAAGCGTTGCTTTAGTAGATAGTACTGCTACAGCTTTGTTAAGTTCAGAGGATACACAAAACCCGGATTTCTCACAAAGAATGAGAAAATCGGGGTCAAAAACTGCCAAAATCTATATTGCACAAGTATCCTAGCAGTTTGAAGTATGACCCCAAATAAAAACAATTGTATCCCGGAACAGTTCAGATTTGAACAAGTAAAGTCATGTCCAGTTATAGTTAATTTCAAGGGTGAGCCTGTAACATCGGATGCAGGATTAACATTAATTGCGGAACTGGACAAAAAAAGAGAGATAACATCACGGCTGGCAGCATGTTTCAAAGACTACCGAGATCCAAATAAAATTCTGCATCCAGTTAATAGCCTCATTGCACAAAGAATATATGGTCTAATCATGGGCTATGAAGACATAAATGACCACGAAACTCTACGCCATGATGCGATATTCGCACTGGCAGTAGGAAAAGCAATTAATTTAGAACAAGAACCAATTACTCTGGCCGGAAAAAGTACGTTAAATCGCCTCGAACATTGTCCAGAAGATGTCTCTTCAAGAGCAGATAGTCGATATCACCGTATTGAACATGATGCATCAGCCATAGAAACACTCTTAGTTGAGCTATTTTTAGAATCTTATCGGAAGCCACCACGACAGATAATTTTGGATTTAGATGTTACCGATGATTTAGTTCATGGTAATCAAGAAGAAACATTTTTTAATCCTTATTACAGAGGATATTGTTATGCCCCACTTTATATTTTCTGCGGTAAACATTTACTGGCGGCAAAACTTCGTGCGTCTAATGTTGACCCTGCGGAAGGAGGATTAGGAGAATTACAAAGAGTAATAAAAATAATCCGCTCACGATGGAAAGATGTGAAAATTATTATTCGTGGAGATAGTGCTTATTCGAGAGAAGATATAATGAGTTGGTGTGAATCTCAAACTGAAATTGATTATGTATTGGGACTGGCTCCAAATAATAGGCTACTCCAGGCAACTAAGTCAATTCAGTATCGTGCATCCCAAGAATACTCAGGAAAAATTCAACATATAGTCGAGTTTTTTGAAACCTTATTTCCTCCATCACCAGATTTAAAGAACGACGCAGCAGTATTTGTTGATAACTCAGTTTGGTATTGCTCTCTTGACTACCAAACTCTAGATAGTTGGAGCCGTCATCGTCGTGTTGTCGCCAAAGTTGAATATAGCTATAAAGAAGTCGATACTCGCTTTGTAGTCACTTCGCTCCCTGTTAATAAAATCCCGCCAGGGCGACTTTATACTCAAAAGTACTGCCCGCGCGGGAATATGGAAAATTGTTTAAAAGAACAAAAGCTAGGGTTACATAGTGATAGAACAAGTACCCATACTTTTGAAGGAAATCAATTACGTTTGTGGTTAGCGTCTATTGCTTATATTTTGATAAATGCTCTACGAGAACAATGTTTAGCAAAGACGGAATTCAAAAATGCAACTGTTGAGACTATACGCATAAAATTCTTGAAGTTAGGAGCCGTTATTACCATTAGTAAACGACGGATTTTAATCGCAATTAGTAGTGCCTGTCCTGATCAAGAGATTTTCGCAATGGTTTATAAGAGTTTATCTCAATTACCTTGCCCTGGCTGATAATGACCTAATTTAATTCATACTGATTTTGATTTTTAATAGCTGGTTTTTAGGGTTATTTTACTTGATTTAAACCCCTGAATTGGCATATCAATTTTTATTCCTAGAACTCAGTTGTTTCAGTATTAATTACTTTTAATGTATTGTATATATCTTTGAGGAGTTCGGTCTTTACTTGGAGTTGCCCACGTTCTGGAGGTATTTTGATGATGTATTAATTAAATCATCTTAAATTTGGCTAATGCAAGCATTTTTTCTCACTTGTGAGAAATCCGGGTCTACTAGAAGTCCAAGACGAAAGAATACAACTAGCCATTCGTTTTCTGGGAGAGGCACAAGCCACACCTTTATTAGTCACTGAAGATTCACCATTTGGTAGCGGTTTTATTGGTTGGGGTTTGGTACCGGGTTTGCAGGTAGCCGGAGACCTATCTGTAAGTGGATTAAACTTCGTTGTTGATCACAGCTGGTTTAGCTATCATGATCGGAATTTTGGTCGTTTTCGTTGGGGTGAAGATATCGGCTGGGAATGGTTTGTCGCTTTTGCAACTTGTGATGATGGTCGCCAAATTACTCTTGCTTTAGACCAACGTACCAACAAAGACCATTCACTCAAAGGATTACCTTACGTTTTTGTCTATATTAATCACCAGTTAACTAAAATCTTTATTGGTTCTAGTTTATACATTCACTGGCAATGGTCTGACGCTTTAGTTCGACCTGTACGTCTTCCAGGAATTATGGCTTCACTGTTTAGCGATCGCACCATCAAAGTTCCTCAAGCTTTGCAAGTAGAAGCGGCTGATCCAGAAAGTAGATTGTTAATCAACGTTAAATTTGAAACTATAGCAGAGTTAATCGTACCGGACAATCAAGAACGTCAATACACTTTTATTGAAGAAGTGACCGGCACAGTTGAAGTTAGTTTTTTTCAGAGGGGAGAAGCATTGCACGCCAAGGGAATTCTGTATGGTGAATATGTACTTTAACAACAAAAAATTCAGTCTTCAGGAAATCGATTGATTGTGGGTTTGAATCCTCTTCCATATGATTCTGAATTCTGACTTGTGTCTTCTGTTGGACTTCTTCAATATTTTGCTTTTATCCTTAACAAATAAATTTTAGTTTATGCAAAGTCCATCTTTAGAGCGTGATGCACAGCTAGCTCAATGGCTGCACCGTCTACTAGAAATACTGCGAACACAACAAGGTCCTACTTGGAGAGACTTAGTGCAGACAGTATCAGGAAAAACAGCTGTAATTGATATAGATGGAGTACAGTTGCAACTTTATGCCTATGGTGATCAACAACTTCAAGTTGAAACTAAATATCCGGTACAATTCGACTTAGTAAATCTTCGCACTGAAGCTGAAACTCTTAGAGATGTGGTTAGTGGTATATTGACTTTAGATTCAGCAGTTTCCCAAGGTAAAATGAGGGTGCATGGTAGTTTTCAAAACTTGCTTGGAATTTATCGAGTAGTGAGTGGGATTTTTGCTGATAGTGCTATTAATTCACAACTGCGACGTTTGTGGACAGAATTTGATCAATCTTGGTCACGTCCTACTGCTGTTACCTTAAGCCTTTGTTTGGAGAACCAACAAGCTTCATATGCTGAACTAATTAGCCAGATACCAAGTGATATCCTTAACATTGACGTTGACCGATAAACGAGGCGCAAGCTAGGTTTCGGGGGAAGAGTGAAAAACTACCTTGTCGCCCCTTCAATAACCTATGGGAGGGGTGTGAATCCTCTCTCAATTGTTCCTTCTACCTCCTTCAAGAGCAACCCGCCACTAGTGGCGGGTTGTTGACTCTTCTTAGCTAACAGTGTATTTATGCTCCTACAGCTTCCTTCGCAGCATACAGCACTTCAACTGTGATATCTTTAATGCCTCGCTCACGAGCAAATTTCTCGGTATTGCGCTTCACTTTACCACGAACAAAACCAGGAATCTTGTTCAATTCTGCGACACCATCTTTAGTCCAGTTGAGGTCAGATTCAGCAGATATACCTTTAGTAATTACTTCTTTTGTATCGTGTCCACCGAAGATTTCCAGCAAGTGGTCTTCCATTCCCAGTGTAAAGGAATTGTAGACCAAGTCGGCAATTTGGTTAGTACCTTCGTAACCCATAAATGGTTTGTAACCAATGGGGAAGTTCTGGATATGGATAGGTGCAGCAATCACACCGCAGGGGATATTCAGACGCTTACCAACATGGCGTTCCATTTGTGTACCGAAAATAGCAGAGGGTTCGACACGAGCGATCGCATCCCCAATTTGACCGTGATCATCGGTAATAATGACTTCATCACAGTATTCGCTGACTTGTTCCCGGAACCAGTCAGCATCATATTTGCAATAGGTTCCAGCCCAAACAACGTGAATGCCCATTTCCCGCGCTAAAATCTTGGTCATAGCGGCGGCGTGGGTATTATCACCAAAGACAACAGCTTTTTTACCTGTTAAGTTTTGACAGTCGATAGAACGGGAGAACCAAGCAGCCTGAGATACATGTAATGTTTGATCATTGATGAAGTCTTCGTAATCAACATCAACGCCTTGGGCATTAATTATCTGCTGAATTTTGCGGATACAGCGAGCATTTTCAACTACACCCATTGGCGCAATATCTATGTAGGGCATCCCGAATTCTGCTTCCAGGTAACGAGCTGCCATTAAGCCGAGTTCGCGATAAGGACAGAGGTTGAACCAAGCGCGAGGCAGGTTTTTCAACTCGTGAACCGAAGCACCTTCAGGAATAGCAGCATTTACCTCGATCCCTAAATCTGCCATCAACCGTTTCAACTCGGTGCAGTCGTGTTGGTTGTGGAAGCCCAGAGTAGAAATACCAATGATATTAACAGAGGGCTTTTCAGTTTTGCCCTCTGGAAGTTCGCCTTTTTTACGAGCTTTTTCGATGTAGAACTGAACAATTTGATGCAGAGTGCGATCGGCTGCTTGTAATTCGTTGACACGATAGTGGTTCACATCCGCCAGCATCACATCGCCTTTAGCTTCCAACTGCGCCCGTTCGACGAAGTTTTGCAGGTCTTCTTGCAAAATACTAGAAGTACAGGTGGGGGTAAGAACAATCAAGTCTGGATGTTCTTCGGCGTCTTTACGGGTGATGTTGTCTACCACCTTTTCTTGGGAACCACGTGCCAAAACGTTGCGATCAACAACACTGGCGGTTACTGGGGTGAAGTTCCGCTCCCGTTCCAGCATCGATCGCATGACATTAAAGTAGTCATCGCCCAGTGGTGCGTGCATGATAGCATGAACGTTTTTGAAAGAACTGGCGACCCGTAGAGTACCGATATGGGCTGGGCCTGCATACATCCAGTAAGCCAATTTCATAAATAGTGTTCTCCGTTTAAATTAAACCAAGCGTGTCCGAATAAAAGATGGACTTTTGCGTTTAATTATTAAATCGTTTTTGATTCTCTCAAATGTTCTAGCCTTACAGTAGTTGGCTTCTTGTAAGTTTACATCCCCTAATTAAGCTTGAAACGTTCTTGCTGATTGGGATTGGATGGTCTACTAAAACAACATTAGTGTTGCGAAAGTTCAATAAAAATTAACGTTTCGGTAAATTCCTTAGCATTCGAGAACTGACAAGGTGATGATGGTGAATTGCTGGCGATCGCGGCAAGTTGTGACAATAGCATAATTATGATACTATATATGATACTATCGCTCAATGAGCAAATTAAAAAAATTAGTGGAGGAATTTCTCAGGCGACCTCCAGAAGTCAATTTTAATGATGTGTACTAAGCTGCTACGCAGCTTGATTGTATAATACTTTAATCAGTAACGGATGCGATCGCCAGCCAGGTATGCCAGCAAAAAATCATCTTTCTCAAGACCAGAGAGAACGACTACTAAAAGCACTCAAAGAACATGATAACTCTTATGTAAGAGAAAAAATTTTAATTTTATTATTGATGAATGATGGAAAAACATATCAAGAGATTAGTGATTTTTTAAATATTGCATACGGAACGGTAGCATACTGGGCAGTTCATGGAGAACCAGATAACTTAGACAGTCTTTTAGATGGGAGAAGAGAAGGCAATTTTCATAAAGCAACTAAAGAATACGAGGATTTATTATTAGAAATAGTTGATAAAGAACCGGCAGAATATGGGTATGATTTTGGTCGATGGACATCTGCCCGATTAGCAACATATCTCGAAAAGGTAACAGGAATCAAGTTAAGCGGCTCTCAAGTAAGGAGAATATTGGGAAGAAAAAAGTACGTTTACCTTTGGGCAAAATATAGCCTGGAGGACAAGCAAAATCCGGAAAAGCGAAAATTATTTAAAGAAAAATTATCAGAATATTTAAGAATAACTAAAACAGAACCAAATCGTTTACAGATATGGTTTTGGGATGAAAGCGGATTTAGTTTGAGGGTGATCAGAAGAAAAACATGGGGAAGAAAAGGCTACAGAAAGAAAGTAACGGGACAAAGAAGAAGAGGAAGAGTGAATATCATGGGAGGCTTACGTTATCACGATAAAAAAAGAATAAATTTTGTCATCAAAAAAGGAGATGCGGATGTCTTTTATGAACAGCTTACTATGATTGTATAAATTTATTTTGCAAGAATGGGTAGAGCAAGGAAATGAAATTGAATTATTCAATGAGAGTGCAGCTAAAATAGTGATTATTTTAGATAATGCTAGCTTTCATAAAAGAAAAGATATTTTAGAAAAAATTGAAAAGGAAATGCCAAATATTATTTTGGAATTCTTACCACCATATAGCCCAGATTATAATTTAATTGAATTAGTTTGGCACTCAGCTAAAGAATATATAGCTCATAGGTTATTTGAATCTGTAGACCAGTTAGAAGAATTATTAAATCAACTTCTTAACCAAGGAGGACTTATTATTCACTGGGATCGTAAGATTAAAAATAAAGGTAACGCAATTTATTCAATTTAGCTGCGTAGCAGCTTATTACTTTTTCTATATCGTTATCCCAGTAAGTGACCGCACTAAAGAATGATTCATAAAATTCAGCTTCTGCCGTTTTTAGATGGTAAATTGCTTTAGGTATTACCTCCATTTTGATAAATTTGCTCGAAGCAAATTCACGGCTTGAATCTGCTAAAATTTCCAAAGCTTTCTCTGAATCTTCTCCCACACCACGCGCCGCAGTTACTAGCACTCCAGAATCAATAAAAGTTATCTTCATGCGTCAGTTTACTGTAATCCCCCACGACGACTAGCAATTTCTCTTTCTATTTCATCTCGACTTAATAAAGGTTCACCAGAAGCAACAATTTTAGAGCGAATCTGCCGTAGACGTTCTCCCAACGATGCTTTATTAACAGAGTTTTTAACGTAAAGAAATTCAACAAAATCTAAAACTTCCTCTTGTTTCTCTTGTGGAAGGGAACGCCACTTGGTTAATAACTCTTGTTCTGCACTCATCTTTACTACCTACCTCTGATATAGGATTACTATTTAATTTTTGAACATACACGTAGGGGAGGCAAAAAGGGGTGTAGATTTTCTTCTCCTTTTATTGCCGTTAGCGACAGCGTAACGCACCCTACAATACTGGGCCTGCATACATCCAGTAAGCCAATTTCATAATAGTGTTCTCCGTTTAAATTAAACCAGGCGTGTCCGAATAAGAGGTGGACTTTTGCGTCTAATTATTAAATCGTTTTTGATTCTCTCAAATGTTCTAGCCTGACAGTAGTTGGCTTCTTGTAAGTTTACATCCCCTAATAAAGCTTGAAACGTTGTTACTGATTGGGATTGGATGCTCTACTAAAACAACATTCGTGTTGCTAAAGTTCAATAAAAATTAATGTTTCGGTAAATTCCTTAGCATTCGAGAACTGACAAGGTGATGATGGCGAGTTGCTGGCGATCGCGCCAAGTTGTGACCATAGCGTGATACTACATATAATCCTAGTAGCCTGTAACAAAGATTTTGACAGTCTAAAAAGTTCGTAGTAAGCACTTTAGTGCTTAAACGAGGTCTAAAGCTCGTACTACAATAGGACTTACGCACTCGTTACGAAAAAATCAGGTTTTGAGATTGCTTCCTAACGTCGCAATGACGTTAATAGGTAGTCCGTGCGTAAGTCCTGTACAAGCCAATGAAAATTAGTGTGATGATAGAGAAACTTAATCAGAAGCACAAACCAACTGAAAAAGCATCTCTTATAATCACATAATTCCAGATGTTCTTTAACAAGAATCTCGGCATCTAAAGTTTCTAATATTTCAGTTAAATCTCGCCAAACTTGATGATTTTTTAATTCGAGTCTTGTCATAAGTAGTTATTATCATTATTTATAATTTGTCAATACATATTCAACTGGTTAGTTTTACTAAAAACTGCCAAATTACGAATTAGTAATTATATGATCAATTTATTATCTTATTTGATAACTTATAGATTGTTGATTAAGATCAATAACTACCGTTCCTCCTCGATTTTTCTCTACCTGCCGCCAGACCTCATAACCCATCAGAATTGCCTTCTCCCAATCACCTAGCGAACATTGAGAAACTTCTAAGTGCGATGTCATATTTTTGATAGTTTTCAAAAGTTGATAATCTACTACTGAAATCCCTTCTAAAAACCTATGATCCTTGGCATAGGCAAATACAAGCGCTGATATACCTTCTTCGATAGCTATTGCGCGACCCCCGTCTTCAACCTCATCAATACGGGGATTGCTTTTGCGCTTACACTTAAGCATACTACGAGTGACTACCGACCAACCTAAAACTGCGGCATAGGACATATGGAAAACATCATGAAATCGATAGCCATCACTGGAGTAAGAATTATCGGTTAGATCACTTCCAATCTGTTTTTTGTCGATATATGCCTTCATCTTTACTGAATTATCTTGGCTGATCTCGGTAATCTCTACCTCAAAGCGCCGTGGTAATCTTTCATGTTCAGGAAAATCATTGTCAAATACGTACACAGAGGATTTATTATCTATCTTCAATGAATTTCTCCATCCCCAACGGTCATGACATTTTTTAAGGTTATCTTCTGCAATTTTGTCCAAATTAAGGTTAAACTTGCTTGCTAAGTTGGCAACATACCAAAGCATATCACCCAATTCTTCTGCGACACCCTCTTTAAATAATTTGTGTGCATCACCGTCGCGTAAATGTTTTTTATACTCAGTCATTAAGGAGCCAACTTCGCCTACTAAACCTAGAAGTGGTATGATTAATTCAGTACCTTCTACAGCAGGAATTTGGTCTGTATTCATTGCTTGAATTTGATATTCATAAAAATTCATAGTGAAGCTTATCCAATTTCAAAGTTGTTGATTATGACAATCTTCATACACATAAAATATAAATCTTAGTGATAAATAAAAGTGTTATCACTAGGTGATTAATCTATGTTTATATGGAATTATATAGAAAAGATAATTCTTTTTGTACTCGCTCGAAGACGTACCGGATGGCGTGGATTTCCATCTTTTGTTAGATCACCTAAAGAGTAAAGAGATTTGTGAGCAATGAGACTTAGCACTTCTTTATCACGGTTCTTAATTTTGGGATACTTACCACCACCCCATGCCAAAATAATTGAATCAGTGCGTTTTGTTGCTAATTCAATATAGGAGTTATTTTTGGGACCGATAGGATCGGCTGCTAGGAGAAGACCAGGGCGCTGTTTAGCACGATAAGCAAATAGATTAACCACTTCAAGAGAACCATAATTCCAAGACTTAGCAAAGTTAATACACCTAGTGAGTGTCCTATCATCTTGGTAAGCATCGGCGTAACTTGGGTTAAGCATCACAAACGTTACTTGCGGTTTATTTACGTCCCATTTACGACTTAGTAAGTAGCGGTAATTCCCCTCAATCACGGCATCTTTTTCCATGCCAATATACTTTCTCACTCTAAATTTATCTTTATTTATAAAATTCAGATAGTATACCTATCTGGATGAAACATAGTATGACAGAGTACAAAAATAAGAGGATATATAACAAAAGTGATATATAAATATAATATAGTGATTATTCAAGCTCAGTCTATAGTAATTTTACATAGAAAGTATAAGAACAATGTGCATCTTAGTTGTTTTGTCAGGGATGGATGTGGTTTACGCTCCCGTGACAAATGTTAAGAAAGACAAGTTTATCTAATACTTGCAGTATCTGATTTTAAATTTTTATTAAAAAATAAATGCTTATCTTAGAATAGATGCAACTGATAATATTGTTTCTCTGTTTCTTGTAATTTTTGTTGCTTTTTGAGCCTGTTATTTTGATATTGCGTTTTATGTTCTATTTTTTCCTGCAATTCTGAGTTTATTTTTTGGGTTTTATGGTTTATTTTACTGACAGGTGTTAATAAATGTTCGACTATTACGTCATCTAGACACAATTGCTGATAATTACTATATTTTTGCTGTTTATTCGTCCTACTTTTGAGCCGTTCTCCAGTTATGTCTAACTCAATAAGCTGAACTTGAGGAGTTTCTAAATTTGGCAATCTTTGTGCTAAAGTTTCTTTAACTTTATCATTTATATCCCATTTAGGTGGATATAAATAATCTATTTGTTGAGGATTTGAAATAAATTTAGATTTTATCTTTTTGCGATTACTTTTCAAGTCAGGGAAAGCTTCTCGGCAATATTTATCAGTTTCACAAAAAAGATTTTGACAGTCTATAGCCTTTAGTGAACGACCCCAAAGTGATTGAAAGTTCAATCCCAAACGTTGAAACTCCTGCTCTTGGTTTTCAGTCATCCAGTGAATGATCTCGGCATAGGTTTTACCACCAGTATCAAGGAAACATTTATTTATGCCACGTTCTGCTCCTGGACCTGCTATTGTAAAGCTGTTTTCGTCAAAATTGATAATTTCACTATAGTTAATATCTGTCGCTAATTGATAAGCCATAAACTTACCTAGCAATGGATATTCTTGAATTATATGAAAAACTTCTTCAAAACTTTTGGATCTGACTATGCGAGTAACTACGTTATCTTTGATAACCATTTGCTCAATTAAGGCCAGATGATTCTGGTGTTTTTTATCATAGCCAAACTCTTTACTTGCACAAGACATATATGCACTAGTATAAATAGCATATCCAATTTCCATAGCTTCTTGCAGTATGTTTGAATATACATTTAAATCAAAACTAGACAGTGTAATATAATCTCCTATTCTGTTTTCTAAATATTCCCAAGTTTCTATTTTATTAAAAATTTTAAATAGTAAAATTCTAAAGAGAACTTCTTCTTCATTCTTGCTCCTATCCTCATTGTAAATTACATTTTTGATAAGATATTGGGAAACGCGATCGCTTGAGCGATAAGCGTTACAAAATTTATAACTACTAATTATAGGGTCATTAGTCCAAGGGGGTGGTACATTATTAATTTTTTTGAAAAATACTTCTTGGCGTAGGCTAGCAAATCGCCAATAGGTATCAAGAATTTCCTGTCTTACTCGCATAGACTGTTCCATACTACAAAAAGTTGACAACCAGGAGAATAAGAAATAGAAAAAACCCCATCCCCAAGCACTCCTTCGCTTGCGGGAGGGGTTATAACTTACGCAGCTACCAAACGTCGTAAAGATTCGGCGCGGCGTTTAGCAGTGGAGTTTTTTGGATCGTATTTGAGTGCTTCTTCGTAAGCTTGTAGTGCTTGAGCAGTTAAATTTTTGCGTTCGTATGCATGAGCAAGATTATTTAATGCTGTGACATAATCAGGTTTTGTTTTCAGCGCTTCTTTGTATTGACGAATTGCTAAATCAAACTGTTCTTGGGCAAAGTAAACGAAACCCAAGCCGTTATAAATCACAGCAACATTTTCTTCTTCCTCTTCTTCTGCGGCTTTCAAAGCTTTTTGAAATAGACTCACCGCTTGAGAATAGATTTTTTTTTCGGAATAAATACTAGCTAATTCGTAATATTCTTGAGCTGTTCCCTTTTCTTTTGCCAGCTTATTTCGCAAGCGTGAAAAGTTTCTTTCTATCTTGCGATTTTTGAAAATTTGGGGAATAACATTGATAAAGGTGAATAAGAGAATACCCACCAAAATAGCAAGGTAAATAACTGGTAAATTGTTATCCATTGGCTTTATTAAAAATATCTTCTTTAGTCATTTGTCATTTGTCATTTGTCATTTGTCATTTGTCATTTGTCATTTGTCATTTGTTATTGGTAAGGGTTTGGTGAATATTTACTTTTCGTAACATATTTATGTTTATTCCCGCCGATTTACTTGCAGTTGATAATCAAGTGTCTAAAGTCCAGAGTTAAGAGTTTTTCACCAATGACTAATGACCAATGACTAATGACCAATGACCAATGACCATTTTACGGTAAACCCCAGTATTGAGCGCGTTGCTGGAGCCAACCTTTTTCCAAATAACGCGCGATCGCTCCATTTACTTGGCGTCGCAGGTCATCATACTGTAATCCCTTGGGCATGACTACAGATAAAGGCTCAGTTGATAGCTTGACTGGCACTAGCCGATATTGAGGATATTGTTGCACCCAGCCACTAAGAAGGCTAGTATCGGCAGCAAAAGCCACTACTGTATTATTTTCTAAAAGCGATCGCCCTTCTTCATAGGAATTCACCCCTACCAAATCTGCTTGTGGCAAATAATACTTAATATCAGCTATGGTACTTGAATTTTTGAGAATGGCTATTTTCTGTTTATCTAAGTCGCCTAGCTTCTGTATAGAGGTATTTTTAGTAATTAATCTCGTGCCATCAAAGTAGTAAGGAATACTTAAACTAACCAAGCGAGCGCGTGATTCGGTTGCTGTCACCCTGGCAATAGTGAGATCTACTTTATGATCTATAACTTGTGAGAGGCGATCGCGATTAGCTACAGGTTTGAGTTTAACAGCATTGGTTTTCCCAAATAAGTCTGCTGCTAATTGTTGGGCTAGGTCAATCTCAAAACCTTGAAGATTACCTTTTGGATCTGTAAATCCCAACGGACGCAAATTATCTTTGACAGCAATCGCTAAATAGCCCCGCCGCCGAATTTTTGGCAGTTCTGCGGCAGATGCTGATAATTGTGTATCTGCAATTACAAGAGCAAATAGCAACAACAAAAGAATTATTTTTTTGCCAATACTCCGAAAAAAGTAATTGCGGGTGGCAGATTTTGGGTGTAGGGTTTGTCTCCCCACCGCCCTATTTTCCCATCCCCCCATCATTACCTGTTTGGGATTACCCATTTTTAACTCTTTGCTTGGCTTGCCAATTCTGCTACTTTAGCAAAACCAGTTGGATCGAGAATTGCCATTTGTGCCAACATTTTACGATTGAGTTGGATGTTAGCTTTTTTGAGATTACCGATAAACTTGCTGTAGCTCATGCCGTGTTGACGAACAGCAGCGTTGATCCGGGTAATCCAGAGGCGACGGAAGTCACGCTTACGCTTTTTGCGATCGCGATAAGCACTCCGCAGCGCCTTCATCACTTGTTGATTTGCTGTTCTAAACAGGGTGGAGTGAGATCCACGAAAACCTTTGGCGAGTTTGAGAATTTTTTTGCGGCGTTTGCGAGCAACATTACCGCGTTTTACCCTTGTCATGGCTTAAATTTTCCTGAACAAATTACAAATAGGGGAGCATCAAGCGTACATTTTCGGCATCACGCTCGTCAACAAGAACCGTTTTGGAAAGCTTGCGCTTTTTGTTAGAGCTTTTGTGTTCGAGCAGGTGGTTTTTAAATGCCTTGCGACGTACGATTTTACCACTACCGGTGGCGCGGAATCTTTTTGCCGCAGCTTTACGAGTTTTGAGTTTGGGCATTGGGATGGCTATAATTCGACACAATCCATAATTATAAACCAATACGGTTCAGTTAAGGTCTTGAGTTTTTAGAAAAAAGGGTTATTGAGAATAATTAGCCATATCTTTCTTGTCTGTCTTACCGCTATCTTCACAAATTCCTCAATTTTTTTGCTTATCCTGAAAGTGCAGGAAAAGCTTTTTTCCTAAGAGGAGGACAAGATGAGGAAAATAGGAGTTGCGGTAGCAATGGTTGCTACTCTCAGTCTATTTCTGGCTAATGAGTCCTTTGCACAACCTGGAATGCAAATGGGTGGTAGTGGTGGTTGGGGAGCAGGACACCACTACAGCAGGATGTATAATCCCAAAACTGTTGAAAAACTAAGTGGAGAAGTGGTTAGTACAGACACAATTACTCCTATTGGAGGGATGTCTCACGGTGTACATCTGGTATTAAAAACAGCTAAGGAAACCATTTCAGTGCATTTGGGACCAGGATGGTTTATCGAAAACCAAGATATTCAAATTAAACCAAAAGACAAAATTGAAGTCAAAGGCTCCAGAATCACTTTTGCTGGACAACCAACGATTATCGCTGCTGAAGTTAACAAAGGAGACGAAATTCTCAAGCTACGCGATCAAAACGGGTTTCCGGTTTGGAGTGGTTGGAGACGCTTTAATCAATGATTTTTAATCTCTATTTTTCTAGGAACTCTAAAAATATTACATCATAAAGATTGATAGATTCTCTGAAATTGTTCTGACTGTTTAGCTTGTTCTTGGAAGCGCACAGACAAGCGATCGCACACTAGTTCGCATATCTCAAAAATTATTGGGTCGGTTATTTGGTAAAAAACACTCGCCCCCTGTGGCTGACGAGTTACCATACCCGCTTGCGTTAATACTTTTAAATGTTTGGAAACATTTGCCTGTCCCAGTCCAGTCGCTTCCATAATTGCCGTGACATTTTTTGCACCCGACTTCAGACTACACAAGACTTGCAGCCGACTCACCTCTGACAGAACTTTAAAGTATTCGGCAATGGGCGCAAGGGCTTGAGGAGATGATTCCAACATAGAAAGCTAAAAATTTTACTTTTAAACCGATAATATCATATTGCTATATAGTAATATGATATTGAAAGCAAATAAAGATAGTAATGGAAAACGTCAAGAACATTAATGATGAGCTAGTTGTAGCCGGACAGGTAACATCAGAACAGTTGCAAAAAGCAGCGACGGAGGGTTTTAAATCTGTACTCAACTTGCGATCGCCTGACGAACAGGGTTTTTTACACGACGAACAGCAGCAAGCAGAGTCTTTAGGGCTAGAGTACGTGAATATTTCAGTCAAAGTTGCGGAACTGAGTGAGGAATTGACTACTGAGATCCTAAAGAAAATTGATAATCTGCCAAAACCAGCCTTAATCCACTGTGGAGTAGGGATGCGCGCTGGTGCAATGGCATTAATGAATGTGGCGACACGACAAGGGATGACACCAGAACAGGCATTTGACAAAGCAGGGCAAATTGGTTTTGATTGCAGTGCCTATCCACAAATGAAAGAGTTCTTTAAGAACTATGTGGAAAAGTATTCACAAAAAAGTCCTGAGTAATGAATTTGGGAGGAAGAGAAAATGTTATTTCGTCAATTGTTCGATCCAGAATCTAGCACTTACACCTATCTAATTGCTGATACCGACACAAAAGAGGCTATTCTCGTCGATCCAGTATTAGAGCAAGTGGAACGCGATCGCAAACTCCTGCAAGAACTTGGATTAACCCTGCGCTACTGTCTCGAAACCCACATTCATGCCGACCACATTACGGGAACCGATAAATTACGAACAGCTACAGGTTGCTTAGGTGTTGTCCCGGAACACGCTCACGCATCTTGTGCCGACCTTTACATTCAGGATGGGGAAATATTGCAAGTTGGAGAAGTGATAGTTAAGGCGATCGCTACCCCCGGTCATACCGATAGTCATAATGCTTATCTAGTCAACAATGACCGAGTTTTAACGGGAGATGCCTTATTTATTAGAGGTTGCGGTCGCACGGATTTTCAAAGTGGTGATGCTGGTATTTTGTATGACTCAGTGACGCAACGCTTGTTTACCTTGCCATATGACACCCTAGTTTATCCAGGTCATGACTATCGAGGGCATACAGTATCGACTATTTGGGAAGAAAAACATTGGAATCCCCGCTTTGTTGGACGTACGCGCGACAACTTCATTGAATTTATGAGGAATTTGAACCTGCCAGATCCCAAGAAGATGATGGAAGCAGTGCCTGCCAATGAACAGTGTGGCAGCATTATAGCTGTTGCTATCCACTAATCCCGTTCACTTTTGGTAACGGAAAATGTACGTAATTTGGCGTCAATTCCGACACTTTATTTCCTCGTTGTTATTAGTTGGAGTGTTAACTTTGTTACTCCTTCTGGGACTGGGATTTTTCACGGCTCCACCTGCTGCGGCTGTTGTCAGGCAACAGGAAGAAGCACCAGGGCAAATGCTCTATCAGTCGCGACAAACCCTGCGGGATGAGCATGGCAAGATTTGGCAGGCGATCGCCTTCAAAAGAGTCCGCCCTGATGGAAATACCAACTTATATCTGCGGTTGGTGGGCTTTCCCGGTGCGGTAGTTCTGGATCACTCCCAACCTCTAACCCTGGCCTCATCTCTGGGAGAAAAGCTAACTGCACCCGATATTTCTAGACAGATATTTACCGATACTGCACCAGAACCACATATCGGACAGTACGACCTCCAGCCTATTGTGTCTCAGTTGCAGCCGGAAATCCCCCTCATACTTGAACTGCCAACTGTGAAAGGCTCTACTGTCAAGCTGCCAGTTCCATTCTCGATGGTGCAGGAATGGCAGAGCGTTGCTGACAGTGGCTCCTCACCGCTAGAAGTGCAGAAATGGTATAGTGTCGCGCCCCGTCAATCTTAATAGGAAAAGCATCATGATTGCATGGATCTTTGGGCATCTCTTGGCAGTTGCAATTGGAATTAGCTTGGGATTAATTGGTGGTGGCGGCTCGATTTTGGCAGTTCCCACCTTGGTGTATGTAATGGGAGTACCGCCGAAAAGTGCGATCGCTATGAGTTTGGCAATTATCGGTACAGTCAGCTTGTTAGGGGCAATTCCTCACTGGAAATTAGGTAATGTCCAATTAAAGACTGCTGGGATGTTCGGATTATCGACAATGCTTGGAGCCTACGCGGGAGCTAGAATTGCCACCCTTCCTTTCATGACAGGAACCCTGCAAATGCTAATTTTTGCGATCATGATGCTCTTAGCAGCAGGGTTTATGCTTCGCCAGCATCCGCAAACGGCTACCCCTGTCCCAGTCGAAGGAGTAGACTTAACGCTGTATCCTCAACCAGTCTGTAAATATTGCTGGCTGTGGCTAGTGAGTGAAGGGATAGGTGTAGGTGCTTTGACGGGTTTAGTGGGGGTGGGAGGGGGTTTTGCCATTGTGCCAGCGTTAGTTTTGTTGGCAAATGTACCGATGAAACAAGCGATCGGTACATCTTTATTAGTGATAGTCCTGAATTCTATCGCTGGCTTTGTTGCCTATTTGGGTCATGTTCCTCTAAATTTAAATTTGATGGCAACATTTGCGATCGCAGCCAGTTTCGGCATATTTATAGGAGCATATTTGGTACGCTTTGTTCAGGCTAGACACCTGCAAAGAGCATTTGGTTATTTTCTCCTAGCAATGTCAGCCTTTATTTTCTGGCAAAACCGGACTGCATTCCAATCTCAGCAAACATCGAAGCATTTTTCCACAACCGAAACGACAGAAGTTATTCCATACAAACAAGAGAGGATTTTTTCCGGGGGAGATGGACTGGCAATGCGGTAAGATCACCAAGGTATTCGATGGACTGGTGAGGAGTCGGAACCCGTTGAGGTAAACGAAACTGACTACGTTAGTTGGAACCCGCCGGATTCATCCGTGGGGTAAGCTAATCGTCATTCATTTTTCCAGACTGATTCGCTTGTAGTAAGGGCTTCAGCCCTGGTTTTATGCAACTTAAATGCTCATTAGCTTAGTTCAGATTCAGGAAACTGTCGCTTTAATGCCGGGAAGACAGGACATGGTGCTGAGGTTTGCAAATTTTCTGGTTTACTCCAAGTAAAGGGCGCTTTTTGAGCAGCAGACATCCACAACAGGCGTTTTGCTCGTGTCATCGCAACGTAGAGTAAACGATACTCTTCGGCTGTTTTGAGGTATTTTGCTTGTTCCCAAGCTTGGGTTACATCTGGTAAATTCGCTTGATCGTGAAGTGCAGCCCGAATTTGAGCGCGGGCGACTTCTGATAAGGTAAAGTCTCCTAGAAACTGGCTTTGGGGAGGAACCCAAAAGCGACCAGGTATTAAGTTTTCATGCATAAATGGTAGAAATACGTAATCCCAATCTAGACCCTTGGCTTTATGCATTGTGATAATTGTCAGTTGACCACGACGAGTGTAACGGGCTTCTAAATCTTCTGTTTCTACAGGTTCAAATCTTTCGGAACTGACGATTTCACTCAGGACACTCAGCATATTTGTCATTGAAGCATGACCAGCTATTTGTATATTTACCCTTTCTGCGAGTTTGTCGGCAGTTGCAAGTTCTGCTTGGTCATAATTTAATGCCAAAGCTAGGAAGGAAATCAGGTGATATAAGGGTAATTCCATCCGCGCCCGCAGTAAACTTCGACATAGGTGTGCGGCTTTTTGTGCTGGTTCTGACTGGGGTGCAGACAAAGGGCCTGGATACAAAAATTCTTCAGGTATAGAAGCAGGGGCGTTGAGGTCTTGAGTCGGGATTAACTGTCTTTGTACAAAGACTTCCAAGGCTGCTTTCAAATGATCGGGGGAGTGGGGGCGATCGCAAAATTGCAATAATGCCAAAATTTCCTGGGGTACATGGGAATGGCGATCGCGTTCTCCGACATCATAAAGTGTAATTTGATGCTCTTTACATACAGGTGTCAGTGCTTCTGCTAACCATCTACCTTGACGGTTTTCTCTGACTAATATTGCTGCACTAATGGTATTTGGTTCTGGGGAAAATAACTGAATTATTCGTTGGGAGAGCAGTTCCACTGTGTGATGAATATCACGCGGAGTATACAGTTCTAGTCCCCGTCCTACTGGTTGAGGATTCGCATCTAGTTGAGGATCACCGGGGTCAACAAGGCGAATGGTTTGGGGACGGAAGGGGGATGTGGGGGGAGTAAAAGACTCTGGACTCTGGACTCTGGACTCTGGACTCTTGACTTGATAGACACTATTTACCCATTGCAAGACGAAATTAGCAGCATCAATGACCATTTTGGTACTGCGACCGGCTTGATCCATTGTTGCTAAACGATTTTTGCTGTTGCAATCTTCGCAAAACTCACGAAAATAAATCGGGTCTGCGGGGGTGAAGGTGGAGTTAATTGCTTGGTTGGGGTCGCCGACACGAATTAAGTTTGATTGGTTGGGATTGTCGAGGTTGGTAGCAAGAATTTGTAATAGTTTGGTTTGGAGTGGACTAGAGTCTTGAGCTTCGTCTTCAAAAACGGCGAATACTTGGTTTTGTTCGATTTTGCGGGCGCTGGGATTTTCTAGTACTCGTAGCGCGGCTAAAATCATGTCGTCGTAGTCAATGAAGTCACGCGATCGCATTAAGTTTTGGTACTGCTCGTATAATCCCGCAGCAACAGTTAAAATTTCATAGTTATCTCTATTTTGTTCACCCAAGCGTCGTAAATCTTGTGGCAACATTCCGGAACTTTTTGCTTCATGAATTACGGTTGTTGCTAAGTCTGGTAAGACTTCTGTTCGCAATACTGACTGGCGACGCAATCTTTCTGTTTCTTCGCCGTCAAATTGTATACCTTCTAACAAGCGAAAATAATGCCCTGGATGACTAGCAATCCATTGTTCTACGGCAGTACGGATGAAACGGTGGCTTTGGTTGGGCGTGATTAATGTGACGTTATCTAATTGCAATCCTGATAAATCGGAATGGCGACTAGCAATATTTAAAGCTAGTCCATGCAGGGTATATACAACAAAACCAGTTTGAGGTAAGGATAATTCTTCACGTAAGTATTTGCGGATTTTAACTTTGATATTAGCAACAGCAGAACGAGTGAATGTCACAACAACCAACTGCTGACGTTGAGACGAAGCAGAAGAATTTGAACGCTGATATTGACGGGCGATCGCGATCGCCGCCGCCGCGGCCATTCCCGTAGATTTACCCGCACCAGGAACAGCAGAGACAGCCAATGGCCCAGAGTACCAATCAGCCATTTGTTGCTGTCCAGGACGCAAACTATTGCGAATGTTTAAAATAGCACTTTCTCTGAGAGAAGATAAAGTGGACTGAGGAGCAGTTTCGATTGGGTATGATTCTTGAGGCACTAGATGTTTAAAATAAGGTCTTATATTTAAAATTTTAGATTTTTATTGATTTTTGGTTGTTGGTTAGTTGTTAGTTGTTAGTGGCTACAACCAACCATCAACCACAACCACTAACTTGACTGCTGTATCACCGTGGAGTGAAGATAAAATGGTTGGGACTGTTGCCAAAGCATAGGCGATTTTAGATGTCGCCTTGTTCTGTTAGTTCTTCTCGTCGATTGGGAAAGAGGGTTTTAGACTCAGAGAACTAACCATATTCAAGCCTGCATGGGCAGGCTTTGTTTGTCTAGGAGGGATAAAGGCGTTAAATTGTGCCTTAAGACTACTAGAAGCCAGAATCGACTTTTGCAAACAGTCTATTTTATCAGCAGCAACTTCAATGAGGGATGGCAGTGGAGACACTTGTGGAAAAGCAGAAGCTAGGTGTAAATTTTGTTATGAAGAAAGGCGATCGCGTTCGTGTTAAAGAATCCGTTGTAGTGTACCATCATCCCGAACATCGCGGTAATGCATTTGATCTGCAAGGTACAGAGGGAGAAGTGATGGATATTGTTACCCAGTGGCACGAGAGACCAGTTAGTGCTAACTTGCCAGTCTTGGTGAAGTTTAGTAAAAAATTTAAAGCTCACTTCCGTGAACAGGAGTTAGAAATTATCTAACATCCCTCATTGGCGGCGAACAAAAAACTGCATTATATTCAATTCGCCGCGCATTTTTTTAGATATTGACGATGCTGTTCTGCTATTGTTTTGGTTCGACAGTTCAGGTAATCTGGCGTGTGTTTGTGTATATATTTAATTGCCAGCTCTGTTTTGCGAGTTTGTTGACTAAGAATAGTGCGATCGCTCCCGTGATTAATGGTTCTATATACTACTTCGGCAAGCAACTACACAATATGCTACTGACTTTCTTCGTGAAATTCCGGAAATAGATTACTTTGTGTGGAAGTATATAGTGATGAAGTGAGGATGTTTACACAAAAAGCGGGTTTTAATCATATGATTAAAACCCGCTTTCTTGAGTGATATGTAAAGTTAGTCAAACTATGTTTAAGTAGGTGGGCGGGAAAAAACCCAACTATGTTAAGATAAGTAAATACGGAGAATCTACCTACCGAGGTGATGAATGATATGGGCGCTCGTTTAAGGGTATTCCTCACGCGTGAGCAAGACCTAACCCTGTTAAACCTGAGAACTGCGGATGTCCCACAGAAAGTACTAGACCGAGCAGAGGTAATCAGATTAAACGCACATGGTTGGTACGTTGAGAAAATAGCTGCTCACTTTAACTGGACTGCACAAACAGTCAGAGAAGTTTTACATAAATGGCAAAAACTGGGTCTAGAAGGACTTTGGGAATTACCAGGTCGAGGGGGAAAACCAAAGTGGAAGGAACAGGACATTGTGTTTTTGGAAGAATGCCTCAAAAAAGAACCACGTACATACAACAGTCTTCAACTAGCGCAGAAATTAGAAGGCGATCGCCAAATTAAATTGAGTCCCGACAGATTAAGACGGGTGCTCAAAAAAAGGGGATCAATTGGAAACGTGCTAAGAAGAGCCACAAAGGAAAACAAGACCCCGTAGTACGAGGGAAGAAACAAGCAGACCTAGATATGTTGGAATTATCTGCTGCTGCGGGAGAAATAGACCTAAAGTATCTAGATGAATCAGGGTTTTGTGCGTGGAGTGAACCAGGTTACACCTATTACTTCAGAGGGGAGCAAAAACACTTAGAACAAACTAAGCGTCGTGGTCGGAGATTAAGTATTATCGGGTTTCTTCAACCTTTAATCAGCTTTGTTTACGGTCTGATTATTGGTGGTGTTGGTCGTAAATCTTACATTCAAATGATGGAGCTTGAAGCGACTGAAGCTCAAAAGACTGGACGTATCAGAGTGATTGTACAGGATAACGGACCGATACACCGATGTAAAGAAGTGCAAAAGCTATGGTCAAAGTGGGAAGACATGGGTTTGTACATCTTTTTCTTACCCGCATACTGCTCCCAGATGAACCCAATTGAATTGGAGTGGCAGCACCTGAAAAAAGACGAACTATGTGGGCAAATATTTGATGATGAGTTAGACCTGGCTTACGCCGTGATTGATGGCGTTAAAGCTAGGGGAGAAAAAGGCAACTACAGTACACGACGTATTAAATTTAACTCTAATACCTATGGTTAAGTTTTCGTTACATAGTTATAAATTTTCCTGCCCACCTACTTACAGCAATAGTTTACTTTACAGATATTCCTGCTGCTTTACACAAATGGTATCATTTTCTTAAACAAGGTGGTATTGTTGGTTTTTCTGCTTGCTCTCAGGAATCATGTGAAGCACCACTCATCATTGAAGTTTGTGCCAAACATGGTATTTCACTGACAAACATTAACGAGCCAACAGGAACTCACCAGAAGTGCCAAAATTTGCTCCGAGGAGCTGGTTTTAAAGATATTCAAGTCAAAAGCCAACAATTTGGTTTTTATCGTAGTGTTGAGAAAGCTCAAGAATGGAATGGAGGATGGTTTCATCCTAGAGAAAATCCCTTATTAAAGCTTTCTGCGGAGCAAATGCAAGAATTACAAGCAGAGTATCGTCAACAAATAGAAGCAATGGCAACAGAGAAAGGTGTTTGGTATGAAAATATGACCATTTTCGCAACTGGTTGTAAATGATTAATTGGGCTAAAACGATAAATATTGCGCTGCGCCAATAAATACATTGCTTTAACATCCCAATTGATTCAACCAACCAGCCAAATCAGCTTCATTCGCAAAATCAAACAAAGCTTCGCCTAAATTTTGTAATTGGGCAAATGATAATGTTTGAATTTGGATTTGTAATTCAGGGCTAATTGTACCAAATCGGCGGTGCAATTGACGCATCAATAAGTTTAATGCTTCTTGTCTTCCTTGTTCAATACCCTGTTCAATACCTTGTTCAATACCTTGTTCAATACCTTGTTCAATACCTTCTTGGAGAATTTCTTGATAAATGACAGACTCTCTCATTTCTTGTCTCCTAAAAAGTTGATGAATTTGTTCTGGCTCGAATACTAACCCTGCGAGAAGTTGTGTACATGCGGAGATACTTTGCTTGGTCGTTGTTTCTTCTATCATACTCACCTGAAGTGCGACCTGCTCGAGTAAGGTTTGAGGCGAGTTTGTTTTGGCTAAAGTTGCTAATGGTAATAAACCAGCAGATGCTAACAAAGGCTCTGGATCTTGCTCCCACATGCGGATAACTCGGTAGCGGTGAGAGGTATTAGGAGCGGTAAATTGTTCGACAAATACTGCTTCTGAATTTGTGGGTTTGAGAAAAATTACAACCTGCTCAATATGACAGTCATGCTGACGATAAAGCCGTACCCAGTAGTCTAGCATCCGTAATGGTAAAGGCGGAATTGATGCGGGTGAGGTTTGAAATTCCAAATGCAGGATTTGGTTAGCTGTTTGTAGAAAAGTTACTGAGTCAGCACGAATAGGTTCTAGGTTTAATTCTGTCTTGAGAATTTGAATATTTGTTTTTTCAGATACCAGTAGCCAACTAATAAATTGTTCTGGATACTGTTCTACCAAATATTTTAAGGTATTGTCGTAAGCCACTTTACAAGGATTAATGTGTATCAAAATACATTATTCATTAAAACCGCATTTGAAAATTGAGTAATTTGTATAATTTATTTTTATAAACAAAATTAATGGATAATTATATTAGTGTCAGCCCTATAAAATCTAGCTAGAGGATTCGAGATGAGTATTTTACGTCAAATGGCGTTGAGTGCTTTTTTTGCTCTTTTCTTAGCAGCTATTCTTGGTGTTGTTAAGAATCAGCCTTCTTTGGCAGCTTCGGCGGGAATAGCTGCTGGTGTGTGTGGACGCGCTCTTTCTACAATTAAATAATTTAAATAAGAACCGGGTTTTGAGAAAAACCCGGTTTAAGTTCACTTATCTACATTTTCAGTTCACCAAATGCAATTGACTCACCACAAAACTAATTGCATGATGGGTAAGAGGAAGACTATCAATTACCATACCCAGACACAACAGCATCATGTAAGAAATGGAATAGAGAAATAATCCTCTGGCTAAATTACGATCGCTTGGATCATGAAGCAATTGCCAAGCTTTGTAAATGAATACTCCGCCTAAATATAGGGCGATCGCACCATAAACAAATCCTGTTTGCTGCAAAGGATAAATTAGCATCAGTGTGGCTGCGACTGTGATTAAGGTATACAACCAAATCTGGCGCACAGTCGCCATATTACCTGCAACTACTGGTAGCATTGGCACACCAACTTTTGCGTAATCCTCACTAATCATCAAGGCTAAAGCCCAGAAGTGAGGAGGTGTCCATAAAAAGACAATTCCAAATAATAACCACGCTGTCCAGCTTAAACTACCAGTAACAGCCGCCCAACCTACCAGTGTAGGAATAGCTCCTGCGGCTCCACCAATGACGATATTGAGGGTGCTGTGACGTTTTAGCCAATGAGTATAAACTAAAACATAAAAAACTATACCAACCATTGCTAGTGAGGCAGCTAGTAAGTTGGCAAATACTGACAATAGGCTAAAGGAAATAACAGCTAGAGCGATCGCAAAAATTAGAGCATCACGTGGCTGTATCCTACCAGAAGGGATGGGACGATGACGGGTGCGGTCCATCTCATAGTCTATATCCCGGTCATAAATACAGTTAATTGTTTGGGCGCTAGCAGCAGCTAAAGTGCCACCAAACAGAGTTACTAGCAACAGCATCGGGTCTACTTGTCCCTTTGCTGCGATCCACATACTGCCAGATGTGGTAATTAAGAGCAATGGGATAATTCTGGGTTTGGTTAGTTGGTAATAGCTTTGCAGAATCTGTAAAAATGATTCATGCTGCTTAGAGACATTAGTCTCAATCATCTTGGCACTAATTCCTTAATATTCAATAATTTGTATGCTGTTGCTATCAGTCAATTGTCAGTTATCAGTGTTCCTTTCTGTTAACTGTTAACTGTAGCCTGCGGCAAGCCGCAGGCTACAGTGATTAACTTGGAAGTGGATTAGCAGTTTCAGTATTTATGTCAGAATTAATACTGCGGCTTGCAGCCCAATCGCGTACTGACAGAACAGTGAAAACCACCAAAATGCCTAGCAAACTTGCCCCTATAGCTTGGTGAGAGACTGTTAGTAGTTCGACTTGGAGATGCAAGCGGAAAGTAGCAAATCCTACAATTAGTTGTAAAATTAATAACCCACCAGCCATATTTGCCAGTTTGCGTAGAGCTGGGTGGAGTGCTGGTGTACGCCAAGCCATAAATACCAGTACCAATATTGCCAACGTCGGCGGGATCAAGCCGAAGATGTGACTATACATCACATCACAAAGTTCGTAACCTCCAAAACATTGGTGTAGCGCCCAGCGAGAACCGACTAAAGCGCCGAGTAGACTCTGTACGTAAATGAAAATAGTGGCAATTAAACCTACCCAAGGCAATTTACCAACAGTTCCGGTGGCTTGGTAGGGAGTGAGTGCAGTACCAATCACCAATAGAGTAGAGAAAAATACTAAAGCTGTTCCCAAGTGAGCAGTCACTATATCAAACCGTAACAGTTCAGTAACAGTGAGTCCACCTAACACACCTTGGAAGATAATTAAAAATAAGGCAAATGTAGATGCCCAAGGTAGCCACTTGGGTAAAGAGCGACGATTCCACCAAGATACACCCACAAGTGCGATCGCGCTGATCCCAATTAATGATGCATCCAATCTATGGAACCATTCCAGAAACACCTGGAAATTCATTTGCTTGGTTGGTACTAGTTTACCGTAGCACAAAGGCCAATCTGGACAAGCCAATCCTGCATTCATGACGCGGGTAGCGCTGCCGATTGCCATCAAAATCAAAGTGGCTACACACATTCTCCACACCCAGCGCCGAATCCGAGCTTTGGGATTTTGCTGCTGTTCTACTGCCTCTACATTTTGTTGTTCCAGAACAAATTCGCTCATGAAAGATACCTTTGAGTTGCTCTTCGTGAGCCATAAAATTTCAAACGTCAGCCGATTTGGACTTTCTAGAGATTGTCCATGCCATCCATTTGCAGGCTTGGGGATTTTGGATGATCGATAGAGGAGTTGTGAGTTGGTTAAAACGTCGTTCCCAAAATCCAAAATCCAAAATCCAAAATCCACATCTCCACCCTAGCTTATGGAAATTGGGGTGAAAGTTCGGCTCTCACTTAATACTTTGAAGCACCTTGGTTACTTTGTGCCTAAGCTTTAGGTATTTTTCAAGTTGTAGACAATAGACTGCTGGAGATACTTAGGGCTTGCTGAAAAGTTTTTTGGTAATTTGCATGTCACCTCCGACATATCTAACCAATACATTCTGTTGAAGATGGAAAATTTAGCTTAAAAATTAATAATGATTTTACTTTCTACTACCCTATCTCCTGTAGGCTGGACTACCGTAGTAAGTGAGCAGTTCCGTCTAAGTAGTAAAGCCATTAACTTTATCAACCGTGAAAATTCCAAGTTCAATCTGGACATTACTTATTGGCATCATGCTGACACTGGCCAGCCTCTGGTATGGTCAAAATCATGGTCTAATGCCTACTCAAGCTTCTGATGAAGCTGTTTTAGTGGATGGCCTGTTCAATGCAATGATGGTCGTATCTACAGGTATATTTTTAATCGTAGAAGGTGTTTTAATATACTCTGTCATTAAATTTCGCCGACGTGCAGGTGACGATACAGATGGTCAGCCAGTACATGGCAATGTACCACTAGAGATTCTCTGGACAGCGATCCCCGCAATTATTGTCATCGGTATCTCTGTTTACAGTTTTGATGTTTACAATGAGATGGGTGGCTTTGACCCCCATGCTATTCACGATGTACCCATGACCCCCCAAGCAATGAAAATGCCAGGGGCCGCGATCGCAGCAACTTTGGCCGATACACCTGGGAGTGATCAGCCCAACCTCAATCAACAGAAATCTGATCAAGCAATGCAAGATCCAGCTACCGCAGCAGTTCGTAATGCTGACCAAATTCCGCAAAAGCAGGATGCTCCCGGTGTTGGCCTTGTTGCTCCCACAATTGGCGCTAGTCAAGAAAATCAAGGCAGACCACCGGAACTTGTGATTAATGTCACAGGTTTGCAGTATGCCTTCATTTTTACCTACCCAGATACAGGAATTACTTCTGGTGAATTGCACGTTCCTATTGGCCGGGAAGTGAAACTCAATATGTCCGCAAATGATGTCATCCATGCTTTTTGGGTGCCAGAATTTCGCCTCAAGCAAGATATAGTTCCTGGTCGGCAAACCAAGGTTCGGTTTACACCCAAAACAGAAGGGGATTATGCTGTAATCTGTGCGGAATTATGTGGCCCTTACCATGGCGCTATGAGGACACAAGTAATAGTAGAAAAACCAGAAGCCTTTGAAAAATGGATACAAGAACAGCAGGTTGCTAGTGCCGAAACTCTCAATCAAGCGATCGCTGTCAATCCTAACGAACTATCCCCAGCTGAATATCTCGCCCCATACACTCAAAACATGGGAATTCAGCCAGAAATGTTACATCAAATTCACAAATAGTTATTTGTTCATAGTTGATTGTTGGTAGTTGTAACCTGCGGTAAGCCGCTTACGCGTCTATGGGAAAAACAAACAACCAACAACCAACGACCAACAACTAACAAACAACAATTTTTTATGACACAAGCACAGATACAAGAAACAGCTAATATTCCTGCTGAAGCAGACGAAGCAGGGATTAGAAAATGGTGGGAATACTTTACCTTTAACACTGACCACAAAGTAATTGGTATTCAATACCTAGTCAGCACTTTTATCTTCTACTGTATTGGTGGAGTGATGGCTGATTTGGTACGTACCGAACTCCGAACTCCAGAAGTAGATTTTGTCACACCCGAAGTCTACAACAGCTTGTTTACGCTGCACGCCACAATCATGATTTTCTTATGGATTGTGCCTGCGGGTGCGGGTTTTGCCAACTACGTGATGCCACTGATGATTGGGGCAAAAGATATGGCATTTCCTCGCCTCAATGCTCTAGCTTTCTGGATGATTCCCCCAGCAGGTTTGATGCTGATTGCTAGTTTAGCCATAGGTGATGCTCCAGATGCAGGTTGGACTTCTTACCCTCCTCTGAGTTTGGTAACAGGCCAAGTCGGTGAGGGAATCTGGATTATGAGTATCTTGCTGTTGGGTACATCGTCGATTTTGGGGGCGATTAATTTCCTCGTCACCCTCCTGAAAATGCGTATCCCTGGCATGGGTTTCCATCAAATGCCCTTGTTCTGCTGGGCAATGTTGGCAACTTCAGCCTTAGTACTGTTGTCTACGCCTGTGCTAGCAGCAGGCTTAATTTTGCTTGCTTTTGATTTATTCGCAGGTACAACATTTTTTAATCCGACTGGCGGTGGTGATCCAGTAGTATACCAGCACATGTTCTGGTTTTACTCTCACCCAGCAGTTTACATCATGATTTTGCCCTTCTTTGGGGTGATTTCTGAGGTGATCCCTGTTCACTCTCGTAAACCGGTTTTTGGTTATAAGGCGATCGCCTATTCTTCTTTAGCAATTAGCTTTTTGGGTTTAATTGTTTGGGCGCACCACATGTTCACCAGTGGTATTCCTGGTTGGTTGCGGATGTTTTTCATGATCACGACGATGATCATCGCCGTACCTACAGGTATTAAAATTTTCAGTTGGTTAGGAACCATGTGGGGTGGTAAACTCCGCCTTGATCGTACCGCTTTACTGTTTGCGATCGGCTTTGTGGGAACTTTTGTGATTGGTGGTATCAGTGGCGTCATGTTGGCAGCAGTGCCTTTTGATATCCACGTTCACGATACCTATTTTGTAGTCGCCCACCTGCATTACGTTCTGTTTGGTGGTAGTGTTTTGGGTATCTATGCCGCTTTTTACCACTGGTTCCCGAAAATGACGGGACGAATGCTAAATGAATTTTGGGGTCAGGTTCATTTTGCTTTCACCATCATTGGTATGAATATGACTTTCTTACCAATGCACAAGTTGGGGATGATGGGGATGAACCGCCGTATTGCCCAGTATGATCCCAAATTTGCCTTGATCAATGAAATCTGCACTTATGGTTCTTACATACTCGCAGTTTCGACTTTGCCTTTTATTGTGAATGTGATTTGGAGTTGGATGTATGGACCCAAGGCTGGGAACAACCCTTGGAAAGCTCTAACTCTGGAGTGGATGACTGCATCACCACCAGCATTTGAAAATTTTGACAAACCCCCTGTATTGGCTACTGGCCCCTACGACTACGGTTTGGAAAAAGCTCAAGAAGGCGTACCTTTATCTAGTTCTGATCCAACTTTGTCAGCAGGGCTAAACTCAGTTTTACGCGCCAATCCCAACGAGCCATATCCATCGATCGCAGCTGAAAAAGGCGAAATTTAAGTTTCAGAATGAATTATGAATGATGAGTCCTGAATTCATTGTTCATAATTCATAATTCACAATTCATAATTAAAAAAAGATTCATGAGTCAAACTATTGACCCAGCAAAAACAGCCCTAAATTATCACCACGCAGCAGAAACTGCTGATCACGAAGAGCATCATGACTATCGTCTGTTTGGACTAGTTGTATTTCTAGTCGCCGAAGGGATGATTTTCATGGGCTTGTTCGGAGCCTATTTAGCTTTTCGTTCGACATTACCTGCTTGGCCACCAGAAGGTACTCCAGAATTAGAACTATTGCTTCCCGGTATCAACACCATAAACCTAATTGCTAGCAGTTTTGTCATTCATAATGCTGATACCGCCATTAAAAAGAATGATGTGCGGGGTATGCAAATGTGGTTTGCAATTACTGCTGTCATGGGGATCATTTTCCTAGGAGGACAAATGTATGAATACTTCCACCTGGAATTTGGTCTGACAACTAATTTGTTCGCCAGTGCATTTTATGTTTTGACTGGTTTCCACGGTTTGCACGTGACCATTGGTGTTTTAGCAATCTTGGCAGTGTTGTGGCGATCGCTCAAAAAAGACCACTACAGTAGTGAAAAGCACTTTGGTATTGAAGCTGCTGAAATTTATTGGCACTTCGTAGACGTGATTTGGATTATCCTATTCGGATTATTGTATATACTGTGAGTATTACTTTTTACCGAAAAGTTTGGGTTTAATAGTTCCAAATCACAATGTAGGGTGTGTTGTCGCGCAGCGCAACACACCGTCAAGAATTAAAGGTGCGATCTTCTTACTGCATAACACAACGGCAATAAAGCGGGAGGAACATCCACGCCGCTTTTTGCCTCCCCTACAACCAATTTATATTTCTTCATATACATTGAATTTTTCTCGCCGACTGACTTATCCATCCTGATACTATACTTTTGACTTACTTTTCTCTAACCAAAGTTAGAGGTTTAAGTCTTAGAAATTATCATATTATATATACGGACGGATAGTATTTAGGATAATACCAATTCAATTAATGATTGCAACATATCGTTGGGTAAAGAGCCGATCAATCGCGTCTTTACAGATGCTCAATTTGTCGCATCATTTTTTCAAATTGGTATAAGCTTAAATAGCCAATTTTTAAGGATTTTATAACTGTTATAAATTCAGGACTTTGTTTGAGAAAATCAAATAAATAAGAGGCTGAGAAACATTTCCAATTCTAGTCTTGAAATATTTGGGGATGAAAACAATTTGCAGCTTCAAGATGGATGAGGAATATTTTGCAGATTCATAAGATCTCGTGGTATTTGGGAAACCAGCGAGTATGCGCGACCTGAGAGTGTCAAAACATAATTTCCATACTGCTTGATATCTTTGATGTTTCAGGACTTAAATCTGCAATCAAGCGAGGTAAAGTGAGGAGATTTGAGTTATAAATTTTGAATTTTACTAACTTTCCGTTTTTGTGGTTCGCCTTTTTTTTGAAAGTTAGATAAATAATCATGACTTACGCAAGACGTGACCGAAAACCTTATTCTTGCGTAGCGCTCATTCATGAATTACCACTACTTTCGTTATGTTTTGCGTAAGTCCTGATTAATGTGGAAATAATGATTTTTGATGACAGTTTTTTAGGAGAGTAAATTTATGATAAATAGTTCAATAAACCCGGAGCGGAACTCGCCGGAAAAAGATTATGCTGAATCAAACCCAAGTCCGGCTCCATCTATATCGGAAGCCCAGAGAGCTAAACATTTTGAAGAGACCCGTGTCTATCTCGAAAATCGTCGGCAAAAACTAAACGCCGTAAAGACAACGACGACAAAAAGTGGTCAAGTCCTAGATTGGATTCCTATCGAATCTCAGACACCTGGCGGTAAAATCGCCTCGCCGCCTCCAGAGGAGAAGATTGACCTCTTAGCTTCCCAAGACCCTAGCCGACCTAGCCAGTTAGTAAAGTTTGAGTTGGAGGAACAAAAGGAAGCACGAGGACCAAAAGGAACTGTACCTATTCTCCATCGGGATATGAAACAACTTCGTCCTGTCATCTCGCTGCACGATTTTCTGTCAAAGCACGGTGGTCCAACCTACCTGTTACGAATTAACAAAAATGATGAAATTGCAATTTCTGCAACTGCTAGTAAACATTGGTATGCCTACAGCGCTCAATATGTGACCTGCTATGGCGGAGAAGGTTATATCAACGCATGGAATCCATACGTTGAATTGTCAAATGAATTTTCCCTGGGTCAGATTGCGCTGGCCCGAGGTAGTGGGAATGGCAAGCAGACGATAGAAGTTGGTTGGCAAACTTACAAGCAGCTTTATGGAGACTGGCAGCCTCATCTGTTTATCTTCTATACAACTAACGGTTACACCCAGTCAGGAGACAACTTAGGGGGTTACAATCAAGACGTGGATGGATGGGTGCAGTACTCCAGTACTCTCTACCCAGGAGCAGCTTCTAGTCCAGTCAGCACTCTAGGAGGCGCTCAATATGACATGTTTGTGAAATATCAGCTTTATCAGGGAAACTGGTGGCTGCAAGTCAATGGTATCTGGATGGGTTACTATCCTACGAGATTGTTCAAATCATCGGGTCTTCAGTCACAAGCTGATAAAATAGCTTTTTATGGAGAGGTTGTTGACGCAGCATCAGACCCAGCTATGACCCGCACCGACATGGGAAGTGGTCATTGGCCCTATGAAGGTTGGCAGTACTGTGCGTACATGAGAAATTTGTACTATCAGTCATCTACACCTGGAACTATGACCAAGTATGCTCCCGGTACGGTACAACCAATTGATAACCGAGAGTGTTATGACATTGAGGGACATTTTGACAACACAGGCTCTTGGCAAAGCTACTTCTGGTGGGGGGGTAGTGGAAGGAATGTGAAATGCCCGTAAGCTTACCTCCAGTGAAAGCTTTCCAGCAGTTAAAGCAAAGGGGGAGAGGAGGAAGAAGGGAGAGATTTTTCCTTGTCGTCCTTATGCTGCTCTTTCCCTTGTTATCATCTCAGACAATGCCAATTAAAAAAGAAATGCAGCAGATTTTCACCTCAGAGATAAATCCCGATTACGAATGCATTCCCATTGAATCACAGACCCCCACTGGAGAAATTGCTTCACCGCCTCCCGGAGGCGAAGCGTACTCAGGACAACGGCTTTGCCCGGATGGATACGTTCCTCGCCTAAAGCGGAAGCGCTATTTGCTTCGAGGCAAAGAAATTGTCAATTCCGAAGCGGAACCTGATAAAAATCCGTCTAGCCCCGTGCTGGATGAAGATTTGCATATGTAGGGTGCGTTACGAAGTCCGTCCTAACGCACCAAAGCCTTCGGACGGTGGGTTACACTTCGCTAACAGGCAATAAAGAGAGAAGAAAATCTACACCCCCTGCCTCCCCTACGTATATTTCAAAAATCAAATATGAGTTCTATAGTCCTGAGTAACTATTTTTCAACACCTGTTCTATTGAACCCAGTTTATTGAACTCACGGATCATCGCAGATGCTCTTGTTTGTTTTTTATTGAGCATGTCTGTGAGTGGTGCGAGTAAATTTATGTCTGGATCTTTCTTCAGTGCAACTTCAGCAGCTTGTAAAACTTGTGAGGCGATCGCGAAAATCTCTTGATGATCAAATCCCTCTTTTGCAGAGATTTGATGTTTTTTGGCGTCTGGGATTATTGCTCTCCCTGGTAATGATGTATCTAAGATTAGGCCTTTTAATAATGTTAGCAATGCAGCATAAATAGAAAAATCATCACAACTATCAAATGATTTGAATTCTATTCTACCTACTTCTGCTGGAATGCGTGCTATTTTTGTCATTGAAGGTGTAGATTTAATCAACTGTTCTGGTTTTTCTACAAATACAATTGCGGCGGCTCTTTTACCTGTTCTGATAAATGTCCTTACCGATAAACCTTCCCATAAATCACCATTATAAAAAGGAGAACTAAAACTAAAAGGAACAATATAAGGACTGTAGTAAGTAAGCTTTTTAGCAATATCAATTAAACTTTCATAAGATTGACCAGGAAATGATAAATTTAAATCTGGGCCATAGCTGACCATAAAAATATGAGCAGTTTGTTCATCAGGATTAGCCTGTAAGATGCTACGTTCATATTTATTAAGTGGGGGTTCAGGCTCAAAAATAGTTTTGTAGGGATTAAAACTAACTAAAATTGGTGAGAAATTAAATTGTGCAGCCACTTGATGTAGTAAGTCAAAACTTACTGACAGTTCATTAATAGTACTTTTAATATCAGAATTTATTGTAGTTCTGATTTCAATACCTTTGGGAATACAATCTATAAGTTTTTCAGTATCTTCTGCAAATCTCTCAAAGCCTTCGATGTACCACCTTTTTTTTCTAATACCAGCGTCTCCTATACATAGTTGCAAAGAGTCGTTGGGATATGTGGGTAGTTGTTCAATGATTTGATTAAATTCAGCAAATTCTGTACAAGAAAAATCTGCAAATTTTCCTTTAGAATTCAGGAAAGCAACTTCATGCTCAATGCCAAAATAAAACATTACTTATACCTTTGATTTAATCTTGATATTCTTGGAATTTAACCAAATTTAACTAAAGCCAAACGATAGCTATTTACCAAGGGTGGTATATACGAAAACAAGAAGCGCTCAATGAGGGAAAAACGGTTTAAATACTGATTTGGAAAATCACCAAACTTACAAACATCCAAGATTTGATAGCGATCATCCCAATTTTTGATTTTATGAATATCAGAAATTCCCCAATCAAACTTGGCTGATGTGTATTTAAGAGAATCGTGGTACTTTTGATTTTTTACTATCAAAGGAGACATAGAATCAAAAGCAAAGCGTGAACCTGGGAACTCTTGTAAAAGATTGGTAAAAAGCTGCTGTACTTGCTTTTCATTTAGATACATCAGCACGCCTTCTGCTACAAATATGCAGAGTTGCACACTCACAGCTTTTACATACTCAAACCAGTCTGTATCTAAACAAGAAGCAGTGATCAAACGACGACGCTCTGTTTCTTGAAAAAACTGCTTCCGCAATTCCATTACATCTGGTAAATCTAAATCAAACCAGCGTACTTGTCCGTTATCCACTCGTTCAAAGCGCGTATTCAATCCGGCGCCAATCTCAACAACCGTACCTTGAGGGTATTGTTCGAGATAATTACGTATCCAGTTGTCGAGGATCATACCTCGTAAACAAGTTCCAGCTTGCGAATTTTTAGCATTAACAAATTTATCAAAATCATAATCAATAGCTTGGAGGATCTCAGCTGATTTGGGGTCTACAATAATCGGGTCAGACTGCTTTATTTCAGTAGCCCTTGCCCATAGGGTAATTAATAATGTTTCTTGTATGACACCAAGATTGACTTTTGTTTTAGTCATAAGTCTGAGTTAAGTAGCTGATAAGATAAAACTAATTATAGAAATTCTCAATAATTTTAGCACAACGAAATCATTACAGAACACACATAACAGTGAACTATAGGAAAATTTCAAGGCGTAAATAAAAGTACTTTTTAAAAAGGATGAAAAGCTTATCATGTAAGCTTTCTAGCTTCTGCGTTTTGCCTACCTTGAAAAGCCACTCCGCCTCTACTGTTTCCTGCTTTCTTGTACTAGTATGGACTTGGGAAAAGCTAGAGGCGTGAGTTTATGACAAGTGCCGTTCAATCTCCCTACAGTAGTGAACAAGTAGCAGCATGGCTGCGTGGATTACTGGCTATTGCTTGGGCAGATGGTGATTTTGATAACCAAGAACAAAAATTAATTGCCAGCATTACTAAAGATGAACTGGCTCCTGAGACAAACTTGGAGTTTTTAGACGTTATTGAACCAGAGGAATTGGCTGTAATTCTGGGTTACGGTACGCCAGCAGCAGAAAATTTCTTGCGTACAGCTGTGATGGTGGCGATCGCTGATGGTACATATTCCAAAAGCGAAGATTATCTTCTGCACCAGTTGTGCAAGGCTTTGGGAGAACCAGAAGACTTACTAGAAGCTCTGCGTCATACCTTAGAATTTCACCCAACAGAGCCAGTAGAACACCAGGTAGAGACTCCTTTAGTTATCGCACCGACAAAGCCACAAGTTGACGCATTATACCCAGTGCGCGACTGGCTCGACGGACTAGACATCCAAGATCCCAGAGTCGCCCGTTTCTTATGCAAAATGATTCCTTCTCAGTGTCCATTTGAACGTGACGTCAAGCTATTTGGACGCAAAGTAGTACACATTCCACCTTTATGTAAACTTAATCCACTATATGAACAGCTAGTAAGCTTACGTTTCCGCGCTCTCTCCTATTTAGCAGATGATTGTGGTGAGGATATTTCGGAATATATTTAGTTAGTGCTTGGTGGTTGGTGGTTAGTTGTTAGTGGTTAGTGGTTAGTGGTTAGTGGTTGGTGGTTAGTTGTTATTGGATAGTGGATAGTGGTTAAGAATAACCAACTAACAACTAAACTACTAACTACTAAACTACTAATCCAAGTTGCTAGTTATAAAAAAGCGCCTCTTTTTAAGTACAAAGTCTTAAATTTGCGTGCCTAGCAATAGGCAAAACTGGACATTTTCTATCATTATGATACTATTCAAGGCACTAACAACTAACAACTAACAACTAAGCACTATCCACTAAACACTAACAACTAACCACTTACTAAGATTATGCAATTCATAGATCAAACAAAAATTGAAGTAGCAGCAGGTAAGGGAGGCGATGGAATTGTCGCTTTCCGGCGGGAAAAGTATGTACCAGCAGGTGGTCCATCTGGTGGTAATGGGGGAAAGGGCGGTTCCGTGATTTTACGTGCTGTGGAAAACTTGCAAACCTTACTTGACTTCAGATACAACCATCTTTTTCAAGCAGAACATGGTTCTCGCGGTGGTCCAAATAATCGTACCGGAGCAAATGGCAAGGAGCTGATTATTGAAGTTCCCTGTGGTACGGTGGTTTATGATGCCGAGACAGAGGAAATTATCGGGGACTTGGTGGAACCTGAGCAAGATTTGCTAGTTGCTAAAGGTGGTAAAGGTGGACTGGGAAATCAGTATTTTTTGAGTAACCGCAACCGCGCCCCTGAGTATGCTTTACCAGGATTAGCTGGAGAAGTAAAGCAGCTGCGTTTAGAGTTAAAACTTTTAGCAGAAGTGGGAATTATTGGTTTACCAAATGCGGGAAAATCCACTTTAATCTCTGCTTTATCAGCAGCACGTCCTAAAATTGCTGATTATCCCTTCACTACTCTTGTGCCAAATTTGGGTGTGGTGCGTAAACCCAGTGGTGATGGTACAGTTTTTGCTGACATTCCAGGATTAATTACAGGTGCTTCTCAAGGAGCGGGGCTAGGACATGATTTCTTGCGCCATATTGAACGCACACGAGTGTTGTTGCACTTAATTGATGCGACTAGTGAAGATGCGATCGCAGACTATAAAATCATCGAACAAGAATTGCATGATTACGGCAGAGGTTTATCAGATCGTCCCCAAATTTTAGCTCTCAACAAAATCGATGCAGTTGATAGGGAAAGTGTAGATATTGAAGCACTCGCAACACAACTTAATCATCTTTCTCACGCTCCTGTCTTCTTAATTTCAGGTGTTACTGGTGCTGGATTAGAGCCTATGCTTCAGGAAATTTGGTCTTTGTTAGAGAAATTTAATGAAGTGAAGTTAAGTGAATTCCACAAAATTTATTAATTTCTGACAATGTGTCTTCCTGTGTCTTGAAATGGGTGTAGCAGGAGTTTTTTTATACTTTGTGGTGCAACTCCTCTAAGTAAGTTGGCTGGATGAAAGAAGAATCCCACGGGCTAAAGCAAGCGTGGGAGTGTCAACGATTTTTAATGTCATAGATTAATTGTTATATCTAGTTAAATCTATTAATATCATCAGAAATTTCAATATATAACCAACTATTATTAAGATCATATCAAGTTAATATAAGTATCACTGGGTTTTTGAACAGAACTCAGTACGATTTCTGTTCCCTTTATGCTGTTCCCTTTTCTCTGGCTCAACAAATAAGTTCATACAAATCGGATTCCTGAGCGCTACTAAAAGCATCTGTATGACTTCCTCAGCATAGATTTAATAGGAATCCCATTTTAATATTGCAATGGATAGGATTTTTCGTCATCATTTTGCGGTTGTAGAGACGCGAAATTACCCTGGAGGATCTTGCTACGCGTCTCTACATTCTTTTTTACCAGATGTTTATTGATGTCTACCAAATCATAACTACTCAACCAACTTAGGAATGTGGATTAAATAAAATACAAAATCTTGATTCAGTAGGGTGCGTTACGTTCCTAACGCACCCTACGAAAATAATAGGTTATTAAATCCATGATCCTTAGATATTCCAACTAAACCGGGATGCTGATTTCAAAAAATTCTGGAAAACTTACTTAGCCATCTACACAGTGTGATATTAGGATGTATACTCATACCAAATTTTTGAATTTCAGTGTTGACAAATATTTGCAATTTGAACTAGAAAGCCGAATCCGTCACGAATATCTAGCGGGTCAAGTCTATGCAATGCGAGAAGACAGTGATCAATGTAAAGTGATCACTAGCAATATATTGCCCCGATTACGTACACATTTTTTTGGTACAGATTATCGGACTTATTCATCAGAGATGAAGATCAGGATTGATGATTTAGATATATTTTATTACCCACATATCTGTGTCACTTGCAATCCTCAAGATCGAGAAAGATTTTACAAGTATCAACCTTGTTTGATAGTGGAAGTTTTTTCCTCAGCCACGGAACGTATTTATCGTAACGAAAAACTGATGAATTATCGTCGATTAAAAAGTTTGCAAGAGTATGTATTAGTTTGCGAATCAGAAATCAAGGTTGAAGTCTATCGTAAAAATAATCAAAACAATTGGTTTGTTGAAAAATTGCAAGAAGAAGGAGATCATCTCAAATTAGCTTCTGTAAACTTAGAAATCGCGATCGCAGATATTTATGAGGATATAAAAATGTAAGATTTTATGCTATCCTCTGGCTCAATGGGAGCATCACAATTTCTTCAATATACCGCGCTTGGGTTAAAACCCTTAGCTAATAGCACAAGTAGTCTTCAGACGACTCAATAAATCAAATAGTCTGTAGAGAGGCGTATAATTACACGCGTCTCTACTGCGATTTCAATCGCAGGCGGTTTTTTGAACATTTGGGATGCTCCCGGCTCAATGGTGTGAAATTGTGATCAATGCAAAAACTATTAGTTACTGGGGCTAGTGGATTTTTAGGTTGGCATCTTTGCCAATTAGCAAATATTAAGTGGGAAGTTTATGGAACTTTCTTGACTAACTCTGTAGAAATTCCGAATACCAAAATGCTGAAAGTCGATTTAACAAACTTTCAGGAATTGAAACAGATATTTAGTGAGATTCAGCCCGCCGCAATAATTCATACAGCTGCACAATCACAACCTAATTATTGTCAAAATCATCCCGAAGAAACTTACGCAACTAATGTAATAGTCTCTCACAACATTGCTGGTTTGTGTGCAGACCATTATATTCCTTGCGTATTTACATCTACTGATCTTGTTTTTGATGGTTTAAATCCTCCTTACGAAGAAACAGATCCCGTATGTCCTGTAAATAAATACGGTGAACAAAAAGTGATAGCAGAATTGGGAATGTTAGAACGCTATCCCCTAACTGCTGTGTGTAGAATGCCATTAATGTTTGGTGCAGCAACACCCACTGCTAACAGCTTTATACAGCCATTTATACAAATTCTTAAAGAAGGCAAAGAACTAAAATTATTTACAGATGAATTTCGCACACCAGTTAGTGCGAATACCGCCGCGAAAGGACTATTATTAGCATTGGAAAAAGTACAAGGTATAATTAACTTAGGTGGTAAAGAAAGAATTTCTCGCTATGATTTTGGACGTTTATTAGTAGAAATATTTCAACTACCCACTACTGGATTAAAAGCCTGTCTACAACAAGATGTAAAAATGTCTGCACCCAGACCCGGCGATGTTTCTTTAGATAGTTCTAAAGCTTTTGCATTAGGGTATCAACCTCGATTTTTACAATCAGAATTAGAAGAATTAGTCAGTAAATAATAGCATAGGAATTACGCATCCGATTTAACCCAATCGGTAGGGGCGGGCGAAGACTCGGCGTGATCCATGGGGTTTCCAATTATTCCGATTTAACCCAATCGGTAGGGACCCAGACTCTGTCCATTGGCAGCACCTGGTGCAGATAACCAGTTTCCAATTATTCCGATTTAACCCAATCGGTAGGGAGTTCGTCTAGCAGCCTTTAACCAGTAAGGGTTTCAAGCGCCAAATCGACACCACTGGTAAAAGTATAGTACATCCTCCTAAAAATTTAACAAAATACATACCTCAAACCCTTATCCTGTAAGCAATCGACACCACTCAACGAAAAATATTGGGTTTCAGCGTTTCGAGGAGATGCGTCGATAACCATGTTACAAAACCTGCTTAATTATCCTAAAACCTAGATATCATAATACTTTGGTCGTGCTGCTGATTCTTGACCACCAATAGTTAACACTCTGGAAACAGCCTCTTCCGAAATCCAATAAAATCGCACATTGTCTTGGGATGGTAAGCTAATGAGCATTTAAGTTGCCTAAAACCAGGGCTAAAGCCCTTACTCCAAGCGAACCAGTCTGGAAAAATGAATGACGATTAGCTTATGACAAGTTTTTTTGATTTCTCAATAAAGTTGCCGCATTTCCTCCAAACTAAAATATAAGTTTTTCAACTTAGAGAATACAAACAGATAAAAATATGCAAATTTTAGAAACAATTGGTTTTGATTTAGGACATGGCGAAACGGCTGTTGCAAAAGCCATTGTAGAGAGCATCGAACCTCCCCAAATGTTGGAAATTAATAATAAGAAAAACCAAATTACGGCTCTTGGATGGCATCCCGATCTTGGTTATCTTGTGGGAGAACAAGCATTAATCCAAGCAGGCGTTACTCAACTGGAAATTTCTTTTAAGCAAAAACCAAATCATGATCTAAATTACAGGAAAACAATTAGCACTTTTGTTGCCACCTATTACCGTCTTTTGCAAGAAAGCAAACAAATTGAAGGCGAGAAAAATAGCTATTTTTATATTGGTTGTCCTTCGGGATGGTCAATGAGCGATCGCGAAGAATATCAAAAGCTACTGCAAACGGCTGGTATTTTCCAATTGCGTGTTGTACCAGAATCACGGGCTGCTTTTATGCAAGCCAAGGAAGCCGGAAAGCTGGAGTATGAAAAGCTGAAATCATCGGTGCTAATTGTAGACATTGGTTCTTCAACCACTGATTTTACTCTGGTTAAAACTTTACATGAAATCCCTGTAGATTTTGGTAGTAATGCTTTAGGAGCATCTTTAATTGATCGCGCTATTTTTGAACGTACTCTGGCTAAACACGAGCAAAAAGCATTACTAAAAAAAGTATTTCATGAATATCCACACCACCAAGCTCGTTGTGAACTTGCTTGTCGCAAAGCTAAAGAAAATTATTTTTCTAATGAACAACTATACAGCGATTCTCAATCTTTTGCTCGTGGTTTTGAATCGATCAACGAACAGATTTATTTTATTCCCCAAATCAACAAATTGATGATGGAGGAAATCTTGAATCAACCTTTGCTTGAACTGGGGGAAAATAGTTGGATGCTATCATTTCGTGCCGCAGTTAATGAAGCAAAACAACAGCTGGATCAACAAAATATTGTGCCACAACTTTTACTGATGACTGGTGGTGCATCTCGGATGAAGTTTACCCATCAAATTTGTCAGGAAATTTTTCCCGAACCACAAACTCTCCTGCGTCCAGATCCGGAACCAGAACGATGTATTGCTTTGGGTTTGGCGCGAGTTGGAAGATGGGATTTACGTGCATCTGCTTTCAAAGAAGAAGTTAACAAACTGTTTGAATCACAAAAGCTGAAAAGTTTGATTGAGAGACATATCCCGGAATTAGTCGAATTATTAACCGAGCCACTAGCAGATAATTTGATTGAAAGTGCTGTCAGAACCAGTATTAAAGATTGGCAAAAAAACCAAATCCGAACTTTGGCTGATTTAGAAATATCTATGAAGAATAGAGCAGAAGAATGGTTAAAAAGCGATCGCGCTCAACAAATAATCAATCACCAATGTATTAGTTGGTTTAACAATAAAATTCAACCAGACTTAGCTACAGAAACCGATCCGATTTGTCGTCAGTTTCATATACCCAGAAGCAGTCTAAGGTTTGAGGAAGGGATTGATCCCGCTTTTGTTAACCCAGATTTACGCATTGGTGATGCGATCCTCGCTGAAACAGTGGCATTTATCATTAATGTGGTAATTGGTGGAGGTACTCTCGCCAGTATCATCACTCTCATCCTCACCGGACACTTTACCTGGCCGATTGCTTTAGTATATGGCGCTTCGGTGATGGCAGCAGGCATGGAGTTAAATCGTCAAGGTGTCAAAGAAGCAATCAAGACAAATGTTGATGTTCCCGGTTGGATGCGTCCTAGTTTTTTAAACGACAAGAAAATCAATGATATTTGCAAACAAATCAAGCCGGAGTTAGAGAAGGTATTGCAAGAACAACTCATAGCAAATCAAGAAGCTTTTGAGCAATTAATTGGCAAAGTTGAGCAAGGTTTGCAAAAGGCTCTTTCTACGAAGGTTCAAGAGGCAGTTATTCTGATTCAATAAAATGATCTATCTGTATCATCGGTGTGAATCTTTAAGCACTAAAGTGCTTACTACAAACCTATCAAAACTAATGCAATGAACCACTAACTTGCTTCACAATTTGAGCGATCGCCTGAATTAATTCTTCTGGTTCAACAGGTTTGGAAATATGCAATTGAAAACCTGTTTGCAAAGCTTGCTGTTGATTCATCTCCCCAACATAAGCTGTTAAGGCGATCGCTGGAATTTCACCGCCTTGTTCTGGTGACATCGTTCTAATCTGACGTAACAAAGTATAGCCGTCGATTTCAGGCATACCAATATCAGCAAGCAAGATGTCGGGTTTAGTTTGATTGAGTATTTGTAACGCCTCTTGTGCAGAAGATACGGAGATCACGACAGCACCTGATTGTTCTAAGATGAAAGCGATTAATTCTAGATTGTCAACTTCGTCATCTACCGCGAGAACCTGAATTCCTTGTAAAGTCAGCATGTCTTGAGTCACTACTTCCTCCTGTGTTGTGGAAGTTTGCACTGCTAAAAGCGGTAAGCTAACTGTAAAAGTTGCTCCTCGTCCTTCTCCAGGGCTTGCAGCTTCGACAGTTCCCCCATGTAGTTCAATAATTTGTCGGACAATTGCTAGTCCCAAGCCTAAACCGCCAAAAGTGCGAGTCATGCTGCTATCAGCTTGACGAAAGTAATCAAAGACATAGGGCAAAAATTCAGAATTGATACCTCTACCATTATCTTTGACTTGAATTTGAACAGATAAATCACTTGTTTCTAATTTTACTTCGACCTTTCCTCCTCTGGGAGTGAATTTAACTGCATTTGCAAGCAAATTCCAGACAACCTGCTGCAAACGAGATGTATCACCTAAAACATTCCCCACATCCGATGCAAAGCTAGTTTTAATTTGAATGGATTTAGCTTCGGCTGCTAAACGTACTGTCTCAATCGCCGCTTCGATAATCGATTTTAGATCAACAGGACAAGAATTTAAACTAAACTTTCCTTGTAAAATGCGAGAAATATTGAGCAAGTCTTCAATCAGTTGAACTTGTAACTTAGTATTGCGCTCAATCGTTTCGAGAGCCAGTGCTGTTTTGTTGGCATTGAGTTTGCCGCGTTGTAGCAATTTAGCCCAGCCTAGAATTGGATTTAGGGGTGTTCGTAGTTCATGAGAGAGGATTGCAAGAAATTCGTCTTTAGTCCGGTTGGCAGCTTCAGCTTGCTGGCGTGCTTGGGCTGTCTTTTGATACAGTTGCGCGTTGATTATAGCTAGAGCCGCTCGGTCTGCTAAGTCTTGCAGAAAGTTTTGATCATCTAAAGTATAGGGATTTCCGGGCTGATTGCGTGAGACACCAATTGTACCAATCACGCGACCTCTGGCTCTGAGGGGAACAAGCAAAATACTATAGGCCTCAAAGTGTTGGTGATAGCATTGGTATGCTGGCTGAACAAAAAGCTGAAATTCCTCTGGAGATATGGTTGGGATGAGCAGTGGTTGTCCGGTTTCTAGGACTCGTGCATATAATCCTTGATGAGCAGGCTGAGGAACAGCATTCAACAAATCACACACATCAATGTGATGGATTGCAACTGCATTTAACCACTGACGATCCTCAGAGAGTAGACAAATCGTACAACTGTCTCCAATTAGTTCAGCAATGCGTTTGCTAATCATTTCTAGTAAAGCATCAAACTCTAAAAAGTTCTCAGCAAATACTTGACCCATTTGAGCTAGTAGTTGCGATCGCCTGGTAGAAAGACGCAGTAATTCTTCGGCTTGTTTGCGATCGCTAATATCAACGGAAACTCCAATGACTCGCTCTGGTTCACCTTCACGACTGTAATAAACTTTACCTTGGCTATTGAGCCAGTGGATTTTGCCATCGGGACTCACTACCCGATACTCCAAGATATAGGGAACTTCGCCAGCGATCGCGCGAGTCCTGGTTTCGATCACATACTCTCGATCATCTGGGTGAATGGCACTAGTAAATTCATCGTTTGCTCCAGATTGGATTCCCCAAATAGCATTTGCTTGTTCAGAGCAAACTACCCATTGGCTTTTCAAGTCTATTTCCCAGACAATCATTTGAGCCGCAGCAAGTGCTAATCGCCAGCGCTCTTCACTTTGGCGCAATGCAAATTCAACCCGTTTATAGTCCGTGACATCCCGCGTGATCCCCAGCAACGATTCCACCGAACCATTAGTTGCAAATTCTGGCATCATTCGAGTTTGGTAATAACGAATTCCATCTGATGCTGGAAAATCAAATTCAAATCGACACTCTTGTCCACTCACAAAACTTGCTCGCATGTAGTTTTGCCAGAGTCTGCAAACCTCTTGTGGGACTCCCATCTCATCATGAGTTTTGCCAATATAGGCGCTAGCAGCTAAACCTGTTGATCGTTCCACGGACGGACTAACATAAACGTGGCGCAGGTTTTGATCGAAGCGAGCAATGATGTCGGGTGCATTTTCAGCCAACGTCTTGAATTGTTGTTCTCGGCGTCGGAGTTCTGTTTCTAAGTGTTGGCGATGACTGAGTTGCTCATCGCTTTCACCCACCTGCTCGACACACAATCCAGATACCAAACCACGAGCGTAGCGTTCTACTAGTTCCGAACGGGAAATATTCTGATTATTAGCCTGCTGCTTGAGGATTTGCCAAGCTGTTTTAGTTAGCGATAGGTTAACTGCCTGTTTAGGTTCACAATCCCAATTTTTGATAAATTTGCCCCTTTTATCACGCTTCATTTAAAGCACTGCCCGTATACCTATATGGCTAATTTTATTAAATCTGACTATAGTGACTCTAAGTATCTACCGTAAGAATGAGGAAAATCCGGCAAGTATTAAGTTTGTCGATTTGGAAATTATCTTTGTAGAAATCAACTACCGATGGACATAGATATAGGAATACGGTTTGAATTTTGAAATACACATAGGATGCGGGTGCGTTAGCGGAGCGTAACGCACCCTACAATACTTAATTTTGTTCAAAAATCAAATCGTAATCATAATAGATAATCAAATAAATTATGGACATAATTACTTATAGTTCCGCTTACACTATTGTTCCTACATATGAATGTTTTAATAGCTGTACTTATTGCAATTTTCGTACAGATCCGGGTCAAAGTCCTTGGTTAACAATAATAGCAGCAGAAAATATTTTAAAACAAGTTCAAAACCAAAATATCTGTGAAATTCTCATCCTCAGTGGTGAAGTTCATCCCCAATCATCTCGACGTTTAGAATGGTTTCAGCACATTTATCATTTGTGTGAATTAGCGTTGACAATGGGATTTTTGCCGCATACAAATGCTGGGATATTGAGTTTTGGAGAAATGCAAAAACTCAAGCAGGTAAATGTTTCTATGGGGTTGATGTTAGAACAGTTAACCCCAGATTTATTAAAAACTGTACACAAACATGCGCCGAGTAAATTACCAGATTTGAGATTGCAACAATTAAAATGGGCTGGAGAATTAAAAATACCATTTACAACAGGTTTATTGTTGGGAATTGGAGAAACGGAAAATGATTGGTGGGAAACTTTGGAAGCGATCGCAAATTTACATCAGCGTTATCATCACATCCAAGAAGTGATTCTGCAACCCCATAGTCCTGGTAATCAGCAAAGCTTTAATGCACAACCATTTGATCCGAATCAGCTACCAGAAGTAATTTTTCAAGCACGTCAAATTTTACCCTCAGATATTACTATTCAAATTCCACCGAATTTAGTCCAAGATCAGCAATGGTTACTCGCATGTTTAGAAGCTGGCGCGAGAGATTTAGGCGGAATTGGCCCCAAAGATGAAGTTAATCCTGATTATCCTCATATTCAAGAGCAGGAGTTAAGAGAAATTTTACAGCCTGCGGGATGGGAATTAGTGTTGAGGTTGCCAATTTATCCACAATTTGATACTTGGTTGTCGGAGGAGTTACAAGCACTGGTGAAGCACTGGCGAAAACCTCACCCCTATATCCCCGCCCAGGGCGGTTTATGTCTAGAATGAAATAGCCCTGAGGGGGCTATGAACAGTGACATCACACCCTCTTCATAAATTTTTAATTTTTAATTGTTCACTCCCCAATCCTCATTTCCCAAATAGAGTTCTCGCAGGATTGCCAATATAAAGATATATTTAGCGTCAAGATAAGTAGAGTGTCCGTCTAATTTTGGAACCAAATAGTTAACTTCTATGACCCCTCAAAAAAGTAATACACAAGAAGCTTCTGCGTCGTCAGGAGTATGGCGCAGTGTGCGGGAAAATTTGGGTTTGATTGCTATAGCCTTAGTTTTGGCATTTTTGATCAGGACTTTTATTGCTGAACCTCGCTACATTCCCTCAGATTCAATGCTACCTACTCTACATACAGGCGATCGCTTAGTAGTAGAAAAAATTTCTTACTCTTTTCACCCTCCACACTTAGGCGACATTATTGTTTTTCAGCCTCCCGAAACACTACAACAAAGAGGATACCCAAAAGACCAAGCCTTCATTAAGCGCGTAATCGGCGAACCAGGTCAAACAGTGGAAATTACTGGTGGCAAGGTTTACATTAATGGAAAACCCCTGCAAGAAGATTATATTGCCGAACCACCAATCCTGCCATTTACAGAAGTACAAGTACCAGAGAATGAATTTTTTGTCATGGGAGACAATCGTAATGATAGTAATGACTCCCGTTACTGGGGCTTTTTGCCCAGAAAAAATATTATTGGTCGGGCGGTTTTTCGTTTTTGGCCCTTTAACCGCATTGGGTTGGTTTAAGAGCATAGGGTATCGGGGATAGTGGAGCAGGGAGCAGGGAGCAGGGGGAGATAACAGAAAAATTCTCCCTTGTCCCCCTTGTCCTCCCGATCTCCGTCCTAATCTAGAATCTGAGATAATACATCAGCTGGGCAAGGATATCACCGGAGAGATTCAAACGTTGTTGGAAATCTAACAAGTTACAATAAGGTCCATCTGATTGGCGATTTTCAATCACTGCTTGAGCGATGGATAGTTCTATAAATGGTATTTTTACTAAACTCTCAACTGTTGCTGTATTAGGATTAATCTTATAAGTAATATTATCTACAGAGTCGTCGTCATAATAACTAAAATCTAAAATTATCTCTAAAGGCTTGAGTCGCTGTACCGATATACTCAAAGCAACTGCTATATCTTCAATACAGTAAAATTTTACACCACTATGAGATAGTTCCACAAGCGATCGCGCCTGATGAATAGATAACCCAGGTAGGCGCAACCAATCATCCACAGTTGCTTGATTGACGTCTATGCGTATACCTAGAGATACAGCGATCGCAATTTCTTCTGTTGACTGTAATCGGTAGTAAGGGTCATTCAGTAGTTTAGAACGCAGTTTTTGCAATCTAGGGTTGAATGGAAATGGCAGCTTATTTGAGTTCATCTCACTTTTAAGATTAGTGATTAGTGGTTGGTAGTTAACTCTTCTCCTCACTATCTACTATCTACTATCTACTACCAAATCAAGAAATTTGATCAAGCAAATGACGACGTTTTTGTTCAAATTCATATTCAGAAATCAATCCATCTTGACGCAAAGCATCTAACTCACGCAAAGCATCTGCGATCGCTCCGACTTGATTGGCTTGTGAGCCTACAGAACGAACTACTGACTTACCTTCATTAAAATTCTGATCAAAAGCTTCTTCGTCTTGAGCTAAATACCATACTCCTTCAATCGCACTTGCTACCTTGGGAATTGGCGTCCACGAGAGCAGCACATATAATAGACCCCACAACGGCTGTCCTAAATAAAATTTATGTAAACCAGAAATTGTCAACGTGCCAGTAAACGCTAAAATTGCAGCAACACTCCGGCTTTTTCGCTTAGTCAACATCTTTTGCTTCTCCTCGTCCAACTAACCACTAACTACTAACTACCAACAACCACCAACTAAATCGTCAAGTGTTGATATCTCGGTAAAAACTGCAATTTAACCGAAGCTTATTTTCTAGCTTAGTTTCCCAGACTAAAGACTAAAATAAACCTAGAGGCAAAATTTTAAGACAAAGTGAGGTACTGATCATCAGTACTTATAAAATATAGAAGCAACATGGGATTCTTTGACTCTGAGATAGTTCAGCAAGAAGCAAAGCAGCTGTTTGAAGATTATCAAGCCCTAATCAAACTTGGCAACAATTACGGCAAGTTTGACCGCGAGGGTAAAAAGCTGTTTATTGACCAAATGGAAGCGATGATGGAGCGTTATCGCGTCTTTATGAAGCGATTTGAGTTGTCAGAAGATTTTATGGCGCAAATGACTATCCAGCAGCTGAAAACTCAGCTCAGTCAGTTTGGCGTCACACCGCAACAAATGTTCGATCAGATGAACATCACCCTAGAACGGATGAAAGCGGAATTAGAAAGAAATAGAGATTAGGGGCTACAGGCTAGAAAATTCAAATTGAAAAATTTTTTCTAAAATTTTAATAGATTTTAGGACTAGCCCTTTCAAGGTGAACGTTTGTACTATTAAATAAATGATGTTTTAACCCAATTTTGGTATTTTGGCAAAGCGCGATCGCTACAATTCAAGTCCCAAAATTTGGATTTTAATGCATAAATTTTTTATTCACAGGACTTACGCAAAAACTCTCTGTAACCATCTTTTATTCGTGTCCTTCGTGTCCTACTCTACGAGAAGCCGCTTACGCGTCTATGGGTTCGTTTTTTCCGTTGTCTGTGCGTAAGTCCTAATTCAATTCCAGTTGATACCTAAAATACCGTAAAAACTGTGGTAGTACATATGCTCACCTTGAAAGGGCTAGTCCTAGATTTATCCCTAATCTCCAGTTCCTAATTCCTAATCTCCTACTTTTTCGGACGAGGGAACTTGGAAGGTGGCTTGAAGTACTCTACAGGTGTGTCTTTAAGCGCTCTAATCATAAAATCACGCCATACGGGAGCTACCATAGAGCCTCCTGTAGCACCAGTAGCCAATTGTCTATTGTCGTCTCTACCCACCCAAACAGCAGCTGTCAGCTGGGGTACGGTTCCGACAAACCAAATATCTTTTTCTGAAGAAGTAGTTCCTGTCTTACCAGCCGCAGGACGGCCAATAGCTGCATTTTTACCAGTCCCATCAGTAATTACTGATTGCATCACATTGACTACTGCTGCTGCGGCCCAGGGTTCTAGAACTAGCTGAGGCTTGGGAGTGTTATCTAGCAAGACATTACCGCTACTATCGGTAACACGGACAATTACTGTTGTTGGTGACTGCCAGCCATAATTGGCAAAAGTAGCATAAGCACCTGCCATTTCTATAGGCGTCACTCCAATCGCACCAAGTGGTAAAGAAGTCACTGGTTCCATTGGACTCATAATTCCTAACGTACGGCATGTCTCAACAACTTTGTTCATGCCTATAGCCTTGCCGATCTTGATGACTGGGACGTTACGAGACAGCTTCAAAGCCGTACGAATAGACATTGCCCCACTATAACCGCCATCGTAGTTACGTGGACTATACCAACCACTACCATCCCTATAACTCACAGGAGTATCATAAACAACCGTATCAGGCGTAAATTTTCCAGTAGCAAAAGCGGCATAGTAAACGAAAGGTTTAAAAGAAGAGCCTGGTTGCCTATAAGCTTGTGTTGCACGGTTAAATTCACTAGTTTTGGAGTCTACACCACCCACCAATGCTTTGATGTAATGGGTACGAGGGTCGATAGCCACCAAAGCAATTTGATTTTTATATAACCCTTGACTGCTTAGTCTCCTATGCCATTTACTGACAGTTTCTTCTGCCATTGCTTGAAACTTGACATCTACTGTGGTTTGTACACGCATTCCCCCTTTTAACAAGGCTTCACGACCGAACTTCCTTGCCAGTTCTTGAGATACAGCGTTAGTTACATAAGGTAAGGCGCTACCTTGAAATGACCTAATTCTGCCTAGTTTAATTTTTTCTTTTAAAGCATCGTCGTGTTCTTTTTGGGTGATCCAGCCCAAAGTCAGCATTCGTCCTAAAACTTCCTTCTGCTGATATTTAGCTTTTTCCATGCTGACAAACGGGCTATACTTCTCTGGTGCTTGGATCAAACCCGCGATCATTGCCGACTCACCTAAGGTTAAATACTCCGCCGACTTATTAAAATAGGTACGTGCTGCCGTTTGTACACCGTAGTTATTGTGACCCCAATATACTTGATTGAGGTACATTTCCAAAACTTGGTCTTTTGTAAGTATTTGTTCGAGACGAATTGCTAATACCGCCTCGGCTATTTTACGAGTAACTTCACGTCTCTGGGACAAAAACAGGTTTTTCACCAGCTGCATGGTAATCGTAGAACCACCTTCACGGACTCCACCAGCTACCCAGTTGGTTACTACAGCACGTCCTACACCTTTAGGGTTAATGCCATGGTGAAAGTAAAAATCAGCGTCTTCGCTTGCTAGTACTGCACGTTTTAGTTGCGGCGAAATTTTATCTATGGGTACAACTTCTCGGTTGGCTTCGCCGTGAATACTCGTTAATAACTTACCCTTGATGTCATAAATATAGGTAGTTTCTGAAGGGAAAAAATTACGTAGCTGTCTTACATCAGGCAAGTTGCGGAAACTAATGGCTAAACCAACTAATCCTCCCGCGACAATGGAACTCGCTAGCATGGTAATTGATAGTAGAGTACCGCCAGCTACCTGACCTACTCCTTTCAAAAACTCAACGCCAGATGAAGGGCTACCTTGGGATTGCTTATCTTCAAAAGTCCTAGATGACACGGCGTTTTCACTTCCTCACTTGTAAATATAACTATAATTTCTTTGGCGCAGCAAGACGGTTAAATTTTTGCAATTATATTAGTTTGGCAGATATAAACAACGGAAGCATTGCTAGTGACTATAACCTACTCAACTTCCATATTGCAAAGTATAGATAACAGTCAAGATCCTAATAGTATGGCGCAGAACTTTTCTTGGTTACGTCGTGGCATTGTCGAAATTTTTCCTCAACCAGCTGATTCAGATATTGAATCTGAAAGTTTAGAAAAGCGCTTGACCACAACTGAGCGACCCTTACGGGTAAAATTGGGCATTGACCCAACAGGCTCCGACATTCATCTTGGTCATAGCATACCAGTAAGGAAACTACGAGCTTTTCAAGATGCTGGTCATACAGCAGTGTTGATCATTGGTGACTTCACGGCACGGATTGGTGATCCTACAGGTAAGTCAGATGTACGTCGCCAACTTACACAACAAGAGGTCGAGGCAAACGCTCAGACCTATCTTGAGCAAGTACGACCCATACTAGATTTTGACACACCTGGAAGGTTAGAGGTGCGATATAACTCGCAATGGCTTTCCAATCTGGACTTAGGAAAAATTTTAGAGTTACTCTCAACCATGACAGTGGGACAAATGCTAGCAAAAGAAGGATTTGCTGAACGTTATAAAAAAGAGAATCCGATTTTTCTACATGAGTTCCTTTATCCGTTGATGCAGGGTTTTGATTCTGTGGCTGTCGAGGCTGATGTGGAATTAGGTGGTACTGACCAGAAATTTAACATAGCAGTTGGAAGAGATTTACAACGTCATTTTAGACAAAAACCTCAATTCGGTTTGCTACTGCCACTTTTAATTGGCACAGATGGCGAGCAAAAAATGTCTAAGTCCTTAGGCAATTACGTAGGTTTACGAGAACATCCGAGCCAAAAGTATCAAAAATTGCAAGGTATTTCAGACCACCTGCTAAAAGATTATTTTGAATTGTTGACGGATTTACCTCTAGACACACTACCAGAAAATCCACGCGATCGCCAAAAACTTCTCGCGCAAGAAATAGTCCGGCAGTATCACGGACAAGAGGCCGTCAATAACATTGAAGCAGGAGATCTGCCCCAATTTTCTCTATCCAAAGTAGAATTTCCGGCAAAATTATCCCAAATTCTCAATTTTACTGGCTTATGCAAAAGCGGTGGAGAAGGAAGGCGGAAAATTCAAGAAGGTGGTGTACGACTAGATGGCGATCGCATTACCGATGTGGATACTTCTTTTGAAACCGCTAGTCAATTGTACGGACGAGTTTTGCAACTGGGAAAAAATAAGTTTGTCCGACTTGTAGCGTAATTGTAAATGGTTAGTGGATAGTAGTTAGTGGGAAAAACCAACAACTAACAACTAACAACTAACCAAAAAAAAATGAACACGAATGAAAAAATTATTGTGCCTTTAGATGTGGCAAATATTGTAGATGCGATCGCTTTGATTGAACGATTGCCACAAGTCGGCTTTTGGAAAGTTGGTTTAGAGTTATTTACTAGCACAGGACCGCAAATTCTGCAAGAGTTAAAATCTCGGCAAAAGCGGATTTTCCTAGATTTGAAGTTTCATGATATTCCTAACACCGTTGCTGGCGCTTGTCGGGCTGCGGCAGGTTACGGTGTTGATTTGCTGACAATTCACGCTACAGCTGGTAGAGATGCCCTCAAGGCAGCAAATGAGGCAGTACAAACAGGGGCAGCACAAGCAGGGGTGGAACCACCAAAACTCATTGCCATTACACTGTTAACTAGTATTTCTTCTCGACAGTTGGCGTTTGATTTAAAAATTCCTTTAGAATTGCCAGAGTATGCACTAGAAATTGCATTGATGACGCAAGAAGTTGGCTTGGATGGGGCAGTTTGTTCACCTCAAGAGGTGATACAACTGCGAAATAGTTGTGGAAATGAGTTTTTGTTAGTTTGTCCAGGAGTGCGTCCAACTTGGGCAGAAAAAGGAGATCAAAAGCGATCGCTTACCCCAAGCCAAGCACTACAAGCAGGGGCAAATTACCTTGTGATTGGTCGTCCCATCACTGCTGCTGTTGAACCTGAGTTAGCCTGGAAAAAAATTTGCGAGGAGTTAGCAACAGTGGTATGAATTCTGAAGGTAAAAAAAATAGATATCCAAGAGTAGCGCGAGGGTTAAAGAGTAATAGTTTTGACTTGTGGCTTGTAGCTTTTGGCTTTTGGTTATTCATTTCAAATTGCTTTACTTACCAAGCATTTGCCCAGAATCCCACTTCTTCACCAACAAGCAGAGAAAAAACTTTTTGTTCCCAGCAAAAGATCGAATTATTAACTACAAAGCTTCTGCTGGATTTACCTAGCTATGCCAATCGTGTGATTCAACGCGCTCGCCGCACTAGTAGAAAAACCGATGTTTTTAGTTACATTTTAGTAGCAGGAAGGCCGGAATTTACACCACTACCCCTAATCTCAAGCGGAGATATCCCCAAAGAGTTAAAAGATACAGCTAAAGATGTTAATCAAGTCTTTTTTACTACTTTAGAACGCCGGTATGTTGGTAAAAAAGTTGTGGAATTACAACAATTTCACTGGCTATTTTTAACAAAAGCTGATACGGGTTGGTGGATGGTAATGATGTTTTCTCAGACTGGCTCTGATCGTAAACAAGAACTTTCTACACCGCCACAGGATAGTAGTAACGGTGTTGTTGCTCAAGGAATAAAAACCTGGTTAAGAGATTGTCGCACCGGAAATGCGCGTTTTTCAACTCCTCCGACAAGTCAACAAAAGCCAATTTAGAATTGCTGCCTTGTTCGAGCTAAACTTGATGCAGCCTGGTCGCGCCTAATATCCTTATGTCTCATTGGTTTAATACCGCAGGTCCCTGTCAAGCTGACATTCACTACATGCTACCGCCAATAGTGAGGTTGCCGAATTTGTCACGCTTGATAGAACAACGTAATTACTTCGTAATTCATGCACCGCGCCAAACGGGTAAAACCACTGCAATGTTAGCGTTGGCAAAACAACTGACAGAAAGTGGACGCTATACAGCAGTCATGGTATCTGCGGAAGTAGGCGCACCCTTTAGTGATGACCCTGGAGCGGCGGAACTAGCTATTTTGGATGCTTGGTGGGCAAGCGTTAAATTTGATTTATCTTATGAGTTATATCCCCCCTCTTTAAAAGGGGAAGCACAGCCAGGACGAAGAATTCAAGCTGCTTTGCAGGCTTGGACACAAGCAAGCAAAAGACCATTAGTGTTGTTTATTGATGAAATTGACTCTTTACAAGATGAAGCACTAATTTCTGTTTTGCGACAGTTACGAGATGGCTATCGCACGCGACCGAAAAATTTCCCGTTGTCGGTTGGGTTAATTGGTTTACGAGATGTACGCGATTATAAATTTGCTTCTGGGGGTAGTGATCGCTTAAATACTTCGAGTCCCTTTAATATTAAAGTAAGTTCGCTGACATTGAAAGATTTTAATGCCATTGAGGTGAGAGAACTATACCAGCAACATACTGACAATACAGGACAAGTTTTTACAGACCAAGCGATCGATACAGCTTTTAATTTAACTCAGGGACAACCTTGGTTAGTAAATGCCCTTGCCAAAGAAGTTGTAGAAAACATGGTGAGCGATCCAAATGTGGCAATTACACGGGAACATATTTTAAAAGCTAAGGAAATATTAATCGCACGCCAAGATACTCATCTTGACAGTTTCGCAGAACGACTGCGGGAACCGAGAGTCAAGGCAATTATAGAACCAATCTTGGCAGGATTAGAACTAGGGAATGTACCCAATGATGATATCCAATTTGTGATAGACCTGGGCTTGTGTAAAATAGACCCGCTAGGAGGATTAGCGATCGCCAATCCAATTTACCGCGAGGTGTTACCCAGAGTATTAACAGTGACACCGATGGCTTCTTTACCTCAAATTGCACCGACTTGGCTAACCCCATCAGGAAAGTTAGATACAGATGCCTTATTGCAGGCGTTTTTAGGATTATGGCGACAGCATGGCGAACCGTTACTTGGTAGCGCAGCTTACCATGAAATTGCACCTCACTTGGTACTAACGGCATTTCTGCATCGGGTAGTTAACGGAGACGGAACCTTAGAGCGCGAATATGCGATTGGACGGGATCGGATGGATTTGTGTCTGAAATATGGGGATGTAACATTGGGAATCGAATTAAAAGCTTGGCGAGATAAAAGAGGAGACCCAACCGAATCGGGTATTGAACAATTAGATTCCTATCTGGCAAGGTTAGGATTAAATTTTGGTTGGTTGGTGATTTTCGATTTACGTGCCAAGGCTTTACCGATAGAAGAGCGATTAACCACAGAAGTGATAACTACAAAAAATGGACGTACTGTTACAATTGTTCGAGCGTAGTGTAGACTAGTTCCCAGTGCGAAACGAGTGAGACATTGGAAAAAGCTTTCAGAGCGTACTCATGTTTGCTCGAGTTGCGGCTATACCATCGATAGAGATCTGGCAGCTGCTCAAGTAGTGCTAGAGCGCGGACTTGCAGCCGTAAGGCATACGGTCAAAATGCTTACTGTAGCTTGCTTCCCGAAGGGTGGGTAAATTCATTGGAATCCCTGTGAAGCAAGAATCCTCATACCTTTAGATCGAGGAGTGTCAATACACCCCTAAACTCTTATACCTTGACACTAATTTTCAAAGCAAAGTGAGTTTTAATTTTATTTTTCAACGGCCGCCAGAAAAACTGTATAATTATCACCCTAAACTAAATACAATTCGATAATTTAGGAAGGATAAGAGACTTATGGCGCGTAGTAATAGCTTTTGGGCTGATTTTCGTAAGTTTCTAATGCAAGGTAACGTCATTGATTTAGCTGTAGCAGTCATTATTGGAGCTGCATTTGGCAAAATTATCAATTCCCTAGTGGAAGATATCATTACACCTGTAATTCTAAATCCTGTACTCAAATCAGCAAGAATAGATGACTTACAAAATTTATCAGTCAATGGCGTCAAATATGGTGTATTTCTGTCTGCAATCATCAACTTTTTAGTGATTGCTTTTTGTATTTTCCTGATTATTCGTGCTTTTGAAAAAGCAAAAAAAAGATTCGTTCGTAGTGGTGAGGCTGCTGAAGCAAGTGCCGTTGACCCAACAGTTGTAGCCCAAGAAAAATTGACCAACGCAATCGAACGTTTAACAAATACGATTGAATCTCAAACAAACAGATAGTTAATAAATAATCAAAAAAGTGAATGCTATCGAGCTTATGAACTAGAAAATTGGTACTGAATTATCAAAAATAATTTGGTAGATGATTGGCATTTTGTACAGTACCAATTTCCTTAGAGTATAGATTGTGTAATCGATCTTCTAGCCCATCATTTCATCGTATTTAGCACGCACTGTTTGAACATCTTGCCACATCAACCATTTTGGACTACCAACTTCACGAGACGGGTTACGCAGCAAGTAAGAAGGGTGAAAAATCGGCATACATAAACGTCCTTCCCATTCCATCCAAGTTCCGCGAATTTTAGTAATCCCTCGTTTATCGCCGATTATACTTTTGACAGCAGTTGCACCTGTTAAAAGTATTATGTTCGGATCTACCAAGCGAATTTGTTCGAGTAAATAAGGTTTGCAAGCCTCGCTCTCTTCATTAGTAGGAACACGGTTGTTGGGCGGGCGACATTTATTTATATTGGCTATATATACATCTTTCTCTGTATCTAGTTTGACAGATTCGAGAATTTTTTCTAAAAGCTGCCCAGCTCGACCAACGAATGGTAGCCCTGTTTCGTCTTCATTTTGTCCAGGTGCTTCACCTATAACCATGATCGGCGCTTTGGGATTACCGCGTCCGACAACAGCATGAATACGAGTGTTTCCTAATTCACAGCGATGACATTGATTGCAATGCTGTGCTAATTCGACCATATCGGCATAAGTTCCCGTTGGAATGGGGATTTTGGCATCTGTGGGAATCAATTCTTTTTTGTCAAAACTAGATTCCTGTAAATTGGATTCCCCAAAAAGATTTAGTTGATGTTCGCTGCTCATGAAATTTTTAATATTAATCTAAGCACAAGGTGTTTAAGCTGAGTCAAATATTTACCTAAAAACTTGCAGTTCCAGCCCAGCAGCGCCGCATCTTATGCCTGCTGATACTAACACTACGAAATTATACTTTCATTAGGCTATTTCTGAACGTTTGTGCTATTCAAACTGTTCCAAGTTTAACAAAATAGGAAATTTGTTCAATGTGACATAAATTCAGTCATGATCAAATCAATGGTAGCTTCATGTACTGGGGGAAAACAATGTCAGATACCCCGCTTTTTACTGATCGTACTCAAGCTGGAGAGAGGCTAGCGGAAGTTATTCAGGCAACCTTAAATAAACAAGCGTCTGAATCTGAAATCAAGCCTGTACCTATTGTGTATGCTTTACCACGAGGGGGACTAGAGGTAGCTGCACCAGTTGCGCGTGTTTTGGGTTGTCCATTAACGATATTAGTAGCGAAAAAGATTAGCCATCCAGAAAACCCAGAGTTGGCAATTGGTGCGGTAACTGCCTGTGGTAGTGTAATTTGGTCGCAGCCAAGAAGATCGTACCAGATACAAAATTTGCGATCGCATCAAACATCATTAAACACAGCGATCTACCAAGCTAAATCTTTGGAAGCACAATTAAGTATTGCTTGTCCACAGGTGAATCCAGAAGGCGCCAGAGTAATCATCGTTGATGACGGGATCGCGACAGGAATGACAATAGCAGTAGCTGCTGTTGCGATCAGAAAACTTTCTCCAGCAGAAATTTGGTTATGTGCGCCTGTTGCACCTCTGAGATTATTACCGTGGTTACATCAATGGAGCGATCGCCTGATTATTTTAGCCACACCAGCACCATTTGCTAGTGTTAGCAATTTTTATCAGCAATTTCCTCAAGTAGAAACCACAGAAGCTCTAACATATCTTCAAAATCAATAGTTAGTTGTTAGTTGTTAACCATGCTCAATGCCTATACCTCACACTCCCTGCACGCCGAAGCGCACAGCTTGTACTAAATCATTGGGTGTACCAATATCTAGATAGGTTCCATCAACAAACGTTTCAGCTTGTACGTGAAAACCCTGACTAATTGCAGCTTGAATGATATTTCCTATCGGAATTTCTGGTAACTGTGACAAATTAGAATTTGCCTTGAGAGGAATAAGATACTCATGTAAAAACTGAGTAAAGGTGGGTTTCCAAACAGCAATACCCCACATGTAACGCAAATCCGACTGAGGAGGTTTTTCAATAATTAGCTGTACTCTACCTGTATCATCGAACTCAACCATACCAGCTTTTTCTGGTTGCTTGGTGGGGAACAATCCTAAAACCACATCTGCTTTAGTTGCTTGTTGACGTGCCAACACCTTTACAAATGCATCTTTGGGTTGAAACAAAATATCAGCAAAACCCAATGCTACCACCGCGTCCCGAACAAAAGGATAAGCTTGATCTAAGGTAAAGGGTACACCATAAGGCAAATCCATAATTAGATAGCCCAAGCTCATAGAAAGCATCATACCGTCCCTGAAATACTCTGGAATATCCCATTTTCCGGGACGCAAAATAAAATATGCCTGATTAATACCTGCTAGTTGCATTTTTTCCAGCAGATAGTGAGAAACTACCTTCGGCCGCCAGTTATGTTGATCACCAAAATCTTGAAACCCGACAGGATATAATTCTTTGCTCAATGGTAAAGGGGAAATCCGTTTTGCTTGTCCACCTGCTGGAAGAAGTCCTATAATCTGGCGATCGCTCATAAATAATTTGTTGGTGGTTGATGGTTAGTGGCTGATATTTTAGTGGTTGGTAGTTAATACCAATCAACAAACAACTACCAACAAACAACCAATAAAAAATCTCCCTCTTCCCAAGCCATCATGGCAACAAAAGAGGGTTACTTAATTTTAAGATCACAGTTGCAGCTACTTAACAGAAACTGCATCAACATCCACAGTGGCCCTGGAAGTTGAATCCTGAGTAGTATCAGTGGCTTGGGTATCTACATTGGCATCTACAGTACCTCGACGACCTTTGAAGCCTTCAATTACCAGCCCGGAGACCTCAGTTACTAACAAAGTTAAAAGAAAAACATCATCAATTTCCCCCACTATTGGGAAAATATCTGGAATTATGTCGAAGGGGCTGACAAAATATAGCAATGTTCCTAAAATCACCCACCAACGGTATTTAGGGTTGCGAATTAAGTCCCGATACCAATTATAAAGAGATTGTATTGAAAATTTCATGACCTTCACCTCTCGTTACTCTTTATTTTGGCAAATCATTTTCCACACTTCTTGTGGGAATAACCGCCCTAATATGGTTGGAAGATGCTACCAAAATTGGGAATTGGGGATAAGGGACTGGGGATAAGGGATTGGGAACTAGGAATAAATTGTCCCAATTTACAATATACTGTACTCCGCAATCCCCGTTACCCCTTCGCTCCTAATCCCCAAAGGGAACCCCAGCTTCCCAATCCCCAATCCCTTATCCCCGATCCCTACCTCCTAGTTAAACTTGTATGCCAGCTCAACTTTGGCCTTATATTAGTCCGGGTATTCCCGATGATTTATTTGAGCATTTACCGGGAATTCCCCTCAGTCAGAGAGAAATTCGATTGTTGTTGATTGCCCAATTACGTCTATTACCCAACACTGTTTTGTGGGATATTGGTGCAGGTACAGGTACTATTCCTGTAGAAGTTGGATTATTATGTCCCAAAGGGCGAATCATTGCTGTGGAACGAGATGAAGAAGTTGCTAATCTCATCCGTCGTAACTGCGATCGCTTTGAAGTCAAAAATGTTGAAGTCATTGAAGGTAGCGCCCCTGAGTGTTTGCATGACCTCAAAGAAGCGCCTCATCGTGTATGTATAGAAGGTGGACGAGCTATCAAAGAAATTTTGCAAGCAGTTTGGCATTACTTGCCACCATCAGGTAGAGTAGTCGCCACAGCTGCTAATCTAGAGAGTCTGTATGCAATTTCTCTAAGCTTTGCTCAACTACAAGCGAGAAATATTGAAGTTGTGCAGTCTGCGATTAACCGCTTGGAAACACGCGGTTTTTCTCAAACTTTCAGTGCTGTCGATCCAATTTTTATCCTTAGTGGTGAAAAGCTAGATTAAACACACATAACACAATCTAGGAGATTACTAAATTAAGAATATTTCATTTTTAGTTTTAAATTTTTAATTGAGTAGTCCCTATTCCCTAGTCTTTAGTCTCTAGTTATGCCTTGGTCTCGAATTTTTAGTGGAATTGTTGCGATCGTTGTCGCTTTATCGGCAACTGTTTTGGGCGGATGGTACTTTACCATCGTATTTGCAGTGATTATCTTTTTAGGTCAAAAAGAATTCTTTAATTTAGTCAGAGCTAAAGGCATAGCTCCCACTGTGAAAACTACTATGATTGTAAGTCAAATTCTCCTAGCATTTAGTACGCTAGATGGCAATTTGGCTGATGCTGTCATGCCAGTAGCGGGTACTTTTATCTGTTTTTACCTACTATTTCAACCCAAAATTGCGACGATCGCGGATATTTCCGCTTCAATCTTGGGGCTTTTTTACACTGGTTATTTGCCCAGTTACTGGGTAAGGTTACGAGCGTTTAATACAACAGCTAGCAATCTTCCTCTAGGAGGCTACTGGCCGCCAAGTTGGTCAGATTTCTTTGTACATAGACATTCAGTTGCTTTACCAGACGGTCTAACTGCTACGATGCTGACTTTCCTCTGTATTTGGGCAGCAGATATAGGTGCTTATACCTTTGGTAAATTTTTTGGCAAAACCCCTTTATCTGATATTAGCCCCAAAAAAACTGTAGAAGGTGCTGTCTTTGGTGTTGCGGCTAGTGTTACCGTTGCATTTGCTGTGGCTTACTATTTTAACTGGCCCAAGTATCCTATTACTGGTTTGACGTTAGGCTTGTTAATTGGTGTAGCTGGTCTTTTAGGTGATCTAACTGAATCAATGCTCAAGCGGGATGCTGGGGTAAAAGATTCAGGACAATTGATTCCTGGTCACGGTGGCATTTTAGACCGTACTGATAGTTACATTTTTACTGCTCCTTTGGTTTACTATTTTGTATCTCTTATATTACCGTTACTGATTTAGTTATTAGTTATACTCTAGGAGAGCGCATTATCCTAGCTTTTTGGTGCGTAATACCATTTCACAGAATTATTTATACAAATCCCCTCTCTTTTCTTCCTAGTCGATATATTATCCTGATATCTCTAAAGATTTAAGAGAGTAATTACTTACAAAAAAGAAAATATTTCAATCTAAATTTTATATTCTGATTAAAATTGATTATTTTATCAATCATAACTAATAGCTATTTTGTCAAGTTAAGAAGATAACAAAAGACTTACAAAGCTTATAAAACAAGAGTTTACAGATTTGTCATCAAGATAAGACTAATGGATAGATGCATCGGCAATTATTTTGCTAGAAGGGTTAAAGTAAATCCAAGTTGTAATAAATATATTTGAATTTGTAGTGATCCTGATGGTAAAGATTACAAATTTGAATTATTTAGTTCGGTAATTAACCCTAAAAAATATACTTTAATTAGGAGAAGACAACTGCTTTTCTCAATTAATTGAGAAAAGCAGTTGTCTGGAAACTGTACAAAAGAATCATTTTGTGTATTAACGTAAATACGTTGTTTCAGGCTTTTAGAGTTCGCTTTTGATAGAAGAGCGATCGCCAAAATATCATTGAAAAATCTAGCTATAAGCCTTGAAAACTATACCTGTTATTTTGGCTTTTCTGTCAATGCGTAAGTCCTATAAACTTAACTATGTTACGAAGTTTTGAAAGAAAGTGGTAATAACAGCCCAGAGGCAAAGAAGAAGGTAATGCAAGTGGAAAAGTCCCTAGCCATTGATGTGACTAGAGTTGATGCTCGTAAGCATGTCCTAACCAGATCGCCCATATTATCAAGTCATGAATCAGGATGGAAAAATCTGGGTTTGGAGTATCACATCCAACCTGCCTATGAAAGCCCTGAACATTACTCTAGGAACTATGTGCTTGTAATTCGACTGAAATGCCAGTTAGAATTACAAAGGTGGCTAGGAGAATGCCATAAAAGCGAAAACTCTTTGCCAGGAGACGTCGCATTAATACCGCCCTACGTAACTCACAGAGCAACGAGTTTAAAGGAGTCTGAGTTTATTGCTTTGACTTTAGACTCTAATTTCGTAACAAATATAGCTTACGAATCTGTTGATTCAGATGCGGTTGAGGTGATACCGCACTTTTCCAAACCAGATCCGTTGATTTATCAAATTACCCTTGCACTCAAAAAAGCACTAGAGTATAATGCTGTGGCTAGTGGTCTTTATGCTGATTCTATGGCAACAGCATTGTCAGCCCATTTGCTGCAACAGTACTCTGCACCTAAACATTCTTTGCAAAATTATCGTGGTAGTTTACCCAAACATAAGCTACAAAGGGTAACAGAGTTTATTATTGATCATTTAGCAGAAGATTTGTTGCTGGGAGCAATGGCTCAGGAAGTTGGTATGAGCAGATACCACTTTGCGCGATTATTCAAACAATCCACAGGGCTTTCTCCCTATCAGTATGTAATTCACTGCCGCATCGAACGTGCTAAGATGTTGCTCCTACAAAATCAACTAAAAATTTCTGAAGTAGCCTTTATAGTTGGCTTTGCAGATCAAAGCCAATTTACACGGCATTTCAAGCGCATATTGGGAGTAACACCTAAAGAAATTCGGAAAAAATAGCAATAATTTTCTAAAAACGCAATAATCTTCTATACAGCAACAATCAGGTTTCTATACTTTTAGATAGAAAGATTTAAAATCCCTATTGTACTCGGCTAGTGGTGTTCAGCTCTAGCAATCCCCCCCCAATTTTTGCCTCAACTGGTGGCTGGCTTTCTAAAACCCAAAAATTGATGAGGGGATGGGAAATTTGGGAGATGGGGAGATGAGCAATTATACTTTTTCTCTCCATTACCCGATCACCCTATCCCTCCATACCCCTCAATATTGCTGGGGCAAAATATTTATTAGACATCTTCAGAAATGAAGTATCGACCCTGACTACACAAGGCTTTCATATTATTTTTCGGAGATGTCTATTAGGTGTGAGGGGGGATTAAAGCTTAAGCAAAAGTCTGAAAAATCTTAACAGATACTTATGCCAAAAGCGCTAGCTGGGCGTTCTACCACTAGATCATTTCTTCTGTAAGGAGATCTAATGAACGGTAGTAGCGAACCTCTCGGTAAAAGCCTTGATGAAACTGAAATCAGTCTACCTTTACAAGTTCGAGTTCAACTGATCGATATTCTCAATCAAACGCTTGCAACCACGATAGACCTCAAGACTCAAATCAAGCAAGCTCATTGGAATGTTGATATTACAAAATCCTGTAACCTACACGAGTTATTTAATGAAATCGCCACAGAATTAGATGTGTATATTGATTTGCTTGCACAACGAGTCACAATTCTTGGGGGTTTAGCAATTGGTACTGCTAGGAGTGCAGCAGGGCTATCAGTTTTACCTGAATATCCCCTTCATATTGTAGAAGATAAGGATCACGCGAGTTCGAGCGCAGAGCGTTTAGCTATCTACGGAAATTTGCTCTGGGAAAACATTGATCGTACGGCTGTTTTGGGGGATGCAGATACAGCATATCTTTACGCAGAAATTTCTATGGTAGTTGATAGGCGTTTGTGGTTCCTAGATGCTCATCTAGTCAGTTCAGTTTTGCAAGTGGATCATCAGCTAGCTGAATATAACTAGATTACGGGATGGAGTCAATTGTCAATGGTCTATTGTGAAAAAACTATTAACTATGGACACTTGACACTTGACACTTGACAACTTATTGAAGGGTTAACATTAATTCGTCCCTGACAAACTAACTTTCCTGGGATCAGCTTTAGTTGTTGGATATCAACATCAGAACCCAAATTGAGATAGTGTCCATCATGAGTTTCTAGCACTACTCCCATAGTATCTTTGGCTTGGATGTGCGATAGCTGTAACTCATGACTACTGAGTAACTTGATGTCTGCACAAATTTGTGAGATTGTGGGACTGTTGTCGGGAGATTGGGAAACGTGAAGTATGATCCGACGGTTGTCAAGAATAATTTTTTGGTAAAATATTGACTTGGATTTTGGACATTGTTCTGGTAAAAGTTTATCCAGTACATCATTTAAGGCAGTCGATAATAAAGTAGATGAAGTAGAAGCATTAAGTTCATCTTGTTCTACTATTAGTTCACCAACCACTGGTACAGTTTCTAACAGCCGTAACGGCTGACCCTTGAGTACTGAACCAATGTTGATACGAATATTTTCGGCTATAAGTTGAATTTGGGTAATATGAAGACCTTGATAAACTGCATGACTAGCAAAAATCGACACCCAAGGAATGCAACCAGAGAGAATTTGGCGATCGCTCGCTTTGATCTGAACTTCCAACTGAGATACTTGGCTGACTTGGGATCTCAGCCATAATTTGAGTGCTGTCGTCAGCACGTTCGTAATAATACGAACTTTTTTGTTAGAAGTTTGCGTTTCTAAATTGTTTTGTGCCATCTACCACTTTCTTGATTACTTATGATTAATTACTTAGAAATCTATAAATATTTAAACAACTCTTAACTTTATCATTTGCGGAGATTAACTACAAACCGCAAAGGTTAAAGTATTGTGCAATTAATTGTATGTTCTACTATTGACTTAAAGTCCAGTAATTTCCACATGGAGGAAAGACTACAAAAAATTTTATCCCAATGGGGTATTGCTTCACGCCGTCAAGCCGAAGAAATGATTAAGCGATCGCGCGTGCAAGTCAATGGTGAATTAGCATACTTGGGTCAAAAAGTTGACCCTCAAAAAGATACAATCACTGTTGACGGTAAGTCAGTATCACCTGACCAACGTCCAGCTTTAGTGTATCTGCTACTGCATAAAGAAGTAGGTGTAGTTTCCACTTGCCACGATCCCCACGGAAGAAAAACTGTTTTGGATCTATTACCAGCAGAATTACATTCTGGTCAAGGTATTCACCCTGTTGGTCGCTTGGATGCAGACTCTACAGGAGCAATTATACTTACCAACGATGGAGAGTTAACATTCTGGCTAACCCATCCACGTCATAATATCCCAAAAACTTATCAGGTTTTAGTAGAAGGGCATCCAACCGAATCAGTAATACGCAGTTGGCGTCAGGGTGTGCTGTTAGATGAGAGAAAAACACGACCAGCACAGGTGAAATTAATCAAAAAATTTGCCGATACTACTTGTTTGGAAATTATTTTACAGGAGGGAAGAAATCGTCAGATTCGTCGTGTCGCCGAACAGTTAGGACATCCAGTAATCAAATTACATCGTACCGCCATAGGTAATATTCAACTGCGATCGCCTGAAGGTAAATCCTTAGGCGAAGGTGAATATCGTCACTTAGAAGAAAGTGAAATTCACTTTTTAGAAAAAATTAAAGCAAATTCCTATTAACAATTCAGTCGGATTTAAGGAGTGTAAATAAAACATGAAATACTTAAACAAGAAAAACAAGTATGAATTCATAAATTCATTTGATCAAGACCGAAGAGAAAAATTGGCAACTATGGGCGCACAACTTAGCTCTTCACGTCAGGAAAAAGATTTATCATTAGACGAAATAGTTGTGGTGACTAGAATACCTCGGCGGCTGTTGCAAGCAATTGAAGAAGGTAATTTAGAAGAATTGCCAGAACCAGTTTATATTCAGGGTTTGATTCGGCAATTTGCTGATGCATTAGGCTTTAATGGTGCAAAATTTGCTGCTGATTTTCCAATTGGAACTAATCGAGTTAGCTTCAAATCTGGTTGGAAAAATCCATCGGTAGGTGAGTTACGTCCATTTCATCTTTATTTACTTTATATATTGATGATTTTTTGTTCTGTGGGTGGCTTATCTCAGTTATTGAATGCGAATGCTTTGCAAACAGCAAACAATAATCAAAATACTTCCAAACAGAATCAACAGACTGTAATTCCATCACAAAAGTTTCAGCCTGTTAGTGACATGACGAGCAATCTCAATAATGCTCAACAGGTACAAATTGGTTTGACCTTAACAGAAAAATCTTGGGTTCAGGTATTAGTGGATGGCAAAGTAGAGTATGAGGGCGAATTACCAGAAGGAACTCACCGGATTTGGAAAGCTCAAGAGCAACTAACAGTGAAAACTGACAATGCTGGTGGTGTGTTGGTAAGTATCAATAAAGAAAAAGCCAAGCAACTGGGAGAAGCTGGGAAACAAAAAGAAGTGACGATCGCTGCTAATACAAGGTGATAGTTAACTTGTGTTGGTAATTGGTGATTGGTAATTGGGATATTACTATGCCCAATGCCCAATTGCCAAATTTACTTGGGTGAGTAGTTCACTTACCTAACTCCTGAGAACGGATGGCAGAAGCTTTCACCGCCTCAATCAAAGCAGAGCGAAATGCTGAACGTTCTAGTTGAGCAATACCAGTAATTGTGGTTCCACCTGGACTAGTAACACGATCTTTGAGTTCTGCGGGGTGGAGTTTAGTTTCATGTAATAACTGAGCAGTTCCTAAGACTGTTTGCAAAGCCAGTTGATTAGCGATCGCTCTGGGTAAACCTGCGGCGACTCCTCCATCTGCAAGTGCTTCTACCATTAATGCCACATAAGCTGGGCCACTACCTGATAAACCAGTGACTGCATCCATTTGTGATTCCGGGACTTCTACTACTTCCCCAACTGCTAAAAATAACTTCCGTGCTACTTCCAGATGTTTGATATGGGTATAAGCACCAGGAGTAATAGCAGTAATCCCTGCGCCTACAGTTGCTGGTGTATTTGGCATCGCTCGAATCACTGGTAATTGGCCAAAAGCTGCTTCTAAATTGGATAAAGTTATACCTGCTAACACAGAAATCACTAGTGGTGAATGCCCTTGATCGAGAACATCTGCCAATTCTTGAGCGATCGCACTAAAAATCTGCGGTTTGACAGCTAAACATATCACATCTGTTGTTTGGCTAAAAACCAGGCGGTTATCACTTGTCACAGCCACATTGTACTGATGTGCTAAAAAACTTTGGCGTGTGGGCTGTGGTTCACTAACCATCACTTCTGATGGATGATAAATCGAGCGAGCAATAAGGCGGGATAATAAAGCTTCTCCCATCACCCCGCCCCCAATTAATCCTAATTTATGAGTCATTAGTTAGTAATCAAGAGTCAATAGTCAAGAGTCAATAGTCAAAACTCTGGACTGTGGACTATTGACTTTTGACTAATTTTAGTTTACTGTACCATGCGATTGGGTTCACTTCCCCAAGCTTGATTGCCAGGTGCGGGACGTTGGGTACGGACAGGTGGTTGAGGTACTTCGTGAAGAACTCCGCCTTGGGTACTGACTTGGACACAACTAGGTGTAAACAAAAAGATGCTTTCGCCAATACGTTCTTGATGTCCATCCAATGCGTAAGTGCCTCCTGCAACGAAATCAACAGCTCGTTGTGCTTGGTCAGGGTCCATGATTGTCAAGTTTAATACTACTGACTTGCGCTCTCGCAAGGCTTGAATTGCTTGTGGCATTTCTTCAAAAGTACGTGGTTCTAGTACTAAAACTTCTGAAATACCATTAATAGCACCAGGCATACCAATAACATTACTCATTGTTTTTGCAGAAGCAGTTGCTACCTCTGGATTTGTATTCATTGTAGGCATGGGTTCACGCCAACGCCGATTTGCTGAGGTAGCTTCTTGGGGTACAGGCTGTTGATTTTGCTCCTGATACAGATTCTGATAAGTTTCTGCTTCAGGTTCTTCTTCATAATACTCGTATTCTACTGGTTCATTTAAACCAACAAAGTCTCTCAGTTTAGAAAAGATATTGCTCATAATTGTTACGCTCCTGGTGCAAATCACCTTCTGGGATCTGACAACAATATAATGCTGTCAACCTATGCCGCTATACAGAGCGGACATTTTTGCAATTCTAATAAGTTGTTTGTAACACGTACTACAGGGCAAGCTATTGAACGAACGTCCCCCTAGAACGTTTGTATCTAGTTTGCACACAATAATGAGTCAAGATTATAGCTTAACTATTTTTGAATGCAAAGTTGCCTAAACCCCAAAGTTTTTATGTGTTTGCTTTTGTTTATACTATATACTCAGTTATTTGCTACACCAACATCTTTGAGAATTTATTTGCAACAATTTTTATAAAGCAACCATTAGCATCTGCTCTATAAAAATTAAAGAAAACAAGGCTCAATGTTTGATTGATTTACAAATTTAAGATAAAAGCGAGAAAGCAAAAAACCGTAGAGATAGCTTGAAAAATTAACCTCTACGGATTTAGTTTAATTAAATAATTTTTGAAGACAGAATAATCAGCAGTAATCAAAATTGTCAGGAAGGGATAAGAGGGGCACGGGGAAACGACGACACGGCAACAGGTCGAGAATTTATGATGATTTCTCTTTTGTCACCACGTCTCTTCTTTTTTGCGTCTTATTATCTTCGCGTCTGGCGATCCGCAATCCCTGATCCCCAATTTAAATATCACGCTCTCCAAACAAGATTGTTCCCAAGCGCACCATAGTTGTACCTGCCTCTATAGCTAGTTTGTAATCATCTGACATTCCCATCGAAAGATGCTGCATTTGAATATGAGACCAGTTTTGTTCGCGGATTTCTTGAGCTAGTTCACGTGTGCGATTAAACACTACCATAATTTCTTGCTCATTTAATCCCAGAGGCGGAATTGTCATCAAACCTTGAATTTGTAAGTTTTTGCATTGATTCAGTGTTGATAAGTCAGCTAACAGTTGAGGTACACTCCAACCCGATTTATTAGGATCAGGAAGAATTTTGACTTGCAGATACACATAGGGACTGAGGCCTATTTGCTGTGCCAAGTCGTTTAAGCGCTGTGCTAGCTTTAAATTATCTACTGAGTGAATCCACTGGAAATTTTCTAAGGCTTTTTTGGCTTTATTGCTTTGTAAGTGTCCAATAAAATGCCAATTTATATCGGATAAGTCTTGTAATTCTGCTTGTTTTGTGATAGCTTCTTGAATGCGATTTTCGGCGAAATCTCGAATTCCCGCAGTATAGGCAGTACGCATTACATCAGTTGGTACTTGCTTGCTGACTGCAATCAACCGAACTGAAGGTGGTAGTTCTGCACGCACAGTATTAATACGTTCACTAATCAGGCTGCTCATTGGAAGGTGCGCTGGAAGATACTCTGCAACTGATCGTACTCCTGAGCTTGTCCTGTACGACGTAGATTACGCAAGCGATTTTCTAGCAACATTCTGGCTTCAGTACGTCCTATAGGCTGAAATTTGACACCTTTAGCATCAGTTATTACTAAAAAAAATAGGCGTTGAGCATACAGTGTAGTGAATAACTCTTGGTGTTCATCCACCATACAGATCCTATAGAGCAAACCCCAAGTTGGATGATTGATGTAAGTTTCTGAGCTTTCTGGGTTCATTTAAATACTTGAAGGTAAGAATAGTTATAGATAGTATGTTTTTGCAGTTGAATGCCAAGATTGGTGAGGCTGACGGTTTCATTTGCAAAAGTCAGGGGAAAACAACAAGGTGGAACCTCCTGGAGGGGATAAGGGGAAAAGGAACTTAAAAGCCTTTGGACTCTAACCTTTTTCCAAATTAATAGTAATGCCTTTACCCTCTAACTTTTACTCAAACTGTAGATAAGGCATATTACCGTCGTAACTAAATGGCACTAGCATTTGGGTCAAGCGTTCAGAGGGCTTGGGGAGGTAGAGACATGAAAGGAAAATTTGCCCATTCCTTCGTGTTTCACTCTCGTCCTCTGTTTGTTTCCCCTCTACCAATGCTGCCATAATTGCCGTCTTTTTGTTATACCAATTCGCAAACAGCCTACCAATAGGCTTTCTGTGGTTAGTGGTTATTCTTCCACTCCTCATACTCCCTAATCCCTTTATAACCAAATAAACCAGTGAAAACATCGGAACCAATGCAATTTTTTAAAGGAAGCGATCGCCAATATCAAGATTGTGAAATTAACGTCGATAACAAACACCAATTCTGGATACCGCAAGGCTTTGCTCATAGTTTTGTTGTACTTTCAGAATTTGCTGAAGTCCTTTATCAAACCACAGACTACTATGCACCGAACTATGAACGGTGCATCCTTTGGAATGATCCTGAATTGGGGTATAGATTGGCGTCTGTCCACACCACCAATCCTATCTGCTAAAGATAAGGTAGGTAAACCTTTTAAAGAATGCGAAGTTTTCACCCAGCCTCCTATTTTAGTGATCAAGTAGATGATTGTGGTTGTGGCGTCAAGTGTGGCAGCATTTTTGCAGAACGAACTAAAACTGGATTTGGAAGGCGATCGCTTACAAAAAAATCACGCAGTAATATATTTTGAGCATGAAGCTAGACAACACTAAATTTAGCTAGCTATTTCACTGCAATGATGGCAAACCAGTCTTATACTGTTGGAATTCAATATCAACAAACCAAACCACAATACACAGCAATTTTTATGGTTGATGTTGAACAAACTATAAAATGGGAACACATGGGGTTTATTATATCAAAAAAATATAACAAAATGTGTATTATGGTGTAAACAAATAAAAGAAATAAAACACAAGCTTACAGTAGTACTAATACAGCTTACAGGCATGATTATATTAGTTAAAAAGGTTAAAATGATGAGCCTTGCCAGTAGTTTTAGTGTCCCGATCTACTTTAAGCTTTTGCCTTTTACCTCCTGTAGTGCTACTTTTTTGTACTAAACCATGAAAAAAGCGATCGCTACATGCTTATATCTTTGTTCATTATTCACATAATGATATCCGCTAATTTGAGATTAAAAAAATATTAAAAATACAAAAGATGCTTCATGATCAGTATTTTACAAGTATCAATTTATGAATAAATTAATTCTACTAATTGGTAGTAACGGTCAAGTAGGTCAAGAACTGCAACAAAGTTTATCAACCTACCCAAATGTAATTTCAGTCGCGCGTCCTACTGTAGATTTTGCTCAACCAGATACTATATGGAATGTAATCAGAGAAAAGCAACCACAAATTATCATCAATGCTGCTGCTTATACTGCGGTTGATAAAGCTGAAACTGAACCAGAATTCGCCAAACTTATTAATGCAACAGCCCTAAAAATTCTTGCACAGGAAGCCAAAAAACAACAAGCTTTTCTAATTCATATATCAACTGATTACGTTTTTGATGGTAAAAATTATCATCCTTATCAAGAAGGAGATCAAACTAACCCCTTAAGTATCTATGGTCAAACTAAACTAGCAGGAGAAGAAGCTATTCGCCAGACTTATAATCATCATCTTATCCTGCGTACTGCCTGGGTTTATGGAACTTTTGGCAAAAGCAATTTTGTCAAAACGATGCTACGACTAGGAGAAGAAAGAGAAGAAATTCGCGTTGTCGCAGATCAAATCGGTAGTCCTACTTGGGCCAGAGACATAGCAGAAACCATAGCCCAATTAATACCTCTGTTGAATCCAGAAATTGCTGGCACTTACCACTATACCAACAGTGGTGTTGCTAGCTGGTATGACTTTGCTGTTGCAATTTTTGAAGAAGCTCAACAATTAGGCTTCCCACTGAAAATACAACGAGTTGTCCCGATTACTACTCCCGAATATCCCACACCTGCTCATCGTCCAAGCTACTCAGTCCTAGCATGTACCAAAATAGCGAATATTTTGGGAAATCATGCGCCACATTGGCGACAAAGATTAAGGAAAATGTTGAAAGAGTTAGTTAGTTTTTGTTAATTGATTGTTCATTTATGCTTTTTTTACTATTTTTATAGCAGATTCATTCTTGACAATTAATATTAGTAAGGAGCCACAAAATGGTTGCCCAAATTCAAGAATTAGAAGCTTCGCATTGGGTAAAAACCCGTTCTTCCCTTGATCCTGCTGAATCAAGCTTTTTAAGCTGGACAGGTAAAATATACGCTTTTGTTCCAGGTGAAAAACGGACACTCTTGTTTAAAATCGTTGGTATGAGTGTGAGCCGATGCATTCCTACAGAAGCAGGTTGCTGGGATTTTACCTCTAGAGAACTGACTTATTACCTCAATCCTAAAACAGAAGAGATTTTGCATAAATGGGATAATCCTTGGACCAAGGAAACAGTTCCAGTTATGCACGTCGCTAATAACCCAGTGCAAGGTCATTTTAAAGACAAGTTTCCAGCGCAGGTAGATGGTGAAAGTACAACTTTTGTATTTGATATATTTCCTACTTATCCTAACCCCTTAATAGGAGATGCTAAATTAGCCCAATATACTCCTCAATCCACTTATCAAGCAGCAGAGTTATTTAAAATAACCGTTCCCACCACAGATTTATTTAATCTAGAACTAACTTCAGTTTCTCAACTGAGATTAAGTTGGGATAGGATTGGTCAATGGCTACCTTGGATGAAAATGGGCGATCGCTCTGGTTATCTCATCTACAGTGCTTACGGTAGCAAAGTGCAAGGCTTCGACGAATTACCCCAACTACTCAAAGATGAAATTAATACTCGCGTCCCTCTATACAAAAATGCTCCGAAATCCTTTTTGGATGTCGAAGACATGACTTCTTGGCTATATTTCCAACAACATTTTGCTGCTTATCTAGCTAGTGAAAGATTCCCCCTACCAGCCGCAGAAGAAGACTAACAAAAACTTACACAATGTGTTATGAGCGCACAGCCATGCGCCCATACTTTAAGTGAAGCACCCCAACTTGCCTTCGGCTGAAGTTGGGGCTTACAAAATTCAACCTAGACAAGGACGGTCTTATTCGTCTTCGGAGTTTCCCGTTTCATCCGCCGACGCCTCTTCAAAGTTGTATTTGATTTGGTCTTACTCCGCGTCCACAGGCAGCCGCCTATGGAAGATAGGCGGTTTAATGGGGCATTCCGCCGAATTTGGTAATTTCCGAATTACTGCCTTTTGCCATTGGTGAGGACATTAATGGCTCCACCCGCAGCTGCACCATCAATTGCATCACCAAGAACATGTCTGGTATTACCATGCAGGATTGTACCAGTTACTGCACCCGCAGCTGCACCGACCCCCACATCTTGAACCACATTACGGTTCTGACGGTTTTGGTACTGGCGTCGTGTACCATGAACACCGTTGACAGCCGCACCAGCCGCAGCACCCTTCACAGCGTTGTTTACTACCGAACCACGTCCTCTGACAGCACCTGTTACTACGCCAGCACCGGCTCCAATACCGAGGTCTTGTAGTATGTATTCATCAGCAGACGCTGGTTTAGCAGGGACAAAGGTAGCACTAACTAAACTTGTAGCTAGTAAGCCGGGTAAAAATGCGCGTTTGAAAATCTTGTTCATCTACGTTTCCTTCTCAACTAAACATCAGTGATTAAAAATAGTCAAAGTTGAGATAGTTGTGTTTGACCATACTTTTAGTCTAGGCAATTGCGAGTTTTTTTTCTATGGGAAATCTTTCTTGATTACCGTACAAAAAAGTGAGGAAATTAAAGATTTTAAAATAAAATATTATTTCCTCCTTAAATACTTGTAACTTCTGCCATTTGCCTGAAATTTAAAATGCTTGAATCCACTCTTTGATAGAGTATTCAGTCCAAATTCCGTTTTGCCAATAGGGGTCATTTTGCACTAATTGGCGTACGGCGCCTTCGTTCTCGGCTTCGTAAATACCAAAAACTTGAGTTAAATCTTTGGTGGGACCAATAGTAATCAGTACACCAGATTCTTTTTGTTTTGCTAATCCATCTAAATGAGCTTGACGGTAAGGAGCGCGTTTTTCGAGGACATTTTCACAGTAAGTCCCCCACATGATGTATTTTGTCATTGTTAGTAGTTAGTTGTTGGTAGTTGGTTGTTGGTTATTAGTTGTTAGTTAGTTGTTAGTTAGTTGTTAGTTAGTTGTTGGTAGTTGGTTGTTTTCCACTAACTACTAACCACTAACCACTAACCAAATTATTAACTTCTCAAAGCAACACCAAATTTCTCGACCAATGTATCACGGACTTTTTGATGCACGGGTTCAACTTCTGCATCAGTGAGGGTGCGATCGCTTGCTCGATAAATTAAGCGGAATGCTAAACTCCGTTGTCCTGGTGGTACGTGTTCGCCACGATATTGATCAAACAGTTTTACAGATTCGAGTAAGTCTTTACCTGCTTTGGTAATTGCTTTTTCAATTTCAGCAACTGTCACCTTTACTGGTGCAAAGAAAGCAATATCTCTATCTGTCGCTGGATAGGTAGAATAAGGCTTGAATGTGGGTACGGCGATTTCATCTTGATCTAGTGCATCTAATAGTACATCTAAATCTAATTGAAACACGTAAACTGCTTCTGGTAAGCTTCTTTCGTTTCGCAGTTGGGGATGTAACTGCCCAAAGATACCAAGTCTGTTACCTCTAGTCCATAAAGAGGCAGTTCTACCTGGGTGTAAACGCTGATCACGGCAATCTGGTTGATATTCCACCTCCAATCTCAGGCGCTGAAATACACTGTCTAAAATGCCTTTAGCTTCATACCAAGTCAGAGGTTGTTCGCGTCCACTGCTTGTCCATTTGCTAGAACTGCGATCGCCTCCCAAAATGCCGGCCATGGCGTCTGTTTCTTGCAATCCGGTTTCTTCTTGCCAGAAAATGCGTCCAATTTCAAAACCGTTGAGCGCCCCATTACCTTGTTCTAAGTTATACACAAAAGCATCTATTAACCCAGCTATTAAATCTGTGCGTAGAGCTGAATACTCTACAAATAAAGGATTTGCCAGCGCTATTTGCCTATCTTCTCCTGGCTTGACTAAGGAGTAATGCATTAATTCTGTCAAACCTTCTGCCCGCAAACATGCGCGTAATTGACGCAGTATTTCCACATCAAAAGGCAGATAGCCTGCTCCAGATTTTTCTGGTAGGGTGTCACAGAAACGATTGTAGCCGTAGAGACGGGCAATTTCTTCAACTAAATCAATTTCCCGTTCTAAGTCGCGGTAACGGTAGGGCGGTACTGTCACTGTCCACTTGCGTAGACGCGTAGTGGTTTGTCCTTGAACATCGCCAGCAGGGGTCAGTTGACATCCTAATGCAGTTAGGGTGCGCTCTACATCTTCAGCTTGTAGTTCTGTGGGTTGTTCGCCGGAATCAACAGGCCCCAATATTTGATTCACCCGATCTAATCGTAGTTCTATCGAACGTGTCCAAGTCGATGGATCGGGGCGGGTGTCGGAAATTTTTTGAGTTACAAGATTTCCTTGAGCGAGTTCGGTAATCAGAGTCAGGGCGCGACGTGTGGCTATTTCCAACCCAGCGCTATTTATACCCCGTTCGTATCGAGTTGATGCTTCACTTCTTAATCCCACACTCCGAGAAGAACGGCGAATTGCTACGGAATCAAATAGAGCTGCTTCTAATACCAGATTCTGCGTACCTGCGTGGACTTCGCTGTCTTCGCCACCCATCACACCAGCCAAAGCAACGGGTTGATCATTGGCGGTAATCAGTAAGTTTTGGGTGGTGAGGGTGCGAGTTTGTCCATCTAGGGTTTTGAGGGTTTCTCCAGCGTTAGCAAAGCGAACACCAATGGCTAACTTTTCGCTGACGGCAATGGAAACAAGGCGATCGCGATCAAATGCGTGTAGTGGCTGTCCCCATTCCAACAATACATAGTTAGTAATATCCACTACATTATTAATTGGTCTGACTCCCGCAGCGCGTAAACGCTGTTGTAACCAATCAGGAGAGTGAGCAATTTTTACCTGTTCAATTACCGTGCCAATATAGGCGGGACAAGCTTGTGTATCAGCTACTTTAATAGCTAAATTTCCTACACCTTGGGAAACTGAAACTTCACCAGGCTCAGGAATAGTCAGTTTTGCACTTGTCAGGGCTGCAACTTCCCGCGCTATACCCACCATACTTAAGGCATCAGCACGATTAGCAGTAGCAGTTACATCGAGAATTACATCATCTAAACCCAACAAAGGACGCACATCACTACCCAATTGCAGATTCTCTTGGGTAAAAATATGAATTCCATCTACATCACTTGGCAAACCTAGTTCCTTTAAAGAACAAATCATGCCATTAGATGGGACACCACGCAGTTTTGCAGGTTTAATTTTTAAATCGATATTGGGTAGATAAGTACCTATTGTTGCAATTGGCACATAAATATCTGCCCGGACATTAGGAGCGCCGCAAACAATATTGAGAGTTTCTCCTGTACCGATATCAACTTGACAAACACTTAATTTATCAGCATTGGGATGGGGTTGGCGCTCAAGCACTCTCCCAATCACAACACCATTTGCCCAAGTGCGGCGATCTTCAATATCTTCTACCTCAAACCCTGCCATTGTCAAAGTTTGAGCTAATTCTTCCGGGTTAAGTTTTACCTCGACTAGTTCCCGCAGCCATTTAAGAGAAATACGCATGGAATGTGTGCTTGTGCGAAATCAGATCTGAAATTCAGAATGCAAAGACTATTTTAGAATTAATCGACTCAGTTCCTTATCCATCAGGTTACTTTTGCTTCTGAGATAGGCAATGCTCACTATACAACTATAAAATTATCTTCTACAAATATAGAATTTACGCAAAACTACACGCAAATTTTAACCCCTAAATTTTTTGACTCTAGATCGTTGACTCTTAAGTAGGTTATTAAGTTAAATGCATAAACACCATTTTGAGTAAATCTGCACGTGTAAATGGTTTTGTTAAATATCCTGATGCTCCGACAAATCTGGCTCTGACTTTATCTACAATTCCTTTGCTACCTGTAACCATCACAATTGGAGTCTCTTTAAATATCGAATTATTACGAATGATCCGACATAATTCATAACCATCAATTCCTTCCATATTGAGATCCAATAAAATCAAGTCTGGTTTATTTCTAATCACTGCCATGACTGCTTTTAGTGGGTCACTGATTGTGACTACCGAAAAATTTTCTTCTTCTAAAAAACGACTAATTTCTCTAAGAAATGTTGGGCTATCATCTATAGAAACAATTTTATATTTTTTGCGTATACTGGTAGGAGCAGGATTAGCTTGTTGCAGATTTGAGTTGATATTAATGGGATTTGTAAATTCTTGTAGTTTTTTTCTTCTCGCCTGAGTAATCTGTGATATCTCTTCAGAACTGCTTGGAGTTCCTGTATTACTATTTCTTACAGAAGATATGTCTACTAATTCTTGATTTTTTAATAAATTTATCTGACTAGTTTCTATTAGTTGTTCAAAGGTTTTAGGTAGTTTATCAAAGGGTGGATCTGGTTCATGCAATAAAAGTGCGCCATTTAAGATGTATGGATACAGCGTTTTCACTATCTGGATTTCATCTTGATTCATAATCACTGCTAGATGACGTAGGCTAAAACCTTTCATCCATTCACTGAGATTCTGCTGTATTTCTGGTAAATCTGTTTGTGAACTTAAGGTTTTAACACGCAAGTATGGACGCTGGTAAGGAGATGAAATATGCGGTGCGAAAGATTTCCAATCTTGTAACCTGCCTTGACAACGTTCTAGCAGTTTTCTAACATCAAGTCTACAAATTATTGGCATCCGCTCTGGGTTTTCTTTTAATTCATAATTACCTTGTTTAATTAATATAAATGATTCAATTACTTCTTTCGCCAATTCTTGAAGTAGTACGGCTGCTTGCGTAGGGTTAAGATGTTTTTGACTGACTAACCAGCAGATAGCCTGATACTCATAAGGTCGTTGATCACTAATAGATTCTTCGGAAATTGAACTATGAAGTTCTGTTGACTGAGTATAAGAATCTGGTTCAAATAGTAGACGTAATTGAATACGAATTTCACTGTTAAGGCTGGAGATTCGATGACTGAGACGACGCAAGTGACGTTCTAGTCTATCGAAGGGTTCAATGGAATGGGTAGCAAATGTAATTTTACCTTGATCAAGAAAAATAGACCAGGTAACTGAGTTACTCAGTGCTTGTAAATGAGTACTATCAGAACAGTTGGATAATTGTCTTAACAAACTTAAGGGACGTAAATTTGTAAATGTGCCGGAATTATTCATTTCCTTAAAGAATTTAGGGAAAAATAGCAGTTTGTTTGAGCATTCGCATTCTTCGTCAAGTTTTGCATTTTGTTATTTTTAATTCTTTGCAAAAAAAATAGACTTGTCATGTATATATTACAAGCTATAAAAGCTACTCTCAGGAGAGTTGTTAAATTTTGTATAGGTGTCGCAACAAATTTTTGAACTTTTTGCTTTGAGTTGTGCTGTCTTTTGATACAGTTTCCATCAACAATGATGAGAATGTTAATAACGCCTAATTACTTTTACCCGAAAAACGAATCTTCTACATGAAATCTTTAAAATATCCCCTGAGCTTAAGTTACGCAGTTATTGTATTCTGTAAATTATACGTATAAGTTATTTTAAATAAACTCCTACAATCAATGCACAACCTTAGTAACTTATTTTCTCTAACACTAAATCTTAAGGAATAGTTTTAACAACTTTTATGTAATTTGGGTATTGCTAATTGTTTAATAACTAGTAAACTATCTAAAACCCAAAGGCATCTAGGTAGTCTTGCAAACCCTACACCTCTAAACTATATACTTTTGGGAGCAAGGGAAACAGCAGTTTTAAGTTTAAATATAACACTAAAAGTTATGACTGATACATTAAGACTTGATGAAGTCGTTGAGTTTGCTGAGAACCCAGAACCACGTTGTCCTTGCGTATTACTACTTGATACGTCTGGCTCAATGCAAGGAATGGCAATCAATGCATTGAATGAAGGATTATTGAGCTTTAGGGATGAATTAATGAAAAATTCCTTGGCTTCAAGAAGAGTAGAGGTAGCAATAGTTACTTTTGATAGTCATATAAACATCGTACAAGACTTCGTGACTGCCGATCAGTTTAATCCGCCCATACTAACAGCGCAGGGACTAACGAATATGGGTGCTGGTATCCATAAAGCTTTGGACTTAATTCAAGAACGCAAAGCTCAGTATCGCGCCAATGGTATTGCTTACTATCGTCCTTGGGTATTCATGATCACTGATGGAGAACCACAAGGTGAAGCAGATAATTTGGTCGAGCAAGCTGCAAAACGACTGCAAGCCGATGAAGTAAATAAACGTGTTGCTTTTTTTACGGTAGGTGTGGAAAATGCTAATATGGGACGCTTAAGTCAAATAGCTGTACGTACCCCCTTAAAGCTAACGGGATTAAACTTTGTTGAGCTGTTTGTCTGGTTATCTGCCAGTATGTCAGCTGTTTCTCATTCTAAAGTAGATGAGCAGGTGGCACTACCTCCGATTGGTTGGGGTTCTGTTTGATGTAAGATTGCATCTTTTGGACTTACACAGCTGTTGGAATATTTAGAGTTTATGAAAACTTCAACAAGGACACCTCAATGGCGGGTAGTAGCTGCATCAGTATGCGGCACAAGCCATGTTAAAAATAAGCAGCTGTGTCAGGACGCTCACCACTTTTTAATCTTGCCTGAGAATGTGTTGGTGGTGTCAGCAGCTGATGGCGCAGGTTCTGCGATTTTAGGGAAAGTAGGAGCAATGGTTGCAGCAGAGACAGCAGTAGCCACTATCTCTGCTCATCAGGAAGTTTCCCGGCGTACTTTAATTGATGATGGTTTTGTGCGATCGCTCCTAACTGATGCCATACTAGCCGCCAGAAAAGCAGTAGAAACAGAAGCTGCTGCTTGTAATAAACAACCTCAAGATTTAGCAAGCACCTTAATCGTTCTAGTCGCCACACCTGAAAATGTAGCAGTAGCTCAGATCGGCGATGGTGTAGCAGTCGCAAAGGATAGTCTGGGCAACCTGATTGCTTTAACCATGCCTGATAATGGTGAGTATATGAACGAAACCACTTTTTTGGTTTCTCCCACTGCAATGGAAAAAGTACAAGTAAATTTGTGGCGTCAGTCGGTTGCAAACATTGGTGTGATCACTGATGGATTGCAATTGCTAGCTATGAATATGGCTGTAAGCGCACCTCACAAACCTTTCTTTTTTCCCTTATTCGACTTTGTCGCGAGTGCCGAGGACAAAATCATAGCCAAAGAGCAACTCGTAAAATTTTTACGTTCAGACAGGATTACCCAACGTACAGACGATGATTTAACGTTGGTTATAGCAGCATTAACTGATTAGCAAAATTAGCATATAGTATTGCTATTGAAAATTTATACACCTTCCCTAATATTAAATATATCATGCAGGTACTACGTTGTCTTCCTAATCAACAAATTTCTCACCTTAACCTCACCGTCAGTTTAGGACGTGGCGGTGAAGCTTGTATTTACACAGTTCCAACTGATGCGAGTGCAGTCGCGAAAGTTTATCACAAAGCATCTGAGGTACAAGCACGAAAACTGGAAGTGATGCTCACTCACCCACCAGAAAACCCAACAGCTAGTTTAGGACACATTTCCATTGCTTGGCCAACAGAACTTTTGCGAGCAGCAGATGGTAGCGATCGCATCGTTGGTTTTTTAATGCCTCGGATTCGAGGAATGCGCCCGATTATCGACTTTTACAACCCCAGAACCCGGCGACAACACTGTCCTTTATTTAGCTATCAATATCTGCTCCGCACCGCTCGCAACCTAGCAGCAGCCTTTGCAGCTTTACACGCCAGTGGTTATTGTGTAGGTGATGTGAATGAGTCTAATATTCTTGTGAGCGACACAGCCTTAGTTACAGTCGTAGACACAGACTCATTCCAAGTACACGATCCTGACAATGATTTTGTTTATCGTTGTCCGGTTGGTAAACCAGAATTTACCCCACCAGAACTACAGAATAAAACCTTTGCTAAGTGCGATCGCGCTGTCTCTCATGACTTATTCGGTTTAGCAGTACTCATCTTCCAACTGTTGATGGAAGGGACTCATCCATTTTCTGGTATCTTCCAAGGTGCAGGTGAACCACCACCTTACGAAGCACGCATCGCAACTGGTCATTTTACATATAGCGAAAACCGCAGCGTACCTTACGTTCCTACCCCAATTGCTCCTCCTTGGAAAATTCTCCACCCCAGCTTACAGGAACTATTTTTACGTTGTTTTGAAGATGGTCATAGCAATCCTCTGTTACGTCCTAGCGCTCAAAGTTGGGTATTAGCCTTAGCAGAAGCTGAAGATGCTTTGGTAAGTTGTAGCACTAACCCACAACATCGTTACAGCAGTCACCTAGAAATATGTCCTTGGTGCGAACGCAGTCTTCGATTAGGAGGACGTGATCCCTTCCCATCCCCACAGGTAATTGCTACAAGAGAACACCTCAAACCTCGTATTTCCACTAAAAGGCGTTCCGATACTGCTCGGCGTTTTCCAGAACCCGCAACTGTTTCCTTCCAGCAAAATAGCTATTACACTGCTATACCCCCGCGCAAGGTTGGTGTTTATAGAGGTTCTCATCGAACTGGGTTGTACTCTATAATTTTTGCCTTCCTTGGGATCAGTACGTTCTTCTATTTAGATTTAACCACAGGTCTGACCAGTAGCTATCTACGCAAAGACCCTTTAGCTCAACAAAGTTTAATTGAATCTCGTGACAAGAATCTGAAACTGAGTTTTGCAGATTACTACAAACAAGGTCATGCTGCTTACAAAGTCAAAAATTATGAACAAGCAATTGATAACTTTACTTTTGCAATTCAGCGACAACCTGAAAACGCTAAAGCCTATGTAAACCGAGGCAATTCTCACTATAATCTCAAAGATTATGACGCCGCGATCGCTGATTACAATCAAGCAATAAAAATCAACCCTAAAGAAGTGAAAGCATTCGTCAATCGTGGCAACGTCTATTACATGCAAGCTGAATATAGCACTGATCAAGATAAAAACTATAATTTAGCTCTTGCTGATTTTAATAATGCCCTGCGTTTAAACCCCAAGGAAGTAGAAGCTTATATCAGAAGGGGTATTGTCCGTACTCAAATGGCTAAATATAGCGGAGATTCTCAGGTAGATTACCAACACGCGATCGCTGATTTTCATGAAGCAATAAATCTTAGTCCATCCAGATCAGAAGCTCACTATCAGTTAGGTCTTGTCCGCTATCAAATTGCTCAATATAGCAGCAATTTTGAACAAGAATATACCAAATCAATTGGCGACTTTAGCAGAGCATTAAATATCAATCCACGATTGTCAAAAGTTTATCTGAAGCGAGGAGTTGTTTACCATGAACTTGCTCAATATGGTGGTAACGAATCTCGCAACAATAAGAGTAAAGCAGTAAAAGATTTGCAAATGGCTGCTAAAATTTCTCTTGAGCAAGATGACCAGGAAAGTTATCAACAAGCACTGAGCAGTATTTGCATAGTTGTGGAAAATAAATGTGACACTATGTTTCAAAATGCCAGCTTTTCGCAACAATCTCATTAAGAAAAACTTAAATATTACTATAGCATAGCTGCCGATTTGATTTGGAAATAGTAAAACTTTTCGATGCAAACGGCAGCTATGCTATAAGCTATTAAGTTTGAATAATAAGCTTTATTTTCACCGTTTTATACTATGTATTTTTTACTTTGATTGTTATTTAAAAAAATATTGCTCTGATTGTATGCATTCTTCTCATTTTTTTTACACACATAAGCAGTTAATTTACCTGATCTTTACACTGTTCTAGAAAAATACGGTTAAATTGTAAGCTGAGAAAAATAGCAATAACATAGTGTTTTTGGTCCTAGCGTTAAACGTTTGAATCTAAGTAAGTCCGCACAAATCAAGCTAACTAGTGAGCCAGCGCGGTCTTGGGGGAAACCCCCATGAGCGACTGGCGAACCCGTAAGGGTTGGGGTCGTCATTCGTAATTGGTAAGGATTTCAGGCATGTTTAATTTTCGTAACATAGCTATGTTTATTCCCGCCGACTTACCTACGTATCTATATAAATTCATCTACTTAAAACTTTAGAGGCTATTGCATGAAAGCAGTGATTTTGGCTGGAGGACTAGGTACACGCATTAGCGAAGAAACCAGTGTCAAACCGAAGCCCATGGTGGAGATTGGTGGTAAGCCAATATTGTGGCACATCCTGAAAATTTATTCCGCCCATGGAATTAATGATTTTATTATTTGTTGTGGTTATAAGGGGTATGTAATCAAAGAATACTTTGCTAATTATTTCTTACACATGTCAGATGTGACGTTTGACATGCGATTTAACCAAATGAATGTACATTTAGGTAATGCTGAACCTTGGCGTGTCACTCTGGTCAATACAGGTGACAACACCATGACTGGTGGTAGATTAAAGCGAGTCAGAGAACATCTCGGTAATGAAACTTTTTGCTTCACTTACGGTGATGGTGTAAGTAACATAAATGTCACTGAACTCATTAAATTCCACAAAGAACAAAAAACATTAGGAACACTCACTGCTGTACAACCACCAGGACGCTTTGGTGCAATTATTCTGGGAAGTGAACAAACCAAAATCAGCAGTTTTCACGAAAAACCTGAAGGAGATGGCGCTTGGATTAATGGCGGCTTTTTTGTTTTAGAACCAGAAGTTATTAACTTTATTGCTGATGATTCTACTGTCTGGGAAAAAGAACCATTAGAAAAGCTGGCTGGTATGGAACAACTGTCTGCTTTTAAACATGACGGTTTTTGGCAACCAATGGATACTCTCAGAGATAAAAATTATTTAGAAGATTTATGGAATAAGAACAAGGCGCCTTGGAAAGTATGGTAGGGAATCTCAAAACTATATTTATGAGAACCAATTCATAATTACTTACTGGTGACAGGGGCGAGAACATTGATGTACGATTTTGCAATTATAGGTGGAGGTATTGTTGGTCTTTCCACCGGTATGGCCTTAGGTAAAACCTATCCTAATGCGAAGATTTTAGTTCTGGAAAAGGAAAGTCAATGGGCTTTTCATCAAACTGGCAATAATAGTGGTGTGATACACTCTGGTATCTACTATAAGCCAGGGAGTTTCAAAGCTAAATTCTGCCGTGATGGTTGCCAATCAATGGTAGGATTCTGCCAAGAGCATGGGATTGATTATGAAGTCTGTGGTAAGGTAATAGTTGCTACCGATGAAAGTGAATTACCAGGCTTAGAAAATCTGTATAAGCGTGGTTTAGACAACGGTATCAAAGTTAAGAGAATCACTCCAGAGGAAGTCAAAGAATTTGAACCTCACGTTACCAGTGTAGGTGGAATTTATGTATACTCAACAGGTATAGCTAATTACAAACAAGTTTGTCTCAAATATGCGGAGATAATTACCCAACAAGGCGGGGAATTACGACTCAACACAAAAGTTGAAAAAATAGTTCCCAGTGGAAATCTTCAGGTATTAGAGACAAATAACGGGACTTTTGAAACTCGGTATGTAATTAACTGTGCTGGTTTACATAGCGATCGCATTGCCAAATTAGGAAAAGTAGATCCTCAAGCAAAAATTGTACCTTTCCGGGGAGAATATTACGAGCTAGTTCCAGAAAAACGCTCTCTCGTCAAAGGTCTGATCTATCCAATTCCCAATCCTGACTTTCCCTTTTTAGGCGTTCATTTCACCCGGATGATTGATGGTAGTGTCCACGCTGGGCCGAACGCGGTTTTGAGTCTGAAACGAGAAGGTTATAAAAAGACTGACTTTGATTTACGTGATTTTGCTGAAGTAATGACCTATCCTGGTTTTTGGAAGCTAGCAGCTAAACACGCAGACGAAGGAATCAAAGAAATAATTCGTTCCTTTAGTAAAGCAGCCTTTACCAAAAGTTTGCAAAAACTAATTCCAGAAGTGCAATCAGAAGATTTAATTCCTACTCATGCTGGAGTTCGCGCTCAAGCATTGATGAATGATGGTAAATTGGTCGATGACTTTTTGATTATTCATGGTCAAAATACCGCTCATGTATGCAATGCGCCTTCCCCAGCAGCTACTTCTTCGATTGAAATAGGTAAAGCCATAGTTGCTCAAATTCCCCAACCACAGCATCTGCAAACCACAGTCGCCTAATCACCATGATGATTGTTGGCGTTAGTGAGGAATTAGATATCTAGATGTTGTCCGAGTTGCTTGAGAAATTATTATGACTGTTAGTTTGTCAAGCGATTTTTGAAAGTATTGTAGTCAACACTAACCGTGTTGAGAAAAGAACGACTTAAGTCCTTCACTACAAACTTTCTTGACAAACAAGTACTGGAGCAGCTATCAACGAACATATTCCCTACTTCCAAAGAAGTGGTAATAGTGTAATTTGCCCAATTTATTTGTAAACGCAATCAGAATTAATCTATCAACATAAAGGACTTTTAAAAATGAAGATTCTTGTCACAGGAACAGAAGGTTATCTTGGCTCATTATTACCTCCTTTGTTGATTCAAAGAGGTCATGAAGTTATTGGTGTAGATACTGGGTTTTATAAAGTAGGTTGGTTATATAACGGTACTGAATTCACGGCTAAAACCCTTAACAAAGATATTCGTCACATTACTCCAGAAGATTTGCAAGGCGTTGAAGCAGTAGTCCATATGGCGGAATTGTCTAACGATCCAACTGGACAACTAGCACCTAATATTACATATGATATTAACCACAAAGGTTCAATCCGTCTTGCCAAGCTAGCAAAAGAAGCAGGTGTACGTCGATTTGTATACATGTCTTCGTGTAGTGTTTACGGTGTAGCAACTGAAGGAGACGTTACTGAAGAATCTTCTGTCAATCCTCAAACAGCTTACGCAGAATGTAAAACACTAGTAGAGCGAGATGTCAAACCACTTGCGGATGATGACTTCTCTCCTACGTTTATGCGAAATGCTACTGCTTTTGGTGCTTCTCCGAGAATGCGCTTTGATATTGTTTTAAATAACTTAGCAGGTTTAGCATGGACTACTAAAGAAATCAAAATGACTAGCGATGGTACACCTTGGCGTCCGCTAGTTCATGCACTAGATATTTGTAAGGCTATTGCTTGCACCCTTGAAGCTCCTCGCGATATTGTACACAATCAAATTTTTAATGTCGGTGACACCGCCAATAATTATCGAGTTAAAGAAATTGCTGAAATTATTGCGGATGCTTTCCCTGGATGTAAATTAAGTTTTGGTCAACAAGGATCAGACAACCGTAGTTATCGAGTTTCTTTTGAGAAAATCAATACCATCTTACCCGGCTTTAAGTGTGATTGGAATGCACAACTAGGTGGTAAACAATTATTTGATTTGTTTACCAAAATTGATCTGAGTGAGGAAGTCTTCTTATCTAGAGGTTTTACTCGCTTGAAACAACTAGAATATTTAATTCGTACACAGCAAATTGATAAAGATTTCTTCTGGGCTAAATATTAACTAGATAATTTGCTCTCTAATATCAATTTCTTGCAGATTCATAATTAATCAGCTTGGATGAATCTGCACTTTTGCCAATCATTTTTTTGTAGGAATTTCAGATTCAGTGTGTATCTCCAAAATCGCATGACAAAAGCTATACCTCATCGATAACAAAATAAATATGAATACACTACTGACAATTGCAATTCCTACTTATAACCGTGGACACTTACTTGATAAGCAACTGGCTTGGTTAGCCAAAGCAATTGATGGTTTTGAGTCGGAATCTGAAATTATCGTTTCTGATAACTGTTCAACAGATAATACCCAAGAAATTGATTCTATGAGTCAAAAATTTCGATAAATATTCAGCATAATAAAAACCTTGAGATTTAGATGTCCCAAAAATCGTAATTTATAAGGATTCAGGAAATGTAAACAGATTAAGATTGTTTCTAAACAACAAACTTGTATAGGAATCGTACTTGAATCTTGCTAAGTATACTGAGAAATAAACCTTTGTATAGCAAGCTTATAACCAATTTGGTTTTTCAGAAATCAAATATGAGTCCTATATGTCAGTTAATACCAACTAATTTTCGAGCGCAAAAAATTATTTCTTGTCCTAAATATTGATTTAACGAGGTTAATCATGATTTTTACCAAAACAGAACTGAAAGACGCATACATTATTGACTTAGAAGAAAAGCACGATCATCGTGGTTTTTTTGCCCGTACTTTCTGTGCTAAAGAATTTGAAGCACATGGTTTAAAGCCAACTGTTGCTCAATGCAATCTTTCTTTCAACCATAAAAAAGGAACCTTGCGGGGAATGCATTATCAAGTTCCCCCAGCCGCAGAAACAAAGTTAATTCGTTGTACTCAAGGCGCTATCTATGACGTCATCATTGATATGCGCCCTGAATCTCCCACATTTTTACAACATTTTGGTGTAGAACTCAGCGCCGAAAATCATCGGGCTTTATATGTACCAGAAATGTTCGCCCACGGTTATCAAGCGCTCACGGATGGAGCAGAAGTCACATATCAAGTTGGCGAATTCTATACTCCAGGTTATGAAAGAGGTCTGCGCTATGACGATCCTTTCTTTAACATCAAATGGCCTTTAGAAGTGACAGAAATTTCTGAAAAAGATTTAAATTGGCCTTTAATGTCAATGATGACTGTTGGTGGTTCCAAATAATAAAAATTATGTCTGGTGTGGATTAAAGGGTGGGAGAAAAATAAATTTTTTATCTATCAATCACCGATACACACAGATGGACACAGATAGATTTTCCGTATGTATTTAAAAGATAAAAACAGGAGTTGTAGGTAAATGATTATTCTCGATCGCGCTTTAGCTGCTCGTGCGGAAGCAGGCAATCCCATAAAAGTTGGTATGATTGGTGCAGGTTTTATGGGACGGGGAATTGCGAATCAAATTGCTAACTCTGTTCCTGGTATGGAGTTAGTAGCGATCTCTAACCGCAATGTTGATGCAGCAAAACGAGCTTACTCAGAAGCAGGGATTGAAAGTTTTAAAGTCGCTAACACTGTGACTGAATTAGAAGCTGCGATCGCCAGTGGAGGTTATGCAGTCACCGAAGATGCGATGTTACTTTGTCGCGCTCAAGGGATTGATGCCTTAATAGAAGTTACCGGCGCTGTGGAGTTTGGCGCTCATGTGATCATGGAAGCGATCGCCCATCATAAGCACGTGATTATGATGAATGCTGAACTTGATGGCACCATCGGCTCTATTTTGAAAGTTTACGCTGATAAAGCTGGTGTGGTTCTGTCCGCCTGCGATGGTGATCAGCCAGGGGTGCAAATGAACCTCTACCGCTTTGTGAAAAGTATTGGTTTAACTCCTCTGTTGTGTGGTAATATAAAGGGCTTACAAGATCCATATCGCAACCCCACCACCCAAGAAGCATTTGCCAAGCGCTGGGGACAAAAAGCGCATATGGTAACTAGCTTTGCTGATGGGACAAAAATTTCCTTCGAGCAGGCGATCGTTGCCAATGGTACAGGTATGAAGGTTGCCAAGCGGGGAATGCTTGGATATAACTTTGATGGTCATGTTGATGAAATGACCAAAATGTATGACGTTGACCAACTTAAAGAACTCGGCGGTATTGTTGATTATGTAGTTGGTGCGAAACCAGGACCAGGAGTATTTGTCTTTGGTACTCATGACGATCCCAAGCAACAGCATTACCTCAACCTATACAAATTAGGTGAAGGCCCACTATATAGCTTTTATACTCCTTATCACCTCTGCCATTTTGAAGTACCATTGTCCGTTGCTCGTGCTGTTATGTTCCAAGATTATGTGTTGAGTCCCTTGGATGCTCCCATTGTTGATGTTGTCACCACTGCCAAAATTGACTTGAAAGCAGGAGAAACGCTGGATGGTATTGGCTACTACATGACTTACGGACAGTGTGAAAACTCTAACATAGCTCAAGAGCAAAATCTCTTGCCAATGGGTTTAGCTGAAGGATGCCGTCTGAAACGAGATATTTCCAAGGATCAAGTTCTTACCTACGACGATGTGGAACTACCAGAGGGTAGACTTTGCGATCAACTCAGAACTGAACAAAACGCCTATTTCGCTTCTTCTAAGACCTTGACAGCTGTTGGGTAATTAGGTCAATTGCCAATAGGGCTAACACTAATACTTTTTGGTTAACGGGGAAAGGGATAAATATGCATCTCTTTCCCCTTTATCTTTTCCCCTTTCAAAAAATTAATTTGCTATAACAGAATTGGTCAGAATGCAATACTGCAAGAGATAGGATTTTTCGCTTCGATTTTGAGTAGAGACGGGAAATTTACCGTCTCTACATTCTCGCATTCTGAATCAAAAAAGTAGTATAGGGCTTGCTGAATAAAAGTTTAATGTAGTCCAGATAAGGGGTTCAAGCCTTTTTCCACCAAACAAGTACAAGCTTATAACATCTAGAGTCTCAAAACCCTTGCACTATGTTAAGCGATCGCTGGGTAAATTTGAAAACTGAGCGACGAAACAACCCTAAAAGTAAGCTGTGTGGCTTCTAGATTTGCTTGAGAGACTTATTCAGCAAGCCCTAGTATAGTAAACTCCTTATACCATTAGTAGTTAAGTATAAGTTAGACATTGCCAACCGAAAAAACACTGCCTGAATACTGATACTAGAAACACGAATTTCGCTAGTATAACTAAGTTTAGCTATTTTTACACAAAATAATGAATTTGTTTTAATTTATCCTGCGGTTCGGTTCCAGGGAGAATACTGAATCTCATTTGCCACTTTGCGATCGCAGCATTGATGTATGGACAGTTAAAATTTTTACCAGTTATTAAGTGCCTGATGAAATTTCGTATTTACAGTTTAATGAAATATCTGCAAAAATAGTAAAAATTTATAATAAACGCATGTTTATCTAGTGAGTACACTCTTCAATATAGTGTAAATTGGGGTATCTCGTAATTACTTACTTCCAAAAATTAAATTTTTCGTAAACGAGATCATATAATACTAAACTTTTTCTCTAGTTTCAAGGAAAATTTTGATATGAGGATCTTAAAAACGCTAATCAAGAAATCATCAATGCCAATTATGAACAAATTACCACTCAGGTTAGTTGACAAATTAGCAATAGAGTTATCACAAAATTTATCGAATTGCTCAATAGGTAACAATACAGGTAAAAAGCATCATATATCTTTAATCTTGTAGACAAGTAGGATGGATAGATTATTTCTGTTCAGACATTAAGTCATACAAACCCCTAACAAACCCGTAGCTCCTTGTTTGTACAGTCTGCAACACTTCATCATAAATTTACAAAAACCGGAATTCACAGAGAAGTTTTTGAAAAATTAAAAAATATTTCAGGATTTTTCTGTTTACAGATTGTATTCAATGACGTATCTACAAATAACTAAGCGTGAGTATAGCATTAAGTTTTAATTTTTTGATTAGTGCCGTTGTATAGAGTTAATTTACAAAGAATATGAAAGTAGCTTTAGTACATGATTACTTAACCCAGCGAGGCGGCGCAGAAAGAGTCTTTGAGTTGCTTTGTAAACGCTACCCTCAAGCAGATATATATACCTCTGTGTATGACCCCCAGCAGACAATTGACTTGGGTGAACGGATTGTCAACACAACTTTTTTGCAAAATATTCCTGGCGCTGCAAAATATTTTCGCCTTATGGCACCTTTTTATTTTCCAGCCTTTCGTGCTTTAGACTTAAAGGAATATGATTTGATTATTAGCAGTAGCACCAGCTTCGCTAAAGCAGTACGGAAAAACCCTTCAGCCAAGCATATTTGTTTTTGTCATAACATTACTCGTTTTTTATGGGATACAGAAACATATTTACGTGAGTACGGAGATTATAGATATTTTGCTCCTTTAATCGAGCAAGTTTTTCAAGTAATGAGAAAGGTAGATCTTACGTATGCACAAGAACCAGACCTTTACATAGCAAATTCCAGCGTTGTGGCTCGCCGTATTCAAACTACTTACGGGAAAAAAGCTATTGTTATTAATTATCCTATTGATACTAGTAAGTTTGTTTTCGCAAAATCTAAAGAAGATTATTATCTAGCTTCAGCTCGGATGATTAGCTACAAACGTCTTGATATAATAGTGGAAGCTTTTAATTGGCTGGGATGGCGATTATTAATATCAGGCAATGGGCCAGAGCGAGAACGATTACAATCAAAAGCCCTTAGCAATATAGAGTTTTTAGGACACGTCACAGATAGCCAACGTACGCAATTATTCGCTAAAGCTAAATCTATTATAGTAGCCGCTCTAGAAGACTATGGATTAGTTCCAGTAGAGGCCAATGCTAGTGGAACACCAGTAATTGCTTATGGGGCGGGTGGAGTCTTAGATACTCAAGTACCCGGTAAAACTGGAGTATTTTTTAAGAGGCAAACGCCTGAATCTCTTCAAGCAGCTCTACTCGAAGCCAAGGAAATTGATTGGGATTACGAAGATATCCGTAATCATGCAGTGGCAAACTTTTCAGAGGAAGCTTTCTTTAGTAAAGTTGAGCAAGTTGTTGATCAAGCTTGTAATTTAAACAGTTCATTAGTTTGACTTGTTAGCTGAGGAATAGTAAACGTGATTCAATCCAGTCTGAGTCCCCATGTAAATCCAGTTAATGAAACAGAACCGGGTTATGGGCAAATTTTTGCGGTTCTCATCCGCAGACTTCCTTGGTTTTTGGTAGTATTTGTTACCTGTGTTGCTGGTGCAGCTTTAATTACGAAAAGAACACCACCAACATACAAAAGCTCAATGCAGTTGTTAGTAGAACCTAACTACAAACAAAACACACAAGAAACAACAACGGGAGCAAATTTTACTGATTCCAATGTTGTTGTTGATACTGCTACTCAGCTTAATATTATGCAGAGTTCGGCGCTTATTCAAAAAGCAGTCGATAAACTCAAGGCTGAGTACCCAGATTTAACAGCCGATCAGATTCAGAGAGCTTTGGTATTAAATCAATTAAGAACAAAAGAAGACAATCTTGCTACCAATATATTTCAAGCGGATTATACCGATACAGATCCAGATAAAACAGAAAGAGTTCTAAATGCAATCAGACAAGTATATTTGGAATATAACAGACAGCAACAAGCCGAGCGTTTAAGAAAAGGTCTAAGAGTTGTCCAGCAACAGTTAAGAGACACTGTAGAAGAAGTAAATAAAGCAGAAGCAAACTTACAGCGCTTCCGCAGAAATCAAAATTTAATTGACCCAGAAGCGCAGGCAAAATCTCTAGAAGACAATTTAAATGCTATTCTTCAAGACCGACGCACAACTCGCGCTCAATATGAAGAGGCTAAAGCTCGTTATGCATCTTTGCAACAACAGTTGCAGAGTACTCCCCAGAATGCTCTTGTAGAAGCACGTCTGAGTCAGTCTACCCGTTACCAAGCACTACTCAACGAAATTCAAAAAACGCAATTGGCTTTAGCGCAGGAACGCTTGCGCTTCACCGATCAAGCTCCTAGCGTGATTAAGCTAGCAGAACAACTCCAAAAACAGAAAGAGTTATTGCAACAAGAAGCAGGAAATACTCTGGGAGGACAACAAAGTAATGTCAACTCATCAGGACGTAATGTCTTGAACCAAGGACAGCAGAGTCAAATTGACCTTACTCTTGCTGGTCAGTTAGTCGAGACACAAACAACTTTATCAGCTTTGGCAGCTCGTGATCAAAGTTTAGCCACCAAAGAACAACAAGTACGCGATGAGCTTAAAAGCTTCCCCGCAAAGTTAGCTGAGTACAGTCGCTTACAACCACAAATCCTACTTGGCCGTGAAAGATTGCAAGAACTGCTAAAAGCACAACAACAGTTACAGCAGGAACTTGAAAAAGGAGGATTTAACTGGGAGGTAGTGGAACCACCTCGTCAGGGTATTTTTATGGGTCCCAACCTCAAGCAAAATCTGATGCTGGGTGCAGTTGTTGGACTGATGTTAGGAGGTGTTGCTGCTTTTATTCGTGACGCATCTGATGATTCGGTTCATACGACTGCTGAATTAGAAAAGCAGACTTCTTTACCTGTATTGGGAACCACTCCCAAGCTACCACCGGCTAAAACCAGAGAATCAGTCTTCAAATTACCCTTTGGTAAGCCAGAGGTGCTTGCACCTTGGACAATTCAAGTTCTGCAATCTCCTCCACGTTGGGAATCGCTGGATCTGATTTATAAGAATATTGAACTTTTAAATTCAGTTTCTACCTTCAAGTCTTTAATGGTCACTTCAGCGTTACCTGATGAAGGTAAGTCAGGTTTGGCGTTAGGTTTAGCAATGAGTGCTGCTCGTTTACACAAACGAGTTTTACTTATCGATGCTAACCTACGTGCTCCCAATCTGCACAAACAACTCAATCTTCCCAACGAACAAGGACTTTCCACCTTATTAGTGAGTGAGTCTACTCTACCCAATCAGATTAGTATTTCTTCGGCAGGCTCATCCTACATAGATATTTTAACCGCAGGACCCGCACCAGCTGATCCAGCTAATTTGTTGAGTTCTCCTCGTATGGAAGAATTGATGGCTGCTTTTGAGGAGAATTACGATCTGGTAATTGTAGATGCTCCTTCAGTTCTCGGTTTAGTTGATGCCCTACTCACAGCTTCAGCTTGTCGTAGTGTGATCATGGTAGCTAGCATTGGTAGAGTTACTAGGACTCAACTCGCACAAGCTACAGCTATGCTAAGTAGATTAAATCTAATTGGTGTTGTGGCAAATGGAGTATCAGATTCTGGTAGCACTTATGTACCTTATGCGAAACAACACTCACTAGCATTGCAAAGAGCAATAGAAGAATAAGCCAGCCAGAGAAACAAAGGTAACAGTTAGCGCTACTCCTATGGGAGTAGCGCTAACTTTTTATTATATGCAATACAGTTAACGTGAGTCGATTCACCAGAAGGTTGTGAGAGTGTAAGTAAGTCGGCACGATAAAACCGATGTATGTTGAGTTTTGTAAAAACTGTGTAATGACCTATTTTGAGGGCTTTCGTTGGCTTTATATTTCGTTACATAGCTCGATTTTTTAACGCCGACTTACTTAAGAGAAAATAAGAGTTTTTTGAAATTCAAATCCTTAAGTACCCCAAAAATTTTTACCATATTACGAAGAAATAAATGCCTAGCCTTGCACAGCGCCTTTATGGCGCTGTGCGACCTCCACAAGTAATCTTGCGTTGAGTTGAATAAATATAAGGCGCTTGCTTTATTTTTTTTGGATCACTCCCACACCCTTAGCTCGACTTTATCCATTTTCTGACAATGCGATCGCTAACGCTGAAACCTATGTAGGCTGATAGTTTTACTTTTTCGATTTCAGCGTGAAGCAGTGACATGGAAAAAGTTTTTGCTCTTATTGCTATGGTTTTTATCCTATAAGGAGAACCAAGTTCTTAATTTTGGATAAAGTCGAGTTTAGAGGTCGTTTGAAAAGTGGTTGGCCGTGATTTTAAGTACTGCTAGATCCCCTCTAGCCTGCCTTAAAAAGGGAGCAGTCGGAATCAAAGTCCTCCTTTTTAAGGGGGATTTAAGGGGATCTAGAACTTTGCTACCAGCAAGAGAACTTTTCAAACATCCTCTTATACCCCCATACCCCGAAACTCCTTTTTCCAAAGTCAAATCTTTAAGCAAGCTTTTGGCTCAAGCTATAGCTATAATTAGATATTTGTGATTTTCCCAAGAAATGTAAAAAATCATTTTTAGATATGACTACAGAAGAAATTCATAGGAACTTAATATTTTTTTGTCAAAAACGCAAACTCCTTAAAGAGTGAATAAAGAATTTGTTTTTGTGATCGCTATTTTTACTGATTCTTATATCCTAGATATTGAAGCACAATTAATTAAAAAAATCAAAGTCCAAAATGAAAAAAATAACGTAAAAAATCTAAATGTTTAGATCAACCTAAAAAATAACAAATATCCTCCAGTTATTATAAATATCATCTCTCCTCAAAACAGGAATTTAATAAACAAGATGTGTAGATACTTATAGGAAAATTTATCAATTTATCTTGTTTAGTAAAATTACCCTCAGACCTGGTTCCAAGCAAATAAAACAAACGAAGATCAGATTCTTTGGTGTAAAAGCCTTTGATGTCAGGTCAGTAATGTACGATAACTTATAAGTATAAAACATTATGATTACCTCAATAATTTCACCACTGGACAACTGCTACACTGCAACTCAACAACACAAAGGCGATCGCCACCCATATTGCACACTTGTATGGCGGCGGGATCAGTTGTTAGTCAAGCCTTTAGGAAAAGCAAAGCAACCTTTTCTGCCTGTATTAGATAATGAGCAATCATTAGCAGAGTGCTTGAAGCGTTCTTCAGTAAAGTTAGTTCGTATTGATCCAAAACTAGGTGAAGCGAAGCTAAATTTTTGGGCTAATGCCTGTGAGCAAGCATCAAAGCCTATACACTTACGTGTAAACTCCAGCCAAAAGTGCCATACATCAGAAAGTCCTCTGTTGAAAGTCTTAAGAGGACTCTTAGATTGGATTGTAGCCTTATTGTTGTTGGTAGTCACAAGTCCACTGGCATTTGTATTAGCATTGTCAATGCGCTTATCTTCCTCTGAACCTGTTTTAAACACAGAGTGGCATGTTGGCGAACGGGGCAAATTATTTCGGGGATTTAAGTTTCGTACCACGCCGGTGGATAGAAAAACAGGATTGCACAATCTGCCATTGCTAATAAATGTAGTGCGAGGTGAAATGAGTTTAACAGGACCCCGTTGCTGGACATTGACAGAAGCACTAGAATTAAGCGCCAAAGATCAACAACAGCTAAATCAACTACCTGGAGTTGTGGGTTCATGGCAGGTAGAAAAAGCAGAGTCTAATCAGTTGATTCTGGATTCGGCAAATAGCTTCGAGATGTAATATTCACATACATATTTGCTGGTCTATATTGGTAGAGTAGGATTAAACATCCTACTCTACATATGAAACAGGATTCAGCGACCCAGGACTAAGTTGCTAGTGTTTTCCAGCCAAAGGTTTTATAAAAACTATCATATGACTGATAATTCCTAGCGGTCTGTCAAGCTAGTTTTGAGGGTTTGTAGTAAAGACAAAGACCAAGCGTGCTTAGAAAATAAGGACTAGAGTCCTTACTACGAACTTTATTATTCCTCAATTCAAATTTGATGACCTACTAGCAAGGTACAAGAAAGCGGATAAATACTGGGACTCAATTCCGTTTTCTAAAATCTAAAATTGTTTGACCCTGCTTTTTCTTTTTACTTGCTTGATACTTGCTTTGTTTTGTCTTGCTAATACTCCAGTATTTGTATAGAAAATAACTATGCCCCGAAAAATATCTCTATTTACCCGTAGATTACTAAAAGCTACTAGTTTTTGGCAAAACAACAGCTTTATTTTAAGAGAGTTTAATAACTTTCGACGGCTGGTAATTGCTGCTTTGGTATTCTCGTTTTTAGCGGCAACTTTTGAGGGTTTCGGTTTAGGTTTTTTACTTGCTTTTCTACAAAGTTTAACAAGCCCAGATGCCGAGCCTGTAAAAACAGGTATTCAATGGTTTGATGTCTCTATTTTAGGGATTAACACCTCTGCTACTGAACGATTATATAGAATCTCTGCTCTCATTATTTCTACTACTGTTCTACGTATATCTCTTAGCTATATTGCTCAGATTTTCAACCAATTTTGTGAAGTCCATTTGGCAGATAGCTTATGTAAACGCATTTTTGAACAATTACAAGCTCAAAGCTTAGTTTATTTTGCTAAAAAGCGATCAGGTGAATTAATTGATGTTCTCACTACTGAAATTTTAAGAGTTAGACAAATTTTTGGAGGTTTAGCTTTTCTGACCACCAGAACTTTAACTCTACTTATTTATTCTATATCACTTTTTGTCTTATCATGGCAGCTAACAGTTGTTTCATTTCTATTATTTAGTCTTGTAGCTGTTGGTATTTCCACACTAAATAAACGAATTAGAGAAATTAGTTTTGGTATTTCTATTGCTAATGGTAAATTCACTTCAACAGCTTTAGAATTTATCAACGGTGTCCGCACAGTCCAGGCATCTTCGACTCAAGACTTTGAGCGGAAAAGATTTTATCAATCTAGTGAAAGCGTCGTCCAAGCATGGAAAAAAAACTTTTTAATTTCTAATATTCCTAAACCTGCTGCGGAAGCTTCATCGACAATGATCATGATTAGCATGATTATTTTTGTCACCACTAGTAAATTCATGCAGATCAGCGAATTGTTGACTTTCTTCTTTGTGCTGTTTCGGATTATCCCGATTATTCAGGATCTCAATGGCACAACAGCATTTATCAGTAGCCAAGGAGGAGCAATAGATAATATTCAAAATTTACTGAAACCTGATGATAAAGTTTATTTCCAAAATGGCAAAATAGAGTTTCGAGAGTTGCAAAGGGCAATTGATGTAATCTCTGTAGATTTTGGCTACGATCGCGAAAATTTAGTTTTACATAACGTCACACTTTCTATAGAGAAAGGCAAAATGACAGCACTGGTTGGATCTACGGGTGCTGGAAAATCAACACTAGCTGATTTAATCCCCCGCTTCCACGATCCCACAGAAGGAAAGATTTTGTTAGACGGAGTTGATGTCCGGGAATTTGAGATTGATTCTTGGCGGCGAAAAATGGCCGTAGTTAGTCAAGATACATTTATTTTTAACACCTCTATTCGTAACAATATTGCCTACGGTACAACGGGGGTAACTCAAGCAGAAATTCGAGAAGCTGCACGTTTAGCAAATGCAGTTGAATTTATTGAAGAAATGCCCGAAGGTTTTGATACAGTATTAGGCGATCGCGGTGTACGTTTATCTGGAGGACAAAGACAGCGAATTGCTATTGCTAGAGCTTTATTACGCAATCCTCAAATTCTCATCTTAGATGAAGCCACAAGTGCTTTAGATTCCGTCACAGAGAAGTTGATTCAAGAATCCATTGAGAAACTTTCTGTTGGTCGAACAGTAATTGCGATCGCTCACCGTCTTTCAACAATCGCCAAAGCAGATAAAGTCGTTGTGCTAGAACATGGTCGTGTTGTAGAACAAGGCAATTATCAAGATTTGCTAGAACAACGTGGCAAACTCTGGAAATATCATCAAGCGCAATACGAATCTAATCAAGGTACTTCTACTACTTAGTCTTTATTTAAGATACATCTATAAAAAAGAATGTAAAAGCCTTATATTTCATTAAGGCATCTCCTTATTGGCTTACCCGCAATCCCTCGCTGGCACACAGCAATCTTTTTGTGTTGAGAAAACCGCTTTAACACAGTATCTGTTCCCTGATCTGCGATCCCTGTTCCCTGTTCCTCGATCCCTATTTTCAAGCTAGTTTATACAACTAAAATGCTAGTTACCGTAATCATTTCTAACTATAACTATGCTCGCTACCTACCTGCGGCAATAGAATCGGTTTTGGCACAGACTTATAAAAACTTTGAAATTATTGTTGTAGATGATGGCTCCCAAGACAACAGTCGTGATGTGATCAGCAAATACGAGGAGCGATCACCAGGTCGAGTCAAAGGTATTTTTCAAGCCAACCAAGGACAAGGTGCTGCATTTAACACTGGATTTGCAGCAGCCAGTGGTGACATTATAGCCTTTTTGGATGCTGACGATGTTTGGAAGCCCAATAAATTACAACGTATTGTTGAGGTATTCCAAGACTCAAATACAGTCGGTGTCATGCATTTATTAGAAAGTATTGATGCCGAAGATAAATTATTAGACAAAAATTACACACGTGGGCGAGTTCCCAACATAGAATTAGCAAAATTGATCCTAGATACAGGAAATTCTTGGTGCTATCCTCCCACTTCTGCCTTAGCTTATCGCCGCAGTGCCTTAACAAAAGTTATGCCAATTGATACAAAAACTTGGCGGTTATGGGCTGATGGCTGTTTGATCTACTGCACGGCCTTTCTAGGTAATATTAAATATCTCAAAGAAGTACTGGGCAGTTATCGCTTACATGGTAAAAACTATCATGCGAGTAAGCTAACTCAGACATTCACCAACGAAGACCAAGCGAGTTGGCAAGCTGCAATGGAGACAACTAACCAAGGAGTAAACGCATTTTTAGAGCGTATAAATTATCCTGCCAGAGTAAACTTGATGCGGAACCTTGACTACCGACGTACTCTTTATTACTGGCAAGGCAAATGGAATGCACCAGAAATGCTAGAAATTGGTGGTATAATTATAAGCTATCCTTTTTACAACCCCCAAGAGCGGGTGTATTTTCTGTTTAGATTTATAGTCAAGAGTATAGGCTTTCTAATTCGTCCGAAGTCATCGTTAGAAAAAGCGTCAGTTTAGTATCAAAAAACACATATCAATGGCGCAGGTGTAACTACTATCTCAATTATTCACTAAACATACTTAAATCTCAGATTCATCAGGGACACTAAAAGTTCGTAGTTGGGTTACACACAAAATACTTCATTATATCTTCATAATTTTATGACCAACGAACCAAATCCCTATCGTCCGGTAGTTCCACCTGTGTCCAAAGATGTACCACGTTCTCTCTGGTCAGTAATGATCCCAACATATAATAGTGGGAACTATCTGCGGGAAACACTAGCTAGCGTTTTAGCAGAAGATCCAGGTAGGGAGGTGATGCAGATTGCTGTTGTTGATAATTGTTCCACTAAAGATGATCCAGCAAAAATTATTGCCGAATTAGGAAGCGATCGCATTGAACTTCATCGTCAGTCCACAAATGTGGGTATGGTGAAAAACTTTCAGACATGTATAGAATTATCTCGCGGTCATTTAGTTCACATCTTACATGCTGATGATGTTGTCAGACCAAGATTTTACGAACGGCTTGGATCTGCTTTCCACAAACACCCAGAAATTGGTGCATCTTTCTGTCGTACTATTTTGATGAATGAGTATGGTTATTGGATAAAAATAACTGACCTAGAACAACCTGAAAGTGGAATTTTACCAAGTGAGTGGCTAGAGCAGATTGCTGATGTTTGTCGAATTTCACCACCATCCATAGCAGTACGTCGGGAAGTCTACGAAAAATTAGGCGCATTTGATAGTCGCTGTGGTTTGTGTATTGACTGGGAGATGTGGGTAAGAATCTTTGCTAATTACCCAGTTTGGTTTGAAGCTGAACCTTTGGCGACATGGCGAATGCACTTAGCTTCTAGCACCTCTACAAATCTTGCGGATGGTCATTATGCTAAATCTTTGTATCAGGCTATAAAGAGTTTTGAATCATATCTAGGTGATAAAGTACCCAAGAAAGTTTATCAAAACGCTAAACAAAACTGTGCTTTCTTTGCGCTGGAAACCGCCAAAAATTTACTAAAAAGAGGTGATACATCCAGAGCGATCGCTCAAATTCAAGCCGCTCTTACCTACAGTCAATCTTTTCGAGTTGTGCGATCGGCTTCTCGCCTATTTTTATTAAATAGCGCATTATGTTTATTACGAAAAACCACGACTACTAATTAATTTATATAAGTAAGTCGGCGGGAATAAACACAACTATGTTACGAAAAGTAAAGATGCCTAAAACCCTTACCAATGACCAATGACATAGACGCGCCTTCTTCGGCTTCTCGTAGAGTAGGACACATGACGACCCCAACCCTTACGGGTTCGCCAGTCGCTCATGGGGGAAACCCCCAAGACCGCGCTGGCTCACTAGTTAGCTTTATTTGTGCCGACTTACTTACATCGCTAAAAACCATGAATATAAATTCTCAATCAAAAACACCATTAGTCAGCATTATTACGCCTACTTACAATCGTCCAGACTACTTAAAACAAGCTTTGGTGAGTGCTACTCGCCAAACCTACAAAAATATAGAAATTATTGTTTCTGACAATTGCAGTCCGGAAAACCCCCAAGCGATTGTGGAATCTTTTAATGACCCACGTATTCGTTTCTCACGCAACGAAACCAACTTAGGTATGCTCCCTAACACCATCAAAGCTTTTAAAATGGCACGGGGAAAGTACGTTGCGGCTTTGCTTGATGATGATTTATGGGAACAGGACTTTTTAGAAAAGCTTGTTCCCCCATTAGAAGCAAATCCGAATTTAGTACTATCTTTCTGTGACCATTCTGTCATTAATGCTGATGGCACAATTGATGATTATCTGACAGAACACTGTTCTCAATTATTTAAACGGGCAAATTTATCTGAAGGTATTTATCAACCTTTTTACAAAATTGGGTTGGTGGATCAAGCCATAGCTTCTGCAATGGCTGCTGTCATTCGTAATTATACCATAGATTGGGATAGTATTCCTTCAGAAGTTGGTGGTTCATGGGATGTTTATTTAACTTATTTGTGTTGTCGTACAGGGATGGGAGCCTATTATTGTCCTCAAAAATTAACTAGGTATCGTAGACACGACCAAACAGAAACAGTACAAAGCGGTAGGCTTAATTACCAAGCAAAAATCCGTAAATCTCAGTCAGATATATTTTGCTTAGAGAGATTTATGGAAGATGAAAATCTCCAAGAATTTCAAACCTATTTTCAACAGCAATGGGTAAAAGTCAGCACAAGTTTAGGAATAGGCTTAATGCGATCTGAACAAACTCAACAAGCACGTCCCTATCTTTGGCGTTCTTTACGTCAACAGTTTAATTTACGGACTATAGCTGCTTTAATGGTGAGTTTTACGCCTCCAAAAATAGCTGCTAAATTTTAAAAGACTATAGAAATATTGAAAGTTAGATCCCCGATCTTGTTCCCTGTTCTCAAGTCAGAGGTAAAAATAAATGCGAATTTCCGTTTGCATCACAACTAGAAATCGTACAGAATCTTTAGATATTTGCCTAAAGGCACTTTGGAATTCTCAAGTAAAACCCCACATGGTAGTTGTTTCTGATGATTCGAGTGATCCCGAAGTACAGCAGGTAAATGACCAAGTTGTTCAGAAATATCCAGGTACAACTTATATCCAGGGGCCTCGTCGTGGTGTTTGTGCCAACCGCAACAATGCAGTAAATGCAATTCCAGAGTCAGAAACTGAGTTTGTGGCTTTTGTTGATGATGATATTTGTGTGCAGCCAGACTTTTTTAGTGTGGCAATAGAAAGATATTCGCAGATGTCAGCCCAAGACAGAAATCAGACAATCCTCACAGGTACTAGCAAAAACGAATACAACCACTTTGTACCAGCTAGACTCACTTTCCAAGGACATTTTTCACCTTCTGATGATACTCCTCAAACAGTAGTTATTCACGCTACTGTGTTTCCCAGACAATTTTTGACCCAAGAACAATGGGATGAAAATATCTTTTTTGGTTATGAAGATGCTGAACTTGCTCTCAGGGCAATTAAGCGTGGTTACAAGATTTTATATTGCCCAGAATTAAAAGCTGATATTAACCCGGTAAACAGTGTGTTGGCAACTGGCACATCTGACCTTGATATTGGTGGCTTGAATTATTATGACTTAAATATTGAAGCGGCTCGCCTTTACATTGGCATCAAACGCTACAAAGATTTGTTCCCTAATCCTTTAAAATTGATAGCTTTTGTGATCATATACTTTTTACAAATGTCAAGATACTTATTTAAAAATAAAGCTATCCAAGCTTGGCCGCAAATTATTCGTCGTTCTCATATCGAAAGATTATTACTGCCATCTGGAATTTGAGAATTAAGCAGAAAATTGATTTTAGAGGATAGTGAACGTGAAACTTTGCATTGTTACCCACAATGTTGTCAAAGGTAATGGTCAGGGTCGAGTAAACTATGAAGTCACCTGGGAAGCAATTCGTCGAGGTTATGATGTTATTTTGCTAGCCAGCCAAGTGGCTTCTGAGTTACAGCAGCATAGCCAAGTGAAATGGATTTGTGTTCCAGTTAAAGGCTGGCCGACCGAAATTTTTCGCAACATGATTTTCTCTTGGCGGAGTGGTAATTGGCTGCGTCAACACCGATCTGAATTTGATGTAGTTAAAGCCAATGGTGCAATTACAACAGCACCAGCTGATGTGAATGCAGTGCATTTTGTTCATAGTTCTTGGCTAAAATTCTCTGCTATTGGGGCTATACCCAAGTCAGTGAAGAATATCCTAAATCCACGGGGAGTTTTATACGATTTTTACCAATGGCTGTATACATCTGTGAATGCGCGTTGGGAAAAATCCGCTTTTGAGGAAGCACAGGTAGTTGTGGCAGTCTCTGATAAAGTCGGAAAGGATTTATTGGAAATTGGTGTACCACCAGAACGGTTGCAAGTAATTTTTAATGGCGTTGATCTGCAAGAATTTTCACCCGGAGTGAGCGATCGCTCACGATGGAAACTCCCCAAAGATGTACCCCTGGCACTCTTTGCGGGGGACATTAGAATTCCACGCAAAAATCTGGATACCGTTTTACATGCTTTAGTAAAAGTGCCAGATTTACATTTAGCGGTTGCGGGAATTACTGAAGGTAGTCCCTATTTACAACTAGCTGCATCCTTGGGGTTAAATGAGCGAGTACATTTTATCGGGCTGTGTCATGATGTCCCGGAGTTAATGAAAGCCGTAGACTTTTTAGTCTTTCCTTCCCGCTATGACCCTTTTGGACTAGTGGTGATTGAGGCTATGGCTTGTGGTTTACCTGTAATTACTGCGGTGACTACTGGTGCAGCAGAGTTAGTAAAACCAGAAGCGGGGATTGTGCTGTCAGATCCTAATGATATCGAAGCTTTAGCTGAGGGACTGTCATCCTTAGCGAGCGATCGCACCTTACGTAGTCAAATGGGTCAAGCTGCTCGAACTCTTGCTGAACAACATAGTTGGCAATTAATGGCGAAGAGCTATGTGGATGTATTTGAAGAGTTAGTTAAATCATCTTAAAGATCAAAAGAAGTAGCAGGAAATAGCACTATTCAACAGGTGTCTTAACTTGATTTATTTCTAGCAAAAAGATATCTATATTTAATAACCGACAAAGAATACAAAAACTCAGAAATTTATAGTTGCTTTTTTAAATTGTGAGAGGGTAATTAACTTACTTTCACCCTCTTTAGTTTTAACTTCCAAACTCCTACTTTTTATGATATTTTCCTATGCAAGAATTACCATCAGTTGCTATCTGCATTCCTACCTATAACCAAGCCCAGTATTTACTAGAATCTGTAGGTACAGCCTGCGCTCAAACTTATCCGAATGTAGAAGTGTGGGTTGCTGATAACGCCAGTACTGATAATACACCAGAAGTGATGGCACAACTATCTCAGCAATTTCCCCAAATTCGCTATCACCGCCATCCAGAAAATTTGGGCATGACTCCTAATTGTAATTGGGTTTTGGATCAGCCGAAAACCGATTATGTCATCCGTCTCGATTCCGATGATGCGATCGTACCTCGTTATGTTGAGATTTTAATCGCTCTCATGCAAAAATATCCTGAAGCTGGTTGGGGTCACGTTGCTACTCAGGAAATTGATGAGCGGGGACAAAAACACAGCATCCGCAGAGTAGTTAGAAAGCATGAGTTTCAAAGTGCCGATGAAGCACTACAAGCCTCAGTTTCCGGTCTACGGACAGCTTCTAGCATTTTTATATTTAAAACTCAAGCTTTGCGAGAAGTTGGGTTTTATGGCGACGGTAGCCTCAAGTACAGCGAAGACTATGATTTAGCAGTGAGAATGTCTGATGCTGGTTATGGCAATGTTTATTCAGATCAAATATTAGCCGAGTACCGCGTCTGGACTGACACCAACAAAATACGTCCCAAGCGCAAAGGTGATCAACTGCAAGCTTATATTTGGATTTATAACAAAAGCTTCATCCCTGCTTTTCAAAAAAGAGGTTGGGATACCAAAGTAATTAACAAATTTCAGCAAAAGATGGCGTTGATTCATGCTGCTGCTTGTTTTTCTCCAATTTTTACCCCAACAGAACGAGCAGAACTAATTACTTTATTAAAAGAATTAGGTGATTCGCCGGCATTACGATTACGTCTTTTAGCTTGTTCGTTGGGTCTTGCTCCCATATTTGATTGGCAACTCCATATGACATTAAAGTTAAAAGGTATAGTTAAAGGGTGGTTAAGTCGGCTTAAGAGTACTTCCAAGCTGAGTGCAGGTGTTAGCTCGTGATCACAATCAGCGTCATGATTCCTACCTACCGTCGTCCCCAAGATTTGGCGCGATGTCTCAAAGCACTAGAGCAACAAACTCGTAAACCTGAACAAGTTGTGGTAGTAGTGCGTGATACAGATAATGATACTTCGGCATTTCTCCAAGATTATCATTCTCAAGCCTTCAAGTTCGAAGCAGCGACGGTTACAGTCCCTGGTGTAGTTGCGGCGATGAATGTAGGTTTAGATACAACCACTGGAGATATCATCGCCATTACTGATGATGATGCTGCACCCCACCCAGATTGGTTGGCACGGATGGAAACCCACTTTTTGTCTGATAATCGCATTGGGGGTGTGGGTGGACGAGATTTGGTGTATGTGGGTAATGAACTCATCTACCAAGGCGTGTCAGAAGTGGTAGGGAAATTACAGTGGTATGGACGTGTAATTGGCAACCACCATACTGGGATGGGTACAGCGCGAGAAGTAGACGTACTCAAAGGCGTGAATATGGCCTATCGTCGTAGTGCGATCGCAAGGTTGCACTTTGATGAACGTATGCTTGGTACTGGCGCACAGGTACACTTTGAACTGGCATTTAGCTTGACAGTGCGGAGTCGAGGCTGGAAACTCATCTATGATCCCCTGATTAATGTTGATCATTATCCAGCCCAGCGCTTTGATGAAGACCAGCGTAGTAACTTTAATCACCTTGCTTGGAAAAACGCTGTACACAATGAAACTTTGGCTCTACTAGAATACTTACCACCTCTGAGGTTAGTAGTATTCATGCTTTGGGCTACACTTATTGGTACACGCAAAGCTTTTGGTTTGCTACAATTATTGCGATTTTTCCCGAAAGAAAAAACCTTAGCATGGCAGAAATGGCTAGCATCTATGCAAGGACGCACTCAGGCTTGGCAAACTTGGTTGTCCCGTCAAAGCTTCATCTCATCAGAAAAAGCCCACCAAGTTTAGTGTAGCCCGCAGGGGTAGAGTAATCTAAAATCCAAAATCGAATGACTTACAGGCAGACTAATTTGACTAGTTACACAACAATAAGCTCAGAGCAACAACAACAAGCACCACTTTTGGGTTGGTTAGCAATTGTGGGGCTAGTGCTGGTTGTAGGGGTATCTATTTTCGCTGCTGGTGCAGCCGCTCGCCCAATTTATATTGTAGGTACTTTCGGTGTAGGGGGTTTCCTCTATCTGCGGTATCCTCTTCTTTACATCAGCTTGACTTGGTGGATGTGGTTTCTTACACCCTTTATTAGTCGCCTCATAGATTACCGTAGTGGTTTTGATGCTAGCCGCTTTTTATTAATATCACAGTATTTAGTAACCCTCCTCACCTTACATACCGCCTTAAAAAACCTTCCCCAATCTGTTCGCAAAGGTGGTATGCCCTTTATACTAGCCTTTTTGGGTGTATTTTATGGCTTCTTGATCGGATTTGTGAAAACTTCACCCTTCACCGCAGCTAGGGGTCTGTTGGATTGGTTAACCCCGATTAGTTTTGCTTTCTATATATTTATCAATTGGCGAGAATATCCTCAGTTTCGCCAAACCATTATCCGTACCTTTGTTTGGGGAGTTTTGGTGACAGGGATTTATGGTGTAGTCCAATTCATGATTGCTCCTGAGTGGGATAGATTCTGGCTAGAAAGTATAAGGCTCACAAGCTTTGGAGATCCTGAACCTTTCAAACTGCGTATTTGGAGTACGATGGCATCACCTGGCCCTTTTGCCAGCATGATGATGACGGGCTTACTGTTGTTATTCACTACTAGTGAATTTGTGCGTATTCCAGCCGCAGCAGCTGGTTACTTGGCGTTTCTGCTGACGATGGTGCGGACTCTGTGGGGATGCTGGGTAATAGGAACGTTAACTTTGCTGTCTTCCCTCAAACCACAAATCCAAATGCGACTGATGATAACTGTTTTGGTCATGGCCATCTGTGTTGTACCATTGACCACAATGGAGCCATTCGCTGAAGTTATTGCCACCCGCTTGGAAACTTTTAACAATCTCGAAGATGATGACAGTGCTCAGGTTAGGCAAGGAATTTATCGAGATGGTTTGAGTAAGGCGATGAGTAACATTTTAGGTAACGGCATCGGCAATACATTCATTGTGAATGAAAAGGGCGTTTTAGAACCGATTGTGATCGATAGCGGTATTCTGGATATGTTTTTCACACTCGGTTGGTTCGGGGCTATCTTTTACCTGGGTGGATTGGTTCTGCTGTTGTTTCAAATATTTCAATTCTCAGAGCCTCGCTTCGATCCTTTTATGGCTGCGGCGCGTGCGATCGGTCTTGCCAATTTTGCTACCCTACCCCTTGGTAGCGGTATGCTAGGAATTTCCGGTATGATTCTCTGGGGATTTATGGCCATTGTCTTGGCAGGACATAAGTATTATGTAGGTCAGCGAAATTCTGGGAGAAATTAACCGTTATATCATGTTCGCTTTAAAACTTAATACTATCCGCCGGTGCCGGTAATTGGTAATTGGGTTTAAACCTTAGTCACAAAATTTACCCAGAAATAAGCTGAGACGCACTTAATTTTTCAAGCTGAAAATCTCACAGCAAGGCTTTCAGGCTCCAAAAAGTACAATTTAGACGCGCGACAGCTTAGCTTCTGGTGTGCGAGACTCAACTTGACGCCGATTGTTGATAACCATGTCAACTACCTACTCCCCTACCTCCTCACTACTATCCCTAACTAAGCTAGGATCTAATGTATTACCGCCAATGCCAATAGCAAGCAATGAATGGATCGAAGCGATCGCCTAAATCATCTTTGCCTAGTTTTGGGCAAGATGACGATGTACTTTTGGAAAATACAGACAACGGATCTACAGAAGAGACTCATAAACATGGACAGTCCCCTCATCCTCACGTTCACAGTGAAGAGTCCTTGCGAAGATTAGTAAACCGACTGTCACGCATAGAAGGACATATTCGTGGCATCAAAACAATGGTACAGCAAAATAGCCCTTGTCCTGATGTATTGTTGCAAATCGCCGCAGTGCGAGGTGCATTAGATCGCGTAGCACGCATCGTTTTGGATGAACATTTAACTGAATGTATCGCTAGAGCCGCAGAAGAAGGCAATATTGATGTGGAAATTGAGCAACTCAAAGCTGCTTTAGATCGTTTTTTGCCTTAAGGATAGGGGATAAGGGATAGGGGATTGGGGATTGGGGATTGGAGAAAAGGGACACGGGCGACTAAAACAACCAACAACTAATAACTAACCACTAACCACTAACCACTAACCACTAACAACCAACAACCAACAACCAACAACTAACAACTAACAACCAACAACCAACAACTAACCATCTATTTGCCTAACTACTGTTAGTGCAGAATAACTCACGCCTGCTGTACCTTCGCCGGGATGGGTGGAGTCACCAACTAACCAGAGATGATCTATGGGTGTACGATTGGCAAATCCAAAGGGGCCAAATGTGGGTATCCTTTGACCAATACCGCCAACAATACCGCGATCGCGTGCTGTGTAATAAGCAAAGGTACGAGGAGTGGCAGCTTCTATATGAATGATGGTTTCTGGTTTTAAGTAAAAGTATTTTGCCAGATGAGCGATCGCATCTTCAGTGAACTTTTGTTTTAATCCTTCGTAATTATCTGTCTTCCACCAAATTTCCGGATCTACAAACGAAGAAGCAATAATTGTAGCTTTACCAGTAGTAGCACGACCATCACCGGGATGACTTACAGATACAAATAGGGAATTATTTTCGCCAATCGGGCCATCGGCATCATACATAAATTGCAGATGAGGGGGACAATTAAGGGGAATAGCACTTGCATCCACGCCTAGATACACCACAAATGCGCCTGATGCAGGGGGCAATTTTTCTACCCGTTTTTTATACCCAGAAGGAGCTTTTTCTCGCAGCAATTTTACTAAATCTTGGACTGTAACATTAGCAATTATATGATCGGCTGATTCTGTCCAAGTTTCCCCAGTTTTTTGGTTGCGAATCACTACAGCCTTAGCTTTACCTTGGGTTACTTTAATCTGTTCAACGGTGTGGCGCATTAATAATTGACCACCATCTCTTTCTAATGCAGAAACTAAGCGATCGCTCAACACCTGCATACTACCTTCAAGATGAAATAATCCTTGTGGTTCCTGAGATACACTCAAGGCTGTTGCTGCATAAAGTAATGCTGTTTCCTCTGCATCTACCTGAGAATATAGCTTCAATTGCAAATCCAGAAATGTCCGTAAGCGGTGATCATCTGCCAATTTATAAGCACGTAACGCATCCCCCACCGTAAATAACGTATAAGGTACTGTAATTAAAGTACCAGGACGAACTGCCTTAGTTAGTTGCAACAAATCCCAAATATTACGCGGTGGAAGTACTGGATCGCGTCCCTGAAATTTCCAGCTGGCTTTAAATAGTGCTGCGATTAACTCCCAAAAAGCTTCACTACCAGGAAACTGGCGCTGGCGTTCTTCTTGCCATTTTTGAGGATCGCGCCAAACGTTGATGGGTGTATTTTCTCCAGGTAAAAACACTGCACAAGCAGGATCACAGGGTATTGCTGGTGGGAGATCAATTTCTAATTCTGAGAAAATTCGATGATGAATTCCTCCTGGTTCCAAACCCGCAACTTGAGTTGCACCGACATCAAAGGTAAAGCCTTTGCGTTTAAATGTAGAAGCACAACCACCAGGCACTAAAGCTTGATCTAAGATGAGGACACTATAACCTCGACGCGCCAGTAAAGCTCCAGCAGTGAGTCCGCCAATTCCTGCACCAATGATGATTACACGGGATTTGATTTTGCCAACACGATAACTTGGCATTGATAATAATAAATATTTCTTAACAATTCTAATTTTAATTTAACTCGACTCACTAAGACGCGAAATTTCGCGTCTCTACAAAGGATTCTGGGCTTAACACCAACCACCAACCACCAACCACCAACCACTAACAACTAACAACTAACAACTATCTTTTTTGTAATTGCGCTTTTAGCTTATCCAAGTCAGATTTGAGTAAAACAGTCATTTGGCCAGTGAAAGCTTTACCGTTGTTGGGTTGGGCAATTTCTAGCCAGTATGCGTAGCGATCGCCTAGACGTAATTCTCCTCGCAAGGCTTCCCGGATGGGAGTTTTGGCAAAACGAGCCGAATTAACGGTATTTTGAATTGGATATTCATACACTACCTGAGCGCGTTTAAAATCTTGGTAAATATCCACGCCATATACTACTCGTAAAGATTCTTGCAAGCGCTCAAAACTCATGCCATTAATGGCATCATACATACTCAAACTTTCGCTGCGAATGCGGCTGCGGTCTTGAATAAACTCTACTTTCCCAGGAGCAAACACTGATGCTTGAAAGGTGAATCGCTGGGCTGCTGTATCGCTTTTCTGTATAAAAAATCGCTCGTTACTATTGGGACGTAGTGTCGGGTGTGCTTGTATCCAAGCGCCAACTTCTTCTGTCGATTGTCCTGGTAAAGCTTTGGCTTGGTGAGCAAAAAATGTTCCCGCGCAGATATAGGGAACGAGAGAAAAAGGCAATATTAAAACTTGCAGCAGGGGGGTTTTTCGCATTTGTTTATACCAACCTACTTAATTAAAAAGGATAATTTTAGTTTTCCCCTACTGACTTGATTGATTTATAAGTAAAACTACGGAATCATGGCAACTTTGATAACTTTCCGCGATCGCATATCACAAAACACCGCTTCTAAATCCTGTAACGGACGCTGTTCACTAATTAATAATTCAAAGGGAATTCTACGACTAGCGATCAGTGATAAGGCTGCTCTGACAAATTCAGGGGTATTATGAAATACTCCTTTGACCGTAAGTTCACTGTAGTGAAGTTGTTCTGTGTTGACGCTAATTGTTGTATCTCGTGGACAACCGCCGAATAAATTCACGGTTGCACCAGGACGAGAGCAGGCGATCGCAGTTTCCCAAACACTAGGTAAACCAGTCGCTTCAATTACTACATCCGCACCCCAACCATCCGTAAATTCTTTGACTACAGTGGGTATCTCTGGTAATTGTCGATAATTAAACGTCTGAGCTGCACCGAGTTTTTTACCAATTTCTAGCCGATCATCATTACCACCGAATAGCAGTACTTCCACTCCCAAATCATGAGCCAACTTGGCTACAAACATCAGCCCAATAGCCCCATCTCCCAAGACTACTACCCGATCTCCATTCTTGACGTCGGAACGAGCAGCTCCATGTAGTACACAAGCTAAAGGTTCTGTCATAGCTGCCAATTCATAGGGTAATTCTTTGGGAATTGGCAATAAATTATACTGTACAATCGGCGCGGGAATTTGCAGATATTCAGCAAAAGTACCATTATTCCATGTCAAATTTGGACACAAAGAATACTCTTGATGTTGACAAAAAAAGCAATTCATGCATGGAGCCGAATTGTTTGCAACCACGCGATCGCCTATGTGCCAATCTGTGACACCCTCACCTATAGCTACGATTTGTCCAGCAGCCTCATGACCAAAAAGAGTAGGAGGTTTGAGCATCTTAGCATGACCGCCACGACGCCACACTTTTAAATCTGTACCACAAGTTGTTGCTGCTCCCACTTGAATCACTACCTCTCCTTTTCGAGGAGTAGGGTCGGGGACTGTTTCTAAACGCAAATTTTCTTTACCGTATAGTAAGGCTGCTAGCACGGATTTTTATCCAATAATTAAGCTCCAGCTAATTTTATCAACAGGGGGCAAGAGAAAGCAGGCTATAGCCAATTTCCCACTAAAACGTAAGAAGCCCAAAAATAAGGATGAGGTGGTAAAGACTTCAATTGCTTAAATAAAGGCTGACTGCGAATAGATTTTAATTGTGATAATTGAGCTGTCCTCAAAGCAGTTAATTTTTGCACTCCTGGTTTTTTCAACTCTTGATAAAATTCACCCATGAGTTGAGCTGTGGAAGCATCACTGACAGGCCAGAGAGTAGCAAGAGTACTGCGTGCGCCAGAACGAATAGCTGTTCCTGCTAAACCTAACGTTGCTCTTTCATCACCAGTAGCAGTTTCGCAAGCACTTAACACCAATAGTTCTAAATTATTTTCCTGCTCTTTTAGCAAAGTACTCAACTCATTAATACTGATACTTTTGCCATCTCCAGTAATAATAAAATTCCTTTGAGGATTAGAACTAAATAATCCGTGGGTTGCGAGGTGAACAACAGGGAAATTAGATTTTAGTTCATTTTGAATTGTTGTAGTAGTAAATTCCTGATTGAGAAGTTTTTGAGAAGTGGGGAAAGCTTGCTTAATTTCATCTAATTCTTTTGGCACATTTACTAATGCCGGGAAAATTTCTCCTTGGATTTGAATTTGTTTGCTAACACCAGCAGCTAAGACTTTGATATTTTTTCGCTTGATAAATTTGCTATCAATTAGTTGTAAACTAGGCACTAGGGCAATGCCATATTTCTCAATCAAATATTCTTGACCATTATATACAGCTGCTATTGGCACTTTTTGCAATCTTCCATTTAGTACAAATACTAAGTTGTTAATTTTTTTTGCATTTAACTGTGCTTCTAAAGGTTGAATTAACCAATCATAAAGCTGTCTGAATATTGGTAAAATTGCTTGAATATTTGCTTTTAATTCTTCTGGGTCTGGGTTAGAAGTGGATAGAATATTTCGAGCAGAGTTATTGACAGTGACATTATCTAAGTAGTCATAAAGTTGATCCAGGGTATTATTAAATTTCTCTTCACTCACAGGAATTGTTAATTGTTGTAGATTTTTTCCTGGTAAGGAAAGGATAATTTCTAAGCGGTCTGGAAAAATAATTGGGTAGATAAGAGCTGCTTGAGAATCGATATCATCTATTTGAACTGCAATATCTGTTTCTTGAGAACAGGGATCTTGAAAGAAGTTATCAAGTTCTGCTAATTGCCAAGACTCGATCACCCTACGAGCAAATTCTAAACGATTTTGTGGTTGGTTTTGCTCATATTTTGACTGGTTCATATTGGGATTTGAAATGATTAGAGAACTCAATTCACTTTCACTCAGTTCTGATTTCAAGAGTAAATTCGCTAGTTCTGTATAAACTGGTTTGACCTCTTGCACAAAATTAAACTGCACATCGCGATTATTGGCATTTAAATCAGTACGTAGGGATTGTAGAGTATTATATGCTGCTGTGTAAGCTGCGATCGCTCTTTTGTTTTCTCCCTTTTCTTTCAGCAAACTCCCTAACTGCGATTGCCAAAGATACGTGATTTCTCGTGAATCGTCTGTAATATTTTGTGATTGAGATAACATTAGAGCTTGTTGAGTCAGGGCGATCGCTTCACTTAAGTTTTTTTGTTGCTGATAAAATTTCCCCAGATAGCCTACAACATAAGCTTCTGCACGTTGATCTTTTAAAGTCCGTGCTTGTTGAAGTGCTGTATCCAAAATAGGTTTGGCTTTGTTTGCTTGTTCTATTTGTTTTGTATTGATCAAAGTGTCAGCAAAGTAAATCTGAGCATAAATAGTTGCACGAGATGGAGGAATAGTAGCCAAGGAAGACTCAATTTGACTTTGCAAAGTTTGTACATCCCGACTGAGTTTTGATTCCAATTTAGACAAAAAATCTTTGGCGCGTGCGATTAACTTAGACTCACCAAATCTCGACCAAGAAACAATGCGTCGATTTGTTTGTTCTCGCCACCAAGCTTGATTTTCTAGTAACAGTTTGTAATGATTCAGTTGTGCTTGAGTTTTGACAATTGCTGGGGCTGAGGTTACAGCTGCTGCTTGTGTATAGTATTGAAAAGCTTTTTGATAAGGTGCTAAGGCCGCGTCCTGAGATTTTTGATCAACGATCGCTGTGGTTTGTTCATAATCCCAGCGATCGCGAATTTGGTTTCCTAAAGTCCGTTCGGTGTTACCCAAACTTAATAACACAGCACTTGATTGAGGTGATTTATCTAGCGCTGTCAAACTCAATTGCAAAATTTTCTGAGACTGTTCTAATAACCCTTGTCTGCGGAGAACTTCACCAAGACTACGTAAACCAGTAGCTTGGATGAGTGAAAGAGAATTTTGCTGTTGAGCAATATTCGTGAGAAACTTGTCTATCTGGTCTGCGTTACATGTGGGGTTAGCAAAAGCAAAGCTTTGGAGTAGAGTTTTACAAGCTTTGGGATACAATCCTAATTCTTGCAAAGCTTGAGATTGATTAATCAAGCTTTTTGTCATGCCTTCTTTGTCGCCCATTTGCTGATAAGCTTTAGCTGCTGCTTGCCAAAACTGAATTGCCTGATCAAAATTGCCGATGTTATAGTTTTGTTGTCCTTGCTGTGCTAGTTGTAGCGCCTGATTTGATTTGGAATTCGACCAAGCCGGAACGCTTAAAGTTGAAAATAATCCAAATAGGGCTGAAATCAATAAGATAATTAGACGACGGTATTTTCTGGTAATCATAAGCTTTTAACCGACTTCCAAATAAAAAAACATTACGGTTTGTATTCCAATTGAAAATACACGCCGTTTTCTTGCCATGTTCTACCCTCTGAATCTGAAATATCAACTAAGGGAATACCCCAGTCTAAGCGGGCAGAAAATTTTTCTCCCATTTGCCAGAGTAAACCGCATCCCAAGCTAACTAAGGTGTTTGGATCTGGGTTATCTCTACCTGTGTTCCAACCGATGCCAAAATCAATAAATGGTGCAATTTGTAAAGTTCCCTTGGCTTGTGCTGTCTGAAAGATTGGCAAGCGTGTTTCTAGTGATAAAATAACTCCATTGTCTGTAACTAAAGCATCTTGACGGTAGCCGCGTACTGTTGTGGAACCGCCGATACTAAACTGTTCAATGGGAACTAGAGAATCACTGGCTAGTTGTATGCTCGAACGCAACAGTAGGCTAGGACTTGCTCTAGGTGTTGCTTGTCCCAAGCGACGCAAATACAGCATTTGTCCCCGCCAGACTAAAAACTGGCTATCCGGCTCATCATCACTAACACTGGCATTAAAAGCACTAATACCCAGGCTAATTTCAGAATTTACAGCTAAGACGGCTTGGCTACTACGTTGTAACCATTCTTGAGTGAAGTTTAATTCTGAGATCCGGGTTTCTCCATTGCTATCTGCACCAGAGAAAACGGGATAGTCTACTCCAAGAAGAGAGGAGTTGGTTTCTCGTCTTGCAAACCCAAAACTAAGGGTAAGTTCTTGATTAAGTTTGGGGGTTGCTTTTTGAATAACTGGTTGACGAAAGGTCAATTCATACTCGCGAGAGTCTATTTTAATATCCAACTCATCGAAAGGTGGTTCAATGATTTTGTTCTTAGTGATCCGGTAGGTGAAGCCAATAGTACCATTGCGGGGATTGACTGGGAAGTTATAACTACCCTCAAACCTGTTGCTACCATCGGTGTTGCGATAACCAAAAGTAAATTCATCTCCTAACCCCAACAAACTAGTTTCTGAAATCTCGATACCACGCTCAAAACTGCCGATGCTGGGATTACGGTGGTTATTTAAAATCAGGCGAGTATTAAAGGTATCTGCCCCGATAACTGTTACTTCTAATAAATTAGTACCAGGTTTAGTGCCAGATGTGAGTTCAGCATTTAATTTTTCAATCCGGGGATTGAGTTGTAACAATTGCAGTGATTCTTGCAGACGATTGATGTTCAGTGGTTTATAACCAGCCACAGCAATGCGATCGCGCACATAATTGGAATTTAATCGCCCTTTGACTATGTTGACTTTGATGTCTTCTAAGCTACCTTCTAATACCTGAATTTTAACGATACCTGATTGGATCTCTTGACTAGGTATGTAGGCTCCAGATGTAATATACCCCTGTTGCAGATAAAGTTGAGTGATTTGATTTGCCGCTTGCAGCAGTTCCGCAAAGGTGATCGACTTACCCACAAAATTAGCCGTCGCCTGCTCTAACTCTTGTTGACTAAAAACTGTACTACCAACAAACTCAAATTTTTGTACGACAATTGTCCCTGGTACATTCTGGATTTCGTCAGGAGTTGGTGGTGCTGTCGGTGAAGTCTGGAGTGGTTTTTCTAAAGATGGTAGAGGCTGAGGTTGAGGTCGTTCTGGTGTTGGTGTCACTGGATTAATCGGCTGTCCCCAAGCAGAAGATGTAGTGAAAAGTAGGGAAACTAGGAGGATTAGGGAGAGATTGGTAGATGAACAGAATTTGTGTCCCTGTATTTTTCTATCTTTGCGTCCCCGTATTCCCACCTCTCTACATCTCAGTGAATTCTTTCTAATGAGCATGACATGACGATGAACTTAATCCAGAACTGTAGGGGGTAGGTGTGGGGGTAGCTGCTGTCAGGATGACTCCACCCTTGGAGTTAACATACCAACCTCTGGCGATTGGTGGTAAGTCTTGGGTTTGATTGGCTTTGGTGGCGATCGCTCCACCAGAAATATTTTCTGCTTGTGTAGGGTAATATTCAAAACTCAGTAATGCTTCACTACTGAGTGGTTCGCTTGGTCGAGGTGGCAATCCTCCCCGCCCTGTGATGATAAACTCACTCTGCCTCTGTTTTTTATCAGCCGGACAGACTTGTGCTACGACTTCTTCGGGTTTACTAATCTCCTGCGGCAAGTCAAGAACTTCTTGATTTGTACTAGTATCCGGTGTCAATATTTCTACTTGCCCATCTAACCCTAACTGAGAACTAGCACTAATCTGACATTCTGGGCAAACAAACAGACCTTGTGTATTAATACTAATATTTCCTCCCATACCCTCAAATGCATTGGCAGTTATTTTGCTACCTTCCAGTAGCACTATAAAATCAGTCGGACTAAAGCCTGTTATTGTAATGTTACCACCGTTACCACTGCCGCCTGCTTCCGCAGATATCTGGCTACCATGGCGCATTTTTAAGGAATTAGTTTGCAAGAAAATGTTGCCACCCTCACCGGATGTGGTTGCAGCTGTGATGCTACTTCTATTATCCAAAAAAGTAGAGTTGCTATTGATTCTGACACTGCCTGCATTACCAGTTCCCTCGTTTTTAGCGTTCACTTGACCTTCATTTGTGATCCTCAATTTTGGTGTGTTAATTGTCACGTCACCAGATGAACCACTCGGTGCCGCAGGTAGTCCAAAAAGTTGTCGGGTAATCTCATTCTCAATATTTGCACCAGCGCTGATCAGACTGGATGTACCATCAACCTCGACATATTTGGAAGCATTGATAGTAACATTTCCTGCTGAACCACTAGCAGCAGTCGAAGAATCAACTCTACCGCCATCTTTGACGATCAGTTTTGGTGTATTGATAGTCAAGTCACCACCATTCCCAATGTTCAGCGTCGAAACACCAATCAAGCTACCTACTGATTGGCTTGGTTCTTTGCCAATAACTTGTACAGAGTCTGTAGCACTAATGATAAGGTCTCCACTAGAGCCACTTCCAAAAGTACCAGCGCCTACCCTCGCTCCATTGAGAACCTGCAATTTTCCAGTGGAAATATTAACATTTCCTGAGCGTCCAGAAGCAAACGTAGAACTAGAAATAAAACTAAGTGCGCTAGGATTGGAAAGTGCAAATCCATCTACTTGCACAAAGCCTGAGACATCCAAATTGACATTACCACCTGCTGCATTCGTAAACGTAGCAGTTGAAATACCTGACCCGTTCTTAACTATTAATTCCTCGGCTGAAATATCAATGTCCCCGCCGATGTCACCTCCGACGGTGAAACGAGAAAAGAAAGTCGTCTTTCCTCCTATAGAGGTTCCTCCTAATTCTGATGTAATCCTGCCACCAGTATCAAGAAAAACAGACTGAGCATTAATTCTGACGTTTCCAGATATTCCTGAACCTTGATTACTCGCTGTTACTTTTGCGCCATCTGTAACACTCAATCTACCTGTATTAATTGTTACATCTCCAGAGTCCCCAGAAGGTACAGAAGGCAGTCTTAATAATTGCTGCAAGCTAGGATCGACTATATTGGCAGAGGAAATAATCAGACTGGGATTGACAGAACCTGGTACTGTGCCACTAACTTCTGTTGAATCTTTGGCGTTGATTGTGATATTTCCAGCCGGACCACTCGCCAAGGTAGAAGCATCTACTCTACCTCCATCTTTGACTACCAAACGTTTAGTATTAATTATCACATTACCGGCGGCTCCGGGACCTCCTGTGCCAGCAGTGATCTGACTAGGTGTAAACACGGATGGTGTGAAACCAATCAGTTCGACTAATTCAGATGCATTTACAACTACGTTTCCGCCTGAGCCAGTTCCAGTGGTGATAGATGCAATGTTACCTCCACCTGTAGCTGTGACGCGTTTGGTTGAGACTGTGAGTGTTCCCGCATTTCCAGCACCGTAGGTTGCAGCAGAAATCGTACTAAAACGATTGGGATTTACTGATGAATATTCAATTACTTCCAAATATTCAGCAGCATTTACATTGACGTTACCACCTGGGGCAGAAGTGTAAGTGGCAGCAGATATGACCGCTCCATCTTGAATAATTAGGCGCGGGGTAGTAATATTTATATCCCCACTTTTGCCACCTCCAATGGTTTCAGTAAATATACTGGTAGAAATTTGCCCATCTGGTGTGGTGCCAATTAATTTTAAAGATTCAGATGCATTGACGTTGATGTTTCCTGCTGATTGTGTCCCTTGGGTTTGAATTAATACTGTTGATCCATCTTGAAGTGTGATATTTTTGCCTTGTAACTGGATAGAACCGGTACCAACACCACTTGTGTCTACTATTGATTGCGATCGCATGTCAATATCTTTAAAACTAGACACTCCTGTATAGTCCAAACTCCAAACTTGACCAGGGTTAGCAGACAGATTAACGAAAGAATTTCCACCCACACTACCTAATTCAATCCGTCCTCCTTCAGCTGCGAGAACACCATCATCTAAGGTGATGTCTCCACCTACTAAAGCTAGAGTTTGGCCAGGTTTTACCTTTAGAGCGGTAGTATCGCCCCTCGTAAACGGAGAGAAAATTTGACTTTCAACGGATAAATTGTGACCCTGACCTTTGACATTGATTGCTGCTGGATTTTGGCCAAATTGCAACCCGACTGGCACACTAACTGTTAATAATGGTGAATTTTGAATATTTGTAGCACTAAATTCTGTACCATCAGCAAATTTAATCGTATTAGCCGTACTTCCTAAAAAAGAACCGCCGATATTGAGTTGGGCGTTAGGACCGAAATTAATCCCAGTGGGATTAATTAAAATTACATTTGCCCCATAATTTTCTTTGATTAATCCATCAATGTTAGAGACTGAGCCACCTGTGACTCGATTGATGATGTTGACAACACCATCAGCATTTGCACTATTTTTAAAAAAAGCTTCTGTGCCAGTAGGTACGGAAAAATCTTTAAAGCTATGGAATAGGTTGCTACCAGCTTGTGTTCCTCCAGTAATCTCAAAGGTGTTATTAACTTGATTGACGCTGGTTGGTAAAGTTCCGTCCGGAGAAATTTGTGCTTGAGCTATACTACTAGCAAATATATAGCCAATAACAGCATTAAAGCTAAATAACAGACGTTGAGCTACGTGTCTCATCTTTAAAAATAAAATTATACAGATGAAGATAATTGAAACTAATTTCAGTTTACTTTCTATGTATCACTTAAGTAAAATTAACTAAAAAATAGTATATTAAGATTAAAAATTTAGTTTATATTTAAAGAAGCAACTTTATGAACAAACGCTTATATTGGGTCACTATATTGGGAATGAGTTCCATACTCACATCTCCTGTCCTAGCAGTAGTTGCTCAACCGGGCAAAGTTGCATCTACCATGAAGGTGACGTGTAAGACAGATACTACTACGCCCACGGTGGTTGCTAGGTTTTCCGAGGAAAAAAGTGCCAAAGATTTAATAATCCTCAGTTTTCGACCTGAATATTTTTCACCTCAAGCTGCTGTGCAAAATTGTGAGAAAGCAGCTCAGACTTTGCAAGCACTATATCAAACGGGTCGTGCCAAATACCTTACAAATGACAAGTTTAATGCTCAACCCGTGATTTGTGCTGTAGAACGCAGGGGTATTGGTTGCAACCATTACAGCGCTCAGGTATTATTTACCCTTGATGAAAAGGTAAATTCTTCTCAAGCCTTATACCAGATGCTTGGTTCGGATTTTAAGCAATCACAACCCCCTGATTCCAGGACGGTTGGTAAAATGTACTCTGATATTAAGCCTCGGTGGTGGCCATGGCAGTAATTTAAAGTTATCGAGTACAATTGCTTTTTGCTAGCTCTGCTGCTTGATAGTCTGGCTTGAGTTTGAGTGATGCTTCGAGAGCAGCAAGCCCCTCATCAGCTTGGGAAGACTGACAGTGAGTGATTCCCATGTAGTACAAAGTTTCTGCCTTTTGAGCATCTGTCAAGCGAGATTGAGTCAAAATTTGTTGAAATTGAGCGATCGCTTGTTTGTACTGCTTTAAACCTTGGAACGCTAAACCCCGTCCCCGCAAAGCAGTAAAATATTGTGGCTCATTGATTAAAGCCTGATCAAAAGCAGCAAGCGCTTCTCCATATTGTTTTTTTTGCGATAACACCTTACCTTTATGGCTAAAAGCAATTGCTAATTCTCTAGTCAATTTTTCTTGGCTATTAACTTTTTGTTTTTGTCGCAGCAGGTGAATTGCTTCATCAATAGTGATCAGCGCTGTATCAAATTGTTTTAATGCTAATAATGATTCAGTTTTATTAATCCAAAATACAGGATCTTTTGTGTCAAGAGTCAAGGCTGAATCGAAAGCTGAGATCGCTTCATAGTATTGTTGGAGATTATATAGTGCTTCCCCTTGACAATTCCAAGCATAGACTGCTTTTGGTTCTATAATTGTAGCTGTAGAGCAGGACTCTAACATCTTGTTATATTCTTGTAAACCAGCAAGTGCATAACCTCGGTTAGTCCAAGCTTGATAATAGTTGCTATCGATGTTTAGAAGTTTGTCATATTTAGCGATCGCCTTTTTATATTCTGATTGATTAAAAAGTTCATTACCTTCTTGGAAAATAATATTTACCTCTATATTTTTATAAATATTGAAGCAAAGAGCGCTAAGTCCAGCTATTGCTAGTAACAACCAAATTACTCTCACAATTATGATTCTGGGATTGGAAATCAAATTCCTGGCTTGAAGCAATTTTTTAGAAGTAATTCTAGGGTTGATTGCAGATGAAACCTCAAGCATATTTGCTAACTGTTGATCAATCCAGCTTAAATTAAAAACAGATTGATAAATCCGGTTGGCTACTTTTAATTTATTGTCTTGTTGAACTACTAATCCTATATTCAACAACTCTGCTTCCACTAAGTCATCTTGAGATGAGAACTCTCCCCCTTGCAATATTTGCTGATACAATGTCAATAACCATATTGGATTACATTTTTGATTGCTAACTAAATCGCTGTAAATTTTTTGCAAATTTTCAGCAGCTATCTGAGTTTCCCAATTTGCAATCAAACGATTTTGCACCAACTGCTGGACTGTGAATGCTTCTTCTCCAGAAGCAATAAAATTTTCATACTCACACAGCAATTGACAAACCTTTTTAGTCAGAGAAGGCTGAGAACCTGTCCAAATCAGCACTTCTTGCACTAATATTTCTGGGTTACTAGCTTTTTCATTTAAATTAAAAATTTTAATTGTATTTTGGAGCAAAGGTTGTAATTGCTCTAATTCTTGATTTATCCAATCAACATTAAAAATAGATTGGTAAATCCGGTTGGCTACTCTTAATTTATTTTCTTGTTGAACTACTAATCCTATATTCAATAACTCTGTTTCGACTGGGTTGTCTTGAGGTGATAATTCTCCTTGTTGCAATATTTGCTGATACAGCCTTAGCAGTTGTGCAGGATTACAGAATTGATTTTTGACTAGACTTTGTTGAATTACTTGCAAATGTTCAGCAGCTATCTGAGTTTCCCAATTTGCAATCAAGTGATTTTGTACTAACTGCTCAACTACGGCTGCTTCTCTACCAGCTTCAATAAAATTTTCATCCTCACAGAGCAATTGGCAAATTTTTTGGGTCAAAAAAGACTGAGCGCCTGTCCAAAACAATACTTGTTCGAGTACAATATCCGGATGAGTTGCCTTTTTATCTAGTTTAAATAATTTAGTAGTGTTGTGAATCATGGGTCGCAAACGTTCTAACTCTTGCTTAACCCAATTCAAATTAAAAATAGATAAGTAAATGCGGTTTGATATTCTTAATTTATCTTCTTGTTTAACTACTAATCCTAAATTCAACAACTCTGTTTGAATTTGACTATCGTGAACTGGTAATTCTCCTTCTTGCAAAATTTGCTGATACAATCGCAGCAACCATATCGGATCACATCTTTGATTAGCAACCAAAGCGTCGTGAATTGTCTGTAAATGTTCAGCAGCTACCTGAGTTTTCCAATTTGCAATCAAGTGATTTTGTATTAACTGCTCAACTACAGCTACTTCTTCACCAGCAGCAATAAAACTTTCATAATCACACAGCAATTGACAAACCTTTTGGGTAAGCAAAGGTTGAGCGCTTGTCCACCCCAGCACCTCTTGCACTAATATTTCTGGGTTACTAGCTTTTTCACCTAATTTGAATAATTTGATGGTGCTGCGAATAAAAGGCCGCAAATGCGCTAAATCTTGATGATCCCAACTCAATTTCACAATAGATTGATGATGAGAACTAGATTCTTGGATGTTTTCCTGTTGCACTGCTAATCCCTGATTCAGTAACTCGGTTTGTTTTGAGAAGCGATCGCCTGTGACTTTCGTTGAGTTCAAACTTAATTGAGCAACTTTGTCTTTAGGGTTCTCAACCTACTTTCTTATAACCATTCTATTTGAGTTCTGCTATCTATAACATAAGTAACTAGACAGAAGTAATTACATACTGAGTTCTTTACTAGGTAAGAGTTTTAGCCCAGATTTTGTGTAATTAATTGTGTCCGACTACTTATGTAATAAATCTTAAACATACTTATCAACTTGTGTTACTTTGTGTGGTCTATTTGTGGATCTTTGATATCCGCGAAGTGGTTTGCAATCGTTAGTTTGGGTTTCAGTTTCATTCTTCACTCTAGACATCTCCAACTTGATCGAAGCTACCATAACCGTAAACTCTCATTTCTGTCTGTGATCGTGTGATCGCTATTGGGCGCAGTGTAAGCTGTGGGGAGCATAAAAGCTTTGGCAAACGAGATTTTACCTGACTGAGATGCCGATCAGTGAACAGGCAAAGCTGGTAACTGTAGAAAATAGCTATAATTCTTGGGAGTAGGACTCATTATGATCACTACATAGTGTTAGTTTAGAGAGAACAGCCTAGCAATTCTTACCGATATGAAAAAAGTCGTAGTAGGACTTTCGGGCGGTGTTGATAGTTCTACCGCCGCCGCCATTTTACATAATCAGGGCTATGAAGTAATTGGTCTGACCCTTTGGCTAATGAAAGGAAAGGGTCAATGTTGCTCTGAAGGTATGGTAGATGCGGCTTCTATCTGTGATCAGCTGGGTGTTCCTCATCACGTTGTTGATATTAGGGATGTTTTTCAGACAAATATTGTCGATTACCTAGTAACTGGATACAGTAACGGTATTACGCCTCTGCCTTGTTCACAGTGCAATAAAACAGTGAAATTTGGCCCAATGTTAGAGTATGCTCGCGAAACCTTGGAGTGCGATCGCATTGCTACCGGTCATTATGCGCGAATTAATTATAACGAAGCTACCGGACGTTACGAACTCCTGCGGGCAATTGATCGCAATAAAGACCAGACTTATTTTCTCTATGATTTGTCGCAAGATTTACTGAAAGGTTCAGTATTTCCTCTAGGAGAAATGCAAAAAAGCGAAACTCGCCAAATTGCCACTGAATACAATCTCAAAACAGCCGACAAGCCGGAAAGTCAGGATCTATGTCTGGTAGAAGCAAATGGCTCAATGCGGGCATTCCTAGATAAATATCTTGCACCCAAACAAGGCGAGATCGTTGATATGCATGGTAAGGTGTTAGGGCAGCATGATGGTGTTCATCATTACACAATTGGACAACGTAAGGGCTTGGGAATTGCGGCTGCGGAACCGTTGTATGTAATTGCACTAGATGCAGCTAACAATAAAGTCATAGTAGGCGATCGCACCAAAGCAACTCAGCCAGAATGCACTGTCAATCGGGTGAATTGGGTAGCGATCGCTGAACCAGCAAGTCCTATTCGTGCGGAAGTCCAAGTCCGCTATCGTTCTCACCCCGTACCAGTAACAGTAATTCCCTTGGAAAACTCCCGCGTACGCATCGTCTTCGATGAACCCCAGTTCAGCATCACACCTGGACAAGCGGCGGTTTGGTACGAAGGAGAAAAAGTTTTGGGTGGGGGAATAATTGAAAGCAATTAATCAAAAAAACATCAGTGAACACTGTAAACTGATTTTGTCTCAAAGCCAGGAGCCGACCAGCGATGAAAGCATCTCTTGATACAGAATGGATACTTGGCCAATTTCCGGCATTGAGCCAAAAAATTAACAACCAACCTGTGATTTTTTTTGATGGGCCGGGAGGTACACAAGTACCGGGGTCAGTAATAGATGCGATCGCCGATTACCTGGTGAGATCAAATGCTAATGTCCACGGAGCTTTTAGCACTAGCGCCCGGACAGATGCGCTGATTGATTCTGCTCGAACTGGGGTGGCTGATTTTCTTGGGTGTCACCCAACCGAAGTAGTATTCGGTGCAAACATGACTACACTCACCTTTGCATTGAGTCGGGCGATTGGTCGAGAAATTCAACCTGGTGATGAAATAGTTGTGACGCGGCTCGACCACGATGCGAATGTTTCTCCTTGGTCTGCATTGACAGAACGTGGTGCAATTGTCCGATTTGTTGATATTAATGTTAAAGATTGTACTCTCAACTGGAGCGATCTTGAACAGCAAATCAATGAGCGTACACGTCTAGTAGCAGTTGGCTACGCTTCTAATACAGTTGGTACAATTAATGATGTGGCAGCGATCGCACGACTTGCTCATACAGTCGGAGCCTTAGTTTTTGTCGATGCAGTCCACTACGCACCCCACGCCCCCATTGATGTGCGATCGCTCGATTGTGATTTTCTAGTCTGTTCTGCCTATAAGTTTTTTGGGCCTCATGTCGGAATTCTCTACGGCAAACACGAACATCTAGCCCGTCTCCAACCTTACAAAGTCCGCCCCGCTTCCGATGAAACACCATCTCGCTGGGAAACTGGTACACTTAACCATGAAGGTTTAGCAGGGATGGTGGCGGCGATTAATTATTTGGCAAAATTAGGTTGTCATGTCTCGCCTTCAGTGGAAAGTCAATTACTCTCTACTCTTTTAGAAGCTGATACAGGTAAATGGGAAACATTTCGCTGTCCTCCCAGAAATGCAACATCGTCATCTTATCCCAATCGGCGTGCAGCTTTAGTAACTGCAATGACAGCTATTCAACAATACGAAGCAGAACTTAGCAAACACCTGATTTGTGGACTTTTAGAGATTCCGGGCTTAACTTTTTACGGGATCACTGAGCCAGAATGCTTTGCTTGGCGGACACCAACAGTAGGATTCCGACTGGAGGGACAATCTCCCCAAATGGTGACAAAAATTTTAGGCGATCGCGGTATTTTTACTTGGCATGGTAATTTCTACGCGATTAACTTGACTGAAAAATTAGGACTAGAAGCTAGTGGTGGTTTGGTACGAGTTGGATTAGTACATTACAACACAGTGGCAGAAATTCAGAAGTTGTTGGAAATATTACATGAGATCGCAGTGCTATCAAAATAATTTAAAGGTATAATTTATTGCAGAGAATTTTTCATGTTAAATAGTCATTGGAATACAACTCTTTACGAGGGTCAACACGGATTTGTTTGGCAGTATGGCGAAGATTTGCTCAACTTACTTTCTCCTCAAGTAGGCGATCGCATTCTGGATCTGGGCTGCGGTACAGGACAGTTGACTGATAAAATTGCTACTAATGGCGCTGAAGTACTGGGAATTGATCATTCTCCCGCCATGATTGAAAAAGCTAGACAAAACTATCCGCATTTGCGATTTGATGTTGCTGATGCCAGGAACTTTCAAGTTGAACAGCCACTAGATGCTATTTTTTCTAATGCTGCACTCCACTGGGTCAAAGAAGCAGATGCAGTAGTGAGTTGTATTGACAAAGCCTTAAAATCAGGTGGAAAGTTCGTAGCTGAATTTGGTGGGAAAGGAAATGTCAAAGCCATTGTTCAGGCTTTACAAGATGTTTTGATGGAACTGGGTTACAATTCTCTAGGCACAATCAATCCCTGGTATTTTCCGAATATTAGTGAGTATGCAACGTTACTAGAAAAACAAGGTCTAGAAGTAACCTATGCTACCTTGTTTGACAGACCAACTCCTTTAGAAGGAGGTAACATAGGTTTGGCAAACTGGCTACAAATGTTCTTCACCAATCAATTTTTAACAGGATTTTCTGATACACAACAAGCAAAAGTTATCCAAGCTGTTGAGGAACGTTTGCAGCCTCTGTTGTATAAAGATGGTAAGTGGTGGGCAGATTATCGTAGAATTCGCGTAGTTGCTATCAAGCATATATGAGATGAAGTTTTACAAATATCATGCTCTCGGTAAAAATGCCTAGTGGTTTGATTGATATTCAAATCAAAAACCACTTGACAATTATCATGACGGGCTGCGTCACTAAAATATCTGAAGGAAATCTATCTGAGGAATTGTTTGCATATTACAACAACCCCCGATAGTGAACAAAAACCAAAATCACAGCCCATGATCCCAACGCAACTTTGACTGCAACCAGCATATTTAGCAAAGGGAGAATTCCGCCACTGAAAAGTGTACCCAACTCTCCGTGTGGTAGTTCCACTCCTGCGAGAGTTATAACCGCCAGCACAATGAAAATCAGAACCGAAACCTTTTCCCATGTAGCGGCGTGCCAGCGCTGGTAGATTTCTTGCATCCACTGCGATGATGAGGTGATTGCCACTAGTCCAATTGCCGTTCCACCTGCTACCCCAGCTGCAAAACCACCACCGGGAGTCAGATGCCCCCGAATCGCCAGTTCTATACTCACCAACGCTGCGATCGTTGCTCCCAAACGCGCTAAAACAACAGATGTCTGATCGCTAAACTGATAGATTGTGCAGGATGGTCTTTCATTCGCCAGCAGAAAATTGGCTCCCAAGATAGCGATCGTAAATACTACCACTTCAAAAATCGTGTCATACAGCCGATTTCGGAAAATGATACCCGAAACCGCATTGGGTACCCCACTATCTTGGACAACCGCTTCGACTATGGAAAAAGATAAGTCCGGTGTCGGATTGGGTACTAGCAGCATTTTGATAAACAGCGCGATTCCGGCTGCAATGTAGACCCATTTCATGGCTGCTTCTCCTCTAATTCTGGTACATTTACGTAGGTCAGAACTGTTGTAGGTGACGAAAGTTCAGTTTGGATGATGTCATAGATGCGTTGCACCCTAATTGTGGTGTAATAGGGTTGGCTGTTTGCTCCAAAAGCTGGGTAATCTTGTTCGTTGTCTTCCGGTTGAGATTGTCGAGTACAGGTAGCATGTATTTCTTTTTCCATCAGCGCCCGTTGCAAAGCTTGGATGTCATTGTAGGTGACTAGTTCTAGGCGCATATGGCGTTTTCTAAAAATTGTGCGTAAGTCATTCATTAGTTGCCCAAACAGGCCTTCGCCCTTTGTCTCCATCGTCCCATCTTCGAGTACACCCAGACGCAATACCAGCGATGAACGCACCGTCACTGCATACAGCGTAATTGCCAGCAGGGTTCCCATCAAGGCTTCGGTCAAAGCCACATCCGCCGCCCCCAAAATCGCATATACCAAGGCTGCTACTGCTCCCAATATTCCCCGGATTACCAATGCATGGTATGGATTGACCTGAAATACCAGCATACAGGCAGCCAACGGCAGCAAGGCGATGATCATATAGATATAGCTATCATTCATAACTCAACCTCACTATTCGACTCAGTACTCGAACAGTATGCCAATACATACCCCAGCATTGTGTTCCAAATCGCTAAGGAAATGATGGAAAGGATGAGTAGCGGCCATTCACCGGGTCTTTTTAGTAGCAGTCCGATGATGATTGCGATCGATCCCAGAGTATCTGCCACTGAAAGACTATGCAGCTTAAATAATACAGATCGCTTGCCGAGGAGATGGGATGTTCCCCAAAACCAGAAGACCATTCCCAAGCCTATGCAGGTATAGCTTAATACATTGATCATACTTCCCTCATTCTTTTGATGATATGTGCCAGCAGCATTAATCCAGCATTACCCACACTCAGGATGATGACTCCCACAACACCGATCATCCAATCATCACGGAAAACTGATACCGTGAGGATCATGATTGCGGCCTTAGTAGAGATACTTGCAAATGCCAACATTGTCTGCCAGATATCGTCATCCTTCCAGGCTTCGTACATGGGTATGAGCAGGGCTAGAATCATGGCAATTAGAATCAGGTTCATGTTCATATTTTTTTCCGGCGTCGCACTTGGTGTACTTCGTACCAACCCTCTTGGTGATATTTTAAGACAACGGTTTTGGGTGTAAAGGTGATGAGGAATATATCCAGGAAGATCAGCCGGGGTGATCTTCGTGCTTGAACTCTTTCTAGGGTTACATCTTCGTGGTTATGCGGACGCAGAATTATTTCAAATGCCTCAATATATGCCAGTGGAATCGCCATGATGATCTTACGCAGCACCTGTAGCCAATCCTGTAATGCTTCTGGAGTTGTGTAGCTGCGCGGCAGTAAGAAGGCAATGCTGACGCCGATGATAATATTTGTCACACTTAAATTGGCAGTGAGGAGAAACCAGATAGTCAGTCGCAATATCAGATGCCCAATCATGGAAAAACCATCCAGAACAACACGATCAACATTAAACTCATGACACCGACCAGATGGTCAAATTGCTCAAGTACACGTGGTAGCTTGATTACTAAGCGTTGAAAAATCAAAAAATACGCCAACCATCCAAGGCCGATGGTTGCCAAGGGTTTGATGATATTCGCCACGGTGTAAGCTTCGTAATACACAATATTGGCTGCAAACAGCGCACCAATCAGCAATATCACTGCTGGCCAGAAACCGGGTTTGACATCTGTTTTTCCTCCGCGCGGCAAAAATATGAATTTGGCAAACAATATAGCTGTTCCTAGTGCCGCAATGTTCATCCCAATAACTTGCCAAGGTAGCAAATTCTTCATTGTCAACACCTTTGCCCCAAATCCAGACAGCAAGGGAAAGCCCGATATTGAGAAGCTAGCCATGACTAGAGCAATCCAGACCCCAGTACTGATCGGCTGATGTTGCAGTTCTTTGAGGTTGCGACTCGGTAAGGCACCCGCTATCAAGAACAGTGCTGATTTCACAAGTCCATGGGTCAGCGCATAAAAGCCACCAACTTCAGGTGCAGCCAGGATAAAGCCTAACTGTGAAACAGTACTCCCCGCCAACATACGCTTGGTATCTTTTTCAAAGATTGCATATAGCACTCCCAACACAGCTGTCCCAACTCCGAAGATGCGGATAATCGGATCAAGCTCATCTAAGATCAGAGCACAACGCACAAGCGGAAACACCCCGGTTTTGACCACAATTCCCGACAGCAATGCCGATACAGGTGTCTCCGATTCCGAGTGAGTCAAGGGTAGCCACAATCCCGATACAAAGATCCCCCCCTTTACCAATAGTCCCAAAAAGATCAGGGCAAGGGCCTCAGTCGGCGCATCGCGCAAACCTGCAAAACCAAAAGAATGATGCGTCTGATAGACTAGCGCCGCACCAACCAGATAAAAAAGCATTGCCACGTTGCTGGTAAAAAGATAGCGTAAGGCCACCCAAATTGACCGATCAGTCCGGGGATAGGCAATCAACAGAAACGCCGCAATCCCGATTACCTCTAATGCTACGTATAAACTAATAAAATCCGAACAGACAAATGCGGCATTGACGCTGCCATGCAATATGATCATCTGTGCGTAAAAAAAAGCCGTCTTACCGCTATGCCAACAATAGAGGATAACCGCAGTTGTTACTATTGCATTGGTCAATATAAAGTAACCAGTCAACTGATCGACCACTAATGTCACGCCGAAATGATCGAGTAACTCCAGTGTCAGTGGTGTTGGCTTTGCGGAACCATAGGGGATAAATAGCTGTAACGCATATCCAGCAGAAGCAAGACCTACAGCCAAGGCGAGGTAACGGTCAAATTTGGGGAGCAAATAAATCGTGAACCCCAAAAAAAATGGTAGTGCAATCCAGGCGATCGTTATGGTACTCATGGCGTATTGTTCTTCTCAATCTCGTTAGTTTCCAAAGTCGGATTATCCCTTGCCAATTTCATGACACCGACCAGCATTAACGCCTGAATCGAAAAGCCGATCACAATCGCCGTCAATATAACCGCTTGGGGAACAGGATCGGCATAAGCAGCATTTTTGGTTTCTGAAAAAATTGGTGTGGACAAGCCATCTCGTGACGCAACTAGCACGTAATAGGCGATAACCCCCGTACTCATGACATCCATAGAGATGATCTTCATCACAAGGTTCTTTTTCAAGATGATGCCGAAAAATCCGCATAATACCGTCGCGAATATGCACGCTTCTAACACGGGAATTGCCTGTTGGGTAGGGGTTTGAATCGGGTGTAAGGGTGTGGGGGTGTAGGAGGAGTTATATTTTTATCCTTGGTTGTGTGCGATCGCCGTAAGGCGGGTGCTTTGCACCATCGCGTAGCGTCTCCCCTTTGGGAGAATCGCCTCCCCAATTTCCAAGTAAAAACGTCCGGCTGTCTATCTCCTCGTGCAGCAACGGTAGATACAGCTTGAACCATAATTATTTATTTTCCATAAATAAGTGTTGAAATAAGAATAACACTATAAAATAGTGTTTTAGAATATTAAGAACTAATTAAAAATTAAATAGTTACTATAATTTCCATCAATGGTTGTCCAAAGAGTATGCTTGCCATTACAGTGAGGATTAAAAAGTTGTGAGTCTGGATTTGTCTACTCCGTTGCAATTGATTGGACGATCAGCAGAGTTTCAGCGTATTGTCGAAGTGTTGTCAGAAAATGGTGATTTATTAATTACCGGCGTACCTGGTAGTGGCAGACGTACCTTAGTCAAGGCAGGAGCGCAAGAAGTTGGAGCAGTCGTACTGGAGATAGATTGTATTCGCGCCACAGATGGGGAAAGATTTGTACAACTGCTAGCAGAAGCTATTAGCCAAAACTGGGAAATAGCAAAAATTCAAAATTGGGTAAATCACCGTGCTAGTGAGTTTTTTATCTTCGATATAGAAAAAAAATTGAAGCTGTCGCGTTCTCTCAGCCAAAAGCAGCTATGGCAGGCATTTGATCTGTTGTTAGAGTTGCCACAAATCATGGCTGTAGATTTACAAAAGCGGTTAGTGCTGATTTTGCATAGTTTCCCTCATATTCGTTCTTGGGATCGCAATAGTTTATGGGAAGCGACATTTCGGCACAAAATCAATCAGAACATTCATGTTAACTATGTTTTGATTGCAACTATCGCTGAGACAAGCCACCACTCAGATGAAAATAATTATCCTGTAGAAACTGTGCAATTGCTTCCCTTAGCCAGAGACGTCTTAGCCGTGTGGGCTAGGGAAATGCTACACGCACAGAGACTAACATTTCATTCTCGTTCCAAAGCACTACCACTATTTTTAGATGCTGTACAAGGACACATTGGTGATGCAATGGCACTCATTCGTCGTCTGCAAACTTCATGTCTGGCTGATAGTTTCATTACTGAACAAGATGTAACAGAGGCCATTGAAGGATTACTCAAAGACTTGTCGATGACTTATGAATCCTTACTGATGCTTCTACCAGCCAATCAAGTGCATCTTTTGGAATGTTTAGCTTTAGACCCCACAGAAAAACCACAAAGTAAAGACTATATTCAAAAGCATGGTCTTTCTAGAGGTGGTAGCTTACAAGGTGCGCTGACTGGTTTGCAGCACAAAGGTTTAATTTACGGTGCAGAGCAAGCTTATAAGTTGGCAATGCCACTACTAGCTTTATGGTTGCGGCAAAGATTGAGTTAAGGAACTTCTGAGAAACTTGTTATTTTTATGAAAAGGACTAAACTATCTGGTTTACTTAAATTCACTACAGTAATGCTGATGAGTTGTTCAGTATTGCTCCTGTTTTGGCTCGCCTCCCCATTACCAAAAACACTTGCCAAACCCGAAACTAAAATCTTTGAACAAGTTTGGCAAACCGTCAATGATAACTTTTACGATCCGAAATTTAATGGTGTGGACTGGAAAGCAATGCGAGAAAAGTATAAATCTCAAGCCACACAAACCAAATCTAACCAAGAATTTGCAGCGATTATCAATCAGATGCTTGGCGAATTGCAAATTTCTCACACCCACTATTATACCCAAGATGAGCCTGCTTATTATCAGATTTTAGGTATTTTTGTAACCAGAAGTGGTGAATTACAAAAACAGCTAGCAAAATTCCTCCCTAAAGGCAAAATAGAATACACTGGCATTGGTGAATTCACTAAAAACATCAACGGCAAAACATATGTTAGCGCCATTCTTGAGAAAAGTCCCGCCGCCGCAGCTGGGTTAAAAATTGGCGATCAAATCCTCAGTGTCGATGGTCGCTCCTATCAACCCATACAATCTTTTAAAGGAAAAGCAGGAGAAAAAGTCAAATTATTAATTCAACGTTCAGCCAAAACAAATAGTCAAACAGAAATTGCGATCGCACCCAAAAATTTTGATGCCAAAACCATGTTTATCGATGCTCAACAAGCCAGCATCCAGAACATACAACGAGAAGGTAAAAAAATTGGCTACATTCATATTTGGTCACACGCAGCCAACGAAGACCAACAGCAGCTCCAATCAGAAATCATTTATGGTCGCCTCAAAGATGCAGATGGATTGATATTAGATTTTAGAGACGGTTGGGGTGGGGGAGATGTTAATTCTCTTAACCTCTTCACTGCTGAAGCTGGACCAAGTGTCACCAGTATTTCCCGCGATGGTAAAAAGTATACTTATATTTCTCAGTGGAAAAAACCAGTGGCTATGGTGATCAATCAGGGAAGCAGAAGCAGCAAAGAAATTTATGCCTATGGCTTTCAGCAACATAAAATCGGGCCTGTAATTGGTACCAAAACAGCCGGAGCAGTAGTTGCTGGTCGTCCTTTTTTTATGGAAGATGGTAGCTTACTTTACGTAGCAGTTGCAGATGTATTGGTGAACGGGGATCAAAGATTAGAAGGTAAAGGCGTTACACCAGATATCAACGTTCCCTTCTCATTAGAATATGCTCAAGGTGCAGACCCACAAAAAGAAAAGGCAATAGAAACTGTACTAGCAGCTAGTAGTAAAAAAACCGTATAAGTGAGCGCAGAGGCTATAACTAGACACAGATAATGAGATTTTAGCTCACTATGAGTTAAGAGTGAGTTGCCCTCTGCCTCCTGAAAGCTTATATTTTAGCCCTTTTGGTACAAGTAATGCTACTAGTGTTTAAGTAAATGCCAACTCTTATCTCTTGCTGCCCAGAGTTGCAAGTATAGCAGAAACCAGTTTATTAAGTTTATATAAACCTGATCTTTGCTTGAGCCGAGATATGCTCAGTTTTCATATAAAGTTAGCTTATGTATTGTTTAGCAGAAGAAGTATCACAAAATGAATTTTAACACAAGAGTTAAATGCGTTTTCGTCAATAAACAAATGCGTATTTAGTACTCTTTAATTACTTTGGGGAGAAAAATTGAAGCTAAATGATCAAAGTTCAGAGTTGGTTAAGCTAATGAGCATTTAAGTTGCATAAAACCAGGGCTGAAGCCCTTACTACAAGCGAATCAGTCTGGAAAAATGAATGACGATTAGGTTATAATTAGTGATTGCAAACTTCGAGAAATATCTAAAAGAAGCCTAAATAGCTATCATGAGGTACGCACACCCTGGTGTACGCAGTTCATGATGGCTACTTAATCAGTCAAATCCTTATCTATAAAAGATTTTAAGTTTTCTTCTGACGAGAGTGATTAAAGAGCATTATAAATAACAAAACAGAATTTCTCAAGAATTGGAATTTTAAATCAGCAACCAAAATATTTCTGTGCGAATACTAAAGTTAAGCTTATTTTTATTTTGCCATTCATTAAAATTAACATTACTTTAATTTCTGAACTTTTGGTAAAGATGTTTACACGACCTTGAGTTAGTGATAAATAATAAATTTAAAGCGAATAAAAACAGTAACTCGAAAAAACAATTTAATATGAGCCATTTTTCATGAATTTAGCCAAGAACTAGGGTTCATATTTTTATTTTTGAAAAAACTTCAGTACAGTTTTTGTTTCCTTTTCCCTAGTTCAATGAGTAATACAGAAATCTTATTTGATTTATGTATTAATTATGGATTTCGTCTATAATACAAATCCTCTATAAAGCCGCACATTATTTTGATCCCTCCCAACCTCTCCCCTAGTTCGGAGAAGTACCACAGGCTATGGGGTTACTTATATGTGTGTTTTCTAGTTACTTGTATAAAATATCACGAAAACAATAAAGTAATTACGTAAATTATTCAACCTGATCGCAAGCGTTTGTGCGTTTTGAAGCTGCAATGAAACTTGTAATTATCAGGGTCGGGCAAGCAATTGTCTAGTCTTTTGGCAAAAATAGCACAGCCAAGAGTTAAGTATATGTCACCACAAAAAGGTGTTGCAAATAAAAATTGCGATCGCGCTATACATCCCACATTTCAAGGTAAATTCTGTACCTCATTATATGATGGACTGTACTAAATTGTGGAGAGCTTATTTAGACTGAGGAGTTGAATTGATGATCACAAAGCATTCAACAGTAGTAGTGGCAAAGGAGCAGACATTCTTGGATGTAGATGGGGAGGCAGTTATTCTCAATCTCAAGTCTGGAGTTTATTACGGTCTAAATACTGTAGGTGCTAGTATTTGGAACCTCATCCAGCAACCCAAGACTCTTAGTGAAATTCAAGATGCTCTTTTGGCAGAATATGAGGTTGAGCCAGAGCAGTGCGATCGCGAAGTGTTAGCAATTCTTCAGCAACTGGAAGCTCAAGGGCTAATCGAGGAAAGTCATGAAGCGCCTGCGTAAGTTTCTCAACCTTACAAATAGCGATCGCCAGCTATTGATAAGTACATTTATCTTGCTGGGATTGGTCAGATTAGGGCTATGGTTGTTACCTTTTCAACGCTTAAGGAAACTATTATTTGCAATTAGTCAGGTAAGGGTGAACGCTCAACAGATAGACCGAACCGATTTGAACAAAATTGTCGGAGCAGTTAATTTGAGTAGTCGCTATATGCCAGGAAATGTCAAGTGTCTGGCGCGTGCTTTGACAACACAGGTACTCATGACTCAACATGGTTACTCACCTGAACTCCGAATTGGCGTTGCTAAGAAGGAGGGAGGAAAGTTAGAAGCTCATGCGTGGGTCGAAAATCAAGGACAGGTAGTGATGGGCTATCTCAGAGACCTTTCCAATTTCACTCCGTTGCCACCTCTTGAAGGAGCAGAGAGACTATGAGTGGGATCGTAGGTATTTATTACCTTGATGGTAGAGCAGTGGAGGAGGAAAATCTGGGACGAATGGTGGAGATTTTGGCTCACCGAGGTCCCGATGGAGCAGATATCTGGTGCAAAGAGTCTGTTGGTCTAGGACATCGAATGTTGTGGACGACCCCAGAATCTCTGCTAGAGAAACTGCCATTAGTAAACCAAACAGGTAATTTAGTAATCACGGCAGATGCTCGGATTGATAACCGAGATCAACTCATTTGTGCGCTGAAACTTAACGACCACCCAATAGAGAAAATTACGGATAGTCAGCTAATCTTAGCGGCTTACCAAACATGGGGTGAGCAATGTCTGGAGAAACTCATAGGTGACTTCGCCTTTGCGATTTGGGATCTGCGTCAACAAAAGCTATTTTGTGCCAGAGACCACATGGGGGTTAAGCCATTCTACTACTATTGCTCAAATCGAGTTTTCGTCTTTGCCTCAGAAATCAAAGCTCTTTTAAGTCTGCCATTCGTGCCGCGCCGACTCAATGAACTTCAGGTTGCATATTACCTAGATAGGTTATTTGAAGATCACGAGATTACTTTCTATCAAGAAATATTGCGATTACCTGCGGCGCGTTATTTAACAATCAGTAGTAGCCAAAAAATGCAGGTGCAAACCTATTGGGCGCTAGACCCAGGGCGCGAACTTCGCCTGAATAGCGATCAAGAGTATGCCGAAGCGTTCCGGGAAATTTTCACACAAGCAGTGAACTGTCGTCTACGCAGTGCCTTCCCCATCGGCTCCACTTTAAGTGGAGGACTAGATTCTTCATCAATAGCCTGTACAGCACGTCAGCTACTGGCTAACTCTACCAATCAACAGTTGCATACTTTTTCTGCCATTTTTCCGAGTCTACCATCCCAAGACCTGCGCTGGATTGATGAGCGTCCCTACATGGATACAGTCAAAGCTCTGGGAGGATTTGAGGCTCATGATGTGCGAGCTGACTTGCTGACTCCTTTAGTTGACATTCTCTGGCGCCAAGAAGAACCGATATTAGCTCCCAACTTGTACATTCATCAGGGAATGTATGAATGCGCTCATCAACAAGGGGTTCGTGTTTTCTTAGACGGTGTTGATGGGGACAGTACAGTTTCCCATGGATGGCGTTATTTAACAGAGCTAGCCTACACAGGTCGTTGGAAGACTTTGATGGAGGAAGTCACTGCTACGGGGCAAAGATTTCGATTACCACGTCGTCAAATACTTTGGGCAAATTGCGTTACTCCTATATTCATAGAACCTGCTAGTCAATTGTGGCAAGGATTGCTGAAGTCTGTGGGTCAAACAAATGCACATAGTCAGTTGATTAACCCAGCTTTTGCCAAGCGAGTCAAGTTAGCACAACAGACTCGAAAACTACTAAGTCATGAGCCAGCTTTGACCTTGACGAGTAGACAACTACATTGGCAAAGTCTCACGACTGGACTATATCCTTACATCTTGGAGATGGCTGACAAGACAACTACGAGATTTTCTGTGGAAGGGCGCTACCCATTTTTTGATCGACGACTAATGGAATTTTGTCTGTCTCTACCTTCAAACCAAAAGTTTCGTCATGGTTTCTCCAGAGCTATTCTGCGTAATGCGATGAAAGATATTCTTCCTGGGGAGATTCAGCAGCGAGTCAACAAAGCCAATCTTGGTTTTAACTTCAAGCGACGATTGTTGAACGATGAGCGAGCAACTCTAGAAAAGATGATTAACCAACCACAAGCTCTTGAGCAGTATGTCAATCTACCTGTCTTACGTGCTTCCTATGATCGCTATTCTCAAAACCCTTTGGGTGAAGAGGACTCTTTGAATGTACTTTCTGGGGTCACTCTAGCTCTTTGGTTGAGTCAGTCGAATTTTACTGACTAGGTGAACCGAACCAAAGCTGGTCAATCTCATATTCTGATTATCTTCAGTTTTTTAGTTGTGATTGCTGGCAATAATGAGAATTCATTTATATGAATCGTTTAACCTGAAGCGCCTTTGGCATTAGCCATTGTCTCAATTTATACGAATTATTTATTTAAGCATTTTAACTCAAATAAAATGCCTTCAGCTCGTCTGAAGAATGATTACCACACAAGGAGAATGTAAAATGAGTAAATCTTGGAATACACCAGAGTTGAGCATCTATGGTAAGGTTGAACATCTTACTCAAGTGACAAAATACTTGGGTTCCACAGATAGCTTGAACGTATCAGTTGATCTCACTTCTCTCAACCACGGCGTTCAACCTATTGGAAGCTAAAAGTACCTATCTGTAGAATAGTACTAAGTGAAGACATAGTCCTTGCTCTGGCTAGTTCTCAGCGTCCAGGCTGAGAATACCTCCTGGAGGAGGCTCTGCCTCTATCTAGTACTCCACCAAGGTAACTTTGCAGAGTTTGTAGTGAGGACTTTAGTCCTCTATGAGCGCTTAAGCGCTCACTACAAACCCAGTGAAGCAACGCAAGATAATAGGCTTATCTTAGTGCCATTTACCTATTTGTAGATAGGTAATAACCAATACACTTATCAGCAATCAAATGCCCAGTCTGTGCTTGCGCTCTTTGAGCAAAAACGCCATAATATTTGATGTTTGCCAACAAATATCATTGAAGCGATTGGGCATTTGATTTCTTGGATTTCCTTGACTAGGTAAATTTTAACACCTATTGTGAAAAACATCCATCTACAGATAGATATTTTTAAAATTAGCTAATCTTGCTCCAGGCATCAAACATACTATTCAAAAAAGGACATCGAACTTGTTTTCGTACTTTGCCTATGGTGTAGGCATCCAATCTGAGTTACCTATACCAGAATTCGTTCCTGCTGAAAGAGGATGTGATGTTACCCTTCATATAGATAACGACCACACAGCAGTTGATTATTTCCCAGAAGAAGTGATCAACCAGCTTTGGAGTCTCAAACTCTCTCTAGAAGAGTCGGTTGTATACATCAAGGAAGTGGCAGTTTTTCTGGTGCAAGGTGGACACAAGATTGTGGTTATTCCCGCACCAAATGCCTCTGACCTACTGATTCGATTCTATCTTGTCGGCACTGTTATGGCAATTTTGCTGTATCAGCGAGGGTTACTTGTATTACATGGCAGTGTCGTCAATATTCATGACGGTGCGGTTGCTTTTTTGGGAGTATCAGGTCAAGGAAAATCCTCAACATCAGCTGCATTTCTAGCGCAAGGATATGGCTTTGTTACCGATGACGTTGCCCCTGTCACATTAAGTACTAAACCAGCTACAATTACTCCTGGATTTCCGCAAATGAAACTCAGTCGGGAAAGTGCTGTGGCACTGGGATATGATTATGACTCACTCCTGATTCTGCACCCAGACAATCAAAAACGGGGCTATCGCCTCACCCAGGACTTTGAGCAAACGCCATTGCCCATTCGCCGTATTTACGTCCTTGCTGACGATACAGAGTTTGGGATAGAACCTTTGAACTCTAGAGACTCAATAATGGAACTTGTGCGCCACTCGCGTCCGACAACATTATATCACTGTGGAGGTAAGTCACACCTTTTACAGTGCGCTGCTCTTGCCAAAGAACACACTATCTATCGTCTCAAGCGACCCTGTGACCTGAGCTTGCTCCCTGAGTTAGTCAAGTTGGTAGAAAATCATATTTCTTGCCAAATACAATCAGCAGTATTTTGAAGGATGTTTATAGGGAAAACATTAAAACTGAAAATCCAACAAAGCTTACGCCTTTTGCCTGCATTGCAGCTAGTATGGCAAAGCGGACGAGTTTGGATGATTGCTCGTATAGTACTCCTAGTAATTCAAAGTACACTACCTTTAATATCCCTTTATATTACCAAACTCCTCATAGACACCGTATCTACTAGTCTGATTACTGCCGATAAGGCAATCGTTTTTCGTCAAGGAGTCCTCCTGGTTGTGATAGCTGGTGCTGCCACTCTAGGGATTACGCTGTGCAACTCCCTAGCAGAAGTGGTGAATACTGCTCAAACCCAGCGTCTCACCGACTATATGCAAAGCATTCTTCATGCTAAATCGATTGAAGCCGATTTAGAATACTATGAAAATGCTCAGTACTATGATGCCCTACAACGCGCTCAACAAGAAGCCCCTTATCGACCAAACCAGATCATAAATCATTTATCACAAGTAGGGCAGAATGGTATTTCCTTAGTGGCGATGGTTGGTTTACTCGTGTCATTGCATTGGGGAATCGTAGGAATCTTACTCGTTGCTGCTATTCCTGCTGTACTGGTACGGGGTAAATACGCCCAGATTATGTATAACTGGCAACGTAAGTGGACACCTATAGAGCGACAAGCTACTTATCTTGGCTGGATGCTGACTTCAGACGTTTATGCCAAAGAAATTCGCTTATTTAATTTAGGTAATCTCTTTAGTGAAAGATTTCGCAACTTACGACAGCAGATATATAAGGAAACCCTAGCGCTGATCACAAAACGTTCTATGGCCAGCTTACTAGCTCAAGCGATCGCTGGCATTTTTATTTTTGCTACCTATGCCTTTATTCTCTATCAAACCGTCTTTGGTAGTTTGCGTTTAGGAGATTTAGTACTGTATCAACAAGCACTGCAACGTGGACAGACCGCTCTCCAAGGACTCTTGGGTAACTTGTCTAGTCTCTATGAAGATAACCTTTTTCTTGCCAACCTCTACGAGTTCCTGGAACTCAAACCAAAGCTAGTTGAAGCATTAGATCCTAAATCCGTTCCCCAACCATTTAAAAATGGTATTATCTTTAACGATGTGAGTTTCCAGTACTCAACCACTACCCGGAAAGCACTTATTGATATCAACCTGACGATTCAACCAGGGGAAGTGGTAGCGCTAGTTGGTGAAAACGGCTCTGGTAAAACTACCTTGATTAAACTCTTGTGCCGACTATACGACCCTACTACTGGGAATATCACTATAGATGGCATTGATCTACGTCAGTTTCAAACAATACAATTGCGCCGCCAAATCAGCGTGATTTTCCAAGACTACGCCAAGTACCATCTTACAGCCCAGGAAAATATTTGGTTAGGCAACATCGATATCCCACAAAATCATGAGGATGTCATCGAAGCTGCTTACCGTTCTGGTGCAGATCAAGTGATCAAAAGCTTACCCCAAGGTTATGACACCATGCTAGGCAAATTGTTTGACCAAGGTGAAGAACTTAGCATTGGTCAGTGGCAGAAAATTGCTATAGCCAGAGCATTTCTGCGCGACTCCCAGGTGATTGTCCTTGATGAACCCACCAGTGCTTTAGATCCCAAAGCCGAGGAAGAAGTTTTTCAAAAGTTCCGCCAACTCATCAAAGGTCAAGCAGCTATCCTCATCAGTCATCGCCTCTCTACAGTCAAAATGGCTGACCGTATTTACGTGATGGAGCATGGAAGGATTGTAGAAAACGGCACTCATGAACAACTGATGCACCTGAGTGGTAGCTATGCCCATTTATTTGAAACCCAGGCCCAGCATTATAGATGAGTCATGAAGCGTGAGTAGAATTAATGAGGTAATATATGAGACGGGTGCGTAAGTTTTCAAACCATATAAATACTCACCATTATCTTTCCAAACCACTCGCCTTCTCGTTGTTGAGTTTGTGGTTTTGGTGGGTATTAGCTAATCTGTTCAACGTGGTGATAGGACAGTTATCGTTCTTTGCTGGACCAATGTTTGGCATTTCACAATGGCTAGTTTTGAGAAAGTACATTCGGCATTTAGGTTGGTGGATACTAGTCAGTGCTAATAGTTGGATTGCAACATACTTAATTATTTACGTGTTTAAGGCTGGCGAAAAGATTGTAGAAATTGCTCCTCAAGGAAATTTGTTAGTACTAGGAGTAACTGTCGAGATGCAGGGACTTTGGACATACATACTGATTACGGTTTTACAGTCCACTGTCATCGGAGTTTTTCAATGGTTAGTTTTGCGGACTCGTATACAGTATGCAAGTTGGTGGATATTTGCTGGTTTAATAGGTGGAGTTACTAAAGGAATGGCGATCGCACTTGTTCAACCAATAGTAAACCCTATATTTGTAGAATTTATAGGTTCGTTGCTATATGGATCAGTGACTGGTATTGCACTGGTAGGACTACTACAAATTCGGATTCAGAATCATCTTGAGCGACAGATGTATTGGCGTTAGATATTCAACTTGTTACATCGTACTTACAAAATTTCAATTGTGAAAGTCCATGACAACCTTAATTCAAGCACAGATCAAAGAACCAACAGCAACGAAATTAGAAATAGAGTTGCTTCTATGCTGTGCTAGAGCTTCTATCAGTCCCGAAACAGCAGAGCGAATCAAAACATTACTCCAACAACAAATCAACTGGACTTATCTGATCAAAATAGCAGATATTCATGGGGCGATGCCACTTTTGTATCAAAATCTGAAAACCATTTGCCCAGAAGCTGTTCCTGTGGATATCCTGGCTCAACTCCGCCACCGATTTCACGCTAACGCCCTCCACAATCATTTACTCACCCAAGAACTACTCAAGCTCCTGTCCCTACTTCAGGAACACAACATCTGCGCTGTCCCATTCAAAGGTCCTGTGCTGGCGGCTTCAGCCTACGGCAATCTATCACTACGACAGTTTGGTGACATAGACATTCTGGTTCACAAGCAGGATTATTCCAAAGCCAAAGAACTGCTCATGGCTGATGGCTATTCCATGTTACATGATAGTGAACATGAAGGAGAATGCCTTCAAGCGCAAATGTGGAACATTGTTCGCCAAGTCAACGTGGATCTTCACTATGGAATCCCGCCCCAACAATTCCATTTCGATACGGAGGGGTTTTGGGAGCGCCTTCAGCCATTCTCACTTTATGACACAACTATACTAACTCTCTCACCGGAAGATCATATTTCAATTTTATGTATAAATTGGTACAAAGGTCATTGGCGAAAGTTGAGTGATATCTGCGACATAGCAGCAATGGTTTGCGCTCATCCCAAAATGGATTGGCCAAAAGTCCTAGAACAAGTGCAAAGATGGAGAATTAGGCGAATCCTCTATATACCCTTATGTCTGGCTAGAGATGTGTTAGAGACTCCTCTGCCAGAAGAAATCTTGTCAACAATTAAAATAGATCCCGTGAGCAAATGGTTATCTAGCCAATTCAGCAAGAATTATCTATTGAAAAATGAGGGTTTGATTGCTAATGCTTCACTTACTCCCAGCGATACCTGGTTAAGAGCACTCTACAATCTACTGATCAGCGAGTACAAACACAAAATGATTTTGTACTGGCTAACACCAAAATCCAAAGATAGAGAGTTTGTCAAAATCCCTAATTCTATGTCTTGGCTCTACTATTTCGTAGGACCAATAAGGTTGATTAACAAGTTTGGGCTTCCTCCCGTGAAATATATTTTCCAACGGTTACGTCACAGGGAGTAAGAGATGAAAACGATATTTTCAAATGCTTACGTCACAGACAAGAAAAGATGAAAACGCCTGTTGCTTTGTTTATCTTCAATCGACCTGATACTACACAGAAGGTCTTGACGGCTATTCGCCAAGCCAAACCTCCTCAACTTTTGGTAGTCGCAGATGGACCACGTCCCGACCGACCAGATGATGTGAACAAATGTGAAGCTGCTCGTGCCATGATCTTGCAGGTGGATTGGGATTGTCAAGTTATGAAAAATTATTCCGATGTCAACTTGGGCTGCGGTCGGCGGGTTTCTAGTGGATTAGATTGGGTTTTTGGCATAGTTGAACGTGCCATTATTCTAGAGGATGATTGCTTACCACATCCTAGTTTCTTCAGATTCTGTGAGGAGTTATTGGAGAAATATCAGGATGATCAACGGATTATGACTATTCTAGGGACTAATGGATTGAAAAAATGGAAGTCCAATAACCAGAGTTATCACTTTTGTTATTGGCCCAGTCCAGTTTGGGGGTGGGCTTCTTGGTCAAGGGCATGGCGTTGTTATAACTACGATATCAAAGCTTGGGCCAATCCGAAAGTTCAGCAGCAAATTAGAGACTTTATGGCTGATGATGCTCTTTTTTTAGGAATGGCGTGGCGATTTCAAAAAGCATACCGCCAAGAGGTAGATACTTGGGATTGGCAATGGTATTTTGCTATTCTGTCCAATTCTGGTATGACTATTTTGCCTGCTGTCAATTTAGTTTCTAATATTGGGTTTGGCCCCAACGCTACACATACCAAATCGAGACTAACTAGGATAGTTAACCGAAAAACTTACGGTGTCGAATTTCCGCTACTACACCCTGATGTGGTGGCTCCAGATCTCGACTACCATCGGCAAATTACGAGAGTCAGTCCTACGAAGCAATTTATATATGCTATCAAAGCAAGACTGCGCCCCTACAAAGATTATTTGTTGAATCTCATCAAGCAAAAAAATTTTTAGAACCTGGAGTTTAGACTAGTTAGGAGTGCGAAAATTCTCAATTATTCTTGATTGGCGATCGCACTACTTTATTGTAGTTTTTCCATCTTCATTACCATAAAACCTTTTTTCATTCTTTGGAGGCATTGACAAAAGATACGCAGTTTTAACCTATCACCGATGATCTGAAGCTGAAGTTTCATCATGGGAATAAGCGTGGCGATAACTGGCTGAAAATGCATAAATATTCCCATCAATTGAGCATTTGTGAAGATTTCTGAACATAACATTGCTCATTGGTTTGGTTTAAAACTAGCACATTTGAAACAACTAATATTTCATATGAAGTTTAGCTAGAAATAAACTGCTACAACCACAAAAGCATTATTAAATGTATCCGCAATCTCCTCCTTCCTCCATGAATCACTGAAATTGGCTAACATCAAAAAAATAATCACCAATGGAGGTAAGTATGGCGCAAAATTGGTTGCGGATTACTCATCAAGACGACAAAATCCAACTTTCTTGGCAACGGGGACTCTCTGCACCGCGTTCCGCACCCGCCGTACCCTTTGAGCATCCCTTTGATGAGGAGACGCTTACCAATTTGCGCTGGTATCTAGAAAAGTTTTTACCCTTTCCTTACGGCATATTTCCTGATAAAGCGAAGAAAATCGAGCAGAAGTTCCAAGAATGGGGACAGAGGTTGTTTGAGTTAGTGTTTCCTCGCAGCACCAAAGCCTGGGATTTTTTCTGTGAAGCTACCAGAGAAGGGCTGGATAAGTGCGAAATTAATATTTCTTCTGATGACCCCACGGTGTTAAATTTGCCTTGGGAGTTACTATATTCTCCTGACTATCAATTTCTTGCACCCTCTTTGGCTGGGATGTATCGCAGTTTAAGCGGTCATGCAGTACGGGCAGAGATGGGACAATTACCCCAAGATAAGTTAAACATTTTGCTGGTAATTGCCCGTCCCTATGGTGAAAAAGATGTAGCTCTCAAAACTATTGCCCGTCCCCTGTTGGAGGCGCTAAAACCGATTCAGAAGTATGTCAACCTCAAGGTTTTGCGTCCACCCAGCTTTGAAGAATTTGAAAGAGAACTGAATGCACACAAAGGTTTTTACCACATAGTGCATTTTGATGGACATGGTAACTTTGACCCAGATAGCACCGGATTTCAATATTCCTTTGGCAGTAAAGGACAGGGGGTGTTGGTATTTGAAAATATTGATGGTTCGCCGCAAATTATCACAGCGACCCAAATTGCTCAAAGTTTAAATGATTGTCGTGTACCAATTTTTGTGTTGAATGCCTGCAAATCTGCACAGGAGGGAGATGGTAGCTTTTCCTCGGTGGCGACACGCTTGGTGTCCTTGGGGGCAAAAGGTGTGGTAGCGATGTCTTATAACGTGCAGGTGGAAGCAGCGAAACATTTTATTGGGCGGTTTTATCAGCAATTGGTAGAGGGAACCGATGTATCAACTGCTGTAGCAGCAGCACGAAGACAGGTTGTAAATCAACGCCTGCGTCCTAGTCCTAAAGGTGATTTACCTTTGGCTGACTGGATGGTTCCGGTGTTGTATCAGCAGGAAAGCTATATGCCGTTTGTGCCAACTAGTAATTCTGCGGAAGATATTCTTGATATTGATAACTTTCTAGAGGAGCCTGTGAGTAATTTGGTGGGGTTCCCAGAACAGGGACGCTACGGCTTTATAGGGCGAGATTACGATATTTTAGGGTTAGAGCGGGCGTTTCGCCAAAATAATGTCGTGTTGTTACAAGGTATGGGTGGGGTTGGAAAAACTGAGTTAACCGCAGGATTTGCGCGGTGGTTGGAGGAAACCCAAGGGCGAGAAAAAATATTCTTTACTTCCTTTGAGCATGGTGCATCGCTGAATCGGGTTGTAAATGAGGTGGGAAGGGCAGTTTGGGGAGACAAGTTTTCCCAATATGCAGCAGAGCAACAACGACGAGCAGTATTAAAATATCTACAATCTCAGCCTTGTTTGTTGATTTGGGATAATTTTGAACCAGTGGCGGGTTTTCCGGAGGGAAATGAGCCGTTGTTGAGTGCGGACGAGCGGGATGATTTAAAGCGCTTTCTCAAAGAATTGCGTGGTGGAAAAACTTGGGTGTTGATTACCAGTCGTCGTGAGGAAACTTGGCTCGACTGTGGGTACAGTTTGATAAATTTGCAGGGATTATCACCTGTCGATGCCCAGGAATTTGCTGCGAAAATTTTGCGATCGCTGAGTGTGGAGATAAAAAACCTGCCCGAAGAGTATTTAGATTTGTTGAAATTACTGGGGGGACATCCGTTGTCGTTGCGGGTGGTTTTGCCACATCTGCGATCACAAACACCAACGCAGGTAATTGAGGCTTTGCGTCAGGGGTTGGATAGTTTGGAAAAAAAAACTGAAGCAGAGAGAGATAAATCGCTGACGGCTTCGTTGGATTATTCATTTAGCAAGTTGTCGGAGAAAGCGAGGAGACATTTACCTTTTTTGGGGTTGTTTTCTGAACGGGTTGATGCACACAGAATACATTACTTCACTGGACATCCTAGCAACCAGATTCTTGTACAAACATATAGAGGGGTGTTTGGTGAGAACTTGCAAAAAGCAGATTGGTTAGAAATTCTCAATGAAGCGGCAGAAGCTGGCATTGTGGAATATCTTAATATAACTGTTTATAAAATTCATCCTACCCTACCCTGGTACTTGCGGCAAAGGTTATCTCAACATCATGAAGCACAGCAAATAAGCGAACTTGAAAAAAAGTTGCTAGCTTTCTACGCACAGTTGGCGCAAGATTATGGTCGTTACCTAATAAGTCCGGATTATGCACAACTGGGAAGGATTGTCTTAGATATAGAAGAACCAAACCTTCTAAAAAATCTTCGTTTTGCTGAACAACAACAGAAATGGTTACATGCTCAAGGAATTATGGAAGTTTTGCAAGAAGTGTATAGACGATTTGGACGAGCATTTGAATTTGAATTATTGCGACAACAGGCACTCATGCAGATTGGTACTAATCTGACACAAGTAAAAGTAAAAGGTGAAAGTGCTTTTAATTTTTGGATATTTTTACAGCTTGCTTATTCGGGTAATTCAAATGAAATTGATAAAAGCCTTGATTTGGAAGAATTGACAGTAATTTATCAAAAAATTCTGGATGAACTTACAGCTTTTAATGACTCCTCTGTAGACAAGACAATTGCTATGTTGTTTCACAAAATGGGATTAGTAACACAGGAACAAGGAAAATATGAGCCAGCGCGTGACTATTATTTGAAAGCTCTGAAAATAATAGAAGATACAGAGGATTTATACGATATTAATACTGTTTATCTCCAATTGGGTAATGTTGCGTGGTTACAAGAGCAATACGAGCAAGCGCGTGACTATTATTTGAAAGCTCTAAAAGTAGAAGAATTGGGGGATTTATACGCTGCTGGTCATGTGTATCACCAATTGGGTAATGTTGCATATATACAATATCAATACGAACAAGCGCTTACCTATTACTCCAAAGTTTTAAAAATAAGACTAGATATGGGAGATTGGCACAATGCAGCTAAAGTTTATCACCAACTAGGCAAGGTTGTACAGGAATTAGGGCAATACAAGCAAGCATACGACCATTACATGAAAGCTCTGAAGATCAAGGAAGACGAGGGAGATATGTGTAGCGTTGCAAATACTTATGTTCAACTAGGTACCCTCGCGCATGATCAGCAGCAATTTGAGGAAGCAATTAACTATCAACAAAAAGCTTTTAAAATTTTTATGAATTTTCGTGATTGGGATAAAGCTTCACTATCATTAAACTATTTAGGCAAAGTGCTAGAAACCCAAGAGAATTATGTAGAGGCTTTGAAAATTTATATAAATGCGTCGTTGGTACGTCAGCAGATTGTAGGCTCGGATATAGATGACTTTGCACGAATGCTCCGGCAATTGGCAGAAACCCAATTTAACATTATCTGGCGCGAAGTGACAGGTGAGGAATGCGAGGGAGAAATACGCGAAGCTATTTGGTCAGCACGAAAGACTTTAGAAATAAATTAATATGAAAATCTTAAAAGTCGTGTTACATATTACTATCGTTGTAAACCATGTCCTCGCAACTCTTGAAAAAATTAGCTCATAATATATCCATGTGGGCATTTTTAATGTTTAATTGTTTATGAGCAACTTACTTCTCAATATTCCCCCCAACCTAAAAGTTACCCAAGAGCAATTCGCCCTCCTTGCAGCTGCGAATCGAGACGTACAGCTAGAACTCACTCCTACAGGAGAATTAATTATTATGCCCCCTACGGGAGGAAATACAGGTAAGCGTAACATAGACATTGAAGGACAACTTTGGTTTTGGAACCGACAAGCAAAACTAGGTGTTGCTTTTAACTCCTCAACAGCTTTCCTACTTTCCAATGGTGCAGAACGTTCTCCCGATGCGGCTTGGGTAAGTCAAGCCAGATGGGATAAATTGAAACCAGAAGAACAAGACTCCTTTCCACCACTTTGTCCAGATTTTGCGATTGAATTGCGTTCCAAAAGTGACAATATGGAACCATTACGTAGAAAAATGCAGGAATATATCGATAATGGATTGCGTTTGGGGTGGTTAATTGATACAAAGAATAAAATAGTCGAAATTTATCGTCCCAATCAACCCGTAGAAGTTTTGAATAGTCCCAAAAGTTTATCTGGAGAAGATGTTTTACCAGGATTTGTTTTAGATTTACAAGTTGTGTTTAGCTAGTAATTTTGAAGACGCTTGTTTCCAGGCAGATGGTGATAAATGCCCAGAAGGTTTACGCTCTGCTATTTGGTCAGCACGAGATACTCTAGAAATAGAATGATATGAGCAATGATCATGCAAGCATATAAGCTCAAGGGCAAAATCGACGCGACTGGTAACTTAGTTATTACCGAACCCATTCAAATGCCACCTGGGGATGTGGAAGTGATTGTCTTATTATCTGCTGAGGCAGTTTCTCCGGTAAATATAAATGAACCACAACCAGAAACACCAAAACGAAGAACGAAAATCAAAGCTTTACAAGAGTGGTTTGAAAAGACACAACCTACCTCTCTTGATTTTGACCCAGATGAGGCGAGATGGGAAGCTTTGAAGGAGAAACATAACTTGTGAAAGTTTTGCTAGACACAAACATCATTTTAGACGTTAAACAATACCCGTTACTTCCGGAGAGATTCAAACACTTTAATTCCCAACCAAGTAACAAACGCAGCCAATATCCCAACTCCCAAACTAACCGTTGCAGACACAGCAGGAGAAAGCCAGGGTTCTGGAACCCCCAAGCTAGATACTAGTGAACCAACAGGGTATTTTGCGGCTTCTTGGGGATTTGTAGTACCGGGAAATTGCCCAGCGATAGAAGCAACGAACGAACTACCAGCCAAGCCAACACCAACAATTGCTATGGTACTTTGGAAAGTGCGATCGCGCTCCGAACTTCCGATTTCCGTTACCCCCCGAATTGCATTAATTAAATCGGTTAATAATGTCATACCAATATTCAAGCTTTCATAGTCATTTTTAACTTGTTCTAAATATTTGAGTCTTATTTCTTCAATAAATTTATGGATAAATTCCAAATTACTAGGGGTTTGTAAATTGGTAATTTTTTGTTTTATTGTTTCTAATTGCTTTTCAATTAGTTGTTGTAGTGAATCCAAATCAACATAATCTTGCTCTGTATTTAGCTTTTGTTGAATTATTGCTAGCCGTCTTTCATAATTGAGGAGATTAATTTCAATGGTACGTTTTTGAGTAGCAAGGTAGTTTAGGTTAACAGAATAACGCCAAAGCGTTTCCTGAGCATTAACTAAAGTTTGACGCAGTTTATTTAAATCTAACTTACCAGACTTGGCTTTGTTAAAGTCCTTTTGGTATTGCTGGATAGCAACAAAATCATCGCGTAATTTATTTTTCAAATACTGACTTTGACCATAAGCCCAGAGAATTTTACTGCGATAAGCAAACAAACGCAGCCAGTCAAAATTAAATTCAGCAGCTTTCCTGGCAGTTTTGGCATCTGGATAAATAGCAATAATAACGTAGTGATTATCCTGAATATCTTGAATATTGAGACTATTTTGTAACTCAGATGGTATATGCAAGCGGTAATTGTAAAACTCAAATAACATTCCGCCAAAGAATGGACTTTTACCACGAAAATCCAAATTCACATTTAAACTACGTGCGCTTACTTTACTGCATTCTTTAGCGATAATTTCTGCTTGATCTGGAGTAAAATTCGAGAGTTGTCCCGATAGCATCCATACCTGTCCAATGGTGCTGTGGGTATTGGCTAATCTGTTTTCTATTTCCGCTTTTAGATCACCAAAACAACTAATAGGCAAAGCCTCATTTTTACCCTGCTGCACATTTCTCAAGGAATGCTCAACGGAACAATCTAACAGTAATCCGTAGCTATCTCCCAAGTGTACAGGATAATACCATCCTTTCAAACTGTACTGTGTTGTACTGCTGTCAAAGGTTTCTCTACCTCGGTTCCCCAAAAGTTCAACATATTCAGCTTCTATAGCATCTCGTTGTTTGAGTAAAGGGTGAAGTCGTTCGGGAAATCTGCGTAAAAAATATTCCTGATTAGCAGCTACGTCTGCGTTGTTGTCTCCCAACCCATCCCGCAGGTCATAGATAAATAAATCCAAAGTAGGATAAATAAGTTCACTCATAAACTTGATGCTATCAAGAGTTTTGTTGTTTCGGGAGCCAGTTTTGCAGACGCTTGAGAAAACTTAGTTTTTTTGCTGCTTGTTCTGGGTCTTGGCTGGTTAATACATTAATTGTTACATTCAAAATCTCATCACTTTCAAGATCGGGTTCTCCTTCAAAGTAGCCAAAAGTCGTTGGTTCTTTGTTATCACTCGTTAATTCAGTTTCTAATTCCTTCTGGGTAGGCATTTGCTCTGAAGGAATATTACCGCTAACTGACTGTAATTGAGTTAAGGCTGTTTGATAATTTTGATACAGAGCCAGGTTGGACTCAATGCTTGCAATTAATCCTTCTTGAATAAAATCCCAATCATCGGGGTCGAGGTATAGTTGGGAAGCAGTGGTTTCCAAAGCTTCTTTTTCATGCAGGGTAAGGGGAGTTTGTAATTGTTCTAAGGCGATAAGCAGAGCTAGTAAAGTGATTTTAGGTGATTCAGCCATAAAATTAAGCAAATAAACTATGTGAAAGCGCAAGTTATAGCCGTGGAAAATATAGTTCGCTTGTTCACCACTAGATTTTTGGCTTTTCGACGTAGGTGAGTCATCCTTTAATCAAATTTAAGGTGAGCAATGCCCACCCTGCGAAAATATAAACTCAAATCCACGGGAAAGCTTTATAATTATGCTTTCCTTGGCTCTACTAAGTTTTCTGCACCCTTGATGACTTTTGCCGATTCAATTTTGTCACCTGCTTTGATTTCCCGTAAAACATCTTTACCTTCAACGACATAACCAAAAACAGTGTAACGACCATCTAAAAGATTACGTCCGGCTGGGGTAAGTTCTGGCTCATAGAGGAAGAAGAAAAATTGGGAAGAACCACCATTATTGTCACTTTCAGGACGAGCCATAGCTACTGCACCATATGCAGAAAATGGCAAGACAGGTAAATCAGTGTAACGTCCTGCTTGTTCTGATGTAATACCGTAGGTTGGTTCTTTGTCACCTTCAAAAAGAATTTCTAAAGGAATAGCACGGTATTTGTTAGTTTCGGGATCAATAAAGCCTACTTCTTTTCCTGCTGGATCACCAGTTTGAACAACGTAAGATTCTTCTGCACGGGTGAATGGTAAACCATCATAGAAGCCCCGTTGTACTAAATCAACTAGATTTCCAGCAGTGACAGGGGCATTATAACCATCCACGACAAAAGTAATATTACCCTTTGTGGTTTTCATTTCGATAGTGGCACGACCTTTGAGTTGCGGTAAATTGCTATATTCTTGTGGAACTTCAAAGGGGAATCCCTCCACCATCAAATCTTCTAAGTCACCGACGAGATTTAACAGATCGGCTCGTTGTGCTAAGGTTTGTTCCTTATTTTTGGTTTTAGTTACTTCTTCAAGATTACTCACACCTGATTTCAACTCAGAAATCAAAGCTTCAGCTTGGGTTTTGTTTGCTTGCGGTACACTAGCTAAGATTTTGGCAGGATTATTGAGAATCCGTGATGCTTTGCTAAGGTCTTTGGAAACAGCACCCCAACGTCGATTGGCTCGTAATTGGTTTGATATATCTTCCAAACTACCTTGCAGTTCTCGCACAGGCTTATTATCTATTGGTAATGCGTAGCGCAAGAGCGCTTTACCGTCGGTGATCGCGTTTCCTGCTGGTAGTCCAGCACTACTGGAGGGAGTCCACCCAGCTGTACTTACCCCTAAAAAGAGTGTTACCAACACAAGTGTAATGAGAGTATTCTTCAACTGAGATTTTAATAATTTGAACATGGGATGGGTCAAACGCAGTATTAATTTCTTGACTAAAGCAATTCAGAAATGGGAATTTAGTTGACTGGACTTAACCATCAATAATCTTCCCACAGTACAGGAAACACTGTAAAAAAGGAGAGCCTATATCAGAAGTTTCGCATTAGTCATGGCGTATTTCCCTACCAATTCCTCAAGCACAGAAGATCAGGGAGTAATGCTGTTTTAGCTAAAACAGCAAAAAACCTACATCATAATGCTTGTGGCGAGATGCGTTCAAACCACTCCTCATATTTTTTCTGATATTCTTCATCTTCGACCACGATAGTTACTCGTACTTTTTGACATCCATGATTTCGTTCTAAGGCGATCGCATTTAAAAGCAAACTAGCAATTTTTGGTGAATTGAAGTCACCACTTACAGTCAAATGATGATCATCTATATCAACTTCGTCTTTTTCTGCTTGGCTCAGTTCGACACCAGAAATTTCTCCTTGATTTAGATCAAATTCTGCGAGTAACTTATTTTCTGGACTTACTTGTTCAATAATAAGTTTTTCATATTGCACTGGCACTTGTACCATTCGTGTTTCGATTTCTTTACGAACAATCACATCACCGATTTTTCGTTTTTTTCTATTCACAATTAATCGTTCACTTAATAAACGAATAATTTCTTCTTCTGTTTTCTCACTTACATCATCTTGTTCTAAGTTAATATCTTGAACAGTAGTATTGAATGCTTCTATCTTGGAGTTTTCGGAATTATTATTGTCAGTCATTGGTGATTGTGAGTATTCAGGCATATGTTTAATGTTTGATTTATCTATGTCTAATAAAACAGATTTAGTCGCCATGTCAATTTTATTGATTAACTTGCTAGATAACAACAGGTAACTATGAGAATTTGAAGATTGTAGACTTGGCGACGGTTTAAAGCTACTGACTATTATATTAACTTGGTGATTGTAATCTATAATTAAATCTCTGACTCTACCGATTAGCAATCCTTGCTTATCAATAACTGCAAAGTTCCTAATTTTTCTTATCAATCTACTAAGCAAATCGTGAACCTGAACTTTATTACTGTTAATTAATTGTTTTTTCATTTTATTAAAAACTTTTATTAAACAAGAAAACCGTTATATTGGTTTTATTTACAAGTGATTAAGTGCAGGTAAAATAAATCTGATTTACCTACACTTTTTGTAGAACTAGTGATCAGTTTAATGTCTATGGTTCACATCTTGAACTTAGCTTAGTTCCCAGAGCTATTTCATTCTCATCCAGCCCTTCTGGTGAATTAATTCTGAGGCTAATAGCAAAAGTCGGTTCAAACCGACTGTTTAGTGTGAATTAAGTCCGTTTTAACGGACTTAAACTATGCCGCCCTGAACTAAAGTTCAGGGCGGTTTATATCTAGAATGATATAGCCCTGGCTTAGTTACATCGATCATTAACGTTCTTCAATTGGCAGATTAGAACTATTTACATCCAATTCTTCTCGACGAATTGTATCTTGAGCCTCAACAGTATCTTGATCTACTTCTTTTCTAACTCTGACTTCTTCACGTAATACAGCTTCTTTGCGAATATCGGGAGTTTCTTCGTAAATATCCATGCGAGCAACTTCACCTTCACGGAAGTTTGCTTCACCAGGAGTAACTGGTCTACCTGCTTCATTAGGAGTAACTCGTTCGACAACTACTCGCTCTTTTTCTACAGGAACTGCAACTCGTGCTGTTTCACTTTCTATGTGCTTACCAACTGTTACTTCCCCTACTTTGTCACGTCGTTTATTGGCGACTAACCGTTCTTCGTATAATCTGAGAGTTTGATGATTTTGCTCATTCATCCCAAACAAAGAAGGTTCACGATCATAGGTGTAGTTATCACGCTCAGAAACTGGAGCATCACCAGTATAACCAGCAGTAGAAGCTGGCTGATAGGGCATATCTACACCTGGTTGCGAAGATAGAGGAGCTGATGCTTCTAATGCGGAGGGGTTGCGATATACACCCCGTACTCGTTCTTCATAATCGTAATCCACAGTTTGACGTTCGTCGTATTCAGGTAAGTTATCTGCTTGCTCTCTAGTCATACCAATAACATAGACGCGATCGCTATTATGATCTACACGAGAACGTCCAACTGGTAATAATACTTTTTTACCAAAAATCCAGAAGCCCATGTCCACAACTAAATAGCGAAAACGACCTTCTTCATCTACTAAAACATCATGAACTGTACCAATTTTTTCATCAGATCCCTCTGCATATACGCTCATCCCTTTGATGTCATTTCCATCAAGAGCATTGCGGTAGTTAGGATCAAAGTCTGTTAATTTATAAAGAGCCATACTGATCTCCCTAAGCTATTTTTTATCTTTTCAGTACTACGCTATTAAGTTATTTAGTTTTATTTATCTTCCTAGCGAGTGAATCAGTTTCTTAGGGATTTTATCTATAGATATATTTTGGTATAGGATTACTATTTTATTTTTGAACATACACGTAGGGTGCGTTAGAACGGAGTTCGTAACGCACCCTACAATACCGAATCTTGTTCAAAATTCAAACCGGATTCCTATATGAGGAATTGGGGATTGGACATGGTTAAACAGTGAACAAAATAATAGAGACGCATGACAACGCGTCTCCATTACTTTAAATTTCTACATTTTCCGCACTACAGGTTGACCATCTTTGACTTCACCAATTAAAACCAGATCCGCGCAATTAACGAAAATACCATTCTCCAAAACACCAGGAATATTATTTAATGTTTTTTCGAGATTAACTGGATCATCAATCGAGTCAAATTTGACGTCTATCACCATATTGCCCTGATCTGTAATCACAGGCCCGGCTTTTTTCACACCCATTCGCAGTTCTGGCTTACCACCAAGTTGTGCAACGGCGCGCATTACAGGAGTGATAGCCATTGGGATGACTTCCACTGGTACAGCAAAAACTGAACCCAGGCGATCAACCAATTTACCAGCATCTACAACAACAATAAACTGCTCTGCTAAGTAATCGACAACTTTTTCGCGGGTATGTGCTGCACCACCACCTTTGATTAAATTCTTCTGTGGATCGACCTCATCAGCACCATCAATAGCAATATCAATGTGGTCAATTGCATCTAAAGTAGTTAGCGGAATACCGTATTCCTTCGCTAGCACTTCTGCTTGAAAAGAGGTGGGAACACCCACAATATCTTTGAGTTCGCCAGACTTAAGGCGTTCTCCAATATATTGAATCGCATAAGCTGTTGTTGAACCTGTACCTAAACCGACGATAGAACTAGATTTGACTAAATCGGCGGCAGCTTTACCAACTTGTTGCTTCATCAATTTTACGGGGTCTGTTGCTGCGGTCATTCCCAAAGCTCCTGAAAAACTGACTATTCTACAAATACATAGTAGGGGACAAGGGGGAGACCTTTATGATACAAAAGTACTATAAAATAACGAATGCAAAGATTGAGCGATCGCACCCCCCGTTGTTCCAGTGCTTTCACCATCTTCCCAAAAGTCAAACGACTGACACCAGTATAACGCTCGAAATCTTCCTCACTATAGCCTAACAACTAACAACTAACAACTAACAACTAACCACCAATCTCATTGTCACATGAATAATTCCAGCTTCTTTAAAAACTTCTCCTTCTTCCTGAAAACCTAGTTTCTCATATAAACTTTTCACATATTCTTGAGCGTTAATCAAAACTTCTGGGATATTTTTATTAGCTATAACTTCCAGCGCTCTTTCTGTTATTGTCTTACCAATTCCCTGTCCCCTTGCGATTGATAAAACGGCTAATCTTTCTATTTTTGCAGTTTTATCATCCAAATATCTAATTCTAGCCGTCCCCACACTTTTTCCATTCAAATAAGCAATTAACTGATCGCATATCTCATCTAGACCATCAAAATCTAAATCTTGTTCCACTCCTTGTTCTTCTTGAAAAACTACCCTTCTAATTTTCTCAATCTCCTGTAATTCTTCAGGCAAATGAGCAACTCTCACCGTTAAATTACTTATCATACTCACTCTAAATCCCTGAATTTAGCCTATAGATAATACAACAACTGGTTGCAAATGCATAAATTCTCATCAACAGCATGGTTATCGCACCAATGGATTTTTATTCTGCGCGACTGAAATTATAGTTTGCTCAATGCGTTTCAATCTTGTCTCTGATCGTTTTGCACTTTCAATCCACCAGAGAATATTCTTTTTAGATGAGTTACTAAATCTCTCAAAATATCTCTTGGCAGTTTCATTTGCTTCTAATGCTTGCTTTAAATCTGCCGGAATGATTAATGCTTCTATCGCATCTAACAATATCCATGATCCATCTTGTTTTGCAACTTCAATTTTTTCTAAACCAGCTTCCGTCATCAACCCTTGTTCAATAAGTTCTTCGATATATTGCTTATTTAATTTTGACCATACACTTTTCGATTTTCGAGGTGTAAATATTTGCATGTAGCGTTCTTCGTCTAATGATTTGACTTTACTATCAATCCAGCCAAAACATAATGCTTCTTTTACTGCTTCGCTATATAGAACACTTGGTTGACCACTTTTTACTTTATAGTAAATGAGCCATACACCAATAGAGGTACGATGATTTTCCTCTAACCATTCTCGCCATTGTTGAGGATTTTTGGCATAACAGCTTTCTAGTTGGGTTTCAAATTTATTTGACATATAGCTTTACTTAAAAAATTGCTGTCACTCAAATCTGATTTCAGGAACTATAATATCGAAAATTTTGGAATTCGCAAACAGCTTCCGAAGATAACCTAGTAGTTTTTCCCAAGATAACAGTCTGTCCGAACTTAGAAGAATTTACTATTGTAAACATTTAATTCTGAAAATTATGAATCTCAGGTCAGTACTAGCTTTGGGAAATTAGCAGCCGATAGTTATTAAGTTTGTCCTTAAGAGCCTAAACTGCGGTTGTTCGTATGAATGTCGAAGGTTAAATTTAACTTAGTCGTTCAAACAATCGTGAATTGAGGATGGCTGCAATTATGATCAAATTTCATTAAAACACGATTCTGAGACTTTGAATTAATCAAGCTTTAAGGCTTTATTTTTTAACAATAACTAAAATCCATAGTTAAAAAACGGAAAGTAAAGTGCCAAAAGGCTTTCAGCGACTAGTACTCGACCACACGAACTATGCTGGGTTCGTACTGAGCGCTTTAGCGCTCATAGAGGACTAAAGTCCTGACTACAAGCCCTTCAAAGTTAGGTTGAGATAGTACTAGATTCTCTTACTCTGACAAAAGAGGGCTAAGATGGCAGCTACTACTTTAACTGGCTTCACCGATATTTCAGCGTTGACTGGACTGACATCGCTCTGGGCTGAATCTAAAGGCGACTCCCGCATCTGCGTCGCAGTCTTAGACGGACAGGTTGACCAGTCCCATACCTGTTTTGAAGGTGCAAATCTCACCAGATTAGCGACTCTTGTTGAGGAGGTGGCTTCTGGCGGACGGATGTCTGAACACGGAACCCATATCACTAGTGTTATCTTTGGTCAACACACAAGCCCTGTTTATGGTATTGCTCCTGGATGTCGGGGACTTATTATTCCTGTGTTCTCAGATAATCGCACGGGTTCTCTTTCCCAACTAGACCTTGCACGAGCTATTAACCAAGCCGTTGAAGCAGGTGCTCATGTAATTAACATTAGCGGTGGTCAATTGGCTCAAACGGCTGAAGCTGCTGATCCGATGTTAGTAAACGCAGTCCGTCTCTGCAATGACAACGGCGTTCTCATTGTTGCTGCTGCGGGAAACGATGGCTGTCAGTGTCTCCACGTTCCGGCTGCATTACCTTCAGTTCTCGCTGTGGGTGCGATGAATACCCAGGGATTGCCCTTCGATTTTAGTAATTGGGGGGAAACATATCAAACCCAAGGCGTTCTCGCTCCGGGTGAAAACATCTTGGGTGCAGTTCCTGGCGGCGGTACTGCTCTTAAAAGTGGCACCAGCTTTGCGACTCCTATTGTATCGGGAATTGTAGCGCTGCTGCTCGGCATCCAGTTGCAACGTGGAGAAAAGCCCGACCCCCACGCTGTTCGCGATGCCATTTTCAAGAGTGCTTTACCTTGCAATCCAGAGGTGGATTCAGAATGCCATCGCTTTTTGGTCGGAAGTCTCAATATTCCTGGGGCTTATGCCCTGATTACACAAGGAGGAAGAAATCAAATGTCTGAAGAATCTCTAGAAGCAGGTATTTTGCAGCCTAGTGAGACTAGCAATATTGCTGCGGAAATAGCTAATCAACATAGTGAAGCCTTGAACTTCCAGTTAGAAGCATCTACAAACCAGCCCCTATATACTGGCGTGCAAGCTGCGGAAGTCACGACATCAAAATCTACGTTAACAACACTACAGAATGAGGGAAATGCAATGAATATCGCTTCTACTCAAGTAGTAGCTTCTGGGGACTGTGGTTGTAACACAGTTACAGTCGCTCCATCTGTCACTCCTAGCAATGCACCAACTTCTTTAATTTACGCTCTAGGAGTAGTTGGTTACGACTTCGCTACAGAAGCCCGTCGAGATAGCTTTAAGCAGCTAATGCCTATGGTTCGTTCAGATAATTATGAGGAAGTAGAAGATGGTGTCCGGCTTCCTGATGGAGTTTTTGCTATTCCAGCTAATCCATACGATGCTCGGCAAATGGCACACTACCTCGAAAAAAACCCATCAGAGGCTAAATCACTAATTTGGACGTTAAACCTGGAACTCACACCAATTTATGCAATTGAGCCTCAAGGAGCCTATGCTTTTACAGTTTATGAGTTGCTGGTGGAATTACTACAGGGACAGGTATTAGATGAAGAGAATCCTTACTATATTGAACGGGTTTCAATACCAGCAATCATAACTGGTAGAAGTGTACAATTGTTTTCTGGCCAAGTTGTTCCAATCATTGAACCAATAAACATTCGAGGAATGTATGGTTGGAAGATTAACAGCCTGATTCAGTCGATATTGAGTACGATCTCTCAAATTGATTCAGCAAACAATACCCAAACAAACCGAGAAGATCTTGAGTATTCTCTGAGAAGTTTTCTAACAAGAATATATTACGATCTCCGCAATTTGGGACAAACATCGCAAGAGCGAGCACTAAATTATGCAGCTACAAACGTCTTCCAATACGGAGCTAGTTTACGTGACGTATTAAGGAACAAGGTCCGTCCGGGAGCAAGTGTTAACAGCAATCAAGCAGTAACTATGCAGCTTGATTCTATTGATGTTGTACGCAGCCCTTTCTGTCGAAAAGATTCAGATTGTTGGGATGTTAAGCTCAAGTTTTTCGATCCAGAAAACGATCGACGTGCTAATCGAGTCCTACGATACACCATTGATGTGAGCGACATAATGCCAGTCACACTAGGTATGCCAAGGCTGTGGGATGAACCCAGATAATAAGTTTAAGTTTCGGCATTACTGTGGGCAATAATTTTCAATCAATTAAATAGGATAGATTCTCATGAAACCGTCAAATCAATCTAAACTTCCAAAGCAAGTTGCACCTGTTCAACGTCCTTCCACTTCCGTTGCAATGTCAAATACAAATGGTGTTGAAGCCAGCCTTGCTGGAAATTTATTTAACTTTCTCAAGCTCTACAGTTGAATCTAACATCGCTTTATGGTTGGTCTGTTTCTAGCGCAGACCAATAAACACCAATAGGAATACTAATATGACACTTCCAAAGCAATCTTCACCTGTGATTAGAACGACAACGGGTCGTATTAAGCCTGAGGAACAGCCGTTTAAAACAATAGATTTTGAACATGCATCCAAGCAACAAAAATTAAATATTATCTTCGCTTTAAATTTTGGAGCTAACTATCATGTTCCTGCAAGGTTCTTGGTTCCAGTTAACTCCTCTGGATGTCACCTACTATCTGGAAACTCAATGGCTCTTTGCCTAGCATCATTTGGTCTGTTATAGAGGAGCAACTTAATGGATTTTACTGTAGTACAAAACCTTGCTTAAGTAAGTTGTAATTTGTGCTTGATACGAACAAAAAAAGGATAAATAAAAATGGATCTGGCAAAAAACATTACTGACTATAGTATTGATGCAAGTTCACCAAAAAATCCAAATCTTCCAAAAGTACCAATAAAAGCCTCGCAACCAGCTACGAAAACTCAATGTGATAAACAAAAAGAAGAAATTAAAAAGAAAATTATAGGGAGAATATGGGCTTAAAGTGAGATGGCAGATAAAGCAATATTCTCTTTACATAGACCATCAAATACAAGTTCTTGAACAGGTGGTTTTTGATCAAAAACTCATGCTATTCGTTCTAGTCATCTAATCCTTAAATTTTCCTGGTATTAGCTACGGTACAGTAAAGCTTCATGTCTGGAAAACTAGTTCCTCAATGCTATTGACGACTACTCAAAAAAGGAGAAAAACCTATGAACTTTCTAATACAGGCCGAACATATACCACGAACTTAGTAGTACTTGTTAGGTAGACCAAACAAATAACAATCCAAATCAGGAGAAAAACCATGAAAACATCTAAACTTCCCATTCAAGCTGCACCTGTTGAGCGGAATATCACTGGCACTGCTATCTCCAACCAGAATGGTGTTGAAGCCAGTGGCTTATTCGATGACATTCTAGGCGGTATTGGCAAAGTTGCGAACGTAGCTGCGCCAATAGCTGGAGCACTTGCTCCAGTGCTTGGGAGTTTAATCTAATCTAAACTTTGATGGGATTATCCCATTTACACAACGATGGTAGTGGGAGTAAGCTGATGTGCATTTAAACTGGGATTTTCGAGACCTACACTCCTTGCTGTGTCGAGATTGCTCGCTCGATTTCAATGCTGAACAGCTTATCTTTCTCCCCTACTTTCTTGTGAATGGGCTTCTTCCTCTCATTGAAATTTGCCATAAGGGACTATTCTAATCAAGAGCTAGAATGAGTACTACTTCTTTACCCGTTGAACATATATCTGATACTGCCTTCTTGACAGCCCTGTATCGAGCAATGGAAAGCGATCGCCTAGATGCTCATTTCCAAGATACTCATGCCCGAATTTTAGCTGGAGAATACGGGGAACAAATTGCACAATTAATTCCAAATGTCAAATCAGTAGCTTTAGGTTGTGCAGTTCGCACCTGTGTATTTGATGAGCTAATCTTACGGGTTATCAAGAAATATACTATCGATACAGTGTTCAATTTAGGTTCTGGCTTTGATACAAGACCTTATCGACTCCCTCTACCTACTTCCATCTCTTGGATTGAAAGCGATCTGCCCATCGTTCTTAACTATAAAGCAGACAAACTTGGCAGTGTACAACCCGTATGCAACCTCAAATCAGTTCCATGCGATATTACAGATCCTATCGCTAGACAGAAGCTTTGGCAGGAAATTAAGACCACGGTAAAACAGGCACTTGTTGTCACTGAAGGGCTTCTAGTTTATCTGACTTCCGAACAAGTAGCTGCACTCGCGATAGATTTACACGCACAAACAAAGTTTCGTTGGTGGGTATGCGATCTAGCATCGCCATTCGCTTTACAACAGGTACAGAACCTTTTGAGCGAAACACCTGCTGGAGGAGAAGTCAGGATGCAGTTTGCTCCCGAAGAGGGAGTGGAATTTTTCCGACGATATGGTTGGCAGCCCATCGAATTTCGTTCTTCCTTTGAAGAGGCGCAGAACTTAAATCGAGGAACTTTATCTGAAGAATTGTTGGCTCAACTTTCGCCGGAGCAGTGGGCTATCATCCGCCAAATGTCGAGCTTTGTTTTACTGACTCGCTCGGAGTTGTGAAGTCAAGAAAGTATACCATCATAAATTTGACCAAGCCCCTTCAAGGCGGATGTAGGGGTGTAGGAAAAAAGCTAGAGGTGTAGAAGGAATATATTAAGAGAACATTTCTTCCTCTACACCCTTACACCCAATACGGTTCACTTAAGGATTTTTGAGTATAAAAATTTGGTCTGTAGAGATGCGAAATTACAAAGAAAGGCATAAGTGCCTTCGTACTTCTGCCTTCTGAACCTGCGAGAACGCTAAAAGCGAACGCGTCTCTACAAAGGATTGTGGGCTTAACTGAACCGTATTGCCCTTATACCCTGAATTTATGACTGTGACTTTATATTGTTTATCACTCTCAAGCAACTTTCATCTATTGCTGAAAAAATTAGTTTTTAAATAAGGAGAAAAGAACATGAAACTTCCAATTCAAGCTAAACCTATTCATCGGCAAAATATGACCAACAGCTATGCATCTTTCAACAAAATGTATAGTGGTCTGGAACCATCAATTTGTCCAAATCCAGATAATACTCCACCTGGAACTTGTTTTGATGCTAACGGACCCATACCCGGTCGTTGGAACTGTTCAGCTTGCTGCGCGTTGCGAGGTGCAATTTCTTGGCAGGGTGGGAACCAAGCATTCGTCTGTTAATTCAGCTTTAAGATCTACCGAGAGGTAGAGTCGAGGTGAATGCTGCTATTCCCCTCGACTCTACCCCTGATTTTGAGTCTTTTAACTTCAAATCCCAAATTTTTAATTTGCAACTAGGTCAGCTTTCATTTCATATTTGCACAGCATTTGTTCAATCCAATCGGCATTAAATACAAATTCGTAAATCCGGTTATGGACTCTTAATTTCCCCTGTTGCTTGACTACCAAACCCGATAATAATAATTCTTTTTCTTCTGGACTATCTACTGCAACAACCTCTTTTTGATGCCAAATTGCCTGATATAGCTTTAATATCTCAACAAGATGGGACTCCATATTAACGAGGCGATCGCGTATAGTTTTTAAATGCTCTGGTTCATCCTGAGTTTCCCAATTCTCAATTACCTGTGCTTGTACTAAGTTCTCTATCCAGTTAGCTTCACTACCCTTAGGAATGCTTACTGATGAATTACGAATAAGCTGACAAAGTTTTTGAGTGAGAAAAGGTTGTCCACTCGTCCAGGCTAACACTTCCTTTAGTACATTTTGAGCGTTGTCTACTCGTTCTGCTAATCCTTGTAGTAATGGTTGGGCTTCATGCAACTGAAAGCCATGAAGTTGGATAGCTCTACCAATGTTAAAAGGCGTGCGTTTTTTGTCTGGAATTAATTGAGAAGGATTTGCTACTCCCAGGAAAACAAAAGTGAGCCGTTTATATTTTGGAAAATCAGCTCGTTTGTTATAGAAGTTTCGTAATAGTACAAAGAAATCATCTATTTCAAAGTTAAGATTGCTAACACTATCAATCTCATCTATGAAAATAACAATATTATTTTGCCAGATATTTTCTAATATTATTTCATCTATAAACTGACTAAAACGTTGCACTGGGGATAGGAATTCATGCTCACGCCACCAAGTACGAATATTAACTTGATTTAAAAGATTTAAACTACTAGCTAATATATAAAGGAAACCTGCATACCACTGTTCTAAAGTTAGCTGCCGATTACCAATTTCTGAAATATCAATAGCTGCACAGACGAAGCCCTCGGCTTGTAACCTTTTCATGATTTGCACTCGCAAGCTAGACTTGCCCATCTGCCGCGCATTGAAAATATAACAAAACTCTCCCTGCTGCAAAGCTTTATAGAGGTGTCTATCTGCCTGACGTACCACATAAGTAGGTGCATCTATTGGTAAACTTCCCCCGACTTGATATTCATAAGTTGAAGTTTGTTCTGCACTTCTTAATAAAGCGTTCTCAATCACTAACTCAGCTTGAGTGGCTTTGAGGATTTCTAAAGTTTGGCTTAACTCCTTGGTTCGCTCTTGAACTTTAGCTTCTAAGTTACGGTTAGATTCAGCTAATTGGTCTGTTACTTGCTGCAAAGCTGTATTTTTGAGGGCAAGTTCTTGGGTGAACTGAGTTCGCTCTGCTTCTGCTTGTTGGCGCTCTCTTATTTCTTGCTTTAGATTTTGATAAAGTTGAGCATTCTTAATTGAAATTGCAGCTTGAGAAGATAAAATTTTCAATACTTCCAATCTCTCTGACGTGAAAGCACCAACAGCAAGATTATTTTCTAAGTAAAGTAGACCAAAAAGCTCACCTTGGTGAATAATTGGTGTACACAATACAGATTTAGGTTGGTTTTCAATAATATATACATCTTTAGTAAATCTTCCCTCACAGGTGGCATCAATTAAAATTACATCTTCTCTAGTTCTGACTACATAGTTAATTAAAGAATTGGGTAACTGTTGATTAGTTTCAGCTAGCACTGATTGGCATACTACTACGTCCGAAGTATCTACAGCACCCTTAGCCTCAATAAATAGCTGTTCTTGCTGCTTTAAAATCAGAATACCAGTTTGAGCGCCAGCATTCTCAATGACAATAGTCATTAACTTTTCTAGTAAATTGCCTAGAATAATTTCACTAGCAAGACTTTGAGAAGCTTTAATAATTGTTATGGCATCTAATATTTGTGAATTGCTGCTTGTAGTACAGGAATTAGAAATATTATTTTTAGCTAATATTGAATCTTTTTTGGAAACAAGAATTATACGTGCATATTTTGATTCTAAATCTTTGACTTTGGCAATAGCTCCCCAGCAAATATAACCATAGTGTGCTTTAGTCATATAAGTTCGCGCAATTTCTTGCCGTCCCAAAGCTAAATAAAATTTTGCTGCCAATTCATAAGCTAGTGCTTCTTCTTGGATATATCCATTTTCTTTAGCACCAGCTATAGCATGATCATAGAGTTCCATTGCTGCAAGTGTTTGTCCCAATACTCTTGCCTTTTCAGCCTCCACTAATTCATATTTATGTTGATAATTCATCGGAGCGTGTTCAGCCCAATATTTCATTATTTTCTGATTTTCATTTACTTGTTGTAAGTATTTTTGTAACTTATTTGTTTGTTGATCTGTGGATGATGATAAATTATTACAATACTCAGCCGACAATGCTAAAGAATAAAACCAGTTGTGCAGCGTAAAAACAACTTCACTTTGAATAAACCCAGCATAATTTAAGCCATCTCTGGCATATTTTAGAGAATTTTCATATTCTTCAAAAAGATAACAAAGAAACAATTTATAAAAATAAACATCAAATAACGATATCAAGTTTTTAGTTGATAAAAAATAAGGAAGAATTTCTTCCTCATTCAAGAGATCACCAATTAATTGAGTTTTAACTATAGATTTATTGAGTAAGTTATCTATTGCCTGAGCGCAAATTTTAGTTAGGTAAAGTGGATGTTGTTGCTCAAATTTACTAATAAAATCAATATAATTTGCCTGGTCTTTTGCAACGAATTCTAAATGCTTGCCAACAAAAAAGATATGAGAACAGTAAAAATTTGCTGCATGACAAGCAAACTCAATATCTCCAACCTCTAAAGCACTTTCAATTGCTTCATGTAAATTATTTATAGTTGTTTTAATATGCTGTTTTTTATAAACAATATTAATATTAATGGATACAAATGCTTTAGATTTCAACTGTTTAGCATTTAATTGCTCTAATATTTTTAAAGCTAACTCACCCATTTGATAAGCCAAATTAATATTTGGTATTAACCAAGCTGTGATCACACCATAATTTGCATAAGCATAAATCGATGGTGGTGAATTTCCGTATTGCCTAGAAAGCTCAATCATTGTATACAAGATTGGTAATGCCATGGCGCTTTCTGCAAAACAAGCAGGAGCATATATAAGAATTAAAATCTCCATCGCTGCTAACTTGTATGGATCAGTCATAGGTGATAGGCTAGCCAACTGCTCAATATCAAGGTTTTCTGGTGGTGATTTTACTAAGGAGATACCTAGTATTTCTAAAATATGCTGTCCAATATCTAAAACTGTATTAATTTCATTTTTAGCTAAATAAATTTTAATTTTTATTTGATCAAATCTCAGACTATCTAAGAGATTATTAACTTTCTTGCTAGCTAGATTACATAAAAATAATGCTTGCTCCAAATTAGTATTTAGGTATTCTGCCTCTGCTGTCTCTATATATAATTGAAAAATCAATCTATATTGATTTTCCCAACTATGATGATGTAGTAGTTGTAGACCTATATTCAAATATTTAACAGCAGCTTCGTAAGCTGTAGCGGCTTTAGCTTTTTGACCAGCAATGAGATTTAATTGGGCTAACTCATCCTTTTTAATTTGCGTTGTTAGTAAGTCAATCCCAAAATTCAATTGATTAACTAAAACAAAGATATTATCTTTTTGGGTTTCTGGTGTAGTATTCTTTAGTAGGAGTTGACCAATCTTTAAATGAGTAGTTTTTCTCTCCGTTTCGGGAATCAGAGAGTAAGCTGCTTGTTGCACTCGATCATGTAAGAACTTATAGTTAATTTCCACATTACTAGCTTTCAAAAGGTCTGATTCTGTTTCTCCAAATGCGAGAGGGATTTTGTAATTTGAAGATAAAGGCAGAATTAGACCTGCTTGCAAGGCACTCCACAAATGAGTAGCTGTTACAATGTCTGAATTTTCATTAACAGTTGCTAAAACTTCTAAGTTAAATTGGTTGCCAATACAGGCTGCTAACTGTAAAACTTTCTGTGTTTCTGATGGCAACTTGAGGATATTTATAGCAATCAATTCAACAATATTGTAGTCAGTAATACCAACAGCTTGAATTTGCTGAATATCCCAATGCCAGCTATCTGTAGCTACCTGATACACCAGCAGATTTTCGTTATATAAGCTTTTGAGTAACTGAGTTAAGAAAAAGGGATTACCTTGAGTTTTATTAAATACTAACTCGGCTAATAAATCAACTCTGTTAGTAGCGATCGCACCATATAGTGTATCTGCTACTAGTTGTTGGACATGAGTAAATAACAGGGGTTCTACGGTGATGTTATGCACCACAGTATCGGTTTGGCGTATCTTTTGTAGCGTTTGTATTAATCGGTGAGTGGGGTTGACTTCGTTATCTCGGTAAGCACCAATTAAGAATAGATATTGGCTACTATCATCTGTAATCAACAGCCTAATTAATTTCAAAGATGCAGAATCAGTCCATTGTAAATCATCTAAAAAAATGACCAATGGATGTTCAAGCTGGCAAAAAACATTGACAAATTGTTGAAAAACACGGTTAAATCGATTTTCAGATTCAGCAGCGCCTAGCTTGGGAACATCAAGCTGTGAGCCAATAATTAACTCTACTTCTGGAATCACATCAATGAGTACTTGACCGTTAGAACCTAAAACCTCTAGTAGTTTATGTTTCCAAATAGCAATCTGCTGCTCATTTTCTGTTAATAGCTGACGAATTAATTCTTGGAAAGCTTGAATTAAAGCAGCATAGGGAATATCTCGCTTTAACTGGTCAAATTTACCTGTAATGAAATATCCTCTTGCGCTAACAATGGGTTTGTGAACCTCATTCACAATTGAAGTTTTACCAATACCTGAATAACCTGAAACTAACATCATTTCTGTTGCTCCCTGGCTGACTCGCGAGAAAGCATCCATCAGCGTAGCAACTTCTTTTTCTCTACCATAAAGCTTTTGTGGGATTAAAAGTTGACTACCGCGATCGCGCTGACCAGGAATAAAACCTTTAATTTCTCCGGTAGTTTGGAGTTGTAGTAAACAAGTTTCTAAATCGAATTTAAGTCCATCTGCACTTTGATATCGTTCCTCAGCATTTTTAGCTAAAAGTTTCATCACAATATCTGAAACGGCTCTAGGAATCTGCTTGTAGAGGTAAAGTGGTACAGGTTGTTTGGCGATGTGACAGTGAACCAACTCTAGCGGATCGTGAGTTGTAAATGGCAGTGTCCCTGTCAACATTTCATATAAAGTCACTCCCAAAGAGTAGAAATCGGTACGATAGTCAATCGAGCGATTCATCCTCCCTGTTTGTTCAGGTGCTATGTAAGCTAAAGTACCTTCCAATAAATTAGGGTTGCTGATAGTTTGTTTCTCTAAAAATAGCTGTGATGACAAACCAAAATCAGTCAATTTCACCTGTCCTGTTTCGACATTGATAATGATATTGCTAGGTTTAATATCTTTATGAATAATTGCAGCTTTATCTAAATCGATTAATGTTTCTGCCAGGGCGATCGCTATTTGCAAACACTCGGTAATTTTTAATTGCCGAAATATGAGAATTTGGCTTAAAGACTGACCACCAAAATCTTCTAAAATTAGTGCAAAACTATTCTGGTATTTTTCTAAACTATAAGGTTTAACAACTCGCTCACTCGTAAAGTCTTTGAGGACTTTATATTCATGCCGTAAATGAGTAATTTCTTCTAATGTAGGATACTCAGAGTTGAGCAGTTTAATGATTACTGGCTGTTGTTTCTGTTTTTTCTTGCCTCGGTAAACAACTTTTCCCTTACTTTCATGAATTTTTTCAAAAATTTCATATCCTAGTATAGTAATCATCACTTGTACAATTCCTATTATCTTTACTGTGGAACTTACCATCAGCTATGCAATAGATATCTGGTAAAAATTAACTACGCGTCAGCCATAATCCTTGTATATTCATATCTTGCACCAGTTTTTCATCCCACCAATAAATTTAATTAGCTACTAGTACTTCACCACAGGAACTTTGCTGGATTCGTAGTGAGCGCTACCCTGCGGGAATGCTGCGCGTAAAGCGCTCATAGAGGACTAAAGTCCTTACTACAAACCCCTCAAAGTTGACTTGTCAGAGTACTAGTGCATCGCGGCAACAATGCTTGGTAAACTAATTTCGCAACTCTCTTGAACCTCTTTCTTTGCGTTCTTTGTGTCCTTTGTCTTCGTTATTTAACCTCGCAAAGTTGCCTTGGTGGAGTACTAGGTTTTGAAGCTGATGCAAAATGAGGGTAAACTTCTTGCTCAAATAAATCCTGAATATCAGGATGTTTTTGAGATGCTTGGCGTACTAATTCATTGTAATCTTCACGCACATTAATATTATAAGTCGCTTGACGCTCTCCAATGCTTGGCAACCAAGCGGTATGCAAGGTCAGAGCAAAATCAAGTGAAGGATGGGATAATTGGCAGAGAGGCCCTTGAGATAAATTATTGGCATCAAAGAGCCAGAATTCATTTTTATTTTCATACCATACTGTGCAGATTATATAACCATCAGTGGGTTTTTCAGCCTCACGACGGGGAATAAATTGGGGTGAAAGTGTCATGTATCCTGGAGGGAATTGATAGCGATCGCAGATCGCTAGTGCTTCTGTAGATGAGGCATGGAGTCGAAACAAATAGGCGGGTATTCCCTTGTCAGCCAAGTTCAGCACTTTTGCCAGAGGAAGTTGCCGATTTCGGGAATTTTTATACAGGTTAGTAATAAATTGTGTGAGCAAGTCTTTCCATAGCCCAAAAGAACACCAGTAAATGTCTTCCAGACGATCTAAAGGTTGTTTTGTCTGGGGATCTTGCGTTGGATAAGCATAGAGTTCTACACCCCAGGTACATTCCGCATCCGAAATAACATGTGACTCAACTATATCTCCAGTTTCTCCATTAATTACATAACGTCCCACACGCCCGATATCTGTTTCACTATTTTCCATACCACACAGATACGACGGCACAGGATTTTGAGGATTGTAAGCGGAAACATCATATTGTCTCACCCATTCCGCGACTTCCATACCGCAGATATGGGCTGCATGGAGTGTAATGTTTCCTTGAGAGTTGTCGTAGTTCACCAAAAAATGTGCTGTTTCCAAGGGTAAAACAACTTTTTGTACTACTACTTCAACTTCCTGTTGATCAAATGCTGGAAATTCTCCTGCTTTCAAGTCAGCACGACGCACAATATAAACTAAAGAATCTGGCGAAGCAGGCCCTTCTAATAGATCTCTGAGTAGTATTTCAACTTTTTTATTTTCTGGCAAAGGGTTATTCAGTACTTGTTCTAATCCTGTTGTGAAGGCTGTATCCATTAACACAACATAATCTCTTGTGATGCCAATCTGATGCATACTTTGGTTAATTGGTAAGGGTGAACCATCAGGTAAAACTAGCTTCCACCGTTCCAAAGCACCTGCACCATCCCAACAAATTAGATAAACAAAGTTATCAATTTCTAAGTTAGTCAGCTGCTCTATCAATTTGACGTAGAGTTGTAAAAATGTTTGAAAAGATTCAGAGAAAAAATTAAAAATATCTTTGAGGAAATTTATTCGCAGAAATGAGCTAAGTGCAGTTAAAAACTCATCTATTTCTTGCGGAAGTTGCTCAAGGTCATAAATGAAAGGAATGGTATCTATAAAGTTAGCTAACGATCTACCGTAGTTAACTGTGAACATCTGCCGTGTATGAGGATCAAAAGCAGGATGAGCCGTACTCAAGAATGGAGGAAAAGGAGTATTATAACCATTCAACTCAGATTGCCATTCTTGATTAGTGCCAATAGGAGTAACAACCTCTAGGGTTTGAGTATCAATCTCATAAGGACGACCTGCATCATAGGTAACTAGTAAACGCTCCTGCGAATCTGGGGAAAACTTCATTGGGAGAAAAGCTGTGTTTAGCTGGTTGCGAACACCCAAGGATAGGGAAAATCTAGTAATGCCATGATTGCGAAAACGATACTTCTGATACTTTGAGCCATGACGGGTTGCTTTGTCAGCATAGTAATCAGGTGGTGTGACAAGGCGCGTTGTCAATCTCACTTCATCCTGAGAATCAAAATCCAACCGATAAATCATACCGTCGCCACACAACAAAGAATCTCCATTGAGATAGGGAAGACCTCCAGAGTTAACAGTTCCTACTGGAGCAACCATGAATACATGACCCTGCAAATCCTTTGGAAGATTTCCAGAAATTTGCATGTGGATATCTGTGAGTTCACATCGACTAGCCGTCATGATTGACTGTGGAACTTGATGGCAGCCTTTAAGATGTTGGGTCTTAGTTTCAATAAAAGACTCTTGAGACATGGTAATTTACTCCATTGACTTTATTAAACAACTACTACTTGCTGGTTACTTAGGCGATCGCAAAAATATTTGGCATATAACTGACAGCTAGGGGTAGCTTGATTACTGTATAAATGTACTAATCCCATGCTTTGCAACTTGAACGCTGGCTCTAGATGTAATTCCACAGGTGTAGACGCTTTGATAACCTGTGCAAAGGCGGCTACTAATTCTGGATTTTGTTGGAGGTTCCACCATTGTTGTTGCAGGTGTTCATGGTAAATTCCATTTGAGCTAAGGGCAGTTGACAACAATTGCTCTAAACTGACACCGTGTTGCCATGAATAATAAAAAGCTAGTCGTACAAGATAGGGTTGTCCGCCAACCAAAGCCAACAGTTGTTCTACTGTTGGCTCTGAACACTTCAAACCATAGCGATCTCCTAAAGCCTTTACTTGTCGCCTGTTTAGGCTTTTTAACTCCACTGGTAATCCCACATTAAAAGGTGACTTATTTACATTCAAGGGAATATACACTTCTGTTGCATATGCCACAACTAACCGCAGTTTTTTCCAAATTTCTCGATTTTTGGCTTCTTCATGCCAAGCACGTAACAATCCAAAAAAATCATCAGCTAAGTCAGGATATTGGAACAACCGATCTACATCATCTAAACCCAAGACAATAGGGTTGGTTGTTTTTGCTAAAAGATACTGCTCAAAGTAAATTTTAGAGCTAATTTTACTGCCAAAAAGCTCATCCCAATAGTCTGTCAGTTGATTTGGCATCTGTAAACTCAGACTGATACTTGCACAAAACCAACGCAAGAATTTATCTAAGTCTTGAAAAATTGCTTTATCAGCTAGCTGGAAGCTTAAAGATACAGTGCGATAACCATCATTAGTTGCAGACTGAAGAATTCTTGACATCAATGAAGTTTTCCCCATCCGTCTAGGGGCTTTGATCCGGATTAAAGCTCCTGGTTGCAAAATGGCTTTGTAACAATGTGCTTCAATCGGAGGGCGTTCTACATAAAATGCAGAAGCTAGCGGTACTTGGCCTTCTGGTATCTCTGGTGCTGTTTCTGCTAAGAGCAAGTGAGTGTCTAAGGCTTGATCCTGCTGTTGTGGTTCAGGAAAGCAATAATCACTCTGTTCCAGAACTAAATTAAACGCTTGAAAACAGTACTTCAAGGTTTGCTTGTCCACTCTTAATTCACAAGCAAATATTTTCATCAGTGTATCTACTGATAAACCTGTACGTTCGTTCAATGCTTCAAGAGTATACCGATTACCAGAGTTTTCCCCAATCTCTGCTTTAGACTTAGCTGTTTGAAGTTTCTTCAATCCTTGGGGTGTTAGAAGTACACCCCGTCTGCGTCGGGTTTTCTGTAAGTACATCTTTATTGTCGAGGCTGACTAGCAAAATCAAAAATAACTACAGATGCTATTGAGTATTTTCCCTGATTTATGACAATTTTTAATAATACAGCTTTAAGTGTGTATTCAGTTGGTCAAAATATCTTTTTTAGGATAATAGTCGTAATTTTTGCTGAAACTCCTTCTATCTGGCATTTTCAGTCGTTATCTGGTAACTCATAGCAGCTTTGCTGACACTGTTGACGAAATATATCTTAATACTCAAAAGCCTTATTATTCAATAGTTTGGATAGAATGCAGTGAAAATGATTTCCCGATGTTTAAAATATTTAGTAATGTTTCGCTAACAGTATCCAATGATTCTCATACTCTGTTTGAATAGACAATAAAATCCAAATATCACATTGTGGCAATTATTACAAACATCCAAGTCTGATTTTGAAATATTTAATTTTATTAACAGAGCATTTTGCTTGTATACTAAAATCAAATAAAGTAATTATTTTATCTTTTTAATTAAATACTTATACTTAAGTTATCTTCCAGTCTAAATTTTAGTTGGTGGTGTATAAAAAAATCTCTTTTCGTGGGGAAATTCAGTTCTAAAAAGTTTCCAATACGGTTCGGTTAAGGATTTTTCGTCATAATTTTGGGGTTGTAGAGACGCGATATATTGTAGAGACGCGATATATTGTAGAGACGCGATATATCGCGTCTCTACAAGGTTTAAATGTTAATCAATTGGAACCGTATTGGGAGAATGTCAATAATCTGCTCCTTCAATCGGCGCAAAACCTTGACGTTGAATATTCTCTGTTATCGTACGCGGTTCCAGAAATTGCAGCAAGTAATCAGGACCACCAGCTTTAGAGCCAACTCCAGAAAGTTTGAAACCACCAAAAGGCTGTCTTGCAACTATCGCACCAGTAATAGTGCGGTTAATGTACAAATTCCCGACTTCAAAATCTTCCTGCGCCTTTTGAATATGCGATGGTGTGCGAGAATAGAGTCCTCCAGTCAAAGCATAGTTAGTACCGTTGGCGATTTCCAAAGCCTCCTGGAAACTATTCGCTCGAATTACTGCTACAACTGGACCAAAAATTTCTTGTTGAGCAATGATTGCATTTGGAGATACATCTGCAAAGATAACCGGGCCAATAAAATACCCATTATCCGGTGCTGGCATTTCTAAAGCAACCTTTGCTTCTGCTTTGCCTTTTTCGATATACTCACGAATGCGATCGCGTGCATTTGCATCAATTACAGGCCCTACCTGAGTACTCGGTAATTCTGTTTTTCCCACATTTAGCGATTTTGTTGCTTCTACGAAACGCTGTATAAAACTATCGTAAATCGCTGTGTGGACAATCACCCGTGAACAAGCGGAACATTTTTGACCGCTATAACCAAAGGCTGATTGCACAACACCCATGACAGCCTGGTCTAAATCAGCACTTTCATCCACAATAATCCCATTTTTGCCACCCATTTCAGCAATTACCCGCTTCATATGCTTCTGACCGGGTTTCAGAGTTGCGGCTTCTGCATAAATTCTACAACCGACTTCTTGGGAGCCAGTAAAGGCAATTACATGGGTGTCTACGTGATTTACTAAGTAGGCTCCAACTTGAGAACCCTTACCTGGTACGTATTGAAATACACCTTTGGGGATACCAGCGTCAACTAAGACTTCCGTTATTTTCGCTGCAATTACCGATGATGTTTCCGCAGGTTTGAGCAGGGTACAATTACCAGCAACCAAGGCTGCGACTGTCATTCCTGTGGCGATCGCCAAGGGGAAATTCCAAGGAGAAATCACTACTGCAATTCCTCGTGGTTGGTAAATATAACGATTTGTCTCGCCAGCGACGTCGTAATTGTAACCTTGATCCAGTTGCTCCATCTCCACAGCATAGTAGCGACAGAAATCAATTGCTTCACTGACTTCTGCGTCTGCTTCCCGCACTGGTTTACCAACTTCCAACACAATCCAAGCTGAAAGTTCTGCACGGCGCTGTTCCATTAAGTCAGCAGCTTTGTACAAGATACCAGCACGCTGTTTTACGGGTGTTTTGCGCCAGCTAGCAAACGCAGCTTTCGCAGCTTGCATAGCTTGTTCTGCTTGTTCGACGCTGATCAGACCAATTTTACCAACTACTTCACTGTAATTTGAAGGGTTAACGGAATTGATCATTTCTTTGGTGTTAACATATTCACCATTGATTAACGGCAAATAGGTTTTACCAAGTTGTTGACGCACAGTTTGGAAAGCTTGTTGAGATTCCTGTCTGGATTCTGACTCAGCATAATCTGTATCTGCTGCACCCCGAAAAGAGGACGCAAAGAGAGGTTGATCGTTGGAATTTTCGCCTACAGCTCCAGATTCTGTACCGATAAACTCTCTTCTCCCGTCTCCCCTTGCGACTCTGTTTTTTGTTTTTGCTACAAGTTCTCTTCTCCCATCTCCCCTTGCGACTCTCCCTTTGTCTGCTTGTCTGAAGGTTGGGGGTGCTAGCAGTTCTTCAACAGGACGATTTTCCAAATTTTGCCTTAAGAAGGAACTATTTGCAGTATTTTCTAGCAAACGACGAATTAGATAAGCCATTCCGGGGAGAAGTTCGCCGTAGGGACAATAAACACGAACCCGATAACCTTGATCGACTAAAGCTTTGGCGAGTTTGTCACCCATACCGTAGAGAACTTGCATTTCAAAGCAACGGTTAGGGACTTGCAAACTTTGAGCGATCGCCATTGCAAAACTTTGCGATCGCACGTTATGGCTACCAATCGCAGCATACACATATTGGTGATTTTCCAGCAACAACTGGGTAATATTTTCAAAGTTTGCATCTGTTGTGGCTTTGTCGTTGTAAACTGGCTGTGGCCAATGTTTTTGTTCTGCTTTGATGGTTTCTTGATCCCAGTACGCACCTTTTACTAGGCGAATTGTAATTCGATAACCACGCTGTTTTGCCCAATCAATTAATGTTTTGGCATCTTGTTCGCTGTCGCGCAGATATGCTTGGATAGTCATACCAATGTCTGTATGAGTGCGAAACTCTGCTTCGAGCAAAAGTTTTTTCAGAATACTGAAAATTAAATCTTTGTACTCATACTGTTCCATATCAAAGTGAACAGCAACACCCAATTCCTTCGCACGACGCAACAAAATACGGATGCGATCGCTTACTTTTTCTTCACTACCTTGAGGATCTAATGAATCAAACTGGGAGTAAAACGCCGTCAACTTCACAGAAACCTGAACTTGAGGTAGTGGTTCGCCATCGGCTTGATCAATCAATGGCACAGTTGCCCAATTTTTCGCTGCTTCTGCTAATTGTTGCATTAAATCAAGATAGCGTTTCAGGTAAGACTGTGCTTCTGTTTCGGTAATTACCGCCTCACCCAACAAATCTACGGTGAAACCCATCTTTTCTTTACGCAGTCGCTCAATTGTTTTGAGTACCTGTTTGAGATTTTCTCCAGCAATATATTTATGAGCTAATGTTTCTACTCCTGTAGCTACAGTTGTAGCAGCAACTTGCCCTGGTACGGAATCAGGATTGGCAAAATTTAACATCCCTTTCAAGGCTGCTGGTAATTCTACTGATTCATCACCTAAATATTCTTGTAAATGTGCGGCAATTTCCGCTTTGCTATGTAAAGCAGGTAAAGTATCTATAAAACGAAATAACTGCACCCGTAATCCGGGATTGCTCATCGCCCAAGCTAGGATCTTATCATCCCAGCGCATCTGGTCACGTAACGCCGAAAAGAAATTACGATTTTCCTGTGTCACCCCTAGCAAGACTTTGGCTATTTCTTGGGTTTTCGCTTCGTAGACGCTAGTTTTTACTTGTAAAACCACAGATAACAAACTCCTTATATGACAGTTTTGAGTTATCACTGATCAGTTTTCAGTTATCAGTAAACTGAAAAACCCCACCCTAATCCTGCTCTCGGTAAGGAGAGGGAGAATTTATTCTTTTTCCACCCTTAGCAAGGGAGGATTCAGGGGGTCTTTCAGTTATTTGTGCAAGAGGTTTACTAAAATAACTGATCACTGCAACACCTATGTATTCTATTTTCGCTCTTTGATTTTGTCGCGACCACATCCAGATTGGTAGGATATTGCAAAATTGTGAACAAGCAAGCTACTCTCTGGGAATATTTAGTATGTTTATACAACCTGAGTCCGGTGCAACTTAATAAGCGTAACAGCCTATATATCCAGAATTAACTTGATTTGTGCCAATCTACTATCAAGACTCTGTTGTTTATAAATGTCAGCTTTTTGCTGCATAATATGCACCTGTTTTTGATTTTTCTGTGAACAAGATTAGTAATTAATTAAAATTTTTACAAAATTTGCTCAAAATTTTTATTTTGGAATTGATATTTTATTTTCATATTACTTCGTTGAGAGTATAATTTTTGTTCACACTTAATTTGTGGGCAATCACGACTTCTCGAATATATAAAAATGTATTATTTGAATCGTTTAACAAAAGAGAACTTGTTAAATTTTGCTGTGAAACTACGTAACATGGATACAGATGCTGCCAGTATGGAGGCAATGGCAGTAAGCATGGTAAGCTATATCTACGAAAATTTTGTCTTGTCAGATGGCAGTCCTGCTTGTAGTTTAGTCAGATTTTTTAAAACCCATCCCTATGACGGTCTACCTGAAGACATTCAATTGGAAACAAAATCAATATTAAATGGACGTACTATAAATCGGGATACAAAGTGTCTAACATTGTTAGCAACAATGGGAGAAAATCCCCAATGGAACTCAAGAAAATTATCTGTAGGACATCAGGTGCTCCCATTAATAGACCAAGATACTGTTGCTAAAATTCCGATGATTTCCCAACTTATTTGGCAATTTGGTCTAGAGATAGAAAATGTTATTAAGCCAGAACCACAAATAATTATAAATTTGGGCAGAAAAAACTTTAATGTATTTTATATTCCAGAAGCAATTGATAGTCCATATATTCCGGCTCAAACACAATTTGTTATTCCCTACCAAATAAAATCTGTTTTGGGATTGGGAGGTATGCTGCCATCGGGTAACATATTTGTAATCATTTTATTTTCTAAAGTCCAAATTCCTGTTGACTTAGCATACTTATTCAAATGGGTTGCTGTGTATGCTAGAGTTGCAGCAACTTCTGTTGAGAAGAAAGGAATTATTTTCGATAATAAGCCAATAGATATTACAAATATTTCCAAAAATTCTTCAAATAAACATATACATCAAGTAATTAACTTCCAAGGTGCTAACCTGCAAGGAGTTAACTTCCAAGGTGCTAATTTAATCGGAGCTAACTTCCAAGGTGCTAATTTAATCGGAGCAATCATGCCTGATGGCAGTATTTATACAGGGTCTTGAAAATAGCGATCGGGGATTGGGGACAAGGGGAATTAACTTAGTTTAGCTTTGCGTTAATTCGTTGCGATTTTAAACGCAGAGGGACGCAAAGGTAAACGCACAGAGGCGCGGAGTCTCAATGCCAAAATTTCGCTATGAATTTATGCAATTTTGTACTTAGCAGCAAACTCATAACTCCCGGTTCGCCCATTTTTTTTGGAGTTAGAGAAACTGTCAAAAATCAGAAAATCTAGATACCGTAATAGTTTTAGCGATTTCCCTAAATTTACCTTAAACTATCACCCCGCTCTCAAAACTCTATTTTGATGTGATCGCATAAAGTCGGAACAAGAGTACATTTGAATTACAGCTTAGAACCCTGATTAAATCGTTCGGCTTTTTCCTAACTCAATTTAAAATGGGCGAACCGTGAGTCATAAGTTCTTATACAGAATTAATTACACAGATTGTTTTCCCGATCCCCGTTCCCTTGTTGTGAGCTACGCTAATGCTCGTGATTCTCTAGCTTATGCATCAACATATCTTTATGGTACTTTAAACTTAAGTACACATTTTGCAACAAATCACTTGACCCTGATGACTGGAGAATAAAATCTTGGGAGTAGAACTACGCAGTTTCGTATTTCTCGATAGCTTGCAACCTCAACACGCAGCATACATGGGAACGGTAGCTCAAGGTTTTTTGCCATTACCTGGGGATACATCGCTGTGGATTGAAATTTCTCCTGGAATCGAGATTAATCGGATTACGGATGTAGCGCTCAAAGCTGCTTCCGTTCGTCCGGGAGTGCAGGTAGTAGAACGATTGTATGGATTATTAGAAGTTCATTCTGCCTCTCAGGGTGAAACACGAGCTGCTGGTCAAGCAATTTTGGCGACACTCGGAGTTAGAAGAGATGAATGTCTCAAACCGCGTGTTGTTTCTAGCCAAATTATCCGCAACATTGATGCTTATCAAACACAACTAATTAACCGTACACGCCGGGGACAGTTATTATTGGCCGGACAGACATTATATGTGTTGGAAGTTGAGCCTGCTGCTTACGCCGCCCTCGCAGCCAATGAAGCAGAAAAAGCAGCAGCGATTAATATCCTAGAAGTTCAAGCTGTAGGTAGTTTTGGACGGCTTTACTTGGGTGGACAAGAACGGGATATTCTTGCGGGTGCAGCTGGAGCATTAGCAGCAATTGAAAATGTCGCAGGTCGGACAAATCCCCTCGCAGTGCGTCAGGAATAAAGGAGAGAAAATGGCAAATCAAGAGCATCTGGCTTTACTGAAAGCTGGTGCAGTCATATGGATGGAGTGGAGAGAAAAAAACCCTAATATTGAACCAGATTTGAGCGGTGTTGATCTCTATGAAGCAAATTTGACTGAAGCTAATCTGAGCCTAGTTAACTTCAGTGTTGCAAACTTAAGTTATGCCAAACTTACACAGGCGAATTTGAGTGAAGCCAATCTGATTGGAGTTAATTTGAGTGAAGCCAATCTCAAAAATGCTGTGCTTGCTGATGCTAACTTAATTGGGGCTGACTTAAAAGGTGCGAACTTGAGAGGCGCTGATTTGGGTACAGCCAAACTGCACCGCACTAACCTCTGTTTTGCCAACTTAATTGAAGCTAACTTGATTGAAGCAGATTTGAGCAAAGCCAACCTGCACGAGGCGGAACTGATAAAAGCTTACCTTTATAAAGCTGATCTTTACCTAACAAATCTCAGCAAAGCTCACCTGAGTGGTGCATACCTGTTGCGGGCTAACCTGAGTGAAGCTGACTTGCGTGGTGCTGACTTGCGATGGAGTAACCTCAAAGGAGCAAATTTAGCAGGAGCTAACCTCATAGGAGCGAAGTTAGCAGGGGCTGATCTCACAGGTGCGAATTTTCAGGATACAGTTATGCCCGACTCTTAGTACAGCAAACCTTAAATAACTTTTTGAAATTTTAAGTTGCATAAAACCAGGGCTGAAGCCCTTACTACAAGCGAATCAGTCTGGAAAAATGAATGACGATTAGCTTACACTCCTAATTTCTCGCTTTCCAAGTACCGTGAAAACTATGAGGGATCACACTTGGTAATTCCAGCTTACACACGGGTTCTTCGCTTAATTGGTGGGCCTCAAATACCCAAACTTCACTGCGATCGCAATTTCCATCATAGACAACCGTTAAAATCCAAGCTTGTTCGGGGTTATCGGTGTCTGTTGCATAGATAGGTTCACTAGGATAGCGATTTTCACCACAATTTGCTTCACTAAGAGTTTCGGTTTTGTGATCGTAGCAAGCGATCGCATTCACTATTTCTTGGCTAATATCTGTCCCATCTCGGAAACTCGATAAATACGTATATCTAGAGTTTTGTCCAACATTTTGGGGCGGTACGCTAGGAAACTCACAATGACGGTCTAAAACTTGTTGAGTATTAGTAACTTTGCCTGTTTGCGGATGAATGTAAATTCGCGATAGTGTACTCTTCGCTGGGGTGCGAGTTTCCCCTGTACGAACTTCTTTAAGATATTCATTAGTTTGAAAGTCTTCATAGCGGGCAATATCTACAATTACCGTACCGCGATCATCTACATAACCATTACCAAAATGCCACTGATACCAAGGTTCCGCTTCACTACGACTGATCATTTTCAAGGTTTCGCGGTCAATGACTAAAATTTGAGTTCCCTTACTAGGTTGCCATTTTAAAGCATCGCTATAATTGCTAAACCCAGTTAAAGCAGGAAGCAGATTCAACTGCACTGGTGGAACACAGAATATCAGGTATTGTCCTGCTAAAACAAAATCATGTACCAGAGGAACACCATTAAGTTCATGGGCTGCTTTGTGTAAAATTCTGCCGCTAGCATCGCTTTTATAAATATACAAAGTGGAATTTAACCCAGGAGTGATACCAAAGTTAAAAATTTCCCCTGTCTGCGGATCACGTTTGTAGTGTGCAGAATAAGCTAGACCTTTAGTTAACCCACCTAAATCATCCTCGCCACAAGTTTCCAAGTTTTGTAAATCGAGGGCGTAGGGTTTACCAGCTTCCCACAATGCTAAGAGTTTATCTGATAGTGCTAACACGCTAGTATTGGCAACATTCTTAACTGGTTTGAACCATTTATTCCAAATCAGTCCCGGCGCTGTCATCCCATAGTTGCCATAAAGTAGTTTACCTGCTGTTGCTTCTTCTTGGTAGCCGACAGTTTGGATATAGCGGTAAATCCCCGTAGCACTTGTATCAGTAAAATCGACAGACAAAATTGCACCATCTCCATCAAACCAATGTCCCATATGCATACCACCCCGCTCCATTCGTGCAGGGCCGTTGCGGTAAAGTGTCCCACGTAAACCAGATGGAATTGTACCAAATATTACTCGCAAGGGAGTGAGAGGGAATTCTTGGGCTGGTTGGGCTACTGCACCAGCCCAAGCTTTTTTTCTTAACTTGTCGTCAATTAAAGGCATAGATAATATTATGTCCGCTTAAACACTTATGCTATCCGTTGAAGTTGGTAATGGGTAAATGGCGATGGTTATTTGACCATTCCCAAACGCATGATTACAGAGTTGATCCATTTCCAGGTCAAAATCTCATGCAGCAAAGTATAAAAACAAGGAATGATAAACAGAGTTAACAATGTCGCTAAGGATAGCCCAGAGAACACCACAATACCTAAAGGCTGTAAAAATTCTGAACCTTCGCCAATTCCCAATGCTAAAGGAAACATACCTAAAACTGTGGTAATTGTAGTCATTAACACTGGGCGTAGACGTTGAGGAGCAGCTTGTAAAATCGCTGTTTGACGGTTAACACCTTTTTGTTCGCGAATTTGATTGGCTAACTCCACCATGATAATAGCATTGTTAACAACGATACCTACTAATAATACTGCACCCACAATAACTGTTGCACCAATGGCAGTTTTGGTAATGTAAAGCCCGAAAATACCCCCAGCTAATGCTAAAGGAATTGTAAACATAATTACCAAAGGGTCGATAAGGGAATTGTATTGCACAGCCATAACTACGAAGACTAGAAAGCTGGCTAATCCCCCTAATAGCCACAGAGAGTTCTGTAATTGCTGATTAGCTTCTGCTGCCGAACTAGGCAGGATACTAACACCTTGAGGCAATTTTAAGTTATTCAATACCTCATTCACTTGTGCTTGGGCATCACTCAGATTTGCCCCTTCGCTCAAATTACCAGCGATAATGAAAACCTGACGCTGGTTAATCCGTTGAATTTCTGAAGGGGCTTGAGCATCAACAATTTCTGCAACATCGCTGAGACGGATTTGGCGATTATTTTCTACAAATAAAGGTAATCTCTCTAATTGGGAAGGCGATTCTCCCAAAGGGGAGACGCTACGCGATCGCACAGAGTCTTCATTTAATTGCACCCGCACATCTACAAGCCGATTACTACGTTGTAGCTGTGTTGGTACACTACCTTCAATAGCAGTCGCAATTGTGTCACCGATTTCTTTAGCAGTTAATCCCACAGCTGCAACTCTTTCCCAATCTGGACGGATTTGCAGTTCGGGTTGACGTGCATCGCTATCGGGACGGAATCTAGCTAAGGTAACTTTTTCTTCTAGAGTTGCTAGTAATTGCTGTCCGGCTTGCTGTAAGGTGTTTACGTCATTTCCTTGCAGAACTATGTCAACTTCTGCTCCCCTGACTGGAGAGTTGGTAAGAATTAAACCCCGTACTTGTCCAGGAGCAACACGCAAACGCACACCTGCTAAATTTAGTTTGTTAAATTCTTGGGTAACTCGTTCAACATAGGCTTCTACATCAGAGCCAGGTTTGAGCGTAATGGTGCTAGAACTCCGTAGGGGATTTTCGCTAGTAGTATTACTAAATAAACCACCGCCAATTGTGGAAAATACGTATTCAGTTTCCGGCTGATCCTGGAGAATTTGATCAACCGCAGACATGACTTTTTGGTTATTTTCTAAAGGTGTACCGGGAGGAAATTGAGCAAATAAACTTGCTTGTCCAGTGTTAATCCGGGGTAGAATTTCTTGGGGAATTTGCGGTGCTAGCCAAAAACTGCCACTACCAAATAAAGCGATCGCGATCGCCACTGTGATCAAGCGAAAACGCAAAATTTTACTCAAGAAAGCACCGTAACTTCTGGTGGCTGCATCAAAACGGCGATTGAACTCTCGAATGAACCAAAAATTACTCACACCACTAGAAATCTGCCACGATAGCATCCGGGAAGTCAGCATGGGTACTACAGTTACCGCAATTAAGATAGAAGCGGCGACAGCAAAGCTAATTGTCAGAATTAATTCATTAAATAGCAGCGAGATAAAGCCGCCAATCAGCAAAAACGGCAAAACTGATACTAAGTTGGTGCTGGTAGAAGCTAGCAAAGCTGATTCTACCTCTTGGCTACTTTGTTCTGCTTGTTGAATCAGTTGCCATGAACTGAGGCGAGTTTTGGTATCTTTACCAGGAGTCATACCCGCACCTTCGGCAATATTCTCTAGCATGACGATGGAGTTATCCACCACAATACCGACACCCAAAGCCAAACCACCTAAGCTGAAAATATTTAAAGATAGCCCAAACAATCCCATCAAAATGATGGCAGCTAAGGTTGCCAAGGGAATAGCAACTACAATAATTAAAGTTTGCCGTACCGAACCAAGAAATAACAGAACTGCGATCGCGGCTAGTGCTGCTCCGATTAAACCGGAACTAGTAACATTAGAAATAGAATTACGGATAAACCGCGATTCATCCGAGGTAGGTGTGAGAACTGTTCCTTCTGGAATGACACCAGATTTTCTCAGTTCTTCGATTCGCTTTTTGACTCCATCCACAACTTCTATGGTGTTAGCATCTGGTTGCTTTTGAATGCTGACTTTTACTGCTGGTTGTCTGTTGAGTAAAACCAAAAGACGTTGGTTTTCTGTACCATCAATCACCTCAGCAAAGTCACGTAAGTAGACGCGACGGCTGGGAATAGAAGTAGAGGAAGTAGAGGAAGTGGAGGAAGAAGAAGTAGTAGTAGTAGTAGTAGTAGAAACTTCAAAAGAAAGGTTGCTGATTTCATCCGCACTCTGGAAGCGTCCGACAGTGCGGGTCAGAGGTTCGGAATTTTGTCCCAAAATTCGACCACCCGAAATATCTTGGTTGCGGTTGGTGAGTTCGTCGAGTACATCGGTTAAACCAACACCAAGAGCTTGCAAGCGATCCAAATCAATATTAACTCTAACTTCTTCTTGCACTCCCCCTGATACATCGACTCCCGCAACTCCTGACACAACACTGAGTTCGCGGACTAGTTCTTCTTCAGCAAATACACGTAAATCAACACCTTCTAATGAGGGTGAAGTTAAGGCTAATTCGTAAATCGGTGATTGAGAGGGATCAAATTTGAAGATCCGGGGTTCTTCAATTGTATCTGGTAAGCCACTTCTGGCTCTGTTAAATGAGGCTGTAGCCTCGTTAAGGGCTTGGTCAATATTACCCCCCGGTTGAAAGAACAAATCTAAATTTATCTGTCCTTCACGAGTTTGAGAAAAAATTTGTACCATACCCTCAGTAGCCGCAAAAGCTTCTTCTAGTGGTCTGGTAATTTCATCGATCGCTACTTCTGGCGAAATTCCAGGAGCTTCTAGCCGTACACCAATACGGGGATAGGTAATTGACGGCAGCAAATCCACTGGTAGAGTATTGACAAAAAATATACCCATAACAATGACTGCCAGAGTAAGCATCAGTGTACCAATATGTTGGCGAATCGAGAGGGCGCTGACACTAAATCCCCCACTTTTTTTTGTTACCTGCATTTTTTTATATTTCAGAGTAGATAAAAATATTTTTCGTTGTGGCTGTTAGTGGATAGTGGATAGTGGATAGTGGTTAAAAACCCACAACCAACAACCAACAACCAACAACCAACAACCAACAACCAACAACCAACAACCAACAACTAATTTATTTCGCCACCGCAGCAGAGTTCAATTTTTCAGAAAGTATTGAAAGACGTACAGTCTCGCCTTCTTTGAGAGGCTTACCACTGCGTACCACGTACTCTTCATTCGGTTGTAAACCAGAGATAATTTCGACTTTACCGTCATTAGTTTCACCTAATTTTACGGTTCTACTTGCAACTGTTGTTTTGCCTTGTTCTCGCTTCACCACAAACACCTTACCCTGATCAGTTTCTGGTTTCGAGTTTGGATTTCGGTTTTGCTTACTCCCCGCTCCTGTCTGGATTGCAGTTAAAGGTACTACTACTCGTTCTTGTCCCTTTTCAATAAAATTCACTCTTGCTAAAAGTCCACTACCGATTTTTGATCCATTATTGGGAATCACTACTTCTACTGGTACTAAACGAGCTGTATTGTCAGCAGCTGGGGAGATACGTGTGACAGTACCAACGTATGTATTCTCACCAAAGGCATCTAAGCGTACTTGTACTGATTGTCGCACTTGAATATTTGCCAGTTCTAATTCGGAAACTTGGACTATAACTTTGACACGACTAAAATCCCCGATTTTTAAAACTTCATTACCTGGTTGCAAAAGATTTCCGGGTTCTGTAACTTTTTCTAAGACTGCACCAGCAATCGGAGATACCAGCTTGGCATAGGATCGGCGTTCTTTGGCTTCTGCTACTAAAGCTTGTTGAGCTGTTAATCTTCCCTTCGCAGCAGCAACGGTTTCTTGCTGTGTACGTACTTGTTCCTGTGCAGCGCGGAAGGCTTGCGTCGCCGTTTGGGCGTTAGTACGTGCTTGTTGGGCTGCTTGTTGAGCGATCGCTCCTTCTTTGAGGAGTTTATCTTGTCTTTCGGCATCAGCAACGGCTTGTGCTACTTCTAATCGCGTCCGTTCTACCTCAACACGTGCATTACTCACTTGAGCATTCGCCCTTGCTACTTCTGACTTGAGGGCTGCTAGCTCCGCTTCAGCTTGATTTAGTGCTGTTCCCAGTAGGGTATCATCTACCTGTCCAGCTATTTGATTTTTTGCTAAAACATCGCCTACATCTACGTTCAAAGCCAAAAGCTGTCCTTCGATTTGCGATCGCAGCGATACGGTGCGGAATGGTGTAGTAGTACCTGTGTATTCTAATTGTTGTTGCAGATCATCTTTACGAGCGATCGCCACATCTACAGGTATTGCAATATCTGCTTGTCCAGATACACCACGACCCTCTTGTTGAGCTTCCGCAGATTCTTTGGGAAGTGCTCCGCAACCTCCCATTAACAATCCTATACTCAACCAGGAAACCACTGACAATAAGGGTGGATTTTTAACCAATATACGCAGCTTATTTCCGTCGCAAATCATTATGTTTGGCTCCTACTGGGTCGGTTTTTGCCTAATCACAGCCGCCTGTAACTAGTCCTGATATATTGTTGTAAATATTACTGAAGCTATATGAGCAAGAAAAAATACCCTTGAATGAGAGACAAAAGTATAACTTTTATCATTACTTTACTAGAATTTATGTATATTAAGTTACTTGCTATCGAAAAAACATATCAAAGGAGATGTCGTTATTACAAACTCAATAAAATTTCATCTACCTGATACAATTATTAATATAGTATAAATATTTGTGATTTAACTTGTCTCTACTTAAAGACATAAGACTAAAAAATAACGCTGTTAAGCCTTTAGTGGATTAAATAAAATACAAAATCCTGATTCAGTAGAGTGCGTTAGGAACGTAACGCACCCTACTAAAATTGTAAGTTATTAAATCCATGACCTAAGTCATGTTTTTACCGCAGGGCTATTTCATTCTAGATATAAACCGCTCTGAACTAAAGTTAAGGGCTGCATAGTTTAAGTCGGTTAAAACGGACTTAATTCCCGCTAAACAGTCGGTTTGAACCGACTTTAGCTATTAGCCTCAGAATTGATTCACCAGAAGGGCTGGATGAGAATGAAATAGTCATGTTTTTCTCGTAATGTTACACCCTCACACTTTTGCAATGAATAGACAGAAAATTCTCTTCTCATCAAAACTTGAGTTTAACTCTTCAAGTAGAGGTATATAGACTATTAAAAATGCATATACTGCAATTACCAAGCAAGAAATTGATGAGCCTCTAGTACCACAACCACTAGGGGTTTTTCTTATTTTTTATTCATGCTGAGATAATTTATTTTTTGAGTTTCCTTAGAGAGGGATTCAGACTCGTTCTTTCATTGGGACTACCTTCTTCAATTATCGACTTTCACTATGCCTTATGGCTAATTAATAATTAACTCTGTTGACAGATTCACTGCCAACCTCAGAATTGCTAATGTGTATTCATTACTGCAAAACATTTATATAAGTAACAACAATGAACATTCTTGCTTGGATTGTTTTAGGTCTCATTGCTGGTGCGATCGCTAAAGCTATCTACCCCGGTCATCAAGGTGGCGGTATTTTGGGAACAATTATATTAGGAATCGTTGGTGCTTTTATTGGTGGTAGTTTAGGTGTGTTATTAAGCACAGGGAGATTTGCCCTGGCAGCTTCCACCCTGAGTATTCCAGGTATTATAGTGTCAGTAATTGGTGCGATTATCGCTGTTTTCTTGTGGAATTTGTTAACTCGTCGCAGCACCATCTAGTTAATCAATTTCTAATCAATTCATAATAAACCTCAGGGAGTTCATTCAATTATTTTTATCCCTGATTTATATCAAAAGAATAGCGCTAGCCTGTAGTAAGGTTAGCGCTATTATTATCTAGATAACTTGATGTTTATATCGATGGGGAGATGGAATGATAGGGAGGTGGGATAATTTTTGAATATGCTCTCTCCATGACAGGGTTAGCGCGTCTCAGTGTTAATCTTCCAGTGGGAAGATAGTAGTCCTCTTTTTTCCTTCTACTTAATAGCGATTTATTTGAAATTATGTTTCTCACTCAAACAGTTCCCCGTCAACGAGAAATCATTGAAGTTCTTTTCCGTAATGGCTGGGATTATATGCGAAGATTGCTCACAGGTGGTAAAGCTGATGAGCCTCAGTTACCCACACCAGCAGTTTTAAAAAATATCTTGGTAGATTTAGGGCCTGTGTACGTCAAATTAGGTCAACTACTTTCTACCCGTCCAGACTTGCTAAGTGCTTCTTATATTGAAGAACTATCAACACTACAAGATGAAGTACCAGCAGTTCCTTGGTCAGAAATAGAAGTTCTGATTCGTCAACAACTCAAACAACCTCTAGAAGAAACCTTCACAAGCATTAATCCTATAGCAGTAGCAGCCGGTTCCATTGCTCAAACACATCGAGCTATCCTCAAAGATGGTCGAGAAGTTGCTTTGAAAGTGCAACGTCCTGGAATTGATATTACTGTTGCTGGAGATATTGCTCTGATTCAAGGTATTGCTGATTTAGTAGCACGCACTGAATTTGGTCAAAGCTACGAAATCAAATCTATCGCCGAAGAGTTTGTCAAAGCCTTGGAAGCAGAGTTAGATTTTACACTAGAAGCAAGTTATACTGACGATTTGCGGCGCAATTTATCTCAGAGTCACTGGTTTGATCCAACTCAGATCATAGTCGCGCAAATTTACTGGGATTTGACTACGCAAAAATTACTAGTTATGGAATGGTTGGATGGTGTACCGTTGTTGTCGGCAAATTTAAGTAGCCAAAACGGTAAAAGTCCGACTGTAGAGCGACAAGAAATTACTACCTTGTTATTTCGTGCTTTTTTCCAACAATTATATATAGATGGATTTTTTCATGCCGATCCCCATCCAGGCAATATTTTTTATCTTAAAGATGGGCAAATTGCCTTAATTGACTGCGGTATGATGGGGCGACTCGATCCGCGTACACAGCAGATTTTAACAGAAATGTTACTAGCAATAGTTGATTTAGATGCTCAACGGTGCGCCCAGTTAACTTTGCAGTTAGCGGATTCAAATCAGCCTGTAATTTTGTCTCGTCTCGAAAATGATTATGACCGAATGTTGCGGAAGTATCATAACTTGAACTTGTCGCAAATGAATTTCAGCCACATCATTTATGAACTGTTACAAGTCGCTCGTAATAATAAAATTCGTTTACCTAGTAATATGGGTTTGTATGCCAAAACCCTAGCTAACTTAGAGGGAGTAGCACGATCATTTAATCCAGACCTGAATTTTATAGATGAAATTCAACCATTGATTACAGATTTATTCCGTCGTCAATTGTTCGGAGAATCACCTGTGCGATCGCTCCTCAGAACAGCGCTAGATATTAAAAGTCTCTCTTTACAATCTCCCCGACAAATCGAATTACTGCTAGATCGAGTCACATCAGAAACATTACAATGGAATTTAAATGTACGTGGTCTAGATAGCTTGCGTCGTACTACCGATGATGCTGCCAATCGGCTTTCTTTTAGTATCCTAGTAGGTTCACTGATCATGGGAGCAGCAATTATTTCTAGCAATGCGAGAACACCACAATTTTCTCTTCTGAGTAACGTGTTATTTGCTACAGCAACTTTCTTAGGTTTGTGGCTGGTTATTAGCATTTTACGATCAGGACGTTTACGATAATTGTGTTAGTGGTTAGTGGTTAAGTATTGGAAAAGTAGCACTACCCACTACCCACTATCCACTACCCACTATCTACTATCCACTACCCACTATCTACCTTATGCCAATCATTGAAGCTCAAAATTTGAGCAAAGTTTATCCTGTCGCTGTGAAAGAACCAGGTATTGCTGGAACAATTACCCACTTTTTTCGCCGCACCTATCGCCAAATTAAAGCAGTTCAAGATGTTTCCTTTGAAATAGCATCTGGTGAAGTAGTTGGGTTTTTAGGACCAAATGGTGCTGGAAAAACCACCACACTGAAAATGCTCACAGGATTAATTCATCCTTCTAGCGGTATAGTGAAAGTCGCTGGTTATGTTCCTTTTCGTCGCCAAGAAGCATTTTTGCAAAAAATAACCTTAGTAATGGGACAAAAGCAACAATTAATTTGGGACTTACCAGCAATCGATTCTTTGAAAATTAATGCTGCTGTTTACAATATTAGCGATCGCGAATTTCGTAAGCGAGTCGGTGAACTCACCGAAATGCTGTCTCTAGAAGGAAAACTTAACCAACCAGTACGCAAGCTGTCTTTAGGTGAGCGTATGAAAGCAGAAATTTTAGCAGCACTTTTACATCGTCCTTCGGTGCTATTTTTAGATGAACCAACTTTGGGACTAGACGTTAATGCTCAGATGGGGGTGCGTGACTTTTTACGAGAGTATAATCAGCGTTATCAAGCCACAGTACTGTTAACGAGTCATTACATGGCAGATATTACCGCTTTATGTCAACGGGTATTATTAATTCACCAAGGTAAGTTGATGTATGACGGTAGTCTAGACGGACTATTAGAAAAATTTGCACCTTATCGAGAGGTACATGTGGAATTAACACAACCTCTGTCAAAACAAAGACTTATGTTTTACGGCGATGTCCAAAAATTAGATGGACGGATGGTGTGTTTTATGGTGCAGCAAGAAGATTTGACACGCACTGTCTCACGGATTTTAGCAGAGTTAGATGTGATTGATTTAACTGTAAATGAACCACCAGTCGAAGAAGTAATTGGAAAAGTATTTCAAGCGGGAGTAGTTAGTGGATAGTGGTACCTTTCCAATACTTAAGAACTAACCACTAACCACTAACTAATAACTAAATTATGCAAAGACTAATCAAAACAACATTAACTTTTCTGTCTGTATACTACGCTTACATGATGGAGTATCGTGCAGAACTAATTTTATGGGTATTAGCTGGTTCTTTACCAATTATCCTCATGGGAGTTTGGATACAAGCTGCTCAAAGTGGACAATTCGGTTTAAAATCTGTGGATTTTGCTCGTTACTTTCTGGCTGTTTTTCTGGTGAGACAGTTCACAGTTGTATGGGTAATTTGGGAAGTGGAAAGACAAGTAGTAGAAGGTAAACTTTCTAACCGATTGCTACAACCAATTGACCCAGTATGGCATCATGTTGCTGCCCATGTCAGTGAAAGAGTTGCTCGTATACCGTTCGCAATTCTGTTGGTAGGGTTGTTCTTTATACTGTATCCTCAAGCTTTTTGGATACCGAGTTTAAGAACTTTTTTATTGTTTAGTTTAGTGGTGATATTAGCTTTTATTTTACGCTTCCTGATTCAATATACTTTTGCTATATTTGCTTTTTGGACAGAAAGAGCAAGCGCTTTAGAAGATTTCTGGTTTCTGTTCTTTTTGTTTTTATCTGGTATGATTGCCCCTCTTGAGGTTTTTCCTGAATCAGTCAGGACGGTAGTGCTTTTTACTCCTTTTCCCTATTTAATTAATTTTCCTGCCAGTATTTTGGTAGGAATACCTGTAAATTTGACACAGGGACTGGTGTCAATGTTGGGTTGGATTCTATTTTTTTTGGGTTTAAATCGTTGGTTGTGGCGACAAGGATTGAAGCGGTATTCGGGAATGGGGGCATAAATTAAATATCAAGCGATCGCACAGGTTATTTTCAAGTAGGGACAATTCATGAATTGTCCATCAAGCCTTGGTATAAGTGCTTAGTTAAGCAAAATATAAATAAATATTCAAAGTAAAAAAAATAAAGCGAAAGCATATAATATGATCAACATTACTCCTAGCATTTAGTGTATTAAAGCGTTTGTATATTTGTTGTCAATTGTTAATAAGATATCTTGAAGTATTACTGAAAAGAGGGTGGGAGATGGAACGCGTAGATTCTTTACAACAACACGCACAACAAGTGACAGGAGTGGAAGAACAAAAAACTCCAGTCTTAGAGCAAGAGGTGACAGCTATCACTCCTGCTGCATCAAATAGTAATACCAAAACAAGAGTACCTCTGTTTCAGAGCCGTCTGCTGCCCGTTGTAGTAATAGGAGTAATTTTAGGTGCAGGAGCGATCGCATCAGCAATTTATGCGTACCGCCAATGGCAGTATAGCCAAAATTTTCCCCAAACCGATAATGCCTATATTACCGCAGACGTTTATCCTGTGATTGCTCGTGTTTCAGGGATAGTCAGCCAAATTCCAATTAACGAGAATCAAGTGGTAGCTCCGGGAACAGTATTAGTAAAACTTGATCCTCAAGATAATCAAGTATCTCTCGCCCAGGCGACAGCATCTTTAGAGTTAGCAAAACAGCAAGCAGCTTTAGCACAGAAAAAAATTAGAAATATCCCAGTTCCGACTTCAGGATCGCAGCTATCACCAGCAGACAACAATACTCAAGCCAGACAGAACTTCCTCCAAGCACAAGCAATTCAACAAAGAGACATCAGCGAACAACAGTATAAAACTGCATTGGCTGCGATCGCTCAAAAACAGGCTGAGGTCAAAAAAGCTGAACTGCAATTATCCTACACCAATATTAATGCCCTGGTTCCTGGAAAGATTGGTAACAAAAATATCCAAATCGGACAACGGGTAGAACCTGGTCAAACTCTTTTCACTATCGTGCAACCAGATCCTTGGATTATTGGTAACTTCCAAGAAAACCAGTTAGAAAAGATACAACCAGGACAAAACGTAAATATTAAAATTGCTGCTTTTCCTAGTCGTAACTTTGCAGGTAAAGTAGATAGCATTGCTTCGATTCCGCCAAACAATAATACGGACAATTCTAATAACACCTATAGTCTACGTAGAATTCCTGTCAAGATTATGTTTGATCCAGCCAGTATTAAAGGTTATGAATCGCGCATTACTCCCGGAATGTCAGCAGTTGTAAAAGTCACTGCTAAGTGATTCAGTTATCAGTTATCAGTTTTCAATAGACATCTGCTAAATGACTGATTGAAGTGAGTTTAAAGCTTATTCAGTCAGTCTGCTTTTAGTAGACTTAGACTGTAAGCCCGCAAGTAAACTGCGAGCTTACTTCTTTTGTTTGCGATCGCTTATGCAACTATACTTGTAGATAGCTCAAGCGCTCACTATCAAACCTCCTATTTGTTCGACGTTGCTTGTTCGCGTGCTGCTGTCGCTTGCTCAGGATGAATACCTAAACGAGTAAGATTGATTCTACCCTTATTGTCAATTTCACGTACTTTGACAATGACTTCATCACCAACTGCAACTTCATCTTCAACCTTACCAACACGATAGTCAGCTAGTTGAGAAATGTGGATCATACCTTCTTTACCTGGTAGAAACTCCACAAATGCACCAATAGGTATAATACGCGTTACTCTACCTACGTAAACATCACCCTCATTCAGCTTTCGCGTCATGCCTTGAATGATGCTCTTAGCTCTCTTAGCCTTGTTTTCATCCACAGCCGAAATGGTTACGGTGCCATTATCTTCAATGTCAATTTTAGCACCAGTCTCTTCTGTGATGCCTTTGATGGTCTTACCTCCAGGCCCGATCACTAGACCAATCATGTCTTGATCAATCTTGATCGTCAACAGACGTGGAGCATAGGGTGACATTTCTGGGCGTGGTTGGTCAATTGTCTGGAGCATTTTCTCCAGAATATGCAAGCGTGCGCCTCTTGCTTGATTGACGGCTTGAGCAATAATATCCAAGGACAAACCGCTAATTTTCATATCCATTTGCAAGGCGGTAATCCCTGCATCTGTACCAGCAACCTTGAAATCCATGTCACCTAAAAAGTCTTCGATCCCTTGAATGTCTGTCAGGACTCGTACTTCATCACCTTCTTTAATCAAACCCATAGCTGCACCACTCACAGGTTTGAGAATTGGTACGCCTGCATCCATTAAAGCCAGCGTGGAACCGCACACCGAACCCATTGAGGTAGAACCATTGGAAGAAAGCACTTCCGACACTACGCGAATTACGTAGGGGAATTCCTCTTTAGGTGGTAACACTGGTAAGATTGACCTTTCCGCCAGCGCCCCGTGACCTATTTCCCGACGTCCCGGCGCCCGCATGGGTTTGGTTTCCCCAACGGAGAACGGCGGGAAGTTGTAATGATGCATGTAACGCTTTGCTTGGTCTTGTTGCAAATCGTCGTTTAAGTTTTGAGCATCTCCTGGTGTACCAAGTGTACAAGCAGATAAGACTTGAGTTAGCCCCCGATTGAATAAACCACAACCGTGGACTCGCTTGGGTAATAAACCAGTTGCACAGGAAACAGGACGAACTTCATCTAGCTTACGACCATCGACCCGGACGTTATCTTCGACAATCTGACGGCGCATCAACTTTTTGGTGATGTCTTTGAAAGTATTGTCCAGTGCTTTGGCGTTAGTAGTTGCAGCTACTCGAATTGGATCTTCTTCTGGTAGTTCCGCGATCGCAGTTGCGATGGATTCTTTGACCTCATCCAAAGCTGCATCCCGGTCACTTTTATCGAAATCAAATTGTGAGAGGATTTTTCTAATTTCGTCGGTAGCGCGATCGCTGATAAAGTTACTCAGTGATTGATCAGATTCTGGTCGTGCTTCATGCACTATTTCCAAACCCAATTCTGCAATTAAATCTAGCTGGGCTTGAATTAAATCTTGCACAGCTTCGTAACCAAATTCAATCGCCTCAAGAACATCACGTTCGGGTAGCTGATTAGCTCCCGCTTCCACCATGATCACACCATCCGGCGAACCTGCCACTATTAAATCCAAGTCTCCAGCTTCGATTTCTGCATAAGTGGGGTTAATGATAAAATCATCACCCACCAAACCGACGCGCACGGCTGCCATAGGCCCATTAAAGGGAATTTTTGCCATCAGGGTAGCAATAGAAGCACCAGTAACAGCTAGCACATCTGGCGGTACTAGCTCATCCATAGAAAGAGTCAGCGCAATAACTTGCAGATCATCCCGTAACCAAGAGGGGAACAAAGGACGTAGAGGGCGGTCAATAAGACGGCTGGTGAGAATTGCTCTCTCTGGCGGACGACCTTCACGTCGCAACAATCCTCCAGGGATTCTACCTGCTGCGTATAATCTTTCTTCGTAATCTACCGTGAGGGGCAAAAAATCAATGCCTTCTCTGGCTGCTGATCGCGTAGCTGTAACTAGAACTGTCGTATCCCCAGATTGTATCAACACCGATCCACCAGCCTGGGGTGCTAGTAAACCCACCTTCAGTCGAATATCCCTTCCATCGAAGGATATTGACTTCTCAAATTCTCCCATTCAGTTTTTTTTCCTTACTATGCTCGCTATTCTCTCTCTGTGGCAATCCTAACATTTATGATCTAACACTGGCTTGAGCAGTATATAGAATTCATAATTAACAATTTCGTTACAAAAGGGATAAGGGATCGGGGATCAGGGATCGAGGATCTGGGATCAGAAATTTGTGACAGCGTAGAGACTATATGACAATTCTTCCTTGTCCCCCATGTCCCCCTTCCTTTATCTACTCCCGATCTCCTAGTTCCCGATACATGATCAACGCGTCCACTTGCTGGGTATCTAGTTTTACCGCCCTTGGAATCTGCCCAATCGTCTGGAATCCTAATGATTTCCATAAGTGAATTGAAGCTATATTATTAGCAAAGACTAGGTTGAATATTACTCCCTCGTAGCCTAAACTCGCAGCAATTGACAGCATTGACTCTCCCATGAAGCGTCCGATTCCTAGACCTCGCTTGTCAGGTTGTACAATAAAACCAGCGTTGCAAATATGGCTACATCTACCTGGGAAGTTTGGCTTGAGATAAAACGCTCCCCATATTTCTTTGGATTGCAGTGTAGCAGATTCAGCCGCTCTTTTGACGACAAAAGCATCCTGATTTAACCAAAAAGCTGCAAATTCTGATGGTGAGAGGGGTTGTTTTTGGGGATAGGTTTTTCCTTCCAATATCACAAGATTAAGTAATTTCCTTACCTCCTCTTGTTCTTCTGGATGCATATAATCTAATTCTACTTTTATGCCATTTTTTAAACTTTTATAAAGGGGTAACTGCATTGATCATAAACTTTATTAAGATTGTTTTTGATAATTTCATTATATTTAATTATTATTAATAACACGTATTTAAAATTTAAAAATATAGGAATTCACAAAAGTAGAGAATAAGCAGATTCAAGGCTTTGATGTTGGGAAAATTTGAGTAGTTGACAAATGGCAATATTACACGGTAGTTGGTTAATCCAAAATCAAGGTAACTGTTTATTTATTTGGGGAGAGACTTGGCGATCGCTAGGGACAAAGATAGATCCAAAAACATTAACAGAAGTACCACTATTACCTTATGCGATCGCACCAGATGAATTAAGCGAGTGGCTAAGTTCTCATAATATTAAGATTCCAAATTCAACATCGCAGTCACCAGATACACAAGCGATCGCGTCTGGGCAAACAGGGCGGCGTCAAGCGAAAACAACTACACAAAGTTTACCAACCTCCTCTCAAACAATAATTGCCTTTCCTACTGATTTTGTAGAAGGCAAAATTGAGGGAATAACAGCGATTTATCCGGTACATTCAGCAATATTAGGTTCAGAAAAATCATCTGACCAATACCTACAACCGTGGCGAGTCGAGGGTTTTTGTCTCAATCCCACAGAAGCAGTAAACTTTTTGGCTTCTTTACCTTTGAGTGTTACCAAGGTTGAGGATGATTTTTTAGGAGGAGATATACGCTTTTGGTCACAGATTAGCCGTTGGAGTTTGGATTTAATCTCTCGATGTAAATTTTTGCCTACTCTTGAACGCCAAATAGATGGTTCTTTCATTGCCAAGTGGCAAGCACTTTTAGATAGTGCTTTGGATGGAACCCGCCTAGAAAAATTTTCGCAGCTGATGCCGTTAGCATGTCGGACATATCAAGGGAAAGCTGGAATCTCACTAAGTGTAAATTTCCCTGTGGAACCACAAGAATTATTACTGGGATTTCTCAACAGTACGATTGATGCCCAAATCAGAGAAATGCTTGGTTCCCAAACTGTGCTTGAAGCAAGAGTGATGGCATCTGTACCATCGGCTGTAAACCAGTGGTTACAGTCTCTAACGGGTACACTAGATACTGTCAACACTGAACCGATGGGTTTGGAACGGCTAGAAGCGGCACTAAAAGCTTGGACGATGCCGCTACAATACCAGCTGGCAGGAAAAAATCTGTTTCGTACTGCTTTTGTTCTGCATCCCCCAGAGTCAGATGAAACAGATTGGAGTTTGGCGTATTTTTTGCAAGCACCAGATGATCCAGAATTTTTAGTGGATGCAGAAACAATATGGCAGCATTCAGTTGAAAACTTTGTTTATCGTGGTCGTACTATTAAACAACCACAGGAAACATTTTTACGCGGATTGGGATTAGCATCGCGCTTGTATCCAATTATCACACCCAGTATGGATACCAGTTATCCTCAATCTTGTCGCCTTAACCCCATCCAAGCCTACGAATTTATCAAGTCGGTGAAGGCGCGGCTTGAGGATAATGGTTTGGGTGTAGTTTTACCTGCGAGTTTAGCAAACCGAGAAGGATGGGCGAACCGTCTAGGTTTGAAAATTTCTGCCCAAACACCAAATCAAAAACAGGGACGCTTGGGTTTACAAAGTTTACTAAATTTCCAATGGCAATTAGCAATTGGGGGACAGACTCTTTCTAAAAAAGAATTTGACAAATTGGTGACGTTGAATAGTCCCTTAGTTGAAATTAACGGCGAATGGGTAGAATTGCGACCCCAAGATATCAAAACAGCCCAAGCCTTTTTTACATCTCGCAAAGATCAAATGGCCCTTTCCTTGGAAGATGCTTTGCGTCTGAGTACAGGAGATACCCAGACAATTGAAAAATTACCAGTAGTTAGCTTTGAAGCATCAGGCGCATTGCAAGAGTTGGTCACTACCCTGACAAATAACAAAGCAGTCGAACCCCTACCTACACCCGCCGATTTTCAAGGAGAGTTGCGCCCCTATCAACAGCGTGGAGTCGCTTGGTTAACATTTCTCGAACGCTGGGGCTTGGGTGCGTGTCTGGCGGACGATATGGGACTGGGAAAATGCGTAGCTCCTGATACATTAGTAAACGTGAATGGTCTGTTATGCACAGCTCAAGCAATCTGGACAACTTATGCTGGAGACACAGCATTTGATGGTGAAGGATTTTGGGCTGGACCTAGTGAGGAATTACTAGTTAACTCCATAGACGAAAAAACTGGCAATATTGTTCAGGCTACTGTCAAACGCCTGTATCGGCAGCAAGTTCGCGAGAAATTACAAAAAGTCACACTACAAGACGGTAACAGTATTACCATTACCCATCGTCATCAGTTACTAACAAATAAAGGTTGGACAAATAACTTACAGGTGGGTGATTACGTTTGTGTTCCAAGTAAAATGCTTTGGAACGGACAACCGCAAGATCCTGATTTAGTCAAGTTTATTGCTTGGCAAATTGCCGAAGGACATGAGTTATCTGACGAGGCAAGAGTTACAGTATTCCAAAAAGATACTAAGGTATTAGAAAATCTACTTCAGGCTTTCCAGTCCATTGGAAAGCGCTATAAGCTCAAAATTAACAGCCCAAACATTTGTATCTTTCCTAACAAAGTTCCTTGTCTTAGAGTTAGCAGCCAAGCTTATCGGCGGTTTTTAGAAGCTAAAGGTTACATTTGGGGCAAACTATCGGCAGAAAAATCTATTCCGCCCTTCATTATGCAGGCAGACTTGGAAAGTGTACGGATCTTTTTACAGAATTATTTTGATGCTGAGTCTGCTGTTATTACTAGTATGCGAAGTATAGAAATTGCTACAGCTTCACCGCTAATCATCCAGCAACTCTCTGCACTCTTGCGACGCTTCGGAATTTGGTTGCGAATTTCACCCAAACAGAAGCGTGCTAAAAATGGGACTGGTATTTATCGCACTTACTATATAGGTACTATTGGAGGTAACAGCGCTCGTAGATTTTTACAAAAAATTGGGTTTAGCAATTCTGGCAAACAACTGAAATTACAAGGGATTTGTCAGAGTATAGGCAACACAAATGTTGAGGGGATTCCTGCTTCTGGTATTATTGCTCAAGCAGTTGCAACAACAAGATTACCATTGCGTCATTTTGGAATGTATAATACTGTTTATATCAATGGTTCACAGGAATTTTCTAGAGATAGTTTGGAACGGGTATTAGTTAATATCAATCACATCATTAGTGGTGTGTCTTTGCAGCAATATCAACTTTTAAAGCCTTCTAAGTTGAGTAATAAAACATTAGAAGCTTATGACCGATTGGATGTAGATAAATTGAGGATCACACAAAAATCAATACAATTTCTTCTTGACAAAGAAGTGTTTTATTGCAAGATTGAAAGTATTGAGGATGTTGATTACGAAGGATGGGTTTATGACTTTGAAATTAGTGATCATCACAATTTTGTTGCTAACAATATAATTTGTCATAACACAATCCAATTTATCGCTTTTCTACTACATTTAAAAGAACAGAATGCATTAGAAAAACCAACACTTTTGGTTTGTCCGACTTCAGTCTTAGGAAACTGGGAAAGAGAAGTTAAAAAATTTGCCCCTACATTGAAAGTTTGGCAATATCACGGTGATAAACGTCCCAAAGGTAAGGAATTTGCAGAAATAGCAAACAAGCATAATTTGGTAATTACCAGTTATGCGCTAATTCACCGAGATATCAAGTCATTACAAGGTGTTTCATGGCAGGGAATTGTTTTAGATGAAGCCCAAAATATTAAAAATTCAGAGGCAAAACAATCTCAATCAGTGCGGCAATTAGAAGCAACCTATAAAATTGCTTTAACGGGGACACCTGTAGAAAATAGGCTGCAAGAACTCTGGTCTATTTTGGATTTCCTCAACCCAGGATACTTAGGAAATAAGCAATTCTTTCAACGAAGATTTGCTATGCCAATTGAAAAATATGGCGATACTTCTTCATTAAATCAATTGCGTTCATTAGTGCAGCCGTTTATTTTGCGTCGATTAAAAAGTGACCGTGAAATTATTCAAGATTTGCCAGAAAAACAGGAAATTAATGTTTTTTGTGGTCTGAGTTTGGAACAAGCAGAACTGTATCAAAAAGTAGTAGAAAATTCACTCGCTGAAATTGAAACAGCCGATGGAATTCAGCGTCGGGGAATGATTTTAGGTTTACTCGTGAAACTAAAACAAGTCTGCAATCATCCCGCCCAGTATTTGAAAAAAACTACTCTCTTAGAACCGCAGTTATCTGGTAAATTACTGCGATTGCAGGAAATGTTAGAAGAGGTTTTATCAGAAGGCGATCGCGCTTTAATTTTCACTCAATTTGCCGAATGGGGTAAACTACTCAAACCCTATTTAGAACAACAGCTAGGACGAGAAATATTCTTTTTGTATGGTAGTACTAGCAAAAAACAACGCGAGGAAATGATCGACCGTTTCCAACACGACCCCCAAGGGCCACCAATCATGATTTTGTCACTCAAAGCTGGTGGTGTAGGATTAAATTTAACTCGTGCAAATCACGTTTTCCACTTCGACCGTTGGTGGAATCCCGCAGTAGAAAATCAAGCCACAGACCGAGTTTTTCGTATCGGTCAAACCCGCAACGTCCAAGTACATAAATTTGTTTGTACTGGGACTTTAGAAGAGAAAATTCATGACATGATTGAAAGCAAAAAGCAACTAGCTGAACAAGTTGTGGGTGCAGGTGAAGAGTGGTTAACTGAACTCGATACAAACCAACTCCGTAATTTATTACTACTAGATCGGAGTGCAGTTATGGAAGAAGATGCAGAATGAAGGAGATTGGGGAGCGGGGACAAGGAGGACAAATGACAAATGACAAATGACACATTACAAGCAAGTCGAGAATGGTGGTCACAACGGTGGCTAGAATTATTAGATTCCTATCGCTTTAAAAAGCGTTTGGAACGTGCTAGAAACTATGCACGTCAAGGAAATGTACTTAGTATTGGGTTTGAGAATGCAAAGGTATTAGCGAAGGTGCAGGGTAGTGAACCTGAACCTTATACAGTTTCTCTTTCTCTTGACTCTTTTCGTGATGAAGAGTGGGGTTATGTAGTAGAAACAATGTCTCAAAAAGCAATTTTTGCAGCTAAACTTTTGGCAGGAGAAATGCCACAAAATATAGAAGAAGTTTTTGCTGCTAATGGGATTTCGCTATTTCCTTTTACTCTATCTGACGTCCACAGTAGATGTTCTTGTCCTGATAAAGCAAATCCCTGTAAACATATTGGAGCAGTTTACTATCAGTTAGGCGATCGCTTTAGTGAAGATCCTTTTGTACTCTTTCAATTGCGGGGACGCACCAAAGAGCAAATTATTAGCAATTTACGTCAGTTACGTAGTGCGAATATTGAAGTCACAACAGACCAAACTCCAGACGATAAAGAGTTGGTTTCACAAACTCAATATTCTTTCAATCTAGAATATTTTTGGCAATATCATGAGCCATTAGAATCTTCTCTAGTAGTGATTGCGCCATCTACGAGTGAAACAGTGTTAGATGTTTTAGGATCAATTCCTCTTGCTAAAGAAGAGGAAAATTTAGCAAGTTTAACTGCTGCTGATCTAGCAATGAAGTATTTAGATACTGTTTACAAAGACGTTAGCCAGAAAGCCTTTTTGGCTGCGATGAATGTTGGTAAAAATTGAAAGGTTATGTGCAACTGTTAATTATGACAAACCAAAATCACATACTTTCCTGTCCTAAATCACAATTTTTTATCTGGAAAATATCTGTACAAACTTGGAGATTTATATAGAGGTAGACAGTACATGGTTGTGTGCAATAAACCTCAAACATGACTTTATACAGGATTAAGTTCGAGGAATATCAATGATCAACCGTGTTTTGGATGTGATTTTTATAGATTCCTTTGCGTTTGTCATTAATACGATGTTTGGTAGATTGCTTAAAAGTAAAATATGCAACTATGTGAGTGACGGACAAGATAAACACTGTATTGAAGATCAAGAATATACAGAGCCGGCTAATGATGGATTTGCGGAAAACTTATATTTTTAATAGATAAAATTATGACTAAGTAATTGCCATATATTTGAAAACAAGTAAGACAGCGCAAATAATCAAAGGTTTGTAGTAAGGACTTTAGTCCTTTCTTGAGGACTAAAGTCCTCACTACGAACATATTTCAATAATTTTACGTTACTTAATACCAATTTCATATGAAGCTGCATAGAAAAGAGCTTCTAAAATAAAATTATAAGATGAGATAGATATCACCTCGTCAAATGTAAGTTGCTCGAATAATTGTTGTACGCGATCGCGTAAATCTTGCAAAGAAGAAAAGAGTTCATTATGAAGTGATTTTTTGAGAAACTGCCAAAGCCTTTCAATTGGATTGAGTTCAGGCGAATGAGGAGGTTGAAGCAGGGGAATAATATTTTCAGGCCAGTTAATTGCACTACTGATATGAGCAGGGGCTTGGTCAATTTGTAAAATTGCATAATCTCCGCCTAATTGCTGAGATAGCCAGTCTAAAAATTCTTGAAAATAGTCACCGTTCAGTTTGGGGTATTCTTGCTGAAAATGTTGCCCCGTCAATGGTTCAATTGCGCCATAAATCCAAAAATTTTCACGAACCCATTTAACGGGTACGGTTGGCTTGACTCCAGAAGCCGTAATTACTTTTCCTGTTAAAGTTTTCAATCCAAGCCTTGTTTCATCCTGGCACAGAAAATGGACGCACTTGCCTTGTGCTAGGTGTTTTTCTAGGCTATCTAGGATAATACCGAGTTTTTTTTAAACTCAGATACCAACTTTTCGTCTTGTTTGTGGCTTTGAGGACGAGGTACTTTTAGTTTTGCCCCTAATGTATATCGAACCAACGAGTAAACTGTTCCGTATTCTATCTCAAGCCCATGTTCTTGTTTTAACCATTCAACTATTGCACCATAGCTCGCAAACCCTTTCCCTGTTTTTAACTCTTCCTTAAGTGCTGCGATCGCGGTGTCAGTCATTTTCCGTTTTGCCCCCGGAGCTTTTTTTATTTCTAGTAATTCAGATAGCCCACCCGACCTATATTTTTGTAACCACCTTGTCACAGTTGAGGTATCTCTTGCCAAGCGTCTTCCAATTTCTTGCTGCTCCTTAAGCTGCTCGCTTTTTATCCACCAAAGCATAATAAGCTTTTCTTTCTGGTTCCCTAAATTGGCTGTTTGTAGACGTTTTTTAAGTTCTTCTTCGCTCTCTGCTATTTCAATCTTAAAAGGACGGCTCATGGTTATTTTTATTTATCAAGTTTATTTTCTCTATTATATGCAGCTTCATATTAAATTGGTATAAGATGCTTTTTTACAATCATCATAGTTTTTTTGTAGCTTGGAATAGTGCAATTGTGGGGTGGGATAAATCCAGACAAAAACGGACAAACCTTCTCACTCGCGATCAGGTCCCAAGCGACTATTCTCAGTATTGTTGCGAAAACCCGTTCGTTTTGAGAAACCACCGCGAAAAGCGAGCTTCGCAGAGCCAAGAAACTAAAAGGTTTGTCCGTTTTTGTCCAGGAAAAATGTAGCGGTGACAACTCCCGACTCTCATCCTACAGATAGAGATTTCTTATTCCGCTTTAACCAGTTTTTGCTTTGAGTCTAAAGGTACTACGATTGTAAATTTAGCTCCTATACCCAAATGAGAATCAAGACGAACAAAACCTCCATGTGCCTCTGCGATCGCCTTAACAATTGCCAAACCCAAACCCGCCCCTTCCGAACGACGGCGGCTACTAGTAACTCTGGCAAATCTTTCAAAAATGCGCTTTTGGTCGCTTTCAGCAATTCCTTCTCCTGTATCCCGAATCCAGAATTGAACTTGGTTATTCTCGATCGCCGAACCGATGGCGATAATATTTTCTTCAGTTGTATGCTGAGTAGCATTTTGCGCTAAGTTAATAATTGCTTGAGTCAGACGTTGGCGATCGAGTGCGATCGTTACTTTTGCCATACAATCTAATCGCCAGTTTCGCTTGGCTAAAGCTTTGATTTTTGTATACAACTCCTCAGTAAAAGAGTCAATATTTACTGTTTCTAATTCCAAAAAATCGGGATTTTCACTCTTTGCCAGTAAAACTAAATCGTTGACCAATCTATTCATGCGATCGAGTTCGTCCATGACTAACTCGATGGTTTCTTGTTGTTCTTGTGGATCGTCTCCCATTAATTCCAAATGTCCGCGAATAATCGTGATGGGAGTTCGCAATTCATGTCCTGCATCGTTGACAAAATTGCGCTGAATTGCAAAAGAAGTTTGTAAACGATCCATCATCTCATTAAAAGTTTTGGCAAGTTCGGCAAGTTCTCCTTTTCCCTGCACGAAAATACGTTTGTTTAAGTCTGTCTCACTAATCGATCGAGCTGTTGTTATCAGCGATCTTAGAGGTGCTAAAACTCTTCCTGCGGCGATCCAAGCTAATAATAGCGCCAAACTTAGAGCGATAATTTTTACCTCGATCACTACTCCCAAAGCTTCGATCGCTTCTTGGCGTTCTCCTGCAGTAGCATGGACGGCGACAAATACGCCTAGAGTTTCTGCTTCGGTTTGAATTGGTATGGCCGTATAAATAATACTTCCAAGATCGGGATTTAAAAGTTGTCGATCGCCTTGTTTCTCTTCCTTGATGTTTGCCCAATATTTCATCAAGGGAGAATTTGCTTGTATTTCTTCTGGCAATGCTCTCGAACTGGCTTTATAGTACTTACCTCCAACAATTCCAATCAAATAAGTATCGTCTTCAGGCAATTCTTTCTTCAGGTAATTATCGAAGAGATCGTATAGTTTTTCATTTCTGGTATCTTTTGCGTTGGCATTCTGCTTTTTAGGTTTTGGAGTTGGTTTGAGCAATTCTCCAATTAATGCTTTACGAAAATCCTCTACTTCTTCAGCTAAATCTTCACGAACTCTCGTATCAACCTTGGCAAACAAGCGTTGACGAATGGTAGGTAGAGCGACAGCAATGAAAAACACCATCAAAAGCGCGTACCAAATTAGAATACTCGTGCGCGTTTCTTTAAGGATTTTCAACCGATCAAGAAAACGACTGACTCGATCAAGGTAGAAGCTAGAGCTATTTTTCACGTTTGGCTCTGAATTTGAGACTTTATACTAACTTATTATTTTTTATAATCCTTTGCAGGAACTAGCGCTCTTTTATGTCTCTGGCTAGAGGATAATCGAGGCTTGATGATGAAAGTCATCTGTAGTGAGGAATTTGGCGATCGCATAGCAATGGGAATCCCCAAACTAATTTCAAAGGGCAAAACCCTATCTAGACAAAGGTTTCATATTTTCATCTGACGATAGTAATAAAAGAGCGCTAGAGAGCGAATCTCTTGGCATCGGTTTTTGGATTATATGCTGTTGATGAGATTCTTCTCATAAAGGTTTCACGTTCGCTTCATGGAGATTTGTGAAGCTATTAGTAATCGAACAAAGCTTTCATCTCAAAAATTCATACTTCAACCCCAACTAGAGCGTAATTTTTATGGCTCGTATCCTATCTCCCACAACCGCAAATAGTACCAAAATCATGGTTTACTCTCACGACGCTTTTGGTCTTGGTAACATTCGCAGAATGCTAGCAATCTGCACCCATTTACTCAAATCTATTCGCAATCTCTCTATTTTAGTAGTATCTGGTTCGCCCATGTTGCAAAGCTTTCGCTTACCAAAGGGCTTAGACTACATCAAACTTCCCTGTCTCAATCGCGGCGAATCGGGAGAAATAGCAGTTAAATATTTGAATGCAGGTATCGAGTCAACAGTTCAACTTCGCTCCGAACTAATTTTAGCTGCGGCTAAGAATTATCAACCCGATTTGGTTTTGGTAGATAAAAAACCTTATGGAATTAAAGGTGAGTTAACTGCAACGATCGATTATCTAAAAAACTTTCTACCTGAAACAAAATTAGTATTGCTGCTACGCGATATTCTCGATGCACCAGAAAAAACAACTCGCGAATGGCAAAAAGAAGGTTATTACCACGCTGTTGAATCTCTTTACGATCGCGTCTTAGTTGCAGGTATGCCAGAAATCTTCAATCTCTGTGTTGAATATCAATTTCCGATCGCGATCGCTAAGAAAGTCTATTTTTGTGGCTATCTTCGCAAAGAACCAGGTTTAAAAAGTCGTCGTATTATTCGTCGAGAATTAAACATTCAAACCAAAGAAAAATTGATTTTAGTCACTCCTGGCGGCGGTGAAGATGGTTTTCAATTAATTGATACCTATCTAACAGGAATTGCCAAAGTTGATAAAAAGGAAAAAATTCGCAGTTTGATTTTTTGCGGCCCCGAAATGCCTCTCAAACAACAAAAACAAATTGCCAAAAAAGCAGCCTTAGATTCTCAAGTAGAGGTACTAGAATTTACTGACGATCTAATGAGTTATATTGACGCGGCGGATTTGGTTGTTTGTATGAGTGGATATAACACAATTTGCGAAGTACTTTCTGCTGGAAAACTAGCGATCGCTATCCCTCGTACCAAACCCGCACAAGAACAACAAATTAGATCGAAATCTATGGCTCAAAGAGGTTTTCTAGACACAATTCATCCTGAAGATTTAACCTCTCAAGTTTTAGTCGATACTATTTTAGAAAAATTAAACAATACTAACGGTCATCCGATCGTCTCTCGACTAGATTTAAATGGTTTACCTCGTATTTGTGAAAACATTTCTCAGTTATTATTCGCTCCTTTCTCTACCAACTCGATCGCACCTTTAACTTCTGCATCCGCTTCAGAATTATGTTTGAGTCAAAAGTAAGCAATAGGTAATAAGCGATAAAGAAATTAACAATCAACGATCGACTATGAAAAAATTAATGTTTTACTGCCAGCACATTTTAGGAATTGGACATTTAGTTCGCTCTCTTGAAATAGTCAGAGGATTAGTAGATGATTTTCAAGTTTGCTTTATTAATGGTGGTGAAGTTGTTGAAGGTATAACCATTCCTGAAGGAGTAGAAATAGTCAATCTTCCTGCTATTAAAACCGATACTGAATTTCAAGAGCTACAAGTTATCGATAGTAGGTATAGCTTGGCAGAAGTTCGAGAATTTCGTAGGAAAAAGTTACTCGATTTATTAAATCAATTTCAACCCGATATTTTCATAATCGAATTATTTCCTTTTGGTAGAAGGCAATTTTCTTTTGAATTAATTCCAGTATTAGAAGAGATAAAAGAAAAATATTATTCGACAAAAATAGTTTGTAGCTTGCGCGATATTACGATTAGAAAAAAAGAGCAAGATAAACATGAAGAAAAAATCATTCAGTTAATGAATAAGTACTTTGATTTATTGTTGATTCACGGCGATCGCTTTTTTATCCCACTAGAAGAAACTTTCTCTAGAGTTAAAGATATAAATTGTCCAGTTCGTTATACTGGCTACGTCGTTCAAGAAGAACATTCCACAGAAACAACGATCGAAAACCAAGATAAATCTTCAATTGTTGTCAGTGTAGGAGGCGGTAGATTTGGACATGAATTATTAGAGTGTGTCCTTCGTGCCGCTCCAATACTCGAAATCAAAATTCCTCATCAAATAAATATTTTTACTGGTTGCTTTATTCCAGAAAATAAATTTATAGAGCTACAAAAACTAGCTCAAAAAGCCAGCAATATTAATCTTAAAAAATACACTAATAATTTACTTAGCTATTTAAAAGTAGCCGATTTATCGATTAGTATGGGTGGTTATAACACCACCATGAATATTTTGACAACGGGTGTTCGATCGATAATTTTGCCTTTTACTGGTAACGGCGATCGCGAACAAACTATACGCGCTGAAAAACTAGAACAACTTGGCGTAGTTCGCGTAATTCATCCTGAAAATTTACAACCCGATCTTTTTGCCGAACAAATTATTGATTATCTACAAGAAATTCCAACTTCTGTATTTATAGATTTACAAGGTGTAGAAAAAACTAAAGCATTTTTAAAAAAATTATTGGCGCAAAAAAGTCTAATCGCTTAGTTATAAAAATTATAATTTCGCGCAAAGGCACAAAGAAGTAAGAACAATAATTTATCTGCGTTCATCTGCGTACCCTTCGGGAAGCCTACGGCAACATCTGTGGACTTTATTTTATTTAATCCGATCGATCTGAGGTCATGAAATTTCCAAAAGCTTTACCAAGTGTCAGAAAATTTTTATCTAGATTTGCTCCTCAAATTCGCCAACATAGACAAACCAAAATAATTTTAGTCCGTCACGGACAAAGTACTTACAACGCTCAGAAATTATATCAGGGTTGTTGTGATGATTCAGTACTTACAGAAAAAGGCAGATTACAAGCCTATCAAACGGGGCTTGCTTTGAGTAAATTATCGATCGATGCTGTTTATTCCAGCCCTCTGCGTCGTACTCAAGAAACGGCTGGAGAAATTCTGACAGCTATAGATACAGTCAACGATAGTATTCGCCGCCTTGACCTACAAACTCATCCTCATCTTCAAGAAATCGATTTACCAGAATGGCAGGGTTTATCTTTTCAACACGTTAGGGAAAATTTAGCTGAAGATTATCGTATTTGGAGAGAAAAACCCCATCAATTTTCGATCGCACCCAGAGAAGTAGAAAATATTTCAGGATCGAAAGAAATTAACATTGCTACTCTGACAAAAGAATCGGAAAAGATCGATAAAATCCAATATCCTGTTTTAAACCTTCATCAACGCGCCGAAGAATTTTGGCAGGAAATATTATCCCGTCATGCTGGTGAAACTATTCTTATTGTCAGTCATGGCGGAACGATTCGGGCTTTAATTAATACGGCGATCGGAATTGAAAGCGATCGCTTTCATTATCTACAACAGTCTAATTGCGGCATCAGTATTTTAGAATTTAATTCGCAAACGGCAAGATTAGAAGCCCTAAATTTGACTTCGCATTTAGGAGAAGTTTTACCCAAACTCAAAGAAGGAAAATTGGGTATGCGTTTGTTAGTATTACCTACTGAGAAGACGGAAAATTTTAGCATTCAATTATTAGCGCGATCGCTTCATCAAGTTCCGATCGATTTTTGTATTCATAGCGATTGCACCGAAGCGCGAGTAATGACTGACTTGTTTCTTAGCGATTGCGCTACCGCGCAGCCTTCGGATCGGGATTCATCAACAGTACATTTACAAGCATCGCAACAAAATTTTTTGCAAATCTGGCATCAAACCATACAATCCCAATCTCGATCGGGAGAGTCTTTAGTTACTGGTTTAGCGATCGCCGATCGAGAGACTATTCAATCTGCTTTGGCTGAAATTTTGGGAATAGTTTCTAATACTTCTGCATTGAATCTTAAAAATGGGGCGATTTCTGTGCTTCATTATCCGCTTTCTACTAATCATCCAATTTTACAAACACTTAATTTTGAAGATATTTCATCTGCAATTAACTGAAATATCTCCCTACACCCCATACCCTAACTCTTATGTATATACTAATTACTGGCGTAGCTGGCTTTATCGGCTATCATTTGGCACAAAGATTTCTAGCAGAAGGACAGCGAGTTTATGGTATCGATAATCTCAACGGTTATTATGATGTCTCTCTCAAAAAAGCTCGTTTGTCGCAATTAACACCACAATCGGGATTTACTTTTCAGTATTTAGATTTGAGCGATCGCACTGGAATGTTGCAATTATTTAAAGAGCATAAGTTCGATCGCGTCGTTCATTTAGCAGCACAAGCAGGAGTGCGTCATTCTCTAGAAAATCCTTTTGCTTATGTTGATAGTAATTTGGTTGGGTTTGCCAATCTCTTGGAAGGTTGTCGTCATTCGCAAGTAGAACATTTAGTTTTTGCTTCTTCTAGTTCTGTTTACGGCGCTAATACTAAAGTTCCTTTTGCTGTTGAGGATAACGTCGATCGCCCTATTTCTCTCTATGCAGCCACTAAAAAAGCTAACGAACTCATGGCTCATTCTTACAGTCATTTATACAATTTACCGATAACTGGCTTGCGCTTCTTTACAGTTTACGGTGCTTGGGGACGACCAGATATGGCTTATTTTAAATTTGTTCGCGCGATCGCAGAAAATCGAGCGATCGATGTTTATAATCATGGCAAAATGGAGCGCGACTTTACTTACATTGACGATGTTATTGAAGGAGTCGTGCGAGTCACTTACAAACCTCCGATCGAGCGAACGCCATATAAAATTTACAATCTTGGTAATAATAATCCCGTTTCTTTGGGTAAGTTTATCGAAATCATTGAGAAGGCAATGGGTAGATCGGCAATTAAAAACTTTTTGCCCATGCAACCAGGGGATGTTCCTTGCACTTATGCAGATATAGACGAACTAATCGAAGATGTTGGCTTTAAACCAACTACTTCGATCGAGCAGGGAATCGAACATTTTGTGCGCTGGTACAAAGATTATACCATTGATGCTGGGTAGTTAAGTTTCAATTCCTTATACAACCTCGTGGTAAGCGTAAAACTCAGAGGCTTGAGCCGCTGAGATATAAGCGACTCAAGCGACTTTAGTCGCCGTAATCTTTTCAAGATTGCCACATAATTTATACATGATGTGTTAGCATAATAGATGTAGTTGGTTAGGTCGAAACCAGTGATAATTTACGAGTTCAAAGTCAAAGGGAAAAACAAGCAATATTGTGCAATAGATGACGCTATTCGTACTAGTCAATTCATTCAAAATAAAGCTTTACGCTACTGGATGGATAACAAAAAGATTGGTAAATACGACCTCAATAAATATTGTGCAGTATTAGCTGCTGAATTTTCCTTTGCTTCGGAACTCAATTCAATGGCTCGTCAATCTGCTGCTGAACGTGCTTGGAGTGCAGTTGCTCGGTTTTACGAGAATTGCAAGAAGAAAGTTAAAGGTAAAAAAGGATATCCAAAGTTTAAGAAAAACTGCCGTTCTGTTGAATACAAAACATCAGGATGGAAGCTTTCACAAACTCGTAAAGCTATAACTTTCTCAGATAAAAAGGGAATAGGAACCTTAAAGTTAAAAGGAACCTACGACTTGAACTACTACGACATCAAACAGATTAAGCGTGTACGATTAGTGCGTCGTGCTGATGGATATTACGCTCAATTTGCGGTTGATGTTGATGCTAGGGTTGAAACACAACCTACAAATCAAGTAGTTGGTATTGATTTGGGGCTGAAGTATTTCATTGCTGATAACAAAGGCAATGTAGAACAATCACCCCAGTTTTACCGCAAGTCTGAAAAACAATTAAACCGTGCTAATCGTAAAAAATCCAAGAAGTTCAGCAAGGATAAAAAGAAGTCTAAACAACGTCAATCTAAAAACTACGACAAAGCGAAGATACGATATGCTCGGAAGCATTTAAGAGTAAGTAGGCAACGAAAAGAGTATTGCAAGCGTGTTGCATATTCCGTCATCCAATCTAATGATTTGGTAGCTTATGAAGACTTAAATGTGAAAGGCTTGGTACGTAATCGTCATCTAGCTAAGTCAATAAGTTATGCTGGTTGGTCAACCTTCCGTGCATGGTTAGAGTATTTTGGTCACAAATATGAGAAGGTAACAATTGCTGTTCCTCCCCACAATACAAGCCAAAATTGCTCTAACTGTGGCTTGAAGGTGAAAAAATCTCGTATCCCCTCAATAATCCGGGGTAGCAGAAAAAAATAAAAAGGTGAGAGAGGCACACAAAACGTCATACAATATGACACATGACGCAAAAACTTCTTGAGAGTGAAAAGTCAGTAGAGGATTTGCTGCAAGCCGTCGAGCCAAAAGGGATTGCAGACGAATCAATGCGTCGGGACTAGAAAGCAGCCCTTGGCAACATTTCGACCAAACTGGTGCGCGAGTTGGTGGGGTGAACTATACCACTAATGTAGTGTGTAACCCTTTATATACAATCTACCTGACCACTGCCAAGAAAGACCGATTGAGTGTAGTGAAAGTATTACAAAACGGACGAGAATTGGAGTGGATTCTCAATCAACTTACATACAATTTGTTGGATACTTTCCAACTTCCGACTAAATGGAAGAACGCACTCAAACTATTACCTCAAGAAACTGTGTTCAGTGAAACAGAGTTTAATACCCTACTTGATACATATCTACCCAAACTGGGTTCTCAACAACGGGATCGGATCATGGAAGCAGCAGCGATTGCTTTCTATGATCAGCAAACTGATTGGCCAGTGGTACAAACTCTTGTTTGTGATGATGCTCCTCAATTCAAGCTACTGACTGATAATATTGCTTTGTGTTGGGTACATGAGGGACGACATTATAAGAAGTTGACTCCTTATGTTGCTTGTCACCAAAAGGCTCTTGATAAATTCTTGGATGATTTCTGGGATTACTATCGAGATTTACTCGCTTACAAAGATGCACCCAGTGAGAAAACGGCTGAAAAACTCCGGTCTGAGTTTTGGAAACTTTTTGATGGCGACAGTGGTTATCAACAGTTGGATGAGCGAAAACGATTAACGCTGCTCAAAAGTTCCGAGTTGCTATATGTTTTAGAGCATCCTGAATTACCATTGCACAATAACCCGGCGGAGTTAGCTGCTAGGACGATGGTGCAGCGACGCAATATTAGTTATGCCACTCAGACTCTTGAAGGTACTCAGGCTTGGGATACTTTTATGTCTCTTGTTGCTACTACTCGTAAGTTAGGTATCAGCTTTTTTGATTATATCCGTGACCGCATTTCTCAGCTTGGGAGTATTCCTTCTCTGGGGTCTATTATTCGTGAACAATCTGCTCTCAATTCCTTTGGTTGGTCATGGATGCCAGCATAACTCACTACCCTGAAGTATTGAGCGGATACAAAATCTCTGTCTACCAGAACTCATGTTTGTCCACATTGCGGATATACCGAAGACAGAGATGTCAATGCAGCAATCAATATTTTGAGGCTAGGACTCAGTACCGTAGGGCATACGGGAACTTACGCTTGGGGAGATTTGCCCTCTTGGGCGATTGGTGTAAACCTGTCGTCTAACGGCGAGTCACTGAACCAAGAATCCCCGTGTATGCGCGACCGGGGAGTGTCAATAGAATCAATCTTGTTTGATCTCAAATCTTCTCGTTGCATCTCCCACAAAAGGGAAGTGGAAACTATCTGATCTAAATCGTTATATTTGGGTTTCCAGCCCAGAACTTTACGGATTTTATCTGCACAAGCAATAACACAAGCTGGATCACCAAGACGACGTTCTGATTCAGTTACGGAGAAATCTACCCCAGAAATTGCCTTGACTCTTTCAATTACCTGTCGAACACTATAACCCTGTCCATAACCACAGTTAAGAATTTGGCTGTGATTACCCTGTTCTAGATAGCGCAAAGCATCGAGGTGAGCCGTTGCTAAATCTTCAACGTGAATGTAGTCGCGAATTCCAGTTCCATCTGGTGTGGAAAAATCAGTGCCAAAAATTTGCACTCCCGTCTTACGTTTGAGTGCTGCATCACAGGCCACTTTAATTAAGTGAGTAGCATTTTTTGATATTGGCCCTTGACGTCCTTGGGGATCTGCACCTGCAACATTAAAGTAGCGAAGAATGACATACCGCAGAGAGGTTACTGCTCCATAGTCCTGAATTTGCCACTCGCTCATTAACTTTGAGCGTCCGTAGGGGTTAATCGGTTGTGTCGGGGTAGACTCAGTTACCGGAATTTCTTTTGGTTCTCCATAGACTGCTGCGGTGCTAGAAAAGATGAACTGATTGACACGCATAGCACTACAGCAGCGCAGCAAGTTCAAGGTATTACGTGTGTTGTTAGCGTAATAATCAAGGGGATGGGCTACTGACTCAGGAACAATCAGACTGGCCGCAAAATGCAGCACTGCACTAAATTGATGCTTGGTAAAGACTTGATAAAGGCGATCAATGTCACCTAAATCGCCGATCATCAACTCACCATCTAGGACTGCTTTTTTTGAACCTGTAGAGCAATTGTCGTAGACTACCACGTCATAGCCAGCTTCAGTCAGCTGGCGTACGACGTGGGAACCAATGTATCCTGCACCTCCGGTAACTAATATTTTTTGGCTCATCTACCTTTACCTAATAAAACAACTCGGATAGTCTTAAAGACGATCGCCAAATCTAACCAAAAGGAATAATTCTTGATGTAGTAGAGGTCGTAGGAAAGCTTCTCGTAGGCATCTTCAACCGAAGCACCGTAGGGATACATCACCTGCGCCCAGCCAGTAATTCCTGGTTTGACCAAATAACGCACTTCATAATAAGGAATCGCTTCTTTAAGCTTGACATCAAACTCCGGTCGTTCCGGCCGTGGTCCGATTAAGCTCATCTCTCCACACAAGACATTCCAAATTTGGGGGAGTTCGTCGATTCGCACCAGACGGAGCCAGTATCCCACTCTAGTGATGCGAGAGTCGCGTGTGTTTGCCCACTGCGCTCCCCGCTTTTCGGCATCCTGATACATGGAACGGAACTTGTAAACCCGAAATGGTTTACCGTATTGGCCTGTCCGTACCTGACTGTAGAACACTGAACCCTGACTATCTAACTTGATAGCCAGTGCCACAAGCAGCATGAGTGGAGACAAAATTACAAGTAATGACCCCGCAAAAATTACGTCTCCAAACCGTTTCAACCTCAGACCGAGGTACCCAGAGATCAAATTAAAACCATTACTAAAAGCTAGCCATTTATCTTGTAGCAGGGATGAAGGAAGTTTGTTCCACAAGGTTTCGTAAAAATCTGGCAGCCAATAAATCGGAACACCGCGTAGCCGCATCTGCATCAAATCCCGCATCTGTGTTTCGGAAAACTCAATTTGAGTTGCTACGATCACCGCAGACCAAGATTCTTTAGTCCAAGTAGATAATTCTTTGAGACTTCCTACACAATGCAAATGATTATCTATTAGAGGAATCTGGTTTTGAGTTGTTTCTGTGAGTACAGTCAAGCGGCCCAATGGATTTAATTTCAATAGGTTTTGTGCAAATTTTGTTGCACTTTCGTTTGCACCTAGCATCAACCAACTACTTTGTTGTGCTTGCGATCGCACCCATTTCACCGCGACTAAGCGCAAAATCACTGCCCAGATGGTAAAGATTCCCAGGCTCAGAAGCAAAATACCTCTTCCTAGTAATGGGTTCTCTCCCCAAGTACCAGATAAGTAAATCAGAGCAGCAGCAACTCCGCCAATCACTACATTGCTGATGATGATGCGAGCCGGAGTTCGCAAACCTGCTATTTGTCTATCTGGATGGTAAGTGTCTGCTAAATAACATCCCACCAGAAGTAATAGGGCAAATCCATAAATAATGGGATCAAACCAATTCAGTGGTTGATCAAGACGCAACCAAAAGGCGATCGCCAAACTGACAAACAACCCAAGAATATCACCTAATAAAAGCAATACAGGTAAGCTAGGCAATATACTATGCAACCTAGTCATTGTCTGGGAAGGCTCGAAAGTAGTAATACTCATTGGTTTTATTACACAGTATTCTGTTGGATGACTGTTACAAATAGCCAAAATTTTCGTAACTGATTAATACTGAAACTCTAGCTGTATAGGGTCAGGTAATGCTCTGTTTGAATACGATGCTTCTAATTGAAAAATCTTGACCGTTTCCTGATCCTGTCATTTCACCCTAAATAAATGCTCTTTCCTAACTTTCAGGATTGATACTTAAAAGAATCTTGTTGTCAAGAAAATTTTATGACTAAGTAAATTTTACAGGGTTGACTTAAGTTCGGCACTACCATACTGAACTGAATCAGATTATAGGTTATTTATCATCACTGATTCCGATCTTAAAAATTTTATGAAGACATGAATTGTATATTCTGATCATTCCAATACTTAGACGTAATTCCACTGATTTTTCGTTTACACCAATATATTACTTAGGCTAACTCTTGACTTACTTAGTAAGTCGGCGTCAAAAATCCAATGCGCCAATAAACAAGCTAAGTGCTTCTTAATAGCTGGTCTTTAAGTTTTACTTTTATTTACAAGGCTCGGTTGACTTACGCCGTTTCACTTATCTTTATTCGTATAAAAAAATACTTAATATAAATTAATATATTAAACTCTCAAATCATAAAAGCTGGGTGTGTTATTTAAATTTTTAGTAAAGCTTGAAAAATTGACGTTGACTTGTAAGCAATTACTAGGAAAATAAAAGTACACATTCTCAGTACTTAATATTGCTGTAAACCAAGTAATAACAGCAGTATAATGAATACAAAGGTTTGACTGGATGATTTTTGATACATTTGGCTAGTTGACAGCTATGTTAAAATTTTGGAAAAGTTTGTTAAGAAGGAAAAGCTGAGGAATTAAGTGTAAACAACAATCTGGTAAAACTTATGGTAATCGTTTACGACTCAATAAATCAAACAGCCTGCTTAAGCGGACTTTACCTTAAGTATTCAAAAACAGTTAATTACGCAGATTTTTTATTGTTCCCTGTTAAGAGTTCCCTATCTCCACTAAGTAAATTTCATTTGCTCCAACTCTTTATGAGACGGAAATTTGAATAGCAGGCAGTTTTTTGGCAAATTTTGGATGCTACCTACCACCAAGACACCAAAAAAAACCATTACATCTCTGAACTCTTAACTTGATTATTGACTATGCCTTCTGACCAAGAAGATCGCGATTATATAGACCTTCAACAATACTGGCTCATCTTCAAAAAACGTTGGCTGGTAACAGCAGCTACAGCTGTTTCCGTCTTCGCGATCGCAGCATTACCTACCTTCACACAGGAGCCAGTTTATGAAGCACAAGGTAAGTTACTTTTGAAGCAAGAAAGTTCTTTTTTAACAGGGTTGAGTGACAAGGTGGGAGAACTGAGCGGTTTGACTAACCTCAGTAATCCCCTGGAGACAGAAGCAGAGGTGATTCGCTCTAACCCTCTGGTTCAGAAGACCATAGACAAGTTTCAGTTAAAAGATACACAGGGTAAACCACTAGAAATTGATACGTTTATCGCCAACCTGAAAGTAAGAAGTATCCGGGGTACGGATGTCATGGAGCTTTCCTACCGCAGCACCAATCAACAAGAAGCAGCAGGTATAGTCAATTACTTGATGAATTCTTACCTGGACAACAATATTCGCACGAACCGAGCCGAGGTGACAGCAGCCAAGGATTTCTTGAGCAAACAATTGCCACAAATAGAGAAAACAGTGGTAGAAGCAGAAGCAGCATTGCGTCGGTTTAAGGACGAAAATCAGGTAGTCTCTCTGGAAGAAGAAGCAAGATTTGGGGTGCAAGGACTCAGGAGTATATCTGATGAGATTATCAAAGTCGAAGCACAATTGGCTGATGCGAAAAGTCGGTCTGCTGGTTTGCAAAGCCAATTAGAACTGACTACTCGACAGGCGGTAAAACTTTCTACCCTCAGCCAATCTCCTGGTGTGCAGCAAGTGCTAACGGAATATCAGAAGGTGCAAGATGAGATTGCTGTAGCCAAGACTCGTTTAACTGATGAACATCCGACTATTCAAGACTTGATCACGAAAGAACAAGCTCTCAGACAGCAACTAGAAAAGCGAGTCGGTCAAATTGTCAGTAGTCCAGAGTCATTACCAGAGGAGAATTTGCAGATTGGAGAACTCAAGCAAACCTTGACAGCAGAACTGGTGAAATCGGAGATAGATAGATTGGCGTTGGTGAATCAAATCGGAGTCTTGCAGAAGGCATTCTTGAGTTACGACACCCGGATTAAAGCCTTACCCAAACTAGAACAGCGACAGCGAGCCTTAGAGCGAAAGTTAGAGGTGGCACAATCTACCTATCAACAAGTCCTGAAGCAATTACAAGAAACGCAGGTGATAGAACAGCAGAAAGTGGGTAATGCCAGGATTATCTCACAGGCGTTAGTTCCTCAAGACCCTATTTCTCCGAAAATTGTTCTCAACTTGGCGCTGGGTGGGTTTTTGGGAATTCTGGTGGGGGTAGGGACGACCCTGCTATTGGAAGCCATGGATAAATCCCTCAAGAATAGTGAAGAAGCCAAGCGATTGCTGGGTTATCCTTTGCTGGGTAGCATTCCTCAAGTTGGTGGCAAAGGCAAGAAGGATAGTGACAAGAGTGAACAAGAGTTACCCATGCTGAACAACCCCTATTCACCAGCCTGTACAGCCTTTGAGATGTTGCAAACTAATCTGAGTTTCACTGTCTCTGACAAGGAATTACGGGTGATTTTGGTGGCGAGTTCATGTCCTGGAGAGGGTAAATCTTTTGTGTCAGCAAATTTGGCAGTAGCCATGTCCCAAATAGGAAAGCGAGTGTTGTTGGTGGATGCAGATATGCGTCGTCCGCGTCAGCACAGGATCTGGAATATATCTAATTTCGTTGGGTTGAGCAATATCTTAGTGAATCAGGCACAGTTACCAAATACTGCTCAGGAAGCGTTAGTAACCTTAGATGTCTTACCTGTAGGAACTACTCCACCTAACCCAATAGCTCTGTTGGATTCCCAACGGATGGCTACTTTGGTTCAAGAAGCAACTAATAATTATGACTTTGTGATTATTGACACACCACCTTTGACATCTGTGGCTGATGCGCTGGTTGTCGGTAAGTTGGTGGATGGAATCTTGATGGTGGTGCGTCCTGGAAAGGCGGAATCAGGGGCGGTGAATACAGCGAAGTCATTGTTGGAGCAGGTAAAGGTGCCGATTCTGGGGATGGTGATGAATGGTATTGATGGGGGTAAAGGTTATGGAGGTTACTACTATTCTCAGGGTGATGGCGCTAGGAAAGAGGGTGAGAACAATGAGAATGCAAGAGTGCCAGGGATAAAAGTAGGGTGAGGTTTAGAAGCAATGTCCTGAAGTTTAGGGAGTTGAGTAAACCCTGAGTAGATTTGATTTTCATGCTAAGTAAGTTCAAGATTCAACAAAAGTTATCACAGTTCAAATCTCGCTCTGGACTACGTGCAATTGTTGCCAATACAGGTTGGCTATTTGCAGACAGGATTTTGCGGATGGGTGCTGGTTTATTTGTGGGTGTTTGGGTTGCTCGCTATTTAGGAGTACAACAATTTGGTGTTTTTAACTATGCTACTGCTTTTGTAGCTCTATTCAGTACCCTTTCTAGCTTGGGTTTGGATGCTATAGTGATTCGCTCTATTGTGCGTGACCCTGAAAACAGAGAGGAAATTCTAGGAACCGTTTTTTGGCTCAAATTGGTTGGCGGAGTTGCGTGTTTATTGTTAGCTTTTAGCTCGATTTTCTTATTGCGCCATGATGACAAATTGACTATTTCCTTAGTAGCTATTTTGGCATCTGTAGGGATTTTCCAGTCTTTTGATACGATTGATCTTTGGTTTCAGTCGCAAGTGCAGTCAAAATATACTGTGGTTGCTAAAAATACGGCGTTTATCATCGCAACTCTGCTGAAAGTAGCCCTGATAACAATGCAAGCACCACTCATTGCTTTTGCTTGGACGGGATTAGCAGAAATTGGTTTGGGTGCTGTAGGTTTAATACTTGCATACAAAATAAAAGGTTATTCACTATGGTTGTGGCGTTGGAGTCTTCCACTTGCTAAGACTCTTCTTAAAGAAAGCTGGCCTTTGATTTTGTCTGGTTTGAGCGTCATGATTTATATGAGAATTGACCAGATTATGCTAGGGGAAATGGTAGGTGATGAAGCGGTGGGTCTATATTCAGCAGCAACTCGTATTTCTGAGGTTTGGTATTTTATACCAATGGCGCTTGCTTCTTCAGTCTCTCCTTCAATATATGCAGCTAAAGAAGCAAATGAATTTCTCTACTATCAGCGAATCGAAAAATTGCTTCGTCTATTGGTATTGCTTTCTATTGTGTTTGCTGTACCAATATCATTCCTGTCTGGAACAATAATTACGATGCTATTTGGCAATGGCTATGCAGCAGCAGGACAAATATTAGCAACTCATATTTGGGCTTCTTTATTTGTGTTTATGGGGGTTGGAACATCATCCTGGTTTATTTCGGAAGGCTTAACTCATCTTTCTCTACGTAGAACTGTGGTCGGAGCAATTATTAATGTTTTTTTAAATTTATTATTGATTCCTACTTATGCTGGGCTTGGTGCTGCAATTGCTACTGTTATTTCTTATGCATTCGCTGCATTTTTAATGAATGCTGTACATCCAAAAACAAAAAAAATATTTCAGATTCAAATCAGATCAATTTTAATTATTTTGCCATATAATGTATGAGTAAAAAACTAATATTAATTACTGTTAAAATATTCCAAAAAATCAAATAAACAGTCCTTGCAAATATATTGGTTTAATCGAATATCTGATGAGTGTTTCGCTCTTTAAGGCGAAATTATATTATTGGCAACTTTATTGCTGGTAGAGATTTTACAATAATTTCAGATCAGTACAAGTAGGAGATATATATGAACATCAAAAATGATCTTTCCATTACTCGCAGAAAAATATATGAATTTTTTAGAAATCCGAAATATTCAAGACCAGGACTCAATGGATTAGACAAAAAATTGGAAAAATATCTTAATTTTAAAAATGGTTTTTTTATTGAAGTTGGCGGAAATGATGGATATTCTCAAAGTAATACTTATTATTTAGAGAAATTTTTAGGGTGGCGAGGAATTTTAGTAGAAGGTATTCCTTCTTTGTACGAAAAATGTAAATCTACAAGACAGAAGTCGTCAGTATACAATTACGCTTTAGTTTCCGGTGAATTTCCAGATAGTTTTGTAGAAATGCATTATGCAAATTTAATGTCTGTAGTTGAAGGTTCGCTAAAAAATAAAGACGCTCAAGATAAACATATAGAAAGAGCATTGAAAAATCAGAAAAGTATAAATACATATACTGTAAAAGTCCCAGTAGTAACACTTGAATCTATTTTAAATGAATTTGTAAATATACCTCAAATAGATTTTTTTTCTTTAGATGTTGAAGGATATGAGCTTGATGTTTTATTAGGCATGAATATAGAAAAGTATAAACCTATTTATATATTGGTAGAAGCTAGATTTTTTGATGAAGTAAACTCATTCTTGAAACCTTATTACAATCTTGTAGAACAACTTTCGTATCATGATTATCTTTATGTATTGAAAGATGAAAATATGCCCTATAAATAAAAAATATTATTTGAATGCTTATATTGTAATTAAGAATACTATGATGAAAACTCCAGTTGCCTTTCTAATATTCAATCGCCCCGACACAACAGAAAAAGTATTTGAAGCCATACGTCAGGCTAAACCTCCAAAGCTTTTAGTTGTTGCAGATGGTCCGCGTCTAGATAGACCTGGTGAAGCTGAAAAGTGTAAAGATACTCGTGAAATTGTTAAGCAGGTTGATTGGACTTGTGAGGTGTTGACTAATTATTCCGATATTAATTTGGGCTGTAAAAAAAGGGTTTCTAGTGGTCTAGACTGGGTATTTGATAATGTAGATAAGGCTATTATCCTAGAAGACGACTGTTTACCCGATTTGTCATTTTTTAATTTCTGTGAAGACCTATTAGAACGATATGAACATGATTCAAGAATTATGTCAATTTGTGGTGTAAACTTTCAACTAGGAAATCGAAAAAGTAGCTACAGTTATTATTATTCTATTTTCCATGATTGCTGGGGATGGGCAACTTGGAAACGAGCATGGCAATATAATGATGTCAATATGAATTTATGGACCAAATTAAAAAATGAAAATTTTCTGAATGACATTCTATTTGATAGAATATCTGCAAAATACTGGGAAGAAAAATTTCAAGAAGCTTATGATAATAAAGTAAATAGTTGGTTTTATCCTTGGCTTTTCTCATGCTGGTCTCAAAGCGGATTTGGTATTTTTCCTGAAAAAAATTTAGTTTCAAACATAGGTTTTGGTATGGGGGGAACTCATACAACAAACCCAAATAATCCATATGCAAATCTTTCATTAGAAAAACTTGATTTGCCGTTAATTAATCCCCCATTCATGATTCATGATAAAAAAGCTGACAAATATACTCAAAACACGCGTTTTCACCCCTCTTTAATTTTACGTATTATAAGAAAAATAGGGCTTTCTAAAGAGAAAATCATCTAAATTTTAATCTATATGAATTTACACTAACAGTTCAGCATAACTATGTATATAAAAACTGAATTTTTGAGAAATCCAATTACTGAATATTTTAGATTCTTATTTAATTGGTACAGCAATCAAATGAAATATAAAAATTTCTCTCAATCATATATGTCTTATATGCATAACTCTCAAGTAGGTAAATACGTGAAGGTTTATCCATATGCTAAGGTATCTCACTCAAAAATTAATTCATATACCTATATTGGAACTGCTTCAAAGATTCAAAGATCTGAGATTGGAAAATTTTGTTCTATTGGTCAAAATTGTAGTATTGGTTTAGGAAAACATCCATCCAGTGAATATGTCTCAACTTCTCCTATTTTTTATTCAACTAGGAACAGTTTAGAAGTGACTTTTTCTGACCAAGATTATTTTGAGGAATTAGGTAACATCACAATAGGAAACGATGTTTGGATTGGAAATGGCGTAGTAATTATGGATAATATAAAAATTGGTGACGGAGCAATTATAGGCACTGAGGCTGTTGTAACAAAAGATGTTCCTGATTATGCTATCTATGCTGGTATTCCAGCTAAATTTATCAGATATAGATTTTCCGAAACAATGATAAATTTTTTGTTAAAAATAAAGTGGTGGGATAAGGATGAATATTGGTTGAAAGAAAATTTCAAAAGTTTTCATGATGTGAAAAAATTCTATTCACAATTCATAAATTGTGCAAATCTTGAATAAATATGTTGTTAAATATTGAGAAATATTGTTAAGTATTGATAAAAATGTTTAGGTAGAAAAGTGTAAATTAAAATTACTTAATTATGAAAATCTATTATTAATTAACTAAGGAAAATAAAAAAGTAAATTTTGTTCGTTTAAATTAAAAGCATAACAGCTTAATTAGTCGAAGCTGAAGCTTGTTCAAAGATAGTTTTATTGGTATCTAAAAATTATGATGTCTCTTTCCAAGTTAATGCATCGACTACGAAATGCAACCTATCTGATTGAGGATCGAAAGCTTTTCAATCTTTATTTAAAAGGAGGTATAATCCATAATAGCATTGTGCTTGATAAACCTTGGTTTCATGATTTTAATATTTCTACTGTACTTGACATAGGAGCAAATGTAGGTCAGTTTGCGGTTACTATCAATAAGGTTCTACCTAAAGCAAAAATATATTCATTTGAACCTCTGCCAGAATGTTTTGATAAGTTAAAAGCACGCATGGTAAATGTAGAAAAATTTTCAGGGTTTAATCTTGCGATTGGAGAAGAAACAGGTGAACTTGATTTTGAATTTAATAACTTTTCACCATCATCTTCTTTCCTGAAAATGAACAACTTACATCAGCAAGAGTTTCCAGAAACGAAGAAAAGCCAGATTGTCAAAGTCAAGGTAGAGCGTTTAGATGCTATTGTAGAAGAAGTTGATATTACTTATCCTCTCCTTATAAAGATAGATACCCAAGGATATGAAGATAAAGTTTTATCAGGCGGATCAAAAACGATACAAAGAGCAACAGTATTAATTATAGAAACATCATTCGTAGAACTATATGACGAACAACCGCTATTCAATGATATATACACTAAATTAAGAAATTGGGGATTTTCTTATGCTGGCTCTCTAGAACAGCTTGTGAGTCACGAGACTGGACAAATATTACAAGCTGATAGCATCTTTCTTAAAAGATAGGAATAAAACTATTGAAGATTTATAGCTATTCAATACCTATGATATAGGACTTACACATTGACAGAAGCAATTAAATATGGATATGAATTTTTAGGCATTCTAGTGTGATTTTTTCACCATTAGCCAGCGATCGCGCTTTGATCTAAAGCTAGTAGATAATAGCCTGAAACAACGGATTTTCGTTGACACACATGATAGTCATTTTGTACAGTGCGTAAGTCCTATGATTGATAAGTCACAGAATTTTTTTTCATGTAAAAAATTAAGACCTCCTCAAAACATATTCGAGTTTAAATCTTATCTAGATTTTTTCAGTAATTTAGAACTTCCTAGACGGTTGATAGAAGTTATAAAACTAGATATGCATCAAACTGAAGATATGCCTGGTTGGCAAGGTTTAAAATCATTAACTTGCCTAAGCGAAACTGACGAAATTTATGACATTGATGTCCGTTATGCTTGGTCTGAAAAAATATTTCAACAACATTTAGTAGATTATGGCTGGAGTGAGGATATCCTATTAGATAAAAAAGGTGGTAAAAAACCATACAGACATAAATTAATCATCTATCTTTGTGAATCTTCAACAAAAATCAATGAGAAGCAAAAACTAGAAATAACTTCAGAACATTCTTTGATTGGTAATTACTGGCGAACTGTATCCCATTTATATATATTATTACAAGGTAATAATCCCTTTAAGTCTCTAATATCTAATCATAAGATTTGTAACAATCAAGAATCATGTTTTATTGATTACGAACCAGTAATCAAAAATTCAGAAAATAGTCAGATAAAAACATTATCACGTTTACCTCCTCATCCAAAGCGTCAAGGAGAAGGTGGTTTACGTACTAAAGGACTATACAAGAATTCTGCTAGTGATAAACCTCTGATTACGGTAATTACAGTTGTTTTCAATGGAGAAAAGTATTTAGAACAAACTATTCAATCAGTCATTAATCAATCTTATCCTAATCTTGAATATATAATCTTAGATGGTGGTTCTACAGATAATACACTTGAGATAATAAAAAAATACGAAGGAAAGATTGATTACTGGGTTAGTGAACCTGATTTAGGCGTATTTGATGCTATGAATAAAGGCTTTATATGTGCATTTGGTGAATTCGTAAATTTTATGAATGTTGGCGATATTTTTTTTCAACATAAAGTTATTGAATCACTAGATTTTACAAGTTTAGAAAACTCAATATGTGGTATAAATGTGTTTTTTAGTAATTTGGTACCTGGATTAATACGTGTGGAAATGTATAAGCAATCAATACCCCACCAAGCCTTCTTCATGAAGCGAAAAGATTTTGAAATCAATGTGTTCAATACTGAATTTAAATATGCTGCCGACAGCGAACTTTGGGAGCGTTTTAATCCTCTAACGTCCACTATCGAATCACGAGAAGAAATTATCTCACTAAGTAGATTTGGCGGAATTTCTACTAACAAAAAGTATTTAATAGATAGAATGCAAGAACATTTAACTTTTCAACAGAACAAGCCAAAAGTTTGGATTCGTTTTCTTCCAAAAATAATTTTCATTAAATTCTTCAATCAAAGTTTTATAGAATATTATTATTTTGTGTGGAGAAGAAAATTGAGGAATATCAGTCTTAAGAGGATGTCTGAAAAGTAAGAAAGCCCACGTAACGGTATCCTTGTCAATAGAAAAAGACCTAAGTATGAGAGCGTTACGAGAGCCATGAATCAATCTATCCTGCGTAATTTGACATCGCAACAGTAGGAACTGCTATGTGGACTAATCCAGCAGCAAAAAAGGCGGCGTTGACATGGAAGCAGTAGTTAAAGATCTTAAGAAAATTTCCAGTTCTATCATTTGGTGATTCAATTTTAGAATTACTTATGAATAAAAATAAATTGATGAGAGAAAAACTCCTATTTTCGGATATATTTAAGCTATTTGTATTTTCATCTATCTTATTTATTGCAAGTTTTCATATAACCAACATTTCTCTGATAACTTCGATAGTCATTATTCCAACATATTTAATCGTATTTCAAAAAGATTGTTTCGTAAAAATTGATACAAAGTTGTTAGAGAAAAAATTCTTTTTATTACCTTTTACACTTTTGATTCTCTTTTGCGTATTTTATTTCACAACTGCGATTAATTATAAATATTATACATATATTGAAGCAATAGGTTTTAGTATCAAAATAATATTATTTTATATATTAGGGTTTTTTTTAGCTAATACTAAGTATTTTTATCGTAATTATAGCACGCCATTCATGTTTTTATGCGTTGCCGGGGGAGGTATATTCTTCACCTTTATCAGTTTATTAACAACCACCGGATTTTCTCTAAGCTTACCGGATGGTTTTGCGGAAAGAAGTGTTTACTCCATATGGAATGGAGAGCTAATTAATGGACCTTCTGTCGATATGTATAGCTATTTAGGGGTTTGTCTTTTTCCTGTCATAATTCAATTATTGATGGAGTTTAGGCGTAAAAATAAATGTAGATTGATTTATTTCTTGCTTTTCATATCATCTGTAGTGTTATTTTTACTGTCTTCCTATTCAGCTTTATATTTATCTGCGAGAACTCCTATATTTTGCTTTCTCGGATCGATATTACTTGATTATTTTTATAAAAGTGTTTCATCATCAAAACAAAAAATTTTTACTATATTTAAGTATGGACTCTTTGTTTTATTACCTCTACTAATCTTTAATTTGCAGCCTGATTTGTTAGAAAATATATTTGGATTTTTATCTTTCGGTGTATTTAAAAGATTTGAGGATTCCGGATTAGAAACTCCAAGATATCTTCTTTGGTTAACTGTATTGACAGAAATGTGGAATTATCCTTTTGGTGGAAGAGAGATAATTCTTCCTATGAGCGAAAGAACAGGAAGAGTAGGTATGTACGCTCACAATATTTGGTTAGATGTGGCATTTGATGCTGGATTATTACCGATGCTTTTTCTTTTGATATTTCATTGCATACATTTCTTTTATTTCTTTAATTTGATGTTGAAATCTAAATATAATGATATCTTAGGAGCATTTTTAAGATGTATTTATCTTGCTATATTTTCAGCTTTTATTGGTTCTCCCGTGCTTCAAGCTAATCTTCATTATTTTGCTACAAGCTGTCTTTTTATGGGGCTAGTTATAGGCATTTTAAAGGGTAAGTATTACAGCAATGAGTAAACTATTAATTTATGAAAGATAGTTTCTGAGCCTGAAGAGGTGACGAAATAGGCTGAAAAGCTTTAAATAAATGTAAAGAATGTAGCATTTTGTTGTAAAAATAGTATTAACAAAGAGAAATCAAAATATCTAAAAACATAGGATAATATGGAAAAACGACAAAGTTCAACCTTTAACACAAGAAATTTGCCTTTACCACTTCTAATCACAGAAGTGAATTCCAACTGTTATACTTCTTTAACTATAGCAATTCCTACTTACAATGAAATAGCTAATATCGAACGAGTAATCAGAGGCTTTTTATCAACCAAATATGCCAATCTCATCGAAATATTTGTAGCTGATGGTGGCAGCACAGATGGAACCCAAGAAATAGTCAAACGACTTTCAACCGAAGACTCACGAGTCAAACTAATTCACAACCCTCAAAAAATCCAATCAGCAGGTCTAAATTTAATACTCAAAGAATCCACAGGTGATATATTTCTTAGAGCCGACGCACACTCAGACTATGCACCCGACTATATAGAAAGATGTGTAGAAGCCCTACAAGAATCAAAAGCTCTCAACGTCGGAGGAGCACAACGCTTTGTTGGTAAAACCCCATTCCAAATAGGAGTTACCCTAGCATCCAAAAGCATTTTAGGCAGTGGTGGCGCAAAATACCGCGATCCTAACTATGATGGCTATGCAGATACAGTTTATATAGGATGCTTCTGGAGACAAGCATTACTTGATGTCGGCGGATTTGATATCACACAAATAACCAATCAAGATGCAGAATTAAACCAAAAATTACTCAACAAAAGTGAAAACGCAATATATATTAGCTCCAAGATCCGAGTTTGGTACTACCCCAGAAAAACCTGGAAATCTCTGTTGATTCAATACTTTAAATACGGTAGAGGACGCTATTTAACAAGTACAAAACACTCAAATCGATTGCAACTAAGAGGTAAACTACCATTTTTGGTACTCTCTATTACAATCTTAATGGCATTCATAGATTTATTTTCCCCACATTTAAGACTACCCATAATAGAACTTATTCCCTTGGGTATTTTATTAGTATTCTTGGAAAGTTTACGAGTTAATTGGAAATACCGCAGCAACTTTAAACAAGAATTTTGGCGAGGTAACGAAGAAGAAATACCCTCATTTGTAAGTCGTTGGTTTTTCTGCGCAGTGGCTTTAATTACTATACCTATCGCTCATTTTTCTGGATATACATATCAGTTATGTAGACATAGACTTTTAAGAGTTAGTGGCTGGTAATGAATTTTACTTTGGTATATGGAGATTTAGGATGTCAGAACAGCACTCAGAAACAGATAATCGTAGAAAGTATATTATTGAGCCTGAAAAACAATTTCATGATCAACGTTTTGCTGACGACTCTATTCGACAGAAAAAGGTCGGTATATTTCACAGTGTTGCTCAATCTATAACATAAGGAATATGAGCAATTATTACTGAAATATTGCCAAGATTCGAGAATTATAGAATATGGCTGTGGGACAGGGAGCTATATCTTTTCACTTGCGAAAAATGGTGCAGCATTAGTGACAGGAATTGATATTTCTTCAGTAGCTATTGAATTATTTAAATTACCTTTTTTACAAAAGCAGGCATGGCAGGTATTAATCAAGCTATCTGAGCCTGTTAAAGAGTAAAATAACGCACAAGTTAAATTCAGTTGGTACAAATTAAGATGATTTTTGAAAAAGAAATTACCAAACCTTATAACTCACGATATCTGCCTCGACGTTCTGCAAGCATTCACAAATTGCCACACTGACAGTAGAAGTATCGCAGGAACAGTCAAGTGAAAACTGACTTTTCAAACATCCTCTTACTCCTCTACACCCCGTTTTTTAAGTTCAGTAAGACAAAATCAATTACACAAAAGAGGTAAAAGTTAATGATTCAGAAGGTAACTGTTCTTGAGACAAATGAAATTTCTCTTAAAGTATTTAAATATTATCAATCGATTAAACCTAAATCAGCCATATCCTATTTACTAGAAAACTCTCTCGTTTTAGAAACCTTAGCTCAGGATGTAGATGAAACTTTTCTATATCCTTCTCAAACATGGGCTTCATTCAACACTGGTTCACCTTATGAATCACATAAAATTCATTGGTATAATGACCCGAAAACACAGGCGTATCCATTATATTGGAAAACATTGCAAGAAAACGGATTTAACGTCGGTTTAGTGAACACACTTCATTCGTCGCCAGGATCAGTATATGCAGAAAGCGATAACTATAAATTTGTCATTCCTGATTGTTTCGCAATTGACGCATTTACCAAACCTAATTACTATCAAGCATTTCAAGGTTTAAATATTAAAGCAACGTCTCTTAATTCAAGAGTTACTACTCTCAAAACACCTCTCCAAGAAACATTCTCTACACTACTCAATCTACCAAGATATGGAATACGCCCAAAAACCATATTTTATGCAGTTAATCTAATTTCAAAAATCTTACTGAAGCAAATTAATAAAGAAAAATTCAGAAATTTACAGTTTCCACTGATTGCCGATATATTTCTTAATCAATTGTACAAATCTGATCCTGACATAGCAATATTGTTTACTAACCACGTTGCAGCAAATATGCATCGCTATTGGTATGCACTCTTTCCAGATAGTTATGAGGCAAAAGTGTATAAACAGGATTGGGTAGACAAATACTCCTATGAAATAATCGAGTCACTAGAAATATTGGATGACTATTTACAAGAGCTAATTTATTACTCGAAAAGAAAAGACAGGATTTTAGTTGTTGTTAGTAGTATGGGACAAACTGCTAATAAGAAGCTTCCAGAAGGTATACAACAACTGATAAATCATGATTTTAGGTTAGAAGATGTTAAGAAATTCGTAGATAGACTTACCTCTAGTAAGTATCACTATCGAGTAGAAAGTGGAATGGTGCCTCAGTATTCTCTAGAATTCATAAATCAACACGAAGCAGAAACGATTTTTAGTGAGATAAAGGAATCGTCAAAGACTTTAGAAAACATCAACATAAAAATAGATTTAAACGCAAATGTAATTACTTTAACAGCTACTTTAAACCCAAATGCAAACAATTACTCTATTAGAAATAATTCTTTTACCTATTCTGACATAGGCTTTGTGAAGTTTAAGATTGAAGACCATCACTCTGGATGTCACTGTCCTGAAGGTAGTTTAATTATTTTTAATAGTAAAACTAGTTCAACTAAAAGCCAAAGTATTAATTATCTTGAATATGCACCTGCAATGTTAAATCATTTTGGTGTTAAAACAGCAGAATTTATGCTTGAACCTAGTTTCACCATATAATTACCTTATAACTCACGAAATCCGCCTCGACATTCTGCAAGCTCTTGCTCCAGTTCTGATTCTGCAAGCAATTGCATTCCATCCGCGATCGCATTTGGATTTGTTGTAAAAGCGATCACTTAATCTCTTGAGTTGGTGTTTGAGCGATCGCTTGACTCTTGACTCGAAAACTTTAGAAATTAATATCTCTCCAACATGATTGTGAATATAGTTTCTGTTCGGGGAGACGTTCTGCATCTATAATCTGTTTAAAGTTATCAAATATCTCTTCTCGCTGTTGTGATTCTGCTTGAGACATATTTTGATGCTGCTTTATGCGCTGTGCTAAGAGTGCTAATGCTTGCTGATTTTGAAGCAATTGCTGCTCTTGCTTCCATTCAGATTTATGTGCATCAACTACATTCTTATCTACTTGGAGCAGTTTTTTAAGAGCATCACCATCTTTTGGCTCTAGATTAATTGGAGCAGGATAACCTTCTAAAATCAGATCATATCCATTGTTACTTATTGTCGTAACTGGGATGAGAGCAATAAAGCGAGCAATATTTAATATTTTTCCACTCGGTAGTTCTACTGTTATATTCATACCTTATGATCTATTCTATGCATCTTCATATGAAATTGGTATAATACCAATTTCATATGAAGCTGCATAGAAAAGAGCTTCTAAAATAAAATTATAAGATGAGATAGATATCACCTCGTCAAATGTAAGTTGCTCGAATAATTGTTGTACGCGATCGCGTAAATCTTGCAAAGAAGAAAAGAGTTCATTATGAAGTGATTTTTTGAGAAACTGCCAAAGCCTTTCAATTGGATTGAGTTCAGGCGAATGAGGAGGTTGAAGCAGGGGAATAATATTTTCAGGCCAGTTAATTGCACTACTGATATGAGCAGGGGCTTGGTCAATTTGTAAAATTGCATAATCTCCGCCTAATTGCTGAGATAGCCAGTCTAAAAATTCTTGAAAATAGTCACCGTTCAGTTTGGGGTATTCTTGCTGAAAATGTTGCCCCGTCAATGGTTCAATTGCGCCATAAATCCAAAAATTTTCACGAACCCATTTAACGGGTACGGTTGGCTTGACTCCAGAAGCCGTAATTACTTTTCCTGTTAAAGTTTTCAATCCAAGCCTTGTTTCATCCTGGCACAGAAAATGGACGCACTTGCCTTGTGCTAGGTGTTTTTCTAGGCTATCTAGGATAATACCGAGTTTTTAAACTCAGATACCAACTTTTCGTCTTGTTTGTGGCTTTGAGGACGAGGTACTTTTAGTTTTGGCCCTAATGTATATCAGAACCAACGAGTAAACTGTTCCGTATTCTATCTCAAGCCCATGTTCTTGTTTTAACCATTCAACTATTGCACCATAGCTCGCAAACCCTTTCCCTGTTTTTAACTCTTCCTTAAGTGCTGCGATCGCGGTGTCCAGTCATTTTCCGTTTTGCCCCGGAGCTTTTTTTATTTCTAGTAATTCAGATAGCCCACCCGACCTATATTTTTGTAACCACCTTGTCACAGTTGAGGTATCTCTTGCCAAGCGTCTTCCAATTTCTTGCTGCTCCTTAAGCTGCTCGCTTTTTATCCACCAAAGCATAATAAGCTTTTCTTTCTGGTTCCCTAAATTGGCTGTTTGTAGACGTTTTTTAAGTTCTTCTTCGCTCTCTGCTATTTCAATCTTAAAAGGACGGCTCATGGTTATTTTTATTTATCAAGTTTATTTTCTCTATTATATGCAGCTTCATATTAAATTGGTATAACCTCATTAGCACCTCGAAACGCATTAATTAGAACACCAGAATCAAATAACTCACGATATCCGCCTCGACGTTCTGCAAGCTCTTGCTCAAGTTCTGATTCTGCAAGCAATTGCATTCCATCGGCGATCGCACGTTGTCGAATACTCCAAAGTTTTTGAGCTAGAGGGGTTTGGGGTACAAATTCCTTTTCGGTAGTTGACGATTTTAAAGATTTTGCTAAAGTTAACACCTGTTCTTGAGCTTCAGGAGGTAAATCACGCCAATATTCGAGTAATTGCTCTTCTTTACCGATTGATTCACCTGCCAAATAAAACTTGGAAAATACCAAATCCAATTTAATTTATTTTATCAGATTGCTGGTATATTGAGTTTTCGCGTGCAAGGAGAAACAATAATCTCTGTTGAAAAGCAAAACTTGCAAAGAAGTCGGGGATGTTAACGCCATGCGTTAGCGGAGCTTAACGAAGTTACCGCATTTGGATTTGTTGTAAAAGCAGGGAAATGACATCGAACCGCATCACGAACCATTTCTTTTAAAATCGTCATGTCCGAAGCTTGGGTGAAAATTGCTTCACCCAACGCCGTTGCTACATAACCACTTTCAAGGTCTTCCTCAATCAGAAATACAATTTCTGACGTTGTATTGTTCACTGATTATTCTGTCAGAAGCTAGTTACAACAATCATTTTACAGTAACGACCTTCTACAATCTCGCAACATTCGTACAGATGATTTGATTTTTGAGCGATCGCCCTTGTTATCCTATTCAATCAGAATCTCAAACCTGTAATGCAAGATTTTCGTACAACTTGAAACAATATCTTCTAAATACAACTTGAGATTACGTGACATAGATTGCTTCTTGCTCTACAGTCTCACGAATTTGTGGTTTGAGAGCTTTCCAAGTCACCAAATCGACACGAGTTCCCAGCTGATCTTCTAGATATAATTTCACGTCCATGTAGCGGTCAAAAGTTATCGGTGGCTCTAAATCAACCAAAATATCTACATCGCTATCGTCTTGAGCTTCATCTCTAGCTACAGAACCAAATAAAGTTAGGGAATGAACACCTAAAACTCTCAAATTAGTCTTGATATTTTTCAGAGTTGAAATTACCTGATCTCGTTTCATTTTAACTACACGCAAAAAGTAATTTGATAAATTTGGTATCTCATCCAACAGCCTTTCAAACTCTTGGATAGAAGCAATTGTAATAGCCTCCAAAAAAGATGATATCAGCATCAATTTCGTAACATTCGTACAGATGATGATTTGATTTTTGAGCGATCGCCATCCTCCAAACTACTCACTTACTGGTTGATAAACTTGCCGCAATTGTTCTACTGTAGCCACAGTTTCTATAGCCTCCAAAATAGTTGACAACAAATCAACATCCCCAATAGACTCAATTTCCGGTAACAAACTTTGACCCGACTCCCCAAATTTGAGTTTCAATCCCAAAGAAATACCTTTTATTAACCCTTGCTTAATCCCTTGCTCAATACCTTGCTCAATACCAATACGCTCAACACTAGTAACATAACGCATACGAATAGTCTCCTCATATTCGCGAAACTCTTGCCAAAATTCCTTCTCTAGCTCAGATGGCAATGTCAACATCCAGTCGATAAACTGAAATAAATCAATTATATTTTCCCTTTCAAAACCCTGTTCATACAACCTTCTAGTCAAAGCCAACTTTTGCTGCTTACGCTCTAACCGATTATTGCGAGTTTCTAAAGCAGCTAGATGAGCCATGACCACCGTCGCAAATGGGTTACGACTTGCTAACAAATCAGCTTGTCGTTGCTTATAGTCTAACAACTTGACAATTGGAAACTGAAAATCAACCCGACAACCAAACAAATCATAACCAAACTGATTTGGTCGCCAGTTAATACCCTCATCACCCAATACTGCTATTGATGCTACCGAGCGATTATATCGATCAAATATGCGATAGTTATAACTATACATCCTTCGAGAAAAATCAGATTCTTCCTGAGCTTGTACTTCAACATGCACAAGTATCCAAGATTCTTCTCCACCAAGGCGATAAATTTTTACCAATTTATCAACCAATCGCTTCCCCAGTTCTGCATCTCGAATGACTTGCTGTAACTCTTTATCTAAAAATTCCGGTTTTCGTGTCCAGTCTATTTCCCTATGTGCTTGAGGAAAAAAGAACAACATGAATTCTTCAAAATATAGTTGTAAAATGTCTTTCCAAGGTGAATCAAATTCGGTTTGAGGGTTGGACATCTGAATTTTGGATCGTTTCGCTGATTGAATCTGGGAGCTTCCTGTTCGGAATTATCGGTTATTAAAGCACATTTTTATAGTTTTTCCTGATTGATTAGCAATCCTATGCTTGAAAATAGGAGCGGAACTATCGCCTTTTAGTTTTAGTGGAAGTGCTTTAGCGGAGCTTAACGAAGTTATCGCTTTTGGAGAGCCTCCAGCACGCTGAACGCAAACATGGCAAAATATGTGTGGAAGCAAGACATAATAAAAACAATAAGTGACCGAAACACAAGCCAACTATGACTCACCGTGGAAAGAAGCATTAGAAAATTACTTTGAAGCATTTTTAGCCTTCTTCTTTCCCCAAGCACACAGCGAGATTGATTGGGAATGTGGTTATGAATTTTTAGATCAAGAATTACAACAAGTAGTCAGAGAAGCCGAACTGGGAAAACGCTTCGTAGATAAACTTGTCAAAGTCTGGCGACAGAACGGCGAAGAAACATGGGTATTAATCCACGTAGAAATACAGAGCCAGGTAGATAACGAATTTACCAAACGTATGTATACCTACAACTATCGCATATTCGACCGTTACGACAAAGAAGTCGCCAGCTTTTCAGTATTAGGAGATACTCAAAAATCTTGGCGACCGAGAGAATATAGTTACGAACTTTGGGGAAGTCGTGCAAGTCTTCAGTTTCCTACTATCAAATTACTAGACTATGAAATACGTTGGAGCGAACTAGAAGCAAGTGATAACCCCTTTGCAATTGTAGTTATGGCTCATTTACGCACCCAAGCAAGTACCCAAAACCCAGAAGCCAGACTGCAATGGAAACTCAGGCTCATCAGGATGTTATACGAGAAAGGCTATAGTAGAGATAATATCCTCCAGTTGTTTAGGTTGATTGACTGGATGATGACTTTACCCCAAGGACTCGCAGAAGCTTTTACGACTGAAATCGCTAATTATGAGGAACAAACAATGCCATACATTACTAGTGTAGAACGTTTGGGAATGCTAAAAAATCAGCGAGAAAACGTGATTGATGTCCTGCAAACAAGGTTTGGGGAAGTTCCTGCTGATTTAATGGCAGCAATTAATGATTTAGATGAGATATCTGTACTAAAAGAATTACACAGGGAAGCTGTAACTATTACTTCTCTAGAGGAATTTGAGCAAATTTTGCGATAGCTTTAAGGTAGGTGCTTTGCATCGTCGCACAGCGTCTATTTGGAGCATCGCAATACTGCTAATTAACTGGGCGCTCTTAACGCCATGCGATCGCTTTTTTGTTTTGCTGGAACTGCGTAGGCGTAGCCTAGGCTGTTGACTCTGAACCCTTTATCCAATAAGACTTCATGCAAAAAATGTGTCGTCTGTGTTTGCGAGAAAGCGGCTGGAACAGCCGCTTTCTCGCAAACAAAAATAGCATAATTAATTTTCTCGGAAATTGCCTAAAAAGGCACAAAGTCAACAGCCTAGACATAGACCCCCGTAAGGCGTCTTCACGAAGGGTAACAAGCCTCCGCAGGTTAACAAACCCTTGATTTTGTGTTAGTCCACCTCCGTGGACTTCCCTTCACCGATGCGCTACGCGTCGTGTTTGTATAGTAGCGAATTATATTCGCCGAGAACTTTTCAAACATCCTCTAATAGGAATGGGTAATAGTCTAATTACCAATTACCAATTACCAATTACCCATTACCAATTAACTATTATTTTGTAAAATTTCCTCATCGACAGAAAAATCGATTTCTGTCTGATCTCGCCCTGACACTAAATAATCGTTCTCAAAGGAATCTTTTAACCCAGAAATCAGATCATACTCAGGTTTCCAATCTAATTGATTTATAGCTTTATTGACTGAAGCAAAAAAATGCTGTGTTCGCATAGGAAAAGCTTTACGCTTACCTAAATCAAAATTTTTCGGATCGTAATGGACGATTTTGATGGCGTCAGGAGATTTCCCAGTCGCAACAGCACAAGCACGGGCTAAACCGTCAAAAGTTACAAAGCGATCGCCTGAAATATTATAAATTTCTCTAACTGCTTGGGAGTTACCTAAAACTTTGGTCATTGCTGTTGCTAAGTCTTTGACATGGCCTAGCTGGGTGATATGTAAACCATTCCCAGGGATCGGAATTGGGCGATCGCGCACAATTCTGTCAAAAAACCAAGCTTCTAAATCGTTATAGTTCTGCGGTCCATAAATGTATGTGGGACGAATAGAAGTAAAGGGAATTTCTTGTTGTGTTAAGTAAGCTTCAGTTTCATGCTTACCCTTGTGGCGACTTTTCGGATCGATTGCATCACCCTCAATGTGAGGCATTTGGTCTGATTTGAGGTATACTCCAGCAGAACTCATGTATACAAAATTTTGTACACGGTCTTGAAAAATTTCTGCAAGTGGTTGAGTATCAGTAAGTTCCCGCCCATTATTGTCAAAAATGGCATCAAAATTCTCTTGAGAAAGTTTTTCTTTTAATTGGGTCGTGTCAGTGCGATCGCCTGTAATTTGTCCTATACCCTCAACTGGTGCTGGACGATTACCACGATTAAAAAGTACTACTTCATGTCCTTGTTGCACCAGCAGTTGTGTCAGGTAAACACCAATGAATCGAGTACCACCCATAATTAGAATTCGCATAAATCCCCAATTTTTATGTCAATTGTCATTCTGGAACTAGGAACTAGGAACTGGGGATTATGGATTAGGAACTAGGAAATTTATATTCAATCGCCAATCCCTGAACGCGAGTGCGTCTCCGTTAGGAGAATCCCCAATCCTCATTACCCCTTATCCCCAGACGGAACCCCATCTTCCCCAATCCCCAACTTGAGGTTATCAGCTTGTGGAACCTATTTTGAGAAGATAACGTCTTTTATTTGGATATGGGGCATTTCCCATTTTCAATTACAACGGGAAACTTTTCAGTTAATCTCAAAATTCACATGTTCTTTTTTTTACCTATTAACTAAAGTTAGCTGTGCCCTTTAAATATGCTTTGGTGCATGAGTGGCTGACACCTAAAGCCACTGGCGGTTCAGAACTAGTTGTGCGAGAAATTCTGAACTCTATTGATGCGGACTTATACGCCCTCATCGATTTTGAATCTCGCAATCCAGACAGCTATTTATATAAACGTCAGATTGGCACGACGTTTCTCCAAAACTTCCCTTTTGCCCATACAGGTGTACAAAAATACCTGCCTTTTTTACCCTTAGCAATTGAACAACTCGATTTGCGTGGGTATAATATCATTCTTTCTTCATCTCATGCTGTTGCTAAAGGAGTTCTCACTTCCCCTGAACAGCTACATATTTGCTATTGCCACAGTCCCATGCGCTACGTATGGGACTTAACTTTTGATTATCTGCGCCAAAGCAAACTAGGTAAAAGTGTACCTGGTTGGGTAACACGATATATATTGCATAATTTACGTATATGGGATGTAGTGAGTGCTAATCGTGTTGATTATTTTGTTGCTAATTCCCATCATACAGCTCGTCGAATTTGGCGTTGCTACCGACGGGAAGCAACTGTTATTTATCCGCCTGTTAATATCGAAAATTTTGCTTTTTCACCTGACAAAGAAGACTTCTATCTAACTGTTTCCCGATTAGTTAGTTATAAACAAGTATCTCTAATTGTCAGAGCTTTCAACCAAATGCAAAAGAAATTAGTAGTAATTGGCACAGGGCCAGAAATGAAAAAAATTCGTCAAATAGCAAACTCAAATATACAAATTCTCGGTTGGCAGCCTGATGAGGTTGTAAAAAAATATATGGCTTATGCTAAAGGTTTTGTATATGCAGCTTGTGAAGATTTTGGCATTGCCTTAGTAGAAGCACAAGCTTGCGGTACGCCAGTGATTGCTTATGACGCTGGTGGTGCAAAAGAAACGGTACGGGATATCCGGACTTGGGGAGAGAAGGGAACGGGTATATTGTTTGAGGAACAAAAAGAAGCGTCTCTCATTAGAGCGACAGAAACTTTAGAAGCCTCTTACAGTCAATTTAATCCAGAATATGTCCGATCACACGCAGAACAGTTTAAAACAGAAATCTTTGTCCAACGTTATCTAGAATTTTTACAGAGGTGTATCGAAAAAAAATTATCCAAGAACATGTGAGATATTGTTTTTGCAGAAGCTTTTGGAAAATTGCTCCCAGAAGCACCTGCGTTTGGCTTTAAGATTGGGACTATGTGTGGTGTGGATTATTAAGGAGTATGATGACTGCCCAGAGCTCACTCCTCTCCGGCAAGCGCTCGCGTAGCGCATCCGGGACGGGGCGTTCTTTTACAGAAAGCCCCTCTTTGCCTGAAAGACGATCACCATCTGGTGAAGCCAGGTTAACGTGGATCGGGCGATCGCGTACGCTATTAAAACGCGGTCAACCAGTAAAGACGCCTAGAGTTAAACCTAGAGGTCTGTCCTTTCAGGCTCTCAACGGAGAGTTTGGTAAACGACTATTTGATATTTTCTTTTCGCTTTCTGTACTAATTTTGTTTTCTCCCGTTTATTTAATTTTGGCCTTACTAATTGCTTTAAGCTCGGAAGGTCCAATTTTCTACGTCCAAGAACGGGTTGGTAAAAACTACAAGCCTTTCAATTGTATTAAATTCCGTACCATGGTGACGAACGCTGACGAAATTCTCATGCAAATGATGGATACATCGCCAGAGTTGCGGCAAGAATTTGAAAGCACTTTCAAACTCAAACATGACCCTCGAATTACAATGATCGGTAAATTTTTACGAATTACCAGTTTGGACGAATTTCCTCAATTTTTGAACGTTCTCAAAGGAGACATGAGCGTTGTTGGTCCACGACCATTAGTAGCCGAAGAATTGCCAAAATACGGTTATTACATTGACCAAATCTTAACTATCCGACCTGGCATAACTGGATTATGGCAAGTCTCTGGTCGCAATGACATTCCCTATCCTCGGCGAGTCCAAATCGACCTGCATTATGTAAAATTCCGGAATTTTTGCCTCGATCTATGGATAGTTTTGAAAACGATTCGTGTGGTAATCATACCAAAAGATAACGGAGCTTACTGAAAAATTACCACACCTTGATTTCTTGGGGCATTAACTGCCCCAGATGCAAAAAAAGGATGAAGCATTAAATCACATGTTAAAATCAATCTAAAATCAGCATATTTACCGATGTAGAATAATATAAAAGTAAGGAAACTCGTAGGTTTCTCATTAGGCAATTGAGCAAATTTCTGCTAAGTTGTACTAGGTCGCTTGTATAAATAATCATCGGAAACGACAAGGAATAATTGAGCATGACGCAACAAAAGCGAGCGTTGATCACTGGTATTACCGGTCAAGATGGTTCCTACTTAAGTGAATTTTTACTCGAACAAGGTTACGAGGTTCATGGCATTATTCGTCGGACTTCCACCTTTAACACAGACCGCATCGACCATATTTACGAAGACCCTCACAAAGAAGGAGTGCGGCTGCTTCTTCACTACGGGGATCTGACTGACGGTACTACACTGCGCCGCATCTTAGAAGAAGTCCAGCCAACAGAGATTTACAATTTGGGCGCTCAATCCCATGTAAGAGTGAGCTTTGATGCACCAGAATACACAGTTGATGCAGTGGGAATGGGAACACTGCGTCTGTTGGAAGCAATTCGCGACTATCAACAGCGTACAGGTATTCAAGTGCGCTTCTACCAAGCTGGCTCTTCAGAAATGTTTGGCTTGGTACAAGAAGTACCCCAAAAGGAAAATACGCCTTTTTATCCCCGCAGTCCCTATGCTTGTGCTAAGGTTTATGCCCACTGGCAAACTATAAACTACCGGGAATCTTACGACTTGTTTGCATGTAATGGCATACTGTTTAACCACGAATCACCGAGGCGGGGCGAAACCTTTGTCACACGTAAAATAACAATGGCTGTAGCCCGCATTTTTGCTGGTAGACAGAAAAAACTATATATGGGTAATCTGGATTCCAAGCGGGATTGGGGTTATGCCAAAGATTACATCAAAGCAATGTGGATGATGTTGCAGCAAGACGAACCTGACGACTATGTAATTGCTACTGGTGAAACCCACACAGTACGCGAGTTTATGGAACTGGCGTTTGGTTATGTAAATCTCAAGTGGGAAGATTATGTGGAATTTGATCCACGCTATCTCCGTCCAGCAGAAGTAGACTTGTTGATTGGTGATCCTACAAAAGCCCAGCAAAAATTGGGCTGGAAACCTTCGGTAACATTTGATGAACTAGTTTCCTTAATGGTGGAAGCAGACTTACAAGCTTTAGGTTTGACTTCTCCGAATGGAAAATTAGCAAACGCAATTCTGGATAATGCCATGATTCGGCAAGAAGTAGGGGCGCTGCATCTGTGAATAATATCTATGAGGACAAAAGATGAATACCTTGGAACTCAAAGATAAACGCATTCTTGTGACTGGAGGCGCTGGTTTCCTTGGACGTCAGGTAGTTAACCAGTTATGTAAAGCTGGAGCTAATCCAGAAAAAATTACATTACCGCGATCGCGTGATTGTGATTTGCGTCTGATGCAAAACTGCCAGCGTGCAGTTGAGCAACAAGATATTATCATTCACTTAGCAGCTCATGTCGGCGGTATTGGTTTGAACCGGGAAAAGCCTGCCGAATTATTTTACGACAACTTAATGATGGGAACCCAGTTAATTCATGCCGCCTATCAAGTTGGTGTAGAAAAATTCGTTTGCGTGGGTACTATTTGTGCCTATCCCAAATTTACCCCAGTGCCATTCAAAGAAGATGACCTGTGGAATGGTTATCCAGAGGAAACTAACGCTCCCTATGGAATAGCGAAAAAAGCGCTTTTAGTCCAATTGCAATCTTATCGCCAACAATATGGCTTTAACGGCATTTATCTTTTGCCAGTGAATTTATACGGGCCAGAAGATAACTTTGATCCCAGAAGTTCCCATGTTATCCCAGCGCTAATTCGTAAAGTTCACGAAGCCAAAATTCAGGGAGAAAAGCAAATCCCTGTTTGGGGTGATGGTAGTCCTACCCGTGAGTTTCTCTATTCAGAAGATGCAGCACGGGGTATTGTCATGGGTACGCAATTCTATAACGACTCAGAACCCGTGAATTTGGGAACTGGTTACGAAATCTCCATCCGTGACTTGATTAACTTAATTTGTGAATTGATGGAGTATGACGGCGAAATTGTTTGGGAAACCGATCAACCCAACGGTCAACCCCGCCGTTGCTTGGATACCGAAAGGGCAAAACAAGCCTTTGGTTTTACTGCTCAGGTAGACTTTAAGCAAGGACTAAAAAACACAATTGAATGGTGGCGTCAAAACGCTGCTTAAAAAGCAAGGTGGGCAAATTGCCCACCCTGTCTTGAAAATTGCGGATAAAGGGAAAGAGGAAAAGAAAATAGGATTTTCATCAATGCTGCTGGCGTACGCAGCTTATTTTTTCTTATTAAGAAACCTTGAGTTTATCTTTTTTGAGTATTTTGTAACCCGTAATTACACTTTGACCGTTTGGAAAGTGTGTCCATTGCCACTCAACCTCTTCATCCTTACTTAACTCAACGTTGATAACACAAGCAGATGTAAGATTACCGGTTTGGGATGCATAAACAATTCGTTTATCTTTTTGAGCCATAAAATATTTGGGCAATACTAGCCATTGAAAATACGAGCAGATAACAACAGGCTAGCGCAAATTTCACATTGGCGATCGCAACCCATAGCTAGTGGTTCATCACATTAATCATTAATTAGAGAGGCTTTCAAGATTTGTACAAGCCCCTTAATTTATTTATCGGGATTTCCCCTGTTAATAACCATTGATATTTCTATGCTTGACCATAGAGATAATCTATATTTTTAGGTTTAAATATATAGGTATCTTAATATATTCATAATATTTATAAATAAAAATTATATATTTTCGGCTTTCGTAATTCATATTTGTCTTTAAAAATAGGGGATGGTCTCAAGTCTTTGAGCAAGTCCTAAGTAATTACTATTACAAAACAAAATAAATACTGTATAATAATAAACTTTTTTGTCAAGAAATAAAATTTAAATACTGAATTCATTAGTATTTAAAATCAAAAATATTTGTATTTATTATCATATAAGTTCATAAATAACATTTATTCAACTCAATCTAAGAAAATTTTGAGAGAATTTTCCCTTTCCTTGTCGAAACCATCAAATAAAAATATCACTAAATATATAAATAAAACAAATGAAAATATCTAATTCAGCAGATGATCTCTACTCACGGGTGTATAAAAATATTTGATATATTAAATTAAAATAAAGATTACTTAAACATTCGACATAAATAATGAGGTGGAAAGACAGACAAGACTAAAACTTGCTTAACACCTCGTTCAAATCAAAAACCAACAAACTATGAACTCTATAACTCAACGACGCATAGCCTTGATTTCAGTCCATGGCGACCCAGCAATTGAGATAGGCAAAGAAGAAGCTGGAGGACAAAATGTTTATGTGCGCCATGTGGGCGAAGCTCTAGCCCAGCTAGGATGGCAAGTAGATATGTTTACCCGGAAAATCAGTCCAGAACAAGATACTATTGTTCAACATCATCCTAATTGTCGAACAATACGTTTGGAAGCGGGTGCTGTTGAATTTGTCCCTAGAGACAACTTATTCGCATATTTGCCAGAATTTGTGGATAATTTTCTCGATTTCCAAAGAGAAAATGGTGTGAATTATCCATTAATTCACACAAACTACTGGCTTTCTAGCTGGGTAGGAATGCAGTTAAAGAAAATTCAAGGTAGCAAGCAGATTCATACATACCACTCATTAGGAGCAGTAAAATATAACACTATCAAGACTGTTCCTCTAATTGCCAGTACACGGTTAGGAGTGGAAAAACTAGTATTGGAAACAGCAGAACGGATTGTGGCGACAAGTCCACAGGAAAAAGAACATATGCGATCGCTCGTTTCCACAAAAGGTAACATTGATATAATTCCCTGCGGTACTGATATTGAGCGATTTGGTTGTATTCATCGACAAGCAGCAAGAGTTCAGTTAGGTCTTAACCCTGAAGACAAAGTAGTTATGTATGTCGGGCGTTTTGACTACCGTAAAGGTATAGAAACCTTGGTGCGTGCTGTAGGACAGTCTCGATTCCGTGGTGAGAAAAATCTTAAGCTGATCATTGGTGGTGGTAGTCGTCCGGGACAAAGCGACGGTATAGAACGGGAACGAATTGAAGGTATTGTTGCGGAATTGGGAATGAGCGACTTTACTATCTTTACAGGTCGTCTGAGTCAGGATATCTTACCGACTTATTATGCTGCGGCTGATGTTTGCGTTGTTCCCAGTCACTATGAACCATTCGGATTAGTAGCCATAGAAGCTATGGCTTGCTATACACCAGTAGTTGCAAGTGATGTTGGTGGACTTCAGTTTACTGTCGTGTCTGAAGAAACTGGTTTGCTAGCACCACCACAGGATGAAGAAGCTTTTGCTGTGGCGATTGACCGAATTCTTGTCAATCCCCTATGGCGAGATGAACTAGGTCAAGCTGCGAGAAAGAGAGTTCAAACCAAATTTAGTTGGAATGGTGTAGCGGATCAACTGAGTGAACTATACACTCAGTTATTACAACCAAAAGTTGAAGAGAAAGAACCAGTATTACTGGGTTTATAGTTGTTCGGTAATTCATAATATAGTATTCCTAAATTATTCGTGAACAACAAGATCCCCGACTTCGCAGAAGTCGGGGATCTGACTTTCTCATTATATAGTTTTGATTATTTATACAGTTCATCTATGCTTACTTACGCACGCGAGTTGTGGGTAAGTAAGCGAGCATTATATTAAGCTTTTATGAACTTGATTTTTGCTTGACTAAAGAGATTCCCAGCTTATCTATAAAATTAGCTGATGTATTGTTCGGTACAAGCTATACCACAAAATTATTTCTGGCACAACAAGTAAATGCATTTTTGTCAATAAACAAATGCGTTTTGAGAAACAACAAAACGAAATTTCTCAAGAACTAGAATTTTAAATCAGCGACCAAAATATCTCTGTACGAAGGCTAAAGTTAAGGTTATGTTAATTTTATGATGTATTAGATTTTACATAATGTTACATATTTAAGCTTTGGTAAATATGCTTAGACGATCTTGGATTAATGATGAATAAATGATTAACTTAAATAAGCAAAAAGAAACACCAAAAAAACGATGAATAGGAGCTAATTTTCCAGAATTTCGTCAATTAGGTTCCAATACTGCAAGGGATAGGATTTTTCGTCAGAATTTTGGTATGTAGTAGAGACGCGAAATTTCGCGTCTCTACAGGGTTTAAACGTCAATCGATTTGTCTTATCCGAGCAGTATTGAATATTAGGTTTCTATTTGATCTTTGTTAGCGTAGCCTGCGCTCTGCGCTTAAAAAAATCAGTACAGTTTTTGTTACCCGTTCCCTCTTCACTGGCTTAACAAATAAGTTCAGAAATCAAATCGGATTCCTATATTACTGATGAAGTTTGTAGGTAAGCTTTAACAAATTAATGAAACAGTTGCGTAAGTTTTTCAAGCTGACTGCGAGCGATCGCCTGCTTCTAGTTAAGGCTGTGTTTCTACTTGCAGTCATCAGGATAGGGTTAAAATCGCTACCGTTTCAGCAATTGCGTGGTCTTTTGGCAAAGATATCACAGCCAAGGGTAAAGTTGCAGAGAGCAAATGAAGCTTCTGTCAACAAAGTTGCTTGGGCTGTGATAGTAGCAAGCCCATACTTAAGAGCCGTATGTCTTCCCCAGGCTTTGGCTACGCAAGTATTGCTTGCTCGGCCTGGGATAACCACGCAGCTACGCATTGGTTTTACCAGAAGCAAGGGTGGACAAATGTCAGCCCATGCTTGGGTGGAATATCAGGGACAAGTTGTGATTGGTGGTGCGGGGAATATGGCTCGTTATATTCCGGTGCCAATTCCAGAAGTAGAAAGTGATGAGAGTGGTAGTTGGCATTTATTTACCTGAATAAATGCAGACTATGAACGGAAAAACAAATTTGAATAATAACAATTGAGGTGGCAATATGAATAATCAAGACAAGTCTCTCGAAGGATTAACACCAAATCTGCCTTTATGGTCTTATCAACTACAGCAGGATTCTAAACTGGCTGTGAAGACTAGAAAAGATTTGGAAATTCATTTGATTACTCGCGCTTTGAAGGATGAGGGATTTAGGCAGGAGTTGGTGGCTAATCCGAATGCGGTGGTGGAGAAGGAGTTAGGGGCAAAGCTTCCAGAGGAATTAGAGATTAATGTGCTGGAGGAAACGGAAGATACGCTTTATATGGTGTTACCTTGCAATCCTTATGAGGGGATTTCTGAGGAGGAGTTGCAGGCTTCTTTGGGGATGAGTTATGAGGATGTTGCTCAGTGGGTGTTGGAGCAGCAGAGGAATGCTTTTTTGGATGAGGAAAGTAGTGTTAAGTTGATGACACGAGCTTGGAGAGATGAAGCTTTTAAACAGGAGTTAATGAGTAACCCAAGTAGGTTCATTGAACAGGAGTTAGGGCAGAAAATCCAAGAAAGTATCCGATTTCAAGTGTGTGCAGAAACTGTTAAAAAACTCTTCATAGTACTACCTAGTATCTCAATAGAGATGCTTGCCGAGCAACTTGCCATTGATGAGGTGATTAATATGCCAGTTATTGCAGGTTCAGGTGATATTGCATATCAATGTCAAGCCTTCTTGAGTGTGTGCGGTTCCAACGACCGTGGGACTGTTTATTTTACTACTCCCCGTCCTGTTTAAGTATGAAATTTACTTTACTTACATCATCATAACCAAAAAAATGGAGCATATAATAAGATGAATAACTATGAAGAAAATCTCAAAGCCATAACGCTAAATATGCCCTTGTGGTCTTATCAACTACAGCAAGATTCAAAACTAGCTGTGAAGAGTAGAAAAGATTTAGAAATTGATTTGATTACTCGCGCTTTGAAAGATGAGGGATTTAGACAGGAGTTAGTGGCTAATCCTAAAGCGGTGGTAGAGAAAGAGTTAGGGGCAAAGCTTCCAGATGAGTTGGAGATTAACGTTCTGGAGGAAACAGAAGATACGCTTTATATGCTGCTTCCTTGCAATCCTTATGAGGGGATTTCAAAGGAGGATTTGAAGACTTCAGTAGGCATGACTTATGAGGATATTGCTCAATGGGTATTGGAGCAGCAGAGGAATACTTTGCTGGATAATGAAAGTAGTATGAAGTTGATGGCAAGAGCTTGGATAAATGAAGTGTTTAAGCAGGAGTTGCTTAGTAATCCAGTTAAGGTGATTGAACGAGAACTAGGGGAGAAGATTCAAGAAGGGATTCAACTTCAAATGTTCGCGGAAACTACCAATAACCTTTTTATAGTAGTGCCCAGAATCCATCAAACAGATGCCTTGGATATAGAAGAGTTTTCTTTAGGACATATACTACTTGAAATAGGAGAACCTGCCCCTTATACTGGTCCAATTTCAAACAATGGACCAGTAATCCCACCTGGTTCACATCGTCCTCAGCCTTCGCCTTCGCCATTTATTCCTTAGATATTTCCTCAGATTTAGTGAACAACTAAGTAGGTAGGCACAATTAAACCGAACTACGTAAATTTATGTAAAGCACCAGGAATGCTTTGAATATAAGCTTTTAAGCGATTTACATTTCTTAATCTAGTTGTGTTTTTTAGCGCCCACCTACTTATAAGACTCATATTTTATTTTTGAAGTACATATAGAAATGTAGAAATTAAATTTTTTTAGAAATCAAATATGATTCCTATATATTTCATAAACTCAAAAACAAATACCGATACATCAAGGAGATTATGATATGAATGAACCAGAAGACAATCCGCAACTAATAAGGACAAATCTGCCTTTATGGTCTTATCAATTACAGCAGGATTCAAAGCTCGCTGTGAAAACTAGGAAGGATTTGGAAATTCATTTGATTACTCGTGCTTTGAAAAATGAAGAGTTCAGACAGGAGTTGATTGCTAATCCGAAGGCAGTGGTCGAGAAAGAGTTGGGTGTAAAACTTCCAGAGGAGTTAGAGATTAAGGTTCTGGAAGAGACTGAAAGTACTCTCTATATGGTAGTACCTAGTAATCCCTATGAGGGGATTTTTGAGGAGGAGTTGAAGGTTTTAGTAGGGATGACTTATGAAAATGTTGCTTGCTGGGTATTGGAGCAGCAGAGAAATACTTTATTGGATGAGAATAGCAGTGTAATGTTGATAGCAGAAGCTTGGAGAGATGAAGTATTTAAACAAAAGTTGCTTGCTAATCCAATGGCTGTGATTTCTCAACTTATTCAAAGGAAACTAAATGAAGAGTTTGATGGCATCACTATTATCGGCTGTGAGGAAACTGCCAAAAATCTCTATATTGTTCTCCCTAGTTCTGGTGTGGATTCGATGGAATCATGGATGCAGTTACCACTTTATGTACTTCCTATCAATATGCCAATAGCAGGTAGTGGAGGTGCGATGGGAACTAGCTGTGCAGCAAATGTTTGTCCAGGGCAGCGACTACCTGCTGCTATATGTACAGATGAACGCTGCCCAAAATCAACAAAAACAGGGTATGGTTGTGATTATATTTAATGCAAGTTGTATGTGCAATAGCTTCAAACCAACACTTATCATATTTGCACTCAAGGTCAGCTAGTTGTCTAAGGGAGTACCAAAAAATAAATTACCCAATATTTGAGTTCTTCGACTGCGTAAGTCCTAGATATTGAGAGTGGAGCAGTTGTATTATTTTCTGACGCACCCTACAAATTGGGTATTTTTTCAAGTGGAAGTCCCTAGGTTATTAATTCTGCTTGATTTTTTTATGAATTCAATAACTAACCTATCCAGTTACATAAAAATGGTATTTTACACAAAAGATATTATTAAAATTAGCCAGTCAGCCTCAACACTTGCAGAAAAACTTAGTAATCAATGCCTTCCTAATCAAATTCCAGAAAAAGAAGTAATCATAAATTCTCGAATTGAACAATGGTGTCAAATTGCATCTGAGCAAAATTGGGAAAAATTTAAAAAGCGCATAGGCTGGGATAATCTAAATTTAAGCACAGTCCGCTGTGCCCTAGTTTCTGTATCTACAAATGATGAGCAGAAACTTCCAAGTTGGACTCAAGCTTTAAATGAATGCTTAAAAGCTGTCTCTAAACTGAATACTTCAGAAGAAGTAAATTCAGTAAATAGCCGCTTTTTAAACTCTCAACAATCGCTTCCTTTTGAAGAAGTTTTGTTGCCGTTTATTGATGTAGCGCATAACAGGTTAAGTACTCAGACAAGCTCTAATTATCAACTACTTTCAGATGTTGCCCATGCTAGCCTTGAGCGCAGTCTCCTAAGATGGCTAATTCATATTTGTTTGCCATCAATGGAATTAGAATTTTCAGTTTTCCGTGCTAGCAGACAATCAAGTCTGATCAGTCGATTGCACAAATTAACCGATACCCGTTCCCAGCCCTATTACCAAGACTTTATCAAGTATCTACTTTCAGGAGGCTTGCTGACATTTTTCCAAGAATACCCTGTGTTAGCTCGGTTGGTAGCAACAACCATTGATTTGTGGGTTGATGCAACTGGGGAATTCCTCTTACGTTTAGCATCTGACTGGGCTGAAATTCAGAAAATTTTCCAGCCTGAAACCGAACTGGAGCAGGTTGCAGATGTACAGACCGACCTATCTGATCGACATCACGGTGGTCGTTCTGTAATGATAGTAACATTTGCATCCGGACTGAAACTGGTCTATAAACCCAAAAACTTAGGTATAGAACAGGCTTATGTCAAGCTGCTGGCTTGGTTAAATGAGCATAACGTACCTTTACCATTCAAGTTATTTCAGGTACTCAATCGCTCAGGCTATGGCTGGGTTGAGTTCATAGAATCATTTCCCTGTAAAGAGGAAGAAGAATCCAAACTATACTACCAACGAGCCGGGATGTTGTTGTGCTTGGTATACCTATTGGACAGCACGGATTTACATCATGAAAATATTATTGCCTCTGGTGAACATCCTGTGCTGATTGATTTGGAGACATTGATGCATCCTTGGGTACAGGAAGTCGAAAAGCATGAGGAAAATAACAAAGGAGTCAAATTTTTAGCTAATCAGCAGATTTGGTATTCTGTTCTCCGTACTGCCTTATTACCACAGTGGCAATTTGGATACAATGGACAGCCTTACGATGTCAGTGGATTAGGAGGAGTCAGGATCAAAAAACTATCAAATCAGCAACACGAAGAAGGTAACATCAAAACTAACATAACAGAGTATCAGGAAGTATCTTTATCGAAGAATAATCTAAAATCTAAAATTCAAAATTCAAAATCCAATCTGCCTGTCCCAGATGAACATAAATTAGCATTGGAGGATTATTATCAAAAGATTATTGATGGTTTTCAACAAATGTATCGGTTCCTGATGGAACATCAACAAGCACTTTTGTCTCCAGAAAGTCCTCTAACATCATTCTCTGGTCAGCCAGTACGCTTTGTTTTTCGGAATACCTTAACTTACACTTCAGTTTTACAACACACTCTCAATCCTAAATTTCTCAAAGATGGTGTAGACCGAAGTATTCAGCTTGATATTCTCAGTAGAGCAATGCTTTTTTCAGATACCAAACCCTCATGTTGGCCTCTATTGCAAGTAGAAAAACAGGCATTAGAGCAGATGGATATTCCGCTATTCACAGCTCGTTCAGATAGTGCTGATTTGACTATTGCTCCTGATATAACTATAGAGAATTATTTTACAGAACCAAGTTTTAATCGTGTTATCACTCGGTTAAGTCAACTTAATGAGCAAGATTTAGAACAGCAGATATTTTTTATAAAGGGTTCACTATATTCCCGCACCACTGATGAGGCTCACCGTATATCTTTATCTGACGACTTTAGTTCGATCTTCAATGACGTTCTTCCTTTAACTCAGGAAGAAATGGTACATCAAGCCATTATGATTGCTACAGGTATTGATGAACAAGCGATTCGTTCAGCCGATAGCAGTGCTACTTGGCTTGCTCCGCAGTACATTCTGGAAGCACAACGCTTTCAATTACAACCTATGGGGCATAATCTGTTTGATGGTAGCTTTGGAGTGGCTTCATTTTTAGCAGCACTCACACAAGTGATGCCTAAAACAGGATTCCGTGACCTCAGTTTAGGCGCCTTGCAATCTTTCCGCCAGGATTTAAGAACAGCTATATCTACGGATTTCCTTAAGGGAATAGGCATTGGTGGGGCTGTGGGTGGTGGTGCTATTGTTTATGTTTTAACTCGTATTAGCCAATTTTTAGAGGAGCAAACACTTTTAGAAGATGCTAAACAAGTTGCATCCTTGATTAATTCTGATATAGTTGCTGCTGATAAACACTTTGATATTATTTCCGGCACTGCTGGAGCAATTCTTGGCTTACTAGCATTACATACTATTTCACCTGATTCAGAGGTTCTAGAAAAGGCAATTACCTGCGGAAATCATTTATTAAACAACCGTGTCGTCAGTGACTCAGGCTACAGAACTTGGGAGACTGTAGATGGAAAATTACTCACTGGATTCTCTCACGGAGCAGCCGGAATCGCCTACGCCTTACTACATTTATATAAAGCCAGTGGAGAAACCGCCTTTCTAGAAGCCGCCGAAGAAGCCATAGCCTACGAACGCAGCGTCTTCATCCCAGAAGAAGGAAATTGGCCAGACTTTAGACAATCATTCCCCAAAGAAAAGCCTGTTTGTATGTGTTCCTGGTGTCATGGCGCTCCTGGAATTGGTTTAGCAAGACTTGGTGGACTAGATATTTTAGACACCCCGGAAATTCGCCAAGACATTGAAGCAGCTATACTCACCGCCAAGCAACAAAAACTAACAGGAATAGACCATCTCTGCTGCGGTAATATGGGACGAGTTGAATTCCTATTAACCGCATCGCGAAAACTATCTCGTCCAGATTTTCTAGAAGATGCTATGCAAATCGCCTCACAAGTCGTAGCTCGTGCTAATCAAAAAGGACATTTTGGTTACGGGCCTATCCTAACTTTCCATCCCGGTTTCTTCCAAGGCGCATCTGGAATTGGCTACGAACTCCTCAGATTAGCTTATCCTGATCAACTCCCCTCCGTACTACTGTGGGAGTAAATTATAACTCACTCTCCATACAAATTAAAAGATAAAATCCAAAAGGCATTGCACCTAAAACGCAATACGGTTCAGTTAAGGATTTTTAGTACAAAAAATTGATCTGTAGAGACGCGCCATGGCGCGTCTCTACAAAGGATTGTGGGCTTATCTGAACCGTATTGACCTAAAACGAGCCTTGCAACTTGTATGGCAAAGCAGCCCAACTTGGACGATCGCTCGTATACTACTTCTAAGGGAGCATCCCAGACTCACAGATCCTAGCCGTGAGTCTGGAATGCTCCCTCTAAGAGGTCAATTACCGTTACCATAAAAGATGCACACCGATAGAAATATATTTATTCGGTGTGCATCTCTTGTTTTCAAGAGCTATACCTACCATTTAAAGTTAATTGAGCGAAAAATTGTTGTGCAAACATTCGACTTTACCACTCTCAGCGCTGTTTGTAGCGACATCCGCGCTCATTGGCTACCATCGCGCTTGGAACAAGTTTATCAGCGCGATCGCTATACTATTTGTGTTGCGCTACGTACCCTCAAACAGCGCGGTTGGCTAGAAATTTCTTGGCACCCCCAAGCTGCGCGCCTGCACATTGGTGATCCACCACCGCGATCGCCAGACACATTTACCTTTAGTCAACAACTAGTTCACCAATTGGGTAATTTGGCCTTAGTAGCAGTTGAAGCGATCGCACCTTGGGAACGGGTTGTTGATTTACAATTTGCTCGTCGTCCGGGAGAACAGCCTCTGTATCACCTGTATGTAGAAGTTATGGGTAAATACAGTAATGTCATTCTCACTGATGCAAATAATATTATTATTACTGCGGCTCACCAAGTCAACCAACAAAAATCGAGGGTTCGTCCCATCCTCACCGGACAACCTTATGAAACTCCACCCAGTTTGACTAATGCTATACCGAGCGAATCTCAACAACGCTGGCAAGAACGAGTTAGCTTAATCCCAACAGCGATCAAGCGACAGTTGCTGAAAAACTATCGTGGTGTTTCTCCAGCATTATTACAGTCAATGCTGTTGGCTGCGAATATAGATCCAGAAACAAATACTGATACCCTGACACCTCAAAATTGGCAAAAATTGTTTGCATTTTGGCAAGAATGGTTGCAAGCTTTAGCAGACGAGAAATTTCAACCAGCTTGGACAACAGAAGGATACACTGTGATTGGTTGGGGTGGAATTGAACCAGCAACGGATATTCAAGAATTACTCAACCGCTACTACACAGATCAACTTAATCAACAAACTTTCTCGCAACTACGTCATCAACTCACTCACAAAGTCAGTAATCTTTTAGAGAAATTGCGGCTAAAAGCACAAACTTTTCAGCAACGCTTGCAGCAATCGGAGCGAGCTGATGAGTACCGCACCAAAGCTGATTTGTTGATGGCGTACCTGCAAAACTGGGAACCAGGAATGAAGGAAATAATTCTTCTTGATTTTGAAACTGGTGAGCCAGTACAAATTGGACTCCAACCAGATAAAAATGCTGTACAAAACGCTCAAAATCTCTATAAGCAACACCAAAAACTCAAACGCGCTCGTGCTGCTGTCGAACCACTACTAGCAGAAGTCAACGCCGAAATCGAGTATTTAGAGCAAGTCGAAGCTGCGATCGCTCAAACAGACAATTACACAACAGCAGCAGATTTGCAAGCTCTAGAACAAATCCGTGAAGAATTAATTCAACAGCAGTATTTAGAAGAGCAAGAATACCGCAGTCGTAATACTACCGAAACCCCTGATAATTTTTATCATTACCTCACCCCTAATGGTTTTGAAGTCTTGATCGGTCGTAATAATCGACAAAATGACCAATTAACCTTCCGTATCGCTAGCGATTATGACCTGTGGTTTCACACTCAAGAAATTCCAGGTAGCCATGTACTATTACGGCTAGAACCTGGTGCTGTTCCAGATGAAGTAGATTTACAATTCACTGCTAATCTGAGCGCTTACTACAGTCGCGCTCGTCAAAGCGACCAAGTACCAGTAGTTTACACCCAACCAAAGCACGTCTATAAACCCAAGGGAGCTAAACCAGGAATTGCTATTTACAAGCAAGAACGTATTATTTGGGGACAACCGCAGTTGGTTAGTGGTTAGTGGTTAGGAATATGGATTAAATAAAATACAAAATCCTTAGATTAGATTCAGTAGGGTGCGTTAGCGATCGCTAACACGCTCTACGAAAATAGAAGCCAAATTTCTTGGTCTATTTCTTTTTTTTGATAAAAATTAACTAAAAATCTGTGTTGGCTGCTACAATCTTGTTAAGAAAGATTGCTCGTTGCGTTTTGTAAACGCGATGTTTGGATTTCACTCTACATGAGAAGAGAACATAAAGGATAGCCTTGTTTATAGACCAGCCTGTTACGGCTGGTCTTTTTTTATAGGAGTTACGCACACACACAATTCTTTTTCGTTTGTAGTGAGGACTTTAGTCCTTATTCTGAGGACTAAAGTCCTCACTACAAACTTAAGATAATTTGCCAGTTGCGTAACTAAAAAACTTAGAAACTCAAGGTAGTTCTCAGCGCCCCAATGATAACGCTATCATTCTCACTGTTATGATCCGGTGCAGTTAGCCAAATCACACCGGGGGTAATGGTAATGTTCTCACTCACCTGATATTGATAGAAGGCCTCAACGTGATATGAAGTATCTTCGTCCTCGTCAATTTCATCAATGCTGGAATTAGTAACTTTCGGCTCCATACCAACGATGATACCCGCTACGCTACCTTTGCTACCGAGGTCGGGAAATCCCAGAGTCACTGCCCAGTTCCAGATATCCAGTTTACCACGGTCAATTGTTCCTCCTTCTGTGGATAAGTTCTGAGTATTGGTGTAACCAACCCAACCACCCAAAACAAAATTATTATTGAGTTTGTAAGTTGTTTCTAGACCAAAGGAATTGCTGGAGAAAGGTACATCTACACCAAAATTGGAGTTCAAGAAGGAGATTGGATTTGCTCGATTGCTACCAGTACCCAATTCTTGATTGTAAGCATTGATGTAGGTTAAGCCAACTGTTAGGCGATCGCTCGGTTGAAAGGTTAGCTGTGCAAGTGCGCCGTAAGGACCACTGAACAAACCATTATCAGCAGATGGATCATCGGGTGAACTCGCCAAATACGCTAAACTGAGCGCTAATGTATTGCCAAAGTTTTGCGTGACACCGAAACCCGCACCATCCATTTGGTAATAAATTGAGTTGCGTGTACCAAAGGTCGATAACGCACCAAACGCACCGTCTCCATCAAACTGGTTGACTGTATTAGTAACGTCGTCTGCTGCACCTGCGTTAGCAATAGCAATTACTTCAGTATTATCACCTAGAGGTAATTTGTAAAACAATGCATCTATGAAAGCATCAGTTGTGCCATCTTCACCAGCAAAGAACAGATTACCTTCTGGTGTGCCAATATCTGGGTTGAGAATATTATTAGCTTGAATCCTGGTAAACAGAGTATCTTTCCCTGTGAAGCTGGTGTTCAATTCTATACGCGCCCTTGCTCCAAGGGTTGTATTGTTTCCTTTAGCATCCACACCATTGACATCATCTCCTCCCAGAACATCGGTAATGGCCATTACCACTTGTCCGGTTAATTTGGTTGTGGTAGAAAATTGATTTGCTTCCAATTCTGCGGTGTGTGCTTCTAGTGTATCCACACGACCCCGCAGAGTTGCTAACTCTGCCGAAAATTCTTCTTGTAGTTTTTGTAATTTGACTAAATCTTCTTTTGTCACCAACTCTGATGTGGCGGTAGCGATGATTTCGTTGACGCGATCCAAACATGCATTCAAACCTGCGGCGAACTCATAACGCGTCATCGGCCGATTACCGCGATAAGTACCGTTTGGATATCCAGCGATACAACCATAACGTTCTACCAGTGATTGTAAAGCTTGAAATGCCCAGTCTGTGGGTTGCACATCTGACAATTGAGAAACCGAAGTTACTTGACCAGCGCTTTGGTTCGGAGTGACTACTAATTGCGGTTGAGTGTTTTCTGAAGTTTTAATTGTTTCTCCTGCAAATGCAGTACCATCAACCAGTAGGATGGCACCGAGAACTGCTGGACTTACCAACAGAGATTTCCAAAATTTTTGCATTTTTCCTCACACTAAATCAAAAAAGGCATAGTGAAAATCACTAGCTCCCTAGCCTGAACTCTGAGCAGTCTAAAGTGCTAATCACAAATCAAAGTATATTTTTGATAGATTACCACTCTGCTTTTAACAAGCAAGTTTATTAAAAAGTATTGTCAACTAATCTACCAGTTATTAGGATTTTTTTTAATACAAAGTCTAGAAACCATGACCAAATACAAAGTTGTGCAATAGATGAGCCATAAATCCTATTAGAAAAATATATCACTAACAAAATAGGGACGTTGCACTGCAAGGTCTCTACAGAGTTTAATCCGAACAGTATTGTACCCCGTGTAGTTTTATGTCAGTTCTCAAACATTTCATGAGAATGATACTTATTTTAATATATTCCGAGTTAGAATAAGTCTCATTGTCAAGTTCAAATTCCTGGGGAGTTAGCAGTACTGTGACGCAGATTCCTAGAGAAAGTAAAAAAAAGAAACCCCAAAATAGTATTGTATCTTTATTTACTTTGCTAGTTTTAATTACTGTAACTGGTTGTAATCAAACAGATACAACAGGCTCAGTCAATACAGATCAATCACCCCAAGCACAGGAAACAGCATCTACACCTGGACAAAAATCAGGAAAAATTAAGGTAGTCGCAACGTTTTTACCGATGTATTGGTTTACCAAAGCGGTAGCAGGAGATACAGCAGATGTGACAATCTTAGTACCTCCAGGAACAGAAGTGCATGACTATCAAGCAACACCGGAAAATGTGAAAGCGATCGCCACAGCCAATGTATTAGTCAAAAATGGCTTGGGTTTAGAAAAATTTTTAGAAGCAACAGTTAAAAATGCTCAAAATCCGAAATTAACACAAATAGATGCGAGTAAGGGCATTCAAGCTATAGAAAAAATATCACCTGTTGTAGAAGCAGGAAATAACAATGAAGAACATGACCATGAACATGCTGGAGGGAATCCGCACATATGGTTAGATCCTATTTTAGCAAAACAAGAAGTTATTAATATTCGAGATGGCTTGATTGCAGTCGCTCCTGCTAATAAAAATGCATATGAAACAAATGCAGCAGCTTATATAAAACAATTAGAATCTTTAAATAATCAATATCAGCAGACTTTACAAAAAAATCCTAACTGCACATTTGTCACGTTCCACGACGCTTATCCATATTTAGCCAAACGTTACAACCTCAAGCAAGTTGCAGTCGTAGAAATTCCCGAAGACCAACTGACACCAACAGATGTGCAAAAAGCAGTCAATGCGGTGAAACAGTACAAAGTCAAGGCTTTATTTGGTGAACCAGGAATAGATAACAAATTATTAACAAGTCTTTCTCAAGACTTGAATTTAACTTTACGTGAACTCGATTCCTTGGAAACAGGCCCAACAGATCCGCAACATTATTTTCAAGCAATGCAAAATAATTTGCAAACTTTAGAAACAGCTTGTAAATAGATGTCATTTGTTATTTGAGCAATCAGCAACGACCTCTTTTATGATCACCTTTTTCCGAATGACCAATGACCAATGACTAATGACTAGTTAGCAATTACCAATTACTAATTATCAATGAATATTAAAAGTCCGATTCTGAAAGTTGAAGAATTAAGTGTCAAGAAGGGTAATTATCTAGCTATTCTTGACGTTTCTTTTGAATTGTTTCCAGGGACAAACACTGCTATAGTTGGACCAAATGGTGCGGGTAAAAGTACTTTAGTACAAGCAGTTTTAGATTTGATTCCACGCACTACTGGCAATATAGAAATATTGGGTCGTCCAATAACTAGACTAGGACATTTGTGTCATCAGTTGGGGTATGTGCCACAGCATTTTATTTTTGACCGTAGTTTTCCGATTTCTGTAAGTGAGTTGGTAAGTTTGGGATGGGTAAAACAAGAAAAAAGGAAAAGGGTATTCTCTCAAAACTTATGGCAGCAAAATCAGGAAAAAGCAACAGCTATAACCTCTGCTTTACGACGAACTGATGCTTATCATCTGCGAAATCAAGCAATTGGTACTTTGAGTGGCGGTCAGCTAAAGCGAGTATTGCTTGCTTATTGCTTAGTTATGCCTAGAAGATTATTAATACTAGATGAAGCCTTTGCTGGGGTAGATGTGCAAGGTGCAGCAGATTTTTACACCTTGCTAAATGAACTCAAGCAAGAAGAGGGTTGGACAGTCTTACAAGTTTCCCACGATATTGATATGGTCAACCGTTATTGCGATCGCGTGATTTGTCTCAACCAAACCATGGTTTGTACCGGAGTCCCAGAAGTTGCACTTTCACCACAAAATCTTTTAGCCACCTATGGCCCAGGATTTAGCCGTTACCAACATAATCATTAGATCGGGGATCGGGGATTGGGGAACGTTCATGGTGAAAAGCGAGAGAAAATTGCTTTTGTTTTCAAATCACTAATTTTTAGAATCGCCTCTACCATTTCCTTCTGATCGCCTTGCAAATTGAGTTTGTCTAGTGCTTGATAAAAATCATCACTAGAACGTAGGTCGTGAGTCAATTCAGCCAGTTGAGATGAGTCCAAAACTTTTTGAATCTCTCGATTACGCCGTTGACGTACTGCTTGAAGTTGTTGCCGTATTTGTGGGGTAAGATTCACCTCTAAGGATGATTTAGCTGTTACGGCAATAGTCACAGCAGAGTTTGTATTAAAATTAACTGAGGAAGCCAAAGCCGTTGTCGGTGATAAGACAATAAGCAGAAAAATTATACTGAGATTACATAGAAACTTGGTAAATTTGAGCGTCATATTTAAAAATTTCTACTTGGTTAGTGGTTAGTAGTTAGTGGTTAATAATTCCTCGATCCCCGAACGCGAGTGCGTCTTTAGTAAGGAGAATCCCCAATCCCCATTCAACCTGATTTTTTCATTTTATTAATCTGTCTTTGCAATTCTTCAATTTTTCGCTGTAATTTTTGGATTTCTGGGTTTTGGGTAGCATTTTCTGTTGCTTTCACATCTACTGATCCCGATGCAGGCGATCGCACATAATTTCCTTGCTTGATTTGCTGATATTCTGCTGATACTGCCCACTCCTGTAGATAAAGCAAGCGTTCTACAGGGAAAGGATGGCTCAACATCTCGCTTTGAGTACCACTGTAAACCAAAAATTTATAGACTTGATTTAATTCATCTTCATCAAGCACTTGATAATTTTCCGACTGACGAATTAACTCTTTTAAACTACATTCATTGGCATATTTTATACTGCCACCCGTGATTTTCATAATTGATGTCATTACGGTATCTAAGTCATCTACTAATAATAATGCGGCTCGATCTGCTGATAACTCTGCTTTGCGTCGCCATTCAAAAAAAGCATAAATTAATGCTGGTGTAACAAAATTACCAATACCAAAAGTAAATCTCCCAAGGGCAGAAGCAGCACTCATAGCTCCCATCGCCATTTGAATTAAAATAGTATGACCACATTTAATATGCCCCAGTTCATGGGCTAGTACCGCCATAATTTCGGCTTCGTTTAGTAAGTCTAAAATCCCTGTATTTATGACTATATAAGGGTTTTCTTGCCCCAGTGCATAGCTATCGGCTTGGGGATTTTGCGATACGAACAGTGCTGGTTCTGGATAAATATCCAAATCCCGCACACATTGGCGAAAAATCTGGTAAATAGTGGAGTATTGACGAGGCCCAACTTGGATGGTGTTGCCCATTAGATAGATTAACTGGGGGCGCTCGTAGATAAATTCCATCAGTTTACGCGCGACTAAATCAAATCCCGGTAAACTACGCAAGGCTTGTTCAGCTTGCCGATCCAGGGGGTGTCTAAAAGCTTCGCTGGAGATTCCTGTGTAGGTTGCCATAATTTAGGGTTATTGGTTATTAGTCATTGGTCATTGTTCATTACTTAAAACAAATGACTAATGACAACATAATAGAAATGAGCTGTTATAAGCAAAAATCACTTTGTATGGGATGAAAAGCGTGTGATTGAGGCAGAAGTTCATTTATCATTACATAACTTCCTGCGATCGCAGGCGGGTTTCCCAACGTGGCCCCATCATTTAACGATGGCACGCTTGGTTGCACGCGCCCTGCGCTTGGGACGTAGCGCTCTGATTCAAGTCGGTGCGGCTTGTGGCTATCAAGGGCGATATCGCACAAGCTTTGTAGCATCGGCTTTGATGTGGTACGGTCCTGTGATTATCGTTGCTCCTGAAGTTGTGCAACAACGTCTTGTGAAAGTCGAAATTCCTCGCTTACAGCAGTGGCTAGGAGTTAATAAGTCGATTAGGACAGGTGATATCTGGCCAGGTGGTGACTTTCAAGGACTGTTTTTGATTTCTCCTCAAGCTTGGTTAAAAGCACAAATAACACCCAAAGATAATTTTCCAGCTGACATTCCTACAATTATTGATGGCGTAGATGATTTAGAAGCTTGGGTGCGCGATCAACTTACTGTCACTTGGGAAGCGCAAGACTGGGATCAATTGATACTTGCCTACCCACATATTGCTGAGGAAATTCGCTCTGTACGAGCAAAACTCACACACGAACTGTTCCAGCATCCTGCGAATCCCTACGAATGTTATTTGATTTCTCAAGTAGAAACAGAATTGTTGAACTATCTGTATTCGGCTTTAGACATAGATACTCTCCCCGATACTTGGAAAAAGTTTTGGCAACAATTCCAATACTCTTCATCCATCTGCTCTCCTACTCTTCTCTGGGCTACTATTAGTCGTCGTCAACTCTTGTTTTCTTTACACAGCGCTCCGATTGATATAGCAAAAATACTGACGCCGATTTGGCAACGCCAGCCTGTGGTATTAATTGGTAGTTCCTTAGAACCGGAAACCGAAGCTCCTATTTTTCGCCAACACCTTGGCTTAAGTGAAGATTTGACTTGTTTAAAGTTCTCGGATAGCCAAACCGAAGCAATTCAACTTTACATACCGTATCAGTTGCCCTTACCAAATACCCCAGAATTTCAAGCAGCATTTATTCATAAACTGCGGACATTAGTCTGTCTGAGTGCGACATCACCAGGATTGACGGTGGTGTTGGTGGGAGATGTGCCATTAAAGTCCCAAGTGGGAGCAATCTTAGCTTCGGAATTTGGTTCGCGAGTCCAAGTAGAAAAAACTTGTTTGGATGAAAACGGGATTTTAATTAGTGGTTGGGAATTTTGGCGAGAACATCAAAGAGTTTTACCTGCACCACAATTACTTGTGATTGCGACTTTACCTTTACCATCCCTTGAACATCCATTGGTTGCGGGAAGAGTTGCTCAGTATAAGCGATCGCATCAGGACTGGTTTCGTTTATATTTATTACCAGCTGCTTTAAACGAATTACAAAGAGCGATCGCCCCCGCTAGAGAAAGTCAAGGTATTGTAGCTTTACTTGATGGTCGAGTTGTCACCCGTAGCTATGGCGCTCAAATATTAACTGCGCTCAGTCCCTTAGCACGTATTAACTATCTTGATCCCAGCTTATTTTCTCAACCAAGTGAGAACAATTCATAAAAGTTGTGTTGATGGTTGATGGTTTCTTTCTCCAACCAACCATCAACTATCAACAACCAACAATCAACCATCAACAACCAACCATCAACAACCAACAATCAACCATCAACAACCAACAAAATCCACATCTGGTATTTATACTGATTCGGCGGATTTCTCCATCCCTCTTACAGGGTGGGGATGGATAGACGATCAATCGAGGGGGTTCAATACCCCTTTGATTGACAATCTACGAACAAACTCTCTTAGTACTTCCGTTTGATTACGCTCTGTCAGTTCGCAATATTTTTGCAAGTGTTCTTTTTCTCGTTGAGATAGGCGCAAACTAATTTGAGTCATGGTAGCAAATATAAATTATATATGCTATCATTATAGTGGTTGATGACCCTCCAGATTGTGTCGGAACAGATAACATCGAATTTTGTTGAATTTTAGTCGTAGGTGAAGCAAATGGGTGAAGCAAAACGTCGTAAAGAAGCACTGGGAGAAAAATACGGTCAACCTCAACAAGAACGCATTATGTCTTGGGTTCCGATCACAAAGTCACAAGCAGAACTTTTTGTAAAATGGACTACTCGTGGTGCTTGGATTGGCATTAGCGTTATGGTTGCAGCTTGGGTGACAATTCGTTTCATTGGTCCGGCTTTTGGCTGGTGGCAAGTAGTTTGAACCAGCAAGTTAAGCTATTTTTCAAATTAAAGACAAGTCGGAGAAGCGATTTGTCTTTAATTTTTATACTAATAGATATAATTAATTAAGTAATTTTACTTTGAACCCACATTTCGCAGGTGCGATCGCTGTTTGGTCAATACGGTTCGGTTAAGATAATTGACCTACCGATAACCGTTTGTAGAGACTAGCAGGTGCAACGTCTCTGGTGGGTTTAAATGTCAATCGATTTGTCCTATCCGAACCGTATCGCCTGTTTGCTTACGTCTTTAGTGGCGCTTGCAATTAATGCAACGGCTGAATTAACTACTAGCTAATGAACTAGAGTCAATACACTTGCCTTTAGGTAGACGTTTACAGCAATTTTAAGCTAAAGTTGTAATGAGTTTGTTTTAGCTCTAGGTGTGACTGCACAATTGTTAAGAAACATAAAAATTCCTCTCGCCGATCTGTGATTTCCGCAGCAATTACTAGTCACAACACAGTTTCAGGCTGACTAGGGAGGTCAATAAGCGTTAGATATATAAATAACAATAAATATTGAAAAGAAAAATTTAGTAGAACAGTTAACAAGCATCAATATGCAAAAACCGACGATATCAACAAAACCTATTCGTTCCTTAGAAGATGCACTAGAGCAGTGTCAAGTACAGGGTATGCGTGTTAGTCGCCAACGTCGCTTTATTCTCGAATTACTTTGGCAAGCAAAAGAGCATCTTTCTGCTAGAGAAATTTACGATCGCCTCAATCAGCAAGGTAAAGCGATCGGTCACACTTCTGTATATCAAAATTTAGAAGCCTTGTCTTCTGGTGGGATCATTGAATGTATTGAACGCTGTGACGGACGTCTGTATGGCAATATCAGTGACTCTCACAGCCATGTTAACTGTTTGGATACAAACCAAATTATGGACGTTCACATCACATTACCAGAAGATATTATTCGCTTGGTTGAAGAACAGACAGGGGTAAAAGTTACAGAATATAGTATTAACTTTTACGGTTATCGTAATTCTTGAGGGGTATTTAGTTTAAATGCAAAAAATATAGTTAAACATTATAATAAGCAAACCCAGCGACCTGTGCTACGATTTGCTGGACTGGAAGTTGCACCACAAACTCGGTTCCCTGACCCACAGTAGAATGACACTCAATCTTGCCACCATGTTTTTCGGTGACAATCTGATAGCTAATGGATAAACCCAATCCAGTCCCTTTTCCAACGGGTTTGGTGGTGAAAAAAGGATCGAAGAGTTTAGAGCAAATGGGTTCGGGAATTCCAACACCGTTATCAGCAATACTAACTGTCACCCAGTTAGTATCGATCGCAGAAGTACGGATGGTGATGGTGGGAAAGGCGAACGCTGACTCTTCTAAAGCATCGATCGCATTACTCAAAATATTCATGAAGACCTGATTGAGTTGGCTGGGGTAACATTCAACCTCTGGTAACTGTTTGTAATCTTTGATGATTTGGATGGTAGGAAAATCGGGTCTGGCTTTCAGACGGTGTTGCAAAATCACGAGGGTGCTATCGATACCTGCGTGGATATCGACGGGTTTGATCTCGGCTTCATCCAGGCGAGAGAAGTTCCGGAGGGAGAGGACAAGGTCGCGAATGCGATCGCTACCCATTTCCATCGAACCTAACATCTTTACCAAGTCCGCTTGCAAAAATTCCAGATCCAAGTTTTCTGCCCGCTCTTGGATTTCGTCTACTGGGTTGGGATAGTGTTTCTGATAGAGCTGAACAAATTCCAGCAAATCTTGAGTATATTCCTTCACATAGGTCAGGTTGCCGTGGATGAAATTCACCGGATTGTTGATTTCGTGAGCAATTCCCGCCACCAACTGACCGAGAGCAGACATTTTTTCACCCTGTACTAGATACAGTTGGGCTTGCTTGAGGCTTTCTAATGCCTGATTAAGTTCATAGGTGCGCTGTTCCATCACGCGGGTAGCATTACGCAGTTGCAGATGTACCCGGATGCGTGCCAGTACTTCTTCGTGCTGAATCGGCTTGGTGATATAATCTACTGCGCCCAGGCTTAATCCCTTGACTTTATCCACAGAGTCGGAGAGGGCAGTCATGAAAATGACAGGGATATCACGAGTACTAGAGTCGTTTTTGAGACATTGGCAAGTTTCAAACCCGTCGATCCCAGGCATCATTACATCCAATAAAATCAAATTGGGCTGAGATGATTGCAGCCTTTGTAGGGCAGTTTCACCGCTTTTGGCGATCGCCACTCGGTAGCCCTGCTCGCTCAACAAATCGAACAAGACTTGTAGATTAGTAGGGGTATCATCTACCACCAAAATCGTGTTCTCTTGAGAAATCGAATCAACGGACATCAGCAAACTCCTATAGCATATCGCAGAGATGAATTGTAAATGATGAGTCAAAGGGCTAAAGTTAAACCGTTAACGGTACGCGAAGTACTCATACTCTTGGGGATGAATAGCTCTTGTTGAGGATTGGATCTGGAATTGACCCTTCTCTTCTGACCGAATAATTCGTAATTCGTAATTCGTAATTCGTAATTAAAAATTACTAAATTAATTATTAATTAATGCATTCTGGGTACAAGCCCCTAATTTTAATTATGAAAAAGAAAAAAATGCGTAGCATCTTTACTACAAGCCCCTACATTTATAAGCCACTGCGGTCTTGGGGTCTCCCCAAGTAGAGCAAGTGGCGTGCATGGGGTAATAATTACGAATTACGAATTAACAATTACGAATTATTGTGACACCTGTGGTTCGATCAGACAGAGAATGGCTTCGTTATCAAACTGTTGACTCAGTTCTAGAACTCGGTTCGCAAAAGCAGTGTATTCGGACGATAATTGCTTCAGGCGGTTGGCTTCCTGCTGAATATCGGTGATAAAACCACCCTGAGCAGAGGCATAGAGGGCTGCCAATTCTGCGGCTGGGGGCATGATCAGGTCAACCTGATCGGCATTGCTGAGAGTGGTTTGAGTCGTCTCTAGCTCGGTTTCATAAATCCACTGCAACTTCAAGAGTCGCTGCAATTCGGTAAGTAATCCAGTAAACTCAATCGGTTTTGGGAAAAAGCTACTGCACCCTGCATCTAGACTTGACTGCATATCCACCTGAGACAAGGTTGCAGGAGAAACAATGATCGGTGTAGTGGCAAAGTCGGGTAGTTGGCGTAGACGGCGGATCATTTCTAAGCCATCGATAACAGACATATGTACATCGGTAATAATCAAGTCGGGACGAATTTGCAGGGCGATGTCAAAACCCGCTTGTCCATTATCTGCCTCTGACAGATGGAAGCCCAAAGGTTCCAGCATATTGATGGCAACTAGGCGATTTTCTTCGTAATCATCAATGACCAAGATTTTGCGCCGATCGCCTTGGTAGCCGATCACTTTTTGATTGGCGATCGCTTGCCCTATTGTCCAATTTGAAGCGGGGAGCAAATCTACTTCAAACGAAAAAATACTACCTTGACCAAAGATACTTTCGACTTGGATGGTGCTGCCCATCTTCTCGATAATTTGTTGGCTGATTGCTAGTCCTAATCCGGTACCTTCGCTGTTGCGATCGCGCTTTCCGGCTTGCTCAAAGGGCAAGAAAATATTGCCCAGCTTTTCCGGTGCAATACCAATGCCCGTATCTTTAATTTGGAAGCGAATCCTCTGGGCTGTGAGGGGTTCGGTCGGTTCGCCAACGGGTTCAACTCGAAAGGTGACAGTGCCAAAGTCAGTAAATTTGACGGCATTACTGAGCAAGTTCAACAACACTTGCCGCAGGCGTTTGTCGTCCGCATAGACGGCAATAGGCAGGTTAGCGGCGGGCTGGTAATGAAACTCCACGCTCTTTTGTTCTGCCTTGATGCGGCAAATATCCACGGTGGAGGTGAGGAAGTTCGCCAAATGGAAATCCTGGGGATAAAGTTCCATTTTTTGGACTTCCAATTTGGACAAATCCAAAATATCGTTGATCAGCGTCAGTAGGTGGGAACCACACTGCTGAATCACGCCTAGCCCCTTGAGTTGTTTGGGGGTAGTTGCGGGATCGCGCTGGAGGATTTGGGCATAACCCAGGATGCCGTTGAGTGGGGTGCGGAGTTCGTGGTTCATATTGGCAAGAAATGTACTCTTGCTGCGATTGGCAGCTTCGGCGACTTCTTTTGCCTGTTGTAGTTCCCGGATTGCTGTTTCCAAATCTTGGGCTTGCTGCCAAAGTTCTTGCTGGTATGCCTCTACTCGTGTAGCTGCCGATTGAATTGTCAGAGCAAGGAATTGGATTTCATTATCTGGCAATCCACTGGGCATGACAAAATGGTCAATGCCATTCCTGTCGGTTACTGCTTTGTTCAATTTCTGGAGTGGCTGTAAGACAATTCGCTGAATTAACACCGTCATCAGCCCCAAAATTGCTGCCATCCCAATAAGTAGAGTGAAAGTAGAAGTAGAGAAGGTTTGCCAAGCTTGCTGTTGTAGTTCTGCGGTATTGAGAATGGCGATCGCCAACCCGCGTCGGTTTGCCTGACCAAACAGGGTGCTGCTAAAGGGCAAAATAGTTACTAATGCTGGCTTACCATGTATCGTGGTTCTGAAGCTCGTTTCTGAACCCGTTTGAGAAGCTTGTTCTAATATTTGAGCTAATTCTGGATGAATTGAAGCATAAAGCAGATTTTGGAGATCTGATCCACTCCGAGCCAAGATTTGTCCATTGGGATTAATAATCGCTACTTCCACCACCGTTGCCAGGGTCGCGTAGTTTTGCACGACTCGCTTAATAATACTCGTATTCCCCAGTTCGATTAATCCTTCGGTGGAAAACCCAACCCCCTGAGTAATCGATTGGGCCCGTTGCTCTAGCTCTTTCTCCAATTTTGATTGAATCAAGAAGTAGTTCAATCCCAAGGTGATTAAGCCGACCGTTGCTAGAGAAAGACTAAAACCCAGCAATAGTTGATGAGATAAGTTATGTCTAGATGATCTATGGTTCATGACTTCCATCCCTCCATTACTTCATTGACAAGGGCTGCATCAAATCCCACATCTTGCCGAATCACCCGACCATGACGGGGGTCTGCCTTGAGGAGTTGGATAATGTCTGCCTTTGCTGACTTGAGACGACCCTCTGCGGCAAACATCCGCCGGTTTAAGTTCATATCACCTTTTTTTAACCCAGCATAATCACTGGCAAAAGCCTCACCACTCTGTCCGAGTGTTTTACCAACTGTGTTAAATACTTCTTTCGGCTGGGTTTCAACGCTATGCATCACATCAAACCATGCCAGTATAAATTGTTTGAGTTCTGCTTTTTTTACTTTGACTTTACTGTCACTCGACATCAATGTATCAATTACTAAGCTGTCTACTTGCTTTGTGGTGTGAACCACATTACCTTTGATGCTCTTGGCAGTTTCCCCCAGCATCGGTTCCCACAACACTGCCGCATCGATCTCACCGTCCCTAATTTTCTCGGCTGCTACCTCATTGGAGTAATCCAAAATCTCCACGTCAGAGGGCTTAATTTGATGGGCTTTCAATGCTTCCAGCAAAATTAAGTGGTTGACGGTTCCTAACTTTGCTCCCACTTTTTTGCCGCGCAAATCTGCTACAGATTTAATTTCTGGTTTGGCAACAATTCCATCAGCACCCGCAGAAATATTGGTCGTCATTAACACCAGAGGTTTGCCATCGCCCGGATCAACCTGCATCACATCCCAGAAAGAAGTAAATGCTGCATCTAATGCACCGCGCATGACTGCACGACTGGAATCTTGCTGGTTCTCAAATCGCACAAATTCAACCTCTAGCCCTCGCTGCTTGAGGATTCCTGAGGGTTGGGCATAGAGGGCAATATCAAACCCTACCCAGCTTGTAATTCCTACCCGGAGGGGTTTGAGAGTTTGGTTTTGCCCGAAGCCACAGGCATTGATCAGAAACGTCAACGAAAGGGCGATCGCAAACAAACAGGTAGGCTTGATACCTAATCTCAACTTTTGCTTCCACCCAACATTCAATGTGTTGATAATCTGGGCAACTTTCATGACTCCTGACCTAACTTTGGGGAAAACTGTACTCAAGCTTTATGGTTCCCAAAATTACAGTCAGCTTAACTACTGGTCTGTCAATTTTATTTTGGCAATTATGTATTATGAATTACTAATCGCTAGGTAAATTATCAGGGTCGATACCAAGAGAACGTAAATATTGTGCTAACTGTTCAGCTCGTTGTTGTTCATTCTGTGCCCTTTGGCTTTCTTGTTGTGCAATTTCTTCTGTCGTTAAATAGCGATCGCCTTGTTTGTCATACCAAGATAAAAATTCCTGTTGAATTCCACCTATGACTCCTTGATGTCTTCCAATCCCTAAACCGACTTCTGACATCCATAATGGTTCGCCAATTTGTAGTTGATAATTTTTATCCACCAATTTATAAACTTCAAATGGTTGATGTTTATCTCGTTGCCAATATTCAGGGTTGTAAATAATGTAGTAAAGAACGCCAAGCTTGCGATAAATTTCTAATTTTTCGTCGTATTCGTCCCCTGGAGTGTGGGATACCATTTCTAAGGTAAGTATCGGCACTACCTCGTTTTCTTCCCAAACAGCATAGCTTCTGCGAGATTTTCCACCTTTTTTGCGATCAACTCCCAAACTCAAAAATCCATCTGGGACTACGGGTACTCTCGGATTAAATCCTGTGGTGTGGTAGATTGCCATATCTACACCAAAAAACCAATCACTGCGGTCTGCCCAAATCGAAGTTAGCAGGAATAGTAAAATGTTCGGTAGAAAATTTTGGTCTTCGTTGTCCACGGGTATATCGTCCGAACAGGCTAATTCTTCAGTGCTTGGTAGCGTAACAAGTTTAAGGTTTTCTGACAGCATGGCATAACCCACGTGTAATGCTTGAGGCACTCTCATTATAAGAAATTTATTGAAGATAGCGATCGCAACTGCTTTGCGTATTGGATGAGGGTGAGCAAAACATTTAGTCTTCCTGAATGTCGGTCTATTAATTCTGAAACCGCATCAAGCTGATCTACCAACAATACGACTTTTTCTTGATTCGCGATCGCTTTAATTGCTTCTGGCGGATTGATGCTGAGATTAAGCTGGTCATCACTACGCAAGTCTGCAAGGGTGTTAACTTTATTACTCAGAAAATCAGCTTTAATTGCCAGTAATGCGTAACCTTTATTGACGACACGATGTCCTAGCGTCGCCAGTAGTGCTGATTTTCCACAACCGGGAACACCAAGAACAATAGTTGTGGAAGACTCTTCTGTGTCAATGCGATTTAGAAGTTTTTCTAACTCAGGGCGTTCAATTTCTCGGTTGTCGCCAAGTGTCCTTTTCCAGTTTAATAGCCCTTGAGAAGCTGCAAGTAGTTCTTCTCGTAAATTAGCGTGTTGGGTTTCGTCGAGGAAATATTGTTGGCGATCGCGTCGTGGTAATTGTTGTAAAGCTTGTTGCAAGAAGTTGTACAGCAAGTAAAAGATTTAGGTGGTTCTCCTGCGCGGATGCTTTTTGCTCTTAATCGAATTGATGTTTTTCGAGCAGATAGAAATTGGCCAGAAACAGAAAATCGTTTTGTTGAAAATACTATCCGTAGTATTAAAAATGAATTAACTGAACAGCTAAAACCCACATTCCGCACTTCATTTTGTAGCACATATACTAGTACTAAGAGATACAATTTCAATTAAATATAATCACATAAACTAGTGAGTAATTAATATAGACAGTATGACAAAAATTACTAACTGTTTGAAATCCTCATGGTATTGATAGTAAATGCCGGAAAAAAGATGGGAGAATGAGTAAAAATTAGCCGGAATTAAGTAAAGTTATCAAAAAATGAATTACCAAACTCTAGTCCAGTTATTGAAGTGCGGAATGTGGGTTTGAAATAGGTCAATCAGCGCGCCCTGATTTACCCCCAATTTACCCCCAAAATTTAACTAACCCCGTTCAAAAATGTCCAACGCGGCATAAAATTACACCAGATTGACACCACCAAAAACGGCTGAAATGGGGTTTTTATGGAGAAAGTAAACCCCAGGAAGTCTTGCTTCCCAGGGGTTTTGCTTATGATGCCAGGAACCGGACTTGAACCGGTGACACGAGGATTTTCAGTCCTCTGCTCTACCAACTGAGCTATCCCGGCGAAAACATTTGTTTTCAACGATTAATCAATGTAGCAAACTTTTTCTCAGATTGCAATAGGTAAATGAAAAAACTATGTACCTTTGCCGATCAACTTGACCCAGCCGAAAACAGCTATAAATACGATGAATTGTAGGACTACAATACTTGGACCAGAAGCAAGGTTAAAAAGACCTGATGCAATTATGCCAGCTATGCTCGTGGTAGAACCAACAATCACCGACAGCAGCAGAAAGCGGCTAAAGTGATGACTCATCAATTTTGCTGTGGAGGCAGGAATTACCAGAAATGCGTTCACCAGTAAAACGCCGACAGCCTTAATTGCTACAGCAACAGCTAATGAAAGCAAAACTATAAATCCATATCGATAAATTTGTACTGGAATCCCTTGGACTTTTGCCACACCGAGATTAAGGGTCAACAAAATTTGCTGGCGCAGGGTTGATAATAAAAATATGCTCCCTCCTACAAGCACGAGCACGGTTAAAATCAGGTCTGTGAGATCGATCGCCAGAATATCGCCAAACAAAACTCCCATCAAGTTACCGCGATATCCTTGAATGAGGCTACTTAAAATTATGCCGATCGCTAAGGCTCCTGATAATACTATACTAAGTACGCTATCGCTAGCTAAATCAGTTTTGTCGATAAAGTAAATCACGACTACACCAAACACCAATGTGAAAGGTAGCAGCATCCAAGTAGGATTCAAGTGTAGCAATACACCTAATGCTACGCCGACTAGTGCGGCATGACCGACAGCGTGACTAAAAAAAGACAACTGGCGCAAGGTGACAAAACAACCAAGCAAACCACCAAGTATTCCCATTAATACAGCACCAGCGATCGCTCGCTGCATAAAGGGAAACTGTAGCAAAGTTAAAAGGTCACTAACTGTGGTAACGGCTAGCCAATAAAAATGATAATCATTTAAGCAATTCATGCAATATTATTTACACAGAATCATGAATCTGTGAAGTATGTAAGTTTAATTTCTATTCACTAATTAAATTGCCAGAAAAGTGAGATGTTTACAAAAGATTTGCAATCCCTTTCAATACAGGTTATCAGCAGCCAAAAAGCTCAAAGAATGGCAGAATTTTTTAGTTTTTTAGGGGATGCTAATCGTCTGCGAATTCTATCTCTTTTAGCAGAAAAAGAATTTTGTGTGAGTGACTTAGCAGCTACGCTGGAGATGACCGAATCTGCTGTATCTCATCAGTTGCGAAATTTACGAGTCATGCGCTTAGTGAATTATCGTAAGCAAGGTCGTCGTGTATTTTATAGCCTCCACGATAACCATGTTTTGCATCTTTATCAAGCCGTTGCCGAACACTTAGAGGGTGTTTGAAAAGTTTTGAGGGGTCAAATTTTATGCTAATCGCCTCACCATCATCCGGATCATGGTAATGGACTTGGATGGCGTTCAAAGCATTTGCAAAATTTCTTTGGCTGCGCGATCGCAAACTCCTAATTCTCCAATACACTGTTGCATTTCTTCATAATCTGCTTGTATTTGTTGTTTGCGTTCCTGGTTGAGCAAAAATTCCATTGCTGCTTGAATAATATTCTCTGGCGTGGCTGTTTTTTGAAGAAACTCTGGCACAATTGCTTTCATAACAATCAAATTAACTGGCGAAGCAAAAGAAAAAGTTATTTTGAGGATATTACGAGCAACCCAGTAAGTAAAAGGACTGAGACGGTAAATAACTACCTGCGGTACCTTTAACAAGGCGAGTTCTAGATTGACAGTCCCGCACTTAGTAAGTGCTAAATCAGCAGCAGCCAGTACTTCCTCTTGTTGACCGGAAATTACCGTGGCTTGTAAACCGTACCGTTGTATCTCTTGTTCTATTTTTTGACGGTAAATTTCCAGAGATAGGGGAATCCAGAAATGGACTTGTGGTAGTTTAGCTTGAATTACCTGTGCTGCTTGAAACATAACAGGGAGAAGATACTTGAGTTCTTGATGGCGAGAGGCTGGTAAAAGTGCCACAGCGATCGCATCATCGGCTATTCCTAATTGACTGCGTGCTGTTTCTCTGCTAGAAAATTTTTCTATCCTATCTATCAGTGGATGACCAACCCAGGTAACTTTTGCACCCTTGTCTCGAAAATAACGTGCCTCTTCAGCAAAAATAGCTAATATATTATCACTAACATGAATAATTCGCTTTGTATTACCAAGATTAATCGAAGAAGCCCAAACTTGGGGAGCAATATAATATACAATTGGGATTAGTGGCAGTTTGCGGCGAAGATAATTGCCAATACCTAGATTTGGTCCCATGTAGTCAATTAACACTACCAAGTCAGGCGGATTTTGCTTGAGATAGGCGATCGCTTGGCGCTGTATTTGCAGAGTTGGTAGCACAAAAGTTAGAGATTCCAAAAAACCAAAAGAACCAATTTCGCTGGTGTTACCCAGCAAAATTGCTCCTGCTGCTGCCATTTTCTCACCACCAAGCGCCACAATTTCTAATTCCAAACCAGCAGCAATAGCTTGCTGTCGCAGTGCTGTCACCAACAGCGACCCCTGCAAATCGCCAGACACTTCACCAGTACTAATAAATATTCGCATTTTTGAATCGAGATCGGGGAAAGGGGAACAGAGAACGGGGAACGGGGAATTGGGAACGGGGAATTGGGAATGGGGAAATTGGTGTTTCTTCTCTCCTTTGTCTGTCTTGTCTGTCTTGTCTGTCTTGTTCCCTATGTCCCCGCTCCCCGAACGCGAGTGCGTCTGCGTAAGGAGAATCCCCATTACCCCTTATCCCCAAAGGGGGCCCCACCTTCCCCAATCTCCAACCCCCGCTCCCCAATCGCTTAATCTCAAGACTCATCATCTCTGCTGGTTATTTTTCCTTTTCCAGGAATTAAACCACGTCTTCCGGGCATTTGCGAAAGTAGGAGAAAACGACGCAAGTGTTGTAATTGTTCTGTATTTCCTAACAGTTCTACTTCTTCCAAAGCGTCTTTGAAGAGTAAATCTGAACGGTAAAGTATACGGAAGGCTTTTTTCAATATTTGTAATTCATTAACAGAAAAACCAGCGCGTTTGAGTCCCACGAGGTTGAGCGATCGCACTCGTGTTGGATTTCCCTCTACCAACATATATGGTGGTACATCCCGGTCAATACGGCTCATTCCTCCTACCATGGCGTACTTACCAACATGCACAAATTGATGGATACCGAGAACCCCACTGATCGTTGCTCGTGATTCAATATGAACATGACCTGCGATCGCTACCGCATTGGAAATAGTCACAGAGTCTTCAATTACACAGTTATGGGCAACATGCACATAAGCCATTAGTAAATTACAGTTACCAATAGTTGTAGCTTCTCCTACACCAGTAGCACGGTTAATTGTCACATATTCGCGAATTCGATTATCGTTACCAATTTTGACCCAGCTAGCTTCACCAGCATACTTTCGATCTTGGGGTTCCATACCAATAGCAGCCCCCGGAAAAATCTGATTTCGCGCTCCGATTTCCACATGTCCCTCCAGCACTACATGAGCGCCAATTGTAGTATCGGGACCTACTTTCACATGCCCACCAATCACAGCATAGGCACCGACTTCCACTGTCGGGTGCAGATCCGCGTTAGGATGAATTACAGCAGTTGGATGAATAAGCGTTTTCAAGGGTGCATCTCCAAAACAGTAAGCGTGCTAAGTTTTTTACCAAACCCGCCACGGAGCATCTGAGTTCAGTAGCCGAAAGCATCAATTTTTTTTACAGGTGTGAGGGCAGTGAATATATGGAAATCAGACTGTAACAGTTGTTTATTGTTATTACTGATATCCTTAATACAAAATTTTGTAGAGGTGCTTTACGCTGATACCTCTACCAATAGAATAAATTTTCAGCTTACGAGGGAAAACATTAATTCGCCTTCAGCAACTAACTGACCGTCAACCTCGGCGCGAGCCTGCATCTTACCGAAACGACGTTGTTTGATCCATAACAGTTCCACAGTCATGACTAGTTGATCACCGGGAACAACTTGGCGACGGAAGCGGACTTTATCTATACCAGCGAACAGGAAGAGTCCGCCTTCCAATTGTGGGACTTGTGTCATCACGACACCACCAACCTGTGCCATTGCTTCTACGATTAGCACACCTGGCATAATCGGACGTCCTGGAAAATGTCCTTGAAAATGAGGTTCATTAATTGTGACGTTTTTAATACCAACAGCTCCTTTGCCTGGTGTGTAGTCAGTGATTCTATCTACAAGTGCAAAGGGGTAACGATGGGGTAGAAGTTTCTGAATTTCTTCCGCCGTGAACATCACCTTTGTTTCAGATTTGCTTGTAGTGGAATTATCAGACTGCTCCTGAGTAGGTGCGGATATGGGGTTATCGGTAGAATTGACTTCGGTGATAGTTGCCATTGATGGTGTGGTTGATTTTTAGGTGTGGTCTTGCAGGTGATTGAATTATGTTTGTTAGTAGTGGTTAGTTGTTAGTTGTTAGTTGTTAGTGGTTAGTGGTTAGTTGTTAGTAGTCAAAATACCGCTAACGACTATCCACTATCAACTATCCACTATCGACTATCCATTAACGCAATTCCCAAATTTTCTGTGCGAGTTGCACGTGTAAATTGTGGCTGGCTTTATATGCTAAAAAATGAGCATGAGGGAAAAGTCCTAGTAAACTCAAATCTCCTACTAGATCCAAAATTTTATGACGTACTGGCTCATTTGCAAATCTTAATGGTGGATTTAGCCAACCATCAGGTCCACATACAAGAGCATTTTCTAGGCTTCCCCCCTTAATTAATCCGGATTTTTGCAGGTATTCAATTTGATGTAGCAAACCAAAAGTACGGGCTGGCGCTATTTCTGTTTTAAAGCTAGCATCAGATTTTTTTGATTCCGAAGCTAGTGACCAGCTGTGCCATTGATTACCAATCGCAGGTAATTCAAAATCAATGCCGTAGGTAAAGCGAGTAGTTGGTGCAGGGAGGGCGCAAACAAAAGCATCGTCCTGACGTATCCATATAGGCTGATTGATAGACACAGCAATATTGGATTGTGTAGTTGAGCTTTGGGACACCAAACCCACTTGAGCAATACTTTCTGCCCATAGCTTTGCCGAACCATCTAAAAGCGGTACTTCTGGACCGTCAATTTCAATGCGAGCATTGTCTACACCCATACCCGCCAGTGCTGCTAATAAATGCTCAACAGTCCGAACACTTTCCTCATCTTTGCCTAACTGAGTTGAGAGAACAGTCTGACTGACAGCAGGTACTTGAGCTGGAATAATTGGAGTGTTTGGTAAGTCTGTGCGGACAAAGTAACGCCCGCTATCTGCTTGTGTTGGTATTATCCGCACTTTGGTATTTACACCACTATGCAGTCCCACCCCTGTAAGAGTAATTTGGGCTGCGAGAGTTTGTTGCATATAGTTATTAGTCATTTGTCATCTGTCATTAGCCATTTGTCCTCTGCCATTAGTCATTTTTAATGTGTTATTTGTCCATAGTCAAAAGTCTCTACGACAAAGAGTTTTTTACTATTGACCAATTACCAATGACCAATGACCAATGACCAATGACTAAATTAAAACCTCTCCCCAATACCAAAATTGATCCGGCTATCTCCTTCGTCATTGATGCCATAATCAATGCGGATGGGACCGAGTGGGGACTGTACCCGCACACCAAGACCATAGCCGTAGCCAGTACCGCTTTTCTCCAACAAATCTCCTACTTTTGTTTCTGTCCCCAAGTCACTAGCAGCATCGAAAAATAAAGCGCCGCTAACTACGGAGAATACAGGGAAGCGATACTCAACAGTGGCTTGCAAGAAACTACTGCTACTAGCTAATTGACCTTCGTCATAGCCTCGCACGGAGTTACTTCCACCTAAAGTAAAAGCTTCGTAAGGAGGTACATCACCTAATATCGTTCCTCCTTGCACGTTGAAAGCAATAGTTTGCGCCCCTTTACCAAAGCTAACGAATTTTACCGGCAGATAGTAGCTATAACTACCTCGTACCTTACTTGATAAAATGTTACCTAGACCTATTGGCACGGACTGGTCTAATCCCAAGCGGAAGAAAGAACCTCTAGTTGGTTGTAAAGGATTATCACGTTTGTCTCGGACTGCTGCTAGTTGCAATGTCAGCAAGTCGTCCTGACCTGTTCCAGATTCGGTCAGGTCAATGATCTCTGTTGGTTGGTCATCTTTGTATACTGTTCCTCTCTTTCTGAGATCGCCATCAGAATCACGAGTGGATACTCGTTGATACCGTACACCAGCTGAAGCTGTCCATTCTGCACGTTCGTAGGGATTTTTAGACAAAGGACGGGTGAAGTTAACACCGCCACCTAGACGTGAAATCCGAGGAACATCTCCATCCGTAGATTCACTGTTTTTCAAGGTTTCAACATTGTCATCTTCCCCTTCAAAAATTAACGAAGTCGTCCGACTACGGAAAACATTTGTTGTATAGGAAGTTCGGTACGGATCTCCGGCTATCCAAGGATCTGTAAACCGGACATCAAACAGCAAATCCCTTTGACCCACCTGTACCTCGCCTCCAAGTTTCTGGTTTCTGCCGTTGAGATTTTGCTCTTGGTAGCTGATAGTACCAAACAAGCCACTGGCAGAACTAACACCTGCACTAAAGCCGATGGAACCACTGTTACGCTCTACTACATTAACTTGTACATCGACTTTGCTGGTGTTAGTACCGGGGTTAAGAGAAACATTCACATCTTCAAATAGCCCCAGACTGTATACACGTTGTAAATCTTTTTGGATGAGGTTGCGGTTGAATACTTGTCCGGGCTTCAATTGGATTTCTCGTGTAATAATATACGGCTGTGTCCGCCCCCGGATCGGGTTTCCATTTTTATCTGTTTCCTGACCTTCTTTATTGCGGTATTGGACATTAATATTTTCCACTACCCCTTCTGCTACATTCAGGGTGACAACTCCATCTGGAGATACTTGTGGAGAGCCAACGACTTGTGCTATTACGTATCCTTTATCTTTATATACCTTGAGTAACTGTTTAATTCTCTCTTGCAACTCACGTAGGTTCAAAATCCTACCATACTGGCTACTAAAGATTTGATTGACAGTGTCTGGAGGTAGTACAGAGGCTACATTTGTCCCAGGATTGGCATCAATTTTTACTTTATTTAATACGGGGTTTAACTGAACAATAAATGTGACCCGTACCCCTAATGATGTATCTTCTGGCACTGCTTGCACATTCGAGAAGAAACCAGTAGCAAAGACAGAGTTAATATCTTCTTGCAGTTGCGATCGCGTTGTTGTTCGTCCTGGTTGAGTACCAATTACCCCGTAAATTTGGTTTTCCTGTTCTGCTGGTAGCGGTTGTCCACCTTCTGTTCTAACCACAACCTCTGATACTAATACGCGAGGTTCTGCTTCTGTTGTTGGTTGTTGGTTGATTGGTGGTTGTTGGTTGTTGGTTGGTTGTTGGTTGTTGGTTGGTTGTTGGTTGGTTGTTGGTTGTTGGTTGGTTGTTGGTTGTTGGTTGTTGGTTGGTTGTTGGTTGGTTGTTGGTTGTTGGTTGTTGGTTGTTGGTTGTTGGTTGTTGGTTGTTGGTTGTTGGTTGTTGGTTGTTGGTTGGGTGTTTTGAGGAACAACTGTGGGAGAATTTTGTGCAGTTTTTGATGTTGTTGATGTTGATGTTACGCTCTTTGGTGTTGTCTTTAGTGCTGACGCACCGACAGTACTAACAACCACTTGTTGGTTTGCTCTTGATGTCCTTAGTGTTGCTGGCTGTGTTTTTTGAGATTTCTGTATTTTTTTGGACGTATTGTTAGTTAGCTTGGATAAGTCTAATGTCGTCTTTTTCGCAGTAAAGACGGTAACAACTTCTTCTTTTTCTGGTTTTACCGTTGCTGTTGTATCTTCAGTAATTTGTGTAATATCTGGAATAAGAGAAGTTGGAATTGTTACCTCTTGTGTTGTATCATTCGTTGGAAATCCCGCAACAACTTCTTGGTCTTTATTTGTTGTTGGGACGAAAAAATCTGCTGTTTTTTTGGAATTGCTCGCGGTTTGCGCGTGAGCATGAAGCGAACCGCTTAAAGGTGTGGCGATCGCCACCATAGTCATCAATACCGGAGACAAGCGCATTTTATTTTGATTGTTCTTCACTTCCACACCATCAAATAGAGATTTAGCTTTTAGTCAAAAATTTGGTTGGTTCTTGGTTCTTGGTTCTTGGTTAGTTGTTAGTTGTTGGTTGTTGGTTGTTGGTTGCATTGCGATCAACTATTACCCATTACCCATTACCCATTACCCATTACCCATTACCCATTACCCATTACCCATTACC
>JBMNDX010000007.1:0-391783 GCA_051172755.1 Nostochopsis sp. | reverse complement strand
GACTAAAGTGTAGTCAAAGGTAAACTTGTTCGGGAGCAACCTGCCGGTTCGAGTAAACCAAAAAGTTTTTGGTTTACTGCCTATCTATATTTAGCTATGTCAAAGGTAACTATGGGAACAGACTAGTTAAATCATTCCTCCTTGTCTCCGTTCCCTGCTCCCTGCTCCTTGTCTCCGTTCCCTGCTCCTTTGTCCCCGTTCCCTTGTCCCCGTTCCCTGATCCCCAATCCCCGATCCCAATATAAAAAGTATCATTTATGACAATTTAATAATGCTTTAATTTAAAATACTGCCGAAATGGCAACATCACCTGGTAACGTTTAGTTATTCTCAGGGAATAAGTCAAACGAATTGAGTTTTATTTGAGATTGTCGATCAGTAAAGTCAGAGTACAAGCAACAGTTTGTCAAAAACATTACCCATACATTAGCAATCTCAAACACCACGGTCATCTACTAAATTCTATGTATGCAGGAGTAAGTAAGTAGATAAATCAATAGTTGAGTAATACCAGATTGCGCTGTTGGATAGCTCAAAAGCTCATTGTGTACATAAATAAACATAAATAAAAGCCAAATGGCCTAATAGTCACTGATAAGCTGGTATTTAACTGCAAATTGCTGATTAAGGTGTGATAAGTGGTTTTTTAGTGGTTGACTTATGCTAGATATGAGTTAATCTTAGTAGCGGATCGTTCTAACTGATCATCTACCCTGGCAGAAATGTGTAAAGATAATATTTGATTTGACTATTCTGTCTGAAATTTGATGTTTGCAAATTGAATATTTTGATACGGCGACATGAGCCGCAATGAACTACCTTAGACTAGGTAGGTCTATAACGACTTAAAAGTTTTTATCTGGGAATTGTAATGAATAGTTTACAATACCAGGTGATGGGAAAATCTAAAGAAAATATAAAAGGAATCACACAACTGTGGTGTTAGGAGGAAATTAGTGTTTCTAAGACTAGCGCAACAACATCGGCAATTTGTTCAAGACCTAGTAATGAATCTGCAAGCTTTGGCCATTGTTCTAGAGCGACGTGGATACCCGGCGTCTTGTTACACTTGCGGCGACCAAATGAACAGTGCGTCATTTATGGTTAGCTTGGGAGAAAACCACCTGATTCGGTTTTTGGTATCAGATTACGGAATTACTTGGACAGAAATGCGCGATGATCGCGAACTCATGAAGTTAGAGGGTGCCGAGGCCGTTAACCAATTACAGGAACTAGCCAACATCGTCAAAGTCCCTACCCAAGCTTCCGTAACCAATAAAACCCTGGCTAAACGTTACTAAATTAAGACTGTCACTGCTCAAGTAGTAGGGACAAAATCCTAATCGAAAAAAATGACATATAGGGAAGCAGGAGTTACTTTAAAGTCAATAGCCCAAGTCAATAGTCTACAAACTATTAACAATTGGCTATTGGCTGGAACAACAGTATATTATCACTCAAGTTAGCATCTAATATAATCATAAACAGAAAGCTTGCAACTAAACGTTTTGAAATATTACTGTTGTCGGCTTGTACGAATTCCAACCTTAGTATTTATTACAATCCGTTTCCGATTAAAATAAAGGGCGCCCAATAATAGGGATGACTAAGGCTACTCGAAACAGATGCTGATAGATTCTCACTTCTGCTTTGCTGCTGACTCAAATTAGACGAATTTCCAGTGATTAGCGCTATTTGTGCCTGTCGTAAAGCTTGAGCTTTTGTTAATTTTTCTGAAGAGAGTAGGGCATAAAAAGCACTCATCAGTGCCTGCGTACCGCCATCATCTACAGCCCAGAGTGAAGCAATGGCTGATCTCGCACCAGTTTTTTGCATCTGATAACCAAAACCTAATATTTCCTCACCGTTACCTAATTTGCCTCCTAGCCCTGTCTCGCAGGCACTCAGCACTACTAAATCTACTCGCGGTAGTGACCAAGTACCAACATCTTTGAGAGTAGCCCGTTCACCGTTCCCAAATAAAATAAAAGAATCTTCTGGTTTGCCCACAACAAATGCCGCATGGGTTGCCATATGGACAATTGTAAAATCATCCATTTGTGGCACAGTCATTTCTGGGTTGAAGGCATTATTTAGAACTTTCTTGGTTCCAGGAACTATGGTCGCTAGATTTTCTATTTCTTTGGCTGCAAAAGGTAATCCAGAAAGAGTTTCTTGGCGATTAGCAACTTTGACTTCATAACTGCCTTTAGTAAATGCTGCTGCCAAAATACGCAAATTTGATGAAGGTGGCGTGTTAAAGTTTGTCAAACTGGCAGCAGTAATGTGATTGATGCTATAGCGCTGCACTAACCATTGTTTGCCATCAAATAAAGCTGCTAAAGGAATGTAACGTAACTGCCCATCTGGTGAGTAAACTATAGTTTTAGTAGCTGCTTGAGTAAGTTCTTTTTCTATCGGTTTGATCAGCCAATCATACAATTGACGTGCAGGTTTTTTGACATCTAAGCTAGGGTTTTCTAAGGCTTTGCGAAAGCTGAGAATTGTTTGCTGGAGGTCTGCTTTTTTCACAGCAACTGTACGATGAATTGGTGGTGAATCAGGAGTTACTAATACCAATTCCAAACTATTTTCTAAAACCAGAGGATATAAAATTACAGATTTATCCGGTAGTCGTGCTAAGTTATCACGAACTTCATTGAGACTTTCCAAATCTAAATTTTGCCGCCTAGCTGTGCGACTAATTTGTTCGACTTGTGTTTTGACATCTTGACTGTTAATAAAATTGTTAAACTCATCCAGGATTTGCTGTTGATTTTCTACTATTTGTTGAATGCGTTGTTTTTGTTGTGGCGATCGCTTCTCTGGAGTAATCTGACGTAATTTGGTCAGTTCTTTACCTAGTACAACTGCACTATCAAGGGTTTGATCTAGTTTTTGCTTAATTGGTTTTTCGGCTGTTGTGATCTCAATACCTTTAGCAGTTCTTTGATTACCTTCGACATTTTGGAGATATTCTTCCAATTCTTCAACTTTGATTAAGTCCAGAATGCGCTGTCCTTCTTCGATGCGATCGCTTTTCAGTAATTCTTGACCTAAAGCTTTGTATGTCTGGCGAACAGTCAGATTATAAGCATCTAATTGTTCTCCAGAAAAAGCTGCTGGATTGAGGCGGACTTTTTCACGATTGTTGACACAATGCTTATAAAAGAACATAGCCAACTCTGGTTGATTCTGGATAGCTAGTAGGTATCCTAAATTACTGTAAGTTTTACCAAAAGCAATATGAGCCTGTCCAGGAGTTTTTTCATTAATACTAAGTTCTTTATTGATAGCTAAAGCTTGCAAATAAGCATTAAAGGCTTGGGCAAATTTATTTTGTCGTTGGTAAATTCTGCCAATATTATTAAAAGTAATTGCTTCCAGCGACTTTTGCTGAATATTTCGGCTAATATCTAAAGCTGTTTGTAATTTCCGTAACGAATCTTGAAAACGCTTTTGCTGAGATAGTTTAATTGCCTCTTGATTAAGTTGCTTAATCTGCTCAGAACGACTTGTATTTTGGAGTGAAAATTTAGTTATTTCAGCATATTTATTTTGTATACTTGTATTTGCTGTTGCTGGAATAATTTCATAAAGTAATATTCCTGAACCTAGAGAAAACACCAAGCCAGCAGTAAGAATATTTGAATATGTTTTCCGAGGGTGCATAAAAACCCTGCCAGTATTGGTTTACTTTTGACTCAAGGAAAATAGTTGCATAACGCTACTATTGTTTATGCTATTTGAAAAAGTGGAAAATTTCTGAGAAATACTAAGAAAATTTTAAGATGTCTGAAGAAAAAACAAACTTACCCCAACTACCTACAACTGCTATAGACAGTCCCACAAGTCAGACACTTGAGTATTGGTTTGAATATCCCGTCAGAGTACAACCTCATCACACCGACTATTTAGGCGTGGTGTGGCACGGTACTTACATAGCGTGGATGGAAGAAGCACGGGTAGAATGCTTACGTTCCATCGGTGTACAATACGCGGACTTGGTGGCTTTAGGTTGCGATTTGCCAGTAGTAGAACTTTCGCTACGCTACCACCGTTCGATTCAGCTGGGTATGGTAGCAGTAGTCAAAACACGCATGACAGAAGTCACCAGTGTCCGCATCAATTGGGATTACGTGATTGAATCTCCAGATAGACAAGAATTGTATGTTACAGGTCAAGTCACATTAGTAGCCCTAGACCGAGAAAGAGGTAAAATCATGCGTCAACTACCTGCCAACGTTCAAGATGCGTTGGCAAAAATCTCAGCTTCATTGAAAAAATGATTGCTGGTCAATGGGCATTGGGGGCATTGGGTATGAATCAGTTAACAGTTAACAGTTACCAGTTTAATTTGATAACTGATAACTGATAACTGAGAAGTTGTCCCCCTTGTCCCCGATCCCCGATCCCCCACTACTTACCTATCTGTGGTAACTTCTGGGGAATTTGCACTATATAATTCCATATCTCTTGAGGCCCAATACCATAGCCAACCTGTAGCAAAACGACGATCGCAGCAATTGTAAAAGCAGTTTTCACGGTTGTTTTGACTACTTTAATTAAGATTGTGAATATTATCCAAGCGACAATTAGGGCTATAAGCATAATCATCAATCCCAAAATTTCGCCTTTCCTTTCAACGAGATGATGTTAGAAAAGGCGATTTAATTTTAAATAATTTTGTTTAATGAACTACAAATAACACAAAGTACACAAAGAATTTTATGATATTATATAATTGCTTGGGTATTTATATTTATTTTTCCTGATATTAATATACTGGACAATAACACAAAGCACCATATTTTTAAGGGTTTATTTTATAAAGAAATATAAAATATTTTTTGTTTAAATTTAAAAATACTTTATCTGTCCTTCTGGCTTCTGACTTGAAAGTAACCTCACCCCTTTCCCCTCTCCGAACTCGCGGAGAGGAGAAGGGGGTGAGGTTTTTTCATGCTTGGTGGTGAAATTTTTTCATCGGACTGCCCTCGAACTTCTGCCTTTGTTGTTAATTGACATTTGCGATCGCTTTTGCATGAGAAGAGTGATATCTAAAGAATGCTGCTGGGAATCCTCCTATTAGGATGATTTTTACCCAAAGGAAGAAATAAATGGATAGCCCCGAACTGCGACTTCTTTCACGCCCACCAGGAAGTTCAAAGGCTTTAGTATTTATAGATGGGTTTTTAAGTCAGGATAAAGAGCATAGCAACAGTTTGCTTTCAGCATTGAATGATGCAGGATGGCATCACTCTGTATATCATTTATGGTGGGATGCTTCTACTAAATCTAGCTTATGGCTTAATGGTGGTACGAACTGGTTAAAGTGTAAAAGTCGTGCTAAGTCCATTGGTAGAGATTATTTACAAAGTTTAATTGAATCGCAAATTAGTGAACAGAATATTTGTCTTCTTGCTTATTCGCTTGGTGCGCGTGTTGCTTATTATTGCGCGGAATCTTGGGCAGTAAACCACCATTGACTACAGGATGTAATTTTTCTAGGCGGTGCTGTCCGTCGAGATAGTAGTAAAGATTGGGGGTACGTAGCTGACAAAATAAAAAGAACTTTAATAAATGTGCATAACTATGACGATCCAACCTTAAAAAAACTATTCAAAGCATTTGAATTTGGTAATGCTTGTGGACGTAAGCCAATTAAAGAATATCATTCAAAGATAAGAAATGAAGATGCTACATATTTTATTGGTAAAAGTCATAGTTTTACAAACTACGTTAACTATTTACCACACTTAGTCAAAAAGGGTTTATGGTGCATATGAGAAGAACGAGCGCGACTTTTATAGGGGCTGGGGGTTTGATGTAATGAAATGGAATATATGGAAATATGATGATTAGCATCAGCATCCAGTGTAAGACTGAACGCTGATTTATTTGAAGTATTTTATTTGTTATCTAAGGGAAATTATTTTGGGGTGAGATTCTAAATTTTCAGTGGTAGTCAAAATCTCTTGTCTAGCCCATTTATCGGCAGCCAAAATGTCATCTAAAGTGGGATTTGAACGGTTTTCAGATGAGAAGCGATCGCATACCAATTCGATGCACCGAGCGATATCTAAATAACTAATTTTTTCTGACAAAAATAAAGCTACGGCTTGTTCATTTGCTGCATTCAAAACAGCCGGCATCGAACCACCAGCCTTACCAACAGCATAAGCCAATTGCATACAAGGATACTTCTTGTGGTCTGGTTCGCGGAAGGTCAAATTGCCAGCTTTTACCAAATCTAATCTTTCCCAGTTAGTGTAAATGCGTTCCGGCCAAGATAAAGCATATAGCAAAGGTAAGCGCATATCAGGCCAGCCTAGTTGAGCTAACACAGAAGTATCCTGAAGTTCTATTAAAGAGTGAATAATACTTTGGGGATGGATGACAATTTCAATGTCTTTATAATCTAAGCCAAACAAAAAATGAGCTTCAATTACTTCTAATCCCTTATTCATCAAAGTGGCAGAATCCACGGTGATTTTCCGACCCATCGACCAATTAGGATGTTTAAGAGCATCAGCAACAGTCACTTCTGCTAATTTTTCTGTAGGCCAATCCCGGAAAGCACCACCGGAAGCTGTAAGTATAATCTTTCGCAAGCCACCTTTTGGTACACCTTGCAAACACTGAAATATCGCAGAATGTTCCGAATCTGCTGGTAATAATTTTATCCCATGTTTTTCAATTAAAGGTAGAACAACAGGGCCACCAGCAATGAGAGTTTCTTTGTTAGCTAAGGCGATATCCTTACCAGCTTCAATTGCTGCGATCGTCGGTAATAACCCTGCACAGCCAACAATACCCGTAACCACAGTTTGAGCATCACCATAGCGTGCAACTTCTACGATCCCTGCATCACCAGCTAGGAGAATTGGTTGGGGAGCAAGATCAGCGATCGCTTCTTTTAGTGCTGGTAATTTTTCCTCTGCATAAATCGCTGCTATACTCGGTCGAAATTGTCGAATTTGAGCAGCTAACAATTCCACATTATTTCCAGCCGCCAAACCAACAATCCGAAACTTATCTGGATTATTAGCGACAATATCTAAAGTCTGAGTACCGATAGAGCCAGTAGAACCAAGAAGAGTTATTGTTTTCACAATTATTTAGGGATCAACAGACAACTCCAATCTTAAATTGCTTCGTACTCTCAAATAACAGCAAATAAATAACATTTTTCGTTAATACGTCATTTGTCATCCGATTTTGGATTGATCCCCCATAAAATCTGGGGATTTGTACCATCAAGGAATTATCAGTCAATTGACCAATGACCAATAACCAATAACCAATAACCAATGACCAATGACTAATGACTAATAACCAATGACCAATGACAAAAGCTTATTAAAAAATGATTTACTCTTTCCAATAACAATCTGGTTGATCACTAGACTGGTGATTTGGAGTGCCATGTTATTGCTTGCTCCTTTATTGGATGCACCATCAGGAGGAAAAGCTGCTGTTTTTGGCTGGGGGGTTTTTGATGCTTGGGATGGCATCCATTACCGTAATATCACTACCTCTGGGTATGAATATCTCAATGATGGCAAAGGACACAATATAGCCTTTTTTCCCTTATTTCCTCTGATTGTGCGGGGAATGATGAATTTGGGCTTGCCGTTTGAAGTTGCAGGGGTGATAGTCAACAATGTTGCTTTCTTAGCCACACTTTACTGTGTGTATTTTTGGGTGAAAGAATTTCACAGCATACAGGGCGCACGTTGGGCAACTACTGTAATAGCATGGTGTCCACCATCGTTATTCACAGCAGTAATTTATACTGAGGGATTATATTTATTTTTGAGTACGGCGGCTTTACGAGCTTTTGACAAAAATCAGTATGCTTGGAGTGGGTTTTGGGGAGCAATGGCTACAGCAACACGTCCCACAGGGTTAGCACTGATCCCAGCTTTTTTAATTACTGCTTGGAAACAAAAGCGATCGCCTGTTGCTTATCTTGCTGGTTTAGCTACTGCTGCGGGAATATTGCTATTTAGCCTGTATTGTGCTATTGAATTTGACGATCCTTTGGCATTTATTCACGCCCAAAAAGGCTGGCGTTCTTCTTTAGGATTTGATTGGTTGGGTTGGTGGAAAATGCTGATCCAAATTACAGTCGGCACAACTAATTGGAAACACGGCTGGATTAAAGATCCCCTGCATCCGCTATTATTTACTGCAATCGTTTTGATTGGTTTTTTGATCTGGCGCGATCGCAAACGCTTGGGTGCAGCAAAAGTAGATTATGGTTTTGCAGCTTTATTTTTACTTTTATGGATACTCGTAGGCGATCCCCTGCTTAACACTTTATCAGTTTTAGGTGGTGCTTACTTGTTATGGCATTTACGCAGACAATTAACTTTGATCACAGTAATTTATGGTTTCTGTGGTTTGGGATTAATTTTTGCCTCTGGTGGAACTTGGTCACTTAATCGTATTGTCTACGGAATTGTTTCATTCAGCATCGCTCTTGGCGTGTTGTTGTCTCGTTATCCTCGCTACGGATACTTAACCTTATGCTTTTTCACGATTTTACTTGCCAGTTTCTCCGTCCGGTTTGCTCAGGAACTCTGGGTTGGGTGAAGGGGATCGGGGATTGGGGATTCTCCTGCAAAGACGCACTCGCGTTCGGGAGACATGGAATAGAAGGGACAAGGGAGATGGGTAGACAACCAACAACTAACCACTAACCACTAACCACTAACAACTAATCACTAACAACTAACCACTAACTACTAACTACTAACTAAGTAGCTAAACAGAATTAATTACACAGATGGTTTTCTGTTCCCTGTTCCCTGTTCCCTGTTCCCTGTTCCCTGTTCCCTCTCTCAACGAATGTATTTAATTTTGTGCGAGTACTTACTAACCACTAACCAATAAAAAATGACAAATAACACTGTCGGTTTCATGACTGGCGCTAGTGCTTTAGTGTTATTTGGGTGCAGCAGTTTACGACACGAACTGTTTCATTCTGCGGCTTGGGATTTAGGAATTTTCGATCAAGCCGTCTACTTGATTAGCCAAGGACAGTCCCCTATTTCCTCATTCTTGGGGTTTCACATTCTTGGGGATCATGGGGCTACAATTTTATATCCATTGGCTTTACTTTATAAAATCTATCCTAGTGTTTACTGGTTGTTGCTTGTACAGGCAACTGCCTTAGCATCAGGTGCGCTATTGACTAATTCTCTTGCGCGTCAAGCTAGACTAACGACGCGACAAGCAATAGCAGTGACAATAGTTTATCTGTTGTATCCATTGGTATTTAACATTAATCTGTATGATTTTCACCCCGAAGTAATAGCCCTACCTGGACTCTTAGGAGCAATTTTAGCTGTACGTTTAGCAAAATTGGGCTGGTTTTGTTTCAGTATTTTTCTTGTGTTGGGATGTAAAGCAGTATTGTCTCTCACAGTTGCAGCTATGGGAGTCTGGCTACTGGTATTTGAAAAAAAGCGGTTGTATGGTGCGATCGCCTTACTCAGTGGTGTCATTTGGTTTGCGATCGCAACCAAAGCAATCATTCCTTTTTTCGGTGGTGAAGCAGCCTCAGTCACTCGTCACATCTCACGCTATAGCTACCTGGGAAATTCCTTTGTTGAAATTGCTCGAAATCTGCTGTTCAGTCCCAACTTAGCACTGGGAAAAATTTTCTCTCTCAATACTCTAGAGTATTTAGCTTTACTATTTGCGCCAGTCATTTGGGGAATCTCACCTCAACATTTACTACCTTTAATTGGTGCTATTCCCACACTCATGTTGAATATTCTCGCTAATGCTAGTCAGCAAAGAAACTTAGTGCATCAGTATTCTTTACCAATACTGCCTTTTTTGTTAGTGGTTGTAATTCAAACCCTGGCTACAAAAAAAGGATGGATACAAAAACCAAGAACAATTATTCTTTGGTCATTAGTAGCTTTTTTGGCATTAGCTAAATACGGATATTTTTGGACAATTTATCTGGATTCATTCGATACTTGGCAAGCTACACGACAAGCGATCGCCCAAGTTCAAACTAAAGGAGGTGTTTATACGACTGCCGAAATTGCCTCTCATTTAAGCGATCGTCCACTCATCGAGTTTACAGATGCAAATTCCCCACCAGCAGATATAACAAAATTTGAATATATACTCTTAAATGCCCGTCATCCTGGTTGGCTCAGTAATCGCGATTTTACGATGAAGTTGGTCAATCAGATCAAAAATACTCAACAGTTTCAACTCAACTACCAGCAAGACGACGTTTATTTATTTGTGAAAAACTCTTCTGCTAGAGATAAAAAGGTTGATTGAAACTTAAATGTCTCTAATTCTGTCTTTTTTCCAGAAAATCGTAGAATAATTAGGTTAAGAAAATATTAACAATATTTTTTATTTTTAACTAGGAGTGAAAAAACAACTTTTTCAGTTTGGCATTATTGGTTGGATGACTGGCGTCAGTACCTTAGTGTTGTTTGCGTGCAGCAGTATCAGACATACACTATTTCAGTCAGGAGTTCTGGATTTAGGAATTTACGACCAGGTTGTTTACTTAATCAGCCAAGGACAACCGCCTATTTCCTCTTTTTTAGGCTTTCATCACATGGGGAACCATGCAGCTTTTTCAGTCTATCCATTAGCTTTACTTTACAAGATTTATCCCAGCGCCTACTGGTTGTTAGCTGTGCAAGCTATCTCCCTTGCTTTAGGTGCTGTACCGACTTATTATCTTGCCTTGCAAGCAGGACTCAAGCAAAACCAAGCAGTAGCAATAGCAACAGTTTATCTACTGTATCCATTGATTTTTAATGTCAATATCTTTGAATTCCACCCAGAAGTAATGGCAATTCCCGTATTTCTGGGAGTTGTCTTAGCAGCACGGCTAGGTAAGGTATTGTGGTTTTGTCTTGGGACTATTTTTATTTTGGGTTGTAAAGCCGTGTTATCGCTGACGGTGGCGGCGATGGGTTTCTGGTTGCTGGTGTTTGAACGGCGGCGTTTTTGCGGTACATTCGCTCTGATTGCTGGTATCAGTTGGTTTTTAATTTCTAGCCAAGTGATTATTCCCTTTTTTAGTAATAATGAAGCAGCAGCAGTAGAACGTTACAGCTATTTAGGCGATTCTGTTTTCGCAATTGCTAGCAATATTCTACTGAAACCAAATATTATTTTTGGTAAGGTATTTTCACTAGATACACTGGAATATTTAGCATTGTTAGTTACACCTGTAATTTGGGGACTTACACCCCAAAATTTAACTCCTTTGGTAAGTGCAATTCCAGCATTAGTTTTAAATATTCTTTCCGAAAAATCAGCCCAGCGCGACTTAATTCATCAATATTCTTTGCCGATAGTGCCATTTTTAATTTTGGCTGTAATTACCAGTCTTGCTGCTGAAAAAGGATGGCTGCGTTCCAGAAAGACAATTGTTTTGTGGGCAATATTAGCTTTTATGGTATTAGGAAAATACGGCTATTTTTGGTCACGATATTTGAGAACAGTCGATAATTGGCAAGCAACAACTCAAGCGATCGCTCAAGTTCAGACAAAAGGTTCTGTTTTAACTACCCACAGCATCGCCCCACATTTAAGTCATCGTCCGATGATTCAATTTGTAGATGATATTAGCGGCCCGCCCGCAGACTTCACTCCATTTGATTATATATTGCTGAACGTGCGTCACCCAGACGGTACTCGCAATCCAGAATTTGCCGCAAACTTAGTAAATCAACTGAAAACTAATCAAACATTTCAACTAGTCTACCAGCGCGATGACGTATATTTATTTGTCAAGCGAACTCAATAAATAATTAGTGAGTATTTAATATTTAATAATTAACTCTTATACAAGTAAGTCGGCTGGAATAAACATAGCTATGTTACGAAAAGTAAACATGCCTGAAACCCTTACCAATCACATAGACGCGCCTTCTTCGGCTTCAAGGGAGAGTATGACAAATGACGACCAATAATATAAATCTGATAATTAGCATGAATATTCCCAAACTAAAAAATATTTTATTCCAGTTATCGTTAATATTATCATTGATTATTTTAGTCATTGCGATTAGGTTTGAACCAATCACACAAACCTTTCAATTTGACTATGATGAAGGCTTTAATTTAATGAAAGCATTTCTTTACTCAAAAGGGTTTTCTCTCTATAGTCAAATTTGGAATGACCAACCACCGCTTTTTACAGTTATTTTATCAATTTGGCTGAAACTATTTGGTGATTCTATCTTTGCTGCACGCCTACTAACACTTATATTTTCAGCAGTATTAATCTGGTGTTTTTATCAAATAATATTCCTTGAATTAGGTAAGTTTGCAGGTTTAGTAGGGACAATTTTATTATTTACTTCTTGGTTATATATTCGTTTAAGTATTTCGGTAATGATTGGCATCCCATCCTTAGCTTTAGCGATGCTATCTATTTATTTGTTAAAAATATATAAACAGAAACCCAATAACTTATATTTGATATTTTCTGCCGGATGCTTGGCGTTATCTTTACAAACTAAATTATTTACTATATTTTTAGTTCCTTTAATATTATTCGATTTGTTAGTTTATGAAAGCAAAGCTCAGGATATGCAAAAAAATAGAATACTCTTATTCAAGCATATAAGTTTATGGTTGATTATTCTAGGCTCAGTTTACAGCTTATTTGGAGTCTTGTATCAACAATTTGATAACCAAGAACAATTAATTTTTACCCATCTCAAACAACCACAAAATTTAGAAGTGGAAAATTTTCATAATCTGAAATATCTCAGCTACATGATTCATCAAGATTATGACTATATTTTTCTAGCTTTCATCGGTATCTGGGCAATTATATCTCAAAAAAAAAAGAATGGCTTACTGCCATTTTCGTGGTTAGTTACTGCCATATTGATTTTGCTTAATCATCAACCACTTTGGTATCACTATTATCCCTTAATTGCTATTCCCATTTGTTGGCTAGCGGCTTATGGGGTGGTTTTATTATATGATTTATTTTTACAGAATTTGCCTAAAGATTTTCAAAGGATAAATCTCAAAAAAATACTTCTCCCTTTTTCTTTAGTCGTAATATTTATTAGTTTAATAATTACTACTCCTCCAAATCCTCGTGGGAGTGTACCCAAAAATTTAGAATTAATAAAAATGGTTGAAAAATACAAATATTTTACAAACTGGGTATTTACAGATAATCCTATGTATGCCTTCTATAACGATTTAATTGTCCCCCCGGAAATTGCTGTTATGTCTTATAAAAGAATAAATTCTGGAGATTTGACGTTTGCCAAAATGCTTGCCATATTAAAAAAATATCGCCCAGAGCAAATTATATTAACCAGGTGGACTAGTCAAATCAAGAATGATCAAAACATTATGGATTATATCAATGCTCATTATTCCAAAACTTATGCAAATACAGCTAAAGGTGAAGAACAGTATATTTTGAATTAACTTATTGTTATCATGATCCTGATTTTTTTATTATCAATACTTATGATAAGTATTGCCTATTAATATATATGTGTTTATTTATTTCTTTTTGCAAAACAGTTAACAACAATACTATATATGTAACAGCAAATACTTAAGCTAATATAAACAGTACTTCAATTCTGATTACTGAATAGTAACTCCAAATATTTTAATCATTTCAGTTTGCTTTCAGTAAGTTATTGATTTTGGTGGAGGAGTGAAATGCACAAAATATTACCAATAGACATTTGGTTTACAGCCATAAGCATAAACATTTACCGAGGAGTTTAAACAATCAATGCTTATGGCTCAAGTTCAGATATTTATCAAAAAAAGTATATGGGAAAGAGATTTCTTTTTTCCCGCAACAATTTGGTTAGTCAGCCGATTGTTTATTTGGGTTGCTATGTTGCTAATCGCACCAAACCTACCCAAACCCGTAGAGGAAATTGTACCGAGTTTTGGTCTGGGAGTTTTTGACGCTTGGGATAGCGTACATTACCGTACCATCGCCACTTCTGGATATGAATTTATTAATGATGGACGTCAACACAACATTGCTTTTTTCCCATTGTTTCCTCTAATGGTTCGCGGTGTCATGGATCTGGGTTTGCCTTTTCAAGTGGCTGGGTTATTAGTAAATAACATCGCTTTTTTGGCAGCACTTTACTGTGTATACTTTTGGGTTTCGGAACATCATGGAACAAGCAAAGCCAGATGGACAACTACTGTGTTAGCTTGGTGTCCTCTCTCATTATTTGGAACAGTAATTTATACCGAAGGACTATATCTGTTTTTAAGTGCAGCTGCTTTGCGTGCTTTTGATCGTCACCAATATCGCTGGACTGCTTTATGGGGTGCAATGGCGACCGCAACACGTCCTACAGGTATAGCACTAATCCTAGCCTTTTTGATCGCAGCTTGGAAAGAACGTCGTCCAAAAGTCGCCTACTTAGCTGCTGCTGCTACGGCTATCGGGCTGCTTGCATTTAGTTTATATTGTGCAATTGATTTTGGTGATGCGATCGCCTTTATCAATGCCCAAAAAGGATGGCGTCCCTCTTTTGGATTTGATGGGCAAGGTTGGTGGCATATGCTGTTAGAAATTGCACTAGGTAGATCAGATGGACAGCAAAGCTGGATTCACAGATTACTACATCCATTCTTGTTTAGCACTATACTTAGCAGTGGTTGTCTGTTGTGGCGCCATCAACAAAATTTGAGTTCGGTTACGAAGATTTACGGCTTTTATGCTGTAGTTACATTTTCTCTCATAGTGGTTAATGACCGATATATCACTAACTTACTCAACGCAGTCATGGTTTTAGGAGGTGCTTATGTTTTATGGCACTTACGTAAAGAATTGACCTCGGTTACTGTTTTTTATGGCTTTTGTGGTATAGCTTTATTACTAGCTTCTGGCGGTACGATATCATTGAGCCGTTTAGCTTACGGAATTGTACCCTTGAGCGTTGCTTTAGGTGTTTTTTTGGAGCGTTATCCCCGTCAAGCATACCTGATTTTAGGCTGGTTTTCTGTTTTGCTGGCCAGAATTGCTATTGGCTTTGCTCAGGATCGTTGGGTAGGCTAAAGGAAGCAACACAGTCACAGACAGTTATCAAGCGTGATGCTTTGCATCCAACTCTGACTAATTCCCAAATCAAATGTTATTAAGATACAAGGGAGATAAAGAGGAATAAATTTTATTAGTTGCAGGAGTTGGATAACTTAATTTTTTAGAGTTCTCTAATACAGTAGATTTAAGTAAGTAAGACAGCGCCAATAATCAAAGGTTTGTAGTGAGGACTAAAGTCCTTACTACGAACTGATTTCATTAATTTTACGTTACTTAACATAGTTTTCTTTATTCTCACCGACTTACTTAATAAGGCAAAACTTTATTTTTTTACTTGTATAAAATACTTAAATAAATTATAGTAGAAACTAAGTTTTAAATGTGTCAAAAAAAGAAACTATTTTGACTGATGCACGTCATTATAGGAATTATTTTATGTAAATTGGAATGCGAAATATTAGATCAAAATTTTAATATTTTTTTTCAATGTCAAAATATTACTTAGAAGTAGAATATACTTTAGATAAGTAATAAAATATATACTTGAAATATTAAAAACAACGAAATATTAACAATAGTAAATATATTCAATTAAAAGCATTGGCCTTCCAAAGCTAAATCATATAGGATTCAGTTAGACCTCTACAACTTCTATATCTTATATTTTATTTTCTGTTGATCTGGATGATTTTCTAGAACTACCAGAAAATAGCAGAGTTAAGCTGTCGCGCGTCTAAATTGTACTTTTTGGAGCCTGAAAGCCTTGCTGTGAGATTTTCAGCTTGAAAAATTAAGTGCGTCTCAGCTTATCTAAAAATAATTTGAAAAACTGTGTTATAAATTACCGTCAGAAAGGTGGCTGATGGTTAAATTACTGAAGGAGCTATGACGTGGAAAACAATAAGTCTGTTGTCTGGCCGCAAGGAATATTGATTTCATTAATTGCCTTGTGCGGCAGCTTGAGCCTTGGTTTGATTATGCCTATTAACCAGAGTACCTCTGAAATTCAGACGCAACCTACTATAAATACTATAAATGACACAGGGGTAAAAACAGGGACTCAAAAACGCCTGAAACAATTCAAGACTGCCATGTTAGCAAGTTGGCAACAACAGGCAACATTAAAAGGAATTTCCTACACTATACCATCGCGCTTTCAAGGAGTAATAATTAATCAGGCAAAACTTCCCCCAAATGACAAAGTCATAGCTCTTACCTTTGATGATGGGCCTTGGCCTGACTACACCGTAAAAGTCTTAAATGTTCTAAGGGAAAATAATATTAAAGCCACATTCTTTGTAGTTGGACAAAATCTTAAAAATTATCCTAATTTAGCGAAACAAGTTGTAGCAGAAGGTCATGTCATTGGCAACCACACTTGGCATCACTGGTATCACTTTTTTAATCAGCAAGCAGCAGCCTTTGAAATTGACCATACATCAGAATTAATATCTCAAGTTACAGGTGTGAAAACAACTTTATTTCGTCCTCCTGGTGGAATTCTGCACAATGGTTTAGCGAGTTATGCCAAAAACAACAAGTATACAGTAGTAATGTGGTCGGCTGATTCTGTAGATTATAATCGCCCGAATGCTTCAACATTAACGAATAGAGTTCTAAAACAGGCCAAACCGGGTGGTATTGTGTTAATGCATGACGGGGGTGGCAATCGTTCTCATACTGTAGCAGCTTTACCAGAAATTATTAGTAAATTAAAACAACAAGGTTATCGCTTTGTTACTATCCCAGAATTATTAGAATTACAAGATAAAAACTATAATTTAATTGCAAATACAAAGAAACAAGTGTCTCGATAATCAATACTGTTCTATTAAAGATTTTTCGTCATAATTTTGGCCATGTAGAGACGTTGCACTGCAACGTCTCTACATGGTTTAAATTCAACTAAACTGAACTCAACTGTTTTTCTTGTTGAGGATTAGCTTCTGGCCCTTCGGCTTGGGAAGGTGGAACTAATTGCCAGAATTTAGGTAAGAATTCTTGCCAATTTTCGAGAATCATTTTTGCTTTTGGTGATTCGGTGCGATGCAGATGAACTGTGATTAATTCTTGGAGTTGCTTTTCACCAGCTGCTGTAATCACTCGCTGGATTTTTACAATTTCCCCGTTAACTAATTCTGAGAACCTACCATCTTCATCCAAGAAATAACCTAGTCCACCAGTCATACCAGCGCCAACGTTACGTCCAACTTTCCCAAGCACAACAACCACCCCACCAGTCATGTACTCGCAGCAGTGATCACCTGCTCCTTCAATGACTGCTGTTCCTTGGGAGTTGCGGACAGCAAAACGTTCTCCAGCCAAACCATTAGCAAACAACATTCCCCCAGTAGCACCGTAGAGACAGGTATTGCCAATAATCACATTTTGTGACGAGTCATAGTTGGCTGCTGTCGGTGGCTTAATAATAATTTCACCACCATTCATCCCTTTACCTACGTAGTCGTTGGCTTCTCCTTCCAAAGTCAAAGTCATTCCAGGTAAGTTGAAAGCACCAAAGCTTTGTCCGACGCTACCTTGGAAGTTGAGGTGAATCTGGCCACTAAAGCCATCGTCGCCGTATTGGGAAGCGATCGCTCCAGCTAGGCGCGTACCAACGGTTCTGTCAGTATTCACAACAGGTACTGTCTTCGTAACCACACCATGATTACTAATCGCGGCTTGAATGTCGGGATCACAAAGTAGTTGATCATCCAAAACAGCGCCGTTGCTGTGAACTTTTTCATGAACTAACCAGCTACGGTCGGTTTTAGTATCTGGTAGCCGTAATAAACAGTCGAGGTTCAGTGTTTGTGTCTTGTTGATATGCACATCTTGCCGTGCTTTCAACAAATCAGCACGTCCAACTATATCTAATAGTGAGCGATAACCAAACCTTGCTAGTAAGCTGCGGACTTCTTCGGCGATAAAGTAGAAGAAGTTAACTACGTGTTCTGGTATACCTGTAAACCGCTTCCGTAATTCTTCTCTCTGGGAAGCAACACCTACAGGACAGTTATTTGTATGACAGATGCGAGCCATAATACAACCTTCCGCAATCATGGCGATGGAACCGAAGCCAAATTCTTCTGCTCCCATCAACGCACCCATAATTACATCCCAACCACTCTTGATTCCGCCGTCTACACGCAGAATCACGCGATCGCGCAAACTATTTTCTATCAGCACACGATGCACTTCTGTCAAACCGAGTTCCCACGGAGAACCTGCGTGTTTAATCGAACTCAACGGAGATGCGCCTGTACCACCATCATGACCGGAAACCTGGATAATATCAGCGTTGGCTTTTGCTACACCCGCCGCGATTGTACCAATCCCAATTTCTGCCACGAGTTTCACCGATACTTGGGCTTGCGGGTTGATTTGGTGCAGGTCAAAAATTAACTGTGCGAGGTCTTCTATCGAATAAATATCGTGGTGTGGTGGCGGTGAAATCAGGGTGACACCAGGCTTCGAGCGCCGCAGCATCGCAATGTAGGAACTGACTTTTTTCCCTGGTAGTTGTCCCCCTTCTCCTGGTTTTGCACCTTGAGCGATTTTGATTTCAATTTGCTTGGCGCTCATCAAGTACTGTGGTGTTACACCAAAGCGTCCTGACGCTACTTGTTTAATAGCGCTGCAAGCAGTATCACCGTTGCGTAATCCTTTGAGGTGAGCCAGAGTCGGGGAATGACCAGAAGCATCTACATCTTCTAAAACTGTGAACCGGACTGGATCTTCACCTCCTTCTCCAGAATTAGATTTACCACCGATGCGATTCATGGCGATCGCTAAAGTTTCATGAGCTTCCCGCGACAAAGCCCCCAAGGACATACCACCAGTACAAAAGCGCTTGACAATTTCGCTAACTGGCTCTACTTCTTCTATTGGAATTGGAGTGCGATCGCTCTGCATGTCGAGCAAGTCCCGCAGTGCAGTTAACGGTCTTTGTTGCAGATACTTTTTGTAAACTTCGTAGTGGTCGTAGTTCTTACCATCAACAGCCTTGTGTAACGCTTTCGCCAATTCGGGGCTATTCATGTGGTATTCACCACCGGGACGATAATTGACAAAACCAAGGTTTTGTAATTTCTTCGTCGTTAGTTCTGGGAAAGCTTTAATGTGAAAAGATAGCACTTCTTGAGCCAGATCGCTGACACTCAAACCACCGATCCGGGAAGTTGTACCCTTGAAAGCTAGTTGTAGTAAATCGCCACCAATACCAATCGCTTCAAATATCTGGGCTGCTTGGTAACTAGATAGTAACGAAATTCCCATCTTCGAGAGAATTTTCAGTAAACCATTTTCTACAGCTTGGCGATAGTTATCGATAGCTTGGTCTAGAGTGAGGTTAGCAATTTTACCCCGCTCCATAAATTGTTTTGTTTTCGGATCTGCCCACCAATCAGTTACTGTCTCTAAAGCCATGTACGGACAAATCGCACCAGCACCGTAGCCAATTAGACAAGCAAAGTGATGAGTACTCCAGCACTGAGCTGTGTCAACCACTAGGGATGCTTTCATCCGCAGTCCTGACTCAATCAGGTGATGGTGTACCGCACCCACCGCCAATAAAGGAGGAATGTAAGAATATTCTGAACTAATTCCTTCATGGGCGCGATCGCTCAGGACTAAAATCTTGGCTCCAGCACGCACTGCTTCTGTTGCTTTGGTTTGCAAAGATTTGACTGCGGCTTTTAATTCTTCTGGCCCTTTGGTAATAGTAAACAGTGTGGATAACTCAGTTGTCGTAAACTCGGAAGTTTGAATTGCTTCGAGTTCGGCTTGTGTCAGTACTGGCGACTCTAGTTTCAATCTCCGAGCATACTCTGGTTTAGGGTCTAACAAATTACCCCGTTCACCGAGTTCCACTTTTAATGACATCACCAATTTTTCCCGCAGAGGATCAATAGCGGGATTAGTCACTTGAGCAAAACGCTGTTTAAAGTAGTCGTACAGCAGGTGGGGTTTTTCCGATAGGATGGCTAAGGGAATATCATCACCCATGCAGAAAGTTGCTTCTTTGCCATCTATGGCCATTGGCTGAATCACCATTTCCACATCTTCGGTGGTGTAGCCAAAAGCAACTTGATGTCGCAGGAGGTTTTGTCTATCTATATTAATTGTTGGTTGTTCGTTGATGATTGCTCGGTGTCCGTTACCATTTTCATTGGCGTGGACTCCGTTACCATTGACCGATGAAAAATGACTATTTACCAAATTTTTGAGTTCTTGGCGATGCTGTTGCAACCATTCTCCATAGGGTTGTTTTTTAGCAATGCGCTGTTTTATTTCCCAGTTTTTCAGGACTTCATTGCTGTCTAAATCTACAGCGATCATTTGTCCTGGACCGAGTCTGCCTTTTTCGATGATACTAGCTTCATCTACTGACACAACACCAGCTTCGGAAGCAACAATAATATAGTCATCTTTGGTAATGCAATAGCGAGCAGGTCTTAAACCATTTCGATCTAAAGTTGCGCCGACTTTGCGACCATCGCTAAATACCAAAAGTGCTGGCCCGTCCCATGCTTCCTGTAGACCACTATAGTATTCATAGAAATCAACAATCTCCGGAAAATCACGCAGAGAAGGTTGATTTTGATAAGCTTCTGGAACCATGATCATCAAGGCTTCCAGGGGACTGCGACCTGAGCGTACGAGTAACTCAAATACATTATCTAAGGTCGCAGAGTCACTGTTATTAATATTGACAAAAGGCTTGAGTTCTTCGATGCGATCGCCCCAAACGGGATGCTCTAAACTTGCTTGTCTCGCAGTCATCCAGTTCATATTACCCAACAAGGTGTTAATTTCGCCATTGTGACCCAAAAGCCGCATCGGTTGTGCCAAGGGCCATTTCGGCATAGTGTTGGTGCTAAAGCGACGATGGTATACAGCAAAGGCACTTTTATAAGTTGGGTTTTTTAAATCAAGATAAAAATCTCCCAAAACTGCTGAACGCACCATGCCTTTGTAAACGATGGTGCGGCTAGACAAAGAACAAATGTAAAATTCTTCTGACCAGTTGTGATTATGATTGCGGATGGCTTTAGCGATGAGACTACGGGTAATATACAATTGCCGTTCGAGTTCATCACCACTTTTCTCAGCAGATACTAAAAAAACTTGTTCGATTTGAGGTTGATGTTCTCTAGCTTGTACACCCAATACATTTGGTGCTACTGGTACTACTCGCCAGCCCAGTACAGTTAAATTTTCCTCAGCTGCTACTTGCTCAACAACAGCTTTAGCCTTTTGTGCTACTTGTGGGTTTTGCGGTAAAAATATCATTCCCACAGCAATATTGTTATTCGCAGGAATTTCCATTCCCCCCGTGGCAAAATCCTGTTGGAACAACTCCCATGGAATCGCGGTCAAAATTCCTGCACCATCACCAGAGTCTTGGTCAGCACTGCAACCACCTCGGTGTTCTAGACAGGTCAAAGCTGCTAAAGCCTTTGAGACAATTTCATAACTAGAATATTTTAAACGATGAGCAATAAAACCCACACCGCAGGCATCTCTTTCTTCAACCAGCCACCTTTGTCCTTGGTAGGTAAACTCCTGAGAATTGTCCGCAAAACTAATTAGATGCTCTTGATTCACCGATTTTTTATTCATAGACTAACCCTGCCATCGTAATGCCGACAATGAATTAACAATTAGGTCTTTGCAACTGGGAACATTTTTCTAAATACACGAATGAAAAAATTCACCGAAATTTAAGGAAAAAAAATTTTAACTTCGAGCTGATGTTTACCATGCCCGTGTTAAAATTTATGCGTCGTTTGTTATGGGTTTTTGCTGAGTTAAGCAAACGACGTTTGCCCACACAGTGTTTTACTTGTATCCTGAAGCTATGTACTCCTGAATGCCCTTGATTTTCCAATACAATTCATTGATTTGCTATAGCCGTGGCTTAACTAAAAAAATCAAATTCTTCACTTCTCTAATTTTGGAGACAAAAATTATCCTGATTCAGCAACAAAATCAGCGTATTACACTCTATATCCATTTGGCAATTCCTAAATTTCTTTGGATTAGCTGTCTAGATTTTTACTGACCACCCTTTGTTACCTGTGTTGCTAATAGCTAAACCTCACCTAAGTAGCAAGTAATTAGAGAGGATGGTCTACCTAGATTCAGCTTCAAAGCTTTTGACTGCTGTTATATATTTTTTAGCGCTAGTTGTAATTTATAGCACTCAAAATCGCAGTCTTCATAGTGGTAGAATTGCTTGTCGCTTGAACAAGAAACAAAAAGCCCATATATACATTATCACGTTCGTCTTCCAAACTTACGTCATTATTTTTTGGTATTTTAGAAATTTCAGTTAGTTTGTGTGTGAGATTTTTCCCAAAATACTGAATCATTTATGGTAAAAACATTAAATTCTTGCCGACGCCAACCTAGTCATGTTGTAGTTGGTAGTATCAGCAGGTTTGTCAAATTTTTGGCATCACCGATGCTTTTATCTGTACTGTGCTTCACAGCACTTGGAGATTATGCGATCGCCTATACTGCTATTCCCCACAAGTCAATCGCTTCAGAAAAACAGACCAAGACAAAAGTTGCTCAATCTACAACTACAACAGTTCAACCAAAACCAAAACCACCTGCACCTCCTCTAACAGGGGTAATATACTATGGTAATCAAATTTCTCTCAATGGTCGAATCTTACCAGGAGCATGGTTACAACGACGCCTAAAAGCAGGTAAACTGACAACTCAGATCAGTGATGCAGCGATTCGGCAGTTTTTCGGCGTAGATTTATTAAATAGCAACAGTCCTAGCAAACAACCAATACAGTGGTATTCATCCGCGACTAAACCACCGATTTTGGTTAGCACTTTGGCGGGAGGTTATCGCTACTTGGATCTTACCAGTTTTGCCAAAACATCTGAATGGCAAATGCAAGTCCAGGGTAATACGTTATTTATATCTACACCGAACGCCAAAATCACAGATATTAATCAAACCAAAGAATCTTTAATAGAACGCGTCACCGTCAATTTAGATCGCCCTACTCCTTGGCAAATCAATCAAGAAGCCCTTGTTAAACAAAATCAACCTTTAAGCGACGATCCAAATAACCCAATCTTCAAACCTTCTGCTCCAACCACCAGAGATTGGACAATAACCTTAAATGGCATTGCCGATCCAGCTTTAATTCAACGTTACACCCCCGCGCCACCACCTCCAATAGAAAATATTCCTACTCCCGCGCCATTTCCCGAAAATCTCTTAAAACAGATATTGCCATCGAACCAGAATCAACAAAACACTACTCCCACTCCCCCACGATTAATTAAGCAAGTACAGGTAGTTAACAACCAGACAATTATCCGTCTAGAGATTCCCATTGGGTTAGCTCCCCTAGTTAGCACTGCACCAAATCGTCTGCTCATCAATGTTCGCCCAGATACACTACTACCACGAGCAATTACTTGGGCGCCGGGATTAAACTGGCGTCAGCAGTATGTAAATTTAGGTCAAGAACGCTTTCCAGTTGTTTGGTTAGAAATCAATCCGCGTACAGTGGGGTTGAAAATTAGACCGATGATTACAAACCCTAATACCCTAGAGGGGACTGCTCCTTTAATACAAACAGCACAACAACAGTTAGCAGTCGCAGCGATTAATGGTGGCTATTTTAACCGCAATAATCGCCTACCTTTGGGTGCAATTCGTCGAGATGGTCAATGGTTATCCAGTCCCATTTTGAACCGGGGTGCGATCGCCTGGAATGATTCTGGTCAATTTTATTTGGGTCGTCTAGCTCTGTTAGAAAATGTAATTACTGCTAATAACCAAAAATTGCCGATATTAACTCTCAATAGTGGCTACGTCCAAAGTGGCATAGCTCGTTATACTCCTGCTTGGGGAGTGAACTATTCACCCTTAAGCGACAACGAAATAATTCTTACTGTCCAGAAAAATCAAATTACTGATCAGTTACCAGCAGGTAAAGTCGGTCAAACCACTTTTCCTATTCCTACAGATGGATATTTGCTTGTACTACGTGCTAATGCTGTCACTAATACTTCCATTTTGCCTGTTGGTTCTTCAGTAAAAATTGACAGTTCTACAAGTCCTGGAGAGTTTAGTAATTACCCGTATATTCTCGGAGCGGGACCCCTACTTGTACAAAATCGTCAAATTGTCCTGAATGGCAAAGGTGAACAATTCAGTAATGCTTTTGTTGTCCAAAAAGCAATCCGTAGTGGTATTTGTAGAACCACAACAGGCAACCTCATCATCGCCGCCGTCCATAACCGTGCTGGTGGTGCTGGCCCTACCTTAGCAGAACACGCTCAATTAATGCAGCAAATGGGTTGTGTTGATGCTTTAAATCTCGATGGTGGTAGTTCTACTAGTCTTTATTTAGGAGGACAACTTCTGGATCGTTTCCCCAATACCGCAGCTCGTGTTCACAACGGTATAGGTATTTTCTTGCAACCACGTTGAAGGGAGCAGGGAGCAGGGAGCGGGGGGAAATAACAGAAAAATTCTCCCTTGTCCTCCTTGTCTCTTTTCCCCGATCCCCTAATTTAAAGCTAACTAAAAGTTGCCACTTCAATTCGTGAAGACTTGATATAGATACGTTATCGGTAACAATCATTGATTACATCTTAGACCGTGATTTTGCTATGTTTGGCAGGTGTGGGTTAGATTGCTGATTTACACGGTTGCAACATAGCACCATATTTTTCCATCAATGGTTAAGAGTACTAACGGTTTTGTTATATCTCCAGAATGAGGTAACTATGGCTCAATACCAAGAAACAATACAAACTAATGCGCTGCCTTTGCCTTCGGCTATTATTGCCAGAGGTGTTGCAGCAACAGAACTGCGTCCTTGGGGTTCTTTTACAATTTTGGAAGAAGGACGTGGTTATAAAATTAAGCGTATCGAAGTTAAACCCGGACATCGGCTGAGTCTACAAATGCACCATCATCGCAGCGAACACTGGATAGTTGTTTCTGGTACAGCGAGGGTAGTTTGTGGTGAACAGGAAGTTTTGCTGGGCAACAATCAGTCTACATATGTACCCCAATGTACAGCCCATCGTTTAGAGAACCCTGGTGTGATTCCTTTGGTATTAATTGAAGTACAAAACGGAGAATACTTAGGCGAAGATGATATTATCCGTTTCCAAGACGATTACGCTCGCGCAGAAGAATGAAGTCATGATAGTCATGCAATAGAATAAGGGATAGAGGATTGGGGATTGGGGATAAGAGACTGGGTGGACAGGGAGGATGGGATCAATGACTAACGACATGATTTTTGACCCTTGAGCAACCACCAGCCATAACCTGTAATATTTTTAAGGTAAAGCTTTCAATCCCCAGATCTATTCCATGATTCATCTGAGTCCAGCAGCAGTAAGTGAGATTAGAAGATTAAAATCTAAGCAGCAACAACCAAAACCGTTGTTTCGATTGGCAGTTAAAGCCGGTGGTTGTTCTGGCTGGTATTATGATATGTATTTTGATGAAACTCTCAAGACGGGCGATCGCACTTTAGAATGTGAAGGTATTCAAGTAGTTATAGACCCTGAAAGCTTTAATTACGTTGATGGTCTCACCATAGATTATTCTGAGGATCTAATGGGTGGTGCTTTTCGCTTCCAAAATCCCCAAGCAAACGCTGCTTGTGGCTGTGGGAATTCGTTTGCTATTGGTTGATTGTTAGTGGTTGGTGGTTATTCCAAATAACAAAAATAATATTAGATTGACTTTTGACACCTAAAAAAGGTATAATCAGAATTTGTTGTCAAAAGTTAAACTATTAAGCAGCTTTACGCGCTGTAACTCATGCCCACCATACAGCAGCTAATACGTAACGAACGCGAAAAAGCGCGTCAAAAAACCAAGTCCCCAGCTCTAAAACAATGCCCACAACGTCGGGGCGTCTGTACTAGGGTATACACGACCACACCGAAAAAACCGAATTCGGCTCTGCGTAAAGTCGCAAGAGTAAGACTAACTTCCGGATTTGAAGTCACAGCCTACATTCCAGGAATTGGTCATAATTTGCAAGAACACTCTGTTGTGATGATTCGTGGCGGTCGGGTTAAGGACTTACCAGGCGTGAGATACCACATTATTCGTGGCACTTTAGATACAGCCGGAGTCAAAGACCGCAAGCAAGGTCGTTCCAAATATGGAACCAAACGTCCAAAAAAATAGAGAAAGGCGCGATTAATCGTGTTTAGACTCGATTAATCGCGTTTGTAGACTAATTCACCCTTACATTTATTTGTAGAGCAGTTGGCATAGCTCATACAAACTAACCTTTAATTGCTAAAGTATGTGTCTGCATCAGCAAAAAAAGTTTACTTTTTTTGTTTTTGCTATGATTCTTAGTGCCACTGTTCAGCAAAAATAAATGGTAGAATTTGAATTAGTTCCGTGCAAACGGACGTGAATTCACTGCCGCCATAATCTAGCCGTAGTCCTTATAGTTTTCTAAAGGACAAAGCTAAGTACATCAGAATGTAAGACCTGTATGAAGGTAATCACTCGCAGGCAATCTGAGATGCGATCGCCTTGATTCTGTCAAAAAGTGTGAGTGTCTAAAGAAATCAAGTTAAATTAGTAAAGCCTCTTACATCCTGTTTGCTGGGAGTATGGGAATTTTTAGAATGCTATCAGCGACAGCAGCATTTTAAATCTAGTTTGATTAGCTATATATAATTAGCTATTTTAGCTATTAAGGTATATAATTATTGTCGCCTTGTATGTCTAGTTGAGGACAGCAAGTTAAATAGGTCAGTTCCATTGCGATTTCAGCAATGAAAAACTGTCTAAACATTAAATCATCTAGTTGCTAAATTCAGAAATTTAAGGTTGAAGTATGTCTCGTCGTGGTGTTACTCAAAAGCGCCCAGTTCCACCTGACTCTGTTTATAACAGTCGCCTAGTAAGCATGATGATCCGTCGGGTGATGCGTAGTGGCAAAAAATCACTTGCCGCACGGATTGTTTATGCTGCGATGAAAAATATCGAGGAAAGAACCGGAAGCGATCCATTGGAAATGTTTGAAAGAGCAGTGCGGAATACAACGCCATTGGTAGAAGTAAAAGCTCGACGAGTAGGCGGTGCTACCTATCAAGTTCCAATGGAAGTGCGAGCGGAGCGTGGTACAAGTTTGGCATTACGTTGGTTAGTACAGTTTTCAAGATCTAGACCTGGTCGGACAATGGCCGGCAGACTAGCTCAAGAATTGATGGATGCTGCTAACGAAACTGGTAGTTCAATTCGTAAGCGTGAAGAAACGCACCGGATGGCAGAAGCAAATAAAGCCTTTGCACATTATCGCTACTAAACATTGTAGAGGCGCGCCTGAGCGCGTTTCTACGAGAAGCAAAGATATATCGTGGTATTTACTAAATAAAAAGACGGTTTACCGGAAAAGATAGAATCTTAACAAAGTGTAATATACAAGATATCATGAGCCGAAAAGTATAGGAGGCAGCTGTGGCACGTACGAACCCGCTAGAGAAAGTACGCAATATCGGTATTGCGGCGCATATAGATGCGGGCAAGACAACAACAACAGAGAGAATATTATTTTACTCTGGCATAATTCATAAAATTGGTGAAGTTCATGAAGGAACTGCCGTCACCGACTGGATGGACCAGGAGCGGGAGCGGGGAATTACTATTACAGCTGCTGCGATTAGCACCAGTTGGAGAGATCATCAAATTAACATTATCGACACTCCCGGACACGTAGATTTCACGATTGAAGTGGAACGTTCCATGCGGGTTTTGGATGGTGTAATTACAGTTTTATGTTCTGTGGGTGGTGTGCAACCACAAACTGAAACAGTATGGCGACAAGCAGATCGTTATAAAGTTCCACGTATCATCTTTATCAACAAGATGGATCGCACGGGCGCGAACTTTTACAAAGTTTACGAACAAGTGCGCGATCGCTTGCGAACTAATGCTATTCCTATACAATTGCCTATTGGTAGCGAAAGTGATTTTCTGGGTCTGGTTGATCTAGTTAAGATGCGGGCATATTTCTACGGCAATGACCAAGGAACAGACATCAAGGAAGAGGACATTCCCGCAGATATGCAGGATTTGGTCGAGGAATACCGTAACAAGCTGATTGAAGCGGTATCTGAGACCGATGACGATCTAATGACCAAGTACTTTGAAGGCGAAGAACTCACAGAGGCAGAAATCTCTACTGCTCTGCGTAAAGGCACTGTTACAGGTACGATTGTGCCAATGCTTTGTGGTTCAGCTTTCAAGAACAAAGGTGTACAACTTCTGCTTGATGCTGTAGTAGATTACCTGCCAGCGCCCCCTGACGTACCCGCAATCCAGGGTACACTACCCAATGGCCAAACTGTAGAACGCCATGCTGACGACAGCGAACCTCTGTCTGCGCTTGCGTTCAAGATTATGGCTGACCCTTATGGTCGTCTGACGTTTGTTCGTGTATATTCTGGTGTTCTGAAGAAAGGTAGCTACGTCCTAAACGCTACCAAAAACAAGAAAGAAAGAATTTCTCGTCTGGTAGTTTTGAAGGCGGATAATCGCATTGACGTAGATGAACTTAGAGCAGGTGATCTGGGAGCCGCAGTCGGGTTAAAAGACACCTTGACCGGTGATACTCTGACCGATGAAGGTTCACCAGTGATTCTGGAATCCTTGTTTATTCCAGAGCCTGTGATCTCGGTGGCGGTAGAACCCAAAACCAAGAACGATATGGACAAACTGTCCAAAGCTCTACAATCTCTCTCCGAAGAAGATCCGACCTTCCGCGTAAACGTCGATCCAGAAACCAACCAGACGGTAATTGCTGGAATGGGAGAGTTGCACCTGGAAATTCTTGTAGACCGGATGTTACGCGAATTTAAGGTAGAAGCAAATGTTGGTGCGCCACAAGTAGCTTACCGTGAAACCATTCGCAAACAAGTCAACAGAATTGAAGGTAAATTCATTCGCCAAAGCGGTGGTAAAGGTCAATACGGTCATGTCGTGATTGACTTAGCACCAGGAGAACCAGGAAGCGGCTTTGAATTCGTCTCCAAAATTGTTGGTGGTACTGTACCGAAAGAGTACATCTCGCCAGTAGAAGCAGGTATGAAAGAAACCTGCGAATCGGGTATTCTGGCTGGATATCCACTCATTGACGTCAAAGCGACGCTGATTGATGGGTCTTACCATGAAGTGGACTCATCGGAAATGGCCTTCAAAATCGCTGGCTCAATGGCAATGAAAGAAGCTGTAATGAAAGCTTCACCTATCCTTTTAGAGCCTATGATGAAAGTTGAGGTTGAAGTTCCCGAAAACTTCCTTGGGGATGTAATGGGCGACCTCAATTCCCGTCGCGGACAAATTGAGGGGATGGGTTCCGAGCAAGGAATCGCCAAGGTGACTGCTAAAGTCCCATTGGCAGAAATGTTTGGCTACGCCACTGACATCCGGTCGAAGACCCAAGGTCGAGGCATATTCTCAATGGAATTTAGCCACTACGATGAAGTGCCTCGCAACGTGGCTGAGGCAATCATAGCTAAAAGCAAAGGGAACGCTTAATTAAAAAAGGAAACGAGCATTCATGGCACGCGCAAAGTTTGAAAGGACTAAACCCCACGTTAATATCGGCACTATTGGCCACGTTGACCACGGTAAAACTACATTAACAGCAGCTATTACCATGACTTTGGCTGCGATCGGTAAAGCTACCGGTAAAGGTTACGATCAAATCGATAACGCACCTGAGGAAAAAGCACGGGGTATTACAATTAATACCGCTCACGTTGAGTATGAAACAGAAAACCGTCACTATGCTCACGTAGACTGTCCTGGACACGCTGACTATGTGAAGAACATGATCACGGGTGCAGCGCAAATGGATGGTGCTATCCTGGTAGTTTCTGCTGCGGATGGTCCGATGCCCCAAACCCGTGAACACATTCTACTAGCACGCCAGGTGGGTGTACCCAACCTAGTAGTTTTCTTAAACAAAGAAGACATGGTGGATGATGAAGAATTGTTGGAACTAGTAGAGTTGGAAGTTCGTGAACTACTTTCCAGCTATGATTTCCCTGGTGATGACATCCCAGTGGTCAAAGGTTCTGGTCTGCAAGCGCTGGAAAAAATGACCGCTAACCCTAAGACACAGAAGGGTGAAGATAAGTGGGTAGACAGAATCTACGAACTCATGGATGCAGTAGATGCTTACATTCCTACACCAGAGCGGGATATTGATAAGCCCTTCCTGATGGCTGTAGAAGATGTGTTCTCGATCACAGGTCGTGGTACAGTAGCTACCGGACGTATTGAACGCGGTAAAGTCAAGATCGGCGATAACGTAGAGCTAGTTGGTATCAAAGATACTCGTGCTACCACCGTTACCGGGATCGAGATGTTCAAGAAGAGTCTCGAAGAAGGTATGGCTGGGGATAATGCCGGTATACTATTGCGCGGTGTCCAAAAAGCTGATATTGAACGAGGCATGGTAATTGCCAAACCTGGTTCTATCACTCCTCATACTCAATTTGAAGGGGAAGTGTACGTTCTCACTGAAAAAGAAGGCGGTCGTAAAACTCCTTTCTTCCCAGGTTATCGTCCTCAATTCTACGTACGGACAACCGACGTAACTGGCACGATCACGACCTTTACCTCCGATGACGGTGGCGCAGCAGAAATGGTTATGCCCGGAGACCGGATCAAGATGACAGTGGAACTGATCAACGCGATCGCTATTGAACAAGGAATGCGCTTCGCTATCCGTGAAGGCGGTCGTACAATCGGTGCTGGTGTCGTTTCCAAAATCGTCAAATAGCATCTGTTTATCTTGATTAAACAAGGAGCAGAGGTGGTATAATGCCTCTCTGCTCTTTTATATTCCCCAATACTTAAGGGTGTGAGGGGGTAAGGGTTTAAGGGTTTAGGGGAAAATAATTACCCTACTCACCTACACCCCCACACCCTCATAACCCTATACCCTTAATTACAACTCATCAGAACCAGGACAACCGAGAAAATGGCTACTTTGCAGCAGCAAAAGATTAGAATTCGCTTACAGGCATTTGACCGTCGCTTACTAGATACATCTTGCGAGAAGATTGTAGATACTGCAAATCGTACTAACGCTACAGCGATTGGCCCAATTCCCTTACCTACAAAACGCCGGATCTACTGTGTGCTGCGATCGCCACACGTGGATAAAGATTCACGAGAACACTTTGAAACTCGCACCCATCGCCGCATTATTGATATTTACCAGCCTTCTTCTAAAACTATTGATGCTTTGATGAAACTGGATCTGCCTTCAGGCGTGGATATTGAAGTAAAACTATAAATTTAGTTGGTAGTTGATAGTTGTTTGTTGGTTGGATATCCCAAACAACAACCAACTGTCAACAAATAAATGTGTGAATATTTACCTTGCCCTGAAAGATATATCTTCAGGGCTTTTTATTTGCTGGGAAACAGATGCTAGAATGTAGATATAGTACGGCAAAAACAAAAAATAAAAAAAATTTTAAAGAGAATTATCAGATAAAACTTATACCAAAATTCTAACAAGGTAAAAATGACATCCTCTTCTAAAATTGCCGTTCGAGAACTACCTCTGTTCCCTTTGTCAGAAGTAGTTTTGTTCCCTACAAAGCAATTGCCCTTGCACATCTTTGAATTTCGTTACAGAATCATGATGAACACGATTCTGGATAGCGATCGCAGGTTTGGCGTCTTAATGGCCGATCCGGTAAAAGGTGCGATCGCTAATGTGGGTTGTTGTGCTGAAATTGTTCATTATCAACGTTTACCGGATGATCGGATAAAAATGTTGACTTTGGGACAGCAAAGATTTCGTGTTTTAGAGTATATACGTGAGAAGCCCTATCCTGTTGGTTTAGTCGAATGGATTGAAGATCATCCACCCACAAAAGATTTACGTCCTATGGCAAAACAGTTATCTCAGCTGCTAAAAGATGTTGTTCGTCTTTCAGCTAAGTTAACTGAACAACAGATTGAACTCCCAGAAGATTTACCTGATTTGCCTTTAGAGCTTTCTTATTGGGTAGCCAGCAATCTTTATGGTGTTGCTTTAGAACAGCAAGCGTTGCTAGAAATGCAAGACACTGTTGCTCGTATAGAACGGGAAACAGAAATTTTGACTTCTACTCGCAATCACTTAGCAGCTCGTACTGTTCTCAAAGACACTTTTAATCAGAATTTGTAAATGGTTAGTTGTTAGTTGTTAGTTGTTAGTTGTTAGTTGTTAGTTGTTAGTTGTTAGTTGTTAGTGGTTAGTAGTATCCCCTATCCCATAGGCAAAACACCATAACTGCCAAAAATTTTTAGTATTTCTGTGTATGCAGTTAATTCTTCTAAGGCGTATTGCATTTGTATTTGAGATGTGTCTGCTTCCGCATCGATAAAAAATAAGTATTCCCCAAGCGATCGCTTCGTAGGACGAGACTCAATCCGGCTGAGATTAATATTTAATTGGGCAAATATTTGTAGTGGCTTAACCAAAGCTCCTGGTAAATTAGCACCAACGCTAAAAGCAAGCGAAGTATGACTGATTTTAAGAGAAGATTTTTGATAGTTATTAGGCATATCATCCCGACTTACAACCCAAAAACGAGTACAATTTTCAGGGTGATCATTGATACCATTAACTAATATAGGTAGATTGTAAAGTTGTGCTGCTCGCTCAGATGAGATAATCGCTGCCGTTAAATCTTGCTTGAGTGTCTGCAATGCCTCGGTTGTAGAATTAGCAGGAATTAATTGTACATTAGGAAGAAATTGCTCTAACCATTTTTGGCATTGCGCTAAAGCTTGGGGGTGAGAATAAACTGTTTTTATACTCTCTATGCTATCAGCGCCGGAAATCAACGTATGAACAATTGGCATGATCAAAGCCATCTGAATTTGTAAATTATCCAGTTGCCATAGGGTATCCATAGTCATTGTCACACTACCCTCAATCGAATTTTCCACAGGTACGACAGCCAGGTTTACCTGAGATTGAGCAACAGCTCGGAGTGTTTGGGCAATGCTAGGATAAGGACATAGGGTAGCTTGAAGTCCTTGATTGTGGCTCAACCAATTGATGTATAAAATAGCTGCTTGTTCTGCATAAGTGCCAGGTGGACCTAAATGTGCGATCGATAGAGTCATGGGATTTTGTTCAAAGTGTAAATTTGTTTAAAAATAGAAAATTTTTAGTCAATTATAGTTTCCAAAAAATGTTTAGCCTGCTGACTATCATTTTTTATCAAAAACTCCAAATCTTAAAAAATTATATAATTATAAAACAATTATTTTGACGAACGCATGTCTACCAAGTTTACCGCTTCTCAGTCGGTAGAAATTGCTGTTCCACAACAGCCTATTCCTATTCAGCACTATTTGCGTCAACCTCAACGTCTGGTTTATGCATTAGTAGATCCGAATCGAATTCAGCCGTTAGCTGATGATATTTTTCGTTTAAAAATGCGTCCTCTTAGTTTTATGTCACTAAGTATTCAGCCTACCGTAGACATGAAAGTCTGGGCAGAATCTAATGGTAAAATTCACTTGCGATCGCAAGGTTGTGAAATCCTTGGCATTGAGTACATTAATCAGCGCTTCAATCTGAATTTAAAAGGGCATTTATCACCATCTAAATTTAGGACTGGCACTTGTTTACAAGGTAGAGCAGATTTAGAAGTAGAGGTAGAGTTACCACCCCCATTTTCCTTTACGCCCAAATCAATCTTAGAAACCACTGGCAATGGTTTATTGAAAAGCGTACTTTTAACAATTAAGCAAAGATTGTTACATCAATTAATAGTAGATTATCGTCGCTGGGTAACATTGCAAACTCAAAAAGGACAAGTTAGTAGCGATGAGCAAAATCTAGATTTACCGATCCTGAATATTGAGTAATCATCATTGAGATTGACACGGGGAGGAGGAAGACAAGGAGGACATGGAGGAATTAAGAGCAAACATCTTCCTTCTCCGAATACGGTTCATTTTTCGTCATAATTTTGGACATGTAGAGACGTTGCACTGCAACGTCTCTACATGATTTAAATGTCAATCGATTTATCTTATCCGAATCGTAGTTCTCCCTCTCCCTTGTCTTCACAGGCGTCAATCAAATTCGACAAGGACGAAAAGACTTGCGATGTAAAGGTGAAGCCCCATGTTCTTGCAGTCCTAGTAAATGCTTTGGACTTCCATAACCCTTATTGTGCTGCAAGTCGTACATGGGATATTTAGAGGCAAGCCTTACAATTAATTCATCTCGCCATACTTTTGCAATAATGCTAGCAGCAGCAATCGCGAGCGATCGCTCATCTCCCTTGACTATTGTTTGTTGCAGCAATGGCAAATCTTTAATTGATTGCTTACCATCAATCAAGCAGAGTGTAGGCTGCACCTTTAGCTTTAATACTGCTCGCTTCATCGCTAAAAGTGTAGCCTGCAAAATATTTATTTGATCAATTTCCCCAACTGAAGCAAAGCCTATTTTGTAGTCGATAGCAACAATCTGGATATGTTGGGCTAGCTGACTCCTACGAGAACTAGACAACTTTTTACTATCTTTGATTTTTGCTGCCATCAATGTAGGCAGAGCATCATTTGGTAGTATCACAGCAGCAGCTACTACAGGCCCAAATAAACAGCCCCGCCCTACTTCATCGATACCTGCAACTAGTCCAGAGATGTTTGAAGATGCAGAAAATTCCAGCCAACTCGCTTCCTGTTGAAGTGTTGACGAATCAACAGAAGCGTTATCTGGCTTGCTCATGACCATATTTTAGAGTCTTTAACTTTTAGCTTTAGCTGTCAGCTGTTGATGGATCTGTCTCCAAAGCGGAAGAACGACGGCGACGACGACGAACAGCAGTACTAGTACTACCTTCTGTTTCATCTGCCATTATGGACGAATCTGATGTTTCAGTTACAACTGATAACAATGGTTCTGTTTGTACCGGACTTTCTATGGTACTAGCTGCTGTTTGAGCAATCTCTGGGGTTGTTTGTGTTTGTGTAGCAGTTTGACCGGGGAGAGTAACGTTAATGATTACAGATTTGGGATTTCTCACTTCTCGGTTCAACTTCATCAATGGTGAAATTCCCATCAAAGCGTATACATCTTGTTCCGGTGGTGTCATTTCCACACTCACAATCTCTGGTGGTTCTACCACTGGTTTGACTATCTCTGGTCTTGAGATTTTAGCCCGTTCTCCTCTTTCCACCCAACTGGATTTACTAATGTTGGGTATGGGTAGATCAGAAGTCTCTACTAATTCTCCCTCTCCATCAATGTCTATATCTGGGTCATTCACCAGCGATAATGGATTGCCATTAATACGTGGCTCTTCTTTACCGTTACCACCATTTATTCCGATGCGACGACGGCGACGTCTTTTGTTGTCACTAATTTCTTGATAGCTGGGATGATTGGTTATATTCAATCCACTTAGATCACTCTCCTGTTCGTATCCTTCCCCAAATCCATCGTAACTTTCGCGTGGTTCATTCAAACGAGGAGATGGCAGACGGGGTTCTCTGTGAGGTAAAGAGACAAAGCGTTCTGGTAATTCGGATGGTGGTGTGATCGAACGGCTGTCGGTTTCTCCAGGTAAATGTACAACATGCCCTAAACCGCCGCAGGTTTGGCAAGATTCACTAAACAATTCGTAAATATTTTGACCTTGGCGCTTACGGGTGAGTTCTACTAGACCCAGTTCCGTTAATTGAGCAATCTGAGGACGGGCTTTGTCTGATTTGAGAGCCTTATTAAAGTGTTCAAGGACATGCTGTTGATCACGTCGTGTTTCCATATCAATGAAATCAACAACAATCACACCAGCGATATTCCGTAAACGTAGCTGACGAGCAATTTCTGTGGCTGCTTCACAGTTTGTCCATAAAACTGTTTCTCTGGCTGTTGCCGATCGCGTAAATGAACCAGAGTTGACATCGATCACCGTTAATGCTTCAGTGGGCTGGATAATAATGTAGCCACCAGAAGGTAGATCTACTCTAGGTCTAAGAGCTTCTTTAATCGCAGCATTGATCCGGAAGTATTCTAAAATCGCTGCGCGATCGCGGTGATGGTCGATCAATAATCCTTGTGGTACTTGTCCACCACTCCAGTTTTGCAAATACTGTTTTACCCGTTTTAAGCCAGTACTGGAGTCTACAACGATTCGGTTGACGTCGGAACCGTACATATCTCGCAATACACGCTGGATAAAATCATCGTCTCGATTGAGTAGTGCAGGTGCGCGGGTAGAAACTGCTTCTTGCTGAATGGCTTCCCATTGTTTTTGCAGGTTTTCTAAATCCTCAATGATTGCTTCTTCGGGTTTACCTTCTGCTTCTGTGCGAACTAACAAACCCATCCCCGCAGGTTTAATCAGAATTGCTAATGCTCGTAAGCGGTTACGCTCATTTTCATTTCTGATTCGCCGGGATAAATTTACACCTCGCCCATAGGGCATGAGTACGACATAACGTCCCGGTAAAGTTATATTACCTGTCAGCCTTGGCCCTTTTGTTCCTGTTGGCTCCTTCATTACTTGCACCAATACTTTTTGTTGTGGTGCAAGTAATTCTGTGATCGCTGCTGCTGTGCGTTTTAGCCGTAATGGTCCTAAGTCTGTAACATGAATAAATCCGTTACGTTCTGGATCGCCGATATTGACGAAAGCAGCATCTATCCCAGGTAATACATTTTCTACTACTCCTAAGTAAATATCACCAATTTGGTGATGACCTGTAGCAACTACTAATTCTTGTATTTGATCTTCAGAAAATACGGCAGCTATTTGATGCTGCTCCGCGATAATAATTTGTTTCGGCATTCAATTTCCTCAAAAATTGGCAGCAAAAATAGACTTGGGGGTATGTTGTCCCTTATTTGCCCCTGCAAGCTCACACAGGTGCTGCTGTTAGTAAAAACCGCGAACTCAAGCCCACACTTAAAGAGCTATTGACTGGAGAAATGCGTTTACACGCCCGATTATTCCAGAACGGCTGCATATTATTTAAGCAATTTAATCACCCGTCCATGGTTAATTTTTGATGCAACGCCTTCATCCTCTAAGAATTAGGCATTCAGCATGTGTGTTAAAAATCATAAAGTTTAGAGAAGCCGACGAAGCCTTTTATTTCGTCACAGATTCACAAAATAACCATCAAGAGAGAGTGTTCTTGAATCTGCCTGGTGGTGGTCTGGGATAAAACCCTAGATGTCGCTCTCTAAATCTCTGCTTTTAAACCCTCAGTACCAGGATTGTGAACCAAATAACTCAATGCAGCGCCAGAAAAATTCTCTTCATATCATTCTAACGCAACCTTGTTAAAAATCAATTCCCCGTAGCCAAAATTGAGAAGCAACTCAATCGCAAGTTGTCCTCAGCCAATTAACTGATCATGCAAAACCAAACGATGGCGATGGATTTGCAGCATCTGAAATTCTGTGCTTGCCACTTGTTCTAGCATAAACAGAACTTGTTCTGGACGCAACAGTGTACCATCTGGACGACAACTGCCTAGATAACGCAAACTAGCTACCGATGTCACGAGATTAGTAGTTTCCACTAATTCAATTTCAAACAAGCGATCGCGCAGATTTACTAAATGAGTTTTACCTGACTTTGTTGTTTGCTCGTACCAAATCTCACTTTTTTGCTTAATTGTATCCAGCCAATCTTGCCATTGTGTAGGTGTTGATGAATCTGGTATCGCAACAGTGAGTATATACTCGGCAGCTTCTAAGCCTTGGGTAGCAGCAGGAGCTTTTAAATCTAGCTCTACCACATTATATATAGGTATGTCACTGGGCAGTACCTGCGCCAATTTTTCTCGGAAAACATTCAGAGCTAGTGACTGAGTAAACTCAAAATCGACAATTTCACCGCTACTGGTAGCTCCTAAAGGCAAAGCCGAAGCCACGGAAATCCGGGGTGACGGATGATACCCACCAGTAAAAGCAATTGGCAATCCGGCTCGTCGCATGGCTCGGTCAAATAAGCGCATCATATCCAAATGGCTGACCAAAGCCATCTCACCTTGTTTCCCAAACCATACTCGTAGTCTCTGAATTTTAGTAGTATTTGGTACAAATTGTCCCGCAAATTCCGGGATTGATGCCGGTGGAATGACAATATTATGACCAAACTCTGTGCCGCAGACACCACAGTGAGAGCAACCATCAAAAGAGCAGTCAGGAACGATCGCAGCTTCTAAGGCGCGTTTTAAGTCTTCTTGCAGCCACTTTTTATCAATACCCGTGTCGATGTGATCCCAAGGTAGGGGTTTGTCGAGGGAAGGAGGAAGTGAGGGAGTGTGGGGAGTGTGGGAAGTGTGGGGAGTGTGAGAAGACAAGGAAGCAATTTCTACTCCCTGTCCCCCTTGTCCTCTTATTTCCTCTGTTCCAAACAAATTCCACTCGCCATTCTCAACTTTGCGGTATTTCCAACTGAGGCCTGCTTCGGCGATCGCTACTCCCCAAGCATTGTATGCACGCTCAATGCTGTCATACCAGGAATCCATTCCTGCACCTAATTCCCAAGCTCGACGCAAAACTTGACCGAGAGAGCGATCGCCTCTACCGATAAAATCTTCCATCGCCGACAGCCGCACATCAGTAAAGTTTACCTTAACTCCTTTAATGCGGCGGAATTCTTGTTGCAGCAACTTTTGCTTCCGTCCAAACTCAGCAGTTGCAACAGAGTGCCATTGAAATGGGGTATGGGGCTTGGGGGTAAAGTTAGAAATGGTCAAATTGAACGCCAGTGGTTTTCTACCTTGAGTTCGACATTCCCGTTGTAACCAACGGACTGTTTCTGCAATACCCAAGACATCTGAATCGGTTTCACCAGGCAAACCAATCATGAAGTATAACTTAATTTTACCCCAGCCTTGTTCCCAAGCTGTTTTTACTCCCCGTAATAATTCTTCATTGGTTAAACCCTTGTTAACGATATCTCTCATTCGTTGGGTTCCCGCCTCTGGAGCAAAGGTTAAACCACTTTGCCGGATTCCACCCAGGATGTTAGCAATATTTTCGTCAAATCTATCTACCCTTTGGCTGGGTAGAGAAAGAGAAATGTTATTATTTTTAAGACGATTTTTGATTTCCATCCCCACTGCTGGGAGGGACAAATAATCAGAACAACTCAAAGAAAGTAAAGAAAACTCATTATAGCCAGTTTCCCGCATTCCTTTCTCAATTGCCGTCACCACCTTTTCTGGTTCAACATCTCGCGCTGGTCGAGTCAGCATTCCTGGTTGACAAAAGCGACAACCGCGAGTACAACCGCGTCGAATTTCAATCGTTAGGCGATCATGGACTGTCTCAACGTAAGGAACTAACCCAATCGAATAGGCAGGAATGGGCGTAGCTACTCGTCGTAAAATTCGTTTGGGTACATCTGAACGATTGGGATGGACAGATCCATCCGCAGCCAGATCATAAAACTGAGGAACGTATACACCCGGTATTTGTGCCAAGTCCAGCAAAAGTTCTTGACGACTTAAGCCTGCTTGTTTACCTTCTTCTAAAATTAAACCAATTTCTGGCAGAAGTTCTTCACCATCGCCCAAGGCGAAAAAGTCAAAGAAATCAGCGTAGGGTTCTGGGTTAGATGTCGCCGTCTGTCCACCAGCAAAAATCAAAGGATAAGAAGAGGATTGGGAAATGTTCCCATGTGCCTCATGTTCTCCTTGTCCCCTTGTCCCTTCATTTCTTTCTTTCCAACTTAAGGGAATACCAGCCAAGTCCAACATTTCTAAAATGTTGGTGGCGCCAAGTTCATAACTGAGGCTAAAGCCCAAAATGTCAAATTCTGTAAGCGATCGCTTTGATTCAACAGCAAATAACGGTGTCTTGGTTGCCCGTAGTTTAGACGATAGGTCTGGATTTGGTAAGTAGGCGCGATCGCACAACTGTCGTGGTTGGGCATTCAAAATGTTATAGAGAATTACATGCCCCAAGTTAGAGGCTCCCACTTCGTATACTTCGGGATAAGTTAATACCCAGCGTATCACTGCCGTTTCCCACGGCTTGTGTATGGCTAGATTTTCATTACCCAGATAACGAGCTGGTTTGACGATATCCGAGGTGATTAATTTTTTTACTGCAATAGCCACTGTGCTATTTTTCTAGCGATTTCAAATAAATGACTCTTACTCACCTCCAACATTAGCATTGATTAGGCAGTTTCAGAGTGTTAATTAGTGTTTCAAAGTTTTTTGATGTCAATCAACTCCAAGCTGAGTTACAACTTAACCTAAAATCCTACTTTACTTTCAGATATTTCAAAAACTTTATCTAGTTGGGTCAGTTCAAAAACAATTCTGATAGAGGGGGAAACTGAGCAAAGGCTAAATTTCCTTCCTAAGTCTTGAGCAAACTTGAGTGCAGACACTAGCGCCATTAAGCCAGCACTATCTAATGCTTCCACCTGCTCCAAATCTACTAGCAATTTACTACTTGTGTTTTGTGCCAGTGCTTTTGTTAAATCTTGTTCAAATTTTAGAGCATTACCAGCATTTAAACTACCTTGAGGACGAATCACCGTAATTGTTGGATTTTTAAGCAGCGCTTGCATAGGGAGCATCCTACTAAATGTAAAGTTTATCAATAATGAAAGATAGATGTATTTGACCATATACTCTTTCTGCTGACATCGACCATGCGTATGACTTCTCTTAGCCGAATCTTTATTGCTTTGCTATATCTATTTAAAGATTGTCATAAACACAGAAAAATGTATTTAAGTATACTTTTGTTACAATAAAGATTAAATATATTGCTTGCCATATCAACTAGTTTTTAGTTAGTTATTACTAAAGTTGGTGAAGGCAAACAGTAAGGCAATGATCTATATCCTGACTTCACTTTAACCATGTGATAGATACAGGAGGCGATCGCGAATCAAATCACTCATAAATTGTGATTCAGGTCACTATTTTTATAAGTACTAAATCACATTTTATACAAAGTTGCGATTGTGATAATAACTATATATAGTTAATTGGTTAATTACGTATGAAAACCAGATATATCATTCGTCAACTAGTAGAAAAAGCTCTTTTGGTTAAAAAACTAACTCCTGAAATAGAAAATGAAATTAACTCAGAACTGACACAAATGGGTTATATCTCTGACATTGATTATGAAGCCTTGGAATTATTAATGGCAGAAATGGATGCTGGTAGAATTCAATTAGTTCCTAATATCTAATATTAATACTTAGTCGCTCAGTCATTTATAGTACCGATTAGCATACAAGTACCACAGTTAATCAAGCTGAAAAATTTTGTGACATAAATTAGATTGCAGCAGCCTTGCTATCTTCAGGAATACAACTGCTCATGTTTTGTGATATTTTATATTGAAATATTGTTAGTTAAGATAGTAAGTATAACTACTAGCCTGTAGATTCTTTCTTATAGGCTTGCCAAACTTCATGAATAAACTGATGAAGTAGCTGCTTCGTAGAGGTGTCTATTTCGGGTTTTGGTTCTTTTGCTAAGACGTGACTCAAGATGGAGATGACTTCTGTGTCTAAAGCTGGTCGAAATAAATCCAATGGCCAAAGTAAATCGGAAGCCTTTCGTAAATCATTTATGAGTGGAGGTTCCGAAGATTTGACCAATAATAGCAAAGGACGTACCCAGCACAAATGGCGAGAAATTACAACTTGAATAACTTCTGCATATAGTTTGGTGTCATTATGCTCTAAAGATACTATCTGCCCTGGTTGAAAATTCAGTGTAATTTCCATATTCATTATAGCTTCGGCAGTCGCATCGATTTTGCAACTGTTGTTTCAATTTTAACGTATCGCGGAAGTCCTCACACTCAATTGACAATTGACTCTTGACAATTGACCCTTAACCAACAACCAACCAATTACTACCAACAACCTTTTTGGTGCTATACAATAATTCATGAGTAACTGTAAAGCTAACTCTAGTAAGCAACCTCTAGAAAAAAACTTGTTGTAGTAAATTACCAGCAGAGCAAGCAGCCGTGTCAGTCGAAACCAAACAGAAGCCTTCAACTTCCAGAAAACTAGCGCCTCAATATCGCGTTTTGCTCCATAACGACGAATACAACACTATGGAGTATGTGGTGCAGGTTCTATTAACTACGGTACCCAGCCTTACTCAACCACAGGCTGTTAGCATCATGATGGAGGCACATAGCAATGGTCTTGCTTTAGTCATTACTTGTGCTCAGGAGCCTGCTGAGTTTTATTGTGAGACTTTAAAAAATCATGGGTTGATTAGCACAATTGAACCAGAAGAATGAATCACTGAGCAGTTATCAGTTATCAGTTATCGGTTTGAAAATCAAGTTGGTCTATAAGTGAGAATATTATTGATAAACTAGTGGTCTGGCAACCTAACTTTGACGGTTCGTAGTGAGCGCTTAAGCGCTTATAGAGGACTAAAGTCCTCACTACGAACCCAGTATAGTTCGTGTTGTCGAGTACTAGCTGAAATTCTTGAAAGTCCAGCCAATTTGGTATGAGAATAAACCTTACTCTTTTAGCCCAGCGTTCTGTATTTATCAGGCTGGGTGGTTTTATTGTACTTTTATTAGTGCTGTGGTTGCCTTTTGCTATACCGATATATTTACTAGTGCCTGATACTAATTTAGTAAGTATTTTAACAATAGTACTACTGTATATAGAATTTATTTTCCTACTCAGAATATGGGGCAACCAAGTTTACAAACAACCCCAAATTTTACAGCAATACGGTTTACAGTTCACACGATTAAATAGCGTAGATTTACTACAGGGTTTAGCTATAGGATTAATTAGCGTTTTGATTTTATTTGGTTTAGAAGGGTTGTTAGGATTTTTAGTGTGGCAACAACCCAAAGCTTTTTTATTAAAAGTAGTATTAGAAGGTTCTCTTACAGGTTTGGGTATTGGGTTTGCTGAAGAATTATTATTTCGAGGCTGGTTGTTAGATGAATTGCAGCGAGATTATTCTCTCCGTATTGCACTTTGGGCAAGTGCAATCATTTATGGAGTATCGCATTTTATTAAGCCTTTGGAAGCAATTATTCACACATTGCCACAACTTCCAGCTTTAGTGCTGCTGGGGTTGACGCAGGTATGGGGAAAGCGATCGCGCAGGGGGCGTTTAGGATTACCTATTGGTTTACATGGAGGTATAGTTTGGGCTTATTACATCATTAATATTGGCGGATTAATTAAATATACGAATCGGGTTCCTGATTGGGTGACAGGGGTAAATAACAATCCTTTAATGGGAGTAATGGGGGTAGTATTGATGGGTATATTGGCGCTGTGGATGAGGGGAAGACAATTAAAAATAAGTTCTATTTCTTAAGAATCATTTCAGCTATTGTCCCCACCAAACAAGCCCGATCTAAATTTACTCCATTTAAATTTGCCCCTTCTAGCTCTGCACACAGTAAATTTGCACTTGTCAAATTTGCTCCTGACAGATTAGCCTCTCTCATATCTGCTTCTTCTAAATTTGCTTCACTCAACAACGCTCCTTGCAAATCTGTATGGCTTAAATCTGCACCTTTAAGATTCGCTCCCGTCAGGTTGGCTCCTCGCAAGTCAGCACCCCGCAAGTCAACTCCTTGTAAGTTAACATTCATCAAGTTTGCACCACTGAGAAAAGCACCAGCAAAAGATACTTCACTCAGTCTTGCTCCCATTAAATTAGCACCGCGTAAATTGCTACCCCTTAAGTCAGCACCTGTCAAATCTGCTTGCATTAAGTTCGCGCCCATCAAATTCGCCCGCAAATCAGTTGCTTGTAGGTTTGCTCCCATCAAATTAGCACCTTCCAAATGCCCACCTTCAAGTTTAGAAGCAGTGAAATTTGTACCTACAAGAGTAGCACCGGCAAAATTGATGCGGTTTAAATCCAAATTTGATAAATCTTCATCTTCTAGATTAGCTCCTGCTAAGTGCTTAATTTTTCCTGATTTAATAGCTTTTGTGTTCATAAAATCTATAAAAAATCTCTTTGTGATCTAAGCCTAGTGGGAAGCTGTTAGCACGTCTATGTGTTCTTTGTGGTTCAAGATTTGCGTTAAATCGTAACGTTTTAAACGCAGAGGAGCGCAGAGGAAAGCGCAGAGGAACACGGAGGTTTGCTCAATTTATTCGCTACGAACTTATAGGTGTACTAAGCGACAAGAAAATATTTAGTTATATACGTAAGTTTGGATTTATTTCGACACTAGTGTTGGTTCCACTATCGAGTCGAGAATCTAATAACCACATACCAACGCTGAGTTTGGGTGTAATTATGGGTAACTCTAGTCCTTGTTGTAAACCCATGACTAATAGTGTCAAGGTATCTATCAGTTTTGGATCAAAGCGTCGCGATTGTTGTCTGCATTCTTCTAAAGCTTGATTTATTATTTCTTCACGACTCAATTGAGATGATTGTTTTTGATGGATTTGCCATTGAAATTCAACAATGAGTGCTAAAATTCTCGATTCTAGAGGAATTTCATCACCAGCTAATCCCGCAGGTTCACCAGTTCCATCCCAATACTCGGTTTGGTGAGTAATAATTTGTGCGATCGCTCGTAGTCGTGGCATAGTTCGCAGTACTTGCGCTCCTGGTACGAGAGGACAAGTTAAGGGACAACTGGGTGCATCTTCTTGGTAGTAAGTAGTGGTGTTGGGAGTGAGTACGCTTTCTACTCTTTGCAATGGATCAATACGGTGTAGCAATCCAGCTAGGCGCAATCTTTTGATCTGCCATGCGGGCAAATCTAAAAGTTGTCCTATTGTTTCTACCAACGTCACAACTTCTGCTGCTACCATGGGATTGGTAATATCAGCAGCATCTATTATTTGCGCCATCCGCAAAAATGCCTGGATTTCATTGGAAATTAAGTTACTATCTAGGGCTTGGTGGCGTGTGTTGGTGGGAACAGATATGTTTTCTTGTCCGCTTTGGAGATAGTCAACGACACGGGAAACTACTGCACTCAATTCTTCTGGTGTAGCCAAGCTAGGCTGAATATCATCTTGATAGGCAGTGAGTTTTGCTGCTAATTCTGGGTTGTAGCGTTGAATGTGAGCGATCGCCAACGCGGCTGTTTCTTTGACTAATTCTGGTTCAAATGTCCACAAGCCATAAAATTTTCGTTCTAAGTCTGATGCAGGCAATCCAGAAGCACCATAATCAGCCTCTGATAATTCTTGACAAATTACCATTGCTGTGTATTTTGGTGATAGGATAATCAAGTGCCATTCCTGAGCGACTGGATCAGCTGGATCTAAAGCAACTAAGTTAACATTAGGTAATTGACTTGTAGGATGTTCTGCCCAGCCAGTGTGCGGGGCTGCCATGATGGCTATGTGACCGGATTTTTTAGCGATGTCTGCATATCTTTCTGCTTCTTCAAGATACCATTTCCCCTGTTCAAAGGCGCTAATTACTAAGGGTGAGGTGACATCATTTAATATGTGGTCTTCTAGACCATGACACAGAGCGACTAGGGTATTTTTATAGTACACTCCGAATCTAATCGGTCTTTTGCTATGGCGATGAGCAATTTCCAGCTGTTGGAGTATAGAGCCTTGTAACATGAGGTTTGATTAAACGAACCGCAAAGGATGCTGAACGGCAGAGGGTGAAATCAGGGCTTATGACACTTTAGTTTAATGTCTGAGAGTAAATTATGCTATCTACTGAGAGTTCCCAGCTAGAAAAATTTGTTCAGCAGTTAGATTAATCTCTGGGAATGTTGGTGATACTATACGATCGCTTCCTCGAAACTTGCTAATTCGATATTCACCTTCATCCAAACAACAAACTAAAATAGTTGGTTGTTTTGGCTTACCAATAAACTCCCTACCGCCTAAAGCAGCATAATCAACAATCCAGTATTCACGGATTCCCATTTCTTCGTAATCAGCATATTTTTTGTAATAATCATTACGCCAGTTATTACTTACTACTTCAACAATTAGAGGAATTGATGCTGCTTGGGTAATAATTGATTCTTTTCTCCATATTGGTTCATTTACTAAGTTAGAACGATTTAACAGCAATATATCTGGTGAATAACTAGATTCATTTTGAAGTGGTTTGACCAGCACAGTTTTGGGAATACCAAAGGCTAGATTGAGACGATTGTATTCTAAAGTGATTTTTTCGACTAAAAATAGTACAACTTCTTCATGTTCGCCAACTGGTAATGGCATTTCAACAATCACTCCATTGTACAGTTCATAGCGTCTTTGTGGGTTTTCTGGATACCACGCAGCGAATTCTTCAACAGTTATTGGTTTTGGTAGTGCTTGTGTCATTTTTGCCTCACTTATTGTGCGATCGCGTGTTGTACCTTTTTTTCAAAGGGAACAGGGAACCCACGTTTTTAAACGTGAGATTGAAATTAGGTTAATTACGAACACAAACGAACACCGATAAACAAGGATAAAATTTGTGTGCATTTGCGTTCGATTTTTTACATGAACTTCTAAACACCCACCAATTGTTTTTGTTTTGGCTCAATGGGTGCAGAAAGTGCTTCTTCTAGTTCAGCACAACCCAATTTTTCCTCTAATATTTTCATGACTTCGCGTCCAAAGTCATTGGGGTTTTGTCGCCAAGCTTGTAAGCAAACTTCGCCAAAGAAAGAACCAAGGGGTTCTGGGTTCCACAGCATTTTTTGGACAGTCCAAGGTGTGATGTTCATCGGATCATACCCTGGTTTGAGAATATTTTCTTTGAAAGCATATTCTTCTAGGTGGGTGTGGGGTTGTAGTCCGATGAAAAATATCGCAGGTTCGACTTTATCTACCCCAAAAATCCGTTCCAGTTCGCGGTGATAGGCGATGGTTTGGCGAATGGTTTCCGGGCGTTCGTCAATCACATTAAAAGAATAATTGACGGAAACTAAATCGTTAAAGCCAGCTGTTTTTAAATCCCGACAGTTTTGCAAAACAGTACGAAGATTGTAGCCCATACGCATTTTCCGCACCAATTCTTGAGAACCACTAGTGATACCAATTTCAAAGTAGTTCATCCCAGTTTTCACCATCAAATCACACAATTGGGGAGTGAGATTATCAGCTCGGATGTATGCTGCCCAATGAACGTCTTCCATTCCAGAATCGATGATTTTTTGTAAAAGTTCAACAGCATCAGCAATAAATTTACGGGCTGGGATAAATTGGGCGTCAGTAAACCAGAAATTGCGAACACCGCGATCGTATAATTGTCGCATTTCAGCAACAACTTCATCGGCGGGGTTAATACGTACCTGTTTACCTTCGACAACAGTGTAAACACAATAGCAGCAGTTGTGAGGACAACCACGTTTGGTTTGGACACCGATGTAAAAGTCTCCATCTTGGAGATAATATTTAAATTCTGGCCAGATGGTTTCGATGTAATCGTAGTTACAAGCAGTTTTCTCTAGTGGTGTGGGTTGTTCATGAATGAGGCGATCGCGTGGTTGATCTTCTCCAACTACATAACACCTTTCATCTCGAAATTCTTGTCCGCTAAGTAGTTTTGTCAGCAAAGTTTCGCCTTCACCCACAGAGACAATTGTCTGGTTTGGTAAACTTTTACCTAGCTGTTCGTAAAAGACGCTGACAGCACCACCACCAACAATTACACGAGCATTCGGGTGATAACGTTGAGCGCGTTTGATACCCCGCTTCAGTAATCCTAGATTCCGCCACAGTTCACCGTAGTATCCCGATGCTATCCGCAGCAAACCAAAAGCTCCTTGTAGCTTGAGAAATGGATTGCGGGAGTAGAAAAACTCGAAGGTATACTGCAATGGATTACCACCACGTCCACCTACTGGGGCATAAATTTGGATATCTCGCCACGAGAAAACTAGCAGTGTCGGCTGAAATTGATCGATACAGTGATCTAGGGCTTTAGCATAATCTAAAGGTGGCACTGTTCCTAAATCAAAGATACGCTGTTCAATGTTAGGAAACTGCTTGTGGACGTGATCGCCAAGGTATACAACCCCAATAGGAAAGATGGGGTTACACGGAAGGCGAACATAGAGGATTTTGTTGAATGTTTGAGCTTCCATCTTGCAGTTTTTCTGGGGTAAAAGAGCAAACTTTGATTTTGTTATCGCTGTGTTTTAGTTTTAGTCTTCGTCTTCGTCTCAAAATTGCTCTTGACATTAATGACAATTACTGAGACTAGATGTCTGAGCTTTCGGTGTTGATGAAAATAGCTAATATTGCCCTGTATCACAAATGCATAGCCTGACAAATCTCACCGCTACACCGCAAGCGGTGTAGCGGGAGCATCTCAAATTCACAAATGAGACTCTCAGGTCGCGCATACTCGCTCGTTTCCCACATACCACGAGGTCTTATAAAAGTAGTATATCTATAGCTTTACAATAACATTGAGTTTCTTCTAAAAGCGAGAATCTACGCCTGCTAAGTCTGAAGAGGAAAATAAAAAATAGCTCTTAAAGTTAATGAAAACAACTAGACTATTCCCTATCAAAGAGGATCACGAAATAAATAGGAGCAAAAAAAGCATAATTTTTTACCAAAATTTCATAATTTAAGAATCTCTATTTCTTTAGGTAGAAATAATCTAGAAAACTTCAGTTGGTAGTCGGAGTTACAGCAACTGGGGATCAGTCAGTGTTAGTTTTTATATGTTAAGATAAAATTGTGGCGTAAAGCTCCTCAGCAGTTATGGCTCAAATATTAGATCCTTTACCACCGGAGCAATCGGGAAAGATTCTCTGCTGTTACGTAAATGCCACGAGCAAAATCCAGGTGGCTCGCATCTCGAACATTCCTAACTGGTACTTTGAAAGGGTTGTTTTCCCTGGACAGAGACTAGCGTTTGAAGCTCCAATTGAATCTCAACTTGAGATTCATACAGGTACGATGGCAAGTGCTATTTTATCGGATAAAATTCCGTGCGATCGCCTTGCACTTCACGAACCTAGCAGTTACGAATTGCAAAACTCAGAACAAACAAACGACTCTATCAATAAAAAACCGATAGTACAGTCTATTAAGACAAAAACAGAAGATCCAACAAAACCTTTAACAATGTCTGGTTTCGTATCCGTTGATTAAAAAAAATTTGTTTAATTTCTTTCAGGGTTGCACAATTTAGCAGCCCTTTTTTATTTTTGGTCATTTGTCAATGGTTAGTAGTTAGTTGTTAGTAGTTAGTTGTTAGTTGTTAGTTGTTGATTTTTCTCCCTTGTCTTCGGTGTCTTCCGTGTCCTAATCCTCATTCCCATCTACAATCATTAATTATGGATCTACCTTCATTTTTGTGGTTGTGGAAAATAGCGGCCTGGGCTATGGGTTTGTCGCTAGTAGCCTATGTGCTTTTGGCGATCATGGGTATGCGGATGTTTCGTGCTAGAACTTTGCAGCAAAGAGAACCAGGTTGGTTGCGCTTTCTCCACTATAAAATCGGTATCTGGCTGGTGAGCTTGGTATTATTACTGCTACTGATTGGCATTGTTGGTACTTACGGTCATTTTGGTTCTTTAGGACACTCACAACATCTCTGGGCTGGATTAACAACTGTCATGTTAGTTTTACTATCAGCTGGAAGTGCTACACAAATTCGTGTTGGACATCCTTGGGCGAGACATATTCACATTGGTACTAATGTTGCTATATTCTTTGCTTTTGCTTGGGTATCGTTAACTGGTTGGAGTGTGGTGCAAAAGTATTTGCCTTGATATCATTTTCGCTTGAATACTTATATTCTCTGTTGAAATTGGTAATAGTTAATTGGTAATTTGAATATTATCTAAATAGTTGCGATCGCTTTAATTGAAACACTTTTAAATTAGATAAAATCAAACTAAATCTTGGCAACAAGCCAGACGGGGATTATTATGAGCCAAGCTATTGAAGGAGTACGCTGGACAATTTATGATCTGGAAGTTCTACCTCAAAATGAGTGGACGCGCTATGAAATTATTGATGGAGAACTTTTCATGACTCGCTCTCCTCATCGTCGTCATCAACAAGTTTGTGTCAAAATTGCTCGTCAACTTGATATTTGGTCAGATGGGAGTGGGTTAGGAGAAACAATTGTTGCTCCCGGTTTAATTTTTTCTGAAGCGGATAGTGTCATCCCAGATATAGTTTGGGTAAGTCGAGAAAGACTAGCTCAAATTGAAGATGAAGCGGGACATTTGATCGGCGCACCAGAGTTAGTAATAGAGGTTTTATCTCCTGGTAAACAAAATGAACTGCGAGATAAGGAAGCAAAACTGAAACTTTATTCCGTTCAAGGTGTGCGAGAGTATTGGATTGTTGATCGCTTCACCCAACAAGTCGAAGTTTATCGACGAGAAAAAGCGCGATTAGTTTTAGTTGCAACTTTGTTAGGTGATGATGAGATAACTTCGCCACTATTACCCGGATTTGGTTGTTCTATTAGTTGCTTTTTTCCTGAATAGTTAATGCTTGCACTACCGAGCATTTTCTATCATTGTTCTGTCTCCTGAGCAGATGAATTCTGTGGAACAAAACTTAGTGCTAGCTTTGACCAAAATCTTAAAATCTGGTCAGTCTTGATCGGAAAATGTATTAAGTTATTTACAGGGCATCAAGGTGCTGTAAAGGGAGAGCATCCCAATTTTTTCAATATACCGCGTTTGGGTTTAAACCCTGAGCTAATAGCATAAGTCGTCTTCAGACGACTCAATAAATCAAATAGTCTGCTTCAGCAGACTTTAGCTATGAGACTGCGATTGAAATCGCAGGCGGTTTTTAAACATTTGGGATGCTCCCTGTAAAGGTGGCAAAATTTAGTTAATTATAGCTAGTATATAATTGAAAGTTAAGAATTGTAATGACGCCGTGACAGCAAACTCAGTTAATATTTCACCTGTGATTTTTCGCCTATCTCCTCTAATTCGGATTACGCTTTTAAGCTTATATCTAGCACTAACCCTACCTTTACCTTTTTTAGCTGAAGTCACAAATGCGCTCATTCCACCAAGGTTATTTTGGCTAGGAATTAGCATTGGTTTTATTGGCTTGTATGCAGTCTTAACAGAACGTGTAATTTTAGATGATCAAGGAATTCAAGTAACTTATCCAAATTGGGTTCCAGGTTTTTTTCGTAAAGGCTGGTCGTTACCTTGGTCGGAGGTCAAGCAGTTAAAACCCCGCACTACTGGACAGGGAGGACTAGTTTACTATTTTCTCAGTAAAGACGGAAAAGCTTATTTATTGCCTATGCGTGTAGCGGGTTTTGCTCAGATGGTAAAACTGGTACAACAAAAAACAGATATTGATACCACTGATGTTTATCCTTTAGCCCAGCCATGGATGTATTTGATTTTATTTGGCTTTACGTTATTGCTTTTATTGGTGGATGGTTGGACAATTGCTACTGCCATAACGCAAGGTAATTTCAGTTAAAAAAACCCACCTGCGATTCAAATCGCAGTCTCATAGCTAAAGCTAAAGTCTGCTTAATAAAGGTTTAACTTGGATACTTTGCCAAAAGCAAAACTCAGACTAGAAAAAGTTAATTTATACACAACTTTACAAGGTCAACAGCAAGGATTCCCGATTTTACAGGATATTTCTTTTGAGGTATTTGAGGGCGATCGCGTTGCTATTGTCGGTCCATCTGGTGCTGGAAAAAGTTATTTATTACGCCTTCTCAACCGTTTGAGTGAACCTAGTAATGGCAAAATTTATTTAGATAATCAGGAATACCGACAAATACCAGTTTTACAGCTACGCGCTTGTGTCACACTTGTGACCCAAGAGTCCAAGCTGCTAGGAATGACTGTCAAAGATGCTTTAAAATATCCTTTGGTTTTGCGTGGTTTGCCTCAACAGACTATTCAGCAAAGACTGAGTAACTGGATTGAACAGCTGCAAATACCCGATGACTGGCTAGGAAAAACGGAAGTGCAACTTTCTCTAGGACAACGCCAATTAATTGCGATCGCACGAGCGTTAATTATTCAACCACAAATTTTATTATTAGATGAGCCTACTTCTGCCTTAGATGTAGGTACTGCTTCCCATGTGATGGCAATTCTTACTCAAATAGCCCAAAATCGTCAAACTACAGTTTTAATGGTAAATCACCAGCTAGAAATGGCTGAAATTTTTTGCGATCGGCTGTTGCACTTACAACAGGGACGGCTAATAGTAAATCAAAGTGCTACTGGTATAGACTGGGCTAAATTACGAGAAAGCTTGATACAGGCACAAACACAAACTACTGAAGAATGGGGTTAGTTATTGGTTAGTAGATAGTGGATAGTGGTAAATAACCAAAAACTAAAAACTAACAACTAACAAGTAACAACTATTACCTCTGAGTGCTGATTGTTGAATGTTGATTGTTGAACTTTTCTGCCGCCAACTTTGTCAGTGATTGTGGCAAATTGATATTCAAAATCTCCATATTAAACCGATATCCTACGTTACGAATGGTTTGAATTAAGCTAGGTTGTCGCGGATCAAGTTCTACTTTTTTCCGCAGCGATAAAACGTGAGTATCAATGGTACGAGGATTATCGATCGCATCAGGCCAAGCACGCCGCAGCAATTCTGACCTACTCAAAGGTACTCCTCCTGCTTGTGCTAAAACATATAGCAAACTAAATTCCTGCGGTGTTAAATCTATAAATTCTCCTTGAAAACGGACACGGCGTTGTACTAAATCAATTTGCAAACTCCCATAATCCAAATAAGCTGGGGCCGCAGGTGTACGGTTGCGACGTATTAGCGCCTCTACCCGTGCTAAAAATTCCTGCATTCCAAATGGCTTAGTCAGGTAATCATCCGACCCCGCCTTCAAGCCAGCAACAATATCAGCTTCATTACTGCGCGCAGATAGCATTAATATTAATGGCTGCTGCTGACGATGCAACCATCGGCAAAACTCAATGCCATCTCCATCAGGCAAATCCGCATCTAAAATAACTAGTGTTGGATGGTTAGTTAAAAAAACTTCCCTAGCCTGATAAATACTTGCAGCTTGATGCACCCGATAGTCCAGCTGTTGCAAGTGCCAGCCAAGCAACGACCTCAGATGGGGATTTCCCTCTACGATTTCAATACAAACCGAACCCACGGTGGCAAGACCCCTTAGCGTGCATGACTTTCAAAGTAACAAAGCCTATGTCTTAGGTTTTGTAACCCTTGTTACTTCAATTGCTAATAATTTTTAATTTACTCATGCACAGTCTGACAACAAATTTCATCAAAAGCCTTGTCCAGAAACGAATTGGCAACATTATTAAATTTTTGTTATAATCGCTAAATCTTTTTTTAGTTAAGTATCGCGTTCCAAATAATAGGGTAAGAAACTGTATAGGTTTTTCAGAGCGGTGTCATTTACAAAAAAAGCAATTGTGGTAACTTGTTGATAAGCAATGACATACCTCACCTGTTTGATCAGAACAGATGCTGTCAGGCACAAACAACAACCAACTGCGTCAACAAATGTGAAGACGACGTTGTTGTGAGAGCAAAATATAACAATAACTTACCAACCCATCAAAATCATGTTTTTCTGGAATAGGATCAGTTCAGGTTGTAGCTCATGCAGGGATGTTCCCTATAGCAGAAGATAGGGATTTTAAATAGACACCAAACTGAAATGTACTTCACATTTCAGCTTGAATAATTTACAATTCTCATTCCAAAGAGATTTTTACAGCAGTATGCTCCAAGACACACAAACCATCCGCTATTACCAAAGACTAACCGACGCCTTCGTCGAGTTATGGAATCGCGGTTATCGGACTGATGATATGCGGATGTATTTGGATGGTTATCTAGCCGCGCTGCGACATGGTAACGCCATTGAGCCATATTTGATTCATCGCTTAGAGGAGGAAGCTACCCGCTATTTATACGATGTATCGAATTTTACGATGACACTACCAGAACCAGAGCCAGATTACTACAGGTGACTAGTCTAAAGTCACAAGATGATCACTCCTGATTGACGCAGACAATTATAGCACGTTGTCTATCCCCGTCAATGATGGTAGTGGTGTAAATTTTGGAGTTTTTTATTTTTTTAGTGATGAATCCCCCCTGTGACGTTTTAGCTTTTCAACAGGGGGGATTTTTGGTAATTTTGTCCTTGGTCATTAGTTCTTAATCATTAGACATCTCCAGAAATTAATTATGCGTTACCCACAATCCTTGTAGATACGCGAAATTACACTGCGGGATCTCTTGCTACGCGTCTCTACATATTTATTTTTCGGAGATGTCTATTGGTGTTTTACGAATGGCATAGACGCGCAAGCGGCTACTTATCCTGCACCGAACCCTTTGAGAGAACAGAAGCCACTACTCTACAAGAAGCCGGACTTCTTCCGTCTACGTGTCTACCTACTTACTTAGGACAAAAAACAAATGACTAAGAAGCTAAAGCGACTTCCACTTTTTGCTGTAATTCACCTTTTTGATAAAGTTCAATCAATATGTCTGAACCACCGACAAATTCCCCGTTGATATAGACTTGGGGAATTGTTGGCCAGTTGGAATATTCTTTTATTCCTTGGCGGAGTTCCTGGTCGTCCAAAATATTAACAGTCTCAAAGGGAACTCCTAATGTGTTTAAAATTTGCACAACATTGTTGGAAAAGCCACACATGGGCATTAATTTGGTTCCCTTCATAAAAACCAAAATTTTGTTTTCTGTGAGTAAACTGTCAATACGTTCTTGAAGTTCAGGTGTCATGATTTTTGTGTTCCTAATCTCTCTATACTTGTTGGTGGTTGGCAGTTGGTTGTTGGTTGTTGGTTGTGAGTTGTCAGTTGTGAGTTGCTTGGAACCATCAACTATCAACCATCAACTATCAACCATCAACTATCAACTATTACTAGCAAATGCTTCGGGAGTATATGTTTTTAGTGCTAAAGCATGGATTGCTTCGCTGGACATAGCTTGTCCTAAAGCCCTATAAATTAACTGGTGTTGCTGCACCAATCCTTTACCTGCGAACTGCGATGAAACTACTGTCACTTGGTAGTGATCACCACCACCAGTCAAGTCTTGTACTTGAACTTGGGCCTCTGGCAGTTCCGCCTTGATCATTTCCTCAATCTGTTGCGGACTAATCATCGCGATTCCTAAATCAAACTTCTTTATATATTATTATTAACAATGGGGCTAAGACATTGCCAATCTACAAGTTCTGAAAAGTTGAGTATAAATACTATGCACAAACCAAGATATTCTATCATTTAAACATTTAAAAATCCGCTCACCTGATGGCGGCGGTCTATTAGATGAACTTATGGTAGATATTATTTTTTTATTATTTTTTTGGCTGAGGCGAAGAAGAGGTGTTGCTTCCTCCGGTGGAGGAAGGTGCATTGACAAAACCCAACTCCAATAGTTGCTGATAAGCTTTCTTACCTAAGTCTCGTGTGGGGTTTTGACTCTTGATAATTTGAACTAGTAAAGGAACTGCTAATTCCGGCTTACTTTGCGCTCGATGTACTAATGCTAGTTGATAAGTGGCTTCATCACGCAATTGTGCAGTTTCCAGTGCCATTTTACGTTGGGAATCAGCAACTCTATTGTCAATTCCAGAAAAGCTGGTATTGAGTTCTTGATAAAAATTCGATAGCTGATTAAAAACTAATCTTGCTTCCTGAAGTTTCTTAGCAGCTGCATCATAGTTTTGGGAACTGACAGCTTGACCAGCCTCTGACATTAACCGCTTGCCACCATCAACGCTTAAAATGCTATTATTTTGGGCTGTTGGACGCAAGTTATTAGGATTATTGGGGTCAATCGGTTGTGCTTGGTTAGGGATATTTATAATCTGTGCTTGTTGAGCATGAACAGGTAACAGCAGACTAAGGGCTGTTATGACTGATAAAGAAGTGAAGCGAATTAAAGGAACATTAGCTAAAGACTTCATGGGACAAATTTATGCAACAACTCAATAAAAAAGGATAGAAACTTCGGGTATCTTAACTTTGTTTTGGACTTTAACAAAACCAAACCACATAATAAACTGCTTACAGAAGTGGAAAAAACAAGGGTAAGGAGGAACTTAGGGTCTTCACTCCCTGAAAGAGTCAGGATAAGGGACAGTGTTAATTTTTTTCAAAAGAAAATTTCAAACCTCCTTTTTTCTTTACTCTTTAGCCTTTTCCCACGTATTGCAAAAGGTACTATGGTCACGAGACCGAAATATAGTTTCTCCGATCTAAAACGAAAATCGGTGAAATCATGTTCCCATTGCTTTCTTACAGTAGCTTAAATCACTGCAATGAACGATCGCCTAAATCCCTCTGATTATCCTCCCACAGAAATACCTGCAAGTAGCCAGGGATTTATCTTACAACGTGGTGGTGAAGAATTAATCTTAGAAAAGGTGAGCGATCGCTTCACCGTCCGTCCTCATGAGGATCTTTCACCCCAAGCATTATCTCAGGCAAATTGGGGCAATTGGCGTCGCAATATTCCTACAGCACAGCTAGCCTTATTTACTGTTCCACCTTCCCAGTTAGAAGAGGCTATGTCTGTTGCACGGAACTCTAACAATGTGGCATTCACCAGTCATGTTTATCAAATCAAAGATAGTCCTAGCACCAAAGTTTATTTGAGTGACGAAATCACCATTCAATTTGCTGCTTGGGTAGACGGCGCCACAATTGACGCGATCGCCACCAAATTTGGCTTAATCCAGCAACAACCTGTTCCTAGCCTTCCCAATACTTTTGTTTTTATTGTCGGTGAACAAGCACAAGCAAACCCGATTAAAATTTCTAATCAATTAATTTCATTACCAGAAATTGTAGTTGCTGAACCCAACATCATCACAGATCAGCAATCCCATTATCAACCCCGTGACCCCCTCTACCCGCAGCAATGGTATCTTAACCACAACGGTGGGAATCAATTAGCTAATGGTTCTCATATTGCTGTGGAACAAGCCTGGGATATCACTCGCGGTATTCGTTCGGTTGTCGTGGCGGTGGTAGATGATTCTTTTGATTTAAATCATCCAGATTTTCAAGGTAGTGGTAAAATTGTCGCTCCTAGAGACTTAAAAGAAAACGATTTTTTGCCTTTATCAAATGAGAAACAAGCCAGTCACGGTACAGCTTGTGCAGGCATAATCATAGCAGAAGAAAATGGTACAGGTATTGCTGGGGTTGCCCCTGGTTGTGCTTTTATGCCAATTCGGAGTCCAGGGTTTTTAGATGATCAGTCAATAGAAAATATTTTTAATTGGGCAATTGACAAGGGAGCCAGTATAATTTCTTGCAGTTGGGGAGCATCGGCTGTTTACTTTCCTCTTTCCTTACGCCAACGCGCGGCTATTACCCGTGCTGCCACTCAAGGACGTAATGGCAAAGGTTGTGTAATTTTCTTTTCCGCAGGTAATGCCAACCGTCCGGTAAGCGGTACTGTGAATGAGCAAGGATGGCAGAAAGATTTAGTTAAAGGAAATACTAAGTGGCTCAGTGGTTTTGCGGTACATCCTGATGTGATTGCAGTATCTGCTTCTACGAGTTTGAATAAAAAAGCCGCTTATAGTAATTGGGGAACTAATATTTCCGTGTGTGCGCCCAGTAACAATGCTTTACCAGGAATGTGGTTTCAAGACCAAGGTTATGTGTACACCCAACCAAGTATCGCCACCACATTGTCTGGACGAGGGATATTAACAACAGACCAAGTAGGGGCTGCTGGCTACGACCCAGGCAATTTTACTAGCAATTTTGGTGGAACTTCCAGTGCTACCCCCGTGGTCGCAGGTGTAGCAGCATTGATTTTGTCAGTGAATCCAGACTTAAGCGCCCAAGAAGTCAAACATATTTTAGAAGAAACCGCCGATAAAATTGTTGACCTAGAACCAGACCTCCAATTGAAGATGCGTTATGGCACTTATGATGAGAATGGTCATTCCCAATGGTTTGGTTATGGGAAAGTGAATGCTTTACGGGCGGTACAAGTAGCCCAAAAACTTCGTACAACCACATTAACCACTACTGGGCTTGTCAAAGGAGAGAACAACAACAAAGTCGCGATTCCAGACAATGAGAAACAGGGAATTAAAAGTGCGATCGCGGTCTCTGATTCTAGCCTAGTCAAAGATATTCAAATCAATATCAACATTACCCATGATTTTTTAGGTGATTTAGAAATTTACTTAATAGCGCCAAATAATCACCTAGTATTATTGCAAAGTCGCACTTTAGGTCGTCGCAATCAACTGCAAGCAACTTACACCGTGCGATCGCATCCAATCCTCAGACAGTTATTATCTTTACCAGCCAAAGGACGTTGGCAATTATGGGTAATTGACTACGCAATACAAGATACAGGGAAACTCAACAGTTGGGAATTAATTTTGGGAATTTAGTTTGGTTGTTGGTGGTTGCTTGGAATAAACAACTATCAACTATTAACTAATAACTAACAACTAACAACCATCAACTATCAACTATCAACTAAAATTACGAATTTGGCACTTCTGCAAACCTATGAGTAGTAATCGTTGATTCATGATGACTTAATTGTTCAAGTGCATTTGCTAAATCAACCGTCAGATGTTTTGCATCTTGTTTTACAGAACCCTTGATATAATCTGCTACTTTAATGACAGATCCGATGTTAATGCTAACATCAGTACCCCATCCAGGATAAGGTTGACTATAGCTGATACTAACTGGCAAAATTTTGACTCCTAAATCTGGGTGACTAGATTCAGCAGTTAAAGCTAAACGAGCAATTCCAGACTTGAGAGGATGAAGTTCACCATCACGAAAAATGTTGCCTTCAGGATAAATAACTAACATTTCTCCACGCTGAAGTAATTCGACTGCGTGGCGAAGAGTGCTGATCGATGGGCGTAAAGGATCTACAGGAAAACCTCCTAAGCGCCGCACAAACCAACCCTGCAAACCCTGACATTCATCAATAGTCACCATAAATCGCAAATCTCGACCTGTGACACAACGACCACTGGCATAAGGTAACAATAATGAGTCCCAACGGGCGCGATGGGTAGGCGCAAGAATCACAGGACCTTTTGTGGGGATATTTTCTTGTCCGGTAATTCTAATATGTCCAAAAAATAAAGGTAGAAGATTACCTCCCAACAAATAAACCAGAGGGGTTAACCAAGGAGATAACCATGAGGTATTGGTAGAAATCGCAGTCTCACCATTGACTCGAGTCTGGGCTAGTTTTCCCTGACAGATTTGATCGTCGCAAGAATGAAGTTCCATGATGACGGGGCAACTTACTGTAGGTTAGAAAAATAATAAAAATAGGAATTAGATACACCGTAGATTTTCTTCCTAGAGTTGTGTTGCACCAGCTGGACAGTTTTACCTCTGTCCGTTATTCGGTGCGATGTCGTCGATTTGCAAACCACGTTTGTAACTGCTGACGACAGGCAGTTTCCAAAATGCCTCCAATGACACGTAAACGGTGATTAGAAGCCGCACTATCGGGAATATTAACAACAGTACGGATGGCACCAGTTTTTGGGTCGTCCACCCCATAGACAAGAAGTCCAATACGGGCTTGGACAATTGCACCCGCACACATCGGACAAGGTTCGAGAGTAACATAGAGAGTACATTGGTTCAGACGCCAAGTTAGTAACTTGCTAGCTGCTGCTTTGAGGGCAAGTATTTCTGCATGGGCTGTTGGGTTCTGGTCGCGTTCTTTACGATTTTCACCTCCAGCAATCAAGCTCCCTGATGAATCAATAATAACAGCTCCAACGGGTATTTCCCCTGCTTCACCGGCTAGTTGTGCCAATTGTAGGGCGTGATACATCCACTGTCGATGTATAAGATATTCTGAGTATTTAAATGACATGTGATCACTGAGATAGTAATGTCTTCTGATCGAACAATTCGCAATTCGCAATTGCTCAACTGCATCAGCATAATATCGTAAGCAATTAGCCGGACTTGGAAAAGTTTGTTAATCTGGACTTCCTCCGGTTCAAATGTACAAAATAAGCCTTAAACCCTTTCCAAATAAAGAACATAGCCTTGATGATTCTTTGCACGCTGCTTTAACTTATAGATGAAGTGAAAGATTGACTTTCTGAGGTGAGTTTGCAAGCAGTGGAAGTTTATCAATCAAGCGATCGCCACTAGTGGTGTTTATTTGCGCCGGCCTAGTGCGTGAATTCTTTAGCTTCATAGTAACGGCAACCTTCACACGGTCCACTAGGATTGACGGCACAGCGTAAATAACCAGAACGAGCATTATACCGACAGCTGACGTCACCAATAAGATAACCTACTCCTTCTAGGTAGTAGCGATCGCTTGCATCTGGTCTAGTGTCTTCTGAAACTCCTTCTCTGGGAAAATTTCTTGCCGCGCGCCTAAGGTGCGATCGCATCCTCGCCTGGGTTTTACGCATTAACCACAGGGAAAGTAGCGATGGTAAGAAACCAATGGCAATCACCAAAAGTGTTCTAAACACCTTCTTTATACCTCTTGTATGCGCTTTTCTTTTCTAGTGTTACATATTCGTAGATATTAAAGATTCACAGCCATACATGAAAATCTGGCTTGACTCTTAAGTTTTAGGCTTGACACTCTGCGGTCTAAAGACGCCCAAAATACAAAAATACGATCGCCTGCTATCCAACTAGAATATTATCGGGAAAATCAAATCTAATCGTAGTAGCCGCCCAGTCTTTGATATCTGGCGCTAACAAGACCAGTTTTCGTAGGATTTCATCGTTTACCCACAACACCAAGGGAAACTGAAACTGTTTAGAAAATTCATCACGCATTAAATTAGTGGAAATAATGAGTTGATTAATTGCGACCACAGACTCTAAACCATTTACCATTAAAGCTTCGGGCTGCTCAGAACCAAAAGCGTTGTTAATATTGGTATACAGTGTTTCTGCGGAAGTAGGCAAAGATAATTCAGCGATCGCTATTGGTGAAAACTCATGTAACAAACTCAGTAAGTGCTGTTTTTTGTTAGAGTTACAGCAGGCTAAAAGTAAGGAAAATTGACCTTTGGAAAGGTTCATAGCCCTTGTTAACCTGGCAATAGCAGCTGTTGTGCTTGTGTTATTATTTTGTGCCTTAATTAAACTTATCATTACTTAAAATAAGTATATTTTTATATAGTTTTCTAGATCGTCAAGAATACGGTTCGTTTACCTGATGATTATACTTACAGTAATTCTAGCAGTCAGTCTGTTAGACTACCACATAATTACAGTGATTTTTAAGTAAATTTAACTAAATATGAACTTTTCGATAACATCAGGCTGATTTTTCACGTAAGTAAAGGTATTTTTCTGTTCCTTTAACCCTTTCCCAAAAAGCACTCTTAGATAACAGTTATGTTTATCCGAACCTTATTAGGAGTTTGGGGGACAACCAATAAACTTAAGCAACTTCTTGGTGATCTGTGCAGTCATAGGTGATGATTTGTTGAAGAATATGTGGAATTTTGTACTCAGTTAATGATGAAAAAGTTTATTAGATCGTGTCAGAAATTGTTTGTGTGGAATGCTCGTCAAAGTAGTCAACGCAACCTAGCTTTTTTTGCTGTGGTGGTGACTTTGTCTATGGTTGCCACGATGATGTTATCTTTTCCCTTACCAGCTCAAAATTTACCTATCCGTTCGCAAACAGCAGAGTTACGAGGGGTGTGGTTAACCAATATTGATAGTAATGTGCTGTTTCAACGCGATCGCCTCAAGAGTGCGTTGCAAAATCTTAAACAGCTAAACTTTAACGTTGTCTATCCAACTGTATGGAATTGGGGTTGGACGCTATATCCTAGCAAAGTGGCTCAAACGGTGATTGGGCGATCGCTTGATCCAGAACCCGGTCTGCAAGGGCGAGATATGCTTAAAGAAGTAGTCAACGTTGGTCATCAACAAGGCTTAAAAGTTATTCCCTGGTTTGAATTTGGCTTTATGGCCCCCGCAGACTCGCAATTAGCAAAACGTCGCCCTCAATGGCTGACTAGTCGCAGAGATGGTAGCAAAATTTGGAAAGAAGGTACTCACAACCGAGTTTGGCTAAATCCCTTTCGACCGGAAGCGCAACAATTCATCCAAGATTTAATAGTAGAAATAGTTAGAAATTACGATATTGATGGGATTCAATTTGATGATCATTTTGGCTTGCCATCGGAGTTAGGATACGACGCTTATACAGTTGCATTATACAAAAAAGAACACGCTGGCAAAGCCCCTCCTGCCAACTCTAAAGATCCAGAATGGGTGCAGTGGCGAGCAAACAAAATTAGCAATTATATGAAGCGGGTATTTACTGCGATCAAAGCCACGAAAAAGAATTGTATTGTTTCCATAGCACCTAATCCTCAACGCTTCTCCTACGAATTCTTTTTGGCAGACTGGGAAAAATGGGAAAGAATGGGAATTGTGGAAGACTTAGTGATCCAAGTGTATCGAGATGATCCCAATGTCTTTAAGAGTGAATTACAGTATCCAGAAGTCAAAGCTGCTAAAAGTCACATACCTGTAAGTATCGGGATTATGACAGGACTAAAACGTAAACACGTACCGATGACACGAATTGCTCAACAAGTTCAACAAGTACGCGATCGCAACTTTGCAGGTGTCTCTTTCTTCTTCTACGAAAGTTTGTGGAACATGACTAAAGAACCATCCCAACAACGCCAAACAGGTTTGAAAAATCTTTTCCCAACACCAACTGTTTACCCAAATTTAATCGCGGGGTGGAAACCTTAACGTAACGCGCGAACATCCCAAATGTTTGAGTTTATTTTTAAACGCATTAGGCGTTTCGATTTCCCGCAGTGTAGTTCACCAGCTAATTAACTCTTGAAAAGGTGCAGAGCTTTGCACCTTTCAAATTAATTTTTGAGTTTCACAAGGTTCAAGATAAAGAATTTAAGAAGAGGTTGGTGAAGAGGAATTTAGGCTAAAAAGGCGGCTAGCAAAAATAAACTATCTACTAAAATTGTACTTAACACCGCTCCACTAAAAGCATACCAGTGCCACTGTTTTCTACCTAAAGGTAAAATTCCTACCATTGTCAGAACCATAGCAAGAATTAATGCCCAAGCGACTCCCCAAGGTGTCTCAACTTGTGCTAGGGCGTTCTGTAAAATTAGTGGCACAAATTCTGGTTCGACTCGCATGATTTGTCGCCAATGGGGCATTAAATTTACTAAATAGAAATACACGTCAGTTAAGATAGTACCTAGTAAAGAACCCAAGTAAAACCAGTTACCCACTTTTCCCCAATTTCGACGCAGACACCATACCGCAAATGGTAGACCGATAGCTTCTACTGGTAGATGCCAAAAAGGTTCCCAACGCAACCAACCCCAGTAAATCGAACCAGCTAACCAACTCCAGCTAAACCCAAATAATAAATCTCCCCAATGATATGTTACAGAACGTGACATTAATAAGAAACTCAGCCACACCCATAAAAATGTGAGGCCAACACTCAACCATGGCAGCGATCGCACTAGAGGCGCTTCAATAAATACTGGTACGGTTACTAAAAATATAGCTGCTGCAAAGATTAACCACGTTTGCCGAGCCGAGGTGAAGATCACAAGCGGAGTTGATACATTCAGCTGAGGATGTACAGAGGCGGAAAATGTCTCTATCTTAGTTTTGATGTCAGTAGAAATGGTGTATGAGGACAATGTATTGTTAACCAAAGCTTATTAATATTATTTACTTAACTTTATCTTATTTAAGATATCACAACATATATCCCCCCCAGGGGCATAATAATTATATCTTTTATCTTACCATTCCCATGTCTTGTGTCTTCTTATAGCAGGACTTACGCAACTGGCATATTATTTTAAGTTCGTAGTAAGGACTAAAGTCCTTATTTTGAGGACTAAAGTCCTCACTACAAACAAAAATTTGAGATTTTTGTGACACTTGCGTAAGTCCTATATAGATATGTCTCCCGGAACAACTGATTCCAAGGACGTAAAGTTGGATAATTCGGTAAGGTCAAGCAGCTAGTTCTGGAGTCTGGTTAATGGGAACAATGTTTATAACAGGTGGATTAGATTTTTTCCTGCCTGTAGGAAATTATCTGATGCAAACAGCTGGTAATGCTGTTGCGGGTGAATCCAATCTGATTGGGACAATAGTGGAAGGATTTATTTTAGGTATAGTACAAGGTATTACAGAATTTTTACCTATCAGCAGTACCGCCCACCTAATCATATTTCGGGACGTTTTAGGTTGGAAGGTGACATGGAGTAAAGCAGCTATTGATGCAATTCAGCTTGGCAGCGTTTTTGCAGTAGTAATATATTTTTGGAAAGACATTCGCAACATTTTGGGAGGTGCTTGGTTCGCATTTCAGCATAAGGAATGGCACCGATTTGAATGGAAAATGTTTGTGGGGATTGCGATTGGGACGTTTCCTGCATTATTAGGCGGTTTAGTACTCAAGATTTTAGATGTTGAGTTGGAAAGTTCTTTAATGATTGCAGGAATGTCAATCGTGATGGCAACGTTGTTGGGTTTAGCAGAAAAATTAGGCTCGCGCAAGCGTGGCTTTAAAGAAGTAGAAATTAAAGATGGGATTATTGTAGGTTTAGGGCAAATGATAGCCCTTCTACCAGGAGCTTCGCGTTCTGGTTCAACCCTAACGACAGCCTTATTTATTGGTTTGCAACGAGAGACTGCTGCTCGGTTTTCATTTTTGTTAGGCTTACCAACACTGGCGATCGCGACAGCTGTTCAAACTAAAGACGTACTTCAAGAATCCCATATGTTCTTGCCACTATTGATCGGTATCGCCTCAACCTTCGTGTTCTCCTATTTATCGATCGCTTGGTTGCTGAAGTTCCTGCAACGGCGCAGCAACTGGGTATTTGTATGGTATCGTCTGGGGTTTGGAGCAGCTATTCTGGGTGCAATTGGTGCAGGAATTCTTTAACAGTGGAGTCATTAGTCATTTGTCATTAGTTATTTGTCATTTATCATTTGTCTAAGTAGGTGGGCGGGAAAAAACCCAACTATGTTAAGATAAGTAAATACGGAGAATCTACCTACCGAGGTGATGAATGATATGGGCGCTCGTTTAAGGGTATTCCTCACGCGTGAGCAAGACCTAACCCTGTTAAACCTGAGAACTGCGGATGTCCCACAGAAAGTACTAGACCGAGCAGAGGTAATCAGATTAAACGCACATGGTTGGTACGTTGAGAAAATAGCTGCTCACTTTAACTGGACTGCACAAACAGTCAGAGAAGTTTTACATAAATGGCAAAAACTGGGTCTAGAAGGACTTTGGGAATTACCAGGTCGAGGGGGAAAACCAAAGTGGAAGGAACAGGACATTGTGTTTTTGGAAGAATGCCTCAAAAAAGAACCACGTACATACAACAGTCTTCAACTAGCGCAGAAATTAGAAGGCGATCGCCAAATTAAATTGAGTCCCGACAGATTAAGACGGGTGCTCAAAAAAAGGGGATCAATTGGAAACGTGCTAAGAAGAGCCACAAAGGAAAACAAGACCCCGTAGTACGAGGGAAGAAACAAGCAGACCTAGATATGTTGGAATTATCTGCTGCTGCGGGAGAAATAGACCTAAAGTATCTAGATGAATCAGGGTTTTGTGCGTGGAGTGAACCAGGTTACACCTATTACTTCAGAGGGGAGCAAAAACACTTAGAACAAACTAAGCGTCGTGGTCGGAGATTAAGTATTATCGGGTTTCTTCAACCTTTAATCAGCTTTGTTTACGGTCTGATTATTGGTGGTGTTGGTCGTAAATCTTACATTCAAATGATGGAGCTTGAAGCGACTGAAGCTCAAAAGACTGGACGTATCAGAGTGATTGTACAGGATAACGGACCGATACACCGATGTAAAGAAGTGCAAAAGCTATGGTCAAAGTGGGAAGACATGGGTTTGTACATCTTTTTCTTACCCGCATACTGCTCCCAGATGAACCCAATTGAATTGGAGTGGCAGCACCTGAAAAAAGACGAACTATGTGGGCAAATATTTGATGATGAGTTAGACCTGGCTTACGCCGTGATTGATGGCGTTAAAGCTAGGGGAGAAAAAGGCAACTACAGTACACGACGTATTAAATTTAACTCTAATACCTATGGTTAAGTTTTCGTTACATAGTTATAAATTTTCCTGCCCACCTACTTAAAGCTAATGACCAATTACCAATTACCAATTACCAATTACCAATTACCTATTTAAATGACTACTATTCGTCCGGCTCGAATTACTAAAGTATTACCCGATTCTATTGCAGCAGAAATTGGTTTTGAAGTTGGGGATGCGATCGTCACAATTAACGGTACACCTCCCCGCGATTTAATTGATTATCAGTTTTTGTGCGCTGATGAAATTTTAGAATTAGAAGTTTTAGACGCTACTGGCAAAACTCATCATCTGGAAATAGAAAAAGACTACGATGAAGACTTGGGGTTAGAATTTGAAACCGCCTTGTTTGATAATTTAATTCAGTGCAATAATCGCTGTCCGTTTTGTTTTATCGACCAACAACCACCAGGTAAGCGTTCAAGTTTGTATCTCAAAGATGACGACTATCGCTTGAGCTTTTTGTATGGTTCTTACTTGACTTTAACTAATTTGACAGAACGGGAATGGCAACGTATTGAAGCAATGCGGCTGTCTCCATTATATGTATCGGTTCATGCTACAGAACCCGAAGTGAGAATTAGACTATTAAAAAATCACCGTGCTGGACAAATTTTGCAGCATATCAAGTGGTTTCAAGAAAGACGATTGCAAATCCATGCTCAAGTAGTAGTATGTCCTGGTATAAATGATGGTAAGTATCTGGAACAAACCTTGAGAGATTTAGCGTTATTTCATACTGGTGAAGTGCCAACTATTGCTTCTGTAGCAGTAGTACCAGTAGGATTAACTAAGTTTCGCCCTCAAGAAGACGAACTCACACCAGTTACACCAGAAAAAGCTCAGGAAGTGATTCAACAAGTGCGATCGCTTCAGCACCAATTTCGACAAAAGTTTGATTCTACATTTGCTTGGTTAGCTGATGAATGGTTTTTAATTGCAGGAGAAGAACTACCATGTGAATCTGAGTATGAAGACTACCCCCAAATCGATAACGGCGTCGGCTCGATTCGGTTGTTTATCAAGCAGTTTATGCAAACTGCTGATCAATTACTACCGCCGAAAATACAAAAACAAAAAAGATTTACTTGGGTAGTGGGTAACGCTGTCGAACAAGCATTTCAACCAATTCTAGAACGGTTAAATTCGGTAGAAGGTTTAGAAGTGAATATGCAGGCTCTCAATAGTGATTATTGGGGACAAAATATATCCGTGACGGGCTTGCTCACTGGTCATGATTTACTGTTAAATTTACAAGGGCAAGATTTAGGAAATGGAATTTTATTACCAAATGTCATGCTGAAACATGGTGAATTGGTATTTTTAGATGATATAAATATGAAAGAATTAGCTAGGAAATTGGATACAAACATCTTTCCAGTTGCCGGAATAGAGGAACTAATAGATACCTGTATTAAATAGTTGGTTGTTGTTTGTTGGTTGTTGGTCGTTTGTCAGGGCTATTTCATTCTAGACATAAACCGCCCTGAACTAAAGTTCAGGGCTGCATAGTTTAAGTTCGTTTTAACGGACTAAATTCCCACTAAACAGTCGGGTTGAACCGACTTTTGCTATTAGCCTCAGAATTGATTTTGAGGTGGGCTGGATGAGAATGAAATAGCCCTGGTTGTTTGTTGGTTGTTGGTTGTTTAAATTAACTACCAACTAATAGACGTAGCAGTGCAAAAGAATGTAGAGACGTAGCACTGCTACGTCTCTACAAAGGTTCTGGGCGAACGAACGCATAATTAATTTCTGGAGATGTCTAATAACCAATGACCAATGACCAATGACCAATGACCAATGACCAATGACTAATGACCAATATTAAGTGAGGAGTAGATAGTGAAGTGCTAAATAAAAAGATAAAAAAAAATAAAGTAAAAAATATCAAAACAACTGGATTATTTATTTTTAAAATAAAATTTATATTTATACTATATAATCTACTCGCGATCGCACCAGCAATCGCTGCAACTGGTGAAGAGCCTGTATTTAGTGTTGTCCATACTCAAGAAAATGCTAGTCAGTGGGCGGGAATTGAAAATCGCTTACAAGCAATCGGGGCCAAGTACTGTGTAGTTTCTTTAGATAGCGTTAAGAGTGCAGGAGATTGGGGCGATCGCCCGGTGTTGTTTTTGCCAAATGTAGAGAGTATCTCACCAATACAAGCGATCGCTCTCGAAGAATGGATGAGAAATGGTGGACGTTTGATCGCTAGTGGCCCAGTGGGGAGTTCGTCAGCGCCGGGAGTACGTCAACTGCTGCAATCTTTGTTAGGTGGATATTGGGGATTTAGCCTCAACTCTCCCCAGAAATTACAGCCATCTTCCGTAATTACACGTAATTCAGATAAGCAAGATGATCTGCTTGGTACAGTGCGTGGTGGTGTGATGGTTCCCAATGCTATGGCGTCACAAACAGGTGCTGTTTGGAATGCTCAAGATAAACCCCCAGCAGTGTTAACCACAGAACGCTCTACTTTGTTAGGTTGGCGTTGGGGAGTAGACGCTGCTTCTGGTGTGCAGACAGATACTGCTTGGTTAAAAGCTGCACTCAACCGTCATCTCAAAAAGTTTTCTATTTTTATTAGTAAAGTACCAGGAGGTTCATCAAACTGCTCTACCTCCGTTATTGCTAGCACTTCTCCCAATCTAAGTATTCCCCCCACTCCAAGTATTCCCCCTACTCCAAGTACTCCCCCTCCTCAAATTACAGCCACTGCTCCCCAACCCAGACCTCTACCTAATATTACTTTCCCGCGTTCCGATGAGGCTATTGACCAACTTGAGCAGAGGGTGCGTTTGGATATAGAACCTAAATCTAATGCACCGATTAGTCGTAACGAAGCGATCGCTCTCGAACAACAGTTAGAAAATCTCATCGGTCGAGTGGAAAGCGCTCACCTAGCAGCTGCGGTACAAAATGGCAATTCCCAAGTTGTCAAGGTACAGCAAGCAGAATTTGCTTCGATTAAATCTGGCGCACCAGTCCAGACTACTCAGCAGGTAATAGCGCAAGCAAGGGAAGTTGTCAAAAACTTGTCACAGATGATCGCTCAAAAACAGTATGCTCAAGCACGCTCGAATTGGCTGATGGCCAAGTCTTCGTTATGGCAACAGTTTCCTGTGGATCAGAGATTGGCTCAACCAGAAATCCGAGCAATCTGGCTTGACCGGGGTACAATTGTGCGGGCTGGTAGCGAAAAGGGATTGGCTAAAATTTTTGATCGCTTGGCACAAGCAGGATTCAACACAGTATTTTTTGAAACAGTCAACTCTGGTTACACCATTTATCCTAGTCAAGTTGCACCCCAGCAAAATCCGCTAATTCGTGGTTGGGACCCCCTAGCAGCAGGTGTAAAATTAGCCCACCAGCGAGGTATAGAATTACACGCTTGGGTTTGGACTTTCGCGGCTGGGAATCAACGCCATAATCAAATTCTCAACCTCAACCCTAATTATCCTGGACCAGTGCTTGCTGCTCATCCAGATTGGGCAAACTATGATCAGCGTGGTCAAATGATTCCCCAAGGTCAAGGAAAACCCTTCTTTGACCCAGCTAATCCAGAAGTGCGGCAATACTTACAGCGACTGTATGAGGAAATTGTTACCCGCTATCAAGTTGATGGTCTACAGCTAGATTATATTCGCTATCCTTTCCAAGATCCAAGTGCAGGAAGGACTTACGGCTATGGTAAAGCAGCAAGAGCCAAGTTTCAGCAAACTACGGGTGTAGATCCAATCAATATTTCTCCTAGCCAAACAGAATTATGGCAGAAATGGACAGAATTTCGTACTCAGCAAGTAAATAGTTTTGTTGCAGAATTGTCCAAGAATTTGCGAGCGAAAAGACCTAACCTGATTTTATCGGTAGCGGTATTTCCCTTACCAGAACAAGAACGCATTCAGAAAATTCAACAACATTGGGAAGTCTGGGCAAGACAAGGTGATGTAGATGTAATAATTCCCATGACCTATGCTCAAGATACCCTCAGCTTTGAGCGATTGGCACAACCTTGGATTGCTTCTCCAAAATTAGGCTCTACCTTACTAGTACCAGGAATTCGTCTGCTTTCTTTACCGACTATCGGGATGTTTGACCAAATCCAATTAGTCAGAGATTTGCCAATTAGTGGTTATGCTCTGTTTGCTGCTGAGAATTTTAACAACGAATTGCACAAAGTTTTCAGTCGCACTCAAGGTATAAGACAAGGTACGCAAAAAGAACCGATTCCCTCTCGTCAGCCTTTTGCTACTGCTGCTGCCCGTTATAATGCCTTGGTAGGCGAATGGAAATTTGTTGACCAAAACGACGAACTGAAGTTATCAGCGATCGTAGTTTCGGACTTTCACACTCAAGCAAAAGTTTTACAAAGCGCTTTAAATCAACTAGCTGCTGAACCAAATGCAAGTAAATTTAGGCTAGCAAAAGCAACTCTGGCTCGCTTTCAGTCTCAATTTCGAGTCTGGATGCGATCGCAATCTGTGAATGAACCCTATCAAGTCAAAGCTTGGGAAAATCGTTTGGTGGCGATCGAAAGGTTGTTACGTTACGGCGAACGAACGACGGGAATTTAATGGGGATCGGGGGACAAGATTGTTTTGCTGTTCCCTGTTCCCTAGATTTTTAAGTAGTAATACTGTTGAATTTAGTAATATTAAAAACTTTTAATTGTATATATTTAAATACTTTGCAAATATCTTTTGCAGGTAAATATTACAAATTTAGCCAATCAAACGTCAGGAGATAGTTAAATATGCTGTCTTCATCTGATTTGTTTGCTAAAGGCTATTGCAATTATCTATGCACGCTTTAACTCCAGTTATCTCTTTCCCATCGATAGATTCTGTAATTGATTTGTCTCCTCTAACTGTTACACCAGACACATCATTATTTGATGTTGTAACCCTAATGAATCGACAGCAAGCGAATTGTGTCTTGGTGACAGATGAAATGCTGGTACTGGGATGGTTTACAAATCAAGATGTAATTAGGTTAGTTTCCTGTGGCTTTGACTTCCAAGCAGTCCAAATTTCACAAGTCATGGTTACTTCGGTGATCACGCTTGAATATAGTCAAGCCAAAAATCTTGCTTATTTGTTATTATTTTTACGACAGAATAACTTGTCTTTACTGCCAATAGTTGATCAGCAAAATCAACTAGTTGGATTAATTACTTTAAATACCATCTCTCAGGCATTACAAATTCTCTATTCTGAACTAGAAACAAAAGTCAAACAGCGAACACAAGCTTTACAAAAAAATGAAGAACGCTTTCGCTTCTTAGCAGAATTTATTCCTCAACAAATATGGATTGCTCGACCGGATGGAAGTGTGGAGTATATTAACCAACGGATACAAGATTACTTGGGTTGTAACCAAGAAGGAATGTTGGACTGGAAGTGGCAAAATTGGGTGCATCCGGAAGATTTATCTAAATGTTTTGATGCTTGGCAAAAATCTATAGTTACAGGTGAACCTTTAGAATTAGAATTTCGCTGGCGCAGGGTAAGCGATCAAACATATCGCTGGCACTTATCACGTGCTGTACCCCAGCGAGATCAGGACGGAAAAATATTACATTGGTTCGCCACCAATACAGATATTCATGATCTCAAGCTGGCGGAATCTGAATTGCGGCAAACTCAAGTAATACTACAGGCAATTTTAGATAATTCCCCAGCGATTATTTCTGTATTAGATACTCAAAACAGATATCTACTTATTAATAGTGAGTATGAAAAGGTTTTTCAACTCACTCAAGAGGAGGTTAGAAGCAGAAGCATATACGAAATTTTTCCCCGCGATATTGCTAATAATTTTGCAGTCAATAATCACAATGTTTTCATTAGCGGCACAGCAACAGAGGTCGAAGAAATTATTCCTCAAAATAATGGGTTACATACTTATCTATCTATCAAATTTCCGTTGAAAGATCCTAGTGATGTCCCTTATGCCATTTGTAGTATTTCCACAGATATTACTGAACGCAAGCGAACAGAACAAAGTTTACGCTTACGCGATCGCGCGATCGCTGCTAGCAGTAATGGCATTGTGATTTCTGATGCTAGACTGCCAAACTTGCCAATGATCTATGCTAATCCTGCTTTTGGGCATATCACTGGTTATTCTCCAGAAGACGTCATCGGTCGCAACTGTAGTTTTTTGCAAGGAATTGATACCAATCAACCAGAAATACAAGAAATTAGGAACGCCATTAAACAAGCAAAAAATTGCACCGTAATGTTACGTAATTATCGTCGGGATGGCACTTTATTTTGGAATGAGCTAAATATTTCTCCGGTATTTGATGCTGATGGTAAATGTACTCACTACGTCGGCATTCAAAATGATATCACTGAACGCAAGCAGGCAGAAATGGCGTTGTTAATGTCACAACAACGGCTACAACATTTAGTGTCTGCAACTCCAGCCGTTATTTATACGTGTAAATCTGATGGTGATTATGAAATTACCTTCATGAGTGACAACGTAACTGCCATGCTGGATTATCAAGCGTGGGAATTTTTAGAACATTCTAGCTTTTGGAGCGATCGCATTCACCCAGAAGATAAATCCTATGTTTTTAGGGAAATGGCAAACCTATTGGATCAGGGAGAATGCATTCGTGAGTACCGTTTTTTACACAAAGATGGTAAGTATCGCTGGGTATACGATCAAGCCAAACTCGTACGGGATAATACTGGTAATTCAGTAGAAATTGTTGGTTATTGGGTAGATATTACCAAAAGCAAGCAGTTGGAACAGGACTTGAGAGCTGCTTTAGAGAAGGAAAAGGAACTCAACGAACTTAAATCCCGCTTTATAACCATAACTTCCCATGAATTCCGTACACCGTTGACTACCATTCTTTCTTCTTCAGAATTGCTGGAATACTACCATCACAAATGGACAGAAGAAAAACGACTCTCTCATATACACCGCATTCAAACCAGTGTTAAACACATGACTGACATGTTAAATGATGTATTAGTAATTGGTAAGGCAGAAGCGGGAAGACTAGATTTTAAACCAATATCACTAGATTTGGTTGAGTACTGCCGTGATTTACTCCAAGAATTGCAACAGGATGATGATACAGAAGATGAAACAGAAAATGCGATCGCCTTTCACTGTGAATATGAATCTATGCACTGTTGTGTGGATAAAAATTTGCTGGGACACATTCTCAGAAACTTGCTCACGAATGCGATCAAATATTCTTTTAACGGTAGTATCATCAAATTTACTCTCACTGAGCAAAAAAGTAAAATTTTATTTGAAATAAAAGACCAAGGAATTGGTATTCCACAAGAAGATTTACCGCTTTTGTTTGATTCTTTTCATCGTGCTGCAAATGTTGGCAATATCCCAGGTACCGGCTTGGGACTATCAATTGTCCAAAAATGTGTAGATTTACATCAGGGTAAAATTTTTGTGGAAAGTAATGTGGGAGTGGGAACAACATTTACTGTTATTTTACCATTAAGTAACTCTTAGTTATTTGTTCTTCGTAATTTCCAATCACTAACAACAAGCAATTAACAACTAACAACTAACAACTAAAATTATGACTAAGATTTTAGTAATTGAAGATGAACATGCTGTTCGAGAAAATATTATCGAATTGCTAGAAGCAGAAGATTTTGAAACGATTGGTGCTACTAATGGTCAAGTAGGAATAAAGTTAGCTTTGACCGAGGTTCCAGATCTGATTTTGTGTGATTTGATGATGCCAGAACTTGATGGTTATGGTGTACTCATAAATTTACGCCAAGAAGCACTAACGGCAGCAATTCCATTTATTTTTCTCACAGCAAAATCAACTAAAACCGACTTTCGCCAAGGTATGGAATTGGGTGCAGATGACTATCTGACAAAACCATTTACTCGTGCTGAATTATTGAGTGCAATTGATGGGCGTTTACAAAAACAAGCTACGTTAAAACAACATTTTTCTGCTAGTCCACAATTGAAGGCTTTCAATTCCGAAATGTTGGCTGTCAAAAATATTTTACAAGGAGCCATTGAGCAAGGACATTTTCGGCAATTTTATGTTGAATATCAACCACAAGTAGAGATTAATTCTGGAAAAATCATTGGCGCAGAAGCTCTACTGAGATGGCAAAGTCCAGAATTGGGAATGGTTGCGACTTCTGAATTGATTCCCTTAGCAGAGTCTACAGGTTTAATTATTCCGATTGGTGAATGGGTTTTACAAAGTGTTTGCCAACAAAATAGAGCTTGGCAGAATGTAGGTTATTCTCCGTTGTGTATTGCTGTTAATTTTTCAGCGCGTCAATTTGCTCAACCAGACTTGAATAAAAAAATTGTGAAATTTTTAGCGGCTAATAATTTGGAACCACATTACTTAGAATTAGAACTTACTGAAAGCTTGGTTATGCAAGATATCAATACTGCGATCGCCACAATGAATGAATTACGTTCCTTGGGTGTAAAAATTGCGATTGATGATTTTGGTACAGGCTACTCTTCTTTAATGTATTTAAAAAAATTGCCTATTAATAAGTTGAAAATCGACCGTTACTTTATTCACAATGTTGTCAACGATCCACAAAAAGCAGCTATTACAACAGCATTGATTCAAATGGGTCACAATCTGAATCTTCAGGTGATTGCTGAAGGTGTAGAAACTGAATCAGAACTAGAATTTTTACAACAATATAAATGTGATGCTATGCAAGGTTTTCTGTTTAGTCGTCCTGTAGGAGCAGGTGAATTTCAAAAGTTTTTGTCTACCTCTTCATGATCTTAAATTGTGAGCAAAAAAAGAGTGTAAGAGAATAGGGGGCAATACTTTATTTAGCAAACCCTACTTACAATATCTTCATAAAGAAGAATATTTTATAAGAAATTGTGAGTTTTACTGATAATTATGTAAAATGACTGACTTTATATGGTATTAAATAAATTCTGTAAGTACTCAACATACTTCCTTCTGGGACACTACGCCAAGGGGTTAAATTCCTGCTGTTCCCTGCGATTTTCCCATAAACGTAGCCTTTCCCTATGGTAGAGGCTTGTTATTTTCAGAACTTAATAATCAATCCTGCTAGTTAGTTTTAGTCGCTTTAAATATGAGTTACTACAAGATAAATTCCTTTAATACTTCACACAATTCACTGTCTGATTCCAGCCAATTAGTTAATAGCTATGGTCAGCAGAAGAGATTTATTTTATCTATTTTGACTGCTTCAAGTTTATTAATCACTTTCAGTGTTGGCAATATTTATCAAGCAGCAGCACAAGAAAAACTTAGTCTTCCTAATTGTTAATGAAATTTGATTGTTTCATGCTTTTGAGAACTACACTTTGATAGTTGGCGATCGCTTAAAAAGCATGGGAAAACCAATCTCTAATGGCTGAAAATCATATCTCATGTTTAGTATTTTCTGTCAATGCGTAAGTCCTAGATTAGTCCTTGTTAGTCGCCAACCAACGCAAATATTTTCACTATAAAACCTGTTTATGTTTACTACATTTTCGTAGCTATTTGTATAATTTAGTAGTATAAATTCTATAGATAGCTAGTTGATATAGTAAAACTATGGCAAAGCGATCGCTGCAAGCCTCATCTGAAGGTATTAGAAAAGCTAAACAGGCTTTTCAGCATACAGGTTGGACTCAGGAATATCTCGCTAGTGAAGTAGGTTTAGAAACTCCTCAGCCAATTTGGAACTTTTTCACTGGTAAAGCCGTTGATCGTCAGATGTTTAATGAGATTTGTTTAGTTTTGGGATTAAACCCAGAAGAAATTGCTCAACAGTCTCCTGATAAATCAATGTCTTTGGAAACAATCGTGGAAAATACTTCAGATATTGATACCCTAGTGCAAAAAGCACGCTTTGCTCACTACGAAAAAATTCAAGCCCAATGTGGGAATGTTCATCTTTTGGATATTACTAGACCGATAAGTTTAGATGATATTTATGTAGAAATCGATATTTTTGAGGAAATTACCAGTAAAAGATGGCTGGACATGACTGAATTACAACGGCTAAATTCTCATGATTTAGATCGTTTTAATTTAGGTAATTTTAATCAACAAAGAATTCCTGGTTTAGAAGCAGTTAGCAAGTACTCCAAATTAATGGTGTTTGGGAAAACAGGTTCCGGGAAAACCACATTTTTACAATCAATAGCAGTTCATTGTAATCAAGGTAAGTTTAAATCAGACTATCTACCAATCTTTATTAGTTTAAAAAACTTGGCTGGAAACAATAGTGACAGTAATCAAGTTATCTTATCAAAATATATTTATCAAGAATTTCAGGACTACGGCATTTCGGAATCTGAGATGATGTCGATATTTTCTCAGGGTAAAGCATTAATATTGCTAGATAGCTTAGATGAATTAACGGATGTAGAGAATGAAACAATTATTCGAGAAATCTGCAAATTCTCGGAAAGTTTTTATAAGAATACAATAATTATTACTTGTCGTCTTGCGGCCCAGCAATATAATTTTAAGGATTTTACTGAAGTTGCGATTTGTGATTTTAGTAAATCACAAATCGCAACCTTTGCAGATAAATGGTTTGTAGCTGTGGTGAAAAATTCTCTTTGGGAGGGAAAAGCCAAGGCTTCTGAATTTATGCAAAAATTAGAATTACCAGAAAATCACCAAATTTTAGAGTTAGCAACAACGCCAATTTTACTAAATCTTACTTGCTTAATATTCCAGTTTTTATGCGACTTTCCAGCCTTGCGCTCAGAACTTTACAAGCAAGCATTAGAATTGTTGTTAGTTCGTTGGGACGAAGCTAGAGTAATTAAAAGAGATGAAGTTTATCGCAATTTATCCCTATTACATAAAATTCAATTACTTTGTCGTCTAGCAGGAACTACTTTTACTCAAGGAGATTACTTTTTTCCAAAAACCAAAATCCAATTATTGATCGCCGAATATCTACGTCAACTTCCCCATGCACCCACTGATCTAGAAGCATTGGAGCTTAATAGCACTGCTGTATTGCAAGCCATTGAAGCACAACACGGTTTATTACTCGAACAAAGACTGGGTATTTATTCTTTTTCGCATTTAACATTTCAAGAATATTTAACTGCGAGAGAAATAGTAACTGTTGGAAATTCTCAAAATCTGCAACAATTTGTCACTCATATTGGAGAAAAACGTTGGCGAGAAGTTTTCTTACTAGCTGCGGAAATGATGCAGCCTGCGGATGATTTATTGTTATTAATAAAACAACAAATAGATAGTTTGGTTATCTCAAATCAAAAATTGCAGAAATTTATGATTTGGTTAGGTGAAAAAACCTCTAGTATGAAGGTATATTATTACCCAGCTAGTGTACGTGCTTTTTATTTTACCCTGGCTCTGCCTCCCAATTATTCTCTTGCTTACAATCAAACTTTGGCTTTATCTTTAGATAGTAGAATAGCAGGAAAATTAGCGGTTGATTTAGCTTTAGATATGGCATTAATACATGCGTTGACTGTTAGTTTAAGGATGACTACTAATATTTTCTGTCAACGCTTATCTGCGATCGCACTTGCTCTTGACTTACAGCACTTACTACAAGATAGTTCAGACCTACAACAGTCACTGCAAAATCTACACGAGGAACTTCCGTCACCCCAAGAAAGTAGAATAGTTTTGAAAGGATGGTGGCAAGAAAATGGAGAAACATGGACTAGTAAACTGCGAGATTTAATCATTCGCGATCGCCAAATAGGTCATGATTGGCAGTTTGATGAAAATGACTTACAACAATTACAGGAATATTGGAACGCTAACAAGGTTTTACTTGATTGTCTCAATAATGCTGGCAATGTTACTTCCGCAACAATAAAATCCATAGAAAAAAATTTATTATTAGTCAATCATCATTAATCTGTCACAAAGAAAATCATACTTCCTTTCGGGAAAACCACCTATTCATAGTGAAATCTATAACTATAGTCACAAAAATAACAATAATTCCGTTCTCAGGTAGTAACCTATTTTTTGGTTATGATTATACTAGAAAATTGATAAACCAGTCTTCCCAATAATATCAACACCAAAGCAAAGTCAGTATTATATGCATAAAAAATTTAAGTAGCAACGATCAACTGCGTACAGCAGAGTAAATCAAAATATGACTACTCTTACACCCTTACGCCGATTTTCAAGCTAGACAAATGACGACCCTAATACGAGTCAACTAACTGAGTTCACATCCAGAAAACACATAATCTAATCACTTACAAAATCCTGTGAGGAAGCAGCGATGAAAGCGGAACTAATGGAATTGGTATCCAGAGTTTTACAGGTCTTGCAAATCAATATGCGTTGGATGACTTGGAATTTATTTTTGGCGTTTATACCTTTAGCTTTGAGCGTTTGGCTGTTTCGCACCAAACGTGGGCGTTCTTGGGTTTGGTGGCTTGGATTTTTGGTCTTCTACGCTTTTTTACCAAATGCACCCTATTTGTTAACTGATATCATTCACCTCATCGAGGATATCCGCACAATTCAATCTGTGTGGATGATTACCTTGGTGCTAATTCCTGTGTATTTCTTGGTCATCATGGCTGGTTTTGAAGCCTATGTTATATCCTTAATCAATTTGGGATACTATCTACACCGTATTAGCAAGAGTCAATGGATTGTCTGGATGGAAATTATCACTCATGCTTTATGTGCTATTGGTATTTATTGGGGTAGATTCTTACGTTTTAACAGTTGGGATTTTATCACTCAACCGGATGCTTTGTTAACTAGAGGCATAGAAGAAACTTTGGGTAAACAGCCTTTAGTGATAATTGCTATTACTTTTGCTATACTTGTGGGCTTACACTGGCTAATGAAACGAGTAACTTTAGGTTTTGTGAGCCGAAAAAGTAAAAGCATAGTTATTCAACCAACAAGCATTAATCCTAATAGTCATAATGCTGGTTAACTTATAGCAATTCTTTATGAAGATGCATAAAAAGAACCCCACCCCGCGAGATCGGGGAGGTTGGGACGGGTCAAAATAATGTGCAGCTTCATTATGAAATTGGTATTAGCCGATTTTAAATTAACCAATCCCCAATCCCCAATCCCTTTTCCTCCCTCACAAATATGTATCAATTGATGCGAATTTGTTTTTACACAAGAGTTATGATCGCAAAATTGCGGTAAATTGTGATTAACACTTTCAAACTTATTGTTACCAAAACCCATCAACACCGTGTTTCCAACCTCGGTCTTTACACTCAATAATGGTTTAACGTTTATCCATCAAGAAATTCCTGACACTCCTGTGGTTGTAGCGGATGTATGGGTGCGTGCAGGTGCTAGAATCGAACCCAGCCCTTGGTTTGGTATGGCTCACTTTCTAGAACATATGATCTTTAAAGGAACTCCAAACCTGCTACCAGGAGTATTTGATCAAAAAATTGAAAACAGAGGTGGGGTAGCTAATGCGGTTACTAGCTATGATTATGCCCATTATTCTATCACTACAGCCGACAGTTTTATCGAAGAGACTCTCCCTTACTTAGCAGAACTATTGCAAAATGCGGCGATTCCAGAAGATGAATTTAGCCGTGAACGAGATGTGGTAATAGAAGAAATTCGTTTTTGTCAAGATGATCCTGATTGGATAGGATTTCAAACATTACTCCAAAGTGTTTATCAGCTTCATCCCTACGGACGTCCGGTGTTGGGTACAGAACAAGAACTCATGCAGCACTCACCAGAACAAATGCGCTGCTTTCACCGCACTTATTATCAACCTGAAAACATCACGGTGGTGATTGTTGGAGGAATAGCTCAAGAAATAGCTCTAGAATTAGTTAGCCGTACGTTTAATAATTTTGGCGATCGCTGTTGTGATTGTCCACCAACAGAAGAAGTTGCAAGACCAATCATAGCAGGAATTCGCCGCCAACAGTTAGATTTACCCCGCCTGGAACAAGCACGATTAATGATGGCGTGGACTGGGCCAGGAGTAGAACAACTTTGCAGCGCCTACGGATTAGATTTACTCTCAGTTTTACTTGCAGAAGGACGGACATCACGCCTAGTCAGAGACTTGCGGGAAGAACAGCAATTAGTTCAGGGTATATGCAGTAATTGTTCCCTCCAAAGAGATTCAAGTTTATTTACCATTACTGCTTGGTTAGAATCAGAAAACCTGGAACGTGTCGAGTCCTTAATTCGTCTACACCTAGAGGATTTAGTAACTGATGCTATTTCCCCCCAGGAACTCACTCGTTGTCAACGCCTGTTATGTAATGATTTCGCCTTCTCTACCGAAACACCCAATCAAGTAGCAGGACTATATGGATACTACAACACCATCGCCGAAGCAGAATTAGCAATGACATATCCCGAAAAAATCCAGTCCTTTGATACTCAACAACTGCAACAATTAGCACAAGAGCTTCTCTCACCTAATCATTACGTAGTTACGGTATTGAAGCCTTGTTAGTTGTTAGTTGTTTTGTTGTACCCTGCGGGTAGACACGTAGACGGACGAAGTCCGGCTTCTAGTAGAGTAGCTTCGTTCTCTTCCCTGAAAGGATTCGGTGCAGGGTAAATAGCTGCTTACGCGTCCATGGAACAACCACTAACCACCAACCACTAAACACCAACCACTAACCACTAGCCACTAACCATTAACCACCAACCACCAACCACCAACCACCAACCACCAACCACCCAGAAATGACCCCTTCCCTACAAAGATCCCACATTCACCGCACAGTCTTAGATAATGGCATAGTATTACTCCTGACAGAAAATCCTACAGCAGATATCATTGCAGCGCGGATTTTTATTCGTGCTGGTAGTTGTTACGAAAATCGAGAACATGCAGGATTAGCACATTTATTGTCTACGGTATTAACAAAAGGATGTGAGGGACTTTCTAGCTTGCAAATCGCCGAACGAGTGGAGTCTATCGGCGCACATTTAAGCACAGATACTGCTGCTGATTATTTTCAGATGTCTTTAAAGACCGTAACAGCAGATTTTGCTGATATTTTGGCACTAGCAGGAAAGATATTGCGATCGCCTACTTTTCCAGAACTAGAAGTCGAATTAGAACGACGCATCGCCTTGCAAGATATTCGTTCTCAAAAAGAACATCCCTTTAGTATCGCCTTTGATCAACTACGGCAGGTGATGTACCAAGATCATCCCTATGCTATGTCAGCATTGGGAAATGAATCAACTATGAGTAGTATCACTCGTGCAGACTTAGTTCAGTTTCACCAAACTTATTTTCGTCCAGATAATTTGGTGATTAGTATTGCCGGTCGCATTACCCTAGATGAAACTGTTGCAGTAGTTAAAAAAGTCTTTGGCGATTGGCAAGCACCTGCTGATACAGCATTGCCTAAACTTAATTTACCAAATCTTACCGTCCAGCCACAACAGGTTATAGTACCCCAACAGACACAACAATCAATCGTAATGCTGGGTTACATTGCCGCAGCAGTCACTTCTCCAGATTACGCTGCTTTGAAGTTATTATCTACATACTTAGGCAATGGACTTTCCAGCCGCTTATTTGTGGAACTGCGAGAAAAGCGGGGTTTAGCTTACGAAGTATCCGCCTTGTACCCCACACGGTTGTTTCCTGCCACATTCGTAGTATATATGGGTACGGCTCCCGACAATACTCAAATTGCTCTATCTGGACTGCACACAGAAGTAGATTTACTGTATACTAAAGAACTTACAGAAGTAGACTTACAAGCAGCAAAAAATAAAATTTTAGGACAATACGCCTTGGGCAAGCAAACTAATGGACAACTTGCTCAAATATATGGCTGGTATGAAATTTTGGGATTGGGAATCGAATTCGATCAGGAATTTCAGGAACTGATTGCTAATGTTAATGCTGATGATGCGATGACAATAGCTTCTCGTTATTTACAGAAGCCTTATGTATCTTTGGTAGGTCAACAATTAGGGGTGTGAGGGTTTAAGGGTGTGGGGCTTCAAGGTAAAGTACTCGTAGGGTAAGCAATTAGCCGAACTTGATATGAGAACTGAGAACCGTTTAAAATACAGTTTTTTAGTAGCAAGTATCAGTTTCCTACTCTTGCTTTTTATCATTTTTTGCCGTATAGAGTATTACCATGAACTTTAGCGAGGGCAGAGTCCCATGACAGCTAGTTTATTTGGCTACTTAAGTTCGCTAAACCCATTTGTAAAACGCTGTTTATTCAGACAGAAGCAGGGGGATAGATCCTTATTAGGAATCGAATTACTGCTATTTTCATCAGCACCTCTGCTGTTGACTGTTTCTGCTGTACCAGCATTTGCAGCACCATCACTACAAATCGCCCAGATAGCTCAAGTTAGCATCGCTCGCCCTAACTTACAACTCGGTAGCCAAGGACAGTCGGTATCAGAATTACAAGCCGCACTGAAACTTTTAGGCTTCTACACAGGTGCTGTAAACGGAATTTATAACGAAGCAACAGCCAAAGCAGTTTCTCAGTTTCAACAAGCTGCTGGCTTAAATGCCAATGGTATTGTTGATGCTATTACTTGGCAAAAACTTTTTCCTGGTGAAGCGATCGCATCATCCCCTTCCTCTACTTCTACGACTGCTGTCACCAATTCAGCCAGTAACTTTCCGGTTCCAACTCAGATTGTCAACAACTCTACAACTACTACAACCCAGACTGCAAATAATTCTACAACATTGACTACTCCTCCCGAACCAAAACCAGCAACACCACCCCAAAAAACCACATCTACTAATTCTCAAAAGAAAACTGTTACCCAATCATCATCTAATCGTTCTCAGCAAAGTACAAGTTCCCAGTCAACTAAACGCACCCAACAAAGTACACGTTCCACAGGTTCTCAATCAATAAAACGTACTCAATCAACACCGCGTTTTGAGCAGATTTCTGGTGTTCAATACACTTCCAAAGGATATCCTATCTTGCGCCCAGGAATGAGTAATGCCGAAGTCAGAAGATTGCAACTAAGGCTGCGAAAACTTGGTTATCTCAAAAGTGATGCTGATGGCGACTTTGGCGAAGAAACCGAAGCAGCAGTTGAAGCCTTACAAAAGCGCTATGATATTGAACCTGATGGTGTAGTTGGTGGTGAAACTTGGGAAATTTTGCTACAACGACGTTAGAAAAATAGACTCTTTTGTAATTCCGCAAATATGAAAAACAAGATCCCCGATTTCTAAGAGAAGTCGGGGATCTGTGTCAGTAACAGATATAATTAATCATCAATATTTAAATCAAAAAGTAAATTTCCTACCAACACAAAATTTCAAGATGTTTGTAGTATGTGCTTTAGCGCTTATTATTAAACATTAAAGCAGCTATAATTGCTTGCTACACATTATTATTTATGTATGCTCATCTACTTATTTTTAGGGAAATCCTAGAGGAACAAACAAATCACAATTAAACAGGGTATGAAAAACTTTTTATTAACTTGGCTTGGAACAGCCGTTGCATTGCTAATAACAGCTAATATTCTTCAGCATTTTGATATTGGCTTTAAGGTAGATAGTTTTGTTACAGCCTTGATTGCTGCTGTATTCATTGGGATTGTCAATGCCTTCATTCGTCCAATATTAAGAATATTAACCTTTCCCATCACCCTGCTGACCTTTGGTTTATTTTCTTTCGTCATCAATGCATTTGCTTTATGGTTAGCTAGCTTTCTGACTCCCAGCTATGGTTTTGTAATTCAAGGCCCAATAGCAGCCTTATTCGGTTCAATTGTACTATCAATTGTTTCTAGTATAATTAATTATTTTTTAAGGGTTGTTGAGTAATTGTTATTGGTCAATCGTCAATCGTTAATTAATTCTTCTTGTAACTTCCTCACACTCCTCACCGAATAAGTTAAAAGTTAAAACAAAGAAGAATAAAATCGGTGTGAAGTCCCTAAATTTATTTATTTACTTGTTAATTTTCTGCTTCAGTTGAGCAATAGCTACTGTTACCGTACTGTTTTGATTGTCGATCGCACAACGGAAAATTTGTTTAGGAACTAACAGATGTGTTGCTGAAGCTGCACATAAAGCAGCAGCTTCAGCAACACTAGGAGTTGCTACATGTTTGTGAATCAATTGAGAAGGGTTAGGAACACAAACTGTGCAAAGAATTTCAGCAGCAAAGGTTTTTAAAAGCCAATTTTTTTCTCTACAAAGTTCCACTAAACCAACTTCGTCGGCTTTAGTATCAATAGTCGCAATACCTGCGATCGCATTTTGCGAAAGTTGATTTTCTCTAAACACATGTGCGATCGCAGCTTCTATTAATTCTCGTGAAAGACCTCTTTGACAACCAACTCCCACCCACAAAATTATTTGATGGAGATCAAATTCTGCTAACAGCAACTTAAACTACCTAACAATTACAAACTAGGGCGACGCAACCAATTAATAATTTTCTCACCCCATAATCGCGGACTATCTGTGGGGCGATACTTTGTGTCAAACATGGAAAGTAAAAGAGGTAAACCTCCCACTTTAGCACTCATTAACAGATGAATCGCGAGTGCTAAAACTACTACTATCCAAGCTATTAAATGTATGTAATACCAGATGTGGTTTAATTCTCCTGTTGGCAACCAATTTTCATCTTGAAACTTACCTGAAATCACAGCAAATATAGTAGCCACTAACATTGCAGTATTTGCAAGACGTTGTAAAGTATACCACCAAATCGGTTTTCCGACTAAAGTCAATTGCTGTAATGTATTTGTTTGTAATAAACGATTTCTTCCGGCTTTCAAACAGTAAATAATAAATATTGGTAGGGCAATAAAAAATATAAAAAATCCAAAAGTACCATGTATATCAATTAAATTTCGATTAGCTTGTGTAAAAGCAAATCCACCAAATCTGCGATCCCAACTGTCATAAACCAAAAATCCTGTAATGGCCGCACCAATAATCAATAAAGCGGTGATAGAGTGAAGTATTCTTAACAGCAAGGGCTGGTATGGCTGAGAATTAGGCATGACCTAAGTTTGTTAGATGATATTTATATTATTTATTTTTACTTAAAAAATGGATAGTAGTTTGTCCTATTAACCCACATTCCGCACTGCATTCTGTAATATATAAAGATTACCAAAAATAGCGATGCCTACGGCGCAGTCCGCCTACGCTATACTTTGCACAGTCATAGACTGAGCTTTTTCCATTAAGTCAAGAATTTTTCTGGCTCAAGGTAAAAGCTTGGGTTCAAAAGCGCAATCTGTACCCGTGCGAAGTATATCTAACTACAAGCATCACTCAACCACCAGTTGTTATCAGTATTAATACTTGATAGCATGGACATTATTGGTAGTTATTTTTGAATTATTTAATAATACATTTTGAAGTGTAGAAGATGGGCATAACTGTTGAGTGTTTACTGATTTAATTGATTTTGCAAATATTTACCCCATTCTGCTGCTAAAGGAATTTCTGTAAAGGGAACTCGCACAGAGTTTGCAGACTCAGGAAATAGAAATTCTAACTCAATAGTTTGACCTTTTTCTGGCACATTCTGCATATCAACTGTTATTTCATCTACCCAAAGACGTATTTGTTGAACATTATCTAAAGAAAATGTTTCTAATTTAATCGGACCTTTCGGTGTTGGTTTTCCCCAAGTAATTGAGTTACCTTTTTGACCAAGTACAGCATAAATATCGTACTTCGCCTTGTCAAATTGCTCTGCCCAGGTTCGATAAGCTTCAATTTTTTGATATTCTTGAGAACCTTGCCAAGCTAACCAGAAAAATGCTGCTAACAAAGGTAGCCACAATAGACCGTGTTGCATGATGAATTTTAACTCTAAAGTGATGAAAAAAGCACTTTTGGAGAAAAAGTTAAAGGAACAAGAGTTAAAGAAAATCTCTTTCCCATTACCTTTTAACCTTTACCTCTTTCACTATTTTCTTATGTGTAGCTATGATGCAAAATACAGTTATTTAGGAACTGTATAAGTTATCGTAATGAGCATACTGGCAAAAAGCGGTGATGACTTGATATGAGAAGGATTTTATTTTTGTGCTTGTTTGTCATCGGGCTGAGTGCTGCGGTGCTTGGTTTCCTAAATTTTCAGGGACTAGCAGCAAAAGGTGAATTTGAGACGATTGTGCTGGATTTTCGTGAAAATATTCCCAAAGAAGAATTGCAACGGTATTTACAAGCGATCGCTCAACAATACAATGTCACACCCCGATTAGACAATCAATTCTCCGCCAAGGATAATGTCTATATCATCGAAGGCGATAAACAACGACTCAAACAACTGCGGAAGTCTAAAATTGCCTCAGCAACGGAATTTATTGAGCCTAACTACATTTATCGAATTCCCAAATTAGATGAAGACAGAGTACCAGATGAGCAGTTTACATCTGGTGCTAGCGATCCTAACGACCCAATGTACAGCAAGCAATGGCATTTGCATAACATCGGTGTTGTCAGTGCGTGGAAAGAAACTAAAGGCGGTGGCGTCACAGTAGCAGTCATAGACACTGGTGTGACTCAGGTGCGTGACTTAGAAGAAACAAAGTTTGTCAAAGGCTACGACTTTGTGAACAACACAGAAGAAGCCAAAGACGACAACGGACACGGTACTCACGTGGCTGGTACGATCGCTCAAGCTACTAATAACAATTATGGTGTAGCTGGAGTTGCTTACGAAGCTAGTATCATGCCTTTAAAAGTACTTAGTAGTTATGGTGGTGGTACTGTTGCTGATATTGCCGAAGCCATTAAATTTGCTGCTGATAACGGCGCCAATGTCATTAATCTGAGCTTGGGTGGTGGTGGTGAAAGCCATCTGATGAAAGATGCGATCGAATATGCTCATAAAAAAGGTGTCGTAATTATAGGGGCTGCGGGGAACGAAAATCAAAATTCTGCCTCATATCCAGCCCGTTATCCTCACGTTATCGGCGTATCAGCTTTGGGTCCAGATGGTGAAAAAGCTCCCTATTCCAACTTTGGCGCTGGGGTAGATATTTCTGCTCCTGGCGGTAGTGATGCGGGTAAAGTTTTGCAACAGACTATTGACCCTGAAACTGGTGAAGCCGTGTTTATCGGTTTGCAAGGAACAAGTATGGCTGCTCCCCACGTTGCGGGTGTCGCTGCACTCATCGAAGCTGCTGGTGTCAAAGAACCAAATGAAGTTTTGCAAGTTCTCAAAGAATCAGCCAGAGTCATTGCAGAAGACAATTTAAATTACTATGGTGCGGGACAATTAAGCGCTGAAGCCGCAGTCCAACGCGCCATACGTGGACAAATCAGCTTCCAAGACTTTTTCCGTTGGTTGCGAGATAATGGCTATTTCAACCCCGGTTTCTGGATTGATGGTGGTGCAGTAGCATTATTACCCAAGATTTTGATGGTATTGGGTTCTTATCTGTTGGCTTGGTTTTTACGAGTATATTTCCCGTTTACCTGGAGTTGGAGTTTATTCAGTGGTTTAGTTGCAGGTAGTTCCGGATTGTTTTTCCTCAAATCAATTTACATTTTTGACTTACCACAATGGCCTTTCCGCCTGTTGGGTAGTTCCATACCCGAACTCGGTAACACCATTCAAGGAAGTAGCGCCTTAAACCCCTTATTTGCTAGCGTACTTGTTCCATTAGTGTTAGTAATATTACTGCTAGGACATCCGCAATGGAAATGGTTTGCAATCGGTTCATCCTTGGGTGTCGCCGCTTGTTTAGGAGTGAGTGCGGTATTAGACCCGGCTATTTGGGGTTTAGGAAGTGGGATGCTAGCCCGTAGCTTCCTAATAATTAATGCTCTACTTTGTTTTGGTTTAGCCAGTTTAGCCGTGAGAAACGAAGAACAATCAGCCTAAAAGCCATACCCATTCTTCAATTTCCTTGTGAGGAGTGTCAATATTGAATGTCAGGTGCTAGAACGGAGAAAACTCCCAAAAGCACACTGGCTTCTCTTGACTATTGATTATTTATCAATGAATGCAGCGACAAAAATAGAAGCAATTCTTTATTTGAAGAGTAAACCCTTATCAATCAGCGAGATTGCTGATTATGCCGCGTGCGATCGCGCGACTGCCGAAGAAGGTATTATTGAACTGATTGACGATTATGCTCACCGTGATAGCGCCCTAGAAGTTGTAGAAACCCCAAATGGTTACTGCTTGCAGTTGCGGTCTGATTTTCAAGATTTAGTCCAAACTCTAATACCAGTAGAATTGGGAGTGGGTGCATTGCGGACTTTAGCAGCGATCGCCTTGAATAGTCCCATGCTACAAACTGACTTAATTAACCTGCGTGGTTCCGGAGCATATCAACACGTCCAAGAACTAGTGGAACTTGGTTTTGTCAAGAAACGCCGAGATCATGACTCTCGCTCTTATTCGCTTCAGGTAACACCCAAATTTCATCAATATTTCCAGATCGAACAACTTCCTTCACCATTTTCCTCTCCACAACAGCAGCGACAATTGGAGCTAAAACTAGAATCAGTCTCGGAAATAGAGTAGATCGGGGATCAGGGATCGGGGATCGGTGACAAGGTAAGGGGGACAAGGAAGACAAGGAGGACAAGGGAAAATAATTTAACAAGTCTCTTCCCAATCCCCATTACTCCTTATCCCCTCCAGGGGCCCCACCTTCCCCAATCCTTAACCCCTACCTAATGATGAATGCTACTCCTAGCTGAGGAAATATGTCTTAACCCCATACTATGGTTTAGAGTAGAATTAGCAACTCCGCTAAACTTAAATTGCCAATGGTGTTTGATCCTGACTTTTTGAATGACAATTTTGAACAACACCCTCGTCATCATCTGAGTGACGCTTTTGAGGAACCCTCTAATCAGTTGCTCAAATACTTACAGCATCAGTCCCCAGAAGTTTTGGCTAACGTCGCTCAGTCCGTCAGCCCTGAAATCAAGCAAATCATTTCCCAAAATGTTCAAGGGCTTGTTGGGATGTTACCTGCTGAAAACTTCAATGTTCAGATTACAACAGACCGGGATAATCTGGCTGGTCTTCTAGCATCAGCAATGATGACGGGCTATTTCCTGCGCCAGATGGAACAACGAATGCACTTAGATAATTTGGCTAATAATCATTAGTCAAGAATCAAGAGTCAACTGTCAATGGTAACTTGTAAATGGTCAGTAATTAAATACTCTTGACTGTGGACTTTAGATTCTGGACTATTTGTGCGGATAAGCTCCTGACTGAACCTGAAAATTTTGAATTTTACCGTCACGGTTGACTTCAATTTGCAAAGTGTCTCCAACACTGCTAGACTCAACCATTTTCTGCACTTGAGCAGCAGTTTTAACTGGTTTACCGTTAAATTTTTGGATGACATCTCCAGGGAGCAGTCCTATTCGCTGTGCAGGTGATTTGTCTAGAACTCCCTTGATGGCAACACCAGCGTTTTGCTGGATGTTAAGGTTATTCTCTTGATTGATTTGCTGTTTTTTGCTAGGAGAAAGGTCTACCATTTCAATCCCCAAGAAAGGATGTTCCACACGCCCTTTAGCAAAAAGTTCGCCAGCAATGCGAGCAGCAGTTTCTATGGGAATGGCAAAACCAAGTCCCTGAGCATCAGCACGGATTGCAGTGTTGACTCCAATTACCTCACCTTGGGAATTTAACAAAGGTCCTCCAGAGTTCCCAGGATTGATGGCGGCGTCGGTTTGGATAAAGCTAACTCGTTTATCTGGTACGCCAACTTGGGAACTAGTGCGGTCTGTAGCACTGATGATACCGATAGTGACAGTGTTATCTAAACCCAAAGGATTGCCAATGGCGATCGCCCACTGTCCAGGAATCAAATTTTGTGAATTGCCCAATTTCACAGAGGGTAATTGCTTGGCAGGAATTTTTACCACTGCTACATCTGTCATCGGATCAACTCCCATCACCTTCCCTTCAAATGTTCTGCCATCTTTGAGGGTAACTTGTACTTTATCTGTGTTTGCTACTACATGAGCGTTGGTAAGAATTTCTCCATTCGTACTGAGAATAAAACCAGAACCCGTACCACGCTCAATTCTCTCATGTGGAATTGGTTCTTCATCTTCGCCAAAAAATCGACGCAACATAGGATTTTTGAAAGCATCTGAAATCGGATTGGCGACTTTGCGAGTCGCATTAATTCGGACAACTGCTGATCCTGTTTTTTGAACAGCAGTCGCGACAAAATTAACGCTTTCACCCCCAGTTGCTTCGATACTTTTTCCCAAAGGATTAGTCACAACTGTTTCTGATGGCGCACTCATACTCACATTCTTGAGTTCCTGAAACGTACGTCTCTGTGTCAGGAGATACGGACTGGCTAGCAACACTGCACTACCGCCGAATACGCCGCCGCCCACAACCAAAGAAAAATAAACGGCTAGTTGTTTCTTGGATAACTTCATAAAACCTCTCGGTATGCGGGAAACTAAGAGTATGGGCGACTTGAGAGGGAAGCGACACGTAGCTTACTTCCCGAAGAGTGCGATTTTTTGATCGCCGTGTTCCATTATCGCCTTGCGATACTTAATTCCGTCTAGTTTTGCAATCCACGCACTGTGGTCAAAGTTTTAGGCTGGAAGCCATCGTTTTTAGACCTGGGTCGTTGACCATACTTAAGAACAGCAATGCAGATGCTAATTTCTAAGTGTAGTCAAGCAAAAGACAAGTGGACAGATTAATTTTGTTAATACTCATCAACTAACTACTAACTACTAACTACTAACTATCAATAAAATATAAAATTTAGCTAGAATCGCAAGAATACTCCCGCCATACACCAACTGTTGACGTTGAGTATTTCAATATTGCTCCATTTAACATACATGACTGTTAGCGATCGCCTACTTCTACTTGTTTTCTCTAGCTTAATCTCTGCTTTGGGACTTGTATCCACATACCCAAATCCTGCACTAGCACAGGCTGCTAAATGTCCAACTCCAGCCCTAGAACGCTTTCAGCGTCATAAAGTTGGGCGTGGCGAAACTTTGCAAAGTATCGCCGCACTCTACAATTTAGCTCCTGATACTATTATCACCATGAATCCCAGTTTACAAAACGGTAGGGTGACGACGGGTAGTAATATTCTCATCCCTCCCTACAATGGTATTGTAGTAGAAATAGCTCGTGGTCAGACTTGGCGAGAATTAGCACAAAAATACAAAGTTCGTGCTGATGCTCTTTTTGAGTTGAATGGCTGTAAACCACCATCTCAAATAGCATTTATTCCGACATCCAATCGTGCGAGTTCGTCGCCATCCTCAACTCCTAGTGTAAATACCCCTGCTGTGCAAATCACTGGGTATCCCTTAGCATCTGTAGCTCAGGTAGGGTTTCCCTATGGTTGGCAACTTAACCCCAACAACGGAGAAGTTTTCTTTCACAGTGGTATTGATTTGTTAGCCGCGATTGGAATCCCCGTAAATGCGATCGCACCGGGGACAGTAGTTTTTGCAGGCGATCGCGGTACTTACGGTAACTTAGTAATTATTAATCATGGTGGTGGATTACAAAGCCGTTACGCCCAGCTAGAGAGTATCAAAGTTAGCATTGGTCAACAAGTTAAACAGGGAGATTTACTAGGAACGGTTGGACAGACTGGACAACCAACCATCAGTCAACCCCATCTACATTTTGAAATCCGCTCTAACTCTTCTCTAGGTTGGGTTGCTCAAGATCCAAAAGAATATTTGAAATGAAGTTGATTCGTTTCGAGGGTTTGTAGTAAGCACTTTAGTGCTTCAAAACTCAGGACTTTATTTAATCGATAAACATACTATTCTCACTGCCCCATCAATTCAGGTCTTAAATTTAACTCATCAACAGAGACAATTAATCGGATTTACCCCAATAATAGCCGAAACTTTGATTTTCAAAGCAGGGGCAATTTATGTAGCCAGTTTGCGTCTACATGAATTGTCCCTAAAGCGTGTAGTTTCGTTCCAAAATTAGTTTTTCAGATACTTTACTCAGTTTATAGCCGGAATTATACAGAGACTACCTTTACTTAGGGAACTACCCTAAAGCTATTGAGTACGCACAACAAACTGAAGATTGAAGAATATAACTTTTATAACTCAGAGCCGGCTGTGGTTTCTACGTTGTTCTAGTTTATAAATAAAATTTTTTACACAAGTCCTCCTGATATGTGAGATATGTATTAGGAAGTAATTATTGTGGCTAATAGAATTGTATTTTTACGGTTATGAGAGTATATAAATTCTTCCTGATTATTTTTAGTGCTTTGTTGCTTAGTGTGTCGCAATTTTGGTGGTTAAGTTTTTCTCCTGTGTTTGGGAAGTCTGTAGTGCTGGGTCAAACAACAGATGCGCGAAAAGCGGAAGCGGCTCGATTACTGCAACAAGGTGGTAAACAGTTTCAAGCCAGTCAATTTACAACAGCATTACAGTCTTGGGAACAAGCACTACAAATCTACCGCGAAATTAAAGATCGTGAAGGTGAGGGTGCTGCACTAGGAAATCTCGGTAATGCCTACGGTGCTTTAGGAAACTATCCCAAAGCTATTGAGTATCATCAACAAGGCTTAAAACTCGCACGAGAAATCAAAGACCGTAAAAGTGAGGTTAAGGTTCTGGCATATCTTGGTGTTGCCTATGATGCCTTGGGAAATTACTCCACAGCTATTAAATACTATGAACAAAGCTTAAAACTCGCGCGAGAAATCAAAGATCCTTTATATGAGAGTCAGGTTCTGGGAAATCTCGGTATTGCCTATAATGCCTTGGGAAAGTACCTCACAGCTATTGAACACTATAAAAAAAGCTTAAAACTCATACGAGAAATTAAAGACCGTAAAGGTGATGAGGTTAAGGTTATTGCAAATCTCGGTATTCCCTACTTTAACTTGGGAGATTACTCCACAGCTATTAAATACTATGAACAAAGCTTAAAACTCGCGCGAGAAATTAAAGACCGTAAAACTGAGAGTCAATCACTGGTAAATCTCGCTGCTGCTTACGGTGCTTTAGGAAACTACCCCAAAACCATTGAATACTGTCAACAAAGCTTAAAACTCGCACGAGAAACTAACAATCCTCAATTTGAGAGTGATGCATTGGGAAATCTCGGTCTTGCCTACGATAACTTGGGAGACTATCCCAAAGCTATTGAGTACCATCAACAAAGCTTAAAACTCGCACGAGAAATAAAATATCGCCAAACTGAGGCTAATGCACTGGGAAATCTTGGTATTGCTTACCTTGCGTTGGGAGACTACCCCAAAGCTATTGAGTACCAACAACAAAAATTGGATCTAGCGACAGAAATTAAAAATCCTCAAGGTGAGAGTAATGCATTGGGAAATCTCGGTCTTGTCTACTATTACTTGGGAAACTACCCCAAAGCGATTAAATACTATCGACAAAAATTAGCTATAACACAAGAAATAAAAGACCGTCAAGGTGAGGGTGATGCATGGGGAAATATCAGTCTTCTCTACCATCACTTGGGAAAGTACCTAAAAGCGATTCAGTACCAACAAAAAAAATTGTTGATTGTCAGGGAAATAAAAGATCGTAAAGGTGAGGGTCAATCACTGGCAAATCTCGGTTTTGTTTACCTTTCCTTGGGAGATTACCCGAAAGCAATTGACTACTATCAACAGAGCTTGGCGATCATCAGGAAAATAAAAGACCGTCAAGGTGAGGCTCAGTCACTGGCAAATCTCGGTAAAACCTACCTTTCCTTGGGAGACTACCCAAAAGCGATTAAGTACCAACAACAAAGCTTAAAAATCGCACGAAAAATTAAAGACCGTCAAAGTGAGAATTATTCACTGAACAATCTAGGAATTGTTTTCTACAAACAAGGAAAATTAACTTTAGCAGAGAGTACCCTATTTGAATCAATAAAAGTGAAAGAATCTCTGCGAGGTGAATTAAAAGATAACGATAAAATATCTATTATTGACACACAACGTAACACCTATCGCATCTTACAACAAGTCCTCATTGCCCAAAATAAAACTGATGCAGCCTTAGAAATTGCCGAACGCGGACGGGCGCGTGCTTTTGTGGAGTTACTTGCTTCTCGTTTATCTCCTAACCTCCAACAACAATCACCACCTCCTCCAACGATTGAAGAAATTAAACAAATCGCTAAAGTACAAAACGCCACTATCGTTCAATATTCAATTATTTACGATGAATTCAAAGTTCAAGGTAAACCACAATTCAAAGAATCAGAACTATATATTTGGGTCGTAAAACCCACTGGCGAAGCCAAATTTCGCCCAGTTAATCTCAAACCCCTGTGGCAACAACAAAATATCTCCCTAACAGATAAAGTAGTCCAGGCTCGTGAATCGGTTGTTAAAGGTATGAATGTTGCTTCGAGGAGTGGTAATAAGATCACTCTCACACCAGGCGATCGCATTAAACTCAATGACGATGCTCCAGATTGGGAAGCTTGGCAAGTAGTATCAGTTGATGTTAAAAACGGCAAAATAACTATCCGCTTGCCCTCTTGGGAGCCAGGACAAGCATCTATAGAACGTTCCATAACAGATGTTGTAGAAAAGATTACGAATAGCGCCAGCGCCAACACTAAAAACTCCCAATTACAAGAACTTCATCAGCTACTCATCCAACCAATTGCAGACTTACTACCAAAAGAAGAAACAGCCCGCGTCATCTTCATTCCCCAAGATTCTCTATTTCTCGTTCCCTTCCCAGCATTGCAAGATCCATCGGGGCAGTACTTAATTGATAAACATACCATCCTCACTGCTCCTTCGATTCAAGTTGTAGACTCCACTCACAAACTCCGACAAAAAGTACCAGGTTCAGCTAAGGATGTTGTGGTAGTCGGTAATCCTACAATGCCAAAACTGCCTAAGCAGTTAAATCCGCTTCCTGGTTCAGAAAAAGAAGCCCTAGCTATTGCTTCCTTTTGGAAAACTCAAGCCTTGATTGGCAATCAAGCTACCAAAAATGCTGTGTTACAAAAACTACGTAAAGCCAAAATTATTCATCTGGCAACTCATGGCTTATTAGATGATATTCGGGGATTGGGAAGTTCTATCGTCTTTGCTCCCGAAGGTCAGGATAACGGTTTGTTAACAGCAGAAGAGATTCTAAATTTGTATACACCACCACAAGGTTCTACTTTAAGTGCCGAATTAGTCGTTTTGAGTGCTTGCGATACAGGACAGGGAAGGCTAACAGGTGATGGGGTAATTGGGCTATCTCGTTCCATAATTGCCGCAGGGGTTCCCAGTGTCATAGTTTCTCTATGGTCGATACCTGATGCACCGACTGCTGAGTTAATGACAGAATTTTATCAAAACCTCGAACATCAGCAAGATAAAGCTACAGCATTGCGCCAAGCGATGCTGACAACTAAGGAAAAACATCCCAATCCTGCTGATTGGGCAGCTTTTACTCTGATTGGGGAATCTAAATAATTCAAGTATTGAGACGCTACGACCTCGTAAACCGTGATATAAGAAAAATGTCATGTGCAGCGCGAGCTTATGTCAATTCTTGACTCGAATCAAAGTTATACTTTCAGCCGATATTTTGAGCTTGGCTTTGAAGCTAGTGAACTTGCTAATGAATTTGGCTATAGTTTAACTCGAAGAGTGCTTAATTTACCTCAGTTCCCTGATGAACTTGACCGCTTGGGAGAATTACGCGATCGCATTGAGGAGGTACTACCATTTGTACCGTTGACTAATGAACTCGCAAGACGAGAAATTCTCATCTCGCGGGTGGTGACGGAGTTAATTCATTACACACAGGCAGAATTACGAATTGAATATAGTTTGAAAGTTTCTAATTGGCTTCAGGGAAATTTAGATTATTTACTGCGGGTAAATTCCGTCAATCAGCTATTAGTTATTGAGGCAAAATACGAGGATTTGACGCGAGGTTTTACGCAGTTAGTCGCCGAATTGGTGGCACTTGATCAGTGGGAGGGTGCGACTACAGTTAACCAACAGCCAGTTTTAATTGGGGTTGTTTCTACTGGCACAATATGGCAATTTGGTAGACTCGATCGCAACAGAAAGCATTTTGAACAGGGGATTAATAGCTATCGGGTTCCTGAAGATTTGGAGCAAGTAATGCGAATTTTAGTGGCAGCTTTGAAAGGAAATAATTTTTGAATCTGGATTTCTCACTTGTGAGAAATCCGGGCTAATCCTTCTCAATAGGCAGCATTTACTCTCATTGGGGAATCTGAATAACTCAAGTTTAGTTACTAATAAATAGCTAAGGAGCGTGAAATGTCAGAAGAAAATTCTATCGGATTAGCAGAACTAATTGAGCAGATCAAGCGAGAGTTGCTTTCAACAGAAGCAGAAGGAGAAAAACCAATACCCTTATTTAGTGTTGACCAAGTGAATCTGGAATTGCAAGTGACTGCACGTAAAGAAGGTAAAGCTGGTATCAAAGTCTATGTCGTGGAATTAGGTGGCGGAGGTAGTCGTGATGATGTACAAAAGGTTACTGTCACTCTAACTCCTTTACTGAGCAAAGAAGAGCGAATTGCACTTTATAAAACCCGCTACCCTGAAAAATGGAAGGTGCTGGAAGAAACTAGCACAGAAGGACTACTGAAGGGTAGTAACGACAAACCCCTTGGTGATCTCTTAGGCTGAATAGCAAGGATGGCTGATGGAGTTATTAAAGGTATACCTATCTCCCATGAATGAGGCTGATTTCAAAGTCAGCGTCAATGGGTTACGAGTTGGTCAAGCAGAAAGAAACTCAACATTACCTTTTTGGGAAGAGGGAATAGACAGGCTAATTACCGTGATCAAATCTCTAGAAGCCATTCGTTTTCGACCAGAGGACTTTCAGCGTTCTGGTGAACAAGATTGGATGGTGCAAGCTGGTTTACTAGCTCAAGACCGAAAAACCTTCCATCTCCATTTTCTTACAAATATTGGCAAGGCACTGTATCAATCACTTTTTCCCCCAGGCTCTAGAGTCGAAAAAGTGCTGCAAAATGCAATTAATTTAGCCCAGAATAACCAAACTCAACTGCATATACAACTGGAAATAGCAGCAGATATCATAGGCTCGACTCGGCTACCTGATTATCCTTGGGAATTAATGCACGATGACCGAGGGTTTTTGACTCAACATCAAGTCACTTTCTCTCGTTATATTACCTACGATGCTGCACCGCCCAAGCTACTATCAATGGAGCGAGTTAACGTTTTGTTAATCTCCTCTGCTGCTTCTGACCCAGAAAATGGTTTAGAAAAACTACCACAGCAAGAACAACAAGCAATACGTAGAGGCTTAGAAACAGCCGAGACAGAAGGTCATATTCGGCTAGTTGAACTGAAACCCCCCACTTTTAAAGCTCTGCGGGATTATCTGACTGAACACCGGGATGAAACAGCCCCCCATGTCATCCACTTCGATGGACATGGTTTATTTGGAAAACGCTGTAATCATACATTGGAAAATGGTCAGCTATGTCGCACCATACATAAAGGTGTAAAAATAAATAACTGCCAACACTGCCATGCTTCACTTCCTGAACCGCAAGGATATTTAGTTTTTGAGGATGAAACTGGCAAACCAAATTATGTGAGTGCTAGGGAAATTGGTACTCTGCTACAACAAAATAGTTTTACTGATGACTCTAATCAGTTACGTGGTGTGGCTCTAGTGGTACTGAGTGCCTGTCAATCTGGTTTGGCGTTAACTGGAACTTCAGTATTTAACGGTGTAGCTCAAAGCTTAATTGCTCACCGCACTCCAGCAGTCGTAGCGATGCAGTATTCCGTGAGTGTGGCAGGTGCAACAGCCTTTAGTGAACAATTTTATCGTTCACTTGGTCAAAAAGACCCCTTGGCAATGGTATTGAGTCAAAGCCGAGAAGCAATGGGTGTAGAAGGGAATCAGTGGTATCGTCCGGTACTTTATTTACGCTGGCAAGATAATGAAGGCGGTCAACTGTTTGCAGCACCCACTCCAGCTATTCCTACACGAATTGCACCCACTCCAGTTATTCCTACACGAATTAAATTAAAACCCTCCGTTTTTGTTCCATCTGCAAGTTTAGTCATAACAGCTTTGGTGTTTGGAGTACGAATGCTAGGAATACTGCAACGATCAGAGTTAGAAATGTTTGACCAGATGATGCGCCTGCGCCCAGATGAGGGAAGAGACTTTCGGATTTTAGTAGTCACCATTGATGAAACGGATCGTAAATATCAAGATGAAAACGGAATGAAAAGACACGATTCGTTATCTGATACCGCATTAGCTCAACTTTTAGAAAAACTAGAACCTCATCTACCAAGTGTAATTGGCTTAGATATTATTCGTGATTTTCCTGTTAGCGGCGACCAACGAGAATTAGCAAAAAAACTACAAAATACTGATAATTTCATTGCCATATGCACAGGTAATGACTCCAAAACTGGGAACAAAGGCATTGAACCTCCACCCGAAGTGCCAGTAGAGCGTTTAGGTTTTGCTGATGTGGTTGTGGACGATGATGGTATTCTCCGTCGCCATCTGTGGTCTGCAACTTTTAACAGTAAGACTGCTTGTGAAACAGAAGTTTCTTTGAGCCTTAAGTTGGCACTATATTACTTAGCGAAAAAAGGTATTAAACCTGAACCCACACCTTCGGGAGATTTACTGTTAGGAAAAACTCGCTTACAACGTTTGCAGACAATGGCAGGAGGCTATCAAAATTTACACAATGATGGTTATCAAATGCTTCTTAATTACCGCTCTCGTGATATTGCTCAACAAGTTCCCCTAAGAGACATTCTGGAAGATAATTTTGACCCCTCTTGGGTGACAGATCGAATAGTTCTTATTGGTGTTACTGCTAAGAGCGTCAAAGATAATATTTATACACCATACAGTATTAGCCTACAACCAGACCAAATAATGCGGGGCGTATTTGTTCAAGCCCAGATGGTAAGCCAAATTATTAGTGCGGCATTAGACGGGCGTCCTCTGCTGAGAGTGCTGCCTTGGTGGGGAGATATTTTTTACATATGGCTCTGCTGTTTAGCTGGAAGTACGCTCGTCGTAGTTATCTCACAGAAAGTTGTCAGGCGCGATCGCAAAATAATTTTTGTTCTTACAAGCATAGGTGTTATTTTTGTTATCTCCTACGGCATCTGCTTGTTTATTTTAATTAATGGTTACTGGCTACCATTCCTTCCTTCTACCATAGCTTCTCTTGCTACAAATGTAATTACATTTGGTTATATCTACCGATTTTCATATCAACGGCAGTAGTAGAACAAAGGGTGTGTCTGTTGTTTTGTAGATAGGTTTTATCCATACATACTTCTATGAAAAAAATGACAAATTTGCTTTTTACATACCTAAGTTTATCTTTAATTTTTACCTTCATATTAGACGTTTATCCTGCTGTTAAAGCAGCCCCGGAACCTACTAGTACTTGGGAAAATAGAGTGATTTCACAGCAGCAACCAAGACAAAAACCTAAAACTCCAAAACCTACTAATACGCCTAGAACTTCAGGCTTTCTTTCCGGGTTCATTCGCTTTATCTTACCTTCAAAAGGAGCGCCTGGTCAGCGAACCTATGCTGCTGCGAGAGGCGACTGTCCAGCTATTAAAAAATCTATGACGGCTTTAGTCCCACCAACAAACATTGGGTTAACAATTTCTGAACGACCGACATTCTGGTTTTATATTCCTTACCAACCCACATCCACAAATCCAGTTGAGTTCTTGCTACTAAATGAGAATAATAAAGAAGCGTACAAGACTACTTTACGGTTAACAAGTACGCCAGGAATTATTAGTATTACCCTACCGCAAAATGCACCAGCATTAGAGAGTGGGAAAAAATACAATTGGGTATTATCCTTCATCTGTGATCCAGCAAATCGCCTTAAGGATACTTTTGTTAAAGGATATATTGAGCGAGTTTCTATCAACTCTAATTTGCAAAATCAGTTAGAGAGAGTAAGTACACCAAGAGAGCAGATTTTGCTGTTTGCAGAAAATAGTCTTTGGTATGATGTTTTAACCCTGCTAGCTGAGGAACGCCGTAGAAAACCCAAGGATGCACAGGTAGAAAAGGATTGGAAAGATTTGTTGCGATCGCCAAAAGTGGAGTTACAAGAATTTGTTTCGGAGCCTATTGTTTCTTGTTGTAGGTCTACACAATAATAGCCATACAACTTGCCCCCACGTAAAAAGAGCTAAATTTTATCCAGAGTGACTTTCAACGTTTTTTGAATCACTCTGATTGGATACTATTGTGAAAGGGGATTGCGTTCGCACAGCATGTTGGAGAGCGACTCAGCCCTCTTGAGGCGTTGACCCCCAATATTTTTAAATTCTCGATTGGAAAGTCGCTTTGTTTCTTCGTATTGCATTGGCAGAGCAAATTAATGTCAAACCCTCTACCATACCATAAAATAATTCTGCAAGAGGTCTTTTAGTCCTGACTACAAACATTGTCGTCCCCAGCATTAAAAAACAAATTCACTAGACTTAACTATGTGCATTCCCGCATCAGCGAATCGCTGAAATGCTTCATCTGCTGCTTCCGTATAGTCCACAACACCCGGAACAACAACAGCAGAAGTACAATCCTCCAACAGATAAACTTTTTTCGCCAAATTGCTATCTACTTGCCTAATTTCTGTTAACAAATCATCTATTGTCCAAGCAACACAATGACTTTTCGCTTGTCCTGCAATAACTACAGCCTCAAATTCTAACAAATGCTGAATCAAGCTTATATTCTTTTGGGCAATAGGAGAATCATCAAAACCTGACAAAACTTCTGGGCGTAAAACAGAATAGTTTTCGGTTAAAGAATTATTACCTTTAATCTCAAATTGAGTTTGACTATTACGTGCAATACAGTGGAAAAAGATTGCTTCTTCCACCGCAGAAACTAAAGCATGACCAATACCACCCAACATAGAATGATAAGGCCACACCGTTAACGGATATTTACCTTCTTGAGTTAATTGTTTAACGTAGTGATAGGCGTGTTTTTCTAAAAATTCGTAATCAAATCCTAGACTAAAAGCAACACTTGGGTTAACTTTCCAAATTCCTTGCTCAATATCTGCTGGAATAATATTAGTTGCAGCAGGGATTGGATGTTCACCTGCGGTATTCACCCAAAAAATAGGATGAAAAATTTGCATTGCTGTATGGGTATCTAGAGTTGGTACAATTTTTGTGATTACTCCCAAATTGTGATAAATAAACTCAGACAAACGAATATTATCATCTACTGCACCAGTACCAGATTTTCCCCCAACAAATAATTCAAATTCGGGGATGCAAAAAGTATTTTGAACATCTATTAAAAGTAGGCAAATACGAGTTTTATCTTCAGATGCTGGTTTGATGTCGTGTTGTTTTGCCCATGCTTGTGCGGCTGTGGCACTTTGTTGGTAAGGTACGCGCCAGACTGTACCTACTGTTTTGGGGTTAAAGTGTGGGGGAATTGGTAGTTGAGTTTTTGTTGAAGTGTTCATAATACGACATCAGAGAAAATAAAATAAGATTTTAGATTATCTCTTAGAGGTTGTTTGAAAAGTAGTTTGCTGTGATTTTAGGCACTAACTGATCCCCCCTACCCCCCTTAAAAAGCTATCCATTACCCACAACTTTCTTAACATAAAGTTTGACAAAAGGAAGCAGTTATGAAGAGGATATGGAGACAAAAAATTACTAGTGACTCTATCAAAATGGCATGAGAAGAAAGAGACTTTCAAAAAGCCTGATTTTCTAGAATTCATTTCTTCTAAAAATCGAAACAAGCTCAGAGGATGAAGCGATGATTAATTAACTACAAGAGAGTGACCAACAAGCCAACCTTGAACAAGATCATGTAATCGGCTTAGTCCACGCCAGAGAACTTTCACACCTGGAGAACCATCACCTTTTCGACCCAAAAACCCTCCTAATCGAGCAATCCAATCTACAACTTCAGCGAGCGTCGGTGGTGATGTATGAGGATAAATTTGGTGATGTATGGTAGCATAGAGAACTCGCCACTCGTGAGTTTCTAAAACTTGTTCACAACTGGCATCTCCTGAACAACGAGCTAAGTAAGTCAGCCACAGCAAACGCCAAGCAACGATGCTGTAGGTAGCCAAAGCCATCTCGATGCGCTGGGCGGTTTCTAGTTGTAACTTCTCAATTCCACAACCACTTTTTAAAACATAGTGATAGCGTTCAATCAACCAACGATAACTGTACCATTGCACATACTCTAAAACATCTTGGAGAGTGCTAATTTCTAAAGTAGTCAGTAGTAACCAACAAATCGGCTCTATCTCTGGTGGCGGGTCAACTTCTGTGACTAAAATTGCTTGTAATGTTATCGGAGCTAGTTGTTCAGTTTTGGGACGATTTTGCGGTGGTGCAATGGTAATCGTGCGATAACGAAGAGTCAGGATAGCAGTTCTAGAAGGTCGAGTAGGATTGCGTTTTACATCTAGGGTGATTGTACCCAGTGAGTCAACAGACTCCAATGTTTCCCATAAATGCTGTTCACTACCATCTAAACAACGATTTTGTGTAGCTCGAATCAAAAAATCTGAGCCTGGACGACGTGGACAAGCAAATAAGTCATAAATATCGGCTTCTCGGTCGGCAATCGTGACTACTTGTAGCGATTCTGGGATGATTGATTCTGTTACTTTCAATCCATCGAGCCATCTTTGACTTTCTTTTTGTTGAGTCGATTTTTGTTTTCTGTTTTCGGCTTTTCCTAATTCTTCTTCCTTCCTCGCCCACACTTGTTGCTCAATGATCCCTAATGGCACTCCCTGTGCGGAGGCTGTGAAGATAGAGTGGACTTTTAATCCTTGGGCATATTTACTATCGAGATATCCTCTTCCCGATAGGGCTTTGTGAGAAGTGTAGTTCAGTTCTGTGGTGTCTTGTATTGCCAAGACTACTCTTTGCTTGCTGATTCGCTCTACTGTCGCATCAATATGTCCTTGTCTAATCATCGATGGTTTGACGTATGGTGAATCCCAAAAGTCATAGGTGGCTTTTGTTTGCGCCCATGTCCCGCTCGCTTGTGGAATACTTGCTTCTGGTTTGGCACTTAAATTTTCCACTATTTTAATCAATCGTTTGGTTCTTCTGGTGTCACCTAATTCTGTTCTTTCTAGTTCTTGTGTGATCCATTGTTCCATGTTTGACTTTGTTCTGCTTCCGGCTCTTGCTATAGACACTACATTACTTCTGTGTTTTGTCAATTTCTTTGTTAAGAAAGATGTTTATAATGGATAGCTTAAAAAGGGGGGAAATAGAATCAAAGTCCCCCTTTCCAAGGGGGATTTAGGGGGGATCTAAAACGCTTTGCTACCTACAAGAGGACTTTTCAAACATCCTCTTAGGGAATTCTCGCTTGTTGGAAAATTTGTTGAGGTGTAATTTGCAATCCTTCAAATAGGGAATCTTCTAAACTATTAGTCCCGCGTTTGGTTTGAGGGAGAACATCAGGATAAAAAATAGTAATAGTTTTAGCTCTAGTGTCAATAATCCAAACTCGTTGAACTTTAGCATTTAGATAATCGGTTGCTTTTTCTGTCATTTCTCCGAAAGTTTGACCAGGTGAGATAATTTCAATCACTAATTCCGGTGCAACAGGACAAGCCTCATCTTGCAACCAATCGGCAGAAAGACGGTTATATGAAATATATGTCAAATCTGCTACAGGAACCCAGTCCTGTTGATTTCGTGTTAGCTTAATTGCCCATTCGATGACAACCCGCCCCTTTCCTTGCGCCCATGCAGACAATAGTATAAATAATGCACCTGTTATAGAACTATGAAAAAATTTTGGTGACATTTCATCGTTTTTGTATTTGGGGACAGCTTCTGAGTCAATTAGTTCGTAGGTGATTTCTCCTTCGGGGAGTGCGAGGAATTCTTCGAGGGTGAGTTGGGTTTTTAGTTGAGCCATGGTTAGTTTTAGGGTGGAATTAGTTTTAGGGTGGGAATGACTCTATTTTGATGGAGTTTTGTGAGATTGCGCGTCTATCGGTATCTGATATCAAGTTCGGATAATCAGTTTATATTCTCACTGCGATGCTCCGTTACGTCAGTTTCCCGCAGGGTAGTAGCGGTCTAGAACCATCACAACTATTTAGTTAATACCCCAATGACTCATTACCCATTACCAATAAAGGCGGGCAATATAAGTATTGAAGCGAACATGATCATCGCTGTTTTGTCAAACTCAGGAGAACACGTATTTTTACCATAGGACTTACGCAATAGCTCTTTGAAAGTATTATTCCTACCCTTCAAGAACGCCTAACAGCGAACGTGTTCTACCCTAGCACCGAAGCCGCTTGCGTGTCTAATGTGTCCTACTCTACGAGTAGACACGAAGTGGCTTCTGAAAGTAGCCGCTTATGCGTCTATGTGGTATCCTCCACCGAAGCCACTACTCTACGAGAAGCCGGACTTCGTCCGTCTACGTGTCTACGTTTTTTCATTATTTTGCGTAAGTCCTGTACCATTGATATTCTCTTCTATTGTTTCCTTATATCGTTGTTATTTTTGCTAATTATTGCCCAAAAAAGCACTAACTGTGGCAATCTGGGAAACAGAACGTTTTCAAATCTAAATATTTTCGCTAGCGCAAAATTCTGTAAGAGGTTATGCAAACTCTACCCACACCCGTTACTTCCAATACTTTACTCAATCAACCTACTTTTGACACAACAATTAAACGGCGGAAAACACGTCCGGTGAAAGTAGGAAATGTCACCATTGGCGGAAGTCATCCCGTAGTGGTGCAATCTATGATCAACGAAGATACTCTTGATATTGATGGCTCTGTTGCTGCAATTCGGCGTTTGCATGAGATAGGCTGCGAAATTGTTCGCGTTACAGTACCAAGTATGGCTCATGCCAAAGCCTTGGCAGAAATTAAACAAAAATTAATCAAAACCTATCAAGATGTGCCAATTGTTGCTGACGTGCATCATAATGGACAGAAAATTGCCTTAGAAGTTGCTAAACATATAGAGAAAGTTCGGATAAATCCAGGATTGTATGTGTTTGAAAAACCAAACCCAAACAGAACGGAATACAGCAAAGTCGAATTTGACGAAATTGGTGAAAAAATCCGCGAAACTCTAGAACCATTAGTAATCTCTTTGCGCGATCAAGGTAAAGCCATGCGAATTGGGGTGAATCATGGTTCTCTTGCTGAAAGGATGCTATTTACTTACGGTGATACACCGGAAGGAATGGTGCAATCTGCTATCGAATTTCTCCGTATTTGCGAATCTTTAGACTTCCGCAACTTAGTAATTTCCATGAAAGCGTCACGAGTTCCTGTGATGATTGCTGCTTATCGTCTCATGGTACAGCGAATGGATGAGTTGGGCATGGATTATCCCTTGCACTTAGGTGTGACGGAAGCTGGAGACGGTGAGTATGGAAGAATTAAATCCACTGCTGGTATTGCTACCTTGTTAGCTGATGGCATTGGGGATACAATTCGAGCGTCACTAACTGAATCTCCAGAAAAAGAGATTCCAGTCTGCTACAGTATTCTGCAAGCTTTGGGATTGCGGAAGACAATGGTAGAGTATGTGGCTTGTCCTTCCTGTGGGCGTACTTTATTTAATCTTGAAGAAGTACTGCACAAAGTCCGCGAAGCTACCAATCACCTCACCGGGCTTGACATTGCAGTCATGGGTTGTATTGTTAATGGCCCTGGAGAAATGGCAGATGCTGACTATGGTTATGTCGGTAAGACTCCAGGTTACATTTCTCTGTATCGCGGTAGAGAAGAAATTAAAAAAGTCCCAGAAGAACAAGGTGTAGAGGAGTTAATTAATTTGATTAAGGCAGATGGACGCTGGATAGAACCGTGAAGAAATTAGGGATCGGGAATCGGGGATTGGGGACAGGGGACAGGGGACAGAGGACAAGGGAGAGAAGGAAGATAACGAGGACAACAAAGAAACTTGAGTGAGCTAGTTTTTCCCGATCCCCGAACGCGAGTGCGCCTCATGACGGAGAATCCCCAATCCCCGATCCCCCATCTTTTTTAACGTTAAGCTCGCCGGATTCTTAAATAACTTTGTTGAAATAACAAGATATGTTCATTATGTAGAGTATTTGCCTGTGTTAGATTGAGCATAATGAGCATATAAAATTTTTGTCCCTAGCCACGCAGCTGTCATTATGGTAATTACAAGAAATGGACTTGTTTTGGGTGCTACGGCGGTGACGCTATCCACAATCGCTGTTACTAGCCTTGGCATTCACTCGCAAGGACAAGCTCTTTTTAAAGAAAGTCCAAAGGAATTAATAGATGAAGTTTGGCAAATTATTAATAAACAATACGTAGACGGTACTTTTAATAAAGTAAATTGGAAAGCTGTTCGCAGCGAGTACCTGAATAAGTCCTACAAAAACAACGAAGAAGCTTATAAGTCCATCCGGGAAATGCTCAAGAAACTCGACGATCCATACACCCGGTTTATGGACCCAGAAGAATTCAAAAATATGCAAGTTGATACCTCTGGCGAATTGACAGGTATCGGTATCCAAATCGGTCTGGATGAAAAAACTAAAAAGCTAACTGTAATTTCTCCTATTGAGGATACACCCGCATTTAAAGCTGGTATGCTTGCTAAAGATACCATTATCTACATCAATGGTAAAAGTACTGAGGGGATGGATACTAATGAAGCAGTAGCCCTGATCCGAGGTGAGCCAGGTAGCAAAGTTAACTTAACTATCCTGCGTCAGGGTCAAAGAAAAGAATTTACAATTACACGGGCGCGGATTGAAATTCATCCAGTAGAATTTTCTCAAAAGCAAACACCAGTAGGTAATGTTGGCTACATTCGTCTTAAGCAATTCAGTGCAAATGCTGCTAAAGAAATGCAGGATGCAATCAAGAATTTAGAAAGCAAGCAAGTGTCTGGGTATGTTTTGGATCTACGTAATAACCCAGGTGGTCTTCTCTACTCCAGTGTGGACATTGCCCGGATGTGGATGGATAGAGGCACGATTGTTTCTACTATTGATCGCCAGGGTGAGACAGAACGAGAAATTGCCAATGGACGGGCTTTGACGAATAAACCCTTGGTGGTATTAGTAGATAAAGGTAGTGCTAGTGCTAGTGAAATTCTCTCAGGCGCATTGCAGGACAACAAGCGTGCAGTCGTAGTCGGTAGTCAAACTTTTGGGAAGGGTCTAGTACAATCTGTGCGCCCCTTAGATGATGGTTCAGGATTAGCAGTAACGATCGCCAAATACCATACCCCCCTTGGTAGAGATATCAATAAACATGGGATTGACCCCAATATAGTAGTGGATTTAAGTGATAAGCAGCGACAAGACCTGTGGCTCAAAGAACGAGATAAAGTCGCTACTTTAGCAGACCCACAATTCGCTAAAGCTGTGGAAGTATTAGGCAAAGAAATTGCTGCTAAAGGGACAAACGCACAAAGAAATTAATTTTTTGCCTTTAGCTTGAACAGCAGAAGCCTCACACCGAATCAAAGATTACGGTGTTGAGATGAATGCGAGGCAAAAACGAAACATTAGACATATCCGCAAATGAGCATCAAAGCCTTGTATAGCAAAGGTCAAAACCTAGTTTTCGGATAAGTCTATTGTCTTTATTGATTTTCTGCTCACCGCTTGTGCGTCTGCGCGTAAGCGTCTCTGTTAGGAGAATCCCGGATCAAAATCTCAAACCTACACCACCTTGTAAAGAGAAAGTTGTACCACCACTCCGCAAAGCATCAAAACCAATAATGGCATTACCAAAAAGCACAGTATTGCTATGAGGTACAACATAATCAATACCCGGCTGCAAGGCAAAGCTAATTTTATTACCAACGGGTGAAGGTGTCTCACCACCAGCAAAAATTAGCCCAGCCCCTAAATAAGCATCAGTTTGCCAATTTAGGGGAAAATCATAAGAAACTGTTGGTACGATCGCTATGTTATTAGCCAAAAAAGCTTGAGCGCGAAAGGAAACTGGTGTTTCCAAAAGTTTGTAACGCAAGGCTACAACCCCACCAATTTGAGTACCATCTGCAAAACCAACCGCAGGACCAACACCCACGTAACTACCATAGGCTGCTTGAGCATGTGCTGGTTGAGTAAATTGGCTCCAACTCAAAATTGAACTAGCCACAGCCACAAACAGACATATTAAATACTTAAAACACTTCATTTGCCGACTCTCCTCACACCATCATTTTGTTAGTACTTAGTGGTTAGTGGTTATTCCTCAAACTCCCCATTTCCCCACATTCCCCACATTCCCCCCAATCCCCAATCCCCAATCCTACGGACACCGGGGATGAATACCACCTTGAGTACAAATGTAAGCTAATTGGTTGGGATCTAAATTTTTTACTTTGCTAAAATCCACTCCTTTAACTACAGCAGATTGTGAACCTGTGGACGGAGTTTGGACAAATTGATCGGCTGGATCTTGTTTTGCAGGTAAGAAAATAGCGCCTTGGAGATCAGCTTCTGTGAGATTTGCTCCCTGTAAATCAGCACGACTTAAATCAGCGTTCCGGAAGTTGACACCCGTCAGATTAGCAGAACGCAAATTAGCTTCGGTTAAGCGAGTTGCACTAAGATTGGCATTGCTGAGGTCTGCACGTTGCAAATTTGCTCTTGATAAGTCTGCTGCTTGCCAATCAGTTTTGCTCAAGTTGGCAAAGGGTAATTGCGTATCAATAGCAATGACACGACCCAAGCGAGCAGCATATAAATCAGCATCATTAAATACAGCTTCGCTCAAATCTGCTCCGGTAAGGCTAGCATTTTCTAAAACTGCACCACTGACATCGGCTCCCATTAACTGAGCGCTGCTCAAGTTGGCACCAACTAGACGTGCGTTAGATAATTTTGCTCCCTTGAAGTTAGCGCGGCTAAAATCTGTACCTACCATCAAGACACGGCTGAGATTAGCTTCACTGAGATTGGCTTGTTTAAGTTGAGCGCCATTTAAATTTGCAATCCAATCATCAAAGGTATCCCAGCGTCCATCATCACCTACTCCCCGGAAGCTACTGCCTTTGAGACTAGCAAAGGAAAGATTTGCTCCTTTGAAATTGACTCCTGATAGATCAGCTTTATCTAGTGCCAAGTTAAATATAGGACGATCTGCGGCACCGTATTGAAATAATTGAATGCGGCTGAGGTCGAGGTCGTTAACTTTAGCAGTATTAACTGCGATAATTGTGTTGATTGCCTGCTGATTCTTCTGCAAGCGCTTCTGTCGCAATTCCCGTTCGGGAGATGGATTGCTGCTTGATTCTAAGTCTTCAGCCAAAGACTGATTCATACGTTTTAAATCAGGGATGGCTGGGAGGCCGATATTTGTCAAAGCCCTCTCTATTGTCTCGATTTGGCTAGGATCAGTTTCTTTAGCTAACAGTTCTACAAGGTATTTGGTGGCTTGGGGGTCATTGAGAGTACCCATTGCCAAAATCGCATTACGGCGATCTGCATTGCTGACGCCAGAGTTAGGACTCAATTGTTTAATCAACGCAAGGAACTGTTGGCTATTACGCTGCTCGGACACCCGTTGATTCTGTTGAGTTTGAATGTATATTTGAGTACCTACAAGAGTTGTCAATACACCAGCCATACTCAACAATGCGATCGCCAGCAGGGTCATACTTGGATTACGTTGCAACCATTCCCACGGATTAGCAGGTGGTTGTGTCCTGTCTGAGGGTGTGATCACAACTGAGGCGATCGCAGCGTCTTCATCTCCTGTTTCTGTCCACTGAGTCTGCTTTTGTTCCTCTAACTGCGCCGTGAGTGGTTTATTCGCGTCTATGGCGTAAGTACCTGCAATCACGTCATGGAGTGCGCGTCTTTTTCTCAATGGCAAGCCCTTGGCTTCTAAGAGCATCATTAAAGCAGACACAATAGTGAAAACACCTAAGTTAGGGAAAGTTAGGCTGTTGCGCCAGAGCATATAAGCTACAGATAAACTCAGAGTCCACCGTCCAATAACTTCTCGCAGTAAAACAGCCCCGACACCAGGCGGTTTACCTTGAGAATTGACAACCCGCACACCAAACCAGCGTTTGGGAAATGTGCTACCTGTTTTTGCTAGTAGAAACAGTTGCCAAGCAGAAACTGTTAGGGGCGCGAGTATCGCTAATGTCCACAAAAAATTTGTTGGCCATGCAACATTACGAGTGCCGTAGCTTACAGGCAGAGCTAGAGGACGAGAAATTTCTCTTTCTGTTACAATCAATACAGGGTTCAGTGGCACTCGGTTGAGGTCAGTTCTAGTGTTAAGATATGCACCAAGACTGAAAGGAACTAACCCACTGATCACTACTAGCGTCATTTCCGTTGCCCAAGCGGCTACACGCCTACTAGCTAAAGGCAGTATTTTTGGTTTATCTGGTTCATTTGACTTACTAGAACTCGATTGATCATTACTTCTCCTCACAATTGGGGTTGCCATCGCAATATTTCCCTTGAACTTTTATATATATGCCGCTCTAGACGTATCAAAATATACTATTTGTTGCGCTGCGAATTACTAGACACAATAAATTTGTATCCGAAATAAACTAGTCCTGCCAAGAGTGCCAAACTAATTGCAGAAGCAACAAATTTAAACACTGCTTGTACCACCACCAAGCCTAATAAAACACTGACACTCCCAACGACTATTTTTCTCGTTCCAGATAGGGTATTAAACCAATTCGACAATTGCCGTAATTGTGAACTTATAGTGGAAAAACTAGGCACAGACGATTGCTCAAACTGTTTTGACTTGGTTTTTTTCTCAGAAGACGAATCAATTTCTGCCTCCAGTTTGCGGAGACGTCGCTGTAAGTCTTCTTCTGGTTGAGGATTCATATTGTTTTACCTCAGCTAGTGAACTTATTCAACTAAACCCCAAATATATCTGATCGTTAACTGTTGTCTTAGTGATTTTAGCTTAAGGCGACACAAGCCTCCTGCTCATCTGGGTACAGATAGAGCGGTGAGATGAATGACGGGACAAAAACGTAGCAACCCTTATTGTGTAAAGATTTTGACGATGCGTAGCAGATGCTAACAAAACGCTACTCTTGCCCCTGTCTCGCCACATTAAAAAAGTCAAAAGTAAGGGAACACAGAACTAAGTAATTAATAAAAATTTATACCAAAATTTTGTGGAACAAAAGTGAATTTGCGGTCGTCTTTCAATTCAGAATATTATGTATGAATATCGCTCTTGATTAATCAGGAGCAAATAACATCATTAATTATGAAGACACATAGATTATTTAATATTTTGTCATTGGTTCTAGCATTAACAGCAAGTTTGCTACTCAGTAATGCTAAATCTGTGATAGCAGATATGGTAACTGTCAATCCTGATTTCAAACCAGATCCAATGGTTCTAAATGGCAAATCTGGCGGTTCAAAACCCAGTGATTGCGGTAAAATCGCTGCTACACCCAACCAAGTTATTGAAGTTACAAAGCCAATACCTTACTTAAAACTTGCAGTCACAAGTGATGGTAAACCAACTTTGTTAGTCGAAGGGCCTGGTGGACGTTTTTGTGTTTTACCAGATAATTATTCTGGAGACAAACCAGAAATTTCCGGCTTTTGGCAAGCTGGTAAATACGTTTTATATGTTGGGGAACTAGTCGATGGAGAACATACATATACCCTTTCAATTTCCCAACAGAAAAATTAGTAATTTTCATTTGTCATTGGTCATACCCTGCGGGAAGCCGCTTGCGCGTCTATGTTATTTGTCATTGGTCATTAGTCATTTGCGGCTTAAGGAAAATAAGTATCGCTGAAATGCTTATTTGATAATGATTTCAGACTAAGCGTAACTTTATGTATGTACGGTTGCTCATTTCACCCCGAAAGCTAAAGGTTGGGTTGCAAAGCGTCTAATGCCAGATTCAGTTTCAAGACGTTGACTCCAGGTTCGCCAAAAATACCCAGGAATCTGCCATCAGTGTTTTTGTCTATCAGCTTTTGAATTTGGTTTGGATCAATACGGCGGGCAGTTGAGACGTGCTGCACTTGTGCTTGGGCTGCTTCACGGCTGATATGTGGATCTAGACCGGAGCCAGAGGTATAAACTAAATCGGCGGTAGGTTGAATATTAGCTTGTTTGAGCCGTGTTACTTCTCCTTGAATGCGTTTGAGGAGTTCAGGATTGCTAGGTGCCAGGTTGCTGGCTCCTGAAGTTCCTGTGGTGGCAACTTCGGGTTTGGTACTATAGTCAATGCTGCTAGGACGACTCCAAAAGTAGCGATCGCTTCTAAACGGTTGACCAATCAATGCTGAACCAACGACTCTTCCTTGAGAATTGGTGAGTAAGCTGCCGTTGGCCTGGAAGGAAAACGCTATCTGTCCAGACAGCAGCATCAACAGAGGATACAGTAATGCTGTTAGCACCCACAGAGCAACAGTAGAACGAATAGTTTTATTGATTTGGCGCAGCTGACTCATTTAAAATTTCTCCGGTTGAAAAATCACAACGAATAAATAAACACACAGGCTGAGGGTAACAAGTCCTAAAAGGGTAATCGCATAAGATGCAGAGCGTGATAGTTCGACCGAGGTCGCCGCCTGTACTGCTGGTGCTAGCAGCACGTTAAAGCACAAAAGCAAAAATAGATTTAGCGGAATGCGATTTCGTTTGGAAGTTACCAAGGCAAACACTTCAGAAAAATTGTGTGGTAAATATCCCATAGTTCAAAATCCCAAATTTTAATTACGCCAAACCGACCGCAGTAATCAGTACATCAATCACTTTGACGGCAATGAAGGGAGCAATAATGCCACCGAGTCCATAAATGAAAATATTTCGTTGTAAAAGTTGGTCTGCCGTTAACGGTTGAAACTTAATACCAGTTAGCGCTAAGGGAATAAGTGCCGGAATAATCAAGGCATTGTAAATCAGTGCTGACAATACCGCAGATTGGGGGCTTGCCAAACCCATAATATTGAGACTGCCAACACCAATACCCGCGAAGATAGCGGGTATAATGGCGAAATACTTGGCAACATCGTTAGCAATCGAAAAGGTAGTAAGTGCGCCACGGGTAATCAGCAATTGCTTACCAATAGTGACGATATCAATCAATTTGGTGGGGTCAGAATCCAGGTCTACCATATTGGCAGCCTCTTTCGCTGCTTGAGTGCCCGAATTCATTGCCACCCCGACATTTGCCTGAGCCAAAGCTGGAGCATCGTTAGTACCATCTCCAGTCATAGCAACTAACTTGCCTTGTCCTTGTTCAGAACGAATCACCTCAATTTTGTCTTCTGGAGTAGCTTCAGCAATAAAGTCATCGACTCCAGCTTCTTGAGCAATCACAGATGCAGTGATGCGGTTATCTCCGGTAAGCATAACGGTTTTGATCCCCATACGCCGCATTTGATCAAACCGTTCTCGGATGCCCGGTTTAATGATGTCTTTAAGATAAATCACACCATAGATTTCGTCGTTTTGACATATAGCTAACGGAGTTCCGCCCAATCTGGAAATTCGCTCGTAGGCTGCATCAAGTTCGGGAGTTAATTTTCCATTTCGGGAGCGGACAAATCCTTTAATCGCATCCACAGCACCCTTGCGAATTTGTATGCCATTAGGTAAGTCAGTGCCGCTCATGCGAGTTTTGGCTGAAAATTCGATACCTTCTGCCTCTTTCAGGTCGAAATCTAATCTTGCTCCTAATTTCTCTGCCAGTTTAACGATAGATTTTCCTTCTGGTGTTTCATCAAAAACACTGGATGCTAATGCAACTTCCGCTACCTTGTCTTGTGAATAACCGTTAACAGTAATAAATTCTTCTGCCAAACGGTTCCCTAAAGTAATCGTGCCTGTTTTATCTAATACCAACGTATTAACATCCCCGCAAACTTCTACCGCGCGCCCGGAAGTAGCAATCACGTTAAACTGAGCGACTCTATCCATGCCAGCAATCCCAATAGCACTTAATAATCCCCCAATTGTGGTAGGAATCAGCGCCACTAACAAGGCTATCAACATGGCAATACTTACTGGTGATTTAACGTAGACTGAAACCGTAGGCAGAGTTGCAATCACCACTAAAAATACTTGAGTCAGAACTGCTAACAAAACCGTCAAAGCGATTTCATTAGGAGTTTTACTGCGGGAAGCCCCTTCTACTAGGGATATCATCCGGTCAATAAAGCCTTTGCCAGGGTCAGCCGTAACGCGAATTGTCAGTTCATCAGAGGTGATGCGCGTTCCTCCAGTAACAGAACTGGCAATGTCTGACCCTGGTTCTTTCAATACTGGTGCAGATTCGCCAGTGATGGCAGATTCATCCACGGAAGCCACCCCCGCAATTACCTCCCCATCGCCGGGGATGATGTCGCCTGAAATTACTTTGATTTGGTCGCCGCGACGTAAGGCTGTAGAACTAACTTCTTGAATAGAGCCATCGGGGAGAAGTTTACGTGCTGTCACATCAGATTTCGTTGCTCTTAAAGCATCTGCCTGAGCTTTGCCCCGTCCTTCGGCGATCGCTTCCGCAAAGTTAGCAAACAGAACAGTAAAGAACAAAATCAGGGTAATCAGCCCATTAAACAGTCGTGGGTTATCTCCGGGAATGTTGCCAAACAGGTTAGGGGCGATCGTTACCAGCGCTGTGATAATTGTGCCTACCCATACCAAAAACATCACTGGATTCTTAAGCATATTGCGCGGATGTAGCTTGACAAATGCTTGCCGAAAAGCCCTAGAGTAGAGTCCAGTATTTTTGACTTTGGGCGTATGTTTGCGTTCTTGTCGAAGTTTAGTTGATGATTCCATTTTGAATGAGCAAATTTGAATTGTTTATCCGCCTCTGGCAATTTGAAATGCTTCTGCCAGAGGACCTAAAACTAATACGGGGAAGAAGGTAAGAGCACCAAGAATTAAAATCACGCCCCCTGTAACTCCGGTGAAAAGTCTGGTATCGGTTCTCAAAGTACCAGAGGTCATAGGAACGGCTTGCTTGCGGGACATACTATCTGCTAGCAGCAATAGGGCGATGATGGGGATATAACGTCCTGCTAAAATGCTGACACTGGCGCTGAGGTTCCACCAGAGGGTGTTATCTCCTAACCCTTCAAAGCCAGAACCGTTGTTGGCTGCTGCTGAAGCATATTCGTAAACTACCTGAGAAACGCCGTGGAAACCTGGGTTACTAATGCCTGACAGAGTATCGGGAAAGCCAAAGACAATTGCCCAAGGAATGAGAATAGCAAAAGGGTGAACTAACAAAACGACACTAGCAAGGACGATTTCTTTTTTCTCAATTTTGCGTCCTAAAAATTCCGGGGTTCGTCCCACCATTAAACCAGTGAGGAACACCGCCAAAATCAAGTAGATAAACAAGTACGCTGTGCCAGTTCCCTGGCCTCCCCAGATGATTTGCAAGAACATATTAAATAGAGTGGCAAACCCACCTGGCGGCATTAAGGAATCGTGCATCCCATTTACAGCACCACACATTGTTGCTGTAGTCATTACCGCCCAAAGTGCTGTTTGCGCCCAACCAAATCGAACTTCTTTGCCTTCTAAGTTGGGTTGCTGTCCTCCCAACAGGGGATTAACAAGAGGATTTCCTTGGAACTCACCTACTGCTGCAATGCCTACTAAAAAGGCAAAGATCACAAACACCATCCAAAACACTAACCATGCCTGTTTGCGGTTGTTGGCAAACACACCGTAGGTATAAATCAACGCTGAGGGAATGGAAATCATTGCCCAAGTCTCTAGCAAGTTAGAGAAACCATTGGGATTTTCAAAGGGATGGGCAGAGTTGATGCCAAAGAAACCGCCGCCGTTCTCTCCAATTTGTTTAATAATCTCGAAGTGGGCAACTGGGCCACGGGCAATTACCTGAGTCGCCCCCTCTAAGGTGGCTGCTGTTGCTGGGCCTGCCAAGGTTTCTGGTACACCTGCCAAGATTAACAACAATCCCCCAATGATGGACATGGGTAGTAATATTCGTGTAATTGACCTTGTGAGGTCAGTGTAAAAGTTGCCCAAAGGTCTGCCAGTTAAACCGCGAATGAAGGCTATACCAACAGATAAACCCGTTGCAGCAGAAGTGAACATCAGAAAACCAAGCGCAAAAGTTTGACTGGCATAGCTAAGAGTTGTCTCACCAGAGTAGTGCTGCTGGTCTGTATTGGTGAGAAAAGAAAGAGTAGTGTGCAGTGCTAAATCCCAACTTGGCGCACCTAGTCTTGTGGGATTGAGTGGTAGCCATCCTTGAGTCATGAGGATGAGGTAAACCAAAATCCCCATGACGAGATTGCTATACAGCACAGCTTTAGCATATTGCCACCCAGTCATTTCATCTGGCGATGGGCTATGCCCCGCCGTAGGCGATCGCACTCCAGTGAAGCTATAAATCATTCGTTCTATCGGAGTTATCACTGGGTCGAGTAATGTTCTTTCTTCCATAAAAACGTGAGCGATATATCTCCCGAACAAGGGAGTAGTTGCAATGACGATGAGTAACGTCAGCGCAATTTGAATCCATCCTTGTAACATGAATTTAGAAATCCCAATACATTATTTTTTAATTTTTGATTAATCACTCTCTGGGCGAGTAGTTAACTGAATGCGTTTTGTTAAAGTAAATTTTGAGCGCAGGAACCAAGTGATATAAATACATTTTGATGAAAAGCCCAGAGGTTGGCAAATTTTTTGAGGTTTTTATCCACCTTAAAAGGGCTAGTCATAGTTAATTAAAGAAAACAATATTCTCTAATTGATCTCAATTTATATCATTAGTTAATTTGGCAATTAAGACAAGTATTAGGAGGATATAAAATCCAGTTTATTTGTTTATATATGACGTTTATGTGTAGACATACAAGTGTTTAATGCGTTTAGCTATGTTCTATATATGTGTATATTTTGGGATAAACTCTATTCATCAGATTAGTAATATGTTAGGTAAAATAAGATAAATATATAAAAGAAAGTTTGAGTTCTTTAGCTAACATGTAATGCGTAAAAATAACTATTTACTAAATGGTGTCTTTTAAAGCTAGATTACCTAAGAAAAAATCGCCTTTGGGCAAATCTTTGCTCATTGCTAGTCTATTTATAGTTGTTTTGGCTCTAGAGTTTTCTACGCCAAATGAATACGTGTTCGGGTATCTCTACACGGGGCCAATTTTATTAGCAAATTCTTGGTTGGGGCGGCTTGCAACCTTTCAAGCCACCTTCGTGGCTGTGTGCTTAACGATGCTGAATCTTGTAGTACCAGGAAGTGAAGTGATGAAGGCTTCCATAGTCGCAAGTAGAGCGATCGCAGCGATGGCATTAATTGTAACAGGGTTTTTGAGCGATCGCCTGCGTCGTTCTGAAGAAGCGATCGCCCTGACCAGGGCAAAGCTAGAAGCACAAGAGGAATTAGTCAGATTGCGGGAAGACTTTGCTTCCACACTCACCCACGATCTGAAAACACCTCTACTGGGAGCAATTGAAGCTCTCAAGGCTTTTCAACAAGAAAAGTTTGGTGCAGTATTACCAGCACAGCAGAAAGTTTTAGCAACGATGGCACGCAGCCATAAGACTTCCCTACAACTCCTAGAAACCTTGTTGGATGTCTATCGTAATGATACTGAAGGCTTAAAGCTTGATTTAGTACCTGTAGATTTAGTTGTTTTGGCTGAAGAAACAGCTAGTGCCCTCACTGAATTAGCTGCAAATCGTCGGGTTTATTTCTCGTTTAGCTATAGTGACTCTGATTGGCGGCAATTGCTGTGGGTTAAGGGTGATACTCTACAACTAAAACGAGTTTTTACGAATCTCCTGGTGAATGCTATCAACCATTCCCGACGCGGTGATCGTGTTGAAATCGTGTTAGAAGCCCAAACGTCTTATCAAGTTGTCAAAATTTTAGATACTGGTGCGGGTATCCAGCCTGAAGAGTTCCCCCACTTATTTGATCGATTTTACCAGGGAAATAGCGATGCCTACGGCGGGCTTTGCCAACGCCAAGGCAAAGGCTCTGGGTTGGGGCTTTACCTAGCTCGCCAAATTATTGAAGCGCATAGCGGTATAATCTGGGCAGAGAACAGAATACCCACTGGTGCTATCTTTGCCTTCAAGCTTCCCGTTTACCCATTTCACTCCTCTCTAACTTCGTCAGATGCTCCATACTCCAATCAAAATTCTCCTAGTTGAGGATGATGAACTCTTTCGGTTAGGCTTGCGTGTACGCTTGCAACAAGAGACTGGGTTAGAGATTATGGCTGAGGCTGAAGATGGTGAAACAGCTATTGAGTTAGTCAACCAGATTCCTCTTGATGTAGTGCTGTTAGATGTGGGATTGCCAGGAATTGGAGGAATTGAGACATGTAAACAAATCAAACAGCAAAATCCTCATCTGCCAATCTTAGTTTTAACTTCCCATTCTCAAAAATCCCTGATTGCACGTTTGATTGAGGCTGGCGCTCAAGGCTATTGCCTTAAAGGAATTGCTGCTGAAAAATTGGTTTTGGCACTCCGTTCTGTTGCTGCTGGTGCATCGTGGTGGGATGAAACCGCAACCAATGAAATTCGCTCTGCTTTTGCGTCTACTCCGTCTCAGTCTCAGATGACAAACCTTTTAACACCTGCAAATCCTCTAACACACCGCGAACAGGAAATCTTATCGCTGTTGGCAGCAGGAAAAACTAATCAAGAAATTGCTCTTGCACTCTACATTACACCTGGAACAGTCAGGGTGCATGTCCATACCATTTTACATAAGCTAGAAGTGGGCGATCGCCAGACTGCTGTTGTTGTTGCTTTACAAAAACGGTTAATTAAAAGCGACTTAATTGTAGAAGAGTAGTAATCTCAAAACTTTTTGTGAACTTCTCAGGTAACAAAAGAAGTGGAAATTAAAGACAAAGACCAATGGATAATTGCACTAGCAGGCAGGGGTAGTTCAGAGATTGATTTATCACCATATTAAAGTATATCACCAAATTTAATTAACAGTGCGATCGCAATACTTACAGCCAAAATTAACACCATACTCAACGCTGAACCAAATCCCCAATTTTGGGTAGCGCCAAGGAACTGGTTATAAACTAGACGTGCTGCTGTGCTACTAGAAGCACCACCTAGTAATTCTGGGTTGATAAAATCTCCTAAAGCAGTAATAAATACTAAGAAAGAAGCTGCTGCTATACCAGTGAGAGTTTGGGGTACGGTGACTTTCCAAAAAGTTTGCACAGGATTTGCACCCAAGTCAGCTGCTGCTTCTAAAAAACGTTTGTCTAATTTTTCCAGAGATGCATATAAAATTAACACCATGTAGGGCAAGAAACTGTAACTCATACCAATTAAGACAGCAGAATTGCGATGAAGCAAATCTAAAGTCGGTAAGCCTACACTATTTAAAACTGTGTTCAGTAAACCTGTGGGACGTAAAATCGCAATCCAAGCGTAGGTACGAAGTAACGAAGAAGTCCATAACGGTAAAACAAAACCGATTAACAGCAAATTTCGCCAGCGTTTTGGTACGATCTGCGCTATCCAATAAGCAACAGGAAAACCAAAGATTAAACATATAACTGTAGTTCCAATTGCAAAAGATAGCGATCGCCTCATCACTCGCAGATACAAAGGATCAAACAGTCGAATATAGTTATCAAAACCACTAGGAATGACTAAATCACCTGGTCGAATTCCAGGTACTAAACTTAATTCTAAAATGAGCAGTGTTGGCAATACTAGCAGCAGCAACAACCAAATTCCAGAGGGTGCAAGTAATGGGAAAGGTTGCAACCAGTTTAACTGAGGGCGCCATTTAGGAACTGTGGGAATTCCACTTGTAGAGTCTATCTGAGAAGAAGGGATTTGAGTAGACACGGTTATGAATTATGAATGATGAATTATGAATTATGAATTATGAATTATGAATTATGAATTATGAATTATGAATTATGAATGATGAATTATGAATGATGAATTTACGCACTAGTTAATGCAGTCCAATAGCGATCATATACTTCTTCAAGATTTCCCAAAGGGGTGATGCGTTCACACTTCTCTAGTATCGACTCTGGGGGAAATATATTAGGGTCATTTTTTATTTTTTTTGGTAATAACTCGAAAGCAGCTTGACTCGATGTTGTCACCCAAAGACGTTGGCTAATTTCTGCTGCTACTTCGGGTTGAAAAATAAAATTTATCCAAGCATAAGCTGCATCAATATTGGGAGATGTAGTTGGAATTACAATTGTATCTGTCCAGAATGAAGAACCACTTTTTGGAACAATATATTTAAATTTAGGATTTTCTTGAGTAATTTTCACCGCATCTGATGAATAACACATTGATAATAATAAATCTCCTGCCAAAAGTTGATTGCGCCAAGCATCTGTATCAAAGGCTGCGATCGCAGGTTTGAGAATTTGCAATTTCTCATAAGCTTGTTTAATTTCACTTTCATTTTTAGAATTATAAGAATACCCCAGCATCTTCAACACAGCCCCCATCACTTCCCTAACATCATTTAAAAAAGTGATTTTTTTATTGAGTTGTTGTTGATTTTCCCAAAGATAGCCCCAATCATCAGGTGGTTTTTTGAGAATTTCAGAATTATAAATTAAACCGGTTGTTCCCCAATTAAAGGGAATACTGTAGCGGTTATTAGAATCATAACTAGGATTTTGAAAGCGGGGAAATAAATTATCTAAGCCAATCAAGCGTTGATGATTTAATTCTATTAATAAACCCTTATGTGCCATTTTTTGCACCATATAATCAGAAGGGTAAATTACACTATAAGTTCCGCCACCGCCTGCTTGTAGTTTATTGAGCATGACTTCATTAGAATCAAACACATCTGTAGATACTTTAATTCCAGTTTCAGCATTAAAATTTTTAAATAATTCTTGATCTACATATTGAGTCCAAGTATAGATATTTAATTGATCGCGGGAACCTTTATTATTAGAGTTAGCCCGCACCTCAGCTAGTCTCCAACCACAGCTAGTTAAAGACAAGCTAGAAAGTAATGCTAAGTGTTTTAAAAATAGTCGTCTTTTAGTCATTTGTCATTATTTTTCTGGTATATTGCCAATAGAATTGAGATATGAGTTTAATTTTGCTGCTAATTCTTCGATGATGGGTTTGAGCGTGTCTACTTGTCAGTCGTTAAAAGTTTTCAATTATAGGCTCGTCTTAGCCAATTTTGAGTCTCGTGTCAACTTTCTGGTACCAATCCGCGTTCAAAAGCCTAAAAAACATAGAATAGGTATGAGTTGAAATAAATACATCGCGAAAGCCTCTATTGCTTAATTCAACCTTATCTACATATTGCCTAATTTTGCTGTTAATCCCCCAGCAAACAATAATCTCACGCCCAGACACCAAGATACATAAGATTCACTTTGCACCTTTGCGCCTCTGCGTGAGATTAATTAAGTTAATCAACCAGATGAAATTTTGTCGCCCTATAGGACAAACCACTGCTTACCCCAGCCAACGCGCAGCGTCTTTAGCGTGGTAGGTCAAAATTAAATCTGCACCAGCCCGTTTAAAGCCAGTTAAAGTTTCCATGACCACGCGCTGTTCGTCAATCCAGCCGTTGAGGGCTGCGGCTTTGACCATAGAATATTCACCAGAAACGTTGTAAGCAGCAACAGGTAAGTTGCTAGCTTGTTTGACACGCCAGATGATGTCCATGTAAGCCAAAGCTGGCTTCACCATTAGCATGTCAGCGCCTTCAGCAACATCTAATTCTATTTCTTTGATGGCTTCACGGGAGTTACCGGGGTCCATTTGATAGGTGCGGCGATCGCCAAATTGGGGTGCTGAGTCTGCTGCATCCCGGAATGGACCATAGTAAGCTGAAGCATACTTGGCAGCATAGGACAAAATTGGCGTATCTTGGAAACCAGCTTCATCCAAACCAACGCGAATTGCTTGCACAAATCCATCCATCATCCCCGAAGGTGCAATAATGTCAGCACCTGCTTTTGCTTGAGAAACGGCGGTTTTCTTAAGTAATTCCAGGGTGGGGTCATTTAAAACTCGTCCTGACAAATCACCAACTTGCAAATAGCCGCAGTGACCATGACTGGTATACTCACACAAACAAGTGTCAGCAATAATCATCAAATCTGGTACTGCTTCTTTCACCGCAGTTGCAGCTTTCTGGACAATACCGCAATCATGCCATGCACCTGTAGCATCGACATCTTTATCAGCAGGAATACCAAACAGAATAATGGCGGGAATTCCCAAGTCGTAAACTTCTTTTGCCTCTTCGACAATTTTATCTACCGAAAGCTGATAGACACCAGGCATAGATTTAACTTCATTGGCGATCGCTTCACCTGGGACAGCAAACAGAGGATAAATCAAGTCACTGGTGGTGAGAACGGTTTCACGTACCATCCGGCGGAGTTGGGGATGGGTACGCAGACGGCGGGGGCGATGAGTTGGAAACATAAAATTTTTATGGAGAAAAAACACAAATGGACAAAAAACAAAGCGTCACAGACTTCGAGTAAAAACCCGCTTAGGAAGGACACACTACAAACAGCGCTTAACTGTCTTCTGCCCTACAACTGACGAGGTTGTGGGGCAATTTTGTATTTTACAACTTGCTTGTCATTTATCTTCTAAAAAAGACAAGAAAGTATATAAAAATTTCCATCAATATATATAGACGGGCTTGATTAAAAATTTGTGATGAGATGTGTCTGAGGGGCAATGATCATCGATAATCAAAACACGGCCTATTACCCATTACCAATAAGCGATGCCCCTGAATTTACAAGCCACCCATTTATTTTATATATTCATCAGTGACTTTGATCTAACCGGATAAAAACTGATTTTCTACTAAACAAGTCGGAGAATAAAGGGATAACGAAAAGGTTTTTCAGTATTACTTAAAACATGAGAAAGCGCCCAAATTGTTAATCCCCAGTGAACTACAAACCATAAACCCGCCAGAGGTATCAATAAACCAAAACTGACCCAAATCAAAACACCAATAATAGCCCCATAAAACCAGACATTAAAGTGAAAATTAATAGCTTCCTTGGCGTTTTCTTTCACAACAGGATCTTCTGTTGCAAACAGGATGAAAATTGGTATTCCAATCGATACTAATGTAGTACTCAAAAAGATGACTGCATGAGAAAGTGCTGATAAAAGCTTGCGCTTGTCTGTGTCGTACATTTCTCTGTTCCTGTATTGAAAGTGGGTGTAGCGGTGTAAGGGTATAGGGGTGTAGGAGGAATCCTATTTTCATACTTGGTGGTGAAACTTATTTCATTGGAACTGCCTCCTGTCTTCAAGTACATTAAGAAATTATCATGAGCGTCGTTGTCTTAAGATGAAAAGACTCGCTAAAGTTGGAAAAAGTTAAATTAGATTTAATTTACAAGTAGATACAATTATGTCAACTGACCTTGAGTTAGAACTTCACAAAGCAGTTGAACTTCGTCGCAATTTTGCGATTATTTCTCACCCGGACGCTGGTAAAACTACACTCACAGAAAAACTCTTGCTGTACGGAGGTGCTATTCACGAAGCTGGTGCAGTCAAAGCTCGACGTGCACAGCGCAAAGCGACTTCTGACTGGATGGCAATGGAACAACAACGGGGTATTTCGATTACTTCCACAGTGTTACAATTTACCTATCAAAACTGTCAGATAAATTTACTAGATACTCCTGGACACCAGGATTTTAGTGAAGATACTTATCGGACGCTGGCGGCAGCAGATAATGCAGTGATGCTAATTGATGCTGCCAAAGGTTTGGAACCCCAAACACGCAAACTGTTTGAAGTTTGTAAAATGCGGGGTATTCCCATATTCACATTTGTGAACAAACTTGACCGTCCTGGACGAGAACCCCTAGAACTGCTAGATGAGATTGAGCAAGAATTAGGATTGCAGACCTATGCAGTCAACTGGCCTATTGGTATGGGCGATCGCTTTAAAGGTGTCTTCGATCGCCATGAACAACAAATTCACCTGTTTGAACGTAGCGCCCACGGTAGTAAAGAAGCGATAGATACAGTTGTTGATTTGGGAAATCCCCAAATTGAAGAACTTTTAGAACAAGACCTTTACTATCAGCTCAAAAACGACTTAGAACTATTAGAAGGGGTAGGGCCAGACCTAGATTTAGATTTGGTACACCAAGGCAAAATGACGCCTATTTTCTTTGGTAGTGCTATGACTAACTTTGGGGTTGAGTTATTCCTCAAGTATTTTCTAGACTACGCCCTCAAACCAGGCTCACACAACAGTAGTGTGGGTGAAGTTGACCCCGACTATCCAGAATTTTCTGGGTTTGTGTTCAAGCTGCAAGCCAATATGGACCCCAAACACCGCGATCGCGTGGCGTTTGTGCGTGTCTGTACAGGTAAATTTGAAAAAGATATGACGGTCAATCACGCCCGCACAGGTAAAGTTGTCCGTTTATCTCGTCCGCAAAAACTATTTGCTCAAGAACGAGAATCTATTGATGTCGCCTATCCAGGTGATGTGATTGGTTTAAATAATCCTGGTGTTTTTGCAATCGGGGATACAATTTACACTGGGCAAAAGTTGGAATATGAGGGAATTCCTTATTTCTCTCCAGAGTTGTTTGCAACTCTCCGCAACCCCAACCCATCTAAATTCAAGCAATTTCAAAAAGGCGTTTCGGAATTGCGTGAAGAAGGAGCTGTACAGATTATGTACTCTGTAGATGAAGCCAAACGCGATCCAATTTTAGCTGCGGTAGGTCAGTTGCAATTCGAGGTGGTGCAATTTCGTTTAATGAATGAATATGGAGTTGAAACCATACTCGATTTATTGCCCTACAGCGTTGCGCGTTGGGTAGAAGGTGGTTGGGAAGCATTGACCAAAATTGGACGCTTGTTCAATACAACCACAGTCAAAGACAGCATGGGGCGTCCAGTTTTACTATTTCGTAATGAGTGGAATTGCCATCAATTACAACAAGATCACCCTGATTTGCAATTGAGTGCGATCGCCCCAGTTTTGTCTAGTCAACAACCAATGGTTAATGGTTAATGGTTAATGGTTAATGGTTAGTGGTTAGTGTTTAGTGGTTAGTGGCTAATGGTTGATGGTTGATGGCTAATAACAATTACCCATTACCAATTACCAATTACCCATTACCAATTACCCATTACCCATTACCCATTACCCATTACCCATTACCCATTACCACTAACAATATAGTTATTGGAGTGCAGACTATGCCTTCACATTCTGAAGCATCTTTGAAGGCTGGTTTAACCGCCCTTAAGCAAGGAGATTATCAAACAGCAAAAACCATATTAGAAGAGATTTTAAGTAGTAATAGCGATCGGACGGCAGTTATCCAAGCGGAAATAGGCTTGGTTGTCGTTTATACGCATATTGGTGAAGTTGCAGCAGCGATCGCATTATGCGAGACTCTGGTTCAAAACGAACGTTCGCAAGTTAAAGAATGGGCAGAACGTTCTCTAGAACAAATCAAAAAACGCTATCAAAATGACGATGCGTCTACTGCTGACGTCACTGGATTTATCCCTTGGCGTAATTCTTCATCTGTGCTGGAGTCTCAGCAGTCGCAAACAGAAGACGCCCAGATACAAGAACGTCAAGATGCGGAGAATACAAACATAGAACAAACACCAGCCCGTAGTCTGCGAGTACCTACATTTGGCGGAACTCAAACGCGAGGTTGGCTGGCTTCTGCATCTTCCACACCCCGCCCCTCTGTACCAAAAACTTCATCTCTACCAATTCCTCCACCTCCCAATTCCCCGACAACTGTTAATCAGGAAAAAGTCAAACCATCCACGATTTACTGGCGACAAGCAGGACGCGCTAAAGTATGGCAACATTTGCCAAAACGAAGCTTAAAGCTATTGTATTTACTCCAAGCAGGAACATGCATAGCGCTGTTTTGGGTAATCAAAACGCTGCTGGTTTCGGTAATGAGATTTATTAATGATGTCTTTGTTAAATTGCCTTTTGTAGAGCCATTACAGATTTTATATAGAGATCCGACAAGTATTTTGGTGGTTTTGATTTTTGTCCTGTTTTGTTTATCTCCTTGGTTGTTGGATCGATTACTGACAAAGTTTTACGGTCAACGAGAATTAGAAAAAGATATTTTGCATCGCTATAGTAAAGAGACAGTACGAGTTTTACAACGCTATTGCCAACAACGGGGTTGGCGGACACCAAAATTATTGGTTCTACCAATCACTTCCCCTGTTGCTTTTTGCTATGGTAATTTACCTCGCACAGCCAGGATTGTAGTTAGTCAAGGGTTATTAGAGCAACTAACAAATGATGAAATTGCCACAATCTATGCTAGTCAATTAGGACAGATTGCTCACTTGGATTTTGCTGTGATGTCTTTGTTACTAGTAGTAACAATTCCGATTTATCAGCTATATCAGTTATTGGGACAGTGGGGAGATACAAAAACCCAACCTATCTGGCGCGGGATTTTTAGTGTACTGACAAGTCTGGTTTATGGTTTGTGGTGCTTACTAACAGGAACTGGTTTATGGTTATCACAGCTGCGGCTTTATTGGTGCGATCGCGTGGCGGCGGAAGTTACTGGTAATCCCAATGCTTTAGTCCGTGCTTTACTGAAAATGGCTATTGGTATTGCTGGTGATGTCCAAAAACAAGAACACACCAGTTGGCAGCTAGAAAGCTTAAATATAGTTATACCCGTAGGCTATAAACAAAGTCTGTGCTTGGGTAGTATGGCTGCTTATACTACCTTTGAATCTCTGTTGATATGGGATTGTATCAATCCTTATCGATGGTGGTTTGTCATTAATAATACTCATCCTTTAATAGGCGATCGCGCTCTACGCCTGTGTAGAATCGCTCGTCTTTGGCACGTAGACCCAGAATTATATCTCGAAAGCCAACAGCCTTTAAGAATCAAACCTCAGTCTTTTTTATTACAAATTTCCCCTTGGTTAGGAATTCCTTTAGGCGTTGCGTTTGGGGGTCTAATCTGGTTAATTTGGCAAACTCTGTTCGCACTTAAACTTTTAAACTTGAAATGGATTTATGAGGACTGGAATTTTATCAAGGGCTGTATGCTAATTGGTTTTAGTATCGGCGTCTTGTTGCGGATAAATTCTTTCTTTTCAAACATTAAACCTGCAACTGTCCAAACTGATGATCAACTGCCCAACCTGTTAACTAATCCAGCTAGCATTCCTATTGATAGTATTGCTGTGCGTCTTGTCGGTAAGTTATTAGGTCGTCGAGGTACTAGCAACTGTTTGGCACAAGATTTAGTCTTGCAATCTCACACAGGTTTAGTCAAACTACATCACATTTCTTGGCTGGGACAACATGTCAATCCTCAAGAATTGATCGGACGTCAAATCACCGTCACTGGCTGGTTACGACGCGGAGCAACACCTTGGATTGATGTTCAAACCCTACAAACTCAAGGCGCAAAAATCGTTAACAGTCCTCACCCCATCTGGTCTATTGTCTTAGCAGTCGCAGCAGAGGTTTGGGGAGCATACATTCTTCTCAGGGGATAAAAGACAAGGGAGAGTAATCCAAAATTGAATCACCAAGAACTTGAGAATGTAAATAAATATTGCAAAATCTTCTTGTTTCTGTTACATTTATTTACATAAACTGGAGTAACCGATATAGCTCAATCACCAAATTTGGTAATGAGATCCGGTTGCTTGCCCAAATCAATCCCCTTTTTTCCTTCCAACACAGCAGCAAATCAACCAGCCACAGGCTGGTTTTTGTTTCCAAAAAGCCGAACTTCAGAAAAAAAGTATTTTATGCTACGATGCATTCATGCAATAGTCGGAAATGTCCGTCCTAAGCTAGCTACGTAGAAAATACCGTGATAATGTAAGAAATGGTGTTCAAATATTTGGAACAAGGGCGTTGAAGTCATTTCCTGTCGTAAGCAGTAAGTTATAAGATTCATAAATTCTTAGAATAAAGGTATTGTTAGCGCAGTGTACGCTTTTGTATTCAACAGGCTTAACTTTGGGAAAAAACAGTATTGTAATAGGTTAATAGTTTGGAGTAAAAAACTAGGTTTGTGGCATTGTTATTCTATAGCATCTATCAAAAGCCAAAACCCAACTACTGTTTTTTGCCTGGTAGTTTTTCAATTAACTCTGGAGGTTAGTCTATGTCCGTTCGTCTATATATAGGCAATTTGCCTAAAGAAGAAATAGATCGTCAAGAACTACAAGCAGTTTTTGCAGAAGAAGGTGATGCTGTCACCACTAAATTGATTAAAGACCGGAAAACTGGCAAATGTCGTGGCTTTGGTTTTCTCACGGTAAATAATGACGAACAAGCAGACCAGATTATTGAAAAATACAATGGTCAAATGTTCAAAGACTCTCCCATTAAATTAGAAAAGGCATTACCTCGTACAAAGGGAGAGGATAATGAAGAACAACCAGCACCTACTAAAGCTGCTAATCAAAGTGGTGGTCATGCCAGTTCTGGTACACCTAGAGAAAACAAAAAATCTAAGAAGCCTCGCCGTGGCGGTAGTCCCAAAGAAAGTTCTCCAGCAGGCGATACAGATGCTATTCGTCCAGATCCGCGCTGGGCTTCGGAGTTGGAAAAACTCAAACAAATGCTGGCTACACAAACTACTACTTAATTTGCCAGTAGTAGAAGTAATTAAAAATTAAAAGTTCAAAGTTATTTTGGACTTTTAATTTTTAATTATCTATCTTCAAGCTATTTTCAAAACGGCTGATCGGGGAAAATCCCACAACCTGTGCATGAAAATATGATTCTTACACCCCTACACCCCGTTCGGCTGACGCTCACGGCGGAAGCCTTACACCCCCCCCACACCCATTTTCGAGCTAGGAGCTGGAGGCTAGAAATTAAAAGGCTATGAAAAACTGATTTTTATACAGTTAGTTAGTCAAAAGGGATATGCAACCATTTTTGTAAGTGCGATCGCAAATTTTGGTTGAAGTGCGAACGTTGATCGTGTTTGTCTGTGCGAATTGGCTTGCGTTGTTGATCTAACACCCAACCATAATCGCTACTTAAACGCAGTTTATCCTGCCAATCTGAAATAGAGACAATCAGACTAGGCGCAGGAGTGTTATCTGTATCTTTGACTTTGAATACATAATTAAATGTATTCTGTTGGCCAGGAGCAACAGTCGAGGGTTGTCCACATTCTGCCAAAAGTTGCGATCGGACTTGTTCTACCAAAGCAGGTTTATCTATTTCTTCGAGTGTGCGAACTGCTAAAGTCAGAGCAAAGTAAAACTCTTCAACGGGAATGAATTCTAATTGCATAAGGGTATTTTACTAGATACAGAGTCTATATATTCTTACAACTGCTTTCTAATTTTGCTACAGCGCCTACTCATTTTATTTTTCTAATGAGAAGGTTTGATATTAAGCTTCGCTCTATACTTCAAAAAAGCTTATACCATTTCATAGAAATCCTTATACATATTTCTTCCGTGGATAAAGTTGATCACCAACTAAATAAAGCGAAACTACGCCGATCGCTTCTCAAACAACGTCAAGCCATGTCGGTAGCAGAATGGAAACAAAAAAGCGATCGCATCTGTACCAACCTTCTCAACTCACCGCAGTTTACCCAAGCCAAAACAGTACTGGCTTATTTCAGCTTTCGTCAGGAACCCGATTTGAGTCCCTTATTTGGGCAAGAAGATAGTAACTCTCCAAAAATATGGGGTATGCCTCGCTGCATTGGCAATTACCTATCTTGGTATATTTGGATGCCGAATAACTCAGTAAAAGTTGGGGCATACGGCATTCCCGAACCTCATCCATATGCCCCAATTATAGAGCCTGAACAAGTAGATTTAATTCTCGTGCCTTGTGTTGCTTGTGATTCTCAAGGCTATCGCTTGGGTTACGGCGGGGGATATTATGATCGCTTGCTTGCTACACCTGAGTGGGCAAACAAATCAACTATTGCCATTGTCTTTGATTTTGCCTACTTACCCCAATTACCTGTTGAACCTTGGGATAAACCTTTACATACTGTTTGTACAGAAACAAGGTTAGTTGGTGAACTACCCAGCCTTACCTTCGGCTGAAGGCTGCGCTTCCAACTAGTAGGGGTCGTCATTTGTCATTTGTCATTTGTCAACTGCTCTTTTGACATCTTCAGGACTTACTTCGCCCGACAGAATTTCCGTTCTTGGTCGTGTTCAGGATCTTGCCAAGAATAGGCAAAATGGCTCACTCCTCTAAGTTGCGAGGCGAATGGTCTCATTGCTTGCATTTGTGCCTCTAGCGATGGGCGACCATTGACATTTTTACCCCATTGACCAGCGATCGCAGGAATCACCTTTGTACCTGGTTTAGCCGCACTTAGTACTTGCTTGACTTGCGCCGCAATACAATCAACATTGCCGCAATTAGCATAAGACATAGGATGCCACTCTAGAGAATTTGAAAACCGATCCCAAGGCTGTAAGCGGGAATCATAACCTTTTCCAACGGTTTGGTTTCCATCAGGAAAAAACACTACACCTGCGGGGATACCAAGCTTTTGGGCTGGGTAAGCAGCTAGATTGACAAAATCTAGAATACCTTGCATGGCGTGGGCAACAGAGAGTTGCCATAATTCCGATTGCAGTATTGGTTGTCTTTGTGTGGGGGGGATAACCGCAGCGACTGCTTTTTGTCCTATTGGTAATGATGGTTCTGCGGGTGGTGGTGGCGCTGGTGTACGACCTTGCCACATCGGTTCTCCTTCTTGAGGATAAAGTTTGTCAATTTCACTGATATCTCCTGCTGTCACGTATCCCTTAGTTAAAAAGCGGCGAATTAATTCCAACCCTTTATTATTCTGCGCCCGTTGGAATAATGCTTGTTGGGTAGCTTCACTATATAGCCACAAATCTGTAACTTTAGTGGCTATAGAATTCCCCCCTGTTTGTCGTGGGTAGCGCACATAATCAAACAGCACTCCATCAGGACGACGGCGTAAAATTTCTTGTACCATCTGGTAATAGTCGCGCTTTGCCTGCACATTGTAGGGATCAATAAATACTTGAGAACCGTCATCTACAACATACAAGCTCGTTTGACCCTTGCCATTGCGAGCGATCGCTCCTTCTCGATCACGACGCTGAGCATAGGTATAGCCAAAATTGGCGGTAAACATCCAGGCGTAGACCTTTAAACCTCGTTGTTGTCCTTTTTGAATTGCATTCAGTAATAAATCAGCTTTTTCTTCTCCTGGTGTGCGAATTACAGAAGGCCATACCGTAGGATTACTTGCTGCTGGTAATAGTACCTGTCCGTCGTAAAAAGCTTCCAAATAAACTTGGTTATAGCCTTTGTTGACAATTCGATCCATAATTCTGTCGATAGTACCCGGCTGAATGTCGCAGGGATATAAACGCAACCAAATTGCTTGGACTTGTGGCCAGTTGCGATTTCGACATTCTTGTACAGTTTGTATATGTTGGCGCACAATTTGCTGGTACTGGTTTTGCGCTTGTTGGTCGCCTTGAAGAGCTGACAAACGTAATTTTTCTTTTGCTTGCGCTTCTGCTGCTGATATCTGGCAAAATTGGTTGACTTCTTGCGCCTGTGCAGGTTGAATTTCAAAGTATGGCATCAGCAAAGTACTGCTGAAAACCGCAGCGAAAAGACGCCGCCAAAAGAACATTCGCATTACAACATTCAGGGGACGGTTAAGCATACTTAGCAATAAAATTACAAAAAAAACTATTAACTCCAACTCATTTGATTTAGGAGCAAACTGTAAAATTCCAAACTGAGTTTCGAGGCTTTGCAACCCAATTTTACTGACTTTCAAAACCTCATTTCTGTTGCCCCATTTTTTATTTAATTTAATGGTAAAAATTATTGCTTGATACTCCCCAAGGACAAAGCAAGCAACTATAGCACGTAGTCTTCGATAGTTAATAATAAAAACTCTTGTATGGGTGAAGCATTTGTACGTATATCTTCTTAGAGAAACAAAATATCTTGGTACAAATGCTTTCACCCTAATGACTTTAGACAATCGACTGGTGTGTAACAGACAATTACGCACCACGCTTGAGCGCCATTTCGACCTGATTAAACTCCATTTCTAAACGATCCTTGAGCTTTTTCGGTACAGGACGATTGGGATAAGAACTATAGTGTCCAGCAAGAGAATTGAGGGCTGTTCGCATGGTTGTGAAAGAACCCAAACCAGCAACAGAATTATCCCGTTGATAACGAGCTGCAAAAGTATTAATTTGTTGACGCGCTTGCGATCGCGCTGCTACTTTTTCTGGTGAATCATCTGCTAACTCTAGGGTATGTCTTAAAGTATTAAGTACAGCTAATGTATCTTGGCGATAATCGCCAGACAAACCATCTGGGCTACCGGAACAACCCATTAGGCCAATAGCTACAACTAAGACCAGAGCAAGCAGACGTGACCAATAGCGCTTCATAATCATTGATATCAAACTATATGTAAATCAACGTCCATCGTATCCTGGATTGGTATCCTGGGGATCATTCCAAGGGGAAGAGTGGAAGACACGAGGGATAGGAGAGACACGGGGGACACAGGGGACATGGGAGATACAGGAGACACGGGGGACATGAGAGATGGAGAGGAGAATAACTATCAACTATCAACTATCAACTATCAACTATCAACCATCAACCATCAACTATCATCTGATAAAGAGTATCTCGTTGTTGATAAGGTCTTCCTAGAGAAGCGATCGCACTTTGTAAGGTTTCAACTTCCATACATGTACCCCCGATTGCGCCTGCCATGGTGGTAATGTGTTCTTCCATTAATGTTCCACCAATATCATTACAGCCCCAATTTAGAGCTTCTGTGGCTCCTGGAAGTCCTAGTTTTACCCAACTTGGTTGATGGTTAGGAATCCACTTTCCTAAGAAAATCCTTGCGACTGCGGTAAGCAAAAGTGCATTTTCTAACACAGGTTGATCACGTCCTACACGGCGACGTAGGGGTTTTGGTGCCTCTTTGCCAACAAATGGTAATAAAATAAACTCAGTAATAAACCCTGAATATTCTTGATGAATGGCAGTTTGTTGGAGCGATCGCAATTTTTCTAAATGCTGAATTTGTTGTTCTGGATTCTCTATATGTCCCGACAGCATTGTACTAGTGGTGTGCAAACCCAATTTATGAGCTGTAGTGACAATTTCTAACCAAGTTGCTGTATCAATCTTTTCAGGACACAGTACGCGTCGCACTTCATCATCTAATACTTCAGCTGCTGTTCCTGGCATAGAACCCACACCAGCATCTCGTAAAGCAGCGATTACCTCAGCATAACTTAGACCATCGATTCTAGCGATAAATTGTACTTCTTGGGGAGAAAAAGCGTGTAAATGTAGATGAGGAAATTCCTGTTTAATAGTTTTTACTAATTTAAGGTAGTAAGACAGAGACTTACCGTTGATTTGGGCTACTGGATTTAACCCACCTTGCATACAAATTTCTGTTGCACTCCGTTTAACAGCATCTTTTGTTTTTTCCAAAATAGCCGTCCAATCTAACCAATAAGCACCTTCGTCACCTTCATCCCGTCGGAAAGCGCAGAAACTACAGTGCTGTTCGCAGATATTAGTAAAGTTGATATTACGATTGATAACGTAGGTAACTGTGTCGCCTGTTTGCCGTTGACGCAGTTTATCTGCTGTAAGACAAATGGCAGCTATCGAGCTTGCATCAGATTGTTGTAATAATACCAATCCCTGTTCATAAGATAAATCGTACCCCATCAAGGCACGATCAAGAATTTTTTCTACTGTGCTATTTATCACTTTCTTGATCACTTTATATGATGTTGCTCTCAAAGACTGAAATCGACTGGAAATATCCACCTAGCAGGCTTAATATTTATGCTGCTAATAACTTAAAGATAACGAGCAAGAAATTCCTGAGCAACTTGCTTATGTTTTTCCACCAATTCATTCGGTGTCAGAAATTGAGCGCTACTCATAAAGCGATAAACCCAACGCCCCTATTCGGCGAAGATGGAGAATGGTTAATAGAATCCTCGTGCGTAAGTCCTGGTTATAAAAAACTTTTTGGTTTACTGATCCAACCGGAAATATTCAGTTGATAGTATTTATGTCAATGATTCTTAGCGAATTTTAATGATTATATCAGGGCTAATTCAGGGCGATCGCTCATGCTAGTAATTCAGCTAGCGTTTAGTGGCAACTGGATTATGAAAAGACAGTATTTTTTCAGGCTGGTGTAGCAATAATTGGCACAGTATGATGATCGCACTATTTAACAGGCAGGTCGCAAGTGATGGCTGCAAAAAATGAGTTTGAAATCACGAAAACTGACGAAGAATGGCGCAAGAGTTTAACGCCGGAACATGTATTTGATGATGGAGCGACACCATGCATCCTAATGGAAAAATTCCCGCTTAGGAATGGAAATTTAGTGATGTTAAAAACATAACCAAAACAGTGAAGCAAATCAGAAAAAATTGGATAAATATAGACCTATGTTCATTACAGTTACGCCTAACGATTGGCATTGCTGCATTTTCAGCTTTAGTATTAGGCAGCCTCGCTACATGGACTAGTTGGAAAATGCAGCAAATTTTGATTAATAGTCATAAGCAGAGTATAGAACAAATAGCCCAACGTCTACCGCAAGATGTACAACTTTATAGTGAAATGATGCAACTTGAAACTGGGTTGCAAAAAGCTATTAATAACTTGACTAATAACAACATATTACTCTGGCTAAAAAGTCCTGAGCATAAAATATCGGCACAATCTGCAACTTTAGATTTATTATCTGATTCTACAGTGGCTGAGTTAATGTCTCTAACTAAGATGCCGATTAAACCACAAGTTTACAAAGTTAATCAAAGCTATTTTGTTTTATGTGGTCGTTCTGTAAAAGTGCAGGATAAGTTACTTGGTGAGTTATTTGTGGTAAAGGATATCACCCGTGAACAGACAATGTTTGTGGTGATGGTGCAGAGTTTAGGTATTATTAGTGTTTTGGCAATTATTATTCTAACATCTGCGATCGCATTTTATATTAAGCTTTCTCTGAAACCTCTGCGTCAGCTAAATCAAATGACTGCTGTCATTTGTGTAGAAGATTTAGAGCAAGCACAGCTATATCTTGATCATGCACCCAGCGAAGTCAAAGAATTAGCTCAAACCTTAACTATGCTGTTATCGCGCCTCTCACAATCGTGGAAGCAAGAGCGAGAATTTGTGAGTAATGTTTCTCATGAGCTACGCACACCTTTGACGATTGTATACGGTTACTTGCAAAGCGTCTTGCGACGGCAGAATAACTTAACCCAGACTCAACAAGAAGCTTTAGAAACTGCTGCATCAGAAGCCGAACGGACTATTAGCCTACTACAAGATTTACTTGATTTAGCACGAGCAGATAGTGGTTATTTGCACTTTCAGATGAAATCTTACGTGCTGAATGATTTAGTTGAAGAAATTGTGGTGATGGCACAGAAGTATAGCGATCGCGTAATTACAATCGAGTCAAAAACTTACCCAATTGAGGTGAAAGTAGACTACAACCGTCTCAAACAAGTGTTACTGAATTTGATTGATAATGCTGTTAAGTATTCTGAAGCTGATACACCCATAACTTTTAAGTTAGACCAACTTCAGGACAAAGTAATTATTCAAGTTTGCGATCAGGGTTATGGTATTCCTTTACAACACCAAGCACGTATTTTTGAGAGATTTTATCGGGTAGAAGAATGTCGCTCTCATGCGACTGGTGGTTGTGGTTTGGGTTTATCAATTGTCAAGACACTTGTAGAGGCTATGGGAGGTAGTGTGAGTGTGCAATCAAAGTTAGGGGAAGGAAGTATGTTTACAATCAGTTTACAGAGTTACTGAAGAAAGCATGACAGCACATATCCTCCTGGTTGAAGATGAAGTTAAACTGGCGCGATTTGTCGAATTGGAACTGAGTAGCGAAGGTTACAAGGTCAGTGTAGCGCATGATGGCATGACTGGTTTGACGCTGGCGCGAGAGTCATCGCCAGATTTAGCAATTCTAGATTGGATGTTGCCTGGACTATCAGGTTTAGAACTTTGCCGTCGCTTGCGTGCGACTGGAAATACAGTACCTGTAATTTTATTAACAGCAAAAGATGAAGTGAGCGATCGCGTCGCAGGTTTGGACGCTGGAGCCGATGATTATGTGATTAAACCATTTAGTATTGAGGAACTGCTGGCTAGAATCCGTGCCCATCTGCGTCGCACTCAGGAAACAGATGAGGATTTGTTGCAGTTTGAAGATTTGAGTTTAAATCGCCGCACTCGCGAAGTGTTTCGGGGTAAACGTGCAATTGAACTCACAGCAAAAGAGTTTGATTTATTAGAATATCTTCTTGGTCATCCCCGTCAGGTGTTTACTAGAGACCAAATTCTAGAGAAAGTTTGGGGTTACGACTTTATGGGTGATTCCAATATTATCGAAGTTTATGTTCGTTATCTGCGTTTGAAGTTGGAAGAAAATAATGAAAAGCGTTTGATTCATACGGTGCGTGGTGTGGGTTACGCGTTGCGGGAGTAGTAAGAGTAAAAGTATTGGCAAGATTCTGATTAGAGTCGCAGCAATATTATGGGTAAATAGTTTTGATGTAACTATGAGTTTTGTCTAAGAATTTGAGAAGAAAACTGTATACGAGCGTTGCCTTAAACATCTGTAGTGCGTTAGGTAAGCCTGAGGTATGCTAAGGTGTCGGACGGCAGATTTATCAAGGCTTTTGAGGTAGAGAAGGAGCCTGAATTGTACAGGTTTTAGTGTCACACTTTTGCTCATAAAGCTGCTGAATATAATGTTCCTGCCAAGTGAGAGGAACTTCCAATAATGCCCGTGTCCCAGTGATACCCTGTCCTATAAAGATTAAGAGAGCAATGCAATTTAAAGTGATGTGAACTTTGCGCCAAAAATTGCTTTTATCCTTGTATATTTCTGGCAAAATTGCTAGGGAAAAAAGCATCAAAAAAGCAGAGGTTAATCCATAGTAATAGTGGGAGATGTACCACTGATCGGTTTTGCGGTAAACACCATCCTGACAACCAAGTATCACTAATCCTATCCCGGTTAACGTAGCGAATATAGCACGCCAGTTTCGGTCTTTTGCCTTATAAAGTAGAACGACTGAAGCAATAGTAGCAGCAAATAATAGCACGATAAAGATAACTTGAAAGAGTGCTTTTTCCCAGATTTGATGGTCTAAAATATTACCAAAAATATCGTTAGCTAGAGCTAATAGAACAATACCTACTACTGCTCCCGTTAGCCAGCGACCTAACTGGACGTGTTCGAGTCCTGCAACCGGGGGGATTTTACTTTTACCCGTTGCTTTAGTTTCCAGTCGGCGCTGACGAACTTGGAGAGCGCGGTTGACGACGATACCGATTAAAGGGAAGACTACAAGCACAGCGATCGCTGGATGCAACAACAAAATCGTGTCTCTCAATTCCATAGCAAACCTCTGTTTTGAAGAGATATATTTGTATTGGTTAATGGTGAGTAGTTAGTGATTAGTAGTTAGTAGGGGCGAGTTTCGCCACAATTGAAGTTCACTTCACTAACAAAATAGTTATAAAAACCCGCCCCTACAGTGGTTAGTTTTTGGTCATTGGTGTTCTTCCCCACTCTCTCAACTTCCCAGTTTGCACATTATCTGAAATTACTTAACTTCGCTGGGTGCAAATGCAGTAATTTTGCCTTTCTTAATTGCAACTATCACATCGTAGGTTGCACAGTAGGAAATCGTAACATTGTTGGCTTTGTTGTAGAGATTGACTACCATACCTGCACCACCAGCTTGTACGGCGATCGGCTCAAGATCGCCAAAAAAGTAACGCCGCAATTGATCGCCACTACCAAATTGACCTTTGCTTTTGGTGAGCATGTCAATTTTTTGTTGAGTAGTCAAACCTGTGACATCTTTCATGTCTTGTTTTCTTTCCTGGGCTGATGCTTGCACTAGTGTAGGATCAAGAGCTTTAAGTGGACCATCCCAAATGGTGAACATACCAACTAAAGCAACAGTTATGATTAGTGACGAGGCTAGTTTCATTTATTACTCCTTATCTTTCAGTTTCCTAACTGTGCAAAGTATCCCAGTTGGTACTGAGAGCTTATTGAAACCAAACCATGAATTTTCTGAATATATCCTTGGAGAAAATTCAATCCAAACTCAGCATCTTCTCAGGCTAGGGCGATATTATCAAGTTTTAGGCTGCTTTCAGTGTTCTGTGAGATCCACCTCATCCTGACTTAATGAGGAAAGCCTAATATCGTTAACAGTGCTTTTATGGCAGTGGTGTTATTGTGACCAGACACAGAAAACGACATCGTTTAATCCACAAAATTCCCGGACAAATATATCTTTGGCTAGCAATCCTGATTTTTGGAGCATCTAGCGCAGTTACCCGAAAGTTGACAGAAATTGGTGCTCAAAACTTTGTAGGTGGTCGCAATCCAATTTCTCTGTGTAATGTTTTGTTCGTGGGAAATCTATGCGGCTTAATAGTTCTTTTAGCAATCTACTGGCGACAGTGGAACTTTACGGCTTTGAAGCAACTGTCTGGGAAGGATTGGATTGCTCTTGTGGCACTAGCGATTCTATCTGGAGCACTTGCTCCTGGTTTAATTTTCCAGGCATTGGCGTTAACTAATGTCAACAATATCGTTCTGGTTGGGCGCTTGGAACCGCCTCTAACTCTGGTTTTATCGGTCTGGTTGTTAAAGGAACGGGTGAATTTCTGGGAAGTTGTAGGGGCGATCATTGCGTTTATCGGCGTTACTCTCACTATCATCCTTCAATCCCCAGGACAAGCGATGATGAATGTGGGGGGTTTTCATGTGGGTATTGGCGAACTTTTGGCAGCCGCAGGAGCCGTGGCTTTGGCAGTTTCCACGATTCTCGGCAAAGGGAGGCTCTCCCAAATCCCTCTCGGAATTTACACTATCTTTCGTACTGCTTTAGGAACTGTAATATTTTTCTTGATTGCTTTAATGCTTTATGGGAAAAACCATTTTATGGATGTACTCTCGCCTTTCCTGTGGCAATGGATGTTTGTGTATGGGGCGGTAATTGTGGTGGTAGGTCAGTCATTTTGGAGCAAGGGCTTGAGAGCTTCCACGGTGTCTGTGGCTTCCTTAGTTGGCTCGTTTACTCCAATTGCGGGCATTCTGGCAGCTTATTTGATTTTGGGCGAAGCTCCAACATTGGCTCAATATGTTGGCGGCAGTGTTATTTTAGTCGGTATTTTCTTGAGTCAAGTTGGCATTCGATGTCAGACTTCTCGCACAGTTGCGTTTTCTGGGGTGGGTTCTACTCAAGCAGAACAACAGGTCGAAGCTGGTATGGGATTTAAGGGGATCTGAAAGCAGCCTATTTGGTTTGGCCTGATGGGATTGCTTGGCTTGAGCGAAATTTACGCCCCTGGACAAGAAGTAGCCGACTACCTTGGTTGAAGGGGGAAGAAATCTCTTTTCTTTACTTTTAGTAAGTTTAGGTAAGTATTTTGGAGCAGCAGCCCATCTTCCGCACTCAGGACTGTCACAATCTGAAGTGTAGGCGATCGCTTCCTACAATACAATTAATTTTCACTACCAAAGGTCAAAAGTTGCGTTTAAACCTGAGAATTTAAGTTACAAGAGATATAGCTTACTGGCAAAAGGGTTCGGCAATGAATGAGTTACAAACCCAGTTACCTACAGATATATGGATGTATGCTTCTTGGGATGAGTATGAGCAAACAATCACTAATTTACTCAACGAGAAAGCAAAAAGCTATTACTATAAGGGGCATATGAGGTTGGAGATGACGCCAGTAAGTTTTGATCATGGTCAAGACCATGTGGTAATTATTTTTGCGGTTAACCTGTTTACAACACTCAAAGGTATTCCAGCCACTGGTTTAGACACTACCACTTTTCGTAAAACTGGTGTTCAGGATTGTCAACCAGATGTGGCGTATTACCTCAGAGAACGCGCTCAAACTATCCCAACTGGTACAGGGATTGTCAAACTTGATCGCTACCCTGCACCAGATTTGGTGATTGAGATTGCTAAAACATCTCTGTTGGATGACTTGGGTACAAAGCGATCGCTCTATGAAGATTTAGGTGTTGCTGAATATTGGGTTGTGGATGTGCAGAATGCCCAAATAATCGCCTATGCGATGGCAGATCAAGGTAGTAAACGCATACGTGAATCTCAGGTATTATCTGGGTTAGCGATCGCTATTTTAGAAGAAGCGTTACGTCGTAGTCGGGAAATGAGTCAATCTGAAGTTGGAACTTGGTTATTGAGCCAGTTTCAACAAAAAGAGGGTTGAGTGTTGATTGAGAAATTGGGGGTGCGATCGCCTTCATATACCAATTACTATTTAGAGTAATGTTAAAAACTCATCTACGCTAAGATTGGCATCTCTGATAATAGCTCGCAACGTTCCTTTGTCCAGCTCATCATGGTTAGGTACAACAACCAAAACAAAAGGCTCATCTCGACAAAGAATCATATGATTACCGCGTTGTCGCACGAAATTGAAGCGCACTTTTTCCAATGCTTTGACACATTCTTTACCAGAAATCTGAGGCAATTTGCTCATACTGCTACCAGTAGAACATCAAACTTTTCTTCTGGAACAGGTTGCCCTTTTTCCTGCAAAACTTCTATATATAGTTGAATCGCTTCTTTAATATTGGTAACAGCTTCTTCTTTAGTCTTTCCTTGGCTGATACAACCTCTTAAGCTAGGGCATTCTGCCACCCAATAACCATCTTCACCAGGGTAAATAATGACTTGTCTCACTGAGTTTCCTGTTTAGCAAAGGCCTTTCATTTTTATTTTAGGGTATTGAATGTAGAGGGTGCGATCGCACCAATTTTGAAACTAGACAAAACTAGCCACTTCTACACAACGTTCAACAGCCAAGCTTTTACGATTCATTTTAATGCGCTCAATTTCGTGAAGAGTTTCTGCTGTCAGGTAGCTTTCACCGCAATGAGGACAGCTGACAATGGGGATGTTTTCTATTACCAGTAAATCTTCACCTTTGCCGTATGTCCTGGTAATCCTGCGAATTTTTGCTTCTTTGCTTCCACAAATATCACAAGTCATCTGGCATTTTCCTGGTATTAGGGTACGTATACTGTAATGATAACGAGCTTTCCACTCAGACCGAGTTTGGCAACTATCTCTACTTCGCCTTGATCAATGGTTGTGCCTCTAATTCTATATTTGGATTCTGCTGTCATCCTATCTTTTTGACGTTCCAGTATTTCACCTGTGAGAATACCTTGCTCAATATCATAAATTGTTAAGTTGTCATCACACATTTCTTCCTCAGCATGGAGCGTCATCACGTATTGTTGAGAGATGATTTTCTCTCGCATCCGTTGCAATACATCATCAAACAAGGTAATAATTTCAGATAATTTGAACGTTTAATAGTTTACACTGAGTACGCTATTTACCGCAGCTCGTTAAACTCTTCCTTGTTCTGTGTATTCTTCCTGAATCATTCTCAAAAACATAAACTAATTCAGCACGAGCTTCATCAGATGTTTGTCCCCAAGCATGACAACCTGGAATCGCTGGGACGTAGGCAACAAAAGTGCTATTGTCATCAGGACGAGTAACGATAGTGTAGTCTTGCAGAGACTTCATGAGTATAGCGCGAAGTGTGGATGACATTTTAATTTTACGCGCTGTGGTTAGTTAGGGGTGAGTGCGATCGCCTTTTACCAAAATCAGAGCTGAATTAATCATGAAAGAGGGGCATAACACGAAGTTTCAACCTCAGAACAATGATATCCAAGCAAAAAGCTCGACATTCCAAGTCCAGAACAGCAAATGTTGACTTTTGAAGAGGAAATTTCTAGTTCAAAGGTTGAAGGGTAGAGTTAAGACTGTGCGATCGCAACAGTATTTTATCCTGACACTTTAGTCTTCGATCCGGCATGACTAAGAGTTTGACTAAGCTAACATAGTAAAAATGCTTTCTGTATTTTATCAGTAAAAATGCCAAGTCAGGATTACAAATGGAAACGGTTTTGGTGTCCCCGAACAGGTAGTATCAATCTTGGTGATGGTGGATATTTAGTTGACCCAGAATCAGAGTGGGGACATTTATACAATCCTGACTTAGTTGCCTTTGACACAATATCCGAGAAGCCTTGTTTGGTGCTGCTAGGTGAAGCTGGTATGGGTAAGACTACAGCAGCCGAACAAGCATATCGTCAAATACATCAGAGGCTTAGTGGCTCAGAAGATGTTTGTTTATGGTTCAGACTTGGTGATTATGACTCGGACAAGGGACTATGTGATGCAATTTTCTGTGACGAAACATTTCAAACTTGGCGCAGAGGAACACATAAGCTACACCTTTTTCTGGATAGTCTAGATGAAGGGTTACTTTCCATCAAAATACTAGTCAGAATTCTTAAGCGAGAAATAGAAAAGCTGCCTTGCGATCGCCTGTATTTTCGGATCACTTGCAGGACGGCTGATTGGTCAGATAGCTTGGAGCAAAAGCTAAAAGAAAAGTGGGAAGAAGCTAATGTTGAGGTATATGAGCTAGCTCCTTTACGTCGAGTAGATGTAATTGAAGCGGTAAATAAATATAAGATAAACTCTGATGAATTTTTACAGGAAGTCTTCAATAAAAATGCTATTCCACTTGCGATCAAGCCAATTACATTAAAATTTCTTCTGGGTATTTATCAAAATCAACGGTTTCCTTCTTCTCAAAAGGATTTGTACGAGCAAGGTTGTTTACAACTGTGTGAAGAGGTTAATCCAGATCGCCGCGATTCAGGCTTTATTGGTAATTTAACTGCCAAGCAACGATTAGTTATAGCAAGTCGAATTGCTGCTTTGCTTCTGTTTTCAAAACGTTCTGCCATCTGGATGAGTCCAGAATATGGGGATATACCTAATTCCGATATTGCTATTAAGGATATCTGTATAGGTAAGGAAAGCGTTGATCAGCAAGAGTTTTCAGTTGACAAAAACTGCATTAACTGCATTAAAGAAGTTCTGTCTGTGACGGAGCTATTTTCTTCGCGTGGATCGCATCGAATTGGTTTTGCTCATCAGACCTATGCTGAGTTTCTTGCTGCTTGGTATCTCAAGGAACGCCAATTAAAACTATCTCAAATACTACAATTGATAGTTCATCCTAATGATCCTGATAGCAGGATTATCCCTCAGCTTCATGAAACTGTAGCTTGGTTAGCTGGTATGGTGTCTGAAGTATTTCAGGAAGTCATGAAAACAGACCCTGATGTACTACTTCAAAGCGATGTTGCTACTGCCAGTGATAATGATAAAGCGTCTCTAGTTGAATCTCTTCTAAGATTGCACAATGAGGAAAAATTAACCTATCAATATAATACTTGGCTATATGAAAATCTAAATCATCCTAAATTACCTGATCAGCTTCTACCTTATATTTGTTATTCAACAAAAAGTATCAATGCACGAAATGTAGCAATAGATATTGCAAAAGTATGTAACGTAAAAGCTTTACAAGAGTATCTTGCTAATGTTGCTCTTGATCCTCAGCAACCTTCTGCGATTCGCATCAATGCAGCAGTTGCTGTATGTAATCTTGGTGATGAGAAAACTAAAGCAAGATTAAAACCTTTAGCAGTTGCGAAAATCAAAAATGATGTAGAGGAACAGCTAAAAGGCTGTGGACTCCGAGCAGTTTGGCCAGGAAATATCACGGCAGAAGAATTGTTTGACACATTAATACAGCCAGTATCCAAATCTATTGGTGGGAGATATCAGGGCTTTATAGCAACAGAGCTTGTAGAACATCTTCAAATATCTGATTTGCCAGTAGCTCTAAAATGGTTAGAAAAACAAGCACTCAGACGCAATTTGCATTATCCTTTTGGAGACTTGTCAGATGCAATTATGTTGAAAGCTTGGGAGCATCTTGAGAAGCCAGAAGTCTTAGATAAATTTGCTAGAATGGCTTTTTTGAGACTTAAAAATCATGACAAAATTGTAGATGATCATCATTCAGATAAAACAGTGTCCTTTAATCAGTTGCTGAGAGATGATGAGCCAAAACGTCGCCAACTTACAGAAGCAATAATTTCAATAATTCCAGAATCAGAGCGAGAACCTCTATGGCTATGTGCTTATAGTACATACAGTACACCGATAATTTTGGAACAAGATTTTTTGTGGTTGATTGAACGTTTGCAGTCATCGGAATCTGAACATGTACAAAAGATTTATGCCAAGTTGATACGCTGGAAGCTGGATTGGAATAATTCAGATCAAGTTAGCGCTGTTATTACGGCTAGTCAGCATAATTGTACTTTAAAAGCAGAATTTGCATTAGAGTTAAAACCTATCGAGCTTGATTCTCCCAGAGCCGAACAAGCAAAGGTGAGCTACCTAGAACTACAAAACTTGTTAAAGCCTCGTGAACAGAAACCTTTGCTGGAACCACCACCAAAACAGAGAGTAGTCGCAGCTTTAGAACAGATTGAATCAGATCATCCTGAGCTATGGTGGCAAGTGTGTGTCGAAATGACTCTCATGTCAACTAGCACTCATTACAACACCCATGACGTTTTTGAACCAGATGTAACAAATCTTCCTGGTTGGGAAGAAGCAGAAGCAGATACAAAAGTAAGGATTGTCAAAATAGCAAAAGTTTATCTTGATGCTGGAGAACCAGAAACTCAAACATGGCTTGGAACAAATAATTTTTCTCATCCTTCATTTGCAGGCTATCAGGCACTGCATCTATTGTCAAAGCAAGAGCCAGATTTTATCTCAACGATTCCTCCTAATATATGGTTAAAGTGGATACCAATTATTTTTAAGTCTATAAGTTTTTCTGATATAGATAGAGAAGAAAATAATGAACATTGTCGAGAAATAGTACAGACAGCATATCAAAGTATTCCTAATGAGTTTATAGAAACACTGATAGTTTTGATGATTAAATGTAATTATCAGCCTCGTACTTTTTATTCCAATGATGTTTATCGTTTAACTAAAAATTTCTTGGATGAACCTCTAGCAAAGCCAATACTTAGCAAGGTCAAAAATGAAGAATTGAACGCTGGTATGCTGGAAATCTTATTGGCAGATATCTTCACTCACGAAATTGATGAAGCTAGAGCCTTCGCGGTTTCTTTTATTTCTCCTTCTGTAATTAGCTCAGGTGAAGCAAGAGCTAAAGCAGTTGTGGCTGCCCGTTTGCTTGTCAGTCATGCTGATAATCCTAGCTGGTTAGCTGTATGGTCTGTGATACAGCAAGATCCCGAATTTGGACGGGAAGTATTAGAGTCCATCGCTTTAGAAGCTGCTCTAAAAGGCGAAATGGAACAGCAACTTAAGGAAGAATATCTAGCTGATTTATATATTTTTCTTGCCCAACAATACCCAGAGATTGAAGAGCGTGAGCAACAGGCGAAGGAACTTAGTGGTATGGAAGCTCAAATACTGGAAAATTTTGATGGTGTCAGGATGTGGAAAGATTATATTCCACAGCGTCTACAAGAGCGTGGTACTCCTCAAGCGTGTGAAGCACTTCGCAAAATTATTCGTGAGCTTCCAGAATTTAAAGATAAATTGCAATGGAGATTAACAGAGGCTGAGACTTTAGCTCGTCGCCAAACTTGGCAACCTCTTCAACCAGAAGAGATTCTCCAAATTGTAAGTAAAGAAGAGGTATATCCTATGAAAACAATACTATTTCTTGCAGCAAATCCTAAAAATTCAACCCCGTTGCGTCTGGATGAGGAGGTGCGAGAAATTCATGAGAGTTTACGTCGATCTAATAAGCGTGACCAATTTAATAAACTAGAGCAAAGATGGGCTGTTAGGACTAGTGATTTGCGTCGAGCTTTATTAGATACTGAACCACAAATAGTCCATTTCTGCGGACATGGCTCTGGCAATCAAGGATTGGTAATTGAAGATGAAAACGGGCAATCAAAGTTGTTGAGTACAGAGGCTCTGGCAAATACATTTGAACTGTGTGCTGAACACGTCGAATGTCTTCTCCTTAATGCTTGCTACTCTGAAGTGCAAGCAGAGGTAATAGTCAAACATATTGACTATGTAATTGGGATGAGTGATGCAATTGGAGATGCTGCGGCAATTAAGTTTGCTACGGGATTTTATGATGCTCTTGGAGCAGGAAAATCTTTTGAAAGTGCCTATAAATGGGGTTGTACTGCAATTCAGTCAGAGAACATTCCAGAGCATCTGACTCCAAAACTAAAAAAGAGACAATAGCTTGATATCTTTATGTACTAACGGGAAATTTCCTTTCAAAACCTCAATTTTCAACCTCAGAACTCGAAAGTTGCACTTCAGAATACGAAGTTTCGACCTCAGAACGACAATATCCGAGCAAAAAGCTCGAAAACTCCCCTTCAGAACCGAAACATTTGACTCTCAGAGGATGTTTGAAAAGTATTGGGCGAATATAATTCGCTACTACACAAACTAAGTCCGCGCAGGCGGACTAACCGAAAATCAAGCTTTTTGAACCCACGCAGGTGGGTTTTGTATGTGTAGCCGCGACTTCCAGTCGCCAAGGCAAGTAATAAATTAGACTTTTCAAACATCCTCTCAAGCCTGTTTGTCAATGTTCGTGATACAAAAACTAACGAATATTTTATCAATGCAATGCGATCGCAATCTTGAATTTACTTCAGCAACTTTTCAATCTCTTCATCACTAAACCCAAATTGCCGAAAAATACGCAAAACATAAGCAGGAGACATTTCACCAGCACCCATATCTATCGGAACTACTCTTCTTTGACCTTCAACTTCACGATAATATAATCTATGATCGCCTTTTCCCTCTCGATGAAATGTGCAGCCTGCTTTCTCTAAAATCTTGATTAATTCTTTCGGTTTGAGAGAGGGAATGTTTTTAGGCATAGACTTTTCTTAATTCATAAATTTCTGACTTCTGTTTTTCTATAGTTAAAAACTCATGCAATTCTTTTATAGAAAGAGGTGCTTTATAAATATTGGTTTCACTTTCATACACATCTTCAAAAGAATCAATTGCTTCTTTTAACTTGCTAACTGCATCTTCTTGAGTATTTCCCTGTCCAACAATTCCATTTTCCAAACACAAAGCAACCCAATAGCCAGCACTTTGCCTTAATACCACCGTGTAAAAATCCATTGGTTTTCACCTATTAATATAGATACACCTAATCGCATTAACTTACTTGCTACTCCTTGCTCAATCCAATCTTTTTCAGTGACACTAAACATAAAAATCAGGATATTAACATTTTTTTGACATCAGACAAAGATATTGAGAAGCTATCTTTTTCTGCTTGTTTCGCTTCTCTCAAATCTCTTAAATCTTCTAAATCTTCTAGCAGTTCCTGAATCTTTAAAAATTCCTCATAGGGCAAAACAGCAAACTCCTTTTGACCATTTTTTGTTAAGAACTCAGGATGTAATTCAATCATTTTTTTAACTCCCTTTACTCATAAGCTTTACTGCGATGCTTAACCCTATATATCATGATAGTCTGTTCTTCTAATTCAAACAAAATTCGATAATCACCTACTCTCAGACGATATTCGGGAGTAAAGTTGGTTAAGCGTTTTACATCTCCCTGTAAATCATCTTGCATAGCTTCAATTTTACTAATAATACGTTCTCTAATATTTACAGGAAATTTCTCTAAATCTTTAATCGCTTTGGGTTTAAATTCTATTTGGTACAGCACATACTTTAACTTCTTAAAATATATTCGGGTGAGTCCTGATGGCTCACTCGAATTAAATTATACCAACAAAGCCTCCTCCTCTTTAGAAATTACCCTACCTTCATCCTGAAAACCAGCAATTTGATCAAAGTTCAAATACCGATACAAATCCCCAGTAAAAGGATGAATTTTCTTCGCCACAATATCCATATATTCTTGAACTGTGGGAACGCGCCCTAATAATGCACAAACTGCTGATAATTCTGCTGAACCAAGATACACTCGCGCATCCTTACCCATGCGATTATTAAAGTTGCGGGTAGATGTGGAAAACACCGTTGCACCATCTTCAACTCGCGCTTGGTTCCCCATACATAAACTACAACCAGGTATTTCTGTCCTAGCACCCGCAGCACCAAAAATACCGTACACACCTTCTTCTTTTAATTGGTGTTCATCCATACGGGTTGGTGGACAGACCCACAAGCGGGTTTTGACTGCGCCTGCACCTTCCAAAACTTTGGCAGTAGCGCGATAATGACCAATATTCGTCATACAAGAACCAACGAATACTTCATCAACTTTGTCGCCTGCAACTTCCGATAATGGTTTCACATTATCAGGATCATTCGGTGCTGCTACAATTGGTTCTTTAATTTCGTTTAAATCAATTTCGATAATTTCCGCATATTCAGCATCCGGATCTGCTTCCATTAATACCGGGTTCGCCAACCACTCTTCCATTTTGGCGACACGACGCATAATTGTTTTTGCATCGCCGTAACCCCGTGCTACCATGTTTTTCAACAAAGCAACATTAGAACGCAGATATTCAGATACAGTCTCTATACTGAGTTTAATTGTGGAGCCAGCACAAGAACGTTCGGCTGTAGCGTCGGTAAATTCAAAAGCTTGCTCAACTTTCAAATCTGGTAAGCCTTCAATCTCCATTATCCGCCCACCAAAAACATTTTTCTTGTTCTGCTTCTCTACCGTTAGCAAACCTTTTTGAATAGCGACGTAGGGAATAGCGTTAACAATATCCCGCAAAGTCACACCCGGTTGCAATTCTCCTTTGAAACGTACCAAAACTGATTCTGGCATATCCAGAGGCATCACACCCAACGCTCCCGCAAATGCTACTAACCCGGAACCAGCAGGAAAGGAAATACCCAAGGGGAAACGAGTATGAGAGTCGCCACCTGTTCCCACGGTATCTGGTAACAGCATCCGGTTTAACCACGAGTGAATGATTCCATCACCAGGACGCAAAGCTACACCACCACGAGAAGCGAAAAAGTCTGGTAGTTCGTGGTGAGTTTTGATATCAACTGGTTTGGGATAAGCAGCAGTGTGACAAAAACTTTGCATTACCAAGTCTGCACTGAAACCGAGACAGGCGAGTTCTTTCAATTCATCTCGCGTCATTGGCCCGGTGGTATCTTGGGAACCAACGGTAGTCATGATTGGTTCACAGTAAGTACCGGGACGTACACCGGGTAAACCGCAGGCTTTACCCACCATTTTTTGGGCGAGGGTGTAGCCTTTACCTGTGTCAGTAGGTTGTTGGGGACGGGTGAAAATAGGACTAGGTTCTAAACCTAACGCAAGTCTGGTTTTATCGGTGAGGGTACGTCCAATTAATAAAGGAATACGTCCCCCTGCACGCACTTCATCCAAAATGGTATCGGGTTTGAGGCTAAATGTTGAAATGACTTCTTCAGACGCGCCATCAGACGCGCCATCAGATGTGCCATCAGATGTGCCATCAGACGTGCTATCAGACGGCACATCAGACGCGCCATCAGACGCGCCATGGCGCGTCTCTACATGTGTGGTGATTTCACCTTTGTAGGGGTGGATAGTAATTACCATCCCTGTTTCCATTTTGGTGACATCGCACTGGATGGGAAAAGCACCAGCATCTTCAGCAGTGTTGAAAAATATGGGGGCGATCGCACTACCTAAAACATATCCACCTGCTCGTTTGTTGGGAACATAAGGAATATCATTACCAATGTGCCAAAGTACCGAGTTAATGGCTGATTTCCGAGAGGAACCAGTACCTACGACATCTCCCACGTAGGCGATTGGGTATCCTTTTTTCTTTAATTCGGCAATGGTATCCAACGCCCCAGGCATCCGTGATTCTAGCATTGCCAGGGCGTGTAAAGGAATATCCGGGCGAGTCATGGCTTGGGTTGCGGGAGATAAGTCGTCGGTATTAGTTTCGCCAGGAACTTTAAAGACGGTGACGGTGATCGCTTGGGGTACTTCGGGACGAACAGTAAACCACTCTGCGTCTTTCCAACAATCAATTACCCGTTTAGCAAAGGGATTGACTTTGGATAATTCTAAGATATCGTGGAAGGCATCGTACACCAGCAGGATTTTGCTGAGGGCTGCTGCGGCGTAGGCTGCGATTGGTTCTTTACCTTCTCCCCCCATCACTAGGGGTGTTTCGGAAGAATCTGAGAAGGAGACGGTGGGAGTTTGCAGGAGTTCAATTAAAGATTGGACGTTGTAGCCTCCGATCATTGTCCCTAGCATTTGCACTGCTGCGATGGGTGAAATTAGGGGGCTGGTAATTTCGCCTTTAGCGATCGCACTCAGAAATCCGGCTTTGACGTAAGCTGCTGGATCGACTCCGGGAGATACGCGATCGCGCAATAAATATAGTAAATTTTCCTCTTCTCCCGCAGACGGGTTTTTCAGTAATTCACATAATTCTGATGTTTGCTTTGCATCCAACGGTAGCGGGGGAATTCCTAATGCTGCTCTTTCGGCGACGTGTTGACGGTATTGTTCTAGCATTTTTGTATTTTCCGTTGGGATGTTCTCCCCTTAATTATGAAATATTTTTAGGCAAGAATTGGCTATAAAAGCTTACCTTCTTTTATAACTGAAAGCCTTACTGGTACAGGACTTACGCAACTGGCACAAAGCGCGCGTAGGTAGACAAAGGCAAAAAACACATCTGAACATGACTTGCGCGGTGCTAGTGTGGGGGATTTGCGCTTCAAGGCATTCTGACAGATAGGCGATCGCGCTTTGAGGGTGGTGATTTCGGCATCTGTTAAGCCTTTAAGCCTGTGATACGATGTTATATGATTCTGCGGTTTTTATTGACAATAGAAGCACCTAAATTTCTATGTAAAAAATGATTGAAATGGTTGCTGTATATGTATTTGAGGTTTATGGAGAATAGGGGATTTGAACCCCTGACCTCTGCGGTGCGATCGCAGCACTCTACCAGCTGAGCTAATTCCCCACGTTAGTTGTTAGTTGCAAGCAACCACCAACAACTTCCTATGTTAACACTCACCTGTGGTTGGTTGGCATTGTTTTTGTAAATACACTTCCTGCACGCGTTCTAGTTCTAAATCAGTGAGATAATCTACAGTCCAATTTGCTAGACGCTGAAGCATATGGAAGGGGTAAGTATTCGCTATACCCACAACTTGCATCCCAGCGCGTTTTGCTGCTTGGATACCAGCTGGGGTATCTTCAATTGCTAAACACTCGCTTGGTTGTAGATTCAATACTGGATATGCTTGGTTGAGGCGTTCTACTGCTAACAAATAACCATCAGGTTCTGGTTTACTTGTGGTGATGTCATCTCCAGCGACAATCACAGGAAAGTATTCAGTTAGTTTGGCACATTCTAGAACGAGTTCTATTTCTTGACGAATTGCACCACTGACTAATGCTAAGTTTAAGTTGCGCGATCGCACTTGAAAGATCAAGTCATCTAAACCCGGATACAAAGGCAGTTTTTCGAGTTTTTGTATTTCCAGTGCATATAACTCTGCCTTTGTTGTCAGCAGTTGAGTTAAGTATTGTTCGCTCATAACTCTACCACGACTAGTTAGTAAATCCTGAAAACAGGCGCGATCGCTTCTACCCAGAGAAGCTTGGCGTTCATCGCGGTGTTGAGGTTGGAGATTTTCTTGAATCAGAATCTTATCAATCAGTTGTAGGTGGATAGACTCATCATTAATGATGACGCCATTAAAATCAAATAGAATTGCCTTTAAAGTCATGCCGTTGTATCAAAAGCTGGAGATGGAAAACCCTGTAAATCGTTATTATCCAGTATGCTATCTGGTGATGTTGGAGTGTACTGTCGCTCTTGTGTTTGCATAGTTTCTTCTGTTGTGGAAATCGGTTTGGTACCACTAGTCACCTGATTTGTCCACCACACATCCTGAGTTTGTACTGCTGCAAATCCTGCTGCACCCATCCATGCATCGACACTGCCATTTGCATACTCACGAATATAAGGCTCTTCAAAGACATCGTTGAGCCATTCTGTTTGACGTAGGGTCTTTTGATTACCATCTAAGATTACCACTTGTCCACCAACGCGTAATAAGCGAAATGCTTCACCCAGAATTGTCTCAGAAATTGCTGGTGGTGTCTCGTGAAACAACAAACTAGCTGTCACTAAGTCAAAAGAGTTACTTGGTAATATAGTATTTTCCGCATTTCCATGTCGCCAGTGTATATGTAAATTCGCACTTTCGGCTTTATGAGCAGCCCTTACTAACATATAAGGGGATAAATCCAAACCAATGACTTCAGCATCAGGAAAAGCCTGTTTGAGCATTAATGTTGTCGAACCTGTACCGCAGCCTAAGTCTATTATCCGTTGCGGCACAACTTTGATTGATGCAATCAAAGTCTGACGTATCCAAGTTTCATTCGGTGGTAAAACGTATTGGGTAACAGCATCGTAGCTAACCGCCGCACCAGAGTTGAGATATCCGCCTTCTATGCCGTGGAAATTTTGGCTACTGTAGTAAGTAGGGATTGTCACATCAGCGCGTCGAAAGCGATCGCTTTCTTTTTCCCAATCTACACTCTTGGCGTAACGCTGTAACTCTTCTTCATTGATGAAAAAGCGTACTACAGGTGATAAAAAGCGCTCCCAGATTGTGTTATTACGAACTGCCATAGGATTTTTGAGATTTGATGAGCTTTTGAAGGTGTATCTATAACATTCATTTTCTTTACGAATTTTAATATATTTTTGTCAAAGCAGGTTTTAATCAGATTGACATTTAGATTTTCTTATACTACAAATGTATTACTAAGCAACTACCTGCCAAAGGTAGCGATTTATGATTTCAAAAGTTATTATGAGTGATTTTTGTCAACAACTACCAAGCAAATACTAGCGATTAATTTTGAAAAAATATGCCTTATGAAGAATTAGAAATCTCCACAGCATCCCCAGTTTTATCTTGGGCAAATCACCCCTTGGGTTCAGAAGAAACCAAGATGGCAAAAAACGTGGCTTCACTACCATTTGTATTTAAACACGTGGCATTAATGCCAGATGTTCACTTAGGTAAAGGTGCCTTAGTTGGTTCTGTAATTGCAACCAAAGAAGCAATTATTCCTGCGGCTGTGGGTGTTGATGTTGGTTGCGGTATGGGTGCTATCAAAACACCATTTAAAGGAGAACAATTAGAAGGAAAACTCAAGAAAATTCGATTGGATATTGAAGCAGCAATTCCTACAGGTTTCAACGAGAATAAAGAAGTTGAAAAATCTGTAACTAATTGGCAAAATTGGCGCGCGTTTAAAGACTTACATCCAGGAGTACAAAACTTACAAGAAAAAGCGATGCGACAAATGGGTTCTCTTGGTGGGGGAAATCATTTTGTAGAAGTTTGTCTTGATACAGAGAACCAAGTTTGGTTAATGCTGCATTCTGGTTCGCGTAATATTGGCAATATGCTGGCACAGTCTCACATTACTACAGCTAAAGAATTAGCAAAAATGGCAGGTAATAAATTACCTGATCCAGATTTAGCCTATTTTGTGGCTAATACACCAGAATTTCAAGCCTATTGGCATGATTTACAGTGGGCGCAAGAATATGCACGTTTTAACCGCGATGTGATGATGACACGTTTCAAGCGTATTATCGAAAAGCATCTAGCGGGTGGGAAGGCCACAAGACCTTTATTAGAGGTAAATTGCCATCATAACTATGCTGAAAAAGAATTACATTTCGGTGAAGAAGTGTACGTAACTCGCAAAGGTGCAGTTCGCGCTCAAACAGAAGATTATGGCATTATCCCTGGTTCGATGGGGGCAAAATCCTTTATTGTAAAAGGTAAAGGTTGTGCTAATAGTTTCTGTTCTTGTAGCCACGGTGCTGGACGCTTACTATCAAGAAATAAGGCAAAAAATCTCTATACTCTTGATGATTTGATCGAGCAAACAAAAGGCGTAGAATGTCGCAAAGATACAGGAGTTTTGGATGAAATTCCTGGTGCATATAAGCCTATTGATCAAGTAATGGCAAACCAAGCTGATTTAGTAGAACTTGTAGCCACACTTAAGCAAGTTGTTTGTGTGAAAGGTTGAAGGGGATCACTTGCACTAATTCGCAAGCGGCTATCTACGGTAGCCGCTTACGTGTCTATGCTTAGTGCGCGAACCTCCTTAGATATTTACAGTTTGCTATTATCATGTATCAGGAAATATATTGATTTGATGTCGTGAAAAGAACGAAAAAAACTTTACTTTGGATTGGTGCAGCTATCCTCATTTTTGCAGTTATGGGATGCGATCGCCTGTTCCCTTCTGGCGATGTAGTAGAAAGAGTCAGCGATGGTGATACTCTCAGAATCAAGGATACAAAAGGTAATGAATTTACCGTTCGTTTTGCTTGTGTTGATGCACCGGAAATACCTCATTCCACAAAAGAAAAAAAAAGTAAAGCCGCAAGCGATCGCAACCAATTTACTTGGGGAACAAAAGCACAATCACGAGTCCAAGAACTAGTCAATAAAGGAAGCGATCGCGTTAAATTAACAATCACAGATAGCGATCGCTATGGACGCAAAGTTGCAGAAGTCAGGTTACAGAATGGTACTTTTATCCAAGAAATGTTAGTTCGCGAAGGGTTAGCATTAGTTTATCGCCCTTATTTAAATAAATGTCCTAGCAAAGAAATAATTCAACTGGCCGAAACTGAAGCGAAAGCAAATCGCAGAGGCGTTTGGAGTGATACTAAATTTGTAAAGCCTTGGGAATATAGGAGTCTTCACAAGTTAAAAGCTAAAAGCTAAAAAATTTAAAAATTTAGAATACTTCTCGTCATCATCCGGTTTTAAGTTATGACGAAAATTGATGCACACAGATACACACCCAATCCGTTTCGGTTAAGATAATTGATCTACCGATAACCTTTGTAGAGACGCGAAATTTCGCGTCTCTACATCTTTTTGGGAGATGTCTATTGGATACACACCGATAAGATTATCTGTTTTGTCCGTGTGCATTGGTGGATATTTCCATAATTTATAATTTTTTTACCGGACTCATCCAAGCTTCTAATTTACTAAATGCCTGGGAAGAAAGCAATGTTAAACATAAATATATGATAGCGACAGCTGTATATATTTCAAAAGCGCGGTAATTATCTGCAACTATTAATTGTCCTTTGCGGAATAATTCTTCAAAACCAATCACAGCAACTAAACTCGTATCTTTCAGCAAACTAATAAATTCATTACCCAAAGGTGGTAACATTCGCCGAAAAGCTTGGGGAAAAATGATGTAGCGCATAGTTTGTACAGGACTTAAACCCAATGATTGTGAAGCTTCTGATTGTCCTATTTCTATAGATTGAATCCCAGCACGGACAATTTCTGCTACGTAAGCAGCACAATTTAAACTTAATGCGATGACTGCTGCTGCTAGGCGATTTAAATTAAATGTAAAACCAAGTTCTTGCGTGATTGCAGGTATACCAAAATAAATCATAAAAATTTGCACTAACAACGGCGTTCCTCGAAAAAAGTCGATATACCCTCGTGCTATCCAACGTAGAGGTTTCAACTGAGAAATGCGGATAATTCCAATTAAAGAACCCCCAAGTAAACCTAAAATTACAGCAATTATTGTTAGTTGTAAGGTTACTAAAGCACCTTGTAACAAAAGTGGAAGAAATTTTAACATTACACCTACAGAAGAAGATAATCCAGATACTCCAGTCCCAGTATCATTAGTAAATGGTGATTTTTCAGGTAAATTAGGTGGCGTTGCTTTAAACCATTTTTGATAAATTTGAGCATATTCACCATTTTTCAGTACACTTGTCAAACCTTGATTAATTAATGTCAAATTAGGTGAATTTTTTGCCGTAGCAATACCATAGTACTCCTGTGTTAATAATTGCTGAACTACTTTAATTCCTTGAAGATTAGCCGTATTAATTGCGTATAAAGTCACTGGTGCATCATTAATCACCGCATCCACATTACCATTTGCTAACTCTTGCAATGCTAATGGTGCAGAATCAAAACTGCGAATTTGCGCTCCAGGAACACTCTGAGCTTTTTTCGCGCCAGTAGTACCAATTTGAACAGCAATTTTTTTATTTTGTAAACTTTCAAAATTAGTAATATCTTGATTGTTAGCACGTACAGCGATCGCTAACCCCGCCTTAAAATAAGGACGTGAAAAAGAAACTGCTTTCGCTCGTTCCTCTGTGATCGTAATCGAACTAATCGCCGCATCTACCGTTCTTGCTTGTAACGCCGGAATAATTCCATCAAACGGTATACTCTGAAAATCAACTTTAAAATTACCCGCAAGAGCGATCGCTCTGATCAAATCATAAGAAAAACCTTGGGGTTGACCACCTTTTCCTATAAACTCAAAAGGTGGAAACGCTGGTTCTGTCACCACCTTCAAAGTTTTTCCCACACCATTAACATTACCATTAAAACTGCAACCACCAAGCAACAACAAACAACACCCCGCAACCAAACCAAACCGCAACCAACCTAAAACCCTCATTTTTTCTTCCTCTGCGTCTCTGTGATTTTAAATAAACTAAACCTAGCACCAATCGTTTCTCCCCATGAATTCCTTCACCCCCGTCATCGCATTTCATAACATCGAAAAAAACTTTGGTTCCTTCAAAGTTCTCAGAGGAATCAGTGGTGAAATCTATCGGGGTGAAGTAGTCGCTGTAATTGGTTCCTCTGGTTGCGGTAAAAGTACCCTACTGCGCTGCTTCAACCGCTTAGAAAAAATTAATAGCGGACATTTAACAGTCAATGGTATTAATTTATCCCATCCCCAATTCAATCAAAAGCAACTACGACAATTACGCACCGAAGTTGGTATGGTTTTCCAACAATTCAACTTGTTTCCCCACCTAACAGTTTTGGAAAATTTAATACTAGCGCCTTGCAAAGTCTTAGGTAAAACACGCAAAGAAAGTAGCCAACAAGCAGGGTTTTATCTTGAAAAAGTCGGACTATTTGACAAAGCATCAGCTTATCCCGAACAGCTTTCTGGTGGACAAAAACAACGGGTAGCTATTGCTCGAAGTTTATGCATGAATCCCCAAATCATGCTATTCGATGAACCTACCAGCGCCCTAGATCCAGAACTGGTGGGCGAAGTTTTGCAAGTCATGCAACAACTAGCAACCGAAGGGATGACAATGATAGTTGTTACTCACGAAATGCAATTTGCTCGTGAAGTTGCTCACCGCGTCATTTTTATGGATAAAGGGATTGTGGCAGAACAAGGGGCGGCTAGTGAAGTGATTTCAAATCCTCAAAGCGATCGCCTGCGTAATTTTCTCAGTCGCCTGAATAGGGAAGTATAAGGACAAACACATCAGTTATAAAATGTCCCCTGTTCCCTGTTCCCTAAATTCGACATCAAATACTTCAGCAAAAGACTGTGCTATAGTGATGCGTACTTGCTGGCAAGTTATATCTGGTATCCAGTCGGCTAAACTAGCTACAGGTTTATCAGCTATGCCGCAAGGTACAATTTTCTCGAAGCCTGTCATATCAGGACAAACATTTAATGCAAAGCCATGCATGGTAATCCAACGGCTGACTTTAATACCAATTGCAGCTACTTTGCGTCCTTCTACCCAAACACCAGTGAAACCAGAAATCCGCTCTCCTACTAAACCATATATTGCGAGTGAGCGAATTAATACTTCTTCTAATTGCCGCAAATACCAATGCAGGTCTTTTTGATAACGATGCAAATTTAAAATTGGATACCCTACCAGTTGACCGGGACAATGGTAAGTAACCTCTCCACCTCGTTCAACTCTATACACATCATACTTATTTTTGTCAAGATTAAATTTGATAAATTCCGGGGTAGCTGCTTGACCCAAAGTGTATACAGGCGGATGTTCTAGCAGGATTAGCACGTCGTCTAGATTAGGGTTTTTGATACGCTCTTGCAGAAGCGATCGCTGCCACTCCAAGGCATCCAAGTATAGCAATAACCCTTGGTCGTATAGTAAACATCGGTTTCTGTGTGAAGGAATACTACGGTTCATACCAAAAAATAACTAATTCTCAGGTTTTAATGTATATAAAGCTACATAAGCCGATGAGAAATCTCAAGCTATGCAAAGGATCTTAAAGGAAAGTAAAGGGAAGCGGTTTTGTAAAATACAAAGTGCTAGTTTGAATATATAACCTAGATTTAACCTCAATGCTGTTAGGAGGAATTCTCTACAATCACCATCACGCCAAAAGAAAGAAAAATAAATGTACTGGCTGATGGATTCTAACTCAGTTATTTTCCGTTGAAAAAAGGGATAAAACTAACTATTAAGACACTTATTGTCTATGAAAAGCGAATGCAGCCCATGTTGGAGAAGCAAAGCTAACGATATCTGCGTGAAGCTCCATGAGCCTTTTTTACACTTGGAGCAATTGCAGAGATTCCTAAATTGATCAAGACTAGGCATGAGTAAGTACTCACCTAAATTCGGCTTAGGGTAGTCGCATCAGAAGTACGTTAGGAATTTCTCAATTTCGGCGGCAGTATATAGACCTTAACCGCAATACGTTATTCTGCAAAACAATACAAATCAAAGCTTTGAGCGGGAGAGTTTAGATGAAGCTTGTCATCCACGGCAAAAATATTGAAATCACCGATGCAATCAGAGAATATGTACATCAAAAAATTGAAAAGGCGGTGAGTCATTTTCAAAACATCACAAATGAAGTGGATGTACACTTGAGCGTAGCTCGCAATCCCCGAATTAATCCGAAGCAAGCGGCAGAAGTCACAATTTATGCCAACGGAAACGTCATCCGTGCCGAGGAGAGCAGCGAGAACTTGTACGCCAGTATAGATTTAGTAGCAGACAAAATTGCTCGTCAATTGCGTAAATATAAAGAACGGCGTCATGAGAAGAAAACTCATGCCCAAACTACAATTGAAGGAGTAGTACAGCAGACAGTAGTCACAGATTTGATTGGCGATCGCGCCCCCGAATTACCCGCAGAAGTAGTTCGGACAAAGTATTTTGCCATGCCACCAATGACTGTTGCAGAAGCCTTAGAACACCTGCAAATGGTGGGACACGATTTTTACATGTTCCACAACAGCGACACAGGCGAAATTAACGTGATTTACGAACGCAATCACGGTGGTTACGGTGTAATTCAACCCCGCAACAGTAATGGTCAAAATCATACCAATGGTAAAAACGGCAAAACTGCTCATGGAAACACTGGCGTCACGGAGGCTTCACACACGCATAAATAAAGCTATTGATTAGTGGTTTGTGGTTGGTTATGAAGCATTTCCTCCTTCCATGCTCCAACCACACCGCGAATAACTTGATTGAATTTTGGGGTAGGCGTTTCGTCTGCCCTATTCTATATAGTGACGAATGATTCTGATATGTTGAGAGTCCCAGAAATTTCTTTAGAAAACTGGCTGTAGACTATTCTTTCCAAAACTGACCTTTTAGAATTATATGGCGATCGCAGGGCAGGCAAGATGCCCACCCTATAAAACTAAGCAACCACGATATAAGGTGAGTCAATCGCCGCCACACGATCAGCATCAACTAACGCTTGATACACCATCGCCACTACTTCTGCACGTGTAGCTTCGCGGGTAGGATTGAGTTGCTTAACTTTCGGATAGTTGACAATAATTTGTTTTTCACCGGCAACAATTACCTCATCTTTAGCATAGTCAGGAATTTTTGTTTGATCATCGTAGGATTTGAGGGCTTTATTAGCACTAGCGGTTAACCCTAGTCCATTGATCAGCGAAACGATCACTTGTACGCGTTGGATATTATCGTTAGGACGGAAAGTATTATCGGGATAACCAGAGAGAAATTGTCCTTGATAAGCTTGTTGAATGACTTTATTTGCCCAAAAGTCCTGCGCGACATCTTTAAATTTGATTCCTTGGCGTTTGGCGCTTGGGTTGAAAGCTTTGACTATTAACGCAGCATACTGCGCCCTTGTCATTGTGGCATCGGGTTTAAATGTGCGATCGGGGAAACCCTTAATTATTTCTAATTCGACTAATTCCCGAATAAAAGCAATTGCCCAATGATTGCTAATATCGGTTAAGTTACTGGAAGTAGGTGTAGGTGTAGGTGTAGGTGTGGGTGTAGGTGTTGGTGTAGGTGTTGGTGTAGGTGTTGGTGTAGGTGTTGGTGTAGGTGTTGGTGTTGGTGTTGGTGTTGGTGTGGGTGTTGGGGTTGGTGTGGGTGTTGGGGTTGGTAGTGGAGTTGGTGTCAGATCAGGAAATGGTTCAGGTTCTGCTTCTGCTTCCGGAGTTGGGGTTGGTGTGGGTGTTGGTGTGGGTGTGGGTGTTGGTGTTGGACTAGGTGTTGGATTGGGAGTTGGATTAGGTGTTGGATTAGGTGTTGGAACTTGATTATCAAGAAACTCGATCAAACCTTTGACTTTAGCTCGATCTATTTGATTTCCTATAGACGTTAGTTTGTTAGAACTGGCATTCTGGAGATCGAATTGACCATTACTACGAAAGATATTACCTCCTGGATTATTGGTAATACCAATATCTGGTAAGGCGTTTGCAATCACCGTCAAACCATCTTGGGTATTTCTTTCGCACAGATTATTACGTAATATGGGACGGGCGCTACCGGAAATGACAATACCAGAACGATTTTCGGAAATTTTGTTATCTACTAGTTTGGGAGAAGCTGTATCACTAATAGCAATACCAAAACCCGTATTAATGCATGTATTACCTTGAATCTCACCTTTAGCATTCTTGGCGATCGCAATCCCATTGGCAGCATTTTCTATAAACTGATTGTTGCGGATCACTGGATTACCTTCGCCAGTGACAAACACGCCTTCTCGTTTACATTTTGTAAATGTACAATTTACAACCGTAGGACTAGTTGATTCTACCCAAGCACCACTACCACGAGTAGCCAAGTTAGTCACAGTCACACCCTTGAGTTCTGCACCATTATCTAGTACAAATGTGACATTCTGCCCAGCAAAAGTACGACTGAGGTATTGACCACTACCTTCAATCAATATACTACTACCCTTGTTAACTTCATTACCTACTATCGAAACTCCACTTGGAACGGACAAAGGAAATACTTCGCCACCAGCAGCATTGTAACTACCATCTGCGAGTTGAATTTGCGTACCGGAAGTAGCCTTCTTGAGTGCTTGTGTAATAGTTTTCAAAGGTGCTTGTGGTAGCCCACTGGCACTATCATTACCAACAACAGAATTTACGTAAAGAGTTTGAGGCATATTTATACTGTTAAAAAAGCCATTGACATCCTACCCCTTACACTTCAATTTTGTAGCGGTGGATTCCTTAAAGTAAGCTAAAGTCTTTGTTGTTACAACTTTCTATTGTGCTGTAGCGATAGATAGCGATCGCTTTACGCTAAATCAAATCAAAATACTTTTTTCAAAAGTTAGAAGCAAATAATTGCTCATTTTTTAGAGGTGATTATTTATACAAGTTCGTCCCACAACTTTTGCAAAATATCGCATCAGCATCATGAAAAGCTAAACCACATCCAGGACAAACAGTTTCTATCTGATTAGCAGTTTTAACTAAGCGTTTAATTAAATCACCGACTTGCCAAGGAATCAGCGCAATACCCGTTAGAATCATTAAGACTGTCAGCAAACGTCCGAACTCTGAAGTAGGAGTTACATCACCAAAACCCACAGTCGTCATCGTCACAACCGAGAAATAAAAAGCATCCAAAAAAGTAGTAAATACTTGCGAATTTACAGGATGCTCGACTTGATAAATTAAACCAGAATACACAAATATAATTGCAAACAGAGTAAATAAGATCCTAGCGAAAATCACACCATCTTCATTACTAATTCCAAATAAATACTTTTGATCGATAAACCGAATTAACCTTAAAATTCTGAACCAGCGTAATAAACGCAGAAAGCTAATATCAACTGCACCCAAAAACGACGGCAAAATAGCTATTAAATCAATAATTGCATAAAAACTTAAAACATACTTAAGTTTATCTTCCGCACTCCATAAACGCAGAAAATATTCCAAAGCAAAAATAATTAAAATAATATTATCTAAGATATGTAAATGTATTTTAACAACATCAGGAATTTTATAAGTTTCTGCCACAAAAAAACCTGATGATAACAAAACCAATCCAGCAATAGATAAATTAATAACTTTACCTACTGGTGTTTCCAAATCTGCTAGATAAAAAGCAGTTTTTTCTTTTGTTAATAGCATAAAAACTCTTCTATTCTTTCACTCAAACTTCTCTAAAATCTTCGTGTCCTACTCTACGAGAAGCCGCTTGCGCGTCTATGTGGTTCGTATAAAAATCATATTCACAACTCTAATTATATTGCTATATACTCAATAGATAACCTTTCAAATCCATAAATTCTATCTTAAATTATATGACTTCAGAAGATTTTATGCGTTTAGCCATAGCAGAAGCCAAGAAAGCAGATGCACCTTATGGAGCAGTGATTGTGAAAGAAGGAGAAGTCGTTGGTGTTGGTTATAACACTGTAAAGCGAGATCACGATCCATCTGCTCACGCAGAAATTAATGTCATTCGTAGTTTAACAGCGAAACTTCAAAATTATTCTTTAGAAGGTTATAGCATATACACAACAGGTGAACCATGTCCAATGTGTGCGACAGCTTGTGTTTGGGCTGGGGTCTCCGAAATTATCTATGGAGCTTCAATTCAAGATTTAATATCAGTTAATCAATCACAAATTGAAATATCTTGCGAAGAGATTATTACTAAAAGTTTTAGAAAAATTCAAGTGAAAAAAGGTGTTCTGAGAGAAGAATGTCTAGAGTTATTTAAATAGTAGTTTTTCAACAAGATTAACATAAGCAAGACAGCGCAAATAACAAAAAGTTTGTAGTAAGGACTTTAGTCCTTTCTTGAGGATTAAAGTCCTCACTACGAACTTATTTCAATTATTTTGCGTTACTTAACTTTGATTTATTCTCACCGACTTACTTAGAGCTTGCATTAGACGCAAAGAATCTTGCTTCTCTGATTTAAAACAGGAACTAAATTTTTCAAGGCTTTGTCTGTTTCATCTAAGAAATAAATTGCCAAAACCATGGTTGTGACTAGATATACTCACAAACAGCGCTTAAATGTCATTGTTGCCCAAATCGCGATCGCCTGCATCTGTCTTTCATCACCTCTAGTAATCATCAACGCGACTTCCGCACAATCACAAACCGCGACACAAATTAACTACCATATTCAACGCTTAAAGCATCCTCAATATCGTTCTGCTGCTATAGATTATTTAGCAAAAGTGGGTAAACCTGCTGTTCCCGCGCTAATTACAGCTTTGCAAGATATTGATCCCCAAGTTCGTACCAGCGCATTAGTAATTATCGGTAAAATCGGTGCAAATGCTGCCGAAGCTATACCCGCTCTAATGCGTGCAATAGATGACAAAGATGCGACAGTTCGTTCTCATGCAGTCAGGGCGATCGCCAAAATTGACAGAAAAGCCTATGTCCCCTACATAGTAGTTGGTTTAGATAGCAAGAATCAACAAGAGCGTTACGGTACAGTCCATATTTTACGCGCTCTGGGCAAAGATGCGGCATCTGCTGTACCCGCTCTCATGAAAAAGTTAGATGATCAGGATAATTGGATGCGGGTAAATGTGATTTCTGCTTTAGGTAGTATTGGAAAAGCTTCGACACCAGCAGTACCAGCTTTAGTTAAGCGTTTGCAAGACACAGATGAAACTGTTCGCCACAGTGCAGCTTATGCTTTAGGTGATATTACTTCAAGTTGGCAAGAGAATCTGAATCAATTATCTACAAAAGAACTAGATATAACTGTCTCCAACTTAGAAAAAGCCCTAAAAGTTTTGCAGAACCCCTCATTTAAATTTCGCCCAGAAGCAATTACTGCTGTTAAAGAACCTCTTGTCATTTTGAATCAGGAGAAATTGAGACGGGCGAAATAATGATCTAATCATCCTAGTTTAAATAAGATAAAAATGAATTGGCAAAGATTGCAGCTTGAGTGCGATCGCGGAAATTTAGGCGATTTAAAATATTAGTGACGTGATTTTTAACTGTCCCTTCGGAAATATAAAGTTTTTGGGCAATTTCTTTATTAGTTGCACCAGTAGCAATTAAGCGCAAAACTTCTTTTTCTCTAGGAGTTAATTCAGCTAAACTTGGTGGTGGAGGTGGGGATTTCTCAGATACAAATGGCGGGAATTGAGTCAAAAGTTTTTTGACTATCCCTGGGCCTAATTGAGTATATCCTTTATAAACAGCACGAATCGCAACAGCTAATTCTTCCGAAGGAGTATCTTTAAGTAAGTAACCCGTGGCACCATTTTGTAATGCTGCTGTTACATATTCATCATTATCAAAAGTCGTTAATACTAAAATCTGTACGTTGGGAAAACGCTTGTGAATTTCTCGCGTTGCTGCAACTCCATCCATAATTGGCATCCTAATATCCATTAAAATCACATCTGGATGTAATTCTTCCATCAAATGAATTGCACTTTCGCCGTTTTCTGCTTCTCCAATAACCTCTAAATCTGGTTCTAATTCTAATAACGCTTTTAATCCCTGACGAATTAAATGTTGATCATCTACCAGCAAGACTTTGATCATTGACTATACCTCGGTAAAGGGATTTCAACTCCAATTTGACAACCAGAACCAGGAGTACTGTAAATATTAAATTTTCCACCTAGTCCTAAAGTGCGATCGCGCATACTTTGGTGTCCAAAACCTGTTGTGTTTTGCTCTACATCAAAACCTTTACCATTATCTTCAACTATTAAATATAAGTGTGTATTTGTTGTTCTTAATTCCAGTTTAACTTCTGTAGCTTGGGCATATTTACAAATATTTGTAAATGATTCTTGAATAATTCTATAGATCGGGGTAATTATCTCCGAAGAAATGGGATGAGATAAATTAATTTTAAGCATTGGCGAGATTCCAGTTGTACGCTGCATACTTTCTGCAAGATTAGCGATCGCCTGTTCTAAAGATTGTTCTTGTAAGGGATCAGAACGCATCGCAGAAACTGATTGTCGGACATCTTGTAATGCTTTTGAACCTAATTCTTTTGCTCTTGCTAAAAATGTTTGAGCTTTTCCTGGATTAGATTGCCATAATTTTAAAGCAGTCTCTAATTGTAAATTTAACGCCGTCAAAGAATGTCCCAAAGAATCATGAATTTCTCGTGCAATGCGATTGCGTTCTTCCAAAGTTGCTTGATTTTCAATTTGCAAAGCATATTGACGTAATTTTCGATTAGCAACTGCTAGCTTTTCTCGGCTTTCTCTTTCTGATAAAATTGTATTCATCAACATTAATACGAAAACTAAAGCTAATCCAAACAACAGGGTAATAACAAAATTATAAAATAAAAATCTCTCTTCGATAACAGGTGATATTTGTATTGGGTGGCGAGGAGGCTTCCTTTGTGACAAAGAAAACATAAATAATATCAAAGATACAGCCGTAATAAATAAACGACCTTGAATTTGAAAAATGAAACAGCTCCGAGTTACTAAAACCAAGTTTAAAAAAGGGAAAAATCTTCCAGATGGTTTAGTGTTGTAGAATGAAATGAATATAATTAAAATTACTTCTATGATTGTGTAAATTATCTTAACAATTTTATTCTCGGTAGGCAATCTCAAGCCCATTAAGCCAAAAACAAGCAAACTAAAAATAGTTAACTCTATAGACTGATTATTGAAATGCTGAAAATTAGAAGGTATTAAGACAGCAGAAGCAGAAAGAACCAGTAATATCCACTCCAAATAAAGTAAAAATCGAAAAGGATGATTGCTGACTTTAATTGCTTGACTCACGAAAATATACCTGTGTTGAAAATAGGGTTAATAAAAAAAGCAAGAAATATTTCTATATATTATTGTTTTGCAGTTCAACTAGAACTCATTGTAAACAGATTTTGGTAAGTTTACATTATATGATTTGTTACGTCTCACCCATGACTTAAGTCATGGGTGAGACGTGACTTTATCCTCATGTGACTGTTAAATATAACTTCTTAAGATGGAGAGAAAGAAACACAGAAAATGCTAGAGGCGGCATATGAAAATCAAAAAATTATCACTCATTGCTGGTGCTGTTACTATCGGTTTAACTGCTCTTCCCTTTACAGTCCAAGCACAAACAACCTCATCTCCTTTTGTTGTTGCACAAGTTTCTGAAGGTAAAGGCCCGTTGCAAAATTTAGGGCTAACGGATACACAAAAAGCCCAAATCGCAGAAATTCGTCAGAATACAAAGGCTAAAATGGATGTAATTCTGACCCCAGAACAACGGGAAAAACTCGCAAATGCAAAGAAAAACGCTCAAGCAAATCGTCAAGATAGACGCAATTTAAAAGCCTCTCTGAATCTTACTGAAGATCAGAAAGTCCAAATGCGGCAAATCATGGAGTCGCGAAAATCCCAAATAGAGGCTGTTTTGACTCCTGAACAAAGACAAAAACTACAAGAAATGCGTGCAAATAAACCCTCAGATCGTCAACAATTTAATCCTTAGCAGGAAATATGTATTAATCTTTGTGGTTAGGATGTTTTTTTAATAGTGGTGGATTAGTGGCTAATAACCACTATTCAATGTCAAGACCGAAAGTTTTTCTGTAGCATTGCAATCTGATTTGGACTCAGACCGCGACGGTGGGGTATGTCCCACCGTTTCGCCGGCTGGATACCGGCTCGTCAGGCGGTTTATGATAGTCGTTAATTATGCTTGTGCGCTGGGGTAGCCAACGCACCTAAATCTAAGCGGCTATCTCGTTCTCTTTGAGATAAATTCTCCAGATTTCATCTGCTGGATATTTGATGATTTTCGAACATTCATCAAATTCAGCAGCATTTTCATCATTTGGCAAAACACGTTCAACCGATTCAATAATGTAGTCATTGAATTTGGTTTCTCCTATCAGTTGTGATGGTTCACAATTACTTGTATAGCCTTCGATTTCGTCAACTTTTATCTGTTTACCATTCAGGTAAAACTTGCTGTAGAAAAACTTTAAATCTTCAGTCATTAATCGCTCCTTATTTATTGGGAAACAGCATACATCTGACTTTGCCGTTTTTTAGCTTCCAGTTCTGAACGTCTCTACCTATAGCAGGTTTGACCAACTTACATTCTTCGATTGTGTTAACCTCCACATATTCTCTACCGTCTTCTTCATCTCGTTTAACCACAAAATCTTCTATATTCATCAGAGTATTACCCTGATGATCAATTACCTTCTTTTTCCCTCCTTGCTTAACGACGTAATAAACAATTCCCCCAATCGTTACGGCTCCCAAAACAACACAAACGACGGTTCCAACTCCCGTTGCACATAAGGGTGCTGCGGGTGCAAGTGCTGGATTTGCATTGGCTGGATTTGGTTTGGAGTTTTGCATTATGCGTTATCCTGATGTATGTTTATGCATAATTCAAAACAGAAAGTCAATAGGATTTGAAGTTTTGCATATGCGTTTCCCTTTTTGCATATGCAATAATCAGTCAGGAGAGAGAATGGAGAACATAGAACTAAATGCCAAGACCAAGAAAATACTCGGAAGAGACTCACAATCGAATGGTGAGAATGACCGACAAGGATTGGGAAAACTTAGAGCAAGTAGCCCTATCAATGGGACTGGGGAGCAGAACAGATTTATTAGTGGGGATTGCGAGGAGAACAATTCCGGCGGGTACACTGACTTCCAGCGAGAAGGAATTGATACTGGAAGCAATGTTGGGAAAATCCTAGAAGAGGTTTTGCTCTTAAAACAGCAGTTCCTCGATTACGTAAAATCAGATCAAAGCCGACTTGAGGCAAGGCTCGACGAAAGTAAAAAGCAAGAGCAGCAATTTTTAGTTAATGCTGAAGCGCTTGAAAAAAGACTTAAAACAGCGCTTGCAATTCAACAACAGGTAAAACAAGAACTAGATATTGAAGATTTATAAGCCGTCCCCCCAAGTGGGTGGGGCGGCTTTTGAATATATTACGAATCCCAACGCTACACCACAGGGATAGGGTGATCGCCTTTTAGTGGCGATCGCAATCAAATGTCGCTTCCTTGTTTACATCTAAACTGCGGGGCTTATTGCGTTTGCGTTGTTTGTAGCTCAACACCGCCTCAAATCCCTCTTCCACCAATTGTTGACGCACTCGTTCAATCGTCGCCACACTGACATCAAGCGCCTCGCTAATTGCTTGAGTACTTTTTTGCCGGCATAGTTCAGTTTTTAAGGAGTGCAATATTTCTGCTTCAATTATCCCTCAATCTTAAGTCGTCTACACTACAAACTCCTCAAAATTGGTGTGTGGACTAGTACTTATTATGCTAAATTTTCAGACAAGCTAAGTAGGGAGGGCTTATTTTGAAAGCAATTTTACTCAGCGTGGGTTTCATGCTGGTCTGTGTTGTTGTTTTGGTATTAGCGCAAATTGGCGGTGGTAAACAAGAGTCTGCGATCGCTGTCCAACTCAAAGACAACACACCAGCACCCACTACAATGATTGAGAACAATACTCTGATTGCGAGCGATTCTATGGCTGATGCTAACTCTGATGCTAACGTCGTTACCACCCCTTCTGGGTTAAAGTACATTGAATTAGAAGAGGGGACTGGGGCGACTCCTCAACCAGGACAAACAGTTACAGTTCACTACACTGGTACCCTGGAAAATGGTAAAAAGTTTGATAGTTCACGCGATCGCAACCAATCTTTCAAATTTCAAATTGGCCAGGGACAAGTCATCAAAGGTTGGGATGAAGGACTCAGTACTATGAAAGTAGGTGGTCGTCGTCAGTTAATCATCCCCCCAGATTTAGGTTATGGCGCTCGTGGTGCTGGCGGTGTCATTCCTCCCAACGCTACCCTCAATTTTGATGTGGAGTTATTGAAAATTAGTTGATTTTTGGTTGTTGGTTGTTGGTTTTTCCAAACAACTAACAACGCTATTGAGCAAAATCGCTATATTTCCCCTAAACTGCTAATCCCTCTATCATCGCAGCTACTAAAGCATCAACAAATTCTCTTGTTAATGGTGCATGTTTCAGCAATAATCGGTAAAAAATCGAGCTATATAAAACATCAATCACCACCTCTACATCAATATCATCTCGCAGTTCTCCCGCCTCAATCCCCTCGATAATTACCTGTTTTGCCAGTTCGCGTCGTGGTAGCAACCAATTTTCCCGATATGCAGCCAGTAATTCTGTATCCGTTTGTCCCCCACCAATAATTGTGGCGATAATCTGTCCGCGCGGACTATTCATCAAATCGACAAGCTGATACATTTGCAAGGCGATCGCCTCCCGCACCGAACCTGTCTCAGGAAAAGTCAACTTCTCATTAGTCTTTGCTAAAAACGCATCCATTACCAACCGCGCTTTTGTCGTCCAACGACGGTAAATAGTTGGTTTTCCCACACCTGCTTTTGCCGCAACACCTTCAATCGTTAAATCGTTAAAACCAACTTCCACCACTAAATCGTAAGCTGCCTGCAAAATCTTCTGATGCGCTTCATCACAACGGGGACGACCTCGACCTCTACAAGCTGCTTGAGATTCGGGCTGAGAATTTTCTTGAGATTTTTTACTTACCCCCCTTGACATGATAGTTGACCTCATCTAAGTTTAGTTACATGACGTAACGATATTATTCTGAATTCACAAAAACCGCAAGGATGTAATTTCTTTGAGATCAAATTTCCAATAATCAAACACCCATGTCATTTAGGGAAAATATCATGGATTCATTATCTGAGAAAGTAGCAGTTGTCATAGGTGCAACTAGTGGTATTGGAGAAGCAACAGCCATTGCTTTTGCATCGTCTGGTGCAAAGGTGGTGTTTCTTGCTTCCTCTGCTGCTGCATTTATGACGGGAGCAAATTTAGTGGTTGATGGCGGTTGGACAGCACAATAGCAGTACGTGATGCCCGCACTATCGTTGGCTATATCAACAATGAACAAAAATTGCGATCGCATTCTCGGAGTTGAGCAAAAAAACTTATTTTTCCACTCGTTAAATTGTGCTTTTTAAAAGTTCTCGCAGAAAAATGGGTTGTGGGTCTAAAGCCCACTAGTATAAAAAGATTTGTGTCGGGGAGAGTGCTACGAGACACAAGGCGTCCTTACTTCAATCCCACGTTTTTAAACGTGGTTTCCCTTCTGCATAAGTGCCTCCTGCCTTCTGAAAGCAGTATTTGTGTATTTTAAACACACTTGAATGTATCTTATTCAACACTAACTCCGAATAATCTACTTCAAAATCATCTAGTGATTATTTTAACGATTCAGAGGTTTATTAAATCAGTCTGGGTACAATCGCTATTTTTCTCTTCACCTCTTGACATAACAGTTAAGCTCTTATATATTAAATTACATTACGTAACGTTAATATGAAGTTAACAACCAGGTAGAAGCTCATGAATAGGCAACATCAACGAGTTTGGTTAATTACTGGTAGTTCCACAGGATTTGGTCGAGTATTAGCTTTATCAGTTTTACAAACAGGCGATGCTGTGGTTGCCACAGCTCGAAAGCCGGAACAGTTACAGGATTTAGTCGAGCAGTATCCCCAACATGCTTTGGTTGTGGGATTGGATGTCACCAAACCAGGGGAAGTTAGAGCAGCAGTTGACAGAGCGATCGCGCAATTTGGTCAGATTGATGTATTGGTGAACAATGCGGGTTATGGTACGATGGGTGCCATCGAAGAATTGAGCGACGAATTGGTTCGACAGCAGTACGAAACCAATGTTTTCGGTGCATTGGATCTCACCCGTGCTGTATTACCCCACATGAGAAAACAGCGTAGCGGACATATTCTCAATCTTTCCTCTGTCGGTGGGATGGTTTCTTTCCCAGGTGCGGGAATCTATTGCAGTACAAAATTTGCTCTCGAAGGTATATCTGAAGCTTTAGCGAGAGAAGTTGCATCCCTGGGAATTAAAGTCACAATTGTCGAACCCGGTGCATTTAGGACAGATTTTAATGGTCGTTCTTTGGTGGTTGCAGAGACTCCGATTGGAGATTATGAGGAAGTAATAGGTGGCTTTCGTCAGTGGATTAAAGATATAGACGGGAAACAACCAGGCGATCCTGTTAAAGCCGCAGCCGCAATGATTCAAGCTGTAGAAAGTGAAAATCCACCGTTACGTTTGGCTTTGGGAAAAGATGCACTTGATGCGATCGCAGACAAGTTAGAGTCTGTAAAAACCGAGTTGGATGCTTGGCGAGAAGTTAGTACGAATACAGCTTATGAAGGTGCTACTGTCGGCGCGATCGGTGGTTAAAGTGAACAGAGTGCTGATACAGCAATTTGGCTAGCAACGGAAGCATCACACCAAGAAACAGGTAAATTTTGGCGCGATCGCAAAGCAATTTCTTATTAGGTAATTAACATGACAAATAAAATCACAGCCAATCACTTTTCAAACAACCACTAACAACTAACAAATGACTTTTTGCAGCCATAGGTTGCGATCGCACCCTGCATTTCGCTAGGATCTGTAGGCTTATTGGCTATAAGCAAAAGCTTGTTGGGGATAAAGGTACACTATAATTGTGAACTATCTTGCTGAAACCCCAAGAGATAGAGATTTTAAAGGTAACAACAAAAAAAAGAAAAACAATGGCGAAACGCGTACAGTTAGTTTTAACTCAAGATGTCAGCAAGTTGGGTAAATCCGGCGACTTAGTAGAGGTAGCTCCTGGCTATGCTCGTAATTATTTACTTCCTAAAAGTATGGCAACTTTTGCCACTTCCGGTATTCTCAAACAAGTAGAACGCCGTCGGGAAGTTGAACGCCAACGACAATTAGAACTGAAGCAACAAGCACAAGATCAAAAAGCAACGTTGGAAAACGCTGGTAGCTTCAGTATTGCAAAACAAGTTGGTGAAAAAGAAGCTATTTTCGGTACTGTCACCAGCCAAGATGTAGCCGATGTTATCCAACAAACCACCGGATTAGAAGTGGATCGCCGTGGTATCTCTATACCCGATATTAGCAGGTTGGGTACTTACGAAGCAGAAATTAAACTACACACTGAAGTAACAGCAAAAGTCAACATTCAAGTTGTAGCTAGCTAAATTCAGTGTAGACGCGCAAGCGGCTTGCCGCAGGCTACAGTTATCACTGGTAACTGCAAAATATATCTGTGAGCAAGTGCTGCAAAATCTATTTTTTTGCTGTGAAGACGTTGCATTGCAACGTCTTTATGCATTCAACAGGTAAAAATTTTTTAGACTATTAAGAGAATATAGTTACATGAATCTAAAATCTAAAATTTTATATGTCTGAAGAACTAAATTTTCAAGGAGTAGGTAGCGATCGCTTACCTCCGCAAAATATTGAGGTAGAAGAAGCGATATTGGGAGGAATTTTGCTCGACCCAGAAGCAATCAGTAGGGTGAGCGATCGCTTAGTTGCAGATTCTTTTTATATTAGCGCTCATAAAGATATCTATAAAGCTGCTGTAGTTCTGCATAATCAAGGTAAGCCAACAGATTTGCTGTCAGTAACCAGTTGGTTAGCTGACAATGACTTATTGAATCGCGTTGGTGGTAGAAATAAATTAGCTTCCTTAGTAGATCGCACAGTTTCAGCTATTAATATTGACGCCTTAGCCTCATTGGTGATGGAAAAATATATGCGGCGTCAGTTAATCAAAGCTGGTAATGAAATTGTGCAATTGGGTTATCAAACAGAAAGCGAATTACCAGTGATTCTCGATCAAGCAGAACAAAAAATATTCGCCGTTACTCAAGAACGTCCCCAATCTGGTTTAGTTCACATTTCTGATAGTTTGGTTAATGCTTTTGAAGAAATAGAAACTCGTCATCAAGGTGTTTCATTACCAGGCATTCCCTGTGGATTTTATGATTTAGACGCTATGACTAGCGGCTTTCAGCGTTCTGATTTAATCATTGTTGCTGGTAGGCCGTCAATGGGGAAATGTCTCAGCTTTGATTCTGAAATTGTTTTGGCAAACGGACAAATTACAACTATTGAAGAATTGTATAAACAACGTCGTGGCTCGTTATTGACGTTGAATAATAACTGGAGATTTAGCTTTACTCAACCATCAGCATTTGTAGATGATGGCATAAAACCTGTTTTCCGCGTTACAACTCGCTTGGGTAGAACAATTGAAACAACAATTACTCATCCATATTTAACTATTAAAGGCTGGCAAAGATTAGAAAATTTGCAAGTTGGTGATCAGATTGCGGTACCCCGCAAAATAGATGTATTTGGCACAAAAACCATCCGCGAATGTGAATTAGAAAAATTAGGTTTATGGGGTAAAGATGCCCATACCAAAACAATACCAGAAATTGTTTTTCAGCTAGAGCGATCGCAATTAGCTTTATTTCTCAATCGTCTCTTTGCTACAGATGGATGGGCAACATTACTTACCAGTGGTCAATCACAACTAGGCTATTGCACAGTCAGTGATAAATTAGCAAGACAAATTCAACATTTGTTATTGAGATTTGGGATTATTGCTAGGCTGAAAAAACGTGCCGTAAAATACAATAATACTCACAGACAAGCTTGGCAATTAGATATTACTGATTCTTTATCAATCAAAACATTTATCTCAGAAATTGGGATTTTTGGCAAAGAACCAGCATTAGCAAAAGTTAGAGAGGCAATATTACAAAAGAGATATCAAACCAACCGTGATCTAATTCCTGTAGAAATTTGGGAACAAATAGCACTAGCTAAAGGTAGTGAATCTTGGAGTAGTTTAGCCAAGCGTGCTGGTATTCAAAGCTATACAAATATACACGTTGGTAAACGTGCTTTGAAAAGAGAGCGCCTCTGGATTTTAGCAACTGCTTTAGAAAATTTACAACTACAAAATTTGGCTACTAGTGATATATATTGGGATGAAATTGTTTCTATTGAATCAATAGGTTACAAGCAAGTCTATGACTTAACAATTCCTAAAACACACAATTTTGTTGCTAATGATATTTGTGTTCACAATACAGCCTTTTGCTTGAACCTCGGTTATAATGTCGCCGCTTTATATAAATTACCAGTTGCGATTTTTAGTTTAGAAATGTCTAAAGAACAATTGGTACAGCGATTAATCGCTAGTGAAGCAGAAATAGAATCTGGCTATTTGCGGAGTGGACGCATCAGTCAAGCTCAATGGGAACCTTTAAGTCGTGCAATTGGCTTGCTTTCAGAAATGCCAATTTTTATTGATGATACGCCGAATATTACAGTTACAGAAATGCGTTCTCAAGCGCGACGTTTGCAAGCCGAAGTTGGTTCAGGACTAGGATTAATTATTATAGATTACTTGCAATTAATGGAAGGAGGAGGTGATAATCGTGTCCAAGAATTATCTAGAATTACTCGTAATATTAAAGGTTTAGCTCGTGAATTATCGGTTCCAGTAATCGCTTTATCTCAGTTGAGTCGAGGAGTAGAAGCGCGGACAAATAAACGCCCAATGATGTCTGATTTGAGAGAAAGCGGATCGATAGAACAGGACGCAGATTTAGTAATAATGTTGTATAGAGATGAATATTATAACCCCGACACTCCTGATCGAGGTATTGCAGAAGTTAATATTACCAAACATCGAAATGGTCCAACCGGAACTATCAAACTTTTATTTGATCCACAATTTACCAAGTTCAAAAATTTAGCTAAACCGAATTATTAATTGTTAGTTGTTAGTTGTTAGTTGTTAGTTGTTAGGGATATAAACGGAAAAAGTCATATTTATTTGCAGATGTGAGGCTTGGTTGAATTTGGACTAAAACAATATCATTTTTGTTTTGAATGTGGCGATCGCCTGACTGTAAAAATTGGATTTTTCCTGTCGCACCATTGGCTGAAAATGTGGGATTACGCAAGACTTGTTGCAGTCCATCACGAGTTTTACTTTTCTGTAAACCGTTAACAATGGCTACAGTTGCATCGTAACTTGTTGCAGAACGCCAAGTGACTAAGCTACTCCAAAGTTTCTGGGAGTTTTTAGCAAATTCAGTGTCAACATTACTTTTAGCTTCCCAAGGAACAGCTAACACTAAACCATTAACATCAGCTTGTCCTTTTTGTAGAGTTTGTAAAGTATACAGTGAAGTACTCGCGAGTAATTTAAGTTTGCCTTGGTTGGCTTTGGCTAAATCTAAAGCTTTACTAATTCTATCTATATGGGGAGCTAAAAATAAACCAGTAGCACCATTGCGAATAGCATCCGCAATAATTTTCTGAGGAGCAAAGTTTGATGCAGAAAAATCACAGTTGATATTGACTATCTTTCCACCGTCGGCGATAGCAGAAGAAGTAAATTCATCGCGAAAAGATTGATTATCTATAGCTTTTTCATCTACACAAATCGCCAAATTTTTGATTCCAGCAGAATTAATAGCATAGTGAGAAACAGAATCAGCTAAAAAACGTAGGTTCGGAGAAGTGCGAAATACATAGGAACCACATCCCGATAATTTGAGCGAAAAGCTAGTAGGAGAAATATTGACTAATTTCCCTTCTTCGTAAATTCCACAAGCTGCGACAGAAGCATCGGAAGCATTATGACCAATAACTGCAAGGATTGGTTTGTTTTTTACAAAAAATTTGGCAATTTTTCTAGAAATATCAGGATCATTGTCATCATTAGCTATTTCTATTTGCAATAAATATCCTTGAATGCCACCTTTATTATTAACTTCATTTTGAGCTTGAGCCACACCTTGCAGTATTTCTTTGGCAACATTAATATTGCTACCAATAGGGACGCTGACAGCAATTTTTAAAACTTTACCATGACGAGCAGCAAGAGCATTTTGTAAGTATATGTGTGTTTCGGGGTCATCGGTTATTTTTTGCAGAGATTTTTGAAATGATGCGATCGCCTGATCATAATTCTCTGCATCAAAAGCTTTTACGCCTGCTTCTTTCTCGCTATTGAGATTATCTTTAGCTAAAATTTTGTCTCCCAAGCTCAGGCGATTAAAAATAGAGTCTTTCAGTATAAATTTGTAGTGATTAGCATTTTTGGGATCAGGTTTGACTTCCACTAACACCGCCGTACCAATGCGATCACCCCAAGGTGAAAATTGAATCGTTCCCGTAGCACCTTCTAAAGAAAAACTATTAGATAAAGCTTTTTGTATGCTATTCCTGATGTTATCATTTTTATTCTGCATTAATGCTTGGGCAATTGTGTTAGTAGCATCATAAGCAGTTGCTGTGCGCCAAGTAATAGACTCTGGATTATGCCATAACTTATAGGCATTTTTGACAAAGTTTTTGTTAGCATAAGCATCGGCGTGCCAAGGAATAGCCATCACTAAACCGTTCACAGATGTGCCAGCCATCAAAGTTTTTTGAGTTTGCATACTGGGATTGCCAAATAGCATGAATTGCCCTTGATTGGCTTTAGCAACTTCTAGAGCTTTATCAATTCTGTCAACATGAGGATTAAGAAATATACTATCGGCTCTTTTTTCTTTAGCACGTTCAATGGCAAATTTTGGCTGAAAATTTTTTGCTGCTAAATCGCAGTGAATATCAATTAATTGAGTGTTATTTTTGGCAAGTGCTGAAGCTATTGCAGGTTCATAAGACTGATCTTTTGATTGAGAATCACGACAGATAGCAATACGAGTTTTGCCTTCTTTTTTTGCATAATCAGCTAGAGTTTCGGCAATCACATTATTTATAATTACAGTTCTGTAAATATAGCTACCCTCACTGCGGTTTTGGGGATCAGTTACCAATGGAGAAGAACTAGTTGGTGAAATCATCACCAATTTCCCATCCTGATAAATTTTAGAAGCAGGTACACTAGCATCACTACTATTATGTCCAACTACTGCTAAGATATTTGTATCTTGTACAAATCTCTGGGCAACTCTTTCAGCAATAACAGGATTGTTGTTATCATTGACTATTTCTACCTTTAATAATTTGCCATCAATACCACCTTTACGGTTAATTTCATCTTGAGATTGTGCGACCCCTCGTAAAATTTCTTGAGCAACATTAGGATTTGTACCAATCGGAACTGGAACCCCTAGAGTTAATGCTCCTTGCTCGCCAATCTTCGCATTATTGAGATATATTAATGACTCTGGATCATTGGGTTGAATTTGCAAAGATTTTTGGAATTTATCAATTGCAAGATTATAATTATTTCCTGAAAATGCTTGCACGCCTTGTTTTTTATATTTAGTTTCTACTGTTTTGATTAAAATTTTATTCCCATTACTAAAACGGTTACGGAAGTTAATTTCATTAATGCTAGACCCTAAAACAGCACCAATACAAACCAAAGAAACTGTGACAATAGCTGTACGTAAAGCCTTTTCTTTCCAGTTGAGAATTCGGGGATATTTTAGTTCATTTGCAGCTGGATTTTGAAAAATTACAGGTAGCCAAGAAGCACAAGGATAGTTTATTTCCCACTCTTCATGTAAGCGTTCCCGTGCTTGGTTGACAGATGTATATAGAGATTCACCGCTAGTAAATGCTGTGAGAAAATATTTGAGAAACTTTTGAGCAATAACATCAGGCACAGGTTCCCGCATAACGATTGTATAAGGAATGCGTAAATTAGCTAAATTGCGGGCTAATCCTAGTCCATCACAAGAGTTAAAAATAGCTAATTTTAATCCTTTGGTAACGGCATGTCTAAGAGAGAAATGCAAGTCTTGTAATGATATACTTTCATCGTTATTAATTTTAATTTCACCTGAGCGATCGCCTTCTTGGCTGCAACTATGTCCAGCAAAAAATAAAATATCCCAAGAATAAGTTCTGAGATTTTCAATAAGTAGTTGGCGTGTGGGTTCGATTAATGGTTGAATTTTTGCACCTGGTAAATTTTTGAGAGAATCTAAATCTTGTTTGAGATCGATTCCTTCACTACTACCTAAAATTGCCAAAATTTTGACTGGTACTTTCAGTTGCTTTGTAGATGGTTCGTATTTTGAACTAATTACTATTTCGGCTTGGGGATGGCTAGTAGAGAAAAAACCCCATAAATGCCAAGGTAATCTTCGCAGCAATGAATCTTGAGTCTGTAAAATAAAACGAACATCTTCAGAATTACCAATTTTTTTTGATAATTGTCGTTCCACTTCTAAAACAGATGCTTGATTTAACCAGGCGTTGAAACTATCTTGAAATTCTTGAGCAGCTTGATTACAAGCATCTTTACTAGAGAAGTTTGTAATCTGGTTTTTCGGGATAATAATCAACCAATTTGCTTCTAATTTCTCATAAATAGATTGCCATGCAGTGTATGTTTTAGGAACATCTGGTGCAGGTGGTAATCTACCATAAATCTCAGCAATATGAGGCTTCCCAGCTTCACCAATTCTTACTTTGACAGGAAATCCCCTCTCAAAAGAACCCTCCTCGATTTCAAAAATGACTAGTTTAACCTGCTTAACCACATTTCCCACCCCTTCATAATATCAAGATTAAAGTTTAGTCATTGAGTTGATATTATTGGTTTTTCCCATTACCAATTACCCATTATCAATTACCAAACTAGACGAATAATCCATCTGTCTTCGATATCTAAATAACAAAATTTTCTGTGATCACAGCATCATTTAAACCAATCCTAACTCGAAATCTTTCACCAAATTCCGCACAAAATTTTAATTGAATATAATCATCCTCTTCTCTAGCTTGAACTTCTAAAAATGCTTGTCCATTATCGTATAATCCAGATAATTGCAAACCTGATGGTAAATAAGCATTATTCATAGGATAAACCCGCAATAAAACAGCGATTGTTTGATCTGGTTTAGATAAAACCGCTACCATCAAAGCTACAACTCTACCATCTAACTGCATCCCTAAATCCATGATGCGTCTAGCACTCACAGCAGGATGATTAGGTTGGAGAGTCCATAAAATTTCTGCAAGAGTCCAACGTGTTTCTTCATCTTCAGTAGTTTGAATTAAATGAACCAAAATATCTAGAAGTTCAGATGAAAGATGACTATTATTATTTGTCTCAATATTTTCACGACTATTGTTGAACTTTTTTGACAAAAATTTGGTTGGTAAACCCTTTTCCCAACTATGATTGGGGTATAATTGATCGATAATTTGCCAAACAATATCTGGTGATTCTAATTTCAATCCTCTGACACGTTTAATAGAACGAAAAGCAAATTGAGTTTTGATTTTACTGGTGAAATCTTCAACAGTTTGCCACTCGGTTGTGTAAATATTTTCCAGCCATGAGCGCAAATAAACTAGATGCGATCGCTCAATTAATTCATCCAATAACTGTAGTTGGTTAATATCAATTTCTGCTGCTGTGACATGAGGTAAAAATCCCCAGATTTTACCCTCTTTACAGGTTTTATTGATTTCGACAACCACATAACCAATGCGATCATCCCAAACCTCTGGCGGAATTTCACAAATGCGATCGCCTGTACGAATTGCTCGACATTCCAAGTGTCCTACGCCAGTCAACACTAAATCAGCAACATCATCAATTAACCTTCTATAAGGATTCCAACTATAGCTAGATGCTAAATCTGTAGGAATATCTAGCATGTGCAAATAAGTATTAACTACCTGAACAGCTAAAGTATTTAAATAGACTTGTTTGGCTTTTGTTTGTGTTGGTTGTTCTCTGGCAAATTTGAGGGCATTTTCTCGGAATTCTTCAGGAATAGGAATAGATATAGTTTGACGCTCAGTTATGTAGTTCATGGTTGTAGATTTAAACTTCAAATACAATTAATCAAGATAGCCTTGGGATTTACAAAAATCTTCCAAAATCGGAAGACATCTTCTTTGGTAGAAACTGCTAAGGGTGGGAATAGATATACCAGAATATTGGGATATCTCTTTCCAAGCATATTCTAAAATAAAGCGTTGTTCAATCAAGATTTGACAATTAATATCAGGGCGATCGCTAATATGAATACGCTGTAATTTCTTGGCTTCTGTTGTCAGCCATTCCCGAATATCTTTGATTAGGGAAGATGATTCAGGTGGTGCAGGAATTAAACTTATTGGATCTATTTCTTCACCATTTTCTCCTGAGAAAGGAGAAATAAATTTTTGTTTAGTTTCTTGTATTTGGCGGTAAATATCTTTCAGACGATAATTCAAGTAAATATTTAACCAGGATGTCACACAACCTTTATTTGGATTGTAGGCTTCTTTAGCAGTTGTAGCTTCACAGAGATTTTGACATAAATATATCCAAGTTTTCTGCAAAGCTTCTTCAGCATCAGGTAGACCATTACCCCGCAAAAGATTACCTGACTTTTGAATCAAGTAAATAATTTGATTCAGTTTCCTTTTGCGTTCTAAACTACCTCTGGGATGCTGACAAGCTTCTTGAACAAGCTGGAGGATTTGCGCTTTGAATTCATCCATACTGTAAAGGATTGGTTAACTTTTAACAGTCTTGGCTCAATCTACTGCTACAGTTTCTAGAGACGTTAATCCAGATTTGATTTCACTTTCGGGATCAGAATTTTTCCCTCATCCTTAAATTCATTAATCGCCTTACTAACGTTGATACCAGTAGTTTGACGAAACTGTTCTAATAAAGAAGCAACTTTTGGGATACTACCACCATTTGCAGTATTATTTACAGTTTAAAATCATACATCAAATTACGCAATTTCCGTAATCATCATTTTCAACAATAGTTCCAATTTCTGGAGCAAGAATATTTCCCGCGCCGCCACACCAGGATTTTGCCAAGATTCAGCTAAACGCTGTGTACCTAATTTTCCAACTTAACCGCCACACCCACCGCAACCACCACCGCATCCACCACCACCACCATCACCACCGCATACACCACCATCACCACCACTGCTAGTACTTGGCGGTGCGAAGGCTTGTTTTAAATCTGCTAAAGAACCTATTAAGACTGCACTACCAAATAAAGCAAAAGCAAATGTAATATCAGATGAATTGGAATAAGATAAGCGATAGGAATTGAGGGTGCGATCGCCAAATCGAGTGCGGTGTGGTTTAGCCAATAGTAATAACGCAAAAATAACCGTCAAAATGCACATTACTATTAATAAACCTACCGGTTTACCTCGTGAAATTCCCACGAATATTTTGCTGATTCCCAACAAAAATACTGCTAAGACGGGTATTGCAGTTGCAATTTGAATCTTCTTAGCTTGGCGATCGCTAACTAATAAACCTTGGTTTTCTAAGTTTCGCTTAATTGGATTCGTTGCTGATATTACTCTTGTACGGATAGTTTCAATCGCAGCATAATTCGTACCACTAATGCTTTCCTCAATCATTGCTTCTGCTATTGATTTTTCTAAAGGGTGACTATTGGCAGATGGAGCATTTTCTAGATGTAAAGTCCGGCTGGTCGCTGATACTTTAATAACTTTATCTTGAACAAGTTTAGCGATCGCAGCATCTACGGCTCGATATGCACCACCATTCAAATATGCTAATTCATAGCCATTTAGAGAACAAGATTCATTGAGAGAATTATTAACAGATGTACTTAAAAACCAACGCAAATTTCTAGCAATTACCAAAGTAATACTTGTCACTAAAAAATAAAACCAGAGAAACTCAGACCCATTTAAATTCAATGGATTATTAATCGAAGCTGCTAATAGAGGCTCATTGTTTGCTACTATTAATCCCCAAGAAAATGGCATGATAAAAACTGGTGATATATTTCCTAAATAGCGTAGCCTCAAACGAGAAATATTTATTTTTGACAACTTGAATAATGATTTGGGTAAAACCCAGTTTTCTTGAATATTTACCCGCGTAAACTTAGTATCACAACCAAAACGAATATGCGGTGCTGACCAAATATCTGCTGGTGGAATTTGCCCAAAAAAATGCTCGTAACTTGCCAAAGTTTTAATATACAAATCTTGGAATTTATGATGTTCAACACTACCACCACGAGTCGGATGGTGATGCAGTGGTCTTTGTAAAACTTTTGAACAAAATTCGTTCCAATAAGAATGTGTATAAGTTAGGTGGAGATGCCAAACTTGATCTACTTTTTCTGATGGCGTTACTGTATGCCCAGCAACTACTGACAAAAAAGCGAACTTTTTATACTCTTTAATTGCCCGTTTTGTATATTCAGCACTCCAATCATTTTCTTTTGCTAGTCTCTTGCTAAACGGATAAACAGCATCATTTTCATCTAAAAAAAACTCTTGAATCCGTGTGTATAATTCTGCTTGTTGAAGATTCATCATTTTCCTGTCACTCACTATTCACAGAACTATCCCAATTGGTTAACTTTGGTTCTATAAGTTCTTCAGTTGGGACAGGAAAAATTTATTCTTGTGTTTACATAAATTTACAATAACTAAAATCTATCTTTCATTCCTCGCAGACGTGCAAAGGTTTGTATCAGATCATGGCTGTTGACTGCTGATTGTAATGCTGGCTGTTCCCAACGCAAAAAGGGATTTGTCAGCTTTTCAACTCCTAAAAGTGAAGGAACTGTTGCTTCTCCTCTGCTGCGAAAAGCTTTCACTTGCTCATAACGAGTTTGTAAATCAGGATTATCACTGTCTACAGTCAGAGCAAATTGCAAATTTTTTAAGGTGTATTCGTGAGCGCACCACACTCGCGTAGAATCAGGCAAAGAACGCAATTGACTCAGCGAGTCTACCATCTGTGTGGGTGTACCTTCAAATAACCGACCGCATCCACCAGCAAACAGAGTATCACCACAGAATAATTCTCCGATTTCGTCTGGATTTTGGGGAGGAAAATAATAGGCGATGTGAGCTAGGGTATGTCCGGGTACAAATATAACTTCCCCGACCCTGTCTGCAAACTGGACGCGATCGCCTGGTTGCAAAAATATTTGTTGTCCTGGAATTCTACCCCGATCCTCAATTCCACCATATACTTTCACTTGTGGAAATCTTTGTATTAATTCTTTATTACCACCGACGTGATCTGGATGATGATGTGTATTAAAAATTGCTACGAGTTCTACTTGAAGTTCATGAAGTTTTGTTAAAACTGGTTTTGCTTCGGCGGGATCGACAACGGCGGCGATATTTTGTTGGCGATCGCATAACAGAAAGATGTAATTGTCTGAAAGTGCTTCTACTCGGATTACTTCCATTAACTGTGGTTCCTTCACGCTTCGATCCATACCTAACAAAAGCTTGAGGCAACCAGCACAAGCTGTATAAAGTATTAATATTTCTGTCATTATAGCCCGAATAATCTTTAAAAAACGGAAATCAACAACCGTAATTTCACGGTAATTAGTTTTGTTACTAGAAACACTGCATCAATTTATCAGTAGAATTTCTCAGGGTATAAAACTAAAGAAAAAGTTAAATTTATGTTGGTTGTTTTGCGTGGTCAAAACATAAAAATATCTTGGATAAAGCACAATAAATATTTGCTTTTATCTATTAATAATCATAGCTTTCTATGTTATTAGTGGCTCTGTTTAATTAATTAAAGATAGGGCAACTATTCTCATGGAATTTTGCATCTACGAAACCAAAAGAATGAACTACAATTTCATTGACTCAACTCTTGATAACAAACCAGAATTATCAGTGGAAACAATTGTAAATCAGATTATTAAATCAGGTAAAATCAGTCGTCAAGATCATTCATTACTTACATCTAGCGCATTGAGAAACGGTAAAATTGATGAAGGAGAACGCCGCCAAATTAATCGTGTATTTGATCATATACAAACAGGGCGTTTGAAATTAGTTCATTGGTAAATTATACTCAGGATTATTTCATTTTTTGCGAACTAGAAAAGAATGTAATAACCCTGTTCGTAGGAAGATCCCAATTTTTTCAATATACCGCTAAGGATTTAAACCCTTAGCTCTCATAGTCTATAGAGACGCGCCACAGATGTAGAGACGCGCCATGGCACGTCTCTACTACAATTTCAATCGCAGGTAGTTTTTTAACATTGGGATGCTCATCTGAGCATAATTAGTTAGGACTTAAGTAAGTCGGCGGGAATAATACCAATTTTGTATGAAGATGCACAGAATAAAATCCTTGAAACCTTTGCTAGATAAAAGATTATTCTATGCAGCTTCACATAGATTTGGTATAAACATAACTATATTACGAAAAGTAAACATACCTAAAATCCTTACCAGTGACAAATGACAAATGACGACCTCAACGAGTTAGCTTTATTTGTGCCGACTTACTTATGCAAAATCATGAAAAAACGTAGACACGTTCGCTATTAAGCGTTCCCGAAGGGTAGAAATAAGAGTTTGGGAGAGTTATTACGTCAGTCCTATTAGTTTTTAACAAACATATTCTATTAATTAAAATAATGGTAAATAAAACAAGAGGATTTATCACGATTTTAACAGGTCTATACTCATTTCAAGATTGCATTCATTTTTTAGCTGCGATTAGAAAATTTCATCAAGAACCAATAATTATTCTTGTTGATCGCGTTCCTCAAATTTTGTATCCCTTACTCACAGCCTTTAAAAATGTAATTTTAAAACCAGCACCAAGCAATGAGAATACTGTTTTAGCATCGCGACTAGCAAAAACTTCCTTGTATTCATTGTCTGAATTTGATAAAACTATTTTTTTAGATTCAGATATTTGTTTACTTACCAATCTTAATAATGTGTTCGAGGATTTGGATGAATTTGATTTGTTATTAACGGAAGATGTCCAACCCGCTATTACCAAAGCCACAAATTTACTCAGAGGTAATCAGCAAGAAAATTTACCCAAGGTTTTGCAAATCTTACAATCTGTAGGTCTACCACTCCAAGAAAATAGTGTTCAGTACAATAGTGGTTTGATCGCTTTTCGTAAAAATGAGATCATCCAAAACTTTTTTGCGGAGTTTCAAAAGTATTTTCAAGTTATTCAAAATCATCAAGATCAGCTTTTATTAAGAGATCAAGGAGCTTTTGCAGCTGCTATTGAAACTGTACGTCCTAAAATTAAGGTATTACCACCTACGTACAACTATTTAAGTAAGTGGAAAGACTGCTATCAAATTGAAGAAGAGATTAAAGTACTTCACTGTACATACGCCTATAGACCTCAATACGCCAAAAATATTACTAGTTCGATATATACAAAGGTATTTGATAAATTTGCTCAAATTTTTATCCCTAATCAAGTTACTAATCCCTGGCGTGGAAAATGAATATTTATGAAAGAAAAATCAAAAATATCAATAGTAGTTTGGAATTTATCAACTAACGACGGTTATATTCGAGCATCATTACTACAAAAATCATTACTACAATTAGGGTTTGAAGTAGAAATTCTAGGCTTTTTATTTGGAAAGGAGTTATATGCAGCTATTCCTGCTGACACCAAACTCTATACTATAGAAGGTAAAAATTATCCAGATTTTTTTAAATCAATAGGTCAAATATTAAAACGTATTGATGGAGATATTATTTACGCAATTAAGCCTCAACCAGCGAGTTTTGGAGTTGCACTTTTAAAGAAACTATATACTCGCCGACCTGTAATTGTAGATATTGATGATTGGGAAATGAGTTGGTACGGTGGTGATGATTGGCGTTATCGTCCCACATTCAAACAATTAGCTAGAGATTTAATGAAATCAAATGGCGCTTTAAGATCACCATATCATCCTTTGTATTTGAAATGGATAGAAGGTTTGATTAATCAGGCTGATGCTGTGACTGTACATAATCAATTTTTACAGCAGCGATTTGGAGGTATTTTTGTTCCTAATGGGAAAGATACTTCTTTATTTGATCCCTCTCGATACGATAGTAATGCTAGTAGAATGCGTTATGGTTTATCAGGATATAGAATCTTAATGTTTCCTGGTGCGCCAAGACCTTATAAAGGTCTAGAAGATATTCTCATGGCACTCGAAAAAATTAATCAACCAGATTTAAAACTTGTGATTGTGGGTGGTAGTCCTTACGATGATTATGACCGTCAACTTCAAGAAGAATGGGGACATTGGATAATTAAATTACCCAAGTTTTCAGCTGATTTAATGCCGGATGTAGTAGCTGCTGCTCATATTGTTGTTGTTCCCCAACGAGACACCCCAGAAACTCGCGCTCAATTCCCTCTGAAGTTAACAGATGGAATGGCGATGGCTAAACCCGTATTATCAACAAAAGTAGGAGATATTCCCGATATCTTAGGTAGAACAGGATATTTAACTGAACCTGGTTCTCCTGAAGAAATTGCCGAGCAAATTCAACTGATCTTTAAAGATTTAGATGTAGCAAATGAACGTGGAAAAAGAGCTAGGGAAAGGTGCATAGAAAAATATAGTCTAGAGGCAATGGCATCTAGTTTAAAATCAGTAATTGCTCGGTTGTAAATCTTGATCATATGTATTCTAAAATTTGATCATATTTTGAATTACAAATCCAAAATTCAAAATCTAAATTTACATCAATATACAACCGTAAAAACACGGAACAGCAACCTTACAAGCATTTAATTTTTCTACACATCACTTTTGAGCTATTTCAAACATTTAGTCAATAATCATGTTAATAATGAGTATATTTTGATTCTACTTTCCAATGTCTACTCGGAAACTACTATTCAGATTTGCTAAACCCTATCCAGGTCTGATTTTTTTAACAATAGTATTAGGATTTTCTGGAGCTTTGTTTAACGGAGTAGGTACAGCTTTAATTGTGCCTGTAATTTTAAAAATTGTGGGACAAGAAGTAGACTTGAGCAGCGCTCCTCCCATTCTGAAAGCGATTACATCTCCCTTTGATAATATGTCGGAGAATAACCGCTTATGGCTAATGTCTGGGGCAATTATCTTAATAATTTTCTTAAAAAATATAGCGAGTTATGCTAGTGCTTTAACATCTAGCTATTTATCACGTCGTTTGACTTCTGATATGCGAGAAGCTGGTGTACAGCTATTATTAGAAATAGATATAGATTATTATGCCAAGATGAAAGTTGGCGATTTAATCAATAGATTAGGCGGGGAAATTGGTCGTACTGCAACTACGATCAGCAATACAGTTAAATTAGTAATTTTAGGAATTACTATCTTAGTTTTTTTGGGTTTACTAATATCAATTTCTTGGCAGTTAACAATTGCTGCTACGATTTTACTATCTTTCGTGACGTTACTTAATCAGTATGTAATTGCTCGCTCTCGCACTTTTGGTAAATTGCTGAGTGAAATGTCAAAAGCATATTCAATTGCAATTCTAGAAATTCTCAGTGGTATTCGGTTAGTCAAAGGAACAGGTAACGAAAAAAGAGAATATCAACGCATTCAAAAATTTATTCGCGAGCGTGAAAAAGCCGATTTTCGATCTCAAATGAATTCGGAAGCGATCGCACCAATCAGTGAGGTGATGGGAGTTGTTTCTTTATTATTAATAGTAATCTTAAGCCGCACATTTTTTAAACAAGAAATCACTTCACTTTCAACAGTCCTACTCACATATTTATTAATTTTACTGAGATTATTACCGTTAATTGCTCAGTTAAATACTCTCCGCAATAGCTTTGCAAATGCAACCACTAGTGTAGAAGTAACTGCTGACTTTCTGCGCCGGGATGATAAGCCTTTAATGAATAACGGTAGTGTTACTTACACTAATTTACATACAAGTATTAGTTTTAACCATATCTCTTTTGCTTACTCTGGTCATGAAAAAATGGTACTCAAAGATGTGGATTTATCTCTACCGCATGGTACAACTTTAGCTTTGGTGGGTACTTCTGGCGCAGGTAAATCAACCATCGCAGACCTTTTACCAAGATTTTATGACCCGATTTCTGGTTCTATTACCATTGATGGGATTGACATACGGGAATTTGAAATTACATCTCTACGAAGAGGAATGGGAATTGTTAGTCAAGACACATTTTTGTTTAATGATTCAGTGCGAAATAACATTGCTTACGGACGTACTGATGCTACTGATGATGAAATTATTACTGCTACTCAGCAGGCTAATGCTTACGAATTTATCAGTAAATTACCCCAGGGATTCGATACATTGATTGGCGATCGCGGCGTCATGTTATCGGGTGGACAAAAACAGCGTCTCGCGATCGCACGTGCTTTGTTACAAAATCCAGACATACTCATATTAGATGAAGCCACCAGCGCCTTAGATACAGTTTCTGAACGCTTAGTACAAGAAGCGATAGATGATCTCAGCCGCGATCGCACCACCTTGGTAATTGCACACCGCTTGTCTACTGTGCAAAAAGCTGATCAAATCGCTGTCTTAGATCAAGGTCGTGTGGTAGAGGTGGGAACTCATGAAGAACTCTTACAAAAAAATGGTCATTATTCCCGCTTGTACTCAATGCAATTTGGCGAACAGCAAGCATCTACCAGCAAACATCGAGAAGGTTTAATTCGGATTTCTCATGAATTTCGCACACGCTTAAACTCAATGATTGGCTTGCTACTGTTATTAGTTGATAACTTAGCAGACAATCCTCAAGAAAGACAGGATTTAATAGCAGACGCTTACAAATCTGCTTTGAAAATTCTCAACATTGTTGATGTTGTTGAAGATATCGTCAACATGGAAACGACATGGCAAAATCTATCTGCTAACCAAGTAAATCAGAAAATAAATCCCCAACGCTCAAACCTAATCAGTACGGCAAAAAATTTTCATATAGATATTAACGAAATAATTAATTATTTGTGCTTACTTGTCGATAACTCAATAGATGCTCCTCAGCAAGAAAATGAATTTCTTCAACAGGCGTTTCAATCTGCCATCAGGTTACTGAATTATTTAGAAATTTTTGAAGATAGTATTAAAGTGAATTAAATATGAAAACTTCTTTTGATCAAAAATATTACGTATTTTTTTTAATAGATGAAATACCAAAACCAGGAGCGAGTTTAGTTCAATCTACCAACGCAGCTAATGCAGCAGCTAATTTAGGTTATTCAACTGTTTTAGCTTACCCATCTAAAGGATTATCTGCACTTAATCCTTTAAATTTAGTTCGTCCTTTTCAACCAAGAAAAGCATCAGCAGAACTTGTGAAGTACTACAATCTGCAAGATAAATTAAAAATTGCACAATTGCCAATGCCTTGGCCTGTTGATCATATCAAAGGAAAATTGACTAATTCTAATACCATCGCCACCAAGTATTATTTACCATTTCATATTCTTTCTCAAACCAAAATTGTTCATGCTTGGAACTGGAATTTTATCAAAGCTGCTATCAAACATGGCGTTCCAGTAGTTTACGAACATCATCACCATGAAGATAAAAAATTTGAGCCAGAAATTGTAAATAATCCATTATTTCAAGTAGCTGTTACAGTTGCTGATACCGTTCGAGATGGGATGATTGCTAAAGGAATGCCATCTGAAAAAGTGATTAAATTGCATAATGGCTACAATCGCTTTTTTCTAGAAAAGCAACCAGAAAAAGCTATGCGATGGCGGCAAAAGCTACTTAGAAATGGACGCCAGCAATTAGTAATTTATTCAGGAGCATTAAGACAATTTAAAGGAATTGATATTTTAATAGAGGTTGCCAAGCAATTAGCAAATATCGAATTTGTTTGTGCAGGTGGCGATAAAAAAGAAGTCGCTTATTATCAGGAATTAGCACAACAAAAACAGGTGGATAACATCGGCTTTTTAGGTTATATCTTGCACGAAGATTTAGCATCTTTATTACAAGCAGCTGATGTTTTAGTGCATCCTCACTGTTCTGGTGCGGCTGCAACATTTACATCACCGATGAAGTTATTTGATTACTTAGCCTCTGGTAATCCGATTGTAGCAACAGAAATTCCTTCATTAATGGAGTTTAAAAATACTAACGCGATCGCTGCTTGGTGTGAACCAGATAATCCTAGTAAATTTGCCGAAGCATTAAAGCAAGTCTTAGAAAAATATCCTCGTAAAGTCACAGGATATCCAGAGATTCTGGAGTTTGTCAAACAATTTTCTTGGGAAAATCGTGCAGTCAAAATTCTCAGTTATGTTGATGAATCTTTGCGTCCTGAATTAATTATATAAGACTGATGAGTAATTTAGTCAAGTAAAGGTGTAACCTTCAAGGCATAGTTTTTTTGTAAAAACGCAGAGGAACGCGAAGTTAACGCAGAGGAACGCGGAGTTTTTATGAATTTTATTTGTTACGAGTCTATGTTTTGAAAAATATCTTAATTTAACCACGAAGATACCAAGAACCAATAACAACTATGAAAATAATTGGCATGATTAGCAGTTATCACGCATTAGAAAAACAAGCCGATTGGCTATGGCAACAAACACCCCAACAATTTGGTGTTTGGGGAAATATACAAATGCGATCGCTAGCATCCAAGCCAGATTTTTTACTAATGTATCAGTTTAATTTCCCTAAACCTACTCCCAAAAAATCTTGGTTAGATAACTTTGGCAAACCACAAAATTCTGAAATAAAGATTGAAAATTTACTACGTGGTGTTTCCAAAGATCGAATTATTTATTTACTACGTGAACCGCCTCTAGATGAAGTTGTCGGAAAACATAAATTTGCTTATCAAGAAGCTCAAAAATATTGTGGTTATGTGTCGGGTCCTGATAATTTTGCTCCGACTCCTGACTATATGCCTGCAATTTGGTATCATGCTAATTCTTTTCGAGATTTGAATGAAATGCCATCGCCAGCAAAGGTTTCCAATTGTAGTTGGATTACTTCTGGAATTAGCCGTACTGCTAATCATCGCCAGCGTTTAGATTTTTTGAAGTCTTTACAAACTAGTGGAATTCTAGTTGATTTATACGGACGAGATTTACCGAATTGGGTAAAATGTTCAGGTGAACTAAGTAATAAATGGTATGGTATGGCTCCGTATTATTACAACCTGGCAATTGAAAATTATAGCGGCAATAATTGGTATGTTAGTGAAAAATTATGGGATGCACTTTTAGCATGGTGTTTACCAATTTATTATGGAGGTTCAGCAGCTGATAATTTATTACCATCCGGTAGTTTTTTACGCTTACCTAGCTTGGATGAAAAAGGTATTAGTTACATTCGAGAAATGACTAAAACTCCTGATGCTTGGTATGAGGCTAAAGATGCGATCGCTGAAGCTCGTCAAATTATTTTACATGAATTAAATTTGCTCAACTGGTTATCAAACTTTGTGAACAAGTAAGGATAAATATATGACAAATGGCATCTATACTTTAGCGAATGATTTAGTTTATAACCAATTAGTAGCGTTACTTAATAGTATAGAAGTTAATGCTGGCAAGGATTTGCCTGTATGTGTGATTGCCTATAATGATCAAATAGACAAGATTCGTACCGAAGTCGCATCTCGAAATAATGTCAGTTTACTAGAAAATCCTAATATTTTTGCTCGTTGGGAAGAGTTTTCTTTGAAAGTATGGCAATCTCATCCAACTGCTATTAAAACTTGGGAAGAAAGAGGAATCAAAAATTTTTACAGAGTAGGTGAAAATCGCCGTTACTGTGCGTTTGACTTCGATAGCCTCTTTGAAAAATTTATTTATCTAGATGCTGATACTTTAGTAATGCAGCCTTTAGATTTTATTTTTGAGCAGTTAGATCATCATGATTTTGTTGTTTATGACTTTCAGTATAAAGATCCTGCTCATATCTATAACTTAAAATCTCCTGAGCTTTTAGAAATATTTAATCAACAACAAATTGAATCAGAAATTTTCTGTTCTGGTTTTTACGCTTCTAAGCGAGGGATATTTCCTCCAGAACAAAGAGATTGGTTACTGTCTAAATTAAATGAAGGGGAATCAGATGTTTTATATATGTCTGCTCCAAATCAATCTGTTCTCAATTATATGAGAATGAGAGCAAACGTCTCATTTTATAATTTTGCCCTGAACTTACCTGGAAACAAAGCTACTGGTTGTTCTGTGACTTCTCCGCATTTTGAAAATCAAAATAATATTCTCTATGATCATGAAAATAGATTAACTTATTTACATTATATTGGTTTATCTTCCAAACTTTTTAATCGAGTTTGTAGTGGTGAAAACATTGATTTTCCCTATCGCGATCTTTTCTTACACTATCGCTATTTGAAGGAGCCAGAACAACGACCCAAGTTTACCACTAAAGCCAGAGCTTACAACGCACCACTAAGTTTAAAGACACGAATTTTTAGAAAATTAGGCATAAAAGTTGAGGTATAGTTATCATGAATCGGGGAATTTATATTATTGCCAATGATCAAGTAACTGATCATGCGATCGCACTCCTGAATAGCATCAGATTGTATGACCAAGAAACCCCAATTGTCATGATTCCTTATGATGACAATTATCACAAAATTGCCAATATCCTCAGCAAGCATTACCAAGTCGGAATCTATGAAGATTTAGAGTTTATTGACCGACTTTCTCATAAATTGCATGAAAGTTTCGGCGGTAAATTCTTCGCACGACCGAATCAATTTCGCAAACAAGCTTGTTGGTTTGGCCCTTTTGATGAATTTTTGTATGTTGACACAGATATTGTTGTTTTTGAAAAAATTATCGATAATATAAATTACCTAAAGCAAGTAGATTTTATCTGTTGTGATTATCAACATTTGGGCGGTATTCAGAATGTCTTTACGCCCAAAGTTTTAGAAGAAAAAATCTTTACCGAAAATCAACTTAAAGATATTTTTAATGGTGGTTTTTGGGGTGCAAGGAAAAATCTGATTTCTGAACAAGATTTGTATGAAACCTTTGCTGAATGTGCTGATCATCTAGAATACTTCGATTTTTCTCAAAAAACATCTGATCAACCAATTATCAACTATATGCTTCTCAAGCGCATTCCTCGTCGTTTGAATATAGTCCGGTGTGAAGGTAAAGCACCAGGAAATTGGGCGGGAACTCCGAATTTTAAAACTCAGGAGCATGTACTATTTGATCCAACAGTAAATCAACCCCTACAATATTTACATTGGGCAGGTATTCGCATTCAACCAGGTTGTCCCTACTGGGAAATTTGGGAATATTACCGCAATCTTAATTCAGCTTTACCACCAGCAGATATTCCCGCACCTGTGAAGAAAAATCAATGGGAAAGTAAATTGCATAATTTGAAGAAGCAATTGCGTCAACTTAAGGCTAATTTGTAACAATATTTTGAGAGTGATCTCTAAGCCCACATCGCCTAAGTTTAGCTTTGCGTTAATTCGTGGCGATTTGAAATGCAAAGCTAAACGCAGACGGGCGCTGAGTCTTCAAATATTAAACCTGAAACCTTTATCCAGCCTAAAAATTAATGTGTAAATATTTCTACTTGATTACTTAATTAATATTATATCCCCAAAAATTCTTCCAGAATAGGCACATCAACCCAATTTGATTTCATATTTGATTCATGTGATAAATCCATCAATAACTGAGAATAAACCCCTTCTCGTAAAGAAGGAACAATTTCTTCTCCTTGATCAATTCCCTGTACCCATTGATCTACAACCCTGAGAAATGCAGAAATACGACCATCAGCATGATTTTTAGGAAAAACTAAACGATTAGGAACTTCTATCTCCGTTAACTGTTTACCAGGTTGAGATGCCCAAACACGAAAACCGTGGATATAATCTTTTTGATTCTCGCTACCTAAAACTAAAGTACCGCGATCGCCATACACTTCCAACCAATGCGTACGACATGCATGTACCACCGCACTGATGGAAACTTGACAAGGTGTCCCATCTGCTAATTCCACCATCAACATGCAGGTGTCATCGGTATTTACTGGTTTTAATTCACCCGTGTTTGTGTCTTGTCGTTGGGGTATAGCAGTACTGAAATTAGCGCTTAATCTGCGTACAGGCCCAAACAGCCAGTTAATATAATCAAAAGTGTGGGAACCTAAAGAACCTAACGCACCACCACCTTTGTGTTTTTGCGAATACCAGTTCCAAGGACGTCCAGCATCAGCGCGAGAAGAACCCAACCAATCAATTCTAATTAAGCGTTTATTACCAACATAGTCTTCTGATAAAAGTTCAGCAAATAATTGCCATCCAGGTACAAACCGGAATTCAAAATCTACAGCAGCAATCACACCTTTTGATTTTGCCAAAAAATAAAGTTCTTTAGCTTCTTCTACATTTAAAGTTACAGGTTTTTCTAGTAATACATGTTTTCCAGCTTGCAAAACTTCCTTAGCCATTTCGTAGTGGAGAAACGGCGGTGTCGCAATGCTGATTGCTTGGACTTCGCTTAGAGAAACAATATCTGTAATAGTATTGCAGGCGTAAGGAATATTTTGTGATTGGGTTATAGCTTGAGCTTTTGCTAAATCTCGATGATAAACAGCAACCACTTGGGTACGAGGATGAGCCTTAAATGCAGGTATGTGGACTTTTTGACCGAACCCTGTACCGACAACTGCAACGCCGATGGATTGCGCTTTAGCTGAACTGTTATTAAAAGGTGCAACCTGGGATGTGGATGACATAAGTTTATTAAAGCTTTCGCTCACTATAAAATAAAAAATGTAGAGATATAAAAAATTCTACATCTCTAGATAGATATAGATAAAGTGTGGGAATAAAAAAACCATCAGTGATACCCAAGGCGATCGCAAACAAATAAAGATGTCATAGCTGCGTCACTCTCAAAGCGATGTGTTTAGTCACTAAAAAAAGCCTCGTCCATTTTGAAAGATGGAGTTTTATATAAGGTCTTATAATTTGCTCTTAGCTTGAGTCATAGAATTTATTATAATTATAATAAACTACTGTTATCAACCTAGATGTGGCTTATTATAAAGTAAAAATTATATTTTTTTTGAGAAAGATTTAAATTATTGTCAAATTAGATTTTTTTCTATAAAATCAATCTGACTTAATAGGAAAAAATAACTATATCTCTTTGTTTGTATCCAGCTTATAGCTTGTTTAGCGAATCTAATATTATGTATACTCACATTCACTATAATTACTGCAAGTAGATGTTAAAATTTATATGTTCTAATCTAACCATTAGAATCAACACCAAAATCACAAGTCTTATTGTATAAGAACATACTCAACGATTTAGTTGAGCAAATGTGATTAGTGGGTAACTTCAAAATACAACACACATAATTTACCAAGATTTGAAGATTGAACGTTCTGGCTTTCTTTACTGTAGCAATCGAATCCACACGTGGTTTATGGCGATTTGGACAAACTGTACTGGGGATTATTTTCCGTCATCCGATCCCTGGTACAAGTATTATTCCAATTTTACCCGATGGTCAAATAGTGCTAATCCGAAGGCGAGATAATGGTCGTTGGTCTTTACCTGGAGGGATGGTGGACTGGGGAGAAGATATACCTAATTCAGTCCGTCGAGAACTGATGGAAGAAACGGGATTAGAATTAGTTAGGATTAGGCGTTTAGTAGGAGTTTACTCTGCTCCAGACCGTGATCCAAGAATCCATTCAATTTGTATTGTAGTGGAAGCAGACGTAAAAGGAAAAATGGAGGTTAAAGACACATTAGAAGTAATGGAAATCCAGGCTTTTCCTCTCGACTCTTTACCTCCAGAGTATATGTCTCATGATCATAATCGCCAATTAGAAGACTACTTAAAAGGTCTGACAACACTAGCATAATTTTTAGTAGTTTGTTGTTGGTAGTTGTTGGTTGTTAGTTGGTGGTTAATTATCCAAACAACAAACAACAAACAACAAACAACATCCATCAAATAACTTAATTACTAAATTAAAAATGAATCACTTATTTCGTAACTCTCGGATAAAGCTTTCTCAAGGGTTATTATTCTGGCGTGAAGTTGGGGATATAATACCTGTTATTTTCTTGCATGGTGCTTGGAATGATAGTAGTGAATGGGTAGCAGTGATAGAATCACTTTCATTAGATTTCCATTGTGTTGCACCAGATTTATTCGGCTTCGGTGAATCGGATTATCCTAATGTTCATTACTCAATTGATTTGCAAGTAGAATGTCTGGCTGAGTTGTTACAAGCTTTGAAATTAGAAAGAGTATATTTAGTAGGACATTCCCTTGGTGGTTGGATTGCTGCAAGTTATGCTTTAAAGTATCCAGAACAAGTATATGGTTTAGTACTATTAGCACCAGAAGGTATAGAAACTGAAGTATTAGACAAAAATTGCAAAAGATTACAGAGTTTGATGAAACGTCCTCTGTGGATATTTAAAATATTAAGAATACTTCGTCCTTTGACTAAAATTCTGGGTTTAGATACGCAAATAGAACAGGATTGGCAACAACAACAATTAATGCTGCAAAATCCCACAGGTAGTGAGTTATTATTCCTGCGTCAATTACCAGAAATTCGTGCTGAATTAGTGCAAGATAAATTAGATTTTTTAACAGTTCCTGTTTTAATTTTACAGGGTGGCAAAGATTCTCCAGATGCCTTGGCTAAGAGTAATAATTACGCAAAAATCATTCCACAAGCCAATCAGAAAATCATCGATCATGTAGGACATAATTTGCCGAGAAAGTGTGCTGCGATTGTCGCTGGAGAGATTCGGGATTTTATTAAAGGATAATGGTTAGTCGGAAACCAAACTTTTTCAATTGTGAAATTTGGTGAGGATAAAAATCGCTTTGTTGCAAATCAGATACCTATCTTTTTCTACCACAAAACGTTACAAGCTTTACATACAAAGCTTTTTAGCCTATTTCGTCGCCTCTTCAGCAATCAATCACAATTTCTCGCATTCCCCAGAATGCTAAATTTGCTTCTACAATTACGTGTGCTGCTATCTGTGGTAAATGGGATTGTAGATAGTTCATTAAAAAAGTGCGATCGCCCCCAGTAATGGTAATCTTACTTTGAGGAAATGACTGCCACCATGCCTCAACAAAATCTTTAATTCCAGCTAACAAGCTATAAATCACCCCACTTTGGATCGCCTCTGGAGTATTCACAGCAAACCGTTGCGGTAAATCTTGGGGTAATTTCACATTTGGTAATTGTCCGGTTTTTTCGGTCAGAGTCGCTATTTGCAAACCCAATCCTGGCAAAATTGCACCCCCAACAAGATTTTGGTTTGCATCAGCACCAGTGAAAGTCAGTGCTGTACCCGCATCTATTACTAACATGGGAAAACCCCAAGTTATCCCCGCACCCCATAAGGCTAAAGCCCGATCTATCCCTAAAGTAGGATAAATACCTTGGAGGGCTATTTCATCTAAGGTAACAACACGTACATTTGGGTAAGTTAACCATAATGCTGTTTGACTAGGAACTACTGAAGCAAGGAGGAGGGGAATGGGGACTTCGGGGGTGTGGAAGGTGTGAGGATTGTGAGGACTCAGAGAAAGGCTGTTGAGTATTTCGTTTAGGGTTCGGCATTGAGATAATTGATACACTAACGACTTAGGAAGACGTTCTGTATTCCAGGTATGATAGAGCGTTTTACCTTCAAACCAACCCCAGTGCAAGCACGAATTGCCAATTATTAAAGCTAACCAAATTTCTGAGTACATCTACTGGACACTCCTACGACTGTTGCAATTTATACTTTCAGCTTTTTTTAACTAATCTATAAATAATTTCATAAATATTTACAATAGCCACGTGTCAGAATATAAATAGAGGAAAAATACTCATTCGCTATGGAGGGCAGTTATGGTAGCACTCGCCGAAAATCCGAAAAAAAGACTTACCATCCAGGTAACAGATATTGCGTTGGACACAACGGCTATTCGTTCTCTAGACTGGGATCGCGATCGCTTCGATATTGAATTCGGTCTGCAAAACGGTACTACCTATAATTCGTTTATCATACGCGGTGAGCAGATAGCTTTAGTCGATACCTCTCACGAAAAGTTTCGCCAGCTATATTTAGATACCCTCAAAAATCAAATAAACCCAGCAGACATTAACTATTTAATTATTAGTCATACTGAGCCAGATCACAGTGGTTTAGTTAAAGATGTCCTGCAATTAGCCCCAGATATCACCGTTGTTGGTTCCAAGGTAGCGATTCAGTTTTTGGAAGACTTGGTACATCAACCCTTCAAACGGCGGATTGTGAAAAATGGCGATCGCTTAGATTTAGGTAACGCTCACGAATTAGAATTTGTGATTGCACCCAACTTACACTGGCCTGACACTATCTTTACCTACGACCACAAAACCGAAATTCTCTTCACATGCGATGCTTTTGGGTTGCATTATTGTTCAGATGCGACATTTGACGAAGATTTAGCAGCCATATCCCCAGATTTTGAATTTTACTACGAATGCTTAATGGCTCCTAATGCCCGGTCAGTGCTGTCTGCCCTCAAGCGCATGAGTGAACTGGAAAAAATTGGTATGATTGCCACAGGTCACGGCCCGCTACTTTCCCACAACGTTGAAGAACTCACCGGACGCTACCGCACCTGGAGTCAATCTCAAACCAAAGCAGAAAGTACAGTTGGTGTATTTTACGTTTCTAGTTATGGTTGGGGCGATCGCCTAGCGCAAGCTGTTGCTAACGGTATCACTAAAACAGGTGTAGCAGTGGAATTGGTAGATCTCAAAACCGCAGATTTGCAAGAACTCCAAGAAGTCGTCGGCCGATGTGCAGGAATAGTGGTAGGGACACCACCAGTGTCTGACGCTGCGGCACAAACTGCCCTTAGTGCTGTTTTAGGTGCTGCAAAAGAAAAACAAACTGTGGGGATTTTTGAAACAGGTGGTGGTGATGACGAACCAATAGATCCACTGACGAGTAAATTCCGGGATTTGGGTTTAAAATTTGCTTTCCCAGCGATTCGCATGAAAGAAACACCCACAGAAAATACCTACAAGCTGTTAGAAGAATCAGGGACAGATTTAGGCCAATGGGTAACACGCGATAAAAGCATTAAAGCCATGAAATCTCTTGGCGCAGACTTAGATAAAGCCTTGGGTAGAATTAGCGGTGGATTATATATTATTACTGCCCAAAAAAGCGATGTTAAAAGTGCCATGCTAGCATCTTGGGTTAGTCAAGCTAGCTTCAAACCCTTGGGAATATCGATAGCAGTGGCAAAAGACCGAGCGATAGAATCACTGATGCAGGTGGGTGATAAATTTGTGTTGAACGTGCTGGAAGAAGGGAATTACCAAAATTTAATGAAACACTTTCTCAAACGCTTCGCCCCCGGTGCAGATCGTTTTGAAGGAGTTAGAACTCAGCCAGCCCAAAACGGTACACCTATCCTCACCGATGCTTTGGCATATATGGAGTGTGAAGTTACTAGTCGGATGGACTGCGGCGATCATTGGATTGTCTACAGTACAGTTAATGCGGGACGGGTGGGTAAGCCAGAAGCTTTAACGGCTGTACACCATCGCAAAGTTGGAAACCACTATTAGAATAGTCCACCACACCAACTTTGAAGGGTTTGTAGTGTAGACGCTCTTACGAGCGTCTATGTGTCTAGCCGTTGTTCCCGCAGGGTAGGTGGACTTTAGTCTTCTATGAGCGCTTAAGCGCTGACTACGAACCCCAATCCCTTACCTCTAAAAAACTATGACATCCACAAAACCTCGTGACGTTCAAATTCTCCCCATCGCAACAGATACAACCATATTGCGATCGCGCAGTTGGACTCGTCTGAGATTTGAAATTGAATACGCCCTTGCTAAAGGTACAACTGCGAATTCTTATTTAATTCAAGGGGATAAAATTGCCCTGATTGATCCACCTGGGGAAACTTTTACGGAAATTTACTTAGACGCACTCCAAAAACGGCTTGATTTAAAACAAATTGAATATGTGATTCTCGGTCATGTCAACCCGAATCGCGCTGCTACTCTCAAAGTTTTACTGGAACGTGCGCCGCAGATAACTTTCGTTTGTTCTAATCCAGGAGCGATTAATTTACGGGGCGCATTGGAAAATCCTGATTTGCAGATTCTAGTTAAACGTGGGGAAGAAACTCTGGATTTAGGCAAAGGTCATCATTTGCAATTTATTCCTACGCCTAACCCTCGCTACCCAGATCAACTTTGCACTTATGACCCACAAACAGAAATTTTATACACAGATAAGTTATTTGGGGCGCATATCTGCGGCGATCAGGTATTTGATGAAGGTTGGCAAGTTTTTCTAGAAGACAGACGCTACTATTTTGAATGTCTCATGGCTCCCCATGCCCGTCAAATCGAAACTACATTGGACAAACTTGCCGATTTGCAGGTGAGAATGTATGCGCCTAATCACGGGCCTTTGGTGCGTTATGGCTTAATTGATCTAACTAAAGCCTATCGGGAATGGAGTCAGCAGCAGACATCTTTAGATACTAGAGTGGCATTAATTTATGCCTCAGCTTACGGAAATACCGCAACATTAGCACAAGCGATCGCTCACGGAATCACGAAAGCAGGTGTCAGCGTCGAATCCATCAATTGCGAAGTCGCCGAACCTAGCGAAATTCAAGCTGCTGTTGAGAAAGCAGCAGGCTTTATCATCGGTTCTCCTACTCTTGGCGGACATGCACCCACACCAGTGCAGACTGCTTTAGGTATTGTGCTTTCCACGGCCGCTAAAAGCAAACTCGCTGGTGTATTTGGTTCCTACGGTTGGAGTGGTGAAGCTATTGATCTGATTGAAGGTAAACTCAAAGACGCTGGTTATCAGTTTGGCTTTGAACCTATCCGAGTTAAATTCAAACCCAACGATGTAACTTTGCAAACTTGTGAAGAAGCCGGAACAGACTTTGCTCAAGCACTGAAAAAAGTTAAAAAAGTACGTACTCCCAGCCAACCTGCTACCAATGTAGAACAAGCTGTTGGGCGAGTCATTGGTTCTTTGTGCGTAATTACAGCTAAACGGGAGGATGTATCTAGCGCGATGTTAGCCTCTTGGGTATCTCAAGCTAGCTTTAATCCTCCTGGTTTCACGGTTGCTGTCGCTAAAGACCGCGCAGTTGAACCATTGACACACTCTGGTAACAAATTTGTCCTTAATATCCTTAAAGAAGGGAAGCACATAGGGTTAATGAAGCACTTCCTCAAACCCTTTGAACCAGCGCAAGATCGTTTTGGAGGTGTTGCTACTACAGAATCCGAGAATGGTAATCCTATCCTTACAGATGCGTTAGCTTACCTAGAATGTACCGTAGAAACCCGGATGGAAGCAGGCGACCACTGGCTAGTGTATGCAACTGTAGACAATGGTCAGGTTCTAGACGATGGTGCAACTGCTGTGCATTATCGCAAGTCAGGGAATCATTATTAAATTTAGTTAGTGCTTAGTGGTTAGCAGAAATACTCTGCGTCACTCCACGACAACTTTGCGTCCCTCTGCGTTTGAGGTCGCGGGGATTTTACGCAAAGCTGTACTAAGGCGATCGCGTTAATTTCAGAGCATCAGTTGCTGATATACCTTCACCTTGATTACCAAAGTACCACAATGCTGCTGCCGCTTCAGCACGACTCACTGGTTTTTTCGGTTGGAAAAGTGTTGTGTAGCCATACACTCGACGGATGTTTGATTGTTCTCCATTTTGGAAATCAGCCAATATCGCCCGTAATGCTTTGGGGTCAATTTTTGCTGCATCCTGAAAGCCCCAAGTTTGGCTAACTGCACTTACACTAGCAGTAGGTAAAGCTTGGCGCGTATCTAAAGGAACTTTTGAGAACAATAATTGTTCGCGTGTCAAAGGCGCATCCGGACGAAACAAAACTTGTGTAGAATCACCAGACAAAAGACTAGGAAATAAACCACTTTCAGCTAATCCTTGAATGGTTGGAAAATCTGGATCTGTTTTTGGTACATCAGTAAAAGCTGGTTGGGCGTTTTGTGATGCCAAGCGAATCTGTTTAGATGGTATATTGGCATACATAGCATTATTAGCAGCTACTAGCCAACGAGCATATTCTCGACGGGTGATATTTTTGTTAGGTTCAAACAGATTGGTTGTACTAGTAGAATTATTTTTCGTACCTTGCGACTCTACAGACAAAATACCCAAACGAGCGACATCTTGAATGTATTTTTGCAATTCTTGAGGTGCTTTGTTTAAGTCATTAAATTCTTGAGTACTAGATATTACTGTTGATGTAGAGTTGCTAGTATTAGATGTATCAGTTGGTTGGCTGACTGAGCCTTCTGATTGTACAGGGCCGATGAACTGTGGATCACCTGGTTGAGGAGCAGTATCATTACTAGTAATTTGACTGCTAGGAGTTGGGCTAGCTTGAGCTGTAGTTGGTGAATTTGGCTGGTACTCGATTAGTAATTCGGTGGCTGTCTGTGGTTGATTGGGTGAAGCATTAGTGACTGATTGAGGTTTTATAGAAATCGTCAGTTGTAAATCATCGTGTGTTGCGGTAAAAGTACCGCTTTGATCATCAGTTGGCTGTTGAGAAATCTGCCAATTATTATTTTGCAACTGACTACGATAAAAGCTAGCGATGAAATTGCTAGGATCAGAACTTAGCCAGCGAGTTGACACTTTTTTCTCTGAGTCACTTGCAGCAGATATTTCCTGTATTTGAGCGTTGGGATAAATGGGGATATCTTTGGGGAAATCAGCTGGTAACTGGACTGTTGACTGGGTGGTTGGGTTTGGATTTTGGCGATCGCCATTAGGCGTTTGGTTAGCACCAAAAATTAGTGGGTTATCTTTCAGCCGAGAATCTGCTCCCAAAGATTGCTCAAGATTTTTACCAATATTACTATTGGCACAGGCCGTGAGGGAAGTGAGTAAAACTGCCAAACCCAGAAGGACAGCTGAACGTTGAAAGTACAGCACAGGAAATTAAAAATTGAGTGTCAATTTCTACCGTAGCGTATTTGAGGGAGGATCGGGGAAAGAGATCAAGGATCAGAGATTGGGGACACGGGGACAAGGAAGAATTCTTGAACAAGTTTCTTCCCAATATCCGATTCTTGATCCCCTTTCCCCGATCCCCTACTCAAAAGTGTTAAGCTGGAATTAAAGCTGCGTTTGCCCAATTATAGAAAAGGAAGGCGATCCCTTGTAGTTCGAGACTAGCGATCGCTAAAACTATGAGGCTGAAGGTGGTAAGCTAGATAGACTAAAACCAAGAAACTACCAGTGCTAGCCATTCCAAAAAAGTTGATAGTATTGTATAGCTAGTAGTAGTTTGTCGATTTTGTCGTCGGCGCTTTAGCGCAACTAAAAACCCATCAGTAACTGTTTTGGTATTTTGCCGATAAAGCAGTCAAGCTTGGTAGTTGTTTCCCAAGAATCTTGAAATTATGTATTGGGAAAATGCGGTTTTGCTCTGTGCTGAATTTAGCTGCCTAATTAACAGCTAAATGCTTGTTTGTAGTGGTGCGATCGCCGTTTTCTTGGGCTTAGTTTATATTCCTGAAGTTGTCTGTTCTGATCGCAGTCAAAAAGCTGTTGTATAAAAAAAGTCATGTACTCTTGACGAAATATATTTGATTCAGCGAAGATCGCGACTTAGACTGATTGCACAAGTCTTGTTAAGAAAAAAACTAGGCTAAGGCGAAGAAAATGGTTGAAAAAGACATATTTCATCTCAAAACCCTATAGAGAATTGGAGTATGAAAAATCTAAAATAGATATTAAATTGAAAACAAACAAGATTATTATCATCGACACACGCCAATCGATTTTACTTTCTTTATCAGCGTCGTCGGTCTGTTACCAGTGCTAAAATACGATTACATGCAAGCTTCCCAGGATCAGTCTATTTATTCTGAAGCTCCACTACAGTTGTTACTTTTTGTCGATGGACGACCAAAGTCTCGACAACAAGTCCAGCGAATTCGTACGTATCTGAAAGAATTACAGGCTGACTACAAGTTTGAACTACAAATTGTTGATGTCGGACAACAACCCTATTTAGCTGAACACTTTAAACTGGTCGCGACACCAGCTTTAATCAAAATTCACCCAGAACCTCGACATGTTCTGGCTGGTAGTAATATAATTACGCAGCTCAAAAGTTGGTGGCCTCGCTGGCAAGTTGCAGCAGATGCCCATATAAAATTACAGAGTGATCTGCAAGAAAACACAGAGGATAATGGTCGCACCCCCTCAGTTTCTAAATCCTCTATTCATTCAATTGCTCTATCTACGGAACTTCTGCACCTGTCAGATGAAGTTTTTCGTTTAAAACAAGAGAAGGAGCAACTCGAAGAGCAATTGCAATTTAAAGACAGGGTAATTGCTATGCTAGCCCATGACCTCCGTAATCCTCTAACAGCCACTGCTATAGCTATAGAGACTCTCCAATCCAACTATAATCCAGAGAAAGCAAGTTTTGATCGGCTAACGCCGACAATGACAAATAACTTATTCAAACAAGCTCGTAACCAAGCTCGCATTATAGATCGTATGATTACTGACCTTTTGCAGGTAGGTCGTAACAACAACGAGAGAGAATTTCCGGTTAAGCCACAAAAAACGAATTTGGGACAACTGTGCTTGGATGCATTGGAAGAATTGAGCGATCGCTATAGAGGGAAATATCTGAAAATTGAAAAGGATATTCCCAAAGATTTACCCCTAGTTTACGCCGATCCAGAACGTATCCGTCAGGTATTGATCAATCTCCTAGATAATGCTATTAAATATACGCCGGAAGGTGGTGCAATCACTGTTGCCGGACTGCACCGTACTACCCAGAAAGTTCAATTTAGTATTGGTGATACAGGGCCTGGTATACCCGAAGAAAACCGCGATCGCATTTTTGAAAACCATTTCCGTCTCGAACGAGATGAAAGTAAAGAAGGCTACGGCATTGGTCTGTGTTTATGCCAACGCATTATCCGCGCCCACTATGGTCAAATATGGGTAGATTCTTCACCCAGTAATGGCGCATGGTTCCACTTTACCTTACCAGTGTATATAAAGTAGTTAGTGGTTAGTGGTTAGTGGTTGGTGGTTGTTTTTTCTCCTCATACTCCCCACAATCCCGCAATGCAGCAATAATTTGGATATTCGCTTCTGGAAAAGCAAAAGATTCTAATTCATCGACACTCACCCAACGTACTTCATCGCATTCTATAAGCTGGGGAACTCCTTGTATGAAGCGGCAATGATGTACTGTGAGAGTAACGCGGATTTGGGTATAGGTATGATCAATGGTGATTAGGTGTTCACCAACTTCAATCACTATTCCTAATTCTTCTTTTATTTCCCGTTGAATACACTCTTCGATAGTCTCATCAAGCTCGATCTTACCTCCCGGAAATTCCCACAATCCACCCATCGCGCCTTCTTGACGCCGGCGATCAATAAGAATTTGTCCCTGGTCATTCCAAATTACGGCAACACCTATAATTTTATGAGGTGGAATACTAGCTAATTTTGAATTGCTATTCAACTTCATGGTTGTTGACTTCTGTACTTTGCAGCACCAACTCAAAGTTCATTCTCTGTTCAGCATTACGCAAGAAGTAACCGCTCATCATCGCAGATGCTAGCAGACGGCCGAGACTTTCACGGCTAGTGGTGATAGTAACACCAAAGTGTTCAGGCGGTAAATTACCCAAAAGTCCGATGATATTCTGTTCCATTACCTGAAATACTTCAGGAGAAGTAGGTTGAGATAACTGGCTAACGGTATCTGGAGTTAATGATTTAACATACTGCCACAGAAAGTTCTCGGTTTCTGACTCACCATTAAAAAATTCTGAAACTTTATTAGATGGGTTGTTCACGTTTTTCCTCCTGTAGTACCACAGCAGCAGGCAAACTGAATTTTGATAAACTTTAATTACAGATTCTGAATCATCTGTTTAACTTTACTATTGCTGTTGTGTGCTTATGCAAACTAATGTAACAGGCTGAATTTGTGTTGACAGTGGGTGTAACCGTACCAATAGAAAGCGGATAACCACTAACCACTAACCACTAATTACTAACTAACTTGCTAAATATTCATTGATACCGAGTTTAGATTTGCGGAGTTTACTTAGGGCTTCTCGTTCTATTTGTCGCACTCGTTCGCGGCTGATGTTAAGCATTTCGCCGATCTTAGCTAGAGTCAGGGCGTGTCCGTCATTTAAACCAAAACGTAAGGATATTACTTCCCGTTGTTGTGGTGTGAGATCTGCCATCAGAACTTCTAAGTCACCAGATAAGGAAGATTGGGTGACAAAATCTTCTGGAGATGCTCCTGGATCTTCTAGCATTTCCCCTAGTTCGGTATCATAATTATCTCCCAATCGTATATCTAGAGATAGAGGCACACGTGCTTTTTCTAGATAATCTCGTACTTGTTTGGGGGTTAATTCTAGTTCTTGTGCTAATTCTGAAACCGAAGGAGCGCGTCCTAAATTTTGGGATAATTGGCGTTGTGCTTTTTTGATTTTATTTAGTTTTTCGGTAATGTGAATCGGCAGGCGAATAGTCCGGCCTTTTTCGGCGATCGCACGAGTAATGGCTTGACGTATCCACCAATAAGCATAGGTAGAAAATCTGTAGCCTTTGGTAGGGTCAAATTTCTCTACACCGCGCTGCATCCCAATGCTACCTTCTTGGATTAAGTCCAGCAAATCGACGTTGCGCTTAATATACTTTTTCGCCACAGAAACCACCAGTCGCAGATTAGCTTCAACCATCCTGCGTTTAGCAATTTCAGCAGCAGCGATCGCTTTATCTAATTCTGTAAGTTCTAAATGCGTCGCTGTCGCCCATTCTTCTAGTGTTGGTTCACGACCTAACTGCTGCTCAAGTAACTCTCTAGCCTCGCGCAGGGCTGCTGCTCGCTGCACCTGTTTGCCATAAAAAATCTCTTCCTCGTGTGTTAACAATGGTACGCGACCAATTTCACGTAGGTAAGTCCGCACTAGGTCTGTAGCTGTCTGAGCGGTCTTCATGGCACTACTCTTTAGTAACTCTGGGTTTGGAGGTGGGGTATTTGATGGATGTCTGTGGCTGGGTATCTACCCAGTCAATCGATCTTGGATTTACGCTGCGATTTACACGTCCGGTAAGATCAAGACGACAAGTAGTTCTGATTTGTTCTCAATTTTTAAAGACTACAATCACTTTTTTATCTGCACAAGTATCTACAGTCATAAAAATAGTATTCTATAAAACATTTTACTACTGTTATATTATGAAGCATTGTAACATTTATGATAAATTCTTGACTATAGTACAGAATAGAATCGTGTGTTATTTTTATTGACTTCAGCTAAGTGATTTTTTTAAATCGTATCTACAAGCTTATTCCATAACTCTAGCAAGAGCAAGAATTTTTTCTAATTTTTCTTAATAAAACTCAATAATAACTATAATCATATTCCTATAGGATATTTAACCAAAACTCCCACGGCTTTAAGCCGTGGGAGTGTCAACTCCTTTCGTAAAGTTGCTTTGGCAGAGCTTTCTATACAGGAATTTTAGTCCCAGTTTCCAGTTTAGCCAATCTTTCTGCGAGAAGTTTTTCTAAGGTTTCTAATGCTTTTGTGAAACCTTTGATACCTTCATCTAATTTTTCTGATGCCATACGGTCAGCTGTGTGCATTTTATCAAAGGCAGCTTTGTCCATGAGAATCTTGTCAATTGCCATTCCTGCTGCTTTGCTAGCATCAAGTTTACGGGGTAATTCTCCAATAGTGGCTTGCAACTCACCTAGTAGCGCCGGAGAAATGGTTAGCAAATCACAACCTGCTAATTCAGTAATTTCACCGAGATTACGGAAACTAGCTCCCATAACTTCGGTTTTGTAACCAAATTTCTTGTAGTAGTTGTAGACTGTCGTGACAGACAATACCCCTGGATCTTCGGCTGAGGGGTAACTATCTCGTCCGCTTTCTTTTTTGTACCAGTCGAGAATCCGTCCGACAAAGGGAGAAATCAGAGTCACACCTGCTTCTGCACAGGCGATCGCTTGATGAACACCAAACAGTAAGGTGAGATTGCAGTGAATTCCTTCTTTTTCCAAAATTTCAGCAGCACAAATACCTTCCCAAGTGGAAGCAATTTTAATCAGAATACGTTGGCGAGAAACTCCAGCTGCTTGGTATTGAGCAATCAACTCTCGTGCTTTGGTGACAGTAGCTTCTGTGTCATAAGATAGGCGCGCATCCACTTCTGTGGACACTCGACCAGGGATAATTTGCAGAATCTTCAATCCAAAGGACACCGCTAAACGGTCAAATGCCAAAGAAACTACTTGAGCTTGAGATGCAGCAGAACCAAGGTCTTTTTTTGCTTGCAGTAAAGTTTGATCAACTATTTCTTGATATTCCGGCATTTGGGCCGCAGCTGTAATCAAGGAAGGGTTGGTAGTCGCATCTTGGGGCTTGAATTTTTCAATTGCTTGAATATCTCCAGTATCTGCAACCACAACGGTCATTTTTCGCAATTGTTCTAGTAAATTCTTTGACATGGTTTACCTCTTGAATTTTGTTTTCCAGGACTTACTATTATCAGGTTGTAGTGGTCTTGATAGCTGAGTTGATGGTAATAGGTAATTGGTAATGGGAAATTAATATATGTTTTATTACTTATTACCAATTACACCAAAAGAATTTCGCAAAAGTCCTGAATCAATACCCTCCAGCCCTATTCTAGGCAAGTTATGCCAAGATTGATTGTGTGATTGTATGCAGTTTTTTTAAATCATTTTGCATTTTTCGTCATGAATGGATATTTACAACCCTAGTAACCATAAACATTTGAACAAATTTTGACCATTGTAATGCTTATATAACTGAATATTTAAATCACAAATTCTTCAACTTTTTTTCAGTATTGGCACTGAAAATTAAATTGATTTTTGCTTCAATCACAAGACATTTTCTTTAACTTAATTATTTTTAACTTATTGCGGAAGTCCAGCTTCAATAGACATCTGGTGAAAAAGAATGTAGAGACGTAGCACTGCTACGTCTCTACAAAGGTTCTGGGTAACGCATAATTAATTTCACCAGATGTCTATTCCCAATTAATTGGGAGAGCTACGACTTCAGGCGTAGGCAAATTTGAGTAGTTCACACTGCTACTGCGACACCATGTAAAATTCCTTCTGTTTGTGCCATAGATAACATGAGGTCAATGACTCGATTGGAATAGCCCCACTCGTTGTCGTACCATGCCACAACCTTGAAAAAGTTGGAATTCAACTCAATTCCAGCACCAGCATCAAAGATGCTAGAGTGAGTATCTCCTTGAAAATCTGTGGAAACTACTTCCTCGTCAGTGTAGCCTAAGACACCTTTGAGTTCACCTATTGCTGCTGCTTTCATCGCTGCACAGATTTCTTGATAACTAGTAGCTTTAGCTGTCTTGAAGGTTAAATCAACCACAGAAACATCAGGAGTCGGAACCCGGAACGCCATACCAGTTAATTTACCTTTTAATTCTGGCAAAACCAACGCCACAGCTTTGGCTGCGCCTGTAGAAGAGGGAATAATATTTTGTGCAGCACCACGACCACCACGCCAATCTTTTTTGGAAGGGCCATCTACTGTGGGTTGAGTAGCAGTCATGGCGTGGACTGTGGTCATCAATCCTTCAGTCAAACCAAAATTATCGTTGATGACTTTAGCGATGGGAGCTAAACAGTTAGTAGTACAGCTGGCATTAGATACTACAGTATCTTTCGCTGAGTCAAATAAGTGATGATTGACACCCATTAATAAGGTTTTGACTCGCTCTGGATCTTTAGTAGGGGCGGAAATTACCACTCGCTTGGCTCCGGCTTGCAGGTGGTTCGCAGCTCCTTCATAGTTGGTAAACAGTCCTGTAGATTCAACTACATAATCTGCACCCAGTTTACCCCAAGGCAATTCTGCTGGATTCCGAATTGATACGCAAGGAATAAAATGTCCATCAACAACGATACCATTATCCTTTGCCTCAACGTTACCCTTATACATCCCGTGGGTGGAGTCATACTTCAACAAGTAAGCGAGATTATCTGGTGGTACGAGGTCGTTAATACCCACAAACTCAATGTTGGGGTTCGTGATACCAGCACGAAATACCAGACGCCCGATTCGACCAAACCCATTGATGCCAACTTTTAACTTAGCCAAGATTTTACCTCCTATTCTGGTGAAGTTGAACAAAGGAGAAATGAAAGCAAATAACATATTACAGTTTGCTTTTTCGATCCTGACAGTCTGATTTGGCGATCGCCTATTTACCTGGAAATCTTTTAAGGTTTAGTCTGGGGATTGGGGATTGGGTATGGGAAAGAGACTTGTGAAATAATTTTCCCGTGTCCCGCGTGTCACCCTTCACAAAACAGGCTAACTTTGGAATTTGGGATTAGTTCTGGGTTCTGAGTGAAGCATTGCCAAAAACTCAACATTTGGTTTCCTACCTGTTGTGGATAGAAGTAATGAAAGAAATGATACCCTTTAGCACATTCCCAGAGGATATCTTCTGGCTTCAAGAAGTTTCGCCAGTCTTGTAAATCTGGTGGAGTGACAACTGAATCATTTTTGCTCCCACATACAAACATTGGCATGGAAACCCCACCTTTGGGTAAATGAACCAATCGAAATAGAGAATGGGGTGTGGGGGATTCGTCTAAATCTCTAGTAAGCGCAGTCAGTAGCTTTTTGGTATTTGCGGGAGATTGATTACCAAACAGAGTCCGAACGCTGTTAACTAAAATTTGCTCACGGCTTAAAGGAAAGAAAAGGCGTTGTTGATAATAGTGGGCTTGCCAAGTATTTGCGCTTTGAGATGCTACAGCCAACAATGCTAGCGATCGCACTTTTTGGGGATATTGACGAGCAAATAATAAAGCGATCGCACCACTCATACCATGACCAGCCAAATGCACCGGACGATCATATGATTTTAAAAAATCATACAGCAGCGCCACTGCTCTATCTAGAGAACAAGCTTCATCTTTGGTTTGCAAATATTCCCACCGCGCCACTGAAATATCCTGAGATAAGTATTGAAGTAATGGTTTGTCTAAACCCTTCAAACTTGGGCTAACATTTAACCAAAGAACATCAAATAAATCAGACATATATACCTATTAAGTGTAAATATAAGAGTTATAGATTTTGATTTAATTAGTGAAACAAATGCGTATGTAAAAACTTTTTTGACTGCCAGAATAGTTATTAATTAAGTATTTATCATCAATATTGTTAATTTTTTCCACATACATAAATAGTGTTAAAATACGAAAATATATATTTTCACCTCTACCTCTCAACTGAGCATTACAGACATAAATTTATGTCTTGGGAGTTATTTATTCTGAATTCAACTAGACATACCTAATGAACTCAGAATTCAGTATTTAGTAATATTCTAAAGTCTTAAATACTGAATTCTGATTTTCTTACTTAAATTTTAAACTTTGCTACGGATATAGATTTAGTATTTTTATAGTGAACAGTCGCTAAAAAAAGCATTTACAGCTTGAATTCTTTTTTTTAACTGATTAACCCACGATTTTACTCGTTCTGTCGTTAATTCAGATTGATTATCTTCATCAATTGCTAGTCCAACAAACTTACCATTTCTTAATGCTTAAGATATCAGGTTAAGGATTTTTCGGCATGATTTTGGACATGTAGAGACTAGCAGGTGCTAGTCTCTACTTAATTTCTAGTAAACCGAGTGGTGGCGTAATTTCAATCCTGCCAGTTTCCAAATCTACCACTGGTGCGATCGCCTTGACAAAAGGAATCAAAACAGTCTTTTGTTGGGGATTGATGCTTGATGGTTGGTGTAACCTGACTTCTAATAAATCATTACCAGCAGCAATCACATCTACCACCGCACCAACGAGTTCGCCAGACTCCTGCATAAAAACTTGCAAGCCAATTAAATCAAGGACATGATATTCATCCTCTTCCAACTGAGGGCGATCGCTTTCAGGAACCATTAACTTACAACCGCGAAATTCCTCAGCTTGATTGCGATTGTCCACACCAGCCAACTTAATTACGTAAAGATTTTTACCCTGAATATAACGACCCGAAAGCAATTCTACTGCTTGCGGTTTCATTTCTCCTGTACGCAACAACCAACGCTTTCCTGGAACCTCAAACCTCTCTGGAAAATCCGACTCAGGATACACTCGCATTTCTCCGTGTAAACCTTGAGGTGCCAGAATCGTACCAATTTCCATCCAATCTTCCAATTGAGGAGTGACAGAAGTAGAGACGGAAGGAGTAGAAGATGAAGAGTCGGATTTTTTTCGATCTTCTTTTCTCTTTTTCTCTTTGTCTGCTTGTCTGCCTGTCTCCTTTTGTTTCATATTCATATTCTTCTTCATCTTCCCTTGTCTCCTCAATTCTATTCAAGGTGCGCTGGGTTCACCGAAATGATTTTTCTACTTCATGAACAACTAGTCAGCGCCGCACCACATTGATCTTCACTTGCCAACCAACCTTTGATACCTTGATATTCAACCTGCGCCCATTCTCCCTGACAGCCTAATAATTTGACATTCGTGCTGGGAGGAACTTTGCCAATTTTTTGACTTTTTTGATCTGCACTGTTGTAAAGATTCACGCCGCCAGTACCATAACCACGCGATGATATACCTAACATTGGTAAATACACCCAGCCAGTCCTTTTAAAATCACCAGTGATATCGGTAATTTTGACCCATTTTCCTGAAGCAGCAACTATCTTGACTGTCTCATTAGTAGCTATTTTCCCCAAAATTCCGTGAGTAGGACTTGCACCACTCCGCACGTTTAGACCTTGTGGAGCTTTGGTGATGACGTAGGCATAAATATCACATTGTTGTTGCTTTGGTGGTTGTGCTAGGACATTTTGATTGGCAATACCAGTATTAACAAGCACGCTAATACTACAAAACGCTAAGGCGATCGCTTGCTGAAAAACTTGATTGTTCAATTGTTTTCTCCGATTTTTAGACACCAGCAATCTTGCTGGTGTCATATTTTTACCTCAAATCGTAACCAAACAAATTCGGATCTACTTCTGTGAGTTGCAAATCTCCCAAACCATATTCAGCCCAACGCCTTTCCACCATCGCTGCTATTTCTGGATCTGATTCTAAAGGTGCGCCCCATTCGTGTTCGGTTTCTGGTGGTATCTTTGTAGTTGCATCAATACCCATGCGTCCACCTAAACCAATTTTTTCACTGGCAAAATCTAAGCTATCAAAGGGTGTATTCGGCAGAATAAATACATCCCGTGTGGGATCTACTTTAGAACTAATTGCCCACACAACTTGACGCGGATCTCTAATATTAATGTCTTTGTCCACCACAATCACAAATTTCGTGTAGGTAAACTGTGGTAGCGCACTCCAAAACGCCAATGCAGCGCGTCGTGCTTGTCCAGGATAGGCTTTATCTATAGATATAATGGCTGCTTTGTAGCTCAAAGCTTCCATTGGTAAGAAGAAATCGATGATTTCCGAAACTTGTTGACGTAGTATTGGAGTATAAATCCGATTGAGAGCGATCGCCATCATCGCTTCTTCTTTAGGTGGACGACCGCTAAATGTGGTTAAATAAATTGGGTTTTTGCGCTGTGTTATGCAGTGGAAGCGAATCAGGGGTGAATCTTCCACACCACCGTAATAACCCATGTGATCACCAAAAGGCCCATCTGGTAAAATTTCCCCTGGTGTAATCGTTCCTTCTAGAACAATTTCAGAATCAGCAGGAACTTCCAAATCTACAGTTTTACACTTTGCCAACTGTACACCGGAACCACCGTAAAGTCCGGCAAATAACCATTCAGATAAATCTACGGGAATTGGTGTAGCAGCTGCCATGATAATTAAAGGATCGACACCCAAGGCGATCGCAACTTCTAATTTTTTGCCACGTTCGGCTGCTTTACGTAAATGTCTCGCCCCACCTCGCACCGATAACCAATGCACGGTCATTGTATTATGAGATTGCAGTTGCAAGCGATATACACCGACATTTGGTGTACCTGTCTCACAATCCCTTGTAATTACAAGCCCCAGGGTAATAATTTTGCCACCGTCACCAGGATAAGGACGTATCAAAGGTAACTTATTTAAATCTAAATCTTCCCCTTGAATTACTACTTGTTGACAAGCAGGGAAAAAATCTCGTCCAGGTTTCGCCTTGAGTACGTCAAACAGCACTTTACCAAAATCGATCGCTTGGGAAATCTTTTTGGGCGGTTTGGGTTGTTGTAGTATCGCCAGCTTTTTCCCCAGTTCTTCCAATTCCTGCGGATGCTGCATATTCATCGCCCAGCATATCCTTTCCACTGTCCCCATCAGGTTGATCGCCACTGGTACGGATGAACCTTTGACGTTTTCAAATAATAATGCCGGTCCGCCCTTTTGCAGCATTCGGTTGGAAATTTCCGCGATTTCTAAATCTGGATCTACTGGCGCTGTAATTCGCTGTAGTTGTCCTTTTTGTTCCAGCAGTTTGATAAATTCCCGTAAATCTCTTGCCATTGTGTTAGAAAAGTTTTAATAATTATGAAGCGCTTTTTATATTATGTGTTATTTATTTTGTCTTTGGACTTTGGCTTAATTCGTAGCTTTTTGGAAATCAACTTGCTACCACTGATGATGGTGTATAACGCCACAACTGATGCAAACGATTTGCTGGCATTGTTAAGTATAAAATGTCGCTGGCGCTGAGACTGGTTTCGAGTAAATCCCAGCCATGAATTTCTTGGTTATTTGTCTCTACATACAATGGCACAAAGTCCGCGTCCATTGCAGCATCTTTTACGCGTTGTCCACAAAAGGGATGGGAGGGTGTAATTAATGTTGCAAAGGCTACCCAAAGACTATCGGCGGTGATCCCATTACCAAGGATGCGTCCACCTAAAGCAGCAGCAGCAAAAGCTGGAGCGGCGAGTTCTGCGGGACTGAGGACGGCTTCAAAGTCAAATACCTGTTGCGCCATTCGCGCAAAGTCTGGATCGGCATAATGGACGATCACGGGTACTTTAGGCGTGATGGCTTTGGCTTTGAGGGCTATTTCCATGTTTGTGGCGTCGTCGTTGGTGACAGCAATGAGTGCAGATGCATTTTCTAAGTTACTTACTTTGAGAATTTCGGCAAAGCTACCATCACCATGAATGACGGGAATACCCAATCCTCGCGCTGTGTTGACAAATCTGTTGTTGGTATCGCGCTCAATCACGATCACTTCGTGTCCACTGCTGTGGAGTTGCTGAACAATTTTAATCCCAATTCCTCCCAAACCACAGACAATATAATGATGGCGATGGGGAATTCGGGCTGCATCTAAAAATTGCTTGAAGCGACTACCCAAGACAAAATCGTTAAGTAAGGCATAGAAAAGACCAATTACCGCAGCTCCTACCAGCATCATCAACACGGTAAATAATCTCACACTTGTGGGAGCATTTTCGACTACTTTATCATTACCGCCTGCTCCGGTAATCATACCGACAGCAAAATAAAGAGCATCGATAATAGAAATAGTTCTTTCGCTAGAAGTGTAGATGAGTGTAGCGATCGCAATAATCACCAGCAGCACTAAAGACATCATGACTACTGCTTTAGCATGTTGCTGAAACTGTCGTAGGCTGGTAAATACTTTCAACAGTTTGGCAATCATTGATCTACGAATGCAACGAACGCGGGGTTGAGTTCCTACAATGATGCGATCGCCTACTTTTAATTTATGTCCTGTAACTACAGCAGATACTAAATCGACTCCCCCTTCTGCTGGCATATAGTAAATTAACATCCGTGTTTGATCGTTCCACAACTCGCTGAGTTTGCGATCGCGCCACGGGTGATCTTCATCTATATATTCTTCGTGAATTGGCCAAGTTTGCTGAAACAGCTTGATTTGTCCGATTGCTTCGCTTCCGAGTGCTGCAAAAGTAAAGACGGGTGCTGCTAATCCCGCAACACTCATACTCAAATGTTCTGGAACCGCATGATCGAGCCGTTCTCCTAAACTGGTGTTAAAAAAGCGGTTGATAATCCGAATCCGCGAATTTAATACTCGCGCTTGCATCATAATTCGCAAGTTGAGTGCATCGTCACCTCCAGCGATCACCAGGGTGTGCGCCTGCTGAACACCAGCTGCTTTGAGGGTGCTGGCCGCGTGCAGATCGCCGACGATGACATCTCCTGCTCGTTCGCCTGGAACTGGTTTATGATGAATGCCGATTACTAAGGCCCCTTGTTGTCTCAGCAAACGAAAAACTTTATATCCAGTGCGTCCTAAACCACAGACAATTATTCGAGGTTTCATGAATTAGCAGCATGATGTGCAGAAAAGCTGCATATGTAAAACTAAATATTATTTAAATTTTTGCCTGATTCTCAAAAATTGAACTGTAGCTGACAACACGATCACTCAAATTAGGCAAAACTGCGGTGAATAATAACAGACGTAGCAGTGCTACGTCTCTACATCTGGATTCGTACTTGATCCGCTATTATTAAGGAGGCAAGGGAAAATCCTAACTCTCCTGAATACAAGGCGCTGCTGCTAAAATTTGCGCCTCTGCTTGCATTAATTCAATATCTGATTGTAACCACTCACGAGGTGCTTGACAGTTATGTGCCACTAATAGTCCCCATAATCCCTTGGGAGTCAAGACTGGTACGACTAGGTTGGCACGAACTTGTAATTGGTGTAGAAAATCTCGGTGACAAGTAGCAATTGTTTCTAATTCAATGTCGGGGATTGCTCGTACCCGTCCTGCCAAATATAGCGCAGCATACTCATCATTAAAACAGCCATCGGGTCCTGTTGAACCTAAGATGGAAAATTCTTTAGAACTTAAAGCTTCAAATGTCACTTGTCCCTGCCACTGATAGTAAAAGTAATACAAAACCACGCGATCAACTTGAAGTATTTCTCTAAGACGGTTTGTTGTTTCTATGACTAACGCGTCTCGCTCCATTGTTTTGATCAGGCGTTCAAGTACTTTTTGCAAACTGCGATTACGATCCACTGTGACACTACGCTTAAATTCAGGGTTGGAGTTGACTTTGCACTGGTCTGCAATAATGACTTATTGACAGTTTGTTTTTCATGCTACAAAGGGCAAGCAGATTTCCTTAAATTATCGTGATAAGTTCCTGGCTCGACAAGATGATATAAATTCTTAAGAATCTATAAGACAGACTCTTGTGTGAGCGGTTCTTGTTTTTCACGCCTCTACTTTTGGAATATTTAATAAATATATAGGTATTTGCACTATTGATGGTTTATATTTAGCGAGAGAGTCTGACAGATATCTCTGCATCTCTACTTAAACTTCTGGGGTTAGAGGCAAGTCAAGTTACTCTCAAGTCTCAAAAAGCAAAGTAGGGAAGCTGAAGCAGAAGTATAGCTGGACTGCTAAATCAACGTTGGTTGTATTGTTGGCTCAACTGGTACACATAAACATTAAACTTAATATTCCAGCGATCGCATTACCTCTAGCTTAAAACCAATCATCATGTCTAAGGTTCTCGTCTCCGATCCAATTGACCAAGCTGGGATCGACATTTTATCCCAAGTTGCTACTGTTGATGTCAAAACAGGCTTAAAAGCAGAAGAGTTAGTACAAATCATTGGTGAATACGATGCGCTGATGATTCGTTCTGGAACCCGTGTCACCAAAGAAATCATCGAAGCTGGGACACAGCTAAAAATTATTGGACGCGCTGGCGTAGGTGTAGATAATGTAGATGTTGCTGCTGCGACTCGTCAAGGGATTGTGGTAGTCAACTCTCCAGAAGGAAACACAATCGCTGCTGCTGAACACGCGCTGGCGATGATGTTGTCTTTGTCTCGTCATATTCCCGATGCTAACGCTTCTGTAAAACGCGGCGAATGGGATCGCAAAACCTTCGTTGGTGCTGAAGTCTACAAAAAAACTATTGGGATTGTCGGTTTGGGGAAAATTGGTTCCCATGTTGCTGCTGTTGCTAAAGCAATGGGAATGAAATTGCTTGCTTATGATCCGTTTATTTCTACAGAACGAGCTGAACAGCTTGGTTGTCAGCTAGTGGATATGGATTTATTGGTGCAGCAAGCAGATTATATTACCCTACACATCCCCAAAACTCCAGAAACTACCCATTTAATTAATGCCAATATGTTGGCAAAAATGAAACCCACCACTAGAATTATTAACTGCGCTCGTGGTGGCATCATTGATGAAGAAGCTCTCGCAACTGCGATTAAAGAAGGTCAAATTGCGGGTGCAGCCCTTGATGTATTCGATTCAGAACCACTGGGAGAATCCAGCTTAAGGTCTTTGAGTAAAGAAGTCATCCTCACTCCACACTTGGGTGCTTCCACGACAGAGGCGCAAGTGAATGTAGCAATTGATGTTGCTGAACAAATCCGGGATGTACTATTAGGATTACCAGCGCGATCGGCAGTAAATATTCCTGGATTGGGGCCAGATGTCTTAGAAGAACTCAAACCCTACATGCAGTTAGCCGAAACCTTGGGTAATCTCGTCGGACAATTAGCCGGTGGTAGAGTAGAATTACTCAACGTTAGCCTGCAAGGTGAACTAGCAACTAATAAAAGTCAGCCGTTGGTAGTCGCATCCCTCAAAGGACTTCTATTCCAAGCACTGCGAGAACGGGTAAACTATGTCAACGCCAGCATCGAAGCTAAAGAACGGGGAATTCGCGTAATTGAAACACGAGATGCAGCAATCAAAGACTATGCTGGTTCAATACATTTAGAAGCCACAGGTTCTTTGGGTACTCATGCTGTCACAGGCGCTTTGTTAGGTGGCGGAGAAATTCGCCTCACAAACCTCGACGGCTTCCCAATCAACGTCCCTCCCAGCCATCACATGCTGTTTACTGTACACCGAGATATGCCAGGAATCATTGGTAAACTTGGTTCCCTACTAGGCAGCTTTAATGTCAATATTGCCAGTATGCAGGTAGGCCGTAAAATCGTTCGTGGTGATGCGGTGATGGTTCTCAGTCTTGATGACCCCTTACCCGATGGCATTTTGACTGAGATTACCAAAGTCCCTGGAATTCGAGATGCGTATACTGTAACACTTTAAATCAGGCAATAGGGATCGGGGATTGGGGATTCTCCTTACGGAGACGCTTACGCGTCTACAAAATTCAGAAATTGGGAAGACAGACAAGGGAAAAATTTCTCCCGATCCCCGATCCCCATTACCCCTTATCCTCTCCAGGGGTCCCACCTTCCCCAATCCCCAATCTCTAATAAATCGTATGGCTAACACTTGGTGGGAATTACAAATTCTTTGTGAACCAGAACTAGAAGATAGTGTCTTTTGGCGACTGGGGAATTTTGGCTGTCGGGGTACAGCAAGTGAAAAAAAGGGAGATCACAGTCTGGTTAGGGGTTATTTGCCGATCTTTCAAGCACAACTTTTGGATTTAGCAGCATTATCACTGTGGTTGCGCCAAGATGCCTTGTGTATGGAAGTTGCTGAACCTATTATAAATTGGCAGTTCATTGATGAACAAGATTGGGCAAGTAGCTGGAAACAATACTGGCTACCGCAAGAAATAGGCGATCGCTTTTTGATTAATCCTGCTTGGTATCCAGCACCATCAAATTGCGATCGCTTAGTTATCCGCCTTGATCCCGGTATGGCTTTTGGTACAGGAAACCATGCTACAACTCAGTTGTGTTTGGAATCCTTGGAAATGCGACTAAATAATCTCCCATTATCCCCCCTTAGTGAGCAGGATCAGCAAAATGATGCGGTAATTGCGGATATTGGTTGTGGTTCTGGTATCCTTTCTATAGGAGCATTACTACTGGGAGCAAAGCAAGTCTACGCGGTAGATACTGACCCTTTGGCAGTGCAATCAACTCAAGAAAATATCTTAATGAACGGCATTGATGCCGAGCGCTTAATTGTGGCACAAGGTAGTGTAGATGTGGCAACACAACTCATCACCACACCAGTTGACGGTATAGTATGCAACATACTAGCTGAAGTAATTATCGAATTGATTCCCCAAATGAGTGCGATCGCCAAACCCAGCACTTGGGGGATCTTCAGTGGTATTTTAGTCGAACAATCAAAAGCTGTTGTGGATACTTTAGAAAAACATGGTTGGCTAGTTGCTACTCTATGGAAACGCAAAGAATGGTCTTGTTTAAACGTGCGGCGTTCTTAAACTATAGATACACCAGGGAACAAGGAACTCTTAACAGGGAACAGGGTTGAAAGTCTCTTGGTATATGGCTTTGTTCTTAAAATCTGTGCCTCATCTACCTGCAATCTGCTGTATGACTGGGAAAAGCACCGAATTTCGTCCCTTGGATATTGATCTAAGATTAGAATTTTTCTACACTGATTCTGAAGGTAGAATATTTGAAGATCCTAGACTATTGCGTAAGTCCGAAAAAGCGTTAAAACGCAAACAACGCAAAGTCTCTAAGCTACATCTGCTTAGGTGAGGAAACCCTCTAAGTAAGTTGGCTTGATGAAGCAAGAATCAATACACTAAAGCAAGGGTGAGAGTGTCAATTCATAAAATGGTCTGTCATAGATAATTCATATAACAAAAAAGTAATATGATAGATGTTTGCTAATCGAGTATAAACATTTTGTTGGTAAAAAATAAAACGGTAATTTTATGTTTAGCTCAAACTACTTTAAACCTCCGATTTGGTCTCTTATTGGCACAATAATGCTAATAAAATGGAGATTTGCCAAGACTCAAATCACAGGTTAAATCAAGTAAAAATACTTATAAACAAGCCTTGTAGCAATGTATATTTAGTAATAATGGCTCCAAATCTAGCCATCAAGAATATGCAATAACATTTTTAAAGATCCTCTCAAAATAAGTTTCTTAAAAAGACTTTTTTTGTAAAAATTAATAGAGTTATCGCTCAATAATGAGCATGTAAATTGCGTTTAGGTAAAGCTGATGCTCTTCGGCAAAGTTCTCCGGAATCGCTACAGAATCCATAAGAAGCTGGGAAGCGGCGGATTTGGTGATACCTTTCTTGCCGAAGATATGGATTTACCAGGTAATCCCCAATGTGTTGTTAAGCATCTTAAAACTCGCAACCCTAATCCAGAAATCTTGCAGATTGCCAAAAGGCTATTCAACCAAGAAGCAGAGATTCTGTATCGACTAGGCAAGCGTCATCACCAAATACCGGAACTTTTAGCTCATTTTGAAGAAAATGAGGAATTTTATTTGGTACAGGAATTTGTAGATGGACACGATCTAACTACAGAGATTATTCCTGGTAAACAGCTCAGTGAAGCTCAAGTATTAAAACTTTTACAAGAAATACTAGAAGTTTTGGCGGTTGTCCATGAACATGGTGTGATCCATAGAGATATAAAATTGCAAAATATCATGCGTCGTCAAGACGGAAAAATCGTCTTGATTGATTTTGGCTCTGTCAAAGAAATTAAAAATTTGGCAAGCAATGCTGAGGGAGAGGTAAACTCTACCATTGTAATCGGCACACCTGGCTACATCCCAAACGAACAAGCCAATGGTAAACCAAGACTGTGTAGCGATGTCTATGCAGTGGGAATGCTAGGAATTCAAGCTTTAACAGGTGTACAACCACGTAAGTTACCCACTGATCCTTTGGATGGAGAAGTGGTTTGGCGTACTTTGGTCAATGTCAGCGATGAGTTGGCTAATATTTTAACCAATATGGTGCGTTGTAACTTCAAAGAGCGATATCAAACAGCAGTAGAAGCCTTGCAAGTACTCCAAGCACTATTGTCACCACCGTCAACAATACAACAAATACCCCCAGCGAAAGTCAAAACTTCATCTAGTTTATCTAGTTCATCTAATTTATCTAGTTCATCTAATTTATCTAGTTCATCTAATTTATCTAGTTCATCTAATTTATCGTCTCCTACACGGCAGACTCAAGGAATTAAAACCCTGGGGTTATTTAGTCTGATTGGGGTTGGGTTTAGTTTAGTAATTATTGGGGAGCGTTTTTTACCATTTTATTTGCAGGACAATAAACCAGCCAAAACCACCAATCCAGCAGTAGAAAAGATCAAAAACAAGCCAAAACCTTCACCATCAAAAGCAGCGAATAAACGCAGCAAAAATTTCTTTACCACTTCGCCGACAATTTCACCATCAATGTTCACACCGCAGCGTGAATCTAATCAGCCTGCGATCGCACCAACCCCATCTCCATCCCCAACCAAAAACAACACAAAATCATCTCCACCTGTTGTTAAAGAAGAAATTAAACTATTCACACCACCTCCAACAGAAAGCGAACCACAAGCATTTCCAACTCCAACTCATGAGGAAATTCAGCCATCTACGCCTCCAACACCAACACCTGAAAGTGAATCACAGCCATCTCTAACTCCAACTCATGAGGAAATTCAGCCATCTACGCCTCCAACTCCAACACCTGAAAGTGAATCACAGCCATCTCCAACTCCAACTCAGGAGGAAATTCAACCATCTACGCCTCCAACACCTGAAAGTGAATCACAACCATCTCCAACTCCAGTTGAGAGCAATCCACAGCCTACTAAATCCAACACTGAAGAGTCAAATCAACAAATGATGATTGTACCGGCTACACCCAGTACTGAAGAACTAAATCAGCAAAAGACAATTGTACCGGCTACACCCAGCACTCAAGAACCAAATGAGCAGATGACAACTGTACCAGCTACACCCAGTACTGAAGAACTAAATCAGCAAAAGACAATTGTACCGACTACACCCAGCACTGAAGAGCCAAATGAGCAGATGACAATTGTACCTGCAATATCTGAAATTGAAGAGCCAAACCAGCAAAAGACGATTGTACCTGCTACACCCAGCACTGAAGAGCCAAATCAGGAAGAAATCATTGTACCTGCTACACCTATAGTAGGGGGTTGAGAAGTTGCCCAAAATCCTTGTAGAGACGTTAAATTTAACGTCTCTACATTCTGTTAAATTAACGTCTCTCTTTTTACCAGGTGTCTCATATACGGGCGCAAGACCTTGCGCCCTTACTAAGCACCAACTACTGACCATTGACTCTTGATTGTTGATCCTTGACTCTGAACTCTGAATTAACTAGCATTTGAGCATCATTTACCCAGATAGTTTGTTGGGGGACAGGAATAGAAATTCCGGCATGATCGAGGGCGATTTTGAGACGGCGGCGAAACTCCCGTGCTACATCCCATTGCTTGAGTGGTTGAGTTTTGATCCAGACACGAATTAATAAACCGCGATCGCCAAAGTTATCGATTCCCAGAACTTGGGGTGTTTCGACTATTTTGTGCTGCCATTCTGGGTCGTTATCCATGTCTAAAGCAAGAGTTTTGATTAAATTCAGAGCATCGTCAATATTAGTTTGATAAGCAACTGGGATTGTTAAATCGGCGCGTGACCAACGACTAGAGAGATTGGCGACAATTTTAATTTCACTGTTGGGAATAGTTATTAAGCGCCCTTCTGCATCTCGAACTTGGGTCATCCGCAAATTGAGGTTTTCTACCAAACCTCCCACATCGCCCACAGAAATCACATCGCCTAAAGCGTATTGGTCTTCTAGGATGATCAAAAAGCCGTTAATCGCATCTTTGATCAAGTTTTGGGAAGCGAGAGATACAGCAACACCAACTAAACCTGCACCTGCTAGCAAAGGAACGATATCTATACCCAACGACAGCAGTGCAAATAAAATACCTACTCCTACCCAAACAATAGTTACAATACTTTTTGATACGCCGGAAATAGTAGAAACTCGTAGTTGGAGACGTTCAGAAGTTTCCGGAGTGAGTAAAGCGCTACTACTGACAAAAGCAGAAGTAAAACGATCAATAAGCAAATAGGTAAGACGCACCACTACATAAGTTCCAATTGCTACACCCGCTAATTTCGCAGGAATTTGCAAACCCAGAAAAATTCCTAACTGGAGCGATCGCGTGTAGGGAAATAAGCCCAAGAGAAACAAACCTCCACCTCCCCAAATCCCTACTTGGGCGATCTGATGCAGTCGTTTCCGGACTTCTTGGATATGGCCTTGCTGCTGTTGATTTAATTGCAGTGTAATCGATCTAGCTGTTGGTGAAGCGGTAGAAGAAGCTAGCTGTTGTTGGATTGAATTCCTTTGTGAGCGGTTTTTCCACCGAGTTAGCCCCCAACTAATGGCAAGTATAGTAAGTCCACATCCAACAGCAATTGCACCCTGATGAACTAAAAACTCTGGTTCTCGCTCTTGTTTTGCCTGTTCTAATTTTTCTTGTAAACTTTGGGAGATTTGATTTGCTAAGGTTAAACGATCTACCTGTCGCAATCTGGCATCTTGCTCAGTAATCGTCATTAACTGTCGGTTGTTGACATAAATTACTGGCAATCCATTTTCAGTCTTAACCTGCACATCTAAATTGGCATCAGGATTTTGAAAGTAATTTTGGCTAATTTGATTGATATTTAGCTGAATATCTTCTAAACGCTCCGTAATATTTGCTCTTGGTGCGGTGATCTGAAATAAACGCTTACCATCCAAATAAACCCAACCTGTAACTGTTCTGTTGTCGGAGTCACTACTTCGCAGACCCAGGGGTTGCAGGTTGGGTATAAAAGAAATCTGCGCTGTAGCTTGTGGCATTACTCCAACAGTGACGACTATTGAAGAGAAAGCGATCGCTACAAATCGAGAGCGCAATGGATACCTCCTTTATCAGTGAATAGTTAACAGTAATCAGTAAGTAATTTAATTTGAGAACTAATCACTGAGAACTGATTTAATTCATATTGCAAAATTCGTTTCAGTGATTATACTTCTCTAAGGGTTGAGTATTTACCCCTGTTTACTTTATGAGGATTTTATCCTTTTTTCAAATTTATTTTTGATGCCAAATTTAGAAATGCTGAAAAAGACTGGTTGAATTTGCCTGTCTTAGAATACTCTAGTAGAGTGCGTAAGAATTTACCGGGAATTTTGGATTTAAAGCCCCGTGCTTCTAGCGCGGCTTTGATACAATAGAAGTTATCTGCAACACAGGCAGAGTCTCACCGCAAGGGAGGAACTTGTCTCGAAATGGGCAGAACACAATATTAAATTCCGTCGGGCAGCCGGTGTATGCTTGCTGTAGCTTGCTTCCCGAAGGGTGGGTAAAGTAATCTGAACATTTAGATTCGTCCTGTTGTTTGGATGTCCCTGTGAAACAAGAATCCCATCGCCTTTAGGCGTGGGAGTGTCAACTAACCTTTTACTTTGTATATAGGAAGTATTTGATGACCGCAACATCTCCCCGATTAAAGCACGAGGTTAAAGACCTCGCCCTCGCTCCCTTGGGAAGACAGCGCATTGAATGGGCTGGACGTGAAATGCCAGTTCTACGTCAGATTCGCGATCGCTTTGCTCAAGAAAAACCTTTTGCGGGTATTCGCTTTGTAGCTTGCTGTCATGTCACAACTGAGACAGCACATCTGGCAATTGCTCTAAAAGCTGGTGGTGCAGATGCTGTACTGATTGCCAGCAATCCCCTCTCTACCCAAGATGACGTAGCCGCTTGTCTCGTCACCGACTACGAAATTCCCGTCTTTGCAATCAAAGGCGAAGATAACGAAACTTACAGCCGCCACGTCCAAATTGCTTTAGACCACCGTCCTAACATTATTATTGATGACGGTTGTGATGTAGTTGCCACCTTGGTACAAGAACGCCAAGAACAACTGGCAGAGATCATTGGTACTACAGAAGAAACGACCACAGGAATTGTGCGGTTGCGTGCCATGTTTAGAGATGGTGTTCTCAGCTTCCCTGCTGTGAATGTCAACGACGCCGACACCAAGCACTTCTTTGACAACCGTTACGGTACAGGACAATCAACTCTAGATGGGATTATCCGTGCGACAAACGTCCTACTAGCTGGTAAAACCATTGTTGTTGTTGGTTACGGCTGGTGTGGTAAAGGTACAGCCTTACGCGCACGTGGACTTGGTGCGAACGTAATTGTCACTGAGATTGACCCTATTAAAGCGATCGAAGCTATCATGGATGGTTTCCGCGTCTTACCAATGGCAGAAGCTGCACCCCAAGGCGACTTGTTTATTACTGTTACTGGTAACAAGCACGCGATTCGCGGCGAACATTTCGACGTCATGAAAGATGGTGCGATCGTTTGTAATTCTGGTCACTTTGATATTGAAATTGATCTCAAAGCCTTAGGCGCGAAAGCCAAAGAAGTCAAGACAGTCCGTCCTTTCACCGAAGAATATCGCTTGCAAAACGGCAAGTCAGTTGTGGTTTTGGGTCAAGGACGCTTGATCAACCTCGCCGCCGCCGAAGGACACCCCAGCGCGGTTATGGATATGAGCTTTGCTAACCAAGCACTCGGTTGCGAATACCTCGTGAAGAATCAAGGTAATCTAGAACCCGGTATTCACTCCATTCCTACCGAAGTAGACCAAGAAATTGCTCGATTAAAATTACAGGCAATGGGAATTAAAATAGACACTCTCACACCTGAACAAATCGAGTACATCAATTCTTGGACTTCTGGAACCTAATCTTTACCGATAATTTACCAAAAGCCACTAAAGAAAGGCTTAAGCTATAGCTAGGTTTTCTAAGGCTATTGCCTTGGGGTAGGCTCTTTGCCTATCCCTTTTTTTTATTGGTCGGCTGTCCGACTGTTGTTATCAGGCTAGAGCTTGGTAACACCTGTTCAGACGAAAATAAAATTGACTGCGTAAACAAGGATAAGTTTAACACAGTTGCCAGTAGCCACCTTCCATAAAATAGACTGCTTGCTGGCTTTTTTGAGCGTTTTTTGGTCAAAAACTTGACAATTATTCTAGAAATAATTGGCTCTTACTCTCATCCCAAATCCCAAAATCGTCTAAACTCAAAGTGTCCGCTATCGTTTTTCCCGACGATACCAATTGCGAATTCGTTGTGGGGAGATTCCGAGAAAATATGCGATGATTACTATTTGATTGATGAATGTTGTTTGCCAAACTCCTTTTTTGAGCCAGCGACGTGCTGAAGTAATAACTGGTACAGGGACAAGTGTAACTTTACCCAGGCTTTTTAAATGTCGTATGAGTTCAAAGTCCTCCATAATGGGCAACTCTGGAAAGTTGCCAATATGATTAAATATTTTCCTAGTTAAAAAAATAGCTTGATCACCATAGGGCATTTGTAAAAAGCGCGATCGCACGTTTACTCCCCATTCTACTAGTCGCAAACTCGGCTGTTCTGCATCAATTCGCAAGCAAAACGCCCCAGCTACAACTCCATGCTGTACAAGTGCTTCGCGAACCATGACATCAAATCCAAGCGGTAAGCGAGTATCAGCATGGAGAAACAGCAAAATCTCGCCGCTAGCAACAGCAGCACCCTCATTCATTTGCTTGGCGCGTCCAGGAGCAGATAAGATGACTTTGACACCTAAAGAGTCAGCGATTTGTACTGTTTCATCTTGTGAACCACCATCGACTACAATGACTTCGACATGATTACTTGGTTGAGTAGCAGCTAAGGCTGCTTTGATGTTCTCTGCTTCATTCAGAGTCGGAACAACAATGGAAATTGTAGCAGTAGCAATATTTTGACTAATAATTTCTGACAATTGATCTGTTTCTCCAAACTTTGCTATTTTTTGAGAAATTGTCTAAGTAAGTCGGCACACATGAAGCTGCGTGAGGGTCGTCATTAGTCATTAGTCAGGGTTTCAATAGTTTCTAAATAGTAATTGGAGAATTATCAATGAAGCGTAATTTTACAGCTTGGTTACAGTCTATTTTATGTGTTGTGTTATTTATTTGTTTCACAGGATTGTTGTCAATCTTAAACACTCCTGCTGTTTTAGCACAGGAAAATATGGTTAACTATACACTCTCTGACTTACGAAATCGAGATTTTGCTAATCAAGATTTACATGGAACGTCCTTTGCTGGTGCAGAAATGCAGCGAACAAATTTTCACAGAGCAAATCTGAGTGGAACTATTCTTACTAAGGGGTCATTTTTACAAGCAGATTTGAGTAATGCTAATCTGGCGGAAGCATTTGCTGATCGCGTCATCTTTAATAAAGCTAATTTAACTAATGCTATTTTCACTGATGCGATGCTTGCTAGCAGTCGCTTTTTTGAGGCGGATATTACAGGTGCAGATTTTTCAGGTGCAATTGTTGATGCTTATCAAGTGAAATTAATGTGCGATCGCGCTGATGGTGTCAATCTAGTGACGGGTGTCTCAACCCGCGAAAGTTTGGGATGTTCCCCAAACTAGGATTAGTCGGCGCAAGTGGGCTTAAGTTTGTATAGCCACGGATTCTATGATACTGTTAGTCAATAAGGGGTCTAATATCAAGTTCAAATAATCACTTTATATTCCTACTACCATCGCTTCCCCCACAGTGACGATGTGAGGGGTTTGTCCAGACCTAGCTGAATGTTGCAATTTCTAATCTACTTCTGGAGTAGCTCTAACAATAGATAGATGGTGTATACGCTTGGACTTATTTGCGGAAATTTCTCTTACGCTGTCTGTGTCTTGCAACTTCCTTACGCTTACGTTTTTGCTCTGGCGTTTCAAAATGACGATGCTTTTTCATATCTGGAAAAATACCTGCCTTGGAAACTTTTCTCTTAAAACGACGCAAGGCTGATTCAATTCCTTCATTATCGTCTACTATTATTTGGGTCATTCTATGTCCTTACTTGATGACTACTGACTAGTGTTAAAACATCCATTAAATCTCAGAAAAAAAGGACAGACTCATTGTCTGCCCTTAAGACCTTAGAGTGTAAATTTCTGAGTTCAAAGTTTAGTAGCGATTTCGGACACCATAGTTACCTCGGTTCCCACCAAATGAACCCTTGTCTTCTCTAGGTCTGGCTTTGTTCACTTTCAGGTTACGTCCCATCCACTCAGAACCATCAAGAGCCTCAATGGCAGATGCTTCTTCGGCATCTGAACCCATTTCTATAAAAGCAAAGCCACGCACACGACCTGTTTCACGGTCAATGGGTAAGGAAACCTGCTTTACAGAACCATATTCTGCAAACACAGTATTTAGATTTTCTTGTGTAACTTCATAAGAGAGGTTACCTACGTAAAGTGACATAAATCGTCTCCAAAATTAAATGGTGCAGAGATTTAAATTTCGGAGACAAGCCTGTCAATAACAAAAAGCAAAAACCTGTTAATACTAAAAACAAAATTTGTGTCCGAATTTCATTATCATCTCCAACCTTAACACGAGATTCAATCACTCTAAAGAATTTCTTTCTCAAGGCTTATTCAGGGTGTTAAGCACGACAGAATGTCAGCGTTCATAGAAATTTACCCAGGAGAATCGAGCGCCTCTTTAGACCTGAGAGTGTCAATAGCTATCCTGCTCTTTGTCTTTTAGTAATAGCTGGGTTGATCCCAAGTATTTTGTTAAATAGGGCGAGAATACTTCGTAAATTAAAGTTAACGGTTGTCCATGATGCCAAAATAAGTAATGACGCCCCCAAAATGGCCCTTCTTCATTAAAGCCAGACCGTAATCCATCTGAGTCACCGTAGTATATTCCTTGGATATCTCGATACAATTCTGTACGGAGACGAGCTAAACTTGCCCAAATAGGTAATGAACGATTTTGTAAGTATTCATCCACATGAGAAGCTTCCCACCATGAAGTAGCATATGCTAGCCTTTGCCCAGAAGCAGTACGTAGCCATACTTGGCGTCGCAGTCGTGGCCCTGGTACAGCTTTGATTAAGTCAGGAGCATTATCTAAATCGATGCCAACCAATGACATGTCAATAACATCCACTTCTGTTGACTCACTTGTGAGTAATTGTAAGTGTCTAGTTGGGGAACCGTCACCTAAAAGCAACAATTGCCAAGCCGGTGCTAGTTGAGCATGTGGCAAACCTTGTTGAATAATTTCCTCCCCACCTTGCCATATTGGAGCGAGACGATGCCACCCCGTTGGCAATGTTAAGTTGTTTGTAGGTGTAAAAGTAGCAGTCAATGTTCTTTACAAAACTTCATCTCCTTATATGTAAGCACAAAAAACCTTCTTACCCAACTTTATTTAGGCGATCGCAAACTACTGTCTTGAAAATGGGTGTAAGGGTGTAAGGGTGTAAGGGTGTAGGAGTTCTATTTTCATACTTGGCTGGTGAAACTTGTTTCATCGGGACTGTCTTGAAAATGGGGATTGAGAATTTGGGATTCTCCTGACGGAGACACTACGAGAACGGTTAAGGTGGAGACTTCTAGAGGAGATAAAAGGTAACGGACGGGGATTAACTTAATAGCAAAACACATTCTTGATCATCGCAAGCAAATATTAAGTATTTTATCCAATTCAATTTTGGATTTTGCCATGAAATTTATTCTGAGATTATTTGAGAGTTCATTTTGGGCATTAGTACGTAAAGAATTTTGGCAGATTCTGCGTAATAAACAGCTAATAATATTATTAATTGTACCACCAACTGTGCAATTATTGATTTACGGTACAGTGCTTAATCCTGATGTTAATAATTTACGGTTGGGTGTGGTTGATTATGCCAATGTGGAAGCAAGTCGAGAATTAGTCACCGCCATAACTTCCAATCGCGTTTTTATCTTAGAATCAGTTCCGGTCAGCGAACAAGAATTAAGCCGTCAAGTAGAAGAAGGAAAATTAGATATCGGTGTAATTATTCCACCAGAATTCCCGCGTCAGCTAGCAAAGCAATCAGCAAACATTCAAGTTTTTATTGATGGAGTAAATGCTAACACAGCAGGTATTGCTGGCAATTATATTAATCAAATCATTCAACAATATAATCGCCAATTAGCAAATATTGAAGTGAGTCTATCTGTGTCACCTCAAGTAGTTTTTCTCTATAATCCTGGGTTAACCAGTAGCTGGTTTTTTGTCCCTGGAGTGATGGGTTTAGTGTTGACATTAATCGGAACATTAGTATCAGCAGCAACAGTAATTAGGGAAAAAGATACAGGAACTTTAGAACAATTGTTAATGACACCTGCGGGAAACTGGGAGATTTTATTGGCAAAAATTGTGCCTTTAGTATTTTTGATGATGGCAGATGTTGTACTAGCTTTGACGTTAGGATTGGTAGTTTTTCAGTTACCATTTCGTGGTAGTATTTTGTTATTTTTTGTCTTGTCGGCTGTGTATATATTTGTAGGGATTAGCTTGGGGATGATGTTAGCAACGATCACGCGATCGCAGCAGCAAGTATTACTCACATCGTTTTTTCTGAATATGCCATTGATACAAACTTCTGGCGCGATCGCTCCCATCGAAGCAATGCCACCTTTTTTCCAATATCTATCTCTGCTCAACCCCTTACGCCATTACATTACTATTGTTCGAGGAATTTTACTCAAAGGGGTCGGTTTTGATGTCCTCTGGATAAATGTTTTGGCATTAGTTGGTTTTGTTGTGGTGTTAATGACAATTAGTGTGAAGAGATTTCGCAGTCAGTTAACTTAAGTAGCCGTGATCAAGGATAGCATCCCAAATGTTCAAAAAACTGCCTGTGATTGAACTCACGTTAAATGTAATAATTTTTTATATTTTCTGAGTAATCCCTCAAATTGAAACTCCAGCGCCTGAAGGCGATCGGATTTTTTAAGAGGAGATAGCCACAACTGGTCATTGCTTGGAACAACTACTTCAACCTACCGATTACCCGTATAGCCTTGTAGTTCACCGGGCGGCGTCAATTAGCCCTACTCTCTCCAGCTGAAAATATAAGAGCTATTGAATCTACTTTTTATATGCTTGTTCCATGAAAAGCATATAAATCAAGGAAATTCATTATTTGTTTATTGTAACTATTTTATATATTTATATAGCATAAAATACTAAAAAATATATTTTTTTGCTATTTAAAGGTTTTAAACTGGAAATCATGATTTAAAGCAAATATATTGAACTAAAAGCTTCTGTTTATAAGATAATTCATTTTTACCTCCCCTTTATTTTCAGTTTCTTTTGGACAATAATGACACTCAAAGACTTCACACATTGCTGTTGCACGCGGTGCTGCAAGTGTTTGAGCCAGTTGTTTTATAAAAAAACCATAAGAGGCAAAAAACAGTGAGATTAGCAGTTTACGGAAAAGGCGGTATCGGTAAATCTACAACTAGCTGTAATATTTCCGTCGCTTTAGCCAAACGCGGCAAGAAAGTCTTGCAAATTGGCTGCGACCCCAAACACGACAGCACTTTCACCCTTACTGGTTTCCTGATTCCGACGATTATTGATACTCTGCAAGAAAAGGATTTCCACTACGAAGATATTTGGCCCGAAGACGTGATCTACAAAGGCTATGGGGGTGTAGATTGCGTAGAAGCAGGTGGACCACCTGCGGGTGCTGGTTGTGGTGGTTACGTAGTTGGCGAAACCGTAAAATTACTGAAAGAACTCAACGCTTTTGATGAGTACGATGTCATTTTATTTGATGTTCTAGGTGACGTTGTTTGTGGTGGTTTTGCAGCACCTCTGAATTACGCAGACTACTGCATAATTGTTACTGACAACGGCTTTGATGCCTTGTTTGCTGCGAACCGCATTGCTGCTTCTGTCCGAGAAAAAGCTAGAACTCACCCACTGCGTCTAGCTGGGTTGATTGGGAATCGCACATCTAAGCGTGACTTGATCGATAAATACATAGAATCCGTACCGATGCCGGTTTTAGAAGTCTTACCTCTGATTGAAGATATCCGTGTTTCCCGCGTCAAGGGCAAGACTTTGTTTGAAATGGCAGATGTAGACCCTTCTTTGAACTACGTTTGCGATTATTACTTAAACATTGCTGATCAACTTTTGTCACTACCCGAAGGTGTTGTACCTAAAGATGCCCAAGATAGGGAATTATTTTCTTTATTGTCTGATTTTTACTTAAATCCGAATAAACCACAGGTTCCTAATCCGGAAGAAGAATTAGACTTGATGATTGTATAAATCATTTTTTTCTCAGGATGGGAATATGGCCTTCTTCTATAGCTTTACAGATTCATTAAAGCAAAAATGGTTGCAATTTTTCCAAGTCAATCGTGACTGGATTAAATTGCACATGGAGGTAGAATCAGTTTACACACCTGATGGCGGCAAGCGACCACCATCTTACCTGATCCTGGGAGTAGCTAACGCGCTGGAACCGAAGCTAGCACAGTTAATGCTACCTTTTTCTAAATTGAATCCTGATGCAGATACTTTGGTTGAGGTACTGGACTTAAATTTTGATCCTGATATTGCTTTGGGGAACCGCGTTACTCGCAAATCAGAGGAATCGCTAGAAGACGATGAATCATTGGTCATCATGGAAGCAACATCCCATGGTGAAACATTGACAACTCAACAGACAAATGATTTTGGGGAAGATGCGATCGCCCCTGATTTGGAAATAACCCACGACCATGAAGAAACTCTCATGGTTCCCGATACAATGTTACGAGATGAACTCAGAGCAATGGCAACGGAACATCTCAGTAGCTCCAGTGATAATTTACAGTCCCAAGCTCACAATTCTGACAACGAATTTCAGCAAACATCTCACCCAGATGTAGCAGATGAATTTGGTGATATTTCCTTTGATGCAATGAAGGAAGCAGACAGCGAAATTTCTGCCACAGGGACGCCTGAAGCAAACGAGTTTGCTGATGTGTTGTCAGATGTTTGGAGTAATGAGACAGGTTCCCTCAAGGGTGAATCAACTACAGATTTTTTTGGGGAAGAAATATCAAATAACAGTTTTGATGACTCGGATATCGCCCGTCTCTTCCCCAACACGTAAATACAGAGTTAGGAGTTTGTCATTTGTCCTTTGTATTCACAACTGACAAATGACTCTTAACTTAAAAATTTAAGGGGAGAATATATCTAAAATGACTGCTGCTCAACCAGAAGCTTTAAATTTTGAGTGTGAAACCGGTAATTACCACACCTTTTGTCCGATTAGCTGTGTCGCTTGGTTGTATCAAAAAATTGAAGATAGCTTCTTTTTGGTAATTGGTACAAAAACTTGTGGCTACTTCCTGCAAAATGCGATGGGGGTAATGATTTTTGCAGAACCCCGTTACGCAATGGCAGAGTTAGAAGAAGGTGACATTTCGGCACAACTGAATGATTATGAGGAATTAAAGCGCTTGTGCTTGCAGATTAAGCGCGATCGCAACCCCAGTGTAATTGTCTGGATCGGCACTTGCACCACCGAAATCATCAAAATGGATTTAGAAGGCTTGGCTCCCAAGCTGGAAGGCGAAATTGGTATTCCCATTGTTGTAGCGCGTGCTAATGGCTTAGACTACGCCTTCACTCAAGGGGAAGACACGGTGTTAGCAGCAATGGCTACACGTTGTCCAGATAAAGTTTCTGTGGTAGAAGCAGAGAAAAACGAGCGTAACGCCATTCAAAAACTCCTCAATTTTGGTAAGAAAAAAGAAGAAGTTGCTGAAGAAGAATCTGAATACGTCGATCACCCACCGCTAGTACTATTTGGTTCACTCCCCGATCCCGTAGTTACTCAGTTGACTCTAGAACTGAAAAAACAAGGTATTAAAGTTTCTGGTTGGCTACCCGCCAAACGTTTTACAGAATTGCCTGTAATTGAAGAAGGGTATTATGTAGCTGGTGTCAATCCCTTCCTGAGTCGTACCGCGACAACTCTGATGCGGCGTCGCAAATGCAAACTCATCGGCGCACCTTTCCCCATCGGACCAGATGGAACCCGTGCTTGGATTGAGAAAATTTGCTCGGTATTCGGTATTACTCCGCAAGGTTTAGAGGAACGAGAAGCCCAAATTTGGGAAGGTTTGGAAGAATACGTCAAACTAATTCGTGGTAAGTCTGTATTCTTCATGGGTGACAATTTGTTGGAAGTTTCCCTCGCACGGTTCTTGGTACGCTGCGGAATGACTGTGCATGAAATTGGTATCCCCTACATGGACAAGCGCTACCAAGCTGCTGAATTAGCCTTGCTGGAGAAGACTTGCAAGGAAATGGGTCTACCTATACCCACGATTGTTGAGAAACCAGATAACTACAACCAAATCCAACGAATTTATGAATTAAAGTCTGACTTGGTAATTACTGGTATGGCTCACGCCAACCCCTTAGAAGCGCGGGGAATTAACACTAAATGGTCTGTGGAATTTACTTTTGCTCAAATTCACGGTTTTACTAACGCTCGTGACATTCTTGAGTTAGTTACTCGTCCACTGCGTCGTAATAATAGTCTCAAAGATTTGGGTTGGGATAAATTGGTGAAGGAAGAAGCTAAAGTTTAGGATTTGAGTTTCGATTGAGCAACATTTTGATTCATCAGTAGGAGCGAAACCAATACTGCTCGGATAAGACAAATCTATTGACATTTAAACCGTGTAGAGACGCGAAATTTATCCTGTAGAGACGCGAAATTTCGCGTCTCTACAGGGTTTTTGGGTGATGCAGAATTAATTTCTGGAGATGTCAAAGGTTGGTAAAAAGATCAAAGACACCGTGTCCTGTGAACACTTCAAATGCAATCAGAGACACAAAGCCAATCATTGCTAAACGACCGTTGAGCGCTTCAGCGTAAGAAGTGAACCCAGTGCGATCGCCTTGTTCATCTACGTAAACCTTTGGCTCGACCGCAAAGTTATTCATTTTACCTTGATCATCAATGATTGCACCGCTTGTACGCATGAGTATTTCCTGAATGAATAAATAGGATAATTGCATTTATGTTAATAATAGTAACAATAAAGTTAAAAATTGTAAAGAAAATAAGCTCACTCAGAAATGCGATCGCACGTGTTACCTTTTCTAAAACTTGCAAGAGTAGTACCAGTTGTGGTGATAGTATGTTAAGCTGATTTGTTTTTTGACTTTTTGTTAGGCAAGCATGATCGGAACGGCTAAAGTAACCCAATTTGAGTACAAAGCGCTGTACAAGCCTAACCAGCTCATCTATGGCTGGGGACAAACAGCAATAATTACAGGATGGACGGTAAAGCAGGCGATCGCGCTTCACCTCCAGCCCCAAGATTATGCTGTAATTGGACAGTTATATTCGCCTACAAGGGGGATAAACTTACTAATTCGCAATTTACTTTTTAATCCCCACGTCCGCTTTTTAGTCGTTCTTGACGCCACGAGAGAAGATAGAAACGCTGGCGCTGGGACTTGCTTGCTGGACTTTTTCCGTCATGGCTTTGCAGAAGGCTTTAGTGACTCTGGACAGCGTTGCTGGGTAGTTCGCTCATCTGTCACCGGATATATAGATATTGAAATTGCAGCTAGTGCTTTAGAAAAGCTGCGGGTTATGGTTGAGTTTCAAGAAGCAAAATCAATCACAGAAGCTTGTACTATAGCAAAGTCTTTTGCTCAGAGAAAAATTGTTGAACCTTGGGGAGCAGCTTTAGAATATCCCATATCAACTAATGAACCAAAAGTTTTACCAGGGCCTCGCTACGGACACAGAATTGAAGGTAAGACAATAGCAGAAACTTGGGTAAAAATCATTCATCGTATTAAGACAACAGGAACAATTCGCCCTACTGGCTATGATGGACAATGGCAAGAATTAATTGATTTAATGGCGATTGTCACGGATGAACCACCTGATTTCTATTTTCCAGAGCCAAATTATCTGCCAGTTGATCGTAGTTTTCTTCAAGAATACATTCCCCAAATTTTAGATGATGCGCCTTACCAAGAAGGTGTCAAATATACATACGGTCAACGTTTACGTTCGTGGTTTGGACGCGATCAAGTTGAGCAAGTAATTCACAAACTCATCGGAGAAATAGACGCAGCGAGTGCAGTGATGAATTTATGGGATGTGAAAGATCACGACAAAGGCGGAAGTCCTTGCTTAAATCATCTTTGGCTGCGAGTTGTGGACAATGAAATATCACTAACTGCGACACTTAGAAGTAATGATATGTTTGCGGCATGGCCCGCAAATGCCATGGGGTTAAGAGCTCTACAGCAATACATTAGAAATGAAATTGCCAAGCGTTCCGAATATGATTTGCAGATGGGACCACTGATAACTATTAGTCAGTCAGCTCATATATATGACGATACTTGGGAAAATGCAGATAGGCTAATTGCTAACCAGTATGCTTTAATCTACAATCAGCGCAATTATTATGACGTTAGCGGTAATTTTCTGATTGAGGTAGATGGCAAAGAAATAGTTGTTAATCAAACAACTCCTGGTAGCGGTGAGGTGATTAAGTATTATCGAGGAAAAAATCCACTTGTACTGCTCAGAGAGATTTGTGCTGCTTCTCCAGCAGTTCATCTTGAACATATAGGATACTTAGGAATCGAATTGCAAAAAGCAAGTGAATCTATAAAAAATTCCATGCCATATGTGCAGGATCGGTAAAAAATTAGACGCACCTAAAGCGGAGAAGTTTCCCCAAATCAGGTGCGTCTTGATGTGTTCTCTTCTCAATAACCCTTACATCTCAATCATCTGTGATTAGGGAGCAAGGGCATTACCGCGAATTAAGCTACCAATAGTCTTGGCAGTAATTTTTAGCTGGGTAATGGGATTTGCTGGCACAACGGTTTTGTACAGATAGCTATCAAAAGTTAACTTTTGTACATCAAGGTCAGCACACATTTCCACAAATGCCTCGCGAGTGGCATCGGAACGATAGAATACGCTTTGCAGGATGTCTAAGACTTTGTAGGTGAGTCCATATTTCTTATCCCAACGCTTTAAGTAGACCTTGAGATCAGCTTCGCTAGGGATGCGATCGCCGCCGTTGGACACTTCTACAATTGTTTCAGCACACATGCGCCCAGATTTAGCAGCAAAGTAAATACCTTCTCCAGAGGATTTGGTAACATAGCCTGCTGCATCTCCTACTAACGCGATGCGACCAACAACACGACGGGGGCGGGGATGTTCAGGAATGGGGTGTGCTTCGACTTTGATGATTTGACCACCTACGAGCTTATGAGCAGCACGGGCGCGAATCCCAGCTTGCAATTGTTTGATGCTGGCTTTGTTAACGTGCATTGTGCCAGTACCAACAGCCACATGGTCGTATTTGGGGAAAACCCAAGCGTAGAAGTCGGTAGAAACGTCGTCACCGACGTACATTTCTGCTAGGTCATTGTAATAGACCATTTGCTCTTGGGGCAGGCGAATCCGCTCTTGAAAGGCGATCGCATAATTGTAATCCCCTGCGTCCATTTCTTTGGCAATACGGGAGTTTGCACCATCCGCCCCAATGATTAAATCAACTTTGAGGGTTTTGGCTATGCCTTGGGCGCCACCTTCTGTATGGTCTACATAATGGATGGTATAGGGGTCAGTGTTGTTTGTAGGAATATCTAATTTATGAACAGTGGCATTTATTAAATTTGCGCCTAATTTTGCCGCACGATTCCGCAGATAACCATCCAGCACCTCGCGACGGCACATTCCTATATATTCATCTTGTTTTACTAAATTGATATCAACCTCACGATTGGAGGGTGATATCATTTTCATCTTCCGCACCTGGCGATCGATAATATCCTGAGGCAGGTCAAACTCACTGACCATGCACAGGGGAATTGCACCGCCACAGGGCTTGGCATTATCTAGCTTACGCTCGAACAGGTAGGTTTCGATCCCAGCTTTTGCCAAAGTTTCTGCGGCAGACGAGCCAGCTGGGCCTGACCCAACAACAGCAACCCGTAATGTCAAAGGTCTACTCCCAATCTTCACATTTACCGAAAGCATCGTATCACGGACTTTCGGCTCATTCCTCTGTGTATCTTCAGATTTCACATAATTGCAATATTCCTTAATATTTCGCAATCAAATAGAGATTGGGCACAAGCCCGCGAATAAATTAGCCCAGCCGTCGCTTTCGCCTAAATCTTTGGGTTGAGCCAAAATATTTTTAATACGGCGCTTGCTAATTTATTTAGTTGGGTCGAAGGGGAGTATTATCTCCCGCTCCTCCCATTTAGATCCGGACGTACGCGTTTCCGTGTATCCGGCTCCCGACAATCTCAGGTTTCCCTTTTGCTCCTGTGGATGTATTGATGACAGGATTGATGAACAGCTAGCAGGTTTTTAGGCTTCCAGTTGTTGTAATTCCTGTCTATGTGGTGAAGGTGTATATTCTCACCGTCTGCGAATTTAAGACCGCAGGCTCCACATGTATGGTTTTGCTTAATTAAAGCCTTAGCTGTATACCCGTCGTAATGGTAGGATTGCCTTTTGCTCCAGTAAACAATGTCGCAGTTGAAGGGAGATACATCACCCTTGACCATGATGTGCTTGTTTTCTGAATACGGTACTGCCGGAAAAGCCGCCTTTAGCAAGGCGGTTGTAGAGTGACGGTCAAGTTTTGTTTCTTTATTGAATACCTTCCAGGCTCTTTTGTGTATAAAGTACAGTGAGAACCGGGAGCCGTCCATCTTGCAGTATCGGTGATAGTTTCTCCATCCTCGCACGATAGGTGCAAGTTTTTCGGTTTTAACTAAAGCTCCGTAATTCGAGTTATTGATAATAGCCTTGACCTTCTTACGGAATGCTAAGAAGTTATCCTCTGAGGGCTTACATCTAAACTTTCCGTTTTTCTGGACTTTGAAGTTCCATCCTAGAAAGTCAAATCCATCTGTCGCTGATACAAACCGAGTCTTCGCAACCTTAATACTTAGACCCCTGTCGCGCAAGAACTCTATTATTTCGCCAACGACTTTACTCGGCTCATCACCTTTCTTAAAGATAAAAACCATATCGTCTGCATATCTTACAGATTTGTGTATGGATTCAATCCCATGTAAGGCAATGTTGGCAAGAACCGGACTGCAAACCCCGCCTTGGGGTGTACCTTGTTCAGGGAAGTCAGGGTTGACCCCCGCTTTCAGGCATTTCCATAACCCAATTTTCACACTTTGTGGTGCTATCACCTGAGACATAAGAAAATTATGGTTAATCCGGTCGAAGCATTTTTCTATATCCATTTCTAGAACTATCTTGTCCTTTCCTCCAACACTTGACCTCAAGTTTAGAAATAAAAATTTCTGAGCGTCATGTGCCGAGCGTCCAGGGCGATAGCCGTAGCTCCGTTCATGGAAAATTGCCTCATGTGCGGGTTCGATGACGTATTTAATAATACATTGCCATGCTCTGTCTGAGATGGTTGGAACCTTTAAAATTCTCTTGGTTCCATCCTTTTTAGGGATTGCTATCTTTCTTAACTTGCTATGAGTCCAAGTATTAACCTTTTGCCTTAGCAGAGTATCGAGTTCAAAACGTTCCCTAAAAGATAAAGAGGCTTTACCATCAACCCCGGCTGTTTTCTTACCAGTATTGAGTTGAGTCACTTGACGAATTGCTAGTAATCTTGCACTTCGGGACTTCAGTATAAGCTTTTGAAGACTGTTAGCTCGTTTCTTATCGCCTTCTCGAATAGCTTTCCACAACCTACATTGGAGGCGGAATAAATTTTTTCTTAGCTTACGCCAAGGAATATTTACCCAAAGTTCACTATAGTTATCTATGTGTCCAACCATACTCACCTTTGTATTTTGTGTTCTGATTGCCTCGAAGCAATTACGCTTCGTCTTACCCGATGGCAGGGATTGCGCGTCTCGTCTCGCTTACTAGGGTTTCGACCAGTCCCCAGACCTAACCATCGTTTTTATTCGTTCCCTTCTTCGATTGTTTGTCCCTTTAGATGTAGCCAATTTACCTGATGAGTACCCGTAGTTCTGCTATTCCTTCCAATAAGAGGTTAGCGGGTGTTTCCTCATCGAAGTCAGGGGTTTTCAGTGTGTATCCCTGCTTGAGAGTGAGGCACTTTTTTAGGCTCTGTTTCATCATGGGGACTCCTTTAACGCCAGTGTGAGCGATACACACGCCCTCTGATTGCGTCCTATTCCCAGCTTCAGCCTCTAGGATTCCGAGCCTAGTCACTGTGGGTAGGTTTTGAGTCACGCCGAACTTTAGCGGGGAGGGCTTTCACCTCCATCGAGGAAGAGTTCAGGGACGTTGATCCCTGGATGACTTATTTATTACGATTCAGTCATCAACGAATCGCACATTGGATCTCCCTTGGAGATAAGCGAGTTTAAAGCTTGGGTGTTGAGGTTTGAAACTTGACCAGTGACCAAGTGATTGTTGTTAGTCTAGTCTAGAAAAAACTGTATTAAATTACAGTAATTTTGATCTGATTTGATCCGAAAGAGGGGGAACTATGCCACATACAATTGTTACAGATGTCTGTGAAGGCGTTGCGGATTGCGTAGAGGCTTGTCCAGTTGCTTGCATTCATGATGGTCCAGGCAAAAATGTCAAAGGTACTGATTGGTATTGGATTGACTTTGCTACCTGTATTGACTGCGGTATCTGTCTCCAAGTTTGCCCTGTAGAAGGTGCGATCGTCCCAGAAGAAAGACCCGAATTGCAAAAAACGCCATTATAATAAGTAGTCATTTGTCATTCGTCACTTGTCATTTGTAAATCAAGATAACTCTTGGCGAATGACTCATAATTCAATGACCGATGACAAATGACCAATGACCAATGACTAATGACTAATGACTAATGACTATTTACTAAAAGTTGATAATGTCCACGCTGGATATATTAAAGATGTTGATATTCTGCAAGGTGTAAATTTCTGTGTTTCTCCTGGGGAATTAGTCACGGTGATTGGTCCCAATGGTGCAGGAAAATCAACTTTGGCAAAAACCATTTTTGGTTTGTTGATACCTCATACAGGGACAATCACTTTTAAAGGAGAAAATATCACTGGTTTAAAATCGAACCAAATTGTCCAGCGAGGGATGTGTTATGTACCACAAATCGCCAACGTTTTTCCCTCCCTAACTGTAGAAGAAAATCTGGAAATGGGTGCTTTTGTCCGCGATATTCCTCTTCAACCACTCAAAGACAAAATATTTACCATGTTTTCTCGACTGCGCGATCGCCGTCGTCAACGTGCTGGTACACTCTCCGGTGGCGAACGCCAGATGTTAGCAATGGGTAAAGCCTTGATGTTAGAACCTAGTCTATTACTTTTAGATGAACCTTCTGCTGCCTTATCTCCAATTTTAGTCACTCAAGTATTTGAGCAGATCCAAGAAATTAACCGGGGAGGTACAGCCATAGTTCTAGTTGAACAAAACGCTCGCAAAGCCTTAGAAATTGCCCATCGGGGTTGTGTACTCGAATCTGGACGCGATGCAATCACAGGCCCTGGTCAAGAATTATTAAACGACCCCAAGGTTGGAGAATTGTATTTAGGAGCAGGTAAAAGACAGTGACGCAAATTCATCTGTATTCATCTGTAGTTTGTTTTCAACAAAATTTCGTTAAACTATCCGGGTAACTTGCTGATTCAACCGTGGTCTACCAAATCGCTCCCAAGCACTACCCCCTCTTAAAAACAGTTCCATCCAACGTAATGGTTCTCCTGATTCAGCAGATAACCAACCAGAACTACCGGTAGCAAAAGCCAACGTTCCTTCAGGAACCTTAAAACTGCCATCAGAATAGATAGCATCACTGACTACATCTCCAATACGGATTACAATCTTACTTTCAGGCTCCAGCTTAATTGTATGTGCTGCAATAGTAGTTTTGATATTACCGTAGCCATCAACCCAAGCGATGCGATCGCTTGGCACATCCGGAATTTGCTCAGGAAGCAAGCTGTCTCCTAAAATACTAAAATCTTCAGCCGCGATCGCAGCCGCAGCAGGAGGAAACACATCTCTTGAACGAAATTGTGAGCCACCACGAGAAACATTGACCGCTCGCAAGACCTGGCTGTAGTGTTTGATAAATGACAAAGTATAGCCCGCATTTACACCCACCACCTTGACACCATTGGATAACAAAGCATAAGTTAAACCCTCGCCTTCGTTATCCCGACGTGCTTCTAGATCATCTTGGCGAGGAGCGCAGTTGTGATAAATTAGGCGATCGCCAGGGCCTGGGTTCAGCCCTAGTTGAGCTATCCAAAAACCCGTTGCTAAAGTACTAAACGCAGGAACCGAAAGCAAATGAATCTGAGCTTGGGGTAAAGCCATCAACAGACGTTGCGTAACTTCAGCAAATGCCGGATCTCCTGTACCGTAGTCTGCAATGACACAGATAAACATTTTGCTTCTCCAGGTTGGGAAATATATATTTCGCTCATCAGCAGTCTAGATGCGATCGCGACTAGATGCAAGAATTCTAATCTAAGTGAGTCGGCGAGAAAAATTCAATGTATATGAAGAAATATAAATTGGCTGTAGGGTGTGTTGTCGCACAGCGCAACGTACCCTACATTTAAATTTCTTAACATAACTAGAAATATTAGCGCCGACTTACTTACACAACATTGTGTAAATCCTTGAAATTCCGGTAGGCGAATAATTACACTAGATATCTAATCTTAATGTATAATCCCAAACAGCTTCATTGATATTAGGGGAGCCTGTATGGATGGGTCGCTCACAGACCAGCTCATAGATACTGTCCACAAAGAACTACTTCCCAGGTTACAGATTGAAAGCATAGATCCCCATGATCCGGTAAAAATCACCTATCTTCCCCATCCTTGGGAACGCCTGGGAGCAGGAAATTACGCCGCAGTAGTCTACCATCCTGACTACCCAAACTGGGTGGTAAAGATTTACGCACCCGGACGCCCAGGTTTTCAAGAAGAGATAGAAGTCTACCGTCGTCTGGGTTCTCACCCCGCTTTCTCCGAATGTCTGTATGCTAGTGAGGGCTTTTTAATCTTGAAACGGCTATATGGAGTCACTCTCTATGATTCCATCCAACGTGGTTTACTTATCCCCAAGCAGGTGATCAAAGACATCGACGAAGCTCTAGACTATGCACGTACACGTGGATTATATCCCCATGATGTCCACGGGCGTAATGTGATGATGTTTCAAGGTAGGGGATTAGTTGTAGATATCTCAGATTTTCTTCATCAGGAAAAATGCTCAAAGTGGAATAACCTCAAAAGGGCATACTACTGGCTATATCGTCCTATCTTCTCTCCATTGCGACTCAGGCTTCCTTACTTCGTCTTAGATATTGTTCGCAAGAGTTATCGCTTCCTATCTAAGTTGAAGAATTTTTGCGATCGCATAACTCATTAGTTGTTGGTTGTTGGTTGTTGGTTGTTAGTTGTTGGTTGTTGGTTGTTGGTTGTTGGTTGTTGGTTGTTGGTTGTTGGTTGTTAGTTGTTGGTTGGTTGTTAGTTGTTGGTTGTTAGTTGTTGGTTGTTGGTTGTTGGTTGTTGGTTGTTGGTTGTTGGTTGTTAACTTAGCTTTATACCGCGAAAACGTGCTTTTGCTTGCTCAAATGCATCTTGCATCACAGATTGAATTTTCTGAGGATCGGGTTTTTTGCCTCCCATTAAATCACCAAAGTATACACAAGCGCCTTCACCCAATGCCCAAGTGTAGGCAGCAGACCAATAAGCAGCAATAAAACTGCCAAAACCAGGTATAAATTTAACTAATTCCCGCGCTATAGCCCTTGCAAAAAAACCACCTGCGATCGCACTCACAACACCACCAGCTTGAGAACGTGTAAGTGTTTGTCCATATAATTTACCTAATAAACCGACCATTGATACTTGCAATGTAATTAAAACAGGCATTGTCGCCAAAGGTAAAGGGGTTGCGGCGATCGTTGCTGCAATCACAGCAAATGCCAAAATGTAACGACGCCCTACATCTCGGTAGAGATTACCAATTTTCTCACCAGTTTCGTGATCTAATAACTGGTGAATTGCTCGCGCTTCGGCTTCTGGAAGTAAATCTGCAAGAGTATCTCTCAACACTTCTAAGCCGTAAAACACTGGTGTGTAACCATCTTCTTCGAGGGTAAAGTCGATGAGTACACAGCGATCGTACAGTCCAGCAAAAGTTTCCTGTATGGCAGTGAAGGCGCGGTTGAGTTCTTCGTATACTGGTGGATACTCTGGATGATCGGCAACATCAGAAGGATAAATCTCATGTAAACAGGTAACTGCTAATACACAGGGAATGTCTGGATATTTTTGACGTAGTTCCTGAGCAATTTGTCGTAGTGTATCGGTGGCGAAGTCGTTAATTTTGACAGTGAGAATCATGACTTTGGCGCCACGACTCTCTTTTTGCAAATCGCCAATTAGTTCTTGAATAACTAATTCTGTATCTTGATTAACATCACCTAGGCCAACAGTATCAGTAAAAATCAGCAAGGGTAGGTCATTGGAAGGATAAGCGTAGCGCTTGGTGTTTTGAGTATGGGGACGAAATCCTTGACCAACAATTTCAGCAGAAACACCCGTCAATCCCCTGACAATGGAACTTTTACCCGCTTGAGGCTTACCAATCAATAAGGCTTCTGTGGTTGGTAGTTCTGCTCGCACTTGCTCTAAAATCTCTGCAACTTGAGCTTCACTCACACTAAACCACTTCACAAACGACTGTGATATTTTTTCTACAGGTAGAACTTGGATCAATCGTCCTGTGGTTTGATTCCAAACACTTGCAATCGGATTTGTATTGGAATCATCTACCGACTCTTTGTTGATATCATCAGTCGGTTCATTTGAGTTTTGAATATTCGCTGACGGGAAATCAGGCTCATGTTCTTCAGTCATTGTCCTTTAAAAAATATCTTTAAAATAGACAAAATATGGTATTGATAAAAATCCAAAAATAAGTGCTAAAACGAGTAAATATAATCTTTGGGTAGTACGTTGAGCCATAACCAAAATTTCCTGATAGAAAATGTTACTAACAAGTTGCTGATGGTTCATAGCAAGCGCTAAAGCGCTTACTACAAAGAAGTTTTCCTGCATTAATCAGGCTTTTTGAAATGTAACACTATAGTCTTGATTACAACCAGAGTCCTAAGATAGACAACAATCAGTACAGTTATCAGTTCACTGATTGAGGAATTTAGCCACTGTCTGCACATCTTTATCGCCACGTCCAGAACAGTTAATCACAATCCGGGGACTACCGCTAAGTTGAGGACAGAGGGTTTCGAGGTAGGCGATCGCATGGGCAGTTTCTAGTGCAGGTATAATTCCTTCTAGGCGCGAAAGTCTTTGGAATGCGGCTAAAGCTTCAGCATCAGTAACACTATAATATTCAGCACGTCCAGCATCTTTTAAATAACTATGTTCTGGCCCGACACCTGGATAGTCTAAACCAGCACTAATTGAATGAGCCTCTATCACCTGTCCATCGTTGTCTTGTAGCAGGTAACTCATGGCCCCATGCAATACACCAATTCGTCCTTTTGTCAAGGTGGCTGCATGTTTTTCTGTATTCACACCTTCGCCAGCAGCTTCTACACCAATTAACCGTACAGATGGCTCATTGACAAACTCGTGAAAAAGTCCCATTGCATTAGAACCACCACCGACACAAGCCATGAGAATATCAGGCAAGCCTCCCCATTTTTCCATTGCTTGGGTGCGGGTTTCTTGTCCAATCACTGCATGAAAATCGCGTACCATCATCGGATAAGGATGAGGCCCAGCCACTGAACCCAAGATATAGTGAGTCGTTTCGACATTTGTCACCCAATCCCGAATTGCTTGCGATGTGGCATCCTTGAGTGTGCCTGTTCCCGCCGCTACTGGTCGGACTTCTGCCCCCATCAGCTTCATTCTAAATACATTTAAAGCTTGACGTTCCATATCGTGAACGCCCATATAAATCACACATTCTAAACCAAAACGAGCGCACACTGTCGCTGTTGCTACACCGTGTTGACCAGCACCAGTTTCGGCAATAATCCGCTTTTTGCCCATGCGTTTTGCCAACAATACCTGACCAATCGCATTATTGATTTTATGAGCGCCTGTATGATTTAAATCTTCGCGCTTTAAGTAAATTTGCGTTCCTGTGCCATCTGGACGGGCATAATGAGCGGTGAGGCGTTCGGCAAAATATAAAGGAGTGGCACGTCCTACGTAATCGCAAAGTAATCCCTGTAACTCAGTAATAAAAGCATGTTGATTGCGATATTGCTCGTATGCTGTTTCTAATTCTGCCAGTGCTGGCATCAGTGTTTCTGGAACATATTTACCACCAAAGCGACCAAAGCGTCCTTGGAGGTCGGGATGTTGATTAGTTTGGGAATCGGGGAAAATGGGAGTAGTAGTCACAGGCTGAAGTTTGAACTACAAGACGAACTTAATTATAAAAAACTCTGAAGCCCATTAGGATAAAAACAGACTACTTAAGACTAATAAACAGTTGTCAGTTTTTGATAACTGATAACTGATAACTGTTCACTGATTATTAAAGTTTATGGCTTCTCCAAAAGATAAATCATCAAGCGATCGCTTTGCATACCGTGAATTTGGTGACAACTACTCCCCAGCATTAGAAAGACCAACTCAAGAACTACCACCCGAAAAACAAAATGTCCGGGTACAAGCAACTCGTGCTGGACGCAAAGGGAAAACTGTCACTGTCATTAGCGGTTTTCAAACCAAACCAGAAACTTTGCAAGCATTAGTAAAACACTTGAAAACTCAGTGCGGTACAGGTGGGACAGTTAAAGATAACGAAATTGAAATTCAAGGCGAACACAAGCAGAAAATCCTGGAAACTTTGATCAAGCTGGGATACAAAGCAAAAATTAGTGGTGGTTGATATTTAAGAGTTAACAGTTACCAGTTATCAGTTTCATTCCTTGGTGATAGTTATGACTTCTGCGGGAGTATTTACTCAAGAGAGAGTACTTGTTGCTGGCGCCACTGGCGGAGTAGGGCAGCTGGTAGTAGGTAAGCTGTTAGAAAAGGGTTTTAAAGTCCGCATTCTGACACGCAACACTGCTAAAGCTCAAGAAATGTTTGAAGACAAGGTAGAAATTACTGTTGGTGATATACGCGAAGAGGCTACACTTCCAGCAGCTATGGATGGTGTTAGCTACATCGTATGTTGTACCGGCACTACAGCCTTCCCTTCTGCTAAATGGGATTTTGAGCAAACACCTAACTTAATTGAATCGACCAAGCTGTTTTTGAGTCCTTCAGATGCTAAAGCCAAAGCAAAAAATAGCCCTGAAAAAGTTGATTTTCAGGGTGTCACTCATTTGGTACAAGCAGCACCTTCTGGATTGAAGCGGTTTGTTTATGTATCTTCCTGCGGAGTTCTACGCAAAGACAAGTTTCCTTATAATATTCTCAATGCCTTTGGTGTACTAGATGCCAAACAAAAGGGCGAGGAAGCGATCGCTTATTCCGGCTTGCCTTACACTATTATCCGCCCAGGTCGCTTGATTGACGGCCCCTATACTTCATACGACCTCAACACTTTGTTGAAAGCCAAAACAGCAGGTAAGCTTGGTGTAGTACTAGGAACAGGTGACAAACTCACTGGTCAAACTAGCCGCATTGATGTTGCAGCAGCATGTGTGGAATGTATCACTAATCCCGATTGTGAAAGAAAAGTTTTTGAGATAGTTAATAGTGGATCGCGACCTTCTGTAATTGATTGGGAGGTGCTTTTCAAGAAAGCTGAATGAGTCCTAATTTTGACAAAAAGTGCCAAAATTAGGACTGATTATCAATATCAAAACTACAACAAAATATTTGTTTAGAAAAATTTTTTCTTTAAAGAGTATTACTACTCGCGATCGCGACTGTGATTTCACTATCTGGATGTTTTTCACTAAAGTGCTGATCTATAAGTGCGGGTACTTGTGCAGCTTTAATGCGACTATAGCGGGTTTTATCGGGCATGACGAAATTAGGTCCTGCTTTACAATTCTTCATGCAGCCAGTTCCCTTGATCGTTACCTGGTCTTCCAAACCGCGATCGCTCATAGCTGCTTGTATAGCTTGACACACTTCTTTGCCGCCACGTCTCATGCAATCAGATTTTTGACATACCAAGATAGTTGATTTTACTACTTTTAGCTTGGTGTGATTAGCAGAGGACACGGAGAAGTTCTGCGCGTCTTCTTTTGTTTGCGTCACCGTGTCTATTCTAGCTGCCAAAATGCGTTCAGCTTTGAGTTTGACTTCACCAGTTTTGCGATCGTATTTTTTTTCACCGACAACTTGCAACCAAGTACCGCGTGGTAAACGCCAGTCAAATCCTGCTCGTAAATGTTTAGCTAGTTTTACATAACATTCGCCATCAGACGTACCTAGCAGTAGTCCTTTAAGTTTATAGCCATCTTTGATCACAAAATCGAGGAATCTAGCCTCCATACAAAATGCTGTTGTTTCAGTATTGTGGAAATTACTCATGGTTTTTACCTAATTGTTGACTAATACAACTAATCAAGCGAGATATTACTTAGGACAGCTTGAAGACCAAGCTACCAACACCCTTCTAAAGCCCAAATTAATACTTGCCGAGACGCGGTAAATTGCCGTAGGACACTCCAAATTTGAATAGCTGTGTAAGCATTGTCAATTTGAACTGTCAACGGTTGATTAGTCTCGCACCAACAGAGAATATCTAGTTCCTGCAAGCGTTGATAGACTTGCCAACGATCTGACCAGTTCACCTCTACAACATGTTTTGCTTCTATTTCTGAACTAAAAGACCTCAAGATTGCCGCCCTCAAAGTGCTATAAACTCGCAGTAAACACTGCGGATTGACTCCCTTGACATAGATGTTTTTAGGAGTTTAACTCCTTAAACTAGGATAACCTAAGTGCAAACTTTTCTCATTAGTTTTTGAAAATTTTTTCAAACATGAGTGTTATTTATAGAAATATTGAGCTATAAACATAAAAAAAGAGTAATAATGAGTAATACTGAGAAAAAATATTAAAATGCCCAATTAAAGCCTAAAAATCAAAAATAATTGCTATTTATAGTTAAAAAAGCCAATAAAGAAGAAAATATATTTTTCTCCTCCTGCTTCTTAATGCAAATCTTTACTTTTTCTACAAACTCTGTTTATTGCTAAATGAAGAAATATCCTTCTGCTGATTAGATTGTGACTGTCTGACTTTGAATGCAAGTGAATATCAAGTTACTTGATGATATGGATTTTCAATAATAAATAAAAACAGAAAATTTATGCACTGATAAATTAAAAAATAATCATATTGATCAACCTGGTTTTCATTTTTAAAATGCTAATATGTAAAAACCTAAGCGGTTAGAAAGCTTAACTGCTCAAAAGCGAGGAGAACAATGTCTGAAACGCAAACTTTATTACAAAATTTTGGTCAAGTTTACGACAATCCTGTCTTACTGGATCGCAGTGTCACCACTCCAGTTTGTGAAGGATTTAACGTTGTCCTAGCTAGTTTTCAAGCTCTAGGTTTACAATACCAAAAGCATCATTTCGTAGTTGAAGGTGCAGAATACTACTCTCTACACGAGTTTTTTAACGATAGCTATAAAGAAATACAAGAACATATCCATGATATTGGTGAACGCTTAAATGGACTGGGAGGAATACCAGTTGCTAGCTTTGCCAAATTGGCAGAATTATCTTGTATTGAACAAGAAATAGATGGGGTGTTTTCTAACCGTGATATGGTAGAAAATGACCTCAAAGCAGAGCAAGCTATTATTAGAGTCCTCCGTAGTCAAGCTTCTCAAGCAGAGAGTTTAGGCGATCGCGCTACACGTTATCTCTACGAAAAAATCCTTTTGGAAACTGAGGAAAGAGCTTACCATTTAGCTCATTTCCTTGCCAAAGACAGTTTAACTTTAGGCTTCGTTCAACGTGTTCAAAACTAACATTCCAATCAGTTTCAAACAGCGTTGTTAAATTTCAGAAAATTTGCAAGTGTTAGTTGTAAAAAAAATATAAAAAAAGGCAGAGAGCAAAAGCATAATTCTCTGCCTTTTTATTTTTGTATATACTAATACACAGTATAATTGTTGCAAATATAGCATTCTCAATTATTTGTGAACAATAAGCTACTCGACTTCTTCAAAAAGTCGGGGAGTTGGCTCTCTCAATATTCATAACTCCTACATGGATTGCGATAATTATTATATTTTTATACCAAGTATTTTCATTTCAAAAACTCTAAGCTTTTTAAACTTACATTTATTGGTATTACTACATGTAATTTAAATATCGAAAAATAGTAGAAATAAGTTCAAAAATATAAAGATTAAATTGAAAATATAATTTAACTGTGTTTTGATTCGTGAGACTGACATAAAATCCTGGGAACACCACAAAATATCAACAAGTGTGGCTTTTCCTTACTTGGTAGCTGTGGTTAAATCTAGAAAAGTTGATAATAGACAGCATTAGTAGTGGGTAGCAAAGACCTTTAAAATAATCAAGATTTGTATTCTCTTACTCCAAAGCAAGAACTATGCCCCGTCGTGATGACATTAAAAAAATTCTACTATTAGGGTCAGGCCCAATAGTAATTGGACAAGCTTGTGAGTTTGACTACTCTGGAACCCAGGCTTGTAAAGCGTTACGTGAAGAAGGTTATAAAGTAGTGTTGGTGAACTCCAACCCTGCAACTATTATGACCGATCCGGAAACAGCCGATCGCACCTACATTGAACCACTCACACCCGAATTAGTCGCAAAAGTAATCGCCAAAGAACGCCCCGACACCTTATTACCAACAATGGGAGGACAAACCGCCCTTAACATTGCTGTAACTTTGGCAAAAACTGGAGTATTGGAACAATACAACGTTGAGTTAATCGGTGCGAAGTTACCAGCAATTGAAAAAGCCGAAGACAGAAAACTGTTTAACGAGGCCATGGCCAAGATTGGCGTCAGGGTGTGTCCAAGTGGAACAGCTTCATCACTAGAAGAAGCAAAAGCGATCGCCCGTCGCATCGGTACTTATCCTTTAATTATTCGTCCTGCTTTTACCTTGGGTGGTACTGGTGGTGGGATTGCTTACAACGAAGAAGAATTTGCAGAAATGGCTCAAGGTGGAATTGATGCTTCACCTGTGTCGCAAATTCTGATCGACCAATCTCTGCTGGGTTGGAAAGAATACGAACTGGAAGTCATGCGAGACTTAGCAGATAACGTGGTGATTATCTGCTCAATTGAAAACCTAGACCCGATGGGTATCCATACCGGAGACTCAATTACCGTCGCCCCAGCCCAAACCCTTACTGATAAAGAATATCAACGACTGCGGGATATGGCAATTAAAATTATCCGCGAAATTGGCGTAGAAACTGGCGGTTCTAATATTCAGTTTGCCGTCAATCCTGTGGATGGGGAAGTAGTTGTAATTGAAATGAACCCCCGTGTTTCTCGTAGTTCGGCTTTGGCGAGTAAAGCAACTGGTTTCCCGATCGCCAAAATAGCAGCCAAGTTAGCTGTAGGTTACACTTTGGATGAGATTCAAAACGACATCACAAAGAAAACCCCTGCTTCCTTTGAACCGACTATAGATTACGTAGTCACCAAAATACCCCGGTTCGCCTTTGAAAAGTTCCCCGGTTCTGAACCAGTACTAACCACACAAATGAAGTCCGTAGGGGAAGCAATGGCTATGGGAAGGACATTTAACGAGTCTTTCCAAAAAGCCTTGCGTTCTCTGGAAATAGGACGCGCTGGTTGGGGATGCGACATTAAAGAAAAACTCCCCAGTGGTGAACAAATTCGCGCCCAACTGCGGACACCAAATCCTGATCGTATTTTTGCTGTGCGCCATGCTATGCAATTGGGGCTAAGTATTGAAGATATTTACGAATTAACTGCGATTGATCCTTGGTTCCTCGATAAAATGCAGGAACTATTGGAAATCGAGAAATTCTTGAAGCGGACGCCATTACAAAAGTTGACAAAAGAGCAGATGTATGCAGTGAAGCGTCAAGGATTTAGCGATCGCCAGATTGCCTATGCGAGTAAAACCACAGAAGATGAAGTCAGAGCATACCGCAAACAATTAGGTATCATCCCGGTATATAAAACAGTCGATACCTGCGCGGCTGAATTTGAGGCGTTTACTCCTTACTACTACTCAACCTACGAAGAAGAAACAGAGATTTTGCCTACGGATAAACCCAAAGTCATGATTTTGGGTGGTGGGCCAAACCGGATTGGTCAGGGAATTGAATTTGACTACTGTTGTTGTCATGCAGCCTTTGCACTCAAGAAGGCAGGGTATGAAACAATCATGGTTAACTCTAACCCGGAAACTGTGTCAACAGATTATGACACAAGCGATCGCCTTTATTTTGAACCCCTCACAAAAGAAGATGTCTTAAACATCATTGAGGCAGAAAATCCTGTGGGTATAATTGTGCAGTTTGGTGGACAAACACCGTTGAAGTTGGCTGTACCGTTACAGAAATATTTAAACCAACTTGGTAATGGAGAAGAACCTAACCAATTACCAATTACCAAAATTTGGGGTACTTCTCCAGATTCGATTGATATGGCCGAAAACCGGGAGCGGTTTGAGAAGATTCTTAAGGAATTAAATATTGCTCAACCAGCAAATGGTATTGCTCGTACTTATGAAGATGCGTTGATTGTCGCCAAACGCATTGGCTATCCGGTAATAGTGCGTCCTAGCTATGTGTTAGGAGGTAGAGCCATGGAAATTGTCTACTCTGATACAGAATTAGAGCGCTACATGACGTTTGCGGTGCAAGTCGAACCAGAACACCCGATTTTAATCGATAAGTTCTTGGAAAATGCGATCGAAGTAGACGTAGATGCGATCGCAGACCACACAGGTAGAGTCGTTATTGGCGGGATTATGGAACACATTGAGCAAGCGGGTATCCACTCTGGAGACTCGGCGTGTTCTTTACCCACCATTTCCCTACCAGTAGCAGTTCTTGATCAGATTCGTCAGTGGACGGTGCAATTAGCACAAGCATTAAACGTAGTAGGGCTGATGAATATCCAATTTGCTGTTATCGGTTCTCAGACTGAATCGCCCCAAGTATATATTTTAGAAGCTAATCCCCGTGCTTCTCGGACTGTGCCATTTGTTTCTAAAGCTACAGGTGTACCTTTAGCAAAACTGGCATCCTTAATTATGTCAGGTAAGATTTTGGAAGAACTTGGCTTTACAAAGGAAGTCATACCATCTCATATTGCCGTGAAGGAAGCTGTATTACCATTTAACAAATTCCCCGGTACTGACACCATTCTTGGCCCAGAAATGCGTTCTACTGGTGAAGTTATGGGTATAGACAGTGACTTTGGACGCGCCTTTGCTAAGGCAGAATTAGGTGCTGGCGAACGTTTACCCTTGAGTGGTACGGTGTTTGTCTCAATGAACGATCGCGACAAAGCAGCAGCAGTACCAGTAGTCAAAGAATTTATCGATTTGGGCTTTACCGTCATGGGTACTGATGGTACGCGGCGTGTTCTCCATGAGCATGGTCTAGAAGTTGAGTTAGTGTTAAAACTCCACGAAGGACGCCCCCATGTGTTGGATGCCATTAAAAATCATAAAATTCAACTAATTATTAACACACCTTCTGGGGAAGAAGCCCAAAGCGACGCTAGGCTCATTCGCCGTACAGCCTTAGCTTATAAAATTCCCATTATCACAACCATTGCTGGCGCCAAAGCCACAGTTGCTGCTATCTATTCTCTGCAAAACACAACCTTAGATGTTAAGGGTATCCAAGATTATTGCATAATTCCTTGACATCTCCCCCGGTTGTGTTTCCAACCGGGGGAGATGTTAAGGGTGTTTCGTCGCCGTCCGCTCCCTATCCCCACAAAGCTGGATACATTGAGGGTGGGGACTTCCGCGATACTGTTAAAAAGCTAGTTTGTGATGTGAAGTAAACGTATCCTATGAGAAATCTGGGAGGACTGGGTTCGCTAAAGGAAGATGGTTAACTAACAACCACCAACCACCAATCACCAATCACTAACCACTAACCATATTTATGACTCACGTCATCGGTTTAATCAGTGGCACATCTGTAGACGGTATAGATGCTGCTTTAGTAGATATTTCTGGTACAGGCTTTGATTTACAAGTAGCATTGGTAGCCGCAGCAACATATCCCTACCAAGATGATCTCAGAAAACGTATTTTGGCTGTTTGTGCTGGTGAAGCTATCTCAATGGCAGAATTAGCAGAATTAGATGACGCGATCGCCATTGCTTTTGCTGAAGCTGCACAAAATATTCAGAGCGATCGCCAACCAGCTAGCTTAATTGGCTCTCACGGTCAAACTGTTTACCATCGACCACCCCCCAGTCGGGGATTAGATAAAACTCTCCCTCATCCCCAATTTCTAGGTTATACTCTCCAACTCGGTCGCGGCGCTGTCATTGCTCAATTAACAAGTATGACAACTATAAGTAACTTCCGTGTAGCAGATATTGCTGCTGGTGGTCAAGGTGCGCCCCTTGTACCACCTGTAGATGCGGCTTTATTCAGTCATCTTCAAGAAGCACGTTGTATCCAAAACATAGGTGGCATTGGTAATCTTACTTATTTACCTCCTCGGCAAGATAATTGGTTAGAAAAGATTCGTGGTTGGGATACCGGACCAGGAAATAGCTTATTAGATTTGGCAGTACAGTATTTAACAAATGGTACGAAAACCTATGATGAAAACGGCTCCTGGGCTGCTAGTGGTACTCCTTGCCATGCCCTAGTCGAACATTGGCTACAACAAGAATACTTTCATTTGCCACCACCAAAGTCAACAGGTCGAGAATTATTTGGTGTTGATTATCTCCAAGAATGTATAAAAAATGCAGAATCGTACCAGCTTAATTCAGCAGATTTACTAGCAACCCTCACAGAACTAACTGCTGCTTCCATTGTTCACAATTACCGCACTTTTTTGCCTGAAATGCCACAAAAAGTCCTTTTATGCGGTGGTGGTAGTCGCAATCTTTATTTAAAAAATCGCTTACAGCAGCTTTTAGAAACAGTACCAGTTCTAACAACAGATGAAGTGGGATTCAGTGCAGATTTCAAAGAAGCGATCGCCTTTGCTGTCTTAGCCTACTGGCGACAATTAGACTTCCCTGGTAACTTACCAACCGTCACCGGAGCAAGTCAACGAGTGCTGTTAGGAGAAATCAATTTTAGCTAGAACAGCAAGAAGCGTCACATCAAAATTATAGCTGTAGCCGTTTTGATTAGGACATTGAAATGGGTATAACCAAGTCGAGAATATTGGAATCTACGTCCTGACTTACCTGGCTATAGCTATATCTACTACGGTTCAATTAAGCCCAAAATCTTTTGTAGAGACGCGTAGCAAGATCCCGCAGGGTAATTTCGCGTCTCTACTTCTTGACGTTTCGTAACATTACTGAATCTTGAAATTCTCCACAGTTGCCTCCAATTCTTGAGAAATTCCTACGGTTTGCTGCAATGATTGAGAAATACAACGTGATGATTGACTTGTTGTTTCTGAAACTTGGGAAATTTCTGTGATTAATTTGGTCACTGCTTGCGATGTTTCGACTTGAGAAACTGTGGCTTGGGAAATTGATTGTACTAACTCATCAATTTGACGAGAGACTGTGAGAATTTGGTTGAGGGAGGTTTTAGCATCTTCGACGATGCGAGAACCTTCGACTACCTGGATAGTTCCTTGTTCCATTGCTTTGACAACTTCGTTGGTTTCCCGTTGAATATTTTCGACAATCTGTTTAATTTCTTGGGTAGCATCAGAACAGCGTGCTGCTAATTCACCAACTTCTGTTGCAACTACCACAAACCCTCGGCTCTTTTCACCAGACCTAGAAGCCTCCAGTCCAGCGTTAACTGCTAACAGATTAGTTTGTACAGCAATCTCGTTAATTAAGGAGACTATTCGAGAAATTTGTTCTGAAGAATCGCCAAGGCGTTTAACTTTTTTGGCTGTGTTATCAATAGTCGATCGCAAGTTAAAGATTTTTTGTACCGTCAAATCCATTGCTGTTTCGCTTTTTTGAGCAGTACAAGAAGCTGTATGAGCAATTTCAGCAGCTTTTTGAGCATTAACTGCAACATCTGCAATGGAAAGTGTCATGCGTTCGACACTATCAAGGGTACGGCTAATTTCTACTGCTTGTTTGATGGCTTCGTTAGCAAGTTGACGAATTGCAGCTTCGTTTTCACCAAGAGCTACATTGACATGAATTGCAGAGGTCTTGACTTTAGTGACTATTTCTCTGAGGTTTTCAACTATGGTATTAAAGAAGTCTGCAATTGTTCCAATTTCTCCCTGAGTAACTTCTGCATACACCGTCAAATCACCTTTGGATGCTCCTTCGATATCTCGCAACAGTTTGATGATTTGTCGTTGCAATGCTTCTTTTTGTTGACTCTGCTCAATCGCGAGGAATTCTGCACGAGCACGAGCTTGTTCAGACTGTTCCAACACATATGCTTGTTCGAGGGCGTAACCAATGGGAATTGCAACCTGCTTCAATAAGTCAATTTCTGATTCTCGCCATTGGCGAGGACTAGAACACTGATGAGCGATCAATAAGCCATATAGCTTATTATTGAGCAAAATCGGTGCTACTAAATTCGCTTGCACTTCAAAGGCTGCAAGTTGACTAATGTGACATTCGCTTAAACCTGCTTCGTAAATGTTTTCTATGGCTTGGACACGCCCTCTTTGATACTTGTCTATGTAATTTTTAGCAAAACAAGGATCTGCAATCTCTGCGCCCAAGGTACTTGTCCATTGATCACCCACACACTCAGCTATAATTGTTCCTACCCAGTTTTGGTCAAAGCGATAAACAACGACTCGATCTACTTGAATGGCTGATCGCATGGTTGTTACTGCTACGTTCAAAATTTGTGCAGTATTGAGCGATCCACCAATGCGAAGGGTAATGCTATTGATTTGTTTGGCGATTTTGGCTTCATTTTCCTGTTGATCAGCTTTTTGGGCAATTGTTTCTGCCATTTGATTAAAAGCTACAGCTAATTGTCCTACTTCGTCGTTAGTGCGAATCTTGACTCTGACAGAGCGATCGCCATTAGTCAATTCTTGGATAGCGTATTTGATCTGTTTTATTGATTGAACAGTAGTCTGCTTGAATATATATGTCCAAATTCCAATCACAATTAAGGCAAAAACTCCTGCTAAGGTGTATTGCAGCCAATTTTGTCCAAGTAACTTTTGCAGTTCAACTTCTTTAGTTATCTGCATCAAAACAGCGACTGACTGATCCTGCGTGCTTACAGAGACATTTTCTTTATTTGTGACAGTAGTGATGTTAGGAACTGCTTTGGCTGCGATCGTGTAGGCTTGGTGATCAATGGCTATTTGGTCAGTGACAATTTCACCTGGACGTAGTGCTGCTTGTGCGAGTATTGATTTTTCAGATAAGTTTAGATTTGGTGTCTCTTCAATTAAGCTTGTTCCATTAATTTGATCCAATATTGTAGCCAGAACAAATTCCCCTGCTCCTTTGTTTACATAAACAGCACTGTAACTTTCATCTGTTAATGCTGAAGTTGACTGTGCATTCACCTGTTGCTCATCCACAATATCCCCAGCAACTAAAACTCCGATCACTTGATGATTTTGTGGAGATGTGACAGGAGTCAAAGTGTAGCGAATCAGAGCATCTTGGTTTGTCAATTTACTTCTGGTCAAAGCTACTTCTGGCTCTAATTCCAACCAGTTAACAACAGCATGAGCATGAATGAGGCGAGGATTTTTTAACACTCTGCTGATTAACCCTTGCGGATCAAAAATTTCTCCCTGAAGATTGGAGTTGCTATGAGCAATCACCCGCCTGTTTTGATTAACTAAGCTGACATATTCAACATTTAAATTCTCAGCTTCTTTTTTGAGAATTTGCCTAACTTGGGCATTGTTATTTTGTTTGTACTGATTATCTGATAAAGAAACTTCAGCCGCGTTAATAATAACAGCATTATTTGCCTGAATCTGCAAATTAGACGTCACCTGATTGAATTTGAGATTATAATTCAAATCTGCTATATTAAGTTCTGACTTTGCTTGTTTGAGTGATTGAGCCTGAAAATTACGATTAATGATTACAGTCGAGCTAATACTTAAAACAACTATCAGACCTAATTGAGACAAAATTAAAATTGTCAGATTATTGCTGCTGATTGGAAAACTGACAAACCTCTGCCATAGAGATCTTTGTAATTTTGAAGTAGTTGATTTTGTTTGTTTTGGTCTAAAAATATGTTGGTAATTACTGCGATGACTTTTAAGCATTGATCGTATGTTCCAAGTAAACTAAAATATCTCGTTATATTGAAAATAATTTTCATGCATCACTAAGTTCAGATGTGATGTTTTCTAATTTTAAAAATGAATAATTGACGACATGCATGAGGTTTTGTATTCACATTTATGAATGCAGAAACAAACAAACTCTCACACTAATTCCTAAAACCAAGGTCTACACTAAAGGAATTTTTTGCCGAGTCACAATTATTGGGAACATCCCAATTTTTTCAATATACTGCTAAGGGTTTAAACCCTTATACCAATTTCATATGAAGTTGCACATTATTTTGACCCCTCCCAACCTCCCCGATATCGCAGGGAGATGCCGCAGGCGGTGGGGTTCTTTTTATGCATTTTCATAAAGAACTTGGTATTAGCTAATAGTACAAGTAGTCTGAAGACGACTCGAATAAATCAAGCAGTCTGTAGAGACGCGAAATTACCCTGCGGGATCTTGCTACGCGTCTCTACTTTAGTTATGAGATTGCGATTTCAATCGCAGGCGGGTTTTTTGAACATTTGGGATGCTCCCCAATTATTCAAATATTACTTGAGGGAAACACACTATAAATTCAAACGTATAAGCACCCAGTTCTGCTATTTTTCAGCTTGTTAAGCTTTTCTGTTTTGCTTAATAACTAATATTATTTTGCATGAATATTGATCTTAAGATATTTTTGAATTTTTTCCAATTATTTTTCAAAATTATTTTTGTTCAACAATTCGATTGTACTTTTGCACATAGTCAAATATATAACCTATCAAAAATCAGAGTACTAGTATGTAAATTTAGCTTTGAGGGATTATTTTTATCCGCGTCACCCTGTCAGCGCCTACTCACGTCAAAAACTATCTTTCGTTCAATCTTGATGGAGTAATAATGAGCCTATTAGGAAAACATCATACTGAGTAAATTATATAACCTGTTTAATACGTAATGATGTTCTAAATATTAGCCAAAAACTTTAGTTCTTGGCTAATATTTAAAAATAGCTGAAATAGCTAGTTATAACGAGGTTTTTAACATGTTAAGATGACTATCATAAGTTTCTTAATCAAGAAAAAAATGTAGTCTCCTTTCTACATCACTTACTCTGTTAGTCACAAGAATGGCTAGATGGGTTAAGAGGGAACCTCATTAGCTTTCACCACAGGAACCGATGACGATGGGGAATTTGCTGGAGCAAATAATTGTTCCAGATGATTTAGACTTGTCAAACTACCGCACAATAATAATTGATCTTGAGATTGCAATTCCATCTTGCCATTGGGGAAGCGAATAAACTTGCCATCGCGGCGCATTGATTGCACTTGCACCCCAAATTGTTGGCGGATCTTCAAATCTGCCAAAGTTTTACCAAGCATTGGACAATCAGCGTTGATTATTACCCACTGACAAGCACTATTGTCTCCGGGAACAGTCGCCTTACCAAGGGCAAATTCTTCTAAAGCCGCTAATTCCTCACCTGAACCCACCACCAACAAGCGATCGCCTTTTTCCAACTTAGTACTAGCATCAGGATAATCTACTTCTTCCCCACTAGCGCGACGAATAGCCATCAAACTTACCCCAGTTAAGTAGCGCATATCGGCTTCTTCTAAAGTCATACCGATTAAAGGTGAAGTTTCTGGTAGAGAATACCAACGGTTATTTAAGTCTTGAGTCGCTTGTCGCAAATGACGAGAAACTTGGGAAGCTGATTGTTCTGGACGCAAATCTAAATAATGACGGTTGCGGATTTCTTGCATTTCCCGTTGTACAACAAGACTTGAGAATCCCGCAGCATTTAATATGTAGGTTGCCATTTCTATACTCGCCTCAAATTCTGGTTGCACAACTTCCCTCGCACCCAGTTGGTAAAGAACTTCAATATTTTTATCGCTGGTGGCACGCACTACTACATCTAAATCAGGAGATAATTCTAAAGACCGTTTAAGACTAAGCCGAATACTCATCGGATCGGGAAGTGCGATCGCCATCCCTTTAGCTTGACTAACCATCGCAGTTTCTAAAACGTAAAAACTCACACAATTTCCATACACATAAGCCACTCCCGCTTCACGTAATTCTTGAATTCTACTTTCAGATTGGTCAATCACTACTACAGGTAAGTTGTGTAGCTGTAACAATTTCACCAAATTTTTACCGACTCGCCCATAACCACAAACTACAACATGGTCTTTTATTGGTAATTCCTCGGCTACTTCCAACGGCTTACCCTCACCACTAAAATAGGGCTTCAGCCAAGGCATTGATTCTAACCAGTCAAAAACAATTGGTACTAACCGCAACACAAATGGAGTCAGTACTAATGTTACCGCCGTTGTTCCCAAAATCAGTAAATATATGTGGCGAGAAACTAGTCCCAAAGCCTGTCCTTCACTAGCCAAAACAAAGGAAAATTCCCCAATCTGTGCCAATCCAAACCCAGTAATTAACGCCGTCTTCAGAGGATAGCCGAACAGTTTAACTAAGGGTGTGATAATCAAAAATTTACCAACAAATGCGATCGCCACTAGCCCCAAAATTAATTCCAGGTTATGCCACAAAAACACTGGATCGATTAACATCCCAATTGAAGCAAAGAACAAACTCGCAAAAATATCTCGTAGTGGTTCTACATAAGTTAGGGTTTGATCGGCATATTCTACCTCCGATATCATCAAACCCGCAACAAATGCCCCCATTTCAATCGACAGCCCTAAATATTCTGTCAACAGAGCAATACCCAAACACAGCGCCACTACTCCTAATAAAAATAACTCTCGGCTTTCTGTGCGGGCTAGCATCCGCAACAAAGGGGGAATAATCCACTTACCAGCAATCACAGCACCCGTTGCAAACAGGCCAATCAGCGCCAAGGCTGTCAGCACCGCCATTACAATCGATTCCCCTGGTTGGTGCAAAGCCGGCAAAACTGCCAACATTAGTCCCAGAGCCAAATCCTGCACCACCAAAATTCCCAGCATCACCTGTCCGTGGGGTGTTTCCGTTTCGTTGCGTTCCATCAAACATTTGAGGACAACTGCTGTGGAAGACAAAGATAGAATCGCCCCTAGAAATACACCCTTCGCTGGTAAAGTTCCCCAAGCTCCCGTTAAACCGCAGACCAAAACAGTGACTGCGATTGTCAGGGTAATTTGCAGTCCACCTCCACCGAGGGCGATCGCTTTGACTTTTTTCAGTTCCGCAAAGGAAAACTCCACCCCCAAGGCAAATAACAAAAACGCAACGCCAAACTGTGCTAGAGTCTCTACTTGAATTAATTCTTTAATTAGCCCTAGTCCCGATGGGCCAATAACAACCCCTCCAATCAGATACCCCAGTAAAACAGGTTGTTTTAAAAGCGCCGCCAATAGTCCACCACAGGCGGCGACAGCGAGAACTGAGACTAAATCAACAATTAATCTAAAATCTTCTTGCACAAGTTTTTCAAAGAACTATTAAGACCTATTTACAATCAGCATACAAAAGTTTGATATGGCTGTGGGGAGTTCCGGAGTAAATGAAGTAACAGCTTTGAAAAAGGTTTTATGTAGTTCCCTTCGATAAGTCACAAATATCACATTAAAAAGTGTTGTCTCACAAAATTTGCTATCGAGAGGTAGAAACACAACAGCCTGTAAAATAGTCTGTTGTTCATCAGCAGATAGGATTTTTTGTATCTCTATGACTACCGTAGATCGCACTCAAAAGTTGGTTCCAACAACTGTGTCTAATTTGCAAGTTAACCGTCTTGTTACCAGAATGGTAGCCGGGATGCTAGCTGCTTTCCCAGTAGCCTTAGCCCTACCCGCAGAGGCTTTACAGGTACGGATGACTCCAGCTAATCCGAAATTGGGAGATACTTTATCGGTTTTCATTAATGTAGATAATTCTGGAACTAGTGCGAGTCCAACAGTCACTTCTGGAGATAAAACTTACCCAGCATTTCAAATTACCCCTAATCAATATCGAGCTTTTATTCCCACCACACCATTACAAGACGTTGGTAAAAGAACAGTTCGCGTTTCTGGAGATGGTCAGGTACGGAACTTATTGGTGAAGGTGAGCGATCGCAAGTTTCCTGTACAACGGATTAATTTACCCCCAGGTAAAGCAGGAGTGCAAGCCACAGAATACGAACTCAAGCGTGTAGCAGAATTTAAAGCTTTGCAAACACCGCAAAAATACTGGAGTGGTGTGTTTATTAAACCAAATGCAGGACGAATCTCCACAATCTATGGTGTACGTCGTTACTATAATGGTAAATTTGCTAAAGATTACTATCATCGCGGTGTTGACTACGCTGGTTCTACGGGTTCAGCTGTAGTTGCTCCAGCATCTGGGCGAGTCGCTTTGGTAGGAAAAGTGTCCCAAGGTTTTCGGGTTCATGGTAACGTCGTTGGTATTGATCACGGTCAAGGGGTGACAAGTATTTTTATGCATCTGAGTCGCATTAATGTCAAAGAAGGCGATATTGTTAAACCCGGTCAAGTTATTGGCGCAGTGGGTTCTACAGGTGCTTCTACTGGACCTCACTTGCACTGGGGATTATATGTCAACGGTCAATCTGTTGATCCAACACCATGGCGATATCAAGAATTTAAATAGTAAATAACTGTATATTCTTTGCTCAGATTGGGCAAAATAAACTGGATTGGTACGGTCCCTCTTTGCTTGGGTGCTTATTTGACACTCCCCGCTCCTGATCTAAAGATACGGGGATTCTTGGTTTAACGAGACCACTTAGGCTAGATTCCTTGCGTTATCTAACTCAGAAGTGGGAATCTCGCCATAGACGCGAAGCGGCTTCAAGGGAGAGTAGCGTTAACTTTCGGTCTGCCCGACCGTAGTTGCATGACTGCAAATCCTGTTTAACGTCAACTACCCACACTGACTGAGTATAGTACAGTGTGGGCTTGAAAGAGCCAGCTTTCAACGTAAGAGATGACTAGCCTACCAGACTTGTTTTGTTACAGACTACCGAATGTTTCCCTAGTTCGGGCTATCTCTAAACCTACTGATTATAGGTGCTTGTAGAAAGGACATACTAAACAAGTTGGGCGAAGGGACTTATTACTTTTCACGAAAGGATTATCTCCATGATTCGTGTTCCTGTATTAGACAAAAACGGCAAACCGCTTATGCCAACCAAATCTAGCCGTGCTAGACGTTGGCTAAAAGACGGCAAAGCCAAAATTGTGCATAACGACCTGAATGTTTTCTGTATTCAGTTATTAGTAGAACCATCTGGCTATAACCAACAACCTATCGCATTAGGGATAGACCCTGGCAAAAAATTTACTGGTGTTGGTGTGCAATCAGCTAAGTTTACTTTGTTTAAGGCACATCTAATCTTGCCGTTCCCAGATATCACAAAAAAGATGGCAGGGAGATTAATTTTAAGACGTGCTAGACGCGGTAGACGCATAAACCGTAAAGTTGTATTCAACAAAAGAGCGCATCGTCAAAAGCGTTTTGATAACCGTAGACAGAACAAGCTACCACCAAGTGTTCGTGCAAACAAAGAGATGGAATTGCGAATTACCAAAGAAGTAGTAAAGCTATTTCCTATTAATCAAATCACCTACGAATACATCAAGGCTAAAGGGAATAAAGGATTTAGCCCGGTAATGGTTGGACAAAAAGTGATGTTGCAATGGTTAGAGAAGATTGCACCGACTAGCACGCAAGAAGGTTGGCAGACTTCAATTCTCAGACAGCAGTTAGGTTTAGTTAAAGACAAAAAAGATAAGTCTAAACAAAGTCCTGAAACTCACGCCCATGACGGGATTGCATTAGCAGCAAGCAACTTTATGCAGTTTCAAAAATTTCATAACGTCAACAGTCGTGGGCATTGCTGGGTAGGAGAAGTAACTGTCACTAAATCACCTTTTCGTGTAATTGCACGCCCCAATTTGTTTCGTCGTCAACTTCATTTCGAGAACCCACTAAAAGGTGTACCCAATAATAGAAAACGAAAAGGTGGGACAGTAACACCGTTTGGTTTGCGCTCTGGAGATTTGGTAAAAGCCGAAAAAGCCGGGAAAACATATATTGGATGGGTTGGAGGGTATACCCAAACAACCAAAACCAAGAATGTCTCTGTGTATGACCACAATTGGTATCGCATTGGGCAATTTAGTTTGTTAAAAGTGCAATTAATCAAACGGAGTTCAAGATTATGCGTAGCAGTCTCAGAAATTGCTTGATTGATCGCTGTCCTCCTCCCTCTCCTCGCTACGCGGGAAGTTTGGTCACAGGACGCAACAAATCAAGCCCGCAATTCCTCCCAACACCGAAGTCCCCGATTACGGTGTTGGGAGGAATTGCGGATTTTGTTGAAACGATTGTTTCAAAATTCTGAAGAGTCTAGTTCCTATGAATCTTTTACCTACTGCTAGGAGGAAACTAGAACAATGCAGTAGAACCAGCAAGATTCAATTGTTAAGGAACAGAAAAGCTGTTAAGCAGTGTAGTGTTTTTAATGTGGTTGATTACCCCTCCACGTTCTTAACTTTACCACACTGCACTACAGAAGGAGCCAAGCCTTCATGCGTTGGTTTTCATCCCCGGTAAGACAGCACGAAATTCGCAACTCTGTTGCTGTTTCTCCGGGGTTTTCAACCTACACTCTTATAAAGATGAGCATTATGAGTATAGAAAAAATTGTGCAACAGGCTCTCCAGGATGGTTATTTGACACCAGCCATGGAAGCAGAAGTCGGACGAATCTGTGACAATGCCAACGAACTCTCAATCGAAGAGTACATGGCACTGGATCGGCTGATGGGAACGCTCTTGACTGGTGAGGTGATAGCGGTACCACGCAAACAATTTATTAACGTTATGGAAGAGTTGGTACTAACAGAAGCGATCGCCCGCGTAGCTGAAATCGAAGCTACTAGTGAAACTTCCTTGGATGTAGGAGATATTGCTGCTTATGCCCTCAACCGTCTACCTCCTCTATACGCTACTACAGAAGAAGGTGCTAACTATCAGCGCCAACACGCCAAAGCAGAACTACAAGAATTAATCGCCCAACAAGTCAGTGCAGCGATCAGCCGTTATCTGGATAGACCGAAATTCTTCCCAGAACGACAAGTTTTGGGTAAAAACACTGGCAATGAAGTATTGCGTCAAGTCAGTACTTTACTCCAAGCCTACGCACCCAACTTTGAGCAGAAGTCATTATCTTAGTCATTGGTCATTTTTCTTCACAAAGGACGAATGACATAGACGCGCAAGCGGCTTCTCGTAGAGTAGGACAAATGACTATTGACGAACTTCCACTGTTGTTCCCAGGCGTACTTGCTGGTATAACAAACGTACGTCGGGGGTACGCATACGCAAGCAACCGTGGGAAACTGCACTACCTACTAGGCTGTCATCTGGTGTACCGTGAAAGCCGATTTTGTTGTGACCATCTGACCAAAAACCTATCCATCTATCTCCCAGAGGGCTATTTACACCTGCTGGAAATACCTTGTTTGTAATCGGGTGACGCCAAATAGGGTTACGTCGCATATTTTCAATTTGAAAAGAACCTGTGGGTGTCTCCCAGCCTCTTTTACCTATACCTGTTGGGTAACTGGCGATGACTTGATTTTGGCGCTGAACATAAACGCGGTGATCGCTTAAATCAACTACTACATGTGTCTGATCAGCAGATGCAAGAACAGTAGAAGGCTTTTGTGTTACCGAAGCCTTAGTCAACTGGGACTGGATTGGACGAGAAAGGTTTGCTTTGTGTTTTTCGTCTGGTATGAAACTTTTTGGTTTTGCAACTGTATCTGTTGCTCTCGCTACATAAATTCCACCAGGTTCTTGATTTGTGGGAGATTTCACCAAATCAGAAACCTGCCAATGGACAGCGAGAGATAAGAAGCCTGTGCCAAAACAAAGTAGCATAGCCATGCGCGTTACAGATTCATTTCTTACCGTCGCCATCGTTTATTTTCTCCAAAATTCCCCGTTGACTCAGCCATCAAATCACAGTTTTTCTTCTCTAATCTAGCTCTAATGAAAGCAACTGTGACTGTTATATATTTTACAGTTAGCTATTGCTGAAAAATTTTCCAGATTCTCTTGGAAACCAATTACCAAAATTTTACAAACATTTAGCAGTTCCATTATGAATTTGTCGATACTCATGGGCAAACTAGGGCTATACAGAGTTGTACCATTGTCTAGTTTTATATAAATCCGGGTGAGAATTTTATAGATACTCCCTGGAACCGAACAGACCCTATTTTCAATCATTTATAAGTGGTGTTCATGGTGTGGGTGGGAGTAAGTATCATGTTAGAAAAACTATTGTTAGCAATTACGATTACATTTTCTCTCAATTTATTTTTGCAAGTTCGCGGACTAGAAGAATCTAATAGAGGTGCGGATTTAGAGCAGTTACAACAACCGAGACCTACTATATTGGTAAGATTGCCACAAAAGTAAGTAATGGGTAATGGATAATGGGGATTAGACCACAGAAAAAATTGTCAGGTCAATCCAAAATCCATAGACGCTTCTGCGGCTTGCCGCAGGGTAATCTAAAATCCAAAATTGTTTGACACTTGTCAAAGCTTAGATATCATAAAAAAATATTTTTGACAATAGTAAGTATTCAGTATTGAATGCTGTCACAAAGATACGTAACCTAACTGTGTCTTACAGGAATGTATCTGCAATGGTATCCTGTGTTCCAGTCAGAAATCCGTCACTCATACTAGGAACATCCGGCTGATAAGTAGGTCTAATAGATAGGGATGATTTACAACCAGTACGATCTATGAGCGAATCGATTACTGTATCCTGGTCAACTGTTGATGCAAGAATCCCAGAAGCATCAGCGCAAGTTGACAAACTCTCTAACCACGATTTAATTTTACGCTGTCAGACTGGACTGCGCCCAGATCGTGCTGCATTTACAGAACTCCTGCGTCGTTATCAATCCCAAGTTGATAGGGTGTTGTACCATTTAGCCCCTGATTGGTCTGACAGAGCGGATCTAGCTCAAGAAGTTTGGATTCGGGTCTATCGCAATATTAGTCGGTTGCAAGAACCATCTAAATTTCGGGGTTGGTTAAGCCGCATTGCGACTAACTTGTTTTACGACGAGTTACGCAAACGTAAGCGGGTTGTCAGTCCTGTATCGCTGGATGCTCCCCGTTCGGTAGACGACGGCGAGATGGATTGGGAAATCGCAGGAGATACTCCTGGACCAGAAGAAGAACTCACAACTAGAGAGTTCTATGAACAATTGCGAGAAGCGATCGCGGATCTGCCTGAAGTATTCCGTACGACTATAGTTTTAAGGGAAATTGAAGGTATGGCATACGAAGAAATTGCCGAAATCACTGGAGTTTCCTTAGGAACAGTCAAATCCAGAATAGCCAGAGCTAGAGCCAGATTGCAAGCGCAGTTACAAACTTATCTTGGTTCCTAAGTTTAAAGTTTCACCTGATAATAAACGGCAGAATTTTATATTTCATTAAGATTTATTAAAATTATGGAAAGTGCTTCTGCCACTAGGAAAAACCAGGAGAAGTAAGGATTATCTTGGATCGAGTTCGTTGTGTTTACCCGTGCATGAATTGGTAATAATGTTAAGATGACTACTGATTCTCACTTTAACGACCATTCCCAGTTGCAATTCAATCTTGATTTGCCAGATGGGGAGGCAGAGCATACCAATGAATTAACGGGTGCTATAGATATGGTGAAGCGCGATCGCTTCGAGTTATTAAGTGCTTATCTTGATGGTGAACTGACTGCTGCCGAACGTAGGCAAGTAGAAGAATTACTAGCAAACGATCAGGCAGTAAAATGCTTGTATGTACGGCTTTTGAAATTGCGTCAAGGCCTGCGGACAATACCAGTGCCGCAGTCACAAGCAGTAGAAGAAACTGTTGAACGAGTCATAGCTCGTTTACGTCGTCGTCGTGTACGTCGAGCCTTAGTTTGGGGAGGTGCAGCTATAACCGCGACAATTATTGGTACGGTGTCTGGCTTATTACCAAGTAGTAAATTCAGCCCACAACTGGCTCAAAATACTTTAACAAAACAGGCACAACCGACAAAAACTATTGCTGCTGCAACCTTAAACGTTTCTATTAACAATCCAATTCTGCCAATTCCGAAAGCAGCAGAAACTACCCCAGAAGATCCATTTAATCGGCCAAAACAGCTACCAGCGTTAGATATAGGAAATGAATATCATTGAGAATGGAAAATCAAGTCAACTAGTAACGGTTGATGATCACTACATACTTAATTTATGAATTAGTCCACCAGCCATCGGTTTGGTGAACACCTCCCAAATTATTAACCATTTCTGAGGTCATCAAGTAAGCCCAAGCGTAGCCGAGCGATCGCCCTTGGGAATCGTATACTTTTATTTGTTGCCGATTATATAAATTTTCCGAATTTGGTCTAGCAGGGTGGTAATCTTCTAGATCATCTAGTTCAACTAGAACTTCTGCCAAATCAAATTCTAGCAAATACCCGTAGACAGGACTATCTCCTGGCGTCATAGCTGGGTAGCCTTGGGGCAGATCAAACAGTTTACCCAGCACATAAGCTTTAGTTGCATTTATCACTTTGCGATCGCAGTAGATATTATAATTAGCTTCTCCTGGTTTGAGGGTGCCATAAACAAACACCCGTAATAAACCAGAATATTTTTCATTTAATTCAATCATTGCTTATTTCAACCAACCGAGCCGTCTGCCTACCATCATCTAAAATATGGAGGCAAACTATGGTTACAGTCCAGTAGGAGAGTTTTTGTGGATTCCCGATATAACCCAACACAGATTGAGGAAAAATGGCAAAAGACATGGAATGAACTTGGCTTAGATAAAATTTCCTTAGACACCAATAAGCCAAAATACTACGCCCTGTCAATGTTCCCCTATCCATCGGGCAGCCTGCACATGGGTCACGTCCGTAATTATACGATTACCGATGTGATTGCCCGCCTCAAGCGAATGCAAGGTTATCGGGTACTACATCCGATGGGTTGGGATGCTTTCGGTTTACCCGCAGAAAATGCCGCCATTGACCGAGGTGTTCCCCCGTCAAATTGGACTTATCAAAATACTGACCAGATGCGGCAGCAATTGCAACGTCTCGGTTTATCGATTGATTGGGACTGTGAAATTGCCACCTGTTCACCAGATTATTACAAGTGGACACAGTGGATTTTCTTGCAGTTTTACCAAGCAGGTTTAGCTTACCAAAAACAAGCAGCTGTCAACTGGGACCCCATTGACCAAACTGTATTGGCAAATGAACAAGTAGACAACGAAGGACGTTCCTGGCGCAGTGGAGCAAAAGTCGAACGCAAATTATTGCGCCAATGGTTTTTCAAAATCACCGACTACGCCGAAGAATTGTTGAATGACTTGGAAAAATTGCCCGGATGGCCAGAACGGGTCAAGTTGATGCAAACGAACTGGATTGGCAAATCTACAGGTGCATATTTGGAATTCCCCATTGTGGGTAGTTCCGAAAAAATTGGTGTGTATACCACCCGTCCAGATACAGTTTACGGCGTTAGTTACTTAGTCTTAGCACCAGAACATCCGTTCACACAATTGGTGACAACACCAGAACAACAAGCAGCAGTAGAAGCATTTGTGCAAGAAATTACCAACCAAAGCGAGTTGGAACGCACTGCTGAAGATAAGCCCAAGCGAGGTATACCGACGGGTGGTAAAGCAATTAACCCGTTTACAGGGGAAGAAATTCCGATTTGGATCGCTGATTATGTACTGTATGAGTACGGTACAGGTGCTGTCATGGGTGTACCGGCGCACGATGCACGGGATTTTAAATTTGCCAAGGAACAGAATTTGCCGATTAAAGTGGTAGTTGTTCCTCCCGATAATGTAGAGACGTTACATGTAACGTCTCTACATGGCACGTCTCTACAAGAGGCGTACACCGAACCTGGAGTGTTGGTGAATTCTAGCCAATTCGATCGCATGAATTCCACCGACGCCAAAACAGCAATTATCGAGTATGCAGAAAAACAAGGCTTTGGCAAAGAACGGGTACAGTATCGCTTGCGGGATTGGTTGATTTCTCGACAACGTTACTGGGGCGCACCCATTCCTATAATTTATTGTCCCAACTGTGGGACGGTTCCTGTTCCAGATCAAGACTTGCCCGTAAAGTTACCGGAAAATGTAGAATTTACCGGACGTGGTGGTTCGCCTTTGGCGAAATTGGAAAGCTGGGTAAACGTACCTTGTCCAAACTGCGGTACACCCGCAAAACGGGAAACCGACACGATGGATACATTTATTGATTCGTCGTGGTATTTCTTGCGTTTTACCGATGCTAAGAACGAACAGCAAGTTTTCGACTCTGCTAGGGTAAATGATTTAATGCCGGTAGATCAATATGTGGGTGGAATTGAACACGCGATTTTGCACTTGTTGTATTCGCGGTTCTTTACCAAAGTATTGCGCGATCGCGGCTTGTTGAATTTTGACGAACCTTTCCAACTCTTGTTAACTCAAGGAATGGTGCAGGGTTTAACTTACTTCAATCCTAATAAAGGTGGTAAAGATAAATGGGTTCCTTCCCATCTTGTCGATTCTAACGATCCTCGCGATCCCCAAACAGGTGAACCACTGCAACGCATTTATGCCACCATGTCCAAATCTAAGGGCAATGGTGTAGCGCCGGAAGATGTTATTAATAGATATGGTATCGATACCGCTCGGATGTTCATTCTGTTCAAAGCACCACCCGAAAAAGACTTGGAATGGGATGAAGCAGACGTAGAAGGACAATTTCGCTTTTTGAACCGAGTTTGGCGCTTGGTAACGGAATTTGTTAATAGTCATCCGTCATCTGTCACACACAAAGGACAAATGACAAAAATCGAAAAAGACTTAAGACGAGCAATTCACACCGCAATTAAAGAAGTCAGTGAAGACGTAGAAGACGAATATCAATTCAACACCGCCATTTCAGAATTGATGAAACTGAGTAACGCCATCACCGACGCCTCTTGTAAAGACTCGTCAATCTATACAGAAGGTATTCAAACTTTAGTTGTCCTGCTGGCACCTTTTGCACCCCACATCGCCGATGAATTGTGGCATTTGTTGGGTAACAGCAACTCAGTCCATACCCAAACCTGGCCGAAGTATGACTCAGCAGCCTTAGTTGCTGATGAAATTAACTTGGTGATTCAGATTATGGGTAAAACTCGCGGTGCAATTCCAGTTCCAGCACAAGCAGACAAAGCTGAGTTGGAAAAATACGCCCGCGAATCTGAAATTGCCAAACGTTACATAGAAGGCAAAGAAATTAAAAAGGTGATTGTGGTACCTGGTAAGTTGATTAATTTTGTAATTGGATAGGGGATTGGGTATTCTCCTTACGAAGACGCTTACGCGTAGACGCCCAAGCGGTGAGCCAGTCCTCGACTAGGGTTCCCCGGCATCAAGCACCTGGCGTACACGCTTCGCGTGTACTCTGGGAGAACCCGGAGGGTTTCTCCCAGAGTAGGGGGATTGGGAGTGTGGGGAGTAAACAACCACTAACCAATTAAACGTAAAAGCGCCTGAGAAGTTTGCGAACTCAAGCGCTTCTTGTATATTTGTATACCAAATCACTGATTTGATGCAACATTTGATATTCGCAATCACCTTAGTCAAGGGGGTATTACGAAAATAACTTGTGGCAAACCTGGCGTGAAGTGGTATCACTCCTTGCACAAAATAAGAATATCTCTTCTGGTATAAAACGCGGACAAGGGTAAGTGACAGTTTCTAAACTGACACTAGTAGAACTAGGCAGCAAACGATTGCTATTCAAGCACAATAAGTGGTGAAACCCCGCTTGACCCTTAGCACGATATGGTATAACAACATGCTTGTAGGGATGATTAATTGTTACAAAATACATGAGAATACGTGAGTAAGATGATAGATATGTATGAACATTTTTGTACCAGGACGTCTGTGTATATTTGGCGAACATACTGATTGGGCGGGAGGATATCGTCATCTCAACCCTGAAGTAGCAATAGGCTACACGTTGCTGGTAGGTACAAATCAGGGGCTGTAGGGTGGGAAATACTCAAATTGATTTTCTCGCTTGTCGTTATCATTACGAATAAGAGATTTACTTTGTTTTATAGTTCGTCTGTGTTGAGAACATTCGTCGCCAGGATAAACTTTCTGGCTCGCTGAACTTCACCATTGGCCCCAGCCACAATACCAGTGAATGGCTGATATATCTTTATTTCTGTGGGCAGTCGCACCCCCTTTGTTGCTTTTGGTTTTCTATTATTTGCGCTTTGCTAATAGCCCATCCCTGGTGCGACTGCTGTTATTTTTTGTAGTTGGAGCAATATCAGGTTTAATTGCTCTGAGTTTAGAGTGGCTTGTGGAAACACAACTCAACTCGTTTGTAGCTTGGCGACAAATTAGCCATACTCTTATGGGTGTTGCCTTGCGACAATTGTTAGAGGTAGGGCCAATAGAAGAAGGTTGTAAGTTAGCAATAGTTGTTGCTCTGGGTTGGTATTTTCAGCATCGTCAATATCGCTTACGCCCCAGTACAGTCTTCCTCTCTACCATAACCGTTGCTCTGGGATTCACCGCCGAAGAAAACTGGATTTATTTTATTAACGATACAGCATCGATGATAGAACGAGCGATCGCAACACCAGTTCACGCTATGTTCTCTGCACCCTGGGGCTATGCCTTAGCATTATCTTTAGAAAATAAGACTCGCTTACGCCGATCTCATCCAAATATTACCAAAGCTTGGCTCAATTCTGTGGTTTGTCATGCCATAGTCAATGTTCTATCTACTGCTTGGCGTTATCCACAACCGTTGTTTTTCCTCAGCTATGGTTTGTTTCCCTTTTTGTTGTGGATGTTTTGGCGATTAGAATATTTACTGCGAAAAGTACAAAGAATACCAACCCTGACTTTGATTAGTGGTTACACACCACAACAGCGTTTTTGGCAGAGGGGTTTGGTAGTGTTTGCTCTAATGTTGGGTGGTAATGCACTTTTTGGGTTATTTCTCTTGGTAAGAAGTCTCAATTCCTTGAGTTATATACAGTTTTTTGAACTTAATATCCTGTGGTTTATACTTAGCCGCTTATTGCTTAATCTAGCTTTCGGACTACTCTCGTGGAAAATTTATCACTACTTGCGTACTCAAGTTCGTAGTAAGCGTTTTAGCCCTTATATATTTAAGGACTAAAGTCCTTACTACGAACCTTTATTTAGTTAAATACGTGCTAAAGCTGGCTGATTTTCTGCAACATTTACAGATTTGGATTCTGTTTCAGTGCAGTAAATTTCACAAGAATTATTCGGACTTTCAATTAATTTGATTTTATAAAGTTTGGCTCCCAATTTTTGAATAGGCGATCGCAATAAATTACTGATGTGAAGTGCAATATTTTCAGCAGTAGGCACAACTTCTGAAAAATAGGAAATATCTTTGTTCAAAAAAGTGTGATCAAATGGCTCAACCACATAATCTTCTATGACTTGATTCAACGCACCTAAATCCACAATCATGCCTGTGCGTGGATCTATTTCCCCTTTCACTGTCACTTCTAAATGATAGTTGTGTCCGTGACCGTTGGGACGCGCACACTTACCATAAATCTCGAAGTTGTCTTGATCGCTAATATCTCGATGCGCTAGCCTATGAGCAGCGCTAAAGTGAGTACTGACACTGAGATAAGCTTCCATTCCGTTTCCCATATAGTCTGCCCAAAGTTCAGGATTTTCAAATAGCTGCACACGAACTAGAGGTAAATGGGGTGCTAGCTTTTGCCAAATCACCCTTGCAATATTTTCTGTCGTAGGTAGAGTTTGCTGAAATTCTGCCCATACATCGTTGAGATAGGAAAAGTCTAGTTGGCTAGTTATTTCTTGCTTAATCACGTGTTTGACATCAGACAAGTTCAGCACCATGCCATATTTATCTAATTCCCCAATTAGGGAGACAAATAAGACATAATTGTGTCCATGTCCTGGAAAGCGAGAGCAAGCACCAAATTTCTCTAAATTCTCAGCTTCACTCAATTCTGGCAACCAATAGCGATGGCTGGCCGAGAACTGAGCGCGGCGATTCACAACGCATTGCATGAGTATAGTGGGAGCATTATTTAATCTTTCTTAATATTTTAACGCTTCTAGCGTCAATAATTTTGCGATTAAGAAGCTATTATTGCCCAATCCCTCATCCCTCATCCCCAATCCCTATTTTAAATCCAGTGATCAACACTCATAAATTGTCATCTCAAAAGCAGCGATCGCGAGAAATTCTAGTTTGCCTCAAGCGTATTTATCCAAATGCTACTTGTTCTCTAAACTATTCCACCCCAGTTCAACTGCTGGTAGCAACAATTCTTTCCGCCCAGTGTACGGATGAACGAGTAAATTTAGTCACGCCAACACTATTTAATCGTTTTCCAGATGCACCTAGTTTAGCTAATGCTGACTTGAGTGAGTTAGAAAAATTAGTACGTTCTACGGGATTTTACCGTAACAAAGCAAAGAATATTCAAGCCGCCTGTCGCATGATCGTTAACGAATTTGGCGGTGAAATACCAAACCAGATGGATCAATTATTGCTGCTTCCAGGGGTAGCACGTAAAACAGCAAATGTAGTCCTTGCTCATGGTTTTGGAATTAATGCTGGTGTAACAGTTGATACTCACGTCAAACGGCTCAGCCAACGTCTAGGCTTGACCGAACACACGGAACCGATTCATATTGAACGAGATTTAATTCGTCTTTTACCTCAACCAGACTGGGAAAATTGGTCAATCCGGTTGATTTATCATGGTCGTGCTGTTTGTAAAGCCCGTAATCCTGCATGTGAGGTTTGCGAATTGGCTGATTTATGTCCTTCGGCTTCAGTTATCAGGGAACAGGAACAAAAAAATTAGAAAACCAGCAACCACTAACTACTAACCAATAACTAATTCCATCAGATAGAATGGGAAATACTGTCTTTTAATTTAAAAAGTAAGAACAGACTCAATGGCAAAAAAGAGCATGATTGAGCGCGAGAAAAAGCGCGCTAAACTAGTGGCAAAGTATGCGGACAAGCGGGAAGCTTTGTTAGAAGAGTTTAGAACTACAGAAGATCCAATGGATAAGCTGGATATTCACAGACGAATTCAACAGCTACCCCGCAACAGCGCACCCACTCGCCGTCGTAACCGTTGCTGGGCTACTGGTCGTTCCAGAGGTGTGTACCGCGACTTTGGACTATCTCGGAACGTTTTGCGGGAATGGGCGCATGAGGGACTTTTACCTGGAGTGGTTAAGTCAAGTTGGTAATCATTGGTCATTAGTCATTGGTGATTTGTTAAAAGTCATTGGTCAAATGACAAAAGACAAATGACTAGTAACTACTGTCCACAACACTTATCAATTCCTAAACTTTCTAGGAGTAGATCGCTAACGGCGTTGGCGATCGCAAACTCTCCATAGAAGCTTTTAGAAAAATCAAATGCCTGCATCTCTGTGACAATAGCAATTACCAGAGAACCAAGGTCATTTTCTCCTTCCATCCGTTGGCGAACAAATATTTGGGCCGCACGTTCGGCAATATTTTGGTTAACTGCTTCTGGGATAAATTCTGTGTCTAGCCACCTATGTAAGCGTTGCTTTAACCATTTGCCTTCAAGTTCTGGATTTTGGGATGGTGGTAGGGTGATAGGTGGAATAGGTTCTGTCATATTTTTGATCTATCGTGAACTACCCCGCCGTTGACTTGCGGGCGAGATTGTGGCAAAACGAAATGCTCTGTTGACATCACTGTAAATTAGTATTCTAGGTGCGTTGGCGTAGCTGCTCACCTCAGTGAGGCTCGCCAATTTGCTGATACTCCGCATTCCCAAAAATCGCTTCATAATCACGATAATACTTAAATTCCATTAAGTTATAAAATGGGTCTTCTAAAAAGAAAGTGGAATGTTCCAGGGGAGTACCAACAAAACGATGCTTGGCTTCTTCTCTAAACATTAGCTGACACTGTTGCGCTCTCAATAGTAAAGATTTCCAGTCGTCTTTTGAGGTAAAAACTAATCCAAAATGTCTGGGATAAATACTGCGTTGTGGTGTCAACAGTTCTTTGGTGACATGAGCCACTAATTGATGACCGTAAAGGTTGAGAATGAGAGCATGGTGATTTTCTCGACCTGGAATACAGCCTAAAGCATTAACGTAGTATGCTTTTGCTTGGGCAATGTCGGTGACAGGAAAGGCAAGATGAAATATAGTTTGATTCATATTAGGTGTGAAGAACTAAGTACAGTTTGATTCCTAGCTTTTTTAAACGCGGAGGAACGCGGAGTCAACGCAGAGGAGCGCAGAGCTTTTCCGAATTTTATTCGCTACGAATTTGTGAAATGTTGTACTAAGTACCTGTATTACTATCTTAGGACTTACGCACTGTACAAAAGAAGCATCTTGTGTATTAACGTAAATACGTTGTTTCAGGCTTTTAGAGGTCGCTTTTGATAGAAGAGCGATCGCCAAAATATGATTGAAAAACCTAGCTATAAGCCTTGAAAGCTATATCTGTTATTTTGGCTTTTCTGCTCATAAGTAAGTCCTATATCTATAATATATTGCAAAATAATTAGGTAATTATGCAACTCTAAGTATATATGACCGATACTTCTTTGATGGTATAGAGCAAGCAGATTCTATGCATTGGCGTCAATCCAAAATCTAAAATTAAATGACCGATAACATCCAACTTCCTTGGGAGCAAGAGGCTGTGATTCGCCACAGCTTGCGTATATTACGTAGTTTTGAGTATTGGACAGGACGTTCTCTACTAGATATTAATGGTTCTGCACAAGAAATAGCCCAAGCACTATTTGCAGCTCCTTTTGCTTTAGTTTCTCATGGTGCTGAACCAGACCCAATTTTTAACTACGGGAATCAAAAAGCCTTGGAGTTATGGGAGCTTCCGTGGCAGGATTTTACTAGAATGCCTTCACGGAAAACAGCTCAAGAGGTTGTACAAGAGGAACGTAGTCGGTTGTTAGCGGAAACGACAACTAAAGGCTTCAGTAATTACTCTGGCGTTCGGATTAGCAGCACTGGTAAACGTTTTGATATTAAAGATGGTATTCTTTGGAATTTATTGGATGAAAATGATCAGTATTGTGGTCAAGCTGCTGTCTTCTCAAATTATGAATTGATGCTCTGAGGTGTAGAGACGCGAAATTTCGCGTCTCTACACCTGAAATGATATAACTTCTGCTTTTTCTTCTGATTCTTCCCCAGATGAAGAGACTAATTCTCTGAGTTGAGACTGAGGAACGAAGATATCAGCGCCATTGATCACCGCTCCCACTAATCCTAATTCTGATTCCATCAATTGATCTATAATTTCACCGAGCATGTTTTCTTGGGTATAGTGTGGTCGGGTGACTAGGATGATGCCATCGGTGTAAGGTTGAATTAATAAAGCATCGTTGGATAAACTGATGGGATTAGTGTCTATAATTACTAAATCATACCGTTCACGGGCATCTTCGATTAAGCGCCGGAATTCGCTAGATTCAAGGATAGCAGCAGGCTGATGTACAGTCCCAGCACTGGGAGTAATGTATAAATTTTCAACCTCAGGAACTAAGCGGATACACTCGCTCAAGCTGCCGTAATAGCGCAGGGGTTCAATGTTCGCATTGGGGTCAATTGTCACTTTTAGCGATGGACTACGAGAAGGCGATCGCAAATCTGTTTCAATAATTAAGGTACGCTTGCCAGTACGAGCGGAAGCTATACCCAAGTTGTAAGCACTTGTGGTTTTACCTTCGGTACTGCTCACACTAGTGATTAATATGACTTTTAAATTTTTGCTGCCGAGGCGACGTACATTGCTACGCAACTTCTCGTAGTATTCTAAATACGGGGAATAAACAGAAAGTATGGTTGGCACTTCGTCTGGTGATAAGTCATCTACTGGCATTAAAGGTAACTCTCCCAGTAAAGCGACTTCTCGCTGTTTTAGATGATTGCGGATATCCTCTTTGGTTTTGAAAGTACCTTCGAGTGAGCCTAATAAAAATATCACCCCACCACCAACTATTAATCCTAAAACGCCACCAATCGCTAGGGTAGCTGGTACACTCTTTGGAGGTTTGACATCAGCAATCACTAAAGGAACTCTAGCTATACTCAGACTACTCACGGTTTCTGCTTCTGCTGCTTGAGCATCTATCAATTTCGCCTGCATTTTGTCGAAGATGGCTTTTTTGAGTGCGACCTCTTGTTCTAAACGCGATCGCTCTAGTTGTTTATTAGGTATCAAAGCATATGCTTGTCGCAGTCGTTCTTCGTCTTGTGACAAAGAAACTAGCTGTTGTTGTAATGTTTCGTACTGAGTTTGTAAAGTTACTAATTGATTGGCAAGTTGCTGACGAGCGGGGTCTAAGTTACTTTGGGAACGAATATCTGTAATTGAAGCAGCAAGAGGAACCGTTGCACCTTGACCACCTACGACTTCAACGGCTCGTTGTTGTATCAATTGTTCATAAGCATCTTTTTGACGTTGCAATTGTACCATCTGCGGTAATTCAGGACGCGCACCTTGTTTGGCGAGGACTCCCATTTGGCTTTCGACTTGATAGATTTGCGATCGCAAGCTGGCAATAATGGGATCAGCACTCAAAGCTGAGGAAACATAAGCTTGGTTAACATTTAACCCCAATTTTTTTTGCAAACTGCGAACTTGAGCATCGACTCCAGTGAGCGTCAATTGAATTTGTCGTTGCTGACTTTGACTGCTGGTGATTGCACTCAACAAACTACCATTTTCCGCAGCTAGCAATGCTGGGCCTTGGATGCGATCGTATTGTTCTAGTTTTTTCTCCGCTAATTGCAAATCTTGTTTAATCTGTGGTGAGCGTTCGTTGATTTTCTTGATAATTGCATTTAATCGCCTGGTATTGATCTCACCACTCAACTTAATCATGGCTTCCATCAATAGCTGTACTGTTTGTTTAGCACGCTTTTCGTTAGAGTCTTTATATTTAATTTCAATGAGTGTGGATGCTGGTGCTTCTCCTGGCTTACTTTTTTCCGGTACAGTCAGAGCAATATTTTTACCAATTTGTTTTGGTTTGACATTGACTTTCGTTGCTACAGCCTCAATGATTTGGTCTGATAGCAAAATTTCTTGAGTTAATTCTTGACCTTGCTGCTGAATTTCACCCCCAGTCACAGAAAATAAAACGGGAGGACTAGAGTAAGTAAGTGCAGCATCTGCAATATAACTAGCTGGTGGTTCTGGTTGTATAGCCACCACCGTTGAACCAACTACAACTAAAGTAAAACTGGCTAAACCAATCCACTTATACTTCTCAAAAGCTATCAAGTAGCGCTTAACAATCGGTGGCGTCATTCGATTTTAGATTTTGAATTTTAGATTTTGAATTGTTTTGTTCCCCAATCCCTACTTCCCTCCACTCCCTCCACCACCGACGAAACTATCGAAGAAGTTGAGGAAATTCTGAAAACTGAAGAAGGGTTGGGTAATTGTAGATATTAAGTTCGTAATTTTACCGATGAGGTTTCGACCAATCACGATAACATCATTATCTTGAAGTGGCACGTTTTGAGTTGCATCTCCAGCTAAAGCCTTTTTACCGTTTAATCTCTGAGTAATGGCTTTACCTCGTTCTGGGTCGAAGCGAACTAAGGCAATGTCACGGACGTTAGTAAAATTAGGGTTGACTCCTGATAAAACATCTACAAAATTACTACCATTCGGCAATGTTTGCGTTACGATTCCGCCAGTGGCGTAGTTTAATACTCTGACTCGAATTTGGGGTTGAGCTAAAGAAGAACGAGCAACAAGATTGCGATCGTAATTATCATCATGAGCTAAGTCGCGACGCATAACAACGATCGCATCTCCATCTTGCAAACGCATATTAGGTGCGGCGTCGCCATTGAGTACAGGACTATACAAGTCAATATTTTGGGTAATAATTGAACCGTCAATTAACTTACGCCGTAGTTGCACTTGTCGTAGGTCTGCCATCATGGTAGAACCGCCTGCTAGTAGTAAAGCATCAGCGACACGAGGTGTTGGCGAACCCATGGGATAAATTCCGGGTCTTAGGACTTCACCACTAATAGTGATTTGTACTGTTCGAGGTGATGCTAATGATACAGCAATAATTTGATCTGGTGTAATGCGATCGCGTAGTAAGCGGATTTTTTCTTGAGCTTCTGCTAAACTCAAGCCTTTTAAGGATACTATTCCCACTTGAGGCAAAACAACATTACCTTCAAGGTTGATTGTGACTGAAAAATTTAACTCCGGTCGCTGCGACACCAGAGATAAAGTCACTATTGGATCAATAACATAGGTATTGAATAAAGAGCAAATCTTATTTTGTGCTTCTGCTAAAGTTAAATTTTGTAGTGATACAGTTCCCAATAGAGGAACAATAATCTTTCCTTCGGGATTGACAGAAGCTTGAAAACCTAAATCTGGAAAACGCTCAATCACAACCCCAATAACATCTCCTGGTCCTAGACGATAGGGACCAAAAGGACGTTGAACTTGGATGCTAATTGTATCTCCCGCTCCCAAAATATAACGGTCAAGTTGAGATGGTATTTGATTATTATTAACACCCAACCGAGTAAATTCACTGTCTGTACCAGAAGTAGGAAATGGTGCTTGAGCAACAACAGGTATTGAAGTCGTTGCTAGTAAAATACTGACTTGAAGACTAAAACAGTACAGTGTGCTGAATGCACGCATATCAACAAATAGAAGTTATAAAGGATTTAATTTAAGCTGTGAAGCCGTTCTCAGGCTGCAAAGCTGCAAGCGGCTATTTTAACTTAAGATACACGTAATGGTAAGTGTAATAATTTTTATTGAAAATCCAAGGAGTCAACTAATTCATTCGTGGAGACTCCATACCTCCATATAATTCAATACGGTTCAGGTCTGTAGAGATGCGAAATTACCAATTACCCTGCTGCGGGAACGCTAAAAGCGAACGCGTCTCTACTTTTCAGATTCCCAATCCCCAATCCCCAATCCCTTCATAATTCATTTGTCATTAAAATCTCTTGTACTGTTTCGCCGAGAGATTTAACCTCAGACCACACTGTATCAATCTTTCCTAAAGGCTCCATCGGTACAAGGATACTGACAGCAACCCAAGCAGCACGTTGCTTTTGTAATTGAGCTATCTGATCTGCTAACAACCACTGCAAAGTTGATGGATCGCCACCATCGCGCCAAGCGTACCATTGCAGAACCGCAAAAGTTTGCTCTTTTGTCGCAGCACGAAAGAACCTAGCTTTTACCTTTACTTGGGGCTGGTTGACAGTAAATTCAACTAAGCGACTTTGAGCAATATCCCACTGTCCCCAACGTGAACGACCCCAACCATTAATCTCTGTCCATTCTACTTGTGGCTGCTTTCTTGGCCCATTTTGTGGTAATAAAAATAATAAAGCCTCAGTATCGGCATCTTGTTTTTTAATTAACTGCAAAGACCACTTTTGTTCGCCAATGGGTTGTTCTGCTTGTTCAATCGTTTGCCAACCAGGAAGAGCCAATCCTGTTTGGCGTATCTGTTTTAACTTTTTGAGATTGGTGACAGGTGGTGGTTCCTCCCATTGCCAGTTTCCTTTCACATATCCAGGAAGCGCTCCTATTAACAATATTAGTAACAAGAACAACAGCGTTACAACCTGAGCAAAGTAACGCTCTTTGAAGATTTTTGAATAAGTCATCAGTAAAATACGTAGGATATGAAAAAATTTTAGACTCAGGTTTACCGGAATGAGTTCAGTAATATTATTGACTGTTTTCCAAGATTGTAGTGAGGACTAAAGTCCTCAACTTCCTAAGCACTGAAGTACTTACTACGAACTTATTTGCTGAATCCGCCTCTACAATCAATTAATCTAAATAAATGTGACGGACAAAATATCTAAGATGGGGTCTGAGACTAATCTTTTGTGGCTAACCGCACCGACAAATTTAACTTTGTTACCTGATGATGTGCATATCTGGCAAATTGAGCTAAAGCGACCAGAATCAGAACTACAAGTTTTACAAACAACCCTCTCTAGTGACGAAATTGCTCGCGCTCAAAGGTTTTACTTTGAACAACATCGACAGCGTTTTATTGCAGGTCGGGGTATCCTCCGTAGAATTTTGGGTCGCTACTTGGGTGTGGAACCGCAAGCGGTGCAATTTACCTATGAACTTCGTGGGAAGCCAGTATTAGCTGATAGTAGACTGTCATTTAACTTGTCCCACTCAGAAGATTTAGCTCTCTGTGGTGTCAGTAGGAATCGCAAAATTGGTATAGATGTAGAACACATGCGATCAGTCAGTGATGTCGAAGCTCTCGCGGAAAGGTTCTTTGCACCTAGAGAATATGAAGTAGTGCGATCGCTCCCCCCAGAGCAACAACAACAAGTGTTTTTTCGCTATTGGACTTGTAAAGAAGCTTATTTAAAAGCAATAGGAGTAGGAATAGTTCAATTAGAAAAAGTAGAGATTTCTTTGACTCTAGAACAACCAGCAAAACTCATTACTGAGCAAGAATGGAGTTTAATTGAACTCACACCTGGTGATAATTACCTTGGTGCAGTCGCAATAGCAGGTCAAAACTTACATTTAAAGTGCTGGCAGTATTAAATTTAACCACTGCTAACGGCAGAAAACGCTCATATCGCTCATCAGTATTGATCCAGTGGCATTGTGTTGGCGATCGCATCTCATTATTATGCAATCACTGAAATATTATTTGCTGGTCTAATTGGTGCGATCGCCCTCTCCCCAACAACTCATTTCTTCAAAATGTAGTCAGTTAACATTGAATGAGTAAGCAAAATTAATCAATTAAAAAGAGAACTTAGGCTACCGTATCTGGTTTAATAGATAAGCGATCGCGTCCGTCAGCTTGTCTAGCCTACTCAGTATAGTAATTTTCCTTTAGCATTCTCCCTTACCAATATCCCGATCATGAAAGTATTTCGCTCATGTTTTATTGGTAAATGTAGCTCTGTACACTTTTTTTGGGGCAGCTTTGACTTGGCTGTAACCCGCTTCTCTGGGCGTCGCGCTCCAGAACATCCAGGTGGGATTCCCAATATGGCGGATTGGGTAACAAGAGAGGCTTACTCACATGAAGTGAGCAGCTGTGGGTTTTGGCCTGGTGGTGGAGCAGTGGCAGAACCTGTTTTTTACTCCTATACCTACCCCGAACCGCAGGGATTTAAAGACTACCCCATCCACCCAAAGGAGGCATTTTACAGTCCCCAGATGCAAGAGTTCATTTTGCCATATGAAGCAGTGCGGCGAGCTGATGATCCCGATGCAGTACTCCTTGCCTTTTTGCAGAGTACCTATGATGCAGCTGCAAATTTAGGAAATTGGGATCGAGCAGCGTTGGAATCTACCCTGACTACGAATTTTGCATAAACCTAGAAGCTCAGAACAAATTATTATATAAGGAAAGGCTTTACTAATCTTAATAATGACTATAAATATCCAGCAGCTACCGACAATAGCGACTTTTGAAAAATATTTTTGGACTTGGCGAGGCTACAAAATTCAATACACCGTCGTGGGAACAGGTAAACCCTTGGTTTTGGTTCACGGCTTCGGTGCTTGTATTGGCCATTGGCGAAAAAATATACCCGTTTTAGCCGATGCTGGTTATCAAGTATTTGCTCTTGATCTATTGGGATTTGGTGGTTCTGATAAAGCAGCCATTGATTACACTGTAGAAGTGTGGGTAGAACTACTTAAAGATTTTTGGACAAGCCATATTAACGAACCGACAGTATTTATTGGTAACTCTATCGGCGCACTTTTAAGCTTGATGGTATTAGCCGAACATCCAGAAGTTGTTGCGGGTGGAGTGTTGATTAACTCTGCGGGGGGTTTGAGTCATCGTCCCCACGAATTGAACCCACCGCTACGAGTTGTGATGTCTGCTTTTAATAAACTGGTTGGTCATCCGATTACAGGGACATTTGTATTTAACCGCATTCGCCAAAAACATCAAATTCGCCGTAGTCTCTACCAAGTTTATCGCGATCGCCAAGCTGTCACTGATGAGTTGGTAGATATGCTTTATACACCATCTTGTGATCCAGGAGCGCAAAAAGTTTTTGCATCCATCCTTACTGCACCTCCCGGTCCGCGACCTGAAGAACTATTACCGAAAGTCCAACATCCTCTGCTAGTAATTTGGGGTGCTGATGATCCTTGGACACCGATCACTGGTGCCAAGATTTACGAACAAGCCCAGCAGAATGGTAAAACTATCAAAATAGTCCCCATTCCTGGCGTCGGACATTGTCCTCATGATGAAGTACCAGATTTGGTGAATTCGTATATTATGAAGTGGTTAGAATCTTTGTAAGCTGTGGCTATATGCAGCACAAAAGTACTAGAATATAACTCAACTAAAAGAGAGCCTCTAGACAGTCTCCCTCAAGTCAAAGGATTATGTTACATCTGGGATAAATCCCACTCTGGTGGTTTACATCCCTACTTAAAGCTAGAGGCTTTCAAGTTCCCTTTAAAATTTTTGAGCTACATAGCATTAGTTCAGATGCTTTAGCTGAGGAAGTTTGACGGGATAAGTATTGTCCCTGATAAGCTTTTTCAATAGCTTTAGTCATCCGATCCATCTACTATCTTCTCAGAAATGGTGGAATTTTATCATCTCGGTCTCTGTAACGTCGGTCTCTGTCTCGGATTCGGTCTAGCTCTCGTTCTCTATCATCTGGATCGAGGTTGCGGATTCGGTCTATTACTCGTTCTCTCTCATCTGGATCGAGGTCTTGGATTCTATCTCGGATTCGATCTAGATCTCGATCTTTGTAATTTCGACCTTGCACTGGTGGGGGTAAGTCTCTATCATCAGGAAAACGCGGGCTGGCGATGGCTGTAGAAGAAATGACTAGTTGTATCCCAATGCCAAAGATAGCAGCAATTGCTAAGTTTTTTTTACTCATGACTACCCAAAACTTTCAGGTTATCGTTTACAAACATTTCGACGAAAGCGGAAAGCATAAAGTTCCCACCAAATTTATGATTATGAAGTTTCTCCCAGATCGCCTGGTGTAAGATTTTACTGATCTAACTTTTGGCTACCCAACTTCTCCAACCTTTGAACGGTGTGAAGCATTTTTAACTAGTGCAATTTTATTAAGTGAGCGTAATTGCTCAATAGTAAAAAGCATAGGAAAAGAAAAATGCCGGACGAAATACTAAGAAAAGACTTACCGGAAGTTGATCCTACTGAAATTGAAGATTCCAGAACTGCGATCGCAGACGAACACAGATCGTTTCTGGAAAAAGTCATGGTCAGAGGTGGACTTGCCGACCCTTATGATGCTAGAGATCTAACTGAAGTTGTATTTCGCGTTATGCGCGACTTAATGACAACAGAAGCCGCCGATCATGTCGAAGCCGAATTGCATGAACCAGCGTACACTACAGAAGAGAAAGAACTCCAGAAGCTAGAAGTAGCCGAACTTTGGCGAGATACTAATCCGATCGTGGGCTTTTTGAGCCGGGTTCGTCCACCTTGGCAAGGTCCTGGTATATTCAAAATTGATAGCGATCGCTTCCTCTTCCGAGTTGCTAACGAGGGAGGATTACCACGCACAGCTGATCGTGAGCAAGTCGTAAAAGCTGTATTCTCTGCTACGAAAGAAGAGCTTTCCGAAGAGCGCATTCAAGAAATTGCTAGCTGGCTTCCCGATCACGTACGTCAACTTTGGGAACAGGCGTAGTTGGGGATCGGGGATCGGGGATTGATCTTTGTATCTCCCTGATCGTCCCCCTTGTTTTCCTTGTCCCTGATCCTTGATCCCCAATCCCCAATCTCTCAATTTCCCATGAATGAAACAGTACTATTGTTCTATTCTGTGCAAGTCAACGCTAGTATTATTAAGGACTGTTTCATGCTGCCCCATATTTATTAGCCTGTTGATATGTCAGAAGCTCAGTTTGCTGCATCCTTAAATGGACACCTTCCCCATCCCAACTCTAACAGCCTCAATACAATTAGGATTCGGGGTGCTAGGCAGCATAACCTGAAAAATATTGATTTAGAATTACCACGCGATCGCCTGATTGTGTTCACGGGTGTCTCTGGTTCTGGTAAGTCTTCTTTAGCATTCGATACCATTTTTGCTGAAGGACAGCGCCGTTATGTGGAATCTCTGAGTGCGTACGCCCGACAATTTTTAGGTCAGATAGATAAACCTGATGTGGAATCAATTGAAGGGTTGAGTCCGGCGATTTCCATTGATCAAAAATCAACTTCTCATAATCCCCGTTCGACAGTGGGAACGGTGACAGAGATTTACGACTATCTGAGGTTATTATTTGGACGAGCGGGAGAACCTCATTGTCCGATTTGTGATCGCTGTATTGCTCCCCAAAGCATCGATGAGATGGTGGATCGGATTATGGCTTTGAGCGATCGCACCCGCTTTCAAATTCTTGCACCTGTAGTACGGGGTAAAAAAGGCACTCATAGAAAGATGTTATCTAGTCTCGCTTCCCAAGGTTTTGTGCGTGTGCGTATCGATGGGGAAGTGCGAGAACTCTCAGATGCGATTGAATTAGATAAAAATTTTACACATACTATTGAAGTTGTCATCGATCGCTTGGTGAAAAAAGACGGTATTCAAGAGCGTTTGGTCGATTCACTCAGCACTTGCTTAAAGTTATCTGAAGGTATAGCAGTAATTGTTTTTACCCCTATTGCTGACAGCACCCAACCAACAACCAATAACCAACAACCAACAAATGACGAAGAACTAGTTTTTTCCGAAAACTTTGCTTGTCCAGAACACGGTGCGGTGATGGAGGAGTTATCGCCGCGCTTGTTCTCGTTTAACTCGCCCTATGGTGCTTGTCCCAATTGTCATGGAATTGGCACTTTAAAAACATTTTCACCGGAATTGGTAGTACCTGACCCAGAAGCACCTGTATATGCTGCGATCGCCCCTTGGTCGGAAAAAGATAACTCTTATTATTTAGAGTTGTTGTATGATTTGAGTCAAGCTTACGGGTTCGAGTTGCAGACACAGTGGCAAAAGTTAACAGCCGAGCAGCAACAGATAATTTTATATGGAGAAGAAACCGCACAAGCTCAGAAAAAACAAATTTTTAGAGGTGTGATTCCCATATTGCAGCGTCAATATGAGGGAGGTACGGAGTTAGTCAAGCAAAAATTGGAACAGTATTTAATTGATCAATCTTGCCCAGTCTGTGGCGGAAAGCGTTTGAAACCGGAAGCTTTGGCAGTGCTATTGGGACAGTACCGAGTTTTAGATTTTACCGGAGTATCAATTAGTGAGTGTCAACAGAGGGTTGATCAATTAAAGTTGAGCGATCGCCAAATGCAGATTGCTGATTTGGTGTTGCGAGAAATTCGAGCGAGGTTGCAGTTTTTGTTGGATGTGGGATTAGATTATTTGACTTTAGATCGTCCAGCGATGACGCTTTCGGGTGGTGAAGCGCAACGAATTCGTTTAGCAACACAAATCGGATCTGGGTTGACGGGTGTATTATACGTTTTAGATGAACCAAGTATTGGTTTGCATCAACGCGATAACGGTAGGTTATTGCAGACTTTAACTAAGTTGCGCGATTTGGGGAATACGTTAATTGTAGTTGAGCATGACGAAGAAACGATTCGGGCTGCTGATCATATAGTTGATATTGGACCGAGTGCAGGTATTCACGGCGGTAATATTATTGCTGAGGGTGATTTCCAAGCTTTATTAGAAGCAGAAAATTCTCTGACGGGCGCTTATTTGTCAGGAAGACGACTTATTCAAACTCCTGCAAATAGAAGAGAAGGGAATGGGATAAGTTTAGTGATCAAAAATGCTCGTCGTAATAACCTCAGAAATATAGATGTGGAGATTCCACTAGGTAAGCTCGTTGCTATCACAGGTGTTTCTGGTTCTGGAAAGTCAACTTTAATTAATGAATTACTTTACCCAGCATTGCAACATCACCTGCTGCGTAAAGTTCCTTTACCGAAAGAAATAGATGGAATTAAGGGATTGAATGCAATTGATAAAGCGATCGTCATTGATCAATCACCCATCGGTAGGACACCCCGTTCTAACCCAGCGACTTACACAGGTATTTTTGATGTCATTCGTGATACCTTTTCAGCCACCATTGAAGCGAAAGCCAGAGGCTATAAAGCGGGACAATTTTCTTTTAATGTAAAAGGTGGGCGTTGCGAAGCTTGTAGTGGACAAGGCGTAAATGTCATTGAGATGAATTTTCTCCCGGATGTTTATGTGCAGTGTGAAGTCTGCAAAGGTGCAAGATACAACCGCGAAACCTTGCAAGTAAGATACAAAGACAAATCTATCGCTGATGTTTTGAATATGACGGTTGAGGAAGCTTTGGAGTTTTTCAAGAATATTCCTAAAGCTGTGAATCGCTTGCAAACTTTAGTAGATGTTGGCTTGGGTTATATTCATCTGGGACAACCCGCAACCACCTTATCTGGTGGGGAAGCACAGCGAGTGAAATTAGCAACAGAATTATCGCGCCGCGCCACAGGAAAAACACTTTATTTAATTGATGAACCAACCACAGGTTTATCTTTTTATGATGTCCACAAATTATTAGATGTGTTGCAAAGATTAGTAGATAAGGGTAATTCTATTTTGGTGATTGAACACAACTTAGATGTGATTCGTTGTGCTGATTGGGTGATAGATTTGGGTCCAGAAGGTGGGGATAAAGGTGGAGAAATTATTGCCAAAGGTACACCAGAAGAAGTTGCGAATAATACCAGATCATATACTGGGCAATATTTAAAGCATGTGTTGCAGCAGTATCCATCAGCAGTTTTGACAAATTAAATTCCTTTAGAGGTCTGACAGGTTAATATGCACCCTGTAATCCTTATAGATATAGGACTCATATTTGTATCAGCAAAATAGTGATTCGATAAATAATTTATTGGAAAATTAGAATAATCTAATGAATAAAATCACCTAACTCTAGAATTATTATCTAGAACAAAAAACCTATTCTTTTTGCCACAAACTACTCTATTAGAAAGAGGCTGAGATCAGTTTTAATTTGTAAATTAAACACATAGTCAAGGGTAGAGAACAAACTCTAGTCTATAGATTTTTTCAATCTAGCTTTTTTGACAAGCATAAAACGCAGAAAAAAGGAGAATTCTGATGTCAGATACAACCAAACGTGGATTTGCATCCATGGATGAAGATAAGCAGCGCGAAATTGCTAGTAAAGGCGGAAAAGCTGCTCACGAAAAAGGAACTGCACACGAATTTACATCTGAAGAGGCTAGAGAAGCTGGTCGTAAAGGTGGAGAAACTACAAGCCAAGACCGAGAATTTATGGCAGAGATTGGTCGAGAAGGTGGTAAAAACTCCCACAGAAGCGATCGCAATGATAAGGATGATAACGAGCAGGAAGAAGGAAAAGGTACTCAAGGTGGTAGCCATGAACAACATCTAAAAGCTGGACAGCAAAGCCACAAGAACAAATAAAGCCGACTACTTATAAACTTTTGAACTCACTTGAAGCAAAGCTTAAATTATAGAGACGTGAAATTTCGCGTCTCTATAATTTTATATTTTCTTAAGTTTATTTATCTTTAAACGAGAGCGATCGCAACTTTTTCATACAATTGCCACCACGCTTTGATGGTGATTTGCTAGCCTGATTTAAAGTAAACTCAAACTTTACTGACTTAAGTAAATATTTTTCTGTACCGTAACATGCGTTTGTTCAGTCGGCTTGCGTATATTCTCCTTGGCTTGTTCTTCAGCTTTACCTTGAGTGGAGTATTCATGACTAATCACTTCAGTTATGCTGTTACACCAGCTCCTGAAATCTCTCTCACACAAGGGGTGCGTAAAACCATTCTAGAAAATGGCTTAACAGTGCTAACAAAGGAAGTTCATACTGCACCTGTGGTCAGTGTTCAAGTTTGGTATAAAGTTGGTTCACGCAATGAAAAAGCAGGGGAAAATGGCATTTCCCATCAATTAGAACATCTCATGTTCAAAGGTACTAAAGACCGTCCAGTGCAGTTTGGTCGATTATTTAGTGCTTTAGGCAGTCAGTTTAACGCTTTTACCACTTACGATCAAACTGCTTATTTTGGTACGGTAGAGCAGGACAAACTAGAAGCGCTGCTGACTCTAGAAGCTGATCGCATGAAAAACTCTTTAATCGGAACTGAACAATTAACCAGTGAAAAGCGTGTGGTCATTTCTGAGTTACAAGGATACGAAAATTCTCCTGGTTATCGCCTCAACCGCGCTGTCATGCGATCCGCATTTCCGAACCATCCCTATGGCTTACCTGTAGGAGGGACAAAAGCCGATGTCGAGAAATTTACAGTTGAGCAGGTGCAAAATTATTACCAGAATTATTACAGCCCTGATAACGCAACTTTAGTAATTACAGGTGATTTTGCCACTGAACCAACTTTAAAAGTTATACAAACAACTTTCGGAAAGTTACCGAAAAGAGAAAATGAGAATACGGGGACACGAGGACGCGGTGACGCGGTGAATCAAGAAAAACTCCCTGTGTCTACTACTACTACTACTACTACTACTAAATCTCCTATTGTCTTAAAACAACCAGGAAGTGCTGCACTTCTGCAAGTTGTTTATCCATTACCAAATGTTCATCATCCAGATGTAGCTGCAATTGACGTCATGGATGCAGTTCTCACAGGTGGACGTAGTTCTCGGCTTTATCAAGCTTTAGTAGAATCTGGTCTAGCTAGTTCAATTAGTGCTAGTCCACTAGAATTAATTGAACCAGGTTGGTACGACATGAGTGTGACTGCTGCTCCTGGTCAGGAATTACCAAAAATTAACCAGGTATTGCAAACTTCTCTGACCAAAATACAACAGCAACCAGTCACAACAGTAGAATTAAATCGAGCCAAAACGCTGCTACAAACTTCTTTTATACTTAATAACCAGGATATTACCAGTCAAGCCAGTTTACTGGGACTTTACCAAACTGTCGCTGGAGATTATGGCTACGTAGAACGGTATTTAGAGGCGATCGCCAAAGTTACACCAAAAGATGTGCAGCGAGTTGCGAAAACTTACCTCAATCCTGGTAAACAAACTATTGGCTTTTTTGAACCCACTCAAGTAGACGGGAAATCAGGGACTTCTAGTAGTAGTGGTTCTAGTCGGACGGTGGAAAACTTCAGTCCTGGTAAACCTGTAGACCCAGCAGAACTAGCTAAATACCTACCTCCAGCGACATCAACCACGACTTCTCAAAATCAACCTCTACCAGAGAAATTTACCCTCAATAATGGTTTACGAGTTTTGTTGTTGCGCGATCGCAGTGTTCCCACCATCAATTTAAGTGGAAATATTGATGCTGGGAGTGAATTTGATACTAATTCTCAAGCCGGACTCGCAAGTTTTGTTGCAGCCAATTTAATGAATGGGACACAGACACAAAATGCTCTCACCATTGCTCAAAAGTTAGAAGACCGAGGAGTTGGTTTAAACTTCAATGCTAGCCGTGAAGGAGTTAGTATTGATGGGAATGGACTGTCTGCTAATCTACCGATGATGATTCAAACTTTGGCAGATGTTGTTCAAAATGCTACCTTCCCCAGTGACCAGTTGGAATTGAGTCGAGACAGAGCGTTAACAAGTCTGAAAATCCAGCTAGATGATCCCCGTGGACTGGGACGACGGGTATTCCAACAAGCGATTTATCCAGAGAATCATCCTTTTTACAGTTTTCCCACAGAGAAAAGCTTAAAGAGTATTTCTCGTCAAGACTTGGTGAAGTTCTATAAGGAACACTACCGACCAGATACCACAACGATCGCTTTAGTTGGAGATTTTGACCCAGCTAGCGTCAAAGCTTTGCTGAATAGAGCTTTCAGTAAATGGCAAGTCCAGGGGAAACCAGTCAACATTAGTCTACCACCAGTATCGTTACCGAAATCTACAAAACGCGTCAACTCAGTGATTTCCGGTAAGGCGGAGGCTGTGACTTATCTTGGTTATAGTGGTATTTCCCGTAAAGATCCTCGTTTTTATGCTGCTTTGGTACTGAATCAAATTTTAGGTGGCGATACTTTATCTAGCCGGTTGGGTACAGAAGTACGCGATCGCCAAGGTTTAACCTATGGTATTTACAGCGCTTTTGCTGCTGGTATTCAGCCTGGGCCATTTTTAATTCAAATGCAGACTGCCCCTAATGATACCCAAAAAGCGATCGCCAGTACCATCGCTTTACTTAAGCAGGTGCGAGAACAAGGTATCACTGAAGCGGAATTAAACACAGCAAAACGCTCTATAACCAACAGTTACCCTGTAGACTTAGCAAATCCCAGTGATGTAGCGGATTTAATTTTGAAAAATTCCGTCTATGGACTATCTTTAGCAGAAATCGAAGAATTTCCTAAGCAAATTGACGCAGTGAATATGGCTCAAATACAGCAGGTAATTAAGGATTTGATTCATCCAGAAAATCTTGTAATTGTTACTGCTGGACCAGAGGGAAATCAATAGGAATGCACGCGCCTTAGCGAAGCCATGCGCGACAGCGCTATTAGCGCGTCTCTAAAAAGATTTTGGGTTGTTCGATTTTCTTCAGGACTTACGCACGGACTACGATTTTACGTCATTACGAGCGAAGCGAAGTAATCGCAAAGCCTTATTTGTCGTCACGAGTGCGTAAGTCCTATTCTTAACCGAGCAGTATTGGGACACGGGGGAATATTTTTGATAATTTCTGCGCTTGACATACTCACCGGGCTGAAGCCTCGGTGATTCTTGACGCTTCAACAGATTTTGCTACCCAAGTAGTCTTACAATTCCTCTGCCTCCGTTTAGGGAGATCCAATGTGCGATTCGTTGATGACTGAATCGTAATAAATAAGTCATCCAGGGATCAACGTCCCTGAACTCTTCCTCGATGGAGGTGAAAGCCCTCCCCGCTAAAGTTCGGCGTGACTCAAAACCTACCCACAGTGACTAGGCTCGGAATCCTAGAGGCTGAAGCTGGGAATAGGACGCAATCAGAGGGCGTGTGTATCGCTCACACTGGCGTTAAAGGAGTCCCCATGATGAAACAGAGCCTAAAAAAGTGCCTCACTCTCAAGCAGGGATACACACTGAAAACCCCTGACTTCGATGAGGAAACACCCGCTAACCTCTTATTGGAAGGAATAGCAGAACTACGGGTACTCATCAGGTAAATTGGCTACATCTAAAGCGACAAACAACGAAGAAGGGGAACGAATAAAAACGATGGTTAGGTCTGGGGACTGGTCGAAACCCTAGCAAGCGAGACGAGACGCGCAACTTCGCCATCGGGCAAGACGAAGCGTAATTGCTTCGAGGCAATCAGAACACAAAATACAAAGGTGAGTATGGTTGGACACATAGATAACTATAGTGAACTTTGGGTAACATTCTGGCGTAAGCTACAAAAATTTATTCCGCCTCCAATGGTTGTGGAAAGCTATTCGAGAAGGCGATAAGAAACGAGCTAACAGTCTTCAAAAGCTTATACTGAAGTCCCGGAAGTGCAAGATTACTAGCACCTGTCAAGGACTCAACTCAATACTGGTAAGAAAACAGTCAGTTGATGGTAAAGCCTCTTTATCTTTAGGGAACGTTTTGAACTCGATACCTGCTAAGGCAAAAGGTTAATACTTGGACTCATAGTGCCAAGAAAGATAGCAATTTAAAAGGATGGAACCAAGAGAATTTTTAAAGGTTCTTAAATTCATCTTCAGACAGAGCATGGTACGTATTATTAAATACGTCATCGAACCCGCAATATGAGGTAATTTTCGAGAACGGAGCTACGGCTATCGCCCTGACGCTCAAGTACATGATGCCTGCGGTACTTTTATTTAAACTTCGAGGTCAAGTGTTGGAGGAAAGGGACAAGATAGTTCTAGAAATGGATATAGAAAATGTTTTATCGGATTAAACTATGTAATTTTCTTATGTCTCTGCGTGGTGATAGCACCAAAGTGTGAAAATTGGGTTATGGAAATGCCTGAAAGCGGGGTCAACCCCGGACTTCCCCGAACAAGGCACACCCCAAGGCGGTTTGCAGTCCGGTTCTTGTCAACATTGCCTTACATGGGATTGAACTAATACACAAATCTGTAAGATATGCAGACGATGGGTTTTTATCTTTAAGAAAGGTGATGAGCCGAGTAAAGTCGTTGGCGAAAAACAATAGAGTTCTTGCGCGACAGGGGTCTAAGTATTAAGGTTGCGAAGACTGGTTTTGCATCAGCGACAGATGGATTGACTTTCAGGATGGAACTTCAAAGTCCAGAAAACGGAAAGTTTAGATAAGCCCTTGTGAGTGGATAACTTCAGCATTCCGTAAGAAGGTCAAGGCTATTATCAATAACTCGAATTACGGAGCTTTTTAGTTAAACCGAAAAATCCTGCACCCATCGTGCGAGGATGGAGAAACTATCACCGATACTGTAAGATGGACGTCTTTGGTTCTCACCGTACTTTATACACAAAAAGAGCCTGGAAGGTATTCAATAAAAGAAACAAAACTGACTGTCATTTCTACAACCGCCTTGCTAAAAGGCGGCTTTTCCGGCAGTACGTATTCAGAAACAAGCACATCATGGTCAAGGGTGATGTATCTCCCTTCAACTGCGACATTGTTTACTGGAGCAAAAGGCAATCCTACCATTACGACGGCAGCGGCAGCGCCGCGCTTTACCAAGCAAACCATACATGTGGAGCCTGCGGTCTTAAATTCGCAGACGGTGAGAATATACACCTTCACCACATAGACAGGAATTACAACAACTGGAAGCCTAAAAACCTGCTAGCTGTTCATCAATCCTGTCATCAATACATCCACAGGAGCAAAAGGGAAACCTGAGATTGTCGGGAGCCGGATACACGGAAACGCGTACGTCCGGATCTAAATGGGAGGAGCGGGAGATAATACTCCCCTTCGACCCAACTAAATAAATTAGCAAGCGCCGTATTAAAAATATTTTGGCTCAACCCAAAGATTTAGGCGCTTTCGCCTAAACGGCGAAAGCGACGGCTGGGCTAATTTATTCGCGGGCTTGTGCCTTAGAGTCGTGGCAATGCCCTACAGAAAGTAAAAATATGCGGATGGCGAGACTCGAACTCGCAAGGCAAAGCCACACGCCCCTCAAACGTGCGCGTATACCAATTCCGCCACATCCGCAAGATTGCACTAGTGATTAAATATAGCACAACAAAATCATTATAGTGGAGTCATAATTAAATTTTTCACAAATTCAAGATTCTGTATGTACAAAATTTTGACCCTTGACCGATTAGACTGGCAAAAATACAGTGTTGGCACGAGGGAGCAGCAGATGTTGGTAGTCTGGTGAATTAAATCGGTATAGACGGGTAGCGGCTTGGTGCAGCCTCAAGTGATCAGGCGTATGATGGGGAACTTAAACCCAATCCATGAAACTAAGTAACTGATAACTGTTAAAAGTCTTAGGCTAGGTCATCTGCTGTCATAATTTTAAATCAAACGAAAGCGTTGTTTTAAAGTAGCCGGAAGAAAATGTCAACCAAGGGCTGAATTGTCAACACCTATCCTTTACACTTGGTGACTTCTTTAGTCAATTTACTTAACTGATATCGACACTAAAAGATGAAGTTTGACAAAATATTAATTGCTAATCGAGGAGAAATCGCGCTTCGCATTCTCCGGGCTTGTCAAGAAATGGGAATAGCAACTGTTGCGGTACATTCTACCGTTGACCGGAATGCACTCCATGTTCAACTAGCTGATGAAGCTGTTTGCATTGGTGAAGCTGCTAGCAGTAAAAGTTATCTCAATATTCCTAATATTATTGCCGCAGCCTTAACACGCAATGCTACTGCGATTCATCCTGGCTATGGTTTTTTGGCAGAAAATGCCCGGTTTGCAGAAATTTGTGCAGACCACCATATTGCTTTTATTGGTCCTTCTCCAGAAGCAATTCGGTTGATGGGAGATAAATCCACAGCCAAAGAAACCATGCAAAAAGCAGGAGTACCAACAGTACCAGGTAGCGATGGTTTGTTAGAGTCAGACAAAGAAGGATTGGCGATCGCTCAAAAAATGGGCTACCCCGTAATGATTAAAGCCACTGCTGGTGGTGGTGGACGGGGTATGCGTTTAGTGAGAGCAGAAAGCGAATTTATCAAATCTTTTCAAGCAGCACAAGGCGAAGCTGGAGCCGCATTTGGGAACTCTGGGGTTTATTTAGAAAAATTTATTGAGCGTCCCCGCCACATTGAATTTCAAATTTTGGCGGATAATTACGGAAACGTGATCCATTTGGGCGAACGGGATTGCTCTATTCAACGTCGCAATCAAAAATTACTTGAAGAAGCCCCTAGTCCTGCTCTTGACCCAGAACTACGGGAAAAAATGGGGCAAGCAGCTGTGAAAGCAGCCCAATTTATCAATTATACTGGCGCCGGAACCATCGAATTTCTCTTAGATAGATCCGGTGATTTTTACTTTATGGAAATGAATACCCGCATTCAAGTGGAACATCCTGTTACAGAAATGATTACAGGGGTAGATTTGCTTGTTGAACAAATCCGTATTGCTCAAGGAGAAAGGCTTAACCTTACCCAAGATCAAGTAGTTTTGCGGGGTCATGCGATCGAATGTCGGATCAACGCCGAAGACCCCGACCACGATTTTCGTCCTGCTCCTGGTAGAATCAGTGGCTATCTCCCACCCGGAGGCCCTGGTGTCCGCATAGATTCTCACGTCTACACCGACTATCAAATTCCCCCTTATTATGACTCCTTGATCGGTAAACTAATTGTCTGGGGACAAGATCGTCCTACAGCTATTAACCGCATGAAACGAGCGCTGCAAGAGTGTGCAATCACAGGACTACCAACTACTATCGCTTTTCATCAAAAAATTATGGAAAACCCACAATTTTTGCAGGGTAATGTTTACACCAGTTTTATACAAGACATGCAAGACTAGAGGATAAAAAAGGTGGGGAAGTGTGAGGAATGGTCATTAAGCATGGTTAATAACAACCAACAACCACCCACCACCAACATTTATAAGAAAGGCTGGCTGAAAACCCTTGAGAAACAGTCGCACAGCGACGAATTTCGTACTTTAGGCTATCCCCGCGTCTTTAGACCGGGGAGTGTCAACGAGACATCATAATCAGCAGTCCTTGCTGACCAAGAAGAATTTCTCTAATAAAACTAAAGATACCAACCCAAATAATCGGTGTAATATCCACTCCACCAATAGGTGGAACTAACTTCCGCATTGGTATCAAAAAAGGCTCCGTTGGCCAAGCTACTAAATTAAAAGGCAAACGATTTAGATCTACTTGGGGATACCAAGTGAGAACTATACGAAAAATAAACAAAAGTATCATTAATCCCAGTCCTAGACCGAGAATCCAAGCTGTAAGGTTAACACCAGTCATGGTACGAGCTTCTCACTCTCTGCAATAAACAAAAAACCAAGCGGAACTTATAAATTTTGAATCTTTGTTAAGCTTAATATTATTTTAGCTAAATGCTATCACCCGTCCGTACATAAGTAAGTAGTCAGATTTTCAATGTCCGATTAACCCAAGGGTGTAATAGACTATTAAAATTAAGGTAAAGTCTGTAAAAAAAGGTTGAAAAGTATGACGCCTTCTTTAGCAAATTTTCTTTGGAGCCTGCTTTGGGGTAGTGTAATTGTCGTTGTCCCTATTACAGTTGGATTGATTTTTATTAGCCAAAAAGATAAAATCCAACGTTCTTAATTATTATCTACGGGATTTAGTTTGACTCTCAAAACCAGTAGCTTTTTAGCTTTGGGTAATTTATAGAGACGCGATTGGCAAAGCGTACGGCTCTAAACAGCACGGCGCAGCCTTTAATGTCGCGTCTCTACAATATATTTAGTGACTTGTTAAAGTAGAGATTTAAATACCAACTCGCTAACATAGATTTGATATTAGGAAAAAACAATGGTAACTTTTTGGCTGAACTCAGCCAGTGTTCTGGCTCAAGTCAATTTTGGGGCGAACTCAGCCAGTCTTCTAGGAATTTTCCTGGCGATCGCTGGGGCTGCTTTGTATTTTCTCCGCACAGTACGTCCAGAACTCTCGCGAGATCAAGATATCTTTTTTGCTGCTGTGGGCTTGCTCTGCGGCTTTATTCTGATTTTCCAAGGATGGCGTCTAGACCCGATTCTACAATTTGGTCAGCTACTTTTGGTAGGCTCAACAGTATTTTTTGCGGTGGAAAGTATTCGGCTGCGGGGTATTGCAACTCAGCAAGCTAAACGTAACACTCCCATAGTGGATGATGAGCGAGAAGTTAGTAATCGATATCAGTATCGGAAAAAATCTCCCTACAAAGCTGAGGTGGATGCAGAATTAGATTCCCTGTCTTACGATGAAGAGTATGAAGATGAACGTCCACGTCCTCGGATTTCAGGTAGCAGACAAGACCGTTCATCCCGTGAAGATTACGGTGATTACTATGAAGATGAACCCCGTCGTTTAGAACGTCGCAGTAATAATGAAAGATCGGAACCCAGCGACAGAACAAACCGTCGGCGTAGTAGTTCACGTCCAACTAGTCGGACTAGCGATCGCCTGGGAGATGATTGGGATACTACTACTTCTAAAATAGATGATGATTGGGATACCTCAACAAATAGAGATAGAGAAAGAAGACCTTCTCGGCGTGGAACTAATGCTTCGTTCCGGACTGAAAACCGTGGTGATGATGTTACAGATACCACACCCAAACCACTCAGAAGACGTCGTCCGCCCACCAACACAGAATCTCGATCTGAGCGTCAAGAGCGTCAAGATGATGATGTCATCTCTACTGATTATGTAGAATACAAGCCGATGAATCGTTCAGAAAGCGAATCAGATAATTCAGTGGATTTCGATGATGTTTAATCGACACTCTCCTCTTATAAACTAAAGTGGAGGTTGCAAAAAAGATCACGAAAAATAGTTAAGGTGAAAAAATTTACACCTGTATTTTGGCTCCAACGAAATTGTGTTTGGAGTCTGATTTTTGGTTTAACAGGTTTCCTTGTAGCCTGTAGTCCTGACAATATTCCCATTGGCTCCACCTCTCTCAACAGTCGCTACACTGAAGATCAACCGAGCTTGAGTGGAAATGGTCGTATTTTAGCCTTTGTATCAACCCGTAATGGTACTCATCAGATATTGCTATACGACTTACAGCAGCAAACTTTTTTACCTACATCGCGCTTAAATCGACCAGGGACAATAGTTGAAAGTCCCAGTCTCAGCTATAACGGACGCTACATCGCCTACATTACCAGCGACCAAGGTAGACCTGTTGTGGGACTTTATGATCGCGCTACGCAACAGTCACAAATCCTTACGCCCACATATAGGGGTTGGGTAAGAAACCCCTATATTAGCCCGGATGGACGCTATGTAGTTTTTGAAACAGCTAGCCGTGGTCAGTGGGACGTAGAAGTACTAGACCGAGGGCCAGAAATTGAGTTGGATATTCCTAATGGTGCGGCTGTGGCTCCTCTACCTTAGAGAGTTATGGGGGGGGACAAGTAGACAACTAACAACTAACAACTAACAACTAACAACTAACAACTAACAACTAACAACTAACAACTAACAACTAACAACTAACAACTAACTAATGACTAAATATATATTTATTCCTATAGTTACATTAACAACTTTATTAACTGGCTGTGTTGGCTATCCGCGCCTTTTGAGTTACCCTTTCGATCCTGGTGGTAGGAGTCTCAATGGTCCTGCTTCAGAATTAACTCCGCAAATTTCTGGCAGATATATTGTTTATACTTCTGATCGACGGGGTAGCCAAGATGTATATATGTTTGATATGGTGACTCGCAATTTGATTGATGTACCTGGTTTAAATGCTTTTGATGCGATCGCCTCTCATCCTAGTGTTTCCGATGATGGTCGTGGTATAGTTTTTGCTGGCTCCCGTCAAGGTCGAACAGCCATCTTTCTATATGACAGAGAAACAAGACAAGCACGCAATTTGACTGCTAACTTGCAAGCAGAGGTTCGCAACCCGACAATCAGTGCCGATGGTACTAGAATTGCCTTTGAGTATAGTAACAATGGACAGTGGGATATTTTAGTCTATAACCGTTCTGGGCAACCTTTGAACATACCCCAAGACCCACGGTAGGGAAGGGGGACAAGGGGGACAAGAAAGAATATATTTGATAGATTTTCTTCGTCTTTCCCCAATCCCTATTCCCTATTCTCTTCTTCCTGTATCGCCTCAATTAGCGATCGCACCTGTTGAGTTCCTTGGGAAGGTTCAAATGAAAGGGGAAATTTACCCTTAGCAAGCATCCGCAAACCCAGGGGTGCAATACCAAGCAATCCTCTCAAATCCCGAAAATAGTTACCGACTACTTGTAAACTAAACTTTCTTTCATCAATCCATCCACCTGCTTTGACTAACTCTACTAACACTTTGCGATGGCGGATTGAACGGCTGTCGTTTTTTTGTTTGTGGGTGAGAATTTCTTGTTTAATTTTGGTGATTTGATCTAATGGAGCAACATCCATAGGACATACACTGTTGCAGTAAAAGCAACGAGTACAACCCCAAACACCTTGGGTATCTTCGTTATATTTTTCTAAGCGGTTTTCTGTTTCAGTGTCGCGGTTATCGGCTACCATTCGGTAAGCTTTGGCAAGAGCATGGGGACCAACGAATTGAGAATTAACTTCAAAGGCATTGCATTCAGAAAAACAAGCTCCACACATAATACAATTACCAGTTTGGTCAAGGCGCGATCGCTCTTCTGGTGTTTGTAAAAACTCTCTTTCTGGTACTTGTCTGCTAGCTGTACTCACATAGGGTGCGATCGCCTCTAGGTTATTCCAAAAATCGCTCATGTCCACTACTAAATCTTTAATTACAGGCATATTACCAAGTGGAGCGATCGTAATTTCTGGAATAGCATTTTCCTTACTTGTGTGTACTGCTAAATCTTGCAATCGAGAAATTTCACTGCCAACATTTTCTTTACAAGCCAGAGCAGAACGTCCATTGATTCGCATAGCACAGCTACCACAAATTGTATTGCGACAATTTTTGCGAAACGCTAAAGTTCCATCTTGTTCCCACTTAATTCGATTGAGGCAATCAAGGATTGTATTACCTGGTTCTACCTGTAAAGGGTAAGTTTGTACGTTAGCAGAAGAATTATGTTGCTGTCGAATTACCTTAAAAATTACTTCCATATCTTACCAACTTAAATCCTGAAATTATCACATTTACATAGGAAATAGACTTTTACACAAGTCAAAAAAGGGTATATACTACACCAATTTGTGTCTACACCAGGAAAAACTAGAAAGCAAAAGGGGGGAAAGAATGAATCAATCAAAGCCCTTTACTATTTAATCTTGACCCTTTTACCTTATAATCCTTAAATTTTACCCCTAACGAAATGAGGTTGACCCAACGAGCTATGCTCTAACTACTCTGATTTCAAAGCTAGCGGTTAACATGCTGATGAACATAGTTAGGTAATTAATAAGCAGCATCGTACTCTGAAAAATTTTGTCTGGTCTCAATCAACAAACTCGATCATCTAACTCTCTGGTCAAAACTCCTTGTCTATATTAGATTAATTTTTCTAAAATCCATACATCAATACTCACAACGGCAATAAAGCGAGAGGAAAATCCTCGCCGCTTTTTGCCATCCCAAGATAGAGGATATAAGATTTAAAGTCTAGTAATAAGTTTCATTCAAACTTAAACAATTATTTTGCTATTATGATCGCATGTTAGTATTTAATATAAAATTACGAAGTAACAAAACCAGTCGAAATAGCCGATCAAGTGCGGCTGATACTGCTTTGTTTATTCGTGATGGTCAGAGGTGAAATTGATTCGTCTCTATTGGCAGGATCAAAGAGTGTATGCTCAACAACCTTATGACAATACTATGCTGTTCTAAGCTTGAGGTAAGCATAAGGAAATTTCTGCTAATTCTTGAGTCTACGGCTGATTAAGTAGTGGAACTCGACTCGTTTGTAAAGATGGCTTAAAATTACACCGTCGCCATAGCATGAGCAAAGAAAATATTTAGTTTTCGATGGCAAATGATGGTTAAATGTGCCGTAAGATTACCGAATTAAATACCTGGGACAACTGCGATCTCTAATAAATTATGGCTAACCATAAGAGATGATCTTGGCTTGTTATAAGTAGGAAGTTGCCCTTTTTCTGGGTTTGTTAGCAACAAAGCTGTGGAAATCACCAAAAGCCAAATGCTGACACAGAGAAGTACATCTTTGAATAGTTTGGAGAGAGTAAGGAAATTTTGAGCGTAATGACTGAAACTGCAACCGCACCATTAACGGGAAAAGCACTACTTGCAAAAGTCAAAGAGCTTTCCAATCTACCACGTCGAGAAAGAGCAAAACAGTGTGGCTATTATACTGTTACAAAAAATAATCAAGTTCGTGTAAATCTGACTGATTTTTATGACGCTTTGCTATCCGCGAGGGGAATCCCCTTAAGCCCAGAAGCACCAAAAGATGGTCGTGGTCGTGAACCGACTTATCGAGTTAGTGTTCATCAAAATGGTCAAATTGTCATTGGTGCAACATACACCAAAGCAATGGGCTTACAGCCAGGTGATGAATTTGAAATTAAGCTGGGATACAAGCACATTCACCTCATTCAAGTAGATAGTGACAAAAAAGAACTCCAGTCAGATGAAGACATTGATGTAGAGGAAGATGAGATTGAAGAAGAGGAGTAAATTTGCCTAATGGTAGGGATAAAGTAAAGAGTAAATACTTAATGTCTTTCCCTTTGGCAAGCCATAAAAAGTTTGCTATTGTTTGAATATTTTTTAGGTAAAAAAAAACGATTAGACCTCTTGCAGAAGTTACCTAATTTGGTGGAAGCTTGATGAAATAGAGAGAAAAGCAAAAAAGCAAGTAGTACTAAGGGGTAAAGAAAAGGCGATCGCATCGCTGTTTTTGGTTAGAAATTGCTTGGAAACTTTAAAGCTTTTCTCTCGACAAGCTGTCAATTGAAAATTGCGAGAAGTCTGTCGTGTTTTTTTATCCTATTTTAATAGCCTCCTTAAAGTCATCACTCTATAATTTGCAATCATTTTTGGAAAATGCACCAAACTTGACTGTGGTGATGGCTTTTTTTATTGCTTGGGGTGGATGTTGGTTCCCAATTGCAGCTTTGTTATCTGTATTCCTAAATTGGAAACCCAACCAACCCTTAAAACCAGAGCAAAAGTTACCTTTTTTATTGTCACTTTATTTATTAATACCTTTTATTTTTTGGTTTATCACTTGGCTGACGAAAACGCCGATCTCAGATTACGGCTTTGTTCCCAATATTTATATCCTGACTTCCGTTGCATTGGGCTTTAGTTTAGGTATATTGAGTTTGGCTGTGGTTTTTGCATGTCAATGTTGGTTAGGATGGTCTAAGTTTGAATATACCAATATCAAGCAACTTCCGTCTATTTTGCTACCTATTTTATTGATAGCTTTATTTGTAGGTGGTATTGAAGAATTAGTTTTTCGAGGATTTTTATTTACAGAATTAGAACAAAATTATCCAATTTGGCTAGCAGCAATCATGTCTAGCTTTATATTTGCTGTGCTACACTTGGTTTGGGAACAACAAGAAACAAAACCCCAACTTCCCGGACTATGGCTGATGGGGACGATATTGGTACTGGCGCGGTTTGCTGATCGCGGTAATTTGGGTTTAGCTTGGGGACTACACGCCGGTTGGATATGGGCGATCGCCTGTATAGATACAGCTCAACTTATCAATTACACCGACAAAATCTCAGACTGGGTGACAGGTAAGAACAAAAAACCTCTAGCTGGATTAGCAGGGATAGTATGTTTACTGCTAACTGGGGTAATTCTCTGGTTTGGTTATCACCTGAATATTGTCTGAGTGTTCTAATTAATTCGGCGGAATTCTCCATCCTCCTATGAGGTGGAGATGAATAGCGGGGAATTGGATTTTATATGAGTGAGCGTCGCCACATTGCTCTCTAGAAAGATGAATTAGTAATGGAGATGATGGTAATTTTGTCAATGTAATAAATGTAATAGTAAATCATTTTCTATTGAAGCGAATATATTAGTATAAATTTAAGCAATATTTTTATTTTTAAACATATGAGTTTTAGCGTCTGGATTAATAGATTGCTACTAATTTCTTTGATGCTTATCTCTTTAACTGTTGTTCTTATAGTTGGGAAAGCAAATTTACAGCAAAATAGCAGCACCTCAGCAAATACAGATGTAGATCCTGCTGCTTGGAGTCCAGCCAAAGTCCAACTACAAGCAGCGAAAGAGCAAGAAGAAGAATTTCAAGATTTTTCCAAATCATTAACAAAGACTAGTTCAACTCCCGACCTTGAATCAAAGAATCAACAAGCAGACAAACTGCAAAATTCTCCGACACCATCTGTCAATCCGACTTCTACTGATAAATCTATCTCGACAAAAAAGCAAGCAGATCAACTACAAAAGATTCCCCAATATTCGTTCAAAACCACTAAAGCTTTTAAACAATATAGACCCGGTTATGAAATTGCTTTAGCTAACCCAAATAATTATGGAGAACGTTTTACAGTAGATATTAATGGCGTACCAGTTAACAATCAAGCCATTATAGTAATTCACGAAACTAGTGATTCTGCATCTAGTGCGATTAATACCTTTCAAACACCTCATACTGATGAAAAGAAGCAAGTAAGTTACCATAGCTTAATTACCTTAGATGGGACAATTCTCTATATAGTTCCACCGGACAAACGTGCTTTTGGTGCAGGTAACTCAGTTTTTGATGGATCAAACGGGCCAGAAACTGTACAAACTAATCCTGATCTAGAACCTTCTGTGAATAATTTTGCTTATCACGTCTCTCTAGAAACACCAGCAGAAGGTCGTAACAAGGAACCGTATCACATCGGTTATACAGATGCACAATATTATTCTCTAGCTTGGCTAATTGCTCAGAGTAGCGTTCCAGATGAGCGCATTACTACTCATCGATCTGTAGATCGTTCAGGTACAAGAATCGATCCCCGCAGTTTCGATTTTGATAAGTTTTTCAATTTACTTCATTCTTTTCGTCAGCCGATTTCTTGAAAATAGGGATCAGGGATTGGGGGGGAACTACTAACCAAAAACTAATAACTAACTACCAACAACTAACAACTAACCAAAACTATATATTTTCTGTGTTTCTAACTGTTCAGAACAAATTGATGAAGGTAAGGTATCTGCTGAGAAAGTCTGGCGATCTAATTGCACTTGCAGATTACTCAGGGGATCAACACCAGGAGAAATCAAAAACTCTAGCTTTTGTACATAAGCTAAACTGACAACATAATCAAGAATTTGTCCGATCGCTTGCACATAAGGATGATTTTTTTGTTTGTACCAGTCATGAGTTGCTAGTCGCGGTTGGTCAAACCCCAAATGTACTGTTAAAGATGGTTTGTCAAACAAGGCGATCGCTAAGGGACGTGCTTCTTCTTGTAACAATAAATCATGATTTTTCGCTAAATGGCGTAGTTTTTCTAAGCGTTCGTAGCGTTCTGTTACTGCTTGTGGGTCATCTTCCCAGTGGATCGCCATTGTCAACAAATATGTTTGCAACAGCATGTGACCCAATTTTTTCGCTTTTGTACTCAAGTAATAAGAGTTGTAATCATTAGACTCGATTAATAATGGCACGCGATCGACCACTTCCAGACTATAACCTTTTAAACCCGCAATTTTACGGGGGTTATTGGTAATCAAACGTATTTTATGTACACCTAAATCCATGAGCATTTGCGCTCCCATACCGTAGTTACGCAAATCCGCCGGAAATCCCAAACGCTCATTAGCCTCAACTGTATCCAGCCCCATATCCTGCAACGAGTAGGCTTTTAATTTATTAATTAGTCCAATTCCTCGTCCTTCCTGACGGAGGTATACTACAACTCCTTGACCTGCATTTTCAATCATCTTCAGCGCTGCTTCTAACTGCATTCGACAGTCACAACGCAGAGAACCCAAAGCGTCACCCGTTAAGCATTCTGAGTGCATTCGCACCATAACTGGCTCATCTTTAAACGTCGCTGGATCACCTTTAACAATCGCTACATGCTCAGTATTATCCAATGTGTGACGATATGCATAAATATTAAAGTGTCCAAACTGACTGGGCAATTTGGTGACAGTTTCGCGAATAATCAAGCGATCGTGCTGAAGACGGTAGCTGATTAAGTCCGCAATACTGATAATTTTCAATTCATGAACTTGAGCATACTTAATTAATTCTGGTAATCGCGCCATTGAGCCATCAGGATTTTGAATTTCACAAATGACTCCAGCTGGGTATAGCCCTGCTAATCGAGCTAAATCAACACCTGCTTCTGTATGTCCGGCTCTTTTTAATACACCTCCCTCCTTAGCACGTATGGGGAAGATGTGACCAGGGCGACGTAAATCGCTGGGTTTTGTAGTGGGGTTAATAGCAACTTGGATAGTTTTAGCACGATCTTCCGCAGAAATACCTGTAGTTACACCGAGATGAAAGCCTGCATCTATGCTTATGGTAAAGGCTGTTTGATTGTCGTATGTAGTATTATGACTTTCGGTAACAACCTTACTTACCATCAAAGGCAAGTCTAATTCATCAAGGCGATCGCCCGTCATCGCTAGACAAATCAACCCCCGCGCTTCTACCGCCATGAAATTGATTGTGTCTGGAGTCGCAAATTGAGCAGCACAAATCAAATCGCCTTCATTTTCCCGGTTTTCATCATCTACTACCACAATGACACGGCCAGCTTTCAAATCTGCCAAAGCGGCGTCAATCGAATCAAATTCAAAGGCTTGGGTTGAAGTTGTCTTGAACTGAGACACAGATTTTAGCTACCAAAGGTAAATTTTTTTAACAAATCCTATTTTCCAAATTGTACCCTAGTGATTGGTGATTGGTGATTGCTCAGGTCATCTATACACCTAAATAATAGCCAAACCGCTCTCTTAATTGTTCCACGGTCAAATTCTGAGTCCAGTATTCTATCAATGCATGACCAAAAGCTCTAGCATTTTGATCAGGTGAGCCAGAGTTTTCTAATAGTAACGGCCACAAAGCTAATAAATTAAACTTCAGTGTTTTATCGGTACTCAAGAGTAAAAATAAGTCATATCCCATTTGCAATTTACCAATCACAATGGGTAACTGTTCGGCGGGGATTTTCTGTGCAAGTAGATTCGCCAAAGTGGGAGAGCCAGTTGAAAGGGTGGAAATAAATTGGAGAATTGGACTTTTGAGTAATGCTGTCAGTCCTTGAGTTGTTGCCATCTGGAAGATGTAGTGGTCGATAATCTTAGCAGCAGCAACAGTCCTAGCTTCTAGGTTACGCAAAAAACGAGCTAGACGCAATTGCTTGGCAGGTGCGATCGCATCAATTAAGACCAAAGATAAGGCATCTATCCCCCAAGCACTCCGATCTGTGTTGCTGTCTCCTGTCACCACAGGCAGAGATCGGTTACAAAAATCACCCAACTGTTGAGAGCGGTACTGTGTTGCTTCCCGAATAGCAACTTCTTTTGGTCGTTCTCCCCATTGCCAATCATAGGGGGGTTGCCATTCGCGGATGGGACGCAGGCGATCAACTTGGGTGATAATGGCAATAGCAGGCAAGTCTGCAACTTCTTCTTTCATGTCTTGCAAAAAGTCCACATCCATTTGCAGAGCCGGATCAAGGGCTGGGGTCACGAGTAGCAATAAGTCTGCCTTACTGGCATAATCAAGCACGAGTGTTCTTAAGTCGTTACGGTTCACTTGTTCGTAACCAGGCGTATCCCAAAGGTTTAAGCTTTCACCTTCTGGTGATTGCCAGTGATAACTCTGAATTTTATTGGTGCTAGGTAATACATCAACTTCAGCTAAATCTGCTTGAAACAGAGTATTAATCAAGCTGCTTTTCCCGGCTCCAGTTCGTCCTACTAATAAAATATTTGCAGGTTTTTGCTCGACGACTTCGACAGGTTCGGCTTGCGCGAGGATGTCTCGCAAAGTTTGGGTTTTGTTAGTGGCAGGAAGCGCTGGGATAACAACAGATTCAACAACAGATAATTTACCACTATAGAGAGCGATCGCCTGCTGACACAAATTCCTCAGCGCGGCTTCTCTAAGTAACTGGCTTAAATTCACTAGTAGTTGCTGATTTGCTTGGTTACTGTAACCTTGACTGGCTCGGTTTGCAATAGCTGCAACTGGGTTCAATAGCCACTGCGCCAAGTCCCAAGCGCGTAATAGTTTCTTGGCAGAAGGTTCCAATTTCTGGTACATTTCATAAGCTTGGAATGCTTGCCCAACCGTAACTTGATTCAGAGCCGGAGATAACTTTTGCATCCACTGATCCATCGCATCTACTGTACCTCGAATCAGGGCGTAAGCTTGAGGAACGTAGATATTTAGCAAAGGATATTTAACTTCTGGATAATAAATATTGGCAATAGCAACAACAACAGCTTGACAACGCTGCCAAAATATTTGCCAGTCTTCCCAAATCGGGCGATCGCTCCCTGATGCTTGCAGTATTTCTTGGAGTGCTGCTTCGGCTCGCTTGCTTGCATCAGTTTGCTCTGAGGGGATTATATCACCTGTGGCAGACTCTAGTTCTTTGGTTACTTCTGCCATCACAGATTCTACTTGAGCGATCGCAGGGCGAGTCCAGTGTACCAACAGCCAACGCCAGCCCACAAACACCAGGATAAACACAGCCCAAATCCAATTCAGCCCCCACTCATGAATTTGCAAACCCGCCGATACCAATAAGAAAGTGATGATGGTTGCGATGGGAGTTGCTAAGATGACCCATTGCCAAAGTTCTAGTCGCACCATCTAAACCTCCGGGGTACTCCCGCCACATCGGTACTCCGATTGGCGCTGACGGGGGATAGGAGGTACTGCTACGCAGAAGCAAGCTACGATAGCCCCGAAGTCAGCAATTCTCTTAATTGTTAGGATTGTTTTGCTTCTCAACATAAGCTTTAAATTCTTGAAGGGTAACACCTCCACAAGACTCGTCCGAAATATAATATAGAGTACAAAAAAATGGTAGAAGAATAAAATGTAAATCTACCACCTCAGGTAAAAAATGTGTATTGTGCTTGATTATATCCAAAAATATCCCCTACGGACAAAACAGATATTAGGGATTAGTTATGAGCAATATCAATCACTTTTAGTGTCCGCGATATGCCATCCGGCACGCTACGCGATCGCACGCCATAAAGAATTAGAAAATTTAAGGGAAAGTGAAAAAGTCAGAATCAATGCACTACTGAGGTGGACGACCACAAAAATTACTTATCCACGGGAATATTCTCTAAATCTGCCGCATTTTAAGGAGCAAGTGCTTAATATATATTAAGCTTTATGGTGATTATCCCAAAAAAAATTCCAAGGTAGTTGACAAAGAAGAGAAGGGTAGCTACTATAGGAAAGTGCCAAAAAAGCAAATCGCTGCGAAGCAAAGCTCCGATGGCATCCGAACCTTGAAAAGTGTATAGTTTGAAAGCATTATATACCATAATAGCCTACGTCAATCAAGAAATAGACCAAGGCTGAGGTCAAAAAATAAGAAGCTATATTATGAGCTAAACAAACGAAGTTTGTTTTTTCAAAAACAAAACGGAGAGTTTGATCCTGGCTCAGGATGAACGCTGGCGGTATGCTTAACACATGCAAGTCGAACGGACTTCTTCGGAAGTTAGTGGCGGACGGGTGAGTAACGCGTGAGAATCTAGCTCTAGGTTCGGGACAACCACTGGAAACGGTGGCTAATACCGGATGTGCCGAGAGGTGAAAGGTTAACTGCCTGGAGAAGAGTTCGCGTCTGATTAGCTAGTTGGTGGTGTAAGGGACTACCAAGGCGACGATCAGTAGCTGGTCTGAGAGGATGATCAGCCACACTGGAACTGAGACACGGTCCAGACTCCTACGGGAGGCAGCAGTGGGGAATTTTCCGCAATGGGCGAAAGCCTGACGGAGCAATACCGCGTGAGGGAGGAAGGCTCTTGGGTTGTAAACCTCTTTTCTCAGGGAATAATTCTGAAGGTACCTGAGGAATCAGCATCGGCTAACTCCGTGCCAGCAGCCGCGGTAATACGGAGGATGCAAGCGTTATCCGGAATGATTGGGCGTAAAGCGTCCGTAGGTAGCAGTGTGTGTCTATTGTTAAAGAGTTTGGCTCAACCAAATAAAGGCGGTAGAAACTACACAGCTAGAGTGCGTTCGGGGCAGAGGGAATTCCTGGTGTAGCGGTGAAATGCGTAGAGATCAGGAAGAACACCGGTGGCGAAAGCGCTCTGCTAGGCCGCAACTGACACTGAGGGACGAAAGCTAGGGGAGCGAATGGGATTAGATACCCCAGTAGTCCTAGCCGTAAACGATGGATACTAGGCGTTGAGAGTATCGACCCTCTCAGTGCCGTAGCTAACGCGTTAAGTATCCCGCCTGGGGAGTACGCACGCAAGTGTGAAACTCAAAGGAATTGACGGGGGCCCGCACAAGCGGTGGAGTATGTGGTTTAATTCGATGCAACGCGAAGAACCTTACCAGGGCTTGACATGTCTGGAATCTCGATGAAAGTTGAGAGTGCCTTCGGGAGCCAGAACACAGGTGGTGCATGGCTGTCGTCAGCTCGTGTCGTGAGATGTTGGGTTAAGTCCCGCAACGAGCGCAACCCTCGTACTTAGTTGCCAGCACTTCGGGTGGGCACTCTAAGGAGACTGCCGGTGACAAACCGGAGGAAGGTGGGGATGACGTCAAGTCAGCATGCCCCTTACGTCCTGGGCTACACACGTACTACAATGCGACGGACAAAGGGCAGCGAGCCAGCGATGGCAAGCAAATCTCAGAAACCGTAGCTCAGTTCAGATCGCAGGCTGCAACTCGCCTGCGTGAAGTCGGAATCGCTAGTAATTGCAGGTCAGCATACTGCGGTGAATTCGTTCCCGGGCCTTGTACACACCGCCCGTCACACCATGGAAGCTGGTCACGCCCGAAGTCGTTACCCTAACTTTTCAAAAGAGGGGGACGCCGAAGGTAGGACTGGTGACTGGGGTGAAGTCGTAACAAGGTAGCCGTACCGGAAGGTGTGGCTGGATCACCTCCTTTTCAGGGAGACCTGCCCACTCAAGTTACCGAGAACAAGTAAAAGTTGTATATAGGTAATGAGTTGGTCATCCCAGGTCGGTCGTAGGGTGTTATTATAGGCTTTCAAACTATAGATGGTTCGGCAATCATAAAAAAGGCAAAAAAAGCAGCCAAATTAAGTTTTGATTCAGCAACTTAGCACGATATTAATAGCTAAGACTGCTGGATGAAATTCAGCCAGAACCTTGAAAACTGCATAGAGAAGCGAATTGTAGGTAGTTCAGCGTATATTGAGCAGAGATTGTTAACTGTTGAGTGTAGGCTGAGTAACAGACAAAAATGTTAAGGAAGTGGTCAAGCGAAGAAGGGCTTGCGGAGGATACCTAGGCACACAGAGGCGAAGAAGGACGTGGTTACCAACGATAAGCTCCGGGGAGTTGGAAGCAAGCGGTGAGCCGGAGATTTCCGAATGGGGAAACCCTTTGTACTGGCTGTTGAATATATAGACAGTCAAGAGCGAACCCAGCGAACTGAAACATCTTAGTAGCTGGAGGAAAAGAAATCAAACGAGATTCTCCAAGTAGCGGTGAGCGAACGGGGAAGAGCCTAAACCAAGATGCTTGCATGTTGGGGTAGTGGGACAGCGTGGTCGAATCGTAGAGCTAGACGAAGCAGATAAGAACTGCACCAGAGAAAGTGAAAGTCTTGTAGTCGAAAGCTTGAAGATAGTAGCTGAATCCCGAGTAGCATCGGACAGGTGAAATCCGATGTGAATCAGCCGGGACCACCCGGTAAGGCTAAATACTACTGTGTGACCGATAGCGAAACAGTACCGCGAGGGAAAGGTGAAAAGAACCCCAATAAGGGGAGTGAAAAAGAACATGAAACCGCAAGCCCACAAGCAGTGGAAGTCCGATTGAACGGATGACCGCGTGCCTGTTGAAGAATGAGCCGGCGAGTTATAGGCACTGGTAGGTTAAGTGTAGAACATGAAGCCAAAGCGAAAGCGAGTCTGAAAAGGGCGTTAATCAGTGTTTATAGACCCGAACCCTGGTGATCTAACCATGGCCAGGATGAAGCTTGGGTAACACCAAGTGGAGGTCCGCACCGACCGATGTTGAAAAATCGGCGGATGAGCTGTGGTTAGGGGTGAAATGCCAATCGAACCAGGAGCTAGCTGGTTCTCCCCGAAATGTGTTTAGGCGCAGCGGTTGTGAATATAGCTGAGGGGTAAAGCACTATTTCGGTGCGGGCTGCGAGAGCGGTACCAAATCGAGATAAACTCTGAATACTCAGTGAAGACACAGCCAGTGAGACGGTGGGGGATAAGCTTCATCGTCAAGAGGGAAACAGCCCAGACCACCAGCTAAGGTCCCGAAATCATCGCTAAGTGGCAAAGGAGGTGGGAGTGCACAGACAACCAGGAGGTTTGCCTAGAAGCAGCCAACCTTGAAAGAGTGCGTAATAGCTCACTGGTCAAGCGCTCCTGCGCCGAAAATGAATGGGACTAAGCGATGTACCGAAGCTGTGGAATCAGTTATCAATTATCAGTTATCAGTTATCAAACTTCAAATGGGTGTTAACTGTTAACTGGTAACTGAAGACTGATTGGTAGGGGAGCGTTCTGTATAGGAAGAAGCACTAGCGGCGAGCAGGTGTGGACAGTACAGAAGTGAGAATGTCGGCTTGAGTAGCGCAAATGTATGTGAGAATCATACACCCCGAAACCCCAAGGGTTCCAGAGCCAGGTTCGTCCACTCTGGGTTAGTCGGGACCTAAGGCGAGGTCGAACGGCGTAGTCGATGGACACAGGGTGAATAATCCCTGACTAAAGTATGGGAGCATTTGTAGGGACGCATAAGCATAAGCTACACCCTGATTGGATTGGGAGGAGTTTACGAACTCCGCGTAGCCCAAACGAGTGCCAAGAAAAGCTGTAAATGCGTTGAACATATTTTACCCGTACCCGAAACCGACACAGGTGGGGAGGTAGAGAATACTAAGGGGCGCGAGATAACTCTCTCTAAGGAACTCGGCAAAATGGCCCCGTAACTTCGGAAGAAGGGGTACCCAAGATTTCTTGGGTCGCAGTGAAGAGATCCAGGCGACTGTTTACCAAAAACACAGGTCTCCGCAAACTCGAAAGAGGCAGTATGGGGGCTGACGCCTGCCCAGTGCCGGAAGGTTAAGGAAGTTGGTCAGCACATACGTGTGTAAAGCTGACGACCGAAGCCCCGGTGAACGGCGGCCGTAACTATAACGGTCCTAAGGTAGCGAAATTCCTTGTCGGGTAAGTTCCGACCCGCACGAAAGGCGTAACGATCTGGATGGTGTCTCGGAGAGAGACTCGGCGAAATAGGATTGTCTGTGAAGATACGGACTACCTGCACCTGGACAGAAAGACCCTATGAAGCTTTACTGTAACCTGGAATGGTGTCCGGGCTGAACTTGCGCAGGATAGGTGGGAGGCACTGAGATATTCCTTGTGGGGGATATGGAGCCAACACTGAGATACCACTCTAGTTCAGCTAGGATTCTAACCCGCGACCGTGAGCCGGTCGGGAGACAGTTTCAGGCGGGCAGTTTGACTGGGGCGGTCGCCTCCTAAAAGATAACGGAGGCGCGCAAAGGTTCCCTCAGCACGCTTGGAAACCGTGCGACGAGTGTAAAGGCATAAAGGGAGCTTGACTGTAACACCTACAAGTGGAGCAGGTACGAAAGTAGGCCTTAGTGATCCGACGGCGCAGCGTGGAATGGCCGTCGCTCAACGGATAAAAGTTACTCTAGGGATAACAGGCTGATCTCCCCCAAGAGTCCACATCGACGGGGAGGTTTGGCACCTCGATGTCGGCTCATCGCAACCTGGGGCGGAAGTACGTCCCAAGGGTTGGGCTGTTCGCCCATTAAAGCGGTACGTGAGCTGGGTTCAGAACGTCGTGAGACAGTTCGGTCCATATCCGGTGCAGGCGTTAGAGTATTGAGAGGAGCCTTCCTTAGTACGAGAGGACCGGGAAGGACGCACCGCTGGTGTACCAGTTATCGTGCCAACGGTAAACGCTGGGTAGCCAAGTGCGGAGCGGATAACCGCTGAAAGCATCTAAGTGGGAAGCCCACCTCAAGATGAGTACTCTCATGGATTTAATCCAGTAAGGTCACAGGTAGAACACCTGTTCATAGGCTCTCAGTGGAAGTGCAGTAATGTATGAAGCTTAGGAGTACTAATAGACCGAGGGCTTGACCTCTTATACACATTGATTCGCTTCAATTATCTATGCAGTCTTCAGGGTTTTGTTGCTCGTTGTTGGTTGGGCTGGGAACTACTTTTTCACAGCCAACCACCAATACACACACCTAACACCTTTTCCTGGTGTCTATGGCGCGGTGGAACCACTCTGAACCCTTCTCGAACTCAGTTGTGAAACGCTGCTGCGGCGACGATAGTTGTCGGGTTGCCGACCGTCAAAATAGCTCGATGCCAGGATTTATCTTACTACGAAAGCCTCCTAATATATCATTAGGAGGCTTTTGTTTTTAGCTGGGCAAGACGGGAATTAGGGCTTGCTGAATAAGTCTGCTTGTGTTCCTGTAGTTGAGACTTTGATAGAAGAATTACAACAAGCATCTGTAATCCATATTGATGAAACTCCTTGGTATGAGAAAGGAAAATTCTGTTGGCTGTGGGTAGCGATTACAACCGGCATTCCGCACTTCAAAATGTCACATATTAATGCTTCAAAAAATGTTACCAACTCAGGATAGTTTTATTAAGTATTAATCCTGATTTTTCCTGGTGGTTATGCGATCGCTATCTGACCATTATTAGCCCGATATTGGTAATCTTGGTGTATTACAAATTGAAGTGCGGAATGTGGGTTACAAAGAATGGGGGCTAATACTGAACGCATATGCCATTCAACGTAATAAGCTAACATGCATAAAAATACATGTGCCTTAACTCGTTCGCCAATATGGAAATGGTGATCTCCAGTGCAATGAATTGTGCATAGGAGTGTCAATTTACAAAACAGTGTATTTTTCTTCGGCTTGAATTTATCCCACACTAACAACAATGTACTATTCAGTAATTATTGTATAGCGTGGGAATATCGTCGATGGTGCTAGCTGCTAATTTTGCCCAGGAAAATCTGAAGACCATATCGATCTTGGATAAATTAGTCTTCTTTTTTACCAAACACCATCTGTAATACCACAGGAACTCCATCATCCTGATGATACTTATCTGCCCAAGCACGGATAATTTCATCCAATTCGTCTTTAGCTTGCTGCATCTTTTGGGGTGGAATATCCAATTCTTCCAAGACTCGCATGGTATTTGATCTTTTTTCAGCCCAATCTCGCATCATTCGGAAGAATCGGGCGGTATCTTCCACCATGATGTAAGTACGCTCTTGGTCGTCTGCTGGCGCATAAAAAGGACGGGTGAGAGCGTAGAAGGGCATTCCCCAAGGAGAATCTATACGTGTTACTGTACCAGAGTAAAGCAAACGGCGCTTTATATGCTCCGCTAGAGCTTCACTCAAAGGCATCTGATGTTCTTTGGGTAAATCTTCCTGCGATCGCTTGTGCAGAAATTCAATTAACTCTAGAAATTCAAACGAAGTGATCAAATGAGCATCTGGCAAATTAGAGGGTAATTTTTGCTCAATTTGTCTTTTTTCGTCGCTAGTCAGACTTGTAGCCGGAATACGCGAACGTCCCGGCCGCCAAGGATATTTTTCCATCCAGACATAGGGGAACTGAATCAGATAGCGTGGTTCTTGAGAACCTAGCATCTTCAGCAGTTTACCCTCAGTCAAGGCTTGTCTTACTTCCTCGACAATGGCTTTGACTCGTTTAGGTTCCAAGTGGTGTAAATGGCCTGTCATCCGCAGGTTTTGCCCCTGCTCCAGATAGGTCATGTAGATTGCACACTTGGCTGCGGTTGCGGCTGCATCTAAAAATGCTCCATGTCTATGCCCACTTGTCCGCATGGCACTAAAAGCCAGATAAAGCATGATCTGATCCATAGCACTGGGGCCAAGACGCTTGATCAGATCTACGTCATTACTCATATAACAGGCAATTGTATAGGAAGTTTACAGTAATCAGTCAATGGAAAGTATGTAGTATACAACCTGACTGAAGCCAATGTCTTTACTTAAGATGATCTATTATGCGTTAAGTAAGGAGCTTCTCGGTAGTCATAATTGTCATTTAGTCAGTATTTTCTGGCAAATTGGCAGAATCAACTTTGTTGGTAGAGGTAATCTACTAATTCCAAAAGGGAAAAAGCAGCAAAAACCGAGCCTACGAAGATGAAGGCGGTACGTTTAGCAGTTTCACTAAAAACGCAGCGTATGGTGAGCGGCTTTGAAATTGCCAAGGGATGATGCTGTCCTGATGATAAAGCGGATCTGCTTGAGGGAAAGTCATAGACTTCAAAATTAAAGTGATTAATTCAAAAATGAAAAATTTTATCTTTTCTAAGAAGAATTTTGCTGATTTTAGCAATTTTTTGCCACTGAATATGTAAAAACATTTACAAATTTGCTATTTCTGTCAAAAATTTTATGGAAAAACTTTTAAAAAAAATCATAAAACTGTCGCTAGATTTAAATTTGAAGCTTTGGATTTCAAAAATCTTAACAGAAATGTGTTTTTTATTGAAATTTTGGTTCGTAAAGATTTAAGTAGAAAACACTCGCAAGAAAAAGTTTTTATGACTATGTATAAAAAAGCTGTATTCCCTGATTTAATATACCCTGTAGCCTTTTGCTTTTTCGAATCAAGAGGTATTACTAGGGAAATTAAAAATTAAAAATCAAAAATTAAAAATCAAATTTATTTAATTTTTAATTGCGGGAAGTAGTACTAGTAGTCTTGGTGTGATTTCGCATTTTTTCATAGCTAATAGCAGCCGCACCAAAAGTTACTAATAAAACTCCTAATACTTGTGCAGGTTGTAGGGTTTCTTGAATAATCAACCCTGTTAAAATCACAGTTAATACAGGAACAGTAGCACCTATAATTGCCGATCGAGTAGCTCCGAGTTTGCGAACACCGACATTATTGAAAACATAACCAAATAAAGTCAGTACGCCCAAAATAAAGGCACTTAAAATCAATTCCAGCAATTGATTGGGATTGACTTGGAGACTCCAAGTCATGGGTAAAGGTATGAGCAGACCCACCAAAGACAGCACCAGCATGGTAGCAAAATTCATTAAAGTAAAAGGGACAGGATGGAGTTTGCTTGCACAGATGCGTGTCAAAATTATGTAGAAAGCAAAAGCTATTCCTGAAACCAGAGCTGCGATACTGCCTACGAAAGCGTTACCTGTACCAACACCTGTATCTCCTGCTAGGATCATCATCTGACCTACAAAAATAGAGGCGATCGCACCGAAACGAAAAGAAGTAGGTTGTTCTCTAAGCAAAGACCATGCCAAAAGTGCGCTAATGGCTGGATAAACAAACAATAATGCGATCGCTACTCCCGTCGCAATTTGGCTAATAGCAATATAAATCAATACCTGAGACAAAAATAAAAAGCATCCACTCACCATCGATAGCAGCAATACTTGCTTGCTTTTTGCATTCGCGGTGCGAGATTTTGTTCGCAATGATTCCACGAGATTCTGCAAATCTTGCCATACCTGGGGATATAGTATAGGTGCTAAAACCAACATCAAAGGTACAACTACCAGCATCCTGAGCATTAAAATCAACAGAGAGTTACCAAGAGTAGGCGTCAGTAAACCTTGTACCTCAAATGCTCCAAAAATTAGCGAATTTGGGTTGAAAATCACTTTAATGGCGACGTTATAAAGCGATATCACTCCTGTTGACAAGAAAATCAACAGTAAACCCATTGGTGCGATCGCTGAATTTCTCCTCCGGGATCGCGCGGATGTGGTTACTTCTTCTCTTGGTGGTACACCATTAGAACGAAACCTTGTGTCACCCTCTAAGAAAGAATTGGCTGTCACCACATCATCTTGAGTAAATGCAAAAGCCTCAGATTCTTCTGGTAGATCAATTTGCGCCTCTCCATACTCTCGAATCCTGTTTGTTTCTAGTTCCGTCTCCACGTCCCAGTTAATAGATTCCTCTTGTTCTGTTGGCTCGTCAACAGGATGTGGTGGGGTTTCCCAAAAACTTGCATATTGTTGTTCTGTTGGTTCATCAGCAGGATGCTGTGGTTCTATTGGTTCGTCAACAGGATGTGGTGGGGTTTCCCAAAAACTTGCATATTGTTGTTCTGTTGGTTCATCAGCAGGATGCTGTGGTTCTATTGGTTCGTCAACAGGATGTGGTGGGGTTTCCCAAAAACTTGCATATTGTTGTTCTGTTGGTTCATCAGCAGGATGCTGTGGTTCTATTGGCTCGTCAGCAGGATGCTGTTGTTCTGTAGGATCGTCCGTAGAATGTAATAGTGTTTCCTCAAAACTTGAGGACTGTTGTTCTGTCGGATCGTCCGGATAATGTAATGGTGTTTCTCCAAAACTTGCATATAGTTGTTCTGTCGGATTGTCCGCAGGATGCGGTATTGTTTGGATGACTGTTGGAGGAGATTGTTGTGGGGATCGCTGTGTAGTTTTTTCCAGTTCCGCACGTACGAGTTCTCCACGTAAGCGATTTACTAGCTCTGCTAAAATGTCTTCCCCTTGCTGTTGTTGTAGTGACATCTGAGACAACTGTTGGGAAATATTAGTTTGATAGTTCTTTACTTCCTGCTGAAGAGTGTGAAAAGTAATAGTGAGGGTATCATCTAAAGAGCCAAGCAGTTGATTGGCAACGGCGTTACTTTCCTCACTCTCTTCAGTGCTTGATTCTACAGCTTGTTTGGCTAAGGTTTCCAGAGAAGATTGTAGTTGCGAGGATATATGACTTGCCAAAATATTGGCTAACTGACGCAACAACACTTGTAATTCGCTTAACTGGCGACCTTGAAGCAGTTCTTCTTTTTCTTCTTGTAGACGTTTGACATCATCAACTAAGCGAAGTTTTTCTGTCTGTAAACGCTTGATATCTTCTTGTAAAGACTTGAGCAAAGTCCTCTGGATAATTTGCAATTCTTCAGTGACAGCTCTTAGAGCGGTATCTGCTTCTGTGAATGGATCACCTGTTCGTGAGTTTTCTGACCGCTTCTCAAATCGCCCCATTAGTTTGTTACCTCTAACCTACGGTATCCTGTCTTACATTGCAGAATTGTGATATGGCTTCAGGCTTTGTATAATTTTTGATAAATTTTTAGATTAAATTAATTGTTCCCTATTATCATTTATTGTTTAAAAACATCACAGTGAGTAGTGTAATCGAAATAAAAATTAATAATTTGTTTTGGGAGTTTAAAGTTTCCTAGAAATACATTTACCATGTAAAAATGTAAATACGGTGACAGTTTGCTCACAAATCCAAAGATTAATTCTTAAATTCTTATGTATTTAGTAGAAGTTAAAAATCTTGCGATCGCCCGAAAAGCATTTTAACAGTTATCAGGAATCAGTTCTCAGTTTTATCTGTTGGGTAAGACTCCCTCAGTCAAAAATCTAGAAGCTGCGTAATGCTAAAGATAGCAGCACTGAGTCCCGCGCTGACGGGAACTGTAACTAGCCAAGCAGTGGCGATTCCTTGCAGAGTCTTAAATTTAACTGAATTGGGATTTTGCACCAATCCCACACCGACTACACCACCCACAAGCGCGTGAGAAGTAGAAACAGGTAGTCCCAAGCGAGAAGCCAGAAGAATTGTAGTAGCTGTTGCAAGTTCAGCGCAAAACCCACTACTGGGTTGTAAAGAAATAATACTTTCGCCAATAGTAGCAATGACTTTCTTGCCCCAGATAGCCAAACCAGTAACAATACCAACACCACCAAGCACTAAAATCCAGATGGGAATAGTGATCCCGCCCGTGGGTACAGTACCAGTGCTATTAATATAGACGATCGCCGCCAAAGGAGCGATCGCATTACCGACATCATTAGAACCATGAGCAAAAGCCACAAAACAAGCACTCAATAACTGGAACTTGGCGAATAGATCTTCAACTATTTTGTTGGTGGTTGATGGTTGGTTGTTGGTTGTTGATTGTCTCCCCACACTCCCCATCTCCAACTGTCGCCAGCTATACAAACTAAGTGCGATCGCTGCAATACCTCCCACAAACAAGGGAAAATCATGGATCGGTACTTGCATACCGACTTCCTCAGTTAAAAATTTTGCAAGTGGTTGAGTAACTGATGTTAAAACAATTACACCAAAGATTCCCAGTAATATCACACTTAACCAGGGAATCCACTCATTTAGTTGTAATAATTGATGCGGTTGTTCTAAAATCCAGCGCTTGATCTGACTGTAAAACAAAGTTGCGATCGCACCACTGATTACTGGTGTTACAACCCAACCGATAGTAATTTTGCCAATTGATAACCAATCAATCGCATCTACTCCCAAAGCTACCCAACTAAAGCCAGCGATCGCACCGACAACTGCATGAGAAGAAGATACAGGCAAACCGCGTGCAGTAGCAAATTGTAACCACAAACCGCAACTTATTAACACTGTGATCATCCCAATCATTAACGTTTGCGGCGTACTTGCAAATAATTCAGGATTAGCAATTTTGGTTGCGATCGTTTCCGAGACTTCCTGTCCAAACAGTACTGCACCTGTAAATTCTAATACACCAGCAATAATCAATGCTTGCTTGAGAGTTACAGCCTTGGAACCAACAGAAGTTCCCATCGCATTAGCAACATCATTAGCACCAAGGTTAAAAGCGAGATAGAAAGCAAGAAGGATGACTATGAAGATCATGGGGATCGAGGAAAAAGGATTCTCCTTAGGGAGACGCACTCGCGTTCAGGGATTGGGGGGACAAGGGAGACATGGGGGACATGGGAGAGAAGACAATACGGTTCAGTTAAGAATTTTTCGTCATTAGGACTTACGCACAGACAACGGAAAAACGTAGACACGAAGAAAAGAGGGTTACAGAGAGTTTTTGCGTAAGAAAAGAAGCATTTTTACTCTCCACACTCCCTGCTCCCTGCTCCCCAATCCCCAATATCAGGGATAAATCAAAATTTTATACGTTTCTGGTGTTGGTGCGATCGCTTGATCTACGGCTTGAGATAAATTTTGTAATGGATAGCGATCGCTAATTAATGCCTGTACATCGATGCGTTTATTAAACACAATATCAGCCGAAAGACTTTGCAGGCGGTAGGATGAACTGTAGCTACCCATCAAATCGATTTCTCGACGATAGAGAAGATTCGGGTTAATGGGAATTTCTACTTGATCAGGAAACTCGGCGAAAAAGAGAATTTTACCGCCTTTGCGGGTACAGTCAAGCGCTTGGAAGAAAGCCTTATCACTAGGAACAGCAAGTAGAGTCACATCCACACCCATACCGTTAGTGAGTGCTTGAATTTTAGCTGGTAAATCAGCATCACGAGCATCAAAAGCTGCTTCTGCACCTACAGCTAAAGCTTTTTTAATGCGGGAGGGGATCAAGTCAGTGGCGATCGCCTTTCCTCCGAAATATTTCACTAACATCACAAACATTAACCCAATCGGTCCCGCACCAGTGATCAAAACCGTTTGTCCAGGTGCAATTTGGGCTTTTTTGACTGCTTTGAGACAGCAATTAGTTGGTTCCACAAAGCTTGCTTCTTCAAAACTGATATAATCGGGGATGGGAATCAACCCACCATTGCGGACAATATGACCGGGAACCTTGACATACTCAGCAAAACCACCACCACTAGGTGCAAATCCGGCTGTCGTACAGATGTTTTTATAAGTTTCGCACATGGAGAAATTGTCATTTAGGCAATAGTCGCAACGCATACAAGGGATGTGGTGCATTACCGCTACCCGTTGTCCAATTTGCCAATTTTTTACTTCTGTACCTAATGCTGCGATCGTCCCCGCAGTTTCATGTCCAAAAATCCGTGGTGGTTCATACAGGGGATAACGAATTTTTTTGATATCCGACTGACACAAACCTACTACCCGCACTTGTACCAGCACTTCATCTGGTTGTAGTTCGGGTACTGGGATTTCTTCGTAAGAAAGTTGATTGACGCCTCTAAATACCTGTGCTTTCACGCTGATATCTCACTACTCAACGATATTAGATTTAACACTAGAGGCGCGATTTGGGCTAGTGAACTAAGTAGGGCTTGCTGAATAAGTCTATCAAGCAAATCTAGAAGCCACACAGCTTACTTTTAGGGTTGTTTCGTCGCTCAGTTTTCAAATTTACCCAGCGATCGCACTCCGTAGTGCAAGGGTTTTGAGACTCTAGATGTTATAAGCTTGTACTTGTTTTGTGGAAAAAGGCTTGAACCCCTTATCTGGACTACATTAAACTTTTATTCAGCAAGCCCTAAGTAGCCATCATGAACTGCGCACACCAGAACACTACGCTTTGTCTCCAATGTTGGGTGAAGTATAGTTACTAAAAATATAGTCAAATATTTTTAGCTTTATAAGGTGTAAACCTTAATGGACTAACTACGAGCCTCAATATTGAGTTTCTATCTTTGATAGAGTTCCCAACTACTTTACTTATGTTTAAAGAGCCGTTTAAATCTGCTGATATTCGTCTTTAACCAGCAACCACTAACTAACTCAACTAACTAACAACTAAGAACTCGCGCAGAAATGACTTACCTGTTTGGAAAAAAATAAACCTGGATTTACAGGGCTTTCAACAATTAAAAAAGGTAACTTATTCTTGCGGTTCTCCTAACAACTAACAACTAACAACTAACAACTAACAACTAACCACTACGATTTATCCAAATACCTCTCAATCCAGCTGCTTTTGCTGCTTGATAATCTTCTGCAACACTGTCTCCAATGTGCCATGCGGCTGTTGGTGGACAGTTATGTTTATCCAAAGCAATAGTAAAAATTTTAGGATCTGGTTTAGCTGCACCTGCTTGAGTAGAAATAGTAATGGAACCGAAATAGTCTCTCAATTCCAAAGCCTGTAATACAGAAAAGATGCGAGAATCAAAGTTCGATATTATTCCCAATTCAATACCCATCTTTTGCCAATTTGTCAAAGATGGTAATACATCAGGATAGACAAACCACGGTTCACTTGTGCCAAAGTGAATATAAACTTCGCTAAAAAAAGCCGAAAAATCAGAAAATTTCTCTAGAACACCTGCTTTTTCAAAAGTATCAGAAGCAATGCGAAGCCACCACTCAAACTCCCACTGCGGAATATCTTGTGCTTGTGCAGTTGCAAATACAGGTGGTGGTGCAGCTTTCAAGCTTTGGGCAAATGTTTGGTTCAAAATTTCAGTAGAAACTTCGACACCAAACTCCTGTGCGATTTGACTATAAACTTCACCCACACTGCCTTTGACGCCGAAGAGAGTGCCAACTGCATCTAAAAAAATAACTTTCGGTCGTTCCATCAACCTATGACTATTTTGGATTTTAGATTTTATAGAAATAATATATTCGGTGCGAAACGCAATGTCTTACGACAATGACGATAGGCGTGCTTTCAAGCTGATTATCTCACAGATTCCAGCCTGGAGTTACAAATGCAAGACCACAAATTATAATTTTAGCCCGCATACACAAACTTAGTACAGCTTTGCATAAGTTCGTAGCGAATAAATTGGGCAAACCTCTGTGTTTGCGCTTTCCTCTGCGCCCCCACCGAAGCTTTGATCGGAGGAAACCTCCGCACCCTTCAAAAAGCTGCTAGCGCGTCTACAAACTTCTGTGTGCGTTTAAAACGTTACGATTTAACGCAAACCTATACTTAGTTCGTATAGCCGAGGTAGCACGCTTGTGAGAATTTCATCCGTTGCAGCGACTACCATTCACCTTGAAAAGGTATTAGGCAGTTTGAAAACAGAGGCTAGGACGTCTACGCTCAATACACCATCTATTATTGTGATAATGTCTCTATAATAGGACGAGCGAACCAGTTAAAACCAACTTTGAGTTTATGATCTAAAGTTGGCATTCGATACAGATAGGCTAGACGACGGGCTAGATAAGCCAAAGAACCCTCTAATTTGATGCCTAATCCACTCAAAGTCGCGTTGTCTGTCCCCAATGCCATCATCTCACCTAAGTATTGGTAACGGAATGGAATTTGAGGACGATTAGTCAGACCTGCCCAAATATTCCAAGCTGTATAATCGGCTTGTTGAAAAGCTGCTTGGGCTGTAGCGGGGATTAGTTGTCCTTCCGCATCGTGAGATTCTGCTAAATCTCCCAAGGCGAAAATTTCTGGGTGATCAGGGACTTGGAGAGTTGGTGTAGTCGTAATTTGTCCACGTTGATTTTGCTTTAAACCAAGATTTCGGACTACAGGTGAAACTCGCGTTCCCACTGTCCAAATAACCAAATCTACAGGTATAGTGTCTATCTGACCTTTATATTCCAGAGAAATCGTATCTTGAGCGATCGCTTCTACTTTGGTTTCTAGGTCAATAAATATACCGCGTTCTTCTAGGGCTTTTCTGGCTGCTTCCCGGTTAAAGTCTGGCGAGGTTCGCAAAATTTGATCAGTAAGTTCTATTAACCGGAAACGTCCTCTTGAGCCAAGTCTATCTGCTAGTTTACACGACAACTCGACACCACTGTAACCAGCACCAACAATTGCCACCCGAATTTTATCAGTGTCAGAGTCTTCTAACACTCGCAAGCGTTCTTCTAGGCGATAGGCATTAGTGATTGTACGGAAAGGGTAAGCATAGGAAGTTGCACCTGGTACGATATCCAAAGGCGTTTCACCACCCAGCGCCAACACCAAGCGATCATAACCAATTTCCGGTCCATCCTGTAAATATACTCGTTGCTGTTCTATGTCAATTCCCGATACAGCAGCTTGATAAAAACGCACACCTGTGTCCTTTAATAGTTCTGCAAACGGAGGTGCAATTTCCCAAGTTTGCAGTTCTCCTGTGAGCAGTTCGTAAAGTAGAGGAGAAAAAACAAAGCGATCGCTTTGATCCACTAAAACTATTTCCGGCTTTGGTAACGAATCCCAAGGTAACTGACTCAGCCTTAAAGCTGTGTAGAGACCACCAAAGCCTCCACCCAGTATACAAATTCTTGTTTTATTATGTTCGCTCATTTTTATAATGGGCAATAAATCCCAGTAGGGCAACTTCTATCAGTTTAATAATTAATTCCAGGATTTTTCTTAATAATATGAAATTCAATAGGCGGTTTGCACAAATCACAAACCACCTTGCATCTAATAGATAGTTAACAAAAAATTAATTCCCGCCGGAAGTAACAGCCTTATAATGTTGGGCAGTAACTTCACCTTTAGCGTGCCACTTACCGTCTGAACCTTTTTCAAACTGATTTTTCACGCTGTTCCAAGCAACTTGACGAGCGCCCTCTTCACTTATACCATCACTTTGGGCAGCTTTGAAAGCAGCCGCAAAGATTTGTTGAGCAGGTTGAGGTAATTCTGCTTTAATTTCTTCAGTTAACACTCCAGCGTTGTTATTTTTGCTTTCTGCTGGCGTTTGCTCTTCGTTATTATTCTTCTTTTCAGATTGCTCGACGTTGATATCACTCATCAGTCCGCTCCGATATTATCTTATCTCAAATTAGTCTTGACTTCATCGTAAAAACTCAAATATTGATTCTCCTCTTTCTGCAAGCATAGATATCAGTTAGTCCACAGTGGTAATTTATTTCTGAAATTAAGTCTTGTTATCATCCAGTTCTTAGGATTATCTGAAATGACACTGTTTTGATAGGGTTTTCATTTTTTGTTGAATTTTTGGTGGAATACCTAATCTAGAATTTGCATAAAGTCTGTCAAATTCTCGTTGATAATGAGCCGCAACAATGGGATTCTCAATTACTAAAAGTGTCTCGTCATTATCATTATTGGCTGCTTTTGTCCAGTTATGAGAACCTGTAATGACTGTCTTATGATCAATAACGGCAAATTTATGATGCAATAAATCACCTTTCGCTAAAACAGGTACACCTACGGTAGTAATGGGATTTTCCCAAGGGTTATTATCAGGTTTATCTTTACATTTTTCACTCAAAGCTACGCCCATCAGATCTAACGCTTCACTGTAGGGACGATAGGCAAACCCTGAATCAATTAAAGCGCGAATTTTCACGTTGTTCTTATGCCGGATTTCAAGTATATTTGCCAAACGCTGTTCCGAAAAGACAAATAATGCTATATCTATAGACTGACTAGCTGAACTTAAAGTATTACCAATTAAACCATTACTGCTATAATCCCAAGATTCACTAGGAGAATTCGGTGAAAATTTGACTGTAATTTTATTATCACCTAAGATGATTTGATGATAATTTTGTAAAGGTTTTTGTAAACCAAACTTACTGTCTAATTTACCTGCGACTCCATCACCCCACATCAAATTAAATTCTTTTGTAAATAAATCTGCTAATTCAGGACTGTCAATTTCTAATAAATTATTAGCATTACCCAAGCTATTAGCATTAGTAAAATCACCGTGTATATCACTCATGGTAAAATTTGCGGAGGTGACGATCACAAAGCGATTATCCACAACTACAAATTTATGATGCATCAAGCTGCTACCCTGAGAACCGTCAGCACGATCATCAATTAAAGGTATATTTGCTTGATTTAAAATCACTAAAGCATCTGTTTTGTTAATTTCCTCCATACTCAGTTTTCCATCTTTATTACTATCTGCAAATAACCGATAATCTTGATAACGTTGCTGTTCTCTTTTATCGAATTTATTCACCTCGTCAACAGTAAAACTACTCCAAGAACGATTATAATTGTTTTCTATGATTACTCTGACTTTGACCCCTGATTTGTGTTTATCTACAAGAGCCTGCCCTATCTTAGGTAAACGTAATTCTTGGACTGCTACATCAATTGTTGATTTTGCTTGGGAAATAGTCTCAACAATTAATTTTTCTAAATCATCTCCCTGATGAGTTTGCTGACGATAAGGTTCTAAATATTGGGAAGACTGAGAATGGTTGAAATAAACTTGTACTAATGGATCTTGTCGTAGTGGTTCTAAACGCTGATTGTCAGAACGGACTCGTTGACAAGCGCTCAAAGTTAGTATTAGTAAAAATATACAAGAAAAACGCCATTGGATAGAAAAAAAAGACACAGTGGTTTGATCAAAATTTACTTAGCTGAACAAATTTATAATTCCCAAACTGTAGGGTTCTTAAACACACAAGACGGGGATTAACTTAGTAGAAAATTACATAAATTCATGGCGAAATTTTGATACCAAAACTCCGCGCCCCTCTGCGTTTTAAATCGCTACGCTTTTCACAAAACTGTGCTTAGTAGTCAACCCATAATCCATCTATGTCTATGCGGTGGTCGATTTTTCATCCCCTCATTGTCGGCGAAAAACCCGTGGGGGCTGACTTATGACCGTATTAGCGAAAATATAAACAGCCCGTTTCCCAGTGTACTGACTGGAGAGTCTATGCAAATTTATTTAGATTACAGTGCTACTACTCCTACTCGCCAAGAAGCGATCGCAGCAATGCAAACAATCCTCACTCAACAGTGGGGTAATCCCTCTAGCTTGCATGAGTGGGGACAACGGGCAGCAACTGTATTAGAACAGGCTAGAATGCAGGTAGCTGGACTCATGAATGCACCTGCGGAATCAATTATTTTTACTTCTGGTGGTACAGAAGCAGATAATCTCGCAATTATGGGTGTTGCCCGTTTGTATCGCCAACCCCAGCATATAATTATTTCCAGTGTTGAACATTCTGCTATTTCTGAACCTGCGCGGTTATTAGAACAGTGGGGTTGGGAAGTAACTCGTCTGGAAGTAAATCATCAAGGTAGAGTTAACCCTTTAGATTTAAAAGCAGCATTGCAAGATAACACAATATTAGTGTCAATAATTTACGGACAAAGCGAAGTAGGTACAGTCCAACCAATCGCTGAATTGGGAAATATAGCTCGTAATGCCGGTGTTTTATTTCACACAGATGCAGTCCAATTAGCAGGGCGCTTACCTCTTGATGTTGAACATTTGCCTGTGGATTTACTGAGTATTTCTAGTCATAAAATATATGGGCCACAAGGTGCAGGGGCGCTGTATGTACGTCCGGGTGTAGAATTGCTTCCCCTATTAGGTGGTGGAGGACAAGAACAGCGATCGCGTTCGGGTACACAAGCAGTACCAATAATTGCTGGGTTTGGTGTCGCCGCCGAATTAGCAGCCCAAGAAATGGCGACAGAAGCACCCAGATTGATGCAGTTACGCGATCACCTGTTTTCCCAGTTAACAGATGTCCCCGATTTAATACCCACAGGTGATTTAGTTCATCGCCTTCCGCACCACGTCAGTTTTTGTTTAGAACACGCCGATGGTGAAAAAATTAGTGGTAGAAGTTTAGTCCGAGAATTAAACCGCGCCGGAATTGGGGTGAGTGCTGGGGCTGCTTGTAATAGTGGTAAACTCAGCCCTAGCCCAATTTTGTTAGCAATGGGTTATTCAGAAAAAGCAGCTTTCGCCAGCGTACGGATGACGCTAGGACGAGACACCACCGAAGCGGATGTAGATTGGGTGGCGATGGTATTTAAGCAGGTTTTGCAGCGACTGTCACCTGTAAAATTGGTCATTAGTCATTAGTCATTGGTCATTGGTCATTGGTCATTGGTAATGAAATAATTAATGGCAAAATACAAAATCTAAAATCTAAAAATTTTTAAGATGGCTGAACTACCAAACTCTTTAGAAGATGCGATCGCCCAAGCGCGTACAGCAACCCAAGCAGCAATAGCAGATGGCTATACTCGGCTACAGGTTGAGTTGTTGTTTCCCGAATTAAAATTGATGGAGGTAGCACAGCAATTTCTGCCCACTTTTGCACAATACAACGACAAACTTAAAGTTTTCTTTGTGGATGCGGGTAGTGTTGGTCTTGCTCGTCGCGACTGGACAGATATATCATTCCAGATTACTGACATTGGTACTGGTAGGGCTGCTTCTATCGATTCAAAAGTCCAACCAGAGGATGAAATTTTCCTGTTTATCGCCCCTGGTTCACCAGAAGTCCCGCAATTGGAAAAAATTTGTGCGGTTATAGGCGATCGCCCCTTCGTCATGTTGAATCCTTTTTTAGAAGATGCCGGTAAGATCGGAATTGGCTATGCTGCTAGACAAACCCGGATTCGTTTTCTCAGCACAATAGAATCTTGTTACTACTTACGTCCTGTATACGAAGATGTAGCATTGTTCCGTTGCTATCCAGGATCATGGGAAATTTTGGTAGAAAATAACGGAGAATACCAAAAAATCGCCGAATTACCACAAAAACCCTCCGGCGACGACTTAGATACGATTCTTGCTAAAGGACAAGCCTCCACAGTAACAACACAAGGAGATACCGTCGCAGCAGTACCAGGGAAAAAGCCAAATGTCTTCAGAGGTTTGCAAAGGTTTATCAAAGCGCTGAGGAATTAGCACCTGAGTCTTGAAAAACGTGGAGAGCATCAACGGGTTTAATTCCTTGTTGTTCTAGTTGTTTTGCTCTCCCCCTAATATTTTCATCTACTAATAAGTAAGTGGGTCAAATTAAATATAAAACCTCACCCTACCTCCGGCTTCCTTCTCCGCAAGTTCGGAGAGGGATTGAGGGTGAGGTTTGATCTTATAAGCTAATGAGCATTTAAGTTGCATAAAACCAGGGCTGAAGCCCTTACTACAAGCGAATCAGTCTGGAAAAATGAATGATGATTAGCTTAGGTCAGTGTCAATTTTATGGTTGGTTGCTATTATTTGCATCTGATTTAAAAATATTACTAAATAACCAAGAGAAAAGACTACCAACTGTTGCAGCACCAAAAGAAAACAGAGCAATAATCGCGTCACGAGGTAAAACACCATCTAACCAACTACCCTGGATTTTGGAAACGGGAAAATCTTGATCTAGACCAATTTGAATCTGTTTAGTTTTTCCAGAAAAGCGGGCTTCTATGCCCTTTTTGGCGGGAATTAGTTGTAGATGGCGGATGAGTTGAATATTTAGCGGCTGATTAGGATTTTCTCCCATGAGGAACTGATTTTCTTTAATTTCTCGCTCCTGTTCTGCCATGCGGATTTTGCCTTCTACAATGGTAGACACTTCTAAATCATCTCTGAGGTCGTCGCCATTTCTATCTATGCGAGTAAATCTCACATCTTTAGTTTCTATTTTTCCCCTAAACCATTGTTCTGATTCAGCTTTGGGAGGCTTGGATAAAGTAATATAAATATTAGTATTTTGGGTAATGTATAAATTCAATTTTTTATTATTTGGGTTGACAATAAATTCTAATGTTGTTTGATCGTCTTGTTGTTGAGGTAAATTATTAGGTAGTTTATATTTTTTTAAAATAACTTTGATTGGTTGTTCGCCTAAATAGATTTCTAATGTATTAGGATTATTTTGCTTGATTTCAGAACTAGGTATTAGAGAAAAAGCTAATTGCTGACGATAAAAATCATACTTTACCCGAATTTCTCACTCATTGTGTGGTTCGGGTGGGGAGTGTGGGAGGTGTGGGAGGTGTGGGAGGTGTGGGAGGCACTTTGCGCTCATTGATGTGCCCATTCTCAATTCCTCCTCTTTCTCCCCACACTCCCCACACCCCCCACACTCACGCTCATTTCTCACGCTTTGAGAAATCCAGGTTTAGTCCAGCTACTTTTGTCTGGGGTTGGATTCGCAGTTTATCTAGGTTAATTTCGCTGGTGACATCGGGATTGGCTGGAGTAATAATCAATTTACTCTTTTCGTCTGTAAGCTGGATTTGTAAGGAATTTAATTGATTAAGTTGTGGCAAAGATTCACTTTGAAAATTACCAGTAAAAGTTAGGGTTTGGATACCTTCATTTTCTAATTCTTTAATGCCTTTAATATTTTCAATAAAGAGTTTCGGCTGCTGGTCATTATAGGTAAAACTCATTTCTGGAAAAATGAGATTACCTTCAAATGTATGTGTTCCTGGTAAAATCGCTGCAAAGGTGACAAGAGTGAAGGGCAATAAGCAGCAGCAGGTAAATGGCTGATGCTGAGGATAAATAGGCTGGCAAGAATAATTTTATAACTCATATATATAGTTGATTGGGGAACAAGGAATTTGGTGTACGCACCAGTCTTGTTTACCCCACCCTAACCCTCCCCTTGCAAAGGGGAGGGAACAGTTTCCCCCCTTTCCAAGGGGGGATTAAGGGGGGTAATATTCCAGATAGACAGTTGTTTTTGAACCTCAGAAATGGGATAAGCGAAATTTCGCGTTTCACCTTTACGGGCATAAACTATGCCTACAAGCCGATTTTGTGAATCAATTACAGGACTACCAGAAAAACCAGGTTGGAGTGCGGTTTGAGATATTTCTAGTTGTAGCTTTTGATAGCTGCTAATTTTTCCTTTTTCTATAGACCATGACCGGTCTTCACCCCGTTGGGCAAAATGACCGATAATTTGAATGGGCATGGCGGGGATGATGGCAGTTGCAGAGATGGGTAAAGGTTGGATATCTTCTGGTAACTTGCCGCTAACTTCCAAAATCGCTAAGTCGAGTTTATCTGTAGAAGTCATTTTGAACAGTTTGGCATTTCGCCGCATTCGCACACGGTTTGACGGCGGGGAACTGAAAAATTCCACTTGCATATTTTTGCCCTGTTCATTAGAATCGTCATCAAAAATCACATGACGATTGGTGAGGATTAATGTCCGGTTGGCTTCTCTGTGAATTATTACACCAGTACCAATCTCAGTTCCCTGGCGTTTGCTGTTGAAAAACTCCGCAGTGATGAGTACCACAGAACGCTTAACAGGTAAAGTTGGATCATTCTTAGGCAACCACTGGCGATCGTCTTCTACACTCGCTAGTTTATTTTGTTGTTCAGTCCACAATCGCCGTGCTTCTTTATTGTTGTTACGGCCATATACATAATTATAATTGTCGCCAATTTGTTCTGCTTTGTCGAAATGTTCTATGGCTTCTTTAAGCTTGCCTTTTTCTTGGAATACTAAACCCAAACCATTGTTAGCTAGAGTATGAACGCTGGCTGGAGTTGTCGAAGTCTCTTCTGGTAATGTTAGAGCTTTTTGGTAGGCGGCAACTGCTGCATCTAATTTCTTCTGGTCTTTTAGGGCAACACCGAGATTGTTGTAAGCAGCAGCATAGTTAGGGTTGAGTTGTATGGCTTTTTGGTAGGCGGCGATCGCTGCTTCTAATTTCTTTTGATCAGATAGTGCAATGCCGAGATTGTTGTAAGCATCAGCATAGTTAGGGTTGAGTTGTATGGCTTTTTGGTAGGCGGCGACTGCTGCTTCTAATTTCTTCTGGTCTTTTAGGGCAACGCCGAGATTGTTATAAGCATCAGCCAAGTTAGGGTTGAGTTGTATGGCTTTTTGGAAGGCTGCGATCGCTGCATCTAATTTCTTCTGCTCAATCAGCGCAACACCGAGATTGTAGTAAGCTTTAGCATATTTAGGGTTGAGTTGTATGGCTTTTTGGAAGGCTGCGATCGCTGCATCTAATTTCTTCTGGTCTTTTAGAGCAACACCGAGATTGTTGTAAGCAGCAGCATAGTTAGGGTTGAGTTGTATGGCTTTTTGGAAGGCTGCGATCGCTGCTTCTAATTTCTTCTGGTCACTCAGCGCAATGCCGAGATTGTAGTAAGCAAAAGCATAGTTAGGGTTGAGTTGTATGGCTTTTTGGAAGGCGGCGACTGCTGCATCTAATTTCTTCTGGAGAGCCAGCGCAATGCCGAGATTGTTGTAAGCAGCAGCATAGTTAGGGTTGAGTTGTATGGCTTTTTCGTAAGCGGCGATCGCTGCTTCTAATTTCTTCTGGTCTTTTAGGGCAACACCGAGATTGTTATAAGCATTAGCATATTTAGGGTTGAGTTGTATGGCTTTTTGGTAGGCGGCGATCGCTGCATCTAATTTCTTCTGGTCACTGAGGGCATAACCCAAACCGTTGTAAGCAATAGCCAAGTTAGGGTTAAGTTGCAAAGCTTTCTTGTGCTGTGCTATTGCTTCCTCTTGTTTCCCTTGAGCATTTAGGACATTACCTATACCGACGTAAGCTTCTGCATCATTGGGATTAAGTTGTAAAGCTTTCTGGTGTGCTGCTAAAGCCGCATCTAATTTTCCCTGTCGCCGCAAAGCATTTCCCAAATTGTTATAAGCTTTGCCATTATTAGGTGCAAGTTGCAAAACTTGACGCCAAATTGTCTCCGCTTCGGAGTTATTACCCACGGTTTCCGCCGCTTCGCCTTGTTTAAATAGCTGTTCAATGCTGTTTTGAGCAACTACAAGCAGGGGTGTGGTTGTTAGAGATAAGGTTAAAAATAAAGTTATAAATATACGGTTTCGCACAATCATCCCAAAACTTTCTCAGGTTTGATCAGGATTTACGCAAAAACTGCTACCAAGTGGATGATATCGTGTTTCGTTAAAAACTGCTCGTTAATGATGACTGATAATTACTTGATGGTACAGACCAAGCAGATTTATCTGTGGGGTTAATCCAAAATCCAAAATTGTTTGACTCTCTTTGATATCACTTGTAACGAAATCAAATTAGGGTGAATGTTACCATATTTAAATTTTTTCTTGACCAAAGCAAAATTGCGATCGCCCCCTCTCATCTACCAGTCGTAACCAAGAAAATTGCAAACGACTCGTTTTCATTCCTCCTACTCTTCACTTGTAAACTCAACAATTTCTCATCCAAGCAACCATCAACTACTCTAATAAATAACAAATCCCTCAGCTAGCTCCCCGCTTGCGAAGCAAAAGACACGGCAAAGGAATGAAGACTATCTTCTGTTAACCTGGATTTAATTTTTATACGCCAAAAGCAAAATAATTAACTTAACAGAAAAAAAATCCTCAAATTATTGTTAACAATTGTAAAATTGATGTCTTTAAGACTAGAAACATGATTTTTATCTAGTTAAACTAACAATAAAGAGTGGTGTGCTGCTACTAGTAAAAAAAGGTATGGTTCTCTAGTCTAGATGATCCCTGTTCAACTAACTCTGAAAAATTTCCTCAGTTACCGTGATGCAACTTTGGATTTTCGCGGTTTGCATACGGCTTGTATTTGTGGGGCTAATGGCGCTGGTAAATCTTCTTTGTTGGAAGCGATCACCTGGTCAATTTGGGGGGAAAGCAGAGCCAATACTGAAGATGATGTTGTCCACACTGGTGAAAAAGAAGTTCAAGTAGATTTCGTTTTTAGAACCAGCCAACAGCAAACCTATCGAGTGATTCGTACCCGCGCTCGTGGTGGTAGTAGTGTTTTGGAATTTCAAATCGAAACACCAACCGGGTTTCGCTCACTTAGTGGTAAAGGAGTAAGGGCAACTCAAGATACGATTTTGCAGCATATTAAACTAGATTACGATACTTTTATTAACTCCGCCTACCTGCGCCAAGGTCGAGCAGATGAATTCATGCTCAAGCGTCCGAGCGAACGCAAGGAAATTTTAGCGGAATTATTAAAGCTTCATCAATATGATGAATTAGAAGAACGATCAAAAGATTTATCACGTCAGTTTAAAGCCAAAGCCGAAGAGTTAGAACGCTCTTTGCAGTCGATGAAAACTCAACTGCAACAACGAGAGGCGATCGCAACTCAACAACTCACCTTAGAAAACGAACACAATCAACTCCAGCAAGTACAAGCTTTTGAAAATATCAAATTACAAAGTTTGCAAGTTGTCCAGCACCAACGACAAAACTGGGAAGAACAACTAAATTTTGTCAGACAGCAATATCAAAACTTAACTCAAGATTGCGATCGCCTTGAACACGAACGGGAACGAATAGGAATTCAGCTATCGACATTAGAAGAATTATTAGCTCAAGAAGCAGAAATCAGCGCCGGATACAGCCGATACCAAAATCTGCAAACTCAAGAAGAAGCCACAAGTAGCAAATTTGCAGAATACACCCGCGCTCAAACCACCCGTCAACAAAAGCAACAGCAGCTTACCAAACAAATTAACGAAATCGAACGGCAACTGCAACAAGCGCAAGCGCAATTAGAAGCATTACGTCAGCAAGAAGTAGAAATTCAACAAACTCTCAATAAATCTGGTGAAGTCGAAGCAGCTTTGTCTAAATTGGCGATCGCGCGTCAGCATCTAGTTCAATTGGATGAATTGCAATTACAAGTCTCTCCCTTACTGCAACAACGAGCAACTTTACAAAGTCAAATAGTGCGAGTACAAGCGGGATTGGTAGCGCGATTAGAACAACTAGAAACCACAGAAAATCAATTACAATCTCAGCAGCGACGCCAACCCCAACTGCAACAAGCGGTGATGGAAGTAGCAATTAAGATTGAAGAATTAGAGAAAAAGCGAGTCTATCTGCAACGAGTTCAGGAAAAAGGACAAGAACGGCGTAATTTTATTGAACGATTGCAAGCTCATCAACGCGATTATGAAAGATTACTGGGAGAATTAGAGCAAAAAATCCAAATGCTGCAAACTCCCAACGCCATTTGTCCTTTGTGCGAAAGGGGTTTGGATGAACATCACTGGAATCGAGTTGTAGATAAAACCAAATCTGAGTATAAAGATACAGAAGGACAATTGTGGGTAGTCCGAGAACAGATGGCTGTCTCCGACAGAGAAATTCAGGTACTCAGACAGGAATATCGAGATATATCTCAACAATTGTCTCCCTATGACACATTACGAGAACAAAGAGGACAATTAGCAGCCAAGTTACAGGCGACAACAGATGTTGAGCAACAATTACAGAATATTGCGGATCAAAAACAACAACTAGAGCGATCGCTCCAATTAGGCGAATATGCACCCGACAAACAAGCCGAACTCCAAGAGTTAGAAAATTATCTGCAACAACTCAACTATAATGAGCAAAACCATGCTCTAGCTCGCAGTGAAGTAGAACGCTGGCGTTGGGCAGAAATTAAACAAGGACAGATTAGAGACGCTACCAAGCGCCAAGCTCAAATAGAAGCGAAAAAGCCAGAACTGCAAGCACAAATTGCCCAGTTGCAAGCAAGAATCAAGCAAGAAGCAATTGATTCTGAATGTGCTAAACAAATAGCCGCTTTAGATAACTTCATTGCCCAACTTGGTTATGATACTGAACAGCATAATAACCTCCGTGTTGCTCTACGCAAAGCTCAAGGTTGGCAACTTAGCCACCAACAACTACAAGCAGCACAACAGCAGTATCCGCAACTCAAAGCCAGAGCGCAAGAATTAGAAGTAGCTTTACAAGCAAGATGGACAGAACGGCAAAAACTAAAAAGCCAAATTGAAAGTATTATTAGTCAACTTGAGGAAACAGGCAATCCTCTAGCCCAAATTCAAGCCTTAGAGCAGCAGTTAGCAACGCGGCGTCGCCAACTTGACGAACAAATCACCCAGTTGGGGCGCTTAGAACAAATGGCGCATCAGCTCGATATACTGCAAACCCAATATGAGCAACAGCAACAAGAACAACAACAAGCCAAAGAGGAATACCGTATTTACCACGAACTCACCCAAGCCTTTGGTAAAAATGGTATCCAAACACTCATGATTGAAAACGTCCTGCCGCAACTAGAAGCAGAGACCAATCAGCTTCTTTCCCGATTGAGTGCAAATCAATTGCATGTACAATTTGTGACACAAAAAGCTGGACGTAACGGTAAAGCTACGAAGAAAAATAGCAAGTTAATTGATACTTTAGATATCTTGATTGCTGATGCTAGGGGTACAAGATCCTATGAAACTTACTCTGGTGGGGAAGCGTTTAGAATTAACTTTGCGATTCGTTTAGCTTTGGCGAAATTACTTGCACAACGCGCCGGAGCTGCTTTGCAAATGCTGATTGTCGATGAAGGCTTTGGTACACAGGATACAGAAGGATGCGATCGCCTGATTGCAGCAATTAATGCGATCGCTCCGGATTTTGCTTGTATTCTGACTGTGACACACATGCCCCACCTCAAGGAAGCTTTTCAAGCGCGGATTGAGGTGAATAAAAGCCAGCAAGGTTCGCAGTTGCGTTTGATGGTTTAAGACAAAATGGTAATTGATGAAGAGGGAATGTGGGACTTTGTTATATGATGCTTAATCTTGACCAAATGACAACACCTGAATTGAAGCGGTATCTTTCAGAGCATCGGAATGACGAGGAAGAATTTCGAGCAGCATTGCAAGTTCTCATCAGTCGTCGTGATCCGAATGCTCCCCGTCAACCCTATCCGTTTGATCTTGATGATCCTGAAAGTGAAGTAGAAGCCATCTTAAGAGAAAAGTTGAATAAATCTGAATTTTGAAGCAATTATGACTGAGTTACTTGAACAAGCGATCGCTAAGTTGAAAACACTTCCTGCTAGTGAGCAGGAAGTGTTGGCGGAGCCTCTCGGAGGGAATATCGCGGGTATGATTTTGGAAGAACTCGAAGATGAAGTGCAATGGGATGCGACTTTTGCCAAGTCTCAAGATGCTCTCGCTAAACTAGCAGCCGAAGCAATGGTTGAGTATGGCGCAGGTAAAACCCAAGAATTAGATCCAGAAACAAGGTGAAGCAGAGTTTGAAAAACTGCAACAATCCTTGAGAGAAAAAAATTCGCTTCTGTATCAAAAGTTAAAGGCTGCTCAAATACAGAAGCAGAGTCAAGTATGACGACAGTTCGATTTCAAGCGGATGCTGATCTTAAGCAAGCTATTGTTACTGGCACATTACTTTAATAGAGCGATCGCATGATGACGGATGTGATCTTCAATAAAAGAAGCAATAAAGTAATAGCTGTGATCGTAGCCTTCTTGATAACGCAAATTCAAAGGTTGATCGACTTCTGCACAAGCTTGGTCAAATATATGCACAAGTAATCCTTCAGCTAAAAATTGATCCGCAGTCCCTTGGTCGATCAAAATCTGACTGTGGTATCCTACTTGCTTGACTAACTCGCTAGCATCATAAGTACGCCAAGCTTCTTGATCATCGCCAAGATAGCGACTGAAAGTTTTTTGTCCCCAAGCACAAGACATTGGTGCAGCAATAGGTGCAAAAGCAGAAACAGATTTATATTGTTGGGGATTTCGCATTGCACAAACCAGCGCCCCATGTCCACCCATAGAATGACCAAAAATGCTTTGTCTGTCTGGTATGGCTGGGAAATTTTCGGCAATTACAGCAGGTAATTCATCAACGACATAACTATACATGCGGTAGTGCGAAGCCCACGGTTCAACTGTAGCATCAATGTAAAAACCTGCACCCGTACCAAAGTCCCACTCTTCATCCTCACCAGGAATTCCAGTATTACGAGGGCTAGTATCTGGCACTACTAACATTAAACCGTACTTAGCTGCAAAGTGCTGCGCCCCCGCCTTCGCCATAAAATTTTCTTCTGTGCAAGTCAAACCAGAGAGGAAATAAAGAACAGGTAATGATTCATTATTTGTTCGTGGTGGTTGGTAAACAGCAAAACGCATTTCACCATTACAACTAGTAGAGGAATGGCGATAAAAACCGAGTTTACCATCAAAGCATTTTGATTCGCAAATCAGAGCAACAGACATGTTTTATTGGGTAAATTAGCTAAACTTACGAGTGAAGGAGGTTATTTAGATTCAGTTAAAAACATACTATGAACCAAGAACAACAGGATATATTCAACTCGAAATCTGTTCCAGAATCATCAATAACTGGACAAAAGCCCGAAAAAATTTCTTATATCCATAAAACCGATCGCATTCGAGCTTGGAGTGAATTTATTAAGTCCATAACTCCATATGTTTGGGTAGCTGTGATTATGATTGTGCTGATTCCGTTGCTAGGTAAATTTTTAATTGCAGGTTCATCACCACAAGATCATATCATTGCTAAATCGACAAAAGACAATATAGTGATTGTTGAGAAAAAAGCTCCACCAGCAGGAATTGAAGATGCGATCGCCACTGCAATTACAAATGCTCATTCTCAATCTCAGAGTTTCGCTTCTGCAAAATTAGATCAGTGGGTTGATGAATTAATGACTCGCGTCGATCATAGCTTTCTCGATTGGTATTTCAATTACTTCAATCAAAAAAAGCTAGAGTTTAGCACTCCATTTGTGTGGTTAACTTCAGCCGTAGCCCACTGGACAAATTCTAATAATCCTTCGCCGACACAAGCAGTAGCCGAAAAATTGACTGAGAATTTTCAAACAGAATTTGCTAAACGTGTTCTTAGACCTAAAGTTGCTCAATTGGAACTAGAAAATATCACTAAAGAGACAATAGATTTTTATGTTGCTCAACTAAGTCAAAATATTGCTGATATCCAAAGTAGTTACAAGATACCTCAAGGAGATTGGGAACGTTATCTCGGTGATATTGCTATTACTGTTAATGATACAGAAGGCAATATATCTAATTTATCTTTAAAGGTTTTAACTGGAGGTAGTGCTTATTTACTTACAAAAGCCATGATTCCCACTGTGACGAAGATCGGTAGTAAAGTCGTGACATCTTTTGCTGGGAAAGCGGGTGCAAAAATGGCAACGAAAACAGGTGGTGCAGTTGCTGCAAAATTAGGTGCAGAATTACTAGATCCAATTGTAGGAGTTGGTATTATTATCTGGGATGTATGGGATTTTAACCAGACAGTAGCAGTCGAGAAACCCATCTTGCGAGATGCAATTAGTGATTATTTACAACAAGTCAAATTATCATTGCTAGGTAATCCCGATAATGGAATTATGTCAGCAATTAATCAGGTGGAAAGCGGAATGTTTAAAAATATTCCTACTATCTCTTGATTTCAACATATGTATTGTGCTGAAAACCAGAATCTTATTCTCAGACTATATAAATCTATCTTGTTAATGGAGGTTAGGAAAAATCAGGCATTTTGTCTGATTTAGTCACAAATTCAATTTCTGGATATCAAATGTAAACTCAAAACGATATATTCTATTTACAGAAATTAACTGTAATTTAATTAACAGTTAAACATAATATAAAACGTAGCGTTTCCACGCTATACCCATGCTGCTAGCAGGTTACACTAGGTCTGATAACAGCGGTTTTACCGTTTACAATGAGGCTTTTATGGCTGTTGATCTGGTAGAGATTGCCAACTACTTAGATAACCTTGGTTGGGATTATCGTGTAGATGAAGAAGAAGAGCGTATTATCACAGGAGTAGAAAGTGATAATGTCGAGGACTTTCTTATTGTTGTCCAATTAGATGAGGATGGGAAGTTTTTTCGACTATTTGCACCACAGGTTTTGTCAGGAGTGCAAGATCATCCCCATAAAGCGGCCATTCTCCAAACAATGCTAGCAATATCCTGGGAAACCAAAATGCTGCAATGGGAGTATGATCCTTCTGATGGTGAAATTCGTGCCATTATAGAATTTCCCTTAGAAGATTCGATTCTCACAGAAAAACAATTCAACCGTTGCTTGAGTGGCTTGATTCAGCTTGTTGATAATGTTGCCATACCTCGTTTGCAAGATGTGATGGAAACAGGTCGTGATCCAGGTAATGTAGAATTAGGAGAAAGGATTTTATTAAGTATTCAACAAGAAGCACCAGGATTGCTAGACCTGTTGGAGAAAGCAATGGAAGCCCGTAAAAAACGGGGGAGTTTTCCGAGCGAATAAGCCGAATGACTAATGAAATAGCTATACTCCAAAGTGATACGCTCAATATACTGAAAATTTTCTATGGTTGGATATTATGACATCTTATGCAACCTCCTCTGCTAAGGCAGAAATGAGTGAACTCCGGCGTCTGAAGGGTTTGCTACCACCAGAATTACAAAGTTGGGTAACTGTTGAAGGTACAGCAGAAGTAAATCCATCCCTGATTCGCTGCGAAGAAATTGGCAAAGACCAAGTAGAAATTCAAATTGACTTGGTGAAATGGGATACGCTGGCAATGGATCAGCGCAATTTACTGTTCTGGCACGAAGTTGCGCGCATTCAAAACGATACCATTCCCAAAGATGGTTGGGAAATGGCAGCTTTAGCCATCGGTTTGGGTGGTGCTGTGGGCGAATTATGGGTACAAGATGCTTTATTGCTGATATTAGCTTTGGCCCTGTGCGGTGTTTCTGGCTGGCGACTTTATCAAAAAAACAATGGGGAAAAGCAACTTAGAGAATTTATTGAAGCTGATGAAAAAGCGATCGCCTTAGCGACTCGTTTTGGATACAGTCTTCCCAATGCTTATAAAAGTTTAGGTAGCGCTTTAAAAACCCTAATTGATATGACTCCTAGCAAGCGTCAACGTTCTAAATACGAAGGACGACTCTCAGCCCTCAAACGCAGCGCCAATAAAGTCAGAGGTAAATCCAAGACTACTGTGGATGAAGGAATATATTAACTCAAGGAAGTGGTTCGACAAGTTCACCAACCAGGCAAAATTAAAAAAAAAGGAGCAGAATTGCTCCTTTAGTTATTTTTTGGAATGGAAAGCGGAGCCTCAATCGGGTACTTTTTTTAACTTGCGTTGTGTAGCAACGATCCCAGCAACACCCAACATACCAAGTACTAACGAGGGTTCTGGTACTGAAGTTGAAGAGACATATCCAGGTGTTTGCCAAGTGTAAATTGCATTGTAAGATACACCGTCATCAGAAGCGGTAATACCGGATGCAGTGGGGTCAAAGCTATAAGCGTAGTAAGTTTGATCGCCAACAACTACCTTAGCAATTTCACTGGCTGCAATTTCACCTTGGTATGTATTTAGTCCGTCTTTGAGGGTCAGTATATCTTTAAATGATGTGAGTTGAGAGATTTGACCTGGCAGTTGATTTTTGAGAGCATTTAGGTCACTGATTTGTTTCGGTAGTGTGACATTTTTGAGAGTATTTAGGTCACTAATTTGCTTCGGTAGTGTGACATTTTTGAGAGTATTTAGGTCACTAATTTGCTTCGGTAGTGTGACATTTTTGAGAGTATTTAGGTCACTAATTTGCTTCGGTAGTGTGACATTTTTGAGAGTATTTAGGTCACTAATTTGCTTCGGTAGTGTGACATTTTTGAGAGTATTTAGGTCACTGATTTGCTTTGTCAGTGTTTGTCTGGCGTTTGCATTGGCTGGAGTGTAAGGAATTGCGTTCAGTTGTGTTTGAAGTGTAGTAATTTGTCCTGGAATTGCGTTTAGTTGTGTTTGCAGTGTAGTAATTTGTCCTGGAATTGCGTTTAGTTGTGTTTGCAGTGTAGTAATTTGTCCTGGAATTGCGTTTAGTTGTGTTTGCAGTGTAGTAATTTGTCCTGGAATTGCGTTTAGTTGTGTTTGCAGTGTAGTAATTTGTCCTGGAATTGCGTTTAGTTGTGTTTGCAGTGTAGTAATTTGTCCTGGAATTCCGTTCAGTTGTGTTTGCAGTTGTGGAATCAAAGTTTCAACTTGTAGAAGCGTTGGTGAAGTTGTTTGTTGAGGAAACTGTGATTTAATTTCATTCCACTTTTCAGCTACCTTACTAGAAATAGTGGTTGCAAGTTTATTTTTTACATCCAAGTGTCCAATTAATTTCAGTTCTACACCTCCATTTTTGCCGAATTGGAAGCCACCAATGTTAGGATCTCCCATTCCTAAAGAAGGAAAATAACTAGTTACTAGTGACTTACTTTCGGCTGAAAACCCGTTCCAAATTGATTGAAATGGTGTGTATTGATTCAACAAATCGCCTAGCCATTGCGAGCCAAAATTATTCCAGTCGCTTGTTGTGACACTGCTGACAGTGGCGCTGTATTTTCCTTGTGTAGCAGTGAAGCCAACATTAGAAGTCGGATTTTCTGTACTATACCAAAGTTCAACGTTAGAGCTAGGATCTTTATCTTTTAAAGCCTTGATGGCAGCTGCGCCATTTCCTTGAATGAATTTGCCGTTTGAACTACCTGTGTAAGTATTGATTTCGTTGAGGTTATTAAAAGAAAAAGTTACCGCGTGTGCTGGAGTAGTTGCGATCGCACTCACACCAACAGCTATTGAAGCACCAATCATAAGTGTTTGGAAAGTTCTTTTCATTTACTTTCTCCGCCTGTTTGAGGTAGTTTTATATACTGTTCGTTTTTTAGAATTGGTATTTACACACACAAATCTACTTTAGGAAACAGGCAGACTTAATTGGGTAAAGCTGTTGTAGATTATCAATAAAAAGATGACTAATATTTGATTGTTTATTTACGTATAATTACAAGTTTATTTGATTAGACATCTCCGAAAATAGGTAAAGCGCGTCCTAGAGGCAATTTTAGTAGGCAATTGCAGATTGTACGCATCTGTTTCAAGTTAGTTGATCAAATTTACCGTAACTTATGTATATTCTGCTCCCAATTTGCCCCGTCAAAGGGTACAATTTCAAACTTTGTCACGACATCACCATCTAGGCAACGGATGTTAACATCAATACTGTCGGGATGACTGCGAGGAATATAAAAAGAATGTATTCCACAAATGCGACAAAATTTATGCTGGGCAACTCCTGTATTAAATGTATAAGTTGTTAATACATCATCGCCTTGTAGTAAAGTAAATTTATCTTGTGGCACAATTAAATGCAAGAATCCTTTTTTTCTGCAAATAGAACAGTTGCAATCATCTGCTTTGTGTCTATCAACTACAACTTGAAAACGTACTGCGCCACAATGGCATCCACCTTGATAAATGGCTGATTCTTGGATATTTGCTGTCATATGATGTAGATAAATATTAGGTTTCAGGCATGTAAATTAGCTTGTTCTTGCAACCAAGAATCTACAGGTTGTCCATCTTTGCGTCGCAATTCAATTTCTACTACCATAACTTCTTTAGAGCCTGGAGGAGCTGGTTTTTTGTGGAAAATTATTTCATAATCAGCAGGGTTATGATTACGCTCTTTTAACCATTCTTGTACTTTCGTTGTCGCGAAAAATGATTGTCCTTGTTCAAACATCTGGGTAATTTGCATTTGTAAAGAGTAAGGATTTAGACGGCCCATTTTCTACCACCTTGTTTGAGTAATGTTAAAGTTAGGACTTTGCCTTATTTCTATGTTATCTCTATTGCTACCTTGATTCAGATAGATCAGGCGATCGCATGTTCGCTGCTGTGGGTGTTCGTTCTGTTCGCCAACGCAAACATCAACAAGCTAACCAATACCAATAAAATGAGAGAGTTCGGTAAACCTCATTACCGACAGTTCATCAAGAGTAGCCAAAGTTAATCTATTTACAGAAAAAGGCTGTAAACTTATTGGTACGGCAACCTGCAATACTCAGTTTAGATTGGCGATCGCTAAAATTGAAGCAAGAAAGTGAATGGAGGAGCTACCAGGATGCACACAACATACAATTCTGATAAGCGTAAATTGCTATCATCTCTGTGTCATGGGGCAATTTTTTTTAGTACCACATTATTTTCGATTGGGGTTCCAATTGTCATTAACTTAATATCCGATGATCCAGTTGTGAAAAGCAACGCCAAAGAATCAATTAATTTTCACTTCAATGTTTGGTTCTGGGCAACAGTAATTGGAGTACCTATTGGGATTCTATCTTTTTTGACCTTTGGTATCGGTGGAATTTTGTTTTTCCCTGTTGTTGCTTTTGGTTTTTTACTGCACTGGGGACTGACGATTGGGGCTTTGTTAAAGTGTTTCAGCAATCCTGATGAACCTGTCCGTTATCCATTTATTTTCCGACTGTTCTAGTACTGATAATTTTTTAGACATTGGTTGCGTCAAAAGCCATATCGTAAAAGCGATCGCCCTTGGGATAGTATTTATCTGCTGAGTCGGGCGATCGCTTGGCATCTCGAACATCTGTTATTGAGGTTCATGCAGTATTTTTAAGTGCGGAGGTAAATCGATCTCTTGAAGTTGTTCAGCAGGAGTAGTAGGAAGACCGCTTAATTCTGATAAATCTCTAATTTTTCTGGTTAATACTTCAATTAAAGTTCCATTTTTGGTTAATTGAAGTAAATCTTCCTTGTCTAGAACAACTATGATTTTATTTGTTCTGGCATGAAAAATTATCTGGCGAAGTCTACAATCACTAACGGCTCTTTGCCTTGTACTATCTCGTTTAGGAAAGCCTGATGCTCCATTTAAGGTAACAAAAATCCCAAGACCTGTACCTCTCAAATTGTGTTCCATTATGCTACATAATCTTGCAAATTGCTTGTCTTCTAAAGGAGCTTTTGTAGCTTTTGCTTCAATCACTATATCTCTCTGATTCCATTCAAGATATAAATTTTTACATACCATGCTCCAGGCAAGATCATCTCCACTTACTAACAAATCATATTGAGGACCTGCGGATTGAAAGCTTTTAATGCTTTGTAAGCCTTCTAGACCTTTAAACAATAGAAGTACAATCTGTTCTAGTAGTTTGCCTCCCTCTTGTGTTTGTTGACGTGTGGGTTTTTCTAATTCTGTATATATTTTAAGTTGATCTAAATATTCATGAAGTTTATCATCTGCTTTATACAAATAAGAAGCTAATTTATTTAAAGCTGGATTTCCTGATTCCAGGGAATTCATAGCATTAATTATAGATTCCACAAGTTCGTCTTGACTTTGCATGGCTCAATCAAACAAATTCAATTGCTTGTTTAGATATCGCCATGAGATCAAACGATAACTCATCATAACTTTCTACAATGCTTTCACAATGAGGACAAATCCAAGGTAAATCAGGAAATCCTATACCGTAAGGAATTGCATCTACAGGAACATCAGGTTCGCAATTATGGTATATGAGAAGCTTCATTTCACAGAGTCCTTCTGCTTCAAGAACCGCCAAGATGGCAATAGCATCAGAGTATTCTATACCCAACAATACAGCAAGTTGATGCGGCATTACGCTTGTCGATGCCGTCATAAAATGCTTACTCAGTTCTGCCTTGTGATGGTCAGACAAAAAGCCTAAACGCTCTTTGTAGATTAAGCTAGCCATTGTCTTAGCCTTAAAGTCCAAGTTCTTTGAGTAGGAACTCAAGAACAGAAGTACTACCACCATAATACCGTGAATAGCACTTGAGGTGTTGAAGAGAATCTTGGGTTGTAGAGTTAGGTTTTAGTCCAAAATAGCAGTGTGCTTTGATGAGATGCTTTACTTTAATTTTTTTTAACTTGTCTGTCTCTGTCTCTATTTCAGTTTCAATAGTAAACTCATTACTAGATATAAATTTTACACAAAATTCCTTACCTGGAGGAAAGCCATGATCAACAAAAGCGTTAATACTCATAAACTATTGCTCAAAAATTTGTATCAATGTACTTGAAAGGTTGTTAAAAAAAGAGCATAGCAAAAAAGTATCTACGCCTAAGCAATTTATAGTAAGGCAGGCAAGATACCTGCCCTACAAAAAACATTAACCCAACCCTGCAATTAACTCCTCTTTCGCCTTCTCCAACGCCTTTGGCAACTTACTCGCATCGCGCCCACCGGCTTGAGCTAAATTTGGTCTTCCACCGCCGCCACCACCACAAATTTTAGCGATCGCACCGATAAATTTACCAGCTTGCAGTCCCTTCTTGTTGACTTCTGGCGAAAAAGCAGCTACTAAGCTAACTTTCCCGACTTCGGGAACAGAACCCAGCACCACCGACGCACCTGCACCAAGTTTTTGCTGTAAGCGTTCCGCAGCAGTTTTCAAAGACTCTGCATCAACATCTTCCAACTGGGAAACAAGAATTTTATAATCGCCTACAGTTTCCACTGTTTGCAGGAGTTGGTCAGATTTGACAATCGCCAACTGTGATTTGAGGTTTTCTAATTCCTTTTGGCTATTTTTGAGTTCGTTTTGCAGAATTGTAATTCTGTCTGGTAACTCTTCTGGCTTAACTTTGAATCTGTCGCTTAAATCTTTGACGACTGTATCGCGGACATGCAAGTAATCTAGAATTGCTGGGCCAGATACGGCTTCTATGCGCCGCACTCCAGAAGCAACACCAGCTTCTGAGATAATTTTAAATACACCAATTTCAGCAGTATTACTGACATGAGTTCCGCCGCATAATTCCATTGACACGCCAGGAAAATCAATCACGCGCACTTCATCGCCATATTTTTCGCCAAACATCGCGATCGCACCTTTGGCTTTTGCTTCTGCGATGGGTAAAATTGCGACTTTCGCTGAGTGCGCCTCTGCAATCCAGGTATTTACCTGTTCTTCAACTTGCTGGATTTCTTCAGAAGTCAAAGCACGAGGACAATTAAAGTCAAAGCGCAATCTGTCGAAGTCTACCAAAGAACCTGCTTGGGAGATTGTATCATCAACGATTTTCTTTAACGCCGCTTGCAGTAGATGAGTGGCGGTGTGGTTAGCTTGGGCGCGACGGCGACAAGCGCGATCAATTTGAGCGGAAACAGCATCGCCGACTCTCAGCGTACCCCGTTCGATGCGTCCGAAGTGAACATAAAAATCCGATTCTTTCTTGACATCATTAATAGTAACGACGACACCCTCACCACTTAGATAACCCTTGTCGCCTATTTGTCCGCCAGACTCTGCATAAAATGGCGTTTTGTCGAGGACAATTTGTATATCTGTTCCTGTTTCCGCTTCTTCTTCAGCAATACCGTTTACAAATATCGCTTCGACTTTCGCAGTTGCTGTTGGTTCTGTGTAACCTAAAAATTCCGTAGCGTGGATGTGTTCTGCTAGTTTGTCGAGAGAACTTTGCACAGTTAAATCGATAGTTTCGTGGGCTTCTCTGGCGCGTTGTCTCTGCTTTTCCATTTCGGAATTGAATCCCTCAACATCAACTTCTAGTCCCTGTTCTTCTGCGATCTCCTGCGTCAGTTCTAAGGGGAAACCATAGGTATCGTAGAGAGTAAAAGCATCTAACCCAGAAATTTTTTGTTCTGGTAAACCGGAAACTTTTTGTTCTGGTAAAGGAGAAGGACGATAATATTCGTCCCGTATTGAAGATGGAGGATTTATAATATCTTCAAGCAGAGTTTCCCCTCTTTCCAAAGTTTGCAGGAAGCGAGATTCTTCTCGTTGCAATTCTGCTTTAATCTGAAGTTCACGTTGACGGAGATTGGGATAAGCATCTTCGGCTAAGGAAATAGCAACTTCCGCAACTTGAGGTGTAAAGACGTTACCTGTAAGGTCTCTACGATAAATACCTATTAAACGCCCGTGACGCACCATCCGCCGAATTAATCGCCGCAGCACATAACCACGTCCGACGTTGGAAGCGCGAATTTCATCAGCGATCATATGTACAACAGCACGAACGTGATCGCCAATGACTTTCAAAGATACTTTGGTTTTTTCGCTACTTTGGGTGTAGTCGATACCAGCGATTTCTGCTGCTTTTTTAATGATCGGGAAAATTAAATCGGTTTCGTAGTTGTTGGGAACACTTTGGAGAATCTGCGCCATCCTCTCCAAACCCATCCCAGTGTCAATGTTCTTGTGAGCAAGCGGTGTTAAATTACCTTCTGTATCCCGGTTATATTGCATGAAAACGAGGTTGTAAAACTCAATAAACCGGGTGTCATCTTCTAAATCGATATTGTCGTCCCCTCGTTCTGGGTGAAAATCGTAGTAGATTTCGGAACACGGACCACAAGGTCCAGTCGGGCCAGAAGCCCAGAAGTTATCATCTGCGCCCATGCGTTTGATGCGCTTTTCTGAGACACCAATTTTGTCCCGCCAAATTGCATAAGCTTCGTCATCTTCTTCGTAGACGCTGACAACGAGGTGTTCTGGGGGTAATTTAAAGACTTTTGTTGAGATTTCCCAACCCCAAGCGATCGCCTGTTCTTTGAAATAGTCACCAAAGCTGAAGTTACCCAGCATTTCAAAGAAGGTTTGATGGCGTTGGGTGCGTCCGACGTTTTCGATATCGTTGGTGCGGATGCATTTTTGGGAAGTCGTCGCCCGTTTGAATTCTGGGGTGCGCTGTCCCAAAAATATCGGTTTAAATGGTAGCATCCCCGCGATCGTCAGCAGTACTGTCGGATCTTCTGGAACAAGGGAAGCACTTGGGAGTATCTGGTGTCCTCGTTGGGTATAGAAGTCAAGGAACAAGGTGCGTATTTCGTTACCGCCGAGGTACTGGGGATGAAAAGACATGGGTTTTTACACGAAGACTAGAGAGTTGGGGGACTGTTAGTTGTTGGTTGTTGATTGTTGGTTGTTGGTTGTTGGTTGTTGGTTGGAATAACCACTAACCACTAACTACTAACTAGTCTCTCTTACAGAAAAAGTATGCCGCAGAATAGGGCTTGTGAACCACCAACTACGTAATACTTCTCAAGGGGGATTACTAGTTCAGTGTAATTGCATAACCAAATTTTGACAAAATTGCTGTCTGATGTGCCGCTATATAAAGCTGCACAATTCCCAGACTTTAGTAGGATGAGAAAATTAACTTAGGTTGAATAAAATAAAAGTCTCAAAATCGTAGTATTTTCATATATAGAGGTTGCTTATGGCGCTGAAACTAACAGTCTCAAATATAGCGTGTGAAGCTTGTGCTGGTACAATTGAGCAATCTATTCACACAATGGTATCTGATGCAAAAGTCGCAGTGGATGTCAAAGCTAAAACTGTAACCGTAGAATCCGCAGCATCGGAAGAGTCCATTAAGCAAGCAATTGTTGCTGCTGGATATACTATTGAAGGCTATCAATAATTATCCTTTCAACACTAAAATTTACGATTCTGATATGTCATTGGTCATTAGACATCTCCAATAATTAAATATGCGTCAGCCAGAATCATTGTAGAGACGCAAAATTACCCTGTGGAATCGGGCTACGCGTCTCTGTCTCTACATTCTTTTTCACCAGATGTCTATTGGTTGTTGGTAAGATTTTCAAGTTTCGCAACTCACGTTGTGTTTATTTGCGCATACTTACAGAAAAAGGCAGAGGGCAGAGGGTAGAAGGCTGGAAGTATCAATAGAAACTTAAGTTGTGGGTAGAAAGCCCACTAGTATAAAAAAATTGTGTCGCGGAGAGTGCCACAAGACACAAGGCGTCCTTGCTTCAATCCCACGCTTAAAAGCGTGGGTTCCTTCTGCATAAGTGCCTCCTGCATAAGTGCCTTCTGAATTAATTTGCAAAAGTGATTTTGCACTATAGGACTCAAATATGAGTCCTATATTACGGGAAAGGTTTAAAGGTTAAAGTCCTAGTTTACTTCTAATCACGAAAAAATTTTCGTACACAATATAGTATTCCTGAATCATTTGTGAACAACAATATCTCCGACTTTTTTGAGAAGTCGGGGATCTTACTCCCAATTTTTAAAATTCATTTAAGATTTATATCTTTGATTTTTTCTTCTGATTGAGGGTCGTGGGGTAAGATTTTCAAATACTCAATTTTTCTTCACAGTTCGACTGAATCCTGAAAATTTGACTGGAAAACCGAGGTGATATTTATACGGTTTTTTTGGGTATTTCAGTACGTAATGGTGATTACGGATAATTCAATCAAATTATTCATGAAATTGATATCAGTACCTAAATAGCTGAAAGTTATACTGAGAGGGATTTTTCATTTGTTCGTAAATTAATTAAGGCAATACTTTTATCTTCTTAAAAATTTAAAGAACTGAATGCCGGAAATTACAGTACTACTTTTATACTGAAAAAGATTATTCCGTATTTATACTGTTTTAAATTAAGGTTATCTCGACAGAAATTAGGTATGAGAAATTTGAATTCTAGACACTGTAATAAAGATTAGTATCTTAAGGAGATGAACATTGAAATCAAGTTGCTTGTTGTTCGCACAGATAAACATAGAACTAAAGTCCTCACTGCAAACTAAAGATAATTTGCCAGTTTCGTAAGTCCTAAAATAATAGAATAAGGGGTTATACCCTTAGCTAGATATGTAAGTATTATGTAGTGGAGACAGTAAATCTGAATAGGTTTAACTAGAGTTATTCCCTCAAACTTGAAATGGGGCAAAAAGCAGAACCATGAAGATTTCTATTCTGATCTTTGGAAGTGACAACTTGATCGCCAGACTTCCAGATCAGATTTGTAATACAAACTCTTTTAATTTAGAAGTTATCACTAATCTTAATCAGGCGATATCTCGTATTCAAACCACACCACCCGATATATTAATTCTCCAAGCAAGTTGTGACGGCAGTCTAGAACTCTGTTATTGGTTAAAAGAACAGACCAAATTATCTTGGATCTACTGTATTCTTTTGGAGGATCGCTCTCAATTACTTCTTGATAGAAGTAAGTATGGTAGGGAATGGGAATCAGAAATTACTTCCATTGCACTCAGAGAAGGGGCTGATGCTTATATATGGCAGTCTCCAGAGGAAATAAATTTTACCTCGACAGAATTAAGTAGTAGCCAAAGCCTGTTGTTAGCACAATTAACTGTTGGTTTGCGAAAAGCACAAAAATATCGTGATTTGATCCGCACAAATGATTTATTGTCGGCGATCGCTTTGGCTGATTCACTGACAGAATTGAGTAATCGTCGGGCTTTAGAGTGGGATTTACCCAGACAAATTCAAAAAGCCCGTACTAACGTTACTCCTTTGAGTTTAATTATTTTAGATGTTGATTATTTTAAAAGAGTTAACGATACTTACGGACATTTAGTTGGCGATCGCCTGTTGCAGTTATTGTCTAACCGACTGCGACAAAATCTCCGGTATCAGGATACTCCTTTTCGTTATGGTGGAGAGGAATTTGTGATTATTCTCACTCATACCAGTTGTGATGAAGCAGTTGTAGTGGCGCGCCGTCTGAACCGCATAGTCAGCGAACAGCCATTTGCCATCAACAATCAACTCTCAATCAATGTCACGATTAGTTTAGGAGCAGCTTGTCTACAAATGGAAGATGATGTTAATGGCAGCAGTCTGTTGAATCGTGCTGATCAATGTCTGTTGCAAGCAAAAGCGGCTGGACGTAACTGTGTAATTGGCTGTGAGAATTACTTTTCTAACCATACCTCCTATCTGCGGGCAACTTCTTCTTAAAAAATCTCATTATTTTATAATTTCTCATCAATTATTCTTACGCATTCTGACACTGTAGCCTTCTGTCGCATCGCATCTACCAAAGCTTGATAAGCTGACCAATTTTCTTGTAGGAGGGTTTTGGCTTGTAATGCACAAAACCGCCCTTTTTGTTCGCAAGCAGATGCAGAAAAACCCAAACTCTTGAGAACTCCTGCTAGTTTGCTTTTATCATCAGCCCCACCTTCAGCATTTTCATATACCAAAGTTTCGGCAGTAATACCCGCCATCCATACGGTACAGTAGCGATCTACCATTTGGGCGCTCAGGCTACCTCGTTCTAATTGAGATGCTAACTCAGCATCATCAAAACTCACGCCACCCTGTCCTGGTTGTTTTTGCTTCCAGGCTTCCCAAGCACTGAGAGTATAGCCAATCACTGGAATACCTAAAAGATACGCAACCAAAAAGTGTCCAGCTTCATGATGGATGATGCGTTCTCTGTGTTCGGGAGAAAACCGCGCTACCCAATCCAAAAATATAGTTCCCCCTTTACCTTGCAAGCTGAAAGAATCGAAAGTGGCTATCCCCAAAATCGAGAAGGTAGCAAGTGCTGGTATAGTGGGCGATAAATTAAACATTGATCCCAACAGAGTAGAGAGGGTCATAAGAAAGATAAAAATTGCAACTAAATTCAGGGCTGTTTTACTCATTGTGCTGGTCTACCCACTTGATGATGGCCGCTTTATATTTCTTAATTTAATTATGAAGCGATCGCAGCAAGTGTAGGTGAATATTACCGGAGTACCCCAGAGGTACTGCTAAATTCTAAAAACAATCCTACAATAGTTGGCAATTTATGCTATTTCAATGTAACGACGCACTTGTTACCCTAGCATCTTTTGAATTTGAATTACTGGTTAGCTTTTATACAAATCTTTTTCATAAAAAACCAGAAACGATCATTTCTAATGTGTATGCTGAGTTTCAACTACCTAGTTTAAAATTAGGAATATTTAAACCAAAACAAACCCATTATTTAGAATTTGAGCATTCCACTAAAAGCAAAATGAGTTTGTGTTTAGAGGTGAGTAATTTAGAAGATGCGATCGCTCACTTGAGTGTTTTAGGCTATCCCCCACCAGGACAAATCATCACCGCATCCCACGGTAGAGAAATTTACGCTTATGATCCTGATGGCAACCGTTTGATTTTACATCAGTCTCCGGTCAATAAGAAACAATAGATACTTTACTAGTATCCACATCATAACGAGCGCCAACTATTTTCAGTTTATTTTGGCGAACAAGTCTAGATAAAATTGTTGAATCTTCTATTAACTTATTTGCTTGATATTTAATGTTGGCTACAACTGCATGATCCTGTAAATTTTCTGGAGACGATTTAACTGTTTCAACAGCAGGTTTGATACCTTCAACTATCAAACCCATTCTGCCAGAAAGAGGTTCATCTTCAAGTGCTTGTGCGACTGCACCACATTTTTTGTGACCTAAAACTACAATGAGTTGAGAACCTAATACTGCGGTCGCGTATTCTAGACTACCTATGGTTGTGTCACAAGCAACATTACCAGCTATTCTGACTACGAATAAATCTCCTAATCCTTGATCAAAGATGATTTCTGCTGGGACGCGAGAATCTGCACAGCCTAATATTGTCGCAAAAGGATACTGGGCTTTAGCAATCAGTTGTCTACGTTCCTTAGATTGATTGGGATATTGAGGCTTTTGCTGTACAAAGCGCTGGTTTCCATCCAGTAGATGTTTTAAAGCTTGTTCTGGACTAACTGGAATCCGATTGGCTGTTACAGCATCAGCTAGAGTTGTTTGGGGTGCGATTGATAGATCACAACCAGTAACACTCGCTACCATACCAATACTTCCTGCACCTGCTAGCTTCAAGAAATGACGACGTCCAACAAATCCATTAATTCGACTCATTAATTTAGCTCAATAATGGAATCCAGCTATTCAAAGCTTTATTCGATCAGGAACATAACTATTTTTCCAGCTTTTAAGAGTAGAGATTGAGACGATTTAATAGTTATTTAATTTTTATTAAAAAAGGTGTAAAGGTATAAAGGTGTAAGGATATAGAAAAAACAGTAAATTTAATTAAGTGCAAATACACAGAATGATTTTATGTATTTATTGAACTTCTTGAACTTTTCATTTTTTATTTGAAATTACTTCACATTTAGAGGATTGTAATTGACTGTAATTAACGCCAAAATTGAGATAGGCAAACATTTGGAAATTTCTTGAATACTGAAAACTATACGAGTATATCAAGAAACAAAAATCCAGGCTGCGTGTCTCATCAATCAAGTACACTACTTAAGTAATCGTTCATGATCCGACAATCTGCTTTTGGCACTGCTTTAAGTATGCTTGTCCTTGCTGGTGGATTAACAACCACTTCACTAGGTCACACTTCAACAAAAAAATTGTTCGCTAATCAGACGTTACTGACTTCATCACCTCAGATTGCGTCTGCTGCTACTTTCAAAACAACTGATTTGGAAAAATTAGTTTTTGAGCGAATCAATCGATATCGAACTTCTCTGGGTCTAAAAAAACTAACTCTAAATGCAAAGATATCTAAACAAGCAAGAATTCATAGCCAAAATATGGCTAGAGGTAAAGTTCCATTTAGCCATAAAGGATTTGAACGACGAGTTAATGCTATCCCTATTCGCTACATAAGCGCCGCCGAAAATGTTGCTTATAATCTAGGATATAGTGATCCAGCAGAAGAAGCTGTCACTGGCTGGATCAAAAGTCCTGAGCATCTAGTCAACATTAAAGGAAATTACAATATGACCGGAATTGGTGTGGCGACCAATGAGAAAGGTGAAGTTTATTTGACACAAATTTTCTTTGGTAATCGGTAATATAGTTTACTGTTGGTTGTTGGTTGTTGGTTGTTGTTTGGAATAATAACGACTAACTACTGTATGGTCCAAGCGGCGTAGGGGTGTATGCCCATACCAAGTACCGATCACCAACTAGAATAATGTGGTGTCTGATGGGATTATTTTCTAGTAGACACTGCTTTATTTTTGTGACGATTACATGAAATTACAAGATTTTCAAGTTTGCGATCGCGACCTTAGCGACACTTCTCTATCCCACTACTTACAAGCTGATGCGATAGGTGCTTCGCACACGCCAAGGGCGATCGCAGTTGATACAGAGACAATGGGATTAATACCGCAGCGCGATCGCTTGTGCTTGGTACAATTATGTAATAGCCAAGGCCAAGTAACAGCCATCCGTATTGCTAAAGGACAAACTGAAGCTCCTAACTTAACAAAATTACTGGAAGCGACAAATATAGTTAAAGTATTTCACTTTGCCCGTTTCGATGTTGCTACCTTACGTTACCATCTTGGCATTCACGTCAATCCAGTTTTCTGTACCAAAATAGCTAGTAAATTAGTACGTACTTATACACCACGTCATGGCTTGAAAGATGTGGTGCAAGAACTAGAACAAGTAGAACTAGATAAAAGTTCCCAAAGTTCTGATTGGGGAAATGCTGCTCGACTGACAGAAGCTCAACTTAGCTATGCTGCTAACGATGTCCGCTACTTACTCAAAGTTCAGCAGAAACTAATCGTAATGCTTGAACGAGAAGAACGTTTGCAGATCGCTCAAGAATGCTTTCAGTTTTTGACAACTATAGTTTCCCTTGATTTGTTGCAATTCAAGGATATTTTTGAACATTGACTTTGATCATTGGTCATTAGTCATTGGTCATTAGGAGAACCGCAAGAATAAGTTACCTTTTTTAATTGTTGAAAGCCCTGTAAATCCAGGTTTATTTTTTTCAAAACAGGTAAGTCATTTCTGCGCGAGTTCTTAGTCATGACCAATGACTAAAATTTATACTTCTTTTTCCGCATGTTCTGTGTGTTCTTTCATGCGATCCACAACATTGTATGCACCAGCACTAGGAGGAACTTGTGCTTCCACAACACCTTCAGTTGCGCCACCAATTGCTTTCCATGCGGGTAAACCGCCTTTAAGTTGGGATACATGTTCAAAGCCAGCGTTTCTCAAGGACTGTGCGCCTTGGGCTGTTTCTTCGTCATTGCTACCGTAAACGTAGATATCACGGCTTTTAGCGATGGTTGCGGTTGCACGATCTACCAATTCATTTAATGGCATTGGCATCGCACCTGTGATATGGCCTTGGTTGTGAGTTTGGCGATCGCGCACATCTAAAATTGTTAGCGCAGGTTCTCCCCACTCTAAACGAGATTTCAATACATGCACATCAGACTGCTCACTAATTGGGGGTTGTGAAGGAATAATATTTTCTACAATTTTGTTATCCATAATTTTTCCTCATTTATTAGACTAACTAAGCACATTCACAAAGACTGAGAACGCCAAGACATGAACAAACAGGCGTTCTCCGCATTTGAATCTTCCACGAGATGAGTGCAGAATTTGAATCACTGACCAAAATGTACCTAAAAAAGCTGCTGAAACTTCTCTTTCTTGAGAATGAAGCTGATGAATTTCTCTCTATCTATCTGGAGGTATATTGCTTTATTTCAAAATTCATTTTGTCAGTTTGGAGATAATTTTTGATGCTTAACCAAAATTTAATGTATTGTCAAATATAATACATTAAAATATTTTATGATTAAATGCTTTACTAAATAAAACTTTACATGTATGGCTACATCTAAAAATCCCCGGAATTTGGGGTTTTTCAGCTTGTTTGAAAACCTTGATCCTCAATCAAAATTAGTATTTATTAGCCTTGGTTTTGCCAGTGTTGGTTTAGTTTTATTTATTATCTGGAATATAATTGTCCGCCTCACTTCACCCCAACTTACCCTGGCTGCGGGAGATCCAGAAGGAGAAAGCTATATTATTAGCGAAGCTATTCAAAAGGTAGTACAAAAGAAATCCAACATTAACATTAAAGTAGTTCCAACAGGCGGTACGACACAAAATTTAGAAATGTTACAGACAGGAAAAGCTGAGTTAGTGACGGCTCAAGCAGATGTTATTGGCCAAGAAATGGATCTGATTGAAAGTCGTCAATCTCAGTCAGCAACTTCTCAGATTCAAGCTTCTCCACGCGCTGTAGCAGTGTTATATCAAGATTTGTTCCAGTTAGTTGTCAGAGATCCAAATATTAAGCAATTTGAACAACTGCGGGGTAAAACTATTGCTTTGCCTGCTAAAGGTGGACAATATAAATCTTTTTTGAAAATAGCAGAACATTATGGTTTGGTTAAACAAAATAAACCAGATGTGATTATTTCAGGTTTACAAAGTAATTATTACGATGATCGGCAAGCAGAAGAAGACTTTAAATCAAAAAGAGCAGATGCAATATTTCGTGTCCGGGCTTTAGGTAATCTTGGGATTGCTAAACTTGTCCAAGATCAAGATGGGCGCTTGCTAGCAATTGCTCAAGCACAAGCAATGAAAATCAAGTATCCTGCCTTTGAAAGTGCGAAAATTCCTCAAGGAGCATACAGGGGTAATCCACCTATGCCGTTGACTGAATTAGATACAGTTGCTATAGATCGGCTATTGGTGGCTAGTGAAAAAATTGATCACAATGTCATTCAAGAGATTACACGAATTATATTTGAAAATCGTCAAGAAATAGCAGATGCGATCGCTGAAAATCATGCTGAAGTCAAGCCATTAGTTGCTAGCATTAAACGTCCCAGAGATAATGATGGTACAGGTATTCCAATTCATCCAGGTGCGATCGCTTTTTACGAACGAGATAAACCATCTTTCATCCAAGAAAATGCAGATTTTTTAGCTTTAATTTTAACAACTTTCTTACTAGTAGCTTCCTGGTTCCGACAACTTAAATTATGGGTGGAACGTAGTAAAAAAGATAAATCCGATCACTATATTAATACAGCTATCAAACTGATGGATAAAGGTATAGGTAAGCTCGAAGATAGGCAAAAACAACTTGATGATACTTTTAAAGATGCTGCTCAGGCTTTAATCGGCGAAAGAATTTCTCAAGAATCATTTCGTACTTTTAATGAAGCTTATAAAACTACAAGAGAAGCAATAGAAAGAGAAAAAGAAATTTCTTATCAGGAAATTGAACAAAAACAAAGAGAAATTTCTGCGGAGTATATTAAGGCAGTCGTAACATTACTACAAGATAAAATTATCAGTAAAGATTCATTACAAAAAAAATTAGACCAACTTCTTGAACAAGTAGCAAGTGACCTGATTACCGAACATATTTCTCAAGAATCCTATCGAACTTTTGTGGAAGCGTATAAAATTACCAGAGATGCTATTGAGCGTAAATAAGTAGGTCGGCATAAATTAAAGATAACTAGTGAGGATCGTCATGTGTCATTGGTAAGATTTTCAACGATGTTTATATTTCATAACATAAGTTTTGTTTATTATCACCGACTTACTTAATTATCTATTTTTCACTAATTACTAAATATTCAAACTCTGAAAAAAATAATATTAGAATTACTAAATATTAAGTGGTAGCATCAGAAGTTTAAAAGTCTAAATTGATGCAATAGAATTTTTTATAGATATTAGGGTGCGTTAGTAGTTTTTATGATCAAGCTGATTGCATCATCAGTAAACTCACGGAGTTAGGATTGGCGATCGCTTGTCAAGCATAGTGGCTAAAAACAGAGTAGTCATCAAAATAACAACACAAACATTTTTATATTTTCTCTTTTTACTTTTTATTTTTAGCTTCAAACAGCAGTTAGCCCAATAGTTGTTTTGGGAATAATAACTTTCAGATGTGAATTGAAGCCAAAGTTTTTACAAGTACTCGTGATTTCCGGGGGAACAAGCATGACAACAGCAATTGATGAAGCTCCATACATCAATGGCTATGAGTTAACAGAAACACTCTATCAGGGTTCTAAAACCGAAGTCTATAGAGCTATTAGATTGGCTGATCAACAAGCTGTTGTCATTAAACTATTGCGACAAGAATATCCCACCTTCAGCCAATTGTTACAATTTCGTAACCAGTACACCATTGCCAAAAATCTCAATATTCCCGATATCATCCGTCCCTATAGCCTAGAACCATATCGGAACAGTTACGCTCTGGTGATGGAAGATTTTGATGGGATTTCTCTCAAGCAATATATGACAAATTTAGAAATTGGCTATGGCTTGTCTTTACAGGAGTTTTTAACAATAGCTCTCCAACTTGCTGATATCCTCCATCAACTCTACCAAGAACGGGTAATTCACAAAGATATCAAACCCGCAAATATTCTCATTCATCCGGAAACTAAACAACTAAAACTCATTGATTTTAGTATCGCCTCTTTGCTCCCTAGAGAAACTCAAAACCTGATTAGTCCCAATGTTTTAGAAGGAACCCTCGCCTATTTATCTCCTGAGCAAACTGGACGCATGAACCGAGGAATAGACTACCGCAGTGATTTTTATTCTTTGGGTGTAACATTTTTTGAACTGTTGACTGGGAAATTACCATTTTCTTCAGATGAGCAGATGAAGCTGGTACATTATCACATTGCTAAACAAGCTCCTGACCTATCCGAGATAATACCAGAAATACCCAAAGTTATTGGTGAGATTGTTAGTAAATTAATGGCGAAAAATGCTGAAGATCGTTACCAAAGTGCTTTAGGTTTAAAACATGATTTAGAAAAATGTCTATTACAACTTAAACAAACAGGTGATATAACAGACTTTGAGATTGCTAAAACAGATATTTGTGATCGTTTTATTATTCCAGAAAAATTATACGGTAGAGAAAATGAAATAAAAACCCTATTAAAAGCATTTGAAAGAGTTGCTCAAGGTAATTCAGAATTAGTCTTAATTGCAGGTTTTTCTGGAATTGGTAAAACTGCGGTTGTTAACGAAGTCCATAAACCAATTGTCTGGAAACGTGGATATTTTATTAAAGGAAAATTTGATCAACTCAACCGTAATATTCCATTGTCTGCCTTCGTACAAGTTTTCCAAGAATTAATCAGACAACTATTCACTGAAAGCGATAAAAGATTACAGCAATTTAAAAATAAAATATTGGTGTCTCTTGGCGAAAATGCTCAGGTAATTATTGAAGTGATTCCTGAATTAGAGCAATTAATTGGTAAACAGCCACCAGTTCCCGAATTATCAGGTATTGCTGCCCAAAACCGATTTAATTTATTATTTCAAAAATTTATTCAAGTTTTTACAAAACAAGAACATCCATTAGTTATTTTTTTAGATGATTTACAGTGGGCAGATTCGGCTTCACTGAAACTCATACAAATTTTAATGACTGAGTCAAACAGTAATTATTTATTACTAATCGGTGCTTATAGAGATAATGAAGTATCGTCGGCACATCCGTTAATATTAAGTTCAAATGATATTGCTCAAACATCTGCAATTATTAACAAAATTACTCTGCGACCACTCAGCCAATTAAAATTAAATCAATTAGTTGCTGATACATTATGTTGTTCAGAAGAATCAGCATTTGTACTTTCGCAATTGGTGTATCAAAAAACTCAAGGAAATCCATTTTTTGCCAGACAATTTCTGAAGGCATTACACCAGGATGGATTGATTCAATTCAACTTTGCACAAGGGTGTTGGCAATGTGAAATAGCTCAAATTAATCAGCAAGCATTGACAGATGATGTGGTTGAATTTATGGTATTTCAATTGCAAAGACTACCTGAATCAACTCAAGATGCTTTAAAGTTAGCTGCTTGTATTGGAAATCAGTTTGATTTGGCAACATTGGCAATTGTTTCTGAACAATCGGAAATAGAAACAGCAGCAGCATTGTGGAATGCATTACAGGAAGGATTGATTTTGCCCCAAAGTGAAATTTACAAGTTTTTTGTTGGGCAAGAAGATCAAGGTATTGCTTGTGAAACTTCCGAGGTTGTTGCATATAAATTTCTACACGATCGCGTTCAACAAGCCGCCTATTCACTGATTCCTCACAACCAAAAGCAAGCTACCCATTACAATATAGGAAAATTATTGTTAAACAATTCTTCTGATGCTGAACATCAAGAGCGACTGTTTGAAATTGTCACTCATTTGAACACAGGCAGTTCCTTAATCACTCAGCTCTCAGAACGGCAAAGATTGGTGGAATTAAATCTGATGGCAGGACGCAAAGCAAAATCTGCCACTGCCTATGCAACAGCCGTTGAGTATCTGGCCATGGGAATTGCACTGTTAGCGGATGATTCCTGGGATACTCAGTACAGTCTTACCCTTGCTTTACATATTGAGGCAACTGAGGCTACTTATCTTAACATCGACTTTGAGCAGATGGACAAATGGGCAGAAATCGTCTTAGAAAATGCTCAAACCTTGCTCGACAGCATTCCAGTCTACGTAACCAGGATGATGGCTGCAAGATCACAAGGCCATCCACTATTAACGCTGCAAATTGGTTTACAGGTGTTACATCTGTTAGGCATTGAATTTCCTCAACAGCCAACTCAGCTAGAGATTGCACAAGCAAGTGAAGCAACCACGCGGCTGTGGGAGGGACATTCCCCACTCAGTTTGCTCAACTTACCCTTGATGAGCAATCCTCACTACTTAGCAGCCATGAGTATCATGACCAAAATGGTTCCGGCTGCCTATCTTGCAGCACCTGGCTTAATGCCATTATTGATTTACAAGCAAGTAGAATTTTCCATTTTACATGGCAATTGTCCTGTCTCCGTTTATGCTTATGCCGACTATGGTCTGATTTTCTGTGGTTTGGTTGGCAATCTGGACGCAGGTTATGAATTTGGACAACTGGCGTTGAACCTACAGGAACAGTTGCAGTCCAAAACGCTCAAATGCAGAACCTGCTTTATTGTCCACAGCTTTATCCGTCATTGGAAAGCTCCCCTGCGTGAACAACTCCCTCACTTTCTAGATGGCTACCAGAGTGGGCTGGAAACTGGAGACATGGAAAGTACGGCATTAAATGCACAAACATATTGTTACTATGCCTATTTTGCTGGTCGAGACTTAGCAGTACTCGTAACCGAAATGGCAGCTTATCACCAAAGCATCCGTTCACTAAAGCAAGAATCAACACTGCAATATCTGGAGATTGTATATCAAGCCGTACTCAACTTACTCGGACATAACCAATCTCCTGAGTGCTTGACGGGAACAGTTTATAATGCCGAACAACTGCTATCGGTTGATGAAGCAACTCAAGACCGAACAGCTTTGTTTCATTGGCAAGTTAATCAAACTATTCTCTGGTATTTGTTTGGACAATATCAACAAGCTGCTCAACAGTCTGCTTTGGCAGAAAAGTACCTTGATGCAGGTATTGCCCAATTTTCGATTCCTCTTTATTTCTTTTACGATTCTCTCATTCGCCTGTCACTGTACGAGCAAACAACAGAGGAAGAACAGCGACAGATTCTCGAACGAGTTGAGATTAATCAACAAAAGATACAAAGATGGGCAACATTTGCTCCCTGTAATCATCAACACCGTTGGGAATTGGTGGAAGCCGAACGATGTGCCATTTTAGGCGATCGCACATTAGCCATCGACCTCTACGATTATGCCATTGCCAATGCTAAGGAAAACGGCTTTCTCCAAGATGAAGCTCTTGCCAACGAACTCACCGCCAAATTCTATCTTAACTGGGGTAAAGAAAAAGTTGCTCAAGCCTATATGCAGACAGCTTACTTTTGTTATGCCCGTTGGGGAGCAAAAGCAAAAACGAATGACTTGGAAAAACGCTACCTCAACTTGCTACGTCCTATTTTGCAACAAGCACTACAAACGCTAAATTCCTTAGAAACATTAGCAAGAGTTACTAACCCAGCCTACTCAGTTTATTCAACTTGCACCGTCGATTCTTCCAGCACTTACATCAACTTTACATTTGACTTTGCTGCAATTCTCAAAGCATCGCAAGCTCTTTCTATGTCAATTAAATTCGACGAATTGTTACAGCAACTTACCCAAATTATCCTAGAAAATGCTGGTGCTGATAAATGTGTGTTGCTTTTACCAGAAGATGAAAAGTGGCAAATACGAGCAACGACTACTCTCAATGGCAACAACTTACAATCAGAACTGCTGGACAATAATACTAATGTTCCTGTTCAGTTGATTCAATATGTCAAGAACACGGGTAATGTGGTTGTGATTGATGACCTGAAAACGAATTTACCCGTGGTTGATGATTATTTAAGTCAACATCAACCTCAGAGTGTGTTGTGTCTACCGATACTCAATCAAGGGCGTTTAGTAGGAATTTTATACCTAGAAAATAGCTTGACAAGTGGAGTTTTTACAAGCGATCGCATTGTAGTGTTGAATTTCCTTTGCACACAAGCCGCAATTTCTCTAGAAAATGCTCGCCTACACACAAATATTGAGGAAAGTCAAGCCATGTTTCAGCACCTTGCCAAAAATGTTCCAGGTGCTATTTATCAATTTCGCATGGCAGCTGATGGCTTTTTTGCTTTCAATTATATTAGCCCCAGTTGCTATGAAATTTACGAACTCACTGCCGAGCAAGCGCTCGCAGATGCTCAAGCGATTATGTCGCTCGTTCATCCAGAAGAGATGAGTCAGTTTCACCAATCGATTGCTATCTCTGCTCAAACTTTGCAACCGTGGAACTGGAAGGGGAGGATTATTTTATCATCAGGGGAAATCAAATGGCTAGAATGTGCATCCCGACCAGAACGCCAAGCTGATGGCTCTATAATCTGGGATGGGATAATTATAGATATCAGCAATCACAAAGCTGCTGAAGCAATCATTGAGCAAAAATCCCAAGAACTAGAACAAGCACTTCAAGACTTACAAAAAACCCAATTGCAACTGATCCAAAGTGAAAAAATGTCTGCGCTTGGTAATTTAGTCGTAGGTGTGGCGCATGAAATCAATAATCCTGTTGGATTTATTGCAGGCAACCTCAACGAAACTAAACTGAGATTACAAGATATCCTTGAGCATTTGCAATTGTATCGTTCTAGCGCATCCAAAACAAAAATAGAACAACACGCCGAGGAAATCGAAATTGATTATCTCTTGGAAGATATACCCAAAATGATTAACTCAATTCAATTGGGGTGCGATCGCATCATTAATATCAGCACCAGTTTGCGAATTTTCTCACGAGCAGATAAAGATGAGAAAGTTCCATTTAATATCCATGAAGGTCTCGATAGCACAATTTTAATTTTGAAACATCGCCTCAAGGCTAATGAACGACGTCCAGCAATTGAAATTGTCACCAACTACGGTAATATTCCTCAAGTTGAATGCTTTCCTGGACAGTTGAATCAAGTATTTATGAATTTGCTTGCTAATGCCATTGATGCATTAGAAGAATCAAATCAAGGACGCAGTTTTGAAGATATTCAAGCCAATCCTAATCGGATCACAATTACAACATCAATGCACCAAAATACTCACGTCAAAATTGAAGTTGCTGATAATGGTATTGGTATAAATAATGACGTAAAGAAACACATTTTTGACCATTTATTTACTACTAAAGCAATAGGTAAAGGTACAGGATTGGGATTAGCGATCGCCCGACAAATTATAGTTGAAAAGCATGAAGGTACTTTGAATGTAAATTCAGCTATTGGTCAGGGTTCTGAGTTTGAGATAAAAATACCAATTGTTAAATTTACGATAAGATAATTGACCTACCGATAACCTTTGTAGAGACGCGATAGCGATATATCGCGTCTCTACATAATTTCTATGTATCGTGCTGTCTTGGTGAAGCAACACCATAAAAAATTAAGAAAAAAGGTGGCTTTCCAACCACCTTTACAAAAAAATTAATTCAAAAAATTTTAAGCCAACACAAAATCAACATCACTCGTTCCACCTGTTTCTGATTTTCCAGAACGCAATTGTTGATTATTCACTTCCACAGCAAAAGGTGTACTGTCTAAACTAAGATTGTAGTCAGTTTTCTCATTGGTATACCCAACACTAGCAATCATTTTCCGACCTTGATCGGTGTAGAGAAAAGCCAACATTTGATTTTTTTGTTGTTTATTGTCGTATGCCCAAATGACCATATATTGATTATTGCCATAATCAAATATTTTGGGTGGACGATTTGGGACATAACGTCCTGCTTCACCAAAACTTTTATCTAGAAAATCTTGCACAGAGTTTGTTTCTACAGTTGCATAAGCAACTTCTTGGGGAGAAGTTGCTACAGCGTCACCTTGACTTTCATCAACAACCTCTTCCTTCCCACGATTGCGGAAATAATCTACTGCGGTTTTAGTTCCAATAGCTCCAACAGCAGCAATTCCAGCACCGATGAGTATGTTACGAAGTTTGTTATTATTCATCGTTGATTGTAATTGTTAAAAACACCACAAATAATAGTCAAGCGTTGAGGGCCAAGAGTCAAGAGTCAAACAATTTTTGTCTCCTCACCCTTACTAACTCACCTGCTAAGTTGATCGCTGCTTTCATACTGGTTGCATCAGCGATTCCCTGACCTGCAATATCAAACGCTGTACCGTGATCTGGTGAGGTACGGATAAAAGGTAGACCGATAGATGTATTGACGGCGCGGTCAAATGCCATTAGCTTGACCGGAATTAGACCTTGGTCGTGGTAAAGTGCCACGTAAGCGTCTGCGGCTTTGGTTGAGTCAACGCCACCGTACCAAGCTTTACCTGGCTCAACCCACATTGTATCGGGCGGAATTGGGCCATATAGCTGCCATTGGGGACGTTTTTGACGTTCTTGTTCTAGCCAGGGAACAATTTTATCTAATTCTTCATTTCCGAGTTGTCCCTGCTCACCACTGTGAGGATTTAAACCCGCGATCGCAATTTTGCCACTATCAAGACCAAAATCTTTCTCTAAACATTCGACCAGCAAATCGAGTTTTTTTGTCAGCAACTCTGGTGTTAATGCTTCAGGTACTTGACATAAAGATATGTGTGTAGTTGCAAGTAAACACCGTAGTGTCCAGCCAGTGTGGGGCGATCGCGCTACAAACAACATGCCAAATTTATCTGTACCTGACTTTTGAGCTAAAAGTTCTGTTTGCCCTGGATAATCATATCCTGCTGCTTTCCAAGCAGATTTGGCAATCGGAGCAGTCACGATCGCATCAAATTCACCTTTTTGAGTGCAAGCGATCGCACGTTCCATATAGGCAAAACTAGCTGCACCACTTGCTGCATTACCCGTCCCCATCACAATTTCGCGTTTAATTTCTTCTTCTAACGGTACATCCAGAATTGATAGATTTTCGGGATTCGCTAGAGGTACTACATTACCACTGACAAGAACCTTGGTATAATTTTCCAAAAGTAAATCTTGGCTACCCACAACCGTCACATCAAAATTTTTGCTTAATTCTGGATTTGCCAAAGCTTTTAATATCACTTCTGGGCCGATTCCGCCCGGATCTCCTAAAGTTAAGGCTAGACGTGGGCGATGCTGTAATGGTGATATGAGGTTGTTTTGATTGAACTGGGACATATAAGCGATTTTCTCAACACAGCGTAACTTTCCTTAATTCAAACCGCCTCAATGCGATAATGTTAAATGTCAACAATTAGGGGTGTGAGGGTGTAGGAGAACCCATAACTAAAAAGTTAGGAAAATGGAGTATAACAAATAGCAACACTTGCTTCTGGCTGTCTACACAAACAATCACGAAAGCAAGCAAGACATACCATTCACTCTGCTTTTCTTTATGGGTTAATTTGAGAACCTGTGTCACAATACTTCATATTAGTTTAATCTTAACAGCAGTTTTAAAAGGCTCTGGTAAACTTAATTTAATTCAACAATTCGTAAAAAAGGAGAACTACAACAAATGGGCGGCGAAATGTTCAATGCAGCTCTACTATCCTTTAGCTTAATTTTTGTAGGCTGGGCTTTAGGTGCGCTGTTGCTAAAAGTTCAGGGTGCAGAAGAAGAATAATTCTTTGAGTTGAAATCTTTACCAGACCGAGAGGCTTTGCTGTAGTCTCTCGCTCCTATCATCATGTTAAAAACAATGTAAAGTTTTGTTTGCTCGTCTAATTCTGTTAAGATTTTATTCATAAAAGTTTAAGTTTCGTAAAAAACCCTCATGACATTATTAATTGTCGGTGCCACTGGCACCTTGGGAAGACAAGTGGCTCGTCGTGCCATCGATGAGGGGTATAAAGTACGTTGTCTTGTCCGGAGTGCTAGGAAAGCCGCATTTCTCAAAGAGTGGGGTGCGGAACTTGTACCGGGAGACCTGTGCTACCCCCAGACATTCAAAGCTGCATTAGAAGGTGTTACCGCCGTAATTGATGCGGCTACATCTCGTCCTACCGATTCATCAAGTATTAAACAAGTGGACTGGGAGGGCAAGGTATGCTTAATTCAAGCGTGTTTAGCAGCAGGTATAGAGCGTTTTATATTCTTTTCCATACTGGATGCCGACAAATACCCAGAAGTCCCACTGATGGAAATTAAGCGGTGTACAGAAATTTATTTGGCAGAATCGGGCTTAAGTTATACCACCTTACAACTAGCTGGCTTTATGCAGGGCTTGATTGGTCAATATGGAATCCCCATTTTAGAAAATCAGCCAGTTTGGGTAACGGGTAAATCTTCGCCCATAGCCTACATGGATACTCAGGATATAGCTAAATTTGCAATTCGAGCATTGAGTGTACCAGAAACAGAAAAGCGGACTTTCCCAGTTGTGGGTACTCGTGCTTGGAGTGCAGAAGAAATAATTAGCTTGTGCGAACGCCTATCAAGCAGAGAAGCTAGAGTAACACGGATGCCAATTAATTTACTGCGTACTGTCCGCAAAATTCTCCGCTTCTTCCAGTGGGGATGGAATGTAGCAGACAGGTTGGCATTTACAGAAGTACTAGCAAGTGGCAAACCTCTCAATGCTTCGATGGATGAAGCATACCAAGTTTTTGGCTTTGATTCCAAAGACACCACAACCCTAGAAAGCTACTTGCAAGAGTACTTCAATCGCATTATGAAGAAACTTAAACAGCTAGACTACGAGAAAAATAAAAAGAAAAAAGACAAAAAAACTCCTTTTAAAAAAGTTAATAGTTAATAGTCATTGGTCATTGATCATTGGTCATTGGTAAAAAGCTATTAACAGAGAACTAAGGACAAATGACTAATGACTAAATTGACCAAAGTATGTCAGGATTAACATAATAAAGAGCATCGCCTATAAGATTGGATATTTGAGTGTGCCGAAAGTAGGCATTATATACAACGACGTTAAACCAATAGCGGGTCGCGTCGCTATTGAACTTAAAGAAAAGTTCACAGCCCACGGTTGGGATGTCTGCATCACAACTGGTATCGGTGGCATGTTGGGCTACTCTACCCCAGAAAGTCCTATATGTCACACACCTATTGAGGGTTTGACACCTCCTGGTTTTGACTCGGAAACAAAATTTGCTGTTGTGTTAGGGGGAGATGGCACAGTTTTGGCAGCATCTCGTTTAGTTGCTCGTTGCGGTATCCCCATGCTCACTGTAAATACAGGTCACATGGGATTTTTGACGGAAACTTACCTCAATCAACTGCCCCAAGCAATTGATCAGCTAATGGCGGGTAAATATGAAGTCGAAGAACGAGCAATGCTGACGGTCAGAGTGTTTCGAGGAGATTCAATCCTGTGGGAAGCCCTCTGCTTGAATGAAATGGTGTTACATCGCGAACCATTAACCTCAATGTGCCATTTTGAAATTGCAGTAGGTCGTCACGCACCAGTTGATATTGCTGCTGATGGTGTCATTATTTCCACGCCAACAGGTTCTACGGCTTATTCATTGAGTGCTGGTGGTCCGGTTGTGATTCCAGGTGTACCAGCATTACAGCTAGTACCTATTTGTCCCCATTCTTTGGCATCAAGGGCATTGGTATTTCCTGATACGGAACCAGTCAGCATTTACCCAGTCAATACTCCTCGATTGGTCATGGTAGTTGATGGTAATGGCGGGTGTTATGTTTTGCCAGACGATCGCGTGAATGTAGAGCGATCGCAATACTGTGCTAGATTTGTTCGCCTGCAACCAACAGAATTCTTCCGAGTTCTAAGGGAAAAACTAGGTTGGGGTCTGCCACATATTGCTAAACCGACCTCAGTTGAGTTGCCATAATTAGGGGATTGGGGATTAGGTATCGAGGATTCTCCTTACGGAGACCCAAACGCAAGTGGGGATCGCGGACAAGGGAGATGGAGAGATAAGATAACCATTACCCATTACCCAAATCTTAAACAAGAGATTAATTTTCTCCGCCTAGATTTTTTTGTTGCTAAACCTATACTTTGACGTGCTACAACATTTGAGATAGCGTGTCAACTCAGGATAATATCTATCACTGTAAACTTATTAATTATGCTTAATATCCTGATCTACAAACGTTCATTAGAACATTTGTATAAATCCAAAATCTAAAATCCAAAATAAAAAATCCATATGACGCTTGCTCACAACCCCTGTGTTTTGGTGATTGAAAGCGACGAGAATCTGGCTAATCAGATCGCTTTTGATTTAAAAGAATCTGGCTATGATTCTGTTGTGGCTCATGATGGAGTGAACGGTTTGCAACAAAGCCGTGATCGCCAACCAGCTTTAGTTGTGATCGACCGGATGCTAGCAGGAGAGTCTGGACTGTCTTTGTGTAAAAATCTGAGAACTACTGGAGTGCGATCGCCTGTGCTAGTCTTAATGGCACGGGATACAGTTGATGATCGCATAGCTTGCCTAGAAGCAGGAGCTGATGATTATTTTCTTAAGCCTTACCGTTCGGAAGATTTTTTAAACTTAATTCGCCTCTACTTAAAACCTGATGTAGACACCACAGAACAGTTACGTTTTGCCGATTTGGTTTTAGACCTCGCCACCCGTCGCGCTATTTATAATGGACGGGCAATTGACTTGACAATGAAAGAATTTGAATTACTAAAATATCTGATGGAACATCCTCGCGAAGTTCTAACCCGCGAACAGATTTTGGAAAATGTTTGGGGTTATGACTTTATGGGTGAATCAAATGTGATAGAAGTATATATTCGTTACCTACGTTTAAAAATAGAAGACGAAGGGCAAAAGCGCCTAATTCAAACAGTGCGCGGTGTCGGTTATGTTTTGAGAGAATCCTAGAGAAGTTCAGTAGACCTCTGGTGAAAAATAATGTAGAGCGCGCCTTAGCGAAGCCATGCGCGACAGCGCTATTGTCTCTACAGGGATTTTGGGTAATGCATAATTAATTTCACCAGATGTCTAGTTATCAGTTATCAAATTCAATAAATTACTGTTAACTGTTTACTTAACTACTAAACACTAACAATTGACCAATGACAAATAACCAATGACAAAAACTATCCTTTCTATCCTCTTAGGTGTGTTGTTAATAGGCTGTTCATCTCCTACACCAGTAAAATCTTCCACTGATACACCTAGTTCTCAAATTCAACCGATGAAAACTGAGCAATTATCACTTGATACAAGTAAGAGTCAACAGTTACCTATTTCCGCTCAGGCTGTTGTTCCCAATGGCACCAAAATAGATTTGGAAGTGGCACAAACACCAGAACAACAAGCAATGGGGTTAATGTATCGACCCGCTTTAAGCGCAAATCGAGGAATGTTGTTTCAATTTCCTACACCGATCGCAGTCAGTTTTTGGATGAAAAATGTACCTGTACCTCTAGATATGGTTTTTCTACGAAAAGGAGTTGTGCAGGCGATCGCTGCTGCTGTTCCACCTTGTAGTGCTGATCCTTGCCCTACCTATGGTCCTAAAACCCAAGTAGATCAAGTCATTGAACTGCGTTCTGGACGAACTAGCGAATTAGGATTAAAAAAAGGAGATATTGTTAAAATTACTTACTTAGAATCAGGTAAATTACGGTGACAGAAAATTCAGTTATAATTCTAAAACGCTTACACAACAAGATACGATAAATTTTTGACCAAAAAATCGTTAATAGGCTGGTAAAAATTTTAATAGTAACGTTAATATTTAATACAGTGTCAAACAGATAGACCCTGACATTTTCAAGCTGAGGACTGTGTTTTTGCTTTCTGTAACTAAAATCTATCTTTTGGCGTACGTGTAAAGATTCGCCAATGAGCGATTATTTAGCTAAGGAATCCTTCTGACGACAGGTGTATTTAGCTAAACAACTGAAGGAAAAAGGATAAACCCGATAGGGTTACGAGATTTGAAATGGTAACTGTCCCATTGAAAGTGCAACACAATAGCACACCGAATTAAGCAACCCCAAGGCGCTAATGGAATTAAAAATTTCACCGCGCTTAACCGCTTGAATCGCTTTCCTCTGCTCTCTAAAGAGACTGAGCTTCCCGCATATCAGCTATTTTTGTGAAAGTAGCGCTACAATTAATAACTTCAACAGTGCTTTTATTCAAAACACAAGAGACACAACCATCATTTATGGGTTGATTGTGTTAGCTCAGTGAGTGATAAAAGGCTTGCTGTAAGCCCTCAGACTACTATTATGCAGTAGTCTGAGGGAGAAGTATAAACAACTTAAGGGGGTGAACTACAAAATGCTACCATCTAACTACACACAACTAATTCGTTTTTTACAAGAAGATTTGGCAATTTCTGCGGCTTGTATTAATGTCGCACTTCGCCACAGCAAGCAAGACCCTGGACCTTTACCAATGATTCTTTGGCAGTATGGGTTGATAACTCTCGAACAGTTAGAACAAATCTACGACTGGATGGAAACTGCGGCATAGATTAGGGATAGCTCGTTGAAGGAAACAAAAAATGTACAACAAAGTGTGGTTCCTACGAAGACTCGCAAGAAAGAAAGTTAGTTTAAGTAATTTATACTGTTTCACTTATAACAAGTTACAAGAGCGGGTTGATGATTCAGCCCGCTTTTTAAATTTGTTAACAATTTGTCATGTCATTTGTTATTTATCATTTGTCATGTCATTTGTGCTTTGTAACAAACCGATGGCTAATAACTAATGACCGATCCGGAAATTGACAATCAGCCACTGTGTGTTTGTTGATGGGCGAATTTAAAATCCGTGAAGAATTTGCAGATCAGTATTTTATCGGTTATTTATTTGTAATAAAAATCTTCTTATTATAGTCATTTCATCCGTAAAAACTATATAAATAGGCGTATTTCTGCATTGTTCTTATATCCTTATTTATAAGAATGTATGAACAAAAGTATAATTATAAACCCCTATTAATGTCTCGTATCTACAAGTTTTGTTATTCCTGTGTCTTCATCAATTCCCTTTTCTTCCTTACTCCAGCAAATACCAGTCGGCTTGATGGTATTGGGTGCAAATTCAGAAATTCTCTTTTGCAATTTACTAGGTTGTCAACTGCTGCATCGCACAGAACAAGAACTTTTGGGAACTACTGCTTTTGTTGCTAGTTGGCAAGTTTTGCAAGCAGATGGAACAGCATTTGCTAACCCAAAACTGCTGCTTTCAAGACAAGAAGATTTGGTTTTAGGTATTGCTCATCCTCAAAATGGTAGTTATATTTGGTTACTGGTAAATACCCAATTGCAAGACGATACAAAGCAAACAATTTGTACTTTCAGTCATATCACTGAACGACAAAGCAGCGAAGTTAGCCTGCGTCACACTCAAACTCGTTTGGAACAACAAAATCAAGTTTTGTTGGCACTGGCTAAGAGTAAAACTATGGCATTAGGTGATTTAAATAATGCTTTAAATGAAATTACAGAAGCTGCTGCTAGCACCTTGGGAGTAGAACGTGTCAGCGTTTGGCTTTACAATAGCGATCGCTCCAAAATTCACTGTCTCAACCTCTACGAACAAACGCTAAACCGTCACAGTAGTGGCACAGAACTAACAGCAGTTAACTATCCAGCATACTTTCAAGCATTAGAAACAGAGCGTACTATTGCTGCTAATGATGCCTATACCGATCCTCGTACCTACGAATTTGGGACAACATACCTAAGTGCGGTTGGTGTCACATCTATGTTAGATGCACCCATTTGGTTAGAAGGGAAAATGATCGGCGTTGTCTGTCATGAATTTACTAGGGGTGTGCGCCATTGGACTATTGAAGAACAGAATTTTGGGGGTTGTATTGCTGATTTAGTTACTTTAGCGATGGAAGCAAACCAGCGTCAAAAAGCACAAGAAGCGCTGCGCCAAAGCGAAGCTAGATTTCACAAACTTACAACCCACATGCCAGGGGTAATATATCAGTTTGTCCTACATCCCGATGGTTCGGTGAATTTTCCCTACGTTAGTTCCTATTGTCGGGAAATGTTTGAATTAGAGCCGGAACAGATCCAACAAAATGCGGAACTAGTGCTATCACAGGTTCATCCTGATGATCGCCACAGTTTAGATGACTCGATCGCCATCTCAGCCACAACCTTACAACCTTGGGTGTGGGAAGGACGTTTTCTTAATCCGAGTGAGAAGTTGAAGTGGTTTTCTGGTGCTTCTCGTCCAGAGAAACTGGCAAATGGTGATATTCTCTGGGATGGCTTGCTAATGGACATCACAGAACGCAAACAGACTGAAGCTGCTTTAGCGAAGCGAGAACGTTATCTAGCAATACTAGTAGAAGTACAACGGCGATTGCTAGCTGATGATACTGATGGCAATTGTTACACACATATTTTAGAACCTTTAGGGCAAGCTTCTGGTGCTAGTCATGTTTACCTGTTTGAGAACTTCCGAGATCAAACAGAAAAATTGTTTGCTCGCCAGCGTGGCGTCTGGTGTACCAAAGAAATTAACAACCTAACCTTACAAAGTTTACCCTTGCTAGAGGTTTTTTCCCACTGGATTGAATTGTTAACAAGGGGTGATATTGTTGCAGGTCTGACTACAGAATTTCCGGAACCAGAACAAGGCATACTTACTACTCATCACATTCTCTCGATTCTGGTTTTGCCCCTAATAGTAAACAATAAGTTCTGGGGCTTTATTAGTTTTGATAATTGCCAAGAAGCACGTTCGTGGGATTCCTTGGAAGTGGATTTATTAGCAGCCGCCGCAGCAGCGATCGCTCTCCACCAAGAAAGAGCATTAGCAGAAAAATCATTATCTCAGGCTAAGGATGAATTAGAAATTCAGGTAGACAAGCGAACCAAGGCTTTAAAAGATGCCAATCACCAATTATTAGTAGAAATTGCCGAACGTTCTGCTGCTCAGTGTGCCTTACAAGTATCTTTAGAAAATCTGAAAAAAGCTCAAGCTCAACTTGTTCAGAGTGAGAAAATGTCTTCTCTGGGGCAAATTGTTGCTGGTATTGCCCATGAAATTAATAATCCAGTCTGTTTTATTGCTGGCAATTTAGTATATGCCAATCAATACACATCTGATCTACTTGATATATTGCGCTTGTATCAAGAATATTATCCTCAACCAGGAGCAGAAATTTTCAAGCGATCGCAAGAAATCGATTTCAATTTTTTGGTAACAGATCTGCCTAAGCTTTTGGAATCTATGCAAGTCGGTGCTAAACGTATTCGCGATATAGTCCTCTCTTTAAGAAACTTCTCACGCCTTGATGAAGCTGAGATTAAATCTGTAAATTTACACGAAGGCATCGACAGTACTCTGTTAATTTTACAACACCGACTCTATTCTCAAAATCGTAATTCTCCGATTCAAATTATTAAAGATTATGGCGAATTACCCAATGTTGAATGCTATCCAGGTAAACTAAATCAAGTCTTTTTTAATATCCTGAATAATGCCATCGATGCTTTAGAAGAGTCAAGAGTCTATAGTCAAGAGTCCATAGTTATAAATTCTGGAGTTTTGACTAAATCAGAAATTCGTATTTGCACAGAACTTGCTGTTAATAATGTACGGGTACGAATTGCTGATAATGGTTCTGGGATGAATGAACAAGTCAAAGCACAAGTATTTGATCCCTTCTTTACCACCAAACCTGCGGGTCGTGGTTCTGGTTTAGGATTATCTATTAGCTATCAAATTGTAGTTGAAAGTCACAAAGGTTTGTTGTGTTGTACTTCCAAACAAGGAGAAGGAACAGAATTTTGTATTGAAATTCCAGTTTGGCAGAATAGAAAAAAACAGAACCACGTTAGTAGTGAGGACTAAAGTCCTCATTTTTCATTTTTACCACCGACTTATCCTCTCACAAAGATGTCAAGGCGATCGCACCTACGTTTTATATTCCACAGACACGTAGGAAAAAAAATGTTTAAATAGCCGTAGTTAAAACTGACGCGGTGGCTCGGAAATGGTATGAACTACGAAACTGCTTGCAAATTCCTCATAGATCAAACAATCACTTCTGAAGAAAACCCTGATGCGCTGATCAGCCGCTTGCAGCAAGGAAAACCACCACTTCCTGGTCAGATTACCTCCGCTTTGCTGGCGTTGAAAGTGGTATTTGAAGGTCTCAAAGAAGCTACTACTATTGAACGAGGACTCGCCTACGCCTTGTATGAACTAACTATCAAAACTCAAATGCTGTTTGCAGCAGGACGCAAAGCAGGGGTTGACTGGCCTCCTCTGCTGAAAGAAGACTTATTGAGAATTGCGATCGCCACTGAAGGTATCTTTTCCGGTAACTGGCAAAATTTACATTGATCGTTAGTGGTTAGTGGATCGGTGGGGAATGGGTTATGATTAGACCTTTGGCAAAATGATTTTATGGTCATGTTTACAGTGCCATTGCGATCGCTTCTACTAGAAAAGTAAGAATTTAAGCTGAAATAATTTCGTATTAAGGACTTTAGTCCTTAATACAAACCTTTCATTATTTAGGTCTTCCTACTTATTAAACATTAAAGCGGAATAACATCACATCGCCTTCCTTCACGATATACTCTTTTCCTTCACTGCGAACTAAGCCTTTTTCCTTTGCACCACCCATCGAACCAGATGCTACTAAATCATTGTAAGCAACAGTTTCAGCGCGAATAAATCCGCGTTCAAAGTCACTGTGAATTACACCTGCTGCTTGCGGTGCTGACATTCCGGCTGTAATTGTCCAAGCGCGGGTTTCTTTTTCACCAGATGTGAAATAAGTACGCAATCCTAACAGCGTATAAGTGGCACTAATTAAGGATTTTAAACCACCTTCTCCCACACCTAGAGATGCGAGAAAATCTGCTCTTTCTGCGTCTGATAATTCAACTAATTCTGCTTCCACTTGGGCAGAAACTATTACAACTTGAGCATTTTCATCTGCCGCAATTTCTCTGACTTTTTCGACAAAATCATTACCTGTTGCTAATTCATCTTCAGATACATTAGCAGCATAAATTATTGGTTTTGATGTCAGTAATTCTAATAATTTAATGACTGCTGCTTCTTCTTCTGTTAAACTAATTTGCCGTACAGATTTGCCTTCATTTAATTCTGTAGTTAACTTTTCCAATACCGTTAATTCAAACTGCGCTTCCTTACTAGTACGAGCTTGTTTTTTCGTGCGTTCAATGCGGCGTTCGATTTGTGCTAAATCAGCTAAACCTAGTTCCAAATTAATTGTCTCAATATCCCGCGCCGGATCAACTGAACCAGCAACGTGAATAATGTCATCATTTTCAAAACAACGCACCACATGAACGATCGCATCAACTTCGCGAATATGAGACAAAAATTGATTACCCAGTCCCTCACCCTGACTTGCACCTTTCACCAAACCGGCAATATCCACGAACTCAACGCGGGCCGGGATAATTTGTACCGAACTGGAAATCTTGCTTAGAACATTTAACCGTTCGTCTGGTACTGCAACAACACCGACATTCGGTTCTATTGTACAAAAAGGAAAATTAGCAGCTTCTGCTTTCGCATTAGCCACTAAAGCATTAAATAACGTAGATTTTCCAACGTTGGGAAGTCCGACAATCCCGGCTCTCAGCATGTTAGATTTTGGATTTGAAATTAAAACTAGACGAATTGAACCTCGCATGACTAGAAGTCATGCGATTCCTACTTCAACGAGTCCTGCCTGGATGACTCCAGGACTTACAGATTCTCCATAGGCGTTTAGAGCATCCGGCGCACCGACGGCTGCTGTTAAAATCTTTAATCCCTGACTCAAGATGTTCAAAGCCGCGTTTACGTCTCTCAAGTTGTAATGACTGCAAGCAGGACAGAACCATTCACGCAACTTTAAATCTTTAACTAGGGGATTAACGAAACCACAATGATTACAAGTCTGAGATGACGGGTAAAATGTACCAACTTTCTGCACAATTCTGTCATGCCAGTTAGCTTTGTATTCCAGCATAGCAACGAATTTAGACCAACTAGCGTCAGAAATGCTCATTGCCAGCTTGTGGTTTTTAACCATGTTAGCAACCCTCAAATCTTCGATACAGATAATACTGTTTTCTTTGATTAAACGAGTTGACAGCTTGTGCAAAAAGTCATCTCTCAAATTAGTAATGCGTGAGTAGGTACAAGCCAGCTTGATTTTCGCTTTGACTCTGTTGCTACTGCCTTTAACACTACGAGATAGTTTTTTATGTGCTTGACGTAACTTCCTTTTTTGAGTCCGGTAATATTTAGGATTGTCTACAACTTCGCCAATACTAGTAACAAGATAAGATTTAATTCCCAAATCTAAGCCAATATTTTGAGGAATTAAAGGATACTTTTCTATCTCTGTTTCACACAAAATACTAGCAATATACTTACCCGTATTCGTGAGAGTAACAGTAACGTTCACAAGTTTTCCAGTAATTTCTTGAGAGTTGTGAAACTTTACCCATCCTATTTTTGGGAGTTTTAAACGATTCTCTATTACTTGAATATTGCCGTTTGTAAAATTTGTTTGATAAGACTGCTTACACCCATGCTTCTTTTTAAATTTAGGAAATCCTACACCTTTTTTTTGATTTTTTGCTTTCTTGAGGTCAGCAAAAAAGTTTTTGTATGCTATCTCTAAATTCTTGAGTGAGTTCTGTAAAGCAAATTTATCTACAACTTTTAGCCATTCAATCTCTTTTTTGAGTACAGTTAACTGCTGACTGCAAGCGTTGTAGTTTAAAGTTTTTTGTTCGACACTGTATAACTCTTTTCTCCGTGCCAGAAAATGGTTATACACAAATCTAGCGCAGCCAATTGTCTTGTTAATTAAGACTTTTTGACTGTGACTAGGGATGAGTGTAACTTTAAACACTTTTTTGACGTCAGCCAACTTCTTAAATGTGTTGAATACACTTGAATTTTAACACGGAGTTCACACTCAACATGCAGCGCCTAACTCATGACTATAAGTCACTAGTGTGCGGCTTGTAAAAATCAATTTTAAACAGGTTCGGGGATTGTTTGCGGTATTGTTCCTGGAACTGTTTGAGGAATTGGCCCAGGTACGGTTTGTGGTATGGGTGCTGGTACGGTTTCAGGAACAGGATTTGGTACTGTTGGCCCTGGTGTGGGTTCATGATCTGGTAGAGTATTTGGTTCTGGGTTAGGAATTGGTGGTTCGTTGGGTTGAGGTTCAGAAATCAGATAAATCATGATAATTCTTTTCCACATATTCAACTTTTCCAACCTAGATGACAACCATCACTACTGACATCTTCCTAAATATCTATAGGCCTGTTGAGACTGTTTTAATTAATTCGTAGCGAATTCCATGCAGAAATACTCTGTATCCCTCTGCGTTTAAAAACACTACGATTCTACGCAAAGCAGTACTAAGGAAAAACCATGGTTTACTAACTGTAAAAAATGCTCAATCAAAATCAAACACCCTTATTAGATACTTTAAAAGCCTGTGCTGAACGTCCCCACGCACCTTTTTACACCCCAGGACATAAACAAGGTGTGGGAATCTCCCAGAAAATAGCTAATGTTTTTGGTCAAACTGTATTTCGCAACGATTTACCAGAATTAACAGAGTTAGATAATCTATTTGCACCAACAGGGGTGATCCAACAAGCGCAAGAATTAGCAGCAGCAGCCTTTGGTGCTACACAAACATGGTTTCTTGTCAATGGGTCTACTTGTGGAATTGAAGCAGCAATTCTGGCGACCTGCGGCACCGGGGATAAAATTATACTGCCGCGCAATGTTCATTCCTCAGCGATCGCAGGATTAATTCTCTCTGGTGCTATACCAATTTTTGTCAATCCAGAATATGACCCCATTTTAGATATTGCTCACAGTATCACTCCCAGCGCAGTAGCAGCAGCATTAGCACAGCATCCCGACACCAAAGCCGTGATCATGGTTTACCCTACCTACTACGGTGTGTGTGGAGATGTCAGAGCGATCGCCCAAATTACCCACCAATACAATATCCCTTTACTAGTAGACGAAGCCCACGGCGCCCACTTTGTTTTTCATCCCCAACTACCCACCCCGGCTTTAAGAGCAGGTGCAGATTTATCTGTACAATCGATTCATAAAACCTTGAGTGCAATGACCCAAGCGTCAATGCTGCATATCCAAGGTAAAAGAATAGATGGCGATCGCCTCAACAAAGCTTTGCAGTTAGTACAATCTACCAGTCCCAGTTATTTACTTTTAGCTTCCTTGGATGCAGCGCGTCAGCAAATGGCGCTGCATGGTAAAGAGTTAATGTCTCGCACATTGCAACTTGCACAGGAAGCGAGAACTAGAATTACACAAATTCCCAGATTGTCGATTTTACAAAGCCCCTCTTTGCAAGCAGGGTTGGGGGGATCTCCAGGTTTTATCACATTAGACCAAACACGTTTAACTGTGACTGTTTCCGGTTTAGGTATAACAGGCTTTACTGCCGAAGAAATTCTCGACCAACAGCTAGGTGTGACAGCAGAATTTGCTTCTTTGCAACATCTCACCTTTATTATCAGTTTGGGCAACACCCAAGAAGATATCGAACAGTTGGTGCAAGCTTTGACTCAACTTACCAAGATGATTTCACCCACTCTGACAAAAAAGAGGGAGTATAAGCATAAAGTTTTATGGGATGATGTTTTTAATATGGGGAGTTTTGTACCTGTATCACCCCGTGAAGCTTTTTTTGCTGCTACAGAAGCATTACCAATCCTAGAAACTACTGGACGTGTTTGTGCTGAAATCATCTGTTCCTATCCTCCTGGTATTCCTGTGTTGATGCCAGGAGAAGTTATTACTCAACCTGCGTTGGAATATTTGCAACAAATCCAGGCAATGGGCGGATTTATTAGCGGTTGCGCGGATAGTAGTTTAAATACAATTACGGTGATCAAAGATGAGTTTTAATAAGTTGTACCGTATTTAGGAGTGTTTCTCTAACAACTTTTGAAACAAACTGTCGGATGCCCAAAAAGATGTACTTTGAAGGGTTCGGACAGCAGCAGGTAAATCGATGAGTTTCATAGTCGCTGCTTGATCTAAAATACCGAGAATACCCGTAATAACAAGTCCTTTTTCTGTAGCAATGCGACGTGCTTTCATATCGTCTAGCAAGAGTAAATCTGCATTAACTTCTTGTGCTAAAAGAATGGCTGCGCGTTCTCCAGGATCAAGTAGATCAACGATCGCATCAGAAGATTTGGTGACAAGCTGAATTTTGAGCCAATCTGGTGGATCTGCAATCCAAGTTTGGACAGGTGGTGGAGCAAAAGTATCGGATAGCTCACTGTAGACAGTTTGGGGAATGATGATTTGCTCGAACAGTTCAGGTAGGAGGTTGATATACCCAATCAGAATTAGGTAGTTGATGGGGGAGGTATTCGAGACAATGATCATTCTGTGCCTAAAATGCTGCGAATTGCTTTTACATCTTGTTCCAAATCATCTTCAGTGTAGGGTAGGTAAGCTTTTTCACGCTTGAGAAATTCGTAGGTTTCCCAACGAGATGAAAAGTTGAGCATTTGGCGAACTTCAGCAGCTCCAATCCGTCCTTGGCGATAGTTATCAGCCGCGATGAGTTCCAAAACTCGGCGGGAGATATTGGCGGGTTGCAGTTGCAATTGATTGGCGATGTCGTCGGGGAGTTCGATCATGATTTGCATAGGTTATTCTCCTTGGTCAATATCAGCACTCATAGTATCAACATAGGTGATGAGAGCTTTGGCAAAGACGCTGTCTTCCAAATAGTGTTTTGCAACTTCAGCGATCGCAGCTTTGCTTGCAGTCAGATGACGTTCTGGTTTAAGGAGTTGGCGTTTTACCAGTTGTAGTTGTTTTCGGATCTTTTGCCAAAGAGTCAAATTCGTCTCTTGAATTACGCGAAATTCGACATCAATAATTTCAAGGGCTTCAGCTTCGTTGCTAGGCTGATGAGTTTGCTGAAGTTGGTGTACTAATTGGCGAAGTTCAGTGATTTGCTGTTTTAGAATTTCATCTTTGGGATAGTTGTTTTCTATGTATGTGCCAACTTGCTCGAAGATTTGAACTTTCTCAGCTCTTGGAAAATTGTATTTGGAGGCTTCTGACATGTTTATATTTTGCGTTTCTGGTGGTGGAGATTGAGCAATATTATAGTTGTAAAATTGACAACGCGACTGAATAGCATCAATCGCATTGCCAATATTATCATTTGGACAATTGACTTGCAGTTGGAAAAGTTTAGGTAGTGCTTTAGAATTACCAATCTTTTCTAATGCCTCAACAATAATAGTATGAGCTTTAAAGTTTTCATTCTCCAACGGACTAAATAGCCCTGAAATTGCGGTTTCAGTTCCTAATGCTGCTAAAGCATTGGCTGCATCACTTTGAGTCAGATGGTCTCCTTCCTCCAGTGCTTTTACCAAGACTGAGATTGCTTCTTCTTTGCCCAATCTGGCTAGTACACGAGCTGCATGAAAGCGCACCTCGACATTCTCATGTGTAAGAATTGGTAAAAGTGTTGAGATTACTTCCTTACTATCAACCTTCTCTAATACAGAAATTGCCTTAATACAAACAAGCGGATTTGGATTTTCTAGGCTTCTATGAAGCATTGGTATTAATGTTTCGCTAAATTTTTCTGATTTTCGCTGAATTTTATCTAGCGCAGAAGCTGCACCAATGTAAATCTCCAATTCTTGATGTTCTAAGGCTTTCATCAATACTGGAATTGCTGCTTCAACCTCTAGTTGATTCCATATAAAAAACAGACTTGAAGGACATGGATGCTCTAGAGTCTTGATGAGTACTGAGATTCCTACTTCACTGCCTAATCGCGATAGAGCGATCGCAATTTCCAATGAATAATAACAGTCCAAAGATTCTAGTGTTTTACAGTCTGAGTTGTCTAAAGCCTCAATCAAGGCTGGAATCGCTTTTGTATTGCCAATAAGCCCTAATGCTCTAGCCGCACTTTCACAAATGCTCACATTTGGATGCTTTAAAGTTTGCTGTAACTCTAGAATTGCTGCTTCGCCGCCAATTTGCCCCAATGCTTCAGCAACACTCAAGCGAACAGAAAAGTCTTCATTATTTTTCAAAGTTTGGACTAAAGCTGAAATTGCTGCTTCACTGCGGATCTGACCTAGCGCTCTAGCTGCGCTGCAACAAACGTCTATGTCTGTGTCCGCTAGAGTTTTTAATAGATTTGGAACAGTCACTTCCTCTCCAATTCTCCCTAATGCAATAGCAGCACGGCTACGAACTGTAGAATTTTCATCCTCTAAACTTTTTAATAAAATTGGAATGGCTGACTTATTTCCTAGTTGTCCTAAAATTTCTATCGCATTTCTGCGAATAAAATCATCATAATGTGTTGAGATTTTGAACAGTACTGTAATAGCTACTTGACTACCAATCTGTCCTAGAGTTCTAATTACTTCCTCAGTTATTTCAGAAGTTTTACTGTTTAGAAGTTTTTGTAGTATGGGAATAGCCGCATCACTACCAATTCTCCCTAACGCTTCAATTGCTTTTACACAAACAGAAGGATTTGGATGTTCTACAGCATGAACTAAAGATAAAACAGACCTCTCACTATTTAGCAGTTCTAATGCAGAGATTGCTTTTATCCAAATATTAAATTCAGACTCATTTAGAGCCTTTAAAAGTGCAGAAAAACCAGTTTCGTGTCCTAATTTTGCTAATTCATAAGCTGCCTTCAGACGAACACCCCAATCTTGGTGTTCTAAGGCTTTCAGCAATATTGAAATCGCTGCTTCACTACCGATCAATCCCAAGGCGGAAATTGTTGCTAAACGGACAAAATAAGCTTGATCATCTAATGCTTTATTTAGTCCAGAAATTACAGTTTTGCTACCGATTTTTCCTAATGCAGTGACTGTAGCCCAACGAACTGTGAAAATTTGATCATCCAAGGTGTTCATTAGTGCTGGAACTGGTGTTTCATTGCCGATTTCCCCCAAAGCTTCTGCTGCTTTCTCACGAAGGTCAGGCTCTTGATCTTTTAGAAGCTTGAGTAGTGTCGCGATCGCATATTCGGAACGAGTGATGCCTAAAAGCTTTGCTTTAAGTAATGAAGGTGTGTTTAAACCAACAACCAGTTCAATAGCTTGTGACTGACATACTTGTATTACTTCCCCTGCAAATCGCGCCCCTAACATCAAATCCACATCCAGCGCCAACTCTATTAATTTTTTCGCCTGGGTTTCAGTTATCTCCGGTAGCCCAAGCATGATGGCGATCGGTTCTGTCCATTTTAGGTAATTGAGATAATGATGTTGAAATCTCTTGTCACTGTTCTCATCTTTCAGAAAATCAGGCAGTTTACGACGGAGGGATTCTGCCACATAATATTCCTGAAGTAATTGGTGACAAAATTCAATATTACCTCGACGCTCCACAAGGAGATGATGTCGAATTAAATTATTTAATAACGCTTCTGACCCTAAAATTTCGCTCGCAGTTTTTCTGGAAATAACAAAATTTTCGGGTCTTTCATCCGTTATCATTTCGGATGCTAGATCCTCCAGTTTAGAAGACCATTTCTCACAATCCTCATCCGATAACCGTCCTTGTTCGTAGAGTTTGTCTTGGTAAAGTCGCACAAATTCGCGAAAAGCTTCTCCTAAACTAAAGCTCTCTAATTGAGAGGATGAATTGACTTGCTGACAGATTTCAGCCAGCATCCACATCACAAAAGGTGTATAATCTGCTTGCTGTGCGCGATTCATCCATGCTTGTAATTTTTGTTGATCGCCTGCTGATACTCGCTCCTCGATAAATCGTCGTCTATCTGCGGGTGAGATAGGTTGAATTTCCAGTTTTGTTTCAATGTCCAAATCCCGATAGCCTAAACCTCGCGTCGTCAAGACGATGGGAATTTGCTTTTTACGACATCTATCCCGAAATTTATTTAGATCAGCGATTGCTTCGTTGGAAGTCAATTCGTTCAAGCCATCTATTAACAGGATGAAACGCCGATCTGTAAACAGGTACTGCTTCAAATCTGTAAGTGTTAGGGACAAATCACAACTTTCTTCAAACTCTTGCTTAATTAGATGCAGAATACCCGATTCATTGTCTGTGGAGGCTTTATAAGTTTTTAACTCAATCAGAACAGGAATTTTGGCTAACTCATCTGTTAATGCTTTTTTCGCCTGTTTTAGCAAGTATCGAATCAGCGTTTTTGTTTTTCCTGCTCCTGGTCGTCCAACCAACAAGACATGTTTTGTGTCAGCAACATATTGATGAAGTGCTTCGATTACTGGTAGTGGGGAAGTTGGATTAGAAGGGTTTTCAGATGAAGTCCCTCTACTTTGCTGAGGTTTTACCTCCTTTACCTGTAGATCAAAGTCAAACGGCTCTAACTGTTCGCGCTCTGTATGAGTCAAAGCACTACGTGTCCACCATTTTGTGTAGTCACAAAACGAACAGATGCTTTGCAGATAGTGTTGGAACTCGCTAGAGGCGCTCATGTGAGAGTGAAATTACAAGATTCTTCTCTATGATAGGCACGCTATCCGACATGATGCGATCGCACTCCTACTAAATCCGATTTTTGAAATGCGATCAGTGAGGGTGTAGCTAGAAATACTATATAAGTTTTTCATCCAGGAGCAAAGAGAGGAGAAGATCAACTATAAAAATTAATACCCAACTTGTCACAACTGCTCCAGTTGCTGATTCTCCTACCTGTTTTGCTCCACCTGTAGTAGTCAATCCCCAATTACAACCAATTACAGCAACCAGCACACCAAAAATAAAAGCTTTGAGCAAAACAGTCAATATATCCGCTACTGCTAAAAATTTCCTAACTGACTCTAAAAATATCTCCGGATCTACCTGATAAAATTGCATAGCCGCAAAAACACCACCACAAATCCCGATTACTAAACCTAAAATAGTGAGAATTGGCAACATTAAACAGCAAGCAATTACCCTTGGTACCACAAGATAATCAATAGGGTCGGTTTTAAGCATATAAAGTGCATCTATTTGTTCTGTGACGCACATTTCACCAATTTCTGCCGCAAAAGCAGAACCAACCTGTCCAGCAATAATACTTGCAGTCAAAATAGGTGCTAATTCTCGACAAAATGCTAAAGCAAAAGCGCCTCCCACGGTATTGACTGCATCAAATTTGACTAATTCCCTAGCGGTTTGAATCGTAAAAATCATACCTGCACAACCGTTCACCAACAGTACAGGTAGAATAGAACCTGGCCCTGCTGTCACCATATGTTCCAGAATCTTGTGGTAGCATGTCTTTCCCTGAATAAAATGCAGCCATACCTGACCCATGAGCAAGATACTAGTAACAAGGCGGAAAATGTGCGTTCGCCTAGATTTTTTTTGAGGTTGCAATGTTAATTTAACTGCTCAAGCGCTCTATCAATTAAATTTACACCCTGCTGTACAGTTTCTATCAAACTTAACTCTGCACGCAACTCAGCCGCACCGACAAAGCCTTTTGCATACCAAGTCATATGCTTACGCGCTTGCAAAATTCCGCGATCGCCTTTATATTCCCAAAGTGCCTGTAAATGTTCTCTGGCACATTCCAAACGCTGCATCGGTGTTGGTGGTGGTAATTTTTCCCCAGTTTTAAGAAAATAATCTATTTCTCCCACCAAAAACGGATAACCCAATGTTCCACGAGAACACATCACCCCATCAGCACCCGTTTCCTGTAAACACTGCACAGCCGACTCTACCGAAAAAATATCACCATTGGCAATCACCGGAATAGAAAGTGCCTCTTTCACACGACCAATCCATTCCCAACGCGCGTTACCATTGTAACCTTGAGCGCGAGTCCGGGCATGGACTGTAATCATTTGTGCGCCTGCATCCTGCATTCGTTTAGCAAAATCAAGGATAGTAATTTCCTCATCACTCCAACCTATACGAGTTTTAATTGTTACAGGCATATCTACGGCGTTGACAACTTCCCGCACTATCGCCTCAGCTATTTGTGGTTGTCGCAGTAGGGAAGAACCACCACCCTTTTTAGTAATTTTATTTACAGGGCAACCCATATTAATATCAATTGTATCTGCGCCTTCTGTGACTGCTTTCTGCGCTGCTTCTGCCAAAAAATCGGGACGACAATCGAATAATTGGATGCTAATTGGTCGTTCGTTGGTGTCTACCTCCATGATTTTGGGCAACTTTTTGACATGGTGTAACTCCGTAGCACTCACCATTTCTGTATACATCATGGAATCTGGTGCATAGCGACGTACTAAGCGACGAAACACCAAATCTGTCACCCCAGAAAGAGGCGACTGTAAAACCCGACTGTTGACCTCAAAATTACCAATCTTTAGCGGTGATGAGAGTTTAGCTAGAAAAAAGGGTGTGGGGGTGTAAGGGTGTGGGGGTGTAGGAGGAGTCATCTTTTCATGCCCTCATTGTGTGATTGATCACATAGGGTTCTAGCTTTGAGACTGGGAGAAAGCATAAATAAATCTGAGTTTCAAAAAGGCAGATATTCAATGGTATTGATCCATTCATCTGGTTCAGAGGCTTGTGCAATTAGCTCCAAATCCTTGACATATTGTCCTATTGTGCTTCATAATTGGTGTCCAAAAATTAAGCCTGCAAATTGTCTGCCCTGATTTTGCCAGTCTTGTGCCATGACTTTAAAACGGATATCTTGAGTAAAGATTACCCGCTCAAGTAAACGAGCGCGTTCTAAAAGTTCACTATCTGATAACTCGTTTGAATCGTCTTCTATGGCAGTTAGTATATCTACACCACGCCTGCGAAGCTGATCAGTAATAGCTTGTGGCACATGAACATCCATGTATAACTTAACTGCCACTTACAAAATTCCTCTTGCTTGCATCCGTACAACAAACGGTGATGCAGGTAGAGTAGCCCTCTGTTGTTGTGCTTGTTCCCACTCAGTACGAATTTCAGAATCAATATCTTCCTGATGGTCAAAGTAATAGCCCATGACAGCATAAGCTTCAGAAAATCGCAGGTATGGATGCTGACGGCACATTTCCTCGACTGACCAACCATGCGCCAAATAATCCATCACTATCTGAGCTACTCGAATACGTGGTAGTCTTTGCAGTCGAGCAGGTTGACCTTCTTCTTTCTCAATGTGGGGGTAAACTATTCGGAGTGTCATGGAATTGCACTGCGCTTTAGAATTAAAGTCTAGCACGGAGTACATAAGCTTTTCTGGCACTACTCCTAGTCTTCTCGTCAAGATACCGATAGGCATCCCAAAATGAAGGGAGGGTAGCTGATTTCATAGCTGATTATAGTCCATTGGCTGGGCCAGCCCCTGTGCGATTTCTTGTTTAGCAAGTTTGGCTGCTGCTACAAGCTTTTGTTGAGTTTTCTTAAACGAATTGTCCCATTTTAGTTCATCATGTAAGTCTTGTACGTATTCTCGAAGATGTTCTGCAATTCGATTTTGTACATCTTCTGGCAAAGACTCCATCATTTTAACTACAGTAGTAATTGCTAGAGAGGACATAGCAGAATTTTAATTGTAAAACGATTGTCCAATGGCTTTCTCTAAAAACGATACAAATTTTCAAAATAGAAGCAATTCATAAATTACTCTTACAGTGTGTAGATTTGCATCAGTCCTATTCTTATTAAACAATTTTGACGGCAAACACGACCATCAGATTACGGTTCACCCGAATCTCAGGAAGTATTAATTCTCATACATTAGACAAAGTGAAAGCAATAAATATATGAGCCTACTGGAAACATGAAGCATAACCGCCCTTATTAAGGTTCGGAAAACCACCCTTCATGGACTGGCTACACAGGCTCAGTATATATATCAGCATAATATTGGGTTTTGCCCAAGTACAAGCCAAAGGTATTGATGCTGAACTGGCTGCTTTCAACAAACCAGCTAGTTCAAAAATTAGTCCTTTATATCCCATTCATTCATTTGTAGTAATACGGAGCCAGCACCTAAAATGGCAAAAGTAGTTGGAATTGACTTAGGTACGACAAACTCCTGCGTAGCAGTAATGGAAGGTGGTAAACCTACGGTGATTGCGAACGCTGAAGGTTTTCGGACAACACCGTCAGTTGTGGCGTTTGCCAAAAATGGCGATACCTTGGTTGGGCAAATTGCCAAGCGCCAAGCGGTGATGAACCCCGAAAATACCTTTTATTCTGTAAAACGATTTATCGGTCGCCGCTACGAAGAAGTTACAAACGAAGCAACAGAAGTTTCCTATAAAATTGTCCACAGCGGTGGAAACGTTAAACTGGATTGTCCCCAAGCAGGAAAAGCGTTTGCACCAGAAGAAATTTCTGCTAAAGTTCTGCGTAAGCTCGTAGAAGATGCCAGCAAATATATTGGTGAAACTGTAACCCAAGCTGTTATTACTGTTCCTGCTTACTTCAACGACTCCCAGCGCCAAGCTACCAAAGACGCTGGTAAGATAGCAGGTATTGAAGTATTACGGATTATCAACGAACCTACCGCCGCATCCCTAGCATACGGTTTTGATAAGAAGAGCAACGAAACTATCCTTGTATTTGACCTTGGTGGTGGTACATTCGACGTATCCATATTAGAAGTAGGCGACGGTGTATTTGAAGTACTCGCTACTTCTGGTGATACCCACCTTGGTGGTGACGACTTTGATAAAAAAATTGTTGACTACTTAGCAGAAGCATTCAGAAAAGACGAAGGTATTGAATTACGTAAAGACAGACAAGCTTTACAACGTCTGACAGAAGCAGCCGAAAAAGCCAAGATTGAACTTTCTAGCGTTACCCAAGCGGAAATCAACCTCCCATTTATCACTGCGACTCAAGACGGCCCCAAACACTTGGATATGACTCTGACACGGGCCAAGTTTGAAGAACTTTGTTCTGATTTAATTGACCGTTGTCGTATCCCTGTAGAAAACGCCTTGCGTGATGCGAAGACTAGCAAGAGCGATATTGATGAAGTTGTATTAGTGGGTGGTTCTACTCGTATCCCCGCTGTCCAAGACGTAGTGAAGCGGATTCTGGGTAAAGATCCAAACCAAAGCGTTAACCCTGATGAAGTGGTAGCAGTTGGTGCTGCAATTCAAGCTGGTGTGCTTTCTGGTGATGTTACAGGTATCTTGTTGTTAGATGTCACACCATTGTCTCTAGGTGTAGAAACCTTGGGCGGTGTCATGACCAAGATTATTCCTCGCAACACTACTATTCCTACCAAGAAATCAGAAGTATTCTCTACAGCCGTGGATGGTCAAACCAACGTTGAAATTCACGTCCTCCAAGGCGAACGGGAAATGGCAGGCGATAATAAGAGCCTGGGAACCTTCCGCCTTGATGGTATTCCCCCTGCACCTCGTGGCGTACCTCAAATCGAAGTGGTATTCGATATTGACGCCAACGGTATTTTGAACGTTACCGCTAAAGACAAGGGTACAGGTAAGGAACAGTCCATTAGTATTACTGGTGCTTCGACTCTAGATAAAACCGACGTTGAACGGATGGTACGCGAAGCGGAACAAAACGCTTCTACTGATAAAGAACGTCGCGAGAAAATCGATCGCAAGAACCAAGCCGACTCCTTAGCATACCAAGCTGAAAAACAATTACAAGAATTGGGCGATAAAGTCCCGGAAGCTGACAAGACCAAAGTTGAAGGTTTGGTGAAAGACCTGCGCGATGCAATTACCAAAGATGACGACGAGCAGATCAAGAAACTAATGCCAGAATTGCAACAAGCGTTGTTTGCTGTTGGTAGCAACATCTATCAGCAAGCTGGTGGCGGTGCGCCTACTGATGCTGATGGTACTACAGATGGCGGTGCTTCCTCCACTGGTGGTACTGGTGACGATGTGATTGACGCTGATTTCACAGAGTCTAAGTAAGTGTAAATTGTTAGTTCTTAGTTGTTAATAATCGATAATTAGGGCTTGCTGAATAAGTCTCTAAAGCAAATCTAGAAGCCACACAGCCTGTAAAATGGTAGTTTCGTTGCTCAGTTTTCAAATTTCCCCAGCGATCGCACTGTGTAGTGCAAGGGTTTTGAGACTCTAGATGTTATAACGAATAGCACGTTTTTGGTGGAAAAAGGCTTGAACCCTTTATCTGGAATACCTTACAGTTTTATTCAGCAAGCCCTAATTAATCATTTTTACCACTCAAAGTGTATCTTTGGGTGGTCATTTTTTTCTGACGGGGCGACAACAAAGGCTAGGATGTAGCTAAAATAAGCTCCATAGCCCTTA
>JBMNDX010000006.1:0-406438 GCA_051172755.1 Nostochopsis sp. | reverse complement strand
AGGTTTTTGGTTTTGTGGGACATTGGGGAAAAAAGGGTGCAGGGACGCGTGTAATTCCACGCGTCTCTACTCTACAAGGATTTTGGGTGACACATGATTAATTTCCAGAGATTTCTATTAATTACTCAGTGTCGGTTATTTCAAAAATAGCAAGATTAGAATATTTTTCGCAAGAACAGAAAAGACAATTAGATCATTTTATTCGTAAACTAGGTCTGATAATTTACCTTTAGGTAGATTTAGACATAAGCTACAAAGTAGTATATTTTGATGGGTTGTTGCATAATTCACCCATAAATAACAGTAATCTCCATATCACTTACTTCATTCCTATTTCACGCATCTTTAAATTCGTTTTTAGTCTCTGCATAATCATGACATCCCCGCAGCCTGACACTAAAGTTGAAAATTACCCTTCACAAACACAAAGCCAGCCACCTAGCAACCAAAGCCGGTGGCTTTGGTTATTGTTAGCTCTGATAGCTTTGACAGCAGGAGGGATAACTGTTTGGCGTGTGTTTGCTTCCGAAAACCAAACACCTGCAAATGCTCAACCCCCAGCAGTACCAGTAAAAATATCTGCCGTCGAATCAGGCACAATTGAAGACAGTTCAGAATATATCGCCAATATAGAATCACGCCGTTCAGTCGCTCTGCAACCAAGAATTCAAGGTCAAGTTAGTCAAATATTTGTCAGAGCAGGAGATCCAGTCAAAGATGGAGATCCGATTATTCAAGTAGACTCAAGAGAGCAACAAGCAGCAGTTAGTAGTGTTAATGCTGCTGCACAGGCGGCGCGATCGCAAGTGGAAAACGCTAAAGCTACCTTGAATTCCTTAGAAGCAGATAGACAATCCTTTCTTGCAGATGTGAAATTAAACCAGCAAGATTACAGTCGCTATGCCGATCTTGCCAACCAAGGAGCCGTATCTCAACAAACAAAAGAACAGTATACTAATAAACTAGCTGTCGCTAGAGCCGCTCTCAACGCGAATGAATCCAAAATTAAAGCGCAACAAGCCGCAGTCGCCCAAGCCGAAAAATCTTTACAGCAAGCTTTAGCTAATACTAACCAACAACAAGTCCAACTCCAGTACTACAGAGTTACAGCCCCCTTTACTGGGACAGTTGGTGATATTCCCGTGAAATCAGGTGATTTTGTCAACACGTCCACACAGCTAGCTACTATTACTCAAAATCAACCTTTAGAAATAAATATATCTGTACCAATAGAACGTGCGTCTCAATTACGTAACGGAATGCTAGTAGAACTTATTAATCCTCAAAATCAGATTATTGGTACTAGTCAGGTGTTTTTTATCTCTCCTAAAGCGAATAACGAAAATCGGATGGTTCAGGTCAAAGCTCTTTATGACAATAAGAATAATCAGCTTAGAGCAGATGAATATATACGATCAAGAGTAATATTTAGTCAACGCTCAGGAGTTGTTATCCCAACATCAGCAGTTGCTCGTATAGCTGGACAAAATTTTGTCTTTGTTGAGCAAACCCAAAGATCACCTCAAGGTAAGTCCCAATTAGTAGCTAAACAAAAACGCATTCAGTTAGGCAATATCAAAGGTAATTACTATCAAGTCTTGGAAGGATTACAGCCAGGAGAAAGAATAATTGTTTCGGGACTACTCAACCTTAGAGATGGAGTTCCCATTAATCCAGAATCTTAATAATAGGTTGGTTGGTGGTTGGTGGTTGATTGTTGGTTGGTGGTTGGTCAATCGTCAATCATCAAGTGTCACTAGTTATTCTCCCCATCTCCCTTGTCCTCAATCCCCATCTCCCTTGTCCCTGATCCCCAATCCCCGATTCCCAATATGTTTGTCGATTTCTTTATCAGGCGACCTGTTTTTACCAGCGTCTGCGCGATTATCATTCTGTTGGTAGGGGCTATTAGCATTCCTACCTTACCTACAGAACAGTATCCAGAAATTAGTCCTACTCAAATCCAAGTTACTGCTAACTATGTTGGTGCTAGTGCTGAGGTAGTAGAAAACACCGTTACGACAATTTTAGAGCGGCAGATCAACGGTGTTGAAGGCATGAAGTACATGACTTCTAGTAGTAGTAACGATGGTACTAGTACGATTTCAATCACATTTGATGCATCACGAGATCCAGATATTGCTGCCGTCGATGTGCAAAATCGCGTATCTTTAGCTGAACCACAGCTACCAGAAGCAGTAACGCAAACAGGAGTCACTGTTAGCAAACAATCAAATAGCATCCTGTTAGCGATGGGCTTATACAGTGAGAAAGGAGAGTATGATCCTGTATTTTTAAGCAATTACACCGATCTCTACATATCAGATGCCTTAAAAAGAATCAAGGGTGTGAGTGAGGCGCAAATTTTTGGTGAACGCCGCTATGCGATGCGTTTGTGGCTTGATCCAAACCGCCTTGCAAGTCGTGATCTCACCGCTCAGGATGTGATTGATGCTTTGGAAGAACAAAACCTGCAAGTGGGTGCTGGACAAATTGGTCAGCAACCATCAGGACAGGATCAGATGTATCAAATTGACCTGCGTGCCATCAGTAGGCTCACAGATGCATCCGAATTTGAAGATCTAGTGATCAAAACGAGTCAAGATGGATCACTAATTAAACTCAAAGACGTTGGTAGAGCAGAACTAGGAGCAGAAAATTATAGTTCTTTCTTGCGATTTCGAGGTCAAGAGGGCATTGGAATTGGTATATATACCAATCCAGGAAGTAACGTGCTGGAAATTGCTAAAGTGGCCAAAGCCGAAATGGCAGTACTAGCTAAAAAATTTCCACCAGGGATGAAGTATCAAGTTGCCTTTGATACAACAAGTTTTGTGGAAGAGTCTCTCGCAGAAGTTGTCAAAACATTGTTTGAGGCCGTCGCCCTCGTCGTCTTGGTCATTTTTGTTTTTTTACAAGACTGGCGTACTACTCTAATACCCGTAATTGTTATTCCCCTGGGGCTAATTGGCACCTTTGCTTTTATAAAAGCTTTCGGGTTTTCTATTAACACTCTGAGCTTATTCGGTCTGACCTTAGCTACAGGTTTGGTGGTGGATGACGCAATAATAGTAGTTGAGGATATCTCTCGTCTGATTGAAGAAGGAATTCCACCTCGTCAGGCAGCATCTGAAGCAATGCACGAACTATTGGGGGCTGTCATTGCCACTTCCTTAGTTCTAATGGCTGTATTTGTGCCAGTGGCATTCTTTCCAGGTTCTACAGGACAAATTTATCGCCAATTTGCCCTAACTATTGCTTTTTCGGTGGCAATTTCTACCTTTTTGGCTATTACCCTTACGCCTTCGCTATCGGCTTTGCTGCTAAGACGGGGGCAAAAATCTACTGGTTGGCTAGGCTGGGTGTTTGCGCGATTTAATAACGTCATTGATTGGTCACGCCGAAAATATGAGCGATCGCTCATCCGCTTAAGTCGCGTTAAAGCAATTGTAGTATTGCTGTTTATCCTGTCCTTGGGGCTAACTGGTTGGCTTTATACCCACGTACCTTCAGCTTTTCTTCCTGATGAAGACCAAGGTTATTTCATCACGATTATTCAAGGGCCAGAAGGAGTTTCACTGAACTACACCGGCAAGGTAATGCGGCAAGTCGAAGAAGAAATTCTGAAATTGCCAGAAGTCAGAGGCACTTTTGCTGTAGGCGGATTTAGTTTCAGTGGTAATACTGCTAACAATGGTGTTATTTTTACAACTCTCAAACCTTGGGATGAGCGTACTAAAGAAGGACAGTCCGCCCAAGGAATTATTACTAATTTACAGAGCAAACTAGGGGCAATTACAGAAGCTAGAGTGTTGTCAGTTAATCCTCCCACAATTCAAGGTTTAGGTAGTTTTGGTGGCTTCCAATTTCAACTCCAAGACAGAGCAGGTAACAGCGATTTAGAAACCATGCTAGAAGTCATGGGTCGATTAATTCAGCAAGGCAATCAAACACCAGGATTGCAAGCTGTCTTCAGCACATTTGCCGCGAATACTCCACAAATATTGATTGAAGTAGACCGTAGTCGCGCTAAAGCTCTGCAAGTTGATGTTGATGAAGTATTTAATACTCTCCAGGATTACTTAGGTTCACGATACGTCAACGACTTTAATTTTGAACGCCGAACTTATCGGGTATACGTCCAAGCCGATAAACAGTTTCGCTCTAATCCGGAGGATATTGGGAAATTATACGTCCGCTCTGCCAACGATCAAATGATTCCTCTAAGCGATCTTGTCAAACTAACTCCCACTACTGGAGCACAAACAATCAACCATTACAACTTGTTCCGATCAATTGAAATCAACGGTTCAGCAGCTCCTGGGACTAGTTCTGGACGAGCAATCCAAGCGATGGAGAATATAGCACAAAAGGTTTTACCAACGACTTTTGGTTATGAATGGTCGGGGATAGCCCTGGAAGAAAAAACATCCGGTGGTCAAGCACCTCTGATTTTTGGTTTGGGACTGGTCTTTGTTTTCTTGGTACTAGCTGCTCAGTATGAAAACTACATTGATCCGTTGGTTATTATGCTGTCGGTTCCCCTGGCTATTTTAGGAGCGCTATTAGCACAGTCATTACGAGGTTTACCCAATGATATATATGGTCAGATTGGTCTGGTGATGTTGATTGGTTTGGCAAGTAAAAACGCAATTTTGATTGTGGAATTTGCTAATCAGCTACGAAAAACTGGTCTTAGCTATACCAAAGCTGTAGTGAAAGCAGCACAAGAGCGCTTGCGACCGATTCTCATGACTTCTTTTGCTTTTATTTTGGGTATTTATCCCTTGCTCTTTCCCGAAGGTGCAGGTGCAGGGAGTAGAAGAGCTTTAGGTACAGCTGTCGTTGGTGGAATGCTGGTTTCTACTTTCTTGAGTTTGTTTGTAGTGCCAATTTTATATATCGTGATTGGTAGCCTACGCGATCGCCTCCTCAAACGCAATTTTCCACCTCAACAACCACCACAGCAAACACAAGAAGTAGAAGAACATAGTCAAATTACTACCGAAACCTATTAGACATCTCCAAAAAAGAGACGCGAAATTTCGCGTCTTTATATCTGGTGGAATCACGAAAAATCTTGATGAGAGGCGTCACCCCTAATTCGCCAGGTGTATCCCAATTTTTTCAATATACCGCTACACCCTCACACCCCTAATTGTCACATTGCACTATGGCTAAACCTGTAATCCTGACTGTTGACGATGATGTTGATGTGTTACAAGCTGTGGCGCGGGATCTGCGTCATGAATATGGAGAATATTACCGCATATTACGTGCTGACTCCGGTGCTACCGCTTTGGAAGCATTAGAAGAAATCAAACTCCGCAATCAGGCTGTGGCGATGTTTTTGGTAGATCAAAAAATGCCGCAAATGTCTGGAGTTGAGTTCTTACAGCAAGCAATCACAATCTTTCCAGACGCAAAACGGGCTTTACTCACTGCTTATGCAGACACCGACGCAGCCATAAACGCTATCAACACTACAAAAATCGATTATTATTTGATGAAGCCGTGGAATCCACCAGAAGAACGGCTGTATCCAGTATTAAATGATTTGCTCGATGATTGGCAAGCAACATTCCACCCACTCTTTGAAGGTATTCGTGTTATTGGTAATCGCTGGTCGCCCTATTCTCATCAAGTCAAAGATTTTTTGGCACGAAATCAAGTGCCTTATGAGTGGATGGATATTGAATTTTCTCAGGAAGCCAAACAGTTAACCGAGTATGCAAAATGTGACAAAGTACGCTTACCTCTAGTTATTTTTCCTGATGGAGAACAATTGAGGCAGCCAACAAATTTGGAGATTGCTCAGAAAATAGGACTACAAACCCAAGCAGAAAAACCATTTTATGATTTAGCGATCGTTGGTAGCGGCCCTGCTGGGTTAGCGGCTGCGGTATATGGTGCATCGGAAGGGCTACGTACGGTGATGATTGAACGAGAAGCCCCAGGTGGACAAGCGGGAACAAGTTCACGAATTGAAAATTACTTGGGTTTTCCCGTAGGCTTAAGCGGTGCTGATTTAGCACGGCGTGCTGTTACACAAGCTAGACGGTTTGGTGTCGAAATTCTCACACCTCAAGAAGTTACGAATATTCACGTAGCTAATCCATATCGTTTTATACAATTATCTGGCGGTAGCGAAATTAGTTGCCATGCCTTGATTTTGGCGATGGGTGTAGCTTGGCGGCGGTTAGATATACCAGGAATTGAACGCTTGACTGGTGCAGGTATTTATTATGGTGCGGCTCAAACTGAAGCGATGAGTTGTAAAGATGAAGATGTTTACATCATCGGTGGCGCAAACTCAGCCGGACAAGCAGCAATGTATTTTTCCAAATACGCTAGCCATGTGACGATGTTGGTTCGTGGCGAATCTTTGAGTATGAGCATGTCTCAGTATTTGATAGACCAAATTGCCGAAACACCAAATATCACCGTCAAAACATACACCAGTGTAATTGAGGTCAAAGGTGAGAAATGCCTAGAAGCAATTATTACTAAAAATCATCGCACCGGAGAAATTGAAACGCTTCTGGCTACCTCATTATTTATCTTTATTGGAGCAGCACCACGCACTGAATGGTTAGATGGCATTGTACAACGGAGCGATCGCGGCTTTATTTTAACCGGACCAGATTTACAACGCGATGGACAACGCATCCCTGGCTGGAATTTAGAACGTGACCCCTACTTACTAGAAACAAATATCCCCGGTATCTTTGCAGTTGGTGACGTGCGTCATGGTTCAGTTAAACGCGTTGCTTCCGGAGTTGGCGAAGGTTCAATCTGCGTTCAATTTATCCATCAGTATTTAGCCAAGGTGTTGTAAATCAAAGGAGTCTCCATGCTGCACGATCCTAATCAGATGACGCTGTTTCCGAAGTTAAATGATCAAGCTTTAGAGGAGATGAAACAGTTTGGAACTGAAATCTGGCTGAATACGGGAGATATGCTGTTTCATGAAGGTGATGCTCACTATAACTTTCACGCCATTTTAGAGGGTGAGTTAGAGATTACTAAGCAAGTGGGTGGTGAAACCAGACTTTTGGCGATTCATCGCCGGGGTGAGTTTGTGGGTGAATTGTCGATGCTGACTGGTGCGGCTTCTATTGCTAGCGGAAAAGCGATCGCACCAACTCATGTCCTACAAATTGAGGTTGATACTTTTAGGCACATTTTGGTTGAGTGTTCTCCCTTAGCTGATGTGATTCTGACTGCAATGGCTGGGAGAACTAAAGATGTAGAAGCCCAACTGCGCCAACAAGAAAAGATGGCAGCGTTAGGTAAACTATCAGCAGGTCTAGCACACGAATTAAATAATCCAGGAGCTGCGGCACAACGGGCTGCATCTTTATTACGTGAGAATTTCCAAAACTTGCAATCTCTGACTTTACAATTAAATAGCCTCACACCGGAACAACTAAACTTACTTGTGGATATGCAAAATCAAGCCATAGCATATGTCGCCACAGCACCGAAACTTAACCCAATCACCCAAGCTGATCAAGAAGACGAAGTTTTAGAATGGCTGGAAAATCATGATGTCAATTATGCTTGGAAATTTCCTCCGACATTAGTTTTTGCTGGGATAGATTCGAGAAAACTGGATATTATTGGCGATCGCATTCCTGCTAAATTTTTAAGCAATGCATTGACTTGGTTTGAAGCTTCTCTTACAGCGACAGGACTGATCAACGAAATTGAACACAGTACAGGACGCATTTGTGAGTTGGTGAAAGCTATTAAGGGCTACACCTATATGGATCAAGTCCCTTTGCAGGAAATAGATGTGCATGAAGGTATCGAAAATACTTTACTGATCTTTCACTGTCGGATTAAAAAGGGTGTGATTGTTCACCGAAATTATGATCGCACTTTGCCACGCATCAATGCCTATGCTGGTGAACTGAATCAAGTATGGACAAATTTAATTGATAATGCCCTAGATGCGATCGATGGGAAAGGGGAATTGACGATTCATACTTATAAAGAAAATAACTGTCTTGTAGTTGAAATTATTGATACTGGTTCTGGGATTCCAGAGGCGATTCAATCCCGGATATTTGAGCCGTTTTTTACTACAAAAGGTGTGGGTAAAGGTACTGGTTTGGGTTTAGAGATTACCTATCGAATTGTTGTAAATCGGCATAAGGGAGATATTCATGTTGAGTCAAAACCAGGTAATACGAGGTTTCGAGTGCGATTACCAATATGATCGAGGATTGGGGATCGGTATTTGTTTAAACCCTTAGCAGTATATTGAAAAATTTGAGATGCTCCCTATTGATACAGAGTGGGTGAACCATCACCCATCCAAATCGCTCTTACACCACGTTTTAAGGGTCGCCCTGACTATTTTTTCGCCCTGCTAGATAATTTCCATAATGAATAAATTTTTCCTTGATAAACAATATTAGTATTAAATTGAGATTTTTTTTCGATTGCTTGGCGGAATTTATCAGAAAAATCTAGTAGGAATATATTAGTTAATTTCTTTGGAATTTTTGGATGACTGCTTTTTGATAATAATAAAAAACTAACTTTTGATTCAATTAGATAACTAAGAGAGAAAATATATTCATAGTTATTGCCGGAATGATTAATAATTAATGTGGAACGAGGATTCTGATTAATAATATTCGCTATATTTATATAATCGTTGTTATTAAATTTAATCCACCAAGTATTACTCTGAAAATATAAAGTATCAGAAAACAATGCAGTCATTACTAACACAGCTAATATTGTTTGCCAAGTTTTCTGTCTTGAAATACTTCCATTATATAGTTGTGTGGCTAGTAAATAAGCCACAGCTATTTGTATACCTAAATAATATGGTATTAAATATAGCCACAATCCCGAAATTAACAGAGGTATTGTACTTACTGTCATTAAGCTGATCACAAATAACCAAACTTTTTGGTTATTTGTACGCCAAAACCAATAAATGGCATATCCAACTAAAGTAAAAATTAAGGGTGTGAATACTATAAGATTTAAAGGATTAGAATCATTAAAATTTAAATCAAAAAAAACACGATTTGTTTGTGTTAGCCAATATAGAATCATCTGAGGCAAAGACAAATCTTGATTTGCAGTATGAGAATATCCATTTAATCCAAACTTGTTATAAACTATCACCAATATCCAAGGTGCAAAGATAGAACTTCCTATCAAGGTAGATATTAAAAAAGCTTTAACTGTCTTTTTTAAGCGTATTTTTGCAGTTGCAATTACATAGAAAATATGAGCAAAAATTAAAAATATACTTAATGAAAATGTATACAAATTCAATGATACAGTGAATGTGTAAAATCCCCAATTAAAGATAAGACGATCATCTGTTTGCTGTATTGATTCTAAACGCAAAGCTCTTAGCAAAGCCGCGCTAGATAATAATATAGTGACTTCCCAAAGAATATATTCCTGTGCTTCCTGAGCATAGATAATTTGTATAGGAGAGATAGCCAGAAGTGCGATCGCTATGCCAGGTAATGATAAAGGCACTTTGAATAATTCACGACATAACCAATAAATGCAAGGAAAAACAAACAAACTAATCACAGCAGATAAAGTTCTGATTGCTGGGATTGAGTCACCAAAAATTTGTGACCAAAATCGTGCTAATAGGTAATAGAATGGAGAATTTAACGGGCTATCGATTGCTAATGATTTAATGGTGTCTCCAAAATTTTTCTCAAGATTGAGACGTTGAAATTTGGCAAAAGCTTGTTTTGTAATTAGCCGATCATTAAAAATTTGTTGTTTTACTTCGTTATTTGTATAACCAGAAATTCGTAATAAAGTATTAGTTTCACCTGGGGAGTAAACTTTCCCATCAAGATTAACGAAACGAAACAATATACCAAATACCATAAGTACAACAATAAGAAATTGCAACCACCTGGGAGCAAGTACAAGACGCCGCATAATCAAATTTTTCTATAAATTTGTTAATAGAAATAGAAGTAGAAGCCCTCATAAATACAATTTAGGGGCTATCACGCTGTTGATAACTCGGTGTAGTTTTTTGAGATGCAAACGTCTTACAAAAAATGGGAAAAGGTTAAGGGTTAAAGGAAAATGGAAAAGATCACCCCTTTAACCCTTTATTTTCAAACTTGACTCAACTTGTGCAAGAAGTCTAATTGGTATGACTAGTAGTGTTGTAGCGAACCCTTGTCCCTGCCCACAATAACTTTTCTCGTAGCGTCTGGTAATAGGAGTTGTTTTCCCGTAAAATTATAAACTTGGCTCGACACTCAGCCATTCTTACGTCTACGCGATGTCCGGGCCAAATCGAAGTAGCTAACACCCCATCCATCCATAGTTTAGTACTCAAATCGTAATCACCCAATGGCCAAATACTGACAACTGAACCAGGGGGTAAGACGAAGGGGCGATTAGAAAGACTCATCGGACAAATGGGACTGACGGCGAGTGCTTCCATACCATCATGTACAATTGGACCACCAGCAGAAACGGTATAACCAGTAGAGCCTGTAGGTGTGGAAACTATTAATCCATCTCCTACATACTGATCGACCACCTCGCCGTCAATTTCCATCTCCAGAATAGAAGTAATCATGCGATCGGCAGAAGCAGGTTTGACACACATTTCATTCAAAGCCAAGTAGCGTTCACTTACAGCTTCCAAGTTGCTACCATGCCCTTCATACACTGATGCTTGTAGCATCATTCGGCGTTGGATTGCATAACGATCTTCCAACAGCCTTTCCCAAACTTTTTCCGTATCCTGAAATTCTTCTACTGACTCAGTTAAAAACCCCAAGTGACCACCCACATTTACTCCTAAAATGGGTACGCCAGCTGGGGCTAAATGTCTGGCGCCGGTTAAAACAGTACCGTCACCACCAAGGATCAATGCCAGGTCGATGGGTTGTCCAGCTGAAGCCAAAAATACTGGGTAAGGATTATCTTTAGCCCCGCTTGGCCCCACTAATACCTGGCATTGGTGATTTTCTAGTTGCTTTGCACAAATTTCTGCCCAGCGCTTACTTTGGGCATCTCTTGCTTTATAAGCAATAATTACCTTTTTAAGGTCCACAGCATTACCATTTGAGGAGATTAAACTGCTCCATATCGACAGTATCACGGTTGCGATAGATTGCCAGTACGATCGCTAGACCTACCGCCGCTTCTGCTGCCGCTACAGTGATGACAAACACAGTAAAAACCTGACCCTTAATCTCTGTTGGGTCTAGGAAGTTAGAAAAAGCCATTAAGTTTAAGTTCACAGCATTAAGCAGCAATTCAATCGACATTAATACTCGCACAGCGTTGCGACTGTTAATCAAACCATAAATGCCAATGCAAAACAAAGCTGCTGCTAGTAACAAAAAGTACTGGAGTTGCATAAATCTTCGTAACTTCTACTAATGTTTTTTAGTTTTTAGTTATTCAGTTATCAGTTATCAGTTATCAGTTATTAATCATGGTTTTTCTGGTAACTGTTAACTGTTAACTGTTCACTGTTTACTGTTCCTTGTCGCTACCAGCTGATACCAATTCTCTGGGGCGTTCTGGTAATGTCAAAACTGTTTGTCGCAAATCAGATGAGACGTCTTGTTCTGGCAAATATTCGCGACGTGCCAAAATAATTGCGCCTACCATTGCCATCAATAACAGGATGGAAGCGACTTCAAAAGGTAGTAAAAAGTCACTAAAGAAATGCTGACCAATGGCAACTATGGTGTTGCCTACAGGAGTAGCAGTGGAATACGACCAAGGTGTTGCTAATACCATGGTACTCAACAGCGCAAATAGTCCTAAACTAACCACAGCTGTTAGGGCTTTACGCACCCAAGCAGTAGGGAACGGGACAAAATTCTGCTGCTTATTTACCAACATAATGGCAAATAAAATTAGCACGTTCACTGCACCAACATAAATTAACAATTGCGCTGCTGCTACAAAATCAGCATTTAGCAACAGGTACAACCCAGCTATACTGGCAAAAACACCGCCCAGCAAAAAGGCAGAATGAACAACGTTAGAGAACAGCACTACACCCAGCGCTGCTCCAATCATCATTGCAGCTAGTATGCCAAACGAAACAACTTGTACTCCTTCCGCTATATTCACTTTTTTTTTCCTTTGTCAATGGTCATTTGTCATACTCTTCCTTGAAGCCGCTTACGCGTCTATGTCATTTGTCAATGGTATTTACATGATGCCTAAGGACAAATGACTAAATATTTACTTTTCCTGCTGGATGATTTCTTCAGGGTGGGAACCTGCACGAGGTGCATCTGCTGGTAGATCGTGGGGGTCCATAACTCCCTTGGGCAGGTAAACTAATTCACGTAGTGGAGTTACCATTGGGTCATTTGTGACTTTGTAGGGGAGACGACCCAGCGCTACGTTATCGTAGTTCAATTCGTGGCGATCATAAGTGGAAAGTTCGTACTCTTCTGTCATAGATAGACAGTTTGTTGGACAATATTCCACACAGTTACCACAAAAGATACAAACACCAAAGTCAATACTGTAGTGCTTGAGCTTTTTCTTTTTGCTGGTTTTGTCAAATTCCCAATCCACTACAGGTAAGTTAATCGGACAAACCCGCACACAGACCTCACAGGAAATACACTTATCGAACTCAAAGTGAATCCTACCGCGAAACCTTTCACTGGGAACTAGTTTTTCGTAAGGATACTGTACAGTGACTGGACGTCGGCGCATGTGGTCGAAGGTAACAGTAAGTCCCTGACCAATGTGACGTCCGGCTTCTACTGCTTCTTTGGCGTAATCACCAACTTGTTTGAGGAACTTTAGCATAATTGTGTTTCTCTCTCCTTTGGGATGATAGGTGATAGGTAATTGGTAATTGGTGATAGTTTTTTACTCATTACCCATTACCCATTAACCATTACCCGCCGAAGGCGACGGGAAAAGCTAGTTTCAAAGCTGCGGTTAGTAGTAAATTTACTAAACCGATTGGTAATAAAAACTTCCATCCCAAGTCTAGTAGTTGGTCAATGCGAACACGGGGTACAGTCCAACGTAATAGGATGGCCAGAAAGACTAGGAAGTAGGCTTTAAGAACGGTCATAGTGATACCCAATGAGGCGGTGACTACTTGCAACACCGGATTGGCTTCACTAACTCCAAACAAACTAGCTAATGTGCTAATAGGAATGGGAAAATCCCAACCACCCAGGTATAAAACTGATACCAGAAGTGCTGAGAGTACGAGGTTGACGTAAGAACTTAGATAGAACAGAGCAAACTTCATGCCAGAATACTCTGTCTGATAACCTGCCACAATTTCTTCTTCTGCTTCTGGTAGGTCAAAAGGTAATCGTTCACATTCTGCTAAGGCTGCAATCCAAAAGATGAGGAAACCGACTGGTTGTCGCCAGATGTTCCATCCCAAGATACCGTAGCCAGATTGTTGATTGACAATATCAACTGTGCTGAGGCTGTTGGACATCATGGCGATCGCTAGTACCGCCAGCGCCAAAGGAATTTCGTAACTAATTGATTGTGCTGCTGCACGCAGTCCACCCAAAAGGGAGTATTTATTGTTGGATGCGTAGCCTGCCATCAACAAGCCAATTGGGGCAACACTAGACAAGGCAATCCACAAGAAAACCCCGATGCTAAGATCTGTAATGAGTATATTCTGTCCAAATGGCACGATGAGATAGGACAGAAAAACCGGGATTGTAACGATAATCGGACCCAGGGTAAATAACAGAGGGTCAGATTTGCCTGGTACTACATCTTCTTTAAATACGAGCTTCAGGCCATCCGCGACAGGAGCCAGCAAACCCAAAGGACCAATGTATTCAGGTCCAATCCGTTGCTGTGCTGCTGCTGAAATCTTCCGCTCAAGCCAAACACAGGTTAGAACACCCACTGTTGCACCAATAATCATCAAAATCATTGGCAGTGGCATCCAAATTGCTTTGGCTAAGTCTCCAGGTACTCCCAACTCTGTGAGAGATTGAATAAAAGTTCCTTGCAGATCAATTCCTGAATTCATGTTTGTTGCTCTTCAAGTCACTAATTCATCAGATTAATCGGGTTTCAAACCCCGTCTTTTTAAGACGGCTTTGATATTTTGAATACTGGTGTGCGTACCAGAATTAGGCTCAACTGGGCTATTCACCAATTAATTGGGCATTTGTTTACCCAATCTCTGTCTATACGAGAGCAAAGAAGGTGAAGGTCGTTTACAACTATCTACACTTGTTAATAACTGTAAATTTATCCATTGATCAACACTGCATAAACTTGGCAAAAATTTAAGATTTTTTGCAATGTCCATGCCTAGTATATCGTTGGATGGGTTTTACCTCTATCAGTTAAATGTAGAGTTTCTACTTATGGTAAGAATTGAGGGGATTGGGGATCGGGGATTGGGGATCGGGAATTAGGCAATAGGAGAAGATAAGAAATTCTCCCTTGTCGCCCTTGTCCCCAATCCTCTATCCCTGATCACCGATCACTACCGTTGCTCAATCGGCGTGTAAGGAATGTCGTATTGACCGTTATATACCTGAGTGGGGCGGAATATCCGGTTTTCTGCGAGTTGTTCTTTCCAATGTGCTAACCAACCAGCGACACGGGCGATCGCAAATATTGGTGTGAACAAGTCTGTTGGAATACCCAGCTTTCTATACACTAAACCGGAATAAAAGTCAACATTAGAATAAATTCCTCTGTTACCCAATTTTTCCTCTACTACCCGTTCCATCTCTTGGGCAATATCATAGAATTTATCGTTGCCAAATTTCGCAAACAGCTGTTCTGCTAAGTTTTGCAAAATCGTAGCGCGTGGATCTTTGACTTTATAGACACGATGTCCAAAACCCATGATTTTGGCTTTACGTTGTAGCCGATCCTCTATATAAGCACGTACATTGTCTACAGAGCCAATTTCTTCTAGCATTTGAATTACTTCTTCGTTAGCTCCCCCATGTAACGGGCCTCCCAAGGTTCCGACTGCACTAGCGACAACTGCATAAGGGTCTGTCAGGGTAGAAGCTGTCACCCTAGCACTAAAAGTAGAAGCATTCATTGTATGCTCTGCATGTAATATCAAGCAGACGTCAAAAATTCTTGCTGCTAGCGGATCTGGTTCTTTTTCGTTGAGCATGTACAAAAAGTTAGCAGCGTAGTCCAAATTATCTTTAGGACGTACTGGATCGTTTCCTTTTCGCATCAACTGGAACGCTGCTATCATTGTGGGAATAGTTGCTAGCAAGCGAACTACTGCATCCCGGATGTAAACCGGATTATCCAAATCACGACGTGAATAAAACAAGCCTAAAGCAGCAGCAGAGGCTTGTAAGGCATCCATGGGGTGACCGCTTTCTGGAAAGGATTTCATCATGTCGCGAATGCGGTATTTAATCCGCCGATGATGGCGAACTTCATCCTCAAATGCTGCTAGTTCTTCTGTTGTTGGTAACTCACCCCAGATCAAAAGATAAGCAGTTTCCAGAAATGTACTTTTTTCTGCTAGTTCCTCAATCCGGATGCCACGATATTCTAGTAATCCCTTTTGCCCATCAACAAAGCTAATACTTGATTGGGCAGCAGGAATGCCTTCCAAACCAGGCCTGTATTCGCACACCATCATGGCAACACCATCTGATTTTTAAAGATTTGACCGGGCTAACTTACCAGAAATAATTATTGCCATTAACAGTATTCCTGGTCGCACAAATTCTTTAGGGAATTGTGGAAAAACTGTTAGAGCAAGTATTTGGGTGGCGTCAACCAAAACATCTGACCACAACCCAAAATAGAGCCTGTTTCTGGTACCTTTATCCCGATCATACCCGCTTTTTTCAGCACTAAACGTTCTTTGACTTCCCCCCAAACAATAATTTCAGCCCAATGGCTCAAACACGGTTCATGTCCAACCAAAGCCAATTGGGTATTTGGTGCAAAATTCTTTGGCTCTAACCAGTTTACAACCCAACTGTAGATATGACCATCAGGGACTAGATGAGTACATTCTTCCATCTGCGAACTCAATCCAGACGCTATAAGTATATCTGCTGTTTGTTTTGCCCTCACTAAGGGACTAGTCACTATTAAATCAAAGTGCAAACCCAAATTTTTGAAGCGTCGAGCAACTTTTTCTGTTTTTTGTCGCCCCTCTTTTGTGAGCTGTCTTTCCTGGTCTTTGATGTCATCAGTTGCTGCTTCAGAAATGCCATGACGAATTAAGTATATTTCCATATCTAAAACCTGAGAATAAATGCCCATAGCGATCGCTCATTTAAATTTGGTTGCAATATGTAGCGCGATCGCTAATTGGTTTTGGTATGTTTATCGCTCTTTTATGTCTCTGGCGAGATAAAAATAAGACGCTGACCTTGAATCTGTTTCAAAGCCTTGTTTGATCACCAGAACCAAAAAATCCTTGTTTGCAACCAAGCACGGAGAAACAAGGCTTTGAATATTTTCTCATGAGAGTAATAAAAGAGCGTTAGTGCCATTCGACCAATGACCAATGACCAATGACTTATTCTGATTGAATCGGGTTATCTTTAGGGTTAACTAATCTCAGCAACTTTTGCTTAATTTGAGTATCGAAAACTTCCCACTTCATTTTTGCATAAGCAGAATTCTCGTTACTGCCTGATAAGAAACCCATGGGAATTTCAAAACCACCAGCGCTGGTGCGTCCACCACCAAAAAATCGACCACTGCTATCTTGTCCAAAAGCTTCTTTGATAAACTCATCAGGGTCTAGGGTAAGTTTGGTGGTTCTCAAGGAGCCTACTACCACTTCTAACTCTTCGTCTTCATCGTGAACAATACCGTAAACTAGAGCAGTGTGGACGTTTTCTTCAGTGACAAGAAAGTCTGCGGCTTGGGGAATGGCGTCTCTGTCGTCGTAGCGCAAGTAGCCAACTCCAGCAATGGAAAAGTTGTTTTGGACGATACGGTTTTTGAGCGATCGCTCAATCACATCCATTACCCGTTTAGAACGGTTAGCTTGCAGTATGGCGTTAAGTAGCTGGGCGTCGTAAAATCTGCTCAGATAGCCTGCTGCCATGAAATCTTCTTCTCTGGCTTGCATGAGCAGGTTGGTATCTGAACGCAAACCATGCATTAAGGCAGTTGCACATTTGACATGCTGATTAATACTGTTGTCTAAAGGCAATAACCCTGCCTGGAGGTACTGAGTAAAAATTGTTGCCGTGGCTCTGACAAGAGGACGAATATCAACAAATTCGGATTTGAGGTCTCCTTGCAAATTGTGATGGTCAATGACTGCTATCAATGGAATTCCCGCCTGTTGAACAACTGGCACTAATCCAGAGGTCGTTCCTTGGTTATCAATTAAGACATAACCTTGGTAAGAAGACAAATCTTTGCTTTTAAAATTTAGTACCGAACAACGAATAGCTGGTAAACCAGTTAGCTTGACAAGAGCAATATTTTCTTGGTGGCTGAGAGTGCCAGCGTAGAGTATCTCACACTTAATATCATACTGTTGAGCGATTAACAGGTAAGTCCAAGCAGAAGAAAGAGCGTCTGGATCTGGGAAATCTTGGAGAATTACTAACTGGCGATCATGACGGTGTGCAAGCATCAGCTGACGCAATTCTTCTGATTTCTGTAGTGTCACTGAATTGGCACGCTGACCTAGAGAATTGCCTCCTTCTGTTAATGTTTGTGTTCCACTAGACTGCCTGATAAGTGGAACATCCAAAGACTCTTTGTCTATGTCTATGTCTACCTCATCCGGATTTGCTTCTGGAGTTGGATCTGTGGTCAATGGTAATCTCTCAAACCGAGTAAGGGAAGAATCAAACTGCATAGTAAATGGTTTGTACAGTGTGGCGTGTTAAGTTCAATAATTAAAACTACAACCAGCAAATCACTGGTTTCGCCACACTATTTTGATCTTCGCAAAAATCAATGAACTTGAGAATGTATATATGGGTCTATTTTCTCTACATTTGTTTGGTGAATAACCGAAGGATGCTTTATCTAATAAAATTGGCAAATTAAAAAATTAACTAGTTGCTAAAACGCCAAAATGTGTTATTATTACGAGGTTGGTCAAAAATAGGCAATAAAACTTTACAAACTCCGATGCTAGCTTGTAAAGGGAAAAATAGCCGACAACAAGCCAAAAAACCAACCTCGTCCACATTTGGTGAACAGGAAAAGCTAGAAAAACTTTTAGCGATTGATATTAAAAAAGGTTAATGTCAAAGACCTATAACATACTTTTGCCACTCCTCGTGTGTTCCAGTTTTTAGATGCTTTGTGACCTCAAAGTATAGACTGCTATAGGGTCTGCGAGGTTGGTGACGTAGCAGCATATGTGCTTCATGAGGGGTACGGCAACCCTTTTTAACATTGCAGTGGACACAAGCTGTAACAATGTTTTCCCAGGAATCTCCTCCTCCACGCGATCGCGGTAACACATGATCTAAGGTCAGCTCATCCCCTGTGTAGCCACAGTACTGACAAGTGTGACCATCCCGATGCAATATGTTTCGGCGTGTCAGAGGTATTTCTTTATAGGGAACCCGAACATAATGGCGCAGTCGGATTACCGTTGGAAGCGGAAAGCCGGAGTAGAGAAACTTGCCATTGTGCTCTACCCGCTCTGCCTTACCCTTGATTAACAGAACCACAGCACGACGCCAACTCGTGATGTTGAGCGGTTCATAAGAGGCGTTCAGTACTAAAACCTTCCCCATTGATAATCGTTTGAGGTATTAGTTTTACATATATTAACACACAATGTACCCTGCTTTGGTAATGAGAATAAATTATACTGCTGAATTTTTGGTCTAAATTGAGTAGAAAAGCTATATTTTGAGAGCAAGAATTTAGCGATCGCTCCAATGATATTCAATATTGAGCTGATAGTTGATTTTATTCACACCCAGCTTACCAGCTTTGAAACCATGGCGTTCGTAAAATGCACAGGCTTGTGTATTTTGCTGTAATGTATGTAAAGTCAACTCCTGCGGACAAGCTTCTTTGGCTTTTTTCATCAGCAATGAGCCAATACCCTGATTTTGGTATCGAATATCAACAAAAATCTGATCCAAATATCTTTTTTGCTGCATAACTACAACGAAACCAATTATTTGATTTTCCAGTTCTGCTACCCAAATAAGCCCTTGCACAGCGATCTCATCACGGAAGCGAACAATCCATGCTGTGTATGATTGTGGATGTGTCAGTTTGGAAAAGGTTTCATGCCAAGTACGCCACCAAAGCTGAACCACCTCTTCTAAATCTTCTGGACAATATGGGCGAATGATGACCATGCTTAACTAAGTGAACCTAATTCCACTATTAGCTCTTGTGCCATTGACACGATGGGCGGTAAACTTCTGTGATTATTCCAGAGTAGCTTTCAGCAACATGAATAAGTATATAAGCTGAAAGTAGAACAGTGGTGTGATAGGAGTAAATAGGATGTTAAGTCATGAGCAATCTCAGGGTGTTGCAGTTGGACAATGTGACACTTATGCTTGGTTTTCACAACGTGCTTGGGTGGAAATTGATTTAGTGGCTTTGTCGCATAACGTCCAACAACTGCGTCAATTCCTATCACCACGTACCCAGTTGATGGCAGTTGTGAAAGCAGATGCTTATGGACATGGAGCAATCACAGTTGCCCAAACAGTATTACAATCAGGAGCAAGTTGGTTGGGTGTTGCCACAGTTCCAGAAGGAATTCAATTACGGGAAGCTGGAATTAAAGCTCCGATTTTGATTTTAGGTGCAACTCATACTCCAGAACAAATTTATGCGATCGCTCATTGGGAACTTCAACCGACACTATGCAGTCCCAAACAAGCACTGGTTTTTTCTAATATTCTAGAAGCGATCAATCATAGTTCTCCCATACCTGTACATATTAAATTAGACACGGGTATGTCCCGCTTGGGAACTAATTGGCAACAAGCCTGCGAATTTGTCCAGCTAGTCCGGAGTTTGCCAAATTTAAAGATAGCCAGTGTATACTCCCACCTAGCAACAGCAGATAGTCCTGATCCGACGGTCATGCAACTACAACACGATCGCTTCCAAGAAGCGATCGCTCAAATTCAAGCCTTAGGAATCAAATTACCTTGCTTGCACTTGGCAAATTCAGCCGCCACCCTCAGTGATAGACAACTACACTACAATATGGTGCGTGCAGGTTTGTTGATTTATGGACTTTACCCAGCTACACATTTGCGATCGCAAATTGACCTCAAGCCCGTTTTGCAACTCAGAGCTAGAGTTACTCAAGTCAAAACCATTGCTGCTGGTACTGGTGTGAGTTACAGTCACCAATTTATCGCGAACCAAGAAATGCGTATTGCTGTTGTCGGAATTGGTTATGCAGATGGTGTACCGCGCAATCTTTCCAACAAAATGCAGGTATTAATCCGTGGTCAACGAGTCCAACAAATCGGTACGATTACGATGGATCAGCTGATGGTAGATATCAGTGCCTTACCAGATATACAAGAAGGTGAAGTAGTCACTTTACTTGGTCAAGATGGTAAACAACAAATTTCTGCTGATGATTGGGCAAATCAATTAAACACGATTTCTTGGGAAATTCTCTGCGGTTTCAAACATCGCTTGCCTCGTCTAGGTGTCATTTAAAGGGTTGTTTAATTGTTAGTTGCTTGTCGCCTGGGAAATAAACAAGCAACCACCAACAAAATCTTTATTGCCATAGAGGATTTGTTGTGTTAAGATAGAAAGCTGATGCGGATGTGGCGGAATTGGCAGACGCGCTAGATTTAGGTTCTAGTACCGAGAGGTGTGAAGGTTCAAGTCCTTTCATCCGCACTTTTGATTTAATCACAGCCGGGAGCATCCCAATTTTTGAAAAATACCTGGCGAATAAAATCCCCGCAGACTGGAAGTCTGCGGGGATTTTAAACATTTGGGATGCTCCCAAATCCATAGACGCTTCTGCGGCTTCGGTGCAGGGTAATATAAAATCCAAAATCCAAAATGGTATAAGATGCAAATCAATACTTATGCTTGGTAAACCTCATGAAAGGAACCTTTTTTATTGGTGGGATGATTTTTCTGATTGTGGGATTGGGATTACAACCTTCAGTAACATCAGTAAAAGCTAAAACTTCATTGAGAGCCAAACAAGTAATTAAGAACGCTATAAAAACCTCCTCCGCAGTCAACAAAACCCAAATAGAATTGCTCAACCCAGGAACTGGAGCCAAGCAGCAATTGCGTTTCCAACCTCCAGTCAACTTTAAGCAAACTGCAATTATGACTATGAAGATGGACATGGCTATGTTGATAGCAGGTCAACCCTTACCCACCTTCAAACAACCAGCAACTGTGATGACGCTACAGGCAACAGTCACCAAGATTGATCCCAATGGAGATATCCACTACAATTTTTCGTACCCTGATGTAGATTTGACCAGCGATACAAATTTGCCACCACAAGTACTTAATACGCTACGTTCGCAAATACAAAAGATACGTGGTATTAGAGGTTCTACGATTGTCGATAATCGCGGCTACACCAAAAAAGTTAACTTGGTTTTGCCAACGGGGTTAGATGCAAACCTAAAACAAATGATACAGCAAATGTCGAATTCTATAGAGCAACTTTCTTCGCCACTTCCTCAAGAAGCAGTGGGTATAGGATCTCAGTGGCGAGTTACCTCGACGTTAAGCATAGGTGGGATGAATCTCAAACAAATAACTACCTATCAGTTAGTCGATCTCAAAAATGGTGTTGCTAACTTCAACATAGGTGTAGAACAGCTAGCACCACCATCCCAAAAGTTGACTACACCAGGATTACCTCAAGGAGTTACATTAACTCTAAAATCATATAAAGGCATAGGTCAGGGACAAGCAATTGTAGCGCTGAATCAACTGATGCCAATTCGTTCAACTATGTCCTTATTTAGTAATACAGAGATGATTCAAAAAAATCTAGGCAGTCTAGAAGAAACAACAATAGATCAAAAACTATCTATGGCAATGATCATTGAGTCAAAGTGATTACCCAAGAATGATTGATAGACCATTATCAGGAGACATCTTCTGTTTCGTCACAACTAATATCGCTGAACAGCTTCGCCTCTTGATGATCGTTCAGATGTATGTATTCTGTATCAAGTTTTGCATTTATTTTTATCGCATAACCTATAGTTACGAATATGCCCAATGGCTAAGGCCATTGCTCCTGAGACTGTAGCAATACGCTCACCATCTTCTGTGAGCAGAGTATGCCCAAAAATTGCGGTTGTCAGCAGAAGTAGCAACCCTAAGATCCCAGCCGTAAGCACGATTCGATCTTTGTGGCGACGACACCCCTGTGTTAGAGCTAAAACACTGGCGGGAAAAGCAAACCACAGCATAAGACGGTGAAAGTTTTCGCTACCAAGAGATGTTGTTGCTAATGCAGGAAGCATGACGAGCAAAACTGGTAAAAATAGACAATGGATTGCACACGTCGTTGATAGGGCGATCGCAGTCTTATCCATGACCATCTGCATTCTTCTGCTACGCACGAGTATTACCTCTTGAGATGTTAAATGATTGATGATTATTTATTTATTCAATGATCTGTAAAATTAGCCAAAGTTTTACACTTTTGACTATAAGCATAGTCCCATAGAACCAGAAAAAAATAAAAATATTTTTACAAAAAAAAATGGGGTATCTTTACAGGTTCGCTCTGTTATTAAGTATATTATTTATCAAGCTGTCACCCTCCCCCTAGCATCAATTCCGGTAGGAGGAGGGATTAAATCGTGTGTATTTTTATGCTTATTTATTGCCAGCAGCTTGATATTTTTTGCGTGCAAGCTGCTGTTAATTAATTACTTGAATTTTTGTAAACATAAACCAATTGCGCCAGCAGCCAGTGAACCTAATATACTCACAGGTTCGGGTACAGGTTTAGAATTATTTAAACCATACTGCAAGTGATCTACTTCCCAGTCAGTGCTGTTGGGCATACTGATTTTAATCGCAGAAATACCATCTGTATTAGAAACCCCAAAAAAGCGATCTTCTGCTGTTGCTCCATCAACTGAGCCATCGCCAAGATCAGAGGCTACAATTGTCCCTAAAGAAACATTGTTAGCATTGAAGGCTTCAAACACGACATCACCAACAGGAAAGCTATCTGTCCAAGCGATACCTGCATCGGTTGGAAGCGAACCCAGAACATTCTGATCAAAAGTAAAAGTTACACTATTATCAGCTAAGTAATAGCTATAGCCATCTACGCTGTTACCATCAATTAAGCCATCATCAGCGTCAACAGAATCTCTTAATGGTTCAGGTCCTTTTACTTGTCCATTAGAAGATGTGACGCCTGGTGTATTCAAAGCACCATCCTCAAAATCTTCTAGATAGAAGTCAGAATAGTCGCCTCCTTTCAAAGGACTATCATCAAAGCTTTGGTAAGAACTAGGACCCAAAAAAGTTGTAGCAGCATGAACAGATGATGATGTAGCGATTGTTCCCAAAGCAGTTAATATGGCTCCAGCAGTCATCATTGATAACTTGTTGAAAATGGTCATGAAACTATGTTCCTATTCAATAAATTTATTGATGTGAGATTTTGGTTTGCGCTTGGAGTGGTAAATAATACGGGAAACAGATGAAAAACTCTTTCCTGAAAAAGTCATGAATACTTTTCCAGAAAATTTTCTGTTAATACACCCAATGCTAATTAAATGGCTTGAGATCATGAGGAGGCATTCTTAAATAAAATGCCAACAGAAGACTTGCTCTGAAAAATTTTATTGTCGTATTTTGCTGAAACTTAGGTAGATGCGACTAACTTCATAGAGAAAGTCAGAATTTTTGGAGAGTGATTGTAAATATGGCATCTTACACCCTAACATTCAGGTAATAGTATCACATGATGTACCTGTTAAATACTATTTTATGAGACGAGGGACGCAGATATTATACCTTTTGTCTCTAAAACCGAGGCCACTTGTAAAATTAACGCTTCTTGATGAGGTGCAGCTATTAACTGTACTCCAAAAGGTAAAGCATTTACATGTTTAATTGGTATTGATAAAACAGGTAAACCAATAAATGATAATGGCTGAGTAAACAATCCTAAATGAGGACGAACGAGAATTTCTTCCCCATCTAAAATCATCGTTTGTTGCCCAATTAACGGTGCAGAAATAGGCGTAGTTGGGGCAATAATGATATCAACTTTTTCAAATATTTCTCGTACTCGATCGCGAAACCATTTTCTAAAACGCTGTGCTTGAATATACCAATGACTAGGAATTAATGCACCTGCAAGAAAGCGATCGCGTGTGGCTGGATCAAAATCTTGAGGACGTTGACGCAACTTTTCCAAATGTAAATTTGCTCCTTCGCAAGCAGTAATCACAAACGCTGCGGCGCGGGCGCGATCAGCTTCGGGTATAGTTACATACTCACTCACACACAAAGCATCAGCAACTTTCTGCACTGCGGTTAAAGCTTCAGGATTAGCTCCTTTGCGGAAATAATCAGCTGCGATCGCAATTTTAATCCCATCTATATCTTGTAATAACAAATTTCGCGTCTCTACGGGAGGACGTTTTGTGCAAACCAGATCACGTTCATCTTCCCCTTGCAACACATCAAAAGCTATGGCGATATCCTGTACTGAACGTGCAAAAGGGCCGATATGATCAAAACTGCTAGAAAATAAAGCTACACCAGCACGTGACAACCTACCATAAGTTGGTTTCAAACCAAAAACGCCACATAAAGCAGCAGGTACACGAATTGAACCATTCGTATCAGAACCCAACGTCAATGGAACTAACCCAGCTGCAACTGCTGCTGCTGATCCACCAGATGAACCACCCGCAACCCTTTCTAAATCATGGGGGTTATGAGTCGCGCCGTAATGAGAGTTTTCCGTCACAAAACCGTAGGCGTACTCATCCATATTCAACGCGCCTACAAGTACTCCACCCGCTTGCTTCAACCGCGCTACCGCCGTTGCATCTTGCGTTGCTGGCGGGTTTTCAGCATTAATTTTTGCACCAGCAAGAGTTATAATTCCAACAATATCAAAAAGATTTTTGACAGCGAAAGGTACACCAGCAAGTAAACCAGGATCTTTACCCTGGGCAATTTCATGATCTATTCTTTCTGCATCAGCCAAAGCAGCATCGGCAGTCACAGTGGTAAAACAATTAAGTTCACGATCTCGTGCTGCAATTCTTTGTAAAGCAGCTTGCGTCACTTCCACTGCGCTAACTTTACCTTCACGCACTGCTACAGCAATAGATACAGCATCCGCAGAGTCTAGATTCATGGTTCAAATATTGGTGCTGCTTCAATTTCCTAGCTAATATATTAGCCTATCAGACCACCAACTACAGTTCTATGGAGGTGTAGGCGCAGTTTTTGGATGCTTTCCTGCATAGTAAACAACTACTTTTAATTCTTCTTGATGGGGAACGTAAAAAACTCTGTCCCCACTCGTTACCTCATATTCCCATGCTCCTCTGTAAGGCTTGCCTTTTAGAGGAAAGACACGCCCTGGCTGTCTAGTGGTAGGAGCAGTGCATAAATTTTTGTAGCAGCGACAACAGTTTTCTGGATAGCGCTCCATTAAGTCTTCCCATTCGCGGTTGACTCTGCGATTTTTGGCAACTACTAAGCAGGTAATTTTTGTATCCGATAGAATTGGAGCCGTCAGTTCTACTTCTGGCGGCTCCACATTTCCTATTGTTGAATCGTTTGACGGATTTTCTGACATATCAGAATTTAATCAAAGCTCTCAGTAATTGGCTGAGTCAATGGTACTTCATCAAACTCGTCACTGAAGGCGGCTGCAATTTCAGGGGATAAGATCGCTAAAGCACTCTCGTGCCATTCGTGAATAATTGCCTCTAGCTCACTCCCAGCTTGTTCACGAAAATTAACACAGCGATAGGCTTCACTGACTTCACAAATAAATTCTTGAAGATCGTCTTGCTCAAATACTCTAAGCCATCCATATGGATGTTCAGTTCCAATCTTCTGCCCTAATAGTAAACGAAAAGCAACACTTAAAAGTTCAACAACATCTCTACCATTTTGTGCCGCTTTAGCGAGAGAATCTACTTTTTCACGTCGCAGCAAAGCAAAGGATTGCTCATTACGAGTAATAGTAATTGGGTGATCTAAGGCTTTATCTAGAACTTTTCCAGGATGACGGTTCAACTCAGTAGCCGAAATTAGCTCATCTGAGTAGATGTTGCTTACAATAGCGAGAGTCATATACTTTGCGCTTTTAGAAACGCCAAATTGATTAATATAGATTAGACCTATACGTACTATTATACGTACTGCTTGCCATTTGTCAATATAAATGAATGCTGCCTAGTGTTGAAGCTGTGTTATGGAAGGCATTTCAGCTTTTTCTGCGACTTCAATATCTTCTGGTATGGGAAAAGAATTTACCAATTGAGCGATCGCTTTAATTCTCTCAAAATTAGCTACAACTCCATCCCTATACTCATCTCTTAATCGTAGATCCAACAACAAAGCCATCTGATCCACATACTCACCCACATCCAATTCTTGATGATTCATCTGTGCGCCTGTAAAGATTAAAGTCAAGAATGAAAATTATCCCGCACCCAATTTCTAAAAGCTTGAATTGCTTGGCTGCTACCAACAACTTGACTCTGTTGGACGTATTGATTTACTAGATCAATTATCGGAACATCTGGAAAAGTAGGACTAAAATTCGACTCTACATATTTTCCAGCTAGCAAGACGTTAATTTTTAACCCTTGTTTTTCATACCGCCAAAGTTCTGGTACTCCCAAAATTTGGTAATTATCCAACTGAGTGCGGGAAGTCAAATCAATTTCTATGGCTAAATCTGGGGGTGGGTCTACACTTAAATTTATGCGATTCTTACCAATAATTGCAGCTTGATTTTGAATATAAAAACAGGCATCTGGTTCTACTCCCTGAGTGATTTTTTCACTTTTTAGGGTTGTTGAACCTAAAGCATCGTAATTGATACTTCGTTCATTCAATAAAAATTTTACCATGTCGCCAATAATTTCTTTGGCTTTTTCATGTTCAGGCAAGGGAACCATAATTTCTAAGAAACCATGACTATAAGAAATTCTGGCTGCACGATGTTCTCCCAATTCTGCCAAAATATTTTCAAATTGCTGCCAGCTAACGTCCTCAAGTAGCAGTTGCTGTCCCGGTTGAATCCTCAATTGTCTTAATTCTAATAACATAAAGATTCATTCAACTCTTTTAACACAATATATCGACCCTAATTGTCACTCACTCTTCCTTACCAGTGCATCTCCCGACTCTACATCAAACCAATGCATATTTTCATCTGGCAATGCTAATGTTATCTCTTCGTTACTTATATTTTGATCTGGGGGTAACAAAGCACGTACTGTTAGAGATTCTGATTGGGACGCAACGCTGACACTCAGCAAATTGTGCATTCCCAGGTTTTCCACTAAAAATACACGACCTTTAATAATGTTTGTATCTTCTTCTTGGGCAATGCGGACATGTTCTGGACGAATTCCCAAGACTATTTGCGGTGGAATTGTGGGAATATCAGGTAAGGGAATTTTAAACTTACCCAGCATTGCATAACGTTCTTGACAAGGTAGAGTCAGCAAATTCATTTGTGGACTACCCACAAAACCGGCTACAAATAAATTTGCTGGATGATTATATATGCGTGCAGGTGGATCTAGTTGCTGCACATAGCCGTTATTGAGGACTGCTACTTTAGTGGAAAGCGTCATCGCTTCTGTTTGATCGTGGGTGACATAGACTACTGGCACTTTTTGGGCAGCAAATATTTGCTTGATATCAGCACGGACTCGTTCCCTCAAAAGTGCATCTAAGTTACTCAAGGGTTCATCTAATAAATAGACCTGAGCGTTACGTACCAATGCTCGACCGACTGCAACCCGTTGTCTTTGTCCTCCAGATAATTGACCAGGTTTACGCTGCAATAATTCTTCTAAACCTAGAATTGCTGAGACATCGGTGACTCGCTGCTTAATTTCAGCACGGGGAACTTTTTTGAGTTTTAGTCCAGAGGCGAGGTTTTCGTACACCGTCATGTGAGGATAAAGGGCATAGCTTTGAAATACCATCGCCATATTGCGATCGCCTGGACGCTTCCAGGTAATATTTTCTCCCCCAAGAATAATCTTGCCGCGAGTCACTTCTTCCAATCCTGCGATCATTCTCAAGGTTGTAGACTTACCACAGCCACTAGGCCCCAAGAAAGTGAGAAATTCATTGTCATCTACGGTTAAACTGATATCTTTAACCGGGACAACTTTAGATGAATAGGTCTTATTGAGATTTTTTAATTCTAGGGTTGCCATGATACTAGGGATTGGGGATTGGGAGAAACAAGTCAAAAGCTAAAAAGTTCTTAATTATGAATTATGAATTATTAACCTTTGACTGCACCAGCCGTTAAACCTTGAACAATCTTGCGTTGAAAAAATAAAACTAGTAACACCAAAGGTAATGTCCCAACCACGGTAGCAGCAGCAATTGGACCGTAAGGAATTTCAAATGTTGACGCCCCGCTAAGTTGAGCGGCTGCTACAGGAATGGTTTTCATGTCTTCACGAGTGATGAAGGTTAGGGCAAAGATGAACTCATTCCAAGCAAAAATAAACGTCAGGATTCCAGTGGTAACTAAAGCCGGAATAGTCATAGGCAATAAAATTTGGATGAGCATTTGCCAGGTGTTATATCCATCTATTTTGGCAGAATCTTCCAAATCTTTTGGCAATTGTAAGAAAAAGCTACGTAACACCAAAATAGTTAACGGCAAATTAATAGCTGTATAAGGAATAATCAGTGCTAGATAATTATTACCCAAATGCAATCCTTGTACTATTTCTAACAATCCCTGAAATAATAAAATACCAGGAAATAAAGTTACGATTAAAATACTTGTCAAGATCAATTGATTGCCACGAGGGCGTAACCGTGCTAAGGCATAGGCAGCAGGCGCACCAATAGTTAAAGCGAAAGCCGTAGAAACAAAAGATACAAAAGCGCTGTTTAATATGTAACGCCAAAATGGACGACGACTAAATAAATTAATGTAATGATCCAGTGTTAAACGTGTAGGAAAATAAACTGTAGGCACTTGGGAAATATCCTGATTTACCTTAAAAGAGGTAACAAGTTGCCACATGATTGGTGCTAAACAGAAAATCATTACTGAAGCGATCGCCATCCAAAGTAAAATGCGTTTTCCAGAATTATTTGCCTTAGCTTTGTTTTGGGGATTGGTAGTAAATTCTTCACGAATAGCAGTCATAAAAATTGTTGATTGTTGGTTGTTGATTGTTGGTTGTTGGTTGTTGATTGTTGATTGTTGGTTGTTGATTGTTGGTTGTTGATTGTTGGTTGTTGATTGTTGATTGTTGGTTGTTGATTGTTGGTTGTTGATTGTTGATTGTTGGTTGTTGGTTGTTGATTGTTGGTTGTTGATTGTTGGTTGTTGGTTGTTGATTGTTGGTTGTTGGTTGTTGGTTGTTGGTTGTTGATTGTTGGTTGTTGGTTGTTGATTGTTGGTTGTTTGTATGAGGCACAAAGCCTTGCACCCGTAGAATGATTAGTTGTAAAACAATTCAAATATCAAAAATTAAATTTTTAATTTTTAATTCCCCGAAGGGGCTGACCCCACTTATATAATCTGAAGGCTTAGGAATTTTTAATTCCGCGAAGCGACACCCCTCACACCCATATTAGAACTATCAGTATAAAAAAAACTTAAAAATTATAAATAAACAGTAAAGTTTTGAATTTTGGTCTGTCGTTTATTATACATAGAAGTTATACTGTAGCAGTTTTAGATTGAATCTAACTCAACTAAACCTTTTAAAGAACTAAGGATGAATATTCTATGTACAGATAAATAAAGTTTTATATTAATTACGCAAACAATAGCCTAAATTCCGATTTTTAGGTGTGAGCAATACCCTGCGATAACTCGCTTTGTGTTTACATGAATTGCCCATACAATAATGTGTAGTATTCGTAACTCTTATTTTGATCATTTCATAACAATATTCTTGATTTTGTAGAGGATGACTGTAAATATTGCAAGGTCAGATATTAACAAATACTGTGGTAGATTCGGAAGATTGAAGTTATTTTGAGAAAGTAAAAAATATATTAACTAAACTGATGGTAGTATGTCATACCAATTTCCAAATCTAAGTCCAGAACAAGAGAAATTAATTAGTATTTATCAACACAAATGGAGAAATGTCGCTCTTTCAACAAAGCGAATTGATCGACAAAAAGCTGCGGAGACAGTCAAAGAAGTTTACGCTTTTTGTGGTCTTGCTATGCCAAAAATAATATTTTGTGAAAGCCCTTATGAGGCTATGAGTAAGACTTTACCAAGCTCTGAGGATTTAATTATCTCACCCTTAGTTCAGAGATTATTGCAATTACGTTTACGTGTATTAAAACTATTTCCCAAACAGGCAAGCTTTTACCAAAATCATATTGCTGTTGAAAGACCCGATAATGTGAATGTAGTTATTCATACGACATTATATTATCGATTTATTTCATACATGAAATCTTTAGAACAGCAGTTCCAAATCGATTTAGGATATCTCACAGAATTAGAAATCGAAGTTAACTTATCAGAACTATATCACCAACTGCAAATTGAATTAGGTGAACAATATGATACTAACTTCATACCTACCGCCACCTTTTGTAGCTACTGTAGTTGGCTAGATTTTTGGAAATCTGCATTAAATTACACTGGCGATCAAGAGTTATTGCAGCTATTTCAATCTTTGGCTAAATCTTGTGGTTGGATTTTTACTTATAAAAGAGTAGCAGTAGTGTGCGATCGCCCCATAAAATTATGCTTTGACAGCGACAACCACCTCCATGCAGAAGCTGAAACTGCGATTGAATTTGCTGATGGGTATAAACTTTACGCACATCATGGTGTGATTTTACCGGAAAAATACGGTCAACTACGTCCCCAAGAATGGCAAGCAGAATGGTTGTTAAAAGAAGATAACGCCGAACTACGACGGGTATTAATTCAGGGTATCGGCTATGCTCGGATGATCGAACAATTACAAGCAGCTGAGTTAGATCAACATCAAGAATATACATTATTAAAAATAGAGAATGATGTCGATGTAGAACCGATTTTTCTCTTAAAGATGATTTGTCCCAGCACAGGATATATTCATGTTTTGCGTGTACCACCCAATGTACAATCAGCGCAAGAAGCCATTACTTGGGTGAATTGGGGAGTTACACCAGCAGAATTTGCTGTCCAAACTTGAGTCTCCTTGCGGTAAAGCCTTAGGCATCATGTAAAAATAAGTTGTACAAATTTTATCTGAAATAGCTTGTGAATCTAGCTTTCACATAAAAACTGTTCCAGTTATTTTTACACGACTCCTTAATAGTTTGTATCGCACTTAAATTTACTGGTTGAAACAGTAATTTTTCGATTACTAACTCACTAAAATTTCTGGCTGATACTCTTGACAATATTCTGACCTGAGCGAATGAAACAGCCCTGCTTCTTCAAAGATTCTATCCAAAAGAAGTTGCCACAACTCGAAAACCACATATCCGCAATCCTCCATCCGCTTCGTTCCAGCTACGACTGGCGCTACGACAAAGTTCTGGACTAAAACTCCAAGAACCACCTCGCAATACCCGACGATGTATATCTCCACCGACTTCCCATATTGTTCCATCTTTGGGAGCGCCATCATAATTTTTATGCCAAGGATCAGCACACCATTCCCAGACTAACCCATGCATATCATATAAACCAAAAGCATTTGCCACAGCGAAGCTACCCACAGGTGTTGTTTCTTTGCGGTATTTACTTCTGATTTCTGGAGATTCACCGCTACTACAATTAGCCAGTTCAGAAGTAATTTTTTCCCCAAAATGGAAAGGTGTTTTTGTCCCAGCACGACAAGCATATTCCCATTCCGCTTCGCTGGGTAAGCGATAATGTCGCCTTGTTTTTTTCCACAAGCGCGCACAAAATTCTACTGCTTCGTGCCAAGATACATTTTCTACTGGTCGATTAGCACCTTTAAATTTAGAGGGATAAGGATTTAAAGATTGTTTGATTTTGGGTAAAGCAGCAACTGCTTTCCATTGTGCTTGGGTGACAGGATATTTCCCGATAAAAAAAGGTTCGACGGTGACTTGATGTTGTGGACGTTCATCAGCATCTCCTTCTTCTTCACTTGCACCCATTAAGAAAATACCGTTGGGGATGGCTACCATTTCCATAGTCACCCCATTTACCAACTCTTCTGTATAGTAATTGGCAATGTGACAATCACGCTTAATTTCCCTACCTCTAGAGTCTACAGTGACTGTATGAAATTCAAAAGCTTTTAGGGCCGGAAATCCAGGTGTAACTAATTGTGGTATGGTTGTCGGTAATGGGGTTGGATGGGGTGGGAAAATTTGGGTTGTCGCAGATACAACAGGTAATGAAGAAGATGCTTTTTGGGAATTTAAATCTTTGAGAACTTCTACTGCTGATTGATATCTTTCTGAGGCTAAATGTTTCAGCAATTTATCTAAAATATTTCCTAAGTCTTCGCTGATCGTAATGCCTTTTTCTTCTAGGACTTGTCGCCACAACCATTTACAACTCATGGGATCAAAGAGGCGATCATAAATCTGTCCGTAAGCATCCCTTACAGGTAAACATCCAGTGATCAGCCGCGCACAAGTCACTCCTAAAGCATACAAATCACTGGCATGACAAGCAAATCCTGCCATTTGTTCACTAGGTGCATAACCAACTGTATATAGAACTGTAGCTTGTCTAGCTAAACTTGTCTGTGTGACTTGTTTAGCACCACCAAAATCTATTAATACTAGTTTGCCATCGCCTTGGCGACGAATAATATTTTCTGGCTTAATATCGCGATGAATGACGTTACGCGAATGGATAAAATCTAGAACTGGTAATAGGTCAGTTAAAATTTCTCGGATTTTTTCTTCATTAAAAGCTAGTTGATAAACTTCTGCAAACAGAGTATTTCCGGGAATAAATTCTTGTACTAGATACAAACTTGTACCTTGTTCAAAATAAGCTAGTAATCTCGGAATTTGTAGGTGATTTTCTCCTAGTTCATACAGCCGAAAAGCCTCTTCTTTAAATAATTCTGCGGCTTTGGTGCGTTCCGATGTACCATAAACTTGAGGAAAAAATTGCTTGATGACACAAGGAGCATTAAGTCTATCGACGTCTTCTGTTGCATAAGTTCTGCTAAACCCACCTTCGCCTAATAATCTCAATACGTGGTAGCGGTTGCGTAAAAACTCACCAAAGTTACTTTGTCCGCAACTAATGCAAAACCTATTGCCATCAGCATTGAAGGGATTTGAGCAATTGGGATTTTGGCAGATTAGCATAGCCGAGCCAGATATTACATCTTTTCGAGAGTAGACCCAATACTATCTATATTGAAAACAGATATGTGGACAAATAAGCAAAAAAATCCATTCATCTGTAATGTTGCTCGCACAGAAGGTCATACAGACGAAGAAATCCTTTATTTATTTGTTTATCTGTACCTTAGAACCTTTTAAATATAAATAAATATGAGCGCACGGTTTTCCGTTCTGAGAAGGATAATAACGGAAGCGATCGCTCTTGTCAAGCGGTAGGATTGGGGATTAGGGAGAATGACTATTGACTATTTCTTTGTGAAGAAGCGTGAATTAATTCGGCGATCAAAGCGATTGTTGCTGAGATTAAGATTAAGATGACGCTCAGAGCATTAATATCGGGTTTGACTCCTGTTCTAATGCGGCTGAAAATTTCCATTGGTAGAGTGTTAGAACCGCTACCAGCAGTAAAGGTGGCGATGAGAAAATCATCTAAACTCAAGACAAACGCCAACAGACAACCAGCTATGATACCAGGCATTAATTGAGGTAATAATACTTGAAAAAAAGCCTGTAATGGTGTAGCTCCTAAATCTAAGGCGGCTTCTTCTAAGTGGGGATCTATGTTAGTCAATCTCGCTGAAACAACTAGACTAATATAAGCAAGACAAAATACTACGTGGGCTGCGACAATAGTCCATATACTTAAAGAAATACCAAGTAGGGGAATAGCAACTGCTGCGAGAAACACTAAGGTAGCTACTGCGATCGCAATATCGGGAATAATTAACGGTAGATAAGAAATTCCGCGATATAATTCTTTACCCGGAAATTGATAACGCGCCAAACCTACCGCCATTAGGGTTCCCAGCACTGCTGAGATACCTACAGCACTCAAAGCAACTATTAAGCTATTTTTGAAAGCCAACAAAATTTGCTCATCCCTCAAGAGTTGGCGATACCAATCTAAGGTGAAACCTTGCCATGCAGCACTGTAAGGTGAATTATTAAAGCTATAAAACGCAAGTACCAAGATTGGTAGGTACATGAATACAAACATTAATAGCGAGAAAACCGCTTGCCAAGATAAGACATGCGGTTTTTTTTGTGATTCAGATATATTCACTCTTAATTATTTTGATTTTTAGTTATTTTATCAGCGCTAAAATAGCATATTTTAAGATAAAAGTCAACAAAATAGGGGTTGTAGGGAACGCCAGACCTAAAGTTAGGAGCTTGTATCCCTTTTTCCTTACGGTTAATTCCTCCTACACCCCTATCCCCTTACACCCCTATCCCCTTACACCCCTATCCTCTTACACCCCTATCCCCTTACACCCCTATCCCCTTACACCCTCACCCTGCCCCAAATGGCTACACAAATCTGCGATCGCTAACAGTAATTGATCTATATCGACTGGCTTGGCAATATGGACTTGGAAACCTGCTGCTAATAGCCGTGAGCGATCGCTATCTCCAGCATAGGCAGTTAAGGCGATCGCTGGGATGGTTCCACCCTGTTCTGGAGGTATGGCTCTGATTTGCTCAATCAAACCGTAGCCATCGATTTCAGGCATCCCGATATCACTGATTAATAAGTCATGCTGCAACTGTGCTAAAATTTTCAGACCTTGGCTTGCTGAACTGGCAGCAGTTACTGTCCCTCCATACTCTTTTAATAAAAATTCTAGAAAATTTCGTGTGTCGGTATCATCATCAACTACTAGTATTCGCAGTCCGGCGAGGTATGAGGAGCTAAATTTATCTAGTTCTTTGTGTGTGTCTGTTTCCTCAGCACCTACTTGTTGTTTTATGAGGGGCAACTTTACAGTAAATGTCGCTCCTTGAGCTTCTCCTGGACTATCGGCGGTAACTATACCACCATGCAATTCGACCAAGTGGCGTACTATTGCCAATCCTAATCCCAAACCGCCAAATTTTCTGGTAGTACTGCTATCTGCCTGACGAAAGTATTCAAATACGTGGGGTAGAAACTCCGAAGCTATACCCATACCTGTGTCTGCAACTGTGATTTGAGCGTAGTTAATGATTGAAGATTGAGTATCAACAGAAGTCTCCAACACCTGAGACAATTGCACCTCCACCCTACCGCCACTGGGTGTGAATTTGACGGCGTTGGAAAGTAAATTGCTTACGACTTGCTGCAAACGATTTGAGTCACCCTGAACAAAGATAGGAGAAGTGGGGGAAGATATATACTCAAGTTGAATTTTTTTTGTTTGTGCAGCTAATTGCACAGTTTCTAATGCGGCATTAATTACTGTTGTCAAATCGACGCTGGCTAAATTTAAGCTCAGTTTACTTCGCAGAATGCGAGAAACGTCTAATAAGTCATCAATTAGTTGAATCTGTAACTTGGCATTTCGTTCGATAGTATCTAAAGCGCGATCTGTGGCTGTTGGATCTAACTTGTGGCTTCTGAGTAATTTTGTCCAACCTAAGATAGGGTTGAGGGGCGATCGCAATTCGTGGGAAAGAATAGCTAGAAACTGATCTTTAATTTGATTAGCAGTTTCTGCTTCTGCACGAGCTGCTTGTTCCAACTCTAACAGGTGAGCGCGTTGTTGCTCTATTTGTTTTTGCTCGTCAATATCAGTACAAGCGCCGAACCATTTAATAATGTTTTCTTGATTGTCTCTGAGGGGATAGGCTCTGACTAAATGCCAACGATATGTACCGTCACTTGCTCTTTTGTAACGCTGTTCGTTTTCAAAGGGAATTCCGGTTTGCAAAGATTCTTGCCAGCGTTGGATGGTAGGTTCTAAGTCATCTGGATGCAGTACTTTGTGCCAACCATCTCCAACGGTTTCTTCTAGAGTTAGTCCTGAATATTCAGACCATCGTTGATTTGTATAATCAGTGACACCTGCTGCATTCGATGTCCAGATCATTGCGGGGATCGCTTCACTCAGAATTCTGTAGCGTTCTTCACTTTGACGTAGTGCTTCCTCTGTGTGCTTGCGCTCGGTAATATCTTGGGCGGTACCCATCATCCGCACTGCTTTGCCTGTGTGATCGTATAAGCATCGACCTTTGGCTGCAATCCAACGTACACTACCGTTATGCCAAATGACGCGGTAGTCCACATCATAGTCAACTTTGCTTTCCAGAGCTTCCATGACTGCTTGATCAGTAAACTGCCGATCATCTGGGTGCAGAGAATTTAAAAATACCTCGTAGTTGATTTCTGTGTTGGCTGCAAGTCCAAACAGTTGCTTGCATTTTGCTGTCCACACTAAATCATTGGTGGTGAGATCCCAAAACCACATCCCTAACTCTGCGGCGGCGGTGGCTAGGCGGATGCGTTCTTCACTTTCGCGTAAATCTGCTTCTATTTGTTTGCGATCGCTAATATTAGTAGTGACACCAACTATCCTGGTGATATCATTTTTGTGATCTCGTACTGCTAATCCTCGATCTTCCACCCACAGATAGTGACCATCCTTGTGACGGACTCGATATTGAGTGCAAAAACGGTCTCCTTGAGCTAGACTTTCGGCAAACTTTTTATCGATTTGTTGGATATCATCAGGATGGATGTGCGATCGCCACCATGCGGAGGTTTGTTCTGTTTCTTCTGGTGTGTAACCCAAAAGTTCTGTTAAACCTTGAGTTCTTTGCACAGTATCACTTCTGCTCTCCCAATCATAAATTAGGCAGTTAACAGCTACTGCTGCTAGCTCAAACCGTTCATGACTCTGCCGTAAGGCGGTTTCTTTGAGCCGTCGCTCAGTAATATCTTCACAGAAACCCAAAATCCTCTGTGCTAAACCTTCAGTTGTTCTTCGCAATACCGTGTCATAGCTACGTAACCAACGCCATTCACCGTTTGCATGTCGATATTGAAATTCAAAGCTAACTACTTCCCCATCAGCAACACAGTTGAGGCGATCGTAATGAGTGGGAAGTCGAGTCAAGTCTTCAGGGTACATTCGCTGCAAAAGCGATCGCAGCCCTGTTGTTTGAATTTCTTGTTGAGTGTAACCCAGAATTTGAGTCACTTGAGTGTTAATGTAAATGACACGCTGTTCAACCAGGTCATAGATATACAGCGTACCTAAGCTACTACTAGCAATTCTTTGAATTAAATTAGGATTTTTCTTCAGGGCTGTTGCCAAAACAACTTCATTCTGATCAAAAACCGATCTTAGATTTGATGTTGTGATAATCTCAGTAAAAGTTGTAACGATACTATGGGGTATAGTTGCTCCTGGTAAAAATAAAGGTTGTGAGTTCACGAGTAGCCAGACAAGTTCACCATAGGGCTGATATAATCCCATGACCACATTCAAACAGGGTTGACCTGTTGTCAGGGCAACCATAAATGGATGATTTTCTTGAGCAAAAGGAGAACCATCTTCACTAATGGTTCGCCAGGATTCATCCAACCAACTACGCCCGATCAGTTGCTCTGCTTTTAGTCCTAAAATCCTCTCAGATAAAGGATTGCAAGCCTGGATGCTACCATCAACAAGCTGAAGCAGCATCCCCTGCTTTTGATTTGCTACCATTGTAGTTGTAGATAGTTCAGACCCCTGCTGCTGCTGAGACAATTTGTCATCCGTTAGCGGTAGTAGAAACTGCTCAAAGTCCGGCATTTTTATATATTTGAAAAATATACAATATTTTAATTTAAGTTTATCTCTAACGATTTATATTTTATGACAAAACTTTCTATCTTTGGGATGAGAAGAAATAATCTTTAATTATTTATTTATTTTGTTCTGATAATTGAATTGCTACTTGCTAGTTAGTAGAGATTGATTTTAGTAATTATCTCATAATTTCACCAGGAAAAATAATGGCTAAATCAGTCTGTAGAGAAGAGAGGAGTTTATTCTATATCTGTTGATAAAAATCAAAGAAGAGCGGGGTTGCTGACTTACCCTTAACTACCATCTCCGAAATTTATATCAATATACATAAACCAAGTTTACTCCTGACGAAGGAGCAAATCAAGGTTTTGATTGACTAAAGTGGTCGTAGTAACGAATCAATTAAAAACAAAAGAGATTTTACGATGGAAGACCAACAAGAAAATCAAATTAATCAACCAGTAAGTAAAGATTGGCATTCCAAGGAAGAGCCAAACGTTAAAGAAAGAAATTTAACAGCAAATCCTGGCGATCGCATTGCTGATGAAGCTCAAACAATTGAAGAAAAAAGCCAACAGGTAGCTGTAGATTCTCCTGACATTACAGGAGACCAAATTACTGTTCCTACCTACTTTGTTGTTGAAGAACCAAATGGAGAAAAAAAAGCACTCCACCACGTTAAGGATGCAGAAGAAATATCTGATGTCATTCGACAAGCAAGAGTTGATGAAAATGGTAATAGAATTTGGTGGTAGTTGATTTTAGCTCCAATGATGAATTTGTCTTCATTATTAGTTAGTTATTGGCAATAAAAGTAACTAATAAATATAGGGATGGCTTGAGATATTCACTAAACAGTCGGTTAAAACCGACTTTTGCTATTAGCCTCAGAATTGATTCTGAGGCGGGTTGATTATTTTTAATTTTACATTTTTAATTCCAAAGGTGGGGTTGGCTGAAAAATCCTAGTTAGAGTATAAATGTGTCTACGATAAGGTTGAGTATTCAGTATAAGCAATGAAAAGGCAAATCCTAGCCATAGCCACATTTATAGTTACAATCAGCTTTAATCAAAATGTCTTAGCTGCAAATTCAGAACACATGAGACAGTTATTAGCCAGTAAACAGTGTGAAAACTGTGATCTTAGCGGCGCAGGCTTGGTAATGGCTGATTTGAGCAATGCAAATCTCAGAGGAGCTAACCTCAGTGGTGCTAATCTTAGCCGTGCTAACCTCAGTGGTGCTAATTTAGCTGATGCTGACTTGAGTGGTGCGAGCTTATTTGGCGTGAACCTCAGTGGTGCTAAGTTGACTGGGGTAATTCTCATAGGTACAGACTTGAGAAATACTTATCTCATCAATGCAGATTTGACAGGTGTGAATCTCAACGGCGCCAACTTGCAAGGTGCTTATGGTATCCCATTGCAAATTGCTAAACCAGAAGAATTCTATGCTTGGGGTGTTACCGAAGTGCAAAAAGGCAATCAGCAGCAAGCCTTAGAATATTTTAATCAAGCGATCGCACTTAAACCAGACTATGGTGGTGCTTACTTGGCTCGTGCTGTTGCTCGTTACCAATTATTCGATAAACAAGGTGCTTTCCAAGACGCCCAAATCGCAGAAAAATTGTTTACAAATCAAAATGATCGTGACGGAATACAAACAGCGCAAGTTTTTATTAAACAACTAGAAACACCCCAAACAGCACAGCTAGAACGTGGTAAACCCAGTTTTATGGACTTTTTCGGAAATGTTACCTCACTGTTGCTTCAGTTTCTACCTTTTTGAGCAGATCAGGTAAGTCCTGACTCAAATGATGCTCTCTTGGACACATGCAAGGACACTGTGTTTAGTTTGCTCGCGCCTGTAGTGAAATCAATACTGCTCGGTTAAGGGTTTTTCGTCATAATTTTTAAGAGACGCGAAATTTCGCGTCTTAAAAATGGTGAAATCATTATCTTCGCAAAGTTCGTCATGTTGCCTAAACCTAAAAAACACTGGACACCGTCAAATTGGGCTAGTTGGAAGCCATTTGGTATTGGAGAGCAGTACCCGAATAACTATTGGGAGGTATTTCGAGCGATTTGGTTATCGCGCGATCGCTTACCCTATGCTTGGGAGATTCTCAATCAGGGAGTTTGTGACGGTTGCGCTTTAGGTACAACTGGCATGAGCGACTGGACGTTAGAAGGGATACATTTATGCAATGTCAGACTGCGGTTATTACGCATGAATACCATGCCAGCCTTTGACCCCCAATTACTGGCAAATGTCGAGCAATTGCAGATGTCCAAAAGTGCTGATTTGCGTGAATTAGGACGCCTGCCATACCCAATGATCCGCCAATCTGGAGAAAAAGGATTCCGCCAAGTTAGCTGGGATGAAGCTTTAGATATAATTGCTACTCGTATCCGTGTTACAACACCAGATCGCCTCAGTTTCTACATCACCAGTCGCGGCACTGTCAACGAAACTTATTATGCTACCCAAAAAGCTGTACGAGCTATGGGAACAAATAATATTGATAATGCTGCTCGTATTTGCCATTCTCCGAGTACCGCCGGACTGAAAGCTGCTTTAGGTGTGGGGGCGACGACTTGTTCTTATAAAGACTGGGTGGGTACTGATTTATTAGTCTTTATTGGCTCAAATGTGGCAAATAATCAGCCTGTGACGGTCAAATATCTGCATTACGCCAAGAAAGCTGGTACAAAGATTGTTGTCATTAACACCTACCGCGAACCAGGAATGGAACGCTACTGGGTTCCCTCCATTCCTGAAAGTGCTTTGTTTGGTACTAAATTTGCCGAAGATTTCTTTTTAGTCAATATGGGTGGTGATATAGCATTTTTAAATGGCACCATCAAGCATATGATAACCAATAATTGGGTAGACGAATCATTTATTACTCGTTACACCAGTGGTTTTGCAGATTTAAAGACAAGCCTAGAAAATCAAACTTGGGAAGAATTAGAAAGGCTTTCGGGTAGTACTCGTGAGCAGATGTACGCTTTTGCCAGAATGATGGGAGAAGCCAAAAAAGCTGTGTTTGTTTGGAGCATGGGTATCACTCAGCACGAATGCGGCGAAGATAATGTTAGAGCTATTATTAATCTTGCTCTCACTAAGGGTTTTGTTGGTCGCGAAGGCTGCGGTTTAATGCCAATTCGCGGTCACTCTGGGGTGCAGGGTGGTGCAGAGATGGGATGTTACGCCACAGTATTTCCGGGTGGTAAACCCATTACTCCCGAAAATGCTGCCCAGTTCAGTCAGCTTTGGGGGTTTGAAGTGCCTACAACTAAGGGTTTAATAGCCCCAGAGATGATTGATGCTGCATACAATGAGCAATTAGATGTATTGTTCTGTGTGGGTGGGAATTTCTTGGAAGTGCTACCAGAACCTGATTATGTGGAAGAAGCGCTTCAGCGTGTGCCGTTGCGAGTACACATGGATATTGTTCTCTCTAGTCAAATGTTAGTGGAACCGAGTGATACTGTAGTACTTTTACCTGCTACAACTCGCTACGAAATACCCTTTGGGGTGACACAGACTAGCACCGAACGCCGAGTCATTTTCAGTCCAGAAATTCCTGGTCCGAGAATAGGAGAAGCGCGTCCAGAGTGGGAAGTGTTTATGGAATTAGCAAGACGAGTTGTAGAGACGGGAAATTTCGCGTCTTTAAATTTTGAAAATACAGCTATGATGCGGCAAGAAATTGCTCAAGTTATTCCCTTATATGCAGGTATTCAACACTTGCAGCAAGCCGGCGATCAATTTCAGTATGGTGGTTCCCATCTGTGCTTTGGCTGGAATTTTCCGACAGTTGATGGAAAGGCACATTTTGCACCATTGTCTGCAAGTGTAGGGGCACATAGCAATGTACCTCTACCACCAGATTGTTTTTTTGTCGCAACTCGCCGGGGTAAACAATTTAACAGTATGGTACAGGAACGCAAAGATGCTATTACAGGTGCATTCCGAGAAGCGGTGTTAATGAATGCTACAGATGCAGATAACCTGGGGTTAAAAGAAGGAGACGTAGTAATTCTCAAAAATCAGTTAGGAGAGTTTCAAGGTAAAGTATATATTGCACCGATTCATCCTGGTAATTTGCAGATTCACTGGCCAGAGGGAAATGTGTTGTTAGATAAAACCAAGCGTTCCACCGAAGGAGTTCCCGATTACAATACCATGGTGCGATTGGAAATTAGGGAGCGGGGATTAACTTAGTGGTTTTAGGTAATAGACATCTGGTGAAAAAGAATGTAGGGACGTTAAATTTAACGTCTCTACAAGGGTTTTGGGCAACGCATAGTTCATTTATGGAGAGGTCTAATACCCAATTACCAATTAGACTTACCTATTACCGATAAATTATTGTCCTCTGTTTGGTGTTGCGGGAGCAACTTTTACATTTTGTGCGTTCACACTTTTCACACCTTTAATTTGTTGTGCTAAAGTGGGAACTTTATTTAGTTGCTCTTGAGTAGGAACTGTCCCAGCTACTTTCACAAGGCCATCTTCTGCATCAACTGTTAATTGGCTAGCTGGTAAATTTGCTTCTAGTTTTCCGCGAACTTCGCTTTCTAGATCATCATCATCTCTATCTGCGTCACCGCCAGTAGCATTATTACGTTGCTCTCTGGCGCGAATATCTGACTCAATTTGTTCTTTACGAGTTTGGCTGGTAGCGTCTTGTTGGTTTTGTTGAGCTGTTTCTTGCGCTGGTGCGTTAGCGTTTTCATTGGTATTATCAGGAGCATTTGTGCTGGTTCTAGAGGGTGGTTCGCAACCTGCTGCACTGATAATCAGAACACCCCCAAGCAAGAATGGAATGAATTTTTTCATTTGTGTTTCTCAACTAGAATTTTTTGCAATTATTTTGATCTGTGTGTAAGGTTGAAGAGTAAACTTAACAGTTATTAGTTACCATCATCACGGCGATCAACAATAACTACCTTGGGGTCATTGTCAGCAACGTTTGTACGGTCATAGGTAGGAGTAGTATCAACCCCAGAAGTTGCAGGATTTACATAACCACCGTGAGCATCAGCAACATCTGGTGCATTGTAGATACCAAACTCTTCGATTCCCCGATTTCTGAGAATACTTTCAGCGCTGCGGATTTCTGCTTCTGTACCTTCTACGATAATTAAATAATCACCACGAGAAACGCGGTCATTGTAAACTCTAGCTCGTTCTTCAGGGATTCCCAAACCAATTAATGCGCCTAATAACCCGCCTGCTGCTGCACCAATACCAGCACCCGCAGCTGTTGTGGCTAAGGTTGTAGCTACTTCGCCTGCTAGTAGAATTGGCCCAACACCAGGAATTGCTAAAGTACCCAAACCAACGAGTAATCCAGTCAAGCCTCCTAAAATACTACCTGTAACCGCTCCAGTAGCAGCTCCTTCATCGGCTTTATTACCAACATCTTTTTGTGTGTCAACACCAGCAATATCACCAGTGCGATCGCTGTCTTTAGCAATTACAGAAACTTTATTCATGTTAAAGCCAGCATCTCTGAGTTCTGTAAGCGCATGTTCAGCTGCGTTTCGGTTAGAAAAGACTCCAACTGCACGTTGATGTTTCCCCACAACCATTTTGTACTCCTCCATAAAATGAGTAATAAGCTTGTTTGTGCTTACTACATACTGTTTTGCCTTGTTTTGAGAAGATTTCCATCATTCTCAGGTGTAAGCAGCTGATCTATCAATAGAGAGGTTATTTTGAAGAGATGGGGGACATGGGAGAAATTTCTCCAATGACTAATGACCAATAACCAATAACCAATGACTAATGACCAATAACCAATAACCAATAACCAATGACCAATAATTAAGAGTTTGTCCTTAGTCAACGGAAATTGCGCCTGTATTGTTCGGTTATACCACTTTCGTTATGGCGCAAATATCGATAACCTCGTAAGTAACAGTGAAAAAGTAGTGAAAGTGAAAAACTCTGCCTGAAACGCTGGATGTCGCTGTTGAACTAAGGGGTGAACACTTGTGTACAAATGGATTTTGCCTAGTCTGAGCGAAGTATTAGCCGATAGCCAGTCAACTATGGCTTTTTGTTCATCTGCTAAGGCTCAACAACAGTGGCGCTTTTGCGTAGCGGCTACACAACAGTTGCTATTAAATGCCTTAGAAACGATTGATGGCAATGTAACACAAGGATTGGTTTTAGCTGCACCTGCACCTTTGTTTGATCATCCTAAATTGACTGCCAGTTTTCAGTCAATAACTTTTACAGCAGAACCGTTTAATCCTTTGGCATTAATGCCATTTCAGATGTCTGATCAAGAAGTTGCGATCGCAGCAGATGCAACTATTTACAATGAATCAATTTTACCTCTGTTAAAAACAGATCCGTTAGCAAAAGAGCAGTTTTGTCTAATTTTTACAAAAAAATTTAGATTAGTTTTAGTTTTAACAGAGCAAAACGGTCAAAAAACATTCTCATTTTCTTTTGATTCGGAAGTTGTACAGGAGGCTTGGCAGGCGTTAAGCACTAGGGTAATGTTGAGCAATGCTGATTTATTTGCTGAACTAGAACAGACGATACAAAATTACTACCCGACTGCTCCAGATTATCGGATGGTCATGCAGTTTAGCCAATTATTACTAACACAATTACCAGAACAAGAAAATAAAGGCTGGGAAGCTACAACTAAAGAAGCAGTAGAGGGAAATGCTGAACGATCGCAAAAAATTGAGGTTAATTCTCATCACCTCTCATCAGTAAACCCTGATGTGGAAATGCTGCAAGCTTTTGCTCATGAAGTCCGTACTCCTTTGACAACTATCCGCACTATTACTAGATTATTGCTAAAACAGCAAGATTTACCTGCTAACGTTATTAACCGATTAAAAATTATTGATCGCGAGTGTACCGAGCAAATTGACAGGATGGAATTGCTGTTTAGAGCAGCAGAACTAGAAACATCTGCTACAAATAAAACAACATGCACTCAATTGACTGTCATGAGCCTAGAGCAGGTGTTGCAGGCGAGCATACCTCGTTGGCAAGAAGCAGCAAATCGGCGTAACTTAAAGCTAGATGTAGTGTTACCTCAGCATTTGCCGACAGTTGTTAGCAATCCTACCATGCTTGATCGAGTTCTCACAGGTTTAATGGAAAATTTCACCCGCAACTTACCTGCTGGTAGCCATATTCAAGTACAAGTCATTCCTGCTGGCGATCAACTTAAGTTGCAATTACTCCCTCTTCCTCAAGTGGGAGACACCGTATCAACCTGTACACCACCAATTCGCAAAGCTCTTGGTCAATTATTAATGTTCCAACCAGAAACAGGTACAATCAGCTTGAACCTCAATGCAACCAAGCATTTGTTTCAGGCTATTGGTGGAAAACTGATTGTGCGTGAACGCCCCCGTTACGGTGAGATTTTAACAGTTTTCTTGCCCTTAGAAGGGGCGAAAAACCAAGAGAATTCAAAATTCACAATTCAACGTTCAAAAGTATAAAAATAGAGACGCAATTTGATCGCATCTCTACCAACAAAACCTGACGGCTACTTAAATACTCATCTCCAACATCCGTTGAATCGGACGTAACGCCGCCAACCGTATCTCTTCAGACATCGTAATTTCTGGCGCACGATTTTTCATTGCTAAATACAATTTTTCCAAAGTATTCAACCGCATAAATGGACATTCATTACAGTTGCAATTATTGATCGGTGGTGCAGGAATAAACTGCTTTGATGGTGCAGCTTTTTGCATTTGGTGAATAATACCTGGTTCCGTAGCGACAATAAATTCTTGAGTTGGACTTTGTTGACAATACTTCAGTAAAGCTGCTGTAGAACCAATGAAACTAGCGTGACGCAAAACAGCAGGTTCACATTCTGGATGTGCGATCGCTTCTGCTTCTGGATGAGCAATTTTCAGTTGGACAATTTTCTTTTCTGAAAAAGTTTCATGGACAATACAGCTACCTTGCCATAACACCATATCTCGGCCAGTCTGTTCCATCACATACCGTCCCAAATTCCGATCTGGTGCAAAAATGATCGGCACATCTTTGGGTATCTGCTGCACAATTTTGACAGCATTGGAACTGGTACAAATAATATCGCTCATCGCCTTAATTTCAGCAGAGCAATTGATATAAGAAATTACTAAATGTCCAGGATGGGCTGCTTTAAAAGTTGCAAAAGCTTCTGGAGGACAGGTATCTGCTAAAGAACAACCTGCATCTAAATCTGGTAATAGCACCATTTTATCGGGATTGAGAATCTTCGCTGTTTCAGCCATGAAGTGAACGCCAGCAAAAACAATCACATCAGCATTAGTATCAGCTGCTGCTTTAGAAAGTTGGAGAGAATCGCCAATCAAGTCTGCAATATCTTGAATATCTGGCTCTTGATAGTAATGAGCCAGGATAACCGCATTCAATTCTTTTTTTAAGCTTGCGATCGCCGCAAATAAATCTAGTGGTAATGCACCCGGTTGGGTTTGATCTCGTTGAATAAGTGCAGTTGTAAACACAGTTAGGCGTAGCTTTATTTTACAAGTAGTTGTCTTGTTTAAGTAATTATAGTAGTTTTTACCAAAAATGGAAGGAGGGATCATTCGATTTTGGATTTTGGATTAACCCCACAGATAAATCTGGGGGTTTGTACGATCAAAGAAGTATTGGTCAATGGAATACTCTGACTCGATTTCGGATAATTTTTGTAAAATTATACTTAGTACAAGTGAGAAAATGAGCTTATAATCTGAACTCAGAGCTAAATTTTTTGGCAAGGGAAAGCACGGGCGAAAACCCCCCACCTCCCGCCAAATCGACAGAACCTTGACAATTCAATACTTTCAGCGTTTTGAGTAATGTTTGGCTCGCTGTCACCAATGGCTGAAATGGACTTTTAAAACAGTCCTGCCAAAATTGCTTCTAGAACTTGCTCTGTAACTAGGTTTTCGCTGGCGGTCTTTCAAATTAATGAAACCCGGCAACGGGATTGAAACAATTAGCGCGGATTCAGCGATCGCGCTAATTAAAACTTTCAAATTAATGAAACCCGGCAACGGGATTGAAACTTGCCACTGCAATATGCAAGCCACCAATCAATAACTTTCAAATTAATGAAACCCGGCAACGGGATTGAAACCTTCCAAATGGTACTCAATGCCATCACTAGAAAATCCTTTCAAATTAATGAAACCCGGCAACGGGATTGAAACATTGCTGGAAGAAAGCTTTTGTTCTTTCAACATCATGACTTTCAAATTAATGAAACCCGGCAACGGGATTGAAACGTTGCAACTCTTGCTGCTTCCGATTATGCCGACGAGCTTTCAAATTAATGAAACCCGGCAACGGGATTGAAACAGAATTAGTTGACGAGCGTAAGAAGTAAAAGCCTTTTTCTTTCAAATTAATGAAACCCGGCAACGGGATTGAAACATACATGAGTCGTCTTGATTATCTTATTACTATTCCTTCCTTTCAAATTAATGAAACCCGGCAACGGGATTGAAACCACCGGCGCAGTCGCTACCGCCACCGGCATCTCTGCTTTCAAATTAATGAAACCCGGCAACGGGATTGAAACTCCTACACCCAACGGATTATCCCCCCTTGGTGTAAGCTTTCAAATTAATGAAACCCGGCAACGGGATTGAAACAAACGATACAACATATATCTTTTAGTCACCCAATGCTTTCAAATTAATGAAACCCGGCAACGGGATTGAAACCCAAGATAATAGCGTCTGCTCCATCCCCTACCACATGAGCCTTTCAAATTAATGAAACCCGGCAACGGGATTGAAACGATTCTCTTTGACGAAGTTGGTTTCTTTGTTAATGCCCGACTTTCAAATTAATGAAACCCGGCAACGGGATTGAAACGAATGAATGTTAACACTCATCCCGCTTACCACAAACTTTCAAATTAATGAAACCCGGCAACGGGATTGAAACTATCGGTAGCACGGTGTCCGAGTTAGACAAAAAGGCTTTCAAATTAATGAAACCCGGCAACGGGATTGAAACACTTCTTGAGTTCTTTTTCGCTCTCTACGATAGCTTCTTTCAAATTAATGAAACCCGGCAACGGGATTGAAACTCTTTTCTGATGTACTTTGCCTCTTCTTCTAGTAACCTTTCAAATTAATGAAACCCGGCAACGGGATTGAAACTGCTAGATCCTCAGATAGAGCTTTAAACTTAGCATTCTTTCAAATTAATGAAACCCGGCAACGGGATTGAAACAGTTCCTCACTAGATAATTCTTTGAGAGGCGATCGCTTTCAAATTAATGAAACCCGGCAACGGGATTGAAACGAAAAATTGTTTGTATGGTGCTCGTTGGTGTTGGGGACTTTCAAATTAATGAAACCCGGCAACGGGATTGAAACACTACTTTGTCTGTAGCCTTAGCGTTTTGAGGGATGTATCTTTCAAATTAATGAAACCCGGCAACGGGATTGAAACCCGACATCAAGAATTCGTCCGCCAGGAGCTAACGTCTTTCAAATTAATGAAACCCGGCAACGAAATTGAAACCGTTAACTTCTACAGTGCGATCGCCCAAGTAAAGGAACTAAGTAGGGTCTGCTGAAAAACTCCACAAAGCGAATCTAGATGGTACACAGTACAAAAAATGGTAGTTTCGGAGGTTGCTTCTCAAATTCGCCCCACAATTTCAGAGCGAAATGCAAGGATTTTGAGCCTCTAGATGCCATAGCCTTGCACCTGTTTGGAATAAAAATGATTGGAACTCTTATTTGGAATAGGTTATAGCTTTATTCAGCAAGCCCTAAGTACAGCTGTTGGATAAGTTCGTAGCGAATAAATTGAGCAAACCTCTGTGTCGTCCCTCTGCGCTTTCCTCTGCGCCCCTCTGCGTTTAAAACCTTACGATTTAACGCAAAACTGAGCTAAGGTACCCAAATCTTCACTACCTTACCTGTCAACTGTTGTCCCAACCAAAACGTATTCTGTGAGAGAGTACGAAGATTTTGTTCATCAACCTTCCAGCTTTTCTGGGGGTCAAATAATGTTAATTCTGCCTTCTCTCCAGGAGCGATCGCACTCAAATTCTGTTTTAAGCACTCCGCCGGACGATGACTCAATGCTTGCCATAATTGTAGGGCGCTAAATTCACCAGTCTCTACCAAATTTTGCCACAACAAAGGTAGTGCTAATTCTAAACCTACGGCTCCGGGTGGTGCTTCGGCAAATGCTACTGTTTTTTCTTCATAAGTGTAGGGAGCGTGATCAATGGCGATCGCATCTATAATACCTGTGCGTACTGCCTGCCGTAACGCAAATAAATCATTCGGATTACCTAACGGCGGCTCTAGATGCAAGTTTAGATTATAACTCTTAAGTGATTCTGTGTCAAGTAAAACATGCATCCAAGTGGTGCTAGCGGTGATCGGTAAGCCTTGGTTTTTTGCTGATGCGATCAATTCGACACTACGAGCAGTGGAAACCCGCATAATATGTAGTGGCGTCCCCGTCGCAGCTACCAATTCGATCAAACTGGCGATCGCAGAGGTTTCAGAAGCAGCAGGATTCCCTGCTAAACCAAAGCGTAGAGAATCTCGACCTTCGCGCATGACTCCATTAGACTTCAGTTGGCGATCGCAACACCAAAACGCCACAGGCTTTCCCAAGGGCTGGAGATATTCTAATACTCGCCGTACCAGTGCCGTATTTTCCAAAGGTTGACCATCAGCAAAACCGACTACCCCCACCGCCGCTAAATCCGCTAACTCCGTCATTTGCTTACCAGCAACATCCAGAGTGATCGCACCCCAGATGTTGATCTGGGGAAGAGTAACAGACAACTCAGAAGGGAAAGACAACAAAGAAAAATTACTGTCTTGTCCCTCCTGTCCTCGTATCTTCTCCCAAAACTGCGCCACCATCGCCGGCTGATCAATCACTGGCGATGTGTCGGGTAAAATGCTAATTCTAGTAAAGCCACCAGCCGCAGCTGCTTGTAGTAAAGAAGAAAGGGTTTCTCGTTCTTCAAATCCCGGCTCTCCGGAGTGGCTATACAAATCTATCAACCCTGTTCCTAACACTAATCCACGACAATCTCGGATGTGAGTGTCTGGTGGCACATCAGAAATACTATTAGCCACTGACTGGATATAACCAGCATCAATTAGCACATCAGCTACTTGATCAGTGCCAGAAACCGGGTCAATAATCCGTACTTGTTGTAATAATTCACTTGTCATATCATAACTCTTACAAGGCCCCTGCTGCGGTTTTATCTAGCACCCCGCCACTCAAGTGAGTGGTAATATTCATTGCTTGCAAAACTGGTACACCCTTTAATCCTGAAGGGTAGTCAATAACACTGACTGCACCATTACCCTGACGGAAATTCCAGAAATTATCTGCTGATAAACCTAGAATATGGCAAAGCAGAGTTTTATTCGTAGCATCATGAGCAACGACTATGCCAGTTTGGAGTTGATTTGTCAATGCTTTTTCTACGACAGACTGCCAAGATACCACACTGCGTTCCCATACCTGTTGCAAATTTTCTCCTGCCGGCATTTGTACTTGATCTGGTGCTGTTCGCCAGCGCTGCAACTCTCCGGGAAATTCTTGTTCAATTTCTGATTCTAATTTTCCTTCCCAAAGTCCGTGACTAATTTCTCTCAAACCATCTTGCAATTCTAACTTGATACTCTGGTGGTGGTTCTGTAAAATAATTTCAGCCGTTTCCTTGGGACGCAGCATCGGGCTTGTGATGCCAAAATCAAGTTCTACATCTTTGAGAAATGCGGCAGCTTTCTGTGCCTGTAGCCTGCCATTATCGTTGAGAGGAACATCAATATGACCTTGAAATTTCCCTTGGCGATTCCACTCAGTTTCGCCATGACGAATCAGCAACAAACGTACACCTTGATGGTTTGGTCGCAAAGAAGGGAGAATATCTCCCAAGTGTTGCGTTTGGTTCATGGATTCTAGCTGAACTGCATCTCCCAAACCACCAGCAAAGTTAATTACGCTGACGCCACAGTTAGATTGCTGGATAGAATGGTAGCGAGATGGAGAAATTCCCAGCGCTGTGCTGATTAAAGCTCGATTAATCCCATTATGTCCTACAATTAATATAGTTTGCCCTTGATGACGGGGCAGAATTTCTTGCCAAAATTGTCGTGCTTGTTCGTACAGAGATAAAACAGGATGATGTTCTCGGCTATTCCCCTGACTATCTTGAACAAGCATCTGTAGTTGATGGGGCGATTCCTTCCAAATACGGTAATCTTCGGAAAACTTCTGCTTCACTTCCGTTAGAAGCATTTTTTCCCATAAGGGTAAATCAATCTCTAGGAGGAGATTGGAAGTTTGAGGAACAATAGGCTGATCAGAATTATTTTCTTGCGATCGCCAAATGATATCTGCTGTTTCTTTGGCTCGCTTTAAAGGACTACTATAAATTGCAGTTAATGAAATATTACTGAGGGCTGTACCAACTAAATTGGCATCATTACAACCTTTTTCTGTTAATGTAGACGCATCGGTGCGCCCTTGAATACGTTTTTCAGTATTATACGTGCTTTGACCGTGGCGCACTATGATGACCCTAGTCACTTTTTTTTGCCCTCCTCTCTCTAAAGGACTCATTCTACTGCAAAATCGACCTCTGTTTGGGTGAAGAAACTCCTCTAAATAAGTCTAGTCGCGGAAAGAGGAGACCTAAGAAGTGATTCTTGGAATCCCACTGGCTTTTAGCCGTGGGAGGATGTCAATATTGGCGTGGTAGATTTAGCGTCAGGTAGAGTCAAGCAAAACTGGAGATAAATATGATTAAAATCCTCCATCTTTCAGATATCCACATGGGAAGCGGTTTCTCCCACGGACGTATTAACTCTGAGACAGGTCTAAACACACGCTTAGAGGATTTTGTCAAGACTCTATCTCATTGTATAGACCAAGCCCTAAACCAACCTGTGGATTTAGTAATTTTCGGTGGTGATGCTTTCCCTGATGCGACACCACCACCTTATGTACAAGAAGCTTTTGCTGGTCAGTTTCGTCGTCTTGTAGATGTTCAAATTCCCACAGTGTTGTTAGTGGGGAACCATGACCAGCATTCCCAAGGTCAGGGTGGAGCAAGTCTATGTATTTACCGCACTTTAGGTGTGCCAGGAATTGTAGTTGGTGATACGTTGTGTACTCACCGTATCCAAACTCGTAATGGTCTTGTACAAGTGATTACCCTACCTTGGTTGACCCGTTCTACATTGATGACTCGCCAAGAAACAGAAGGTTTATCTTTGAGCGAAGTACATCAACTACTCATTGAACGTTTACAAGTTGTTTTAGAAGCAGAAATTCGTCGTCTTGATCCAAATGTACCAACAATTCTTTTGGGTCACTTGATGGCTGATAATGCTAGTTTTGGGGCTGAACGTTTTTTGGCAGTTGGTAAAGGTTTTACAATTCCTTTATCAATGTTGGTGCGACCCTGTTTTGATTATGTAGCTTTAGGACATGTCCATCGCCACCAGAGCTTAAATAAATCCAATAATCCGCCAGTGATTTATCCAGGAAGTATTGAACGAGTGGACTTTAGTGAAGAGAAGGAAGAAAAAGGCTATGTAATGGTTGAGTTAGAACGGGGTAGCGCTAAATGGGAATTTAACCCTTTACCTGCGCGGGTTTTCCACACAATTGAGGTGGATGTTTCAAAAGCAGAAGATCCACAAGCAGCTATTATGAAAGCGATCGCCAAGTATAATATTGACGATGCAGTAATCAGACTAATTTACAAACTTCGTTCTGAACAATTGGATGTAATTGATAACGCCACACTCCACCAACTATTAACTCCAGCTCATACCTACACCATCCAACCAGAATTAGTAAGTCAGTTAGCTAGACCTCGCGTTCCCGAATTAAGCGCTAGTAATAGCATTGACCCTATAGAAGCACTCAGAACATACCTAAACAACCGCGAAGACCTAAAAGATATAGCAACATCGATGCTGGAAGCAGCTCATAAATTGCTAGCAGTAGATGAAGAAAACTGGGTAGAATCGATTTCTGTAGAGGAAAACAGCAATCAAATTAATCAGGTGACATCAGGTCATCAAGTTTGAATTGAGGGATAAGTTTGTAGTAAGGACTACCATGCGGGAACGCTGTGCTTACAGTCCTTATTTTTTAAGCACTAAAGTGCTTACTACAAACGTCTGTCTACACAAAGTACAAAATGTGGTGTTAGTCTGAGGTATCAAAATCCACACACCCTTAGTCTTCTGTGTAACTCTCGATTCTATGTCTAAGTTTATCTGTGCAACTTTAATCGCAACCGCTCTACTTTTCCCATCAGCCAATAATTACAGACCTGCTTTTGCTGGTACTTGTGCTTCCAAGTGCGGCTCCCGTCCGATTCAATTTTCACCAGGACAACGCATCCAAGTTAAAGTCGTAAATCGAACTCCAAGGGTGTTGATTATACAGAAGCCAGCTAGTACTAATCCGATTCCTCTGCAACCAGGACAAGAACTACAGATTAACCAGGGAGATGGTACAGAGCCAAATGTATCTCTATTATTTTGGGATGACACTGGTTTACCGTTAAAGGCAAATATTTCCAAATTAAACTTTGGGACATTGGGAGTAGAACTGCGTCCAAATTGGTATGCTCCTGGCGATCGCGCAATTTATATTCTTGATGATGGTCGAGTAGAGGTGTTGTGAAGCTGGAGTGTATGAGATATAAGTGATTATGCACACTTCTAACTGCAATTGTGCTAGACCAACTCCCAACTACAGCAACAAAAACCCGTCGGCGTTTACCTAATCAACGTTGGCAAATTTACCCCCAGAAAATAGAATTAGCACAGAATCTGGCAAAGGCGACTAATTTACCGTCTTTGCTGAATCAACTTCTAATTAATCGCGGGATTGAAACCCCTGAAGCAGCACAAGCTTTTTTAAATTCTGAATCTATAAATCTACCTTCGCCTTTGGAGGAATTTCCAGAACTCGCAGTTAGTTTAGAGTTGTTGCAAACTTGTATTACCTGTAAAGAAAAAATTGCCATCTGTGGAGATTATGATGCAGATGGAATGACTAGCACTGCTTTACTGTTACGTAGTTTACGCTGGTTAGGTGCAGAGGTAAATTACGCCATTCCTAGTCGGATGCATGAAGGCTACGGCATCAATAAACGAATTGTAGAAGAATTCAAGAGCGAAGGTGTTAAACTTATTCTAACAGTTGATAATGGGATCTCTGCGTTTGAACCCATCGCCAGAGCCAGAGAACTTGGTCTAGAAGTAATTATCACCGATCACCACGACATCCCGCAACAATTACCCCCAGCCAACGCCATTCTCAACCCGAAGTTACTACCAGAATCTTCTATTTATCGTGGTGTAGCTGGTGTAGGTGTTGCCTATATTTTGGCAATTTCTTTAGCTCAACAGCTAGGACAAGCTAATAGTGGCATTATCAGACCAATGCTGGAACTGTTTACCCTGGGAACTATTGCTGATCTCGCTCCCTTAACCGGAGTAAATCGCCGTTGGGTAAAACGTGGTTTGCTGCAATTACCCAAATCCCAACTAGCAGGAATACAAGCGTTAATTCAGGTGTCGGGGGTGCAAGCGCGCGGACAAGGGGGAATACTTAACAACCACCAACCACCAACCACCAACCACCAACCAACAACCAACAACCAACAACCAACAACCACCAACAACCAACAACCAACAACCAACAACCAACAACCAACCAACAACCACCAACCAACAACCACCAACCAACAACCACCAACCAACAACCAACAACCAACCAACAACCAACAGCCAACCAACAACCACCAACCACCAACCACCAACCACCAACCAACAACCAACAACCAACAACCACCAACAACCAACAACCAACAACCAACAACCACCAACCAACAACCACCAACCAACAACCACCAACCACCAACCACCAACCACCAACCAACAACCAACAACCAACAACCAACAACCACCAACCAACAACCAACAACCAACAACCAACTATTAAAATCGTTAAAGCCTGAAGATATTGGGTTTCGGCTTGGGCCACGGATTAATGCTATTGGTAGAATTGGTGATCCCCAAATTATGATTGAGCTACTCACCACAGATGATATGGGGATTGCTTTAGAAAAAGCGATGCAGTGTGAGCAAATTAATCAGCATCGTCAACAGATGTGTGAACAAATTGAACAAGAAGCGATCGCAATTGTAGAGACACAGACGTTCCATGGAACATCTCTACAAGAAGATCGGGTTTTGGTTGTTGTCCAACCCAACTGGCATCATGGTGTAATTGGTATTGTCGCCTCTCGCTTGGTAGAACGCTATGGTGTCCCCGTGTTCATCGGTACTTTTGAGGATGATCACCAAATTCGCGGTTCTGCACGCGGAATACCAGAGTTCCATGTTTTTGAAGCTTTAGAATATTGCCAAGACTTGCTAGGTAAATTTGGAGGACACAAAGCCGCAGGTGGATTTTCTTTTCCTGCTGAAAATTTAGTAGCACTGCGATCGCGTTTGGTGGAATTCGCTAACCAATGTCTAGAAATTCAGCACCTGAAACCGCTTTTAAAAATTGATGCTGAAGCTAATCTTAATCAGATTAACCAAGAACTCTATCAACAACTACACGCTTTAGAACCCTGCGGTATCGATAACCCTGATCCAGTCTTTTGGACTGCTAGTGTGCAAGTCATTGAACAGCAAACCGTTGGGAAAGGTCATATTAAGCTAACAGTTGCCCAAACAATTGACGAACAACAATTTAAAATTAAAGCGATCGCTTGGCGCTGGCGCGATTACTTTCCCCTCCCGCAACGAATAGATATTGCTTATAAACTGCGAGAAAATCATTTTAATGGCAATACTAGTATAGAGTTAGAACTAGTCGGTGCAAGAGTTGCTAGTCAGTCATATGCGCCGTTTACTTCTTACACCACTTTATCAAAAGCTGCTTTTGAATACAATCACCGTCAGTATACCTGTGGGATTTATCAAAATAGTTCTTTACCAGAATTAAGAATTAAAAATCCAGATGGTAAGGTTTTAGCTATTGAGCAGGGACAAACAGTCGGTCTACTAGGTAATAATCGTCAAGATGCTAAAGAAGTTGATATTTTGCAACCACACTATGATGCCATTATTCAAGCAGCACTCAGGGCTTTAAGGACTTTCAAATAAGCGGATCGGGGATTCTCCTTACGGAGACGCTTACACGCAGACGCGCAAGCGGGATCAAGAAACAACTAACAACCACCAATCACCAACCAACAACCACCAACCAACAACCACCAACCAACAAATAAAAAGCAAAGCCCGCACTTAGCGGGCCAGAGCAAAGGAAATTAAAATTAATTGAATTTTATATTAGAGGTCGCCACCGCGAAAAGCTAGTACAAAAATTACTGCTGGCCCAGCTAGCATGATCAGTGCTACGAACAATAGCTGAAAAATTACTTCCCAATTGATATTGGCTACAGCCTCAAACATTATTCCCTCCCAAAGAACTTAAAAGAATGTATTACTCTATTTTGACATACTCACCGCTCTGAACAGACGGTGATTCTTGACGCTTCATCGGATGATGCTATTGAAAAGTCTTATTCTTCCTTTGCGCCCGTTTATAGTCGTGGTAATGCCCTATCCCGACTTTGTTTATATTTTTTGCTGCATTTTCGTCTCGGTCGTGTTCAGTGCCACAGTTGAGGCATCAACCGACCGAACTTTCAAATCCAGCTTACCCTATTTGTAGCCACATTCGGAACAAATCTGACTAGTGGTCTGTCAAGCTAGTTTCGAGGGTTTGTAGTAAGCACGCTTAGTGCTTAGAAAATAAGGACTAAAGTCCTTACTACGAACTTTCTTATCCCTCAATTCAAACTTGACAAAGTACTAGTAGGCTCCCATCAATAAAATGAGTTGAAAGGTTCTACCAAGCTTTTCAGATTTCGCGGCTGAATGCTTAAATGAGTAAACAGCACAATAAAATAAGTGTCATCAGCATCTTCCAGCAAGCTTCAGAACCTGATAACTGATAACTGGTAAATGAACAAAAGGTATAAAAAATGGCAATTTGGCAATGTGTAAAACAATGTGGAGCTTGCTGTCACCTCGATCCTAAATATCGTCCAGACTTAGACCAGTATTTAAATTCAGACGAACTAGAACTTTATTTAAGTATGGTAGGCGAAAATGGATGGTGTATTAACTACGACCTGCATACTCGTGAATGCCGCATTTACCCTGATCGCCCACGTTTTTGTCGGGTAGAACCAGAAGTATTTGAAGATATGTATAGTATTAACTCAGAAGATTTAAACGATTTTGCCATTGAGTGTTGTCAAGAACAAATAGAAGGCGTTTATGGCGATCGCAGTCTCGAAATGCTGCGCTTCAATCAAACCGTCGGGTACATAGCAAAGTGAGAATAGGCGGTTTTGTTCATAAAGAATTGGTATAAAATCCAAAATTGCTAGAACTGGAGTGTAGTAACAGGTGAATGAGCGATTACAAGGGATCAACTTGTACTTAATAGGTATGATGGGTGCTGGTAAAACCACACTGGGGCGAATGCTAGCTCGTGAACTCAGATACGGCTTTGTAGATACTGATGATTTACTAGAAAAAGCAGCAGGAAAAACCATCAATCAACTTTTTGCTGAGGAAGGAGAAGCAGCATTTCGTCAGTTAGAAAGTCAGATATTGGCGCAAGTATGTGCTTTTACCAAGCTAATCATTGCTACAGGTGGGGGAATAATACTGCGACGAGATAACTGGAGTTACCTGCATCACGGCATAATTATCTGGCTAGATGTACCAGTGGAAATACTGTATAAACGTTTAGCAGAAGATACCACTAGACCATTACTGCAAGATACTGATCCTCAAGGAAAACTGCGATCGCTCCTCGAACAAAGACAAGCACTTTATAACCAAGCCGATCTGCGAATTACCATTACAGCAGAAGAAACCTCAGAACAAATCGTCAAACGAATCATAGAGAATATTCCTAGCATTCTGAAACAACCACAAGCTTCACCAAATGGTCATTAGTAGTTAGTTGTTAGTAGTTAGTTGTTAGTAGTTAGTTGTTAGTTGTACTAGGACACAAAACAGATATCATATCAAGTCCCACTAATTGCTTTAGTCTTTGTCATATTGGGGTCACATTTTTTTAATAAGATTAAACAAAAAATTCTTTACAGAAAAGGAGCGAAAAAAAGCGATCGCTTCTAGAGGCGATCGAAAACTCTCAACGATACATACAGTCGAGCTTGCCAAGAATTTCGGAGAACACTTAGGCTACAAGAAAAACGAATGCAAGACCAAAATAAAAAATGGGGAGCGACATCTCGACGTAATTTTTTGGGACGGGCAATAACAGCAGCAGGAGGAGCGATCGCAGCTCCCTCGTTGCTTAAATCGGCTCAAGCCCAGCAAGAACCGTCGGTAACTCCAACTGCCCAAGGAGAAGCGCAAGTAACGCTTAATATCAACGGTCAAGAGCAAACCCTTAATATCGAGCTGCGCGTAACGCTTTTAGATGCTCTGCGGGAAAGGCTTGGATTAACGGGCAGTAAAAAAGGTTGCGACCACGGACAATGCGGTGCTTGTACGGTACTCATCGACGGGCAGCGAGTCTATTCTTGTCTTGCTTTAGCAGTTATGCAAGACGGCAAGGAAATCGTCACGGTTGAAGGATTGGCAGGGGGCGAGACTTTACATCCCGTGCAAACTGCCTTTATTGAAAATGATGGTTTTCAGTGCGGTTACTGTACTCCCGGACAAATTTGTGCGACCGTTGCCTTACTTGATGAAGTCAAACGCGGTTGTGCCAGTGCCGTTACCGACGATCTCAATAGTCCGCCTCAGCTTGCTCAATTGTCGGAGACAGAAATTCGCGAACGATTGAGCGGCAATCTTTGTCGCTGTAGTGCTTATAACGGCATCGTCGCAGCAGTACAACAAGCAACCGGACAAACCCCACCCGATCCGACAGCATTAATGTTGATACAAGATGCGGAGGAACCTGCATGAAAAATTTTACTTATATTCGGGCAACCTCTACCAAAGATGCCATACAAAAGGCAAGTCAAGAAAAAACAGCGAACTTTATTGCAGGGGGAACGAATTTAATTGATCGCCTGAAAGTTTTTCTCGATGAACCCTCGCAACTAATCGATATCTCCCGCTTAAATCTCAACCAGATCGATCGCACCCGCAAAGGGGGGCTTCGCATCGGGGCATTAGTTAGCAATACCGCCGTTGCCGATAATCCTGAGATTCGCAGGAGCTATCCCCTGCTTTCTCGCGCCATTCTCTCAGGAGCATCGCAGCAAATTCGCAATATGGCAACCGTTGGCGGTAATTTAATGCAACGCACTCGCTGCCCTTATTATTACGATACGGCATTTCCCTGTAACAAACGACAACCCGGTTCCGGCTGTCCGGCGGTGACGGGAATTAATAAAATGCACGCAATTTTAGGGGCAAGCGAACAGTGTCTTGCAGTTAATCCCTCGGATATGTGTGTTCCTCTGGCTGCTTTAGATGCGGTAGTCGAAGTTGAAGGGGCACAGGGACGCAGAGAAATCCCTTTTACGGAGTTTCATCGACTACCTGGCAATACTCCGCAGTTGGATAACAATCTTGCCCCTGGAGAAATCATTACGGCAGTTATTTTGCCGCCCGTCTCCTTTGCTAAATCTGGCGTGTATTTGAAATTACGCGATCGCGCTTCCTATGCCTTTGCCCTCATTTCCGTTGCTGCTGCCCTAGATATCCAAAACGGAAAGATCCGACAAGCGCGTATGGCACTGGGAGGTGTAGCCCATAAACCCTGGCGATCGCCCGCAGCCGAAGAATTTTTAAAAGGCAAAGCAGCAGAAATGGCAAGCTTTCAACAAGCAGCCGAGATTGCTTTGCAAGGATCGAAACCCCTGAAATATAACGCTTTTAAAATTGAGATGGCAAAACGTGCCATTCGTCGCGCCCTAACCGTTTCAGCCCGAGGAGGAGGAATTGCATGAACGAGCCAAGGAAAACCTCAGTCAGCCGTACCGATGGACGGGCAAAGGTTACGGGTACGGCTACCTACTCTGCCGAACATCAAATTGAAGGGCTAGTGCATGGCTACTTAGTCACTTCTACAATTGCTAAAGGTCGAATTCGTGATATTAACACCCGCGCCGCCGAACAATCCCCAGGGGTTCTAGCCGTTTTCACCCATCGCAACGCGCCGAAACTCTTTAAACCTGCCAACGATTTTAAAACCTCAATTATTTACGAATCGCGCTTGCCCTTGTCCGACGATATCGTTCATTATGGAGGACAAATTATTGGCTTAGTCGTTGCCGATACCTTTGAGAGAGCGCGTTATGCGGCTCATTTGGTCGAGGTGGACTACGACTCGCAATCCTCCCTTGTCGAGCCAGAAAAAGCTACTTATAAAGAAGCTCCAGGGATGTTTGGGGAAGACTTGAAATTCGATCGGGGCAGCTTTACCACAGGAAATGTCCAACAGATTAATAGCGATCGAGCCATTGAGGCAACTTATTTTACTTCGATGGAACACCATGCACCAATGGAACCCCATGCCATTATTGCTCAGTGGCGAGGTAACGATGCCGTTACTATTTACGAACCTTCCCAATGGGTACAAATGGGACAGCGAACCTATGCTGAAGTGTTGGGCTTGCCAGTGGAGCGCGTTAGACTCGTCAGTCCTTACATTGGTGGGGCTTTTGGTTGCAAAGCGTTTCCTTGGCCCCATGGTTTGCTTTGTGCTGCGGCAGCCAAACAAGTAGGAAAACCCCTCAAAGTCGTCGTCTCTCGCCGTCAAATGACTGCTAACACCGGACATCGATCGCACACCGAACAGCGCATACGTCTTTTTGCAACTTCAGACGGAACTTTAAGCGCGATCGAACATGAAGCTAAATCTGCTACTTCACCTGCTGGTGAGTTTAGTGAACCCTGTACTAGAGTTACCCCGGTAATGTATGCAACCCCCAATATACGACTCTATCAAGAGTTGGCGATTTTAAATGTGGGAATGCCTACTTTTATGCGGGCACCTGGGGAAACTCCGGGGATGTGGGCATTAGAATCGGCAATGGACGAACTCGCTTGGAAATTGAACATCGATCCAATTGCCCTGCGGCTCAAAAACATTGCCAAAGGGGATCAACGTAAAGGATTGCCGTTTTCCGAGCATCATTTTGCCGACTGTCTCAAGGTAGGAGCAGAACGCTTTGGCTGGCAGGAACGCCAACAACCTCGATCTCTTACCCGCGATGGTAAGCTCGTTGGTATCGGCATGGCAGCTGCTATGTTTCCAGGCTATCGCGGCGCTACTTCTGCCAAGGTGCGACTTTTGCCCGATGGAAAGGCTCATGTCTTGACAGCAGGGAACGATATGGGAACGGGTGCTTATACTGTAGTTGCGATCGCGGCATCAGAAGCCCTCGGTTTACCTATCGAGCAAATTCGGGTGGAAATGGGAGATTCTCGCTTGCCCGATGGCGGACTTGCCGGGGGTTCTCAAATGACGGCATCCCTTTTGCCTGCGGTTAAAGGTGCTTGTCAAAAACTGCTTCAACAAGCTAAGGCAAACAACGCTCAAGAAGCCATTGCCGCCTTAAATCAATCTGGACGCGCTGCCTGGGAAGCAACCGCATCGAGCGCCCCTGGAGAGGAGATGAAGAAGTTTGCTTTTCATTCGTCGGGCGCTCATTTTTGCGAAATCACGGTAGATGAAGAGATCGGACGCTTGCAAATTACTCGCTGGCTTTCAGTCATGGATGTGGGGCGTATTATCAACGTGAAAACGGCGGCGAGTCAAGTGCGCGGTGGGGTCATTATGGGCATTAGTCACGCTTTGATGGAAGAAGGCGAACTCGATCCGATAATAGGCAATCCGGTAGTTTACGATTTGGCAACCTATCATATCGCTTCCCATGCCGATATTCCCCGCATCGACGTGGCATTTGTCGGCAAACCCGATCTCAAGTTCAATCCAGTGGGTGCCCGTGGGGTCGGAGAAATAGGCATTACCGGGGTAGCGGCGGCTGTTGCCAATGCGGTTTATCATGCAACAGGCAAACGAATTCGCCATCTGCCCATTACACCAGATAAGCTTTTATGAACGAATTACAAGCAATTCTGAAATTCTTTGAGGAGAGCCGACAAAAAGACAAAACTGCGTATTTGGCTACCATTGTCAATACCAAAGGCTCAACCTATCGACGACCGGGTGCCCGTATGTTAATGATGAGTACAGGTCAAATAGTAGGAGCGATTAGCGGCGGTTGCTTAGAAAACGATGTATTCGAGCATACTCGCCAAAGAATGCCATCTGGAAAACCGATTGTTGTCACTTACGATACTACGGCTGATGAAGATATTATTTGGGGATTTGGCATTGGTTGTAATGGTGTGGTGCAAGTTCTCATCGAACGTCTCGATCGCTCGCTCAATCCAATACCTTTTATACAAGAATGTTTTAATAAAAGACAGCGAGGCGTGATTGCAACTGTTTTTAATGTTGAAGGTTCGAGCAATCTGGCGATCGGGGCTAAATTAATGCTTGCTTCAGATGGTTCGCTCGTTAGCGATATCAAAGAACCGAATTTGTTGCCAACTCTCGTCTGCGATGCTAAATCTGCCCTTTACACTCAACACTCAAGCATCAACAAATATCAATTTTCCTGCGGTAGCATAGAAGTCTTTATCGAAGTCATTCGACCGCCCACACCACTAATTATTTTTGGATCTGGACGCGATGCAATTCCTGTAGTACAATTTGCCAAATCATTAGGCTGGAACGTTACAGTAGTCGATTGTAGAGCAAATGAAGCAACGCGCGATCGCTTTTTGATGGCAGATAATGTCATTCTTACCCGTCGAGAAATTATAGACAAGCAAGTAAGTTTCGATCGAGATACTGTTGCTGTAGTGATGACTCATAATTACTTTGACGATCTCGAAATTTTAAAAATGTTGTTGCCTTCTTCGGTAAAATATATCGGAATTTTAGGAGCAAAACAGCGCACCAAAGAAATACTTGGGAAAATACATCATTCAAAAGAACAGTTAGAAAAATTGTATTTTCCGGTCGGACTCGATCTTGGTGCAGAAACGCCTCAAGAAATTGCGATCGCGATTATTGCAGAAATTCAAGCTGTCTTATCAAACCGTTGTGGTGGGATGTTGAAAGACCGTAATGGTTCCATTCATCAAAAACTTGAGGTCAAGATTTTGTCAACCAATCTGTCACACGAACATTATGTTTCTGCTTGATTATGATTTCTACCACTCAACCAGTAGAAACAGAGAAATCATCCGTCGCAATTATTATTCTAGCTGCGGGGGCTTCAACTCGTATGGGCAGACCAAAACAACTGCTCGAATATAACGGACGGAGTTTGATTCAACACGCTGTTGAGGTAGCCATTGCATCGGTTTGCCATCCCATTATCGTTGTTCTTGGAGCATATGCTGATCGCATTAAACCAGAAATAGTCACATCAGTAGAAACGATTGAAAACCCGTTTTGGCATCAAGGAATGAGTACATCAATTCGGATGGGAATAGAAACCCTCAATAAAAGTGATTATAAAGCCGAAGCAGCTATATTAATGTTGTGCGACCAACCTTTCGTCTCTCCTAGCTTAATCGAGCGACTAATTAAAGTTTATCGAACAACTTCCGCACCGATTGTTGCTTCAGAATATGCTCAAATCTTAGGCGTTCCCGCTATATTCGATCGCACTTTATTTCCTCAACTAACCCAACTCAGCCAAGATGCAGGTGCAAGAAAAATTATTCAAAAATACGTTCGACAAGTTGCAAGGGTTGCGTTTCCCCAAGGAATTATCGACATCGATACTCCTCAAGATTACAATAGCGCGATCGAAAGTTATAAAGCTTGATATTTGTTTTTGCAAAAAACTTGGAAATTGGCGATTTTCTGTTGTAGATCAGTATTGTAGCATCTATACTTCAAAGCATAATAACCATGACTCGTAATATCTACGCTTTACTAGTTGGCATTGACGAGTATATCAGTCCTGTCCCTCCACTTAAGGGCTGTGTTAATGACATCATGGCTGTCAAAGAGTATTTGCAAAAACGCGTAAGTGAAGATGGATATCACCTACATTTACATACAGTATTAAATCAGAATGCTACCCGTCAGGCAATTATTGATGGTTTTCGTCAGCATCTATGTCAAGCTAATAATGAAGATGTGGCATTTTTTTACTTTGCAGGACATGGTAGTCAAGAGGAAGCCCCACAAGAGTTTTGGAGTTTGGAACCAGACAGATTAAATGAAACTTTGGTTTGTTACGACAGCCGCAGTCCGGGGGGTTGGGACTTGGCTGATAAAGAATTGGCAAAACTAATTGCAGAAGTAGCCGGAAACAATCCCCATATTGCCATGATTATGGATTGTTGCCACTCTGGCTCTGGGACTCGTGGTGATTTAGAAGCAGAAACAGCAGTTCGTAAAGCCCCTATTGACAGGCGCAAGCGGCCTTTAAACAGCTTTATTTTTTCCCTAGCAGAAGCTAGTCAACTTTCTGCTTCCCGTAGTTTAGAAGCAAATCCTACTGGCTGGAATTTTCCTAGAGGAAAACATATTTTCTTAGCAGCGTGTCTGGATAGTGAATTAGCTAAAGAGTATAACGGAGATGGGCAACCGAGGGGCGTGTTTTCTTACTTTTTGCTGGATACTTTAAAGAAAGCCAATGGTAGTTTGACTTATCGAGATTTATTTAAACGCACTCATGCCCTAGTTCGTAGTAAAGTTACAGATCAATCTCCGCAAATAGAAGCAACTATTTTAAGTGAATTAGACCAACCGTTTTTAGGAGGAGCGATCGCTCGACACAATCCCTACTTTACTGTGTATTATCATCCACAGTACGATTGGGTAATTGACGGTGGTGCTGTACACGGAATTCCTCAACCTGTTGGGAATGAAACAACCTTATTAGCATTGTTTCCTTTTGACACACCTAATGAACAACTACAGCAATTGTCAGCAGCGATCGCTGAAGCTCAAGTATTAGAAATCATGCCGCAACTCAGTAAAATTCAAATTAGCGGTATTGACAACTTCGCACCAGAAATAACTTTGAAAGCAGTAGTCATCAGTTTACCCCTACCGCCCAAAGGTGTATTAATGTCAGGAGAAGCAGCAGGGTTAGAACTTGTTCGCTCTCAACTGCTGAGTGCAAGTTCCGCAAACCAGCCTTCTTTGTATATTCGTGAAGTGGCTACACCAGAAACTGCGGAGTTTAAGTTACTTGCACGCGACGGTAAATATTTAATCACCCGCCCAGCCGATGACCGTCCCTTAGTGGCTTCTATCCAAGGTTACACAGATGCTACAGCCTTGCAAGTGATTCAACGCTTAGAACATATTACTCGTTGGACAAATATTGTTGAACTCTCCAGTCCTGCTACCAGCCGCATTCGACCCGATGCGGTGCAAATGTTCATTTATCAGCAAGGACAAGAACTGCAAGATACTCAAATTCGGCTTGAGTACCGACAAGAAAATGGCAAATCAAAGAGTCCCACTTTTAAAGTCAAACTCAAAAATACCAGTCAAGAACCTCTGTACTGCGCCCTGTTGGATTTGACAGAACGCTATGCAGTCAGTGCAGGTTTATTTGATGGTGGAGGTATTTGGTTACAGCCAAAACAAGAAGCTTGGGGGTTAGGCGGTAGAGAAATCCATGCCACAATCCCAGAAAAACTGTGGCGACAGGGAATGACACAGATGAAAGACGTTCTCAAATTGATTGTCAGCACCGCCGAATTTGATGCTACTTTACTTGAACAAGAAGAACTAGATTTGCCTTCTCGCTTAGTGAAACAAGCAACACGAGGTAAAGGAACCCTTAACCGTTTGATGAACAGAGTTTTATCTCGCAATCTTGTAGCCATACCACAAGAAGAAGAAGTTTATGATGATTGGATTGCAAGTCAAATTGTGATTACAACTATGCGTCCACATTGAATACCTGGTGGTGACGTAGTGAAAGGTGATAGCCAAGATTTTGAGCCGTCGTAGTTTTCGCCAAAACCACAGAGCAGGAAAACCAATGACCAGGACAAATGTTTACGCCTCTAACACTACCCTATTCACTCCACCTCCAACTCACCCACCACTAAAACCTTCAACTCCCTCACCCGCTTTAAAGCTGCATCACTAATCCTCATTCATCTCCTCGCAACAACCGTTCTCGATTTTGAGAAATTTTAAATTTGACAAAAAATAGCGATCCGGCTTATGCCCGATTATTTTTCATCTCTATCCCAAGAGCGATCGCCCTCCAAAAACTCTAGGTTCAAAAGTGCGGTCGCCTCTGAAAAACTCTTAGTACAGAAGTGCGATCGCCAGTTGCGGCAACTGTTAGTCTAAACTCCAGTTATCATAGAGATAAAACTATCAATCATGAGTTTTAACCATGAAACAAACAACTCTTCCGATTAATTTATCTCCCAAAGAAATTAAACAATTTTGTCAACGTCACTCGATCCGCAAGTTGTCTTTATTTGGTTCAGTATTAAGAGATGATTTTACAACAGAAAGTGATGTTGATGTTTTAGTAGAATTTGAACCGGGCAAAACTCCGGGGTTAGCTATTATTACGATGGAAGATGAGTTATCAAATATAATAAATCGTCAGATAGATTTAAGAACATCAGCAGATTTAAGCCGTTATTTTCGTGAGCAAGTCTTAGCAGAAGCAATAGTTATTTATGAGCAAAGTTGATGATTTAACTCGGCTAAAACACATCAAAGATTCAGGAAAAGAGGCGTTGTATTTTGTAAATAATCGCACCAGACAAGATTTAGATGATGATAGAATGTTATCTTTAGCTTTGGTAAGATTAATTGAAATCATGGGCGAAGCTGCTAATAATGTTTCTGAACCTTGCCAAGCTAAGTATTTTAAAATACCTTGGCGACAAATTATCGGCATGAGAAATCGTATTGTTCATGCTTATTTTGATGTGGATTTAGACATTATCTGGCAAGTAGTAAATCAAGATTTAGGTTTACTTTTGATTGAGGTTGAAAAGGCAATAAAAGATTTAGAAACTTAAATTATATTTTTAATATTTAATATTTATTATTTATATTTTGAGTCAAAATAAACTCTATGGGAATCCGGAATTTTTTTGTATTAGTAGGGCTATGTCTTAAAGAATCTGCCTCTCTTTAGAGGGCAGAGTGTCAAGCAGATTTATTACGGCGGATTGGGAAGTTAGGCGATCGCCCTCCAAAAACTCTAGGTTCAAAAGTGCGATCCCTCTTTCGGGAAACATTTGGGGCGACCGCTTACAAAGATGATAGGCTGAAAGCCCCGCGTTTTTAAACAGGGGAGAGGTCAAAAAAGTCAAACAATGCACTTCTTAAAAGAGGCGATCGTTGTCTACATTCTCTGTAGCAACTTCCGTCTTCTTTGCAGGAACTTCCGCCTTCACGTTTCGGTGTTTCGCGCAGTCTGTAGCAACTTCCGTCTTCTTTGCAGGAACTTCCGCTTTCACGTTTGCGTATTTCGCGTAGTCTGTAGCAACTTCCGTCTTCTTTGCAGGAACTTCCGCTTTCACGTTGCGTATTTCGCGTAGTCTGTAGCAACTTCCGTCTTCTTTGCAGGAACTTCCGCTTTCACGTTGCGTATTTCGCGCAGTCTGTAGCAACTTCCACCTTGACGAGAAACAGACTTGAGCAAAGAATTACTCAGGTTGACAAAGGTGCGATCGCCCTTGAACGGAATCACTCGACAGGGATGAAATCCGAACGCTAAACTATTGATCTAGGGAACTAATTGACAAAACATCCTATGGCATTAACAGTAGAAGCGATACTACAGATTATATCCTCGATGAAACACTAACCCTCTTGAGAAGTCGCGGTGAAGCACAGAGGGTATACAACAAAGGAATCAGGGTGCTATGTCTGAGTTCTCGCGCAATATGGCGTTTGTTATTGGGATTAATAATTATAGCAACGGTATTTCGTCCCTGCAAAATGCGGTTAATGATGCCAAAAAACTCATAGAAATTCTGCGGACAAAGCATGGTTATCAAGTATGGGTATGCTTGGATGAAGTAGCCACCCTCAGTAATCTGAAAAATTTCCTCGAAAAAACTCTACCACAACAAATTAAACCAGATGACCGTCTGCTATTTTACTTTGCGGGACATGGAGTCGCTCTTAATGGTGATGATGGACCGCAAGGTTATTTAATTCCCCAGGATGCCAAACTGGGAGACACCAAAACGTTTCTACTAATGACCTATTTGCAGGAGTGCTTGAGTAATTTACCCTGTCGTCATTTCTTGGGAATTCTCGATTGCTGCTTTGCTGGTGCGTTTCGCTGGTCGAGTACGAGAGATTTATTAGCCGCGCCAGAAGTCATTCACAAAGAACGTTATGACCGCTTTATTGATGACCCGGCTTGGCAAGTAATTACCTCTGCTGCTTATGATCAAAGAGCCTTAGATGCTTTGAATTTAAATACCGAACGTGGTCAAATTGGCAATCATTCGCCCTTTGCTGCGGCTTTGTTAGAAGCGTTGGAAGGTAGAGCAGATATATATCCTCCAGCAACACAGGGTATATCTGCGGGAGATGGAGTAATAACTGCTACTGAATTATACTTATATTTGCGCGATCGCATTGAACCAGCAACCCAAGAAAATCGCCGACGCCAAACCCCTGGTATTTGGCCTCTAAAAAAACACGACAAAGGGGAGTATATCTTTCTCACACCAGAGCATCCACTCAATTTACCACCAGCGCCACCTCTGGATGAATCTCAAAACCCCTATCGCGGCTTAGAATCTTTTAACGAAGAACACAGTCACTTGTTTTTTGGCAGACAAGCATTAACCGAACAGTTATTTACACAAATTTGTCAGCAACCGTTGACCATTGTTTTAGGGGCTTCAGGTACGGGGAAATCAAGCTTGGTGAAGGCGGGATTAATTGCTTACATAAAAAAGTTAGATACAACTCACCAACAATGGCGTATTCTAGCGCCAATGCGTCCGGGTGAGTCTCCATTGAGAGCTTTAAATAATACATTAACTTCAGAAAATGATTTTATCTCTTCGATAACCAGCCTGCCTACTATTGATAAATTAGAAACTCTTTCCGCCAAATTAGCAACTTGGATGGAATTAAACCCTCAGTCAAAATTATTACTTATAATTGATCAGTTTGAAGAACTGATTACCCTCTGTAGGGATGAACAAGAGCGAGAATTATTTATCAAATTTTTAGCAAAATTAGTAAAAATTTATCCTCAACAATTGCGCTTAATACTGACGCTACGCTTGGATTTTGAATCTCAATTTAGAGATACCGCATTAAAGCAACATTGGACAGCTGCTCGATTTATTGTGTCACCAATGACACGGACAGACTTGCGCCAAGCAATAGAAGAACCGGCATCTGCCAAAGTGATGTATTTTAAATCGGACGATCCCAATTATCCTTTGGTCGATCGCCTGATTGATGAAGTAGCAAATATGCCCGGAGCGCTCCCTTTGTTATCTTTTACACTGAGTGAGCTTTATCTCAAATATCTCAAACGCCAAATAATTGCTCAACAGCAAGGTGAAACTATTGACCGAGCCATCACCGAAGCCGATTATCAAGAACTGGGTGGAGTGATACGAAGTCTCACCCAAAGAGCCGATAGTGAATATGAGGAGTTAGTCAAACAGGACGAAGCCTATGAACAGACAATCCGCTATGTGATGTTGCGAATGCTAGCAGTAGGTGGAATTGAGTTGGCGCGCAGACGAGTACCTTTATCGGAATTGGAGTATCCAGAACCAGAAAATGCCAGGACAAAGGAGGTTATTAGGCGATTTTCGGCAGCACGCCTACTTGTAGAAGGACAAGACGTAGAAGGACAACCCTATGTTGAACCTGCTCATGATGCTTTAATGCAGGAATGGCACAAGCTGCGGATTTGGAAACAGAATGCACAAGACAATTTAATTTTGCAACGACGGCTGACTCCGGCAGCGCAAGAGTGGAAAAATATTCAAAGCAACGAACAACCATCAAATGCGATCGCCAAGATTGAACCTGTTCTCAATTGGCTTGACCGCAGTTTCTATTTTGTTGAAAACTTGTTTAGCAAAATAAATCATCAACTTGTGCGATCGCACAAACTTACACCAAATAACCAAGAGCGATCGCGTGATCAACCACGACAGTTTCTCTGGAATGCGAATCCCTATCTGGAAGTACTGCATGAAAAACTCAACTCATCTGATAACTGGTTTAACCAATTAGAAGCTGAATTTGTGCAGCAAAGCTTTAGACAAAAACAAAGAAACATTCATCTACGCTGGAGCATTGCGATTGGGGTAATCTTGGGTTTAAGCGGTTTGACTACGATTGCTTTGATTAATCAAAGAAATGCACTGATCGGTCAAACTAGTACTTCCAGAGAAAATGCAGAAATAAAGTTGAACAAACAAGCCTTAGATGGAATGATTGAGAGTTTACGGGCAGGAAATTCCCTCAAACAACCACTTTTATGGTTATTTCCCCCAAAATCTCAGCTACGCGAGCAAGTCAGAGGAACACTGCAAAGGGCAATTTACACAGTTAAAGAAAGCGATCGCCTCGAAGGACATCAAGGCACGCTCAGAAGTCGTTTTAGTCCAGATGGTAAGTTAATAGCTAGTGCTGGAGAAGACAATACTGTTTACCTGTGGGATTTACACGGGCAAAACAAAGGCTTTTGGAAGACAAATCAACGCACTGTCAAAAACCTTGATTTTAGTCCGGATGGTCAATTTTTAGCTACCGTAGCAGAGGACGGTACTGTCAGCTTGTGGAATTTGCAGGGTGAAAACAAAGGCTCGTGGAATACGCATCAAGGTATTGTTCGCAACCTCAGTTTTAGCCCAAAAAATAGTCAACTTCTGGCTACCGCCGGACAGGACGGTACTGTGCGCTTGTGGGATTTGCAGGGAAACCCGATTGGTCAACCCTTTCAAGGGCATAAAAATGATGTCTGGAGTGTGGTATTCAGCCCAGATGGCAAATTATTGGCTAGCACTGGAGATGACGGTACTGTGCGTTTATGGGATTTACAAGGTAAACAGTTAAGTCAATTTGTAGGACATCAACGTGAAATCAGCAGTATCGTGTTTAGCCCCGATGGCCAGCTACTGGCGACTGGAGCAGAGGACAACATTGTACGTTTATGGAATTTGCAAGGTCAGCAGTTGAGTCAATTGGAAGGGCATCAAGGTAGAATCTGGGGTGTGGAATTTAGCTCAGATGGTCAGCGAGTCGCTAGCGCCGCAGGTGATGGTACCGTGCGTTTATGGAATTTGCAGGGTCAGCAATTGGAGAAATTGGAAGCGCATCAAGGCCCGGTTAGAAGCGTCAGTTTTAGCTCAGATGGTCAGCTACTAAACAGTGCAGGAGATGACGGTACTGTGCGTTTATGGAACTTGCAAAATCAGCCAGAATTGCAAGGACATCAAGCCCCGGTCAGGAGTGTCAGTTTTAGCCGAGATGGTAAACTACTGGCAAGTGGAGGAGATGACGGTACTGTTCGCTTGTGGAATTTGCAGGATCAGCAGTTGCAAAAATCCATAGAGCATCAAGGCCCTGTCAGAAGTGTCAGTTTGACCAAAGATGCTCAAATATTGGCTAGTGCTGAAGACCGCACTATCTATTTATGGAGTATAGAGGGTCAGCAGTTGCAAAAATTCACAGGGCATCAAGGTTTGGTCAGAAGTGTTAGTTTTAGTCCGGATGGTAAGCTATTAGCTAGTAGCGGAGATGATGGAACTGTTCGCCTGTGGAACTTGCAGGGTCAATCATTGGGACAGTGGAAAGCAGATCAAAATCGTGTCTGGCAAGTAGCATTTAGTTCCGATGGTCAGATGTTGGCCAGTGCCGCAGAAGATGGTATTGTTCGCCTGTGGAATTTGCAGGGTCAAAAGTTGCGTCATTTTCCCGGTCATTTAGGCCCTGTCTTTAGCGTAGCGTTCAGCCCAAATGGTAAGCAACTAGCTAGCAGTGGTCAGGATGGTACTATCCGTTTATGGGATTTGCAGGACAAGAGCAACGACAATGAAAAAATATTTCAGGTATATGGGGCGGAAGTGAATTCAGTAGCATTCAGTCGTGATGGCAAGATGCTTGTGAGTGGTGACAGTAAAGGTAATGTACGATTGTGGGATTTGCAGATTCAACAGCAGTTTGCTGTGTGGACAGGGCATCATGGGTTGATCATTCGGAGTCTTGATTTTAGTCCTGACGGCAAGTTTTTAGCTACCGCAGGAGACGATCAAACTGTTGATTTGTGGCAGATTTCCTCTTTTGATCAGTTGATGAAGCAGACTTGCGATCGCCTACATGACTATCTGAAAAATCATCCTAGCGATCGCCATCTTTGTGATAATTAACTTATGAAAGCTAATGGTTTGACAATCAAAGAACTGACTGAGGCGGTGGGTGGTGGGATTACGCCCCGGATGGTACGACATTACCATCAGTTAGGACTATTACCTCAACCCATGCGATCGCACAGCAATTATCGTCTCTACACAGATACAGATGTGATTCGGTTGCAGCGAATTGTGGCATTAAAACAACAGGGTTTTCAACTGAACCACATTCGCCAAATTCTGGAAGTCGAACCACCAAGCAATCCTGATGCAAATTTGATGCTGCAACTACAACAGCAATATCGAACTGTGATGCAGCAAATTTCCCAACTGCGACAAACTGCATCTGCATTAGAGGGTTTGTTGGGACGCGATCGCGATTGTCAAATTATGCAAGCTGAAGTTCTAGCCCAACTCAAGTTAATAGAAGTAGAAACAAAAGTCGGACTAGGAGAGTTAGAAAAACTCTGGAGTGGTTTAGATGCTCAAATTCATGCTCACTCAGAAGATTTTCACGAATCTTTACAAAATTTATTACCAGATTTATCAGCACGTTCTGAGATTGAACAACATCTAATTTCTCAATTAGTCTTAGCTTGTGGAGATGTGAGTCTAGTCTCGTTTGTCAAGTTGAGTCACAGAGCGATCGCCAAAAGTCGGGAAGCTCTCAAGTTAGGCTGTGAAGTGATTGCAGATATTCCCACGGTTACAGCAGCTGTTGATCAAACGCGATTAGCTCATTTGGGATGCCGTCTCGAAACTTTGATTGATAATCCTCACGTTACTACGGCATCTGAAGCAGAACAAGCTTTTTGGCAGCATCAACAATGGCAAGATAAGTTAAAACAAGTAACAAAAGATTGCATTTTAGTAGTAGGTTATGCACCTTCTGTTTTATTATCAATCTGCGAAGCGATCGAACAACAGCAAATTCAACCAGCATTAGTAATTGGTATGCCTATTGGCTTTAGCCATGCACCCGCCGCTAAACGACAGCTGATGCAAACAAACGCTGCTTGGATTGTGGTGGAAGGAACTGTCGGAGGTGGTTTGTTAGCAGCTACTGCACTCAATGCTTTGGTTGAGTCAGTAATTGAGAAGCCTGATTGTCATTGTTATCTGAGTCATTGAGAGTGTAGGTGTGTAGGAGTCTAGGTTTTTAATAAAGCCAGGACTTACGCAAAAGTTGCCAAAAAGCTTAATTTATCGTAGACGCGCCTTAGCGAAGCCATAGGCTACCGCCCTTCGGGTAGTTCCCTCCGGGACGCTGCGCGAACGCCAGTCCCCCATCGTGACGGAAACCGCCCTTCGGGTAGTTCCCTCCGGGACGCTGCGCAAACGCCAGTCCCCCATCGTGACGGGAACCGCCAAGACGGGGGCTGTCACCAAGACGCCTTAGACGCGCAAGCGGCTCCGGAACGGTAGAACGCCAAGAATTCGTAGAGTGTGCGTAAGTCCTAAAACTAACGCAATAATAATCGTTTCATAAATTCCTACACCCCTACACCCTTACACCCCTACACCCATACCCTCACACCCCTCATTGTTGACAAAGTATGCTTTTTAGCCAAGAATCTGTTTTAACATGCCAGTTATAAATTATCGCAGTAAAAATTTATCTTTATAGGAGAATATCTCAACTAAAATACTATCCAAAAATTATGTCAAACAACTCCTAACCATGGGGGATTATCTGCTAAAGTCAGTCAACAAAGTATTGACGAGATTGTCTGATATCTTGGTAGTTGTTTCAATCCTTAAAATAGATGAGTGAGAATAAACCTAACTACATTAGGAAAAGGTAAACACGCACTAAACCCTTACCAATAACCAATAACCAATGACATAGACGCTTTAGCGGCTTCAAGGGAGAGTATGACAAATGATAACCCTAACTAGTTAACTTTATTTGTAGGATTAAAACCGACTTTTTTGTGGTTTACTCTACCTAATTTCCTCTAACTTGTTGATCAGAGGGCATATGTGGCAAAAAGAAAAAAAAGATAACTCAATAGTCAGTTTAGCGTTGTTGTTAGCATTAGCAACAACTCCCATGGCAGTTTCTATTGTGGTGTCAGACTTTGCACTGGCGCAATCTACTAATGATGTTCCGTCTTTTACGCTACCCAAAGAAGTACCAAGTGGTACCACTGTGCGGATTGATGGTTCAAATAGCATGAACATGATTAATCAAACCATGAAAACACGGTTTGAAAATCAGTTTCCTGGTGTTAAGGTGGAAGTTGCTACTAATGGTGTAGATGCGGCACTGCAATCTTTGCAAGCAGGAACAATAGATATAGCAGCGATTAGTCGTGGTTTAACGCCAGAAGAAAAAAACCAAGGTTTAGAACAGTTCCGCTTACGTCGAGAAAAGATTGCGATCATAGTTGGTGAAGATAATCCCTTCAAAGGAAACCTGACGAACCAGGAATTTGCGAAAATTTTTCGAGGAGAAATCACAGATTGGTCAGAAGTCGGAGGAGCTAAGGGTAAAATCCGAGTTATTGATCGTCCAGCTAATAGTGACGTCCGTGAGTCTTTTCGCAGTTACCCAGTCTTCAAGAAAGCCGAGTTTACAACTGGCGCAACTGCAACTCAGCTAAAGGAGGATAGTACAGTCCAAGTCGTCAAAGAGTTGGGTAAAGATGGTATTAGCTATGTTTTGGCTAATCAGGTATCGAAACTCGAAGGTGTGCGATCGCTCAAGGTGGATCGAACTTTACCCACCAAATCTACATATCCTTTTTCACAGCCTTTAGTATACGTCTACAAGAAAAATCCCAGTCTCAATGTCGCTTCTTTTCTTGGCTTTGTGACAAATGCACCAGGAGAAGATGCAGTAGAAGCAGCCAGAAAAATAGAAGCAGACGCGATCGCAGCTATAGTATCTGCTGATTCCCAAACAGCAACTACAACCAGTAGCGCCACGACTCCACCCAGCACAAATGCTACATCTACTGCTAGCATCTCACCAACAGCAGGTGAAAACAACACCACTACAGCTCAAGCAGATACAACAGTTAATAATTCTACGTTAACGTCTCCTATCCAGAACAATCAAACAAACCAAGAACGACAACTACTATGGTTGTCACTTTTGGCACTAATACTTGGGGCTGGTGTCGGATTTTTACTGTGGTTTTTACGAAGAAAACGGCCAGCCGTTGCAGATGTAAAAGCACAAACAGCAGACGTTACAATTCACTCTATTCCCCCTGCTTCCTCTTCAGATGTCACCACGTTACCACAGACGACAAATGTCAACTCTGTAACTCAGACAATACCTAATGATGTTACGCAAGATGCAAGCACCACCCCCTCTGAGCAAAATATAGCCAAGCATTTAACTCCTACTGTTGCTGCTGGTATCGCTGGTGCTACTGCAATTGCAGCAGGAAGCACATTAGTATCAAAATGGTCTGAGAAAAATACAGAAATCACTGCCAAAGATCAGACAGATGTTACCAGCGATCAAGATGTGCAAACAGCAGTTACAGATATCAATAGTTCATCATCTGCTTCTGTGCAAGTACCATCGGCTGATAATTCGGGATTAGATTTAGAAGCGCCAGTGACTGTTGTCAATGCCTCCTATCCCCAAGTGTCGCAAAATACTCAGGTTCCATCTGATCCGCAACCAACATTAGTGCAAGACAATACTCAGATACTATCTGCTCAACACTCAGATGTCACAGAGAATACGCCACCTGATGGTGATATCACTGAAATCAAAGCACCAACACAGGCTGCATCGGTAAATACCTTTTCTCCATTGCCAGATGTTTGGGAAGATGCAACTCTAATACAAACACCATTGCCAACACCGTCTGATATCACAGAAGTCACATCGACACACGAAACACCAACTATTCCTCAACAGCCGGAACTAGAGTTGCCGGATGTAACTTCTGTGACATCCACGCACGAAACACCAACTGTTCCTCAACAGTCTGGCACAAATCAAGAAGCTTTAGATTTGCAAGCGCCATCAATAGTCGTCAATACTGAATATCCTCATCTACCTGATGTTTGGCAAGATACATCTATTCTCCAAGATAGTACTGTTGACTCAGAGGTAGAAACTGCTCCACAGCAACCAGAAGTATCCGAGGAGTTATTAGATAAGGTAGCAGATACAGCCGAACCTAGCGTTAATGTTACAGAAGAAGTAGCCCAAGCTACCCCCACATCAGATCCCTCTGCAATTAACTCTCATCCCACAGAACAAGTAAATCCATCGATAGTTACAGGAATTGCTTCGTGGGCTACTATTTATGGTATTAGCAACGATCAAAACCAGAATCCTGACTCACCAGAGACTAATATTGTGGACGAAGCTACCCCAGTAACCACAGCACCTGTCACACCACAAAATGTAGAGTCAGACAATATTATTGTCCTCAGACCCCGTACTCCGAAATGGGCTTACGTTTTTTGGCAAGTATCTGATGAAGCTAAACAAGCACTGCGATCGCAAGGTGGTTCTCAATTTACACTACGGCTATATGATGTCACAGAGATTGACATGAGTTATCAAAATCCTGTGCTTGTACAGCAGTATGAATGTGAAGAAACAACAGAAGATCGCTATGTAGCTATCCCGACAGGCGATCGCAATTATATGGCTGAAATTGGTTATACCACAGCAGATAATAACTGGTTGTTACTTACGCGTTCTGCAATTGTTCGTGTTTTTAATCGTCCAGAGAAAGATTTTTGGTTTATTGCTGATGCAGAGTTAATTATTCACGGGGCTACTGAACCTGGTTCAAGTGTTGCTGTTGCTGGTCATGCCATTAAACTGAAACCAGATGGTACTTTCCACCTGCGTATTCCCTTTACAGACAGCTTAATTGACTATATTATGACTGCAACAAACGCGAATGGTCAGCAAGCTAAAACCATTCGTATGAACTTTTCTCAGGAGAATCCCGAAGAATAAGAAATTAGGACTTACGCACCGAGTTTGTCCTTTGAGGCTGGGTGTAAGGGTGTAAGGGTGTAAGAGGAATTTTAAATCCCTATTTACTACACCCCCACACCCCTATACCCCCACACCCTTCCCAAATGCTTTATTTTTCGTTTGACTGCGTAAGTCCTGGAAATTTTGTTAGTGGTTAGTGGTTAGGTGGTTGCGTTTTTCTACCACCCAGAACAATCACTAACCAAACACCAACAAGAGGTTGGGTTAATTTGGCTTCCATTCAGTTTCGCAAAATTCAGATTCATATGTGTTGGCAATTTACCTGTCGCATCACTTGAAGTAATGGCGATCGCGAAACTTTTTTCGCGGAAGATGCAACTGCGATCGCTCAACAACTAGAGAAAATCAATCCAAAAAATAAATAGACTTATCCGAGGTGTTGTGTCCATTTTTCCCACAATGGATGCACATCTTGTGGCTGTTCTTCATAATTAAGCAGCTCGTCAGAAATTAATACCCAAGGCTGGGCGCTACGTGTCCAGATGTTACCTACAGGACGTAACCAACTTGTATCATCTAAAGTTCCGGCTTTGACGTTAATTGTCTGTTGATTGTAAGCACGGTCATGAAACAATCTTGTTCCGCAGTTGTCGCAAAACAGACACTTCACCTCACGTCCACTATCGGCTTTACGAGTCCAGGTTTTTGGTTGTCCTTGAACAATGACAACAGCATCTCTTGGGACTGTCAGAGACATACCAAAAGCACTAGATGATTGTTTTTGACATTCTCTGCAATGACACAAATAAAGAGTTAAGGGTTCAGCGCGAATTTCATAACGAACCTGTCCACATTGACAACCTCCGGTATATGAAGTACTCACTACTTTCTCCTGCACATTTCAATAGGTATCTAGTTTAAATCTAGAAAACATAGTTGAAAATAGTCAGATATAACCATCTGTGAGATACCAACATAGCCACCCTCCTACTAAGTCCTCCTACTAAGTCCTATAGAACCATAGTTCACGCTATTCTGAGGGGTTTTAAGCACTTTCGCAGGAGGTCTCTTTTCTCTAGTGGTTATCCAGCATTTTCGGCACCTGAATTATTCCTCCTCTCCATATACCGATTAAACAGAAAACCCATCAACAGCTCCGAAAAATCCTGATCATCGTTGAACTGCTTATAAAAGTTGAAGTTGGTTTCGACCATTTCCTGCATTAGGTCGCTGGTGATGTTGTTGAACGTCAAGCGGATGTTTTCGGGGGAATTTACCCGCGTGCTGGCTTGCAGGGGCTTGCTTTCATCCAATTTGAGTTCCAAATCGTAGCGCGGATCGGTTTCAACGGTTTTCAGTAAATTGAAATACGTTTTGTACGTAGTGTAGTTTTGCAGCACATCAAGGATAAACCCTTCCTCGATCGCTTGCCGCATGGTGTAGAGGCTAAAGGGATGGAACGAGCCATCGGGCTGCCGAGTACCAAACAGTTCGAGGGTTTTCTGTTTGGGGGTGGCAGTAAAGGCAAAATAGCTGAGGTTGTTCAGCCGTCCGCGTTTGCGGGCTTCGGCTTCGATGCGGTCTTCGGTATCGTCCTCAATGGTTTCTTCCTCGCTGGCGGCGGCTTCCAGGCTGGTGGCGCTGAGGACATCCTTTAACTTCTTACTGCTTTCCCCAGTTTGGGAGGAGTGGGCTTCGTCGATGATGACGGCAAAGCGGTTGCCGGACAGGGCTTGCATCTGGTCAACGATAACGGGGAATTTTTGCAAGGTGGTGACAACGATGTTTTTCCCTGCTTCCAGCGCCTCTTTGAGTTGGGTGGAGTGCTTGTCGATGTTCTCTACCACCCCGGACACCTGTTCAAACTGGCGGATCGTGCGTTGCAATTGCCGATCTAGCACGCGGCGATCGGTAATCACCACGATGGAATCAAAAACCCGGTTGTCTTGGGGGTCGTGCAGGCTGGCAAGCTGATGGGCAAGCCACGCAATGGAGTTGCTCTTTCCGCTCCCCGCGCTGTGTTGAATCAAATAGCTTTGCCCAGTGCCGTTGTCTCTGGCGTGGGCAATAAGGCGGCGCACCGCATCCAACTGGTGGTAGCGGGGAAAAATCAGGCTTTTCTTGCCCGTTGTGCGTCCCTGGTCGTCCTCTTCCTCCACCAGGGTGATAAAGTTTTGAATCAAGTCCAGCACGCTATCTTTCTGCCATACCTGTTCCCATAGGTAGGCGGTGCTGAAACTAAAGGCAGAAGGGGGGTTCCCGGCTCCACCGTTACGCCCCTGGTTGAACGGCAGAAAGCGGGTTTTGCCGTTTTGCAGGTGGGTGGTCATATACGCCAGGTCGGGGTCAACGGCGAAATGGGACAGGCACACGCCAAAATGAAACAGTGGCTCTTGCGGGTCGCGGGTGGTGCGGTATTGCTTGATGGCGTGTTCCACCGTTTGCCCCTTGAGGGGGTTTTTCAGTTCGGCGGTAAACAGGGGGATGCCATTAAGGAACAGCGCCAGATCGAGGCTTTTATCCGGGGTGCGATCGCTATAGTGCAACTGACGAATAACACTGAAAAAATTCGCTTGGTAAGTAGCTACACAAAATTAATTACATAACTTTGTCCAAATTCTCTGAGGATTTTCTCGACAGATGCTACAAAATTTGACCAGCTAGAATAAGCGTCTATTTCAATCCACTCATACTTAATAAACCGCCACAAAATCTCAATCAAATTTAACTCGGGTGAATAAGATGGCAATTCAAAAATGGTGATACCCCGTTCAACCCACTCTTCAATTTTATCAAGAATCGCATCACTTTTATGAATTGAAGCTTGATCTACAACAATAACTGTTGGTTTATTTACTGTAGCGAAAAATGCATCAATACAAGCAATAACCACGTCAGAATTAATACTTTGAGACGAAATATAAGTTTCAAGATGATTATTTCTATTCATTATTCCCAATACATTTAAGCGGGAACTACGACGACTCTTAATAGCTAAATATTCCCCTCGTTTTTGCCATCCATAAGGAACATTAGGAATGAGACAAAATCCCGTCTCATCTAAGTAATATAAGTTAATTTCTCCTTCATCTTCTAATCTTTTAAGTTCTTCTAATTGTGCCTTTTTCTCTTGATATTCAGCAGGTTCTGGCTCTCCTCCAGCCTCTCGACGCATACGATGCCAACTCATAGAAAACTTTTTAAGTATTCTTTTAATTGTTTCGCTACTGATTTCAATTCCCCATTCTTCTTTAACTTTTTGTAAAACTTTTTTTAACTGCCTTGGTTCTTGTTGAGTCCACTCTCTAATTTTCTCTTCTTGTTCAGAATTAAATATTCGCTTACTACCTCTTCCTGGTTTATTATACAATCCAACTATTCCTTCTAATTCCCACCGCTCGCACCAGTTATAAATCGTCTTATAACTGACTTTAAACATCTTTATTAACTCTTTGATTTTCACTCCTCGTGAAGCTAACATTAGACAATGCGCTCTTTGACGTACTTGATGATGTCGGCTTTGACGATAAATTCGTTCCAGTAACCGATAAGATAGAGGATTTATTTCCCTCATGAATATCATTTTGAGCAGAATTAATACACGACTTTCTTATGCTAATATATTTAACTAGTTATTTGTGTAATTAATTCTGTGTAACTACTTACCAATTGCCTCCAGGAATTCTAGCACCTTGTAATCTTGCCGAGTATAAATCCTACGCTTTAAGAGATTACCAGAGAATCGCCTTGGTACTGTTGTGGAACCCACTCACCAAAGTGCTCGCGCCGTGGAAGCCCCTGCATACCCTGCGGGAAGCAAGCTACATGCATGGGGGTAAGGCGCAGGCGATTTTATAAGTCCTGCGGACACGCTCCGCGAACGCCGTCAGAATTGTTTCAAAATGCATAACTATAGCCATCCTTTTTGTGAATTGCCGAACAATATTTGTGACTGATGCCTGAAATTCTTCCAGTCTTGGTAGCAATATCAAAACTACCTGTAGCACGACACAAAATACGCCCTAAATATTCGCCAACTTTTTTACCAGCTTTAGAGCAAGCGCTTAATCATCCCACGGCCAGCTTTATTATTTGGACTTTGGAAGATTGGCAAAAGAATAAGCGAAATTAACTCGTTATGTAATAGATCTTGGGTAAACAATAATTAGAGACGTTGCAATTGCAACGTCTCTACAGCGATTTTGGATAACGCATAATTAATTTCTGGAGATGTCTAATATTTAAATTTTGTTATGTCATATCCTCAAAATACACCCATCTCGACATGACGATTCGTTTCAAAAACTGTGGGGGCTATTTTGCGATCGCCCCCACCTTTTCTTTCTACGCTTATTAAATAGCACCAGCCCTTGTTAAATATTAATCAGCAATATTAACCAAACTTGGAACTTGTGAATTAGCCAATGTTGGCGCGGTCATAATAGTTGAATATAAACTTGATGGTTGTTGTCTAGCGACTACTGGTAGAAACTGGCGAGCGTGGGCTGCAACTTCTACAGTCTTGACATCGTAGGTTTGGGTTGCAAACTTGGGATAGAAGCCGATACCAATGATTGGAAGCAAAAGACAAGCAGTGATGAACAATTCGCGGGGTTTGACATCGGCTACTACTGCATCCAAATGTAATTCTGTATTCTGCTTACCGTAGAAGACTTGACGCAGCATCGACAACAGATAAATTGGAGTCAGAATCACGCCTACAGCAGACAGTAGTACAACGACAACTTTAAAACTGGAACTGTAAACATCGCTGGTAGCAATACCCAGGAATACCATCAACTCACCCACAAAGCCGCTCATCCCTGGTAACGCCAGAGAAGCCATTGCACCGGCGGTAAATAGAGCGAAAGTTTTAGGCATGAGTTTAGCGATACCACCCATTTGATCCATGATCAAGGTGTGGGTGCGTTCGTAAGTGACGCCAGAGAGGAAGAACAAGCTAGCAGCTATTAAACCGTGGGAAATCATTTGCAGTACAGCACCGCTCATACCAATTTCTGTGTAGGAAGCAATACCAAGCAGCACAAATCCCATGTGAGCGATAGAAGAATAGGCTAAACGACGCTTGAGGTTGGTTTGAGCAAAAGCACAACAAGCACCGTAGATAATGTTGACTACACCTAAAATTGCTAGAACTGGAGCGAAGTAAACATGAGCATTGGTTAGCATCTCCATGTTGATGCGAATCAGCGCGTAACCACCCATCTTTAACAACACACCAGCCAAAATCATTGAAACAGGTGCAGAAGCTTCACCGTGAGCATCAGGTAGCCAAGTATGGAGAGGGAAAATAGGTAGTTTGACACCAAAGGCGATCAAGAAACCTGCATAAACTAGTAATTCTAAAACTCTAGGATATTGCTTGGCTCCCAAAGTTGCCATATCGAAGCTGACGGTATCGCCAGAGAAGGCCATTGCAAAAGCTGCTACCAAGATAAATATAGAAGCTGCGGCGGTATAGAGAATAAATTTAGTAGCTGCATAACGACGCTTTTGTCCTCCCCAGATGGAAATCAATAAGTAGACGGGTACTAATTCGATTTCCCACATTAAGAAGAACAGCAGCAAATCTTGGGCGACAAATACGCCAAGTTGAGCGCTGTATAACGCCAACATCAAACCATAAAACAAACGCGGCTTGTTGGTTACTTTCCAAGCCGCGAATATTGCGAGGGTGTTAATTAAGCCTGTGAGCAGTATTAAAGGCATTGATAATCCATCGACTGCAACAGACCAGTTTAAGCCTAATTGCGGAATCCAAGGATATTTTTCTATAAGTTGAAATGCTGAACTTTGAAAATCGTAACTCTGCCAAAAAGCAGAAATCATTAATCCAAAATCGGCGATCGCCACTCCCAGAGCATACCAACGGGCAGTTTTGCCTTCTTTATCTGGGATGAGCGGAATGGCTAAGGCAGCCACCAATGGCAAGGCAATTATGGTTGTTAACCAAGGAAATTGAGCAATCATCACTGATAATCGTTTTTCGTTTTTAATTTTAATTACATTATATTAAGCAGTTAATAGTTTTGTAAACGATATTTATCCCTATAAACATTAAATCTTCAAATATTTTAGTCATAAATACTCATGATTTTTGTCAAATTCAGTCTAAATGTAAAGTTTTGCTAAATCAATAAAAAACGATGGCTCCAGCCATCGTTATAAATCTTAATATCACCTGTCTTAAAGAATGATATTTAAACCAAAAAAATTTTTGCAATTCACACAATGCGGTTAACAATTGTCCAGACATCACCGTCAGAACGAACATAGGGAACCGAGATTGTCTTGAAGCCAGTAATAAACGGCTTGTAATAGACTTGCCAATACAACGGACTGAGTTCGTCGGCACAAGCCTTGAGACTGCGTATTTCTGTCGCCAGTTCCGCCGCAAGTTCATTCATGCGTTGAGCATGAACCTGAGCAATCTTTCTTGCTTCCTCTAGTTGTTCGACTAGGGAAAGTTGTCTTGCTTGTATTTGTCTTTGTCGTAACTGAGCTTGTTTTTGTGTCAATTGAACTTCCAAAGCAGCGATCGCATCATCTATTCCCTTGAGTTCCGCCACCAATTGGGAATTCTCGCGAGCATAACGACGGTAAGCATCAGCGATTGCTTGGGGTGAATCATTTTCTGGAAGTGTGACGTTAACACTCAAAGAAGTACGTTCCTCACGCAGAACTTCAATTTGAGAGCGAACTGCTCCAATTTCTGCGAGAATTTGCTCGGTAGTCATTAGTCATTTGTCCTTTGTCATTTGTTATTAGTCATTAGTTATTTGTCCTTAGTCATTTGTCAATTGACCTCTTCCCCAATGAACAATGACCAATGACTAATAAAAACTCCTTGCTCCTTGAGTATCAATTTCAAGCGATCGCACTGTGGGCGAAATTCCTTGTGATTGCCAAGCAGTTGACATCGCTGCCGCCACTGCTTCCGAATTACTTGTATCTGTTAATGCTAATAAAGTTGGGCCTGCACCACTAATAACCATACCGTAAGCACCAGCAGCAATAGCCATAGCATTAACCGCATCGTAACCTGGAATCAGTGCCTTCCGGTAAGGTTGATGTAACTTATCTTGCAAACCAGCTTTTAACCAATCTCCGTTCCCAGTATCCAAACCACGCAACAACAACCCTAGATGCGCCGTGTTAAAAATTGCATCTGCACGACTCACCTGAGTAGGTAAGACCTGCCTAGCCTCCTTTGTAGACAATTCAAAATCAGGAATCGCCACCACAGGAACAATATTCTTACACCAAGGAATTTGGCAAATTTCCCATTCTTGGGGTCTTAGTGGTTGATTTTCTACCCCCGTAGCCGCTAAACGACAACCACCCAACAACGCTGGGACTACATTATCTGGGTGTCCTTCCATGGCGATCGCCAACTCCATCACTTGCGACTGACTCAGAGGTTCACCCGCCAAGACATTCGCACCTACTAAACCACCAACAATAGCCGTTGCTGAACTACCCAAACCCCGTGCCAACGGCACACCCAACTTGATCTCAATTTGCACCGGTGGCGGAGTTTGCTCCAACTGTTGATATAACTTTACAAAAGCCTGATAGAGCAAATTACTCTCATCAGTTTGCACTCGTTCAGCTTCTGCACCAGTGACAGTTATCTTCACCTTTCCTACTTCTCCCTCTTCCAAAGGGAAAGATGACTCCACACGCATAAACTTAAACTCGTTGTACAGCCTTAAAGCCGCACCGATACAATCAAAACCCGGTCCCAAATTTGCGGTAGTTGCGGGGACGATAACAGATACAGAATCAACAGCAGCCATTGAAAAAAATTTAACTAATCAATCAACCAGCATCTCACGATTTTGGATTGTAAATTTTGGATTTTGGATTTTGCAATGGATTGACTCTACCCTTATGGGAGGGTGTGTACTGGAAAACAACATATCAACTATTAGTAGAACATGGGGTGGAAATCCTAGATCCACCCGCCGAATATGACTATATGCTGGGTTTTGATTAATAACATACAATTTTTGAACAAAAAATTGTATGTTATTAAATCCATGCTCTTAAACACTAACCACTAACAATTCCTACTACCCTTCCACCTCAGCACTATATTCCTGTGCTGTGAGTGCATCGTCAATTTCACCAGGGTCATTGACTCGTACTTTAATAAACCATCCCTCACCGTAGGGGTCTTCTGCTATTTGTTCAGGAGATTCGATCATTTCCTCATTACGTTCTATAACAGTACCAGTTACTGGTGAGTTTAAGTCTTCAACGGCTTTTACGGATTCAATTGTGCCAATTTTATCTCCCTTGGTAACAGCATCACCAATCTCTGGCAATTCCAAAAATACAACATCACCCAATTGATCTACAGCAAAGCTGGTGATCCCAATTGTGGCAATTTCGCCTTCTAAGCGTACATATTCATGAGTATCCAAGTATCTTAAATCTTGTGGATATTCCAAAGACATATCACTTCCCTTTATACGTACAAAAAATGAACAGGATAATAACTAATGGCTAATAGTAAAGACATTATTAGACATTAGCAATTAATTCAGTCGGCTAGAACAAACAGAACACAAGTTATGAAGCCTAAACACAATTGAAATGGGTTTGTAGTGAGGACTTTAGTCCTCTATGAGCGCTTTACGCACAGCGTGAGCGCACCTAAAGCGCTCACTACGAACGCAGCAAAGCTGACTTAGAAGACCACTAGTTTGTTGTTCGATTTGGAGAACGGTAAAAAGGTTTCTTAACCACTAAAGCTGGGTATGTTTTACCGCGAATTTCTATATCAAGCTGCTGACTAACAGTTGCTAGCTGAGTCGGAACATAAGCTAGGGCAATAGGATAACTAAGGGTAGGTGATAGTGTACCACTTGTTACCTCTCCTATGATTGTTCCTGCTGATAGTACCTGGTAGCCATGACGGGCAATATTGCGTCCTTGCATTTGCAAACCTACTAATCGGCGCTGCACTCCCGCAGCTTTTTGCCGTTCCAAAATGGGACGCCCGATAAAATCTCCTTTGGTATCAAGATGTACCAACCAACCTAAACCTGCTTCTAAGGGCGTGGTGGTATCATCAATATCTTGCCCGTAAAGTCCCATTGCTGCTTCTAGTCGCAGGGTGTCCCTCGCACCAAGTCCACAGGGAATGACACCGGCCTGAAGCAGATTCTGCCATAATTCTATCCCTGCTTCTGGGTCGAGCATGACCTCAAATCCATCTTCTCCAGTGTAGCCTGTGCGAGCAAGGAAGGCAGGTTTACCTAGTACTGTTGTTTCTAGATGACCGAAGGCTTTGACTGGAGTCAAGTCTGCTTGTACTAAGGATTGAAGATATGCTACTGCTTTTGGCCCTTGGATGGCGATTAATACTTTTTCTGGTGAAAGGTCTTGGAATTTGATTTCTGTGGTATTAAGATGCTGAAGTAACCATGTTTTGTCTTTATTGGTTGTGGCTGCATTGACTATGATCACTCCTTTTTGTTCGCCAGCAGAGTTTTCTCCCTGGTAGTAGAAAATAATGTCGTCGATGATACCAGCTTTTGGATTTAACAATACTGTGTATTGGGCTTGACCTGGTTGTAGCCGACTGAGGTCTGAAGGTACTAAAGTTTGCAGTTGAGAAATCAGATTTTTCCCTTGTAAATTAAATTTACCCATGTGGGAAATATCGAACATTCCTGCTGTATTTCTAACTGCATGATGTTCCGTAGTGATGCCACTAAATTGTACTGGCATTTCCCAACCGCCAAAGCTGGTGAGTCGTGCTTTCAATTCTTGGGCGAGGATATATAGAGGGGTTCGAGATAAGGAGAGCGTGTTTTCTTCTGGTTTAGCCACGGGTAATTTTGTTGTCGTAGGTCAACATTTATATATCCTACGAGATTGATTCGGCTATGGGTGACGATCGCTAGGGCTAGGTGTCAAATCTCAAGCTGGAAACATCTGCTGTGCATCAACGTCTCCTTAGCAAGGCGCATCTATTAAGAAGTCAGCGAATCATCGTGATATCGTCTGAGACTCAGATTTGTTGCGGAGTTGCTCTCCTCAATTTATGCTAGTGTTCTCCAAAAAAGGGATGAGATTTGGGTAAGATAAAGGAGCTATCTAAATCTGTATGGCAGATACGGAAAGCTTTTCATACCCAAAGGAGATATCTCAATGCTGACTTTAAAAATCGTTGTATATATAGTTGTTGCTTTATTTATCACTGTGTTTGTATTTGGATTTTTGTCAAACGATCCTGCTCGTAACCCCGGTCGTCGCGACTTCGAGTAAGATTAAGACGAAATTATCCATAACTGCCATCAGGCGGAAAACACGAGACGCTCTTAAGGCGGCTTGCTAAAAGTTAAACAGCAAAGTGAAAGTCGGAAGGTTAAAGCTAGGTTAGTCCTTCCGGCTATTAATTTTGGCTATTCGTTTGCTAGATTGTGCTGAAACATGTTTCATTCCGTTCTGCCGCCCGAACCACCTGCTATTGTTGAACCATTACTAGCAGAAAATCTGCCAGCCATAGCTGCAAGCGATCGCCAATTGCATTCCACAAAAGAACAGGCGAATACAAAAAATTTTCCACAAAAACCACTTAACCTGCGATATCAGTCTGTACCTGATGAGTCATTTTTAGCCCAAACTTCACCCACAATCTCTACACCAGAAACTTTTAAAGCAGAATTTTCACCTCTAAATATTGCTCAAACGAGTGCAATTCTACTAGGGGAACCCTTATTTATTGGCTACTCACAACAACAGCGACAAGTTTATCAAGACATCAACAACATCATTAGTCAACAAGAACAAAGCAAACAGCAAATTGTCCAGAAAATCCACGATCCTAAGAACCAATCTCAAAAAAAATCGCAGTTATTCGCTCAACAACTAGTTCAGTCCAAACAAAATCATAACGCTACCCAATATCCTCAGACTTCTGACTCAGAAACACAACCCATCAAAATCAAATTCAATCTTGCTAACCAACAACCAACCAACAACCAACCAATAACTACCTTTCGGGTACTCTACGAGAAGCCGCTTACGCGTATACACCAGTCTCCCAACGTGACGGGAACCGCCAAGACAGGAACTGGACTCACCAACAACCAAACAGCAACCATAGAATTTAAGACTCGCAACCTCACTAGCCAAACTCCACAACCAGCACCAGCACCAAACACACCACAAACAAGGAGAATCATAGAAGTCATCGCAGATAACCAGGAATATGACGAACAAAGACGGGTAGTCACAGCAGTCGGTAATGTTGTTGTCCGCTTTGATGGGGCGGTGGTGGACGCCGATCGCATCCAAGTTAGTTTAGACAATTTAATTGCTGTAGGCGAAGGAAATGTTGCCTTAACTAGAGGCGATCAAGTAATACGTGGGCAGCGATTTACCTATAATTTTGTTCAGGATAATGGAGAAATGATCGCCGGTCGTGGTGAGATTTTTCTACCCACAGCTGACCAGGATTTTGCTTTTTTGCCTACCGATGCTACAGCAGGGGGAGTACCAGCACGTCCACCGAGCGATCGCATCAGAAATAATCAACCCTTGACTGGGGTAAGTAGTCCAGGGGGAATTAACTTTGGCTTTGGTGGTGGAACGAATGCGAGCAATATACCCAAACCCGAACAGGGAGGACAAGTGCGGCGAGTCCGCTTTGAAGCTGCACGGATTGATTTTTATCCCCGTGGCTGGCAAGCATCAGATGTTACACTCACCAATGACCCATTTTCACCACCAGAATTGCAATTACGTGCTGACAAAGTGACATTGACACGAGAGTCACCTTTGCAAGATCGTGTTCGTACTCGTAACCAACGTGTAGTTTTTGACCGACGTGTCAGTCTACCTATTCCCAAAAATGAGCAGGTGATTGACCGCAGAGAACAAGATGCTACGCCTGGATTAGTTGCTTTTGGCTTTGATGGGGATCAGCGTGGTGGTCTATTTATAGAGCGTAAATTTGAACCCATAAATTCCGAGAATTTTCGCTTGAGTCTGACACCTCAATTTCTTGCTCAAAAGACTGTGGAGGACGGTTTGAGTAACGTTCCCTCGCTGTTTGGTTTAAAAACATCACTTGATGGCACTTTGAGTCCACGGACAACAGTTGAGGGATCTGGGACATTAACTAGTTTTGACTTGAACGATGTTGAAGATAACCTCAAGGCTAGTTTGCGGTTGCGGCAACAAGTAGGTGATATTCGTAACCCCCATAATGTGACATTAGAATATAGTTATCGCGATCGCCTCTACAACGGTAGCCTTGGTTATCAAACTGTTCAAAGTACCTTTGGCGGTGTCATTACTTCCCCCGTCATCCCCCTCGGTAAAACCGGATTAAATCTCAGTTACCAAGCAGGCGCTCAGTATATCACGGCCAACACTGATCGCGAAGATTTGCTAGAAACTATCCGAGATAATAACCGTGTCTCCCTTGGTCGTCTCCAAGCTAGTGCCGCCTTGAATGGAGGATTATTATTATGGCAAGGTAAACCCTTACCACCCACTGCTACTGAAGGTTTACGATACACGCCCAATCCAGTTGTTCCCTACCTACGAGCATTTGGGGGCTTGACTGGCACTACTAGTTATTACACAAATGGAGACGATCAAAGCACATTGATTGGCACAGTTGGTTTAGAAGGACAGATTGGTCATTTTTCCAGGTCTTTTTTCGACTACACTAATTTTAATATTAGTTACTCTCAAGGTCTTGATAGTGGTGAGTCTCCCTTCTTATTTGACCGTGCTGTTGATACCAGAACCTTGAGTGCGGGGATTACACAGCAAATCTATGGCCCATTAACTTTTGGTATTCAAGCATCGGTTAATTTAGATACGGGAGAAAATACTAGTACGGACTATTTTTTACAATACAGTCGTCGTACTTATGGTATTACCCTACGTTACAATCCAGAACTCGAGTTAGGTGGCATTAGCTTCCGGATTAGCGACTTTAACTGGACTGGTGGGACTAATCCATTTTCGGAAGTGAAGCCTGTTGTTGGTGGTGTGTCAGATTAGCTGTGAGCAAATAGGGCATTGGAAAGAGCAATTTTCCTCCATGATCTTGACTATTGACTCTTGACAATGGACTTCTTGCAAGAGATCAATTCGCTACTTCAGCCATCTCAATAATTCGCCCTTCGTAGTCTTTGACCAAAAAGTTTAAGGGTTTTCTGCTGCGAATTTTGAATTTCAACCCCCGCACTTCTACCCGCATTAAAATCATTTCCATACATTCGTGGTCAAAGCAAACGTGGCGTTGTTGATTTTTGGTGCCTAAACTAGCTCCCGTAATGACATGCAACTGAGTGTTTTTCTTAAGTTGATACCACAGTCCTTCACTTCCATTTGACATTTTGTTAGCAAAGGAAGGACTGCTTCCTAAGTAAAGTGGATCAACTCCTGTTACGCCTATAGTTTGTTCATAATTGTAGTAGTAGTGTAGCGGTACTTCTGCTGCTGGTAAATCTAGGAGTCCTTCATACAACTGTCGTGCAATTTCCAGATCCGACGCCATAACAGTATATACCTTTGGCGCACTGCTAAGAAACATCCACATGGCGCCGGCATAGGCTGCTAGTAGCATTACCATGATGCCTTGGGTAGACAAAAGGCTATCTAGTGGTATGGAAGGTAAAAAAGAGCCAAAAGTATACGTATTAACCAAGAATGGTGTCACACTTGCTATAAACATGAACAGAATCGGGAATTATATATAAAGGAGCCGCTTTTGTCTTGTAAATTATGACTTACAATAAAGTCTTTTTTCTATTGTACCAAGTGCTAATCTGTCCTGGTGTTAGCTCAAAAACAGGCTTACACCAACAGACTATGCGATTAATTACTAAAGATTGCTATTGCTAAATTAATTCTAACAACATAAGCTGATTCAGACTGTGCAAATACCTCATTTTCCTGAAGCTAATCATCCCCTAGTGAAGTCACTGTTCCATCACACTGATCCAGAACTCGTCAGGTTGTTCCAGCAACATCCAGAGTCGGGAAGATACTTTACAGCTATTTTTTGCCGTTATAGCCCCATAGTTTATACAGTGATTCGTCATTCGGCGCGATCGCCTGTGCAAGCAGATTATTTATTTGCTCTAACTTGGCGACATATCTACTATGAATTGAGTGAATTTAATCTCAGTCACACCCAACCTGGTAGAGAAAGTCTGAGCTTACAAAATTGGCTGATTAATCAGACTGCTTACTGCATCAACGAGTTTGAACTTCCTTCGACTGAAGCAATTCATTATTCTCTCAAAGCTATTTCTGTACCATTATGGTGTTATTTAGAACAAGCGCTAGATCAAATGACACCAATATTGCGTTTGATGGTATTGATGGCTCAAACCTTCCACTGGAGCGAAACAAGAATTGCTGCCTATCTACAAGCAGAAGGAGAAGCGATCGCTCCCAGCGAAGTAGCCAATTTTCTCCAAGAAGGTTATCGTATGCTAGAGGATAAATTACCAACAGATATTCGTGCTATATACTTGGGCGAAAAATTACTGCCACCTGCTATTGCGTAGAAACAACTAAAGATGCGTATATGATAGTAACAAAAAACAAAAAAATACTTAATATTATTGTTAAAGCCGCAATTTAACGGTCAAATTTTATGAAGCAATGGTATTTTATACCTTTTTTTTCCTTCCCCCTTTTTCCTTCCTCCTTGCCCTTTTTAGTTGCTAGTTTTATATTTCATCCCATAGTGGCGAATGCTGCGGATATTACTCAACAACTCCATCGTCAGACAGATAAATCTGTAGTCCAACAATCAACAGACCAAGCAGATACTTTACTGCGAATTGGTCAGCAGCAAGAGGCTTCTGGGAGATATGACAAAGCTATCGAGTCTTGGTTACAAGCACTCTCAATTTATCATTCGATTGGTGATCTCAATGCCCAGGGTTTAATTTACGATTACCTCGGTAGAGGTTATGTCCAGTTGGGTCGTTACAAAGAAGCAGAAAACGCCATACGCCGACGCCTAGCGATCGCTCGTGATACCCATGACTTTCAAAGTCAAATATTTGCCCTGAATAATATAGGTACATTATTGTTGCAACAAGGGGAACCCACTGCTAGTTTGCAAACTTTAACAGAAGCTCTGGAAATTGCCCACCATGTAAAAAATCTTGAAGGTCAAGGACTGTCTTTAAGTAATTTAGGGCTAGCAAATGCGAGGTTAGGAAATTACAACAAAGCCATCAAACTTTATGAGAACGCCTTAACTTTCCGGCGTCAGACTCGTGATCCCATTGGTGAGACTAATACTCTGAATAATCTAGGTGAGACCTACCTAGCAGCAGGAGATTATCAAGGTACAATCGGGACTTATGGATCAGCACTGCGGATTGCAAAATATAGTGGCGATCGCGTGAACGAATTACGAGCAATTGATGGTTTAGTGACTGCTCACAGTTCTGTGGGACGCTATGAACGTGCTTTTGATTTGTTACAGCAGCGATTAATACTAGCTCAAAAATTACAAAATCTCCGAGAAGAATTGAAATCTTTTGAGTCTTATGCTCAGTTATATGAGCAAATAGGTAATTTCCCAACCGCCCGTAATTTTTATGAAAGGGCTATTACTGTAGCAAAGATGCTAGAAGATAGTAAGCAAGAAGTGCGATTAATTGACCGACTCACTCAAATGATACGAAAAGCTAACTTACCTGAAACAAACAGAACAAATAAATAATACAAGTGTTCGCTTGAACACTTGTATTATTAGTTGAAGTCGGTAATTGGTAATTGGTAATTGTCATTAGCTATTCTCCCCCTTGTCTACTTTGTCCCCAATCCCTAATCCCCAATCCCCGATCCCTTTGCTTAATAATAATGCGGTTCCGTCCCTCTGCTTTTGCTTGATAAAGTGCATTATCAGCTGCCTCAATCAAAACTAACGGAGTAGTTTCAAAATTAGGAATAATAGTAGCGATTCCTAAACTGAGGGTTATAAACTGACTAACAGCAGATCCAGAGTGCAATATTTCTAACTCCCTGACTCCAGCCTGCATTTCTTCTGCAACATGAACTGCACCAGCAGCATGAGTGTCAGGCAAAATCACAACAAATTCTTCACCACCATAACGTGCAACTAAATCCTGATATTTTTGGGCTGTGTCCTTTAAAACATTTGCCACCTTTTGCAAGCATACATCGCCAGCAGGATGACCATATTTATCGTTGTAAAGTTTAAAAAAATCGATATCGCATAGTATCAATGATATAGGCGATCGCTGCTGTGCTAACTCCAACCACTGAGAATTGAGATATTGATCAAAGCGGCGACGATTAGCTAGCCCAGTTAAGCCATCTTCGTGAGCAAGTTGCTGCAAAGCTTGATTGGCTGCTTCCAACTGTTTATATACTTGTCCTTGTTGTAACAGCTTTCTGACTCGTCGGCGCAATACTGCCCAATGAATGGGCTTAGTGACAAAATCACTGGCTCCAGCCTCAAAAGCACGATCTACTGAATCAGGATCATCTAATCCCGTAATCATTAATATGGGAGTGCGATCCCATAATGTAGAAATCAAGCTATTCCCAAAACCAGATCCACTATCAAGGGATGCAAGTGCTAACACTAAATTTTTTTTGGCTATTTGCATCAATTCCTGACAGCAGGTAAAGCCATCTATGATTGGCATCACAGCATCTAGCAAAATTAAATCAGGCTTGACGGCTGTATAAGCATCCAAACACTCTTTACCATTACTAACTTCGACTACTCGGTAGCCTTCTTGTTCCATAGCCTCACGCAACAGAAGCCGCATGGTCATATCGTCATCAGCCACGAGAATCAAAGGAGGTTTATTGGAAATGCCTATCCCTAACATGAGTTGAATTTTATATAAAATAGAAGCAATAGCTTTGAATAGTCATTATTTAGGGCTTTAATGACGCTAATGGTGATAATGTTGACGGTTTTTAGTAAAAAAACAGAACCATTGTTCAATAATGCCTGAATACAGATGACGTGAGCAAGCTCATAAGTTTGCGTGGAATTGGTTGGAAGTATCTCAATTTTTTTCAAAACATTCAGGGGTTACTACGAACCTATCAAGATTTTTGCGATAGACCACTAGTAGTCCACCACACGAACTCTGCTAAGTTCGTAGTGAGCGCACCTAAAGCGCTCATAGAGGACTAAAGTCCTTACTACAAAACCCTCAAAGTTGGTGTGCTGGACTACTAGTGGTAGTAGACAAATGGTTTGCATATATACACCTGTATCGAAAGCAAAGGCTGTTTGTGCCTTGCAAGTGCGTGCTAGGACTTGCAAGGTAAGGAAATGTTCTATTTATATTTCCCTACTACAAACAGGTAATTACTATTTTTTTGAAAACTTGAAACAACAATATCCCCTACTTCGCAGAAGTTGTCGAGGATCTGGCTCTCTAAATTTTTACAAATCAGATAGGATGGCTATACATTGCTATAGTTATATTTAAGCTTTATACGATAAATTTTATGCCAGATAATTTAATGTATCAGCAAGATCACTTTGTTGTTTTAGAAACAAATCAAGAGGAACAATTTCTGACTGCATCAGAATTATTAGAAAAATTAACAAACGTTCTCCAACAACTCAATTCTCAAGATTTACCACCTGATGTGCGTTCTTTGGATTCTATCGAAAAAAGAGCTAAATATTTACTTGACACCAGTTGTGAATTAGATGTTGGTCTTGGACAATATTTACAATGGTATGCAGTGCGCTTGGAAAAATGAATTCTATATCATGTCCTCTTGAACACTTATATATACTATCCGCTCGTGTCGGTAATAGGTAATTGGTAATAAGTAAGACAGCGCCAATAATCAAAGGTTTGTAGTGAGGACTTTAGTCCTTACTTGAGGACTAAAGTCCTCACTACGAACTGATTTCATTAATTTTACGTTACTTAACATAGTTTTATTTATTCTCACCGACTTACTTATGCTCTTGTGAGCGTTCGCCAGGATAACTTCTTCCAACCCAAATTCCGCACTTCAATTGGTAATAAAGTGATTATCTGGAATTGATATGAGTCAACAATCAACAGTCAACAATTAATACTATTGACTATTGACTATTGACTATTGACTATTGACTATTCTTTATGCGCAATCAGCGTTAGTTCAATAGTGTCTTCTCCTGGCTGTGTGATTTTTACATCGACTCCAGGACCAAAATAATTAACCATTTTCTCTTGTTTTTGCTGCCACACATCAATTGGTATGGCTGAGGAATCGAATTCTAAAATCAAGGCATAATTTCCGTTAATTTCTTCTTCTCTTAAACCTGTAATCACTGGTAGTTCTTTATCTGAAGAGTTCAAACTTAAGTAGGATAAAGCACGATCAAAATGAACATCTTGACCATAGCAGTAACGAGTTATATCTTGGCGAATTTTATTTTGAGTCAGAGTTGCTTGCTGCTGGCGTAATGCCAAAATAGTTGGTGTAGTCGCTTGACTGAAGGGTATGGGTTTGAGTTCATTAGCTTTCAGAGCCAATCCTCCGAGTACTAGCGGAATACCGTAAAAGAATCCCACGAGATTGAGAGTAGCGTTATCGTTAGCGTAGGCGACGAAGCCTATGATGGTTAAGATACCACCGATGGTTAAACCCAGTGTTCCCAGAGAAACTTGGCGTAACATGATTTAATTTTTAGTATTTTTTCTTAGCACTAGTTTTATTATCATCTGCGATCGCCAACAGATTAAGGAAGAGGATAGTTAAAAGTATCTGTTTTTTTGAGTTAACTTTGAATTTGAACATATTCCTAAACAGAAGCAAAAAATTATGGATGCACAAACCATCAAAGAACGAATTACCCAAATTCAAAGCAAACGCGAGTATCTAATGAGTTTACTGGAGCAACCAAACTTAGGAACTTTAAAAATAGACGTGAATCAAGCTTTGGAAGAAATGGATGAGTTAATTGATGAATATAGACGCACCTTTCCAGATACAGAATTTTGATTAAGCTAGATCCCAATACGGTTCGGATAATACAAATCGATTGACATTTAAACCATGTAGAGACGCACCTTAGCGAAGCCATGCGCGACAGCGCTATTGGCGCGTCTCTACACGCCCAAATTATGACGAAAAATTCTTAACTGAGCCTATTTAGGGCTTGCTGAATAAGTCTCTAAAGCAAATCTAGAAGCCACACAGCTTACTTTTAGGGTTGTTTCGTCGCTCAGTTTTCAAATTTACCCCTGCGATTCCCCCGATTCCCCGATCCCTTAACAAAAAATAACTATGTCGGTGGCAACCAATGATTAGGGTTCTACCGACTTCTTTGTCATTGCTTCCTAGTTTCTGAACTCCCAGACGAGCAATTTTAGTAATTTCAGCAGTTTTGGCTGTATCTTTTATCCTGTAATAGTACCATTAATATTCCTTTGCCCTAGTTGCCTGACTAAGGAAACTAGTTCACTGGTAGGTACATCCTTTTTACAAACAGCGTCTAGATAAGCTCTTGCGTTTCCTTCAACAAGTTTAAACTCATCCACTGATGAGTAGGCAATAATCTGAGTATTGGGAGCAATAGCTTTAATTTCACTAGACGCACTCCAGCCATCCATAACTGGCATTTGCAAGTCTAGAATAATCACATCAGGCTTGTGGCGCTTAACCATTTCTATGGCTTCTTGACCGTTACTAGCTAAACCTACAACTTGAATATTCTCTTGGGCAGAAAATATTAATTGTAAAGTCAAGCGAGTCAGTTCATGGTCATCAACCACTAGAACGCGCAAGGTAGAAGACTCACAAGACAACATTAACATCTAAGCAAACTATAAAGTTAATGCACAACAACCTTTATAGTTTATGAGAATAACTAGAGAAATTAACTCTATCCTATGGTTGAATAAATTCGATTTTTCCAATATTTTTAGATATCAATATTTAGTAAGATTAATTTTTCCTAATAAAATTGTCTCGTTACTTGTCAGGATAAACATAATTCTTTCTTGAATTCATCAGGTTTGAGGCGATCGCTGGTGGATTTAAAGCCATAGACATGAGAGTTTTTTGCGAACTAGCTTCTGGACAATTTTCACCAGGACGCCTTTGAATGTAACTGCCATCTGGTTGTAACTCCCAGGCTTGGCGATTATCTGCCAACATAATGCCTAAAATTTCCTGTAAATCTTTAGCAATATCTGGATCTAATATGGGTGTTATTACTTCTACTCGTCGATCCAAGTTCCTGGGCATCCAGTCAGCACTACCAATATAAATTTCTTCTTGACCATTATTGTAAAAGTAAAAAATCCGGGAGTGTTCTAAAAACCGACCCACAATGCTAATAACGCGAATATTTTCGCTGATGTCTTTGAGTCCAGGACGTAAACAGCAAATACCTCGCACAATTAAGTCGATTTGCACACCGACGCAAGAAGCTTTGTAAAGTTCAGAGATGATTTGTGGATCGACAAGAGAGTTCATTTTGGCAACGATACGCCCAGAAAATCCTTTTTGAGCATTTTCAATTTCTCTTTGGATCAGTTCAATAAAGCGATCGCGTAAATTTACAGGTGCAACTAACAATTGGCGATAAGACTTTTGCCGTGAGTATCCTGTCAAGAAATTAAATACATCTGTCACATCTGCTCCCAGTTCTTCTTGACAAGTAAACAATCCCAAGTCTGTATACAAGCGTGCTGTTTTGGGGTTATAATTACCAGTGCCAATATGAACATAGCGACGGATACGGTCTTGCTCACGCCGCACAACCATGACAATTTTAGAGTGGGTTTTCAAACCGACTAAACCGTAAACTACATGAACTCCCACGCTTTCTAAACGTTTTGCCCAGTAGATATTGTTCTCTTCATCAAACCGGGCTTTTAGTTCTACCAATACAGATACTTGCTTACCATTTTCAGCAGCAGCAATTAAGGCATTAACAATTGGTGAATCACCAGAGGTACGATAAAGAGTCATCTTAATTGCTAAAACATTTGGATCATGGGCAGCACTGGTAATAAAGCGCACCACAGACGCCGAAAAAGATTGATAGGGATGGTGTACAAGTAAATCCCGTTCTCGAATCACAGCAAAAAAATCTTTGCCTTCTTCTATTTCTAGGGCTTCTGAAGCGAGATTTATTTCCCGAATGCGTTGCAGACGAGGAGGTACAACAGACTGCCAAGGAGGATCTTTTAGTTCTGCTGAGGCGCTCAAAGACATAAAATACATTAAGTCGCTTAGTCCCAACAGACCATCTACATCATAGATATCGCTTTCAGTTAATTCCAAATCTTGCAACAATCGATTGCGTATGGATTCAGGAGTTTGGGATTGAACTTCTAATCGAACAGGATTACCACCAACTCGCCTTTTTCGCAATTCTTGCTCTATAAAAAGTAGCAAATCATCGGCTTCATCTTCTTCTAGTCCCAAATCAGCATCACGAGTGATGCGAAAGGGATGATATTCTTGAATGTTCATCCCTGGAAATAGGGATTCTAAATTATGAGCGATCGCTTGTTCTAAGGGTACACCAGTCCACAGAGCTGGTTTGCCATGACGTTGAATTCCTAACTCTGACGGTAAAGGCAAAAATCGTGGCAAAACTTTCGGGACTTTAACTCTGGCAAAAAATTCTTCTTCAGTCTCTGGATTTTTAACTACAACTGCTAAATTTAAACTGAGATTAGAAATATAGGGAAAAGGATGGCTAGGGTCAACAGCTAAGGGAGTGATCACCGGAAAGACTTGTTCTTCAAAATAATTGTCTAAATATTTGCGCTGTTTTTCTGTCAAATCTATATAGTCCAAAATATGGATACCATGATTTGCCAATATAGGTTGTAGTACTTGCTCAAAATGTTGATGTTGTTGAGCTACTAGAGGACGCAGGACAAAACTAATATCATCCAACTGTTGTTGTGGTGTGCGACCATCAAAACTTAATTGACTAACTTTTGCTTCTACTTGTTGCTTTAAAACTGCAACACGCACCATAAAAAACTCATCCAAGTTAGAACTGAAGATAGCCAAAAACTTGAGACGTTCTAAAAGGCGTGTCCGTGAGTCTAGAGCTTCATGCAACACTCTACTGTTGAACTCTATCCAACTTAACTCACGGTTTAAGTAATATTGTGTATCGTTAAGATTAACTTGTTGATTGCTGGTCTTTTTAGATTTTGGCATAATCACCTAACCACAGGCAAGTGTAGCCCATACAAGTAAAATTAAAATCGACTCATCCAGTATCACAATTTGAGAAATTAATCCTGGCAAGGTTTTACTTTGATGAGCAGATAAGTCAATCTTGACATTACTTTGGACTAAAAGCCACAGAGATTGTTTGTTCGGTGAATCCACTTACAATACGGTTCGGATAATACAAATGGATTGACATTTAAACTCTGTAGAGACTAGCAGGTGCTAGTCTCTACATGACAAAATAATGCCGAAAAATCTTTAACCGAACCGTATTGGGTCTACTTAGGACTTAGGACTTCCAAATAAAAAAAGAATCAATCGCTGAGTGAGCAGGGGAAGCAGGAGAAGAAGAATCTCAGAGGATGTTTGAAAAGAGTCTTTTGCTCTTGTAGTGCGAACACTGAAGCATCTCAGTACATGGCTGAAACCGTAATTTATCCTTGCGTTTGACCAAAATCGGAAGGATATAATTATACCTTCCAGGACTTTTCAAACATCCTTTCAGACCTAATTGTGGGAGCATCTCAATTTTTGAAAAATACCTGGCGACTTCTAGTCGCCAGGTATTTTTCTTGAGCAGCAACTCAACCAAGCAATAATTTCTTAATCCTTTTAGCCTTGGAGTTTGTCTTTACAAGGGATTTTACTTTATTTCTTTGTACCTCTTATCTTAACTACTAACTTGAGTTAAATAGCATTGAAAAAGCATCAAATAGCTTGATACAAAACAATATTCTTTATGCTATAAAAAATATAATTAAATGTCTTAAATGTCTTAAATGTCTTAACTTTCTGAGAGGATTAGCAATGATTTGTGGGATGTTTTAGATTTGTACTTTAATTCAATAAAAAGTTTACTTTTAAATATCTTGACAATTGCCTCAAGTTTTAGTTAATGTTCAATTGATTAACAAATAGCACTCTTAAAAATCAAAATAAAAAATAAATTTGTACACGACAAACAAAAGCTTTTGATATTATCAATCATTTTTTTGTGTTAATTAAATGTATAAATTATCTTGCTAATTAGTCGAGTTACCTCGGCGCAAATATATTTGCGAATGATAAAAATAACAAGACCCCAAAGGAGCTTACACGCAGATCATGCTACCCTTTGAACTTCCAGATTTTTACATGCCTTGGGCAGCGCGAATGAACCCTAACCTAGAGGGTGCGCGCATACACAGCAAGGAGTGGGCATATACGGTAGGGATACTTGGATCGGGTGAGGACGCAGTATGGGATGAGAAAACTTTTGATGCTATGGATTTCGCTGCCTTTGCTGCGGCCACTCACCCAGATGCACCTGCTCCTGAGTTGGACTTGATCACTGATTGGTATATTTGGGGATGGTTTGTAGATGACTACTTTGCCCAAGCATTTGAGGTTGGAAACGAGGATAAAGGACAGGCTAAGGTGTATCTCTCTCGACTGCTATCTTTTATGCCCAAGGATCTGAGTACACCTACGCCGGATGCTGAGAATCCAGCAGAGTATGCTTTGGCTGATTTGTGGCCCCGTACGGCACCTACTATGTCTGAGCAGTGGCGACAACGATTTGTAGAACACATACAAATCATGTCTGAGGCCAGCTTGCGAGAGCTTTTTAACAAAGACAAGAACCAGGAGCGAATTCTTGATCCAGTCGAGTACATCAAGATCCGCCGTATAATCAGCGGGATTATTTGGTCTGCGGATTTGGTCGAACACTCCCTAGCGGCGGAGATTCCTCCAAATATCTACGACAAGCGGCCTATCCGGGTGCTAAACGACATCTTCTGTGACACCGTAGGTCTACGTAACGACATCATTTCCTACCAGAAGGACATCGATGAAGGCAGGGTCAATAACTGTGTAATCGTGGCAGAACACTTCCTAAACACCGGTATACAGGAAGCTGTGAACTTCGTCAATGACCTCGTGACATCACGACTGTACCAGTTCGAGCATACTATGACGATGGAACTCCCTCCACTGTTGGATGAGCATGGGCTAGATGGTGAGGCGCGTCAGCGAGTGTTGCTCTATGTAAAGGCGCTCCAAGACTGGATGGCTGGGGATCTGGAGTGGGAAACCCGACCTGGTGGTCGATACCTACCTGCCGAATCGGAGCAAGATGAGGCACAATTTGTCACCAAGCGTTTAAATACTGCGCTGGCGCGTGCTGGCTTATCGCCAGCCGCGATGGGATTAAGGGTGAGAACCTATAATCACGTTCCTTTCCAGCCTGTGGGAGAAATTACCCTACCAGAGTTTTATATGCCGTTTTCTACAGGGCTGAATCCTCACCTGGATGAAGGGCGACGGACTTCTAAGGAATGGGCATACGAAATGGGAATGATCGGGATTCCTGGTATCAGTTTTTGGGATGAACGTAAGTTTGATGCGATCGATGCGGCGTTGATGTGTGCATTAATGTATCCAAATGCTCCCACTCCTTTGTATGATCTAGCGACAAAAGGCACTGTTTGGGGTTTTTATATCGATGATTACTTTACAATACGCTACTTATCTACCCGCGACATAGTAGGGGGAAGAGTGTTCCTTGCTCGACTGTTCGCATTCGTCTCTAGCGACTCTGGCTCTGTCGGGATGCCAACCAGCCCGTCGGAACGTGGCTTGATTGATCTATGGCAGCGCATGGCCGCTTCTATGTCCGTCGAGACAAGGCAGCAGATGCGCTGCACCCTAGTAGAAACATTGGAAAGTTGGGCGTGGGAACTCAATAATCAGATACAGAATCGCATCCCAGACCCAATTGATTACATAGAAATACGCATCAAAACGTTTGGTTTTGATTTCTTGGCGCTTTTGAACGACAGCGACAAAACACCCCCTGAACTTTATGAAACTGAAGCTATGCGTAGCCTGTACAAAGCGGCTGGCGATGTTGTTTATCTTACCAACGACATCCTTTCCTATCAGAAAGAAATGGAATCCGAAGGCATAGTCTCCAATGGCGTTTTGGTTACTCAGCATTTTCTTGACTGCGGTTTAGCGCCAGCTGTTGAGGTTGTCAACAACCTGATCACGGCGCGGGTGCGTGAGTTTGAACACATCGTCGCTACCGAACTACCAGGCCTCTGTGAGGACTTCAACCTAGACACAAGTGATCGGGAGAAGCTATTCGGATATGTTGAACAAGTACAGTTCATGATGTGCGGCTTTCTCAGATGGCTCTTGGGAGCAAGCTACTGTAAAGAATCTCATTTTCGACGCGATCCAAGTCCAGGCAACCTGTTCAATGTCCCTACAGCGTTAGAATCCTCAGCCCCCGCAGAAGCACAAAAACAGTTTGTTGGTGTCCTCAATGGGCTAGGTGCTTCGGCTGCAAAGATTGGCACGCCATCATCTAAGACTGGTGAAGGTTACATTCAGTCCATACCGACCGAGAAAGCTATTTCGTCAAAACATTTGGTTGGCATCCTCAATGGGCTAGGTACTTCGGCTGCACAGATTGGCACGCCATCGATACATAATAATGCTGAGGAAAATATTCATTCAACACCGACTGAGAATGCTGAGTCAATCACTTCATCGAAACAGTTTGGCGTCCTCAATGGGCTAGGTACTTCGGCTGCACAGATTGGGAATGCAACCTAAAATCTAAGACGGTAAAGAGAGCATTCAGTTTTCACTTCACTTTTTACCTTTCTGTCAATCCGTAAGTCCTAATGATTTGATCGTCTTAATCAAGCCCTTTTGTCGGAGAACAGATTTTGCTGACTTAGATTTCTTTGTCAGCATTCGCTCAAGTTAAAACCGTTTTTTTACTAACCAAAATTAGGAGTATTAAATCATGACATTTTCTAGCGATCGCAATATCGATGTAGAAGCTCAACAGCCCCAGTTAAGTTTGGGTACAGCTGCTGCCAAAAATTTGGCAACAACAACCAAATCTGCACCGCAGATGCAGGAAATTACCTCCCGGTGGTTGTTGAGACTGTTACCTTGGGTACAAACGAAAGGTGGTGTGTATCGCGTTAACCGTCGATTCACCTATACCCTCGGTGATGGGCGAGTGAGCTTCACCAACACTGGAGCGGCGGTGCAGGTGATTCCCCAGGAACTGACTGAGTTGCCATTACTGCGAGGGTTTGACGACACTGATCTTTTAACATCGTTGGCAAACCAGTTTGTGCAGCAGGAGTATGCTCCAGATGATGTCATCGCCGAACTTGGCCAGACTGCTGATCGGATCATCCTGATTGCTCATGGTAAGGTGAACAAGATTGGTCTTACCAAGTATGGCGAGGAAGTCGTGTTAGATGTGCTAGCCGACGGCGATCATCTTGGTGATGAAACTGTTGTCCAGTCCGAGGACACCTGGCAGTACACCCTCAAGGCTGTTACTAGAACCATAGTATTGTCCCTGCCCCAACTGGTATTTGAGCGGCTGCTCGGTCAATCGGAGGTGTTGCGATCGCATGTTGATGCTTTCCGCGATCGCTTGGGACAGCCACAAACCAGCGACGGTGAAGCCGCCATTGAGGTAACTACGGATCATGCCGAAGAAAGTACACTAGCTGGAACCTTTGTTGATTACGAACCCTCACCCCGCGAATATGAGCTGAGTATCGCCCAAACCGTGTTGCGAGTAAGTAGTCGGGTAGCCGATTTGTACAACGAACCGTACAACCAAACCGAAGAGCAATTGCGGCTGACCATTGAAGCATTACGGGAACGTCAAGAACACGAGTTGGTCAACAACCGCGAATTCGGATTGCTGCACAACGCCGATCTCAAGCAGCGTATCCAAAGCCGTAGTGGCGCACCCACCCCCGACGATATGGACGAATTGCTAGCAACATGTGGAAGGAGCCAGGATTCTTCCTAGCTCACCCCCGCGCGATCGCCGCCTTCGGTCGGGAGTGTAACCGTCAGGGTATTTATCCAACCAGCGTAGATGTAAACGGCGCTCAGGTGACAGCTTGGCGCGGCGTACCCATATTCCCCTGCAACAAGATTCCCGTCACAAATACCCGCACCAGTTCCATCCTCTTGCTCCGCACTGGTGTGGAAAAACAAGGGGTAGTTGGTTTACATCAAACTGGTATCCCCGACGAATACCAACCTAGCTTATCTGTCCGCTTCATGGGCATCAGCGAAAAGGCAATCATCTCCTACCTTGTTACAGCCTACTACTCCGCAGCAGTCCTCACACCTGACGCACTCGGCATTCTGGAAGATGTTGAAATCGGGCGCTAAGCATTTGTGAGAGGTCAAGGTAAACGACTTGATCAATGAGTAACTACTTTGAGGGGTTTGTAGTGAGGACTTTAGTCCTCTATGAGCGCTGTACGCGCAGCGTTCCCACAGGGTAGCGCTCACTACGAACCCAGGATAGTTGGTGTGGTGGAGTACTACGCTTAAAATTCAGCATGATTACTGATTGATAAAAGCTCTATATCTTAAAAATGGCTTGTAGCTTTATTCGATAAGGGTTATAACTAATTTTCTCAAGTTCAGCTATTAGCCATTTTTACTATAACCTTAACCTTTTAGTCTATTGGAACGGGTACTTTTGTTAGTAACTAGAGGATTAGGTAATGACGTATTCTAATGATTCGGGTTTGGATGTTGAGAGTGGACAACCTCAACTGAGTTTGAGTACAGTCGCTGCCAGAAATTTAGCGAAGACAACCAAATCTGCACCGCAGATGCAGGAAATTACACCACGGTGGTTGTTGAAGATGTTGCCGTGGGTAGAGACGCAAGGTGGCACCTATCGGGTGAATCGTCGGTTGACTTATACTGTAGTTGATGGGCGGTTGACTTTCACCAACACTGGAGAGATGGTGGAGGTGATTCCCCAGGAACTTTGTCAATTGCCATTGCTACGAGGGTTTAACGACACTGAGGTATTGAGCGCTTTGGCAAGTAGGTTTGTGCAACAGGAGTTCGCACCCGGTGACATTATAGTGCAGTCAGGTCAGCCAGCAGAGCGGCTGTTCTTGATCGCTCATGGCAAAGTCAACAAGATGGCTGTTGGTGAATATGGTGATGAGCCTCTGCTGGATATGCTGGCGGACGGCGACCATTTCGGCGATCAGGTGTTAGTAGAGTCACAAAGCAGTTGGAAGTTCACATTTAAGGCTGTCACCCAATGCAGGGTATTGGCGCTACCACAACAAGCGTTTCGGGAACTACTCAACCAGTCGGAGGCTTTGCAGGCGCAGGTTGAGCAATTCCGGACTCGTGCCGCACAACCACAGAACAAGTACGGTGAAGCTTTGATCGCGTTATCTTCGGGTCATGTTGGGGAAACCGAGTTGCCAGGGACTTTCGTTGATTACGAACTCTCTCCCCGCGAATATCAGTTGAGCGTTTCCCAGACTGTGTTACGGGTCAATACTCGCGTTTCGGATCTGTACAATGAACCGATGAACCAGACCGAACAACAATTGCGGCTGGCGATCGAAGCATTGCGAGAACAGCAAGAACACGAGTTGCTCAATAACCGAGAATTCGGGTTGCTACACAATGCTGATCTCAAACAGCGCATCTACACCCGTAGCGGTCCCCCCACCCCCGATGACCTTGATGAATTGATCACCCGCCGGAGGAAGTCGAAGTTTTTCCTCGCTCATCCCCGCGCGATCGCCGCCTTCGGTCGGGAGTGCAATCGCCGGGGTATCTACCCACAAAGCATCGACATGGATGGTAGCAAGGTAATGACTTGGCGCAATGTACCCATTCTTCCCTGTAACAAGATCCCAATTACCAAAAACCAGACCAGTTCTATCCTTGTAATGCGTACTGGTGTGGAAGATCAGGGTGTCATTGGTCTACATCAAACTGGTATCCCCGACGAATACCAACCCAGCTTGTCCGTTCGATTCATGGATATTAGCGAAAAGGCGATTATCTCTTACCTTGTCACCGCCTACTACTCGGCAGCTGTCCTCGTCCCCGACGCACTCGGTATCCTCGAAGACGTCGAAATCGGGCGCTAATCTGCTTATTTTCTCCCCTGCTTATTTTTACCTTGGCTTGACCACAAACACAGAACAATGAGCTTCTTCTACTACTTGACTACTGACGGAACCTTGAACAATTCGGTTCATACCAGTCAATCCCCGACTACCAATCACAATTAAATCAGCTTTGTAAATATTGGCAAGGCGGATTATTTCTTCTGCTGGATCGCCGGTGACTAATTCTATTTCACTAGCAACAGGCAACTGCGTTTGGTAAGATTGTAATAGTTTTTCGACCTGTAAAGAAGAAATAACTTGGGAATCTGAGTGAGGGCGATCAGCAGGTAGTTGCATTTCTGAATCAGCAGAAGGGAAAACATGACAAAGGACAACTTTGCTGTCTTTTGGTAGTATTAAATCGTTTAAAGTCTCAATGACTAGCTCTGCAATGTCTGAAGAGTCTAGAGCAACCAAAATAGTCTTTAGCACGGCTTGTATCTCCAAAAGCGCAAACCCCTGCAATTAAAGATTGATGATTTTCAAGATTACACTAAGCTTAATGTAAGTAGGTAAGTACAAATCAACCAAAGTATGTAACAAAATGTAAAATATTCAAAACCCTTGTGATTGCTTCACTTTGCTTCGCTCCGTAAAGCCCTTCGGGCATGGCTCCGCTTAGCGAAATGACATAGTTATAAATTTTCCCGCCTACTCACTTAGGCTTAAAGTTTAAATTTGACGCCACAAATTGGTTTTTGTCAAAACTCTGGAGAAAATTTAATAATTCTTGTTTGTTGTTTGTTGTTTGTTGTTTGTTAGGCTATCCACTATCCACTATATAATTTATTCTTCTTTTTGAACTCGCCGTCTTACTGAATCAGCATGAGAGGGTAAGCCTTCGGCTGCTGCTAGTGCATCAATTGCACCTGCTACTTTTTCCAAGGCAGTTTGTGAGTACTGGATAATATTTGAGTGTTTCAGGAAGGTTTCGACTCCTAGTGGCGAAGCGTAGCGAGCTGCACCAGAGGTAGGTAAGGTATGGTTGGTGCCAGCAATGTAGTCTCCTACAGCTTCTGGTGTGGAGTAGCCCAAGAAAATAGCACCAGCATGACGAATCCATGGTAGCACTGCCCAAGGATCTTCTACTTCTAGTTCTAGGTGTTCGGGGGCAAATTCGTTAGAAAGTTCAGCTGCTGCCTTTAGGGATTCTACAATCACAATTAAACCGTAGTGGGCAAGTGCTTTTTCTGTAAGGGTGCGTCTGGGGTGATCTATTAGTTGTCTTTCTACAGCAACTTGCACGTTCTTAGCTAAAGCCGGATCTGTTGTCAACAAGATTGCTGCTGCCATTGGATCATGTTCAGCTTGTGCTAGCATATCTGCTGCAACATGAACGGGATTTGCGGATTCATCGGCAATAATCAGCACTTCGCTTGGTCCTGCCAAACAATCAATCCCGACTGTTCCATAGACTAGTTTTTTTGCCAAGGTTACATAAATATTACCTGATCCGGTGATCACATCAACTTTAGGAATTGTTTTTGTGCCATAGGCTAAAGCAGCGATCGCTTGCGCTCCCCCAACACGATAAATTTCTTGTAATCCAACTTCGTGGGCAGCTACCAAAACTGATGGGTAAATTGTTTTACTTGCTCCTGGTGGAGTCACCATAATTATACGGACTACTCCTGCCACTTGGGCTGGAATTGCATTCATTAACACCGTACTTGGGTACGCTGCACGACCACCAGGTACGTATATTCCCGCACGATCCACAGGTGTATATCGTTTGCCGAGAACGACTTCGTCATCTTCAAAGTTTACCCAGCTTTTGGGAACTCGTTGGCGGTGAAACGCTTCGATTTGGCGACAAGCCAATCTAATTGCTTCCACCAGTTCTTTGGAGACCTGTTGATAAGCAGCATCTATTTCTGATCCTCTAACCCGTAGTTCTTCTGGTCTGAGAATTTGATGGTCAAATTCTTCTGTGTAATGCAATACAGCTTTATCACCTTGGCGCTTCACCGCTTGCAACACTTCCCGCACTGTTGCTTCTTTATGAAGCACCTGTTCGTCATTGGTGCGATCGCAGATCCTTTGTAATTCTGATCTGACGTCTGCCTGCTGAGTAATGATTCGCAGCATGGAGTAAGGACAATGCCAACTTTAAAATATTCTCGCTTGAGAATGAGCTTTGCTTCTTGCCCCACGGGGGAAGGGTAGCTAACACTAACTCTCTTTTCTAGCTTAACCTGGATTTTTTTGATACTTCCAAGGTTTGTAGCATAAAATTCTTTACAAAGGCCACTAAATTATGGTTATTCTGGTTAGTTTTCGGCTAGTTGAGCATTACTCAGAAAATTTTGGCTAGTTGCTCTCAACGGTAAACAAGCCAATTATTACTTAGTTTATTATTCGTCATATCCCAAACTTAGAGATATGGTTGGTTTTCACATTGTAATCGGCTTTTGATTGCATAGGTAGGCTCTGAGTATAGTTTTTGCCTATCTTTCTAATTTAGTAGCTAAAATTACTGTATAGACACAAATACCCGGATGTCTATATTTAGAGCTTTAGAGTTTAGCTGTTCACACTATGATTACCTCTATCAATACATATCATTTGAGAACACATTAAATTTCAGGCTATTGCAACCACTTGATAAGGGGTGGTGAATGAGATAACTAATTTATCGAGTACCTAATTTTAACGTATTTCTAGTGGTGAAAACAAAATATAAAGAGGCTTTCATAAATACTGTCTGTCAAATCAAAATTTATGTTTTCATAACGATAAGATCAATTTTCAGCAGGTGTTTGCAAATTACCTGAAGCACAAATTTCCAGAGTAGATATACTTAATTTATCTTCCTACAAATTATCATGGGATTTCTGTGACTAATTTAACAAATAGATTTTTCTCAAAGTTTGAGTAGAAGACAGTTATGTAAACTACCCGCACTGATTCGGAGTACCGAATACAGTGTGGGCTTTCAGTAGCCCTGAAGAGTCTGTACTGAGATTACAGTGCAAACCGTTCGAGCCTCCAGGCTGGTTTACAGACAGCCCCAATAATGCAATCATCTTTGCTCCATTCAAATCAGCATCGCAAGATAACCCACAATTACCACATTTGAACTTCTTAAGAGAGCGCAAACCAATATGTAGACAGCGATTACAGGTTTGGCTCGTGTAGGCAGGATCTACAGCAATAACTTCCACACTGTCTTTGAATCCTTTGTATTCCAAAAACATTCGCAACTGGTAAGTACTCACGCAAAATTAATTACACATTTTAAAAACCCAGAATGACCAGATGACAAGCATTTAAGGATTTTTAGTAAAAAAAATTGGGAATGTAGTGAATTCAGCTACATCCCCGTCTATATTTATGACTACGCGAGTTTATTCGTCATCTTCGTCTTCAAAATCATCTTCGTCGTAGTCGTCTTCGTCATCTTCTGTGAGATCGTTGATTTCACCAGGAATCAAGTCATCATCATCCAAGATTGACTTTGGTCTGCCACCATAAGTAGCTTCTCCCATTCCTAAAGCTGGAGAGTCTAAATTGTAGGTACGGGCTGTGCGATCGTCCAGCACCATATCTAATGGATCTTCAACTTCATCCAAGACACTATTGCTGAAGGAATCAGTATACTCTTCGACTATACCGGGTTCTTCGTAGGCATTAAAGCCTGTACCAGCAGGAATCAATCGTCCGATAATTACGTTCTCTTTCAAACCACGTAACCAGTCAGATTTACCTTCGATCGCGGCTTCGGTTAATACTCGTGTAGTTTCTTGGAAGGAGGCAGCAGAAATAAAGCTATCAGTATTCAAAGATGCTTTGGTAATACCCAGTAGTACGGGGGTATATTGCGCCCTTGCACCACCAGTAATTGACATAGCTTCATTTACCTGCTCGATTTGACGCAGTTCTACCAGTTCACCAGGTAGCATCGTGGTGTCACCACCATCATCAACCCGGACTTTTGCAGTCATTTGCCGGACAATTACTTCAATGTGTTTGTCGGCAATATCAATACCTTGAGATTGATAAACTAGTTGCACTTCATTCACAAGGAAAGTCTGTACTTTCTGCAAAGCATGGCTGGCGCAGGCATAAACTCCATCTTCAGAACCAAGGTTAAAGAAGACTTCTAAGATTTCATGGGGATTAGCAGGGCCATCTGTGAGTGTTTGTCCAGCACTGATTGTTTGCCCATCGGTGATTACTAGGTTTTGTCCTGGTCCGATTGAGTAATCTGTAACTACGCCGTTGGGTTCGATGACTTTGAGAGCGATCGCTTCATCACCATCACCATAGATGACCTTGACTTCTCCTGCTCTCTTAGCCAAAATACATGCTTCTTTTGGCTTACGAGCTTCGAGGAGTTCTTCAATTCTCGGTAAACCTTGGATGATGTCTCCTGTCTTAGCGCGTTCAAACACCAGCAATACTAAGTTATCACCGCGTTGTACCAAATCCCCATCTTCTATTTGTAAGATCGCACCAGCACTGACGCGGTAAGGACGACCAAGACGAATGGTAACAGAATAGTTTTGAGTTGTAAGTGCTGATCCGTCAGACGCAGTTTCCCCTGTATTTTCTGCTTTTTTCACTGCTACAACTTGCCCAGATTCTTCAGCAAAGACTCCTGGAGCTATTTCTGTACCTTCTACTATCAAGTCACCCGTCTTTAATTTGGGCTGGACAGCAGTACTCATCCTCACCATATCGTATTGTTTACGCAATACTAAACAACGGCGAACAGCTTCCGTACCTTTTTTGACGCCCCGCACGATACCGCCTTCTTTACACAAAATTTGAGTACGTGCTACCACTGCGCTAGGAGCAATGGTTTGTCCGTCTTCGACCTCAAGGGTTGTATTTGTACTACCTTGTGTAGCATCAGCAGTAATATCTCGACGAACTGTTAAAGATTCCAAAATCACCAGCTGCAAACGCTGAATTTCTAAATCATTGGCATCAGCGACTAATTCAATATCTGCTGCCAAAGGGGAGGCTGTATGGTCTTGTTCGTCTTCTTGCTCAATTTCCAACACTAGTTGGGTTCGCAGCAGTTCTACGCCTTCAACACATTTAACACGTTCAGAATCTTTGTAGGGTAAACGTTGTACTGCACGCAACTCAATCGAACGAGCTGTTTGCTGACTTACGGATGTGGTAGATGGCACATCAGGGTAGTTTGGTACGGCATACTCAACTACTGAACGAATCAATAAAGCTGGGCCTTCTGGTGTTTCCACGTACTGAATGTAGCGTAGTTCGTTAAAGGTTTGCCCCAATAATTCTTCACCAGGTTGGATAAAAGTATTATCCTTGCTCATGACTGCTTCTGGATCATCCACCATTAGCAGTTCTCCTGGCTTAATCACCACTTCCCGCAGAATGTCATTTTTCTGGGTAACTTCGATGACGCCATTATTTTGGCAGAAGATATCTTTAACTACCTCAGTACCAGCTTCAACATACTGACCATCTTCGACCAACAATAAAGAAATGTCTTTGTTAACTTCGTGGGTTTCTTCGGGAATCCATAGTAAGCTTCCTCCTTGCACCACTTCGTAACCTTGCTTGGCTTTGCCTTTTTTCTGGACTTCTACACCAGCATATCTAAGCATTCCACCAGTGGTTGTACGATAGCGATCGTCAATTAACTCAGCAACTACCTGACCGTTTTGAACTTTGGTGCCTGGGGTTGCTCTGAGGTTGAATACTTGGTTGTTACCAGTGCTAACTAAGTAGTTATTTTTACCTTGAGAGCTTTGGACAGTGACTGTAGCTTGATCTAAAACTACAGAAGCTGTAATAATTTCAATTTCTCTTGTAGATTTGCCTGGAGTTACTTCTGGCAAACGCACCACACCACCATGCTGAGTGGTGAGTTTGGTTTCTGCCAAAACACCATTGGTAGCAATAGAATCGTTTTCTTTGACCACTAATTCGGCACCAGGTGGTAAGTTGTAAACTTCCCCTGACAAAATCCAAATCAAACCACCTCGTGCGGCTGTAGTGGTAGTGTTACCTTGACGATCTGTTTTTTGTTCTGCAACAACATCAGCAAACTTAACCTCTCCTGCTAAGTCAGAAGCTACGTCTTTGACAGCTTTTTCTGTATTAGCACGGGTTGTGCGTCCGCCAAGCGCCACTTCTGCAATTAACTGACCTAGCTTGACTTTTTGTCCATCTACAACGTACAGTGTTGAACCTTGAGTAAGAGCAATTTCCTTTGCAGTTGAATTACCAGCATCCAAAGTTAAGGTACCATTGGCTTCTACATACAAAGCATCTTCACCGTGGCGGGTACGATAGGGTCTTGTCCGCAGGCGGCGAGGGAAACGAACTGTACCATCAATTACAGCACGTTCTTGTTTAGCAACTTCCCCAGTGAACACACCACCTGTGTGGAAAGTACGCATCGTTAACTGCGTACCTGGTTCACCAATACTTTGAGCAGCAATAATACCGACAGCTTCACCCAAATCGACCATTTTGGCATGGGCTAAACTCCAGCCATAGCAATGTTGACAAACCGATCGCGCAGCTTCGCAAGTCAAGGGCGATCGCACAACTACTTCAGTCACGCCTGCTTTTTCAATGATCCTTGCCAGATCATCAGAAATGGGCGTATTTCGGGGTGCAATGACCTCACCTGTCGTTGGGTGTACCACATCTTCTCCCACAACTCGTCCCATCAGCCGAGTTTCTAGCCTAATCAGGACTTTGCTACCTTCAATCATGTCCCGGATGGGGATTCCTCTGGTAGTACCGCAGTCAAATTCGCGGATAATCACATCCTGGGAAACGTCCACCAGACGACGGGTAAGATAACCAGAGTCTGCTGTGCGGAGAGCTGTATCTACCAAGCCTTTGCGCGCACCATAGGAAGAAATAATGTACTCAGTTACGGTGAGTCCTTCCCGGAAGTTGGTTTTGATCGGCAAGTCGATAATTTCTCCTTGCGGATCTGCCATCAGTCCCCGCATACCTACTAATTGCCGTACCTGGGAGATATTACCCCTAGCTCCAGAGAATGCCATCATGTAGACGGAGTTGAGGGGGTTTGTCTGTTTGAAGTAGGTAACAACTTCATCTTTCAGGGCTTCGGAAGTTCCATTCCAGGTATCAATTACTTTCTGAAAACGCTCTACTTCCGTAATTTCACCACGTTGGTAACGTTCTTCAGTGGCGCGAATTTCTTCTTCTGCGGCTTCGAGGAGCGATCGCTTGGAAGGAGGCACCATCAAGTCTTCTACACTGATCGAAACTCCTGCTTTGGTAGCGTAGCGGAAGCCTAATTCTTTTAATTTATCCGCCATCACAGCCGTCCGGGCTGTACCATAGTGTGTAAACGACCAAGAAATTAAGTTTCGCAGTTGACCTTTGTCAACAACGCGATTGCGGAAAATTATTTTGTCGTTAGTCATTTGTCAATAGTTGTTGGTGGTTGATCGTTGATCCTTGGTTGTTAGTTGGTTGTTACATAGACGCGTAAACGGCTTCCCGCAGGGTACAATAAGCAACTAACAACAAATAACCTTTCCTAACTTGCGATCGCTTCCTGGATTGCTTTGTTGTAAATTACACGACCTGCTGTTGTGTAAATGTACTGTGATATAACATTACCTTGAGCGTCTTCCCTAATTCGACGGTATTTATACAACTTAGTCACGCTACCATCATCATTTTTGGTCACTTCTTGTGGCTCATTATCTGGCTGTCCTGACTCAACTTCGCCGTCGTAACGGACATAGACGTAGGCGTGCAGTTCTACTTGATCCTGCTCGAAAGCCATGATCACATCTTCTAAAGAAGCAAAATATCGTCCTGCGCCTTTGGTGGCGTTGGGATTTTCTGCGGTTAAGTAATAGGAACCTAACACCATGTCTTGGCTAGGTGTAATGATCGGCTTACCTGTAGCAGGAGACAAAATGTTGTTAGAAGCCAACATTAATAATCGTGCTTCTGCTTGTGATTCCAGAGATAAGGGTACATGTACCGCCATTTGGTCTCCATCAAAGTCAGCGTTAAAAGCTGGACATACTAATGGATGTAACTGGATGGCTCTTCCTTCTACCAAAATTGGTTCAAAAGACTGGATACCTAAGCGGTGCAGTGTAGGAGCACGGTTGAGTAAAACGGGGTGTCCTTCAATTACTTCTTCCAAGACATCCCAAACACTGGGATCAGAGCGGGAAATAAGTTTTTTCGCAGCTTTAATATTATTTACCATGCCACTACGAATCAGGCGGTGGATCACAAACGGTTGAAATAGCTCAATTGCCATTTCCCGTGGTAAACCACATTGGTGGATATGCAACTTTGGCCCGACTACAATTACGGAACGTCCGGAGTAATCTACCCGTTTACCCAGCAAGTTTTGCCGGAAACGCCCTTGTTTACCCTCAATAATGTCTGACAAAGATTTTAAGGGACGATTATTTGCTCCAACTACCGTCCGTCCGCGCCGACCATTATCAATTAATGCGTCTACAGCTTCTTGCAGCATCCGCTTCTCGTTGCGAACGATAATCTCCGGAGCTAATATCTCTTGTAAGCGTGCTAGACGGTTATTGCGGTTAATTACCCGACGATATAAATCATTCAAGTCGCTGGTTGCAAAGCGTCCACCATCAAGCTGCACCATCGGGCGTAAATCTGGGGGAATCACAGGAATTACAGCCATTACCATCCACTCTGGTTTTGAGCCGGTGGCAATAAAGTTGTCAATTACTCGCAAACGCTTAATTAGCTTCGCCCGTTTTTGACCTTTGGCGGCGGTAATTTCTTCGCGCAGAGTTTCAGCTTCTTGTTCGAGGTTAATATCAGCAAGTAGACGCAGTAATGCCTCTGCACCAATGCCAACCTCTACACCTTGTAAAGTAGAATCTTCGCTGTAAATTTGATCTTCAATTTCTAGCCACTGATCTTCACTCAGTAATTGTTTATAACTTAGGGTTTCAGCATTACCAGGGCTAAGAACTACATAGGAATTGAAATAAACAATTTGCTCTACATCCCGCAAGGGCATATCCAAGAGGATGGAGATATAACTAGGAATACCTTTGAGATACCAAACGTGAGCTACAGGCGCTGCGAGTTTAATGTAACCCATGCGGTGGCGACGTACTCGCGATTCAGTAACTTCGACACCACAACGTTCGCAAACAATCCCGCGATGCCTTACTCTCTTATACTTACCGCAATGACATTCCCAATCTTTTGCTGGCCCAAAGATCCGCTCGCAGAACAAGCCATCCATCTCTGGTTTGAGAGTCCGGTAGTTAATCGTCTCTGGTTTAGTGACTTCACCAACGACTTGACCATTTGGTAGTGTTCTTTCACCCCACTGACGAATACGTTCGGGCGAAGCCAAGCCGATTTTAACGTAGTCAAACTGATTAGTTTGGGCGTTTCTCATTTGTTTAATGCTGCGTTTAAGTTATGACTTCACAAGCAGCACGGGCATTATTAGCCGTGCTAGTGGGAGGAGTATTTAGTTTTTAGTTGATGGTTGTTTGTTGTTGGTTGGTTGGAAAATCCAAACAACCACCAACGATCAACAAACAACCAGTATTTATTCCTCTTCTTCGATAGATTCGCGGCTCAGGGATTCGTAGGTCGGACGTGGAGGTGTACGACGGACGTTATTGTCTGCCATCAAATCAACTTCTACGTCTACGGTACTGCCATCTGTTTGAGTTTCCACCTTATGGACAGCAATATCCAAACCTAGAGATTGCAATTCTCGCATTAACACCTTGAAAGACTCTGGTGTTCCTGGTCGAGGAATGGCTTTACCTTTGACGATCGCATTGAGTGCTTCATTGCGCCCTTGCATATCGTCCGATTTGACTGTCAGCAATTCCTGCAAAGTGTAAGCTGCACCAAAGGCTTCCAATGCCCACACTTCCATTTCTCCAAATCGCTGACCACCTTGCTGGGCTTTACCACCCAAGGGCTGTTGAGTCACCAAGGAGTATGGACCAGTAGAACGAGCATGGATCTTATCGTCTACTAGGTGTACTAGTTTCAGCATATAAGCCACACCCACAGTCACCGGTCGGTCAAAGGGTTCACCAGTACGACCGTCATATACCAGAATTTTGCCTGGATCATCTGGGTTAAATACCCAGTTTTTGCCAGTTTCATCCCTTGCTTCTTGTAATTTGCCATGGACAATTGTCCGGGATGCTTCTTGACCGTACATTTCATCAAAGGGTGTGATCTTAAACCGCATTCCCATGACGTGGCCAGCCCAACCCAACAGACACTCAAATACTTGTCCGACGTTCATCCGGCTAGGCACACCCAAAGGGTTGAGGACGATATCGACTGGTGAACCATCAGGCAAATACGGCATGTCTTCCATTGGCAATATCTTGGAGATAATCCCCTTATTGCCGTGGCGTCCTGCCATTTTGTCGCCGACTTGGATTTTCCGCTTCTGAGCTACGTACACCCGCACCACCATGTTGGCTCCGGGGGGTAGTTCGTCGCCTTGTTCGCGAGTGAATATCCGTACGTCTACGACGCGTCCTTTTTCACCGTTGGGTACACGTAAGGAGTTATCTCTGACATCTCGTGCTTTTTCACCGAAGATTGCTCGCAGTAGTTTTTCTTCGGGTGGTTGATCAGATTCACCTTTAGGAGTGACTTTACCAACCAGAATATCTCCAGCTTCTACCCACGCACCAATGCGGATAATTCCCTGTTCATCTAAATTCCGCAGAGCGTCTTCACCAACGTTAGGGATTTCTCTGGTGATTTCTTCCGGTCCAAGTTTTGTCTGTCTCGCCTCAATTTCATATTTTTCAATGTGAATTGAGGTGTAGATATCATCCTGTACCAATCTTTCGGAAATCAAAATCGCGTCTTCGTAGTTATAGCCTTCCCAAGGCATATAAGCGACGACGATATTTTGTCCCAGAGCTAATTCTCCACCTTCGGTTGAGGAACCATCTGCTAGCACCTGACCAGCAACAACCCGTTCATTCATGCGGACGAGGGGTTTTTGGTTGAGGCAAGTATCTTGGTTGGAGCGTTGGTACTTAGATATGATGTATTCAATTTCCGCAGGAGGTTTAGCACTTTCCTCTCCTGGGCGTAGTCGTGGACGTACACGAATTTTGGTCGCATCTGCATAAGTGACGTCGCCGTCGGTGCGGGAGACAATCACCATCCCAGAGTCTCTAGCTCCCTGAGCTTCTAAGCCCGTACCTACCAAAGGACGTTCTGGTTTGAGGAGGGGTACTGCCTGCCGTTGCATGTTCGATCCCATCAAAGCACGGTTAGCGTCGTCATGCTCCAAGAAGGGAATCATGCTCGTAGCTACCGACACAATTTGTACGGGAGAGACTGCGATATAGTCTACTTGTTCCGGCGTTGTGGTGGAGAATTCCTGACGGTAGCGTACAGGTACTTCAGGACCCATCAGATAACCATTTTCATCAACTGGTGCATCTCCTGCCGCCACCCGGAAGTCGTCTTCTTCATCGGCGGTCATGTAAGTTGGTTGGATATCGTGCCTGACGCGCCCATTTTCTACAGGACGGAAGGGCGTTTCTAAAAATCCGTATAGGTTAACTCGTGCATGGGTTGCCAAGGAACCAATCAAACCAGCGTTTGGACCTTCTGGTGTTTCAATTGGGCAAATACGTCCGTAGTGCGATGGGTGAATATCTCGGACGGCAAAGCCAGCACGTTCACGAGTCAAACCACCAGGACCAAGGGCAGACAGACGGCGCTTGTGGGTCAGTTCTGCCAAGGGGTTGGTTTGATCCATGAACTGCGACAATTGGCTGGAGCCGAAGAATTCTTTGATTGCCGCTACTAGAGGTTTGGGGTTGACTAACGAAGCCGGGGTTAGAGATTCAGCATCGGATACAGTCATCCGCTCACGAATAATCCGTTCTAAACGGTTTAAACCAACTCTGACTTGGTTTTGCAGTAATTCGCCTACGCTTCTAACTCGGCGGTTTCCGAGATGATCAATGTCATCAATACTACCAATGTCATATTCCAGGTTAATCAGGTAATCCACCGCAGCCAAGATATCTGGGGGGGTGAGTACCCGCATTGTTTCTGGTACTTGCAGACGCAGCTTTTTGTTGAGTTTATAGCGTCCGACCCGCCCTAAGTCATAGCGCTTAGGATCAAAGAAGCGAGAGTCTAGGAGTTGTTGTCCACCCAAGACTGTCGGTGGTTCACCCGGACGCAGTTTGCGATACAGTTCCATCAGGGCTTCTTCTTCAGAGAATTGCCCTTCTTTTTCGATAGTTTTTTGGAAATATTCGGGGTGGCGCAGGGCGTCAAAAATTTCGTTATCTGACAATCCCAATGCTTTTAGTAGCACTTGAGCCGACAATTTGCGGGTTTTGTCGATGCGTACCCACACTAAGTCGTTACGGTCTGTTTCAAATTTCAGCCAAGCCCCCCGGTTAGGAATTAAACTAGCTGAATAAGTACGCCGTCCGTTTTTGTCAATTTCTGATTTGTAGTATACTCCTGGCGATCGCACGATCTGGTTGACAATGACTCGCTCTGCACCGTTAATAATAAACGTGCCGCGATCTGTCATCAGAGGCAGGTCTCCAATAAATACTTCTTGTTCTTTTATTTCCCCCGTTTCTTTATTGATCAAACGCGTGGGTACATACATTTGCACCGCGTAAGTGCTATCCCGCCTCTTGGCTTCGTCAACGTCGTACTTTGGTTCCTTTAGTTTGTAATTCTGACCTAAAAAGTGCAGTTCAAGTTTGCCAGTGTAGTCAGTAATGGGACTAAAGGAGTTAAGTTCTTCGATTAGCCCTTCTTCTAAAAACCAGCGAAAACTAGAACGCTGAATTTCAATTAAGTCGGGCAACAAAAAGGCGGGTTCCATTATTGTGTCGTTAGTCATGCCTCTACCTTTGTCAACCTGTTTAAACTTGTGGGTGTATGGGAACTTCTCCTTACACAACCTGCTATATGCAGGTGCAGGCAAACGGAGCAATTAAACCTGGAAAGAGCAATTTTGGCCAGAGGGTATTCGCTCCCTTTGCTGAATTTCCAAAAACAGAAGATGCTTCAGTTTTGCCCGATTGTGTTTTGCTCTGTTCACTTAATCCTCCGAAAACCGCGTTCTTAAAATTGACGCAGATATTTTTACAGTTGCCTTTCATAGACTGTGGTGTGTTTCAACCCAAAGCGATGATATCCTAGTACTGAGCAAATGATTTTCTCAGCTTACGGCTTATTTATCTAGCTTGAGGTTTGCGGATAATACTCACAAAAAAATGTCTTTATAAATTTGTATAGATTTAATAATTGAGCCAAAATCTAGCTCTACCTGAATGGAAAGTGGGTAGTTACAGATCTTTAGCATCATATGTGCAGGTTAGGAGGATGGTCAAGTGAATAGTCAGTTGTACAACAAAAGCACAGAAGTCAGTAATTTGCCTCCTTAAATATTATGACGCAAGTAAATACTTTTTGGAGGGTACAATAATATCATAGTTTTTGTCACCTAAAATTTTCTTTTCAAAAATAGTCATAAGAAATACACGTAATACATTATTTTTATAGCGTCAAACCGAATAATTTGCAGGCATTGTGGGTAGTAATAGCTGCGATCGCATCAGTGGTTTCTCCTCGCAGGCGGGCTATTTGTTCAGCCACGTAGCGAACATAAGCGGGTTCGTTACGTTTTTCACCCCGTTTTGGCACTGGTGCGAGAAAAGGACAGTCTGTTTCAATCAACAGGCGATCGCTTCTAACCATCGCAGCAGAGTCTTGAATTTGTTTAGCGTTTTTAAAGGTGACAGTACCGCTAAAGCTGATATAAAAACCTAAATCTAGAAACCATTGAGTTTCTTCTGGCGTTCCACCCCAGCAATGCATTACACCTCGGACAGTCTCACCTTTGAGATTTTTCCATTTTTGCAGTACCTCTTTGACTTCTGCTGTAGCATTACGGCAGTGGATGATCACCGGTAAATTGAGTTCAACTGCTAAATTCAGCTGTGCTTCAAATACCAGGTATTGCTGTTCGTAGTTGTCAGCTTTGTAAAAATCTAGCCCCATTTCCCCAATTGCTACTACTTTAGGACCAGATAGAGCCAGAGATTTGATCTCATCTGCTGTTTGATGATTCCATTTGTCTGCATCTAAAGGATGTAAACCTATAGCAACGCTCAGTTCGGGAAACTGATGAGCTAAAGCCGCAATACTAGTAAATTCCTCTGGCTCGACACAGGAGTGGACTAAATGTACTACACCCGCTTCTTGCCATCGTGATCGTACTGTTTCTAAATCTGACTGGAAAATATCAAAGTTGATGTGAACGTGGGTATCTATTAGCTGCATTGTTTATTTATTTACTCAAGAGTCCATAGTCAAGAGTCCATAGTCAAAAGTTGAGTGAAAATTGACTATTGACTATTGACTATTGACTATTATGCAGTTACTGCTGGTTGGGTGTGGGCTTTTAATCTTTGAGCTAGTCTAGATTTTTTTCTAGCTCCATTGTTGGGATGGAGGATACCTCGCTTCACAGCTTTATCGATTTTGCTGTAAGCTTCTGACATCCGAGTTTGGATTTCTTCCTTGGATTCAGGAGTTGGGTTTGCTGCATAGGTTTCTACCGCAACAAAGTATTTCTTCATCAGCGTCTTAACAGCTGATTTATAAGATTTATTCCTTAAACGATTGCGCTCTGCGATTTTGGCGCGCTTGAGAGCAGACTTTGTATTCGCCACAGTCAGTTCCAGAAAGACTATAAATATGTACACACACTACTAGACTTACTAATATAGCATCCAAAACGCCAATGTTAAGATTTCTCAGAAAAAAGTCAGGTTTTTGTATTTGAGTCTACATATTTGAGGATAAGCGATCGGGGACAAGGGAGACACCAGAGAAGAACCAATGCTTAATTCCCAATTTCCAATTCCCGATCTCTGATCAGCTATCCCTTTCTTCATAATTTTTCATCATCAAAAGCTACCTTTATCTGCTAACAGTAATCACTCAGTAGGTCAAAATTATTTCTAAGAATATGGCTTTAAAAATAATCGAAAATTTTGATGGCAGTTTTACTCTTGAACCACATGCAAAAGAGAGTCTGTGTCAATTATTGACTAGTGAAGCATTTTTAAATCAAATTTGCCAAAGCTTACAGTGTGAACAAGTAGAATTTACAGAATTGCTTTTTCAGCCAGTCCCTTACACTACAACTACTCCTAAAGGAATGCCACCAGAATTTGAACAATATCATGAGTCGGACGAGTACGTCATTATTAACGTTCCACCTAACTTCATGTTCACAGCCAAAATATTTCAACCTAGTCGCCTTTGTGCTGTTTATAAGAAATTAGAAATTAGGAACTAGAAGCTGGGCGGTACAAAAATCTCACTCACTAATCACAATCGTAATGTAAGAACGCAAACTTTTCCATTCATACTAGCTACTCGTTACTGACTATATATTGATTTATGACTATAAACACAAACATTTCTTCTTTAGCAGACTTAGAATATATCCCTTATATTGATGAAGCTGGTCAATTACCTGAATATCTACAAGGTAAAATCGGAGTTTATGCGATATTTGACCAGGAACAAGCTCTGCAATTTGTAGGATATTCTCGTGATGTTTATCTTAGCCTCAGACAGCACATCGTGCGCCAGCCACAAAAATGTTATTGGGTGAAAGTACAAACGATTGAACGCCCCAGTCGCGCAGTGTTAGAAAATATTGAAAAGGCTTGGATAGAAGAAAATAGCTCTGTACCTGCTGGTAATGGAGATGATAAAGACAAATGGACACAGCCAATAGATGCTAAAGCAGTAATGACGGCTGAAGAACAGGCGAATTATGAAAATTCTATTGATGAAATCACGCAAATCAAAATTATTAAAAATGTAGCGCGGCGAGTCGAGGCGGAGATTTTGAAAGTTTTAGAAGGACGAGGTTTGCAAACGCAGGTGCGGTTTAATCCTAAGCTGAAGGAAGAGGGGTTATTGGATTTGAAATAAATTTCCTGTCGGTTCAAGCTAAAGATTGAAAAGAGGAGCTAGGTCAAGAACAAATCCGGGTAGTACAGTTTCTCCTGATAAAGTTGGTGGAGTTTGCTCAGAAAAGTAAAGAGTTTCTACATCCTGATTTGGACGGTAAATTTCTGCTAGGGGAGTTTGCGGATCAATTAGCCAACCTAAGCGAAGTCCATTGTTTAGGTAATCGCGCATTTTGGTTTGCAATTTTATCAAGCTATCTGTTTGGGAACGTAGTTCGATCGCAAAGTCTGGACAAAGAGGAGGAAACCCTCGTCTGTCTTCAATAGATAAAACTTCCCATCGTTCCCGGTTTACCCAAGAAACATCAGGAGAACGCTTTGCACCATTTGGAAATTTAAAAATGGTGGAGGAGTCGAAAACATAACCAAGCTTTGTGTGGCGGTTCCACAAACTTACTTGTAAATTCAGTTCGGAATTTCTAATCCCACTTTCTCCACCAGTTGGTGGCATAATAATTAATTCTCCTTGGGCTGTTAACTCCATGCGCCATTCTTCATTCGCCATGCACAGATGATAAAATTGCTCATCTGTTAGATCCACGCTGGGAGGGACATTTAGGGTGATGGTTTCCATCGCATGATGATTAGGAAATATATTAATGGCTCATTTGGGGTAATTTTATTTTAGTCGTTAAGCGCGTGTTCAAATTCGTATATGTGAAACAGCCGACTCAATTTTTTGAGCAAGTAACCTGCACTTGCAATACGAACGTCGTATTACTCAGCAAAGTTCGTATGGTGAAATACTAGTTGAGCAATTATTTTTTATACAAGTAAGTAGGCAGGATAACTATATTGCTAGACGACAACTTGAGAAAATTTACACATCGCGTTAGTCTTCTTTAATTGTGACTGCACACTGTCAACTCAGGCGATGACAAATCAACCTTCCCCGCAAATCCCCTCCTGCACTTGGAATCGTCCCATTGGTTTAGGCTGGGATCAACCTTACACTGTTCGCTACGCTAGCAATATTGATAATGGGCCTTGGCACGGAATGCCTTTAGGTGGCTTTGGTGCAGGTTGTATCGGTCGTTCTTCGCGAGGAGATTTTAATTTGTGGCACATCGACGGCGGCGAACATGTGTTTCAAACGATCGCCCCTTGTCAATTTAGTGTGTTTGAATTTGATGGTGCTGATTCCCAAGCCTATGCTTTATGTACACAGCCACCAGAGGATGGTAGTTTGGCAGGGTGGGAGTGGTATCCAACAATTAAAAATGAAAAATCAAAAATTACTGGAACCTATCATGCGCTTTATCCTCGTAGTTGGTTCGTTTATGAAGGGGTATATAAAGCTCAGTTAACCTGTGAACAATTTTCTCCGATCTGGGCAAATAATTATCAAGAAACTAGCTACCCTGTAGCAGTGTTTGTCTGGACTGCACACAATCCTACTAACGCACCTATTACTTTAAGTATTATGCTCACTTGGCAGAATATGGTGGGCTGGTTTACCAATGCTTTGAAATCGCCAGAAGTACGGATGCGGGATGATGGTAGTCCAGTTTACGAGTATCAGCCGCGTTTGGGCGAAAGTAAAGATAATTTTAATCAAGTAGTTGAAAATACTGAATATATTGGTTGTGTTCTGGGTCGTATTAGTATTGATGAGCCTATCCAAGAGGGAGAAGGACAGTGGTGCATTGCTACCTGCAAACATCCCAAACTAGAAATTTTTTACCATAGCCGTTGGCAGCCTACAGGCAGTGGTGAGGATGTATGGCAAAGCTTTGCTCAAGATGGATCATTACCAAATTATCTAGACCATTCCTCAGCTGTTGAGGATGAACAGATTGCAGTCGCTCTTGCTGTGCGTTTCACTTTGCTAGCAGGGGAAACACTAGAGATTCCTTTTGTTCTCAGTTGGGATTTTCCGGTAACAGAATTTGCTGCTGGCATAAATTATAACCGCAGATATACAGATTTTTTTGGTAATCATGGTAATAATGCGTGGGCGATCGCATCAATAGCACTACAACAATACCAAGCTTGGCAAGCGCAGATTCAAGTATGGCAACAACCCATTCTTGATCGTGCAGATTTGCCAGATTGGTTTAAGATGGCTTTATTTAATGAGCTTTACGATCTTACTGCTGGTGGTACTCTCTGGAGTGCAGCAAGTGAACGTGATCCTATCGGACAGTTTGCGGTGTTGGAGTGTCTGGACTACCGTTGGTATGAAAGTTTAGATGTGCGGCTTTATGGCTCTTTTGGTCTGTTGATGTTGTTCCCAGAATTGGAGAAAGCGGTAATGCGTGCTTTTGCACGGGCTATTTCCATGAGCGATGCGAATACTCGTGTCATTGGTTACTATTATACAATCGGTGCAGAAAGTCCCTTTGCTGTCCGTAAAGTTGCAGGAGCAACACCTCATGATTTAGGCGCACCAAATGAACACGTTTGGGAGAAGACAAATTATACCAGCTACCAAGATTGCAACTTGTGGAAGGATTTAGGTTGCGACTTTGTTTTGCAGGTATACCGGGATTTTCTATTTACCGGTGCTGATGATATCAAATTTTTGGCAGATTGCTGGAATGCCATTGTAGAAACCCTCAACTATCTAAAAACTTTAGACATCGATCAAGACGGAATTCCGGAAAATTCTGGTGCGCCTGATCAAACATTTGATGACTGGCGGCTACAGGGAGTGAGTGCTTATTGCGGTGGATTATGGTTAGCAGCGTTAGAAGCTGCGATCGCAATTTGTCATGTTTTGATAACAAATTGCAGAGATGTACAAAACACCCAGGAGATAGAAAAGCAAAAATCGATCTACCAAACTTGGTTAACACAATCTCGCCCGATTTATGAAGAAAAACTCTGGAATGGCCAATATTATCGACTAGATAGTGAAAGTGGTTCGGATGTGGTGATGGCGGATCAATTGTGTGGACAGTTCTATGCTCGTTTGTTGGGATTATCTGATATTGTACAACGCGATCGCGCTTTATCTGCATTGCAAACTGTCTACAACGCTTGTTTTCTGAAGTTTCATCATGGTCAATTTGGTGCTGCTAATGGTCTTCGTCCTGATGGTTCACCAGAAAACCCCAAAGCTACCCATCCTTTGGAAGTTTGGACGGGGATCAACTTTGGTCTAGCGGCTTTTATGGTGCAGATGGACATGAAAGACGAAGCTATGAAGTTGACAGAAGCTGTAGTTCGGCAAGTTTACGAAAATGGATTACAATTTCGCACACCAGAAGCCATCACTGCTGTGGGTACTTTCCGCGCTAGTACCTATCTACGCGCAATGGCTATTTGGGGAATTTATTTAGTTAGTGGTTAGTCATTGGTCATTGAGGATCGAGGATCAGAGATTGGGGATTGGGTAATAGTTATTTCCTCCTTGTCTCCCCCCACTATCCCCGATCCCTGATCCTCATCTTTATCAGATCATTAAGATAAAAAATCCGGTTTTCATCTTAATTGCTTGTAATGGACTAATATGAATTCTCTAAACAAATGCAACAAACCTATGGATGCATGGCTACTGTCTTGAAAATGGGTGTGGGGGTGTAGGAGGAGTTATATTTTTATATCCTCGCTGTGTGATTTAGCATATAGGGTTCTAACTAGAAAACTAGAATGTGCAAGAATTGCGAACCTCTATCAAAGTTCTGGAATACCCAGATCAAGAAGAAACAAGATGGTAAATCCGGTTTAGAAACTTGGTAAAATTTGGTACATTGCCAAGTATATATTGACTGATTTTGTCAATATTTCATAACGATGCGTGGTGAAAAATACAAAAAATCGAGTTTGGCGAAGGCTCTAACTGTGGTTATGAAGCCCAATTCGCCTATATCGGCTTGCTTCAACAGGAATTCTATCAGCTTACCCAAGCATCAGAGATTAAATCATGAACTCCTATTCGTCGTTACGGGGTCAGGGAGAGTCTATTTATACCAATGAACCGTGCTTTCCCAATCCAAAGGAGACTGTCCTCAAGCTTTTAAGGATGGCTACAGAAGATATAACCCTCGCATCCGAATTTGCTCAAGTTTGGGTTTTGCGTGAGTTTCAATTAGGAGATGACTTGACTAGTTATGCGATCGCCAGACAAAGAGGAAATAATCATGGTTTTCTTTTCTTAGTTTGCCAAGGTCGAGTCCGGTTACTAGGATTTGATCCAAAGTTGGAACGAGAGGTATCTACTCAGTTACTACTAGCACAGCAAACCTTTGGAGTAGACTACTTATTCCACTGTCGGCCTTTAGCTTATCGAGCAGTCGCAGCTAGTGATGGTTTATTGGCATCTATACAGGTAGATGATCTCAAACAATGGTTACAACAACTACCTAATTTGAAAAGCTATTTGCAAAAAATAACGTGCGATCGGCAAACTTTGATTTTCTTCAAGCTTGCTACAGAATTACGTTCGCATACTAGCCATTCTTTACAACAGCTTTTACCTTACTTAGAACAAACCAAGGTTACTGCTGGTTCAACCCTTGTGCAAGCAACTCCCCCATCAAAGGGACGCTTTTGGCTGATGTCTGGAAAAATTGTTAGTCCCACGCCAGAAGTTCAACCACCACAAGTAGGAGAAGGCTGGGGGTACCCCGATCTCACAATCCCAGGCTGGATTGCTAAAACGGATTTAGAAGTATACCACCTACCTCAACAAATTGCACAAAAAGATCGGGGATTGGGGAAGGTGGGGCCCCTGGAGGGGATAAGGGGTAATGAGGATTGGGGATTTTCCAAAGGAGACGCTACGCGTAGACGCGCCTTCTTCGGCTTCTCGCAGAGTACGGGAACAAGGGATTCTCCAAAAGAGACGCTACGCGCAGACACGCAAGCGGCTTCTCGTAGAGTACGGGGACAAGCTGGACACGGCGATACACAAGCACGGGGATACACAGATACGGGGAAACGACGAGAACAGGAAGATAATGTGGCTAGTGTTTCTGTTGGTGTGTCTTCCGAAAATACCCATGCAGAGATAAATTTTCGGCAACCAAGAAGCCAGTATTGGTCAGTAAGTAAGCTGTGGCGTCGCTATTCTTTTATCCAACAACAGAGTTCCTCTGATTGTGGTACTGCGTGTTTGGCAATGATTAGCCTCTACTGGGGTAAGCGTTTTAGCTTGAACACATTGCGAAACCTAGCACAGACAGATCGCATGGGGGCTTCTCTTTCGGCTTTGGCTGATACAGCAGAAACTCTGGGTTATGATGCTTTACCAGTCAGAGCTTCTTTGGGTAAATTAGAATTGCAGTCTAACCCTTGGATTGCTCATTGGCAAGGGATTCACTACGTGGTTGTTTGGCGAGTTAAAGGCGATCGCGTATTGATTTGTGATCCAGCAATTGGTAAGCGATCGCTTTTGCGCGAAGAATTTGAAACTAACTGGACAGGATACGCACTGCTTTTATTTCCAACTAAACACTTAAACGAGCAAAAGAACAAAAAAGTTTCCTTGGGAGAATTTTGGCACGCTTTTTGCCATCATCGGGAATTACTTGGTCAAATCGTTCTAGCTTCAGTGCTGTTAACAGTGTTTGGTTTGGCTGCACCCCTCATTACTCAGGTTGTACTTGATCAAGTTCTGCCATATAAAAGTTCTCTAACCCTAAATATATTCACCTTTGGGTTTCTATTTTTTGGCATCTGGCGGATTATTGTCCAAGCAGTACGTCAATATCTCCTGGACTATTTTTCCAACCGTATGGATTTGACGTTACTGGGTGGTTTTATCAGCTATACCCTGCGTTTACCATTGCAGTTTTTTGCATCCCGTCAACCAGGAGACATTATTACTCGGATTCAAGAAAACCGCAAAATTCAAGTATTTTTCACCAAACAAGCGGTTAGCACTACCCTAGATGCGCTGATGGTGATTGTTTACTTGGGATTAATGGCGTATTACAACTTACGCCTGACTCTGATCGTCTTGGTTGTGATTCTACCGATTGTGATTGTGACTGCTGCAACTAGTCCACTTCTCAAAAATGCTTCACGAGAACTCTATCAAAAATCGGCAGTTCAATATTCGACAATCAGAGAAATCATTACTGGTGTAGCTACTGTTAAAACAACTGTTGCTGAACGTCCTATGCGTTGGCGTTGGGAGGAAAGTTTTACCAACACCGTCCAAACAAGATTTCGGGGTCAAAAACTGGCTAATAATTTACAGCTAGCAACTAGTTTGATTAATCATCTGGGGATCACATTTTTACTATGGTATGAGGCAACTTTGGTCATAAGCAATCAGATGTCAATTGGTCAATTTATTGCTTTTAATATACTAATTGGCAGTACGATCAACCCTGTTTTAGCACTGGTGAAGTTGTGGGATGAGTTGCAAGAGGTATTGATTTGTGCTGAACGTTTAGATGACGTCCTAACTACCCAACCAGAAGAATATACTCAAAAACCGCAAATGGTCTTACCTCTGATTCGGGGTGATATACAGTTTGAACGAGTTTGTTTTCGTTACAATGCCAATGCAGAACACGACGCCTTGCACAATATTTCCTTTGAGATCAAAGCAGGGCAAACTGTAGGGATTGTTGGTACTCATGGTGCTGGTAAAAGTACCTTAGTTAATTTGCTCTCAGGTTTATATTGTCCAAGTAGCGGATGTATTTTAATTGATGGGCATAATATTGCTGATGTTTCTCCTCAATCGTTGCGTAGTCAATTAGGGGCAGTACCGCAAGATATTTTTCTGTTTGCTGGCAGCATTTTAGAAAATATCACAATGTTTAATTCAGAAATTTCACCAGAAGAAGCGATCGCCGTCGCGAAAGTTGCAGAAGCACACTGCTTTATCGAAGCACTACCTTTGGGTTACAACACCCGTGTCGGTGAGGGAGGAATGATCCTGACTGGTGAGGTGCGTCAAAAAATTGCGATCGCCCGCGCCTTAGTCAAAAATCCACGCATTCTACTTCTAGATGAAGCTACTAGTTGTCTAGATAACACCTTTGAACACCAATTACAACAAAATCTCGCTCGCTTTCATCACTCCAGCAACATTCACATTCATCAAGCACATACCATATTCTTGGTTGCCAATAATCTTTATACTATTCGTCATGCTGATCATATTCTGGTTTTAGACCGAGGTATCCTTATTGAACAGGGAAATCATCAAGAATTAATGACAATTCAGGGTCTTTATTACCAGTTAGCTCAACAACAATTGCATCTGTAATCGCACTTATATCAATCAGTTGTGATGCATAAAGGATGCAAATTACTTTTTAAGACACTTAGGAATATCAATTGCGACTCATGTTATTTCATGTTATTTGCAGTCGCTGCATTTCATAACTTCTTATGGGCGTTAACCGCTACTTCTGTTCTGCCAAAAAACTTCTGGTAATGATTTTACTGCGTCACACATGTATTTTTAAAAGTGGTCTAGAAATCATACCACAAAAGTGTAAAATCCACAACCATCTATCAGAGTATTTCGTTTATTTTCAAGCAAAATTAACAACAGTTTCACCGTAAATTTGCAATAAAGTGCTAATCTGGAAGTCAAGGCAGATAAGCTTTTAGCTGGGAATGCAAATAATATTATCTAAGAATAAAAGGACAAAATATTATCAATTTTCCTGTCACCTAAACATGGGTGACATCACACATACGTATTTATATTTATCGGGAACTCATCAATAAAGTACATAATGAATTTCCCGATGGTTAAAAAAAAATACAAGCTACAAATAAATAGTAGGTGAGGGGCGAAACCCCTACTGTATTTAACACTGGTGGACAAAATCTGATTTGTATAATAATTATTTAAATAGGAAAGCATATTAATTACATTGAACGAAAAAAATGAAAGATCGGCAGATGACATTCATGGGAAAAAATAGTATAAATACGAATGCTACCCTTGAACATCAAGAATGAATATTGTTTCATTCCTCTTCTAGAAGAACAGCAGTGTTACTTAATAATCTTCTAGTTTTTGGTGTAAATCACTACATAAAGCAATCAGGGGAAAGTAATTAAATTAAGGGTGAGCCAAATATTTAAGAAGGCAAAACTGCATCTACCAAGAGCCAAACGGAGACTTTCTCATACCAGTCAACAAAGATGACCCAGGGTAAAATTTTGCCTCAGTCATTGCCTTATCAAACCTAAAACTCATACACAGTCAGGTTTCCGATTTTAGGTCAGCTCATGGACAGAATCATCAGGTTAAATGCAGTCGAAGCCTCAAGCCAATCAGGATGTTTAGAAATTAACTTACAGGACGTGCATCCCTGTTACGCTTTAACTCCTGAAACGGCATCAATCTACGGAGGTAGTGTTGCTTCAGTAGAAGCGGTTTTATCAAAACTACCTACAAATATCCATACCGCAACAACTAAAACTTTCCAGACAGGAATTACAAGTACAAGTAATTACTCTAGACCTTTGCAAAAAGTATTAGAACAGCAGCCTTCTATTGTTCCTCACCTCATTTTGTTAGGCGGTCTAGCTTTTTTTGCAACTGTCTTTACTTGGGCTTGTACTGGAAAGATACAACAAGTCACTCAGGTTGAAGGAAAATTTGCCCTATCACAACAGCTTGCTCAACTTCAACCACACCGAAAATCTCTTAATCAATCTGTTGATGGGGTTGTGTCCTCTTTAAATAACCGTAGTACTGGTGAGGAAGTTAAACCCAAGCAAATTATCGCTGAAATTACTTCAACTGATGCATCTCCAGTTTTATTGACTATACAACCCTCGCCAAAAATAGCCTTTATTGATAAAGGAGATTTAGTCGAAATCAAGCTCAACGTTGACTCCCAACCTCTAGAACTTGACAAGGCTGGTCAAAGCGATGGACATCACAACATCCTCTCAGGAAGGGTTGTATCAGTCTCCACCGATGCTCAAACAGATAAGAAATTAGGTTGGGTTCATCGCTTAGAAATAGCCTTGGATGGTAATAATCCAACCATCAAATTCACCGATGGGCAAGTAGTTACAGCCAAAATAATTCACAATCGCCGTGTTGCTGATATGTTCCTTAGACCAATTAAGGAATTGCACAACGGCGAAAGCGATTTCTAAATTTTGATTGGGTCACTCTGGGTCACTCTTCACCACAGCAACTAACAGACTTATTTACTCTATCTAGGACAACAGCACCATGAACCAAAATATCTCTACCGCTACTAGCAACTTCGAGAAAACTCTTAACCCAGAACAATTTGATCAGTTAGTTGAAGCCATTCTCGCAGGTAAGTATTCTTGGGCTTGTGTTTTAATACTGCGGTTTGCTGGCTACAATCCTTTGCATTACATTCCTTACCGCACCTACAACCGATTGATCAAAGAAAACTCACAACTTAAAAGAATTAACCAACAGCGCAACGACAATCTTAAAATCGCTAAACTAGCCTCTGAGAAAAAATCTGATAGCAATCCCTCACAAAGCTGCTTAAGCAAAATTAAAGATCTTACCTATCTGGAGGTAGTTGGTAAGCAAAAAAGAGAAATTCGTGGTGGTCATCAAGATCAGTGGCTAGCAACTCAGATTCACGAATATCAATCCATTCAAGCAGAACTCAGAGCAGAGAAAACTCAAGATTTATCATTCCAATACTGTGAAGCTAACTAAACTATCTCTTGAGTCAAGAAATTTAGAAATACACGTGGTTGAGTTTTGTATTAGCTGCCATGCTAATACTCCACCACACAAAGTATGGGGAGTTTGTATTAAGGGCTGAAAAAGCCCTTGGCAGACTGATCAGTTATCAGTTATCAAATTTAAAGTTATCTGGTGCTATTAGATTTTTGTAGGTAGAAAATACAAATTTATTATTTCAATTCCTTAGTTTTATTGTGGGGATTCATTGATAATTGATAACTCGTAAATAGTAGGGCTATTTCATTCCAGACATAAACCGCCCAGAACTTTAGTTCAGGACTGTATAGTTTTAGTCCGTTAAAACGGACTAAATTTCCACTAAACAGTCGGTTAAAACCGACTTTTGCTATTGGCGGGCTGGATGAGAATGAAATAGCCCTGCGTAAATAGTAGGGGTGTATGACTGCGACTCAACAAAAGCCTGTTCGCCCTTGGCGTTACCGAAGGGTAGTACGAAAATCGCAACTGCACTGCGTTGCTGTTTATCAGGAGTTTTCAGCATTTTCCTTATAAATAAAAATAAATAAAATCTAAAATCTAAGTGTGTTCAGTATTTGATAGAAAAAATATGCCATTTTGGCACAGCAAATATGATTTATTTTTATACATTATAAATAAGAGGTTAGACATTTAATTTACCTAAATAAATTAATACTCAGGAGAAAGTAAATGAATGATTATTGATGAACATAAAACAAAAATATTATTTTTGAACAGGCGAAATTATCAAACAGTTCAGTGAGTAAAGTTATATCCTTGATTCTCCCACTAAATTTTATTTAGCAAGGGTTGGGTTCATTGAAAAATTAACTGAACTTATTGAATTACTAAGAATGATTCTTACCTAAAGCTGTTACTACTGGTGGTTATTTTTCTGTTCAAGTCTAAATATTACTTACAAGAGTTACAACATTGTGGTGGATGTTGTTTTCTCGGAAATAAGTTAATACTTAATACAACTAAGTAACAGAAAAATAAAAAGTAATAGTTTCTACCAATTCTTGATGAAGAAGCATAGATATGTCTATGTCGTGGACATATCTATGAAAACCAAAGAAGGACACATACGTATATCCGAAAGGCGTTTCAACAAGCTAAAAAAATATGCCACGTTGAAGGAAAAGACAGTAACTCAAACAATTGAAGATTACATTGACCGACTACCAAACACGGAGATTGACGACCCCTCAGCCACCCCACTCCCTCATCAACCTAACGATTGATTGTAGTCGGGGGTGTTTCGTCGCCGTCCGCTCCCTATCCCCACAAAGCTGGGTACATTGAGGGTGAGGACTTCCGCGATACCGTTAAACAACAATCATTGGAAGCTATACAAATCTTGTAGACTTCCATTTTTTTTATCAGTGATAAGTAAATCAGTAGGAATCAACAGAACGCATTAAACCCTTAGCAATGACTAATGACCAGTTATTTCAGTGTAGCGACCGACTTAATTTACGAGTTAAAAGCGCCAAGGAGTATAAAGCTACTACCCAGCGCTTAGAACATTGTGAGTTGTAATTGACTAGGAGTCTTTAAATGATTTTGACTCGTTTTAAATATGATGGTTTATATTCAGGGTCTTTATATCAGCTGACCCCGTTTGAACAATTCTTAGTTTTGCAGAAAATTTTGATTTTTCTGATTTCCTCATATTTTTTTTATTTTTTATCTATTTGTGTTTCGGGTTATGTACTAATGTTAAGTTTTGAAATCAAAGTACTGATATTTTCATATACATTATTTTTGATAAGGATACACGGTGCTAAGAGTGTTTACGGGAGGTTTATCCAGTACAAGAGTATAGATATTCTCTACAAGAAAGGCGATCGCTTGCCATATTCGTAGGCGATCGCTTAATCTAAATGTAACTAAAATTTTGCTGGCAATAAACGCTCAAATGCTTGCCATAGCTAAGTTTTAGTCTTTAAGTTTCTTGTGCATCTTGGTTGAGTTTGCAAAACAGAAATTAAATTTTGCATGGGAACTCAGCTGCAAAGATGCATGTCATCGGCTATAGTTTTGCATGTGTTTAGTAAATGAGATGGCTGCAATTGACACATTTCTAAACATGCGGTAAATCATCACATCACAAACGTAATAAATAAATTATGAAACATCAGGGTTTTCCCATTCAACAAAGAAATATTCGCTATCTTGTTGGTAAAAACCTTTGCACTATTAACCGAGTGCCGATAGCACTGACTACTTTGTTTTTACTATCTAGTGGTTCTCTGCTTTTGCCTGTAGTGGTAAATGCTGATACCACTCAAATAAATAATCAGAATACAACTCAAACAGGAAATCAGAATACAACTCAGATTAAAATTCAGAATACAACTCAAACAGAAATTCAAAACACAACTCAAGGAACACCAATTCCTGTCACAGGAAACATTGTTTACGTTAATCCTACCAATGGTTCAGATAGTGCTGGTGCTGGTGCATCACAAGCGCAGCCTTATAAAACTATTACCTATGCTCTCAGTCAAGCCCCATCAGGTACAACTATTCAACTAGCACCTAGTACTTACAACAAAGAAAGTGGAGAAGTTTTCCCACTAACAATTAAGCAAGGTGTGACCTTACGAGGCGACCAAACTACCAGAGGTCAAGGGGTATTGATTGTTGGTAGTGGAAAGTATGTCAGTCCGACATTTGCTAGTCAAAATGTGACTATCAAGGCTGAAAACAATAGCACAATTTCGGGAGTCACAGTTACCAACCCAGATAGCCGTGGTACTGCTGTATGGGTAGAATCAACAAATCCCACAATTACCAGCAGCGTATTCACTAATAGCGCCAGAGATGGCATTTTTGTCACGGGTAAAGGTACCCCCACTATCGAAAACAACATCTTTGTCAAAAACACAGGTAACGGAATTTCTGTCGCTAAATCTGCTGCGGGAGTAATTCGGAATAACGTGTTTGAAGACACTGGTTTTGGCTTGGCGATTGGTGGTACTTCTACACCTTTAGTAGAAGGAAACCAGATTATCAGCAACCAAGACGGTATTTACGTCAACGACACAGCCAAACCAATCCTGCGTAAGAATATTATTCAGAATAATAAACGGGATGGTGTGGTAGCAACCGTTAATGCTGCACCTGACCTGGGTACAAGCAATAGTCCTGGTGGTAATCTGATTCGTAGTAACACTCGCCATGATCTCAACAACGCAACCAAAACAATTAAGATTTTGGCTGTTGGTAACGATATCGATACCAAGAAAATCGCTGGTTCAGTTGAATTTGTTGCCTCTACTGTTAAGGTAGGAACTGGCAATTTCAAAGATGTCACAGCTAGTTATTGGGCTAAAACCTACATCGAAGCTTTAGCATCTAAGAATATTATTGCTGGTTTCCCTGATGGGACTTTTAAACCCAATGATCCTGTAACACGTGCTCAATTTGCTGCGATCGTTACTAAAGCCTTTGCTCAAACTCAACCGAAACGCGAAGCTACTAACTTCAGCGATGTCAATAGTAAGTTCTGGGCTTATGATGCCATCAGAAATGCTTATAGATTGGGTTTTGTCTCTGGTTATCCCGATCGCACCTTTAAACCACAACAACAAATTCCGCGAGTACAGGCGCTTGTTTCTTTATCCAGTGGTTTGAATTTAACTGTGAATAACCAGAATGTGCTTTCTTTCTACTCAGATGCTGGCCAAATTCCTAGTTATGCTACGAATCAAATAGCAGCAGCAACTGCCAAAGGGTTAGTAGTAAATTATCCAAACGCTAAACAACTCAATCCCAATCGTCAAGCAACTAGAGCAGAAGTAGCAGCTTTTGTTTACCAAGCATTGGTAAACGCCGGACAAGTTCAAGCTATTTCCTCACCTTATTTGGTGACAGTGCAGTAGAGGGATTGGGGATTAAGGAGGAGTGATCGGGGATTGGAGGTTGGAGGTTGGTAATTTATAAAACTATCAACATCCTAAATTATCTTTCCCCTTTCCCCTTTCCCCCATCCCAGCGCCACAGAAAGACTACTACACCAATGACTCCAAGTTGTAGTGCAAAATTGGGTAAAGCTGTCTCAAGATTGCGTCCAGCTAAGACTTGAAAAAAGAAGACAAATGCACCAATAAAACCCGAAGCACCACCAGCAATGTAAATAAATTTACGTATGTTGCGATAAGGAGCTGCGATTTCTGCTTTCAAACGAGCGTATTGTTCTGGATTAACTGAACTTTGAGACGGTCGGTTTTCCGGGTTTGGTTGTACCATGAGATTAAATACGCTATAATTACAGACTGTTTATGCCGATGTGGCTCAGTGGTAGAGCACTCGATTCGTAATCGAGCGGTCGCGGGTTCAAATCCCGCCATCGGCTTAATTATGGGGATTTGCCTATTCCCCGTTCTCCGTTCCCTCTTAATGATTTAGCGCTTTGTGCAACACTTCGCGATGAATCAGCGCCCTGTCTACTAAAAACTGGATTTTTTCTGATGACAATGGATCACTATTAGCGTAATGCTCAATCCAAGTTTTACTAATAACATTGGGGTCATCTGGTAAATTTGCCAAATCCCACCCCGGCATATCTAAATCTTCCATTAAACGGTTAACTTTTGGGTCATAACTCAAAGCAAAACAGCGACAACCTTCGCTAGCTGCCATGATTAGACTATGCAAACGCATTCCGATCGCCATTTCAATTCCGCGAAATACACCTTTTAACAGTTGTGGTTCTTCCAAGCAGAGAATTTGACTAACATCTTTGAGTGCTGGTTGAATTGCTTGGGCGAGATTCAAATCTTGGCCCTTCTGGAAAGGTAGCAGCACAATAAAAGTCTGCGTAGCTTTTTGAAAATTTACCAAAGCGCGAGTCAGATTACTCAAGCGAGTTGGAGTAAGTTGGGGATGCGATCGCAATGTCACAGCAACTCTTGGTGCTGATAAATTCCATAGTTCGGGAACTGGTTTGGATTGTAACGCCCACACTGGATCAGGTGCCTTGATGTGGGGAATTTGCCAATCAGACAGTAAACTGGCCGAAGCGCGATCGCGTACACTAACTTGTGTACAACCTGCAAAAGTTTGTCGTGCTAACCAACGTGTCACCCGACGATGTAAAGGGCCAATACCTTGGGCCCAAGCCACTGTTTTTAAGCCCATTTTTTGAGCTACAGTCATCATCGTCCCATAGTAGAATGGGCTGATGGCACTGGTGGCATCTTGGATTAAACTACCGCCACCCCAAATGAAAGCATCACAAGAACGCAAACCTTTGATTAAGCCGGGAAAAGCCATACGTTCATAAGCTTCTACACCATAGCGATTTTGTGTTTCCTCTGGATTGCCAGAAAGAACCACTGGTGTGACATCAGATGGTAACATTTGCAGCAGTGTTGCCAACAAAGCCTCATCGCCACCATTTCCTTTCCCGTAATATCCAGACAATAGCGCCCGCATCTTAGCCTTTTGGATAATAGATATTCAGATTATTGTATTGGTTGGCGATTGCTATTGGTTGGTGAAAAATTTGAAATGCTATAACTCAAGCGTATTGATATATTAAGTTGAAAAACTAAAACCCCGACTTAGTAGTCGGGGCGACTTTTACTACACCTCTTGCACAATCAAAAAAATATCAGTATTAAGAATCTCAGACTTGCCAAATTGCCGAATTGAGGATTGGGTGGTGTTTCAGAAGGCAGAAGTACGCTCGTCTGAGGGCAGTCCCAATGAAACTTGTTTCATCAGCAAAGATGAAAGAGGTTTTTTCTCCTACACCCCTAAACCCTCTTTCAAGTCAGAAGGAACCCATCCTTAAAAGGATGGGATTGAAGCAAGGACGCTGTTTTTCACAGCATAAGTACCTCGTAAAACATCTTCTTTTAAACTGGGCTTTAAACCCAGAACTAAAGTTTTTAAGAGGGTAGGAAACAGAAACCTTCTGCCTTCTGCCTTCTGACTTGAAAATCAAACTTTGGCTAAAAACCAAGGAGGATATGTGGCTGAAGTCGTTCAATGACGACAGCCTAAACTGAAACATTAATTGTGGGTCTAACTTGCAACTGGAACAGGCTCAAGATTAACTTGATAACCAAGCTTTTCTAAGCGCTTAACCAAGCGTTTCTTGACACTTTCCGGTCGTTGTTTGTCAAAATAATCAGCTCCTAAATCTTTATAAGGTTCTTGGCGCGATATTAAATGATATGCGATCGTTAAAATAGAATGTGCAACAGCAACAGCTGCGCGTTTTTTGCCTCTTCGCCCACTAATACGACGAAACTGAGCAGCAAGGTAAGTTTTAGTATGAGCTAAGGCATGAGCAGCTTGAACCAGAATTGTTCGTAAGGAACGATTGCCTTTACGGGTACTAGTTGAAAGCGTTTTACCAGCACTTTCGTAGTTACCAGGAGCAACCCCAGCCCAAGCAGCTAAATGTTCAGCACTTGGGAAACGGCTCATATCCATGCCGATTTCGGAGACAATAATCTCCGCAGTTCGACGTGCGATACCTGGTATAGTATCAATTAACTCTACGGCTTGCTCAAAAGGACGGCAGTATTCCTCAATTTGTTGATCAAAACATTTAATTGTTTCGTCTATGCTATCAATTTGACACAGTAGCTGTGCGAGAATAAATCGTTGATGAGGACGAACTCTACCTTCGAGTGCTTGAATCAGTAAATCATGCTTTTTTCGCATGGTTCCTTTTGCCAAGTCCGCCATTAGTTCAGGACTAGCGCTACCTTCAACAATCGCAGCTAGCATTGCCCGTCCTGATACACCCATTACATCACTGGCAACTGAGGCAAGTTTAATGTTGGCAGCTTCAAGCACTTTTTGGACTCGATTCACCAAATTGACTCGTTCTCGAATAAAATTGCTACGATGACGAGTTAAATCGCGCAAATCTCTTTGCTCCACAGGGGGAATAAAACTCGCACGTAACAACCCATGTTGTAGTAGTTCGGCAATCCACTGCGAGTCTTTGATGTCTGTTTTACGTCCTGGCACCGCTTTTATATGACGGGCATTAACTAACATAACTTCAAAGTTACCTTCCAAGATGTTAAATACAGGTCGCCAGTACTCGCCAGTACTCTCCATTGCTACATGAGTGCAATCGTGACTTGTTAACCAGTCAGAAAGTTTTAACAAGTCCTGAGTCATTGTAGTGAATGCACGTATTTCCTTGTGCCATCCGGACGGAGATTTTGGGGTAATTACACAAGCTACCACCGTCTTTTTGTGTACATCTAGTCCTGCACAACGATTGTAGACTACCTGCATATCTCTTGACCTACTACAACTTTCAAAATTGATAGGGGGCTAATACGTGGATATCTAAATAGTAGATTCTGACTTGCGTGCTCACTAAAACCTAAAAAATTGCTCAGTGGCGACAATTGGTAATTCCTCTCGATATCCAGGTTAGACTGCCCTTCAGGCTCTAGTGCTCTAATAAGGAAACAACCTCGCTTGTATCAGCCTTATCTTGGAAATTACCACATTTTCATTCATGGTGATGAAATTTTTTCATTGGGACTGCCCTCTGCCTTTCTTGGTAAAGCCCACCCTAAACTTGTAGGCTGTTCATAAACCCGCTTCAGTGTATTCACATCTCTTGCAGAAATCGGCGGTGGGTTACGGCTTTGCGAAAAGTATAATGCATCACTTTGTGATTTGCTATGTCCCCATATACCTAAAGCATGTCCTAGTTCGTGGCGAGCAGCAGCTAAAAGATATATACCAGCTTGACTTGGACTGAGCAGGATAGTAAATTTATGGTATAAAATATCTTGCTTTTTATATAACTCGTAAGTAGTTTGAGCGGAACGCGCACGGGGAATCTTGCTATTGGGTAATTTTTGGAGTGGTGGGTTTTTCCTGATAATCGTAATATCGGCTAATTTCTGGTTTTCGACTACTTGTAAAGGTAAATAAGCATTCCACTCTTGTACAGCCTGCAATACATTATTCACCCATGCTTGGGCTTGTTTAGCATCTATTGCTGGTGGTGTTTCTATGTAAACCTTAACGGGAAACTGTGACCAAACTAAATAACCTACTTGGGTTGGTGAAACTTGAGAAAAGTAGTCACCGCTATTTGTCTGATCTTGCCACTGCGCCAGTGTGGACGGTAGGGGATGGGGTTGGGGTGTGCTTGGAGCAGAGGGGGAAACAGCAAAGGACTGCACGTTAGTTAAGATCACGAGCAGTCCTGTAATAATAGCTAATCCTGTAAATACCATTGACACTCCTCAGCCTAAAGGCTGTCTCATTCTCTACTCCTCACACTCCCCGTCCTTATTTAGGGAGCCAACCAGCGCTCAAAACCACGGCTAATCCAAGGAAAATGACTGTCAATGCCCATGTGACTTGATTTAATGTTTTTTCTGCACTTTTAGTGCTGCTAAATAATTGGGCTTGTCCACCAATGGCTCCGATACCATCACCTTTGGGGCTATGTAACAATACTAGGACGGTCAAAGCAACAGCAGAAAAAACCCAGATACCTTGTACAACGTTAGAAACGGTCATAGTAGCAATGTGTTTGTGAATTATGAATTATGAACTATGAACTATGTTAAGTAAGCCGACGGAAATAAACAGAATTATATTACGAAACATAAACACAATTGAAACCCTTACGAATGACTAATGACATAGACGCGCCTTCTTCGGCTTCTCGTAGAGTAGGGTAGGACAAATGATGATCCTTGCTAGTAATTTGTTTCAGTGTGCCGACCTACTTAAAATTCTCACTCATAATTCACCATTATCAACTTTTTACTGCCCCACTTGCACAGGTTTACGAGAAAATTCTACATCGTACTCTGTGGGTTGGATTAGCGATCGCCCAGTCATTTCTGCTGGTTGAGGCAGCTGTAAAATTTGCAAAATCGTGGGAGCGATGTCTGCTAGATTACCATCGTTACGCAAGCTGACATTGCCGCCATGACCAGGAATTTTTGCTTGTTCTCCTTCCAATAGGATCAGAGGTACTGGATTGGTAGTATGAGCAGTCCAGGGGTTGCCATTTTCATCGATCATGTATTCGGCGTTACCATGGTCAGCAGTAATTATTGCTGTACCTCCAGCTTTGCTTATGCTTGTCAATAGGCGAGCCAAACAGCGATCTACAGCTTCAATGGCTTCTACTGTAGCTAGGATCTGGCCTGTATGTCCCACCATGTCTGGATTAGCATAATTAATTACAATTAACGAGTAAGTACCTTTTTCAATAGCTGCTACTGCCACATCTGTAACTGCTGCGGCTGACATTTTCGGTGCTTTGTCGTAAGTGGCAACCATTGGGCTATTAACCAGTTCTCTATCTTCTCCTGGGAAGGGTTCTTCCAGTCCACCATTGAAGAAGTAGGTAACATGGGCATATTTTTCAGTTTCGGCGGTGCGAAACTGTTTGAGATGATGCTGAGAAATAACTTCTCCAAGAATATTACTCAAATTTTGCGGTTCAAAGGCAACCTTCACTGACAATTCTGGGTCATACTGTGTAAAGGTGGCAAAAGACAATGGCGTGATCAGCTTTCTTTCAAAACCGTTAAATTCTGGACTAAGAAAAGCTTGGGTAAGTTGTCTGGCACGATCTGGACGGAAGTTGAAAAATATCACCCCATCTCCTGGTTCTATGGCTCCAGGGGCTATTCTCACTGGGGCGATAAATTCGTCTGTTATACCCTCTGCATAGGACGCTTGTAGAACTTCTACCGCAGAGTGTCCATTACCAGAACTATCTTGTGTGATCACATCGTAGGCGCGTTGAACTCGATCCCAACGGCGATCGCGATCCATGGCATAGTAGCGACCACTGAGGGTAACTATACGTCCGACTCCAATTCGGTCGATGTAGTCTTGAATCAATGCGATTGAGTTGATCCCGTCTGTGGGGGCAGTATCGCGACCATCTGCGATCGCATGTATGCAAATATCTGATATTTCCTGACTTTTTGCTAAGTCAAGTAGTCCAAACAGATGACTGATGTGGGAGTGGACGCCACCCTCAGAACAAAGCCCGATCATGTGCAATTTCCGATTGCGACTGCGGACTTCTTGACAAATGCTGACAAGTGCTGAGTTTTTCAGGATGGAACCGTCTTCTACTGCATCAGAAATGCGTACCAACTCTTGGGGTACAACCCTACCAGCGCCAATATTCAAATGACCAACTTCAGAATTGCCCATTTGACCTTCTGGCAAGCCTACCGCTTTTCCTGATGTGCGGATAAGGGTATGGGGATATGCTGCCCATAAGCTGTCCATTACCGGAGTTTTAGAGGCCGCAATAGCATTTCCTTGTATCTCCTCGCAGTAGCCCCATCCGTCTAAAATGACTAGCACCACGGGAGCAACAGGTGCTTTGGTCATAATAAAATTGCCCTTTACTTTTTGTAATACCCGAATGATACCACTGCTAACCCCGGCCGCAAGTAGATTTGTGCTTATTAACTTCTTTTATAAGAGATACCCCATTTTTTATATATTTATTAAACTTTAGTAATTTTTTCTTATTTTTGTGGTATAAACCAACTCTTGAGCATTAAAAGGTCTGCCACTAGCGATCGCTCATCATCCAGTCCGCTCCAGCCGGGTTGTTATACGGCTGGGCTATGAACAAACCGATATCCGACATCATACTGTTTTTGCTGGCGCAGATGTCCATACTCTTGATCCCATACTCCTTTTTCTAAATCTTCTCGCAACTGGGATAAACCATTGTCAAGCTCAACAGTATCAATCTTGGCAAATGAAGAGATACCATTGCGAATACTGCTATCAAAGTAAAGTTCTGGTCGCGCCCAACCAACTGCCGCAAACGAATCTGATAAATCATGCGGCAACGAGAAAGGGATCGCATTTACCACATGACCTACAACTGTTTGAAGTTCATCCATTAACTGTGGAATTGGCAAAAACGTAGATTCAACGTCTTTGATAAATGAGTGAAAATACTTGGTCAACCAAAAGCTAGAAGCCATTGCCGGATCGTAAGTGAACAAAACGATTTGCCCATTACCTACGACCCTGTGAATCTCGCACAATGCTTGCTGATAATCCTGAAAATGGTGAAAGGCAAGCATGATGATGGCTGCATCTACGGCTTGATTGGGTAAGGACAAGTTTTCAGCATACCCATTAATCCACTCAATTGCAGGATGTGCGATCGCCTGTCTCCGCATAGTCTCTGATGGCTCAATTGCAAAAACACGATACCCATGCTCAGCTAAAACACTTGCGTAAGAACCTGTTCCAGCACCAATATCCGCAATCGTAGAAGCTTGTGAGGATGCCAAAATCTCTAGCAATTTTTCGGTAATGCGTGGATCGCTTCTTCTTGTTTGAGCATAGGTTTTACCAATCACATCGTAGAGCGCCATCCCACCTCCTCAAATCTTTAGCACCTGTTTATTATCCAACCAACTGAATACGGTCGGTGTGCATGGGCGTTGTTAGGCACCGAGGCCGGACGATGAAAGTGGGCAGACTTCCATGGCTTGAATCAAGCCATGCTCAATGGTGAAACGGTGCCCGACGTGCTCATCGGCAAGCACGGTTCCAGCCAGATCGCGTACGACCTGATGCACCTCGACCAAGACCCGCCCACCATCCTTCGGGTGAAAGGCAACCGGCTCGACGTGTCCATCGATCTCGCTCCACTGCTCCGTCCAGTAGGCGCGGACTTCCTCAGGCCCACGGACAAAACCGCCTTTGAACGCCCTCGGCCAGGACACGTCGGGAGTCATGAGGGCGAGAACGGCATCCATGTCGCGCGCGTTGAAAGCCGCATACGCTGCGCGTAGCAGTTCGATTTCTGGTGTAGGTTGATTTGGCATAAGAAAGAGGTAGGTGAAAGAGATGGGACAGTGTCTAACTTGTCTATTGGACGAATTTTCTCCCTGCTATTGGGATGCTCACTACTATCGCCTTTTGTGGATACCCCGACAATAGTCTTAGCCGTAACGTGCCGTCTCATCCAATTCTGCTAAAATTATCCCAATCCTGCTTGGGATGTGAAATCTTGACTGGGTTAAAGCCTATGGTGAATCATGCAACCTCCACACTCGATCTGACAAACCAACAAGAAGCAGCGCGAGTGCTTCCACAAGCACCCCTAGTCGCTAGCTATCATACGGGATGGAAAGGGTTAACCTTCACCCACTACTGCCATCCTCCCCACAAAACGGTGGAGCATTGCCTTCTACAACATTCACTGGTAATCACAGACCCCAAAAGTTGCTTTCAGGCAGAGCGTCGTTTGGACGGCAAATTTAAACACTACGCCCACGGCAACGGTCGCATCGATGTTATCCCAGCATTTCTAAGTCATTGGACAAACTGGGATCGGGAAGTCGAATTTTCGGTGATTGCGATTTGTCCAACATTGCTGAATCAAACCACTCAGGAATTGATGCAGCGTGAAATAGAACTGATTCCACAGTTTTCGATCGATGATCCGGTAATTCAACAATTAGCTCTCGCGCTCAAGATGGAAATCCAAACGGGTTGTATGTCTGGCAGGTTGTATGGCGAGTTATTGGGAACAGCACTTGCTGCTCGTTTGGTGCAGAACTATGCAGTCAGCAAACCTTCGCTTGAGTTCAAAGCCAACGGTTTACCCCAGTCACAGTTGAAGCGAGTCATTGATTACATGAAGGCGAATTTGACACAAGATTTATCGATTTTGGATTTGGCGACCCTGACCAGCATGAGCGAATCCCACTTTAGCCGATCCTTCAAGCAATCAGTGGGAATTGCACCCTATCAGTATTTGATGCAACAACGTGTGGAACGAGCCAAGCAATTACTGGAAAAGCAATCGATTGCAATTAGCACCATTGCCCTAGATTGCGGCTTTGCAAATCAAACTCATCTAACAAAAGTCTTCCGTCAGATGACAGGGATGACACCCAAAGCTTATCAAAAGCGATGATCCAAAGTGGATTTTGAGGTCACAGATCTACGCACTGCAAAATGCAAGCCGCATAACGGTGAAGTTGTGCGGCGGCAGATAACCTCTGTACCGTCCGCACCAACGCAGTGTTAGGCTGCTGGCGGAAACTAAAGTTTTGGCTGAACTTGTATTATTGAAGATGGATCAATTTCAGGTGACGAGCCAACTGCATCCTGCCGTTTACTGAGAACAGAAAATTTACTTGTGAAAAAAGCTTGAATTTTGTCCTTGTTATTTATCCAACTGCTATCCGTGAGAACAATATTTCCGATCCCAAGGAGCATTATAAAGAGCATTGCGAAGGAAAAATACCGCAATGCAGATCGGTATAGATCGAGCATGAAATTCGTTACACGCTCATTATAATCTTGCGCCCCAATTAGATCATTGCATAGATCCCTCTTAGCTGACTCCGATTCCGACTCCGAAAATATATAGCTATAATCGGCAGTCTGACTTCGATCAACTCCAAAATAAACTGTCAATAGAAAAATAGTAAAGAATAATAAGGTAAGAGGTAAGATAGACCACAAACCTATTGATTTTGCCGATGCAATGCTGGTAGCACTAGAAATCAAACCTAGCAGTAGAGAGGTTAAAGTTAATAAGGTTCGTGCTTTAGTATCTACCCTGTCACGGCGATCTTTTACCTCTTTATTTTTGTCTTTGAGGAAATCAATTTTTTTATCACAAATTTTGACTTCTTCTGAGAGGAAGACCAATGTACTTTTAGATTGATACTGCCTTTCCCAAACTTCATTAAGAGTGCAATCAATACACGAGATTCGCATTAACATCCATGTACAAAGGGCTGCTAGATTCATACTCCTACCTATGGAAGCTCGAATTGCATAGATTTAATTAAAGAACTTGCTATATCGGTCACTCCTTCTAAATCCAACCAAGCCCATTGACCGTTTGGATTAATCTCAAAAAATACCCAGTCAAATTCTTTCGTAAATGCCATGTCAACAGCAGCGAATCTGAGGTTATAGGAACGACATAGCTCTAAAACTTTACTTTTTATAGAAAGTGGTAAGTCAATCAGTTCATAACGGACATTTTTCATATTATCTCTCCGTATATCTATAGTCTGCAATTTATTTTGATCAGAAGCATAAATTGCAACAGCAATAACTTCCTCATCAACAATATTTATCCTTACATCAAAAATCTTCTCTACTTTTCTTTGAAACAGAGTTGGACACAACGATATAAGTTCTTGATTATTGGTAAGTTGCTCCAAACTAACCTGATTAGTAAATATTAATGTGTCTTCTTTTGCTTCACTTCTTTCTACATACCCATGCGAGATTGGTTTCACAATTAAATCACCCTTACACTCTTTCCAAAACTGCATAATTTCTTCAAAAGACTGAGTAACTAAAGTATCAGGGCTTGCAAGTCCTATGTTATTTGCACGGCTTAATTGTTCTAATTTAGACAACGCTGAGGCATTATTAGCCGGATGATTGATCCATAAATCGGTAGGAATATGAGCTAAGAATCCTTCAATTGCTGCATTCCACTCGCTAACGGTATGGGCTTGTTCACCTTCCATAAAAGGTAGGTCATGCCGAGGTCTTAAAGATTGTGGTCTTCTATACCATACAGAAGCAACATTATCTAATTCTAATATTCGATGATCCACGAAAAGTGAGAAAACATTGCACTTATAAAGTAGCTCCGCTTTTTCAGCTAGTTGATCAGTATTGAGCCTGATATATTGAAGTTGATTCTGCTCCAATCGAGAACTAACATAATCTGCCGTTACATCGAGTGAATTTGAGAAGATTACTATCATGCGACTCAAATTTCATGGAATTATGGAAAAGTGATTGTAGCAAGAGTTGTCAGAGTCAAGATTCTCTCGTGTGTTCGTAATAGTCTGTGTGCCAGAGCTTCGTGGATCTTGGTCAGTTTGCTCTTGCGAATCAGTTCTCGTTTGAGTACCAAGCAATATATTGGCTGAGCAAGGTTTATCCTCTGCTTGCCGAACTGATTCCTGATACAGGGAAATGAAACTACTTCTCATCATAAGTTTGTCCGCTTGAATCTTTCTTCAGGAAAAACGATCTGCAAAGGAATTATAGCTAATGTATCCAAAATAACTCACGCATAGACCTAAAAAATGACGCGAAGACAGACCTTGAGTAAACCGATGGAAACGCTTGTCTTGCTGGGCAATATTCCTCATCGTTAACTTTCAGGTGCGTCCTCACTAGGATCTGAAGCAGCCTAACTACTGATTATACGGAAAGTTTCCGTATAATCTTTTTCTCAATCCTAATATATCAAGCATTACAACGAACTTCTGTCTGAATATACGGAAAACTTCTTTTTGAAATCCTTATTCGGATATTATACCGAATTTTTCCGTATAACCACCCTTTACGGCAGGGCTGTTTCATTCCCTAAAAAAATTGAATTTACAAGCGTATCAACCAAAAAAATCAGGTAGTTCAAAAATTTTATTTGCTAATGAGTTTGGCGATCGCACTTAAATTTACTCGTTGAAGCAGTAATTTTTCGATTACCAACTTCCTAAAATTTCTGGTTCATACTCTTGACAAAATCCTTATCTTAACGTGATTTCCTTTCTACTTCTTCTTCCCACCAGCTTTAGCAGCTTTTTTCGCTGCTTTTTCGGCAGCGATCGCAGCTAGTCTGGCTTGTTCTTTTTCTTCAGCAATTTTCTCTAGGTAGTAATGATAGTCACCTAAATAAACTCGGAATTCGCCATCGCGAATTTCTACAATTTTATTGGCTACCTGAGAAATAAAATATCGGTCGTGGGAAACAATAATCGCTGTGCCATCATAGTTTTGTAGTGCTTCTTCCAGCATTTCTTTGGCTGGAATATCTAAGTGGTTTGTTGGCTCATCTAATATTAGTAAATTTGCTGGACACAATAGCATTTTTGCTAATGCCAAGCGCGCTTTTTCTCCACCACTTAAAGCTGCAACGTTTTTGAAGACTGTATCACCACTAAATAAAAAGCGTCCTAGCAGTGTACGAACGTCTTCGTTTTTCCAGTCGGGTACTTCATCATGAATAGTTTCCATGACGGTTTTTTCTAATTCTAAAGCTTCCGCCTGGTTTTGTTCAAAATATCCTGGAATCACATTATGTTCACCCAATTTTACAGCACCTTCTGTAGGGGCTTCCATACCCATAATTAGGCGTAGTAAAGTTGATTTTCCAGCACCGTTGGGAGCAACAAAGGCAATGCGATCGCCTCTCTCAATTAGGAGGTTTGCTTCTAAAAACAAGATTTTGTCATCGTAGATATGAGTTAAATTTTTGATTTCTACTACTTCTCTACCACTGCGGGGTGCAGGAGGAAAACGAAATTGTAGTGTCTTAACTCCAACTGTCGGGGCTTCAATACGCTCAATTTTTTCTAGTTGTTTTTCACGGCTTTTTGCTTGAGTGCTACGGGTAGCGCTAGCACGGAATTTATCAACAAAAGCTTGTTGCTTTTCTAATTCTTTTTGCTGACGTTCGTAAGCATTTATTTGTGCTGTTTGGTTTTCAGCTTTTTGTTCTAAAAATGTTGAGTAATTACCAAGATAAGTAGTGGAAACACCACGTTCTGTTTCTACAATTTGAGTGCAGAGACGATCTAGAAATTCCCGGTCGTGGGAAACTATAACCATGGGCGTATTCAGGCCTTTCAGGTAATTTTCTAGCCACTCAATTGTTTCTAAATCTAGGTGGTTTGTTGGTTCGTCTAGTAACAATAAATCAGGCTCTTGCAGAAGGATTTTACCCAAACTGATCCGCATTTGCCAACCGCCACTAAAGGCGCTGACGAGGCGATCGCCATCTTCTGGCTCAAAGCCCATTTCTGGTAATATCTTGCCGATGCGTGCTTCTAAGACATAACCATCTAGGGCTTCAAATTTTCGTTGTAGCTTATCCAACTTATTAATTAGTTTATCCAGTTCTTCTGAGGAGGCGCTTTCCATCTGGTGCTGCACCTCCAGCAAAGATAACTGTACCTGATTTGCTTCCTTGAAGACTGTCCACAATTCTTCTCTAATGGTACGGCTGGGATCTACATCAAATTCTTGATTGAGATAGGCTATGTGTAAACTGGTAGGACGAATAACTTCGCCGGAGGTTGGCTCAATCTTACCAGTGATAATTTTGAGTTGGGTAGATTTACCGGCGCCGTTAACACCGACTAAACCAACGCGATCGCCTATCTTAACTTCCCAATTGATATCCTTGAGAACTTCGCCCGTCGGATAAATTTTACTAATATGTTCTAGTCGCAGCATTGAATGTCTCCAAGGTAGGCAACAAGTCGGGAAGGCTAACTCACATCGAGTCCAATCTTAACAAAATTTAACTACAAATTCGATGCAATAAATTCCGTGAATACAAAAAAATAATTGCATGAATCATACAGTGTTAATTGCTGTTGTATATTAATATTTATGTACATTTAGAAATAAGACTTAACGTCAGTGACGCTGGAATCCCCCGCTTTTAGGCGTGGGGAGTCTAATCGTTTAGAGCAAGATTAAAGCGAGGCGATCGCTTGAATTGAGTAAAGAGCAATCGTTTTGATCGCATCAATTTTCTTCAACGCAACTACCGCAGAGAGGTTAGCTAAACCGAGAATAAGGCTGTTAAAATTTAAGCCACCTTGAACAAATGCAGACTCCGTTTCAGATAAGTCTCCAAGTTGATTTGGTTCCAGATAAATGTCAGATATTGTAATTCTAGCCATGATTATGTTTATGCGTTAAATTTGTTCACACTTGTACTTTTGGTGAACTCAGATTTCCACCTGTCTAAATATCTCATCAGAGAATAATTTTTCTTAACAATCAAGGATTTACTGTCTTGGGGTTGTTGAGACTGGTGCAAAATCTAAGTAATTTTTTTGGTGGCAAATTTTATTCGCTCCAACTTGTGGATGACGAAGATCCCCTGATAAATAAGTCTATATTTCGGATGTAGGCTTTTAACTACATCAGTATAGTATAAATTCATCAGGATATTGTTAAAATTTTAATACTGTATTTTCAGAGTTTGACTAAACCAGAATTAATTAACTCTAACTCTCATTTGGTGTAAAGCTGGGTAAAGATAGCCATGAAACGCAGGTAGATACATAACTAGAAATTTAGATAACGCCAAGAAAAAATTTAATAATGTTAGAATTTAACAGATTTAGATACAGTAAATTACATTCTTTATTTAGTTAGCGTCATTTAATAATCAAAGTGTGAGGAGGATTGAAACTTTATGCGAGTATTACTCGTCTATCCTATATTTCCCAAAACTTTTTGGTCCTACGAAAAGATACTAGCATTAGTAAATCGGAAAGTTTTGTTGCCACCATTAGGCTTGGTAACTGTAGCCGCAATTTTGCCCCAGGAATGGGAATTTAAATTGGTGGATCGGAATATTCGTACAGTTACAGAACCAGAATGGGCTTGGGCAGATTTAGTAATTTTCTCGGCAATGATTGTCCAAAAACAAGATTTGCTCGATCAAATTCGAGAAGCAAAAAAACGTGGGAAGTTAGTTGCTGTGGGTGGTCCTTATCCTACTTCTACACCCCATGAACCAAAAGCAGCTGGTGCAGATTTTCTCATTTTGGATGAAGGAGAAATTACTCTGCCGATGTTTGTGGAAGCAATTCAACGGGGAGAAACATCTGGTACTTTACGGGCTACAGAAAAACCAGATGTCACCTCAACTCCCATTCCTCGCTTTGATTTGCTAGATTTTGATGCTTACGACATGATGTCAATTCAATTTTCGCGCGGCTGTCCTTTTCAGTGCGAATTTTGTGATATTATTGTTCTTTATGGTCGCAAACCTCGTACCAAAACACCAGACCAACTATTATCAGAGTTAGATTATCTCTATGAATTAGGTTGGCGGCGGGGTGTTTTCATGGTGGATGATAACTTTATTGGCAACAAACGCAACGTTAAGTTGTTGCTCAAAGAGTTAAAAGTTTGGATGCAAAAACATAATTATCCCTTCCGCTTTGACACCGAAGCATCTATTGATTTAGCTCAAGATCCAGAATTGATGGAATTAATGGTGGAATCTGGTTTTGCGGCGGTGTTTTTGGGAATCGAAACACCGGATGAAGAAAGTCTGCAATTGACGAAAAAGTTTCAAAATACCCGCAATTCTTTAGTTGAATCTGTGCAAAGCATCATCAAAGCTGGTTTGCGTCCGATGGCGGGATTTATTATTGGTTTTGATGGTGAAAAAACAGGCGCAGGCGATCGCATTGTCCGTTTTGCGGAACAAGCAGCGATTCCTTCCACTACCTTTGCCATGTTACAAGCGCTACCTGATACAGCCTTGTGGCATCGCCTCAAAAAAGAAGGACGACTGCGAGAAAACAAAGATGGTAACATCAACCAAACCACTTTGATGAACTTTATTGCCACTCGTCCCCTGGAAGAAATTGCCAGAGAATATGTGGAGGCATTTTGTGATTTATATGACCCTGTTAAATACTTAGACCGCACCTATCGTTGTTTTCTGATGATGGGTAAACCGAAATGGAAAGCACCCTTTAAAATGCCAGAGTGGGTAGTTGTCAAAGCCCTGTTAATTGTGATTTGGCGCCAAGGAATCAAACGGGAAACTCGTTGGAAATTCTGGCATCATCTGTTTAGCATTATTAAGCATAACCCTGGTGTTGCCGAACATTACCTGGCTACCTGCGCCCACAACGAACATTTTCTGGAGTATCGCCAAATTGTTCGCGATCAAATTGAATCCCAGTTAGCAGAATATCTCGCCCAAGGTGCAGAAAAGCCCTATGTGCCAGAAAAGGAAAAAACAGAAGTGTTAGCTGGTTAAGTTGGGAGCATCGCAATTTAAAAACACCTGGCGATTACGAACATCGCCAGGACTCTGAAAGAAGCAAAAACCAGAGTTAGCGAGCTTGTATGTTGATGGGCGATATTTCTTTCCATGTCTCAGATTCATTTGCAGCACACCAAAGGTGGTATTTCTGCTGAAGATTCAGCCAAAGCTCAGGAGTGGTTCTCAAAGCTGTAGAAAAACGAACAGCCATGTTTGGTGTAATTCCTGTTTGTTCGTTAACTATCTCAGATACAGTTTTCCGAGATACGCCAAGAACTTCGGCAAGTTCAGTAATTTTCATATTAAGAGGATCAAGATACTGGCGCTTGATTAACCCTCCTGGATGTCTAGGTTTTCTTTTATTAACCATATTTTTAAATAAATTAGTGATAATCTTCGTAATTTACGTTGTAGACATCTCCATATTCAAACGTGAAGGTTAAACGCCAATTTTTAGACACGCTGATTCACCATTTCGATACATTTAAGGTGAACAAGAACAAGCAATTGCTAAAGCAAAACAGGCGCTGACTATTGATAAACAATACGCCGATTTAGCTTTTCTCAAGAAAAACTTATGGAGCGATCGCTTGCTTGCTGATACGAAAAACTTGCTAGCCACACCTGAAATCCAAGAGTTTTTAGCTAATAAAAATTAGGGAAGTGGTGCGATCGCACTTTTAGATTCTCTATAGTTGTGCGATGTCTGGTGACAAGCCATGTATAGACGCGATATATCGCGTCTATACATGGTTTAAATGTCAATCGGGTTGTTTTATCCGAGCAGTATTGGGGTGCGATCGCGCTTTTAGATTCTCTATGATTGTGCGATCGCGCTTTTAGATTCTCTATCAATAATCAACATATAGACATCTGGTGAAAATAATGTAGAGACGCGAAATTACTGTCCGTTCGCTCATTTTTGAATCGAAAATTTAATTAAGCCTGACAGGGCTTGTAATCTAGGCTATTCAGTCAATTCAGGCATTTTTGGCTCGTACAAGGTTTTAGCCATTTTTATGATTTGTACTTTCCTACGCCTTAAATAGACGCTTCTGGGAGCCTCATACAAAAGTAGCAAATATTACTTATAATTGATTGTTTACTTAAAAATAACCTTTTTCCTTTTGAATTAAGGCTTTAATTCAACTTAGAGTTTCAAAATAAGCGAACGTCCAGAAATTACACGCGTCTCTACAAAAGATTGTGGGCTTAACTGAAACCGTATTGATTTATATCGAATGACCTTGAGATAACATAGATATGCCAGCATCAAATTGTGATTAATTATGTCTGTTACGTCTGTTTTGTCTGAGGTGGATTCACCCAATCAAAAAATAACAATTCCTCCGTTGCTAGGTGGTTCTGTGACGGAGTTAACTGCTTGGGTGCAACAGCAGGGACAACCAGGTTATCGAGGTAAGCAGTTGCATGATTGGATTTATAACAAGGGAGTGCGATCGCTTGCTGATATCTCTGTTTTTCCTAAACAATGGCGTGCAGAAGTTGCAGAAATTCCAATTGGGCGTTCTACTATACATTACCGCTCAGTTGCCCCTGATGCTACTGTCAAGTATCTTTTAAAACTGTCAGATGGATTTATTATCGAGACTGTCGGTATTCCTACAGAAAAGCGCCTAACGGTTTGCGTTTCTACTCAAGTGGGTTGTCCGATGGCGTGTGATTTCTGCGCTACTGGTAAAGGTGATTATAAGCGCAATTTGACACGTCATGAAATTGTAGATCAAGTGCTGACAGTCCAAGAAGATTTTCAGCAACGGGTGAGCCATATTGTATTTATGGGTATGGGCGAACCCTTACTAAACACAAATAATGTCCTAGCTGCGATCCAATCTCTAAATCAAGATGTGGGAATTGGACAGCGTAACATGACTGTTTCTACTGTCGGAATACGCGATCGCATCCGTCAGTTTGCTCAAAATAAATTGCAAGTTACCCTAGCGGTGAGTTTACATGCATCTAATCAAGCATTGCGGGAAAAACTCATTCCTAGCGCCCAACCCTACAAAATAGAAGATTTACTCACCGAATGTCGGGAATATGTCGAACTTACAGGACGACGAGTATCTTTTGAGTATATTCTGCTGGCTGGTGTTAACGATTTGCCAGAACACGCCACTCAACTAGCAAAAAGACTGCGGGGATTCCAAAGTCATGTTAATTTAATTCCCTACAATCCCATTTCTGAAGTTGACTACAAACGCCCAAACCGCGATCAAATTCAAGCTTTTGTCAAAGCGCTCAAACAGCAACACATCGCCGTCAGCGTACGCTACTCTCGTGGTTTAGAAGCAGATGCTGCTTGTGGACAATTACGAGCGAATCAGCAGATGCTTCAAGCCGGGATACACTAGGATATCTCCGGACAAGTTCATGCACGGATCACAGTAATAGAACGTTGATTTTCCGTCACAACAACCTGTGTTGACAACCGTTCTTCAATTGGTAGTGCATTTTTACGTCGGTCAAACACAAATAACCAACCTTCATTCAATCCCAAACGTGCTAAATAGGATTCTAATTGCTCGATACCCTCAGTTTGAGGGTCACGTTTTTTCTCGCGCCATACTTTTAATTCTATTCCTAACGTAACGCTTCCATATCGCAAACATAAATCCATTCTGTCACTACCAATCGCATACTCCCGCTCCAGGATTCCACCACCATTAACAACACGATGCAAGAAAGCCATTAATACGATATGCGGCGCGATCTCATGGTAGCCAGTGCTACCTAGTAATGGTTCTCCGTGCTGTCGCCAAAACTTGATAAAAGCTTCTAGCAACGCATCTATGTTTAACTCCCTCGAAGGGGTTAACCAAGTCGCTGCTATCGTTGGTAGGGAAGCCATCGGTGTCACCGTTAATACTCTTGGTAAAACCTCACGATAAATCGGATTGGCAATTGTTAATCCACCCTGGGGATGCATTTTACACAAACCCAAATCAATTACAAATTGAATATCATCGTTGGGTATATCCCCCAATTCCAAACCCGCTAACATTGGTTCGATAATCGCCTTTATTCTTGGTTCCCTTAAGCGTTCAGCTAAACTATCGAGATGGGTATCTTGACGGGCGATTAATATTTCCTTGGCTTGTAAAATATGCTCTTTAGTAATAGTAATATTTCTATCTTTAACCAGTTTTTCTACAATTTCTTTAGCTATTGCATTAACTAACCAAGGTTGTCCCTGGGTTAAATCAAAGGCTGTTGCTGTTGCTTCCGAAGTAAAAATTTGTCCCGTTTCCTGAGTATGTTGCTGGTATAGTTCTTGTACCTCTGCGGCGTTAAAGTTTCTTAGGGTGATGGAACTGACTTTGATATTAAAAGGGCTAGCTGTGTTTAAGCGATCGCTACCACCGGATGCAACCTTGTAATCCCGCACATCCCGCAAGCCAATTAATCCCACAGACGAGGGGAAATTCTCTGGACGAATGGCATAACCATCCCTTAATTGGCGTAAAACTGAAATAAGGGTTTCATCTTGTAGGGAATCTACTTCATCGATAAATATCACCAAAGGTCGAGGAGAAGCCTGCGCCCAAGCTTGTAAACTAGCTTGAATTCTTTGTCCTGGTTCCTCATACACCCAAGTAGGAGGTTGTAAATCTTTGGGTAAGCGAACTGAAATCAAATTACGCCAAGCTCCCAGAATTGCTAATTCTGCGGCACTGGGGTCATGATTAAATGCACTTCCCACTTCTGCGGATACCATTACTGCTGCATAACGTCCACTTGCGGTAAGTTGTTGCGCTAGTGCTAGCATTGCCGTTGTTTTCCCTGTTTGACGCGGTGCATGAACGACAAAATAACTTTCTTGTTCAATCAGCATGGACAAGTCAGGTAAGCGACTGGTGGGTGGTAGCATGTAGTGTTTGTCTGCTTTACACGGACCAGCAATGTTGAACCAGCGAGACATGAGATGTTGGCGGATAGCGGACACTTTGAGTTTAGACGATTTTGGGGTTTGGGATCAGAGGAAGAGCTAATTGTCGAGTACCGAGATATATCCCAAAAAAAAGAACAGGACTTACGCAACTGGCATATTATTTTAAGTTCGTAGTGAGGACTTCAGTCCTCAAAATAAGGGCTGTACGCGTAGCGTTCTCGCAGAGTAGCCCTTACTACAAACAAAAAATTTTAATTTTTTTGTGACACTTGCATAAGTTCTATTATATTATCGCCGTGCATAAATTCCAGGGGCATAAGCTTCAATTACTTTCCCTGTAAGTGTGCAACATACCATTAAGTAGTCACAGCTTTGGCATTGCGTCCGAGTTAATTGTCTATCCAAAATATAATATCTTTCACCTTCACTACCACAGTTTGGACAGTGAATTTTTTGTACTGTCTGCATTTGATAATCTTTGGCCATCATCTTAATTTGGTTGTTTGTAAAAGCTGTGAATATATCAACGTCACTAAATTTTTAGTGATACGTTTTTGACAAAAATCATTTTTTTATTTTTGGTATAATATCAAGCTAATCTATAAAAGATTAACAGTCGATATATTTTTTATTATCTTAATATTTCTATTATATAACCATCCCACTTTAGACATAAAGTTTATTTTTTATCTGCCAGACTCTTATAAAAATAGTGATCCCTGAGTGTAATGCTTTGATATTTATAGTTTTACAGCCATTGTCATTATTGTCTGTCAGTAAAAACTTGGGATTTTTTTCCAAAAAAATAAAACCTTTGATAAGTGCCGTAGTTTCAGGCTCATTATTACTTATCACCCCTAGCGTTAAATGATAGTAGTCCTTATATTTCGGTCTTTGTGTGTTTAGCTAAACTTTTCTAGTGGGTAAAAAATAGTCTCTAAATATAGATTCACCATGAAATGCTTTGATAAACAGTAGCGTGAGTCACAAATAGATAAAAAATTAACACTTTATTAGTTCCAGTAACAAAGTGTTAATTTTTAGGTGATATCAATTTTTTGTTGGTATTGGAGTTATGGTTTAACTTTATTGATAAAATTTAAGGAAATATTTCGATTAATACATGAACAGCATTAGCAGTATTTGCTAATCTAATGATTAGTAATGGGTAATGGGTAATGGGTAATGGATAATGGGTTTTCCCGGTTATCAATTACCCATAGTTTCTTATGATTTTATGTGTCCACTTCAAGAAGGATGAAAATAATCATAGATTTCTTGAGCCAAGTGTGGACCAATTCCAGAAACTTCAGCCAGTTGTGCAGGTGTAGCCTGCCGAATATAATCAACAGAACGAAAGTATCCCAAAAGTTGCTTTTGGCGATGATGTCCTAAACCAGGAATTTCATCTAAACGCGATCGCTTCAATTGATCACTGCGTTGTTGACGATGAAAACTCACAGCAAACCGATGCGCTTCGTCTCGCAAGCGTCGCAATAGTTGAACTCCTGCTTGCTCTGCGTTGGTCGAAAGTGGTTCAGACTCTCCAGGTAAAAAGATTTCTTCTCGCTTTTTCGCCAAACTAATCACACGCAAGTCTTCCAATAAATTCATTTCTTGTAAGACTGCTACAACCGACGATAGTTGACCTTTACCACCATCGATCATAATTAAATCCGGCCAATCTGGATTCCCAAGGCGTTGTAATTGTGGATCTTCAGCATACTTGCGAAAGCGGCGTCCAATCACTTCGGCTAAACTCGCAAAATCATCTGAGTGTCCGACTGTAACTGTGGGATTTTTAATTTTGTAATGACGATAGTGCTGTTTTGCAGGTAAACCGTCAATAAATACAACTTGAGAAGCTACTGCATTGGAACCTTGGATATGAGAAATATCATAACCTTCGATGCGGTGGGGTAATTCGGGTAAGTCGAGGATCGCAGCTAAATCTTGCATTGCTTGTTGGTTGCGATCGCTCAATTTTTGCATTGTCTGCAATTCGTACTGAGCATTTCGCTCTACCATCTCAATTAATTCTGCCTTAGTTTGGCGCTGGGGAGCCACTATTGTCACTTTTCTACCCTTGTGCTGTGTCAGCACATCTGCCAAGATATCAGGTTCTGGCAATTCGTGTTGCACTAAAATTTCTGTAGGAATTTCCACCGCTTCGGCAGTTTGGTAGTGTTCTTCCAAGACACGTTGTAAAATTGCTCCTGATTCTGCGTGTGCGTCTGCGACAAACGCCAAACGTCCGACTAATTTCCCAGCCCGAATTTGGAATAATTGAATGCAGGCGTGTTGAGCGTTGGCTGCTAGTGCGATCGCATCACGGGAAACTGTATCATCTGGTAGAGATACTTTTTGATCAGCAGTCAGAGACTTTAAACCGTTAATTTGATCGCGAAATCGCGCCGCAGCTTCAAAATTCAACAATTCTGCTTGCTTGTGCATCTGTTCTGTGAGGATATCGATGAGTTCACTGCTTCTTCCTTGGAACACCATCGCCACTTTCTGCACAATTTTGCGATATTCTTCCGGGGAAATCAGCGACTGACACACACCTGGACAGCGTCCTAAGTCGAAATTCAAGCAAGGACGATCTTTAAATAGTGGTTGCGGACGTTGACGTAAAGGAAAGATCCGTTTGCACAGACGCAAAATCTCCCGCAGTGTGTGAGAGTCTGTATAAGGCCCATAATATTTATCTTTTTGATTACTGAGTAGGCGTTTGCGGGTGATATAAATCCGTGGGTAGTCTTCTGACCAAGTGATGCAAAGGTAGGGATATTTTTTATCGTCTTTGAGTAGTACGTTAAAGTATGGCAGGTGTTGCTTGATGAGATTTGCTTCTAGTGCCAAGGCTTCAGCTTCAGTATCAGTGACAATGAATTCAATTTCTGTCACTTGCCTTACCATTGTGGCAATACGTTCGCCCAGTTTCTGTGATTCCCGAAAATATGAACGAACACGCGATCGCAGCTTTCGTGATTTACCAATATATATAATGCGATCGCTTGCGTCTCGCATCAGGTAAACTCCCGCTTCTGGCGGAATTTCGGCTAGACGGTTTTCTAGGCGTTGCGGATCTTTGATTAGCGGTAGTGTTTGAGCAGATGTTGTCACAACCAGAGCTTGGTAACTTTACATTTTACCTATATTTATTTTAAGTAATCTCACTGTTTTTAGCTGTGGATGTTATGCTTTTTTTGTTATAAAATTTATAGACATTGACAAGCTAACTCTTCTTCGATTGCCATAACTAATTCAGTTAAATTGATTGGTTTTACAAAGTAGCGACGTGCTCCTAATTTCATAGCTCTTTCCTGATCTGCTTTGAAAGCAAATGCTGAAACTACAAATATAGGTATGCATTTTAAGTCTGCTTTTTGCTGTTTTCTCTGTAATAGAGAATAACCATCAATATCTGGCAGTTTAAGGTCTAATAAAATTAAATCAGGTTTAAAAGTTTCTATTGTATCAAAAAATTTATAACCTTCTGAAAAACTTTGGACTTCATATCTACAGTAACTAAGATAGTCACTTAATAGCATTCTATTGATGTCATTATCTTCTATTAGTAATATTCTTATTTTATCTCTATTTGATGTTAACTGTCGTTTAACAGTAAGTAATTGAGCTGTCATTCTTATCTAGTGATAAAAGGCTAAAATTAGATAAAATTTATCGTAGTTACAAAGAGTTTTATATTGAGATATTATACTTATATAAAAAAAAAATTGTCTAGATTAAACTTAAGAATGTGGATTAAATAAAATACAAAATCTTGATTCGGTCGGGTGCGTTATGTTCCTAACGCATCCTATCGAAATTGTAGGTTATTAAATCCATGCTCCTTAGAGGGTGTTTGAAAAGTCCGTTTTCATGTATCCTGGCGATGTTCGCCCTGCGCGGCTACACGAGACATAGGCGCCCGTAAGGCGGCTTCCCGAAGGGTAACCAGCCTCCGCAGGTTAACAAACAAACCGTTGATTTTGTGTTAGTCCACCTCCGTGGACTTCCCTTGACCGATGCGCTACGCGTCCTGTTTGTGTAGTAGCGAATTATATTCGCCGAGAACTTTTCAAACATCCTCTTAGTGAAAAATACTAAATAAATGATATTTAGCTAACTGCATGGTTATTTAACGCTTACTAAATATTAACCCAAAACATAAATTTAAATTGAAATTAAATAAAATTAACAAAAACTTTAGAAATATATAGTAATTTATAGTTTGTTTAAAAATAATTATGATTGGTATTCCAGATCAAGACGGACGGTATCAACCATCATCAATTTGAGAATTAGGCTTAATACGATTCAGACAATTATGGTTACGATTTTTACATCAAAATTAAGTATATTAAACTACTATACTCCATAAATTTACAAATGGCAGTGGTACTCGGCCACAGGAACTATGATGGGTTCGTAGAACGCTGCGCCTACGGCCTTCATAGAGGACTAAAGTCCTCACTACAAGCTTCGCTACTATACCAAATTTCCATCCTCTGTGTTGGCAAGATATAAAGTAGGGATGAATAAATCATAAACTTGAGGAGAAATCTGTATGGCAACTTACCAATCAAATCCAGAAGCGATCGCAAATGAAGAAGTGAGTGATGAAATGGTGACAGACACCGCAACTATCAACCATGTAGAAGTGATTGAAAACGTGATTGATAGTCTCGAACAAAATAACAGTGCTATGGTTAGCTCGTCTCCAGAGGGTAACTATCTCTGGAAATTTACCTATGGTAGTGTAGAAATTTTTATCCAGCTTACAGGAACAACAGATGAAGATACAATCACAGTATGGTCTTCAGTACTAAAATTACCTGCTAAAGATGAACCTAAACTAATGCGACAATTATTAGAGATGAATTGCTCTAGCACTTTTGAATCTCGTTTTGGCATTATTGAAAATCAAGTAGTTGTACTGACTACGCGCACCTTAGCAGAATTGTCTGCTACCGAGGTCTCACGCCTGATTACTGTTGTGGCAACAATTGCCGATAATCACGATGAAACTTTACAATCAGAATTTGGCGTAGCTTAGACAATTTTGGATTTTGGATTACCCTACCCCTGTGGGGAACACTAGGTGAACGGGAAGCCGCAGAAGCGTCTATGGATTTTGAATTTTGATTGTAGATTAGGGTTTGCTGGATAAATGCATAACAAGCAGATTTGGCGACTAATTCCTTTACTAGAAGCCACTGGTAATATCCAGATGGCTATTGATCATTGGTTATTAGAACAGCACTTATCAAAACAGCATCCCCCTTCTTTACGATTTTATACCTGGTCGCAAGCTGCAATTTCCCTTGGCTACCATCAACACAAATATCCTCAACACTGGCATAATTTCACTTGGCAAGGTCAAAAAATAGACTTGGTGCGGCGTCCCACAGGAGGGCGGGCAGTTCTGCATCAAGGTGATTTAACTTACAGCATCGTTACATCTGGACTCAGTGGTAGCCGTATTGAAGCATACCAAAAAATCTGCGAGTTTCTCATTAAAGCATGGCGTCAGCTTGGCATCGATTTACACTATGGTAGCGCTGGGCGGGGTTACATCCACAATCCTAATTGTTTTGGCACTGCTACAGGTGCAGATTTAATCACAGAGGATGGTTGTAAACTGATTGGTAGCGCCCAATTGCGACGTGGTGGAGCAATTTTGCAACATGGTTCAATGCGTTTGCAACCAGATATCGAATTATTTTCCGAAGTATTTGGTGCTGAGTCATTTAGTTCAGTGCAAATTCCGCAAAATCTAAGTATTGAAAAGATTATGGCAGTTTTGAGCGCAACCGCCAGTGATTGTTTTGATATGCAGTTAACTGTACAACCATTCTCTGAAGATGAATGGCAAGCAATTCTGGCGTTAAGTACTAAACTGTATAAATTCTTATAGCAAAAACCAAAAAGTTTTTTACCAAAGAGCGATCGCACCCAATACCTTCACCTTCCTAATTCAACCCCAAATCTACCGCTATCCGATGAGCGCAAGCAAAACCAGAAAATGCTACTGCATTCAAACCCTGTCCAGGAAAAGTACTATCTCCCACACAATAAAGCCCTGGTATTGCAGTTCTATTAAACGGCATTGCTAGCAACCCGCGCAATTTACGTCGGGGAATCGGCCCATAAGTACCATCCTTACGGCCTAAAAAGCGACGATGAGTGCGCGGTGTTCCCACTTCCAGGTAATCTAACCCTGCATTTAAACCTGGAAAAATTTTCTCCAACCGTTCAATAATTCGCCTAGCGGCCTTTGCTTTTTTTGCTTCATAATTCTTAACAGATAAACCTTGCCAATCATCTATCCAATGTGGTGTAAAAGCGTGAATGATATGATGATCAAGTGGTGCTAAATCTGGGTCAAGCAACGTGGGAATCGACACAAAAATCGTACCCTCCGGATCTGCCATTTTTCCCCAGTCTTCTAACAAAATGTGATGACATTCTGTCTTGGCAGGTAAAATAGAGGCCTTGATGCCGATATGCAAACTCAAAAAACTAGGTGACTTCTCATAGTTTTGCTGCCATTTTTTCTCATTAGATAAATTTCTCTCTTGTGGAATTAATTTGTCAAAAGTATCCCAACGTGCAGCATTAGAAACAATGCGTTTGGCACGGTAGATTTGGGCATTAGCTAATTTTACACCTACGGCTCGCCCTTTTTCTGTGAGTATTTGCGTAACCCTGGCTTGGTATTGAATATTACCTCCCATCTGAATCAGCCCTTCTACAAGCTTTTGAGCGATTTGACCCACACCACCCTTGGGATAGTTTACACCACCATAATGCCTGTCGGAAAACACCATTCCCGCATTGATCATCGGTGTCATATCTGCTGGTACTACCGACCAGCAATAGCATTCCATATCGATAAATTTCAACAATAGGGGATCTTTAATATGGCGTCGCGCGACATCCCCCGCATTTTGTGGCAAATACCTTAATAAACCTAAACAAGCCCAGGGATGCTGAAAAAACATCCGCATCAAATAGCTTGGCTCTTCCAAAGATAAAAGCTCCATGCTATTTAAGCAATTAAATACTCGCCAACATTCATCATAAAATCGACGAATACCCTTGGCTTCGTGAGGAAAATAAGCAATGAGATTTTGTAAAAAATTTTCGTAAGTCCGCTCAACTTTCAGATCAAGACTGTTGGGCAGATGATAATGAATCTGTACATAATCAGGAATTACTTCTAAGCTGACGTTTACGGCATCTAAAGCACGGATGAGTAAATTGGTTGTCCCACGTTGTCCAAATCCAAAAATCATGGAAGCGCCAACATCGAAGCGATAACCTTGGCGTTCAAAATAACCAGCACTACCACCTGGAATGAGATAGCTTTCTAAAACAAGTACTTTAGCTCCTTTTGCAGCCAATTGAGTTGCTGTCACCAGGCCACCAATTCCAGAACCAATAATGATTGCGTCGTAATGGGGATTAGGGAAGAGATTTTCATGCATGGTGGGGTGGTTGCTTTTAGGGTGTAAGGGTATAAGGGTCCCAAAAAAAAGAGGGACAAGCCTGCGATCGCTGGCCAATCCCGTCTGCCGATCCTTAAAGAGAGGAGAACACTGACTGTTAATATAACTTTGATTGAGAATAGCTGTCAACTATTAATGAAAAAATTTATCAACAATTTTCTATGAATTTCAATTTTAGCTGATAGCCGGATATCACAAAGAGTATTATGATGTTTCAGTTGTTATACAATATGCAGAACGCCTAATTCCGGCTATGACGCTACAATTACGTGTTTATGTTCCACCACATCCCTTAATCAAGCACTGGTTAGCAGTTGCTCGCGATGCTGACACGCCTTCAGTACTATTTCGTAGTGCGATGACAGAATTGGGACGTTGGCTTACTTATGAAGCAGCTCGAGAATGGTTGCCGACTCAAGACACAATGGTACAGAGTCCTTTAGCTACCTGTCCTGCAACTTTGATTAACTCAGAAGTTCCAATGGCAGTAGTGCCAATTTTACGAGCCGGGTTAGGATTGCTAGAAGGAGCGCAAACACTACTACCCTTGGCATCAATTTACCATCTTGGTTTAGTGCGGGACGAAAGCACTCTACAACCATCTTCTTACTTGAATAAACTTCCAGAAAAATTCCATCCTCAAACACGGGTACTAATTACCGATCCGATGTTAGCCACAGGTGGATCAATTATGAGAGCAATGGAAGAATTGACACAACGAGGAGTTGACCCGTCTTTGACTAGAATCGTTTGTGTAGTTGCAGCTCCTCCAGCTTTACAAAAATTAAGTACAGCTTATCCAGGTTTAATAATTTACACTGCGACCATAGATGAGCAAGTAAATGACCAGGGATTTATTGTTCCAGGTTTAGGAGATGCAGGCGATCGCACCTTTGGGACTTAAGCTAGTATGCAGCTAGAACTAGAAAGTAACCAAACAATCCAAAAGTGCAGCTTTTCTTAAATTGGCGGTAATAGATTATGAGTCAGCGTGATGGTTTTGCAAGTGGTTTTTTCTTCGGCGCGATCTTTGGTAGTGTAGTCGGCGGTATTGTAGGCGCAGTCGTTGCTTCCAGGAACGATAGCGAACTAGAAGCCGAACCAGAAGAGCAACTCTCTCCAAACCAAACAGAAGCCAAAAAATTATCCCTGCGGCGGCGTCATATGAAAGCCTCAGAAACCGACAGCATGGAGATGGAAACAGCACGGCGATCGCTAGAAGATAAAATAGCCCAGTTAAATGCCACAATAGATGAAGTGCGGCAGCAGCTAGGCAATGTTAATGGCAATTCAGGTCAGATGAGCCATGAAAGATCACTCACCAAAGATGCTTGAGAGTTGGGGGACAAGTTAATTAAAAATTAAAAATTAAAAATTGGGAAGGAGGACAAGGGGGACACGAGAGAATTATTTAACAAATCTCTTTCCAATGCCTAATGTGTTATTGACTTCTCTCTTCTGGTGAAAGAACACGCCACGACGTGAGCTACCTTAAAATCTAAAATATAAGACCAAAATAGACACTTACTCAGAAAAGGAAACTGACCCATCCATGTACTTACTGATTTCCACATTGGCTACTTTCATCAATATTTATAGTACCCTCCTGATTATTAGGGTTCTATTGACTTGGTTCCCCAACATCAATTGGTACAACCAACCATTTGCTGCTTTGAGCCAAATTACTGACCCCTATTTGAACATTTTCCGTAATATTATTCCCCCATTGGGCGGAATGGATTTTTCTCCGATATTGGCGTTTTTAGTACTCAATATCGTTGGTTCTTTGTTAATACAGGGTGGAAACTCTTTGGCAAGCCTGCCATCATTTGGGTAAATTCAGAGCAAAAAATATATAACTTATAAAAAACCCCCAGTCTCATGACCGGGGGTTTTAAAAATCACCATTTCACCCAATCTTGCCAGAGGCTAAATTGCATCGCTCCTTTAGGCTACATAAGAGCGACAGTCTTTTTCAACAATGTTAGCGCAGCAAAGTGAATGTATAAATATTAGCCCACATTTGCCAACATAAACTCTCTGGTTTCTGATTTGTTGATTGTGACTTGTCCATCATCATCAACATCGACAATGGCTGTATTACCTTCACCAATGTGACCAGACAACATTGCTTCTGCTAGAGAATCTTCTAAAAGGCGCATAATCGCCCGACGTAATGGTCTAGCACCGTAGCTGGGGTTGTAGCCTTCTTGAAGTACACGTTCTTTGAAGCGATCGCTCACTTCTAAAGTGATACCTTTTTCAGTTAAGCGGCTAGCAACTTCTTTGAGCATGATCTCAGCGATTTGCTTGACTTCTTCTTTCTTGAGTTGAGTGAAGACAATAATCTCGTCAAGACGGTTGAGAAACTCTGGACGGAAGTAATTCTTCATTTCTTCGTTCACCAAGTTACGAATACGGTTGTAACTTGCTTCGGCTTCGTCTTCGTTGAACTGGAAGCCTAAACCGCCACCACCTTTTTCGATGACTCGTGAACCAATATTAGAAGTCAAGATAATCAGAGTGTTCTTGAAGTCTACTTTCCGACCTTTAGCATCGCTGAGATGACCGTCATCCAACATTTGCAGCAGCATATTGAATACATCTGGGTGTGCTTTCTCGATTTCGTCGAATAGCAACACTGTGTATGGTCTACGCCGCACTGCTTCGGTCAATTGTCCACCTTCGTCGTATCCTACATAACCAGGAGGTGAACCAATCAGCTTGGAGACGGTGTGGCGTTCCATGAACTCTGACATATCCAGACGAATCATAGCTTCTTCAGAACCGAAGAAGTAAGCCGCTAAGGACTTAGCTAATTCTGTCTTACCAACTCCTGTAGGGCCAGAGAAGATAAAGCTAGCGATCGGTCGATTAGGATTCTTCAAGCCGACACGAGCGCGGCGGATAGCACGCGATACAGCCGTGACTGCTTGCTCTTGACCGATGAGGCGCTGATGCAGAGTATCTTCTAAGTGCAGCAACATCTCAGACTCAGATTCGGTCAATTTGTTGACTGGTACACCAGTCCAAGAGGCGACGATTTGAGCGATATCTTCTTCGTCAACGACGAGAGTCTTGACAGTTTTATCAGTTTGTGTATCTGCTAATTCAGCTTCAAGTTCCAACTCGCGATCGCGCAATTCTCCAGCTTTGTCAAAATCTTGTGTTCTGACGGCTTCGTCTTTAATTTTAGTGACAGCAGTCAATTGGCGCTTGATTTCGCGATTCGTAGAAACCATCGAACTCCGCAAACGTACACGGCTACCAGCTTCATCAATCAAGTCAATTGCTTTATCTGGTAAGAAGCGATCGCTAATATAACGATCAGATAAATTAGCGGCTGCAACCAATGCTTGGTCAGTAATTTCTACTCTATGGTGTTGTTCGTAAACAGAGCGCAAGCCTTGGAGGATCTCGATTGTTTCTTCTATCGAAGGTTCACCAACCATTATCGGTTGGAAACGACGCTCTAGTGCAGCATCGCGTTCGATATGCTGACGATACTCATCAAGGGTAGTTGCACCAATGCACTGGAGATCACCCCTGGCCAATGCGGGTTTGAGGATATTAGCAGCATCCATACCACCTTCTACACCACCAGCACCAACCAGAGTGTGAATCTCATCGATCACGAGGACGATATTACCCGCAGTGCGGATTTCATCCATGATTTTCTTCAGACGTTCTTCAAAGTCGCCACGGAAGCGAGTACCTGCTACCACTGACCCCATATCAAGACTGATAACTTGTTTGTCTTGCAAAATATCGGGGACATCTTGGTTGTGAATACGTTGTGCTAAACCTTCAGCGATCGCAGTTTTACCAACTCCCGGTTCACCGATCAATACTGGGTTGTTTTTTGTGCGACGACCAAGAATCTGGATGGTACGCTCAATTTCTTGATCACGACCAACTACAGGGTCGAGCTTACCTTCTTGTGCTAATTTGGTCAGATTTCTACCAAATTCTTCTAAAGTCAAATTTTGGGTTCTTCTAGGACTGCTACCAGCACCTACAGTCGTGGGTGTGATTTCACCTAATATACGAATAACTGTGCTGCGGATATTGTTGAGGTCAACACTCAAATTTTGCAGTACCTTGGCAGCAACTCCTTCCCCTGCCTCAGTTAATCCTAATAGTAAGTGTTCAGTACCAATATAATTGTGTCCTAAACTACGAGCTTCTTTAAATGATTGCTCGAATAAAGTTTTTACTTTCGGAGTAAAAGGAATTTCTGGTGGTAAGTAGCCAGAACCCCGACCAATAATTCTTTCGACTTCGCGACGTGCTTCTTTGAGAGTAACGCCCAATTCAGTCAGCACTTTAGCAGCAACCCCATTTCCTTCTCCCAGCAAACCCAGGAGAATTTGTTCAGTTCCTACGAAGTTGTGACCCAGTCTTCGGGCTTCCTCCTGAGCGAGCATAACTACTTTAATAGCTTCGGAAGTGAAATGTTCAAACATAGCGGGTTTTGCTCCCTTGCTGCTTGGGCTTCGGGTAAAGTCAATTTTACCCTCACCTGAACTTTTGTCTACTTTTCTTAAAGACAATGTATCTTTATTTTAAGTTTAACGGCAGTGAGGAGAGCCGTAAGATTTTAGGTAGGGTAGCCGTCTTTTTGAGCATTGGGGATTGAGGATTGGGGACAGGAAAGACAAGAGGAGAATAACCACTAACCACTAACCACTAACTACTAACTAAATATTTATGAACAAAGATCAACAACATCCTTTATATAATCGCGATCGCTCGATAGTGGAAAGTTTACTAGCTGGTGAGGCGACAGAGTATAACTTGGCAGAATTAGCGAGATTGCGAATTCGTTATTACGGCTTTCCCGGTGCAAGGGACATTCAAAGCGACTTGGATAAAATACTACAACAGTGGAGTCTTACTGAAGCAGAGCTATTTGACAAAACTCGCGCCATTCACGCCGTTGGTGGAATTTATAAAAGTCGCTCTAAAAAAGATGAGCAAGATTGGAATTAGTCAAGGGTCATTGGTCATTGGTCAATAGTCAAGGGTCATTGGTCATTAATCATTAGTTTTTCTTCCTTGTCACTGATTCCCGATTCCTGATCCCCGTACTCTGCGAGAAGCCGCTTGTGCGTCTGCGCGTAGCGTCTCCGTTAGGAGAATCCCCGATCCCTGATCCTCGATACTTACTATATTCACGTAATTTCTGCAATAGTTTTTCTTGAGATTCAGAGGTAGTAAACTGAATTGCTGTTGGTTGACTTTCTTTGCTCGCATTCGTCAATGTTCCGGGTGAAAGATAAAACTTAATTTTTGGTTGCTCTTTGTTTATTTGTTGATTTTTGTTTGTTGTTAATGTTCTTGCTTTGGGATTTTTTACGGCTGTTTTGACCGCAGTGAGTGTAGATGCAACTTCAATTTGTTGTTCAACTTCTTGAGTAGAAGACAGTAATTTACCTAGACCATTTACCAGCTGCTTGACATTTTCTCGAAAAGTTGGATCACCAGTCAATTCATCTAAATCAGATGTGATTTTCTCAACGTTTTCAAATGTTACTCTGGCAGAATCTAGAGTTTGTTGCAGCACCAAAATATTATTAGGATTGTTAAGCGCTTGGCTAGCATCTCGCAAATTAGCTGAGGCTTGTGCTGCGTTTGCAGAGAGTGTTTCTAAGTTTTGAATTAACTCTCCTTGTGTCAAGCGATTGAGAGTTGGTGATAAGCTACTAACTGTAGTCCTGAGTTCAGTTGTAGTTGCTGTAATATTATTCAAAGTGCTAACCAGTGAAGAACGATTACTTGTTAGCAGCGTATCCAGATTTTTGAGCAGTTGACTTGCTTGATTTGCTGTGAGGCTTAGATCTTTTGCTGTGCTACTAAAGGCACTAGCTGTATTACTAAATTGACTACTTGTTTGAGTCGCAGATGTGGTGATTTTATCAGCTGCATTTGCCACTGAATTTGTTGCAGTTGACAAACCACTTATTTGTTTTTGCGTACTTTTTGTTAAACTGGAAAGATCGCGGCTAAGAATAACTACTTGAGCAGCTGCTTTTGAAGCATTTACTAATGTATTGTTGAGATTCTCATAGACTTGAGGCTGAGTATAAAGATTGGCAAAAACAGTACTGCTACGAATTAACTCATCAAAACTTATACCAATTTGACCTTTTAACCGTGAACCATTACAAATGATGAGACTCGGATCGCAATCTTTATCTAATGGTTTAGCAATCGTACCACTTGGTAATGGTGATTTAGGTGCAATGTCAATAATGCTTTCGTTAATCAGACCCGATTGATTAGCTTCTACTTTGACATCACGGGGGATAATCAGGTTAGGATTGGCAATTTCTATTTCTACTTCAACATTGTTTGGTCTTGGTCGAATTGCAGAAATATTGCCGACTTTGACGCCACGAAAGCGAACAACAGCTCCTTTTTGCATCCCACCAGCATTTGCAAATTCAATAAAAGCTTTGTATGAACTCGCAGCAGCACTAAATCTTGTTAACCAGAGGATAATTACTCCAAACACACCCACTCCAACGAGGAGTAGTAAACCCACAGAACCTTCTCGAAAAGTGCGCGATCGCATTTTTGATCCTCCCACTCAGATTTTTAGATTTTAGATTAGGTTGTGGTTTGTTGGTTGTTATTGGTCATTGGTCATTGGTCATTGGTCATTGGTCATTGGTCATTGGTCATTGGTCATTGGTCATTGGTCATTGGTCATTGGTCATTGGTCAAACTTTTATTTATCCCCCGTGTCCCCCGTGTCTCCCTTGTCCTCCTTGTCCCCCTTGTCCCCCGTGTCTCCCGTGTCCCCCTTGTCCCCAGTATCCCCAATCCCCGATCCCTCATCCTGCTACTTGAATTGGTCCAGATACACTTCCACTCATAAATTGTCTGATTAAAGGATTATCCGTGTGGTCTAGTTCACTGACTGTACCTTGCCACTGTACTGTACCGTGATAGAGAAATATTAGCCTATCAGCTGTTCTGCGGATGGTGCTTTCTTGGTGAGTGACAATTGCGTAAGTACTACAGACTCCTTGTGTTGATCGCAATTGTCGGATTAAATCTTCGATGACTGTTGAGGCGATGGGGTCGAGTCCAGCCGTAGGTTCATCGTATAGTAAAACCTCTGGCCCTTCTTTGGTATTTTCCGGGTTAGATATAATTGCACGAGCAAAACTTACCCGTTTTCGCATCCCTCCGGATAGTTCCGCAGGATAGTGATCGCTTATTCCTGGTAAACCCACCATATCTAATTTTTCCTCAACTAGTTCACGAACTCGCGATCGCGGTAGTTTTGAGTTTTGATAGAGAAAAAACCCGACATTTTCATCTACTGTCAGTGAATCAAATAATGCCGCCTGCTGAAACACCATACCAATACCAACCGGATCGGCTGCATCTTCAATTAATCCTTCTCGGCGGACACCTTGCACAATAATTTCTCCAGCATCAGGAGCAGTCAAACCCGCAATTATACGTAGAATTGTTGATTTACCAGTACCACTAGGCCCAATTATTCCTAATGCTTCTCCCCGGTAAATCCTCAAATCCACGTTATCTAATACCTTATTGTCACCAAAGGATTTAGAAACACCTTTGAGTTCGATTAATGGTTCGTCACTGGTCATTAGTATTTAGATAAAAGACAAAGAACAAAGGACAGAGGACAAATGGCAAAGGACAAATATGATGTGATCGTCATAGGTAGTGGTGTTGGTGGGTTGTGTGCTGCGGCCTTACTTGCGCGTTACGGTAAACGCGTAATTGTCTGCGAAAGTCACACAATTGCTGGTGGTGCTGCTCATAATTTTAGACGTCGGGGATTTGAGTTTGATTCTGGCCCTTCATTTTACTGTGGTTTAACCGATATCCAGAGTTTGAATCCTCTAAAACAAGTTCTAGATGCGATCGGTGAATCTCTTACAGCCATACGCTATGACCCACTAGGACATTACCATTTTCCCGAAGGTACTTTGGCAGTTTACAGCGATGGCGATCGCTATCGTGATGAAGTAGCTAAAATTACTCCTGTTGGTGCAAAGGAATTAGAACAGTTTGAACGCCGCCTGTTGCCTTTGTATGATGCCATGAAAGGCATTCCAACTCTGGCGCTGAGATCAGATTGGCAATTACTCCCTCTGCTGCTGGGGCGTTATTTACCATCTTTGTTAAAAATGCTACCTAATTTACCGCTTGTGCAGGCTTCCGTCGGCAGTGTGATGGATGCTACAGTTAAAGACCCTTGGGTCAGACGGTTGATTGACCTGGAATGTTTTTTATTATCGGGTTTAAAAGCACACGGTACAATTGCACCAGAAGTAGCTTTTATGTTAGGTGAACGTACCCGTGCTGGTGTTGAGTATCCTGTGGGTGGTAGTGGAGCGATTGTTAAGGCTTTGGTGCGGGGGTTAGAACGGTGGCGTGGTAAGTTGCTACTGGGATCTCATGTCGAGCAAATTTTAGTGGAATCGAGGAAAGTTGTAGGTGTACGGTTGCGATCGCGATCTATCCTGCAAGCGCCTATAGTAATTTCCAATGCCAGTATTTGGGATACCTACACTCAACTATTAGATTCTGATGACTTACCAGCGTCTGACCGCCAAGCAGCTTTGGCTACACCCGCAGTCGAAAGTTTTATGCATTTACACTTAGGTATCCGTGCTGATGGTTTAGAAAATTTAACGGGACATCACGTAGTAGTTCACGATGTTAACAAAGATATCACCACACCAGGGAATACTTGTATGGTATCAATTCCCAGCATTTGGGATGCAAAACTTGCGCCTGAAGGACACCATGTAGTCCACGCTTACACCCTAGAACCTTATAGTGGATGGGAACGCGATGATGGGTATGAACCCAAAAAACGGGAAAAAGCAGAAACTTTATATCGCGCCTTAGAGAAAATTATCCCGGATATTAGGGGGCGTGTGGTGTTGGAATTGATTGGGACACCACTTACTCATGCTGATTATTTACGAAGATATCAGGGAACCTACGGCCCTGCGATCGCAGCAGGTAAAGGTATGTTTCCCGGAACCCACACACCCATACAGGGTTTGTATCGTGTCGGTGATAGCACTATGCCAGGAATTGGTGTCCCTGCGGTAGCTGCGTCTGGTATTTTGTGTGCGAATACCTTGGTGGAAGTAAAGCAAATGCAAGAATTGTTGAAATTTTATAGTTCGCAGAATTTTTGGGCTAATTAAGTTTTTTATCCCACATTCCGCACTTCATCTTGTAGCATAAAAAGCAATACAAAAATCTGGAAATAGCTACTGATTTTCCTGAGTACAAATACTTGTATTAGCCTACATATCTGCTAGCATTCTTGCCTTTCTAAGAATAAATGTCATTACTGTCTCTTCTTGAGAAATAATATCTGCCGTAACTTCCATACCTGGTTGAATGGGATATTGCTGATTTCCTTTCTCTAAATAAAGTTTCTCTGGCTCGATAGTTATTTCGTAAAAGGGCAATGCTGAGGCGTTACCATTATTTTGCAGTGTAATGGCATCGGCAGTTATTGCCCTAACCGCTCCTTTGAGGGTACCGTAATCTGGGTAAGGATAGGTAGAGACCTGCATCTGGACTTTACCCTGTTGGCAATCTGCAACTTTAAAGGCTTTACAAAGTTTAATTTTACTAATATTGTCAGCAGTGACGCGGGCTTTGATTACCAGAGTGGTGTTGCTGGGAGCGATTTGAGCGATCGCTTGTCCAGGACGCACAACCTGACCGGGATTTCGCAGCTCTAGTTTGAGAATTGTGCCAGCCTCTGCTGTGCGAATGATAGTTTTTTGCAGGTCTATCAGGTTTTGTTGAAGTTCTTGGTAGTCGCGGCTAATTTGATTAGCAACTTCAATCCGACGCTGAAGCAAGCTTTCTTTTTCTTTATTAAAGGCGGCTAGGGTAGATTCACCCTTTGCCGATTGTTGGGTAACATTCTTTTGTGCGATCACCACTACAGATGTACTGGGATTAAGTCCAGCCTTGGCGCGTTGGAGTCTGGCTTGTGCAACTTTGAAAGATAGCTCTTTCTCCTTGATTTGTAACAGGGAAATCGCGCCTGTGTTCCCTAGCTGTTCATATCGCTTCAATTCTTCTCTTGCTAACTCCAAAGCAGATGAGGCTTCTTGCGCTTCTGCTTGGGTGATAATTTTCCGATCTCGATACTCCCGTTCACTGCGACTGAGTTCAGCATCAGCAGATGCGATCGCTATTTGGATCGCATTGGACTCAGCCATGATTTGAGTTTCTAATGCCTTCATTTGGGCATCGATTTGGACAAGTTTTAACTGATTTTGCCGAATATCAAGGACTATATTCTTCCTTCTGGTTTGCAGTTGGGAATTGTCGATAGTGGCTATATCTTGACCTTTTGTAACAATCTGATTTTCTTTCACCAAAATGTTGTTTACAACTCCTGATGTCCCTGCTTCCACAATTCGCAATTCTCCCGCAGGTCGAACGTTGGCAGCAGATCTAACAGCGACCGGGTAGTTAATCATACTAGCAAGCAGGATAGCGATGCCACAACTCCCAATCAAAAGTAGTCCTCCTAACGTTACCCAAGGGCTTATGGTTGGTACAAATTCGTCACTTTTAACTGTACGCAGAAACTCTGGGTGATTTTCTATTAGCATGGTTAATTAATTTTGAAAAACAATATTTAAATTCGATTTAAATATTGGATTGTCATTGTAGCGTTTCCCCAAATTATATCTGTATATAGCTGTATATAGCCGTCGCCACAAAAGTTAGGACGCAGCTTGTTTGAGCTTTGCGCTGAAACCATAGGTTAATCGTGTTGCGGCTGATGTTGAACAGTTGTCTCGCTTCACTTTTGTTGAGACCATCCATTTCGATCGCTTAGATCACCTTCTGTCGGAGATCGTAACTGTAGGGTTTAGCCATAGCAGCTTACCTAACTACTTATCAGCATTTTTTATAGTGTATATCCTAATAGATCTGGCGACAGCTATAAGTAAAGTCTATCTGAAAAATTCCACCATTTCATTTATCGAGGTACAACACTGATTTTTATGTGTTATATACAACATACAAAAGAGAATCTCTCATTAGGAGACACTGTAAGTTTATTTACGCTTTTATTTCAAGTATTACTCTGGCAACAAAAAAAAACTAGATTTTCTTAACGCTCTTTTATTACTCTCGTTAGAAAATATTTAAAGCCTTGTTTCTCGGTTTTTGGTTCCAAATAAGGATTTTTTGGTTCTAGTGATCAAACAAGGCTTTGAAACAGATTCAAGGTCAGCATCTTATTTTTATCTCGCCAGATACATAAAAGAGTGTTAACTGTTCGTATTGAGCTAGGCGAAATACGTAGAAAATTAAGAAATTTTTTGACTTCAAAAGAAAGAGCGATTTACTGAATTTTTCCAAACAAAAAACTGCAAAAATGGCTACATTAGCTAAAATTCAGCTAAAAAAAAGCCTAAATTGCAGTTTTTTTGCAGGAATTTTGTGTTATCTATAGGAATTAGGCGATTAAATTAACGTTAACAGCACGTTAATGCATCCCTAGTTCCAAACACTCTATTCATACAGGAGGTTTCAAATGGATGCCTTTACTTCTACTTTGCATCCGTCTGGTTTGAACCTGTTCTTTTCTGCTGAAAATTTCCTCATGGATTTAACGGCAGAAGATGAATCTATAATAACAGGTGGTTGCGGCTCCAGCAAGTCTAAGAGCAAGTCCAAGAGTAAGGACAAGAATCGTGACCATGGATGCGGTTGCTAGCCTTAAGTTTTATCAAATTGTCAAATTTTTTGGCGATTGATATTGGCTACAACTGAAAGTCTGAGGGAGCATCCCAATTTTTCAAAAAACAAGAGCGATGTTCGCCCTGCGCGGCTACACAAACCAAGTCCGCCTACGCAGACTTATTCTACCTGCGTAGGCGGGGCCAAGTCTCGTGTAGCCGAGGCAGTGCTTTGCGGAGCCAGTACCTGGCGTGGGGTTTCCCCCGTTGTAGTACCTGGTGTGGCGTTCCTCCCCCTTGTCGCTACTGTCGTTCAGACTTCCAGTCTGCGCGGATTTTAAAGATTTGGGATGCTCCCAAGTCTCAGACTTTCCTAAACCAGTTTATTAATTATAAGTAAGGTTTTTAGCATCGTTATAATCATCGTATAGCGGAGAGAAACCTTACTTCTTTCTAGATTTAAAATAATACGCTTTAATCAAAAATCATTATAGTTTGCGTAGAGCAAAACTTTCATCCAAAAAGAGCATTATTGATACAATTTTAACTCCCGACAAGTATTCATATTTCGGTTTTTCAATCTAAGCAAATGTTGGTTTGAATGAAGATCAGCCATGACATTTTTATTAAGTGCCGACAATGTTTTTAATTATCTAATTGAGCATGGGCTATGTACTCCAAAAGAGCAAGAACTCAGTAAAGTTGATTCAAGAAGCTCTAAGAATTTCAATTTATTGGTAAGTTTTCCAGATAATCGTCATCTACTGATTAAGCAAGAGCGTTATCACAAAGAAGGAAAGACAGATAATGAGTTTATGAAAGAATGGAGAATCCATGAATGGTTAACAACTGTTCGAGAGGTAGCTTACATTCAGTCAATGATATCGGAGGCAATTCATTTTAATCCAAATGATTCAATTATTATTTTTAATTACCTAAATGACTATTGGGATTTGGAAGATTATTATGCTCAAGAGCAGGATTTACATACAGTCATCGTGGAGAAAATTGGAGAAGTTATAGCTACAATTCATAACAAGACTTTTGAACACGATGATTACAAAAAATATTTGTTTGCTGACAGTCAAGAAATTGATATCAAACCAAATTTTTTACATGGTCTAGAAAGGATTAGACCAGGAATTTTCGCTCAAGTTACTTCTGACAATCTTAAGTTCTTTAAACTATATCAGCGTTATGAGAGTTTTGGGGAGGCGATCGCAAAACTAAAAACAGCTTATCAACCTTGCTGTTTGATACATAATGACTTAAAACTGAACAATATTTTACTGAACAATCAATGGCGGCAATCTCTTGCCAATACAGATGGATCAGCCAGCAGTATGATAAGAGTAATTGACTGGGAAAAATGTACTTGGGGCGACCCCGCTTTTGATTTAGGAATAATCATTGCTAGCTACTTAAATATCTGGCTCAGTAGCTTAATTATTAGTACAGATATTGATTTAGTAACAGCATTGCAGCTAGCTACAACCACATTAGAACATATCCAACCAAGCATTAATGCACTCATAAAAGGTTATTTTCGTAAATTTCCAGAAATCATAGATACTTATCCAGATTTTCTGACAAAAGTGATGCAATTTACAGGGATGGCATTGCTAGAAAAAATCCAAGTCAAAATCCACTATCACGAACCCTTCGGCAATGGAAGTGTCTGTATGCTTCAGGTTGCCAAGACACTATTATGTGAGCCAGAGCAATCATTATCGATAGTCTTTGGCATAACAGGATCTGAATTAATTAATCTTCGTTCCATTGCCGCTTAATTCACAATTTACAAATGTAAAAACTTGATACTGTCAAGCATTGTTACTTAGCAGACAATTGAATTTTAGACAAACTGTAACATCGAATGAATTATGCAATTGCTGGACGTTTTGCCCAATCAAATGCTAGATGTTATTTCTGACATCGCTAGCAAGGTTCAAATTGAGTCGAATTTTTGTATTAGTCATCCAGACTACCATCCATGGGAACTGTCAAACAAGGTAGTAACTTCCCTGCAACACCTACCAATGGACATCCAAAATAAATACCTTAACTTGCATCTGCGAACTTTTCTCTATGGAATTTATTACAATGGCAACTTAAAAGAGACTTTGGCAATTAGTAGTAACTTAGATTCTTTAGAAAGTCAGGAAAATCTGGAAAACAATACCATCAGGGGACTAAATCGGGATTTTTACGAAGGATTGCAAAAAAGCAATTGTGGAAAAGGCTACTTTGACCTTGGATGGCGCGTACTGTGGCAAGAAAGCGATGGTTTGCTGGTCGTAGAAAAAGATGATTTGAAACTACATATTGAGCGCGATCGCGATCTGCCATTAACCCAAAAATCTGCTACCGTAGGTGAAATCGTTGCCATAAAAATGCCTCCTAACCTTTTGGAACAGGGATTTTACGTGGCAGTTGGCGAGGCGGGATTAGTCAATATCTGCGAAGATGAACCGACTCAATGTGTAAATATCTATTTCAATTTTAGTTCTGAAACTGCCCTTGCTGTAATGAAAACCTTAACACAGCAACTTAACGAAATCAGTATCCCCTTCACCTTTAAAGTTTTATACGATCCCGATCAATACTATCGCTACGACTGCGGGGTTCTCCAATTTCAGCGCCGCGACTACCAACTAGTTCGCCAAGTTCTTCAGACTGTTTATGCAGACAACAAATCTCATTTTCGCACTCAACTGCCCTTATTTACCAAATATTTGGCACCGGGATTGAGTTTGGCAGAGGAACCCAATTGGAAGTTTGCTTCCCAAGAAGATTTTGGCATGAATCACTGCCGCATCATTGCTAACGCCTTACTAGGGGCTTGGTACAAAGGTGACAACTCAAAACAAGGGCGGATGACCTATATAGACAAACATTTCTCACAGTTAGGAACACAATGGCAATGTCCTTATCTAAATGCCGACTCTGAGGACATTTATACACCTTTGTGAGATATCTAGTTAATTTTTTGTAATGAAAAAAAAGTATCAGGTCGTTCGACAGTATACAGAAGAAGACTGCGGAGCTGCTTGTGTTGCTTCTATTGCCAGATATCATGGGCGTACCTTTGCCCTCAACCGCGTTCGTGAGGTAATAGGTACCGGGCAACTTGGAACAACCTTGCTAGGTTTAAGGCGAGGAACAGAAGCTTTGGGCTTTTATGCGCGTTCTGCTAAAGCATCCTCTGACTTTATCAGCAAGCTCAAAGAGATGCCACTACCAGCAATTATACACTGGAAGGGCTATCACTGGGTAATTTTGTACGGTCAGCATGGTAAAAAGTATGTCATTGGCGATCCTGCTGTAGGTATTCGTTATCTTTCCAAACAGGAGTTAAGCGAGGGTTGGAAAGATTTGGTGTTGCTCTTACTACAGCCAGATCCAAATCGCTTTTTTGCACTACCTGAAGAAAAAGTCAGTGACTTTGGGAAATTTCTTCAGGGTATCTTGCCTTACCGAGCCATTATCTCTGAGGCTTTACTGTGTGCTTTGGTCATCGGGTTTCTTTCTTTAGCTTCTCCTTTCCTGATCCAAATTCTCACCGATGATGTTTTAGTCCGTGGTGACGCTCAACTTCTAAATGGTGTAGTGCTGGCGGTTATAACAATGTACACAGTTAGAAGTAGCCTCACACTCGTGGAAAATATCTTGATTGCTAATTTTGCCCAACGCTTTGAGTTAACGCTCATCCTAGAGTTTGGTCAACAACTTTTGCGCTTGCCTTTGAATTACTATGAATCTCGTCGAAGTGGTGAAATTGTTAGCCGACTCAGAGATATTCAACAAATCAACAGATTGATTTCGCAAGCAATTATCAATTTTCCAAGTAAGATTTTTATTGCCATTATTTGTTTTGGCATCATGCTTTTTTATAGCTGGAAACTGACTATACTTGCCCTTTTGATGGCTTGTGTGATGACTTTATCAACGATTATTTTCCTGCCAACACTACAGCAAAAAACTCGCAATCTCATAGTTTTGGAAACAGAAAATCAAGGTGTATTGGTAGAAGCATTTAAAGGCGCATTGACACTAAAAACTACTACAGCCGCACCTCAATTTTGGGAAGAATTACAAAGTAGATTTAGTCGTCTAGCGAACTTATCATTTACTACCATTAAAATTGAAATTATTAATAAACAATTCTCTAGATGGGTTTCTGAAATTGGTGGTGCAATCTTGCTCTGGCTTGGCAGCAACTTAGTTATTAGTAAAGAATTAAGTATAGGTCAATTGCTGGCATTCATGAGTCTGAATCGTAATGTCGTTTCTTTATTTGATTTTGTGATTGATTTTGTAGACGATTTGACTCGCGTACAAACAGCAACAACAAGACTAGAAGAAGTTATCAAGTCTACCCCGGAAACCGTAAGTGATGCGGAAAAAGTTTGGGTTAATATTCCTCACGATGCAGATATAGTTTGCAAGCAGTTGAACTTTCATTATCCCGGCAGAATTGAATTACTAGAAGATTTCTCTTTGACCGTTCCTGGTGGTAAGGTCATTGCCCTCATTGGTCAATCAGGATGTGGTAAAAGTAGTCTAGCAAAAGTTATTGCTGGTCTATATCCAATTACATCTGGAAATATCCGCTTTGGTATTTATAACCTGCAAGATATTTGTTTAGAATGTCTGCGGCGACAAGTTGTTCTTGTTCCCCAAGAGGCTCACTTTTGGAGCCGTTCCATTATTGAAAACTTTCGGTTAGGTTCTCCTAGTGTTAGTTTTGAACAAATTGTCAAAGCTTGTCAAATTGCTGAAGCCGACGACTTTATTAGCAAGCTACCCGAAAAATATCAAACTATTTTAGGAGAGTTTGGAGTCAATCTTTCTGGTGGACAAAGACAACGTTTAGCTATAGCACGCGCTCTTGTCAACAACCCACCCGTGCTGATTTTAGATGAATCAACCGGTGGACTCGATCCTGTAAGTGAAGCGCAACTTCTAGACAAGCTGTTGTTTTACAGGAAAGGAGAAACTACAATCCTCATCAGTCACCGTCCAAAAGTTATTGAACGTGCTGATTGGATTGTGTTGTTGGAGAATGGCAAACTGAAAATGCAAGGTTCTTTAGAAAAATTCCGTTCTCTAGCTGGTGAACATTCAAGCTTTTTAACGTGAGGCACTTTTCAAAAATCTAACCGGATTCCTATAGGAACTAAAGTAAGAGGAATAAAATCTTATTATTTAACTCTCTAAATCTACCTCTGGTAGGTTGTTATATGAAATTCAGTACTTTAAAAATTTCATTCGCGTTAATCTTGGTTAACGTCAGCCTTTCTCAACCAGCTTATACTCAAACTCCCAGATCAAAAACCTCTAAATTATCTCAAGAAGTCACTGTACTAAGACAACAAGGGCCAAAGGGTTTGGAAATATTTCTCAAATCCCACGCTAATAAATTAAATTCTTCTCCACAAATTCGCCAAGCTTTAGATAAACTCTGCCAACAACGAGATTGTTACGCCTCGAAATTATATTGGTATACTGACTTAGAACAAGCAAAAGCAGCCGCTAAAGCTAGTGGTAAACCTATCTTATCTCTGCGGTTACTGGGTAATTTAGATACGGATCTTAGTTGTGCTAACAGTCGATTTTTTCGAGTAGCGCTGTATCCAAATGCAGAAATATCTAAAAAATTAAGAGAAGACTTTATCTTACACTGGCAATCAGTGCGTCCTGTGCCGAAGGTAACGATTGATTTTGGTGATGGACGGAAGTTAGAACGCACAATTACAGGTAATAGTATTCATTATATTTTAGATAGTTCGGGTCGTCCAATAGATGCTATTCCAGGATTGTACGGGCCGCAAGCTTTTTTACGTCAACTCCAACAGGCGGAAGTAGCGACAAAACAATATAGCAAACTTGGCAAATCACAACAGCAAGCCTTTTTACAAAAATACCATCGCGATCGCCTCAATAGTATCCAAACTCAGTGGGCAGCAGATTTATCAAAGTTGGGTATCCAGTTAGCACCAAGATTAGTAGAATCTCCCAGTAATTCTAGTCAATCTCCCAATGCTACTGTTGCAGGGTCACTGGCAGTAACTAAAATGAGAGTGGAAAGCCCCATGCTGAACACACTCCAACCAGGACAAAACAATCCTTCCGAAATTACTGATCAAGCAACTTGGAATCGAATCGCCCGACTTTATACAAGTGATGCCAAACTAGATCAAAACAGTATTGCTTTAATTCGAGCGAAAAAGTTTCAAGCTGCTAATACTCAAAAAGACGGTTTAGCGAAACTGGTAAGTAATTTTGAAACTGCGATCGCTCTTGATACAGTCAGAAATGAATATATGCTACACAGACAAATTCATCAATGGTTTGTGCAGGGTAATAATCAAACTAGTAATTTAGACGTATTGAATGAAAAAGTTTACGCCGAACTGTTTTTAACCCCCAGTTCCGACCCTTGGTTAGGACTCGCACCCGATGACGTTTATAGTGCAATCGATCATGATGGTGTAAAGTAACAGTTATTCAGTTATCACGTGAAATCATAAGACAATTTTGGGAGTTGTGCCAAAATCGTTATGGATTGCCTATGCTGGAAGCATATGGCAAGGAAAGTGGCATGACCAGTCAGACAACTAATTTAAAAACTTTGAAAATCGCTGTAGTTGGAGATATTCACGATCAATGGGAAGTGGAGGATGGTAATGCACTCAAGCATCTTGGTGTTGACTTAGTGCTGTTTGTCGGAGATTTTGGTAACGAGTCGGTAGAAGTGGTAAGGGCGATCGCATCCCTTGAAATCCCCAAAGCAGCAGTGATGGGAAACCACGATGCATGGTACACTGCCACAGAATGGGGACGGAAAAAGTGTCCCTACGACCGTTCTCAAGAAGATTGGGTACAGGAACAGCTAGATTTATTAGGTACGGCCCATGTTGGTTATGGGAAACTGGATATTCCTGCTTTTAACTTGACAGTGGTGGGGGGACGTCCGTTTACTTGGGGTGGGCCGGAGTGGCGATTTGCTGACATCTGCAAAGAACGGTATGGCGTCACGGATCTCGATGAATCCGCCGTCCGGATTTTTGCCGCAGTCAAAAAGGCTGCTTATGAGACAATTATTTTTTTGGGTCACAATGGGCCTTCTGGCTTAGGCGATCGCCCCGAAGATCCCTGTGGTAAAGATTGGCACCCTATCGGCGGTGATTTTGGCGATCCTGATCTAGCTGAGGCAATATCTCTAGCTCTCACTGCTGGTAAAACTGTTCCCTTGGTAACATTTGGTCATATGCACCAGACGTTACGACATACCAAAAAAGTGTTGCGAAAGCGGGTGTTTACTAGTCCAGAGGGTACAGTTTACTTAAATGCGGCGAGTGTACCGAGAATAGTAGATAGTGATGGTCAAAAACTACGGAATTTCTCGATAGTGCTGCTGGAAGATGGAGTAGTTTCCCAAACCTCTAGTGTCTGGGTTGGTAACGGCTATAAAGTAGCTTCTGAGGAAATTTTGTATGAAAAATCCCATTCAGTAGTGCAAACTGCGTGAATCTGAGTTATTATTATTTACTGGTCAGCTTTTTTAGCTGACGGCTGACGAATTGACCTCGGCAGCTTTTTTTGGAGAGGTGGCAGAGTGGTCGAATGCGCTCGACTTGAAATCGAGTGATGTGAAAGCATCCGTGGGTTCGAATCCCACCCTCTCCGTTATTGAGAAATAAAAATTAATTAACGGAAACCCAATATTTCTGAAATCGCCGCAATGATATCGAGATAAATGCTACCACCTCGTACCGAGCGAAACAACTCAAAGGAAGTTTTAGGATCACCAAAAAAAGGTCGGAGGAACCACCCTAGCTGCATCCCAACAAAGGCATAAAGCAATAACCAGGATCTTAAAATAGTAGTGCGAGTTGCTTTCCCAACCTCATCTTGTTGGGAATTCAAGCCGCGATCGCTCCATACCAAAAAACTCAGAATGCAGCAGAGAAAACTATTTTGATTGCCCACTAGCTTTTTCGTATACTACTTGGCGTACACACTTGCTGATAAAGATTTGTTCAGAATTTTATATAAATTAGTTTATTTTTAATAATTGCTTAATACTATCAATTTACATCGTGACTACTATGGGAGAATATTCATAGTAAATTTTTGTAACTTGAGTAACATTTTGTATGAGAATAAATACTCTACAATTCAGTACTGGTAAAAAAATCTGCTTAGTGTAATATAGCTAAAGAAGGAGTAAAACTCAGATTTTTCCCATAAATTTACATCTCTAGGTAATTCCGGATAATTGCTAATTAAACTACCTTCGATATAGGTTATCGATATAACTGTAATTAAAAATATATAACTGCAAAATAAATCTTTTAAGGTTTATTTTGTTATTTTGTATTTACCTGAACAGTTCTTCATCGCTGATTAGGCGTCAATAGAAATAGATAAAAGAGTAAATTATCCATGAAATGGAGGGGTAATTATTATGATTGGAACTAGTAACGAAAATGTGATTTTATCGGCTTTTGTTAATGGCAGTATAGAAAAGAATCAATCAGTAATTAAAAATAAATTGAGCAAAACTCAATCTAATTTACTACAACCATTGCGTCAATGGCTTGACTCATTAGATATTCAAAATCAGAAGTTGGCAAAATTTATTGCTAAATTGATCCCTGCCCAGTGTCCTTTTGAACGAGATATTATTTTATTTGGTCGCAAGATTGGCCATATTCCGCCCATGTGCAAGTTAAACCCACTGTATGACCAATTTGTAGGCTTGCGTTTTCGGGCTTTATGTTATTTAGTAGATCAATGCGGAGAAGATATTCAATCTTACTGTTGAAAACGTTCAAGCATACAAAGCACTCAACGAATGGTTAGTGGTTAGTGGTTAGAATATTCAAGCAATCAACAATCAACAACCAACAACCAACAATAAATAATGTTATTGCATCTGAGTACTTGGCAAGAAGTCGAAGCATACCTACAACAATCTCAGGGTATTATTCTCCCGATTGGATCTACAGAACAACATGGGCCGACAGGATTAATTGGTACAGATGCGATTTGTGCAGAAGCGATCGCTCGTGGTGTAGGTAACTCAACCCAAGCCATAGTTGCACCTACAATCAATGTTGGCATGGCACTGCATCATACTGCTTTTCCTGGCACAATCAGTTTGCGTCCCAGTACGATGATTCTAGTTGTGCGAGATTACATCACCTGTTTAGCGACAGCAGGTTTTACCAAGTTCTACTTTATCAATGGACACGGCGGCAATATCGCAACCCTGAAAGCAGCTTTCTCAGAAACTTATGCACATTTAGAAGATTTGCACATTCCCAATGCTGACAACATGCGATGTCAAGTTGCTAACTGGTTTATGTGCGGTTCAGTATTTAAGCTAGCCAAAGAATTATATGGGAATCAAGAAGGTTCCCATGCAACGCCAAGTGAAGTGGCTGTAACTCAATATATTTATCCAGAAGCGATTAAACAAGCACCCCTTTCTCCAGAAGTTGGGAAAGAACACAGAATTTATGGTGCAAAAGATTTTCGTCAGCATTACCCAGATGGGAGGATGGGATCAAACCCAGCCTTAGCAACACCAGAACATGGCCAGCAGTTTTATGAGTTAGCAGTAAAAGAACTGAGTCATGATTATTTGGAGTTTTTGAACACACAATAATTATTTAACCGCAGAATCCCGTAGAGACGCGCCATGGCGTGTCTCTACTCTTATTTCACAGCGTAAGTAGCCGCTTGCGCGTCTATGTGGTACCCTCCACCGAAGCCACTACTCTACGAGAAGCCGGACTTCGTCCGTCTACGTGTCTACGTTTTTTCATGATTTTGTGTAAGCCCTAAGATACATGGTAGGCGACTAGAAGTTGCGGCTACACAGATGAGATGAAACCCGTCTGGGTTAAAAAATTCAAACTAGTTAATTTATTAGGAGTGATTGGAGAAACTTTATGGCTTTAAAACTATATTTGCTGCGACACGGCGAAACAATTTACAGCCAGACGGGGGGATACTGTGGAGAGCTAGATCCGGAGTTAACACCAGAAGGGACACTCATGGCTAAAGCATTCGCCCAAGCATACAGTTCTATACCTTGGAAAGCAATTTATGTCAGTCCCAAAAAGCGAACTATTGCCACAGCCAAGCCATTGTGTGACGCTATAGGGATGAAAATGGAACTGCGGGACGGACTAAAAGAAATCAATTATGGCAAATGGGAAGGTCAAAACGTCGATTTTGTCAAGCAGTATTATATAGATGATTACTTGCATTGGTTAGCCGAACCAGCTTGGAATCCACCCACAGGGGGAGAAACAGCAGTGCAGATTGCTAGCCGTGCTTCTCTTGTAATTACAGAAATTAAGGAAAAATACCCAGAAGGTAACATTTTAGTAGTTTCTCACAAAGCCACTATTCGGATTATACTTTGCAACTTATTAGGCATTGATTTAGGGCGCTATCGCGATCGCATCGATATGCCAGCTACCTCTGTCAGTATTGTTAAATTTGATATTCATGGCCCCATGCTGCAAGTATTAGGCGATCGCAATTACATGACAGAAGAATTGCGCTCACGACCAGGGACTTAGGAGATTGGGGAGCGGGGACACGGGGGACTAAAACAACCAACCATCAACCACCAACCACCAACCAATTATGAAAATCCTAGTACTCAACGCCGGGTCGAGTAGTCAAAAAAGTTGTTTATATGAAATTGTGGGCGATCGCTTACCGGAGCATCCACCACAGCCGCTTTGGAAAGCTAGTGTAGACTGGACTCATCGTCAAGGATTTGCTGAACTCGAAGTTAAGACTGCTGATAACGCAGTTTTAAATGAAAAAATTCAGGCTGATTCTCATGCATCTGCAACTGAGCATTTATTGCAAACTCTCCTTGAGGGTGAGACAAAGGTGATCAAAGAAGCTCAGGAAATTGATGTAGTCGGTCATCGGGTAGTACATGGTGGACAGGAATACCATCAGCCGACTGTGGTGACAGAAGAAGTCAAAGCAGCTATCAGACGTTTAGCAAGTTTTGCTCCAATTCACAATCCAGCCAACTTGGAGGGAATAACAGCAGCTGAAAAGATATTTCCTGATGCTCCTCAAATTGCAGTATTTGATACAGGTTTTCATAGCCAAATCCCTCTACCTGCGGCTGTTTATCCTGGCCCATATGCATGGTATGAACAAGACAATATCCGTCGTTACGGTTTTCACGGTATTAGTCACCAATACTGTAGCCAACGAGCAGCGCAATTACTAGGTAAAGACTTAAATTCCTTACGCCTGATTACTTGTCATTTAGGTAATGGCTGCTCTTTGACATCAATTAAAAATGGCAAAAGTATTGATACCACAATGGGATTTACGCCTTTAGACGGATTGATGATGGGGACTCGTTGTGGTTCTCTTGATCCTGGTATTTTAATTTACCTTCTACGTCAGCAAGACATAGATGCTGACAAATTAGATCATATTCTCAATCACGACTCTGGATTGAAAGGTATTTCGGGTATCTCTGCTGATATGCGAGCCATCCAAACAGCTATTACTGAAGGTAATACCCGCGCTCAGTTAGCTTTTGATATGTACATTCATAGATTGCGAGCGCACATCGGTTCAATGTTGGCTACGCTCGGAGGATTAGACGCGATTGTATTTACTGGTGGAATTGGAGAAAATCATTCTTTAACGCGAACTGCTGCGTGTGAAGCTTTTGCATTTTTGGGACTAAAACTTGATGAAACCAGAAATCAAGCTTCACCCAAAGACCAAGATATTGCAGCAGTAGATTCTAGTGTTCGCGTTTTAGTGATCCAAACTCAAGAAGATTGGGCGATCGCTAAAGAATGTCGGCGTTTATTACACACTACTAGTTTTTGAAGGGTTTGTAGTGAGGACTTTAGTCCTCATAATCAATGCGACAGTCTAGTAAAAGCAATGCTTCATCCTTGCCCAATTTCATTGTGACTAGTTTCTCTGGTTCTGTATGCTGTAATATTCTCAATAACGCAGCGCTATCTTCTAATAACTTATCTATATCTATGCCACCGTAAACTGATGGATAACGTTGCAGGCGGTTGCTACCTTCTCCTAACAAAATTGCCGCACCTCGCCAATTGCTGTTACCCAAATGATACAGCGCTACTGCTATTTGTAAAATTCCTTGATAAAAACTTTTTTCTGGCTCTGTTGCTTCCATCCACAAAGCCTCTAAGGTATCATGACAGGCATAGAATTCCCCAGCATTAAATTGTTCTACGCCTTGCCAAAATTGCTGGGGTTGATCATTAGTCATTAGTTATTTGTCATTTGTCATTAGTTATTAGTTATCGACCATTTTTTATTAAAAAATTTTGCTTTTGTTAATAAACAAGTTCATTTTCATGAACCTACCAGTGATCAGTCGATAACTACTTGATAACTGTTCACCGGTAACTGTAGCCTGCGGGAAGCCGTCATGCATCTACAGTGATTTTGTTAGCCCATACCCTCGCGCACTTGTTTGATTGTTTCCAAGGAGATGTCTTGTTTGTCGCCAGCAAACTCATTATCTGGGGTAAGAAACAACATACAGTGGCATTCTTTACGTTCCCGCATTGGTACGCAGGGACAGTTCCAAAAAGTAGCGCTGACCTCGGCTTCTTTGTCTTCGTAGTGGCGACAAGGACATAAGGGTGCTCCGAGTTCATCTTTGTGTTTAGCAAGTCCTTCAATGACCACTGCGGTTACAGAAGGTTCAGAACAGAAGTAAGTTCCAGTGCGCTTGGCGTATTGTTCTGAAAAATGGCGCATTGCTTCTAAGTTTTTATCGCTAGATTTTGTGTTTACTTCTGGGGAGATCATAGGAACGAACGCTCATAATTTACACATTTCTTTGCATTGTACCGCAGCCTTGGTAAGCTATAACTGGGGATAATCCCTCCTTTTTTTAGCTACTCCCACGCAAAGCGTATCTCCTCAAATACTGGGTTTGCTGATTCTGTAGCGATCGCAAACAGTCCACGCTTTTAATTTAACCCAGGAATTGGAATTACCAATCAATATCATTACTGGAATAAATGGGTCAAACAATTTTGGATTTTGGATTGACCCCACTTAGACGCGAAATTTCGCTTGTGTAGAGACGTGGAATTTCGCTTGTGTAGAGACGTGGAATTTCGCGTCTCTACACTGTGATCCGAACCTTATTGGTTTAACGTCAATTTCCTAAATATCTAGTAGCCATCTGCATGGCATCAGAAATATCAACATCACCATCATTGTCAGCATCTAGGAATGAATTCAGGACAGAGTTATCACCAGCTTGGGAACTTGCACCAGTTTTCAAGAAATTCAGGACAATAGGAACCAACATTGGTAGTGATTGTTGAATCATACCAGACTCTAAACCAGTGCGCTGAGAAACAACTTCAGCTACCTGCTGTTGCATTTCTGGCGAAAATAGTGAGTTGACAGCTTGAGGATTAGGAGAAGTACCACTGTATTCATTAACTACAGCTTGCACTTCTTCGTTACCACCACTAGCTTGCTTTTCTTGCAAAGCAGAACGTACATAATTACCCACAATACCAACTACTGATTGCATGGTAGAAGGGTCTGCACCAGTAGTATTACTTAGCTGTTGTACAGTATTCATGATATCACCCAACTGCCCTGCACTACCTTGTTGGTTAGGGTTAGCGATCGCATTTATGACTTGGTCAAAAAGTCCCATAAATTTTTTCCTTTATACTCACGGTAACAAAACCAAATTGTCAATAGTTAGTGGTTAGTGGTCAATAGTTATTCTCTCATCTCCTTTGTCCTTCTTATCGCCTGTGTCTGTGTCCCCTGTGTTCCTAAGCAACTGGGAGGGTTTCGAGTATAAACGATCCTGTTTTAGCAGCAAGGTATAATTTTATTTGACACTCTCAGGGTCTCAAGACTCTGAGTTTCTGGCATTCCGGCAGGTTTTATGAAAATTTTTATCAATTTATCAAAACATACTTCTTTCTACTCTGGTGAAAAATACTGAAACAATTAATATTAGAAGCATGTGAATAATCTAGCTGGGAAAAGGTTAAGGAAGAAAGGGAAAAGGAAAAACCAACCTCTTTGCTCCTTACGCTTTACCTGTTTATCTTAACTTCTGCAAGAAGCCTACTCTCTGTGTCTGTGCCATCCATGCCTCTGTCGCGTATTGTTACGCTTATTGTCGGTCTAATCGTGATTTTAGGACTTTGTCTGTGGCTGATTGACTCTCTGTCACGGCTTTATTGGCAATTATCCTATTCTCCCTTTTTGGGCAATTTGCTGCTGTTTTTGATCATTGTCTTAATCGGTGCTTTAATCGCTGCCTTTGTCTATTATGTGCTAGTGCTTCAGGCTGGCGAAGAGCGATCAGGTCGTGCTAAAAGACAACGCCAACGAGTGCAAATCCCCGCCGTCAAATCAGAAGCAGCTTCTTCAACCCTGCAAGCTGTCAAGCAACAAGTCGCCCAAATTCAAGATGAAGTTGCACGCCAAGCTTTACTAAGTAAATCGCGAGAAATTGAAGCAAACCTCAAACGAGGTGAAATTCAAGTGGTGGTGTTTGGTACTGGAAGCGCCGGCAAAACTTCTTTGGTAAATGCGATTTTAGGACGAATGGTGGGCAGAGTAGATGCACCCATGGGAACTACCACAGTAGGAGAAACCTATTGTATGCGCTTAAGGGGTCTAGAGCGCAAGATTTTAATTACCGATACGCCAGGAATTTTAGAAGCGGGGATAGCGGGTACGGAGAGAGAACAACTAGCCAGAGAACTAGCAACCTCCGCAGATTTACTGTTATTTGTAGTTGACAATGACCTCAGACGTTCAGAATACGAGCCTTTGCGAGCATTAGCAGAAATCGGAAAACGCTCTCTGTTAGTTTTGAATAAAACAGACTTATACACAGAAGACGATAAAGAAGCCATTCTCGCCAGATTACGGCAAAGAATACGGGGGTTTATTGCTGCTGGCGACGTCGTGGCAATTTCTGCTAATCCCCAACCTGCCCAGTTAGAAACAGGCGAAATGTTCCAACCAGAGGCAGAGATTATACCATTACTACGGCGAATGGCAGCAATTTTACGGGCAGAAGGTGAAGATTTAGTTGCAGATAATATTCTCTTACAATCGCTGCGCCTGGGCGAAGAAGCTCGAAAACTCATTGATGGGCAGCGTCGTCGCCAAGCTGACAAAATTGTAGAACGGTTTCAATGGATTAGTGCAGGGGTGGTATCAGTTACACCATTGCCAATGGTAGATTTACTGGCAACGGCTGCTGTCAACGCCCAAATGGTAGTAGAAATTGGGAGAGTTTACGGTTGTGAATTAAATATGGAACGGGGACGGGAATTGGCGCTGTCTCTGGCGAAGACAATTGCTGGTTTAGGGATTGTCAAAGGTGCGTTGGAATTACTTTCTACGGCTTTGCAGCTCAATGTCGGTACTTTTATTATTGGTAGGGCGATTCAAGGTGTGACGGCTGCGTATCTGACACGTATCGCTGGTAAAAGCTTTATTGAATATTTCCGCAATGATCAAGATTGGGGTGATGGCGGGATGACGGAGGTAGTACAACGCCAGTTTCAACTTAATCGCCGTGATGAATTTATGAAGGCGTTTATCCAGGAAGCGATCGCACGAGTAGTCAGGCCCTTACAAGGAAATGCTGAACTTGTGGAAGAAGAGGAAGAAAAGAGACTAGAAAGCGGAGATTAATTAGGAGAAAGTAAGAAAAGCTTCAGATTCACCCCCAGCAGTTTGGATTATTCTATTCTCAAACAAGTTGAGTCCAGAAATACGCCATGTGTCAACTGCTAGGAATGAATTGCAATACTCCCACAGATATTTGCTTTTCTTTTGAAGGCTTTGCGGCACGGGGAGGAAAAACTGATGATCATCGTGATGGTTGGGGTATTGCTTTTTTTGAAGGCAAAGGATGTCAAATGTTTATTGATGCTAAACCCTCAATTCATTCTGCCATAGCAGAGTTAGTCCGATGCTATCCGATTCACTCTACCCATGTAATAGCCCATATTCGCAAAGCAACTCAAGGTGAAATTATTCTCGAAAACTGCCATCCCTTTCGTCGAGAATTGTGGGGACGGTATTGGGTATTTGCCCACAATGGTGATTTACCAAAATTTAATCCTACGAGTATGCAATATTATCAGCCTGTAGGCAATACTGACAGTGAAAAAGCTTTTTGCTTGATTTTAGAAACCATACGTCAAAGTTTTCCTGAAGGTAGACCCTCTCTGGAAAAAATATATCCTGTCTTGAGAGATATAACTGATGAAATTTCAGAAAAAGGTATTTTTAATTACCTGTTATCAGATGGCGAATTCTTTTTTACTCACTGTTCTACAAAACTTTGTTACATAATCAGACAAGCTCCCTTTGCTGCTGCTCATCTGATTGATCAAGACGTGACAGTAGATTTTAGTGAATTGACAACTTCGAGCGATCGCGTTGCTGTGATTGCTACGACTCCGCTCACCGACAACGAAGTTTGGACACCGATCAAACCAGGGGAATTGCTAGCATTTCAAGATGGTTTACCTCTGAAGTTAGACTAATCAAGCGCCCTGATAAACCTACTCAAAGCGATCGTCACCGTGGGTTTTATGCTTTAAGGTATGTAAACTTTATGTAAATTTTGCGTAAATCCACTGACAATCTGTTCCGAAGTTCTACGAATTTAGATAAAAGTTGGATATATAACCATCGTAACCCAACTCAATGAAACGAAGTTTGCCAACAAGACACTATGCGTCTGCAAAACTTGTACAAATTGCCATTATTGTTTTCATGTTCCTTGGCAGTATTGGTATTGTTGGGGTAGGTTTTGTCTTCAAACAGGCTTTCAACACCAACAATGCAGTTAAAACTATACAAGATACCTCACGCTACCAAGAAATACGTCATAAACTTTGGTTAAATCAAAACCAAGTCAGACATTTTCCTACCAAAATTCCGGCTAACGCCTTGAATGTTCGTCTTGCTTACTCTCGTGGCGTTTTACAAGGACATAACAATAATTTTTTTCAACTTCGATTAAAACTTCCAGAGCAAGAGATAAAAAATTTGCATAATCAATACAAACTCATAGCCAAACACAGATACATTGGTGGCAACACTAATGTGCATAGTAATCTACCTAATGGTGTTCCGACTACTTTTTTTTATACTAGTAACTCTCAAGAAGATTCTTTTCCTAACTCCTATGAAATCTTAGTATTGGGTGCAAATGATAGAAGTAGTTCTAATTTTAGGTGGAATCATGGTGATAGTTACGGTGTCGCCATTAATCTATCAGCTTCAGAGATCATCTACTGGGCTGAAGAATGGTAACAAGTAGCGTAGCTGCCATGAACAGTTAGTGCAACGTCCTACTAACAACCTTATTTAATTTTGTGAAGATTCACCATAGGCCATACCATTTGCTTCAGCGTAACGATGCATAAATCTCATAAATCTTTCCCAATGGTCGTCTTGTTCAATTTCTAGTTTGCACTCTACTCTGTGCAACTCATCACCCTCTGCACCGCCAAAAATAAATTGTACAGACGAAGGTGTGATCTTGATTTCGCCTTCTTCGTCGCTTAACAGCATAGAATTTAACGGTTGTTTTGTGAAGCTATTGAATCCCTCTAAGGCTTTCAACTGGTTAAAGATCATCAAAACAATACGCTTACCAGAACGACCACGTCGCAAGCTAACGTTACCTAATTCTTCATAGATACCGCTAAAAAATTGAATCGTGGGTGTTGCAGATGCCATGATCAATTACCTTGAATAGGGGTAAGAAGGAGGATAATAGTAGGGCTGCTGATTCGTCAGTGGTGGTTGATACTGATAACCTGTTGGAGGTAGAGGACTACCTACACTGTTAGGTAACGGCGGAGTTAATAGTGGGTATGGCTGATAATTGCTTGTGGGTTGAGTAATTGTTGGTAGTGGCGCAGTCGGAGTTGTCACTGGTGGCTGATACCTAGTAGTCGGGGTTGGGTTGGGAGTAATACTGGGTGCAGTAGTTGGGGTAGGAGTCGGTGCAGGAGTTTGGACGGTGGGGGTAGTTTGGGTAAATTGTTGGTAAGCAGCCTTCGAGATAGAACTAATGAGTTTTTCGGCGCTGGGATCGTTATTGGGACGTTTTACCATAACTGAGACTATGTAGCGTTTACCAGTGGGGAGGTCTACCAGACCAGCATCTGCTAACATCGTGCCAATATCACCGGTTTTGTGGGCAATAGTTGTACCTTGTCCTAACCCTGTTGGTAACAGTTGGTTTCTGACAGTATTACGCATAATTTCCAAGATGCGATCGCGCGATGTCATATTCAACAAATTACCTCGACTGACCATCGCCATCAAATTCCCCAATTCTTTGGGACTAGTAGTATTTGTACCATCTAAATCAGGTAATTGATTGCGAATGACTGTAGTATTTAAACCCCAACTCCGGAAACGCTGATTTAAAGCTTCAATACCACCCATACGGGCTATCAACATATTGGTTGCTGTATTATCGCTGATTGTCATCATTTTATTAGCGACTTCCAGCGCCTTAAATTGGGTTCCGGCTGGTTTATACCGGATATCTCCAGAACCACCAACCATCATTTCTTTTTGCATGGTTAGCATTTCATCCAGGCGGATTTTACCTGCATCGACATCCTGGAAAAAAGCTACTAAAATTGGGATTTTAATTGTGCTGGCTGCGGGTAAACTGCCAGAAGCATTGATATCTACATAACTACCATTTTCCAAATCCACCACGAATACTCCTGGTGCGAGATTTGGGTTAGCAGACGCCAAGCTTTGCACATTAGTTTTTAAGGAAGTAATTTCCTGTGATAAAGATAAAACAGCAGCAGGTGTGGGAGTGGGGATCGCTTGGATTTGTGCTTGTCCTGATTTGTTATTATCAGGTGATTTCTCTGTTGTGGTCATCTGATTCGCAGGGTCTAGGACTGATAATATAGTTCCCACGATCGCACCAATCCCAATTCCGACTATTAATAATCGCAAAGCGTATAGCATAGTTCTAGCCATCGGCTTTAACCTTGTTTTTCGCGACGTTCTGACTTTTTTTGGTAACGCTTGCTTACGCGATCGTACAGTTTTTACTTTGGCATTACTTGGCTTGTAGGGTGGAATTTGTCCTGCTTTAGCAGGTAAAGGTTTAACAGTTGCTGGTACTACTACACTTGGTCGCTTTTTCGCTATACCAACAGGCGTAGCAGTAGGACTAGCTTTGACACGTGTCAACTTTGTCCCAGCTTGAGGGGGACGTTGTTGTTGGCTAGATCCTTTGGCTGGATTTTTTGCCACTTTCTGGACTTTACGGATAGGCTTTTGGCGTCCGTCCACTGGCTGGGGTCGTGAGAAACCCGGTAAATTTGTTCTGGTTTCCATAAAATTAATGATGGTGATAGTAAAGTGTATAATTTAGCAATAAGTAATGAAAGTTTAACTAGCTCAGGGGAAGTATTTCTTTTGTCGATACCAGAGAAAGATGTGATTTTTCTGTCGATTTCAAATCAAAATTTGCCCTCAAATTTTACTAGCACTTAAGTATATATAGACACTAATTTACTTATAAGTACTAATTTGGTGTATTCTCCTCCATTTTGTTTCACGTTTTTGTGTTTAGTTTAAGACATAATTAGTAATTGTGGAGTAATTACGTATTTAGTACTTAAAAATCACAATTTTTCATCTAAAACCTCCAGGAGATACCAACTGTACCTGTACTCAGGTCAGTGGTGGGACGCGAGGTGCTACAACGGAGGAAAAAAGAGCAATGCACTCGCTCAGGAATGGAGGGGAAATTCTAATCAGTGGTGGGTAGTTTACGCTTTTTGTTGCTTGAAAGCGCCCATTCTACTTGTCGCAAGAGACCTCGTAACATAGCAACCTCATGCTTTTGTAATTGGGTGCGGTTATAAAGTTGGCGAAACTTTTCCATGCGACTGGCTGCTGTATGGGGATATAAATAACCAATCTTCAGCAGTAGTGATTCTAATTGCTGATAGTATCCTTCCACAAGCTCCATAGGTGCAATTTCGGTATCAGCCGCATTAGACGCGGTGACGTGGAGAAAGGGGGACGGTGATAATTCCCCTGTGTCCTTTTTCCCTGTGTCCTGACTTAGTGACAATTCATAACAACAAATTGCCACAGATGTAGCTAAATTTAGCGAAGAATAACTATAATTAGTGGAAATACGGACAAAACGCTGGGCATAGTTTAATTCTTGATTACTTAACCCCCGGTCTTCTCTACCAAAAATCAAGGCTGCGGGTTGTCCGATCTCTTCCAATAACCAGGGTAGTGCTGTCTGAGGGTTTTCTAGCGGTGCATCCCAATCATGAACAACACCAGTTGTGGCGATCGCTCTTTTACATCCTTGCAGAGCAGCAGGTAATGTCTCCACTAATACAGCCGTATCTAAAATATCTTGAGCATGAACCGCCATCTGTCTGGCTTGTGTTCCCCAAGGATCACATTGAGGATTTACTAACACCAGCTGATTTAGTCCAAAGTTTTTCATTACCCGTGCTACAGACCCCACATTCAAGGGGCCAGCTGGTTCTACTAATATGATTTTTACTCCAGCTATTGTCATTCGATTTTGGATTTTAGATTTTGGATTGACGACATTTGTAGATTTTCAATACAATTATGAGTCGCGCAGCCCTCTGTGTATTTGACGATTACCACTTATTATCACCACAGTTTGCTTAATTGCACTAACTCGCCACTCTCCCTCGACTTGAATTAACTGATGCTCGTAATTTCCGGCTGTATCAAGTCGGTCTTGTTCTGGTTCACAGGTAGAGTCAAATCGGTAAATACGATACGCTGACCGACACTGGGCATAGTCCTTGTTAAATGCTATCTCATGATTAGTACTGATATGCAGAGTCCTTAACCCAGTGAGTCCCTCTACTCGCTGTTGTACATATGCTTCTGCTTTGATTTGTTGTGGCAATTCTCCTCGAAATTCCGAATAATCAATATGAATCTCGTCTGCTAAATATTTGCGGAGTCTGTGCCAGTTTTTATCATCCATTGCATTTGCGATACCTACAATGATATCAATGATTTTGCTGCGCTCAATCACCCATTGAATAGCTGATAGCTCAGATGTCATGGATTTCCAACTCAATGTATTGTTGGTCTGCGTTTTGCACTAGCGAATAGGCTTCATGTCCACCAATTTGCCATGCTAAATATCCCCAAGGTGTAAATATTCTTAAGTTATCTTCTACTAAAATACCTGTATTTACATCAATATCCAGACCAATAAAATAAGCAATCCGCACGTTACCAGGGTCGGGTAAAGTATCTAATTGAGAGTTGCCTTGTAATGAAGCGCGGTTTTTGGTGATGTGATAGAGACTGATGAGAGAGTGGGTTTTACCACCACCAAAGGGTGTGCGGAGTTGTAATACCCTGTCTCCTGCATCTCCCCGCAAGCCTTTTAGTACGTCTTCGAGTAGTTTTTTTAACGCTGTAGTCAAGTAGGTAGCAGCGAAGAAATCACGCGCATCCCTGTACACAACTGGACATTTGGAATCTTGGCGAATTACCGCACCTAAGCTGGCTGCGTATGTAGCGTTATCTAAATTACCGTTTAGCATATCAGCGTGGGGAGTGACTACCTGTGTCCAAGGTTTTATTTGATAAGCGCTACTCATGGGATTTTAGATTTGAAGGTGGAGCTTGTTTCTATTTTGACACCTTAAGTCCGTAGCCGTCAGCATATAACCTTTGTTACTGTAGCTATACTGCGAATTTCTTGGGAAATCTTGGGTTACGCGATCGCATAACCTAACCGACTGGTTCATGTCAAAAGTTCTAAGGGGTTACCATTCTCGAAATTGCAGATATGAATTTCATCCCACATCAATACTTTTAAACTGCAACCGAGTCAAAAATCTGTTGTACTGTTAAGTTCAACTGTGGAAATGTAGACGATATAATACTATCTGTACTTCTAAATGGTGTCATCTGATATTCACCATCGATTAAGTCACATACAAAAATCGTAGGTTGTTTAGGTTTACCAATGTATTTACGTCCACCGAACGCAGCATAATCAACAATCCAGTATTCTGGAATACCCATAGCTTCATAATCATTAAACTTTTTATCATAGTCATCCTGCCAGTTGGTACTAACTATCTCAATGATTAAGGGTACAGATTCAGGGTAAATAAGTGTAGATTGTTTTTTCCACAATGGTTCATTTTTGAGATTTCCGCGATTAATTACCAACATATCAGGTTTGTAAGCTGATGGCTCATTTGGTGTTTTAACGAGTGCTGATTCTGAAGTTCTGTAAGGACGTTTATCTTGATGAATTGCTTCAAGTATCATATCGGTTAAAAAACCAATAATATCTGTATGATCACCTGTTGCTGGTGGCATCTCAATTATTACTCCATCATGTAGTTCATAACTTTTACCATTGTTGGGATACCATTCGATAAATTCATCAAAGGTAAATAGCTTTAGTTCGGGTCGTGTTTGGGTCATGATTACTCCTTTTATCCTTAGAACATTATTTTAAATCACTCATTACGCTTCCCCATAGATTTAGAAAAGATTCCTGAAAATCAAAGATGGTTGTGGCAAAATCCAGAAGCACTAGCGATGGTGTTACGTGGTATACAAGAAGCCGCAGAAGGAAAGGGACATTATTTAGGTTCATTTGCTCAATATGCTGATTTGGAGATAGATGATTAAACGCAATTTCGGCTCATCTACCAACCGACCGCAACTGATTGACATCACCTTGGTGTGGCGTAGCCGTTAATAATAAAATTCTCTCGGTAATTTTTGATAATTCTTCTGCTAAATCAGTTGCTCTACCATCAGCTATCTCGCGTGTTTGCTTGCGTTTTTGATAATAAGTTGCTATTTTCTATGTTGTTGGGGAGAAGTTACTATCTTTTTATACATATTTGTGGACTAGTAAGATTCCGAATTGAGGCACTGATATTACTACTCGAAATCCACGCGATCGCATGAACTAAAATTAATTTTAAGAAAGGCGCTAGAAAACACATAGCGCCTTTATATCTGTGCAAGAAATATATTGCTACACTAATATGCAACAAACAAGCACCTTTACTCAAGTATTTTGGAACTTAAACTGTCACTCCCTCTAACTCCTCATCTGTTAACTCATATAAATCACGTAACTTTTGTAACTTATCCTCGCTAGCTTGCCAAAAACCCCGTCCCTGGGCTTCCAACATCCTACCCACGATGTTTTTAAAGGCTTCCGGGTTAGCTTTTCGCAATTTTTCTGCCATTTCTGGGTCTAAAGCATAAGTATCTGCTGCCTGATCGTATACCCAATCGTCAGTAAAATCTGTAGTACCGCCCCAACCAATCAATGCCGTCATCCGTTGAGAAACTTCAAACGCACCGCCAGAACCTTGGTTAACCATTGCTTCTGCCCATTTGGGGTTTAGCAACTTAGTGCGATACTCCATCCGCAACAAATCATCTAATTTGCGAGGTGTGGTGTCTTTCGAGAAACTTTCTACAAAACTAGCAGTTACTTTTTTACCACCAATTTTTTCAGCTGCTTTTTTCAAGCCGCCCGTATTCGCATAATATTCTTGAATATCGGTTAAACCATATTCTACCGAATCAATTTCTTGCACAATGCGATCGCTTGTTTGCAATAATTGTGTTAATACTTCCGGTCTTGCTTGACCTCGATCTTGTCTACCGTAACTAAACACATTGCGACTTTGCCAAGTATTTCCCAACTCCTCACCAGATTCCCAGTTACCATCAGTCACACGCTCATTCACCATTGAACCAAAATCACCCGCCGGATTAGAAAATAATCTGGCTGAAACATTCTCCACACCCTGCGCTTTCAAAGCTAAAGCATGTTTTCTAATAAAATTCTGGTCTTCCGGTTCCTCAGCCTCAGTCGCCCGTTGAAATAAATCATCCAACAATTCAATCACATTTACAAAACTATCGCGGAAAATCCCCGACAAATTTCCCAACACATCAATCCGGGGATGTCCCACCTGTGCTAAAGGCTTTAACTCATAACGCACAATTCGCCCCGTTCCCTCTTTCACAGGTTCCGCTCCCACCAACTCCAAAAGAATCCCCAGAGACTCACCCTTAGTTTTAATCGCATCCAAACCCCACAACATCACCGCCACAGTCTCCGGATACTTACTATGTTCTTCCAAATGCTGGGCAATAATTTGTTGACCGATTTCTCTTCCCCTCTCATACGCCGCCACAGAAGGCATTCTATAAGGATCTAAAGCATGAATATTCCTTCCTGTCGGTAACACACCAGGCCCATCCCGTAACAAATCACCACCAGGCGCAGGCAGAATATACTCCCCATTCAAACCCCGCAAAAGATTCGTCAACTCATCAGTACTTTTTTCTAATAAATCTCTAATCTGTAACTCTTTCTCTTGGCGTTCTTGATCTATTGACGGTTCGTTCCCAAAATACGCCTCCAAATACGCCGCCATCTCCTCCTCATCCGGCGCTTTTCCCAAGGTATGCAACCCAGAAGAAAACAACCTACTCTCCAATACTTGCAAATACTCGTATAATTTCACCAGATAATCATTAAAAGCATGGGCGCTAAACATCCGCACATTCTCTGGCGTAAAAGGAATTCCCAAACGTTTTGCATCCTCAAACGAACAATCTGCATCTAAACCAGTATCAACAATTTTTTTACAAATCGCTTCTTTGAGAGCATAATTCTTCTGTGGATCTTCGCGATATTCCGCAATTAAATCTCGCAATATCACCAATTCTTTATACAAACCCGCACGACCATAGGGCGGTACATTGTGAGAAATTAACACCCCATAACCGCGACGCTTTGCCAAAATCGATTCCGAAGGGTTATTTGCTGCATATATATATAGATTAGGCAAATTTCCCAATAAAATATCCGACCAAGAATAACCCGTATTACCCAGAGGTGAACCAGGCAACCATTCCACCGTACCATGCATCCCAAAGTGAACTACAGCATCAGCTTGGAATTCGTTTTGCAACCATTTGTAGAAAGCAGCATACTGAGGATGAGGTGTTAAATCTCGCTCAAACATTAATCGCATCGGGTCGCCTTGTATTCCCAACGGTGGTTGGACACCGATCCAAATATTCCCTAATTGCACACCGCCAATATGGAATTCATCGCCATAGGTTTTAATCCCAGTACCCGTAAGAGATTTCCATTGCTTTTCTATCCGGGAAGTGCGGAGATATCCCAACCATTGTTCCAAGGTTTTGGCATTAACAGATGTGGGGACAGCAGAACTTTTCGTTTCATCAAAAGCTTCATCCGCTTCTTTAACTTGCTGGATCAACTCTTCGCCATCAACTGGTAAATCTCCGACGTTGTAACCTTGATCTTTAAGTGCCTCTAGAAATTTCATGAGACTACGAGGTACATTCAATAATGCAGCAGTTCCCACTGCACCGTAACCGGGCGGAAATCCATAAAGAATAATGGCAATTTTTCTTGCAGATGCTGGTGTTTGTCGCAGATGAATCCAGTTTTTAATTCTGCCAATTAAACGTTGTACTCGTTCAGGAACCAAATAGATATTTTCTCCCACCAAACCGCCAAGAGGAACAACGTCGATCGCTCCATCTAATTCTGGTAAAGCGTATAAAACTACACTTTGCAGACCTCCGATACCTTGGCGTGTCCAAGAATAAATATCTTGAATTAACAGAGGTGCAGCTACAATATACGGAATATTCTTGGCAGTCAGAATACGTTTTGCTACCTCAACTTGCCGTCCTGCTTCCATCGAACCAGCAGGGCCACCCACCAAAGGAAAACCAATCGTCGAGACGATCGCATCTACTTTGACTGCTTCCCCAGACAAAGATGGAGTTTCGACATTACCCTGCTGGCGTTGCTGAGTTTCGTAATCACTTGTCATCCAGTCACGAACCGCGACATGTCCTTCCACACCATTGATAAATATAGGTAAAGGAATTAATCCAGCTGCGTCAAAACGGCGAATGAGTTGATTGATGTAGGGTTGTTTGGTGATCACATGCTTGCGGTAAAGCAGAATTCCCACTATAGGAAGATGACGCGAAATTTCTCCCCCTTGTCCCCTCTGTCTGTTGCAATACCAATCCAAATACTCACGGGGTGATTCAAAATATCCCTGATAATCAGGGTGAAGCAATCCCATGTTCGGGGTTTCAATGGGTGGGGGAATGTCACCAACTTTTAACCCCAAGTATTTTTCTGCTAGTGTCCAAAATAAAGCCGCGACGTTTTCTGATCCGCCTGCGTTCCAGTAACCATAGATAATTAGCCAGTTGCGTAAGTCTTGGACTTTTTGTACTGGCACGAACTTTAACAGCTTTGGCCCGATTTTTAAGAAGCTGATATAACCCGCTAATTTATCTTCTTCTCGTCCTTGACTGAATTTATCCAGGATAAATTTTACAGGTTTGGGCATTCCTTTGGGTTTGTCACCAATAGCAAACGCACCCAACTTGGTAAAACTCATCAATTCCAATGCAGACTCGAAGACAAGACGGATGGGAATGTTCGCAATGCGATCGCGCAACCATAACACTTGATCGTAATCAAACAGCAAGCTACCAAAAAATACGTCAGCGCCAGCTAGTGCAGCTTCTACTTCTTGACGCTTACTGGTAATGTCGCGATCGCTAAAAACTCTGATATCTAACTCTGGACAACTAGCGATCGCCAGATCAGCCGCTTTGCGATACAAGTCGGCGTTGAAAGATTCAAACCCTGCTACCAAGACGATGCGTTTCATGCCCTTGAGCTACGAAATGTTTCTTCATCTTGATTTTAATCTTGTTTAATCTTGCTCCCCCATATAGGAAAAATAAATAGCTCCTATCAGCTTTTTTTGTCAAGTCCTATTGACTTTTTGTAATATTTTTGTTATATTTATTTACATAAAGAAACAAATAAAGGAAAACAAGGTTATGTATACCACCGTTAACGAAGAAGGCATTTTAAACAACTACGCAACTGAACCTAAGATCTACTACGCACAGTACCCTTCTATTTGGGAACAACGTCAATATGTTTTACAAGGTGCAGTTGCGGCTATATTTGTTAGCACTCTAGTTTTGTTTGCTTTTGCGGTTAGCTAAGATTTTTTGATTTCGGTATTACTATATTCCCATCAACATATATATCTCTCCTAAATTCCTCGGTTATTGCCGAGGTTTTTTTTGAGTATGTGTAGATTGATTGGGTAAGCTTTAAAATCTTAATCTTTATCTTCCTGGTTTCATAATTAACCAGAGAATAATGTAATATGCGAAATTTAACTTGCTTTATGAAACATCAATTTTTAGACCAGCGTATTCAGGAACATAATACTGCTATGATTCAAGTGCTGCAAAATCTAGCAATGCAATTAAATGAGGAGCAATGCTGGCAAAAGAGTAAGTTAATTGAGAATAGTGTCAATCTTCTGTTGCAAGCAGAAAATTATCATCGGCGAGTTATTGGTGCGATCGAGATTGAGATCAAAAATGCTCTTGATTCAGACTAAAACAGTCGATAAATATTTAATTAAATAGTTAAAGTAACTTCTTAATTCTTCCGCAGCTTGAGTTGATACTTGATGTGAAGATTCCCAATCATTGATGTATTTGGTTTTAATGATTTGAAATGCTTTCACATATGTCTGAATTGGTGGCTGTTTGTGAGTAATAACTTTTTTATACAACAGACGTGGTTCAATCTCATTTTCCATGCAGCAGCCAAGTAATTTGATATATCTGCAAATATTTTGGCGAAATTCTTCTGTTTGGGGATACTGTGGACTCATTAGTTTGCTTGTTACTGCTTGTGCTAATTCTAATCGCCGAGACAGTAACCATCGTCCAGCTTCGATACAGGCTACTCTTTGTGCTTCTATATGGGGAATAGATGCATTTAAATCTTCAATATGCGCCAAAGATTGACGGAGTTTGTCTTGTTTTTGTTGAATTTCAGCAGTATTAATATTGGGTTGAGAAGACTGTTTTTTATGCTCCAACTCATAAATCACATCTTCAACCGCTGGTTTGATGATTTCGTTAATGATATTTCTCTGTTCTTTGAGTACTTCTAGTACTTGATCACGGAGTTCATAGTTAATCAAATCCTCTAACCGAGAATTTGTACTTTCTTGTAAACAGTCTATTTGCTGTTGCAAGTCCTGAATCACTATGTCTTGAAACTCCTCTTTTTCTACCATTCCTTGATATAAGCGTCGTTCTAAAATTTGCACTCTTCGTTCTAATGGGTGAACAGATGTGCTATTTAACCAAGGATTAAAAACAAACTCTGCTAATTCGTGCAAAGTTTTTCCAACTTTGTGTAAAACTCGAATGCTTTTTGAATTTTCCCTCATGGGGTTATCCTTAAATAATAACAGTGTTATAGCGTAATCCCAATTACCAATTAACAACCTCAACGAAGAATACAAGTGTTTAAAGGAACATGAGGTAAGATACTTTGCAAAGCGGTGATCGCTAATTCCAAGTGTCACACTATTTTTATATTTTCCTATATTTTTGTATATATTTATTACCTTAGAGAGATGTGTTTTACTTAATAACCTTATTGCTTACTTTAAAGCATATACAGAAAAAGTAATCCAAATTACTCAATGTTCCTTAACATTCAGAGAGAAAACCGTACATAACAGGGACACTATTTCTACCTGAAAAATCTGTTTAGAGGTGGATAAGATCAAATTGTGGCTCAAGCTAATGTTTAGTAGTTGTAGCCAAGAGTAAATAACTATCATAAATCAAGTAAAGACAGCCGCTTTAGGGACTTCATCTCCCCATATCCAACCCCCGCTCTGTACACAAAGGAGAAATAAAGATGACTTATAATCCTAACAATGAAGAAAACTTGGTTGTTGTACGAGTCAGTTCTCAAACCGAAGAAATCGTAGAAACTGAAATGGCTGGTGAGACTGACGAAGTAAAGGATGAAACTAAAGCATTAATTGAAGCCATCAAAAGACGCGCCCAATCTGAGGCTGAATCCGCAGGGACTCTCACCCGCGAAACTTTTGTCAATGCAGTACGTCAGGCACGCCAAACGATTGAAGGTGATAAACTGATTGAGCGCGATCGCATTGAACATTCTTGGCTAACGTTGCAGCAAGAAGCAGAGAAAAACTGGCATTTAATGCTTAAACAAGTAGAAGATTTCGGCTCTCGCTGTCAAGATGCTGCTAAAGCCGCTTGGGATACTTTTAATGCCCCACGCTCTTAATCTTAGTTTGTCTAGTTGCTCAATAATAGTAAGTATTTATTACCCTTTAGGGACGGGTTGGGAAACCTGGCCCTATTTTTGCTAAATAATTTCATCTTTTTTTAACCGGAATCACAACAATTGCAAATGATGCTAGATAATTATAAGGTTTGACTTTTACTTATTTGTCTAGCTTGGTAACTCAGAACTAACAACTATGCGAACTTACTATTGCGGCGAACTCCGAACAGAACATATTGGAGAAATTGTCACCTTGTATGGATGGGTAGACCGTCGCCGCGATCATGGGGGCGTGATATTTTTAGATTTACGCGATCGCTCTGGGATTGTGCAAATTGTCAGCGACCCCCAACGTACCCCAGATTCCTATGAACAAGCAAATGCCTTACGAAATGAGTATGTCATTAAAGTCACAGGTAGGGTGTCGCAACGTCCAGATGAGTCTCTTAATAACCGCATACTTACAGGTCAAGTTGAAATTTACGCAGAGAACATAGAATTACTCAACGCCGTTCGTAAGCAATTACCCTTTCAGGTTTCTAGCAGCGAGACAGATGCGGTACGAGAAGACTTGCGGTTGAAGTACCGTTACTTAGATTTGCGACGCCCTCAAATGACGCGTAATCTGCAATTGCGCTATCAAGTAGTGAAAGCAATGCGTCGCTATTTGGAAGATATAGAAGGTTTTGTAGAAGTTGAAACCCCTATACTTACCCGTTCTACCCCAGAAGGAGCGCGGGATTATTTAGTTCCCAGTCGTGTTAACCCTGGTGAGTGGTTTGCTTTACCCCAATCTCCCCAATTATTTAAACAATTATTGATGGTGTCTGGCTTTGACAGATACTATCAAATTGCCCGTTGCTTCCGCGATGAAGATTTGCGTGCTGATAGACAACCAGAATTCACGCAATTGGATATGGAAATGAGTTTCATGTCCCAAGAAGAAATTATCGAACTCAACGAAAAATTAGTTGGTTATATCTTCAAAACAGTTAAAGGTATTGAGTTACAGCATCCTTTTCCGCGTCTGACCTACGCTGAAGCGATGGAGCGCTACGGTAGTGATAAACCTGACACCCGTTATGCATTGGAATTAGTCAATGTCTCTGATGTAATTAAAGACTGCGGTTTCAAAGTTTTTCGGGATGCGATCGCCAGTAGTGGAATTGTCAAAATCCTACCTATTCCCAATGGTAACGACGCCATTTCTAATGTCCGGATCAAACCAGGTGGCGACTTATTCAAAGAAGCTAGTGAAGCTGGTGCTAAAGGTTTAGCTTACATCCGCGTCAGAGATAATGGGGAAATTGACACCATTGGGGCGATTAAAGATAACCTCACAGAGGAACAAAAACAGGAAATTTTGCGTCGCACAGATGCAAAACCCGGTCATTTATTATTATTTGCTGCTGGGGATGGCGCTACTGTTAATAAAACCTTGGATAGATTACGGCAAGTAATAGCTAGAGAATTTGGACTAATTGATCCTGATAAAATCAATTTACTCTGGATTACAGAATTTCCGATGTTTGAGTGGAATGCAGACGAAAAGCGCCTCGAAGCACTCCACCACCCATTTACTGCACCCCATCCGGATGATTTAGACGATTTGAAAACAGCACGCGCCCAAGCTTATGATTTAGTATTCAACGGCTTTGAAGTTGGTGGTGGTAGCTTGCGGATTTACCAACGGGAAATTCAACAGCAAGTCTTTGATGCGATCGGGCTTTCTCATGAAGAAGCACAAAATAAATTTGGCTTTCTCTTAGAAGCGTTTGAATATGGTACTCCACCTCATGGCGGTATTGCATACGGCTTAGATAGATTAGTAATGTTGTTAGCAGCAGAAGAATCTATTCGAGATGTGATGGCGTTTCCGAAGACACAGCAAGCACGTTGCTTGTTAACAGATGCACCTTCGGGTGTAGATGGAAAGCAGCTCAAAGAGTTACATGTGACTTCGACTTATAAGCCAAAATCTTGAAAGAACGTAAATTCAATGGACTTGCTTTAACCTTTTCCAAATTTGGTGAAAGGAGATTTCACAAATTCGTAGCGAATAAAATTCGGAAAAACTCTGCGCCCCTATGCGTTGACTCCGCGTTCTTCCGCGTTTAAACTAGACTTAGTTATAAGGAGTAGGGTGAAAAGAATGGAATTTTCCTTTACCCTTCCTCCATGCTTGTAGGGAAAATAGTTTTTGCTACAGGTCGAATCTTTTAATTAACTAACCTTGGTTACTGCATCCTTCCTTGGAATTTGGATACTATTCATATTGATCAGCAAATCGTTATTTGCATCAAAGGGTTGATTTTGGTTATTGATTGCCAAGTAGTTACTACCTTGCCATTGGAATAATACACTCTCGTTGTTATTTAATGCCTGATCACCTTGGCTTTGTGGGTTTCTATCGTTATAAGCTGTTTGAATCGCAGCAGACAGATTGTTCCCTTTCACCAGACCTACATCGTGTAGATATGCTGTTTGGGTTCCTTCTTTTGTGAATGTGGATGATGTGCCATCATTGTTGAACCAGATGCGATCGCCTTGATTGGGGTTAGAGTTGGTGATGGGATCGAGTGCATCCACCCGTGATTGAGAAAATCCCTGTTGTGGATTATTACTAACATAGATAGAGCCATCTTTGCTAGGTTCACCTGTGAGAATATCGGTATCCAAATTGCCAGAAACCTGATTATCTGATCCTTGAGGGAGAATTTGCTCGCTATTTGTATCTGAAGTAGTAGCAACAATGCTATTACCTGTCTCCTCAATGATTGCAGCAGTGCTGTCAGTGACACCTATAATATCGCTATTTTGAACAGAGGCGGAATTTGTTCCCACTTCCAAAGCACCAATTTCAGGGATCGCACTACCGTTACCGTCGCTATCCTGTGGACGGTTATTACCGCGTTGGTCTGTCTTGAGAGAATTGATACTATTAAAGATGTCAGAACCAACATCAATTGCTGGACTTGTGGATTGGAGTGTGAAATCACCTTGGGAAGGATTTACAAATTGCGGATCGTAACCCAAGACATTTTGCGATCCCTGAACGTTTGAACTATCTGAACTGATGAATTGAGAGTAGTTATAAGCGAGATTGCGATCAAAGAGAACGTTTTGTGATTCCCAAATCAAATTGGCTTGGCGATCTGACCTCGCGTACGTAATGTTGTTGTATCCACGCACATTTTGAGAACTTAGAACCGCAATTTCGCCGTTCGTTAATGGATTGCGAGCATTCTGGTAAGTAGTATTGTTGACAATGTCTACATTAGTGTTGCGGAAAGCAACAATACCATAGCCACCGTTGTTGTAAACGGTATTGTTGGCTAATAATGTCTTTCCTTGATAGGCTTCAGCATGATAATCTGTACCGTCTGAGGTGTCGAGTACAATGCCATGTCCCTCACCAATTTTGCCTGTACCGATCCATGGAATTAGACTTTGGTTATCGTAGACGATGTTGTCTTTGATCACCATCTTGTAATCGCTAGTGTTATTGTCCGAGTTCCTATTCCAAATCACAGTGATGCCACTCGTACCATGGCAGGAATACCAAGCATTTCCAGAAACGACGTTTTTCTCAATTGTGAGATAGTCCGTATCGTTAGCTGCAATACCTGCGGCAGTGAAATTACGGAATTTGTTACCACTAATAACAATGTGGCTAGAATAGCCCGTGTCAGAGTGACCATTGATTCTAATCCCGGTGCTATTAGTGATCGGGTTGTCTGGATTGTATTGCTCTTGTTGAGCGTATTCTAATGTAATATCATCCTTACTGCCTTCTATGTCAAGTCCTTCTATACGTACGTAAGATGAAGAGGTGACATTAATCCCATGACTTCCCTTAACTTTCAACTTAGGCGTGTGTCCTGGGTACGCTTTGATGGTTGTCCAGTTGTCCTGTGAGCCACCCTTATTCCAAACTGTCAGTAAGTCTTTGCTGGAATCACTCTGGGTGTAAGTCCCATTCATAACATAGAGTGTATCGCCTGGTTGTAGTTTATCTGCTGCTACTTGTAGGCTTTTAAATGCAACGTTTTCACTTAAGCCATTATTACTATCATTACCTGTGTCGGCAGAAACGTAGTACGTATTACCCATTCTTAAACTCCTAAGCTGTATAAGAGGAAATGTTAGTGTTCCTTGAGTTAAAACCTTGAAATTGGATTTGATCTGTCATGTCTAGAATTGGCTCACAATTAAGTGTAAATCTCTATTAAGTATTCTGATTTGGATAAGATTGATTACACTTTTTCACGGTAAAACCCTGTTATTTCACTAGGTTTATAAATAATTGCATCGTATCTGCATTTATGTGCAGTGGCGATCGCAACCTTTTACATTCCTAAACCACTTCCTCCTGTGGTAGTCTAAATGAATTTTTCTCGAAACCTGGTAGATTTTACACCTTTAAATTCAGGTAGCTTGTAACTAAAGCTGAAAATCCAATTGAGGTAACTCAAATTAATTTAACCGAGCATAAAATATTACATTTACAATCGAGCGACTCAATCATGGTAGATGCTCAAATTTTAGCTTCAATTGCAAATGATATTCGAGCCTTTGAATCTTTTGTGAATATTACACTGATACTTAACTTATTTTCAAGTAATTTGTGAATTTTTTGATTTGGATAGCATATCAATCAAGGTGGGGACGTTAACTAAATCAAATACACAACCTCATCTTCTTTGACCTAGCAAGCAGAGGGGTACTGGAACTAGAGTGGAGTAAAGATATAGTGTTAGTTTCATTTATGACCTGCTAAGATTAAGCTAAGATTAACGTCATACTTCACGTTCGCAATATTGTAACCATAAATATACCTAAACGCATAAATTGTACTGCTTTTAAATAATGTGATAGGGAGTTACGCTCACAATCTTGTAAGTATTAATTTAGCTACAGGCATAAATTGTACTGATTTTAAATATTTCTGTACAAAGTATTTATTTTTTGGTATACATATGCTGTATACTCCAATATAGAAAACTAAAGCTGTAGAATTTAATGAAAGATTGGCTCACTAAATACTTTAAGTGTAACATTAGTTACATTAAAGGATGTAAAAATAAAAGCTTAAGGAAGTGGGAGAGATATTCTATTGCTTTATAAATATTTTGATACTAGTGATAAATTATTTCATTCACTTGTAGCATAAAGGTCAAAGTAATTGTTGTTACTTGCTTGCTGATAGAAACCAGTCATGTCAAACCTAAAACTTAATCGATTTATTTAGAGCATCTACCAAAATCTGTACATTAGATATTTTTGGCTATTGCAATTGAATGTTAGAGGGTATTTGAAAATTCCCTTGACTCAGAATGCTTGCCATCCTCTAAGAGAAGAGTCAAAAAATAGAATAAATGATTTTGAATTTATGGAGCAATGGAGTAGGACTTCGATGGTCAAGTTATGATCTCAGTCCATCCGAGACAGCCATCTTACTAGATTAGATATTTATAAATATCAAGATGGCCGAATTTACGGAGAAGTTGTGGCTAAAATTTAAGTAAGCTGCAAAATTATCCTGTTGTCTCGCGATCGCTTGTATTGTTTCTTGTATTTGAGGGGTGTATAACTTGGATGACATAAAATCATCCTTTGCAGAATCTTTATAAAATAATGACTAAATAATTGATTAACTAAAGTAAATCTAAACTAAATAACTTACTTACAAGGTAGAGATGAACTTAGATGGTCTAATTTTCAGATATCTAAGTTCCTCTAGCCCAAACTTCTTGCTCTACTGTACATTTACCCAACAAGGCAGGTCAAAGTGCAAAGAAGATGTGACCGAAATCGCAAACGTTCAAAACGACGAGCTATCTATTGTCCAATTCATGGATGCTATCTCGATAGTGTCAGTCAAAAATATTCATTGTTTGCTGATCGCCCAGGACAGCTCCAACAGAGGGGAATGGGGCGACAAACAGCACTGTTTTTAGTAGCAAAGAAAACCGCAGTACCTTTACAAGGAGAATGGCTCGAAGCTTTCTGGTGTGATCAATGTCAAGAAAAAAAGTGGTATCACCTCAGAAAGCGCGATCGCATCTATGAAGTATCAATAGCAGCTCCAGAACTTTGGCAGCAAGCAATGGGAGTAAGTTATCCTGAAGGAAATCCTTCTGTAGGAGAATTCACTCGCAGACATGCAAAAATGGTTGGTTCTAAAAGCAGCAAGGATTTCGGATTTATCAGTTAATACCAATTATTTTTGAGCGCGTACAGAATCTAACTTTAATATATATGCAGCTTTTTTATAAATAGCAGATTTTTAATTGTAATTTATGATTAATAAGGACAATATCTGCCATGAAAGAATCTGAATATCAACTTGAGGAGATAGATGTTCAAAAATACTTGCTGGTTCTACAACGACGTTGGATGACCACAGTAGGAGTTTTTGGAGCAGTTGTCACCCTCGCATTGTTGTACGCATTCTCATTGAAACCGTCATATACAGCACAAGCGAGTCTGTTAATTAAGACAAATCGAGCATCCTCACTAACAGGATTGGGAGAAGACATAGGACGACTCGAATCTCTAGCGCAGAATAACACTCCTCTCGACACACAAGCTAAAATTGTTACATCTGTTCCCGTAATTCAAGAAACCATCGCAAGCCTGAGCCTCAAAAATGATGAAGGTGAACCTTTAAAAGTTGAGGATTTGCTGAAAAATCTCAAAGTAGAGGGTCTCAAAGGTACAGATGTCCTGGAAATATCTTATACAGATGAAAATCCTCAATTGGCTGCAAACATCCTCAATAAGGTAGTTGATACTTATATTAAGCAGAACATACAAGCCAATAGAGAAGAAGCAACCTCAGCAGGCAGATTTATATTGCAGCAATTACCTAGAACTGAGGAAGCTGTCCAAAAAGCAGAGTTAGCCTTACGTAGATTCAAAGAGAAAAATAAGATCATCGTTCTACAAGAAGAAGCAACCGCAGCAGTTAATAGCATCTCAAAGTTAGAAGATGAGATTGCTCAAGCGCAAGCTCAATTTGTTGAGACTAATGCTCGTCTGGAGAAATTACAAAATCAGGCTAGGGTTAATTCGCAAGAAGCTGTATCAGCAGTTGACTTGAGTCAAGTAGCTGGAACTCAAGAAGTACTCAAACAACTCCAGGAAGCACAAACCCAATTAACTGTGGCGCAAACTCGTTATCTATCTGGACATCCCACAGTCTCTAATTTAAAAGAAAAAATTTCTGCTCTCAAGAGCTTACTACAACAGCGAGTAGAGCAGGTAGGTGGTAATAATCAGCAAATCTCTACAGCAAATTTACAGATGGGAGAGGTACGACAAAAGCTGATTGAAGATTTAGCAAACACAGATAAAGAACGTGTAGGTTTAGAGGGACGAATTGCTGAACTGACGAAGACATGGTCGTTGTACAAACAACGAGCCAATACTCTACCTCGATTAGAACAAACTCAACGGGAACTAGAGCGAAAGCTAAAAGCCGCGCAAACAACTTACGAAACACTCTTGACGAGATTACAAGAAATTAACGTAGCCGAAAACCAAAATATTGGTAATGCTCGAATCATTTCCCCTGCATTAGTACCAGATGAGCCAACTAGTACTAGGAAAGCTCTAATTGTTTTAGGCGGAGGAGTTTTAGGTATACTGCTAGGAGTAATTGCTGCTCTGACTTCTGATTTAATAGACCGCTCTATCAAGACCGTTAAAGAAGCTAGAGAACTCTTCCAATATACATTGCTAGGGATTATTCCTAGTGTCAGTAAGAGTGGTAAAAATGGCCATTCAGTCGAAGGGTTAGATAGATCAGTCCCCAAAATAGTTGGTAGAGATGTCCCTCATTTTCCTGTTGGTGACGCATACCAAATGCTGCAAGCAAACTTGAAATTTCTTTCAGATAAGCAGCTAAAAGCAATTACAGTTACGAGTTCCATTCCGAAAGAAGGAAAATCAGAGGTTTCTGCCAATTTGGCTGTAGCAATGGCAGAAGTTGAACGTCGAGTGCTGTTAGTGGATGCTGATATGCGTCATCCCATCCAGCATCATATTTGGCAACTAAGTAATAAAAAGGGCTTAAGTAATATCATTGTTGACCAAGTTCCCGTAGAAACTGTTGTCCACGAAGTCATGCCCAATTTACACGTTCTCACCTCCGGGGTAATACCTCCTAATCCAGTAGCATTACTAGATTCCGAGCGTATGGCTGCGTTAGTTGCCAACTTTACCAAAGATTATGACTGTGTAATTTTTGATGCTCCACCTTTAGCAGGAACAGTAGATGCAGCAGTTCTGGGTAAATTAGCTGACGGTATATTACTAGTGGTGCGTCCAGAAGTGGTTGATTTTGCAAGTGCTAGTGCAGCCAAAGAATTTTTAACTCAATCAGGCCAAAAAGTATTGGGTATGGTCATTAACGGTGTCAGTGTAAAACGTGAACGTGATAGCTACTTTTATTATGCGAAAGATTCAGTGGAGTCAACAACTGTGTCTAAAAAATCTATTTTGGTGAAAAATCATAGATGAAAAACTTTTAGTGCTATGTCAAGGCACCTTTGAAGAGTTGAAGTGTTAGAGGTATTATCTTTGTGTAAGTGATGACGTATAGCTGTCATCACAAAAGATTGGAACAGTAAAAGTGCGATCGCATTTGGCACATCTGAATTCCTAGCAACATGTGAGCGTGAAAGTCGCTTCCGTAAGCATTGCCTATGATAGGCATGAATATCAAATATAGCAATACTTTCAGACATTTTTGGAAAATTAATGATTTCCAATTTAGATTACGCGAACGATAAGTAACTTATGCTAGGTAAATTCAAAATTCCGCAGTTATCAGTTTTCAAATCTCGCTCTGAACTGCGTGCAGTGATTAACAATACAGGATGGCTGTTTGCTGACCGCATTCTTCGCATGGGTGCAGGTTTAGTTGTGGGAGTTTGGATTGCACGCTATTTGGGAGTAGAGCAGTATGGTCTTTTGAACTACGCTACTGCTTTTGTAGCATTGTTTAGTCCAGTTGCTACTTTAGGATTAGACAATGTAGTAATTCGCCATATTGTTCGTGATTCATCAGCTAAGGAGAAAATTTTAGGAACAACTTTTTGGCTCAAATTGGTAGGTGGCATTTTAGCTCTAGTGCTAGCAATTGGCAGCATATTTTTATTAAGTGACCATGAGCCTTTAACAGTATGGTTAGTAGTCATTTTAGGCTCAACAAGCATTTTTCAAGCGTTTGACACAATTGATCTTTGGTTTCAATCACAAGTTCAATCAAAGTATACTGTGATTGCCAAAAATACAGCATTTTTTCTGATCACGCTACTTAAGATTATTCTGATTACAATCAAAGCACCATTAATAGCTTTTGCTTGGATAACATTAGGAGAATTTGGTTTCAGTGCAGTAGGTTTGGCAATCATATACAGAGTTAAAGGCTACTCACTTCGGTTATGGCACATGAGTTTTCCTGTTGCTAGAACTCTCTTGAAGGAAAGTTGGCCTTTAATTCTTTCTGGTTTTGCAGTAGTTACTTACATGAAAATTGACCAGGTTATGCTAGGGGAAATGGTCGGTAAAGATGCAGTAGGTATTTACTCTGCTGCTGTACGTATTTCTGAGGTTTGGTATTTTATACCGACAGCTATTGTGTCTTCAGCCACTCCCTCAATTTATACAGCTAAGGATAAATCTGAAGAACTTTACTATCAGCGCATAGAAAAACTTCTTCGTCTACTAATATTAGTTTCTATTGCAATTGCTGTGCCGATGACATTCTTGTCAGGAACAATCATTACTATATTATTTGGTAACAATTATTTAGAAGCAGGATCAATATTAGCCATTCATATATGGGCTTCTTTGTTCGTCTTTATGGGAGTTGCAACATCACCTTGGTTTATTGCAGAAGGTTTGACTCATCTTTCTTTTCGTAGGACGTTAGTTGGTGCAATTATCAATGTAGTATTGAATCTATTTCTGATTCCTACTTATGCTGGATTAGGTGCTGCGATCGCAACTGTAATCTCTTACGCATTTGCTGCATTTTTGATGAATGCTCTTCATCCAATAACGAATAAACTATTTATAATTCAACTGAAATCACTTCTGCCATTTCGTTTATGAAATCTCTTAGAATATTGTCCTATTATTAAAATTTAAGCAATTAGTGAAATCATAAAAAGTGATGAGAAAGAACTTGAGAAATATTAGGCGTAAAATATACGAATCTTTTGGCAATCCAAAATACTCTCGACCCGCACTAAATGATTTAGATAGTAAGCTTGAAAAATACCTAAACTTTCAAAATGGTTTTTTTATTGAAGTAGGTGGTAATGATGGATACAAGCAAAGCAATACATACTATTTAGAAAAATTTCTAGGCTGGCGTGGTATTTTAGTAGAAGCTATTCCTAGCTTGTATCAAGAATGTAAACGTATAAGAAGTAAATCATCAGTTTATAACTGTGCTTTAGTTTCCAATAAATTTGATGATGATTTTGTTGAAATGCATTATGCGAACCTTATGTCTGTAGCCCAAGGCTCTTTAAAAAGTCAAGAGGCTCAAGAAAAGCACATCAAAAGTGGTTTAGAAGAGCAGGAATTGAAAGAAACTTATACTCTTAAAGTTCCAGCAAGAACCCTCGAATCAATTTTAGATGATTTTGGACATCTACCTCCAATAGATTTTATATCATTAGACGTTGAAGGATATGAATTAGAGGTTTTGTTAGGTTTGAACTTAGAAAAGTATCAGCCCAAATACATATTAGTTGAAGCAAATTTTGCTGACGAGATTAACTCTTGTTTACAGCCTTTTTATGAACTTGTTGAACAGATGACATATCATGACTTTCTTTATCGAGTAAAAAAATAACTAAAAAGAGTAATGATAAAGGTAAATAATGAAAACTCCAGTAGCTTTCATCATCTTCAAGCGACCCCACACAACCGAACGTGTTTTTGAAGCAATTCGCCAAGTCAAACCACCAAAACTTTTTGTCATCGCAGATGGTCCTCGATACGACCGCGCTGATGAGCCAGAAAAGTGTGAAGCTACTCGTGCAATTATTAACCGTGTTGACTGGGATTGTGATGTTCTTACCAACTACTCAGATGTTAATTTAGGGTGTGCGAAACGCGTTTCTAGTGGTCTGGATTGGGTTTTCAACAATGTTGAAGAAGCGATTATTTTAGAAGATGATTGTGTACCTCATCCGACATTTTTTCGTTTTTGTGAAGAGTTACTAGAGAAATACAGGTACGATACCCGGATCTCTTCAATTTCTGGACAAAATGTTCAGTTTGGGCGCAAACGAACTAATTACAGTTACTACTTTTCTATCTACAACCACTGCTGGGGTTGGGCAAGCTGGAGACGTGCTTGGCAGTATTATGATTTATACATGAAGCTTTGGCCAGAAATTAAAGCTGGAGGTTTTCTCAATAATATCCTCATGGACTCTAAGTCTATTCAATATTGGAGCAAGATATTTGATTCTGTCTACAACAATCCTCTTGGCATTACTTGGGATTATCAATGGACATTTGCTTGTTGGCTACAAAGTAGCTTAGGTATTATTTCAAATGGGAACTTAATTTCAAATTTAGGCTTCGGTTCAGACTCTACTCATTTCACTGGAAATCAAGAAAATCCTTACAACAATATGCCTACAGAGGAAATGAAATTTCCTTTAAAATATCCACCCTTTATTTTTAAAGACGTCCAAGCAGATAATTTCACACAAAAAACTCTATTTAAGACAAGTGAAATTCAAGAAATTAAGAATATATTTAAAGAGTTATTAAAGCTTGAGAAAAGATAAATTTGTAAGGATTAAAGACACTATGATTGTATTTAACAAAATAGCAATTCTAAGTGATAATGTCAACAAAATCAATCAAAAATCAAGTTAATTGTCTACCACATCAATCTCAACTAATAAAGGAATTTTACGAAGAGAATGGATATGTGATTGTTAAAAATGTAATCAATTCAGATAAAATTGCAGATTTTATCAAGGTATATAATAATTTCAAATCATCCAAAAACTACTATTATTTTGCTCATGATACTAATAGATTTGAAAAACTAGAAGTTGATCAAGAAAGATTATTAGAACATTCCATTCTGAATCCGTTGGATATGCTCTGTCAACAAGAGTTGTGTCAAGTCTTATTAAATATCATTTGCTCAGACTCTATTTCGAGTTTATTGACAAGTGTTACAGATAGACAGAAACACATTATTTGGCAGTCGATTTTTATTGAAAAGTCTCATGGGATTAGACCACACCAAGACCACTACTATTTAGATAGTGATCCTGCTGGGCATTTAGTTGCCTGTTGGGTTGCACTTGAAGATATTCAAGAAGATGCAGGTGCTTTTTTTGTAGTTCCTAAAAGTCATCATGGTTCCTTAATAAGCAGAGACAAGAAGACTCCTATATTTAAACATCAAGATGAACATCGTTATCAAGTTCAACAATTAATGGAAGATCAGAACTACCAAGCAATACCTCTCACACCAGAAAAAGGTAGTGTGATTTTATGGCATCCTTTCCTTATTCATGGTTCTTTCCGAAATAAAAATCCTCTATATTCTAGAAAATCTTTGATTATACATTTTTTACCAGAAGGATATGGTCGGCTGAGACACTCAAATCTTATACCTAAATCTACTATTGCGTCGGCAAATCCAGATATTTTATTGTCTAAACAAAACGTTGTTCAGCAAGTAAAAAGTAGATTAAGATATATCTCCTACTGGTTACATAAAAATTGGGCAGATTGTTATAGAACTTAATCAACCAATGAAAATCCTCTTGATAAATACCTCTGACATCGATGGAGGTGCAGCTCGTGCGGCCTATCGGTTGCACAAGGGTTTGCAAAAGATTGGTGCAAATTCGCAAATGTTAGTCCAAGAAAAATATAGTGATGACAAAACAGTATTTGCACCAAGAATCAGGATGTTTCAAGGACTAGCACGTTCAAAATTGACGTTTGATGCTTTGCCATTAAAATTTTATCCTCAACGCAGTCAAAATCTATTTTCTCTTCAATGGTTACCAGATAGAGTAATTCCCAAAATAGCCGCTATTAATCCAGATATCGTTAATTTACACTGGATTAGTGGAGCATTTGTCCATATAGAAACACTTGCAAAGCTGAAGCGACCTTTAGTTTGGACACTTCATGATATGTGGGCGTTTACTGGAGGATGTCACTACAGTGGAGATTGCGATCGCTACACTAAATCCTGTGGAAATTGTCCTCAGCTTGGTAGTAACAAGGACTGGGATTTATCTCGTTGGGTATGGAAACGTAAAACGAATGCTTGGAAAAAACTTAACCCCACAATAGTTACGCCTAGCTCTTGGTTAGCTAAATGTGCCAAAGCTAGTTCCCTTTTCCAAGATTTACGCATTGAAGTCATTCCTAATGGAGTCGATATTCATACATATCGCCCTATTGAGCGTCGCGTCGCCAGAAAACTACTGAATTTACCAGAAGATAAGCAATTAGTTCTCTTTGGTTCACTAGGAGCAACCAGTGACAAAAGAAAAGGATTTAATCTGTTACAACCAGCTTTGCAAGAGTTAAGTAAATCTGGCTGGAAAGATCAGTTAGAGGTAGTCATTTTTGGAGCATCTAAACCTGAACATCCGCCTGATTTTAGTTTCCCAACTCACTACATCGGTACACTTAATGATGATTTATCATTAGCTGTAGTATATTCAGCAGCAGATGTGTTTGTTTTACCTTCTATTGAAGAAAATTTAGCTAACACAGTCATGGAAGCGATCGCTTGTGGAATACCCTGTGTCGCATTCAACATCGGCGGTACACCAGATATGATTGAGCATCAAAAAAATGGTTACTTAGCTCAAGCTTATAAAATAGAAGACTTGGCTCAAGGTATTGCCTGGGTACTGGAAAATCAGAAAAGGCATCATAAACTCTCATATTATGCTCGTGAAAAGGCAATAAAAGAATTTACTTTAGAAATTCAAGCAAGTCACTACAGTTATCTTTTTCAAGAGATTATTTGATATTTTTATCAACATTTTTAAAATATTATACTAGTCAAAATAATAAGTTACTGACTATTAAAAAAAAATGACAAAAACATCATCTTTTGTAGCTTTTTTCTCAAAGCTAGAGATTAGAACTACAATTGCTTTACTTTTGCTTACTGAGTATCTTCGTTTCCCACCCTTAATACAAAATATAATCAATATAATCAACTATGCATTTTTATTTTTTGTAATTTTTGCACGAGGAAAAAGATTTCTTTATGTTGCGACACGAGATATATTTTTACTGTTATTGTTAAGTTTAGCAGTTGCTTCACTTTTCTGGTCTAACAATCCAGAAAGTACTGCATATCAATTGAGATTTTTGTTCCGCTCAAGTCTCTTAGGAGTGTACCTAGCAATGCAATACAGTCCTAGAGAACAGATCAGCTTGTTGTCTTGGACAGCCGGAATATCAATGATTCTATCTTTAGGTAGTGTTTTTTTATTTCCATCTTTTGGTACCGCATCATTATTGGATGGTGGATTAGCCTGGATCGGTATCTACTCACACAAACAGACATTTGGCCGTCAGCTAGGACTTTTTGCATTAATATTTGTAGTAGGATATTTAGATGAAAAAAGTTATAAATTGCCCACAATTATTGGCTTTTTATTAGTTTTATTTCTTGCCTTAAATTCAAACAGTAAAACAGCATTACTAATGATTATTTTTTCTTTGCTGATTGTTTTATTTTATAAAATAAATAAGCAACGTCATATTAGATTATTAATATTTTTAGTTTTTTCATTATTAGCTATTATAATTACGGTTTTGTTAACTGCTAATTTGAAGTTTATAGTAGTTGATTTATTAGGAAAAAATCTTGAACTTAACGGTCGGACTCCTCTTTGGAGTCTCTCTATTGAAAAAGGATTAGAGCAACCCTGGCTGGGCTATGGTTATGCAGGTTTTTGGGGATCACCAGCTTCTGATTATGTCTTCAAGAATAGCTGGGCAGGTTTAGATGAGAGAGCCTCCCTTAGTGCTACATCATTTCACGCTCACAATGGTTATGTAGATATTTTTCTTCAACTTGGTTTAATTGGTTTATTAACTTTTTTCGTTAATTTATTCTTGACCCTAAAAAGAGTAATAATCTTATTTATTTACTCTAGATCCATAGAATATGCCTGGATGTTGCAATTTATTGCACTTTTTTGTCTTCTGAATTTCAGCGACAGTTGTATTTTATTAGTAAATACGTTTTGGGTCGTATATGTGTCCATATCACTTTCATCTGCCATTGAGTTTAAAAGAAAATTTTCATCTCTTCATCGCTTAACTGCTTGATATAAAAATCATATTGTTCAATTGATAGAAGTAGAGAAGTCTATTTACAGAAGTTATAGTTGCTCTGAATTGTTGTAATTTCATTAATTTTATGCAGGTTAAAAATACAGTCACCAATCATAGTCCTAGAGCCGTGATCAAAACCTTGCGTCTCGCTGTAATTATGACTTGTCACAATCGTCTAGCGAAGACTTTAGGTTGTTTAGAGGCTTTGTACAAGCAGGAATTGCCATTAAATCTTGAGATGCAAGTTTACTTATTAGATGATGGCAGCACTGATGGTACAGGAGAAGTAGTACGCAGTCATTACCCTGGAGTCAATGTTCTGTTGGGAAGTGGGGATCTGTTTTGGAATGGAGGGATGAGATTAGCTTTAGCAAAGGCTATCAAGTCCGATTATGACTACTATCTCTGGCTGAATGATGACACTATTCTTTACTCGGAAGCTATAAGTAATTTGCTCACATCTTCCCATGCTTTAATTAAGCAAGGTTATGTGAAAACAGTTGTGGTAGGGTCAACTCAAGATGCAAAAACTGGTTTACTCTCCTATGGAGGTATGATTGCAAGTAGTTGGTGGCATCCTCTGAAGTTTAATTTAATCAAACCAGATAATCATGAAGTAAAACCCTGCTCAACCATGAATGGTAACTGTGTCCTCTTATCCAGAGAAGTAGTTCAAGCAGTAGGGAATCTTGACCCATCGTTTCGTCATAGCACAGGAGATTTAGATTATGGGCTAAGAGTTCACAAACAAGGTGGTTCAGTTTGGCTAGCACCAAGATATGTAGGAATCTGTGAATATAATCCCTTAAGACATCAAGCTTGGGATGAACCAAATTTAACTTTGCGTCAAAGATGGGAGAAAATTAACCAGCCTAGAGGACTACCAATTAGAGAATGGAGAGTTTTTGCTCGTAGACATGCTGGTCTGTTCTGGATATTTTACTGGCTACTTCCTTATGCAAGATTGGTTTTAAGATCAGTGTCATCTCACAACCTAATAGCTTGAATTCTAGTAGGTTGTCAACTTTTAATTAAGGATTTGTAGTAAGGACTTTAGTCCTTAAAAAATAAAGTTTAACCGATTTGTCCAAATTGCTTTACCCAGCTTGCGTTGACTTGCCAGACCACTACATTTTAATGAAAACTTAGCAAGCAAAGTTCCAGTTTTAGTATCAAAAAAGCAACAAATAATGAATAAAATAGATAAACCCCGTATAGCTTTGCTTCTTCCAACTGTAGAGCTAGGTGCTTACTGGCAACCAGTTTTGGAGGAACTCACAAACTTATCCGATCAAACTATTCTCTACACAGGTCGTCCTTGGCCTGGTTTTGATTTCCAGACTGGAAATAATTCTACCGTTAAAGTAGTCGGAAAGACCATGCGAGTAACAGCGAACAAAGAAAAAACCGACTATAGCGGTGGTTTTATGTACTTATCTCCAGGTATTATCCGTTATTTATTTCAATTTAAACCTCATGTAGTTTTTACTAGCGGTTTCTCTGCTTGGACAGTATTGGCATTGCTTTTCAAACCTTTCGGTAAGTGGCGACTTGTTCTTGCTTGGGAGGGTAGTTCACCCAACGTAGACTTTCGACATTCAAAAGTCCGTTCATTCCTCAGAAGTATGATGGCTTGGTTTGCAGATGCATTAATTACAAATAGTCACGGTGGAGAGGAATATCTGATCCAGTTTTTAGGAGTCCAGAAAGATAAAGTCCGAAGGAGAGCATACATGGTACCGGACGTCAAAAGTTTATTGCAAGTACCTAAGACTTTTGATACTAAAAACATTGTTCCACAGCAGCAACACCCAGTTTTTTTATACGTAGGGCGGATAGAGCAGAGAAAAGGACTCTATTGTCTGCTTCAAGCATGTGCTATTCTTAGGCAGCAAAAATATTGCAACTACACTTTACAAATTGTAGGTAGAGGACCGCAGCAGGAAGAGCTTGAGAGTTTTTGTACTGATAAGAATATACAAGATTGCGTAAACTGGGTGGGCTGGGTTGACTATAGCAATTTAGGAGTATATTTTCAAAATGCCAACGTTTTTATTTTTCCTTCTTTAGAAGACACCTGGGGAATGGTTGTGTTAGAAGCAATGGCTTTTGGTAAGTCTATTCTTTGTTCCAAATGGGCAGGAGCATGTGAAATGGTTATTGACGGGGAAAACGGTTATGTTTTTGACCCCTATAATCCAGAGACACTTGCTGAAGTAATGAAGCGCTTTATGGATAACCCAAATCTTATTTCTTTCATGGGACAAAATTCGCAACAATTAATATCTCAGCATACTCCTGTAGCAGCAGCCAATTTCTTTGCACAGACCGCTTCTTATGCTCTGCAAAAATAGCTGTAGCAAGTAAACACAAATTACTAAGCATTTTTTATAACAGACTACTAGTACACTTCGGCATAAATACGCCTACCTTTCACAAAGGTTCTAAACCACAGAGTTTTCAGCAATTCTAATGGTGGGTTCATTTGCGCCGTCCTGTACTAGCTCTTTATTCATAATTAAAATCTTTCACAGGATAAACCTAATATTGAGGTCAAAATGAGCGTAGCGATCATTACAGGTTCAGCTGGTTTAATTGGTTCAGAAGCAGTAAGATACTTTGCTCATCTCGGACTACAGATTGTTGGTATTGACAATGACATGCGTAAATTCTTCTTTGGAGAAGATGCTTCAACTGAGTGGAATCGCAAGCGTTTAGAAACAGAGTTGAAGGAATATGAACATTACAACGTGGATATAAGAGATTACTCTAAAATCGCAGATATTTTTAAACATTTTGGTAAAAACATATCATTAATTATTCATACAGCCGCCCAACCTTCCCACGATTGGGCAGCTAGCGATCCATTCTCGGATTTTTCCGTGAATGCTAATGGCACACTCAACATGTTGCAGGCAACTCGTGAGTATTGCCCAGAAGCCGTATTCATTTTCACATCTACAAATAAAGTCTATGGAGATTTACCGAATTACTTACCTTTAGTGGAGCAAGAAAAGCGATGGGAAATTGAAGCATCTCACAAATACTATTCGGGCATTTCCGAAGATATGAGCATCGATCAAAGTAAGCATTCTTTATTTGGAGCTTCCAAAGTTGCAGCAGATGTTCTTGTTCAAGAATATGGTCGTTACTTTGATATGAAAACTGTTTCTTTTCGAGGAGGATGTCTAACTGGACCCAATCATTCGGGAACACAACTGCACGGATTTTTGGCTTATCTAATGAAATGTGCGGTTACTAGCAAACCATATACCATATTTGGTTACAAAGGTAAGCAGGTACGTGACAATATTCACTCATCTGATTTAATTTCTGCATTCTATGAATTTTATAAAAATCCTAGTGTAGCTGCGGTCTACAACATTGGGGGTGGTCGTGAAAGCAATTGTTCAATGCTAGAAGCGATCGATATTTGCCAAGAAATTATGGGTAAGGAGATGAACTATTCATACTCCGACAACAATCGGAGCGGGGACCATATTTGGTATATCAGCGATCTATCAAAATTTAAAACACATTACCCAGATTGGTCAATCAAATATGATGTGACACAAATTCTGCGTGAAATTTACGAATATAACGTCGAAAGGTGGATATAAGTAATGATTAACGAAGGCAAATATCCCATTTTAGGTGTGAATGTACACGCTGTAGATTATGAATTTGCGGTTGCAAAAATTGTGTCAGCAGCCGAAAAAAAACACTCTTATTCTGTGAGTGCTTTAGCAGTTCATGGAGTCATGACTGGTTTTTTAGAGCCAGTACATGCAAGACGTTTGAATGGAATGGATATGATTGTGCCAGATGGTCAACCTGTGCGCTGGGCTTTGTGGTGGTTACATCAAAAAAAATTGAGCGATCGCGTCTATGGACCCAATCTCACATTACGTGTTGCTCAAGCTTTTGCCGAACGTGGATTATCCATTTATCTATACGGAAGTAAGACAGAAACATTGAGCAAATTTGCACAAAATCTGAAGCAATCCTTTCCTGGTCTAATAATCGCTGGTATGGAACCTTCCAAATTCCGTAGACTAACTGAGGGTGAGCGCATAGAACTTGCAGATCGCATTAAATCTTCTGGTGCAAACGCTGTTTTTCTGGGCTTGGGTTGTCCAAGACAAGAAGTCTGGGCTTATGAATACCGCAATCTTTTAAATATCCCAATTTTAGCAGTTGGTGCGGCTTTTGATTTTCATGCAGGTACCTTACCGCAAGCACCCCAAGTTCTACAAGATTTGGGTTTAGAGTGGCTCTATCGCTTGGTTCAAGAACCCAAACGTTTATGGCGGCGCTATGTTTTGCTTAATCCTCTATATGTGTGGAATGTATTTCTACAGTACGTAGGCTTGAGAAAGTTTATCCCAGCTAGACCAGATGGGAGTGAAAAGATAGAATCATACGGATAATTAATGAAGCTATGTGCAACTATATTCTGTCACAAGGTCATCAAGTTTTAACGACTCACACAGATCAGGCATAAGGTTCGGTAGATGATGAAAGTTATTATGAGTGCTTACGCTTGCCAACCTAATCTAGGATCAGAAGAAGGAGTGGGATGGAATTGGGCTATTCAGATAGCAAAACGAGGTTATGAAGTACATGTTGTAACCCATGAGAAAAATCGATTAGCTATCGAAGCTGAATGTTCAAAAAAACTGATTGAGAATTTATCATTTCACTACATAGAAGCTCCTGCAAGTCTTAGTAACTTATTTAACTATTGGGGATGGCACTATTATGCATGGCAAATAGGTTTAGCTTTCAAGAGCAGACAGCTTCATAAAGAGATCGGTTTTGATCTAGCTCATCATATCACTTATGCAACTGATTGGATGCCAAGCGGCTTGGCTGTATTAAGTATCCCCTTTGTTTGGGGACCGATAGGAGGCACAACTCACCAATTACCAAAAAATATAGAACTTAATCTCTCTCAAAATGCCAAAAAAGCCGAACAAAAAAGAACTCTCCTGCAATGGCTATTTAAATCATTTGATCCTTTTTTGAAGCTGACTATGAACAGGGCATCTGTAATTCTTCCTTACACACAAGAAGCTGTAGCTGGCATACCATATAAGTACAGAAATAAAATAATTCCAGTAATTCATATAGGTGTAAATGTTTCAGAGCTTCCTAAAACATTTAAATATGATAAGAAAAGGATAGATACAGAAAGAGGATTGAGAATTATAACGGGTGGTCGCCTAGTACACTGGAAAGGATTCGATTTGCTAGTTGAAGGTTTTAGCTCTCATCTGAAAGAAACAGGAGCTAAATCGAAATTAATTTTTACCAGTTTAAGACAGGGAGGCGAAAACTCGATAAAAGACCTATCCAAGTCACTAGGAGTGGACGAGCATATTGAATTTTTGGGGGTTTTACCAACAAGAGATGATGTATTTAGAGAAATGCAGAATTGCGACTTATATGCTTTGCTGACTTGGCGTGACGGGCCACCTACAGCAATTCTGGAAGCCATGTTGGTAGGTTTGCCCATTTTGTGTCTTGATATTGGTGCAATACATGAACTAGTACCAGATGCAGCAGGATTCAAAATTCCCATGCATAGTCGTCAACAGATCATAAAAGATATTTCCTCTGCAATTACACGAGCTAGTAATGATAGATTAGCCCTAGAAAGAATGGGAAATGTAGGGCATAAATATGTGTTGGAAGTTCATGATTGGGATAAGATTGGAGACAAAGTTCAAAGTATTTATCAGCAAGTTTTTTCTGCAAAAATTTCAAATTAGTTTTTAGTGTCTCCTGAAGAAAATGATAATTCATACCTTGATTAAGCAACTCCAAAAATAATGATTAATCATCCTTGAGGTAATCTTTTACAATTTTTGTGTCATGTCTAACGAGAAGTTTTTAACTAGGCGGCATATCCTCTGGCTAAGTTTAGCAACTTTAACAGGTATAAATGCTTGTACTAAAGACAGATTGTGGGAAACCACTACCAAAAATAAAATGCTGAATAGTTTAGCTAGAAACTCTAAAATTGTAGGAAAATTATCCTTAAAGGAGCGTGCTGCTGCAAAAGGATTAATTTATGGAGCAGCATGTGAATCCTATGAGCTTTCCGAAAATAAAGAATTTGCAACTTATTTTGCCCAAGAATGTGCCATCCTAGTCCCAGAAAACGAACTCAAATGGGCAGCTCTTCGCCCTACTCCAGACAAGTTTGATTTTGACAAGAGTGATCAACTGTTAAAATATGCCCAGACTCACAAAATGCTTTTTCGGGGTCATACTTTCGTCTGGCATGGATCATTTCCTAAGTGGTTTCAGGAAAAAGTTAATTCTAAGAATGCAGAAAAGTTCTTGACAGAACATATTGCCACTGTTGCTAGTCACTATGCTGGACGAATCCATTCTTGGGATGTGGTGAACGAGGCAATTGAGACTAAACACGGACGAACTGACGGTTTGCGAAACACACCTTGGCTAAAGTTTTTGGGTTCTCAATATATTGAACTTGCTTTCCGGGTTGCTGCTGAAGCTGATCCCAAAGCTTTACTGGTGTACAACGACTATAATCTCGAATATGACTACTCCGATTCCAATGCAAAAAAACTTGCTGTTCTAAAACTGCTAGAGCGTTTGAAATCTAAAGGAACACCTGTTCATGCCTTGGGTATACAGTCTCATCTCATAGCTTCTCAACCTCATTTTAATACTAAAAAACTACGCATTTTTCTATCTGATGTTGCTAGTTTAGGTCTAAAAATTTTGATTACTGAACTAGATGTTAGAGATTACAAACTACCTGCTGATATCACTCAGCGCGATCGCATGGTTGCTGCTGCATGTGAAGAATATCTTTCAGTCGTACTAGATGAAAAAGCTGTGATTGCAGTCTTAAGTTGGGGATTAAGCGATCGCTATACCTGGCTTAAAAATTTTGCTCCTCGCCCGGATAAATTACCAGTGCGTCCTTTACCACTGGACTCAAATTTCCAACGTAAGTTGACATGGAATGCTATAGCAAGAGCATTTGACAATGCACCAAAACGTTAATGCTCTTTCATAACTCTAAGCAATTTAAATTATGTTACATGATGGTTTTTACATTCTTAGTACTCAGCCGTTAATTACTTCCTTTATTGGAAGCTACCCTTTCCTTCGGGGAGTGAGAGTACAAAATAAAAAGTTTGATCATCAGCCTTTACCTAAGTGGTTCCGCCCAAAGCACGTTTTAGAAGATCTTACTTGGTGGATTTGTTTAAAGTTAATGATAAAAACTCCAGTCGCATTCTTAATTTTCAATCGACCTGACACAACTAAAAAAGTTTTCGATGCAATCCGTCAGGCTAAGAGGTTGTTTGAAAAGTTGGGAATGTTGTAAAAAAGCTCTCTCAGTATACGCTGTGAATAGATACTAAACAGCACCGAGAGAGTGGTATGAGTAAAGCATACAAGAGCAACCTAACCCTGGCACAATATAAATTTCTCAGTGACATGATTCCAGAGCCAAAACCGGGTGGTCGAAAGCGTGAAGTTGATATGTGGGAGGTTCTCAACGCGATTTTCTACATTTTGGTAGAAGGAGTCAGATGGCGATCGCTACCAGGAGATTTTCCTGCTTGGCAAACGGTCTATACATACTTTCGCAATTGGCGTAAAGACGGGACTTGGCTAAAAATCCACGATAGTCTCAGAGAATGGGTTCGCATAGAACATCAACGTCATCCCAGTCCATCAGAAGCAATAATCGACAGCCAAAGCGTTAAGAGTGCAGCGATGGTGAGTCAAGCAGTGGGTTACGATGCGGGTAAGAAAATCAAAGGACGCAAGCGATTCATGACGGTCGATACTTTGGGATTAGTGTTGAGGGTTTTAGTCACCGCAGCCAATGTCGGTGAACGAGAAGGGGGAAAACAAGTTCTCAAACGGGTCAAACAGTCTCATCACAAGATATCTCGTTTGACCACTATCTGGGTAGATGGTGGTTTTGATGGAGAACCTTTCATGCAGTGGGTAATGAATTTTTGCCGTTGGATTGTGCAGGTAGTGTTGCGCTCCCAAGAAGCTAAAGGTTTTGTCTTGCTCAAAAAACGTTGGGTTGTAGAGCGAACTTTTGGTTGGCTGATGGGATGTCGCCGATTAGTTCGAGACTATGAGTTATTGCCAGAAACATCCGAGACGTTTATTTACCTTGCCATGATCCGCATCATGGTGAGGCGATTAGCATAAAATTTGACCCCTCAAAACTTTTCAAACAACCTCTAAAACACCCCCCTTTCATAACGCGAAATTTAAAAGCTGATTTGTACACTGAGGATATTCATTTCAGTATAAGTTTATGGAGTAGTTTGAAAGCTAAGTTGAAGAAAATAATCAAACTATTAATAATTCAGTAATTACTAAATATCCTATCTGTGATTATAAACCTACTTTTAATTTTAGGCGTAAATTCTGGTTTCCCTGATTTCAGGAGATGTAGTTGTGTTTTATGGACACTTGAATTGAATTGATTTAAACAATTAAACATGATGTTCTTGTCAAGAGTTATAATTACCGACAAAAGGAAGTAGTTGTGCTAGTTTTATAGTTCTTGATAATCTGACAACGATATTGAGTTCAAATTAGTCTATTGGCTTGCTCTGAAGGTAAACATATTTGTTTGAGCGCTATGCAAAGCCCGATCAGATAGCTTTGTAAATGGCAAATTTTAAGACAAATTATAGTGAGGAGTAATAGCAGTTGTGGTTACAAAATATCTACCGATAGTTAGCTTTAAAGCAGATTTACGTTCTGCAAAAGGCACGAGGATACAAAGAGGATTAGCGATTAGATTTTTTCGAGTATTAGCACTTGTATCTCTAGATGCGTTTGCTCTAATTTTAGCATGGAGTTTAGCCATACTGTATGGGACTCCATTAGATTCTCCTTGGACACAAAAAGCCCCTTTTGTAATACTAACTCTGGCTTTAGAAATAGGCATAATTGCCACAAAAGGTCTATACAAAGCCGGTATTCAACGTCGCAACTATCCTGGGATTATTAAAGCCGTATCTCTATCACAGGTATTACTTTTATTCATTGCTTTTCTTTACGAACCAAATCACTACGTTTCTCGCTCAACTTTTTTGATTTTCTGGTTGTCATCTCTGCTTCTTATCTGTATTGGTCGCTATTTATTTGATGTGGCGACTAAATTATTACGTACAAAAGGAGCAATTCGTCATCCTATATTCTTAATTACAGAAATAGAAGACAAAGAAAATCATACGAGGATTATAGAAAAGGAAAATTGCTATACAATCCAAGGTATTGCTGACTCTAGATGCTTAGATTTATGTAACCGAGAGTCAACTTTTCAATACCTTCGTCAGGAGGGAATAGTAGAAGCTTTTGTTTCTTGGAGTGCGATTAAAAATCGTCTATACGTTTGCTGGAATTTCCATACAGCTGGTATTACCTTGCGAATCCTACCAACCGACAGCGAAATTCGTCCTGCTAAATCTATTTTTTTGATGATTGGTGAAGTTCCCTGTATGACAATTCCAGCACCAATTATTGCAGGTAGTGATTTTTTGATAAAACGGTGTTTCGACCTTTGTTGTTCTGTGATTTTGCTAGTACTATTCTTTCCAATGTATGTGTCAATTGCAATATTAATTAAGTTGGATTCTCCTGGACCGATATTCTTTAAACAAGAACGCATTGGTTTACATAGTCGGAAATTTAAAATTTGGAAATTTCGCACTATGGTTACTAATGCAGAGAAATTACAAGCAAATCTAGAAGCAAAAAATGAAATAAAAGATGGCGTTCTCTTCAAAATGAAAGATGATCCGCGCATTACTCGAGTCGGTAAATTCTTGCGTCTTTATAGTTTAGATGAGTTACCACAACTGTTTAATATTTTTCTCGGAGAAATGAGTCTTGTTGGACCTCGTCCTCTACCCATCAGAGATGTAGAAAAGTTCAAAACAAAACACTTTATCCGACAAGAAGTTCTTCCTGGCATAACTGGATTATGGCAGGTTTCTGGGCGTTCAGATATAGAAAAATTTGAAGATGCCGTCAAATTAGACCTAACTTACATTGAAAATTGGTCACTTTTGCTTGATTTAAAGATTTTACTTCAAACTGTTAATGTCGTGTTGCACAAGACTGGTGCGTACTGAAAAATTCACGCATCCGTATAGACTAATTTTTGCGAAATAATAGAAAATTGGTAAAACTAATATGGATCACATATGTCCCATTTGTGGAAGCAAAAATAGCAAATTGCTATATCAAGTAACCTGTGACGAATCTGCGACACACTTTGTTGTCAATAGAAAGAGTGAGAGGTTTTTTCGCCTTCGTGAGCATCTAACAAATTTGTGGGGAGTCGAGGAATGTTCGATCGTGAAGTGTGAGGACTGTGGCTTTGGTTATGCTAGCCCATACGTTGGCGGGGATAAAAAATTTTACGACTTAGCCTACGAAAGAAGCGGATATCCTACGTGGAAGTTTGAGTTTCAAGAGACTATTGATTTTTTATCAAACATCTCTCTTGATAGAGAAAAGTTTTCTGTATTAGAGGTCGGCGCTGGGGATGGAGCCTTTCTGCGTAAACTAACTGGGATTGTTTCGAGTGATTCAATCTGCGCGACTGAATATAGTGACTATGGGGCACAGCAAATTAAAAAGCTAGGCATAGAGGTGTATCAGTCAGACTTTCGAGAAAACAATGAATGGATAGAGAAATTCGCAGCAGTATGCATGTTCCAAGTGCTTGAGCACTTGGACAACTTACAAGCCGTATTTCAGGGAATTAATCGAATCACCAAGGAGAATGCCTACTTATTCCTAGCTGTCCCCAACAATAAGATAATTAATTTCAATGAGGCTAATGGGGCATTACGTGATATGCCACCAAATCACATCGGTAGATACACTCAGAACTCTTTTGCACTTATTGCAGATAGGTTTGGATGGGAAATCAAAGGCTATAAAGTAGAGCAAGCAAACTCTGAACAATTCCTTAGCCAGTTCTCCGAATACGTATATCTTCGGAAAACTCAGAGCGATAACACACTCGATCACCTGATTGAATCTCATCGAATACTTAAAAAGTTATTCAGGAAGCAACGGATCAATTATCTGAAGAAGTTGCACAGAGAAAAAATTCTAAAATATTTCCAGGAAATAGGGGGCAATAGTCAATGGGTTGTGATGCAAAAGAGTAGCAACGTGATTGTGTGAGATGACCTCAAAAAGAGTGCGATCGCCAATTACACACACGAGGACTTAAGGTAATTTCATTTACTTTTACCTTAGTCCAGTATTTTCTTGCAAATAATTCAGAATAGCTATATAAAATGATGTATATACTCGATTAATTAACTAAGGCATCAATATTTACGTCAAAAGGAAGATTGTTAAGGTTCTTCTATTCTGAAGCTAACAAAAGCTACTTATGAGCGATCGCTCATGATGAACGAAAAAACTATTCTGTTGTTTTTTGAAGAGGGTGTCTCTAACTATATAAAGATAATCAAATAATGAAAAGCCGTAATAATTTTCAGATAAACTATATATATGATCAAGCAATAATACTGTACAGCAAATTTAAATATTTGTTGAAAGCTTATATTCTCTCAAAACCTCTTGCAAGAGGAGTTATACAACTCTGCATTGATAATGCTGATAGATATTTTGGTAATGATAAAGAGATAAAAATTTATAAGTTAGTTAATCAGGAAAAGGTTCCGATTCAAGAAGCTAAATTTCTAGAAGGTGATTTTTTAAGAGTTATTACTCCTTTTAAAGATGAAATTGAAGTAGTAGTAATAGACACTACCAAAGAAGGATTTTGTTTTTGTAACAATCACATACTTGATGCGAATCTAAATGTGATATATGAGAAAGATATTAATTTTCATGAACTCCCGATATACGGACGTGAATTATCTGTTAAGTTTACCAAACTAAAGGGGACAGTTGCGTATTTATCAAATACAGATCCTCAAAATTATGGACACTGGTTTATATACACTTTACCTATGCTTGAGGTGTATTGGAAATTTATCAATCAACAAGAGATTGATTATTACTATGTGGGTGATGTAACAAATTTCAAAATAGAAACCCTCACAGCACTTGGTATAAATAAAGAAAAAATAGTTGATTTTCCCTGTATAGCTGATAGATCAATAACTTGTGTAATTAACAGAAAAGTACAAAACGGTGGTCATCAATATCCAACCAGTTTGGCTTATAAATTAGCAAGAAATGTCTTCTTGCCTACAAAAAACTATTCCAATAATAAATATCCAAAACGTTTATATGTAAAACGTGGTCAGGTAGATCATCGAGAGGTAATCAATGATCATGAAGTTATAGAATATCTAGAAAGTATAGGCTTTGAAGCATTGGCGATGGATGATAGAGCAACAAAGGAAGAGGCTGAAATCTTTTACAGCGCAGATGTGATAATTTCAGTCTGTGGCTCTGCCTTAACAAATTTACTATTTATTAGAGAAGGTATAACAGTTATTGAAATTTTTCCTTTTGGTTATTTAGATGGCCATTTCTATGCCGTAGCAAATTATTCTAAGGCTAACTACTTTTATATAATAGGTGAAAAGATTCCAAACAATTCCACGATTCCGCATTTATCAAATGTAAAAGTCAATATTAATAAGTTAAAACAAATATGTAAATTAGCAAATTTAGTGTAATTAGTGTTCAGACTGTGAAGCTCTCAAGATATGAGGAGAGATGCAGAGCAAAAAGATGGGGAAGGGAAAATCTATTTTTGCTACTATTGTCTCTGCAAATCGACAATTGCGGAAAAAACTCTGTATTTTTCGCTACAGATTTAGATGTGCTTGCCCTGCTTATCAACCTTTATTGTGCCATTTTTAGGTGCGTTTGCTCTGATTTCAAAATATATATACAGAAAAATAGTTGCTAGTTGTGTGCATTGAGACACGTTAGCTTGATATAATCCAGAACGCTAATGTTACGAAACTTTGCAGCAAGTCCTTTTTTTAAGTCACTTGAATGTGAAGTTTTTTGGTATTTACTAATTCATGACAACACCAACAATCAACATCTTCAAGCCATCAGATCCCATTAATCAAGCTGACTTCAAGCTGAAAGATATTATTAAAAGCCTGCCACGGGAATGTTTCTTGCAGAATCGGCGGAAAGCTTGGACAAGACTTTTAGTCAATGTACTGATGGTTGGCTTGGGCTATTTCAGTCTGACAATTGTTCCTTGGTTTCTCTTACCTGTAGTCTGGATTTTTACTGGCACTGCTTTGACAGGTTTTTTTGTTATAGCTCATGATTGTGGTCATCGTTCGTTTGCTAAACGCCGTTGGGTAAACGATTTGGTGGGACATTTGATGATGATGCCGTTAGTATATCCGTTCCACAGTTGGCGAATTAAACATAACTATCATCATGCTCATACCAATAAGCTGGAAGAAGACAATGCTTGGCATCCAGTCAAACCAGATGTATATGAAAGCTGGGGAAAATTCTTACAGTGGAGTTTTGAGGGTTTCATGCAGAACCGTTTATGGTGGATAGGTTCAATCCTACATTGGTTCAAGCTGCACTTTAATTTGACTAAATTCCCTACTCAAGACCAATCAAAAGTCAAGCTATCTATTGCAGTAGTAGTGCTGTTTGCAGCGATCGCTTTCCCTTTGATCATTGTTAATCTTGGTATCTGGGGATTTGTCAAGTTTTGGTTTATCCCTTGGTTGGTTTTCCATTTTTGGATGAGTACCTTTACCTTCGTTCACCATACTGCCCCATATATTCCTTTTGTAGAAGCCAAAAAGTGGAACGCCGCCGTAGCACAGCTATCTGGTACTGTTCACTGCGATTATCCTCGTTGGATAGAATTTCTCTGCCATGATATCAACGTCCACGTTCCCCACCACATTTCTACAGCGATTCCTTCTTATAATTTACGGTTAGCTCATCGCAGCCTAGAAGAAAATTGGGGGAATTATCTGAGTAAATGTCGATTCTCTGTATCTTTAATCAAGCAGATAACAGACCAGTGTCATCTTTATGATCCAGAGACTGGATATTTATCTTTACAGGATTACTACGAAGGTAGACGTTAAGAAGGCAAGGGTGTAAGGGTGTAAGGGTGTAAGGGTGTAAGGGTGTAGGTTTCTAGCCCCTTTCCCCTTTCCCCTTTCCCCGATCCCTATTTTCAAACTATTAGAACCGTCCATTTCCCTGTACGATATGTTTGACCGTAGTCAGGCTTTCTAGGCTGATAAAACCACGTCGATGGCCTTTCTGGTTTGACATACCAAGAAATACGCCATCTCCTCGTGCAGGGTTACGGATAAAGCGGGGAGAAGAATTGATGTAACTAGAGGCGCTGTTGACTCCCAAAGCAAATTGCCGACTTTCTTGGTAAGATTCTGTGACGATGCAGTCGGCGTGACCACTGCTGTAATGATTAATCCAAGCGATCGCTCCCTCTAAGCTATCTACTAGTTTAAAAGCGATGGTTTTAGTTAAATAAGCGCTTCCCCATTCTGTATCTTTAGCTAGTTGTAACTGGGGAAAAGCTTCTATTAACTCGGCGTCTCCTTTAATTTGAAAGCCTTTTTCTTGCAAGCTGTTCCACAGGGTAACTAAAGATGATGGCATAGCTTGCCGATGAATCAAAACTTTTTCGATCGCATTCACCGGATCTGGTTGGCTACAGTGGCTATCGACAATTATCCAACGCACCATTTCCAAGCTGCCATTGAGTGACCAATACAGGTAACAATTACCCATCGTTGACTTCAGTACCGGTGCTGTAGATTGTCGCACCACCTGCTGTACTAAGCTAGAACGTCCATAGGGAATGACTAAATTTAAATACTGGTCTTGGCTGACCAAATCACGGATAGAAGCACCATGTTCAGTCTGGATTAATTCTATACACCCAGGAGATAAACCAGCATCGGCAACACCAGCTTGTAAAGCCTCAGCGATCGCCGCGTTCGAGTGACTAGCTTCTGTACCACCTTTGAGGATCAAACAATTACCTGTTTTGATGCATAAACCTGCTGCGATCGCCGCTAATTCTGGAAACGCTTCATAAATAAACGCGATCACTCCTAAAGGCGTTAGCTGCGTGTAAGTCTGGGAATCTTCGAGTTGGTAGTCAGCACTACGCACTCGCCGCAGTGGATCTGATAGTTCTCCTAGTCGTTGCAAAATCTCTACAGCTGCTTCCAGACGTTTTGGGGTTAGCTTCAGCCAGTCCAAAATTAAATTTGGTATAGCCATTTCCCGACTAGCTTCTAGATCCAAAGTATTGGCTTCGAGAATATCGTCAAAAGAACATTTGATCGCCTCAGCCATAGCCAAGACGGCGCGACTGCGATCTATCCCTTTGGTAATTCCTAACTTTAAAGAAGCAGTGTAGGCACGTTTAGTGCTGGCGATTGCTTCGGGGCTATGATCAAAAGCATCCACTGTCATTGAATCAACGTCTGTAAGTAAGCCAGACCATCAGTGCGGGTAGAATCGCCAATAGTACTGCTACCATTGCCCAAGCTATTATACTAGAACCACTGGCCAATCGTAGTGCTAATGGCAACCATATAATCACTAGCACGAAAATAATACCAAGTGCTACTGGTAGATAGCTTTCTCCTAAACGCGGATGGACTACTTGCCAGCTAGAACCTGTCCAACGCCAAGCGCGTTTATAGGGATAGGTAGTAGAAAGCTGTTCTAGTACATAACCATTATCTTCCACTACAAAGATTTGTTGACAGCGATCGCACCCAAACGCTTCTGTAAGGGTAATCGGAATTAATCGTCCCCGACGACGACAGGGACAGGGGTATTCGCTATTAAAATCAATTTTTTCGGGTTTTTGAGATTGCACAAGGATCTTATAACTTGAGCGTGTTTATTGACAGCAGGAGAAGATCATCCTCTTGTTAAGGTTTTTGAGGTTGCTTAATCTCCTTTAAACTTTTTTTATAACAATTCAGCTACTTTGTGTGCTTCTTGCTTACAGAATATATCTTGTTTCAAGAAAACCCCAAAAAAGGTTTGTACCTGACAATTAAAGAAATTACACTGGCCTTTCTTAATTAAGTGTAGTGCATCCTACACAATTCTTGGTTGCTGGGTTTGGAGAGTGTGAAGTGTGGGGAGTGTGAGAGTAAGTATTTTTAAAGAACAACTAACAACTAACAATTCACAACTAACAACTAACAACTAACAACGAAAATTCACTTCTGCTTTAACAACTGAAGGATCGGGGGTTCGAGTCAGGTGAAAGCCGAGTTTCTCGCAAACTCGCTGCATACCGGAATTTTCAGCTAGGATTTCTGCACTAATGTAATTTAAGTTTTCGCTGCGTCCTACCTGAAGTAGTCTTTTGAGTAATTCGGTTCCTAAACCTTGACATTGAAAATGGTCACTGACTAGCATCGCAAACTCTGCACCTTGTGTAGCGTGGATTTTACTTAATCTGGCGATCGCTAAAAGTTCATGTTGTCCGGTTTCGGGATTTTGATAGTCAGCAACTAAAGCCATTTCTTGGTCATAATCAATAAAGCAAAGGCGTGTGAGTCTCTCATGAGCGATACGCTGACTGAGTTTGATCAGGTGAAAATAACGAAAATAAACGCTTTCTTCTGATAAGGTTTGATGAAACTGAATCATTAACGGTTCGTCTTCTGGACGAATCGGGCGAATTGTTACTTCCATCCCGTTTTTCATTGTCCAAGACGAAACGTATTGTGTGGGGTAAGGACGAATGGCAGGTTTTGGTAAATCCGCCTCTTTGATATCTAAGTCGTATAGCACAATTCGTGCATCAAGGGCAATAAAAGAATCTTGAGTAATCGCTTGTACCAATAAAGGATTTATATCAATTTCTTTAATCCAGCGTTGTTCAACTACAAGTTGACTAAAACGTACCAAAACTTGTTCTAGTGCTTCTAAATCTACAGCTTTTCTACCCCTGACTCCCTGTAGGGCTTTGTAAATTCGGGTTTGTTCCATCATCCGCCGTGCTAATGTCGTATTTAACGGAGGAAGCCCCAAAGCACGATCCTGAAATACTTCTACCAACTGTCCGCCAGTACCAAAAAGTAGAACAGGGCCAAACTGAGGATCAATACTGCTACCCAAAATCAGTTCATAGCTATTTTTCAAGTCAATCATCGGCTGAACAGTAACGCCAGCAAAGTGACTTTCCCCAACTTTCTCTCTCACGGAAGTTGCAATTGCTGCATAAGCCTGACGAACTGCCTCAGCGTCATGTAAATTTAAATGCACACCACCCACATCAGTTTTATGGGTGATTGTTTCGGAAAATACCTTTAATACAACTGGATAGCCAATTTTATCCGCTAGCTGCACAGCTTCTTCGGCGCTATTTGCAACCAGAGTTTCCACCGTATTAATCCCGTATGCAGCTAGAACTTGTTTTGATTCCACCTCAGTTAGTAAAGTTCTACCAGCTAGTCGTGCTTTTTGAATAATGGTTTCAACAATCACCCGCTCATTGGCTACATCTTGATTTTCAGTCAGCACAGGTGTTTCATACAGTCCTCGCAGGTTATAACTATAACGCCACATATAGTTAAAAACACGGGCAGCAGTATCGGGAAAAGGGAAAGTAGGAATTGAAGCTTGATTGAGGATTTCTGCCCCTGCTTCTATATCTGTATCTCCCATCCAACTAGCCAGGATGGGTTTACCAATTTTGGCATAAGGTTTGAGCAAGTGGGCGGTTTGGGTAGGGTTGGTCATCGCCTGTGGTGTCAAAATTACCAGCAAACCATCACTATTGGGGTCTTTGGCAATAATTTCTAAAGCTTGGGCATAGCGGGTCGGATCAGCATCACCTAATAGATCAATAGGGTTGTGATGATTGCCATTGGCTGGTAATATTTGATCTAAGGCTGCCTGAGTTGCGGCAGATAGTTCTGCTAACTCGCCCCCACCGGTGATGAGTGCATCAGTCGCCAGTACCCCAGGGCCGCCAGCATTGGTAATCAGAGCCAGTCGCCGACCCTTAGGACGAGGCTGTTTTGCTAACACCTCCGCCATATCGAACAACTCAGAAATACTCTTTACCCGCAATACTCCACAACGTCGTAACGCAGCATCAAACACCGCATCACTTCCAGCTAACGCCCCTGTATGAGATGCTGCGGCTTTGGCTGCGGCTTCCGTACGTCCAGCTTTGATGACAATAATTGGCTTAGTGAGAGCAACTTCCCGTGCTGCTGAGAGAAACGATCGCGCATCGCCAATTGATTCCATGTAAATTACAATACTTTCTGTATGCGGATCATCACCAAGGTAATAAATCAAATCACCCCAACCCACATCCAGCATGGAACCGATGGAGATAAAGGCACTAAAACCAACGTTTTCTCGAAAACTCCAATCTAAAATCGCCGTACACAGCGCCCCACTTTGACTAATAAATCCCACCTTCCCTGGAAATGCCATGCTACTAGCAAAGGTAGCATTTAAGTCTGTGTGAGGATTCATCACACCCAAACAATTGGGGCCAATCAACCGCATTTTGCTGTGGTGGAGTTGTTCTAAAACTTGTTGTTCTAGCTTGGCGCCATCTACACCTGTTTCTTTGAATCCAGCCGAAAGCACGATCGCACCTTTGACTCCCATCTCTGCACATTCACCAATAATCCCCGGAACAGTAGGAGCAGGTGTAATCACGATCGCTAAATCAATCGGTTCCGGGACTGCGGCAATATTAGGATAAGTTTTAATCCCAAGCACACTGCTACGGTTAGGATTGACAGGAAAAACCGTTCCCCCAAAAGGATGACTGATCAGATTCCAAAGTACAGTTCGTCCCACACTGCGATCGCGATCAGTTGCACCAATCACAGCGATCGTTTTCGGCGCAAATATCGCATCCAAAGGTTGATATTCGGCTCGCAGAATATCATAAGCGCGGTCTGAAGTCAGTTTGGAATTTGTTTGCATAGTTCTTTTGGGGACAAGGGAGACAAGGAAGAAAACAGAAAAACAACTAACAACCAACAACCAACAACCAACAACCAACAACCAACAACCAACAACTAACAACCAACAACTAACTCATCATGATAAAGTGCGGCATCGGTGCGACAACCCCGGTAAGCTAGGATATACAATTCTTTCAAATCATTAATGAGTGGATAGCGAGGATTAGCGCCTGTGCATTGATCATCAAATGCTTGATCTGCCATTTGTTCGACTTTGGCGTAAAATTCTTGATCTTCATCTCCCAAAGCTGCTTGGATAGTGTGAGGAATATCAATTTGATGTTTGAGATTTTCTACTGCTTCCACCAATCTTTCTATTTTCTCATCCTGTGTGTCGCCACCCAATCTTAAATAATCTGCGATTTGGGCGTAACGTGCTTTGGCATTCGGGTACTTATATTGTGGGAAAATTGCTTGTTTAAAGGGAATATCTGTAGCATTGTAGCGGATGACGTGGGAAATCATCAGTGCATTTGCTAACCCGTGGGGTACGTGGAAGGTTGCACCAAGTTTGTGTGCCATGGAGTGACACACACCCAAGAATGCATTTGCAAAAGCCATCCCAGCGATAGTTGCTGCGTAGTGTACTTTTTCCCGCGCTTCGGGATCACTAGCACCATTTTTGTAAGCCCGTGGTAAATATGCAAACAGTAGGGCGATCGCTTGTAGTGCTAAACCATCGGTAAAATCTGTAGCCATTACTGATACATAAGCTTCTAATGCATGAGTTAGCGCATCAATACCACCGTATGCCGTCAATTTTTTCGGCATATTTAATACTAACTCTGGATCTACAATTGCCATATTTGGCGTTAAAGCGTAATCTGCTAACGGGTATTTCACTCCTACTTGGTCATCGGTAACAACTGCAAAAGGCGTCACTTCTGAACCCGTACCCGAAGTTGTGGGAATTGCAACCATAATTGCTTTTTGTCCCAGGGGAGGTAATTCGTATACCCGCTTGCGGATATCCATAAACCGTGTAGCCAATCCTGCAAATTCGACATCGGGATGTTCGTACATCAACCACATGACTTTCGCTGCATCCATCGGTGAACCACCGCCAATCGCAATAATCACATCTGGTTGATAACTACGTAATAAGGCTAATCCTTGATTAACATTTGAGAGAGTCGGGTCAGGTTCGACGTTATGAAAGATATCATGTTGAACACCAATTTCATCCAACACTTGCGTAACTTTGTCAATCATTCCCAAATCAAATAAGGGTTTGTCAGTCACAATAAACGCACGTTTTTTTCCAGCTAATTCGCTTAAAGCTACAGGCAAACAGCCATACTTAAAGTAAACTTTGGGAGGAACGCGAAACCACAACATATTTTCTCGTCGTTCCGACACTGTTTTGATATTTAATAGGTGATGAGGTGCAAGGTTATCAGAAATAGTATTACCGCCCCAGGTTCCACAACCCAAAGTTAGTGAGGGGTCAAGTTTAAAGTTATATAAGTCACCAATTGCCCCTTGTGATGAAGGCGTGTTAATCAGAACTCTGCCTGTTTTGACAGTATTTTTAAAGTAGGTAATATCATCAAAATTGGCTGGATTTGTATACAGTACAGCCGTATGTCCAGGACCACCAAAATCAATTAACTGGTCTGCTTTTGTAACTGCTTCATGGAAATTACGCGCCCGGTACATTGCTAGAATTGGAGATAGTTTTTCGTAAGCAAAAGGTTCAGCCAGACCAATCATTTCTACTTCTGCAATTAAAACTTTATAGCTGCTAGGTAATGGACAATAAGTATCTGTATTGCATCCGTTAATCTCCCGTTTAAGTTCAATTCCAGCAATGTTTGCTAATTTGGTAACTGATTGTCCCACAATTGCTGGGTTTAGATGTCCTTGTTTCAAAATCAAATTGCCCAGTTTGTGTTTTTCATCGTTTTTGAGAAAGTATGCTCCACGACAAATAAATTCTTGTTTCACTTGTTCGTAAATCTCATCAACAACAATAACTGATTGTTCAGAAGCACAAATCATGCCGTTGTCGAAAGTTTTACTCAGCAAAATTGAACTGACAGCAGTTTGAATATCTGCCGTGGCGTCGATCACTGCGGGCGTATTTCCCGCACCCACACCCAACGAAGGATGTCCCGATGAATAAGCAGCACGTACCATTCCCGTCCCACCAGTTGCCAAAATTAACTGAATTTCTCGATGCTGCATTAAAGCTTGGGAAAGTTCTACTGTCGGTTCATCAATCCAACCAATAATATCTGCTGGCGCTCCTGCTGCGATCGCTGCTGTTAAGACTGTTTGGGCTGCTGCAATTGTAGATTTTTTAGCTTTCGGATGGGGAGAAAAAATAATCCCATTACGGGTTTTTAGAGAAATTAAAGCTTTGAAAATAGTGGTAGAAGTCGGATTAGTAACAGGTACGATACCTGCGAGAATACCCACAGGTTCAGCAATCTTTTGAATTCCAAAAGATTTATCTTCTTCAATTACGCCACAAGTTTTTTCATGCTTGTATTTATTGTAAATATATTCCGCAGCAAAGTGATTTTTAATCACCTTGTCTTCCACAATCCCCATACCTGTTTCTGCAACAGCAAATTTCGCCAAAGAAATGCGTTCAGCGTTAGCGGCTAATGCTGCTTGCTTAAAAATAAAATCTACTTTCTCTTGTGAATAGGCAGCATATTTTTCTTGTGCTATTTTCACTCGTTCAATCAATGCTTCCAATTCTTGAATATTTATAGTCTGCATAATTTTCACCTGGATTTTTATTCCCACTACGATGCTCAATTACCAATTACCGACAATACAAATATTCAAGCGATCGCTAAAACTCCTCTACTTCTAAAAATATCTAAAGCTTGTTGCATCTGTTCAGAAGACGGAGTCGGGGTATCATTTAATAAATATTCAAAACCTAATTGTTGCCACTTGTATTCACCCATTTTGTGAAATGGCAAAACTTCCACTCTTTCTACATTCTTAAGTGTGGCAATAAAATCAGCTAATCCTTGAATATTTTGTGGATCATCAGTTAAACCAGGAACTAAAACAAACCGAATCCAAGTTTGCTTGTTGATTTCACTCAAGTATTTAGCTAGATTTAAAGTTGGTTCAATATCAACACTTGTGACTTTTTTATATGTATCCGGGTCAAATGATTTGATATCAAGTAGTACTAAATCTACATACTCCAACACAGTTTTGGCAACTTCCAAATCACAAAAACCAGAGGTATCTAACGCCGTATGCATACCCAATTCCTGAGAGCGTCGAAAGATTTCTCTGACAAAACCAGGTTGGTATAACGGTTCTCCACCACTAATCGTGACACCCCCACCAGAAGCTTTCATATAAGATGTATACTTCTGAATTTCTGCCATCAGTTCATCGATACTGACTTGCTTACCATTTTCTAAGTAGCGACAATCGGGATTGGAGCAGTAGAGACAACGTAATGGACATCCGGTTGTAAAAATGATAAAGCGAATACCAGGGCCATCAACAGTACCGCAGGTTTCGACTGAGTGGATGAAACCGGAAGTAGTTGGCTGTGACACAGGCTGATTGTTTACGCCAACAGAAGTGTGAGATGTTTGATTGAGCATGATATTTGCCTATCAAAGCTTTTGTTTAACCTCAATTGCAGTTATAGGCAAATAGTTTGAGGAAGTTGTGAGGAAGTTAGAGGATGAAAAAGCTTAGACGCACAAGCAGCTTCTGTGAGGTACACAGATGATCATGGAGCATCCCAAATGTTCAAAAAATCCGCCTGCGATTTCAATCGCAGTCTCATAATTGACACTCCCATGCCTAAAGGCGACGGGATTCTTGTAGCTTCTCACCTATCCCTTGTCCCTAATCCCCAATCCCCGGTCTCTCTTACCATCTAGTAAAGCACTGACAGTCATATCTCCCATCACATTAATAGCAGTACGACAGCGATCCAAAAACCAGTCTACGGTTACAAGCACGGCAATATATTGTGTAGGTAAACCGACGGAAGTAAATACAAGAGTCATAGTCACTAGTCCAGCATTAGGAATGTTAGCCGCACCTACTGAAGCAAAGATAGAAGTGAGAACGACAAGAAGTTGTTGCCCAAAATTTAAATGTTGTCCCAATACTTGGGAAATAAACAAAGCAGACATTGCCTCGTAAAGCGCCGTACCATCATTATTGAAATTCGCTCCCACTAATGCTCCCAAAGCGGCGGAAGATTCCCGTAAGCCTATTTTCGCTTGCAAAACTTCAAAGGTAACAGGCATTGTCGCCCCGGAAGAAGATGTGGAAAAAGCCATCATAAAGGCATCGGAGCCACCACGCAAGAAATTAACTGGTTTTACCCAAGAACCAAATTTAACTCTACTCAGGTAGTAACAAGCTTGTAGCATCAGTGCTATTAGCACTGCCAAAATAAAAGCTCCCAAAGATATAAACGGCTCGAAACCTTCTTTAGCAACTGTAGAGGCGACAATACCAAAGACAGCCAAGGGTACTAAACTTATTACCCAGTTCAGGATACGGATCACAGCCTCAAATAAAATTGAAATTACGTTTTCAATTGACTTGTATTCATTCTTGCCTTGTGCCACCATCTCTGATTTAATGGCACGTAGAACAATACCAAAAGACAAGGCAATTATAATTAGCTGGATAACATTATTATTGACTAAAGGCTCAAGAATTGATTTTGGTATTGCGTCTTGAATCAGTCCCCAAGGATCAAACTTTTGTCGTGCTAAGTCTGTACCGCCTGGAACTGACAAACGTCCCCATGTACCAGGACGCAGGACGTTTGCTACCAAAAGCCCGATAAATATTGCTACTGTAGTATTGGTAAGCAGTAGCACCGCCAAGCGTCGTCCAGCAGTACCAGGAATATTTGCCGTCATGAAAGTATGCAGCACTGCTACCAAGATCAACGGCGGAGCTAGGGCGCGCAGAGCCTTAAGTATTAACTCGGCGGGAATGACCAGGTTCTTGATTAGGGCTTCATTAGCTGTGCTGGGGTTGCCTGCACCCAGCATAAATCCGACGGCGATCGCCAATATTAAGGCAATGATGATTTGTAATGTGAGCGGAATTTTTTGCCACCAAGAACGGCCTTTTTTTTCCGGTTGATCAATCCTGTCTATTTCTTTCATTTCTTGAAGAATAACCTGGTGATTTCACTATAAAAACGACACTTTGACAATATAATTTTTCAAAAAAATACAACTCTTAATATTGGCAAACTAAGCTATCCTAATATACCGTAGCTTTAAAAACTTAGTAGCTATCAGTTATCGGTTTGATAACTGATCTCTGTTCCCTGTTCCCTCAATAATAAACGTATATGTCTTTTGTTCCGTTGCACATTCATAGTGACTACAGTCTGTTGGATGGTGCTAGTCAAATACCAAATTTAGTGGATCGTGCTATCGAGTTGGATATTAAAGCGATCGCTCTGACGGATCATGGTGTCATGTATGGTGCGATCGAACTCATAAAAATTTGTCGCAACAAAAATATTCAGCCAATTATTGGCAATGAAATGTATATTATCAACGGCGATATTACTAAACAAGAACGCCGTCCTCGCTATCATCAAATTGTTTTAGCAAAAAATACTAAAGGCTATAAAAATTTAGTTAAATTAACAACTATTTCCCACCTCCAAGGTGTACAAGGCAAAGGTATTTTTTCTCGTCCTTGTATTAGCAAAGAATTACTCAAAACATACCATGAAGATTTGATAGTGACTAGTGCCTGTTTGGGTGGAGAAGTCCCTCAAGCAATTTTGGCTGGAAAACTAGATGCAGCTCGCCGAGTTGCTCAATGGTATAAAGATGTATTTGCTGAAGATTATTATTTAGAAATTCAAGATCATGGTTCTCCTGAAGACCGAATTGTCAATGTCGAAATTGTCAAAATCGCGCGGGAATTAGGCATAAAAATTGTCGCTACCAATGACTCTCATTATATTTCCTGTTATGACGTCGAAGCACACGACGCTTTGTTGTGTATTCAAACAGGGAAATTAATAGTCGAAGATAACCGGATGCGTTATAGCGGTACAGAGTATTTAAAATCCGCAGAAGAGATGAAACAGCTATTTCGTGACCATTTACCGGATGACGTCATTGAAGAAGCGATCGCCAATACTATAGAAGTAGCAGAAAAAATCGAACCATACAATATTTTGGGTGAGCCTCGAATTCCCAATTATCCGATTCCATCTGGTCATACTGCTGATACTTATGTCGAGGAAATTTCTTGGCAAGGATTATTACAAAAACTAAATCGCAAATCCCGTAACGAAATCGATTTAGCTTACAAAGAAAGGCTGGAATATGAGTTAAAAATGATTCAACAAATGGGTTTTTCCACTTACTTTTTAGTTGTGTGGGACTACATCAAATTTGCCAGGGATAATGATATTCCAGTTGGGCCAGGTCGTGGATCTGCCGCAGGTTCTTTGGTAGCTTATACCATGGGAATTACTAATATAGACCCTGTACATCATGGCTTACTTTTTGAAAGATTTCTCAACCCAGAACGGAAATCTATGCCGGATATTGATACGGATTTCTGTATTTCTCAAAGAGATAAAGTCATAGAATATGTAACAGAAAAATATGGTACAGAAAGAGTTGCCCAAATTATCACTTTCAACCGTCTGACTTCCAAAGCGGTGTTAAAAGATGTCGCCAGAGTGTTAAATATTCCTTATGCAGAATCAGACAAAATGGCAAAAATGATTCCCGTTTCACGGGGAAAACCTGCCAAGTTGAAAGTGATGATTTCTGATGACACTCCTGAACCAGAATTTAAAGCCAGATATGACAATGATCCGAGAGTCCGCCATTGGTTAGATATGGCAATTCGCATCGAAGGAACGAACAAAACCTTCGGTGTTCATGCAGCAGGTGTAGTCATTTCTGCTGATCCATTAGATGAAATTGTGCCACTTCAGAAAAATAACGATGGTTCTGTGATTACCCAGTATTTTATGGAAGATTTAGAATCACTGGGTTTGTTAAAAATGGATTTTCTGGGCTTGAGAAATCTCAGTATGATTCAGAAAACTATCGATTTAATTGAAAGTAATCATGGATTTAAGATTGATCCCTATGTAATTACTGCTCAAGAAAGAAAAGCACAGAAAATATTAGCAAAAGGTGGAGAAGGCGCGAAACTTCCCCCAGATGTGAAAAAGACTTACGAACTATTAGAAGCAGGTGAATTAGAAGGAGTATTTCAGTTAGAATCTTCTGGAATGCGTCAGATTGTACGTGATTTAAAACCTTCCAATATAGAAGATATTTCTTCGATTTTGGCGCTGTATCGACCAGGGCCATTAGATGCGGGACTAATTCCGAAATTTATTAACCGCAAACACGGGCGGGAAAATATTGATTATGAACACACTATTCTAGAACCAATTTTAGATGAAACCTATGGAATTATGGTTTATCAAGAGCAAATTATGAAAATTGCTCAAGATTTGGCTGGATATTCTTTAGGTCAAGCTGATTTGCTGCGTCGAGCGATGGGTAAAAAGAAAGTTTCTGAGATGCAGAAACAGCGAGAAAAATTCATGGATGGTGCAGCCAAAAATGGTGTCAAGCAACAAATAGCAGATTCATTATTTGAGCAAATGTTAAAGTTTGCCGAATATTGTTTGAGTTATGACACCGAAATTTTGACTGTAGAATATGGGTTTTTACCAATTGGAGAAATCGTCGAAAAAAGAATTGAGTGTACTGTTTACAGTGTTGATATTAATGGTTATGTGTATACACAAGCGATCGCTCAGTGGCATAATCGTGGTTATCAAGAAGTGTTTGAATATGGTTTAGAAGATGGTTCGGTAATTCGAGCTACGAAAGATCATAAATTTATGACTAGTGAGGGGCAAATGTTACCGATTGATGAAATATTTGCCAGGGGATTAGATTTGCTGCAAGTAACACAATTACCGAATTGACACTCTCAGGTCTAAAGACACGCTCGATTCTAACTTCATCCTAGTTACTTGCTCTACCAGGTTTTCACCAAGCAGCGTAGAGGTTACTAGTCCATTAGCGTTACTTTGGGACTGCCCATCCCTAGCTCTTGCAAGATTCAGAATATTTATAGCGGCATTCGTATCTCTATGCAATTCGCATCCACAACTACAAATGTGAGTGCGGGTTGATAGAGTTTTTTTGACAATTACACCGCAACTACTACACTTTTGACTAGTGTATTGAGGTGGTACAGGTACGGCTAACTTGTCAAATTTAGCAGCAAAATATTCTATCCATTGTCGGAACAAATACCAACTAGCGTCACTAATTGATTTAGCCAAACAATGGTTTTTGACCATATTAGAAACTCTTAAATCTTCGTAGGCGACTAAATCGTTAGACTTGACTACGCAACGTGCAATTCTAAGCGCATGTTCATTACGTTGCCTACTTACTTTTAAGTGTTTTTTTGCGTAAAGTTTTCTAGCTTTTCTTCTGCCACTAGAACCTTTAACTCTTTTGTAAATTCGTCTTTGAGAATGCTTGATTTTTGATTCAGCTTTTCTCAAAAACTTCGGGTTAGGTTCTTGATATCCGTTTGAGTCAGTGTAAAAACTCTCAATTCCGACATCTAACCCAACTTCACTACCCGTCTTAGGTTGAGCATCCACAACATCGACACCAACGCAAAACTGCGCGTAATATCCATCAGCGCGACGGATTAAAAGTATTCTCTTAATGTCTTTGATGTCGTAGGATTGGATGTCCCATTTACCCAACAATTTCAACTCACCAATACCTTTTTTATCGGTAATAGTGATACGTCTTTTTGTTGGATGTAGTCGCCATCCAGAGGTTTTATATTCAACCGAACGATTATCTTTTTGAAACCTTGGAAATCCTTTTTTACCAGATTTATTAGATTTGCAGTTGTCGTAAAAACGAGATATAGCAATCCATCCACGTTCAGCCGCAGATTGTACAGCCATAGAGAACATGGACGCGTAAGGCACTATCGAGCGTACATTTGGATAAAGTAAACACAGTATAATTACTTGAATTGCTAAACCTGTTACAGCAATTGGAGTCATCATCCGCATAAAATCTAGATAATGGATGCCTGAAAAGGAGCCAATCAAGATGTTTTGAGGATTACCGCTCAAAGTGGCGATAGAACCAATATTTAGTTGCGCCTGCGATCGCCAATAAATAGGGTATGGTATGCAATCTCAAAGCTTGAGTTAGGCTCAAGGTAGTGTAAAAATTAGCGCCAATGTATCATTCAAAAAAAAGGCGCAAAGAATACCACCACCAAAAGTCAAGGCGATCAATATCCCCAAAGAACTGCGGGTAAAACGTAAAAGCAGTGACAATGCTTGAGGGAAAAATCCTGCGTAGGATAAGTTAGCGTTCACCACCATCATCCTCAACAAAAACACAATTGTGGTGAGAGCAATTGCTTACCAAGCCTCCTCTAAACTTAGTACACTCAAAGCAATTAAAAAGGCTGAACCCACCAAGGCGATCGCAGCACGATTCATCCGTAAACCAGGTAAGTAGCCCAATCCTAACCCCAGATAGGTCAACCCTAAAAAAATATAGGTGGCAAATTTATAGATATGTGGTAACATCTTTGACTGGTAATCCTAATTCAAAGTTAGGAATTAGGGATGCAAAATTGTTGAAGTCAGGGGCAAATAAGCGAAAAGCTGCTACCAGAAAATTTGTATCTCTAGCCACTCCGGGGTGCAAAGGATTTTAAGCTGCTAACAAATAAAGTGAGTCCTTGGTGCAGAGTATTTAAATATACCAAAAATCCTTGGAAAAATATTTTATGAATTTTCTGCAAAAAAGGTTCGTTAATGTTACATTAATATCTGTCTAAAGACAGATGACTTTATTAAAATTTTAACTATGTCAAGTTATTAAGAAAATAATACAATTACACTTCCGATCCTGGGGAAATTGCGATTAACTTGACGTAGTTAAAAAGAAAGTTCTGATCTAAAGTGGCTACCCAAATACTAGACAGTATTTCTGTTGAAACAAGAATTTTCCGGGAAACACGATTGTTACATTGTATAACTTCATCGAAGTGGTGAAGACCCTCAAGGAAAAAGAGGAATAGATCATGAAGGTATTCGACAATACCACAAAAAAGATTTTTTTCGCTAGCTGGGTATCGCTAAATCCAACCGAAGCCAGCAACACCAGTACTATCGAGCTAAAACGCTCAGTTTCCAAGCCTCATTTTGATGTTCTCAAGCCTCTACGTCGGTGGCTAGACCACTTTAAGGTTAGCGATCGCCAATTAGCACACCGCTTGTGTCATCTTATTCCTGCTCAATGTCCATTTGAGCGTGATTTTAAGTTATTTGGTAGAGCCTTATTTCACATACCACCCATGTGCAAGCTCAACCCTCTATACGAAGAAGTCGTGGGCTTGCGTTTCCGAGCGCTGTGCTACCTAGCCGATGAATGCGGCGAAGATATTTCCCAGTATTGTTGAGGGAGCGGGGATTGGGGATCACGGATCAGGGATTGAGAGAAGACACCGGAGAGTAAAAGACGCGGTGAATTCTATTCAAAATATTCCCCTTGTCCCCCTTGTCTCCCTTATCCCTCGCTCCCTGCTCCCTTACTTTTGCAATTTGCCATTTTGCCATTTCTGGATGGCTTGTTGAGCCTTGTTGTAGCCCGATGTTCCAGAGGGAACTAAAACAGCCGTTCTAATTGCTGATTTTGTTTTTCCTTTAGAGGCGCGGCGTTTAGCCAGTTCCAAAATAGTTTCGCTCCACTTATTTATAGATTTTCGAGCTTGATCGGAACCTGGTTCACCTGGTGAAACTTTTTTAGCAACTTCGATCGCACGGTTATAAGTAGAAGCTTGTCCTGGCTGAATTAAACTGTTAGCAGCATCCAAAAGAGTTTTATTGGCGACATATTGCTTGGCTTGTTGTCGCCACTGTTTAATTGCTGCTTGTGCTACCAGGTAATTTGGCTGATCTTGACCAATTAATTCAGCAGCAGCTACAGCTTTGGCATAATTTCTCTGTTGAGCGCGATTTTTGGCTAAGTCTAAGATCATGTCATTCCAAATCTGAATATTTGTTTGTGCTTGTTCGTAACGTAAATCGCCGGGTTTGATTTTTTTGGCTTTAGCGATCGCCAAGCTGAGATCGCTGGCTTGATTTGATTCGAGTAACATTTTTTCCAAGTCTGACAGTGCTTGCTTGCGCTTGGCTAATTCAGAGGTAGCAACAGTTGATACTTCTACTTGATTGTTTTGTACTTGATTACTTTGTATTTGATTGCTTTGTAGAGGTGGTGGAACATTTGGTACAGTCCTGATAACCTTGGTACTTTCAGTGGTATCTGGTACTACAGGCAAAATTTCTGTTTCACTGTCATCATTAGTAATTTTGGTTGTAATTGGAGAAATCTCTACAGTTCTAAAACCTGCTTGGTTGCGAAGAAATACCACTACAAGCAAGCCAAAAACCATAATTGTACTTACACCCCACCACAGTAGTGGTTTCCAAATAGAGGTGTTGGCTACTGCTATCTGTTTTGCTTGTGAGTTGTTTGTTGGTGGTGAGTTGGAATTTTCTTCTGCACTACTGTAAAGGCTCTTCTGAGAACCAGATCCGGCTCCATTCCAAGCGATCGCATTTGTTGCTAATTGATGGGAATGAGAATGCAGCGAAGGTGATGGTAGGGAAGCAGCTAAGATTTCTTGAGAGTTGATCGCGCTTGTATTTTTGACGCGATGATTTGTTTCCGATGCTGTTAAGATTCCTTGCTTTCTGGAGGGAATGATGGTAATTGGATTTTGTGTTGGACGCCAGTAGTGTTGACATAGTTCTGGAGTGCGGAGGCTCAAGTATCTTTCAAGATCCTCCAAGGTGTTACCATTGCCAGAGCGCAAAGCTTCTAACACTGCTGCTGTAAAGAATCCATGACCGAGTTCGCTACTTTCGTGAGAAAATTGTTCTGGTTGGCAAGAAATAATAGTGGGAATTTGTAATTCTTGCGCTAGTTCAATTGCTTCTTGACCAATGAGAGTATTTGCCTGACTTGCATAAGCACGGTTAATATCAAGCAGTACTACTGTATCAAGTTCAGCATTTTGAAGACTTTGCATCAATGTTCGCAACTCTATGCCAGTTTCTTCAATCTGAGCGGAGTTTCCTTCAATAGGTATCAGGTAATCTTGTCCATTGTGATTGATGCCATAACCACTAAAGAAAAACCACAGTCTGTCTTGCGGTTGCCAACATGCTGCCGCTAAATCTTCTAATAAAAGCAGGATATTTTCCTTTGTAGGGTAAGTAGACCTATCACCTAGAGGTGGTGAAGTATCTGTCAAAAGTAGACACTGTTGTTGTAAAAAACCTGCTTCTATTACCAAAAAATCTTTTAAGGCCTCGGCATCTGCTTGAGCACATCCTAACGGTTGGAAGAATTGATATTGATTTACGCCAATAGCGATCGCCCAGTTATTTGCCATCGCACTTTCTATCGGTTATTTTTTGCTTAACTTAAAATCGCGGTTGGCTTTGCTGAAAAAACAAAGCTAACCTATTGTTTTATCGTTTTAGTTACCGAAAAATTTCGGAGTTGTGAACTAGAAGTTTGGAGTTTGGCCACTTCTTCCATAAGAGTTTTAGTTCTAGGGAGTTAAGGGTTCCAATTCCAAATTCCTAATTCCAAGTTTGGATGAATGGTCCATTGAGAGAGAAAACTAAATATCATTTTTGTTACTTGGTTATGCGCGGAAATACTGAGTTCTGAATCACAGAAAATTTTCATATTGAGGAGTATACAAGTCATGAGGAGTCACAGTCATCAGTCATCATGCAGAATTCTCTTTGAAAATAAGATTTTTTTTCAAAGACTTATTCAACTTATGCCATTAATTGCCAAGAGAATCCGGATAGCCCACGCAGTAGTTTTGCTGTGTAGTGCAACTCCTATTTGGCTAACAACGATCGCGATCGCACCCCAGATTGTGCTAGCTTACACCGCCAGAGTAGACTTATCTATTGATCGCTTACCAGAAGAAAACTACGAAACTCTACTGCAAAGAGCAGAAGCAGCTGCAAGAGCGGCGGCTCAACGTAGCTTTGATCAAGATATTTTAGTAACAGATGTCTCCATCTTTATCTCCGTACAAAACAACGGAGCGATCGCACCAGTTTTAGAATTAGCAGTGACTCGTCCCCAGTGGCGCCATCATCCCGATCCACGACGCTGGGCAAAATATTTCAAAACAGCGCGATCGCTTCTATATTTTGGCAACAATTTCACAAACCCCACTGCAACCACTAATCAAACTGCGAAGTAGAAGTGGGAGATGGGGGACAAGAGGGACGACATGAGAGAATAACTAATGACTTGACCAAGCAACCACCAACACTCAACAACCAAAAATGCCTTGATGGCTTAAAATAGTTAGGTTGTCAAAAATTGCGTTATCCGCTGCCATGGCTGTTCCAAAGAAGAAAACATCTAAATCCAAACGTGACAAGCGTCGAGCTACCTGGAGACGTAAAGCTGGGCTGGAAGCACAAAAAGCTCTCTCCCTTGGTAAGTCGATTTTGACTGGACGTTCTACTTTTGTCTATCCATCTGCTGAAGAAGAGGAAGAAGAGGAATCATAAAACTGCTAATTGGTAATTGGTAATTGGTAATTGAGAAAATACATTACCCGTTACCTATGACCGATTAACAAGAACTTATATAAAAACTAAAGTGTCTTCAGAGGATCTATTTTTCTGGTGACTATGGTAAGAAAATTTTTTCAAAAACCGACACCGGAGGAAGGCGATCGCGTTCCTCCCGGTCAATATTTGGCTAAGGGTTTCCCTGTCTTAACTTATGGTGCTACTCCCGAAGTCAGCACAGATGAATGGGAATTTCGGATATGGGGTTTGGTGACACCCAAAACTTTTACTTGGTCAGACTTCATGGCGTTACCTCAGCATGAATTCACTGCTGATTTCCATTGTGTAACCCGTTGGTCTAAACTCGATGTCAAGTGGACTGGAATCAAAGTGACAGACTTCATGAAGCAAATTGAAGTTGACCCGAAAGCAGTCCATGTGATGGAACATTGTTATGGCGACTATACTACCAATATTTCTCTGGAAGATTTTCTCAAAGAAGAAAATTTCTTCGCTTTTAAATTATTTGGTGAACCGTTACCCGCAGAACACGGAGGACCGATGCGATTGGTGGTTCCTCACCTTTATGCTTGGAAAAGTGCTAAGTGGATCAATGGTTTAGAGTTTCTCCGACGCGAAGAAATGGGTTTCTGGGAACGCAATGGCTATCATCACCGGGGCGAACCTTGGGCAGAGGAACGTTATAGCTATTAAGAATAATTCATAATTCTTAATTCATAATTTACTAATATCCGAGCATTCGTTTTAAAAAAGATAATTTCCCCTTTGTATAGGGAGCGTATCGCCATTTTAAATCTAGCCAGAAAGGATTGGATAATACGCTTTTATAGTGAGAAAAGGTGTCAAAACTAAATTTACCGTTATAACTGCCGATACCGCTATCACCTACACCACCAAATGGTAAAGATGAGACACCGATATGCATGACTGTTTCATTCAGACACACTGCACCAGATGAGGTTGTGTATAAAACTCTTTGCTGGAGATTTTTATTGTTAGAAAATAGGTATAAAGCTAAAGGTTTGGGTTGAGAATTGATTAGAGCGATCGCCTCTGATATATCTGTGTATTCGATGATTGATAAAATTGGACCAAAAATCTCCTCTTGCATGATGGGTTCTGCAAAAGAAACATTCTCTACTAAGGTTGGAGCAATATAAAGTTGTTCTCGGTTTGTTTCTCCGCCAAAAATAATTTTACTGCTATTTAAAAGATTTGTAATTCTATCAAATTGTTTTTGATTAACGATTCTACCATAATCAGAACTAATGGCAGGGTTATCACTATAAAATTCTTGGATACATTTCTTGATTTCGGTTAATAATTTTTCTTTAATTTTTGTATTTACTAATAAATAATCTGGCGCTAAACAAGTTTGTCCATTATTAATAAATTTCCCCCAAGTAATGCGTCTAGCTGTGTGTTGGATCTGAATATCTGTATCAACAATACAAGGATTTTTGCCACCCAATTCTAAGGTAACAGGTGTCAGGTGTTTGGCTGCGGCTTCCATAACAATTTTTGCAACAGCAGTTCCACCAGTGAAAAAGATGTGATCAAATTTTTGCGCCAATAAATTTTGACTTGTTTCCACACCTCCTTCTATAACTTTGATATATTCTGGCTGGAAATATTTACTAATCAGCTTGGTAATCAAACTAGATGTATTTGAAGCAATTTCTGATGGTTTAATAATAGTACAATTTCCAGCAGCGATCGCTCCAATTAATGGTGCGATTACTAACTGAAAAGGATAGTTCCAAGCACCTATAATTAAAACTACTCCTAACGGTTCTGGATAAATTTTGGCTGAAGCAGGAAGTAATTGCCAGGGAACTTTTGTTTTTTGAGGTTTCATCCAATTCTTCAGGTGTTTTACACAATATTCTATTGCTTTAAATACTAATAATATTTCCGAAGAAAAAGCTTCAAATTCTGGTTTATTTAAATCTGCCTTTAAAGCTTGACATATTGCTATTTCGTTTTCTTTAATTAATTGTTGTAAAATTTTGAGTTGAGAAATCCGAAAAGATAAAGTTTGAGTTTCGCCTGTTTTAAAAAAATCTCGCTGCTGATTAATAATATCAGAAATTGGTACTTCAGAAATCATTTTATCTCTCAAATAAATATATTTAATTTATATGAAAACAACGAACAAAATGTCTAGTACAGCTTGGCGCAAATAAGCAGATCATTAAAAGCTATGAAAACTTAGCTGATGCGAGTGATCAAAGATGGTATGTGTATTTACGCCGCACGGTACTAGTACTTCACCACACAAACTTTGCTGGGTTCGTAGTGAGCGCTTTAGGTGCGGTAACGCTGCGCGTAAAGCGCTCATAGAGGACTAAAGTCCTTACTACAAACCCCTCAAAATTGACTTGTCAGAGTACTAGTTACCAAATTACTGCTTGACTGGCAAGTTTACAGTAAATATACTACCTTTTCCAACCTCTGAACTTACTTCGATGCTTCCTTTGTGTGCTTCCACAATCCGCCTTGAAAGATACAGTCCCAAACCACTACCAGAACGCTTATGGCTTCCTTGGCGAAATCGTTCAAATAAAGTTGCTTGTTCTTCAACAGGAATACCAGAACCTGTATCTACTATTTTGATAGTAATATTGTCATCATCAGTGGTAAATGATACAAGATTGATGGTAACAGAACCTTGATCAGTGAATTTGATAGCATTACCGAGCAAGTTGGTGAAGAGGCGATGTAATTCTAAGCGATCGCCAATAATTTTACTTTGGCTAGATTCTTGATCAAAATCTAATAAGAGTGCTAGTTGCTTTGCTTCGGCTAAAAGAGTTAGTTCACCTGCAACTTCTTTGAGTAATTGTCCTAAATCAATCGGTTGAAACGCTAGAGTTTTACGACCTGCTTCAAAACGATACACTTCTAGTAAAGTATTCACCATCGCTAAAAGGTTAGTGTTGCTACGTCCCATGATTGTGATCACTTCCTGCATCGGTGCTGATAAATTTCCTAAAGCACCTTCTGAAAGTAGTGTTAGCATCCGTTCTGCTGCAACTAGAGGTGTGCGTAAGTCGTGGGTGAGACGAGAGACAAAATCTTCTCTTTGGCGAGCGATTTCATCTCGTTCATCAATACTATGCTTCAACCGCAGAAGCGATCGCACTCTTGCTAACAACTCATCTACTGTTACAGGTTTACGGATAAAGTCATCCGCACCCAAATCTAAACCTTGGGCAACATTGGGTGAATCATGGGCTGTAATCAGTAAAATCGGGATAAACGGCAAATTCTTATTTTCTCTCATCCGCTTGGTTACTTCATAACCATCCACCCCTGGCATCATTAGATCCAGTAATACTAAGTCGAAAGTAGCCTTAGCAATTTTTGTCAATGCAGAAATACCATTTTCTGCTGTGGTGACAGTGTAGCCTTCTTCTTCCAAAATGGTTGTGATTAAAAACACGTTATCAGGAGAATCATCGACTACCAGTATTTTGTCTGAGTTATAACCTTGTGTAATCATTGATATCCATAAATTTCATTAAGCTCATCCCACACGCTCGTTGGAGTGGGATTTCGTGGTCATGGGTAATGGGTAAGCCAATTACCAATTACCAATTACCAAAGGCTGCATGAAGCTAAACAAGGGACATCTATGTATATCTGTTTCCCCAATTTAATAGGGTGGATAACCAAAATCATCCTCATCAGGATAAATGTAGGAATTAGAAACCCCCGCCGCTACCATCTTTGGTGGTTCTACTTTAATAGGTTCTTTGCCAAACTCCTTATATTCTTCGTAATTCCTGATAATTACCTCCGACTCTGGAGCATCAGAAGCTATGAGATATTGTGTTAAAGTTGAAACCGTTGGATGTTTATAGTCCACAGTAGAAGCAACCAAAACTGTATTTGGTTCAATACCTCTTTCTTCTGAGTCAATAATTGGGCAAAAAATGCCGTGAGCGTGAAATAATGGCCCTTTTGGTGTTAAAGGTAGCTTGCGGTAAGCAGCATAAGTTTTTTCCAATTCCGCGAGAAATCCACCTGTAATTCTGCCTTGTTGATATTCACAATAGGATTTACTAAAACTTGCTCCAGCTGCACCATTCAAAGTAAGTTGCAGTGGTAATTCATGCAAAAATTCTTTATTTTCTCCAACGACAAAAATTAGATAGCGTGTAAAAGTTTTAAATTTAAGTTTATCTGCTAAAAAAGCATCATAATGATCTTTAAGTGTACCTAATTTGACACCAGTTTCTCGGTCTTTGACGGACAATGGGCCGCGCCGCACTACTACTAAGCGTGGAGTAGTAGTTATATATACTGTTTCAGAACCGGAGCTAAATTCGTGTTCCATTTGTTGCCAATTGTCATCCGGTTTAAACCCCACAGCATGGGCATTATCCAGCTTGATTGCTAAACCATAAGGCTGGATATGATCTTGGCCATACCGAGGATTAATCATCTGACACCAAGGGAGGACTTGAGAAGGCGGTGCGTTAAATTTATCGTCCTCAAAGTCGAATTTTCCAGATGTTTTCATATTTGTTTTGAGCATTTGTGAGTGTCTTGAGATCCAGTTTAAAAAATTTGTAGAGTATTGATTTTGATAGTGGCTTTTGTTAGCTCAGACAGAATAAGTCCTATGGTTGGCTAGGACACAAAAGAGGCAAAAATTAGGCGATCGCACCCCAGGCAAGGAAGTTAAATAATGATACCTTGTGTATCGACGTCCAGCAAATTTATCGAAGCAGATTTTAATTATTTAACTTAATTACTCGCCACCCACTCCAAACATAACTGTCGGAAATGCTCACCTCGCACTTCAAAATTAGGATACTGATCAAAACTCGCACAGGCAGGTGACAGTAAAACTACAGATGCTTGATGTTGTTTAGCTAGTTCTCCTGATCTCCAAACAGCTTTATCCATAGTTTTCACAATTTCGTAATTGGTGTATCCCAGTTCTTGCAACTTTTGGGCAAAACCTTTAGCAGCATCACCAATCAGTAAAACAGCAGCAGTTTTGGTTTTAATTTTTGCCAACCAGGCAGTATCATCACCTGCTTTAGGTTCACCACCAGCTATTAAGATCACAGGACTTGGCACCGATTCTAACCCAACCTCAGCAGCATCATAATTAGTAGCTTTGCTATCGTTGATAAAATCTATACCTTCCCAAGTACAAATATATTCTAGGCGATGGGGAACACCAGGGAACTCACTAATGGCACGAGATATAGCATTTTGATCAATTCCAGCTAATCGCGCCGCAGCCACAGCCATGAGTAGATTTTGTTGATTGTGTTCTCCTACCATCCGCAACGCAGATACTTCCACAATCGCTGTATCTTCTCTTGAACCATCATGGCATGTCTGGAAAACCCAGCCATCTTGAATGTAAAAGCCTTTTTCACCTATCAAGAAATCTTTACCTTGAACACTTGTCCAATAAGCATCCGGCCAATCACTCAAACCAACTTTACGCAAGTATGCGTCATCACCATTAAAAATTTGGATTTCACTCTGACGCAACAAACAAGCTTTAAGGTTGTAATAATTCTCTAATGTTTTATGGCGACTGAGGTGATCGGGAGTAAAAGTAGTCCATATACCGATACGTGGTTTCAAAGTAGAAGAAGATTCTATTTGGTAACTGCTAATCTCTGCAATCACCCAATCAAGGGAATTTTGGATTGGGGTTTTTTCTGCCTCTTCTGCCTGCGAGAGGGCAACTTCACAAGCAGCATAGCCAATGTTACCGCAAGCCGGAGCATTTAAACCTGCTGTTTGGAAAATGTTACCAATCAAATAAGTAGTAGTAGTCTTGCCGTTAGTACCAGTAATCGCCACCCAAGGTATAGATGTTAAGTACCGCCATGCTAGTTCCATCTCGCCGATGGTTTCTATACCTAAATCCCGTGCTTGCACTAGTACGGGGATATCCCAAGGAACACCGGGACTAACAACTATTAGCTGAGGTAAATCTGGTTCAGTTAAGTCCAGAGAATACCCTAGTTCAACAGTGATTTGTTCGGCAAGGAGTTCTTGTTGTTGTGTACGGAGGCTAGAGGAGGTGTTGCGATCGCTTAACACCACCTCCCAACCATCCCGCTTCAACAATCTCGCCGCCGCAACACCGGACTTTCCTAATCCAATTACATGGGCTTTGGGCATAGACTGTAGCAGAAATCCCTGGTTAAGCACACCTTATCTTAACGTTTCTTGGTACAATTTACACAAAATTTTTATAGATTTTAGCTACAAATTTTTAACAACTGCGCCAAAATCTGCTAGTGAGCGCGCGTGGTTACGCAGCAAACCCAGCAAGTTTAATCGATTGCGCTTAATATTGGGATCTGGATCTATAACCAAAACACTTTCCGGCCCATCAAAAAAGTTATTCACAGTGGGAGCAATTTTTTCTAATCCTGCTACCAACAGTTGATAATTGCGCGAATTTTGTGCGGCTTGAGTTTGGGGAACTAATTCTATTAAGGCATGGTAAAATTCAGTTTCACAGGACTTTTGGAATAGTTCTGGCTGAACTACAGTCGTCGGCTCAAGCTGCTTGGTATCTAAATCACCTTGCGCCGCTAAACGAGTAGAACGGTTGACGGTTTCGTAAATTTTGTCTAAAGTACCGTCTTTACGGATTTTTTGCAGGAATAAGGTGCGATCGCGCACATCTAATAAATCCTGTAATGTCCTTTGGGTATATTCTGGATCATTTTCCCCCAATACAGCATTCACTAAGTCATAATCTATTTGTTTTTCTTCTTGCAACAGTGTCCGAATACGTTGTAAGAAAAATTCTTGCAATGTCGTAACTAATTCTTGTTTATTCTTATGATGATTTGCCACAAAATCTGTAGCGATTTGCTCCAATAACTGTTGTAAATTAATTGCTAAATCTGCTGTCCATGTGATGTTTACAACTGCGTTTGCGGCTCGTCGTAAGGCAAAGGGATCAGAAGAACCTGTGGGAATCATCCCTAAACCAAAGATACTAACTAAAGTATCTAATCTATCTGCTAAACCCACAACTTGACCTGTAATTGTTTGTGGTAAAATATCATCTGCACCACGAGGCAAATAATGTTCCAAAATTGCTGTGGCAACTGCTTCTGTTTCTTGACTTGCTAAAGCATACTTTTGTCCCATGATTCCCTGTAATTCTGGAAATTCATAGACCATTTGGCTGACTAAATCAGCTTTGCATAATAATGCGGCACGGTGGACATGATGACTTTGCTCTGGATTTAATTGCAATTGTTCAGCAATCTGTGTGGCAATTTGAGAGACTCGTCCGACTTTATCTAAAAGTGAACCCAAATCTTCTTGAAAAGTCACTTTTGCTAGCTGGGGCAAAAAACTATCTAAAGGATTTTTTAAATCAGCATCATAGAAGAATTTACCATCAGCTAAACGAGCGCGAATCACTCTGGCATTACCAACAGCAATGATATCTGATTTTGCTGCGTCACCATTAGAAATAGTGATAAAATAGGGGAGTAATTTTTGCTGATTGCTATCTTGAAATATTGGGAAGTAACGCTGATGATGTACCATTACAGTAGTAATTACTTCTGTAGGCAAATTCAAAAATTCGCTTTCAAATTCACCAATTACTGCTGAAGGCCATTCAACTAGGTTTGTCACTTCTTCTAATAGTTCTGGATAAATTTCCACATAACCATTTAACTTATTAGCAGATTTTTTGACTTCTTCAAGGATAATATTTGTCCGTTCCTCGACATTCACAACAACTGAAGCTAAACGCATTACAGTTACATAATCGGTAGCTTGGGTAATTGTAACTGGTTGGGGATGTAAAACCCGATGACCTTGAGAGATGCGATCGCTGTTAATCGTCTCAGAACCATTCACCAATTCTATCGGCAGTACAGCATCATCTAACAAACTTACCAACCAACGGATCGGACGAGAAAACCGCAAATCCCCATCACCCCAGCGCATCAACCGCTTACCTTCTAAACCCAAAATCCACTGAGGGACAAGTTCTGTGATAATTTCCGCTACTCGACGACCGGGAATCAGTTTGCGTACAAACACAAAATCGCCTTTATCTGTGCTGCGAATTTCAAAAGCATCAAGTTCCACACCTTGCTTTTTAGCAAAACCTTGTGCTGCTGGGGTGGGTTTTCCGTCTTTAAAAGCAGTTTGGGCGGGTGGCCCTTTAATTTCTTCTTCTCTGTCGGCTTGCTGGGATGGTAAACCTTTGATTAATACTGCTAGACGTCGGGGAGTACCGTAAATTTCTACAGATTCACTGTTGAGACTATTTTCTTGGAGACTTCGAGGAATCAGCAATTTCCACTGTGCGATCGCACCACTCAAAAAGCTTGCAGGTAATTCTTCTGTACCAACTTCTAATAAAAATGCTTTTTTGCTTGTATTTTCAATAATTTGAGAATTCATAAACTTGGCACTACACAAACGATATACAAATTAAGTCTAGTTCAGCAGACAAAGCTAGCTTACTAGTATAAGGGGATTGGGGATTGAGTGAATTTAAATTTGGTAGAGTGCTTTGTAGGGGAATCTTGCGATCGCGTTAAGAGGATGTTTTAAAAGTCGAAGTGGTCAAAAATCACGCGAGTCGTCGAACCATAATACGTATCATCGCAATATAAATAAAAGTCTCCGAGGTTTCTGGTAGGCGTTCGTAATCCTTACTTAAACGCCGACACCAATTAAGCCAACCAAAAGTTCGCTCTACAACCCAGCGTTTAGGTAAATGGACAAAACCCTTCTTCTCTAAGGGTCTAAGAACAATTTCCACAATCCACCGAAACGTATCCATAACCCATCGCATCAATTATCACGCCAAAAATCAAGCTTTTCATTGCCTTTAGAAAGCTTGTTTTCCAACAATATTTAATTTTCAAATTTTAATCAGTGATGAAAAAGCAAAACTATCTGCTGTAGCTAAACAATTTGCGAAACAATCAATCACCAACAAACAATAATTACAAAGAAGCAAACTTATCTGTTGCTGTAATTAAAGCACTTGTTATTCCTGCTTCACTCATCGAATGTCCAGCATCAGGAACAACAATAAATTCTGCTTCTGGCCAGGCACGATGTAACTCCCAAGCTGATATCATTGGGCAAACTACATCATAGCGCCCTTGCACAATTACTGCTGGAATTTTACGGATATACTCAACATTTAAAAGTAAATAATCTTCTGGTTCAAAAAAGCCTTTATTAATAAAATAATGACACTCAATCCGTGCAAAAGCATCAGCAAACTCATTCTCACCAAACTTTTGCATTAACCCTGGATCTGGTAACAATCTACTAGTACTTGCTTCCCAAATTGACCAAGCACGGGCAGCTTCCAGCCTAATTTGCATATTTGGACTTGTCAAGCGTTGGTAATATGCTGTCAGCAAATCACCACGTTCTGCTACAGGAATTGGTTTAAGATACTCTTCCCAAGCATCAGGAAAAATATAACTTGCTCCCTCTTGATAGAACCAGTGTAACTCTTTTTGTCGCAGCAGAAAAATGCCCCGCAAAATTAACCCGCTACAGCGTTCTGGATGAGTTTCACTGTAGGCTAATGAAAGAGTACTTCCCCAACTACCACCAAAAACAACCCATTTTTCAATATTTAAATGCTCTCGTATTTTTTCGATATCATTAACTAAATCCCATGTGGTATTTTCTCGTAGTTCAGCATGGGGTGTACTTTTCCCACAACCGCGTTGGTCAAACATGATCAATCGCCATCTTTCTGGATTAAAATATTGGCGATAAAATGGTGGACAACCTCCGCCAGGGCCACCATGTAGTAAAATAACTGCTTTACCTTGGGGATTACCAGACTCTTCAAAATAAATTGTATGGATGTCTGATACTTGTAATTTACCTTCGTTATAAGGCTTAATTGGTGGATAAAGTTCTCGCATTTTAGAAATGTTGATTGTTATAAGTTTCTGAGTCGTAAATCAAGTTTCTGAGTCGTAAATCAAGTTTCTGAGTCGTAAATCAAGTTTCTGAGTCGTAAATCAAGTTTCTGAGTCGTAAACCTGCTTTTAAGCATAAATTTCAGTTATTTTACTCGTATTTATCCTGTTTACTAATCCTAACGCTCCAAAACTTCTGTGGCTTCACTCAGGCTAGAGCATCTGCTAATTGCGTATTCTGATGATATATCACGAACTCAGTGTAAAACAACACCAGGGTTCTTCTGATTAAAGTAATCTCAGAAGGAAAACTTTATGCCACAACGCAGACGAAATTCCGCCGCACTAACCAAAGCTGAACGACGGATTGAAGGATTACAGGCGATCAACCCTGACTTAGAGTTTGGTAATGGATTTTCAATCGTTACTTATAATACTATGGTTATTGAATTACGAGAAAAGCTAGCTGTCTATAATCAAGCACGAGCTATAGTAGATAAGACATACTATGCCTTAATAGATGCAGAAAGTGCGTTGAATAATTATTCTGAGCATATGCTGCTAGGTGTTGCGTCTCGCTATGGCAAAAATAGTGACGAGTATGAAATGGCTGGTGGAACACGCAAATCAAACCGACGAAAAGCACGCCTTGTGGTAAACCAAACGGTAAAGGCTGCGGAGCAATTAGCTGAATGAAAATCAAAGCAATCATTCATCCAGCAGAAGAAGGAGGCTATTGGGCAGAGAGAGGTTCCTGCACTTCCCGATTGTATTACTGAAGGAGACACAATAGAGGAGGTGATGACTAATTTCAAGGACGCTATTGAAGGCTGGCTCGATGTTGCTAACAGTGCGTTTTAGATCCCCCTAAATCCCCCGCTAATTTGGGGGACTTTGATTCTATTTCCCCTTTTTACTGTCCGTTCGCTCATTTTTGAATCGAAAATTTAATTAAGCCTGACAGGGCTTGTAATCTAGGCTATTCAGTCAATTCAGGCATTTTTGGCTCGTACAAGGTTTTAGCCATTTTTATGATTTGTACTTTCCTACGCCTTAAATAGACGCTTCTGGGAGCCTCATACAAAAGTAGCAAATATTACTTATAATTGATTGTTTACTTAAAAATAACCTTTTTCCTTTTGAATTAAGGCTTTAATTCAACTTAGAGTTTCAAAATAAGCGAACGTCCAGTTTTTAAGGGGGGTAGGGGGGATCAGTTAGTGCCTAAAATCACAGCAAACTGCTTTTCAAACAACCTTGAGAGCTTTGATGAAAATAGCCGAGTTAACTGAGGAAGATCTACAGGACTTACGCAACTGGCATATTATTTTAAGTTCGTAGTAAGGACTTGAGTCCTTATTTTGAGGACTAAAGTCCTCAGTACAAACAAAAAATTGAGATTTTTGTGACACTTGCGTAAGTCCTGATCTACTCTTATTTTGATGTTGAATTATTTTAAAATTTGGCAAACTGACCTAAATTTTCCTGTCGCCACTTAGTGTCAAGTTTGCGATTTGTTTTTAACTCTAACACCCTAATGCCACTGGTAGGTAGGGAATTTAATTTTTTTTGCAATTGTTTCCAGTTAGTAATCAATTCATGTTCCACGCCATAGGTAGCGCATAATTGAGCAAAATCAATATCTTGAGGTGTGGCAAAAAATTCTTCAAATGGTGGTTCAAATTTGGCGATCGCTAACATCTCAAAAATGCCACCACCATTATTGTTCACTAATATAATTGTTAAATGCCCAAGGAATTTATTTCTGATTAAAAAGCCATTTGTATCGTGCAATAATGCTAAATCTCCAGTTAACATGACGCTACTTTGATAACGATGGGCAATTCCTAAAGCAGTAGATAATGTGCCATCTATGCCATTTGCACCTCGGTTAAAAAATGGTCGTATACCAGAGTGATTGGGTTGCCAGAAATATTCTACATCTCGCACGGGCATACTATTGGCAATAAATAAAGGTGTTTCTGGCGGTAAAGTTTGGGAAAGTAACCAAGCAATTTTACTTTCTAATAAATCGTCTATTTTTTGAAAAGTATGATCAACTGTTGTTCTAACTTTTGCTTCGATTTGAGTCCATAGCTGGAGATAAGAGGACACGCAGATATGGGGACGTGGTGACACGGGGAATGAGTTAAATACTTCAGTCAATTGTTCTACACTCAGGCGTAGATGAACTGTCCTAGCGTGGAGAGGGTCAAGATTTTGGTCACTGGAGTCTATCACCCAACGTCTTGCAGCAGTGGTTTTTAGCCAATTACGCAGTACTGGACTAGTGGGCATTTCACCAATTTGAATTACTATTTCTGGTGTCAGCTGTTTTGCTAGTTGCTGATTCCGCAAGATTAGATCATAAGTAGAAATAATGTGAGGATTAATACTAGCATGATTTCTGACAGGAGATAATCCTTCGGCTAAGACTGGAAATTGTAAGGTTTTGGCAAGTTGGGCGATCGCTTGACAATATTCCTGTTGCTGCTGTGGTTGGTCAACTCCGGCTATAATTATTCCTCGTTCAGAGTTTTGCCAATCATCAAAGGGAAAGGATGCGGTGTAGACGCTCTTTGAGCAGCTTCCCGTAGGGTTCGAGAGATGACTTGGTGAGGAAAATTTTGTAACGTTAGCAAAAAATTCTTCTGAGTGAAATTGTGGCTGTAAACCCACAAAATTTTGCGTCTCGACATTTGCGTCGGGAATAGGTGCGAGGGGGTCGCGAAACGGTATGTTGAGGTGTACCGGGCCAGGAACAGGGTAGAGCGATCGCTCCCAAGCATAAACCATTGTTTGCCGTAGATAGGCTAGCATCCCCATATCTGCTACGGGTACAGCTAATTCTGTTTGCCAGTTGGGGTAATTGCCATATAGTTTTAACTGGTCTATGGTTTGTCCAGAGTGACAATCTCGCAATTCTGGTGGTCTATCGGCGGTTAAAAGTAGCAGTGGTATACGAGTTTGTTTTGCTTCAATCACTGCTGGATAAAAATTCGCTCCCGCCGTTCCGGAGGTACAAACGATAGCTGTAGGTAATCCTGTTGCTTTCGCCCTTCCTAACGCAAAAAAAGCTGCGGAACGTTCGTCAAGAATCGAAATAACATCAATTTCTGGTGCTTTTTGGGCAAAAGCGACTGCTAATGGTGTAGAACGAGAACCAGGACAAATGACAGCAGTTGTTAACCCCAAGTGCTGCAATGTCTGTGTTAATACCGAAGCCCAAAGTTCATTTGTATTTCTGAAACCAATTAGCATAGAATTTTGTGAATTGACACTCTCAGGTCTAAAGACACGCTCGATTCTAACTTCATCCTAGTTACTTGCTCTACCAGGTTTTCACCAAGCAGCGTAGAGGTTACTAGTCCATTAGCGTTACTTTGGGACTGCCCATCCCTAGCTCTTGCAAGATTCAGAATATTTATAGCGGCATTCGTATCTCTATGCAATTCGCATCCACAACTACAAATGTGAGTGCGGGTTGATAGAGTTTTTTTGACAATTACACCGCAACTACTACACTTTTGACTAGTGTATTGAGGTGGTACAGGTACGGCTAACTTGTCAAATTTAGCAGCAAAATATTCTATCCATTGTCGGAACAAATACCAACTAGCGTCACTAATTGATTTAGCCAAACAATGGTTTTTGACCATATTAGAAACTCTTAAATCTTCGTAGGCGACTAAATCGTTAGACTTGACTACGCAACGTGCAATTCTAAGCGCATGTTCATTACGTTGCCTACTTACTTTTAAGTGTTTTTTTGCGTAAAGTTTTCTAGCTTTTCTTCTGCCACTAGAACCTTTAACTCTTTTGTAAATTCGTCTTTGAGAATGCTTGATTTTTGATTCAGCTTTTCTCAAAAACTTCGGGTTAGGTTCTTGATATCCGTTTGAGTCAGTGTAAAAACTCTCAATTCCGACATCTAACCCAACTTCACTACCCGTCTTAGGTTGAGCATCCACAACATCGACACCAACGCAAAACTGCGCGTAATATCCATCAGCGCGACGGATTAAACGTATTCTCTTAATGTCTTTGATGTCGTAGGATTGGATGTCCCATTTACCCAACAATTTCAACTCACCAATACCTTTTTTATCGGTAATAGTGATACGTCTTTTTGTTGGATGTAGTCGCCATCCAGAGGTTTTATATTCAACCGAACGATTATCTTTTTGAAACCTTGGAAATCCTTTTTTACCAGATTTATTAGATTTGCAGTTGTCGTAAAAACGAGATATAGCAATCCATCCACGTTCAGCCGCAGATTGTACAGCCATAGAATTTAGGTCAGAAACAAAAGGGAATTCCTTTCTTAGCTCTGTCGAATACCTGTTAAGGGTAAACTTATCAACCTTTAAATCACGAGGCGCATCCATCCAGTATCTAATCGCTTTATTGCGAACAAACTGAGTAGTGCGAATCGCATCGTCTATTGCGTTGTATTGAGCTTGTTCCCCTTTAACCTTGTACTCCAGAACTATCACAGGTTTTACCTTGTTTCTAAACTATTACTTGTTTTCGACCTCTTTGTATACTAACATATATGTGTTGCTATTGTGTCTCATGTATGGCAAAAAAAGAATTACATATTCGGATTAGTGAGCGCAGGTTACATAAATTGCGTTTATTGGCGGTTGAAAAGGATAAAACTGTTACCCAAATAGTAGAAGATTTAATAGATACATTACCCGAACCAAAAAAGATTCAATGCGACTAAAGTCGCCCGTGTCGCTTATATCTCAGCGGCTCAAGCCACTAAGTTTTACGCTTACCGTGTCATCTTATAAGGGGAGCGGGGAGAATAACTATTGACCATTGACCAACAACCAACAATTATGGACTGTATTGATGTTACGGGAATTCGTGCCTATGGCTACACTGGGTACTTAGCAGAGGAACAGGTGCTAGGACAATGGTTTGAGGTGGATGTGAGGTTATGGTTGGATCTCACCTCAGCAGCCAAAAGTGATGCGATCGCAGATACTGTAGACTACCGTCAAGTGATTAATTTGGTTCAACATCTGATTAAGACCTCAAAGTTTGCTTTGATTGAAAGATTGGTAGCTGTAATTGCAGATTCTATTTTGCAAGAGTGCGATCGCCTCACGCAAGTTCAAGTCACCCTCAGTAAACCTGCTGCACCCATCCCAGATTTTGGTGGCAAAATCAGCATTTGTGTGACTAGAAGCAGTAAAGTGGATATCTGAGCGATTATTACTGAATGGTATAAGCCTCCGGATTTATCTGTAGGGTCAATCCAAAATCCAAAATCGAATGACCGTCAGCAAGCAAAGCTAATGGTAAAAGTTATAACAAAGTTAAAATGGTCAATCGTAATTTTTGTTACGGTACTGTTGGGTGTTCTTTTGGTATCTGTTCCTTCTGCTCAAACCCAACAGCCAGTAGTCCTCAACTTGTTGATGACAGCCCCTGATGCTCAACCTTGGAAAGAGGGGATCATCAAAGACTTTGAGAGTAAGAATCCTGGTATTCGCATTAATATTATTGAAGGGCCAAACGCCACCAATTTACTTGAAGACCTGTATACATCAGCTTTTATTTTAGGTGATTCTCCATACGATCTCATCAATATGGATGTGATTTGGACACCTAAATTTGCTGCGGCTGGGTGGCTGTTAGATTTAACAGATAAGGTGACAAAATCAGAATTGGCAGCATTTTCACCCAGAGATGTAGAAGGAGGGCGTTACAAAGATAGATTGTATAGAATTCCCATACGGAGTGATGTGGGAATGCTTTATTACCGGGAAGATTTACTCAAGCAAGCGGGGTTTAATCCACCAGAAACTTTTACGGATTTAATCAAGATTTCTCAAGCTTTAAAACAGCAAGACAAGATAAATTGGGGATATCTTTGGCAAGGTCGTCAATATGAAGGTTTAGCGGCGATGTTTGTCGAAATTCTCCAAGGTTTCGGGGGATTTTGGGTGAATCCTAACACCTTAGAAGTAGGATTAGATAGACCAGAAACCTTAAAAGCGATCGCTTTTCTGAAACAGACAATTCAAACAGGTATTTCTCCACCCGGCGTCACCACATACCAAGAAGAAGAAACTAGACGCATTTTTCAAAGTGGACAAGCGGCTTTTTTACGCAGTTGGCCTTATGTTTGGCCTTTAGCTAATGCCAAAGATTCTCCGATTAAAGGTAAAATAGCTATCAAACCAATGGTTAGCACCTCTGGTGAAAATGCTGGGGCTTGCTTAGGTGGATGGGGTTTGGGAATTTCTAAAAGTACCAAGCATCCCCAAGAAGCTTGGAAAGCAATTGAATACTTTACCAGCGAAGAAGCACAGCGTCGATTTATTCTCAAAGCTGGTTTTGTACCCAGCAGACGTTCATTATTTACAGATCCGCAAATCGTCGCCACCTATCCCCACTATCCCCAATTACTAGAAGTAGTAGAACAAGCCGTTTTGCGTCCACCTATCGCTCAATATGCCCAAACATCAGATATTTTGCAACGTTACCTGAGTGCAGCATTAACAAATCGCATGTCACCTGAAGTAGCCATGAAAGCAGCAGCACAGGAGACGAGGCGGTTATTGGGGGATGTGTGATTCAGTTATCAGTTATCAAATTCTATTACTCACTGTTCCCTGTTTCCTGTTCCCTATCCACTAACAAATGACCAATGACCAATGACCAATGACCAATTTAAGTACAATCCGTAGTCGAGAACAGAGAACAGCTTGGCTTTTCTTATTGCCTGCGTTGCTGTTGTTGTTGTTAGTATTTGGTTATCCGATTCTGCGGGCTTTTTGGTTGAGTTTGTTTGCTAAGAATTTGGGAACTCAGCTAGAGGCTAATTTTGCTGGTTTGGATAATTATGTGCGGATGGCTGGAGATGGGCGTTTTTGGCAAAGTTTCTGGATTTCATCTGTATTTACAACTGCATCGGTGATTTTTGAATTGCTGTTAGGGTTGGGAATTGCTTTGGTTCTCAATCAACGATTTTTTGGACGAGGTGTGGTACGAACGATCGCTATCATACCTTGGGCTTTGCCTACTGCTTTGATTGGTTTGGCGTGGGCGTGGATTTTTAATGATCAATTTGGGGTGGTAAATGATATCTTGCTGAGGTTGGGTGTAATTAAAACTGGTATAAATTGGCTGGGAGAACCAACTCTAGCGATGGTTGCAGTTGTGTTTGCAGATGTGTGGAAGACTACGCCATTTATTAGTATTTTGTTGCTGGCTGGTTTGCAGTCAATTTCTTCAGATTTGTACGAAGCCCATGCAATTGATGGGGCTACATCTTGGCAAAGTTTCTATCAAATTACTTTACCACTGTTGATGCCGCAAATTCTGATCGCGATGTTGTTTCGGTTTGCCCAAGCTTTCGGGATTTTTGATTTAATTGCTGTCATGACTGGCGGTGGGCCTGGTGGCGCTACGGAAGTTGTATCTTTATATATCTACTCGACAATCATGCGCTACTTAGATTTCGGTTATGGAGCGGCGCTGGTAGTGGTGACATTTGTATTATTGATTGCAGCAGTCGCGATCGCAAGTTGGTTGTTGAAAAAATCTCGTTTAACTGTTCTCGGTATTTAAGACAAGAGTTCCCCTGGTTGAAATCACGCCTACCAACGCTTTGGACAAACAGTTATTTTGTTTCAACTGTTGGCGGTGCGCCGATATCAGTTATCAAACAATACATTGAATATGTGTACGTACGGTTGTTTTCGGATGGAACAAAGGGCAAAAAGGCTGAAACTAGAACCAGGGAGCATCGTCCATCAAAGCACTTAACATCTTCTGGAAGTTTTGACGCAAAAGTACGGCTAATATACCGCAGGATATTGTAGTTGCTGCCATCACCCACCAAAAATGATTAACTTGCCATATTCCGCCAAACAGAGCGAAGGCGATTAGTCCAGCGCCAGCGCCTCCTGAAAACAGTAGAGCAGTTTCTTTAGCAGTTTCTTTAAAGGTGCGTGCTTTTGATTCCATAAAGATGATCTCCTGATCCCTTCAGCACAATAATTTCTCCATTGTAACGAGGCAATACTGTCTTTTCCCATAGCGAGAAGTCTTATATTTTATGGCGTTTGTCATGGCGATCGCGTTTTAGATTCAATCAAACACATACTTTTCTGCGATTTTCCAGTAACGAGAAAAGCGCTTGAGGTCTATATAGCCGTCATAATCAAAAAATGGCTCCAATTCAAAAATTTCTAAATCCACAAAACGCTCTATTTGCTGACAAATAGTTTCAAACTTGGGACTAGGACTATCTACTGTCACTACTTGTGTAGCATTATGTTCCTTAGCAAAAGCCAAAACCTCTTGAGCAACATCGCCACGCCGGATAATTACAGGTAACTCTAGCAAGCATTCGTAAATAAAAGCGATGCGTTTGAGACTAATTTGCCATTCTTCTAGTAAGGCATCATCCCAAACCCAAATAGCAGGCGCATTTGGATATTCTTGCAATGCCGGATTATGTGGACTCAAGCAATCCCCATGTACCCAGATAACAGGTTCACTCATATAATTCAAACAATAAATTTACAATTAAGTAATTTTTGAGAAATCAGTTTTTATCCTATCATTTAGTGTGAGCAATTTTGATTATTTTGTTGTAACCTGAAGATTTAACGACAAAATTCTATAATATGTACACTCAACCTCTATTTTCGCTTTTTATATTTACAATTGCTGTGATCAATTTCTCTAGTTGTCAACAACTTAAATCGAATACTGCGACTGAATTAGCCACAAAATGTCCTGGGAAAGATAAAACTTTTAGCATCACCTTTTTTAAAACCAATAATCAAGGCAAAAAAGATGCCAGAGCAATTAATCATGTGATAATTTTTAATCCCAAATCACCAGCATTAGATTTTAAAGTCAATCTTGGTTTGGCTCATAAGCTTTATGCAAAAGACACTAGAGGTAAGCTACAGAAACAATATGTACCAAAAATGTTTCACGAATTAATTAGTGATGAAAATTCTAAATTAAATGGGCTAGTACCACTGGCAGCAATTAATGCAGATTATATAGATATTAATAATCAGCCCCAAGGTTTAAATATTTCTAGAGGCTTAGAATATGCAGGAAACTTTCAAAAAAAACGCTCTTCTTTTGGAATTTCAGGAGGCAAACCACAACAAAGAGTAGCTACTATCCAAGCAGGTAGAAGAAACAACAATATTCTCAATTACAATATAGTGGGCGGAAATGGCAGATTTTATCGTAATGGTCGCTTCAAAGATATTTGCAAAGATTTAGGAGAATTTGCTTGCAAAGAAGCAACGAACAGATCAATGGCAGCCATCACTGATCAAGGTTATGTAATTCTTTTAGTAAATGACTTAAAAGCAAAATCAGGGATAGAAGTATCGGATTTTAATCAAGAGCTTTTACCTAATATGTTCGATGATGTGTTAACGGGAATTGCTAATAATAACTGCTTGGGAAATATTCAAGAAGGAATTTTGTTTGATGGAGGTCAATCTCCTGGATTGTACTATGACAATAAAATTTATGTGGAGAACGCAGGGCCAATAGGTTCAGTGTTTTTAATTTATAAAAAATGATGGTTAGTGGTTAGTGGTTGTAGAGACGTGCCACGGCACATCTCTACAGTGGTTAGTGGTGAATAGCAACACTCAACCATTAATTAATACCAAAGCTGCGCTAGTCTAGAGGGTGAAGCAAAAAAAACACTATGACACCTTCAGAAATTGCAGCTACGCTGACAGAATTATTTGGTGAAGCAGATGTCAAGGCGATCGCATCCGGTTCTTGGCAAGTAGAAACTTCTACCTTTCGTCTACTGATACTACTTTCAGACGATGAAAGCTGGTTGCGAGTTATGATACCAATCGTACCAGCACAACAAGCTCAACCTTTTTTTGAACAGTTTTTAGAAGCAAATTTTGATGATACGCAACAAGTACGCTACGCCTTACAGCAAGGTGTAATCTGGGGTGTATTTCAACATAGCTGCAACAGTTTGGTTGTAGAAGATTTTCGAGATGCGATCGCTAGACTGATTGCTATACACGCAGCCGGTTTAGATGATGTCTTTAATCGGTTAGTAGAAAGTCGCATTCGCCAAGTGATCATAGCAGCAAAACTACAAGGTCAGTCCTTCCAATCCACGATGCAAAATCTAGAACGCTTCTACGCCGAAGGATTAATGGGGGATGAAAACCAAACTCCACAAGCAAGAGAAGAAACTTTAGCTGCTTGGCGACGTCAGTTAGAACGACTTTGGCCAGAAATAAATGTGAATAGCTGATCTCGATAACTGTCTGGTCTGAATTAAAATCACGGCAAAATATATGAGAAATCAACCACAGATGCACACAGATGTACACGAATAGATTATTCGTTTGGCTGTAGTCTGATGTTTGTGTAATCTATTAATCTATTTAGCCGGAGTTATCTCTAATGCTGTCAGTCAGCGAAGCAGAAGCAGTTATCTTTAATTTGGTACAACCTCTTAACAATCAGTACGATACAGAAATTGTCGATTTGTTCGCAGCAAATAATCGTATTCTTGCTTCTGTGGTTACGAGTCAGTTGGACTTTCCTCATTGGGATAATTCAGCGATGGATGGTTACGCAGTACGTTACGCTGATGTCCAGCAAGCTACTCAACAACAGCCAGCTATTTTAGAAATTATTGAAGAAATACCTGCTGGATATCAGCCCCAATTTACCATTCAACAAGGGCAAGCAGCCCGAATTTTCACAGGTGCGGTAATGCCAGCAGGTGCTGATACAGTGGTGATGCAGGAACGTACACAGCGAGAGAAAAATCGTGTATTCATCCTGACAGCACCCACAAAACCACAAGAATTTGTCAGACGGCGTGCAGCTTACTATCAAGCCGGGACACAATTATTACCACCAGGAATTATGTTACATGGGTCAGAAATTGCTGTATTAGCAACTGCCCAGTGTACACAAGTCAGTGTTTACCGCCAACCACGAGTAGCAATTTTTTCTACAGGCAATGAACTTGTACCTCCAGATCAACCCCTGCAACCAGGACAAATCGTTGATTCTAACCAGTATGCTTTAGCAGCTTTAGTTAGGCACAGTGGAGGAGAACCGCTAATTTTAGGCATAGTCCCAGATGAACCAGATGCTTTAGCAAAGGCGATCGCCTTTGCAGTATCCAACGCTGATATAGTAATTTCTTCTGGTGGTGTTTCTGTAGGAGATTATGACTATGTTGAGCAAATTATCAAGTCTTTAGAGGGAAAAATTCACATTCAAGCAGTGGCGATGAAACCCGGTAAACCCCTCACTGTTGCGACATTTAGAAATCAAGTGATTTACTTTGGTTTACCAGGAAATCCAGCTTCAGCATTGGTAACATTCTGGCGATTTGTACAACCAACTATCAAAAAACTTTCTGGACTCGTAGAAGGTTGGCAACCAAAGTTTATCAAAGTATTTACTCGTCAGGAATTACGATCTGATGGGAAGCGAGAAACTTATTTTTGGGGCAAATTAGATTTACAAAACGGAATTTACGAGTTTCAGCTAGCTGGTGGAAGTCAAAGTTCTGGTAATTTAATTAATCTTGCTCAAACCAACGCTTTGGCTGTGCTATTAGTAGGACAAACATTAGTTTCTCCAGGAGAAGAAGTGCAAGTTTTACTTAATTAAAACGATTATGTTGGCGTACCACTCCAAATTGAGCATATTCATCCCAGAGCAAAAGGGGGTAGTAACCGAGTTAGTAATCTCGCTTTGTCGTGCGATCGCTTCTATTCCCCATTTGACTAACTTAAAATAGACCTAGCAACCTAGACGAGGGCGTCATGCTACAGTACAATCCCTTAGACTGTCTGCCATCCTCAGCAGAACTTCCCGATTCTGATGACACCCCAGTGGATAACGAACTACAAAATCTAATTCCAAATTTGTTAGCAGGAATTTTGGCTTTAGCATGGAGTCAGCGTAGTGATTGGTTTTTTGGTATTGATATGGGTATTTACTATGCCCCTAGTAAATCACCATTAGTACCAGATGGGTTTCTCAGCTTGGGAGTAGAACGCTTTGTTGATGAAGATGGTCGTTTAAGTTATGTGCTGTGGGAAGAAGATGGTATTGTCCCCATTTTTGCGTTAGAAGTTGTTTCCAAAACTTACGGTGGCGAGTACGAACAGAAAAAGCTTGATTATGCCAGCTTAGGAATTTTATATTACGCGATTTACGTACCAACTCGCCGCTATCGACGCAAGCGAGAACCTCTAGAGGTGTATCGTTTAGTTGAGGGAAATTACGTATTACAACCAGGTGCGCGTGTCTGGATGTCAGAAATTGGTTTAGCAATTGGGCGAGAACAGGGAACCTATCAAGGACGTACACGAGAGTTGTTATACTGGTATGATCAAGAGGGTCGAAAGTTACCAACATCAGAAGAATTAGCACAACAACAACGACAGCGTGCGGAACAACTAGCGCAAAAGTTGCGGGAATTAGGAATTGATCCAGACGATATTTAGTGAGATATTGCACTGAATTTTTTAAGCGCAGAGCGCAGGCTACGCCAACAAAAATGAAATATGAGTCCTATAGAAAAAAGCTATCATCCAATCAGGTTGAATAGTCTCGTCGCCATTGGTTAAATCAGTTGCGTGAGAAAAACTTGTCACTAATCTTAACTGGAGCTAATCTGTGCAGCAAAAAATCTTGATTTTGGCAGCAATCCCCCACGGGTTGCGCTTGGATCGGGAGATTCGGGAAATTGAGGAAGCCATACGAAGAGCCATAAAACGGGAGTTGTTTGATATCAGGATCAGAACTGCTATACGCCCTCAGGATATTCGTAGGGCGATCGCAGAAGAACGCCCTCAAATCGTTCATTTTTGCGGACATGGTTTGGAAGATGGCAGCTTGCTATTAGAAGATGATAGGGAAAATAATAAACCTGTCTCAGTAGATGCTTTAGCATTACTGTTTAGTTTGCACACTGATTATGTTAACTGTGTGCTGCTCAATGCCTGTTATTCAGAAAAAGTTGCTGTGGCAATTAGCCAACATATTGATTATGTAATTGGTATGAATCAGCCGATTGAAGACAAGGCGGCAATTGCATTTGCTCAAGGGTTTTATGATGGACTGGGTTACAAAACTTCAGGCAATCAAGATGCGTTTCAAAGAGCCTTTGATGAAGGTATGGTTGCTATTCAAATGGAAAAGCTTTCACAAGGGTCGATACCTGTTCTTAAAAAGAAAACGCTGAAAAATTTTACAACTGAAGCTGATTCACAGAATAATTCTCCTTCTGTTCATGATTCGCGGCAAGAGCTAAGGTTTGAGCCAAACATCAAAAATCCGGAGCCGAACAAGCCGACTCCTCCTAATCCTGCTTTTACAAAGTTGAAGGCAGACTATAACCAACTCCGCGATTTATTGGCAAAAAAAGCGTGGCAAGAGGCTGACCAAGAAATGGTTCGGGTTATTCTTCAAGTTGCTAAGAGACAAAAAGAGGGCTGGTTAAAGGGTGAGCATATTGCCAATTTTCCTTGCCCAGATATCCACATGATTGATCAACTTTGGGTAGAAGCTAGCCGAGGTAAATTCGGCTTCAGTGTGCAAAAGAACATCTGGCTTAGTGTTGATGGCCAGCCAGGTAAGTTTGATGCTGTAACCTTTCGTAACTTCGGTGACTTAGTAGGTTGGCGAGTTAATGATGAATGGTTAAGACATTACGAGAGCTTCAATTTTTCCCTAGATGCTCCAAAGGGACATTTGCCATCTCTGAGATTCCTTTGTGCTGAAAAAGGAACTAATTGGTTGGTGACATGGCAAGATAATTTCAAAGGCTTCTTGACTCGTATAGAAACTTGTTTGTAGTACTCTTACTTTATACTTTCATCAGCCAATAAAAAGAACATAATTGTTGATTCTTTCATCTGATTCAAATAAGTTACTTCCTATCACATAGGGTGCGTACCATGTATCACATAGAGTGCGTACCATGAGTCACACCTAAAAATGTGATTGCACGCCAGAATTAGTCAGAAGTAATACCTTTCTACTCAAAATTATTATGAAGCTTCAAAAACTACCTTCTTATCTAGTCACTTTAGCAGGCGTAGTCATATTAGGTGCTGTCTGCTTCTCAGTCAATCAGCGAACTCAGGCATTCACCGCAGAGCAAGCTTTGCAAGTACCGCTCAGAAAAAGTTTAGACACTCAGAAAAGGCAGTTAGCGATCGCACCTTTGAGCGGGTCTTCCACACTAACTTTGTTTGCAGTAATTTCAGGACAAATGGTTATAGGAATAGTAGCAATAATTATTGTTGGGAGTGTTATTATGGGAGTCTTTTTATGGAGTGGCTTAACTCAGATTGGCGAGGATGAAGTTGGAATCGTCTATAGGAAATTTGGTCGCCCTCATTCTTCCAATCGCCTAATTGCTCTTGATGGAGAAGTCGGCTATCAAGCTAAAACACTTGCTCCTGGATGGCACTGGTGCAAGTGGTCTTGGATGTATGAGATTCGTAAAGATGATGCAATACATATTGCACCCAATGAAATTGGACTGATCGAAGCTAAAGATGGTGCTACTCTGCCGCCTGGTAACAACTTTGGTAAATTCGTCGAGTGCGACAATTTTCAGGATGCAGGAGCATTTATTAAAGAGGGTGGTCAAAGAGGTAAGCAGCTAGCTATTCTGACTGAGGGTATTTACTGGATTAATACTGAACTGTTTAATGTTGAAAAACGCGAGGTTATTCGTATTCATCCGAACCAAGTTGGATTAGTTGAGGCTAAAGATGGTGCTACTCTACCACCCGGTCGAACTTTTGGTAAAGTTGTCGATTGTAATAACTTCCAGGACGCACAGGCATTTATTAACGAGGGTGGGCAGAGGGGTAAGCAACTAGCTATTCTTACTACTGGTATTTATAAAATCAACACAGAGTTTTTCAAGATTCAGAGAGTCTCATGCATTCACATTGATGCTGATAAAGTTGGCTTGCTCAGGGCTAAAGATGGTGCTACTCTACCGCCTGGTCAAACTTTTGGTAAAATTACCGAGTGCAATAATTTCCAGGACGCACAGGTATTTATTAACGAGGGTGGGCAGAGGGGTAAACAACTAGCTATTCTTACTACTGGTATTTACCAAATTAACACTGATTTATTTGAAGTTTGTATCGTTCCGCAAATCAAAGTTCCTGGAGGAGAAATTGCACTTGTTATTGCTCAAGACGGTGCTTCATTACCATCCGAACAAATACTAGGCAAAGTGGTTGAATGTAACAACTTCCAAGATGCACAGGCATTTATTGAAAACGGTGGGCAGAAGGGAAAGCAACTAGCAATTCTGGGAGCCGGTATTTACCAAATTAACACTGATTTATTTACTATTATTACAACCGCTAATGCAACTGAATATGGACTGAAAGCTGAGGAATTGAAAGTATATAAAGTAGAAAAAAATAAAATAGGGATCGTAACCACTCTAGATGGTGATCCTATTCCAGAAGGTGAAATTGCTGGCCTAGTGATTGAGGGACATAATAAATTTCAAGATGCACAAAAATTTATCGATGCAGGTGGTTATAGAGGTTTACAGGAAGAATTTCTGCAAGAAGGTTCTTGGAATCTAAACCCCTGGTTTCTTCAAGTTGAACAAGTTCCGTTGACTGAGATTTCCTCAGATAAAGTAGGAGTGATTATTTCCTATATTGGCAAGAATATTGATAGTTCTTCCACAAATGGGTCTCGATACCAGCTTGTAAATGAAGGATACAAGGGGGTACAGAAGAAACCACTTCGTGCTGGCAAATATGCCATTAACACGAGAGTCAAAAGTGTAGAGATCGTCCCAACCAACGAGATTATCCTGGACTGGTCAGATGAACAAAAGCCAGCAGAGAACTATGATGCGAATCTTAAAACTTTGAAACTTCGTTCTAAGGACGCATTTATCTTTGATATTGGAGTGACTCAGGTTATCAGTATAGCCGAAGAAGATGCACCCACGATGATCTTACGCGTTGGTTCTCAATTGGCTGAAATCTCAAAATTAGAGAATACTAACTTTTTTCAAGCGAGGAAGAACACTGCTATCAAAAATCTTGTCACCAGAGTTCTCGGACCAATGATAGACAGCTACTTTCGGAATTCAGCCCAAGGTTATGAAGCTCTGGATTTTCTGGAAAACCGCATTGAAATTCAGAGAGGAGCGGAAGAACACATTAAAGCAGCTCTCAATGCTTATGGAGTGCAAGCTATCAGTACACTCATTAAGGAAATCGATCTGCCTGATAAATTAGAGGAGCTATTAAAGCAGCGTAAACTTCTTGAAGAACAGCGCAAGAATTACGAGGAAGAAGAATTGACTGAGCAGCAACGCCAAAGCCTTATTGAGCAACACGAGAGAACGAAAGCTCAAGCTGACTTAGTTAAAGCGGAACAAAAGCTCAAAATTGCAGAAATCAATGCTCAAGCGGAACTCAAGAAAGCAAAATCAGAAGCAGAAGCTCAGCAGATAAAGAATCATGTCGAGCTAGACAAAATACGTCAGGAAAGCGAAATAGAGATATACCGCCACCGACAAATAAAAGATATCGATGTTAATGAGTTTATTAAGATAGTTGAAACCCTTAGTCCTGATATCTACGCAAGACTTGAATCAGATAAAGCGTGGAGTGATGCCTTAGCTAAGCTCAAAATAGATACGCCAGAAATATACATTGGAGGGGGTAACAGCAGTTCTGCTGGGGGAGATGTCCTACAAGCCAGCACCCTTCAGATGGCATGGATGGATATGCTAAGAGACTTCTTAAGACAGAGGGATTCTGCAAAACAAATTAATATGTCACAACAAGCTGGAGTACTGAAAGCCTCCCCTCCTGATGATTATTGGAAATGATCTATCGTGGTCTTTATCATTTTACGATGGCTCATCAAAAAGGTAAGACAACAGACCCAGTTAAGTATTTTGCTGACCCCAAAAATCGAGATTTAGGTATTATCAAACAGAAGCGAAAACCAAAGGTTAAGTTAATAGTTGCTCTTTTTCCTGAGATTCAGCGAGGGTCTGACCCAATACTTCTCGGATAAGACATATCGATTGAAATTTAAATCCTGTAGAGACGCAAAATTACCCTGCGGGATCTTGCTACGCGTCTCTACAACCCCAAAATGATGACGAAAAATCCTATCCCTTACAGTATTGGGGAACTTTTCCAGTCAAATTGTAAAAAATTGAAAGTATTACATCCTGAAAGCTAAAGGATTTACAGTTCAAAAAAGAGGAGCTTCATATGTCAAATAGAGCAAAGCTAAATCCCAGAGAAAAATTTTTAATATGGTCTGCTGGAGCAGATCACACGATATTAGCACAAGAAACCTGCTTGACTGAGAAATATAAATATGAATCTATTGGCACGACTATTATCCTAACATCAATAATGGCTTTTTTCTCAGGCGGATACGCACTCTTTACAGTTTTTGGATCTCTTCCAATCTCCCTTACCGTGGGTGCTGCTTGGAGTTATATCATTTTTAATTTAGATCGTTTCTTTATCTTAAGTATAAATAAAGGAAAATCTACTTCAAAATTGCAATTTTTTGCAGCATCTAGTCTTCGATTAAGTATAGCAGTTTTATTAAGTTTGGTAGTTGCTAAACCCCTTGAATTAAGACTCTTTGAGCAAGAAATTAATCAAGAATTACAACAAGAAAAAATTGAAAAGCCAAGAGAAGAGAGAAGAAAGCAACGAGCAGAATGGGAGAGTAGTCAGGATTCAAAGAGGCTAAATGAGATAGAAGCAGATATTCAAAAATTAACAGACGAAAGAAAGCAACGCTCCGATGAGCTTAACACATTAACATCAAAGGCCATTGACGAGCTAGACGGTGTAGGTGGAACAGGTCAAGCTGGACAAGGAAGTGCCTTTAAAGCTAAGAAAGAGTTTACAGATAAATTAAATCAAACAATCAATAATATTAATAAGCAAATACAAGAACTACAGAGTGAAAAAGAGAATCTCACAAAACGTCGTGAGTCAATATTTGCACCCGTAATTGATACTAAACAGCAACAAATAGAGGAAGAAACTGGCAGCCTCTTGGCTCGGCTTACTGCTTTAGAGAGATTATCTAATAAAGATTCTACTGTTGCTACAATCAATGGGCTTGTCACTCTGTTATTTGTCATAATTGAAATCTCTCCTATCTTAGTTAAGATGCTATCTAAAGAAGGACTTTATGAGTATTTTATTAAACAGAAAGAAGAATATGGAAATAGCAAGGAATATCTCCGTCATATTAAAGAACAAGAAATTCTCAAAGTAGAAGAATTAAAGAATTTTGAATTAAAAATTGAAGCCTTAATTGCAGAATATCTTCGACTTAAAGAAATAACTAAAGAGAGGATAGAAAATATTGGAATTCAAGATACGATAAAAATCTGCGAGCAACAAAATCAAGAAACTATCAGATTTCTTGATTTGTGCAAAGAGCGGATAAAGCGTTATGAGTATCTCACTAACCAAGTGGTAGCTTTAGACACAGATGAGAGTATGTTTGAAAGACCAAACTATACTCAAAATGGTGCAAATAGACAATCATGTAATCATGCCGAAATACTTGAGTAATAACGATTCTTACCTTAACCCTTATTGGGCTGGATGTAGAAACCACCCCTTACTTCGTTGAAGGGCTGGTAGTTCATGAAAACAATTTATAAGCAAACTCAATCCTGCACTCGCCAAATCTTAATAATATTCTCTGCACTACCACCACTAGCAAGAGTCTGTCCATCTGGACTAATCGCAACAGAATAGATATAACCAGAGTCTGTTTTGAGAGTGCGAATTTGTTTTCCTGTTTTCAGATTCCACAGTTTAATCGTATTATCACTACTACCACTGACGAGACTCACTGTATCTAAAGATTTATTGTTAGCAATATTAGATACAAAAGCAACGGAATTGACTTTATCAGTATGGGCTTTTAAAGTCAGAGTTGCTTTTCCTGTTTTCAGATTCCACAGTTTAATAGTTTTGTCTTTACTACCACTAGCCAAGCTAGCACCATCAGGACTAAAAGCTACAGAAACAATTAAATCAGAGTGTCCTTTTAAGGTACGGATATTCTTAGCAGTATGGACATTCCACAGTCTAATAGTTTTATCCCAGCTACCGCTAGCAACAGTTTGTCCATCGGGACTAAAAGCTACAGAAGCGATCGCCCCAGAATGTCCCGCAAGAGTGCAAATTTCTTTTCCGGTTTTGACATTCCACAGTTTGATTGTCTTGTCTAAGCTAGCACTAGCAACAGTTTGTCCATCAGGACTAAAGGCTACAGAAGTGACACCCGCTTTGTGTCCCTTGAGGGTGAAAATTTCGCTTCCGGTTGCTAAATCCCATAATTTAACTGTTTTGTCTGCACTTGCACTCGCAAGAGTTTGTCCATCAGGACTAAACACGACACCCCAAACCCATTCAGAATGTCCTCGTAAAGTCTGAATTTCTTTTTGAGTTGCTAAATCCCAAATTTTAATAGTTTTGTCGTCACTACCACTAGCTAGCTTTTGTCCATCAAAGTCAAAAGCGACAGAATTAACATCGCTAGCGTGTCCTTTTAAAGTGCTGGGTTCATCAGATTTTTGAGTTACAGTCACAGTCTCTTGAGGTGGAACAGGATCAGCAGACTGAGTTACCTGTGGGCGAGACTGAAAATACCAAACTCCTGCTAATGCCAATATGACAATTACAGCATTAATGAAGAATCTATTTTTAAGTTTTTTAGTTGATATTGCAAAAAATCCGCCTCTGTTTTCTGGCGAACCTGACAGTACGGTTTGATCAAGTTCTGGTAATGGTGATGGTTGACGTGCTAAATCTCTAATTACATCATCGGCTGATTGATAGCGTTCTTGAATCTCTACCTTTAGCAGCTTGTCCAAAACCCTACCCAACTCCATAGAAAGGGCGAGTCCACCTCTACTAGGAGTACTAAAATATTGCCACCAAGATGACACCCAACCATAGCCTTGTTGCATCCACAATTTTGATGGGGAAGTTCCAGTTAGCAGGTAAAAACAAGTGGCGCCCAAACTAAATAAATCACTAGCTGGATAAGCTTCTCCATCCTGCATTTGTTCAACGGGAGTATAGCCATGTGAACCAATAGTTGTTCCCATTTTCGGCTGTACTGTTGTTGTCAGCAGCTTTGAGGCTCCAAAATCAATTAATACTAGCTCTCCTTTTGCATCTCTTTCTACAGAAGGATGCAAGGATTTACGACGAATAATATTTTGAGGCTTGATATCTCGGTGAACTACATCATGATCATGGATAAATTTCAGAACAGGCAGTAAATCTAATAAAAGTTCTCGGATTTTTCTCTCGCTAAATCTACCTTGCTCCTGCAATTCTTTTAGTAAATTTTGTCCATCTATATATTGTTGTACTAAATATAAATAGTTATCTTGCTCAAAGTAAGCTAGCAGATGGGGAATTTGTGGGTGTTCTCCCAACTGTTCTAGCCGTTGAGCTTCCTGTTCAAAAAGCTGGACAGCTTTTTTTAATGCCCGTGTGTCTTTGACTTTTGGGGCGAGTTGCTTAACAACGCATTTTACATGTAGTTTGTCTATATCTTCCGCTAGATAGGTGATACTAAATCCACCTTCTACAGACAATCTGTCGATTACACGATAGTGACCTCTCAGCAGAGGTACTAGTAGCGTTCCACAATTCTGACAATATTGGCTATCATCAGGATTTAAAGGATGTTGGCAATCAGGATTGAGGCAGCAAATCATACTAGCAAGAAATTTGCAGCTTGAGTATATGTTAATTCATGACGTATCATTTTGCTATTAATTTGCCAAAATAAAGTTTCTGACTCCAGAATCAATCTATTGGTAACTAAGCAATTTAAAATTAAAGTATAGAAGATTTTTCTATACTGGTGGTTGCCAGCAGCACCAGGGCTATTTCATTCTAGATATAAACCGCCCTGAACTAAAGTTAAGGGCTGCATAGTTTAAGTCCGTTAAAACTGACTAAATTCCCACTAAACAGTAGGCTTGAACCGACTTTTGCTATTAGCCTCAGAATTAATTCTGAAGCGGGCTGGATGAGAATGAAATAGCCCTGCGAGCAGCACAGGCACTGCTATTAGTATGTCTATGTTTATATATTTATATATTACCAAAGAAGCACGTAAACAACATTCTTTAACAGACTTGTACCGTTATAAATCAAAAATATTACTTATGCTCAGTAAATTATATGCAAAGTAGATATAATATTTCCCGGCACAAATTATATTAAATATCTACGAAAAACAACTACCTAAAGGAAGAATATCAGGGGCAGAGTACTAGAATATAAATCTAATTTATAACTAGTGCTATCAGTTAAAAAAACTTATTTATCTCTGATGAAAAAATATCACAATCAAGATGATTCCTAAATTAAATTTAGAATTTTTAAACTAAGCTTTTTGTATTTCATATATTATCTATAAATCAGAATTGTGAGGAGTGATATGTTCGTACGAAGAAATAACAAAAAATTTGGGGGTCAATTTGATTTAGCTTTAATTATTTCTCTGAGTAGTAGTTTGTTAATTACAAATTATGCTCTACCTATAGCTGCGTTGGAAATTCCCAAACAGTTGGAAGAATTCACAATTGCTAAAACACCAGATGAGAGACAACCAGAAGTAGTCCAACAGGCGATCGAGCAAATTCCTGTTACGCAACCATCCCCAGCTGCTCAAACTAATCAACCAATAGAATCTCCCATTCCCCCCACACCCGCACCATCTCCAACTCCAGCATCTACTCCAAAACCCCAACCCTCCGGTACAGGTTCTACTCCTACACCTAGACCATCTCCAACTCCAACATCTACTCCAAAACCCCAACCTTCTGGTACAGGTTCTACTCCTACACCTAGACCATCACCACAGCCAACTTCTCGTCCTTCTACACCAAATACGCCAAAACCAACTTATACCCAACCAGCACCACAGCCAACTTCTCGTCCTGTTAATTCTTCACCCTCTAGGACTAAGCCTACGAATAATAATAGGAATTCTGGCGGCTCAACTGTTTCTGGGAGCAAAATACCTAACGCTAAACCTATTAACTTTGTAGACATTCAGTTGGGTGTCTTAGCTCCAGGTGACTTTAAATCTCAAGGTAGGTATTTTCACTTTTATCAGTTTGAGGGCAGAGAAAATCAATTAATTCAAATCAGACTGATTGGTAGTGCTGATCAACGCCGTTCTAACAATCTGAATCTAAATCCATTCATGATTTTCCTTGACCCCAACAATAACATTCTTGCTAAAAGAAGTGGTGGTGAAACAGGTAGCAATGGCGAAGTTAAAGACGCATTTCTATTTGTCAGACTACCTGCTAGAGGTGTTTATACGATCGCAGTCACTAGCCGCAATCCTGGAGAAATAGGTCGCTATAGTTTAGCTTTAAGGAACGATAGAGCTAGTTACAATCTCGATGAATCAGACGAATTGACAGCAAACGCCTCTAAACTCAAAAAGAATGGTAGTCCTTACAATGTTTCTAGGTTTAAGGGTAAAAAAGATCAACTTGTGAGCATACGTGTAGATAGTGTTCTAGAACAATTTTCCCCCTATATCGTTCTGCTCAATTCCAAAGGTCAAGTAATTGCTGCGGATAATGATAAAGATGGTAGATACATCGCTCTGATTGATCGAGCTAAGTTACCTGAAGATGGAACTTACTATGTTGTGGTGATTTCCTCTGTTCCTCAACGAACAGGTACATATCGATTGACTATTTTTTAATTAGGTGATTGTTGTTTGTTGGTAGTTGGTTGTCTTCCTCACAACAATCAACTACCAACTACCAACAATCTTTATTGCGATACGTGCCAAATCTTGATTGTTTTATCCAGACTACTACTTGCAACAGAATTACCATCAGCACTAAAGGCGACAGACCAAACTTTGTCGCCATGTCCTTTGAGGGTGCGAATTTCTTCTCCTGTGTTCATATTCCAAAGTTTGATGGTCTTGTCCCAACTACCACTAGCCAAAGTCTTTCCATCTGGACTAAAGCTGACAGACCAAACCTTGTTGGTATGACCTGTGAATGTGTAATTTTCTTTACCAGTTTTTAAATTCCACAGTTTGATCGTGTTGTCCCAGCTACCACTTGCTAAAGTATTGCTATCAGGGGTAAAAGCAAGGGAATGAACTGCCTCTGTGTGACCTCTCAAGACGCGAATTTGTTTTCCTGTGTGTAAATCCCACACTTTAACGCTGTCGTCAAAGTAACTACTACTAGCAACTGTCTTTCTATCTGGGCTAATAGCGATCGCATCTACGACGTCACAATCTCCTTTGAGGGTACGAATTTGTTTGCCTGTGGCTACATCCCACAGTTTAATGCTCTGATCCCAACTGCCACTAACTAAAGTTTTGTTATCTGAACTGAAGGCGATAGACTGAACTGAGGCTAGATGTCCTTTTAAGGTCCGAATTAATTTTCCTGTTTGCAAATCCCAAAATTTGATGGTATAATCTGCACTGGCAGAGGCAAGAATTCTGCCATCAGGACTGATAGCAACAGAATTGATCCATTCAGAATGCCCCTTCAAGGTGTGTATTTCTGAGCCTGTTGCCAGATCCCAAATTTTGATAGTTTTGTCTGTGCTTGCAGAAGCAAGTTTCTTACCATCTGGACTAATCGCCACTGACCAAACGGGGTAGGCATGTCCTTTGAGGGTGAGGGCGTCGCCGACACCAACATTTGCCCATGCCTCTTTACTCGGCTGACTAAAGCTTTTAGGAGACAAGCTGGTGGCACCTGGGGCAGATTGCCACAGCCAAGTTCCTCCAGAGCCTAAAACTATGATCGCCGCACCCGTTAAAATTTTGATTTTTGAATAGCTCATTTGTACAGATATTGCAAATTCAGCAGTTGCTTAGGTCTCATGCAGTGAAATTCACAAACCAGAGATTCGACATATTTTCCTGGGGATAGATTTATTTACCCATTGGATGAACGACTTTTCAGATTTATTGGTCAATCTTTAACATTACTTTTTATATGTAAAAAAATGATTAAGTTGAGACTCGCCAAATTTTGATGATGTTGTCAAAACCGCAACTGACTAGGATATTGCCATTTTGACTAAAAGCTAGAGACTGAACTCCGTCGCCGTGTCCTGCTAGGGTGCGAATTAGTTCGCCTGTTTTTATATTCCACAATTTAATAGTCTTATCGCCACTACCGCTAGCAAGAGTTTGACCATCTGGACTAAGAGCGACAGACCGAACTCCTCCAGAATGACCTAGTAGGGTACGAATTTGGTTTCCAGTTGTCAAATCCCAAATTTTAATGGTCTGATCATCACTTCCACTGATCAGAGTTTTTCCATCTGGTGTCATCGCGATCGATGTTACAGCTTGGGTATGTCCTCTAAGAGTACGAATTTCGTTTCCGGTTGTCACATCCCAAATTTTGATAGTTTGATCACGACTACCACTGATCAAAGTTTTTTGATCGGGACTGAAGACGATAGATCGCACCCAAGAGGTATGACCATTAAAAGTGCGGATTTCCTGACCAGTTGCCAAGTCCCACAGTTTAATCGTGTTATCGTCACTACCATTGGCTACAAGATTACCATCTGGGCTAATGACCAGAGTATGAACTGAATTTGTATGTCCCTCAAAAGTTCGGATTTCTTGTCCTCTGGCTAGGTTCCAAAGTTTGATGGTTTTGTCTTCACTACCACTGACCAAAGTTTGTCCATCTGGGGTGATGCTAACAACATTAACGCGATCGCTATGCCCTTTCAAAGTAATGATTTCCTGTCCCGTGGTTAAACTCCAAAGTTTAATGGTGTCCCCACTGTTACTGACAATTGTTTTACCATCTGGGCTAATCGCAACAGACAAAACCGATTTAGAGGGCGATTTGAAGGTGTGCGCCAAATAAAAATTCCCCATAGGCAGTTTAGACGACTGCGGAAGAATTGCTTCAGTATTAGTTGGTGTGTTATCCGATTGACCAAAACGAGAAGAAACAGAGATGTCAAAGTGATGAGATTGGCGATAGAAGAATTCACCCAACACAATCAAGATCACAAAAGAACTCAGCAAGAATAAATTTCTTACAAATGTGTATTTTTTAGGTACAAATGGCGGCTGAGTTGGCGGTAGTATTACTGACGAGTTAGCTCTTTCTGTTTTTCTTTCCGATAGCTGCCTACGCATCAAAGCTTTCAGAACTTGTTCAGCCGATTGATAGCGCTGCTGAATATCTTTTGCTAATAGCTTGTCAATAACTTCAGCCAGTTCAGTAGCGATCGGACTCTTTAAATAGTGTTGCCAATCTTGCACCCAAGCATAGCCATATTCTGTCCAGAGTTTAAAAGGAGAAACTCCAGTCAATAGATGAAAGCAAGTAGCCCCTAAACTGAATAAATCGCTGGCTGGGTAGGCTTTTCCATCTCTGATTTGTTCGATCGCACAATAGCCATGTGAACCAATCGAAGTACCCATTTGTATGTGTACTTTCGCCGTTAATTGCTTGGAAGAACCAAAATCAATCAAGCATAGACGCCCATCATTTTGACGACGGATAATATTCTGTGGTTTGATATCTCTATGAATAACTCCCCGTTCATGAATAAATCTTAAAACAGGTAATAAATCTAACAAAATACCTCGAATTTCGTTAGCACTATACCCTCTTTTTTGTTGCAACTCTTTTAACAAATTCTGTCCGTCTATAAACTGCTGCACCAAGTAAAGGTATGTGTTTTCTTCAAAATAAGCCAATAAAGTTGGTATTTGTGGATGTTCTCCGAGTTGTTGCAGTCGTTGCGCCTCTCTCTGGAATAAATCCATCGCTTTAGAAAGGGCCCAGCTTTCTTGGAATTTTGGTGCTAATTGCTTGATAACGCAGCGTTCGTTAAGTTTATCTATATCTTCTGCTAAGTAAGTCCTACCAAATCCACCCTCATCTGAAAGCACGCGGATGACGCGAAAACGCTTCCGTAACAGATGCACGAGGGTACTGTTACAAGTTTGGCAGAATTCCTTTCCATCAGGATTGAGGGGATGTGGGCAATCAGGATTTAAGCAGCAGATCATTGATTACAAAAGGTGCGACTGCGTGACAAATGACGCAAAGGATGCCCCGAAAAATTTTTCTATCTAGTATGATGAATAATCTCTTGTATTATACAAAATTTATATTAAAAATTTTGTCAATCTTTTAAATACAAGCTAGTAGATGAATTAATTGCTAAATATCAAGCTATGTCATTTTTTTTGTAAAGTTTTGATGTACTTGATACATCATGACTTCATTTGTTGAATTATGTTGAATTATTTAGTGCAACTGAATTTATCTAGTTTGTGAATCACGGCCGATTCAAAATGTTTTCTAGGTGTAAAAAGGTCAAATTTGTTGTCCATAGTTTGTTAAGAATACTGAAAGTAATAGATCAGTAATGACTAATATTTTCAAAAAAATTACTCATTTCAGACAGATATGTAAGTGGGTCAAATTAAATATAAAACCTCACCCTGCCTCCGGCTTCCCTCTCCGCAAGTTCGGATAGGGATTGAGGGTGAGGTTTGATCTTATGTTTAATGACGCCTACCTACTTAGTACACTCCAGCCTATCAAAATAATATGGGAGGGTAAGAACCCCTACCTTTCAAATCGGGTTGTGGGAGTATGGGGTGTAGGAAAATAGGGATTTAAAATTCCTCTTACACCCAGCCTCAAAGGACAAACTCGGTGCGTAAGTCCTATTGCAACAACAGTAACCTTCGGGAAGGCTAACGCCAAGGGAATCCAGCTTTTTCAAAGCGTGGAGAGTTCAATTCAGAATTAACTCCCATTCTTTCTTTTGCGTGTTCCAGACGGGAGCGGGAGTTTCGCCAACTACGTAAGGTCCCCAGTAGCGACGGGAACCATCCTGTGCAAAGGCGACTAAAATATCTCCTTTCTCGATTTTGATGCTACCGTTAGGTAACGATAGCATTAAACCCTTTTCACTACCTTCCCCTGGGGCAAAATCCCAATGTGCTGGGACTACATTATTTTCTTTAGAATTACTTTTAACTTCTGCTTTGCGTGCTAGTAAAGCAAGGCGGACAGATTGTTCGGTCTGATTACTCATTCGTAAACTTCCCTGACCTGCTGCTTTGACTTTTGAGCCTTGATGATATGCAAATAAGGATTTTTCTTGGGTTGTCGCGACAGAAGTATCTAAAGTAGAAGCGATCGCACTTTCTGAGTTAGTGTTTGATTCAGATTCAGAAACTTGCTCCCCCTCAAATGATACTTTAAATACATAGCAGCCTACAGGTAATACAAGCAATCCCAAGCAAGCAGCAGCGAGAGCAGCATGACGGTAGATTAGTGATTTCATATTGATAGATATTACAAATAAGTATTTTTTCTAGGCTCGTTCAAATGGTAGCCTACTATCAACATTGACCAGTGATTCAGAGAATATGCAAAGCAATTCACTGATCACAAATTACTGGTGACTGATTGAATTGCCGAGTACACACTTTTTGAAACTTAAGGGTAAGATGTATAGTTTCTGTCATCATGAGCATCAATACTGAAGGAAGTCGGGAACAATTTCCTTGACGCTTCATTTCTTCGCATTAGCTCAAGATGATAATACTATGTATTAATTTTTGTTTTCACCCTAAACCCAAAACAGCTTCAATATTATCCACACAACTTTATGCTAAATGCTAAACCTAATATCTTCAAGATAAGAATTTATAAATCAGATTTTGATTAATATCACCATAATCAATCATGCAAAATACTCGTCTTAACAACTTATTCAACGCGATCACTAGAAGGTTAGAACAATGGATTCTCAACCCTTGGCGACGCATATCTATACTAATAATCAGTTTTTTATTAGGTTTTTTTCTAGGAAGCGCAGTTGCAACTACGGCTGGACAAACAGCAGAATGGGATATTGTAGTAGCTGGAACTTTAGTGTTGGCAACAGAAATTGCCAATAGAACATTTTACAATCGCAGCATCTTAGCACGCCAAGTCTTTTGGGTGCAAGCAATCAACTTTCTAAAAATCGGTCTCACCTACAGCTTATTCTTGGAAGCATTCAAACTGGGATCGTAAGGATCGGGGATTGGGGATTATCCTTACGGAGACGCACTCACCTTCGGGGATCGGAGAAAGGAGACTAGAGAGAGAATACCCACTAACCACTAACAACTAACCACTAACCACTAACCACTAACCACTAACAACTAACCACTAACCACTAACAACTAACCACTAACAACTAACAACTAACAACTAACCACTAACAACTAACAACTAACAAATGACCAATGACAAATCTGTATATCCTGTTGTGCTGGAATTTTGCCAAACTCATCTGCGGATGCAGCCTCAGATGGCGTCGGAGGTGTTATGTAAATTGTGGCTACCTTTAGCTACAAAAATAGTGTCCCACCGACAGCAATTAAATCGTCCGTTGATTCAGGGTATTTTGGGAGGACAGGGGACGGGGAAGACTACTTTGTGTCGAGTTTTGGCTTTAATTTTTCAAAACTTGGGATATCAGACGCTAAGTTTGTCTTTGGATGATCTATACAAAACCTATTGCGATCGCCAAATTCTCAAACAGCATGACCCCCGTTTGATTTGGCGTGGACCGCCTGGAACTCATGATGTTGAACTAGGCTTAACTTTATTAGACAAAGTTCGCAATTGTGAACTACCAGTGTCAGTTCCCCGCTTTGATAAATCAGCACACAATGGTGCTGGTGATAGAACTACTTCAGAAATTGTAGCAAATGCAGATATTGTGTTATTTGAAGGCTGGTTTGTTGGTGTGCGACCTATTAATCCCAGTGCATTTGATCACCCGCCACCACCGATTATCACCCCTGAAGATCAAGCCTTTGCTCGTGATATGAATCATAGCCTGCGTGATTATCTGCCACTATGGGAAAGATTGGATGGCTTAATTGTGTTGTATCCCAAAGATTATCGACTTTCTTTAGAGTGGCGCAAGCAAGCAGAAAGGGAAATGATTGCTGTTGGCAAATCTGGGATGAGTAATTCAGAAGTTGAGCAATTTGTCAAGTATTTTTGGTGTTCTCTCCATCCAGAATTATTCATCAAGCCCTTAGTCGAATCTCCCACACTAGTTGATTTCGTGATTGAGATCAATTCCGATCATAGTTTCGGTAATATCTTAAGTTAGTCGGCACAAATAAAGCTAATGTCATTAGCTGATTTCCAAAAGAAGCGTCTCGCTCTATCTGTACTCAGATGAGCGATGTTAGATATTCTCTCCCTTGTCCCCCTTGTCCCCGTTCCCCGTTCCCTAATTATCAGATAAAGCTTGATTAATATGATTGAGCAAATCTTCCATAGAGATCGACCGAGGTAAAACTTGGCTTGCGATCGCATCGACGGCATTTTCTAGAGACTGTTCTTGAGTAAGATCAGGATTTAATTGCTGATCTAGTACCAAGACGGGTGGTAATTTTACAGGTAACTCTCCGAGTCTTTTCAGGGCTGAGTGTACCTCTTTTTTGAGGTTGGATTCTTCTAAGCAAATTAGTAACAAGTCAACGCTTTCGTGGCGGAGTTGTTGTAGTAGTTCTTCCCACGATCTACCAATTGTCGCTTTGAGTCCAGCTGTATGTAGATACTGAATTAATGCTTGGAACCACTCTGAACCACGAGAGATAGTTAGAGGTTTAAAGCCTTGATTGGGAAAATCTTTGACTTGAGAGTCTTTTTCCAAACTTTTGCTGGTAGGATATTTACGTTTTGCATCTGGCAAATCTGGTAGTGCTGCCAATTCTACTACTAAGATGCTGGGAGGACAGGAAATACCAACTGCTATTTGCAGCACTGACAATAAAGCATCTATATTTTTGCTTTGATCGCTGTTGTTGGTGTGCGATCGCGTTAAGCAAGGAAACACAGACAAACCTACTATTTGAGAAGCTATTTGTGTGGTTTTCACATCACAGGTAACTAAAGGTAGATTTACCAACCGAGGAAGCTTACTTAATTTTTGCAGATAAGCTTCTGCTGCTGGTACTTCTGGATCTAGCAAAATGACATCAAACTGCCACACTCTAGCTAGCAATTCTACTTGTTCAATATCATCTACTTCTATAATCCGATGTTGTTGTAGTAATGGGTATAAATCGAGATTATCTCCCTCAGGATGGACTAATCTGAGAATTCGTAGTGGTGTATGACTTAAAACAGATTTTGTTTCTTTGTTTTGCTGCTTTTTTTGGGAAACTGTATACAAACTTTCCAATAATGGTGCTAGAAACTGAGGTTCTACAGGTAAGTTCAAAAAACCATCTGCACGATTAGCAAATGCTTGCTCTTTCTCTGCTGCGGTCGCTGTCACAATTACAGGAATGTGGCGAGTTGTAGCATCAGATTTAAGTAAAGTTAGGACATCCCAACCGGAAAGCAGAGGTAGTAAGGGATTGAGAAATACAGCTTTTGGTTGCAAACGACGGGCTTTTTCGACAGCTTCACATCCGGATCGTGCTATTACTACTCGATAACCTAAACCTGTGAGTTGTTCGGTAAAGTCTTCAATATATCGGGCTACAGCTTCTACAACCAACACTAGTTGTTGGGAAGAGGTGGAATGGTGGGATGATGTTGTTGTAGACGTTTGTCCTCGCCTTTGTTGTTTCCGCAGACTGGAGTTGAAGTCGTATCGGGATAGTGATGAGGTGGGATGGTGGGGTGAAATCTTTCTCTCCATCTCCCGATTTCCCCATCTTTCCTTCATCTGTGTCTCCATCTCCTCGTCTGCTAGTCTTCCTAACTCTTTTGGAGGACTTGGTGGTAGTAACAAAGTGAACTGACTGCCTTTACCTTCGCGAGATAAAAAGCTAACATCACCACCATGCAGACGAGCAAGGGCCCTGGTTAATACTAACCCCAGTCCTGTACCTTCAAACTGGCGGGTAAGGGGATGTTCTAATTGTTGGAATTTTTGAAAGATCAGATGCTGTTGATGTTCGGGAATACCAAGACCTGTATCCCACACTGTAAATGTAATCCAACCTTCCCAGTGACTGACTCGCAGCCCAATTTCTTCTCCAGTTTCAGTAAACTTGAAAGCATTGGATAGCAGGTGTACTAACATTTGACGCAGGCGAAATTCATCTGCGACAATTTCTTCTAAACCTGGTTCTATGGAAAGACTGAATTTGTGTTCCTCTCCACCAGCTTGAGGATTATGGGAAGAAACTGTAGTTTTGCGACTTTGAGCATGGATAGCTTTTGCTTCATCGACAGCGCGATCGCACACTGTACGAATATTCACAATTGCTAGCATCAGTTCCATTTGCCCTGTTTCCATGCGGGTCAAATCTAAAATATTATTGACTACACTCATCAAATGCCGCCCACTTTGATGAATTAGTCCAGCATAACGCGCTTGTCGCTCGTTGAGTTTTCCTAATTGTTGATCTGCTAACAACCGCGATAATCCCAAAACCGCAGTTAAGGGAGTTTTTAATTCATGGCTAATGCAGGCTAAGAATTCGTCTTTTAACCGATTTAGTTGCATCAAATCGGCATTTTTTGCTGCTAGTTCTTTACAAAGCTGTTGCTGCTCGGTGACATCTGTTGCTAACATTAACCACAACTCTGAGTGAAGCGCTGTGTCGGAACTAGGATTTTTGACTTTCAATTCTGGACTGTCTAAAGGAATTTTGGCAAATTGCCAAACCCGTTCTTGACCATTTTGCACTTCCACAACACAGGTACAAGTTCCATGCTGGCTATCTAAAAAGCAGCGATTTTTAGAAGATAATTGTGTAGGTTGTTCTGATGGTGTGGATAATATTGAATATTCAGTTGTAGCTGTTGGTAGTATGACTTCATTGCTAATCGATAAATTCTCATCTCGTAACAGAGTTTGAGCAACTATGGACTGGGCTTGATATTTATCAATGTTATTTTTGGTGCTGATATCGGCTAGACCTTTGTGACTAGCGTATTCCAATTTTTTGACAACTGCGGGATTGAGGATTGCTTCTACTTGTTGTCTAACGCCTTCTGGATCTTTTAAAATTCCTAATTGTTCCCACCATGCTGGATTTTGGGTGACAACCTTACCTGTATTTGTTTGCAGCATTAAAGGCCAAGGTAGTCTTTCTAAGAGTGGAATCAACGGATGATTAGGCAATGATAGAGATTTGGGTGTTGTCTGTTTTGCTTCTTTTGTGGTCTTGGCGGCGACGGGTGCTTTGCGGCGACGGGATTTAGTTTTGTTAGTGCTATCTTCGATTTGCGGTTGAGTTTGTGCTTTTTGCCGAAACACAAATTGCAGCAACTGCGAACTATCTATCAACCCCAAAAGTTTGCCTTCAGGGTCAATTAATGCCCAATCTCGGTTAATATTATTTTTGGTCTGTTGCGATTGCAATAAATGACTGAATTCCTCTATACCACAATCAGACACTAAAGTCTGTATTGGTTGTATCAAATTTGATTCCCGACTTGCCAATGGCTGTTGTAAGTTGAAAGACCCTTCTTGATTGGTATTTTCTTGATTTGCTGCCAAAATTTCTGGTAACAAACGAGCAGAATAAATTACCCCAACGGGGTTTTGCTGCTCATTCAAAACTACCAAGCGATCGCACTGCTGCGCCTCAAAAATTTCCAACACAACTTTGAGAGTTGCTGTTGTTGAGCAAACGGGTACAGTGCAGACGAATTCAAAGAGCGGGTACTTTAGCATTGATATAAGCTTTATAAGCTTTCGAGTATCATTCTGTCGGTATGGAAACATCTAGCATCACCAAATAGTTAAGCTGGTGCTGTTTGCGTTCCCAGCCATATTCTCACTTTGCCATTGCGGGTTATCTCGTTATTTTGCTCTCTTTGCTGGTAAAAAAGTAGATCAGACAACTTTTTCCTAGATGCTTTACTTTTTGCCTAACAGCCAAGGGGTTTGGCGGATTGTTTATACAGGATGGGAAGAAATAATCCAAAAGCTTATGGCATTGGTGTTATTTCTTGAGCATACCTGCTTTTAGCATATTTACTTTTTGGTACTAGGTAGTTTGTATCAGCTATCACTACTACTAAAAATATGGCTTCCCGTTGCCAGTTCTGTTGCTGGTGTAAAAGACCATCTTTAAGATAGCAATAACTAAAACAATTATGGCTCCAAAGATTCGCTTTAGAACCTTTAGGAATTATAATGATTTACAATGCGATGATTATTCAACTTAGTTTAAGTATCTTAATTCTAATGAGAAAAACTAAAAATCTGTATTTGGTTAGAGTATGAGGAACAAGAGCCACAATCGCGATGATTTAGCATGAACTAAATCTTTCCCTTTGAACCCTGAGTTGCCGATAACAGTGTCTAAGAGCAAGCATTTACGACATTTTCCTCTGCGTTGATCTTCTCCTCAAAATACAGGTCAAGTGCTTGTTTGAAATAGTATCTGTAACAGTTGTTAATAAGATTGTACAATTTGTTAAGAAGCAAACTTTAGGTAACTTTACAAAATAGCCATGCAGCCGATGCGACTGGAGATTGTTTGTCAAATTACCAAATCATACTTTATGTTCTGAGTTTAGTTGTTCAAGGAGGTACACATAAAGATCGTATTAGTGCTATTGAATAATCAAAAATTAATATTGTTTTGATTTTATGGTCAGATACATTTTAGTTGATCTGACCAATAAGAAAGCTCTTGAACAATCACTAATACTAAAAAAATTAATCATCCCATTTTTACCAAAGAATTAATTACATTCAAAGGTAAAAAACAAAAAGTAAAATCGAAGATTTCAGATGTGAGCAGATGTCAAAAGCAAGAACAGCAGATACTTTTTCAGCAAATGACGAAAGCCGAACAACAGGCATTTTTACAGGAAATTAAATCAGAATACCGCCAAATTCTTATAGATTACTTTACCACAGACAAAACACTGAAAGAAAAAATTGATAAATTTATCAATGGAGTATTTTATGCTAATATTCCTGTGCCGCAAATTATAGAAATTCATATGGAACTTATTGATGAATTTTCCAAGCAGCTGAGATTAGAAGGACGAGGAGACGAGACATTACTAGACTATCGTCTGACGTTAATTGATATTCTGGCTCACCTGTGTGAACTTTATCGGCGATCGCTTCCTAAATAAAGCAAATCGATAGCAGGCTTGTGAATGTTTGTGTATAGAGAGTTAGCGCTGATAGGCTACTAGTAGCATCCCTATTTCCATAGCGTTGTACTAGTATAGGGAAGCAGAAGGCAAAAAGCCTCTGTTATAGCAAAGTTGAGCTTTTTGTCTTGAAATGGGAGGTTTGCTACCACCCACAGACTAGTAACTGAAAGCGTTGTTGCGCTTGATTGGATAACGTCTTTAATCTTTATCCCAGACTCTAGCTTAGTTATGAATAAAATCAAAAAGACTTATGTTCTCAAATTGTACGTGGCAGGGAATACCGCCAACTCAGTCATGGCACTAAGGACACTTAAAAATATATTAGAACGAGAATTTAAAGGAGTTTATACTCTCAAAGTCATAGATGTACTCAAAAATCCGCAATTGGCGGAGGAAGACAAAATATTAGCTACACCAACATTATCTAAAATATTGCCTCCACCCGTTCGGAAAATTATTGGTGATCTTTCAGACAGAGAAAGAGTATTGATTGGTTTAGACTTACTTTATGAAGAGTTAACAGAAGACGAACAATTCCAAGCAGAATAGACTATATAAATAGATAAAAATAAGTCTCAACATTTTATTAATATAATAACTGGGTTTAATTCCCATTTGCTAAGTATAAAACAAAGATGAGAGAAAACGACCGACCAGAGAAAAACAACACACCTTTATTTGGTGGTGTAGAAAAAATTCGTACGATGATAGAGGGGTTTGATGACATTAGTCATGGTGGATTACCTGTAGGCAGAACTACTCTGGTCAGTGGTACTTCTGGAACTGGCAAAACTTTATTTTCTCTCCAGTTTCTTTTCAACGGTATTAGCTATTTGGAAGAACCAGGAGTATTTGTCACTTTTGAAGAATCCCCCTATGATATCATAAAAAACGCCTATATTTTTGGTTGGGATTTGCAAGGCTTAATCAATGATGGGAAGTTATTTATTTTGGATGCTTCTCCTGACCCAGAAGGACAAGATATTGTTGGTAACTTTGACCTGTCAGCATTGATTGAACGCTTGCAATACGCGATCCGCAAATATAAAGCAAAAAGAGTGGCGATTGACTCGATAACTGCTGTATTTCAGCAATACGAAGCTATTGGAGTCGTACGGCGCGAAATTTTTCGTTTGGTAGCCCGACTCAAACTACTCAATGTCACCACCATCATTACCACAGAACGCACCGAGGAATATGGTCCAGTTGCTTGTTTTGGAGTAGAAGAATTTGTTTCTGATAACGTAGTAATTGTCCGCAACGTCTTGGAAGGCGAACGTCGTCGTCGTACCATCGAAATTTTGAAACTGCGTGGTACAACACACATGAAAGGCGAATATCCTTTCACAATTACTAATGAAGGAGTCAATATTTTCCCACTTGGGGCAATGCGCTTAACTCAAAGGTCTTCCAATGTACGTGTATCTTCTGGAGTTACAACCTTAGATGATATGTGTGGCGGTGGTTTCTTTAAAGATTCAATTATTTTGGCCACAGGAGCGACAGGAACAGGTAAGACATTATTAGTCAGCAAATTTCTGCAAGATGGCTGTAAAAACGGCGAACGGGCAATATTATTTGCCTATGAAGAATCACGCGCTCAACTCTCGCGTAACGCCTCATCTTGGGGAATCGAGTTTGAGGATTTAGAACGTCAAGGATTGCTGAAAATAATTTGTACCTATCCCGAATCAACTGGTTTAGAAGATCATCTACAAATTATTAAGTCAGAGATTGCTGATTTTAAACCTGCCCGGATTGCCATTGATTCGCTCTCAGCCTTGGCGCGGGGTGTGAGTAATAATGCATTCCGACAATTTGTTATTGGTGTCACGGGTTACGCGAAACAAGAAGAAATAACAGGCTTTTTTACCAATACAACAGACCAATTTATGGGTTCGCATTCGATTACCGACTCCCATATTTCCACAATTACTGACACGATTTTGATGTTGCAGTATGTAGAAATTCGTGGAGAAATGTCACGGGCAATCAATGTATTTAAAATGCGTGGCTCTTGGCACGATAAGGGTATTCGTGAATACAATATCACGGCAGATGGACCGGAAATTAAAGATTCTTTCCGCAATTACGAAAGAATTGTTAGCGGAGCGCCTACTCGCGTTAGTATCGATGAAAAAGCTGAACTGTCTCGAATAGTCAAGAGTTTTCAAGACAAAGACAGTAATGATGCTTCTAGTTAGCCTCGTGTTATATTTCTGTGTGAAAAAACGGTATGAAGCCGCTTTATTGTTGTGTGAGGGGATGCGGTGAAAGGACAGATAATACTCTATAGTTTCTTGCCTGGTGTAACAGCAGCAGTATTAACCACTCAGCCGAGTTGGGCGCGGCAGGTTGTTAATCCCAATATTTCTCATCAGAGAGAAGGGAATAACTTGGTAGCAGAAAGTACAAACCATCAGCCTCCTACTACTATAAATAGTAGTTCTTCAACTAATCTGCTAACAACCATCAAACCATCAGAACCAGAAGGTTTAAAGACGATTAACATACAGAGTTTTAGGACTCATGATGTTGGAAAAATTGCTACTAAAACAGTTGGTGTACCAATAGGAGAAGTTTCTTTCGAGGATGGGGGGAGTATTTTCAGGTTGACATCAGCCCAATATCAAACCCAGCCAGTAGATAGCAATCAGTTAGCCTCTACGATCTTCGATGCCAACTTGCAGCCGGAAATTATGCAAGTGACCCCGTTTGACTATGGTACTCAGCATCAGCACCAAAGCTCGGCTGAGACTCAAACCGGATTACACTCTGTCAAACCCTCATCGTCTCAAGTTGGGCAGAAATTGCGTGAAGCCATAATTAGTAGAAGTTCAAATCCAGAAAAATTGCCAGTGGGGGTAAGTGATGCGATCGCTCCCCAGGAATTACCTAACTCTACAACGACAAAAGTACCATCAAAGCAAAACCCTAACATACAAGCTCCAGCTTTTTTAGAAAATGTCGCGAAAGGTTCAGGCTCGGCGAAATTATTAGCGATCAAGAATTGCTCACAAAATACAGTTAGTTGTCCTCCACAAAATCTCACCCCGCAACTCGTATCGCAAACAATTTCTCCTACAGCACCAACAATCAACAACCAACAACCATCAACCAACAACCAACAACCATCAACCAACAACCAACAACCAACCATCAACAACCAACAACCAACAACCAACAACCAACAACCAACCATCAACAACCAACCATCAACAACCAACAACCAACAACCAACAACACCTAGTTACCTCAATCCCGACAAAAATAATCCCTTAGTCTTTCCTACCAAACCTGATGAAGTTAGACAAAAGGGAAACCAGCCAATTACCTTAGAACAAGCTGTAGAGTTAGGACAGCGCAACAATACACAACTACAAATATCTTTATTGCAATTACAACGGTATAAAGCCAGCTTGCGGGAAGCTCAAGCCGCTTTATTTCCCACCCTTGACTTGAGTACTAGTATTACCCGTAGCCAATCTGCTTCCAGTCAGCTCAGCGTAGAAATACAAGAACAGGAACAAGGATTTAGTACTACTACCGATGAACCAGGTACATCCTTCAATGGTCAGGCACAACTTATCTACAATATTTTTACCTCAGGTAGACGTTCAGCCAATATAGGTGCTGCTGAGGAGCAGGTACGCCTGCAAGAATTCGATACTATGCGTCAAGCTGAGGAGATTCGCCTCACTGTCGCCACAAATTACTACGATTTGCAAGAAGCAGATGAAAATGTACGTATTGCTCAGTCTTCTGTCAGAAATGCCGAAGTGACTTTACGTGATGCTCAAGCTCAAGAAAGAGCGGGTGTAGGTACTCAATTTGATGTACTACGAGCGCAGGTAACTTTAGCAAATGCTCAACAACAGTTGAGTGGAGCGTTGTCTCAGCAAAGAATTAGGCGCAGCCAGTTAGCAAGTACATTGAATGTTCCAGATGCAATTACTGTCAGTGCCGCAGATCCTGTAAAATTGGCAGGTCTTTGGAATTTGTCATTAGAAGATACAATTGTACTAGCCTATCAAAACCGCCCAGAACTGCAACAGCAGCTGGCACAACGCAATATTAACGAACAGAGACGACGTTTAGCACTTGCAGACCTTGGTCCACAAATCAGCTTAATTGCTAGTTATGACTTGTTAGATCAATTTGATGATGGTGTTAGCGTGACCGATGGTTATTCTGTTGGACTGCAAGCTACCCTAAATTTATTTGATGGGGGAGCAGCAAGAGCCAGATCTGACCAGGAAAAAGCTAATATTAGGATTGCTGAAACTCAATTTAACGATCAACGCAATCAGATTCGCTTTGCTGTGGAACAAGCTTATTCGGAATTGAGATCCAATTTAGACCAAGTGCAAACTGCAAATATTGCTTTAGAACAAGCTAGAGAATCTTTACGTTTAGCGCGTTTGCGATTCCAAGCAGGTGTGGGAACTCAAACAGATGTCATTAGTGCTGAAGATGACCTCACAGAAGCGGAAGGTAATAGTGTGACTGCTATTTTGTCTTACAATCGCGCTCTAGCTACTTTGCAAAGGTCTGTAACTGCTAGAGGATTAGCTAGGATTGCTCAATAGTAAGTCATCGGGGATTGGGGATTGGGGATTGAGAAAGAGAAATTCCTCCTTGTCTCCCCAATTCCTTTTATTCCACCAACCACTAACCAGTAACCAGTAACCACTAACTATTAATAACCTTCTGTAAAGTCAATAATAATTCCTTGACAGTGTAAGGTTTTGCCAGAAAACCACTGATACTAATAGTTGATGCTTCTGCTAACTTACTGCTGGAGGCTAGTCCACTTGTGGCAACAATTTTGACTGCGGGATTGATTTTTTGTAAAGTCCGAATAGCTGTGATTCCGTCTAGAGACGGTAGCATTATATCCATGAGGACAGCACTAATTTTGTGACGATTCTGGGCATATAGTGCGATCGCTTCAATACCGTCAATAGCAACAAGAGTTTTGTAGTTATGAATTTCTAGTGATGCTCTAGTAATTTCTTGAATAGCAGGTTCATCATCTACTACCAAAATCAATTCTCCTTTACCTGCTAGCGGTTCTAAGTGTGGTGTTGATTTTATTTCTACTCCCTGTGCTGCTGGCAAGTAAACTTGAAATTGAGTACCACGCCCGATTTCACTATGGACATTGACAAAACCACCGTGGCTTTTAACAATACCAATAACTGTGGAAAGTCCTAAACCTGTGCCTTTACCTAATTCTTTGGTAGTGAAAAATGGTTCAAAAATTCTCTCGATAATTTCCCTGGAAATACCAACACCAGTGTCTGCCACAGTAATAATCGTATAGGGGCCGACTTTGGCTTCCAAGTTCATGCGAGCATAGTTCTCATCAATAAATAAATTTTCTGCCGAAATAGTCAAACTCCCACCATCTAGCATGGCATCACGGGCGTTGACGCAAAGATTCATCAGTACTTGATGCAGTTGTGTGCTATCTCCATAAACTGTCCACAAATCTGCTGCTACATCCATACAGACTTCAATTGATTTGGGAAAAGTTTGTTTGACAATCTTGACAACTTCCCTAATTAAGTGCTTGACTTGCAGAGTCATGCGCTTGCCTTCTACACCTCGTGCAAAGGACAAAACTTGCTTGACTAATTCTGCACCACGTCTAGCACTATCTTCGAGTATTTCTAGCAAATGTTTATGTTCAGAATAAATATCGGGAAATTTTAACGGCAATAGTTGAGATACAGCCAGAATCGGTGTGAGAATATTGTTGAGGTCGTGGGCGATACCGCTTGCTAATGTACCGATACTTTCTAGACGTTGAGTGCGAAATAATTGGGTTTCTAGCTGTTTTTTCTCAGTAATGTCGGTATCAACAGTGAGAATGGATTTTGGTTTACCGCCTTCTTGAGAAACTAAACTCCAACGACTAGAAACTAAAAGTTTTTTACCACTTTTGGTAATTCTTGTTAACTCCCCTTGCCACTTTCCTTGTTTAAGAACTGCTAAAAATGCTGTTTCTACTTCCTCTGGGGATTCATCGTCGTATAAAAGTTCCAAAACTTCTTTACCGTAAGCTTCATGGGCTAGCCAGCCATAGAGATTTTCCGCACCTTTGTTCCAGAAAATAATGCGATTATCTAAATCTCGCACAAAAATTGCATCTGTAGTGACATCTAACAATGCAGCTTGTTCACGGATTTTTTCTTCAGCAAGTTTGCGATCGCTAATGTCAATACTGGCACAAGTCACCCCTACGACTTCTTGTGCTTCATTTCGCAATGGTTCAATAGTCAAATCAAAATATCTGATTCCTTGAGCAGTATTTATTGATACTTCTTCTCTTATTCCTATTCCTGTTGACAAGACACGTTGTTTAATATCAAAAAGTATTTGTCCCTCTGCAACAGCAATAATATCTAAATCTTGTTTACCTAAAATTTCTTCATTAATAAAACCTGGAGAAGTATTGTAAACCCAGGTATAACGTAATTCTTTATCTTGATTAAAAACAACAATGGGAGAATTTTTGAGCGCGACTCGAAATCTTTCCTCGCTTTGGCGCAATGCTTCTTCAATTCTTTGTCTCTCAATAGCATAGCGCATACAGCGCACCAACAAATCGCCGCTTACCTGTCCTTTGACCAAATAATCCTGCGCTCCCTGCTGCATAGCTCGCAGAGCCAAATTTTCATCATCCAAACCAGTCAGCACAATGATCGGAATCGCTGGTGCTTGATGATGTAAAGTGATAAAAGTTTCTAAACCTTGACTATCTGGCAAAGAAAGATCTAGTAAAATGACATCAAAACTCTCTTGATTTAGTAACTTCAGCGTTTGCTCTAATCGCTCAACAGGTGTTAATTGAAACTGTGCAGTAGTGACATCCCACAAAAATTCTTGCAACAAACGAACATCACCGGGATTGTCTTCTACCAACAAAATTTTGATCATTAGTCAATGGTCATTGGTTAGTGGTTAGTGGTTAGTAGTTAGTGGTTAGTAGTTAGTGGTTAGTTATTCCCGATTCCCGTTATTCCGACGGAAGCTTGACAATGGTAAACCAGAAATTTTCAATAGATTGTACAATCTTGACAAATTGGTCGAGGTCAATGGGCTTGGTAATATAGCAGTTGGCGGATAGATTATATACCTTCAGAATATCTTCTTCTGCTTGAGAACTTGTCAACACTACTACGGGAATTCGCTTGAGTTTTTCATCTGCTTTGATTTCTGCTAGTACTTCTCTACCATCTTTTTTTGGCAGATTCAAATCTAAGAAAACAATATCTGGGTGGGGGGCTTGAGTATATTTACCTTCTCGACGTAGAAAGGCGATCGCTTCTACACCATCTTCAACTACATTTAAGTTAACAGAGATTTTGCTGTCTTCTAAGGCAATTTTGGTCAACTCTACATCACCGGGATTGTCTTCTATCAACAAAATCTCAATAGGCATAACATCTATTAAAGTATTCAAGATCCCGTATCTATCCTATCTGGAATGGTGAAGTAAAAGGTGGTTCCTTGACCAAGTTTTGATTTAAGCCAGATTTGTCCACCGTGACGTTCCACAATTTTTTTACAAATTGCTAAACCAATACCAGTACCGGGATATTTGTCGCGAGTGTGCAAACGTTGAAAAATGATAAAAATGCGATCGCCATACTGAGGTTCAATCCCAATTCCATTATCGCGCACCCAGAAGAGCCATTCATTTTCTGTAGGAGATAAGGGGGACAAGGGAGAAAAATTACTTCCATGTCCCCCATGTTCTCCATGTCCTCCGTGTCCCTCATCTCCCCCATCTCCTCCATCTCCCTCCTGTCTCTTTGCTACGCCAATATGAATTTGCGGGGGTTGTTCGCTACGAAATTTAATTGCATTACCGATCAGGTTCTGAAATACTTGCACCAGTTGGGTAGCGTCGGCGATGAGTTGGGGTAGAGATTCGTCGTGGGTGATGACTGCGTGAGTTTCAGTAATTGCGATTTTCAGATTAGCGATCGCCTGTTGCAAAGCACTATGACAATCAACTACTCCAAATGGCTGTCCACGGGTACTTACACGGGAAAAGCTCAACAAATCATTAATCAAGATTTGCATCCGTTTCGCACCATCTACGGCGTAGAAAATAAATTCATCGGCTTTGCTATCAAGTTTGTTTTTATACTTTTTTTCTATTAGTTGCAAGTAACTTGTTACCATCCGTAATGGTTCTTGCAAGTCATGGGAAGCAACATAAGCAAATTGTTCTAATTCAGCATTGGAACGAGCTAATTCTTCACGTTGGTGTATTTCTTTTTCCAATAATTGCGCTTTAGCTAAAGCTATGCCAATCTGATTTGCTAGTTGTTGTAATAATTCAATTTCCCAATTACTCCACCTTCTCGGACGGATACATTGTTGAGCAATTAGTAAGCCCCAAAGTGTATCTCTGACAATAATTGGTACAAGTATGTGAGCTTTTACACCTATATTTTCTAGAAATTCTCGATGACAAGGATGGACGCTTTCTGATTTGACATCACAGATGATATTAATTCTGCCTTGGCGATAAGCTTCTTGATAATTTTGCTGAAAACACCCTTCAAAGAGCTTTCGCCCTAAAATCGAGCTATAACCAGTGATGACTGCTTCTTGCAACACTGTTCCAGAACCATCATTCCACAGTCGAAAGATAATCACTCGATCAGCATGTAACAGTTTTTGGATTTCTGTAACTGTGGTTTGCAGAATTTCTTCTGTTTGTAAGTGTTGGCGAATTTTCAGAGCTATTTCAGCTAAGAGTTGCGATCGCTGATTTTGCTGTTTTAATTCTTCTTCTGTGCGCTTGCGTTCAGTTATATCACTCAATACTCCTACCATCCGCAGCGCTCGACCATCGTCATCTCGAATAACTTTACCTCTGATTAAAAACCAGTTGTATCTACCATCCACCCGACGCAATCGTAATTCCATTTGATAAAGCTGATTGAGTTCAAGATGTTGATAGAGTAACTCAGCAAATTTTTCTCGATCTTCGGGATATACTAATTGAGAAAGAGATTCATAAAAGTGTTTTTTGCCTGTGTGTGGTACACCCAATAACTCATAAAATTGCTTTGACCAAAAGCATGTATTCTGAACAATATCCCAATCCCAAATAGCATCATTTGTCGCATCAATCACCAGCTGTAATCTTTCTTCACTTTGGCGTAAGGCTTCTTCTGCTTGCTTACGTTCAGTAATATCCAAAGTTACACCAATCATCCGCATTGGTGTACCATCAGTTTCATAGATGCCACGACCCCGCGATAACATCCAATGCACGCTACGATCTGGCCAAATAGTTCGGTACTCTGCTTCATAATCAATTTGCTGTTCTAGAGCTTGCTTAACAGACTCCCGTATGTAGTCGCGATCTTCTAGATGTATGCAGTCTAACAGCATTGTGTAGGAAAAATCTGTTTTGGGGAATATACCAAAGTTGGCTTTACACTGATTAGATGTAAACAATTCCCCAGTTTTTAAATCCAACTGCCAAGAACCAAGTTTTCCAGCTTGTAATGCTAGCTTCAGGCGTTGTTCGTTGTCTCGTAGTGCTGCTTCTACACGTTGACAATCTTTTAATGGTGTGATTTTTGATTGTTTTTGCAGTAGTAGCATCACTTGTTGAGCTAACTTTTGCAAAGCAGTTAGTTGTTGAGAATTAAGTTGTCGGGGTTGACGATCCATTACACACAGGGTGGCGATCGCATATCCTTCTGGTGTCAGTAGTGGTACACCAGCATAAAATCTTACATGGTACGGATCTGCTACAATTGGATTTTCTGCCCATAGTTGATCTGTGAAGCAATCAGGAACAATAAAAATATCTCTTTGCTGAATGCAAACAGGACACATCCCGACATCTTGGGGTAGTTCAATGACATCCCAACCCACTTTTGCTTGTATCGATTGTCGATGTTCGTCAATAAAATTGATACAAGCGATCGGCGTATTACAGATAAGGGCCGCTAACTCAACAAGATTATCAAAAGCTGCTTCGGTTACACTATCGAGAATTTGGTAGTGGTGAAGGGCTGCTAATCTTGCTTTCTCGTCATTAGTTGGTAGAGATTTCATGAATATGAGTGAAGCAATTAATCTTTCAGCTTCAGAATTTTCATTGGTTATTTGTCATTTTTTATTGTTTATTTGTCATTTTTTATTACTTAACCGACTTAAATCAATCAAGCGGTCTGTTTAAGCAAACTTTAGCTATGAGACTGCGATTTCAGTCGCACTTCTGTTTTTTGAACATTTGGGATGTTCCCCTACTCTCCTTATATTTAGTGTTTAATATTTGCCAATAAAATATACTATAAAGTTCTTATTTTTTAAGTTAATGAATTATTTCTGTAATATTGAATTTTCACAGAAGTTTTTTAAGATTTTTGTTAACTACTTATGAATCTCACCTCACCTTATGCCAAATTAACCCAGCAACAATCAATCCTAAACCCAGTTGCCAGATTGAGGATTCTACCCAAAAAGCTAAGAACAGACAAGATAAAAGACCTAGAACAGCTATCCATCTGGGGTATAGTCGCTCTTGGGGACTCAATTGTAAAGCAGCAAAATTAGTAATTGCGTAGTAAATCAGGACGCTGAAAGCACTGAAAGACCATGTTGTCTTAACATTACCGACTAGAACCAAAATAGCGATCGCAACTCCTATGACGATCACAGACCAATAGGGAGTAGTTTGTTGCTGATTTAAACGTGCTAAAAACCTGGGAGCGTCGTTGCGACGTCCCATCGCCAGCAGTACGCGGGATAACCCTAAAATCAAGTTCAGCAGTACACCCAACATTGCTGTCATCGCCCCAATGGCTAGTACTAAAGCACCGCCAACACCAGTAATCTTTCGAGCTACTACCTCCAAAGGTGCAGCTTTTGTTTGCAGAACAGCATCAGCTAAAACATCTACCCCTACAGCCCCAATCGTAACTGTCGCCACTGCTATATAAAGCACCATTGTCAGCAACAGACAAACTATCATCGCTTTGGGAATTGTCTGTCTTGGCGATCGCGCTTCTTCTCCTAAAGTAGCAATCCGACCATAACCTGTATAAGCAACAAACATCAATGCACTAGCATGGAGAACATCTGCTAGAGAACTCTTAAAAAAAGGTGTAAAGTTCTCAACGCTTCCTTGGATAGCACTGGGAAGACAAACCAGAATCAAAAACACCAAAGATAAAAGAGTTACAGATACGATCGCGATATTGGCAAAATTTGAGCGACGAATACCATTTAAGACAATCAATGTCATGACTACCACAGCCAAAACAGCGATCGCAACAACCCAGCGAGAATTTACACCCAGAATATTTAATAAGTAGCCAGCAAAACCCAAAGCAGCAGTAGCAGCAGAAGCTGTTTTAGCCACCAAAAACATCCAACCAGCAGTAAAACCAAAAGCCGGAGTCAAATATTTGTAACCATATTCATAACTACCACCACTCAGGGGATGATTCGCAGCTAGTTGGGCGCTACTCAGTCCATTAAAAGTAGCAACAATCGCTCCAATTGCTACAGCTAAAATCACCGCCGGTCCAGCAATTCCAGCTGCAATACCAATACTCACAAATACACCTGTACCAACAATTGAACCTAGTCCCATGAGAGTTGCGCCAAATACCCCTAACTCTGGTTTCAATTGTGACTGTGGATTACTTACAGACATGGTTTTTTTGAACATTTGGGATACTCGCAGTAAATCTTTCTATGAATGTCGTTAAATTGATGTCATCTTAACTACAATTTAATTTTTCATTGTTACAATCATCGAAATTGTATTATTTTTTTGAAAATATGAAAAATTGAAACCATAGGAATCATAATTTGATTTTTTCAAAAACAAGATGACTAAGTAAGTCGGAGTCACAAATTCTATGTTGTTAGTACGCGCTTATTAGGATCTAAATTTCAAACTTTTTCTTTTCTTTACATAGTTCAGTTTATTAACACCGACTTACTTAGAACCTTGACATACAAATTTTTTCTTCGATATACTTAGCAAGATTCAAATAAGATTCCTATATATATTGATATTCATTAGAACTTCAAATCATAAAAATACTTTTGGTAATTTTTATGATGTATAAAATATTGAGATTGGTTGCTTCAAATTATTTTCCAATTTTTTAAATTTACTAGTTCTTGATGTTCAATTAATTTTTTATAGAGTTTGTAAAATTTACCTAGTATGACGATTTTGACTGATAAATTACGATCTATTAATTGTATATTTTTATGTATTGATAGTGATTTAAAGAGAGCACACTTGTTATGAAGGTAAGTGTTATCATACCGTGTTTAAATGTAGAAAAAACTATAGCTGTTCAACTTGAAGCACTTGCTCATCAACAATGGTCACAAGCATGGGAAGTGATCATTTCTGATAATGGTTCGACTGACAGCACATTATCGATTGTAGAAAAATATAAGATGATTCTACCTAATTTGCGTGTCGTCGATGCATCTGATCGTACAGGTGCATCACACGCTCGCAATGTTGCTGCAAAAGTAGCAAAAGGTGAAGCTATATTATTCATTGATGCTGATGATGAAGTTGCGCCTGGATGGTTAGCAGCGATGGGAGAAGCACTTTTAAAATACGACTTTGTTGCTGGCCATAATGATTACAACAAGTTAAGTAATGCCTGGGTAGTAAAGTGTTATCAACTTGAAAATGGTAGTGGAGTTATGGAAAATACATACTACCTACCATTTGCAGGTAGCGGCAATTTAGGCATCAAACGTGCCATTCATGAAAAGCTCGGTGGTTTTGATGAAACCCTATATCAGAGCGAAGATGTAGATTATTGCTGGAGAGCAAGTTATATAGGAATTAAACTTCACTATGTACCAGATGCGATCGCTTATATCCGGTTACGTGATAGTTTAGCCAGCATATATTGCCGCAGTTGGAATGTGGGTAAAGGTGGAATATTGGTATATAAAAAACATCGTCCACTTGGTATGCCGCAACTGGTGTCATGGAAAACTTTGTTAAAAACATCAGTAATACTGACTATGCAACTTCTACTTTTACAAATCCGTGACAAAGAAAGTTTAGTCAAATGGTTAATGAGTTTTGCTTGGCGTGGAGGGCAATTTTGGGGTTGTATTAAGTATCAATACTTACCGCTTTAATTGTTACTGAAAGTGTAATATTGCCAGACAGAAATGTTCACTGCCTCAAGCTGCTACACAGCTTATCAAGTAGAGGTTTAGTATCGCTAGACCTCTGCTAAACTTTCTTAAATACTGAATACTAATCTTTTTATAATCTGTAGCATGTACCTAACAACGATACCTTCTCAAATATTAGGAAAGCTGTCAAATACTTTGCAATTTATTCAAATAGAAATATTATTTGATTGGATTCTACCGAAAAAAAGTCAAACGCTAACAGTGACTCACAAATCAACATTAGTGTTTGCTCCTCACCAAGATGATGAAACTTTAGGTTGTGGTGGCTTGATTGCGCTCAAACGTGAACTTGGAGTTCCAGTCAAAGTTGCTTTTCTGACTGATGGACATAAATCCTATTTGCATATCAAACCAGAAGATATTGTTCAAGTTCGCAAACAAGAGGCTCAAGAAGCACTAAATATATTGGGTGTTGCACCCTCAGATGTATATTTTATCGACCAACCTGATGGTGAATTACGACAATTATCTAGTGAACAGAAACTGCATACTATCAATCAGTTAGTTCAACTATTGCAGTCCTTTCAACCGGAGGAAGTTTATGTTCCCCACCACAACGATCAGCATCCAGATCATGAAGCTACTTATGATTTGGTCAAAGATGCATTGAGCAAGTCTGGAATTAAACCTCAACTTTTTCAATATCAAGTCTGGTTATTCTGGGGAAGACCACTGCTTTTTCAAATCAATCTACAAAAGCTAGGTCAGTCTTATATCTTACCCATCAAGTCTGTGATCGAAAAAAAACGACAAGCTATCCAAGTCTATCGTTCCCAACATCACATCTTTCCTCGTACTTTTATCAAGCGATTTTTTAAATCTAAGGAAATATTTTTTCAAAGCTAAGTACACCTCACCATAAATGAGGTATGGAATTCAGTTTTGAAATGAGCAGCGTCTAGCGCGATCGCAATTTTTATTTCCGACCCCTTTTTCCGGTGACGTGTACTAAGTAGCTATATTTCAATACGGTTCAGTTAAGGATTTTTAGTATCGGCTCAATCAGTAGGGGGAAGAAGAGAAGATTTTTCGAGAATAATAGTCCCCAAAGATGGAATATTCCTAAGCTGAGAAATGCGGTCACGCACATACTCGAAAAAACTGATTCCTAACTGACGAGTAGTAGAAACAAGAGACATAAAAGTATCCCAAGCCTAGTCCCCTCAATCGTCTGAGTTGCATAGCTAATATTACGTCGCTGCACCATAGTTCTAGCAGCTAACTCCGCCGGATTATTATGCAAAGGTAATTCAGGATGCTCTAAAATTCGTGCTCCTCTTTCCGCAAGCAGGCGGGCATAGGCTGACCCCAAACCTCGCCCGCTTCCAGTAATAATCGCTACTTGATCGTCGAGTCGAATCATTTAACTTTCTCTTGACTTAAATTCTGCTTTTTAGTGGGTGTATGCACTGTCTAATGACTAGCGTAGCGAGCTTAACTACCCAACTATTACCTCACTGTTACTATCTGTATAATCCGTACTTACAGTCACCTGCTGCCAAGCATCCAAATCCGTTTTGATCCATTCCAGTTTTCGGTGAATCAGGCTCATGGCATCGGTGCCTAATGCCAGTCGCATCGGTGGATGGGGACTTTCCACAGCTTGAATGATGGCTTGCGCCGCTAATCGTGGATTACCAGGTTGCTTACCATCCATCTGTTTGAACCACTGCAATGAAGCACCGCTCACGGTCGCATAGGCATCAATGGATTGTTGGGCTGCTGCCAGAGAACGTCCGTTAAAATCTGTACGAAATGCCCCAGGTTCAATCAAAGTCACTTTAACACCAAAGGATTCAACCTCCTTAGCTAGGGCTTCAGACGTACCTTCCAGAGCAAATTTAGCACCACAGTAGAGACTGCTTCCACCAAATCCCACTAATCCTGCTGTGGATGACATATTCACAATGCGACCGCTGCCTTGCTGACGCATCACAGGTAGGACAGTTCGTATCAAACGGAGTGCCCTGTTGAACATCCTGTAATCAACCAAACTTTAGGAGCGACACAATTTTTGTCTGAGTTCATTTGTTTTCTCCAATACAAATGCGGTGAGATACGCTTCATATTTCTTACGGTAGAAGACAGCTATGCAACTGTCCAATATATATTTGACTAAGATTAATAGGTTAGACATATAAGTGTGATGGAACTACGGCACCTGAAATATTTCATCGCGGTGGCAGAGGAACTACACTTTAGTCGAGCAGCCGAGCGGCTGCACATTTCCCAACCCCCGCTCAGTCAGCAGATTCGCGGTTTGGAAGATGAACTAGGAGTCAAGCTGTTTGAACGAACGAAGCGGCAAGTGCATCTGACTGAAGCAGGCAAAGTGTTTTTAGAGCGCTCAACAAGAGTGTTAGCGCAACTAGAACAGGCAATCGAAGTGACACAACAAATCGGACGGGGTGAAGTGGGACGGTTGGCAATCAGCTTTGTTGACTCTGCAATGTATATGTTACTACCAGAGATTTTAAGGGGCTTTCGAGAACAGTTTCCGGCGGTAGAACTGCGATTGCATGAACTGACGACTGCTCAACAGATTCAAGCACTGCATCACAAACAGGTTGATATTGGCATTGTTCGTTCTGCCATCAGCGAACCAGGTTTGAGTGTGGAGTGCTTTTTGCCAGAATCATTGGTGTTGGCATTGCCAGAAACCCATCCGCTCTGTGCCCAAACCAAAGTGTCTCTCTCCACGTTAGCTTCGGAATCATTTATCCTATTTCCTGCCAAAATGGGACCCGTCTTTTACGAGCAAATTATTACGATTTGTCAACAAGCTGGATTTCGTCCAAAAGTCGCTCAGGAGGCAGTTCAGATGCAAACTATCATCGGCTTGGTTGCGGCAGGACTGGGCATCGCTTTCGTTCCCACCTCCTTGCAAAACTTCCACAGAAGCGGAGTCATTTACAGACCCTTACAAGAACAGATCCCTAAAACTGGACTTTATCTGGCTTGGCGGCAGCATGATTCCTCTCCAGTAATAAGAGCATTTCTCAGCTTGGCACGGAAGACGACACAGTGGGAGTTAAATCGTGATCATATATGAGCAGTTAGGGATCAATCACCTTACCTAATAGTGCCTCCAAGTACTGTCTCAGCAGTAACCTGAAGCAGCCTAACTATAAAAACAAATTAGAGGCAGTTATCAAGGGTGAAGAAGCCAGACCAATTCAGGGAGTTAGATTCTGCCCTCATTGTTGGAATCCTGGGAGTAGCGCTGACCCAATGTGGAGTAACGTTAAAGCTAGGAAATAGGTGACAAGGGATAAAATGTTTGATAAATTCTCCCTTGTATATTAAAATTAATTACCTCGATACCCGATCGCCTATTCCTTAACTCGAAAAAGGCCCCTTAGCATCACATTCCCTCTTCCAGCATTTTTTGAGGAGTTCTATTCTGTAGAGATGAGCGAAGCGTCGAGGATTCAATTCTAATTTAGTAGTAGAACTAAACAAAGGCTGATTCAGATATTGCAACAGAGGGAATTTGAGCTTGTTGTGTTTTGGAGTCATAGGAGCAAGACAATACTATAAGATAAAACTTCCTAGCACTAGAGGGCATCCATTTTGAAAGATACCAATTACTTATTGCCTAGTTAAACCGTACACAATGTATATTCAGTTGTCCTTACGGCAATTGCGGAAAAAAAGGGAAGCTAATTGCTCAATTTTGTATGCTATTTTTTATAAGTATCTTAAGTAAGCATTTAAAACCGTGGATTAACATAAATCATACGAATATTTTGGATAATACTCACTGTTTCTTCTAGTTCTACAAAATCAATCCGGAATCTGCAACAAGATTATAGGACTTACACACTGTACAAAATAACTATCTTGTGTATCAACATAAATACCTTGTTTCAGGCTTTTGTCAATCACCCTTGATTGGTTGCGATCGCGCAGCGGTGCGGATGCACTATCGCCAAAATATCATTGAAAAATCTAGCTATTAGCCTTGAAAACTATACCTGTTATTTTGGCTTCTCTGTCAATGCGTAAGTTCTAGATGAGATTTTTTGGCAGAAGTTACGGGGAAAGGTAAGGGTTAAAGGGATTGAAACATCCTTTTCTCTTTTACAAATCCTATACTCCTACTCCTTTTTTACGGTGATTTGCAGCCTGTGTTAGCAAAGATTCCGCAAAGGCGATCGCCTCTTGGGCTGACTTTCCACCTGCTAACTGAGCTAGTTCTTCCCGACGTTTATTTAAGTTATCCAAGCTAGTAATACGCACAACTGTACGTTCTCCACTTAATTCATTGTGTTCTTTCTTACTTTTAATTTGATTGATCACCTGCTTATCTACGCGAAAATGCCGATCTGCCATGGCAGCAACTAAAGGCTGATGTGTAACACATAATACTTGATAGCACTGACTCATCTGGTGTAATTTTTCGGCGATCGCCTGCGCGACTCTTCCTGATACACCAACATCAATTTCATCAAATACCATTGTTTCCGTCGTCTGTGCTTGGGAAAAACAAGATTTCAGCGCCAGCAGAAATCTACTCATTTCTCCTCCAGAGGCTGTTTCTGATAGAGGTTGTAATGGTTCTCCTGAGTTGGGGCTAAACATAAATGTGATTTTGTCTGCACCCATGATTGTGGGAGGTATAAGTGCAATTTCTACTTGAAACTGCACCTTTTCCATAGCCAAAGGTTTCAGTTCCTTGATCAGTTTGGCTTCTAATTTGGCTGCGGCGGTACGACGTAATTGTGTTAACTTTTGACAGGCTTGTGTCAGTTTTGCTAAACACTCAGCTTGTTGGATTTCTAAACTTTCTATTGATTGTTCACTATCATTGAGTTCGGCTAACTCAGCTTGGATGCGCTGGTAATAGGCGATCGCTTCCGCAAGTGTCGGCCCATACTTGCGACAAACTTGCTTTAATTCACGAATTCTGGCTTCTATCTCTTCCAATCGCTGTGGATCTGCCTCTAAACTTTCCCCATAAGCATTAATTTGCCTGGATACGTCCGTCACTGTAGCTTGAACATCCCTCACCATCTCCAACAGTGGTTGCATCTGGGAGTCGTATTCAACCATCTCAGCCAACGTCACTTCGCTGTTTCCCAGCAAATCTGTAGCAGTTGGGGCTTCTCCATCATTTTGGTATAAAGCTTGGTATACTTTGTAACTCATCTGCTGGAGTTCGACAACATGATTTAAGCGTTGTTGTTCTTGCTGGAGTTGTTCGAGTTCATCAGGTTCACTGAGGTTAACTTCTCCTAGTTCCTTGACTTGGTAAGTTAATAAATCCAGTTGTTGTAAGCGTTCCCGTTCTGATGTCCGGCGTTTTTCTAAAGCTTGGTGGGCTTGTTGATAGACACTAAAGGCAGTGGCAACTTCATGACGTTGTTGCAAAATAGATTCACCCCCGTATGCATCTAACCAATCTCGAATTTGGGCAGATTGGCCAACTAAAAGTGTTTGCCCTTGAGCAGTTATTTCTACTAAGCGATCGCGCAGTTCTGACATAAACTGCTGATTCACTACAACTCCATTTACCCGCGATCGACTCCGTATTTTACCGGAGGTAGCTGTAATTTCCCGACTAATAAATATATAATTTTCTTCAATTAATTCTATTTCTTGTTCAGTTAACCAGGCTATTAAAGCAGAATTAGAAGTAAAAGTTGCTTCTACCATTGCCCGATTTGTACCAGTGCGAATCACGCGACTAGAAACCTTTCCGCCCAATGCTGCATCAATCGCATCTAAGATAATCGACTTTCCCGCACCGGTTTCGCCTGTCAATACATTCAATCCAGCGCCAAATTCTAGTTCTAATTGGTCAATCAGGGCAAAATTTTCTATTCGCAATAGAGATAACATTGAGTCATCCGGTTTTGGATTTTGGATTTTGGGTTTTGGGTTTTGGATTGATTATACTGAACTGATAAGCTTGGGAGCTTTTAGCATCAAAAAATTGTCGGTCAAATTACCCGTCAGGGTAGACGCCAGATTATTTTTAGTTGAAGGATACTAAAGATTGTGTTTTTGCACCTTGCAATATTCACAAGCTAGCCCTTTTAGGGATACCAAAACTAGTTTAGTTTGATTTTTATATCTTGGCCCACTTAATAGCGGGCAGCCCGATCCCCAATTCCCAATCTTCTGACAAATTGTTACAATACTTAACAAGTTAACTCCGATGCGGTGGTAAGTTCATGAATTCTAAGACTGTTTCCTCTACTTCCCTGCAAATAGATGATAAAGTAGTTCCAGAAAATGGCACACAAATGTCGATTGTGAGTTTACCAGTACCGGAGGAAGATCAAACAAGTAAGGCACTGGTGATTTCAAAAAGTGAATCTGAGGCTTTGCAATACAATCCTCAGAGGATAGCGACATATTATGGAAGTCGTCCCCTACAAGTTTTACGACGCATTATTACAGTACTAACGCCAACAATCAGATTTGCTTTGGGTATATGGTGGGATAATAAACGGGGAGTTGTCGTCAAAAATGACCCTCGTCGGGCAATTCAGTTGCGAGAAATGCTGACAAAACTGGGGCCTGCTTACATCAAAATTGGGCAAGCTTTATCTACTCGACCAGATTTGGTTCCTCCTGTGTATTTAGAGGAACTAACGCAGTTACAAGACAAATTACCTGCTTTTGCGAATGAAATAGCCTACCAATTCATCCAAGAAGAGCTAGGCGCAACACCTCAAGAAATTTACACCGAACTTTCAAAAGAACCGATCGCTGCTGCTTCTTTAGGACAAGTCTATAAAGGTAAGCTCAACACAGGTGAAGAAGTCGCCGTTAAAGTTCAACGTCCCGACTTGCGCGAAGGCATTACTATTGACTTATATATCCTGCGCCGACTAGCGGGATGGGCGCAGAAACAATTTAAGCGTATCCGCAGCGACTTGGTGGGTATCCTCGATGAATTAGGCGATCGCATCTTTGAAGAGATGGATTACATTCACGAAGGAGAAAATGCCGAGCGTTTTTATCAGTTATATGGTCATTTAAAAGACGTTTATGTACCGAAAATTTACTGGGAATACACCAATCGTCGTGTGTTGACGATGGAGTGGATTGAAGGTACGAAATTAACCAATACAGAAGAGATTAACGCCCAAAATATAGATGCCCGGTATTTAATTGAGGTAGGGGTACAGTGTTCATTAAGACAGTTGTTGGAACACGGATTTTTCCACGCCGATCCTCATCCTGGTAATTTGCTCGCCACCCGTGATGGCAAATTAGCATATCTAGACTTTGGGATGATGAGCGAAATTCAGCCACCCCAGCGTTATGGCTTAATTGAAGCAATTGTCCACGTCGTGAACCGCGACTTTGAAGGTTTAGCCAACGACTACGTGAAGCTAGATTTCCTCTCACCAGAGACAGATTTAACACCTATTATTCCTGCATTCGCGCGAGTATTTGCTGATGCTCAAGGTGCTAGCGTTGCGGAATTAAACATCAAAAGTATCACCGATGAACTATCGGCTTTGATGTATGAGTATCCTTTCCGAGTTCCTCCCTATTACGCTTTAATTATTCGTTCTTTGGTGACACTCGAAGGGATTGCTATTTATATTGATCCCAACTTTAAGGTCTTGAGTGAAGCTTATCCCTACGTTGCTAAACGATTACTAACCGATCCTTCTCCAGAATTAAGAACATCCCTCCAAAACTTATTATTTAAAGAAAATCGTTTTCGCTGGAACCGTTTGGAAAACTTGTTACGCAATGCCCGTAACAACCAAGATTATGATTTAAATTTAGTGTTGAATCAGGGAGTTGATTTTCTTACTTCTGAACGTGGTTCATTTATTCGCGATCGCCTGATTGATGAATTAATTAAAAGTGCAGATGCTTTGAGTAAAAATATTCTGCATAACTTCACCTACCTACTGCGGGAAAGAGTTGGTGTCACAACTATCAACGAAACTCCCACCGCTACAGACGAACAACAACAAACTTTGGAGCATATTAAACGAATATTGAATATTCTCCGCGAAACCCGTGGCTTTGATCCAACCCAGCTTGCACCTCAAGTTGTGCAAATTGCGTCCAACCCAAGCGTACAACGGTTGGGACAGCAAATAGCTGGTCAGTTGTTGCAAAAAGCTGTTGCTAAATTAATTCGGGAATTACTGACATTTGAGGAAGGCGATCGCAGTTTCGGGGAAATAAAATGAAACGCTATCAGGACAAATTGTTTGAGTTTTTTACAAAATCTGACGTGGTGGTAGACTACCTTCTGCAACCAAGCTGAATACAATCTACCAGAAAAGACTCTTATGAGTTCCTCGAAGCATGACTATTACCCTAGACACCAAAATCTACGGCTTCCTACCCCCCTGAACGGTTACGAATTTTTTAGAGTATATGAGTGCGCCTCTACGAAAGCTTTGATCTAAACTTACCCCAAACAAAAAGAGCTAACTTTATCCATTTGAAATCGAACTGTCGTCATGCTTGGCTCTGCTTCTGTATTTGAGTAGCCTTTAACTTTCAATGTTTCTGGATCTAACTCTTGGGCTTTAGCTGCGCGATACTCAGCCATTGCTTCAGATGCTAGTTTAGCAAGAGAATCTTGAGACTTGGCAAATGAGGCATCCCATCGTACTTCATCTTTGAGGAGAAGTTCAGTTTAAAATTTTGCTTGACAAACTCAGGCTACATCATTCAACGGAAGTTTAGGTATTTGATTGTAAAGTTCTGCATTTTCTTCAAGAGCTTGACGTATATCGTATTGCGTTTGTAAATTCAACCAAAACTGAGCGCTGTTACCAAAATAGCGAGATAAACGCAAAGCTGTATCTGCTGTAATACTGCGCTTTCCAGATAAAATTTCACTAATTCGTGTCTGAGCTACACCTATATCTTTGCTTAATCGATAAGGTGTGATATCTAGTGGCTCTAAAAATTCTAGTTGTAGGATTTCCCCAGGGTGAATATTTGACAGACGGGTGTTATTCATAATTATTGACCTGCATCAGTGGTAATCTACTATTTCAACGTCCGAAGCATTATTCTCATCCGTCCAAACAAAGCAGATTCGCCATTGATCGTTAATACGAATACTGTACTGCCCTTTCCTGTCACCAGCTAGTTTTTCTAAACGATTACCAGGTGGAACGCGCAAATCTTTAATTGACGTTGCGGCCTCAAGGATAAGCAGTTTTCGTAAAGCAGTTTTTTGAATATTGGGCGGATATTGAGAAGATGTAAAGCCGTCAAAGATAAGCTTTGTCTCTTCAGATTTAAAACTAACAATCACAATACTATCGCTTTGCGTTACTACCGTCAAACGTTAGTATACACTTCAAGGCGAACTCGCATTAAAGTTAAACCATCAAACGCAACTGCGAACCTTGCTGACTTTTATTCACTTCAATCCGGGCTTGAAAAGCTTCCTTCAGGTGTGGCATATGCGTTACTGTGAGAATACAAGCAAAATCGGGGCGATCACATGAATTGTGGCATGTAGATAACGAATTATAATGCAAGAACTAAACGCAGACCATCTTCAACTAAGACCATAATGCGATCGCTTACTTGGCTAATCTGTTCTGTTAAAAACGATTTGTCCACAGTGAGGACTTGCGAAACATTAACAACAGAATCTTGTGCTAAACCTGTCTGATCTTTCGTTAATAAAACATTACCCGGAGCCTCAGCTAATCGAAGATTGCTAGTCAACACAGCAACAATCACGGTACGAATCCGACTACGATTGAAGGCATCTGATTGAACGATCACAACAGGTCTACGATAACCAGGCTCAGAAGCAACTGGTGTTGGCAAATCTGCCCACCAAATTTCACCTCGCTGCATCAGCAAGCTTCCTCAGATAGCGTCTGGGCTTGCAATTCCACAAAGAACGGATCAAGACTACTATCTTCATCATCATATACAGCATTCAACTTATCTGTAACATGATCTTCCTGATGCGATCGCAAATATTCTTGGAGTGCAACAGCATAAAGCTCACTGCGAGATAGTCCTAACCGTTTTGCAAATTGTTCACCAGCTTTAAACAGAGGATCAGGGATTGAAATGGCGGTTTTCATGGCGCTAGTATAACCAAAGTTATACTATTATGCTACATTCCACTTGCAAGCAACGCAACTTAAAGATAATACTAATACAGAAAATAATTAAATAAAACTTAAAAATATCAAAAATAACTTAAAACAATGTCAATAAAATTGAAGTATAAACCTATGCAAATTGGCGTAAAAAGCAGGATGATGTAATTTAAGTTAAAAACTAAAAAGCAGAGACTTCATATAAGGGTTTTTGTCGATAACCCACTGTATGACAAGAGGTAGGTTAAAGGGTGAAGGGTTAAGAGGATGTTTGAAAAGTCTAATTTATTACTTGCCTTGGCGACTGGAAGTCGCGGCTACACATACAAAACCCACCTGCGTGGGTTCAAAAAGCTTGATTTTCGGTTAGTCCGCCTGCGCGGACTTAGTTTGTGTAGTAGCGAATTATATTCGCCCAATACTTTTCAAACATCCTCTAAGGGTTAAGGAAAATTCCATCTCTTTTACCCTACCTCTTTAACCTTTTGCTGACTTCTACAAGAAGTCTATTGACTAGTAAAAAAGCGATGGAGATCAGCCTCAATAATTATTGAGTTAACAGTAATTCAGTTATCAAGATGCCTGTCAAATGATCCCCGGTAACTGATTGAAATTGACTAGTAAACTTACAAAATTAAACAAACAATAATTATGACTAAAAGCATTGCAATGACCGCAGCACTTCGCTTGAGTGAAAAATTGCCTTCGCCACTGCAACGCTTGGCAGATTTGGCTTACAACTATTGGTGGTCGTGGACTAGCGATCGCATCGCTTTATTTCAAACTATCGATCCCCAAGAATGGGAACGTTGCGGACATAACCCAGTAGCAATCTTAGAATCAGCAACCTACGAACGTCTCACCCAGCTTGCAGAAGACCCGTTTTACCTCAAGCAAATTTCTGCCCTCGCCAAAGACTTCGACGAATACATGACCCAAAAGGACACTTGGGTAAACCGAGTTGCACCGCAAGTTTCCAGCGAACATCCCATTGCTTACTTCTGCGCCGAATTTGGCATTCATGAATCCTTACCCGTCTACTCTGGCGGTTTGGGTATTCTTGCAGGCGATCACCTCAAATCTTCATCCGATTTGGGTGTACCAATGGTTGCTATTGGCTTGCTGTATCGTCAAGGTTACTTCCGACAACGCTTGAACCGTGGTGGCTGGCAGGAAGATTATTATGTGGATAATATCTTCCACCGTATGCCCATAGAACTAATTAAAAACGAGCAAGGGCAACCACTCACCATCGAACTAGAAATTCGCCAACGCCAGGTGAAAGTACAAATTTGGCAAGTGCGAGTTGGGCGAGTCACCCTCTATCTTTTAGATAGCGATCGCGACGACAATGATCCCATTGATCGCTGGTTAACTGGACACCTTTACGGCGGTAATCAAGAAACCCGCATCGCCCAAGAAGTCGTTTTAGGAATTGGTGGCGTCCGTGCTTTAACAGCTTTGGGAATCCAGCCATCCGTCTATCACCTCAACGAAGGACACGCCGCCTTCTGTACTTTAGAAGTTGTCCGCCAAGAAATTGAACGTACTCACAAATCCTTTTACGACGTAGAAACAGATGTACGTAAACGCTGTGTTTTCACCACCCATACACCCGTTCCCGCCGGTCATGATGTCTTCTCCCCAGATTTAATAGACTCGTTCTTCGCCCATTACTGGCCCCAACTACGCCTTTCGCGCGAACAATTCTTAGCATTAGGCGCACGCCGACTTGGCGATCCTTGGGAACCCTTTGGTATGACTGTTTTAGCATTGCGGATGTGTCGTACCTCCAACGGTGTTAGCGAGTTACACGGACGAGTTTCCCGCCAAATGTGGACAGTCATGTATCCCAATCGATCTGAAGATAACGTCCCCATCGGCTACATTACCAACGGAGTTCATGCACCAACTTGGACTGCTCCCCTAATAGCAGAATTGTACAATCAGTATTTGGGAACTGATTGGAAAACCCATGCAGTTGATCCCAAAATGTGGGAGAAAGTAGACGATATTCCCAACGAAGAACTCTGGTGGCGACATCAAATTCTCAAAGAAAGACTTGTTGCTCACACCCGCTATAAAGTTAAGAAAGCAAGAGAAGGACGAGGTGAAGAATACGAAAGCATTCAAGCCACTAACACCTTATTAGATCCCAAAGCACTCACCATCGGATTTGCCAGACGTTTCTCACCATACAAACGCGGTCATTTGCTGCTGCGTGACATGGAACGCGCCTTAAGAATTTTTGGTAACGTTGAGCGACCCGTACAAATTATCTTCGCCGGCAAAGCACACCCCGCCGATGAAGAAGGTAAGCGAATTATTCAACGCTTGATGGAGTGGTGCAAACACCCAGCCCTCACCAACCGCGTTGCTTTCATCGAAGACTACGACATCTACACCGCCCAAAAACTCGTCCAAGGCGTCGATGTTTGGTTAAACAACCCCCGTCGTCCCCTAGAAGCATCCGGTACAAGTGGACAAAAAGTTTGCTTCAACGGCGGTATAAATTGTAGCGTCCTCGATGGCTGGTGGTGCGAAGGCTATCAAGCCGACGCCAACGGTAAAGGCATTAATGGTTGGGCAATCGGCGAAGATGCTCACACCAGCGATCAGGAACTACAAGACCGCATTGATTCGGAATCATTGTATAAATTATTAGAGCAAGAAATCACTCCCCTCTACTACAACCAGGATGCTAACGCCATTCCCCACGGTTGGATACAGATGATGAAGGCTTCGATTAAAACTAATGCACCACTGTTTAACACCGATCGCATGATTGGCGACTACGTTTCCCAGGTATACGTTCCAGAAATTGCTGTGACAGTACCGCCGATTTTAGCCAAAGTGTTGGTTTAGGGAAAATGGGGATTGGGGATTGGGAGAAATTTCTCCTTTGTCCCCTTTGTCCCAATACGGTTCAATATAAAAATTTGGTCTGTAGACGCGAAATTTCGCGTCTCTACTTAACTCAACCGTATTACCCTTTGTCGTCCCTCTTGTCTGTGATCCCCGCTCCCTGATCCCCTATTCTCAATGCACTAATTCAATTGCTCTTTTCGTCAACGCCTCCGCCGTCAAACCATTAAACGCCATCAATTCACCTGCACTTGCTGTGGTTTCTCCACGTCTCCATGCAAAGGTATCGCGCTTGCAGTTACTCCGCAGCATCACAGGTTCTAGCATCGCCGCCGCTCCTCCGGTAACACCAATTAGTGCATCACCTGCAAATATTTCAGCGAATTTATCATCATCAATAAAACCACCTTCTGGTTCGGTGCAGGTATCCCAACCTGTGTCATGGGGACGATATAAACGGCGGGGGTTCATCACAGAAACTATCTTCACACCGATACCTTCTGTTTCTAAGAAAGCTGCTGCTTCAAACACAGGAATTAATGTCATATCGCCAATCACAGCAAATACTACTTGCTGATCTCCAGCAACATCTTGCAACACCACCGCACCATCCTGTAACCCATGACGAGTCATATTAAAAGTAGTGCGAATTGGTAATGGTGATTTACTCGCAGTGATGACAATTCCCTTATTTTTGGTTCTCAAAGCCCAGTCATAACAAACTTGAATACTGTTAGCATCGGGAGGAAACAAGGGAAAAACATTACCATTCCGCATCATCGCCGCAAAGTAAGCTTCAATTTCTGGACGTTGGTGAGTCCAACCATTGCGTCCTTGTTCTAAGGCGCCGGCGGTGAATAATGTAATTGTCGAAGGAGTCGGACGTCGCAATTCTGCCATTGCTTGGGTGACAGTTTGCCAAATTGGTAAACCGTTAATCGCAAAAGATTCGTAGGAACACCACAAACTTCTAGCACCCATCAACGACAAACCAACAGCTAACCCAGCACAAGCATCTTCACTCAGAGGTTCGTAAACTTGTCCACCTGGTGCTTGGTTGTATAAGTCGTCTGTTGTCGGGTGAATAATTTTTAAGGCTTGGTTGATGTTAGCAATACCTGATGCTTCGTTTCCATCAGCGTTAGTAACCAAAAAGTTTTCATCCATTTGTCCAACTTTTGCCACTAAACGTCCCATGGCTGTTGTAGAAACTTTTGGATCGCTACCCACACCATACTCTTCTAAAGGCAATTCACCTAAGTCTGGCAAAGGATATTCAAATTCGGTAACGACTGTTTTCCCTGCTGGCCCTCCACCTGCGCGTTCGCAGTTTGTGCGTACGACTTGCCAAGCTTGAACAGATAAGGCGCGTTCTTTGAGTGCGTTCACAATATGGGGTGCATCCAGCGTGTCTTTTGGATACAGGTTATGAGACTTTGCACCTCGCGCATGGACGCCTGCACCTTTGAGTTGTTTAATAATAAATACAGTTAGCTTGCCACTCAAAGCCGATCGCGCTGCTTCATCTATACCTATGAGTACTGCTTTGGTAAAAGCTAAACGTTGGGCAAAAGAAAAGGCAGTACTATCTACGTAATTTACCGGTTGCTCTTTGTCATCAAAATCCTTGGCGTCTACTAGCACGACTTCTTCAAAGCCATTACCATGCCAGTATGCCATCATTTGTTCGTTGGTTTTAAGGGATACCATACTATGGTGTTCTTGGCTATAACCGTTCCACACCAGCACTGGCAAAAAGTTAGTTACGCCAGGATAAGCGGTGTGAAAATGAGCCATAGAACTCATAATATAGGGTTCACCTAGTCCTCCATCGCCAATGGTGAAGGGAAACAGCTTGTCTTTATTTAATAATGCAGCAGCCATGGCAAAATGTTGCCCTTGTCCCAAAGGGCCTGCTGGTGCAAGAATTCCGGGAATATAACCAGACAAGTGTCCTAACAATCCATGCTTTTCTCGGAAGCGATCGCGCAATTGTTGGACTGTATAAATGCCCATGTCTTCTAAAGAGCGATCCAAGAACATGGCACTATAAAATCCGGGGGCGTGGTGTCCCACTTCCGTAATAATATTTTTGTAACCGAGCATGACCAAAGCTGCATAAGCTTCCGCTTGAGAGGCGAAACCACCAGGGTGTCCAGAGGCTTTACTTCCGGTAATTTGCAGTGTCAGATAACGCAAAGCATCCGCAGCTAGCAAGGTTTGGTATACTGCTGCTGGTTCTTCTGGGTTGGCGATCGCTTCTTTTGCTGACTCTATGACTGGATTTGCACCATAAGTTTCAAACTCCGGTAACGCTTCACCAAAATATTGAATCCCTTCGCAAAAATGGGGAAGCGCTGAAGTTACCTTGGAAGTAGTTGCCGTCATTCTAAGTACCTTGCTAACTTAAAGGGAGACACTATAGCAATCCTAAATGAATTGTGAAAGTAGAGAGGCCAGATCCCCCAGATACCCAACAACTTCTGCGAAGTCGGGGATCTTGTTGTTCACAAATTATTTAAGATTGCTATATGAATTAATATAGATGTTCGCCTATTTAACAAAAATTTTACAAGTTCACGGTTGTTACGATTGATTGCTATTCAGCATCGTCAAGATAAGTAGCTTCTATTTTGGAGCAATCTCAATTAGCGCTCTTTTATGTCGTGGTGAGATAAAAATTAAGATGCTGACCTTGAATCTGTTTCAAAGCCTTGTTTTATCATCAGAACCAAAAAATAGTAGAGACGTTGCAATGCAACGTCTCTACATATCGGAAAATCAGATCAATAACGTGAACTGAACCCTATAATTGCTTCACCTCAGAAACCAACTTTGCCACCATATCTTTGGCACTACCAAAAAGCATTGTGGTTTTATTTTTGTAGAACAACTCATTATCTACCCCAGCAAAACCTGCACTCATCCCCCGCTTAATCACAATTGTTTGCTTCGCTCGATCTACTTCCAAAATCGGCATTCCGTAAATTGGGCTGTTGGTATCGCTGCGTGCGGCTGGATTTACTACGTCATTTGCCCCAATTACCAGTGCTACATCTGTTTGCTCAAACTGAGGATTGATATCTTCCATATCGTGCAGTTGCTCATAAGGAACATTTGCTTCTGCTAGCAAGACGTTCATGTGTCCGGGCATTCTGCCAGCTACAGGGTGAATGGCATACTTAACATCAACACCCATACGTTCGAGTTGATCTGCCAATTCGCGTACGCTATGCTGTGCTTGCGCTACCGCCATCCCATAACCGGGAACAATTACTACAGAACGGGCATAACCCAGCATCATCGCGCCTTCTTCTGGATCAATACTACGGACGCTTTGATCGGTTTTAGCACCAGCAGTCACACCGACGCTTGCACCTCCACTGCTACCAAAAGCATCAAACAAAACACTGATCAAAGAGCGATTCATCGCTTTACACATAATTTCGGTGAGGATGATCCCAGATGCTCCCACCAATGCACCAGCGATGATCAGCATGTTGTTCATCACCACAAAACCAGCAGCAGCCGCAGCTAAACCAGAAAATGAGTTCAACAGCGAAATTACGACCGGCATATCACCGCCACCGATGGGAATGACGAACATCACACCCAAGACTAGAGAAACTACAACAATTCCCAAAAATGCAGTTAGGTTGTGTGGTTGCATGAGTAAAAAACCACTACCCACTACATAGGAACCCAACAACAAGGCGTTGAATGGTTGCTGCAAGGGAAATGTAATTGGCGAACCACTCATAATCCCTTGCAGTTTGGCAAAGGCAATCATACTACCCGTGAAAGTGACGCCACCAATTAACACATCCAATAACATGGAAATGTTGGCATCCAGGGGTACTGTCTGGGCATGTTGTAGCAAGCGCCAAAATTCAGCAACTGCCACAAGAGCAGAAGCTGAACCGCCTAAACCGTTGAGCAAACCCACCATTTGTGGCATGTCTGTCATTTGGACTTTATAGGCTGCGATCGCACCGAGTACCGATCCAATTGCCAATCCCACCAAAATCATTTCGTAGTTCAACACATGCTGATCTAGCAATGTTGCCACAATTGCCAATAGCATTCCCACAGCCGCGACAACATTACCTTTGCGTGCTGTCGCAGGTGAACCCAATTGCTTCAAACCCAAAATAAAGAAACAAGCAGCAACTAAATACGTCAGTTGAATCCCAGTTGGCAGAAAATCAGTCATAAAGTTAAGTGTGGTAATTGGTAATTGGTAATTGGTAATTGGTAATTGGTGATTTTCTTTCCCATTACCTATTACCCATTTGCCTTCTTCTTAAACATTTGCAACATCCGATCTGTGACGAGGAAACCACCCACCACGTTGATAGTTGCTAGTACAACAGCAATCAAACCGAGAATGACTGATACATTCCACTCTCTGGCACCGGAAGCGACAATTGCCCCTAATACAGCAATGCCAGAAATCGCGTTTGAGCCTGACATTAAGGGCGTATGCAAAGTAGGCGGTACTTTGTTGATGACTTCAAATCCGGTAAACGATGCCAAAACAAATACAAACAAAGCCGCAATTAATGCTTCTGTCATGTTGAGAAATCCTTGGGATTGGGGATTGGGGATTGAGAATTGGAGATCGAGGATCGGGGATCGGGGATTGGGGATTCTCCTAACGGAGACGCTTAGGCGCAGACGCGCAAGCGGCTTCAAGGCAGAGAGAGTACGGGGATTGGGGATTGGGGATTGGGGAAGAGACTTATTAAATAATTCTCCCTTGTCCCCCATGTCCCCCATGTCCCCCATGTCCCCTGTCCCCGATCCCCGATCCCTAACTCACTGCCGAGCTTATGGCTTGCAACGCTTCTTTAACACGTGCAGAGCGAATTTCACCAGCGTGGGTAATGCAAGCTGCATCAACAATGTCGTCAGCAAAGTTGATTTCTACAGCTTTGTCTTTGATGAGTAGTTGCATCAAAGATGTCAAGTTCTTTGCGTACAACTGACTAGCGTGGACTGGCAGCGAAGATGGTAAATTAATTGGACCGATGACGGTGACGCCGTGGGCAACAATGTCTCTACCAGGATCAGTGCAAGCGCAGTTACCACCTTGTTCGGCGGCGATGTCTACAATTACTGAACCTGGTTTCATCTGCTTAACCATGTCTTCTGTAACCAGAAGAGGCGCTTTTTTCCCAGGAACTTGAGCTGTGGTAATTACTACATCAGCGTTTTTGATGTGTTCGGTAACAAGTTCTTGGGTGCGCTTTTTGCTGGCTTCGGAAATTTCTTTGGCGTAACCACCAGCAGCTGTTGTTTCTTCGTCTAATTTGACTTCTACAAATTTTGCTCCCAGACTTTGGACTTCTTCTTTGACGGCGGGACGAATATCAAAAGCTTCTACCACTGATCCCAGGCGTCTGGCGGTGGCGATCGCTTGCAAGCCAGCGACACCAGCACCCATGATAAATATTTTGGCGGGGGCGATCGTGCCAGCAGCTGTTGTCAGCATGGGGAAATATTTTGGTAATGCTGCGGCGGCGATGAGTACGGCTTTGTAACCTGCGATTGATGCTTGTGATGATAAAGCATCCATACTTTGCGCCCTAGTGGTACGGGGAATCATCTCTATACTCAAGGCTGTGACTTTGCGATCTGCCAGTTTCTGGGCTACAACTGGATTTCCTAAGGGATTGAGAAAGCTAATCAGTACAGCCCCTTCTTTGAGTAAGTCGATTTCTGAGCGCCCGTCTTCTCGCTCTTGTGGCGGGCTGACTTTGAGGAGAATGTCCGCCTCTGACCACAATTTGTCAGTATCAGCAATTATTGTGGCTCCAGCAGCTTCGTAAGCAGCATCATTAAAGAATGCTCGTTCACCCGCACCAGCTTCTATCCAAACCTCTAAACCTTGTTTAACTAAGCGCGCTACGATGTCGGGAACTAATCCCACACGACGTTCACACACTTCAATTTCTTTAGCAACTGCTATTCTCATGTAATCTCCTTGAGATTAAATACTTATTTCTGGTGCAAGTTGTGAAACTTTTGAGATGAGTATTTAGACGTACTCTTAACTTTGGGGTCGGGCTATCAGCTATTGGCTTTCTGGAGTTTAGTGACCTTTACGCTTTCCCACTCTGGCTATCTAGACAAAGCCTAACTGTGCCGTTCTCTGGATGTTGCAATTACATGTACTTGCATTTATAGGTTATTTATTGCACATCCTATGCTGATCCCCAACATTTACATCTATCTCTTCAAATTCTTTTAGGGATTGCAAAATATTGTTGTGTCTTGTTTACATAGTGCAATATCGATTCATTTCTCACCAAATAATTCCTCACATCATTAGAAACTTTTTCTGCTGTGAGTAATGCTTACTGCCACCAATCTAACTTAAGTTAGCTGGCGATCGCTCTATTAAATCGCATAATTTTTATAACAAAAATCTTAATTTTAGATAAACTTGTACATATTTAGAAATACAAGTTGATTTCAGTGACTTTTTGATCTCTGGTAAAACTATCAGCAAACGAGTGATGATTAAAACTTTCTATATCTCAGAATATCGCTAGACTTTCAGTAAAGTTTTTTGTAAATTAAAATACTATTTCTGAGGTAGGGATTCTACTAAATCTAGACAGGATGGCACTTTGGTTGAGAGTTTGACGTCTAGAATACCATAAAGGTCAGTAGTAAAATTTAGTTGCGAACCTTTACTCCCAGTTCACTGAAACATCACCTTTATTTCTGCCACAGGAGTTTGACTATGCGACGTTTATTTTCTGCCTTAGCGGTGACTGGCTTGTTACTGACAGGTTTACCAGCAATGACTTGGGCGCAGAGTTTGCCAGGTTTTACACTGTTTAGCGGTGTAAAAAGTGAAAATCAATTGCCTTTCCGATTGGATTTTGGTGGAGAAACCAATGCTTGGGACAGGTATCGTTTAAAAATCCCCGCTAAAAAGATGAAATTCGCTGCTTCCCAATTTGTTGTTAACTATCCAAATTACTACAAAGGAACTATAGATCCTAAGAAGATTGAGATCCGGGTGAAAGACAAAAAAGTCCCACTATCTGATGTGCAATGGGATAGGGAAAATCGCGTGATTCAAATTTACCCTCAAGAAGCCATACCAGCAGGTAGCAATGTTGAATTAGTATTATCAAATGTCAAAAATCCAGCTTTTGGAGGCATTTTCTATTGGAACTGCTCGATTCAAACTCCTGGTGATGTCCCATTGGCCCGTTATTTGGGAACCTGGATTCTTAGTATTAGTTAGTGAAGGGTCAATGGTCAATGGACTTATTTTATTGACACAAAAGTGATACAATTGCGGATTGTGGCTTTTTATAAAATTTTGCCGAAGAGGATAAAGGTATGCGGAGAACTTTAGAAGGAACAAACCGAAAGAGGAAGAGAACATCTGGTTTTCGTGCCAGAATGCGAACACCAGATGGTCGAAACGTAATTCAAGCCAGAAGAAAAAGAGGGCGTTATCGCCTAAGTGTATAAGGTAAGGAAACTTAGTTTAGCTTTGCGTTAATTCGTGGCGATTTGAAACGCAGAGTCACGCAAAGGTAAACGCAGAGGGGCGCTGAGTCTTGATGCCAAAATTTCGCTATGAATTTATGCAGTTTTGTACTTAGACAGCAGTTGTGGCTTTGCCCAAAGCAAATCGGCTTAAATCCCGAAAAGATTTTCAGGCAGTTTTCCAAGAAGGTACTCGCCGTCATAGTTCTTATTTGACCTTGAGAGCCTTACGGCCATCATCTATGAAAAAACCTTCTCTTGATACTGCCCAAACTAATGTAAAACCAACAAACTCGGTGCTTTTTCCAATCAAAATTGGTATCTCGATTAGCACCAAAGTCAGTAAACGGGCAGTAATTCGTAACCGCCTCAAACGGCAAATATCAGCAGCTTTGCAGAAATTGTTGCCTCAATTGTCACCAGGATGGCGGTTAGTTATAATTGTCAAACCAACGGCCGCAGAATCTAAGTGCGTAACCCAACAATTTCTGCAAGAATTAGAGCAGTTGTTGGCACAAGCTGAGGTATTAAATGGGCATTCGTGAAGAAGTTTATTTTGAAGGTGGTCCCCATATTGGGGATTTAATAATAAACATACTTATTGGCTTGACGATTGTAGGTTTGCCGTTGACGGTAGGAGCAATTGTGAGAGCATTGTGGCTGCGTTATAGGATCACCGATCGCCGAGTTTCTGTAACTGGTGGTTGGATGGGACGCGATCGCAGCGATGTTATTTACTCAGAAGTTGTCAAAATCGTCAAAGTTCCCCGTGGTATTGGTATATGGGGAGATATGGTATTAACTCTCAGAGATGGTACTCGCCTAGAACTACGGGCTATTCCTAGGTTCCGGGAGATATATGATTACATCACTGAACGAGTCACCGCCAAAAATCCCAATTTTAATGCTACTGCAAAAAAATAATGGAATGGGGGATATATCAATTAAAAATTAAAAATTGGGAAGATAGACAAGGCAGACAAGGCAGACAAGGGAGAAATTTCTCCCAATCCCCGAACGCGAGTGCGTATCCGTAAGGAGAATCCCCAATCCCGAACAATGTGCGGCTATCCGTAGTTGAGTTACAGTCGCAGACAGATCCTGATTTTCGATAAATTATATTCAGTCAGCCGATTTTCAAATTTTGATTTGGTAGTTGGTGGTTAATTGTTGATGGTTAGTGATTGTCAATAATTCTTCCATAGACGCGCAAGTGGCTTCCTGTACTGCGAAGCAGAACCCGCAGGGTAGGGTACAACAACCAACAACCAACAACCAACAAACAACAAACAACAAACAAGCAATATAAAATCGGTAGTTAATTTACATTACCTCAGGTTGAATTCAGAATAATGGATTTTGGTATCGGTTTTTTTTCAAACAACGTAATGTTGCCAATCATAGACTTGTTCTATAGTATTGTGCCGAGCTATGGATTGGCGATCGTTGCTTTGACGTTAATTATTCGTTTTGCACTATATCCTCTAAGTGCTGGTTCAATTCGCAACATGCGACGGATGCGAGTTGTTCAACCTTTGATGCAAAAGCGGATGCAAGAAATTAAAGAACGCTTTAAAGATGATCCGCAAAAGCAGCAAGAAGAAATGATGAACGTCCAGAAGGAATTTGGTAATCCTTTAGCTGGATGTTTACCATTACTGTTGCAAATGCCGGTGTTATTAGCGCTATTTGCGACCTTACGGGGATCGCCTTTTGCCGGTGTTAACTACACTGTTAACTTGCAAATCCTTCCTGCTGAACAAATTGAAAGAATTCAACCTCAAGCCTTTGTCACTCCTCCCCAAAACATCTATGTTGCTGATAGGGAACACCTTAAGGTAAGTGCTATTCTCCCTGGAGGTAGCAAATTAGCTGTAGGAGAACATACCAAGATTCAATATCAGACTCCTGAAGGTAAGCCATTTCAGGAATTATTGACAGAACACCCAGATACCACCTTAGTTCCTCAATGGAAAATCACAAAAGGGGAAGAAAGAATCACAATTGATGAGCAAGGTAATATCGAAGCCCTCCAACCAGGAGATGTCACCATAACTGGAACAATTCCAGGACTAGCAGCAGACAAAGGATTTTTGTTTATTGAAGCTTTGGGTAGAGTCGGAGCTAGTGATCCTGATGGCACGATTCATTGGGATATTGTGGCGATGGTGGTATTGTTTGGTATTACTCTTTACGTGAGCCAAATCCTTTCGGGGCAAAATTCTAGTGGTGGTAATCCACAACAGGATACAGTCAACAAAATCACTCCCGTAATCTTTTCGGGAATGTTTTTGTTCTTCCCCTTGCCGGCTGGGGTGTTGATGTATATGGTTATTGGTAATATTTTCCAAACTCTACAAACTTACATCCTTTCTCGTGAACCTTTGCCAGAGGAACTACAAAAAATTGTAGATACCCAAGAAAAGCAGACGGAAGCAGAACAAAAAACATTGCCGTTTGAGCCAAAAAGTTCTAAGAAAGTTGAACCAAAGAGTTCTAATGAGCCAAAAAATTCTAAGAAAGTTGAACCCAAGAGTTCTAAGAAAAAGGCTACAGGTTGATGATGACTGACTCTCGGATGGAAAGAGGGCAGCAGTGGTTAAAAACACTGCTGCAATTTACTGGGATAAATACTGAAATTAAAGGCGATTTAGAAGTAGCTAAGATCATTGAGGGCGAGTCTCAAGAACCAGATAATTACTGGTTGACTATTGATCATATCAATATGACACCAGAACAAATGCAGGTTTTGATTGGGCCTGATGGTGTAGTGCTAGATGCGATTCAGTATCTAGTAAATTCTACTCTCAACTTAAATCAAAACCATGAGGAACAAGCCTCATATACCGTGGAATTAAACGGTTATCGGATCAACAGACAAGCAGAAATTCGAGCGATCGCTGAAGCTGCTGCTGAACAAGTCCGGGTGACAGCAAAAGAAGTGGAAATCAAATCCCTCAGTTCGGCTGAACGTCGCCAAATCCACACCTTTTTAAAAGAGTTTAGGGATCTAGAAACCTTCAGCCGGGGTAAAGAGCCACATCGTAATTTGGTTGTACGTTTGGCATTCTCAGAATAATCGAATTGTTGATTGTTGATTGTTGGTGAACAACTAACAACTAACAACTAACAACCCAAAAAAGTTAGACTAAAGAAGTATTATCAGCTATTTTGCTGATAGAAAAGCTCATTTTTGGTGAGGATGTCTCACAAATCCTATGGACGCAATCTATATTCCGCAGCTAACCAATGCGCCGGAGCGGACAGAGGAGATCCAGGTTAAAGAGTTTCTATCTGGTTTGGATACCTTGACACCCGTTCGCGGGCGTATTTGTGTGCAACATCAGGGTAAATACTTAGAAATTTCTGGTAAAATAGAAACAATTATTACTTGTACCTGCAATCGGTGCTTGCAAAACTACAATCACCGCTTAGTAGTTGAGACCTCGGAAATCATCTGGTTAGACGAAGCCGCAGAGCAAGAAGTATCTTTACCCCTAGAACGGGAAATAGCTGTGGAAGATTTAGTAGAAACTTTATCACCCCACGGATATTTTGACCCTGGTGAATGGTTGTATGAGCAAGTATGCCTAGCAATTCCTCAGCGCCAACTCTGTGATCAAAATTGTCCAGGTATTCAACCAAATCATGATCAAGACTCTACCCACGCTGTAGATCGTCGTTGGGCTTCTTTGGAAGCTTTGAAAAAGCAACTTCCATCTTAATTATTGGTGATTGGTCATTGGTGATTGGTTATTTCTTCGTTCCCAGTATCTGGCTGGGAATAGTTTTTTGGAGGCTTTGTTACTTGAAGTGGAACAGATATCTGATCCAATATTGCTCGGTTAAGGATTTTCCATCATCATTTTGGACATGTAGAGACTAGCAGGTGCTAGTCTCTGGTGGGTTTAAATGAAACAAGGTATTTATGTTGATACACAAGATAGTTATTTTGTACAGTGCGTAAGAACTAAGAACTACATAAAATAACAACTCGCTAATAACATCCAAATATTATGAGCTTCCGTGAAGAGTTCAAACTACTGCTCCGCGCCCGCTATCCGCTCATCTATGTTCCCACCTACGAGGAAGAACGTTTAGAAGGCGCAATTCGGGAAGAAGCAGCAAATCAGGGTAATCGTCCGGTTTACACTTGGGATTTTGTCGATGGTTATCAGGGAAACCCCAATGATCAAGGCTTTGGGCGACGTAACCCCTTGCAAGCTTTAGAATTTGTCGAAAAAATTCCTGCTACAGCACCAGGAGTATTTATTCTGCGGGACTATCATCGCTTTCTAGACGATGTGGCTATTTCTCGCAAACTCCGTAATTTAGCTCGACTCCTCAAGTCACAGCCAAAAAATATTATCCTGTTGTCGCCGAGAATTGCGATTCCAGATGATTTAACGGAAGTATTGACAGTTGTAGAGTTTCCCTTACCTAGCGCCGCCGAAATTCGCTCAGAAGTAGAACGGTTGTTAATTGCTACTGGTCATTCTCCGTCCAGCAAATTTTTAGATGATTTGGTGCGCTCTTGTCAAGGGCTATCAATGGAAAGGATACGCCGGGTATTAGCAAGAGCGATCGCCACTCACGGTGAATTACAACCAGAAGATGTGGATCTAGTTTTAGAAGAGAAACGCCAAACTATCCGCCAAACCCAGATTCTCGATTTTATCCCCGCAACCGAGCAAATTTCTGACATTGGCGGATTGGATAATCTCAAAGATTGGTTACTCCGTCGGGGAGGTGCGTTTACAGAACGAGCGAGACAGTACGGATTACCGCACCCCCGTGGTTTACTGTTGGTAGGTATCCAGGGAACTGGTAAATCATTAACAGCCAAAGCGATCGCTCATCATTGGCACTTACCGCTACTGCGCTTGGATGTGGGACGATTATTTGCAGGTTTAGTGGGTGAATCAGAATCGCGCACACGCCAAATGATCCAAGTAGCCGAAGCCCTCGCTCCTTGTGTATTGTGGATAGACGAGATCGATAAAGCCTTTTCGGGACTGGGTAGTAAAGGTGATGCAGGAACAACTAGCCGTGTTTTTGGTACATTTATTACCTGGTTAGCCGAGAAAACCTCACCCGTATTTGTAGTTTCTACCGCTAACGATATCCAAGCCTTACCGCCAGAAATGCTACGAAAAGGGCGATTTGATGAAATTTTCTTTGTTGGTTTACCTACCCAAGAAGAAAGAAAAGCTATTTTCAATGTGCATTTATCAAGACTACGCCCCCATAACATTAAAAGTTATGATATCGACAGGTTAGCGTATGAAACACCCGATTTTTCCGGTGCAGAAATTGAACAAACTTTAATTGAAGCTATGCACATCAGTTTTAGTCAAAACCGCGACTTTACTACCGATGACATTTTAGAAGCCGCCAGCCAAATCATACCCTTAGCTCGCACCGCCACTGAACAAATTCAACAACTACAAGAATGGGCCGCAGCTGGGAGAGCGCGTCTAGCATCTAAACACAGTCCTTTGAGCGATCGCATTCAACGCCAGTTAAAATAGCGAGTTATGTTGGTTGTTGGTTGTTGATTGTTGCTTGTTGGTTGTTGGTTGTTGGTTGTTGATTGTTGGTTGTTGGTTGTTGGTTGTTGATTGTTGGTTGTTGGTTGTTGGTTGTTGGTTGTTGATTGTTGATTGTTGGTTGTTGATTGTTGGTTGTTGGTTGTTGATTGTTGGTTGTTGGTTGTTGATTGTTGATTGTTGGTTGTTAGTAGACGATAGTTAAACACGATTCCCAATCTCCTATCCACTAACAACCAACACGAAAAATACATTTATGCCGAAGTTCTAATTTATGGTGATTCAAATATTCAAGTATATATTCGGGTTTACATTGGCGATCGCCATTTTAATTGGTGGCGGGTTTGCTATGGCGCTGTATTTTATGAATAGGGTTTCTGCACCGCCCCCTAAACCAACTTATGCCAATGATCAACCTCTGATAAAGACACAAGCAGCAAAATCTCAAACATCAAAAACCAATCAAGTCTCTTTAGAAGAATCTTCATCGACTCCCGATGATACTCAGAAAACTCCCCAAGCAACACCTACATCTGAAGAATCACTACCACCAGGAGCATATAAAGCTCGTATAACCTGGAAACAAGGCTTACGTTTGCGAAAAGAACCAACTCCCGACGCTGAACGTATTGGAGGAGTTGCTTTTAATCAAAAAGTTATAGTTTTAGAAGAAAGCAGCGATAATGATTGGCAAAAAATTCGTTTGGAAAATGGTGATCAAGAAGGTTGGGTAAAATCGGGTAATGTCGCGAAAATTGAGGAGCAAGATGATAATCAAACAACAGACGACACAGAACAACAATAGAGAGTTGGCACATTGCCTCAGATATCAATTCTGAGGCTAATAGCTAAAAGCTTACTGGTTAATCACATTAATTATGATGGGTAAATGTGTTTTTAGTGAGGAGTTTAGTCCTCAAATATTCAAGCACTAAAGTGCTTACTACAAACTTATAACTATTAACAGCTTTTTGCAAGATTAAAAATAAATATAATTACATTTCGCCTTAAGTTTTATTTACTTTGTAAGCAAAAGTAAAGCTTAATTGCGATATTTATTAAAAGGTCAAAATCCCAAAAACCGGATGTTAATTTGAGGTGAGATATAACAGCCTGAATTGAATTAATTCATCCTCAACAGATAAATATGTATAATCGCAATTCCAAATCTGACTTGGTTACTGCTGCTGTTACTGCTGCCTTGGGTGCTGGTGTAGTTACATCCTTTGCAGTTAGTCAAGGACAAAACCCTCTCCATGCTTTGGCAATTACTGGTTTAGCAGTACTGATTGCATTAGTTTGGGATTATTACCAAAAGCAATAATTTTCAGCAATTATTTTTAGTTATAAAGCGAAATCTACTACCGAAAATATCACTTGTAGAGGCGCTCCATTTTCATCAGTCATAAGTTATTAGTCAACACAGACAAACCTGATAACTGATAACGAGAGCATCCCAATTTTTCAAAGTTACCTGGCGACTAGAAGTCGCGGCTATACAAACATAGCCTAACATAGCCTGTCTATGCAGCCTACAATGAGTCCGCAAAGGGGGACTCATTGTAGGCATTTCAAACATTTGGGATGCTCCCCTGATAACTGATAACTGTTGAAGCGTCTCTAGTTGTAGATTCTCATCGTCGCTTAGGATTGCTGCGTCGAACTTCGCGTTTTTCTTGTTCTTGAAGACGGCGATCGCGCCAATCAGCTAGCGTTAGATAACCAACTCCTCCAGTAACTACTACTAATAGCACCAGAGCAACCAAAGCTAAAATACTTAGGACTGGACTTTCCACGATACCTCTACAATCCGTTACGACCCCAAACTACCATTGCAATTGACCAGGTGAAAACAACCAGCAGTGAAACCCATCCTAGTGTCAAAATCTCCATAGTTGTACTTCTGAACCTATTTTACAAAACTACTCTAATATTTATGATACTGGGAATTGGTTGTTGGTTGTTGGTTGTTGGTTGTTGGTTGTTGGTTGTTGGTTGTTGGTTGTTGGTTGTTGGTTGTTGGTTGTTGGTTGTTGGTTGTTGGTTGTGGTCATTGAACTCTCCTGGCTTTGAAAAACCAGGATTCCGACTGATATTGCTAAATCCAAAATTCAATGACTCCGTTAGGCGGATTTAAGGAAATATCGCCAATTCCGTTTCTGGGTCAAAAAAGTGTAGTTTTTCTGGTGTTAGCGATAACCATAGTTGTTCGCCAACATGTACAATCCTTTCAGGCGGGACTCGCACTTGCAAAGAATTGTCTGAGGAAGTCACAGATTGTTGGAAACTAGAACCAACGAGTTTTGTAGATAAATAACTATCGTTGCCGAGGTTTTCTACTAACTCTACTTGTACTGGGAAATTTTTGGTAGCTGGGACACTCAAAACAAAATGTTCTGGACGGATGCCTAAAATCAAAGTGCGTCCATCGTATTTTTGTAGGGGATGGCCCCAAAATTCTGGTAAGGTGAGGCGAAAATCACCGTTGCTAATTAGCAATGGGGCATGAAATTGGATGGGGATAAAATTCATTGGTGGTGAGCCAATGAATTCAGCTACAAACAGATTCGCGGGACTATTATACAGATCTAAAGGCTGGGCAACTTGTTGAATTTGACCTTGATTCAAAATTGTAATGCGATCGCCCATTGTCATGGCTTCTGTTTGATCGTGGGTAACGTAAATTGTTGTTGTCCCTAACTGGCGTTGCAGTTTGACAATTTGGGCGCGGGTTTCGGCGCGCAGTTTCGCATCTAGGTTAGAAAGCGGTTCATCCATGAGAAAAACTTGCGGATTACGTGCGATCGCCCTTCCTAACGCTACCCGTTGTCTTTGTCCACCAGATAATTGTTTGGGTAAACGATTTAACAGCCCTTCAATTTGTAATAACTGGGCAACATATTTTACTTGTGTATTTACTGTCTGTTCTTTCTCAGAAATATAACGTAGTCCCTTGGGTAAATTTCTTGTCATACCTACAAGTAAATTTTCACCAAATTTGGGAATCGAGAGTTGGTGATTGTTTCCATTTGCCAATTGTCGGCGTCGCAATCCAAAAGCAATATTGTCATACACTGACATATGGGGATAGAGAGCATAGTTTTGAAATACCATGGCAATATCTCGTTCTTTGGGGGGGAGGTCGTTAACTAAGCGATCGCCTACCCAAATATTGCCTCCAGTCATTACTTCCAAACCAGCAATTAACCGCAGTAAAGTGCTTTTACCACAACCAGAAGGCCCCACCAGCACCATAAATTCACCATCTGTCACCGTGAGGTTAATTCGTCGCAAAACATTCACACTATCTTCAGCTTTCGATACAGTTGCTTCCTTTTTCTCCCCAGAATTCAATACCAGTTGGGTTTGAGAAGTAACACTTTCTCCTCGACGAGGAGGAAAACTTTTATAAACGTTTTCTAAACTTACTTGCGTCACGAGTTTTTCAGCAATGATCAATGGTCAATGGTCATTTGTCATTCGTTAATAACTCTCAACAAATGACAAAATACACTTAGGCTTCAGCGCTCATGATACACGTTTGTAGCAGCTACGAAAAGTTAAAAAAATAGCTTTTGCGAGCAGACAGATGTGGTACGTTAGTACTAAAATAGTATAGAATTATATACTGCTCCTAGTCAAGTGTAGTCAGTAAACAGTTTAGTAATTATTTATTACACATTAAATTATCATTAACAATATTTTTAATTCAGAGACTCGTATGCTAGGAAACACAAACATAATTTAATATTCTTTTGCCAATCTCTCTTTCCCCTTTCCTCAATAACCAACACTTATTTTCAAGGAGAACTTCGATGAACAGCTGTATTTTGATGGCAGAAATTGTTAAAGAACCAGAACTGCGTTTTACACCAGATGGATTGGAAATAACAGAAATGCTGGTGCAATTTTCTGGGTTGCGAGAAGGTGAACCAGCAGCAAATTTAAAAGTGGTAGGCTGGGGGAATATGGCTAAAGAAATTCAGCAGAGTTACCACGTTGGCGATCGCATCCTTTTAGAAGGACGTTTAGGTATGCATACCATTGAACGTCCAGAAGGTTTTAAAGAAAAACGTGCTGAATTGACAGTACAAAAAATTTATCCTTTAGTTGCAAATCTAAACATAGGTGAGTCTTCTGTAACCGCAGCACCATCCTCAGCACCAGTTCCTACCCCTCAAAAAGCAGTTTCTAGTTACGAACCACCACTTCCAACAGCAACTCCAGCAACCAGTAATTTTGGTGTCGCTTCCCAAAATAATTACTCCCAACCTGTTCCCCAAACCTCAAAACCGGAACGTACTTCTTATCCTCCCGCAGCTCCAAACCCAGAACCAGATGTTGACGACATTCCGTTTTAAGAGAGGATTGAGAATCCCCAATCCCCGATTCCCTTTCCCCCACTTTGCCTTGTGAATGTTAAGATCCTGTTTATTTTCAATCAAGTTCAACTCCGACTTCCTATGAAAGAAACAGTCCTAGATGTTCGCAACTTGCAGGTGGAATTTGGTGGCGATCGCAAAATCGTCAAAGCTGTAGATGGAATTTCTTTTCAATTACATCGAGGTGAGACACTAGGGATAGTAGGAGAGTCGGGGAGTGGTAAATCAGTCACAGCTCTAGCAGTGATGGGTTTGTTGCAATCTCCGGGTAGGATAGGAGGCGGAGAAATTTGGTTTCGTGCTAATGAAAATAGTCAACCCATTAATTTGGTAGCTCTGTCTCCTAAAGAGATACAAGTGCATCGGGGTGGCGACATCGCCATGATTTTTCAAGAACCGATGAGTTCGCTAAACCCTGTTTATACCATCGGGTTTCAACTGACAGAAGCGATTTTACGACATCAGAATATTTCAGAATCAGAAGCAAAACAACAAGCGATCGCAGGTCTGCAAGAAGTAAAATTGCTCCAGAGCGACGAAAAGATCCGACAGCAGTATATTGATACTTGGCAACAATCATCTTTTGGTTCATCCAGCTTAGACGAACAAAAGCTGCTCAAATTAGTTCAGCAACACAAAGAAGCCATCCTCGAACGTTATCCTCATCAACTTTCGGGCGGTCAGTTGCAACGAGTAATGATTGCAATGGCTACTTCCTGCAACCCGTTGCTATTAATTGCTGATGAACCAACCACCGCTTTAGATGTGACGGTGCAAGCAACTATTATTGATTTGTTGCGAGAATTACAAGCCACTCGCGACATGGCCTTGATTTTTATCAGCCATGACTTAGGCTTAATTGCCGAAGTTGCTGATACAGTCGCGGTGATGTACAGAGGTAAAATTGTCGAATTCGAGGACGCCGTCACGATTTTTGCTAATCCTCAACATCCTTATACTAAAGGTCTGGTGGCTTGTCGCCCGACACTCAACCGCCGTCCCCACAAACTATTGACTGTTTCCGACTACATGAACGTCGAGGAAATACCAACGACAGGACAACTAATAATTCAGGGAAAAGAACCCACAGAACCTCCAGACATTACGCCTGAAGAAATAGCGCAAAGATTAGCAAATTTAGAGAATGAACAATCTCTACTCCAAGTCAAGGATCTTAAGGTTGGTTTTCCCATCAAAGGTATGTTTGGTGGTACAAAACGTTACCATATGGCCGTAAATAGAGTTTCCTTTGATGTCAAAAAAGGCGAAACTCTCGGATTGGTGGGAGAATCTGGTTGTGGCAAAACTACTTTGGGCAGAACTTTGTTACGCTTAATCGAACCAATCAGTGGTCAAATTCTCTTTGAAGGGCGAGATATCACAACTCTCAAAGGAGAAGCATTGCAAAAACTGAGACGGGAAATGCAAATAGTTTTTCAAAACCCGTTTAGTTCCCTTGATCCTCGGATGAAGGTAGGGGATGCGATCATGGAACCATTGCAGATTCACTCGATTGGTAATAAAAAGCAAGAAAGACAAAAACGCGCTGCTTATTTATTGGAACGAGTCGGTTTGAGTGCAGATGCAATGAACCGCTATCCTCATCAGTTTTCTGGTGGTCAACGCCAAAGGATTTGTATTGCTCGTTCTTTGGCTTTGAATCCTAAGTTTATTATTTGTGATGAATCAGTTTCAGCGTTGGATGTATCAGTACAAGCGCAGGTGCTGAATTTGCTCAAAGAATTGCAAAGTGAGTTTGGGTTAACTTACATTTTCATTTCCCACGATTTAAGTGTGGTGAAATTTATGAGCGATCGCATTTTAGTCATGAATAACGGTGGAATTGTTGAGCAAGGTATCGCAGAAAAAATTTATCGCGAACCCCAACAAGAGTACACGCAAAACTTAATTGCTTCAATTCCTACTGGTAGTCGCGAACGAGTACAACAACGTCAGATACGGACAGTTTGACACTCCCCGGTCGCGCATTAGCCCGCAGTTTAGTTGCGGGCGATTCAATTGACCCAGGACTGACGCAACTCGACTCACTCGCAATTCAACTGTTCCTGTTCCCTTATTCTTGCTCTCCTCTCGGACGGTAATACTACTTGAAAAAGATGTGAAGACCGATCTAGCTTATTACCCGCTTCTTTCTAAAATGACCATATAAGAACAAAAATTATATTTGCGCGTGTAGTTCGTTCCTTCTAAAGCCTATGCAACCAACTAACCCTAATCAATTTACAGAAAAAGCCTGGGAAGCGATCGCGCATACTCCTGACATCGCCAAACAAAACCAGCATCAGCAAATCGAAAGTGAACATCTGATGAAAGCTTTGCTAGAACAGGAAGGACTAGCTGGCCCTGTGTTCACAAAATTGGGTGTGAATCTGCAAAAATTACGCGATCGTACTGACCAACATATCCAACGTCAGCCAAGAGTATCGGGAACCATCAACTCTGTTTACCTGGGACGCAGCTTGGATTCTCTACTAGATCGAGCTGAAGGCTATCGCAAGGAGTTTGGTGACGAATATATATCGATAGAACATTTATTACTTGCTTACGCCAAAGATGATCGCTTTGGTAAAAGTCTATTCCAAGAATTCGGATTAGACGAAAGAAAACTCAAAGATACTATTAAGCAAATTCGGGGAAGCCAAAAAGTGACCGACCAAAATCCAGAAGGTAAATACCAAGCACTGGAAAAATATGGGCGTGACCTCACCGAAGCCGCTCGTCAAGGTAAACTTGATCCAGTGATTGGACGAGATGACGAAATTCGTCGCACGATTCAAATTCTGTCTCGCCGCACCAAGAATAATCCTGTATTAATTGGAGAACCAGGTGTCGGTAAAACTGCAATTGTTGAAGGTTTAGCCCAGCGCATCGTAGCTGGTGATGTTCCCCAATCTCTCAAAGACCGTAAGCTGATGGCTTTGGATATGGGTGCTTTGATTGCGGGTGCAAAATTCCGGGGTGAATTTGAAGAACGCCTGAAAGCAGTTTTAAAAGAAGTCACCGAATCCGGCGGCAATATAATTCTATTTATTGATGAGATTCATACTGTTGTTGGTGCAGGTGCTACTCAAGGTGCAATGGATGCTAGCAACTTGCTCAAACCCATGTTGGCGCGGGGTGAATTGCGCTGTATCGGGGCGACGACTTTAGATGAATACCGTAAGTATATTGAAAAAGACGCGGCTTTAGAGCGACGCTTCCAACAAATTTATGTCGATCAACCCACTGTCGAAGATACAATTTCGATTCTGCGGGGTTTAAAAGAACGTTATGAACTGCATCACGGGGTAAAAATTTCTGATAATTCTTTAGTCGCTGCGGCCACACTTTCAAGTCGATATATTAGCGATCGCTTTTTACCAGACAAAGCCATTGACTTGGTAGACGAAGCCGCAGCTAGATTGAAAATGGAAATTACCTCCAAACCAGAAGAACTTGATGAAATTGATCGCAAGATTTTACAGTTAGAAATGGAGAAGCTGTCGTTGCAAAAAGAAAGCAACACCTCTTCTCGTGAACGTCTTGAAAGACTAGAAAAAGAACTCGCGGATCTTAAAGAAGAACAACGGACTTTAAATGCTCAATGGCAGTCTGAAAAGGATATTATCACCAAAATTCAATCTGTCAAAGAAGAAATAGACCGAGTTAACTTAGAAATTCAACAAGCCGAACGGGATTATGACCTCAACCGCGCTGCGGAATTAAAGTATGGTAAGTTAACTGATTTGCACCGTAAGTTAGAAGCCGCAGAATCTGAATTAACCCAAACTCAACACACTGGAAAATCTCTGTTGCGCGAAGAAATCACCGAAGCTGACATCGCCGAAGTGATTTCTAAGTGGACTGGTATCCCGATCAGCAAGTTGGTGGAATCTGAAAAAGAAAAACTGCTGCACTTGGAAGATGAACTTCACCAACGCGTAATTGGACAACAAGAAGCAGTCACAGCTGTTGCAGATGCAATTCAGCGATCGCGTGCTGGTTTAGCAGATCCGAATCGTCCCATCGCTAGCTTTATTTTCCTTGGTCCTACTGGTGTGGGTAAAACAGAACTCGCAAAGGCCCTTGCAGCATATTTGTTTGACACTGAAGAAGCGCTAGTCCGCATTGACATGTCTGAGTATATGGAAAAACACGCCGTTTCGCGTTTGATTGGTGCGCCTCCCGGATATGTTGGTTACGAGGAAGGTGGACAATTAACCGAAGCAATTCGCCGTCGTCCTTATGCGGTGATTCTCTTCGACGAAATCGAAAAAGCTCACCCAGATGTGTTCAACATCCTGCTGCAAATTCTCGATGATGGACGTGTCACCGATGCTCAAGGTCATACAGTGGATTTCAAAAACAGTATTATTATTATGACCAGTAACATCGGTTCACAATTTATCCTCGATGTCGCCGGTGATGAATCTCGTTATGAGGAAATGCGGAGTCGGGTAATGGAAACGTTGCGGAGTTCCTTCCGTCCAGAATTCCTCAACCGGGTTGATGAGTTGATCATCTTGCACGGTTTGCAAAAAGAAGAATTGCGTGAAATTGTCCTGTTGCAAATCGAAAGACTCCGCCAAAGATTGGGCGATCGTAAAATGTCTCTCAAATTATCTGATATGGCTCTTGACTTTTTAGCTGAAGTGGGATATGACCCTGTCTTTGGTGCGCGTCCACTCAAACGTGCCATTCAAAGGGAAGTAGAGACACCAATAGCCAAAGCAATTTTGCGGGGCGAATTCAATGATGGCGATATGATCTTTGTAGACATCGAAAATGAGCGTCTTTCCTTCAAGCACTTACCCGCAGAAATCTTGACGACTTAACAGGATTCGCTATTTTCCCCTTTTCATCTGTCGCTTTTTCTCTTCTAAACCTGCTCTGTTTTCCGGGGTGAGACTATCAAAACAGTGTGGACAACTAATACCTTCTTCATAATGGGGAGAAGTTTTATCAGCTTCCGAAATTGGGTGTCCACAACCAACACACATCTCATAGGAACCGGGTTCCAACCCGTGACTCACAGCTACTCGTTCATCGAAGACAAAACACTCTCCCTCCCAAAGACTTTGCTCTGCTGGGACTTCTTCTAAGTATTTGAGAATACCACCTTTGAGGTGATAAACCTCTTGAAAACCTTGGGAAAGCATAAAAGAAGAAGCTTTTTCACAGCGAATACCACCAGTACAAAATAGTGCTACTTTTTTGTACTGGCTAGAATTAAGGTGCTTATTGACATATTCTGGAAATTGCCTAAATGACTCAGTGTTGGGATTTTGCGCTTTTTTAAAAGTGCCAATACTGAATTCATAGTCGTTGCGAGTGTCAATTACAACCACTTCTGGATCAGAAATTATCTGATTCCAATCTTTGGGACTAACATAAGTTCCGACTTTTTCATTGGGGTCAATATCAGGTAGTCCAATAGTGACAATTTCTTTTTTCAGGCGTACCTTCAGACGTTGAAACGGTGGCTCTTCAGCAGTAGACTCTTTATGTTCCAAGTCAGCAAAACGAGAATCAGACCGCAAAAAAGATAACACTAAATCAATACTCTCACGATCACCAGCGATCGTACCATTTATACCTTCTTGTGCAAGCAAAATAGTTCCCTTTATTCCTTGTGCTTGACAATAAGATAATAAAGATTCTTGTTTTTCAGTGTAATCTGGCAGTTTCACAAACTTATAAAATGTAGCAACAAGTAATGTCATACTTGCGTAAATACTTAGTTGTTAGTTGTTAGTTGTTAGTTGTTAGTTGTTAGTTGTTAGTTGTTAGTTGTTAGTTGTTAGTTGTTAGTTGTTAGTTGTTAGTTGTTAGTTGTTAGGGTCATGGATTTAATAACCTGAGTAACTACTATCTACTATCTAGTATCTACTATCTACTTTTAAATTGGTAAACGATTAATATCTTTGTTGCAACCAATGACTACAATTGCTGAACCGCGTTCCAGACGTTGGGTTGGATAAGGATTAATTTGAAATTTTCCATCATGGCTTACCGCCAACAAATTTAAGCCATAGCGATTACGCAGCTGTAATTCGGAGATAGTTTTTCCATGAAATTCATCAGGGACAATTAACTCTACAATACTGTGATCTGGGTCGAGGTCAAATCGTTCTAAGATCGATGGTTTAGTGAGCGATCGCGCCAGTGCAGATCCTGCTTCATATTCAGGAAATACAACATGATCTGCTCCCACTCGCAACAGTAGTTTCTGGTGAACTTCACTAGAAGCTTTTGCTACTACATGAGGTACACCTCCTTCTTTCATATTGAGGGTGGTGATGATACTTTCTTGAATGTAATTTCCGATGGCGACGATCACCGTATCAAACTCAAAAATTCCTGCTTCTTTGAGCGCTGCTGTTTCTGTTGAATCTAGTTGTAAAGCATGACCAACTATTTGATCAGTTAAAGCGTCAGATACTCGTTTTTCATCAACATCTGTTCCTAACACTTCATATCCCAATTTATGTAGTGTTACACAAACAGCACGCCCAAATCTACCTAAACCAACGACAGCAAATTGATGATTGTCTTTACGCAGACTACGAAAAAAACCTAATGATGACAGATTCACAATTGTTTCCTTTGTAAACGTTCCCTACGTTGAGAGAATGAAGTTTATTGATATGGAAAGATTAAAAAGAATTTTTTTAGTTGGTGGTTTATATTTTATCAGTCATTGGTAATTTGTCATTAGTCATTAGTCATTTGTCATTGGTGACTCCGATTACCAACAACCAACCATCAACAATCAACCAATAATCAACCAATAATCAACCAACCAGCAAATTTTCTTCTGGATAATGAACTCTGCTTGGGCGGGGATCTCCTAGTATAGCTGACATTAGTAGTATAATACCCACCCTACCCACATACATCGTGACGATTAATATCAGTTTAGCTGCTGTGGAAACAGTGCCTGTAATACCAGTTGAAAGCCCTACTGTAGCGAAGGCTGACACAACTTCAAATAAGATTTTAATAAACTCAAGTTTTGGATCACTCAGAGCTATTAAGATTGTTGAGATAATAACTGTACCAACAGAACCAATTAGGACTCCAACAGCTTTTAAAACTAAAGATACTGCAATCTTTCTTTCGTACAATAAAACTTCTTCTTTTCCTTGGAGAATTGCTTTTGTACAACTTGTCAGCACTCTCAAAGTTGTAGTTTTGATTCCACCTCCTGTACCACCTGGACTTGCACCAATAAACATGAGTGCAATTGTAATAAATAAACCTGCTGTTGTCATTTTGCCTATATCAATAGTATTAAAACCAGCAGTTCTAGGAGTCACAGATTGAAACCAAGCAACTAAAATTTGGTCGAAAAAACTGAGATTGGCAAATGTTTGAGGATTTCTTATTTCTATAAAGAAGAAAGCAACTGTTCCCAGAATTAAAAGTACAATTGTTGTACTCACCGCAACTTTAAAACCCAGTGTAAATAAGAGTTTATCTTGCTTTTTCAGAATGCGATCGCGTATCCAAAAGTAAGTTTCTAAAATTACTTGATAGCCAATCCCACCAAAAATAATTAAGCCTGTGATTGTCAAGACAACTAAAGCGGAAGATTGATAACCTATGAGGTTATCTTTAAACAGACTAAACCCTGCATTATTCCAAGCATTCACACTATGAAAAATTGCTAGCCACAGTCCTTTTTTCCATCCATGATCGGGGACAAAAGCTGGCAATAGTAAAAATATACCTGTGATTTCAAAGATTAATGTCGTAGCAATAATTGACCGAATAATTTGCGTACTACCGCTCATTCCCGGACGGTCTAAAGCTTGTTGAATGGCAATTTTTTGGCGAAGGTCAAATCTACGTCCAATTAACAGAATCAAAAAGGTCGTAGTCGTCATATAACCCAACCCACCAATTTGTGCTAGTAGTACAATCCACAATTCACCCCAAAAAGAAAAATAAGTGCCAGGATCAACAACAGATAAACCTGTGACACACACTGCGGAAGTTGAGGTGAACAGGGCGACAATCGGGTCATTCCATGTACCGCTACTGGTAGAAAAAGGCATCATCAGCAGGATAGTTCCGACTGCGATGACTGCCAAAAATCCCAAACAAATTGTCCTAGAAACAGTCATATTTTGCTAAAAAACAAACAGATTAAGGAATTGCGTGCAGGGTTGTAACTGCCTCACAACAAAAATCCCTACTTTAAATAAAAACACACATGGTAGCCTACGAGTATGTGTGTTTTGATCCTGCTTTTCCATGAGCGCAACTCTTTACAAGCAAATTCAGCAATTTTACGATGCATCTTCTGGTTTATGGGAAGAAATATGGGGCGAACATATGCACCATGGTTACTATGGTGCAGATGGTAGAGACAAAAAAAACCGTCGTCAGGCACAAATTGATTTAATTGAAGAAATCCTCAATTGGGCAGATGTACACCAAGCAGAGAATATCTTAGATGTGGGTTGTGGAATTGGTGGTAGTTCCTTATACTTAGCAACCAAGTTCCATGCTCAGGCAACCGGGATTACTTTGAGTCCTGTGCAAGCTGCTAGAGCCAAGGAAAGGGCTGATGAGGCTAATGTCAGTAGCTGGACTAATTTTCAAGTGGCAAATGCTCTAGAAATGCCCTTTGCTGACAATTGTTTTGACTTGGTATGGTCACTAGAAAGTGGCGAACACATGCCTGATAAAACCAAGTTTATACAAGAGTGTTATCGGGTATTGAAACCAGGTGGAAAGTTGATCATGGTGACTTGGTGTCATCGTCCTACGGATAATTCACCACTTACGGATGATGAGCAACAGCATTTAGCAAAAATTTATCAGGTATATTGTTTACCCTATGTGATTTCTTTGCCGGAGTATGAAGCGATCGCTCTAGAATTAGACTTACAAAATATCCGCACTGCTGATTGGTCACAAGCAGTAGCACCTTTTTGGAATGTGGTAATTGATTCAGCCTTCACTCCGAAAGCAATATTTGGGTTAGTGCGATCGGGCTGGAGTACTATTGTTGGCGCGTTGTCTTTAGGATTGATGCGTCACGGTTACGAGCGTGGGTTAATTAGATTTGGATTGTTATGTGGGGAGAAGGGATTGGAGATTGGGGATAAAGGATAAGAGATTCTAGATGCATCTACTTGGAAGTTCCTCAAATTTCAATATCCGTAGGACACTAAAGAAAGCAGATAAAACTGATCTAATTTGTCTTGGTGCAGCAAGTGGTGCAAACAGCCTAAGGAGGATTCATGAGAGCAGTATTAATGGCAGGGGGTTCAGGAACGCGGCTTCGTCCACTCACTTGTGATCTGCCTAAACCGATGGTGCCAATTTTAAATCGACCAATTGCCGAACATATTATTAATCTTCTCAGACGACATGATATTACAGAAATAGTTGCTACACTGCATTATTTACCAGATGCTTTGCGAGATTATTTTCAAGATGGCAGTGATTTTGGCGTACAAATCACTTACTCTGTAGAAGAAGACCAGCCTTTGGGTACTGCTGGATGTGTGAAAAATATTGCCGAACTTTTAGATGAAACTTTTTTAGTAATTAGCGGTGATAGTATCACAGATTTTGACTTAACAGCAGCGATTGAATTTCACAAGCAAAAAAAATCAAAAGCAACTTTGATTTTGACTCGTGTTCCTAATCCCATTGAGTTTGGGGTGGTAATTACTGATGAAGATCATCGCATTTGCCGATTTTTAGAAAAACCCTCTACAAGTGAAATTTTTTCCGATACTGTTAATACCGGCGCTTACATTTTAGAACCAGAAGTTTTGGAATATCTGCCTGCCAACACTGAATCAGATTTTTCCAAAGATTTGTTTCCTCTGTTGTTGGCAAAAGGTGAACCGATGTATGGTTACATCGCCAAAGGTTATTGGTGTGACGTTGGTCACTTAGACGCTTATCGGGAAGCTCAGTATGATGCATTGGAGCAAAAAGTTAACCTTGATTTTCCATACCAAGAACAATCTTCGGGTGTTTGGATCGGTCAAAACACTTACATAGATCCAACAGCGAAAATTGAAGCCCCTGTAGTGATCGGCGACAATTGCCGTATAGGTGCCAGAGTACACATAGAACCAGGAACTGTAATTGGAGATAAGGTAACTATAGGGGCGGATGCGAATCTCAAGCGCCCCATTGTGTGGAATGGTGCCATCATCGGTGAAGAAGCACAACTTTCGGCTTGTGTAATTTCTCGTGGTACTCGTGTAGACCGTCGCGCCCACGTTTTAGAAGCTGCTGTAGTTGGTTCGCTGTCAACTGTGGGAGAAGAAGCTCAAATTAGTCCTGGTGTGCGAGTTTGGCCGAGTAAGAAGATTGATTCCGGGGCAATTTTAAATATTAACTTAATTTGGGGAAATACTGCTCAACGTAACTTGTTTGGACAACGGGGTGTACAAGGATTGGCAAATATCGACATTACCCCAGAATTCGCGGTGAAATTAGGTGCAGCTTACGGTTCTACCTTAAAACCTGGTTCGCGGGTAACGGTTTCCCGTGATCAACGTAATATTTCCCGCATGGTAACACGGTCATTAATTGCGGGTTTGATGTCTGTTGGTATTGATATTCAAAACTTAGATGCAACTGCTATCCCCATTGCCCGTACAGTTATACCGACAATGGGAGTAGCTGGTGGTATCCATGTCCGGGTACATCCTGATCGCCCAGATTACATCCTGATTGAATTTATGGATGTTAAGGGTATTAATATTTCCAAAGCCCAAGAAAAGAAAATTGAAGGGGCTTATTTTAAAGAAGATATGCGGCGATCGCTCATTCATGAAATTGGTGATGTCGCTTATCCCAGTCAAGTAGCTGACGAATACTGCACCGCCTTTGAAAAACTACTGCACATAGATACACTCCGTAACAGTCGAGCAAAAGTAGTCATAGACTACGTCTATGCTGTATCTGGGGCAGTCTTACCGCAAATGTTAGATAAATATGGTGTAGATGCGGTGGTGTTGAATGCGAGTTTGAATAAAACTGCCATGTCTGTCACTAACCGCGAAGGATTATTAACGCAGCTGGGTCATGTGGTGGAAGCTTTAAAAGCCAATTTTGGCATCCAAGTTTCAGCGAATGGCGAACTGTTGATTCTAGTTGATGAATCAGGTATACCGATTCGTGGGGAAATGTTAACTGCATTGATGGTAGACATGATGTTAACTTCTAATCCCAGAGGTACAGTAGTTGTACCAGTACATGCATCCAGTGCAGTAGAACAAATAGCCCGTCGCCACGATGCTAAGGTAATTCGTACCAAAGCTAACCCCACGGCTTTGATGGAAGCAAGTTACAAAAATCCGAATGTTGTTTTAGGAGGTAGTGCAGACACCGGTTTTATTTTCCCCCAATTGCATCCAGGTTTTGATGCGATGTTCTGTATTGCCAAATTAATTGAGATGCTAACGATTCAAGAGCGATCGCTAGCCTCAGTACGTTCAGAATTGCCACGAGTAATTCACAAATCCCATACTATCCGGTGTCCTTGGACTGCAAAAGGTTCATTAATGCGCCACTTGGTCGAAACCCATCCAGCCCAAAATCTGGAATTGATTGATGGAGTGAAAATTTGTCGGCAATATGATGACAGTTGGGTGCTATTGTTACCAGATGCAAGTGAGCCACTAGTACATTTGTATGCTAACAGTAATGATCGCGATTGGGTCGATGAAAACCTAAGAAATTACCGCGCCCGTATCCAGGCGTTTGTGGAAAGAGAACAAGAACAAGTTGTCGCTGAGGTGTGAAGGGGTGTGAGTTTTTAGGGAGCATACCAAATCTTCAAAAAACCGCCTGCGATTGAAATCGCAGTAGAGACGCGAAATTTCGCGTCTTTAGTAGAAACGCGAAATTTCGCGTTTCTACTAAAGATTGTGGGCTTATCACCAATATCCCCTTACCCCCTTATCTTGGAGAAAAGTATCAAACGCTAACCGATTTGGAAGCGAAGTTTGTGCGCCTAGTTTAGTCGTTGCGATCGCACCTGCTGCTGCACCCCAAACTACCGCTTGACGTAAAGGAAGTCCTTGGAAAAGTGCAGCTACTAAACCACCATTAAATGCATCTCCAGCTGCAACTGTGTCCACCGCTTTCACGGGAAATGCAGGTACAAAAAAAGTTTCACTAGAGGTAGCACAAACTACACCTTGAGCGCCTAGTTTCACGATCGCATTTTTCACACCCCTATTCAACAAAACTTCGGCTGCTTTCTTTGCAGACTCTTGTCCATTCACAGCAAAGCCTACTAATTGTCCTGCTTCTATTTCATTGGGAGTAATAATATCTACCAAGGAGTAAAGTTCATTAGGTAAATTTGACTGGGCGGGTGCAGGGTCGAGAATTACAGTTACTCCTGCTGCTGTTGCTGCTTGTGCTGCTGCAATTACTGTAGAGAGAGGAATCTCTAGTTGTAAAAGTAGTGCTGTACCTGTCTGTAACAAACCTGACATTCTAGTTACATCTTCTTGGTTAACGCATCCATTTGCACCTGGAATCACAACTATTTGATTTTGAGTTGCATTGTCAATGATGATGATCGCAACACCAGAACTAACAGTTTCGTCTACCAACACATTTTCAGTTTGTACACCAGCAGCTTGTAAACTATCAACAAGCTCTGCACTAAAACTTTGAGCGCCTACACGTCCCACCATTTGTGTAGGAATTCCCAGTCGTGCTAACGCTACTGCTTGATTTGCACCTTTTCCCCCAGGAACTTTAAAGAAATCGTATCCCAGCAGTGTTTCACCGGGGAGTGGTAATCGAGGTGCAGTTCCCACCAAATCCATATTGATACTACCGAAGACAATAACTGTCATAAGTTTTTAGTAACTAAAATTTGTTGATATGCTTGGATTGTTTGACGAGCGATCGCATCCCAACTATAGTTTTGCAATGCATATTCTTTAGCATTTAATCCCCGTCGTTGACATTCCGCAGGATTTTGCAAAGCGGTACGCAGTGATTCAGTCAGTGCTAGCACATCTATTTTAGTCACCCATCCTGACTGACTTTCCTGCACTTGTTGGTAAATATGCACTTGATCGGAAATAACTACAGGTGTTCCTGCTACCATTGCTTCAGCAACAGCGATACCAAAGTTTTCGTAGTAGGAAGGTAAAACAAATAAGTCAGCTGCTTGTAGCAGACTAGATTTTAATTCACCTGTAACAAAACCAGTAATTGTAGTGTGCGATCGCAAAATAGAATGATCTATCTGTGATTTGATTTTGTTCTCATAATCTGGATCTTGAGGATTTGTTCCAGCTAAAACAAAGTGAAAATTTAACCCTTCAACTAAAAGCTTTTCCAAAGCTGGAATCAACAAATTAAAACCCTTCTTTTTATCAATTCGCGACATGAACAACACCAACGGAATCTCATCCTCAATACCCAATTGATTACGTATGCTTGCTCTATTTTCCTGGGGAGGAATCACGCCCAACTGCATCACCAAATCCCGTGTTTTCACTCCGAATCTTTCCGAAATTTGTGCTTCTTTAACACTAGTAAAATGAAGTGCAGCAGCACCAGCGAGATTATCACGCTCTAATATCGCAGCATAAATTTGTTTCAGATATCTTTTTTTTTGTAAATCGGCTGGATCAAGAGTACCTAAAGGACGCAAAATATAAGGCAGTTTTTGATTACGACAAATTGCGGCGGCGGTGCTACTTACAGGAGAGAATAAAGCATGAATGTGCGCTAAATCAAACTCTTGAGCATAGCGATTTAACCACTTGCATAAATCAAGAGAAAATTTGTAGCGACGAAAAGGGGCGCAACGAAAATAGATGATTTCATAACCATCTTTCTGAATAGGAATATTTAAGTTAACATCTAAAGGTTTTTGACCGTTATCACCATTACTATTAGTTGTCAAAATAGTAACTTTTACACCTTCTTTTGCTAAAGCTGGAGCTAATCCTAGTACCATTTGGCTTGGACCGCCATAAATCAGGGAAATAGAGGGAACTATTTGGAGAATATGCATTTTGTTGGTTAGTGGTTAGTAGTTAGTGGTTAGTGGCACTATCTACTAACTAATTCTTGGTAAAATTCTAATTGCTGTTTTGCTAAAGCTTTATTTGTATATTGTGACATTGCTTTTTTATAGCCTATTTCACCTAAATTTTGGGCAAAATTTGGTTTTTCTATTAATTTGAGAATGCAATCAGCAAGGATTTGGGCATTTCCTTCAGGAAATACTAAACCAGCATCACCAATTACGTGAGGAATCTCACCAGAATCAGAACCAATCACAGGTACTTGACAAGCCATTGCTTCAATGAGAACATGACCAAATTGTTCTTTCCAACCAATAGCAGTTAATGTTTTAAATTTGTATGTTGTTTCTGATGGTAGTACTAGGGTATTCATTAAGTTGATATATTTATAAACTTCATCATGGGGAACACTTTCTACTATAATTATTCGGTCTTTAATTTGGTTTGCGACGGCTTTATTCATTAACTCTGTTCGCAAGTCACCACGTCCCAGTAGTAATAGTTTCCAATATTTATCTTTTGGTAGAAGATTTAAAGCCTCTATCAGAGTTAACAACCCTTTTTCTTTCACAAATCGCCCGACAAACCCAACAATAAATTCATCCGTTTTAATACCTAATTGCTTGGCTAAATCTGGTTGTGGTTGAGGTGTAAATACACGTTCATCTACACCTAACTGAGGCATAACTTTAATAGGCCCTTCGTATCCATGTTGACGCAATATTTCAGCACCATCTTGATTGCCAGAAATAATACCGTGGCTATTTTGGAGATTATATTTTTCTAAGAAAGAAACTGGAAATTTTAATTCGTATGGTAAATTCCACCAGGTAAAAAATAAATTTTTTGCTTGTAGTCTCAAAAGTTTATTTAAAGTAATCATTTGAGCGTAAGCCAGACTTCTAGAAGCTTGTTCTACTTGAAGAATTTGGGGGCGAAATTGTTGCATTAACGATATTAAGTCAGTACCAAAAGTCAATAATCCTTGATGATTTTGACTAAAGTTGGAAATAGGAACAATCCGAAATCTAACCTCTTCACAATATTTTGTTTCAATAATTTTGTTTTGAACTCCTCCAGGTTGCCACTTTTTAGGTACTATAATTGTTACCTCAATGTTTTCTTCTAACTGAGATAAGGCTCGTAATTTTTCACAGTTAATATCTACAATATAGGTATGACTAGCGACTAAGATTCTCATATTTTTTTAATAATTAATATATGAAGTTCGTAGTAAGGACTTAAGTCCTTATTGTTTAAGCACTAAAGTGCTTACTACAAACACTTTGCTTATCTAAATGAGTGTAAATTTGACCATCATTCCAAAGAGATTGGATTATAGTTCCTAAAGCTTTAGCAAAACCTAAAGTGTAGAAAATAGCACGGGTAAAAATTTTGATTGGGGAACCACTTTTGTGACAAGGGGGACGTCCTAAAACATGACAATCAAACAAACGGATGTAAAGGCGCAAAGCTTGACTAAGAGTAAGGTTTTTTAGCCCTAATAAGAAATGATTGTGATAAAAAGTAAGTTGATATTTGAGCGATCGCATACTAATATCATGACAACCACCCGTTTCTTCTCCCAAATGCACTAAACTAGCTTCTGGGTCGTACCAAATCTTATAACCAGTTTGTCGTAACCGCAAACAAAAATCAGATTCTTCTCGAACTGCACTACCACGAAATCTCTCATCAAAATGCAGTCCATGCTGAGTAAAAATCTCGCGACGAAACGACATATTACAACCCCTCGCTGTTAGCACTTGTTGGGGTTTGATTGTATGTACTAAATCTATATAATACCAAGCAATACCAGGGTCCATTGCTTGGGGAGGTAGATATTTAATACTTTTATAAGGTACATCTCCCTGTGTTTTTCCTTGGACTGTATCAGCTATTTTCATCCTGTCAAAAACTCGCCCAGCAACAGCCCCTATCTCTGGTTTTTCTAAATAATTTTTTGCATGGGTTGATAAGAATCCAGGGTTTAACTGCACATCATCATCAATAAATAAAACTATATCTCCTTTCGCGCGTCGCACTGCATAATTACGCGCTCCTGGTAAATTAGCCCAGTTTAAACGGAACCATTGAATTTTACCTGCTGTAGCTTGTTCAGATAAAAAAGCTTCGATTTTTGGTTCATGTTTTGGAGTTTGATCTACTACTAAAACTTCAAAATTTGCATAATCTTGCTGCAATACATCGACTAGACTATCTCGCAGCGCTTCTTCTCGACCATAGGTAGGAATAATCACAGAAATCGAAGGTAAATTCATAATAATTGTCATTGGTTATTTGTTATTGATTAGTTGTTGTAAACTTTGTGTTTTCTAGCTTGTCCTTCTTATTTCCTAATTGTTGCAATCTTTCCGTTTTGTCTATGACTGGTAATTTTAAGAGAATTCCAGCAGCAAACCAATAATAAACAGCTACAGGATCAACGTCTAGAGGATAGTAATAGGTGTTGTAACTAATAAACAATATAAACACCCACATAGCAGCACCGTAACTGCGGAAATTACGGTTTTTTACCAAACGATACTGTCGAAAACAAATAATTGTTAAAGTTGTAACTAAACCAATAAATCCTAATAACCCAAAAATTCCTACTTCATAAAGGACTTTTGGATAGTAGGTTTCCACTAGTTTTGTTGGTCCCATCGCACGTGCAGAATTAGTCGCACGACCTAAACCACTTCCAAATGGCCCGTCTACACTTTTCCAATTTTCCTCAAATTGTTGAACTATAAATTCGTAGGGAGGAGAAGCATTCCAACGGGCGATAAAACTGTCCATTCTTTCTTGTATGACAGTGGGATTACTAACGATTGCAATTCCCAAAAGAATAGCTAGTCCACCAAATATAGGAATAAATTTTTTTAAATTACCAATTTGACCTGTCAGCACAAGTAGCATTACAAAACAAACTGGTACTAAAGCTAAAGCTATTCTTTGTCCAGAAATAACTGCATTAATAAATACAGATGCCATTGAAGCTAAACTGATAATTCGCCAAATAATAGCAGGGTCACTAAAGCCAGTTGCAAAAGTAAAAAACGTGCTAGAAATTAAAAACCATGCCCATTGCCAAGGTGCAACAAAAGTTCCCGGTAAGCGAATCATTCCTTGACTAGGACTATAGACTAATGAACCACCAAAAAAACATCTTGCTTCTAATGAAGCTTTAAATAGAGCAGCACCTTCTGCATTTCTTGTACCTTCACATATTCCGGTTAATAATAATAAATATTGAATAAAACCCAGTACACAAGCAACAAGTATTAAAACAACTTGTAACCGAGAAATAAATAAGAAATCCCGTTTACTACGAATCAAATAATAAACACAAGCAATCAGAGGTACATAACCTAGAAATACTTTTAAGCCCAAAATTCCCATACCAATGGGAATTTCTTTTGGTGCTGTTTTAAAAAGTGCAACAGGAGGCGGGTTAAACTGCTGTCCACCATTGATAAATAACAGTGTCACTATACATGACCCTAATAAAATATATAGCGGAGTTTTAATTCCCTCTGGAATAATTAGGGGTAATCTCTGTTTACGACAATTCTGCCAAAGTGCAATCAATGCAGGAATGTAGAAAGAGTCTTTCGCCAATTGCAGTATGGGACTATTGCCGATGTAGTAGGTGATAGTACCTCCAAATGGGACATAAAAAATAAAAGCAAACAAAGCTTGGCGGGGATATTTGTAGGCGAGTGACATGACTATAATACCCATTACTGCTGGAACTGCTGCCTTAATTCCAGCTACTAAAAAAAGAATAAAGCCAAGAAATAAACCGCCACCAATAGCAGGAGTCAGTATATTAATGAGTTCTTGACGCGCCTGTGCTGCTTTGCGCTTTTGGGCTAAACGTTCTTTGAGAGTAAGGGTGGGAGTTTCCTGTTTTTTCTGCTTTTTGGTTTTTTTATTTTTCTGATTTGTTTTTTTATTTTTCCGGGATTTGAGCTTTGATTTCGGCATGATTTGCTATCAATACGCCTCTTGAATAGCCGATCATAGCCTTGGAAAGGTTCAAATGTAAATAAATATACTGGTATCTTGCACCTAGCACTGGCTCGGCTATACAAATCAAGTCCGTCTAGGCGAACTAACGGAGATTCACAAGACTCGTCTTTAATGATTTTAAATCAGTAGCACATCGTAAGAAGTCTCTGACTATTCTTAAGGATATTAACGCTTTATTTATACAAACCTGATGTAACACTTGCGCTAATATATCCCCTATTGCCTTTGTGCAATTATGTGGGGAGTAGTGCAGGAATATGACCAAGTATCTCAAAACACAGGACACAGACAATCTTATTCATATCGCTAACCAATTCACTCTTCAGGGAAAGGTTAAAACTGTTCAAGCATTTGGTAGTGGTAATATAAATGACACTTTTCTGGTTACAGTAGATTCTCTAGATCAAAAGCATTTTGTCCTGCAACGGATTAATACACAAGTATTTAGTCAGCCGCAACTGATCATGCAAAACATGTGTATTTTCACAGAGCATGTTCGCAATCGGCTACAACTTCATCCCCTCAATCGTCGTTGGGAAGTGCCGCGTGTATTATTAACAAAGGATAATCAAGATTATTGCAGAGATACTAATGGCTCCTTCTGGCGAGCGATTAGCTTTATTGCAGGTTCCCAGTCTTTTGACACGATCCAAAATATCGAACAAGCCAAAGAAATTGGTTACGCTTTGGGGATGTTCCACAATCTGATCAGTGACTTACCGCCACAAAGACTCGCTGACACCCTCGAAGGTTTTCATATTACGCCGCTTTACCTCCAGCACTACAACGAAGTTTTAGCAAAAACTCGCCCGTGTCAATCCCCAGAAGTCAATTATTGCTTACAATTTGTGAGCGATCGCCAAACTTTTGCCTATGTTCTGGAAAATGCCAAAGCTACAGGTAAATTACCCCTACGTCTGATGCACGGCGATCCCAAAATCAACAATGTCATGTTTGATACTACGACTGAGCAAGCCGTTAGCGTCATTGACCTCGACACCGTTAAGCCAGGACTCGTACATTACGACATTGGTGATTGTTTGCGCTCCGGTTGTAATCCTGCTGGAGAAGAAATAGAAGAATGGGAAAAAGTTTATTTTGATACAAATTTATGTCAGGGAATTCTCCAAGGTTATCTCTCTGTCGCCAAGGAATTTCTGACAGAAAATGACTATATCTATATCTACGACGCGATCCGTCTCATCGCTTTTGAGTTGGGACTGCGGTTTTTTGCTGACTATTTAGCCGGGAATATCTACTTCAAAGTTAAGTACCCAGAACACAACTTAGCAAGGGCGCTTGTCCAGTTTAAGCTGACTGAAAGCATCGAATCTCAGGAAGCAAACATTCGCAAAATTATTCAGGACATGAAATGAATAACCAAAAATTTTTACTGCAACCTTTTGGTGATGGCAAGTTGCTGCCTAATTTAAAAATAACAGGTAATATTACCCGACAAGCTAATCAGCTTCATCTGTGCTATATACTTTCCGGCGATTTAGAAAAAGTTGCGATCGCCCCACCATCAAATACACCAAAACGCAAGCATGAACTTTGGGAAGATACTTGCTTTGAGTTCTTCTTAGGCGTCAAAGGTTCAGATAGATATTGGGAATTCAATCTTTCTCCGTCTGGACACTGGAATATTTATCGTTTTGATGGGTATCGTCAAGAAATGCAAGAGGAAACAGCCTTTTCAATCCTACCGTTTAACGTCCAGCATCAATCTGATGGTTTGGTGCTTGTTTTAGAAATGGATTTGAATAATATCGTCTTGGTAGAAGAAATCCTTCAAATTGCAATTACTACTGTTATTAAATGCAAAGACGGCGAAGTCAGTTACTGGGCGTTAACTCATCAAGGGAAAGAAGCTAATTTCCACCTGCGAGATAGTTTCACGATTGAGTTTTAATATCTATTTACCCGTTCAAGCGGACATGATATTTAGGTGCGATCGCACAAATTAACGATCTTCCTCTTTGACTATCTTCTCCTTCGCGCAGTTGACGAATCAGTTGTGTTAGCTAGTTTTGAGGGTTTGTAGTAAGGACTTTAGTACTTAGAAAATAAGGACTTTAGTCCTTACTACGAACTTTATTATTCCTCAATTCAAACTTATTGACCTACTAAGTTAGTTTTTTGTAAGCAGCTAAAATAATTTCTTCTGTTTCATTCCAACCGATACACTGATCCGTTACGGAAACACCATATTTTAATTCCTGTTGTTTACTAGGAATCACTTGATTACCTTCATATAAATTGGATTCCAGCATCAATCCAACTATTGATGTATTACCATCGACTATTTGTTGAATAACATTTTCAAAGACAAAACCTTGTAATTTATAATCTTTATTTGAATTGCCATGGCTACAGTCGATAGCAATTCTCGGTGGCAAATTCGCCTCTTTTAATTTTTCTTCTACTTGTTTGACACTTGTTGGATCATAATTGGGTTTACCATTACCGCCTCGCAAAATAACATGACCATAGGTATTTCCTCTAGTTTTAAAGATGCTCACCTCTCCCATTTGATTAATTCCTAGAAAATGGTGAGGTTTTTGAGCTGATTGAAGAGCATTCAAAGCCACACTGATATTACCATCGACACCATTTTTGAAACCAACAGGCATTGAAAGCCCACTCGCCATTTCACGATGAGTTTGCGATTCAGTCGTGCGCGCTCCAATTGCAGACCATGTAACCAGTTCACTAATATATTGAGGTACTATAGGATCGAGTGCTTCTGTACCGATAGGTAATCCCAATTCAGCAATTTTTAGTAATAAGCCGCGTGCCATTAATAAGCCTTTTTCTATATGGAAAGAATCATCCATATCAGGATCATTAATTAATCCTTTCCATCCCATTGTTGTTCTTGGCTTTTCAAAATAGACTCTCATCACAAGCAAGAGTTTATCTTGAACTTGTTCAGCTAAATTTTTAAGTTTCTGGGAATATTCAATTGCTACTTTTGTATCATGGATAGAACATGGGCCAACTACTATGAATTTTCTCCTATCTTTAAAATCTAAAATATCTTCTATTTCTTGTCTATATTTGAGAATTCTTTGTTGAGTCAAGTTTGTTAAAGGTAATCTTGATTTCAACTCAGTTGGAGTTAATAAAGGGTGATAACTTTCAATATTAGTGTTAAATAATTTGTCTTGCATAGCAAATAGAACACTGTTATTCTCTAGGACATAAAATATTATAAATCAAAATTCGTATGCCCTTGATTTTAAAAATTTATAATTTTCAGATCGCATTCCTAAATCATAAGCCCTACGGCAGACTGCGCCAACGTGAACAACAAGATCCCTAACTTCTTGAATAGATTGAGGATCTGACCCAATACTGCAAGGTATAGGATTTTTCGTCATAATTTTGAGCATGTAGAGACTAGCAGGTGCTAGTCTCTACAGGGTTAATATTCAATTTTTTAGAGTAACTTATCAATTTAAATTTCTTATATCAAGATGAAATGACTATAAGATACGGTATAGAGGGAAGGGGTAAGAGGAATTCATGTTTTTTCTGTTCCTTGAATCTTATCTATCGCATCGTGTTCTCTGTAATTTCTTTGAGCGAATTTTTGCATGGGAGATAGATTTTACCAATCTTACACAATGGAAAATACCGATGCTTTTTGAAAACCGTGTAGGTAAAAATAGCATTTATTATCTGATATTTAGTTATTTTTGTAACAAAGCCTCTAGACACAATGATCATTAACTCTCTTGGCTCTCAAAACTTGGAATTGGCTATTATTCGTCACCCTCTGATTGTTAGTCCTGCAACTCTTGTGACTGATGTAGTTACACTGATGAGCCAAGGTCGAGGCTACTGTAATTTACCATTTACGGAATCCGAGTACTGCGAGTATCTCTCGTCAGAGGTAAACACCATAACACCCATGATGAGAACGAGTTGTGTTCTTGTGATGGCTGACTCACATCTGATAGGTATTTTAACGGAGCAAGACTTAGTAAAATTAGCAGCCCAAGGAAAAAGTATACAAGGCATCAGTGTTGCTCAGGTCATGACTAAACAGTTGGTAACACTGAAAATAGGAGAGTTTAAAGATATTTTTACTGCTCTCGATTTACTAAGGCAACATGATATTCGCCATTTGCCCATTTTAGGAGAACAAGAAGAATTAATTGGATTAGTGACTGCTGCGAGTCTGCGTAGTATTTTACGCTCTAGTGATTTGCTCAAAATCAGACGAGTGGGCGAGGTTATGAATACTCAATTAATCTACACTGCTCCCAATGCATCAGTTCTGGATGTAGCTCGCTTAATGTCGAAACATCAAGTCAGTTGTGTGGTGATTGTAGAGCAATCACAAGATGAACAAGAGCCAATATCATGGCCTGTTATTCCTCTTGGTATTATTACTGAGTATGATCTTGTCCAGTTCCAAGCATTAGAGTTAGATTTTACACAAACTCAGGTACGGACTATTATGAGTAGTCCGTTATTTTATCTACGTCCTGAAGATTCGCTGTGGTTAGCTGATGAGCAAATGCAAAGTTTGCGAGTGCGCCAATTAGTTGTGGTTGGTAATCAAGGAGAATTGTTAGGGATATTAACCCAGAGCCACATACTGCAAGTATTAGATCCAATAGAATTCTATGAGCTGATGAAGTTATTACAACACCAGGTTTCTCAACAACAAACACGGATGGTTGAATTGTTGGCAGATCGCAGACAATTAGAAGAGCAGCTACAACAGCGAATCATAGAACTCAAAGCGCGAACAAAACGAGAACAATTAATTACATCTATTGCTCTGCGTATTCGTGAATCTCTTGATCTTGACACTGCACTGATGACAGTGGCTGAAGATGTGCGATATGTGCTAAAAGCTGATCGGATATTAGTGTATCAATTTGCACCAGATATGAGTGGCAAGATTCTTGCAGAATCTGTTAGTAATGGTTGGACTACTGCTTTGAGTAGTGAAATCAAGAATATCTCATTGAGTGATGTAGAAGACATATATGTTTACGGTAAGAAACAGGCGATCGCCAACATTTATGAGCTAAATTTGACAGACCATCACTTGCAAATCCTAGAGCAATTGCAAGTCAAAGCCTGTCTAGTTGTTCCCATCCTTATTTCTAACCAGTTGTGGGGATTATTAATTGCTCATCAATGCTCTAATTTCCGCGAATGGAAAGAAGATGAGGTGAATCTGCTCGATAAAATTGCCATCCAGTTATCAGTTGCAATTAAACAAGTAGAACTCTACAATCAAGCAAGAATTCAACTAGCAGAACGTCATAAAATTGAAGCTCAATTGCGATGGGAGCGTAACTTTATTTCTACTGTTTTAAATGTGGCAGATGCTTTAATTGTAGTACTCGATTACCAATTTAGGATTGTTAAATTTAACCATGCTTGTGAACAAACAACAGGTTACACATACGATTGGGTACAAGGTAAGCTTATCTGGGATTTCCTGCTAATTTCTGAAGAAATAGAACCTGTAAAAGCAGCTTTTAAAAATCTTAAACAAAGACAAATTCGCAATCATCATGAAAATCATTGGTTGACTAAAGATGGTGACAATCGCTTAATTTCGTGGTCAAACAATGTTCTGCTCAATTGTGATGATCAAGTTGAATATATAGTCTGCACTGGTATTGATATTACTGAGAATCGGAAAGCAGAAGAAGAACTTCGACACACTCGGAATTTTCTACAATCGATGATTGATAATTTACCGGTAGGTGTATTTGTCAAAGATGCTAGACCAGAAAAATTTGGTAAATTTCAACTATTAAATAAAGCCTGTGAACACATTTTTGGTTTAACGGGAGAACATGCTATCGGTAAAACCGATTATGACTTTTTTCCAGAAGAGCAAGCAGAGTTTTTTTTACAAAAAGATATTGAAACTATTTCTCATGGTCTACCTCAAGATATTCCAGAAGAACCAATAGATAGCTACAGCTTGGGGAGAAGAATTTTGCATACAAAAAAGGTTCCTTTGTATGACAAGTATGGTCAACCCGAATATCTGTTGTGTATTTCCGAAGATATTACAGAACGCAAACAAGCAGAGGAAAAATTACGACAAGCAAAAGAGCAACTACAAACTGTTTTGGATGCAGTACCTGGTTTTGTTTCTTGGGTAAGTAGTGATGGGCGCTATTTAGGAGTTAACAAACGTCTCGCTCAAAGTTTTAATTTGACCCCTGATGCTTTTATTGGTCAAGAATTGGGCTTTATGCAAAAAAGTCCACATTTCACAGAATTTATGCGCGACTTTTTAGCTAATCAAGATGTAGCTGCATCTAGCGTTATTGATTCCCAAATTGGAGATACAAAGCGCAGTTACTTACTTGTCGCTCAAAAATATCAACAAAACACTGCTGCTGTGACTGTAGGAATTGATATTACAGAACGCAAGCAAACAGAAATAGCTTTGCAAAACTTGATAGAAAGCACAGCTTCTACTACTGGACAAGACTTTTTTCCAGCATTAGTGCAGTATATATCCTCTGCTTTAGATGTCCGCTATGCTTGTGTAAGTGAGCTAATTAATGAGCAACTCTACACTTTGGGATTTTGGTGTGATGGACAGTTAAAGCCCAATATTTTTTATGACCCAAGATCAAAACCTTGTAATATTTTGCTACAGCAAGGAGTTTACTACTGTTGTTACGGAATTCAACAACTATTCCCTAATGTTGAAGCATTAGCTCTCATGCAAGCCGATAGTTTCATGGGAGTTACTTTAAGCAATGATTTTGGTGAACCGATTGGTACACTCTGGATTGTAGATGAAAAACCCATTACTGACCCCCATAAATTTGAAGGAATTTTGAAAGTATTTGCAGCTAGAGCAGCTGCTGAACTGCAACGACAACGAGCGCAAGAAGCTTTGCAAAAACTCAATCGGGAGTTAGAAAGCAGAGTTGAACAACGTACTTTAGAACTGCAAAAAAGTGAAGCAGAACTTAAACGTCAATTTGCAGCAGTAGAAGCAGCCATAGATGGCATTGCTATTTTGAGTCAAGACACTTACACTTACATCAATAAAGCTCATGTTGAAATGTTTGGCTATACTCATGCGGATGAATTAATCGGTAAGAGTTGGCAAGAAATTTACGAAAAATCAGAAATCCATCGTTTTCAAACAGAGTTTTTTCCTGTTCTAATACAGCAAAAACACTGGAGAGGAGAAACAATAGCCAAACGCAAAGATGGTACTACCTTTGATGAAGAGGTTTCTTTAACTATATCAGAACAAGGTGATTTAATTTGTGTATGTCGCGATATTAGCCAGCGTAAAGAAGCAGAACGATTGATTGAGGAACAAAGAACTTTCCTTAGAAGTATTATCGACAACAACCCAAATTTTATTTTCGTCAAAGATACAACAGGGAAGTTTTTGCTAGTCAATAAAGCTATGGCTAGCTTTCATAACACCACTATTCAAGGAATGGTGGGTAAGGCTGATACAGAATTTTATACTGATGCTGAACTTCAAGGATTCAAAAATTTTGATCAAGCTGTTTTGACTCGGTTACAGCCTATTCAACTGCTTGAATCTAGTACCAAAAAAGCAACAGGAGAACAACGCTACTTCCAAAGCATCAAGGTTCCCTTAATCGCATCTAACGGTGAAGTACGGGGTGTATTAGGTGTTGCTACTGATATTACTGAACGAAAATTAGCTCAAGATGCTCTTCAACAACAAATTGAGCGAGAAAAACTAGTTAATTTTATTACTCGTCGCATCAGTGAATCTCTTGATTTACAAGCAATTCTCAATGTTGCAGTCGCAGAAATCCACAAGTTACTTAAAGTTGACCGGGTACTGATTTACCATATCCTCACAGATGGTACGGGGAAAGTAATTGCTGAAGCCTTGACACCAGGATACGAAAGCATACTTGAACAATCTTTTCCTGTTGAATGTTTTCCAACTAAATGTTATCTGCGTTATGCACAAGGTGAGATTTATACTCTTCACGATCGCGAAGAGCGTCAGCAACCTAGCTGTCTAATGCAGTTTATGGAAGATATGCAGATTCGAGCCAAGCTAGTTATTCCCATTCTTCAACAGGGTACGTTGTGGGGTTTGTTGATTGCTCACCAATGTTCACACCCCAGAGAGTGGAAGACAGGAGAAATTGAACTTTTGCAACAGTTAGCAGATCAACTAGCGATCGCCACAAAACAATCAGGACTTTACGCACAGTTACAAGTAGAACTAAGCGATCGCAAACAAGCGGAAACAGAACTACGTCAGGTCAAAGAAAGGCTGGAATTTTTGATTTCTTCGAGTCCGGCGGTAATTTTCACCGCCAAACCATTAACAATAAACTACTATCACACCTATATTAGTGAAAACATAATTAATCTGGTTGGTTATTCAACAGAAGAATTTTTATCTGAGCCTGATTTTTGGCTGAATCATATTCATCCCGAAGATGCTACGCAAATTGTGGAGAATTTACCTCAACTCATACAAACGGGACATCATACTCAAGAATACCGTTGGCTGCATCGCGATGGAAAATATCGGTGGATGTTTGATCAGTTAAAGCTTGTACGAGATCAGCATGGTAATCCTCTAGAGATCATTGGTTTATGGATGGAAATTAGCGATCGCAAAAAAGCAGAGGAAGACATTCGTAAAGCTTTAGAAAAAGAAAAAGAACTTAGTGACTTGAAATCTCGTTTTGTTGCTATGACATCCCACGAGTTCCGAACTCCTCTGGCTGTGATCGCCTCATCTGCGGGAATTCTCAAGAGTTTTAGCCATAAGTTAGATAACCAGCAGCAGCAAAAACATCTCCAATGCATTCAAACCTATGTGCAACACACTACCCGACTTTTAGATGATATTTTGCTAATTAATAAGGCTGAGGCTGGAAAATTAGCATTTGAGCCAACTGATATTGATCTAAATGATTTTTGTTGCTCTTTGGTAGAGGAACTACAACTTAGTTCTCCCAATCATACCTTAATCTTCTCTACCCAGTACTTAGGTCGTTCACCAGCAGATAATCATTTCACAGCTCATCTAGACAAGAAACTTTTACGACAAATGCTGAGTAATTTGCTTTCTAACGCCGTCAAATACTCACCAGATGGAAGTAATGTTCAAATTGATTTATTGATTCAAGATGAAAGTGCAGTTTTTCTGATTACAGATGAAGGTATTGGTATTTCAAAACAAGAGCAGCAGAATTTATTTGAATCATTTTACCGAGCTAGCAACGTTGGTAATATACCAGGTACAGGACTAGGATTGACAATTGTCAAAAAATGTGCAGAGCTTCAAGGAGGACAAATCACTGTCACTAGCGAGATTGGAGCAGGTACAACATTCAGGGTAGAACTTCCACTCTTTACAAGCAAGTAGGTCATTTGTCATTCGTCATTCGTCATTCGTCATCAGTAAACCAAAAAGTTTTGTAAATACTTAGGTAATTAGAATTAGGCTACCTCTAATAAATTCTTATCTAAGGGGTTTACTGGAAAAAATACAGCAGGTGAAACCTTAAAAAATACCCCTAGTTTTTGAATGTGTTCAACCGTTAACTTACGCTTGCCGTTAAGAATATCAGAAACTATTGATTCAGTTTTGAAAATAGGAACCAAATCTTTTTGTTTTAAATTTAATTCTTCAATCAAAACTTTAAGAAGTTCTACTCCATAAATATCTGGTACTAAATCTTGTCCTTGCTCGTATTCACTAATTAAAACTCCAAGTAAATCTAGATAATCCTCTTCTGCTTCAGTCAATTCACCTTTATCAAGTAAATGATATACCACCTCTTGCGTTTTCTGAAAATCCTCTTCAGATTTTATGGTGCGCGGAGGAAAATTAGTAAGTAACTCAGTATATGTGAGATTGTTTCGCATTTTGCCATTTTTAGAATCGTTTTCTTAATTCTTGTCACTAACATTAATATTTTATCAATCTTAGTTTTGTTGTCGTGATAGGAACTTTAATAACTATTCACTATCAAACCATTTGTCATTTTTCCATTTATCTTTATCGTATTCTGCATGAGCTAGAAACTCACGAATGTATATAGCTTTTCTTTTATAGTTAATACAGGTTATTAACCTATATTTGTTTCCTCCAATATCAAAAATGACGAAGTTTTTAACTTGGTCTGGTGCAAAGATGGAAGTAGCTTTAACATCAGCAAAACTTTTCCATTCTTGCGCTTTTACAAGCTTTATCCAAGCACGTATGCTAGGTTCAGCATCGGGGTGCTTTTCACAAGATTGCTTAAGCCTAGTTTCTGATATAATCCGTATGTGCTGGGGTTTCCTGTACAGTTTTTAATTGCCACTATCCCTTCTCCTTGTTGGTTGACTCTCTAAATTAATAAGCTAATAGTCATGCATTTTCCAGAGTGATTAGCTTGTAGTAAGGGCTTCAGCTTTGTCTGGTTTTATACAACTTAAATGCTTATTAGATTACAATGCCTTATTTAATAATCAGGCCGTGAAACAATCTTAGCAAAGTGCGAAGTTAATCGCCAGTATTTCATTCATGAGTATTTTTGCTCGTTGTTATTAGAGTGTTCCAAGAAATAAATGATCCAAAACCAGTCATTGCGAGCGCAACGGAGTGTAGCGAAGCAATCCCACAATCTTGCGATGCTTATTAGCGTCAATCGACCGAGGAGCGACATTTGGCGAGTTAACCTATGAACAAGCAAGAAGCAGCAAATTTTCTACGTGTTAGCGATCACTATGCAGGGAAAAACTTTTTGGTTTACTGGTCATTCCCACCGACTTACTTGTTTGTTAGCCGTAAATCATTTTAGGGAAACATATATTTACGGGAGCATCCCAATTTTTTCAATATCCCACTAAGGGTTTAAACCCATAGCTCCATAGCACAAGTCGTCTAAGGACGACTCAATAAATAGACTTTAGCTATGAGAGTGCGATTTGAATCGCAGGGGTTTAGGATGCTCCCAGAAATTTATTTATTAGTGTACAAAAAAGCTCATGCAAAAGCTAAATAAACAAATTGTATTAAAAAACATCAAAAAACTGATCACCCTAAGGTCAACAACCCACCACTGAAAGGAGTACCGTTTCAGTGGGGGCTTGAAAAATAGCCCTAGTTGACCCGTCTTAGTACCTTGAGTACTAGGTTTTTTGAGTCACGACACCTACAAATACGCCGCCAGTTTGTAGCCCTGTCATCTAACGTTAAACAACCATTTGGGAGGTAGTGCGTTAGGTCTAAAAAGCTCTTAAAACATTGACTAGGCGAACTTTACCCGAAAGGAGGGACGTATGTCCAAAGTATTTGTAATTGATTCAGAGAAAAGACAATTAGACCCCATACATTCAGCACAGGCGAGGCAACTATTACGAAACAAAAAAGCAGCAGTTTATAGACGTTTTCCGTTCACAATTATTCTCAAAGAATCACGTCCTGCATCTTCGGTATCACCTCTAAGATTAAAGATTGACCCAGGTGCGAAACACACAGGAATTGCACTAGTTAACGATTCAACTGGAGAGGTTGTATTTGCGGCTGAATTAAAGCACAGAGGTTTTGCTATTAGAGATGCTTTAACTTCTAGAAGACAACTAAGACGCAGCAGAAGAAATCGTAAAACTAGATATCGTCAACCAAGATTCTTAAATAGAACACGTTCTGAAGGCTGGTTAGCACCTTGTCTTAAAAGTCGTGTTGAAAACATCAAAACTTGGGTTGAGAAGCTACGTAAACTTGCCCCAATTACAGCTATTAGTCAAGAGTTAGTTCGCTTTGATATGCAGTTGATGCGTAACCCAGATATTCAGGGCAAGGAATACCAACAGGGAACTTTAGCTGGATATGAAACACGGGAATATCTACTCTTAAAGTGGAATAGACAATGTGCTTATTGTGGTATTAAAGACGTACCTCTACAAATAGAACACATTCTTGCGCGTGCTAAAGGAGGTTCTAACTCAATAACAAATCTTGCATTGAGTTGTGAAAAATGCAACGTAAAGAAAGGTACGAAAGATATTAAAGATTTTCTCAAAAAAGACCCATCTAGATTAGAGAAAATATTGAAACAAGCTAAAAGACCATTGGCAGATGCAGCCGCAGTAAATACAACCAGATTCGCGTTGTTGAACGTATTAAAAGCAACTGGATTACCTATAGAAACAGGTTCTGGCGGTTTAACAAAGTTCAATAGAAGTCAACAAAACCTAGAAAAAACTCATTGGTTAGATGCAGCTTGTGTTGGTAAAACAACACCCTTTCTTGTTATTAAAGGAGTTAAGCCGTTGTTAATTACAGCTAACGGACATGGTTCTAGACAATCATGTCGCACAGATAAATTTGGTTTTCCAAATCGTCACGTACCAAGAGAAAAAATACACTTTAATTTTCAAACTGGCGACATTGTAAAAGCATCTGTTACTAGGGGTAAGAAGATTGGTGATTATGTTGGGAAAGTAGCTATTCGTTCGTCAGGTAGTTTTAATATTTCAACCAAGGACGGATTAGTTCAAGGAATATCTTACAAGTTTTGTAAACGTATTCACGCAAAGGATGGTTACTCTTATGCACAATAAAAGATTTATTAATTGCTCAACTGTCCCTTTCATTGTTTGTGCTAACGCACAAAATCACTCAAAGGACGTTGAGCAATTAATCCTCCATTCCTCCCGCCACCAATCTGAGTACAGATTTGGTGGGGGTCTCCTGGAGGCTTAGATGAATAGAATACTAATTATAGAAGACGAACCTCAAATTCGAGCAAATTTAGAGGAAATTCTGCAATTAGCAGATTTTGAAACCTTGACAGCTCCTAACGGTCAGATCGGATTGAAAATAGCAAAAACAAAACTACCAGATTTAATTATCTGTGACATCATGATGCCAGAATTAGATGGTTACGGTGTACTATCTGCTCTACATCAAGATGAATCAACTATCAATATTCCTGTGATTCTTTTGACTGCGAAAGCAGAACGTTCAGATTTTCGTCAGGGAATGCAACTAGGAGCTGATGATTATTTGACAAAACCATTTACAACTGAAGAACTACTAAGCGCAGTGACTATTCGATTAGAGAAGCAAGCTGCGGTTGAACGTCAGTCTCAAGCTAAACTAGATGAATTACGAAATAATATTGCTCATTCATTACCTCATGAACTAAACACTCCTTTGAATGGCATTCTTGGTATGTCACAATTTCTCATAGAAAATCGTGACCTAATTGATGAATCTGAAGAAATTAAAATTGCAGAATCAATTTACACTTCTGCTAACCGATTGCATAAATTGACTAAAAGATTTTTACTTTACAGTAATCTTGAATTAATCCTCAGAGATTCCGAAAAAATACGTCTAGTTAGAGAAAAACCAGAAAAAAGTCTTGTCAAAGAAATAATTAATAATGTTTCTCTTAAGAAAGCTAGAAACTTAGGGAGAGAGAAAGATTTAAAGATCGATCTCCAAGAATCTATTATAAAAATGCCAGAGCCAAAATTGAGTAACGTTATTGAAGAACTTATAGACAATGCCTTTAAATTTTCTTTATCAGGTAGCGAAGTTCGAGTGGTAAGTAATGTGACTGGCGGTAAATTCAATTTATATGTGATTGATCATGGCAGAGGAATGACAGTTGATGAAATTGAGAAAATAGGAGCTTTTATGCAATTTCATCGTAAGTCATATGAACAACAAGGCTCTGGCTTAGGACTTGCTATTGTTCAATATATAATGAAGTTATATAATTGCGAATTCATGATCGAAAGCAAACCTCAAGAACAAACTGTTGTGAGCGTTGCTATACCTGTTGTTGATTTGCGCTTACCCTGTGATATGAAGCCATAGAGTTCTATAAGTCTTATAAATCCATCACTTATTTTGAGGACTGAAGTCCTCACTACAAACTTAAGATAATGTGCAAGTTGCGTAAGTCCTGTCCTAGTTCTATGCAGGTCAAATAGAACCATTGTTTTAATTATTATCTTAAATGTCCTAAATGTCCTAAATGTCTTAAATGTCTTAAATGTCTTAAATGTCTTAAATGTTAATTACAAGATAGTAATGCTGATTATTTGCTATTGCATTTTATTGACAAATCTGAGATTATTTGGAACTGAAGTTATTTTTCGGATTACTCATTAATTACTAAATGTAAAAGTATTAATTGTTATACCAATTCTTTATGAAGATGCATAAAAAGAACCCCACCGCCTGCGGCACCTCCCCGATCTCGCGGGGAGGTTGGGAGGGGTCAAAATAATGTGCAGCTTCATATGAAATTGGTATTAAAGAACATAAAATTTAGATAATAAATAACTAGAATAAATTAATATTGCATACGGATAAAATGAAGTTTGTTACGTTGAGTACTTTGTATCTTAGAGTAAAGAAAATTTCTAATTTCTCAAACATCCTCTTAAGCTGATACGCATTTAAATTGGGATTTTTGAAGCTTAGAACGCTTGCTGCAAGGTTTGTAGGGGATCAAAATAAATGCTGAACAACTTATTCGACTAATATTAATAATTTCCAAATATTATCAAACATCTTCTGGCCACTTATGACACTTAACTTATCTAAAATTGGTGTTCAAATGTCCGATCTAACAGGTGTTAGAGGCATAATGAAGGACATTAAAGAAACCCTACAAACCAATCAAGAGCAAGAATTTATTCTTTTGAGTGCTGGAAATCCAGTGCTTTTGCCAAAAATTGAGCAGATGTGGCGGGAATGTACCGCAGAACTTTTAGCTAGTCCTGAGTATGGTGAAGTAGTTGGTCGCTATGGTATAAGTCAGGGTTACACTCCATTAATTCAAGCGATCGCCAAAGATTTTAACCATCGCTACGGACTTTCTTTGAGTGAACAGAACATCTTGATCACTCCTGGAAGTCAAATGCTCTATTTTTATGCTGCTAATGCTTTTGGCGGTTACACAAGCGATGGAGATTTAAAGCAAATCCTCTTACCAATTAGTCCTGACTACACAGGTTACGGTGGAATCAGTATAGTTCCAGAGGCGTTAGTCTCTTATAAACCAGCTCTAGATATTGATCCAAAAGCTCACAGATTCAAGTATCACCCTGACTTCAACAACCTAGCGATCGCACAAAACACTGGTTGCATTATCTTCTCTCGTCCCTGTAATCCCACAGGCAACATCTTATCTAACGATGAAGTCAAAAAAATAGCTGCTCTTGCTAGACCCTACAACATTCCTGTATTTATAGATTCTGCTTATGGTCCTCCTTTTCCAGCACTAAATTTTCAAGATATGACGCCTGTGTTTGGAGAGAACATTGTACATTGTATGAGTTTTTCCAAAGCTGGTTTACCAGGAGAACGGATTGGCGTTGCAATTGGAGACTCTAACATCATTGAAGTTCTAGACTCTTTCCAGACAAATCTGTGTATCCACTCCTCTCATTATGGACAAGCGATCGCAGCTCGTGCTATTAACTCCGGCGCTCTTGAATCCATATCTAATGAAGTCATAAAACCCTTTTATAAAAATAAAATTTCCGTTCTCGAAGCCAAACTTGACCAAGTCATGCCCAAAGACTTACCGTGGTTTCTACATAGAAGTGAGGGAGCAATTTTTGCTTGGTTGTGGTTCAAGAATTTACCTATAAGTGACTGGGATTTGTATCAACAACTAAAGCAGGTAGGTGTAATGGTTGTACCTGGTAGGTTTTTCTTTCCTGGTTTACACGAAGATTGGTCACACAAATATGAATGTATTCGTATTAGTCTGACTGCAAGTGATCAAGAAATTGAAGTTGGTATGCAACGTTTAGCAAATGTTGTTCAACAAGTTTATCAAAAACCAGTAGTTTCTAGTATTTGCAAATAATCTCATTTAGTCTCGATTTCATAATAAATTTAAATCCTTAAAAATTAAAAATGACAAATAACCAATATACCCAATCAGTTATAACATTTGATGGACAAAATGATTACATAGATTTTGGCAAAAATGATATTGGTGGTGTTTTTGCCGAAGGGAGTTCAGCCTTTACAATTTCCGGCTGGGTGAATCCTCTTAACCTCACAAACCAAGCCACTACCTATAGGGTACATAATGTCTTTTTTGCCCGTTCTTCAGACCGATACAGTGATAATTTTGAGTTCGGTATTAGTGAAGAAGGGAACCTAGATGTATACATTGATGAGAAGATTGATCATGTTATCAAAACCTTTGGTAATGGAGAATTAACTGTTGGACAATGGCACTTTTTTGCTATTGTTTTTAACCAGGGTCAATTAACTGTATATCTCGACGATCATGAATATACTGGCTCTCTTACAGGTTCAGCTTTAAACAAAGCAACTAGTCCTGTAACTCTGGGTGCAACTTTACACAACAACATATATTTCACAGGTCAATTAGCTAACATTAGCGTCTGGAATTATCCCTGTACTCAGGTAGAAATCCAGACGCATCGTTTTGGGTCTCTAGTGGGAAATGAAGCAGGATTAGTAGCTTACTGGATATTAAATGAAGGAGAAGGAACAACCATCCGGGATCAAACTGGAAATGGTCATAATGGAAAGTTGCGTGGTAATCCCAGTTGGAATTTCACACAAATCCCATTTGCGATCGCTCAATCATCAAATGAAAGCGAAATCACAACTAATTCCGAAGAGGTTGTCTTCGTTGAAGTCACTACCAATGACAAAGCCGAATTACAGCAAGAGTCGGTGCAAATTGACGCACCGACCCAGGTAACTACAACCACCAAGGGTAAAAAAGCGACAAGAAAACAGAGCGAAAAATCTACCAATATGCAAACCCCTCAAACTATACAGCCAGAGGAAGAGGAAACTAAAACAGACCAAACTAGCCAAAGCGAAGTTTTAGTTGATTTGCAACAACAACAAACAATTACTCAGGAGCGATCGCCAAAAACTATGAATACAACACCCAATACCAAATATAAAATACTTGCCATTGATGGAGGTGGAATTCGGGGTATTATCCCAGCATTGATATTAGCAGAAATTGAAAAGCGGACACAAAAGCAAATATTTAGTTTATTTGATTTAATTACTGGTACTTCCAGTGGAGGAATTCTAGCACTCGGACTAACTAAACCTCGATTAAACCCCACTCCATCTGATAGCGCGCTGATAGCTGAATACAGTGCTGAAGATTTAGTCAAATTATTTGCTGAGTATGGAGCAGAAATATTTTACGAGCCATTTTGGGAAAAATTTTTCGGTCAAATAGAAGATATATTTATCCAGCCAAAATATTCTTCCCAGAGTAGAGAAGAAATTTTCACACGATATTTTGGTGACGCTTTTTTAGCAACTAATCTTACAGAAGTGTTCGTCCCTAGCTACGATATCGAGCAGCGAATTCCTATATTTTTTACCAACAAAATTGAAAAACAACAGACAGAATCGCGCAATTTTCGTAAGTTATGTTTAGGCTTTACCCTTCTAGACGCAGCATTAGCAACTAGTGCTACTCCCACTTATTTTCCTCCTCATCGTATTCCTACTACCCATAAAAGTAATGGCTTTTATACTTTAGTCGATGGCGGTTTGGTAGCTAATAATCCAGCACATTTGGCTATTTTAGAAGCACAAATTAATCAACAAGAAAACAAACAAGTTCTGAATCTTGAAGAAATTTTAGTAGTTTCCTTGGGTACGGGTTCTCTGACGACTGTCTATCCTTATAATGAAGTCAAAAATTGGGGACTCCTGCAATGGGGAATACCACTGTTAAATATGGTGTTCGATGCTGGAAGCGAAGTGGTAGCCGGAGAATTAGAACGGTTATTTGCATCTAGTGACCAAGCAATTAAAAATTCTTATTATCGCTTTCAAACATTCTTACCCAGTGACTTAGAAGTCATAGATAATGCCAAACCGGAAAATATTCGTCATCTCAAAGCCTTAGCTCATGAACTGATTACAAAAAGGAGTCAAGAAATTGATGAGTTGTGTAGTCTATTGATTGGCTAAATCTAAATCTTGTCTTTGTTGATCAGTCGATCAAGCGATCGCTATCCTTCACTATTTACAGCCAATTAAGTATGGGATTTTAGAGAAAATATGCAGTCTTTAAGTAAATCATCTTATCGCATCGTCGCCATTCCTGGGGAAGGCATTGGACCAGAAGTTGTAGAAGCTTCCTTAAAAGTTTTGCAACACGTCGCTAAACTTGAAGGATTTACCTTGCAGGTAGACTATGGTTGTCTGGGTGCAGCAGCCTTAGAGCAATTTGGTAGTTACTTTCCTCAAACCACCGTCGAACTATGCAATGGAGCTGATGGGATTGTATTTGGGGCGACAAGCGAAGGAGGATTGCTAGAACTGCGAAAGCACTACGACTTTTTTTGCAATCTGCGTCCGATTCGGATTGTTAACAGTCTGGTGGATAAATCTAGTCTCCGACCGGAAAAAGTTCAAGGACTCGATATACTCATCATTCGAGAATTGGTCAGTGGGATTTATTTTGGCCCTGCTGGACGTTCTTCAGATCAAAAGGGAGCTTATGGCTACCATACCATGCGCTATTACGACGAGGAGATTCAGCGAATCGCTCGCCAAGCCTTAAAGAAAGCCCAACAGCGCCGAGGATTACTCACCGTAGCCCACAAGGAAAATGCTTTACCTCATTTACCTTGGACTCGTCTGGTACAAGCAGAAGCAGTACACTTTCCGGGTATTGTTGTCGAATCAATGCTGGTGGATAACTTAGCCATGCAAATGGTGATGAATCCCCAGAGATTTGACGTCATTTTGGCAGGGAATATGTTTGGAGATATTCTCAGCGATATTGGTGGAGCCTTAGTTGGCTCCCTCGGCTTATTAGGATCAGCCAGTCTGAATGCCGATGGATTTGGACTATACGAAGCGATTCACGGTACAGCCCCAGACATTGCCGGTAAAGGAATTGCTAATCCTCTAGGGACTCTCGGAGCGTGCATTTTAATGCTTCAGCAATGGGGGGAAGTAGGAGCTGTTCAACGAATTATGACAGCGCAAGACCGAGTTTTAGCCAAAGGATATCGGACAGCTGATTTGTTTCCCCAAGGCTCAGAAATTTTCGTCAACACTGAAAAATTAGTTGACCTTTTACTAGAAGAACTTTCCACCATGCAACATTCTGAATTCGGAGTACTTCATGAGTCATGCAAATAAGGTTTTGTACTTAGGAGATGATATCAATACCGATGATATTATTCCTGCCAATCGAGGAACAACAGATGATCCAGATCACTTAAAACAATATGCTTTAGAGCATATCATTGGAGTCGCAGAGCTACTAAAATATAATGTGATTGCAGCCGGAGAAAATTTCGGCTGTGGTTCCAGTCGAGAAATTGCCCCCATTGCCCTCAAAGCCGCCGGAATTGAAAAGATTCGGGCGCGATCGTTCGCCGAAATTTTTTATCGTAATAGCATTAATATTGGACTGCCTCTAGAAATTCTGGGTGAAAAACAACAGAATCCAGTCGTTGATGCGATCGCCACAGCAGGTGGGCTAATACCTTTTAATCAGATGCGTTGTCAGGGAAAAATTACCATTCCTAAGAGCGTGACTCCGGAACGACCCATGACTTTAGTCGAAAAACTCTTGGCTAAAGCCTCCGGTAATCCCTACGTCCGACCAGGAGAAGTAGTTTTTGCCCAAGTTGATTTAGCTTTATCTCATGATGCCGTGGCTGGGCCTGTAGCCAAGACATTTTATAAACACTATGGAGAACAGGCAAAGCTGTGGGATGCTCAACGGGTTGTTCTAGTAGCAGATCACTTTATCCAAGTCAATGACATCCGTCCTGACAACAAAGCTGATCTCATGTACAAACAGATGGTTCAGTTTGCTCAAGACCAAGGATGCCATTTATTTGATGTGGTTTCCCCAGGCGAAGCAGCAGGCATCTGTCATGTTTTACTGCCAGAAAAAGGATTTGTTCGACCAGGAATGGTGATTGCTGGTACAGATTCCCATACCTGTACCTACGGGGCATTAGGAGCCTTTTCGACAGGGGTCGGAACCACAGATATGGCGAATATCTATGCTATGGGCGATATGTGGATTCGTGTTCCGCCGACATTAGTCTTCGATCTGTCTGGAACCCTACCTCCTCATATCAGCGCCAAAGATATTATCCTGTTTATCTTGGGACAAATCGGCTGTGCTGGCGCTACCAGTAAGGTGATGGAGTTTAGAGGAGCAATTCTCACACAACTGCCCTTTGATGAACGGTTGACTTTAGCTAACATGGCCGTTGAATGTGGTGCTATCTGTGGCTTGATTATTCCTGATGAAACGACCCGGAATTATGTGAGGAGCCGATCTGCACAAGGATTTGCAGAAGTTATTGCCGATCCTGGTGCTGAGTACGAAAAACTGTATCAATTTGACCTCAGTAATCTAGAACCACAAGTTGCTCGCCCCCCGAAACCTGATCAGGTAGTACCTGTTAGTCAGTTAGAGGATACTCCGATTACTAAGGCTTTTATTGGCTCTTGTACAGGAGGCAAACTCTACGATCTGGCTCAAGCTGCGGAAGTTTTGCAGGGTCGTCAATTAGCAGAGGGAGTAAATTTGTTTATTGTACCTGCTTCCGTGGAGATTCGTGAAAAAGCTGAAGCATTGGGTTATTTGGAGATTTTTACTCAAGCAGGCGCACAGGTTCTGAAGTCAGGTTGTGGAGCTTGTATCAATTCTGGACTTGGAGTTTTGGACAAAGAAGAAACAGGGGTTTATGCAACCAATCGCAATTTTAAAGGACGTAGTGGCGATCCCACGGGCAAAAACTATTTGGCTTCCCCAAGAACTGTGGCGATCTCAGCCGTAAAAGGGAAAATCAGTCACAATCTTGATTGGAAATGAAGCTAGTAATCTATCGCATCAATTTTGATGAGTCGCGGGTATCTATAACCTCTCAAAATGAATGTGGTAGACCACTAGAAATGTTTGAACCAACAATATAAAGAGTTTAGGTAATTAAAATGGACGAAATTGTTAAAAAACTTGCCGGTCTAGGTCTTCCTGGCATAATTCTCGTAGTTTTAACAGCCACATCAGCAGGTAGTAATGCTGCTGTTGCTGCTGCTCTTACAGCAGTAGGAGGACCATTTGGCATCGTTGGAGGTATAACTCTACTCGGTTTGGTAGGAGTTGTAGGAGATACGCTCGGCGGATTTGGGGTTGAAGCTATTCTTAAAGCCGTCTATGCAGAACGTAGCAAAACTGAATCTCTAAATTTTCTCCTCAGAGAAATTAAAGATTTACCCATTTCAGATGAGCTAAAACTCAAACTGGAAACTCATATTAGTCCAAAAACTAGTACTGAAGTCGTTGAGGAACCAAGGACAGTTGAAATTGTCGATGAATAATTTCATAAGTAACCGGACAGAAATATTTACAAATCAATTTCTAGACTGGATAAAGGTTTCAGGTCGAATGTTTGTGTAATTAATTCTGTCCAACTACTTATCATGTCCGTTTGAATACTTATGCTATCCGTTGAGGTTAGTAATGGGTAATTGGGAAAGAAAATAATCAATGCCCTAGCTTTATAATGCACCCAATTCAAATTGCGGTGAGAACAGAAAAATGGCCTCTGAGTCCGATTTAACCGAATTAAACTCTCAAAGGCCATTATTTCTCAATTATTAAGCTAATTCCCCATACCTAGAAGTACCTGATTGGAAAAATATCTGGCTTATTTTGAAACTTAGATAAAATCAACAAGAAAAAACCAGGAGTTATACCAATTTCATATGACGCTGCACATTATTTTGACCCCTCCCAACCTCCCCGATCTCGCGGGGAGGTGCCGCAGGCGGTGGGGTTCTTTTTATGCATCTTCATAAAGAATTTGTATTAAGTAAATGACTAGTAAATTTGGATTGAACAATCGACCAGCTAAAATCCAAAATCTAAAATTCAAAATTGTTTGACGCTCATTATAATTAAATTTATGCAAGAAATAGTGACTGGTTCTAATGATTATGTTGATGATTCTTCTGCTTTAACTGAGCAGGAGCGACATAAAATATTGGTGGAATGGAATGATACAACGATAGATTATCCTAAACATTTGTGCATACATGAATTATTTGAAGCACAAGTAGAAAAAACTCCAGACAATATTGCTGTCGTCTTCGATGAGCAGAAAGTAGAGACAAGGGCATTCGTGTCTCTAACATATCAACAGTTAAATCACCAAGCCAACAAAGTAGCACATTACTTGCAATCTTTGGGTGTAAAAACAGAAGTTTTAGTGGGGATTTGTGTTGAGCGATCGCTAGAAATGATCGTAGGAATGTTGGGTATCCTCAAGGCGGGTGGGGCTTATCTGCCGTTAGATCCAACGTATCCTCAAGAGCGTCTATCGTTCATGCTGTCAGATTCACAAGTGCAAGTACTGTTAACCCAGCAAAAGTTTGTTGAAGAATTTTCTGAAAGCGGGGTGAAGACGGTTTGTTTGGATATCCATTGGGAATCAATTAACCACCAGAGCCAAGAAAATCCTACTAGCGATGTGACGGCTGAAAATCTAGCTTATGTTATTTATACCTCCGGTTCTACAGGAACACCAAAGGGAGTCGCTGTACCGCATCGGGCTGTCAATCGGCTAGTATGCAACACCAATTACGTACAGTTAGACAAGAGCGATCGCATCGCCCAAGCCTCAAATGCTTCCTTTGATGCAGCCACTTTCGAGATCTGGAGTTCTCTCCTCCACGGGGCTAGGTTGGTGATCATTCCTCAGAATGTTGTGCTTTCCCCCCAGCTTTTTGCAGCGTACCTCCGCGAACAACAAATCAGTGTATTATTCTTGACCACTGCCTTATTTAATCAGTTAGCTAGCGTTGTTCCCCAGGCATTTAAAAACTTGCAACACTTGCTATTTGGTGGTGAGGCTGTAGATCCCAAGTCGGTCAAAACGGTTCTGAGGAATGGAGCGCCACAGCGATTGCTGCACGTTTATGGTCCGACTGAGAGTACAACATTCTCTTGTTGGTATCTGGTGCAAGATGTACCAGAAGGGTCAATAAATTTACCGATTGGTCGCCCGCTCTCCAATACACAAATCTACATACTAGACTCCCAACTCCAACCAGTTCCCACTGGTACTCCTGGTGAATTATATATTGGCGGCGACGGTTTGGCACGAGGCTATCTCAACGCAAGAGAGTTAACTGAGGAAAAATTCATTCCTAATCCGTTTGAGGAGACAGAAGGCAGTGGTTCGACTTCGCTCACCAACCGGCAGAAGGCAGAAGGGAGTAGATTATATAAAACGGGGGATTTGGCACGTTATTTACCAGACGGTAACATTGAGTTTCTAGGTCGAGTTGATAATCAGGTAAAGATTCGTGGCTTCCGCATTGAATTAGGAGAAATTGAGGCGCTTTTGAGTCAACACCCGGATGTATGTCAGGCAGTGGTAATCGTCCGTGAAGATATCCCTGGTGATAAGCGGCTTGTTGCTTATATTGTCCCTAATCAAAAACCGGAAGCAAACGCCACAATCTTAAAACGCTTCCTGGAAGAAAAGCTGCCCAATTACATGGTGCCAGCAGCCTTTGTGATTCTCGACTCCTTACCCCTCACCCCTAATGGGAAGGTGGATCGTCGGAATCTGCCAGCGTGCGATCGCACACGCCCCGATCTCGAAGAAAGCTTTGTTGCACCTCGTAACTCCATTGAGGAGAAGTTAGCTGCTATCTGGACTCAGTTATTGGGACTTGATCTAGTTGGAGTCAATGATAATTTTTTCTGTTTGGGTGGTCATTCCCTAATTGTCACTCAGATGCTTTCTCGCGTGCGGGAAGTTTTCTCGGTCGATTTATCTTTTAATCAGATATTTACCAACCCCACCATAGCTGTTATAGCTCAACTCATTGCCCAAGGTGGTGAAGAATCACAATGGCAACGTCCTACCATCAAACGAATTTCCTATGAAGGACTCTTGCGAGTTTCCTTTTCTCAAGAGCGAATATACTTCGTCTACCAATTAGCACCAGACAATAGCGCCTACCAATTCCAGGCAACTATGCGATTTAAAGGTTCGCTCGATGTCCCAGTATTAGAACGTTGTCTTGATGAGATTGTGAAGCGTCATGAAATCTTCCGCACAACTTATCAGGAGGTGAATGGTAGGCTATATCAGGTAATTCACCCACATGAACCAATTAGTTTTGAAGTAATTGACCTCCGGGCAATTCCTGAATCTGAGCGGGAAATAGAGGCACAAAAGTTGGTCGATGCAGAAGTTCAAACACACCTAGATCTGACTCAACTACCAATAATTAAGTGGGTTGTATTTAAGTTGAGCGACCAAGAACATATATTGACCCATGTTGAACATCACATGGCTCATGATGGCTGGTCATTTAACGTCTTTTTAGGTGAGTTGGTGGCACTTTATAAAGCCTTCTGTGCGGGGAAACCCTCCCCATTACCTGAACTAAGTTTCCAGTTTGCTGACTTTGCCTATTGGCAGCGTGAATGGGCTAAAACCGCAGAAGCTCAAGCCCAATTAGCCTATTGGCAAAAAAAATTATCAGGTATTCCACCTCTGTTGGAATTACCTTATGATCGCCCGCGACCAAAAGAGCAAACTTACAATGGCGATCACGTCAGGATGGAACTGCCCATTGATTTGTGCGAATCCCTGAGAGTTTTCAGTCATAAAGAAGGTGCGACCTTATTTATGACTATGCTAGGAGCTTTTATAGTCTTGTTGCACCGATACACTGGCCAAGATGATATTTTTGTCGGGTCTGCTGTTGCCAATCGCCGGATGCACCAAATCGAGAAGATAATTGGCATGATTGTCAATAACTTGGTTTTACGCACCGATGTATCAGGTAATCCCACTATTCGGGAATTACTCGACCGTGTACGCCAAGTAACAATGGAAGCTTACGCCAACGAAGACGTACCATTCGATAAAGTGGTAGAAGCGATCAGACCCATCCGCAACCTGAGTCACAATCCGCTGTTTCAAGTGATGTTCAGTTTCCATAATTCCGCCAAGCCGCATTTGAATTTACCGGGTTTGGACATCAGCTTGCATGAACCGGCTAGTAACAAATCTGCAAAGTTTGATATTGATTTCCTAGTCATACCGCGTTTTGAACAAAGCGTACAGCATGGTGCGAAAACCGGAGCCAAGGGAATCACCCTAGTCTTAGAATACAATAGCGATCTTTTTGATGCTGCCACAATCCAAGCAATGCTAGAGCAGTATCAAAAGTTGCTAAAAGAGATTGTGGCCAATCCCGAACAGGAGATTGGTAAATTACCTCTGTTAACTCAATCTCAACAAAAATTGCTAGGGGAATGGAATCAAACTTCTAGGGAATATACGCAGAAACATTGTATCCATAAGTTGTTTGAATCTCAGGTAGAGTTAACGCCCGATGCTGTAGCAGTAGAGCAGGATGGTCAAAAATTAACTTATCGAGAATTAAGCGATCGCGCTAACAAAATAGCCCACTATTTGCAAAGTTTGGGAGTCAAACCAGAAACTCTGGTTGGTATCTGCGTTGACCGTTCGCTGGAAATGATTGTCGGCTTACTCGGTATTCTCAAAGCCGGTGGTGCTTATGTTCCTCTTGACCCTGCTTATCCCCAAGAGCGACTAGCTGACATTCTCGCAGATATGCAACTAGGCATTTTGCTGACGCAAGATAAATTCCAAAATAAACTGCTAACTTATACCGGAAAAACAATTTGTTTGGATACGGACTGGTCAGTAATCGCAACCCACAGTACAGCTAACTCGATTAGTGACGTTCAACTTCATAATCTTGCCTACATTATTTATACCTCTGGTTCTACGGGTAAACCCAAAGGGGTAATGATTGAACATCGGTCATTGACGAATTTTCTCATCACCGCCACTCATGAATATGGAATTAATGCAGGCGATCGCATTCTCCAATTTGCTTCTATTTGCTTTGATACATCTATTGAAGAAATCTTTCCTTGTTTGTGTGTTGGTGCAACGTTAGTGCTACGCACCGAAGAAATGCTGCACTCCAGCGATGAATTTTGGCGGTATTGCGATCAATGGCAATTAACTATTTTGGATCTGCCTACAGCATACTGGCATCAATTGGTAGCAGAACTTACCCCTCAAGACTCGCGAATTCCTGAAAGTTTGAGAACTGTGATTATTGGGGGTGAAGAAGTTCAACTAGAAAAAGTGAAGCATTGGCATAGTTGTGTGGCTCATCTTTCCCAGCCACCCCAATTATTTAATAGTTACGGCCCAACAGAAGCAACGGTTGTCACTACCTTAGATCACTTAACTCCAGCAGCCACCTCTGTAAGCATTGGACGACCCATCAGTAATGCTCAGGTTTATGTTTTAGATCAATATCTGCAACCAGTACCTATAGGAGTTCCCGGAGAACTGCACATTGGTGGAGTAGGATTAGCTAGAGGATATTGGCAACGTCCTGAACTCACGGCGGAGAAATTTATTGAGAATCCGTTTGAGGACACAGAAGGCAGAAAGCTATACAAAACTGGTGATTTAGCAAGATTTCGCGCAGATGGTAATCTGGAATATCTCGGTCGAGTTGATGATCAGGTGAAGATTCGCGGCTTCCGCATCGAGTTGGGAGAAATAGAAACGGTATTGAGACAACATCCACAAGTGTTGCAAGCTGTTGCGATCGCCCGTGAAGAGATTCCCGGACAAAAGCGACTCGTGGCTTATGTCGTATCTCACGACTCGCAACCAACCACCGATGAACTGCGCCATTTCCTCAAGCAGAAACTGCCTAATTACATGGTTCCTGCGGCGTTTATGCTGCTGGAAACCCTACCGATGACTCCCAACCGCAAGGTAGACTATCTAGCTCTACCAGCACCAGAATTTTCTCGTAGTGTTGAAGATACATTTATTGCTCCTCGTACACTCGCAGAAGAGAAATTAGTGACAATTTGGTCGGAAGTTTTAAGAGTAGAAAATGTTGGCATCCACGATAACTTTTTTGAACTGGGTGGAGACTCTATCCTCAGTATTCAACTGATTTCCCGTGCCAATCAGGCGGGTATCCAAATTGCTCCTAAACAACTATTTAAGTATCAAACCATTGCTGAGTTAGCCAGTGTAGCAGGTATCACTCGCCAAGTCAAAGCTGAACAAGGGTTAGTAACTGGCTCTGTAGCGTTGACACCCATCCAAAAATGGTTTTTTGAGCAGAAATTGCCTGAACCTGATTACTTTAACCAGTCAGCACTGCTGGAAGTGTCACCAAACTTGCAACCAGAGCAATTGCAGCAAGTTGTACAACAATTGTTACAGCATCACGATGCTTTACGTCTGCGGTTTGTGCAGTCAGGAGAAAACTGGCAACAAATTAACGCCGCTACACAGGAATCTGTGCCATTGAGCATCATCGATTTGTCACATTTATCACCAGAAGAACAGCAAACAGCGATGAAAGCTGCGGATGCTGAACTTCAGGCTAGTCTAAATTTATCTACGGGAGCGATCGCACGAGTAGTACTGTTTCAATTGGGCAACGATCGACCAAGTTGTTTACTGTTCATCATCCATCATTTAGCAGTCGATGGTATCTCCTGGCGGATTTTACTGGAAGACTTGGCTACTGCTTACCAGCAAATCTGCCGGGGTGAAGCTATTAAACTACCACCGAAAACAACTTCTTGGCAATATTGGAGCGATCGCCTGACAGAATACCCCCAATCAGAGGCTGTCACAGAGTTGGATTACTGGCTAAGTCAATCTAGTTGTGAAGTTACAGCTTTGCCAGTAGACTATCCATCGGATAAAGAAAATAAGAACGTAGCCTCAACCGCTTCTGTGTCACTTTCTTTAACTGCAGAACAAACCCGCGCTCTCTTGCAAGATGTACCCTCTGCCTACAATACTCAAATCAATGATGTACTTTTAACTGCAAGCGTGCAAAGCTTTGCTCAGTGGACAGGAGAAAGTTCTCTGCTCATTGATTTGGAAGGACATGGAAGGGAAGACTTATTTGAGGATGTAGATTTGTCGCGGACTGTCGGTTGGTTTACCACCTTATTTCCCGTTCGCCTACAACTAGAAGAAATTGACAATCCAGGAGAAGCTTTAAAATCAGTCAAAGAACAACTGCGGCGTATTCCCAACCGAGGGATTGGTTATGGTGCATTGCGATATTTGAACGAAAACGCCACAATCCGCGAAAAATTTCAGTCGCTACCCTCAGCACAAGTCAGTTTTAACTACCTTGGTCAATTCGATCAGGTGCTGAAAGCATCTGAAGTGTTGGGTTTGGCTAAAGAATTCAAAGCCGAACAAAGCTTACTCAATAAGCGCAGCCACTTGTTAGGAATAAGCGGCTTTATTCGTGCAGGGAAACTGGAAATGACTTGGGCTTATAGCGAGAAAATTCACAAGCGAGACACGATTGAACGATTAGCTTCAGGATTTATGGAAGCATTAAAAATCCTAATTGCTCACTGTCAATCAAAAGACTCCCAAGGCTATACACCTTCTGACTTTTCAGCAGCCAAACTCAATCAACAACAGCTAGATAAATTCTTAGCCAAAATTAACAAAGATAAGTAGTCATTGGTCATTTGTCCCCAGAAGTTATGAATTATGAATTTTGAATTTTGAATTGATTTGTCCCTAATTCAGAGGTAGTTTCATGCAAAATATCGAAGACCTTTATGAACTTTCGCCGATGCAGCAGGGGATGCTGTTTCATACTCTGTATACACCAGAATCGGAAGTTTATTTTGAGCAGTTGCTTTGCACCCTGAATGGAGAATTGAATTTTCCTGCTTTCCAACAAGCTTGGGAACAGGTTGTAGCGCGACACTCAGTTTTACGCAGTTCTTTTTATTGGGAGGAGATAGAAAAGCCTTTACAAATGGTGAGTAAGCAAGTAAATCTCCCGTGGGTGAAACTGGATTGGCGAAATTTAACGCTTGATGAACAACAACAGCATCTAGAGGATTTTTTAGAAGGCGATCGCCAAAAGGGATTTGATCTAACTCAAGCTCCCCTAATGCGCTTCACCCTGATTCAACTAACAGAGCAGACTTACCAATTTATTTGGAGTCATCATCATATTCTCTTTGATGGCTGGTCGATGCAGATTGTCCTCAAAGAAGTTTTATCTTTTTATGAAGCTAACCAGCGAGGTGAACATTTACGTCTCCAACCTATTCGCCCCTATCGAGAGTATATTGAGTGGTTACAGCAACAGGATATTGATCAAGCAAAGAATTTTTGGCAAAAAACTCTTCAGGGGTTTGAAGCTCCTACTTCTTTAGGAGGGAACAAGGGACAGGGAAAATACAATGAGCAACATTTTCAATTATCTCAAACGGTAACTGAAAAATTGCAATCTGCCGCGCGACAGCACCATTTAACTTTGAATAATTTGGTGCAGGGAGCATGGGCGTTACTAATTTCCCGCTACAGTGGGGAAAGCGATGTCGTCTTTGGTGCAACTGTATCCGGTCGTCCACCGACGCTTGAGCAAGTAGACTCGATAGTAGGGCTATTGATCAACACCCTCCCCATACGGGTAAAAGTCAGTGGAAAAGTAGAATTATTATCCTGGCTCAAGCAATTACAAACCCAAGCATTGGAACAAGAACAGTATGCTTATTGTTCTCTAGCAGAAATTCAACAAATGAGTGAGATTCCGACCGGATTATCACTGTTTGAAAGTATTTTAGTATTTGAAAATTATCCGCTAGATTCTGTTAAGCAGGAAACCCAAAAAACTTTAAAAATTAGTGATATTAGTTGTTTTGAACGCACGAATTATCCTCTCACGGTAGTAGTTAATCCTGATTCACAATTATCTGGCAGGATTGTTTATGATACCAGCCGCTTTCAGGAACAGACAATTGCTCGCATGATTGGACATTTCCAAACATTGTTAGCAGGAATAGCGGCTAATGTACAACAAGATATTTCCCAGTTATCTCTACTCAGTACAGCCGAAGAAGAACAATTAATTTTGCTAGAAAATCATCAACAAATAGACTTTATTAATTATAAATGTATTCATGTTTTATTTGAAGAACAGGTAGAAAAAACTCTCGATGCCATAGCGGTTGTATATGAAGATGTAGAGACGCGATATATCGCCTCTCTAACATATCGGGAATTGAATAACCGTGCTAATCAACTAGCCCATTATTTGCAATCACTGGGAGTTAAGCCCGAAGTCCGGGTGGGAATTTGTGTCGAGCGTTCCTTAGAAATGGTAATCGGAATACTCGCTATTCTCAAAGCGGGTGGGGCTTACGTTCCCCTAGACCCCGCTTATCCTTCAGAAAGACTAGCATTTATGTTACAAGATGTCCAAACACCCATCTTGCTAACACAAACACATTTACAAAATCGACTCCCACTCAATAATCAAACTGTGGTGAATCTTGACTCAGATTGGGAAACAATTGCCCTATACAAAGAGGACAATTTACCCAGTGAAGTTAATCCAGAAAACTTAGCTTATATCATTTATACCTCTGGCTCAACGGGAACACCAAAAGGCACAGAAATTCCCCATCGTAGCATTCTTGGTTTTATGTTTGGGGTTGATTACATTCACTTTGATGCAAACCAGATTTGGCTACAGCATTCATCGGTCTCCTGGGATGCATTCACCCTAGAACTTTGGCCGCCGTTGCTTCATGGTGGGCGTTGTGTACTTTATCCAGACGGAATTCCCACACCAGAGAGCTTAAGCCAGATTATTCAAGAACAAAAAGTTAACATTCTCTGGCTAACTTCCGCCTTCTTCAATCTCATAATTGATACAATACCACAAGGGTTGTTAGAAGTTAAACAACTGCTCATTGGGGGAGAATCTCTTTCTGTAGATCATGTTCATCGCGCCTTGGAAATATTGCCGAGAACACAAATAATTAATGGCTATGGTCCTTCGGAATGTACAGTATTTACCTGTTGTTATCCAATTCCCAAACAACTTGCTCAAAATGCCCATTCAATTCCTATTGGAAAACCCGTTGGCGATCGGACAGTTTACATACTAGATGAGGATTTACACAGAGTTCCAATTGGTGTTTCTGGCGAACTCTATGTGGGTGGCGCGAGTGTTGCTAGAGGTTACTTAAATCAACCAACATTAACTCGTGAAAAATTTATTGCTAATCCTTTTATTGAGGGAGATACCCTTTACAAAACTGGAGATTTAGTCCGCCGTCTTCCTGATGGAAACTTGGAATTTATCGGCCGAATTGATACGCAAGTAAAAATTCGCGGTTTTCGGATTGAATTAGCAGAAATCGAAGCGATTCTGATTCAACATTCTGATATAAAACAAGTTGTAGTTATTGCGCGGGAAGATGAACCTGGAAATAAGTACTTAGTTGCTTATCTCCTTAGTCAGAATAGTCAGCCTAGTTCCAGTACCTTGCGAACCTTTCTCAAGGAAAAGTTACCAGATTATATGATTCCTGTTGCTTTCGTATTTCTTGAGAAATTCCCCCTCACACCTAATGGTAAAATCAATCACCGTGCTTTGCCTGTTCTTGATACTTTTCAAAGGAATATAGAGATTGATTTTGTTGCTCCTAGCACATCTATCGAACAAGAATTAGCGACAATTTGGACTGAAGTTCTGAAATTAAAACAGGTGGGAATTTACGATAATTTTTTTGAGTTGGGTGGACATTCTTTACTGGCTACTCAAGTCATTTCTAGATTAAGAGAGGTGTTTTCAATAGATTTTCCTCTGCGTTATTTGTTTGAAAATCCAACTATTGCTGAACTTGCTCAAAGAGTGATTGAGCAAGCAGAAAATGATGCTTTAGCAAGGATTTTGGAGGAGGTGGATCAGTTATCAGAAGAAGAGGTGATGCAGCAATTATTTTTTTGAGAAACGAACCACAAAGTACGCAAAGTACACAAAGAAAGAGAGAAGAAAGAATTTCACTAGTATGACCAATGACGTCCCTAACCAATACTTCTCGGATAAGACAAATAGAGTAGAGACGCGAAATTTCTCTACAACCCCGAAATTTCGCGTCTCTACAACCCCACATTTATGACTTTCTTTGTACCAATATATTTAGTCTTGAACAACAATATTATGAGCGATATACTAAAACGTCTTGAAACCCTGTCACCAGAAAAACGAAAATTAGTCTTACAAAAACTGAAAAAGCATCAGCAATCTCCACTCCTCACACCCGTATCACGGGAAGAACCCTTTCCTCTCTCTTTTGCTCAACAAAGATTATGGTTTATTGATCAACTAGAAGGTGAAAATTGTGTCTATAATGTTCCGTTCTTCTGGCAAATTAGTGGATTTCTGAATATAAGTGCTTTAAAGAAAGCGATCGCACAAATTATTCAACGTCATGAAGTCTTACGTACTAGCTTCTGTGTTGTCGATGAGTCGCCGATACAGGTGATTCACGCTCATCCTCAATTGAAGATGCAGGTGTTAGACTGGCGACAATTGACAGCAAAAGACCAGTTAAGCAAGGCGCAGCAGTTAGCGACAGAAGAATTACAAAAGCCATTTGATTTATCAAACCCTCCTTTGCTGCGGGTAAAGTTGTTGCAACTAGCTGATCAATCCCATCTGCTGTTGATAATCATCCATCATATTGTTTGTGATGGTTGGTCAATGGACATCTTCCGACGGGAATTGTTCACTCTTTACACGGCTTTCTGTGCTGGAGAATCGTCTCCTCTACCTGAATTATCGCTACAATATGCCGATTTCGCCCATTGGCAAAGACAATGGTTACAGGGAGAGGTACTGCAAACGCAACTCAATTACTGGCAAAAACAATTAGCCGCAGTCCCGCCTCTGTTAGAATTACTCACAGATCAACCACGCCCATCAGTGCAAAGTTTTAAGGGGCGTAGTGAGTTTTTGAAACTCAATCAAGATTTAACACAGAAGCTGAAACGTTTGAGTCAGGAGTCAGGAACTACCTTGTTTATGACTTTACTGACAGCATTTACGCTGTTATTGTCGCGCTACAGTGGACAAGAAGATATTGTAGTTGGTTCTGCGATCGCCAATCGCAATCGTCGTGAAATAGAACCATTAATTGGCTTTTTTGTCAATACTGTGGCTTTGCGTACCAACCTGCAAGGGAATCCAACTTTCTTAGAATTATTGCAACGAGTGAAGCAAGTAACTCTGGATGCTTATGATCATCAAGATTTACCTTTTGAGAAACTGGTTGATGAATTGGGTTTAGAGCGATCGCTTTCTCATCATCCCCTATTTCAAGTCGCTTTTAGTTTGCAAAATGAAACCCAAGAGAAACTAGAAATTCCTGGATTAACTCTGACTCGTTTTGAGTGCGAAAACACAACAACGCTGTTTGATTTGTCGTTGATTTTCCGTGAAACTCCTCAAGGGTTGACAGGAGAATGGGAATATGCAACAGATTTGTTTGAAGTTGAAACCATTCAACGGATGGTAAGACATTTTGAAGTCTTGCTTCGCTTAATTGTTGATCATCCTCAACAATCTATCAATACCCTACCGTTGCTCACAGAGAATGAACGTCAGCAACTGCAAATCTGGAATCAAACTCAAACCGATTATCCCCACGATAAAACTTTAGTTGACCTGTTTGAAACGCAAGTTGAGAAAAATCCTAATAATATTGCTTTGGTGTTTGAATCCCAAAGCTTAACTTATCAGCAACTCAATCAAAAAGCTAATCAATTAGCTCATTATCTGATTCAAAATCACCAAATTCAGCCAGATACATTAATTGGTATCTGCGTTGAACGTTCTTTGGAGATGATTGTTGGGGTACTCGGTATTCTCAAAGCAGGCGCAGCTTATGTACCGATTGATCCCAATTATCCCCAAGAGCGGATTCAATGGATTTTACAAGATAGTGAAACTTCGCTGTTGCTAACCCAAAGTTTCCTAACAGAGAAATTACCTCTAACTCAACTCAAACATCTGTGTCAGGTAATTTGTTTAGATCAGACAGATTTTTCAGAGGCGTTAACAAATAATCTCAGTCTCCAAAGTACGCCTGATAATTTAGCTTATATAATTTATACTTCTGGTTCGACGGGGCAACCCAAGGGGGTGATGATTGAGCATCGCGGGTTGACCAATTTGACTTTAGCAGCGGCTAACACTTTTCACCTTCAACCCCAAAGCCGTTTGCTTCAGTTTGCTTCTTTGAGTTTTGATATTTCTGTTGCTGAAATTGCCCCTACTCTGGCTGCGGGAGCTTGTTTGTATCTTGCCAAAAAAGAAACTTTGTTACCAACTCAAGTTCTGGTTGACTTTTTAATTAATCACAAGATTTCACATATTTTTATACCGCCTTCGGTCTTATCGGTATTACCTCAAGCTCCTTTGCCCGATTTGCAAACCATAGTTGTTGGTGGTGAAGCTTGCCCAGCTGAATTGGTGGCACAATGGGCAACAGGAAGACGTTTTTGTAATGGCTATGGACCTACGGAAGCTACAGTTGGTGTAACAGTCACTCTTTGTCAACCCAATGGCAAAAAACCAGTGATTGGTAAACCTTTACCTAATATCCGTATCTATATTTTAGATGCTCACAATCAACCGTTACCGCCAGGAATTCCAGGAGAATTGTGCATCGCTGGGGTTGGTTTAGCACGAGGTTATCTCAATCGTCCTGAAACTACCGCGGAAAAATTTATTGAAGTTGAATTATTTGGTAAAATTGAGCGAATTTACAAAACTGGCGACTTAGCAAGATGGGGTGATGATGGCAACCTAAAATACCTGGGTCGCATTGATGAGCAGGTGAAACTACGAGGCTTTAGAATTGAACTTGGTGAAATTGAATCACTCTTATTGCAACATCCATTAGTTAAAGAAGCTGTTGTAATTTTATATGAAACTGATAGTAATCCCAGGTTAATAGCCTATGTCACGGCAGAGGAAAAATCCCTCAATTTAGGGGGTGAACTTAAGGACTACCTCAAAACTCGCCTGCCGAATTATATGGTTCCTAGCCAAATTATGGTGTTGGATCAGTTGCCCCTTACTGCTAACGGTAAGCTAGATCGCAGAGCATTACCAACACCAAATACAACCGCTGCAAGTGACTTTGAAATGCCAGTCACTCCCACAGAAGCACTACTGGCTAGTTTATGGCAAGGTTTGTTAAAAGTTAAGTCTGTTGGTCGCCCTGACAACTTCTTTGAACTGGGTGGACATTCGCTGTTGGCGACTCAATTGGTTGCTCGAATTCGTGATAGTTTCGGGGTAGAATTATCTGTCCGCAAGGTATTTGAGCAAAGCGTTTTATCTGAGTTGGCGAGGGAAATTGACAAAGTCGCTGCGAGTGTCGCTTTAAGTGCGATCGCACACCAGCCAGAAAATGAACCTAAAACTCTGTCTTTTGCCCAATCAAGACTTTGGTTTTTAGCCCAACTTGAAGGTACAGGAACCTCGGCTACCTACAATATGCCGATCGCGTTTGAACTAGACGGCAATTTGAATGTAGAGGCTCTGCGGGAGAGTTTAACTTATTTACTGCAACGTCATACAAGTTTACGCAGTTATTTTCCTGCCTTGGAAGGAGAACCGCAAGTAGTAGTTAAAAATGTAGAAGAAATAGAAGTACTGGCGATGCCTGCGGCGGGCTGCGCCTACGCAAACTTGCAGGAACTAGATCCCCAAACGCAAGCAGAAACCATACAACAATTATTAGATACCCACGCTCAAGAACCCTTTGATTTAAATACTGGTCCTCTGTTCAAAGCCAAACTACTGCAACTGAGCGAACAGAAAAATATCTTGCTGATTAATATCCACCACATTATCAGTGATGGCTGGTCAATGGGTGTGTTTAAGCGTGAATGGGAACAGACTTATGCTGCTTTGGCTGCGGGAAATGCTCCGAATTTGTCACCATTGCCGATTCAGTATAGTGATTATGCGGCTTGGCAGCGCAGTTGGTTACAAGGGGAGATTTTATCAAGTCAGGAAAATTACTGGAAACAACAACTAGGCGATGCGCCCCGATTGCTGGATTTACCTACTGATCATCCCCGTCCAGCACAACAAAGTTACCAAGGTGGGCGCGAGGAATATCGTTTGAGCAGCGAACTGACTTCATTGCTTAAAGTCCTGAGTCAACAACAAGGGGTGAGTTTGTTTATGACCCTGTTGACAGCTTTTAATATTTTACTATCTCGTTACAGCCGTCAAGAAGATTTATGTGTTGGTACGGCGATCGCTAACCGTACCCATAGCTACACAGAAGGGTTAATTGGCTTTTTTGTCAACACCTTAGTATTGCGGAGCAAAATTCAGCCAGAGCAAGGATTTAGCGACTTACTTCAACAAACCCGCCAAACTTGCTTAGATGCTTATGCTCATCAAGATATTCCCTTTGAGTATTTGGTAGAACAATTACAACCAGAACGCACTCTCAGCCATAATCCCTTATTCCAAGTGATGATTGTGTTGCAAAACGCGGAAGGGGCGGGGAAGAATGTTAGTTTACCAGGGCTTGATATTCAATACTTGGAACAAGATTTCCCGTTTGCCAAGTTTGATTTGACACTTGATCTGTGCGAAAGAGACGACCAACTGCACTGTATGTGGGAATATGCCACAGATTTATTTGAGGCAGAAACAATTAGGCGCATGGCGGGACACTTTGAAGTTTTGCTGACAGCAATTACCCAAAATCCCCAACAACCGCTCGTCAAGCTGCCCTTGATGACAACAGCAGAAATCCAGCAACTGCGAGTTTGGAATCAAACTGAGATCAATTATCCTCAAGACCAGACACTGGTGACTCTGTTTGAACAACAAGTAGTAGAAACGCCCCATAATATTGCGGTGGTGTTTGAATCTTTTGTAAGAGAGAACAGGGAACAGGGAAAGGGGAACAGTGATGGTTTAAAAACGCTAACTTATCAACAACTGAATCAAAAAGCTAATCAATTAGCTCATTATCTGATTCAAAATCACCAAATTCAGCCAGATACATTAATTGGTATCTGCGTTGAACGTTCTTTGGAGATGATTGTTGGGGTACTCGGTATCCTCAAAGCAGGTGTGGCTTATGTACCGATTGATCCCAACTACCCACAAGAGCGGATTCGTTTTATGCTTGAAGACTGTGGGGCAAAGGTTTTGCTCACCCACAGTCACCTCAAAGACAAATTAGCGATCGCAGAACTTAACAAAGAAACTCTTGCTCAATCGCGTCAGATACTGTACTTAGACCAAGATAACTTTGCCAACCAATCTACACAGAACCCAAGTAGGCAAAGTCAACCCAATGATTTAGCTTATGTGATTTACACATCAGGCTCTACAGGGCAACCCAAAGGGGTACAACTGCTTCACAGCGGTTTAAGTAACTATTTACACTGGGCTAAAGACTACTACGCAGTAGCACAAGGACAAGGTACACCCGTGCAGTCTTCTCTTAGTTTTGATGCAACGATTACCTCCCTGTACCTACCTCTAATTTGTGGGCGTACCACCATCTTGGTAAGAGAAAAACAAGAGATTGAAGCTTTAGCAAATATCGTCAAACAAAACCATCATCTCTCCCTAGTCAAAATCACACCTTCGCATCTGGAAATACTGAATCAGCAAATTGATCCTGATACCATGCCGAATCGGGTCAATGCCTTTGTTTTAGGCGGTGAGGCATTACACGCTAACCAAATAATTCCGTGGTTGACTCATGCCCCCGATACCCGCCTGATTAACGAATATGGTCCGACAGAAGCGGTTGTAGGGTGTTGTGTCTACGAAGCAACTGGAAAAAGGGATCTGGTGGGCGATCTATTAATAGGACAGCCAATTGCCAATGCACGTATCTACATTTTAGATCACCAAAACCAACCCTTGCCTCCTGGCATTCCTGGGGAACTTTGTATTGCAGGTGCTCCTTTAGCCCGTGGCTATCTCAACCGTCCCGAACTCACAGCGGAAAAATTCATTTCTCTCGACTTATTTGGTGAACGAGAACGAGTCTACAAAACCGGAGATTTAGCTAGATGGTTGCCCGATGGTAACTTAGAATACCTGGGACGGATGGACAATCAAGTAAAACTGCGTGGTTTTCGCATCGAATTGGGTGAAATTGAAGCCTTGTTAGCCAAACATCCCAAAATTCAGCAAGCAGTTGTGATTGTAGAATCAGCAGGAGAAGATGCGATCGCTCAACGCTTGTTGGCTTATATTGTACCCACACCAACAGATAACAATCTTGAAGATAATACTCTGCAAACTGAACAGGTTGAACTGTGGCAGCAAGTTTTCAATGATAGCTACTCTCAGCAACAAGCCGCAACCGATGACCCAACTCTTAATCTAGCTGGTTGGAATGATAGCTACACAGGAGAACCCATTCCCCAAGCAGCAATGCAAGAATGGCGAGACACAACAGTTGACCAAATTTTGGAACTTGAACCAAAGCGAGTTTGGGAAATTGGTTGTGGTACAGGGATGTTATTGTTTAAAATTGCACCCCATTGTCAGCATTATCTAGGTACGGATTTTTCTTCGGGCGCATTGCAGTATATTGAACAACATTTAGAACAGCAATCTCTCAAGGAGAAAGTCACCTTAAAAGCCAGTGCAGCTAGCCAGTTTGACGGCATTGAAACAAATGCTTATGACTTGGTAATTATGAACTCGGTGATTCAGTATTTTCCCTCCTTGGATTACTTTTTATCAGTTTTGGAGGGGGCTGTTAACGCTGTGACGACGCGGGGAGCAATCTTTATTGGAGATGTGCGAAATCTCTATTTATTAGAGGCTTTCCACACCGCAGTTGAATTTTATCGCGCCCCCGACGAATTATCAATTCAGGACTTGCGCCAACAGATTCAAACAAGCATCCGCACCGAAGGCGAATTACTAATTGATCCTGATTTCTTTATCGCCCTCAAACAAAGATTTTCTCGAATTAGTCATGTTCAAATTCAATTGCAACGGGGTTATGCTCAGACGGAAATGAGCCGTTTTCGTTATAACGTTGTTTTACACTTGGATCGAGCAGATACTCCCGTTGCAGAACCCCAATGGTTAGATTGGCAAGACCAACAGTTGAATCTGGAAACCATCGAGAAAATTTTAACAACCCAGCAACCAGATTTACTAGGCATTAGAGATATTCCTAATGCTCGTCTAACCTCAGAAATGGCACTGTTAGAAGCAATTGGTCAATTAGATGGTACTGTTTCAGACTTAAAATCGGCAGTTGCCCAAGCCAAATTGGGGGTAGAATCCGAAACATTCCGAACTTTAGCGCGAGATTTGCCCTATACGCCTTTTATACAATATAGCTCCACAGAATTTTCCTGTTACGATATTGTTTTTCAAAGGAATATTCCTGGACAGGTAACACTACCACGGTTCATTAAAGAGCATAATTTGCAACTTAAGTCCTGGCAACATTACGCGAATCAACCGTTGCAAAATCGCATCAATCAAGTTGATCCAGCTTTGTTCGCCGAATGGCGAGATTTTCTGGCTAAGAATCTCCCTGAATATATGATTCCTAACCATTTTACTGTCTTAGAAAAACTGCCACTGACACCAAATGGCAAAGTAGACCGAAAAGCTTTACCTGCACCAAATGCAACCGTTGCAGCCACAGACATTGAATTACCTGTAACAGCGACAGAAAAATTACTAGCTCAACTATGGGCGAAACTAATTAAATATGAAGCGATCTCCCGACAAGATAACTTTTTCAACTTAGGGGGACATTCCCTATTAGCCACCCAACTGTGCTACCGCATCCGCGACACATTCAAAATAGAACTACCACTGCGTCAAGTATTTGAATATCCCACCCTCAGTGAATTGGCAAATTATATAGATACCTGCATTTGGGTTAATTCCGCCAACGCAGATATACAACCTTTAAACTCTGACGAAGAGGAAATTGAACTCTGACGCAGTTATTACCCGAACAAGGATAGAGAGTCTCCTATTCCCTATTCCCTGTTTATTTCCTAATTTGAAATTGGAGTAAAACAATGGAAACCCTTCCACTCAAAATTTACGATAACACCCTCCGGGATGGAGAACAACAAGCGGGGCTGTTCTTCTCTTACTCAACCAAACATCAACTCGCCCATTTAAGCGCCCAAACGGGGGTTAATGCAATCGACATCATGCCCTTTGTCTCTGAGCAAGAAGCCAAACTAGCTAAAACATTAATATCAGAGGGTTTGGACGAAATGCTCTCTGCTGCTACTTTGATGAACAAGCAGTTTATCAATCTAATTAAGGATTGCGGTATTAAGCGTATTGTCCTGATCTATGCCCTTTCCGATCGACTGCTGTTTCTGCGAGACCCCCAGATCCGTCAGATGAGCGAGTTTCAAGGAAAAACCATTGATGATGATATCCCAGCCGCAATCATTGAGAGAATTCGCCAAAATGCTATTGATGCGATTGTCGAACATTTGCACTATGCCACAAAGGTAGCTGGACTCAGAGTAGACCTCGGTGCGGAGGATGCTTCCAGAGCCGATTTTGACTTTTTAGTGCAATGTATCCGTTCCTTTAGCCCTTACATTGAAAACTTCATCCTCTGTGATACAGTCGGAATTCTCACTCCCGAAAAGAGCTATGTCTGGGTTAACGACCTGCTGCAATCCACTAGAGGGGTTAGTTTCGGACTACATTACCACAATGACATGGGCATGGCTCTGGAAAATACCCTCCAGTCCGTAATGGCGGGAGCGACTTTACTATCGGGTACATTTGGTGGGATTGGAGAACGAGCCGGAAATGTTGCCCTTGAGCAGGTATTAAATGGGTTGCGAGTCCGTTTTGGTATAGAAATTGAGGGGATTAACTATGATGCGATCGCTCCTGTAACTGATTACATTGAAAAATTGGGAGTTCGTCCCGCTCCCCCCTACTCTCAAGCTGCTCAACGCCATGAAACCGGTGTTCACGTCAATTCTTTGTTGTCTGATCCCAAAAGCTACGATGCTTTTGCTCACAGCACCATAGACGTTATTTTCGGCAAATGGAGTGGAGCCAGTAATTTCCAATATTTGTTTGAAAAACAACTGCACAATCCCCAACCCAGAGAGCAATACGAGAAAATGCGCTCTGTGATCAAATCTCTGGCTACAGAACAAGAACGTTATTTCACAGCAAACGAAGTATTGGAGTTATGGAAAAATGGGGCTTTTAAATAATCCGTGCGTTCGCCCAAGGGGCGGGGCTTTGCCCATCTTTGGGAGCATCGCCGAAGGCGGGTGCTCTGCACCATCGCATTACCTACTGGAACGAAGAGGAAATTGAACTATGACACAAAAAGAGCAACTAGTTTCTTTAATGCTTCGTTTGCAGAATATAGGCTGCCGAATTTGGGCTGAAGATGATAAGTTACGGATTCGTACTAGCAAAAATGCCCTGACTGCTGAACTCAAGCAGGAAATTCAAAACAATAAAGCAGATATACTAGCCTTCTTAAAAGCCACTAAGACGCAATCTGTCACAGCAGAGAAAATTCCCACTTTAAGTGCCGATGCTCCCAAGCCTCTTTCCTTTGCTCAACAACGCCTCTGGCTGTTAGCACAACTCCAGGGATCGTCAGCTACTTATAATATGCCGATGGTTTTACAACTGGATGGCAACCTCAACATTGATGCTCTCCATTCTAGTTTGGCTTATCTGCTGAACCGTCACGACAGTCTGAGGATGTATTTTCCCACAGTGGCGGGACAACCCCAAGTTGTTATCCGAAAGTTAGACGAGATCGAAGTTTTAACTGTACAAGACTGGCAAAACTTTGATAAACATCCCCAGTACCCAACTGTCCAGCATTTCATCGATACTCACGTTCAAGAACCATTTGACTTAAATACTGGTTCTTTGTTTAAAGCAAAACTGTTGCAATTGAGCGATGTCTACGACGGGCTACGCCTACGCAAATATGTGTTGCTGATTAATATGCACCATATTATTAGTGACGGCTGGTCAATGGGGATATTTGTCCGGGAATTACGGCAAGCCTATACTGCCTTTACCCAAGGTCAAACCCCAAACCTCGCTCCCTTGCCTATTCAATACAGCGACTATGCAGCTTGGCAACGCCACTGGTTACAAGGGGAGGTATTAGAAAACCAGATCAACTACTGGAAACATCAACTTCAGGATGCTACTCCATTACTGGAATTGCCTACTGATTATCCTCGTCCAGCACAGCAAAGTTACCGAGGCGATCGCTATACCTACTCTCTCACGCCTGAATTAAGCGCTGCCATTAAAACTTTTAGTCAACAACAAGGCGCAAGCCTATTTATGACCTTGTTGGCAGCTTTTAATATTTTGCTGGCTCGTTACAGTCGCCAAAATGATTTGTGTATTGGTTCTCCCATTGCTAACCGTACCCATAGCCAGACAGAGTCATTAATCGGCTTTTTTGTCAATACATTAGTACTGCGTAACCAAATCAAGCCTGAGCAAAGTTTTATCGAGTTCCTACGACAAACTCGCCAAATTTGTTTGGATGCCTATGCTCATCAAGATATCCCCTTTGAGTTTCTGGTAGAAAAGTTACAACCAGAACGCAGTATGAGTCATAACCCATTATTCCAGGTAATGTTTGCACTGGAAAATAATGAAAGTCCAGATTTGAGTTTACCAGGGTTAGAGATTGAATGGCTCGGATTAAGTTATTCGGTTGCTAAGTTTGACTTAACACTGATGGTGATGGAATATGACAATCACTTAAATTGCTCTTGGGAATACGCTACCGACCTCTTTGAGAAGAGTACTATCCAACGAATGGCGGAACAATTTGAAGTTCTGCTGAAGGGAATTATCGATTATCCTAACCAACCGATCAATACTTTGCCTTTGATGACAGCAACCGAATTGCTGCAACTACAACGCTGGAATCAAACTCAAACAGAATATCCTCACGCTCAAACTTTGGTTGACTTGTTTGAAGCTCAAGTTGCCAAAAACCCTAATAATATTGCTTTGGTGTTTGAATCCCAAAGCTTAACTTATCAACAACTTAATCAAAAAGCTAATCAATTAGCTCATTACCTGATTCAAAATCACCAAATTCAGCCAGATACATTAATTGGTATCTGCGTTGAACGTTCTTTGGAGATGATTGTTGGGGTACTCGGTATTCTCAAAGCAGGCGCAGCTTATGTACCGATTGATCCCAATTATCCCCAAGAGCGGATTCAATGGATTTTACAAGATAGTGAAACTTCGCTGTTGCTAACCCAAAGTTTCCTAACAGAGAAATTACCTCTAACTCAACTCAAACATCTGTGTCAGGTAATTTGTTTAGATCAGACAGATTTTTCAGAGGCGTTAACAAATAATCTCAGTCTCCAAAGTACGCCTGATAATTTAGCTTATATAATTTATACTTCTGGTTCGACGGGGCAACCCAAGGGGGTGATGATTGAGCATCGCGGGTTGACCAATTTGACTTTAGCAGCGGCTAACACTTTTCACCTTCAACCCCAAAGCCGTTTGCTTCAGTTTGCTTCTTTGAGTTTTGATATTTCTGTTGCTGAAATTGCCCCTACTCTGGCTGCGGGAGCTTGTTTGTATCTTGCCAAAAAAGAAACTTTGTTACCAACTCAAGTTCTGGTTGACTTTTTAATTAATCACAAGATTTCACATATTTTTATACCGCCTTCGGTCTTATCGGTATTACCTCAAGCTCCTTTGCCCGATTTGCAAACCATAGTTGTTGGTGGTGAAGCTTGCCCAGCTGAATTGGTGGCACAATGGGCAACAGGAAGACGTTTTTGTAATGGCTATGGACCTACGGAAGCTACAGTTGGTGTAACAGTCACTCTTTGTCAACCCAATGGCAAAAAACCAGTGATTGGTAAACCTTTACCTAATATCCGTATCTATATTTTAGATGCTCACAATCAACCGTTACCGCCAGGAATTCCAGGAGAATTGTGCATCGCTGGGGTTGGTTTAGCACGAGGTTATCTCAATCGTCCTGAAACTACCGCCGAAAAATTTATTAAAGTTGAGTTATTTGGTAAAATCGAGCGAATCTACAAAACTGGCGACTTAGCAAGATGGGGTGATGATGGCAACCTAAAATACCTGGGTCGCATTGATGAGCAGGTGAAACTACGAGGCTTTAGAATTGAACTTGGTGAAATTGAATCACTCTTATTGCAACATCCATTAGTTAAAGAAGCTGTTGTAATTTTATATGAAACTGAAAGCAACCAAAGTTTAATTGCCTATGTAACGGGAATTCCTGATGGTTTGTCTACCGAATTGAAAAATCACCTCAAATCCCGTCTACCCGATTACATGATTCCTGCTCAGATCATCGTGCTTGATCACTTGCCTTTAACTCCTAATGGCAAAATTGACCGTAAAGCTTTACCTGCTCCCAATGGTGGGGTTGAAGGCTTATATGCAGCCCCACGCAATGAAGTTGAAAAACAACTAGTACAGGTCTGGTCTGCTGTACTCGAACGTCAAGAAATTGGGATTCATGATAACTTTTTCGACTTGGGTGGTCATTCTTTATTGGCGGTGAAGTTGCTCAATAATATTCAACAGGTGTTTGGGCAACAACTTTCTTTGAGCAGTTTATTTCAAAACCCTACTATTGCTCAACTGGCACAACAACTCGGTAATACTGAGGTGCAACAGTCCCATCCCGATTTACTATTACTCCAACCTTTAGGAAATGCAACTCCTCTATTTTGTCTTCCTGGCTCTAACGGACACGGCTTCTATTTTCGAGATTTGGCTATCAATTTAGGGACTGAGCGACCAGTGTATGGACTCGAAACTCCAGGAAGAGACGGAGTGAGCCTACTTCCTGACTCAGTAACAGCCCATGCAAGTCAACTAATTGAGCTATTACGTCAAAAACAAGCCCAGATTCCATACATTCTAGCAGGATACTCTTCAGGTTGTGCAGTTGCTTATGAAATGGCTGCCCAACTGGAACAGCAAGGTGAAAAAGTGGGTTTGCTAGCTATCTTGGATGCTGGACTGGTTTCTCACCCTGAGTATTTAACTAATAGAGCAGATATTGATTGGATTTGGCAATTACTCCAACGGATTGAAGCCTTAAAGGGAGTTTCTTTTGGTTTGGAATACGCTGATTTAGCTGCTCAAAGCGACGATCAAGCCCGTTGGGATTTGGCGGCGGAGTATTTATACAAACATAACGTCCTACCAGAACACGCAAGCCTTTCTTTACTCAAAACCAATATGCAAGTGATGAAAGTGCTGACGCTCAATTACGCGAATTATCAGCCTAAGCATCGAATTTCTGCCCCGATTGTTTTATTCCGCGCTGAAGAAACTCATGAAATTGTTTTGCAAGAACTCCAAGCTATTTCCAATTACGATTTACCCGATTGGGGATGGCAAGCATACACCCAAAACCCTGTCAAGGTGATTTCAGTACCTGGAAATCACGGTCGAATGCTTTATGAACCCAATGTCAAAATCTTAGCCACAAAATTACAGCAGTTGATGATTTCTTAACCTGTCAAAAAGTTTGTAGTACTGACCCCATTTTTTCCTCATTTTAAACTTTCAATTGGGAGCAAATAATGGAAACTCTTCCAATCAAAATTTCGGATGAAACTCTGCGAGATGGAGAACAACAAGTAGGTGTTTTCTTCTCTTACCCAACCAAACAAAAACTTGCCCATCTGATTGCTCAAACGGGTGTTGATGAAATTGCTATCATGCCCTGTGTCTGTAAACAAGAAGAAGAGCTAGTCAAATCATTAGTATTAGAGGGATGGGATGGTCTAATTGCTGCTTCTACAATGATGGGAAAGCAGTACATCGATCAAGCGAAGAAGTACGGAGTTAAGCGTATCATTCTATTCCATGCTGTTTCTGACCGACTACTGTTTTTGCGAGATCCCCATATCCGCCTCATGAGCGAATTCCAAGGGAAAACCATTGATGATGACATCCCAGATCCGGTAATCAATAGAATTCGCCAAAATGCTATTGATGTAATTGTGGAAAATTTGCACTATGCCACAAAGGTCGCTGGACTCAGAGTAGACTTTGCTGCCGAGGATGCTTCCAGAGCCGATTTTGACTTTTTAGTGCAATGTATTCGCTCTTTTGCTCCTTATATCGAACACTTCCTACTCTGTGATACGGTGGGAGTTCTGAATCCAGAAAAGAGCTATATCTGGGTTAACGACCTGCTGGAATCCACTCAAGGAGTAGCATTGGGGGCACATTACCACAATGACATGGGTTTGGCTCTGGAAAATACTCTCCAGTCTCTCATGGCTGGAGCAATTTTAGTATCGGGGACATTTTGCGGTTTAGGAGAGCGAGCCGGAAATGTTGCTATTGAGCAGGTGTTAAATGGGTTGCGAATCCGCTTCGGTATTGAAGTCGAGGGGATTAACTATGATGCGATCGCTCCGGTGACTAATTACATTCAGCAACTGGGGGTTCATCCCGCATCGCCTTACTCTCAAGCGGCTCAACGTCACCAATCAGGTATTCATGTCAATTCTTTGTTTTGTGATCCCAAAAGCTATGCAACCTTTCCGTATAATACGATAGACGTTGTGTTTGGTAAGTGGAGTGGAGTCAGTAATTTTCAGTATCTATTTGAAAAGCAACTGCAAAATCCTCAATCCAGAAAGCAATACGAGAAAATGCGCTCCGTAATCAAATCTCTGGGAACAGAACAAGAACGATATTTTACCGGTAGTGAGGTGTTAGAGTTATGGGAAAAAGGTGTCTTTGAATAATTCATAGCAAGAGTCGAGAGTTCAGAATTTATGATTCAAAATAGTTAAATAAGTTTTCAAACAGAATTAATTACACATATTGTTTTCTTGTTCCCTATTACTAATTTTACTTGATAAATAAAACTATCCAATTCAATAGCATAAACTAATTTTAAAGACATGCAATCTACAACTTTTATAGATAAAACATCAACGAATGATTCTTCTCCTAGTTCTAATAATTTTTGGGATAGTGTCAGAGCGATCGCAGCGCCTTACTGGTATCCAACAGAAGCAGGAGGAAGAGCATTTGCAGATGTACTTCGTTCCTGGGGAATGCTTATTCTTCTGATTTTATTAATTGTTGCACTTGTGGGCATAACTGCCCTTAATAGCTTTGTGAGTCGCTATTTAGTCGATGTTATCATTGAAGATAAAGATTTTAATAAATTTGTTGATACTTTATTGGTTTACGGCGCTGCTCTGATCTGCGTAACGCTCTTGGTAGGATTTTCTAAATTTATCAGAAAACAAATTGCTATTGATTGGTACAAATGGCTCAATAACCAGATTTTAACAAAATATTTTAGCAGTCGTGCTTATTATAAAATAAATTTTAAATCAGATATTGATAATCCAGATCAACGTCTATCCCAAGAAATTGAACCCATTACCAGAAATGCTATAAGTTTTTCAGCTACTTTCCTAGAAAAAGTGCTGGAAATGATAGTTTTTTTAGTAATTCTCTTATCAATTTCCCAATTTGTCGCAGGTGCTTTGATTGTTTATACAATCGTAGGCAATTTAATTGCTGTTTACTTAACTCAAGAATTAAATAAGATTAATCAAGAGGAACTCGAGTTTAAAGCTGATTATAGTTATGCATTGACTCATGTGCGGAATCACGCGGAATCGATAGCTTTTTTTCAGGGAGAAAACCAAGAATTAAATATAATTGATCGCCGATTTAGGAATCTCCTCAAAAGTTCTGTAAGGAGGATTGATTGGGAAAGAAATAAAGATATTTTTAATAGAGGATATCAGGCTGTTATCCAAATATTTCCATTTATAGTACTTGGTCCTTTACATATTAGAGATGAAATTGATTTTGGAGAAGTTGGCCAAGCTAGTTTAGCTTGTAATCTATTTGCTAATGCTTTGGCAGAATTAATCAATGAATTTGGAACTTCCGGACGACTTTCCAGTTACGTTGAGCGTTTATCTGAGTTTTCC
>JBMNDX010000005.1:0-478345 GCA_051172755.1 Nostochopsis sp. | reverse complement strand
TTACCCATTACCCATTACCCATTACCCATTACCCATTACCCATTACCCATTACCCATTACCCATTACCCATTACCCATTACCCATTACCCATTACCCATTACCCATTACCCATTACCCTTTTTCCACCGCTTCTAGCACTCTTGTTAAAACCTCCTGGTAAGCATTCTCAACATTTCCTAAGTCCCGACGAAAGCGGTCTTTATCTAGTACACGACGATTGGGGTCATCTCCTGCGGATATGTCCCACAAACGACAGGTATCGGGACTAATTTCATCTGCTAATAGCAACTGTTGTTGTGAATCAAAACCAAATTCTAGTTTGAAGTCCACTAAGGTAATCCCACACCCCTGGAAAAACTCTTTAAGAAATTGGTTAATTTGCAATGCAAGATGGATTATACTGTCAACTTGTTCCGGAGTTGCTAATTCCAGAAGCAGGAGGCGATCGCGTGTCAACAATGGATCTCCCAATTCGTCGTTTTTATAATAAAACTCCACTAATGGCATTTTGAGTACATTACCCACTGCTAACCCTGTTTGTTGACAAAGACTACCTGCGGCGATGTTCCTGACAACCACTTCCAATGGCAATATTTTTACTGCTTTGATCCGCATTTGGTTTGGAGCAGGACTGTCAATAAAGTGGGTCTTGACACCACGAGCTTCTAAGTATTGAAATATTTTACTAGAAATGATATTGTTTATGTTTCCCTTATTTTCGATACTGCCGCGTTTTTGAGCGTTAAAAGCTGTGGCATCATCTTTAAAAACAGCCAATAAAATTTCCGGGTTATCCGTAGAATAAATAATTTTGGCTTTGCCTTCGTATAAATTGGTTTGGGCAGTCATGGTAGGAAGTAAATTTAAATTCGATCGCTTGTTTCTATGCCTTTTAGGCTTAATCATTTTATCTTTTGTTTTTCGTTATTAGTCATCAGTAAAATACTTAAGTAAAACTGTTGACTAAAGATAGATGCATAGAATGATAGTGGGAATTTAACATAGATTATCTATCATTTGCGTTTATGGGAGTAGTAGCTATTTTTTACAAGCTCAAATTGATAATTAAACTGTATAAATTAGAACAATGTAAAATTATTTATTAATTAAAATTAAATACACTATTATTTCATAATAATCGTGAAAAATCCGTAAACCTACTCAAAACTAAATAATGAATTTTTGACAAAATTAACCTTGGTAAAGATTAACATAGTCATAAAAAAAAGACTTCTTAACCTTTTTTGCTTTATCGTTCCCAAGTTTTAAGAGAAATATCAGGATTGCTAGTTCTTCGGTTTGGGATTAAAAACAATAAGGAGGTGAAAATTGGATCAAAAGATGCCTAACAAAGATGATTTTCTTTATCATCGGAGTCGCTACTACGGTCAGGTAAAACCAGAAAATTTGGTATTTAATGCGAATCTACAAGAATTTGCCCAAAGAATCAGCTATATCTGCAATTTAGAAACAGCTGGTAAAATGTCTCCTGATGAGGCTTATGAAAAGATCAAGAGTCTTTGGAAAAGCTTGAAACAAGCGAAAAAACTGTTAAAAGTTGGCGAAAATCCTTTCCGAATGGATGAAGGGGAGGCGGAAGGTTGAAGAGTTAGTCAATTTAGTAAGGATCATGGATTTAATAACCTACAATTTTCGTAGGGTGCGTTACGTTCCTAACGCACCCTACGAAATCAAGATTTTGTATTTTATTTAATCCACATTCCTAAGTGCTGCGTAAAGCAACAATTGGATCTAGTCTTGCCGCTTGTTTGGCTGGTACGACACCAAAAATTACACCTATGGTGCAAGAAACACCTATGGCGAGGATAATGGCTGGTAAGGGAACACCGGGTTTTAAAGGAGTCAGGATTCCTACAATAGTTGCACCGCTAATACCAATAAAGATGCCAATTAAGCCTCCGACTGCTGACAAAATCACTGCCTCGATCAAAAACTGAGACAAAATGTCTATTTCAGTGGCACCAATAGCTTTTCGTAGCCCAATTTCTTGAGTTCGTTCAGTGACGGAAACGAGCATAATATTCATGATGCCAATACCGCCTACCAAAAGAGAAATGCTAGCGATCGCAGCCAACATTAGCGTTAGCACTCCGGTTACTTGATTGACAAGACCCTGAAAAGACTTATCAGACAGTACAATAAAGTCTTTCTTTCCGTGTAGCCGTGTTAACAAATTGGTAATCTGAAAAGCTGCTGCTCTGATACTTTGCTTATTCTGAACAGAAACCTGAAGTGAGTCGATGGGAATGCCATAAGGAGACTGTTTTCCACTGATCTGGCTTGCCATCGTGGTGATTGGCAGATAAACGGCATCATCTTCATTGTTTGCGCCAGAGGAGCCTTTAGTTGCCATCACCCCAATGACTTGAAAGCTGATGTTGTTAATATCCACTTCTTTACCCAGAGGATCTTCACTGTTGAACAGTTCACGCACTACTTCCGACCCAATTACAACAACTTGGGCATTCTGCTGCTGTTGAGATGAATCAAAAAAACGACCCCTAGCAATAGTAAAATTCCTGACTTCCAAAAATCCTGGAGTTACTCCAATAACTGAGGTGGATGCACGCCTACTACGGTAACTGATCAATAAACTCGACCGGATTTCAGGAGCCACTTGCCTCACTGCTGGAGCTTGGGTTTTAATTGCCTCAGCATCTGACAATACTAATGTTTTTTCTGTAGCAGTGAAACCCTCAGAGTTATTGCTGCCTTGAAATACCATTAGTCGGTTTCCTCCAAAAGACTCCAGCCTTTCTAGCGTATATTTTTGAGCGCCTTGCCCGATACCAATCATGGCAATCACTGACGCGTTACCAATAATAATTCCTAACATAGTGAGGCTACTGCGTAGCTTGTTAGCCTTGATGGTGGCGATCGCCATCTTAACGCTTTCAATAATATCCATTTGCCGATTTTGGATTTTAAATTTTGGATTGCGCTCAACGCTCAGTACTCAGCGTTAGAGGTTGTTTGAAAAGTTTTGAGGGGTCAAATTTTATGCTAATCGCCTCACCATGATGCGGATCATGGCAAGGTAAATAAACGTCTCGGATGTTTCTGGCAATAACTCATAGTCTCGAACTAATCGGCGACATCCCATCAGCCAACCAAAAGTTCGCTCTACAACCCAACGTTTTTTGAGCAAGACAAAACCTTTAGCTTCTTGGGAGCGCAACACTACCTGCACAATCCAACGGCAAAAATTCATTACCCACTGCATGAAAGGTTCTCCATCAAAACCACCATCTACCCAGATAGTGGTCAAACGAGATATCTTGTGATGAGACTGTTTGACCCGTTTGAGAACTTGTTTTCCCCCTTCTCGTTCACCGACATTGGCTGCGGTGACTAAAACCCTCAACACTAATCCCAAAGTATCGACCGTCATGAATCGCTTGCGTCCTTTGATTTTCTTACCCGCATCGTAACCCACTGCTTGACTCACCATCGCTGCACTCTTAACGCTTTGGCTGTCGATTATTGCTTCTGATGGACTGGGATGACGTTGATGTTCTATGCGAACCCATTCTCTGAGACTATCGTGGATTTTTAGCCAAGTCCCGTCTTTACGCCAATTGCGAAAGTATGTATAGACCGTTTGCCAAGCAGGAAAATCTCCTGGTAGCGATCGCCATCTGACTCCTTCTACCAAAATGTAGAAAATCGCGTTGAGAACCTCCCACATATCAACTTCACGCTTTCGACCACCCGGTTTTGGCTCTGGAATCATGTCACTGAGAAATTTATATTGTGCCAGGGTTAGGTTGCTCTTGTATGCTTTACTCATACCACTCTCTCGGTGCTGTTTAGTATCTATTCACAGCGTATACTGAGAGAGCTTTTTTACAACATTCCCAACTTTTCAAACAACCTCTTAGGGAACTTAACCTAGAAGAATGGCGACAGCAAATAGCTACGGTATTTCAGGACTTTGGCCGCTATATGCTGACTTTAAGAGAGAACATTGCTTTGGGAGACCTCAAATCTCTGGATGATATCGAAAGTTTAAGACGTGTCAGCCAACTAGCTGGTATAACTGAGTTGGTTGAGCGATTTCCTCAAAAGTATCAAACTCCTTTGGGTAAGCAGTTTGGTGGTACTGAACTTTCTGGAGGACAGTGGCAAAAGATAGCCCTTGCGCGGACTTTACTACGAGCAGAAAAAGCTCAGATCCTAATTCTTGACGAACCCACTGCTGCGATTGACCCTCGCAGCGAGTACCAAATCTACTCTCGCTTTGCTGAACTGAGTCGAGGGAAAACGACACTTCTCATTACGCACCGATTAGCTTCGGTTCGTATGGCTGATCGTATTCTGGTTCTAAAAAAAGGACATCTTATCGAAGAAGGTACTCACAATCAGCTTTTGCAGCATGGAGGCGAATACGCTACTCTTTGGAACATGCAAGTCAAGCAGTACGGTTTGTAGGCATATGAAGATCATAACTGCTAGCTATTTATGCATCATTGTCCAAACTCCATCCCAAGAGTTTGGTAGAGTTTCTCTAACCGGCATTCCGCACTTCAAAATGTCACATATTAATACTTCAATAAATATTACCAACTCAGGATAGTTTTATTAAGTATTAATCCTGATTTTTCCTGGTGGTTATGCGATCGCTATCTGACCATTATTAGCCCGATATTGGTAATCTTGGCGTATTATAAAATGAAGTGCGGAATGTGGGATTAATATTATGAGGTCCCCTTCAAATTAATCTCCCCATCCGCAGGCATTCCAATCTTGGCACAGGGTAAGTTACCGTTATTGTACGGTTGCTCAGGGTTAAAACAACTACTGGGATTTTCCACGCTAATGCGAATACCCACAACTTGTCTAACTCGATCTTTTTGGAAGTAAATATTCTCTGGTGTAAACGAAGCCTGTGGATCAATAGAAATTACTTTGCCTGTCAGGGGTTTTTTCGGTGCAGAATCTAAGTAAATTTGAGTGGTTTGTCCTAAACGTACATTTCCAATATCGCCTTCGGGAATAAAACCACGCAGATATATTGTTTTGGGGTCAACAATGGTGATAATATTAGTCTGATTGCTGACAACAGCTCCTGGTTCTGCACTTCGAGCAGTTACTACCCCATCCAGAGGACTAACAACATTTAAGTCTTTCTTCGCATCTTGGATTTGGGTGAGGATTTGCTGTTTTGCTGCTTGAGCATCTTTAATTTTTGCCTGAGCAGATTTAACTTTGGCTTGACCAGATTTTAATTGAGCAAGACTCTGTTGTCGTTGTCTGTTGAGTGCTTCGATTTGAGCATTACGAATATCAGGGTTAAGCCCCGTAGTTTTGGCTTGTGTTAGTTCACCTTCAGCAGCGCTTAACTGTTCCCGTGCTGCATTAACTGCTGCTTTTTGTGCGTCTACAGTCGCGACTGCGGTGTCATATGTTGTTTGGGCTTGGTCAAATTGTTGTTGATTGATCGCCCCATCGTTTACAAGTTTGGCATAGCGATCGCGGTTCAGTTTTGCTAATTTCACTTCTGCTTCTGCCTGCTTCACTTGTGCTTGTGCTTGCACGAGTTGAGCTTTAGCTGCGGCGACATTAGCCTGTGCTTGCTTGACCCGCCCTTGAGTATCACCTTGGGACTGCAATAAATTCAATTTTGCTTCTTCAATTTGACTATCAATTTGTTTAATTTCCCCTTGAACTCGTTCTACGTCTGCAACTGCTTGCTGTTCATCTGATTGAGCTGATGATACCTGCGCCTGTGCGCCTTGTAGTTGGTCTTGTAGTTCTTTGACAGTACTATCATCTAGCTGGATTAACTGTTGTCCTTTCTTAACTGCTACGCCTTCTCGGACAGAAATAGTTTCAATTCTCCCTGATTGTTTCACCCCAATTTCGGTTTCGTAACCTTCGATTCTACCACTGAATTTGAGTATATCTTCTGTGATTGGCGGTTGCAGCCACCTCCAGACTCCATAGCCAATCCCACTTACCAACAACAGTAGCCCAATAATTAAAGGTATTGGCTTTTTGCGGTGCTTTTCTTTAGTAGGTGGTAAGGAAGCATCTTTAAGACCTTCTGTAGGTTGGGGCGCAGTCTGAGTCATGGTAGTACCTCAAAGAGGACGCGAAGAGAAGGGGAACAAAGAGAAATTAAATAGTCTCCCTATCAGTTGACCTTGCAACGTCAATGTAGCAAACCAATAACAGAGTATTATGTCGCAAGTAGAGACGCGAAATTTCGCGTCTCTACTCTACAAACGAAATTTCGCGTCTCTACTCTACAAACGAAATTTCGCGTCTCTCTACAAACCCCTAGCCTGGTTAGCAATACTGAGCAATGTTTTGAATGATAAAACTTAGAGTAAATCAGCAAGTGAAAGTTTGCCTTCTATCTGAAGTTTGGCTTGCACACAGCTAGGACAATTGCAACCAAGTTGATTAATGATCGATTGAGAATCACCAGATAAGTTGGGTGCAATCCATTGGTGAACAGGTTGTTCAGATACCAAGCGGACCTGTTGTGTGACAGCAGGCGCAAGCTGGAGAGAAGACGCAACCGCCGGATTTACTACCAACAGGATAGAAGCAAGGACTACAGGACAAACAAGTAAAATTAGTTTGATGATGTTCATAGTTGATAAAAAATCCCCATAGGATTATAGCATAGCCAATCTTTACTAACTCGTCATGAGTAATAATTGTTTCTAATTTGCTGTGAGTTGGTGTTTAGGTTTGAGAATATCGAACACCGATGCACACCGATACACACAGATGATTCATGCGTATGCATTATATTTCTGGTGTTTTCGCCCAAATAAATAATTCGCCTTCTTTACCACCAGCAGCTAGTAGCTTAGCTTGGAGATGCCAAGCTAAACATGAAAAGCCATTTGATGCGCCTGTGAGAATTTGTGATACTTGTTTGGCTTTTTTCCAAAGACAAATCCACCCATCAGACCCCGCAGAAGCGAGAAGAAAACTTTTTGGTGCAAAGGCGATCGCATTAATTATATCTACATGATTAGTTAATACAGTTGCTTCCCAACCAAGAGACTCATCTGGGGATTTTTGCCAAACGACAATCCCATCAACGCTACAGCAAGCTAATATCGGTACACCATTTTGATCACCAACACTTGACCAAGCGATTTCGCGAATCTTACCCGGAAAGCCCCGCATTATCCAAGGCTGAGAGTCACTACCAGAGACTAATAACTGACTTTCAACTACAGTGATAGTGCGATCCATATTACCAGAAGCCAGATACTTGCCATCAGGCGACCATGCCATAGCAAGACTGACAGAAGGTATATCTAGGCTGTATGGCTCTTGATTCCAATCTCGGCAATCCCATACTTTTATACCCTGATGACCACCAATAGCTAAGTATTTTCCGCCGCTACGCCAATCAATACTCAATGCTGATGAAAACTCAAAATTGAGAGTTACGACAATTTCGCGAGTATCAGCATTCCATATTTGCACACGCCGCCCCAAGTTAAAAGCTAACTGGTGAGCGTTGGGACTCCAAGCCAGTTGATCAACCCAAGCAGGAGCATTTTCTAAAGTAGCGATTAATTCTGTTCCTTGCCAGATTTTAACCTGACCATCTTGTCCACCAGCAGCTAAGAATTGCCCATCATGAGAAAAAGCAAGGCAGTCAACAGAACTATCATTGCCAGTTTGCAAAGTTGTTAACTCGTCATTTTGCCAGAGTGCAACTTCCCCAGCAGCAGAAGCCACAGCAAGTATTGTACCTTGAGGCGACCAAGCGATCGCAGTTACGTAATCTGAAAGTGTTCCAGAAAAGTGCTGGTCAAATTCTTTGGAATCGAGAGTTGAGGGTTTCATGGTGGTGGGGTTGGGGATTGGGGAACGGGGAAAGGGGAACGGGGAAGAGAATTTTTACATAATTCTTCCTTGTCCTTCTTGTCTGGCTTGTCCCCCTTGTCCCCTTTAAACTAAACAGGTGAGAAAATCTTGTTTGAGCTTGGCTTCATCTAGGTTGCGACCGATGAATACTAGTTCGTTTTTAGGGGTTTCGTTGTCTTTCCAAGGGCGATCAGGTTTACCTTCAAAGATCATATGCACTCCTTGAAAGACAAAGCGATCGCTTTCTCCAGCAATATTTAAAATACCCTTCATCCGAAAGATATCTGGACCTTGGGTTTGCAGTAACTTACCGAACCAATTGTTGAGTTTATCTCCATCCAGTGCGCCTTCTGCAACTAAAGCCACAGAATACACGGTTTCATCGTGTTCGTGAGCATCTTCTCCCAAGAATTCTGGATCGATTTCCAAGGCCCGATCCAAATCAAAAGCTTTTACACCTAAAAGCGCATCCATTCCAACTTCGGAATTGCGGGTACGGTAAATTTTTGCCATTGCATTCATCCCGCGAATTCGCCTTTCTAATTCATCTAACACATCTGGTGTGACCAAATCAGTTTTATTTAACAAAATAACGTCAGCAAAAGCAATCTGTTCTTGTGCTTCGTCAGCTTCCCAATGTTGCCAGATGTGCTTGGCATCCACTACTGTTACCACAGCATCTAATTCTATCTGTTCGCGCATATCTTCATCGACAAAAAATGTCTGAATCACTGGCGCAGGATCAGCTAGTCCAGTAGTTTCAATCACCAAATGGTCAAATTTGTGACGGCGTTTCATCAAATTACCGATGATGCGAATCAAATCACCCCGCACTGTACAGCAGATACAGCCGTTGTTCATCTCAAAGATTTCTTCGTCTGTATCGATTACCAATTGGTTATCAATACCGATTTCTCCAAATTCATTGACAATCACAGCCACTTTTTTGCCGTGTTCGTGAGTGAGAATACGATTGAGCAGAGTTGTTTTTCCGGCTCCCAAATAACCAGTGAGAACTGTTACTGGAACTACGTCTGTTATCGCAGCACTGATCATACCCCAGATACCTTTTTTAAATGATAATCGTATTCACGATAGTGAATTTTTAGTGCTTTGACCAGATCCCTAAGGATAAGTAAGTAAGTTCGCACAAATAAAGCTAACTAATGAGCCAGCGCGGTCTACCCTACCAGAAGCAGCTTCTCGTCTTCTCGTATAGTGCGACTGGCGTAGACGCGCCTTCTTCGGCTTCTCATAGAGTACCCGTAAGGGTTGGGGTCGTCATTTGTCATTGGTAGGACTTACGCAGCAGTAACGAAAAAACGTAGACACGAAGGAATAAGAGCTTGAGAGAGTTTTTGCGTAAGTCCTAATTGGTAAGGATTTTAGGCATATTTACTTATCTTTACATAGTTTGGTTTATTCCCGCCGACTTACTTAAGTACTCACGCAAAATTAATTACACATTTTAAAAACCCAGAATGACCAGATGACAAGCATTTCAGGCGATGCGAGTATGAAATTAATTTTGCACAGGTACTTAACTTGACTTGAAAATAGGTAACAGGGAACTCTTAACAGGGAATTAAGTTAGTAGCAAACCCATAACCCATCTGTATTTCTCTGTATTTTTCTGCGGAAAGTTTGAGTGGAGGTTTCCTCCAAATTGATTTTCGCTTGTCTTTGCAATACTTCACTAGAGATTAATTAAAAAGCGTAAACATAGATTAAAAGTAATAAATTTCATAACCATTCATTAAGTTAATCATGCAGAATTATAGAGTAAGCTAAATTATTAAAGCCTAGTTGAGAAACTCAATCACTAGGTGTAAAGAGTTAATAACATTTAGTCTAGAGTCCTCTGTCGAAAATCTTAATTGTTTGGTGTTAGTTGTTAATTGCTTAGATGATGTTTGAAAAGTTCTCGGCGAATATAATTCGCTACTACACAAGCACGACGCGTAGCGCATCGGTGAAAGAAACTCCACCTCCGTGGACTCACACAAAATTAAGGGTTAACCTGCGGAGGCAGGTAAAGTCTCGTGTAGCCGCGATTTATAATCGCCAGGATACATGAAAACAGACTTTTCAAACACCCTCTTATTACGATTAATAACTAAACATTGACTATTGATTATTGACTAATACCAATTCTTTATGAAGATGCATAAAAAGAACTCTACCGCCTGCGGCATCTCCCCGCGAGATCAAGGAGGTTGGGAGGAGTCAAAATAATGTGCAGCTTCATATGAAATTGGTATAAGTGATTTAGCAGGCGGTGAAAATTAAAGCTGGGCCAATTACTAGAGAGCAAACAACTAAGAGCTACGGAATACAAAAATGATACAAAACATTTTGATTGCTGTCTCTGGATTGGGACACGCGGAAGAGATGCTTAAAACTTTGAAAGAACTGCCATCAATTCAACAGGTAAAAGTTACAGTATTGCACGTTGTTTCACCACAACGCACCGCCGATTCGATGACAGCTAAGTGGGAAGAAGGTGGCAAAGTCTTGGCTAATGCGATTCAGTCTCTTGCTTTGAATCCTAGTCAAGTTTCTTCCATTTTGCGACAAGGTGAGCCTAAAGACGTAGTTTGCCAAGTAGCAGATGAAATTGATGCAGACTTGATTATCATGGGTTCCCGTGGACTGAAGCGTCTGCAATCGATTTTAGCAAACTCCGTCAGTCAATACGTTTTTCAATTGTCCTCTCGCCCGATGCTGCTAGTCAAAGATGACATTTATGTCAAAAATATTAAGCGCATTATGGTGGCAATAGATAATTCTGATGCATCAAAACGCTGCCTAGATTTGGCTCTATTCTTGATTCGAGACATCAAGGGTGGAGAGCTAATCTTGACACATGTGATCACAGATTTAGGAGGAGGTGAACCTACTACTACATCAACCCAGGTTACTCCTGATCAACACCCTGTTTTAGCTGCTGCTGCTGCGGAAGCGAAAAAACTGGGTGTGCAACCTCGTTGTGTATTAAGTATGGGTAAACCTGGTGAAAAAATTTGTCGTCTGGTAGAAGAATTGAACGTAGACTTATTGTTAATAGGTTCTCCGGATCGGCGTCCTTCTATTGCTAAGAGTTTTGTTGATTTAGATCGACTTTTAGGTTCTTCTTTGTCTGATTACGTGAGAATTAATGCGACTTGTCCTGTTTTATTAGCGCGAACATCTGCTGCTTAAATTCAGTTATCACTTATCAGTTATCAGTTTGTTAGTTGTTAACTAAATAACTGATAACTGTAAATAACTCTTACACCTGTAGTGTAGGGGTTTTTGATTTCATACAAAAAATACACAAGGCATTAATTATCTTTTTTACCTTCACGGCTAGCTGTTTGGATGTAAAGAATGATTAAAAAAACAGCAGGAACCAGCACAAACAGAATGCTGGCTACAAACCCCAGGTCATTAACCTGCATAGTAAGAAAGCCTCTCTTAGATTCCAGTCAACATTTTTAGGATACCATCATCATGGCTTGGCTGAGTTATTTGTCTTTACTCATTAGTTCTTTGTCATGCCAATGACTATTGATCATTGACTAAATTAAGGCTTTGTTACTACACTGACTGCACCATTAACTACTGTTTGACAAGCAAGTCGGTAATTAGCAGGCTTTTTCTTTAAGAAACGGTTTTCTACTTCTGTAGGAGGTGATAAATTTTCCTGTCCTTCGATAATTTCTACAATACAGGTGCCACACTGACCGTAGCCACCACAATTCATCATCTTTCCCCAAACTTTATAAATATCTATGCCGTTTTCTAAAGCTTTGAGCCGTAAATTAGCACCATCAGCAGCAATAACTTCTTTATCCTCTTTCACGAATTTGATATTACCCATTGTTCAAACCTCGTTGACTGTTTGCCTGAATTAAAAGCCTGATTTTTGAATTAACTTGTTGAATCCTATATTAATTTATTTTAAAAAATAACAAAATATTAATAAATATAAATTTCTGAAAATAAAACTATAGCAAAAAAATAAGACAGGTGAAATGCCTGCCTCCATAAAATTACTTAAATAATTTTTGACCTCTCCCCGGCTAAAAAACGCGGGGATTCAAAATGTTGTTCAAAAGTAGGCTAAAGCCATACTTTTTCACTTTTCATTTTTGTCCCGAAGGTGGCGGGGTCAAAACCGCCCTACGACCCTTGGATGGATTTAATCCACCTGTAGCTCTACTTTTTGTTTATTTTTATATTGCGTCCCTTGAGTCCGCACTATGCCGAAGTTGTGGAACACTTCCCGTCCTGCCATTATTTGCCCTTTAAGTCATACTGTCGTCTAAAGACCGTTGTTTCACAGGAGCCGGGATTTCTCCGTACTAGGACAGTTCCTCGTGTCTGCGGTTGTTCCTACTGGACAATATAATCCTCATTGTAGCAGGATAAATCCTGCGCTCTCTGGCTTTCATCCCCTGTTTAAAAACGAGGGGCTTTCAGCCTATCATCTTTGTAAATAACTTATCTAAAACCTACGGCTGCTTGCCAAACAAAAGCTAGCAGCAAGAAGAACAAAGGAATAAGCGGGAGAACGTCTACTAAAGGGTCGAAGATTTGGAATGCTTCGGGTAGTTTCGCTAATAAAATTGCTGCTTCCATTTTTGTTTAAATTAACCTATCCAACACAGCTTTCAGAATTGAGACATATCGTACCCACAATTACACCAATAGAGCCGTAATAGGGGTTTCCCTATATTACCATTTCGAGACCTAAGCCCCAACAGGATTTTGGATTTTTGGATTGAGAAAATTTTGTTTTGCTTCGCAATTTCCCACTATTCATCCCCAGCTTAGGAGTGCCTTGAAGCTGGGGACTTTCGCGAGATGTTAATTTAAATTAAGCGATCGCAGCACTTGAAGGTTGTTTGTTGAGTGTTTGTTTCAACAATTCCACCTTATCAGTACGCTCCCAGGGCAGATCTAAATCTGTCCGACCGAAGTGACCGTAAGCTGCGACGTCCTGATAAAAACGTCCGCCTCGTTCGCTTGGCAGGTTGCGTAAGTTAAAGGAATGGATAATCCCAGCTGGACGCAGTTCAAAATGATCTGTAATGAGTTGCAGCAAGGTTTCGTCATCAACTTTACCAGTACCAAAGGTATCTACCAAAATGCTGACTGGTCGTGCTACACCAATGGCATAACTAAGCTGGACTTCACACTTTTCTGCTAAACCTGCGGCTACAATATTTTTTGCCGCATAGCGACAAGCATAAGCAGCACTACGGTCTACTTTAGTGGGGTCTTTACCAGAAAAGGCTCCACCACCATGTCGGGAATACCCACCATAGGTATCGACAATGATTTTACGTCCAGTTAGACCAGAGTCTCCTTGTGGTCCACCAATTACAAATTTACCAGTGGGGTTAACTAAAAAGCGGGTATTTTCATCTGGCTTGACTTCTAAGTCGCCAAACACAGGTTCAACCACTGCTGACCACAGGTCTTTTTTGATTTTGGCTTGCACTTCTGCTTCATCGGTGATATCACCAATGGTAGGTGTGTGCTGTGTGGAAATCAGGATAGTATCAATACCAACAGGACGTCCATCTTGGTAAGCAACACTTACCTGAGTTTTACCATCGGGACGCAGGTAGGCTAATTGACCTGTCTTGCGGACTGCTGCTAGTCGGCGGGCTATACGATGAGAAAGGCTGATCGGCAAAGGCATCAGTTCGGGTGTTTCGTTACAAGCGAAACCGAACATAATACCTTGGTCGCCAGCACCAACTTTATCGAATTGTTCCTCGCTATCCTGGCGAGCTTCATGGGCAGTATTCACGCCCTGGGCAATATCGGGCGATTGCTCATCCAAAGCTACCAGCACCGAGCAGCTGTTGGAGCAAAAGCCATTTACAGCATCGGTGTAGCCAATTTCCGCTATTTTCTTGCGAGCGATATTGACGTAATTAACACTTGCTTTAGTAGTGATTTCACCAGTGATCAATACCAAACCAGTGTTAACAACGACTTCCGCAGCAACACGACTAGTCGGGTCTTGTGTGAGCAAGGCATCTAGGATTGTATCAGAAATCTGATCGCAGATTTTATCTGGATGACCTTCGGTCACTGACTCGGAGGTAAATAGATAGCGTTTAGACAAATTTAATTCCTCCTAAACAATGTGAGTTAGCCGATCAAATGTTGTCATTTTATTTAGCTACTCAATCTGTAATCATAACAATATTTGTAGTTATAAAAAAAGGGACACTAAGAGTGTCCCTGAGATATTTAACACAAAAACTGTTTTTTTTAAACTTGAATTGCCATTTTGGCTTCCTTTGCTGTTAAACGCTCATAGGCGGCGCGCATTTTTAATCCTGTTAGCACTTGGAACAAACCTGTACCATTGTTGGAACCAGGATACTCGCGGTGCTGGAGTAACAAATGAGTCATCTCACCTTGATACTTGGTGGATGTCTTGCTGAGGTGAGTTTCGATGTAAATCACTTCTTCCAAATTGTCGAACTGGCCATCTACTTCTAGAACAGAGACGTAACGACCGTAGTACACATCTGAACCATAGTACAGTTGCATACCAGGATAGGAACAAGTCAGTTTGCGTCCACAGGGAGTCCACTGGATTGTGGAACCTTCATCGAACAGATAAACTGGTTCAAAGCCTTCTTTACCCTCACGTTGTAGTATCCGTACCCTCAGAACTTTACGCTCTTTATCCTCTTTGATGAGGTTGGTAGGTAATACCTGAAGAACTACATCAGCAAATTCTCTTTGTAGTTCAATGTACTTCTGAAAATCAGGTTTGCGAGAATTGATTTGAGCCAAAACATCTTCGTAACGATGACCACGTTCAGCCATGTCTCTCTGAATCTTCCAAGCAATTTTGACTTCATCACTAATATCAAAATAGACGCTGAAGTCAATTAGCGATCGCACACGCTCATCATATAAAGGATGTAGCCCCTCAATCACTAGAATATGATTCGGCTCTACTAGTTCGGGTGGATCGATAGCGCCGGTTTCGTGGTTATAAATTGGCTTCATGATTGATTGACCATCTTTGAGCGCTTTAATTTGCTCGTACATCAGGTCAAAATTGTTGGCTCTGGGGTCAAGTGCGGTTATACCTGTTTCTTTACGCTGCTTGCGATCCAAACAATGATAGTCATCTAAACAGATGACTGTCATCAACTCCTCACCGAATAAATCCGTCAGACGACGCAAAAACGTAGATTTACCACATCCAGAGTCTCCGGCTACTCCAATTAGTACCACTCGTTCTAGTTTATTACTCATAAATCTCCTCTAAATGCTAAAAGATGAGTCAATCAATAATTTTTCATATCTACAAGACATGAAGCCAGGAGCTTACCCCTTTGGTTTATCCTGCGTTCTTGCTACTTAACAGCACAAATAGAAATATAACGGGTAAGCTTAACAGTAATAATTGCTACCCGTTTTTATTGCCTAAGTTGTTGCTGGTAAGTATTTAATCCTAGTAGTATATTGGATTCTAACAGAAGGGGTTACTCTATACAAGGCTTGATAACAGCAAGAAATTGCGTTTTTATAATCATGGTTGTGAATGTTTAGCAATCACAAAAATTTCCTCAACACCGGTTATGCAGCTACTGAAGTTTAAGCCACAAGCCCAAAAATCATTGTTAATTCAAGTCTATAGGCTATAATCTGATTTTTAAAGTAATTTTTTACTTTTTCTAAATTTTTATTAGACAACAAGCAAAACTCGGTAATGTTAAAAATCATTTTCAGGATATCTAGAAGCTCGCGCTGTGGCGGTGAGATGAATTGCAGACAGGGACTGTGGTAAAATGCCAATAGTTAACCGAAATACCTGTAGTCGTAAAAACCAAGCGACATAATCGGGTCAGTAAGTAAACAAAGTCTTGTAGTACCGTGGGACACACGGGATTTTAAGCCTGTGGAGAGGGAGTAAGACTCGTAGTGCTTGCACTAGAAGCATCGCTCGTTGAATCAGGAATCTCCCACCAAGCTTGTGCTTTGGCGGTGAAAGTGTCAACTTGTAGCGATGCCAGATCACAAAAAAAAATTAAATTGACTCATTATTAACATTCTCCAAAGAACTTATCCTCTACCTTAGAAGGTGAACAGGTGTGACTATTGCCATGCCTTAGTATCTTTGGTGAGTGTACGTAACAAGGCATTGGCTGATGCTGCTTTTCCAACTGTTAGTTTTTTGTAACCAAAATTTGGTAATGAAGAACTACATCTGTGGTGAAAGGGTTTTTTGTGAGAGAAGGTTAAGTAAATATCGGAGTGGTAGAACGAATGTACTACAGAGGTACTGTTGAAGGAGCTGCCAACACACAATCAGGTAGCCGTGTTTTCGTTTACGAAGTAGTTGGTCTGCGTCAGAGCGAAGAAACTGATCAGACGAACTATCAAATTCGTAACAGTGGCAGTGTGTTCATCAAAGTGCCTTACAGCCGCATGAATCAGGAAATGCGACGTATCACTCGCCTGGGCGGCAGAATTGTTAGCATACAACCAGTGAGTGTTTTACAGCAAACTAATGGTAAAGCCACATCTGCTGAATCTGCTTACGAAGGAAATGGTAATGCCACACCTGTCAATGCTGAACCACCAGTCCAGCAAAAGACCCAGAAGAATGAGACGAAAGGCAAGACCATGACTCAAGCGAAAGCTAAAAAAGATTCTCACGCTGACGTTCCTGTGAATCTTTACCGTCCTAATGCACCTTATATTGGTAAATGTATTTCCAATGAAGCATTAGTAGAAGAAAACGGTATTGGTATTGTTCAGCATCTCAAGTTCGACCTCTCTGGCGGAAATTTACGTTACATAGAAGGCCAAAGTATCGGTATTATTCCGCCAGGACTGGACAAGAATGGCAAACCAGAAAAATTGAGATTGTACTCGATCGCCTCGACTCGTCACGGCGATGATGTCGATGACAAAACTGTATCGCTATGCGTTCGTCAATTGGAGTACAAGCATCCAGAAAGTGGCGAAACAGTCTACGGTGTCTGCTCTACTTACCTATGTAACCTCAAGCCTGGAGATGATGTTAAAATCACAGGCCCAGTGGGTAAGGAAATGTTACTACCCGCAGATCAAGATGCCAACGTGATCATGATGGCAACAGGAACAGGTATTGCGCCCATGCGTGCCTATCTGTGGCGGATGTTCAAGGATGCCGAAAAAGCTGCTAACCCAGAATACCAGTTCAAAGGTTTCTCATGGCTGATTTTTGGTGTTCCCACAACTCCAAATATTCTTTATAAACAAGAACTGGAAGAAATGCAAGGGAAGTATCCTGATAACTTCCGCTTGACATGCGCCATTAGCCGTGAACAGAAAAACCCTCAAGGCGGCAGAATGTACATTCAAGACCGCGTTGCTGAACATGCAGATGAACTGTGGAGTTTGATTAAGAACGAGAAAACCCACACTTACATTTGCGGTTTGCGTGGTATGGAAGATGGCATTGACGCAGCCCTTTCAGCAGCAGCAGCGAAAGAGGGTGTTAATTGGAGCGACTACCAGAAAGAAATCAAGAAAGCTGGTCGCTGGCACGTTGAAACATATTAATTTGGTTGGTAGTTAGTTGTTGGTAGTTGATCGGAACAAACAACTATCAACTAAGAACTAACAACTAACAACATTAAAGATACTGGTAGGGTGGGCAATGCTCACCCTACAATTATTGTTGGTGAAATTTGGTATAAGATTCGTGGGCGTAAAGCTGGGAATACTAGGTTTGGGTACGGTAGGCACAGGTACGGTGCAACTTTTGCAAGATAGTGTCGGGCGTCACCCATTGCTGCGAAATGTAGAAATATATCGGGTCGGAGTGCGATCGCTCGACAAACCCCGCACGGTGAAAGTGCCAGATACGGTATTAACAACAGATTTGGAAGCAATTGTCAATGACCCGCAGGTAGATATAATCGTCGAAATCATTGGTGGACTCGAACCAGCGCGATCCCTAATTCTCAAAGCCATTGAAAATGGGAAACACGTTGTGACTGCTAACAAAGCGGTAATTTCTCGTTTTGGAGATGAAATCTTTACTGCTGCCAAGAAATCTGGTGTTTATGTCATGCTAGAGGCCGCCGTCGGTGGTGGTATCCCGGTGATTCAACCCCTGAAGCAATCTTTAAGCGTTAACCGGATTCATAGTGTTACAGGCATTGTCAACGGTACGACCAACTATATCCTGACACGGATGCAAACTGAAGGTATCAGTTTTGATGATGTCTTAGCTGATGCTCAAAAATTAGGTTATGCAGAAGCCGATCCGACAGCTGATGTTGATGGCTTGGATGCCGCAGACAAAATTGCTATTCTGGCCTCACTAGCCTTTAGTGGACGCATCAAACTGCAAAATGTCTATTGTGAAGGTATTCGCCAAGTCAGCAAAACAGATATCAACTATGCTGATAAATTGGGCTTTGTCATTAAACTACTCGCTATTGCTAAAAGAGTTAATATTTCTCCCATTCCCCCATCTCCCCAACCCTACGACCCCATCTCTGTCAGAGTTCACCCCACCCTAGTTCCTAAAGCACATCCCCTAGCCAGCATCAACGGTGTTTATAATGCCATCCTTATTGAAGGAGAACCGATTGGACAGGTAATGTTTTTTGGATCTGGTGCTGGTGCGGGTCCGACTGCTAGTGCTGTCTCATCTGATATTTTAAATTTAGTAGCAGCACTGCAAGCCAGTACAACCACACCCAATCCTCTATTGACTTGTGGACATCAAGACTACTGCGAAATTACGCGACCAGAAGAACTTGTTACCAGATTCTATACCCGTTTTCTCACTCAAGACCAATCAGGAGTAATTGGTAAATTAGGCACTTGCTTTGGTAAATACAATGTCAGCTTAGAATCAGTTGTCCAAACAGGCTTCCAGGGAGAACTAGCAGAAATTGTTGTTGTTACCCACGATGTCCGAGAAGGAGATTTTCGACAAGCTTTGGCAGAAATTCAGACTTTAGAAGCAATAAACAGCATTCCCAGCTTGTTACGAGTTTTATGAGAAACTTTGTTAGTAGGTAATGGGTAATGGGTAATAGGTAATAGGTAATGGGTAATGGGTAATGGGTAATGGGTAATGGGTAATAGGTAATAGGTAATAGGTAATGGGTAATGGGTAATAGGTAATAGGTAATGAGTAATAGGTGAAACACCAAATAACAACCAACCACCAACCACCAACAATCAACCACCAACAACCAACAATCAAGGATAGTCACCGATGACAAACACGCCTCCCGATCCTAAGTCATCTCAAACAAATGCCCTCGGTTTTGATGAATTTATTGGCATTCTTGTTGCCTTTGCTACTGTTGGAGCAATTTTGTTTTGGTCATTTTCCCGTAAAGAGTCTGGCTGGGACTTCAACAGCTTGTTGTTACCTGACTCTAGTTCGGTTACTTCTCCGAGTACTCCACCTAAGCAAACTGCTCCTAATGTCGAGTCTAACCAACAACCGTCTACATCTGTTGAGGATAAGTTACCTGTAGTAACACCAGAACCTAGTGTTAACTTTACGACTTTACCTCAACAAGCGCCTTCACCACCTTTTACTATCAACAAAACGATACCACTAGTAATTCCTGAGCAAAAATCAACAATTCCACCACCGATCGCATTTAGTGATGTACCTGGCGACTTTTGGGCGCGTCGTTTTATTGATGTGCTTTCTTCTCGGAATATCATTCAGGGCTATCAAGATTACACTTTTAGACCAGATCAGCCTGTAACCCGTGCTGAATTTGCTGCGATCGTGGAGCAAGCATTTGGAAAAGAAGTTGGCAAAACCAAGAGTAAAATTGCTTTTAAGGATATACCAGCTCAGTTTTGGGCAAACTCAGTTATTGATCAAGCTATTAGTATAGGATTCTTAAAAGGCTACCCTAATAAAGTTTTCAGACCACAACAAAGAATTCCACGAGTACAGGTATTGGTTGCCCTTACTAGTGGTATGAATTTAAATGTTCCTGATTCCCCAACTCAAATTTTAAGTTTTTACAGGGATGCAAAACTAATTCCTAACTATGCTACCAACAAGATAGCAGCAGCCACTGTCAATGATCTTGTGATCAACTACCCCAATCCCAAAACACTGAATCCAAATAAAGAAGCTACCCGTGCTGAGGTAGCGGCTATGGTTTATCAAGCTTTGGTGCGAACGGGAAGACTAGACGCAATTGAGTCTGAATATATTGTCAAAGCGCCTAATTAAATGTAATTACACAGTGGCCAAGTGTTGCAAAGAATCTACTTGACCACTTGAGAGGAGGCGAGATCCAGCAGTAATTCATGATGTACCTTAGGGCGATCGCCCTAAGGTGGGTGCTTTGCACCATCGCGTAGCGTCTCTCTTTATGGGAGAATCGCTTCCGGCGATCGCTGCTGTGCTATCGCGCTTGGGTACTGAATTACTTAGTTTTAGGCCTCTTTACCGACCACTTGTGATTTGAGAGTTGCAATTTCACTGGTTAACTCTTGCCTAGTAGAGGCTTTGAGTAAATAACGGTAGATAAACCACGCAGAGTAACCAATACCAATTAATTCAAAACTCGGTGCTACTAAAGGAATATCATTTAAAGCATCCAGAATTGCCAAGACAACTTTAACAGCGACAATTGCTCCCACAATTAAACCAATACTAACCAGGGGCTGTTTGTACTTGTTAAAGAAGGTTCCTAAGTATTCAGGTAGTGTCGCTAAAAAGCTAGAAGCGACTTCTCCATACTTCAACCATTGGTCTTGAGTTTGCACGGTAGGTTGGATTTTAGTAATGGTTCCTGTTTGGTTGTTCATTTCTGGAACTATTGCCTCTGGAGACTTTGTTTCTACTACTTCCGGTTCTTGCATTTCCGCTCCCATGATTGTGACAGTTGAGTTACTTTTATCGGGACAATTACAACCAAAAGGCTGTTGAGTCGGCGATGCACTAACACATCACTTTACACATATAGACATGTGTCTTGAACTTTTGTTCAAGTTTTGGTCCTACCAGTTTTGCCTATCTAGTTGGACTGACATCAGACAGGTAAGCTGCTTATGATCGTACTAATTCAAGTACAAATCATGCATCAATAAGTTCATCCCTTATTTATACAAGTCTAAATGCCGATTTTACCTGATATTTAGGCAATCTTAAGCTGTTATTCTCAATGTTTATAGTTAGGATTCATATGAATACTTAATAAAAATTTTTATGTATTTACATAGTCTAGACTTTTATAATTCTTTGTGGTATTTGATGGCTATGACCTGCATAGGAAAAAGGCTAAAGTAGCTAGCAAGTACCTCCTATATTGAGTGTGAGCTTTTTCAGCAGCAGCCCCGCGCTGTATTGCTTGCAATCAGCTTCGGGTAGGCGGGAAACCGGGATGTGTCACTTCAACAAACCATTTCTTTTCACCACAATATTGCCTGCGATTTAAGTGTGGGCTAATATCGAAAACCCACTTTAAGTCGGTTCAAATGGTTTAGGACTTACGCAAAAACTCTTTCAAGCTCTTATTCCTACCCTTCGGGAACGCCTAACAGTGAAGGTATCCTACCCTGCGGGTAGATACGTAGACGGACGAAGTCCGGCTTCTTGTAGAGTACTGGCTTCTGTTCCATGAAAGGGTTCGGTGTAGGTAAGTAGCCGCTTGCGCCTCTATGTGGTTCGTTTTTTCGTTACTACTGCGTAAGTCCTATGCTTTATAACTTATGCAAAAAAATCTTCAAATCATAGGGCGCGTTTTGGCAGAAAGCCTAACGCACCAACAATAACATCAGAGATGGTGTGCTAACCAGGTAATGCACCTACGAAATATTGAATAATTTATTTTTTGGTATTCTTTTAGTCCCAATCAGGAATATCCGCGCTATCACCACCAATACCGATTCCCGTATTGTATATTTCAGCATTAGTGATATTGAGGTCATTCATTGATGCGCCATGGACATTAGAATCTAAAATCGTGGCACTGGTAAAATTGACGCCGTTGAGATTGGCATTTTTGAAATTAACATTGGTTGCAAATGCTGACTCTAAGTTAGCACCTGCCAAGTTAGCACCCGTAAGATCAGCACCTTCAAGATTCGCTCCTTCCAAGTTAGCTCCTTGAAGGTTTGCGCCTCTTAAGTCAGCGCCAATTAAGTGAGCACCACTGAGGTTTTCTCCTGATAGATTGCACTGTATACATTCCCCAGTTGATAACAGCTTTTGTACTTGCTGCGGATTGTTGGCGCTAACTACGCCAGTAAAGAACAGGGGTACTGCTAAGGTTAAAGCTGCCAATATTTTATTTTTCATATTTCCCCCTTTATAATTTAACGTGCTTCCGTTCTTTTCCTCACGGTCTAATTATCTCACTAAACAAGTTGTGAAAATGTATTTGTTTCATCAACTGTAATGTGATCGCATTAGTATTCATGCAAGTGCATAAATACTAGTGAGTCTTAAGATAATCAAGCGTTTCTGGTCATAGTATATGTCTAACGAATGGCATCTGACAAACGCTTATTGTCAGGGTCTGCACATACTTTGTTTGATCACTGGACGTTCGCTTATTTTGAAACTCTAAGTTGAATTAAAGCCTTAATTCAAAAGGAAAAAGGTTATTTTTAAGTAAACAATCAATTATAAGTAATATTTGCTACTTTTGTATGAGGCTCCCAGAAGCGTCTATTTAAGGCGTAGGAAAGTACAAATCATAAAAATGGCTAAAACCTTGTACGAGCCAAAAATGCCTGAATTGACTGAATAGCCTAGATTACAAGCCCTGTCAGGCTTAATTAAATTTTCGATTCAAAAATGAGCGAACGGACAGTGATCACTTTTGACAGAACTAAAGATTATATATCTTTTTTTGTATATTGCATTAGAAATAGATAATGAATTACATAGAACTATCTCAATGTTGTTGTAAAAAAGCCTCTACAGTTTGGTTAAAAGCTTCAGGTTGCGTCAAAAACGGCCAATGATTACCAGTAACTTGGCATAGTTGTAAATTTTTGAGGTATGTTTTGTAAGGTTTGAGTTGCCATTCTTGGCGATTCAGACCTTTTTCCGGCTGGACAAATAAGGTGGGAGTATGAATTGGGACTGTTAAACCGGGAACCTGCATGACTTCCTCAAAAATGCGATCGCGTGCAGCAATTGTAAACTTGCTACCCCAACTACCATCCGATTTTTGTTCTATACCTGCTTGGAAAACCTTTTGTTGTAAGGGACTCCAACCTTTGTATGCTGTTAACTGACGAGCTTGTGTTTCGGCTGCTTCGTAACTGGCGAATGGACCCATTGTTTTGAGAAACGACAAGAAGCGATACAACATTGGAAATGTCGCTTTCAATAAACTAGGCATTTTCCAGATAAAAATTGGATCGACAAGAATCATACTCCGCAATCGTTCTGGATTTTGTCTAGCCCAGATGCAAGCTAATTTACCACTCCAAGAGTGGGCGACAACATGAGTACTTGTCCATCCTAATTTATCCATCAATGCTTCTAGGTCTTTGATCGCACTCTCAAAGCTATAGTCTTTCTCTGGTTTACTACTCTCACCATGACCACGTAGATCAGGCGCAACTATGTGATACTGTGGCGCTAGATAATCTCCTAAACTAGACCAAACCAAGGCATGATCAGCTAAGCCATGCAGTAATAATAACGGTTCCTGACCTTGAGTTTGCTTCCACTCTAAATAGGAAAGTTCAATGTCAGGCTTTGCTAAATTTTGACGTAAAGGCATCATTGCAGAATTTAGTTGTGAAGAGATTACTTCCGGTTTTGATCGTACTGCACTGATGCCAAATCTTTGACCGAAAAAAGAGCGCTCCACAAAGAAGCGCTTTATTAAGCAATCATAGAACAATAAATTTAAGTTTAATATTAAAGGCCCTATTTTTAGGTTACGGAAGTTGTAGCAACGAATTTAAAACCTATTTTCATACTCAAATACTGCCTGAATATCACCAGATAAATCAGTGGAAGTACGCAGACGCAATTCCGAATTAAAACGGTAATTCAAACCAAATTGCGGTGGTTCGTCACTCGTCAGAACTTTGAGAGCAGAAAAAGAAATATTACGCGAAACATCAACTCCTGCTTCCGCAGCCAGATCCATCGAAAAATTTCTCTTTGTCGCTTGTCGATGATCAGAATCATCAGAAGCGACACTGGGAAACACACGTAGTTCACTTAAACCAAAAGCGTTTCCGATTTGGTTAAAAGCTCGTTGAATATTCAAAGCCGAACCGGCTAAATTCACAAGTCCTAAAGTGCTATCGCCACGTCCTAATGTTTGTACAAAACCACCCCCAAGTAAAGCTAATAATTCTGTTTGATTGCGGGGAGGATTGCTGGTAAGTTCGAGATTTTGGCTGAGTTGGTTAGCTGATCCATCGATTCTGGCTTCGATACGGACTGTATTTACAGGTTCAAAGGATGTAATGATTTCATCACTGATTTCAGAAGAAAAAGGTGAGGTGGTTACTTGGGAAGGATTGACATCCAAGACTTTAGCAAAAAGACGGATGTCTAAATCAGGGTTTTGATTTCCTCTAAAAGTCGCTTTATTTTGATAACCACGAGCGAGGTTAAATTGAGTAGTATATATATTTACATCTCCACCCCGTAGCCGAATAGTTCCTTCTGGTTCTGGATTATTAAGTGAACCATTGACCTTCAAAGAACCGGTAGCGCCGAAACTGAGAATTGGTGGTAGAGCAATTTCTACATTTTTACCTAATACCAACTCTAATTCATTCAATCGCGTGACTGTATTGTTATTTTCAGATTTTTCTGGCTTATTTGTTTTGGCATAAGTAATTTCTTGACTATTATTGCCTGCATTGATGGCATCGTTAGCTGATTCTGTAATTAGAACCTGACCATTAGCCAGTTTGAGATTACCACCAATTATTGGACTTAGAGCAGAACCAGTAATCTGCAAATTACCACTCACTCCTCCTTGATAGCGTCCCTTCAAATTCACTGCTAACTGATTCAAAGACACAGTAAAGGGATTATCGATTTGTTTTTGTGAGTTAGTGAAAATGGGAATTTCTCCTTTAGCCACCACATTACCCTGACTAAAATTGCCGTAGAAACTTTCAACTCTAATCCGGTCAAAATCAAACTGAGCCTTTCCTGTGACATCAGTCAATTTTCCTGGTAAAGCTTGCGCGGAAAATGTCGCGTTTTTGACAGCAGCAATACCATTGACTATTGGCTGTTCTTTTGTTCCGCGTACAGTAAGATTAACTTGCCCTTCTCCGTTTTCAAAAGCCACCTGATCGGTAAACAAGTTTAGAATTGCTAAACCTTTGTTTTTCACCTGTAGATCCAGATTAATTTGATTACTCTCTGGTGCTCCACTAGCAAAAGGCAATTTAGCAGGAACACTCCCCGTGATGGTAACAGGTTCGGAGCCAGTAACCATGAGGTTACTGCCAAAATTTAAGCGTCCATCGTTATAACTAAAACTAGCATTAGCTGATTCTATGCCTTTTCGATTCAAGGTTCCTTGTGTAACTTCTAATTCTCCTTTGGCTTGGGGATTTTTGATACTGCCTGCTAAAGTTGCTGTAGCGTTGATATTACCTGTTGCACCCACTGGTAAATTCACATAATTACTCAAAATTTCCAGAGGGAAATTTTCCACCCGTAGCTGGGCAGATTGTTCTGTATCGCCAATGTTACCTGTAAAGGCAAGCAGTTTATCTTCAGATTCCAGCCGCAAAGGTAATAACCTGAGAACACCATTTTCAAATTTCCCGCGAGCAATGATTTGATCTACCGTATATCTCCGGTTGGGTTCGCTTTTTTTTCCCCAGACAAAGTTTTGACCGTCTAACTTAAAGTCTGCTGCTATTCCGTCTGCTGTAGCAGTATCAAGATTAATTTCACCGTTAAAAGTTCCTTGTAAATCTGCTAAATCTGGTACCAAGGAAGCATCACGCCGTTTTTGTTGCTGTTGAGCGATGAGTGCTTTAATTTCGGAAAAGCGTCGGATTTGCTCTAACACAGGTTGATTGGCTAAACCTACTGACACGGTGTTGAGGTCACTCGCACTACCGTAGGTTGGGGTAGATGTTAAGCGTTGAAAATCTTGTAGTTCAAAAAACTGGAGTGTTGTTAATATATCTTGGATTTCACCTTGGCTGATATTGAGTTTGCCTTTGATTTGGGGAATTGTCGCTGTGGGTGTAAACTCACCAGTAAAAGCATAGCGACTGTTTCCTTTGATGAAGGCACTATTGATCAGGCTTACTTTACCAGCTTCATATCGGAATTGAGCTTGTAAGCGATCGCCTTTAATTCGACCAAGTTGTGGTTGAGCGATCGCCGCATCCCCGACTACTGCTAATGTGTTTTGATTAATCTGAAAATCTCCACTCAGAGAACCTGTTAGTTCCCCTTTACCCAAGTAAGTATTCGCAGGTACTGGCAAATTCAACACTTTTAAGGGAAAATTTTCCACTTTTGCTGCTAAATTTTCACCTTGTGCTTGACCAGTTGTCAAAGCTTGTTGCCATTGGACTGTGAAAGAGTTAGGACGATTATTGGCATCAAGATTGAGAGCAATTTTGTCACGCTTGCCAGTAACATCCAAATTTAAACCATGTCCTACCACTGATTGAATGTTACCATTTAACGCTGACTCAAAAGCCAATTTGTTAACCTTTAAGTCTCGCAGTCCTAGTTTTCCTGCCAAATTTGGTATAGGTAAATTACCAGTTATTTGCCCATTAAAATCAGCTTTTCCAGTTAAATCTACAGATTCAGGCAAGTTTAAAGACAACTGTTGCAGATTATAATCTTGGGCTTGGACGTCAAGATTTAACTCCGTAATTTCCGGTGTGCTATCTTTATTAGTATTGGCTAATATGTAACCACTGGCATTTAACCCAGGGGCTGTTGCTCGTTCGACGAGCAACTTTTTTCCATCCCAGCCGACAACCGCCGTCAGTGGTCGCTCAATCCCCGCTAGACCTTGAGAAAAGCTTACCTTACCTGTTGCTCGTACATCTGCGAAGTTAGAACTTGCCAAATTCCCAGTCACTTGGGCTTTGCCGCCAAATTCACCTTCTAACTCCTGCTGAAACCGATTTAATGCCACACCCGCCGCATTCACTACAGCCTGATAGCGACCGTTAGCGACTTGGATATTTTGGGCTGTGAAAGTGCCATTAGCAACATTGAGTTTTGCTTGACCCTGAGCTTGGATTGTCTCTGGTTCAAAGGATTCGACAGAACCAGTAACGTTAAGATCACTAGTAACTGGGCCGTGGAATTGCGTAATTAATGGTGTTAATTCTTGTAACGGGGCGTTCTTTGCTTGCAGTTGTGCCTGATAAACTCCGTTAGCTACCTGAATATTTGTAGCAGTTACAGTGCCATTGCTAACAGCTAAACTGGCTGAACCATTTCCACGTAGGGTTTTGAGGTCAAAATTATTTGTATTACCTGATATTTGGAATGTACCCGCCATCGCAGCTTCTAGTGCTGGTTTTAAGGCGGGGGCTGGTTGCTTCAGCAAACGCACCAACCTCACGCCATCCGCTACAAGTTTGGCAGAAAACCTATTTTCTCCTAGCTGGATGTTAGAAACTGCCACCGTGCCATTAGCGACTTTAACTTTGGCATTCTCGGTGCGAATCTTAGCCAGTTTCCAGGGTGTGGAACTACCAGAGAGAAACAGACGACCGTTAAAGCGAGCATCATCAAGATTTATATTTTCTAGTTGTTTGGGGTTGACAAAAGGTTCTACTTGTACACCAGTAGCATCAGCCACTGCTTGCCAATTTTGGTGATTCCAACTGCCAACAGCCTGAACTTTACCACCAGCGACACTGAAAACAACATTACGGAAATTAAGAGTGCGATCGCTATTGACAATAACTTCACCGGTGGCTGGATATTGGGCTTGGGGGGCTTGGAATTGTACTGTTGTTTGCGCATTGTCAGTATTACCAGTCATCTGAGCTGTACCAGAGACAGTACCGATTTTTAAAGTGGGTTGAGAGTTGTAAATAAGAGCGATCGCATCACCAGGAACATTCTTCGCAGATAAATTAAAATTCAAACGAGGAACTGTCCCCAACTCAACTTTCCCAGTACCCGTTACTTCACCACCGACTTTAGCTTTACCTTGAATGTCTTTAAAGACAATCACTTCATCTTTTGGTGCAAATTCAAACTTACCACTGGCACTTTCAAAATCAACTTTATCAATCTGGGCTGTCTTGTTAGTGTTAACGATACCTGTAATTATCGGCTCGGTCGTTGTTCCTGTAAACTGCAAATCTGCTTGCACTTCCCCAGTTACAGGTACGGGTAGTTTGAGTTTAAGAGTTTCTTGCACATTAGCGACATTGACACCATTCACACGACCTGCCAACTTGTAACCAGCTTTAGTGTCAATAATACCTTTAGCGATTAATGGGATTTTGCCGTAGCTACCGATCACATTGTCAAGTTTAATTTCTGTGCCTTGAAAGCGCAGCCTTCCTTGAGAATTTAAAAACGATTCTGGAACTTTCGGAATTTGAAACTGAACCGTTTGCAGATCAACGCTACCAAATAAAATGGGCGGCTCAGTTTGCCCAATTTGAAACTGCATCTGCAAATCGCCATTGACTCGACCAGCTTCTAGCACGACTGGTAACTTAACCAAGCGCGTCACATCAGAGGCTAGCAACTCTTGTCCACGTATTTGTAAATTTGTGGCCCATGTCTTGGGACGCATATCTCCCTTTAAGGCAACATTCCCACCACTGTTTGGTTTTCCTGTTAAATCCAACCTAATTACCTGGTAATTTTCTAACAGTTGGGCAGTTCCACTTATTTGTGAAAATAAGACTGGGGAAGAGAGAGGAGAAGACGCAGTAATACCAGAATTACCAGACGCGGGGAGTATTTGATTTATATTCCCCGTGTCTCCTTTGTCCTCCTTCGCTTCATGTCCCGATTTCTCCGTGTCCTCTATATCTCTCTTGCGTGGTACTAATACTAATTGGGCATTTCGGAACCGTATTTTATCTAAATCTGTTTGAATTAGTTTGCCCTGACTTCGTTTTTTGATAGTGGTTGTAAGCCAGCGTCCTTGTTGATCCTGTTCCACGTAAACGTCTGGGTTGATTAGGGTGACATCCAACTTCAAGTGATGCCTAAAAACTAACTGTAACGGTTCAAAACCAACTTCTACAGCTTCGACTGCAACATAATCTGGATCTGTGGGTGTCGCAGGAATAGTTGAAGCCCCAAACTGTACTCCCGTCAGCGAAAATCCTTTAACTTCTCCAAGCTTGACTGGGCGGTTGAGTGTAGTAGTAAGATTTTTTTCTGCTAACGGTGTTAAATCTTTCTGGATAAAATTCCACAACCGCCAAGCACCACCTACAACTCCTATTAGTAAAACGCCACCTAAAGCGATACCACTACGACCCAAAACCAGCAACAATAAACGCTTGTTGCTAAGGCTAAGGCTAAGGATTGGAGATTTACAATTTTGCTGGGGAGATTTACTCATGGGGTTTTAGTTTGTTATTAGCCGAGTTAGAGAGGCACACTAGTCGTTGATCATCGTTAAACATTGACGGGTGTAAGTCGGGAAAAGTTTAAAGGTGAAAGGCTAAGTTCCTTGACAATGCCATTACCAAGATGCATTACCTATTTTGGCTTTGGAGTTTGAGAATGGCGATGATTTGAGAAAAGAAAAAAGAAGAATTTTCATGCGTTTTGGAATACGCAGTTCGTTATGGTTAGCTAAATATTTAATATTCTTTAGTTTTTGAGTTATTCGCGATATTTTGACATTGCAAGCTGGAATTATTGGGATTTGCTGACAAGCAAACCTAAATCCCAGCAACAAGCTGTTCATAATTAACAAAATATGTGGATTATGCTATTCAGTTAAAGAAAAGAGGCATTAACCTATACCAACCAAATCTAATCTCTAAAACTTCAAATCGTATACTTTAGTAATACTGGTATGGTTAGCACAATTTAAGACAAAAAAATTGTATAACTTAATACAAGTACACAAAAAATATCAATTCACCTTAAAACCTCCAGGATGCTGCCACCGATGAATGTGTTCAACCTGAAAGGGAACATCTTTGACACCACAATAAGCACACTGTCTATTCCACTTTTCAAGTAAGTATTCTCTAGTCTCGTAACCTGCGAAGATGCCTTGTTGATATTCTTGACCCTAACAAAAGTATTCCCAAACTCCATAAAGAGGGAGATTTAAGATTCCAGAGTGGCTTGGACATGAATTGAATTAAGAATTAAGATCCAAACATTTGTTTTTTTGCTAGAGCGAACCTCATTCCACAAGAGCTACACTTATGCTCCCAGCAACAGCTAATCTATAAACTATAGTGACTTGTTAAGTTAAATTAAACCACAGTGAGTAAAAATAAGGATGTAAGGATGAAAGATGAAAACAGATTCAGTAAACAGTTACCAGTTGATAACTGTTTACTGATAACTGATAACTGATTTCATCCTCTGGGTGTTTTATACCCTGAGATCATCATCGCCCTATTTTCATAGTGTTAAGTACAATTTGGTATCAAATTTATCATATGTTCAGGAGTGAACTTACAATGCAGCAGCTAGCAAATCAACCTGAAATCGATTTCAAGAGCGAAACTTATAAAGACGCTTATAGTCGCATTAATGCAATCGTGATTGAAGGGGAACAAGAAGCGTATGAAAATTACCTGAAACTTGCTGAACTGCTGAGTGAACACAAAGATGATCTCATTCGTCTTTCCAAAATGGAAAGCCGCCACAAAAAGGGATTTGAAGCCTGTGGGCGCAATCTCCAGGTAACGCCAGATAGGTCGTTTGCTAAACAATTTTTTGCCCGATTGCATCAAAATTTTCAAATAGCAGCACAAGAAGAGAAAATCGTTACTTGCTTGCTAATTCAATCTTTAATTATCGAATGTTTTGCGATCGCAGCATATAACATCTATATTCCTGTTGCTGATGACTTTGCTCGTAAAATTACTGAAGGTGTTATCAAAGATGAATACAGTCACCTAAACTTTGGAGAAGTTTGGTTAAAAGAACACTTTGAAGAATCAAAAGCTGAATTAGAAGAAGCAAATCGCCAAAATCTTCCAATTGTTTGGCAAATGCTTAACCAAGTCGCTGATGATGCCGAAGTATTAGCAATGGAAAAAGAAGCTTTGGTAGAAGATTTTATGATTCAGTACGGTGAAGCATTAAGTAATATTGGCTTCAATACCCGTGAGATCATGCGTCTTTCGGCCTACGGACTCAGAGCTGCGTAATCCCAACGTAAAAGTTAAAAGGAACAAGGTTAAGACTTTGACCGTGCCGATTTTGGATTTTGGATGCGTTGATTTTGGATTGAGGTCAATCTGAAATCGCAAATCTAAAATCTAGATACTGATTGCCTTTTAACTTTTATCTCTCTAAAATCTAAAATCCACGCATCCAAAATTCACTGCCACCACGCTTTTAAAAAAGCATACGCCTAATAAAATAGTTCATGTTTGGTCTAATCGGACATCTTACTAGTTTGGAACACGCACAAGCGGTAGCCAGAGACTTAGGCTATCCGGAGTACGCAGATCAAGGTCTAGATTTTTGGTGCAGCGCCCCGCCCCAGATTGTTGATCACATCACTGTAACCAGCGTCACTGGTCAGAAAATAGAGGGAAAGTACGTAGAATCCTGCTTTTTGCCGGAAATGCTAGCAACCCGTCGGATTAAAGCAGCTACACGCAAAGTCTTGAATGCTATGGCTCTTGCTCAAAAGCATGATATAGATATTACGGCTTTGGGCGGATTTTCCTCGATAATTTTTGAAAATTTTAATTTAGAGCAGTTCAAACAAGTCCGCAACATCGAACTAGAGTTTGAACGCTTCACTACAGGGAATACACACACCGCTTACATTATTTGTAGGCAGGTAGAACAGGCATCAAAACAATTAGGAATTGAACTGTCGAATGTTACTGTTGCTGTGTGTGGCGCCACTGGAGATATTGGTAGTGCCGTTTGTCGCTGGTTAGACGCAAAAACAGATGTCAAGGACTTACTGCTAATTGCTCGTAACCAAGAACGCCTCACAAACTTGCAAGCAGAAATAGGGCGGGGAAAAATTCTCGCTTTGGAAGAAGCCTTACCCCTTGCTGACATTATAGTTTGGGTTGCTAGTATGCCCAAAGGTATGGAAATCGATCCTACAGAGTTGAAAAAACCCTGTTTGTTGATTGATGGCGGCTATCCAAAAAATTTAGCTACTAAGATCCAGCATCCTGATGTGTATGTTCTCAATGGTGGCATTGTGGAGCATTCTCTTGATATTGATTGGAAAATCATGAAAATTGTCAATATGGATGTTCCAGAACGGCAGTTGTTTGCTTGTTTTGCAGAATCAATGCTGTTGGAATTTGAGAAGTTGCATACGAACTTCTCTTGGGGACGTAATCAGATTACCGTAGAAAAGATGGAGAAAATTGGTCAAGTATCAGTAAAACACGGATTTAGACCGCTTTTGGTGTAGCGATTGAGGATTCTCCTTTAGGAGAATCCTCAATCGCCGATCCCCGAACGTGAGTGCATCTCCTAAAGGAGAATCCCTGATCCCCAATCGCTAATCTCTAGTCTCTATTCCTAAAATATGGCAACTACTGAACGCAAACCATTACTGTTGGATTTTGAAAAGCCTTTAGCAGAATTAGCAAACCGGATTGATCAGATCCGTCAACTTGCGGAAGAAAATGGCGTCGATGTTTCTAGTCAAATTCGTCAACTGGAAACACGTGCTATGCAATTACGCGAGGAGATTTTTACTAGCCTATCGCCATCGCAGCGCCTGCAAGTAGCTCGTCATCCCCGTCGCCCCAGTACTCTTGATTACATTCAGGCGATTACTGATGAGTGGATGGAGTTGCATGGCGATCGCTCTGGTTCTGATGATCCAGCTTTAATTGGTGGTGTTGCTCGTTTGGGAGAGCAACCTGTAGTAATGTTGGGTCATCAAAAAGGACGTGATACAAAGGATAATATTGCCCGTAATTTTGGTATGGCAACCCCTGGAGGCTATCGCAAGGCGATGCGATTAATGGAACACGCCGATAAATTTGGGATGCCTATTCTAACTTTTATTGATACACCAGGAGCCTTGCCCACTGTGGTAGCTGAACGACAAGGCGCAGGAGAAGCGATCGCTTATAATTTGCGCGAGATGTTTAGCCTGGATGTACCAATTATCTGTACCGTTATTGGTGAAGGTGGCTCTGGTGGAGCGCTCGGTATTGGTGTTGGCGATCGCGTACTCATGTTTGAACACTCGGTTTATACTGTGATCACCCCAGAAGCTTGTGCTGCTATTCTTTGGAAAGACGCTAGCAAGGCTTCCCAAGCAGCAGCAGTTCTCAAAATGACTTCTCAGGATCTAAAAAACCTGGGTATTATTGACCAAATTTTGCCAGAACCAGTTGGCGGCGCTCATTCTGACCCGCTCAAGACTGCTCAAATTCTCAAAAGCGCTTTATTAGACAATCTAGATGAATTGGGTCGTCTCACTGCTCCTGAACGTCGGCAACTACGTTATGATAAATTTCGCAAAATTGGTGTTTTTACTGAAGTTTCCCACTAAGGATACTGAAAGTTTTGATTAGCATAACAGCAATGCTATAATTGCCTATAGTTCTTAAAGATTTTTAACAATCTTTCTAACTATAGGCATTTACGTTATTGGCAAATCAACTCAGTTTCAAAGAGTGATTTGTCTTGCTTGTGCTGTTGCCAATAACCAAAACTAAGGGTGTAACCTTGATTACCAAGACAAAAATCCCAATTTTGTCTGGGAAAATACACTAACTATATACCTACACTGGCAATGAATAATAGCATTTGTCAGGCATAATTAATCAAATCTTTAGATTTGATTAATCTTAGGAGTCAATGTAAAGATTTGAATAAAGTTAAGTGGCAATGTCATTTTATCTGCCAAAGAATTTGGAATTCATCGCATGAGTTTTGAGCAGAAACAACGCGCCCTCATTACTGGCGCAAGTAGTGGTATTGGTAAAGCGACTGCTTTGGCCTTTGCAAAAGCAGGAGTTGATGTTGTCTTGGTGAGCCGTTCTGTTGATAAGTTAGCAGTAGTAGCAGAAGCAGTGCAGCACACAGGAGTGAATGCAAAAGCTTATTCTGTGGATTTGGCTTGTGTAGACCAAGTGCAAGAACAAATTCAGGCGATCGCTCATGACTTTGGTGACATAGATATTTTGGTCAATAATGCTGGCATGGGTTATGTTGCGAGTCTGAGTCAAACTTCCCTATCTGATTGGCAAAGGGTGCTAGATTTAAATCTCACCAGTGTGTTTCAGTGTATTATGGGAATTTTGCCGGGAATGCGCGATCGCCAAACAGGCACCATCATCAACGTTGTATCAATTGCCGGCAAACAAGCGTTTCCCAATTGGGGAGCATACTGCGCTAGCAAAGCAGGTCTTCTAGCTCTTTCTCAAACTTTGGCACAAGAAGAGCGCCCCCACGGCATCCGCGTTACTGCTGTATGTCCTGGTGCAGTCAACACTGAACTCTGGGATACTGTCGGCGCTGACTTTGACCGCTCAAAAATGCTATCTCCAGAAATTGTTGCCCAGTCGATTGTACACACTGCATTGTTGCCACAGCAGGCAGTGATTGATGAATTGACCCTGATGCCTAGTGTTGGCGTCCTTTAACAGTTATTCAGTTATTCAGTTATCAGTTATCAGTTTTCAGTTTTCAGTAAACGCTGATTACTATATTGCTGTTAACTGTTTTCATCACACAGTCATTCATATTCCAAACTTATTCAATACTGATACCATGACTATTGCTAGCTCTAATGGTTCCAATCGTTTTCAATCTCCTTTGGTTCCCGACTTAACAGAAGCCATTACCACTAGACCGGATCGCAACACTCATGATGGTCGAGAACCAGACTTGCACCCTCCACAAGAAGAACAAATTGATCAGATGGTGGAAGCTGTCCAGACACTACTGTTGGGTGTAGGAGAAGATCCAGAACGCGAAGGGCTACTGAAAACACCAAAGCGGGTGGCAGAATCCATGCGGTTTTTAACCAGTGGCTACAACCAATCCTTGGAAGAACTCGTCAACGGAGCTATTTTTGACGAGGGACATAGCGAGATGGTGTTAGTCCGGGATATTAATGTTTTTAGCTTGTGTGAACACCATATGCTGCCATTTATGGGCAAAGCTCATGTTGCTTATATCCCGAATCAAAAAGTCGTAGGCTTGAGTAAGCTTGCTCGTATTGTCGAGATGTATTCTCGTCGCTTGCAAGTACAAGAAAGATTAACTCGCCAAATAGCCGAAGCGGTTCAGACTATCTTAGAACCCCAAGGTGTTGCTGTTGTCCTTGAAGCCACCCATATGTGCATGGTGATGCGGGGTGTACAAAAACCAGGTTCATGGACTGTCACTAGTGCAATGGTTGGTGTATTCCAGGAAGAACACAAAACCCGTGAAGAATTCTTCAATTTGATTCGTCACCAAGCGGCGATATTTTAGAGACCGGGGAATTAGGAGCGGGGAGCGGGGAACAGGGAATAGACATCTCCAGAAATGAGGTATCGATCCTTACTGGATGAGGCTTTTATATTCTTTTTCGGAGATATCTAATAAGTCTTTATTGTCTCCCTTGTCTCCCTTGTCTGTCATTCCCAATCCCTGATCCCCGATCCCCGATCCCTAACCTCTCAAATAACTCAGCTACTTTCTCCAAATCTTTATCTCCAGGTGCGCGTTCTACTCCACTGGATAGATCAATGCCACTGGGATTTATTTGACTTAGAGCTTCTAAAATGTTAGTTGGTGTCAGTCCTCCAGCTAAAAACCAAGGGCAACTGGGCTGAAATTGTTGTAACATCTGCCAATCTAAAGTTTTACCAGTACCACCGAGCTGCTGAGGATGATAGGCATCAAGTAACAGTGTATTTACGCACAGATTGTAGATAGCTGCTTTGTCTAAATCTGTGGCTGTGCGTATCCTCAACGCTTTAATAATTTCTACCTGGGGTAGAGAGTCACGTAATTGTTGACAAAATTCTGGTGATTCATCTCCATGCAACTGCACCCCTGTTAAACCACCATAAACAACAATCTGCTTGATTTGTTCAATGGACGTATTAGCAAATACACCTATGGTGTCAATTTGCTTTGGCAGGTTTTCTACCACAGCCCGAATTTGATCGCTATTAACATAACGGGGTGAAGTAGTAACACACATAAATCCCAATGCTGTTGCACCTAAATCAGCGATCGCTTTTCCCTGTTGTGGTTGAGTGATACCGCAAATTTTAATCCGCATAAAAATTTCCGAGATTTTTCCAATACAAAAAGTCAGTTTTTCCCTGGCAATCTTATAATTTGTGTGGTCTACATTAAATTTTTTCTATTAGGAGACAAAAGCTTGATGTCATCAATATTACTAGCAGTCGCAGCCGCAGTTCCTCCAACACCCGAATGGAGTCCTAAAGTAGCACTGATTATTAGCATCAGCTGTTTAGTAGTTGTTTTGCTAACTTTCAGAATTGAAAAACCCAAAGTAGGGCCAAAAATGCCTGGATTACCCTTGAGTGTTCCCGCCTTCGTCGCCGCTATGGCTTTCGGTCATGTGATCGGCGTTGCGATTGTTTTGGGATTGACTAACATCGGTAGTATCTAGATCCAAATTCGGAATTTCCTATTCCAAATTTACTATTGTTTTGGCCATCCTAACCAAGGTAAAGAAGATACACCACTTGATCGGATACGCATAAAATGGCTGTGGAGATGCGAGGTGTCGTAAGAAATTTCGTGTTTCTACAGCTAAATTTATTTAAACAGGAAAAATTTTTACGCGGATGCTTTCTACTTTATTGGTATCAGTTCTGCTTCTGTCACATATATCGCAGCAAAACTTCAGGTAAAATTAAAGAATCTAGACAATACTTCCTTAACGCTATGGGCAACACATTTGGACATCTATTTCGCATCACTACATTTGGTGAGTCGCACGGCGGTGGTGTGGGAGTTATAATTGACGGTTGCCCTCCTCAACTAGAAATTTCCACCGAGGAAATTCAAATAGAACTCGATCGCAGACGTCCAGGACAAAGTAAAATTACTACGCCTCGCAAAGAAGAAGATAAATGCGAAATTCTCTCTGGGGTATTTGAAGGCAAAACCCTGGGGACACCGATCACTATCTTGGTACGCAACAAAGACGCTCGTTCTCAAGATTACGATGAGATGGCACTGAAGTATCGTCCTTCCCATGCAGATGCAACTTATGATGCTAAGTATGGCATTCGTAACTGGCAAGGTGGGGGCAGATCATCAGCACGAGAGACAATAGGTAGAGTCGCAGCTGGGGCGATCGCGAAAAAAATCCTCCGTCAAGTCGCCAATGTCGAAATCATCGGTTACGTCAAGCGCATCAAAGATTTAGAAGCAGTAATTGATCCAGAGACTGTGACTTTAGAACAAGTTGAAAGCAATATTGTTCGCTGTCCCGATGCTGAATGTAGCGATCGCATGATTGAATTAATCGAGGAAGTGCGACGGGAAGGTAACTCTATTGGTGGTGTAGTCGAATGCGTGGCGCGCAATGTACCCAAAGGTTTGGGTGATCCTGTTTTCGATAAGTTAGAAGCAGACCTAGCTAAAGGAGTCATGTCTCTACCTGCGAGCAAAGGATTTGAGATTGGTTCTGGTTTCTCAGGAACTCTCCTAAGTGGATTTGAACATAACGATGAATTTTATATTGATGAAGCAGGTGAAATTCGTACTCGTACTAACCGTTCTGGTGGTATTCAAGGTGGAATTTCTAACGGCGAAAATATCATTATCCGTATAGCATTTAAACCAACTGCAACGATTAGAAAAGAACAGAAGACGGTAACTAATACGGGTGAAGAAACAGTTTTAGCAGCAAAAGGGCGTCACGATCCTTGTGTGTTACCGCGTGCAGTTCCCATGGTTGAAGCAATGGTCGCCTTGATATTATGTGACCATCTGTTACGACATACTGGTCAATGTCGAGTTGGTAAATGAGCGCAGAATACGGCGCAAAGCGAGCTGTTCTTCAAGGGTTTTCAGCTAGCCGCCTTTATAAATTCCATCAAAATTCAACAAATATTGCACTTCACTATTGAGCCACTGTTGAAACATATTATTGAGAATTTCTTCATGCCTTTGAGATGTTAATTCTGCAAAAATGAATTCTTCAACCATAAAAAGATGGTAGCCTTGTTCACTTTTTAATGGACCGATTAATTGTTTAGGAGGATTGCTAAATACAAGTTCACCTATATTTGGTTGGATAGCCCAACGATAAATTGTCCCTTCATACCCACATTTATGTCTACGGTTATCATCAATGTCATAAATGTGAGCTGCGTCATAGAAACTAATTTCGCCCTCTTCAATTTGGTAATAAAGTTCTTGAGCAAGTTTTTCGGAGGTCACTATCATTTGATAAAGAATAACTTGCTCAAATTCTTTTCGATTTTTGTTAAAAAACTTTTTGACCTCTTTAGCAAAGAGTGTCTGTGCTACTTTTTGCGCTAGCAGTTGATTGCGAATTCCAACCTCCCAATCATAGGGACTAACAAATTGCTCTGCTAACCAGGTCAATGTATCAACAGCTTTTTCTAAACGCTGTTCACGACGTTGACGATCTGCTTCAATTTCAATTTCTTCTGTGGTAACAATTATGCCCTTCTCTTGAGCTGCATTGTTTATAATTCTTTGATATAAGATTTTTTGACATACTCCCCTCAAACTCATTTCATTTTTGAGGTAATTGATAATTTCCTCAGGAGTTATACCTATTTGGGAAATGTCTTTCATAAGATTACGCCGTATGTGACATTGATCTCTGAAGATTGGGTGAAACTCCTAGTAAACCACAAGTAGCGAGCGTATTTTAGTAAGCTAAATTTTCTAAAGTTTCTCGTAAATAGCGCTGTACCTGTTGTTCAAGGCTGAGTTTTTGGGATTGAATATCGCGTTCCAACAACCAGCGCTGGAAACCAGAACTAGCTGCGATTGCACTTTTTAAATGATTCCAAATATGAGTTTCATCAGAAAAATGGCGATCGCTAGAAGTTTGAGTTGGTGCCATAAGTTTTTTGTCCTTAGTTTTACCTTAATTGGTAGACTTATCCACACATCCTTGGTTTTGGTTTTGTACACCTATGTTGAAAATAGGCATAAACAGAACCAATGTTATATCTAAACCGACTGTACTTCCACAATTGTGAAACCTGCCAAACTTATTATTAAAGCTAATACTTATATGGTATTGAATTCTGTTTCATTTGTAACTAAAAGTCATGGGATGCTTACGGAAATTCGCTGAAAAAATTATTTTGATTAAATATAGCTAAATACTTTTTTATAAGTCTTAACGTTTCATAATATAAAGAAACAAACTTATAAAATAATTACTACTAAAATTATAATTCTGGCTTGCCGAAAGCTCATCAAGCCAGAGAGAAATTTGCTAGATATGGGTTGACATGGAGAGTTTGCAAAAAACTTTCCATGTCCGGTGTTTAGCCTAGATACGAAGTGTCCACTTCCTCTCTTGCCAGCCACAGTTTTATCTCGCCGCAGCCGAGAGGGTACGACGCTTAGTCACCATCTGGTAGGCTTCAATAATATCGCCTTCCGCCCAGTCACTGTATTTATCAACGCCGATACCGCACTCAAACCCTGTGTTGACCTCGCGAGTATCTTCTTTCATCCGCTTGAGCGAATCCAGAATACCTTCGTAGACAACTTTACTGCCACGACGTACTCGCAGCTTGCAGTTGCGAAGCAGTTTGCCAGATTGAACATAACAACCAGCAACGGCTCCACGACCAACAGGGAAGACAGCACGTACTTCTGCTTGACCCAGGGGTTCTTCTACTAACTCTGGCTCTAATAGACCTTCCAAAGCACCTTGGATGTCTTCTAGTAGTTTGTAGATGATGTTGTATTCTCGTACATCTACGCCAGCTTCATCAGCAGCTTGTCTCGCACCACTGGCGTAAGTGGTGTTAAAGCCAATGATGACGGCTCCACTAGCAGCAGCTAGGTCAATATCTGTCTGGGTAATTTCTCCCGCAGAAGCTAACAGCAAGCGGATCTGGACTTCGTTTTGTGGAATTTGCCTGAGCGATCCCACAATTGCCTCTACTGAGCCTTGGACGTCTCCCTTGAGGATCAAGTTGAGTTCTTTTAACTCGCCTTCTTGAGCCTGAGCGGAGATCGCAGCCAGGGTGACGCGGCCTTGCATCAGACGGGACTGACGCTGTTTATCGGCGCGATCGCTAGCGAGTGCTCGTGCTTCTTTTTCGATCTGGAAGACCTCAAACTCATCTCCGGCTGCTGGTACATCACTTAAACCAAGTACCTCAACAGCAAAAGAAGGAGTTGCAGCTTCTACTTTTCTAGCTTGGTCATCGATCATTGCCCGGACTTTACCAAACACCGAGCCAGCCACGAGGATATCGCCTACTCGCAATGTACCATTCTGTACGAGCAGAGTTGCAACAGCACCTTTGGCTTTGTCTAAGTGAGCTTCAATTACGGTTCCCTTAGCACGACGATCTGGATTGGCAGATAGTTCTTCTACTTCTGCGACCAACAGGATCATCTCAAGTAAGGTATCGAGATTTTCACCTTTGATTGCACTCACAGGAACTATGATTGTTTCACCGCCCCATTCTTCTGCGGTCAGACCATAATTAGTCAATTCTTGCTTAACTCGGTCTGGTTGAGCGCCTTCTTTGTCGATTTTGTTAATTGCTACAACAATAGGTACTTCTGCGGCTTTGGCGTGGCTAATGGCTTCAATCGTTTGGGGACGGACACCATCATCGGCTGCCACAACTAAAATGGCAATGTCTGTAACCCTTGCTCCTCGCGCCCGCATAGCTGTAAAGGCTTCGTGACCAGGTGTATCTAAAAATACTACTTGCTGGACTTTATCGCCATGTTCTACGTCTACGTGGTAAGCACCGATGTGTTGCGTAATACCACCTGCTTCCCCAGCAGCTACCTTGGTATTGCGAATTGAATCGAGCAAGGTTGTTTTACCGTGGTCTACGTGACCCATAATTGTCACTACTGGTGGGCGTCGGTGCAGGTGTTCCAAATCTGCCACGTCGATCATTTCTGTGACTTTACGGGCTTCGGCTTCTGGTTCCTGGGTTTCAATTGTTGTATCTAATTCGTTGGCAATTAAAGTAATCGTGGGAATATCCAGACTTTGAGTGATACTCACCGCCATCCCCTTAAGGAACAAAATCTTCACAATTTCTGTGTCAGCAACTACCAAGGCATCAGCCAACTCTTGGACAGTCATTGTGCCTGTGACAACTAGTGTTTCAGGGCGATCGCGTTTTTGCTCCTGTGGGCGACGTTGTTGGTCACGAACTGCCGCAGTGGCTGGTTTTTTGGTTGGTTTAGGAGCAGCTGCAACCGCAGCAGTCTGTGTTGGTTTGCCCGTCTTCGGTTTGGGTGGACGTACGATCGCATTACTGATCGCAACAGCAGCAGCAGCTAGTTCTGCATCTTCATCATCGAGGAAATCTTCTTCAAAGTCTTCTTCATCAACAATAGGCTTGACACGTTTACCTTTAGCGCCAGTTTTAGCCTTGTTAGCTTCTTTGGTTTCGTCAATTTCTTCTTCTTGCCACTTTTTACCAATTTTCGGTTGACGTGGAGGAGTGGGACGCTTGAGTTCAAGGATTTCTGGAGTGTCTTCCTCGTCTGTTGTTTCTGCTGCCTCTTGTCCTACCTGTGATTTTAGTGGTGCTAGCCCAGGTTTTTGTGGACCTCCTGCTGCTGGTGCTGGAATTGGACGTGTTGGAGGCTTGGGTCTTGGAGATTCTCCTACGACAGAGACACCTCTATTACCTTTTTGCTCCGATGAGGCTCGTCCTGCAACTGGACGTGCTGGTCTAGGTGGCTGTTGGGTAGTCTCTTTAGCCTCTGCATTTGTAGCAGGCTGTGGTTTACCTTTACCCTTAATCGGCTCACGAATCTGGTCGCGATCGCGTTTGAGGATCGGTTTCTCTGCTTGATCAGCCTGGAACGTTGATTCAGATTTGTCCGCAGCAGGTCTTGTGGGTGGGGAAACCAGTTGTGGTTTTTGGGGCCTTTCTGGTTTCGATTTACTTGGTGCAGAGGAAGTTGGTTCTGGTTTTTCCTCTGCCATTTTTTCTGTGGGCTGGTTGTTTGGCTTCAGCGTTTTATCTGCGTTGGTCACAGCAGTTTCTGGCATTGCCTCAGACTGATTTCGGGAAATAGGTCGAATAGGTGCCGTCGGCTTCATGGATGAGACTGGTGTGGCGAAGGGTCTGGGGGGTGAGAGCGGGTTAACTTCAGAAGAAGCAATTTGAGTGTTGATAGCAGCTGACGCCTCAAGGGCGTTGCCAGAGTTGTTTTTTGGTGGTTGTGGTTTGCGAATTTCCAACAATTCTTGTTTTTGAGATGCAGATGATCGATGGCGAGATGGTATTTGTGTTGTATTGAGCTTATGACTAATTGCACCATGATGCTCTTTTTTTGACATCTGGTGCGTAGCCGCAAGCTTTTCCGCTTGAGAACGAATGCGTTCTGCTTCCGATTCTGTGATCGTGCTGCTATGACTTTTGACCGCAATATTGAGCTGGTCGCAAATTGCTAATAGCTCTTTGTTATCCAAATTCAATTCCTTTGATAATTCGTAGATTCTAACTTTGCCGTTGTTCATCCACTCTTCCCCTTTAATTTACAGTTTTAGCGGATGGATGCCAGACAAAAGCGACGTCTCCATCCTTTGATTACTGTTTTTAGGTTGCCGTTTTGTTGCCGGTGCCTCCAATCAGGAAAGAGAGATGTATCGGTTTAAGGCTGGCATCGCCACCTAAAACGATGGTTGACGCCGGACTGCGCGTGGGCGCTACCAGATTGCAATTTTTTTTGTTTTTGTTTTGCTGATTCTGAGTCTTCCACAACACATTAAGCGTAAGTCTTATTTGGAGTGTTGTCTCGCCCCTTTTGGATATTGAAGAGCGATTTACCAGACACCCTATTACTATTTTGGCACTAAATTCAAGCCTAGCTGAAAATGTAGCGATAGCCTTAGGTACGGCTGCCGACACAATTCTTCAGGTAATTACCGCCAAAGCGATTAAGCTCAATTTAATTTTGGAGATTGCTTTGGGCTAAAAGCTGCCACAATGTCTGATACAGTGTTTCTGGCACTGATGCATGTAGCGATCGCCCTAACCTGTTTTTTTTATGAGCTGCACTTAGACAACCCATATTAGGGCAAATATAGGCAGAACGCCCCATGCCCTCATCTAATTGTACCTGTCCAGAAGGAAAGACGCGGACAATCCGCCAAAACTCATTTTTTAGACCCACTTTGCGACAACTAATACAACGTCGATAGTTTGGTTTCATAATTTAGAATCAGGCAGAAAGCAAGAGGTAGAAGGTCAAGACAAAATAATACTGACATTAACTATTTACCTGTTACCTATTACCCGCTCCCAAATATGATATGTTTTGTTTCATCGATATTTTGATGCACACCTTAAATATAAAGGCTAGTTAATGTTTTAACTATTCTTGATCGCGATCGTAAAATTCGTCTTCGAGTTCGTCGTCAATGTCCTCGTCCTCTTCAATGTCCTCTTCGATGTTATTCTTGAACTCATCTTTTAACTGTGGTTGATTTTCGTCTTCAAATTCCTCTTCGTCTAATTCTTCCTCCTCCATTTCATTCAATTCTGCGGCATATTTGGCTCTGGCAGCAGCAAATTTAGTATCTTCTGCTACATGATCATACTTGGCTTTGTCTTTAATATCTATTTTCCAGCCAGTCAGACGAGCTGCCAAGCGGACGTTTTGTCCTTCTTTACCAATTGCTAAACTGAGTTGGTCTTCTGCCACTAGGACATGAGTTTGTCTGGTTTCTGGGTCCATGAGGCGCACTTCATCTACTCGTGCTGGACTCAAAGCATTAGCAATGTAGGTAGCAGGGTCTGGAGACCAGCGAATCACATCGATTTTTTCACCTCGCAACTCGTTAACTACTACTTGAATCCGTGATCCTCGTGCGCCAATACAAGCGCCTACCGGATCTACATCCCGGTCTAGGGTATCTACAGCAATTTTAGTCCGAGGTCCAACATGACGGGATGGGGGGTTAGCTTCCCTTGCAACTGCTACGATGCGTACGACTTCATCTTCAATTTCCGGGACTTCGTTGGCAAATAAATAAACTACCAAACCAGCATCAGCCCGAGATACTAATAGCTGTGGTCCACGTTGTTGTCCTTGAGAAACTTTTTTTAAATAGATTTTGAATGTCGCACCAATCCGATAATTGTCATTAGGCAGTTGTTCACGTTTGGGTAATTCCGCTTCTACTTCCGGCTGACCAAAACCACTGCTCACAGCCAATATTACTGACTGACGCTCAAACCGCAAGACTCTGGCTTGTAGAACTGTTCCTTCTAAATCTTGGAATTCTTCTTGAATTAATTGTCGTTGTTGATCTCGCAGTTTTTGCGCCAAGACTTGCTTGGTTTGCATTGCTGCCATCCGGCCAAATTCGCCTTGATCTGGGGTAACATCTAATACTACTTCTTGACTCAATTGTGCTTCTTCACCTCCCATGTCTTGAACCTGTTGCAAGGCAATTTCATGGTCAGTGTTGCTGACTTCTTCAACTATAGTTTTGGTAGCAACGACGCGAAAACCTTCTTCTTCTACGTCTAGTTGTACATCAAAGTTTTCAAAATAATCTTCATCAAATTGTTTTTTGTCTAAATTTTGAGCGCGACGATAACGTTCGTAACCTTTTAATAGTGCTTCTCGAATCGCTGATTGCACCGCGACTCGAGGTAAATTACGCTCTCTACTTATACTTTCTATTAACTCTTTTAAACCAGGTAAACTAACCATTGACATAAGCAATCTCCTTAAATAATGAGGGATTAGGGACTGGGTAGGACTTACGCACCGAGTTTGTCCTTTGAGGCTGGGTGTAAGGGTGTAAGAGGAATTTTAAATCCCTATTTTCCTACACCCCCCACACCCCTATACCCCCATACCCTTCCCAAATGCTTTACTTTTCATTTGACTGCGTAAGTCCTGCTGGGGACTAGAGACTGGGATTGGGGAGACAAGTAGAACTAAGGGGAGAAGGAAGAATGATTGAAGAAGTCTCTTCCTTGTCTCCCCCTCTCCCTTGTCTTCTCCCGATACCCGAACGCGAGTGCGTTTCATGACGGAGAATCACCAATCCCCAATCACCAATCCCTTTCCCCTTCTCTAGTCAGCATTCATCCAACTGTACTTTAGTAATCTGAGTGAGGGGAATTGCGATCGCCCGACCTTTTTGATTTAAGTAAACAGATGTTTCATCCCGCCGAATTAATTGGCCAGTCCACTCTTGTTGTCCCTCATAGGGGGGGAAAGTGGAAACTATTACGGGAAATCCTTTGAAGGAAGTAAATTCTCTGTCTGTTGTTAATTGTCGGGAGACCCCAGGACTGGATACTTCCAAAACGTAGGTATCTGGAATGACTTCTGCCGCATCTAGAGTCGCTTCTAAAGCGCGGCTCATCCGTTCGCAATCATCCAATCCAGTATCTTGTTGTGGGTTGCGAATGTCCACCCGCAAAACTGGTGGACGTTGGTTTGTGTGAAAAACGACTCCAACAATCTCTAATTCCAGTTCTTCTGCTACTGGTATGGCTAAATCAATAATTTGTGGGACTAAAGGATGAGTCATGCGACAATTCCAACAAAAAAAGTGGGTACTTACCCACTTCCTGCGATAGGGATATCTTCCAAGAAGTCTTTAGACGAATCAAAATTGATTCGCCTCTCTCTGAGTGTAGCGTATTTTTTTCAGAGCGAAAAGCAAGAAATATTTATTGAGTCAAGAGTCAACAGTCAATTGTCAATTGTTATTAGCCACTGTTTTCTTCCTCACATCATCACCATCTCATTTATTTTCCTGCCCGCTTTTAAATCGCGTAGTTTGAGCCAAAATTTTATTGAAATCCTCTTGTGATAAGCGTTCAACATAATTCAGCTTGATTTCTTCTAAAAAATCTACAAGCAGGCTTTGTAGTTCTAATAGTACGTGTTTTTGCCGTATTTGATCTCCTAAAGCTTCACGAGCGCGTTGTAATAATTGACTAGAGAGTTTTGCCGCAAGAGGATCTTCCACTGTACTAACTAAAGCATTGTATAAATTAGTGGTGATTTGGGTTGCTAATTGTTCACTCAACTGTGTTTGTATTTTTGCCACTCCCGGTAAATTTTGTAGGTTGCGGTAGACAGGGGAATTATTTAACGCACCTACTAGGTTGTGATGCAAAATAGCCACAAGTTCTGGTTGAATTGTAGGCAGAACTTGGTAGACGATAGTTTGTACCAAAATAGCAGCGATCGCTTCCACTTCATTGACATTATTTATGTCGATATAAGGACGCAAATTCTCTTTTTGCAAAAACCAACTAAATAATTCGCCTCGGTGAATAGAACCTTGTATCTGGTTAATAACTCTAACTACAACTATCTCGGTTAGATCCTCGGCAAAATTTGATACAATCCCTAAATGAATTTGCTGTCTAATCGGTTGCAAATTTAATATTTTTGCTTGGTCAAGACGAATAATCACGGGTATGACTCGTAACCAGCGCCAAAACGGTATTAGTAAAAATAAGTCATACCAGCGCCATAAAATCCCATTTAACAAACTGAAACTGGGATAGCGGCGTTTAATATAATAGCTGCGAATGAGTAATTCGACAGCAAATATGCAGACAAATGGTAAATCAATTAGCCAAAAATAATCAACATATTCACCATCTTCTCCAATCCTTCGGTAGTAATTAGTAGCAATTAAAGGTCTGACTTGCTGATTAAAAAACATGATTTCTTTTGTCCAGCCATTTTGCAATAAATACTCCTGACTCCAAAAAAGCTCAAAGGCTGTTTTGGCAGAGTCTTGCTTGAGGTGAACACGCATTTTATTTTTAATTTTTTCCAATGTGCCACTTTTGTTAGCTGATGCAAAAGGATTATTTCTTATCATTTCAGTACTGAGACTGCGTAAATCAGCCAGCTTATTTTCTACCTCCGGCGACTGTAAACCAGTTTTACTGACCTGATTTTTAAGTGCATCAATCGTGTTGAGATAATTTTCCGTTTCTCTATGAGTTTCAATACCTTTGACTGGATCATAGGCAATCACCATTCGCGGTGCATACTGTAAGTACCTATCACGCCAAGAAACATAACCTAAATTAAATAACACTAAGCATAAGTTGATAGTGGCAATTATTGCCATTACTCGTTCAAACCAAAGTTTGTTATTGTTTAGAGATTTGGAATCAGACATTATTGCTATAGAGATTGTAAGTATTAGGAGTTATACCAATTCTTTATGGAGATGCATAAAAAGAACCCCACCACCTACGACACCTCCCCGATCTCGCGCTTAGGTTGGGAGGGGTCAAAATCATGTGCAGCTTCATATGAAATTGGTATTAGTGGTTAGGAGTTAGTGGGTAATGGAAAACAATAAAATCACCAATAATAAACAACTATCAATAAATAACTATAATTTATGTTGTTTTAGATTTATTGATCTATCATTTGCGAGTAAGTAAAAATACTCTTCTGTCAATCAAATTGTAAAATTTTTTATACAAATTTTCTGATTTTAAACTGAATCCAACTCGTTTTAATCAAAAATCATTAATATTTCAGTCAAAGTATCTATATCAACTTAAAATGCATCTGTTAGTTCTGTTAACATCAATATTTTCCCGGCTTCATTGAAAGGAATTTGAATTATGTGGTGTGAATTTGGAAAGTCAAGCTTTAGTGTAGCTACCGTTTGTATAGTAACTGCGGCAACAACTGTAGCGATCGCACAAACACCAACAACTGTACAGCAGCAAATCTATACCCCACAGCAATTTCGTAGCGTACTGCAAGGATTAGGTTATAAAGTTACGGGATCAAATGCACCCCTAACAGATGCAGAAACGAAAAAAGCAATTCAAGAATTTCAAAAGGGTTATAGACTAAAACCAGTGGATGGCATAGCTGGGCCAAAAACTCAAGCTTATGCAGCAAATATTGTCAAGATTTTACAAGCAAATCTGAATCTGGTAACTAAGCCAAATCCTCCTCTACCTAAAAACTCATTTTACGGGCCTCAAACCCAATCCGCAGTCAAAGTTTATCAGAAAAAACTACAGCTTCCCCAAACAGGAATTGCTGATTTAGCATTGCGGCAGACACTTGACAAAGATGCTAAGAAAATAATTCAAAATCCATCAGTAGCACCATCATCTACACCACCATCGCCAACAACAACCCCATCACCCACACCAACATCAACAGCAACACCTACACCACTATCGCCAACAACAACCCCATCACCCACACCAACATCAACAGCAACACCCACACCACTATCGCCAACAACAACCCCATCACCCACACCAACATCAACAGCAACACCTACACCACTATCGCCAGCAACAACCCCATCACCCACACCTTAGGCTAGAGGAGGGATCGGAGATCAGGGATCAGGGATTCTCCTTACGGAGACACTTACGCGTCTGCGCGTAAGCGGTGAGCCAGTGCTCTACTAGAGTTCCCCGGCATAAAGCAGCTGGCGTACACGCGAAGCGGGTTCTCGAAAAGTACCCGAAGGGCTTCAAGGAGAGTACGGGAATCGGGAATCGGGGATAGTTAACAACCAACAACCAACAACCAACAACCAACAACCAACAACCAACAACCAACAACCAATAACCAATAACCAACAACTTCTAACGCATTTGATTAGGTTCTTCTAAGGGTCTACCCTTGGGAACCGGTAGTGTGGGACGACGGTCATCATAAGGCATGGGGATGTACTGTACCGTTGGGCGTCCGCCTTGAGGTTGTGGATACAACTCCATCAGGCCGTAAACTATACGGGGCAGTCCAACTGTTACGGGCAGCCCCATCTCTGTTGCTTCTTCAACCGTAATCGGATAGTCATGGGTAACGCGCCCTGTTGTTAAGGCTTCGACGATGTTTTCAATATCTTCTAACTTAACTTTTTGCTTAGGTATATTGTCTTTTAGTAGAGTCCGCACAAAGCGCTGCACCTGCTGCATCGCTTTACGCGATAAGTCAGCCATAATCAGTGTTTGATCATCAATTTCACTGATGGGTTTATCTTCTACAATTTTTAAAATACTTGCCGCCGGAAAATTACCAATTTGGGGATCAACAGGCCCTAAAACAGCATTGGCATCCATAATAATTTCGTCAGCAGCGAGAGCAAGCATAGTACCGCCACTCATGGCATAGTGGGGTACAAAAACTGTAACTTTAGAGGGATGACGAATTAATGCTCTAGCAATTTGTTCGGTAGCTAAAACCAAACCACCAGGAGTATGTAAAATTAAGTCGATTGGAACATCTGGCGCAGTCAGACGAATTGCCCGCAGAATTTGTTCCGAGTCTTCGATAGTTATGTAGCGTGATAGCGGAATTCCCAGTAAACTAATAGACTCTTGGCGGTGAATAAGAAGAATTACTCTACTTTTACGTTGCTGCTGAAATTCTTGAAGAGCGCGGAAGCGCCGATATTCAATCTGACGTTTTTGCCAAATCGGTTGAAAAGACGAAAAAAGCACAAATATCAGGAATATTTCACCGATACCAAAGCTCATAGGATTTTAATATTTAAGAATAACGGTTTGCCGTCATTATTGTCCCAATTTTTGATAATTGCTAATTCTATCTGAAGAAACAAAAGCGTATTGGTCATTGGTCATTGGTCATTGGAAGAAATTTCTCCCTTGTCTGCCTTGTCTCCTTCGCGATCCCTAATCCCCAATCCTCTTACTTGCACCGCCAAATTTTGATGGTATCGTCATCACTACCACTTACCAAAGTTTTCCCACTTGGACTATAGGTGACAGACCGGATATAGTTCAAATGACCAGTCAAGGTGCAAACTTTTTTACCTGTACTGATATGCCAAATCTTGATGGTTTTATCCCAACTACCACTTGCTAACCACTGTCCATCAGGACTAAAGCTAAGTGACCATACTGAGTTGGAATGCCCTGTGAGGGTGCAAATTTCTTGACCCGTACTTACTAGCCATAATTTGATAGTAGAGTCTGAGCTGCCACTAGCGATTATTTCACCATCTGGGCTGAAGGCGATCGCATTCACAAAAAATGAATGTCCCCTCAAAGTGCGAATTTCTTGACCTGTATTTATGTACCACAGTTTGACTGTGTAATCAGCACTACCACTGGCAATTACTTCTCGATTCGGACTCCAAGCAACAGACCAAACAGTATCAGTATGGCCAACAAAAGTCCGAATTTCTCTACCCGTAATCACTTGCCATAGTTTTATATTACAATCAGCACTGCCACTAACCAGCATTTGCCCATTCGGACTAAAGCTGACAGAATTCACACAATTGCTGTGGCTCCTAAGAGTACGAATTGCTTTTCCAGAACTAATTAACCACAATTTAATAGTCTCATCCCAACCCGCACTAGCAAGAATTTCTCCATCTGGGCTAAAGGTAACACTACTAACCATACTGGAATGGCCAGAAAACCAACGACCAAGGCTACGTAGTAACTTACCACTCTGCAATTGCCACAGTTTGATCGTCGTGTCACTACTACCACTTGCTAAAAGCTGACCGTCACCACTAACTGCTACAGTTTGCACCATGCTGGTATGACCTTTGAGAGTGTTTACACACTCCCATTCGCCTTGACTCGATAAAATGGTAGTTTGAGTGTGGGTGTTTGGAGTAATAATTTGTGTGGGGGGTACAGAAGAATCTTCTTCAAACTTACTATCTAGTAGATTTAACCAGTCTTGTACGCTTTGAGGACGTTGCTTGGATTGCAATTCCATACCGTGCAGAATTGCTAAATTTACCTTGTGGCTGAGATTGGGATTGTAGTACAGTGGTGGTCTTAGAGATATGTTGCGTCGTCTCTCCTCCGCACTGGTTGGTATGATCCCAGTCACCAAACTATATAAGGTAGCTGCCAAACCATAAACATCGATATATTCTCCCCGTGGTGCTTCCAATTCGTATTGTTCGGGGGGGGCAAAACCAGGAGTACGATAGACTGTATGCTTTTGCACAACATTAGGAATAAATTCTCTGGCAATACCAAAGTCAATCAAAACAGTTTCTAATTTATCATTGCGAAGCATAATATTGCGCGGCTTTATGTCCCGGTGTAGCAAGCCTTTGCGGTGAATAATGGTTAGAGCAGCACCCACTTGGCGTATGTAAAGCAGTGCTTCTGCTTCTGGTAGTATTCCCAGTCGCTGTAAGCGCTTACCCATATCTTCGCCTTCGATGTACTCCATCACCATACAAGGCATATTCGCTTCATCAAAAATATTTTCTATTTGGACTATGTGCGGATGGCGACACACAGCCAATCTCACAGCTTCATCTCGAAAATCAAGCTTTAACTTGTCTCGGTGAGGTTTCCAGGCGGGGTTATTGAATATTTCTTCTTTTAAGGTTTTAATAACCCGTAGTTCTCCATGTTCCGTTGTGGCGAGGTAGGTGATACCAATTCCCCCTTCACCTAGTTTTCTTTGGATGATATATCGTCCCCCAAACAACCGTTGTCCCGGATTCCAAACCATTAGTAATAACTAAATCTGCTATTTATTTTGACCCATAATTCCTTAATGGTACAAGCCCATTCTGTGTAAGCAACTCCTGCCTAAAGGGCTTAAGCGCAGGGAGTAGAAGCTCCCGTGAGGTTTAGATGAGGCTATGCTATAAGCCTTGGAATAAAATTCCAAGGCGTACTGGAAAGACTAACTAACTTTGTGCTACTACTTGTTGTTTATCCTTCGCTAAGAACTTCTCTAGTTCCGTCAATGCATCTGCATCTACTTTAGTTTGCATTGGACAGAACTTAGGTCCACACATAGAGCAAAACTCAGCAGTTTTATAAATATCTGCCGGTAAAGTTTCATCGTGATATTCCTTAGCTCTGTCGGGGTCGAGTGATAATTCAAACTGACGATTCCAATCGAAGTTGTAACGAGCGCGGGAGAGTTCATCGTCTCTATCTCTTGCACCAGGGCGACATCTGGCGATATCTGCCGCATGAGCTGCAATTTTGTAAGCAATTAATCCATTGCGTACATCTTCCGAATTTGGCAAACCCAAGTGTTCTTTAGGTGTAACATAGCACAACATAGCAGTACCATACCAACCAGCCATGGCTGCACCAATAGCGGAGGTGATGTGGTCATAACCAGGAGCAATGTCTGTGACTAATGGGCCAAGCACATAGAAAGGTGCTTCTGAACACTCTTCCATCTGCTTTTTAACGTTGAACTCAATTTGATCCATCGGTACGTGTCCAGGGCCTTCAACCATCACCTGCACATCGTCTTCCCAAGCTTTGCGGGTTAATTGTCCCAGGGTTTTGAGTTCTGCTAATTGGGCTTGATCAGAAGCATCATGAGTACAACCAGGACGGAGTGAGTCACCTAAGCTAAATGAGACATCATATTTTTTGAAAATCTCAATAATATCTCGGTAGTGGGTGTAAAGCGGATTTTGTTTATGATGATGCAGCATCCATCTTGCTAAAATACCACCACCACGAGAGACAATGCCAGTCAGGCGGTTTCTAACTAAAGGCAAGTGTTCAATTAAAATCCCAGCGTGGATAGTCATGTAATCTACCCCTTGCTGGGCGTGTTTCTCGATTACATCCAGAAAATCCTCAGCAGTGAGATTTTCAATCTTGCCATGTACACTTTCCAAAGCTTGATATACTGGCACTGTGCCAATGGGAACGGGTGAAGCTTTAATAATCGCGGTGCGAATTTCATCCAAGTTACCACCGCCAGTGGATAAATCCATGACGGTATCAGCCCCGTATTTTACCGCCAGGTTTAGCTTTTCCAGTTCTTCGTTAATTTCAGAAGAGTTGGGAGAAGCGCCAATATTAGCATTGACTTTACATTTGGAAGCAATACCAATACACATTGGTTCTAAATTTGTGTGATTGATATTTGCAGGAATAATCATCCGTCCCCGCGCTACCTCATCTCTGATTAGCTCAACAGGGAGGTTTTCTCGCCGAGCGACGTAGTGCATTTCTTCAGTAATTACACTTTGACGAGCATAATGCATTTGACTAACATTGCTCTCGCCTCTTCGCTTGGCAACCCATTTTGTCCGCATATTTGCTTTCCTCAATAAACAGCTTCCCTGCGCCGGCATTATCCGGATTCAGGTGCGAAGGGTATAATCTCAGCCTGGATGCAGGCACCCCTAGCATAAGTATTAAGTTTAGCATTTTGACAGTGGAGCAGATGAGGGAATTAACAATTTAGAACCATTCTAAGGCGGGTGTATAGTCAAATCCGAATCTGGAAAAACAAAGTTCGTAGTAAGGACTTTAGTCCTTAGAAAATAAGCACTAAAGTCCTTACTACAAACGGGTTAGTATAAAACAAACGCTGAGTTTGCTTGTTTTACCTCCTATGTCTGGATTTGTCAAAGCTTTGCTGGTTCCACTGCTGTTGATATCGAGCAATGGTGTCTTAGGTTGGCTGATTAATCAATTACCTAGCAAACAAGATTTAAATATTTCAGATTCAGCAATATTTTTGTTAACAGGCGGATGTATAGTAGCGCTTTTGATTCTGACTTTACTATCTAGTGACCCTCAGCAAAATGCGGCGACTGCAAATCAAAACTGGCTTGGTGGCTTGTTACCTTTGGTAGGAGGGATCACTCTCTTTGGACTATATAAGAGCAATTATCTGCCAGCAGAATCAATTACAGCAGTTTTTTATACATCGTTGATGTTGTTTGCTTTGGGAACTATATTACCGCCAGTGCTGGTGTTACCGAAGAAATGGCAGAAGTGGGTGTTGTGGTTTTTTCCTGCTATAGGGATGGCGATCGCACTTCATTTTTTCCTCTCTCATCAATGGCCAGAAGCAGTTTTATCCTTTTTGCTGACGGTAATTTTGACACTTTTTATCCTGGCGGGAAAGTTTTTAATAGAATTCATCAAGCGGATATCTCAGAAGTGGAAGGATTGGCAAAAGACACAAGCAGTTCGTTTAGCAGATCAAATTTGGAGCAAGTTTGAAGTCTGGACTTGGACATTCACTTCGGATTTTAAAGCCAAATATTACAAAAACTTGGTTTATGCCTATCGCACCTATCGGACGCAGGGACTAAAAACTCCAGGAGCATTTACACCGGATTTAGACAAGGTGTTTGTGCCGTTGCGAGTAATATCAAAGAGTCCGCAGCAGATGTCACAAGCGTTAATTCAGAAACAGGAAACTGTTGGAAATTTGCAAATATGGGATTTTTTAGCAGAAATTCGTACTAGACCAGCCTACAGGCGCATATTAGTTATTGCTCCACCAGGGTATGGAAAGACAACTTTATTAGAGCATCTGACTCTACAATATGCTCAAAATACTCAACGACGACGGTATGCCAAAGCGCCAAAAATCATCCCAGTGCTTTTATATTTACGGAAGATACGTGATGAAATTACCAGTCCTCAACCCCCTAACTTGGCACAACTGATTATAAAAGTGCTGCAAACTCCAGAAGAACCCAGCCTCAAACTTGACCCTCCGCCGCAATGGTTTGAAAACAGGTTAAAGGGTTGTTTGGTGATGCTGGATGGGCTGGATGAGGTAGCGGATATAAAAGAGCGCCAACGTGTTAGCCAATGGGTAGACTCTCAGATGCGCGCATATCCTGAAACTACTTTTATCCTGACTTCTCGACTTTATGGCTATCTTGACGCCCCACTGCAACAGCAGCCATTGTCCTTGGAGGTACAACCGTTTAACCTCAAGCAGATGCAGCAGTTCCTACATAATTGGTATCTGCAAAATGAAATCATGCGCCAAGCCAGAAAAGAAGATCCAGGGGTGCGAGCAGATGCTCAAACAAAGGCGAATGACTTGATTGAATGCATCGAAAATCACCCACCATTAGCAGCAATGGCTCTTAACCCCTTGCTTTTAACTATGATCGCCACAGTCCACGATAACCGAGGCGCACTTCCAGCTTCACGGGTAGGGCTATATGAAGAAATATGTGAAGTTCTATTGGTAAGGCGACAGCAGGTTAAGGGTATTGAATATCCAATTACATTAAACGCAGCGCAAAAACAATCCGTGCTGCAAGTGTTGGCATTGCAGTTAATGTTACAAAAAACTCGTGAATTTAATTCATCTGTTGGAGAACAGATCATCCAACAACAATTGCAAGCTGTATCAGGCAATAAAGTAAAGCCAGAAATTTTTCTCAAACATATTGAACAGGTTAGTGGGTTAATAGTAGAAAAGCAGCAAGGCGTTTATGAATTTGCTCACAAGAGTCTTCAGGAATATTTAACAGCAGTTCAGGTGAAAGAAGAAAACAACGAGCAAATTTTGATAGATAACATTAACGATTCTTGGTGGGATGAAACCATTCGTTTATATGCTGCTAAGAGTGACAGCACCAATTTAATTCGCGCCGCTTTACAAGATCCTACTGTTGTATCTCTAAGTATTGCCTATGATTGCCTGCAAGAGGGTAAGAGTGTTGCACCAAAAGTAAGGCAACAATTAGAAGACACCTTAGAAGCGGGTTTGGAATCTACTGACCCGCAAATTGCCTCCTTAGCAGCAGAAGTAAAGCTATCTTGGCGGTTGAAGCAACTGTTGCGGATTGATGAAAATTTAGAAATTGATACTGGCTACATAACCTGTGCTGAATATCAACTTTTTATTGATGATAAACGCTCTGGTCAAACGTTACACTTACAAAATACTAGATTTACTGCTGGAAATGCCAACAATCTGATAGTTGGAATCAGTTGGGAAAATGCCCTTGGTTTCTGTAACTGGCTGAATCTTTATACTCTCTCCCAAAGTGGAAATAGTAATGAAAATAATTCGGTATACTATTACAGGCTACCGACTTTAGCTGAAGCTCAAGATGATTCCGTTAAAGCAAAATGCTGGACTATAGATGGAGACAACACAGGAGAGAAGCGGATTCGCTTCGTTAAAAACCGAGTTGCTCAAGAGTACACTAAACTTGCTAATTACCTTGCAGTTGGAGATTGGGAAAAAGCCGCTCAGTCAACGGCAGAAATTATGCTGAAGGTAGCTAATTTCTCGAAAACCAGGAAATGCCGTACTGCGGGGCGGTTCCTGGATCGACACTCCTGAACTCTGCCGTTCCGCGTCCCGCCTCTACTACTCTTGGGCGGAGCGCGCCGTCATCTGCTACCCTATTGGTTTTCGTGTTGTCTGCGCGTTCGGGAGGATTCTTCAGTAGCTCTTTATACTTTAGTTCTTTTGCCCTCTACGCTTGTTCTTTTTTCCTTTTTTCCGCCGTCAGGCGGATCGATTTTTTCAGCGAAAATAAGCTATCGATGAGACAGGGAATTTATCTAATTGGTTTTGGGATATGCAATCAGATTAATCAAACATGCTGCTCGGTTAAGGATTTTTCGACAGAATTTTGGTATGTAGAGACGCGCCATGGCGCGTCTCTACAGGGTTTAAACGTCAAGGCATACATTCTTTGCTGACGGTGTTACGTTTGTGATGAATGGGTTTGCGTTCATAAACAACGTTAAAACGTTGGTCACAAATGTTTGAATGTTCTTTATGAATGGGTTTGCGTTCATAAACAACGTTAAAACGTTGGTCACAAATGTTTGAATGTTCTTTATGAATGGGTTTGCGTTCATAAACAACGTTAAAACGTTGGTCACAAATGTTTTAACGCTCTCTATGGATAGAATAATTTTAGTGATGAACGTGAATTTGAAGAGTGCAATAACCAATGACCAATGACAAATGACCAATGACTATCGATACATCTTGTTCTACAAACCCTATGGGGTTCTGTGCCAGTTTACTCAAGATACTCCGACTCGTAGCACCTTAAAAGATTATATTTCAGTTCCCGATGTATATCCGGTGGGGCGTTTGGACTGGGATAGTGAAGGTTTATTGTTGTTGACAAACCATGGACAATTGCAACATCGACTTTGCGATCCTCGGTTTGGACATGAACGTACTTACTGGGTACAGGTAGAACGTATTCCTGATGCTGCTGCTTTGAAAAAGTTAGAAGCAGGCGTCATAATTCAAGATTATCGCACTCGACCAGCCAAAGTACAACTGTTGTCAGCAGAACCTAAGTTAAGCGATCGCGATCCGCCAATTCGATTTCGTAAGAATGTACCTACAGCATGGTTGGAGATGACTTTGACTGAGGGAAAAAATCGCCAAGTACGGAGAATGACGGCGGCTGTGGGGTTTCCGACTTTAAGATTAGTCCGAGTGGCGATCGCTCAGTTAGACTTGGATAATTTGAAACCAGGTGAGTGGCGTGATTTGACACCACACGAAATCAAGTCATTAAATAGCTTGTCTTTTCAAAATAGCTTTGGTACAAAATATCACCAAATATGTAAGGGGAACAATTAAAGCCAAAAGTGGGTCTAATTATACTTGTTTTACTATTCAACTGCCACTATAGTGTGGGAGGATGTCACGACTGCCACAAAAACTCACTTGTGAAACTACAATCATTTGTAGGTCTACTATAGGCAGGGGCTGCTGATTGTGGCACTTTGAGTGTAGTAGCCACAAGTACCTTGGTCGGGAATTAAGGAACTTCCACAATGCTGATTTGCCCTCAGTGTCAATTTGAAAACCCCAATTCCAACAAATTCTGTCAAAAATGTGGGGCGTCCCTGACCCATAAGTTCTGCCTGCAATGCGATACCCAAGTACCTGTGAATGCACAAAAGTGTCATAACTGTGGTGCCGAATGTGGCAGAGTTTGGTGGGCAATTATTACCAAGAAAGAAAATATAGAAGTCGAGGAAGTAGACTTTAATAACACTCACAAGGAGAGCAGTAGTGATGCGGGGAGTGAAATTTTCTCCACCTCAAAGCGTTCGGTTGTCTCTGTTTCTTCTTCTAACTCATCTCTGCTTCCGGAAGGCCCCTACTTAGATCAACAACAACGTTATCAATTGCTAGAGTCACTGCCAAATTTGGGAGATTTAGCATCTCAAACTCAAGTGTATGTAAAAGTTTTAGATTGTTTGCCTTATCAGGTTTCTCCTCTTGAAGCCATGATTGCTAATCAGCATCAAGGAGTAGTAACACCTGCAATGGAGGCTAGTAGTGTTCCTTCTTCTGCGGAAGCATATGTGGCTTTGGCAGCTTATATTAATCAAGGCATACCGCCAATTCATGATGCTTGGCAAAACCAGAATATGGAGATCATACTGATTGAAGACCGTTCTGATTGGCCATGTTTACTGGATTTGTGGCACGATGAGTCAACGACTTCTCTACAAATGGTCAATTGTTGTTATCAAATGACACAACTTTGGGCCTTGCTAGAACCTTTAAATTGTTGTCATAGTCTTTTGGATTTGTCGAATCTGCGGTTAGATGAAGACCAAGCAGTAGCATTGCGAATGTTATATTTGTTACCTGTTAATCCAAGCAGGACTCACAACACACTGACCAATAAAGAGAACAACACACCTGAACAATCGGAAGAAAGTTTGAATATTAAAGCTTTGGCCGGTGTTTGGCAAAAGCTTTTTAGAGAATCTCAGCGTACACAATTTGGTTCTTTGTTAGAACTCTTAACAGATTTGGAAATCGGGAAGATTGATAATTTGTTGCAGTTAAAGTCTGGTTTGCAGGCGATCGCTACAGAATTGCAACCAAGCTCTAGTTTTAATGATTTACAGGTGAGTGCAACAGTCAATCTAGCTACCAATTCACCTACTATTCTTCAATTAGATGAGTCAGAAGCAGACAATGCCTCAAAAAATGATGATATGGCAACAGTGGTGCTACCAATGCAGCTAATCAGCTTAGAACATGCTGGGCTGACTGATGTTGGGCGTCAGCGACATCATAATGAAGACTACTTTGGTATTGATGCCAAAATCAATCAGCAGGAATTGCCCTCCAGTCGCAATGTGCAGGCCCGTGCTTTGTATATTCTTTGTGATGGTATGGGTGGACATGCTGGTGGGGAAGTAGCAAGTGCTTTGGCTGTTAACACTTTGCAACAATACTTTCAAACTTATTGGATTGAGAATGAATTACCCACAGAAGAGCAAATTCGTGAAGCAATAGGACAAGCAAACCAAGCGATTTACAATGTCAATCAACAAGATGCTCGTTCTGGTATTGGGCGGATGGGTACAACCTTGGTGATCCTGCTAATCCATGATACTCAAGCAGCTGTGGCTCATGTGGGTGATAGTCGCCTTTATTGTCTCACCCGCAAGTCCGGTTTAGAACAAGTAACAGTAGATCACGAAGTTGGTCAACGGGAAATCTCGCGAGGAGTTGAGCCTAGTGTGGCATATACCCGCCCGGATGCATACCAACTCACACAAGCCCTTGGCCCACGTGATGAACACTCAATTTCTGCCGATGTGCAGTTTTTTGAGATTGCTGAAGATACTCTATTTGTTTTAGCTTCAGACGGTTTATCAGATAATGATTTACTAGAAACTCACTATTCAACTCATTTACTTCCCTTACTCAGTTCTGGCACTAATCTGGAAACTGGCGTTAGGGATTTAATTGATTTGGCGAATGATTACAACGGTCATGACAACATCACCATTGTGGTGATCAGGGCAAAAGTACGCCCAGTATTAGATAGTCAAAAAGATATGGTTAATGCTTAGTGGTTATTTGTTGTTTGTTGTTTGTTGTTTGTTGTACCCTGCGGGTAGACACGTAGACGGACTTCGTCCGTCTTCTGGTGGAGTAATGGCTTCTGTTCCCTGAAAGGGTTCGGTGCAGAGTAAGTAGCCGCTTACGCGTCTATGGATAAACTACCAACTACCAACTATCAACTATCAACTACCAACTACCAACTACCAACTACCAACTATCAAAAATTCCCATTCCCTTAGTTACTTTGTAATTGTGGTTACTCTGACTCTGTTAGAACCGCAAAAAAAAACGCCCCTCCAAAACTGGCATTTTGAAGATGAACCAGTGATTCGGATTGGTCGTTCGGCGGATAATCATGTTGTTTTAAGCGATACTCTTGTATCCAGATATCATCTTGAACTCAGACAAATTAGTTCTGGTGATGATGGCGGTTTATGGCAGGTGATTAGTAAAGGTACAAATGGTACTTTTCTCAATGGTGTCCTGGTTACTCAAAGTCCCATACCAGATGATTCTCTACTGCAATTGGCGCGAGGAGGCCCGATCTTAAAGTTTCAGATTGAGCAAATAAATGTTCCAAATAAATCAATAAACTCACTGAGTAGTTGTACTCATGAAGGCAACACTCCCAATAATTTATTTTGTATTCATTGTGGTCAACCCTTGTCTGTGATCAAAACCATTCGTAATTATCAGGTATTGAGGACACTAGGACAGGGAGGTATGGGAACCACTTATCTAGCTTGGGATGATACTGGAAAAATAGTCGGACACCCACAGCTTTTGGTGCTGAAGCAAATGAATGCTGACATGGCTAAAATTGCCAAAGCCCGTGAACTATTTGAACGAGAGGCTAATACTCTCAAATCTCTTTATCATCCTGGTATTCCTAAATATTATGATTTTTTTGAGGAGGGAGGAAAAAGATATTTGGCCATGGAATTAGTCCATGGTCATGATTTAGAAAAATTGATTGCATACAAAGGGCCTGTCACTCCCATCCAAGCGATCGCTTGGATGAGCCAAACTTGTGACATTTTGGACTATTTGCATAGCCAAGAACCTCCACTCATTCACCGGGACATTAAACCAGCAAACCTAATGGTGCGAAATTCCAATAATTGCATAGTTGTGCTGGATTTTGGTGCAGTCAAGGAAATTGTTGGTACTGCACCTGGTACTCGGATTGGTGCAGAAGGCTATTGCGCTCCTGAACAGGAACGGGGACAACCTCTGACTCAATCGGATTTATATGCGATTGGCCCAACATTAATTTATCTACTCAGTGGTGAAAACCCTTTCAAGTTTTATCGTCAGCAAGGACGAGGCTTTCGGTTTGATGTGGCTAAAGTCCCCACTATTAACCCTAAACTAGCAGAGGTAATTCATCGCGTTACACAACAACTGCCACGCGATCGCTATCAAACAGCAAAGGAATTATCTACAGCCCTAGCAGCTTGTCAATAATGAAGATTGTTGGTAGTTGACAGTTCGTGGTTGGTTGTTATTCTCATAGACACGTAAGCGGCTACTTACCCTACCTTTGGAACCCTTATCGAGGGAACGGGAACCCTTTCAGGGAACAGAAGCCACTAATCTACTAGAATCCGGACTTTGTCCGTTTACGTGTTTATCCGCAGGGTACAACAAATAACCACTAACAAACAACTTTTAAACCTACTCTTCGTCCCAAGCCTCTACTGCTAACAAATCACTAACCGGATCTTGCATATTAAATCCAAAATCCAACAATTCTTTTTTCCAATGCTGCCATTCATTGCCGAAAAGTAGAGCTATTTTCCAGATACTATCGGTTGGCTTGATAATATTTGAGTCTACGAGTGATTGCACGTTACGCTGCAATTTCACCATAGGGTGAATTACTTGCTGAATCATAACCTCGATTGAATTTTAATTCAGATTTGGTTTGGTAAATGCTTAGTCAAAACTGCTTTCCATTTCGGAACTATTGCCGATCCGTAGAGTTGTGTACTTTGGAAAAGCCAGTCTTGGCTTCTTAAATATATCATAACTAACTCTACTTAGTTGCTATCAAATTCGGTTTTGTACGGTAATCACCACTAAAAATTTTCAATAGTGAATACCAACTTTTGCAGATACTGATACAAATAACTTAACATCTATCCCAAGCATAGATAATATAGCCGGGAAAGGATAGTAAAATCTTATCCATTTTTTCATGAACATGTGTGCATTATTTAAATTACCCATTTAAACAAGGGCTTAGTGGTAGATTTTTGAGTAACAGCAAATTTTACACGATTGAAATATCTACCATGTTTATCAAATTGTTATATAGAATATCGTACTCTTTTGGAGTTGGAGAAGATAAATTGCATTTTTTATAAAAATTTAATGTTTTTGTTCACAACCCAATGTAAAGAAAATAAGTAGACCCCCACGAGCCTTAGTGTAGTCCGTCTTTAAACGGAGTCGGATTTCGCGTTAATGGGTAATTGACCCATTACCCATTAGACCTCTACCAACTTCATAGAAAATTGGTATAACGCAAGTTGCTAGTTAGTGTCCTGAATCGTATCAATATGATACAAAATGCCCAGATATGCGTATTGCTAGGCACGAAAATTTAAGACTTTGTACTTAAAAACAATACCTTCGCCAAAATAAAGAGGGCTTTCCGTAGTAGAGTTATTGTTTACCACAACCATAACTCAAGAACCACAGAAAGCCCATGCCAGATATATTAGCACTATTGGAATGCTTGCAACGATACACGACAAGAACAACATTGAGGCGTTGGAGCTTAATCATATCAGCGATGCTGGCAATGAGTGGAAGGATAACGATGCTGGGTATATCAAGGTGGTGTGGTCAAGGTGGAAGCTATAGAACGATACAGAGATTTTTTGCACAGTCATTACCTTGGGCAACATTGTTTTGGGTATTTTTTCGAGAACATATATTTTGCCAAAAAGAAACATACATATTAGCAGGAGATGAAGTAGTAGTAAGCAAGTCAGGGAAGAAAAGTTATGGGATTGAGCGATTTTTTTCTTCTTTATACGATAAGCCGATACTCGGATGCCTTAAATGTTGTAATTATAGTGCGGATAAATGTTGTAACATCTCACCGAACTCATGCTGTGTTATTTTCAACAGATTTGAATTTAAGTTATGAAAAGATTATTGATTATTACAGTTTGAGATTTCAAATCGAATTTAATTTCCGTGATGCAAAACAGTTTTGGGGACTAGAAGATTTTATGAATGTTGGCAAAAACGCCGTGACAAATGCTGCAAATCTCGCTTTTTTCATGGTTAATGTTTCGCAGGTTTTGCTTTCTCACTTTCGTCGATTTAACCCTGATTTCAGTATCACAGACCTCAAGGCGCTATTTCGGGGTTATAGGTATGTTGAGGAAACAATAAAATTACTTCCCCAAAAACCAGACCCTATTTTACTCGCGAATATTTTCCACACAGTTACCAATTTAGGGCGCATTCACCCTGCTACCACTTGCTCTAGTGGGTCATAAATTTGGCGAAGGTATTGTTGGAAGCAAGAGATTAACATTGGCAAGTCCAACAACCAGCAATTCACAGCGATTCCTCACGCTCGTTTGATTCAAATGCTTGAGTACAAAGGTGCTTTGGCTGGAATCAAAGTGATAACTACTGAAGAAGCTTACACCAGCAAGGCTAGCGCTCTTGATGGCGATGTACTGCCCAAGTATGGAAAAGCCACGCCTAATTTCTCTGGTTCGCGAGTCAAGCGAGGTTTGTACAAGTCTGGCACTGGTCGATTAATCAACGCCGATGTCAACGGAAGTCTGAACATTGGGCGAAAAGTAATTCCCGACTTCATGAAGGGAATAGAGGGACTGCCGTTTGTCCCTGTCGTGGTTGACCCATTACGAATGCACTTGACTACATTTGTCTAGTAATGACTAGATATGGGTAGGTTTGTGTGAACGGTTAGCTCAATATATATTTGATAGGGCTGGGCGGCTGGGCATTTTATTTTTTGGTGCGATTCGTTTAACCTAAATGAGTAGAAATACTCAAGGACGGTGAGCCTGGTTCAAATGAACCATGATAACTGAATAGTCATGTAGGTGACGGTTTCTTGTGAACCTAGCCCTACCACTCAGATGCTGGAGTTGAAAGCATCACCCCCATTTTCTGAGGTGGTATCTCAGAAGATGAAGCGGGGTGAAAAGGCAGAAATACTAGAAGCCTAATCTGGTAACTGCCAAGCAAGAACTCATGGGTAGCGCAAGCAAAGACACACCTGAATCATCGTGAAAAATGATGGGTAAATAAGGCTGATAACCCAAGCCAAAAGGCAAGGATATGGAGTCAGCAGTTCAAAAACTGACTGATAAAGCATCTCCACAAAACCCGGTGAACAGTGTCACCCTAAAAGTTCAAACAATGACTGTTCGGAACGAATAAACCCCAATAGGTTGCTCTCAGTAAGGTCGATGACTGAGCAGGAAACCATCCGCAAGCAATATTGGGACAGGATTGGGAAAAAAGCAAACGCCTGGGGTAATGTTCAGGATATGCTGACGTTCCCACGATGATTTGGAAGAAATAGTTTTGAGTAGAAGTACAAATGTCTAAAACGAGTCGTCAGACTACGGCGGAATGGAATCAACTTGACTGGCGCAAGCTAGAAAAAGTTGTATTCAAGCTTCAAAAAAGAATATTTCGAGCCTCAATTCGTGGTGATATAGCATCAATTCGCCAACTCCAAAAAACCTTAATTAGGTCGTGGTCGGCAAAGTGCATTGCGGTAAGAAAGGTCACTCAAGATAACGTAGGCAAGAAAACGGCAGGAGTGGATGGAATAAAATCACTATCCCCAGTAGCGCGTTTAAACCTAGTAAATAAACTGAGAATCACTGGCAAATCAAAACCCACACGGAGGGTATGGATACCAAAACCAGGAAATAACGAAAAACGACCTCTTGGAATACCGACAATGTATGACCGTGCTTTGCAAGCGTTAGTGAAATTAGCACTCGAACCAGAATGGGAAGCTCGATTTGAGCCAAATTCCTATGGTTTTAGACCCGGACGCTCTGCCCATGATGCAATCGAAGCAGTATTTAACTGTGTCAGCCAACAAAGTAAATATATCCTAGACGCTGACATTTCAAAATGCTTTGACCGCATTAACCATAAAGCTCTGGTAGAAAAAGTAAATACATTCCCGACTTTACGCCACCAAATAAAAGCATGGCTTAAAGCAGGAGTGATTGATGGCAAATCCCTATTCCCTAGCGCTGAAGGAACGCCGCAAGGTGGGGTGGTTTCACCTCTACTTGCTAATATAGCCCTTCATGGCATGGAAAATCGGATTAAACAGGTAGCCGAAACGTTACCAGGTGGCAAGCGAGATAATCGCAAAAGCCTCAGCTTAATTCGCTATGCAGATGACTTTGTAATTATGCACAAAGACAAAGCAGTAGTGGAATGTTGTCAAAGAATTATTGCTGACTGGTTAACAGGTATGGGTCTAGAACTGAATGAGAAGAAAACCAGGATTGTCCACTCTTACGAAGGATTTAATTTCCTCGGATTCAATGTGAGACAATACAGGGTGGGTGCATATAGAGCAGCCACAAATACAAACTCTAAAAAGCTGGGTTTCATTGCATTAATTACCCCAAACGCCCAAAAAGTTAAGATACATCTTGACCATATCGGAAACATAATAGACAACCATCATGGTGCGCCACAAGCAGCGTTAATAACCAGGCTTAACCCGGTAATTAAAGGATGGTGCAACTATTATTCAACCGTAGTAAGTAAAGAAATCTTTTCAAAATGTGACCATCTAACCTACCAAAAATTAAGAGCCTGGGCAAAACGCAAATGTACCCAAAGTAATGCCAAAGAAATAGCCAGTAAATACTGGCGAACAATAGGCAATGATAGTTGGGCATTTGCAACACATTCTGGGATTAAAATGTACAAGCACTCAGAAACTCCGGTTGTGAGACATACAAAAGTGCAAGGTAATAAGAGTCCCTACGATGGTGATTTTGTCTACTGGAGTTCAAGAATGGGGAAACACCCTGAAGCTCCAACTCCAATGGCAAAACTTCTTAAAGCTCAGAAAGGAAAATGCCTTCACTGCGGATTGATGTTTAAATATGATGATTTGTTAGAGGTTGACCACATCATTCCTCGCTCATTAGGTGGAAACAGCGAATACAAAAACCTCCAACTTCTCCATCGACATTGCCACGATGCGAAATCAGTATTGGATGGAAAATTACCAAAACTGAAGAATTGACGGATGAGTATCTTGAATGTTTACCGTTCTAAATTCTATGGTATGCGTGACAAAAGCACCAAGTCATTGAGGAGCCGTGTGAGGCGAAAGTGTGCGCCGTGGTACGCGCCGATTGAATTGCCAACACAGTTGGCTGGAGTTCAGGGCAACTGACTCCAAGGTGAACAACTAACCTAAACTCGAAAGAGCGAGGGGACAAGAGCATGTTCGTAAAGCGGGGAGTAATAGAAGACGTGTATGTTACAGTCCCGCAACGCCTGAACGATATGGCTAAAGCTGAATTGCTTGAATCCTAATATCCAGAGGTGGAACTTCACATCCTTCGGTAGCACGTCTGTACACCGATGTCATTTGTAGCCATAAATTAGACTTTCATTTATGGTACGCCCTGACAAATGAGCGATAAGTAATGAACTTATTTAAGGATATGAGTAGAAGCCTAAGTCGTTCTCAACGTTCATCAGCAAAGGAACACGGGATTGCCTACGGGACGCGAGTCCTATGGTAACGGAGTTCCAGTAGTAGTCATGGGAGTAACGCCCCACCTTTGGAGAACGGGAGAGCCGTTCACAGGGCGAAGTGGAACAGGTAACTGGATGTAACAGAAATCGAGAGGTACGCAAGATGCGAACAGCCGAAACGATACTGAACATCATACGTACACGCGGACAACGTGGGTTGCCAGTAGAAGATGTGTATCGATTACTATACAACCCAAACTTGTATCTACGTGCCTATGCCAAGCTAAACAGCAATGCTGGTGCAATGACACCAGGCGCTACACCGGAAACAGTGGATGGGATGTCCCTGGAGGCGAAGAGAAGACACTCGTTACCCATGCAAGGGACGAAACTGCTAAATTCCTGGGTTACGAAATCCACATACTGCACGCCGATGATAAACACGACCATCGTGGTCAAAGATGTATCAATGGTAGTGTAGGATTAAGGGTTCCCAAAAGCGTAATTAACAGCCATTGCGCTAAATATATGCGCTCTGGGAAAGCAATACACTTAGCACAAAGAGTATCGGATGATGCCTACAGCATAGTTAGCCAATATCAAGCGGAGTACCGAGGTCTAGTTCAGTACTACCGTATGGCTTACAACCTCCACACGCTCTCTAGGCTGAAATGGACTATGGAGCTTTCCCTTGTAAAAACTTTGGCTCATAAGTTTAAAACTACTTGCCAGAAAATTTACAAGCGTTATCGCGCAACCATTGAGACAAAAGATGGAACTTATAAGGTACTTAAGGTACTAGTGGAACGTGATGGAAAGTCACCTCTGATAACCCATTTTGGTGGAGTTTGTCTGCGATGGAATAAGTGGGTCAAAATTGATGATAACCAGGCTAATCATATCTGGAACGGACGTAGCGAAATTGTTCAACGTCTCTTAGCTACTAAATGTGAAATTTGCGGAGCAACGGACAATATTGAAGTCCACCATATTCGTAAATTAGCAGATATCAAGCAGAGGGGTTGTAAAGAACGCCCCGAATGGATGCTCAAAATGTCGGCACGTAAACGTAAAACCCTTGTCGTTTGTCGTCAATGCCATGAGAAAATCCAATACGGACGCTACGATGGTGACGCTTTCAAAACGTAATGGTTACTGGAAAGCTACGTGATACGGAAACGGTCATGCGTAGTTTGGAGGGGGGTGGTTGGAAAAGTGCCAGTAATGGTAACTCGCTGGCTACCTACCCTACTTCATGCACGGTTCTGTAGAAGAGACGGGGAAGGTGACTTCCCCGCCGACTTCATCGAACACTCTTACCGAAAGCTACGGTTCATCCCACAGATCAAAGGAGTGCTTTCTCGCCGACTTTTTGTAAATAAAATGATTGTATCCATTGCCATTCTTGGCTTAACCCTTCATATAGCGAAACTTGTGGCTGATATCCTAAAATACTTCGTGCTTTTGACACATCTGCTGCGGTGTGACGAGCATCCCCCATAGCTCTTTCTATGTAGTTTTTTTTGATGGGATGCCCAACTATTTCTTCCATTGTCTTCAAAACTTCTGCTAAAACGACTCTACTACCACCGCCAATATTAAATATTTCCCCTATAGCTTCTGGTACAGTAGCGGCAGCCAAATTAGCCGCAACAGCATCACTGACAAAGGTAAAGTCTCGAGTTTGCTGTCCATCACCATAAATCGGAATAGCTTCATCTGTTAAAACTGCTTTAAAAAATTTATGGAACGCCATATCAGGGCGTTGCCTTGGCCCATACACAGTAAAGTAGCGCAAAGATACAAATGGTACATCAAAGTTTTTGTGATAAAGTCCACATAAACGCTCGGCTGCTAGCTTGGTAATTCCGTAAGGTGAAACAGGCTTGGGACAAATTTCTTCATGGGTAGGTAGAGTTTCAGCATCACCATACACACTAGAAGTAGAAGCAAATACCAACCTTCGGAGAGAGGGAGTATCTTTTGCCGCTTCTAACAAAACTTGAGTACTATTAATATTGCGTTCGGTGTAAGCACGAAAACCTTGACCCCAACTGGCTCTCACTCCTGCTTGCGCTGCTTGATGGTAGATAACATGGACATCTTTTAGAAGTGTATGCCAGTCTAAAATCTGAATATTTCCCTCTATTAATGTGAATGCAGGATTTTTTTGTAAATGTGCAATGTTCTGACGCTTGATAATAGGATCGTAGTAATCATTGAATTCATCAATACCGATGACTTCTTCACCCTGTTTCAACAATGTGTCTACAAGATGAGAGCCAATAAAACCAGCAGATCCAGTAACTATACTCTTAGCCATAGTATTTTATTATTTGGATATTTTTGAAATCGATATTCACAGGTTAATCCTTAGAAGCTACTAACTGCCATTACTTTCTAAGTATTTTTAAAAGTATGATATTTCACTGAAATACATAGTTATTATTACGGATAATTTTATTTAGTTATTGTTAAAAATTCAGTATTTAACATGAAAATTGAATTAAATATACCAATTTAAATTTATCTAGCTCCTTTACACCCTTCGCTCGCCATACCCGTACACCCCTATTTATTCACTTGCATAAATACTAGAATTGGTGAAAAAATTGAATCGCGAGTAGCCATTGGGCATTCTCGCTTGCAAGGGACGCAAGGGAAAATCAGTGAAAGTTTTAGTTGTAGGTAATGGAGGGCGCGAACACGCCCTCGCTTGGAAACTGTTGCAGTCAAAGCAAATTGAGCAAGTTGTATGTGTGCCAGGAAATGGCGGTACAGCCAGTATGTCACGATGTCGAAACTTGCCTTTACTAATAGATGACTTTGAGGGTATAAGTCAGTTTGCCCAAAAAGAGGAAATTTCTATGGTTGTAGTCGGGCCAGAAGTGCCTTTGGCTATGGGTATAGTAGATTATCTTCACTCTCAAAGCTTGAGGGTATTTGGCCCAACCAGAGCAGGAGCGCAAATAGAAGCAAGCAAAGCTTGGGCAAAAACCTTAATGCAGGAGGTAGGAATTCCGACTGCTCATAGTGCGGTATTTACGCAAGCGGCTGCTGCTAAATCTTACGTCAAAGCTCATGGCGTACCCATCGTTGTGAAAGCAGATGGCTTGGCAGCAGGAAAAGGTGTGACAGTTGCTCAAACACTTGATCAAGCGATCGCAGCGATCAAAGCTATTTTCCAGGGACAGTTTGGTAGTGCTGGAAAATTTGTCGTGATTGAAGAATGTTTAACTGGTCAAGAAGTTTCGGTTTTAGCTATAACAGATGGCTTGACAATTCGACCATTATTGCCAGCTCAAGATCACAAACGTATTGGTGAGGGTGATATAGGAGAAAATACAGGTGGTATGGGGGCTTATGCTCCAGCGCCTATTGCCACGCCAGACTTGATGGCACGAGTTCAAACAGAAGTATTAGAGAAAGCGATCGCAGCTTTTAGAGCCAGAAACATTGACTATCGAGGTGTACTCTACGCTGGATTGATGATGACTCCTGATGGCAATTTTAAGGTTTTAGAATTTAATTGTCGCTTCGGTGATCCGGAAACACAAGTGATTCTGCCGCTTTTAGAAACACCTCTAGAAGAGTTAATGCTTGGCTGTATTGAACAGCGCTTGTCACAAATGCCACCAATCGCTTGGAAACAAGGTGCAGCAGCCACTGTTGTTGCTGCTGCTGGTGGTTATCCTGGAACTTATGAAAAAGGTAAAGCGATCGCCTCAATTGCCGAAGCTGAAGCACAAGGAGCAATTGTATTTCATGCTGGTACTAAATTACAGGATCAGCAATTACTCACAGATGGAGGTCGAGTATTAAATATTACTGGCACAGGAGAAAATTTTGAGCAAGCACTTGCACAGGCATACGCTGGTATCAGATGTATTAACTTTGAAGGAATGTATTATCGCCGAGATATTGGTCATAGACTAAAGGGATTAGAGACTAGGAGTTAGAAACTTGCAAGTGGTTAGTAGCAGCAAAGCATTTGGGTGATCTATATTATCGGTTTTGTGAAAAAAGCACTAACCAAATGCTTCACCCATAGAGTTGTTGATTGTTGTTTAGTAGAGGAGCAAGGCTTTTTTCTCTATCGTCCAAAAGCTACCTTAGAATCAGACAGGTGCGACGTACGCTTGTACGATAGTCGATAGTTGATGCTTCAAGCAACAAACGACGTCTTTAATGACAATAATCACGAACATAACAAATTTTTATTTTAAAATGCTGGCTCTTTTAAAAAATATCCGAGAAGCGATCGCGAATTGGTGGTTAGAGTTTACTCTCCAGACCAAACTATTGGCTGCTGTAACTTTGGTGGTTTCTTTGGTGATGAGTGGTCTGACCTTTTGGGCGATCAATACCATTCAGCAGGATGCCCGTTTAAATGATACTCGTTTTGGTCGTGATTTAGGACTACTGCTTGCTGCTAACGTTACTCCCTTAATTGCCGATCAAAATCTGACTGAGGTAGCACAATTTTCTCAACGCTTCTACAGCAGTACTTCCAGCGTGCGTTATATGCTTTACGCTGATGAGACGGGCAAAATTTATTTTGGTATTCCCTTTTGGGAACCGGAAGTTGAAACTTCCTTGACCATTGAACGACGCATCCAACTACCAGAGGATTACGCTGCTAATGCGGAAAAACCAATGGTGCGACAACATATGTCCCCGGATGGTGTAGTCACAGATGTATTTGTGCCTCTGACGGTGGAAAATAAATATTTAGGTGTTTTGGCGATCGGCATCAACCCCAATCCTAATGCAGTTATTTCTACAAACTTCACCCGTGATATCACCATTGCTGTATTTATTTCAATTTGGGTAATGGTGATTTTGGGAGGGGTAATTAATGCTTTGACGATCACCAAACCAATTAAAGAGCTATTACTGGGAGTCAAGCAAATAGCTACGGGAAATTTTAAGCAGCGTATTGATTTGCCATTTGGAGGTGAACTCAAAGAGCTAATTTTCAGCTTTAATGAAATGGCAGAGCGCCTAGAACGCTACGAAGAACAGAATATTGAGGAACTAACTGCCGAAAAAGCTAAGTTAGAAACTTTAGTTTCCACGATTGCTGATGGTGCGGTTTTGATAGATGACCACATGCAGGTGATTTTAGTCAACCCTACAGCGCGGCGCATTTTTGGTTGGGAAGGGGTTGATGTCGTAGGTGAAAGTGTTCTAAATTACTTGCCGTCAGCAGTACAAATAGAAATAACTCGTAGTTTATACGAAATGGCAGCAGGGGAATGTGAAAGCGCCGAATTCCGTATTCCTTTTACTCAACCGAGTAAACGCACTATCCGCATTCTTTTAGCTACTGTAGTTGACCAACAAAGGGAGAGTGTCAAAGGAATTGCGATCACTGTGCAAGATATCACCAGAGAAGTAGAACTAAACGAAGCCAAAAGTCAATTTATCAGTAATGTTTCCCACGAATTACGCACCCCTTTATTTAACATCAAATCTTTTATTGAAACTTTGCACGAATACGGCGAAGAACTAGGTTCGGAACAACGACAGGATTTTTTGTTAACTGTTAATCATGAAACCGATCGCTTGACGCGTTTAGTAAATGATGTTTTGGATTTATCAAAGCTAGAATCTGGTCGCAGTTACAATCTAGACGGGGTGGAACTGGCGCAAGCCATAGAACAGACAATGCGTACATACCAACTAAATGCCAAAGATAAAGGCATTGAACTACATCAGGAAGTAGAAACCAATTTACCTTTAGTAGTAGCTCATTATGATTTGTTGGTGCAAGTGCTGGCAAATTTATTAGGTAATGCGCTGAAATTCACTAAAGCTGGTGGTAAAGTGATGATTCGTGCCTATCAATTAGAACCGCACTCTCATGATGGCGATCGCCCTCCTCAAGTGCGAATAGAAATTGCTGATACTGGTATTGGTATTGGTCCAGAAGACCAACAAGCAATTTTTGCTCGCTTCTTTAGAGTAGAAAATCGTGTCCACACCCTAGAAGGTACAGGTTTAGGATTATCAATTGTCAGAAATATTATTGAAGAAAAGCATCATAGTAAAGTTCATTTGGTTAGCGAAGTTGGTGTCGGTACAACCTTTTGGTTTGACCTAGCAGTATTTGAAGAACCTGTATTACCCTCTGTTGAAGTTAATTCGCAAGTTGAATTAAATTCAAAATGAAATATTCGGAATTTACAATTGCAATATCGCAATAATTAGACATACTAATAACAAAGCTAACAGCAACACTAAAGGCTGATTGCGTCTAATCCAATTTTTGACCGTATTGCTAAAGCTGTTTGCGGCGCGTAACTGCTGTAACTCCAGTTCGCTTTCTTCAATATTTTGGTATAGCGTACATTCTTTGGCATAAGGACGTTGGGGAAAATTACAGCTATCATCAGCATGGTAGGTGCAACTGTCACAGAGATATTTATCTCCGGATGATCTGTGTAAAGGAATACCAGGATGACCGTACGCTTTTAGTTGAACACGACAATGGGGACAAGTAATCGCTTGTTTGTCTACAGGTTGATGACAACGAGGGCAGGTAGTTGTAGTTATGTCCACAGCCTGGGTGTCGGTAAGTAAATACTTTTATCTTAACTACTCCGAATCCGATTCAAAATACTAAAACCACAAAGCTTCGACTACCTGCGTAGGATTTTCTTTATTTGCAGACAGAATTTGACTTTCTTTAAGCAAATACTCTAGAAAAGTACTAGCAGTTATCGGTAGCTGCTTTTTTTTGGGAAAAATTACATGCCATTGACGATGAATCGGGAAAGTATCAATATCTAATATTGCTAGCTGGTTTCTGACTTCTGAACACTTAAGAGTGTGCATCGAGACGATAGCAACTCCCAATCTATCAATTACAGCTTGCTGGATTGCTTCATTACTTCCCAGTTCTATATTAATTTGCAAGTCTATTTGATGCTGTTTAAAAAACTGTTCTACTATCTTGCGGGTTCCCGAACCTTCTTCCCGCATGATTAAGGGTTCCTCAGCAAAAGCTTTCAGGGATAAATTATATTCCTTAGCAAAAGGATGGCTTGCAGAAGCGATCGCCACAAGCGGATTAGCTAAAAATGGTTGTACCTCTATGTCTTCTCTGTTTGGTGGACAACTCATGATATACAAGTCATCAAGGTTTTCATGCATTCGTGCCAACAGTGCATCATGATTGGTAAACTCTAAAGAGAATTTGACACCGGGGTAGAGTTGATTAAAAGGTTTGAGTAGCTTAGGAAGAAAATATTTAGTCGTAGTCACCGCCGCTAATCGCAGTCTTCCCTGTTTCATCCCCTTCAAGTCAAAAATAGTTGTCTCTAGGCGATCCAGACACTGTAATATTTCTCGGCAAGTATGCAAAACTTCTTGACCTGCTTGTGTCAAGTAGACGCGCTTACCCACTTGTTCAAATAAAGGCATACCAACAGCCTGTGCAAGATGCTTAACCTGCATTGAGACAGTTGGTTGAGTAACAAACAACTCTTCAGCTGCACGAGTGAAACTACAGTGTCTCGCTGCTGCTTCAAATACCTGCAACTGATCTAGGGTAATCGATTTTGAGAGGCTATCTTTTTGTCTAATTTCCGCCAGAGAGCTTTTCATAGAACTGTGTGATCATTTCTTAATCAAAAAATAAAAAAATTAGCAAGACAAAATTTTGCTTAATTTTTGTTTAGTTTTAATATACAGTAATTTAACAACATTAAAGTTGTTTAAGTAAAAATTTCCCAAAATTTGTTCTTTAAACAACAACCAACAATCAACAATCAACAATCAACAATCAACAATCAACAATCAACAAGCCTTGAAGTAGAAGCAGTAAAGCAAGCATGCAAGTTATAATTTTTGTGCGAACGAACGTAACAAAAATTTATGAGCAACCCCCTTGTAAAAGCTTTCTTTGTCGGTAGAGCAGTCGCTGAAGTTATGACAGAACACCTGGAAAACGCTTTCACTGATGCTTTGAGCGAAGTAGGCAAATTAGATGCGGAACTGAGAGAAAATTTGCGCCAGTTCACAGACGAAGTGATAGAGCGAGCCAATCGAGCAGCTGATGCTGCTGGGACAGGTGAAAGCACCACAGGATTTAGTAATACAGGTACTAATTCCGTTGATTTACAAGCCATGATAGATGAATTGCGGGCAGAAATTGCCTTTTTGCGAACAGAATTACAACGTTATCGCAGTAGTAGAAGTGGTTAGTGGTTAGTGGTTAGTGGTTAGTGGTTTGGAAAAATTAACTAGTGACCAACTACCAATAACTTATAAGCATTGACGATTGACTCTTCACAATTGAAAGTGTCGTTTATTACTACTGACTTAGTTCAAAACCAGCGGTAAGCAAAGCATATGGAAAAGGGTAATATGGATAAGGCATACCGTTGGAATCGCGACAACTACTCGAGTAGACGGCGGTTTGTGGACATTTGGTCATTTGTATTGACTTTATTGTTCAGACTTTGGCTTTACAACAAATCTTGGAGTTATGCAGGCGGAATCACAGAAGTCAAGCAAGCTGCTAGACGCAAAGCTTTAGCAGTCTGGATTCGCAACACTCTACTGGATTTAGGGCCAACCTTTATTAAAGTTGGACAGCTTTTTTCTACGCGCGCGGATATATTTCCGAGTGAATATGTAGAAGAGTTGTCAAAATTACAAGACAAAGTACCTGCTTTTAGCTACCAACAAGTAGAAACGATTATTGAGCAAGAGCTAGGTAAAAAGATTCCAGAACTTTTTGCTAGTTTTGAAGCAATTCCTCTAGCTGCGGCTAGCTTGGGACAGGTACACAAAGCTGTTTTGCGATCAACTGAAGCTGTCGTTGTGAAAGTGCAACGTCCAGGGTTAAAAAAGTTATTTGAAATTGATTTAAGAATTCTCAAAGGTATAGCTCGTTACTTCCAAAGTCATCCGAAGTGGGGACGAGGACGGGATTGGATTGGAATTTATGAAGAATGTTGTCGCATTCTTTGGGAAGAGATTGATTATCTGAGCGAAGGACGCAATGCTGATACTTTCCGTCGCAATTTTCGCACTTACGACTGGGTAAAAGTACCACGTGTTTACTGGCGCTATACTTCCTCGCGAGTTTTGACTTTAGAGTACGCTCCTGGTATAAAAATTAGTCAATACGAAGCTATAGAAGCTGCGGGCTTAGATCGCAAACAAATTGCTCGTCAAGGCGCTCAAGCTTATCTACTTCAGCTACTCGACAATGGTTTCTTTCATGCTGATCCACACCCTGGAAATATTGCTGTTAGTCCTGATGGTGCCTTAATATTTTATGATTTCGGTATGATGGGACGCATCAAGTCCAACGTCCGAGAAGGACTGATGGAAACACTATTTGGTATTGCTTCTAAAGATGGCGATCGCGTTGTGCAATCTCTGGTCAATTTGGGCGCATTAGCACCCGTAGAAGATATGGGACCTGTACGGCGTTCTGTCCAGTATATGCTGGATCATTTCATGGACAAGCCTTTTGAAAATCAGTCTGTAGCAGCAATTAGTGATGATTTGTATGAGATAGCTTACGATCAGCCTTTTAGGTTTCCAGCTACATTCACATTTGTAATGCGTGCCTTCTCAACTTTAGAGGGCGTAGGCAAAGGTTTAGACCCAGAATTTAACTTTATGGAAGTTGCACAACCATATGCAATGCAGCTTATGACGAATATGAATGGTTCTGACGGCAATAGCTTTTTAAATGAATTAGGTCGGCAAGCTGCTCAAGTGAGTAGCACAGCGCTTGGACTTCCACGTAGACTAGAAGATACACTAGAAAAACTAGAGCGTGGAGATGTACGCCTTCGTGTCCGGTCTGTTGAAACAGAGCGTCTACTACGTAGGCAGAGCAATATTCAACTTGCCATAGCCTATGCATTAATAATAAGTGCTTTTACGCTTTCAGCAACGATTTTGTTTGTAAATAATTATTTTTGGCAGGCAATTTTTATTGGTTTGATCGCAACCGCCGTATTATGGTTGCTAATTAGACTGCTAATGCGTCTTGACCGCTATGACCGTATGTATTAATTTTTGCAGAAAAGAAATATATGAAACTTCGTTTTACCGGTATTAGTGATCCGGGACTTATTCGTTCTAATAATCAAGATACTTACTATATTGATCCAGAAGGGCGCTTTTTCATAGTTGCTGATGGCATGGGTGGTCATGCAGGAGGTGAACAAGCAAGTCGAATTGCTGCTCAAGAAGTGAAAAACTATTTGCTTGACCATTGGGATTCTTCTAAAACCTCAGCACAGTTATTAGAAGATGCTCTATGGCAGGCAAATCAAGCTATCTTACAGGATCAACAGAATCACCCAGAACGATCTGATATGGGAACAACGGCCGTAGTCGTGATTTTCCGTAACGGAGAACCCCCTTGGTCTGCTCATGTTGGTGACTCTAGGCTATATCGCTTCCGAGATGCACAATTGCAACAAATCACTGAAGATCACACTTGGATAGCACGCGCTATCAAAATAGGCGATATTACATCAGAGGAAGCGCGGGTTCATCCTTTCCGTCACGTCTTGTCTCGTTGTTTAGGACGTGAAGATTTACATCAGATAGATGTACGACAACTCGATGTTAAAAGTGGCGATCGCTTACTGTTATGCAGCGATGGACTCACAGAAGAACTAGCTGACGAGAATATCGCTTCCTACCTTAAAGAAAATCTGTTGGTAGAAAAAGCTGCGATCGCTCTAGTTGAAGCAGCCAAAAAAGAAGGTGGACACGATAACATCACTCTTGTCATCATTTCTTTTGAATGATCGGGGATTGGGGAAAGGGGATCGGAGAAAAACAAAGAGGTTTGGAAGATAAATTCCCCGCTATCCTCTTTGTCACCAATCCCTCAATACGGTTCGGTTAAGAATTTTTCGTCATAATTTCAGGGTTGTAGAGACGCGAAATTAAGCGTCTCTACAGGGTTTAATGTAGATCAATTTATCTGAACCGTATTACCCAATCCCTGATCCCCGATCCTTGCTTCCTTATTTGGTAAATATACTCATCATTTTGTTCAATCTGAGCATTTTTATTATTTACAACTTGATACATATAAATTTAACCTCTGAATAAACTTATCTACAGAGGCTGAATTTTAATTATTTAGTTAATTGACACCTTGCGCTTTATAGGGTATGGCGAATATAATTCACTTTTACACCCCTTATTTATCTATTACCAAAAGTAAAAGGGAATTTCGTCCACCAGAGCGTTTCTGGAAAGCCTTCTTTTTACCGGAATTAGCTTTGGTAGACTTGAGGTTTATATCAGTAGGATGAAAACAAATATTTAGGTTAGTCAAAAAATCCCCATAAAAGAGTATGGGCAAATTACCAAACACTTGTTATCTTTCTTAATATAGATAGACAAACAAGTGCAAGGCGTAACAGACTAGCTTAATTGATTCTTCGGAGTCTCTGTCATTGACCTAACTTTGTACTTATTTTTCAGGAGCCAATTATGGACAAGCCTATCGAATTAAGTTTAGAACAGCAATTCAGCATCCGCTCTTTTGCTAATCAGGTGCAAAACATGAGCCATGATCAAGCAAAAGACTTTTTAGTCAAGCTCTACGAACAAATGGTTGTAAGGGAGGCGACTTACAAAGAATTGCTCAAACATCAGTGGGGGTTAGATTCAGGTTCTAGCTGGGCAGCATAGAATCCTGAGTCGCGGTAGGCGACCTCCTTCTCTTGCTAGGTTCCACCAAGGGAAAAGAGCTGGGGATGTCGGGGCGTCAACTTAGATGAAGAATATTAACTCGGAAGGTGTAAAAACTACAAAATTAGCAGTAAACCAAACCTCTAGATTGCTAAACTCCAATGATGGAGACTATAAACCTAAAGACAAAACTTATACAAAGAATTTTAAACTCACTTTGCAGAAATTTTGTGTGACATCCATCCACAATAGTACAACAAACTGCCGATTTATCAGCGCATGTTGATTCTTTTTTAATTTGCGATCACACCAATTGAATGATTTTAAAAGTCAACGGGGTCTGTAGACTAGTGAGAAGTTTCACCTAACAAACATTTCCTTAGTCTCTAAGCACATGATTACTTGACAGTACTCAATGCACAGAGATAATCATAATACAGTCCCTAACCAACTTAATTTTTTTAGTTTATATCTTTTACTATTTATATTTCTTATAAGCCTATTTTGCAACTCCTAAACAAATTTCCTTAACAATAATTAATATTCTCTCGTTTTATGCAGCAAATATATATATACAAGTCAAGTCGTTCCAGTTCCTTCCTTCTGTTCAAATTAGCTTGACAGATCGAAGGTTAAATCTGTATCAATAGCTTGTAATTTTGTTAAAATTTGGGGCTTAATCTTTTCGTACTCTAACTTAAGTAAATTTTTACTAAGTTGAGGATCGTTGGATGATGCTAATGACTTGCTCATTGTTAACCACTGTTGGAGCCTTTGACGTTGAGCAGAAGCAATAGTCGAGATTATGATGTGAGCGCAATGATTTGGTGCTTCTATTGCAAATAAGAGTAGACGATAGTAACCATCCTGCGCTAATAAGCGAATGGTTTCTTGAGTGACGTTTGTTTTGAGATCAACGTAACAAGGTAGCCATTTAGAACCATGCTTGTGGTTATAGAGAACAGTAATCCACAACAGCATTGGGTGAGGAGAAGGGATGAAAAGAAACTGGTTATAACGAGTACAGACTAAACGTTTTTGAATCTCGGCTTGCGGTAGCATTACCCACAAAGCAGGTTTGAGTTCTCCATTGAGAGAGATAGACTGGGGAAAAACGATATTGGCAATAGGTTTATTTTCAGGCCAGAAAACTTGTTTTGCAATTTCATTACTTAATGGAGATACACACGAATCATTACTCAGCTTGTGAGCAACCCCAGCTTTTACAGGTTGAAGATTGATAATAGCAGGTAAATTAGTGCTTTTTTCTTGAGTGCGCCTGAAATCAACCTGTTCAAGAGAGGTTAAAACTTTGAGAATTTCAGCGATATTTTGAGGGCGATCGCTTGGTGACTTAGCCAAACAACTCATCACCAAATTTTCTAATTGCTTTGGTAATTTTAATGTAGGCGCAACTTCAGCAAAATTCCGTGATGCTTGGGTTTGGTGTGCTTTATACCATCCTCCAAAAGAATTTGTTGGTGCGACTAAGGGCATTTTTCCTGTGAGCATTTCAAACATCATCACACCCAAACTATAAATATCAGAGCGGTTGTCTAGATTTTTACCCTCCATTTGTTCAGGTGAAGAATAAGCTAGTGTTCCTAAATAGTAGTTTGTACTATTGCTATCTGCCTGTAATAATTTAGCAATACCAAAATCCAGTATTTTAGCTAATTCTCCAAAACTGGCGTCTTGAACTACTAATATATTGCTGGGCTTAATATCACGATGGATAATCGGGTAGATTTTGCCATCAACTGGAATACCACCATGAGCGCACTGTAACCCTAAACTAATTTGACGTGCCAAGCTCAAGAATCTTGCTAAAGAAGAGTCTTGCTTGTGAATCACATGGTTTAGACCTTTACCTTGTAAATGTTCCATCACATAGAACGGAGTATCATGCTCGTCTACGCCGTAGTCCATCACCCGAACAATATGAATACTTTTTTGTCCCAATAAAGCACAGGTTTTTGCTTCTCGTTCAAAACGTTGCTGCAATCGCATTTTTTTATTTTGAACTGACAAAGCCAGAAACTTGACAGCAACAGGTACACCCCCTAACAGAACGTCCTTAGCGCCATAAACCCGACCCATTGCTCCGCTTCCGATTAATTCCTTAAGCTCATAGCGGTTGCTGAGTAAACGACCAATGTTGGGGTCTAACATACAAAATTTGACTCCAATGTTCAAAAGTAGGGAATTATTAAGATCGGTAAAGGTTAAGGGGTAAAGGGAAAAAGTACATTTTCAGTCCTTCTCATTTTGATCTGTTACCTTTACCCTGGCTTTCACAAGAAGCTTTGGTACTATTCTTTACTTTGTTTTGTATTCCTAGTTTGCCCACTTTTGACTCAGTTCATTAACTTTGGATAAAGGAATTGTTAGTGGTTAGTTGTTAGTTGTTGGTTGTTAGTGGTTGTCACCACTATCAACTCAGCAGTTTTTCAGTTTATACGTTTGCGTTCTAGACTCGCTTCCATTGTGCTAGTTAAATAATGACCAGTCATAATACCACTAGTCAGATAGTAGCTGTCATCGTTTACCCTATGTAGAGTTTCAAAACCACTCCGACGTTCGCGATCGCTCAGTACCCAATAACGCTGCACAATTGTATCTAAACCGATCCAGCCCTCACCTTCGATTTGTCCTAAAATATTATGTTGCAGTAAAAAATTATACTGGCGCTCACCTGTCTCTAAACGTCCTTTGTACTGCAAAGCAATATCTGGGCGATCGCTACCAGGAAAAATCAACTTTGTCGCCATTGTGAACCATTGATCTCGATTCCAAGCAACTACAGTCATACCTTTAACATTGATTGGTAAACCATCGCGTTCCAGCCAACTCCCTTGTAATATCCAGCGTCCGGGTTGCAATACAAACGTGTGAGTCACCTTGTCAATTCCTTGCTGTTGAGCGAGTACCGCCAAGATAGCATGTTATATCATGTTCGTTTAAACACTCGTATTATTCGTTGAGTATTTCAATTACGCAACTGTACAGGCATAGCTAAATAGGTCATTTTCAAACCACCCAAAGGAGTAAAAATCACTGGGGTGAGGTCTGTGTTCATATGCATCGAAATTTCGGAAGCTGGTAAAGCTTTTAAACCTTCCATTAAATATTTAATGTTAAAAGCAATATCTATATCTTCCCCTGATATCTGGGCTGACATTGATTCCATTGCACTACCCACATCCTGAGATTCTACAGATAAAGTAATTTCTTGAGCATCGCCATTGACACTGACTTTCACCAAGTTATTCTTTTGGTCTGCAAGTACAGCAATTCGTTCTAAAGAACTCAATAATTGCTTTCTTTCTAATGTCAATTCTCTTTGAAATTGTTTGGGAATAAGCAGATGGTAAGCAGGATACTGCCCTTCTAAAGTACGGCTAGTTAAGCGTTGATGCTGCCATTCAAATACTACTTGACCTTGGTCGAAATACAAAGCCACGAATTCTTCAGATTCAGAACTATGAGCCAACATTCGTTCTAGTTCGCGTAAGGCTCTTGCTGGTACTGTTACTTCTAAACTATCTTCGCTACTAGCATCTGGACTCTCATTTGTAGTTTCTACGACTGCGAGGCGATGTCCATCGGTAGCGGCAAATTCTAGGGTATCTTGCTTAACTGTCAAATGTACGCCAGTCAGTACTTGCTTAGTTTCATCTGCACTAGTAGCAAATAATGAACCCCGCAAACCCTCAATCAGTGTAGTAGCACTGAACTGCATCGGTTGAGCATTTTCAATTACGGGTAATTCGGGAAACTCTTCGCCCCCCATTGCTCGCACCTGGTAACGTCCGCTTTTAGGTGTGAGTGTGACAATTAAACCGCTATAGTCTGGTAAGTTCTCGGCTGTGGGAGATGATTCATCGTCTAGGGTAATTTCCCCCTCTGGTAAACGAGAAACTATATCATTGAGTAGTTTCGCAGGTAGAGCGATCGCTCCTCCTTGTAACACCTCAGCACTGAAAGTAGTCCGTATACCCAAACTCAAATCAAACGCTGTTAAGCTAATTTGATTTGTTTCAGCATCAGCCTGCAACAGCACATTCGCCAGAACTGGATGAGTAGGACGGGAAGGAACAGCACGGCTGGTTAATGAGAGGTGAGTACTGAGATCGCTTTGAGTACAAACGAGTTTCATGGTCAGAGTTAGCTGGTGTGCTTGGATATGGTAGCACCCTTGGGCAAGGATTGGGGATTGTATTGTGGAAAACTTGTGGAAAAAATGGGAACTTTTTCCACAAGGTAATTATGCTCACTAAAGTTTTCCACAGAATCTTTATGAGTTTTCCACAGAATCTTTATGAATTTTCCACAATCTAATTTATTCTTAATAGTTTTTTATAGTTTACTTAATAATTTTAGTTGGTTGTTGGTTGTTGGTTGTTAATCATCCCCCTTTCCTTATCCTCCTTGTTCCTAATCCCCGATCTCCCGATATTTTACTTAGGACGGCTTGTCAAATTAATGCGATCGCTCAGTTGACGTAGTGTTTGTGCCAAGTTTTTATCTGTTTCTTTTAATTGAGTGATTTTCTCACAACTGTACATAACTGTTGTGTGGTCTTTCCCACCAAATTCCTCTCCTATTCTAGGCAAACTTAAATCTGTGTGCTGCCGCATTAGATACATTCCTATCTGACGAGACCAACTAATTTCTCGTCGTCGTGAGTTGCTTTTAAGGTCTTCAATGGTAACATTAAACTCATTGGCAATAATGGTCAAAATTGTTTCCGGGGTTGCTTCTACTTTTCGAGTAGGAGGCTCTAATACTGGTACAATATTTTCTACCGTCATGGATAAACCCCAAATAGAAATATATGCCAGCGCCCGAATAAATGCTCCTTCCAATTCTCGAATATTTGAGGTGTAATTAGAGGCAATATATTCAATAACATCCTCCGGTAGATAGATATTTTCATACTCGGCTTTTTTTTGCAGAATAGCCATTCTAGTTTCTAAATCTGGCGGTTGGATATCAGCAATCAAGCCCATAGCAAACCGAGAACTAAGGCGTTCTTGCAGCCGAGGAATTTGATTAGGAGGGCGATCAGAAGCAATCACAACTTGCTTGCCAGCTTCATGTAAAGTATTAAATGTATGAAAAAACTCTTCTTGGGTATATTCTTTGCCCTCAATAAACTGAATATCATCAACTAAAATCAAATCTGCTGCTCGGTAGTGTTCGCGAAAACTTTGCATACTGTCTTTGCGAATAGCAGTGATTAAATCATTCGTAAACTGTTCCGTAGAAACATAGAATATTTTTGAATCTGGGCAAATTTCTAAGCGATAATGTCCGATCGCCTGCATGAGATGAGTTTTACCTAAACCCACACCACCACACAAAAACAAGGGATTAAATTCTCTCCCAGGTGACTCAGCAACCGCCAAAGCCGCAGCATGAGCCATACGATTATTGGCTCCGACTACAAATCGTGAAAAGGCATATTTGGGATTGAGTTCAGTAATTTTAAGTCGGTTCTTAACAAAAGGATCAGCAATATTACTCAGAGATGGTAATGATAAAGATGCTTCTGTGTCTGTAAACTGAGATACAACATCACCTTGAGTAACAGTAATATAAATCACTACAGGATAACCCAGAATATCCTGAACAACATTAGCAATTGTCTTAATGTAGTATTTTTGCAGCCAATTACGAGCAAAGGGGTTGGGAGTACGAATGAGTAAATAGTTATTTTCTAATCTTTCAGCGCTAGCAGTTTTGATCCAAGTTTCAAAGGTGGGACGCGATAGTTCTAGCTGCAAGCGTTCCAGAACCTGACTCCACAGACTATCTATGGGAATTGTCATTATCTACCACCTTTGCTGCTAACCGTCACAATAATATAAGCAAGCACAAATTTAACATTTAGCCACTTTGAACCAGGAAGATGCTTTTAAGTTGTAATCTATGTTTGAACTGTTTTGGATTATTTGAATTCCTCCGGTAGGCAATATCCTATCACTCACAGATTCAGATGGAGAAGTAAGCACGGATGAAGAAAGTAGACAAGAACTTGCAACAGAAAAATCTTAAGAATGAGTTAAGTAAATTAACAGACGCAGTTTCAGAAGATGGGGAGGGTATGTTTAATAAATTCCCTGCGTCAGAGCGTCCCCATCTCCCCACATCTTCTATGCGATTAGTGCTTGTGGCTAGCGTAGCATTTATATCGATAACTGGCTGTAATCGGAACGTAAACATACCGATAAATCAAACACCTGATTCTCAAGTGCAAAACCCGATTAATGCCCCTGTCCCTGCTCCCCCTGCTATTTTGCAATCATCTGGAGATCCTAATTTTGTAGTGAATGTAGTGCAAAAGGTAGGGCCAGCCGTGGTTCGTATTGATTCTGCTAGAACGATAACATCACCAAGATCGGATGACTTCGGTGATCCATTTTTACGGCGATTTTTTGGAGATGAACCACAGCCTCAACAGCGAGTCGAGCGCGGTAGTGGCTCTGGTTTTATTATCAGTGCCAATGGCCAAATTTTGACCAATTCTCATGTTGTTAATGGTGCTGATACGGTAACGGTAAGGTTAAAAGATGGTCGTACTTTTGACGGACGAGTAATAGGCGAAGATCCAGTCACTGATGTTGCTGTGGTGACAATCAATACTGAGAACTTGCCCACGATTGCTTTAGGTAATTCTGAGGGTTTGCAGCCAGGAGAAGCAGTAATTGCGATCGGTAATCCTTTGGGTTTAGACAATACCGTCACTTCTGGAATTATTAGTGCTACAGGACGTTCCGGTAGTGCGATCGGGGCTAGCGATAAACGTGTTGATTATATTCAAACTGACGCTGCTATTAATCCTGGTAACTCTGGTGGCCCTTTACTCAATAGTCGTGGACAAGTCATTGGTATGAACACCGCCATTATTCGTGGCGCTCAAGGATTAGGTTTTGCTATTCCCATCAACACAGCTCAAAGAATCGCCCAAGAATTAATTACTAATGGGAAAGTAAACCATCCCTATTTGGGTATTCAGATGGTGACGCTGACACCCGAAATCAAAGAAAGAATCGGTAAATTAGGCATTAATCTTACAACAGATAAAGGGGTTTTATTGATTAATGTCATAGGGCGCTCTCCCGCAGCCAATGCTGGACTACGAGAAGGTGATGTGATTCAAAGTATCAATAATCAGTCTGTCACTGATGTTGAACAAGTGCAAAAATTAGTAGAAAACAGTAAAATAGGAGTCCCGTTACAATTAGCAGTACAACGCGATGGACGCAATTTGCAAGTTGCAGTTAGACCTGCTGCTTTGCCAGTTCAGCGTGAAGTTAATTGATGTATTGTGAATGACAATATTTCATGATTGATAATTCTTAATGATCATAATTAGGAGTTTTTAATAATGAGTGAAATCCTCTCAATTATTCAATTAGGTAATCCTATACTTCGTAAAAAGGCAGCTGAAGTTGAAAATATCCAAGACAAAAGCATTCAGAAGCTGATTGATGATTTAATTGTTACAGTTGGTGAAGCTAACGGTGTAGGCATTGCTGCTCCTCAGATTGCTCAACCATATCGTGTCATGATTGTGGCTTCACGCCCTAATCCCAGGTATCCTCATGCTCCATATATGGAACCTACGGCTATGATTAATCCCCGGATCATTGCTCACTCTAGTACTGTGAGTAAAGATTGGGAAGGTTGCTTAAGCATTCCTGGGATCAGGGGTTTAGTACCAAGGTATGAGTCAGTAGATGTTGAATACACAGACAGAAACGGCAAGATACAAAGGCAATTGTTAACTAATTTTGTGGCTCGGATCTTTCAACACGAATACGATCATTTTGATGGTATTGTTTATCTAGATCGCTTAGAAAGCAATTTAGACATTGTCACTGATCAGGAATACCAAAAATTCCTAGTTAACAATAGTTGACAAAAAATAATTCTAAAGAGCTATACAAAAAGCAGATATTTAAGTTACATTTAATCTAGTGTTAACCTTTTGGCTTTGAGGTAGCTATTGGGTAAATGACAAAAACTATTAGTAGTCGTGAGGGGTTAAGTCGAGCGCTGCAACCATCTTCTGGCTTAATCTTTGCTGATCAACAAAGCGATGAAGTTCATAACCATAAGAATGAAGTATCTACACGGTCAACAGCACGATCAATGCTTGGCAAGCTCAAAATCATTCATATAACTCAAGGTCGCGTGCGAATCCGTGCCATTGACGTCAGTCAGAACTCGATACTCGAAAGTTTATCCCGGCAATTACGGGAGCATCATGGTGTAACGGAAGTCACGATTAATCACAAAACGAGTAGTCTAGTGGTTAAATTTGATGAAACTAGGCTGTCTTTGCCACAGATTTTGGCAATCCTGCAAGAGTTTGGTATTCAGCAACATCAAACTGTTTCTGATTCACAAAACAATAGTGATCCCTTCGCTGCTTGGAAATCTGTAGAATTTTGGAAAGAGCAAGGACTTTCGTTCATTCCTTTATTTGTAGGGTTAGGAGTGACAGGGGCAATAGGAATTAAGGGATTGGCAGCAATTCCGGTATACATGATTACAGCAGATGCCACACAACGTGTGATTGGCTATATAGAACCTCAATTATTGGGATCTAAAAAGAATAAAAAATTGAATACAGCTTCTGCAACGAAATCAATAACAAAACCTCAAGTTACACCTCAAACATCTTTAGCAAAAGTGGAGCAAATCACAACTATTAAAAGAGAATTATTTCCAGTAAAAAATGTGGACAATGCAAAGATTACTTACAACATTGTTCATGCAATTCCGGGACGTATTAGGATGAGCGTACCAAAACTCGCTCATGACCGAGATTACGCAAAACGCTTGGAGAGATTGCTCAAAACTGATCCCCAAGTTACCAACGTGCGTGTCAATTGTGATGCAGCCTCAGTGGCGATCGCCTATCAACCGAGCAATATTAAAGCGTCTCGCTGGGTTGATTTGATGCAACTAGCACAGGAGGAAACTGCATCGCATGTTATTCAAAAAGACGCGGTGACGCAAACACACACAGAAACACAGCAGCAAAAAGAATTCCAAACAACAAAAGTGGAATCAACACCAGAGGTCATTGGTTTATGGGCTAACTTCAAAGCTCCAGCTTTGTCTTATGCTCTCACCTTTATGGTGAACTTTCCTATTAATGCAGCCCCGGACTGAGGAGGGAGGAAAGCAATGGTTGGATTGACACTACGACTGGTATCTACCCCAGAAAAAAAAATCCAGGTAGAAGCTACGCAGCAGACTGATCACACTGAGCAGAAATCGCCCCAAGAAGTCTACAGCATCACCTATGCAATGTTAGGACAAGTCGGGTTGTGCGTACCTCGTATTTCCAGAGATTCTAGATATCTGGAACGACTTGGGAAGTTGCTAAAAGCAGAAGCTTTAGTCACAAATGTGCAAGTCAATAGTACTGCTGCATCTGTGGTCGTGACTTACAAATCTGGAGAAATGTCAGATGAAGCGGTGCGATCGCATCTAACTCATCTGATTCAGTGTGCAGCACAAGAGCCAGTAACGATTCAACCAGGAAATTCCTATCCCCAAACTAGTCCAATACAAAGCGGACAAATTAAGTATACAGAACTTGAACAGGCAAAAGAAACTTACAGCATTACCTGTGCAACACCAGGACAAGTGGGGTTTTGCGTTCCTCGTATTTCCACAGATGAAAAATATCAAGAGCGTCTTGTAAAGTTGTTGAAAGCAAAGGCTTTGGTTACAAAGGTGCAAATAAATATCACTGCTGCGTCTATTGTGGTAATCTACAAATCTGGAGTCATGCCAGATGATGAGATGCGATCGCATCTAGTTAATTTGATTCAATCTGGCATAGGACAGCCAGCAAATATACAACCAGCTAATTTATACCCAACAGTTAATCAAACAGAAAATGTACAAAAACAAGATCAGGAGAAATTACCAGTTCTCCCTGCATCTTCCCATCTTCTGGTTACAAAACCTTTTAATGCCACTGCTATTAAGGAAATGGTAGTTGCAAAAATTACAGAACGCAAATTTGTATTTAGCACAAACTTGTCTCAAGTAAGTATAAACAAGCAAAAATCCTCCGAAATTCACAACGGTGGAAACCAGAGTTCATGTTTATCTCCGACAAAAATCCTACCAGCGTCTTCGTCTCGCTCTGACTCTGCTGTGCTTCCCCAGAAAACAGAACACAAAGCAAAGCAAGCAGACAACAAAGTAGATTACAGCATTGCTCACGTCATTCCGGGAAGAATTCGTTTTCATGTGCCTCGGATCGCTCGTGATCCCAAATATGTGCAATGCTTAGAGGCTTTATTAAAAGCAGATCCAACAGTTATCGACGAACGAGTTAACCGTGATGCGGGATCAATAGTGATAACTTACAAATCTGCGGTGAAAGCCAATACCAGAGATCCGGATCGCAATGTTTTGCAAGCTGCAATATCCCATTTAGTAAACCTGTTACAGTCTGCTAGTGATGTAGTAGTTGCTTAACTGCAAGGAACGCAAAAGCAGGAATTTTCAACCAAATACAGGCTTGTAGACAGTGTTTGTAGTGAGCGCTTAAGCGCTCAATGAGAACTGAAGTCCTCACTACAAACTATCTTATGGTCGCCAAAAAACCTCTTTGCAGGTTAAATTGGAAAGGATTTTTCCATCCTTTTAACCCTTCCTCCGACTTCTGCAAGAAGTCTAAATTGTTCACCAATATTTTTTTATGAGAGAGAAGCAATGGTACAAGTTAAGGTGGGTCTACCATCCTCCGCAGGTCAAGTTTCTCAACTGAATTTGACCCAAAAGAATGCAAAAGCCCATTTTATAGAATATAAAGGACATTCACGCACCCATCTTCCCAAAGTAGACTATACTGTTATCCATACAATTCCGGGAAGAATACGGTTACGAGTACCTCGCTTGCGTCATAATCCAGACTACGCACAGCGCCTCCAAGTTCTGCTAGAAGCAGATGCGTTAGTCACATCCTTTCGACTCAAGCCAGCTGCTGCATCGGTTGCGGTTACATATAACCCCAAAACAGTTTCAGAATTTAAGCTACGCCATCATCTAGGCCATGTATTTCAATCCGCAGCAGAAGTTGTGGTTTTAAAGCCAACAACGCAAAAAATCACAAAAGAAATAGAGACATCTTGGTCTGGATTACAACTTTCTGGCGCTGCTACTGCTTTAGCTGTGCTGGGTGGACCATTGGGTTTAACCATTCCGCCGATTTTGATGGTAGGAACCATTTCTCTTGCTACCTTACCTGTTCTCCAACGTGCTTGGAAAGGAATTATACTAGAGCGAAAATTAAATATAGACTTTTTGGATTTGATCGCGATCGCCATTACTACAATCCAAGGTCGATTTCTCGCACCAGCATTAATGTTGAGTTTAATTGATATTGGTGAAAAAATTCGCGATCGCACAGCTCGTTGTTCAGCACAGCAAACTTTAGATTTGCTCAGTTCCCTAGGACAATTCGCTTGGGTAGAACGAGATGGTGAAAAACAACAAATACCCATTCACGAAGTCCAGCGCGGCGATATCGTCATTGTCTATCCAGGAGAACAAGTTCCAGTTGACGGTATAATCTTGCGGGGGAAAACCCTGCTGGATGAACAAAAATTAACGGGCGAGTCCTTACCTGTATTCAAAACCAAGGGACAAAACGTCTTCGCTTCTACCCTGGTACGGGAAGGACGCATGTACATTCTGACAGAACGAGTAGGCAATGATACACGCGCAGGTAAGAGTCTCCAGTTAATGGAGCAAGCTCCTGCCCACGATACCCGGATGGAGAACTATGCAGCCACAGTAGCACAAAAAACAGTATTGCCAACTTTGTTACTAGGAGTAGCAGTATTTGCCCTGACTCGCAATCCAGCCAGAGCCGCCAGTGTCCTGACTCTGGACTTTGCTACTGGGATTCGGGTATCTGTACCCACTACAGTTTTGGCAGCTCTTACCTATGCCGCAAAACGCGGTGTTCTGATCCGCAGTGGCAGAGCATTGGAGCAACTGGCACAAATAGATACCATTATCTTTGATAAAACTGGTACTCTTACCCAGGGGGAAGCTGCTGTTGTTGGTGTGGAAAGTCTCAATCCTGCCGTCTCTTCGATAAGAGTACTGCAATTAGCTGCAACTGCTGAACAACGCCTAACTCACCCAGTTGCAGAAGCAGTCATGCGCTATGCTGAAGCTCACAAAGTTGAGATGTTACCCCGTAGCAAGTGGGACTATCAGCTAGGCTTGGGTGTGAAAGCAGAGATCGACGGCGAGACAGTTTTTGTGGGTAGTGAACGTTTCCTGCGTTTGCAAGAAATAGATATGTCCGGCTTGGAGGGACACCAAAAACCGGCTTCCGCAATTTATGTTGGCAGCAATGGTCAACTTTTAGGTATAATAGAACATAGTGACCTATTGCGTCCCGAAAGCCGCGAAGTCATTAGCAGGCTGTTAACGGTGGAAAATGTGGAAGTACACATGCTCACCGGAGACAACCAGCAGACTGCTAATTCTGTAGCCGCGCAGCTTGGCATTGCCCCAAATCATACCCACGCTGAAGCTTTTCCTGAGCAAAAAGCAACAGTTGTCCGTGAATTACACGAACAAGACAAAACAGTTGCATTTGTTGGTGATGGTATCAATGATTCACCTGCCTTAGCATACGCAGATGTTTCTGTGTCCTTCGCCAACGGTTCCGATATTGCTCGTGAAACAGCAGACGTGGTACTGATGCACAATAACTTGCATGGCTTACTAGAAGCGATCGCGATCGCTCGCCAAACCAAGCAATTAATTCAGCAAAATACGGGCATTATTGCCATTCCTAACTTAGCTGCTTTGATGGTAGCCGTATGCTTTGGGCTGAATCCTTTAGCAGCAACAGTAATTAACAACGGTTCCACAGTTGTTGCAGGAGTCAACGGTTTACGTCCACTTCTCAAACCAACAAATGTTTAAAAGTTGGTTGTTGCTTGTGAACTACAAGCAAAATTAAAAATCTCTATCGACAGCAGGATGAGATATCCATCTCAAATGAATTAAATTTAGAGGTTTTAAAACAAAGTTCAATTCACGTGAGGTTAATAAATAATGGCACCAAAAATTACTGACTTTGTAGAAGATGCTGGCGCACCTGGAATTATTGCAGGTATTGGTGCGGTCATTCTAGCACCGGTTGTGATTCCGGTAGTAGCAGGAGTTGGTAAACCAATTGCTAAATCTTTGATCAAAGGTGGACTTGTTCTTTACGAAAAGAGCAAAGGAGTTTTTGCAGAATTAGGCGAAAACTGGGAAGACATGGTAGCTGAAGCCAGAGCAGAACTTGCTGAATCTAAGCAACTGCCAGCTGTTGAAGCTGCTGATAATATAGACAATGGTGCATAACACAATTGTGAGGTAAAAGTTAAAGGGCGAAGGGAAAAGGAAAGTTTTTCACTTTAGCCCTTTAACTATTTTGGATTTTGGTAGGACTTACGTTGGTAGTAAGGACTTTAATCCTTATTTTGAGGACTAAAGTCCTCACTACAAACAAAAAATTGAGATTTTTGTGACACTTGCGTAAGTCCTGTTATTGAGTCGTTTGAATACGACTTGTGTTATGGATCTACGGGTTTAAAGTCTTAGTAATACCCCCTGAATTGGAATAAAATTTGTAATTACTCAAGGAGAGTGGTTACGTGTTCAAAAATGGTGATGGCAGTCTTACTCAGATGCCAATAACAATGTCGGAAAAAATCATTAAAAGACGGCCTAAACCAATACTGACAAAAATTGTTAGTAATACTCCAGGTAGGTTACGTTTGCGAGTTGCTCATTCCCATCGTCAAAAGGAAGAAATGCAACGTCTCGCCAAAACCTTGGAGGCAAATCCTAGTATCAATGATGTGCGGATGAATGTTCATCAAGGGAGTATTACCATCCAGCACAATCACGATGATGAAAGTTTTAAAAACGTTCTCGCAACTCTATATGATTTAGGGATTATTTTTGCTGATATTACAGGTGGAAAATCTGAAGCAGCAGCAGGAGTATCAGATTCAATAGTTGATTTGAACAAGCGAGTCCATGATGCAACCAAGGGTTTAATTGATTTGCGAATTATTATGCCTATAGGACTTGCTAGCCTTTCCATTCGCCAATTACTCGCCAAAGGTTTGCAATTAGAAATTATTCCCTGGTATGTGTTGGCATGGTATGCATTTGATAGTTTTATTAAGTTGCATGGTAGTACAAATCAATCAACATCTACGAGTGAAGAATAGGATAAGTTTATTAGCGGGCAAGATGCCCGCACTATAAAAATTCTATTTCGTATTTAGCTTCATAAATTTAAATATAAAAATTCCTCTTTTTGCTTTTACAAAAAGGAGGAACAGGGAATAGGGAATAAGAAAAAATCCGCGTTGTGGTTTTTTTGTAAATCAGCTAAAATACTCAAAATCTTATTTGATTATCATTATCAAATAAGATTTTGACAGTTTAAATCTTCAGAAAAAGCGTATTGTTACGACAGCTACTAAGCTGTTATGCATTTTTAATGCATAAGGTTCTAGTTTTTTGTATTCTACTTTTTCCTCTGATTTCCTCGTTCTTCGGAGTTCACCCTTTGAATGGTGCGCCGACATATACATCGATTGTGGCCGCATCCCGTGTACCCCCTGTATTCGCTATCTTAAAAGTTCCTGTGTCCGGGGAGCATGTAAAGTTCTCATCGCTTCTCGGACCGATGTTGAAGACTCTTGTTGCACCTACTGCATTCCCTGTGCAATTTCCGTTGGCATCCGTTCCCACGCGACTCATCGTGATGACCCCCGGCAAAGCCTGTAAATTGTCTAGAGTCACCGCCCGCCTGCCTGCTCCATTCGGGAGCAGGCAACTTTCTCCTCTTTGCAATCCAACGAATGCTTCTATCTGACAATTTCCTGAAGTTTCTGTTTCTGCATGGACTACCGATGGCATTGCTACTAGTGTCATCATCCATACCAGTAGGCTTACGGTTATGACTAGCACCCGTTTCTTTGTGTTTTTCATGGTTATACAATAAGTTATTAGACTGCTATTAAGCGTACAATAGACACCCGTAAGGATGCAACTATCTATGTAACCCATGACTCATAAATTAATCTTATCATTGAGCTAAAATCTCAGGTTTTGTATACTACCCCAAAAAACTGTATCTTAAGCTACCGTTTTTTAACGATCGCAGAAGTTTTGGGTCTACTGAAAATATTTAAGGAAAAATTTTAAACTCTTAGATAATAAAGATATTTGACCTCAATTCTCAGTCAGCAAAATATGAAAAAACTAATCAACAATCCCTCTGATTTTGTGCGCGAAAGTTTAGAAGGTATGGCGATCGCTCACTCGGATCTGATTCAAGTCAATTTTGATCCTTATTTTGTCTATCGAACTGATGCACCTATCAAAGGGAAAGTAGCAATTATATCTGGAGGTGGTAGTGGACACGAACCGATGCACGCTGGTTTTGTGGGGATGGGAATGCTCGATGCTGCTTGTCCTGGTGAGGTTTTTACTTCACCAACACCTGATCAAATGCTCGCAGCAACAAAGGCTGTAGATGGTGAGGCAGGAATTTTATACATTGTTAAGAACTACTCCGGCGATGTGATGAATTTTGAAATGGCAACAGAGTTAGCTCGAAGTGAAGGTATCCAGGTGCTGAATATCTTAATTGATGATGATGTTGCTGTCAAAGATAGTCTTTATACCCAAGGACGGCGGGGTGTTGGAACCACAGTACTCGCAGAAAAAATCTGTGGTGCAGCAGCCCAAGAGGGATATAATTTACGACAACTAGCTTCTTTGTGTAGGCGCGTGAATTTGCATGGACGAAGTATGGGTATGGCACTGACTTCCTGTACAGTGCCAGCTAAAGGTACACCAACGTTTACACTTGGGAACGAAGAAATGGAGATAGGTATCGGGATTCACGGTGAACCCGGAAGAGAATGCATGAGTATAAAATCAGCAAATGAAGTTGCCCAGATGTTAGCGCTATCAATTATTGAGGATGCATCCTATACTCGGACACTACGAGAATGGGACGAAAAAACAGGCGAATGGCAAGAAGTGGAACTGGTAAATGCAAATTTTGCCAAAGGCGATCGCCTGTTAGCTTTTGTTAATAGTATGGGTGGGACGCCGATTTCTGAGTTGTATATCATCTACCGCAAACTTGCAGAAATTTGTCAAAACCATGGACTACAAATAGTGCGAAACTTAATTGGTGCTTATATTACTTCCTTAGATATGCAAGGTTGCTCGATTACTCTACTTAAGCTAGATGACGAGATGATTCGCTTATGGGATGCACCTGTGAAAACCCCAAGCTTGCGGTGGGGAATTTAACTCAGATTTTATTGACGCGATCGCTTTTCAAAACCCGTATACAACAGCAAAACTCGTCCGTTACCACCCATTCTGTCAAGAACTTTATCTCTGGTAAGCTTTTTAGTCTGCTTTCCCCGTGTTTCCTCCACCCATATTTGGTAGGTATCATTATCAAAATAAGTATCAGCAACACCAACGAAAGCAGCAGAAGCATTGATTATACGGAAGAGAGGATCTTTTGGATCTTGACCACCAGCAGCATAAACTAGCCCACCCAAAAGTTCAGTGAAACCTCCGTTACTTGTTTCAATTTTCACCTTACCTTGTTCAGTTTTAAAGCCGAGAATCCACAGCTTTGCACCATTATTAACTACATTATTTTCTGAAGCATCTTCAGCATTTAGCTGACGTGTCCAGATATGTTGAGCGCGGTTGAGAAATCTGAGTTGATGTACCACAACAACATCATCAAGAAATAAGTCTCCAGCACTATTACTTTCCAAATTCAAGTGACTAATACTGCGATAAACAACAGTTCTCTTAGCAATATTTCTCCATCTCAAATTAGAACCAAATTCAACAAAAAAGTTTTCAACAATCAATGTTGGTTTACTACCATTATCTGCAACTATTTCTCCTTTGCCATTCAGCGCTCCTCCTGTACTAATAAATCTTTCTACTTTACCTCGTAATCGCAGAGAACCGTCAATTATAAATGTTCCTTTCCCACCAGGTACTACTACTGTTGTGGCACCAGAATCAATAGCCTTTTGAAAAGCAGCCGTATCATCTTTATTATCGTTAGCAATTGCACCAAATTTCTCAATACTCACCCACTTTTTAGGATCATCATATTGCAACTTGGGAAACTTTTTAATAGGAAGTTGCAGTGACTTTGATGGTGAAGGAAATTGTGAAATGATTGAGTGGGATGTATATTCCTCAAAATTGGAACCTTTAACTATATTACTTCCTTGTTTTGTCTTATTTAAGAGAATTTCCTTATAGCCAGAAGAAGTTACATTTCTGGCATAAATAAACCCAACTGAAGAAATGGCTGGTAGTTTTTGAGCGCGATCGCGGCCAACCAATTTAGCATTTACTAGAGTTAATGTACTACCAAGATCAAGACCTGAATTAGGATCAAGACCATTGATAATTGCTGATACAGAATTAATACTGTTGAAGCCCTCCAGACTCATTGATTGTCCATTGTTCAAAATACCTGCAAAATTTTGCTCGCGGACTGTAATATTTTGCATGGTAATGCTATTGATGCCGTTGTTGGTACGAACACCATAATCAAATCCAACAATTTCTACACCCTCAATCAAAAGAGGGCCAATTTCACCATGAGTTAAAGCTAAACCAGTTGTTCCTTTTTTATCTTCAGAGATAATCTTGACGCTTCTGACTGCTCCTTGATTATTCGCAACAAAATTCAATCCTTCTGCACCTGGATTATTTTTTCCAACTTTAATAGTCAGATTTCTCACAGAATTGCCAAAACGTTGAGCCACCAAACTTGCTTTAAAATCTTCTGAATTGGGATCTAAATCTGGAGCGAATCCTGTGGAAATTACTGGTCGAGGTTTATTGGCGTCCTGGAATAAAGGAGATTGATCTTGAAGACGAATAATCACGCGATCGCGATTTTGACCTTGTAGTGTAGTATATTTATAATCGGAACGGTTACGTTCCCCAGTTGGCCAATGTAGACTATTAGAAATATCATAAACACCGTTTGGTAAGTAGATAATTCGTCCTTGACCAGGAAATTGACTGAGCGCTTTTTGAATAGCCTGTGTATCATCCTTTCCATCATTGGGTATAGCTCCATATTCTGATGAAGTAACATCTATCACACCTACGTTTTTGGGAAAAACAATATTTTCTGGCACACTTGGGCTAGCTTGCGCGATTTGAATCTCAGCATTTTTGGTATAGTCAGCACAAGTAGAAGTGATCACAGCAACAAAAACTAAGCAGGGTATTTGTTTGCAGATAGAGGCTTTGGCAAAAAACACAAGCTGATGTTCTCTTAGAGACTTTACTACTTCCTTTTACATTATATTAATTGCCGAAACCGTAAAAACTCGGATATTTTTCTATATATCTGCGTTCAACAGGAGGTATGGAGATGGTGACAAAAGATCAGATTTTACAGTGGTTGCAAAGATTTGCAAATATAATCGAAGCAAACAAAGGCTATTTAACAGAGTTAGATGCAGCCATAGGTGATGCTGATCATGGTATCAATATGGAAAGGGGCTTTAAAAAGGTAATTACTCAGTTGTCAACTATTGCAGATCAAGACATCGGGAGTATTTTGAAAACGGTGAGTATGACCCTAATCTCCACAGTTGGTGGTGCAAGTGGGCCGCTTTATGGCACATTATTTTTACGAGCAAGTACGGTAGTAGCTGGCAAACAAGAACTTAGCGAGCAAGATATGCTGGCTATGCTGCAAGCGGGATTAGATGGCGTCATTAGCAGGGGAAAAGCACAACTAGGCGATAAAACGATGGTAGATGCTTTTTCGCCAGCTGTAGCAGCTTTTGAGCAATCTGTGACACAAGGTGAAGATACATTGTCAGCAATGCAACAAGCTGTAGCAGCAGCAGAGAAGGGAATGCAAGATACAAAACCAATGCAGGCTAAAAAAGGTCGCGCCAGTTATTTGGGAGAACGAAGTATAGGACATCAAGATCCAGGGGCGACTTCTGTTTATTTGCTGTTGCAGAGTTTACTAGATGTTATTCAGTAAGTAGGTCGAGACCTCGTTTTGAAGCTGAAGATTCCAGTTTCAAACCAGAAGTTTCTCGTTTTGTCCAGAAATGAACTTACAGTTGTGAACCCCCAATCCCCAATCCCCTTCCTTATCAATAATGCGTACTTAATCTCTTGATTTTTGAGCAGCACACATGTAATATAACTCACAAATAGCCAAAATTACTACAAGCCGACCGAGTAATAGTAGATTTTATGTAAACGGGGTAAATCGAATGAGTTTGTGGCAGCGCGTTATTACAAAATCAAGACAAACTTTATTAAAAATCACTAGTGGGGTGAGAGTTAACTCAATTAAAAGTTTTCTATCACTTGCTTTGGTTGGGGTGAGTCTAAGTGTGGCGATCGCATCCTGTTCTGACAACAATACTGCTGGTAACTCCACAACAGCTAGTCCTGTTTCAGCAGCAAACAACAAGCAAGATGTCGAAGTAACTCTCGTTTCCTTTGCCGTTACCAAAGCTGCTCACGATGCTATTATCCCTAAGTTTGTAGAAAAATGGAAACAAGAGCATAACCAAAACGTTAGCATTAAGCAAAGCTATGGCGGTTCTGGTTCTCAAACTCGTGCAGTTATAGATGGTTTGGAAGCAGATGTAGTTCACTTGGCGCTGGCTTTAGACACTCAAAAAATTGAGAAGGCTGGACTTATTGAACCTGGATGGGAAAAAGAAGCCCCAAACAATGCGATCGTCTCTAAGACTGTTGCTGCTCTCATCACTCGTCCAGGTAATCCAAAAAATATCAAAACTTGGGCAGATTTGGAGAAAGGCGATATTAAAGTCATTACGGCTGATCCTAAAACATCGGGTATTGCCCGTTGGAATTTTCTCGCGCTGTGGAACTCAGCCATTAAAACAGGTGGAGGAGAAGAGAAAGCCCTCGATTTTGTGAGCAATGTCTACACAAACGTACCTATTTTAACTAAAGATGCCCGTGAAGCTACTGATGCTTTCGTCAAGCAGGGTCAAGGAGATGCCTTAATTAACTATGAAAACGAAGTGATTCTGGCACAACAAAAGGGCGAAAAAGTTGATTATGTTGTCCCAGATGTGAATATTTCCATCGACAACCCAATTGCAGTAGTGGATCAAAACGTTAATAAGCACGGTTCTCGTGAAGTAGCAGAAGGTTTTGTTAAATACCTCTTCACTCCAGAAGCACAAAAGGAATTTGCGAAATTGGGATTCCGACCTCTAGATGAAGCAGTAGCCCAAAACAAAGAACTCAAGGCACTTGCTGATAAATATACAAAAGTAAATAATCTGGGAAGTGTTCAAGACTACGGCGGATGGGCTGAAGTGCAAAAGAAATTTTTTGAAGATGGGGCAGTTTTTGACCAAATTCAATCCAAAATCAAGCGTTAGTCATTTGTCATTTGTCATTGAGCTGGGCAACAAGTTCTTAATTTTGAATTTTGAATTGATAAGCTGAACCACATCTAATTCCCCATGACCGTATCCTCTCCTTCATCACCACCTCAACAAAAAGCTAGAAGTAAGACTCCTGAATGGAAGAAATTTTTGGGTCAATTTTTCCATCTTCCTTGGACATGGCGAATCACCTTGGGATACTTAACAGTGATGTTAATTGTCCCGATCGCTGCCATGTTTTTGAAAGCGGCGACTAAATCTCCGTCTGAGTTTTGGCAAATTGCTACTAGTCCCATTGCCTTGTCAGCGTATAATGTAACTTTTTTGACGGCACTGGTGACAGCTTTGCTCAATGGTGTTTTTGGTACTTTAATTGCTTGGGTCTTAGTTCGTTATGATTTTCCAGGCAAAAGATTCATTGATGCCACCGTAGATTTACCATTTGCATTACCAACAGCAGTAGCAGGTTTAACACTAGCTACGGTCTACAGCGATAATGGCTGGATTGGTTCGCTGTTTGTCCCCTTCGGTATCAAGATTTCTTTTACTAGTTTGGGTGTAGCAGTGGCAATGATTTTTATCTCTCTACCTTTTATAGTACGGACAGTGCAACCTGTGCTTCAGGAAATGGAGAAAGAAATCGAAGAAGCTGCTTGGTCTTTGGGTGCATCCCAATGGCAGACTTTCTGGAAAGTGATATTACCACCCTTATTTCCCACAATTTTGACAGGTGTAGCCTTGGGTTTCTCCCGTGCTGTTGGTGAATACGGCTCGACGGTGATCATATCTTCCAACACTCCCTTTAAAGATTTGATTGCACCTGTATTAATATTCCAACGTTTAGAACAGTATGACTATTCCGGTGCAACGGTAATTGGGATGGTACTACTAGTGATTTCCTTGCTGATATTGCTAGCAATTAATTTCTTACAAAGTTGGGCAAGAAGATATGACACAAAATGAAGAAGCCTCTTTTCCACAACCCCATTTTCATACAACAGAAGCTAACCCCAACAGAGAAAAACCAACCAAAACAAAGAATTTTGTTCCTGTCATACTAATTGGGGTGGCGTTGGGATATTTAGCCTTGATGCTATATATTCCTGCTGTCAACGTTTTTTACCAAGCATTCAAAAATGGAGCTGGGCCATTTCTTTCTAATCTGACAGAACCAAATTTTTTGAATGCAGCCAAGTTGACAGTATTATTGGCTTTAATCGCCGTACCAGTAAATACTATATTTGGTTTGTGTGCAGCTTGGGCGATCGCTCGTCACAAATTTCCTGGTCGCACTTTAATTTTGAGTATCATAGACCTACCCTTTTCAATTTCGCCCGTAGTTGCTGGTTTAATGCTTGTGCTACTCTACGGAAGAAATGGGTGGTTTGGGGGCTGGTTGCAAGAACATGGAATCAAAATTATTTTTGCTTTTCCTGGGATGTTGTTGGCTACAGCTTTTGTCAGTATGCCTTTTGTGGCGCGTGAAGTCATTCCGGTGCTAGAGGAGTTAGGTAGCGACCAAGAAGAAGCAGCGCAAACTTTAGGTGCAAACAGCTGGCAAACATTTTGGCGTGTGACATTACCAAATATCCGTTGGGGTTTGCTTTACGGCTTAATTTTGACCAACGCCAGAGCAATGGGTGAATTCGGTGCAGTTTCGGTAGTCTCTGGAAACATCGCTGGTAAAACCCAAAGTTTACCTCTATTTGTAGAGGATGCTTACAAACAGTATGAAACAGAAGCAGCCTATTCAGCTGCTGTAATCCTAGCGCTGCTTGCAGTCGTAACTTTGGTGTTGAAGGGGATTTTAGAACGGAAAACAGGAATCAAATCAACAAAGGGTCATTAGTCATTTGTTATTTGTCATTTGTCATTTGTTAGAAAGAGAAACTAATGACTAATAATCAATGATCAATGATTGATTAATCAGAAGTGTAATAGGAGAATTCAATATGGCTTCTCACAATACCCTTACCAACAAACGAATTCGCGTCAGAATTCCCAGAAATTACCGTCAGGAACCTGTTATATCTCGCTTAGTTTCTGACTGCGGTCTCACAGTGAATATCTCTGCTGCTATTCTCGGAGCTAATGCCATTGGTGATGGTTGGTTTGACCTAGAGTTACAAGGAAAACCTGAGCAAATTGATAGTGGGTTAAATTATCTTCAAGAATTAGAACTGGAAATTTGGGAAGACAAAAACATAGGTAATTGGTAAATAGTTGTTTGTTAGTTGTTGGTTGTTTAAAAAATCAATAACTAACAATCAATCAACGTAAAGATGCAACGCTTTACGCTCCTGTTATTAGCATTTATATTTTCTAGGGTATTTTGTATGACTACCTTTATATCTAGAACCGCAAAAATACCTCCAGTCCACATTCGGATTCGAGTTCCTCAGAATTACCATCGACAACCTCTAATTTCTCGATTAATCTCCCGTTCTTTTACTCTGCTCGGAATTACCGGTTAAATCCCTGACTTTTTGAATAAGTCGGGGATATAGGACTCATATTTGATTTCTGAAATACACGTAGTGGCGCGACAGCCTTAAAATAGTGCATTAATAAACCGCAGAGGCGCAGAGAACGCAGAGAAGGAAGAAGAGATTTATTGCATCATTTTAGTCTTGCCACGCCAGTACAGATACTTAGATTTTTTCATAAATCAAATCGGACTCCTATATCAATAAAAGTCATTATTAAATAAAGAAAATGAGGACATTCAATTATCGCCAAAATCTCAATCATATTCCTATATTTCATAGTGCCATATCTGTTCTTCTTTCAGGACAATTCGATGCAAAGGTAGACGGTGAATTAATCCTCTTTCTTCTAAATTAGTGAGAACTCTCGTAATCGTCACGCGAGTTGAATTTAATATTTCTGCAATGTCCTGATGAGTTAGACGTAAATCAATTAATTGCCCAGTTTCTACGGCACGACCAAACTTTTTAGCTAACCAACTCAGCAGTTTAATTAGCATAATTTCTACTGTTTTATAGCTGCGAATCATCATCAATTGTAAATTACAAAAAACCGTGGTTGTCACAAGGATAACCACGGCATAAAGTTTAAAAAATTGGTTTTCTACTAGATATGCTTAGTCACGACCATTTAGGGCTATCAACAGCCTCAAAATAAAGATGAAAAGGTTGATGTAAGTTAAGTACATCGACAAAGCCGCAGGTAGGTATTGGTCATTGCGGTAGGTGCGTGGCAGGATGTAAAAATCGACTACAGATGCTCCAGCAAACAGAAATACTCCCAAAGCAGAAATGCCAATTTCTAACCACCCTGGAGTATAGACACCGAACAAAGCAAAGACAAATTGCAAGCCTACAACCACGCACAAGGCAATAATGCCCAGGTTGATGGTTTTTGTCAGAGCCATACCGTCAGTTTCAGAAAGATTAGAACCGATCTGACGAGCGGCGATGAAGGTGATCCCACAACCAAGGGCTGCTATACCAATTCCTTGAATACCCACACCCTCTGTTCTTAGGGCCACAAATACCAAGCCACTCAGAGTATATCCAGACAACAGGCTATAGGCTGCCAACAAAGGCAGTGCAACGCTATTTTTGCCGTTTTCAGCAACATTTTGGGCAACAAAGAACAAAATTAATTCCACAATCACTGCGCCAATGAAAGTGGGAAAGAACAGTCCGGGGTTAGTACGGATAACTCCCAAACCGCCATAGGTTCCCAATGCTGTTAGGATCAGTCCGCCTCCCAGATAAGGTAGGGCATTGGCTATGACATTTGGTCCCACTAGGGCGTGGGTTTTAGCCTCACGGATGGCATCACGGAAGTTGCTAGTATTGCTCATATTTCACAATTCAGTTTTTGGATGACGATATTATTGACTAATTCCATTCTTACCTAGATTTTTAGCTTCAGAGTAAGTAAAAACATACTACAAATCAGCTTGTATGCGTTGTTCCAGCTATTTTTAAGTACGATATTGCCTAATAACAAACAAATGACTGCCGAAGGCTAATAGTAGAATAAGGTACAGGATAAAGCTGCATGGAAGGGAGGCTGGGAAATTGGATGAACTGAGGGCGGTACTGGAACTTGCTACTGAAGATGAATTGCAAGACTTAACGGCAATTATGTTTAGCCGTAAGTTCAATCCCCTAGATTATATTCAGACACCTGAACCGATAGAAATACAAAGCCAGGGTCGTGAAGCTTGGCTAGATGCACTGGAGGAACGCTTTCGCTTTTTAGCAGCCGATGGTGTGACTGTATTGCGAGGACGTACAAACCAAATAACATATCGGCAAGCACTGATACAGGTCTGTAAGTATTTAAAAATACCTTATTCTGATGATTTATCAACTATAGATTTAGAAGCAGAAGTGTTTTTACATCTACTAGGGCGAGTGTGGAAAAAATTGCCGGAGAAAGATAAACAAAAGTTGACTGCAAAAGTTCAGCACCAGTTGGCAAAATCACAACTGAATGAACCGCTACCACTTTCTTTGCAGCGTGATCCTTTGGGTTTACTTTTCAAAGGAGGTAGCGCTTTGGCTGTCACCTCTGTGATCCAGCCACTATTACTCAAGCAAATTGCTCGTCAATTTGCAATGCATTTTGCTACCTATCAAGTCACCAAACAAGCCACGCTTGAAGGTGGGGCTGTTGCTACAGTACAGTTTCAAAACTATGTAACATTGCAGATGGCAAAGCGAGGTATGGCTGTAAATGCAGCTCGTTATGGTACTGTCAGGAGTGTGTTTGCATTTGTAGGGCCGATGATGTGGGCTTGGTTTTTTGCAGATTTGGGATGGAGAACGATCGCTGTTAACTATGGTCGAATTATTCCAACTATCTTTGCTTTAGCTCAAATTCGGCTCACTCGTATGGAATGTTGGGAATTAGCCTGACGAAATAGTCATTGGTCATTAGTTATTAGACCTCTTGAAAAAGTCGAATTAACCCCCCTCAGTCCTCTCGTTGCGTGGAAGCTTGGGGAGTGGTTGTTTATTATTTTTGCAAGAGGTCGATTTATTAGTGGAATATAAGAAACAACTAACAATAAACCACAGACAAGTGACAAATAACAGATGACTAATGACTAATGACAAAGAACAAATGACTAAATATAAATTACCATTTTTAAGCCATCCTGACTCTAAACTGCAATTTTCGTGGCATTGCGCCCAGTTTGGATTGCTAGTTTTCCCATTAATTCCATTATTGGGGAGTGTGCTTCTAGGTATGGCGTTGTTAGGAACATGGTTAATAAAATACCGCAGAATTATTCGTCAACCCCAAAATTTAGGATTTGCGGTTTTAAGTATATTGCTCGTCATTAGTACTATCTTTGCTTTTGAGCAAAAGGAGGCTATTCTCGGTCTATGGAATTTCTTACCATTTATTTTATTTTTTGCTGCCTTTAGTATCTTAATCCAAACACCACAACAACTGCGTCAACTATCTTGGATTTTGGTAATCACTTCTGTACCAGTAGTCATCATTGGTTTAGGACAATTGTTTTGGGGTTGGACTACACCCCCACCTTGGAAAAGTATTTTTGGTTGGGCGATCGCATCCGGAGGAAATCCACCCGGTCGTATGGCTTCTAGTTTTATGTACGCTAACACTTTGGCAGGTTATCTGGTGATCGTGTTTGTGCTTGGGTTGGGTTTGTGCCTAGATGCATATGAAAAGTCAAAAGTCAATGATTTTCTGGATTTTCGTATTCCCGTATCTCTGCGTCTCCCTTCTCCGAGTGTGTCAGTTGTTTTGCTGACTTTCATAGTAATTATTGATTTTGTGGGGTTAATTTTAACCAATTCGCGTAATGCATGGGCGATCGCTGTTTTTGCTTGTTTAATTTATGCACTTTATAAAGGTTGGCACTTTTTGGTCGCTGGTGTCACTGCTATGTCCACTAGTATAATTCTAGCTGCTTTTGCTCCTCTACCCATTGCTCAATTGTTTCGTAAATTAGTACCTGCTTACTTTTGGGCGCGGTTAAATGACCAAATGTATCCCGATAGACCAATCGCCCTCCTCCGCAAAACTCAGTGGGAATTTGCTTGGTCCTTAACTCAGGAACGTCCTTGGACTGGTTGGGGTTTACGCAACTTTACGCAGCTTTACAAAGCAAAAATGCATATTTGGTTAGGTCATCCCCACAACTTTTTTTTGATGCTTTCTGCTGAAACCGGCTTACCCGCAACTTTGTTATTTTGCGCTTTACTAGGCTGGATATTCATTGCAGGTATGCAACTGTTATTAAATTCAAAAGCTCTCAAAGCCGAAGATAAATTAATATTTTTTAGTTATCAAGTTGTATTTGGAGTATGGGTATTATTTAATACAGCAGACGTCACGCTCTTTGATTTGCGACTCAATACTCTTTCGTGGTTAATTCTTGCTGGCATTTCTGGTGTAGTTTATCGCTATAGTCATCATGATAAATTCATCACAAAGCATACTTAGTATAGTGAAAAAGCTATTGTCAGAATTATCTATCTGAGCATTAACAAGAAAACAATTTAAGTATATACACAGGCGGCATTTAAATATAAAGTTAATAAAATTACTAGTATCGCGTCTGTGACTGTGAGTGTGGCTAATCACACATTAGTCACTGTTGCTGATTGTTGGGAAGGTGTAGGTACACCCGCGAAGGGTGTTATCCTGTAAAATGGGCATCTTTAATTAGAGATGCCCTTTTCTAAGTATGGGTTAGCAAAGCTAGTACCACTGAGATGTTGTGTACCGCCTCCTAGTTTTGCCCCTAAGATGTTTTCCCCTGGTGCAAGAATGCCTTGGTTGTTATATCCCCAGTTGCTAAAGTCGATAGGTTTACCTTGGTCATCCATTGCTCCCACTGCTAGGACAGTGGGGAAAGAGGCGGGGACGTGCAAGCGCAATCATCATTAGCAGCAGCAGGGACAATTAAGATGTATAAGAAAAAAATATTTTATACAAGTTCCAAATATTTTGGATTTCCAGAGCCATTTCTTGCCGCAAGTTCCAAGGTAGTAGGACTTCCACATTGGAACCCAAAGCTCGCAACCATCTAACGACGTAGTAGTCTGTAACTCGGTAATCTACTTGGTAAGCTGCTACGCAGCTTGATTGTATAATACTTTAATCAGTAACGGATGCGATCGCCAGCCAGGTATGCCAGCAAAAAATCATCTTTCTCAAGACCAGAGAGAACGACTACTAAAAGCACTCAAAGAACATGATAACTCTTATGTAAGAGAAAAAATTTTAATTTTATTATTGATGAATGATGGAAAAACATATCAAGAGATTAGTGATTTTTTAAATATTGCATACGGAACGGTAGCATACTGGGCAGTTCATGGAGAACCAGATAACTTAGACAGTCTTTTAGATGGGAGAAGAGAAGGCAATTTTCATAAAGCAACTAAAGAATACGAGGATTTATTATTAGAAATAGTTGATAAAGAACCGGCAGAATATGGGTATGATTTTGGTCGATGGACATCTGCCCGATTAGCAACATATCTCGAAAAGGTAACAGGAATCAAGTTAAGCGGCTCTCAAGTAAGGAGAATATTGGGAAGAAAAAAGTACGTTTACCTTTGGGCAAAATATAGCCTGGAGGACAAGCAAAATCCGGAAAAGCGAAAATTATTTAAAGAAAAATTATCAGAATATTTAAGAATAACTAAAACAGAACCAAATCGTTTACAGATATGGTTTTGGGATGAAAGCGGATTTAGTTTGAGGGTGATCAGAAGAAAAACATGGGGAAGAAAAGGCTACAGAAAGAAAGTAACGGGACAAAGAAGAAGAGGAAGAGTGAATATCATGGGAGGCTTACGTTATCACGATAAAAAAAGAATAAATTTTGTCATCAAAAAAGGAGATGCGGATGTCTTTTATGAACAGCTTACTATGATTGTATAAATTTATTTTGCAAGAATGGGTAGAGCAAGGAAATGAAATTGAATTATTCAATGAGAGTGCAGCTAAAATAGTGATTATTTTAGATAATGCTAGCTTTCATAAAAGAAAAGATATTTTAGAAAAAATTGAAAAGGAAATGCCAAATATTATTTTGGAATTCTTACCACCATATAGCCCAGATTATAATTTAATTGAATTAGTTTGGCACTCAGCTAAAGAATATATAGCTCATAGGTTATTTGAATCTGTAGACCAGTTAGAAGAATTATTAAATCAACTTCTTAACCAAGGAGGACTTATTATTCACTGGGATCGTAAGATTAAAAATAAAGGTAACGCAATTTATTCAATTTAGCTGCGTAGCAGCTTACAATCTTGCTATTTAGAACTGAAGAATACGCCAAAGAATTTACTAAGAAATTAACCAGGAAAATACTACATGAAGCACCAGGGTTAAATCTTGTCATTGCTCACGAATTATTTGATTGGGATACAGACTCACTCCAGGAAGTTATTGATAAAAAATTAATTCAGGAAAAACTGGACAATGAAAAACGAAAGCCAAGACCATCAATGCCTATATTGGGTATGGGTGTAACAGCTAACTGTAATTCAACAGGATTAGTGGCAGTAGATACGAGCAAATGCTATGGCATTCCAGAGAATGACAGTTATTTGGTTTCTAGAGAGATAGTAGCGAAACTAAAAACAGTTGACAGTAAGTATAATGAACCTGCTAATCAAAAACTTAAAAATTCTATTTTCATAAACTTGGATTTTGGTAAATACGAAATTCCATACGATGTTGATGATTTGGGACGTTCAGGGGGTGAAAGCAGTTATATAGCTATCGTTCATGCTGATGGTAATAGGCTGGGAAATCGCTTTAAAGAATATCTTAAAACTGCATGTGACAATGAAGATTGTATTGTAAAGATGCGGAAGTTTTCTAGAGCAGTTGATAGTTCTGTCAGTAAGGCTTTACGCGCTGTTGCTGAAATTGTGATTAACTCAATTACTATTGAGGATAATCAAGCAGTTATTAAGTATGTCGATAAATCAAGGGAAGTTAGAAATAAGGTAACTCTTCAAAAAAGAGGTGGAAAAACTTATTTACCTTTTCGCCCTATAGTATATGGTGGTGATGATATCACTTTTGTATGTGATGGGCGTTTGGGATTGTCTCTTGCTGCGAAGTTTTTGAATAAATTTGAGGAATTTACTGCTGATTTACCTGACATAAAAAAGAAAGCAACTGCTTGTGCAGGTATTGCAATTGTTAAAACCCACTATCCTTTTGCTAAGGCTTATGCATTGAGTGAATCACTGTGCGGTAAAGCTAAAAAGTGGATTAAAGAACAGACAAATGATTATGAAAAACCTTTGTTTTCTGCACTAGATTGGCATATTGCAGCCAGTGGTTTAATTGGGTCAATTAATGAAATTCGGCAACGCGAGTATGAAGTGCAAATTCCTGAACGTCAGGAAGTTGCTTCTTTAGCAATGCGACCGATGCGTTCAGGTTTCTACGAAAACGAGTGGCGTACTTGGACTGGTTTTGCCAAAGTTGTTCATGAGTTTAATACACACGAAGACTGGAAAGATAGACGTAACAAAGTTATGGCATTACGTGATGTGCTGCGTCAGGGACATGAAGCTACAAAGCAGTTTCGACAGGTGTACCGTCTTGAAAGCTTACCTCAATTTCCGAAAGCCAATAACAAGTTGGGAGAAGAAGGTTGGTGGAATGGAGTCTGCGGTTACTTTGACGCAATTGAAGCAATGGAGTTTTACATTCCTTTAGGAGAGTCAACCTATGAGTAGCTACACCCTAAAAATAAAGCTGCTGAGTGATACAACGTTTGGTCGTGGTGATGGGGTTGCGGGGTTAGTTGACCAAGAGGTAGAACATGACCGCTACGGATTTCCTTATTTACGGGGACGCACTTTAAAAGGGTTACTAAGTGAGGAGTGCGATAACTTAGTTGCTGTGATACCACATGAAAATCAGCGTAAACATTGGCGGAAAGTAGCTGATGAACTGTTTGGTAAACCGGGTAGTACCCTTGATACTCAGGCAATTATGCATGTTGGAGATGCCTGTTTGCCAAGTGACTTACGAACCGCAATTGCAGCACAATTAGATGAGGAATTAGAAAAAAAGCGTAGAAAGGCTGAATATAAACCAAAGTTGACCAATACTGATATTTTGGAATCTCTTACAACCATCCGTCGTCAAACTGCGATTGACTCAGAAAATGGGACTTCTGCTGAACGAAGTCTGCGGTCAGCGCGTGTGATTTTACGGGAACTACCCTTTGAGTCAAAACTTTTATTTGCAAGGAAACTAAACGAAGAGTCCGAAGAAGATAAAGACATTTTGGCACTTTTAGTAGTAGGTACACTTGCATTACGAAGGATGGGAAGCGGACGCAATCGCGGTCGAGGTCATGTGCAGTGTACTTTGTGGGATATCCAGAAGAACAGTGAAATTACCCAAAAAATTTGTTATGTTGAACGCTTCGGGAAAGAGATATGAAAGCAATTACTTTTTTACTGCATACGCAGCAACCTATTCTTGCAACATCACTTCAAGGCGACCCCAATAGCGACGTATCTCATGACTATATTTTAGGTAGCATGATTCGCGGGGCGTTGATTGGTCGCTATTTAAGACAGAATAACATCAAACACACTGATGATATTTTAGATAGCCAGCGTTTTCCTGATATCAAAAGGTTATTTTTTGATGCTTCTAAGACTCGTTATTTAAATGCATATCCTGTTGATATTGATAAAAAACGTACTTTACCCATACCGCTTTCTTGGTATAAAAATAAAGGAGAAGAATTTTCTGAAGATAAAGATAAACATATCTATGATTTCAGCAAAATACCCATTGATAACCGAGATGAAGATTTATCTCCCAAGCTGTTAGAAGAAAAGTTTTGCACTGTAAGTGATTCTGATGTATTGCTTTCCCGAGTGAAGCGAAGAATCAACATTCATAACCAACGCGATCGCCAACGTGGTAAAGGTACTGATAGCAATGGTGCAGTATTCAGCTATGATGCTATAGATGCAGGACAAACTTTTCAAGCAGTGATACTATGTGACTCAGAAAAAGACAAAACTATAATTGAGTCTTTATTAGAACTAAAAGACATTTGGTTTGGTGGTTCTCAAAGTGCAGGCTACGGTCATACAAAAATTGAGCTAATTCCAAATAATGTTAATTGGTTAGAAGTTGAAACTGATTTAAGCACACGCTTAAAACAGAAAGAATATTTAATAATCACGCTACTTAGCGACACAATTGTACGAGATGAGTGCGGACAATGTGTAGCAGAGCCAGAAGTGCTACGTCAACAAATTTCAAAGTATTTAAAGTTAAAGAAAGAACTTGAGTTTCAAGAAAATGGTATTTATGCTAGTAGCCTAATTGTTGGAGGATTTAACCGCAAATGGGGACTTCCTTTACCGCAAACACCAGCTTTTGCAGCAGGAAGTGTGTTTGTTTTTCAAAAAGCTGATGTGGATGTAGAGGAATTACAACGGTTGGAAGAACAGGGAATTGGCGAACGTAGGATAGAAGGATTTGGACGAGTTACAGTTAACTGGTTAGATGAAGATACAACCGAGTATCAAGTCAAGTTACCAATACTAAAAACGGAAAATAAACAAGCAGACAGCAAATCGCAATCCCTCAGTCAAGATTCGTTAAAAATTGCAGAAGATATAACTACAAGGATTCTCAAAAAAAATCTTGATATTTTACTTTTCAAAAAAGTTGCTAGTACAGAAATTAAAAGAGAAGCAATTTCCAATAGCCAACTTTCACGATTGATGATTATTAGCAGACAGGTGCTATCTCAACTTGAAGTCGAACAAACCAAAGCAGAACCTGAACGTCAAACTATCGCAAAAATTGCAGAACCTATAAGCAGCTTACTACAGAATTTACCTTCTAATGCTCGCAGTCAATTTGAACGTACTCGCCTGACTACAAGTGAACGATTTGATGAGCAAATCCATGCATGGCTGCAATCTCCCAAGAATTGGATTGATGTAGCTTGGCGTAGTGAAGCACAAACTAAAAATTTAGTTGATCATGGTCAGCCATCTATAAAAATTGCTGATGTGCAAAAAACTGTTGATGATTACTTAGCATTAGAATACACGCTCCGCTTAATTATGGGAATTACCAAAAAGACTATTAAGGAGAAAAACAATGATTGAGGTGCGTCATACTTCAAATCGCCATATTATTAAGCGGATAATTGTGCGTGGAAAATTAATTTTAGATACTCCCACTTGTTTGGGTAGTGGTGATGCGGATAGTCCACTTGATTTAGCATTGTTACGAGATAGCATTAGCAATCACGCTTTGTTAACAGGTTCATCTATCGCAGGAGCATTAAGAAACTACCTGCGCGAGTATGATAGAGGTTACAACATCAGAGACAAGCGTAATGAGCTAGCAACCAAATTATTTGGAGATTTATTTGCCTATGAAAATGAGAAAGATTTATCAGAAAAGGAAAAATTAAAACTTAGAGAAAAAGATAATCAAAGCCTTTTAATTATTAATGATGCTGTAAGTAAGGCTCCTATTCAAGCTGAATTACGTGATGGGGTAAAAATTGATAGTTTAACTCGTACAGCAGCAAATAAAGCTAAATATGATTTGGAATTACTAGAAGCCGGAACTGAGTTTAATCTTAGTTTTGAGCTACTTATCGATAAAAATACTGATGAAAATATATTAAAAAAAGCACTAGCTGTAGCATTACGTGGGCTACAAGCCACTGAAGGTTCAAAAAATGGTGAAATTAGTATCGGAACGAAAAAGCGGCGGGGGTTTGGTCGCTGTCATATAGAAGAATGGCAAGTTTGGGAATTTGATATGACCAACCCCAATCAACGTCTCCAATGGTTAACTCTAGATCGTGATTGGGCGCAATCCTACACAAAATCACCCAATATAAGTAAATCAATTGAAACAGCACTCCAAGCCCAACTGGATACAAAAGATAAACGCGATCGCCTAACCATCCAAGCTACATTCATCCTCGCTAGTCCCTTACTAATTCGTTCTGGTCAAGCTTCAACTGATAAAGCTCCTGCTGGTCAAGCTTCAACTGATAAAGCTCCTGATGTTGTTCATTTGAAATCTAGACGCGACGAGGAACTGAAACCAATTTTATCCGGTACAGCTTTAACAGGAGCATTGCGTCACCGTGCAGAAAGAATTATTAACACTTTAACACAAGGTAAAAAACAACTTCTCACAGAACAAATCGTTAATGAGATATTTGGTTTTGTAAACGATAAAAAACAAAAATTAGAATCAACTAATAATATTCAGACAAAAAAAGCACAGGCTAGCCGCTTAATTGTAGATGAAAGTATTATCAAAGGTGCTACTAAAGATAATGATTTAGTTCAAAATCGTATCGCCATTGACCGTTTTACAGGTGGTGCATTACATGGTGCTTTATTTAGCGAACAGCCGATTTTTGGCAGTGATAAAACGAGTTTAGAGCTAAAACTAGAGTTACGCCAGCCTGAAGACAGCGAAATAGGTTTACTACTGCTGTTACTTAAAGATTTATGGACTGGGGATTTACCTGTAGGTGGTACTAGCAGCATTGGTAGAGGACGTTTACAGGGAAAAGAAGCAACAATAATTTGGCAACATGAGGATAAGCCTAAGCATTGGAAAATTCAATTGAAAAATAATCAGTTGCATGTTGAAGATAAACTGAATCCGAATAATTCTCAAGAAGAAGTACAAAAAGAATTAAATAATCTTGTATCTCAGCTTTTGAAAAAGGTAGAAACGCATGAGTAAGCCATGTTGTGAAAAACTTGATGATATTGAAGGTATCCAAGATACTTATCATCTACGTAAATGGTTAAATGAAAAGGTTCAAGAGCATAAGCTAAAATATCTCCTCGCTCATGCTGAAGATGGTGTAATTTGGGGTAATTTTGACTCGCAGTGTAATTTAATTACATCAGATGAGCCTGTAAAACTATTTCCAAAGTGGCAATTTCCAGCTTTTAGATACGAGACTTTACAACAATGTCGAGTTTTTTGCGAAACAGTAGAAATCATGTTTTGGAAAACAGATGAAGGTTTAAAAGCTCGTCTTATCAAAGATGAGCATCTGAAACAACATGAGTATATTACCGAGTATCAAATACTTTTGGGAACGCATGGAGAAAAAAGCGAAGATGAAAGTTTCACTTTACTTTGGGATGGTAAGCAAGGTTTAAAACACGCCGTACCCTTTACTGAACTTATGCTTGAAAAAGATGGAATTATCAAAAATCCAGTTCGATTAAGAGTACATCATTATATTAATTATAACGATGCTGGTATAGCGCGTATTTATCTTAGTCGTTTGGTTAATCTTACAGCCAAGGAAATAAAATAATGACTCCAAAACATATATCAAATGTACGTAAAGAACGTTGTGCTGTAGCTCCTTATAATTTTGTAGAATTACCCGATCAAGTCATACCAGCACAGTTACCACTTCCACCACACAATGTTTATGATTCTCAGCGTTATACTGGCAAAATTGAATGTACTCTGACTACCTCTTCACCACTTTATATTCGCTGTGGCTGGACTCCATCTGATTTCGCTAAATATGAAGGGAAAGCAGACGAGAAACTAACAAAAGAGGAAAAGAAGCAATGGGAAGAAGAAAGGCAAAAAATACTTGCTTCATTTTATAGTCATCCAGATAGTTATCATCCAACTATTCCTGGAAGTAGTATTAGAGGAATGATACACACTTTAGTAGAAATTGCGAGTTATAGTAAAATAGACCAAGTTGCAGATAGACAACTGATTTATCGAGCTTTTGCGGACACTACGTCTTTAGGTGAATTTTATCGCGATCGCCTGCTTCAAAAAGTAGAGCCAGAAAGCAATGAAGATTCTCAACATCGAAATATATTTTTAATGCAAGCAGGTTATTTGATTCCAACTCAACAAGGCTCTGGATGGGCAATTCAGCCTGCTAAAGAATTGGTTTCAGGAGCTTCATTTGCCAGAATTAAAATCAATGATATTTCCAAATTAATAAAGCATTCCTGGCACAATATTAAACACGCTCACAAAGTTCATGTATGTGTTGAACCTTTAGATTGGCATCCATGTAGAGAAGGGTATATCGAGTTATATTATGCGAAAGCAACTCCAGCAAACAATAAAAATAAATCTGCTGGAGTATTAGTAAAAACTGAAGGAATGCCAGGGAAGAAAAAAATGGAATGTGTATTTGGTTTGCCTGATGAAGATGCAACACTAATACCAATTCCTGATAATTTTAATTATTCCATGATTCAGGAGTATAAAGAGCAAATTACTAACGAACAAAAGGATAAACTTGAGAGTAAAGATGGTGTATTAAAACCTATGCACCCCGTATTTTACTTAATTGAGGATGGCAAACTAGTGTTTTTCGGGCATACTATGATGTTTCGTCTACCTTACCAGCAGTCAATAAAAAAATTCATACCAAACAATTTATATAATTCAGAAACTCAACACATAGATGTAGATATCGCTGAAGCAATTTTTGGCTTTATTCGTCATAAAAAACAAGGGAAAGAACAAGCAGGGCGAGTATTTTTTAGTGACGCGAAATGTCACAAAACTACCGATGAAGATATTTGGTTAAGTGGCGAGGAAACAAAATCCATCACTCCGAAAATATTAGCTAGTCCAAAGCCGACAACATTTCAACATTACCTAGTTCAGAATAGTGACAAGGAAGGAGATTTAAAACATTACGCTAGCCAATCAAACGAAACTGTGATTCGCGGTCATAAACTTTATTGGCATCAAGGAGAAACTACACTCAGCCAGATTGAAGAAAGTGATAAAGCTAAAATTGATAAAGCTCCTCTTCAGTATACTAATATTAAACCTCTAAAGCCTGATATATCTTTTGATTTCACTATAAGATTTGAAAATTTAAGTAGTGTTGAGTTGGGAAGTTTACTTTGGGTTTTGAATATTGCTAATAATGATAATTTTCGCCTTTCTCTAGGTATGGGTAAACCTTTAGGAATGGGTGCAGTTAAAATCGAGCCGGAGTTGTATTTGAGCGATCGCACTAAACGCTACGAAAAATTATTTGATCGAAATCACTGGAATGAAGCTGAAAAACCAGCCAGCGATGAACAGGAAAAGAAGTTTATAGAGGCTTTTGAGAAATATGTAATTAAATATGTAATTGATAATATCAGCAACGAGGATAAACCAAAAGAAGGAGAACTCAAAAGACTAAAAGATTTACCACGTATTGAAATGCTTTATTGCTTGCTGCGTTGGGATTCTACACCACAACCAGAAGATACTCGGTACATGACAATTGAGCCTAAAAACGAGTATAAAGAGCGTCCTGTTTTGCCAACTCCATTGCAGATAATGAACATCACAGATAATCGTAAATTACCAATCTCCTCAACTTTATCACCTGAAAATACCCCAACAAAAAAGTCTGAACCACCAATCATAAAACCCAAGAACAATAATAGAGGTTCTAGACCCAACAATAATCGACATAACTCAGGGGGTGGAAATAGTTCTAATCCTGCTACACAAAGACCATTACCACCCAAAAAATGAACATCCCCACCTCTTCAACCTCATCTTAAGAACTGGTTTGTTGAAATCTCTAGTCAATCAGCCTAGTACGTCACGGCGGAAATAAGCAAACCATTTGAAATAGCTAGAAATCCTACAACATAAACGTTCTTTGTTTTTACTATTACACTTTTACTCAATTTTCATGCGATCGCTCTGATTCAAAGTATCTTAAGATAAGATAGACTATACGAAAATTCACGTTTTTTGATAGTCTGTCAAAGTTTAACAATACAAGAGTATCACACTAGGAGTAGGAAAACCAAAACTAGTGGCTTCAATCCCAAAATCCCAAGGTTATCAACCTTGGGAAATTATAATATATTAAATGTTAATTAGTGCTGAACTACTGCTGCAATACCATCGCTGTAAGCGCCGACCTTATTTAGATATCCACGGTGACTTCAGGGAAATAGATAGTGCAAACGATTTGCTGATCAAGTTGCAGCGAGACAAAATCGCGTATCAAAAAACCATCCTCGATCAGTGGAATTCTTACCGACCCAGTTATCCCCAAGGTGACTGGTACACAGGTCAAGCTGCGACTATTGAGTTAATGCAGGAGGGAGTAGAGTGTATATACCATGGTGTGCTGTTAACTCAGTACTCGGATATACACTTGCATTCATACGAGTTGATAGATACCCAAGAAGTTACAGATACAGAAAGTGAAGATTTCTCAGTGTCCCCCCGTCTAGATTTTCCAGTATCTTCTTCAGCTTCAGATGTTTACCCGGATTTAGAAAGATATACCCTCTTAAGTCGTCCAGATTTACTGGTTAAAAAGCCGGGAAAATCTTGCTTTGGAGATTGGATGTATGTTCCAGTGAATATAGAACTAGGAAAACGTCCGAAGCAAGAGTATCAAACTGTAGCAGCATTTCACGCCCAAAATTTAGCGATGGTGCAGCAAACAGAACCAGAAACGCCCTGGCTAATTTTACGCACTAAAGAGGACAGATATCCAGTAGATTTGATGAAAGCAATGCCACAAATGCATCGTATTTTGTGGGAATTGATTCAAACTCTGGAAACAAATAAAGCACCAGAGATATTTATTAGTCGTCAAAAGTGCAATCTTTGTCATTGGTACAGCAGTTGTTATGCGATCGCTCAATCTCAAAAACACTTATCTCTACTTCCAGGGATCACACCCGTTCGCTACACTCAACTACAAGCACTAGAGATCACCACATTAGAATCTTTAGCTCAAACAAGTCCAACGTTGCTGGAAAATTTACCTGGTTTTGATAGCCAAGTTGCTTGTAAAGTTATAATCCAAGCTCAATCTGTAATCGAAAATCGCCCACTTATCCTACCTGTTCGTGACGAAATTTTAACTCTTGCTGAGGATAACTTCACTGCAAATGGGGCTACCATAGCAAATAGTATTGCTCAACAGCAGAGTTTGCTGCTACTTTCTCCACAGCAAATTAATTCCCTGAGTTTTACTAATTCCTCTCCAGATATATTTACAGGACCGATTGAGCTTTACTTTGATATTGAAGCTCAACCAGACTTGAATTTAGATTACTTATTAGGCGTTTTGGTTGTTAATAGACAAACCAACACAGAACAGTTTTATTCTTTATTAGCAGAAAAAGTAGAAGACGAAGAGTTAATATGGCAGCAATTTTTGGATTTGGTGTGGCAATACCCTAATGCCCCAATTTACCATTTTTGCATCTACGAATTTGACACAGTTAAAAGACTGTCTAAACTTTACCATACTCCCCACGCTATTGTAGAGCCTATACTGAATCGGTTTGTAGATGTATATGAAAAACTAACTCAAAGTGTAGCATTGCCTGTGGAGAGTTACGCATTAAAAGCGATCGCTCGTTGGTTGGGGTTTGAGTGGCGTCATCCCGAAGCTAGTGGTGCTAAGTGTATATACTGGTATGATCAGTGGTTAAAAACAGGCGATCAGACTTTATTAGCAAAAATCCAATCTTACAATGAAGACGATTGTCGTGCTACGCGCAGTGTGAAAGATTGGCTCGTCAAGTTTTTTGCCAACTGAGTTATGATATCGTGTTGTTGAATTTTATTGTGAGCAACACTTACCAATGCACTTCGTCAAAAAAATCTTAAAAATTCCCAAATTTATTTTATTTTTGCTCGCAATTTTCATCATCAGTTTTTTCTTCAGCAATTTCAGAACATCAGCTGTTGAAATCGCAGATATAAAATTTATTGGTTCTGCTACTTTACCCAAAGGTTTTTTATTTCAAAAAACTGAAGTAGGAGGTTTATCTGGTATTACCTATGATCCTACAAATAATCTGTATTATGCGATATCTGATGACCGTAGTAACAAAGCTGCGGCTCGTTTTTATACTCTCAAAATCAACCTGAGCAAAGGTTCTCTTCAAGATGGTGGTGTTACTATTGCTGGAGTTACTCCACTAATTAATGAATCTGGTAAAAATTTTGGTGCTGGTAGTATAGATACAGAAGGAATCGCTTTAACTAGCAAGTCAACAGTATTTATCTCTTCTGAAGGTGATGCTAATCAATTAATCAAGCCTTTTATCAAAGAGTTCTCTCTATCTTCTGGTAGCGAATTAAGAACACTACCCATACCAAACAAATTTTTGCCAGAGAAAAGTGGAAAACAAGGTATCCGCAATAATTTAGCTTTTGAGAGTCTCACGATTACACCTGATGAAAATAATTTATTCACAGCCACAGAAAATGCTCTAATTCAAGATGGTTCAGAAGCAAAGCTAAATATTAGTAGTCCATGTCGAATTTTGCAATATAATTTATTGACAAATCAGCCAGAAAAAGAATTTCTTTATCAGACTGAAGCGATCGCACCATTTTTTAATCTTTCTCGCAAATTTGCTAGTGGGATACCTGATTTAGTTGCTCTTGATAATCAAGGACATTTTCTGAGTTTAGAACGGAGTTTTACTGGCTTAGGATTTTATATTGCGCTGTTTCAAGTTTCTCTAGAAGGAGCAACAGATATTCATAATATTAACAGTCTTTTAGCATCTAGCTCCCCAAATATCAAACCAGTTGAGAAAAAACTACTATTTGATTTGAGAAAGCTTGACGTATTTTTAGATAATGTAGAAGGCTTAACTCTTGGTCCCAAATTACCAAACGGACAGCGTTCATTAATTCTTGTCAGCGACAACAATTTTAATTCTCTGCAACGCACTCAATTTTTAGCTTTTGAACTTAAGATAGAATCACCTTTGATTAGGTTATTACGTCGTCTGAGAAACCGCAATTTTCAGCGCTAAGAAAATACCAAAACAATAAATAAAAATGACCAATGACCAATGACGACTCTAACTCGTTAACTTTATGTGTGCCGATCTACCTTACCAATCTACAGGTAAACCTAAATTTTCCAAAGTCTCACCTTCATTTAATAATGATTGAATATCAGTATCTATATGAATACGACCTCCAGAAAGCACTAAAGCACGTTGAGTGACTTTTCCTAACCAATGCAAATCGTGGGAGGCGATTAACATAACTTTACCTTGCCATTTTAATAACATTTGAGCAAAGTAACGCCGCCATGCAGGATCAAGACCGTTGGTTGGTTCGTCTAAAATCAATATATCGGGTTCTAATGCTAGAATTGCAGCTAGAGCAGCAAGGCGTCTTTGACCTCCAGACAGTTCGTGAGCAGAACGATTGGCGTAAGCTTCTAAGCCAAAATCAGCTAATAAATTTCTCGCTTTATCAATGGCGATCGCAGGTGACACACCGTAGTTACGCGGTCCAAAGGTGATATCTTCAAGTATGGTAGGCATAAATAGCTGGTCGTTAGCATCTTGAAAACCAAAACCAATTTGACGGCGTACTTGGGGTAAAGTTTTGGGTTCTAGAGGAATATTATTAATCCAAATGTTCCCAGCTTGAGGTTCTTTTAAACCGATTAAATTCTCAAGCAGAGTACTTTTACCCGAACCAGTCGATCCCATCAGTGCAACGCGATCGCCTGCATTTAAAGTAAAAGAAATTTCTCGTAAAACTGGTTCACGACTCGAATAGGCATAAACTAGGTTTTGAACCACAAGAGCTTGTGACATTTTTTTGTTGGTGGTTGGTGGTTGGTGGTTAGTTGTTAGTAGGTAGTTGTTAACTCTTGACAAATGACAAATGACAAATGACCAATTTATCATTTACCAATACAAAACCGACTAAAAATCCTATCCAAGACGGATTCTGTTACCTCTTCTCCTGTAATTTCTCCTAAAGCATGAATTGCTCCGCGTAGGTCAATTGTCCAAAAATCGAGAGGTAATTGTTGAGCGATCGTTGTTTGCACTTGTTCTAAAGATGTTTTGGCTTTTATAAGTGCTGCGGCTTGTCTTTGATTAATTGCCAAATCCATGTCAGCAGCTTGGATTTTCCCCACTTGTACTTGCTCTAAAATCGCAGTTTCTAGAGCTTCAATTCCTTTATTTTGGGCGACTGCTGTTTTCACAACTTGGTTAATTTCTCTGGGATAATGTACTGTTTCTGCTAATGCTAGGTCAATTTTATTAATCACTAAAATTAAAGGACGATGTTTTACCTGTGCGTAAATTTCTTGGTCGTCTGCTGTCCATCCTGCTGAAGCATCAATTGTGAGGAGGACTAAATCAGCAGCTTGAGCAGTACTGCGGGAACGCTCGACACCTATTTGTTCCACTTGGTCTTCTGTGGCTCGAATACCCGCAGTATCCAAGACCTGTACAGGAATTCCACCCACAACTAATTGTGATTCCACAACATCACGAGTTGTACCAGGTAAATCTGTGACAATAGCGCGATCGCTTCTACTCCAAGCGTTCAACAAACTTGATTTTCCCACGTTCGGACGCCCGACAATCGCTACTTTTAGACCTGTGCGTAACAGTTCACCCTGATCGGCGGTTGCCAGTAACTTAGATATTTGTGTTGAAATTCTCTCAATTTCTGATATGATAGTTTTATAATCAAGGGGGTCTAAATCTTCCTCAAAATCAATCCGCGCTTCAATTTCCGCTAAGATATCCAAACATTGACCGCGTAATAACCGAATTGGTTGAGCCAATTTGCCTTGTAAACCAGCCAAAGCAGTTTGTGCAGCTTGGGGCGATCGCGCTCCGACTAAATCAGCTATACTTTCGGCTTGAGTTAAATCTAAGCGTCCATTTAAAAACGCCCGTAAGGTGAATTCTCCAGGCTGTGCGAGTCTGGCGCCATTTTCCAAACACAGTTGCAACACCTGCTGTACTGCCATAATTCCCCCGTGACAATGGAACTCTACAACATCTTCACGGGTATAGGAACGAGGTGTTTGCATAATCAGCAGTAGTGCTTCATCTACTAATTGTCGTGTTTGCGGATGACGGATATAACCATAGAAAATGCGGTGACTTTCCCAAACTTGACGCCCAGGCGCATGAAAAAGAGTTTTGGCAATGGGTATTGCTTCTAAACCAGAGACGCGCACGATTCCAACGCTACCTTTTTGGGGAACAATAGCAGTTGCGATCGCAGCGATGGTTCCAGTTGTGGCAAAAGTTTCCGACATCGGCGCCTTTTTCAAGAATGATGATTGAATCTATTGTCGATTGTAATGAGTTTTCTTAACCGAAACCCGCCACTTCGGATGGATTTTAAATTTTTGATTTTCAACTGAAGTCAGTTTTCCTTACGCGATCGCACCTAAGCAACAATTTATGATCAATCTGCATTTCTACCAGATAAATCTTTAGACTACAAAGAATCTGGATCTACGCCTAATTCTCGCAGTTTTGCTCAAACAGCAGAAGCCTCACATCTGTACTGTACTCAGGTCAGTGTGTGGAGCATGTCACATAATATCAGGTCAGCTAATCATGGGAAAAACACACAACCAAACATGAAAAAATAACTCCTCCTACACCTCACACCCTTACACCCCTACACCCATTTTCAAGCTAGATGTGGAGCTTCTGTACAACTGAGCTAAATTCTGTAGTGAATGTGTCGTTCAATATAGCTTCTCGTATTTTTTGGGTAAAGCGAATCAGTTCAGTGATATTGTGAATACTCAACAATGTATATGCCAAAATTTCTTGCGATCGCACTAAATGAGAGATATAGGCACGGGTAAAATTCTGACAGGTATAACAAGGGCAAGTTTCATCTAACGGTGTAAAATCTTCGCGGAATTTAGCATTTTTTAAATTCCAGCGATCGCCCTGCACCATCGCCGTACCATGTCTCGCCCAACGTGTAGGAATCACACAATCAAATAAATCTACACCAGAGGCGATCGCAATCACCATTTCTTGATAAGTACCTACACCCATCAAATAACGGGGCTTGTGGTAAGGTAACAAGGGTGCTGTAACTTGCACAACTTGATGAATTAGTTCTGGTTCCTCACCCACACTCACGCCACCAATCGCATAACCTGGTAAATCCAGTTTCTTCAAAGCTTCCGCCGCCTGACAGCGCAAATCTAAATGCACTCCACCCTGAACAATCCCAAATAATGCTTGTTCTTCATGTCCTTGATGTGCTTCTATACACCGTAAAAGCCATCGGTAAGTGCGCTCTGTTGCTGCTTGCACCTCTTGGCGACTAGCTGTAGCAGGTGGACACTCATCAAAGGCCATAATCACATCCGCGCCTAGTATATTTTGAATCTCAATAGATTTTTCGGGTGTGAATTTGATAATTTGACCATCGTGAGGTGAGCGAAATGTTACACCTTCTTCAGATATTTTCCGCATTTCGCTCAGACTGAAGACTTGAAAGCCTCCAGAATCGGTGAGCATCGGCCCATTCCACCCCATAAACTTGTGTAGTCCTCCACCTCCTGAGACAATTGCTTCTCCTGGTTGTAGGTGCAGGTGATAGGTATTAGATAGCACCATTTGCGCCCCTGTTTCCTTGAGTTGAGCAGGGGTGAGGGTTTTTACAGTTGCTAAAGTCCCTACTGGCATAAAACGGGGAGTTTCAACTACTCCGTGTGGTGTATAAAACACCCCAGCCCGCGCTTTGGTTTGGCTACATTGAGCCAGACATTGAAAAGAGAAGTTTGTAGTCAAGAGTGTATTTTGTTGGTTGTTGGTTGTTGGTTGTTGGTTGTTGGTTGTTGGTTGTTGGTTGTTGGTTGTTGGTTGTTGGTTGTTGGTTGTTGGTTGGTGGTTATTCTCGTCCCTTGTCCACCGTGTCCCCCGTGTCCTCCCAATCCCCAATCCTAAAATAGATCAGAAGGATCATCGTCAATTTCTGCATCCCATCTGGCTGAGAATACTTGTTCCATCATTGCTTCTATGGCGCTAACATTTAAGCAACGCTCATCTCGCTCTTGCATAGGAGTAGAAAGAGGAATTAAGCGCAGACAACTTCCTTCTTGTACTAAGTCAAAGTAAGTTTCTTTTTGTGGTGATTGTTTTAATTCTAAGTAATCAAAACTACAAAGATTGAGATAAAGGGCGTGGTTAGCAACCAGAGTAGCTCGTTGCGGATTGGCAAATACTTCCATCACATTCCCTTCACCGTCGCTCTTGCACTCACCATCCTGGGTGTAGAAATAGCGAACACGACCTAAATCTGTAAGTAATCGCCGCATATCGAGCTTGTTGACAACCACACCTGTATTGATGATGCATGGAGCTGGTATCTTACTTTCGGGTAGATGGTGACTCATAATCCAATGGCTTCTGGAGTGTAGATAAAAACTACCAAGACTTACGCAAACAATAGCCGAAATTCTGGTTTTCACAGTCGGGCAATTTAATGAATTGCCCCTACAGCGTATAGTTTTTGTAAAGTCCTAACTACATAGCTAAATAGTCGATCTCGTGGCTTGGTTGACTCCTGCTATTTAATATTTATCTAATATATTTATCAACTTTTGTATAGCGATCGCCTAATTAGCTAGAATAAATCATTTTTTGTTGACATAATGCCGTAAATGTGGTTTCCAATAATCTTAATAAATATAGTTACTCCGATCAAAATAGAAGATTAAAAGGTTAGCTGCAAAGGAAATATCTGTTATCATTCGTTTCTTATGTATCACATGATATGGGTATCTAAATTAAAAATTGTAAATGATTTATACTTTTCGTAAAGTTTTTACTGAGATAAGCATAACAAAATTTTTTGGTGAAGTTACTCATACTGGTAAATCTTATTTAAATTTTTAAAGATGAATTTCGCGGTTGTGACGGAATTATGAGCGTCATTATTACTCGTCATTTGAACCATGATTCATGACTAATAACACACAATTAATAACTAGCGTAACTACTATGACCAACAAGTGTCAGTGGTGGAAACAACTACTATTTGGTATCGGATCAGCAGTTTTATTTTATACAACTGCTCCTTTGCCATACATGTATGCTTTTGATTTCCAAGGAGTAGCCCGTTTTGCTCCTGTAATTGGACTGATGATTGGAGGGATTTTAGGCTTATTTGATGCTCTGATGATTTATCTAGGTGTACCAGCACTAACCCGTAGCGCTTTGGTTGTATGCAGTTGGATTGCGATTACTGGAGGGCTGCACTTAGATGGAGCAATGGATAGCGCCGATGGATTAGCTGTGGGCGATCCTCAGCGTAGACTAGAAGTTATGACAGACAGCGCAACCGGCGCATTTGGAGCAATGGCTGCGATCGCTTTGGTACTACTTAAAACTGCTGCACTGACAGACCTAGAACAAAACCGTTGGTTAGTTCTGATGACAGCTGCTGGGTGGGGACGCTGGGGACAAGTCATGGCGATCGCTCGTTATCCTTACCTGAAACCAGCTGGTAAGGGAGCTTTTCATAAACAAGCTATTCGTTCATACAAAGATTGGCTACCAACACTAGTTTTATTAATAGCTTTGAGTAGTTGGCAAATTTTCCTCAATCGTAATCAAATCTTTTTTGCTACAGCAATGATAGTTAGTGGAAGTGCGATCGCCATCAGTATTGGAGCCTGGTTTAATCACAAACTAGGCGGACATACTGGTGATACCTATGGTGCTGTCGTGGAATGGACTGAAGCTTTATTTTTGTGTATCATGACCATGCTGGAAAACTGATTACGACTCTAAGCAAATTTCATTCTTTGCTAGTCTGACCGCCAATTCCAAACTTGACGGTCTGTAGAAACTTTTTAGACAAATTCTATTTTCTTTGTGCAAAAATTGCGATTAAAGTACGCGAAGAGAGCAATGAGCGCTTCAAATTTTCCCAGAAACCGCTTTTTTGTGCATCCTCTTGAGCAACTGTCATCATTTGATTGAATGACCTAGTACAGCTTGGCGCAAATAAGCAGACCATTAAAAGCTATGAAAACTTAGCTGATGCGAGGGATCAAAGATGGTATGTGTATTTACGCCGCACGGTACTAGTAATAACTATTATAAAAAATTCTACTCTATATGAAATTTTTGTAAGCTAGCATAACTTTGCTAACCTACCATCTATCTGTAGCTTGATTAAAGCGAAATAGTATTAAGTACTTACTTTAAGCTTGAACCAAATAATTACCATTAACACATCATTTAATTGGTTCTAGTCGCGTTACCTTGAGTTTAAAAGATCCTACTCCAGTTTCGCCGAAAGACCGGACGCGAACAATGTAAGTTCCGGGTTCTACAATGCGAGTAAACAACAAAGAATTACTGCTACCATCAGGGCCATCATCATTTTCTGCGACTGTCGTACCGTCTGGTCCCAGGAGAGTGACAATACTATCAAAGTTTTCAGAACTGAGATCAACCGCTAGATTATCACCCTTTTTCAGACTTACCATATAGTCACGAGCAAATCCACCTTGACCTGTGGGAATATCTTTTTCTGACAGTGTATCCGAAACTTCATAACTGCCAGGTAGAGGAATTGGATTGTACAACTTGTTTACTTGAGCAAAAGCTGCTGTTGAACTTATACCAATTGCCAGCAAAAAGGCAGGAATGAAAGCAATTTGTTTTAAACTTACGATAAAAGCCTGACTTCTCATCCCCAAAATTTTTCCCACAAATTAAGCGCGATTGGCTTAATTATAGTTGTCTCTAGCACAGCTTGCCCACGTATTCAGGTTTTGGAAAAAAGAGTATGGGGGCGTAGGAAGATTGTGGAGTGTGGATAAAAAACTTCGGAGGATTTAAGGATATGAATTTAAAAGAAATTTTTGTTTCCTCTTACACCCTTATACCCTCATACCCTTCCCATTTAAAGATTTAGCAGTGGTTGCAACAGCCACTAAACCATAAACAGATATACCGCTTTGATGAAGTGTTTGTATCGCAGATCTAGCAGTTGCACCTGTGGTATAAATATCATCTACTAATAGTACTGGAATTTTCGGAGGGACACGCAAGTCTTGCCCTACTCCAAAGGCTTCTGTTAAGTTTTCTTCTCGCTGTAGCGCAGATAAGCTGAATTGTGCTTCAGTTATTTTAATTCTTTCTAAGCCATGTTTTTTTAATCGTAATCCGGTTACTTCACAAAAGCTTTGAGCTATGAGTGTAGCTTGGTTATACCCACGTTGCTTGAGCTTTTGAGCGTGAAGTGGAATAGGAACAACTACTAAATTCTGATCGCACCCCTGATGTGATAACCATGCTTCTGCTAAAAATTGACCCAAAGGACGAGCAATTTCGGGGTGATTTTCGTATTTCATTGTAGCGATCGCTCGTTTGAGGATACCGCCATATGCACCCCAAGCAAATATCGGTAGAGAGTGGGTGTTGGGATTATGACATTTTTGCAGTTGGCGAATACAGTTTGGACATAGTTCTTGGGAGGTGGAACGCTGACACAGAGGACAATGAGATTGGAGAAAGAGGTTGAGTAGGTTTTTCCAATTGATCATTTGTCATTGGTCATTGGTCATTGGTCATTGGTCATTTGTAACAAATATTTTTCTAATTAGGTAGAGTGAGCATTGCTCACCCTCGATGAAAATTTAAATTGGTTTTGTTATTTTCCTCAGTATTTGGGCAATGGCTTGAGCATCTTTGTCAACAAAAACATCTTGCTCGCCGTTACTCTAAGTCGGCAGGTAGGTATATTATAACTTGTTGTGAATAAGTATATTCCGAAAACCAATCTGACGAATATAAGCTAAATGTATGTTTAGGGAAACAGAGGGCGAGGGTACTTCCAGGTGCGATCGCACTTCTATAGATATTAACGCTAATCTCATTTAATAACACGTGTCAATGATTTATTAAAAAATACTACACTTAGGAGTAGTCTTGCTGAATGGGACTAACAAATAGAATTCAAGAATTTGGCAAAGAAAAAGGCATTCCTAGCGCCAACAAATTTTGGCAAATCACTGGACTGCCGAGAGCAACTGCATTTAGGCTTTGGAGAGATAGAAATATTTATCCAGACAGAGGAACCGTTGAAGTTATTTGTAAAAAATTAAACGCCCAACCGGGTGACTTTTTGAATTACGTAGAGGAGCCTGATGAAACTTAATTGAGTTAACAGTAGAAGCACTAAGTACAAAATTGCATAAATTTATATCATAGCGAAACTTTGACATCGATACTCCGCGCTCCTCTACGTTTACCTTTGCGTTCCTCTGCGTTTCAAATCGCCAAGAATTTACGCAAAGTTAAACTAAGTCTAGTATTTTGCAGAGGTAGGGTGGACTTTTTAATATTGAGAAGTTTTCCAAAATATCTGAAAATGTTACTGTTAATTCATAAGTTATTATGCCTATTAATTTTTCAAAAAAATTGTCTACTCAAACTCCTAACTCATTAATGCCGTTGACGGTAGCGCCCGCAAAAGTGATCCGTGGCTCTCAAATCTTGACACAAGTATCTGATCAAATTATTCATCTAGGTACTCGTCCATTGATTGTGGCAGGAAATCACACCCAAAAAGCAGTTCAACCTCACCTGCAACCACTCTTAGAACAGCAGCAGTTACAATTTGCTTTTGCTTACTATACTCCAGATTGTAGCGAAGCGAGTCTCAAAGCCTTAAGAAAAGCTGCAAAAGAACATCAAGCTGATGTCATTATTGGTATAGGTGGCGGAAAAGCACTGGATACAGCAAAATTGCTCGCCCATCAGTTGCAATTCCCAGTCGTAACAATTCCGACTTCAGCAGCTACCTGCGCTGCTTGGACTGCCCTCTCAAACGTGTATTCTGATCAGGGGGCTTTTTTGTATGACGTCGCGTTGGATCGCTGTCCTGATTTATTGATTCTTGATTATGATTTGATTCAAACTGCACCACCACGTACTCTAGTAGCGGGAATTGGAGATGCGATCGCCAAGTGGTATGAAGCTTCAGTCAGTAGCGGACACTCAGACCAAACTTTAATTATTGCTGCGGTGCAACAAGCACGAATCTTGCGGGATATTCTCTTCCAAAAGTCTGCTACCGCTCTCCAACAACCAGGAAGCGAAGTTTGGCAACAAATCGTAGACGCCAGTGTTTTATTAGCTGGGGTGATTGGTGGTATTGGTGGCGCTCAGTGTCGCACTGTAGCGGCCCATGCCGTACATAATGGTTTAACGCACATTTGCAAAAGTGGCAGTATTCATGGTGAAAAAGTTGCCTATGGAATCTTGGTGCAACTGCGTTTAGAAGAAATGATCCAAGGTAATCAACTAGCAGCCGCAGCACGGCAACAATTATTGAAGTTTTATGGTGAAATTGGACTACCGCAAACCTTCAGTGATCTAGGATTGGACTGTGTGACTTTAGGTGAATTGCAAAAAGCTGCGGAAATTGCCCTCGCTCCCAATTCTGACATTCATCGACTGCCATTTAAAGTCACACTAGAACAATTAATGGCGGCGATGGTTTCTACTGCTGCATCAGTAGAAAATAAAGACTCTATTCATCGTGTCTCAACAAAAGAAATTCATCAACAAATTGAACAGTAAATTGGAGATCAAGGATCGAGTATCAGGGACAAGGGAGACAAGAAGTATGGTTAACAACTAACAACTAACAACTAACAACTAACAACTAACAACTAACAACTAACAACTAACAACTAACAACTAAATTAACTGGATCGGGAACTACTATATAAATGAACTTGCATTGGATTACTCCAGCCGAACGTATACAAAAATTACCAGCATATCCATTTGCCCGTTTGGATGAACTCAAAAATAAGGCACGGGAACAAGGATTGGATTTAATCGATTTGGGGATGGGAAACCCAGATGGTGCAACACCACAGCCCGTCATCGAAGCTGCTGTGAAAGCGATGCACAATCCTAGTAATCACGGTTATCCTCCCTTTGAAGGAACTGCAAATTTCCGCCGCGCCATCACTAATTGGTATGAACGTCGTTATGGAGTGGTTTTAGATCCAGACAGCGAAGCTTTACCACTACTGGGTTCCAAAGAAGGATTGGCACACTTAGCACTGGCATACATCAATCCTGGTGATGTGGTTTTAGTACCTTCACCCTCCTATCCAGTCCATTTTCGTGGCCCGGTAATTGCTGGGGGAAATGTTCATAGTTTGGTTCTCAAGCCAGAAAATGACTGGTTAATTGATGTGAAAGCAATCCCCGATGCTGTTGCCGAAAAGGCAAAAATACTATATTTTAACTACCCCAGCAACCCCACGGCCGCCACCGCACCCCGCGAATTTTTTGAAGAAATCGTTGCTTTTGCCAGAAAATACGAAATCCTCTTGGTACACGATTTGTGTTATGCTGAGTTAGCTTTCGATGGCTATCAACCGACTAGCTTGTTAGAAATTCCCGGTGCTAAAGATATCGGTGTGGAGTTTCACACCATGTCTAAGACCTATAATATGGCAGGTTGGCGAGTTGGATTTGTGGTTGGCAATCGCCACGTCATTCAAGGTTTGCGGACACTGAAAACTAACCTGGATTACGGTATTTTTGCAGCCTTGCAAGCAGCTGCCGAAACCGCTTTACAACTACCAGATTCTTATTTACAAGAAGTCCAAACTCGCTACCGTACGCGTCGTGATTTTCTGATTCAAGGTTTGACAGAATTAGGTTGGAATATCCCCCAAACCAAGGCAACAATGTATTTGTGGGTTCCTTGTTCTGTCGGAATGAGTTCGACAGACTTTGCCTTGTGGGTGTTGCAACAAACTGGTGTAGTTGTCACTCCTGGTAATGCTTTTGGCAGTGGTGGTGAGGGTTACGTGCGAATTAGTTTAATTGCGGATTGCGATCGCTTGGGTGAAGTTTTGCACAGATTTCAACAAGCTAACATCCGTTATCAAGCTGAGGCTGTCGTCTCTAGTTCAAAATAGAGAAGATGTACCCTAAACCCGCTTGTGATTAATGCAAACCCCCTCTGTTATCCCTAATACAATTACTTCCGGTTTTCATGCTTTATCCGAACCTTTACGGATTAAAGTATTGCAATTGCTACAAGTGCGTGAACTGTGTGTGTGTGATTTGTGTGATGCTTTGGGGGTCAGTCAATCCAAGCTATCTTTTCACCTCAAGACTCTTAAGGAAGCAGATTTAGTCCTCTCTCGTCAGAAAGGACGTTGGATTTATTACAGTCTCAATTTGCCTCAATTTGCTGTTTTAGAAGAGTACTTAGCAGATTACCGCCGTTTGCATCAGATATTACCAGCACGTTGTTGCCAAGATAAATCTTGAATCATATCAACTCACCTTCACGGTTCATACGCTTCACTACGATGAGCGATCGCCACTAATTCCCGCTTATTGACAAGAGGTTAAGTGATTGCTTAACCAGATTAGAGATAATATTTCTATAATTCAGTAGATCGCATTGTCTCCCAAACCTTTCCCGAATTGCATCTCACCCCAACCCAGATTTTTCAAGCTGCTTTAGTCTAGGTGAAACCTCTACTTAATTCATTGCCCCAGAAGCAGCAAGTTCTGCTAGACGTTCTTGCTGGTCTTGAGAGATACAAGACTGAACCAGTGATTCTATATCACCTTCTAGAACTGGGTTGAGCGAGAAGTTTTGACCAAGACGATGGTCAGTCACTCGGTTATCTTTATAATTGTAGGTGCGGATTTTTTCGGAACGTGATCCTGTACCTACTTGCGATCGCCGCATGGAAGTTACTGCTTCTTGTTGTTCGCGTAACTTGATTTCATACAGCTTGGCTCGCAAAATCTGCATAGCCCGTTCTTTGTTTTGCAACTGGCTGCGCTCTTCAGTACAGAAAATCCGAATCCCCGTTGGTTTGTGCATCAAGTCAACAGCAGTTTCTACTTTGTTGACATTTTGTCCACCAGCACCACCAGACCGCGCTGTAGTCATTTCAATATCTTTAGGATCAATGTGGATTTCCACATCATCAACTTCTGGCATGATCGCCACGGTGGCTGTGGAAGTGTGAACTCTCCCTCCCGCCTCGGTGACTGGTACACGCTGAACGCGATGGACTCCCGCTTCAAATTTTAATTTGCTGTAAACGCTGTCTCCTTGAATTTCCAGGATTGCTTCTTTGAAGCCCCCCATTTCCGCTAGGGATTCACTGACTAGCTTGACTCGCCAGCTCTGAGTGTCGGCATAGCGAGAATACATTCGTACTAAATCACCTGCCCAGATACTAGCTTCTTCACCGCCAGTCCCTGCCCGAATTTCCAACATGATATTTTTATCATCGTTAGGGTCACGGGGTAGCAGTAATATCTTCAGGCGGTTTTCTAAGTATTCTATTTTCTCTTCTAATTCTTGAACCTCCAGATCTGCCATTTCTTGCAGTTCGGCATCTCCCTGAGATTCTTTCAGTATTTGCCGCGCCCCTATTAGTTCTTCTTGGGCTGTTTTCCAAGTTTCATAACTATTAACTACCTCTTCTAACCCTGAACGCGCCTTTGCCACTTTCTGATATTCATCAGGATTCTTGGCGGTATCGGGATCACCAAGACGACGGGTTAATTCATTAAAAGTTTGTTCAACAGATCTAAGTTTCTCCAGTAAATATTGTTCAGCCATGATGAGTGCGATCGCTCCTTAAAATAACAAGTTAGCCTGAGCATTTATGACAAGCGACCCAGCAGATGCAGGGTCGTCATTACCAGCAACAGAGCCAAAGCGCTACTTTTTCTTTTTGCTACCAGAAGCTTGATCGCCGCCTTTCATGCCATACTTCCGCATAAAGCGCTCAACACGACCTTCAGTGTCAATAATCTTTTGAGTGCCGGTGTAAAAGGGGTGGTTTCCAGACCAAACATCTACGTGCAGTTCTGGCTTGGTGGAGCCGACGGTCATAACAATTTGACCGTTGCAGTAAACTTTAGCCTCTGGATACCACTCAGGATGAATACCAGGTTTAGCCATTGTTCCTTATGTGGTGAATATACTACAATTATAGCCTCGGTGTTCGATTAGAACTAGGGATTGGGGAAAGGGAACAGGGAAGAGGAATTGGGAGACGAAGAACAGTAATTAGGATACGCTAATTAGGATATTGATTATTTTTCCAATCCCCGATCCCCAATCCCCAATCCTCGATCCCTGATTCCTTATCGCTTTGAGTACTGAGGTGCTTTGCGAGCTTTGTGCAAACCGTATTTTTTCCGTTCTTTTGCACGGGGATCGCGGGTGAGATAGCCTTCACCTTTGAGAGGTGGGCGGTTATCAGGGTCAAGTTGGCATAAAGCACGAGCCACTCCCAAACGTATCGAATTGGCTTGTCCAGTCAAGCCACCGCCTTCAGCTTTCACCAAAATATCATATTCGTTTTCTAATCCTAGAGTTTCTAGAGGCGCTTTGATGCCTCCGAGATAATTAGGATTGAATTGGAAATACAAATCTCCAGGTTTACCATTGACGGTCAATTGTCCAGTACCTGGAATTAGGCGCACTCGTGCGACTGCGGACTTACGTCGGCCAGTACCCCAGTACATAGCGCGACCGCTAGTGTTTTCTGTTGCTTGCATTAATCTTGTGCTCCTGGAATAGTATTAATTTTTAGCTCTTTGGGTTTTTGAGCATCGTGGGGATGAGTTGGTCCAGCGTACACTTTTAACTTGGTAAACAACTGTCGTCCCAAGCTATTTTTCGGTAGCATTCCTTTGACAGCCTGTTCAACAATCCGTTCTGGTAAACGTCCTTGAAGTTTGGCAAAAGTTTCTGTTTTCATCCCACCAGGACGACCGGAGTGGCGACGGTAAAGCTTTTGAGTACGCTTTTTGCCAGTTACGGCTACTTTTTCGGCATTGACTACAATCACGAAGTCGCCTGTATCCATATGGGGTGTGAATTCGGGTTTATTTTTGCCCCGCAGAACCATAGCGATTTCGGTAGCTAGGCGACCAAGGCGTTTGTCGGTGGCGTCTACGACGTACCAATCACGGGTTATAGAATCAATAGGAGGAAGATATGTCTTGTTCATTGCTAATTGTTAATTGTTGATTATTGATTGTTGTTTGTTGATCAATGACTAATGACAAATAGAGGCTGAGTGTCATACCAGACTTCTTTTAAAAAGGGAAAATCTGGATAACCTACTCGTAATAAACATAAGCCATGGGCAGGTGCAGCATATTTCACTTCTTCCCGGCGTTCATTTTTCCAGAGGTCAGTGAATTCAGCAAGCGATCGCTCTCCATTACCTACCTGCACCAACATTCCTACTAATAGCCGCACCATGCCATACAAAAATCCATTTGCTTGGATTTCAATATGAATAAATCGCCCATTTCGATAACACTCTACTGCTTGGATTTCTACCCAAGAATGCTTACGCGCTGAGTTGCTGCGGTGAAACGCTGCTAAGTGATGGTTTCCGAGTAGGGGTTTCAATGCAGCCTGAATTAGAAATTCATCCAGGGGTGCATAGTAGTAATGCCAACTGAAGTGCCTCACAAACAAGTTGGGCTGTTTTCCAGTGTATATGGTGTAGCGATAACGCCGATACGCTGCACTAAAGCGAGCGTGCCAAGTTTGGCTTACACCTGCCGAAGCTAAAATCAATATATCTTCGGGCAGGTAACTATTTAGCACCGTTGCCCATTTATAATCTGGGATTTTACCAGTTGCATCAAAATGAGCTACTTGAGCGGCGGCGTGAACCCCACTATCAGTACGTCCCGCACCGTGTAGTGTAACAGAATGACCTAGTAAATTCACTAAGACTTTCTCTATTTCTTCCTGTACGCTACGGTGTCGTGCTTGCCTTTGCCAGCCATGAAAATGAGTCCCCAGGTATTGAATTACCAGGGCGACTCGCTGTTTTAGTGGAGGCTGGTGGCTTTCTAACATTCTGATGTCGCTTGTTGTTTGTTGTTTGTTGTTTGTTGTTGAAAGTAAAACCAACGATCAACTAACAACAAATAGCCCAATGTGATCAATGACCAATAACTTAAACTAGTTCAATAATTGCCATCTCAGCATGATCACCACGACGAGGGATGGTGTGCAGGATACGGGTATAGCCGCCCTGACGATTACCGTAACGAGTGGGAGCTTGCTCAAACAGAGCATGAACTAATTGTTTGTCGTAAATATAACCAAGAGCTTGACGGCGTGATGATAGGGAACCGTCTTTTGCTAAAGTGATCATTTTATCGACTTCGGATCTCAGCACCTTAGCTCGTTGTAGAGTTGTGGTGATGCGACCATGACGAATTAACTCAGTTGTGAGTGCGCGCAACAAGGCGCGACGTTGATCAGCTGGTTTGCTGAGTTTTTTAACACGACAACGATGACGCATAACTATGAACCATTGTAAAGATAGTACTTACGAAGAAAGTTGTTAGTTAGTCCATAGTCTAGTCATTAATTAACTATTGACTATTGACTATTGACTAAGCGTGTTTAGAAGCCCTTTCAGTTGGTAGGGTAATGCCCAAACGTCGCTGTAGTGCTTCAACTACTTCTTCTGCTGACTTCTGACCAAAGTTTTTAATTTCTAATAGGTCTTCTTGGGTGTAATCTAACAAGTCCGCCACAGAGTTAACTTGAGCGCGCTTGAGACAGTTGTAAGCTCTCACAGAAAGCTGTAACTCTTCAATCGGAATCTGAGCTGTAGGATCATCTGGGATATCAGAATCTGTATCTGTTTGCCTGATATCAATATCTTTTAAGGGATTGAATAACTCTACCAAGATTGCTGCTGCCGACGAGAGGGCTTCTTGAGGGCTAAGACTGCCATTTGTCCAAACTTCTAACAGCAATCTATCTCTTGGTATTCCATTATCGCCACGAGTTTCTTCAACACTGTAGTTAACTTTCCTGACTGGCATAAACACCGAGTCAATTTGGAGAAAGTCTAGAGATGTGGCTTCCTCACGACCCCGTTCTACAGTGCGATACCCTTTGCCTTTTTCAATCCGAAATTCCATTTCCAGCTTTCCCCCTTCTGCGAGGGTCGCTATGTACTGGGTCGGATCGATGACTTCAACTTCACTCGGTAAATCAAAGTGTGCTGATGTGACTGTAGCCGGTCCTGTAACGAGTAAACGACCTATCTGGGGTTGAGCAGAATAACTTTTAAGAATTATTTCCTTCATTTTCATGAGGATTTCTAGTACATCCTCTCTCACACCCGAAACGGTGGCAAATTCGTGCGTGACTCCTGCAATGCGTACTGCTGTTACAGCAGTACCTTCTAAATTTGACAACAATACCCGTCTGAGGGCGTTACCAACGGTAGTTCCTTGACCCCGCTCTAGAGGTTCTAGGATAAATTTACTGTAGTGGCTCCGACTTTCCTCTGTACTGGACTCTATACATTCAATTTGAAACTGCGCCACGGAGTAGCCTCCCTTGCTTTCAGGTCTTGCTAGTAGACATGTGCCTACAGATTTTGATTTTTGCCTTGTGTTTGAGGTTAATTAAACTAAATACTTTGATTAATGAGCAGTAAGTTTAAATATCTACAAACTTTACAGGCGCTACTATGTTTTAGGTTTTCCGAAGTTTTGTAGCCTTTCGTCATAACTAGGACTTTTTGGAATTCGGACGGCCACTATACGTGTGAGGGAAACAGCTATCAGTTGTCAGTTATCAGTTACCAGTTATCATTGACTGTTCACTGTTAACTGTTCACTGATCATCTTTAAGTAATCGCACAGAATTATTTACACATGAGTTTCTAGTCTGGATAAGGGTTTCATGCCTTAATTTTGTGTAATTAATTTTGTTTAACTACTTACCACCCAACAAGTCTTATTTAGACTCGACGGCGTTTGGGAGGGCGGCAGCCATTGTGAGGAATTGGGGTAATATCCCGAATGAGCGTAATTTCGAGTCCTGCTCCTTGCAATGCGCGGATTGCTGTTTCCCGACCTGCTCCTGGACCACTCACCATGACCTCTATTTGGCGCATTCCCTGATCGATCGCTCGACGTGCTGCACTTTCAGCTGCGGTTTGAGCTGCAAAGGGAGTTCCCTTTTTTGCTCCTTTAAAACCGCTAGAACCAGCACTCGCCCAAGAGATCACATCTCCGTTTTGATCAGTAATGGTGACAATGCTATTGTTGAAAGTAGATTGGATGTAAGCAACACCATTTGGTACGTTGCGTTTTTGCTTTTTGCTCCCGGTCTTTTTGCTTGGTTGTCGCGCCATATCGTTGTGATTGGATGAATGTAAAACTTGCCAACAGCAAGCGTTGTCAAAAATTTATTTCCCTGGTGCTTTCTTCTTACCAGCGACTGTTTGTCGTCTCCCTCGACGGGTCCGGGCATTGGTACGAGTTCTCTGTCCTCTTACCGGTAAGCCCATGCGATGACGACGCCCTCTGTATGTACCAATTTCAACCAAGCGCTTGATATTCAGTGATTCCCAGCGCCTTAAGTCACCTTCTACTTGATAGTTTTGTTCTACTTCTCCCCGTAGGGCTGCTACGTCGGCATCACTGAGATCTTTGACACGGGTGTCTGGATTTACACCTGTAGACTTTAAAATCTCCTGCGATCGCGATAGACCAATTCCATAAATATAAGTCAGACCGATCTCAACACGCTTGTCACGTGGTAGGTCTACTCCGGCAATACGTGCCACAACAATTGTCTCCCTAAATTTGCTTGTTAGTGATGTAAGTTAGTGTATGGACGATGATTTTGTCGTTTAACTTCACCAAGTTTTAAGAGTCGTGCCTTAAATTCGCTCTAACCTTGGCGCTGCTTGTGCTTCGGATTGGAACAAATCACCATAACGCGGCCCCGACGACGGATCACGCTACACTTGTCACACATTTTTTTGACTGAAGCTCTTACTTTCATGCTCTGCTAATTGACTCCAAATGTTAAATTATAGCATTTTTAAGATAAATGTTCAGTTAAATGTCGCTCAGAAAACCAATTGATTTGAGCGTGTGGTATATTATCTTACATATATCTATTTTTTCCGCAATCGATAAGTAATTCTACCCTTTGTTAAGTCGTAAGGAGTTAGCTCTACTTTGACGCGATCGCCAGGTAAAATCTTGATGTAGTTACGGCGAATCTTGCCAGAGATATGAGCTAAGACGTTGAAGCCGTTGTCTAAATCGACGCGAAACATCGCGTTAGGCAATGACTCTGTAACTGTACCTTCCATTTCAATCAAATCTTGCTTAGACAATTTATTTTTTCCTCAATTCAACAGTTATTTATTCATTTACAGATATTTATAGTCTGGAGATGAACATATTTGTACCAAAAAATCAACAGGTTATTAATATATCTTATCTAAGATTTACATGTATCTGCTTGGGGATTGGGGATTGGGAATCCGAAAACACCGGAAGAATAAACACCAATCCCTAATGCTCGTTACTCCTTATCCCTAGAAGGGACTCGGTCTTCCCCGGTCTGTGATCCCTGTTCCCCTATCCCCCATAACTTTTTTTTGTTAATTTAAGTTAAGATGCTATGGCGTTTTTGAGATCGGCAGTGACTTCTTCTAGAGACTGATTGCCGTTAACCGTAATCAGTCGGTGGCGATCGCCATAGTAATCAATCAAAGGAGCAGTTTCAGAGCGGTAGACTTCCAGACGACGGCGAATCACTTCTTCTGTGTCATCAGCACGTCCTCGTTGTAAGAGACGACCCACTACAATATCATCTGGCACATCTAGATTAACTACCTTTTCCCCTTGCTGTTCTAGTTTTTGCAGTAATTCTCCTAGAAAAGCTGCTTGCTTCACAGTCCGAGGAAAGCCGTCCAAAATCCAACCTGACTTGGTATCCGGTTTACAGAGGCGTTCTTCCACCATTTCCTCTACAAGCTGATCGGGAACTAGCTCACCCCTATCCATATAACTTTGGGCTTTTATACCCAAAGTAGTTTGGTCTTTCAATGCTTGCCGCAATATATCACCTGTGGAAATATGGGGTATATCGCAGTGATGAGCCAATGTTTTAGCTTGAGTTCCTTTACCAGCACCCGGCGGTCCCAAGAAGATTAATCGCGTCACTATTGCTTCACCATTCCTTCATAGCGCTGAGATATTACGTAGGTTTGAACTTGCTTGGCTGTGTCAATCGCCACACCTACTAGAATTAGCAGAGAGGTCGCACCCAAACCTCTAAAAGTTGGTACTCCTAAAGCTGTTTCTACAGCAGTGGGGATGATAGCAATCAAGCCCAAAAAGATAGCACCTAAAAAAGTCAGTCGATTCAAAACGCGCTCTATATACTCGGTAGTGGCTTTCCCCGGACGAATACCAGGAATACTAGAACCCATTTTTTTCAGGTTCTGTGCCACATCAACTGGGTTTACTATCAAAGAAGAATAGAAATAACTGAAAAAGACAATTGAAACTAGGTAGACAAGAGCATATACCCAAGACTGAGAACCACCAGGACTTAGATAGGTATTGATTATATTTGCCAATTCTGGATTTTTGGTGAAATTAGCAATAAACAGTGGCAAACTCAGGATTGCAGCAGCAAAGATGATTGGCATCACTCCACCTTGATTTAGACGCAAGGGGAGATAGCTACGTTGTTCCGCAAAAATCCGCCGACCGACTTGACGACGAGCAGAAATAATTGGAATGCGGCGAATTGCTTCCTGAACAAACACAATCCCAACGATAGTGAAGAGAAAAACTAGGACTAATACAATTACTGGGCCTACTCTTTCCCGAACAATTTCTTGACCACTACCTTGAATATAAGCAATTGTATCGTTGAGAGATTTAGGCAGCGTTGCCACAATGTTGACAAAAATCAACAAAGATGCACCATTACCAACACCACGCTCTGTGATGACTTCTGATGCCCACATGACAAACATTGAACCAGCTACAAGAGCAATCGCTGTTTCAACTACGAAAATAGGGCCAAAATTAAAGGCAAAAGGTTTTAACCAAAATGCTGCCAAGAACACACTTTGTAAAATTCCCCAACCCAAAGCTACATAGCGGGTTATTTGGGAAATTCTCCGCCTTCCTGCTTCTCCCTCATTTTTTTGTAAGTTTTCTAAATATGGAATTGCAGCAGTGAGTAATTGGATAATAATCGAAGCATTAATATAAGGCAAAATGCCTAAGGCAAAAACTCCCAATGCAGAAAGACCGCCTCCGGAGAAGATATCCAAAAAGCTGAATATTTGATTATTACCATTAATTGCAGCTGCAAACTGCTGTCGATCAATTCCTGGTATAGGTATATGTATACCTAGACGAATCAACATAAGAATACCGATGGTGACAAGCAGCCGGCCTCTTAACCCTGCTGCTTGTGCCATCTGCATAAAAGTTTCTTGAGCCGTTGGGGGTTTGTCTCGACTGATCATATAGCGCTACCTTTGAAGAATGAAGCATGAAGTCAGAAGTGTGAAGAATATGAAAGTGTGAAGCACGAAATTTTAAGTACTAAGTTTTTTATCCTTCATTCTTCATCCTACCCTGCACCGTAGGCTCGTAGACACGAAGTAGCTATAGAGTAGCGATTTGGTGAAAGTAGTCGCCCTTTAGGGCGACTACAGTCTTCATATCACCTCACAGCTTCCGCCAGCTGCTTCAATTTTGCTACGAGCTGTACCTGTAAAAGCTGCCGCCTGTACTTTAAGTGGAACATTTAATTCCCCATTTCCCAAAATTTTCAATGACCCCTTGGCAGCAGTAAGAATACCTGCTTCTTGTAAAGAGGTCAAAGTAACTTCTGTGTTAGGTGGAAGTGAGGCTAGCTTCTCTACATTAATCGTAGTGTAAACTTTACGGTTAATTAGGGGAAAGCCCTTGAGCTTGGGTATGCGACGGTACAATGGCTGTTGACCACCTTCAAAACCAGGTCTAGTACTGCTACCAGAGCGAGCTTTTTGACCCCGCATACCTTTACCAGCACTTGCACCTTGACCAGCAGAAACGCCTCTACCTAAACGGCGACCGCGTTTTTTAGACCCTTTTTGGGGGCGAACATCGTTGAGTCTCATAAGCAATAAATTAAGGAAAATTTGTCATTTGTCATTCGTCAATTTGTCATTTACTAAGGACAAAGGACTAAGGACAAATGACTTTTTAAATGTAAAGATTCTCTAGAGGAATACCCCTGTCTTCGGCCACCTCTGAGAAAGTACGCAAAGCAGTGAGGGCATTTATAGCAGCTCTGGCATTATTCAGGGGATTGTTGGAACCGAGTTGTTTGGCTAAGACATTACGTACACCTGCCAACTCTAGTACGGTACGAACCGCACCACCAGCAATTACACCAGTACCAGGGGCTGCTGGCCGCATCATTACTTTTGCACCACCGCCAGCACCATCAACGGGATGGGGGATGGAATTTGATTTAGTAATAGGGATATCAATCAGATGTTTTTTACCGTCGGCGACACCTTTTTTCACCGCACCAATTACATCTGAAGCTTTACCTACTCCGACACCAACTTGACCGCGTTCATTACCAACAACGACGATCGCGCGGAAGCTGAGTTTTTTACCACCTTTGACTACTTTACTAACCCGCCGGATCTGAATGACCCGTTCTTGCCAGTTAGTTTCTTCTTTTTTAACGCGGTTAGTTTTACGACGATTTGTTGCCATTGTCTAATTTCCTTTGTCATTTGTCATTTATCATTTGTCATTTGTCATTTGTCATTTGTTGGTAGTTGTTTGTTCTTAGTTGTTAGTTGTTTGTTGTTAGTTGTTTGTTGTTTGTTGTTTGTTGTTTGTTGTTTGCAGTAACCAACCACTAACTACCAACTACTAACTACTCACCATTGACTAATGACGATTGACCAATGACAAATTAGAAATCTAACCCAGCTTCACGTGCTGCATCAGCGAGTGCTTTAACCCGACCGTGATAAAGATTACCACCGCGATCAAAAACTACTTTGGTTATCCCTTTTTCTAGCGCTCGCACTGCGATTAGCTTGCCAACTTCAGTTGAAGCTTTAGCGTTTCCTCCAGAAGTTAATTTAGATTTGAGTTCTGGTTCTACGGTGGACGCTGCTACTATAGTGTGATGCTGGGTATCATCTATCACCTGAGCGTATATATGCTGATGTGAGCGAAATATTGCTAACCGTGGACGCTCTGAAGAACCCTCCATTTTCCCACGGATGCGCCGATGGCGACGCTGTTTTGATTCTCTACGAGTAAGTTTCATATTTACTTCTTACCACTCTTACCGGTCTTACCAGCTTTACGTCTAACTATTTCGCCAGCGTAGCGAATACCTTTACCTTTGTAAGGTTCCGGTGGACGAACAGCACGAATTTTTGCTGCTGTGTTACCTACGACTTCTTTGTCGTAACCACTGACAATGACGTTAGTATTATTTTCAACCGCAAACTGCACTCCCTCTGGTGGCACAATTTGTACTTGATGACTGTAACCCATGTTCATAATCAGGTTACGACCTTGTACTTGCGCTCGATAACCAACCCCTTGGATTTCCAAACGACGTTCAAATCCTTTGGAAACTCCTTCAACCATGTTGGAAACCAAGGTGCGGAATAACCCGTGTAACTGGCGAGAGACACGTGACTCATCCCGGCGATTAACTGTTAGTACTTCCCCTTCTTGGGACAAAATCACATTAGTGGGAAGTTCGCGCGAAAGCTCACCTTTTGGACCTTTGACAACAACCTTGGCGCTATCAAAAGTTACTTGTACTTTTGCGGGAACTGTAATTGGGCGTTTACCAATTCGAGACATAATTATTTATCCTTTGTCCTTTGTCCAAAGTCCAATTGTTACTTGTCCTTTGTCTTTAACTAATGACAAATGACCAATGACCAATGACTACCAAACGTAGCAAAGTACTTCACCACCCAAGTTCTGACGCCGTGCTTCTCTGTCGGTCATGATGCCACTAGATGTAGAAATAATGGCAATGCCGATACCACCTAATACCCGTGGTAATTCTTTTTTATTCGAGTAAACGCGCAGACCTGGTTTACTTACCCGTTTGAGGGTAGTAATGATAGGTTGACGATTTTTACCCTTATATCTCAGTGCAATTACCAGGTTTCGCTTGATTCCTTCTCCGACATCTTCGTATTCACCGATATAGCCTTCTTGTTGAAGTACTTTAGCGATACTACGGGTCATTTTTGTGGATGGCACTTGTGTCGTTTGATGCCGCGCCATAGTGGCATTACGGATGCGCGTCAACATATCAGCAATAGTGTCGTTAGTCGCCATCGTCTCCTCGTTTAATTGAACTTATTGTTCGCGGAAGGGCATTCCCATTTCTTTTAATAAGGCACGACCTTCTTCATCAGTCTTGGCTGTGGTGATGATGGAAATATCCATCCCTCGAATTTGGTCAATGCTGTCGTATTCGATTTCTGGAAAAATCAACTGTTCTCTAACGCCAAGGGTATAGTTACCACGGCCATCGAAGCTTTTGGGACTGATACCGCGAAAGTCGCGAATTCTAGGTAGAGTCAAGTTGATTAATCGGTCGAGAAAGGCATACATCCGTTCGCTTCTGAGAGTAACCATGATCCCAACGGGCATACCCTGACGAATTTTGAAGCCTGCGATCGCTTTTTTTGCTCTTGTCACTACAGGTTTTTGCCCAGTGATCAAAGCAATTTCACTTAAAGACGCTTCCAGGGCTTTCGCATTTTGAGCTGCTTCTCCCAAACCCCGGTTGACAGTTACTTTCACAACCTTTGGTACTTGATGAACGTTGGTGTATCCAAACTGTTTGGTGAGGTTGGAAACTATTGTTTCTTGGTATAAACTTTTAAGTCTTGTTGGCATAGTTTTTTGTTCTGATTGTCCCTGGGCTTGGTCAGGGAAATAGCATTTTGTTGCTTGTTGCTTGTTGGTTGTTGTTTGTTAATTTTTCCAATCAACTACTAACTACCAACTGACAACCAATGACTATTTATCAATAATTTCGCCTGTTTTTTTGAGCATCCGTACCTTCTTACCTTCATCGGTAAAGGTGTAGCAGATGCGACTGGCGACATTCTGCTTTGTGGAGTAAAGCATGACGTTGGAACTGTGGATTGGGTATTCCTGGGTGACTATGCGCCCAGATTCACCTTCCGCTTGGGGCTTGACGTGCTTGGTTTTGATATTGACGCCTTTGACAACGATTTTGCTTTCTTGAGGCAAGGATTTGATAATCTCGCCAACTTTGCCTTTGTCTTTACCAGCAATTACCTGGACGGTATCCCCAGCTTTGACATGCATTTTACAGAACTTTGGCTTTTCTTTTTTACTTGCCATTACAGCACCTCCGGAGCCAAAGAAACGATTTTGGTAAAGTTTTTATCACGCAGTTCGCGAGCAACAGGGCCAAAGACGCGAGTTCCTTTTGGGTTTCCGTCTTTGTTAATGATAACTGCGGCGTTGTCGTCAAAACGGATACTCATACCGCTATCCCGGTTAATATTGTGGCGGGTACGAACAATCACTGCTTCTACGACATCTGATTTTTTGATAGCCATGTTTGGCTGGGCATCTTTGACAACAGCAATAATTCTATCGCCCACAAAACCGTAGCGACAGTTACCTGCTCCTAAAACACGTATACACATGAGTTTACGAGCGCCGCTATTGTCTGCAACATTAAGGTAACTTTGGGGTTGGATCACAATAATTCTCCTTGTGGTTGGTAATTGTAAATTGGTAATTGTAAATTGGTAATTGCTAATCGCTTTTTAACCTATTACCCATTACCTATTACCCATTACCCATTAAGTGTTTTTTGTCGTCAGAATTTCTGCGACTTGCCAGCGCTTGGTTTTACTCAGGGGTCTGGTTTCTTGAATGCGGACGCGATCGCCAATTTTGCAGCGATTTTCTTCGTCATGAGCCTTATAGCGCTTGGTATTGACCACAATCTTGCCGTACTTGGAATGAGGAGCGCGGTTTTCAACAGCGACTACAACTGTTTTTTGCATTTTGTCGCTTACTACCAAGCCAATTCGTTCTTTAACTGCCATAATCTCCTACTCTTTTTCTTTTGCGGCTTGACTTGCGGCGGCCCGTTGGCGCTCTGACTCCACCGTTAGCAATTGGGCTAGGCGGTGTCGGGCGTGTCGGAACTGGTGGGGTTTTTCTAGTTGTCTGGTTGCTTTTTGCAAACGCAAATGAAACAACTGTTTTTTAACGGCAAGAATTTCCTCAGACAGTTTTTCGTCACTTAATTCTCTTGCTTCCGAAATTTTGGGAAGAGGCATAACCTACTCCTGCTCCTGTGGCTCTATTTCAGATCGTGAAATGAACTTAGTTTTAATTGGCAGCTTGTATGCAGCTAAACGCATCGCTTCGCGGGCGGTAGCTTCAGGGACACCGGCAATTTCAAACAAAATCCTTCCTGGCTTAACAACTGCTACCCAATATTCGGGAGAACCTTTACCGGAACCCATCCGTGTTTCTGCGGCTCGCATTGTTACAGGCTTATCAGGAAAAATGCGAATCCAGATTTTACCACCCCGGCGGATGTAACGAGTCATGGCTCGACGAGATGCTTCTATTTGACGAGCGGTGATCCAAGCGGGTTCTTGAGCTTGGAGGGCAAAATCACCAAAGTTCAGGGAACTGCCAGCAGTAGCCAGACCTTTCATGCGTCCGCGCTGCTGTTTGCGGAATTTCGTTCTTCTTGGACTTAACATGGTTTGCTAATTGGTAATTGCTAATTGGTAATTGCTAATTGGTAATTGCTGGTTTTCTTTCCCATTACCCATTACCGATTACCGATTACCCCTCGTTAGAGCGGTCTTCAAATTGCTGACGACGACGTTGTTGACGGCGACGTGGTTCACGTTCCCGTGTTGTTGGTGAGGGAGGTGTTTCTTCTTGTCCAGGAATAATTTCTCCCTTGAATATCCAGACTTTAATGCCGAGAATTCCGTAGATGGTTTTTGCTGTGCAGTAAGAGTAGTCAATGTCAGCTCTTAAGGTATGTAGAGGAACTCGACCTTCACGAGTCCACTCTGTGCGAGCAATTTCTGCACCGTTGAGACGACCACTCACTTGAACTTTGATCCCTTGTACACCTGCACGTTGGGCGCGCTGAATCGCTTGGCGTACAACCCGGCGGAAGGAAACACGGCGTTCTAGCTGTTGAGCGATGTATTCAGCAATTAGGTAAGCATCAGCATCAACACGTTGTACTTCCACAACGTTAATGCGGATTTGACGATTGCTACCCAACAGGTTTTGAAGTCCGGTACGTAATGAATCAATACCTTGTCCACCCCGACCTACAACTACACCTGGGCGTGCTGTGCGTACTTCGAGATCAATTTGATCGGCTTTACGCTCAATTCGCACTTCGGAAATCCCTGCATTATTCTGAGCGTATCTGCCCAGTTTTTCTTCAATGAAGTTACGAAGTTTGTGGTCTTCCTGTAAGAGTTCTGGGTAGCGGCTAGGATCAGCAAACCAACGAGATTGATGCTCTTGGGTAATTCCTAGACGAAAACCAATTGGATGTATTTTTTGTCCCACAAATGCTTTCCTCTAAAATTTCTGGCTTTAAGCTATCGGTGTAAGCACTTATTCAGCCGAGGCTCCTGGAGCAACAGCGACTGTAATATGACATGTTGGTTTGCGAATCTGGTACGCCCGACCTTGCGCCCTTGGTTGAAACCTTTTCAGTACTGGTCCTTGATCTGCATAGGCCTTAGTAATAACTAGATCAGCTCTGTCCAATCCTTCATTATGCTCTGCATTAGCAGCAGCGCTTCTGAGAACCTTCAATACTGGTTCACAAGCGCGATAGGGCATAAATTCCAGAATTATCAGTGCTTCTCGATAAGACCGCCCACGAATTTGATCGAGTACTCGACGCACTTTATAAGGAGACATGCGTATGTAACGGGCGATCGCTTTTACTTCATTAGTAGTATCAACATCCATAGTTTTCTCCATTTTTGTCATCTGTCATTTGTCATTTGTCATTTGTCATGAGTAAATGACGAATGACAAATGACTAAGGACAAACTACCTACCTGCTTTTTTATCTTTGGAATGACCTCTAAAAGTGCGTGTGGGAGCAAATTCGCCCAGCTTATGTCCCACCATTTGGTCGCTGATGAAAACGGGTACATGCTGCCGTCCGTTATGAACGGCGATGGTATGACCAACCATTTCCGGCAGAATTGTGGAAGCTCGTGACCAGGTTTTGATCACTTCTTTTCTATTGCTATCGTTAAGCTTCTCAATTTTGCTTAACAAATGATCTGCTACAAAAGGACCTTTTTTAAGAGAACGACCCATAGTTTTGGTAATTGGTAATTGGTAATTGGTAATTGGTAATTGGTAATTAGTAATTAACCCATTACTTATTACCCGTGAGCATTAGCTTTCACGACCACCGCGTCCACGTTTAGAAGATTTACGGCGACGACGCACAATCAACTTGCTACTTGGTTTTTTGGGTTTACGTGTCTTCAGACCCAATGTTGGTTTACCCCAAGGAGTAACAGGGCCGGAGCGACCGATGGGGGCGCGACCTTCTCCACCACCGTGTGGGTGATCGACTGGGTTCATGACGCTACCTCGGACATGGGGGCGGCGACCTTTCCAGCGATTTCTACCTGCTTTACCTGCACTCAAGTTTCTGGCATCTACGTTACCCACTTGCCCAATAGTGGCATAGCATTCCCGACGGATCATACGAACTTCTCCTGAAGGTAACTTCAGGGAGACATAATTACCTTCTTTGGCTACGACTTGAGCGGTTGCTCCAGCAGAGCGAACGATTTGACCACCTTTACCAGGAGTCAACTCAACGTTGTGAATGCTTGTACCCAAAGGAATGTTTGACAATGGTAAAGCGTTGCCATTTTCAATGGGAGCATTGACACCAGCAATTATTGTTGTCCCAACTTTTAAACCGTTGGGTTGGAGAATATAACGCTTTTCGCCGTCTTGGTACTGTAAAAGCGCGATGCGGGCATTACGGTTGGGATCGTATTCAATTGCGATGACTTCTGCGGGAATATCACGTTTATTGCGTTTGAAGTCGATCATGCGGTAAAGCCGCTTGTGTCCGCCCCCCCGAAAGCGGCTGGTTATCCGCCCTTGGTTATTGCGGCCTTTGGCACGATGTACAAATTTAGTTAAAGACTTTTCCGGCTCAGTTTTGGTAATTTCTGCAAAGTCGGAAATCGTTACCTGGCGAGTACTGGGGGTATAAGGGCGATAAGAACGAGTACCCATAATTTCTCTTTTGGATTTTGGAGTTTGGATTCAGCAATTTTAGATTTTGGATTTTGGATTAATGAGGATTCAGTCAATTACAAAAATTTCTTTCCTACTCACTAGTTACCCCAATCTAAAATCCAAAATCTAAATTCTAAAATTCTTAGACTTCGGGGAATAGAACTTGTCTGATCTTGTCTTCATCCCCAGTCGCCACTGTGACAATGGCTCGCTTGTATTGGGGTTTAAAACCAATAAATCTGCCAACGCGACGCTTTTTGCGGGGACAATTGCTGGTATTGACTTGTACGACTTTGACTTCAAACAGACTTTCTATTGCCGCTTTGATTTCTGGCTTGGTCGCTTTAGGAGAGACTTCAAAAGTATACTTATTTTGCTCCATGAGCATGGTCGCTTTTTCAGTCACGATGGGGCGACGCACTAAGTCAGGGAGTTTGCGGGGGTCGAAGTTAGGCACTGTAGACCTCCTGAATTTTTTCTAGAGCTGATGCGGTAAGGACGATTTTGTCTGCGTAGAGTAAATCGTAAACGTTAAGGTTATCAGCAGCGATGAGTTTGAGATTCTCAACGTTGCGGGCTGACAAGATGACGTTTTCGCTTTTCTCGGACAAGATCAACAGTGTCTTACTTTCAGTATCGACACCCCAACGAGCGATCGCTGACACTAATTCTTTAGTCTTGGGACGCTGTAGCTGTTCGCTAAATTCTTCTACCACAATTAAGTCATCAACGCGGCCAGCAAATGCTGTTCGCAATGCCAACTTCCGCTCTTTGCGATTCATCTTAATTTCATAGTCTCTGGGTTTGGGCCCAAAGATGACACCGCCACCACGCCACAGTGGAGAACGAATAGATCCTGCACGCGCTCGACCAGTACCTTTTTGCCGCCAAGGTTTGCGACCACCGCCTCTGACTTCAGATCGGGTTTTCGTGCTGGCTGTCCCTTGACGAGCATTAGCCATTTGTCTAACCAAGGCTCTATGCACAACATGAGACGCTGTTTTTTCTTTGGCAACTTGCAAATCAAAGCTTTTCTGCCCGACTTGTTCTCCCTGCCAATTTTTGACTACACATTCAAACATTTTTAATGTCCTTTGTTTTGTGTCATTTGTCATTTGTTCAAAGTCAACATTTCACTCACTATTGACAATTGACAACTGACTATTGACTATTAATTCAACCAACTACCTTGGCAGGCACAATATTTACCAAAGACCCAGGTTTCCCAGGAACAGCTCCTTTGATTAGCAACAAGTTGCGATCTGAGTCTACTCGCACTACAGTGAGTTTCTTGATTGTGGTGCGCGTCCCTCCTAAACGCCCTGGCGCTCGCTTACCTGGATAAACACGACCTGGCGTTGTACCAGCACCGGTAGAACCAGGCGCTCTATGGTTTTTAGAACCGTGCGACATCGGTCCACGAGCGAAGTTGTTGCGTTTTTGGTTGCCTGCAAAACCACGACCGATGCTTGTACCGATGACATCTACTTGTTGACCCGCGCTAAAAATATCTGCTTTTATCTCTTGACCCGGAGTATACTCACTAGAGTTATCAATACGATACTCATTTAAGTGACGCAATCCTGATGCAGAGGATTTCGCTAGATGACCTAATAAAGGTTTATTCAGCGCTTTTGGCTTGACTTCGCCATAGCCTAGTTGGATGGCGGAGTAACCGTCGGTCTGTTTTGTTTTAACTTGAGTAACTGTACATGGTCCCGCCTGAATGACTGTGACAGGAATAGCGATTCCTGCGTCGTCAAAAATTTGGGTCATGCCCAGTTTGGTGCCGAGAATACCTACAGACACAGTTACTGGCTCTCCTTTCTACTTTTTTCTTGGGAAATTGGATTCTTCAGAACACTTGTACAGAAGCTTTATAGCTACTTTCCGCTATTTTGCGGCGCCTTATGAAGTCAGGAACTGCTTAGGTAGGCGGTTCCAACTTACCCGGTCTTTCATCAAGTATCTTTGACTATGATGTGAATCCGTTTGCTTTCACTTACATGTGATTAGGACTAGCAAAATACTTTCATCAATGGAAAGTATATTGTTTGGGTTCAATACAAGGCTTAGGAGCTTTGTGCAACAATGCTTCTATCTAAGCAATTGCTCTGGCACTTTACTTGCTTGTAGCAGGACTTAGGCAGGAATCTACCCAGTATCCTTGTAACTGAGACTTACGCCATGCTACAAACCGACATTACTGCTCAGTTTTTATCCCTCCAATAACCTTAAAATTTATGTTTTAAGGTTTTGCCCGCCGTTTCGCTCTATTGCAAGGGCGAACCTGTTCTACTGACTGGAAATGAGTTTGAGTTTTTAACTCTACTCGTTTCCGTTGACCTGAAAGCTTTTCTAGTTTACCAGTCTCTTGTCAATTCTAGCTAGCTAATTCTGTTTAGAACTTTGCTTGTTAGCTCGAAATGCTAAATTATTGCTATCAATAACAACGAAGTGGTATCCTAAGTTTGGCCACAGTCTAAAAATATAGATCAAATATTGATTTTTGTCTATTAATATTTTTGATAGTAATGAGAAGTAAGAAGAGGAAAAACCAAGCGATCGCCTAGTCAAACCCTTTTAAGCTTCAAAAATAGAGGTTATGCAAAAATTAGCGTTGGTCATTGGTCATTGGTAAAGGTTTCTGTTTATTCCCGATGACCCTGTGCATAAGTTAATCGAGTGAAAAAAGTAAATAATAGAGATATCTAAGTCGGACAAGACGAAAACCTATGGCACTAATTACCACTGGTAACACTTTAATTCGTGATCTAGAAAAAAATGGCGCTCTTGGTGTCTACGTACCTCTAGAAGGAGGTTTTGAAGGTCGCTACAGACGCCGACTACGTGCAGCAGGCTATATGACTCTCAATATCACTGCTAGAGGACTAGGTGATTTAGCTGCCTATCTCACAGGTGTTCATGGAGTTCGACCTGCACATCTTGGTAAAAAAACTACTGGTAGTGGAGCAGCAGTTGGTTATGTATATTATGTACCACCTATTGTCAATTATCAGCTAGAGCAGTTACCACCAAAATCTAAAGGATTGGTGTTGTGGATTATTGAAGGGTATATCCTTTCTGATGAAGAAATAGAGTACTTAGCGAACTTACCCAAGCTGGAACCACGGGTCAAAGTCGTCATTGAAAGAGGTGGCGATCGCGCCTTCCGTTGGACTCCTCTGGAAAAAACTCTGTTAGCTAGCTAGATATAGGGGAATAGGGATTCTCCTTACGGAAACGCACTTGCGTTCGGAGAGCGAGGATCAAGGATGAGGAGAAGATGAAGGAGAACTTCTCCCTTGTCCCCCTTGTCTCCCCAGTCCCCTGTTAGCTATACCTCAAAATGTAGTTTTATTGATTTAGAACCAATTAAAAAGCATGAGAAGTATTTAGGTAAAAGAGTTAAGAGAGGTTTGTTTAAGTCTTCATCTGGTCAAACTTACTTATAATTTTTAGTAACTATTGCTGTGTAGCTATATTATTGGCAAACCAAAAATTAATTACTTCAAAAATGCAATTAATGCAGATATCTCCATCAAGCGTCTAAATGAAACTTTCTTTACCAATAGGGAAGGGACTATTGTATGTCCTGTTGGCACTATACGCTATTATTACCATTATCCCATTTTTGTGGGCGCTTTCAGCATCCTTTAAACCCCTGTCTGAAATAGTTAGCGGTGAAGCTAACTTTTTACCTAAAAACTTTACTCTAGAGAATTACAAACAAATTTTTCTGCAAGAACCACTATTTCTGCGTTGGTTGTTCAATAGTGTAGTTATTGCCATTTGCGTCACTATTTTAAACTTGCTGTTCAATTCAATGGCTGGTTACGCCCTAGCAAGATTGCGATTTCGGGGTAGACATTTTTGGTTCTTGCTGATTTTGGCAGTACTAGCAGTACCAGCACAAATCACACTAATTCCAACATTTTTGATTTTAAAAGTTTTCGGCTGGCTAAATTCTTATCAAGGCATGATTGTCCCCAGTATGGTGAATGCTACTTTTATTTTTATGATGCGACAGTTTTTTGTCAACTTTCCTAAAGAATTAGAAGAAGCTGCTGCGCTTGATGGTTTAACTCCTTTGGGGATTTTCTGGCGCATTGTTTTACCCTTGGCAAAACCAGCATTAGCAGCGCAGGCAGTATTTGTTTTTATGGGTAGTTGGAATAATTTTTTGTTGCCTGTGGTGATACTGTTTGATCCAGAGATGTTTACTTTGCCTTTGGGGTTGAATTCTTTCAAAGGCCAGTACATCAGCTATTGGAACTACATCATGGCAGCTTCAATGGTGTTTACTCTGCCAGCTTTAGCTATTTATGCTTTTTTTAATCGGTACTTTATTCAAAGTGTGACTTTTACTGGAGGGAAGGGGTGAGAATTGTGGACATGGGGGACGTGGGAGATATTATGCAAATGCGATCGCAACTTTTCTACAGTAAAAATACTCATGCTTCTATCTGTCTGTTTTCCTGTTTCCCTACCCAGTAGTTAGGGCAACAAATTGGCCTCTTAACGTGATATTTGTATAACAGCGACTTTATCTATATCTGTCAGTTAACATACTTTATGGGTTGTGCAAACCTATTTATCTGAAAGATACCAGCAGATGACATCCATCCGTAGGAGGGGTTTTATCTGTATGCAAGCAATTGCAACCAATATAGTTTAGTTCGTTGTTAATGGTTGGTGGAACAAACAAAAAACAACAAACAACAAACAAAAAACAATTGACAACTGGCAGTTAACAACAAAAGATTGAGTATCGCGATATTAGCTGTGTTGAGCGTCAAAATCTTTAAGGGGAAAGATGTTAAAAAGACTAATTGGCATTTTTGTAGCTACTGTGTTGCTGGCTTTTCAGTTTGTTGTTGGTAGTGCAACAGCAGTGGAGATAGATCAAGCTTCACGCACAGTACAGTTAAATGAAAAGGGTGACACAGTTGTAATCAGCCTAAAACAGATCACAGAAGGCAAGCGCTTGTTTAACAATACTTGCTCTCAGTGTCATCCTGGTGGTGTCACCAAAACCAACCAGAACGTAGGACTTGATCCTGAAGCCTTGGCATTGGCAACACCACCCCGTAATAATATTGAAGGACTAGTGGATTATATAAAAAACCCCACTACCTACGATGGAGAATATGAAATTTCTGAGTTACATCCCAGCATTAAGAGTGCTGATATTTTCACAGAAATGAGAAATCTCACTGATGATGATTTGAAGGCGATCGCTGGTTATATCTTAGTCCAACCAAAAGTAATTGGTATTAAGTGGGGTGGTGGTAAAATTTACTACTAATATCCCTGCAACTAACATAGTCATCATTTCTTAGTCATCAGTTTTTAGTCATTAGTCTTTTTGGTAAGTAGTCCGAGATGATAGAGACTACTTACAAGGGGCTAATGACTATGATGTTTGATCCTTTTTCAAAAAAAAATTACATCTACGACATATTGTCATATTTGGCGTTAATTTTATCTAAAATGAATACAGGAAAATAAAACTTGTTGATTGGAGAAGGCTATGAAATTAATTGGGGCCGGCTTGCGTCGCTTTGGTCTAACAGTGTTAACAATTCTTTTAGTTGTTGGTAGCTTTGCTGTTTTCACTCCTAGTGCTGCGGCTGATACATATACAGTAAAACTCGGCAGTGATAAGGGAATGCTGGCGTTTGAGCCTGCAAAGTTGACTGTCAAGCCAGGTGACACAATTAAATGGGTAAACAACAAAGTTCCTCCCCACAATGTTGTATTTGATCCTGGTCAGTCAAAAAGTGCTGATTTAGCGAAAGCTTGGACTCACAAGCAGTTACTCATGAGTCCCGGTCAAGAATATGAAACCACAGTTCCCGCAGATGCTCTTAAGGGTGACTATACTTTCTACTGTGAGCCTCACCGTGGTGCTGGCATGGCTGGTAAACTAACTATCGAATAATTAGGCACTCCAGTTGATTTCTAACAGAGATTTCTGTGGAAAACTAGACTTAGCATACTCTTCGAGTGTGCTTTGCCACTCTAAAAGAGAATGCACATATAAATCAAGTGCGATGACGAGTGTGATTCTTTCTGTTGATGGTATTATAAGCCAAGTGGCAAACCAGCGAATAGGCTCGTCATCCGATTTTGGATTTTAGATTTTAGAAAACGGAACTGATTCCACGGATGAATCCGCTTTCTTGTACCCTGCTCGGAATTATAGCTCATCAGCAAATTTAAATTTTTGAATTGCTAAAGTCGTACCTGTTGCTTACATCTTGAAAGCTTTGAACAGCCATAGAATATTACTGAAAGGATTTTTCCATGGCTGGAAGCTTATTGCGGGGTCAAGACTTTGAGACTACTATTATTATTTCTGCTATTTGCGATCGTTCTGTTTATTTTTATATTTATCAGTCCAGCACAGGCAACCGAAATATCTGGTGCTGCCAAAATATTTGCTTCTAACTGTGCTTCTTGTCATATTGGTGGTGGTAATATCCTCCTCGCTGAGAAAACTTTGAGAAAGGAAGCTTTACAAAAGTATCTGGAAAATTATGATGCTAACTCACTTACAGCAATTATTCACCAAGTACAAAACGGCAAAAATGCTATGCCTGCTTTTAAAAGCAAGTTAAGCGAAGATGAAATTATCGAAGTAGCTACCTACGTTTTTGAAAAAGCAGAACAGGGTTGGTAATCAGTAAACAGTTATCAGTTAAAAAATAACTGAATAACTGTTTACTGTTAATTTGAGTTTTGTCTTTCCTGTTTAACTTGGCGCAGCTGCTCTAGCAGTTTTTGGTTGGTATTTTGACTATTGTTGTTAACTTCTGGCTGGGATAGTTTTGGTAGGGGTTGAGCTTGATTTGTCCCCATTTGCACTGATTGTATGGGTTCCTGCTGTTGGGGTGATGGTTGGTTTTGTGGAAGCGATCGCAAACGCTGCTTTAAATCCTCCTGTTCACTAGGAGATGACTGTGCTTTGGGTGTTTGCAAAACTGGCAATTTTTGAGGAGCTAGTGTAGGTAAGTTTGATGGAGTCGCTGCTGCGGGAGCAATATTATTATTCGGTAAGAAAGAAAGTCGAAATGGATAATATTGCGGTTTGCCATTAGCCTGGACAGGATTTTTCTGGAAATACTCTCTAAAATATTCCCGTGCTGCTACTTTGAGGGTAGATGAAGCTGAATTGTCAAGAAATTCTATAGATTCTACCTTGCCATCTATGTATACCAAACCACCCTCTATTTTACCTTCCTGACTTCTTTGACCACTAATTGTTTCGGAGATGAGTTTTTTGGTTTCAATGTTGGGGTATTGATCTCTTATTTTTCGCAATTGATCATTTAGAGAATTTATTTTCGCAATTTGCTGTGCTGTCACCTGGGATGTTGTCGGTGTTGATGGCAAATTTGGTGTCTGGGGTGTTGTAGACTGTTGTGATTGCCATTTTGGTAGGTTTGTACCTGCGATCGCTAGGTTACTTTCTGGTTGCGGAGTACCTGTTGCAACTGGAAATTCCTGATTTGGCGACCCACTCGAAGTACTAGAGTTAGGAGTACTAGAGTTAGGAGTACTAGAGTTATTGGAAGATACGGAAGTTGGCGTGCTAGGTAAATTAGTGGGCATACTAGCAGCCTGTAAATCCGGTAAATTTGTGGGGTATTGAGAATTAGACGTATTGACAGAAGAAGTTAGTGGCTGCGGTTTTCCTAAGTCAATTTCATCTTGCAAACGAGCAACTTTCCTATCGTCTACACGCGGAACAGTTGTTGTATAGTTTTGCTTTTGTTCTATTTGCAACTGGCTCCTCCTCGGTAGGGGTAGGATGCTAACTCGATTAGGAGATACGGGAATAGAATTTAGTGGTGGCTCAACCAGAGAATTTGTTGTTTGCTGCGTGGATAAGGATGTTGATTTGGGGCCAAAGTTGGGAAAAGGGGGAACTTGCGCTTTTAGAGGAACTTGTCCAGTTTTAGGAAGTTTTCCCTGTAAAGGAAAAGGAATTCCTGGTTGCTTGGGAAGCGCAGATGTAGTTGTTTGTGGCAAACGACTTTGATCAGCCTGGTTTAATTCAACAAGTCCGACGCCAGTTTTTGGTGACTTTGTCTGTTTCGGTTGAGTTTCCATCTGCATCCACGGCAGAAATAATGCGATTACACCGTGGATACCAACAGAAACTAATACTGCTATCCCTGTTGGTTGACTAATTATTTCTGGTATGCTTTTGAATACAGAAACGTATGACATAGTTGTTATCGTTCACTCGGCTTGATAAAAGTAAGCTGACAAACCTAATCTTTGACTCAAGTAATCTCTCTTAGCAAGTGCGTTCCTCTATAAATCATAACTTCCTGGGTCATCAGTCCAAACAGGAAAACTAGAAAATATTAAAATTATCTTATTAAATTTGATATCATAATTCTACTAAAAATTGACTCTGGTCAATGTTCATCTAAGCCTCCATTCCTCCCGCCACCAAATCTGTACTCAGATTGGTGGCGGGAGGAATGGAGGGTTGATTGTTCAACAAATACAATGTTTGCCACTAGTTTGTGCATTGCGTTTTCTGAGATAATTGGATGAACTCTGGCACGAATACAATGCAAACAATATCGGTAAAATGCAAGATTCAAGTCCCTGTAGAGTTGCGCTCTGAAATAGACCGCACTCTGCAAAGATTTGCTGATGCTTGCAATCAGATATTGGAGGTTGCAAAGCGTGAGAAATGTTGGAATACGACCAAGCTTCACCACTTGGTTTACAAGCCAGTACGCGCATCTACAGGCATCAAAGCAAATCACGTTTGTCAAGCTATTCGCCGCGTGGTTGGTAACGCTAAAGCAGTTAAGCAAATTCACAAGTTCAGACCAACATCCATTAACTTGGATGCTCGGACTTTTCAGTACTTGGAAGAACTGCAAACCGTGGGCGTTACTTTGATGTGTGGTCGGGTTAAGTTCAAATTGAGTATTGGTAACTATCAGTTGGCGTTGCTGAAAGGGCAAACACCAACAGCAGCAACGTTGAACAAAACCAAGCATGGCGACTACTACATCAATATCTGTGTTGACTTGCCCACCAATCCCACGGGCAAAACACCCAAGGTTATTGGGGTCGATTTGGGCAGGCGCGATATAGCGACCACTTCCAATGGTGATTCTTGGAGTGGCAAACAGATTCAAAACACTCGTGAGCGATATAGTAAGGTCAGAGCTCATGTTCAATCCAAACGCACTAGAAGTTCTAGAAAACTTCTTAGAAGGCTCTCTGGGAGAGAACAAAGGTTCCAAAAGTGGTTGAATCACAATATCTCGAAACAGTTGGTTCAAGATGCCAAACAAAGTAACTCTGCTTTGGCTTTTGAAGACTTGACTAATATCAGACAATCGCTCAATCAAAAACCACGTAGTCAGACAGAACGACGTAGAACCAATAATTGGGCTTTTTACCAATTGCGGATGTTTGTTGATTACAAGGCAAATATCGCAGGTGTCCGAGTCGTCTTTGTTCCGCCTGCCTACACGAGTCAAACCTGTTCCCGATGTCACCATGTGCATCCGCTCAAAGGTAAATCCTATCGTTCTAACAAGTCTTTCAAGTGTGGGCATTGTGGTTTTGAGCATGACGCTGATATTAATGCTGCCTTGAACATTGCAGCTTTGGGGGTTTCCGTAAACAACCCTGAAGTTCCGGGGATTGCTTGCTTGTTGGAAGGACAACTAAGAAAAGTTTCCGACTGGTGGTGAAATCTGGGACAAAGCCTACTCCGCATTTGGTACTCCAAATCGCTGTAGGTAGTTTACCTTCAACAATAGTTAATTTCGTTGCATTGTTTGACACTCCCGGCTCGCGCATAGACGGGGATTCTACTTTCAATTGTGAGGCTAATAGCAAAAGTCGGTTAAAACCGACTGTTTAGTGGTAATTCAGTCCATTTTAACGGACTTAAACTATGCGGCCCAGAACTTTAGTTCAGAGCGGTTTCTGTCTAGAATGAAATAGCCCTGGGTTTAAAGCCCTTGGAACAAGTATTTTTTAGAGTTTTCTGATCTAGAAATGATTTTAAGTCTATAGTCAAGAACAAAGAACAAAAAATCACGTCAAACGACTATTGATTAGTGATCATTGACTATTGACTATTAAGTTGTGACTAGATGACAATTCGCGCTTTTGATCAGTTGTTAAATAAGATTAACAAACGTCCAGCCTTGGCGATCGCAGTGTCAACCTTGTGGTTGATTTTGGTTGGTGGAATCGCATTTTTTTGGCATTTGGGTAGTATTGGGCTAATAGATGAAACCGAGCCTTTGTTTGCTGAAGCTTCTCGGCAAATGTACGTAACAGGCGATTGGATAACGCCGTTTTTCAACGGTAAAACTCGCTTTGATAAGCCTGCTTTGATTTACTGGTGTCAGGCGATCGCATACAACATTTTCGGTGTGAATGAGTGGGCAGTGCGTCTGCCAAGTGCGATCGCGGCGATGAGTGTAATTGCCTTAGCATTCTATACTGTGCAATGGCAACTAGCAAAGCAAGATGTCTTAGAACAAGTTTTTCGTCCTTCCAGACGCTGGTTAACAGCAGGTTTAGTAGCAGCTGTAATGGCCCTCAATCCCGAAATGATTGTATGGGGAAGAACGGGTGTCTCAGATATGCTGCTGACTGGCTGTATAGCATCAGCTTTGTTGTGCTTTTTTCTAGGATACGCCAGCAAGAAGGACACGGGGACTGGGGATTGGGGGCAACAGGGACGAGCGGGACAAGGAAGAATTTCTCTTTCCCAATCCCCGATCCCTGTTCGCGTAGCGTCTTTGCAGGAGAATTCCCAATCCCCAATACCTAATAATTGGTATCTAGCTTGTTACGTATTAATAGCTGGTGCAATTTTGACTAAAGGCCCTGTAGGCATTGTTTTACCTGGGCTGATTATTGGTGCGTTTTTGCTTTACCTGAGCAAATTACGAGAGGTTATGCGGGAAATGCGCCTCTGGCTGGGTATGCTAATTATCTTGGGTTTATCAGTGCCTTGGTACGTCATAGTAATTTGGCGCAATGGTTGGAATTACATTAACTCCTTTTTTGGTTACCACAATATCGAACGCTTTACAGAAGTAGTCAACGGTCATAGAGCTCCTTGGTACTTTTATTTTTTGGTAGTATTACTGGGTTTCGCTCCTTACTCAGTATACTTGCCCCTATCCATGGCAAGGTTAAAATTTTGGCAGCGTCAGTATTGGCGTTCTCAAGAGCGATCGCAACAACTTGGTCTATTTGCCTTTTTCTGGTTTGCGAGCATCTTCGGCTTTTTTACTATTGCTGTCACCAAACTTCCTAGCTATGTCTTACCCTTAATGCCAGCAGCAGCTATTCTGGTGGGACTTTTGTGGAGCGATTTCTTCCAAGACAAAGCGATCAGGGGACAAGAGGGACACGGGGGCAATTTTTCTCTGTTGTCTCCCCCCACTCCCCACACTTCCCTTACCCCCCTCTCCCCTTCCTCTCTCCTCTGGACTGGCTGGATCAATGTAGTCCTTGTATCAGCGATCGCAGTAGGGCTGTTTTACGTACCTCGGTTAATAGGTACTGATCCAGCTGCACCCGAATTTCGTCAACTGCTGCAACAATCAGGTTTAACAACTTTGGGAAGTGTGATCTGGTTAGTTTGTGCTGTGGTATTAGCAGTGCTAATCCTGCGTCGTTGTTGGCGTCTATTGATTGGTGTGAATTTGTTGGCGTTTGCGCTGTCTTTAATTTTTGTCCTGACTCCAGCTTTGTTTTTAATAGATCAACAGCGTCAGTTACCTTTGAGACAATTGGTAGCGATCGCAGTCCAAGCTGAAAAACCAGGTGAAGAATTAGTCATGGTTGGCTTCCAAAAACCCACCGTTGTTTTTTACAGCGAACGCCCTGTGAATTACATCAAAATGAGTGCAGCCGCAGGAGATTATGTGAGAACTCAGGCTGTGAAGAAAACACAATCTGATTCAATTTTAGTTTTAGCTCAACCGAAAAAGTTTCCAGAAATGGGTTTGCAACCAAATAATTATCAAAATTTAGGAAAAAGTGGTGCCTATCAATTAATTAGAGTGCCTTTAAGTTCATAGGACTTACGCAGCAGTCACGAAAAAACGTAGACACCAAGGAATAAGAGCTTGAGAGAGTTTTTGCGTAAGTCCGAGTTCAATTACCAATTAACAAAATAGTATTAAATAGAACGCTTTATTGTACGTAAACGTTCGGAGTAATTTCGCATCACGAGTAGTGCAAACATGGGGGTTTCTTGCACGGCGAACAGAAAACCGTTTCGGTCTAAGATTGCCAATTCGCAGTCGGTTTTAGCAACAGCTGTCGATGCTCTGGTTTGTTCTGGAACCACTAATGCTCCAATCCCAAATACATCTCCCCTATGAATAGTTTCGACCACTTTGCCATCGACATATAACTCTACCTCTCCATTCAAAATGCCATACATGCAATCCCCAATTTCACCATCTGTAAAGATAGTTTGACCACTGGAAAAAGTGTTGATAGTTGGCTGTTTTTGAAATATTTTTACGGTTTCTGCTGGTTCAAGCATGATTGTGTACTTATTTGTATCAAGGTTTTCGTGAAATACTATAAGAAATTATGATACCGAATTATTACTGAAAATATTTTGTTCTATTTGAAACACAATATTAACAACAAGCATAATTCCCAGGAAGATTGCCAAAATCAAAAATGTCCTGTGCATGGCAAAAACCAATACTGGAAGTCGCATAGATACAAGCGGTGTTGTATCAGGTAGATTGACAACACTGAAAACAAATGTGACAAATAAAGCTGCTCCTAAGGAAGTTCCGATAGTTTGACCAACCAAAGATGATTCGTTTAGTAACCCCGAAACAACACCGATTTTATCTTGGGGAGCAATACTCATGGTTGCGACATTATTAGGCGATCGCCACATCGCTAAACCTGCACCCATAACCATATCTCTAAGTACGTAACCCAAGGGTGTTAACTGGGTGCTAAAGGTGCTAGCCAGCATACATCCAAATGCTAACAACATCAAACCAATGGGAATCAAGCGATAACTACCAAATCGATCAGCGAAACGTCTTGATATAGGTGCAATTATGGCATTACTTATCGGTAAGGTAATCATTAACATTCCCACCTGCTCAGTTGGATACTGCAAAACTAATTCTAAGAAAAAAGGGTAGATTAATAATCGAGACGCCATGACTATGTAAACTACTACCATAGTCAACAGATTTATACTGAGAATGCGGTTCCGCAACAAAGACAAATTAATTATCGGTTGTCTGCTTCGAGACTCAACCAAAACCAAAACAATTAAACCAATGCCGGCAATAATTAGTAAGATCAGAGCGATCGCACTGTGAAAGCTTTGTTTTTGTGCTTCGCTGATCGCCAACGCCAAGTTAAGCATCACCAACGCCAGTAGAATAACTCCCAGTCCATCAAAGTGTTCTTGGTGATTACGGGGATTTTGGGAAGGTGGAACACACCAAGCAAATAACAAAATCGCAATCATTCCTATGGGAAGATTAATTAGGAAAATCGCCCGCCAATCACCAAGCGTAACCAGTAAACCACCAATCACCGGACTCAAGACAGAACCGACAGAAAGCGTCACCGCAGCAAGACTCAGAGCTAATCCATATTGCAGGGTATGAGCAAACAACTCACTAATAATTGCCATTCCCAATCCCACAATTAGCACAGCACCGCATCCTTGCAAAACTCTAAAGCCAATCAACCAGCCAATTCCAGGTGCTAACCCACACAGTAATGAACTGATGGTAAACAAGGTTAATCCAGCTTGGAATAATTTCTGTCTGCCGACTATATTACCCAAACGAGCAACGCTGAAAATCAGAGCTGTAAAAACAATTAAATAGCTGATAATCACCCATTGGGTAATAGCTAAGTCAGTATCAAAAGCTTTTGTAATTGTAGGTAGAGCAATGTTGACTGTAGCGCTATCAAGTGTAAACATTGTCAAGCCCAATCCTACACTTAATAAAGTCAACCAGATTTGAAATGGTGATCGCTCAGAATCAGAAATATTTTGGGATACTGGTTCGCTATTCAAGTTACTACCACCAAGAAGCGTGAAAGTTCTCCTCTTTTCATATTAGTAGTCTGTCAAGTTTAAATTGATGGATAATAAAGTTCGTAGTAAGGACTTAAGTCCTTATTTTTTAAGCACTAAAGTGCTTACTACAAACTCTTAATTCAAACTTAATAAACTACTAGTGACTTCGTCACTTACGATTAGCTTCCAATAAGCGGGAGAAATAAAAACGAGTGCGTGTCATTGACTCTCGTTGCACAACAAAACCGTTTTTCTCAAGGATCTTTACAACGTCAGCTTCGCGGTGTAAATAAGCACGAGTTGCTTTACTTGGTCCGGGAAAGAAACTCCCAATTTTCTTCAGGATTGTCAAAGCACAGGTTTTGGGAGCAAAACTGAGAATTAGCCGCGACTGTGCTAAAGAGCAAAGATGAGAAATCATCGCATCTGCTTTTTCTTGAGGATAGTGGATCAGAACATCCAAGCAAATCACCGTATGGTAGCTACCACTGAGAGTTTCTAGATCCTGAACTGCAAAAGTTAGATTTTCTGGATTTGCTAAGATTTGAGAAGCTCTTTGTTTACCTTCTTCTACCATTTTTTCAGAAATATCGCCGGCGTATATTTTTGCGCCTGCTTCTGCTAGGGGGATGCTGAGACTACCCACACCGCACCCAGCATCACAGATAGATAATTCTGCTAGATTGTCATCTGCTTTTAGCCAGCCGATAACCTTATCTACGGTTTGCTGATGTCCATTGCGGATATCTAGCTGGACTTTGTTGACTTCGCCATCGCCATATATACGTTTCCAGCGATCAAAGCCTGTGGAATTGAAATATTCTTTAACAATGGTTTTATCGTCGGCTGCGTTCATGAAATTCAATTATCGAAGAGTACCCAATGGTTAAAAGTATCATCTATCAGTTATCAGTTATTCAGTTATCAGTTGACTGAATTTTTTAAGCATTAATTGCTGATTAATCTTTTCCAAGTTAGTTTTTTCGTTGCTTCATCAAAATCCCAGTGTAATAATTGGGTAGCAGAAGCACCAACTACACTTGCTGATAAACCGATCGCTTGTCTGGGTGCATCCGTAGCAAGTGCGATCGCCACTTCTACATTACATATTCCCCACTTCACTAAGTTTTGCACTCCCACCAGTAAAGGTAAAGTTGTACCTGATAAAGTCCCATCTGGTAGTCGTGCTGTACCGTCTTTCACTTCTATTTGTCGAGTATCCCAAGGATAAATACCATCAAGTAAACCTAAAGGTGACAAAGCATCGCTGACTAGAAAAAGTCCTTTCTCATAATGACTAGCACGCAGTAAGATATCTAGCATTATGGGTGCAACATGTTGCCCATCAGCAATAAAACCACACATGACTTTAGGATGAGTAATTGCTGCGCCTAATAATCCTGGTTCACGATGGTGTAATGGTGGCATAGCATTAAAAGCATGAGTCACCATCATTGCACCTAATTTAAAAGCTTGTTGTGCTTGTGTTGCGGTAGCTTGTGAATGTCCTAAACTGACGGTGATGCCATTTGAACGTAAGTAAGGAATTACTTTACCCGTTGCATCTAACTCTGGCGCCAGAGTCATAATTTTGACAATATCAGCATAATCTCCTAATACCCGTTTGACTTCATCTATTGTCAAAGACAACAAGTACTCAGCTGGGTGGGCGCCGCGCTTATGGAAATTTAAAAATGGCCCCTCTAGATGGACTCCTAAAATTGGGGATAGGGGGAAATTTGCCATAAACTCAGCAATAATGGCAAGCGATCGCTGAATATTTTCTACGGAAGTAGTCACCAAAGTTGGTAAAAAAGCATCTATCCCTGCATTACCCAAAAATTCACTGATTTTTGGCAATAAATCAGAATTTTCTGTTTTTAACTCAGGAAATGCTAAACCTAACGCCCCATTAATTTGTAAATCAACACCACCAAGCGAAATCCAATCACCTGCAATATCCAATACTTGCAAATCAGGTGGTGGAACTCTTTTAAAGACTGTACCCATTGGCAAGATTTGTTCTATCATGCCTTGGCAATTCACAAGTAGCATCTGTAAATCTTTGTAACCAGGCACTCGTGCGTTAATAATGTCTATAGGATGAGTCATGATTAAAGGGATCGGGGATTCTCCTGCAAAGACGCACTCGCGTTCGGGGATCAGGGATGAGAATTTGCAATTATTTATGATTTAGATTTTAGGGTAAATCACGAATTAGGCTGATAACAAGACCCGACCCAATGGAAGCATGAAGAAAAGCATTTACCTAAAGTGCGATGCGATCGCACCCTTTATCACTATGCCTGTTTTTCAGTACCAGATGCCCTCACCTCAAAACAGCCTGTAGAATAAAGCTCATCTATCAAGCGGACATTCCTAGAGCCAAACAGATACAACTCTTGTTGAGCGCGCGTCATAGCTACATAAAGCTGTCTTCTGGTCAGTGCTGTGGTTTCGAGGTCATCCAATCCTAAAGAAGACAACCAGGAAAATCCAACTTCTCCTTTATTTACCCAATCCCCAATCCTATGACTCAACCTCTTGTCGGTATTATTATGGGCAGCGATTCCGATTTACCTACCATGCAAGGTGCGATCGCTGTTTGTGAAGATTTTAGTGTTGCTGTTGAAGTTGCGATCGTCAGCGCTCATCGTACCCCAGAACGAATGGTAGAATATGCCCAGTCTGCTCATGAACGGGGTATTAAGGTAATTATTGCTGGTGCGGGTGGTGCTGCTCATCTCCCTGGTATGGTTGCATCTTTAACCCCGCTACCTGTGATTGGTGTTCCTGTACCTAGTCGTCATTTACAAGGAGTCGATTCTTTGTATTCTATTGTACAAATGCCTGCGGGAATTCCAGTCGCAACAGTAGCAATTGGTAATGCTACAAATGCTGGACTTTTAGCAGTACAAATTCTTGCTACTCAACAGCCAGAACTACAAGAAAAAGTGCAGAAGTATCGTCAAAATCTATGCGATTTGGTAATGACAAAGCAAGCTAAACTGGAAGAATTGGGCTACAAACAATATTTGAAGCAGATGTAGTGTAAGCTTATATTTAGCTGAAACCTCACACCGTAATCTTTGATTCGGTGTTGGGATGAATGCGAGGCAAAAATTAACACACTTTTCTTGCTCTGATTAGAGAATATTCAAAGCCTTTTGGTATAATTTTGGGTGAGCTGAAATTTACATTAAATTGAGTATTTTATACAAATTTCCTATCACTTGTACAGGTTTTTCTTTATAATATTGTGTGGTTATTTTTTGTTGTAAAGCCAGAATAGACTTTATTATCACAAAAAATTAAAGAGTCAGTAAAGAATACTTGACTATTGATCAAACTACATAATAATAATTTCCTAAGAATGTTCGTAGTATAACCAAAGTATAGTTGCTAGTTCTTGAATACAAGTACGGTTATTGGATTCTCAAATTTATACAACATAGCTTGCTAAAGCATTGAGAATCTGCGAGTTTGTAAGAGAAACTTGTGTAATAACCAAAATATAAAAAAGTACTTGTTTAGCTTTGGGAGAGCGCTCTTTCTGCTTAACGTAATTTTCTAGTTAACGACGGTTTAGAGCATGATGTTGAAGAATAAAAAACAATCAACAGCAAAACATAGGCGACAGTCAGCAAACTGGAACGTCAACAAAACACAGTCAAACTCAATTCTCAGTCAAATTTTAGGGGTAATCAAGCGCTTGTCTCCCAGTTGGCAAGCTTGTATTCCCTTAGCTTGTTTAATTGTGTTGGGTTGGGGTTATGTAGCAGTTGCTCAAGAAACTGCTGCTGCTGGTCCCACTACAGCCGAATTAAAAGTTGCAATTGATACTTTGTGGGTAGCGATCGCAGCTTTTTTAGTGTTTTTCATGAACGCTGGTTTCTGTATGTTAGAAACCGGCTTTTGCCGCCAGAAAAACGCTGTTAACGTCCTGTCCAAAAATCTCATTGTATTCGCTCTTGCAACCGTTGCTTTTTGGGCAATTGGTTTTGGTTTGATGTTTGGCGATGGGAATGAGTTTATTGGCTTAAGTGGATTTTTCTTGCAAGGAGCTGATAACAGCCCTGCAACAGGAGATGCTTACAAAGGAGTATTTAGCGCTCTCAGTTGGACTGGTGTTCCCCTAGCTGCTAAATTTTTATTCCAGCTAGTCTTTGCCGGAACAGCAGCAACAATTGTGTCTGGTGCTGTAGCTGAACGTATTAAGTTTGTTGACTTTCTCATTTTCAGCCTCTTACTTGTCGGTGTTTCCTACGCGATCACCGGACACTGGATTTGGGGCGCTGGCTGGTTAGCAAAAAGAGGTTTCTGGGATTTTGCTGGTTCTACAGTGGTTCACTCCGCTGGCGGTTGGGCTGCTTTGATGGGAGCCGCATTGCTTGGGCCTCGTCTTGGTAAATATCAAGATGGACAGACTGTAGCCATTCCTGGTCACAACATGAGTATAGCCACCTTGGGCTGCTTGATTTTGTGGTTAGGCTGGTTTGGATTTAACCCCGGTTCCGTAATGGCTGCTGATCCCAGTGCGATCACCCACATCGCCTTGACTACTAACATGGCAGGTGCTGTCGGTGGTATTGCTGCTACAATCACAGCTTGGCTATACCTTGGTAAGCCAGATTTGTCAATGATTATCAATGGTATTTTGGCTGGCTTAGTTGCTGTTACTGCATCTTGTGCTTACATCACCATAGGTAGTTCTTTCTTCATTGGTTTAATAGCCGGAGTCATCGTTGTTTTCGCCGTCACCTTTTTTGACAAAATCAAAATTGATGACCCTGTGGGAGCTGTATCGGTACACCTAGTCTGCGGTATTTGGGGAACTCTAGCAGTTGGTCTATTTGCTGTTGGTCCTGGTGTAGAAAAATTTTCTTGGTACACAGACGGTCTTGGCCCAGCTAAAGGTCTATTTGCAGGTGGTGGCTTAGGTCAGTTCTTCACCCAGCTACTTGGTGTTGTTTCCGTAGGCGGTATGACCGTTCTCCTCAGCACCATCTTCTGGCTAGTACTTAAGGCTACTTTAGGCATTAGAGTCACTCGTGAAGAAGAGATAGAAGGTCTAGACATCGGCGAACACGGAATGGAAGCCTACAGTGGTTTTGTCAAAGAGGCTGATGCTGGCAGATTTGGTGAGCCAAGTAGCCGCAGAGGAGTCTCGACATCAGGAGATTTACCCACAACCTTGTAATTGTAAATTGGTTTATTTGTTTTTAAGTCATACCAACCCCCTAGTAACTTTGTTTTTGCTCAAGGGGTTGGTTTTTTATTGAAACATAAACTTTGACAGAAGTCTCCCAATACGGTTCGGATAAGACAAATTGATTAACATTTAAACCCTCTAGAGACGCGATATATCGCGTCTTATGGTGGTGTGTTTATTATTATGGCAATGCTTTGGGGTTGGAAAATTGATCAAGTCACCCCTGATTATTACGACCTGATTGGAGCGAGTTTAGCATTGTGACTGTCCGTTCGCTCATTTTTGAATCGAAAATTTAATTAAGCCTGACAGGGCTTGTAATCTAGGCTATTCAGTCAATTCAGGCATTTTTGGCTCGTACAAGGTTTTAGCCATTTTTATGATTTGTACTTTCCTACGCCTTAAATAGACGCTTCTGGGAGCCTCATACAAAAGTAGCAAATATTACTTATAATTGATTGTTTACTTAAAAATAACCTTTTTCCTTTTGAATTAAGGCTTTAATTCAACTTAGAGTTTCAAAATAAGCGAACGTCCAGTTGTGAGTGTTGTGATCATAATGTATGCACCCAGATAGTGAAAATAGAGATTCGGAATTATCCTAATTCCGAATTGTAAACTCTAAATTCCTAATAGACCTCTCCAGAAATGAAGTATGCGTTGCCCAAAACCCTTGTAGAGACGTTAAATTTAACGTCTCTACATTCTTTTTCACCAGATGTCTAATAGTTGACTCAGGTTTACTGCTGATCCAAACGCAGCACCGCCATAAAAGCTTCTTGCGGAACATCAACAGTACCCACAGCTTTCATCCGTTTTTTACCTTTGGCTTGCTTCTGCAACAGTTTTTTCTTCCGACTGATGTCACCACCGTAGCACTTGGCAAGTACATCTTTTCGTAAAGCGGGAATGTGTTCACTGGCAATAACTTTACTACCAATAGAGGCTTGAATTGGTACTTTGAATTGGTGACGAGGGATGAGTTCTTTTAACTTCTCAGCCATCGATCGCCCAACACCATAAGCTTTATCACGGTGGACAATCATCGCCAAAGAATCAACCGGCTCGCCGTTGATCATGATATCCAACTTCACCAAAGGATTTTCAAAGTAGCCGATCAGGTGATATTCCATACTCGCATAACCACGCGATCGCGATTTCATCTGATCAAAAAAGTCAGTGACGACTTCTGCTAAAGGTAATTCGTAGGTCAGTGTCGTACGTCCTTGGGTAAGGTACTTCATATCTTTAAACACACCACGTCGGTTTTGTGATAATTCCATCAGAGTACCAACATAAATCTCTGGTGTAATCATGTCTACCTTGACGTAGGGTTCTTCAATTTTTTCCCGTTCGTTGGGAGAGGGTAAGTGGCTGGGGTTATCGATGTAGAGTACTTCACCTTTATTGGTGGTAACACGGTAAACCACTGATGGTGCAGTAATAATTAAGTCTAGGTTGTATTCTCGTTCTAGACGTTCTTGCACAATTTCCATGTGCAGCAATCCCAGGAAACCACAACGGAAACCAAAACCCATGGCGCTAGAAGTTTCTGGTTCATAGTGCAGTGCTGCGTCATTAAGTTTTAGCTTCTCTAACGCTTCTCGCAAATCCTCAAATTGATCTGCATCAATGGGAAACATGCCACAGAACACCATCGGATTTGCTTCTTTGTAGCCAGACAAAGGATCAGTAGCCTTGGCATTATTTAAAGTAATAGTATCACCAACACGGGCATCAGCCACAGCTTTAATTGCAGCTGCCAAGTAACCTACCTCTCCGGCGTGTAAGTCAGCAACTTGCTTTTGGGTGGGAGAAAGTACACCTAACTCGTCAATTTCGTATTCCTTACCAGACACCATTAAGTAGATGCGATCGCCTTTCTTCAAATTTCCATCCATCACCCGGAAATATACAATCACACCTCGGTAGCTATCATAGTAGCTATCAAAAATCAATGCTCTTAAAGGTTCATTTACCGTATTGCGTGGCGATGGGACACGCTCAACGATCGCTTCCAAAATTTCATCAATACCTATTCCCTCTTTAGCAGAAGCCAGAATCGCACCGCTACAATCCAAGCCAATAATTTCTTCGATTTCTCCAATTACCCTATCTGGTTCTGCTCCCGGTAAGTCAATTTTATTCAGCACCGGGATAATTTCCAGGTTATGTTCTAGTGCTAAATAAACATTCGCCAAGGTTTGTGCTTCTACACCTTGGGAAGCATCTACTACCAACAATGCGCCTTCGCAAGCTGCTAGACTTCTAGACACTTCATAAGAAAAATCCACATGCCCAGGAGTATCAATTAAATTCAATACGTACTGCTCACCATCTTTGGCCGTGTAGTTCATCCGAGCTGCTTGCAGCTTGATGGTAATGCCGCGCTCCCGTTCCAGATCCATATTGTCGAGGAACTGTTCTTTCATGAGTCGGTTGTCCACCGTGCCAGTGACTTGCAGCAAGCGGTCAGCAAGAGTAGATTTGCCGTGATCAATGTGAGCAATAATACAAAAATTCCGAATACGAGCTGCGGGAACGTCAGTCATAATACTTTTTTGCTTTAGCAGCAACCAAGGTTAAACAGCAATATACTTAACGTATTTTAATGGTTTCTTCCCTCAGACGGTGCAATTGAAGGGGAAAAGGGGAAAGATTAAAGGGGACAATGGAAGAAAGGCAGATCAGGGGGACAAAACAATTAAAAATTAAAAATTGGGAAGACGGACAAGGAAGACAAGGGAGAAATTTCTCCCAATACCCATTGACAATTGACTCTTAACCATTGACTATTGACCAACCACTAAACATTGGCAAAATATAAAGGTCTATCTATGGCATCTAGTATTGATCGGTTGGGAGCGTACAATAAACATCTAGAACTGGAAAATGCAGACAACAAAAGCTAGATTGCAGATCACAATCGTCCTGAGCCGAAGCAAGCTTTTTGCAAAGGTGATGGGTTTCCACACTTCCCACAAGGTTTTATGAATATGAAAGATAAAATTACCGATGCGGAAGAATCTTCAACCGATAAGGTAGAAATAGCAATTCGTCTAGACTCCGAGTTGGTGGAGCAAATTCGCCATCTAACCAACGACCCCAGTAAAGTAATTGAAGTGGCGATTCGTCAGTGGTTGCGAGGTGAAGTTCCCAGAGATGATGAACTCACACGCACTCCCCGGCGTATACCAGTACCACCACGAGGCGAATGGAATGATTAGTAGAATAAGGCAAACTATAGATGGGTTATGAGTTTGCTACTAACTTAATTCCCAATCCCTGCTCTGTGCTCCCCGAACCCTGATCCCCAATAACCTATTTTCAAGACAAGGTTTTCTTAAACTGTTTGTATCTCAGCCAAAAAATTACTAATCAAAACTGCTTAAGCTGTAAAAAATTATGCCAAGCTATAAGCAGCTTCAGCCAAAAATCAAATATTTTTGGGTTGCAACTTGTCTTATCCAACTCGAGTCATGAGTATTGCTGCTAATTCCCAACAGCCTAATTCTGTGTCTGAGCATCTAGAAGCGATTACCAGTAACACTAATGGCTCATCAGCCAATTCAAGAGCAGAGTTAGTGTACACGCAAGATGGCACAGGGCGCTATCTTTCCTTTGATTGGCAACATTGCCAAAGGTTCGGTATTGATCCTCAGCAAATAGTTGCTGATGCTAAATTCGATGTGGTTTTTGCTCCAGTAGAGAAGGTTGCTTACTTAGAACGCTTGCAGCGCATACTCACAACTTTGGTGCCAGAAAAGTGTCAGTGCTGGTTTCGACATCAAGAGCATTTGATGGAGTTGGAGTTAATCATTAGTCCAATTTTGCCGACATTCGGTAATCCCGCGATCGCTGTTTTGGTCATGGGACGGCTACTACAAGCCACAGTCGGCAAAACAGCAATTGACGTGAGAACACAAAGCGCCACAGAATTGCAACTAATTTTACGTTCGCGGCAACATCAACAATTAGTCACCCAAATTACCAAAAATATTCGCCGTACTCTCAACTTAGATGTGATTTGGCAACAAACGGTTGACAGTTTAGGAGAACTGCTACAACTGAAGCGTTCGATAATCTGTCCATACCAACCGTTCAATAATAAGCTCAAGGTTATAGCAGAGTATCACGAGCCAGCATTAAACTCTGTATTGGGCTTAGAAGTTGATATTGCTTGTGAGCCAGCATTTGCTACAGCTTTGACGACCTTAGAACCGATTTTAGAACAGAACCCAAAACATCCGCTATTTGAGCAGGAAACAATGTTGGTAGTAGCAACCTGCTATCAAAATCAGCCAAACGGATTGATTGCTGTGACTGTGTGTGATAAATGTCACAGTATGACAGCCACAGAACTTGAACTAGCAAAAGAAGTGGCAGATCAGTTAGGTACAGCGATCGCTCACGCAACTTTGTATCAAGAATTAGAAGCAGCAAGCCAAGAAGCAGAAGAAGCTTCTCGCCTTAAAACTGAGTTTTTAGCTAACGTTTCCCATGAAATTAGAACGCCACTAAATGGTATAATCGGCTTCTTAAAATTGATTGTGGACGGAATGGCTGATGATCCAGAGGAACAAAAGCAATTTATTTTAGAGGCTCATAAGTCATCACTACACCTACTTGATGTCATCAGTGACATTTTAGACTTTGCCAAAATCGAAGCAGGAAAAATGGAACTGGAATTAGTACCAGTCAGTCTTGCAGAACTCTTCAGTGACGTAGGTAACTTTATGCGCCTGCAAACAGAACAAAGAAAGTTGAGCTTCCAGATGTATTTGCCAGATACATCAGATGATATTCTTGTTCATGGTGACTATCAACGCCTCAAGCAAGTGATGCTGAACTTAGTTGGCAACGCCATTAAATTTACTCATGAAGGTGGTATTACCGTCAACGCCGATGTAGTTCGTAAAAAAGTCATATTTCAAGACCAAGAATTTCCCGGTATGGTAAAAGTACGAGTAGCAGATACTGGTATTGGCGTTTCTCTAGATCAACAAGACAAACTGTTTCAACTATTCTCACAAGTAGATGGTTCTCGCACTCGTCAATATGGTGGTACAGGTCTAGGACTAGTTATCTCTCAAAAACTTGTAGAAGCCATGGGTGGAGAAGTCCATTTTTATAGTTTGGGTGAAGGACTTGGCTCCACAGTTACTTTCAATGTGCCACTATATCAGCAACCTGTCATGGTTTCCTCAAGTGAAATTAGTTCACAAGAATAGTCATTAGTCACTGGTCACTGGTCATTAGACATAGGCGTGAAATTAATTATGCGTTAACCATAATCCTTGTAGAGACGCGCTGTTTGAAGCGTCTCTACATTATTTTTTGGAGATGTCTATTAGTCAGGACTTACGCAAGTGTCACAAAAATCTCAATTTTTTGTTTGTAGTGAGGACTTTAGTCCTCAAAATAAGGACGCTTGGTCCTTACTACGAACTTAAAATTAATATGCCAGTTGCGTAAGTCCTATTAGTAAAGAAATTTTAACAAATGACAAATAACAAATGACTAATGACTAATTACACTAGGTTAAACTAAGAAAAGTGAAGCAATGTGGTGGTATGACAGCTCCAAACAAAGCCCGCGAGTTATTCCAAACTGCTTACGAAAGCCGTTACACTTGGGACACAAATTTTCCTGGTTATAGTGCAGATGTAAAAATAGTGCAGGGTGCGGAGATTTACACAGGTCAGATTCACATTAACCACGACATAACTATAGAAGTTACGGGAGTCACTGATCAGCAAGTGGCAGAAGGTATTTACACTCAATTACAGGATATGGTTACTCACCGCCAACGTATTCCTTTTGAAGAGTCTCATGGCAATAACGAGTTTGTTCTAGGTGAAACAGACAATACCAATGCAGTAGAAATTCTGGTCAAAGGTGAGTCCATGGATTCTACCTATAAGATCCGCGACAAGCAAGTTTGTCAAGTCAATCGGGTCATGAGTCGTATGGCTTTTGTAATTGATACTTATGAAAGTTTAGATACAGGTGAAGGCTATATTCCCGCTTGCTATGATGCCACTTTCCGCAACACTCAAACCAACACAGTGGACAGCATTCTCAAGTTTAAAGATACCTATGAGAAAATAGGCAGCTACTACATCATGACCAAGCAAATTGTGCAAGAGTATATAGATGAGAAAAATACTACCTACACTGAGTTCAATTACTCAAATATTGTTCTTGGTTAGTTGTTAGTTGTTAGTTGTTAGTTGTTAGTTGTTAGTTGTTAGTTGTTGGTTGTTAGTTGTTGGTTGTTAGTTGTTAGTTGTTAGTTGTTAGTTGTTAGTTGTTAGTTGTTAGTTGTTAGGCATTTTTCCCTTGTCCCTCGTGTCCCCCGTGTCCCCCACTTACCTCACCTTCCCGACCCTCCTTGTACTAGGATGTAGTTAACAAATATAGAAAATAAATATTTTCTGTTCAAAAGAGGTCTGAAAAAATGGAACTGACTCCTGACAACGTAGAAACTGTACTGGATGAAATGCGTCCTTATCTGATATCTGATGGTGGTAACGTAGAACTTGTAGAACTCGACGGTCCTATTGTGAAATTGCGTTTACAAGGCGCTTGTGGTTCTTGCCCTAGTTCCACAATGACCTTGAGAATGGGTATTGAACGTCGTCTCAAAGAAATGATTCCCGAAATTGCAGAAGTAGAACAAATTATTTAGGAATGGGTAATAGGTAATGGGTAATTGGTAATTGGTAATTGAGATACTGATGATTTTCCCATCCCCAATCCCCGAACGCGAGTGCGTCTCCGTAAGGAGAATCCCTGATCCCCGATCCCCAATTCTCAATTCCCAATCCCCAAATAAGCCTATGTCTCATCCTCTGTACATCGCTTTTATCTGGCATCAACATCAGCCGCTGTATAAATCTCGCAGCGGCGTTTCGCTTTCTTTCTCCCAGAATTATCGCCTACCTTGGGTGCGTCTCCACGGTACAAAAGATTATCTAGATTTAGTACTGCTGTTAGAAAAGTATCCTAAGTTACATCAAGCAGTAAATTTAGTCCCATCGCTGATCTTGCAATTAGAAGATTATATATCAGGTACAGCTTTTGATCCTTACCTCGAAGCGAGTCTGACACCCACAGAACAACTCACTCAGCAACAGCAAGAATTTATCATCCAACACTTTTTTGACGCCAATCATCATACGATGATTGATCCTCATCCCCGCTACAGTGAGTTGTATAACCAAAAGCAAGAAAAAGGAGAAGCTTGGTGTTTAGCAAATTGGCAACCACAAGATTATGGTGATTTATTAGCTTGGCACAATCTGGCTTGGATTGATCCTTTGTTTTGGGATGACCCAGAAATTAATGCTTGGTTAAAACAAGGGCGAAATTTTACTTTAGGCGATCGCCAGCGCATTTATTCCAAACAACGAGAGATTATCAGCCGCATTCTCCCGCAACATCGGAAAATGCAAGAAACAGGGCAAATTGAAGTATTAACTTCGCCCTACACTCACCCAATTTTACCCTTACTTGCCGACACGGATTCTGGGAGAGTGGCTGTACCAAATATGACTTTGCCCCACTATCGATTTCAGTGGACAGAAGATATTCCTCGACATTTACAAAAATCTTGGAATTTATATATAGATAGGTTCGGACAAGAACCCCGTGGTTTATGGCCATCGGAACAGTCAGTTAGTCCAGAAATTTTACCGTATATTAGTAAACAAGGCTTTAAGTGGATTTGCTCAGATGAAGCTGTCTTAGGATGGACGCTGCGGCACTTTTTCCAGCGTGACGGGGCGGGAAATGTACAACAACCAGATTTATTGTATCAACCATATCGCCTAGAAACTCCTGCGGGTGATTTGGCGATCGTCTTCCGTGACCACAGATTATCAGATTTAATTGGTTTCACCTATGGTTCCATGACACCTAAGCAAGCAGCAGCTGACTTGGTGGGACACCTGCAAGCGATCGCCAGAATGCAAAGAGAACACCAAAGTGAACAACCTTGGTTAGTCACCATTGCTTTGGACGGTGAAAATTGCTGGGAATTTTATTCCCAAGATGGTAAACCTTTCTTAGAAGCTTTGTATGCAAACCTAGAACGAGAATCACATCTCAAACTCGTCACTGTCTCAGAATTTCTCGAACAGTATCCACCAACAGCAACTATTCCCGCAAGCCAACTACACAGTGGTTCCTGGGTAGATGGTAGTTTTACTACTTGGATCGGCGATCCTGCCAAAAATCGTGCTTGGGACTACTTGACCCACGCACGGGCTACCTTAGCAAATCATCCAGAAGCAACCGAAGAAAACAACCCAGTGGCTTGGGAAGCATTGTACGCAGCAGAAGGTTCTGATTGGTTTTGGTGGTTTGGTGAAGGTCATTCTTCTAACCAAGATGCCATTTTCGATCAATTATTTCGAGAACATCTGTGCAGCATTTACCAAGCTTTAAATGAACCCATACCTGCTTACTTACGTCACCCTGTAGAAGTCCACGCCGCACGCATGGATCATCGACCAGAAAGCTTTATTCATCCCAGCATCGACGGTAAGGGAGATGAACAAGACTGGGATAAAGCTGGACGTATTGAAATAGGTGGTTCACGCGGAACCATGCACAACAGCAGTGTCGTTCAACGTCTGTGGTATGGGGTAGATCACTTGAATTTTTATTTGAGGCTAGACTTAAAAACAGGCACTCAACCAGGACAGGATTTACCACCAGAATTGAATTTGCTGTGGTTTTATCCTGACAGAACAATGCACAATAGCCCTGTTCCCTTAGCGGAAATTCCGGATGTCGCGCCAATTAATTACCTTTTCCATCATCATTTAGAAATCAATTTGTTGACCCAATCGATTCAATTTCAGGAAGCAGGGGAACATGATCAATGGTATTCCCGTACCAGTCGGGGTCAAGTTGCTTTAGACCGTTGTTTAGAGATAGCAGTACCGTGGGCTGATTTGCAAGTTCCACCAGATTATACCCTGCACCTAATTTTAGCGTTTGCAAATGAAGGGCGTTTTTGCAATTATCTGCCGGAGAATACTTTGATTTCGATAGCAGTACCTTAGATTTATGCACAAGTTTGCTCCGCTTTTAGGAAGCTGTCTAGCTACAATTTATTGCCTATTTAACCAACCATCAATAGCAGAAATTCCATCAATTCCCAAGCCTTCTGATGCACCTTTGGAATTAGATTTGTTGACTAATTCTCAAAGTTCTGTGATTACAGCAAATACTATTAACCAAGAAAAATTAAGCGTTCCGAGTTTATGGTGGATTAAAGAAACTTCCGAAAAAAAACTCCTGGATAACTGGATTGCTTATCCATTCAATAATCATCAACCTGCACGAGTAGATGTGATTGTGAATCAACAAATTTGGAGTTTACTAGATTATCTTGAGCGTTACGATTTTGTAAATGATTTGGGAGATATTGCTAGAACTTATGGTTACAACATCCGTATTTTTAATTATCAACAAGAGCGTTTAGCAAGCTATACATGTAATTTTCAAATCAATCCATCGTTGTGTAGGATAGAAATAAATTCTCAAAACAACTTTGGGTTAGGAAATTCTTTTTAAGCATGACGGTATAAACAATTTAAAGATTGGTAGTGAGGACTTTAGTCCTCAAAAAAGGGCTAGAGCCACTCGAAACACGAACGGTGGTGGTCTCTTGGGAGGTTGAGATGAATGGTAAATTGATTGTATTTGAAGGGGTGGAAGGTTGCGGTAAAACAACTCAAATACAACTTTGTAGTGAGTGGTTGCAAAGCCTGGGTATTTCTGTTTTAGTGACTCGTGAACCAGGAGGAACTTCTTTAGGCTTGGAGCTGAGGCGCTTGTTACTACAAAAATCACCAGAGCAGTCAATTGCTGATAGAACAGAATTATTGTTATACACTGCTGACCGTTCGCAACACGTAGAAGAAGAACTTATACCAAATCTCGCAGCTGGAAAAACAATATTGTGCGATCGCTATACCGACTCTACCATTGCTTACCAAAGTTATGGTCGCGGTTTAGACATGAGTTTAATTCATCAGCTCAACAGCATTGCTACCAATGGCTTAGAAAGTGATATTACCCTATGGCTTGATCTTGATGTTGAGATCGGATTAGCCCGCAAACGCGGAACATCCACAATGCTAGACCGGATCGAACAAGAAGCGATCGCTTTTCATCGTCGCATTCAACAAGGATATACCGAACTAGCTAAAACCCATCCACACAGAATTGTACGTATAAATGCCAATGCCAATGTAGAGATAGTCCAAAAACAAATTGAAAAAATTTTAATTCAGAAGCTAAAAATAATTTAATTGAGTATAATAAGGACATAACCCCTAACCCCCTAACCCTAATCCCCATAAATTCTGGCTTTCAGAATTTGTGGGGATTTCAAGTTTATGAAAGCAGGATTGAGGTATACAGTTCATTAGGGGTATAAGGGTATAACCCACATTCCGCACTTCGTTTTGTAATATGTTTGTCTTACGAAGCTTGGGCTAATGGTAGTTAAATAGCGATCGCCAAAAGCCGAAAAAATAACAGTGTTAATACTTAATAGTATCAACGGTTTTTTGTAACCCACATTCCGCAGATGTAACTCATATTATTGGTAATTTGGAAAAGTCACTGGACGTTCGCTTATTTTGAAACTCTAAGTTGAATTAAAGCCTTAATTCAAAAGGAAAAAGGTTATTTTTAAGTAAACAATCAATTATAAGTAATATTTGCTACTTTTGTATGAGGCTCCCAGAAGCGTCTATTTAAGGCGTAGGAAAGTACAAATCATAAAAATGGCTAAAACCTTGTACGAGCCAAAAATGCCTGAATTGACTGAATAGCCTAGATTACAAGCCCTGTCAGGCTTAATTAAATTTTCGATTCAAAAATGAGCGAACGGACAGAAGTCACGTCCAGAAGATTTTTATTAGTCTAATCTTTTGGTGTTGAATTCACTTCTATTTCCAACGATTAGGAAATCCACCAGTAAGTTAACTTCACAGATTCTCCTAATATATTCACTTTCGCAATCAATCCACTAATTTATCTAAAATTAACCAAGGTAAACCTAGCGAAGACCATTATCAACTTCGCGGAAATTCTGATTTTTTTAAAAAATATATCCAGCTTTTTCAGTCAAATAATCCAGTTTAGATTAAATCATCACAGAGCAAACCAAGACGAGCAACTAGAATATTGAGCATCATCGAAGGTACAAAATTTTGAGCAGGCAATCGCTAGCTTTTTGTCTCGGTTTTAGCAAATCCCTTTTTAATCGCCCCTAATAGCCGCCGCCAGTTCGCTCGCACCACCTTCTTTTGGTCTAACGTATGCAAGAGAATAAACGCCAAAAATGTGTAGGAAAGCCAGAAATGCAAGTTTCTCCCCAAATCCACAAGCGCTGAATTTTGAGGAAAGATATCAGGCAACAGGATACCGAAGAAGTGCACATTATTGCTTTTGAAAGAGTTGGAGAAGAAAAAACCACTCACCGGAATCACCCACATAAATAAATACAGGGTTGTGTGTAGGGCAACAGTTTTTATCCACTCTGGCGTCATCTTTGGCAAACGCTTCGTATATTTGCGCCGCCACACCCGCAGAAGCACAAGAATTCTCCACGTTAACAAACCCATCACTAAGGTTCCAATTGATTTATGGAAATCGTAGAGAGGATTTCTAAAAAATACTTCCCTTGGCAATTGAGCCATGAAAGTACCCGTGGTAAAAAGAATCAGGTAGCAAGCCGCCATCACCCAATGGATGTTTATCAGTTGCTTGAAAGCAGAATTTATTCTGGCTTTAGCAGTTGTTTTGAGTAAAGTCATCTTATTGCTGGCTCCTACAGGTAATTCCCAACCCTTCCGCCACACGACGACCGTAATTTACATCTGCTTGAAAGAAATGGCAAAGTTGGCGCATCTGAATATCAGATCGTGCCTGACTCAAACTGCCCACAATGTTTTGGAGCAGACGCTGTTGTTGGTCGGGTGTCATGAGCCGATAGAGGTCTCCAGCTTGGGTGTAATCGTCATTACCTGCACGGTGGTCATAGCGATCAACTTTGACATTGCCTAAGTCCAAAGCTGGCTCTGTATAGGCACAATTTTGTTTCGCTGTATCCTCATAGCTGTTGGGTTCATAGTTCGGTGTATTACCCCCATTATTGCCCAATGCCATCGCACCATCACGCTGGTAGTGCATCACCGGACACTTCGGTTGATTGACGGGCAATTGCTGATAGTTTGTACCGATACGATAGCGGTGAGCATCGGGATAAGACATAATGCGAGCTTGCAATACCTTATCAGGAGAGAAACTAATCCCAGGAACAACGTTAGAAGGAGAAAACGCCGCCTGCTCAATTTCTGCAAAGTAGTTTTGCGGATTGCGGTTGAGTTCGAGAATACCCACGTCAATTAAAGGATATTCGGAATGCTTCCAAATCTTGGTCAGGTCAAAAGGATTATCCTGATGGTGTGCTGCCTGTTCTTCAGTCATTACCTGAATGCAGACTCGCCATTTAGGATAGTCGCCGTGCGCGATCGCTTCAAATAAATCACGGGTTGCATGGTCTGGATCTTGTCCTTTGACCCGAATTGCTTCTTCTGCTGTCAAGTTTTCAATCCCTTGGATCGTTTTGAAATGGAACTTGCACCATACTCGTTGACCTTGAGCATTGATCAGGCTGAATGTATGGCTACCGTAGCCGTTCATATGCCGATAACTTTTGGGGATACCGCGATCGCTGAACAAAATCGTTACTTGATGCAGAGCTTCTGGGCTGAGTGACCAGAAATCCCACATAGCATTAGCATCTTTATAATTAGTTTGCGGATTGCGTTTTTGTGTATGAATGAAATCAGGAAATTTGAGAGGATCACGGATAAAAAAGACTGGTGTATTATTTCCTGTTAAATCCCAATTGCCTTCTTCGGTATAAAACTTGACTGCAAAGCCTCTGGGGTCACGTTCTGCATCGGCTGAACCTTTTTCGCCTCCCACAGTAGAGAATCGCAGGAGAACCTGGGTTTGCTTGCCAATCTCGGAAAAAATTTTGGCTTTACTATAACGAATAATGTCCTGAGTGACAGTGAACGTGCCAAATGCTGCGGCTCCTTTGGCATGAACAACACGCTCAGGAATCCGTTCTCGGTTAAAATGAGCGAGCTTCTCCATCAGGTGAAAATCCTGCATCAACACAGGGCCACGTTCACCAGCTGTTAAAGAATTCTGATTATCTGCAACTGGAATACCATCGGCGGTTGTTAATATTTTGGGATCAGCCATGTGGGTGATATCTCCATCAACTTAGTTTAGACGTTGTTGTTTCTGCTCATGAGGTCGAGCTTGAGCTCATGAACAGTGATTTATCCATATGACGGCTACTTAACTCGGAGATCGCAACTTCCACTTCCTGTTTGACCATTTCTCTCATATCCATAACTATAGATGGTGTAGACAAAGCGATCGCTTCTACTTCCTGTCTAACTATCTCTCTGATATCTGCACTACTAGACACTTGAGATGAAACTGTAGATGTACCAAGAATATCCCTGAGTAACCTAGCCGCAGTTTGGTTTAGTGACTCATCTTCAGAAGTTTGTAGTGCTGACAGTGCTTGAATTTCGACTTCACTTAACCGAAACGAGATTACTTTACTAGACATTCTGTAGACTGATGTATACGTAGTTGTATACATGGTAAAGTCTTATTTATAAATTGTCCACGTTGTCGTCTACAACAAATTGTAGACAATTTGTATACCATAAAATAGAATAATTAGCGATTTCAAAAAAAAACAACAATTATGGCATTTGCCGAACCAAACCCCAATGAGCCTACTGATACTAAGTTGCATTCCTTGATGCATTTTGGGCAAGCAGAGGTAGCTGGGGAAGAAGAAAAAACTTCCCCAGACTCCCCAGATCAGTCTCTACAAGATTCTACAAATTCGTATGAGGCTGCTCCTCCACTTCAAACCCCATCTGCGGACGAGCAAGTTAATCAGAATACTGAATCACAACCAGAAATTGAAGATTCAGGAGCGATCTTTCAAGCGGTTGGGGTGATTACTGGGGAGGTCAACTTAACTGAGGATGGTAAAAACACTGTTACCATAGGTCGCTCTCAATACCCGCTTTTCTATGTTCCTCGAAAGCGCAAAGTATTTGAAGCCCTCCAAAAAGAAATCGAAGCAACGGGTAATCGGAATCAACGTCTGGTTGTTTATCCAAAAGCAATTCATTTTCCACGCAAAGAGCAACCACATCACATTGCTTTTCAGCTAGTTGGCTTTGACAAAGGGCGATTTGAAGAAGCGGTTTCAGCAGAGTTATTAGACCTAGAGTTTAAATTCTCAGGACTATGGCAGTTTATTCCTGTTTGTCCGACTCCTTGTGTCTCTGTGTTTCGTAACTTTACTCGTGAAAGACTCGAATATATTAAGCAAGCCGAGCCTGCTCAAAAGGTAAAATTTATGAAGGCTAGTCATTTGCCTCTACTTTGGAAGGATGCACCAGTCAGACCCTTTAGATTTAATCCCAAAGCTCCTAAAGAAGACCAAGGACAGCCGACATTTGTCACCCTAAAGGCGAAATTTCTGCCGGGACGTGATGTTTTCGGTTTTGTAGCACTATTAGCTCCACCCCAAGAAACTCCACCCAGATTTCTCAAAGCATCTAAAAAGGATAAAGCTACCGCCCTGCAAGCATCTCAGAAAGATAAGCCTAGAGTACAGCCGCCAGCTCCAAAAAATAATTCTGATGAACACAGCAATCGTCACCAAAAACCCAACGAAAAACCTATTTTGAAGAAAAAATAGGTTTGTGAAAAACTTCGTATTAAAGATTCGCTCATAGAACAGCAAGGTACTGGATAAGTAATAACGGCAGTAGATTTCTCAAACTGCCTAACCAGATTACTGAACTACACCATCACAGCTGTTTGAGTATATTCTCATGTGAAGTGGTACGCTTGTGGCTATAAATTGGTAAATCAGGGACGCAATACCCAATCAATCAAGATGATTTAAGGCAGACTCAGCTCGGCATTAGTTTTGAGATGAGTGGAAAAAACAGAAAATGTCAGCAGCAGCACAGTTAAGGATACTGGCTTAGATCATAATGAGCGATCGCTGTTTACTTTATATTGGTTGATAGCGAATAGAGGGGCAATTCCCCTCAAGCAGATGCAATGAGTATCGTTTAGGATTTAATAGAATATAATTTTGGTTTTTGAGGAGAAAATTATTCAAAAACAATTTAGATCAGGTCACAAATACAATACTCAGAATGCAAGTATTTGTAGATACATAGTATTAAGTATTTATTTAGCTACGATCTGTTTCAAGCTGTTTGGTGTGTAGGCGAAACAGAAGATTAAGGATATTATATGACACATAAAATCTCTTTAAGACAGCCCAGAAATGTCATCAACACGATCGCAGGTTTTTTAACCTTTTTAGCTGCTGTAGCGGCTGTACAAAGCGAAAATCCGAATGCAAAAACACTTGCTTGGATTGTAGCTGTAAGCAGTGCTGCGATTGGGATAGTCAATGAAGCCAGTTCTCATCTGTATGAAGATAATGCCAATAATCAGATAGAAGCTTTTATTAAACCTAAAGAGCAGAAAATTGCAGAATTGACTAAGGAAGTAGAGATCAAACTCGGAGTTGAGAACCGATTACGACTAGAGCAGTCAGTGAACAAGAAATTGTTAGACACAATTGCAGATCTCAAGACTGAACTAGAATTTTATCAAGGCAAAGCAGAGGACGAAAAACTATTTGCTGATGCTGTTATAGACAAATTCTTATTCAATATCAAAGAAATTTTAAATTCTCATATAGAAGAATGTGTTGCAAAGCTGAGAAAATCCATAGATAACAAAATCAGACAAATTAAAGATGAAAGAATTATCAAAAGATTGAATAAATTTAAGAACGACCTTGAGGTCAAATCTGTTAATTACAAAAACTTAATAGCACAAATTGAACGTAAGGAAAATCTTGGTTTTGTAAATGACACTATCGTTATATATAACCAGATTCATGAAGAATTAGCATCTTTAAAAGTTAAATTTATCAAAAGTTTAAGTGTTAGCGATCGCCTAAAATTTCAAAATGCTATCAACCAGGAAAAATCTAAAAACGCATTAACGAAAATAGCGCAGATTCAACAACACAATTATACAGACGTCTTAGCAAAACTAGAAGAATCTGAGCAATTAGCTGCGAAGAATGAGCGATATATCAAAAACGTAATCGCAGAGTTGGAAAAGGCTATGGAGCGACTAGCTCAGAAAGAAGAAGAAATCAAAGCTCTCAAGCGTCCCCTGTATTGGTCTACACCAACTCGTGATGACCAATGGTTGGCAAATATTATTATTGGTTATTTTGAACAATTAGGAATTGTCCTAGACCGCGCTCACAATTATTCTGAGCAGTGGCAAGCGACTCTATATTTTCACATTGACCGAAATAGACGTTTAATTACAGCGAAAGACCTTAATGAACATTCTGAAAATATAGAACAGCTAGGCTATACACTCAACAGACCGGAATTCAGATTTGATGGTGAGTCAGGACTGATGAGTGTTTGGGTACAAATAGCTATTGATCCTGCTCAGAAAATTCTGCCATTTATTAGGATTGCCAGAGATTAGAGAGAGCAATAAATCTAGAACTTACGCAATAGCCTTTTGAAAGTATTATTACTTCGTGTCCTACCCTGCACCAAAGTCGCTGACGCGTCTATGTGGTACCCTCCACCAAAGCCACTACTCTACGAGAAGCCGGACTTCGTCCGTCTACGTGTCTACGTTTTTTCATTATTTTGCCTAAGTCCTGAAATCATTAAAAAGACTTGGAGAGTGAAAACCCCAAGTCTTTTTTTGCTGTTAAAACAGTATTTTCAACTCAATTTTCCTTACATAGTCAACGATTGCGGATTCGTCTCAATCAACTTCGCCAAATCCTGCAAGAACGCCGCAGCATGAGCGCCGTAGATCATACGGTGATCACTAGTCATGTTTACCTGCATTTGTTGTTTCACGCCAAACATACCATCTGCTGTAGCAACGACTTGCGGGCGAGATGCACCGATCGCTAATATTGAACCTTGTCCGGGCGGTAAAATTGCATCAAATCTATCGACGCCAAACATCCCTAAGTTCGACAATGTAAATGTACCGGTGCTGTATTCTTCTGGTTGCAGCTTTTTGACTCTTGCTCTTTCTACCAAAGACTTCCAGGTACGGGATAAAGAATAAATATCCATCTGATCAGCGTTTTGCAACACTGGTGTGATCAATCCGCCATCATCCATGGCTACGGCGACAGCTACATTGATGCTAGCAGGATAAACAATACCTTGGTCTAAGCAATTAGCATTGATTAATGGGTGTTTTTGCAGTGTCACCGCTACGGCTTTTGCCAGCAGTGCAGTCATGGTTACACCCTTTGATTTAATTTGTTTATATAACTTGTCGAGGGCATCAGTAGTGATTGTGTAACCTACATGGATCACCGGCACTGATAAGCTAGCAACCATATTGCGTGCTACGGCATTTTGTAAGGTAGTTAAAGGCACTACTTGACCCGGAACTGCGGTAATTGCTGGTGTGGAAACCGATGTTGGTTTTGTAGCTGGTGCGGTTGCTACTGGTGTTACAACTGCTGGTGGGGTCATGGGAAACGCCGTAGCGGGTTGAGGGCTAGCTTTACCAACTATTGCTTCTACATCTTCAGCAACAATACGACCGTGGGGACCACTACCAGAGAGATTATTTAAATCAACTTTGAGTTCTTTGGCCAATTTGCGGGCGCGGGGTGAAGCTACGACCCTCCCAGAGTGATGGTTAGACCCGTTTTGAGTCGCCAAGACAGGTGTGAAAGAAGCGGCTGTATTTGCGGTTTTTGTGGGAGCAGTAGTCGCAGTCATTTCCGGTTTTGCAGTGCCACCTTGAGCTTGAGACTTGGCTGTTTCAATTTCGGCTTCAGTTTCTGCTAACAGGGCGATCGCAGCTCCTACTGGTGCAGTTTCACCAGCTTGCACAATGATGTTGGCCAGATATCCTTCATAGAAGGATTCCACATCCATATCTGCCTTATCCGACTCGACAACCACCACTGTTTCGCCTTTTTCCACTTTGTCGCCCGGAGATTTGACCCAGGAGACAATTTTTCCTTCGGTCATAGTGGAACTAAGTGCGGGCATGAATACTTCGTAAATGCTCATAATGGGGTTTGGCAAATCAATAAATTATAGACTTCAACAAAATTAATGCCAGATCGAATTGTATCTTGACGACCGACGTGAGGAACTATTCTATTACCTGCGAGTCTATTAATTTGTATTTTTTATCACGGCTGCTTACATCAGAATATTACTCAAAAGTGAGAAGAATATAGAGTAATCCTTCAATCTAAAATGCAAAAGTGATATATAACCTGTTTGAAAGTTCTTTTTAACTTTATTTATGTCGGCAAAGTTGAAGATTTTGGTAATTTTGATACTAAGTATCTTCGCCACTGCAATTGCTGGAGTGTATCTAAACAATCGCCAGCAAAATGCACTGATCACTGATAGCACTGAACCACAGCAGCATTCTGCCGCAGTAGCTTCTGCTCAGGAGATTGTGACTGATCCGGAACGAGGCAAGTATAAAACAATACCATTAGACAGTATTAAGTCTGTTCTTCAAGGTACTGATCCGGCTGCTCTGGCTCTTGATGCTTTTGATAACAGTGAAGCAGAACCAGGAAGGCGCAAGGTAGAGGTATATTACCCGCAACCAAACCAGGCGTTGGTAACAATAGTCCAAACTGATGATTCTGATAACACAGAAATCAGCACTGTCAAGTACCGAGTTGAATTGACCAGCTTTGGGCGATCGCTGTTGGCTAGTTCTCCTCCTTTGTGGCAAATTGTTTGGGCTGGTTCCCAAGAGAAATGTTTCTCAAACCAGAGTAAACAAAATTTGGTTAAGGTAATTTGCCAGTAGATACGCTTACACGACAGCAGCGACCAACAAAGAACAAGCAGTGAGGAGGAGCAAAGTGTGGTGTAAGGAGTTTACAGTTGTTAGTTGTTAGTTGTTAGATTTGTTAGTTCACTATTAACTGAATTGAGAATTGAGTTTAGACGTCGCCGCGAATTTCTTCTACAACACCATCGCGTAGCACAACTTCGACCTGCATTTTGCTAATTAAGTTATCCCCTGGTTCAACACGGAAAAAGCCTTCCATCTGAAATTGATTGACTTCTTGGTCTAACTCTAAAAGCTGCACTTGCTGGAGATTTTGCAGGCTTTGATTTTTTTGCTCTAGCAGTTCGCTTTTCTTTTGGTTGACCTGGTATTGAATGCTCTCAATTTGTTGGAGGGCTTGGGGACCAGGCGGTTGCAAATTTTGTTTTTGTACTTCTGCTACTGCCCGTTGCCCTTGGATGTCCAACTGTTGCAATTGCTGGTCAATTTGATTAATTTGCGCTTGCAGTTGCTGTTGCACTTCCTCTTTCCACAAGGAAGTGACAATGGCTTTAATGTTGACGACGCGCTTTAAAAGCAGTTGAGGTTTGGAGACATCCATAAATAAAAGAGTTCACGTTTTTTGATAGTTTGCAGTGGACTTATGAGGCAAACATTCTGTTAATAATATCGTGATAATGCTGCATCACGACATGCCGCTTGATTTTCAGCGTTTGGGTCATCATGGCATTTTCGATTGAAAATGGCTCAAGAATCAGCTTGAACGGGCCGATGCGATCGTCTGGTCTGTAACCTGGACGGTTTTGAACTTCCCGATTCAATTCTTGCCGAAATAAATCCTGGATTATTTTACTCTCCAGGTTGATTTTTTGACTGGTACCCGAACTAACATTTTCATCCTTTATATCTAGTTGGAGGTTCTGAGAAATTGCCCATTTTTCTAAGGCTTCCAAATTAGGAACAATTAAAGCACCCAGAGATTTACAATCTTGCCCAACCAGCATAATCTGATCGATGTAGGGCGATCGCAAACAAACATCCTCTATCGGTTGCGGTTCGATATTTTCCCCATTCGTTAATACAATCGTATCTTTTGCTCGTCCGGTCAGAACTAAGTCATTTTCTGGTGTTAACCAACCTAAATCACCGCTATCAAACCAACCTTCTGGATCAATTGCTTTGGCTGTGGCTTCGGGATTTTGGTAATAACCTTGCATGATTTGTGGTCCCCGCAGTAATACTAGCCCCCGTTCTCCTGTTGGTAGCTCTTTTTTAGTCTCTGGATCGACTATTTTTGTTTCTGTACCTGGTACAGCTTGGCCAGATGCACCGCGTAAATTCCGCCAGTAACGCCGTGCATGAGTGACAGGGGAAGTTTCTGTCAAGCCATAGCCCACCAAAATTTCGACATCAAGAATTTCAAAAAAGTCATCTACGTGCTTGGGAAGCGCACCACCGCCGCTAATCATCTGTTTGACTTGTCCGCCAGTTGCTTCCCTGACTTTGCTATAAACTAGTTTTTCTCCCAAGCTATACAGAGGCAATAAAGCGGCAACTTGTAAACTAGCTGTTAGGCGATCGCCTATGCCAGGATTAAGATTCTGTAAATTCAATCCCGTCAAAGTCCGCCGCGCTTTAATATATGTCTCGCCTATGCCAAAAAAGAAGTTAATCAAGCGTTGTCGAGAAGCTGGTTGTTCACGAAACTGTTTTTGCGCTCCTTCATAAATAGATTCTAAAAGACGCGGTACAGCTACCATATAATGAGGTTTATATTCTTTTAAATCTCGCTTGATGGAGCGGAGGTTGGTATAGACTTGAGTACAACCAACAGAAAGTAGAAAATATTCGCAACTACGCTCATAGCTGTGCCAAGTGGGGAGAATACTCAAAACTATTTCTCCGGGTTGGGGTTGCACAACTGCTGGTAAAGCTAGGATTTGATGCATCAAATTACGATGAGTCAGCATCACACCCTTTGGTTTACCCGTTGTTCCAGAGGTATAAATGAGGGTAGCTAGATCATGAAGGTTACGTTTGACTGGTTGCAAGGAATGCTTCGCACCAATTTCTATCAACTGGGTGAATGTATACAGCTTGGTAGTTTCGGCTTCTGGTAATGCTTCGTTGCTAAGTACAATCACAAATTGAATTGGCAAATCATTCAGGCGATCACGTAGTTTATTGAGCGTTTTTACATCTTCCACCACTAGCGCCGTGCTACCACTATTAGTCAAAATGAAGAGTAATTCTTCTGTTTCGGCTTGGGAACTCCGCACCGCATCCGCCGCTCCAGCCGTCATAATTCCCTGATCAGCAATCAACCAACGGGGACTATTGTCAGCAATCAGAGAAATGCGATCGCCTGCTTGTACTCCCAAGGCCTGTAATCCAGCTGCAAACAGTTGAATTTGCTGGTTTAGTTGAGTATATGTGAACACTAATTCTGGTTTAGCATGAGGATCACGAAGAGCAACAATATTACCAAATCTTTGTGCCACTAAAGGCCAAATTTCTGGTAGTGACTGCACACCAGAATAATCTGGCAAATCCTTAGTCGCTTGGCGTTCTTGTGCAGTGATATTGGCAAGAAAAGCATTTTCTACAAAAGTTTTTGACATAACACTATAGGTTCAGTAATCAATAGTTTGTTTTTCCAGCTTATGCGGCAATCAGGATAAACTGCCAAGTCTGAATAGACACAATATTATTCTGTCTGAAAAAGTTTTAAATCTTTGATGTAGATATATAAAAAAATCTATAGTATGATTAAATAAGATAGACAAAAAGTAATACCAACTTTGGTTTTTAGTTGGTTTAAATAAGTTTTTTACTAACTAAAAACAATAGACGCCTATTATCCAAGCCCTATGAAAAAGGAAGAGGTGATTACCTATGGATCGCATAGATGCTATATTGCTGACTCTAATTAGCACCATTGCCTGCCTAACATTTCCGCGGCTTTTAAGTATCATTACCGATCCAAAAATCAAACCTAGTAAACTATTGCAGAAAGCTTCTACTTCCAGAAAAACTCAACAGAAACTTACTAGCTTCCCTTTTTGTACGTCTTATGCACTAACAGGTGGCCCATCGTGTAAATTTAGTCCTCGTTTCTGTGATAGATGTTCTCCAAACTGAAGCAGGGTAAGCGCATTTCAAACCCTATTGACAAAAAGGTTTTGCTCCTGCGGTTACAGATAGTATGGCGATGATTAAAATAAATGAAATAGCCCTCTTGCCCATGTCCCTCTTGTCCCCTTTTCGGTAAAACCTCTGATTTCGATCGCATAATTTTTGTGCTGTAATTAACCAAAAAGTCATGGTTAAATATACTATTCCTGCATTACATGCATACAGAGGTTTTTAGTGAACTTTTCCCCTTAATGAATACAGCCAATCCACAAACTCTGGAATGGTTGCTTTCGGTCGCTATTGAACACGAATACCCAGTTGGACGAGCTGTGTTAATGGAAGATGCTTGGGGTAATGCGGTTTACCTTATAGTTTCTGGTTGGGTAAAAGTTCGGCGTACTATAGGGGAAGATTCCGTGGCTTTGGCTATTTTGGGTCGGGGCGATTTTTTTGGAGAAATGGCAATTTTGGATGAATCTCCTCGTTCAACCGATGTGATTGCTCTTTCAACCGTAAAATTACTGAGTATCTCTAGAGAAAAATTTATTCATATCTTATTTAAAGATCCACAACTACACCACCGAATGCTGCAATTAATGGTAAGACGACTGCGACATGCAAACGTACGCTTGCAAATGCGCTCCTCTCCACCAGCAGTCAAACTTGTTCACACTCTTGTCAGCTTGGGCGAAAGCTATGCTGAAGAATCAAACAAAGGAAGAAAAATTTTTAACATCCCTTTTAAAGATTTAGCAGATGTTACAGAAATTGGGGTTGAAGAAACTACTACAATTATGGAAAAATTAAACGAAAAAGGTTGGATAAAAATTGACACTGGTAATCAGGTGGTTTATCTCGTAAATTTTCGCCAAATGAGCAATCTGGCTGGCAAAGTTTAATACTTTCAGGTCATTATGGCGGTTTGTGCATACATAAAGTTATGAGTTAGGAATTATGAGTTAAATTAATCTTTTGACTCATAATTCTGTAAGGTTTACTCTTAAGTTCAGATGAATGAAACAATAGCACCTTGTACTGATACGCGCCTTCAAAAAAAATTACCGACCATTCATTACCAGGTGGCAATGCCTCAACCAGAAAATCATCTGTTTGAGGTAACTCTACACCTTGTCGGCTACCCATTTTCTACTCTCGATTTAAAATTACCAGTTTGGACTCCTGGTTCATACTTAGTGCGAGAGTATGCTAAGCATCTACAAGATTTCACTGCTTTTGCCAACAATAAACCTTTAAATTGGCGAAAAATTAGTAAAAATCATTGGCAAATAGAAACATCTGACGTATCAGAAGTTACTATAAAGTACCGCATTTTTGCTAACGAACTTACCGTACGTACAAATCATTTAGATTCTACACACGGGTATTTTAATGGTGCAGCGCTGTTTTTGAGGGTACCAGGATTTGACAAGCAACCAATTTTCGTGACAATTGTGACACCACACTCAGAATGGCAGGTAACTACAGCGCTACCGCCTATTCCGGGACAAATCAACACTTTTTGTGCTTTGGATTTCGACACCCTTGTGGATAGTCCTTTTGAGATTGGTTCTCATCAGGTCTATCAGTTTCAGGTACAGGGTAAACCTCACGAACTAGCAATCTGGGGACGTGGCAATTTTCAGGCGCAGCAGATGATTGCTGATATCACGAAAATTATTGAAGTTGAAGCACAAATGTTTGGCGGTTTACCTTATGAAAGATATGTGTTTCTGGTGCATTTATTTACCCAAGCTTACGGAGGTTTAGAGCATAAAAATAGTTGTTCGTTGATTTACCAACGTTTAGGATTTCGCGATCGCGAAAAATATGATCGTTTCATGCAATTGGTCGCCCACGAATTTTTCCATTTGTGGAATGTTAAGCGCATTCGTCCCAAGGAACTGGAAGTTTTTGATTACGATCAAGAAAACTATACCCCTTGTTTGTGGTTCTGTGAGGGAACAACTAGTTTCTATGACTTGTTAATGCCTTTACGGGCTGGTATTTACGATGTCAAATCATTTTTGCATAACTGGGGTAAAGAAATTACTAAGTATCTGACAACTCCAGGGCGGAAAGTACAACCCCTTTCGGAATCTAGTTTTGATGCTTGGATTAAACTATATCGTCAGGATGCCAACAGTGGTAATTCCCAGATATCCTATTATTTAAAAGGAGAAATGATATCGTTATTGCTGGATTTGCTAATTCGTTGTCGGCATAACAACAAGCGATCGCTTGATGATGTGATGATACAAATGTGGCAAAAATTTGGCAAAAGCGAAATTGGTTATACTTCAGAACAGTTGCAAGAAGTCATCGCATCTGTCGTAGGAATCGATTTATCTGATTTCTTTAAATGCTACATAGATGGTACTGAGGAATTGCCTTTCAATCAGTACCTAGAGCCTTTTGGCTTACACTTGGTAGCACACACAGAAACAGAACCTTACCTGGGTATGAAAGTAGGTAACGAACACGGACGGGACATAATTAAATTTGTCGCAGTCGGTTCTCCTGCACAGTTGGCTGGGATTGATCCTGGAGATGAACTACTGGCAATTGATGGCATAAAAGTAACAGCCAATCAAATAAGCGATCGCCTTAAAGATTACCAACCCACAGACATTATTCAAGTAGCGGTTTTCCACCAAGATGAACTCCGCACTTACTCTGTCAGTTTAGCTTCTCCATCTGCTAACAAGTATCAAGTGCAACCTGTAGTCAACCCCTCTGCTACACAAACACGGAATTTTGACGGGTGGTTAAATGCATCGCTTGCAAATCTGCGATAATTTTCAGTAGAGACGCGTAATTTCGCGTCTCTGGTGGGTTTAAATATCAATAGATTTGTCTTATCCGAGCAGTATTAATTTTTTATTCCTTCATCCCAAAGAATTTCCGTTGCTTTTTGAGCAGTAAGCGGACGGTAAAATAGAAAACCTTGTACATCCTCACAGTTAATAGATTTTAAAAACTCTAGTTCCTCTTGTTTTTCTACTCCTTCGGCGGTTAGCTTCAAACCTAGACTCCGCCCCAAGTTAACTATCGCCTTGATAATATGAGCTACTTTCACATCTTTGGTCAAATCACGGATGAAAGAACCGTCAATTTTTAAATTGTGGAGTGGTAACAACTGTAGACGTGACAGAGAAGAATGACCCGTGCCAAAATCATCAATCGAAAGATAAACTCTCATCTCCTCTAACTGTTGCAACACCGTTCTAGTAAATTCGAGATCCTCAATAGCAGTTGTTTCTGTAATTTCTAATTCTAAGAAATGCGGTTCTAACCCCGTCTCATCTAAAATCTGAGCCACTATCTCCACCAACTTCGGTTGGCGGAACTGTTTGAGAGAAAGATTGACAGCCATGGTCAAATTAGGTAATCCTTCATCTTGCCAAGCTTTATTTTGCCTACAAGCTGTTCGCAAAACCCATTCCCCGATTGGGATAATTAATCCGCTTTCCTCTGCTAAGGGAATAAATTTATTGGGAGCAACTAGTCCCATCTCTGGATGTTCCCAACGCAGCAGCGCTTCCATACCAGTAATTTTTCCGGTGTCAATATTTACTCTAGGCTGGTAATAAACGACAAATTCTTCTCGTTCTAGAGCATGGCGTAAGCTCTTTTCTAAAGTGAGTATTTCAGGAGTTTTAGAACTTATAGAAGTTGTATAAAATTGAAAATTATTTCTACCCTCGTCTTTAGCATGATACAAAGCTGCATCCGCGTGCTGAATCAGAGTTTCAACATCAGGACTATGCTCGTCAAACAGAGCAATGCCAAGACTAGCACTGATATAAAGTTCGTTTTCTTCTATATCAAAAGCTGTTTCTAATTCTTGTAGAATTCTTTCGGCTACTTGAGTTACCTCATCTACATAATTAATATCGGGTAATAAAATTATGAATTCATCGCCTCCCCAGCGAGCAACAACGTCACCAGCTCTCAGGGATTTCTGTAATCTTTGGGCGACACACTGTAATAATTGATCGCCGAGCGTATGTCCTAGAGTATCATTAATCGTTTTGAATCGATCCAAATCCAGAAACATTACAGCTAAACTCTCTTCTCTGCGAGCCGCATTCGGTAAAGTCCTGGCCAACTGCTCTTTAAACAATAGGCGATTCGGTAATCCTGTGAGCAAATCGTGGAGGGCTTGATAGCGAATCATTTCCTCCACCTGTTGTCGCCTTCTAGCACCACTGATACTTGCAGCCATTGTTAAGAGAGTCGATTCTTCGTGCCTTGACCAGTGGCGTTCCTTGGAACAGTCTGCTAAACCCAAGACACCCCAAAAGTTTTCATCTAGACGCAACGGCACAAGTAATAGAGATAAAATACCCTTATCTTGGAAAATTGCTTGGTCAGTAACACTTAATTGTTGAGTCAAACTTTGGATAGACTTTCCTTCAGACAGGGCAGTATACCAGTGGTTCAACCCAGAAAATTGATTGGTTTGATTTTGTCTGGTGGCTTCAGACTGCACAGAATCGCTTCTCCATTCAAATCGTAGCGTCATCTCCATTTCAGTAGTCACAGAGTGGAGATGGTTCTCAAACAAATAAACGCGATCTACTTGAGCAGCTTCACCCAGCACCGCCAAAGCTTTGTCAATGGCTTTCTCATAGTTCATTTCTGTCAGTAAAGAATTAGTAGCTTCTGCTACTGCTTGGAGCAGGCGATCGCGATGGTGTAATTCAATTTCAGCTTGCTTTTGCTCTGTAATATCCCTAACAATAAAAGTTCTAATTAAATCGCTTTCTGGAATATAGTGAATCGATTGTTCAAACACTTCTTCGCCAACTTCTACTTCGCGAATAAAAGAATTCCCTTGCCGATTTTGAACAGCGATCGCCAATCCTGCCAAAATAGTGTGCTGTACACCTAATTGTCTGATATTAGGAAATTTCAACGCCGCAGCAGGATTAAGATAAGTTACTTTTCCTTCTAAATCAATTTCAATGATGGGATTGGGAATCAATTCCGGGAAAGACGCCAACCGAGCCAAAGCAAATTCACTAGCACCTTCAGCACTGTCTGTGGGAACACTAAGAGTTTCAAAGGGATTAACAGGATTAGCTTGTTCTGATAAGAAGCCAGATATATCCTCAGCAACGCAAGATTCCGAAAAAGCTTGCTCTGATAAGTTCGAGATTGCATAGTATTTGGCTTTGACCTGATTGTTGCCAAATTCAATCACGTCTCCATGTTTGAGGTCATGAGAAAAGCACTTCATCCCATTGACAAATAGCCCATTTGTACTTTTTTTTCCCTTAAAACTACCATCAATCATCCGAAAGCCATATTGCTCTGTGTCTGGTAGAGTTACTCGTAATAAAATTGCGTGCTGTCTGGAGACAGAGCGAGAACGAAGCACGATCGCATTTCTGATATCTCGCCCAAGAGAATATGTAGCCTCTTTCAAAGGAATTGTTCGCTGTCCTTGCAAGTCTTGCAGAACTAACAGATGACGTATTTTTTCCCGCTCATTTCCTAACATGATTCTTCCTCAAATTCTCATCTGTTCGGCTCTTGTTCTGAAAGATATTGCTCCCATAATTCTTGATCTTGAGTATGTATTTCCATCGGAAGCTGCTCAATCAACTTCATTCCCATTTGTGAGGGAGTAGCACGACCATTTTCCCAACGGTTAACAGTCTGAAACGAAACGCCCAGCTGACGAGCTAGTTGCTCCTGTGAAAGTCCTAGCCTTTTTCTCAACTCACGAATGAGATTATTAGGAAACTTTGGCCTTTCGGTCATTCAATTTTAGATTTCGTCGTGAACCTCAGCCGAACGATTTTGGATTGATTCCAATGCGTCGAATCTGGAGGCTTGTAACATCAAAGAAGTATCGGTCACAGCTGTGTACTCTTTTCTCTCTTAAGTATTTAGAATAAGATTAAACACTTGGTATAACAAATGGTATATTTGCGTAAATTTTGAACTAAGTAAAAAATACTGTCAGTAAACTATAAGCCTGATAATAATAGCAAATAGACTTACAATATCACATAAAAATTTTTCAATAATCACTTAGTTTGAGGTAATAATCGTACTTTGTTAAACTTAGTTTACTGAGGACAATAATCTCTTAACCTCTTTCTGTGAATAGAAGTAATATTAAGACAATATAAAAATGTAATTGGAACACAGAAAAATGGAAAAGTATGTATGCACAGTCTGTGGTTACGTATATGACCCAGAAGAAGGCGATGTAGATGCTGGTATACCACCAGGCACAGCTTTTGCAGATATATCTGAAGACTGGGTATGTCCTGTATGTGAAGCAGAAAAAGATAAATTTGAATCAGATGAGTGAGGATTGGGAAAGGTGGTGTCCCCTCTGGGGATCAGGGGTAACGGGGATCAGGGACACGAGGGACACGGGAGAGAATAAACACCAATGACCAATGACCAATGATCAATGACAAAATTACAAATAATAATTGTAGGTGGTGGAGCGGCTGGTTTTTTTGCTGCGATCGCAGCAGCCAAAGCTAATCCTCGCGCCCATGTAATTTTACTCGAAGCTAGCCATCAACCATTGGCTAAGGTTCGTATTTCCGGTGGCGGACGCTGCAATGTCACTCATGCTTGCTTTGAAACGCGAGAGTTGGTAAAAAATTACCCCAGAGGTAGCAAAGCACTATTGGGTGCTTTTACGCGTTTTCAACCTAAAGATACTATCACCTGGTTTCAGGCTCATGGTGTGGAGTTAAAAACTGAGGCTGATGGCAGAATGTTTCCCATAACAGATAGTTCTGAAACCATCGTCAATTGTTTGATGAATGCAGCTAAAGCAGCTGGAGTAGAACTACGTATAGGGACTGGGGTAACATCAGTGAAATTAGGAGCAGCTAGTCCTAATAATTCGCTGCTATCTCATTTCGAGGTGATCTTAAAGTCAGGGGAGAAATTACAGTGCGATCGCCTGCTATTAGCCACCGGTAGTAATCCCATAGGCTATAAAATAGCTCAACAATTGGGACATACTATCGACTCACCAGTCCCGTCTTTATTTACTTTCAATATCAAAAATCAAAAGCTTACAGAGTTGGCTGGTGTGAGTGTCAATCCTGTGAAATTGCGGCTAATTGTACCGGAATACCCCGATATCGAACAAACAGGCCCATTACTGATTACCCATTGGGGTTTAAGTGGCCCAGCTGTGTTGAAATTATCTGCTTGGGGTGCAAGAATGTTGCACTCTAGTAATTATCAAGCCACTTTAGTTATTAATTGGCTACCGCATCTCAAGCAAGAACAAGTGCGTCAACAATTGTTGACAGTTAAGAACAATTCACCGAAGCGTTTGATTGCATCTCATCGCGATGTTGATTTACCCCATCGCCTCTGGCAATACATTGTTGCTTGTGTAGGTATTTCTGTTGAAAATCGTTGGGCAGAATTATCAAATAAAACTTTAAATCAATTAGTGCAAGAACTTACCCAAGGACAATATTCAATTAATGGTAAAGGAGTATTTAAAGAAGAATTCGTAACTTGTGGTGGTGTCAATCTTAAAGAAATCAACTTTAAGACGATGGAAAGTAAATTGGTGCCTGGTCTTTACTTTGCTGGAGAAATTTTAGATATCGATGGTGTAACTGGTGGTTTTAATTTCCAAAGTGCCTGGACAACAGCTTATCTAGCAGGTTCAGGATCAATAAGTTAAGTAGAATGGGAAACTGAAAGTACTAACAATAATTGTCATTTGTCATTGGTAAGAGTTAAATGTTTTTCTTTCCCTTCACCGACAAGTATTGAATCGCAATCATATTTGTAATCTAAAATATATTTTAAATAATGTTTTTTTGTTGCAAAAAAAGGCGGAATAAAAATAATAATCTACAATTCCTCACCAAAATTGTATAATTTTGTGCTGACAACGAAGTTTCAAAAACATAGAATATAGCTAATAAGCTATCTCATTACAAACTTTATCAGTGGTTATGATTAACCACTGAACAATATTTATGAGGAGAAAAATTAGTAATTTTTCTCTAGAAACTTGGTATGGAATTTTTAGTTTATCACCGATAACCTACGGTGTTATTTGAGTATAAGTATTACTAACTTAAATGCAAGGCAAGTTGGGAGGGAAAATTGAAATTGAGGCTCGGTTTTATCATACTAGGGATTATTTTAATTTCCTTTGCACAAGCAAATAAACTTACCTGTACTCGTACTGAAAAGCAGGGATCATGTAATTTAGAACGTTCTGGTTTTTTATGGTCGGAAGAAAAAGAATTGCCAGTAAATAAATTACGAGGTGCTAAATTTTATAGCTCAAAGAACGATGAATCATCTCAAGTCGTAATCAATACTAGTAACAGCGAAGTGGCATTTTCTTCGTTTACAAGTTACGCGGATGAAAATCAGCAGCGAGCGATCGCATCCAAAATTAATAACTTTGTCATAAACAGCGAACAGTCATATTTACAGGTCGAGCAAAATGACACATGGTGGATTGTGATTGGATTTATTAGTCTTGCTGTTGGTGTATATCCCTTGCTAAAACCAAAATCTTAACTCAAAGTAGTATCAGTTTCAGGTATCAACTGATATCCAGCCCTTCTGGTGAATCAATTCTGAGGCTAATAGCAAAAGTCGGTTCAAACCGACTGTTTAGTGGGAATTAAGTCCGTTAAAACGGACTTAAACTATGCGAGCGGTTTATATCTAGAATGAAATTGCCAGCCTCAGAATCAATTCTGAAGTAGAGACGCGAAATTACACGCGTCTCTACAAAGGATTGTGGGCTTAACTGAATGGTCTTGGATTAAAACGGACTTAAACTATGCAGCCCTGAACTAAAGTTCAGGGCGGTTTATGTCTAGAATAAAATAGCTCTGCTGATAACTGATAACTGAATACTTAGTATTTTTTTAAAACGCCTGGTTCTTTCTGTATGGGCAAGACATCTAAAATATCAGATTGAGAACAATATTTTAAGTCTTCATGACACTCCAGATGTAATAAACGTTTGCCATGACTAGCATGATGAAATAATCCTAATAAATTATCTTGCCACTGAGAATAAAGGGCGATCGCGCTGATGAATTCATCATTACCTGCAATTTCATCAGCTGATAAGTTACTTTTTTGCAAGATACCATGAGCGATCGCGCCTGCACAAGCAGTATCTTCTAGGGAAAAACTACCTTCCCAGCCAGAACCAACAATCCATACTGTTTCTGGTTGCTTTTCCAAAACATATTTGACCACTGTATCACGGTTAATAAATGCTGCTGCAATCACAGTTTTAGCATCTTGGACTCGTTGTAAAGCCCTGGTCCCATTGGTAGTACTAATAAACAAGCGCCTTCCTTCCACCTTCTGTGGGGTACAGTCGAGAGGAGAGTTACCCAAATCAAAGTCAGGAACTTTGGCTCCACCACGTTCTGCGGCTCGTAGCCGTTTTTCGATTGACCAAGATTCACTGACTTGTATAAGTTGATCTAAATCGCTGAATACTTGGACTGCTTCACCACCAGCAGCCAAAACTGTTGCAATTGTGGAAGTGGCCCGCAGTACGTCAACAGCGATCGCACATTCTGGCACTTTATCCACTGGAGTTGATTCCGGAGTATGGTAAATGAATAGCTTCACGCGCTGGGTTATACCTGATTAGAGATTGCCAATATCACATTCACTCTAGTTTTTTGTGCTTTGTCAAGTCAATACCGTATGTGACTCGCATCAACTCAAGCGACGAAAGATCAAAGTCAACTTTTTAATTAATAACCGGGGCAGAGAAAACGGTAAAATTACGATCGCCAACAAGACTCGCCCCCAACCTAAGCAACGCATCCAGATCGAAACAGTAATACGCTGCTGTTGCAGATTGTTGAGATTTTCTTGGATTTTCACTGTCCAGGAATGATTAACCCCTAGCAATCGTTCGCACATCACCAAGGCTTCTTTTAACAGAGGTTCAGCTTTGGCATATTGCCCTTGGGAACGGTAGAGTGAGGCTAAATTGTTCAAGCTTGTAGCCACATCGGGATAGTCGCCCTCATACATGTGCTTTCTCATCGCCAGTGCTTCTTGAAACAGGAGTTCGGCTTCGGTGTATCGCCCTTGGCTATTGTAGAGTGAAGCTAAATTGTTCAAGCTTTGGGCTACGTCGGGATGTTCGCTTGTATATAAGCGCTTTCTCATGGCTAAGGCGGCGATGTAGAGAGGTTCGGCTTCGGTGTGCCGCCCTTGGCTGTTGTAGAGTAAAGCTAAATTGTTCAAGCTTTGGGCTAAGTCGGGATTGTCGCCCTGATATAGGCGTTTCCTGATTGCTAGGGCTTCGGTGTAGAGAGGTTCAGCTTCAGTGTACCGTTCTTGACTTTTGTAAAGACCCGCTAAACTATTCAAGTTTTGTGCTATATCGGGATTGTCACCTTGATAGAGGCGCTTTCTCATTGCTAGGGCTTCAATGTAGAGAGGTTCGGCTTCGGTGTACCGCCCTTGAATTTTGTAAAGACTGGCTAAACTGTTCAAGCTTTGTGCTAAGTCGAGATGATCACTTGCGTGCAGGTGATTTCTCATTACTAGGGCTTCGATATAGAGAGATTCCGCTTCGGGATATCGCTTTTGGCTTTTGTAAAGACTCGCTAATCCGTTCAAGCTTTGTGCTAAGTCGGGATGACCGCTTTCATAGAGGCGCTTTCTGATCGCTAGGGCTTGGGTGTAGAAGGGTTCGGCTTCGGTATATACCCTTTGGGAACGGTAGAATTCTGCTAAAGCGTTCAAGCTTGTAGCCAAGTCGGGATGGTCGCCTGAAAACAAAGCTTGACAAACCTGTAGAGATTGCTCATACCAAAATTCTGCTAATTTATATAATCCCTGTCCTTGATAAAATCTTCCCGTCCCCACAAAGATCCAGGCGACTTCATCTACACAATTTGCAGCCAGAGAATATGTCTGTTGTTGTGTGGTTTCCCTGATCTCTGCAATTAAACGCCCTCCCAAGTCTTCAAGATGGGGAATGATGTCTCGAAAGAATTTGACATCTTTAAAAGTAAGGGAATCAGGGATACTTTTGGCAAGGGCGATCGCATGATTAACAAATATTTTTTCTAGGACAGACTTAATCTCACCAGATTCCGCTAACTTTTCCTGTAAAAACAACTGTAATAAAGAATGAATCTGATAACATTTGTCTGTGTGTTCTAACTGTTGGAGCAAGTTGCGATCGCAAAGTTGTTTTTTGGCTGCGTTGAATTCATCTTCTGAGCAAATTAGCTGTTTGTGTTGTTCTTGCTTTGCTTGTTCTGTATGTTCTGTCGCTACCGAAACCACTAAGTCCCAAACAATCAACTGGGGAGAAAATAAACTCAACAATTTTCCGAGTTGTTGCGCTAAGGGGTCGAGTTCTAACCAAGTTAAAGCAAAAGCAGCTTTGACTCCCCGTTGCGATACACCGAGATTTTCTCCTTGCTGGAGGGTTGCGTCTGCTAATTTCTGGTCTTGCAACCGCTCAAGCATGATATTTAAAGATAGTTCCGGGTTTTTCGCTAAATAGCCCGCCACTAACTTTATCCCCAAAGGCAAAAATCTCAGATATTTACATATTGCGAATGCGGCTTCTAGTTCATTGACAATTCGCCTGTCTGTTTGTCCTAAAAGCTTTTGTAAAAGTTCTAATGCTTTTCCTGGTTCTTTTTGTGGGGAGAGAACATTTAAGGAAATCTCTTGCATAAAATTGGTGTCTAAATACCGTAGCCTTGTAGTCACGAGGACTCGAAAACGCAGATCGGTGGGGACGATTTCGCGGAGATTGGCTAGGTCAGTAATATTGTCGAAAATAATTAAGATCGGCGAGGGAGATTCAGGATATTGAGACCAACACCAGGCGACTTGTTCATTGAGACTTAAGAGTCTTTTTTCTAGTTTTTGGGGAATCTCCAAGCCAAACTGTAAACGAAAGAATTGCAAAATTTCGGCGGTGAGATTGGTTTTGCTAGCGTCAAACCAAGCTATTCCCCCATAAACCTTTTCATATTGTCTGGCGTATTGGGTGACTAATTCGGTTTTACCTACCCCTTCGGTCCCCACTACCGCAACATAATTTCCCTGGCGCAACTCTTGATGGACAGTAGCCAGTTCCTGTTCTCGCCCCACAAAATGGACAGAACTGGGGTAGGGGATAAATTTTGTGGGGAATAGCCGTTTTTGTCTCTGATGAATCTGAGTGTCAATGCGAATGTGATCACCAGGAACGGCAAAATCGCCAGTTGTGTCAGCGAACTTCCGAAAGTCTTCAGGCATGTATAGAATTGACTGCAAATAAAGTAAAAGACTAAATTTTGGATGTTTTCTATTGCACCTGGTATTTTAACGATACCAATTTTTGGTGCTAATTTTTGCGAATTAAAGATTGAACTTACGCATTGACAGAAGTAAATTAAATCCATAATTTTTTTTTGATTTATTTTTGTAAAATGTATTCTAGTTATCATTAATCCATCAAATTTTTTTGAAATGATAGAAAGTGTAACTACCATATAAGCTACGAGGTAAAACGATGAGCGCGACAGGAGAGAAAAGCGCGATCGCGCTGGGGATTTTAGTATTGGCTACTGGTTGCACAACAAAGTTCCATACATCTACGTAAACTTCCTCATGGTCCAATATCACACAATCCCTAAACCAGTACAGTAGGCAATGAAATCATTGGTAAAAAATTTTTCTTTATTTAGACAAGAAGTATTAGCAGAAGCAATTGGCACTTTTACTTTAGTGTTTGCGGGTACAGGTGCAGTCATGGTGAACGAAGTAAGTAAAGGTGCTGTTACTCATGTAGGAATTAGTTTTGTATTTGGTGCAGTGGTAGCTGCTTTAATTTACTCCATTAGTCATCTTAGTGGCGCACACTTTAACCCGGCGGTAACACTGGCATTTTGGACAAGTGGTTTTTTCCCTAGACGGCGAGTATTATCGTATATTTTGGCACAATCAATTGGAGCGATCGCAGCTTCAGCTACATTACTAATTAGCTTAGGGAAAGTGGGAAATTTGGGAGCAACTTTACCACTAAATAATAATTGGTTGCAATCTTTTATCTTAGAAACACTTCTCACTTTTATTTTGATGTTTGTAATTTTTGGTTCGGGATTAGATCGCCGCGCCCCGATTGGTTTTGCTGGGTTAGCAATTGGTCTAACTGTAGGATTGGAAGCTATGTTTATGGGGCCAATTACTGGTGCAAGTATGAATCCAGCCCGTTCATTAGGCCCAGCGTTGATAGCAGGTATTTGGCAACATCATTGGGTTTATTGGTTAGCACCAATTTTGGGAGCGCAATTAGCGGTGTTGATATATAGCCAGCTTTCTAATGGATTTAAAGATTTAAGAGAATAAGGGATCTCATTATTAGCAATTATGCATAAAACCTTTGAGTATAGGAGCAGTCAGACCGACTCAAGGCAAAACTTTGGCTGTGATGCAAGTCGGTGGTGGTTCTCAATCTTTCAACGCTGTCAATACTCTGCGAATTCTCGGACGTTGGATGCGGATGTTTACCAGGGCGAATCAGTCTTCTGTTGCTAAAGCTTACCAAGAGTTTAACGAAGATGGCACGATGAAGGATTCAGCTGATCGCGTAGTAGATGTTATGGAAGAACTTTATAAATTCACCGTGTTACTACGTGACAAAGTAGATTATCTGAGCGATCGCTACAGCGATCGCAAGGAAAAAGCTAATAAGGAGGACTAAAGTCCTTACTACAAACCTTTTGTTATTTGCGCTGTCTTACTTACTTAAAAGTTTTCTGTTAGTAAACTTATCTACAACCAAAAAACATGAAAAAAATAATGTTTGTTTGCAAAAAAAATTCTCGTCGTTCTCAAATGGCAGAAGGATTTACTCGTACATTAGGTCAAGAAAAAGTTGCCGTTACAAGCTCAGGTTTAGAAGGTTCTCATGTAGACCCAATTACAGTGCAAGTTATGTCAGAAATTGGCATTGATATTAGTAATCAAACTTCCAAACCTCTAAGTGATTTTAATTCTGAAGATTATGATGCTGTGATTTCTTTGTGCGGCTGTGGGGTAAATTTACCAGAAGATTGGGTGATTAGAGAAGTGTTTGAAGATTGGCAACTAGAAGATCCAGAAGGAGGAGAAATCGAAACTTTTCGCCGTGTTCGCGATCAAGTCAAAGAACGAGTTGTAAAATTAATTTCAGAACTTAGCTAAAAAATAAAAAATAATAATTATTTTTAGTTTGTGGTGAAAGCTAAAATGCTCACTACGAACTTTTTGTTTTATGTCTTAAGCAAGATGTAAATAACAAACCTTAAAAATTAAGATAAGTAAGTAGGAAGGAATAAACATAACTATGTTATAGGACTTACGCAAGTGTCACAAAAATCTCAATTTTTTGTTTGTAGTGAGGACTTTAGTCCTCAAAATAAGGACTAAACCCGGATTTCTCACAAAGATTTAAACGACTAGCCCAAAACGCTTATGACACTTAGGATTGAGATAAAATACCTCTTTCACCTACTGTTATGATTGGTGCAGCGTCTAAAATGCTCAAAATCTAAGCTCGATAAAGGTTTGGGTAATAGCGATCGCACCGCTTGTGAGAAATGCGGGTAAAGTCCTTACTACGAGCTTAAAATAATATGCCAGTTGCGTAAGTCCTGTGTTATACCAATTCTTTATGAAGATGCATAAAAAGAAACCCACCCCGCGAGATCGGGGAGGTTGGGAGGGGTCAAAATAATGTGCAGCTTCATATGAAATTGGTATTAGGAAAAATAAACATGCTTAAAACCCTTACCAATGACAAATGACGATCCCTACTAGTTAGCTTTATTTGTGCCGACTTACTTACCTTAACTGTGATTAATCAAAATCAAGAAAATATAATTAACTCATCAATTGAAGATACTTATACCACTGAAGGGTATAAATTTAGTTGGTTTGACTGGTTTTGCTTGTGGTATCCTCCAGGTTGGCTAATATTATTCAACCGTCACTGGCAACATTATCATGCAGATCCTGATGGATGGAATTGGGTAGAATATATCTTATTTTTAATTCCTTGTGGTTTTTATTTAGCAATATTTATTCGCTGGTTGCGCTTGGGATGTAGAACACCACGGCAGGAAATCAGTGAATTTGTTCCTAGTTATCAACAGGTTTTTAGTAAAGAAATCCTTGCTCCAATTGTTGAGAAATACTTTCATGGCGAATTGCATAAAATTGAGAATTTACCAAATACAAAACCATTGTTGTTAGCGATAAATCATGCAGGAATGTGTTTTCCTTGGGATTTTTTATCTTTATGTTATTTATTAGGAAAAGAGCGAGGATGGGTAATCAAAACTTTAGCTGGTGTTAGTCTGTTTGATCATGCTTGGATGGTTTGGTGGTTGCCTCCTGGATGGTCAAAGGTTTTAGGTGGTGTAAGAGCAGAGTTAGATGAATTTACTACAGCTTTGCAAGAGCAGCCAATTATTTTATATGCTCCAGAAGGCTTGCGAGGACCAAGAAAAGGTTGGCAAAAACGTTATCAATTAGAAAAGTTTGATATAAGTTTTATACAGTTAAGCCAACGTTTTCAAATTCCAATTTTACCTGTAATTTGTATTGGCAATGAAAACCTACATCCTTGGACTACTAACCTACACAAGTTACAGCGATTATTCAAATTACCATTTTTACCTTTATCGCCTTTGATATTGGCGTTTATTCTTTTTCCATCTATGGGTGTTTGGGCAGCCAAAACTCATCTCCGGTACTTTATTCAATCTTTAGAAATAATTAACTTACAACAAAATGCTCAAAATTATTCTGATAATAAACGTGTAGTAGTTTATCAACGAGCGCAAGCATTAAGAGAAAAAATGCAAAATCAAATCAATAAACTTATCAAAAAATAGTTCCCCAGATTGATAAAATCACATAATAAATAAGCTCTATACTGTATCAAATTAATACATGCATTTCAGTCAAAACCTGTAAATCAAAACTTGTTTTATTTTTTACATAAAAAACTTACGTCTTTCAAGAGTTATGTACTGTTCATGCCAATCTTGCAAAAATTTTACAGACTACTAACAGGATTGTAGAATTTATGACGAAATCTTAGTACCCAGAAATGCCAAGATTGTAGTAGAAGCATATTTAAATTATTATGCCAGAACTACGCCAATCTTCTATTGCTCAACACTACCACGAACGTACTAAGTATGACCCTCAGACTATTGCTTCTAGAAGTAAGGGCTTGAACTGGGCAAAGCAGCCAGTGCCGTTTAAAGAGTATAAAATAGGTTCTAGTATTGACCTCAAGCCCTACATTCAAGATAAACCGGAAACTTTTGCTAATCACCCACAAGCGCAATGGTGGCAGAGATTATCACGGCTTTTGTTTTGCAGCTATGGACTAACTGCTAAAATCCCTTCGATGGGAAGCGCAGTATATCTCCGTGCTGCACCTAGCGCTGGTGGATTATACCCAGCAGAAGTGTATCTGATTTCCCGTGGTACACCGTTGTTACCTCCGGGACTTTATAACTACCAGTGTCGAAATCATTCTTTGATGCATTTTTGGGAAAGTGATGTTTGGCCAGCTTTACAAGAAGCTTGTTTGTGGCATCCGGCTTTAGAAAGTACGCAAATGGCTATTATTATTACTGCGGTATTTTATCGCTCTGCATGGCGCTATGAAGATAGAGCATACCGTCGGATTTTTTTAGATACAGGACATTTATTAGGTAATATCGAGTTAGCTAGTGCAATTACTGACTATCGTCCTCACTTAATTGGTGGCTTTGTAGATGAGGCAGTAAACGAGTTACTTTACATTGATCCTCTACAAGAAGGAGCGATCGCAGTTCTTCCTTTAGCAGATATACTAGATATTCAGCAAAACCTACCAACATGGGCGACTGCTTTAGCTTCTGCTACAGAAACTAATTATCCTAAAATTCCTGATGGCGAGTTGCTAACATACTTCCACAAAGCAACCCACATTCAACCAGGTACTACAGGAAAGCTGAATTTACCTGAGATTAAACAAGGAAAATCTTTAGAGGATAAATATAATTTTCCTTTTTGTCAAAAAATTTCTACTGTCACAGTTCCGGTTAACTGGGGTGAAAAGCTAATAGATTTAGAAAGTACGATTCTCAAGCGACGCTCTACTCGTGCTTATTCGGGTGAAGATTTAACGTTTGATGAATTAAAAGCTTTACTTGATTTTACTTACCAACCTCAAAATTATATCGACCAAGGTTTTGATATTTCCCCAGACTACTTTGACCTAAATTTAATCGAAACATTTATTGCTGTTTCTGGAGTGAATGGATTAGAGTCTGGTTGTTATTATTACGCACCCAACGCGCAAGAATTACGCCAAATCCGCTTTAAAAATTTCCGGCGTGAGTTACATTTTCTTTGTTTAGGACAAGATTTAGGGCGAGATGCAGCAATAGTGTTATTTCATACAGCCGATTTGAAAGCAGCAATTACCCAGTATGGCGATCGCGTTTATCGTTACCTACACATGGATGCTGGTCATTTAGGACAGAGAGTAAATTTAGCTGCTATCCACCTCGGCTTAGGCGTTAGTGGAATTGGTGGCTTCTTTGACGATCAAGTAAATGAAGTATTGGGTATTCCTACGGAGGAAGCCGTTTTGTATGTCACCACTTTGGGGCGTCCAAGGTAAGCAATTTTTGAACTCATCTCATGATCGCAGGCGTTCTCTTTTCCACAAACGAGGTAAATCATGAGTTGGGTACAACAACTGCGGTTATTACTCACAATGCCGACTTATCTCAAACAGCAGTAAAAGCAGGCTGAAAAGGTTGCATCAAAATCCCTAAAATCTGATCAACTTCTTTAATATAATATTCAACCGAATCTATATAAACAGTGCTTCCTTCTATAAACAAAAACTTCCAATTAGTTCCACTCGTAACCGACCCATAAATCCGTTCTACTTCATTACCTTGATTTTGATTAAATAACTGTGCCGCAATCATCGCCGCCACACACTGACCAAGACCACCAATAATATCTTCCTTTTTAGCCTCAAAAATAAACATTACCGGAGCAGAAATAAATAATTGTTCCTGGGAAGCACTGATAATATAATCGCAAAAGCCTTGTAATCCTTTGCTGGCATCAACATTAAATTCATTACCAGAAAACAGCGATATTTGATTATTTAATAATCGTCTTATTTCCGCCAAAAGAGGTGCAATTAAAAACTCAGAACGAGCTTTCTCAGTTGCTATTGAAGTAGCCAAAGGAATATAATCTTTCAAAATAGTTCTTAATGTATCAGATGGTATACCAGGTTTTATATCAGTAAATAAATTACGAGTTTCATCAAGAGTTAAGCCAAAATCTTTTTTCACCTTAGCAAGACTAAAATCGCTGTAAGCCATCTTTCCACCTCTTTAAACGGAATCTAGTTTTTAGTAATCAAAAACACACTCAATAAACTCACAACTGCACTGATGATAAACGTGATGGTGTACCCTGTGTGTTGAGCAAGAATTCCACTGAGAATCGTGGCAGTAATTCCACCTAAAAACATGACTGAAACTTGAATAGTATAATCAGTTGCAGCAGTTGCGCGATCGCTGTTATCCATCATGGCACTAAGCAAGGCTGTATAGGCCATACTTTGAGTGGCGCTGACTAAAATGCACACCACATACAGCACGGGTAAACTGGCAACGCCCATTGCTGGTACGATATATAAGAGTGTAGTAAAAGCCGCTATAAGTCCAAACAAAATTAAAGAATGTCTGCCTCCCAAGCGTGTAATCATCACTCCAGCAACCAAGGCTAAGACAATGCGGGCGCTGTAGCTAACTACACCCAATAACCAGCCAATGTCTGATAAAGACAAACCTCTATCTACCAAAAGCGGACGAATCATTGTACTCGTCATACTTTCACCCGCCATATACAGTAGAACAACGAAAAGCCATGGTAGCATTTTCGGGCGGGAGAAAAAGCGAACAAATGTTTGGAAATAGGATTGCTTAACTTTTAACTTGGCGATCGCTTGTTCTTTGTAGAGCAAAGTTGGTACTAAATTGAGCAGTATGAAAACCGACATTGTAATTAGACTATACCGCCATCCCACTTTCTCCAACAGAATCAGCGCTCCACCACCCCCAATAATCGCTCCGAAAAAATTTCCTCCAGCTTGAATTGCATTACCCAATCCTCGTTCTTGAGGTTCGAGCAAATTTACCGCCAATGCATCAGTAGCAATATCTTGGCTAGCAGAGAACAAACACGCCAAAAACATACAACTGAGCAAGCCAATCAAGTTATTTTGAATATCAACAAAAGCACTGAAAAATATAATTGATGCTAACATCAATTGAAAACAAATAATCCAACCGCGATAATGTCCTAAATTACCTATACGGTAACGGTCAATTAATGGCGACCAAAGAAACTTTAACCCAGAAGGAAGGATTAAAAAACCCAAAAATCCAATCACATCCAGCGACATATTTTGTTGTCGCATAAAAACAGGTAATGCCTGAAGAAAAAATGTGGTAGGAATGAATTGAGTAGTATAAAGAGTAGCAAGCAGAATCCATTTATAAATCATATCTCATCAAAGCCTGAAAGCCTGCTTGTACCGTTGATTAATCAATACTACAACAAATAAAGTATCAACAAATATCTTATTTATCACCTTTATCCCCAGCTAAATACAAATCAATATTACTGGCAGAATGCTCTGGTGCATCAATCTTTATTGGTTTCAATTTTGACATAAAACTAGTTTTTTCAACTGTTGTTTTGACTGGGCAAAATCTTTAATTAAAAGATATAGCTCATCTAGATATTCTTCGTTGAGGCTATCAATTTCAGCTTTGATTTTGTCTTTTGCGGTCATTTTTGCTTTTCCTGTTATATCATCATTGATGATAACTTTTAGGGATAGCTGGAGATCGCGCTCCTCCTACCTTATTTAAGATTTGCACGAATTTGCACACCATAAGTTGCTGGATCACCAAATCCCGCCGTTACATTTGGTGGTGGGAAAAAGAATCCAGAAGTAATATACTGAGTATCAAACAAGTTATTTGCATATAAATAAATGCCATAATTAGGCCATTCGTAGCCAATACGAGCATTTACCAATGCAAAGGGGCCTTGTTTAATTTCATTGGCATCATCAAAATAATTTGTACCGTAGCCGCGTAATTCTACACGAGCAAAAATCCCACCAGGACTACGATATTGAACTGCTAAATTGTAGCTAAATTCTGGTGAGAGGGGAACGCGATTACCACTAAAATTCTCACCTGTAAATGGATTTGTATAATCTTGAAATCTGCTATCTACATAGCCAACCGAGCCAATTAAATCTAGTCCTCGCATAGGAGTGGCTTTGACCTCAAATTCCACTCCGGTGATATTGACATCAGCATTGGCGACGTTGCGGTAAAATCCGAGGTCATCAGCTAACAAAACTTGATAACCATCAACATTGGTATGAAATACCGACAAGTTCGCTGTCAATCGATTGTTTAGCCAGGAAGACTTTAAACCGATTTCGTAAGTCCAAGATATTTCTTCTTCATATCGGCGTGTTTCTTCTGTGTCGGCGCGGTAGTTGAATCCGCTTGGTCGATAACCTTTTGAGATTGTGCCATAAGCCATTAAATTTGGGTTGAGTTGATATTGCAAGCCAAACCGAGGAATCCATTCATCGCTTTTTTGAGCTGCTCCCCGCAATTCTGAGCTACTAGAGATGACTTCGCCATCAGAAACTTCAAAGACACGACGGCGATCAAGAGAGATATTAGAAGATTCATAGCGCAGACCTGCAAATAAGGTCAACGGTTCAAGTGGTTTGTAGTCTAGCTGTCCGAAAACCGCATTGGTATTACGAAACTGTTCTGCGGATACGCGATCGCGTCCTGGCGAAGATAAACCATAAGCTACGGCTCCAGTTTCTGTATATTCAAGCGTATCATCTACGACATTAAATTCGCGAGATTCGTAGTATCCACCTAAAAGCCAGCGTAAGCGGTTAGCACTCTCTGGCGACTGAAACCGAATTTCTTGTGACCAGACTGTAGAATTTATATCGATAATCTGCCGCAGATAGTCGCGTTGAGGGACGTTATCTCCTAAAAAGTTATCTTGATTAGTAAAGCGGCGTGCTGTAATTGACGTAACTTGGAACCCTGAACCGTTATAGTTAACTTTTAGGGCTTGGGTATCACTACTGACTCGCGCGTGACCATCAACTGTTTGTTCACTTTTAAAGGGATCGTCACTGTCGCGGGGAACAAAGGTAGGATTGCCACTATCGGTATAGTTAGCGTAAGTATTAAATGACACGTTCCATTCTGGTGTTGGGGTCCACAGAACTTGCGCTCGTCCGACTATTTGCGATCGCTCCCCAACTGTGCGATCAAGAAACACATTATCTACAAAACCATCTCGTGCGCTGTAGAATCCAGCGAGTCGAAACCCAAGCTTGTCAGGAATCACCGCATTGCTAAGTGATAGTTGCATTTCCCGGCTATTATAGTTGCCGTAACTAGCTGACAAGAGCATTTCTGGGGAATCCGTTGGTTGACGGGAAATGACATTCACCACCCCACCTGGACTGCTTCTACCATAGAGCGTGCTTTGTGGCCCTCGCAGTACTTCTACCCGTTGCAAATCAATCAAACCCAAGTCTAAAAAGCCGCCGTAATCAAACGGGACATCATCGATATAAAAGGCGACACTATCTTGGCTGGCGAGAAAGTTAGAGTTGCTCAAACCCCGCATACTGTAGTAGTTAAATTCTGCACCGCCAGAAGATGTCGGAGAAAAGCTAAAGTTGGGCGTGTTATTGGCGATATCAGCGAAAGAATTAATTTGACCATCTTCGAGTTCTTGCTGAGGAATCACCGTCAGACTAAGCGGTATATTCTGTGCGTCTTCTGAACGTTTCTGCGCGGTTACTGTCAGTTCAATATCTGGTTCATTGGGTTTTTGGCTATCAGTTGATGGTTGAGTCTCAGGTTTTGTCGGTGTCACTCCTAAAACCAAACCTTCATCGCTGTCAAACAGTTCGACTTTTGGCGCTTGTGTTGTTCCCATTACGGTGATCTGGATACTATTTGCATCCTGATTGATCGCCGCTACTTCCGTAATTCCCGCAACTGGCTTTTGTTGACGAAACGTATTACCACTTGGTAAACGCAGTTGTGCATTGGGAATATTTGCAATAAAGTTATTACCTTCAATTTTAGTTGTGACTTGCAGCTTTTCAGATGCAGTTGTTTCTAAAATCACTTCAAAACCACTAGCCGTCTGATTCAACTTTATCTGTGTTACTAAAATATTAGACTGCTCTTGTTGAACTAGCCACTCCTTAACACTTGTATGAGGAAGCTGAATATCTGAAAGTTGGGGAATTTTATCTTCTTTTGTTGTAGCTAAAGCTTGTTGATTTACAAATATGGCTAGTATGACAGCTAGTCCTAAATTTCCCAGTAGATGCAGTTTCCTCATTCAATCCTCACACCAAAAAACTATCTCAAATTGTCAATAAAAATTGACAACAATTAAGCTATTAGTAGCAAATTAACTAAAGCGTGTATGTACTCAATTGTTTGCCTTGACGGTAACAGTGTCAAATGACAAACTGTCAAACTTTAGGAATCGCGTTCTGTCTGGAAAATTTTGATCCACAAAGACACAAAGAAGACTTAAAAAACCATTTCGGCGAACCCAAAAACAATTTCGGAGATGTCTAGAGGATGTTTGAAAAGTTCTCTTGTTGGTAGCAAAGTTCTAGATCCCCCTAAATCCCCATTTTTATGAATTTACTTTTTGATTAATTCTTCTTATATTTCAGTCCAGTTAGTTGATGTGCTTTGAAAACTCTTAATAAACAAGCATTTAAGATTAATTTGACTTATTGTCAAACACCAAAATTCTTCTATGCTAAAATAAAAATATATAAAATTAATCATCAATAAAGATACTTAAAAAAAACAAGTGTTATTTGAGACTATAAATTTATTTTTTTTGTATATATCAAAGCTTGAAAACAATTTATAACCTAATAAGAGTATATTTTGTAACTTTTAATTAATTTAAAGAAAAAAACTCAAATAGCAAAAGCTCATATGTAGTATTTCATACTCATTAAGAACAAGAGATTTTAGATTGACAATGCTCTAAAATCTGTATTAGCTTAAGCTTTAATGCTTATTAGAAATCTCCAAAAAATAATGTAGAGACGCGTAGCAAGACCCCACAGGGTAATTTCGAGTCTCTACAAGGATTATGATACTTCTTTGATGGTACAGAGCAAGCAGATTTATCTGTGGAATCGATCCAAAATTCCCAAGCCTCCAGATTTATCTGTGGGGTCAATCCAAAATCCATAGACGCGAAGCGGCTTATCGACAGAGTAATCCAAAATCGAATGACGCATATTTAATTATCACCAGATGTCTATTTTAAAAATATAAGTTCCCCATTTATTTCAAAGATGTATAACAGTGAAATAACAACATTAGCAGATTTACCACGTGTGCAAGCACATCAATTTCCAGATGCTAGGGCATTGATATTCAAGGATAAGACACTTACTTATTTACAATTAGAACGGCGAAGTAATCAGGTCGCAAATTCACTTTTAGCTCAAGGAATTCAACCAGGTGCGCGAGTGGCACTTTTAGCGAAAGATTCACTTAAGAGCTATGAAATTTTATTTGCTTGTTGCAAAATAAAAGTTGTTTTTGTACCGATTAATTGGCGTTTAGCTGCTGCTGAAGTAAGCTATATTCTCAGGGATGCTAATGTTGAAATTCTTTTTGTTGGGGCTGAATTTTATCAGTTAGTAGAATCGATTATAAATGAGATTGATGGTGTTAAAACCATTATTGCCTTAGAAAAAATTGACGGCAATTGCCTGAGTTACGATATTTGGTCTCAGGAACATAGTGACCAACCACCCAATTTTGCTGTTGAAGCCAATGATGTAGCCGTACAAATGTATACTAGCGGCACTACAGGACGACCTAAAGGTGTCCAACTAGGACATTACAGTTTTTTTGCGATCGCCAAAGAATTTGCTCAACGAGGCAAAAACTGGATAGATTGGAACGAAACTGACAAGAGTTTGCTTACCTTATCTTTATTCCATATCGGAAGTCTATGGTGGGCTATCCGTGGTCTAGCATCAGGAGCCGAAAATATTGTATTAGAAAATTTTATCGGCGTTGAGGTTCTCGAAGCGATTGAAAAGTACCGTATCACCAAGACATTTATGGTTCCAGCGATGATTCAAGTTCTGTTGAACGAACCATTATGCCAAAAAACAGATTTTTCATCACTAGAATACATTATTTATGGGGGTTCCCCCATAGCCGAATCATCACTCAAAGGCGCGATCGCCACATTTGGTTGTAATTTTGTGCAAATATATGGGATGACGGAAACAGGCAATTGTGCTGTCTCTTTACCTGCACAAGCCCATACATCTACAAATAAAGACATACTCAAAGCTGCGGGTAAACCCTTTCCTGGTGTATCGGTAGCCATTATAAACAGTGAGGGTAAAGAGGTATCTTGTTCTCAAGTGGGTGAAGTTTGTATCAAATCTCCTGCAAATATGATTGGTTATTGGAAATTACCTGAAGCTACAGCAAAAACTTTAGTAGATGGGTGGATTCATACTGGTGATGCTGGTTATTTTGACGAAGAAGGTTACATTTATATTTGCGATCGCTTTAAAGACATGATTGTTTATGGTGGTGAGAATGTCTATCCAGCAGAAATTGAAAATATTTTATACGAACACCCAGCAGTCAGAGAAGTAGCAGTAATTGGTGTTCCAGATGAAGATTTTGGAGAAACAATCAAAGCGATTGTTGTTTTAAAAACAGGAATGAAAGCAACAACATTAGATATTATTCATTTTGTCCGGGGTAAAATTGCTGATTTTAAGTTACCTAGAAGCGTTGAGTTTACTGATTCTTTACCAAGAACGCCAAGTGGTAAATTGCAAAAAGCCAAGATTCGGGAAAAATATTGGCAAGGCTATGAACGTCGTGTTAATTAAAGGGAGCATCCCAAATGTTTGGGTTTATTTTTAAACGCAGAGTCACGCTGAGGTTTACGCAGAGGAGCGCGGAGCAGAGGAAGAAATGACCAATGACTAATGACTAATGACCAATTCTAAAGTTCCTCTTTGGAAACCACTAACTGTACGCAACTTCTTACTTCTGTATATTGGTGAAACTGTTTCACTTCTGGGCGACCAGTTTTACATAATCGCATTACCTTGGTTAACAATACAGTTAACTAACTCTGGTATCACTTTAGGTACAGTGTTAATGAGTGCAGCAATTCCCCGTGCTGTTTTGATGCTATTTGGTGGTGTGGTGAGCGATCGCTTTTCACCACGATTAGTTATGCTTGTTTCCAATGCTTTACGTGGTTTGCTAATCGTTTTATTTGCAACAATCGTTGCGCTTAAAGTAACACAACTATGGCATATTTACTTTTTTGCTGCTAGCTTCGGAATCTTTGATGGGTTTTTTATACCTGCATCTAAATCAATTATACCCAGTCTTGTGTCAAAAGAACAGTTAGTAGTAAGTAATACCTTGAGCCAAGGAACTTCCCAACTGATTTTGCTGATTGGACCGGCTTTAGGCGGTTTGCTAATTGCAACTGCTGGTATTGAGGTAGCATTTGTAATTGATGCCATCACTTTCGCGATCACAACGATAACGCTTTTGCTCATGAAGGGGACGACAGCAAAAGCAACAGTATTGAAGGAGGAATCAAAAAAAACTCTTAATTTGATTGCTGGTATGCGTGAGGGACTCTACTATGTATGGCGCAATCAGCCTCTGAGAGTAGTTTTGCTGGTATTGGTAATCCTAAATTTTCTATTTATCGGCCCATTACAAGTTGGTATGACTTCACTAGCTCATAGTCGCTTCCCAGGGGGTGCAGTAGCTTTAGGAATAATGCAATCAGCTTGGGGTGGTGGTGGGTTACTCGGGACACTCACACCTCAATTTCTCAAAAATCTTCCAAAAATAGGACTTTTACTGGTTACTATTGCTAGTATACAAGGCTTTGGTCTATTTTTACTTGGCTTTATTGCCAATATAGTACTAGCTAGTATAACAATTGCAGTACTGGGGTTTTGCAGCTGTCTTTTCACTGTGGTAGGAATTACCTGGATTCAGAAACAAACTCAACCTGAAATGTTAGGAAGAGTTATGAGTTTGGGGATGTTTTCTGCTTTTGGTGTTGCTCCTCTTTCCTTTGCTTTAGCTGGTATTTTAGTTAATTTAAATCTGACAATTCTTTTTACTGTTGCGGGTAGTATTATGCTGATTACAAGTCTTTCGTTGGCAGCAAATCCATCAGTACGTAAGATTAATTAACTATGCTACCAACAACATATTATTTTAAGTTCGTAGTAAGGACTGAAGTCCTTTCTTGAGGACTTCAGTCCTCACTACAAACTTAATTTCAATAATTTTACGTTACTTAACATAGTTTGATTTATTCTCACCGACTTACTTATAGCAAGGGAGAAAACTATGAAAGTTCGATGTCAAGACAATCAGCGAATGGGAGTCGTCGTTGATGATTTTAATAACAAAACTGCCTCAGATCAAGATATTCAAGATATTAAGCAACTGATATATGAACACAAAATTGTTGTGATTAAGGATCAAGATTTATCACCTCATCAGTATTGCGATTTTGGGTATCGCCTTGGGGAAATAGAAAAATACTATCAGCCGATGTATCACCATCCAGAAAGAGAAGAGATTTTTGTTTCCTCCAATGTTTCCGAGAATGGTCAGCAAGTTGGAGTTCCGAAAACAGGTAAGTTTTGGCACGCTGATTATGCGTTTATGCCGAGGCCATTTGCCTTTTCAATGGTATACCCTCAGACCCTTCCTAGTAAGGATCGTGGCACTTACTTTATTGATATGTCCAAAGTGTATCAATGTTTACCAGATGACCTGAAAGCGATCGCCAATCAGTCGAGTTGTTATCACAGTGTCAGACGTTTTTTTAAAATTCGCCCTGAAGATGTTTATCGTCCGATTTCGGAAATATTGGACGAGATTGAACGAGTCACACCTCCTTCAAAGCATCCAACGACCTTTACTCATCCTGTTACGGGAGAAATAATCCTCTACATTACCGAGGGGTTTACCTATCGCATAGATGATTCTGAGGGAAAGCCGCTAGATATAAGTTTTCTCCAAAAGTTGTTGACTTATTCTGGTCAGTTAGACAAGAGTTTTCAGTATCCATTCATCGAACATCATGAATTTGAGTTAGGGGATTTGCGGATTTGGGATAATCGATCTCTAGTCCATTGCGCTCACCATATCGCAAATTCAGAACCGACGGTCACATTTCGATTGACCTTGCATGATAGCTATCCGTTTTATGAGTTATGAATAACTTGTATTAGAACTATTTTCAAAACATCTCAGTTATTCGTTTTTTGATGATTTTACGTAAGTCCTAATAAATCTAGAGATTTGTACTCTGCTCGGAATTATTGGTTATTTAATCAGGAGAAACTATGATGTTGAAGTTTCAGGATTCAGATCAACAAAGCGTCAAACAAAATAGTATCCATATCAATAATGATGATATCTTACTGACACAAGTGCTTAAGCCTTATAAAGCTCATTGCAAGTATCTTAAATCTGCTGAAGTAATTAAAGAGGGCGATCCTCAACATGGGGGACGTGTAATCGGACAATGTGAATTCTCGATACCTGAATCATGTTATATCGATGACACGGGTCATTTTAATTCAGTAGAGTTCAATATTTGCTACAATCAAATGATGTATTATGTCATAGCTAAATCCGTGAAAGAGAGACTGATGGCATCATTTCAGTCGTGGACTATGGCAGATTATTGGAATAAACAGCTACCGGATGTTTATATTGTGAATTTTGAAAGTTCTTTTCGACGTGCTATGCAGTCTTCCAAGTTTTGGGGTGAGATTGAGTTTACAGATATTCGGATCAGATCAGGGATGATGTATATAGTTACCAAATGTCGTTATTGGGATGATAAAGATGGTAGTTGCAGTGGTAATGTGAAGTTAGTCATTGTAAATTCTCCGGAATAAATTAACTCGAATTAATCCATTTTTTAGTAAAGCGATGCCTGCGGCACTGATAACTGATAACTGATAAGTAACTGGGTCGAATTAAATATAAAACCTCACCCCGGCTAAAGCCACCCCTCTCCTTGCCAAGGAGAGGGGAAGGGGGTGAGGTTCTATCTTACATTTAATTATGCCTACCTACTTAACTGTTAATAGCGATCGCTCAACTATTATTGCTTAAGCAGCATGTCTAAAATCGCATTTTTAACAACTTATATTCAAGACGAAATAGCTAAAGCAATTGGGATAGAGACATCTCAATTAGATGTCGAGATGTCTTTAAATTATTTAGGACTTGATTCACTAATTGCTGTGAAGCTCAGAAATAAGTTTAGAAATGAATTGGAAGTTGATGTTCCGGCGGTAAAATTCCTAGAGGATACTAATGTTGCAAGTCTAGCAATATTAGTAAATGAGTTGAGCGAAAATGCTGACTCAAAAATAGCAAATGATGATGAGTGGTTGGAAGGAGAATTATGAATTTAGTTGAGTTTCTCACACACCTCTCGCAGCAAAATATAGAATTGTGGATTGAAGATCATAAACTGCGTTATCGTGGTCCCAAAGAAGTATTAACTTCCACAGTTTTAAATCAAATTAAGCAGCATAAAGCAGAAATTATCGATTTACTGCGCCAAGGTTTTGACTTTTCTAAATCCTATCCCCTGACTCATGGTCAGCAAGGTTTATGGTTTTTGTATAAACTTGCACCCGCAAGTGCAGCTTATAATATTGCTTTTACAGCACGCATCCGCTCCCATTTAAATATTCCGGCTTTACAACGAGCGTTTCAGAAGTTGGTAACTCGTCATCCGACTCTACGGACGACATTTGGACAAAAAGATGGTGAACCTTTTCAACAGGTTCATGAATATCAAGAAGTTTGTTTCAAGAACACCGACGCTTCAGCTTGGAATGAAGATGAGTTGATGAGTCAAGCGATCGCAGCATATCAGCGTCCTTTCAATTTGGAACAAGGGCATTTATTGCGGGTAAATCTATTTACTTGTTCTGAACAAAATTATGTAATTTTACTGACGATACATCACATTGTTGTTGATGGTTTTTCCTTGGGGATTCTTCTTGATGAGTTGCGTTTGCTCTACGAAGCGGAAAATACAGGTCGAGTCATATCTTTACCTGCTGTTAAGTACCAATATCGGGACTTCGTACAATGGCAGAGAAATATTTTAGCAAGTTCTGTGGGCGATGAACTGTGGAACTACTGGCGCCAACAATTAGCGGGTGAGTTACCAATCTTAAAATTACCAACTGATCGACCACGACCACCAATTCAGAGCTATCGGGGAGCTTCCCATACTTTTGAATTGAATCAAGAGTTGACTTGTGAGCTTCGAGAAATGGCGAAAGCTCAAGGAGCAACCCTTTATATGACTTTGTTAACAGCCTTTCAAGTGTTGCTTCACCGCTTGTCAGGTCAGGAAGATATGATTGTGGGTGCGCCTATTGAGGGTAGAAGTCAGCCGCAATTTGCTGAAATTGTGGGATTTTTTGTGAATATGCTGGCTTTGCGGGTAAATATGGCTGGAAATAAGAAATTTTCTCAGCTTTTAACTCAAGTGCGCCAGACTGTATTGGATGCGATCGCTCATCAAGATTATCCGTCTCCTTTATTAATTGAGCGATCGCAACTCAATCGCGATCCTAGTCTTCCAGGACTTTTTCGAGTCTCGTTTAACTTGTTAAAGCTCAGTGAAATTGCTGAAGATTATGAATTGTCTGTATTTAATCAAACTAAAATTAGAGAAGATTGGGGTGGGTTAACCTTAGAACCTTTTGTGATTCCACAGCAGGAAGGACAGAATGATTTAGTCTTTGACATGATGGAGATGAGGGAATCACTACTTGGTATTTTTAGGTACAACACTGACTTATTTGATGCGACGACAATTAGCCGAATGGCTAGTCATTTCCAGACTTTGCTAGCAGGGATTATTGCTCACCCAGAACAGCAAATTGCTTCATTACCTCTGCTAACGGAAGCTGAAGAAAATGATTTGCTGTGGAAGTGGAACAACAACCAAGTTGAGTATCCGCAAGATCGATGTCTTCATCAGTTGTTTGAGAACTGTGTGAACAAGACACCAAACGCCGTTGCGGTGGTATTTCCAAATGTAGAGACCTTCGATGAAACGTCTTTACAAATTACCTATCAAGAATTAAACAACAAAGCCAATCAACTCGCACATTACCTGCGTTCTTTGGGAATAGGTAAAAACCTGCTTGTGGGAATTTGTGTGGAACGTTCCCTAGAAATGATTGTTGCATTATTGGGAGTTCTCAAAGCGGGTGGAGCTTATGTACCTTTAGATCCCGCGTATCCGCAAGAACGCTTGAGCTTCATGCTGCGTGATTCCCAAGTATCAGTGCTGCTGACTCAACAAAGATTGGTAGCAAGTTTACCAGTAGAGGATTTAACTGTAGTTTGTTTAGATCGAGATTGGGAGGTGATTTCCCAAGAGCGCGAAACAAATCTAGTTAATAATAGCACCCAAAATAATTTAGCATACGTGATTTACACATCAGGTTCCACAGGTAAATCTAAGGGAGTGGCGATCGCTCACCGCAGTTTGGTAAATGCATTTCATGCTTGGGAAAAAGCTTATCAACTCCAGTCTCTGACTAGTCATTTGCAAATGGCGAGTTTTGCTTTTGATGTGTTTTCAGGAGATGTAATTCGCGCTCTTTGTAGTGGTGCTAAGTTGGTTTTATGTCCGCGTGAGTGGCTATTGGAACCAGAAAAGCTGTATAAACTGATGTTGGTGGAGAAGATTGATAGCGCCGAGTTTGTTCCAGCTGTGTTGAGGAACTTGGTTCAGTATTTGGAAAGAACTCAACAAAATCTTGACTTCATGCGCTTGCTGGTAGTTGGTTCAGATAGCTTGTATATCAAAGAATATCAAGAGTTTCAGCGTTTTTGTGGTGAGCAGACACGCTTGATTAATTCCTATGGGGTAACGGAAGCGTGTATTGATAGCACGTATTTTGAATTGGGGAACGGGGAACTAGGAAATGGATTAGTTCCGATTGGTCGTCCATTTGCGAACACGCAAGTTTATATTTTAGATCAGTATCTACAATTAGTTCCGATTGGGGTTGCTGGTGAATTATATATTGGTGGTGTTGGTGTAGCTCAAGGTTATTTGCATCGTCCCGATTTAACCAAAGAGAAATTTATCCGCAATTCTTCCTACTCCCCTATTTTGTACAAAACAGGAGATTTAGGGCGTTATCTTCCTGACGGTAATATTGAATTACTCGGTCGAATTGATGATCAAGTGAAGATTCGGGGTTTCCGAATTGAACTGGGGGAAATTGAAGCAGTTCTGAGTAGTCATCCGCAAGTACAAGCAGCAGTAGTGATTGTTCGAGAACCACAAACCGACAATAAATCTATAGTTGGATATGTTGTTTCTCAGCAGCAGTCATTAACAAGTAGTAAATTGCGTAACTTTCTCAAACAGAAGTTACCTGATTATATGATTCCGGCTGCGATCGCGATCCTGGAAACTTTACCTTTAACACCTAACGGTAAAGTAGATCGGGGTGCTTTACCAATTCCAGATATCGAACATGATCGACAAGTAGACTTTGTTCCACCGCGCACATCAACCGAAGAAGCGATCGCTAATATTATCGCTGCTGTTTTGGGACTAAAACAAGTAGGCATTCACGACAACTTCTTTGAATTGGGGGGACATTCCTTACTTGCGACTCAAGTTATTTCTCGATTACAACAAACCTTAAAGATTGAGTTACCGCTACGTTCTTTGTTACAATCTCCTACAGTCGCCGGACTGAGTGAAGCACTTGCATCTTTAACAAAGACAGAATCTTTGGTTGATTTACCAACAATTGTCCCAGAACCAGAGCAGCGCGATCAACCTTTTCCCCTCACCGACATTCAACAAGCTTATTGGTTAGGACGTAATGAAGCTTTTGAACTGGGGAATATTGCTGCTCATGGTTATTTAGAACTAGATTGCGATCGCCTAAATTTAACAAAGTTGAACCAAGCTTGGCAAAAACTCATCCTGCGTCACGATATGCTCCGCGCAATTATTTTACCAGATGGTCAACAGCAAATTCTCACAACAGTACCTGCTTATGAAATAGAAGTTTTGGATTTGCAAGATTTAGACGTGATGCGTGAGCAGATGTCTCATGAAGTCTTACCTGCGGAGCAATGGCCTTTATTTAGAATTCGAGCTACTCGTTTAGATGCACAACGTACCAGACTTCACCTCAGTTTTGATGCTTTGATTGGTGATGCTTGGAGTTTGTTTGTGCTGATGCGGGAATGGTCACATCTATATATATATAGTAATTCTGAATTTGGATTACCACCGCTCGAACTTTCCTTCCGCGATTATGTCCTTGCGGAATCAACTTTAGAAAATACACCGCAATATCAACGTTCTCAAGAATATTGGTTTAACCGACTAGATACCTTACCACCAGCACCAGAATTACCCTTAGCGAAAAATCCGAATGCGATCGCCAACCCTCGGTTTCAACGTCGCAGTTCACAACTGTCTCCAGAACAATGGCGAAAATTACAAAATCGCGCTCACCAATTTAACTTAACTCCTTCTGGAGTCCTACTGGCTGCTTTTGCAGAAATCCTCAGTCAATGGAGCAAAAGTCCCAAGTTTACTATTAATCTCACATTATTTAAGCGTTTACCTTTACATCCTCAAGTCAATGATATTGTCGGAGACTTCACCTCTTTAACACTATTGGAAGTCAATCACTCAGTTCCTCAAAGCTTTAGCAACCGCGCTCAACAATTACAGCAACAACTATGGCAAGATTTAGATCACGGTTATGTGAGTGGTTTGCAGGTTCAACGAGAACTTAACCGTAAACGCGAAAGTTACCAATTGATGCCGGTGGTATTTACTAGTACCCTGGGTTTAGAATCACTTGGTCAGGATACATCAATATTAAATCAGTTAGGCGAGATCGTTTACAGTATCAGTCAAACTCCGCAAGTTTGGTTAGATAATCAAATCAGGGAGCAAAACGGAACTTTAATATTTAACTGGGACGCGGTGGAAGAACTTTTCCCCGCAGGTTTGCTCGATGATATGTTTGGTGCTTACTGCGATTTGCTGGAACGACTTGTTACCTCAGATTTTGTTTGGAGCGAGACTCAGCGAGAATTACTAAAACGCACGATTGTAAATCATCCAACTACACCCATTTCTGAGGAAACCTTGCAGAGTTTGTTTATCAAGCAAGTGCAAATCCAAGCAACTTCCCCAGCAGTCATTACCCCAGAGCGTACCCTAACTTACCAAGAATTATACCAACGCGCTCTGCAATTAGCATCCCAACTGCGACAATTGGGAGCGACCACCAACCATGCGATCGCGATTGTTATGGAAAAAGGTTGGGAGCAAATTGTCGCTGTACTAGGAATTTTAATCTCCGGTGCGGCTTATCTCCCCATTGATTCCGAATTACCACCAGAACGACAATCGTATTTACTCAAAAAAAGCGAAGCAAAAATTGTTCTGACTCAATCTTGGTTAGATAATTCTCTAGAATGGTCAGAAAATCTTACTCGTATTTGCATCGATTTCCTCACACCCCTACACCCTTACACCTCTACACCCCTACATCCTCAAGATCCATCAGACCTCGCTTACATCATCTACACTTCCGGTTCCACAGGTTTACCCAAAGGGGTAATGATCGATCATCGCGGTGCGGTAAATACAATATTGGATATCAACCGACGCTTTGAAATTAAATCAAGCGATCGCATCTTAGCTTTATCAGCATTAAACTTTGATCTCTCAGTCTACGACATCTTCGGAATGTTAGCGGCGGGAGGAACAATAGTCATTCCCTCAGCAGATAAAACCAAAGACCCCGCACACTGGTTAGAGTTAATCAAATCAGAGCAAGTTACCTTGTGGAACTCAGTTCCAGCTTTGATGCAAATGTTAGTAGAATATCTTTCCAACCAACCACAACAAGCATCATCTCTACGTTTAGCTTTGTTGAGTGGAGATTGGCTACCTCTAAATTTACCAGAGCAAATCCAAACATTGTGGTCAAATGTCCAGATAGTCAGTTTGGGAGGAGCAACAGAAGCTTCCATCTGGTCAATTTTCTATCCAATCAGACAAGTTCACCCCAACTGGAAAAGTATTCCCTACGGAAAACCACTCGATAATCAAAAGGTATATATATTAAATCATAATTTGCAACCAAATCCTATCTGGGTGACAGGACAACTATATATTGGTGGAGTCGGTTTAGCAAAAGGTTACTGGAACGACCAAGAAAAAACAAACGCTAGCTTCATTACTCATCCAGTCACCAAAGAAAAATTATATAAAACAGGTGACTTGGGTCGTTATTTACCCGATGGGAATATTGAGTTTTTAGGAAGAGAAGATTTTCAAGTCAAAATCAACGGTTATCGGATCGAACTTGGTGAAATTGAAGCCATTTTAAAACAACATCCCACCGTCCAAGAAACTGTAGTCACCACAGTCGAACAAACACAACAACTAGTCGCTTATATTGTGAGCGAACGCAACATCACACCAACTTCCAATCTAGGGGAAGCTTACCAACCACCTCAACAAGAAGGAGTATTAACCGATCCTGGAGAACGAATCGAATTTAAACTCCAACAACCAGGAATCCGGAAATCAGAATCATCTCAAATCAGTATTCACTTACCCAAACCTGAATTTGATCAAACACCTTATCTAGAACGCCAAAGTTACCGACAATTTCTACCCCAACAGATTTCCTTAGAAGAATTTAGCAAATTTCTCAACTGTCTCCAGCAAATCCAACTGGGTGATTATCCCCTCCCCAAATATCGCTATCCTTCTGCTGGGAGTCTTTATCCCGTACAAACTTACTTATTCATCAAACCCAATCGAGTCGAAGCACTCCCAGCAGGAATATATTATTATCACCCCAGCGACCACCGTTTAATATTACTCCACACCACCAACGAAATTGACAGCAGTGTTTATCGTGAGAACCAACCGCTTTTTGAACAATCTGCTTTTTCAATATTTTTGATTGGAAAATTAAGTGCGATCGCACCAATGTATGGAGAAGTCGCCAAAGACTTCTGTCTTTTAGAAGCAGGACACATCGGTCAACTACTCATGAACAGCGCACCAACCCAACAAATCGGACTTTGTCCCCTTGGTTATTTAGAATTCACCCAAATTCAAGATTTATTTAAATTAGAAGCAAATCAGATTCTACTTTATAGCTTTGTCGGTGGGAAAATCGACCCAACTCATTCTCAGCAATCGTCATTACTTAAAAACACCCAAGATTCCAACTCAATTTCTACCCAATTCCGAGAATATTTACAGCAAAAATTGCCACAATACATGATACCGGCTGAATACATTCTCATTGACGCCTTACCTCTAACCTCCAACGGAAAAATAGATCGAAAAGCTTTACCAATTCCCAATCTCACAACATCGAAATCAGCAGTTTTAGTACCTCCGCAAACCGAAACAGAAATCACAGTAGCCAAACTTGTACAAAAACTCCTGCAAATAGAAGCAGTCGGAATACATAATAACTTCTTTGAATTGGGAATGGATTCACTCAAATTAGTGCAGTTAAGAAATCATTTACAAACTCAACTTCAAGTCAACATTCCCATGCGTCAATTATTAATCGAAACAACCAACATTACCCAACTAGCATTAGCGATTGATCAACAAATAACCATAGCCAGAATCACACACAATCCCTTATCTACAGAACAAGACGACGATAAAGAAAGAATTCAAATCTGACTGTATTATTCGTGTGCAGACTATTGATCATTAACGAACCCCGAACACTCAAACAAATGTAAACCCAAATGTTGGGAAAGCTCCTCGCACACCTTTACTCCCCGGACGCTGTTACCACGTGCATCTAAACGCGGGGAAAATACTGCAATCCCCATCTTGTTGGGTACTACGGCGATAATTCCACCAGAGATCCCACTTTTAGCAGGAATACCAACTTTGTATGCCCACTCTCCAGCGAAGTTATACATTCCACAGGTGTACATCACACTGAGAATATCTTTGATATAACGGTTATCAACAGCTTGTTTATTTGTCATTGGGTTGATACCTTTATTTGCCAGTGTCGCCGCCATCACTGCTAAATCATGGCAATTCACCATCACAGCACACTGTTGAAAGTATAAATCCAATGCTTCATCAATGGGTTTATCAATCATACCAAAGTTGAGCATGAGATACGCCATCGCCCGGTTACGATGTCCGGTGGTGCGTTCTGAAGTGAACGCTGAGATATCAACGAAGACATCACGTCCGATGTACTTTTGGAACATCTCTAACGTCCGGTTTAAACGTTCGGTTGGACCCGACCCTTTGATCAAACTAGTCGTGGCGATCGCCCCAGCATTGACCATTGGATTGTAAGGTCGCTTGGATTGTTCGTCTAGCACAATCGCGTTGAATGCGTCTCCTGTCGGCTCTACGCCTACTCTGGTCAAGATATTATCTCGCCCGTGATCTTCAAGAGCGAGTCCGTATGCAAATACCTTCGATATGGATTGAATCGTAAATAGTTGCTGATAATTCCCAACTTCATAAAGTTCACCGTTCACACTGACGATACTGATGGCGAACAAATCCGGGTCTACCTTAGCCAATTCTGGGATGTATTTGGCTACTACACCATCCTGCAATGGTTTGTATTTGGAATACAAATCATCAATTAAAGTTTGTAGTGATGATGAATTTTTTGCTAAATCTTCTTGGTTTGTCATGAAGCTGAGTGAAAAAGTCTGAAGTATGAAAGATGAAGTATACTCAGTTTAAAAAATCACGCGTTCTCAACTACCCAAAGTCAAAGATTGTGTCTCATTGCTGTGGTTACAAATGATTCGCATCGCACCAGCAATTCTGGTTAATTTTTTAGATAATTATTTTTTATTTGTTTGTAAAAAAATCTTGCAAGTAGAACTACCTTTTTAGTCTCTTGTTTAAGACGTATGTAAATTATCTTACTATATATCTGCTGCGCTTGATGAATTCAGTGTATCTAGATACTTGTTACAAGAACTACATTCATAACTGCAATGCTAATTCCACGGCTTAACTCTATCGTAAGCGATCCCCTTGTTGCTGTCTTTGATTAGCTATTGGCAATCATTACTGAAAAAGTGTTATAAAGATAACTTAAGATTATGATTAATTTTAATTTCAAATCATAAGTATAATTACTAGTTATAGGTAAAATCATGGGGAAATAAAATTTTTGAAAAACTCAATAACATCAATGAGCTTTTTAAGCAAGACAATATGCAATTTTATCGATTTAAATACCAAATGATGTTAAGTTTTCCTAATAGAATTTCTGAACAATCAAAAAAGTATTACATCACCACAATCCCCTTTTCAGAAAGGTTTTGAGCCTCAAATACCAATTTAATTTCGATAAAGTTACCAAGAGTTGCGATAAAACCCTGATCCCCAAGATCAGAAGTTCGTGCTAATCTGTTGCAGTTAATAGCAAAAAGTGAAAGCGGAACGAGTTCGGTTGTTGGGTAAAGTTATTCTTTAGTTGAATGACTAATCCACGAACTATAAAAGCTCCGTTCTATAGTCGCTTTAATATTCGGACGCATGAATCAAAAACATTTGTGGACTGTTGTCACTGTGTGTAGCACAGTTTTGGGGATGCCCTTAGTTGGACGTACTGAGACAGCTAAGAAAACTGCTCCAACCTCACCACCTCCGCCTTCTGCTGATGTGGAAAAAGTAGGAGAATACCAATCCCCAACAGCAAATCCTGCTTCAAGTGCTGCGATCGCTAAGATTCACACACACCAAGTAGCAGGTCGCTCAGTGGCAACGCTCTATATCCGCGATATTCCCGTGGTCAGTTTTTTAGGACAGAAGTCAGTAGCCAGTGAAGAAACAAAAGTTGGTGAAATCGCTAACGTCAACGGGGTATCCCAAGCTCTTGATAACAGTAGTCCTACTCAAATAGCAGCAACCAACGGGACAGTTACAAGTTTGGCAACTCAGACTAGCTCGGACAAAGATGACCCCATTCAAAGGGCTAGTGTAGTAGCAGCAAAAATTAACCAGCTAGTCCTAGATAAAGTAGACGCCAGCAAGATAATTGTAAGTTGGAAAGCAGGAGAAGCATCTACAAACTCGAATCAAGACCAGAATAAAGGCCTAACTGGTCAACAAAAAGCTGGCGATCGCTTCGTCATTAAAGCCAATAACCAAGAACTGGTAGAGATCAACCAAAACACAAAACTCGCAGATACAACCAACGATCCCGCTCAAGATGCATTACAAGTAACTAACCGCTTACGCAGACTCATAGGCAATGCATCGCCTTTAGATCAGATCGCTAACTTACCTGCACCTTTCTCGCTGTCAAACAAGCTACCACATCAGATTGCTGTCAAAGTCCAAAATACTTTCAAAGGCATAGCCTCCTACTATGGCTATGATGGCTCTGGCAATCGTACCGCCACGGGCGAAAGATTCAATCCAGAGGGAATGACAGCAGCTCACCGTAGCTTGCCTTTTGGCACACGAGTACGTGTAACAAACACCCACAATGGTCGATCTGTGGTTGTGCGAATCAACGACAGAGGTCCATATATTCGTGGTCGGGTTATTGACGTTTCCGTAGGTGCAGCGCGGCTTTTGGGTATGATGGGTAACGGTGTAGTACCAGTTAAACTTGAAGTTCTCAGAAGATAGTTTTTTGGTATTACTTAATTGTTTGTTGTTTTTTGGTGGGTGGTTCCAAACCACAAACAACTACCAACCACCAACCACTAACTACCAATCAGCATTTCCTTTGTTCCCCTAGACTAGCCTCTTTCCTCCAAAATCGGATATAAACTAACGGGGAAAGCTAGATCAAGACTAGGGGTATTTTTGTGCGCCTGTTGACAACTACTGTGGCTTTACGCTGCTATTTAGATCAGCGCCGTTCGGAAAACCAGCTTACAGAGCAAGAACGGCCATCAGAATTTGAGGTGACTGACAGACATTTTACGGCTGTTGGTCTAATTCCCACTATGGGAGCCTTACACCAAGGTCATTTAAGTTTAATTCAACGGGCGCGGCAAGAAAATGCTACGGTGATTGTCAGTATTTTCGTCAATCCTCTGCAATTTGCTCCTAATGAGGATTTTCACCGCTATCCTCGCACCTTAGACCAAGACCTGCAATTGTGCGAACAAGCAGGGGTAGACGTAGTTTTTGCGCCGACTCCAGAAGAAATGGGAGTTGATCTCAAAAATCTACAAGAATCAAAAGTTACACAAGTTAACCCGCCATCTGCTATGATATCAGGTTTGTGTGGTGACAATCGCCCAGGTCACTTTCAGGGTGTGGCAACGATGGTTACTAAACTTTTCAATTTAATACAGCCTGACAGAGCTTATTTTGGTCAAAAAGATGGTCAACAGTTAGCTATTATCAAACAGCTAGTAGTTGATTTAAATTTTTTGATCGAAATTGTTGCTTGTGCAACGGTGCGGGAAACATCTGGTTTAGCCATTAGTTCTCGCAACCAATATTTGACTACCACAGAAAGACAGCAAGCAGCTGTGTTGTACAGTGGGTTGCAAAAAGCCCAAGCAGCTTTTCGTGCTGGAGAACGCAATGCTAGCAAACTCATTGCAGTAGCACAGCAAGAAATAGCAATGGTTAGTTCTGTATCTGTGGAATATATTGAATTGGTTGAACCGAATACTTTAATGTCAATAAAAAAAGTTCAGGAGGAAGGAATGCTCGCGATCGCCGCTCGTCTTGGTTCTACACGTTTGATTGATAATACTATCTTACGCGATCGCCAGCCAATTATTGCTATTGACGGGCCAGCTGGAGCTGGCAAATCTACCGTTGCACGTCAGGTAGCAGCCAAACTAGGTCTGGTATATCTAGATACAGGAGCCATGTACCGTGCCGTCACCTGGTTAGTACTGCATGAAGAAATCGCCCTAGATGATGAGTGTGCGATCGCAGAATTAGCCAACAGGTGTGTGATTGAACTATCTCTGGGACAGGACTTACAATCTCCAGTACAAGTGTTGATTAACTATCATGATGTTACCCAAGTAATTCGCTCAACTCAAGTGACATCTAATGTTTCCGCGATCGCTGCACAAAGTGCTGTGCGTCAAGCATTAGTGAAACAACAACAAAGGTGGGGTAAAAAAGGTGGTTTAGTTGCAGAAGGACGAGATATCGGTTCCCACGTTTTCCCCGATGCAGAAGTGAAAATCTTTTTAACCGCCTCTGTGCAAGAACGCGCCCGTCGCCGTCTACAAGACTTTAAAAAACAAGGCCAGCCTGAAATATCTTTAGAACAGCTAGAAAAAGATATTGCTGAACGCGACTGGAAAGATAGCACTCGCAAAGCTTCTCCCTTGAAGAAAGCGCCAGATGCCGTTGAAGTTATCACAGATGGTTTGTCAGTAAGCGAAATCACAGAAAAAATTGTGGACTATTACCAGCAACGCTTATCTCAGTTTTAGTAATCATTGGTCAATTGTCAATTGTTATTATTAATAATTGACAATTGACTCCACAAAGCAGAAGTTAATTTACATTAAGTCAAAGAATCTTAGATGAAAGTCGCTATCCTAGAGGAAGAGCAGGACGATACTTTAACAAATGACCTTTAAAAACTTTCAGTTAAGTCTGTATCAACTCCGCCCCTGGCTCACTTTCATAGTAATTGCTTGGTTGCTAGGATCATTGGGCTTAGGCTGGTTGGTAAATTCATTTCTAATTATCGTTGGGCTACTTTTGCTCACACCTATTCTGGCATTTTTCGGATTTCGTTGGTGGTTGCAACGTAACCTAGTTAGTGATCGATGTCCCGTTTGTAAATACGAATTTACGGGTTTGAATCGAACTCAGTTACAGTGTCCTAATTGTGGAGAACTGTTGTTAGTACAACAGGGCCATTTTCAGCGCACTACACCCGACGGTACGATCGATGTGACAGCTGTCGAAGTATCGGCACAATCACTTGAGGATTAGTCATTAGTCATTGGTCATTGGTCATTCGATTTGAGATTTTGGATTACTCTATCGAGAAGTCGCTATCGCGTCTATGGAAAATGGAATTGGCTCCACAGATTTTCCTGCTTGCTCTGTACCATCAAAGAAGTATCGATCAAGAGGAAAAATGACTAATGACTAATTCCGAAAAAGCTTGTGTGTGTTTACGTACTATACCCATTACCTTGTCAGATGATACAGGTTTGGCAAGTAAATCTGTAGAGCCTGCCACTTTCGCTCTAAATCGTTCTAAAGGACTATCACTGTCTCTTAAAATTACTATAGGCGTATTAGCAAATAGGGAAATGCGCCTGAGTTGAGCGCAGATTTCGTAACCGTTGGTAGCTGGTAGTACTAAATTCAAAAAGATTAGGTTTGGTCTATGCTCAATTAGAATCGATAGGGCATGAACAGTATCTTGAATATTAATAAATCTAAACCCATTAGGGATGAGAATATTTTCTAGTGTTTGACTAACTGAAACATTGTTATTGACACAAGCAATGAGTGGACTATTGGAAGTTGTGATTTTTTTAATCAAAGAGTTTTTATTAACTTCAACAATTTGTAAAGGTAAGTCAAAAATTTCTACTAATTCAATGATTCCTTTGGATATATAAGGAAGCAAAGAACGGGTAACTGAAAGTAGGCTTTGCTTCATTTTGACGGCTAAATCCCATAGAGTGTATTTGCCGTTAATTAAAGTCACAAAATTATTGTAGACTGCTGAACTTACCTGTTTCTGGAGTTCTTCTGGTTTTCGCAATATTGGTGCTAAATTAGGTGATATATTCTTCAGACCAGCTGCTAACCAATGCTCCCAAGACTCTTGCATGAGCTTTAAAGACATATCTGCATCGGTGATGCTGACTGGTGCTTCTAATATGATTTCTTGATTGCGATCGCAATTTATAGAATAAAAATTGGCTTGCTGAGTAAGATCAAATAATAACTCTGTGGTAGTGTTTTCTATAACAGCCCTCATTTGTTCAGGGTTAATTTTCTGTTGATTATATAGAGACACCAGTAGACAATAATCCCAGTAATCAAGAGATAATTTTTGAGATTGCAAATGTATTTTATCAATATCAATACTCAGGCAGTATTGAGCAATTTGCCGCCTCAATCGTCGGAAAGGATGAGTACCTCCTGTTGCCCAAATTATTTTACCACCGTGGTAATAGAAAATCCATTTTTGTCCATTAACACTTTTAATATTTAATTTCCCACTATATTTTAATTGGGTACAAATTTGAAATTCATTAATTAATTTATTTGCTACCATCATTTGCGGATGGTTCATATTTTCCCCTTCGATTAATATGCGAAAAACTTACTTTAGCGATGAGCTACTAATTTATTTTCGGGCGGGATTTTGAGCAAAACCTCGCTCAGTATTTTATTTTGAGATCTTGGTATATAAATGTCATCAATTCGCAATTAAACTTTATGATAAATATATATCATCCTATACATTGACAAAGAAGATTGAAACAGTATAAATTCTGAATTTACTTTTGTGTTAACTGTGTAGAGGTTGGTAATCTAGATATAACAATTTGATAGATAAATCTTCTTATAGCAAGCGTTTTGCTTTTTTGAGTCAGGTTACGCTGACTCAAAAGCCGATCAAATATTAAGATGGTATCTGAAAATAAATCTTGAAAGCAATGCAATAATTGATACCAGTATAATTATGGCGTTGCTAAAATTTGAAGCTTCTATTTCTAAGGTTTGGTGTAATTTTTACAGTTAGCGATCGCTGCTCTGAGATTACCTTGGTTTTCAGAAAGTAATTCTAGACCTTGTTCTTTTTCTAAGCCTGTCCAGTGCATAAATAGCGCCAACTTGACCGATTTACCACTACGTTCTAACAACAGATCCGATGCTTCACGAGCTAAACCTGTTAAGTCTTGCAAGATTCTTAAAGCGCGATCGCGTAATTTGTTATTGGTCACGGCTACATCAACCATGCGATTTCCATAGACTTTGCCTAAACGCACCATCACACCTGTAGATAGGATATTCAAAGCAAGCTTAGTTGCGGTTCCTGCTTTGAGGCGAGTAGACCCAGCAAGCACCTCTGGGCCTGTTAACAAGCGAATATCAATATCTGCTTCTATATTCACTTGTTCAGCAGGTACACAAGCCATAAAAACTGTAGTAGCTCCCCGTTGACGAGCAGCATTGATAGCACCCTGAACATAAGGTGTTGTCCCACCAGCAGTAATACCAACAACTACATCTAGTTGGGTTATATGTCGTTGAGCGATCGCCGCTTCTCCATCTTGAAAGCAATCTTCTAAATCTTCGGAACTGCGTAATAGCGCCCCAGCACCACCAGCAATAATTCCTTGTACAAGTTCTGGAGGTGTACAAAAAGTTGGTGGACACTCAGCAGCATCTAATACTCCCAACCGACCACTCGTCCCTGCACCAACATAAAACAGCCGTCCTCCGCGTTGCAAACACTCGGCAGTTCGTTCAATAGCTTGAGCCAATTGCATCTTCGCACCAGCCACCGCAGCCACCGCGTTCTCGTCTTCGCGATTAAAAATTTCTACCAACTCTAAACAGCTCATTTGGTCTAGATTCTGACTATTAGGATTAACTTGCTCTGTGAGAAGATGGCCACGTTGCTGTAAATCAGTCATTTGTTTTTTGTCCTTAGTCATTGGTCATTAGTCATTGGTCTACTTGACTAATGACCAATGACTACTTATAGTAACCCTTCTAATCGGCGACGAATACTATCTAGTTCAGAATCAGACAATTCTGATTCTGGTGGTGGTGATTCTTGCTTACTAGGCTGGCTGTCAGTCTGTGTTTGCTCGATTTCAGAGTCTGGTTTCCAGTCGGTTTCTTCTACGTTTATTTCTGGTGGAACCATTAAAGCACTATTTTCTGTCACCATTTGCCAATCATAGCCCGTACTTTGACAAAACTCTTTGATTTGTTCAGCATCAATTGCCTCAACTGCGGGTATAGCAAAATCTTGGGCTTCTAGCATCAAGGTAAAGCGCGTGGCGTCGTCTTCTGACTCAAACATCAGAATTGTATTGCGATCGCCTACCCGAATCGTGTGAATTCCTTCGTTATCTGTACCAGCGTTAAAGATCAACACAAAAACACGCATGGGTGTAATCATCTTTCCTTTTTTTAGGTCTACTGTTAATTAAAGTTCTAGCTGGTCACTAAGGAACATGTTATGAGCTTAAGTCTGTGGAAAAAAGGGTCTGCTTTTATTGGGTAATCATGGTTTCAGTTTTAGCTGAATCTGTGCGCCTGTGGAGGAGGGTGTCTTGGTGTTGACAGTGGGGCGATAGATTGCAACTATCCCTAACTCTAGCTACTCACAAAACTCTTAGTTTATCCTAGCGAAATTTGGTGCGTGGTTACGAATAAAATTTTCTCCGCAAAAATTTGGGTGCGATCGCCCTCTCAATTCTTTCATGCAGACCTTTTGGGAGCTTTACGATAATTTCACACAAATAAATCAATATGCTTTATGTTAGTTATAGGCTTAATATAAATTTAATAAAATTTGGTTTAAGCTTGATTGAAACTTTATTCAGGTTTTGTACGTCTAACTAAATGGGGTCAAAACTCATTATTTATAGAGCATTAGACGACACTGTGTTTCTACCAACACAATACATCGTTATCAGTATTTACATTATACAGTGCTCTACTTACTGATTGGAGTGAGTTGTCTGACCAGCATCAACAGCACTTATTAAATACAAGGTGTAAAGAATGACTTTGTTTTTTATTTTATTGAAAAAAGCCTGGCCAACTTAATAGTGGAAAAGTATTCAAGATACTGCATATCTAATTTCAGTAAGCCAAATAACTTAAGTGTGGTCGTTTGAGGATTGAAGCATGATTCGGATTAAAGATGTTGTGCAAAAGGCTTTATCAACAGGATACCTGACTGTAGAAGCAGAAAATCAGCTACGGCAATTACTGAGTACACAGTACGACCTTGAAGATTTTAATGCTTTTATGAGTCTGCAAGAAGCTGCCATGACAGGTAAAGTCAAGCAGGAGTCTCGCGAGCGTTGCGAGATCAAGTAGAGATTTGACCTATTATTGTCTGTTTATGTCTCTATTTATCGCTCACGCTGATTATTATCAATATCGTCTAAAAACCCCCAATCCTCTTCATCTACTTGATTATTTTTATCGGTTGGATTATCTTTATCGGTGAAATCATTGCTTGATGGTTGATATGGGGGAATAATTACCCGATAGTCTGCATCATAAATTGATTCAGTTTTGCCTACTCCAGAGTTTTTAGGTTCGCGGTAGCTGTAAGAATATGAAGAACCTGCTCGAAAACTGTCTGTAGGTTCTTGTCGGCGTTCATAGCTTTTCGAGTCTCTAACTTCTGTATTTTGAGAACTTGTGGGATCTTCTTCAAAATCCCAATCTTCGTTGTTGTTTGTGTCCCAATCATCATCTGCATTAGATTGAGATGAAGTTTTAGTCGCTGATGGTGGGGGACTAGTATAACTACTATGACTGTCGGCAGATTTTTCTTGCGTTGAGCGATCGCTCCTTGCTGTAGTTTTCCGAGATTTGGGTGCAGCAGAAGTTGAGCGTTGTGGTACTGCCAAATAACCCGATAATTGAAATAAACCAGAGATCACCACAGAGGTAGCAGCACCAGCAGCTGTGCTGAACAAAATCCACATTGCTAAAGGTAATGATTTAGTCTGCACACCTAAAAAAACTAATGGGAGGATAGGGGACCAATTTTGCGCCAACAACAGCGCGAGTCCTCCCATAATCGCTACTAATAAAGTTAATCGCAAAAGAGCCATAAGGAATAGAAAGTCCACACTTCACACTTCATACTTTATCGTTCATCCTTTAGAGACGACCTTGCCAACGTTGAATGGGAATACAATCAATATCAAGTTGATCTAAAGCACGGGCGACTACAAAATCAACTAAATCCTCAATGCTTTGAGGATTGTGATACCAAGCAGGAATAGCAGGTACAATTCTAACTCCGCCTTCTGCAAGGGTGGTTAAGTTGCGTAAATGAATCAAGCTAAAAGGAGTTTCACGGGGAACAATAACTAATTTTCGTCCTTCTTTTAGCTGTACATCTGCGGCTCGTTCTAATAAGTCGGAACTTAACCCTGCTGCAAGCTTGGCTACCGTACTCATACTACAGGGAATTATCATCATTCCTAAAGTACGAAACGAACCACTAGCGATATTCGCTCCCACATCTCCCCAAGGATGACAGCGTAGTTTTCCTCCTGTTTCAACTCCTGCTTGTTGTCGCCAAAATTGCTCTTGTTGAATAGATTCTACAGGCATACGAATATCCTGCTCAGATTGCCAAACCATGTAGGTTGATTTAGAAGCTACTAATTGAATTTCATAATCAGCTGCAAGCAAATATTTTAAAGCGCGAACTGCATAGATTAAACCAGATGCACCTGTAATTCCTAATATGAGTGGCTTGTTATTATTGGACACGTTTCAAAAAATATGGGGATTGGGGGATTGGGGAAGGTGGGGTCTAGGGATAAGGGGTAATGGGGAAGGTGGAGTCCCCTCTGGGGATAAGGGGTAATGGGGATTGGGAGAAATTTCTCTGTTGTCTTCCTTGTCTTTGTTGTCCCCTTTGTCCCCCTTCTCAATCCGTGAATTTTGAATTGATATGTCTCCCCTTTCCCCGATCCCTAAACTTTATTCGTCGTCTTCATAGGATTCTAAATCGTCTGGTTCCATCTCGCCACGTAAGTACATATCTGATTCTTCACCAGTTGCGTTGATATCTTGGCGATAAGGAATACCATCACTACCGACTGTGACTAGATCAATTTGTTGACGGTAGTAATCGACGCTTTTAACTTGTACAGCAACGCGATCGCCTAATCGATAGGAAGCGCGATTTTTTCGTCCAAACAGCGCCTGTTGTCTGGCGCGATATTCGTACCAATCATCTTTAAGGGAACTGACGTGTACTAATCCTTCAACTCGTAAAGGTACGTTTTGATCGCCAGCATGATCTTTTGGTGGGACTTCAATTTCCACAAAGAATCCGTAAGATTGGACGCCTGTAATCACACCACTGAATACCTCGCCGATTCGCTGTTTCATTAAAGAGGCTCTTTGTAAACCCTCTAAGTCAGCTTCGGCTTCTTGAACTTCTTTTTCTCTGTCGTTGATTTGGGTAATTACTCTTGTCAGTTCGCTTTGCAACTCTTGTTGCAATTCTGGCGGTAAAACGTTCCAGTTAATTTCCCCGTGGCTAGTAGAAGAACGTAAGTTTACACGCTCTTTGACACGAGTGTTGCGGCGATCGCGTCCGTGTTCGAGTAGTGCGTAATATACCCTCTGCATCAGCAAATCTGGGTAACGTCGTAAGGGTGCGGTAAAGTGGACATATTCTGGTAGTGCCAAACCAAAGTGGGGTGCTTTGTTGTTGCTGCTGTAAACTGATTGTTTGAGGGTGTCTTGCAATAAATAAGTCAAAACTTGCTCAGATGATGACTCAGCAAACACTCTTGTCAATTGTTGATAATCCAGAGGTTGAATATCAATATCTGGCTCTAGTGACAATTCGATCCCCAAATTGATCGCCAGTTTCAACATCTCTTGTACATCTTCGGGATCAGGTGCGCCTTGGATTCGCCAAATGCTGGGAATACCTAAAGCACTCATGTGGTTTGCCATGATTTGATTCACCAGCAATACGAATTCTGTGAGCAGCGATCGCACAGGTGAATCTTTTTCTACTACACATCCGAGAATACCTTCATCATAGAAGGGGTTTTTATTTATGGGCAGATTTAGCTGCAAACTTCCACGAGAGGTGCGTTGTTGTTTGAGAAACATCTGCAATTTTTGCAATTCTCGCAGCATTTCTACTGCTTCAGTAGGGACTTTAGTAACTTTTTTACCCAGAAGAATTGTTTCTGCTTGCTGAGTATTTACTGAAGCATCTACTTTGACTACACTGGGTTGAATTTCCCAATCCAGTACTTCTCCTGATTGCGGATCAAAGGTAACTAGACAAGAAAGACTGAGGCGATCGCTTCCTGAGACTAGAGAACAACGCTCTATCACATTATCCGGTAACATTGGTAACACTAAATCGCCAAGGTACACAGTTCTACCTCGTCTGATCGCTTCCCGATCAAGTGCTTCATCTGGCTGTATGTAGTGCGAAACATCGGGAATATGAAAGCCTAACTGCAAGTTACCAGCACTAGTTTTTTCCAGAGAGAAAGCATTTTCTACTGTTTTTGTGTCAATATTATTACCCAGTATTGTAATAGTAAACTTATTACGTAAATCTAGCCGATCTTTGAGATCAGCCTTTAAAATCCTTTTTGGTAATTTGGTGGCTGCTTCTTGGACATTATCTGAGAAATTACGGGAAAGATCATGCTTGCAGGTGACTAAATCAATATCAGCTGCTGCTTCTGCATCGCTCCCCAGGATCTGCACAACTCGCCCTAGTGGCGGATATTGTGCTAGTGGGTAACGTAGAACTTCCACATGGGCCAGATGATCGATCGCTTCTTGTAATCTTAGACCATTGGTGTAAAGTTTCAGTTCAAATAGCAGGCGATCATCTAAAGGTACAGCCCGATAGCCCGCTTCTACTTGTTTGATTCGTGCGAGTAAAGTGTGATTGGAGCGCTCTAAAATTAATTTGACTTCCCCTTCAGGAGAACGACGCCGACTACCTTCTTTGAGAACTCGCACTAAAACGCGATCGCCATTCCAAGCATTACTCAAATGGCTTTCTCGAATGTAAATATCCTCAGTTCCTTCTACATCTTGAATTGCAAAGCAAAAGCCCTTGCTGGAACAGCGCAACTTCGCTTCTATTAGCCCTTCTTCTGTAATGCGGCGATACTTACCGCGTTCTTTCACTAAAATACCAATTTTCTCCAATACCTCCAAGATGATGTGAAGTGTCTGTAAACTTTCTTCATCTTCACAACCAAGTTTCTTTTCTAGAAGTTTACGAGCTACCAATTTATCATCAGTGAAATTGGCAAGGAGTGTAGCGATTGAAAATTCCATGCAGTGAACCGACCTTTGGTCAAAACATCATTTTTTCTTGAGGACAACTTGTGCGTGGGGGTTCCCCTCCACCTTTGTAACGTGTCCGTTGTTGAATCTGGTTCTTGATTGATTACCTCACGACCACAGACACTAGCGGTAAACGAACTTCCCAACAGGTAGGGCGCTACACAATCATCTTTTGAGTACCAGTTCGTTCAAGTCCCTTCACTTGGCTAATCTGACAGGCAGCCCTCTTACGGGATTTTACCCTACTAGGTTGTGACGCAACGGGTTTTTGAGAGGCTGTGTTTGGATTGTTCATCAGTAGAACTTCCCAAACGCGCTACGCAGGGTAAACCACAGGTGTTCAATTGCCTAGTTGAAAGGTACTTTACGCGATTAGACTCTGATTTTTCACTAGGAGAAACTACTGATTAACCTAAATGTTCCATATGTAGAATCAGTAACAACTAGGTCAGCAGCTTTATAATCTGTGAGTAGGAACCATTACTTCATTATTGTAGATTTAGTCGTACTTCCAGAAAAGATTTCTGGATGTTAAATTGGGTAAATAGTATAGCATTGCTCGCAATAACACTTAAAGTTAGTTTGTGGTAGCCAATAATTTACCCAAAAAAATTTATTTTACAAACAGTATACCCAAGTTTTTAATATAATTTCGGTAACTAAGGGTTGCATAATCGCAGAGCTATTTCATTGTAAAGGTAGGGGCGATATGCTAAAATACATCGCGATTCCTTAAAAACACATCTACTCCCGTGTGCCAAATCGCTATTCTGAAAGACTTTGCAAAACGAGAAGTTCTGATTGCGGCTTCGGTAGAGTAGGCTCAAAGTTCGTGATCAGTAGTATAGCTGGCTGTCAATAATGATGGACTAAGACGTTACGACTCCAATCCAACCATGTTGGATTGTTTGTTGTGCAATCTTGTATCAAGCCCCTAACTTTAGTTATGGGTTCCGCTACACCCTCACACCCCTAATTGTTGACTTAAAAAAGAGGTGTGGGGGAGCGTGTAGGGGTGTAAGAAGAGTCATATTTTTATTCATAACTGGTGTACGCACCTGATAACCGCTATTTAGAATAAAATTAAATGTTGATGAGAAAATGAGCGATCGCCCTTGTGTGTTCTCCTTTTTTGCGGGTTCTGGTTTTCTAGATTTGGGTTTTGAAAATAGCGGTTTTCATATTGTTTACGTTAATGAAATTTCTCCTTCATTCATGGAAGCATACCGCTATGCACGCTCTTGTATGAACCTACCATTAGCAAAATATGGTTATCATTATGGAGAAGAATCAGACGTTACAAAACTAACTGAAGATTTACAATCTCTACGCTTGCGAGAATTAGTTAAAGACTGTCGCAAATCTTCTAAACTTATTGGCTTTATTGGAGGTCCTCCTTGTCCAGATTTTTCTATTGGTGGTAAAAATCAGGGCTATTTAGGAGAGCGCGGTAAACTTTCAGCCTCTTATGTTGAATTAATTTGCCAACAGCAACCAGATTTTTTTTTGTTTGAAAATGTCAAAGGTTTATTGAAAACTAACAAACACCGTTTATTCTATGAATTACTGAAGCATAAATTAAAACGATTTGGATATATATTAACAGAGCGTTTGATTAATTCTCTTGAATACGGTGTACCCCAAGATAGAGATAGAATAATTTTGATTGGTTTCCATAGCAAGCTTATTATTGATATGGGAATCTCTCTCTCTAAATTCACTTTTCCTTGGGAGAAATATTCTGTATATACTAAAGAAAACGTTTTTGCCTATCCTTGGGTAAGATGTGAAACGTTTCAAGAGAATTCTATATCACCTTTTCCTAATAATATTCCTAGAGAATTAACAGTCGAATTTTGGTTTGATAAAAACAATGTTCTTCATCATCCCAACGCTAAACATTATTTTAAACCAAGGGCAGGAATAAAAAAATTTGCTACGATCGATGAAGGAGATAATTCCAAAAAATCATATAAACGTCTGCACAGATGGCGTTACTCTCCTACTGCTTGCTATGGCAACAATGAAGTACATTTACATCCTTATAAAGTGCGGCGAATTTCTGTGGCTGAAGCTTTAGCAATACAATCTTTACCTGCTAGCTTTGTACTTCCAGAAACTATGTCATTAACTAATATGTTTAAAACTATTGGTAATGGTGTACCTTACTTAGCATCGAAAGCCTTAGCTCAAACTATCCTAGAATTTTTAGAAGTTTCATAATAACCCTGCAATTATCAACAGTAGAGATGTAATCAGGACTTACGCAACTGGCATATTAAGTAGGTGGGCGCTAAAAAACACAACTAGATTAAGAAATGTAAATCGCTTAAAAGCTTATATTCAAAGCATTCCTGGTGCTTTACATAAATTTACGTAGTTCGGTTTAATTGTGCCTACCTACTTATTTTAAGTTCGTAGTAAGGACCAAGCGTCCTTATTTTGAGGACGCTTGGTCCTCACTACAAACAAAAAATTGAGATTTTTGTGACACTTGCGTAAGTCCTGGTAATGAATTGTGTCTCTACTATCAGTCTTGACAAAGCAGTACTGGTTTTCCGGCAAAATGCTAAGAATTGTAGATTTTTTTATTAAAATAGTCTTGAAGTTTTATAAATCTTTTAGAACTAATTACTGGTAATAAAGCAATGGCAGCAGAATATCCAGATCATGATATTGATATTGCGCCATATATAGATCACACTCTGCTGATACCCACAGCTACGACTGAGCATATTGAACAATGGTGTGAAGAAGCACAAAGGTTTAACTTCGCAGGGGTTTGTGTCTACCCCAGCTATCTACCCCTTGCGGCTGAATTACTCCATAATAAAACGCCGAAAATCTGTACAGTAATAGGCTTTCCTACTGGAGCGACGACTTCAGCAGTGAAATTGTATGAAGCTCAAGAAGCAGTGGAAAATGGTGCTACTGAATTAGACGTAGTCATCAATTTAAGTTGGTTAAAAGCTGGTAAAACTGATGAAGTGCATCAAGAAATTGCTGAAATTTGCGAAGAAACGGAGCAAATAGTAAAGGTAATAATAGAAACCAACCTACTGACGGATGCCGAGAAAAGGCTAGCTACGGAAATATGTATGGATGCAGGAGCAACTTTCATCCAAACCTGTACAGGTTGGAATGGAGGTGCAACAGTGGATGATGTACGTCTGATTAAAGAGATAGCACGGGAAAGAGTTGGGATTAAAGCTTCGGGTGGTATTCGTACTATTGATCAAGCTCTAGACTTAATTCTGGCAGGTGCTACGAGATTAGGAACATCTTATAGTGTCGATTTACTAAAACAGCGCGATACGCTGGAAAAGAGTAGTCATTAGTCATTGGTTATTGGTCATTGGTCATTGGTCATTGGTCATTGGTCATTGGTTATTGATTAATAGTTGCTAGTTGTTACAAAGGACAAAGAAGAAATAACAAATGACAAATGACAAATGAGTAAAACATATAAAGCAACTGGTATTAATCTTAAAACTCAGGCTTTTGGCGAATCGGATCGACTTGTGACTGTTTTGACACAAGAATTTGGGCTGATTCGTGTGATCGCTCCTGGTTCTCGCAAACACAACTCCAGTCTGGGTGGTAGGAGTGCAATGTTTGTAGTTAATGAATTATTGATTGCCAAGGGGCGATCGCTCGATAAAATTACACAAGCGCAAACTATAAAATCTTACCCACGTCTGGCTCAGGATTTGGTAAAATTAGTTGCCAGCCAATACTTAGCCGAAATCGCACTATGTCAGGCTTTAAGTGAACAAACCCAAACAGAATTGTATGAGTTACTAAATGAACATCTCGAACGGATAGAAAATTTACCTAACACAGACACATCCAATGTTGTAGCCCATCTGACACACGGAGTATTTCAGCTTTTGGCTTTGGCGGGATTGACGCCACAAGTACAAATTTGTTGTTTAACTGGACGTACTTTGAAACCAGATTTTCAAGACCCCCGCTCACGAGTCGGATTTAGTGTAAGTGCTGGTGGAATTGTTTGTTTAGCAGCTTGGGAACATTTGAAGAAGGAAGGAGAAAGTAAAAAAGTAGCAGAAGACCAGAGGGTGAGATATAGTATTTCCTCTCATACCCCTATATCCTTACACCCTGACACCCCTAAACCTCAAGCCTACGAAACAATCACCCATCGACAAGAAATACCAGTGCTTTCTAAGCGCTTGGATGCTGAAGAATTAACCATACTCCAGCAGCTGTCGCAATCAGAGATAATGCTAGATGCAGCCGAAAAAAATAGCTGGTTATCTGTTGAGCAAATTTTGCGTCAGTATGCTCAGTATCATTTTGGTCGTCCTATTCGCTCTGCTGCCTTGATTGACTCTTATTTTGCTCCTAACCATGATGCAATCGTCTAATTTGGATAAGAAAATCCTGCCCCTATCACCAAGCCATGTTAAAAAACACAATACAACATCAACCCCTAAATCACAAAATCACCTGAGTGTGGTTCGCGATACCACATCAAGTCCTAGTCAAATTCATCGCCAAGAAATGTCTGCAAAAGACCTTTCTCAAGACGATCAGAATAAAAATTGTAGATCGGAAGCAGCCAAAACCGATGTACCAGGGAAAGCCAACTTTCATGAACCAAATGCAGCTGTGTCTCAAAAACCGGATGAAGAAAATAAACCTGTAGACACAGAACCAACTTCAGATGATACCCAGGAATATGGATTTTGGCCAGTATTGAAAAACCCGAATTTTTTGGCTCTTTGGGGTGGTCAAGTCTTTTGTCAACTAGCAGATAAAGTATATCTAGTGCTGATGATCGCCTTGATCAATACTCATTTTCAAACAGGCGCTCAAACTATTAGCGCTTGGGTGTCAGCACTGATGATGACTTTTACTATACCTGCTGTGTTATTTGGTTCCCTAGCTGGTGCGTTTGTAGACCGTTGGTCAAAAAAGATGGTACTGGTAGGAACAAATATTTGGCGCGGTATTCTAGTTTTGATTATTCCTTCACTACTGTGGTTAACTCAGGATTGGAAACCGATCGCCATGTTACCTGTAGGTTTTGTGATCATTCTGGGGATTACTTTTTTAGTCTCGACACTCACACAGTTTTTTGCTCCAGCTGAACAAGCAGCAATTCCTTTGGTGGTAAAAGAGAGGGATCTACTCTCGGCTAATTCTCTTTACACCACTACAATGATGGCATCGGTGATTGTTGGCTTCGCTATTGGTGAACCACTGTTAGCAGCAGCCGATCACTTGTGGTTACTTCTGGGTGGTAGTGACGGACTTGGTAAAGAAATAGTTGTAGGTGGTAGTTATGCGATCGCTGGACTAATCTTACTACTACTAGTAACTAACGAAAAACCCCACACACCCACAAAGGAATCTCCACACATTTTTACAGACCTGCGGGATGGTCTGCGTTATCTAGGGAAAAATCATCGGCTCCGCAACGCTCTGATTCAATTAATTATCTTATTTTCTGTATTTGCAGCGCTAACAGTTTTAGCTGTCCGTATGGCTGAAGTAATTCCTAACTTAAAACCACAACAATTTGGCTTTTTACTAGCGTCTGGTGGTGTTGGAATTGGCTTGGGAGCAGTAATTTTAGGTCAGTTTGGGCAACGCTTCTCTTATACTCATTTAAGTTTAATTGGCTGTGTTGGCATGGTTGCGTCCCTGATTGGTTTATCGATATTTACACAACAATTGTGGGCTGTCTTACCTTTAGTAATGACTTTGGGTATTTTCGGGGCGTTAGTCGGTATACCCATGCAAACAGCTATTCAAGCAGAAACGCCGATAGAAATGCGTGGTAAGGTTTTTGGTTTACAGAATAATGTCATCAATATAGCCCTAACTTTACCCTTAGCATTAGCAGGTGTCGCAGAAACTTTTGTTGGTTTGCAAGCTGTATTTTTAGGATTAGCTGCGATCGTTTTCTTAGGTGGTTTATTAAACTGGTATATTTCGCTCTCTAGTATGGATTAATGCTTTTGTGTTAAGCTTAAATGCATAATAAAATCTTGCATATTTACCAGAGAGAGATCATATCTACAATTAGACATCTCCAAAAAAGTAGAGACGCGAAACTTCGCGTCTCTACTTCGCGTCTCTACTAGGCGCAATTTTAGTTTGTAGTCAGTTTATACATATCAAAAGCGATTCATAAACAAATAGGACTTACCCACAGACAACGGAAAAACGTAGACACGTAGACGGACGAAGTCCGGCTTCTCGTAGAGTAGTGGGTTCGGTGCAGGGTACTACTTACCCTGCACCGAACCCTTTCAGGGAACAGAAGCCACCTCGTGTCTACCCGCGAGGGTAGGACACGAAGAAAAGAGGGTTACAGAGAGTTTTTGCGTAAGTCCTGACAAAATAAATAAGTCCAAGGATTTTTTGATAAAAAATATAAATTTTTGTGTGTTAAGTGGGTGCTAGCTGTGATTTATGATAAATCAACGAGCCAAAAAAAAAGTAAAATCACACACAACAGCAGAATAATGGTAAAAGCTGATCAATTAAACCCGCTTTTCTCATAAATTAATCAATAAAGAATGCGTATAGCTTGGATTGGAAAAAAATCGCCCTTTTGTGGCAATGTTACCTACAGTCGAGAGATTACGAATGCTTTACTAGAGCAGGGACACGAAGTTAGCTTCCTGCATTTCGCTCAAGAAGAGTCCAAGCCCGACAACTGGCCAAATTGTCCAGAAGTCCCTTTACCCTTCATTTATAAGTCCCAGGTTTACACTATTCCCACTTTCAAAGCGACTAAAGTTTTAACTCAATCGCTGCGACGGATTAAGCCAAACATTGTTCATGCTTCTCTCACCTTATCTCCCCTAGACTTTGTTTTGCCAGAAATTTGTGAGGAGCTAAATTTACCATTAGTTGCGACTTTCCACACACCCTTTGCAGGTAAAGGAGCAAAGCTGGTATCAGGAACCCAACTATTGGCTTATCAACTTTATGCGCCCTTTTTAGGCAATTACCATCGCGTGATTGTATTTTCCCAAATTCAGCGCGAATTATTAGCACGCATGGGTGTACCGTTAAAAAATATTGCTGTGATTCCCAATGGCGTGGATGTTAATAAATATTCTCCTGGTATTTCTCAAGTTAAAGCAGAATTTGATGCCGATCGCTTGTTTGTTTACCAAGGACGGTTAGCTCCAGAAAAAAACGTTGAAGCTCTACTGCGTGCTTGGAAGCAATCAGAAATGGCATCAACAAGCAAGTTGCTGATAGTTGGAGATGGCCCGCTCAAGTCTTCTTTAGAACCTTTTTATAACTCCGAGAATGGCATTCACTGGTTAGGATTTGTAGCTAATGAAGAGCGGCGCATTGATATTCTCCGGGGTGCAGATGTATATATTTTACCTTCTTTAGTAGAAGGTTTATCTTTATCTTTATTAGAAGCAATGGCTTGTGGAATAGCTTGTTTAGCCACTGATGTTGGAGCTGATGGAGAAGTCTTAGAAAACGGTTCAGGTGTGATTATTAATCCTAAGTCAGTGCGACATCAACTGAGAACCTTACTACCATTATTCCAAGATCATCCTGAGATAACAACTTTACTGGGGCAAAAAGCGAGAAAACGAGCCTTAGAACGCTACACCCTGAGCGGTAATATTACTCAGTTAGAATTGTTATATGAAGAAGTGGTTCAACAACAAAGTCTACAACTAAGCCGAGGAGCTTGAGCGAATCGGGGATTGGGGAAGGTGGGGACCCCTCTGGGGATAAGGGGTAACGGGGAATCCCTTGCCTGAAGTACGGAATACGCAACTGTGTTGCTGTTCCTCAAGGGTTTTCAGCCTGCCTTCCTTATAAGTTAAGAGGTTAAGAGAAAATACCTTTCCCCCTTACCCCTTAACCTTTACGCCATTAAGAGAACTTGGGGAACTACTATCCTTTTGCTTGTTGTTCTAGATACTGACGTACCCCTTCGCTCATCTGCAATAGATTTGGCTGAATTTTTTTGCTGAGAAAATCCTCAACTATCTCTGCAACTTTGCTAGCAATAAACCAAGGTACACCCGTGATTTGCTTGGAGTTAATCATGAGTTCGCCACGACTTTTAATAATTGTGCTATCACCATCTGTAAGAAAGTGGTTTTTTCCTGCACAATGGACAGCTTCGGTATAGACGTGAGTTTTAATCCGCCACTCTAATAAAAACTCAGCTTCGTTCCAAGTATTGTATTCTGTCCAAGAGAGCATATCTTCACTGAGTATAGCTCTTGCTGCCAATGGAATTTCTCCTCCTCCATGCCATTCGTTGATACTGTAAACTCGTCTATCTTCTTCACGGCGGGATTTCACCTCAATTTGACGTATGTTTGGCATGTAGGGAATAAGTTCAACTAGCTTATCTCGATAGGTAGCGTAGACTAGAGAACGAGGGAAAGAAATCCGCGTATCAGCAGAGATCAGCATTGTGCAATTTCTTTTGGATTTGAGATTGTTGATTCGAGTTAACTGGAACTTTTATATTACCAATCTGACTAGAAAGTTATGTTATCAGGATGTGCGATCACTCTGGTGGATGTAGAAATTTCCGTAATGCTATCAACAATCCCTACTGCACATAGATAAAAAGCATCAAAAACAAGGTGGACGAGACGCCCACCCAGCAATCATTATTGTAAATATGCCATTTATGGTGTAGGCAATCATAACTAGCTAAGTTGTTACCACAATCTTTCCAGCAGCTTGGTTAGATGCCATATAGGATATAGCATCCGGTAAAGCTTCTAAACCTTGAAATTCCCGATCAATAGTTAGTGGAAACGAGCCATCAGCAAGTCCGGCGCTAATAAAGGCTTTAGCTCGAATTAAAGCTGCTTCATCACCTGGTAAGCTCAGGTGTCGATTGCCAGTAAAATCAAATACTTTGTAAGCATGAACTTCAAGACTGCGAATCATGACAGTCCACCAAGGAAATACACTTATATTATCTGTATCCAAAAATCCGTATACAATCCAATGTCCTTGTATCTTTGTAGCCTGTACCAATTTTTCGCTCAATGCGCCAGCCACCGCGTCGTAGACGACATCCGCGCCCTGTTCATTGGTAATTTTCATTACTCGTGCAACTAAATCTTCTTCTTCAGTAGCAATGACATAATCTGCACCTGCTTTGATTAAAGTGTCGCGTTTTTTACTAGTTCGCGTTGTGGCAATTATGATCGCACCAATTTTCTTCGCCATAGCAATCGCTGCTAAACCAGTTGTACTTGTTCCTGCTGTGATCAGCACGGTTTGATAAGGCTGCAATTTTCCCAATTCCAGTAGAGCAAAGTAACCAGTGAAATAGGCGAAGGCAAAGCTTGCAGCTTCACAAGGAGTAAACTGATTGGGTGTTTTCATTAACCCACGCACGGGCAAAATTGCTGTTTCACCAAAGTTAGCGTAATCACTAATGGAAAATGCTGGTATGGAACTGACGCGATCGCCTACTTGAAACTCAGTCACGGTTTCCCCAACTGCTTCGACAAAACCAGCAATTTCATAACCTATACGGGACGGTAATTGTGGCGTTTCAACATAGGTGTTTGCCATCCACAGCATGTCTGCACGGTTAAGGCTCATCGACTGCACCCGCACCCGAACTTCATTTGCACCTGGTTGAGCTAAAGGTACCGAATCAAGTTGCAGAACTTCGGGGCCACCGTATTGATGAAAACGATAAACACGAGTTGTGTCGTTCATTATTTTTCCTCCGTTGCAAGGCTAAATAGAAAATTGTTTGAATTAACGGAATCTTTACGTTTATTTACAAATCTGATGCTTCTATCTTCACACCCGAATAATAAGTTTGATACATTGTCTACCATGCATGAGATAGACATTAACAAACAAAAATGCTAAACATTAAAACCATCTCAGGGATGATTTTTTCTCTCTGCTTTTAGCGATGATGCTTTATATTTATTAACTTGATTGATAAAAATTAAATCATATGACCTTATTTTCTATTGAACATTTGCGGGTTGCCTATCCTCACCGTAGTCATGAAAATACTCAGTGGGCTGTTGATGATGTATCTTTCAGCCTGCAACCGGGTGAAAAAATGGGATTGGTAGGAGAGTCTGGGTGTGGTAAATCCACTTTGGGAAGGGCTGCAATGCGGCTGTTACCACCATCTACTAGTATTGAGGGACAGGTGAAATTTCAAGACCAATCAGTGTTTGATTTAACACCAATACAAATGCGGAATTTTCGGGGTGAGGCGGTAGCATTGATATTTCAAGATCCTATGACGCGCCTTGACCCATTGATGACCATTGGCAATCATTGTGTAGAAACACTAAAGGCGCACTCACCCAAATTGTCAGCAAAAGCAGCGAAAGAAAAAGCGATCGCCACTTTAGAAAAAGTTAATATACCTGCTACTCGCTGGAATCAGTATCCCCATGAGTTTAGTGGTGGAATGCGACAACGGGTAGCAATAGCTTTAGCTTTGTTGTTGCAACCAAAGTTAATAGTTGCTGATGAACCTACCACTAGCTTAGATGTCACAGTCTCAGCCCAGATTTTACAAGAACTAACTCGGCTGTGTGCAGAAGAAAACATGGCACTACTCTTAATTTCCCATGATTTGGCAATGGTAGCAGAGTATTGCGATCGCATTGGCGTTATGTATAACGGCAAAATGGTAGAAATGGGTGCAACTGAATCTGTATTTCGGCATCCGGAACACGAATATACGCGATCGCTCCTCCAAGCGGCTTTGCATATTCAAAGTGTAGAAGAAGCTGAGTGGAGACAAGAAGGAATTTCTCTTTTGTCTTTTCCCGATTCCCAATCCCCGTTACCCCTGATCCCCAGAGGGGGTCCCACCTTAAGCGATCCCCAATCCCCAATTTTGCGTGTCCAAGACCTCAAACAGCACTACACTATCGAGCCTAATTTTGTTGAGCGCATATTTAAAGGGCAAGGTCAAACTATCAAAGCTGTTGATGGCATTAATTTAGAATTATATCCAGGAGAGATTTTAGGATTAGTCGGGGAGTCTGGTTGTGGTAAGAGTACATTATCGCGGACAATCTTGCAACTAGTTCGCCCCAGTGGTGGTAAAGTCGAGTTTCTTGGTAAAGACATCACTAACTTATCTCGACAAGAAATCCGCCAGCAACGACGACAAATGCAAATGGTATTTCAAGACCCCCATGCTTGTCTCAATCCGGCGATGACTGTAGGACAAAGTATCGCTGATCCACTATTAATTCATCAGATCGCAACTCCTGAAGAAGCAAAACAGCTGGTTTTGGGGATGCTGGAAAAAGTCGGGTTACAACCGCCAGAGGTTTATTATCAGCGTTATCCCTCAGATTTATCAGGAGGACAGCAGCAACGAGTCGCAATTGCTCGTGCTTTGATCACTCATCCGAAACTTTTGATTTGTGATGAACCCGTGAGCATGTTAGATGCTAGCGTACAGTCGCAAGTATTAGATTTGATGTTGGAGTTGAAAGAAGAATTTGATTTAACGTATTTGTTTATCACTCATGATTTGTGGTTAGCGAGATTCTTGTGCGATCGCATTGCCGTCATGAATGGTGGCAAAATAATTGAAATCGGCCCCACTAAAGAAATTTTTGCTAACCCTCAACATCCCTATACCCAAACTCTCCTTGCTGCTGCGCCTTTGTTGGCGAGAGCATGAGGAGGTGAGAAGTAATTAATTATGTTTAACTGACTTGAAAATGGGTGTAGGGGTGTAAGGGTGTAGAGGTGTAAGGAGAGTCATATTTTCATTTATCCTGGTGTGCGTACCTCATGATGGCTACTTACCACTTTTTTGTACCTAATTTATATTTCAGACAGGTTTATTAGGGTCTTCAAATTTGTAGCCTACACCTACAACAGTTTTAACAAAAGTGGGGTTAGCAGGATCTGGTTCTATTTTTTTCCGCAACCGTGCAACATGAGTATCTACAACTCGTTCATCTCCATAAAAGTTATCACCCCACAACTTGTCAATTAACTGAGTGCGGTTCCAAACTCGACCAGGACTGCTGACAAAAGTACTCAACAAATTAAATTCTAGAGTTGTTAACTCCAGAATTTCTGGTGGCTGAGAATCTATCTGGCGACTGATAGTACGCTGTTCTACATCTACTGTAAAATGTTGCGTACGATAAACTTGATGTTGACCCCCACCCCGCAGACTACGTCGCAAAAGAGCGCGGACTCTGGCAACTAACTCTCTAGGGCTAAAGGGTTTAACCATATAATCATCAGCACCAGTAGATAAGCCAATTACACGGTCTATTTCTTCACCTTTGGCTGTGAGCATCAATATATATGGGTCTTTTACCCCTGCTTTTTGGCGAATTCTGGCACAAACTTCGAGTCCATCCAAGCCGGGAATCATTAAATCCAGAATAATTAAGTCTGGTGCTTGCTCTTGAAACATCCGCAAAGCAGTATTTCCATCGCGACAAGTACGACAGACAAATCCTTCTTTTTCTAGAGAGTGTTGGAGCAACTGAGCAATTTGCGGTTCATCCTCAACGATTAAAATATCCATTTGAGTTAAAGACTGTTCAAAGGGGTGTAGGGGTATCACGCTCCTAAACCGTTTCCTGAATTTGCAGGCGGATAGTACGTTCTCCTGCACCACCGAGTTGTAATTCCATCACTTCACTACCAAGGGGTTCTAAGCAATCGAGGAGCGATCGCAATTCTGGTGTACTTGCACCTGTATCTACGTATAATCTGTCTGCTAAATTACCGATGCGTTTCCAAGTCATATACAATTTGCCGATAGTTTGTTCTAGCTGGGATGCTTGATTTACTAAGTCCGCAGCTATGCTTAAACAACCGACTCTTTGTGCTTCTATGAGTGCGGTTTCGATGTCAACTTCTTGTTCGTTCAACGCTTGAACTTGAGCTGCTGCTTTGAGATATTTTGCCAGACTACGTGCTTCTGAAGTTACCTGTTTGAGAGTATCGAGGTCGGGATTTTGGGCTATTTCCTTCTGTAAGCTTTGTTGATGCGATTCTGGCAGTTTTTCCATTTCCTTTACCAGAGGCGCAATATAACGGGGAGGAAGGACGTTTTCTGCTGCTTTTTGCTTGACGGGTTCAGGTAATAAATCTGACGACATGGCTGTCCATTCGTCGGTGAGTTGACGTACTTCTCTTCTGGTAATGCGATCGCCTTTTTGTGCTGCTTCACTCACCATGATTTGCACTTCTGGCGCTGATTTGGCAGTTTCGACAAAGGCGCGTTTGCTGAAATTTTTAATGGCATTTGGATCTAGCTTGCCTTCTTCTAGAAGTGTATCAGCACTATTAGCCAGCTGAATCCAAGCATAAGCCTGACTTTTACTGATTTCCCGTTCCTTGAGCCATTTGAGAAATCCCGCACCCCGTCCGTCTCCGCCCTTTTTCTCTCGATCTCGGACTGCTCTTAAAATTCGCCCCCGCCAAATTTCTGTTTGCAAATCAAAGCGATCGCACACCTGCCAAGCTATATCTAGCTGCTGTTGAAATTCCTGCTCTGGAATTTCTTCGTCTTCTGGATCAGGTATCTCAAAATCCAGGTCTGCTGGCTGTTGTAAAGCAGCAGCTAAGTCATCGAAATTATCAGTTGCTTGCACGGTTGGGAAAGTAATAGTGTATGCGATCGGTTTATTATTACACAATCTGCGAACTCTGAGTGTTGCTTGTTATCGCTTCCCATCGCGCCGCATCAGGTAATCTAATTTAAAACTTTTATTTGATTAGGTTGGGTAATAATAACTTCAAAACTTTCATCAGTAAGCTTTTTAGGTACTGCTCTAGTAATTTGAATTCGTTTATTCTGAAGATTTATAACACTTATTCCATTTGAAGCTTGATTAAGCAAATTCACAAAAGTTACTAATGTATAAATATTTGATTTTTCATCTTGCAGAGTTAATTTAATCATATTAGAATTAATATAGCTAAAGCCATTCACGTTAGCCGTTATATTAATAGGTTGAATTGGCTTAGAGGGAGGCTTATTAAAATCACAGAAAAAGTTAACTGGATTTTTCGTAAAGTCAGCACACTCTAAAACTTTCTCTGTTTTCTTTATAATGCCGATCAAAGATTGATAATCTGCTTCTTTATGAAAACCATAATTAGCCTTTTTCTTAACTTCTTGTGGTGCATCTAGTAAAACTTTTTTAAGCGTAGCTCGATCAGATATTGATAAATTTGGAGATAAATAAACGCCTGAGCCTGGAATCGCCTTGCTTAAGTGAATTATTCTAATATTTGAATTCTTTTTCACTGTATCGCCGTATGCGCCAACTCCAACATCAGCTTTTCCTTTTTCAATCAATTCTCGAATTTCTTGTCCTCTAAACCCCATTTTAACTGTCAACGACTTTCCATATAAATCATAAACCGGAACATAAAAACTAGAGACAGAGTTGAAATCTCCCATTGCAATTACCGTTGTTGGCTTCAAATCAGAAAGAGATTGAATTTGGTTATCTGCTCTGACGTAGATTGCAGAACGGTAGTAGGTTGGTTTATCAGGAAACATGTTGGCTACAAAAGTGTAACCACTATTTTTTGCTGTTATAGATAAAGCAGGAGATAAGGTGAATGCTATATCCCACTCTTTTCTGAAAATTCGCTCTTTAGCAGTTTGGTAATTAAGTGTCTTATCTCCTTCATAAATAACTTTTACTCGCTCTCCTTTCAAGAATTTGAAAAAATCATTAGGTATGAACCGATTTTGAAGATAATCTGCAAGAGAGGTGTAATTTTCTGGCTTCCACAAACTACCAATTTTAATGGAAGAAAAGCTAACTTTTGGTTTAAGTAAAAACTCAACACACTTTGCTCCCACGATTAATATAGTAAGAAGTGTTGCTAAAAAACAAATTCTCCCGATTTTTTTTTGATGAATTTGTTCGTTGTTAGAAAGTAATATGTATTCATTAATTTGGTTACAGAGGTTACTCTCAAGAGTACCTAAGTCTATAAAATTGAACAATTCCTGTGGACGCAGCCATTCCTTTGGAATACCAGAGAACAATATTTTGAGTTTATGATCAGGTATAGCTTCACGACATCCACTACAATCAAGAATTGCTTCTCTCCTACCTAGCTGATTACTAGCTTGTTTTATTTTACAATTATTATTCTCAAGTAAGTCAACTAGTGGAATTCTTCTTTTTCCGGGTTCATTCATTAATCTTCCTCAAAACTCCAATAAGAGGAATTATTGAGTTGTGAAATAAACCGAGAGGGAGATGTCTTAGACGCACATACAAGTAGTGAACGCATCGCTCGTGAACAACCGACATAAAAAAGCCTAAGTTGTTGTTTCAGAGCTTCATCTGTTTCTTTAGAAGGTATGTTGATTAAATTAGGTAACTTTCCTTCTTCTAAACCCACTAAAGTCACAAATGGGAACTCCAATCCCTTCGATGAATTAATAGTCATGACTTTAATACAGTGTTTACTGATATCAATCTCATCTTTTTCCATAAAAGCTGCTTTTAATCCATATATATTAAGTTGTTGTGCAATAATTTTACCAATCTCTGGATTAGGTGTTAGTACAGCACCTCCATAAACCGGAAGCTTAAAAAGCTTAGATGAATTCATAAAAAAATGTTTAATTTTATTTATTTGTTTAATCGGGTTATCTATTAATAATATTGTTGGCTTATCGCCTACCAAACCCACAGGTGTAGTAGATAAACTTTCCCCATCACTTGCTGATAAATCTAAATAATTAAAAATTTCACTACATGCTTTAGTAATTTGAGAAGTACTTCGATAACTATTTCTTAAAACCTTAACCTCTCCTTTAAATTTGATAATATCCTGAATATAATTCCAACTAAATCCACGTTGGTACAAAGATTGAGAAATGTCTGCTGTTAAGTAAAGTCCACTAGGGGAAATCACCATTTCTGCTAAAAGCCGTAAAGCAACAGGTGATAAATCTTGTGCTTCATCAATAATCACAGCATTGTATGGTTTTTCTTGCTTATGCTGAACTATCTCTAAAGCTTTCTGTCGCATCAGTCCTTTGCTAATGTAACCAGAGTCTTGCATGATTTGTTTCCAAAACTCGTAGACTTTCCATATAGCTTCACGCTGCTTTGTTCCCAATCCTAATTTTCGACCATATCTATTTTCCTGTAAGTAGCTACTTAAATTATTTATATTACGAGCTTCAATAATGATTTGAATTTCTTCTAATATATATTCTATTTTTAAATTTTTTAATGCTCTTTGTTTAGATACAGGAATACTTCTAATAGAAGATTCTAACAAAATCAGACCATTATCTTCAGGAAATAAAGGATTACCATATTGTTGCTTATAATATTTAATTGCTATCCAATCAAAAGTACTAACCTCAACTCCGCATTGTTCTGGTGATTTACCTAATAACTCCTTAAGCAAGTAGTTAGAATAATTTGCTAATGATTCTGTATAGGTAGTAAATAAAATACTTTTAACGCCACTATCAACTAGCTTCTTAATTCGATAAAGTGCTAGGGTTGATTTACCAGTTCCAGCAGCACCTTTTACTAAAATCGCGTTGTTAGTTTGTAAATCTTTGAGCCTTTGCTGTTCCTGACTAAGTTTAAGTAAAAATTTAGTGATGTCAAGCTGACCTTCCACAAAGCGCTCTAAATCTTCTGGTTGTGATAATAAAAGTTCATTTTGATATTCTATTTCATCTAAAGAACGTGGACTTAAATTATCAATTAATAAAAATATATAATGAGATGGAATGTCTAATGAAAGTAATTCATCTTCATTCTTAATAAGAAGCAAATTCTCCCAATACTGTTCAGGGATGTTCCAGTCTCTCAATTTTCCTTCTGTGATCAGGCTATTCGTCTTTATCTCAAACCGATTTTTTGAATTAGGATCGTAAGAATATTCATCAATTTTGACGTTAGGAAGAGTTGGTTCAGGTATATGTTTTCTGTAACAATCTCGACGATGGCAAATGCTTAAAAGTTTAATCCAACCATCTCCAAAAGAATAGAAAAGTCGGTAATCATCACCGACATGAACACGCGATACTTCTCGGTTGTTTCTAAGTTTTATGGCATCTAACTGTACAGAATGTGGATCAGCTTGTATCCTCCTTATTTTTTCTGGTATTCTCCTAGTGACATGACGAGGTAGGTTTAATACCTCATGGAGAAAGGTCGGTGTTGTCGTGATATTCCATGTCATGTTAGGCATAGTATCATGAAGCATTGTATAAAACTTTATTTAATTTTATACAAATAAAGTAAGTAAGACAGTAGTGAAATTGCTTAGATCAAGTAAATAGGCATAAAATAACGCGAGTTTCTAACGAATACTGTTTGTTAGAAGCTCACGTTAAAATAGCTTGGCAACAAGTTTAGGCAAATTGGCTACTTGAACCAACAATTCCCCAACTTTTAGTTAGCGTGAAAAGTTGTCAATTATACTGCTTCTTTCATTTCTGCTTTCACGCTTGCATATCCCCAATCTAACCAGGGTAGTAGGGCTTCGATATCTGCGGTTTCGACTGTTGCACCACCCCAAATTCTGATCCCAGGAGGTGCAGATCGATAGGAAGCGACATCGTAAGCAACTTGTTGTTTATCTAGAGTTTTAGCCAGTTTTTTCGCACATTGTCCCTGTTGTTCTGGACTTAACTCAGTAAACCAGGTATCAACAATTTTGAGACAAATTGATGTACAAGAGCGAGTTTCGGGTTTTTCAGCTAAAAAATCTGCCCAGCTACTTTGCTCCACCCATTTAGCAATAGCTGCGAGGTTAGCTTGACTTCGGTTAATTAAACCAGGAAGTCCACCAATACTTTCTGCCCATTTCAGCCCATCTAATGCATCTTCTACGCACAGCATTGATGGGGTGTTGATGGTATCTCCTTGAAAAATTCCTTCAATTAACTTGCCTTTTTGGGCGAGGCGAAATAGCTTTGGTAGTGGGCGTGGCGGTTTGTAGGTTTCTAAACGTTCTACAGCGCGGGGTGAAAGGACGATGACGCCATGCTGGGCTTCTCCACCCAAGACTTTTTGCCAAGAATAGGTAACTACATCTAACTTATCCCAAGGTATGTCCATTGCGAAAACAGCTGATGTTGCATCGCAGATAGTTAACCCGGTGCGATCGCACCGAATCCAATCGCCATTTGAAACACGAACACCGGAAGTGGTTCCATTCCACAAGAACACTACATCGTGGCTAAAATCTACTTGTGCTAAATCCGGTAAACTCCCATAAGGTGCTTTCAGGATGCGAGCATCAGGTAACTGTAGTTCATCCACGACATCCTTGACCCATTCTTGACCAAAGCTTTCCCACGCTAAGATATCTAGGGGGAGTTCTCCCAGCAGTGACCACAGCGCCATTTCTACTGCACCAGTATCGGAAGCTGGTACGATACCCAGGCGATAATCTGCGGGTACACCCAAAATTTGCTTGGATAGCTCAATTACTTCTTTTAACTTTACTTTCCCACCCTCGGAACGGTGAGAACGGCCTATATAAGCATCTTGTAAAATAGAAACAGACCAGCCAGGGCGTTTCGCACAAGGGCCAGAGGAAAAATGCGGACGGTGAGGCTTGGTGATTGGAGGAGTAAGATTTTCTGACATAGGAGAATTGCGAAATTACGGATGGAGATAACAGACCCGGTTTCTATTAGAAACTAGGTTTGTATAAATATTCAATAAAAAATTAGAAACTAATGAAATGATCATCCCAGATCAAATACACGTTAGGTTAAAAGAGTATAAGTAAAATTCCCAAAGTAAAATGTATTTATAAATTGACAAAATATACTTATTGTGCATATTACACAATAAAATTATAAAATCATGAACCAGGTAGATTACCTCCGAATTAGTTTAATTGATCGCTGCAATTTTCGTTGTCAATACTGTATGCCAGAGGGTACAGAATTAGACTATATCCTCAAGCAAAATTTATTGACTGATGAGGAACTACTCACTCTCATTCAAGAAGTTTTTATACCCGTAGGATTTACCAGGTTTCGTTTAACGGGGGGAGAACCTTTGTTACGTCCACGTGTTGTGGAGTTGGTGAGGGCGATCGCTTCTTTTGAGAAAACACAAGACCTCTCAATGACAACCAACGGCTTTTTACTCGCCCCAATGGCGCAAAGTCTCTATCATGCAGGTTTACGGCGAATTAATATTAGCTTGGATTCTCTCGAACCTGATGTTTTTAACCAAATTATTGGCAATCGCGGTCGTTCTCGTTGGCAAGATGTGTGGAATGGGATTCAAGCTGCTTATAGTGTAGGATTTGACCCATTGAAACTCAATGTAGTGGTTATCCCTGATGTTAACGACCATGAAGTTTTGGATCTGGCAGCATTGACTATTGACAAACAATGGCATGTCCGTTTTATTGAGTTTATGCCAATTGGTAATACAGAATTATTTGGCGATCGCGGTTGGATATCTTCTGCCCAACTTAGGCAAAGCATCCGCACACGCTGGGGATTGACAGAAGCGCAAGTACGTGGTAATGGTCCAGCCGATGTATTTCAAATTCCAGGCGCGAAGGGGACGCTGGGTTTTATCAGTCAGATGTCGGAATGTTTTTGCGATCGCTGTAACCGGATGCGTCTTTCTGCTGATGGTTGGTTGCGTCCGTGTTTATTAAACGAAACTGGACAAATAGATTTCAAAACAGCTTTACGAACTGGAGTTACAATAGCTGAACTTCGACAACAGGTAACAGAATTGCTAGCCATGAAGCCAGAAATCAATTTTAAATTCCGTGACTCAGGCACAACAGGTGCGTATACTCGTACCATGTCACAAATTGGCGGGTAGTCATTTGTCCTTTGCAAAGGACAAATGACCAATGACTAAAAACAAATCACGGTTAAGCTTGACGTGAGTAGTACTCAACCACGAGTAGTTCGTTAATACTTAGTGCGATCCATTCACGTTCAATGACACTGTTGACTTTACCTTCCATCTTGTTTTTGTCAAATTCAAGATGACTGGGAAGGTTGGCTAAACCTGGATATTGTAAGTTAGCTTCTACCAACTTCCGGGATGCTTCTTTATTTTTAACAGCAATGGCTTCTCCCGGCCGACACTGGTAACTAGGAATATTCACCACGCGACCATTAATTGTGACATGGCCATGGTTTACTAGTTGGCGCGCTGCTGGGATAGTGGGAGCCATACCCAAGCGGAAAACTGTATTATCCAAGCGCATTTCTAGCAATTGCAGTAGCACTTGTCCGGTAGAACCAGTTACACGTCTGGCTTTCCGTACATACCGCAGCAGTTGCTTTTCTGTCAAACCGTAGTTGAAGCGGAGTTTTTGCTTTTCTTCAAGACGGACAGCGTACTCAGAGCGCTTCTTGCGGTTCTGACCATGCTGACCAGGGGGATAAGAGCGTCTGGCGCTTTTACGAGTTAGCCCTGGCAATTCACCCAGGCGACGTGTAATCCTTAATCGTGGTCCTCTGTATCGGGACATGAGCTTCTTAATCTAATCCTAATTTCAACTGTTATCCAGACATACCATTTTGACATTCCCTGCCCAAAAGTGCTAGAGATTCTTGGTTCACAGAACGCACATTATTATTTAAATGAAGTTGCTTCTTTTACCAAGCTTTTACTCTGATTGATCTAGAGTCAGTTTCGACGTGTCTCGCCGTACTGTACTTGTTGTTTTAAGCTTTTAGTTGCGATCGCAAAGGGGTGCGGATGAACTATCGCGCTGTGTACCGTCGGTTACAGGTTGAGTTTCAAGCCTCTACGGCAGCGCCAAATGCCAGCAGCCAAGACATTTTTCGCTAACTCCACAAGATATTATACAAGCAATCAGGCGAAATTGGTGATCGGGGCCAAACCTTCCTGCCAAAATAGGTGAGAACTAAGTTTTAAGATGAGATAGCATAACTTTGCATGATTGGAGTAGAACGGACATGTCATTCAACAACAACAGTAAGTATTTATACAACACTATGCTAAAAACTAAACAAATCTTGGGTACTGGGGTAGCTGCACCAGCATTAATTGTGATGGGATGGTTGGGAATGAATTTTTTACCTGGTACAGATGCGATCGCTGCCACTACAGGTGATTACAGGGCTTGTGCTTCTCAACTTCTGAAAGCTGGGATCACTGCGGAAGAAGCAGCACGTGGCTGTTCAAGGGCATTGCGTCCCAGAGATTTGTCCTCTTGTGTAGCTAACATTAAGCAGAACACAGAAATAGCAGCAGTGGATGCCTTACCTACCTGCGTACAAGCATGGCGTCCTGAAGATGTAGGCGCATGTGTAGCTGGCATTAGTAAAAGTACTGAGGATAACAAACAAGTTCTTGACAAACAGCTATATAACAGAACAGTTTTAAATAATTGTGGTTTGAGTTTATTACCACGGCGCTATGCTCAGTGCGTGGTGGGTTTGCGATTGCAAATCGACAATTTAGCCCCCACTCAGGCTTTAAATAACTGTATCGATGCCAGTAATTACGTAAGTGGCTATTTGCCTACTTTTATACCTACTAATAGAACAGATAACAGGATGATTCAGCCCTCTTTTCAAACTCAACCAATTCCTAACAACCAGATTCCTGATAACCAGATTCCTAACAACCAGATTCCTAACAACCAGATTCCTGATAATCAAAATGATCAGTAATATTAATAAGTGCGAATAATCTAGGAAAAATAAATGACGATTAGCTTACTCCCTTAACTTCACCGATTTTAGGAACATTTAAACAATCACCAAAAATAGTAACATTCTGAGGATATTGATATAGATTGTTTGTGGTGTTTGGATTTAAATCTGGTAAATATTCGTCATCGCTAAAAAATTCATCCCACATCTGACCCAAAGGTTTGTGTGGAATGAATTTTTGTTTAAGCTAAATACTTAATTTTTTTTAGCCGAGCTTTTCAAACACCTTAAACAAGGGCAAATACATCGACATCAAAATAGTACCAACCATTCCTCCTAAAACGACAATCATAATTGGTTCTAAAACACTGGTGAGTGCTTTGACTGTTTGCTCTACTTCATCTTCATAGAAATCAGCTATTTTCATTAACATGCCATCTAATTCACCAGTTTCTTCACCAATACTGATCATTTGAATCGCCATAGCTGGAAAAACTTGCTCTTTTTGTAATGCAATGCTAATCATTCCTCCTTGTTGAATTTCTGCACGTGCTCCATCGATCGCATTTGAAACAACTTGATTACCAGAAGTATCTCGCACAATTTCTAGAGAAGTCAGGATTGGTACACCTGAACGAGTCAAAGCACCAAAAGTACGACTAAAACGAGCAACAGATGACTTTTGAATTAAGTCACCAAATAACGGCATTTTTAGGGAAAGACGATCAATTGTTTCCTTTCCAAGACGAGTTTTATAGTACTGTTTGTAAGCAATTCCTGATCCTATCAAAAAAACAATAACAACCAAAATTCGCCAACTCCGCAAAATTTCGCTACAAAACATCATAAATTGAGTCAAAGGAGGTAATTCTGTTCCTAGTTCATCAAAAATTTTGGCAAAAATTGGAATTAGAAATACTGTCATCCCCACGAAAATAGAGACTGCAATAATACTGACTGCAACTGGATAAGCAAGCGCTGATTTAATTTGGTTTTGTAAACGAGCTACATCTTCTAATAGCTTGGCTAATCGATTTAGAACTTCGTCTAGCACACCACCAACTTCACCTGCTTGAATCATGCTGACATACAAACCATCAAAACAGTCAGGATGTTTACGCATTGCATCCGAAAGATTTATCCCATTTTGGACGTCACTACTAATATCCATAAGCGATTGTTTAAGTTTAGGATTACTACATTGTTCAGACAGTACTCCCAAACTTCTAACTATGGCTACTCCTGCATTCACTAAAGCAGCAAATTGACGAGAAAAAACAGCTTTATCCTTAACTGAAACTTTAACTAATGACGTTTGAAATTTTTTCAGACTAAGATTTCCAAAACCTTGGGATTTTTTTAATTCTTGGACAACAAATCCTTGCTGTCTAAGATTAGTACGTGCTTCTGCTAAGTTTTTTGCAACAATTTTTTCTGTTTTTGATTTTCCTTCGGAATCCCGAACACGAGCAACGAATGTAGGCATGAATTTCCTCTATCCGTATGAAAGTTAATAATTTAGTTGTTAGTTGATTGTTTGAGAAATACTGGAAAAATCCAGAAAACAAAATTTTTAATGTGCTTTTACAGTTCCAGCAGTAGCGACTTTACCAGCAGCAGATGGTGCAGCAGGGCCAATGAGACGTTGCACTTCATCTGGCTTAGAAGTTTTAGACATTGCTGCTTCAAAAGAGATAGTTCCTGCTTTATATAAATCAGCTAAAACCTTCTCTAGAGTTTGCATACCTAATTTGCCGCCAGTTTGAATAGCGGAGTAAATTTGTGCTGTTTTACCTTCACGAATCAAGTTAGAAATCGCTGGAGTAATTATCATTATTTCCTGTGCCATCACTCGACCAAATTCACCAGGTTTGGGATTCTTTTTAGAAACTAAAGTTTGACTGAATACTGCTACCAACGAGTTAGATAACTGTACTCTGACCTGAGTTTGTTTTTCATGAGGAAAAACATCAATAATTCTATCAACAGTCTGTGCTGCCGAACTAGTATGTAAAGTACCAAATACTAAATGCCCAGTCTCAGCAGCAGAAATTGCCAAAGAAATAGTTTCTAAGTCCCGCATTTCTCCTACCAAAACAATATCTGGATCTTCCCGCAAAGCAGCTTTTAAAGCATTAGCAAAACTTTTTGTATCTTCACCCAATTGTCTTTGGTGAACAAGACTTTTGATCGGTTCATAAACAAACTCTATTGGATCTTCAACTGTCAAAATATGTTCTGCCCGTGTACGGTTAATCAAATCAATCATTGCCGCTAGAGTTGTTGTTTTTCCAGAACCAGTAGGGCCTGTAACTAGAATTAATCCTCTGGGTTTATCTGACATTTCTCGTACTACATCAGGCAAACCTAATTTATCAAAGTTAGGTATTTTAGAACTTAATGCTCGCAAACAAGCTGCATAAGAACCGCGTTCTTTATAGACATTGACGCGGAAACGTGCTAATCCTTTTACACCATAAGAACAATCCAACTCCCAGTTCTGTTCTAATGTTTTTCGTTGGGAGTTATTGAGCATACTAAAAATTAATCTTTGGCATTGATCGCCAGATAATGACTCTTCTCCGATAGGCGTCAGTTTACCACTGATGCGAAAATATGGTGGCAACCCAGCAGATAAATGCATATCCGAACCACCCATTTCAATCATTTGTTCCATTAAATCTTCAATCATCATTTCCATAGTTTTTTCCTTTGTTTGTAGTTAGTAGTTAGTAGTTTTCAAATGACCAATGACTAATCTTGAAAACGAGGCGTCAGACAATATGGACAATCCAACCATTCAGGTTGCAACCCAGCATTACAAGTCCTACAAGTAAGACTAGTTTTGCGTTTAGCTTTTAATTCCGCTTCTAAACCTGTGTCAGTAAAGGTGACTCGTTCTACTTCTTCTAGAGTGGTTGAACCTTGACGTACTAAGTCCAAACTGTACGCCAGTAGTGTTTTCATACCCTCTTCTATTGCTACTTCTTTGATGCGTTCTGTTGGTGCTTCTTCGTTAATGAGGGTTTGCAAATTTTCGCTGATTCGCATAACCTCATAGACGCCACAACGTCCTTTGTAGCCTACGCCATTACAGGTTTGACATAAATGACCTTGAGTTTTGGCTTCTTGAATTTGGTCTAATGTCAGAGTATTGGGTTTATAAAAGGTTATTCCTACTTCCTGAGAAGCTGACAAACCATAGCGAGCAAGTTCTTCTACTGTGGGTGTGTAGGGAATGCGACAGTCAGAACAAACACGCCGTACCAAACGCTGTGCTAAAACGCCGAGCAGCGAACTGGAAATCATGAAAGGCTCAATACCCATTTCTCCTAAACGAGCGATCGCACCAGGGGCGTCATTAGTATGTAAAGTCGTCAATACCAAGTGACCAGTTAATGCTGCTTCAATCGCTGTTTTTGCTGTTTCCTTATCCCTTGTTTCACCCACCAGCAGCACGTCTGGATCTTGCCGCAAAAATGCCCGTAATGCAGTCGCAAAATCTAACCCTTTTTCTCGAATCACCTGTACTTGAGTAATTCCCGCCAAGCTATACTCAATAGGATCTTCTACAGTACTGATATTGATTCCTGGCTCGTTTCTTTCTGCTAGCGCCGAATATAGCGAAGTTGTCTTACCAGAACCTGTGGGTCCAGTTACTAAAATTAACCCAAAAGGACGACTAACCATTTCCTGGACAATCTGTAATGTCTCTGGATCAGTAATTAACTTATCCAAACCTAGTTGAGTTGCAGAGTTATCCAAAATTCGCAGTACAACTTTTTCTCCGTAGCGACTAGGTAGGGTATTAACACGGAAGTCTACTTTACGTCCCTCGAACAATCGCCTAATCCGTCCGTCTTGGGGTAAGCGTCGTTCTGCAATATCTAAACTGGCGACAATCTTAAACCGGGCAGTCACAGCAGGAATAATTTTTTTTGGCAAAGGGTCGAAAGCTTCTCTTAACACCCCATCTTTACGAAAGCGAATCCGGAGGTTTTCTTCTTGGGGTTCTATGTGAATATCAGATACTTTCTCATGCAATGCTTTTGCCAAAATTCTGTTAACGAGATTGATTACAGGAGCATCCTCAGCACCTTTCATCGCTGATCCCAAGTCAGCCTCGGATTCCTCTGGAGCGTCATCTAGGTTGAGGTTGTCTAGATTTTCTAAATCTTGATTAATATCTGTATATTTTTCTTGTTCTAAGTGCTTTTGCCGAACAGCTAAATCATCAAGGTATACATTGATCAACAATTGGTAGTCTTCTTGGGTAATTACCATGCGCTGCAAGGCCAAACCTTGGGGACGCAAAACCCGATTTAAGTCATCCGAAGCTTCTAGATTATCTGGATCGACCATCGCCACTAAAACAGAGGGTGGGTTTTGCTCCTCGTTTTTCAACAGTGGTACTAAGCGGTGACGACGACAAATATCAATTGGGATGAGACTATCAATTAGATCGGCTACTGTTGTGTTACCTACTGAACTAATTTCCGGATCGAGTGATTCTACGCCGTAAAGTATTTTAAGTTCAAATAATTGCTGTTTTTTATACTGTCTCAGTAATTCTGGTGATAATTGCCGCCCCGATATTGATTCGAGTACTTCTGTTAAAGGAGTACCAGACTTGCGGCTTTCAATCAGCGCTTGTCTCATCTGTTCACTGTTGACAAAGCCAGATTGCACAAGTTTGTTGCCGAAGGGCGAAAATTCTACTCTGGTAGACAGAGCTGTACTACGCCGTTGTGGTGACGAGTTAGTCATAAATCAGCTATAAATAGCGGGAATCTCTGAATAGAGTATTCCCAAGCTGTGAACAAGAATTTACATAATTCCTTAAATAAAAATTTTGGGGATCGGGAAAATTGACAGACTACTAGCATCAATATCTGCACATAAGATGTCCAGCATTTGTCAAAATAGATGACGGTGATATCAATTCCAGGAGAATATCGGCAACAAAATGCGCCTACCGTTGCCATCTATAGCAATAGACTACTTCTTGCACTCTTGTAGAGCAAGGGTAAAGGCTCAAAGGCAGAGGTTTTCTCATTCTTCAACCTTTACTTTACCCCTTAACTTTTTCTCAATTTCTACAAGAAGTCTAATGCATGAGTGCAAATATGGCGATAAATTGTCGTATCAAGTATCTGGGATCAGTACATAATGATGGACGAATATAAACAGATAAACAACACAAGTCAGCAAGTGGGTGAACCAACAGAGGTCAAACAAGCAATGAATAGTGACTCCTCAGTTCCAATGAATGCCAACGAACCTGGCACCGAGGTGACAGACGAAGTGACAACCGAAACTAACGTACCTGAAAACACAGTTACACCCAGCCAAGAAAATGGGGTTGCTGCTAGTCAGACAACAACAGTTGATACAGCTGCATCAGCACAAATGAATCAACAAATCGAATCTCTCAAAGCTCAGTTAGAAGAACGTAGCAGCCAGTATATGCGAATTGCGGCAGATTTTGAGAATTACCGCAAACGCACAATCAAAGAAAAAGAGGATCTAGAAGTGCAAGCAAAGCGGAATGCAATTAATGAATTGCTACCAGTAGTCGATAATTTCGAGCGGGCGCGATCGCAAATCAAACCCCAAGATGATGGGGAAATGGGAATTCACAAAAGTTATCAAGGAGTTTACAAATTACTAGTAGATAGCCTGAAGCGCTTAGGTGTATCACCCATGCGTCCCGAAGGACAACCATTTGATCCCAACCTACACGAAGCAGTAATGCGCGAACCTACGGATGAATATCCTGAAGGAACAGTGTTAGAAGAGTTAGTACGCGGATATTACTTGGGCGATCGCGTGCTACGCCATGCAATGGTTAAAGTGGCTGCTCCTAAAGAAGATACGCCATCTTCAGAGGAAGATCAGTCTCCTCCAGTAACATAGTTAAATAGTCGTCATTTGTCCTTTGTCAATTGATCGTTGATTGTTATTTGTTACTGAGAGTGATTACTAATTACCAACTATTAACAACTAAACAATTGACCATTGACCATTGACCATTGACCATTGACCAATGACTAAACAGGCAAGCATTGCGTATAAAAACGTACAAAAGGTAGCCCGCAAAATATAACGCCCGAAGTTTTGTCGCCTTCCCCAGTGGAAATGCTTACGGAGGGACAGTTATCAATGGACAAGCGCCACTGGAATAACTGTCCTCCAAAAGCTGCTGCTTATACTTCGAGAAATGATTACTCCGTAAAAATACTGGCTTATATGGGAAAAGTTATTGGGATCGACTTAGGCACTACCAACAGTTGCGTCGCAGTTTTAGAAGGTGGTCAACCAATTGTCATTGCTAATTTAGAAGGCGGACGAACTACTCCTAGTATTGTGGGCTTTGGCAAAGGCGGTGAGCGCTTAGTCGGTTCACTGGCAAAGCGCCAAGCTGTCACAAATGCGGAAAATACAATCTACAGTATAAAACGCTTCATTGGTCGTCGCTGGGATGATACAGATGCAGAACGCGATCGCGTACCTTACAACTGTGTCAAAGGTCGAGATGATACTGTTGATGTTCAAATTCGTGGACGTAACTATACACCACAAGAAATTTCCGCGATGATCCTGCAAAAACTCAAACAGGATGCGGAAAACTTTTTGGGTGAACCGGTAACAAAAGCAGTAATTACCGTACCTGCTTATTTTACGGATGCTCAAAGACAAGCAACCAAAGATTCTGGCACTATCGCTGGACTTGAAGTACTGCGGATCATAAATGAGCCAACCGCAGCCGCTTTAGCTTTTGGTTTAGATAAGCAAGACCAAGAACAGTTAATTCTAGTCTTTGATTTAGGAGGTGGTACTTTCGATGTATCCATCCTGCAATTAGGAGATGGTGTGTTTGAAGTCAAAGCAACGAGTGGTAATAACCACTTGGGTGGAGACGATTTTGATAACTGTATCGTCCGTTGGATGATAGATATATTTTTACAACAAGAAAAAATCGATCTTTCCCAAGATAAAATGGCCCTGCAACGCTTGCGGGAAGCAGCAGAAAAGGCAAAAATTGAACTCTCAAGTATGATGAATACTTCAATTAATTTGCCGTTTATTACTGCGGATGAAGCAGGGCCAAAGCATTTAGAAATGGAACTCGCTCGTGCCAAATTTGAAGAATTGACAACTCATTTCATAGAAGCCATCATCAAACCGATGGTTCAAGCACTCAAAGACGCAGACCTCAAGCCACAAGATATTGATCGAATTATTTTGGTAGGGGGTTCTACTCGTATTCCTGCTGTCCAAAATGCCTTAATTAAATTTTTTAACGGCAAAACACCAGATCGCTCAATTAACCCAGACGAAGCAGTCGCACTCGGAGCCGCTATTCAAGCTGGGGTGCTGGGTGGCGAAGTTGATAATCTGCTTTTATTGGATGTTACACCTCTGTCACTGGGAATTGAAACTTTAGGAGAAGTATTCACCAAAATTATTGAACGTAACACCACAATTCCCACCAGTAAATCCCAAATTTTTTCCACAGCCGTTGATGGACAAACCTCAGTAGAAATACACGTCCTTCAAGGTGAACGGGCGATGGCAAAAGATAACAAAGGCTTGGGTAAATTCCTACTTGCAGGAATTCCCCCAGCGCCTCGTGGTGTACCACAAATCGAAGTTAGTTTTGAAATCGATGTCAACGGTATTATGAAAGTCTCTGCTCAAGACAAAGGTACAGGTAGAGAACAGAGTATTCGGATTACCAACACAGGTGGCTTAAGCAGCAATGAAGTTGAACGGATGCGACAAGAAGCTGAAGTGTTCGCTGAAGAAGACAGAAGACGTATAGAAATAGCAGCATTGAAAAACCAAGCGGACAATTTGTTGTACAGTTACGAATCAACACTCAAAGATAATGGCAACTTGATTGGCGAACAGATGAAAAGTTTGGCAGATGAAAAACTTGTCCATCTCCAAGCAGCGATTTATGAATCAAGCATTTCTGTTGCAGAATTCAAACAGCGCTTAGAAGATTTCCAGCAAACTCTATTTAGCATTGGAGCGGAAGTTTACAACCGTGTTAACGATGGTCAAACGGATGATGTTCTTTCATATACAGAGAGTTATTCTACTCCTGAACAATCTGAACCATTGCATAGCACGCTTACACCACAATTGAACTTTGATTTTGAAGATGAAAATACTCTACATGCTGATTATGAAGCGATAGAGTAGTGTTAGTTGTTAGTTGTTAGTTGTTAGTTGTTGGTTGTTGGTTGTTGGTTGTTGGTTGTTGGTTGTTATCCACTATCCACTACCCACTATCCTTTTTTGCTAGATTATATAGAGATAATTTGCTTTGTCATCAGACTCATGGGGGGTTTTCCACACCTATAAGTGCGGCTAGCCCCTCTGATTTATGAGCAGAGTTTTGCTCTTATACGTAGCACAATTGTAAAAGAGACAGCTTCAGGCTAAAGCTTTTGTCGTTTTTTACGGCAGTCGCGACAACGGAAACCCAGGTGCAACAAGAGCGGCACGCCGCCCAATGCACTGGCTATGAAACCTCTAAGGGCGCAGTGGCTCCGCAATTGGCGCTGCTTTACGAAGAAAGTACCTGTTGCTGGCAACTTGCTGGTGATTATATAAAAGGTAAAAGGTAAAATTATATTATTAAGAAAATTTAACTGTTGCCTTCTGCCTTCTGTCTGCCCAAACTTCTTGGGACGATATCCGTCTCATGATTTTTAGAGGAAGTTGCAACTCTATTGAGTTGACGCCTTAAGTCTTGTGCGTCTACGAAGTTATACCTGCATAGCTGCTTTCTACCTTTTAACTTTCACCTTTGCTATATGGCCCGCGACTACTACGAAATTCTGGGTGTCTCTCGTGACACCGATAAAGAAGAAATCAAACACGCCTATCGCCGCCTAGCCCGGAAGTATCACCCAGATGTGAACAAGGAACCGGGAGCTGAAGAACGCTTTAAGGAAATTAACCGTGCCTATGAGATACTCTCAGAACCCGAAACTCGTGCTCGTTATGACCGCTTTGGTGAAGCTGGAGTTTCAGCTGGCGCCGGTGTAGGCTATCAAGATGTGGATATGGGCGGTTTTGCCGATATCTTTGAAAGCATCTTCAGTGGCTTTGCTGGTGGTATGGGTACTCAAACGCAAAGACGACGCAGTGGCCCAGTTAGGGGTGATGACCTACGGTTAGACCTGAAGTTAGACTTTCGAGAAGCAGTATTTGGTGGTGAAAAGGAAATTCGCATTTCGCATTTAGAGACTTGTGAAGCTTGTAACGGCTCTGGTGCTAAACCCGGTACTCGCCCTCGTACTTGTTCTACTTGTAGCGGTTCGGGTCAAGTACGCCGCGTCACGAGGACGCCATTTGGTAGTTTTACTCAAGTATCGACTTGTCCTACCTGTAATGGCACAGGTTCGGTTATAGAAGACAAATGTGATGCTTGTGACGGTAAGGGTGCAAATCAAATTACCAAGAAACTCAAAATTACTATTCCTGCTGGGGTAGATAATGGTACACGCTTGCGGATATCTCAAGAAGGAGACGCAGGTCAACGTGGAGGCCCACCCGGAGATTTGTACGTCTACTTGTTCGTCAATGAAGACCAAGAATTTCAGCGAGAAGGTATTAATGTTCTTTCGGAAATAAAAATTAGCTATCTCCAAGCGATTTTAGGTTCTCGTTTTGAAGTTAATACGGTAGATGGGCCTGTGGAACTAACTATTCCACCAGGGACTCAACCAAATACGGTGATGAAATTAGAAAATCGTGGTGTACCACGTTTAGGGAACCCAGTGAGTCGGGGCGACCACATGATCACAATATTGATTGATATTCCCAACAAGATACTTCCAGAGGAACGAGAATTGTTAGAAAAGCTAGCTAAAATTAGAGGAGACCGCACCGGAAAAGGTGGTATAGAAGGTTTTCTGGGCAATTTCTTTCATCAAAGATGAGTCTATTTTCTGTTTCAACTCCTGATGCTCAACTGGATTTGCGCGGCACCCCTTGTCCGATTAATTTTGTACGCACAAAACTTCGTTTAGAACAAATGCAACCTGGATCTTTATTAGAAGTTTGGCTAGATCCTGGTGAGCCAATTGAGCAAGTTCCTGATAGTTTGACAATGGCAGGTTATCAGGTAGAACAAATTACAGACTGTGCTGGCTATTTTTCTTTGTTAGTACGCCGTCCCATTAGTACCTCATGACAGAGGAAGTATTACAAGATTCCTTGAGGTTTTTGGGTACGGTGTTAGCCGTGCAAGCTAATTTTTATCGAGTACAGCTTGATCTAGGAAGTGAGGAAAAAGACAAGGAGGACAAGGAAGACAAGAAGCTATTTTATCCCTTACCTGTCGCTTCTTCTTTGTCTTCTCTATCCTCCCATCCTCCACTCCTGCTTTGTACTCGTAGAATGCGCTTAAAAAAAATTGGGCAGCAGGTAATGGTAGGCGATCGCGTCCTGGTAGAAGAAGTAGATTGGCCTGGTAAACAAGGTGCGATCGCTGATGTTTTACCTAGAAACAATCAATTGGATCGTCCAGCGATCGCGAATGTCAATCAAATTCTTTTAGTTTTTGCTGTCGCCGATCCCCCTTTAGAACCATATCAACTTAGCCGCTTTTTAGTAAAAGCTGAGTCTACAGGTTTAGATGTGGTTTTATGTCTAAATAAAAGTGACTTAATTACAACTCAACAGCAAGATCAAGTAAATGAACACCTCATCAACTGGGGTTATCAGCCAAGTTTTATAAGCGTATATAAAAGTATAAATATTGACAAATTATCAATCCAGCTAAAAGATAAAATTACCGTCTTTGCTGGTCCTTCAGGTGTCGGAAAGTCGAGTTTAATCAATGCTTTGATTCCTAGCATCAACCTGCGAGTAGGTGAAATTTCTGGGAAACTTGCCCGTGGTCGTCACACCACTCGCCACGTAGAGTTGTTTTATTTACCTAGTGGTGGTTTGTTAGCGGATACTCCCGGTTTTAATCAACCTGATTTGGATTGTTCACCAGAAGAATTAGCTGTTTATTTCCCAGAAGCGAGACAGAGATTAGCAGTTGCGAGGTGTCGTTTTAGTGACTGTCTGCATCGAGATGAACCTGATTGTGCAGTCCGAGGGGATTGGGAGCGTTATCAGCATTATTTAGAGTTTTTAGAAGAAGCGATCGCAGTTCAATCTCAACTCAATCAGCAAGCTGATCCAGAATCTACTATTAAGGTCAAAACAAAAGGTAAAGGTAAACAAAAGTACGAACCGAAGTTAGAAAGTAAAAAATATCGCCAAAAATCTCGGCGGACACAGTTACAAGACTTGCAAGAGTTGTATCGAGAGAGTGAAGAATAGAATTGTCTTGAAAATAGCGATCAAGGAGCAGGGATCGAGGATCACTGATTTGGAGGCAAGTCCTTCATCATAGCTGCTTTTTTCGAGTCTGGAGTGTCACTGATCATAAAAGAATTGCCTAAACCCTCTTACGATCCCCAGAAAGTCTTAAAATATTGTTAACTTCTGCCAAATCCCCAACCTTCGATATATTAATACCACCCCGAAATCATTATGGCTATCGGCTACGTTGCGCTAGTACTTCATGCACATCTGCCCTTTGTCCGACATCCAGAAAGTGACTATGTACTGGAAGAAGAATGGCTTTATGAAGCTATTACAGAAACTTATATTCCCTTGCTGCGAGTTTTTGAAGGTTTAAAGCAAGACGGTATAGACTTTAAAATCACTATGAGTATGACACCACCTTTGGTGTCGATGCTGCGTGATCCGTTGCTACAAGAACGCTACAACGAACACTTGGCAAAGTTGGAAGAACTTGTAGAACAAGAAATTGAGCATAATGCTCACAACGGTCATATTAAATATTTAGCCGAACATTACGCCAGTGAATTTACGTCTACACGAAAAATTTGGGAGCAATATAAAGGTGACTTAGTAACAGCTTTTAAGCAGTTCCAAGATACAAACAATCTCGAAATCATCACATGCGGTGCTACCCACGGTTATCTACCATTGATGAAAATGTATCCACAAGCCGTGTGGGCGCAGTTACAGGTAGCCTATGAACACTATGAGGAAAACTTTGGATGTCCACCTAGAGGAATTTGGCTACCTGAGTGTGCCTACCATGAAGGCTTAGAGCGGATGCTAGCAGATGTTGGGTTGCGCTATTTTCTGATTGATGGACATGGTATCCTCTACGCCCGTCCGCGCCCACGATTTGGCACATATGCCCCAATTTTTACAGAAACTGGTGTGGCTGCTTTTGGACGTGATCATGAATCGTCTCAACAAGTATGGTCTTCTGAGGTAGGTTATCCTGGTGCGCCGGAATATCGAGAGTTTTACAAGGACTTGGGTTGGGAAGCTGAATACGAATACATCAAGCCCTACATTATGCCCAATGGTCAACGAAAAAACACGGGCATCAAATATCATAAAATCACTGGTCGAGGTCTAGGTTTAGCAGATAAAGCGCTCTACGATCCCTATTGGGCAAGGGAAAAAACTGCCGAACACGCTGCTAATTTTATGTATAATCGTGAGCAGCAAGTAGGGCATCTCTACGGGATTATGCAGCGTCCACCAATTGTGGTTTCTCCCTATGACGCGGAATTGTTTGGACATTGGTGGTATGAAGGACCCTGGTTCATTGATTATTTGTTCCGCAAGTCATGGTACGACCAACAAACGTATCAAATGACTCACTTAGCAGATTATTTACGCGTCCAGCCAAATCAGCAAGTTTGCCGTCCATCTCAATCAAGCTGGGGTTTTAAGGGTTTCCACGAGTATTGGTTGAATGAGACGAATGCGTGGATTTACCCACATTTACATAAAGCTGCTGAACGTATGATTGAACTATCTAAAAGAGAAGTAGCAGATGAACTGGAATGGAAAGCACTTAACCAAGCAGCAAGAGAGTTGCTTTTAGCACAATCTTCCGACTGGGCATTTATTATGCGGACAGGAACAATGGTTCCTTATGCTGTGAGAAGGACGCGATCGCATCTCATGCGCTTTAACAAACTCTATGAAGATATCAATATCGGCAAAATCGATAGCGGTTGGTTAGAAAAAGTCGAGTTTATGGATAATATATTTCCTAATATTAACTATCGCGTCTATCGTCCATTGTAATTAAAAAATACCACTCTAGATGCACACAGATAAACAATAAATAATGTTAATTGTGTGCATTTTTTTGTGCGCTATAGACCTTTTGCAAAATTATTTTGTGGTAAAATGAAGGGCTTTATTCAAAATGCATATCAAAATCTATACAGAGAACTTTTATTACCTCATTGGTATGTCTAAAAAACAGGGAAAAACACCTCAAACTTATGGCGCTTGCTGACTTGAAAAATGGGTGTAGGGGTGTAGGCGTGTAAGGAGAGTCATATTTTTATTCACTATGGTGTACGCAGTTGATGATGGCTACTTTGACAATTTGTACTCTTTTTGAAAACCGCTCTAACCAAGCAAAAAGCGCTGATGCTTGGAGGAACTTCAGTTTACAAACTTTATCTACTTGAAGATTTCATAAAATCTCACCGATTGTTCGGTATTCATATAAAGATATTTGATACCTTTGCTTAAAGAATTGTTTAGCAATTAAATTAAAATTTAAGTACTCACATACATGGAAAAATTTTTTTGATCAAATTTTTTCTATGTATGTGACTCAGCTGGTGCTGTATTAGAATTCCCATTGTGGGTATTCTAAGCATAAGCGCGATCGCGACTAGAAATATCGTAAATACCTGGAAGACTATGAGAATTTTGGTGACGGGCGGTGCTGGGTTTATTGGCTCACATCTAATCGACCGACTAATAGCTGATGGACAGGAAGTCATCTGCTTAGATAACTTCTATACAGGTCATAAACGCAACATCCTTAAGTGGATGACTCATCCTTATTTTGAATTTATCCGCCATGATATCACTGAACCCATCCGCTTAGAGGTAGATCAAATTTACCATTTAGCTTGTCCAGCTTCCCCAGTACATTACCAGTACAATCCGGTTAAAACCGTAAAAACCAACGTCATGGGTACGTTGAACATGTTGGGGTTAGCAAAGCGTGTGAAAGCTCGCTTTTTGTTAGCTTCCACAAGTGAAGTTTACGGCGATCCAGAAGTTCATCCCCAAAACGAAGAATACAGGGGTAGTGTGAATCCGATTGGACTACGTTCATGCTATGACGAAGGCAAACGTATCGCCGAAACCCTAGCATTTGACTATTACAGACAAAACAAAGTTGATATTAGAGTTGCTCGTATCTTTAACACCTACGGCCCTCGCATGTTAGAAAACGATGGTCGGGTAGTTAGTAATTTTGTAGTTCAAGCATTACGGGGTGTTCCATTAACGGTATATGGAGAAGGCTCACAAACACGTAGTTTTTGTTACGTATCAGACCTAGTAGAAGGACTGATGCGACTCATGAATAATGAGTATACTGGACCAGTTAATTTAGGAAATCCTGACGAATACACAATCCTAGAACTGGCTCAGGCTGTACAAAATATCGTCAATCCCGATGCACAGATTAAGTTTGAGCCACTACCTGCTGATGATCCGCGTCGCCGTCGCCCGGATATTACTCGAGCAAAGACTTGGTTAAATTGGGAACCTAGCATTCCTTTACAGGAAGGGTTAAAACTGACTGTAGAAGATTTCCGCGAACGTATAAAAAATGGTCAATAGTCATTGGTCATCAGTCCTTAGCTTTGAACACATGACCAAGAATAAATGACAAATTTGCAGAAAACTTCTTTTTGAAAATTTAACCCCTAACAAAGTGAGGAATTAAGCAAAATGCGTGTTTGTGTTATTGGTACTGGTTACGTCGGTTTAGTTACAGGCGCTTGCTTGGCTCACATTGGTCATGATGTGATTTGCGTAGATAACAACGAAGAAAAAGTTAAGCTAATGAAGTCTGGGCAATCGCCTATTTTCGAGCCTGGACTTTCAGAAATTATGCAGAATGCCATTGTAAAGGGCAAAATCCAGTTCACGAGTGATCTTGGTGCGGGAGTTAGCCACGGAGAAATTTTGTTTATCGCTGTCGGAACACCACCTCTACCGACTGGTGAAAGTGATACTCGTTATGTGGAAGCCGTTGCTCGTGGTATTGGTACTCACCTTGATGGTGGCTATAAAGTAATTGTCAATAAATCTACCGTACCGATTGGTTCTGGTGACTGGGTACGGATGATAGTTATGGATGGTATTGCTGAACGCCAAAAAACACTCGTACCTGCTGGTGGAGGGCGTGAAGATGAACAATTACCAGAAATTACAGCCGAGTTTGATGTAGTTAGTAACCCAGAGTTTTTGCGAGAAGGTTCAGCAGTTTATGATACCTTTAACCCCGATCGCATTGTTTTAGGTAGTAATAGCTCTAAAGCGATCGCGATGATGGAAGAATTGTATACTCCAATTGTAGAGCGTCAATATGCTGAAGATCAGTCTTTACCACCAGTACCAGTGTTGGTGACAGACTTGAGTTCAGCAGAAATGATTAAATATGCTGCTAACGCCTTCTTAGCAACCAAGATTAGTTTTATTAACGAAGTTGCAAACATTTGCGATCGCGTTGGTGCTGATGTCACCCAAGTAGCCAAAGGTATTGGCTTAGACTCTCGGATCGGAAAGAAATTCTTGAATGCTGGTATTGGCTGGGGTGGTTCTTGCTTCCCGAAAGATGTCTCAGCACTGATTCACACCGCCGATGACTACGGTTACGAAGCCCAACTACTCAAAGCCGCAGTCAGTGTCAACGAACGCCAGCGTTTGATTGCTGTTGAAAAACTCCAGCAAGCCCTAAAAATTCTCAAAGGTAAAACAGTCGGACTACTCGGTCTGACCTTTAAACCTGATACCGATGACATGCGTGACGCCCCAGCACTCAACTTGATTGAGCAGTTGAATCGATTGGGAGCCAAAGTCAAAGCATATGACCCCATTGTTTCCCAATCTGGTTTACGTGATGGTCTTTCTGGTGTATTGGTAGAAACCGATCCACAAAGATTAGCCGATGGTTGTGATGCTTTAATAATTGTCACTGAATGGCAACAATTCAAAAATCTTGACTATGCTCAGATGGCAAAATTGATGATCCACCCCGTTATGATTGATGGTCGTAACTTCCTCGATCCTGAAATGATTCTGAGAGCTGGCTTCCAATATATTGGAATCGGTCGGTAAAAAATACACATAAAAAAAGCCGCAAAACAAGTGTTTTACGGCTTTTAATGTGGTGTGAGGAGCTTAACTAGATCCCATCATAACGATGATTCACCAATTCCAACACACTCGTAACAGTTTTTGTAACAACATTTTTATGATTAGTTTAGTGGTTAGTGGTTAGTAAGGAATTTAGTTACAGTTCGTTACCCTATCTTCTAAAGTTTACACCAAAGCACCGCCACAGCTAGAACCACACCCAGCAGTGCAACCATAGCAATAAGCAGCTGTTTGGATCTCGTCAATCAAATCTAAGCTACCAGCCGCTAACAACTTGGTAATTGTCAGATTTTCGCCATCGCGAGTTTTTGCAGGTAAATTCATCATCTGGTTAAAATCGCAATCATATATGTTACCGAGATAATCAACAGAAAGTTGATCACGGCACATCAAATTTTCTATAGTGTTGGGGTTGAAATTTGACTCTAAAAACTGCAAATAAGGAGCGTATAATTTATTGCGCTCTAAATGTAGTTTAGTTCTGCCTACTGGTAGGTTAGTAATAGTAAAGAGGTTGTTAAATATAATACCAAAATGCTCTTGTAAAAATACTTTGTAATCTTTTTCTAGCTTGACTTGATCTGGGGTTAAGGAAAATTTTTCGTTAGAAGCTAGTTGAGGATTATACACTAAATCTAAAATTAAATCTGTTTTTTTACCATAACCAAGTTCATTCAGCCATTGCAGCGCTTTAATAGAACCATCATACACACCATTCCCACGCATTTTATCAACATTATCTGCTAAATAGCAGGGTAAAGAAGCAACAACTCTTACTTGGTTGTGAGCAAAATATTCTGGTAAATCACCAAATCCCTCTTCAAAATAAATAGTTAAATTAGACCTAACTATCACCTCTTTGTTTGCTAATTTTGCTGCTTCAACTAATGGCTTAAATCCATAGTTAATTTCTGGCGCACCCCCTGTTAAATCGACAATTTTAATCTGGGTAAATCTGCGAATAATGTCAATCAATTGTTGGCAGATTTCGGGAGAAAGTTCTTCTGTACGTTTTGGCCCTGCTTCTACATGACAATGGGTACAAGACAAATTACAGCGCTTTCCTAAGTTAATTTGAAAAACGGTAATTTGTTGCTTGGTTAAAGGTGAAAAAAGTTTATGTTTGAAAGGTATTACTGATGTCTGAATCATAATTAAATATTTGTTATGAAGATAATTAGAGCTATCTTTAAAATAGGGAACATGGATTGGGGACAATGCTATGAGACTGCGATTTGAATCGCAGGCGTTTTTTGGAACATTCCTATTCTTTAACAGCAACCACCACCGTCATAATGCCATGTGGAATCAGTAATAACTATTTCGTCTGGCATAGAAGCAGCAAGTTTAGCGGCAGTTTTATCACATACTACTGCTGGAATACCACGTTGTAAAATATGACCTGCACCATCATCAAAAAATGATTCTGAACCTGCATAAATTGCTGTTTTGCCAGTAAAAATACAAGCCCCATCTTCTGGAATATGCACTTTAAAAGATACTGAATCAAGACTTTCTAAAAGTAATGGTTCTGACAAATTATAAGTTTGACAATCTAACAAACGATAAGGGCGGCGGGCGCGAATTTCTACTTGACCAAAGCCCGCATTGATGATGCGTTCAATATATTCTGCATAAGTGAGGGCGCCAGATAAGCACATCGCCCGTAAACGCTCATTTTGTTGTAAATGTAGTGGTATCGGACAAGTTGCAATCGGGTCACTCATCTGCAAACGCCCACCTGGTTTTAATACCCGATATGCTTCTTGCAAGGCACGGGTTAAATCTTCTGGCTCAAAAATATTAAAAAGGCAATTTTGGGCTACAACATCGACAGAAGCATCATCAACAGGTAAGTTAAAAGCATCCCCAGCACGAATGTCTACGAAGCTAGGATCAAACCAGGGGTTTTCTGTAGCAGCAAGTTCCAGGTTACGTGTAGTAGCTTGGCGCATCTCTGCAACCGGCTCAACAGCAATCACAGCACCTGAACGCCGGGAAAAATAGGCAAATTGTAAGGCTTCTAAGCCTCCACCAACACCGACATATAGTACAGTAGGTTGGTTTGCCAGTTCTGTTGCATGAACAGTTGTACCACAACCATAATTCATTTCCTGCATTGGTTGGGGAATTTTTAATCCAGGTAGTTGTAGAGGTGTATTTTGCACACAACAAAGTCCTACTTCTGGAGTTTGGGCAACTTGACTGTAAAATTGTGCTGCGGTTTCGAGATAAGTCATTATGTTGGGTGGTTAGGGTCTAGAATCAGCTTTGTGATCCTAATATATTTGAAACTCTCTTTGATGAGTTTTTGCTGAGAGTAATGTTGTTTTGCGGAACACTTTTACTGAGTCTTTTGTGTAAATGCTACAATCCTCCTAAATAAAAATTGGGATACCTCAATGCCAGTTGCAGCTAAATCAATTAAGTTTGGTACCGATGGCTGGCGCGGCGTGATTGGCGATGATTTCACTTTTGAACGTCTAGCCCTAGTTGCGCCAATTGCCGCAAAAGTACTATTCAATACCTACGGGAAAAAAGTCGGCGATCGCACAATTGTAGTCGGTTACGATCGCCGCTTTATGGCAGAAAACTTCGCCCAAAAAGTTGCTGATGTTGTCTCAGCAGCAGGGTTTGATATTTTGTTTAGCGAAACCTTTGCACCAACGCCAGCTTTTAGCTGGGCTGCAAAGCAGCACAATGCTTTGGGGGCGCTAGTGATCACTGCTAGTCACAATCCAGGGCAGTATTTGGGATTAAAAGTTAAAAGTGCTTTCGGTGGTTCTGTGCCGCCAGAAGTAACCCAAGAAATAGAAGCGCTTTTAGAAGACGAAGTACCAGTTGCGTCTACTCCAGGTAAAGCTAATAGTTTTAATCCCTGGGAAAGCTATTGTCAAGAGCTAGAAAGTAAAGTTGATATAGGCAAAATTCGTGAAGCCATAGCCTCTGGAAAGCTAACTATATTCGCTGATGTGATGCATGGTGCTGCGGCTGGTGGACTAGCAAAACTAATAGGCGATGGAGTTAAGGAAATCAATAGCGATCGCGATCCGACTTTTGAAGGTGGAGCGCCAGAACCTTTACCTAAATACCTTTCCCGTTTGTTCGGGGTAATGAAAACACACCGAGAACACAACCCTACAGGTTTAACAGTGGCGTTGGTGTTTGATGGTGACTGCGATCGCATCGCAGCTGTAGACGGTGCAGGCAATTTTTTGAGTTCGCAAATTCTCATCCCGATCTTAATTGACCACTTGACCCTACGGCGCAATTTTACAGGAGAAATAGTCAAAACCGTGAGCGGTTCTGACTTAATCCCTCGTGTAGCAGCACTACACAAACTATCAGTATTTGAAACACCTGTTGGTTACAAATACATTGCAGACAGAATGCTAGCAGCCCCAGTTTTATTGGGTGGTGAAGAATCAGGAGGAATCGGTTACGGTAGCCATATTCCCGAACGCGATGCACTGCTATCAGCATTGTATGTACTTGAAGCGATCGTCGAATCTGGCTTAGATTTAAGTGATTATTACTGTCAATTGCAACAACAAACAGGCTTTAATTCTGCATACGATCGCATTGACTTACCCCTAGCAAGTATGGAAGTACGGAGTCGCCTTTTGCAACAATTGCAAGCAGAACCACTAACAGAAATCGCTGGAAAAGTAGTCACAAATTGCCAAACAATAGACGGTTATAAATTCCGCCTAGCTGATGATAGTTGGTTGATGATTCGTTTTAGTGGTACAGAACCCGTTTTACGCCTCTATTGCGAAGCCTCAACACTCGAACAAGTACATCAAACCTTAGCTTGGGCAAAACAGTGGGCAGAATAATATTTAGTCATCTGTCATTTGTCATTTGTCTTTTGTTCTGACCTATGGAAAGGAAAGCTAAGTAAAGATACGAGATCTCGTAATCTGAAGTGTTGCTGTATGGATTCGTCCTTGGAGCATTTTGGGTCTCCCGTTGAAGCAAGAATCCCTGTACTTTCATAACAGGAAATGCCAAGTGCTTTATTCTATCAAAACATAGTGGGAGCGTGAGAACCCCTACGCTTTAGCGAGGGGATGAAACGCGACTCAACGGGTTTTAACCCGGAGTATCTATGACCAGATACTCTCGAATTGCCTCACGGATTAAGTCATTAATAGACCTTTCTGTTTCACTGGATTTGATTTTTAGTTTCTCATATTCTTTGTCTGACAATCTCAAGTTGTATCTTTGCATAATCCCATATATCTGTCATTATGGGATTAGTCTAACACCACAGGATGAAAAACTCCAAAAAACAAAACGTGTGTGCTAGATATTGACCCGCATTTGCCGTACATTCCTTCGGGAGCGAGGCGGGTAGGACTGTTTGAGCCAGTCAAAGCCTGAAAAGGCAGAACAAACATTGCGTAGTGTAGCTTTAGCTCACGTAGCAATAAGCTGTCGCGCATCTAAATTGTACTTTTTGGAGCCTGAAAGCCTTGCTGTGAGATTTTCCGCTTGAAAAATTAAGTGCGTCTCAGCTTATCAGTCGGAATCCTGGTTTTTCAAAGCCAGGAGAGTTCAATTTGAAATCGTTGATGATTGGTAGATATTTGTTAGTCGTTATACCAATTTCATATGAAGCTGCACATTATTTTGACCCCTCCCAACCTCCCCGATCTCGCGGGGAGGTGCCACAGGCGGTGGGGTTCTTTTTATGCATCTTCATAAAGAATTGGTATTAGTGGTTAGTGGTTAAAAACCATTGACCAATGACAAATGAATGACTAATGACCAATGACTAATCAATTTCAATCGAAGTTGGTGGAGTTGTACCTGTATTTGGTGTAAAATCTATCAGTGGTTTGCGAAATTCGGCATAAAGGCGATCGCGCCAAGCAAAGAATCGTTCATAAGCTAGATTATCTGCTAAACCAGGTACTCCTTTGCCTCTTAAGGATGCTGGTAGATCCAAATAAGGGCCATCGGGAAATTTTAATAATATCGACAAACCAGCGACTGCTAAGTCAGCAAGAGTAGGTTGATCTCCCAATAGATATGGACTATCTGCCAAAAGTAGACATAATGCTTCTAAATCTTGCTTCAAGTCCGTGATCGCTTTTTGGACTATCTCTGGACTGTAACCGACTCCAAAACCTAAAACTTTGAGTAAATCGTTGGGTACTTCTCCAACAAAAGTTTTGAACACATCTGGAACTGAAGTCGGTAGGAAAGCTTTGCGGAAATTTTGATCTTGACTGATGGCATAAAAAAGAGCTTTGCGTCCTTTTATACCAATTGATTCATCCGCCCACTCTTCCATCATTAGGCATAAACCCCGTTGTTTGTCATCTTGGGGTATAATGGGCCGTTCTGGATAATGCAAGTCTAAATACTTAGCTATCTCCGTAGAATCAGCAATATAGTTAGAACCATCTTTGAGAACTGGTACTTGGCGTTGACCAGTTAGGCGAAAAAGCTCTACTTGTCCAATTCCCGGTGTAACTTCTATTCTGCGATATTGTAGCTCTTTATAATCGAGAATCAACCGAACTTTCTCTGAGTATTGTGATAGTTCAAATTGGTACAATTCCAGCATTTTTCCAAACCCGCAATTGGTGCATTATCTTACTTTACAATTTTAACTTTACAAAAATTAATTTTACTGAGATTTTCCTAAAATTTCGATTTCAATAGTCATTAGTCATTAGTCAATGGTCAAGGGTTAATCTTTAATTTACTTGATTGATATTTTTCTATTCCCAGAACCCAATTTTCTTTTTCTTGAAAAGTTTTTGATAATTCTGAGCGATCGCAAATCAAAAAGATTCATCTCTAATAACACATCTACAAATAAAGGATCAAAAATCCTATTTATATAGTTAGATTTTTGTGTAGCGAAATGTTATAAGTCTTTATGTGATGTGTCAAATTAAGCCAAACAAAATTTATGAAGGTAAATAATAGCAATTTGTTGAGTAAATTGGCTGGTATGGCAGGACTAACGTGTATCAGTTTACTCATTGGTTTGCCTGTAGGAGCAAACGAGGTATTAAATCCTCATCCTAGTGTTTTTCAAGAAGCACCTTATAATCGTGATCAAAGTATTCTGGCAAACCCTGGCTATAAACTTGATAAGTCTGTAAAACAAACAAAGGGGAATACCCCAACTCAAAATACAGTAGCACAGAACAACAGTGGAAGTGGGTCACTAAATCCTAATCCTAGTATTTTCGACGAACCTCCATATAATCGCCGTAGTACACCGAGTCAACAGACACCAGTTGTACCTACCACTCCTGAAACTTCACCTTCAACACCAGGAACAGAAACCACACCTCCTCCACCACCAGCAGCAGGTACGGGGAGCCAAACTATATTGGCACTGACAGAATCAAATAAACAATTTACAGTGTTAAGCAAGGCTTTAAAAGCAGCTGGATTAGTAGACATTCTTCAAGGTCAAGGACCCTTCACAGTTTTCGCGCCTACTGATGCTGCTTTTGCAAAATTGCCACAAGATGCACTAAAAGAATTGTTGAAGCCAGAGAATAAAGAAGTATTGGTGAAAATTTTGACTTACCATGTAGTACCTGGTCAGGTATTATCCGGCGATTTGAAGTCTGGCGAAGTCAAAAGCGTTGAAGGTGGCCCTATTAACGTTAAAGTTAATAACCCTAAAGATGTAATGGTCAACGACGCTAAAGTAATTCAAGGAGATATTAAAGGTAGTAACGGCGTCATTCATGCAATTGATAATGTAATTTTACCTCCTGATTTGTAATAGACATCTCCAGAAATGAGATATCGACCCTGACTGCACAAGGCTTTTGTCGTCTTTTTCACCAGATGTCTATCTAATGGGGGATAGAGGAAGATGGGGTCCTCTCCTGGGGATAAAGGGTAGGTGGGGGTAAGATCCCAGGCTTGTTCAAAAAGTCGGGGATCTGGCTTTCTCAATTGAATAAAAGAAAAATCATTCCCCAATGCGTTTCAGTTAAGGCTAAGAGCCATGTATAGGAATACGGTTTGAATTTTGAAAATATACGTAGGGTGCGTTAGGCTTCGCTAACGCACCCTACAATACCTAATTTTGTTCAAAAATCAAATTAATAGGTTTTGTTGAGCGATCGCCTAAAATGTTTCTTGAGAATCTCTGACTAGGGGCTTTACATCTGGCAAAACTTGCTCAATACGTAAGGATTATAATTAAATCTGCGACAATTATTTTAGATGAAACTGTCACGATTACGTAATTAGCTAGACTGAAAAATAAGGTTGTGGTTATGCGATTTTCCCAACTACCCAAATCTATTCGACAACTCGGAACCCATGTATTAGCCATAATTTTAGGAGTTGTATTAACTTTTGGCACTCTCCAAGTGTCACCTTCCCAAGCTGATCCAGCATCTAAATCAGTTACAAATGATACGCCACAACTTCTTGCTCAAAAGCAATCACCAGCAACAGCAGCTATTGTTAACAAAAGCTTTGTGACTGCGGCTGTGAATCGTGTCGGTGTAGCTGTAGTGCGAATTGATACTGAACGTACAGTTACCCGTAGTCTCCCAGAATTTTATGATGACCCATTCTTTCGGAGATTTTTTGGTGAAAGCTTACCCCAACAGTTACCCTCGGAACAATTACGCGGTTTGGGTTCTGGTTTCATTATTGACAAAAGTGGCTTTGTTATGACTAATGCTCACGTAGTCGATAATGCTGATAAGGTAACAGTCACTCTCAAAGATGGACGCAAATTAGAAGGTAAAGTTCAAGGTGTGGATGAAGTTACCGATTTGGCTATAGTTAAGATTAGTGCTGGTGGTGATTTGCCTGTAGCACCTTTAGGTTCTTCTTCTAATGTCCAAGTAGGAGACTGGGCGATCGCAGTTGGTAATCCCTTGGGATTTGACAACACCGTCACCTTGGGAATTGTCAGCACTCTTAGACGTTCTAGCGCCCAAGTTGGTATCCCTGACAAACGCTTGGACTTTATTCAAACTGATGCTGCAATTAATCCTGGAAACTCTGGTGGACCGTTATTAAATGACCGAGGTGAAGTCATCGGTATTAACACAGCAATTCGTGCTGACGCAATGGGAATTGGTTTTGCTATCCCCATTGACAAAGCCAAACAAATCACAGATCAACTGCAACGCGATGGTAAAGTAGCTCATCCTTACTTGGGTGTGCAAATGGTAACTTTAACACCCCAGCTAGCCAAAGAAAGCAACAATGACCCCAATTCTCAGTTCCTGATTCCAGAAGTTAATGGGGTTTTGATCATGCGGATTTTACCTAATTCTCCAGCTGCTACAGCAGGTATCCGACGCGGAGATGTCATCACTCAAATCGATGGACAAGCAATTACTAATGCTGAACAATTGCAAAATCTTGTGGAAGACACTCGCATTGGCCAAGTGTTACAGGTGAAAGTCCAACGCCGAAATAAGACAGAGCAATTATCAGTACGCACAGCCGAATTAAAGGGTACTTCGTAATTATTTAGTTGTTAGTTGTTAGTTGTTAGTTGTTAGTTGTTAGTTGTTTGCGATTTCCAATCCCCGATTCCCGATTCCCGATCCCCAACTAAGGTAGTGCATCCCTGAATTAATAATTTACACACCTGATGATTTTTCATATCTTGAAGTAGTTAAACTATTTACTTAAATCGGAGCAAGAGCTTCTGGAGGGGTCGGTACAACCAAGGGAGTTGCTAAGGAAGTTCCCTGTCTGTACCAGATCCCATCAACCTCAAAACTCTCAAATTGGGTTGTGAGGATTGCCCAAGTTTCCTCATTTAGTCCAGCAGAGTAAGTCATAGTGAATCGACCCTCTTGACTTAGACGTCGTTCTAGTTCTGCCAAATCTTCTGGTAGCCAAAACCGATTCATTACTCGTTGAGTAGCAACCTCTGGCGGAGTTTCTAACATGTCAGACATTAGTTGGTTAACAATTATTTGTTTTTGGTTATCTTGTCTGACAATACTAATCGGAAGTTCACTTTCAGCAACAGTAACCATGCGTTTTAACAACTCTACAGGTAAGTGCAGCTGACTGCAAAAGACTTCACCCCCCAGAGGTAAAATTCGTTCAGCAGTTTCGGCGGGTGTAGGTAACTGCTGAGTTGTCATCCAACTGTAAAACTCAATTGGCCGCTTGCAGTGTCTCCAAGCGATCCGCACCTTGCCATTGATTTTTACTGCGGTTTCGCTCAAAGCATATCCGTAGGATTGGGCAAGGTGGGTAGCATCTTTCTTGGTTGGGGCAAGGATAGAAACCCCATCATAGGACAATTTATAATTCCAGCCCGGTTGGTTTAGGACTTTCAGAACGCTCGCACTCATTCACATCACCAAAATCATTATGTAGGGAACTAAAAGTTCTTTGCCAAATCATTTTTTGTTCTTCTTCAGGAATAGCCAAACTAGACATGATGATGGCGAAGTCCCCTGGTGTAGGTAGTACTTCCCCTTTAGCAAGCGCTTGTAAGTTTTTGACTCCACAGCGCTTAAGTTTTGCCATATTGGCTCGAACTACACCAGCAATTGTGATCAGGCGGTTTGCTTGTTCGGAGTTTGAAGAGTTGGAAGACGTTTTTTTGCCTAGCCACTCACGGAGAATCTCTTCTAAAGCATCGCTTTGAGAAAGACCCTCACGAGCGCAAATGCTTTTGAATTCGCGCGCCAACTCTACCGGTACATAACCGCTGACCTGTTTGTAATCATCACAACGCCTTCTGTCGGTCATTTTGTAGACTGCTTGATATCATGTTTGTCTTCTATTGTCTCTCATGATATCTAAATTGTTTGACATGATTTCTTATCATTTTGACATGAATGATTGACATGAAAAAATGACAAGTGTTAGCATGGCAACACTGACATCATAAGTCAGTCAGATACTGCTAAAAATTAAGTCAAATCAAAATGGTAGGTGCATGTAAAAAAGGTAGATACCCTGGTGAATGTTTGGCTACCCTGATAACTAGCTTGCGGGTGAAAAACAAGGGGCATTCGATTCCCCTTAGCAAGTTATTATACAACTATCAACTTTAATTATGTATTTTTTTTATAAATTCTCTGAATTAAATTTTGATATTTGAGTACATACAGAAAAAGTTAAAAAATCATAAAATATTCGGCTGGATACAGTGTATTCCACTCTTTCTTGAGTGTTTGTTGTGATGTTCTTTGCGTAAATTATGCTAAATTAACTTAGTAAGAATAAATACTCAAAAAATAAAAATGACTCGTAATTCCCAGTGTTGATTTTGACGAAAAATTTCTACTTGACGAATGAATTCGCGAAAATAAAATCGCCGTTCTGATTCTGATAAATCCAACCAAAATTCAGGGATAGAAACCGCAACAGCAACAGAACGTAAGTTCACGGGTGGTAAAGTTGCTAACTTTGTTTGCAGGGTAGATATTCCTGTGCGGAGTTTGTAAGCTCTTAATTTGGCTGTTTCTGGATCTAGTACTCCAGTTTCGACTAAAGCAGGTAATTGTGCGAGTATTTCTTGCTGACGAGCGATCGCATCCCCTAAGCTATTCTTAACTGCATCTAATTGAGGAGAATTCATCTTGTCCACCGCCACAGGTAAGTCACGACAAACAGTTTGAATCGTATGATCTAATACTTCTTGGTAAGGAATAGCCCGACATTTAGGTTTTTTTATACAGCTAATTGGACGTAAATAAAGATACTCTTTATCTTGGTTGCGAATAGTAACGCGAGAAACACCCATATGTGATTGACATTCACCACAGACAACCAACCCCGCCAGAGAACGTGGCGCACTTGCAGTTCGTGATGCTAAACGACTGTTACGGCGTAAAAGCCTGTCAATCTGCGCTGCTTCTTCCTGAGAAAGGATGGCGGCGTGAGTATGAGCAAGAATTTCTCCATTTTGATAAGCAGTACTACCACGATAAACTGGATTAGTCAACCAACGACGCCCTGTAGTGACAGAAATTTTCTTACCATATTTTTTCGCCAGGTAACGCACTGCTCCCCGCAGGGAACCATAGAGTAGAAAGCGTTCAAAAAAATCTTTAACTACAGGAGAAGTACTGCGGTCAATAATGTACTTATCTTTACCTCTGCGATAGCCATAGGGTGCTTTTCCCGGAGGGGGGGCAGCGTCTAAACGATTGCGAGCATGACCTTGGCGGATACGACGGCTGTGTTGCTGTCGTTGAATTTGGTGTAGTAATTGCAACAATTCACTATGAAGATTAGGAGATTTATCCGCAGAATTGTAACCTTGCTCAACTGCAACCAGCGTTATCCCCATTGCTTCGATGTGGGAAAGGCGATCGCTCACTTGTTCAACGTTATCTCCCAATTCTTCTAAACGATGAACGATGAGATAATCAGGTGGATCAGTTTGGCAGTCAATCAGTAATTTTTGTAACTCCGTGCGCTGTCCTAAATCTTGGTACACCCTATTCACATCCCATCCCCAAATCTGAGGATCAGCAGCATTTTCTAGCAAAGGATCGCTGTAGGTGTAAGCAAGAATTTTCATCAGAATAGGAGTTTGTTGGTTGGTGGTTAGTGGTTAGTGGTTAGTGGTTGGTGGTTGGTGGTTGTTGGTTGGTGGTTGTTGGTTGGTTGGTGGTTGTTGGTTGGTGGTTGGTGGTTGTTGGTTGGTGGTTGTTGATTGTCTACTACTCCGCACACTTCCGACACTTCCGACACTTCCGACACTTCCGACACTTCCGACACTTCTCACTCTCCCCACTCTTCACTGTTGACTCAACTCAATCACATTTCCATCCGGATCTTGGGTAAAAACAGCAGGGCGGCCGGAAGCGCTGGGTTGTATTAGACAGTTATAATTTAATAGCTGCTGTTTAGCGGCATCTAAGTCGGAAACTAAAAAAGCAATGTGGGGATTGCGTCCCCATTTTTCATTTTTGAGTTCACCTTTAACGCTAGCTGCTGCAATCAGATGAATTTGATACTCGCCAACTTGATACCAACTACCAGGAAATTTGCTCGGACGTTCTACTTTGGATAATCCCAACACAGTGCCATAAAAACGTTCGGAGCGTTGTAGGTCAGTTACAATAATGGCTGTATGAACACACTGGGTAATTTGCATATCAGAGGATCGGGGATTGGGGAAGGTGGGGCCACCTTTGGGGATAAGGGGTAATGGGGATTTTCCTAACAAAGACGCTACGCAGGAACTATAAACTTCTCGCTACCTGCTAGTCCAAATGCTGCGTGAATAACTTGCAGTGCTTTTACACCTTCTTCTTGGGCTACTACACAACTAATTTTGATTTCTGAGGTAGCAATCATCTGAATGTTTATATGATGCTGGGCTAGGGCTTCAAACATTTTCGCAGCAACGCCTGGTTGTCCTACCATGCCAGCACCAACGATACTGACTTTAGCGATCGCCTGATCTAAGGCTACTTCACCCCAACCATATTCTGCTGCTTTTGCTTGCAACATTTTTTGTGCTGCTTCTGCATCCATCCGTGCCACAGTGAAAGCAATATCGCGCATTGGCACACCATTGACTATATGACAACGTTGGGACTGAATGATCATATCTACGCTGATATTGTGATCTGCTAAAAGTCCAAACAGTTTTCCCGCCGTTCCTGGCCGATCTTGAACTTGGCGAATGGCTAGACGTGCTTGGTTCATATCGAGGGCGACACCGCGTACAGGGGAAGTAGGGGAAGACAAAGTAGAAAATGCTCCCTTGTCTTCCTTGTCTTCCTTGTCCTCTCCTTCAATTTCAAATGCTTGGCGCAGAGCGGCGACGGCGCGATCGCATTCTTGGGAAGCAATTACACAACTGACTTTAATTTCACTGGTAGAAATCATTTGGATGTTTACGCCTGCTGTTGCTAGGGTGGCGAACATCTTGGCGGCGACTCCGGGATGACCGATCATCCCTGCACCAGCGATACTGACTTTAGCAATATTTTGCTGCACCATGACTTCGGCTTCTTCAGCTTGGTTACTCTTGTGACTACCCAGAACAGGAGCAATGGCAGCTGCTACGGCTTCGGCTTTTGGTAAAATTGGTGTCATTACGGTAAAGGCAATGTCGTTTGTATTACCTTCATGAATTGATTGAATAATCAAATCTACATCTACATCCTGACGAGCAATCTCGCCAAATAGGCTTGCTGCTACACCTGGTCTATCTGGAACACGTAACAAGGCTACCTTCGCTTGGCTAGTATCATATTTAATACTATCTACCGAACGTGCAATTTCTAAATTGATCAGCGATCGCTCCTTGATTTGGGATGAAGTCACCCAGGTACCAGGATCATCTGTCCAGCTAGAGCGTACCACCAAGGGCATTCCGTAGTTACGGGCAATTTCTACAGATCGAGGATGCAAGACTTTTGCCCCCAGACTGGCGAGTTCTAGCATTTCATCGCAGGTGATTTCACTCATTAACTGCGCTTCTGGAACTAGACGGGGATCTGTAGTGAGAATCCCTGGTACGTCGGTATAAATTTCACAAAAATCTGCTTGTAAAGCAACAGCGATCGCCACAGCAGAAGTATCCGAACCGCCTCGCCCCAAGGTAGTGATTTCCAATGCATTGGTACTGCTAATACCTTGAAATCCCGCAACGACAACAACTTTACCTTCTTGCAGGTGCTTTTTAATCCGTTCTGTTTGAATATGTAAAATTCGAGCGCGGGTATGTTCAGCTTCAGTGACAATTCCTACCTGAGCGCCAGTCAAAGAAATTGCTGGTTGTCCTAACTCTTGCAACGCCATACTCACAAGCGCAATAGATACCTGCTCACCCGTAGAAAGCAACATATCCATTTCTCGACGGCAAGGATTTTTAGAGATTTCCGCAGCTAATTTCACAAGTCCATCAGTTGTTTTGCCCATTGCAGAAACCACCACCACTATGGAATTTCCTGCTTTTGCGGCTTGAGAAACGCGTTGCGCGACACAGACAACGCGTTCAACGGAACCGACAGATGTACCACCGTATTTCTGAACTATGAGCATGAACCTGGTAATATCAAGGCTTTAAGTGAATTTCTATAGTAAAAAACTAGTCTTTTTATTAAGTTTTGGTGTTTAATACCAATTCTTTATGAAGATGCATATAAATAACCCCACCGCCTGCGGCAACCCCCCTCTGTCCCCCCTTGGCAAGGGGGGATGAAAGGGGGGTGGGAGGTTGGGAGGGGTTAAAATAATATGCAGCTTCACATTAAATTGGTATAAGTATATAAATCAAAGAGTATTTTTATACTATTTTTATCTAGTTTAGATTTACTGCTTAAGCAATATTTTACCTGACACTGGCTCCGAGTAGTTAAATAATTTTATTCAAGTTCCGGTTCAAGGTCTAAAAAATATCTAAGACTAGCCCTTTCAAGGTGAGCATATGTACTACCACAGTTTTTACGGTATTTCAGGTATCAACTGGAATTGAACAAAAAATTTATGCATTAAAATCCAAATTTTGGGACTTGAATTGTAGCGATCGCGCTTTGCCAAAATACCAAAATTTAAAATAAAAAAATCTAGCTCCAACACTGCACTTTGGTGTAAATTCAAGTTCTGGTTCAAGGTCTAAAAAATATCTAGAAATAAAGTGTAATCTAATACTAAACTCAGATAATTTAATCCTCATTTCTATCTATTAAGCTCCTACGAAGCTGTAAACCAGAGCAGTTAGTACTAAAGTGGTAATCGTCACATATATCCAGTTTCTTTGTTTGACAAAAAATAGCACAGAAACCACTACTCGTAAAATAGGTGTGGCTACCAATAGCAATAGTCCTAGTTGAATAATGCCACGGTGACTACCAGATAAAATAGTTGTGATTATACCCACGATGGATCGAAACTCTAATGGTTCGCTGTGAAAAATATGATAATTTACGGGTTCAGATCCGTGGCGAATCAGATACAATATGCCACCAAATAACACAACAGTACTAGCAAACACAACACCGTATTTGAGTAGATTGCTGAGTAATTTTTCTAGGAGTAACTCACTTGATGTTGGTATGAGGTGAGTTTTATCTTCTATCTTTGTTTCATCTGAGTGCAACGGTAGAGGGATGATTTCTTTATCTGCGTGTGTTGATGCTGACCACTGACTGGTATTGAATTTAAACATAACTAAGCTATTACTGAAATTTGATAGATGTGCAGTTTACCTAATTTCTACTAGCACTGTTTATAAAAAATCAGAATTTTGAATATTTTTAAATCCCTCCAAAAATATTTTGATAAACCATCTTTACAGCCATTAGTACTAAGACTAAACTGAAGACAATTCTTAATATCTGCGTTTTTGCACCGATGAGGACTCTTGCTCCTAAGAAAGCACCAGGTAAGATACCTAACATCACCGGCATAGATAAGCCTGGATCGATGTACCCACGCGCAAGATATACACCTGCTGATGCGGCGGCGGTAACACCAATCATAAAATTGCTAGTAGTAGTGGAAACTTTAAATGGGACACGCATTACCTGATCCATTGCTAGTACTTTAAATGCTCCCGAACCAATACCTAGTAGTCCAGAAATTACACCAGCAACCAACATAACGCAAAACCCTGCGGGTACTGAATGCACTTGATAATATATTGTGCCTTCAGGTGTAGGATAATTGCTATTAAGTTGGAGATAATTGGCTAGGCGATCGCTTGTTTCATCTTCTACATTTTCTAACTTCGGTTGCCCTGAAAGGTAAGCAGAGTAAAGTAAAACAATTGCCAAAACAATAGCTAGTGCTTTCACAGAAACAAACGTTGCAATTAAGGCTCCAACAATAGCACCAATAGTTGTGGCAACTTCTAAAAACATTCCCAAGCGTAAATTTGTCAAGCCTTTTTTAATATATGTAGAGGCTGCACCAGCACTTGTAGCAATTACAGAAACTAGTGAAGCTCCCACTGCATAGCGAATATCAACACTAAAGACAGAAGTTAATAAGGGAACGATGACAACTCCACCTCCTAATCCTGTCAGCGAACCAACAAAACCAGCAGTAAAAGATCCCAGCCAAACTAACAAGGAAAATTCTAAAATATTCAAATTATATATCCTCTTGATGTTAGGTCAAAGTTTAAGAATTATAAATTTACAAATGCAATATATATAGATAGAAATCCATTTTGATTTATGAACTTACTCGTGAAGATGGAGAACTCTTAACATTATTTGCACCGACTTACTTATTGACTATTGACTATTGACTATTGACTATTGAGTGTTGAGTGTTGACTCTTCTTGCGGAAGTAATGTGACCTCAGTCTCTGGCTTTTCGCTAACAATATTTGCTGATTGTGAATAAGGTTTAATAATAAAACTAACACCAATTGCCCAAGCGATCGCCACCATCCAACCTGCAAGAATATCACTCGGAAAATGAACCCCTAGATAAAGCCTTGTCCAGCCTATAGTCAATAGATACAAGCTACCTAAAGTTAGAGTCAACCAACACCAAATACTACCCCAAGTCAAAACGACCAAAATAGCAACAAATGTCATGCTTGTCATCGCGTGACCACTGGGAAATGAATAGTCAAACTCTGGTGGGACTGAATCCCACAGATGAGGACGGACTCTGTGCCAAAATTCCTTAGCTGTACGGTTGATGGTAGTGCTACCGATAGCGGTAATCAGCAAATAACTGAGCGATCGCCAACGACGTTGCACTAATAAAATTAGAGTCATAACGCTCAAAATCGGTAATACAGTTCTAAATGAACCGAATCTAGTCAAAATGGCTGCAATTGCGTCTAATTGTGGCTGTGCTAGGGAGTGAATTGTCACTAGAATACGTAAATCCCAGGGAAACCCACCTTCATTGTGACGCACCTCCAACGCCAGCAGTCCAAATACTTGTAGTGGTAGGTATATTCCTAACAATAGCAACAACAGAGAACGCCAATGAGTAATTAACAGTTGTTGCAAAAACTCTATAGGTGTCTTTTTCTGGGATTTTTCTGTCAGTTGATTTTGATTTTGATTTTTTACTTTTTCTAGTTCTGACATATTAAATACAATATTGTGCTGGAGTTAATGTAGTTTGATTTAAATAGGACTTACGCAAAATCATGAAAGAACGTAGTAGGTCATCAAATTTGAATTGAGGAATAATAAAGCTCGTAGCAAGGACTACCCTACGAGAACGCTGCGGGTATAGTCCTTATTTTCTCAGCACGCTTGGTCTTGACTAGAAACCCTCAAAACTAGCTTGATAGACCAGTAGACACGAATAAATAAGAGTTTGGGAGAGTTATTGCGTAAGTCCTATTAAATACTGATACACAAACTCTAACCTAAACCCATTTATGACAATTTAAGATGGGATTAATTTTGTCAATTCATAATTATCCTTAAAACTTGGTTCAGTATGAGGTATTAAATTTAGCTTTATACGGCATTTTCAGAGCAAGAAAGAATCATGCGTTTAAATATTACGCGTTAGCGAAGCTCCTCCGAAGGAGGCTCGCCTGCCTAAAAATTGTGTTTCATAACCCGATCTCCACCAATGCTTAAGTATAAATGCTTGTTAATGAACTAGCCATAACCTTAAAATGTCACCAATGACCTAAACCCCGTTGCAGAATAAATCGGTTTTTTTTATAGTATTAATCAATACAGATATTATATATAACTACGTACTCTTACTCTAGACTTTTCTTTTTCTTTGTCTTAAAATACATTAAATTGATAGGTTTTATGTATTTTAAAAACTCTATAGCGGTTTGCAGTTGAGTCGAATACAGACCTAATACCTATTCAAATCAAGAGTATGGATTTTTTACTATTACCTCTATTCAGCTTTATAGTTGGTATCATTGTTGGTCTAACAGGAGTCGGTGGTGCTGCTCTGATCACCCCGATGTTAATTTTTGTTTTTCAAGTTCCACCTGTAATAGCGGTAAGTTCTGATATAGTCGCTGCAACACTGATGAAAATTGTTGCTAGCATCAAGCACTATCAACAGCAAACCCTTGATTGGGAAGTAGTAAAGTGGTTAGCCTTGGGGAGTGTTCCTGGTTCACTGCTTGGGGTAGGAATCTTGCACCTACTCAGACAGACTGGAAAAACTCACCTGGACAGTATCATGCTTCATTTGTTAGGTATTGCCATTATGTCGATTACAATTTTGGCATTAATACAAATGTTGCTGTTGACCTTCTTTCCAAAATTGCAACTACCAGAACTTCCAAAATATGATTTAAAAACTAAAATAGGACGCTTACAAACAATAACTACTGGCGCTATTTTAGGCTGTATTGTTGGTTTAACCAGTGTCTCTTCTGGTTCAATGTTTGCATTGGTATTGATTGCATTTTTTCGTCTTGATCCACGGAAGTTGGTTGGTACAGATATCTCCCAAGCTGCTATTTTGTTGTTATTTACTTCTCTTGGACATTTAACATTAGGGACAGTAGATTGGAACCTGGTATTACCAATATGGCTAGGCTCAATTCCAGGAGTTCTAGTAGGCGCTAAAATATGTAAAATCGCGCCCCAAAAGCCACTTCGATTTATTATTTACTCTATATTAATGATGGTCAGCTTAAAGTTAGTTTATTAATATATAGTCAATGGTCAATGATTGGCTTTGTGTTTTCCTCCTAGTCCCCGCTCCCCAATCCCTATTCCCCAGAAGTCTCAGCTTTATTAACCAAGTTTTTCTCCCGTTTGAGACTTTCTTCAAGGGCTTGAATTTGTTCTCGACGTGCTTCTAATTCTAGGGTACGACGTGCTAAATCTTGGTTTTGCAAAGTCAAGCTTTGTCGCCACTGTTCCGCTCTTTCTGCTTCTTGGCGCAAAAAATCTGGAGTAATACCTGTAGTTAGGTAAGTACCGATCAAATCCAGCACCCAGTTAGTAGCTTCTTCTATTTTTTCTATATCACCTGTCGGGGAAAGCTCGACTAAAACAAGCAATTTTTCTGTCATAGTCTTGCCTTTTCCTAAGAGAATAAAAGCTTCTTCTGGGATTCTTACCCATATATTATTAGCTTCTTGACGTGCTAATAAATGTAACTGGAGTTGGTCTAAAAATTCATTTCTGTGTACTTGAGCTAGATATAGCATAAATGTGAAAAAAATATAAATTATGAATTATGAATGATCAAAGATTTCATAATTTCTAATTCATCATTCATAATTCTTGATAGTTATGCTAGCTGACGCAAGCGATCGCACAAAATTTCGGCTTGCTTTTGAGCTTCTGCTAAAGTGTCTCGTGTTTCCTCAACCACATTTGCTGGAGCTTGCTCAACAAATTTAGGATTACTTAACCTAGTAGTCAGTGATTTAATATCGGCTTCCAGTTTGCTAAGGCGTTTTTGCAGTTTAGCGGTATAAGCTTGAATGTCTACGACACCTGCAAGAGGGAGTATGACTTGCACGGTATCAACTAAGCCTGCGATCGCTTGTTCTTGGGACAGTTGTGGTTGTTCTGATTGTGTTAAGCTCTTTTGATCAGATGATTGGAACTGTTGCCAGAATATTTGTCTAGCCTCAGCAGATAGTAAATACCGGGTAACAAACCACGCAACGTAACCAAAACCTACAAGTTCAAATAAATCTCCCAGCAACGCAATATCATCAATCGCATTGGCGATCGCTAGACCAATTCGGAAAAAGTAAATTGCTGCGAGAACTAAAGCGATAGTCTTCCAAGCAATCCGGGGTTTTTCTTCCTGTTGTTTATTCTCACCAACAGCGATCGTTAAATTCTCTACCTTCGCCAAATCTTTAATATAAGATTCTCCGGTGGTCAGAATTTGCCTTTCTTGCGCGTTGTCGCTTTGCAAATTTACATTGACTTTCACCCCTGGTTTCACATCCGCTTCGGCGCGTAAGTTGCGAATAGTACGGATTGTACCAATCAATAGTTCAAACTGTTCTTCTAGCCCAGCATCTATTAAACTTGTCTGTGCTTCTGGATACCGTTGCAAAGATAAACTTTGTTGAGTATCTTCTCCTTGTTGGGTGAGAGTGTGCCAAATTTCCTCAGTAATGTGAGGCATAAAAGGATTAAGTAGCTTCAAAACCCCTTCCAGCACATAGGCTAAAGTTTGTTGTGCTACCCGTCGCGATCCTGGATCAGCATCCTTTTGCAGGCGAGATTTGACTAGTTCAATATACCAGTCACAAAAATCACCCCAGATGAAATCATACAAACCCTTAGCAGCTTCACCCAAACCGTAATTATCCATATAATTGCGAGTTTGCTGGACAACACCGTAATAGCGCGAAAGAATCCAGCGATCGCTCAACTCTGTAGCGGTTGGTTCTCCTAATTGCTGCGGCGTCTGTCCATCCAAATTCATCATCACAAACCGCGCCGCATTCCACAGCTTATTAGCAAAATTGCGGGACGCCTCCACCGACGGCGACTCCTCGGTTTTACGATTGTAATCCATACGGATATCTTGACCCGCGCCAGCGACTTCCCTGATCATCGTATAGCGCAGAGCATCTGTGCCGTACTTATCAATTAACAATAACGGATCAATACCATTACCCTTACTCTTGGATTGCTTTTGACCATTTTCATCCAACACCAATCCGTGGATGTAAACATCTTTAAACGGCATTTGTCCTGTAAAATGTCCCGCCATCATCGTCATTCTCGCAACCCAGAAAAAGATAATGTCAAAACCAGTAACCAAAGTACTATTCGGGTAAAAAGTTGCTAAATCCGGAGTTTGTTCCGGCCAGCCCAAAGTCGAAAACGGCCACAACCCAGAAGAAAACCAAGTATCCAGCACATCTGGCTCTTGTTCTATCTTGACATGTTCACCAAATTGTGCAGTCAATTTTTCTCGTGCTTCTGCCTCATTACGTGCCACAACAAACGGCGTATTCTCCGTAATTTCATCACCTGTTTCACTGACAGCGTACCAAGCCGGGATTTGGTGTCCCCACCACAATTGCCGAGAAATACACCAATCCTTCAGCTTCACCAACCAATCACGATAGACCTTATGCCAGCGTTGAGGCACAAACCGGGGCGAATTTTTCTCGTCGAGGAATTCCAGCGCCTGATCTGCCATCGGGCGGATTGTGACAAACCACTGCGTTGAAAGCAACGGTTCTACCGGAACTTTACCACGCTCACTATAAGGAACCGAGTGCTTATAATCTTCTACTTTTACCAGAACACCGTCTGCTTCTAAACGAGCAACTACATTCTTTCTGGCAACAAAGCGGTCTTGTCCTTGGAATTCACCGGCATTCTCATTGAGAGAGCCGTCCTTATTCATAATATTGATAAACGGCAGATTGTGACGTTTGCCCATTTCAAAATCATTCAGATCATGGGCTGGGGTCACTTTCACACAACCAGTTCCGAAACTGGGGTCAACCAACTCATCGCCAATAATCGGAATTTCCCGATTCATAATCGGTAGCGTCAGAGTTTTCCCAATCAAATGCTGATAACGTTCATCATGGGGATTTACCGCCACCGCCGTATCACCCAGCATGGTTTCTGGTCGAGTCGTCGCCACCTCTACATAACCAGAGCCATCGGTCAACAGATAACGGAAGTGCCAAAGATGACCATCAACTTCTTTAGCATCCACTTCCAAATCAGAAACAGCTGATTGTGACTCTGGACACCAGTTAACTAAATATTTACCACGATAAATCAGCCCTTCTTCATAAAGGCGATTAAAAGCTTCCAAAACAGCTTTGGTTAAACCTGCATCCAGGGTAAAACGTTCGCGCGACCAATCTACCGACACACCCAAACGCCGCAGTTGATTAACAATTGTTCCCCCAGATTCTGCCTTCCACTGGAAAGCCCGTTCGAGAAACTGATCGCGTCCTAATTCATAGCGAGTTTTGCCCTCTGATTTGAGTTGCTTTTCCAGTATCGTATGGACAGCGATGCTAGCGTGGTCAGTTCCGGGCAGATAAAGAGCATTATCTCCCTTCATGCGGTGATAGCGCACGAGGGTATCAATTAAACTGTTGTCAAAAGCGTGACCCATGTGCAAGCTACCGGTGACATTGGGTGGTGGAATGACGATGCAGTAAGGTTCACCACCGGCTTGGGGGTCAGCTTTGTAGGTTTGGTTTTCTTCCCAAAATTTTTGCCACTTGGCTTCAGTAGTAAAGGGATCGTATCGATCAGGGAGATTAGTCATTGTTGCGGTCATGCTGGGAAAACTAAGTGCGGAAGGACTTTAATAAATTTTGCCACAGGGTTGGAGGGTGTTTTATGGAAATGAACCACAGAGGCGCAGAGGGCGCAGAGAAAAGAGAGTTAGGAGAGGAGATGAGTCAGCTGACGGGAATGGTAATTGGTGCAGCGATTGAGGTGCATCGATTATTGGGACCGGGGTTTTTGGAGTCGGTGTATCACCAAGCTTTAAGGTTTGAGTTTCAGATGCGGGGGATACCTCACAAGTTTAAGCACCCTGTTGCTGTCAAGTATAAAAACCATCAAGTTGGTGAGGGCGAATTAGATTTTCTCGTTGGCGATCGCCTCATCGTTGAACTGAAAGCTGTGGAAAGGTTAGCCCCCATTCATGAAGCACAAATTATGTCTTACTTAAAAATGACCAAAAACCCTCTCGGTCTTCTCATCAACTTTAACGTTCCTCTTCTGAAAGATGGCATCAAACGCATAATCCTCTCCTAAATCTCTTTTCTCTGTGTTCTCTGCGTCTCTGCGGTTCATAAAAGAATAACACTACCCGGTATCTCGCCAGAGAATAAATTCTCAGGCTAATAGCACAAATCCGTTAACAGTTAGTTGGGTTGGCAGCTTGCGAGAGAGACTTAACGGGAAAAGTCAGGTCTCTCACTCCTGTGAGATTAATTTAATGACTCTGTGTTATTTCGATAGAAGTTTTGGGAAATATACAAACTATACACACAATTAACAGCGATCGCACTTACGTATAAGTACCAAGAAATTGGTTGCAAAAATAGTCAATAAATTTGGTCAAATGTGAGGAATGAACTGTGAGACAGCTTCACGGTAAAGGTTTAGATTTAATATTAGGTGCTACTACAATAGTGTTTTTAGTTGCTCAACCAGTAAAAGCACAGGTTATGCAAATTACGGATGTGCAGCTAAAAACACTTAATAGCGGAGTGAATGTTGTTTTAAAAACTTCTGCTGGTTCTAGTCCGCAAATTTTTACGACACACAAAGGTAAAACTTTAGTTGCAGATATTATAAATACTCAACTACGTCTACCCCAAGGTAATAGTTTCCGCAAAGAGAACCCCATTCCAGGAATCGCTTCCATTCAAGTAACTCAACTAGATACTAATAGTATCAGAGTATTAGTAATTGGTACTGACAGCGCTCCTAATACTCAGCCTTTGGTGCGGGGAACAAACGACATTACTCTTGGCTTGATTCCGAGTACAGGAACCACAGCATCAGCACCAACACCTCCTCAAGCACCTACTCCTAACCCCAGTTCATCAGTTCCACCGGTTGTCCCCAATCCCCAAGTCAGTATTGATGGTACACCAGCTCAAACGGCTGGACCAGGACAAGCGCAAACCGCAGCACCACCTTTCTTACCTAGAGCCGTTGCACCACCAGTGGGAGATATAGCCATTTCCAATATCGATGCTTCTCCGAGTAGTGTTGATTTAGGAACTCAAGAACGTGTACCCCGGCTTGTGCTGCGAGATGCACCAATCAGAGAAGTTTTATCATTGCTTGCTCGCGCTGCTGGGTTGAATTTGGCTTATACGGAAACACAAGCAGCAGGACAGGAAGGACAAGCTACTGGACAGACAATTTCTTTAGATATAGAAAACGAACCTGTACAAGATGTGTTCAACTATGTCTTGCGCCTGAGTGGTTTGGAAGCTAACCGTGGTGGACGCACGGTTTTTGTAGGACCGAGACTACCCAATTCCACCCGTGATGTCGTGATGCGGAACTTGCGACTGAATCAAGTAACAGTAGGGACTGCTCTTAACTTTTTGGTCTCCTTGGGTGCAGAAAGCGCTGTGAGCCGCGAACGCCAAGTTACTAATGTCAGTGCTGTTCCTGTAGCTGCTGGAGCTGCTCCGATTACTCAAACTCAGACAACTACAGAAACAAGAGTTGAAAACCAACGCATTAATTTTCAAGATTCTAAACCCTTACTTAGAGGTTTGCAAGCACTTGGAGACGAACGCACAAATTCCCTAACTTTAATTGGATCTCCTAGACTAGTTGAGATGGCTATGGCTCAACTTACTCAAATCGATGTACGCCGTCGGCAAGTGGCAGTTAATGTCAAAATTATTGATGTTAACCTTTCCAATACCAAAGACATTAACACCAGCTTTTCCTTTGGAGTTGGTAATAACTATTTTGTGAATGATGGTGGTGCAGCATCTCTAAATTTTGGTGGCTCTAGACCAGCTACTAGTACAGAAGCAAGTACAGAAATAACCGGCATTCCTAAACGTTTTCTCCTGAGTTTGGAAGCTCAGGTACAAAGTGGTAATGCCAAAATATTGACTGACCCAACTTTAATTGTGCAAGAAGGTCAAATAGCTAATGTTAACCTGACTCAGCAAGTAGTTGGAAATGTTAAGAACGAAACCACTCGCGGTGATGGCAGTTCTACACAAACTGTGACGGTTGAAAAAGAGGATGTGGGTTTGACCTTAGCCGTCAAAATTGATCGTATTGATGACAATGGTTTTGTTTCTCTCTCGGTGGCTCCTACTGTCAAAGCACCTCAAGCATCAGAAGAGGTTAATTTGGGTTCAAGTGGTAGCCAAACAATATCCTTAGTATCTCAGCGATCGCTTAATTCTGGTTTGATTCGTCTACGCGATGGCCAGACCTTGATTCTCAGTGGTATTATTCAAGAATCAGACAGGACAACTGTCTCCAAGGTTCCCATTTTGGGCGATATCCCCTTACTTGGCTCACTATTTAGAAGTACAAACAGAGAGAATCAGCGTCAAGAAGTGATTGTATTACTTACACCTCAAGTTATGGATGATTCTGAAAAATCATCTTATGGCTACAGTTATACTCCTAGCCCAGAGGTGCGGCAAATTCTTGAACGTCGTGGTTTGCAACTTCCGAAGCAGTAGATCCATTGATCTAAATCTTTATGTCATAACTTTCTGACATTTCATCAATCGTCATAGGTGAATAATAAGCCCCGACTTCTTAAAAGCGCCCAACAGGTGGCGCACCTCTGGCTACGAATGAAAGAAACACTTTTTTCTCTCCCACACCCCCATAAGCTTATACCCCTACACCCGTGTTTCTTCAGAGATATGAAGAGCATAGGACAACTGTATTCCTAATCCCCATCCCCGATCTCTCATCCCTAATTTTGAATTTTACAATTATGAATTTTTAATTGTTTTTTCCCCCTGTTTCCTTGAGAATAGGGGTTTTTGCTAAGTATTTTTTCCTACTTTTAGGGGTATTTTTTATGAAACAAACACTCTTTTATAAGAAGAAATCCTCAAATCCATATAAATTAATGCTTTCATCTATCCACTTCTGGCTTGAACACTTTAGAATGATTCATTGAAAAGTCGAGCCTATGAGAGTTACAGGAATTTTAGGCAAAAATACTCTCATAAACGGCTTTTGTAAATCTCAAAACAGGGATTTAGGTAGAGATGCATTTGATGCATCTCTACAAAATCTCAAGTAAACCTCAAGGAGTTTGACATGAATAAAGGTGAATTAGTTGATGCAGTAGCTGAAAAGGCTAGCGTAACCAAAAAACAAGCGGATGCTGTATTAACTGCTGCTTTGGAAACTATCATTGAAGCAGTTTCCTCTGGTGATAAAGTGACCCTAGTGGGATTTGGTTCTTTTGAATCACGGGAACGCAAAGCCCGTGAAGGACGTAACCCCAAAACCAACGAAAAGATGGAAATTCCTGCGACAAAGGTTCCTGCCTTCTCGGCAGGTAAGCTGTTTAGAGAGAAAGTTGCACCCCCAAAATCTTAGTCAATGTTTTTGTAGGGAAATTTTTTTTGATGCGGCAAATGGCACATGGGGGAAATTTAGCTTGGGCAGCAGCAATAGCTGGCTGTTCCCCTAGTGCTATTGTTGATTTTTCTGCCAGTATCAGTCCTTTGGGACCTCCAAGCAGTGCCTTAGTTGCTATTGAGTCTCAACTGGTCAATCTTCGGCACTATCCAGATCCAGATTATTTGGAACTGAGGCTGGCTCTAAGTGAATTTCACCAACTGCCGCCAGAGTGGATTTTGCCAGGTAACGGCTCGGCAGAATTACTAACTCTGGCGGGGAAGGAATTGGCAGAATTAGCCGCAACAGCTTTCATGACTCCAGCCTTTGGCGATTACTATCGATCGCTAGCAGCATACAACGCTAAAGTGCTGGAATTTCCTCTTTCCTCAGTCATCGATCAAGAGTCATTTTTTGTGAATGATTTGTCATCTATTCTTGACATAGAACAAATCACACAGGATAAAGGACTTCTTCTCAATAACCCTCATAATCCAACAGGAAAGTTATTCGCAAGACAAGCCATTCTGCCCTATCTAGAGAAATTCGCTTTGGTAGTGGTCGATGAAGCGTTTATGGATTTTCTACCTCCAGATCAGCAACAAAGCATAATTGGAGAAGTAGAGAAATATCCCAATTTAGTCATTTTGCGATCGCTCACCAAGTTTTATAGTCTCCCTGGACTAAGGCTAGGTTATGCGATCGCTCACCCTGATCGTTTGCAACGTTGGCAGTCTTGGCGCGATCCCTGGCCTGTCAACATTCTTGCTCAAGCCGCAACAGTTGCTGTAGTTAGTGATCAAGACTTTCAGAAGCAAACTTGGACATGGCTAGAACCAACACGAAACCACTTGTTTGAGGGTTTAGCTCAAATTCCAGATTTGCAACCCTTGCCCAGTGCTGCTAATTTTTTACTTGTGAAATCACAGTACTCCTGTCTTGAATTACAGCAACAACTACTCAAGCATCACCGAATTTTTATTCGCGACTGCTTGAGTTTCCCTGAACTTGGCGATCGCTATTTCCGTGTTGCTGTTCGCTTATCCTCAGAAAATCAGCGTTTATTAGATGCGATCGCTTTAGTTAATAGTTCATAGTCAACAGTCCAATGTTTAAATTCTCTGACCAATCATTTCTTGATGCTACAGAGCAAGCAGGTTTTTTTGTGGAGCCAATCCAAAATCTAAAATCTAAAATCTAAAATCGGATGACTCTTGACTACGATGTCGTAATTATTGGTGGTAGTTTTGCAGGGCGTTCTGCTGCTTTGATGGCGACCCAACTCAAAGCTAAAGTTGCTTTAGTAGAACCCAAAATAAATTATGGATTTATTCATCACCACGTTTTGAGCGAAATCGGCAGACTTTCCCAACAGGTAAGTTATGCTGCTCAATTGGGAATTGGTGTTTCCAAGCCTCCAGATTTTTTTTATCCTACAGGTGTCTACAACGGCACAATTAATAGTTCAACGGAAAAAACAGAGGAATTTTCTCAGCAAGATCCTTTCAGGACTATATCTTTAGGAAAATCTCAAATACCTGTAGAGTGGTCAGATGCATTACTCTACGCTCATGGTATTAGTTCTAACTTAGAAGAACAAAATTCACCTGCTGTATTAGCAGCTCAAGGTGTTGATGTCATTATTGGTAAAGGTCAATTTCAAGCTTCCCCCGATTTAGTATTTGTTATTAATAATCGTTCACTACACGCACGTACCTATTTATTAGCTAGTGGTTCAGTTCCTGTAATTCCAGATATTGAAGGCTTGCAAAAAACTGGTTTTCTGACCCTTTCGGAAATTTGGAAGTCTTTGACTAGTTCTGCACCACCTAAGAATTGGGCCATTATTGGTGGTATTCCCCAAAGCATTGAGGTAGCGCAAACTTTGGTGCGCTTGGGTTGCAGTGTTACATTAGTAACTCATCATCCTTCGGTCATCCGTCATGTTGATCCTGAAGTTGGTCAACTTCTGCAAGCACAGTTAGAAGCAGAAGGTGTGCATGTCCTCACAAACACAACAGTCACTCAGGTGCGGCTAATAGAAGACAAAAAGTGGCTACAAGCAGGAAACAAAGCTATTGAAACCGATGAAATTTTAGTGGCGATCGCACAGCAGCCAAATATTGAATCCCTCAATTTAGCTGCTGTGGGTGTGAAATGGCGTCACCAGCGCTTGGTAGTAAATGAAAAACTACAAACAACTAACCACCAAATTTATGCTTGTGGTGATGTCATCGGTGGTTATGAATTTCCTCACATTGCTAATTATGAAGCAAGAATTGCCTTAAAAAATGCTTTGTTTTTACCTTTGTCTAAAGTTAATTATCATTGCGTTCCCTGGGGAGTATTTTCTCATCCAAGATTGGCACAAGTTGGCTGGACACAGACACAAGCAAAACGTCAGTATGGTAAGAATGAAATTATCGTGTTACGGCAGTATTTTAAAACTCTAGCAGCAGCTCAAATCCAAGAAGCAAGCACGGGTATTTGTAAATTAATTGTTCGACGTCATGGAGAAATTTTAGGGGCTGTGGTTTTGGGAACAGCAGCAAATGAATTAATTAATATTATTGCTTTAGCGATCGCTCAAAAAATTAAAATCAATCAGATAGCAAATTTAGCTGCGATATTTCCCAGTTTTTCAGAAATTTTAGAACAAACTGCTAGTCAGTGGCATCAACGAAAATTACAAAATAATACAACCTTGCAAGATTTTTTGGAAAGTTTCTTCCACTTCCGGCGTGATTGGAAAATATAATATTCACTTATCATTTAAAGCAAAAACCGAGTAAATACAGATGGGATTTTTATCTGTATTTACTCGGTTGCATTTTTAGAGTGTGAAAAAATCTCTTGGGTTTTTTGATTTAACTCATAGGCAATCCTAATTTAATCGATTTCAAATTTATCGAGTAGCTTCTTTCCATAAATAACTGCGGCGACAGTAACAATATCTCCCTGAATGTGATAAATGATTCGATAGCTGTATGCCAAAAGTTCTCTGATATTATCGTTGCCGAACTCTGGTACAATGCGACCAGAAAAAGGCTCCTTGCTTAAGCTAGTAGTTATGTCAAGTATCTTCTTGACTACTGTCGCAGCATAGGAAGCCGAGTCACGATCTATATATGTGGCAATTGCTTCTACATCATCTAATGCTTTGGGAGACCATTCTACTTGATAAGCCATTTGTTCAATCGTTCTTCGGCCTCACTTAGGGTTCTGGTTGCTTTGTGTTCGGCTACTTCTAAACCGCGCCGGACTTTTTCAATGACGTACAAATGATATTGGACATCTTCTATAGAACAATTATCGGGTAATTGGTTCAAAAGAGATTGTATCTTTTGTTTTGTAGAACTCATAATGTAATTTCTAATTAATTTATATTGCAATATCCACAGATGGGCAATCCCCACCTAACCTAAGACATTGTTAAAATTTCTCGAAGTTTTTGATCGCTTCCTTAATCTTATCTAAAACTTCGTCCACAGGTATAGTCCCTAATTCACCATTTGCACGAGTGCGGATACTCAAAGAATTAGTTTCTACTTCTTTGGCGCCGATTACAGCCATGATGGGGATCTTTTCTTTTTCAGCATTGCGAATGAGTTTACCCAGGCGATCGCCACTGAGATCAACTTCTGCTCGAATATTTATAGCTCTCATTTTTGCGGCTATTTCTTTGGCAAAATCGAGTTGTACTTCGCTGACGGGCAATAATCTAGCTTGTATTGGTGCTAACCACAAAGGGAAATCTCCAGCATATTCTTCGATTAAAATACCGATGAGTCTCTCTAAGGAACCAAAAGGCGCACGGTGAATCATCACTGGACGTTTACGAGAACCATCTTCAGCGACGTACTCCAAATCAAACCTTTCTGGCAAGTTATAATCTACTTGCACTGTTCCGAGCTGCCACTCCCGCTCTAGAGCATCGCTAACGATAAAATCTAGTTTGGGACCGTAGAAAGCAGCCTCACCAATTCCCTCAAAGTGATCCATTCCCAAAGTTTCGACAGATCGACGAATGGCGCTTTCAGCTTTGTCCCAAGCTTCATCTGAACCAATATATTTATCGCTATCCGGATCGCGAAAACTCAGCCGCGCTTTAAAGTTCTGATCGAGTTTTAGAGTTTTAATCACTGACAAGATCAAATCCACCACGTTGAGGAATTCGCTGTCTAGCTGTTCTGGGGTAACAAATATGTGAGCATCGTCCTGAGTAAAGCCTCGTACCCGCGTTAAACCGCCCAATTCCCCAGATTGCTCGAAGCGGTAGACAGTACCAAATTCCGCCAACCGTATCGGTAACTCTCGATAAGAACGTAATTCGCTCTTATATATTTGGATGTGAAAAGGACAATTCATGGCTTTGAGAACAAAGCCTTGCTCATGGTTCGCAGCTTCTTCATTTTCTGCCATCATCGGGAATAAGTCTTCTTTATACTTCTGCCAATGGCCAGAGGTTTTAAATAAATCGACTCTACCGATGTGGGGAGTGATCACTGGCTGATAGCCACGTTTTATTTGTTCTTGCTTGAGGAAGTCTTCTAGAATACTCCGTAATAAAGTTCCTTTGGGCGTCCATAATGGTAATCCTGGCCCTACTAAGTCAGAAAAGATGAATAAACCCAGTTCTTTACCTAATTTACGGTGATCGCGTCGTAATGCTTCTTCTTTACGCCGCTTGTACTCTGTTAGCTGTTCTGGATTTTCCCACGCAGTCCCATAGATACGCTGTAGCTGTGCTTTGGTTTCGTCTCCTCGCCAGTAAGCACCAGCAACGCTTTCTAAATCAATAGCTTTTGGGTTTAATTCCTTAGTGTTTTCCACGTGCGGTCCAGCACACAAATCCCACCATTCATTACCCAAGTGATAAATTGTTATCGGTTCTTCTTTGATATCCGCCAGGATTTCTAGCTTATAAGGTTCGTTAATTTCTTTTATCCGGCGTTCAGCTTCTTCTCGACTCACTTCTTCTCTTACTACTGGCAGTTTACGATTGATAATCTTATCGATCTCTTTTTTGATGGCTTTGAGATCCTTGTCGGTAAATGCTTCGGGACTATCAAAATCGTAGTAAAAGCCGTTTTCAATCCACGGACCAATTGTAACTTGTGCTTTGGGAAACAGCTTTTGCACCGCCATCGCCATGACGTGAGATGTGGTGTGGCGAATTTTTTTTAAGTTTTCTGATTCGCTAGTGCGTGGTAAATAAATTTTTTTCTCTGCTTGTTCTGATGGACTGGATTGTTCAGAAAGCGACATTGGCTGCTGATCCATTGGCGAAGTAATTATTTACGAGTAATTTTCGACTAAGAGGACTGACATATATATTAGCGACCTTGAGGGAATTGGGGATCAGGGATTGGGATTGGGATTGGGATCGGGATCGGGATTAAAGATTAGGGAATTAAGAAAAATCATAATTAAACAATTCCCGATCCCCGAACGCGAGTGCGTTTCCCTTAGGAAAATCTCTGATCCCCGATCCCCATATTAGTTTTTATATAAATTTTGGAGGTTTTATGTTTTTAATCTTTATTACTTAATCTTATTTCTATTTTCCCTAAATACTTAAAAAATATTTAAATTATCTTACTTTGATCTGTCTTTAAGGATATGTACAAAAATTTCTCCATCTATATAATATAAATATGTAATTCAAAATACAGTTTTTCAAAAATTGTAACCTATGAGTGGTATATTCTAAATGTTAAGAATCGTAAATAGCGTTAATATTAGTAAGAAAGTTAGAAATATGCTTCTCAATTATGCGAGACTCAAATTTACCAGAGGCTGAGTTGCTTAAGACAGTTTTGCAACCACTGTTGGAAGATTTTCAGTATTGGTTTGCGCGATCGCGTAACTTACTGGAAACAGAGCAACCTGATTTTCTGAGTAGCCAGGAGCAATCTGCTTTGCTAGAGCGAGTCAAGCAAGCCCAAAAAGAGGTGAACACAGCCAAGATGCTGTTTAATGCAACAGAAGGACAAGTTGGGATTGATATGGCAACCTTAATGCCTTGGCATCAATTGTTATCGCAATGCTGGAAAGTGGCAATGTCTTTCCGTACTGAAAACGCAAACTCACCACAGCAAGACAGCATATAAATAACATAATCGAAGAAAACCCTTAACAACATTTCTTACCTAAGTGAGACATGTAACTTATAAAACACTTGATTTTTGATTTTCAAATTAAGACCGCAAACATAGGCATAGGAACAGAGTTTTTAGTAGTTTGCCATAGTTTGGAATTAAAACTAGGCGAAACAAATCTTTGTCACAAATGATTTTAAAATTTTTGCCCCTGGAGGAAAACCTGATGTTACATCTACTTTATATTATGGCTTTTACAATTCTTGCTTTTATTGCTGTTGGCAATTTAATTCGCAATTTAATCATGTTCAGTTTTGATAGAGACCGAAGTTATCCAGCTAGGTACTCGTCAATGGCAAACCAAGGGAACTATCCCTATGTAGCATCAAGGAAGGGACTCATACCTCATCCAGAATTGTTAGATAGTTCTGGCAATCTAATTAAAGAACCCTTGTTAGTGATGCGTTCTATCAACGTCGATGATGCTCGTCAACAACTGGATGCTCTTTACGAATCTTCACCAGGGCAGAAAAGAGAAACTCCAGAGGAAGGGTAGGGATTGGAGATCGGAGATCGGGCAAGAATCTAATCATAGTCCCTAGTACTCCACCACACCAAGTTTGAGGGGTTTGTAGTGAGGACTTTAGTCCTCTATGAGCGCTTTACGCGCAGCGTAGCGCTCACTACGAACCCACAATAGCTCACGTGGTCGAGTACTAGTCTCTAAACCTTAAGTTATTCTTTAGGCTTCGATTACTACCCGGAGATTACCGCGTTTCTTGGCGACGCGGCAAGCTGTTGTGTTACCGGAACGCTCGAATTCTAAATCAAGGATAGTCGGACCAACTCGCAAATTGTGCAGTGACAGACGTTTAATTGACTCTGGTAAAGCAGGGTCGATAATCCGTAAGCAGTTGTTGGGCGCATCTGGCACTAAATTTACCATCATATGCAGCAATTGAAAAATACTTCCAGTAGCCCAAGCTTGGGGTGTGCAAGCAACTGGGTACTGTACAGGATAACTGTCATCACTGATACGCTCGAAACCGCAAAACAACTCTGGAGGGCGATGATAGGACTGCTTTTTAGTCATGTCGAATAAACCTTCAAAAAGTTCCAAGGCTTGATCGACTAAACCGAGCGATCGCAATCCCATGGCAATCAAAGAATTATCATGGGGCCAGACAGAACCAATATGATATCCCATCGGATTGTAAGCTGGTGACAAACTGTTGAGAGTGCGAATACCCCAGCCATTAAACATATCAGGTGCGCGTAAGCGTTCTGCCACACTGTAAGCTTTTTCTGGTGTAAAAATACCCAAGTGTAGACAATGACCAGGATTGGAGGTAATACTGTCTACTTGTTTCCCATCTCCATCTAAAGCTAAAGCACAGAAATCTTGGTCTTCCATCCAAAAATCTCGGTTGAAGCGTAGCTTGAGATTTCTGGCTTCTTCTTGCCAACGATCTGATAAATCTAAGCGCTTTTTCATTCTAGCAATTTCTGCCAAACGCATTTTGGCTGCGTAGACGTAACCTTGCACTTCACAAAGAGCGATCGCTCCGTTGGCTAAATCGCCTTTACGATTGACAATACAATCACCAGAATCTTTCCAGCCTTGGTTAGCTAAACCACGTCTGGATTTACGCTGATAGCTGAGGTAGCCAGTTGCTTTGATGTTGCGATCGATCCAATCCATCGCCGCCAATGCATTCGGCCACAGATTTTCTAAGATTTCTGTATCATGTGTCCATGCATAATACTCGGCGTATAGCATCAGCCACAGAGGAGTAGCATCAACAGTACCATAGTAAGGAGTGTGGGGGATTTCCTGACACCGGGCTAATTCTCCCAAACGTAATTCGTGGAGAATCTTACCTGGTTGTTCGTCGCGCCACTCATCCTCGACTTTACCTTGGTATTGAGATAACAGAATAAGAGTTTCTTTGGCAATTTCGGGATTTAACATCAAAGTTTGGGAAGCTGTGATGATAGAATCCCGGCCAAATAATGCTGAATACCAAGGAACTCCCGCCGATACAGTCTTATATTTGCCAAAAGACTGGCGCAACAAATACATATCTTCCTCAGCGCGTTCAATCACACGATTGACAGCACCTTTTTCCTCTGTGCGAATACGTGTAATTTGTTGCACCCAGTTTTGCTCTTCCATTATTTCAGCAGCTTTTGCTTGACCCAAAGTTACGGGAGCGCTGACAGTAGAACTGGGCTTGTTATTTGTGAGCATATTGACTCGATAGCCCAATTTTTGTTTTTCGTGGGATGCTAACTCTATCTGCCAAATTGCTGTATAACCTTTGAAAGTATCTGGTAGTCGATGCTGGAAATTAATCCGAGATTCCATCACCAAGGCATCTACACCTTGGTAAGCCAGTGTTAAAGATTTATTATCCGATGCAGCAGGCTGAATTTTGAGAGGTGAACCACCATCCAGGGAAACTGCTGTATCTTCCTCAAAAGTCGGCTCAATGAGACGCAAAAGCTTACCTCGCTTTTCTCTACCAAAGCCTCTGACTTCAAATAAATCAGCAAAATCGCCATCAAAGCTAATACTTAGTTCAAAATTGATTGTACTTGTGCTATAATTAGAAATTTCTAATTCCTCAAAAAGTGCGCCATTCAGGACTAGTTCTCGGCGAATACCGACTGTATCAGCTTGGAGGCGATCATCGATTCTGGGATTAGTACATAAAACTGATACTGAAAAACCCTTGTCAGCAGTACTACTTAATAACACAGGCGATCGCCCATCAATCTGCAACTCTAAGCGGCTCAAAAATCTGGTATCAGCGCAAAATAGCCCCATACTAGGGTTGCCTTCAGTGAGCGAACACGCAGAAATATTCCCTAGAGTGTCTGTAACTAAAAATAAGTCATCATCTTTCACAGTCAGCGTCAACGGCGCTCTTTCGCTCATGACACAAGGCCATTCAGGTATAGGTAATAGTTCTGCGGGGATAAAAGTTTTTCCATCCAGGAAAATCCTCTCCGGTGTCATCAATATATCCGGTGTCATCAGTCAGTATTCCGTATAAAATCTATATTTTTCAGGTCAGTTGAGCATCAATAGGGAAAAAGACACGTGGTCAAAACTTTGTGAGCCATGCAACCAAAAATAAATGATAATCACATTTAGCTAGTGGGCAAAAACGCATCAAAGTTACATTATCAAATCTTTATAATTCTAAAGTGAAATAAAAATTTGCGTAGATAAACACAAAACACAGGAATTTTTGATCTCATTTTTTGATTGAGTTTTTGAGTTTATGAGCAATAAATCTTGTTCATTGTTCCTTCTCCACGACCTTTTTTGTGATTGCGTTCTTACCCACTCTACGGCGTCGCTCTGCTGGCAGTGTTCAACATTCTTTACATATTGCAACGAAATGCTTGATTTGAAAGGCCGTTGTAATTTGTACAATGCAGCTATGACGTGAATCATGTCCAGATTGTGGCTCTTTTAGGACGTTCATGAGCATTTCAACTTCCGTGCTGAGTGATTTGCTACAGGCTATACCCAACCTGCGGCCCCAACTATACTTCAAAGCATCGCTAACGGCGTTATCCCACGCGATGGAGGATCAGATTTTAGCTGCTACTCTAGAGCAGCCTTTGGTAATTGCGAGCTTTCAAAGAGAGCGATTTTATCGCCAGGAAGCTCATCGCTATCAGCGACTTGCCCAGCGAAGTAATCAGATATATGTATTATCTGCGCCAGAAACTGATTTTACTAACAGCTCGGAATTTTACGAAAAGGTCGCTTTTGAGCCAGATGATGCTCTCAGCCAAGAGTGGCATTTGGTAGTCATAGCCCAAAACTATGCTACTTGTTTAGTTTGTCGGGAAAGTCTTGGTTCCTTAGCTAAGAATAGGGAAATACGAGAATTAACTCCTGGTCTGGATATGGACACGGCGCGGAGATTTGAGGGAATTTGGACGGCGGAACGAGGAGTGAGCCTCAAAGCTGCCGAACTATTGCTAGAGCGGATTTTAGTTTATAGACCAGAGTTAAGAGATAAAATCGAGCAAGCACGCCAGCGCTTTAGCATCGGAGGGCGTAAGAGTAGCAGCAAAGCCAAGCAATTACTAAATGAATACGCTTGCGATATTGATACCGATCCGTTTGTGCAACGTTTGGTAACTTATTTGCAAGCGAGTCAATACAAATTGCATAAAGCTTACCGTTCCATCTCCGCTCAAGCACGGAAAGAAAGATTAGTCAACTCAATTAGTACCGCGATTAGGCGATCGCTCGATCCTCACGAAATTCTCAGAGTAGCAGCCCAAGAATTAGGACAAAACTTAGGGGCTTGTCGCTGTTTAATTTACCGCGCTCAAGCTACAGATGCTCAAGCCATCATTGAACACGAGTTTTTAATTCCTGGCGTTTTGTCTTTTTTGGGACAAACTTGGGCTTTAGAAAATAATCCTCTGTTTGAAGAAGTGGTAATCCAGAGTGAAGGTGTTCGGGTTGTAGATACTTTCAACGACTCGCGGGTAATTAACTCTAAAGGGCTATGGCAAATTGTAGAGAGATATGACATTCGCTCTTGGCTGATGGAACCAGTGCTTTTTCAAGGACGGCTATTGGGCATAGTAGAATTGCACTATTCTGGTGAAACTCCCCATGATTGGCACGCTGGCGAATTAGATTTAGTAGAGGCGATCGCTACTCAAATAGGAGCTGCTCTGATTCAAGCCGAAGCCTACGCTAATCTTGGAGAACTCAACAAACAATTAGAAGCCTTAGACCGCACACGTAGCAACCTGATCGCCATCACCGGTCATGAATTGCGTACACCTCTATCCACAATCCAGGTGTGCTTGGAAAGTTTGGCTACCGAACCAGATATGCCCTTAGAACTGCAACAGGTAATGCTAAACACCGCTCTTTCCGACTCCGAACGGATGCGAAAGCTGATCCAAGATTTCCTAACGCTTTCCAACTTAGAAAGTGGGCGAGTAGAATGGCATCCCGAATCACTAAGCTTACAAGAGTGTGTGGATTTAGCCCTGAGTCGTCTTCGCACCCGTTTGGCAAGTGATGAAAAATTGCCCCAGATCACAACAGAATTAGCACGTAACCTGCCTTTAGTCAAAGCTGATGGTGATTGGTTAGTCGAAGTAATCGCCAAACTCGTAGACAACGCTTGCAAATTCACACCCCCCAATGGGTTTATTACCATCACAGTCGTTCGCAACGACGATCCAATGATCGAAGTCACTGTAGCAGATACAGGACGAGGTATTGAACCCAATCGTTTAGAAATAGTGTTTGACCGCTTTTATCAAGAAGAGGGAGCGCTCAGACGTAGCACAGGCGGTACAGGCTTAGGTCTAGCAATATGTCGTCAAATTGTCAATGGCTGGGGAGGTAAAATTTGGGCAGAATCAGAGGGTAAAAACCAGGGTAGTCAGTTTCATTTCACTATACCCATAGTTGGTTAGTTGTTAGTTGTTAGTTGTTAGTTGTTAGTTGTTAGTTGTTAGTTGTTAGTTGTTAGTTGTTAGTTGTTAGTTGTTAGTTGTTAGTTGTTAGTTGTTAGTTGTTAGTTGTTTAACTACTATCCACTATCCACTATCCACTATCCACCAACTAAACTGTTACAGTTCCTTACACAATCGCTATATGTCCCCATAAGCGGTGTTACGATGCCGTAAAAACGTTGAGAGACGCTTTATGGCAGAAAAACTTTCTGGACAAACTCCGAAATTTGGCGGCAGCACTGGCGGTCTGCTCAAAAAAGCAGAAGTAGAAGAGAAATATGCTATCACTTGGACTAGCCCAAAAGAGCAAGTCTTTGAAATGCCTACAGGTGGGGCTGCTGTTATGTCGCAAGGACAAAACTTGCTACATTTAGCTCGTAAAGAGCAATGCATTGCTCTAGGTGGACAACTCCGGAAATTCAAAATCACGGATTACAAAATTTACCGGATTTATCCTAACGGCGAAACGGTTTACATTCATCCAGCTGATGGTGTCTTTCCTGAGAAAGTCAACCAAGGTCGGGAGAAAGTACGTTACAACGATCGCAGAATCGGTGAAAATCCCGATCCTTCTAAAGTCAAGTTCAGTGGCACAGCTACCTACGACGCTCCTTAATCAATACTGAATTAGGGAAATGTCACTCACATAAGTAGACACGGTAAACTAAAGACACGGAGATACGGGGAAAATGTTTCTAAAACTTTCTCCGTTTCGCCGCGTCTTTAATTGAGCGCGTCTAGCAAAGTTGACTTGTCAGAGTACTAGTATTTAGTTTTATTCTTTTCTGGTTTAGCTTTAGTATTTAATACCTAAATTAAGTGCCTAAACAAAATTAATTACACCTCATAGGTATGGAAACAAGGAATAGAGATTAGGGAAAATCCACCCCGTTCCCTGTTCCCCGTTCCCCGTTCCCTCTATATTGATTATTTATATGATTTTCCCTGATTTATCTCAGTTCTCCGAATTAGCTAAAAATGGTAATTTTGTCCCGGTATATCAGGAATGGGTAGCAGACTTAGATACCCCTGTTTCCGCTTGGTATAAAGTTTGTGCTGGACAACCTTATAGTTTTTTGTTGGAATCGGTAGAAGGTGGAGAAAATATCGGGCGTTATAGTTTGTTGGGTTGTGATCCACTGTGGATTTTAGAAGTCAGGGGTAATACCACCACTCAAATGCACCGTGATGGTTCACAAGTTGTATTTACTGGTGATCCATTTACAGCTTTAACATCATGTTTAGAACCTTTTTATCCAGTCAAATTACCCCAGCTACCACCGGGAATTGGTGGTTTATTTGGGTTTTGGGGCTATGAATTAATCAATTGGATTGAACCGCGTGTACCAATTCATCCACAAGATGACCGTAATATTCCTGATGGTGTGTGGATGCAGGTAGACCATCTATTAATTTTTGACCAAGTTAAGCGGAAAATTTGGGCTGTTGCTTACGCTGATTTGCGTGATCCAAATGTGGATTTACAGACAGCCTATCAAAAGGCTAGCGATCGCGTTACTCGCATGGTCGATAAGTTATCTCTGCCTTTATCAGGTCAAAATACTTTATTAGAATGGAATCCTCCAGGAAGTAAGACAGTAACAGAAGTAGCGGAAGTTGAGGAATATAAGAGTAATTTCACCCGTGAGAAATTTTGTAACAGCGTTAAAAAGGCAAAAGAATACATTAAAGCTGGAGATATCTTTCAAGTAGTAATTTCCCAGCGCTTATCGACAGAATACGCAGGCGATCCTTTTGCTTTGTATCGCTCCCTACGTCAGATTAATCCTTCTCCTTACATGTCATTTTTCAACTTCCAGGATTGGCAAATTATTGGTTCTAGTCCCGAAGTGATGGTAAAAGCCGAACGCGATCCTGAAGGAGACCTACTGGCTACAGTACGTCCCATTGCTGGTACTCGTCCACGGGGTAAGACAGTTTACCAAGACATAGCTTTAGCAGATGAATTACTCAAAGACCCCAAAGAAATAGCCGAACACGTGATGCTTGTTGACTTGGGGCGAAATGATTTGGGGCGCGTGTGTCAAAGCGGTACAGTGAAGGTAGACGAGTTAATGGTAATTGAACGTTACTCCCATGTGATGCACATTGTCAGCAATGTGGTAGGTAAATTAGTACCTGGTAAAACAGCCTGGGATTTACTCAAAGCTTGTTTTCCAGCCGGAACAGTGAGCGGCGCACCTAAAATTCGGGCAATGGAGATTATAAATGAGTTAGAACCGAGTCGGCGTGGCGTGTATTCCGGTGTATATGGATATTACGATTTTGAAGGACAATTGAATTGTGCGATCGCCATTCGCACAATGGTTTTACGCAATAATACGGTATATGTCCAAGCCGGCGCCGGCTTGGTAGCTGATTCCGAACCAGAAAAAGAATACGAAGAGACCTTGAATAAAGCTAGAGGTTTGTTAGAAGCAATACGTTGTTTGCGTTAAAAGGGAACGCTCCCTCTTTCTTAGCAAAGAGGGTTAGAAACTGTTTTTTCTGAGAATAAAAATCTGGATTGTCTCACAGTTCCGGTATCCTCTCATCAAAATACCTTGATAGAGCTATCCACTCATAACCTATTCATAACTAATCTTTCATCGACATCCGGTAGTCTAAATTACTGACTGGAATAGCGTGAGCAAAAGCTACTTATCCAAAATGCACTCAGAGGGTGTTTGAAAAATAATTGAGGATATGATGATGAAAAAGCTTGGGTACTCAATATTTCGACGCGCCACTACTGCACATTGGCTGCGTAAAATGTGTTTACTGTCCGTGACTTTACCGTTCGTTCTCTGTGCCACTACCAATCTGGTGGTTGCCAGAGACAAAGAGAACGCGAACGCATCGTACGAGATCGGACTTTGGGGCGATTTACCCTACTCGGACGCGCAAGAGGTTGGCGTAACAAGACTAATCGACGATATGAATTCGCAGAAACTTACTTTCACCGTCCACGATGGCGATCTCAAGGCTGGTTCTAACAGCCTTTGCGACAACGCGCTGTATGCCAAAGCGCTCGGCTACTTCAACGCCCTAGAGGCACCAGCAGCCTTCACGCCGGGTGACAACGATTGGACAGACTGCGATCGCCCTTCAAATGGTGGATTCAAATCACTCGAACGCCTTGACTACGAACGTCAGGTATTCTTCAGCACTAACTTTTCTCTGGGGCAGCGTCAGCTAGCCCAGGAAGTGCAGACAACACCACTGTGCCTCGGTGTCAACGGTGCGGTGTCCTGTGTCGAGAATCGTCGCTGGACAGTTGGCAGAGTTACCTATGCGACACTCAACATCCAAGGGTCGTGCAATAACCTATGCGACACTGCGCCTGACCCAGAGGAGTACGCGGCGCGAAACACAGCCAATATTGCATGGATGAAGGAGACCTTTAAAGTGGCAAAGGAACGCAACTCGGCGGCGGTCATGTTGATCTCCCAAGCTAATCCGGGGTGGGATCAGAGCGACTCAACCAGAGCGCCTTTGCGCGATCCGAAGACGCTCGTGCAAACTGATGGGCAGCCTGATGGCTTCAAGGACTTTTTATTAATGTTGCGCGATGAGGTGATCGCTTTTCAGAAACCAGTTGGCTATGTGCATGGCGACTCGCACTACTTCCGTATTGACAAGCCATTTCTAGATGCTCAAGGCAGACGACTTGAAAACTTCACTCGTGTCGAGACATTTGGCAACAATCAGGGGAACGGCACCAACGACGTACAGTGGATCAAGGTAAGTGTCGATCCCCGTAGCCGAGAGGTGTTTTCATATCAGCCACAGATTGTTCCCGATAATCGAGTCGCGGTTCCGGCTCCGTAAAATCAACAACCACCTACGTCATGTAGGGCTAAGGATAGAGAAGTATACGAGCCGACATGAAGTGCCAACTCGAAATGCTGAAATTTATATATGATAAGTTTTTTCAGCTTGTATTTCCGTTTTTTCCGTCATCTTGCCTCAATTCCAACTAAGGGGAGTGTCAACAACTCCCTCTTTGCCAAGAAAGAGGGAAGTTATCAGAATTTGTCAAACAGGTGATGCGGCGGGAACTACCAACAGGCGAGGCACAATTACAGAAGCAGGTTGTTCTAAAATAAAACGTACACAACGGCCAACATCATCAACTTGTAGTGGCTGTGAAACTATTTCGTCGTAGCCTTTCTTACCACTTTCACGCCAAGAATCATAAAGGTTTGTTGCGACTGCGCCAGGTTCCACAGTCGCAATCCGAACACCCGAACCAGCTAATTCCATCCGTAAAGAATCTGTCAAAGCTTCCACAGCATGTTTAGTACCATCATAGACACCGATCATCGGTGTGGTTTTTAGTCCCGATATACTGGACATATTGATGATAAAGCCGCTTTTTTGCTTTTTAAAATAAGGCAAGACTGTGTAACACATTCTGACCACAGCCTCATAATTGACGCGGATCATGTTACACAATGCTTCAATGTCGGCTTCTTCAATTGACATCATGTGCATCACACCTGCATTGTTAATGATGACATCCAAAGACCCAAACTCTGCCAGTGCAGTGTCAAGAAGACGTTGTGGTAAACCAGGAGCAGTAATTTCACCTGGAACAATGGTGGCATTTTTAAGTTGATTTGCAAGTTCAGACAGCTTTTGTTGCGATCGCCCTGTTAAAACCAGTTTCATTCCAACCTGATCTAAATTATGAGCAATGGCTGTACCGATACCACTGCTAGCCCCAGTCACAATCGCAACTTTATCTTTGAGATCCATAATTTGTATAAAAAGAAATTACCGAACTATTTTAAACCCCCACTCATTCTTAGGCTATAGGCCAGGAACCGAGTGGGGTAAAAAATCGCACACAGCGTTAGTTAAATGATGAATAATTGATGACTTTAATCATCTCATGACTTTTTATCTGCTAACTTGACATTTGTGGCTAGACCAAGCGCTTGTAGCAGTTTGACTGTCATCCAAGTCATGTCAACTTCCCACCATTGCAGTCCGTGACGGGCTGAATACTGAAAGGCATGGTGGTTATTGTGCCAACCTTCACCGTAAGTTAATAAGGCAACCCACCAACAATTTGTTGAGCGATCGCCTGATTCATAAGTACGATAACCAAATTTATGAGTAGCACTATTGACTAACCAGGTGCAATGCCATACAAAAACTAGGCGGACAAAAACTCCCCAGACCACGAAAGGCCAGCCACCTAGCAAAAACAGTACTACACCTAAAGCTACTTGGAGCCAAATTAAATTGTTTTGGAAAAACTGATAAACTGGGTCATCGCAAATATCTTTAGTAAAGCGAGGTACTTCTGGTTGAAGTGGTGAATGAAAAAACATCCAACCCATGTGACTCCACCAGAAGCCTTTGTTGGAATCATGCGGATCTAACTCTTTATCTGAGTGCAAATGATGCATTCGATGCATACCTACCCATTCTATTGGTCCTCCTTCACAAGCAAGAGTTCCACACAAAACGAGAAAGTACTCTACCCACTTAGGAGTTTGAAAACTACGGTGGGTAACTAGGCGGTGATAGCCTAGAGTAATACCTAAGCCACCTGTCACCCAATGGAGAAACAAGCACACACCAACTGCCTTCCAGCTAAAGAAACCGGGAAACAGAGCAAGCAATGTCGCAGCGTGCAAAACAGTCAAGAATGTAATGTGTACTAAATGGCTTCGGGATTTTGTTGATGTAGCAATTGTCATGCAGTAACCTGAATAGGAATTGTTCAGCCTAATCTGCGCGATCCTTAAATCCGCATATTATGTTTTTTTGTGAATGAGGAACTAATGAACAGCTTGGAACAGCTGCGGCAAGCAGAAGAGGCACTGTTACAGATTTTTTCTGGAATTGACGCTCAGGTCAAGAGAAATCTTTATAGAGTATTAAGTGCTTTTCGTCATTATCGAGTCGGCGCTCACCATTTTGCAGGTGTCACAGGATACGGTCATGATGACTTAGGGCGAGAAACTTTAGACAAAGTGTTTGCCGAAGTCATGGGCGCAGAAGCAGCTATTGTGCGAGTACAGTTTGTATCTGGAACTCACGCGATCGCTTGTGCTTTATTTGGTGTTCTCCGTCCTGGTGACGAAATACTCTCGGTGGCTGGTGCTCCTTACGATACATTAGAAGAAGTAATAGGTTTACGGGGTCATGGTCAAGGCTCCCTTATAGAGTTTGGCATTCGCTATCGCCAATTGGATCTTACCCTAGAAGGAACTGTGGATTGGCAAGCTTTAAGCCGAGCGGTGGAGGATAAAACTAGTCTAGTCGTAATTCAGCGCTCTTGTGGCTATTCTTGGCGTCCGAGTCTGTCAATTGCTGATATTGAAAAAATTATCAATTTAGTCAAGCAGCAAAATCCGAACACGATCTGTTTTGTTGATAATTGCTACGGCGAATTTATCGAACTCAGTGAACCTACGCATATCGGCGCTGATTTAATGGCAGGTTCTTTAATCAAAAACCCTGGTGGAACTATTGTCAGCGCTGGTGGTTATATCGCCGGTCGCGCTGATTTGGTAGAAGCGGCTGCCTGTCGCCTGACTGCCCCTGGTATCGGTAGTTACGGCGGTGCGACGTTTGATCAAAATCGTCTGCTTTTCCAAGGCTTATTTCTTGCACCCCAGATGGTAGGAGAAGCCATGAAAGGTACGCACTTGACAGGTTATGTTTTCGACAAGCTTGGTTATCCTGTTAATCCCGCACCTCTTACTCCCCGGCGTGATGTCATCCAAGCAATTAAACTCGGTTCCGCCGAGAAGTTAATTGCATTTTGTAAGGCAATACAACAAAATTCACCCATCGGTTCTTATCTAGACCCCATTCCTGATCAAATGCCAGGTTACGAAAGCAAAGTCGTCATGGCTGGCGGGACATTTATTGAGGGTAGCACATTAGAGTTCTCGGCTGACGGGCCATTACGAGAACCGTATGTAGTCTACTGCCAAGGGGGGACACATTGGACTCATATTGCGATCGCTCTAGAAACTGCAATTGAGGTGGTAGGGTCAGCAAACTAAGTCAATTGTCCATTGTTTCTTTTGACAAATAACCAACGACAAAAGACACAATAGATTACGGTTTGCTGAAAATTTACCCAAAAATTTGAGTTACCCCCCATAATGAGGTTGAAGAAAGCAATCCGCAATTAATTAACGGTGTCTCCGTGATTGGAATTGTTATTGTTTCTCACAGCAAACGGCTAGCAGAAGGCGTGCTAGAACTTGCGGTACAGATGGTTCAAGATCATGTTCCCATCGCCGTCGCAGCAGGAATTGACGATCCCGCAAATCCTTTAGGTACAGATGCGATACAAGTTTACGAGGCGATCGCATCTGTATATAGTCATGATGGTGTGTTGGTGCTGATGGATCTCGGTAGCGCTTTGATGAGTGCAGAAATGGCGCTAGAGTTCCTCTCCAGCGAACAACAACAGCAAATACATTTGTGTGCAGCGCCTTTAGTTGAAGGTGCGATCGCCGCAGTAGTTGCAGCTGCAGCTGGTAATGACATACAACAGGTAATCGCAGAAGCACAGGGAGCATTAGTAGCAAAAGCAACTCAGCTAGGTTTGGATGATAGTCATTTGTCATTAGTGATTCGTGAAGAACCAATGATTGGTGACACGCCACACACAAACGAAATTAGACTGACTGTGAGTAATAAATTTGGATTACACGCCCGCCCCGCAGCTCAATTTGTAGGATGTGCGGCCCGATTTCAATCCCAGATTAGAGTCAAAAATGCTACTAAAGGTAGCGAATTTGTCCGCGCTGACAGTATCAACCAAGTAGCAATGTTAGGAGTACGTCAGGGAGACGAAATTATCATCATCGCCACTGGTACTGACGCAGAAGCAGCACTAACCGCATTACAAACATTATTTACTACCAACTTCGGCGAAGACAATACTCCTTCCGAGACTTCCAGATGCGCCATGGCGCGTCTCTACATTACACCCCACACTCTCTCCTCGCTCCAAGGTATTCCCGCTTCTCCTGGAGTAGCGATCGCACCTTGTTTTCGCTATCGGAAAACGCCCATAAGCTGGAATCAAGCGACTTCTCTAGAAGAAGCACAGCATTATCACGTAGAAAATCCCAGCAATGAGTGGCAACGTTTACAAACAGCTCTGCACACTGCCCAGCAAGAAATTCAAACTTTGTTATCGCACTCGTCGATTCAAATTGGTGACGCGGAAGCTGCTATTTTTGATGCCCATTTACTATTTTTAGAAGATCCAACTTTGCTAGAAACAGCACAGGAACGTATTTTGAGCCAGCACCTCAATGCGGAAGTCGTTTGGCAAGGAGTGATTAATGAGGTAGCAAATAACTATCGCCATCTTGATGATCCTTATTTACAAGAACGCATTGCTGATGTAGTTGATGTGGGACAGCGAGTATTACGGGTATTATCGGGAACTCCAATGACGATGGTGCATGTATCTCAACCAGCGATTTTAGTAGCGGCTGATCTGACTCCCTCAGATACAGCTAGCTTAGATCCGACAAGAGTTTTGGGCATTTGTATCACAGCTGGTAGCGCCACTTCTCACACAGCTATCCTTGCTCGTTCTCTGGGTATTCCAGCAATTGTCGGCTTACCACTAGAAATATTACAGCTTATCGATGGCACACATCTAGCTATTGATGGGGATATGGGTAGAGTCTGGGTACAGCCAGAAGCAGAAACTCTGGTAGCACTTCAAGCGAAGCAAGATGCACAACATGTAACCCAGCAACAAGTACTAACTATTGCTCACCAGCCTTGCATGACTCGCGATCGCCACCAAATTAATGTGTTCGCAAATATCAACAGTGTCCATGATACACAACAAGCTGTGAATTTTGGTGCAGAAGGTGTCGGACTACTGCGGACAGAGTTTCTTTATCTCAATCGTGCAATCGCTCCCACTGAAGAACAGCAACTAGAAGTTTATCAGGCGATCGCGCAAATTTTAGATAACCGTCCTTTGATTATTCGCACCCTGGATGTCGGTGGAGACAAGTCAATTCCTTATTTGGGTGTGGGTTTAGAAACTAATCCTTTTTTGGGTTGGCGTGGGATTCGTTTTTGTTTGGATCGTCCCCAAGTATTCAAAACCCAATTAAAAGCAATTTTACGAGCTAGCCTTCACCATCAAATCAAAATCATGTTTCCCATGATTGCGACTATCGCCGAAATCCAAGCAGCAAAAGCAATACTAGCTGAAGTGCAAGCAGAACTACGTCAAGCTGGTATTGGTTTCGATCAAGATATGGAAATAGGGATCATGGTAGAAGTACCATCAGCAGTCACTATTGCTGACCAGTTAGCCAGAGAAGTAGACTTTTTCAGTATTGGTACTAATGATCTGAGTCAATACATCATGGCAGCAGATCGCACCAATCCTAAAGTCGCAAATTTAACTGATGCTTTGCACCCAGCAGTATTACGAATGATCCAGCAAACCGTCGAAGCTGGACATGCTGCTGGAATATGGGTGGGATTATGTGGCGAAATCGCCGCAGATCCCCTAGCAGCAACAATTTTATTAGGTTTGGAACTAGATGAAGTGAGTCTCAATCCCCAAGCGATTCCTGCATTTAAAAGTGCGATCGCTCAATTGACAATACCAAAAGCACAGGCGATCGTCACAGCAGCATTACAACAAGATTCTGCGGCTAAAGTCAGAGAAATCGTCAATGATTTCTCGCAAGTCTCTTAGCTGCGCGTGTTTTTAAGTCAAATTCTCAATCTACCTATTTTTGGTCTTCAAAAAATCTCCAATTAAATACAACGAACCACATAAAATGACCAAATCTTTCCTCAAAGAAAAACCTACCTCTAACGCGGATGTTACATCTGGAAAAGAATTACAAACACTCAATTCTGGACAAATCTCATTAGCTAATTTTGCTAATTCATCAGGATTAGCTGAACTATGATCAGGTACTGTTACTAAATACAACTGGTCATTTGGTCTGAGTAAAGCTTGAAAAATTTCCTGATGGTCTTTAGTCGAAAGCATTCCCATCACCCAAGTCACGCTTATTTTGGATTGGGTATTAGTTTCTCTAGCCTTTAATAAAACATCTACATAATTTCGCAAAACTTGAGCAGCAGCTGGGTTATGAGCACCATCAAGCAATAGTTTATGATTCTTCCAAGTCATCCATTGCATCCGTCCTGGCCACTTAGTTTTGGACATACCATTAATAATTGCTTGCTCAGAAATTTGCCAATTATTTTGTTGCAAAATTTCTAAAGCACATAAAGCTATGGCTGAATTCGTCAACTGAATCTGTCCCTGGAGCGGTAGGAGATACTTTATTTTTTTGAAGTCAAAAACTGATTGATATTCTACCCATTCTTGATCAATTTGATGTGCTGGTTGCGGTGTAAAGATAGGACATTCTAGTTCTGCAATACGCGATCGCACAACTTGTTCTGCATCAGGTGGTAAGGAGCCAATCACCACCGGACATCCTGGTTTGAGAATCCCCGCTTTTTCTCTAGCGATATCAGCAACGGTAGGGCCGAGTGTTTGCCAATGTTCGCGACTAATAGATGTAATAATGGTAACAATAGGTTTTTCACAGACGTTGGTAGCATCCAAGCGTCCTCCCAATCCAACTTCTACTACCGCCACATCAACTTTTTGTTGAGCGAAATATAACCAAGCTGCTGCGGTAATCACCTCAAACTGAGTCGGTGGATCATCATTTGGGGAGATAGCAGCTTTAACTTCTAGCAATAATTCGCAAAATTCCTTAGAAGCAATTGGCTGTTGATTAATACAAATACGTTCTGTCCAATCAACTAAATGGGGAGATATGTAGCGTCCGGTGCGATATCCCGCCTCCGTAATCACCGAAGAAAGATAGGCACAAACAGAACCTTTACCGTTAGTACCAGCAACATGAATTACCGGAACTCGATGATGAGGATTACCAAGATTTGCCAACAATTTTTGGCTGGATGTAAGTCCCAAACAAACGCCAAATTGTTGGAAAGGTTTTAATAGAGAGTCTATATCCACAAGTTTTAAAGGTAGATGGTTAGTAGTTGTTAGTTGGTTGTGAAGTACCCCAACTTGCCTTCGGCTGAAGTTGGGGCTTCCAAAATTCAACCTAGACAAGGACGGTCTTATTCGTCTTCGGAGTTTCCCGTTTCATCCGCCGACGCCTCTTCAAACTTGTATTTGATTTGGTCTTACTCCGCGTCCACAGACAGCGAGCGGCCCATCTTCGATAGGCGGTCTAATTGTTCTACGATACGTTCACCTTGGATTTACAGCGATCGCCAACCAGCAGGGCTTACGTTTTCCCCGATCTCTGATGTGTCTGCGGCAAGTCTGACTACTTTGAAGTTAGCCTGTCTGTTCCATGCAGTCGGGTGGATCATCGACCAATTTTGTAAACAAACAACCAACAACTAACAACCAACAACCAACAACTAACTAAAACCGACTGCTCTCATAAAGAGTAACAGTCGGTATCAAACTGATGATACTGAGTATATTTTATGCTTCTCTATTCAAAAAGTTTTGTACTTGTCTTAAAGCCGCAGCACCGATGTTAAATAATGCCCAACCAGCTGCGATCGCAACCGGTGCCAACACGATAGCCACACGCATATCTAAGTCCATATCTAGTAGTCCTCTCTTAAGTACAGCTTAAAGTATTGTCAACACTTCTCATTTTTTCATTTTTAGCTGAAGTGGACAATTTTTCCCAACTAATATGTAAAGATTCGTTACAAAAATTGTTAGTAGTTAGTAGTTAGTAGTTAGGCCTTTACTCCGTGTCCCTCGTGTCCCCCTTGTCCTCTTTGTCCCTCAATGAGGTCGCTAAAACCAATATCAGTCCCTTTTCCAGCATGGACTAAAGCTAACTTTTTGTAACGTTCAGCGTGTTCGATCATATCTGCTGCTTGAGTGTCAGTGACTTGACGCATTACCTTAGCAGGTGTCCCAACAACAAGAGATTGGGGCGGTACATCTTTGGTTACTACTGCGCCAGCCCCGACTATGCTCCCAGCGCCAACTCTTACCCCATCTAAAATCACTGCTCCAATCCCAATCAAGCTACCACGTTCAATGTAGGCAGAATGTACCACAGCCCGATGCCCTACGGTAACATGGTCTTCTAAGATTGTGGGCTTACCCGGATCGCCGTGTAGAATTGCTCCATCTTGAATGTTTGTGCATTCGCCGATTTCAATACGTTCCACATCTCCCCTAATGACTGCTCCATACCAAATGCTAACCCCAGTGGCTATATTCACTAAACCGATTACAACAGCGTTAGGTGCAACGAAGGCAGCTTGAGAAATATCAGGAGAAGACCAGTAGGAAGTGTTAGACACGATAGAATATGAATATGGTACTCAGGAACACTGGACAAATTCCAACCTTGGAGACTGGTTGCAAAACCAGAATATCACGGCTTCGAGCCTGTTCGCTGAGGCAGCAGTCAGTAGATACACTTATCATGTGGCGCAGAAGTGTAACAAAAATCAACGTCACTGGTGAAGACAAAACCATTCTTCTTATACGCACTTCATGATGAATCCAGGCTTGCAGTACCCAATATTTGGTCCCGATATCCAGTGTCCCCACTGCCGACAGACAATTCCGGCACTGACACTGACAGATACCTATTTGTGTCCACGTCATGGTGCCTTTGAAGCGAACCCAAAAACAGAAGAGTTGATTCATTTGCAATCAGGGCGTCATTGGCGCAGGTGGAACGGAGAATGGTATCGGCAACATACCCATCCAGATGGTATTCGATTTGAAATTCACGAAGCCTTAGACAAGTTATATACACAAGGTTATCGAGCAACACGGGTAATTATTGCTCGCCGCTATCAGGAGTTAATGAGTGGGTATTTAGAACGCAGCACTCCTTGGCGGGGAGGACAATCTGAAGGAACTTCGGCGCGACTATATGGTTTACCAGTAGAGTTTAGCCCTGATTCCACAGACAACACCTGTTGGGAAGTAATTAATTTTGATTTAGAAAAAGAACCTGGTGTACCTGTGCGCTACCCTTATTTTCGATTATTTGAATAAACAGTTAGTTGTTGGTGGTTGGTAGTTAATAGTTGATAGTTCTTCCCAACAACTAACAACTAACAACTAACAACGATTAAAAGACAAAATTATGCATCACGCTTCTATTCGTACTGCCAATATTTATAAAGCGATCGCTTTCTACGAACAACTAGGTTTTACCGTTTGTGAGCGCTTCACCACGGGTTATACCCTTGCTTGTTGGATGGAAGGACTAAGCGGCAGAATAGAGCTCATTCAAATACCTGAACCAAAACCAGCACCAGATGCATTTGCTGACGAACATTATGTTGGCTACTATCACTTGTCTTTTGATCTGAGTGAACTCACGACCGATTTACCTAGCTACTTGGCAAAATTAAAAGAATCCTTTGCTGTGGCTGCACAAAATCAACCAGAATCTTTACAACCACTAAAGGTTTTATTAGAACCAACACAACAGCAAATAGGCGATCGCATTTATGAAGTCGCTTTTATTGCCGATGCTGACGGCTTACCCTTGGAATTAATTCGAGTTTTAGGAACACTGGGGGAGCGGGAATCAAGAATCCCCGATCTCCAAAAATCAATCCTCAGCTAGTTGTCATTTTATTGCTTTTTCTGTAGAATATTGTTTTTCTGTAGTGTTGCTGAGGTCACAAAATCCCCCGCAGTAATACACTATAGTCATAGAAAAATTCTGTAATTTAGTTTACAGAGATATCAAGCAAATACATGTCTGTGTTTAAAAAGTTGCATAGATATCGTTTTTCCATTCTTGTGTTAACTCTCTGGTTAATTGCGGTTTTGCTACTTAGTGATGGATCGGCGACCAGTCACACGAACACAATCTCTAGTATAGTACAAATACGCAATTCAAAAGAAATAAAAAAAACACAAAACAAATACGTGACAGAGAAGATTTACCAGACAGTACTGGAAAATGGTCTGATTGTGCTGGCCAAGGAAGTTCATTCAGCACCAGTAGTGTCAGTACAGGTATGGTATAAGGTTGGCTCTCGCAATGAACAAGCAGGTGTAAATGGTATCGCCCACCAATTAGAACACATGATGTTCAAAGGTACAAAAGATCGTCCAGTTCAATTTGGACGTTTGTTTAGTGCTTTAGGTAGCGACTCCAACGCTTTCACTAGTTATGACCAGACTGCATATTATGGCACCGCAGAACGTGATAAGCTCAACGCCCTGCTGATGCTAGAAGCAGACAGAATGGAAAATACTCTGATTGATGCAGAGAAATTAGCAAGTGAAAAGCGGGTAGTAATTTCTGAGTTACAAGGTTACGAAAATAGCCCAGAGTATCGCCTGAACCGTGCGGTGTTACAACAAGTATTTCCGGAACATCCTTATGGCTTACCTGTGGGTGGCACTAAAGCTGATGTTGAGAAATTTCAAGTTAAACAGGTACAAGAATACTATCGTAAATTCTACAGACCCGACAATGCTGTTTTGGTAATTGTGGGTGATTTCGACACAGCTAAGACTCTCAAAATTGTTAAAGATGTATTTGGGAAAATCCAGAAAAGTCAAGAGTCAAGTGTCAAGAGTCAAGTCTCAAGCGTCAAGTCTCAAGAGCCGATAGTTAATAGTCAAAAAGTTTCTCACTCTCCCATAGTCTTGCGCGAACCGGGTGCAAACGCATTATTGCAAGCGATATATCCTTTACCAGATGCGAATCATCCTGATATCCCAGCATTAGATGTGATGGATTACATCTTGACAGAGGGACGAAATTCTCGCTTGGATCAGGCATTGATAGAATCTGGGATGGCAACTGATGTCACAGGTTCCATTGTGAGTTTGCGGAAAGCTGGTTGGTATGAATTATCTGTGACTGCTACACCCGGCGAAAACCTGACAAAAATTGATGCGGTCATGCAAAAGGCGATCGCAACTCTGGCTTCACAGCAAGCAAAACTAGAAGAAGTGAATCGCGCCAAAGCACAGTTAGAAGCTGCTGTAGTTTTGAGTACCCGTGATATTACTAGTCAAGCAATGCAACTTGGTAACGATAAAACTACGGCTGGTGATTATCACTATACAGACCGTTATCTAACAGCTGTCCGTCGGGTAACTGCTACGGATGTGCAACGTGTTGCAAATAAATACTTGAAACCAAAAGCACGCTTATTTGGCTTTTTTGAACCAACTCAAATCCAGGCATCACAGGCATCACAAAAGAGTGATGGGAAATCACACTCCACACTCATAACCGAAAATTTCTCGGAGAATACACCTAAAATCGCTACAGAGGTGACGAAATATTTACCACCTGTAGATATGACAACACATCCTACTAGCCTGACTTTACCAGAGCAATTCAAATTATCTAATGGTATTGAGGTATTGTTGTTACCAGACAAGAGTACTCCAACAGTAACTTTAAGTGGCTATATTAAAGCTGGTAATGAATTTGATCCAGAAGATAAAGTTGGACTAGCATCTCTTGTTGCAGAGAATTTGATGAACGGGACTAAAACTAGAGATGTGTTGGCGATCGCTAAGACTTTAGATGAACGCGGCGCTAGTTTAGATTTTGAATCTTATCGTGAAGGTACAGAAATTCAGGGTAGCGCCTTAGCAGGAGACTTGCCTATTATCCTGAATGTTTTAGCAGATGTGGTCAAAAATCCGACTTTTCCAGGTAAAGAATTAGAACTGACTCGACAACAAGCTTTAACAGACCTGAAAGAAGAATTAGACAACCCTACAGAAGTTGCTAAAAGAACATTTGTACAATCTGTGTATCCAAAAACCCATCCACTGCACAAATTTGCAACACCAAAAAGTTTGCAGCGCATTCGCCGACAAGATTTAATTGCTTTTCAAACACAGCATTACCGTCCAGAGACAACAGTGTTAACACTGGTCGGAGATTTTGATCCTGAGAATGTGCGATCGCTAATTGAAGCAGAATTTGGTAACTGGAAAGTTAGCGGTCAAGCTCCAAAAATAGAATATCCTGTGGTATCAATGCCAAACAAAATTGTGCGTCTCAATCCAGTATTACCAGGTAAAACCCAAGCTGTTACTTACATGGGTAACACAGGAATTAACCGCAAAGATCAGCGATATTACGCAGCCTTGGTGTTGAATCAGATATTGGGTGGTGATACTTTATCTAGTAGGCTAGGAGCAGAAATACGCGATCGTCAAGGTCTGACTTACGGAATTTATAGCACCTTCCAAGTTGGCCAAAACATTGGTATATTTTTGATTGAAATGCAAACAGCACCCGAAGATACCACTCGTGCCATCAACAGTACCCGCCAATTACTAGAAGAAATTCATCAGCAAGGTGTTACCTCTGAGGAATTTGAAACAGCAAAGCGTACCTTGATCAGTAACTACAATGTTTCGCTTGCCAACCCAGACGAATTATCATACAAAATTTTGATGAACCAGGTGTACGGATTGGATAAAAAAGAATTGCACTCTTTTGTAAGTAAAATCGCATCAGTCACCCTTGAGCAAGTAAATCAAGCAGGTCGTGAATTACTCCATCCAGATAAAATTGTTGTTGTGACTGCTGGGCCAACTGTAGTAGCAGATAATCGTTAGCTTTTGCGTCGTAAGCCTCGCACCATAATCCTTTTAGGATTTGGTGTCGGGATATAAGACGATTAATTACAAAAAAAGGCAGAGGGCAGAGGGCAGAAGGCAGAAGGCTGGAAGTATCAATAGAAACTTAAGTTGTGGGTAGAAAGCCCACTAGTATAAAAAAATTGTGTCGCGGAGAGTGCCACAAGACACAAGGCGTCCTTGCTTCAATCCCACGCTTTTAAGCGTGGGTTCCTTCTACATAAGTGCCTTCTGAAGAAACGCCTTTAGACCAATATTAGCCGCAGGCTGATTCAATCTAAGGGCAGTTGAGTAATTAATAATCTTGACCTACTAGACCCCCACACCCATTTTCAAATTAGAAGTAAAAATACGTTAACTTAAATATAGATATTATTTCTCAACTAGCCTCAGCCGCTTGTACAGTAGTTACTAGTTGCTTAAAACAACGGGAGTATCCCAAATGTTCAAAAAACCACCTGCGATTTCAATCGGAGTCTGATAGCTAAAGTCTGCTTAAGCAAACTGCTTGATTTATTTGAATTGTCTTCAGACGACTTGTGCTATTAGCTAAGGGTTTAAACCCAAGCGCGGTATATTTAAACAACTGGTATGTTGCTCCCCAAACAATAAACAACGAACAACTAAAAACTAAAAACTAAAAAAGCAGCAAGGCGCAAATAACTACTGAATTCCCCATGAACATTCTAAGTAACCTCCTTTCTCAACCAACTCAAAATAACCGTCCCAAAAGACAACGCAGAGGTATCGAAATTAAGTCGCCACGTGAAATTGAAATTATGCGGCAATCAGCTAGAATTGTGGCAACTGTACTCAAGGAGATTTCTGAGTTGGTACAGCCAGGAATGACCACTGCTGACTTAGATGCTTATGCGGAAAAACGCATTCGAGAAATGGGTGCAACACCTAGCTTTAAAGGGTATCATGGCTTTCCTAGTTCTATTTGCTCCAGTATTAATAATGAAGTTGTACATGGCATTCCCAATAAAAAGAAAGTCATTCGGGCTGGGGATGTTTTAAAAGTAGATACAGGAGCTTATTACGAAGGTTTTCATGGTGACTCTTGCATTACCATTGCTGTAGGTCGAGTGACTTCAGAAGCTGCAAGATTGATTCGCGTCGCCGAAGAAGCACTTTATAAAGGTATCGAACAGGTAAAAGCCGGAAATTCCCTAATGGATATTGCCGGTGCAATTGAAGATCATGTGAAAGCTAACAAATTAACCGTAGTTGAAGATTTTACCGGGCATGGTGTCGGTCGTAACCTCCACGAAGAACCATCTGTGTTCAACTTCCGTACTCACAACATGCCAAATGTCAAGCTAATTCCAGGAATGACCCTCGCAATTGAGCCGATTCTCAATGCTGGATCTAAGTATACACGCATACTAGCAGACCGTTGGACAGCTGTGACTGTAGATAATGCTCTGTCAGCTCAATTTGAGCATACTGTGTTGGTGACAGAAACAGGCTACGAAATTTTGAGCGATCGCTCTCAAATCTAATTGGTAATTGGTAATGAGAAAAGCCAATACCCAATGCCCAACTGCGTCAGATAATATCGTGATTCCTTGAATCTGTTTCAAAGCCTTGTTTGATCACCAGAGCCAAAAAATCCTTGTTTGGAACCAAGCACGAGAAGCAAGGCTTTGAATATTATCTAATGGGAGTAATAAAAGAGCGTCAGTCCATTCACCAGAAGAGTGTGAGGGTAGCTCCGTTTGGTCTTGCTTAACAGCCAAAAATAGACAATTTGTGCTAAAATTGTAACAAATTATGGCAATTATTCAGGCTTAGTTTGTAATAATTTTGCTTATTTTCGCTTTAATCGCTAAAACTAGCCATTATTGGAGTTTTTTAGGTTATGACAACCTCTCAGGAGAGGATTATCCCTACAGATCTGCGAAACGAAATGTCCAGGTCTTACCTGGAGTATGCCATGAGCGTCATTGTTGGACGGGCGCTACCAGATGCCAGGGATGGTCTGAAACCTGTCCATCGGCGTATCCTCTACGCTATGCATGAGTTGGGGTTGACCTCAGACCGTCCCTTCCGTAAATGTGCGCGTGTTGTGGGGGAAGTTTTGGGTAAATATCACCCCCACGGCGACACAGCAGTGTATGATGCCTTGGTGCGGATGGCGCAGGATTTTTCGATGCGATCGCCTTTAATTGCAGGGCATGGTAATTTTGGCTCTGTAGATAACGACCCTCCGGCGGCCATGCGTTACACCGAATGCCGCTTGCAAGCTTTGACTAGCGATGCTCTTCTGCAAGATATCGAATCAGAAACCGTAGATTTTGCCTACAACTTCGACGGTTCCCAGCAAGAACCGACTGTCTTACCCGCACGAGTACCACAGTTGTTATTAAATGGTTCTTCAGGGATTGCTGTCGGGATGGCAACCAACATCCCGCCCCATAATTTGGGTGAATTGATTGATGGGTTAGTAGCAGTAATTCATAACCCAGAAACAACTGATATCCAATTAATGCAGTATATCCACGGCCCTGACTTTCCCACGGGCGCTCACATTCTTGGTACTGCGGCGATTAAAGAAGCTTACACCACTGGACGCGGTTCTATAACCATGCGTGGTGTAGCAAATATTGAAACTATCGAAATGCGGGGACGCCCAGAAAGGGAAGCAATTATCATCACCGAGTTACCCTATCAAACCAACAAAGCAGCATTAATTGAGAAAATTGCCGAGTTGGTAAACGATAAGCGCATCGAGGGAATTGCTGATATCCGAGATGAAAGCGATCGCGATGGGATGCGAATTGTGATCGAACTCAAGCGCGACGCCTATCCCCGTGTAGTTCTGAATAATCTCTACAAGCAAACGCCCCTACAAGCTAATTTCGGGGCTAATATGCTGGCGTTGGTCAACGGTGAACCCCAAATCCTGACCATCAAGCAGTTTCTACAAGTATTTCTGGATTTTCGTATCGAAGCGATCACCAGACGCACCCAGTACGAACTGCGGAAAGCCGAAGAACGTGACCATATCTTACAAGGGTTATTAATTGCCCTATCTCATCTCGATGAAATTATTGCCTTAATTCGCCACGCTGCTGATACACCAACAGCTAAAGGAGAGTTAATCACAACTTACGGACTATCAGAAGCGCAAGCAGATGCAATTTTACAAATGCAACTGCGACGCTTAACAGCCCTAGAAGCAGACAAAATCAGCCAAGAACACGAAGCATTACAAGATCAAATCGCCGACTTGCAAGATATTTTGGCAAAGCGTGAACGGATACTGCAAATTATCGAAACCGAAATCCAGTATCTCAAAACTAAATTTGCTACACCTCGTCGGACGTTAATTACGCACGGCGAAGGCGATTTAGAAGACATAGACTTAATCGCCAACGAAAAAGCGATCATTTTAATTACCGAACAAGGCTATATCAAACGGATGCCTGTTAACACCTTTGAAGCCCAAAACCGTGCCACCAGAGGTAAAGCGGCTGCCAAAGTCAAAGAAGATGATGGCGTCGAACATTTCTTGACCTGCTGTGACCACGATAGCTTGTTATTCTTTAGCGATCGCGGTGTGGTTTATTGCCTCAAAGCCTACCAAATTCCCGTAAGTTCCCGTACCAGTCGTGGCACAGCGATTGTGCAGATGTTGCCAATTCCCAAAGAAGAAAAAATTACCTCCATCGTACCGGTCAGCGAGTTTACCAGCGATGAGTATTTGGTCATGCTCACCAAAGGTGGCAACATCAAGAAAACCGTATTGGAAGCCTTTAGCCATATTCGTGCTAACGGCTTAATTGCCATTTCCCTAGAAGAAGGCGATCAACTGCGCTGGGTACGACGGGCAAAAGTCGAAGACAGCGTGATCATTGGTTCCCGTCAAGGTATGGCCATTCACTTCCGTTGTACCCATGAACAACTGCGTCCTTTGGGTCGTGCTACTCGTGGTGTGAAATCCATGAAACTCAAGGCTAAAGATGAACTGGTAGGAATGGATATTCTACCCGCAGCCGTTCTAGATAATTTAGCCCCAGTCTCAGAAGCAGAAATCGAAGAAATCGAAACCGAAGCTATCGAAATCGAAGCTATCGAAACCGAAGAAATCGAAACCGAAGAAACTACAGAAGTACCAGGTAACGTCTATCAAGGGCCGTGGGTACTGGTAATTACAATTGGAGGTTACGGTAAACGTGTACCCGTTGCTCAGTTCCGCTTGCAAAATCGGGCTGGTCAAGGTTTAATGGCAACCAAATTCAAAAACCGCAAAATCAAAGACCAACTAGCCAACTTACATATTGTCAACAACGACGATGAAATTATGATGGTTACAAGTCGCGGTATCATTATCAGACAGGCAGTCAATGCAATTTCCGTCCAGTCACGTTCTGCCACAGGAGTACGGGTACAACGTCTAGACGAAGATGATGTAATTACAGGAGTAGCGATCGTTCCCCCCGATACTGGTGATGCGACAGAAGCAGAGTAAGAAAGGATACGAGGACAAACAGACACGGGAACGAAGGGAAACCTTTACTCTGGGCGTCAACAGGTCTTTGCTTTTGCGTTTCGCGATCGCCGCCTTTAGCGGTATTTTGATGGGGCTGACCGTCGCGCCCGTCAATGCTTGGTTTTTAGCATGGTTCGCCTTAGCACCTCTATGGGTGTTAGTAGTTGATTCTGCAAAATCAAAAGTCCCATTTCTTCCCATCTCTCTAGCTTGGGGTATTGGTTATCACGGTCTAGCCCTATCTTGGATCACAGGAATTCACCCCATGACTTGGATGGGAGTCCCTTGGTTAGCAAGTTTGGGAATAGCTGTTTTTTGTTGGGTATTTATCACTCTCTGGGGTGCTGCATCTGTGGCCTTGTGGGCAACAGGGATGAGAGTTATTTGTTATTCTATCCAACAACCCTACGCTCGTGTTCTTATTGGTACTGCCTTGTGGTGTGGTGTAGAGACAATATTGAGTTGGGGAGCTTTATTTTGGAGTTCTATTTATTACACACAAAGTCCGTATAATATTGTAATTCTACATCTTGGTCAACTTTCCGGCCCCTATGCCGTAACAGCAGCTATTGTCGCCGTGAATGGACTGATTGCCGAAGCTTTTATCAACCGCAGAGGCGCAGAGAACGCAGAGAGAATTTCCTCTGTGTTCTCTGCGCCTCTGTGGTTTGTTAATAAATATCTCATCACCGCCACGAGTTTACTAATTACCCTACACTTAATAGGTTTTTCATTATACAGCCGTCCCCTAATTCAAACACCAGCCGCATCTCTTAAGGTCGGAATTATTCAAGGTAACATTCCTAACCAAATAAAACTTTATCCAGAAGGCTTACGTCGCGCTTTACAAGGCTATACTACTGGGTATCTAACCTTAGCAGATCAAAAAGTAGACGCAGTACTAACACCAGAAGGGGCCTTACCTTTCTTTGAACAAAATATTATACGTAGTTCCTTGGTAGCGGCGGTGCGATCGCAAGGGGTGGTAGCTTGGATTGGCGGTTTTGGACAAAAGGGAAAAAGTTATACAAATAGCTTGCTGACTGTCACAGGAGATGGTAAGGTTTTCAGCCGTTATGACAAGGTGAAATTAGTACCTATTGGTGAGTATGTGCCATTTGAAGAACTTTTAGGCGGTATTATTAGTCGCTTATCACCACTGGATGAACACCAAGTTCCTGGTTCACCAAATCAAATTTTTAACACGCCTTTTGGTCGTGCGATCGCAGGTATTTGTTACGAATCTGCTTTTCCCGAAGTATTTCGTGATCAAGCTCAAGCAGGCGGACAGTTTATCCTTAGCTCATCTAATGATGCTCATTACAGTGCATCAATGCCAGCACAGCATCATGCTCAGGATATCATGCGGGCAATTGAAACTGATAGATGGACAGTACGGGCAACGAATACAGGATATTCAGCTTTTGTAGATCCTCATGGGAAAACAAAATGGATATCGGGACATAATATTTACGAGATTCACGCTGAAACTATTTATCGGCGCCAGACACAGACTTTATATGTGCGTTGGGGTGATTGGTTAACACCATTGTTATTAGTATCGGCTGGGGGAGTATGGATGATCAATTTTTTGACTGTCCAACTCTCACGCAAGCAGGGCTTGAACTAGCAGTAGCGGGATCAGGGTAAATTGCTAGAGTATGATATTGGGGAGCGCCAGTATCATAGACAATTTCAAAGGTGTATAACTTGTTTTTCCCGCTTCCTTCAGTAACTACTGTTAAAAGTGTTTGATCAGCGCTTGGTATACCAGGAATATTTATTTTCTTAATTCGTCTGAGTTGAATTACATGTGCTGCGGAGTTTTTACAATCTCCAGCGTTGTTATTACGGTCTGGACCAAACTGCATACACATTGGCCCATCAAAATCCATAGCTACCTGAGATGGGTCATTTAACCAAACTTTTTTAATTGTTTCTCCAGATGGAATAAAACTTAAATTTGTCCCTTGCTGAAACCAGACATTGACAGTAGGTGTTGCTCCTCCTAAACCTTGCGCTTGACAAGAAAACATAGAACGAAGAACAGCATTATTTGCCAAAGCACGACCTGCTACCATGATGATTGCAGCAGAAAAAATTAGGGAAGCCAGAGTTAATAAATCAGAATTTTTTGGAGCCTGGAATTGCAAGTTAATGTGAGGTTTCATATCATGTCCGTTTGAACACTTAATACTATCTGTTGAGGTCGGTAATTGATAATTGGTGATTGGTAATTGGTAAAATGACAAATGACAAATAACGACCCTCACCAGTAGTTTCAGTGTCCCGACCTACTTAACATTAAAGCTGTATAGTTTGATTGATGTATATTTCTATTTCTTTTCCTGCTGGTAAAACCCAAATGTTACTGCGTTGCATAGCTTGAGACATTGACTGTTGATTACGTTGGGTAACTTGGGGAACTACTGTTTTCACACCGCCTTCCAAAACCCCAGCCAGGATATTACGTTGGGGATTGCTATTAGTAACGACAGTACCTGTATCAGTCGTAGTAACTTCTGATTCTGTACGATTATACAACTCTGCGGCTTTCCCAGCCCCTCCCAACAAGAATTGTTGAGCATAATTCGTGGTAGCGGATGTTCCTTTTTTATATTGGCTGGCAATTAGAGGTTTACCTTCCGAAGCACGAATTAATATGGTGTTTGGTTGTAAACTTTGCTCTGTCAAATTGCCATTGTTTTCCCTAATTACTTTTACTACATCTAACTGCACCAGACCTTGCTCAGAAATCGAACTAATTTGAGTCAAAAATTCAGTGTTGGCTGGCAATACAACCTTACCATCTATCGATTTTAATGGTTCTTGTAAGCGGACTACAAATACATCTTTAGGGCTATTATCTTTCATATTGCTATTGTTAGTAGGTGGCCTATTAGTGGGTCTAGAACTTTCTCCAAAAACGCCAGTAGCTAATACTGCTTTCACACTAGTTCCTACTTTGACAGCAGACTTCGGATTATTTGATTGTGCTTGACTGATAAGAGAACTTGGTTGTCCTGGGATCTTATTCTGGGATTGAGAGTTGGTGATTTGTGGCGGAAATTTAGTATTTTTTACAGGTTCAGGAGTCGAACGATTTTCATTGGTGTTATTAGGTGTAGCAACGGCTAATACTTGACCATAGCTACCCAACTTTGATAATTTTGCCCATTCTTGCAATGGGTCTGGTGTGGGTTGCGGAGTGAATTGAACTGTTGGTTGAGTTTCTGGTGTGGGAACTACAGGTAGTGGTGAAGTAGATATTGGCGGAGTTTGGGGTACTTTGACGATCCGCGTCACTACTCTTGGCGGCGTCTCAACTGTTTTTGTCGGTATAGGTGTTTTTTGCACAGCAATTTGAAGTCTGTTATCTCTGGAATTTCCTACCTGAGAAGTTGGTTGTGCTGGTGTAGCTTTTTGAGTTCTTAGCTGTTGCTGTGCTAATTTCACAGCTTGCGCTTGTTCAGCTAAGGCTAATTTTGTTTTTAAAGTCTCTACTTCTCCTTCTAGTAGTTGTAGGCGGGTTTCGGTGGTTGTTTTGGGCGTTTTCGGCAAAATTACATTAGCTTTTCTGGGTTTTTGACTGGTAGAATTCATCATCTGTGACAAAAAAGCACCAGCTACTAAAACTAAAGCGAAAGTGGTAGTCCCTACCAAGGCTAATTTAGCAAAAGGATTTGATGAGAAGAGCTGCTTGGTCGAAGCTTCTGGTTCAACAGAAGGTGAATATGACTCTGGTAAGTTGGCTGCATTTTCATCTGCTTCTGCTTCTGTTTCTGTTTCAATAATTGGAGACTCTTGTTCAAAGCCAACCAATTTTGCCATTTGCAATTCCCAATCAGATAATCCTAATTCCGGTTGGTAATTCTCATGGATCGAACTATCTATACTTTCTGGATGAGTTTCTGAAGGAATAGAAAATCGAGTCATAGTAAAGTTCTCGTTTATAGTTTAATCAGGAACAGTTTTTATCTTTGATGTCACATATATTGTAAATTTCCAGTCTCGCTTCATCAATCCGGTAAGCTGCGAGATGCCAAGGAAGTGGTACATCGGGTAGTGTAGCTTTTTGATTATCTATTGCCTGTATTAAGATTTGTTTATTAAATGCGAACGATTTCCCTAATCTATCAGAATTATTAAATATTAATTGATTACCTTGTAACTCTACCTTCCACTTGCCATTATCAACTTTTACAGGTTGAGAAATTCTTTGGATAATCAAAACACTTTCAGAACCTCTATTTTCAAATTGGTTTACTGTATTGGTATTAATAATCTCGGATTGTAATTTTTGTTTAACATCATTCGTTAAAAGTTCTGAACTAATTTCCCATATAGTTTCCGGTGGTTGCTGTTTAGACCAGGTTAGCATTAAGGTCATTGTTTCACCGACAAAACGCCGGATAGTGTCTGGATATCTTTCTAGATTTTGTCTGGGATCTGCTGTGATCGCACGACCATCAGCAAGTTGTACTAAACTTTGGGGAGTTAATTGCTTACTTAGCTGCTGCAACATAGAACTATGAAACATTAGTACTAGCAAGGCAAAAATATTTAAACCAAAAGTTCCAACGGCAAACAATGGTAATATACTACTTTTCTTTTTATTTTCTTGTTTAAGTAACTGCATAAGTTAACTCTATAAAAAATAATTTTGGCTCTTCAGTACTTGTTATGCTAAACTAATAATTAAAATGCCAATTTAATAAGCATCTTACTCTAAAATTATTAAAGTTTCTGAACCCATAAGCTGAACGCTTGATTAGCTTGAGTTTGTTATTGATACCTTCAACGGCACCACTTGTTGTCCTATGATCAAAGTAAGCTACTATCTCATCAAACCAGCGAATAAAAGTATTATTGCTATTTGGGAAATGTTTTTTAGCTTTTGATAGCCATATACCTAGTTTAAAGACTGCCGTATACCAATCATTCGTTTTATTAAAAACTCTTCTGAGTTTCTCTTTTAATTCATGCATTAATTTTAGGCTAGGAGACACAGCTTTCACCTGAATAAGTTTATTTTTTTGCTCTTCGTTTAAATCTGACTCATTTTTAAGTAAAACATATTTACTTTTATTTAATCCTGATAATATTTCCTCATGTTTGAATTTTTCTTTTGATGTCTTTGCTTTTTTTATTAACTCTTGTGTATTTCGCCTTTCTTTTTTTCTCTGTGTATCTAATTCCTTATTTATCTGAACCATAACGTGAAATCGATCTGCAACTACTTGAGCTTCAGGCATTAATTCTGTCACTAAATTTTTATAATCTTTCCATAAATCTATACTGACTTCCTCTATTTGCTCTAAGACTTCAGTTCCCCACCCTATAAGAGTTTCCTTTATTATTTCTTGAGTCCGTCCACTTAAAATAGCAATCAGTTTGGATGTATCCAAATCTATTAGTACTGCACAATAATTTCCTTTTCCTTTAACTAGAGCTATCTCATCAATTCCAAGTCTTTTTAATTTTAAAGGTTTTGAATTTGATAATTGTTCCGATGCATCTTTTAACATACCTTCTATCTCTTCTGTTGTGACTATTCCTTTTGAAGCTACAGTGTGAATATCGTTTTCTAAAACTTCTTGTATTGTTTTCTGTGCAAGCCGCTTTGTATAAGTTCTTTTCTTCCTGACAAAATCTAAATTTTCACTAAACGGTTTTTGACATATTTCACATTTGAATTGACGCCTATTAATTTCTAAAAATACTGGACGTTCTCCAAAAGGTAAGTCTTTAACAATATGTCGATGATTTTGATGTAATTTCTGACTTTTTGTGCCACACCTGGGGCAAATACTATATAATTTTTTTGATTCGGTTTGTAAAATAATTCCAATCCCATCGTGAAGGCGATGTGATCTAACTTTTATATCTCCTAAATCAAGAAGTTCTGTGAAAATTTTAATATCTCTTTTGCTAGTCATGACTGTAAAATTATATAAAAATAGTTGGAGTCCTATTTACAGTTAACAAGAAATATTCTTTATATGTCAATACTTATAGTACTTTTAGCAGATTATTGATACAGTTTTTGACATTGTTTAATATCTATATCTTAATAATTTGGCATAACAAGTACTGAAGAACCATAATTTTTTCACAGCCTTAATCTAAAAACAAGTCTAATTTGAACTTATCACCTCACAAAACTATCTGATTTTGTTTCAATTCCACACTGCCGTAATTGTTCCTGATTTAAAGTGTTATATTGATCTAATAGACATAAATTACGGATTTCGTAAATTTCTAATTTTTCTGCTCGCATACTATAAATTGCTTTTTGCAAGACGCTGGTACTATCATCTACTGGATAAGGGAAATAATCGACTGCTTGCACAAGTAAATCTTTATTAAAGGGAATAATAACTTTTCTGTTATCCGATTTTTTGGTTTGGATCAAGTCAGCCACTAAACCAACTCGCCATTTACCAGGTTTAACTTTTTGAGGAGGGTAAACCCGCTTAATAACTATTTGTGCGTTTATTGTTTGGCTAGGATTATTAGCGAAAACTTCTGGTGGCGTCATCGCTGCTATTTCGCTTAAAAAACCTTTGCGAAAATCTTCTGAGATCGCAAAACTAGCAATCCAACTACTAGTACTAACTTTTTTACTGTTCCCTTCAGATGTTGGTAACAGTATGCCTAAATCTGGTTTAGGTTTTGATACTTCTTCAACATTTTGGGGTGGAAGTTTACCAGACCAGTTAAACATTGAGGTCATGGTTTTACTGACAAACTGGCGAATAACTTCTGGATCTCTTTCCAAGTCATCAGTGACAGTTATTGGTTGACCATCTATTAATTGTACGAAAGAGGCTGGTTTTCTCAGACTAAGTTGGCGAATTTTTAAACCTTGGGATGTCAATAAAAATAGAGCTAATATTTGCAAACCAAATGTTGCGATCGCAAATGTAGTTAAAAGACTAATAGTTCGTTGCTTTTTCTCTAATAGGCGTACCATTATATCCTCTCTTTTGCCAACGCAGCTGTGTTACTAATTGCATTGAATACTGCAAATCCCCCCGCACCAGCTAAAAGCAAAGATACTATTGGTGCTAAAAGTCCCAAAAAAATCATGAACCACATTAAATCAGGATCAGCACTTGCATCTTCACCAGGTCCATTGACAATCACTGTGGCAGTTAAAATTGCAATTATAGTGAAGGAAATTTTAGCAATTCCCAGGGAGAAAAATCCGGTCATCCAAGCAAAAATCGGTTTACCAGCAACAGGTAGCAAAGAACCTCCGACAGCTAATGGACCCAAAGTAGCTACTAGCAACATCGTAGCTTCGATCAGATTTTGAAAAGCATATTGCAAGGAAATAAGAAAGTTTTTGATACTAGTTTGGACTGTGGAACCTAAAAAAGAATTAAATGTATTTTCTGATACGCTAGTGCTGCTCAATGCAATCTGGTTAATCTTATTTTCTAATCTACCAATCCAAACTTTATCACCATATAAGTCTCTATATGTCTGCCAGAGAATCTCAGTTTTTTCTTTGGCTCTCATAAAACATTGGTTTTGTTGTTCACCTGTTAAGGACTCGCAAGGACGCATCATAGAACCAGCTACCTCTTCTGCAACACTCATGTTCAATGCTTGCTGGTAATTTTTATTAGCATCTGCTGTGGTGATTACTTGCTGATTCACTGTATTAAGAAAATTTCTGATTCCCAATGTAAGATTAGATAATACACTACCGCTTCCTGTATTTGTTAACAGTATCACCACTATAAAAGGCCAAATCAAAGCCGAAATTGGACGGGAATATTCGCTGTATATAACATCTCGCAGCCATTGTATCATGAAAAACAAGAGGGTGCCGACGGCGAAAAATACACCCAGATTTGTCAATGCCCCATATAAATTTTCACTAGTATTATTTTGTAGTAAATCTAACCATTGATTATCCCAACTTTCCGAAATTGTTTTAGCAGTCGTGGAGCCACTATTGAGAATATTGGGGATATCAGAGGTATTAGATTGGGCAAGATAAAGGTGGGAGAAAATAATAATGTTCATTTCTTTACTTTTAATTCATCTCTCTATATTGATGAAATCAAAATTATTTTCCAAATTTTGATTTCAATTAAGTAAGGGGTTATTTATAAAGTAAAAATAAAATCATCTAAAGTACCATTTTATCGGCGGTGCGTTAGGCTGAAGCCATAACACACCCTACTTAAGATTTACTTTATAAATAGTCTCTAAATCGGTGGTAATAAACAGAACACGAACTACAAAATGTAAACATAATTAAAACTCTTACTAATTAACAATGACAAAATTCACCAAAGTCCTAGCGCCTTACCCCCCTGCATTCATGCATGGGGGTAAGGCGCAGGCGATTTTAATCGCCGTCAAGTTGATTTCAAAAAGCATAAGCGTATCCATAATATCCTTAGTCCCTTTTTTTGTGTTGCACTTTTCGCAACTTAGAGTAAGATTTGTAATTGAATTACTACCTCCTTTGGCTCTTGGGTTAATATGTTCAACCTGTAGGGGTACGTCTTTAACTCCACAGTAAGCGCATTGTCTGCCCCATTTTTCTAATAGATATTCTCGTGTTTCGTAACCTGCAAGAGTGCCTTGTTGATACTCTTCCCCTTGAATTTCTGGGTTACGCATTAGCTGCATATCAAAGCGTACTAGCTCTTGACTGATAGCTCTAACTGGCGCGAGTTTACGTAACCTCTCAACCCATGTTTTGATATTTTCAACTCGACTTTTAAGACAAGGTGCTAACCATCCCTCTGGACGGGTTCTATTTAAAAATCTTGGTTTTCTATAACGAGTTTTTCTAGCTCGTCTACTACGTCTTAGTTGTCTTCTAGAAGTTAAAGCATCTCTAATAGCAAAACCTCTATGCTTTAATTCGGCTGCAAATACAACCTCTCCAGTAACATCGTTAACTAATGCAATTCCCGTAAATTTTGCACCTGGGTCAATCTTTAATCGTAGTGGTTGTACTGGGGAATCTGGATGTGATTCTTTGAAGATGATTGTAAACGGGAATCTTCTAAAAATTGTGGCTTTTCTGTTCCTTAATAGCTGTCTAGCCATTGCTGGATGAATTGGGTTGAGCGGTCTATATCTAGTGTCTAAAACAAATACTTTGCACATAAAGTGCCTCCTTTTCAGGGTAATGTTAGCTTCGATAAAGTTAGAGATCGGTACTTTCCAAACTGCACTTCCTTAACCCTTGTACAGATGTTTAACAGTTCGGTTCTAGAGCAGAGAACTAGCTACGCATCCTCTGGTAGGTTCTTAAACGCTTGCCTCTAACGTAGTCAGTCAAGACTTGATCTGGTCAGATGTGGGACTTTTTCAAGCCCCTGCCTTTAGGCATGGGGTTTCTGACTTATTCTTCAAGCGATCTTCCAAATAAATCTACTTGAGAAGTATTTCGTAAAAGTCTAGATGCTTCAGTTGAATTATCAACTCTGCGGGCGCGATTATTTTCTTCTACTTGCTGGGAAATATTGGCTAAATTTAAGTTTGAGTATTGTATAAATTGGTTAGTTTGCATTGTTTGTGATAAACTTTCGCCCGTCATTTTCATTTGTTCCTCTTCAATTTCATTACTTTGTAGCAACACGTTAAGCTGACTAAGACCTAATAGTGAAGTAATAGTAGCTATTGTTTGATTACTATCCTTTAGCCCTCCTGTCAAAGTTTGAATTTGATTATTTATATCTTCTTTAAGTTTGTCATTTTCGTCATTAAAGCCTGCAATTGTTTGTATTGTTTTCTCCGCCGATTCTAATTTTGTTTTTAACCTAAGTTGTCCATTTGTACCCATTAATCCATCTACTGAACTACGGGTAATCAGGCGATTAATTTCGTTGCTAACTAAATTGGCTCTAACTGTAGAATTATTATCAAATTTATCGCCGGAAGTGTAATACCAAATTGTGCCATTACGGATAATTTCTCCGGCGGTGTTGGGGTTGGGTATGTTTAATTCTCCGGTGGAACTATCAATAGCACTTTGAGTCTCAGATTCTATTGGTTGTAATGTTTCGGTGAGATTACTGCTGAGATAGTTTTGTAAATCTGTGGCGTAGGATTGGAAATCTGTCCAAACTTGACCTATATCTGCTGTTGCTGGTAGGATGATTAAGAAAGCTAAAGGAATAGATAAGAAGATTACTTTTCGCATAATTTCTACCTAAAAAGTGTGTGCTGAGTAAAAAATTTGAGTGTGTACAATAGATTTTTATTTACTACGAACACAGATGGCTCTTTTCTTTTTAGTTTGTAGTAAACACTAAAGCGCTCACTACAAACAAGCTATTTAACCGCGTAGCGATGCTATTAGTTGACGTGCAAACACAGAAACTGCTTGATATTTGTCTTCGTGTGTTTGCATCGTTTTTTGACGTGCAGATTGTTCTTGAGGATTGTTAACTACTACTGCTAATTGTTCGTAACCTGGATAGTAGCGGCAGAAGGTATAAATTCCGTTATCATCTAATAACCATTGGCTATAAATTCCTTCTTTACGAGGGAAAAAGCTCTCAGTTGCATTGCGGGCAATTACTTCACGAGGATATTTGAGTATACTGGTGAAACTATCAACGGCTACTGGCTGAATCCGCCCAACTAATCGTGTAGTTAAGTTTTGTAAGATTTTTGATGATGCTTTAGATCTGGCGATGGTATCAGGGTCTTGAGCTGATAATATGACCCTAATTCCAGCTTTGGCACCGTTGGCACAAATTCTTCCTACTAAGTCAGAAATTTGGTCGAATTCAAACAGAATTGGTGCTTCATCGATGAAGAATATAGAAGCAGGACTACTTAAGGCGCGGCGCAATGCTGCGGAATAGGCGCTTAAGGATAGGACTGCTGCGTCTTCGTTATCTGCGAGATTTCGCAAAGCGAAAACTAAAAGCTGTGCGTCAGTGGGAAAACTAGAAGGTGCGGAAATAGCTTTTCCTACCCGACTAGAAAGCCAAAAGCGCAAGCGCAACTGAATTTGATTTAAGGCGTCTTCAACTCTACCTGCGATCGATTCCAATTGCAAATGTTCTGGTGAACAAAAATAGAGAAAATCTCTTAATGTTGGGGTTTTTTGCCAAGCTAAACTTCCAAATCCGCCTGCGATCGCTTCTTGATATCGTTCTTTAATACCTTCATCAGTAAAGAAGGCTCCTAAAGCTAAATTTAAAAGTGATCGCACAGTTTGCGATAGTAGCTGACTTTCGGTGGATGATCCCAAAACCATTGTCATCAAAGCTGATTCGAGGAAAGCGATGTAATCCAACATGCGATCGCGCTGTTGTTCTGGACTCAACAAGCGTAGATCCGGCTGTTCAAATAAGTTATTTGATTGTTTGGAAATATCAAAATACGCTCCATTCATCTCCATAAAATGTGTATAGTCGGTGAATGTAGACGTACCATCAGGTTTAGGAAAATCTAATGCTACTACAGGAATTTTATAGGCTAATGCTTGAGTTAAAATTCCTGACACTAATACTGATTTTCCAGCACGAGTAGTCGCAAAGAGTGCTAGGTTTTTATGCTGGTTGAATAAATCCAGATGGATTGGCGTTCCACCTTCCTCGGCGATTAATTCAAAACCTTGGCGATCGCCTGCTTTAGTTAATACTAAAGGCATTAATCCTGGGACTTCACTTGTTAAATATAACTGACGTCGGTTAAAAGGTCTTGCTAATAAACTTTCCCAGACTATCGGTAGAGTTTGCAACCAGATTTTCCAAGCATATTCTGTTTCTCTAATTACTCTTGCTGGACGTTGAAAACTATTTTCGATATATCTTGTTGCTTCATCTAATCTCTCTACACTCGGACGATGCACTAAAATAGCGATCCCTGCGTAAATTGGTATTGCTCCCTCATATAATTGTTCTTGAGCTGCTACTGATTTTCTTAACTTTAATTGGGCGCTAACATCGATAGTTCTACTTTTTTCCTGTGCTAACAAAGCCGTCATATTTGACTGTTTAAGTACCCGTTGCAATGTAGTTTTGACTATCGCTGGATTGGCTGCACTCAACTGACAAAATATTTCTGTGTCTATAACATTTTCTCTCGCTAGTAGTTCCCAAAGATAACGCAACTGAGCAGTTTTACTTGGCCAACCACCAGGTTTTTCGAGAAAAGTCATGACGCCAATATATTTATTATTAACGTGAACCCAACGGCGATCGGCAGAAGGTACATCAGACTCAATTAGCAAAGTTGTACTGTGGATATTCTCAATCAGTAATTTAGTACTAGCTAAATCTGAAGAAGCTTGTTCATGTAATCCATTTCCATCTAAAGTTAATAATTGGGGAATGTCTATTGGCTGGGTGTCATTGAATCTTCTCCAAACTTCTCCCCATAGTTCTTCTGTATTCAGAGGTTTAATATCTAACCCCATTTTATTAGATAATAGTTGTTCCCAACGACAAAAACCATTTTTATAGGAGTTAGCAATAATCGTTTCCAGACGTTGGTTTTCTATTTCTGCTAAATCACCTTTAAATTTCAACCACCAAGTTTCGCCTTTAGCTAATAATTTTTCGATCCAATCATCTGTATTTGTAGCATCTGGCTCAATCGTATAAGTTACATAAATTCGCAAAAACTTTGGCTTGCGAATCCCAGAGCGTGTGAGTTCTTGAATCCTTGCTCTTTCTGAGAGCAATAAATATTTAATATCTGGTGAGGGAGTTTTTTTGACTAAAGATGCTAACTCTTCTTGTCGCTGTTTATCTGAGCTAAAAGACCCCAAATGCAAAGTCATTTTTTCGCCTTCAGGGATATCTTTTAACCCAGCTTCAATATTACTGAGAATTGTATTGATTTGTTCTGGTCTCAAGGTCGTATGAATTCCTTGACAGTCAAAACCAAAAACAAAACAAAACTGATCTTTTTGGTTTCCTTTCGCCAAAATGTAAGCACCGATATCGCGCCCTTCAAGTGAGACCCGTAGCATTGTTCCTAGATGTAAAGCGTCTTCAAAGGGCGTGAATCGTGCTTCACTTCCGCCGACGCCGATGCTTTGTTTTCCGATTTTTTGCTTCATGGTTAATTTCCAGTAAGCTTTGATAACGAGCAAAGCCCCTAGTCCAAGTGGGAACACCAATAAATTTACTTAAGAAACGCCAACTCCTACCACCAGTTAAGATCCACCAAGTCGCCAATCCCCAAGCAATAATGAGCAATGTCCATAACCATTTTTGAAACTCATCTTTAAAGAAGCCACCAAAAATTCCATTGATGATGAAGTAGGATACTAAGGCTATTAACGTCCAAGGTAGAACTTGATCAGCAGGAATTGGACCTAATGAAGGTTGAGCACCTAAAATTTGATTTACTGGTCGAAATTCTTTATCTGGTTCTTGAGACATGACCAATTTATCAGCAATTTTTCATCTTGATTTGAGATGATTTATAATTATTGACTATTAGTGTTGGAGTCACCAATGACGAAGGCAGTAAGGACATCAGCAATAGTAACTGCAACAACGACTAATAAAGGAGTTCTAGCAATACTTTGCCAGTCTTCATCTTTACGAACTGCATTAATCACACCAATCAGAGAAACAGCTATATATAGCAAGTAAAGAGCGCGTAAAACATTAAATACCAAGCTAACTGCTGCTTGGGTATTGTTGCCTGTATCTGCACCTTGTGTGAGAGTATTTTTAAAGAAATCTTCTGCTTTTTTAAAAAATTGCGCTTGTGCTGGTTCTGCAAAATAGTCTAACCAGAATAGACTGAAAATAAAAGCTACCCCTAAAATTTGCAGCAAGATAATGTATCGCTTTGGTAGATTCACCTCCTGACCAACTTTATGCACGACAACTGTCACGAAACTACCAAATACTAAACAAAAAAGTAAGATAGGACTTTTCAGACTTATAACGCTTAAAAATACAGCACAAGCAATTAGAAATGGCACAGATTCTAATAATCTCATCCGCCATATTGCCAAAATAGTACTGAATTTATAAAGTATATTTGTTGTCTTTTGATCAAAAAGTCTTAAAAATTTTCTCTGATGAGAAATTTGCCTAGACATTTACCAATTTCCTTTTTGTGCATTACAACTAACTTGTTGGCTTCGATATCACAATCTAACACAAATAAACATTTAACTTAATCAAATTTATAAAAACAAGGTAAGCCATAACACATTGTATTAGAATGTCAGGTGAATAAACACAATTTATTAAATTAATTTTTGAAAACAAATTTCAGAACTATTATGGTTCTACAAAATATTTTTCTAATATAGTAATTAATCGCCTGAACTTAGCATTTTGGAAGTTTAACAGAGTTTGTGCAGTAGTTGAGAAAAGCATAGGGTAAGGAAGAGTTTTTTCTTTCCTTTTTGCTGTATACCATGTCTGAGTATCTAAAACTAGGGTGTTAAGTACCTAAGTCGCCATCATGAGGTGCATACACCAAGGCATATAAAAATAATTGCTTATTTAACGATCACTTCACTTGAATTTAACCGACGCTTGATAGATTTCACCTCAAAAGAGTGAAATTGCAAGGATTAAGAGCAAGTGTCTTTCTCACGACGTAAGTTTATATCTCTGGTTGGTGTAACTGCTGCTAGTGTAACTGCTGCTAGTGTAACAGTGGTTTCTCCGCTAGAAGCTTTCTATGCTAAAGTCGCTCGTGGTCAAAGCAGAAGAGGTATTGGTTATGGCGCGCTTAAACCCAAATTGCCTGTAAACTACAAAGAATTAACCAGTACCGTCATTGGTGATCTTAGTCGTATTCCTCTGTTGGAACTTCCAGCAGAGTTCAATTACACCGCGATCTCAATTGTAGGTCAGACTATGAGTGATGGTAATCCCGTTCCAGGTGATCATGATGGGATGGCTACTTTTGTTGGCCCTAGAGGTACTACTATCCTGGTTCGGAACCACGAATTAGATCCAAATGAGAATAAATTTGGTAATACTAGCGGAGTCATTGCACCACCCCAGAAGAAGTATGACCAGATTAATGCAGGTGGTACTACTACCCTTGTAGTTGAACCAGCTCGTCGATTGATTAGAGATTATGCTTCTTTAGCTGGTACAATTCGCAACTGTGCTGGAGGTCCAACACCTTGGGGAACCTGGATCAGTTGCGAAGAAACTTTCAACAGGGGTGATGTGGGTGTTGTCCGCCATGGTTACAACTTTGAAGTTCCTGCTAATGTGGAGATTGGTTTGGCAGATCCCATACCTCTGAAAGCGATGGGACGCTTTAGTCATGAAGCTGTAGCTGTAGATCCAGCAACCGGATATATTTACGAAACAGAAGATCGTGGAGATAGCTGCTTTTATCGTTTTGTTCCGAGTGTAGGTAAAGTAAATGCACCTGGACAATTAGCTCAAGGTGGGAAGCTTTATGCTTTAAAAGTTGTAGATAAGCTCACTCTCAACACCACAAATAATCCCAATAGTGGCGGTTCTATCGGTTTGGTTTCCGTTGGTGTGCCATTAAAAGTAGAGTGGGTTCCCATTGATAATCCTGATCCAAATGTCGAGGACAAAGCACAGGGATTAGGAGTCCGCTACGAAGCCCAGTCTAAAGGTGCGGCAATTTTCTTTCGGGGCGAAGGTGCCTGGTATGCTAAGGGTTTAATCTATTTCACTGCAACTCAAGGTGGACCGCCTGCTGTGGGTGATACAAGAGGTAACGGTCAAGTTTGGGCTTATGATCCTAAAGCAGAAACAATTACATTACTTGTCGAGGCTGAACCTAGTGGTGAACTACTTGATGAGCCTGACAATATTACTGTAGCTCCCTTTGGAGACCTGTTTATCTGCGAAGATGGTGGTGGCGAACAATTTGTTGTGGGCGTCGATACTAAGGGAGAACTTTATCAGTTTGCGCGTAATGCTTACAACGAAAGCGAGTTTGCTGGAGCTTGTTTTTCTCCTGATGGTCAGACGTTGTTTGTCAATATGCAAAATCCTGGTATCACGTATTGCATTTGGGGACCCTGGCTAAGTAAAGGCTAAATATTCTATACAGCTATAGCCTGTTCCCTTGGAAAAATTTGGGCGATCGCATACTTAGCTAGTTGTGAAAAATATGAAAACTCGACTCAGTCGGCGCCTGTTTTTGGCTCTTAGTACAATCAGTACCAGTCTAGTTTTAGGATCTAAATGGCTAAAACCAGCTCTGGCAACATTTGCTACTGAGCAAAGCGATACGGTTCAGTCAGGAGATGTAACTGACACTAGTGTGATTATCTGGGCGCGTAACAATACTGAAACTAATGTTCGTCTTGTAGTTGAAATATCTACATCACGTCGGTTCCGAAAAATAGTGCAGACTGTCAAAGGCCCAGAAGTGAGTGAGAACACAGACTACATTGGTAAAGTTGACATTTCAGGATTGCTTCCTCACCAAAATTATTACTATCGGGTGCTTTGGGAAGACAGTCAGAACAAAACCCAAAAAGGTGGAGTTGGCGTTTTTCGCACCGCACCGACTCCCGTTCAAATGCGTCCAGTCCGGTTTGTCTGGTTAGCAGATTTAGCTGGTCAAGGTTGGGGTCGTAATCCTGACTTAGAGATTACTACTGCTGAAGGTGATGTTATCAAGGGAGGATACGTCGCTTTTGAGGTGATGAGTAAGTTTGAGCCAGATTTTGCTGTACTTCTTGGCGACACCATCTACGCCGATAACGAGATTCCCATCCAAAAAGACATACCTGTCGAAGTTGGGGGCGGAACTTGGGTGAATAATCCGACAAAAGATTTTAAAGCAGTCTCTTTGGAAGAATTTCGGGAAAACTGGAAGTATAACTTGGGAGATGAAAAACTCCGAAATTTTTTGGCACAAACTCCTATTTATGTCCAGTGGGATGACCACGAAGTTATCAACAACTGGTATCCGGGCGAAATTTTAACAGAAGCACCTTACAATGGACTGTCTGTTGATGTTTTTGCAGACAGAGCCAAGCAAGCTTTCTTTGAATATAATCCCATTCGCGGTGACAAGATTTACCGCAAGTATCAATATGGTAAGCATCTGGAACTGTTTTTGCTGGATGAGCGGTCTTATAGAGGGCCGAATCCTGAAAACAGCAATCCCAACGGAATTGAGATGCTCGGACAGGAACAATTTGAATGGTTGCAAAAAAGTTTAAAGGCTTCCCAAGCAACTTGGAAAGTCATTTCATCAGATGATCCCTTTTCTATTGTCACAGGCGGAACAAGCGATCGCGATGCTTGGGGTCAAGGTTCACCAGAAGTTTTGGGTCGAGAAGTCCAATTGAGTCAATTGCTGCAATTTATCAAAAATGAAGGGATCAAGAATGTCGTTGTAATTACGGCAGATGTACACTACGCAGCAGCAATTTCTTATGAACCAGAACGGGCTGTATTTAAAGACTTTAATCCTTTCTGGGAGTTTGTAGTTGGCCCAATCCACGCAGGCGCTTTTGGTCAAAATGATCTCGATCCTAGTTTTGGATCTAAGTATGAATATGTGAGAGCGCCACAAACCGAAACATCTCAACTTCCCCAAAATTTACCACCGCCAAACCTGCATTCCTTTGGTTTGGTAGAGGTAAACTCTCAAGGCCAATTAATAGTACGTATTCACGATATTACTGGTAAGGTTTTGTACGAAAAGGTACTCGAACCCCAGAGTTAATTAAAAAGGAAGAGTCGGAATCACAATTGCGATTTCAGACGAATGAGACTCTACCTTACTCAAAAGCCTCTACCTCGTTGCTGGGAAAATCTATCGATTTTCTCAGTTTTTCTGTGTTCAAAGGCGGCACCCGGATTTGAACCGGGGGATGGAGGTTTTGCAGACCTCTGCCTTACCACTTGGCTATGCCGCCACATTTACAGGTTTCCATCATACCAAAATTTAATAGAGAATTGCACCCCCAAAACCACAAATTTTTTGGGGATGAGTAGGTAGAAACTTAGATTTTTACTTCATCAGCAAAACTTTCCCAGCGAACAAAGTAAAATGGACCAGCCACAGACCCCCAGATATGTTCATCAGTTTCTGGATCACGTCCCCGATCAAGGCTAATAAATTTTTCTTCGTTAATCTCAAACTCGCTATCAAGGTAGGTTTTGTGACCTTTACGAAAGACAATACAGGCTTTTCCTGGCTCTACCCTGCCTTTGAAGCTATTGCCAGCCCACTCTACAATCATGTTACAGCCTGGTAATTTTTCCAAATCATCGGCGGTTACTGTTTTCAGACGTTCGATGTTACGAGATGCACCGTAGAATCTTTCTTCTTCCTTAACGATGTAGTTTTCGATCAGAATGTGATTCTCTGCACTCAGCAACTTTAATACCCTTATCCGATAGGGATCATTGAGCATGTAATCATAAGCTTGCTCCACAAAAAAACTTATCCCTGATAGCAATTCTAAGGGAAGGGGACGCATACACACGCGGATATGAGCGTAAAAAGGTGGATTTTCAAAAGCTTGTTCTTGATTGCTAAAATCTGCTGCCATTAGGCGGGCTAAGGTAGCAATATCTGTAGAGCTAGTCATTACAAAAAATACACTTGTTGTTTAAAATTTATCTACGAGTAAGTAAGTCGGTGAGAATAAATCAAACTATGTTAAGTAACGTAAAATTAATGAAATCATTTCGTAGTAAGGACTTTAGTCCTTTCTTGAGGACTAAAGTCCTCACTACAAACCTTTGATTATTGGCGCTGTCTTACTTATTGTAAAACTTTGAGTACGCTTTGCCATATTATATAGAATTGGGATAGTGCGATCGCATTCCCCGTTCTCTTACCCTCAATTCCGAAATCACAGCTTCGTTATTTGATAACTTGTATAATCACTGAAAACAGCATTCATTCAGGCTGATTTCGGGTTATTTGTCATGAAACTCGATTTAACAAGGTTTTTTCAGGCTCGCAACCCTAGTAAAACTCTGGTTGTCAGCAAAGCAGAGGATAGGCAATATTATATTGATTTTGCCAAAGTGCGGGGTGGAAAGGGTAAAAGAACTCTTAGACTGAATGATTTAGGCTAAACACCACTTCATACAGCGACATTTGAAACTCGTTATTCGCAAGCGATCGCATTTGTACTAATGGTTCAGCCATCGGCGGATTAGCATTCATTTGGGCGTATTCTTGTTGAGAACTCCACAATCCATAATTAATAGCGCGAGCGCCATCGAGCGATCGATGAAAGTGAGTTGTAATCAATCCAGATTGTCCTGAAACTTGCTGGATTGCTTCTGCGGTGAACTCCAGAAAGCGAGGTTGATGAGCAGGATCTTTTAATTTAAAGATACCAAAATTGATCAATTGACCTTTACCAGCTGTGATTTGCATCTGACTATCAGCAGGTTCACTCATGAAAATTTCGTAGAGGTGGGAATCTGGAGCCAAGAAACCTGTAATTTGCGTTGTTAGGGAAATATCTCGATTGTTAATATATGCATCGTAATCTGCTTGCTGCTGCCATTGCACATAATGAACAACACGAGCGCCATCAAAGCTGCGATGAATAGCACTAGCAATATATCCGGGCTGTTTTTTCAGAATATTTTCGGTGTATGCTATGAGGCTATCAACCAACAGCCACTGTTGTTCAGGCTGGGTAACAAAAATATCTAGTTCTGCCAAAACTGGATTGTTCTTAAAAATAGTCAGCATTACATCATCCTCTTCATGGTCAGAAAAATCAAAGTAAAATACTCAACCAACAATATAAAGCTGTTGTACTCAGGTATATCCGTTTTTTGCGTTTTTAGCAGATTCCTGCTATTTTCTGAAGAATTGTTTGGGTGTCACTCCGGTGAGGCGTTTGAAGTGTCTACCAAATTGACTTTGGTTAGCAAAACCTACTTGTAGGGCAATATTGGCAATACTCTGCTGATTTTGCATCAGTAATTTCTGAGCGCGTTCGATGCGACATTTAATTAAGTACTGATAAGGAGAGTAGCCTGTAGATTGTTTGAATAGTCGAGCAAAGTAGTACTGACTCATACCAAGTTCAGTAGCGATCGCTTCTAATGATATGTTTTCTGCTAAATGAGCTTGAATGTATTCGATCGCCAGCTGTAGTTTATAGTTGGGCAATCCACCACAGTTATCTGGAATTTTCTGCTGTTGTGTTGAGTAACGGCGTAATAGATGAACTGCTAACGCATTTACCATTGATTCAGCGTAGAGGCGATCGCTCAACCCATCTATTTCTAATTCTGTTTTGAGTGTCAAACCAATTTGTTGAATTAAAGGATCACGAATCTTTAACTGTGGCACAATTTGCACATGATCCCCATCAACCCATTCATGCACAGCACAGACAAATAGCTTCGGCTCTAGACGAAGTAACAAAAATTCTGCATCTCTATCCCAAGAGAGTTGACGATACAGATAAGGAGGCGAAATCATGATGTCGCCTTCGGTAATACAATCACTACTACGTTGTCCATCCACTTTCCTTTCTAGTTGAATAGGTTTACCAAGATGAATACTCAGGAGGTAATTAGGAAGACAACACTGAGATATTCCATTTGCAGGTTGATAATGCTGTTCAACGCCCAAAATGTCTGAAACAAGGTTTTGGCTCGATATAATTGGCGATCGCGGTACAACTTGGATGACACTGCTAGAATCTTGGCTCATGTCGCTGCTTGATGTATAAACTTTTCATCAGCTTCCCCAAAATTTGGGTATTACTGGGGTTTTTTCTTCCTGGCTAAATAGTACAATTGTTCTATTAACAAATTTATTTTCAAACTTTGACTCTTCTTGAGGGTGATGGCGCCTGTAGGCGTAGCCATAACCGGATTGATTAGTGCTTAATAAGTGCGATCGCCTGTGTAATGATCTGATGACTAAAGGCGATGGATTTGTTGTGCGTACCAGGAAATTTTTATGAGGTCAATATATATGATGACACAACTACAAAGTGTAACTACAGAGCAAGTTGGCGAAAAAGTAATTGCTTTACCAGAGCTTGAAAAATACGTTGAGGAAAAAGCAAATGACGCTAACAGCGTTGGTGCTGAAAAATTTCAGGTACTTTCACTTGCTGATGTCACCAAGACAATTTTGCATCATGCTTTTTGGTTAGCTGAACAAAAACAGCAGCTTTCACCCAAGGAATACAAAAAGCTACTTGTTAATCGGGGTTGGAAAGGCGAAGAAAAAAAGTATCTGAAAATTGCGGCGGTATTTGGTAAGTTTTCACCCCAGGATTTAGCACAAGTTGAGCCGTTGACTGTATATCAGTTAGCAAATAATAATCATAAGTACAAACCAGTAATAAATGCTTTGTTAGACATAACTGCAATCACCCAAGAGGCTGTACGTTCCCTAGTTAAGCAACAGCGCACCCCCAGACAATCAAAACCTGAAAAACCGAGTATCTGGCGACGGACAAAAAATGGCGGACGCTACTGTCAAATTCCACCCATTCATTCTGAGTATGAACACACAGGCGTAACTCTGCAAAAGATGATGGATTCTGAAGGGTTAACTGCACAACAAATTGTTTCAGAAGCGATCGCTTTACGACAAGCATATAAGGAAGGAAAGTTGGTATTGGGTAATGGGTAATTGGTTTATTACCTATTTGTTGCAATGGTCAAACAGCATCGCGCTGGGAAGATAAAATGATTGTCCAAACTTGGTATGAACTGTTAAGAATTAAGAATTAATTGAAACCAATTCTTCTAATTCTTCGAGTTCCGGTTCAACTATCATTAAATGTTGCTCTAAAATTGCCAAATTACGAATATTGGACTTATAGAAAGCATCAAATAAATCACCCACTAAAGGCACTGTACCAACAATTGCTTCTAAACCAACATTGAAAATCATTTTGTTTAGGTCTTGGCGTGGTATACCAAAGCGAGTAGCTAAATATATAATATAAGCCGAAAATGCTGTACTGATTAAATCGCCAGCACCAGGAACTAGACCAATAATAGGGTCTAGTCCGATGCGAAAACCGATCAAAGGAATACGTATAGATGTATCCATCAGTTGGCTAAGTTTACGGATACGGTTGAGAGTAGCAAGGCGTTTTGCAGCGTCCATAATTTACGAAATATTTACACTACTCTTAGATTGCACTAGTTTGACTATACTCGTCTTGTACCGCAAGGAGGTTTTCTTCTAGGAGTACAATACCTCTCGGTTCATAATTGTAAACCTTCAATTGTGTTTGGGAAAATAGTGAAGCGTAACAAGGGATAAAGGATTATTTTTTCCCCTTTAACCCTTGCTATTTTTCCCTTAATTCAGATCTCGCAGCAGCTTTTCGTATCGCCAATAAATAAATTCTCAGGAGGGATATAGCGGTTCTCGTTTGTATGTAATACACTCTGAGAGGTTGTTTGAAAAGTGATTGGCTGTGACTTTAGGCACTTATTGATCCCCCCTAACCCCCCTTAAAAAGTTAGCAACTATCTATAATCCTGTCGCTGAACTTGCCGTAGACGGGCAGCATCACGCATGTTATATTCAGGGCGACAAAAACGATTTAATTGTGCTTCAAAAAATTCCCGATTTGCTTGTAAATGTTTGGGATTAGAATCATCCAATGGATATAAAAGCGCAGTTCGTAAAGCTTGAATTACAGCAGAGGTAACATTGTACATTGATCTTTGGAAAGTAATTCCCAACTGAATCAACATATCATCTTCGCCCCGACAATAATTTTTGTAATAATCTAGAAGATATTGGGGCAAGAAATGCAACATATCTTGCATTAAAAGTGTGGGTGGAATGCCCGCAGTTCCTACAGGAAATACATCGGCATATAAAATACCGTAGTGGAAATCTTCTTGCTTGTCAGGGATTTGTCTGGCTTGAGCATTGTAAGATTTTGTACCTCGGAAGGGGGCAGTACGATAGAAAACTGCTTCTACATAAGGTAATGCAGCCTCATAAAGCCAGGTAAAACCCTTAGATTTGGGGATAATTTCGTAACATTCACCCCTGATATAAATATGGTGATAAATGGGACGACCTGCGATCGCAAAAATTCCATTGACCAAAAAATTCATCGCATCGGGGACACCTTTAAATCCGCCTTCATCGTAGATGTCCGACATTTCAAAGAAAACTGGTGCCATGACTTCCCAGAACAAGCCCAGGTTTGCATAATAAGACATCTGGCGACACTGTTCCAAAAACATATCTGGAAACAGTTTATAGAGTCCCTGCATTAAGGGATTACCTTGGAAGTATGCCTTAATTGCGCGATCGGCGTTGGCTTTATATTCTTCACTATCCAGATAAGCATCAAATTGATTTACTGGCGCATACATCTGACGATGCCAAAGCATTGCTCGCATACAAGCTTCAGCAAATTCCATATTTACACGATCATGAAACAAATGATGAAGTAATTTTGGCATTTTGAAGGTTTCGCCCTTTTCCATAAATGCCAAAAGTTCTGGATGGGCTGTTGCTACACCCCGCCAAATTCTCAAATCAGCATCATCACCAGCATAATGATTATGGCGCTCTAAATACTCCTGAGAAATAAAGTATTTAAAAAAGGGAAGCGGATCTAAAAATACCTGTTCAGCAATATAAAGTAAATCACGCCAGTAGAAATCCATCGGCACTGCATAGGCTTTATAAATGCCAATAATTTGCATTAAGTTTTCTGGCGTATCTGGTAACATTGAACCGCCAGCTTCTAAACGATGAATTATTTCTGCAAATTCATGACTAGAAGGTGGTAATTTAGTCACTAGTTTATCTGGAGTTTGTACCATATTAAATTCCTTTTTTTATAGATTGGGGAGTGTGGGGAGTGTGGGGAGTGTGGGGAGTGTGGGGAGAGGGGGAAGAGGGGGGAATTACCAATTACCCATTACCAATTACCCATTACCAATTACCAATTACCCATTACCAATTACCCATTACCAATTACCCATTACCAATTACCCATTACCAATTACCCATTACCAATTACCCATTACCAATTACCCATTACCAATTACCCATTACCAATTACCCATTACCAATTACCAATTACCAATTACCCATTACCAATCTTTAAGAGCTATTTGTGGGGTGGCAACTTTTTCGATAGGTGGAATAGCTGCAACCATTGCTGTGGTTGTTGGTTCAGTCCAACGCACTAACCAAGTGGGTTGTACTCCTAAAAATAAGATCAAAGCTGATAGAATCAGGGCTGGCATTTTTTCGTGCCACTGGACTTGTGGATAGTAGGCGAGGTTGTTGTCGAGTTTACCAAAACAGGTACGGTTGAGGAGGATGACAAAGTAAACGGCTGTTAAACCTGTGGCAACTACACATAGTAGGGTAGGGATGGGGAAAACAGAGAAACTGCCTTGGAAAACGATAAATTCAGCAATGAATCCAGTCATTCCAGGAATACCCGCGCTAGCCATACCACCTAAAACTAGTAAAGCGCTGATCAGGGGTAAACCGCGTACAGGACTCATTAGACCATTGAGTTGATCTAACTCACGGGTTCCCACCTTGGCTTCTACAACTCCTACTAAATGGAAGAGAATAGCCAGAATTATACCGTGGCTAACCATTTGAGCAACACCACCAACCAGGGCAAGGGGTGTACTAGCAGCAGCAGCTAGGAGAATGTAACCCATATGACCGATGGAACTGTATGCTACCATGCGCTTGATGTCTTTTTGAGCGATCGCTGTTACTGCCCCATAAATTGCACTGACTGCACCCCAAATCGCCAAAGTTGGTGCGATCGTACTCCAAGCTTCGGGAAATAACGCCATCCCAAATCGCAAAATTCCGTAGGTTCCTAATTTTGCCAACACACCACCAAGCAGAATTGCGATCGGTGAGGAAGCTTCAACATAAGCATCTGGTAGCCAAGTATGGAAAGGAATCAAGGGAATTTTAATCCCAAAACCGAGTATGATTCCGGCTAATAGAACGATTTGCATTGTTGCAGATAAAGTCTGAGTAGAAATGGCATCGTAATTAAAGCTAGTGGAACCAGTCAACCAGACAATACCCAAGAAGGAAGCCAGAATTAATGCACCGGAAACAGCTGTGTAAATCAGAAACTTAATACCAGCATATGCCCTTCTTTGCCCACCCCAAATGCTAATTAGTAGATAGAAGGGTATTAATTCTAATTCGTAGAATAGGAAGAATAGCAGTAAATTATCTGCTAAAAATGCACCTGCTACTCCACCACTCACTAGCAAAATCAGAGAGTAAAAAAGTCGAGGACGTTCTGTTTGCTGACTACTGCTATAAATTGCAATCCAAGTGAGCAAGCTATTTAAAACCAGGAGTAAAATTGAAAGTCCATCTACTCCAATCCGATAGCTTAAACCAAGAGTTTCAATCCAGGGCAGATACTCTCTTAACTGCATCCCTGGATTATTGATATCAAATTTGAATAAGAGGAAAATATTCCACAACAGTACTATTCCAGAAGCAAATAATGCTCCTAAACGCACACGATTAGCAGAAAAAGTTCCAGGTAACAAGGCGATGATAGCAGCCGCAAAAATTGGCAGCCATATTAAAACACTGAGCATAATTTGGTGATAGTAAATAGATATTTTCAGACTTTGATTGCAATCAATAATTTCGTTCAGGTAAAAGCCTCTTTTGTATAAGGTAAATCCATCGTTTGTAGTAAGGACTTTCGTCCTTCTTGAGCGCTTTAGCGCTCACTACAAACCCTTCAACGTTAGGTTGCCAGATCACTAGTAAATTTGCTAACTTAACATAATAACTTTGCCAGTATCTAAATCATAGTATCCACCAACAATTTTCAGCTTATTTTCTTGAATTAATTGAGCGAGAACCGGAGATTTTTTCAATTTTTCTACTTGAGCGACAATGTTGGCTTTACAAGCATTTTCTAACTTGTCTCCTGGCTGATTTTTTGACTGTTCTATACCAGGTTTAATAGCAGCTAATAAACTACCAATTTGACCGGGGACTTCAGCACCTTTGATTGTGGCATCTACTGCACCACATCTTTCATGACCCAAGACCATGATGACTTTTGCACCTAATACTAGGCTCCCAAATTCTAAACTACCAATTTCTTCTGCGATCGCAATATTACCAGCTACACGACAGACAAATAAATCTCCAAACCCTTGGTCAAAAATAATTTCTGAAGGAACACGCGAATCTGCACAACCGAGAATCGAAGCAAAGGGTTTTTGAGTTTTGGCAACTTCTACTAGACGTGTATAATGATTACGGTTTTTTTGTTTTCTTTTGACAAATCTTTCATTACCTTCAATGAGTTCTTGTAATGCTTGGTCGGGAGATATGTCATCTTTAGCAATTGCTTTTGGTGAATCAATTAATTGAGAGCCAACTCCGGCTGTTAATACTCCTGTACCTACTGCTCCTGTGCCTAGCTTCAGTAAATTTCTTCTGGAAACAATACCACTCATTTTTCAGATACTCCAACATCAAAGTTAACAAAACAAAGTGAGACTAAAACATCATGTCTAAAAACTGATTTCCCCAGTAGGGCCAGGTGACGAATATTCCTAAAACACCGACTCCTAAAAGGACGGTGAAGGCATAAAATTGGGTTTGTCCAGAGGTACTATATTTAAGACTTTCGCCACCACCAATGGAAGCTAAACCGACCAAATTCACAATACCATCCACTACAAAACGATCAACAATGTCGGCGAGTTTAGAAATGAGGTCAACACTCAAAACAATACTCATCCGATAGAGTTTGGGAGTGTAAAAATCGTAAGCAATTAAATCTTGTAAACCTTTCCAAGGTAGTCGAATTGGTTTTGGTACATTGCCCAGATAAATTACACAACTGATGCTGCAACCAAAAATACTCGACCAAATTAAAAGTAGTGCAACATCTTTGTTTAAATCAGCCCAACTTGGTAATATTGATAAACTTTGTAAGATTAAAGGTAGATGCAAGGTAAAGCCCAGTAAAATCATCATCGGTAGCACCATTTGCCAGCTAACTTCGGGCGAACGCTCACTCATTTGCTTGCGTTTACCACCAAAAATCAGACAAAATTCTCTGGTTAAACTAAAAGCTGTCAAAGCATTAACTGCTATTACTATTCCAATGAGCCAAGGTTTTGTTGTCCACAGTCCATCTGCTAATTTCAACAAAGCCCAAAAACTACCCAAGGGGGGAAAACCAATTAGTCCCAAAATACCAACTACATACGCTAATCCAGATATTGGACGACGTGACCATAGTCCACCCAATTGGGTAACATTTTGGGTAATACTGTTCCAGATCACTGCACCTGTACTCATCACCATCAATGCTGCACTTAAAGCATGGGTAAGTACTAATAACAGTGCGGCTTCGTCTTGCTGTGTACCGACGGCGATAAATACCAAACCCAAGTAGGCACTAACAGAATAAGACAAACAGCGTTTAATATCAATTTGAGCGATCGCAATTAAAGAAGCACCTATCGCCGTGATTGCACCGATACCGACCATCGCCATAGAAACGATCGGCGACAAACTAAAAACAGGTTGTAGTTTAATTAGCACCCATGCACCACTAGCAACCACCACCGAGTTACGCAAAATTGTACTGGGGACAGGCCCTTCCATTGCTTCATCCAACCACAAATGCAAAGGAAATTGAGCGCACTTACCCATTGGTCCGGCAATTAATGCTAAACCTACTAGTGCAATTAGTGTTGGATTTACATTAGCAGTAGCTGCCCACTCGGCTAATTCTGTATAATTCCAAGTTCCTGTTAGAGGCCAGATTGCTAGTACTCCCATTAATAGGAATAAATCGCCTACCCGCTTGGTTAAGAATGCATCTCTCGCTCCAGTGACTACTAAAGGTTGACTAAACCATAACCCTACTAGTAGGTACGTTCCTAGAGTCAGGACTTCCAGAATTGCATAGCTAAAGAATAAGTTGTTGCACAAGGCAAGAGCGCATAGTCCTGCTTCAAATAATCCCAACAAAGAATAGAAACGTCCCCAACCCCAGTCCATTTCCATGTAGCCAATGGCATAAATCTGTGCTAGCAAATTTATGCCACAAACTACAATCATTGCGCCCACACTGATCGAAGATATTTCTAAATCAATGGAAAGGTTTAAACCCGCAGTATTCAACCAAGGTATAAATACTTGATAAGCTGGCTGGTTCCAAGTTGCAGGAAATGCTAAAGCAGAATGAATAAATGCTAAAGATGTCATGATTAAATTGACATAACCTGCTGGTCTTGGCCCTGTACGCCTAATAATTCCCGGCGACCAAGGCACAGCCAAAAGCCCACCTGTTAAGGCATATAAAGGTATTAACCAAACCGTCTCAAGCAGGAATTGAGTCATTAACTCACCTCTAAATTTGCATCAAAACTAAAATAGCGGTTGTAAAAACACAACCGTTAATTCCAGACAAGGTCGCGATGGGAATTCAAACAAATTTATATTTGTTTAATCTTGTTAAAAACAGATTATCGTTAATAGGTCTCAAAATGGAATTACTTTAGCTAGACAATTCAACGATAGTTACTGTAAGAAATTATTATAGTTTTTTTTATGAAATAGTTATTTTTAATTTCAATTTTATGATATGATGTATTACGTCAAATCCAAGTAAATGGGTGTTCCGATCCCCGATTCTTAAAAGATACAGATAGTGGATAGGAGTTTGCACCCCTTGCCAAGGATAAATCAACCATTTTAGGGCGATTCCAGGATGCGATCGCAGTTTTTTGGCTTCTATATGAGCTGAGATTTCTGGTATATTTTTTAGCTTCATCACTAATTCGGCTAATTGGACGTTTGTTTGCTTCTAGTTGAGCAATGTGACAAGACATGACAAAGCTTTGCTAGCATCATCATAGTATTAGTTTTGCTAAATACTCGCAACAGTGTCTAAATTATTTCAGCAAAGGCTATGACTACAACGCTAGCAACCCCCGATTCCATTGAATCTGTATTAGGTGATGAAGCCCAAGACTTACTGACTTATAAAGCTAAAGTTTCCAAAGATTTATTGCATTTACCAGGTCCTGACTTTGTAGATCGAGTCTGGCTAAATAGCGATCGCAATCCCCAAGTTTTGCGTAATCTGCAAACACTCTACTCTAGTGGTAGACTTGCCTATACTGGCTATCTTTCGATCTTGCCAGTAGACCAAGGAATTGAACACTCAGCAGGCGCATCATTTGCACCCAACCCGATTTACTTCGATCCAGAAAATATTGTGAGACTGGCGATCGCTGCTGGTTGTAATGCTGTAGCTACAACATTAGGAGTATTGGGTGCAGTTTCACGCAAATATGCCCACAAAATCCCCTTCATTGTCAAACTCAATCACAACGAACTCCTGACTTATCCCAATCAATTTGATCAGATTATGTTCGCTTCCGTGGAACAAGCCTGGAACTTGGGTGCTATAGCAGTGGGTGCAACAATTTATTTTGGTTCCGAAAACTCTACCAGACAAATTCAAGAAGTAAGCCTTGCTTTTAAACGCGCCCATGAATTGGGAATGGTGACAATCCTTTGGTGCTATTTGCGTAATAATGCATTTAAACAAGATCAAGATTATCACCTTGCTGCTGACTTGACAGGACAAGCCAATCATTTAGGCGTAACCATAGAAGCTGACATCATTAAACAAAAGCTGCCAGAAAATAACAATGGTTACACAGCAGTAGCTCAAGCAACAGGTAAGAGTTACGGTAAAACCAACAAACGGGTTTACACAGACTTGACAACAGATCACCCCATTGATTTAACTCGTTACCAAGTCTTGAATTGTTACTGCGGACGCGCTGGTTTAATCAATTCTGGTGGCGCATCTGGGAAAAATGACTTTGCAGAAGCAGTCCGCACCGCAGTCATTAACAAACGTGCTGGCGGTACAGGCTTAATTTCTGGACGCAAAACATTCCAGCGTCCCTTCGAGGAAGGTGTGGAGTTATTCCACGCTATCCAAGATGTTTATTTATCCAAAGAAGTGGCGATCGCTTGAATTGCGAAGTGTGGGGAGTGTGGGGAGTGTGGGAACAAAAATTATTTCCTTGTCCCCCTTATCCCCGATCCCCGATCTCTATTTCTGGGATATTCTGAAAGAGGTGAAAATTGGCTGAGTGACGATGAAGCTGGCAGGAAGAGTAAGTCAAGTAACGCCCTCTATAACTTTAGCGATCGCAGCGAAAGCAAAAGCAATGAAGGGCGAAGGTATAGATGTTTGTAGTTTTAGCACTGGTGAACCGGATTTTGATACCCCAGCACATATTAAAGCTGCTGCCCAAAAAGCATTAGATGAAGGTAAAACTAAGTATGGGCCTGCTGCTGGGGAACCAAAGTTAAAAGAGGCGATCGCCCGCAAGCTAAAAAATGATAATGGTCTTGATTATAAAGCAGAAAATGTCATCGTTACAAATGGCGGTAAGCATTCTTTGTTTAATTTAATGCTAGCGGCGATTGAACTGGGTGATGAAGTTATTATCCCTGCTCCCTATTGGTTAAGCTACCCGGAAATGGTGACTTTGGCGGGTGGCGTTTCTGTAATTGTTCCTACAGATGCCAGTACAGGATATAAAATTACTCCTGACCAATTACGCAAGTCTATCACTCCCAAGACTAAGTTATTTATCCTCAACTCGCCATCTAATCCTACAGGTATGGTGTACACGCCAGAGGAAATTAAAGCCTTGGCGGAAGTAGTAGTTGAAGCAGATATCTTTGTTGTCTCTGACGAGATTTACGAAAAAATTCTCTATGACGGTGCAACACATTTGTGTATTGGTTCGTTGGGAGAAGAAATATTTGCCCGTACAATTGTTAGTAATGGTTTTGCTAAAGGTTACTCGATGACTGGATGGCGGGTTGGTTATTTGGCAGGGCCAATAGATATTATTAAAGCCACAAGTACGATCCAGAGTCATAGTACTTCAAATGTATGTACCTTTGCTCAGTATGGTGCGATCGCAGCTTTGGAAGGTTCTCAAGACTGTGTAGAACAAATGCGCCAAGCTTTTGCTAAACGCCGCCAAGTCATGCTAGGACGAGTCAACGCCATACCAGGATTAACTTGTCCCCAACCAGACGGGGCGTTTTATCTGTTCCCTGATATCAGCAAAACCGGATTAAAATCTCTGCAATTTTCTGACGCTTTACTAGAGGAACAACAAGTAGCAGTCATTCCGGGGATTGCTTTTGGTGCGGATGACAACATTCGTCTATCTTACGCTACAGATATGGCCACAATTCAAAAAGGGATGGATCGGTTGGAGAAGTTTGTCAAATCGCGGATTTAGCTTAAACAAAAATTCATCCCACATCCAACGCAAGGGTGATGACGAATTGATCATATTTGCAACCACACTAGACATCTGCTGAAAAAGAGGTATCTCCCCTGACTAGATAAGGCTTTTATTGCCTTTTTCACCAGATGTCTACTAGGATTTGAGTCAGTCTGCTGCAACAACATTGTTGTACCACTGTCGCGGTTGCTTGAGGGGCGTTGAAATAATTCGTCTACCACTTGCAGCTTGCTTCTGTCGCAAATCATCACAAATTGCTTTGAGATCGTAATTAAACGTTTTAGCGTGTTCTTCTCGAACTCTATAAATTTCCTCTAGAACTTCATCTCTCCACATTTTTAGTCTCCCATTAGCTCGTAAGGTGTACAAAGAATGGGTAACTCGTATCCAACATTAAGGCTGATTTGCATTAACTTTTTTTGGATTTGAGCGTTAGCGATATGTTTACAATTCCACGTTAACAGATAGTCCAAACCATAGACTGTAGCTGCTGCTATGTGAAGTGCGTCATCAGTAGCTTTGGGTGGAAGGTTACTTTTCGCAAGAAATTGAGCCGCCAAATTCTGGACAGCTTCATTGACTTCGAGTAAGGGGAAGTCGCTTAAAATTTCAAGTCGCCTTGTCGCTATCTCAGCATCACCCCGTGCTACCTCATCCAAGACTGTTTGTGAGATGTAGAGGTCAAATTGAACACGGCGAATATCCCACCATTCTCGTGTAGCCTCTACATTGGCCATCAGGATTAAGTTATTATTTGGTCTAGCAGTCAGGTAGCCAATGATACTGGTTTCAATATAGACAGTTTCACTCATACAGGCTTCAAAAGTTACCTTCTTTATCTTATCCCAGGTGATCACTGATCCTGATCGCGCTATGATCCTAAGACAGGATAAACATTCTTGATTGTTTGGGGTAAGATGGTGCGTATTGGTGTAGTCGGTGGCGGACAACTCGCCTGGATGATGGGCGATGCAGCAAAGAAGTTAGGCGTGGAATTGGTGGTACAAACCCCTAGTCCTAATGATCCTGCTGTGGCGATCGCTAACGACACTATTTTCGCCCCAGTAGATGATGCCGCAGCTACAGAAGTTTTAGCGACTAGATGCGATATCATTACTTTTGAAAACGAGTTTGTTAATCTTAAAGCTTTATCAGTCTTAGCAGAACGAGGGGTTTGTTTTCGCCCACCCCTACAAGCATTATCTCCCCTTCTAGATAAATATCACCAACGCTGTTATTTACGCGATTTAGGTTTGCCAGTTCCTGAATTCTTTGATATCAAAGGAAACTGGAAAGAAGACCCAAAAACAGGAAATAAACAGTTAACTGTTGAAAGTCAAGAGTTAGGAATACAAAACGAAAATCTTCATAATATTTCACTGATAAGTAAATTAAAATTTCCAATTGTTTTAAAATCTCGCCGTCACGGTTATGATGGCCAGGGTACTTTTATTATTCAAGATATTCACACTCTTCAGGAAAAATTAGAATCTGCAAATCATCTAGCTTTTATATTAGAAGAATTTATCCCGTTTGAACGAGAACTAGCAGTCATTGCAGCGCGTTCTGTAAACGGTGAAGTAATGATTTACCCGATTGTAGAAACCCAACAAGAACAACAAGTTTGTCGGCGGGTGATTGCACCAGCAGATATTCCATCACATGTGCAAAAACAGATTGAAAGTATGTCCCATATACTCTTGAAAAGCCTGGAAGCAGTGGGAGTTTTTGGGATTGAGTTATTCCTTAGTGCAGATGACAAAGTGGTAGTAAATGAGATAGCACCCCGCACTCACAATTCGGGACATTTTTCTCTTGATGCCTGTGAAACTTCCCAGTTTGAGCAACACTTAAGAGCTGTTTCTGGTTTACCTTTGGGCAACCCTAAACTAACTTTACCATGTGCTATTATGGTAAATTTGTTGGGCTACGAAATATCAAAAAACGATTATATTACTAAACGTCAAAAAATCAAACAAATTCCTCAAAGTAACGTCTACTGGTACGGGAAAACAGAATCTCGTCCAGGACGAAAGTTAGGACACGTCACCGTTTTGTTAGATCATCAAAATCAAGATCAAGCGATGGCGATCGCCCGCACGATAGAAAATATTTGGTACGACCATTAAACTAGCAAAAAAATCTAATTTGGCATACACAAAATCATCTTTAAAAGCTATAATCAATTCATATCACTGCGACGTTGGTGACTGCCAACAAGTTTTGTGATCTATGACTTGTAAAAGTATGGGAACCGAGCATTTTTCGTGGCAGTAGACCGGGCTTGTACCCGGAAACTTTAAACGGAAGACATGGTACCCACCTGGTTTACTCCAGGTCAAAAACTTAGGTAAAACGGCGTCGCGGTGAATAAAAATCAAAGCTCCTGAAGTCTATTTGACTAAGGAGCTTTAACTATTTCAGGGTAATTGGTAATTGGTAATTAGACATTACCTAATAGTTGCAACGGTTATAGACCGCTCCTACCTTGCGGGAAACGTAATCGGGGGCGATCGGACTCGGAATATAAACTGATTGTCCGAACGTAAATCCTAATCTTTTAGAAGAGAAGCAACCACCAACAACCAACAACCAACCACCAACAACCAACAACCAACAACCAACAACCAACAACCAACAACCAACAACCAACAACCAACAACCAACAACCAACAACCAACAACCAACAACCAACAACCAACAACCAACCACCAACAACCAACAACCAACAACCAACAACCAACAACCAACAACCAACAACCAACCACCAACAACCAACAACCAACAACCAACCACCAACTATTGCATTTGTCGCCGTGCGGCTTCTAAAATGAGGCGTTGTTCAGCACGAGCGATCGCTTTATATGTCCTTGCTACTGCTTCCGGTTCTACAGAAATAGAAGTAATACCCCATTCAATTAAATGCTCTATAATTTCTGGATACAATGCTGGTGCTTGACCACAAATAGAGCAAGGTATTCCAGATTCTCTGGCTGTGCGGATTAGTTGAGCCACAGCGTTCATAACTACTGGGTGACGTTCGTCAAATGCTTTAGCAAACTGTCCCTGCTCTCTATCTACACCTAATAGTAGTTGAGTTAGATCATTGGTGCCAATTGAGATTCCTTGGACGCCAGCTTTAACATATTCTGGTAGCAGAAATAACACACTTGGTACTTCTGCCATTATCCATAGTTGAAAATGAGGTATCCTAGTTAACCTTGCTTCTTCTACTTTTTGACGACAAAAGTTAAATTCTTCGACTGTACGTACAAAAGGCAAAATTAGATGAATATTGGTATAACCAACTTGCTGTACATTTGCTAAAGCAGCTAATTCCAACTCAAAGACAGCAGGATTGAGCAAATAGCTGAATGTACCGCGTTCTCCCAGCATAGATTGGGGTGAAGATTGTAAATTATGGCTATGAGATTGTAATTCACGCGATCGCCAGTCCAATGAACGATAAAAAATAGGTCGTGGCGCGAAAGCCTGGGCAAACTGTAAAATTTGTTCGTACCATCGCTCTAACAATACATCCTGACGCCCACTGGTTAACCAAGTTAGAGGGTGCTGTCCTTCTAGAATATTGAGTACCATCAATTCTGAACGCAATAATCCTACTCCATCAACGGGCAAAGAAAGCACTTGCTCGATCAAGCTAGGCTGACTTATATTAACTAGCAGCCTGGTAGCAATCATGGATTCATTTGTTGAGAAGTCAGTTGTAAAGAAAGCAGAATTGTGGCTTCTTGCTGGAGTATGCTGCAAATCAGCGCTTAAAGCTACGGAGGATTCGTCGTCATTTTGTAACAGTGGGGAAACTCCTACACGTAAGTAATTTCTATTCTGTAAATGTTTCGCTGCTTCTCGTGGAGATGGAGACTGTTTTGAAGATGTCGTGTGATCAGGAAAAGAGAGAGAAGGCAAAAATTGATCTGATTGTCTCCTCTTAGTATCCTCTTGCTGTACCTCCGTACCGAGGCGGTAAATTTCTCCTTTATCACCATCCATCAGCAATTGCTCGCCATGATGAATTGCAGTTGTAGCATTGGCTGCGTTGACTACTGCTGGTATACCTAATTCTCTGGCTAGAATCGCTGCGTGGCTTGTGAGACCTCCATGTTCAGTTATAATACCTACTGCTTGCTGCAATATTGGCAACCAATTTGGTGTGATGGCTGGTGCAACTAAAATTACTCCTTTGGGTAGTTGTTCTGGTCTTTGTAGAGAATGGATGACATGAGCCGGCGCTGTTAACCGTCCTGTTGCTGCCCCTAGTCCCTTGATAAAGTGAAGATTGGAAGCTCCGGATTGGGGTACGCTAATTTGCGTTATGTAAAGTGTTCCCGATGAGGTTTGTTGAGAAATTGTCCACTCTAGAGTGACGTTTGTACCTAGTTCTTTGACAAGTTGATTTGTCAGCTTGATGAGTTGTTGCAAATATTCTTCTGGTAAAGCATATGCTTGTTGTTGCGCTTCCGTGAGTAGATATACTTGCAAACCAGAGTCATCTTGTTTTGGCAATGATATTAATGTTGATTGTAAATCAACGCCACAACTTTGATCATTAATGCCATAGGCGAGTAGCTTGTATCCCAACTGTTGCTCTTGAACAACATCAGTTTCTGGTTGAATATAGTAGACATCTGGCAAAACTTCACCGTGGGCGATCGCAATTCCCAGCCCGCAAGAGGCTTGAATTTCCCAATGAGAAGAATTGGTACTAACTAAGCCACTGCTAAGTGCATTGTGAATTGGTTGCACCAAAACTGCTAATTTAATCTGTTGGAGATCAATTCCTGCTTGTTGCCAACATAAAAGACTTTTAGCACGAAACAACTGACTCCAAGTCCGCTTGAGTGCTGAGGCGATCGCTTCTAGTTCGCAATGACAGATTTGTGATTCCAGTAAACCAGAGATATTCGCAACTCCCTGCTTACCTGTCGGGAGTGTTAAACTTGGGCGAAAAATCAGATATTGAGTTTCCCATTTTTGAATTGCTTGTGAGATAGCAGTTAATAACTCAGGTGATACAGTTGCACTAATAATTTCTTGACGCAACCGTTCAGCTACCTGCTGAAGCTGGCGCCAATTACCAACATCCAAGTGCAAAGAAGAATTTGGTAAGTCAGCAATTAATGCTTCTGAACTGTTAATATTTTCTAGAAATTCTCGCAAAACTGATGCTGGGATGACAAAACCAGACAGCACCGGATAGCCACGCTGCATGATTCTGCTTAAATAAAAAGCTTTATCACCAACTTCAGCCCGATCTAGCAGTTTAATTTGTTCAAGCCAGTAGAGTTTGTCCACTCAATTAGTCAGTTGTTAGTTGTTGGTTGTTGGTTCTGTAGACACGTGGGGGTTATCTCCCTTGTAGCGACTGCGTAGACGCCCTTTATTTGGGCAACTTTAAGGAAAGAGTACCCCACCAAAAATCAACAAAGAAAAAATCCTATTAAACTAAATTTCAGCGTCTATTTACTACTAGGACTAGGGTTAAACTTTCTAGAAACCCATCAATGCTGAATAAATAGACAGCTTGTTAAAAGGTTTTCTAGCTTTTGGTGTTGCGGTTGAGTTTATACTGAAAAATACTAAAGATTAAATTTGTATAGCTGTGCGTTATTATCTCCCAAAATTGCCTCAGCTTTCACATTATTGTTAGTTAACATAATTCGTAAACTAAACAACAGGTAAGTAGATTAACTTATCCTTGAGCTTGAATTTATAGTCCTGTTAGCTTGCTGGGCATTTTATAAATAAAATCTATATCAAAAATCTTACCACGGGTTGCAGAGACCAGTAAAAGTGTATGACATCACATTTTTTAGTATTCCCAAATACATTTTTTCTTGCACCTAATGATTGGGCTAACATTGCTTTTAGACTATCCCTAGCAGTATTTTTTGGGGGAATAATTGGCTTAGAACGTGAGCGCAGACGCAAACCAGCTGGTTTGAGAACTCATATGTTAGTAAGTGTTGCTTCGGCAATTTTTGTCCTCGTCATCTTACAAATAAACGTAGAACCGCGAGATTACAATGGACTCAGCCGCGTTATTCAGGGTGTGGCTGCGGGTATAGGATTTCTCGGTGCTGGGGAAATTTTGCGAGAAACTTCAGACGAACAATCCTCAAGATTAGAAGTTCGTGGACTCACTTCCGCAGCAGCTATTTGGACTTCGGCTGGTTTAGGGACTATAGCTGGATGTGGTTTGTGGCAATTAGGACTACTTAGTATTCTTGTGTCTTTTTTCATTCTTTATGTGATGAAAGAATACGAAAGACATCTTTGACCGTAGATATTTCATTAATCTTGACTCGCGGGAGAAATCATCGAACCAGTGGCTTCAACTTGAGAATCTAATTGTACTTGTTCTACTGATGCTTCCATACTGGCATCAGTTACGTTGCTAAAATATGTACCAAACAGTTTGTCATAATTGGATGCGATCGCTAAAAATGCTCCACCCAAAATATAAATGGGTAGCGGTAATTGCAATCCTTTTATCCAGTCAAATAATTGTGCTAGCGCAAACAGCACTACAAAGCAAACTAGCCAAACTCTCATTTTCCCATCCACTGAGTTCAAATTTGTCTACTCATTTTAACGAAACATGTACGAGGTAAGGCAATACTTTTTGGTTAAAGGAGAAAGGAAAAAAGCTTACCCTTTCCTTTTTCCTCTTCACCTTTGACCTTTGCAACCCACATTCCGCACTTCGTTTTGTAATATGCTTGTCTTACGAAATTTGGGCTAATGGTTGTTAAATAGCGATCGCCAAAAACTTCTCCTTTTCCTTAACTTGTCACCAATGGGTGAGTAATGGTAGTTCGTTTCTCAGCTTCTGCCAAAAGGGGGACTGTATTCAATCAGACTCCCTTTTTTTCTTGAACATGACCGATTTAGTCTAAACTCCAGTAAATAGAAACCAATAAAATCTCTGATCAGGAGTAAAATGCAGCTAGATACACCTTTGGGACAAGATGAGACTATTCAAAAAGAATATGAATTCAGTAACTCACTGCTACTTTTTTTCCTAAAATCCCATTTTTGGCTGACTAACAAGAGGCTAATTGTAAATGCACCTAATGTTTTTCTGGTGATACCTACAGGTAATGACACAGTTACCTATCCCCTACGAGCTATAGGTGGGGTTAAAACCAAAAGTGAGTTGAAGTTTATGTCACTTCTAGGTGGTGTTGCACTTTTATTGATTGGCCTTAATCTTCTTAAATCGGTTGGAATTTTACTTATTCTATTCGGAGTCTCTTCTATAATTGGAGGATTCCGAACACTAATTGTCGTTGCGTCTGGTGGTACTGGAGTAGTGGAATATTCTCATCTTCCCTGGGAAGCTGAGAACGCGAAAAAAATGATCAAGGAGCTAAATCAACTTATTGCAGAAATCTAGGCTTCTTGTATTTAACTCACATTCCGCACTTCGTTTTGTAATATATTTGTCTTACGAAGTTTGGGCTAATGGTAGTTAAATAGCGATCGCCAAAAGCCTAAAAAATAGCAGTGTTAATACTTAATACCATCAACGGTTTGTTGTAAGATTTGTTGAAGCATTAATATATGACATTTTGAAGTGCGGAATGTGGGTTGCAATTAAGCAAGAGTCCGGCGCAGTCGAGGTTGAATAATCAGCAAGGCGACGAGAGCAAAACCCAACAATACAGCTAAAGCGCTACCAAAGGTAACGTCACCCCAAAAGGCTTGCATCACAACGCTACTAAAGCCCCAATCTTGATGGGTATAAAGATAGCGAATTGGTTCGATCGCATAACTAAGAGGATTCAGGGTAGCAATAACCTGTAACCACTGAGGCATAAATGATAATGGAGCCAGAGCAGTACTAGCAAATAATAGCGGTAGGTTGGCAACAAAAATTACTGCAATTAATTCGATGTGTCCGGGTAGGGTAAAAGCCAAACCTAAACTAAGGGCTGTTACACCCAAAGCGAGGAGAAAGACAATTAAAGCAATGGTAGCCAAACCAGCTATATCTGGTACTCCTGCACCGAGAAATCCTGCGGCTGCAACAATCACGGCTGCTTGCAGTAAACTTTGGCTAATGATAAAGATAGCCGAAGCCAAGACAATTGAATATCTTGATGCTAAAGGAGCCACTAATAATCGATTTAAAAAGCCAAATTCACGGTCAAACATGACTGGTAGACCAGCATTTAGCGCCCCACCAAAGGCAGTAAAAACAATAATACCAGCACTAAGAAATTGGGCGTAATTTGTCGTACTACCAAAAATTCCTTTGGGTGCGTTTTGAAATAAAGCACCAAATAGCACTAACCACATTACAGGTTGAATAATACCTGCAATCAAAGTGGAAGGACGCCGTTGCAATTGAATAAACAAGCGACGTGTCAAAGCTAAAGTTTCTTGAACTAGCTCACCAAAAAAATTCGGAGGTGTATCAGTGTGAGCTTGTGGTGCAGCCACTTGCTGCCATTTAATATCTGATTTGGGGGGTATAAAAGTACCACTCATATCTATTTTGGTTGGTAGTTGGTGGTTGGTAGTTGGTAGTTGGTAGTTGGTAGTTGGTAGTTGGTGGTTAGTAGTTGGTGGTTGATGGTTGGTAGTTGGTGGTTAGTAGTTGGTAGTTGGTGGTTAGTAGTTGGTGGTTAGTAGTTGGTGGTTGATGGTTGGTAGTTGGTAGTTGGTGGTTTTTCCATAAACGCGTAAGCAGCTTAGCTTCACGCAGGGTACAACAAACAACAAACAACAAACAACAAACAACAATCAACAAACAACAAACAACAAACAACAAACAACAAACAACAAACAACAACAACAAACAACAAACAACAATCAACAATCAACACTTATCTCATATTCTGCTTTTTCTCTGCTTTGGGATCGCGGTTTCCCAAGGCTGCTAGTTCTGCATCCATGAGGGTGCGTCCTGTGGCGGCGAGATAAACATCGTCTAAACTAGGACGAGATTGAGCAATGCCAAACACAGGTAGTCCAATGTGGTTTAGCGCTTGCTGGATGGTAATCAAAGCATCATTTTGTGGTGTTACCACCAAGTTGAGAGAATTTCCTTGAGCGTTGTTGATGATAACTTCTTGTACAAATGACAAGGGTTCTAGTAAATTTTTGGCTTTTTCTGCTTCTTCTGGTGATGTAAACTCGCGGATACGCAGGGTAATGCGATCGCCTCCCACTTTATCTTTTAATTCTGATGGTGTACCACTGGCGATGACTACGCCTTTGTCAATAATAGCGACCTGATCAGCCAGAGCATCAATTTCTTCTAAATAATGGCTGGTAATCACTACAGTAGTTCCAGCTTCCCGCAATTTACGCAGAAATTCCCAGACGACAAAACGGCTTTCTATGTCCAACCCCACTGTTGGCTCATCTAAAACTAGTACATCTGGTGCGTGTAGTAACCCAGCCGCCAAATCTAGGCGTTTACGTAAACCACCAGAGTATGTACCAGTCTTTTTATCTGCATATTCCTGCAAGCCAAGTAAATCTAATATTACACCAACGCGCTGTTTGATCACACCCGCGTTTAAATGATAAAGTGCCGCTTGCAGTTGTAATAGTTCACGTCCAGTCAATATTTTATCTATAGCTACTTCCTGAGCTACATAACCAAGGCGTTTTCTAGCTGCTCTGGGATTATCGATCACGGAAATACCAGATACTTCGATTTTACCAGCATCTGGTGTGGTGAGAGTACACAGAGCGCGTAAGGTAGTGGTTTTTCCTGCTCCGTTGGGGCCAAGTAAACCAAAAATTTTTCCTGGTTCTACCTGAAAGGAAACATCATTGACGGCGACCACCGAACCGTAGTGCTTTTTGAGGTTTTCAATTAAAACGGCCGGAGCCATGACAGGTAATCCCTAAATAACTATACAAATCTAAACAGTGTCACTTCTATTTTAAGAGTTAGGAGTTAAGACAAACGATGAGAAAAAGATTTAATTTTCATTATTAATAACCAACCACCAACCACCAACCACTAACTACTAACCACTAACCACTAACTCCCCAAATAAATCTTGCAAATATTTTGGTGTCAGGTTACTATTCCAAACCCACAGACGATGCATTGCATAGATGAAGGTCAACATGAGAGTTGTCTTATTGCTGAAAGACCAAGCATCCCATTTGAGTGTCCCCATCATTCGCTTTAGGGTACGCAACAGATTATTGCGGGCGTAGTTTTGATAGCGCGTTTTCATGAATGTCTGTCCAATCCGCAACAACCCAGTATTAGGATATAGCCAGACGCCAAACCCCCAAAATTTGGTCATGTGGTTAATTTCGTCTAGTAGCAATTCTTCTAAAACATCTTGCAGTGTACCAGTGGTGTGCGCCATCAACCAGAGATACAGACAAGTTGCGCCGTATTCTGTAGCTACACGGTGTAATCCGTGACGATATAAGTCTTCATGGGGGTCATCGGTGGGGAGATAACCTCTGACGGTACGGAGGGTGGGCGTGATTTTTTCGCCTGTTAATTGTTGGTAGATTTTGAGTAAAGCAGGAGTATGTTGACGTTCTTCTTTTTCCCACAAACCTAGTTCTGTTAAATTTCCATTTTCATCCACTGTTCCACCTACAAACCGTGCCATTTGTGGGTGTAAATTTTGCAAATATTGCCGACTTGTTTGCGTATAGCCCCGGATAGGTGCTTCTGTATCCAACGCACCCACAAGCACAGACAAAAATACCTCAGAGTTTATACTGATGATTTGGTTATAATTAATCGCTTGCCAGTCAGTCGATTTCCAAGGACGCGGCTGAGGATTTTGAAATTGCAGGGGTAAATCTTGCAAGCGATCGCATAGTTGTTCGTGGCTTAGATATCTATCTATAAGGGATTTAATACGGTGTTGAGTCTGAAAGTAATGAGGCTGGGAGTATAACCGACCTGCCAAATCTTCTGTAAGTGGGCTAGTGGTAATAAGCATATTTTGTTACTTAAATTTTTACCTCGTTGCCCAATAGGTTAAACTAATTGACAGGGATTTGTCAGTAGATAAAAGTAAAAAGTTTTACCAATAATCTTAAGTCCGAATAATCAGTTTATATTCCGAGGGAGCATCTCAATTTTTCAATATATTGCTAAGGGGAAAAGAGAAAAGGGAAAAGGTTAAATTCAAACCTTTCCCCCTTTTTGCCTTTCCCGACTTCTGCAAGAAGTCTAATCTAGTATTATTTACCGTTTCACTAACTTCTTCGCCATCTTCCGCAGACGAATTGACTGGGGTGTAACTTCCACCAATTCATCAGGACCAATGTATTCCAAAGCACGCTCTAAGCTCATTTCCACTGGTGCTTGCAACTGTACTAACTCGTCACCACTAGCAGCGCGGTGGTTGGTAAGCTGTTTGGTTTTGCAGACATTCAAATCTAAGTCTTGGGGACGGTTGTGTTCACCAACAATCATGCCCTTGTAGACTTTTGTCCCAGGTATAATAAAGAATACACCTCTATCCTCAGCGTTTCTCATGGCGTAGAAGGTAGAAACGCCTTCTTCAAACGCAATCAGCACACCTTTATTACGGGCTTCAATATCACCACTGAGTGGGCGGTAATCTAGGAAACTGTGGTTCATGATCCCTTCACCTCGTGTCATCCGCATGAATTCACCCCGGAATCCAATTAAACCACGAGCAGGAATGACAAACTCTAGTTGAGTGCGTCCGTTACCACCTACTTGCATGTCTTGCATTTCACCACGACGTTGCCCGAGGCGTTCGATACAGCTACCAACACCATCTTCGGGAACGTCCAATACTAGAAGTTCGTAAGGTTCGCAGGGTTGACCTTTGACTTCGCGGTAAATTACCTGTGGCTGAGATACTTGGAATTCGTAGCCTTCACGACGCATGGTTTCAATTAAGATACCCAAGTGTAATTCACCACGACCTGAAACCAAGAATTTGTCAGGGGAGTCGGTTTCTTCAACGCGGAGAGCGACGTTGGTTTCGAGTTCGCGGAAAAGGCGATCGCGAACTTGTCGAGATGTCACCAACTTACCTTCTTGACCAGCAAAAGGTGAATCATTTACCCAGAAGGTCATTTGTAATGTTGGTTCATCGACTTTGATCAGTGGTAAAGCTTGGGGTTCGTTGGGATCAGTGATTGTTTCGCCGATATTAGCATCCGCAAAACCAGCCACTGCCACAATATAACCAGCAGAGGCTTCTTCCATTTCGACTCGCTTCAAGCCTTCAAAGCCCATCAATTTACTGATTTTAGCCTTGACAATGTTACCACTTTCTGTAACTAAAGCCGCTTGCTGTCCCATACGGATGACACCGTTGTGGATTCTACCAATGACAATCCGTCCCAGGTATTCAGAATAATCGAGGGTGGTCACTTGCAGTTGTAATGGCTTGTTGACATCGCCTACTGGTGGTGGAACATGACGCAAAATAGCATCAAATAGGGGTTGCATGTCTTTGGTTTCGTCATCCAAATCATCTTTGGCGTAACCACTTAAACCAGAGGCGAACAAATAGGTGAAATCACATTGGTCTTCGTCTGCACCTAGTTCTAGGAAGAGGTCTAAGACTTTATCAATTGCGCCGTAGGGATCTGCTTGCGGGCGGTCAATCTTATTGACGACGACAATCGGGCGGAGTCCCTTTTCTAAAGCTTTCTTTAATACAAAGCGGGTTTGGGGCATCGGGCCTTCATTCGCATCTACAATCAAGATGCAACCGTCTACCATCCCAAGTACCCGTTCCACTTCGCCACCAAAGTCAGCGTGTCCGGGAGTGTCAACAATATTGATCAGCGTTTCTTTGTATTTAACAGCAGTATTCTTAGAAAGAATAGTAATACCTCGTTCCCTTTCCAGGGCGTTGGAGTCCATGACGCAATCCGGAACGTCTTCCCCTTCACGGAAAATGCCGGATTGTTTTAGGAGAGCATCAACGAGGGTTGTTTTGCCGTGATCTACGTGGGCGATAATAGCGACGTTACGGATTGGGAGCGTCATAATAAGCGCGTTCCAGTACTTTAGAGAGGGTTACAGTTTATATATAGTGGTGGACTGCTTTAACAGAATTTGGGAGAATGTGCAGATTCTGTAAATAAGCCTTAACAATTCTACAATTCTATCGTAATCTAAATTATTCCAAGGTAACGAAAAACCTTCAAATGAAAGCATTAATTCTTGCTGGCGGTAAAGGTACTCGTTTACATCCTCTAACTTATACAGGAGCAAAACAACTGCTTCCGGTTGCAAATAAGCCAATTATATGCTAACGAATTGAAGAGGTGGTTGCTGCTGGCATAACTGATATTGGGATCGTCAAGTCGAATTAACGTGATCTACTTTTTAACAGTCAACTATTATTCAACGCATCTTATTGCCAAATTAATTGGTTCTTTACCCAATCATAAAAATTTAGATTTCAAGGTAGTTATCATCAACAACTCTCCTAATGATGATTCGATTGACAATCTTAAAGATGATTATGTAATTATTTTAAATGCTGTCAAGAATTTGGGCTTTGGCAATGCTTGTAATCTTGGTTTGGAATTTATATATACTGAGGATTCACAAGCTATTGTTTGGATAATTAATCCAGATGCATATTTCCAAGAAAATCATTTAGAGAAACTCCAGTTATTTTTTAAATCTCATCCCGAAATTTCTATCCTTGGTACAATTATTCATACGCCTGCTGATGAAGTTTGGTTTGCAGGCGGTTATTTTAATGCCAAAACAGGCGAAATTTCGACTCGCAATTTATTTACAGAGAAAAACAGAGATTTTGTTAAATGTGATTGGATAACCGGTTGTAGCTTCATAATTAATTTTTGTAATTTTGGTGAATGTCCTTTATTTGACCCCGCTTATTTTCTTTATTATGAAGACTTTGATTTTTGCCAACGTTACGCCCAACAAGGGCATTTAATAGCAGTGACTCAGCAATTTGGAGTCATACATCAGCCTTCTTCTATTACAAATAAATATGTATTCCGAAAAATGACAAATAGCACTTATGGTTATTTATTAAGTTTAGAGAGATATACAAATAAACTAGTTTTTAGCTTGAGATTAAACAGGCTGATTTTTAATGCATTAGTTTTGATGTTCATCAAGCCTCAGATAGGGTTGGGTAAAATTTATGGAGTTTTTCTTTACTTGATATGAAATTAGATTAAATAATTGTAGGCAAATTCCTAAATTAACGTGAATTCGATATAACCACTAACTCTACTCGTTAGCTTGTAAATAATCTATTGCTGCTTCTAATTTTGATGAAGATTTTTCCGCGAATCTTTCAAACCACAATCCCTCTGGCGATAAAGGATCTAGCTTCGCTAACCAATCTTGAGCTTGTTGTTTCAAAGACTCCTTTTGTTTGGCTTTAATTTGTTCTTTCCTAATCTTTTCTTGCTCTAACTCTTGCTGTATTCTTAATTTTTCTGCTTGATCTTGTTCTTCAAAATCAGTCTTTACTTCTTTTAAGACTTTATCTATTAAAGATGCTGATGTTGAAGATTGTTGATCAATCTTTGGTGTTGCTGTATTTGTTTGTTGTTTTGGCTGTTCATTGCTTTGTTGCTGATATTCAGCTTGCAGTTCTGCTAATAGCTTATCAAGAGAGTCCATGATACTTAACTCCTGGTTTACTGCATATCAAATGTGATTTTGCTATGCAGCCACTCGATTTTAAATTTTGGATTGTTTGGAATTTTGTAGATTGTATGGTTAATCATTAATAGCATTCAGGAGAACTTCAGATAAACTGATGTCTTCCATGTCATCCATTGTAACGGTGTCGCAAATATCAAACTTCGCACCAGCAGTTTGTAATTCGTCATCTAATACTTTTAGAAAACGGGTTGCATGAGCATCTTTACCTACTTGAATAAAAGAAATAGCTAATTCTTCATCTCTGTCCATACGCCGAGAAGCTTCAATAATTACTTTCATGACAGCTTTGCGATCATCTGGTTCACCATCTGTGACAACTAAAATTGTTTCACCATTTGCTTTTGTTTGACCTGCTGATTTACGTTCAAAATAATTATCACTAGCGTGTTTTAATACTGCTGCTAAGTCAGTTGTTCCTGCTGGATCGTTTTCTTGGAATATTTGTGATACTTTACCTGATGTCACATTTTCATAGCGTTTGAATCTACCAGAAAATAAATAAATAGTAATGCCATCTGGGTCAAATTGCTCGCATTTACTTGCTAAAGCAAAAGTAGATTCTTGTGCAGCTAACCATCGACTTCTACCACCTTTTTGGTCGGGTGTTGCCATACTGCCACTTTTATCAATAATTAGAGTATAGTCACGATTTTCTAGCATTTTTTTATTCTCCAGTTAATGATTGATTGTTGATTGTTGATTGTTGGTTGTTGATTGTTGATTGTTGATTGTTGATTGTTGGTTGTTGATTGTTGGTTGTTGATTGTTGGTTGTTGATTGTTGGTTGTTGGTTGTTGATTGTTGGTTGTTGATTGTTGGTTGTTGATTGTTGGTTGTTGATTGTTGGTTGTTGATTGTTGGTTGTTGATTGTTGATTGTTGACAAATGACCAATTAATCTGTAATTGCATTCATTAAAACATCTGCAAGGCTCATATCTTCCATATCGTCAAGAGTAATTGTGTCGCAGATATCAAATTTTGCACCGACACTTTGCATTTGATCATCTAAGGCTTTCAAAAATTTAGTTGCTTGCGCGTCATTACCCACTTGAATAATGGAAATTCCTAGTTCTTCATCGCGTTCCATCTTGCGAGTTGCACTAATGATGACTTCAAAGACAGCTTTGCGATCATCTGGTTCACCATCGGTGATGATTAAAATTGTTTCACCATTGGCTTTGGTTTGTCCTGCTGCTTTACGTTGAAAGTAATTATTGGTTGCGTCTTGAAGTACACTTGCTAAATTTGTTGTACCAGATGGGTCATTTTCTAAAAATATCTGTGCTACCTTGGCAGATGTAACATCATCGTAGCGTTTAAACTTCCCAGAAAATACGTAAATTGTAATCCCATCTGGGTCAAATTGCTCACATTTTCGTGCTAAAGCAAGGGTAGATTCTTGAGCAATCTCCCATCGACTTCTACCACCGGCTTGATCGGGAGTTGACATGCTACCGCTTTTATCGATAATTAAGGTGTAGTCGCGATCGCTCATCATAATTCCTTTACTGATTACTCGACGTCTCTAGTCTAGTCTAGGCTTCTCCAGTATTGGTTAGCTATTCAAGCTTCTTTACGAGTTTTGCTACTCAGCTACAACCTTAGTTCATCTGTAAAAGAAGACACGAAGACAATCAGATAGAGAACTAGCCGTTATATAAAACTTACCCAAAGTTACCCAAGAATATAACTTGTTGCCTTCGGAGCTTACTTCCTGCTTCAATCTGGCGGTGTCGGCACTCACCAGTCCACAGGCTAACACTGTCTAACTGACAGCTTTGCTCAAATTAATTGCAGCGTTCAAATCGCGGTCAATTATAAATCCGCAGTGACCACATTCAAACACTCGCTCATTGAGTCCGAGTGTTTCTTTTTTTGTTCCACAGTAAGAGCAAGTTTTGCTAGATGGGAACCATCGGTCAACTACAACAAGCTTAGAGCCATACAACTGGCACTTGTAGGTTAATTGACGGCGAAACTCATAAAAACCCATATCCGCAATAGACTTGGCTAGTTTATGATTAGCCATCATGCCAGATACATTTAAATCCTCTATAACTACCGTGCCGTGGTTCTTGGCTAGTAGCGTTGTTAGTTTATGCAATGAAGATGCACGGATGTTGGCAATCTTTCTATGCAGTCTAGCTATTTGTATTTGAGCTTTTTTCCAGTTGGCTGAACCAATAATTTTATGACGATTCAACCATTGCATTCTACTTAACTTAGATTCATATTTTTTGTAGGACTTCGCACCTAGTATGACTTCACCAGTGCTAAGAGTCGCCAATGACTTAACACCAAGGTCAACGCCTACAACATTTGTGTTGTTTTTGTTTATTGTCTCTACATCAATTCTAAAACTGATAAACCATCTATCAGCTTGACGGCTAATTGTGGCGGACTTCGTTAGTACCTGTGGTAGTCGTTCATAAGTCTTGAGAACACCAATTACAGGCACTTGAATCTTGTTTAACCCGTGAATTTTGACTGTGCCTTCTAACGTGAAAGAATCGTGCCTACCTTTTTTCTTAAACTTTGGAACTCCAGATGTCTTGTTAAAACAACGCTTCCAAGCTTCACGCAAAGCCATTAATGCTTGCTGTGGTGTAGATTTGCTGCACTCGTAATACCACTCATTTTCTGATTTGACTAGTGCTACTAACCATTTGTGCAAGTCAATAGCAGTGGGAAACTTAATTTTAGAGTCGGGATTGGCTTTGTTATGGTCAAGTATCTGTTTGGTTAAAGCCAGTCCCCAATTCCAAGCATGACGTGCTACACCACAATGCTTCTTTAACATTGTGCGCTGTTGATTATTTAGTTTCAATTCGGTTTTGAAACCTAACAGCATTTAATTACCTGTTCAAATCGGATATAATATCTAGTATATCAGACGTTACACTTAATTATGCCCACAACAAAATTTCAACCAGATAATCAAGTGCCGTATGATAAAGTCCCTGTGCAGTTCAAGGTTTTACCAGGAGTCAGAGAAAAACTTAAAGCCGTTCCTGACTGGCAAGAACGGCTTAGAAATTTTGTTGATGAATTAATTGTTGAAAACCTACCCAAAAATGATTAGTAATGCTGACGGGGCGACACGCTCCGTGAAATCATTGGTATGTATCAAGTTGAACAAATTATGGTAAAAAAGATAGGTCTACTTTTGTCAATAAGACCTATCTATTGAAAATGCTACCATTATTATACCAACAACACTTAGAAAAACAATTTTCACGTTCAGAAATCTTGCTTTTAACTCTTTTAATTAACGTTCTACAAAATATCAAAAAAGTTAGTCTAGAAAAATTAGCAACTATTTTACCCATACCAATTCTCTTTGAAAGTAGACGTAAAAAAATACAAAGATTCATATCGCTGCCATCTTTGAGTATCGAAAAAGTTTGGTTCCCAATTATAAAAACTTGGTTGATTCAAGACTTTGAGCCAAATCAAGTTATTTATGTAGTTATTGATAGAACTAGTTGGGCGTGTGTAAATTTATTAATGATTAGAATCATTTACGAACAAAGAAGCATACCGATTTATTTTGAATTATTACCAAAGCTAGGAAGTACTAATTTTACAGAACAGACAAAAAGTATATCTCAAGTATTGCCACTTTTCACACAATATAAAACCTGTTTGCTAGGGGATAGAGAATTTTGTTCAGTCAAGCTTGCTAATTGGGTGAGACAAAACGGCTTATACTTTTGTTTGAGATTGAAAAAATCAGAATTTATTCAAATGGAAAATGGTATTTGGTTAGAGTTGAATGAACTAGGTATCAAACCAGGAATTTCTTTATTTATCCAAGGAGTAAACGTTACAAAGTCTCACCAAATGCAAGGATTTAATCTTGCTTGTAAATGGAAACGAATGCTTAACGGTTCGTCATCGAAAGAAGGTTGGTTTATTTTGACAAATTTTAGCAGCCACTCCCAGGCGATCAATGCTTATAAAAAACGTTTTGGAATTGAAGAAATGTTTAGAGATTTTAAAAGTGGAGGCTATAATCTCGAAGAAAGTAAAATTTCTGAAAAACGCTTGATATCCTTAATATTAATTGTAGCTTTCGCCTATAGTTTAGCAACGTTTCAAGGACAGAACATTAAGAAAAAAGGAATTCAAAAATACATTGCTAGAGTTAAAGAATATGGTCGAAATCAAAGGAGACATAGTAGTTTTTATATTGGTCTCTATGGCAAAAATTGGGTTGATTTTATGGCCGATTCTTGGAACATAGTGGAGGAATTAATGAAAATTAATCGCAGTAGTTTGAAGTATTATTTACGGGGTCTGAGGGCTATGGATCTTATTCTAAAGGCATCTTAGCTTTCATGTCGCCCCGTCAGGTATTGATCAGATTATTTGAAAGCCAAAAAAAGTGAGATACTGATGAAAAAATAATTTCAAAGAGTAGATGCAAAATATCCGGCTTTTTGGTGTTACAGCAGAAAAGGGCAGATGGTTGTTTATCCCCCTTGGTGCAACTGTCTTACTCTGCCTTGGTACTGTTTATTCATGGAGTATTTTTAGAAAACCTTTAGAGAAATTACTGAACATTAATGCAACAGAAAGCCTGTTGCCCTTTACAGTTTTGTTAGTGATGTTTGCCATATTGATGCCAATTACTGGCTTTTACATCAACCGCTTCGGTACTCGGATGATCACCGCAGTTGGTGGTGTAATTATGGGGCTTGGTTATATATTGTCTAGTCTGAATAGCAATTTCCAAATGCTGACTTTTACCTACGGTGTGATAGCCGGTGTGGGTGTGGGTATGGTTTATGGTGTACCGTTAGCAGTTGTCGCTAAATGGTTTCCTGATCACAAAGGTATTGCTGTCGGTTTAACTGTCATTGGTTTTGGTCTTTCACCGTTAATTACAGCACCTTTAGCAAAATCACTCATTGATACCTATGGAGTGCGGCAAACTTTTGTGATTTTAGGTATAGCTTTTACAGCTATTATTTTAGCGATCGCCACTGTGTTGAAGACACCCCCACCGGATTGGAAGCCAGCAGGTTGGAATCCTGGTTTATCAGTTCAGGGAAATACATCTGTTACCACTCCAGGAACAATACTGCAAACGCCAGCATTTTACGGTTTGTGGCTATGCTATACCATTGGTACATTCTCAGGACTGGCTGTAATTGGCATTTCTAGCCCTTTAGCCCAAGAAATCATTAAACTAGATGCAACAACAGCAGCAAGTACAGTTTCCTTATTTGCAGTGTTTAATGCTTTAGGACGGTTGTTTTTTGGTTGGTTTACTGACCGTTTTAGCCCTAAATTGGGGGCGATCGTTTCTTTTACATTAGTATTAATTGCTTCGGTGATGATGCTGAAAGCTGGCCAGGGTACTGTAGCTACTTATTTAGTGGCGTTTTCCCTATTTTACTTTTCTTTTGGAGGATGGTTAGCGATCGCTCCTACTACCACCTTAATCTTGTTCTCATCAGCAGACTATGCCAAGAATTACGGTATCGTTTTCACCGCTTACGGTGCAGGTGCTTTAGGCGGAACTTTGCTAGCTGGCAGAATTAGAGATATCTTCGGCAGTTACACGGTTTTGTTCTACCCTACTACAGCACTGGCAATTTTAGGTATTGTGTTAGCTGTGTTCATGCTCAAACGTAGCTTCTCTGGTTCTACTATCAGCCAAGCTAATTAGGAGTTGGAAGTGGGGATACTCCCAAAATTTATTGGTGGGGATCTATACCCTACTCTTAAACCACTCGACAATCCCCTGTGCGATCGCTCGTGCTAATTTCTTCTGTTCTTTCTCATTCGTCACCCACTCAAATTCATCGGGGTTACTCATAAAACCCAACTCTAATAATATAGATGGCGCACTTGCTGGACGTGTCAAGGCTAAGTTATCCCAAAATACACCGTAAGAAGGGCGCTTTCTGGCTTTAACTAGATAATTCTGCATAAATATTGCTAAGTCGTGCGCTTGGGGATGATACCAAAAAGCTGCTACTCCTTTAGTGTTTTCAGCATCACCGTCATCTGGGAGAGAGTTGTAATGGATCGAAATAGAAATAGCAGGTTGTTCTTGATCAATTATTGCTTGGCGTTGAGGAAGCGAAACTTCTTTGTCATCTTCCCGCATCATAACAACTGTCGCACCACGCTTCACTAATTCATCCCGCACTAATTTCGATACTTTTAAATTCACATCTTTTTCTAAATACCCATTCGGTCCACTCGCGCCCGATTCTTTCCCTCCATGTCCCGGATCTAGTAATATCTTGATTCTCGATAAAGGTTTTTGTTTACTACTTAAAATAGGAGAGTGACGCAAACTCAATACCAAACTTGTGCCTTCGTACCTGAGCTTGTATCCCCATTGTTGATTTTTTTTGAGGTTAAAGGTATATTGCACTTGCTCTGGCTTGATTTGCTGCCAATCTAGGCGAGAAATTAGGGGATTATCATCTAGACGAATAATATCGGTCTGAGCAGTGGTATTGTAGAGATTAAGGGTGAAAGTTTTATTGCTCTGTTGTACACTCACGGGAACGGGAACTTCCAAAGGAAAAACCATCTCGCTCATGTTAGGCAGTGGACGATAACCAACACTGCGAATGATTGAGTGTGGAGGTATAGCCCCTGGTATAATAGTTGTTTCTTTACTGTTGATCCAACTGCCATAGTCCAAGCGCAACCATTCTCCTTCCCTAGCTGTGACTGCTGCACGTGTACCTTTAGGTAGCGGCGTTAGTCGAGAATAATCTGTACTCGGACCAGTACGAGCAACACCAGCATCGGCTGTGACTTCCACAACTGGCAATTTTGCTCTTGAGAGGATAGTAATTTTTCCTGTTCCTTCCTGATTGATTGTTTTGCCATTCTGGGTCAGTTGAAACTGAGGTTTACCCAAATCTATTTCTTTGGTGTTGTCTGCAACGACTGCACTAGAAATGGTGTTATTGTCGTAAATTAGGGAATTATCTCCCAAAGCCGTAGTGCAACCCTCATATTTGCTCGCATCATTGTTAACAGAAGGTTGATTTCGTCCTGTTAGTGCTGCTGAGTTACCGGGGAGTTGTCCTTGCTGGGGTTGGGGCAACAGGGGAATTGTTTGATTACCCAATTTTACAGAGACACTGGCATTGGGAGTAGCGATCGCACTGAAACAAATGAGTTCCCCCCCAAGTCTTGCAATGTCAACTGCTGGAGTCAAAGAATCTTTGGCAAAGGCTAAACCTTGTGGTACTTTTGGTTGGGTTGAAAGCCTTGTCACCTGGATCTGGATAGCTTGATTTTGGTAGTTGATCCTAAAGGTGTTTTCTCCCGACTGCAAAGGTAAACTAGGGGCAAAATGGCCAGACTGACTGCGCCTGATTACCTTACCATTGATAAAAACCTGTCCGGAAGTAGGGGCTGTACCAAGAAAAAAAATGCGATCGGCACTTGTTTGGTGCTTTAGAGGGGGATAAACAACCTGGAAAGATGGCTCTTGTGCCAAGACAACTACGGAGGAAGCGACTATTAAGCCTAATATTACAGATCCTATAAGTGATTTCACGCCAAATTTCATTAAGATTCACAACAACTACTGTGGCAAAATGACCAAAAAAGGCAGAGATTCAGTTACCAGTTAGCAGTTATCAGTTATCAGTTGGTCAGTGTTAACTGATTTTCTCCTTCAAAAGTTACTAGAAAAGAAGAATTATGACTAAGTTTGTATTTGTTACCGGTGGTGTAGTTTCCAGTATCGGCAAGGGCATTGTAGCAGCAAGTCTGGGACGTTTGCTCAAATCTCGAAATTATTCGGTATCGATTCTCAAGCTCGATCCATATATTAATGTTGATCCAGGAACAATGAGTCCTTTTCAACACGGAGAGGTGTTTGTTACCCAAGATGGTGCGGAAACAGACTTGGATTTAGGGCATTATGAGCGCTTTACTGATACTTCAATGTCACGCCTCAACAGTGTAACTACTGGCTCAATCTACCAAGCAGTAATTAATCGAGAGCGTCGTGGTGACTATAATGGCGGTACTGTACAGGTGATACCCCATATCACCAATGAAATCAAAGAAAGAATAGGAAGAGTTTCCAAAGATACCAATATTGATGTTTTAATTACTGAGATTGGCGGTACAGTAGGAGATATAGAATCACTGCCGTTTTTGGAAGCAATTCGTCAATTCCGCAAAGATGTAGGACGACAAAACGTCTTATATATGCACGTCACGTTGATTCCTTGGATTGCTTCGGCGGGTGAAATGAAAACTAAGCCGACGCAGCATTCTGTAAAAGAACTACGTTCAATTGGTATCCAACCAGATATTTTAATTTGTCGATGCGATCGCCCCTTACCAACCGGACTCAAATATAAACTATCGGAGTTTTGTGATGTCCCCGCAGCTTGTGTGATTCCAGCGATCGATGCCAAGAGTATTTATGAAGTACCGTTAATTTTAGAACGGGAAGGACTAGCACAGCAAACGCTGGATTTGCTGAACATGGAACAGCACAAACCTGATTTAACTCAGTGGCAAACTCTGGTAGAAAGGCTGTATAGTCCTAAACATCGCATCGAAATTGCCATTGTCGGTAAATACGTACAATTAAGTGATGCCTATCTTTCTGTAGTCGAGGCGTTGCGTCATGCGGCGATCGCCATGAGTGGTGAACTGCGTTTGCGTTGGGTAAACTCCGAAAAACTAGAAGTAGACGGAGTGGAGGATCATTTAGCTGGTGTTGATGCTGTAATTGTCCCCGGAGGTTTTGGTGTACGTGGAGTTGATGGTAAAATTGAAGCCATCAAATATGCTCGCATTCATCAAATTCCTTTCTTGGGTTTATGTTTAGGAATGCAGTGTTCTGTGATTGAATGGGCAAGAAATATTGCGGCATTTACGGATGCTCATAGTTCGGAATTTGAACCACATACCGAAAATCCAGTCATTAATCTATTGCCAGAACAGCAAGATGTAGTAGACTTAGGCGGAACAATGCGCTTGGGCTTGTATCCTTGTCGCGTTGTGCCGAATACCTTAGCTTTTAGTCTTTATCAAGAAGAAGTGATTTACGAACGACATCGCCATCGTTACGAATTTAATAACGCTTACCGCAACCTGATTTTAGACTCTGGTTATGTCATTAGTGGCACTTCTCCCGATGGACGTTTAGTAGAAATGATAGAATTGCCTAATCATCCTTTCTTTTTAGCTTGTCAATTCCATCCGGAGTTTCAATCTCGTCCTAGTGCGCCGCATCCTCTATTTCAAGGCTTTATCGAAGCTGCGATCGCTCGTTCCCAAACCTACGAAAGTAGACAAACCCCTATTCCAGTTTCCTAAATATCTTTACAATCAGTCGCTATTTTCCAGAAAATTCACGCACAGCTTTCTGGTAGATGAAGATTTATACTCTGCTCAGAGGGTGCTGTGTAGGAATATGCTCCTGATATATTCCGGATGTGAGGAGACTTTGTGGCGTACTGGTTAAAAATTAGTTACGAGAGGAAGGAATATGTGGTCAATTTTGAACGCGTAAATGCCTTTTGTTACGAGCAAAACGGTCGGGTAACATTTTGGCTACCCGATTGCGCTATCCCAATTGTGATCAATCCTCAAACTAACCAGCAAGACTACCAAAAAGTTCTGGAGTACATTCAATACGTTACCGAAACGGAGTTAGAAAATAGCTACTGGATAAAAATTCACTACGAGAGAAACGAGTATGTAATTAACCTCAACTGTATTAGTTCTTTTTGTTATGAACCGCCGAATGGTAGGATCACGTTTTGGCTACCAAACGGCATTATTCCAATTATTATTAATCCAGCTATTAACCCAGAGTCTTACGAGAAGGTTGTGAACCACATTCAAAAGACAACTGGGCATTTTTTGTCTTAGATTTAGGTGCAAAGGTTTGTAGTGAGGGCTTTACCTGGATTTCTCACAAGTGAGAAATGAGCGTGAGTGTGGGGGGTGTGGGGAGTGTGGGGAGAAAGAGGAGGAATTGAGAATGGGCACATCAATGAGCGCAAAGTGCCTCCCACACCTCCCACACCTCCCACACTCCCCACCCGAACCACACAATGAGTGAGAAATTCGGGTTTAGCCCTCAAAAATCTAATCAGAGTAGGGTGCGTTACTTTAACGCACCCTACAATTTAACGTTTACTTTATAAATTATCTCTAAGTTAAGTTATCCCCTTTTATTAGGTGTGGAACAAAATAGATATAGCTTTGTAGCTTAGTCAGCAAACAAAAACGGCAAATACTCCTATGACATCTCTGACCTTAAATCTTAATTCTGTAATTAAACTCACAAGAGAACAATTTTATCAATTATGTGCAGAAAACCCCGATTTAAAATTAGAACGCAATGCTCAGGGAGAATTAATTATAATGCCACCGACGGGAGGAGAAACAGGGAGAAGTAATGTTAATTTAATTCTGCAAGTAGCATCATGGAATGAACAAAATCAACTTGGTGAAGTTTTTGATTCATCTACTGGATTCACTTTACCAAATGGTGCTGACCGTTCTCCTGATGTGTCTTGGGTGGAAAAATCCCGTTGGGAGGCTTTGACTAAAGAGCAAAGAGAGAAATTTCTGCCTCTGTGTCCTGATTTTGTAATTGAGATCATGTCACCATCTGACACTTTGAAAAAAGTTCAAGACAAAATGGATGAGTATAGGTCAAATGGGTGTCGTTTGGGTTGGTTGATAAATAGAAAAAAACAGGAAGTAGAAATTTATCGTCCAGGACAAACAGTGGAAGTTTTAAAATTACCTCAAACTCTTTATGGGGAGAATGTTTTACCTGGATTTGTACTCAATCTGCAAAAAATTTGGGGATAAGGGAATTGCAGATCAAAAAATCTCCAAAATGTAGGGTGCGTCAGTACGAGAAAACCTAGCCATACCAAGAAGTTATTCGTACTGACGCACCCTACTAACTTTAACCACCCTACAATTTAAGGTTTACTTTATAAATCATCTATAAGTTAAGTTATTTTACCTTATTGATTACCCAAACGATTATCGAGAAGTCTTTTTTTCAACTGTTCGTGTTCGGTAATAACGTCTCCATATTGTACTTGAAGTCTAGATACTGCTTCGTCTATCAAACTAGCAGCCTCTCTCCTCTTCATTTCATCAGATTCTTCACTACCAAATATACTTTTTAGTCCTCTAATTACATAAGATATAGGTGCGTTTGGTGGATAAATTTCTTCATCTTCTAGCAAGTGGCATATCTTACCCTGCCCGTAACTCATATACCAAAAAATACTTCGGATAAAGGAACCAAAAACAAAATCTTCCTCATGTATATCAAGAGCGTAAAGTTTATCTCTAATCTGTCCATAAAACAACATATCCTCCTTAATTTTGTCAAAAACTGGATGATTTAAATCCAGAGGTTTATCACGAGATATAATCATTTTTCGATAAACTAGAAAGGTTTCAATGTAGTTCTGATGAACTTTCTCGAAATCAGAGAATGAAGGTGCTGCAAAATCTTGATATAACCTTCTGTTTGTCTCCTCAGCGTGTTGAATTAGCTTAATCAAGTTCTCAATGAGCTTAAAGATTATGTCCATAAAAATATCCCTTTTAGTCAGGGCTTACGCAAAAATAGTCGAAAAGCTTAATTTATTGTAGACGCGCCTTAGCGAAGCCATAGGCTAGCAAGGGCTGGGATTGCTTCGCTTCGCTCGCAATAACTGTAATTAATTTTGCGTGATTACTTACCTAAACATAAGTTTCACCTAACATTATGAAAATGCATTTACTTTGACAATAAATTTAAATCTTCTAGTTATTTATTTACAAAATAATTCTGGCTACGTTTAATATTTTGTTGACACAGCAACAAATAATCAGTTATTAGTCAGCGCTGAAGCGCTGACTAATAACTGATTAGGCTGTTACAGTCGCCATTACTTTATCAACAATTTGCAGCGCTGTATTTACTTCTTTTTCACTCACAATCAAGGGTGGTACAAACCGGATGACTTTGGGACCTGCTGGTACAAGTAACAAACCTTCGTCAATTGCAGCTTTGACGATATCACCGGCGGTAAGTTCAATGTCTGCTGTTAATTCCATACCATTGATCAAACCCCAGCCGCGTACATCTACGATGTGATTGGGATGGTTGCTGGCGATCGCTCTTAAGCCAGTTCTCAGCTGTTCACCCCGTTGTTGGACGTTCTGTAAAATATTCTCTTTTTCTAAAGTCTGACAAACAGTCAAGGCTACACCACAAACAAAAGGATTGCCGCCAAAGGTGCTAGCATGTTCACCTGGCCCGAAGACATCGCAGAATTTTTTGCTCATCATTGCGCCGATGGGAATACCACCACCCAAACCTTTGGCACTAGTAAAGATATCTGGTTCTACCCCCAGATATTCATAACCCCATAATTTACCACTGCGCCCCATTCCGACTTGCACTTCATCGAAAATCAGTAGCACGCCCGTCTCATCACAAATTTGCCGTAATTTTTGGAAATAGGCTACATCCCCCGGACGAACCCCGCCTTCTCCCTGTAATGGTTCAATCAAAATCGCAGCAACGCGGTAATCACCTTCATCCAACTCGCTAATTGCTGCTTCTACCGCCGAAATGTCATTGTAAGGTACGTAGTGGAATCCCGGTACTAGGGGATCAAAATTCTTTTGATACTTCGGTTGTCCTGTGGCAGTAATTGTTGCTAATGTCCGTCCGTGGAAACTGGAGTGAGTCGTGATAATAATAGGATGATCGATTTGTAACACCGTATGGGCGTATTTACGCGCCAGCTTAATAGCAGCTTCGTTTGCTTCTGCCCCTGAATTGCAGAAAAATACGCGATCGGCACAGGAATGCTCAACGAGCCATTTTGCCAATTCTCCTTGTTCGGGAATGTAGTATAAATTAGAGACGTGATGCAGCTTTTGAATCTGCCGTGTCACTGCTTCTACCATCGCTGGGTGAGCATGTCCCAAGGTGCAAGTAGCAATTCCTGCCACAAAATCGAGATATTCTCGTCCTTGGGTATCCCAAACGCGGCAGCCTGCACCCCGCTCTAAAGCGAGGGGAAACCGCCCATAGGTAGACATGACAGCTGCATCAAAACTATTAGCATCAAAAGCGCTAGATAATGCAGTACCTGACCCTGGAGTAATGGGGTCTTGTTGAATTAGAGTTTCTAGGCTCACCTGCTTGGCTCCCTAAATTCTTTATTATAGGGTGATTCACTGGCCTGATAGAAATCCGTCAAAGTTTCTTATCCTTACCTAATAGTTCATCTTAAGCTGATACGCAGTTATCCTCAAAACGAGTGGCGATGGTGAATAATTGTGTACTCAAATCTGGAACAAAAATATCAACGCATCCAAAAAGAGTTAATGGTAGGGGCGATCGCTCTTGCTGGTGTCTTTTTGGTTGGGACTTTATGGTACGCCTTAGTAGAAGGCTGGTCATGGGAAGATGCAGCATATATGACAGTTATCACCTTAGCTACTGTTGGTTATGGTGAAACCCATCCACTAGGAGACAGGGGACGACTATTTACTATTGCCCTAATTTTAATGGGTGTAATTACTATTGGTTATATCGTTAATAGATTTACAGAAGCAGTTATTCAAGGCTACTTTCAAGAAAGAATTCGATATCGGCAGGTGCGACGGGCAATGGAATCTTTATCGGGGCATTATATCATCTGTGGATTCAGTCGGACTGGTCGGCAAATTGCTATAGAATTTCAAGCAGAAGGTGTCTCTTTTGTGATTATTGACTCTGATGCCGAATCTGTTAGAAATGCTCAAGACCAGGGTTACACTATATACCAAGGTGATGCCACATTGGATGAAACTCTTCTGAGAGTAGGCATTGACAGAGCGATTTGCATAGTTGCAGCCCTTCCTTCCGATGCAGAAAATTTATACACAGTACTTTCAGCTAAATATCTGAATCCAAGCATTCGTGCGATCGCTAGAGCCAGTACAGAAGAAGCTTTGCAAAAACTGCAACGCGCTGGTGCAGATGCTGTGATTTCTCCTTATATCACCGGCGGTAAAAGAATGGCCTCTGCGGCCCTCAGACCCCAAGTTATGGACTTTGTGGATGGAATTATCTCAGGTACAGACCGACAGTTATATATGGAAGAATTTTTGCTCGACCCAAAAGTATGTCCGGTGGTAGGACTGACTCTCGGACAAGCCAGGTTGCGAGGACAAACAGGTGCATTGATACTTGCTGTGCGACGCAACGACGGCACCCTGATCGGTGGCCCCACTCCTGATACAGTATTTATGCCCGCAGATGTATTAATTGCTATGGGTACACCAGAACAACTACGCGCCCTCAATCAACTTCTTGGGCCAATTGGTTCTAAGAAGTTGCGGAAACCGAAGAAGAGTTGATTGGGGACATGGGAGAAAAACTAACAGGACTTACGCAACTGGCACAAATAGCGGGCAGGGCGCAGCCCTGACACGCGACAATTTAAATCAAACCAAGCACATAAGAATACTTGGGCGTTTCAGTTGCTGAATTAAATAATTAGAAAGCAAGCTATGCTTGATTTGATAAATAGTTTGGCCAGTTCTATAGGCTAAATTCTTTAACCTAACCCAAACCAACATTGCACAAGCAATATGATTTCTTTGGAGTCTAGCTTGACGACACTGACAAGATTCAATGCCAGTTAGTTGTTTAATCTCCCTGTGAAACTCCTCTATTTTCCAACGAATTTTACACACCTCTTGTACAACATCCGTGGAACTTTGAGATAAATCGTTAGTTGCGACATAATCCGTTCTGTTGGTAGAAACAGTAACCCGGAATAGTTTCACTTTTTTATTAGCTGGGGACCCTTTAATTTTTATTATTTTACCACATTCTAATTCTTCTTGGTTCCATTCTAATAATTCAATACGTTTATATTTTTCTTGACCAAATGTATCATCAACTAAACGATTATTTTTTAACGGGCAATAATAAATTTTGTCTAAGCTATCAATATATAGCATTAAACTGTGTACCGCATACCATGTATCCATCAAAACAGTATCGAATGGTAAAAGCTTTTGATACACAAGGCTTTGGAGCATGTCTTTCACATGGTCTATCTTGGTTTTGCCATCGACATCAGGATTAAATATTCGATAATCTATGATCCAAAATCTTTTAAGTGTAGGGTTGACATATACGCAGCTAACTACACCAATGCCTTTAAGGACACCATGCTCATTACCACTATATTGCCTTCTGACTATTTCTATTTCTTCAGAATACCTTTTATCTAAAACGCTATCATCAAATATTATGTAACCATTGGCATCAGCCTCAACTACCTCTTTCACGTTATCCCATAGTAAACGAGGTGTTAACTTTTCTCTTTTCAAATAATAGTTAATTGCATCATGACTAATACTCTCTAAATGCTCTGCCAAATTGGTAATTGTATAATTAATTTGACTACTTAACAAGTATTGGCAATAATTAAGCTTAGTAAATCTCATTACCGTCAGCAAAATTTATCTAATACAACCTCTACCTATTTTCTCATGAATATTTCATGCTTTGCTTTCAAGACAGCAACTTCTATTACAAAGACAAAGCTTTCAAAATCAGATTTAACTAATACCTATGTACTATAAACTAGCGATCGCATTGTGCCAGTTGCGTAAGTCCTGACTAAGACCAATGACCAATGACCAATTACCAATGACCAATTACCAATGACCAATGACCAATGACCAATGACCAATTACCAATGACCAATGACCAATTACCAATGACCAATTACCAATTACCAATTACCAATTACCAATTACCAATGACCAATTACCAATTACCAATTACCAATTACCAACAACTAATCAATTTCTTTCCAACCATGCAAGGGGGCGATATTTTTAATTGCCTTTTTAATGATGGTTGGGGGGGCTACTGAGAGTAAAATACTAGGATAAACTGCTATGCCCCACTCAGGATGGACTAGTAGACGGCATTTATTTTCTATAATTGGATAACCGAGTAAAGCTTTGACGACTGCTGTGTCATCGTGAGGAATTATCCCCGGATGAGAAAGTAAAGGGTAGCCTGTGCGGGGGTCGATGAGGTCTGTGAAATAACTGCGATCGCGCAGATTAAAAGCCACATCCAAGCCAAACCTCATAAATTTTTCTCGTAATTTTTGTTTTTCCGCCTCAATTTCTGGCGTACTTACTATCATTTCGTAACTAGATTTTTGTAAAACAATCACCACCCACAAAAAAAGCTGATGTTTCCAATCAGGTAATATCCGTTCGCAGTTGGCACAAATGTACTGACTCGGAGAATGAATTGAAATCTCAACCGCTTGTCCGCTTGTGCCAACCAAATTAATAGGATAGCCTGCAACAAAAGTGTTAAGCGTTGGATAGTTCACTTACTCTTAATTTTGTTTTTTTTCAAGTTTTTTAATCTTTCCTTTGTGATAGATGATAACTCTTAAAATTTCAAAAAGATCATCAAATATATATAAAAGAATAGGTGTCTTTGCAGCTTTTATGAATTATTTATTATTTCTTAATCTTGTGGTTATATTTTCTTAACCTACTATAGTTGGTTGTTAGAACACCAAACACCAAACAACAAACACCAAACTAATTAATTTAGTTTCAAAGCATTGACTGGAACTTCATCCCAAGAATCTACTGTCCGTAACTGCGCTATCCAACCTGATATTTTTTGTGTTTCAGTCAAATTTTTCTTAAAAGACTCATGACACTCTTGGGCTTGAGACTCATTACAGCAGGCTATGCAGGCATAAATCAAGCCAGATGGATCGATTTGCTCATTCACCCAAATAGTCATGCTCTATTCCCTCAAAAAGTCAAGTGAAAAAATAATACGCTATTTTAGGATACTCTTTTTGAAATCTGAATGGTTAGTAGGTCGTCATTGGTAATTTGTCATTTGTCATACTCTCCCTTGAAGCCGCTTACGCGTCTATGTCATTGGTAAGGGTTTTAATCTTGTTTTTGTTTTGTAACTCGCTATTGGGGATTGGGGACAAAACAATTAAAAATTAAAAATTGGAAAGAAGCACAAGGGGGACAAGAGGGAATTGGGAGAAATTTCTCCCAATTCCCATTGACAAACAACGATTAAAATACATCAGCAGGGTCAACAGAATTTAATTTTTTTATTGTGGTAAATACTGATATTGTACACATAAATATTGTTAATAAAAATACGCCTACACCTCTGTCGATAGTCATAAAAATAGGCAGCATGGTAGCATTAGCAGCTACCTGATACAGTCCCAGTGAAACGATAAATCCTGGTACGTAACCTAATACAGCTAAGAGTAAAGCTTCTTGAAGAAGGACTGCAATTAAATAGCGATCGCTATATCCAATTGCCTTGAGCATGGCATATTGTGGTAAGTGATCGGCAATATCGGCATAAATAATCTGATAAACAATTACAATTCCGATAACAAAAGATACAATCACACCTAAACCAAAAACAAAACCTATTGGAGTTTTTTTTGCCCAATAAGCTTTCTCTAACTGAGCAAATTTTTCATTAGTAATAACGATCACATCATCAGGTAAATCATTTCTTAAGCTTTGAGCAACTTTTTGTAGATTTGCATTTGCTTGTAACTTAATTAGACCAATCTGAATCTGCTGTGGATCATGATTGGGGAATAAATGCAAAAAGGTTGAGTCACTGATAATCACATTTCCATATGCACCAAATGATGCACCCAAGGTAAATAAACCTATAACCTGGATATTCACATCATTTAATTCAGTTTCTAGAATTGCTTGTTGTTGTAATAAAGTCGCAATGGGGCCAAACTCTGGTAAAGAACCTTGATCAAACAACACTGTATTCAATTTTTGCAATTGACTGCGGTTTTGCTCAACTTCAGGAAATTTAAATGCATTGGTTCTTGGGTCTGTACCAAACACGAGAATAGTTTGCAAACCGCGTGTTTGGGGATTTCTCCATTTTCCGTAACCCATATAAAGCGGACTTACTGACTCTACCCCTTTAAATCCTAACGCCTGATATAATCGTTCCCTAGTAAAACTTTTGGCTGAATACACGCTTTTAAAATGGGAACTCACCATTACCAAATCTGTATCTAAACTTCTTTGTGGTGCTGTGGAACTGTTAAATAATGAAGCCTCAAACCCCATCTGAGCGCAGATCATGATGTTTGCAAAGGCAATACCCACCACCGCCAACACTAAACGAGTCTTCTGTTTAATTAGCTGTCGCCATGCTAGGAGGATTGTACGAAAATATTTGCGAAGCATTTACCAGAGTCCTTGGGCAAGTCCTCTAATATATCTCTGACAAAAGTGATTCAAAACCGGAGAAAAGAGGATAATCTTTGGAAGGGAAGGCAGACGCGCAGGACTAGTGTTTGTCAACTTTGAGTTAAGGGTTTGTAGTCAGCACGCTTAGTGCTTAAAAATACAACACTTTTCGATAACTCTTAACCTTTTATTAAATAAAGCTTAATATATTTGAGAAAGTCTGAAAATAGTATTAAGGCACAGCGTATGCCGTGTCTGTGCCTACATCAATCATCGCGTCTGTGCGTTATCATATGTAGCAATCTTGTAGATAAAAGTATAATTTATGGCAAGGCTGCTGCTGGACTTAAATCTAGGAGACTGAGTAAACGAGCAATATCGAAATGTTCAGCCATGAGATTACGAATACAGTGAACTTTAATCGGTTCGTGGACGCGTACTTGACCAAAAGTCCGCTCAATAATTTCCACAGTAGACAGGGTATCCAAATCTACTGATAGAATGGGGATTTCTAGTTCTTCGGCGCGGGTGAGAATAAAATGAGGTGGTGGTAGTTGTCCAGTCAGAATCAGACATTGAGTGGAAGTTTCCAATGCTGCTTGCTGAATTTCAACGCGATCGCCTCCTGTGACAACTGCCATATTTCGACGTTTGCGAAAATACTTCACGGCGGCGTTTACGTTCATAGCTCCAATAGCTAAACTTTCCACCATTAAATCTAAGCGATCGCTGCGACAAAGAACTTCCGCTTTTAATTGATGTACCAGTTCGCGGACACTGACACTACGTAACAAGTCGCTTTTCGGCAAGATTCCTAACACAGCTATATCCTCCTGTTCCAAAAATGGACGGATAGTACTATCCAGATCTGGTATTTGTTGTACAGGAACATCGTTGATCACGACACCAATTAGACGTTTTCCTAATCGCTTTTTCGCAGACAGTAAAGACTCAACCGAAAGCAGCGATTGATAGCGGCTGACTAACACCACAGCAGCATCAATAATTTCAGCCACTTGTGGTAAAGACAAGTTAAACAAACTGCCTTCTTCCAGATTACCTGGCCCTTCTAGCAACACCAAATGACCAATCGATAGATGTAGATATTGTTGTGCTAAAGATTGACGATAATCGGTTTTGTCTTCCCCGCGCAGACGTTTTTGAATTGTAGCTTCATTTAAAGCCAGTATGGATGGTACGATGCGGTTTTCAGGAAGATTGAGACTAGCCGCAATAAATTGGACATCATCCTCAACCATGCTACCAGCAGATTCACTCAAACATGTGCCTATTGGTTTGCCATAGGCAATATCTAATCCTTTTTGCTGTAGCAGATGAGACAAACCTATAACAGTTGCAGATTTGCCACAGTAAGCCTCCGTCGAACCAATTAGCAAATGTTTAGCAGATTTTGGCACACATGCACTCCTAAATTCAAAAGACAGCACAACCTTTGCTTGGTGTTTCCTCATTTTAGGACTAACCAATGCGATCGCGTTGTCGCAAGAGTAGACATTAGGGGATTGAGGATTGGGGAAAGGGGACAAGGGAAGGGAGATGGGGAGAATAACAACTAACCACTAACCAGCAACAACTAACCAACCAATCAATATCATTCGTCTATTCGTAAAAGTTTACGGTAAAAAGCTTGAGAAAAATCAGTGAGGCGATAGCGTTTGTAATATTCCATCATTTCAATTAAAAAATTTATAAACTCGAAGCTAGCCATCATAACTTCATAGTTTAGGTCTGCGTTGCCTTCAAACTGGACTCGACAACGGGTCAGGTCTGAGGGTAGGGTAGCAGTATTCCAAGTCGCCACAAAAGGAATATTCTCACTGCCTTCTATTTTGCGCTGTCCTTCTAAAATACCTTTGTCATAGAGACTGATGGCGTAGGGTAAAACATTACGCTTGCTGCTTTGAATGTAAGGCAAGTAGACATTTGCCTGTTGCGGCGTAGCAGGTTGAAGTTGCTCAAAAGACATAGTAAAGATTCCTTAAGTTGGTTGACAAACAAGCATATTAATAGTCCTAAATATTATTCCCAAAAAAGTATTTTGATACACAGTTGAGTTAGGGATTGGGGACAAGTCTCTTCCCGATCCTCAATGACAAATAACTAAATAATTGTTGACTCTATGTAAACTACGTTTAAAGATGTTTTAAGGAAAACTTTAGTGGTTTAACACTATAAGATTTTATGGCTCCACTAGTTGCAAACTACTACTTGACTTACCGTTGTAATGCCAGATGTCACTTTTGTAACATCTGGGCATTAGAGCCTGGAAAAGAAGCTGATTTTGGGACAATTAAACATAATTTGAATGATTTACGCCGTCTGGGAGTCAAATATGTGGACTTTACAGGTGGTGAACCACTGCTGCGGCAAGATGTGGGTCAGATATATACTGAGGCTAAACGTCAAGGATTTTATACCAGCATAACCACAAATACAATTTTGTATCCGCAGAAAGCAAAAGAAATTCAGGGGTTAGTGGACTTTTTGAATTTTTCTTTGGATGGAGCGGATGCAGAAACTCACGATCACTCACGTGGAGTGAAAATTTTTGACAACTTGGTCGAGTCAGTAAAAATTGCTAAGTCTTTGGGAGAATTCCCAGTCCTCAATCATACCGTCACTGCCCAAAACTACGAACGTATTGATGAAGTGGGTGAACTGGGTAAAAATTTGGGTGTGCGCGTCTGGCTGAATCCTGCTTTCACAGCCCATGAACACTACAACTCAAATAAAAATCCTACTCCTCAAATGGTGGCAGCTATCGAAGCTACTGCCAAGAAATATAACAATGTCGGGTACAATAGGGCTGCATTGGCTTTTATTGAAGCTGGAGGCAATGACACTAAAAATCCTCGCTGTAAGGCGGTAGATGCAGTCATTGCAATTTCTCCTAATGACGAGCTGTTGCTACCTTGTTACCACTTTGCCCAAACCGGAGTTCCCATCCAGGGACGGCTTTACGAACTTTATCGTGAGTCGGAGGAGGTAGAAAGTTATCGCCAATCTCAAGGTAAGTTAAAAGTGTGTGAAGGATGTACAGTTTGGTGTTACCTGATACCCAGCTTCTTTATGGGTGTTGACAAATACTGGTGGTTGAACCAAGTGACCTATGCCAGCGAATTCCTGGCCCGAAAACGATTCTTACAAAGAGCTTGATCCGCTCGACTCTTTACTTTCTGATTTATCAATGGAAGAGGAGTTAGAAGAAGAGGCACACAAGGTGATGTCTCTTCCATCCCGGTTTCAAGGTCGCAGAGGCAAAGCTGCTCTAGTACTGACAATGGTCTGGAGTGGCACGATCGCTTTGCATCTTGTTTCCTGGGGTTATTTGTTCGTACTAGGACTGACTACTATCATCGGGCTTCATGTTTTTGTGCTGGTGTTTGCTAGACCCCGCCATAGTCATGAAGGAATAGAGGGTGATTACCCCTATGTTTCGGTGTTAGTAGCTGCGAAAAACGAGGAAGCTGTGATTGGCAAACTCGTTAAAAACCTTTGCAATCTGGAATATCCAGAAGGAAAGTACGAAGTTTGGATTATTGATGATAATAGCAGCGATAGGACGCCGCAGTTTTTAGCAGAACTGGCTCATAAATACGAGCAATTAAGGATTCTGCAACGATCGCCAGGATCTGGTGGTGGCAAATCTGGAGCCTTAAATCAGGTTTTGCCACTCACTAAAGGTGAGGTTTTGGCAGTGTTTGATGCTGATGCTCAAGTATCACCTGACATCCTGCTACAAGTCGTACCTTTGTTTGAACGTCAAAAAGTGGGGGCGGTGCAAGTGCGAAAAGCGATCGCCAACGCCAAAGAAAACTTTTGGACAAAGGGACAAATGGCAGAAATGGCAATAGATGCCTATTTACAACAGGGACGTACTGTCATTGGTGGTTTGGGCGAACTACGAGGTAACGGTCAATTTGTCCGACGAGAAGCATTGAAACGTTGCGGTGGCTGGAATGAAGAGACAATCACTGATGATTTGGATCTAACATTCCGCCTCCATCTAGACAACTGGGATATAGAAAATGTCTTCAGCAGCGCAGTTGAAGAAGAGGGCGTAGTAAGTGCGATCGCTCTTTGGCATCAGCGTAACCGTTGGGCAGAAGGTGGTTATCAACGCTATCTGGATTATTGGGATTTAATTCTCAAAAACCGCATGGGTAGCCGCAAAACTTGGGATATGCTGGTTTTCCTGCTCAGTCAGTATATTTTGCCCTCAGCAGCAGTACCAGATTTATTGATGGCGATCGCTCGGCATCGTCCACCAATACTCAGCCCCATGACGGGCTTGACCATTACAATGTCTATGGCAGGTATGTTTGCTGGTCTGACAAGGATCAGAAAACAAAAAGGGCTGAACTTGTCTAGTTATTTTGTGCTGCTACTTCAGACTTTGCGTGGTACTGTCTATATGCTTCACTGGTTAATAGTAATGAGTAGCACCACCGCTCGCATGTCTGTGCGTCCTAAGCGTTTGAAATGGGTTAAAACTGTACATACAGGAAAATAGAGCAAAGGGCATGGGAAAAATCCAATGCCCCTCTTTTTAACCCTTAACCATTGACCCTTGAACACTGACTATTGACTACGAAGCAGACTCTCTAGCAGGATGAGAACTGAGCTTTTTCGGAATCGGAGTATCCCGTCGTCCTGTCTTCAGTTTGGGCTTTCCAGAACCGCGTTTATCTCCTTCCCCACCTGCTTCTGATGATACCCAAGAAGAACGGCGCGAGCGGTGTTCACCACTAGATTCACGGTTAGATTCGCGACGGTTTCCACCTCGTAGTTTGGGTTTGGGGGTGGATCGGAGGTCTTCGTCGGGGTAGTCAGCTTCTGATAGTAACCAAGCAGGACGGGTTTGATCGTAAGCAATTTGTAATGCAGCTGCGGCGATCGCATGAGAGTCATATTGTTCGCTCAACTGGCTAACGATGGATAAAAATGAAGCCATACGTTCACCCACCAAAGCTTCCTGCACTTGGGTTTGTAATTTTTCTAGCTGACGGGTTTCAATTTGCGCCCGTGTGGGAATCGAGAGTAGTTGCCAACTTTGACGCACATGGCGTTCAAACAACTGCTGCTTACGTCGTTCAAATGGCTGCACCAAGGTAATGGCAGTACCTTCTTTACCTGCACGACCAGTGCGACCGATGCGGTGGACATAAGTCTCTACGCTATCGGGTAAATCAAAGTTGATGACGTGGGATAGTTGATCAACATCCAAACCCCGCGCTGCAATATCAGTAGCTACTACCCAGCGCACCTGACGATTGCGGAATCGATTCAACAAACGTTCCCGTGCTTGTTGGGATAAATCACCGTGGTATTCATCAACACTGTGACCAGCAGCTTGCAATTGATTGGTTAGTTCAGCTGCGGTGCGTCTAGTACGAACGAAGATCAAAGCCGTTTCTGGATCTTCCATTTCCAGGATGGGCTGTAAAGCTTTGACTTTTGACCAATGGCGCGGTACTAGGTAAGCTACCTGATTAATTTTATTCGGAGCAGCTTTTGGTTGTTCTACGGCGACTGTTACTGGATTGTTGAGGAATTTATTCACCAACTGCCGAATAGATGGCGGCATTGTTGCAGAAAATAAAGCTGTCTGCCGTTCTTTTGGTGCTTGGGAAAGAATCTTTTCCACATCATCGATAAAGCCCATACTCAGCATTTCGTCGGCTTCATCTAAAACAAACCATTTGACATTATCCAGTTTCAGACAACCTCGGTCTAGCAAGTCTATGACTCGCCCTGGTGTACCCACAACCATGTGAACACCGCGCTTGAGTTGTAAAATTTGGCGATCAATGGATTGACCACCGTAAATTGCCATGACACGCAATCCTTCGTTACCAACAAACTCACTGATGGCAGCTTGGACTTGAATTGCTAACTCCCGAGTTGGGGTCAAAACAATTGCTTGTACTACTTTTTTACTGACATCTAGCCGCTCTAGAATTGGCAGAGAAAAAGCTGCTGTTTTGCCCGTACCTGTTTGGGATTGACCAACGACATCACGACCCGCTAAAAGTTGGGGAATCGCTTGAGCTTGAATATTGGTTGGTGTGGTAATACCAAGTTTTTCAATCTGCTGAATGCGTTCTGGTGAAATACCTAATTCTTGAAAAGAAAGGGTCATTAAATCTCCTAATCTGTATTTAATTATTGGATAGTGGTTAGTGGATAGTGGTTAGTGGATAGTGGTTAGTGGATAGTGGTTAGTGGATAGTGGTTAGTGGTTAAAAATGAGTCAAATACTAACAACTAACAACTAACAACTAACAACTAACTACTCCATACAAGTCGTACGTATCAGCTTCTTTGATGGCTACTGGTACGATAGTTCCCAATCTTGCTTGCCCACTAACGTAAATTTGACCATCTACTTCGGGGGCAAATCTCGCAGAACGACCGATTAATTCTCCTGTTGAAGGATTTTCTTGTTCAATCAAAACATCAACTATTCTGCCAACTTCTTGCTGATTTTTACGTAGAGAAATCGGCTGTTGCAGTTCCATCAATACGTCCCGCCGCTCATCTTTGACTATTTGCGGCAACTGTTCGCTGAGGCTGTAGGCTGGTGTTCCTTCTTCTGGTGAGAAGGTGAAAACACCCACATGGTCAAATTCATGGCGTTGGATGAAGTTAAATAGATGCTGAAAATGTTCATCACTTTCGCCAGGAAACCCAACTATAAATGTTGTCCGCAGTACCGCCTGTGGTAGTGCCTCCTTGATGCGTTCGATAATTGCATCATTGACTTGTCCTTGCCATGGACGGTTCATAGCACGGAGAATTCCGGGATGGGAATGTTGCAACGGCAAATCCAGATAAGGTAAGACATTGGGTGTTTCACGAATTGCCGCGATCACATCTGGAGTCAGTCCTGTGGGATAAGCGTAGTGCATCCGAATCCAGGGTATATCTACTTTCCCCAAAGCACGGAGCAATTCGGCTAATTTGGGCTTCCCATAGATATCTATGCCGTAATTTGTGGTGATTTGGGAAATCAAAATGATTTCCTGCACCCCTTGACTTGCTAGCTGTTTAGCTTCCGCGACTATTGATTCTATAGTACGCGATCGCTGGTTTCCCCGCAGATGCGGAATGATACAAAATGCACAGCGATAATCGCATCCTTCCGCAATTCTGACATATGCCACACCTTCGGTTGTAGTGCGATAGCGGGGTGTGGTTTCATCGGCTATGTAGGTTGGTTCGGCACTCACTTCTAGTATGCGATCGCCTTGTTCTACTCGTGCAATTACATCAACTATTTTGTGATAATCACCTGTACCTACTACCGCCACTGCTTCTGGCAACTCTTCCAACAATTGCTCCTGGAAATGCTGCGCCATACAACCTGTGATGACAATTTTTTTATTGGCTTCTGCTAGGTCTACTAAAGTCCTAACAGATTCTTCCCGAGCTGCTTCGATGAAACTACAAGTATTAACAATAACGTAATCTGCTAACTCTTCATTAGAATCTACGCCATAGCCTGCTTCTACCAGCAGTCCTAACATATGTTCGGTATCAATTCGATTTTTTTCACAACCCAGATGAGATATTGCAATGGTTGGTTTTTCACCCATACTATAAATATAAAGTTTTTAGTTTTCTTCACTCCAAAAGTTAAATTTTAACTAAGGATCTTCAGACATTTGCTCAAGAAGCAACTCTTTTAGATCATGCCCACATCACAAAATCCAAATGCACCCAAAGGAATCTATAATCCCGATGAATTGCAACAGAGATCATGCTAATATTTTTTTGCTATTCTGTATTTCCAAGGGAAAAACGAATAGTTGTTGGGTAAAATAGACACTCGTAACTTTTTGGTGCAAATTGCTTTTGGTATTTTACATTACCGCAGCGCGTGCGTTGTGAATCTACTCTACCCTAAAGGAAGCCACTTTCCCCTATGGGATGTGTGGTGAGAAGTCGCTACCATCTAGGAAGATACGCACTAAAATACGCCTTGACAGCAGCAATGCTACCAATCAGTCCAGGTTTAACCTGCAACTGTAACAGAATCGTTACCTGCTAGATGAAAAACAGCTACCTCGTGGAAAGCCGCTTGGCGCCTTGTGCGTCTTGTGAGTTGCAAACTCCTCTTATAACCAGTTTTTATCTTAACATATCTTATGGAAGGTTTTACGTTAATTTCCATCTTGAGGAGGAGGCGGAAAACTGACCAATACAAAACAAAAGTTGAAAAAATTAGTCAAAAGTCAACAGTCTAAAGTCCTAAGTCAACATTTCAGAATAATCAGTCTACAGGCTATTGACTGCCAATTTTGGATAAAAATTTTTGAGGAAATACTCCGACTGCAAATCGGATAGAACAAAACCAAAATTGATCATCCAGAGTCTGCAAGCCCTTGAGTCGGATAAATCTTCGGCTAGCTCAGTGCGGAAACGCTCAGTCGAGCCGTCGAACGCTGAGGCTCGCTACGAAGTCTAAAATCTAAAATCGGTAGACCATTGACTATTGACCATTGACTATTGACTATTGACTCTGGACTGTGTGTTACGGATTAAAGACGTGGACTTATATCAACTGTTTAAAACCCGCACACCAATTATTGGTGTAGTTCATTTACTACCATTACCTACCTCACCTCGTTGGGGAGGTAGCCTCAAAGCGGTAATTGACCGTGCCGAACAAGAAGCAACAGCTCTTGCCAGTGGAGGAGTTGATGGCATTATTGTAGAAAATTTTTTTGATGCGCCGTTTCCTAAAAACCAGGTCGATCCTGCTGTTGTCAGCGCCATGACTATAGTAGTGCAGCGAATACAGAATATGGTGACGCTACCTGTTGGTATTAACGTTTTACGGAATGATGCCAAAAGTGCTATGGCTATTGCTAGCTGTGTAAGAGCGCAATTTATCCGTGTGAACGTCCTCAGTGGAGTGATGGCAACTGATCAGGGTTTAATTGAGGGAGAAGCCCATCATTTACTGCGCTATCGACGGGAACTGGGTAGTGATGTCAAAATCTTTGGTGATGTCTTAGTTAAGCACGCTCGTCCTTTGAGTTCTCCAAATTTGACTGTAGCAGTGCAAGATACCATCGAACGAGGTTTGGCAGATGCCGTCATTTTATCTGGTTGGGCTACAGGCAGTCCACCTAACCAAGAAGATTTGGAATTGGCTGCACAAGCAGCAGCAGGTACACCAGTATTTATTGGTAGCGGCGCATCTTGGGAAAATGTTGCGACATTGTTACAAGCAGCAGATGGAGTGATTGTCTCTAGTTCCTTAAAACGTCACGGTCGCCGCGAACAGACAATAGACCCCATTCGTGTTAGTCAATTTGTGGAAGCCGCCCACCGCAGTTGGAACAACAGGAGCGATCGCAAATCTATTTCTCCTGTGAGCTTAAAATCTTAACTGGGAATTTGGTAGTTGGTAGTTGTGTGTTGTTTGGAACAATCACCTACCAACTACCAACCACCAACTACCAACAACTAACTACTAAAATTACCAATAACCTGCTTATGAATCGCCGCCTTTCTTCTACTCCTTGGATTCATCGTCGATCGCGTTTAATTATTGGTGCGATCGCCACTTTAGGTGCTTTGACTACTGCTTACTTGACCGTAGTTAAATTTAGCCAAAGCTCTGCTGCTTGTCCGACCAAAAGCTGCGATATTGTATTACAGAGCGATTATGCTACAGTTTTTGGGCTACCTCTGGCTTTGTTCGGTTTTTTGGCTTACGTGGGTATGGCAGTTTTTGCCTTAGCCCCGTTGGCTATAGACCCAGTGAAAAAGAAAGATTCTCGAACTAAGCTAGAAAATCTCACTTGGTTGCTGCTTCTGATCGGAGCGCTCGCCATGTCGGTATTCAGTAGCTTTTTAATTTACCTATTGGTGTTTAAAATTAAAGCACTGTGTATCTACTGTGTAGCCTCAGCAATTTTTTCTTTCAGTATGTTGGTGCTAACAATTGTTGGTCGTGCTTGGGAGGAAATCGGACAAATCCTTTTTACTGCCATTGTTGTTGGCATGGTGACATTAATTGGTACTCTCGCTATTTATGCTCCTCCATCAAATAACAATAGCGGCGTCACTATTGTAGAAAATCCTGGTAAACCAGCTATCATCAGTTTCAAACCAGTGGAAGAACCCAAACCTGGAGTGGGTTGGGAAGTTACAACTACTTCTGGTGAGGCAGAAATTGCTTTAGCAAGTCATCTCAAACAAACAGGCGCTAAAGAATACATTGCTTGGTGGTGTCCTCACTGTCATGAACAAAAATTACTTTTTGGTAAAGAAGCTTACAGCAAAATTGATCATATAGATTGTGCTCCTACTGATAACCCAAATGGTCTAAAAGATGAATGTCAGGCGGCTAAGATTCAAAGCTATCCGAGTTGGATTATCAATGGTAAAACCTATGCAGGAGCACAAAATTTAGAGGAGTTAGCAACCATTAGTAATTACGCAGGTTCACGCAATTTTAAGTATACTTTAAGACGACAATAATTCAATACGGATACAAATTAAAGCCAATCTCGATACGCCGAAATTTCATTGACGCTAATTTCAAATGGCGCTCCTTTACCCATTGGAGGATAAACGCGGATTTTAGCGTCACTGCTATATTTTTCTAGCTTACTTCCTAGCTGAGGAATATTGTTGACGATATGCCAATAAGTTACTATGTCTGGGCTGTCAATGATTAATTTGAGAGTACCGTCTTTAGTTGTGAGATACCACTGACAAGTAGACAATAACATTTGTGTGATGCGATCGCACGCTTGAAAAAAGCACGCACCAATTGATTGTTCTAGTTCCAGATACAGCATTCTATCCTGTGGCGTCACCTCATTGGGTGGCATGTCATCTGGAGGTAAGAAGGGTTTTTTCATCATGTTAGCTCTTGATTTGAGATTTGTTGATTGTTGTTTGTTGTTTAGCAATCAACAATCAACTTCTGGAAAGATTTGTGGTAAATCGTTATGCGATCGCGATGAGTAGTCTTGATGATGGTTTTCGTAATTGCAGAAAATTCTAGTTTTCCCAGGCGATCGCTATTATTCGGACATTGCTACCCAATGCAAATCTAACCACAAGCGCGGATCTGCTTGCTTGATTTTTGACATTGGATCGCGTAACAGTCGTGAAGCATTCAGGAAAACTACCTGAACTAACCCCATATTCTCTGCTAAATCTCGGAGTATTTCTTTGTGGACTTGCACAAGAGGCATCATTTCATCAGAACAATAAATTCCAATATAGCGCAAGCGTTTTGGAGGTCGCCCCCAATAATTGGTGATGACTTTCACATAACAGTCATCTAACAATTCTCCGATTTTGGGGTAGTATTTTTTGACGATTCTCAGATATTCTTTGGATAATATGTCTTCTCTAATCATGACAAAACCTATTGCAAGAAGGCAAAAGCCAGAATTAAGAATGAAAGATGAAAATGAACACTTAATTTTTCATTCTTAATTACGCTTTCAAATCAATATTTTTTTAGCCACCATGCACTATTTGTGTAAGCTTTATCACAATATTAATATAGCATAATCTTGTCAAAATCACATGACTAAATCCTAGAATAAACACTAAAAAAATCAATTTTGTAAGATTAAAACAACAGATTTTATTAATCAAATAAACACAGAAAAATAAAAGTTTGTGACAAGTAAAAAATCTCATCACAAACAGAACAACACACAAGCAATATATAAAAGATTTTATTTCTTATTCTTGCTGATTAGCGAAAATTACGTTCTGACACTAATACCTCAGCTACCAACCTTGGTAAATCTGTCAGATCCGCGTATCCTTCTGAACCACGAATTGGAGAAATAAATGTATAGTCTGGGTCACATTCTCCAGTGTCATAAACTTGCATATACCACCGATCTGGAAATCCCTCTATGGCTATTTCTACAATGTACCAACTCATGCCAATCAGGCGAGAATTAATAATGACAAACCACTCTCTATCTGCTTCTAAAACATTCCAATCAGCCATCAGAAACTCTAAAGCGATTTGTCCTGCGTCAGTTGCAGTCAATAACATCTTTACTCCTTAGCAGGTACTTCAGGAATTTCAGGATATAACCCTAGTTGTTTCGATAATTCACGAGCAACGTGAATTAAAAATTTTGCTCCCTCATCATTACCTTGATGTGCAAATACGGCAGCAACTTGTAGTATTGTTTGTATAAAACCAGCATCAATTAATTCTGAACTAGTTTCTAAAATTTCCGGTTCCTGACCATTAGGACAGCTAAGTAACTGATCAATCAAATCAAAGTATAGATTTTGGCGTTCTTCTGTAATTGTCATATTTTTATTGTACGTTCCTTATTGTTCAATACTTTCCTGCCATAACCTTTCTAGCCTATCTACTTGTTGTTGAAAAACTGTAGCGCGATAAACAAGATACCTGTCATATAAAAAAAAGAATACCCCCAAACCTATAGGAAATAATAAAAAAAACCATTTCAAGTGATCAACAACTTTATATAGTTGAGTAGGAGTGAGCAAAATATGCAGAAAATTGGCATCCAAAAATTTGATGGTAGCTGCATCTTGAGCAAAATTTTGAGCCGATACTTGATTTCGGTTGCCAATAATACTAAATACTCCTGCTTGTGTTTCCTCTACTTTACAGCTTCTGTGCTGTATTTCGACTAGCTGCATATGCTGCTCCCAAACCACACTCAATACTACTAGCTCAGGTGAAAGCACTATTAAAGTCAGTAAAGAAACTATGAGAAACTTGGAAATTTGTAGTCTCATTTTGGCTCTCCCTTGCTAGGCAGTATGCACCCCGTGAGACAGTACCTTTTTGTCTTGATTTACCCTGTATAGAATGAAGATATGAACACCCAAAAGTTAAGCCCTATCAGTTATCAGTTATCAGTTATCAATGAACATACAAATGTGAAAACTGATAATCAGCAGGAAATAAATAGTAACTATAGTAACTATTATTGGACAAAGCTGAATACTTGTCGGAGAACTTACACATTCAAAGCCGTTCATATCTTAGTTCATTTTGCTTATAGATGTGAGGGCTTAAGAAGTCCCCCCCTTTGCAGGGGGGGGTAGAGGGGAATCTCTGCGTAAATCCTATAAGTTTTATAGCAGCTGCCTTATTCGAGAAGAGTTGTTTGCAGCCGGATCAAGATTATTAAATTAATTAAGTTTGTACTCAAAGCTGATAATTCCCATTGCAGCAGTATTCAAAAAATTGTTTGGGGTCTGGGTACTAGTATTTTGAGGTATGGGGACTCGTATTTTTCAGCTAAGGTGCTGGAATTGATGTACTCAATCACTATTTATGGAAATCAAAGCTCAAGAGTCAAAAATCAAAAGCTAAAAATCTGAATTCAACTTTGATGGCTAGTACTCAGCTTTAAACTCTTGAAAATTGTGCAGAAATTTAGTAAGAGAAAAGTCAAAATTTCCATAAATTATTACTGAGTAAATATACATTGGATGAACATTAAAAATATAGAAACATCATATAATTTTATTTTTAAGCATTTTTGCACAAAAAATTGAAACTATCATTAAAAATTACAAAAATAAACAAGATTTGCTTTTAAGATTGTTGGTCAATGGTCAATAGACATCTCCAAAAAAGAATGTAGAGACGCGTAGCAAGATCCCCAATCCTCAATCAGGAGCTTTATTCATGCAAATTGCTGGTGATGTTACTGAATTAATTGGACGTACTCCGTTAGTTCAACTGAATAAAATTCCCCAAACAGAGGGATGTGTGGGCAGAATTGTGATTAAACTCGAAGGAATGAATCCGGCTGCTTCTGTGAAAGATCGGATTGCTGCAAGTATGATTACAGCAGCAGAAATTGCTGGATTAATTGAACCAGGAAAAAGTATTTTAGTAGAGCCAACATCTGGAAACACGGGAATTGGATTGGCGATGGTGGCGGCAGCACGTGGTTATGGTTTAATTTTGACTATGCCTGAAACCATGAGTGTAGAACGACGGGCGATGTTAAAAGCTTATGGTGCGGCTGTGGAGTTAACGCCAGGAACAGAAGGGATGGGGGGAGCAATTCGCAAAGCCGAAGAAATTGTGGCTAATACTCTCAATGCTTATATGCTGCAACAGTTTCGCAACCCAGCCAACCCCAAAATTCACCGCGAAACCACCGCCGAAGAAATTTGGACAGATACAGATGGACAAGTAGATATTGTTGTCGCTGGGGTGGGTACTGGCGGAACAATTACGGGTATTGCTGAAGTAATTAAAGCCCGTAAACCAAGTTTTCAGGCGATCGCAGTTGAACCAAAAAATAGTTCCGTCATTTCTGGTGGTGAACCAGGACCACATAAAATTCAAGGTATTGGCGCAGGTTTTATTCCTGAAGTTCTCCGCACAGATTTAATAGATGAAGCGATCGCAGTCAGTGATGAAGAAGCGATCGCATTTGGGCGACGTTTGGCGAGGGAAGAAGGTTTATTATCTGGTATTTCTTCAGGCGCAAATTTGTGTGCTGCAATACAAGTAGCGAAGCGCCGGGAGAATGCTGGAAAATTAATTGTGGTGATTCAACCTTCTTTTGGAGAGCGTTATTTGAGTACACCGATGTTTCAAGATTCGTAAAAAATATTTTGTTGAAACAGAAAGCATCCCAAGTTTGCACAAATACCTAGCGACTAGAATTCGTTTTCCCTTCTACGTTATAGTGTTTTCGCCAGTGTTTAAGTTTATCAATCGGTACTGATTTAGTTATCACATTGACGTCATTTCCTCTCCAGTCAATTTCTGCATCCGTTGTAAAAACACCACATTCTAATTCTTCCAATTTTATATTCCAGTACTCACTGAATCGGTGTTTTAAAGTAATAACCTGTTCAAAGACTTTGTTCCTATGTTTGTTTCTTCTTTTTCTTTCGGTTGCTCCTGTTGCTTCCGTATCAATAAATTTTGTCTCAATTAAAAACAATTTATTTTGAGAAGTAAGGTAGACAAAATCACACTTACCCAAATCTGTATAATCGGCAATCGGAGACTTTTCAAATAACAGCAATTCAGCGCAGGTCGGAAATAATTCGTTGATATTTAAAAATAAATATGCTTGCAATAGGAGTTCTTTGTCATAAGGAAATCCAACAACCCCCTCAAAAAATTTTTTAATTTCTTCTTGAGATTGGGGTTGAATTTTTTTGCAATATGCAACAAAATGATCTATCGCATTTGCTGTTACCAAGTATTTGCTCCTCACCCTGGTTTCTGCATTTATTCTCATGGCATAAAAAGATACCATTTTTCCCAGGAGAGCATCATCCGCGAAAGTAACTAAAAAAACATTTCTATCCCTAATATCTACGGCTTTATACTTATAAAATTAAACTGGCATATAGTTTTTAATCCTTCATGTAAAGGTGTTAATAGAAAATATTGTTATTTGAGAAATATATACATAGATTGTTTTTATTACTAATACATCTATGTGTTAGTAAGTAATTGTGCATGAGCAGAAAATCGAGCATTTTGTAAAGCCCAAACAGCACTTCGAGAATCCTGTACCCAAAATTGACGTCCGAAACGGACGAGATGACGAGAATTTCCAGCTTGAATAATTCCAATCACTGGTACTTTGGCTTTTTCTTTATCCCCAGACTGTTCTTGCAAAATTGTTCGTAAACGATGCTGTTCTTCAATGGTAGCTGCCTGTTGAGTATTTAACTCTACCATGACCATTTGTACTGTTTCTACTGCTTCTGCATCTTCAACAATAAATTGATTTTGATCATCTCGTCGGTCTACTTTACCCCAAATTATTAATCTGGAATCAACTTGGAGAAGTGAATTAATGCGTTCGTAGGTTTTAGGAAATGCTACTGCTTCTGATTGGGAAGTTAAATCTTCTATTTGCAATATTGCCATGGGATCACCTTTTTTGGTGATCACTTTTTTGACATTATTAAGCATTACCACCGCACATAACATTGATTCTTCTTTTTGTTCGTTTAATTGAGAAAGATTAATTGGTGCGAGGACTCGCGCTGAACTGCGTACGGATTTAAGCGGATGGTCTGATACGTAAAAGCCTAATAATTCTTTTTCTTTGCGTAACTTTTCTTGGGGAGGTAAATCAGGAACAGGTTTAGCTTTGGGAGCGCTATCAAAACTATTTTGGATTGGATTTTTCTGAGGGTTGCTAGCAAATCCACCGCCTAATAAATCGAAGAGATTACCTTGACCAGAGGCTCTATCTTTGGCGCGGGATTGGGCCCAGTCGTAAACTAAAGGTAAATCATGAAGTAATTGATTACGGTTGGATTCAATTTTGTCAAAGGCTCCACAATAAATTAGAGATTCTAAAGTGCGACGGTTCACAGTACCCAAATCAACGCGATCGCAAAAATCAGATAAAGATTTAAACTCGCCTTTGGATTCTTTCGCTTCCAAAATTGCAGCGATCGCATTTTGTCCGACATTCCGCACTGCCGACAATCCAAACAGAACTTTCCCATCCAAAGGGGTAAAATCGATCCCAGAACGATTAATATCGGGTGGATCGATCTGAATACCCATATTTGTACAGGTAGCAATATACTTCTGCACCTTATCTGTATCGTCACTGTTAGCCGTTAACAGTGCTGCCATATACTCTAAAGGATAATTAGCCTTTAAGTACGCGGTTTGATAAGTTACATATCCGTAAGCTGTAGAGTGAGATTTATTGAAACAATTGGAAGCCACCAAACCATTTTTAATCACAAAATTATGGTTTTGCTCTACTCCAATGTCATATACATTCTGTATACTTAATGATTTGCGTGTTACAATCTTAGCCATTGTTCTCTAATCGATTTAAGTCTTGAGAATTCGTCATTTGTCATCGGTAAGGGTTTTGTGGATGTTTATTCCCGCCGACTTACTTAGTACAGGTTTGCGTTAAATTGTAACGTTTTAAACGCAGAGGGGCGCAGAGGAAAGCGCAGAGTAACACAGAGGTTTGCCCATTTTATTCGCTACGAACTTATGCAAAGCTGTACTTAGTGTGAAATACATATTAATCTAATTTCAAGGATGTGAAGGCATAGGCAACCCTGATTCTCGATCCCTTGATCAGAAATTGTCAAACTGTACTAAAATCAATGATTTGAGTCACTAAGGAAGCAATCATGGCATCCATCCGCGAGTTGCACAAACAGCTAGTTAAAAAAGAACGTTCTGCCGTAGAAATTACTCAGGAAGCTTTAGACCGCATTCAAACACTAGAGCCAAAATTACACAGTTTTTTGTGCGTAACTACCGAACGGGCATTGGAACAAGCGCGGGCGGTGGATGCTAAAATCGCCGCAGGCGAAGAAATTGGGTTATTGGCAGGCGTTCCCATCGGTATTAAAGATAATATATGTACAAAGGGAATTACTACTACTTGTGCTTCCCGGATTTTAGAAAATTTTGTGCCGCCCTATGAAGCAACGGTAACACAGAAGCTGGCAGCAGCTGGTGCTGTAATCGTGGGTAAAACCAATTTGGATGAGTTTGCTATGGGTGGTTCCACAGAAACTTCAGCCTATGGTTTGACTGCTAACCCTTGGGATTTATCGAGAGTTCCGGGTGGTTCTTCTGGTGGTTCAGCGGCCGCAGTAGCAGCAGGAGAATGTACTGTTTCTCTGGGTTCTGATACTGGGGGTTCGATTCGTCAACCTGCTTCTTTCTGTGGTGTGGTGGGGATGAAACCAACCTACGGATTAGTTTCACGTTATGGGTTAGTGGCGTTTGCTTCATCTTTGGATCAAATTGGCCCTTTTGCTCGTTCTGTGGAAGATGCAGCCACATTGTTACAAGCGATCGCAGGTCACGATCCCAAAGATTCTACTAGCTTAAAAGTTTCGATTCCCGACTACGGCGCAAGTTTACAGCCAGACCTCAAACCGAGAGGACAACTCAGAATTGGCGTGATCAAAGAAACCTTTGGTGAAGGTCTAGATTCGCAAGTTGAAGAGGCTATTACCATAGCACTTGCTCAACTGCAAAATCTGGGTGCGGAAATTCATATTGTTTCCTGTCCCCGCTTCCGTTATGGTTTACCTAGCTACTATATTATTGCCCCTTCGGAAGCTTCAGCAAACTTAGCTCGTTACGATGGCGTCAAGTACGGTTATCGTGCTGATGAAGCGGAAAACTTGATCGAGATGTATAGCCGTACTCGTGCAAGTGGTTTCGGTACAGAAGTCAAACGCCGGATTATGTTGGGAACCTACGCTCTTTCAGCAGGATATTATGATGCCTATTATTTGAAAGCACAAAAGGTACGCACCCTAATTAAAGAAGACTTTGAAAGAGCTTTTGAACACTTTGATGTCTTAGCCTGTCCCACAGTTCCTAGCACAGCATTCAAAGCAGGAGAAAAAACTGCTGACCCTCTAAGTATGTACTTAGTTGACTTGATGACTATTCCCGTAAATCTAGCAGGTTTACCAGGTATAAGTGTACCCTGTGGTTTTGATGACAGTGGACTACCGATTGGTTTACAGTTAATTGGTAAGCCTTTACGAGAAGACCAACTGTTTCAAGTGGCTTACGCTTATGAACAATCTACTCAGTGGCATTTACATCTGCCACAAGTATAGTTCTTGGTTCATGATCAATGGTCTATGGTCTATGGTCTATGGTCTATGATCAAAACTGTTGACTCTGGACTCTGGACTATTGACTCAGGACTATTTCATTCTCATCCATCCCGCCTCAGAATCAATTCTGAGGCTAATAGCAAAAGTCGGTTCAAACCGACTGTTTAGTGGGAATTTAGCCCTTTTTAACGGACTTAAACTATGCAGCCCTGAACTAAAGTTAAGGGCGGTTTATATCTAGAATGAAATAGCCCTGACTATTGACTATTGACTCTGGACTCTTGTTGATCGTTGACTATTGACTCTTGATTATTGGTTGTTTCAGGAGTAAAAATCACTGTCTTTGCCTTTCCTAAATCTCCAAGCGGTTTTTGTTCACTTTTGTTAGCAGAAACTAATACAGCACCTGCATTTCCGGAGCGTATAGTCAATTGCTTGTTTGCTGTCCAAGTTTTTCGATCTCCCTTATTTAAAGTCCCCACAAACATAGTTTTACCATCTGCTTTGACTCGCACCCATGATTCCCCTTGCAGTTCTAGTGTCACTTCAACTGGAGATCCTGTTGAGTTAGAAGGAGATGTTTCTGGTAAGGGAGTTGTAGGGGATAATGTTGGTGATGCAGCTAGGGATGCTCCTGGTGATGGAGTTGTCGCTGCCGGGGTAGTAAAGGGAGATAATGCTGGTGACGCAGCTACAGTTGTAGATACTGTTGTTTGTTGAGAAGCTTTGGATTTTTGATCCTGAGCAACAGAATCGGCTGGAGTTTTGGGATTAATACGAAAAAACAATATAAAAGAAGCAACTGTTAATAGTACAACGTAAGGAACAGCAAGAGGAATATGTATACTTGAGCTTTTCTGTGCTTTCTTACCATCATGATCAGCATCGAGAAGGAAAAAGTTAATTGCAAAATTTTTGGCTAACCCAACACCATCAAGTCCTAATGCGTCACCGTAGCGTCGGATAAACCCTTGTACAAAAATTGGCTCTGGTAAGTCTTCATATCGACCTTCTTCCAATGCTTCTAGAAACCCTTGTCTGATCAGAGTTTGAGCAGTTATTTGTTCTATACGCACGGATTTCTCTTGGCGTATCTGTCGTAAATATGCTCCAATTTCCTTGAGTTGCTCTTGTTGAGCCTCATTAAAGGACGTCACTGTCATCTCCCAAAATCTACTGAATAATCTACTATTCTTTAATTTATTAAACTTTTAAATCATAATTTTTTCTGATAAACAATATTAATTGGCAAATACTAAATTTACAAGCTTTTGCGATTATATTGTATACATAAATACTGGCACTTGATAGATTAAGCTGCAACATAAAATACAATTGTTCACCAACATCTTAATTTTGGCTTGGAATCCTTATAATACTCACTTACTGTGCTGTATATATACTCCTTTTTTCTAGAATACGGTCAAGGTTTTTCCATCTTTCTTCTATCGTTAAAACAACATCAACGTTTTTAAATTTACATTAAGAATAAGTTTGGCTACCTATACAAATTCAATCGCATCAGGTGAAATATATTTACGGTTGCTGATAGAAAGCAAATCAATCGAATGGGAAAGCTCTACTTTATCTACATGATAATGGTATAAATAGTGGCATAAATATTACCAATTTCAGTAGATTTTATTAACTAGTGTTTGTGGTATTATTAATTGACTATCGAGGTTATGGTAACAGTTGAGGTCGTTTTCCCAATGAAAGAAGAGTCTGTAAAGATGCAGCGATCGCTTGGAATTATTTAATACATCGGCAAAACATTGCACTCAGTCAAATTTTTATCTACGGTCATTCGTTAGGAGGTGCGATCGCTATTGATCTTTCTATTAAACAGCCAGATGCATCTGAGTTGATTGTAGAAAGCTCTTTTACCTCAATTTGCCAAGTGGTAGCTTACCGGAACAGTTTTCGGATGTTTCCTGTCCATTTAATATTGACACAGCGATTTGAATCAATTCAAAAAGTACCTCGGTTAAAAATGCTTATTTTATTCATTTATGGAATCAGTGATATCACTATCCCTGCTTTCATGAGCTTTCATGAGTGAAAAACCGATGCTGGACATAATAACGTAGCAGAAGTAGCTGCTGCTGAGTATTTACAAGCAGTGCTTTTCTTGTGTAACCAGCTTTAGGAGGAAGAAGAGTAAACAGATAAAAATTAAATGACTTTTTAAATTCAAAGTATTATTTTTAATGATAACTTAAATAAATGCTTGTGTATCAAAAAAACAAAACATTATGTGAAAAATACTACTAAATAAAATAATTATTGCTTTCCAACTTAGTAAGAAATTTATACTTCGCAATCCGGATATGTGAACATAGCTTGAGAATAAATGATACAGGTATAATTTTTTGGCTTTGATTACTAAAGAGACTTAATAGTAATGATTACTACACCTGTGTGCTTCTTAGAAATATTGAGCAATCCCACCATTGAAATTTCTCAAGATGAGCTGCGATCGCTTTTAGGAGAAATAGAAGCAGAACTGCATAATTCTCTAGTTTACCGTCGTGCTTTAGGTACTATACAAAAACTACTTGGTGACTCTGCTGACCAAGGCAAAATGTTGATCAAAGCTGTGGCTAGAGAAGCGATTGATTTAGCATTTCAACAATTAGTTCAAAAGTATCAACAAGTTGAAAAACCTCTAGAAAGATTGACAGATAATCAACCACAATCAGAGACTATTGATTTCACGCAAAAAACGCAACAAAATAATTATAATAACCTATCAGAGTATTTAACAGACGTAAAATTTCATCCAATTGAAAACAAAGAAAATGCTAAAACAGAAAATTTACTACCCCATCAGCAATTAGTAGTAAATATAGCTAACAACGAAAATATTACGGCAATAAAACCACCTTTAGAGTCACTCAAAAACAAAACAATTTCCCAAACAAAAGTCACAACGCAAACCACAGAGCAACAACGCACAGAAAATCTGCGTCAAATAGGTGAACAACTCCGCCAAGCTCGTGAGTCTAGAGGTCTTTCTCTTGAGCAACTCTGCGTTTACACTTACATCTCAGTTCATCAAATGGAAGCTATAGAAAATGGGAACTGGGAATTATTACCAGAAGATGTGTTTGTACACGGTTTTATCCGTACAATGGCAAATGTTTTAGGACTCAATGGGACAGCTTTAGTCGCTTCCTTACCAGCACCCGAAACAACAAAATCCGTTTTACCCTCTTGGGGTGAATCTAAAAAAACTTCCAAACAACTAGGTTTGGAAATTCGCCCCATGCATTTATATCTAGGCTACACTGCTCTTGTCGCTGGTGCTGTAAGCGGATTATCGTATATTTCCCAACAAGAAGAAACTAGCAGACTTGTGAATCAAAATGCAGTTACTCCTCCTACCTCTTCTGCTGTTTCAGGATCATTCAAGCATAATGAATCTAAAATTATACCGGGAATCAAGTCTAGCGATGCTGGTGTGACTGTCGGGCCAGATATTGCACCACCAGAATCATTGTAGTAGGTCATCAAATTTGAATTGAGGAATAATAAAGTTCGTAGTAAGGACTACTCTGCGCTCACGCTGCGGATATAGTCCTTATTTTCTAAGCACGCTTGGTCTTTACTACAAACCCTCAAAACTAGCTTGACAGACCAGTAGGAGGATTGGGGATTAGAGATAAAAGGTAACGGGGGTTCACGCACTCGCGTTCGGGGAGGTGGACAAGGGGGAGTAACTAATGATAATTAACCCTTGACCCTTGACCAAAATGTATTACTCTTCTTGTGCCAAGATGGTATAGATTTCGCGTTTGGCTCGATTGAGTATTTCACGTACTCTATTTATATGATCTGCATTGCCATTGCGAGCAACTTGCATTACTACTCCACTTAAATCAGCGATCGCATTTCCCAATTCCATCCACTGTTGGGGTTTGTTTCTTCTGGTCATCCAGTCTTGAGGATCACCCCGTTCGGCTAATAATTGTCTACCAGTTTCTGTAATTGTATATACTTTTTTACCTTCTACTTGCTCAGAAATGAGATAACCTCCTTCTTCGAGTAGCTGGAGGGTGGGATAAACGGAACCTGGGCTAGGTTTCCAATAACCACCGTAACGTGCTTCTAATTCTTTGATCAAGTCATATCCATGTCGCGGTTGTTCTACCAGCAACGATAGGAGAATGTATTTGATATCACCACGAGGTGTGCGTTGCTCATCTTTCCCCCACTTTGAGGATCGGTGATGTCTACCTCTGTGGGGTCTATCGTCGCATCCTGATTGAAAAAAATCAGGGTGCATAGGAACACCCAAAAACTTACCCATAAAATGAGGATGTCTAGGAAGACCTGAAAACATAATTTTTCTCTTGCATACTTCTATTTCGATTATAGATATATCACGATATATCGTTAATAAAAATTAACAAAAATAATCCCCCAATGAAATGGGAGATTATGACCGAAAATAACTAAAAAATAGTATTATTTAGGGTTTTAAGTGGAATATATGTAAAGCACTAGAAATTAGAGTTAAGAAAATGACGAACCCGATCGCATCGAGCATAGTTGTCACTAACGGCCCACTAACTAATGCTGGGTCGAGTTTGAGGCGCTTTAAGACCATTGGTAACAAAGTCCCTAAAGTGACGGCGACAAGGGTATTTATGGCCATTACCGTTCCAGCAATCAATGATACCCAACGTTCTTGAGGAGGCGCCCAAATTAAGGAAAGACAAATCATCGTCAAACCTAAAGCTAAGGCTGTACCCAAACCTGCTGTCAGTTCTTTACGTAGAAGTTTAACAGTATCCTTGGGTGTGACTTCTCCGACACCAAGTCCGCGAATTGTTACTGTTAAAGCTTGAATGCCAACAGTACCACCCGTATTGGAGAATAGGGGCATAATAACAGCTAATACTGGCACCATCGAAATAGTAGACTGAAAGGGTGCGATCGCACTGGATGCTCCGATATACAACAGCATCACTCCAAATAGCCACGGTAAACGTTTTTTGAGCGTGATTAATGGAGAAGACAAAGTGGCTTCGTCACCACCACTCACCCCTGCTAATTTTTGAATATCTTCTGTGGCTTCTTCTTCAAGAATATCAATCACATCATCAATGGTGATAATACCAACTAGTCGCTCTTCCCGGTCAACCACAGGTAAAGCGATCAAGTCGTAACGCTGCATGATGCGGGCGACTTCTTCTTGGGGCGTTTCTGTTTTGACATTAACAACGCGATCGCTAGCGATACTCCCGATCAAAACATCAGGAAAAGTAAATAACAATTGTCGCAGAGAAACAACACTTACCAACTTGCGGTTGTCGTCTGTAACGTAGGCATAGTAAATTGTTTCTTTGTCTTCGTCTTGGCGACGAATTTTGCTCAAAGCTTCACCTACAGTCAATCCTTCCTGCAAGCGTACATATTCTGTGGTCATTACCCTACCAGCAGTGCCTTCAGGATAACCGAGAATTGTTGCTGTTATTTGTCTTTGTTGTGGACTAAGTTCCTGCAATAAGCGTTTAACAACCTTTGCGGGTAACTCATCAAATAATTCTGCCCGATCATCGGGACTCATATTTTCAACAATTTGCACAACCTCCACATCATGCAGAGAATTGATTAATTCTTCTTGCACGTCTGGAGGTAGATATTCAAAAACGTCTGTGGCTTGATGTTTGTTAAGCAGACGAAATGCGATCGCTCTTTGTTTTCTCGGTAATTGGGTAATGTACTCTCCCACATCAACCGGTTGTAAACGGTTTAAATCCCATTTCAGCTGGTTCAAGTCAGCAACGTCAATTACAGAATTGCGAACGTCCTGTACAAGCATTTATTATAACCTCCCAATTGCCTCCCCCGCGCTGGGAGACAAACTCGCCAGCTTAGAGGAGGATAGTACTACCGTCTTGTGGACTTTGGTCCATAAAATCTCTGGAACTCAACATCGATGACCAATCAAGGCATCGCTCAATCTAATACTAACCCGGAATTATTAAGCATCAAGTGAACACTTAAGCGTCAAAGTAGATATTCTTGTGATGCTACACACAAGCAACCTACTTAGCTACCCTGATTTTTTGATTACTTTGAGTAGATTTTACTACTGTTAGCAAATGTGTCAAGCTGATCTCAGGATTAATTTTTCAACTTCATGAAGTTAAAATAATTACTACTTTAGAATTAGTGATGATTTCAAGGCGTTTCAAGGCGTTCATACACACTAATCAAGCAATTAAACTGCCCATTAATAGTTTCCCTGATAGCAATTGCTACTGTTATCAGCCTGAAAGTTGGCAATCAACGAAGTTATAAAACTCGTATTAATTCCTTTGAGCAAGTTTCAGATACGGCTACCAAACAGCATTCTCAATATTCTGCTCAATAATCAATCAACAGATAGCTTTTAACTTTAGTGTTGCAGGATAGTCAATATTCGGCTATTTTTAAGCATAATAACATATATATAACGATTTTATTTACAGCAAACCGAAATAGTTTGTGAATAACGTTACTTATTATCTTCTCTTTAAAATCTTTGTATCCTTCTGTGGTTCGTAAAAAAAGATTATGTTCATTGTTATTCTTAATTACAGAAAAAAATTGGGTGAACTGACATAATTAAATATAAAGTCACAGGGTTATTTTCCAGAATCTACTGTCTAGTTCAATATGAAAAAAACTTCCCAATTGCTAGAACGTCTAGAGTATTATTATCAGCAAATCAAGACAATAATCTTAGCAAGGCAAAATCCAATTACTGGTTTACTACCTGCAAGTACAGCAATTACCGCCCATGGGGATTACACTGATGCTTGGGTACGTGATAATGTTTACAGTATTTTGGCAGTTTGGGGGTTAGCGCTAGCATACCGCAAAGTTGATGAAAACAAAGGACGTGGCTATGAATTAGAACACAGCGTCGTCAAATTAATGCGGGGTTTGTTGTTTGCAATGATGCGACAGGCGCATAAAGTAGAAAGATTTAAACATACTCAGTCACCCTTAGATGCTTTACATGCCAAATACAATACCACTACAGGAGATATTGTTGTTGGTGATGAAGAATGGGGACATTTACAACTAGATGCAACATCAATATTTTTGTTGATTTTGGCACAAATGACTTCTTCCGGATTGCAGATCATTTTCACTCTTGATGAAGTCAATTTTGTGCAAAATTTGGTTTACTACATTGGTAGAGCTTATCGTACACCCGATTATGGAATTTGGGAAAGAGGTAATAAAATAAATCATGGCAATGCAGAATTAAATGCTAGTTCTATCGGCATGGCAAAAGCTGCTTTAGAAGCAATTGATGGACTAGATTTATTTGGTGTACGTGGTAGTCAAGCATCAGTAATTCATGTATTACCAGATGAAATTGCGCGTGCCAGAATTACTCTTGAATCTCTACTACCAAGAGAATCTGCTTCTAAAGAAATAGATGCAGCAATTTTGAGTGTGATTAGTTTTCCTGCGTTTGCAGTTGAAGATATACAATTACGCGATTCTCCTACAGAAACCCTTCGCGATCGCACCCGTAATGATATTATTACAAAACTCGCAGGTAAATACGGATGCAAGCGTTTTTTACGCGATGGACACCAAACTGTTTTGGAAGACAACAAACGCTTGCACTACGAACCGTGGGAACTTAAACAATTTGAAAATATTGAATGTGAATGGCCTTTATTTTTCACCTATTTATTTTTAGATGGGTTATTTTGCGGTAACGAAGAACAAGCTAAATATTACCAAGAGCGTTTAGAATTTTTAGTTGTAGAAAAAGATGGCTTGAGTTTATTGCCAGAACTTTATTATGTGAGTGCAGAATTTGTCGAAGCAGAAAAACAAGCACCATCAACTCAGCCACGCTTACCTAATGAAAACGTGCCTTTAGTATGGGCGCAGAGTCTATATTATCTCGGTCAAATGCTAAGTGAAAAATTAATTGATGTGGGAGATATTGATCCCTTGGGGCGACACTTACGCATGAATAAACACCGAGATCCTCTAGTGCAAATTGCTTTATTAGCAGAAGATGAAGATTTACAAGCAGAACTAGAAGTTTACGGTATTGAAACCCAAACACCCAAGCAAGTAGAACCAATTCAAATCCGCAAAGCTGATGATTTCATCAACATTTATGCTCAAATTGGACGCAGTGACAAACTTGGTTTAACTGGACGTCCACCCCGTCGTCCTCGTAGTTTAACAACATCAAGAATTTTCCGCATTGGTAGCGAAACCGTTGTATTTTTACCTTCATTTTTAGATTTTCAACAGTTCTATTTAACACTGGATTATCATTTTTTAATAGTGCAATTACGCACTGAACTGGCTTACATTCAAAAGTATTGGAGTGATTTAGGGCGCCCGATTCTGACTTTAATGTTGACGCGCACGATGTTGGAAACAGGTTCTGACGCGTTACTCAACCTCATGCAAGAACTCAAAGATGGTATATGTAACGGCGTGCGGGTAAAATTAGGACGGCTGAATCAGTCGATGTTAACAGCAGCGATCGAACGAATTGATTTTCTGCCAGAGTTTGAATTTACCTTGTCTTCCGTCAAAGATGCTAAACCTCGGTGCGTTTATTTAGCACTACATTCAGATAAAAACTGGCCTTTGAGACATACTCAAGAATTCCAAGTAGAGTACGAGACCAACTTTGGATTACTGCTTGGTTACTTGCGTTCCTCAGAAAATATTTACGAACAAATAGAATTGTTACAGACACTGACACGTTTGCAAGGGCTAGATTTTAATACAGGTTTTGGCGGCCCAGCAAATCGTGTCACAGTCGGAGATTTGCTAGATGAAGTTTACACAAAAGCCGCAGAATTAGGGATTTGGGCGGTTGTACGGCGTGCAGCAGGGTTGCGGCAAATGGCGTATATTGCTTTATCAGACGTAGTTACAAGTATCATCGTCCGGGGTAAACAAATTGCAGTTGGTAAAGCTTACAGTGAAGCTTCATTGATGACTACACCTCTATCACATAACGAAATTGTCGAGAAAATCAATCATTTTTGTCGTGAAGATATACGCGATCGCGTATTAACTCAAGAAATCCTCATTTATCTGAGTACCTTAATCAAATCAGAACCAGAGTTATTTAAAGGACTACTCACCCTCAGAGTCGGTTATTTGATTTTATTGCTTACCAGCGAACTAGCGCAGGAGTTGAAACTTACTCAAGATGAAGCCTACGAAACCCTGATGCAACTTTCACCATTTGAAGTCAAAACCCGGTTAAGCCAGGTATTAGGCGAATACTCAGACATAAGTAAGTTATTACGTCAGCAAGAGTCTTTGCACGTCAAGCAAAAAGAAAGTGATATTGAATGGGTCGTTCAACCAATTATTTTCGAGGACATCGAAGTTCAACCAGACGATTGGCGTCGCTTCCGTCAAGCTGAAGGCGCAACTGGACGCACACCCAAAGACTTTTACAAACAAGTTTGGCTGTTAATGCATCATTGTAAAGGTTTGGTGATTGGTGACAAATTAGAGCGCCGCAACCGCTTAGAAAGTGAAGAAATGATTTCGGAGATGACAGCTGACGAAAAAAACTTTGCTCTGCAAGTAGAACATCTGTTAAATAAAATAGAGGCTCCCGAATATCGCCAAGTGAATATCGAAACATTAATGGAATTAGCTGCGATCGCATCCAATAACCCCAACTTGCAAATCGAAGAATATATAGTTTTAGATGTATTAATCGGTCATGCTGTGAGATTAGCATGGTTAGATGGACATCCCCAAAGAAGCGATCGCTATGATGAAGACAAAGGTAGTGCGTGGCGATCGTTTTATAATACTTCTGCGAAAGAGTGCGCTAGTTATGTGGTGAAAGCGTTTAGGTTCTTGACGGAGTTTGTGCAAGAGTTTTAAACGCAGAGCAGCGCGGAGGAACACGCGGATGAACGCAGAGTTTTTTATATTTGTCTGCATTTTAGAAATTGCTTAGAAGTGATGTAATTTATTTTAATTTTGGGCAAATTAAGAGCAGTTGATTTTTCACCCAAAATTAAATGATAGAAAATGAATTGAGTGGAATAATTATTGGTTGTGCAATGAAAGTACATACAGCTTTAGGAGCAGGTCTATTGGAGTCCGCTTATGAACAGTGTTTGTACTATGAACTAAATAAAACAGGATTGAATGTTAACAAACAAGTTCCTTTACCTTTAGTCTATCAATCAGTGGAATTAGACTGTGTTTATCGATTAGATTTGCAAGTCGAAAACAAAGTCATTGTCGAAATCAAATCCGTAGAATCATTGAAACCAATTCACTCCGTTCAACTCCTAACTTATCTTAAACTCGCAAACTGTAAACTTGGTCTTCTCATCAACTTTAACGTCCTCCACCTCAAAGAAGGTATCAAACGCCTAGCCAATAAACTATAACTCTGCGCCCCTCTGCGTTTCCCTTTGCGCCCCTCTGCATTTCCAATAAAAAAGGTAGAGGATTTACAGCCTCTACCTTTTCAACTTTCTAAGATTCAACCCAAAATCTTACTCAACTCCAGGCGTTATCAATTCCCGGCGCTGTTCACCTCTGACTGTGATATTACCGCTTTCATCGACATCAACAATGGCGGTGTCGCCTTCTTTGATGCGACCAGACAGAATCTCTTCTGCGAGGCTGTCTTCTAGTAAGCGCATAATGGCTCGACGTAAGGGTCTTGCACCGTAACTGGGGTTATAACCCTCCTGCAACAAACGCTCTTTGAAGCGATCGCTCACTTCGAGATTGATTCCTTTCTCGCTGAGACGACCAAACACTTCTCTGAGCATAATGTCAGCAATTAGCATTACCTCTTCCTTGTTCAGTTGACGGAAGACGATAATTTCATCCAGACGGTTGAGGAATTCGGGACGGAAGTAGTTCTTGAGTTCTTCGTTAACTAAGAACTTAATACGGTTGTACTGCGATTCGCTTTGGTCTTCAGCAAACTCGAAGCCAATACCGCCGCCACCTTTTTCAATTACCTTGGAACCGATGTTGGAAGTCAAAATCAGCAAGGTGTTCTTGAAATCTACGGTGCGACCTTTAGCATCAGTTAAACGACCGTCTTCCAAAATTTGCAACAGCATGTTGAAAACATCGGGGTGGGCTTTTTCGATTTCATCGAATAGCACTACGGTGTAAGGACGACGACGTACTGCTTCGGTGAGCTGACCACCTTCGTTGTAACCAACATAGCCTGGAGGTGAACCGATTAACTTGGAGACGGTGTGACGCTCCATGTATTCGGACATATCCAGACGAATCATCGCTTCTTCCGAACCGAAGAAGTAAGATGCCAATGATTTTGCCAACTCGGTTTTACCGACGCCGGTAGGCCCGGAGAAGACAAAGCTCGCAATGGGTCGGTTGGGGTTCTTTAAGCCGACACGAGCGCGACGAATTGCCCGCGAAACAGCCTTCACAGCTTCTTCTTGACCAATTAAACGCTGATGCAAGGTGTCTTCCATATGCAGCAGCTTTTCGGACTCGGACTCGGTGAGTTTGTTGACTGGTACACCCGTCCAGGAAGCGACAATGTGGGCAATGTCTTCTTCTGTAACTACTGGTTCTTCTCCTTCTGGACGACCAGTACCAGTTTTGCTTTGAGCGATCGCGCGAATTTCGGCTTTGATTTCCATTTCGCGATCGCGCAGTTCTCCGGCTCGGTCGAAGTCTTGGGCGCGAACTGCATCATCTTTTTCTTTTAATAATTGGCGCAGTTCTCGATCTAACTCTTTGGCTGCGGGTGGTAGTTGGGAGTTAATTAGACGGACGCGAGATCCAGCTTCATCGATTAAGTCGATAGCTTTATCTGGCAGATAACGATCGCTAATATAACGGTCAGACAATTTTGCTGCCGCAATCAAAGCTTCGTCAGAAATCTTGAGCTTGTGGTGTTGTTCGTAGCGATCGCGCAGACCATGCAAAATTTCGATTGTTTCATCAACCGACGGTTCACCGACCATCACTGGTTGGAAACGGCGTTCTAAGGCTGCATCTCGCTCTATGTGCTTGCGGTATTCATCTAAGGTTGTGGCACCAATGCACTGTAGTTCACCTCTAGCCAAGGCTGGCTTGAGGATATTTGCTGCATCAATTGCCCCTTCTGCCGCACCTGCACCAATTAGGGTGTGTACTTCGTCAATGACTAAGACGACATTTCCAGCCTGCCGAATTTCATCCATGATCTTCTTCAGGCGCTCTTCAAATTCACCCCGGTACTTTGTACCTGCTACGAGTAAACCGATATCCAGAGTGACTACGCGCTTGTCTTCCAGGATGTCAGGGACATCTTTGTTAGCAATACGCTGTGCCAAACCTTCGGCGATCGCGGTTTTACCAACTCCTGGTTCCCCAATTAAAACTGGGTTATTTTTTGTGCGGCGACCCAATATTTGAATCACCCGCTCAATTTCTTTGGCGCGTCCCACTACTGGATCGAGCTTGCCGTCAACTGCCATTTGGGTCAAATTCGAGCCAAACTCATCCAAGGTCGGGGTTTTGTTGCCGCGTGATGGACCACCTTGTGTAACCTCGGCGGTCTCTCCCAGCATCCGGATAACTTGAGTTCTTACCTTTGAAAGATCTACACCCAGATTTTCCAGCACTCTGGCTGCTACACCTTCCCCTTCTCGGATCAGGCCCAACAGCAGATGCTCGGTGCCAATGTAGTTATGCCCTAATTGGCGCGCTTCTTCCAAGGATAGTTCCAGAACTCGCTTTGCCCGTGGCGTAAACGGAATTTCCACGGCGACAAAGCCCGAACCCCGGCCTATGATTTTTTCTACTTCAATCCGAGCGTCTTTGAGATTGACACCCATGGATTTCAGCACCTTAGCCGCCACTCCGGTACCTTCTCCAATCAGACCCAAGAGGATCTGTTCGGTACCAACGAAATTGTGTCCCAGGCGGCGTGCCTCTTCCTGGGCCAACATGATTACCTTAATGGCTTTTTCTGTGAAGCGTTCAAACATGGCATTTTTCCCATCACCTGCGTCGTGCCGGTACGCCGATTTTAGCACAGGGAAATAGATTGAATGTCTGTATAAAGAAATAGACATTCAATCGGGATCACCCAGCGTTGATGGGAAATTGCTAACTTTTTATTACTTTTTCTTGACTGTGTATTGAGGAGCCTGAGTTTACCGTCTTTGTAGAGATTGACAAGCAAAAAAAAGTTGGGTTTGCAAGTTTTTAATGCCAATCCCAAGCAAAGATATTTATCATATTTTTTTGGAACTGTCAATTCCACATTGAACAGTATGAAAATTTTTTATAGGTAATAAAATCAACTAACATTTAAACTTTTGTAATAAAAATTTAAATAAGATTCGTGAATAGTTAGTGGTTAGTGGTAGTTTGTAGCCCTTGACCATCGACTATTGACCAATCAAATTGACTGAGGCGATCGCTCATTTTGATACGCAATTTTTCCAACGTATCTTGAAATTCTGGATATTGGATATTTCCTAACCACAGAATGAGAGCATCTTCATCGTTATCTGTGTAGTAACGCCGTCGCTGTCCTGCTGTTTGAAAGCCAAATTTTTGATATAGAGAAATAGCAGTTTTGTTGGAAACTCGGACTTCCAAGGTTGCTCGTTCTAAGCCCAGTTTGTAAGCATTCTGAAGTAAAAAATAAAGAATAGCCCGTCCTAATCCTTGACCCTGGTATTGGGGATGAACCGCCAAAATGGTAATATGGGCTTCTTCTAAAATTGACCAAAAGCAACCCATTGCCAGCAATTTTACGGGAGATAAAGGTGTGAAGAAACCGAGTAAAACACTGTTAGGACTATCTAACTCTCGTTTATAGCCATCCAATGTCCAAAGACCACCAAAGCACGCCTGGTCTAGTTCTAAGACTAGACTCAAATCATCTGCTGTTATTAGTTTTAGTTCTAATTGGTCATTGGTCATTGGTCATTGGGAAGAGATTTGTTAAATAATTCTCCCTTGTCCTCCTTGTCTCCCTTTCCCCGTTCGCGTAAGCGTCTTTTTTAGGAGAATCCCCTTCCCCCGCTCCTCTTGCTCTAGCTCTTGCAAAAGACAAGAGCGAACAAGCATGTTTTTCGGTAAACTGGGAATCGGCATATCCGCTCGTAGCTTGTAATTAATACTTAAGGACAACTTTTAATATTTATGGTATCGACTCACCCTGCTGGGGTTCAACTTTCTGGTAGACAGTATTTACCACAAACAGCTAGCAATAACATTAATCTTTCACCAAATCAAGAGCTTCTACCACTGAGTGCTAAAGTTAATAATCAACATCACCTAGAAATAGGGGGTTGTGATGTGACAACTCTTGTGCAGCAGTTTGGTTCACCTTTGTATATTTTGGATGAAGAAACCCTGCGAACAGCTTGTCGTCAGTATCGGGAAAGTTTCCAGCGCTATTACAAGGGTGAATCTCAAGTATTATATGCCTCCAAAGCCTGGAGTTGTTTGGCAGTTTGTGCGATCGCCGCTTCCGAAGGCTTGGGAATTGATGTTGTCTCAGGAGGTGAACTCTATACAGCTTTAAGTGCAGGTGTGAGTCCCGACAAAATTTACTTCCACGGAAATAATAAGTCACCAGAAGAATTAATCCTGGCAATTCAGTCTGGTTGCACTATTGTTGTGGATAACTGGTATGAGTTGCGGACTTTGGTGGAGATAACTGAGGACAAAGAGAACAAGGGAGACAAGGGAGAATTTGCTTTCTTGTTTTCACCATCTTCCTTATCTCCCATCCGGATCATGCTCCGCTTGACACCAGGTATCGAATGCCACACTCACGAATATATTCGTACGGGACATTTGGATAGTAAATTTGGCTTTGACCCCAATGATTTAGATGAATTATTTGCTTTTGTCAGTAAGCAATCTGTATTAAACTGTATTGGTTTACATGCTCATATTGGTTCTCAAATCTTTGAACGCCAGCCACATCAGGATTTAGCATCTGTGATGGTGCAGTGGATGAGTAAAGCTGGTGGTTATGGCTTAAGCGTAACAGAGTTAAATGTTGGTGGAGGCTTGGGGATCAAGTATACAGAATCGGACGATCCCCCTAGTATAGAAGAATGGGTAAAACCAATTTGTGAAGTAATTCAACAAGCTTGTGCCGAGCAAAACTTACCACTACCAAAATTATTGTCTGAACCAGGGCGATCGCTAATTGCCACAGCTTGCATTACGGCTTACACTATAGGTTCTTCTAAACTTATTCCTGATATTCGCACCTACGTAGCAGTTGATGGTGGCATGTCTGATAATCCCCGTCCAATTACTTATCAGTCAGTGTATCGTACTGTAGTTGCTAACCGAATGTCTGAGCCTTTGACAGAAACGGCAACAATTGCTGGAAAGCATTGTGAATCTGGGGATATTCTGATTAAGAATGCTCAGTTACCTAAAACTGAATTTGGAGATATTCTCGTAGTGATGGCAACAGGTGCTTACAATTACAGTATGGCATCTAACTACAATCGCTTGCCTAAACCAGCTGCTGTTGTAGTAGCGAATGGCGAAGCAAATTTGATTTTGCAACGCGAAACTTATCAGGATTTAATTCGACAGGATTTTCTACCAGAAAAATTTAAAAAGGATCACTAACTCAGGGAACCGAGCCATTGGACTTGCAAGAGAAAGACTCATCACCTTTCAAATTCAAGACTAAAAAAGTGTCTAGCTTACGGGCTAACAACCTAAACTGAACTATCTGAGGGTGGTAGCTCATAAGACGTTATAGATGCTTCCCTAGTCTGTAACCTCCTCAGGTCGCACATGCTCTGAGTTTCCCACATACCGGGAGGTCTTATGAAGAATAAAGGCTGAAGTAATGAAGAAAGGATGAAGAATAAAGAATGAAAAATTCATACTTTATACTTAATATTCCAAGCCCTCATATTTCATACTTCATCCTTCATATTTCACACTTCATATTTTCACGCCAGATGTCATGAGAGATTGGTGGAAGCAATGGCTGATAAACCAAAGATGGTCTCAGCCTTTGCTGCTTGAGACACTGGATATTGTTTTAGTACTGGCGCTGACCTATATGATACTAGTTATTATTAGTGAGCGCCGGACACTTTGGATGGTACGAGGTTTTATTATTCTGATGCTGGCATCAGCCATCAGTGGTAAGTTGCAGTTACAGTTGCTAAATTTTGTGCTGGAAAAGTTAGTTATTGGCTGTGCTGTCGCCATGGCGGTTGCTCTCCAATCCGAGTTTCGGCGATTTTTAGAACAATTGGGACGTGGCGAATTCTGGCAATTATTTCAACCGTCCCGTTTAGCAGTTCCTAAATCTGATAGTGTAATTGATGAAATAGTCGAAGCAGTCAGAGAACTGTCAAAAAATCGGATAGGTGCGCTACTAATTTTGGAAACGACTGGCCCTATTGATGAAAGGGATTTTTCTGTATCAGGAGTAAAACTGAACGCTGAAGTGTCCAAAGAGCTAATACAAACAATTTTTCAACCGAAAACTCTTTTACACGATGGTGCTACATTGATACGAGGTTCTCGGATTGTGGCATCGGGTATAATATTACCACTTTCAGGACGTACGGCTTCGCGCCAGTTGGGAACACGCCACCGGGCGGCGATGGGAATAACTGAGCGGGTCGAGAATTGCATTTGTGTCGTTGTATCTGAAGAAACAGGTTCTATTTCTTTGGCAGAAAAGGGAACTCTAAATAGACCACTGACGATCACGAAGCTGAAAGAGTCTTTAGAAATGAGATTTTCACTAACTGTGGATCGGGAAGCTGTTGCTCCTGGTTTAATCAGTTTGGGTCGTCAGATTCGTAGTCAGGCCTTAGCACTAGTTTCACGTTTACTCGGATTACTATCGACCGCATCGCGAGACAAAAAATGACAGCACAACAAACTGAACTGCAATATTTGCCCTCTGACTTGAAACGAGAACTACTGCCCAAGCACGTTGCAGTTATTATGGATGGCAATGGTCGATGGGCAAAGCATCAAGGGCTACCCAGAATTATGGGTCATAAAGCTGGTGTTGATGCCTTAAAAAGTTTGCTTCGTTGTTGTAAAGATTGGGGGGTCGAAGCACTGACGGCTTATGCTTTTTCCACGGAAAACTGGGGAAGACCCCACGAAGAAGTAGATTTTTTGATGACGCTATTTCAGCGAGTTTTGCGTCAAGAACTGCGGGAAATGGTTGAAGAGAATGTGCAAATTCAGTTTGTGGGTAATTTGAGTAGCTTACCGCGATCGCTACAAGCAGAGATTAGCCGTTCAGTGGAAGCAACGAAAGATAATCGCGGGATCAAGTTTACGATCGCCACAAATTATGGTGGTAGACAAGAAATTATCCAAGCTTGTCGAGCGATCGCCCAAAAAGTCCAACAAGGTTTACTCCAGCCAGATGAAATTGATGAAGCGACGTTTGAACGTCATCTTTATACCATCGGCATTTGTGACCCCGATTTATTAATTCGTACCAGTGGAGAAATGCGAGTTTCAAATTTTCTCCTCTGGCAAATAGCCTATTCAGAAATATATATAACTGACACTCTCTGGCCTGATTTTGATCGCCATGAATTCCACCGCGCTTTGTGTGCGTATCAGCAACGGGAAAGGCGGTTTGGGAAAGTGTAGAGATCAGATTGGGAACAGGGATGCAGCGAACCTGACCAAACTGCACAGGCAGATCTCAATTTGACAGTGATTATCATTATTGATTATGGGATAATTTATTTTCTCGAAGTCCCTAATTCCTGTTGTAACCGCTTGTGAAAGGCTTCCATACCAAAATTCGCGATCGCCATTTCTCGCAACCACTCACCGTTACAACGTTGATCTTCACCTTTGAGGATTTCTATACAAGCCGCAGCTACAGCATCAGGATCGCGGTGTGGAACTCGCCATCCGAGTTTACCATCCTGTAGTGGCTCGGCGGAACCGTCGGCATCACCAGATAGTACGGGTACACCACAAACCATTGCTTCTAAATAGACAATCCCAAACCCTTCCTGAGAAGGCATAATGTAGGCATCAGCTAGACGGTAATGTTCCACTAGTTCTTCTGTGGGTACAAACCCAGCAAACACAAGGCGATCGCTCACTCCCAAATCTTGTGCTAGCTTGGCAAGACGGGGTTGATCATCACCACGACCTATAACTAAATATTTCACTTCTGGGAAAACTTGAGCTATTTGTGCTAAGGCTTGAATTGTGATATCCACGCCTTTGTAAATATCACCAGACCACAACCGGGCTACAGTCATTAACACTTTAGCTTTTTGTAAACCATAGCGTTCGATTAAATTAACTGGTTTTTCTCCAGGAGTCAGATGATCGCCATCCACAGCACAAGGTAAAATTTTGATGCGATCGCGATTAAGATGATTGGTTATACAGGCAACCTCACGAGTGTAGCGGCTAATTGTCCAAACTTGGGCTGCTTTTTGTAAACTGGATTGCATGGACTTTGGTAATGGTTCCCAAACCTCTTTACCATAGGTGATCACAGTATAAGGAATTCCCAGAAATTGGCATAACATCCCCACCAAAGGCGACAGCTTGATATGACCACAAAAAACACGCTGGGGTCGTTGTTGGATCAAATGAGTGAGTAATGCGATCGTCATTTTCACTCGTCCAAGTTGGGGAGACGAAGTTTTAAAATAATGAAATTGGCAGTGTTCAGATGTAAAAGGATTGGTGCAATTAGGAGCATCGCGTAGTATAAATATATCTGCATGTATTGGTTTAGCTAATTCCAAATAGGCTTTAAAAATATCTTTCACATAAGATTGAATTCCACCTTCACAGGAAAAAATCTCTAAAAATACGAATACATGCTTAATCGGTGTATTGTTAATCGGTGTATTGATTGATTGGTTTAAATCTAAGTTTTCTTGAATTGGTGAATTTAGCATTTATCGTAAGACTCGTGATTATTAAAATCTGGAAAGTATTAGGATTAAAATAAAGTACATCCAACTAAAAATTAATTCGGATATAGATAACTACGATGTCTTAAAATCCTAGCAAATGCGTTACTGTAAATCGAATGTTGAGTTTACGGAATTGAATATTTATTTGAGCTTGTGCTTAATATTATATTCAGGACTTACGCAGTGATACGAAAAATCAAGGGTTTGGACAAGGGGTGTAGGGGTATAGGGGTATGAGGGTGTAAGTCAGCAAAACCGTCACACCCCTACACCCTTACCCCCTTACACCCAGTCTCAACAAACAATCTTTGTGCGTAAGTCCTAATATTGATATAATTTTAATGAAAGTAAGTAATTATTCTGAGAAAAGCGTTGCGATCGCAGTTTCTACAACCGCTTTAGAATGAATTCTAAGGCTAATAGCTAAAGTCTTCTAAATTACCATTTAATAAAAGAACCCGCGCACGCGGGTTTGGTTTGTATAGCCGCGATTTACAATCGCCAGGGCTGAATAGAATTTAACTTTTAGATTTGATGTCCAATCTACGTGTTTTTTCAGGATTAAATTGGGACTGCTATATCAATTAATATCTGTGGAATCCAGCTTATTTTCATCTTGTTCTTGAACAACGTTGTAAATATTGACTAAAGTAGCACAAATGAAAAGGAAAAAGGCTAACCAAAATCCAAAACTGTAATTAACCAGAATTAAACCTTGTCCTTGTTTGAGAATTTCATTATCAATTTTAGATTTCACGATTAGCAATAAAATAAATCCTACGGCTCCACATCCTGCTGGGATAACAGCGCTTTTTTTAGCTTTGAGAAAGCTAGTCCCTAAACCAATAGCTCCAGAAAGAAAAGCCAGTGCAGCTAAAGGTTCACCAGGAAGTTTTTCTTTTCTTGCTGGTTCTCCAAAAATGCTTGGTGATTGAATTTCTTTACCAGTTGCGATTTCAACTCCATTTAAAGTGACTAGTGGTTCTTGACGACAAGAAATAGTAATAAAAGGTAAAAAAAAGCAAATTAATGTTAAAGAAAAGAGTGCAGGTGAAATCTTTTTAGTATGACTATTCATTCTTTTCGCACTTAAGTAATTCTTCTAAGTATAAACATAAGACTTATGCAAGTGTCACCCACAATTCTCATGTTTTGCTTATTCTGAGAACTTTAGTTCTCAGAATAAGGACTAAAGTCCACTCTTCGAGAAGCCGCTCTTACGAGCGTCTACACTACAAACTAGGTATTCTTTCCTTCATAAAAAGACATAATTAGGTAAAATTAGGTAAAGCAATTTATGCAGTTGTAAAATAAAGGCGTCAGCAATCTCATGCAGCTGAAAATCAGTGCATCTCGGCTTCCCTTCACTCTCCTACTCTTAATCGCACCCTTCTTTTTATGGGGAACGGCGATGGTGGCGATGAAAGGAGTAATTTCCCACACAACACCACTCTTTATGGCGGGGGTGCGGATAGTCCCAGCAGGGGTGCTGATTTTAATTGCAGCAGCTTTCATGGGGAGACCCCAACCCAAAACCTGGATTGCTTGGCTATGGATTGCTTTATTCGCCTTGGTAGATGGGTCATTATTTCAAGGCTTTTTGGCTGAGGGATTAGTCAGAACTAGCGCTGGGTTGGGATCAGTGATGATCGACTCGCAACCCCTAGCAGTTGCTTTGATGTCTTCGTGGCTATTTCAGGAAAAAATCGGTTTGTGGGGATGGTTAGGACTTTTATTAGGTGTCATGGGGATCAGTTTAATTGGTTTACCTGATCAGCTGATTTTAGGTCTTTTGTCTCACAACACTCCCGAAATTTTGCTTTCTCCGACTCTCCCACTTCTAAATTCTCTGTTTGCTAGTGGCGAATGGTTAATGCTGTTAGCAGCGTTGAGTATGGCGGTGGGTACGGTGATGATCCGCTTTGTCAGCCGTCATGCTGATCCCGTCACAGCTACAGGATGGCATATGATTATAGGTGGTTTACCGTTGTGGGGGATTTCATTGGTTACAGAATCCCAACAATGGCAGAATCTTGTACCATCTGACTGGGCAGCTTTAGGGTATGCTACGGTATTTGGCAGCGCGATCGCCTATGCATTGTTTTTCTATTTTGCTTCTAGCGGTAATCTTACTAGTCTGAGTTCTCTGACTTTTCTCACACCTGTATTTGCTTTATTATTCGGCAACTTATGGCTGCAAGAAATCCTCAGTCCTTTACAGTGGATAGGAGTTGGTTTGACTTTAGTTAGTATTTACCTGATTAATCAACGCGATGTTTTAGCTGCTGTAGAGGGGATCGGCGAACAGGGAGCGGAGATCGGGGATCAGGGACAAGGGGGACAAGAAGAATTCTTAACAACCAACCACCAACAAACAACAAACAACAACCACCAACCACTAACAACCAACCACCAACAAACAACAAACAACTAACTAAATTACTTTTCTGGTGTTTGTGATTGCAGAATGGCTTGACAGTATTCGATGATAATTGTCAGGCGATCGCTAATCGTTTTGAGTCGATCAACAGCAGTAGCAGCTTGTCGCGCACCTTGAAAAAACATGATGTCAATTTCCAATAGTCGCAGTTGCTTGCTCATCTCTGTCCTGTAGGATAGTTCTCGTGTTTTTTCCTCTGACAAAGGTAAAATCTGTTGCTGAAAAAATTGTTGTAAAGACAAAAGATGCTGTCGCAGTTGCTGTGCATCTGTTTGGTGTGTTGCGGTTTGTGAGCGGAGTTGCTCTAATAGTACTACGAACGTGTGATATCTCTCTTGATTAACGAACATTGAGTGCTAATTGAGATACTATGAATGTCAACTTATTTTTCCTATACAATATTCTTTTCTAAACTTTTTGTCCGCATATGGACTCCAAAATATTAAATTAGGAGTCTGATTTGGCATCATTGGACTCTAATGACTATTATGCTTGACACCTAATACAGGATGATTTGCACAAGCTTGTTGTTTGAGCAATTATCCTGCGATCGCTTTTTCCTTGGCCGTGTCAGCAGCAATATAGTCTTTTGATGACATTGTCGTCAACTATGTTCACTACTCCCCTAACCACTGAATTATCTCCAGTCCCGCTATATTTTATGATGAGCAGCACAATTGTCAACCACCCTATTGATGTAACTCTTCCAGAATGGCTAGAAACTTGTTTACGTACTCCACCAACAGACAGTGCCGCAACGGAAGAAGATCGAAGATATTATGATACAAGTTTGATTTGTCGAGCCTTTGAGTTTGCTTATCAGCTGCATCACGGTCAGTACCGTAAATCAGGAGAACCATATATCTGTCATCCGATTGCTGTAGCTGGAATGTTGCGTGATTTAGGTGGTAGTGCAGCTATGATAGCAGCTGGATTTCTTCATGATGTAGTGGAAGATACAGATGTTACAATTGAAGATATAGAACAATATTTTGGCTCAGAAGTTAGATCCTTAGTTGAAGGCGTCACCAAGCTTTCTAAAATTAATTTCAAAAGCAAAACTGAAAGTCAAGCCGAAAATTTTCGGCGGATGTTTTTGGCGATGGCGCAAGATATCCGCGTGATTGTGGTGAAGTTGGCAGATCGCTTACACAACATGCGAACATTAGAACATATGCCAGAGGAAAAACGCCGTCGCACCGCGACAGAAACGCGAGAAATTTTTGCTCCTTTAGCAAATCGCTTGGGGATTTGGCGTTTTAAATGGGAATTAGAAGATTTAACATTTAAGTATTTAGAACCGGAATCTTTTCGAGAAATTCAACAGCTTGTTTCAGAAAAACGCACAGCGCGAGAAGAGAGATTGACAAATATTGCAGAAACATTGCGATCGCGACTTGCAGAAGCAGGAATTCGCTGTCTTGATATTAGTGGACGTCCGAAGCATCTTTATAGTATTTACCAAAAGATGCAACGTCAAAATAAAGAATTTCACGAAATTTACGATTTAGCTGCACTGCGAATTATTGTGCAGACAAATGAGGAATGCTATCGTGCTTTAGCAGTAGTTCACGATGTTTCTCGTCCTATTCCTGGTAGATTTAAAGATTATATTGGATTGCCCAAGCCCAACCGTTACCAATCATTGCATACTGGGGTTATAGGCCCTTGGGGACGACCTTTAGAAGTACAAATTCGGACATTAGAAATGCATCGTGTGGCAGAGTATGGTATTGCTGCTCACTGGAAATATAAAGAAACTGGTGGTTCTAATGCTAGTCTAACTCCATCGGATGAAAAATTTACATGGTTGCGGCAGTTATTAGAATGGCAAAGTGATTTAAAAGATGCTCAAGAATATTTGGAAAGCATTAAAGATAATTTATTTGAAGAAGATATTTATGTTTTTACTCCCAAAGGAGATTTAATTGCTTTAAAACCCGCTTCTACAACAGTAGATTTTGCTTATCGCATCCACACAGAAGTAGGAAATCGCTGTACAGGAGTGCGAGTAAATGGTAGAATGATGCCACTTTCGACGCGCTTGCAAAATGGCGATATCGTCGAGATTATTACTCATAAAAACGGTCATCCTAGTTTAGATTGGTTGAACTTTGTTCGGACGAGTGCAGCCAAAAACCGGATTAAACAATGGTACAAGCGATCGCGCCGGGAAGAAAATCTTGCTCGTGGTCGAGAATTATTAGAGAAAGAACTTGGGAGAACAGGTTTTGATAGTCTGTTGAAGTCTGAACCAATGCAGGCGGTAGCAGAAAAATGTAATTACCATTCTACAGAAGATTTACTCGCAGCTTTAGGCTACGGGGAGATCACACTCAACTTAGTACTTAACCGTTGGCGAGAAATAATTAAAGCACAGCAGCCTGTTGGTACTGAGCCAGATTATACCACAAACTTACCCACCACAGCTAAGGCAGCCGCCTTGCTACGAGAGGCTACTCTCATAACCTCCCGCGCTAGTGATTCCCCTATCGTTGGCGTCGAGGGATTATTGTATCATTTAGCTGGGTGTTGTACCCCCATTCCCGGCGAAGCTATTATAGGTGTAGTAACACGAGGTAGAGGAATTTCTATCCACCGCCAAGGCTGTCACAACTTGGAACAAGCAGAGTGCGATCGCTTAGTACCAGTAAATTGGAACCAAGGATTAGAACACACTAGCCGTCCTCAGACTTACGCGGTGAACTTGCAAATTGAAGCACTAGACCGAGTAGGAGTATTAAAAGATATATTGTCACGCCTTAGTGACCAAGGAATCAACGTTCGCCATGCAAATGTCAAAACATCGTTTGGTCAACCAGCGTTGATTGATTTGGGGATCGAAATTTGCGATCGCTCTCAATTAGAACAGATATTTACTCAAATTAAGAAAATGAGTGATATTCTTAATATCCGTCGCCTTGGTCAAATTGACGAATAGTCAATCATTTGCCAGGGTTGGTGGACAGTTATTAGTAGAGACGCGGAATTTCGCGTCTCTACAAGGATTTTGGCTCCTATTTCTACCCATCGGGAAGCTTAACAGCGAACGTGTCCTACCCTGCACCGAAGCCGCTTGCGCGTCTATGTGGTTCGTTCCTTATATGATTAGGCGCATCTTCATACAGAATTGGTATAAGTCCTATATATAGGATTCCTATTTGAATTTTGAACGTACACTGAGGCTCAAAAGCTTATAGGGTAAACTGAAAGCCTAAAAACTTATTCAAAAATCAAACCGGATTCCTATAATTGCTATATTCTAACCAAAATCCCCATCAAACATAAACCTAGAAAGTGAAATTTCTAACCCAAATCCAGCACCCACCATTAGACATCTCCGATAACTATCAAAGCTTTGCTGTAACTAGCTCATAGAACGCAAATGCAATCATTGCTCTTCAGCTAGCCTATACGATCAAATAAGGGTTTGAGATATTTATTGTAGAGAACAAGACAAAAATATATGGTGATGTGCGTTAATTTTAGATCATGCGATCGCGTGTATTTCTGGTGGTAATATAAGTGCTCCAATCCGGAATCTTACTAGTCCACAAATTGTCAAAATTACTTGTTCATACTTTTTAGAATTTAACCGAAATCTTTCTTGGACAACTCGGAATATCTTTACCGAACGAATTCGATGTTCAACAAATACTCGTTTCGAGGAAAACTGCTTATTTTCATCCTTCTGCTCAATTGTTAATTCTCGATTTTTTGGTTTCTTAATAGGAGTATCAATTAAATCTTCTCCTTGATAGGCTAAATCTCCTTTAAATTTTTGTTTTGGATCAAAGCAATCGCGGTTTTCTCGGAACAAAGTTATATCACTTTTCGGTCCTGGTTCACCAGCGATAACATCAACGATATCTTTCCCATTTGGCAAGATAATCATCTGATTTTTAAATGTATGATCACTCTCCTTTCCAGAGTAATATTTTTCTTGCTCTTTATTGTCTCTAGGTCTCTCCCTAACTTGTTCATAGCTATCTACAATTAATTCATACTCTGTGAGTATTTCTTTAACTACCTCATAGTCAGATTCGTTTTTTTTTACTTGTTCAATTAAGCTGGATGGTAGCAATTGCCTGAGTATTGGCAACCAATAATTAAATGTATCATTTGCTGTGGACTCACTCACTCCAAACTGGATACCAAGAAGTTGAAATGTAGTCATATGTCTGAGATAAACCAAAGTCAAAGTTATTTGTTCTGGTATCGATAATTTAGGTTTTCTACCACCTCCACCTGCAATGATTCTAATTTTCTTTGATTCTAAGGTAGCTTGTTTTTCATGGTGTAATCGCTCGGCGTTTTGAATTAATTGTTGTAGATGTTCATACTCTAGACCAATCAACCTCTGTGTTTCTTTAGGATTCTCTTCAATGTGATTCAGTATTGAACTCATATTTTCGTAACAAAAACTCATCATTAGATTCTTTTACCATAAAATATTACTATTTTGGAGATGTCTATTAAATGTTTAATTGGCTTGCTTTTCGCAAGATCCATAATTTCAAAAAACTCTGGGTGAAGCGTCGGTTCACCACCACTCAACTGCACGATTTGCGGTTCTCCCTCATTGGCTACTACCGCATCAATCATTTTGGTAATTTCTGCTAAACTGCGGTGGCGTCTGGGTTGATGAGAAATCTCAGAAAAATCTTCAGCACCGGAATCAGCATAGCAAATTGGGCAAGAAAGATTGCATTTATCTGTGACTTCTATTAAAGTTAAACAACTATGTTGTTCATGATCTGGGCAAAGTCCACAATCATAAGGACAACCATATTTGATTGGTGTATTAAACTTGAGTGGTATATCTCCTGGTTTGATAAATTCCAGAGATTTTTTGTAATATTCAATGTCATCAGCAATTAAAACTTCTTCTCGTCCGTGAGTAAGGCAATGTTTCACTAAGTAAACGCGATCGTCTTGAAAAATGATTTTTGCTTCTACCTTAACGAGACACTTTGAACAAACACTATTTGTCAAAGCATAAAATAGGTAATTTCGAGTAGGCATGGTGTAGAAGTTTGTTTTTCATCTTACACCAAGAAATAATAGCAAGCAGTATATGATGTTAAGTTCGTAGTGAGGACTTTAGTCCTCAAAACAAACAAAAAAATAAATAAAACTCTTGTCGTGGCGTGTTAAGGCTAAAATGGTGCAATACATTTTGTAGGTTGGGTCGAGTTTACGAGGGAACATCCCAATTTTTTCAATATACCTAATAGCACAAGTCGTCTTTATACGACTCGAATAAATCAAGCAGTAGCTAATAGGGTGCGTTAGGGCTAATTCCTATTTTCTCAAACGCTCAATTTTTTACATAGCCGTAACACACGCTACTGAATATTTGCTAAAACGGTAACACATCTTACTTAATATTTACTTAAGATTTTTGTCCTTCCGAGACAAGTTTTATCAGAATATTACCTGTAATCTCTAATAGTTGATCCAAGAGAAAACCGATAGTACCAATATAAATTATACCCTCGATAATATTATTATAGTTACCTCCTCTGTAACCATTCCAAATCAAAAACCCTAATCCTTTCCCTACTGTCAACATTTCAGTTGCAATCACAGTAAACCAAGCTATCCAAAGACCACTTCTTAAAGCATCGAATATATAATTAATTGCTACACGAAAATTATTGTCTTGGAGACGACTTCTCCGCATACCTATAGCCGTGTTAATCATCACTGACCAGATAGCGCTAAAAAAAACAACCATACTTGCTGCTACTTCTACTTCTTTAAAAAAGATAAAAGCAAGTGGTACAAATGCGATGGGAGGAATACTGTAGGGAATTTGTAGCAATCGCTTACATAGTTGATAAAGTAAGGGATTTATACCAATTGCACTTCCCAGTAAAATCCCCAAAATTGCAGCAGGAATAAAACCTACAAACAACAACTGTAGGCTAGATAAAAAGTCTAACAATTTACTATGCTCCATGCCTCACGATTTCAATTGGAACATATCGGGAATAGAGCGACTGTAATAAACTATATAGCACACACAAGCAATTTGAATCGCACTCATTCCTAAGAAAAGATGAAAGTCGGGCTTTATAAACTCTATCAGAAATCTAAAACTTAAATAACAAACTAAATAAAATTTAAATAAATCACCTTCTTGGTATTGATAGCGACTGCGAAAGCGTATAAATATTATGAGAATGATTAAAAATATGATTTCATACAATTGAGTAGGATGACGGAGAATACCATCACCAAAATCTACACCCCAAGGTAATTTTGTGGCAATTCCGTAAGTGCGATCGCTCAATCCAGTTAAAAAACAACCAATCCTACCAATCGCCGTTCCTAATATTAACGGATAGACAAATACATCACCAGTAGAACGCTTCACACCAATAATTTTTTTGGTAATTTCTACCCCAATAACAGCACCTAATAAAGCTCCGACAACTGTTTTACCTTGCAATAATAGTAATAGAAATAGCTGAGAATTTTGCCAAAATAAATCAATATGTTGTAGTAAAACTAACACCTTTGCACCCACAAGCGCACCCAGCATTCCACCCACAATAATAGAAGTGCGCTGTGGTGGTGTAATAATATCCTTGCGGGCATTACGCAACACTAAACGTAACGCCACAGTATAAGCTATGGATTCAAATAAAATATGTGGGTGAATCCGCAATGAACCTAAATAAAAATAAACGGGAAAACTCATATGTTAGTTAATAGCTATTAGTTGTTAATTTAATAAGTAGGTGGGCGCTAAAAAACACAACTAGATTAAGAAATGTAAATCGCTTAAAAGCTTATATTCAAAGCATTCCTGGTGCTTTACATAAATTTACGTAGTTCGGTTTAATTGTGCCTACCTACTTAACTAACCACTAACGATGATTTATTTTCCCATCTTCCGCTTCATCTGTTCCAGCTCAGCTTCAGTTTCCCAACGGCGGAATGTTTCTTCTAAAGGATCATTTCCGCTAGAATAACTACGGCTTTGATTTGACCAACCAGCACTTTCAACACGCTGCTGTGCTTGTGCTTGAGTACGTGCGCTTTGTGCTTCCGCAGCTTTTGCTTGCACTTCCTGACGTCGTTGTTGAACTTTCTTGAGTAGATCCTGTGCTTGGGTAACGCGTTCTTTAACTCCTTGCATTTGTCCCCATTGCTGATTTCCTTGACGCAAGAGTGCTGCTTCTCTCTCTTGTGCTTTTGCTGCTAAATCCTCTCTACCAGCATTTTTTGCTTTTTGGACACGGATATGCCATCTTTGAATTTCTTGCGCTGTAGACAAAATTTCGTCTTGCGATCGCTTCTCTTGTAATTGTAAATCTGCAATCAACTTTAAAGTATCTTCCTCTTGCTCCCGCAGTTGCTCTAACAACGCTTCTAATTCCAGATGCGGATTATTTCGCAAGAATTCCTCTAAACGATTTTCCAGAAACCGATTCAAATCATCAAATAAGCCCACAGCTAGAACTCCAGAGGTGAAGTATATCACTTTATTGTAGTCATTATTATCACTTGCGAAAAGCTACTAGTAAAATAAAAAGGCAGATATCCAGGCGAAATCATCTTTTCCCACTTATTTACATTTTTGAATGCAACAGAGCAACACGGTTTAATGCACTCAATTGTGGCTTATGTTTGAAGTCATCTAATTGCATAAGCTTTCCGTTTTGAGCAAACCGTTGTGCAACAATTTCTTGGTAAACAGCTTCATAGCTATCTACCATTTTTCGGACGCTGAAATTATTCTCGACATGCTGACGACATGCATAGCGATCAAGATGTTCCACCTTGCTCACAGCATCAATGCATTCTGCAATATTGTTACAGATAAAACCAGTTTTACCGTGAGCAATTACTTCTGGAACTGACCCCATATTCATAGCAATCACGGGTGTTCCTGCTGCCATTGATTCTACCATTACTAACCCAAATGGTTCTCGCCAATTAATAGTAAATAAAGTTGCTACTGCACCACCCATCAGAGCATTTTTCTGAATATGATTTGCTTCACCCAAATATTCTATTTGCTGACCATCAATGAGAGGTTTAACTTCTTTTTCAAAATATTCTTGATCAACTACATCTATTTTGCCTGCCATTTTTAAACGCCAACCAGCTTCTTTCGCAATTTTTATTGCTATGTGCGTTCCTTTTTCTGGTGATATCCTACCCAAAAATGCCAAGTAGGGTGGTTCTTCTGGTTGAGCATGGAATTGATGGCTACTAACATCAATTCCGTTATAAACTGTTGCTGCATAATTCAACCCTAATCTTGGTTCACGCTGTGAATTAGAAATACTCACATAGGGTTGATTTTGAGCATGTACAAATAATTTTTCGTTGTCGGGTGTAAAAATACCGTGCAACGTGTGTACAGTAGGTGTTTTGACTAAATTAACATAGGGCAATGCGTTACAACCCATATGAGAGTGAATGATATCAAACTCATCTGCTGACTCATACACTTGACTCAATTCCAACATCTCATAGATACCATACTCTTTGATACTTTTATCAAGCCGTAAAGCACGAGGATGAACTGATACTAAGTTTGCCAAAGTGAGAGAATCTCCCGATGCAAATAGCGTGACTTCGTGTCCACGTCGGACCAACTCATCGGTTAACAAACCCACTACTAACTCAGTTCCACCGTAACCTGGAGGTGGTACTCTTTCCGACAGTGGAGCAACCTGAGCAATTCGCATAAAAGACTCCTGAAAAGAAAGATTAGAATTAAAAAATGGCTACATTTTTCTAATATGTGCTTGAAAGCAACTCATTTAATTTGAGAGCCTATTTGAAACACTAGTCGAGCCAGAGATTAATATAAACTTTATCTTTATAGGAAGGTAATTGTCGTCTACCCTTGGTGAGGATATATTTGCTTTCAGGTATGAAAAAGAAGTTATATATAGCCCAAATTGTTAATAAATTGATAAATTAATCTGTCATCACTCTTGCGAGCGATGACAGGATAATTAAACTTAGTATAATTAGGTGCGGAAGAATCTAGATAACCTCAATTCCACACATCAAAATTGCTATAGTCTTGCTTCTGGCAAAATCAACATCGCATCACCAAACGAATAAAAACGATATCGAGATGCTACAGCTTCTTGATAAATATTCAGCAATCTTTGCCTACCAATTAAAGCACTCACCAACATCAACAAACTCGAACGTGGTAAATGAAAGTTAGTAATCATACCTTCAACTACCTGCCATTTATAACCAGGATAAATAAACAAATTAGTCTTACCACAAAATGGTTGCAGTTCACCTTTAGTTGCAGCTCCTTCCAAAGCACGGACTACCGTCGTACCCACAGCAATAATGCGACCACCAGCGGCCTTAGTAGCACGAATTTGTTCTACAGTATTTTGAGGTACTTCTATCCACTCTTCATGCATTGTATGGGTAGTGACGTTCTCCACTTCTACCGGACGGAATGTTCCTACACCTACGTGCAATGTCACAAAAGCTTGATTAATATTTTGTTCGCTTAACTTTTGTAATAATTCTGGAGTAAAGTGCAACCCTGCTGTGGGAGCAGCAACCGCTCCGGGATTTTGAGCATATACTGTTTGATACTGTTCGCTTTGAGCTTCAGTTGTTGTGATGTATGGCGGTAGAGGTATTTCACCAAATGCATCCAGCAATTGCAGCAAAGAAACTTCTTCTGGCAGTTCAAATTGTAGCAAACGCCCCCCAGTCGGGGCATCGGTTGCGATGACTGTCGCAGTTAGTGAGTGATAGGGAGGTGGGGTGGTGGGGTGGTCTCCATCAGTGTTGATCTTCGCTGTAAAACCAATTTGCGAACCGCGTTTAAAACGTTTTCCCGGTTTGACTAAGGCTAACCAACGGTTATGCTGTCTTTCCTCTAGCAGTAATACTTCTACCTCTGCTCCTGTTAATTTCTGACCATATAACCGGGCCGGAAGAACTCGTGTATTATTCATCACTAGTAAATCCCCCGGACGTAGGATTTCTGGTAAATCTCGGAAGATGTGGTGTTGGGGTGTAGTTTCTGTACCTACATTCTGAGAATTTACAACTAAGAGTCTAGAACTATCTCTGGGAACTGCTGGGTTTTGAGCAATTAGTTCGGTTGGTAATTGATAATTGTACCCAGCTAATGAGATATCTAGCTCAGAATTTTCTAGTGTTTGTTTAGATATTAAATGAGAATTTGTTTTTGCGAGTTGTTCCTGCATTGAGATTTTAGACTTTCTTAAACAAGCTGGTTGAAAATAGTGTGTTCTAAAAGAACTCTAAAGTATTGCCGACAAAATAGAATCTTCGACTTTAAGATAGATAACATTAAGTAGCACTGAGACAACTATATGAAAATTGGGTAAACCTCCCTATCTAAAAACGGGGGCTTTTACCCTAGCCGATTGTGACTCTCTCTACCAATAATAGAAATGTAGGATTGGCTTTGATCCCAAGCACCAAGATGGAATACTTGTATTATCTGGCAAATGCCAGTCTCACTCTAAGGGTTGTTCAATACTTGCACGCTAAACCCCAAATACCTGTTTCCTTCATCACCGTAATTCATCAAATTGATGGTTGGGTGGTTAGAGTCAAACTTAGAACACAGGTATCAGCCCAAGAAGATGGTGACATTCGAGCTTTTTTGAATGAACTAGGAATTAGTTACGAGCCGCCAATGCGAGTACAAATGGCACTTTGGAGTTTAGAGGCTGGTCAGTGTCCTGTTGATGTTATGCGTCGTTATCAAGTTGCTATTGTTTCTCATGGTAGCTCAGAAAAAGAGGAAATTGAGGCATTTAGACAACAATTCGTTAGGGGATTAGGTTATTGTCCAGAAACTTTGGCGTAACCCAATCAATGTAGACGCGCAAGCGGCTTGCCGCAGGCTACAGTTATCAGTTATCAGCTTTAAAAATTATAGGTCAGGCTTGAAATATAATTAGCTAAAACAAAAATTCATCTCATCCAGGGCAATAAAATTTGTAGGCTACAAGATAAGAAATTGCATAGTCTGCGGCAAGGGTATTCCGTGGACTCAAAAGTCATCTTTAACGCCTACGCACAGCAATAGCTGGATTGGTTGAGAAGCCTACACTGTATGCTTGCATGACTTGCAGGAGTATGTCACAGCAAAAAACAAATGATGTATGGGGGGTAATTGGTAATTGGTAATTCGTAATTGTTGATAATTTGTTGTTTTTAACAACAAAAAACTCACAATCGCCACTACCCACAATCATCGACTACATCAAAAGCCGCAGAAATATATTCTTGCAATGTGAGTTTATACCCTGCTATATATGAGCTAATTAGGTTTTTTTCTTGAAATTTATCCTTAGTAAATTTTGTTGAGATTTGACAATAACTAACAATAGCAACATCAAATCGACAAGGGTAATCTGCTTGCTCAGGATGTGCTACTAAAAACATCTGTGCTGTACGCCAAAGCTTGACTTGCTTTGATGAGGCGATCGCACTTCTTCCCCCCGCATCCCAATTACTGGGACTGCGGGTTTTTACTTCGACAAACGCCAGTGTTGGAGAGGCGGTGGAAGGGAAAGTAGGAGACAAACGCGAGAGGGGTGACAAGGAAGAGGGGGGGTAAAGATTGCTCCCATGTCCCCCGTTTCCCCCGTTTCCCCCGTGTCTCGATGTCCCCACATCCTCTTCCAGATACTGAGCAATAATATCAATTTCTCCCCAACGACAACGCCAGCGACGATCAAGGATTACCCAACCTTGAGATTGTAAGCAATGTGCTACTAGCTCTTCTCCTGCGTTGCCGATATCGAGATAATGGTAAGGAGAATGGTTCGTCATTGGTTAAAAGTTACAATGAGTTCTAAGTTGAGCGATCGCATTACAATAAGCATACTAAGTGTGTTGTTTTTGGCTGTGATGGCTATCACAGTTGCTCTAGCTTTCCCTGAAAGTGCTGTGGCAATTAACTATAACAACCGAACCTTAGAAGCGGCTGATTTTTCCAAGCAGGATTTAACAGATTCCAGCTTCGATCATGCCAATCTTCGCAATAGCAACTTCAGTAATTCCAATTTACGTGGTGTCAGATTCTTTTCGGCAAATTTAACGTCAGTAGATTTCACTGGCTCTGATCTCAGTTATACCGATTTAGAATCAGCACGAATGACTAAAGCCAATTTGACAAATGCAGTCCTAGAAGGCGCATTTATTACTGGCACTATGTTTAATGGAGCAATCATTGATGGTGCAGATTTTACTGATACTTACATCCGTGAGGATATGCTCAATAAATTATGTGAAGTAGCTAAAGGCACTAATCCAGTCACAGGGCGGAATACCCGCGATACTTTGGCTTGTCCTTAATTGTTGGTGACTTGGTGTCTTGGTATCTTGGTGGTTTAACCACAAAGACACTAAGACACGAAGAGAATTTTTGTGAGATAGGCGGCTTAAGGGATTAACTTTAAACTTGCACTCTGCATGGTTTATTTCGCAGATGATACATTTTTAGCTTCTTAACATTGTCTGTATTTTCGGTAATTTTGATACATCTATGTTTGCAGTTTTTCCTCAAATATCTTTCTCTATAATGATTAAGCTTGCTGACTAAACTTGTAGAGTTAATAAAGAGAAAATTAAGAAAAAAATTGAAAATATCATTGAGCAATTGTACTCAAATTTCATTAGGCGACGGTTAGTCTCGTGTAGCCGTGATTTGTCATCGCTAATGTTAGATATAAGCTCCTAATATCACAAACTATAAGCACTTCCGCAAGTGCCACAAAAGTTTTAATCTTTTGTTCGTAGTGAAGACTAAAGTCCTCACTACGAACTTAAAATCATTATGTCAGTTGCGTAAGTCTTGACTATTTTGAGCTTTAATTATCAATCAAATGAATCCAGATTAGTGTTTTCCCTTTACTTTTACCGATTTACTTAAGAAGCATAAGCTTACTCAATTGTTGCAAATTATTTAGTTATCAATTGCCAGGTAAAGTTTATTTTCAATCGATGCAAGAAGAATGAAAGTACTGTTAGTCTGTTTATGTAAGAAAAGGCTAGTTTGAAATTGCTTAGAGGTAGATTTTGCTTTTAACAAGTTTTAACAATTGCCGCCGTTAATGAACTTAAAAGAGATTGATCAATTATTAAGATTAACTAAAGAAATTATCCTTAATTGGTTTCCTAATTATTATGTTGAACTTCTTGAAGCGAATTGGTAGTCGGAATATGAAACATTACTCTGATGCATGGATTGAAGAATGGTGCAAGGATAATGGCTGGACGGATTTATTTATTGAGCGCTGTAATAGTTACTGGGCTTTTCCTCCCGGTGCAGTAATGCCAGAACCAATTCCCATGAAAGTTCTCAGAGTCATTAAAGCCGAAAAGGGGTTAACCTGTGAAGAACGTTTTTGGTCGCTCACAGCAGTTATTGCAACTATGATTGCAGCTTTTGTCACTTATTGGCTAAGATGTCCGATACCATTGGTTGCAGCTTTCGCTTTTAATGCGGTGACTGTGGCTCAACTTGAAGTTGAGGATGCGTATTAAAGCGGGAGAAAGGTCAAGAAGTAAAGAGGAAAGAAAAGATTTATTTTTGATTTTATGGTTAGAGGAGGTGCTGCGATCGCAACACCTTTGTAATTCTAAATTGCAGCAGAATAAGCTTCATCAACTTTGAGGGTTGTACCTGTGATAAACTTGGCATCCTCAGAAATTAGAAAAGCAACTGTTTTCGCAAATTCAGCATAGGTAACAGATAGACAAATCGCCTGATGGTTATGACTCTGGAATTACAGCAACGGCTTCCACTTCAAACAACATGCTATCAAGTGCAAGTTTAGGTACCGGAATCAATGTTTGAGTAGGTGCTTCATTCCCCCAAATAGCCTGCACCTGAGCGACTAACTGCTGAAGTTTGGATTCGTTATGATTAACTACAAGCGTAGTCAGCTTGACAACATGTTCCGGGCGTGCACCAGCAGCAGTCAGCGCCATCTGGAGATTGGCAAAAGCCTGCTTCAATTGGGCTGCAAAGTTATCAACAAGATTACCATTTTCGTCTTCACCACCTTGACCAGCAACATAAATCAAGGTTGCTCCCGGTGGCACAATTATTACATGCGTGTAGCCGTTTGCAGATGGGTTATATAACCCTGTTGGATTGATGCGTTGAATTTTTTTTCCCATTGTTGCAGTTTTCAATTACAAGGTATTTATATTATCCTTGTCCTGTGGGTTTTGTCTGTATAATCGCGATTTTTAGTTGCTAATGATAGTATTAAATGAGACTTTTAATTAAGGGTTTGTAGTAAGCACTTTAGTGCTTAAAAATAAGGACTTAAGTCCTTACTACGAACTTTATTAGCAATATTTTGAAAAAAATCAGGATGCTCCCCTAACGTAGAAGTTTTGGCTGAGTCAATACTTGTGGTTTAGTAATAATTACATTTGGTTTAATAACTGACAACTGACTTTGGGCTTTGTCTCGTGCTTGGATAGCTTCCTGATAGTCAGGTTTAATTTTTATCGCTTGATTGTAAGAAGCGATCGCTTCTTGATAACGAGCTTGTCCATTCCAAGCTTCAGCATATTCTGGTCGAATTTTTACTGCTTTTTCATATACTGATAAAGCATCTTGATAGCGTTGTAATTCATAAAGTGTATTAGCTTTTTTATATAATTCGGTGGCGTTTACAGAATTAATACTATTCAGAGTATATAGAGATGTTACTGTTCCCACTCCTAAAATTACTATCCCAGCTAAGATTTTTTTGATAATCTTGTTTTTGGTTTTGTTATTTGTAATTGATGGTTGATTGTGATCAGGAAGATTTAATGCTACTGTTTGCCAATTGGGATTATGCAAATCTTTCAATGCTTGTAAAGCTAAAGTTGCTGATGAGTAGCGTTGACGAAAATCATAACGCACCATTTTATCTAAAAACTGAGCAAATTCCTGGCTGATTTCAGTATGATTGTGCCAAATAATTTCATTAGTTTCTGCGTCTTTTTCAAGTTCTTCAGGATATAAGCCAGTGAGTGCTTGAATACCAAGAATACCAACAGCATATATATCGCTACTATATTTTGGGCTACCTTGGGCTTGTTCCCCAGGAATATAGCCAGGAGTACCAATTGCAACGGTGAATTTAGTTTTGCTCCCAGGATTAATGACCTGAGTCGTAATTTGTTTGACGGCTCCAAAATCGATTAAAAATAACTTGCTATCTGCTTCTCTTCTTAGTAAATTATGAGGGTTAACGTCACGGTGGATAACTTTTTGTTGATGGACAAAATCTAAAATTTGCAAAATCTCTTGTAAAAGAGAAATAACTTGGGATTGACTGAGGGGTTTTTCTGGTATGATTTCTTGGCTTAGATTATGGCCTTCAATAAATTCTTGTACCAGATAAAATTCTTCGTTTTCTTCAAAGTATGCCAAAAGTTGGGGTATCTGATTGTGCGTACCTAATTTATGCAAAACTTGGGCTTCTGTATCAAATAGACGTCTAGCAGTTTGCAGACTTGCTGGGTCTGTAACTTGGGGTTTAAGTTTCTTGACAACACATTTAGGATTACCAGGTAATTGAGTATCATAAGCGACAAAAGTTTCACCAAAGCCTCCCCCTCCCAAATGACTGATAATTTGGTATCTTCCAACAAGTATGTTTCCCAGCATTTGGTTTACCCAGTTGAATACGCTACGACCTGATTTTGATCTTGCCACAGTTTTCTGACTGTGGTTAGTAGTTAGTGGTAAATAACCACAAGCAAATACTAACCACCAACTACCAACCACCAACCATCAACCACCAATTACTTTTAATGATTCCTATCAGCGATAACCTTTTCATTAGTTCGCGTAAAAAACCAATAATAATTTATTGTTTAATTGGTATTAACCTTGCTTTGTTTTTATGGGAATTAAAGCTAGAAATTAGTGAACAATTAGGTGTTTTTGTAATTCATTGGGGTTTAATTCCAGCACAAATATATGGTGCGATCGCTAGTTTCTTCGCTGGTAATTCTGCTGCTGGAATATTTGTGTTGTCGCGTTCTGCTTCTCTGTTAACTGCAATGTTTATTCACGGTAGTTTTAGCCAAATTTTGGGTAATCTACTATTTTTATGGGTTTTTGGCAGAAATTTAGAACATATTCTCGGTCATGGGCGATTTTTGGGATTTTATCTGATGTGCGGTGTTCTGACAGGAATAATCCAAATTCTTGCTAATCCCAATTTGACAGTACCATTGATTGGTGCAAATGGTGCGATCGCATCTGTTTTGGGAGCATATATCTACAAGTTTCCCAAAGTTAAAATTGACACTGTCATGCCTCTTTTAGTGATATTTATACCTATGCAAATCCCAGCTATTTTTTATACAGTTTGGTGGTTTGTACAACAATTATTTTATGGCATTGCTAGTTTAAATATTCCTGGTGGTGTCAATCCACTTAATAGTATTAATTATTGGGCGCAGATTGCAGGATTTATTATCGGTATAACTACAATGAAAAGATTACAATTAAAATGAGTTATGAATAAACAACAACGCACTATCAAAAATCAATAACTAAAATTTTAAATCATCCAAAGAATCTTCTATTTCTAAATCTAAAATTCTGTCTTGAACTTTTTTATGTTTTGCAAGATTACCTTCTTTATAATATATAGTTGTAGCTTTTTGAAAATCTGCGATCGCTCCTTGTTTATCTCCTAAATCATAATGAGCATTGCCACGATTATAATAGGCATCGGCATCATTGATATTAATTTTAAGCGTTTCTGTATAATCTGCGATCGCTCCTTCGTAATCTTGTACATCATAACGAGCATTACCACGATTATAATAAGCATCGGCATCATGAGCATTAATTTTGATTGCTTGGGTATAATCTGTGATTGATCCTTCATAATCTCCCAATTCTAAGCGAAAGTTGCCACGCTTTTTATAAGCAATAAAATCATCAGCATCAAGCTCACTTTCTTGGACAAAATCTTCCACTTGTTCCTGATAATCTCCAATTTTGATGTTTTTTAAATTTATCTTACCTTCTGGCTGCGGATACAATTTGATTAATTGAGTATAATCTTCAATAGCTCCTTGTTTATCTCCTAGAAAATAACGCACATCGGCACGATTTTTGTAAGCGATCGCATCATTGGGATTAATGCTAATTGCCTGAGTATAATCAGCAATTGCTCCTTCATAATCTCCTAACTGATAACGTGCTAAACCGCTTTTATTGTAAGCTTTAATATATTTCCGATTAATTCTAATTGCCTGAGCATAATCGGCAATTGCTCCTTCGTAATCTCCTACTTGATAACGTGCCAAACCAAGTTTATAGTATGTATCAGCATCCTGAGAATGGAATTGCAATGCTTCATTATAATTGATGATTGCAGCATGATATTGTCCTTTTTCACTGCATTCATCGCCAAGTTTTATATAAATCAGATTTAACTCTTCAAATTGAGTATTTATATTTCCATTTTGAACTGAAGTGAATGAAGGTTTTGTGAGCGAATGATCTGATTGTTTATAGATTAATGCTGATTTAAAATTTTGTTTCTTATTTATGAAGCTTTTTTCATTTTGCTGATGATTTTTAGCATCTTGTAATTGTTCTAAATAACCGCGTAAACCGCCACCATAAAGTAATTGCTGTATTCCGAAGGAAATTCTCCCAGTTTTCAGCTTAATCATTTGCGTCGGCAGAAAACCAGCTAAGAATAGATGATACTCTGATTGTGCTTCATTGACTTGCTCTTGAATTAAAATGCAAACTACAACTGCATTTTTCTCAACTTCTTCAGCACTGATTGACCATCTGACTTGATCAATGTTACCGTAACGAGATTTTACCTCAATACCAATAGATGGATTAGCCGTCATCGTAAAATCTGTTTTACCATCTCCGCCAATTCTTTTTTCGTAATCTACTTCTGTAATTAAATCAGCTAGGCGTTCTTTCACTACTTCCTCTCCTAACTTTCCTTTGAGGTAGCTGATAAAAACGTCACGAACTGGCGAAACACGTTTATACTTTTCTGCCATTAGCCAGCAAAAGTCTCTCAAGGTTTTTAATCTTTCTCCAGAGATTATCGTTGTTTCACTATATTGACCCTCTATCTGACAATGCAGCAGACAACCAGAAGTTAGCCTTTTGATGAAGTCTGATTGAAGCGATCGCAGTACTGTTATCCAATCCATTGATATTTCTGCGAATCTTTTGATCAGGTGATTCTATCTAAGATATCAAAACTGGACTGATTTTGTATCGGCTCAATAAATTGGGATAAAATACGGCGATTGTGACTACACAATAGCACAGATGGATTATGAATTTCCTGCTAAATTAATCCCCATTTTCCCCTATTCTTGAACGCGAGTGCGTCTCATGACGGAGAATCCCCAATCCCTACCCATTAGCAACCATTGGTAAGCGTACGGTGAAAATTGACCCTATTCCCTGCTCACTCTTGACAAAAATTTCACCACCCATCATCAAACAAAAGTGACGGCTAATCGCTAACCCCAGTCCAGTCCCACCATACTTTTTCGTAGTTGAGGCGTCCCCTTGTGTAAAGGGTTGAAATAACTGCTGTTGTTGCTGTAAAGACATTCCAATGCCTGTGTCAGTTACAGTAAAAATTATGATTTCGATGGGTTGTTCGTGGGATTTGTAAACTTTTTCTCTTTTGACATTTAATACCACTTTACCGTTAGTAGTAAATTTAGCGGCATTACTGAGCAAGTTGTAAAGTACCTGTCTGAGCTTGGTCTGATCAGTGTGCATAATGCCCAATTCTTGCTCATAATCTACTTCTAGGACATTACCATTTTTTTCTACTAGGGGTTTTACTGTCAAAACGACACTATTGATTAATGTCATCAGGTCAAATGTCTCTGGGTAAAAAGTCATTTTCCCTGCTTCAATTTTTGATAAGTCTAAAATGTCGTTAATTAGTAATAAAAGATGCCTACCAGCAGAGTTGATCGATTCCAAGTCACTGAGAAATTCTCCTCCTAAGCTGGTATCAGCAGCATCATCCTGGAGCAATTGACTCAATCCAATAATGGCATTTAATGGTGTACGTAGTTCGTGGCTAATATTTGCCAAAAATTGGCTTTTGGCTTTGTTAGCTCCTTCTGCCAATTCTTTAGCGTGTTCAAGTTCTCTAGTATGTTTTGAGACTCTTTCAATTAGGCGATTCAGTGATTTTGCTAGTAAGCCTATTTCATCATCAGTGGTAATTGGCGCTCGCAAGTCAAAATTTGATTTCCGTGCGACTTGTTCAGCGACTTGAGTAACGGTGATGACTGGTTCGGCGATCGCTCGCGAAGTACGCCAAGCCACAACAGCAGCTACTCCAACTGACAAGAGCATACTAGCTATGACTATTGATCTTTCAATTACTTTAGACTGGTTGACATCATTTTTCATCCTCTCCTCTACTTGTTCAGCGCTTTGCAGGAGATCATTCAAATATTTGTATAGTTGCTCCAGACGCGAAGCTGTTTCACCGCGCATAACAGCTAGTAATTGGTTCTGGACTGTAGATGCTTGATTTCGTGATATTTGCTGGTTATTAATTGGTTCTAAGATAGATTCAATATCCTGAACGTAGGAGTCTAAATTAGTCGCGTAATTTTGTAATAAAGTCTGTAAAGAAGCTTCACTGGTTGCTAAGTTTCTAGGCTTGCTTTCCAGAAAAGCCATGATTTGATTTTCGATTTTTTTGGTTTTTTCAATATTTTCCAGAAATTTGTCTCTTCTGTAGGCTAGCCTTTCTGGATTTTCCACAACAGCAGGTAAATTCGTACTCTGGATTTGTGCATCTACGATCGCATCTTTGTAATTGACCAGCATTTGCGTCTGGTAGTGGGCGTGATCTAATTCCTTGATTTGTTGTCCTCGGTAAAAGTTCGCCACAAACAATCCAGCAAGTGAACCAAAAAACCCAATTCCAATTGCTAGAAAGTAACCATAGCCTATTTTTTGATGGATACGCCAAGAACTAGCTTTTAGTTTCCCTCGCGAGGGAAATTCGATAGTTGGTAGTTCGTCGGTTGAGGGTTCGTTGGCTGACACTTTTGTTGTTTGTGAACTGTTATCAAAAGCGGTTGGCTTATGAGTTTATATCCCTCAAATCTTCTTATCCATCCGCCAAAATTACCAAATTAGTTTAAGCATGAGATCACTTAACATCAGTGACTCTGACCTAATCTTACTCTTCCTTTATAACAAGAACGAATATTTGCCCACAAAAATACGCGGTAAGTGGGAAGCTCAGGGTATGCGCGACGACCTGAGAAGAAAATTACAAAGAATCTGGATCTACACCTAATTCTCGTAGTTTTGACGCCAAGCGATCGCTTCTTTGCTTTTCGTGTTCCGCACGTTGCATTTCTTGTTCCGCACGTTGCTTTTCGTGTTCCGCGCGTTGCTTTTCGTGTTCTGCGCGTTGCATTTCTTGTTCCGCAACTTCTTCTGGTGTGAGAACTAATTCACCTGCTACTGTAAAAAAGCGTAATTTTTCCTCATAGACTCCCAAGAATAAATCTAGTTGTTGACTCCACAACCAGCCTTGAGGATTTGGTTCAATCGGTTCATAAGTTCCACCAAGCAAAATAAATCCAGCAAATTCTACATTATTCGGATCAAACCAGAAATATTCGGGTGTACGAAAGATATCTTGATAAATCTGTTTTTTCAAACCTTTATCAGTCGCTGCTGTTGAAGTTGAGAGTAGTTCAATAATTAGGTTGGGATATTTACCGTCTTCTTCCCAAACCACCCAACTTTTACGCGGTTTGCGTTCAGTCCCCAACACCATGAAAAAATCAGGTCCTCGAAAATGTTCGGACTTGAGCTGACGAGGGCTATAGTAGACGGTAATATTTCCGGCGGCGAAAAAATCGGTGCGATCGCGCCACCACCAATCCAAGCATTTTAGCAGCAGCAGCATTTGCTGCAAATGAAAATATGTTTCCAAAGGCGGTTCATCACTGTATAAATCACCAGGAGGAAATATAATAACATCTTCTGGGGTTTCTATCTCTTTGGCGACAGACATGGCTGCAAGTGTATAGGTGATATAAGTTTAGGGTAGCAGTGAATTCCCTTACCATTGCTTGGGCAATCGCATAGATTCGAGCGAGGGTTTATGATCGGACTGGTATTGGTAAGCCGTCTTCGCGTAAGCCTTGCAAATGAAAAACTATAGCTTCTCTCATCTGTTCCTCTACTTCTTCAAGAGTTAAACCTGTTGCTACACATCCAGGTAAATCTGGAACATAGGCAGAATAATTAGCATCTGCTCTTTCAATTACAATTGCATAACGCATTAATTTTCTTCCTTAAACATCCAATCCCACCACGGTTAACTGCGGCGGATGCTCAACCATAAACTGATAATATATTTCCTGTTTTCCGTTATATAAAACTTACCCAAAGTTACCCAAGAATATAACTTGTTGCCTTCGGAGCTTACTTCCTGCTTCAATCTGGCGGTGTCGGCACTCACCAGTCCACAGGCTAACACTGTCTAACTGACAGCTTTGCTCAAATTAATTGCAGCGTTCAAATCGCGGTCAATTATAAATCCGCAGTGACCACATTCAAACACTCGCTCATTGAGTCCGAGTGTTTCTTTTTTTGTTCCACAGTAAGAGCAAGTTTTGCTAGATGGGAACCATCGGTCAACTACAACAAGCTTAGAGCCATACAACTGGCACTTGTAGGTTAATTGACGGCGAAACTCATAAAAACCCATATCCGCAATAGACTTGGCTAGTTTATGATTAGCCATCATGCCAGATACATTTAAATCCTCTATAACTACCGTGCCGTGGTTCTTGGCTAGTAGCGTTGTTAGTTTATGCAATGAAGATGCACGGATGTTGGCAATCTTTCTATGCAGTCTAGCTATTTGTATTTGAGCTTTTTTCCAGTTGGCTGAACCAATAATTTTATGACGATTCAACCATTGCATTCTACTTAACTTAGATTCATATTTTTTGTAGGACTTCGCACCTAGTATGACTTCACCAGTGCTAAGAGTCGCCAATGACTTAACACCAAGGTCAACGCCTACAACATTTGTGTTGTTTTTGTTTATTGTCTCTACATCAATTCTAAAACTGATAAACCATCTATCAGCTTGACGGCTAATTGTGGCGGACTTCGTTAGTACCTGTGGTAGTCGTTCATAAGTCTTGAGAACACCAATTACAGGCACTTGAATCTTGTTTAACCCGTGAATTTTGACTGTGCCTTCTAACGTGAAAGAATCGTGCCTACCTTTTTTCTTAAACTTTGGAACTCCAGATGTCTTGTTAAAACAACGCTTCCAAGCTTCACGCAAAGCCATTAATGCTTGCTGTGGTGTAGATTTGCTGCACTCGTAATACCACTCATTTTCTGATTTGACTAGTGCTACTAACCATTTGTGCAAGTCAATAGCAGTGGGAAACTTAATTTTAGAGTCGGGATTGGCTTTGTTATGGTCAAGTATCTGTTTGGTTAAAGCCAGTCCCCAATTCCAAGCATGACGTGCTACACCACAATGCTTCTTTAACATTGTGCGCTGTTGATTATTTAGTTTCAATTCGGTTTTGAAACCTAACAGCATTTAATTACCTGTTCAAATCGGATATAATATCTAGTATATCAGACGTTACACTTAATTATGCCCACAACAAAATTTCAACCAGATAATCAAGTGCCGTATGATAAAGTCCCTGTGCAGTTCAAGGTTTTACCAGGAGTCAGAGAAAAACTTAAAGCCGTTCCTGACTGGCAAGAACGGCTTAGAAATTTTGTTGATGAATTAATTGTTGAAAACCTACCCAAAAATGATTAGTAATGTCTAAAGATGGGTAGGGATTAACTTACAGTTACTTGCCCTGAGCAGAAATGATCACATCCCATTCCAACATCCCCATTTCGCCTAATTGAATTTGGGGATTACTGCGAGTTAGACGGACTTTTATTTGTTCATTACGACTGACTGGTAATTGTTCAGTTAATTTTAAATTCGCCGATTGGTTGAGTAAATTGGTAATTATTAAACGATAAGCATAAATAATTCTACGGTTACTACCAATTAATTTTTTCTCAACTTGCCGTTCAACTAACTCACGCTCAATTTTCAAACCTTCGTCAATACCTAAGTTAACCTTAAACTCTTGCCCTGGCGCAACATTTTCTAGCTGAGTACTACCCACAAAAATATTGTCACGGTAAATATTTGCTTTACCGGGTAACAAAGTCGCACCTTCCGAGTTATTTTTTACCTTTGCTTGCAAATAAGCAAAACTCACTAGACGCGGCATTGCAATGTAATTAAAACTACATGGAAAATCATCGTTAAAGATTGTAGTTTTGTGGGGCGTGCCATCACTAGGTATATTCCCGCTACTACTCAGTTTAAAAGTAACTACACTGCCTTCTCTAGATACTTCAGCTACCACAGTTTCAGCCGCTATGTCTGCTTGTACTTCTGCACTTCCTGGTGCTGGAGTTGGCATTGCAGTATCTGCTTCCGCAGCACTTAATTGATTTCTAGCGCGCATGGGTGCTGCTGTCATTACGTAACTTTGTGCTACTAAACGAGGTGCATCAATATACCAGGGTTGTAGCTTGGGTGGGAGTGTACCTAGTCCTGGTTTGGCAGTAGAAAGGGTGAGGCCTACACCCAGCCAATCTTCGCCTGTACTTTGTGTTACTCCTGCAAGATAACCGAGATTAACAACATTGCTGGTACTGCTTACTCGTAGATCATACAAAGGAGTCCAACTCGCACGACTCACTAGGTAAGATACTTCTAGTTCAAATTCGCCTGCACCCGCAGGTTCTATGCCTACACTCAAGCTTAAACTTTCTTTGGGATGGGGTGTTTGGATTGTTTGCAACTGCTGTCGGAGTGCTTGTAATTGCTTGTCTAATTCTTTCTGACGAGTTTTGCATTCGGTTGTGGCGATCGCATACTCACTGTACTGACTTCCTAGAAAGTTAAGGAAATCCAATGTCTCGCTCAGATTGAGATTTTTTCGCGCCAGACTAATCGAAAACTGTTCTTCTGTTTTCTCGCGCAAACCTTGGATAAAACTAGACTGTAACGCCAAAGAATCAAGTTGGGCTTGCAGATGTTGCCACTCTAATTCTAACTGTTGAATCTGCTGAGTCAGATGAGCAACTTTTGCTGCTACGGGTTCAGTAGAAAACATGCGATCGCATTTCACTTCCAGCAAGCATACTGCTACCTTTCCCTTACCACTAACCCTGACAGACTCTGTTTCGACAATCTCCGGCAGTGGAGTAATTATCAATTCTTTTTCTTGTCCTGTTAAGGATAAGTAGTTACACAGAATTAATTACACAAATAACTAGTTAAATATATTAGCATAAGAAAGTCGTGTATTAATTCTGCTCAAAATGATATTCATGAGGGAAATAAATCCTCTATCTTATCGGTTACTGGAACGAATTTATCGTCAAAGCCGACATCATCAAGTACGTCAAAGAGCGCATTGTCTAATGTTAGCTTCACGAGGAGTGAAAATCAAAGAGTTAATAAAGATGTTTAAAGTCAGTTATAAGACGATTTATAACTGGTGCGAGCGGTGGGAATTAGAAGGAATAGTTGGATTGTATAATAAACCAGGAAGAGGTAGTAAGCGAATATTTAATTCTGAACAAGAAGAGAAAATTAGAGAGTGGACTCAACAAGAACCAAGGCAGTTAAAAAAAGTTTTACAAAAAGTTAAAGAAGAATGGGGAATTGAAATCAGTAGCGAAACAATTAAAAGAATACTTAAAAAGTTTTCTATGAGTTGGCATCGTATGCGTCGAGAGGCTGGAGGAGAGCCAGAACCTGCTGAATATCAAGAGAAAAAGGCACAATTAGAAGAACTTAAAAGATTAGAAGATGAAGGAGAAATTAACTTATATTACTTAGATGAGACGGGATTTTGTCTCATTCCTAATGTTCCTTATGGATGGCAAAAACGAGGGGAATATTTAGCTATTAAGAGTCGTCGTAGTTCCCGCTTAAATGTATTGGGAATAATGAATAGAAATAATCATCTTGAAACTTATATTTCGTCTCAAAGTATTAATTCTGACGTGGTTATTGCTTGTATTGATGCATTTTTCGCTACAGTAAATAAACCAACAGTTATTGTTGTAGATCAAGCTTCAATTCATAAAAGTGATGCGATTCTTGATAAAATTGAAGAGTGGGTTGAACGGGGTATCACCATTTTTGAATTGCCATCTTATTCACCCGAGTTAAATTTGATTGAGATTTTGTGGCGGTTTATTAAGTATGAGTGGATTGAAATAGACGCTTATTCTAGCTGGTCAAATTTTGTAGCATCTGTCGAGAAAATCCTCAGAGAATTTGGACAAAGTTATGTAATTAATTTTGTGTAGCTACTTACTATACCTCTTCTTGTTACCAAAGCTTTGTCAGAGTAAACCGTCACTGCCACAATCTGACTTGCTACGATTTTTCGCACAGATGGTATTTCTGGGTTCTCCACTGCCAGTTTCCCCCTATGTTTTTATATAGACGTGCTGGTTAATTTTGTAGTTTTACTGGTCTAGCCGTCAAGCAATTTAGTTAGTTTGTTGGTTGTTGGTTGTTGGTTATTCTCCTCACCACTCCTCACCACTCCTCACACTCTTCCCACTTTCTGGTAAGGACTTTACGTCTACACACCCTGATTTTTTTGCCTTAGTTTGTAGCTTTGTTCATGTTAATGACTACCAGAAGAAACAGTTTGCTCAACAATTTCCTTGGCTGCATCTAGCAGATATTCAAAATAGGTACGAGCAACGATGGATAGTTGTTTTCCTGAAGGATAAACCATGTACCAGTCACGTTTGATTGGGAAGTGTTCTACATCTAACACAGCCAGATCCCCTGTATCCGGTAACAAGGTATGGCGAGATAATACGGAAATTCCCAAGCCACCAGCTATGGCATGTTTTATTGCTTCGTTGCTTCCCAATTCTAATTTAACTTTGACATGCACCTCATGCTGATCAAGTAATTTTTGCACAGCGCGACGTGTTCCTGAACCAGGTTCACGCATGATAAAAGGTTCATCAGCTAGACGTTTGATGGGAATATGTTTTTCTTTTGTCAGAGGATGATTAATTGGTGCTAAAACTACTAATGGATTCTCCAAAAACTGTTGGTAACTTATATCCAAATGCTCTGGAACTTGACTCATAATATACAAGTCGTCCATGTTGCTAGTCATGCGTTCCAGAATACCTTCATGATTTGTCACTTGTAGTGATATCTCTATTCCTGGATAGCGTTGACAAAAAGGTCCCAACAAACGTGGGATAAAATATTTAGCTGTGGTGATTACAGCTAAACGTAATTGCCCTTGTTTTAGCCCTTTTAAATCTGCCACCTTCATTTCAAATTGAGCTATGGTCTCGAAAATTTGCCGGCAGGTAGCGTATAATTCTCGTCCAGCTTCTGTCAAATACAGGCGCTTACCAACCTGCTCAAATAAAGGCAAACCGACTGATTTCGTCAGTTGCTTGATTTGCATGGAAACAGTAGGCTGGGTAAGAAAAAGTTCCTCGGCGGCACGTGTAAAGCTACCGTGTCGGGCCGCCGCTTCAAACACCTTCAACTGGTGCAACGTCGCTTGGTTCAAGGGTAATTCTCCTCTACATAATGGCAACTTCAAGTTATAAGTTCTAAATATAGATATTAATCTATGCCTGTTATTATTAGATAGGTATTTAACTTATAGAATTAAAAAGTTATTATCAGAACAACAAGCAAAGCGTAAGATGCCTTCCAGCCAACGTTGCACACCTTAAAGGTGCTTTTTGGGGATAGTAATCAGCGTTGTACTAGCCTCATCCTTCTGGGTGTGTACAACGTTTTTTTGTACTAAAATTTTTTATGGTTCCTCCTGTATTTTTACAGGTAATGTAGATAAATCTGGCAACTCTAGTAATTCTGCCTCCATAACTGGCTCTTTGATGTTTAGTGGCAATCTTACAGGTTGACGCTCCACTAACCAGCAACTTGCAACTGGCAAAGTTTGCTCTAGTTCGTCGAGTGGTCGAGGAATTACCATTACAGCGTTTAATTCTCCAATCCGTTCTGCCTCGTACATCCCAGCTTCTACCGCTACTGCAACATTTGCTACAGAGCCACGAATAATGGCTGTACACAAACCTGAACCAATTTTTTCATATGCTGCTAGTTGGACATCAGCAGCTTTGAGCATGGCATCAGCTGCGCCTACCATTGCCGGAAAACCCCGCGTTTCTACTAACCCAACTGCTTGGTTACTTAAACGACTATAAGTGCCGTCCCCAGTGATAGTACTTAGACGAGTGTTGATAGGTAATACAACTTCTAGGTTAGGGAATGGTCTAGGAATTACTAAGCTAGAAACAAACTGATCAAATTGTTTAGCAGTTTGCTCACCGGCTTCCACAGCTAGACGGACATCCGCGATCGCTCCTCGAACAATAGCAGTACAATGACCACTACCAATCTTTTCATATCCAACTAGGTGAACCCCAGCCGATTTCAACATCATATCTGCTGTACCTACTATTGCCGGAAAGCTAATAGTTGATACTAACCCCAAAGCACTATCCCTGAAGATGTCTCGACGAGATGTGTGGACATTGTATGCGTCCATATAAATTCTCCAAGATGTTTAAAAGAAAGGCTGAAGGATAAAGAATTATTACTTCATAGTTCATACTTCACACTTCATACTTCCATATAACACTTACTCTGACTTCTCGTCGGAGGAGGGTTTATTCAAGGATTGCCGATGTGGAAATAAAGTGATTAACAATTGCTGAATGCTTCCCTGTCCGTAAATATGAGTACCGATGTTATTTTCAGATTCAGTGGTAGGCTCTTGTGTAACCTGATTGTCCAGTTGTGAGTTTTGAGTAGCGGAAGATGCAGAAGGCTTGGGATGTGGAGGGGTGGGTTTGGAAGCAGGGGTAGCGTACTCAGTAGAAGACCCAGAGAAATTTCCTGTGTCACTCTGTCTTTGTGTCCCCGTGTCTTCTTCCTTCCACAGATCCTCTTGTTCTTGTATGTCCATATCCTCTCGGCTAGAAGCAGGATTGGTAGTGGATGGTTGTGGCTGTTGGATTTTCTCAGTGACTGCAAAAGAATCACTCAAATGACGACTGTTGTCTCCCACTACTGAACCGGGTGCAACTACTTGTCCAGGCTCCACAGAACAATTAAACACTGTTGTAGCTGAACCGATGCAAGCATTTGCGCCAATCTTACCACTGCCGATCATCAGAAAACCGGCTCCCAGGTTTGCCCCAGTTTCTACTTCTAAGGTTCCTTCATGAACTTTGAGGATTGACCCCATTCCAATACAAACCCCTGAACCAATGATAATCTTGCTGCTTGGACCCGCTTGCAGTATCACCCCTGGTGCAATCACAGCACTCGGATGAATAATTACCTCGCCACTGATGTAGGAGTCAAAGTTATTACCCAGGCGCAGTGGCGGCACAGACATGAAATTTTTAACCTCGTCAGCCGTGAATATTTAATGGGGATGAAGGAGATAAGAAGACACGGAGACTGGAGAAATGGTGACACGGTGAGTTCTTTCTCCGTATCTGCGTGTCTTTGTTGACCCGTGTCAGTCAACCTCCTCTGCTCCATTGCACCATACTTATGGGCGTTGAACTATCAACTCCAATACCCGGCGCTTGGCTTTGGGGTCAATACCAATCAAACGCACGTATTCGCCTTCATATTCATTGATATAGCCCTCCAATGCTGCGATCGCTTCCCTGATACTATTAGCCTGAATTTGTCCGCAGCTAGACCAAGAACCAGTCCGGAAGCGTCTTTGATCTACGTGTTCCGCGCTAATTTTAAAGCCTCCAGCTAGTAACTGCTGTAGTTGTTCCACTGCTTCGGAACTTAATTTGTTACTGCTGACTGTTGCTGTTGTGCTTGCAGAAGCAAAAGAGGTTGTTGTCCCACTTGATTTACTACTGCTAGATGTACTCACTGGCCCGTTGGGACGTTGAATAATGCTTTCCAATATGCGACGCTTGGCTTTGGGGTCGATACCGATCAAGCGTACATATTCGCCTTGATGATTATCCATACAATCTTCTAGGGCTGCAACCACGTCACCAGCAGAACTTGATTCAATGGGCGTGCAGGTTTGCCAAGAACCAGTACGGAAGCGGCGTTCATCGACGTGTTCTGTACCAATTTTGTAACCACCAGCCAATAGCTGACGGATTTGGTCTATGGTTTCGCCACTGAGTCTGTTGCTACCATTGGTGTAGCCGTTACTGTTGCCATTGCCATTGCCATTGTAGCTACCATTGCTGCTAGAATACGCAGGAGCTTTGAAGGAGCCAGATGCTTGGACAACACCGTCAGGACGTTGGATAATGTTTTCTAACACCCGTCGTTTGCCCTTGGGGTCGATGCCAAATAGGCGGACATACTCGCCAGTATGGTCTAACAGACAAGTTTCCAAAGCTGCGATCGCTTCACCTAAGCTTCTGGCTTCAATTGGTTTGCAACTAGTCCAAGAACCTGTGCGGAACCGCCTTTGGTCTACATGTTCTGTACCAATATGATATCCTTGCTGTAACAGATAGCGTATCTGCTCTAATGTTTCCGCACCCAAGCTATTGCTAGACACCTCATCGCTCCTTTCAAACACGTCAACTTCTATGCTTGTACTTGTATAAGAATTAGTTAATTCATCACGAATAGTCCTAATACATTTACTATCCGCAGCACACAAATAACCTGCTCGTAGTGCCTGGTTAATCCCAACTACATGATGAGCAAATTCTTTGTCATCAGCTTGCACATCTGGCAGGCGATCAGCTTGCTGCTGGTTAGTTATTATTGCCCCTGAAGGTATATATTTACCTGAGGGAATTTCTACATCTTGGATTAAGGCATGCATCATCACAATGCAACCTGCTCCCACTCTGGCATTAAACACCGTAGAACGAAAACCAATAAAACAGTTATCTCCTACGTAGCATGGCCCGTGAATTAAAGCCATGTGGGTAATACAGGTATTTTTGCCAATCCATACAGAGTATTGTTGTTGGTCATCACCAACTACACGCCCCTTTTCCAAGCCGTGAACTACAACACCATCTTGAAGATTGGTGTTTTCGCCAATATAAAACGGCGTACCTTCATCCGCTCTAATCGATGTACCGGGGGCAACTATTACATTTGCTCCTATTTTTACATCCCCAATGATGTTGGAAAATGAATGCAAAAAGGCCGATGGATCTATTGTTGGTTCAGCTAAATTCCTTGACCACGGCGTTGGGGGAGCCGCCTCCGCGATGCTGCGGACTGCCATTGCGAGATTCCTCCTCGAAACTGTTAGTTGCTAGTTGTCCGTTGTTAGTAGTTAGTTGTTTTTTTACCACTAACTACTAACTACTAACCACTAACAAATGGTTATCGATATTGCTCTTTTTTGCTGTAAATCATGCGATCTTCCGCATAAACTGTATCAATGATCGCTACTACTGCTGCATCTACTGGACGCTGTTCGTTGCCAAGAATTTGACGAGCCGCACTACCACGACTGACAAGTACCCACTCGTCTACCCCAGCACCAACACTATCGGCGGCTACTTCGTATTTTGGCAGAATGCGTCCTTCTTCATCGACTAATTGCAACAAAAGTAGTTTAACACCCCTGAGATTTGGATCTTTTTGAGTGCTAACTACTGTGCCGCGAACTTTGGCAATTTGCATTTATGATTTATGGTCTTCTACCGAAGGGACGAATTGCATTCACATTTTCCCGGAACTGCTCTACATCTTCGGTATAACGAATTGGTAGAACATACTCCAAGTTCTCATGGGGACGAGCAATGATGTGAGTAGATAGAACTTGTCCGCCATTGACTCGCTTGACTGATTCTACTCCTGCTCCTACCGAGGCTTGTACTTCCGAAACATCTCCTCGAACAATCACAGTGACGCGACCACTGCCGATTTTTTCATAGCCCACTAAGGTAACACGAGCAGCTTTTACCATAGCATCTGCTGCTTCCACTACTGCCGGGAAGCCAAGCGTTTCTACCATTCCTACTGCAATTGACATACTTTTTTCAATCCTTAAGAAGCTTCCAACAAAACAAAAACAAGCAAATTCACAAGAATTTTGAGATTTGAGATTTGAGATTTGAGATTTGAGATTTGAGATTTGAGATTTGAGATTTGAGATTTGAGATTTGAGATTTGAGATTTGAGATTTGAGATTTGAGATTTGAGATTTTGCATTAGGGTTTGGTAAATCTAAAGCCAAATCTCTCTGAATCTATAACCCCTTCTGCGTTTGCTTGCGGAGTCAATACAAAAATCCAAAATCACAAATCCAAAATTGTTAAGTGCGGAACTGCTCCACAGCTTCGGTGTAACGAATTGGTAGAACATACTCTAGGTTCTCGTGGGGGCGAGCAATGATGTGGGTGGAAACCACTTCACCACCGTTGACTCTTCTAGCTGCTTCAACTCCAGCAGCCACTGAAGCTTGCACTTCCGAAACATCTCCCCGCACAATCACTGTCACCCTAGCACTACCGATTTTTTCATAACCTACCAATGTGACACGAGCGGCTTTCACCATCGCATCAGCAGCTTCAACCACTGCCGGAAAACCCTTTGTTTCAATCATTCCAACCGCAATAGGCATCGCAGGACTCCTACACAATTAATGCAATTAGTACTCTTTTATTGAAAATTCTGACGGGGATGCTCATCTTGAGCTAAATAACTGTTCTCAAATTAAGCATAAGAAAGCTTGGCTCCCCTGACAATATAAATTAGTATAATAGTTTATAATAAAATAGTTTAAAAAAACTTAACAATTTTTTATATGTGTATTATTCTCAACCAATCTTCACGGATTCCTAGAGTAGCTACTTCTGTTTTATAATTTCTTTATTATATTTACTGAAACGAGTTCATAAAAACGTAAATCCTGTTTGTAAGGGGAACGACAAGCAAGCTACAAAGTAGTATTGGTGTCTTTCCTCGATTTTTGGTGTTTGGATCAAAATAGTAATAAAAAATGTATAATCTTTTATTATAATTGAGATAAATAGTTCTTTTCACTATAGAAATTTCGGCTGATGTAGATGGAGGTTAGCATAGATTTAAATGAGGAAAAGTTTATAGGAAATATTACTCTTTCTTTCTTATTGAGCAATCAGCAAAAGTAAAATAATGCTGTTTCAATGAAATTTAAATCTTTGTAATCATAGAGCCTAATTAATTCATTTCTTTTAGCAAGGCGAAGAATTACAAGCTGAGACATCAAGGAAAATTTAAATGAATGAGTTTTTGTTCTCAACAACTTGGTGGATACCATTTTATAGCTTATTAGGAGCAATTGTGACATTGCCTTGGGCAATGGGAATAATTCGCCGTACTGGCCCAAGACCAGCAGCTTATTTTAATTTATTGACAACTTTTTTGGCTTTTATCCATAGCCTGATTGTATTCAAGGATATTTGGAATGGAGAACCAGAAAATTTTGTCATTACCTGGTTTAGTGCTGCGGATTTAAACATATCTCTTGTTTTAGAAATCTCACCAATCAGTGTTGGAGCAACATTTTTAATAGCAGGATTAAGCTTACTAGCGCAAATTTACGCTTTGGGTTACATGGAAAAAGACTGGTCATTGGCTCGGTTTTTTGCCTTAATGGGCTTTTTTGAAGCAGCTCTAAGCGGTTTAGCAGTAAGTGATTCCTTGTTTCTCAGCTATGCATTGCTAGAAATGCTGACTCTTTCTACCTACTTGCTTGTAGGATTTTGGTATGCTCAACCACTGGTGGTTACAGCAGCACGAGATGCGTTTTTAACCAAACGGGTAGGAGACTTGTTGCTGCTGATGGGAGTAGTCACACTAGCAACAAAAGCAGGTAGTTTGAATTTTTCTGATTTATATGAGTGGGCGCAAACAGCACAACTTAGCCCTTTAACTTCAAGTTTATTAGGATTGGCATTGATTGCCGGTCCTGCTGGTAAATGCGCTCAATTTCCACTCCACTTGTGGTTAGATGAAGCAATGGAAGGGCCTAATCCAGCTTCGGTGATGCGGAATTCAATGGTGGTAGCTGGTGGTGCCTATGTATTGTATAAATTGCAGCCCATCTTAGCTTTATCACCATTTGCTCTCAACACTCTGATCATTATTGGTACAATAACGGCAGTTGGTGCGTCTTTGGTATCGATCGCCCAAACTGATATTAAACGGGCGCTATCTCACTCCACCAGTGCATACATGGGCTTGGTATTCTTGGCAGTAGGCTTGCAGCAAGGAGGCGTGGCTCTGATTTTGCTGTTTACCCATGCGATCGCCAAAGCATTGTTATTCATGAGTACTGGTTCGGTAATTTATACTACTAGCAGTCAGGATTTAACCGAAATGGGTGGCTTATGGTCGCGAATGCCAGCAACTACCACCGCCTTTGTAGTTGCTTCTGCTGGGATGGTAAGTTTGTTACCCTTGGGAAGCTTCTGGGCTATGTTGTCTTGGGCTGACGGCTTGGCAATCATCACCCCTTGGGTACTTTGGGTATTAGTACTTGTGAATGGCTTGACGGCATTAAATTTAACACGAGTGTTCCGGTTAGTATTTTGGGGAGAACCACAACAAAAAACCCGTCGCGCCCCCGAAGCACCTTGGCCAATGGCATTTCCAATGGTAACTCTGACAATCATGACCCTATTATTACCCGTGATGTTGCAGCAGTGGTATCTTCTACCAACCTGGGAAAGTATCAGTTGGTATGTAGTGGGAATGCTCGTATTTTCTACCCTCTTAGGAGTAGGTATTGGCTCAACGATGTATCTCCACAAAGCCTGGTCACGTTCGAGAATATTAGCTTGGAGATTTGTCCAAGATTTGCTGGGATATGACTTTTACATCGACCGGATTTATAAATTCACAGTAGTTGGTGCAGTAGCCCTACTTTCTAAAATTTCCGCTTGGAGCGATCGCTACATAGTAGACGGACTAGTTAATTTGGTAGGATTTGCAGCAATTTTCGGTGGACAAAGCTTGAAATATAGCATCTCCGGGCAATCACAAGGATATCTACTCACTATCCTTGTCGGCATCAGCATACTAGGTTTCTTCATCAGCTGGTCATTAGGTTTGCTGGAGAAATTGCCTTTTTAGTCAATAGTTTTGTTGGTTATTGGTTGTTGGTTGTTGGTAATTAGTAGTTAGTGATTAGTAGTAATCCTTTACACTCCCCACACTCCCCACACTCCCCTATGCTCAGTGCTTTAATTTTGCTGCCGTTATTGGGTGCAGCTTTAATTGGTTTCTTGCCTTTTGGCATGAATGGAAAACTATCCCGTAGTATCTCATTAGTATTTGTCAGTTTGACTTTTGCGTGGATAGTTCTCTTAGCAGTTAAGTTTAACCCAAGCATCGTTAGTCAACAATTTACTGAATTCCTACCTTGGATAGATGCTTTAGGTCTGAACTATCACTTGGGTATAGATGGCTTATCTTTGCCTTTGCTACTGTTGAATGGACTTTTAACTTGCATTGCCATTTATAGTACAGACGAAGATATACAACGCCCGCGATTTTATTACTCTTTACTATTGCTGTTGAGTGCAGGCGTCACTGGAGCATTTCTTGCACAGGATTTACTACTATTCTTCCTGTTTTACGAGTTAGAACTCATCCCACTTTATCTACTAATTGCCATTTGGGGTGGTCAAAGACGCGGTTATGCAGCGACAAAATTTTTGATTTATACCGCTTTCTCTGGCATTTTAATTTTGGCAAGTTTCCTTGGTTTAGTGTGGCTGAGTGGTTCACCTAGCTTTGCTCTAGAAACTTTAAACACCAAAGGCTTACCTTTAGCAACACAAATTTTGCTGTTGGCAGGAATTTTAGTTGGTTTTGGCATCAAGATTCCCTTGGTTCCTTTTCATACTTGGTTGCCAGATGCTCACGTAGAAGCTTCCACACCAATTTCAGTCCTGTTGGCTGGGGTATTGTTGAAGTTAGGAACTTACGGCTTACTGCGCTTTGGCATGTTCTTGTTACCAGATGCTTGGAAATATCTAGCTCCCGCTTTGGCAACTTGGGCAGTGATTAGCGTTCTTTATGGCGCATCCTGTGCGATCGCCCAAAAAGACATGAAAAAGATGGTGGCATACAGTTCCGTTGGACACATGGGTTACATACTGCTAGCTGCTGCTGCTGCTACCCCATTAAGCATATTAGGAACTGTGATGCAAATGATTAGCCACGGTTTAATCTCTGCACTACTGTTTTTACTAGTGGGAGTTGTGTATAAAAAAGCAGGTAGCCGTGATCTAGATATGCTGCGGGGACTGTTGAACCCAGAACGAGGTATGCCTGTAATTGGCAGCTTGATAGTGCTTGGGGTCATGGCAAGCGCTGGTATTCCAGGAATGGTCGGATTTATTGCTGAATTCGTCGTTTTTCGTGCCAGTTTTGCAGTTTTTCCGGTGCAAACTTTGTTATCTATGATTGGTACAGTATTAACTGCGGTTTACTTTCTACTTCTCACCAACCGAGCATTTTTTGGGCGCTTATCAGCACAAGTTACAAACCTACCACGAGTTTATTGGAGCGATCGCACTCCAGCGATGATTCTAGCCATCTTGATTGTTATTCTAGGTATCCAACCTGCTTGGTTAACTCATTGGAGCGAAGCAACAACAACAGCAATAGCCAATACTCAAAGTGTTGTTGCTGATGTGTCAGTGCAAGGAATAGCAGATTAGGGATCGGGAATCAGGGACTGGGGATTGGGATAAATTCTCCTTTTTCCTCTTTGTCCCCCATGTCTCCCTTGTTCCCCATGTCTTTTCCCTCATGTCTTTTCCCTCAATCCCTTTCTTCAGGACAACTGCAATGGTAACTACTAAAAAAAACCCTGCTCACCATCCATTAACGGAATATATTAAAAAGTTGCAAACTGGCGAAGCATTACTTCGAGACAGTCCAGAAAATGTATTAGAAGTAGTTGGTATTCTTAAAAGCTACGGCGTTGTTTTAGATGCTTACTCAAAAAATCTTATCTATATTGCCGAAAATCAATTTTTAGTTTTTTTCCCTTTTTTCAAATATTTTAATGGCGAAATTACTTTCCAGAAATTACTGCGTCACTGGTGGCATGATCGCATTAATTTTGAGTATGCTGAGTATTGCATGAAAGCAATGTTTTGGCATGGTGGCGGTGGACTAGATCAATATTTAGACACAAAGGATTTTCAACAAAGAGCGAAAGCTGTGATTGCAGCTAAGTTTATAAATAATCAGATCATGATGGGAATTAATCAACTTTTTCCCGATTTTTTAATTGAACAGTTGCGCGTTACTTCTTATTACAGTGGCTTAGGTCAATTTTGGCGGGTAATGGCTGATATTTTCCTCAGCTTATCAGACCTCTATGATCAAGGCAAAATTAAATCAATTCCCCAAATTGTAGACCATATCAAACTCGGTTTAGTAGAAGCTGCAAATAAGCCTATTACCTACTCTGTCAAAATTAAAGATAAAGTCTATGATATCCTTCCCTCTAGCCTTGGCTTAACTTTCTTGGCAGATACAGCAATTCCTTATGTAGAAGCGGTTTTCTTTAGAGGAACACCTTTCCCTGGCACAGTTTCCTACAATGCCCAAGCATATCAGATTCCACCAGACCAAGCTAGATTTCAGTACGGTGCTTTGTATGCTGATCCGTTACCAATTGGCGGTGCGGGTATTCCTCCCACATTATTAATGCAAGATATGCGTCACTTTCTCCCAGAATATCTACATGAAATTTATCGCCACAGTCGTCGCGGAGAAGATGATTTGCGAGTACAAATTTGTGAGACTTTCCAAAAATCGATGTTCTGTGTTACTAGCGCGACTATTTTGGGACTTATGCCTTACCCTGCGGATACTCAAGATCCAAAAGAACAAGAACTTAATCGAGTTTATTTAGAAAAGTGGATGGATAGGTTGCAAACATCGCGATTGATGGATGTTAATAGTTAGTTTGGGCAAAAAACACTTTATATTATACCACACTCTGTAGTAACCCATCGCCGGATTTTATCCCGATTTATTGAACCATTTTCCTTAGATTATGTTGCCTATTATCTATTCGGACGAATTTCTGGATCACAAAACCGGATATCTCCATCCTGAAAAACCAGAACGCTTAAGTGCTATTACCACCGCTCTAAAAGCTGCAACGTTTGCTTCGCAAATTGAATGGCGATCGCCAACACCAGTGGGAGATCGTCCTTTAATCTCCCTAATGGAGGAAGCACACAGCCGAAATTATATTAAAACAGTCCAAGAAATAGCCTCTAATGGCAGTGGTTACTTGGATACAGACACAGCAGTATCTCCCCGTAGTTATGATGTAGCATTACTGGCAGTGAGTGCTTGGTTGGATGGAGTAGATATCGTACAAGAAACTAGCGAACCCGCTTTTGTGTTGGCACGTCCACCAGGACACCATGCTGAAAGAGAATATGGTATGGGGTTTTGTTTATTTGCTAATGCTGCGATCGCTGCTTTCTATGCCCTGAAAAAACCAGATATTAACCGCGTCGCTATCTTAGATTGGGATGTGCATCATGGTAATGGCACCCAAGCAATTGTGGAAACTAACCCCCAGATCGCTTATTGTTCACTGCACCAATATCCCTGCTATCCAGGTACTGGTAAAGCCACAGAAAAAGGTTTTCATCGCAATGTCCTCAATTTACCAATACCACCTGGTAACGATATTGGAGTATACCAGCCTATTTTTGAAAAAAAGGTTGTACCCTTTGTATCAGACTTTCAACCAGATTTATTAATAGTTAGTGCCGGTTATGATGCTAATGCTGCTGATCCACTAGCGATGATTAATCTGCAACCCCAAGACTATGGTGTGTTTACCAGCTATTGCTTGGGAATAACTCGCCGAATTTTATTTGGGTTAGAAGGTGGCTACGATTTGCCGACACTCTCTCAATCTGTCGTAGCAACTATCAGTCAATGCTTGAAGACTTCCGATTTTAAACTTTCAGATGGCTTATAAAATACAGCATTTTCAGATCATATCCCTCTTCTGTCACTTTCCGGAATAAGCAAGTAGTTCAGGAGCTAAATCATTTAAAAATAGGAATTGAGGAAAGGGAATCGGGGAAAGATTTGAATTTATCGTTTTCCTTTCCCCTTTAACCGAAAGGTATTGACTGTTATCCCACCTCTCCCTCAGATGTGGAAAATTCACCTATACTGGCACTTTTGAGCGAAGCAGGTAAGGATTGAGAATTACCCGCGTGTGGTTGAGCTAGGTTAGAACGCAACTGACGCATCAGACTACCCATTTCCAGTGCTGACATAGCATAATCCCAGCCATGATTACTTTTGATACCAGCTCGTTCTAAGGCTTGCTGCATGGTATCGGTTGTCAAAATACCAAAAACCACTGGTACACCAGTTTGAAAGGAAGCAGCAGCAATACCTTTTGCCACTTCAGAGGAAACATAATCAAAATGAGGTGTTTGTCCTCTAATGACAGCACCCATACAAATTATGGCGTCGTAGCGTCCCGAAAGAGCAAGTTGGCGGGCTACTACTGGGACTTCAAAACTCCCTGGAACCCAAACATAATCTACTTGAGAACCATGAGGATCAACATCGACGCCGTGGCGTTTCAAGCAATCTTGGCATCCCTCTAGTAGTTTGGTGGTAACTAGATCATTGAATCTTCCAATTACCAATGCAAACCGCAAAGGTTCTGTCTGCGTAAAAGTTCCCTCGAAAACTGCCATGACCGCCTCTAAAATCTACTATACTCTTGCCACTATATAGTTACCTAGCACCTTGCAAAAAAATACCACTCAAACATTTGCTTTTTTCAACAGTGGAAAACCTAACTTTTCTCGCTGTTCCACATATAGTTGTGCCACCTTACGTGCCAAATGTCGAATTCTGCCAATATAGCGAGTCCGTTCCGTAACTGAAATTACACCTCTTGCATCCAATAGATTAAATGTGTGCGAACACTTCATCACATAATCCAAACTGGGTAAAACCAATCCTTTCTCTGTTAATTGCTGCGCCTCTTGCTCATACATATTAAATAAAGTCAGCAGCATTTCTGGATTAGAAGCTTCAAAGTTATAAACGCACTGTTCTATCTCGCCTTGGAGGTGGACATCACCATAAGTAATGTCGTCTGTCCAGTGGATTTTAACCATAGCCTCCACTCCTTGGAGATACATCGCTAAACGTTCCAATCCATAAGTAATCTCAATCGAGACTGGACGACAGTCGATTCCCCCACATTGTTGGAAGTAGGTAAACTGGGTAATTTCCATCCCATCTAACCACACTTCCCAGCCAGTACCCCAAGCACCTACGGTTGCATCCTCCCAATTATCTTCCACAAATCTAATATCATGATCTTCCGGGCGAATACCCAAAGCGCTTAAAGAATTTAGATAAATTTCTTGAATGTTATCAGAGGAAGGTTTAATCAGCACTTGGTACTGGTAATAGTGTTGAAATCGATTTGGATTTTCGCCATATCGCCCATCAGTAGGACGACGACAAGGTTCAACGTAAGCTACAGCCCAAGGTTCTGGCCCTAATGCTCTTAAAAATGTATGGGGGTTTTTGGTTCCTGCGCCCTTCTCTATGTCATATGGTTGAGCGATCAAACATCCGCGTTGACCGCCAGATCTCTCTGAAAGATACTCGCCCCAAAACTTGTGCAAAACCTGTATTACAGACTGAAAAGTCACAACAATCTTTCCTTAAAGTCAACATAGCTTAAACCATTGTTGCTTAAAGTCGTTATTGCAAGCAGCTTTTAGCTCTTAAAAATATGAATAAAATTTTTTTGGAAAA
>JBMNDX010000004.1:0-493476 GCA_051172755.1 Nostochopsis sp. | reverse complement strand
TTAGATAACCCGATTGGGAATGTAGAGACGCGATATATCGCGTCTCTACATTCCCAAAATGGGGCGTCTCTACATTCCCAAAATGGGGCGTCTTTACATTCCCGAAATGGGGCGTCTTTACATTCCCAAAATGGCGCGTCTTTACATTCCCAAAATGGGGCGTCTCTACATTCCCAAAATGGGGCGTCTCTACATTCCCAAAATGGCACGTCTCTACATTCCCGAAATGGGGCGTCTTTACATTCCCGAAATCGAAGCGAAAAATCCTTAACCGAGCAAGGGAGCAGGGGAGCAATATCTTCCTCATCCGCCTATATTCTTCCTAAGTTACAGGGGTATGTGGAGTTGCGGAATGTTACATTTGGCTATAGTCGGCTGGAATTGCCCCTAATTGAGAATTTTAACCTCTCAATTAAACCAGGACAGCGAGTAGCTTTAGTAGGTGCAAGTGGTTCGGGTAAGTCTACTATTGCCAAACTTGTGAGTGGACTTTATCAACCTTGGACAGGAGAAATTTACTTTGATAGTAAACCCAGAGAACAGATTCCTCAGCAACTGCTGACTAACTCCCTTGCTATGGTAGAGCAAGAAATTTTACTGTTCGGTGGTACTGTTAGAGATAATTTGACCCTCTGGGATACCACTGTACCAGACAAAAACCTGATGCGAGCTTGCCAAGATGCAGCGATCGCTGATGTAATTCTCTCGATGTCTGGAGGATTTGATGCTGAACTGATAGAAGATGCTGCTAACTTAAGTGGTGGTCAGCGACAACGCCTAGAAATTGCTCGTGCTTTAGTGAATAACCCTTCAATACTCATTATGGATGAAGCCACCAGCGCCTTAGATGCAGAAACCGAAAAAATCATTGACCACAATCTCCGCCACCGGGGTTGCACCTGCATCATCGTCGCTCACCGATTAAGCACTATCCGCGACTGTGACCAAATCATCGTCTTAGAACGCGGAAAGGTAGTACAGCAAGGGACTCATCAACAATTGTGGCAAGTTGACGGTGCATATTCGCGCTTAATTAATTCCTACTGAAGGGTTGAAAAAAAGGTAGAATGCTAATACACGGGCAACTTTACATAGTTAATGGCAATGAACCGATTCTACTGGATGACCCTTCGCGGGTTTGGGTGGTTCAGTCTGGTTCTATGGCTTTGTTTGCCGTTACAGTGAAAAATGGTATCATAGAAGGAACTCGCCGTTATCTATGCAGTATTAGTCAAGGTGAGGCACTTTTCGGCACTACTCATCAGCACCGTCAGATTTTAGCAGTACCAATTGGAGAGACTGAATTACTAGATCTGCATCCAGAATGTTTTCAGGAGTTAGTAACTAGTATAGATATCAGAGCGATCGCTTGGATTGAAACTTGGTTATTACAACTTGGGAGTGTAGTTTCCGAGATTACCATGCCTACAATTCAGGTGAAAACCGAGGGACAAGCACGATTTTCTCTGACTAACGGTCAAACTTTCCAGCCAAAAGCAGGTGTAACTTGTTGGGTACAGCTTCAACAAGGGACTGTCCGCTTTCTAGGGTTTGAGAAACTAACTCTCTCCAACACCAGCGCTACTTTTCCCCTGAATGACAAAATGTGGTTAGAAGCTGTGGAGGGAGTTCAACTCACAACTGAAATTACCACTAACGCATTCCAAAATTCAAATTCCCTTCTCGCTAGTTTATCCCAGCTACATACTCAAATTTTACAATGTGTTGAGTTGTTAGACGAACAAGAAGCGCAGACAGAAATCATCCGGCTGCGCGATCGCCAGCGCCTAAATCGTCAACTCACAGCAGAGGCTATAGGAGAACTAGCATCAACTTTGAGTCCCCAAGACGGGGATTTTTTCCATGAAGGTACTCCTTTGCTAATTGCTGCGGGTGCGGTAGGTAGGGCTATGGGTGTGAAAATTCGCCCCCCATCTCGTTCAGAGAACCTGAAGCGGGTTAAGGAACCTTTAGAAGCAATAGTCAGGGCTTCACGTATCCGGATGCGGCGGGTGCTGTTACGTGATCATTGGTGGGAGAAAGATTCTGGCCCTCTAGTAGCCTATACCCAGCAGGATAACCGACCAGTTGCTCTACTACCAATTAGTACAACTCGTTATGAAATTTTTGATCCAGTTGAGCATACCCGCGTGAGGGTGGATGAGCATATAGCAGCAACACTGGCTCCTGTCGCCTATATGTTTTATCGGTCTTTACCGGATAAAGCACTGCAAGCTGTTGATATTGCCCGGTTTACACTTAAAGGACATGGACAGGATTTACTGGTAATTTTATTTACTGGCATTGTCGTCACACTTTTGGGAATGCTTACGCCCTATGCCACCTCAATTATCATAGATAACGCCATTCCCGATAGCGACCAGGGCTTATTGCTACAAATCGGATTAGGATTGCTGGTTGCAGCTTTAGCTACTGCTCTATTTCAACTTGCTCAGGGGTTTGCTCTGCTGCGGATGGAATCGGCTGGGGATGCTTCTACTCAAGCGGGGGTATGGGATCGGCTGCTCTGTTTACCAGTATCCTTTTTTCGTCAGTATACCACAGGTGATCTGCTCTCCCGAATCTCATCGGTGAGTACAATCCGTCGCCAAATCAGTGGTAGAACCCTAATTAACTTTATTACCAGTCTATTTGCACTGTTTTACTTAGGGCAGTTATTTTATTACAACTACAAATTAGCCTTGATTGCTGTTTGGGCTGCTATAGTCGCGATCGCCATTACTACAATCTCTGGTATGCTGTTGTTGTCCAAAGTGCATCCTTTGTTAGAAGTGCGGGGAAGGATTTTTGGGCAGACAGTACAATTAATCAATGGCATTTCTAAACTGCATATTGCTGGCGCACAAGAACGTGCTTTCGCTGCTTGGAGTAAAAACTACACTCACCAAATTAAGTTGGAGTTTAGCACGCAACGAATAGAAGATGTTGTGGCACTGTTCAATACAGTAATGCCTATATTGACGAATGGAGTACTGTTTTGGTTTACTATCAAGCTACTGGAAGATGGTCAAACTTCAGGAGGTATAGAAATTACTCTTGGCACTTTCCTTGCTTTCAACGCAGCTTTTAGCAACTTTACCAGGGGTACGACAAACCTGAGCGATACAGTTACAGACATTTTGCAAGTTATCCCCCAATGGCAACGCACACAGCCAATTTTAGCAACCATCCCAGAAGTGGATCTCTCCAAAGCCGATCCTGGTAAGCTCATCGGTAAAATTACTATAGAGCATGTGACCTTTTGTTATCGCAGTGATGGTCCGGTGACTCTGGATAATGTATGCATATCTGCGGAACCAGGAGAATTTATTGCTTTAGTAGGCGGTTCTGGTAGTGGGAAATCTACTATATTGCGATTACTACTAGGATTTGAGACTCCACAAGCAGGTAGTATTTACTATGATGGTCAAGACTTGTCTGGATTGGATGTGGATGCAGTCCGCCGACAATTGGGTGTTGTTTTACAAAATGGTCAGCTCAATTCAGCTTCCATTTTCGAGAATATTGCCGGTGGCGCTCAGATCACACTGGACGAAGCCTGGGAAGCGGCACGGATGTCAGGGTTAGCTGACGATATCACTACCATGCCAATGCAAATGCATACTGTGGTTAGCGAAAGAGGTGGTAATCTTTCTGGAGGACAACAGCAGCGATTGTTGATTGCTCGTGCTTTGGCATTAAAACCCCGGATTTTGTTATTCGATGAGGCTACCAGCGCCCTCGACAATAGAACTCAGGCGATTGTCAGTGAAAGTCTAGATCAATTACAAGTTACCAGAATCGCGATCGCTCACCGACTTAGTACTATCCGTAATGCTGATCACATCTATGTACTACAAGCAGGCCGCGTTGTACAACACGGAACTTTTCAGTCCCTAGCTGCTGTTGAAGGTTTATTTGCCCAGTTAATGGCTAGGCAAATTGCGTAGTCATTATTTCTTTAGGTACTGGTTGTCACCGTCCAAATCCTTCCATAGTTGCTAGGAATATTTACCCAATATTCTGACAAATCAGGAATACCAATTAAATTATTTTGTCCGTGAAGTTCTTCTAAATAATCGCCAGCTATCGGGAACCAGAAGGGTACAGTTTGATCACTATTACCAAAATTAAGTGCAACTAAGCTAAAATTATTGGCAGATTTACGAGAGAACATCAAAACATTTTTCGATTGATAACGCTCATAATGCTCATAGAAGAAATGTTCGCCTGTGGTAAATTGCGATCGCTGGCGTCGCAGTTGAATCAGTTTTCTGACTAAAGAAATGATGCTTTTGCCAATGGGATCATAAAAATAATCCCAGCGCACAGGTCGTAGTAACATCACTCTGCCAAAACCTTGTTCTGGTAAGTAATAATTTTCACCAAACTCTTGACCTTGCCACAGCATGGGAATACCCTTGGCTGTGAACATCCCAATTAGGTAAGGCTGGACTTTGTACCACAAGTCACGATTCCCTTCTTGTAGTAGATCATTATCGCGGGCGATCGTGCCAAAGTTACACACAAAGCGAGAGTGGTCGTGATTTTCTATATATTGCAGCGCTGTTTTGGCAATTTTATCACCGTTTTGTATAACCTCTGTTGGATAACCATCCAAACCAAATTTAAAGCCAAGAGTAGCTAAATCACGATAATTTCCAGAAGCTACACTCTTAGCAGCACCCAAAGTTTCATTCTGCCAAGTAGAGTTGGTATAAGTTTGTGCAAGAATTTCTTTTGGCCCCTCTAATTGTTCAGCACACTGAATTAAATTATTAGTGCCATTATTAAAAAATCTCTGCCAATAATCGTCAGATGTTTGCTTTTGTTTGATTATTTTGTATGTATTAAAAACTAAGTTAGCGTAACCAACTCCTATAGAACCGTCCCAGTAATTTGGTACGCAATCATAACGAAAACCGTCTACATGATAAACTTCTAACCAGTGATAATTAACTGTATAGAAAAAATCTTGAGTAAACTTGCGATTAAAATCTGTGCTTTCCCCAAAATAATCTTTAGCAAATGAACCCATAAAAGGATTTTCACGATACCCTAGCTTTCTGTAAAGATAAGAGTATGTAAAACTATCGCTGGTATGACCATAAACAGCATCTACAATTACAGCAATGTTCTGCTGATGTGCAGCATCAATCAACTTTTGCAAATCTCTTCTTTTACCAAATCGTTCATCTACACCAAAGTAACCAATTGGTAAAAAGCCCCAATCTACTGTCATACCTACATTAGATAAAGGCATAATTTCTAGACAGTTAACTCCCAAATCTGCTAGATAGTTGAGTCGCTCAATTGTCAGATCGATATCACCACCGAATTCACTAATCATCAATTCGTACAGCACAATATCTTTTAAATCTGGAGTTTTCCAATTTTTCTCGTTTTCGCTCCACTCATATTGTTGATAACCTAATGTGAAAGCAGATAATTTACCTACACTAAATTCTCTAGCAAATGGGTCAATAATCCAATCAATTTCTTCCTGATTTGGTTTTTTAAGAAAATAGCGATAAACATATCTACCTGGTTCTCCCCATGCAGATTTAGGATGAGATTTGGGTTGAGTCTTGATATTTATTTGAGTTGACCAATAATCTCCATATTCTGAATCTATAGAATACTCAAGTTCAAAATCTAGAGTCTGGACATCTTGGAGAAATTGGTCTTTTTCATGGATTACTTTAACCCATAACTGATTCCCATCCTTTTGAGACACCCAAGGAAGAAATATACCAAAATCAACAACACCATTGGTTTCTCTAGCACCTAGTTTGTTTAATGGTAGTAATTTCATAGAGTCCTCTTTGGTTCATGAGCTTTTTTGCTATGAGACACGCACTAAGCCCGAATTTCTCACTCATTGTGTGGTTCGGGTGGGGAGTGTGGGAGGTGTGGGAGGTGTGGGAGGCACTTTGCGCTCATTGATGTGCCCATTCTCAATTCCTCCTCTTTCTCCCCACACTCCCCACACCCCCCACACTCACGCTCATTTCTCACTTGTGAGAAATCCAGGTAAGGTAGTCTAGCTTATTACTCACATTTTTGTCCCGCGATCGCACACTATCTTTCAGTTCAGATAGATGTGGGCTGATCGCAGTTGAAGCTAAAGATTTTACTCTTAAGGTTTAGCAACACTATTAATATTTGTATTCAGAGATTGTAACGCTGCTATCACTTTATCTTTATTTGGTGCAGAGGCTTTCAAATCTCCTTCAATTTTATCTGCCTCATCTTCGATTGTATTGTAGGTTTTGGCAGATTTCTTTTTCACTCCATCTTCAACCTTTGACCAATAATCTTCAAATTTGCCAAACTCTTGTTTAGCTTTAGTAAAATCCCCAGCCTTAACGGCTGTTTGGGTATTGGAGACAACTGCTAACAAACTTTTAAATTTGTCGTCTTTGACAGTAGTAGTAGCTGTTTTCTGTGATGTAGCACTTGCGGGTGTAGAAGTTCCTGTGGGTGATGTCTGTGTGGTGGATTGTTCACCATTATTGCATCCGACCAAGGTCAACATACTAATTGCACTAATAAGCAAAACTTGATTAAAACGGCTCATCAAAAACTCCTTATACCAATTTCATATGAAGCTGCACATTATTTTGACTCCTCCCAACCTAAGCGCGAGGTCGGGGACGTGCCGCAGGCGGTGGGGTTCTTCTTATGCATCTTCATAAAGAATTGGTATTAGCAGAAGTATAATAGGTATTGGTAATCCGGTACTTAGTATTCAGGGCTATTTCATTCTAGGTATAAACCGCTCTGAACTAAAGTTCAGGGCTGCATAGTTTCAGTCCGTTAAAACTAACTAAGTTCCCATTAAACAGTCGGTTTGAACCGACTTATGCTATTAGCCTCAAAATTGATTCACCAGAAGGGCTGGATAAGAATCAAATAGACCTTTAGAAAGCATCATCTCCAAGCAGTACCTGATTGAAGTATTAAGACTATAAGGCTAAAAAAGCGCCGAAGAACTAAAATTTTTACTAAGATTTCTACACTCTTTCCCAGTTCTTGACCGATAATTCCAAGCAGGGTACAAGAAAGCGGATTTATCAATTCTTGGAAAAACCGCAAATTTCAAGAAGAAACAAAAATCTCAATAGGGTCAGAAATCAAATTTTTATAAAATTAATTCATAATTTATCTTTAAAATTATTCTGCGGAAGTGCGATCGCAAATCTTCCTATCCAATGTCGCAGCCACTAAATTCTAAAATATGCTGTGCTGTAACTTGCGGTTGCTCTAAATGAGGGATATGACCACAATTTTGAATCCAAATTAACTTACTATTAGGAATTACCCTGTTGAATCTTTGAGCATCTTTAGTACCTAAAATTCGATCAGAATCACCCCATAAAATTAGTGTTGGGTGCTGAATCTCTCCCAATTTTTTAAATCTAAAAGCAGTGTAACCACCACTTTTGGTAAAAGCAATTAAAGCTTGTTGCCAATTGGGACATTCTAAATGTAAAGCTGCACACAACTGAGCATCTATGGTAGCAAGGGTTTTATTTTTATATGCAGCACGACTAATACTTCGACGTACTTTAGGACTACGCAAAAATTGAGCTGCTAAATAATCTAACGGCGGAAACATATATTTAGCTAACGGTGAACTACTTATCAAACCAGCACTATCAATTAACACTAATTTTTTGACTATTTCTGGATAGGTGAGTGTAAAGTCAATCGCCGCCGCACCACCCATAGAAGCACCAACTAAAATTATCGGTTGGTCAATTAAGGTTTTCCAGAAATGATAAAGATGGGTTTTGATTTCTGTTGTACCAAACTTTATTCCTGCGGGTCGATCTGTAAACCCAAAACCTAACAAATCTACTGCCCAAGTGTGATGTTTTTCTGCCAATAATGGGAATAAACGGCGATATTCCAACACAGAACTATCGAAGCCGTGAATTAATAGCAACGGCGTCCCAGCAGTACCACTGTACACATAAGTTGTGAGGATTTCTTGGGAACTTAAGGGAGTGGCGATCGCTATCTGTTTGATACTTTCAGCCAGAGTAATGGAGGTAGATTCTGTAAGTTGCCTAATTGCATCAATATCAATCCCTGATTGGGACTCAGACTGAATCATCTCCACCTCCAAATTCATGTCAAATTATAACAACTCTTAAACATATCATAAATAATAGTTGTTAGTTGCTAGTGGTTAGTGGTTGTCAACTATACCCGATCCCCAATCCCCGCTACATCGTAGAATGAATATCACATCTGCCCACACTTTTGGAGAGTCGAGCCATGCCATTAGCGGTTGGAGTGATCGAAACTTTAGGTTTTCCCCCTGTATTAGCAGCAGCAGACGCAATGGTCAAAACTGCTGAAGTTACCCTCGTATACTATGGTTTAGCAGAAAGCGCTCGTTTTTTAGTCGCGGTGCGAGGACAGATTGCTGAAGTAAAAAGAGCAGTTGCAGCAGGTATAGAAGCCTGCAACCAGGCTCAAGGTGATGGCGGACAGCTGATTACCCATTATATTGTTCCCAACCCACCAGAGAATGTAGAATCTGTTCTACCCATACATTTCACTCAAAAATCAGAGCCATTTCGTATTTTCTGAATAAGTTCCCAAATTATCCAGTTTACTTATTCCTCAGAATAATAAAGATGATAGATTTAACTCTATAAAACATGTATGAATCTTCGTACAATTAGCTGGTAGCGCCACATACTTTTACTGATATAGGAGACAACCAATGCCACTACAGGCAGTTGGATCAATTGAAACTAAGGGTTTTCCTGCCGTATTAGCTGCGGCAGATGCGATGGTGAAAGCAGGTCGAGTCACCCTCGTAGGTTATCTAAGAGCTGGTAGTGCTCGCTTTACTGTGAATGTGCGAGGCGATATTCAAGAAGTAAAAACTGCGATGGCTGCTGGTATAGAAGCAGTAGAGAACGTTTACGGCGGTGTCCTGGAAACCTGGGTCATTATCCCTCGTCCTCACGAAAACGTGGAAGCTGTTCTACCAATTGGCTATACAGAAGAAGTCGAGGAGTATAGACTCGCAGTGGAAAATCCCATAATATCCAGACGTAGTAATCTTTAAATCCCACATTCCGCAATTCCTCTCACCATTAGTGATGAGAGGAATTGCGTTTTAAAAACGCCGCACTGTACTAGTTAGCTTTATTTGTGCCGACTTACTTAATGCATAATATATACCGCTACAAAAATTCAAAATTTTTATAAACTGAAGGCCTTTACTGCCTTAGATAGCAACATCAATTTAAATGCTGAACAGCTTAAGACGTCAAGCTTCTTGCTGTTTAAGCTAAATAGGGCTTGCTAAAAATACATGTTTTGTAGTTTTTCGATAAAGTAAAATTTCTAATACCTTAAAAATACTAGAGTATACTCCACAGGAGTGAAACTAATTGAGCAAAAACGACGTCTAGGGATTAGACAAATATGGTTGTCAATGGTACAGAAGGCTAAATTTCAGTCTTTTATAGATGTTTATCAGCATGATATTTGAGTTGAGAAATAAGTTTAGTTTACAAAAATTAAAGATTTGAGTGATTAGGGAAATTGCTCAGATACTACGATTTCCGAGAAGATGAAAATGAAAATATGATGACAAAGCACAAGTAACTGCATAAAACCAGTGAGGAAAAACGTAATAAGAGTAGAACCACTTAGATGTTCAATCAGAACATCATGCTATTGGGAGCAACTACCAGTCAAAAAGTTGAGTGAGGTAAAAAATGGAGGTTGTGATGCAGCAAACTTTAAAACAGGGTTTCGGGGAGCGCAATCTCGCTATGGCTTCTGAAGCGGATAAGGTAGCACAATTCTGGCACAAGCGGCTGGAAGTTGAGTGTCCAGAACAACCCACATCTAGTAAAGAAAGCATTGTTCGCTGGCTATTAGGCATCAATCAACAGCGATTTGAAGATCCAGAACAATCAGATATTCTTAAGCAAGCGATGGAATATCGCTGGAAGATTTTACATCAGCGTTATTTGGGTAAAGGGCGAGAAGTTGCTTATAAGAATTTACTGACTCGCTTGGGAAGTTTGGTGACATTACGAAATAGAATTCAGACATGGGTGGCTCTAAGTCGCGATCGCCAACGCTCAGTTTTGGATGTCTTACAAGAAGTCATTCAAGAACTGCTACAAAGCGATAAATACATGCAACAGCAAATGGCTTTTATCTCGGAATTTACGACCGATCAGCGCTTACGGAGCGCTCTGCTATTTGCCAGTGTAGAAGAATATTGCCTGCGACCAGTACGTAATCAACCTCTGCTAGTTTATAGATTTGTAAATTATTTACGTCGTACCCAGCGCGGTGGCTTAACCCAAGTACCTGGTGGCGATATGGTGAGACTAGTCTCAGAAGAGATCCTCACCGACGACAGCGATAATCGGGTAAACTTAGTAGACACCCTAGCGATCGCAGAATATCAAGAAGTACAAGAGCAAGAAGAACAGCAAACACTACGAAAATCAGTCAAAAACGAATTTGAAGATTACTTACTAGAAAATCTTGGGCAAGAAGCAGTAGATTGGTTACGGCTATACTTACAAGGTCAATCCCAAGATGCGATCGCCAAGCAATTAGGTAAGCCAATCAATGTAATTTATCGGCTGCGAGAAAAAATTAGCTACCACGCCGTACGTGTATTTGCTCTCAAAGACAAACCAGAACTAGTCGAATCTTGGCTACAAACATCATTAAAAGAGCATAATCTGGGACTGACACCAAACCAACTTCAACAATTACATGAAAAATTGACCCCGACTCAGCGAAAGGTTCTAGAATTACGACGAGCAGGAAATACTATAGAAGAGATCGCGAAAAAATTAAAAATCAAAAGCCATCAAGCAATGGGTGAATGGACTAAAGTCTACTTGACATCTCAGACTTTGAGAAGTGAAGAGTAGGGTATGCAGCATTGTTGGTCTGTAATTGCACAATCGGGAGTTTCCCCACCACTACACAACTGTAGAGTTAGTGACTCCCAACGACAAGCAAGAAACGACTACCAACTGCTAGCCATTTACTGTTAAATGTTCCTGATATTTAATCGAGATTAAGCTTTAGTTCAGTTGTAGCTAATTTAACTTTTATTTATCTAGGTATCATGATTTGTTTACTGCCAAAAAGTTTCTGGGCAGAATAAGATATAGAAATATCAAGCAATCTAAGCCTATGTTGTCTTCAAAAGGCAAATCAATCGATACGGAATTTACTGAGCAACAAGAAGTGCCATCCGACACAGAAATCCTCTGGAAGCAAGGAATAGAACGCGAGCAAGTATTCCAGCTGATCGAGAGTTTTCTATCCTTTGAAGCTTGCCTCTACCATCAAGTTGTGCCATTGAAAATGAAAGATAACAGCTTGTTGTTAGGTATGGTCAATCAAGAAGATAGTGCAGCATTGGATTACGTTGATCGCATCTTGTCTTACATCAACTGTACATTAGTACCTGAAACGATTACAGGCGATATTCACCGCAAAATACTTTCATCTTACCTAAATTACAAAAATACATCTCACTCAGCAACTCAAGAACAGTCTGAACAGGAATCAACACCCACTCCCCAACCACCAACGAATTCAAACTCGACTCAAACTGAAAATACTCTCCTGCAATTAGATTCTGTGCCTAACCCAGATCCAAATAGTCTCAGTAAAAAAACTCTTCAGTCCCATCCTGTAGTCATTACAAATCCCAACACAACAGAAACAAAACAAACAGAACAAGGGAATTCTCATGTTGGAAACACGGGTAACTTGCCGATTTTATCAGTCCCAATAGGAGAAGAATTCTCTCCTGTAGAAATACTGTTAACTTTACCACCAAAAAAATTATTAGAAGAATTATTAGGTAGGGTTTTAGCAGGGGGAATTGGTCGGTTGTATTTAGAAAGACTACCTTACACAGGCAGAATTCTGTGGAGTGAAAATGGAGTTTTGCAATCTGTATTAGAGAAAGTACCTCTATCGGTCTTTCAGGGAGTGATGAATGAGTTAAAAAGATTTGGTTCTCTCCCTGTAATCACACTTGCAGAACCCAAACAAATCGAAAGAGAATGTCTATATCAACAAGACCGTTTATTATTGCGTTTGCGAGTTATGCCAGGTATGTACGGTGAAGAGGCTACGCTTCAGGTACTGCGAGGAGCAGCATTAAAGTTTTATCAACAACAACACTTAACCCGTCTTAGTCGTGATGCTTTGAGTATATCTCAACAACTCAGCTATAAATTGCATGAATTACAAGAGAGAATTTTAGTTAACCGCAATGTTAACTCTAGTCAATTAGATACTTTTAATGCCCTCAATAACTTGTTGCAAAATTTAGATCAGCATATTAAGAGACTCACTATTGAAAACTCTGAACCACCGACAAAATGAATTTTTGTTAGTGGTTAGTGGTTAGTGGTTAGTGGTTAGTGGTTGTTCTTTCCATCTTCCCTATCCATCTGTTTTCCTTGTCCCCCATGTTGGCTATTTCATTCTAAAAAGAATTAGTGGTGGTTCGCGATCGCTGTTCACAGAATTTGCTCTTCAGCCGATAACTTTATCTTACGACCACCTGCTTTATTTATGATTCTAACTTTCTGCGCTTCGACTTCCTGTCGTTTTTGGGTATCTAAGGCGATCGCCAGATTAATTAGTTGCTCATATCTTCGACCAGCTAATCGCTAGCCTTTTTGCCGACGGAAAAACCAACGGATAAATAGCTTCTCGACCTCAATCCATATAAAGATAATAGCACTGAAGCCAATACAAACCATTAACTCTTGGAAGGTAATATAGTGAGTGCCGAAGAAGTTTCGGAGTGGTTCGAGATAAATCAGCAACAGTTGCAAGATACTGGTTAAAACGACAGAAGCAAGGATAAAGGGATTCGAGAAAGGATTGACCTGAATGAATAAGCGAGTGTTGGAACGAATAGCAAGTGCATGTCCCATTTGAGCTAGACAGAGGGTAGTGAACACCATTGTCTTCCAACGATCTGGGTCAAGTGTTCCGCCTAGGGTGTTCTCCTGAGTAAAGTTGTATGCCCACGTCATCATAAAGATCGTGACTACCGCTAGAACACAGCCGATCCGAATCATATAAGCTCCCAAGCCTCTAGCAAATATATTTTCTTTGGGGTCTTTGGGTGGCTGCTGCATGACAATCGGTCTACCTGGTTCAACTGCTAAAGCTAAGGCAGGAACACCATCTGTTACTAGGTTCATCCAAAGAATTTGTAAGGGTGACATCGGCACACCACCTAATCCTAGTAAGGGTGCAGCAGCAATAGTTAGCACCTCTCCAATGTTACTGCCTAAAATGTAACGGATAAAGCGGCGAATGTTGATGTAAACAACACGCCCTTCCTCTACAGCTGATACGATTGTGGTGAAGTTGTCATCTAATAGCACCATATCACTGGCTTCTTTACTGACATCTGTACCTGTGATTCCCATTGCGACGCCAATATCTGCCTGTTTTAATGCTGGAGCATCATTAACTCCGTCTCCTGTCATTGCCACTACATTGTTGCGATGTTGCAGTGCTTGGACGATCCGCAGCTTATGCTCTGGTGAGACACGAGCATAGACGCTCACCCGATCAACCTCTATCTCCAAGTCTGCCATGCTGAGTTTTTCTAGTTGCTGTCCGGTGAGGCATAAATCGCCTGCTTTGGCAATACCTAAGTCTTCAGCGATCGCCTGCGCTGTTAACTGATGATCTCCAGTAATCATGACAGGGCGAATACCTGCTGCTCGGCATTTTGCTACTGCTTCTCTGACTTCAGGACGGGGTGCATCTAGCATTCCTACTAAGCCTAACCATGTCAGTTCATTTTCGGAGACATCTTCAGAAGCTTCGGGCGGCAATTCTGTTAAAAGCTTACTGGCAAATCCTAATACTCGCAGACCTCGACCCGCAAGCTGATTATTTTGCTGGAGAATTGTTCGACGTTGTTCATCTGTCAGAGGTTGCCAACGATTGCCCACCTGAATATGAGTACAACGTTCTAGGGTTAACTCTGGCGATCCCTTGGTAAACATAACGTAGGGTGCAAGATGTAGGTTATGGAACACAGAAACTTGTTCATTGTCTCTGTGAGTTTCCACCATTACACTCATACGCTTACGCTCTGAGGAGAAAGGGAATTCTGCAACGCGAGGGAAAGAGACATCTTGCTCATGCTTGCGGAATCCAGCTTTACCTGCAACAGAAAGTAATGCTCCTTCTGTCGGATCTCCAAGAATTGCCCACTCACCACTTTCTTTTTGCAAAATTGCATCATTACACAGCACACAGGCAAGCATAAGTGCCAAAAGTTCTGGCTGCTGTTGAGGTGAAATCATTTTAGATGGTTGGTTTACCATACCCATCTGGTAAAATTCACCTTCAGGACTGTAGCCTTCTCCTGTGATGCTGACAGAACTGCTAGGTGTATGCAGTGCCTGCACTACCATTTTGTTTTGGGTGAGAGTTCCAGTTTTGTCTGAGCAAATGGTGGTGACAGAACCAAGAGTTTCTACGGCAGGAAGTTTGCGAATGAGAGCGTTGCGCCTTACCATGCGCTGGGTTCCCAATGCTAAGGTAACGGTGATTACTGCTGGTAAACCTTCTGGAACAACGGCAACTGCCATGCTGAGGGAAACTTTTACTAATTCCTCAAACAGGGAGGGGTGAAAAATTGTGCCACCCACTATGACTATTGCCACCAATATTAAGGAACCTGTGACTAGGGTGTTTCCTAGTTGGCTCATGCGTTTTTGCAAGGGGGTAGGCTCAGATTCCACTGATTGGAGTGCGGTTGCAATCTTGCCCAGTTCTGTTTGCATTCCAGTTTCAGTGACTATGACTGTTGCTCGTCCTTGAACAACTTCAGTGCCAGAGAAAACTAAGTTGATGCGATCGCCTAAAGGTGAATCTTGTGGTAACAGCACTTCTGCTTGTTTGTTGACTGCATGTGCTTCTCCTGTGAGGGCTGCTTCTCGCACTTGCAGATTCGCAGCTTCTACCAAGCGTCCATCCGCTGCTACTTTGACTCCGGCTTCTAGCAGCATTATGTCTCCTGGCACCAGTTCCTTTGACTCTACTTCTACTGGCTTACTGTCCCGGATGACTCGCACTTTTGATGAAGCTAGGTTTTTTAGTGCTGCTAAGGCTTTTTCGGCACCACTTTCTTGAATGTACCCTAGTACGCCATTCAAGATTACCACTACAAAAATAGCGACGGCATCCTTGGGAAACACGAACTTCCCACCTGTAAAAGATTCGCGAATATCCAAAATTGCAGAGATGACTGCAACTGCAATCAGCATCAGCAGCATGATATTTTTGAACTGGTCCCACAAGATTTCTAAGGGTTTACGTCCACCCGTCTCTACCAATTCGTTAGAACCATAGCGCTGCCGTTTTTCTGTAATTTGTGTGGTTGTTAAACCAGAGGTGCGATCGCCTTTCAGCTTCTGAAGTGCTTGATTAACCTCCAAGGTATGCCAAGCCGGAGCTTCAGGCTTCGCAAAAGCTGAGTCTGATATGGTACTAGAAGACATGGATTGAAATTCCTAGTAATGCTGCTATGTCTACTTGCAATATTTAATAGTACTCATATTACTATACAGCACTATTAAATAGTATTGTACATAAGATCTATTAATATCACTCTTCAGTGCTTTTAATGATTGGTAATTACCAAAGTTGGCGGATATCAGTTCAGAAGTACCGATTTGTGAAAAACAAGATCCCTGACTTTGGGAAAAGTCGGGGATCTTGGTGGGCTGAATTGTTCACAACTCAAATAGGATTTTATATATCTATGACAATACATAATAGTATCTGTAAAAGATTTAAATACTATTAAATAGTATTAACTATAATCTAAAATTATAGTTATCATGACTCTTACCTCTTACTCCCTGAAAAAATGGTCAGCAATCCTTTTATTCCTAGATATTTAGTAGGCAGACATGCAGAACTACAGCAAGTCAGCACAATTCTTGCTCAGGATGGCGACCTGATGGTAGCAGGTGTTCCAGGAAATGGGCGGCGAGCGCTCATCCGTTGGGCTGCTCAACAGATGGGAGCGAGAGTTTTAGAAATTGACTGTCTGCGAGCAACAAATTCTTCCCGTTTTTTGGAGCTGTTGGCAGAGAGACTAGTGGAAGTGTTCTCAGATCCAGCCGAACTAGAACTCATCCAAAGATGGAGTACAGAACATCCGTTGATTCTGGAACAATATTTGACGCGACGAACTCGCCTAGTCTGGCACGTCCCATCAAAGGATAACTGGATTATCCTACAAGCTCTCCTAACCCTGCCACAAGTGATGGCAGAATGGCTGGATTGTCGAGTTGTGTTAGTATTTCAAAATTTTCCCCACATTCGCTCTTGGGATCGAACTAGGAAGTGGGAAGATTACGTACGCCAGGAAGTTGAGCGGCAAAACCGTGTTAGTTATGTTCTAATTGCTACAGTTACAGAACCCTGGGTTTATGAAAGCAATTTGCATGTCGTTACCTTAGCACCTCTGGAGCGCCAAGTTCTCCAGTCTTGGATTATAAATGTGATGGCAGTAGAAGGACTAAAGTTTGAAGCAGATAGTCAAGCACTCAACATGTTTCTCAACTACGTCCAAGGTCATCTTGGTGATGCCATAGCTCTTGCTCGTCGTATATGGCTAGACTGTCGAGCTTTTGCAAGAATGAAGGATGAAGGTACTAAAAAAAATGCATCTGGAGTCATGAACTCTGATCTGCAATCTTTAAGTCATCCTTTAGTTCATGCTTCATCCCCAATAGTTTATTCTTTTGAAGACGAATTGATTCAAACTCACCACGTCCATCGTAGTGCTCTAAGTTTAGTGGAAGACCTATCTCTAACTTTTGAATCCTTGCTTTTATTACTGCCACCCATTCAAGCTCGTGTTTTAGAAAGTCTAGCTCTTGACCCAACTGATAGCCCTCACTCACGCGAATATATTGAGAAACATCAACTTTCTAGAGGAGGAGGTCTGCAAGGGGCCCTTGCTGGATTGGAACAAAAAGGACTTGTTTACGGTTCTAAATATAGCTATCAGATAGCAATGCCTCTGTTAGCATTCTGGCTAAAGCACCGTCTGGGTTAAATGATAATGAGGAAAAAGGGCATGATAGGAAACCCTGCGATCGCGCTCAATCCATAGGCAAAAATGGTCAGAATTATTGAGCCAATGATAGATATGATCAGCGATGACAGAATATTGGGGAGCAACAACCCAAGTGTGTTCATAAACTGATTGAACGGTTGAGTCCAACCATTTTTTCTAGGAGCTATCCTGAAAGAAGAGTACATAAGTACCTCAAAATGTATGGTTCAAGGGAATACATGACCGCTAACATCACCTTACCACTAAATCCAATGCAAGGATGATAGAACTTTATGCTCAAACTAGAGTAAAGAGATGAATTTTACCTTATCATTGCAATCAACTATTAGTATAGTAACGCACTATTAATTTTCTGAGTCAAGGGGTTATTTTTCTGCTACATTTCAATTAGTAGGAAATCGCAACTATTTGGACAAATAAATTATGTTTAAGCAGATGAGAAATGCCGCAAGAATTTTTGTTGGCTCGATATCCGCTGTCGTAGGTGTTGTTGGAATACTTCTGCCTCTGATTCCTGGTACTCCATTTCTTCTGGTAGCTGCGGCTTGCTTTAGTTCTTTAGAACCTTAAATTCAGGATTAATTGACCAAGTTTTCTTACAACTGGTCAATTTTTTACAATTTAGTCAATCTTACTCATTCGTCCTTGCCCACATAGAATTAACTGAAGATTTACAGTCTGGGTTAATTAGCTCTACCTGATACTGGCTAGAGTTTTTCTATACCTAAATTTCAGATGATTTCAGTAATTCTAGAGTGAAAGGTTAATATTTCAATGAGCAGAATCATTACATTTATTGGTAAAGCAGGGATAGGGCATACAACGCTAGCGATCGCTACTGCAAAATTGTTTTCTCAACAAGGGAAAGAAGTACTATTTGTCACTCATAACCCTAGTCCCAATTCTGAAATTTTGTTGAAAACCCCTCTGACGAATATTCCCCAGGTTGTAGCTCCCAATCTACAAGCTGTGCGGTTAGAAGCTACAACAATGCTTGATCAAACCTGGGAAGAAGTTAAGCAACTATTGTCCCTTTACATCCCAATACCTAATTCTGAAGAGATCTACTCAGGGGAGTTAATTTTGCTCCCTGGATTTGACAGTCTCCTCTATTTCAATGCTATGCGCCAATACTATCAAAGTGGCGATTATGAAGTCATAGTCTATGATAGCCGAGGAGATTTAGAAACGCTGCGGATGTTAGGTATACCAGGGATGCTGGACTGGTATTTTCAGCGTTTTGGGAAGATGTTTGAGGGATTTAGCTTAGACAAAATTGCTGATTCTATTGGTGGGCCAATTGCTTCTGCAATTGTTTCGGCAAATGTGGATACTGAAAAAGTGCAAAAAGGTTTAGAGCAAATCCGCAGTTGGATTGCTGAAGGTATGGCTGTTGTGGGAGATGCAGGTAAGCTGACATCTTACTTGGTAACTAGTAATGAACCGGGAGCGATCGCTGAAACTCAATGGCTTTGGGGTAGCGCCCAGCAGATAAACCTAATCGTCAATGGTGTTCTGGCTTATCAATGTCAGGAAAGTGAGGAGCTAAACTCTTTGCAGGAAGTCTTTGCTCCGTTGAGTGTTACTACCATTCCAGCTTTAGAAGAGCATAACTGGGACCCTTTGCTCAAAGCCTTACCTGATTTTAACGACAATCATCAAGCTCCTTTGCCACTGAAGATAGATTTAGAATCCCGCCAATTATTTGTATTTTTACCAGGATTTACTAAAAAACAGGTTAAGTTAACTCAACATGGGAAAGAACTTACTGTTGAAGCAGGAGAGCAACGGCGAAATATCTTTTTACCTCCAGATTTGCAAAAGTTATCTATTCAATCAGGCAAATTTGAAGAACCATATTTGATAGTTGCTTTTGAAGAAAAGCAACAACAGGTTTAGGTCATGCAATTTTGGATTTGAGATTTTGAATTGATTCCATAATAGATAGGTGAAGGTATGAGTTGGTTAATCACATTAGTAACGGAAACTATTACTGAATTTATTGTTAATGTTTTGGTAGAGTGGGTAAGAACGGTGATTGTTGAAGCGATCGCCATCTTCATTACAGAGATAGTAATTGGCTTGATTGCTGAATGGATTGCAGAAGCAGTAACTACATTAACCATAGAACTGGCGACGTTTGTCAGGAGAAACCTGCCTTTCTCTTAAATGTAAAACTTTGATTTGAAATTAGATTACCTAATGGATAACTTGGATTTTTCTACCATAACCAGTTGGTCTATCATGCTAGGATTGCTGGGTTTTTCTCTATGGCGATTTTGGAAATGAAGACCCCGAACTCCTTAAGCAAGGTAAATCGTAATAGTTGGTAATTGGTTTTTCCTATTACCGATTACCAGACTATGCGACAGTTTTATGCACAACAGTACTTAGCCATGAGAAAACTAATTAGAGGTCTACAACAGTTTAAAAGCATTTATTTCTCTACCCATCTGGAGTTATTTGAGCAACTTTCTCATGGTCAAGAACCTAGAGTCCTATTTATTACTTGCTCCGATTCCCGGATGGACCCAAATTTGATTACTCAGGCTGAAGTCGGTGAGTTGTTTGTCATTCGCAATGCAGGTAATATTGTTCCACCTTATGGAGCAGCTAATGGTGGCGAAGGAGCTTCAATAGAATATGCAATTCAAGCATTAGATATTGAACAGGTTGTGATCTGCGGCCATACCCACTGTGGAGCGATGAAAGGATTGCTGACACTGGATAACCTCAGACAAGAAATGCCTTTGGTTTATGACTGGCTCAAACATGCAGAAGCCACCAGAAGATTAGTAAAAGACAACTACAGAACATTCCAGTCTGAGGAATTATTGGAGATTGCGATCGCTGAAAATGTCATAACACAAATTGAAAATCTCAAAACTTACCCCATTGTTCACTCCAGGTTGTATCAAGGTAGGTTAAAGATTTATGGCTGGATTTATCACATTGAGACAGGTGAAGTACTAGCATATGACTCTGTGAGTCATGCCTATGTATATCCTCAGAGTCAGCTGAGTGACTACGATTCTGAAACAGGGCCAACACCAGGACAATTTACCAATACCAGCGCTCCTCTAGTAGCCTTAGAGCTACCCCAGCATCATGTCATTGGCTCTCATAATGGCAATGGCTCAAATGGTTCATCTGAGCAATATGAAGCAGCAACCTAGTACAGCACGGCGTAAATAAGGCACCCATTAGTAATAGACAAAAAGCTTTTATTACAAGCCTTTGCGCCTTCTGCCCTCAGACGAGCGTACTTCTGCCTTCTTGTACTAGCTTTTAGTATGATGTCCACATAATATTGCTGATCAAAAAAAATCTACTGCGTCACCGTGTCTTTGCGTTATTCTTTATGAATTCAAATCTGTCTTGAAAGTTAACGTTCAAGACAGATTTTAGTTATCAGTTCAATATACCCTCTTTTGTCATCAACCAGTCTGCAAACCGATTTCAGCCCCATCCATCACGACTGCTCGTTTCAGGGCATAGGTTCTATCTATAAACAGGTTCTCATACGGTACTAAGTTGAGTATGTCAAGACGCTCCAACAGCTGCTTAACTCTGCCAACCGCACCAACAATAAACACCTGACAGCCTTTTTGCTGAAAATCTTTGATGGCATTTTCGATCGCCAACGCAGCAGTTTCATCCAGATAGGGAACATCGCTGAGATCAATCACTAAAGTATCACAATTGTTGATAGCTAACTGTTCGCGAGCGATGGTTTTTGCAACTCCGAAGCTCATCGGTCCACCCATGTAGAACAATGAAACTCGCCCATTAGCTAAATTAAGCAACTCCTTCTCTTCCAAATTCAGGGGAATAGAATCATCTGCATCACAAACTGCTTTGATCTGTTGAGCATGTACATTACTCAATTGCTCGATAGTCAAGAGGTTAGCAATAAACATTCCCACCCCAGCAGCAACCATCAAATCCATAAACACCGTCATCAGCAGTACGCCGTACATAATCAAGGTTGATTTCCAAGGAACCTTATGCGATCGCTTCAAGAAGTTCCAATCAAGCATTTCAATTCCTACCGAGAAAGCAATCCCGGCTAATACCGCCATCGGAATATTTTCTGCTAAGTCAGCAGCCCATAACACCACAACCAACATCAGTGCTGCACGGATTAAACCAGCAAGAGCAGTTCTAGCTCCAACCTGGGCATTGATCACTGTTCCCATCGTAGCGCCAGAACCAGGTAGTCCACCACACAAACCAGCAACTAAATTCCCAATTCCCTGACCAATCAATTCCTGATCCTCATAAGTCTCAGTGCGCGTCATACTATCAGCAATGACTGACGTCAGCAGAGCATCTATCGAACCCAACATACCCAGCATGGCTCCATCGATGAACATCTGCACGGTTTCAGTGGGTGTGAAGGTAGGTATGTACAGAGTAGGTAATCCTGACGGAATTTCACCTATCCGTCTCAACTCGACATTATGGAGGAAGGTAAAGGAAATAATTGTACCGATGACCAATGCTGCCAATTGTGGTGGAAAATAGTGCTTAACTTTCGAGGGCATTAAGAAAATAATTGCCATCGTTATAATTGCGAGGTTGGTTTCGACAGGATTCAGGTTGGCCAAAAGTTGAGGTAGCCTTGTTAGCGTTCCCATTAAACCCCCTTCTGGGGTTGCATGTCCTAGAAATGGTGGTATCTGAAGAATAATCAGAATCACGCCTATGCCAGACATAAAACCTGAAACAACGCTATAGGGCATGAGGATAATGTATTTGCCCAACTGAAAGATGCCAAACAGGATTTGAAACACTCCCGAAAGCATGACCACCGTAAACGCCATCGCCATGCCGTTCTCCGGATTTCTAGCAATCATAGCGCTAACGATCGCTGTCATAAATACGGTTGTTGGTCCAGTTGGTTCAGAAATTTGAGTTGGTGTACCACCAAACAGAGATGCAAAAAAGCCAACACAGATCGATCCATAAAGACCTGCTACAGGCCCTAGACCAGAAGCAGCCCCAAACGCCAGAGCTATTGGTAATGAAACAATGGCATTGGTGACACCGCCAAAAATGTCACCGCGTAAGTTTCGGAAATGAATTCTATTAATCAACTGCATGGAATTTTAACTAGGTAGAGAGTCGAATAGTAAGGATTCAGGTGGGGATGTGGAAACCTCACCCTACTCACTCTGTTCGCGGAGGGTGGAGGTAGTTTCTATATGTGACAAATATATGTGACAAACAAATATATTAAGATTGTTGCTTTTCTCCTTCACCTCCAACTTCGACACGGTCTGCGGTTTTGATCCTAGGGTTCCATTCTGTTCTTCTACCTACAAACATGCCAATTTTTTTGCCAACTTCTTTGCCTTTTGGCCCCAGTACTGTACCCCCAATCACTCCACCAATAACAGCTGTACCAGTTTCACCTAAGAAATTACAGGTAGTATTGCTTAACCAACTTCCTTTCTGCTGTTGAGAAGATAATGGTTTGACATTAGAAACAGTTTCAGAATTTTTTTGAGTGGTCTGATTGGCTTGCCGCACCGCATCTTCGCCAAGCTGTGATCCAATAGTAAAACCAACTACACTGCCTACTTGAGTACCAACAATCGCGCCTGCTGGTCCCATCGCTATCCCAACTACAACTGCTCCAACTGTTCCCCCTACTGTTTCTCCGACAGTAGCTCCAATCAAGCTGCCTCCAAATTCTTGAATTTTGGTCTTGGATGCAGGAGAGGGAATATTTTCTATTACTTCAGATACTGTCTGAGCAAAAGCTTGACCAGCTTGGGAGGTGGTATTCCCGATCGCTTCGCCAAAACCAGCAGTTGTTCCTGCTACAACTTTTCCAGTTAAGAAAGCAGCACTTCCGATCACTTCACCCATATTGTTGGCTGTTGCAGACAAATGTGCTAACCCAGGAGGTGTGACGCTATCAAGAACTTCTCCAACATTAGCAGCTGTTTCCAGCGCCGTTTTTCCAGCCTGGTATGCCATGCCATTAATTACTTCTGCCATACCAGCAGTACTTTCAGTCACAGCTTTTCCTACTTGCCATGCTGCATCGCTGATTGCTTGTCCGATGTCATTCGCAACTGTGGCAAAAAATCCTAAATCAGGAGCTTTTTGAGTCGAAATTTCAGCTAACTGAATACTGGAAGATTGAGAATAAACTTCGATTACCTCTGCTTTGACTTCAATATCTGAGGATTGAGCTTTGATTCTTGCTTCACTTGACATGGAGATGACCTCAAAAAAAATTGGGATGGGAGATTTAGCACTGTTAAGGGTGAAAGTAAAATGCTGTTCCAACAACAGCATAGGTAATGAGAAGCAAAGCTCCTTCTAACCAATTGGATTGACCATCGGTGCTGATAGAGTTGGTAACTAAAACTGCGATCGCCACTGCCAATACTTCAAAGGGATTGAAATCTAGATTCATTGATTGCCCCATTAACTGACCCACCAACACTAAAACAGGAGCAATAAACATGGCAATTTGCAAACTCGATCCCATTGCCACTGCAACCGCTAAATCCATTTTGTTATTCATTGCAAAGGTGGCAGTGGTGATATATTCCACTGCTCCTCCAAAAATGGGAATGAGAATGACGCCTGTAAAAAGACTGGATAAACCTAAGATAGAAATCGCTTCTTGTAGGCTTGCTACTAGAGTATCAGATACAAAGACCAGAACAATCGTGCAAATGAGCAGAATTCCAACTGACTTCCATAAATCAGCCTTATGTTTCTCAGATGCAAGTGCATCTTGGTTAGTCTCTTCTAGCCCTCTGAGTTGATAAATAGATTTGTGGGTTTTCATGGAAAAAACTAAACTCAACCCATAGAAAAGTAACAACAAGAAAGCAGCAACAATTGAAAAATGATTAATTGTTGCAGGTTCCAAGCCTGTAGATGTGAAATTAATGGCAGTTGGGGAAAGCAGCACTACTAATGCTAAATTCAACGAAGAAGCGTTAATACGAGCAACTGTTGGTTGAAAGCTTTGCTCTTTAAAGCGCAATCCTCCTAACAGAATTGCTGCTCCTAGTGCCAACAGAAGATTGGCAACAATTGTACCTGTAATGCTAGCTTTGACTACATCTACCAGTCCGGCTCGAAGTGCAACAATCGCGATGATTAACTCTGTAGCATTGCCGAAAGTAGAGTTAAGCAAACCCCCCAAAGATGGACCAATAACCTCAGCGATCGCTTCTGTTGAATCAGCAATAAATGCTGCTAGAGGAATGATTGCCAAACCAGAGGCAATAAAAACAATTATAGAAGGAAAATCTAGCCATTCTGCGATGAATACGATGGGCAAAAAAAACAACATTCGTAGCAGAATTATTTGTTGTTGAGTCATTTTTTAGACTCCTAAATAAAGATATCTCCTGTTAATTACTCTGATCTCACTCTTACTACAACATTTCACAAATTCGTAGCGAATAAAATTCAGAAAAACTCTGCGCCCCTCTGCGTTGACCCCGCGTTCCTCCGCGTTTCAAATTGAATTTTAAGGATAAAAACTATTATCCAACGGTTAGAGTATATTTATTTATGTATACTCTGAATTGCCTTTAACGCCTGCATAAACTGCTGCGGCAAACTATTAATTACGATTTTCGTAGCAGAGTGTATTTGACAATATTATAGTTGACTGAGATGATAGCTTGCCTAAAGGAGAAACTACCACATTTAAAATTTTCTAATTAAAAAATTAATTATCTTTAACAAACATAAATACTAAACATCAAACAAAAAACTATATTGATTTTCATCAATCCATACAAAATAGCTAGTACAGCTATTTTAAAGTTGAGCTACTTATCTTTAATTTAAAATTTTTGTGGAAATTATACCTTTTGGATAGTAAACGTTACTTACTTAGAAAGAGAAGGTATTACGATTTTTTATATATTCTATCAGAACAAAGAGCTATATGAGGAGTAAGTCTTTATGAATGAGATTCTATTAGTTTCTATCCTTGGTTTTGTAATTTTATTTGGAATGACATTGTTGGTAGTGGAGGAGTTTAGTGTCGAAAGAAGGTTGATTTTGGCTGAATATCGCAGGAGTAAGAGATAATTTCGGTTGATTGATGAGCGGTAGAGATACAAAGAAAACAACAAAGCAGAACTAGCTAGTTTAGCATAGGAGGCTTTTGAATTAAGTAGTTACACAGAATTAATTACACAAATAACTAGTTAAATATATTAGCATAAGAAAGTCGTGTATTAATTCTGCTCAAAATGATATTCATGAGGGAAATAAATCCTCTATCTTATCGGTTACTGGAACGAATTTATCGTCAAAGCCGACATCATCAAGTACGTCAAAGAGCGCATTGTCTAATGTTAGCTTCACGAGGAGTGAAAATCAAAGAGTTAATAAAGATGTTTAAAGTCAGTTATAAGACGATTTATAACTGGTGCGAGCGGTGGGAATTAGAAGGAATAGTTGGATTGTATAATAAACCAGGAAGAGGTAGTAAGCGAATATTTAATTCTGAACAAGAAGAGAAAATTAGAGAGTGGACTCAACAAGAACCAAGGCAGTTAAAAAAAGTTTTACAAAAAGTTAAAGAAGAATGGGGAATTGAAATCAGTAGCGAAACAATTAAAAGAATACTTAAAAAGTTTTCTATGAGTTGGCATCGTATGCGTCGAGAGGCTGGAGGAGAGCCAGAACCTGCTGAATATCAAGAGAAAAAGGCACAATTAGAAGAACTTAAAAGATTAGAAGATGAAGGAGAAATTAACTTATATTACTTAGATGAGACGGGATTTTGTCTCATTCCTAATGTTCCTTATGGATGGCAAAAACGAGGGGAATATTTAGCTATTAAGAGTCGTCGTAGTTCCCGCTTAAATGTATTGGGAATAATGAATAGAAATAATCATCTTGAAACTTATATTTCGTCTCAAAGTATTAATTCTGACGTGGTTATTGCTTGTATTGATGCATTTTTCGCTACAGTAAATAAACCAACAGTTATTGTTGTAGATCAAGCTTCAATTCATAAAAGTGATGCGATTCTTGATAAAATTGAAGAGTGGGTTGAACGGGGTATCACCATTTTTGAATTGCCATCTTATTCACCCGAGTTAAATTTGATTGAGATTTTGTGGCGGTTTATTAAGTATGAGTGGATTGAAATAGACGCTTATTCTAGCTGGTCAAATTTTGTAGCATCTGTCGAGAAAATCCTCAGAGAATTTGGACAAAGTTATGTAATTAATTTTGTGTAGCTACTTAATCAGCTTTGATGGCTGATGATAGTTAGAGGCGTTTTCTTTGTATTCAAAACACTGAACAAAGTTTTACAACAAAAGCTTTTTAATTGTTTAAGTTGTAGCTTATGATGTTAATTAATGTGAGATTTAAAACCCTTTCATAAGATTCTCTTGATACGATGAGCTATCAGGTCGTTCACTCTACTTTTGGACGTTATCGTATTCGTATACCTCAACTTGCTCATGATTCAGACTTTGCTAGCAAACTAAAGACACTAGTTGAATCCTTGGCATTTGTTATTGAGGTTCGTATTAATGCACAAGCAAGTTCACTGATTGTCAATTATCAAGATGATACTTGCAGCACAACGGCGCTGGAAAAGTTTGTTAGCTGTATCCAGGCGGTAGATTGTATTGAAATTCCCTTTACAGAATCTCTAGCTGAAGGAGAAGACCTTAAACCTGAAGTTAATCAATGGAAGGATTTAGGATTTCCTGTACTTAGCCTTAGTTTGGCTTTGCTTGCAGCTCCTTTGGAGTTACCACCATTGATTCTGATTTTAGCTATTGCTGGAGCTGCAACACCTTGGTTTAACCGTGCTGCTGATAGTCTGCTCAATCAACGTCAGCCTAATATTGATCTACTGGATGCAGCCTGGATGACTATGCAGACTGTCCAAGGTCAATTTATAGCACCTTCACTCAAGACAGCTTTGGTAGAAGTTAGGAGAACTCTGAGAGGGAATACAACCCAGACAAGAGAAGAACTGTCTTTAAATTTGTTAAATCAATTAGATCAGTATGTTTGGGTAGAGTTGGATGGAGAAGAACAACATATCCATATAAGAAATTTACAGGAAGGCGATCGCATCATCATTAAATCAGGTGAAATGATTTTGGTAGATGGGATCATTCTTGATGGTTATGGTTTAATTAATACCCAGAATTTGACAGGTAGCTCTACACCTGTTGTTTGCTCCCAAGGACAAGATATCTACGCCTCTTCAATATTGCTTGAAGGTTGCTTATGTGTCTTGGTGAAAAGAATAGGACTTAATACCCGTGCTGGTTTAGCTGCTCTGGTCACTGAATTAGCACCTGTCCATGATACAAAAATTGGTGCTTTCCAAGCAGAATTCGTGAGAAATGCAATTTTCCCAACTCTAGCTTTAGGTGGCACAATCTATCTAATGACAGGTAATATTGGCGCTGCTATCTCACCCTACCAATTTGATTTTGGCAGTGGTATTCCCATTTCGATTTCGACAACAATCCTGCAAGCACTGATCTATGCTGTGCGACATGGAATCTACATTCGTAGTGGTGGCATTTTGGAAGCCTTAGCGCAAATTGATGCTATTGTCTTTGATATTAACGTATTGGCTCTAGATTCCCCTGAGACTATGGAAGCTATTGCCATTCTCCAGGGTCAAAATATAGATATTTACTTAGTTTCTGATGCTCCTGCATCCATAGCTCTTGATATTGCAACTCAGTTAGGAGTTCATCCGCATCAGGTCTGTGGAGAAGTTCCTTTAACCCAAAAAATTAATCTGATTCGTGGGTTGCGGCACCAAGGTAAGATAGTGGCTTTTGTGGGATATGAGGAAGATGATGCAGTACGGCTTGCTCATGCTAATGTCTCTATTTCATTTGCCAAAGCGAGTGAGATTCCTCATACGACAATTGATGTTGTCATTTTAGAAGATGACTTACGCGGAGTAACAAATGCCATTGCGATCGCCAAGCGAGCAATGGAAATAATCTATGAAAATACTGCAACGATAGTAATTCCTAACCTATTTATGCAAATAGGCGGTGGAATGTTATTGGGTGTAAATCCTGTATATAACGTAATTGTCAATAATGGTACAGCCTTTGTAGCTGAATTCTTCAACGGTTCACGCCCAATTTTTGAGACAAACTTCTTACCTCCTCTTAGGAGTAATTCTCAAAAAACTAATCGGGGAAAATTTGAAGAATATGGCAAAGCACTCAAACAAGACGAACTAGCAAAGCGGTTAAAAGTATCATCTCAGTCTCTTACCAGGAAAAGATTAAAGCCTGAGTTTCCTATATGGACTCAGGCTAGAGATCCAGAAGGGATAGCATGGGATTTTGATCCAGTAGCAAAGCGCTATCGACATTCACTCGCTTGAAGTTTTGTAGGATTCTCTTGAGAATATGTATTTGCACATCGAGCATCTGCTGTTTGTTGACTCACAAATAGATGGGCTGATAAGTCAGTGAGAATAACTAGCAGAAGAAAAGCAAATGGACCAATAGCAAGGGTCATCGCTAGCTTGCGTAAGTTAAAGAACTCTGGATATTCAAGCATGGTAAAAAATCTCCGATAGAGGAAAGCTCTTTTGTGTTGATTTCTAATCAGGAGAATTAATATCAAGTTTGCATGATTACTTATAATTCCCGTTTAACCTCACCTCTATCTCCTCTGCGTAGGTTCAAAGAGGAGTGCCGAAGGCGGCTTGAGGTTTTATTATTAAGTGACTAACCAAACTTGATATTATTCTTTAGTAGTATTTAGCAAGTTGCACAAAATTGTAATGATACAAAACGCTGTAACTTTGACATGACAAACTAGCTTCACCTTTGAAAATGCAGAGGTCAGCAAGCATTTAAGTGGTGAAAATCAAAGTTATTGATGAAGCTGTCAGGTTAATATAGATGGCGAAATCGCACTATTGGACAATTCTTGGCAAAATTTGTTTCAAGACGACTAGTAGTCCAGTCCATTACACGAACTTTGAGGGGTTTGTAGTGTAGACGCTTGTAAGAGCGGCTTCGGTGTAGGGTGGACTTTAGTCCTCTATGAGCGCTTTACGCGCAGCCTTCTCGCAGGGTAGCGCTCACTACGAACTTAGCAGAGTTCGTGTGGTGGAGTACTAGTAGACTCTTAAGAAGCACATTTTTCTGGAGTTCTAAAACCCTTGCTGTATCAGGATTCTAAAATGTGTTTCTTAAGAGTAGACTGGTCAGGTCAATAAAAGACTGACAACCGAGAGGCTATCAGTCTCTGGTAAGACGTTAGGTGTTCACTTCCATGCTTTGCAGAAGTTAACCGATAGTTACCTCACGAGGAGTACTTTCAACTGTTCCGTTTTTGGAAGATGAGCGATCTGCTTTAGCTTCAGCCACCAAATCCTTGAAGGATTCGCTTGCTTCAGCGAAAGTAGATTGAGCTTTGTCAATAGCCTCGAAAGTCCAAATCAATCCAGTCTTAGCCGCACCCCTGGCAGATTCTGAAACATTGTGTCCGGTTGCAGAATCAAGAGCAGTAACAACAGGTACTAAAACCAATGCTCCAACTCCAATGACAGCAGCAGTCATAGGTTCGAGACCAAGCAAAAGCGCCTCTAGTTCTAACATTATGTAATTAACCTCCAAAAAGATAGATAAACCTGCTTGCTTCAAGCTGGAGCTATCTAAACAACTCGAATCTTAGATTATTGAAGGTATGACACCTCAAATATTGAATGAAAAAGCAGAAACGAATCTTCAATAGCTACATCAAGCAATTACAAGAAGGCTAAATAGTGAGAGTAAAAACTATACGAAAACAGGTAGCTAAACTTTCTATATGTTTCTACCTTTACCAATCCATGTTACATGGTATCAGGAAAATAAGGTACTAGAAACAACATTAAGTTTTTGTTATAAAAGTAGATATGATGAAGCATTTTTTTGACTTTTCGCAAATTATTGTATCTTTTATGGCAATAATATCTTAGTCTCCAATTAAACTCACTCATAATTAATCACAAACAAGTATGTAGACCAATCAGGAAAAATATTGATTCAAGCTACTAGTAGCCAATTGCTAGTTGCTAATTTGGTCAAACCGTTAGCTATTAGCCGTCAGCTATTAGGAATTCTAGGAGCCGATACATCTGAATTATCTGCTGAAACTTGGTGTTTTCAGTGTAAAGGCTTGATATTTCGTGCCTTTACAAACTTAATTATCAATCAATAGCTCTATTTGTAGAGACTATATATTATGGTTTGTTGTGGAACTTGTTACTCGTTAGATACAAATAGCCATAGCAAATATTCTTTTCAGTAGAGTCAAGCAGGTAGTAGGGTAATATTTATTTCCCCTGATTAATTAAGATGTGAGCAGCTTAAATTCTTTACACTGATTGCTATTGTGTATATACTGCTAGAATATCTGCAAAAATTTTTTCAAGTTAATAAGTGCTTGAGTGCTTCTGGTTTCCCAGTACTATTCAACTATGTTGTTGTATTGAACCGTCTATTTATAGATAAATCTCCACTACGCTACCTGCTACTATCGCCCTGAACAAATAAGTCAGGGGGAAGAATATACAAAGGGATTGGACTTTCCAGGTGAGGAAGAGCCTAATTACTGGGATTTTATGTATTTTTCTTTCACTCTTGGCATGACAGCTCAAACCTCTGATGTCTCAATTACATCCTTATTGATGCGCCAATTGGTTTTAGGACATGCAATCGTATCTTTTCACAAGATGTTCTTCACCTTCTTCAAGGGCTGTGATGGAGGAATCTCCAGCAATTATGACAGAGGAACTTTCTCAAGAAATTATTCGTGAGTTTTCCTATGCAACATATATAGAAAATCCTGCAAAAGCAGATATAGATAAATCGGGTTACATTGATGTTCGAGAGTCAATAGCTCTAGCGTTTGGTTTAACGTTCAATAATCTGGGTAGTGGTATCGGTGCTGGGATTTCCGATGTTAATTTGATGCTCATAACACTTCTCACCTTTATATTTAGCGTTTTGGCAATGACTGGGGGATATGTTTTAGGCGATCGCTTTACTACAAGACTACCTGGTTTGTGGGTTGGGACTCTCTCTGGATTCCTCATGATTGCTACAGGAATATACGAATACTTTGTCGTCTGAGCTAGGATAGTGAGTGGTTAACAATAAATAAACTTTTTTGACTAGTGAAATAATTTTAATTAACCACTAACCGTCAATCATGTTACGTTATGGTTGATTAATGACATAACGGGAGTAAATCAATGACATTATTGAAACTTGTAAAATAGTCTCGTAGTGCTCTAGCAGCAGCACCCGTAAACTCTATCCATTCATAGTGGTAGAGATTAGATGAGATACTGTCTTCTTTAAACAAAGTAGTAGTAGGAATTGCAATCAACAAAGAAACACTTTCTTCTTCGGAGCGGAGTCGGTCTTGTAATCGAATAGCGGCAATATAGTTTGTGTTCACCACAATATTATCAATTTTTATGAATGCCATAATTTGGGTAAGCCAAAATAAGTTGATATGAAACCTATGGAAAAATGACATTTAATGTTTATTAAATGCAATGCTTTTAAATCTGTATATATTTACAGAATTGTAATCTATAAAACTTACTATATTGAAAGAATGATAGTTCAGTAATTTCTAACTTAACGCTAGGAGATACTAATGGGACTTTATGAGAATTACGATAGAAATTCATTTACAATCTATGTAGCAGTCTCGTTTGCATTCTGAAAACTTTGTTCAGAGGAGCTAGCACCAGCACAAGACATTACATATTTTACAGAGTTAAAAGTCAAGCCGGACTCAATACTGCTCGGATAAGACAAATCGATTGACATTTAAATTCTATAGAGACGCGAAATTATCCCCCAGGATAATTTCGCGTCTCTACATTCTTTTTCACCAGATGTCTATTATCTAATGAGAGTAATATAAAGAATATTAAGCTCTGATCGCTTTTTTTCCTGTCCATCGCTGCCAACGAACGATCGCTTTATTAACTCGCTTAGGATCTTCGTCTCCAGCAAAACAAATTCGTCTTAAACGTTCACAAGCAATAAGCACTTCACCATGTCCTATAGAAGGGATAATTACGAAACTACCAGGTTTAGTGAAAAAGCTTACTAAATAAGAAACGATACCTTCAACACCCTCAATGTGAGGATTATGATGTGGTTTGAGCAAAGGTTCTTGCGAGAAAATAGCAGTGTATATATTTCCTATAATTAATTCAAATCTAAAGGGCATTTGACTGCATCTGCAAAGATTGTAAATAGATCCCTCACGACACATCACAGCTACAACACGAGCTTCGTTGACTAAATAGTCATGCTTCCAAGAACAAGAGGGAGGAGCGATCGCCAATGCAGCATTAGATGGCAATAGTTGAATAAAATCTTCATCGGTGGTATCGCCGCAATAAACCATGTGTCGGTCTAGAATCCAGACTTCGTCAGCCTGTGTCTGAATTTCATCGGTCTTAATATTTTTTGATACACCTTGAGTTGGTTTACTAGACTCTTTGGCTTCCTTCTGAGCCATAGCATTTTGAAAAGCAATTAATTGAAGTTGTTTTTGTTTCTCTCTTGCCTGTGCTGCTAACTTTTTTTGCTTTTCTAGTTCGCCTGTTTTTTGTTGTGTTCTAGCTTCTTGTGCCGCGATTTCTGCTTGTTCTGCCTCTTGTCGTTCTTTACTACCTGCCCTGGCTACTTTCAGTAACGCTGAGGTGCTCCTAGCAATCGGCGTGCCTTTAATCATTTCTTTGACTTCTGGAACAATGTTTTTAGCAATTTGTTTACCATACTGAAAAGTTCGCTCTGTATAGCCTGTGTCTTTTGCCAACTCCAATGTAGTTTTCGAGGGTGGTGAAATACTTTCACCACCTCTTTGAGTAAACTGGTTGTCACCAACTTTTGCCCTCAGCCCCATCCGTTCTAGAATCCGGTCACGTTCCAACCATAATTCAGACCGTTCTAGAGCATCCAATTCGCTGCGAATTAAGTTTTCATCGATTTCTGCTAGACGAGCATGATCTGTGTCTTCGCAGGTAATAATATGACACTCAATCTCTTGAAAACCAATTAGCTTACAGGCAGTGAGACGGTGCAAGCCTGCAACTAAATTAAGGTTTTGGTCTAAAGTGATTGGGTTTAAAAGTCCATTAGCTTTGATAGACTCCATCAATTCAGCGACTTTATGGTCATTGAGAGGACGCCTGTTAGGCAGAATTTTGACACGATTAATGTCAATGAAGGACATAATATTCTTTCTCTATAAATCCAAAATTTAATTGAAGTGTCATAGTCGAAAATTGAAAAGACACTATATATTCAGTTTTATGAAGTTAGGACTTACTTATGAGCAGAAAAGCCAAAATAACAGGTATAGTTTTTAAGGCTTATAGCTAGGTTTTTGAATCAGATTTCGGCGATCGCTCTTCTATCAAAAGCGACCTCTAAAAGCCTGAAACAACACATTTACGTTAATACACGAAATGATTCTTTTGTACAGTGCGTAAGTCCTAGAAGTGTTGAAAATTGTTTAGCATATCTCTTAAAAGCCTTACTGTATTTTCAACTGGGAATAAATGCAATTCAATGGCATACACCTCCAACCACCAAATACATATAGGAGTCCGGTTTGATTTCTGTTCGCTTGCGTGGCGCAGCCATACTTACTCGCGAAGACTCTTAACTCTTAACTCTTAACAGGGAACTCTTGACTCTTAACTCTTAACTCTTAACAGGAAGTGTACTGAGTTTTTTAAGCGCAGAGCGCAGGCTACGTTAACAGAAATCAAATAGGAGTCCTATATTTGATAAACTGTAGTTGATTATTAGTATAAGTTATTGTGTAGAAATTTTGCTGTAAAACACTACTCTTGAGGAGTTTGTTGGTACACTTTGAGTGTAATGAGTTTGTTAGTAGCAGCCCCACGGGCGGCATACCATCTGCTACGCAAGAACTTAATGATCAAAGTTTCTCCCATAATCTATCTAAATATAAGTCATGTAAAAATAATATACTCTCATTAGTAGATATTTGTCATACTGCTATCTATCTTGAGATACAAATGAGATGAAGGAATATAGTTTTGCTGTGTTATTAAACAGCAGTCGTTGAAATACAGTAAAACTTATATATTTAATCGGTAATTTTATACTCAATCACCAGAGCAATCCTTCCTGAGATAGTTGCAACAAAAAGCTACTTCTGTCAAGATGTTTGTAAATTTCTTAAAATTCTTTTTTAAACCCGATTGATATCAAGGGTAGAACAATAATGAAATCAGTTGCAGAAACAGAACCTATTTCTTTAGAGAAGCATATTGGAGAAATAGATTACCAAATCATTCACACTACTAGCGGTCGCTTCCGGATTAGAATTCCTCGATTATCTAAAGATATAGAGTATGCCAACCAACTAAGTTGGTTGATTGAGTCTTTTGATTTCATCATTAGTGCTCGCATCAATCTAGCAGCAGAATCATTAATCATCCACTATCAAGAAAACCTTGTTTCCAGCACTAAAGTTCAAGAAAACCTCCTGACAATTATTCAGCAGGCAGCATTTGCTGAAACATTAGCTGAAACTTCGTTAGAAATAGCCCGGACTCAAGTAGAAGTTAAACCACCTATCGACTGGGTGGTAGAGAGAGTTGGGATACCTGTCTTTAGTTTAGGATTAACACTCCTAGCTCAACAATTTCTACCGATTCCGCCTTTGTTGCTAGCAGGAGTGGTAGCTGTTGCAGCAATTCCATTTATTCAACGCACACTCGATCTCATGTTGACAGAGCGTCGTTTGGATGCCGATATTCTGGATATCCTCTGGATGAGTCTTTATACAATCAAAGGTGACTTTGTTGGCCCAGCATTAATGGTCAGCCTCATAGAGTCAGGAGATGTACTAAGAGATGCTACCGCCCGTGCTAATGAACAACAAATGTTAGATTTGCTGCAAGGAGTAGATAAGTACGTCAGGATAGAGCGGAATGGACAAGAGGAGCATATTCAATTAAGTGAGGTGAAAAAAGGCGATCGCATTGTTGTCTATGCAAATGAGACAATTCCCGTGAGTGGTCGAGTATTAAGGGGTACTGCCCTGATTGACGAACACAAGCTGACAGGAGAATCTAAGCTAGTTTCTCGCTCAGAAGGACAAGTTGTACATGCTTCTACCCTAGTATTACAAGGTAAGATTTGTGTCCTCACAAAACGTACTGGCAAGAATACTCGCTTAGGTCTAGCAGTGCAACTGATGCAATCTGCGCCAGTACATGATACTCGTGTGGAAGATTACGCTTCTAAAATTGCCAATGCGCTAATCGCACCTACCCTGTTATTAAGTGGAGTCATTTTTGCTTTTACACGAGATGCATCACGAGCGCTTGCTCCCCTCCACCTTGACTTTGGACACGCAATCCGGATTGCAGTTCCCACAACAGCTCTTGCAGCCGTCACCTATGCTGCTCGTCAGGGAATTTACATCCGCAGTGGTCGAGCATTGGAAATGCTAGCACGGATAGATACCGTCGTCTTTGACAAAACTGGAACACTAACTCAAGGAAATGCAGCAGTAGTGACGATTGAAACAGCACACGAGCAAATTTCGTCCCAGGAAATCCTAGCACTTGCTGCTTCTGCTGAACAAGGTAATTATCACCCCGTAGCTAGTGCCATTATTCGCTGTGCTGAGGAAAATGGAGTTGAAATTAAACCTTCTACAACCAAAGACTATCGTATTGGCTTAGGGATTGTTGCTCTGATTGAGGATGAAAAGGTTTTAGTGGGTAGCGAGTTGCTCCTTCAACAAGAGGGTATCAACTTAGATTTAATTCACAAAAAATATCCAAACTTGAAAACAAGCACTTACTCTCTTGTTTATGTTGCTAAGAATAATGAACTACTCGGAGTTATTTTGTTTACTGATCCTCTCCGTCCAGAAAGTACAAAAGTTGTTGAATCTTTACAATGTCAAGGTATGACAACTTACATCTTAACAGGAGATAATCAACCTGTAGCAAATCATGTCGGTACTCAATTAGGCATAAGCCAGGATCAAACTTATGCCCAAGTTTTTCCTGACAAAAAAGTTGAAGTTATCTGTAGCTTAAAAGACAAAGGGCAGAAGGTTGCATTTGTTGGTGAAGGTATTAACGATGCTGCCGCCCTTGCTCATGCCGATGTCTCAATATCTTTTCTTGAAGGTAGTGATATTGCCCGCGAAACTGCTGATGTAGTACTTTTGGATAACGATCTGCGAGGTATTGTTCATGCTATTGCCATTGCTAAACGAGCCATGGAAATTATTTATCAGAATACAGCGATCGCTGCAATTCCCAATATTGGCGTTGTCATGGCAGGAGTTTTATTCGCTCTAGATCCGGTATTAGGGGTCATTATCAGCAATGGTTCAGCCTTACTAGCAGAACTAAACAGCTTCCGACCTTTGTTTGAGCCTGACACAGATCCTAACTCACATGTAGTAGACGAATCTTTAATCTCTATGTTTACTAATTCTCAGAAAACCAGTAATTCCAGCAACACCAAAAATAATAAAACTACTATTTCTGATTTATTGCCTACTTAAAACATAAAATATGTGACAATTATAGAGATGCTCTAAGCAAGTCAATAAATTTTTGATTTTAGATTGGTGATTTTAGATTGAGTACACCTTGCGGGATGCAACTTGAAGGTTTTTAAAGCAAGCGATTTTAGATTAGTGCCGCCCACAAACGGTGGGTCTTGAACTGAAAAACCTTAATCCGAAATCAAAAATCCGAAATCAAAAATTGGCACAGTCAAAGATTTAACTTAGGTCAAGAGGTTATAATCATGCCTCGCTGCCCCGTCTGCAAAAGTAAATACATTCACAACAAAGACGATTATTGTCCTTGCTGTAATTGGAATCTACCACCTTACCCATTTCCTATGGGTTGGATTCCCGAAATTGTCCAAAAAGAAAATACCAGATTGGCTTGGGCGAAAAAAATATGGACAGCCTTACAATTAGCCCAAGAGCAATTAAAGCAAGCACAGATACAGGTTGAGCAAGCAAATCAACGTGCATCACAAATTAGCTTGCAGTTTGAACAAAGCTATCAAGAACGGTCTGCTCTTACCGAAACCTTGCACAAACAAGAAGCCAAACTAACACTATTGCAAGAGCAATTGCAGCAATCAACTCGAGAGATGGCACAACTGCGAACTGAACTAGATGGCATGAAACAAGAGCGCAAGCATAAGCATACAATAGTACCCCACTTCCAATTACAAAAAGCTTCTTCATCAATCAAAGTACAAGAGTTTAGCTTTGAAGTTGTGGCCTTAAACAACTGGGGACAACCAATTACCTGCTCTATCAACAAAGCACAATATTTTCAAGAGCATTTGGGAAATAATCTGTTTGTGGACATGGTTTACATTCCAGGAGGAACATTTTTGATGGGATCTCCTGAGGATGAATTAGATCGAGAGAGCAATGAAGGACCCCAACATCCAGTCGCTCTCCAACCTTTCTATGTCAGCAGATTTCCCATTACTCAAGCCCAATGGAAGGTAATTGCCCAACTTCCCCAAATCAACAGATACCTTAACCCAGACCCCTCCAATTTCAAACACTCAGATATTCCCGTCGAGAAAGTCTGCTGGTATGATGCCATTGAGTTTTGTGCCAGACTTTCCCAACTCACAGGACATAGCTATCGATTACCTAGTGAAGCAGAGTGGGAATTCGCTTGTCGCGCTGGAACTACAACTCCTTTCCATTTTGGTGAAACCATAACTTCTAACCTCGCTAATTATGACGGTAGCTATATTTACGGTTCTGGAACAGAAGGGCCATATCGCCAACAGACGACCCCTGTTGGATGTTTCCAAATAGCCAATGCTTTTGGATTATCTGACTTACACGGCAATGTCTGGGAATGGTGTGCCGATTCTTGGTATGAAAACTATCAGGATGCACCTTCTGATGGCAGTATTTGGCAGTTCGATAAGTCTAATAACTGTCATGTATTGCGAGGTGGCGCGTGGTATTGCCTCCCCACTCTCTGCCGATCAGCCCAACGGCACTGGGATCAGGCAGACCATGCAGGTAGTGGCACTGGTTTTCGAGTAGTCTGTTGTGCCATCTAAATCATAATAATTGAATATAGGAATCATACTTGATTATTGCTACATATGCTGAGAACTAAACCTTTGTACGGTAAGCTCTTAGCTCCTGCTTGTTTTTCAGAAATCAAATATGATGCCTATAGTTATTTATCCTTAATTTATGATATAAGAAAAATTGAGAGTAAAACTATAGAACTCAATTTTTCAAAAATCGGTTCCAAAAGCAGCTCAATAGTTGCTTTTCTTTGTAGTTCTTAAAATTTTGTCCAGCAATTACCCGTTTAGCTTGTATCTTGCCATCAGCAACATCAAGTTGCATAAATTTATATTTATGCAACTTGATGTTGACTTATTAAAATTCATCATCCGTTTCCCTAAGCCTAAGCTGGGATAAGGATGATGAACTTGCATTTTCTGTTTTTCAATAGATAAAAGTGAGGATAAACGTGTCGCCACAACAAGTAAAACAACTCCATCAACTAAAGCAATTCCATCAATTACTTCTTCAAGATTCTTCCTTAAAAGAGCGTTTAAGAATAGCGACAGACCAAGCTAGTCTCGTAAGAATAGCAGTACAGTTGGGAACTGAACTGGGTTATAATTTTACTCACCAAGAAGTTGAGGCTTATATCGACCAAAATATATTAACTTTGATGAGACAATTTTTATTGTAATATTATCGATTGACATGTTTTTGCCATCAGATAGCAATCCTAAATCATTCGTAAAAAGTTCGCTCCCCGACTTCTTAAAAAAGTCAGAGAACTGGACACTGGGAATTTAAGCGCAAGCGCAGGCTACGCCAACATAACCCAAATAGCATTGCTATTCTGCTAGTGGTAGGATTATTTGTATTTCGGGTAATTAACTGGACATGACATTAAATAAGAATTACTCGTAAAAACTTAGTCTATCTCAAGCCTGCGTAAGTAGGCTTTTTTTTTGTAGCTATTATTTCTATTTGTAATAGGTCTAGTCTGTTAATTGCTCTCTGAATTCTCAAAACAAAACTATAGCAATCTTCAATAGTTTTCATTGGAATTATTGCATAAGTCATTGCTTCGATCTTCAATTTTGGGTTGGAATATGAGAACAAACAATATTTATGCAAGAGTTCTATTACACCGTAGGAGGACAATATATAGTGCATATAGCACTATATGTGAATAAACCTATTGAAAACTGCTATATTTCTATAGATAGGTTATTAAAAGCCAAAATAACCTATTTTTTTGTAATATAGATAGCTTCTTATGCTGTGTAACAGTCTATGAGCAATACTATTCTTTTTCATAAATAAAATATATTGATTGATAGGCTCATGCATTCAAGTTAAGTTTTCTTTTCAAACTAATGAGTTATGTAAATAAATAGTTAACAAAACTTTCTGTTTTTTCTTGGAATTTTTATGTAAACTCTTCTTTAAGTAGGATAAGCATCAAATCAATAAAGACACATCACACTGTTACACACAAATCATTTCTTGTGAAATGCTTGGCTCACTTCTGGGGCGATTTTTTAGCTCGTCTCAAAAAAAAAATTACCTAAACTGGGATATTCTCTAAGTTGTGGTAATTCGATGATTATCTAATTAACAATGATTCATCAACTTCTTTTATCATAGCTGAAAAAGTCAATCGATTTAGAAAATAAATTGATTTTTTCAAAGCTTAATAGTTCAAATTTGGGCAGAAAAATTCTACCAAGCTTTGATGAATTCATCATTATTCAGGAGACTTTTTAGAAGCTTCTTGAACTCACAGCTACAAGCTTTATAAAGCTTGCCAAAAATTTGCGGTAAGTATTGTGTTTTAAGATTTGTACCTCAGCTAACAACTCAACTCAGGAGTGCCTTATGAAGGTTACAGCAGTTGCAGATAAATTGGTTATATCAGTAGAGGCTCACTCCAGTCAGGCAGAAAATATCCATTATCAGGTTGTGCATTGGATACCAGGACGTTTTCGCATCCTAATTCCTCGACTACATGAAGATGAAGAGTACATCACTAAACTTAAGTATGTTCTTGACACAATCGAATTTGTGACAGAAGTCGAAATCAACCCCCAAGCTAGTTCCCTAGTAGTTAGTTACAAACATGAACCAACAGCAATTGCCATTGCTACAGTTCAAGAAAAGCTATTTACTGCAATTCAGCGCGCACCAGAAGTTGAAGTTCCCCTGGGATGGACAGGAGAAGCTGAAGAGAAAAAGGCAAATAATGAGGTTGATTTTGTAGAGCGATTAGGATTTCCGATTGCTGGTTTAGTGTTGAGTGTAGGAGCATTGGCTGGCTTGCCAATTCCAGGTTTTGTGATTGCAGGTGTTGTATTTATTGGTGCCATACCAGTCTTTAAACGAGCATGGGAAGCCATTCAACAAGACCGTCAACTCACCATTGATTTCCTTGATGGTTTGGCAATCTCTTTACATACCCTGCAAGGGCATTACTTTGCACCTTCCTTTATGTTGGGTTTAGTGGAATCTGGTGAAGTAGTTCGGGATATGACTGCTCGTGGTAGTGAGCGAGCAAATCTCGACTTGATGTCTTGCTTGAATAAAACCACCATTGTCATTCGCGATGGCCAGGAAGTGGAAATCGACACAAAAGACGTGGTAGTGGGTGATCATGTTCTGGTGTACCCCGGTGATCAGGTTCCCGTTGACGGCATTATCTTGACAGGTACTGGCATTCTTGACCAATGCAAACTGACTGGAGAATCGGTTCCTGTTACTCGTCGAGAAGGCGATGAGGTGTTTGCCTCAACGCTCTTAGTGGATGGTAACTTGACAATACTCACAGAGCGAACTGGCAACAACACCCGTGCTGGTGTGATTGTCAACTTGATGCAGGCGGCTCCGGTGCATGATACCCGCGTAGAAAACTATGCGGCAACGGTGGCAAATCAGTTTGTGCTACCTACCCTACTAATTGCTGGTGGTGTCGGACTTGCTTCAGGCAATATGAATAGGGCAGTTGCTCTGTTGACACTAGACTTTGGTACTGGCATTCGGGTTTCCGTCCCCACAACAATTCTCTCTGTACTCACCTACGCCGCTCGTAATGGCGTCCTTATCCGCAGTGGTCGAGCCATTGAAATCCTGGCAACTATCGACACCGTTGTCTTTGATAAGACAGGAACATTAACCATTGGACATGCAGGTGTTAATGACATTGATATCATGGATGACCGCTTCACAAAAGATGAAATGTTGTGTATAGCTGCAACTGCTGAACAAGGTCTGACCCACCCAATTGCTGAAGCGATCGTTCACAATGCCAGAGACAAAGGGCTTGTTCTCAAGGAATGTGAAGACTGGGAGTACAAGGTTGGTTTGGGTGCAGTCGCAAAAATCGATGGGATGCAGATCATTGTCGGTAGTCCCCGATTCATGACTCAGGAAAACGTCGATCTAGATGAATACGATCGCCGCTACCCAGATGCTAAGTCTGGAGGACAATCTCTGGTCTATGTGGCGGGTGATGGCAAACTTATAGGTGTCATTCGCTATAGTGATCCACCACGCGAAGAAAGCAAGGACGTGATCAAGGAACTGAAGCAGATGGGCATCAATGCCTACATGTTGAGTGGTGATGTCACACGAGTTGCGAGATCAATCGCTGGCAATTTGGGCATGAATCCTGATAACATCTATGCAGAGGCTTTCCCAGAAAAGAAAGTCGAAGTCGTCAAAGGATTACACGACAGTGGTAAGACCGTTGCCTTCTGCGGAGATGGCATCAACGACTCAGCAGCTTTAGCATACGCCGATGTTTCCATCTCCTTTGCGGGTGCAACAGATATCGCCAGAGAAACTGCTGATGTGGTGCTGATGGAAGACGACCTACGCGGCTTAATTATGGCAATTAAATGTGCGCGCCAAGCAATGGATATTATCTGGCAGAATACAGCGATCGTAGCAATTCCTAACCTCGGCGCTCTACTTTCAGGTATTTTCTTTGCTCTCGATCCAATTTTGGCAGTCGTCATCAATAATGGTACTGCCATTTTGGCAGAACTCAACGGTCTGCGTCCGCTAATGGGACCAGGTGACGTAACTCCATTAGGACATACACTTAGTGCTGCTGAAATTGCTGAAGAAGAAAATCGGCTTCACCAAAATCAAACTGTATCTAACCAAGTTCTACCAACCTATGATGTGAAGGTTGAAGAGGTTCTTGTTTCTTCTGACTTGCAATCCGAGATCAAGCTAGCTGACACCAACGGACATAGCAACCATGAAAATGGCAATAGCAATGGTCATAAAGAAGATACTACCATCACTCTAAATGGAGCAAATGGTTCGCAAGTAAAGAGCCAACTAACCACAGTTAAGGCTGCAACACCTTCTGACAATAAAACAGTAGAACTAAAGCAAAGTGAATAAGCAAAAGGCTTGGGATTATCTCCGCAATTACTAACACGTTACCGTTCTATATCTAGTTTCGTTGAGTGGAGCAGAATCCAAAACCTAGAAGGTGTTGCTTGGGTATACGAGCCAACAACTAAGTCTTTCCATGTAGTTGATTCCATAATCTACGGAACACAATCACCTGCCGAGAGTTTAGTTTAGCCTAGAGACAAGTATGGGATATCCATAGGGTGTCCCTTTCTCTTGGCATACTGATATCTGTATTAACACTTTGTTTCAATTAAAAATGAACTCACATTCTGGAAACAATAAGCTTGATAAAGCTAAGTTAGAATTCTACAATTCCAAATTCAAAATTAACTCATATCTAGAAAAATATAAGTTCAGTAAAATTAATTTAGAACCATGTAATTTCAAATTTACAATGTACTTATATCTAGAGAAGAATGAGCCTAACAAGATATTTGTATTGTGAATTCAAGAAAGGAATTTGTATGTTCCAAAGGATTTTGGTGGCGTTAGATAATTCAGAAATGAGTCAATATGTTTTCGAGGAGGCACTGTCAATTGCTAAAGTAACCCATGCACGCTTGATGCTACTACATGTTTTGTCGGATTTAGAGATTGGCTATCCAAATGTCAAAAATCTAGATGAACATTTAGATAAATGGGAAGAGTACAGTAAAAAGGGACTAGAACTATTACAAACTCGTCAAAATGTTGCAAGTTACACAGGTGTTAATACTGGTTTCACTCAAATCCCTGGAGCTGCTCCCTCCACTATCTGCAAGCTTGCTAAATCTTGGGAGGCTGATCTAATTGTAGTTGGACACCAAGGAATGTCTCCCCTCCAAGAGCTAGCTCGAGGAAGTGTTAGCAACTACGTTATGCATTACGCACCATGTTCGGTATTAACCATACAACCAACATAGCCATCAGCAGTGCTAATTAGAACAAATTTTCTGCCAATGAGGTTCATCTGACAATTTATATTTCATAACTTGGGAGATTATTATGCTACACAGAATATTGGTTCCAATTGCTAGTTTTGACAGCGTTGGTAAGTTTATTTTTCGAGAAGCACTCGACCTAGCAAAAGCAACTGGAGCAAACCTAAGACTACTACATGTTCTATCTTTGGACGACAAAGACACCCCCGGTATATTGTCATTAATGAATACTTCAGAAAGCAAAAAACGTTGGGAAGAGTTTGAAAAGCCCGGTTTGGATCTGCTCAAATCTTTTGCAAATGAAGCAATTGGAGCAGGTGTATCAGCTGAGTATTCCCAAATTTTAGGTAGCCCCAGCCGCATTATCTGCGAAACAGCTAAAAATTGGGAGGCAGATTTAATCATAATGGGACGTCGAGGAATTTCAGGACTTAGTGAATTAATTTTGGGTAGTGTCAGCAACTATGTCACTCATCATGCACCTTGCTCAATACTAGTAGTGCAATCTTTAACTTCAGCTAAATCTGAAACTTTCAAATAAAGTCAATTGGCAAATACCCTCTAACACAAATTTGAATTTTATATTTTGGATTGTTGCTCTTTACATTTGCGCTGTTTCAAGTTTTCCAAAAAATCCAATCTATTCCAGTTTGGGATTGCAATTAATAAAGGCTATCTCTACACCTCAGAATTTTCAATTTGTAATGGGAAAAACTAAATACATTTTTGCCAGTCAATTAACAAATATTTGCTGATTTAGGGTGGTTTTATAAGCAAAATAGTACTGAAAAATGAGTGCTTAATTAAAATTAGATGTTTAACCACCTCGAAGTTGTCACGTTCTTCATTTTCTCCAGTCAAACAATAAAACTTTAGAGTGATAACTATGTCAGTCACAAAATCTAATCAAGAGACATTCAGCTCCAACAATCGCTTCATGTCTCGTAAAGATGCACTGCTTTTACGGATGCTGATTTTTGTACCCATCTGCCTGATTTTGAGCAGACTGGATGTCAATCCATTGATTGTCTTTATCACGGCGGGTGCAGCAATTATCCCCTTGGCAGCCTGGATTGCCAACTTTACAGAAGCGATCGCGACTCGTATTGGCCCTACCTTTGGTGGTTTGCTCAACGCAACCTTCGGTAATGCGACTGAAATGATTATCTCCGTAGTTGCCCTCCAAGCCGGACTTATAGAAGTAGTCAAAGCTAGTTTAATGGGTTCAATGATGGCAAACCTATTATTAGGTCTAGGTTTTGCTCTCTTCTTAGGTGGATTGCATATCCCAAAGCAACCTTTTCAACTGAATGCAGAAAATCTCAGTACTGTTGCCCGAGTTAATGCCTCTCTGCTTAATTTGGTAGTTGTTTTTTTGCTAGCACCAACTGCAATAGAGATTACTTCTATTTCTTTACACCTGGAAACAACCAATGATTTTTCCTATATATCATCAGCACTCATGCTCATCTGCTACATCTTGATGCTGTTGTTTTCAATGAAAACCCACAGCCATCTTTATGGATTAGATGAAGATCCCGAACCTGAAAGCTACGGCAGTGAAGCTAGAGGATTGTATAAACTAAAACTCCACATAGGACTGCTTTTGGGAACAACAATAGTTCTGTTATTTGTCTCTGAAGTACTTGTAACTAGTTTAGAAGAAGCGATCGCTACGACAGGTCTGACAGAGCTTTTTACTGGAGTCATTCTTATTCCTATGTTTGGAGCAGCAGTTGAAATCATTACCTGCGGTATATGTGGCACAAAAAATAAGATTGAATTGGCATCTTCAGTTGCTATTGGCTCCAGCCTACAGATTGCAATGTTTGTAACCCCTATTTTAGTTTTTGCTGGTTTGATGATGGGTAAACCAATGAATTTGGACTTTGACAACTTTACAGTCTTGGGGTTGGGTATCGCAGTTTTAATGACAAACTCTGTCAAAACCGATAGACGTGCTAACTGGCTAGAGGGAATATTACTGTTGATAACTTATGCTATGCTAGCCACTGCTTTCTTCCTGCATCCTTCCTTAGCAGGCTAGTACAGCACAGCGTCAATAAGCCGATCTTGCGGGGCGACAAAACGTGTTAAAACACTTGTGATGTAAAGAGTGTAGCGATTCGTGGTAAGAAAAGACAGGTCTATTTTTGTCAATAAGACCTATCTATTGATCATATGATCAATAGATAGGTCTTATTCCGCACGTAAGTACGATAGTTTTATACTTATCTATTTCACAAAATAGTAGTGGTCTGTCAAGCTAGTTTCGAGGCTTTGTAGTAAGCACGCTTAGTGCTTAGAAAATAAGGACTAAAGTCCTTACTACGAACTTTCTTATCCCTCAATTCAAACTTGACAAAGTAGTAGTTGAATAAAGGAATATAGCTAAAGTCTGCTTAAGCAGACTGCTTGATTTATTTGAGTTGCCTTCAGACGACTTGTGCTATTAGCTAAGGGTTTAAACCCAAGCGCGGTATGTTGAAAAAATTGAGATGCTCCCCTCTTATCCAGAGAAAAATCTAAGTAATTTTTAGGCTACTCACGATTTTAAGTATAATATAATATACTTGTTAATATACGGCAACAAACATGTATAATACGTATAAATAATACCAGCTTTATATGAAGATGCATAGAATAGCTATACTCAAAACTCTTGTCATGCAAAGAATGTAGACTTACTTATTCTGTGTAAGTTCATAAGTAATTGGTATCACAGTTTATTCTCTAGTAGTTCATAAGTAAATCAATTGAAGTTAGTTTATATACTGAACACAGATGAAATTAATTTATCGCACCATAACTACTTATAGTATTGCTGTAGCCATAGCTGGCACTAGTTCAATGGCTAAAGCGCAGGTTCCTCCATCTCTAATAGCTCGATTCAATGTTGGTAGCGATTTATGCTCGAAGGTAAATCTTGATATAAAGACAGGAGAACAGGTAAATTCTCCAGTGAGTTCTTCTAGACATCGCCTCTCGAATTCTAAAAGTCTAAAACCAAAGAAGTATGAGGTTTTGTTTAAGCGAGGACTAGAAAAGCTTCAACAGCAAAACTATAACAGCGCGATCGCTGATTTCACCCAGGTGATTGGCATAGTTTCTAATGACTCTGCATCTTACGCCAACAGAGGAATTGCTCGCCAAAAAAAGAAAGATTATAAAGGGGCAATTTCCGATTATACTCAGGCTATACGCCTCCAAGGTTGCAACCCTCTAGCCTATCTCAACCGAGGGGTTGCCTACCATGAACAGGGAGACTTAAAGAAGGCAAATGCTGATTTCAACCAAGCTATTATCTTCGCTCCTGAACTAGCTGCTGCATATAACAACCGAGGAGATGTTCGGCTGAAATTCAAACGTACACAAGAGGCACTTGTAGATTATAACAAAGTCATTGAACTTGACCCTAAAAGTACCAGAGCATACTTAAACCGGGGAGCTATTTACTATTCACAGCAGGACTACCAAAGAACGCTTGACGACTTTATAGAAGCTATCAGTCTTGAGCCTAATAATGCAGATTTCCACTACAATAGAGGGCTTGTCTATAAGCAATTAGCAAATACTCAAGCAGCAATAGAAGCTTTTCGTATTGCTGCTAACCTGTATCAGCAACAAGGGAAGCGCGATAGGTATGAGAATGCAATGAACATAGTAAAACAGCTCCAGAAATAAAAATTTGATTTTGACTCAGATTTTTTGAATTTTCTAGTATTCTTTCACAGACCTGTAGAGATGCGAAATTTCGCGTCTCTACAAAGGATTGCGGGCTTAACTGAACCGTATTGGTTTATGGATGAATAAAAAACTTATGAGTAGTTCTTTGTAGAGAGAATAACTATACAATCTTCTTCGCTCCACAATCTGGCGTTCATTAGCTCTGTGAAATTTATAAAAATGAACAGCCTGGTCTAAATTCTCTTACTCCTTTCTCAGTAATTTGGCTGGGTCTGGGTTGTCCAGGCTTAATATCTATTAGTTCTATACGTAGTAGCTGGACTTTTTTCTTATCAACTACCGAATCCTTGAGTTCAAAAATAGTTTCAATAGTCCGATTGCCAAGGATTATATTTATAGGCTGAGGATATTTATCACTATTATTACTAAGCTCATATTTTGCATTTCTGAAGAATCCTCCAGAAGAAGAATTATAGTGAATCTTCATTTGACCTTTTTTGTGAAAACGAAAAGCTCTGAGTTGCTCCGATGAATTAGTTTTAGTTGCTTCCCATCCACAATTCTTGTTTATGAGTGGATTTTCATCTGAAGGGGTTCCCAATTTGGTAGGCGGAGTAGGAGATGATGATTGCGATTTTGAATTAACGTTTTCAACTTTTTTGTTGGGACTTGCTTTAGAACTTACTTGGTTCACAAAAGCTACACAGAGGCTAGCTGTAACCACTATAAAAAAGAAAGTATTTCGTAATTGGCGGAAGTTTAACATGGTTTTATCCTTAACTTTAGAGTAAAAATGCAAGTAGAATTGAAATTATCGGTAGTTAGTTAAGCCTAATTAGAAGTTCAGTTACAATTCAAAGTCATTAGTAAGCTTTATCAAAATGAACCTCTGACAGGTCGTGGAAATAAATAGTTAAAAGGTTTATTTGCTGGAGGCAGTAAGATAATTACTGGTTCGATATTGGGTATTGGTGTATGAATAATTTCTCCTGGAATTTCTGAAAATGCTCCCAGGATAGTATCTAATGGGACTCCTCTATTTTCTTTTTTGTTTGTTTGATTTTCTCCTTTATGGATTCCCACCAATTGACTTTGTGGATTCAGTATAGGCCCCCCGCTCATCCCGGACTCCGTATTATTATCTGATGCAAGAGGTTTGTATTCGAGAAACTGACCTTCAGTTACAGGTTTTTCACTAGTTATTTCTTGAAGTGTGGTTTTAAATTCACCGAAGTTTTCTTGAGGAATAGGAAAACCTGCAACACAAACACGAGTGCCTGACTTTAATTCGGTAGAAGAACCTAGAACCGCAACATTATCTTTTTGTGCTGTATCACCCAATTGAGATGAAGCTTCTAATTGGAATAAAGCTATATCTTTATCCTTATACCAGGAATCACTTTCTTTTGATTCTCCACTTTTAGGATAAATAGGTGTAAGTATAATTTTGTTATCATCAATAGAATATTCAGAATTTTGTTTAACAGCTTCAGCTACATGATAATTGGTAAGCACATAATAACTATTTTCATCTTTTTTTAAGCGCACTCCTGAACCACGAGGAATAAAGTTTGTAACGTCTGTTGGACTCTGTACAAAAATTTTAACGGCGATGCCCTCTGCTGTATTTTGGATATTAGTCTCACATGCGGTTTGTGCAACTGCGTTTCGAGTTTGAAAAATCAAAGCTGTCGTAACTATTATTCCTAGCGAAAACTTACTGAGTAAATTCATCCTTACACTCCTTTGCCAAAACTTAATTGCAAACAATTCCTTCAATCAAACGAAAATTTTAAACTTCTTCTGTACTCAACCAACCTGCGACATAAACAACACTGTTTGCATCTAAAGTCGCATCTCCTAACTTAGCAATGCTGTAGTCTTCGTCAGTTGTAAATTTTAAGATAGCTAAATCTAAATTTGGGAACTTTTTAATGTCAAATTGAGCGCATTTGGAGACAGATATACAATATCTTCAGATGGTATTGCCCAGCTAGAATTAGACAGCAACTCTAGTGCTTTGTCAGGTGGCAATCCAAGGGAATCAGAAACTCGCGCACCATTCCTGTATAGATACAGATCAGGATTGATAAAAATTGCAGGATTGCTCATACCATTGATGCCAATAACTGTTCCTTGAGCATTCAAAAGTGGTCCTCCACTCATCCCATTTCGGATACTGAGAAAATATCCTAGTTGGTAACCATTTTGCATAGGCTGTTGCAATCTACGAGAAACTTGTCCAAATTGGGTACACATAAAGCCTCTGGGAAGAGAGGGGTCAGCATCTAAGGGGAAACCACCCGCCATAACTTTTTCTCCCTCTGCCCATTGTGTTAATGTAGCCACTTCATAATTGACAGGGCTGTTAAACTGCAATATTGCTAAATCTTTACCAGTCAATTTGCCATGATCGAAGCGGACTAATACAAAGGCTTGGTGCTTTTTGCCATCGTGAGTTTCAACCGTGTAACTTTCTGCTTCTCTTGTTAATACGTGTCCATTAGTGACAAGAGTATATTGTGTTCCCTGTTTTTTAACTAATATACCTGAACCCCAAAAATTCCCTTGCAGAACTTTGACGGTAAACAACTTTGCTTTATTACAAAGCTCTTTTTCTGATAGTTGTTTGGAAGATAGTTCAGACGAAACAGGTTTTAAACTTGATTGAGCGTAAGCAATGAGAGCAGGAATTTGTATTAGCAGCATTCCGACAAATAAACTGCCAATACAAACTCTCAACTTGAAAGAATAGAAGTTCATTGGGTTATGTTCACAGCCCATTTACATACTTATTGTTGACAGATACCTAGTACGCCTGGAACGCAGGATGACTCCTCCGATGAACTACGATCTCCTTGCAAATCAAGAAGCATAAAGTCAACATTAATGCCTTTTACTGCGTTATCCGGGCATTCCCGACGGCCATTTTTGAGAATCAGTGCAGAAGGATGGCACTGAAGGACTTTACCTTTATGGTCAACTGGTTTCCCAGAAACTTTATTATTCACTTCCATTAGTTGTTCGATTACGCTTTTAGGATTATCCCCCTGTCTAAGTGTCATTAATATTTGTTGAGCGGAACAGCTAATAATATTTGGGGACAAGGTTCTGGAAGCACAAAGTACAGGTAGTCCATTTGCACTTGATTTACCTGGAACGATATATTTTAAGTTGCCATTTTGTTGATTTTCCTGGAATTTCCGTGAAACCTGCTCACAACGTTCTTGAGGAGTCCACCTAGAGTCAGGTGCAAAAGAGCGAACCCAGCGAATCATAGCAACATTTCCTCGCGGTTGCTGTTGAGCTATTGTAGCGGGTACGCCATTATTCATACCGCAGACAAATTCAACGTTCGGTCTTCTTTCAGCGAGGCTAGGTTGGCTAATAGTTGCAATAGTCGCCAAAGCAATTACAGATGCAGTTAGGTTTGGGATTAGAGTTTTAGATTTCATTTAAGTATGAAATATTACTTTTAAAATGATGAGTCACCATCATACTCAAATATACTGGTTTTTGAATTTATAAAATGTGATTTAAGTTACTTGAACTTCAGACTTTGCTCACATCTTGCACCAATAAAGTTTGATGTAATTTTATTACACAGTATAAAACCCAATACCTTGATTTAGTGATAAAAGCTGATAAGAAAAAGGTAGCTTTATCGCGCCTATTTTTAATTTACCTGGGTTTGTACGGAGATGTGTCAGTTAAGAGTTTAAGTCGTTTTAAGTCTGTAAATTCCGTATTTTACCTAAAAGTTAGAGTAAGAATAAAGTATGATTCGCTACTATTTGTGGGTTTTGGCTTTTTTAGTGACTTTGACAGCTATATTCTTTAATGGTGTAGTTAATGCCAAAACGCAGACTCTACTCTATCCAATTGATATCAGTTCTAGTGAAATTCGCATAGAGAGCCAGAGTAACACCAATGTCGCTCCTACTTGGCGGAATGATTACAGATTACCCAACAACTCTGTGAAACTTGCAGCTAGGAATTATACCTTTGGTTATCCTTTCAGCAATAAATATCAAGTAAGTTCGCCCTTTGGATGGCGGATACATCCGATTACAGGAAAGTCCAAGTTTCATTATGGAATGGATATAGCTGCTCCTCCTAAAACTAAAGTTTTGGCTGCAAGGAATGGAGTAGTCAAGTTTGCTGAAACTAACGGTGGATACGGTAAGACGGTTGTTTTAGAGCATAGCAATCCCAAGGAAAGAACTCTCTACGCTCACCTTTCAAGCATTAAAGTCCAGCCAGGGCAATCAGTAGAATCGGGAACAGTTGTTGGACTTGTTGGAAGTACTGGTTTTTCTACTGGTCCGCACCTACATTTTGAACTTAGACAGCCAAGAGCTAAAAGGTGGAAGTCTATAGATCCCTTAACTAGGCTGGGACAGAAGCCGTCACCCTCCAAAGATCCTGCACCTTCAGAAGATGTACCTGATTGCGATCAATCTTTTTGGGGAAATTGTGTAGCTCCCCCCCCCTGTCGCATTGCTCTTTTCGGAGACTGTAATTAGGAAAATATCCAATGCTAAAACTATTCAAATTTAATTATCCTCAAGGAATAATTCCGAGATTGAACAGATGGGTTATTTGGTTCGGTTTTGCGCTATTAGGCTTTTCCTTAATTATTCTGCCTATCAGCCCCAGTCAAGGCGAAGCTATTACTGGGGCTAATGTAGCGACGACAGAACTTAACCTCAATATCAAAGCTTTCTTAGACACAATTGCTTGGGCAGAGGGAACATCTGGAAAAAATGGCTACCAAATGATTTTCGGAGGCAATTCCTTTAGTAATTTCCAAAAACATCCGCGTCAACGTAAATGTTTACGATACAAAGGGAAAAAACTATGTAGCGATGCGGCTGGACGTTATCAGTTTTTATCAAGCACTTGGGTAGGACTTGTTCAAAGGTTGAAATTATCTGATTTTTCACCGCGATCGCAAGATTCAGCAGCTGTAGAATTAATCCGAGAACAAGGGGCGCTAACAGACGTAGAATCAGGACTTTGGCAATCAGCCATTTACAAAGTTGCAGATATTTGGGCATCACTACCGTGCGGCTCCAATAAAGGTTCTTGTTATGGACAGCCTTATAAGAGAATTAACAAGCTTGGTGAAATTTATACACTCAATTTGAAGAAGTACCAAGAACGTGACTCCTCGCCAGATATTCCATTACCATCTTGTGAGACGGCTTTGTTTGGAGATTGTGTTTAATACCAACTCTATATGAGGCTGCATAGAAATGTAGAATAGAGAACATGGAAGATAAAACAGTACAATCCACATTCCGCACCCCCTAGTGTGACAATCGGTTTTTTCAGGTTTTTACTAACGATAAAAGCTGTATTTTATATAAAGCTCGATAAACTTGGGATGGCGATCGCCATCCCAAAATCCTCAAACGTCCAAAATTCGTAGTGTGACACTTTAGGGTGCGGAAGGTGGGATTGAGAACAGCAGCATCGCTGACCGTATTTACAGCTAAAGCACGATAAGATTCTAAAACACTAAATTTATTAAGAGGTCGAATGGCAGAAACACTACTCTTCAACGCCTTAAAAGAAGCTATTGATGAAGAAATGGCACGTGACTCCACAGTATTTGTACTTGGTGAAGACGTAGGACATTATGGTGGTTCCTACAAAGTCACGAAGGACTTGTATCAAAAATACGGTGAACTCCGAGTTGTAGATACTCCTATTGCTGAAAACAGCTTCACTGGGATAGCTGTAGGTGCAGCAATGACCGGGTTGCGACCAATTATAGAAGGCATGAATATGGGTTTTTTACTTCTTGCCTTTAACCAAATTGCCAACAACGCCGGGATGTTACGCTATACTTCCGGCGGTAACTATAAAATTCCGATGGTAATTCGTGGGCCTGGGGGTGTAGGGCGTCAACTTGGTGCTGAACATTCTCAACGATTAGAAGCTTACTTCCAAGCTGTACCCGGATTGAAGATTGTAGCCTGTTCTACACCTTACAACGCCAAAGGATTGCTCAAATCTGCTATTCGCGATGATAATCCAGTCCTTTTTTTTGAACACGTCCTACTTTACAACTTAAAAGAAAATCTACCAGAAGAAGAATACCTCCTACCTCTGGATAAAGCAGAAATTGTACGACGTGGTAAAGATGTCACAATCCTTACTTATTCACGGATGCGTCATCATGTCACACAAGCCTTGAAAACTTTAGAAAAACAAGGTTATGACCCAGAGGTCATTGATTTAATATCTCTCAAACCCTTAGATATGGAAACGATTGGGGCATCTATACGCAAAACCCATCGAGTAATTATAGTTGAAGAGTGTATGCGAACAGGAGGCATTGCAGCAGAATTAATTGCCTCAATTAACGAGCGCTTTTTTGATGAGTTGGATGCACCAGTACTGCGGCTTTCTTCCCAAGATATCCCCACACCTTACAATGGTATGCTGGAAAGATTGACAATTGTTCAACCAGAGCAAATTGTCGAAGCTGTAGAAAAAATGATCGCTTTGCGAGTTTAGGATCAGGGATTCTCCTTAGGGAGAATCCCTGATCCCCGACCCTAAAATCATCAAAAAATCATCAAAGAGCGTTATCATATCGTTTGTCGCAGCGAGTTATGGTATGCAAAGACAGCGATCGCTATTAGCTTTAATTTTAGTTTTGGTAATTGCCGCAATAGTCGTAATTGCCAAGATTCCTATACCCCTTGGATTAGACTTGCGGGGAGGTTCACAACTGACAATTCAGGTGAAGCCAACACCAGAAATTCCACGGATCACTGAACGAGAATTAGAAGCTGTCAAAAGTGTTGTGGAAGGTCGTGTCAACGGTCTTGGTGTCTCTGAACCTGTAATTCAAACAGTTGGAGAAGACAAGATTTTAGTGCAGCTACCCGGAGTTAATGATCCAAAGGACGCAGAACGAGTACTTGGTAGTACAGCACAATTAGAGTTTCGCCAACAAAAACCAAATACAGAAACTCAGTTGCTTGCTTTACGAAGTTCCCAACTGGAATTCAAACAAAAGCAACGTGAATTCAAAAATTCTCAAGACACCGCAGCGATCGCCCAAAATAAAGAGGCGCTGCAAAATAACAGCAAAGCGATCGCTGAACTTTTTGAGAGTACCAACCCGCCACTCACTGGTCAATATCTCAAGGATGCCCGTGGAGAGCCTACTTCAGGTAACAATTGGGAAGTAGCTATTCGCTTTGATCAAAAAGGTGGTGAACTTTTCGCTTTCCTCACCAAAAATCTTGCTGGAACTGGTCGCAGCATTGGGATTTTTCTTGACAACGAACTCATTAGTTCTCCTGTAGTTGGGCCTGAATTTGCTGCTACAGGTATTACTGGTGGTGGGGCTGTAATTACAGGTAACTTTACATCTCAAGAAGCCAGCGAATTAGGTATACAACTCAAAGGTGGTTCTTTACCTGTACCAGTAGAAATTGGTGAAATCCGTACAGTTGGAGCAACTTTAGGTAAAGATAGTATCCAAAGTAGCATCTGGGCAGGTGTTGGTGGTCTAACCTTAGTTCTTATATTTATGGTAGTTTACTACAGACTACCAGGACTAATTGCGGACATCGCACTAGTCATTTATGCCTTGTTGACTTGCGCTTGTTTTGCTCTGCTCGGCGTTACACTTACCCTACCCGGAATCGCAGGTTTTATCCTGAGTATCGGCATGGCAGTTGATGCTAATGTACTTATATTTGAACGCACACGGGAAGAATTACAAGCAGGCAAAACTTTATACCGTTCTGTAGAATCTGGCTTTTACCGCGCCTTTTCTAGTATTTTAGACAGTAACGTCACGACCTGGATTGCTTGTGCTGCGCTGTTTTGGCTGGGTTCTGGTTTAGTCAAAGGCTTTGCTCTAACTCTTGCTTTAGGTGTAGCGGTCAGTATGTTCACAGCAATTACCTGTAGTCGGACATTAATGTTTTTGGCAATTTCTATTCCTTCCTTACGTAAACCTGGACTATACTCTCCTAATGTACCAACCTCAAATAAGACGGAGGTGGCTCGATGAAACTGAGTATCAACAAATCGCGATCGCTGTGGTGGATAATTTCTGGCATCATTATTCTTGCTGGTATCATCTCCATGGTGATTTCCTCGCAGCAAATAGGCTTCCCCCTACGCCCTAGTCTAGATTTTGTTGGTGGTACACGCTTGCAGTTTGAACGGGATTGTACAAACCCAGATAACTGTAATAAAGCCATTGATATCAACGAAGTTCGGGAAGTAGCCAACGCCCAAGGACTTGGTGACAGCAGTATCCAGATTATTGCTGATAAGGATACACGCAAAGACAATGGCGTATTAATTCGTACTAAAGCCTTGGACGTAGAAAAACGTACCAATTTACAAAATGCTCTCAGCGAAAAAATAGGCACCTTTGACCCACAAAAAACCCAAATTGACACTGTTGGTCCTACGGTTGGGCAGGAACTGTTTAGGAGTGGTGTAATTGCGCTGATAGTATCGTTTTTGGGTATAATTATTTACTTGACATTCCGGTTTCAATTAGACTATGCCATCTTTGCGATCATTGCTCTATTTCATGATGTCTTAATTACAGTAGGGATGTTTTCAATTCTGGGTTTGGTCGCAGGTATAGAAGTAGATAGCCTATTTATCGTTTCTTTGCTAACGATTACAGGTTTCTCTGTGAATGACACCGTGGTGATTTATGATCGGATTCGGGAGACACTGCAAATAAATCCCAATCGTCCCATTGCTGACATTGTAGATGATGCAGTTAACCAAACTCTCGCACGGTCAATCAACACAACCTTAACAACCTTGCTGACGTTGTCTGCGATCTTCCTGTTTGGTGGAGCAACCCTGAAATACTTTTCCCTAGCTTTAATTATTGGCTTCACGATGGGTGCTTATTCCAGTATTTTTATCGCCAGTACTCTTTTGACTTTATGGCGAGAACACAAAGGTCAACCCGTTATTTCTCCAACTTCTGAATCTATAAATAGTTAGTTGTTAGTTGTTAGTTGTTAGTTGTTAGTTGTTAGTTGTTAGTTGTTAGTTGTTAGTTGTTGTGCCTCGTGTCCCCTCTCCCTCGCCTATGGATGAACCAGAAAAATCATCAGACAGTATAAACACAGATATTACTTTTGTTCAACAAGTACAAAAGCTACATCGGCTGACAGTATATGGTAGATGGTTGTTTGTTGGCTTTTTATGGCTGACTATTGTGCCTTGGTGCTTGTGGAATTTACGTGAAGAGATTGCTTTGTGGCAACAATATTTTACTTGGGTAGCGGTCAGATATGGACTGTTTTTCCATCCATTTGCCACCCTTGGTTTAGCTTTCTGCATCGGGATGACTGTTGCTGTTTTGGTTTGGCAAAGCCGTAATATTCTATTTGGGATACCACAGCAAGATCAGGAACGTCTAGAAAACCAGGTTTTTCGGATACGCCAACAGGGATCGAGTCATCCCCTATGGAAATGGATATATAAGATAAATAGGCACAAATAAAGCTAGGTTCCTTAGGGTCGTTGCTGAATAAGTCTCTAAAGCAAATCTAGAAGCCACACAGTTTACGAAATGGTTGTTTCGTCGCTCAGTTTTCAAATTTACCCAGCGATCGCACTGTGTAGTGCAAGGGTTTTGAGACTGTAGATGTTATAACGTTGCACTTAGTTGTTGGAAAAAGAGTTGAACCCTTTATCTGGACTACCTTACAGTTTTATTCAGCAAGCCCTAAGTAGCCATCATGAACTGCGTACACCAGGGTAAATAAAAATATGACTCTCCTTACACCTCTACACCCATTTTTCAAGTCAGCTAATCACTGGACGTTCGCTTATTTTGAAACTCTAAGTTGAATTAAAGCCTTAATTCAAAAGGAAAAAGGTTATTTTTAAGTAAACAATCAATTATAAGTAATATTTGCTACTTTTGTATGAGGCTCCCAGAAGCGTCTATTTAAGGCGTAGGAAAGTACAAATCATAAAAATGGCTAAAACCTTGTACGAGCCAAAAATGCCTGAATTGACTGAATAGCCTAGATTACAAGCCCTGTCAGGCTTAATTAAATTTTCGATTCAAAAATGAGCGAACGGACAGTAATCATGGGAAAAACCCACAACCAAACATGAAAAAATAACTTCTCCTACACCCTTACACCCATTTTCAAGCTAGGTAGACGGGAAAATTTATAACTATGTCATTGCGCTAAGCGGAGCCATGCCCGAAGGGCTTTACGGAGCGAAGTTTATACCCCAATCAACTCTAATAACGCCTCTGTAGATATCTTGCCACTGATATCGGTACCTTCGAGCAGGCTATCTGCCAAATCCCGCTTATGATGATGCAAGTCCACAATCTTATCTTCGATAGTATCTTTTGCTACTAAGCGATAGATAGTTACTGGGCGTTGTTGACCAATGCGATGGGCGCGGTCGGAGGCTTGGTCTTCTACGGCGGGATTCCACCAGGGGTCCATGTGGATGACGTAATCGGCGGCGGTGAGATTGAGTCCCGTACCACCCGCCTTCAGGCTAATCAAAAATACATCGCCTGACCCAGCCTGGAAAGCATCCACCCGTTTTTTCCGTTCTGCGGCGGGGGTACTGCCATCTAAATATTGATAATTAATACCTTGCTTATCCAGATAATTGCGGATGATGTGCAGATGGTCAACAAACTGACTAAACACCAAAGCCTTATGGCGATTCTCCAATAAATCCCCCAGCACCTCAGCAAAAAGTTGCAGTTTCGAGCTGGACAGTTCAGTATCAGGCATCACCAAACTAGGATTACAGCAAGCGCGGCGTAGTCTCATAATTTCTGCCAGCACTTGCAGGTGTTTCTGACCAGCAGTTGCCTCACTTTCGGTCAGTTTGGATATTGCCTCACGGCGCAACGCTTCATAGAACGCCGTTTCTTCTCGACTCAACTCCACATGCAACAGAATTTCGGTACGAGAAGGTAACTCTTCTAGCACCTGATTTTTCAGGCGACGCAACAGGAATGGTTGAATGAGTTTTTTCAGTTTGTTGCGTACTTGTTTATCCTGAAATTTCTCAATCGGGATAGCAAAGCGCTGATTGAAGCTTTCAACCGAACCCAGTAGCCCAGGATTGATAAAGCGGAACAAATTCCACAATTCGCCGAGGTGGTTTTCAATCGGAGTTCCGGTAGTAATCAGCTTAAAACCACCTTTGAGGTTCATTGCCGCCTGGGAACGTTTGGTGGTAATATTTTTGATTGCCTGGGCTTCATCCAGCACAATCGTTTGCCACTTCACCTGAGACAGCATTTGCGATACTTCTTCCTGCTGCAACAGACCGTAGCTGCACACCAGCATATCAAATGGTTGTAAGCCAGAGAGTAGATTTTGGCGATTAGCACCTCCAAATTGCACGATATTCAGAGTAGGAGCAAACCTAGAAGCCTCACTCACCCAATTCATACACACCGAAGTGGGGGCAACAATCAGGGTTGGCCCCTCATGGGCGCGCATCAAGATCACAGCCAACGCCTGCACGGTTTTACCCAGTCCCATTTGGTCTGCCAAACAAGCTCCCACACCCCAATGCGCCAGACGCGCCAGCCAACTGAACCCTTCCATCTGATAGTCGCGCAGTTCTGCTTGGAACGTCGAGGGGAGTTCTGGTTGCAAATTCTGCACCTCTTTCAAACGCTGGATATGTGCCTTCCAGTGTTTGTCTGCTTTTACCTTACCCACCTCATCGACAAAATCCTCTAAGCCTAATGTTGCTAAGGGGTGAAAGCGTATACCTTTACTATGTTTTTCTGAAAACGCTCGCAATTCATCGAGGCGTTTGCGAAACGCTTGGGTTAAAGCCAGGAATTGACCATCACCAAGGGGGATAAAACGGCTGGGGGTTTTATCCAATAGTTCTAGTAGTTGCTGCATATCCAGCACTAGGTCTTTATCCAATTTCAACTCGCCAGTGGCAGCAAACCATTCCTGCTGGCGTTGAATGGACATCTGAAAATCTTTGAGGTCTGCTTGGTGCTTAACACGCAGTTTTTCCCCTTCCGGCCATTCCAGTACTACGGTATCCCCCAGTGCTTGCAGTTCCAGCAGCAGTTCTAAACAGTCTTCTGGGTCTTCTATCAGCCATTCCCTATCTTGTTCTTCAGCACGAGTCAAGGTGGGACAGGCTTTTATGGCGGCATTGGCAAGTTGCTTTTCTTCATGCAGATTTCGTCTGGTTTGCAGACGCTTGCTGTCAATTTCGGCTATCACCGTTTCGCCCCCCGCACCAGGACGGTAGTAGGGGCCACCTTGGGCAAAGGGGCGAGATAGCACGGATACTTTCAATCCGGCATTGGCAGGCAACAGGTGAATATGGGGTATAGTCTGGGCTGGTACTTCTTCAGCTCCCTCCAGCCCTCCACCGATATCAGAATGCACGGTGACGATTCCAGAGACAGCATTGATGGCGGCTAAGACTTGCTTTTCGGCAGTAGCGGGTACGTTGAGCCGATTTTCTTTACCGATAATCTCGGCAATGCGTCGGTGTTCGGCATTAATCTCAATTACCTTAATGCGGGTTGGCGTTTCTTTAACAGCGAGGATATTCTGTGATGGCTCTAGTTTGGGAGAAAATTCCAAAGTTAAGCGATCGCCAAAGGCGGGGCTGAGTCCTGCGGACACGCTACGCGAACGCCCATCGCGTTTCCCTTTTTTGACAATTAGTTCTGGTTCTCCCTTGACAATTTCTACGCGGGTGGTGGGTGCATCTTCCCAAAATACCAATGGGTGTCCAATTAATGCAGATAATGCTTTGGCATTGAACGTATACTCGGTTTTGCCGTGATATCCGTAATTATAGGAAGTAAATGTTTCAATACAGGCACATACGCGGATATCCTGGGGCGTAAGGTAATCAAACTCACCCAAATTCCCACTGAGGCGCTTGATGGCTATCGGGCGACCTTTGCTCCACTCGCCTTTGGCATTAACCTTTTGCTCGCGTGGTTGTAAGACAGATTTGCTGGGATAGAAAGTAATAAACCATGCCAAGCGCAGTTCTGTCTGAGCTTTTACAAGTGCTTGCGGTTCTTTTTGCAGATTTGCTAATGCTTTTAAGCACATCTCCCAAGGTTCTTGCGGCTGCATCAGGTCAACGATGCTTTCTATACCGATATCTTCGCCCAGTATTTCTGCCTGGGTTTCATAACTGCTGTGCGGTTTGAGTCGGGATAAGAGTTCTGCGGTTTCCATCGCCAACCAGTGATAACCAGATGCTACAGCTTGCTGGTAAAATTCCTCTAACACCCTGGGCAGGTGCTTTTTGGCTCTGTCGGCATCTACCCAGTAATGGCAAAGAGCGAAAAACAGGGTTTCGAGGCTGTTGTGTTCTTCAGGAAACAGGATGCGGTTGCTGATGATGAATTCTTTTTGAGCGATGTCGCCTAATTGGACTTGCAGCAAGATTTTCAACTGTGCATAAATCGACCTCAGCCAATGGTCTGATTGACGTGCCAGCAGACTGGTGTAATCAAGTGCTTCTTGGAGACTGTCGCGCGAACCATCTTTTAACAGTGCCAAGATAAAAAACAAGCCGCTCATTGTGCTGAAATACACCTGGCGCTTGCCTGTGGCTTTTTTGAGGGATTTGAGACCAGCAGTGTAATCAGTTATGGCTTGCTGATTATCGCCACGTAAAAAATTCAACCAACCTTTGTATACAAAGGTGTGATCTCGACAATCATCGGATATGCAATCCAAACTCTCTTGTGCTTCTTGGATACAACCCCGGAGCAGTAGTTGTTCCGTCAAAATCAAGTGCAAGTAATCTGAGGAATGTCCACCTCCTGTAGCGCATTCTTCTTGAAGTAGAGCAAAGGCTTCATCGGCGGGAGAACATTTGAGCGCGGCGTTGATCAGGATGATAGATATACAGGCATTATACAATTCTTGTGGCAGGTTACGAAACCAATCTGCATCGAATGGGTTAGTGCATACTTGCTCGAAGATATTTTCTATAGATATCTTGTCTTTGCTGTTATTGTATCTGTTGTAGTCTTCAATCTGTTTGTTAATGAAATTGAGGTTCTGGCGGTAAAGACCAATGCGGACTTCTCTAATAAATTGGCTTTCCCTTGTGAAATACAGAGGCCCATCTTGCCAACGAGCTTTTACTCCTAACTTGTCTTGCACTGCTTTGACCATGATTTCAAAACAGTCGGCTTTTACTGCCGAGCGAGTAGCAATCTCTACCAGTAATGGATGACACTGAGGCCCTTGTCCTTGTGATTGAACCAGGAAGCCTGCTGCTAGTAAGCCATCAATATAAGGCTTTAATGTGGCGTTAACGAAAGGCTTATAGTTGTTATCACGCGCACCGATGTAATTAAAACAGTCTAGGAACGAAGTTCTGTTGATCGGTTCGTAAATTACCGAGAACAATTGGACAATTTTTTCTTCCAATGGTCGTAGCTGACAGTACGCTTGAGCGAGTTGCGTTTGTAGTTTTTGGTTATCAGCCTCAGAATCGTTCATGGTAATCATCGGGCGTTACATACACTAATGATAAATTTTCGCACCGTTATTAAACTACTCCCTAACAAGGGCAAGCGTTATAGCGGGAGCTTTCAGTAGCCCTCCGATAGCCAGGAGCCTGTGGGCTGGGAGCGATCGCGCTAACTAACGCTGCGAGTATACAGGAAAATGCCAATCCTGGATAGTCCGAGTCACAGAAACAACAATAAAAAACAACAATAAATATGACAATACCTTCGCCAAAAAAAGACTATGAAGAGAGGGCTGATGTAGTAGAGTTGCCTTTTCCTGCACCCTCTTGACAAAAATGCAATTACCTTAAACTCTCACGGATGCCTTTGGAGAATCCCCGATCCCTAATAACTGTTAACTCTGCTGTGATTGGAATAATCTGCACCGCACAGGCTTTTAATTCTGGTTGTAGAGAATCAGGACAAGATTCAGAATGGGTAAGGGCGTTGGCTTCGGCGTTATCCGCCCACATAGCACCCCAATGCATGGGAACAAAGACTGTACCAGGGGCGATCGCTTTGGTGATTTTGGCTGGGAAGAAAGTTTTAGAACGGCGCGATCGCACTTCCACTAATTCGTTATCGGTAATTTCTAATCTAGCAGCATCACGGGGATGAATTTCGATAAACGGTTCGGGGTGCATTTGCCGAATTTTTTCAATCCGACCAGTACGCGTCAGAGTGTGCCAATGTCCATAAAGTCTACCAGTGGTCAGCACAAAGGGATAATCAGGATCTGGTGGTTCTGCGAGTCCCCGTGAGTGATAAGCTGCAAACCGAGCGCGTCCATCGGGGGTGTGAAAGCGTAAATCCGTGTAGAGACGCTTTCCCTTTGAGGAAGAAGCATTTGAAGACGCGGAGAATCTATCAAAATTACTCTCCGTGTCCTCTTCTGGGTGTGGCCATTGAGTCGGGCCTTGGGATTGTAATTGTTCATGACTTAAGCCTGTCATATCGCAAGGGCGATCGCGAGTTAGTTGGATAAACTCTGCATACACTTCGGCAGAATTAGCAAAGGCGAATTCTCCGACAAAACCTAACCTGCGCCCGACTTCGGCGAAAATTTCCCAATCTGCTTTAGCTTCTGTTGGTGGTTGGCGAAATGCTGAACACAGGGTGACTCGGCGTTCCGAATTGGTCATGACGCCGGTTTTCTCACCCCATTGGGCAGCAGGTAGAAGAACATGAGCGTAAGTAGTGGTTTCTGTGGGATAATAGGCGTCTTGGTAAATAGTAAAAGGCGATCGCATCAACGCTGCTTTTGTACGTTCCAAATCTGGCATACTCACTGCCGGATTAGTAGCAGCAATCCACAGCAAGCCCACAATCCCATCTTCTAAGCCGGTAATCATATCCCAAGCCGTCAAACCAGGATTGGGTGAAATTTGTCCCTGCTTCACTCCCCAAATTTCTTCAACTTCAGCTCGGTGTTGAGGATTTTTGACCAAGCGATAACCAGGTAACAAATGCGCCAATCCTCCAGCTTCTCTACCTCCCATCGCGTTGGGCTGACCTGTGAGGGAGAATGGCCCAGCCCCTGGTTTACCAATCTGTCCAGTCATCAAGTGCAGATTAATAATAGCTCTGACCTTGGCTGTCCCTTCTGAAGACTGATTTACACCCATTGACCACATAGACAACACGTGTTGTGATTGACCCCAGTATCTGGCTGCTGTCTCCAAATCTTTGATGTCTATTCCGCATCGGTCAGCTACTATTTCTGGAGAATAATGGCGGATTACCTCAGCATAGGCGGGGAAGTTGCTGGTACACTCATCAATAAAGCTGACATCAATATGGTTCCAACGCATCAACAAGTGAGCAATTCCATTCAACAAGTCGATATCTGTACCAGGACGAATTGCTAAATGTAAGTCAGCTACTTCTGCGGTGGGTGTACGACGAGGATCAACCACAATCATTTTGACCTTGCGGTTTTTTTTGTGGTATTTCTCCAATCGATTAAAAATGATGGGATGACATTCAGCTGTGTTAGTACCAATTAAAAATGCACAGTCAGTTAACTCCAAATCGTCGTAGCAGCAGGGAGGTCCATCCGCACCAAAACTTTGAATGTAACCAGCTACAGCACTAGACATACACAAGCGGGAGTTAGCATCAAAATTATTGCTACCCAAGCATCCTTTCAACAGCTTCTGGGCTATATAATAATCTTCAGTTTGAAACTGACCAGAACCATACATGCATATCGCTTCTGGTCCCTGAGTGAAACGTACAGTTTGAATGCGTTTGGTGATCAGATTAAAAGCTTCATGCCAACTTACACGCCGGAATTTCTGGTCTAGAGAGTCGCGCACCATCGGGTAATGCAGTCTGTTTTTATCTAAAGACTCAGCGATCGTTGCACCTTTGACGCAAACCATTCCTTGGCTAGATGGATGGGCTTTATCACCCCGTACCCGCCAAATTATATTACCTTGACTATCGCGATGAGTTGCTTTACCTGGTTGGGCTGGGGGTGAAACTTCTAGACCACAGCCAACACCACAGTAAGGACAGAGTGTTTTAGTAACTTCAGTCATAGTTTTATAAGGCGAACACCGATGTACACAGATGTACACCGATAGATTATTCGTGCGGATTTAGTTACCAGGATGAGCGCAGCGACGATAGAGGAAGTCTAGGGCGTAGTTCCGCAAGTTATAGTATTCCGGGTCTTCCATAATGCGACGACGATTACGAGGACGGGAAAAAGGAATATTGAGTACTTCACCAATATTGGCAGCAGGACCATTAGTCATCATCACTAGTCTGTCTGCTAAAAATAACGCTTCGTCAATATCATGAGTAATCATCAGGATTGTGACTTGATGTTCACGCCAAATTTGCAGCAGTTCTTCTTGCAATTCTTCTCTAGTGATGGCATCTAAGGCACCAAAGGGTTCGTCCAAAATCAAAACTTGTGGACGGATAGAAAGGGCGCGGGCGATCGCAACTCGCTGTTTCATCCCACCAGAAATTTGACTGGGTTTCTTATCAGCAGCTTCTGTCAATCCCACCATCGCCAAATGTTCTTTGACTATCGCTCGTTTTTCTGCCTGCGTTTTACGGGTAAATACTGTATCTACAGCCAAATAAATGTTCTCAAACACACTCAGCCATGGTAATAGACAGTAATTCTGGAATACCATCATCCGCTCTGGTCCTGGTTCGGTGATTGGTTGATTTTGTAGTAGAACCACACCATCGGTGGGTGTATTAAAACCAGAAACCATATTTAGCAATGTTGATTTACCACAGCCAGAGTGACCAATAATACAAACAAATTCACCTTCACGAACTTTGAGATTAACTCCATCTAAAACGGTGTAAGGTCCATCAGCAGTTGGATAGATTTTGTTTACATCTTCAATTACGAGAAAATTTTCTACTTTTTGAGTTTGCAGTTGACTGATTTGAATTTTGCTGTTAGTTCCGTTTACTATTCGCATGATGATTGTTGGTTGTTGGTGGTTGGTTGTTAGTGGTTGGTTAGTTCAATCAACCAATAACCAATGACGTAGACGCCCCTTCTTCGGCTTCTCGTAGAGTATGACGAATGACGAATGACTAAATAAATACTTCCTCAATACGGATCTGGTGTTTTATTTCCAAGCTTTGGAGGTACTCAATTGGCTTTGAAGGGTTAAAAACTTTACCATCAAATAAGTGGATGGGATTATCCTCTCCGATATCGAGTAAACCTAAGTCACGAGCTGCTGCACCGAATATATCTGTACGACAAACTCGTTCAATCACTTCTACCCAGTTTTTGGGAAAGGGTACTAAGCCCCAACGTGCCATTTGAGTAACCATCCACAGCAATTCAGTGCGGTTGGGATAGTTGGTTTGATTAAGATAAAACTGGTTGTATGTTGTTAGTTCTTGGGGTTGTGTACCGTCGCCACGATCATAAGGATCGATAAAACCAGGACGGACGTGGACAGGATCAATATCAAGGTACTCAGGACGACAAATTAATTCCAAAATTTCTTCACGGTTGCGAAGATCATCGCAGTATTTGCAGGCTTCTAAGAGTGCTTTGACCAAAGCAAGGTAAGTTTCTGGGTACTTCTGCGCCCAATCTTCTCGTACTCCCAACACTTTTTTCGGCTGTCCTGACCAAATTTCTAGAGCAGTAGCAGCAACAAAGCCCACATCTTCATGCACAGCCAGGTAGTTCCAAGGTTCTCCAGCACAGTAGCCGTCGATCTTTCCAGCTTTGAGTTGGGAAACCATTTGCGTTGGTGGTATGACTGTGAGGCGGACGTCTGTGTCAGGATCTATACCACCAGCCGCTAGCCAGTAACGCAGAATCAAGTTCTGCATTGAGGTTGGATGCACTATTCCCAAAGTGAAAATGTGATCCCAAGAGGCGTTAATTGCTGTTTTTAAATCAGCTAAGGTTCTGATACCTTTGTCATATAGTCTTTTACTAAAGGTGATGGCGTTAGCATTGCGGGAGAGATTTAGGGCATTGACTACGGGAATTGGTGTTTTACCACCAGCGCCCAAAGTAAGGGCGAGAGGCATTCCAGCAAGCATCTGAGCAGCGTCTAAGGAGCCAGTGACAACACCTGCGGCTATTTCTTGCCAATCTGATTCACGGTTGAGGGTAATTTCTTCTAAACCGTAATTAGCAAAGAAGCCTTTTTCTTTTGCCACGATTAAAGGTGCAGCATCAGTTAAAGGCAGAAATCCAATATCTAAATTGACTTTTTCCAAACCATTGCGGGAAATGATCACTGCTGATTCAACCTTAGCCTTGCGTTTCTTGGCTAGTTTTTGCTGGTTGAGGAAGTAAATCATCTCGTTCCGCAGATTGTAGTAGCTAGGATGATTGACTACTTCTAAGCGCTGACGGGGACGGGGGATAGGAACTTCGAGGATTTGTCCAATGTGTGCTTCTGGCCCGTTGGTGAGCATGACAACACGATCGCTCAACAATAATGCTTCATCGACATCGTGTGTCACCATCACACAAGTAACGTTATGCTCATTACAAATTTTCATCAGTTGCTCTTGCAAACCACCCCGTGTGAGCGCATCCAACGCCCCAAATGGTTCATCTAGCAGTAATAACTTGGGACGGATAGCCAAAGCACGAGCGATCGCGACTCGCTGTTTCATCCCACCCGATAATTCACTCGGACGTTTTTTCGTCGCAGAACCCAACCCTACCATGTCGATGTGCTGATCAACTATTGCCAAGCGATCGCCTTTAGACTTATTTTGATAGACCTCATCTACTGCCAAGGCAATATTTTCCCGCACTGTCAACCAAGGTAGGAGTGAATAATTTTGGAATACTACCATCCGGTCTGGCCCTGGATCTCTCACCTCCCGTCCTTCCAAAGTCACACCACCGACACTAGCTCTATCTAAACCTGCAATAATATTGAGTAAGGTAGACTTACCACAACCAGAGTGTCCAATTAGAGAAATAAACTCTCCTTGTCGGATTTTTAGCTCAATATTTTTTAAAGCGATATAGTTACCGCCATTTGGCAGGCTAAATACACGATCAACGTGGTCAATTTCCACAAAAGTAGTCATTGGTCATTTGTCCTTGGTCATTGGTCATTTGTCCTTGGTCATTGGTCCTTGGTCATTTGTCATTGGTCATTGGTCATTTGTCATTGGTCCTTGGTCATTTGTCATTGGTCATTTGTCATTGGTCATTTGTCCTTGGTCATTGGTCATTCGTCCTACTCTACGAGAACCTGCTAAAGCGTTTATGTCATTGGTCATTTGTTTTTACGAATGACTAATGACTAATGACTAATAACTAATGACTAATGACTAATGACTAATGACTAATGACTATTTCTGTTATTCTGGTACGATTTTTTGGGCTATAAATCCTACTAATCTATCCAGTACTAAACCAACTAAACCAACATAAACTAAAGCCAAGATAATTTCGCTCAAATTGGATTCTGTTGTTGTGTTGTAGGCATCCCAAATAAATGAACCAATTCCGACACCACCGACTAACATTTCTGCTGCCACAATCGCTAGCCAAGATAAACCAATGCCTATTCTCAAGCCTGTAAATATATAAGGAACAGTGGCGGGAAATACTATTTTTATGAAATATTTTGGCCCTTTGAGTCGTAAAACTCTAGCAACATTAATATAGTCTTGGGGAATTTGTTGTACACCCACGGTAGTGTTAATCAAAATCGGCCAAATAGATGTAATGAAAATAACGAAAATTGCTGAAGGGTTAGCCTGTTGAAATGCTGCCAGCGAAATTGGTAGCCATGCCAATGGTGGTACGGTGCGTAACACTTGAAAAATGGGATCTACGGCTGTATGAAGTAATTTATTAGCTCCAATTAAGATTCCTAAGACAATTCCCACGATTGCTGCTAGAGAAAAGCCCAAACCAACTCTTGCCAAACTATTTAGTATTTGCCAACCTAAGCCTTTATCACTTTCACCATTATCAAAAAATGGATGAATTATAAAAGGGTCCCAAGTTTCTGATAAGGTTTCAATTGGGCCAGGTAATTTAAAATTAGGGTTTAAACAAATTATTTGCCAAATGACTAGAAAAATAACTATTGCCACTGTTGGCGGTACAACTTTTTTCCAAATTAATTTAGAAGTATGCTGGCGATTTTTTTTTCTAATCGTGTGATTCCCAAGAGTAGCTGTCATTTTCTCATTTCTCCGATTGCACTGACAGTTTGTAGTGAGGACTTTAGTCCTCTATGAGCGCTTTACGCACAGCGTGAGCGCACCTAAAGCGCTCACTACGAACCCAGAATAGTTCGTGTGGTGGACTACTAGACTTTCTTGATTTTTAAACTGTTCAAGTATGCTTCTGGTTTATCTGGATCGAACTTGACGCCATCAAAGAAAGTCTCTACTCCACGAGAAACGTTAGTAGGAATTTCGGAATCAGCTACACCAATTGCTTTAGCGGCTTTCTTCCACAAATCTTCTTTGTTGACCTGATCTACAATTTCTTTAACTTTGGTATCTTTTGGCAAATAGCCCCAGCGAATTTCTTCTGTTAAGAACCAAGTATCATGGCTCTTGTAAGGATAGGAAGCATTATCTGCCCAGAATTTCATCCGTTGTGAGAAATTTTCTTGGGTGCGTCCATCACCGTAGTCAATATTGCCTTTAGCTCGTTCGAGAATATCTGCCACAGCAACGTTAAAGTATTTGCGATCAGAGCAGATTTTGCACATTTCTTCTTTATTTTCGGCGCGATCGCACCACTGCTGGGCTTCCATAATTGCCATCAACAATGCTTGTGTAGCATTGGGATTTTTATCAACCCAATCTTTCCGCATTGTAAAAGCTTTCTCTGGATGATCCTTCCATAATTCGCCTGTAACTAGGGCTGTGTAACCCAATTTTTGACTGACCAATTGGGCGTTCCAAGGTTCTCCTACACAGAAAGCATCGACAGTACCAACTTTCATATTTGCCACCATTTGTGGTGGTGGTACAGGTTCCAAAGCTACATCTTGATCAGGATTGATCCCACCTGCTGCTAGCCAGTAGCGCATCCACAAATCATGAGTACCACCAGGAAAAGTCATCGCAACTTTCACGGCTTGTTTGTTGGCTTTACCTTGATCAGCTGTTTCTTTAAGTGCTTTGCTTTGTAAACCAATCTTCAAATCTTTTAATTTATTAGCAACGGATATAGCCTGACCGTTAATATTTAACCGTGCCAATAGATACATCGGTACTTTATCGTTGATGGTCATCAAATAGGGCATGGGACTCAGGATGTGCGCGCCATCAATACCACCACCGGCGGAACCAATTTTCAAGTTGTCACGGGTGACAGGCCAAGATTTTTGCTTCACCACCTCGACATCGGTCATACCATACTTGGCAAAGAAACCTTTTTCCTTGGCAATAATTAAAGGGGCAGAGTCGGTTAACGGTATAAATCCTAACTTTGCTTTAGTCGTTTCTACTTGAGGAGCATTAGCCACTGTCGAGACATTAGCTGCTGGGGTTGCGCTTGGTTTATCGCCACCTGTTGTTGCTGACTGAGAACCACCAGAGGAGCAACCGTGAACCAGGATAGAAGCAGCAGCCGCAGTACCTGCGGTGAGAATAAATTTTCTTCTAGAGAGATTTGTCATTTTTTATTTGTATTTTGTCTTTTGTTCTTTGTCCTTTGTCCTTTGTCATTAGTCATCAGTTATTTGTATTTTGTAAGTGGTTAATGACTAATGAATTACGAAACCTTCTTACCTGGGTTTTGCCCCGAAATGCTGAATCAATAAATCTTGCAATACTGGCTGCAAGTCTTCACAGGGAATACCTTTTTGGACACAGGTTCCTAGATGGGCTTCTTTGCCAACTTTACCGCCCATGTAGATATCAACTCCTTCTACAGCTTTGCCATTTTTGCGGGCTTTGGTTCCCATCAAGCCGATATCTGCCACTTGCGGCTGTCCACAGGAGTTGGGACAACCAGTCCAATGAATTCGCACCGGACGAGTCAGTTCTAAATCTGCTTCCAAAGCTTTTATTAATGCTTGGGCGCGATTTTTAGTTTCAATTAAGGCAAAGTTGCAAAATTGAGCGCCGGTACAAGAAACGAGCGATCGCGTTAATGGATTTGGATCAGTACTAAATTTTTCTAGCAGTGGCTCTGCTAAAAATAATACCAAGCGTGAATCGGGAATATTGGGTATAATCACGTTTTGCTCCACTGTAAAGCGGATTTCACCACTTCCGTACACATCAGCCAGACGCGCGATTTCAAACATATCTTGAGCTGTCATTCGACCAACTTGAATATGTAATCCTACGTAATTTAATTCTGGTTGCTTTTGTTTATATACACCAATATGGTCACGCTTTTCCCAATTAATTTCGTCTTGAGGTGCTGCTGGGAAAAATGGCTTACCCAAACGCTGTTCAACTTCTAAACGGAATTTCTCTAAACCCCATTCATCGATTAACCACATCAGCCGAGATTTCAAACGGTTGGCACGTGAGCCATGATCACGGAATACTTCTAATACTGCTCTACATACGGCAACCACATCTGCTGGTGACACCCAAGCATCCAGGGGAACGGCAGATTCACAGCGTTTGGCAGAAAAAAATCCACCAACGAGAATGTTGAAGCCAAAGATCGGGGATTGGGCAAGAATTTCCCCGCTCCCTGCTCCTTGCTCCCCACTCCCTTCCTTAAATGCAGGTACGAAGGCTAAATCATTAATCTCAGCGTGAACAGAATTATCCCGTCCGCCAGTGATGGCAATATTAAACTTCCGTGGTAAATTAGTAAACTCTGGGTTGCCTTCGCCTTTGTTAGTCAGCATGTCTTGAATTTGCTGTACCAACTCGCGTGTGTCGAATAACTCATCCGCATCTAAACCAGCCACGGGATCACCAGTGATGTTACGAATGTTGTCCATTCCTGACTGCACACTGGTTAAGTCAACTGTATGAAATTTATTAAAAATTTCTGGTAAATCCTCAATCCGAATGCCCCGTAGTTGTATATTTTGTCTAATAGTAATGTCGGCACTGCCGTCATCACCATAACGCTGTACAACTTCTGCTAACACTCGCATTTGAGCAGCCGTGAGAATGCCATTTGGCATCCGCATCCGCATCATAAATTTACCTGGAGTGACTGGGCGGAAAAACACACCTACCCACTTGAGGCGATGATCGCGATCAGTTTCGTCCATAGCCTCCCACCCCATAGAGGCAAATTTTTCGATCTCTGACTTGACAGCGAGTCCATCTTTTTCTGCCTTAAATTTCTCGAATCGATTGAGGGTGGTTGTGGTAGTAGTTGCTGCTTCTGTCATGATTAGTTGTTAATCACTAAGTCTGTGAGCATTGGGCATTGGGCATTAGTAATTGGCCTTAAACTAATGACCAATGACAAAGGACTAAGATTATGTAGTCAGTTGGTCAATTCTTTTTGAGTACCGAATCGCAATCTTGATTCAGATGCACTTAGGTTAAAGTTGCAAAAACATAAAGATCGTATACTTTGTTACGAAATATCTGCGAAGATGCACAAAATGTATTAAAAATATGCATCTAATGCATGAGACTTAACAAAAAGTAGCCGTAAAGCGTTTAGATACAAGCGATCGCCAGTATTTTTTGTTAGTTGTTAATTGGTGGTTGATTATTTTGACGGAAGACGCCCGATAGCGTACTCAGGCTAGGCAAAGATTTAAAAAATGATAGAAAATCAACAAGAACAACTGGAATTAGCACTCTCTGCTTTGCTAATGGGTGATTTTCAGCAACGCTGGGACATCATCAAGGTGTTTAAACATTTGGGAGCGATCGCTATTCCTCCCCTGATAGAGATATTGACAGATGAAGAACTCGAAGAAGAACTGCGCTGGTACGCAGCACGAATTTTGGGAGAATTTCAGCACCCAGATGCAATTTATGCACTCGTAGAATTACTGAAAACAGGAGCAGATGAAGAACTCACAACAATGGCTGTATCAGCATTGGGACAAATGGGTACGCTTGCGATTGCTACTTTAAGCGAACTGTTAACAGACGATGAAACGCGCTTATTAGCAGTGCGATCGCTTTCACTGATCCGCCATCAAGAAATTATTACACCACTGTTAACTGTAGTAGACGATCCGCTTGTAGCCGTTCGTGCTACTGCGATTGAAGCCCTGAGTAGCTTTCATGATCAACGTATACCACCAACACTCATACAGGCGTTAGATGATATTGCTGCTCCGGTTCGGCGAGAAGCTATATTAGGTTTGAGCTTCCGCCCAGAATTACGCGACACATTAGATTTAGTCGCAAAATTGCAACCTAGACTCTATGACTTTAATCTGAAAGTTTGTTGTACAGCCGCAATTGCTTTGTCGCGCATGGGTGGTGACAATGCTGCTCAATATTTATTTCAAGTACTGATGTCACCTCACACATCAGTAAAATTGCAAATCGAAACAATCTATGCTTTAAGCTGGATAGAAACACCTTCGAGTTTGGAATATCTTTGCACAGCGCTGAACCAACTAGAATCAGTGGCATTGTGTCAAGAAATCGTAACAGTTCTGGGAAGAATCAAACAACCACAGTTAACCCCAATAGCAACAGAAATATTATTGGCAATGCTGCAAAAACAGCATCCAGCACTTGAAAATGTGCTATTTAGAGGAGCATTAGCCTTATCTTTAGGACAATTAGGCAAAATAGAAGCAAAGAAAGCTGTAATTGCGCTTGCAGAAGATACTGATGAACGAGTCAGACTACATGCGATCGCAGCGATGAAGAATCTGGAGATTAGGAGAGAGTGAGCGAGTGGGTATTGGGTATTGAGCATGATTAACAACTAACAACTAACAACTAACAATTATTGTTGTTTTGATTACTAATTGAACATATAGATGTAACAAACCCTACTAAAATGTTGCTACAAATACGTTAAGTTAATTACACTCATAAATGTAATTCAGACTACATTCACATGCGACTAGAGCAGTTGCAAGCCTTTCTAGCGATCACAGACACTGGTAGCTTTCAAGGAGCAGCCAGAAAATGTAATGTTACCCAATCGACTATCAGTCGCCAAATCCAGGCACTGGAAGCAGATTTGGGTTTGGAATTATTTCATAGAACTGGCCAAGCAAAGCTGACAGTGGCTGGTGAATGCTTGCTACCTCGTGCGCGTAAAATTTGCCAAGAGTGGCAAACTGCTACCCATGAGATAGCAGATTTAGTAGCAGGAAAGCAGCCTGAGTTGTGTATAGCAGTAATTCACTCGCTGTGTGCTTATTATTTGCCACCAGTATTGCAACAATTTTGTCACGATTATCCAAACGTGCAACTGCGGGTGACATCCTTGGGTAGCGATCGCGCTTTAAAAGTCCTCAAAGATGGGCTAGTAGATATGGTGATTGTGATGAATAATCGCTTTTTAACTGCGGGTAAAGAAATGGTGGTAGAAGTTTTATACGATGAAGCAATAGAAGTCTTGATCGCAGCCAATCATCCACTAGCCCAGTATGAACGCATTCCTTGGTCAGAGTTAATTCGTTATCCACAAGTAGTTTTCAAAGATGGTTATGGAATGCAACGTCTTGTTCAAGATCGATTTGAAGGCCTGCAAGCTAAACTCCGGGCAGTTTTAGAAGTCAACACTTTAGACGCTTTCCGGGGAGTAGTGCGTCAGGGAGAATTAATCGCTTTGCTGCCTAATTCAGCATTGGTAGAAGCACGAAAAGATCCCACCTTAGCCGTTCGTCCCTTGGCTAGCAATGGTTCTGCTGACAACTCCAATTTGACTCGTCGAGTGGTGATGGTGACAACTCAAGACCGTTTACAAATTCCTCCTATCCTACATTTTTGGCAGTTAGTAAAAGACAACGTACCACCACAAGTTCCCTTAGAGAGATCCGCTTGTTAAGTACAATTAGTTATTGGTCATTGGTCATTGGTCATTGGTCTTTAATAAAGGACAAATGACAAAGGACAAAAAAATATGAGTAATACATTTCGGGATTTACTGAAAAAAGTAGGTAGTGGTAATCATACGGGAGAAAATTTGACTCGTGAGGAAGCTGCTGCTGCTACTAGGATGATGCTGTTGGGTGAAGCGACACCAGCACAAATTGGGGCTTTTTTGATTTCACATCGAATTAAACGTCCGACTGGAGAGGAATTAGCAGGGATGTTAGATGCCTATGATCAACTAGGGCCAAAACTAGCATCCATATCTTCTGTACAACCAGTTATGGTTTTGGGTATACCCTATGATGGCAGAAGCCGCACAGCACCCATTAGCCCAATCACAGCGTCGATATTAGCTACTGCTGGACAACCAGTAATAATGCATGGGGGCGATCGCTTACCAACTAAATATGGTTTACCCTTGGTAGAAATTTGGCAGGGTTTGGGGGTAGATTGGACTGGGTTAAGCCTGGAAAAAACTCAGCAGGTACTTGAGGAGACGGGTATTGGCTTTGTTTATCAGCCTCAGCATTTTACATTAACACAAAGTATTTGGGATTACCGTGATCAAATAGGTAAGCGCCCACCTTTTGCTACGATGGAATTAATTTGGTGTCCTTATGCTGGTAATGCTCACATTGTGTCAGGGTTTGTTCACCCTCCCACAGAAGCGATGTTTCAAGATGCTTTAGCTCGGCGGGGGGTAACTAATTTTACAACGATAAAAGGATTAGAAGGTAGTTGTGATTTACCGCGCGATCGCACCGCTATTATTGGTTTGTTAACACCTGCAACCAGCAATCAAATAGAAAGATTGCATTTAGCACCCCGTGACTACGGCTTTACTACCAAAAATGTACCCTTGAGTACTACTGAAGAACTAGTAGCAAATATGCAATGTGTATTGCAAGGTATTATATCTTGTGAACTGATGGAAACAGCTTTATGGAACGGTGGGTTTTACCTATGGCGTTCCGGTATTTGTTCAGATATGCGATCAGGTATCGCCAAGACAAAAGAATTACTGACAACTGGTGCAGTAGCAGCAAAACTTCAAGAAGTCACTCAAAGTATCTATAAACAGAAGTCCACAGTCCATCATTCAAGGCTACTAACCATTGACAATTGACAATTGACTATTGACCAACATCCAAAATCAACCCTTCACGTGCAATCAGTGCTTCTGGAAAAGCAGATGCAATTTCTATTTGCAGCTGATCAAGCCAATCGTCACAATCGTCTGGGTGATGGTGAGAAAATACTATTTGCTTAATGTTATACACACCAGCCAAATCCACAGCTGTTTGCCAATGTAAATTATCAGGGTCAGTTTTGTGGAAACTGAAAGGATTGCTGATATTAGTAATCAGCAAATCAACATCTTTAACTAGCTCGATGATGTTTTGTTGCTCAGTTGAGTCAACTTCCTTGCGTAAATCAGTTACATAGGCAACACTATAATTCTGCCAACTGATTTTATAGCCTATAGACTTTTGAATTTTATTAATTAGTGCGGTTGTAATCGTGATATCATCCAGCTTTACTATCTTACCCGGATGAAAATTGTGAAACTGCAATTCAGATTGCATTACTTGTAAAGGGTAAGGAAAGTGTGGTAGCAGCATCTGGTCATATAAACATTGCTTGATTGAAGCTCCATTTGAGGCTGCTGTTCCATACATGTGAAAACTATTTTCAGAAATAAATGCTGGTGCAAAGAATGGAAATCCTTGAATCCGATTTGATTGGGAGTTAGTAAAAAATAAATGAGCTTCTAGTGGTTGTTGTTGTTTTAGCCAACTTCTACCGAGTATACGTAAGCCAGTCCCTCCATCAAAAACGAGGTGTTTGTTAGCTAACTGCATTTCTACACAGGCGGTATTACCACCATAACGACTTGTATTGCTGTCTGAGGTAGGAATTAAATCCCGTACACCCCAAAATAGCACTACAAATTTTCCTTGGTCGTTGGAGGGTTGAGTAGCTTGCTTCTGAGTTACGTAGATATGGGGTGACGATTGCTCAAAATTTGACATCTTTTTTGCTATTAGGTCTTACTTAGCAGGTCATCATAGTAGCGAATTTCCGAAATATAATTTTTTTCGTCCACAATGACAACAGTTGGAGAGTAGCTTTTTAACTCTTCTGTAGTAAACTGCCCGTAAGCCATTATAATCAAGCGATCGCCTATAATGCCTAGACGTGCTGCTGCACCATTTAGTTCAATTGCTCCAGAATTTTCTGGAGCGGGGATCGCATAAGTAATGAAACGCTCACCGTTGGCATTGTTTACTACTTGTACCTGCTCGTAAGGTAAGATACCTGCTTTATCCATCAACATACGATCTATACTGATACTACCTACATAGTTGAGATTAGCTGCTGTAATACTACAGTTGTGAATTTTTGCTAAAAGAAGTGTGCGCTGCATTGATTGTAGGAAGTAGGAATTGAGGACTGGGATTGGGGAAGGTGGGGCCCCCTGGAGGGGATAAAGGGTAATGGGGATTGGGGATTAGGGAAGGGAACGAGGAAGACAACAGAGACAGGGAGGACAAGGGGACAAAGAGGAGAATAAACACCAATCCCTGATCTGCGATCCCCGATCCCAATCCCTCTACTCTGCAAGAAACCGCTTGCGCGTCTACGCGTAAGCGTCTCCGTAAGGAGAATCCCCAAGGATTCCTCTAACCTTTAACAGCTTGAATGCATTTTTCCACTAAAGGCATAACTTTATCAACATCATGCCAACCAAGAATTTCTGTCACCTTTTTTTCAAGATTTTTATATGTGCGGAAAAACTCTGCTATTTCGTCTAAGCGGTGTGGGGCTATGTCTTTGATTGATTTCACGTTGGTATAGCGAGGATCTTTGTCAGGTACACAAAGGATTTTTTCATCGCGATCGCCACCGTCTATCATTTCTAACATACCAATAGGACGTGCGGCAATTATACACCCTGGGAAGGTTGGTTCGTCTATGATCACCATGCCATCAAGTGGGTCGCCATCATCAGCTAAAGTGTTGGGAACAAAGCCATAGTCATATGGATACTGCACTGATGAGTAAAGCACCCTATCTAAAGCAAAAGCCTGTAGCTCTTTATCATACTCATATTTATTTTTACTTCCACCCGTAATCTCAATCAGAACGTTAATTAGACCTGGTTTGGGCTGAGGGGGAATCAGGGATAAGTCCACAACAAAACTCCTGAGGTAATAGTAATACATGGGTCAAGCCTTCGTTGGCTCCCCGTGTAGAATTTTAGAGCTAAGAGGGACATATCCCAATAGGGAAAAAGCAAAAAACAGACAAATTTCTATGAAATAACAGTAGAAAGAGTTAAATCTTTCACCAATAACTTGGAGGATGAAATGTGTTTTTCCCAGTTCAGCACAGGCATTTCTTGCCAGCATTGACGGCAAAACCAGTATATTTCAGATCTGCGTATATGTAACAAAAGAGGGCTGGAACAGCAAGGACAGTAATTCATAGTTTTTTGAAAAAAAGTAGCTGAAATGGTGTTAATTCCGAAAACTCAAACTACAAAATCATTCGTTTATTTATCTATAATCATTACCCAGTGTAAGAATTAGGTGAGTAATATTTAAAGTATTTATATATTATGTAACTTCTCTCAAAATCAGAGCGAGTATATATCTTGTTAAATGTAAAAATAAATAAAATTTGGCTATCTAGTATAGTAGAACTTACGCAAATAGCACATTATTTTAAGCTTGTAGTGAGGACTTTAGTCCTCATAGTAAGCGGTAGAGCCGATACCTAAAAATGTTTTTATGATTCATTCTTCACAAGATCCTCACATTAATTTGCTATATGTATAAATGTGATAAGTAAAAATTGCACCCTTCATATTAATAAATGTGAATAACTTTTCTAACAAACAGTTATGTCTATCAAGTTTATAGATGAGTTTTAAGGAAGGAACAATTAGTATGTTTGATAAAATTTTGGTTGGTATAGACAATTCTGAAATTGGGCAATACGTTTTTGATAAAGCTCTTGCTTTAGCACAAAAACTAAATACTCGTTTGATGTTGCTTCACGTTCTCGATCCTTTCGATGAACGTTACCCAAGTTCTATAGCTTTACAAACAGATAGTCTTTATCCAAGTTTTCACTCGGAAGCTGTAAATTACTACATGGATCGGTGGGAAACACTGAAGCAAGAAGGTATAGAATTTTTGAAAATTTTTTCTAATCAGGCGATCGCCAAAGATGTAACAACTGAATATACACAAAATTTTGGTGAACCAGGTAGAGTGATTTGTGAAATAGCCCGAAATTGGGAAGCTGACTTAATCATAATTGGTCGTCGAGGTCGTCGAGGTCTCAGTGAGTTTTTCCTTGGTAGTGTTAGCAATTATGTTCTGCATCATGCTCCTTGCTCTGTTTTGACTGTACAAGGATTAATTCATGCAATTGAACCAAATGAGCTAACTGCAAAAACTTAAGTAATAACGTTTATTTGGGACTTCCCACACACTTTAGACATGTCCGAAAAAGAATAGACATTTGGTGAAAATAATGTAGAGACGCGTAGTAAGATCCCGCAGGGTGATTTCGCATCTCTACTCTATCTATTTTTGACTACCTTAATAAAAGCTTATAAAACTTATAAAATGTTATAGTTATTTCTCTTTAATTTTATTAAATGTCGATTTAATAACAAAATATAATCAAAAAATACAGTAAGATACATAATTCAAAAAAAGAATAGTTTTCATATTGATATTTCGCTTTTTTGGAAATACAAACTTACCTTTTTTCTACAAGAATTCAGTTTTTATTAAGCTTTATTATCGCTTATTTTTGGCATTTGGAGACTAAAAACAAACTCAAAAACAGATGTTATTTTTCAATGAGGGACTACTTATAATGAGCTACGAGCAGATACGAAATTTCAGATCAGATACTTGCAACTTATTCACGTTTATTACGACAGATTACTGTGATTAGGTAGCGCGGCAAAATAATATTTTCGTGTGTGAATGCATGATTGTGAATTGCTCGAAAGGGTTACTGGTGCAAGATAATAGTTAAAAAATCATTTTTGATAAATACATAATTATATTGTTGAAAAATTTCCTCTTTAAACTTTTGCTGACAGGTAACTTTTCAATTGAACTTGTCCAAGTGATGTAAAGATATAGCAACATATTAATATTCATTGGTGGCATATTTAATTACAAGTATTGACATTATTTTTTTTATATCAGCCATTTATTTTCATCAGCTAGATAATGCTATGAAGCGAAGTGTAATAGCCTAGTTAAAATAGGATTATGTGCAGATGGCTGACTGGATTCTCTCCTCAAAGAATAGGCTGCTTTTAAAGAGAGCGGATATTTATGTAGAATTCAAATATGAACAAATATGCTGTGCTACCACAATCACAAATAAATAAAGTTTTTCTATTGACAAATTTCAAAGAAAAACTTTCCAGATTTAAAATCCAGAGGCATCAATGAATTTTACTTCTTTTAGCAAACAGACAAATCCATATAAATTACTTAAACAAAGACCACAATGGCACGGAGAGAACATTATGAAGACGAGTGTTGAAACTGAAGATTTAACAATACCAGATTCTTCAGTAGATACAGGCATTTTCAATCAATCAAATCGTGGTCGTGTGGCTATTTTTATTGATGGTTCCAGTCTATTTTATACAGCTTTACAATTGGGGATTGAAATTGATTATGCTAAACTACTTTATTATTTAACAGAAGGTGCAAAACTATTGCGTGCATTCTTCTACACAGGCGTCGATCGCAATAATGAGAAACAGCAAGGTTTTCTGTTATGGATGCGTCGCAACGGTTATCGTGTAGTTACCAAAGAATTAGTCCAGTTTCCAGATGGTTCTAAAAAAGCCAATCTAGATGTAGAAATGGCAGTAGATATGATCAATTTAGTACCCTATTACGATACTGCGGTTTTAGTGAGTGGGGATGGAGACTTAACCTATGCTGTCAATGCGATCGCCTACAAAGGAGTACGAGTAGAAATTGTCAGCGTCCGATCAATGATTAGTGATAGCTTAATAGATGTTGCTGACTGCTTCATTGATTTAGACACACTCAAACAACATATTCAAAAAGACCCTAATTCTGTTTATAACTACCGACCTCTATCCAACACCAGCGTAAAGTAAACAATTTCCTGATCAATTGATCCTCATCTATACTGACATCTTGCCAGAGCAGTAAGTAAGTCGGTGAGAATGAATTAAACTATGTTAAGTAACGTAAAATTATTGAAATAAGTTCGTAGTAAGGACTTTAGTCCTTTCTTGAGGACTAAAGTCCTCACTACAAACCTTTGATTATTTGCGCTGTCTTACTTAGGTATTTTGTGAAGTAATGCTCTTTGATGACTATCATGAGAGTCAGTTTCAGTACGCTGTCCTGAAACTGACTTTAGTTATTCTCCCCATCCACCTTATCTCCCTTGTCTGTGTTGTCCCCCAATCCCTAGTCTCTTCAAAGCGCGTGTTGTTTCAATTCATTTAAGGAAACATATTCTACAGCTGACGCATGGGTTGCTGACAAAACGACGGGTGGTGCAACTCCAGCGTCTAGGGCTTCTTTCCAGCGAGAGGCGCACAAACACCAGCGATCGCCTGGTTTTAAACCCAGAAAATCAAATGCAGGAACAGGTGTACTTAAATCATTTCCCCTTGACTTTGTGAATGCTAAGAATTCTTCTGTCACTTCTGCACAAACGATATGTACACCAACATCACCCGCACCTGTGCTGCATACTCCATCACGATAAAAGCCTGTCATGGGCGAGGTGCAACAAACCTCTAAGGTTTCTCCCAGAACGTTTTTAGCCTGTGTCATGTCAATAGCTTGTTAATCAATTCATTTACTTTTAGTTTAAACACAAGATATCATTGATGTTTTGTTTATCCCCTCCCTTGTTCCCTTTGTCTCCCTTGTTCGCGATCCCCTATCCCCAACTCCTTCAACTTGGCATTTAAATCTGTCCAATGAACACCTGCTAAACTTGGTAGGACAATGTGAGCAGTACCAACTCGTGTAGCAGGGCCGAGTCCGATTGTCCACATCTGACCAGCTAAAGCCGCTTCAATACCTGCTTCGGCATCTTCCACAACTATCACCTGGCTTGGTTCAAGTCCTAACTGGTTGGCAGCATACAAAAATAGATCAGGAGCAGGTTTAGGGCGTTGGACACTATAACCGTCGGCGATCGCATCTATACGGTTGGCAATACCCAACTTCTCGATAACAGTCCGGGCATTTTTACTCGCTGAACCAAGGGCAATCTTAATTCCTACTTGCTTTAATTCATCAAGTAAAGTGACCACACCAGGCAATAAATCCTGGGGTGAGATGTTTTCGATGGATTCTACATAATAACGATTCTTACGATCCATCATCTCTTGCAGTTGTGCTTCAGAATACTTCCTGTCACCAACTATATGCAGAAGAGATTCCCGACGCGATACACCCCGCAAAGCTTCGTTAGCCTCACGATTGAAGGGGAATCCTTCTTCATCTGCCAGTTTTTGCCAAGCAAGATAATGATATTCGGCTGTATCTGTTAATACGCCGTCTAAGTCAAAGATAAAGCCTCGGATGTCTGGTGACATAGTCGTTGTTGGTTGTTGTTTGTTGGTGGTTGGTGGTTGTTGATTGTTGGTTGGTGGTTGTAAATCTCCGTGTCCCTCTTGTCCGTGATCCCCGTTTCCCAAATCAAATTCATGCCATTTACCACGCCACATCAACTTGAACTTCAGGCGTGTCCATCCAGGGGGTAGGTGAGGATTAGCTATGGGTTCGCTGTCTCCCATTTGAATACCGCCAAAGCCTAAAACCACTGCTTGCCAAATACCCCCTGCACTTGCTCCATGAATCCCTTCTGGCGCATTACCCCGGACATTTTCTAGATCGACTAATGCTGCTTGCATAAATCTTTCGTAGGCTTCTGCTGTTTTGCCCAAATCTGAGGCGAGGATGGCATGTATTGCTGGACCGAGGGAGGAACCATAACTGATATCGGTGCGGGGTGCGTAATAATCCCAGTTGGTTTGTAAAATGTGGGGATTGTAAGGAGGTTCCTGTGATTGTCGCATAAGATACAACAGCATCAACACATCTGGTTGCTTGAGTACCTGGCGTTTGTTGCCTTCTTCGATACCTAAGATCGCTTGGATAGATTTGGTACGTGGTTCGTAGTCTTCGAGATTGATATCTTGCAATTGGAAAAATCCCTCGAATTGCTCAATCAGTCCGGTTGACTCGTCGTAGGGAATCCAAATGTTGGTAATGATATCACTCCAACGCGATCGCCTACCAACACGTAGTTGCAGTTTATCTTCTAGCTCTTTGGCTTTGTCAGGAAAAGTTTTGTGTAGCCAGTCATATATATACAGTGCTTTTTCTAGATGCCATTGTACCAGTCGGTTGGTAAAGGCGTTGTTGTGGACGAATTCGTGATATTCATCAGCACCAATTACTTCGCGAATTTCGTAGCGTTCGTGTTTGGTGTTGTACTCTACCCGACTACTCCAGAATACGGCAGTGTCGAGAAAAATCTCAGCGCCGTAGTCCCGCATCCACTCGTCATCGTTAGTAGCTTGCCAGTAGTACCATACAGCATAGACCACATCGGTGCTAATATGAATTTCGCGATCGCGACACCAAATCCTAATATCTTCACCATAAGGATCATTCGGAGGTAGCCACCGAGGCGTCACTTCATCACCAGTATCCGCACTTTCCCAGGCATACATTGCTCCTTTATACCCATAATGTGCTGCCTTGCGCCGCGCTCCGGGTAAGGTTTGATAGCGATAAGTGAGTAAATTACGTGCTATTTCTGGTTGGGTGTAGATAAATAAAGGAAGTATAAAAATTTCTGTATCCCAAAAAATATGACCACGATAACCAAACCCCGAAAGTGTTTTTGCTGGGATACTGACTTGATCATTATTGCGTGAGGCCGCGATGAGTAACTGAAAGAGGTTGTAACGCACAGCTAGCTGGGCTGTAACATCTCCTTCGATCACAATGTCACTTTTTTGCCAAACTTCTTCCCAAGCTTGGGTATGGGCTGTCATCAAGAGCGAGTATTCAGGCAATTGAGCAAGTTTTTCACAAGCGGCTGTGATTGGGTTTTCTACAGATTTTGAAGTAAAAACAGTCACCAGTTTATCCACTGTTACGGTTTGTCCTGGGGAAGCGAGGAAGGATGCGATCAAGGTAGGATAACCGGGTGGACTCGTAACTTGTAGCGAAGCCTCAGCACCTGAGATTTTTATCCCAGTAGCTATACCCAATTGGATACGCGAGGAGCGGGTACGCAGGTTTAACCATACTCCTGCTTCTGTCTTTCCTTGATCCAATAATTCCCAGTGGTTAAAACCCTGATTTTCTGGGTAGCCGTTAATACTAGCTTGGATTTCGATCGCCGCAGCAAAATCAACTGGTGTGATTTGACAACGCAGTGCCAGAATGTGTTCATCTGCAAGGCTGGCGAACCTTTCAAAGTGGATGTCTATTGTCTGATTGTTGGGACTGCGCCAACGCACGCTGCGACTGAGAATACCTTGGCGTAAGTCTAACTTGCGTTCATAACTTAATATTTCACCTTTTTCCAAACGAAAGCGATCGCCATCAATGGTAATTGTAAATGGCAACCAGTCTGGACAGTTAGCGAGTTCGGTATAGACAATCGGAACTTCATCGTAAACACCGTGGATAAAGGTAGCTGATGAGGCTTGAGAATAACCTTCTTCAAAGCTACCCCGTGTTCCCAAATAACCATTTCCGATGGTAAAAACTGTTTCTCGGTAGCGAAACTGATCGGGTTCAAATTGGGTTTCCCTGACAGTCCAATCTGTGTAGGTAAGATGCTGGTAACGTCCTGTTGTATCCATCGTCGTTGCGATCCCCGATCCCTATCTTTGCATATGCTCTTCCAGAATTTTTTCAGACCTGGGTTTAAAGACCAGATGGTATAAAGTGTCCACGTAGCGTAGTAATGCTTCGCGGTTTTCTTTATTGATAAAGTCCCAGAAGCTATAAATTTTAGCGAGTAATAGTAACTGTTGAGTATGCATGTGCCAATTGTATTTGTTACGTACTCGCTGGATGACACGTTCTGAAATTTCATACCAATATTGGGGGTTGGTATTGCACTGGTCAAGAAATTGTAGAATTTGATTGGCGGTAAGTTCTAAGTATGTAGGATTGATATGAAAGTTACACTCTCCATCATCAATTAGTTCTGCTGCACCACCAAATTGAGTAGCAAATGTTGGTAAACCAGAACTCATTGCTTCTAGGATCGGTCTTCCAAAGGCTTCAAAGCTGGCAAAATGGACAAAAATACCCTGACGATCTGCGATCGCTCGGTAAATTTCGCCGAGTTCAGGTTTGGGAAGACGCATTCCCACCCAGCGAATTTGACTATGGAGATTATACTGATTAATTAAGTTGTGGATTTTTTCAAGTTCTGCTGCTTCTTCTGAGTTAGTAGCTTCAGATAAATGCAACTTGTTAGTAACGAGAATTAAGTTGCATTGTTTCTGCAATTCCTGACTTTGACCAAAGCATTCCACCAAACCAGAAAGATTCTTAATTGGCGTGATATGAGCGATCGCACAAATTGGTCGTTTGTTGGAGTCCTCTAATTTACCAAAAATGCGAGCATCTGAACGATCAAAAAGTAAATCGTTAATCTTTTGACCGAGATTATACTCACGCTTGTCTTTTTGGTTGTAGGGGAAAAATATATTTTCGTCTACTCCTGGCGGAACCAAATTAAACTTGGAACTTAACAAATTAATGCCATCAACTACATGATACAGTTCAGGCATGGAAAACATTTTATATGATTCGTACTGACCAAGATTATCTGGTGTGCCAACAATTTCTTGATAGGACGAAGTCAGAATAAAGTCCGCAGCATTCATGCTGATCAAATCGGCGGTATATTGTGCCGAAAAGTGATACTGTTCTTCTAAATCTTGCCAGTAAAGGTTACTAAATAAATGTTTAGGTTTTTCTAAAGAGTGGGCAATATTACATTGAGTAACTTTCAAGCTACGTGCCAGTAGAAAAGCAACTAAATTACCATCACTGTAGTTACCAATAATTAAATCTGGGCTTCCACCTAGTTGAGCTAAAAGTTGTTTTTCGGCATCAATAGCAAATGTTTCTAAATATGGCCAAATCTCATATTTAGAAATCCAGTTTTGGGTGACTTGCGGATTGAATTCCCGAAAAGGAACACGTAAAATCCAAGCGTTTTCAGTTCCCTCTATTTTTTCTAAGCGGAGGTTACACTGGGTTCCTTCACAATTCGGAATGAGCCGAGTGAGAATAACTACTTGGGGTTGAATACCTAGAGAGTCGAGTCCTGCTAGTTTAATTTCTGATCGCAGTTTATTTTCTAAACTCTGAGCTTGTTCTAGTACATAGACGACTTGACCCAGAGTTTCAGGTCTACCTACAGCATCATCTTGAGTGATCCAGCCGTGGATGGAAACGAGGACGACGCGAAAAACTGCGGGAACACGATCAACAAAGGCTTCGAGGATGGCTGGTTCTGGAGTTTCAATCAGTCGATCAAATAGTTCTAGAGTTTCACGTACTCGCGACGCGGTGTCACCCCAACCTGGTTCTAAGCCGAGGGTTTGTAGTTGTTCGCTAAACTTTTCGTAGGGTTCTTCGGGTGGTCGTTCGCTGATGATTTTGATGGCTTGTTTGATTTGTTTGTATAGTTGTAAACCTGTTTTGATGCGATCGCCAATCAGTAATTGTTTATGATCATATTCGAGTCGGTGTAAGGCATCGAATAATAGGTCTAACCAATAATTGCGATCGCTCAACACCTGACTACACAAATAACGGTTGAGGAATGCTAGACCTTGACCAATGTTTCTGGGGTCATCGATAGATGGAATACCTCTATCAAAGGGATGAAAGTTGATTTCGAGAATTTGAGACTGGTAGCGGTTGACAAAGCGATCGCGCACATCAAGCAATGCTTGTGGTGTTTGCAGATCGAAGTTACTTGTGTCTGTTGATAATAACCGCCAAACTTCTTGACTACCTATCCTGGGTCGCAACAGCAACCAAATATCATCTCCTTCTAAGATGATTTCATGAGTATAGTGAATTAGTGTTCCTAAGGAAGAAGAATGAAAAAAGTAGGCAGGCTTTTGGAATTGCTGACAATAGTCAGCAAAAGCGTGCAAAATCTCATTTCTCAGGAAGTAACGCTTACCTGATGCGCTTAAGTCAGAGATTAATTGACGTAGGATGGTTTTTTCGTCACTACTTAAAACAGTTTGAATTAGTTCATACATGGCAAATTCCTGCACTCGATCTTGCCTACGACCTCATTATTTCTTCAGGGCAAATTTCAAGGGGGAGGGTTCAAAAGCTGCATCTACTTTCTAACGTTAGCGCATTATTTATCTCAAGTTCTGGAATCAGAATATATTACAAACGATTAATGTTTAATCAACAAGTATTTACGAATACAATTTTATATTGATTTTGTCCTAGAATAGAACTAAAAATCATCTGTTAAGTTCAGGCACTATCTAAGAGGATGTTTGGAAAGTTTTGGGAGAATATAATTTGCTACTACACAAGCACGACGCGTAGCGGCAATTAAAAAGTAACGATATTAACCAGTGCAGGCGGGTTTTGTATTGTGTAGCCGCGACTTCTAGTCGCCCGGACTAGTAATAACTTAGACTTTTCAAACATCCTCTAATACGACTGTATTTGCGAATAATATGTAGAATTTGGATAACCACAATGAATCAAATAATTTTTGCTGTTTTCGTGATTGCGGCAACGGTAACTGCGTTATCTAGCAAGGTTCAAGCTCAATCAAGCATTTCGAGTCAACAGCAATATACTTTATCTGGTGATTCACTCAGTGGAATTAATGATAGAACAGCTGAGAATGACTTTGCAAGATTTTTTGATCAAACCCAAAATTTAGCTGGCACAACTGACAATAATACTGGTAAAAATAAACTAGTCCCCGATCAGAGTCTTCGACAACAAATCAATAATCTTGTTCAACTGCGGAGAATTCTCAAACCACAATCACAGACAACCACTCCAGAACTCATCTTACAACCTGCCCAGTCTAATATTAACGGTAACGACGGATTACAGTTACAGGTAGATGTCTTTGATAGATAAGTTAGTGCAAAAGCAGAATGAATCTTAAAAAGTAAAAAGATAAAATTTATTCTCGCCGACTTAGTTATTTTTCTGTAGGAGTACCTTTTAACTTTTTACTTTTACCTTGTTTGGTGAATATTAACAAAAAGTAAAGGTGATAAAAATGACAGCAATTATAGTCTTTTCTATATTGTGCTTTCTTTGGATGATTGGTTTTACGCTTTTGGCAGAGTTTTTCTTTTACGAAGAAGAACAAATGTTCTAGTCAGAGACAGAAACCGCTCTGAACTAAAGTTCTGGGCTGCATAGTTTAAGTCCATTAAAACGGACTTAATTACCAATAAACAGTCGGTTTTAGCCGACTTTTGCTTTTAGCCTCAGAATTGATTCTGAGGGGGGCTGGATGAGAATGAAATAGCCCTGTATTCTATAGTAATATTCAATACTAGTACTCGACCACACGAACTATGCTGAGTTCGTAGTGAGGATTAAAGTCCTCTATGAGCGCTGGACGCGCAGCGTTACCGCAAGATAGCGCTCACTACAAACCCCTCAAAGTTGCTGTGGTGGACTACTAGTGTTCACTACAAGTAGTGTCACAAGTAGGTATTTGTAACACGCATGTACTGATTCCGTGTGTAATCCTGGTGCAAGACAAGCTCTAATCGCTACAATAAAGATTTGCAGGATTCTGCATCGAGATTATGAGACTTCCTATCGTAGCTATTATTGGTCGCCCCAATGTGGGTAAATCGACTTTCGTGAATCGTTTGGCAGGGGAGCAATCTGCTATTGTTTATGACAAACCAGGAGTAACGCGCGATCGCACATACTTAAGTGCTTTTTGGCGCGATCGCGAATTTATGGTTGTCGATACTGGTGGTTTAGTCTTTAATGATGACACCGAATTTCTACCACTCATTCGCCAACAGGCTATGACTGCGCTTGCGGAAGCCAGTGCAGCTATTTTTCTAGTTGATGGTCTGACTGGACCGACAGCAGCCGATGAAGAAATCGCTACATGGTTACGACAACAACCCGTACCCGTGCTTTTGGCTGTAAATAAATGTGAATCTCCAGAACAAGGTTTAATCCAAGCTGCTGAATTTTGGAATTTAGGATTAGGTGAACCTTTTGCCGTCTCTGCTATTCATGGTAGTGGTACAGGAGATTTACTAGACGAATTGGTAACTTATTTACAACCAGCCCAAGATATTCCAGACATTGATGAAATCAAAATCGCAATTATCGGACGCCCAAATGTCGGAAAATCAAGCTTATTGAATGCTTTTGTTGGTGAACAGAGAGCAATTGTCAGCCCAATTTCTGGTACTACCCGCGATGCAATTGATACTAAGATTGAACGTGATGGCAAAACCTATCTTTTGATCGACACCGCAGGAATTCGCAAAAAGAAAAACGTAGAATACGGGCCTGAATTTTTTAGTATTAACCGCGCTTTTAAAGCAATTCGCCGCGCCGATGTCGTTTTATTGGTAATTGATGCTATTGATGGTGTCACTGAACAAGACCAAAAGTTAGCCGGACGAGTAATCGAAGAAGGGCGAGCCTGTATTGTTGTGGTAAATAAGTGGGATGCGGTAGAAAAAGACTCTTACACTATCTATGATTACGAAAAAAATTTGCAAGAAAGGCTGCATTTTACTGAGTGGTTAGAAACCATTTTTGTCAGCGCTTTGACTGGACAAAGAGTAGAGAAGATTTTGGAATTCGTGAATCAAGCAGCCGAGGAACACAAGCGCCGCGTCAGCACATCGATAATCAACGAAGTTCTAGAAGAAGCAATTCGCTGGCATTCGCCATCAGTCAGCCGCAGTGGCAAACAGGGTAAAATTTATTACGGTACCCAAGTTAGCACTCAGCCACCAACAATAGCATTGTTTGTCAATGATGCTAAACGTTTTAACGATAACTACCGTCGCTATATCGAACGACAGTTCCGACAGCAATTAGGATTTAAGGGTACTCCAATCCGATTGTTCTGGCGGAGTAAAAAAGCACGAGATGTGGAAAATGTTAGTAATAATAGAGCAGCTCGCGTCTAGAATTTTGGATATTGGATTTTAGATTGGGTAAACCTGTCTAAAATCATAAATCTTGGAACTTACAAGTAGTTCAATAATCCGAAGTCTCAAATCTAAAATTGAAACATGGATTTACTGCGATCGCTACCAATAGGTCTTTATCTAGAGCAACCGCAAACTTGGCTACATAAACTTGACCCACGTGTCAAGTTTATCTGGTTGATGAGCTTTCTAACAACTTACATTTTTGCTAATAACTTGTGGCGGGTGTTACTGGTAGCATTGTTGATTCTTGCTACGCTAATCGCTAGAATTCCTAAGCGAGTTTGGCAGCAGCAGATGGGTTGGTTATTAACACTATCCTTTTTTGTGTTACTGATTGCTGCTATTAGCCCTGATGGTTTGGGTATAAACTATCAACCACGCCTACCGGCTAACGATTTAACCTTAACTGAGCAACCAAATCCTACTATTTCTGCAACTCCAACTCCAACTAGTAAAACTTTACTCACTCACAAGCAACAAAAATATAGTTATATACTATTTGAAAAAGGCGCAATTCAAGTAACTCGTCGTTCTTTAGATTTAGCAATTAGCTTAAGTACAATATTATTTACTGTTCTTTATAGTACCAATTTATATCTACTAACAACCGCACCAGAAGAAATCACAGCTGCTCTCGAAAGCTTAATGCAACCGCTACAAAGGTTTAATATCCCTGTAACTGAAATCACATTAATGTTGACTTTATCATTACGGTTTATACCTTTAGTATTAGAAGAAGTACAGAATTTAATTCGCTCTGTCATGACAAGAGCAATTAATTGGAAAAAATTGGGATTAAAAGGAGCAGTTAAAGTTTGGATGCTAGTAGCAGAAAGACTTTTGGAAAATCTACTACTAAGAGCAGAACAAATGGCAAATGCAATGATGGTAAGAGGTTTTACCAGTCCCAACGAACATCAAGTCCGATGGCACGATCTACGCCTCAAAAGACTTGACGGCCTAGCTATTGCAGCTTTAATTATCTTTTGGGGAGTGCGGTTGGCGATAGGTACTGAAATTTAGTGGAAATTGGAGGACAAGGAAGATGGGGGAAATAATTAATACTCATTCACAAATGACTAATGACCAATGATCTTGCTTAGGAATGACCTGAAAATTCAGCAAAAAAGGCAAAATAACGAGACAGATAGGCTGTTGTGCTGGATTCTCTTACCTTATGAAAATTAATTGGGTTCACTTTTACGTGGAAGATGCTAAAGCTTGGCGTGATTGGTTTGTCAGTCATCTTGGTTTTCAAACCGTAGAAAGTTCGACACTCTTAACCCCTTTTATACATATAGACAACAGGAGTAGTTTTCACACCTGTACAGAAGCAGTGAAAAGTGGTTCTGTTTGCTTTTTGTTATCTTCACCACTATTACCTATCAGTCCAGTCGCAGATTTTCTTAGTCAACATCCCCCCGGTGTAGCAGATATTGCTTTTGCTATTGAAGATGTAGAAGCAGCGATCGCTCGCGCTCAAGCATACGGTGCTAAAGTTTTACAACCCATCCAACATCATCAACAAGGAGACAGATACATTAAGTGGAGCAAAATAGCTGCTTGGGGTTCTGTGACACATACGTTGATTGAAAGAGGTTCTTTCACTCACGCAGTTTCGGAAGACGCAGACAATAGTGAAATATTAGTCTCCGCATCCCCTTCAATCACCGCCATAGATCATATTGTCCTCAATGTCGCAGTGGGTGATCTAGAGCGTGCAGTAACATGGTATGAAAAAATTCTTGATTTTCAACCCCAGCAAACATTTAAAATTCAAACTGATCGCTCGTCTTTGTCCAGCCAAGTTATGGTTTCTCGCTGTGGCAATGTACAATTACCCATTAACGAACCAGCTTCAGCTAATTCCCAAATTCAAGAATTTCTAAATGTCAATCAAGGGCCAGGAATTCAACATCTTGCTTTACGCACTGTGAATATTGTGAGTGCGATCGCTCAATTTCGTGCTAGTGGTTTATCTTTGCTCCCAGTTCCTCAAACTTATTATTCCCAACTCAAAGAACGTCCAGAACTTCCCCTGACTGTTGAGGAATTAGAGGCGATCGCTCAACAAGAAATTTTGGTGGATTGGAACCCACAGACTCCCCATGCTTTACTACTACAAATTTTCACTCAGCCTATCTTTGGACAGCCAACTTTTTTCTTTGAATTGATAGAACGTCGTCGCCAAGCTCAAGGTTTCGGTGAAGGTAATTTTCAAGCTTTATTTGAAGCCATAGAACGAGAACAAATGAAACGGGGTATTTGTTAGTTTTTTATTTAGTCTGTAACTTGTAACTTCACAAGCTGTTCGCAAATCTACATCTGATTCGTAATCCAAAACTCATTCATCAAATATTTAAAACTCAAACATGGCTAAATCTGGGCTAATGTAATGATAAATATAAGTATTTTTGGGTTAAAAAATGTTAAGACTTATTACAGACTTTGACGGCCCAATTATGGATGTTTCAGAACGATACTATCGTGTGTATCAGTTTTGTTTACAGGAAATCCGCCGTCCGTCTCAACCAGTGCAAGAACTTTCTAAAGCAGAATTTTGGCAAATGAAGCGATCGCGCATCAGCGAAACCCAAATTGCTATGGCTTCTGGTTTAGATGAATTACAAGCACAAGAGTTTTCCAAGCTGCGGCGAAATACAGTACATACAGAACCTTATTTCCAGTACGATCGCCTAGCAGTTGGTGCTGTGGATACTTTGTTAAAACTTCAAGAAGCTGGCGTTGATTTAGCGGTTATGACTATGCGCCGAGTCAGAGAGCTAGATTATGCTTTCAAACAGTATGATTTAAATAAATTTTTCCCAGAGAATCGCTGTTATTGTCTGAGTAATGACTATGTAAAAACCCGTGACATTGATGATAAACCCTTATTAATGGCACGAGCATTAAAAGAACTACCAACCGCTACAGATACATGGATGGTAGGAGATACAGAAGCTGATATCACTGCTGCTAAAAACCACGGTATAAAGGTAATTGCTGTAGAGAGTGGTATCCGCGATCGCGCCCAACTGGAATTTTATCAGCCAGATTTCATTGTTAAGAATTTCAATGCAGCTGTTGATTTAGTTTTAGACCAAGCTTTACAACTAACTGGAACTAAGTACAACATTTCACGAATTCGTAGCGAATAAAATTCGGAAAAACTCTTCACCCCCCTGCGTTGACTCCGCGTTCCTCCACATTTAAAAATGAGAGCAAGAAAAGATCGCTAAGTAATTTGTAATTAATTGGGTAAAGGTTAAAGGAGTTTTGTGATCACCATTTGACCATTCTCCTTTTCCCTTTTTCGGGGTTATTACTTAAGGAAACTACTAATCAACCACAATAAAACAAAAGTCACCACCGTAGAAAACTGATTTGGTGTCAGACTAACAAACTGCTGTGTTTGTGGCAATACCAAATTAGCAACTATTCCTCCAGCAATTAAACCAGTAATTAGACCAACTAGAATAAATAAAACCGCTCGACCAAATTTACCTTCTTTACGATTGATGAAGTAAATACTAATACCTACACCAACTACTAAAGCCATCTGTAAAACTTGATCGCCTCCACCTGGGTAGAACACACTAATGGCACTTAAACCCAGATACCAAGCACCAGGTAAAATCACATCTGCTGGTGTTGGTCTATCCAGAAAATTTTGCAGCCATACAGGCGACTTTGCGCGAGGCGCGGGAGTTTCTTTAGCAGGTGTTTGGACAAGGCGCTCTGGAAATCGGATACGTTCAGGTACTTTAATCTTTCCTTCTTGGCGCATCCGCAAGCGATCCATTAAAATCGCATCGTAAGCTGTTTCGATGAGTTCTAGACGCTTCCTGTCGCCGCTATGTTGCTGGAAGAGGCGATTACGAACATCTTGAATTTCATCGAAGCTAGCTTCTTCAGATACCCCAAGTTTTTCGTAGGGACTTTGCTCGCTCATGGTGAGTTTGTTAGTATAGCCTTACTCGGCACCAGTCTTTAATTTACAGAAAAAATAACTTGAGATTTTATGTGGGTCGAAACCAATGTTTCGGTCAATTTATTATATATCATACCTGGCTCGTAACATGGGTAAGCAGAATCGACCTGGTAGCTTTAACTATAGACACTTTAACATATTGTTATAACTCCGTGTATCCCCTCATGTCGTTCACAAATTCTAGCTTTACTCTAGAATTTGAGCTAAAAATACTTACAAGCCTTTGTTTTATGAAAAAAATACCTTTTCCATTTCCGATTTGGTTGTTGACTGTACCTTGATATAAGTTTTAATTAGGAAGCCTTACATTCCCTTGTACCATGAAGCCGTATATAGATTTAAAATTAATAGCGTTGAAATTACTAAGTAATAAGGATATCAAAGTATCTTACTTTACTTAGAATTGCGGCTAACGTGAGAGCATCTACTTATTACAACCGAGGTTAACAACTATTTAGCCTAAAACAGTTCAGGGTGGCACGATAATTAAGATTCGCACTCTAGTAGTCGAAAATCCTGATTAAACTAATATGGATCATTCAGGAAATTTGTGCCTTAACCTTGTAGGTTTTATTTTGTCCTTAGCAGGAAATGCGTTTTTAACGCAGCCTGTATGTTTATCCTAATAAATTTTTGTGCAAAGTGATGGTCATGGCTCCCGCCAAGATTCTTGTAGTTGATGACGACCCTGCGGTAAGGAATTTAATCCAACGCTTTTTGATGAAGCAGAACTATCAGGTGGAGGCTGCTGAAGATGGTAAAACTGCTCTAGCTCTGTTTGAGCAATTTAATCCAGATTTGGTCATTTTAGATGTTAATTTACCAGACGTGATCGGCTTCAACCTCTGTCAAGAAATGCAAAGCCGCAATGGCGTTTTTGTTCTGATGTTAACCAGCCGTGCAGATGAAGCTGACAAGATTCGCGGCTTTTCTAAAGGTGCTGATGATTATCTCACCAAACCATTTGGTTTGGGAGAACTTGAAGTCAGAGTCGCAGCTATTTTGCGACGTCAACGGGTTGTAACCACAGCAGAACAGAAACGTCTGATCTTTGAAAAGTTGATGATCGATCCGGTGCGACGAGAGGTAACACTCAATCATGAACCAGTCCCCCTAACCGCCTTGGAGTTCGACTTGTTACATTTTTTAGCTAGTCATCCAGGTCGAGTCTGGCGAAGATCTGAACTGATCCAAGAAGTCTGGGATTATGAATACGTCGGCGACCAACGGGTTGTAGATGTACACATAGGTCAAATTCGCAAGAAAATAGAAGTTGATGCTAGCCAGCCAGCATTAATTCAGACTGTACGTGGTGTTGGCTACAAATTTGAATGTCCTCCTCAATCTCAGCAACCAGACAAACCACAGTAGTTAATGCTTAATGCTCAATAATCAATGGTCATTAGTTGTTAGTAATAACAACCAATAACCAACAAAAGACAAATGACGAAGGCAAATACAAACTTTGAGCGGCTTGCGCCGCTCGATAATTTACATAATTTAGTAGACAGTATTGATAATTAGCAGTGATAGAATAAGGTTTCCAAGTATACACGAGCAGCACAGCGATCGCTATCTCCATTTTGGAGTAAAAACAATGACAGTGCCGCCGTTAAGACTCGGTTTTGATCCCAATCAGGATGCTTTTCTAAGTATATTTTGAGAGATTCGTGTAGTGTTTCAGGAATTTCTGTAAAAATGCTAACAGTTGTATTCATGAGGTTTTTCTCCTTGGCGGCTGGAAGTAGCTACGCAATTCCAGGGTAGGTCTTTAATTCTTGCCTTAAACTTAGTACGCAAGGCTTCTGTCGTGAGCATCAGCGTTCGACTGAGCGCTCACGCCGAAGTCCGAACGGTACTTAGCCTGGTCAGATTAGCGGCTCTTTATTGAGCCGCCCACATTCATAGGTGGGGTTTCTAACAGACATCAGAGCAGACTAAAAAGGTAAGCCGCATCATTTTGCGTTAAAAGGGGGTGGGGTTGTCAATGCTGCGAAATATTACGAATCAGTTCATGAAAAATATATACTTACGAAAGGATAGGGGTTTCAGGTCTTTTTTGTAATACTTCTTAACATAAACTCAGTCTTAAATATCTCTGACAGTTGTGAACAAACAATCCCCACCTCAAGGGTCAAAAGCCGATACCATCGTAGAGTATCTGTGGAAAACTAGGAAATAGCCTGTGGAAACTCTGTGGAATCAGTGAGGAAAATTTCCGATAATAATAAGAATTACAAAAATATTAGATTAACTTATTTAATTGATTAGTTTTTGGTAATTGTTCATCAACACAATTAGGGTGTGAGGATTTTTACTACCCTTACACCGCTACACATTCAAGATTCAAAATTTATTTTTAGTTAAACGAACTTTTCATAACCGTATAAATACAGAAAAATTAGCGCCGACGTTCCTGTAACTTGCGATACACCGATTTCAAATCAACTTGATGGTGAGCAAGAGCGACAAGGGTATGGTAGAGCAAATCTGCAACCTCTGCTGCGATCGCATCATGATCATCATCCTTAAACGCCATGACGACCTCTGCGCTTTCCTCGCCAATTTTTTTCAAAATCTTATTATCACCACCAGCCAATAGTTTACAAGTGTATGAACTTTCCTGGGGCTGATCACGGCGATCGCAAATCACAGCAAATACTTGTGATAAAGTATCAGCAGGTGGTGGAGTGATATTTCCTTCTACCTGATGAAAACAACTTCGCTCACCAGTATGGCAGGCTATATCTCCTACCTGCTCAACTCCAATCAGTAGTGCATCGCTATCACAGTCGTAACGAAGACTTTGCACTCTCTGAATGTGGCCAGAAGTCTCTCCCTTATGCCATAACTCCTCACGGGAACGACTCCAAAACCAAGTTTCTTTTGTTTCTAAAGTTTTCTGTAGTGAATCTCGATTCATCCACGCCATCATCAAAACAGTACCATCTAGATAGTCTTGGACAATAGCTGGGACAAGACCGCGATCGTCGAAGCGAATTTGATCAACAGGGATGACTTGGCGTTGAGAATTGCTCTCAGAAAAAAACATACCAGGTGCTTCAAAAAAAGCGAGAATGATTCATGGGTTCACGATACCATTCTAAAGAGGGCAACTGGCACTTTTTATCGGAAGATTTTTTCTATCCAGACCTAGATTACATAACTTTTATGCATAGCAGACTGCATCTTAACAGCACTTAAAGCAACTTGATGAGCCTTTGTAGCTTCGCCATACCAATGAATTGCCGAATTATAAGCAGCTCGGTAAACATCTTGGTATGCCTCGGATAAGCGAGTGCGAATCTCTACAGGCAAGTCTTGATTGGACTTGTATAACATATTGTTATTTTCTTGGTTCAGGTAGTTTTATACGATATAAGTTCTGAGAATACTTCACCCCTATCCCAAGATAGAGCTTTAATTCCCACTGTTGAGGAGAGAACCTTGGTAAATACAACAATTAAAACAACAAAATCACAAGAAATATTCGCAGCTGCTCAAAACCTAATGCCGGGAGGGGTAAATTCCCCAGTTCGCGCCTTCAAATCTGTGGGAGGACAACCGATTGTATTTGACCACGTTAAAGGCGCATACATTTGGGATGTCGATGGCAATCAATACATCGATTATGTAGGCACTTGGGGACCAGCTATTTGTGGTCATGCTCACCCAGACGTAATTGCAGCGCTGCACGAAGCTTTGGAAAAAGGCACTAGTTTCGGTGCGCCTTGCGTGCTAGAAAACGTCTTAGCAGAAATGGTGATCGATGCTGTTCCTAGCATGGAAATGGTAAGATTTGTTAACTCCGGCACCGAAGCCTGTATGGCAGTGTTGCGATTAATGCGGGCTTTCACTGGACGTGAAAAAGTCATCAAGTTTGAAGGCTGCTACCACGGCCATGCTGATATGTTCCTGGTAAAAGCAGGTTCCGGTGTGGCTACCCTGGGTTTACCAGATTCTCCAGGTGTTCCCAAATCGGTGACTAGTAGTACCTTAACAGCACCTTTCAATGATTTGGAAGCCGTGAAAGCTCTATTTGAAGAAAACCGCGACCAAATTGCTGGAGTAATTTTGGAACCAGTGGTGGGTAACGCTGGGTTTATTCCTCCCGATACTGGATTCTTAGAAGGATTACGGGAAATTACCCAAGAACACGGTGCTTTATTGGTATTTGACGAGGTGATGACGGGCTTCCGCATTGCCTACGGTGGTGCTCAAGAGAAGTTTGGTATTACCCCCGATCTCACAACCTTGGGCAAAGTTATCGGTGGTGGTTTACCCGTCGGAGCCTATGGTGGTCGTCGGGATATCATGTCAATGGTCGCCCCTGCTGGCCCAATGTATCAAGCGGGGACTCTGTCTGGTAATCCTCTAGCCATGACTGCGGGAATTAAGACCCTGGAATTACTACAAAAATCTGGTACTTACGAATACTTAGATCAGATTACCAAGAAACTGGCAAATGGTTTGTTGCAAATTGCCCAAGAAACTGGTCATCCAGCTTGCGGTGGTTCTATCAGTGCTATGTTTGGTCTGTTCTTTACTGCTGGGCCTGTTCATAACTACGAAGATGCCAAAAAATCAGATTTGGCTAAATTTGCTCGCTTCCATCGCGGTATGTTAGAGCATGGTATTTACTTAGCACCATCACAATTTGAAGCTGGATTCACTTCTTTTGCTCACACAGAAGAAGATATTGACAGAACCCTAGAAGCAGCTAAAGATGTAATGTCTCAACTTTGATTTTTGTTGCAGCGAATTCAGAAGGCACTTATGCAGGAGGCACTTATGCAGAAGGGAACCCACGTTTTTAAACGTGGGATTGAAGTAAGGACGCCTTGTGTCTCGTCGCACTCTCCTCGACACAAATCTTTTTATACTAGTGGGCTTTAGAGCCACAACTAAAGGTTTTGTAGTAAGGACTTTAGTCCTTACTACGAACTTTCTTATCCCTCAATTGAAAGTTGACAGAGTACTAGGTAAATATCTAAGTAAGTCTACTATTGTTTTACCTCAGTTCTGCCTGACTTTAGAAACTCTTCAAAGGATTTCCAGCAAAAATGACCTGGTAAAAGTAGCTTTTGATCTAAATAATTGAGGTCTGGAGTGTAACACACACACACTCTCTCTGTGATTCTTCGTGCAGCGAGTTGACAATGCATGAGCTACTGCGTAAATCCTAACTGTCCCAATCCAGAAAACTTGGCCTATAGCCAGAGGTGTCAGTCTTGTGGCTCAAGATTGGTGTTGCGCGATCGCTATGGGGTAGTGAAAGCTTTAGGTCAAGGTGGTTTTGGAGCAACTTTTTTAGCCAATGATCAAGGCTTACCGGGCGAACCAAGTTGTGTCATTAAGCAATTACGTCCATCGGGAACCACACCCCACATTCTACAAATGGCACGGGAATTGTTTGAAAGAGAAGCTGTAACTTTGGGTAAAATTGGCAATCATCCGCAAGTGCCACGCTTGCTAGACTACTTTGAACAGTGCGAACATTTCTATTTAGTTCAAGAATATATTAGTGGTTCCACTTTACAGCAAGAGGTCAAACATACAGGAACTTTTACCGAAGCCGGAGTTAAACAATTTTTGAGCGAGATATTACCATTGCTTGAATACATACACGAATGTAAGGTAATACATCGTGACATCAAACCTGCTAATATAATTCGCCGTGCTCAAGATAGTAGATTAGTCCTCATAGACTTTGGTGCTGTTACCAATCAAGTCAAACAAGCTGTCGTAAATCATTCAGAAAACACAGCATTAACTGCATATGCCATTGGTACTCCTGGTTTTGCACCTCCAGAGCAAATGGCAATGCGTCCAGTCTATGCTAGTGACATCTACGCCTTGGGAATTACATGCATTTATCTATTAACCAGTAAATCTCCTAAAGACCTGCAATATAACTCCACAACAGGTGAACTTCTTTGGGAAAATTACGTACAAGTGAGTGATCACCTAGCAGATGTATTGCGGAAAATGCTGGAAGTCTCTGTACGCAATCGCTACCAAACTGCCACAGAAGTGCTTAGAGCATTAGAACTAGAACCGTATTTAGAGAGTTTGTCAAAAAGTTTGGTTTCTCAACCAAATGGTGGTGTTAAAGAACGAACGACTGACCATTTAGAAGATTCTGGGATTTCTAACAGCAGTCCTTCTCCTTCCAGTGTCTCTAGTAGCGTGGCACAGGTTGCAGCAGCAATTCGGGCAAGACGGGCTAGGATTACTGAAGGTGCTGGTGTTACTCATCCAAGGGGGACAAGACAACGAACGCTGACGACAAAATCAACAACTTTGTCCAGCAATGATAGTAGTTCTCAAGGTCAAAAGTCTCAGACTATGCGCCAATTAGATAGCCAAAATTTAATCTCAGCTTATTTAAAAGGGAGACGAGATTTTGCCTTACACAATTTGAATTTGCTCAATTTGCAAGGCGCCAATTTATCAGAAGCAAATTTCCATTCTTCTCAACTGCAAAGAGCCAAACTTCAAGGAGCTGATCTCCACAGCAGCGACTTTGGTAAAGCCAGTCTCAATCGAGCTAACCTCAGAGATAGTAATTTAACCAAAGCTTACCTCAATAATACTGACTTAGAGGGAGCAGACTTACGAGGTGCAGACCTCAGCTATGCTTATTTGCAAAATGCCAACCTACGAGGAGCTAATTTGTGTAGTGCTAATTTAACAGGAGCGAAAATTTCTGAAGAACAACTAGCACTAGCCAAAACCAATTGGATGACGATACGCCCTAATGGTAAACGAGGGTTGTTTTGACAATTCACTGCATACTTTAGGACTAGTATTTAATTTTTGAAAAACAAGCAGGAGCTAAGAGCTTACCGTACAAAGGTTTTAGTTCTCAGTATACGTAGCAAGAATCAAGCATGATGCCTATTGTTGAGAACTGTTTAAATGTAATTGTTTAGTAAATATTGTTTCAATTAATTATTTTATAGTATTGTTAAGTTAAATAATAAAAATATTATAAAAAAATTTCCCAATGTTAAGTAGTATTGCGGTTACTTTAAATGAAAGAGAAACTTTAATCTGGGAGAAGAAAAGTTAAATAATTGTCTAGTGCTTGATGAGCAAAATTGCAGCATCAAGTATATGAGATAGTTTTCCAAATTATAAAATCAGACTAATTGTTTATAACTGACTTATAAATTGATATTTATTAAAAATATAAAGGCTAAGTTATGATGGCTGAGTTATCAGAAAATGAATTAAAAAAGCGATTAAGTTTATATCAAGTATTCCTCAAGTTATATGAACACCATAGTAGTTTTTTAGATGAGATTCTTCATTTAGAAAATTTACCTCAGTCTTCGTTTACGGGGTTGCAGAGGTGTTATATACAAGGTATAGTCGATGGTTCTGCTGTTTCTGTGATTACCAATTTATGTGAGGGTAAAACGGAAACATTATTACAGCCACAACATATCTGGACAATAGGTCGCGATCGCACTTGTGGAATTCACCTTTGTGATCAACGTGTATCTCGCCGCCATGCAGCTATTCAGTATATTAAAAATGCTGAGTACTCAGGGTTTTACTTGGTTGACTTTAGTAGCACTAATGGTACTTTTGTGAATGGTGAGCCTGTTTATTGTCCGATTAAACTACAAGATGGCGATCATCTTCGGCTAGGTAGCATGGCTTTTTCTTTTTACACGAATTCTACACCACCCCAAGTCCTGCCTAGAGTTGCTGTCGAGTTATGGATGCAACTTGTTACACACAAAAGCGGTGATGAAGCACCAATAACTAATAGTCCTTTTGGTAAAAAAACTTCTTTGAATGATAACTGTGACGAGACGCTAGAAGCTTTGAGAGAGTTACCAATACTAAATATTGAAGAAATTGCAGTATCGCTAAGTCAAAAGCAGCAATCTGAAATTTTAGATGATTTCTTTAACAAACAAATACCGAGTAATACTATAGGACTGGGAACATCCCAAATGTTCAAAAAACAGAAGTGCGATTGAAATCCCAGTCTAATAGCTAAAGTCTGCTTAAGCAGACTACTTGATTTAATTATATAAAAGCTGTTTAGCTTTTAGCTTAAGGACTTTCAATTTTTCAAAGATCATATTGTAGGGGTGTAGGGGCGCAAAGCACCCCCACTAACCACTAACCACTAACTAAACAACAAATACTATTCCTCTTCAGAAGAATCATCAGTATCTTCGTCTTCGTCTTCATTTGTCTTGGTGACAGAGTTAGCGGAAACAACAGCTCCTTTTTCTAATTTTTCTCGTACTAACTGCTTGATTTGTTCAGCAAATTCGGGTTTTTCTTCTAAGTACTTAATGGCGTTATCTCGACCTTGGGAAATATTGTCGCCATTGTAGCTATACCATGCTCCCTTACGGTTGATTACACCAGTTTCTTCTGCCAAATCCACAAGACAACCCAATGTAGAAATACCTTTACCAAAAATAATGTCAAATTCTGCAATCCTAAAAGGTGGCGCGACTTTATTTTTAGCAACTTTGACTTTAACGCGATTACCGAATTCCTCGGTTCCTTTTTTCAAGGTTTGAATCCGACGGATATCCAAGCGTATCGAAGCGTAATATTTAAGTGCATTACCACCAGTTGTAGTTTCTGGGTTTCCGTAGCTGATACCAATTTTTTGTCGTAACTGGTTGAGGAAAATAACCGTGCAGCCAGATTTACCAATATTACCAGTAATTTTACGGAGAGCTTGGCTCATCAATCTTGCCTGAAGACCAACATGAGTATCGCCCATATCGCCTTCGATTTCTGCGCGGGGAACTAGGGCTGCTACCGAGTCAATGACGACTATATCTACTGCTGCTGAACGAACGAGTTGATCGACAATTTCTAATGCTGATTCTCCTGTATCTGGTTGGGAAACCAATAAGTTTTCTGTATCTACACCTAAAGCTGCGGCGTAGGTGGGATCTAGGGCGTGTTCAGCATCAACATAGGCAGCAATCCCACCATTTTTTTGCACTTCTGCAACGGCGTGTAGTGCTAATGTCGTTTTACCAGAGCTTTCTGGGCCATAAATTTCAATCACTCGACCTTTGGGTAAACCGCCGCCTAATGCCAAATCTAAAGTCAGCGCCCCACTAGAGATGGTTTCTACCCGCATCCGGGTGGCGTCGCCCAAGCGCATGATTGTTCCTTTGCCAAAAGTACGCTCAATCTGGTTGAGTACCATGTTGAGCGCTTTTTGCTTGCCAGCATTATCAGTATTAACAGCCATTCCTACCTCTATATATATCGAATTAAGGAGTGTTGCTTGGGAAGATTTATAGAACAGATATACTATTTTGACATTTTTCTACGGCTAATCGCTACATAGTGTGAACTACTCTATCTTGGTTATTATGCAGTATGTATTAGCTATGCGCCTGGTCAAGCGCTACTATAGGCATATTTTTACGTTTATTTACAGATATTTGTTGATTCTCGTTTAGTTATTTAGCCTACAAGTATAATGAGTGCTGATTTTACTGACTTTGTGATTCCTGATACAGCTGTTACCGTTGGTGGTTTGACTGATTACATTCGCTTGCTACTAGAACAAGATGAGCAATTGCGGCAGGTTTGGGTAATTGGAGAAGTTTCCAGTGCTAACAATCATCGTAGTGGTTTATTTTTTACACTGCAAGATCCCGATCATGGAGCAGCAATTAAATGTGTGGTGTGGAACGGGCAATTGCCTAAATTGATGCAAAGACCGACTGTGGGTGAGCAGTTAATTATTTTAGGTAGTATACGACTATACCCAACACGCGGAGAATATCAAATATCTGTTTGGCAAGCTTTATCGGCTGGTGTGGGTTTGCAGGCGTTGCGTTATCAACAACTGCGAAACAGCCTAGAAGCAGAAGGATTATTCGATCCGCAAAGGAAGCGATCGCTTCCACTTCATCCTCAAACTATTGCTGTTGTCACTTCACCTACTGCTGCTGCTTGGGGTGATATCCAAAAGACTCTCAAACACAGATACCCAGGTTTACATGTTTTGTTTTCTCCTGCCACAGTCCAGGGTGAGCTAGCACCAGAGTCTATTGTCAAAGCAATTGAACGGGTAGAACGAGATGGACGGGCTGAGGTGTTAATCATATCACGGGGAGGGGGTGCTGTTGAGGAATTGGCTTGTTTTAATGATGAGCGGGTTGTGCGAGCAGTCGCTAATTGTGCTATTCCTGTCATTACCGGAATTGGACATCAAAGAGATGAGTCTTTGGTGGATTTAGTTGCAGATGAGAATGTGCATACTCCGACTGCGGCGGCTGAACGAGTTGTTCCTGCAATGGCAGATTTATATAATCAGCATCAACAGCGAGTTGTAAGTTTACAGCAGGTTGTGCAGGGGAAGTTAGCAACGGTTGAAAATCAACTGCAAGGATTAGGGGAACGTTTGCGGCGTTTGCGCTTGGATAAGCAAGTACAGCAACAAATGCGGATGCTGGTTTGGCAACGTCAGAAATTAGTGCAAATCACATCTGGTAAACTACAACAAGCAACTCAGCATCTGGAGATGTTACGACAGAAGCTGACAACTCTTGACCCGAAAGCTGTATTACAACGTGGTTATGCGATGGTGAGACAAGATAATGGGATGATTGTTCGCAATGCGACTGAGTTAGCTGTGGGGCAGGAGTTGATGATACAGTTGGGACAGGGTGAGGTTAAAGTAAGGGTTACGCAAAGACGCAAAGGAAGCGAAGGTTTTGATGGCTAGACGTGGTAATTCTTCTAATTCTAAGTCTGTAGAAGTAGAAATAGAAGCTTGGAATTATGAAGCGAAGGTTGCTGAGATTGAAGGTATTATAACTCGGATTGAGGCGGGTAAGTTGGATTTAGCAGATGTGTTTGAGCAATTTGCTAAGGCTGTTGAGTATTTAGGCGAGTGTGAAAGTTTTTTACAACAGCGACAACAGCAAGTAGATTTGTTGATTGAAACTTTGGCTGATAATTAGCCATTATTAGGAAGTTTTTTGTAATCGGAGATGATGATGTACATGCCGATTTTTGTCAAGATTGAGGAAGGCAAAGTTGATAAACCTATCTTTGACCAATATATATCTGCTCATAAAGCTTACGTAAAAGATTTGATTGCTAAAGGACACAATGCTAAAACTGGCTACTGGGCAAAGATGGGAGGTGGCATGATGGTGTTTGAAGCTGCATCAATGGCAGAAGCACAGGCAATTGTAGCGAATGACCCATTGATAATAAACGATTGTGTTAACTACAAACTATATGAATGGAAAATAGTAGTCGAATAACACACATATAAAATATTTCATGCTATGCTTATTTTTAGGCCTGGACTTATGCGACTGTAACGCCCAAATCTTGTCAGAACCGGAAGGTAGCAGCAACACGGGATGCTTATGGTAGGCGTAATCTCCGGGTCGCCCTATTTCTAGGAGCGTAAAGGCTGTAATGGCTGGTTTTGGAGATATTGTTAAAAAAGCTTTTTACCTTGGTGTCGGGTTAGCTTCTTACGCCGGGGAGAGAGCTGGCGGAACGTTATCTGAGGTGCGATCGCAAGTCCAAAAGCTGGCAGACGAAATGGTGGCACGGGGCGAAATGACCACAGAAGAGGCTCGTCGTTTCGTTGAGGATATGATGAAGCAAGCCCAGCAGCAAGCGGCTGATGGTACAGCAGCACAAACGACTACTCCATCTGAACCGCGCCGCATAGAAATTATAGAAGAAGACGAGCAGCCAACGGCGAAAGATGTTCAAGGCGATAATGAAAATGTAGATCAATTACGCCAGCAAGTTATAGAATTAGAAAATGAGTTAAAGCGTTTGCAACGTGATAATTAATTATAAATTTATGCTGGGTTGATATTAGCTTTATTTTGCTGAGATCAACCCATTGCTATATAGCGTAGAATTTAGGTGAACTTGTTTGTCTGGGTATTGTTCGTTGCTGTTAGTTAGATAGCATTTAACGTTAGATAAATATTTAATTTTTGTAAGATATTACTTTTAAGAAACTACCTCAAGGTGTCTAGTTTAAGCTTAAGTACCCATACTTGCGAAAGCGCTCTATGCTACAAACTGAAACAATAGGCAATTTCCGTCTACATACACTAGTACTCCATCAAATCAAGATTACCTAGTTTGTAGTAAGCACCAAGCGTGCTTGCATATTTGAGGACTGAAGTCCATTTTACACCGAAGGCGCTCCTACTCTGTACACTACAAAGTTTATATACTAAACCACTACTACCCACTAAAGCGTTAATTATATGGAAAATTGGCAAAAGGATTTTTGGGAAATGATACAAACAGTAAGCGATGAAGTAGAAGGCTTTTTCTTGGGGATAAGTCAAATGGTAGACGCTTTTGTTGAAGTTACAGAAGAAGTTACCGAAGAATTGCAAAATACGATCGCTGTCGAAATAGATCAATATTTCCAGGAATTGACTGAACCATTTTTGGACATGTACTGGGAATTGGAAGATGTCATAGGTGATGATTTAGATCCCGGTTTTCCCTATCCAGTTGAACCCTCAGCCGAAAAAAATTCTGCTTGCATTGGTTGCTATCACTACCACGGTCAAGCGTATGGTGGTAACTTATTAGTCTGCGGTATGCATCCTTATGGATGGGATGGTGACAATTGCCCAGACTGGCAATCAGAAGAATTCTAAGTTATAAAGTCAAAGATCCAGAGTCTATTGTCCAAATTCAATAATTTTTTAACAATTGACCATTGATTATCACTATTTTTAAATTTCTATTATGAGTAACTCTTTATCTGAAAGTGTGTCACAGCCAAGTCAAGAAATAAAGTATGGCGAACGCGAAATCGCCCAAGGACAACTAATTACGTTTCCGAACCCGCGCATAGGGCGACGCTATAACATTGATATCACATTGCCGGAATTTACTTGTAAATGTCCATTTTCCGGCTATCCAGACTTTGCCACCATTCATATTACCTACATACCTGATCAACTGGTGGTGGAATTAAAAGCTCTCAAACTTTACATTAACAGTTACCGCGATCGCTACATTTCTCACGAAGAATCAGCCAATCAAATCTTAGATGATTTTGTCGCTGCTTGCGATCCTTTAGAAATAACCCTCAAAGCAGATTTTACACCACGCGGTAACGTACATACAGTGATTGAAGTCCATCATGTGAAATCTGAGGGTTAGTTGTTGGTCAATGGTCAATAGTTATTCGCAATCCCCAATCCCCGAAATTTCTAAGATGCGATCGCCTTCTGTTGGTTTTTTGGTTCTTGACTTAGGCGATCTAAAATTCCCAAAATTTCCTGTTCAAATGCTACCTGGGCGCGATTTGTTTTACCACCTACATACAGGTGTCCATCTGTTTGTAACGCCCAAATTTGTGAGTGAGAAAAATAACTCATCACCACACCCAACATCAACAAAGCAAACCCAGAATAAACCATCGGAATTCCTGGATCGGCTTTGATTTGTAAACCTGTGCTACCAACGACATCCAAAACTGTTAGTTTTACACCATTAATTTCAGTAGCCATACCAGTTCGCAAAGTATTAAAAAGTTTACCTGCGGCGTCATAAATTAATACTGTTCCTTGTAAATCTCTGGCTAATAAAGAGACACCTTCACTTAAATCAGGTTTTGTTGGAATCCAAGTTCCCCAGATACGACCATTACCATTAGTGTTGAGTGGCGCCATGGGAATTTGAAAAACTGGACTTTGGTTAACCCGCACGCGCACAGCAGAAATTCCCCAATCTGTTTGGTAAAAAGTCACACCCCGATAACGCAGAGGTTCATTAACATATATTTTTTTGTGATCAACCTCTTGGTTTTGGTTATTTAAAACAGATAAATCTGAATAAAATTGGTCAATACTGCCACTAGGAGTATAATCAATCCAAAAACGATTCACACGCACAGACCAATCTTTAGGTACACGTGCTGTTGCCCAAGGTCCTGCATCAATAATATTTTTAACCTGGAATGTATTACCACTAGCAATCATTTCTTGAGCCATAAACCCAGTCATTGCTCCCCAAATTGATCCCAAAAGAATCGTGACAATACCAATATGTATAAGAATGGGGCCTATGCGTCCGATGATTCCTTTACGGGCATAAAGAATATTATCTTGATCTTGTTTTTGAAAAACTTTGTAGCTGCGCTTCTGTAATATTTTAGTCAGAGAATCAACAGAACCACGATCTAGTTCTGCACTCAACGCTAGTTTAGTAAATTGTCGGGGTTGGTCATAAAACTTCCAACGACGCGCAGCTTTTAAAGCTGGTAACTGTCGAGTAAAACTACAAGCAGTTAAGCTAGTACCAAAAAAGATGAGCAAAGCAAAAAACCACCAGGTACGATAAACATGATCTAACCCCACAGTTAAAATTACTTTCCAAGAGAGGAAACCAAATAAAGCTGGTTGTTCTGGATAATTAGCTTTGTAAAAATCCAGTGATTGTCCTTGTTCAATTACAGTACCAGTGATACTAAATAGGGCAATGATTAGTAAGAGTGCGATCGCTAAACGTAAATTTGTTAGTACAGGTAAAAAATCCTGCCGTAAGAATTGCACGCCAAGCGACCACCAATTTGATTTTTCACCAGATTGTTCTGTAGGTTTTTCAGGTAATCTTTCAGAAACTGAATTCTTTGTATTGTCTAAAGTCATTTGTAAATTTTTAGTACTAAGTTGTTGGTTGGTAGTCCATACTGCAAGGGATAGGATTTTCCGTCATAATTTTGGGGTTGTAGAGACGCGAAATTTCGCTCTACAGAGTTGAAATGTCAATTTATTTTGTCTTATCCAAGCAGTATTGGGTTGGTAGTTGGTTATTAGTAGTTAATTGTTGGTGATTGATTGTTTATTTGTAGTCGTGAATTGTTACTTAGCTTACCTACTATCTACTAACCACTAAAAGGAATAGTTACTAAAAATATAGTCAAATATTTTTAGCTTTATAAGGTGTAAACCTTAATGGACATATTTTTTGCATTTAAACTAAATTCGAGAAACAAGGGAAAAAACACCAAATCCTACCAACAACGTCCCGCTAATTGGGTTAATCCAACTAGACCAACGGCGTAATTCTAGTATTTTTTTAATAGAAGCTGTAAACGTACCCGCCAAAATTAATGGTGCTACATGTCCTGCGGTGTAAGAAATCAGCAAAACAGCACCTAAAATTAGGTCTTGTGTATTAGCAACCCAACCTAATAAACTTGCTAAAACAGGAGTACTGCAAGGAGAAGCGACTAAACCAAAACTCAGACCGATCGCATAGGCTCGCGCACCTTGAGGTAATTCTTGCGAAATCCAATCATTACCACCAAAAGAGGGCATTTGCAAGGGTAAAGCTTCTAGTAAATTTAGCCCCATGAGGATAGCTATCACACTCACAATAATTGGCAAACCAATACCGATTTGTCCGTAGACTTTTCCAACTAAAGCTGCGATCATCCCCAAACTTGCAAGAGTGGTTGCTAATCCTAAAGCAAACCAAGTAGACTGGGCGGCTGATTGCAGACGACTTTTCGCTTCATAACCGCCAATATAGCCGATGGTAATCGGTAGCATAGAAAGCATACAGGGCGTCAGACTGGTAATTAGCCCTGCAAAAAAAATTATACCAACGCTTAATAAACTCAGATGCGTCAACTGATTAGAGACAAGGGAGTTGGCGATTTGTTCTAGTTCGTAAAATCGGGTTTGAAGGTTTTCAAGCATGGGCTAGATAAATGGAAAATCCTTGCACTGCTTGAATTTTAGCTTAATTTGCGCTAATGGGTGGGAGTGAACACTGAAATTACCAATTGCGTTATTAAGCTGGACTTCCAACCAGGGTAAGCTCATTAGTGTCCATGGTGCCAACACTTATGCATATTTAATTTACTCTTTTGTAAATTTATGTAAATAAATATAACAAAAATCATAAAAAAACAAGACTCAATCCCGAAAAGGGTGAACTTGAAAAGTTTTGGACTACAACGATCAAGTGAAAAATCCTGACTTTTCCCGTCATCTCCTTGACGGAGCGATCGCTTACTATAACCTCTATCTAAAAGTCCTATGCTCCTTGTACTTTCTGCCTTTTTGTATTAATTATGTATAAGGGTAATCCCAAGCAGTATTTTTTAAATAAATAATGACAGGCTCCCCTACTCCAGAGAATCAACCTCCGTCTAATTCCAACAGACGCTTCTGGCTCCTGCTGTTAAGTCGTACTGGAATAACTCTAGGTGTGATTTTGCTAGTTGGAATTGCAGGAGGTGCTTGGTGGGCTTGGACATTTATCAACAAGAAGTTAACACCATTAGTAGAAACTAATCTTGAGCAATTAGTTGGACGACCTATACAAGTGGGAAAAGTCGAAGATTTTTCTTGGAATAGCTTGCGCTTTGGCTCATCATCACTTCCTGCAACTGCCACCGATCCAGATAATCTTAAGATTAAGGCTATTCAAGTACAATTTGATCCTTGGCAAGTAATCCGAAACCGGACTTTAAAGCTAAATGTAGCGTTAGTCCAGCCTGATATTTATATTGCACAGGATCAACAAGGTCGCTGGGTGACGACAACAATTAAACTTAGTTCAGAACAAGAAGCTGGTTTTATTCAAACCGAATTAGAGAATATTCAGATTCAAGGTGGTGATATAACTCTACAACCATTTTCTCAAGCGAAAAAACCTAAAGCTGCTGTAGGATTGATTCAAATCAATGGCTCGGCTCGCTTTTTAGAACAAAATCAACTAATTACCTTTAAAATCAACACTACACCCGTCAATGGGGGCGATTTACAAATTGTTGGTAATACACGCCCCAGTACAGGAAAAATTAACCTGAAGATTAATGCTGCTGATTTATTAGCGTCTGATCTGTCTCGGTTAGTGGAGACGCCAGTAGATGTACAAGCTGGTCGTGTGGATAGTGACTTAACTGTTCAATTACAATCTAATCAGCCAGAAATCGCCCTGTTTGGAAGCGTGGGATTAAATCAAATCACTGCACAGGTTGCAAACATCCCTACTAAAATTACCAATACAACGGGTCAATTAAATTTCCAAAATCAACAGATTGCTCTCGAAAATCTGACTACGCTCTATGGCAGTATACCAGTGCAAGCTCAAGGGACGATCAATACTCAAACTGGGTATAACCTAACAGCACAGGTAAAGCCAGTTAACCTCAAGACTGTTTTAGACTCTTTAAATGCAAAGTCGCCTGTACCTGTGGCTGGTACAGTGCAAGCAAATATTAAAGTGCAGGGTTCACTAGAAAAGCCGATCGCCACCGGCAATATTAGTACAGTTAAAACTGCTCAAATTGATCGCCTCATTTTTAATCAAATTAGCACTAACTTACGGCTAACTCCCAATGAGCTAGTTCTTGCTAACATCCAAGTTACTCCCAATATTGGGGGTAAAATTACTGGTAGTGGTCGAGTTGCTTTAGGAAATCAAAATAGAGTAGCTTTTAACTTGCAAGGGCAGAATTTACCAGGAGATGCGATCGCCAAAACCTACGAAGCCTCACCTCAAATTCAAATTGGTAATCTAGCGGTAAATACGCAAATATCTGGTATTCCTAGTAACCTAAAAGCAGTAGCCCAAGTACAAGCACCTGCTGCTACCTATCCCGCCAGATTGGAAGTTGCAATTAACAGCAACAACTCTGGAGTTATTAGACTACAAGATGCTGTTGCCAAAATAGCGGGAGGTACAATTACAGCTAGAGGACAGCTTGTACAAAAACGTTGGCAAGGTGTGGTTGATGCTAATAATATTCAGCTAAATAATTTTACCCAAGTTCCGCCCCAATATCGAGAAGGAGTTGTCAACGGTGAATTTAATTTAGCTGGAATAACTGATTCTTTTGAGCTTGCCAATATTCAAGCTACAGGTCAGGCTAGACTAAATTTAGCTGAAAGTACTGTCAATATTAGGGATATTCAGCTTAATAATGGTAATTGGCAAGCAGTGGCAAATGCTTCCCGAATTCCACTGAGTCGTGTTGTTGAAAATATACAGGGTCAAATCGCTAATGCTAACTTACGGCTATCGGGAACAACTAATTCTTTCGAGCTTGCAGATATTCAAGCTGGGGGACAAGCAAGTGTTAATGTCGCATCAGGCACGTTAAACTTAGATAATATTCGCCTCAAGAATGGTCGTTGGCAAACAGTAGCCAATGCTAATCAAATTCAACTTGATACTTTTTCTGAAAATTTACGCGGTCAACTCAGTGGTCAAGTCGGCTTAACGGGAACTGTAGCATCATTTGAGCCATCCGCCATTCAAGCCAATGGACAAATCCGCCTGTCTCAAGGTTTAGACCAACTTCAACAACCACTAACTACCCAATTTCAATGGAACGGTGAGCAGTTACGCATTCTACAAGCAACTACACCAGGTTTGAGAGCTGCGGGTACAGTGGCGATCGCATTTGCAGACATAGCCACACCACAAATCCAAAACTTCAACTTGGATATATTGGCACAGAATTACAACTTGCAAACCTTGCCTTTTAATTTACCTGGAAATGTGGCGATCGCAGGTACACTTGATTTCGATGGCACAGTCACAGGCACTCCCAGCACTCCCGTTGCCTCTGGTAAGATCCAATTAGAGAACTTTAAAATTAATCAACTAGCATTTGATCCAGTATTAACTGGTCAGGTAAATTATCAACCAGAACCAGGAACCCAACTGCAACTGCGAGGTAGACAAGACCAAATCGCCTTCAACCTTGACCCGAACTATCGTCCCACTTCATTTTTGGTTCGACGTGATCGTACTGTTGCCACTGGTAGAAGTCAAGGAGACAATCTCTTAGTCAATCTGCGAGACTTTCCTTTATCTGTAGTAGAAGGTTTTATTCCTGGTGGTGCAAAGAATTTTGGCCCTGTGGCTGGAAATGCTTCAGGTAACTTTGTCGTTAATTTCAACGAATCTACCCTTGCGGGTAATGTGAATATAACTCAGCCTCAAATCGGTAGACTTACCGCCGATCTATTTCGTGGTCAAATTGGTTTTGCCGATAGTGTTTTCAGTTTATCAGAAGGCGAATTACGGCAAGGTACAAGTCGTTACTTACTCAGTGGTAAACTCCCAATCACAGGTAATCAACCATTAGATTTTCAACTCAGCTTTGACCAAGCCAGAATCGAGAATATCTTATCGGCGCTGAATATCTATGATTTTTCAGACATTAGCACTGGTTTGCAGCCTCCAAATTTGGCTGGTGCGGAAGCACTGACTACTGTTCCTGTTGGTCAACCTAATGCATCTTTGGCAACAAAATTAGAGTTGTATAATCAAATTTCCGCCCTAGTCGCACAACAGCAACAGCAACAGCAACAGGCGCGAGTACCAACCTTAGCAGAATTAAGCGGCCCAATTAACGGACAAATTCAAGTTACAGGGATTTTGCAATCAGGATTGAATACCAGCTTTAATTTGACAGGTTCTAACTGGGTCTGGGGTGATTACAAAATCAATGAAGTCATTGCAAATGGCACTTTTACAGATGGTGTTGCCAGGTTACAGCCCCTACGGGTAAATTTAGATGGGTCACTCCTTGCTTTTAGTGGACAGTTGAGTCAGGAACAACTATCTGGACAAGGGCGAATCGAAGCATTACCAGTAGCACTCATTAAGCCTTTTATACCAGAGTTACCTGTAGAAGTTACAGGTAACTTAAATGGACTTGTGACTCTGGCTGGTAGTGTGAAAAATCCTACTGGTATTGGTGAAATAGCGCTGGTGGATGGAAATGTTAATAACCAATCTATTCAGACAGCACAAGTAAGTTTTAATTACAATAATGCTCGCTTAAATTTTGGTAGCAACATCTCAGTAACGGGAACAGGTACAGAACCAGTAGACATTATAGGTAGCATTCCATTAAGCTTGCCTTTCGCCACAGTCAAACCAGATAGTGACCAAATTAACATCAATGCAAATGTCAGAAATGAAGGTTTAGCAATCTTAAATGCGTTGACTAACCAAGTAAGTTGGGTTGGAGGTCAAGGAAATGTAGATATTCAAATTGGTGGTACGTTGGAGCAGCCCAACACTACTGGTTTTGTCACAGTTAAAAATGCGACCTTGAAATCACCTAACCTCTCCCAAGCATTGACAGATGTCACAGGGACGATCAGATTTGCAGGCGATCGCTTCAATGTTGAGGGTCTACAAGGAAAATATAGCCAGGGACAACTAATAGCAGCAGGGATTCTACCTATTTTTGCCACTCAAAACGCCCTCCAGCAAGCAGAAACTAATCCTCTCACTGTCGTATTAGAAAACCTCAGACTGAGTCTACCAGAATTGTATACAGGAGGAGTGAGTGGGAATATAGTAATTAGAGGCACAGCACAAACTCCCCAATTAGCTGGAAATGTGCGACTCCAAGACGGTCAGATATCTATAACACAGAATGCTGAAACTTCTCAAACCACAGGTGCAACACCCGCAAATAATTCTCTAACAAATAGCGAGATATTTCTAGAAAAACCTGCAACTACAATTACAAACACTCCCTCAAACCAGCCACGAGAAACAGCCAATTCTTCACCTCCTCCTAGTTCAACATCCATCAATTTACCTGTAGAATTTGCAAATTTCCGCGTCATCCTCGATAACGATGTACGCGTCACTCAAGAACCACTATTCAGCTTTGTCACACAGGGAGATATTATCCTCAACGGGACTTTAGCTAATCCTCGTCCTCAAGGAGTGATAAATATTAAACAAGGTCAAATCAATTTATTTGTGACTCGATTTACCTTAGCGCGTGGTCATGATCAAACTGCCACATTTACTCCTAAACAAGGATTTGACCCGATTTTGAATGTGCGACTAGCCACATTGGTTCCGCAATATAATACCAGTCGATCACCTACCACACCGACATCGAGCGAGATCAATGATTCTTCTCCCAACACCTTGGGTACTTTCAACACCATTCGCATCGAAGCTAGTGTTCAAGGCCCAGCTAGTCAATTATCTGAAAAATTACAATTGACTAGTGAGCCTAGTCGTACAGAAGCCGAAATTGTTGCTTTATTAGGAGGTTCTTTTATTAACGTCTTTGGTCAACCTGATGCAACTAGCATCGGTATTGCTACTCTAACTAACTCTGAGATATTTGCAAACTTTCAAGGCAGAATTAGTCAGCTTGCTGAGGCGATCGGTTTAAGAGAATTCCAGATTTATCCCACTATCCAGCCTACTGGAAAAGGAGAAAGTTCAGTACTGAGTTTAGCAGCAGAAACCGCGATTGGTATTTCTGAGGATATTTCTGTTTCAGTATCACGAGTTTTTTATGGTAATGAATCCTTCCGTTACAACTTGCTTTATCAACTCAGCGATCACCTAGTCATCAGAGGTTCAACCAATTTAACTGATGAAAGTCGAGCAGAAATTCAATTTGAAAAAAGATTTTAAAGGTTAGATAGGCGATCGCAACGCTCTTGTGCAATTGGTGCAAATAGTTAGCAAAAATCCTTCTCGTTCTGGTACTGTGTTTGATTTTGTACCAGTTTCAACATTAAGTAATTGACATACTCACCGTCCTGAAGGAGCGGTGATTCTAAGAATCACTTCTTAGTTTTCCTCTTTCCACGACCCAACTTACTCAGAGGAGTTTCCTCACAATCGCAGAGGTTGATGTCTCCAGAGGCGTTAGTTCCGATGTGACCCACCGTACTTAGTCCTTTTTCCAATATGTTTCGTGCAGCATTATGATCTCGGTCTTGGACGTGTCCACAATGCAAACAAGTATGTGTTCTGGTGCTAAGAGTCTTCTTAACAACCCGACCACAATTAGAGCAATTCTGACTGGTGTAGTGGGGTGGGACAGCAACCGTCACCACACCAAATACCTTGCCAAAATATTCAACCCATTGTCTGAACTGAGTCCATGCTGCATCAGAGATAGATTTAGCAAGGTGTCGATTCCTCACCATGTTTCTCACCTTCAAATCCTCATAGGCTACCAAGTCGTTAGACTGGACTACGCACCTTGCCGTCTTCACAGCAAAGTCTTTACGTTGCCTATTTACTTTGAGGTGTTTACGTGCCAAAGAGTTTCTAAACTTAGATCTGTTCTTAGACCCTTTTTTTGTTTTAGACATGCGACGAGAAAGTCGTTTCAAAGACTTCTCGCTTTTACGCAAATATCGGGGATTGGGAATTGTGTTCCCGTCAGAGTCGGTGTAGAAATGGTTGAGTCCTACGTCAATTCCAACTGTTTTAAACGTGGGTGAGCGTTTCTCTCTTCGCTCCTGGTCAATACAAAATTGAACGTAATACCCATCAGCACGACGAACAACCCGGACACGCTTAAACTGCTTCAACTGATAGAAATGCAAATCGCGAGTTCCCCACATCTTAAAGGTTCCCGCATTAAACCCGTCAGAGAAAGTGATATACCGCCTATCGTCAGAAAGTTTCCACCCACTGGTTTTATACTCAACAGAACCATGTGTTTGTTCTTTCTTGAATCGGGGATATCCTTTCTTACCTGGTTTATTCTTCTTGCAATTATCGTAGAAACGAGCAATGCTAGACCACGCTCTTTCTGCACTAGCTTGACGTGCCATAGAGTTGAGATTCTTGGCAAACTCAAACTGTTGTGCCAATACAGCGCAGTATGCAGAGAGTTCGTAGCGCCCAACATCTTTGTTGTCCATCCAGTATCTAAGGCAACTATTACGAACAAAACGAGCAGTCCGAATTGCCTCATCAAGCCTTCGGTATTGCTCGTTTTGCCCAGAAAGTTTTGCCTCAAATACCAGCATAATTACGTTGCACTCATTGACGTAATTATAACACAAAGTCGCCCTAGAAGGGCGAGGCTTTCAACCCAGTTTCTTGGTAAGTCGGCACAAATAATCCCCGTCGCTTTTGTTAATTTTCTCCTACCCCCTCATTATATTAACCAAAGCTTAACCTATATCGATTCATAATTAAAGTGAAAAATAAAGTGAAAATTTGCTTTAAGAGCAATAAATAAAAATTTATTATGTCTCAAAAAAATGAAACTACTATTTTGGTTTTGACTCTAGTAGTTACTTTAGGGCTAGTAGCTGGTGTCTTTTTATGGTTAGTTAATAATTCAGGAATTAGATTTTTCAACGCTAAAAATAATTTATCTGAACCTAGTAAACAGGCGACTGCTGAGACTTTTGCACAATTACCAAGTGTTCCCTCTGGATTGTTTAACTATGGTGGTAGCACCACTTGGGCGCCAATTCGTAAAGATGTTGATACAGCAATTCAAACTGTATTCCCGCAATTTCAACTACGCTATACTGATCCAACTATAGGCGTCCCAGGTTCTGGATCTGGGATAAAAATGCTTTTAGATAACCAGCTAGCTTTTTCTCAATCATCACGTCCAATTAAAGATGAAGAATACCAAAAAGCACAGCAGCGAGGTTTTAAATTCAAAGAAATTCCAGTCGCAATTGATGGTATTGCGATCGCAGTCAATCCTAATCTCAATGTTTCTGGTTTAACTCTTAACCAACTCAAAGATATATACATTGGCCAGATCACCAATTGGAAACAAGTAGGTGGGCCAAATTTGGAGATTACGCCTTACTCCCGCCGTTTGGAAGAAGGAGGTACGGTCGAATTTTTTGATGAGAACGTTTTAGAAGGAAAAAAATTTGGTGCGAATGTTCAATTTATCTCCACTACTACAGAGGCTTTAAAAGAAGTAGCAAAAAATCCGAGTGGTATGTATTATGCTTCGGCGCCAGAAGTAGTCGGGCAATGTAGTGTTAAACCTTTACCACTAGGAAAAACAGCAGATAAATTTATTCCACCTTACAAAGAACCATTTATCTCTCTGCAACAGTGTCCGCAACAGCGCAACCAACTCAATGCAGCTGCCTTTTCGAGCGGCGAATATCCCATTACCAGACGGTTATTTGTGATTGTCAAACAAAACAATCAAACCGATCAGCAAGCAGGAGAAACCTATGCAAATTTGCTGCTGACAAACCAAGGTCAAGAATTAATTGCTAAAACTGGATTTGTCAGGATTAGATAACTAATTTTAGTTACTAGATAGTGGTTAATTAAGGGACTACTACCAACTACCAACTACCAACTAACTACTAACTACTAACTACTAACTACTAACTATCGGTAAATTACTATGTCACAAAAAAATGAAACACCCATTTTGATATTGTCTTTATTAATAACTGTTGGATTGATTGGGGGCGGCTTTTGGTGGTTTACCAGAAAAACGAGTTTTAACTTCAATCAAGTCAGCAAACCTCAACCCACTAATTCCAATACTCCCAATCTCACTCAACCAAAATCAATTGGCAATAATTTTGCTTCTATTCAAAATGTCCCTACAGGATTATTCAACTATGGAGGTAGTACCTCTTGGGCAACCGTTCGACTCGCTATTGATCCAGCAATTCAAGCAGCACGACCAGAGTTTCGCTTGCGTTATGTAGAACCTATCAGTAGTAATCCTGGTTCCAGTACAGGTATCCAAGCATTGATTGATGGTCAATTAGCGTTTGCTCAGTCGTCTCGACCAATTCTAGATGAAGAACTAAACCGTGCTAAACAGCGTGGGTTTACTTTGCAACAAATTCCTATAGCAATTGATGGTCTAGCAGTAGCAGTAAATCCTAACATTAATATCCCAGGAGTGACAGTAGACCAGTTACGGTCTATTTACACAGGCAAAATCACAAATTGGAGTCAGGTAGGTGGGTCTAATATCCCTATAAAAGCATACTCTCGCCGCATCACTGATGGCGGAACTGTAGAATTATTTGTCCAAGACATCTTGGGTGGTCAAGATTTTAGCTCTAATGTGGAGCTTGTTTCCACCACCACCCAAGCCCTAAAAAAAGTGGCTAGTAGTCCTGGTGGCATATATTACGCTTCTGCCCCTGAAGTTGTTCCTCAATGTTCAATCAAACCCTTGCCTTTGGGGCGAACGCAAGGGCAATATATTGCTCCCTACCAAGACCCCCTTGTTCTCCCTTCTGAGTGTCCTGGTAGACGAAACAAATTGAACATTGAGGCTTTCCAATCTGGAAAGTATCCGATTACTCGCAATCTGTTTGTGGTGGTCAAACAGAATGATCAAACCGAGCAGCAAGCGGGTATTGCTTATGCCAACTTCCTGCTGACTGAGCAGGGACAGGAATTGATTTCCCAAGCTGGCTTTGTCAAAATTCGCTGACACCTCACCTATATATAGACAGAATACAAAGTGGAAGATTGCCAATATACACCCCTATAACCCTCTATAAGCGCGTAAGAACTTTTTAGGTGGTTTTTATTCTTTTAGAGGATTACGCCTTCCCGTCAGGATAGCGGTGGTGGGCGCTATTCCTATCTGGTAGGGCGACTTCTCATCAAAGAATTTGGCAACTGTGCTTTAGCCGACTCTGTTAATCGATTCTGCTGGTAAGCAAATCAAATTATCTCCCTGGGTGAGGATTAAGCCGCGCTGACGCAACTTGCCCATCAAACGGGTGACGGTAACACGAGTCGAACCAATGGCACTGCCAATTTGGGCATGGGTGAGGGGGAAAGGTAGACAATAGCCACGAATCACTTCTGGATCGGTTTCACTCATTGCCGGTTCTCCATATTCCTCAATCAACAATGTGAGAAATCCCAAGAGTCGGTCAATTGTGCGGCGTTGTCCTAAGGCACTCAGCCACAGCAGTTTACGCTGGTGCTGATACCTAAAGGCATCCATAACTTCACGTCGGAAGTGAGGCCAGTTATCTAAATCGTGCCAGTACATCCACAGCACCGCAGTTTGGTCAACATGGGCATAAGCCTGGAGTGTGAATGGTGATTGAGCAACAATTTCAAAGGGCTGTCCTGCACCCACAAATCCTAAGAAGGCTTCTTCTGGAGTTCTGTTGATACGTCGGGACGTTAACTGACTTGCTGTTGCACTTACTTGGGCGGTTCCTACCATGCGGATTGCACCCCTTTGCACCAAATACAGCAATCCAGGACGGGCTGGAATGCGCTCATCTTTGCTAAAGGTGCGGCAGCGGTAGTGTTCTTGAGCCCAATCAAGAATGCGTTGCCAAGTTAAGAAAGGGCGTGATGCCTCAGAAAAGGAGGATGGAGATTGCATAGGTAACAAAGAGCGTTCGGCTGAAGACAAAAAGAGGTCATAACAAGGTGCAAGGAGTGTCTTCTCGTTGACAGGTTAGGCTTAACACCTAACAGTGCCAGCCATGCAAAGAGAGGAATTTTAGTTCCTACTCTTTTGTTATACTTCCTACTGTACAATGATGGTAGTAAAATTTACTCAGTTTCAAGAAAAATTTGCATTATTCTAATTTTTCTTTGGATAGATTAAAGTTATATCTTTAGATAGATGACATAAAATCAATGCTTTTGAGATAGATGTTTACTATCAGTAAAATAAGTGCGTAAAAAGCTAGCATCAAACTACCATGAATCAATTAAGCGGCTAGTATACGTCTATCTCAAGAGCTTTATAAGTATTTATACGGAGAAAAATAAAGAGGAATGCCCAAACAATCTAAATTTTCCTCTTTCTAAAGGTAGAGATAATAATCGTGTTTTTTACATCACAGGGTTAGCACTACAGCTGGCAAAATATGAGAAGATGCCGCCGATGGAGATTGCCAACGCGATCGCTTCTCATTTATCGGCACACTCGATTGGAATTTTCAGCATTCAAATAGTTCCACCTGGTTGGATTCATTTAAAATTGGCTCACCCTGTGTTGGCTGACTGGTTACAAAGCCTTACAGAAATTTGGCAGGGAGCTTATCCCTTCCTTGGGTGGGAGGGACGACGACAGCCGCCCGCCAACTTTCCAATGCCCCATGCCTTATTCCCTGTTCAATATGCCCATGCACGCTGTTGCTCACTCCTGCGGTTGGGTGAGCGAGAGGGATTAATTACTTCTGAAGGTGCTATACCTTGGCTTAACAATCAGCAAGAACTGCGTTTTCATCACCCAACTGAACTTTGCTTGATCAGCGAGTTAGTAAAAGTAGTTGACGAATTGGAGTGTTCTGACTCTAGTGCTTCGGTGAAATGGGAAAAAGTAGCGCTTGCTTTAAGTCAGGCCTTTGAAAACTTCTGGCGCGACTGTCGGATTTGGGGCGAGGTAAAAGCCAACTCACCAGAACTAGCTCAAGCTAGACTGGGACTAGTTTTAGCCACTCAATCGGTTTTGAGACGACTGTTGGAAGAAAAGCTGAATATTTTTGCTCTTTGGGAATTATGAATTGATCTTGTTTGGAAGTAACAACCAACTACCAAAAAACATCAAAATGAAAGGAATCAAAACTTTTGTAACAAGTATTGACTAACTCAAGTACCTAAGATATATTAGCTGGTGTGTGAGGAGCGAACCAGCAAGGGTACCGAGACGAAACACGGCCAGTCGTCGGTACCCTTTCTGATTTTTTACTATTTTGTTAGTGGTAAATAGTTTTTGACAATCTCCGGGCTGAAGCCACGGAGATTGTTGGTTCATTAATGACGCAGATTTATAATAGTTAGTGGTTAGTTAGGTTATTCCAAACAACAAGCTGCTACTACGATAGTAATAACTTTTCTATTGCCACTGCTGCCCCATCTTGCTCAATGCTAGGAGCTATCCAGCTAGCGATCGCCTGTATTTGGGGTGGTGCATTACCCATAGCGACACTAATACCAGCATACTCTAGCATTTCTAAATCATTAAAGTTATCACCAATAGTCATGACGTTACTAGGTTGTAATCCTAGCAAGTTTTCAGCCAGGTAACGCACTGCCATACCTTTATTCGCAAAAGGATGAGTCGCTTCAAAAAATGTGGCAACTGATTTTGTCAAATATAACTCCGCAGGAGTATATTGAAGGCGTAAAGAACCAAGTAAATTATCAATAATGTCTTTGTCGTCGCACACAGCCAAAACTTTTGTTGGTTCATTATCGGTTAAAACTTGGCGTAAGTCACCGACCGCAATGGGTTGAATAGCAGAACGTTCTGAATAGAGTTGAGTTTCGGTTGTGATTTCGCGGACGTAGAGTTGATCGTTGACGTAAAAATGAACAGATAAAAGCGATCGCAATTCTGGTTGTTCAAAATAGTCTAATAGTTGTTGAGCCATCTCCCTAGAAACACGCAAATGTTGGTGCATTTGTTGAGAGCTTGGGTCTTGTATCCAGGCTCCTTGGTAGGCTATTAAAGGCAGAGTAGAACCAATATCTTGATGGAAGCGTAAAGCAGAACGAAACATTCGACCAGTAGCGATCGCGACTTGAATTCCTTGTGCTTTTGCCGCAGCAATTGCTTCCTTGACGGGTTCATTGATATTGTTAGATTCGCCCGCGATAGTTCCATCTATATCTAGAACCAGCAGTTTAATTTCTTTTGTAGCCATACCCGCAACAGCAGCTGATTCTTGCATAAATTTGGTTATCTATTAATAAAGAAAGAAAATCTCAGCTATCTTTGCAGATTTTGCTGATAAGTTTATTGCTGATTTGCAAGGATCAACAACTAGCAATCACTAAGCAAAAGTCGATTATTGTTGTGTAGCAGAACGTCCTTGTTTACCCAATTTTATTAAGACAAAATAACCCAGGTAAACTACATAAATTATTAAACCAAGAATGCCAACAAAGCCGAGAAAACCAGCACCAGTTTTAGGATGGAACCATTCTTTAAATACTAAGGGTGCTTCAAACCAGACATGACAATAAGGATTACTGCTAATATTTTCAGAAAAAGCACAACCCAAAAAAGGTATAAAGGCAAGTGAACCTAGAATACAATAAATAGTTGTTGCCCAACGCCAAGAAGTAAAAGTCAGCTTTAACGGACTGCTAGACTGATACTCAATTTCATCATTAAGATCCACCCAGAACCATAGCGAAATTGGTATTAGGACACGAGCCAAAAATCCAGAGATAAAACTGACTGGATATTGAGCAATCATTAAATAAATGGTAAGCGCTAAAAGACTAGATACTCGCCAGTAAATAACTAACAAGCGTTGGATTCCTTCAGCTTTTTGCACAAATGCCCAAATCAGAAGAATTAGGGGGATGATGACTGTAAATAATACTGCTAGTCTGTAATCCATCCAGACAAAAGGGCGAAACCAAATTTCTTTTCCCATAATATTTCCAAAGTGATTCCAAAGTGATTCCAAAGTGATAAATAATTTTATTTCGAGAATATACAGCTAATAGTTAACCAAGAATCTTATAAATAATAGCTTAATAGCTGATAGCTTAATTACAAAACTAAGGTTATAATCTGAATGCTACATTTTAATGATCATAGTGTTATATAATGTCAAGCTGAACGTTAATATTTTTTTGTCTGATATCTTAACAATGATCGATACAAAAGTAATTTCGAGAAAATATTGCCAATCAATAATTCCGCCGCAAGTTACGCCCATGAAAACTATGGACGAACGGTGTGCGGCGGAATTTATTGTTTGTTCAATGTTTTTCTCGCAGGAACTGCCAATATTTAATATTTTCTCCTGAAAATATGATTTACACCTAGAGCGTACACACCTATGCCTGAAGGTACGACACAACGAAGGTATAAGCGATTGTGCGAGCAAAAAACTGAAAATGCAAAATATTAGCCAATAGATACTTGTTGATCAATATTTTCAGAGCAACTCACTGAACTAATTGTTAGTCCTCATAAATTCGACACTCATCTGCTTCGGGGTTATCATCACAGTACTTCTCAAAAGGAGTTTTTGGCTTAGATTGCTTTTGGTGAGAAGCTTCAGCTTGTAATTCTTCTACTGCATCCCAAGCAGCAGCACATTCTGCGGAAGTGCTACCTGAGAGGTCACAGACAGCGCGAGCTTCTTCAACTTCTTGTTCGATTCTGTTGTGGATGTCTGCCATAGTTCTAATTTGCTGTGTGTTATTAATACCAGTATAGGAAAAGTACGGAAAGGGCATTGTTTGCACTATTCCACACTATTCTAGCCATATAGCTACCACTTTAGTACTCTTGATTGTTACTTTATCAAAAAATACAGCAATTAACAGGACGTATTGCCTTATAATCTATTTCTCTTAAGATTTTACCAAGTATACAGCTAGAAGATTATACAATTATCTTTAGATAGATGTAATGGTAATAGCACATTCTCAGTTTATACAATTTAATAAAAACTAAATTTACTTAGATTTTGGGATGCAATTTCATGTTTTCCAAGATAACAAATAAAAAACTACTAGCCGAATTGTAGAAAAGCGTAAAATTCATGGCAGACCAAATGCAATGGGCAAACGCCCAGTCAACCCGTCCCTCTTTAGAAGCAGCTGTTGCAGATGTGGTACAACGCACAACTTCTTCCTTATCAGCACCTGCGGATTTAGGGCTGGTATTCATTTCGTCTGCTTTTACAAGTGAGTATTCTCGACTGTTACCTCTTTTAGCAGAACAACTTTCAGTCCCTGTGCTGATTGGCTGTAGTGGTGGTGGTGTAATTGGCACTAGTTTGACTGGACATACCCAAGAATTGGAAGCAGAACCAGCTTTAAGCCTGAGTTTAGCTCATCTTCCTGGAGTGGATGTCAAAGCTTTTCATATTGTTGCCGAACAATTACCCGACTTGGACGGACCACCAAACCCTTGGATCGATTTGATTGGTGTACCATCTTCACCGACATCTCATTTCATTTTGCTGTCTGCTTCTTTCTCGTCTGGAATTAACGATTTATTACAGGGATTGGATTATGCGTATCCAGGCTCTATGAAAGTTGGAGGGCAAGCAAGTAGTGGCGTAATGGGTGGTCGAATTGCGCTTTTTTGTAATGGTCGTTTGTATCAAGAAGGAACGATTGGGGTAGCGTTAAGTGGCAATATTGTTTTAGAAACAATAGTAGCTCAGGGATGCCGACCTATTGGCCAGCCATACCAAGTTACAAAAGGCGATCGCAACATCATTTTAGAATTAGACGAAAAAGCACCACTTTCGATACTGCGAGATTTAATTGCTACTTTGAGCGAAGAAGACCGAACACTGGCGCAAAATTCCTTATTTGTCGGTCTAGCAATGGATGAATTTAAGCCTTGTTTGCAACAAGGAGACTTTTTAATTCGGGAGATTTTGGGAGTAGACCCTTCAGGAGGAGCGATCGCGATTGGTGATTACGTTCGTCCCGGACAGCGCCTACAATTCCACCTCCGGGACGCTGAAGCCTCGGCAGAAGACTTGGAATTTCTTTTGGAACGTTATCAAAAAGAACAACAATCCCAGCCTACTGCTGCTGGTGCATTAATGTTTTCCTGTCTGGGGCGAGGCGAAGAGCTATATGGCAAACCAAATTTTGATTCCCAGCTATTTCAGCGTTATCTCAATGATATTCCCCTGGGGGGCTTTTTCTGCGCCGGCGAAATCGGTCCTGTGGGTGATAGGACGTTTTTGCATGGTTATACTTCTGTCTTTGGGATTTGCCGATCTTTAGAGAATGGGTGATCGGGGATTGGGGATTGGGGACAAGGGAGTGTGGGGAGTGTGGGGAGTAAACAACCAACAATCAACTACCAACAATCAACTACCAACCATCAACCGCCAACCACCAACCACCAACAATTAAAGCAACAAAGTACTGTGATTATCAATGAGTGTAGGTGTACCACAAGTGGCGATCGCGCCGTATCTTTCAAAATAACGACCTACCTCTGGCGGAAAGTGAGAACAGTCAAATAATGTGTCTCCATTGGCAACATTAGCCCAAAAGTCTCGCATAGTGGGAGCTAATTCTCGAGCTTGCTCTAATGGTAGGCTCAAAGGAGGCAAGGTTAAAAATTTCATTAAAAAGGGAAAACTGTGATCGCCCATCCATTTGCGTGAACTGTGTTGCAAATTTGGGAAATCTGGGACTGACTCGACTCGATACGACAACATCTGCAACCATTGCCTGCCGTAGCGATCGTGACGAAACTCTAGTACTCTGTAGGGATGGGGATAGCTGACTAAAGAACCAGTGGTAATGTCGTAGATACCCTGAGAATATGCTACGTCCTGAACATGCAAATGCCCTGTAAATACTAACCTGACTTCGTAGCGTCGCAACAGGGATAATAATTCCCCTGCATTTTCTAACATATAGCGATTTGCCATTGGGTGGCGTGATTGATTAGGCAAGTGTTCCACAACATTGTGGTGTATCATCACCAGCACTAATTCATCACCAGTTGCAGCTAGAACTTCTTCTAACCATCGCAGTTGTTCAATATCCAAACGTCCTATTTGTTTTTCCTGGTCATTGAACAAGTTAGAATTTAGACCAATGAGTCTGACTCCTGGCAAAACCTGACAAGTATAGTAAGATTGTTTGGGATTTGTATAACCAAATTTACGATAATAATAAGGGAAATCCGCAAATGCAATTGATTGTTCATTAGCTTTGAATACAGGAACATCGTGATTACCAGGAATAACGTAGGCAGGAAAAGGTAACTTTGCCAAGCGTTGTGCTAACCAAGCATGGTTCTCTGGCTCGCCGTGTTGAGTTAAATCTCCTGGTAGTAAAATAAAATCTAAATCTAACTGTGTGAGATGTTCTAATACACTTTCAAATCCTGAAACACTGACTTCCACCAAATGAAAACGACTGGGATGATTCCAGATTGTGTGGGAAAGAGCTATATGTAAGTCGCTGACTATGGCAAAACGAAAATTGGGAATCATTGAAGTAAAGACTATTTTAAAAACAACGTTTAAAAATCCTTTTAAAATAGAGTATAACCTCTGCCTGCTAGACCTGCGTAGCAATGATCCCGCTTAATATTTGTATACATTTAAAATTTTAAATGATAAGCTACTTTGCACCAAGACTCTTAGTAGTTATCTGTTAGTTGTTTAGTAGCAAAAACGAATAAATAATCAATAAATTCAAAGAGACTATTAACCACCAATCACCAACCACCAACCACCAACCAAATAATAAGGAGATTTATTTTTGGTACGCGTTCGAGTCCGTCAGCACGTAAATCCTCTGGCAAACAAGTATCAAGAACCAGCTAATCCTTTAGACTGGGAAAAAGTTTATTTCCAGCCAAATCAACCACTGCATTTAGATATTGGCTGTGCCAGAGGACAATTTTTATTACAATTAGCGCAGATAGAACCAAGCTGGAATTTTTTGGGTTTAGAAATTCGTGAACCTTTGGTAGATCAGGCGAATAGAGCGCGGGATGAGTTAGGATTACAAAATTTGCACTATTTATTTTGTAACGTCAATAATTCTTTGCGATCGCTTTTATCAACTCTCCCCATAGGAAGCTTACAGCGTGTCAGTATTCAATTTCCTGATCCTTGGTTTAAAAATCGTCATGCAAAACGGCGAGTAGTACAACCGGAACTAGTTGCGGAACTATCAGATTATCTGATTCCAGGCGGAATGGTATTTTTACAATCAGATATAGAATTTATAGCGAGAGAAATGTGCGATCGCTTTGCTATTTATCCTAGTTTTCAAAGACAAGGTTCTGGAGAATGGTTAGCAGAAAACCCTCTCCCAGTTTCTACAGAAAGGGAAATAGCTACACAGAAAAAAGGCGAATCTGTGTATCGTGCGGTGTTTACAAGAGTGAGTTATTGACACTCGTTTTAACCAATATATATACTAATTATAATTAAAGCTTTTCCAAACAGTTAAACTAAAGTAAAGAAGTGAACAGGCATAACTAAACGTAAATAAACCGTAAGTAGTAGTACACAATAAGAAATCATCTGTTGTCCACATTACCTAGTTCAACATAGTTGAAATGTCTATTTATAGTTTTTATATACCTGATCCACTTAGATATATTACGAATCAGCACAAATCATGGTACTAAGTAAAATTATTGCCATATTTATGTTAATTAATAGTGTCTCTAGTCCTATTTCTTTGAAAATAATTTAGGACTAAAGTACTAGTTGCAATTAGAGCCACAGAACCATGTATTTCTCAGATTAAATTTATACAATGTACATATTTGTAAAAAAAGTCGCGTTCTTACATAGATCCTTAGAGGAGTTGTTATGAAGTTCAAGTACATCTTGGCCCTTGTTTCGTTCGTAACTGTTGTTACTGCAACTGCATCCATAACTCATGCCCAAACTCCGCCAGTAATAAAAAGCGAAGCATTCTTAGTTAGTCAAATGCCAGGTTTTTCTAATATAGATGCTCTGAAACTAACCTCAGATCAAAAAAATAGACTCCAAAAAGTTCAAGATAACTTTCGATCCAGACTTGGCGAAATTCTCACATCCGAGCAACGTGACAAGTGGCAAAAAGCAATTGCAGAAGGTAAAAGTCCTCAAGAAGTTATGAAAATTGTAAACCCATCTTCTGGACAAAAACGAAAACTACGGAAAGTAATGCAATCTCAGCAAGAGCAAGTTAATAATATTCTTACCCCTGAACAAAGGGAACAGATGCGTAATATGGGAGGGAATGGACAAAACAGAAATATGCCACGAGGTATGAATTAATTTCATAACTTAAGTCTTGCATCTACCTCATATTCTGACAGAGAATAAATTCTCTATTCCTCCTCACACTTTGCAACTAACACAACGTAACAACCCCAGTTTTGATAACTAAAGACAGCTTGGAGCTTTACTTGTTTTGAAAAGTTGAAAGCTCTATTACGTAAATGTGTAAACATCCACTGTGAGATTAAAGCAAGCAAAAGAAGCGCTGCGGTTAGCAAGATTACGGTATGAAGCGGGTGTTAGTATGCACAATCCTTTTTAGAGACGCGTAGCAATATCCCTCAGGGTAATTTCGCGTCTCTACAGACCAATTTTTCGTACCAAAAATCCTTAACACCAAGGGTATTGAATTTTATCAGGACTTAGGCAACTGGCATATTATTTTAAGTTCGTAGTGAGGACTTCAGTCCTCAAAACAAGGGCTGTACGCGTAGCGTTCTCGCAGAGTAGCCCTTACTACAAACAAAAATTTTTAATTTTTTTGTGACATTTGCGTAAGTCCTATTAATATTACAATCGACCGATCGCTTAATTCTCAATAACCTAAATCCAAGAATTAAACCACATCCGTAATTTATAACCTTGAGGCGAGAGGGGTAAAGCTAAATAAAGCGGTAGCCAGAAAACAAAAGCTGTCAAAATCGTAAACGTAATCGTGACGCCAATAGTACGGAGTCCCTTGTAATAACTGCGAAGACATTGATCCACCAACCAAGCGATCGCCATAAAAGCGAACACAACAGCTGTCATGTAGTGATAGATAAAAAGACAGCGATTTACTCTTACCCAAGGCAGCAAATGGGCAGCATAATTTAAAACTAAATATAAAGCAATCCAAGTATCAACAGAAAATCTTGGCGCGATCGCAAAATGCTTTTTCTTGACCGAAAAATTTATCGCTTGCCACCCCAACATTACTACTAACAATAACAGAGCCGTGACACCAAACCACCATAAAAACGGATTCCCCATTGCATGAACATCATAGATTACTTTGCCAGTACCAGTAGGTAAAGGTGGTCCAACTACAGGTAGGGGTTCTTTGATATTTGTTGTTGTTTCATATAAATACGCCATTGGTCGAGTTAGCAAGGGCCATTTATACCATGCAGCGCAGTAAGGGTGGACTGTGGGAGTATTACCACCTAAACGCTCATGAAACAGCAAAATTTGTTTATGAACTTCAATAAAATTATATCTTCTGTTTATTAATAAATGAGGAATCCAAGTCAGACTGTAGATGAATGCTGGGATAATTCCTAAATAAAAGAAAAAGCTAACAAAATCCAGTTGGGTTAAGTTTTGTAATGGCGATTTTTCTTTTTCATGCTCCCATAAATTAGGGCTTTCTCTAGAAATATTTGTCTGACTTATTCTTCCTATATATTTCCATCCCCAGGCGAAAATCCAAATCAGATAAGCACCCAACAAAAACCACAAACCGTTCCATTTCGTAGCAGCAGAAGCACCAAAAGCAACGCCAGCTACTATGAGGTAAAGTTTGCGCTGTTGTCTGTGATTTGCTAAGGCTAATAAGAACAATAACTGTCCTAATAATCCAAAGATAACTATATATAGATTTATCAAAGCATAGCGAGACTCGACGATAAATATACCGTCACAAGCTGTGAATAAACCTGCCAATAAAGCAAAACTACGACGAAAACTTAATTGATAGGCAATTCCTGCAATAACTAAGGGAACAAATGAGCCAAACAGAGCATTAATCCAACGATAACTCCAAGCTGGTCGTAATGTACCTGTTAAACCATTTACCTGATTATGCCAAAAGGGAATGCGATCGCTAATCCACATTCCCAACGCAATTATCAGTTTACCAAGCGGTGGATGACCATCAAAAAATGGGGTGTGAGTGAGATAGTTATTGGCGAATTTAGCATAGTAAACTTCATCAAATACTAAGGTGTTAAATCTCCCTAATCCCCAAAATCTGAGGAAAAGTGATAGAAGAAATATACCGACAATACCTATCCAAAACCATTTTTTTGTCATTGGTCAATAGTCATTTGTCATTGGTCAATGGTCAATCGTCAATGGTGTTTATTCTCCGCTTTGTCCCTCATGTCCCCCATGTCTGTGTTATTCTCGCTCCCTTATAAGCGCTCCCCGACCCTCTACTTTCGCCACTTCCAGCATAGTTTTTAATACAGAATCAGGATTTAGGCTAATTGAATCAATTCCTTGTTCTACTAAAAACTGAGCAAATTCAGGGTAATCACTGGGTGCTTGTCCACAAATACCGATTTTGCGATTGTGCTTTTTCGCCGCAGCGATCGCCATTTTCACCATTTGCTTTACACCCTGACTGCGTTCGTCAAACAACCCTGCTACTAAGGCTGAATCTCTGTCTATACCTAGTGTTAGCTGAGTTAAATCATTAGAACCAATTGAAAATCCATCAAATATCTCAGCAAACTCCTCAGCCATTATGACATTATTAGGCAATTCGCACATCACATAAACCTGCAAACCATTCTCACCCTGATGTAGACCATTTTTTGCCATTTCTGCCAATACTAACCGCCCTTCGTCAGGAGTGCGACAAAAAGGAATCATAGGGATAATGTTAACTAAACCCATTTCTTCTCGGACTCGCTTCATAGCCTGACACTCTAAAGCAAAACCTTCGCGATAGCCTTGGTCATAATAACGTGCAGCGCCCCGCCAACCCAGCATGGGGTTTTCTTCTTTGGGTTCAAATTGTCTACCACCGAGTAAATTTGCATACTCATTACTCTTAAAGTCTGACATTCTCACAATTACTGGTTTAGGATAAAATGCTGCTGCAATTCTGCCAATACCTTGCGCTAATTTATCAACGAAATACTGTGTTTTATCATCGTAAAGAGCAGTAATTTCTGCTATTTTGTCTTTAACAAATTGATCTTCTAGTTCGTCATATTTAATCAATGCCATAGGATGGGTTTGAATGTGATTGGCGATAATAAATTCAGTCCGCGCCAAACCAACCCCATCGTTAGGAATTGTAGATAAACTAAAAGCTTCTTGGGGATTACCCACATTCATGAAAATTTGGGTGCGAGTACGAGGTAATTCTTCCAAAGCAATTTCTTGGACATCAAAAGGTAGTAATCCTGGGTAAACTTTTCCTTCTTCTCCTTCAGCACAAGAAACTGTCACTTCCTGACCACCTTTTAATATTTCCGTCGCATTTCCACATCCGACAATCGCAGGTAAACCAAGTTCTCTAGCAATAATTGCGGCGTGACAAGTGCGTCCCCCAGAATTAGTAATAATCGCACTAGCGCGCTTCATAATTGGTTCCCAGTCGGGGTCGGTTCTATCTGTTACCAAAACTTCCCCTGCTTGGAATTGGTCAATCTTACTGACTTCGGAAATGACTCGTGCTTTCCCTTGACTAATTGCGGAACCTACAGCACGTCCCATCACCAGGGGATGGAGGAGATTAGGTGAGTGAGGAGACAAGGAAGCAATTTTTCCTCCTTGTCCTCCTTGTCCCCCTTGTCTCATTGCGAGTCTATAAGTCCGCAACACATTCTGGCTTTTCTGAGATTGGACTGTTTCTGGACGCGCTTGGACGACAAATAATTCATTAGTAATACCATCTTTTGCCCACTCAATGTCCATTGGGGTATAGACACCATGAACTTGGGAATAATGATCTTCTATCAAACAGCCCCAATGCCCTAGTTGTAAAATCTCATCATCCGTGAGGGCAAATTTATTTGTTTCTTGACTGTAAACTAGAATATTTCTAGTAAGTTTTGAGCCGTCATCATAAACCATTTTTAATTCTTTGCTGCCCAATTTTTTATCAAGAATTGAGCGAAATCCAGCTTTTAATGTCGGTTTAAAAACATAATATTCATCAGGATTGACTGCGCCTTGAACAACATTTTCTCCTAAACCATAGGCAGCAGTAATCAGTGCTGCATCTTTGAAACCCGTTTCGGTTTCTATGGTGAACATGACTCCAGCAGATGCTAAGTCAGAACGCACCATTTTTTGTACACCTACGGCGAGAGCGATGTTAAAGTGATCAAAGCCTTTAATATGGCGATAAGAAATCGCGCGATCAGTGAATAATGAAGCAAAACATTTATGACAAGCTGCTAAAACTCCCGCAGTCGTAGTCACGTTGAGGTAGGTTTCTTGCTGTCCCGCAAAACTCGCATCGGGTAAATCTTCGGCGGTGGCGCTAGAACGAACTGCTACATCTGTATCAGTATAGTACTGTTCACATAAAGTTTGATATGCATGGGCGATCGCATCGCGCAAGTCTGCTGGAAATGGTGTATGTATCAGTAGCGATCGCGCTTTTTTACCTCGTTCGCGTAAATTGTTGATATTATCAACATCCAAGTCAGTAAAAAATTCACGCAGTTGTGCTTCTAATCCAGCAGACTCAATGAAATAGCGATAAGCGTAAGCTGTGGTTGCAAAACCCATTGGCACATTAACACCTTTGGGTGTTAATTGTTGGATCATCTCACCTAGAGATGCATTTTTGCCACCAACTAGCGGTATGTCGCCAATACCAACTTCATTGAACCAGAGAATGAGCGATCGTTCTTTGGCAGTTGGTTGAAAAGTTTCTTTTATAACTCTAGCCACCCGTATTTACTCCTGGTAAACTTTATTATTGTTCAGCAAAGATGAGCAATCGAGTTTATTAGTCCGAAATAGTTCGTATCTTTATTGACTAACCTCAATATGTCTATAATTTCGTAATCTACTTTATATTTTATTTGGGATTATTATGCCTGAAGGTTATAGAGGAAATTTTGTTTAATTTTTAGAGGATGTCTGAAAAATGACGTAGAACGAATAAATCTGCATTTTACTTTCCGAAATTATATCTGTTAATCATAAATCTATATAGATGCCTTTTTTGATTTCACTCAAAGAGTAAGTAAGTTGGCGAGAATAAACATAGTTAGGACTTACGCATTAACAGAAACAATTAAATATGGATATGGATTTTCAGGCATTCTAGTTTGATTTTTTCACCATTAGCCAGCGATCGCGCTTTGATCTAAAGCTAGTAGACAATAGCCTGAAACAACGTATTTTCGTTGATACACATGATAGTCATTTTGTACAGTGCGTAAGTCCGAACAGAACACTTACTGTTAGGCTTGATTACTGAATTACCTGCGACAAATCAATTAGTAACAGATTGTAACCAGTTATTCCCAAAAATAGCTAATTTTTTTTATTTATGATAATCATTTAATTTGTTGGTGGTTCTTGAGCGGTAGTTGTTTGGTCTAACAAACAACTATCAACTCAGAACTAACAACAGCTCATAAAGTGTGAAATAATTATGAATAATCAAGATATTAGTATTAAATTTCCCCAAGGACGTACAGCTTTTATTATTATCCACGGTGTAGGTGAACAAATACCTTATGAAACAGTAGATTATTTTGCCCAAAATTTAATTAAACACTTTGAAGGGCAGAGTTTACCAATTATGTTAGAACACTTTATTGCTAAACGAAGACTATCGAATGGTAGTCGTTGGATAGAAAGCTTTGTGCGTCTTAGCCCTACTGAATTTACATCAGATGATTTTATAGATGTCCACGAATATTATTGGGGATCTGAGACGGAAAATAAAATTAGTGTATCAGAAGTATTGCAATGGGCAGATCAGACACTAGAAGGGACAATTGCATTTTATAGTCGCAAAGAAAATCAATCTAAATTAGATGATATTTTGAAAGAAAAAAATTGGAATAGTTTTTTTAAATATCGCTTACGTTGGCTAACTATATTTTTACGCTTATTTAATATAATATATCCTTTGTTACGATTAACGCTTTACGTATTTCTGCTGTTATCAAGTCCATTTCTTCAAGGTAAGTTTCTACAACCAGCCTGGAGATTAAGCAGAAAACTGATAACTCCTTTGCTAGTAAATCTCGTAGGAGATGTTGCTATATATACTATGAATACAGTAAAATCCCCTTATCATAAAATTCGTGAACAAATACTAGCGGAATCATTAACGCTGCTCAAAGCCATTCTCAAGGATAAAGCAGCAAATTATGACCAAGTAATCATAGCGGGACATTCTCTCGGTAGTTGTATTGCTTACGACACATTGAATCTTTTATGTATAGAAGCTAGTCTATCTAAAGATAAAGGTAAAAGCTTACTGATTGATAAAATTACAGGGTTAATCACTTTCGGCTCTCCATTAGATAAGATTGCTTTTTTCTTTAGAGAAATGGCAGAGCAGCATCAATATATTAGACAGAGAATATTAGAACACTTAAATTCTTTTCGTGTAAAGCCTTTATATCTTCGGTCAACTCCATACTTGACTAAAAACCCAGTAGAATGCCAACTAGAAAAAATTCGCTGGGTAAATTATTATCATCTACAAGATCCAATTAGTGGTCACTTAGATTATTACGATAGTTTAGATAATATACGGATGGAGTATGAAGCTTCTTGGGGGGAAAAAGCGCATTTAAGTTACTGGACAGATCCAAATTTCTATAAAGATATTGCCAAACGCTTTCTTGAAAAAAATGATTACGATACTCCGTAGAGCAGTATATCCCATAAGAGAGAAAATATATGTAAAATGGTTTTTCAATTTAGATGCAAAAATATATGCTCAAATCCTAACTGACTACCAATACAAAAAATGAATACTACAGATGAAATATCAAGGTAATTAACACATCAAGCTTCGACAATCCAAAATCTCAAATCTGAAATGGTATAACCTATGAAAATGCTTTGCAGCACATAGGATGCCCATATAGTATAGAGTGCTTGGTGGTTTGTAAGAAAATTAAGAACAGGTTATTAAATTACAAATTCAATCATTACTTTAGGAAGTCTTGGTTATTTGAGCCTAACAATTGCAAACTAATGACTTCAGCCATTGGTAAACTACTGAATCACACCAGACAACAGAGGAAAAATCATGGGTAAGTACGACAAATTTTTTGAGTCGCAAGAGGTGTTGAGAGAATCACTCAATCCAAATGAAGCGATCGCAGCGATCGCTGTTGTGACTGCAATTGCTGACTCTTCCATAAAAGATGTAGATGCAGAACTATTGACGGATATTCTCTGGGGATTTGAGATTTTTGACGAATACTCCGACGATGAATTATTAGAAATGATTGATAAACTTGTAGCCCTAGCTGAAGATCAAGGAGTCGGAACACTTTTCAACACTGCTTATGAATCGTTAGATGATGAATTAATCCCAGATGCTTTTGCTGCGGGGGTGAGTATGCTAGTAGATGAAGAAGACCTGCGTATTCCCAAGGGGAAAGCAACTCTACTCAAGAAGCTACAACAAGCCTTGGAACTAGAAGATGACGAAGCGAAGGAAATAGTAGACGAAGTTATTACCGCTTTTGAAGAAGCAGAAGATGATGATTTACTAGACGAAGAAGATGAAGACTTACTAGAATCAATCTCTAGCCAGCCAATATATGAGTCACCTGCTGGTAATTTTACAGTCCCTGTCCCATCAAGCTTGCAACAGGGCGCCATGATTGATAGTCAAGAAGGAATAGTCACTTTTTCTGATGACCTTGGTTCCTTATTCAGAATCGATTATAGTTCCCTACCTCCTCAACAAATGTATGACATGGAATCTGTGGGACAGGAAGAATATTTAAGGTCTATTCTTTTAAATAAGTATGTGCCTAGTGCGATCGCATCTAATGTACCAGATGTTTCCGTGGATTACACTGAATATCTGCCAGATATATTAGAAGGTGCTTACTTTGCCTTAGTAAATATGCCCGAAGGTTCAATAGTTCCTAAAACAGGGAACAACGGTACTCCCGTCAAATGTGATGCATATCGAGGACTTTTAGCATTTATTGATGGAGACTTTTTGTATATAGTCAGTAACCAGCGCAGCTTTTGTGATGGAGAAACTGCTGCTATTGTGAAACAAGAAGCCCAAAATCTGAAGCAGAGTATTATCAGCTTCGCCGATATGATCGAGTTCACTTAGTTTTCTTTAAATACTACTTTTGTCAGGGCTTGACTATACCGCTAAGGGTTTAAACCCTTAGCGGTATAGCACAAGTCATCTAAAAACGACTCTAATAAATCTTTAATTTTTCCAAATATGGCTTAAACGTAGACACCAATTCTGGACGACTGACAACCAAAGTGGGGAAAGAGCGATCGCTATAATCAACTCCACTAGACAAAGCAAAAGGTTCGGATTTGAGTGAGATCCAACTTCCTCCCGCCGCTTGAACTATTACCCAAGCCGCAGCAATATCCCAAACTTTTGGTGTTGCTTCAATACCACCAAGTACAGCACCTGTAGCTGCTGTCAGAAAGTTGTAGCTAGCAACACCCAACATCCTAATTTTACAGGGAAAATCTTTTTGAATTACCGAAGTGCTACGAGAACAAAGGTTAAAAAAGTGGTCTTGACTAGGTGCTTCATCACTAGTTTGAATCGGCTGATAATTACGAAAAGCCCCAGTGGATGCGCCTAATCCTGATGAACCTTCCCAGAAGCCGTGAAATGATTCTTTTAGTGGTGGCACGTAGACATAACCAAAAACAGGCGTCCCTTGATACAATAGTCCTAATGAAATTGACCAGATAGGAATACCCCGTGTAAAGTTAGTCGTGCCATCCAAGGGATCAACGACCCAACACCATTCCGTACCAGGGAAAACCTTGTCACCCTCTTCCGTCAAAATCCCATAATCAGGAAATGTAGAGGCGATCGCATTCCGCAATTCTTGATCAGCCCATTTATCGGCACGAGTTACTAAAGATCCATCAGCTTTATGGGAAGCCTGTACTTGCCCAAAATCTTCCATTAACTGCTTACCTACCCTAGCGGTAGTGATTTGAGCAAACTCTAAAACTGTAGTCCAAAGTTCTGTCATTTTATGAATGGTCAATGGTCAAGGGTCATCAAAAGTCAAGAGTCAATGGTCAATGGTCATCAAAAGTCAATGGTCAAAAGTCCATACTCAAGAGTAAAGAGAATTTCAAATTGACCACTAACCACTAATCACTAATCACTAAGCTAATCTAATTCGCTTTCTAAGATAGATGCGATCGCTTGTTTTGCATTAAGCTGAAATTCTGTGACATTCACATGGGTTAATAAGCCAACTGCTAATAAAATCACCACAGCCTGGGTAACAAACACCAATCCATAAGCAAATAATGGTGTTGTCAGTAAAGATTTGCCCAGGTTTAGCACTGCGCCACCAGAAACGGTAGCTAGGGCCCTAGCCATTGCTTGCGCTAACCCCCAAGCACCAATGAATGTGCCGGCAGTTTCCGCAGCAGTCAGATCCAGCATTAAGCTTAATGCCCCAGTTGTAGTCACACCAGACGCAAGGCCAAACAAGATTAAACTCCATTGCAGGAATTTAGGATTGGCAGTTGTCCCGGCTAGAAAAATTATTATCAAGGAGACTGCCACAGCCACGCATCCGAGCTTAGTTGTATTTTTCTTACCTAAACGAGGAGCAATTAAAAAGCCCGTCACACTCAAGCCGATCAGCGTTCCTGTACCAAAGAAAGCATTTAGCTTTGTCGTTTCGGCGATCGTCATGTTAAAGACTTCACCACCGTAGGGTTCCAACACAGCATCTTGCATAAACAAGCTGAGTGTCATTAACAGCAAAAATGTAAAAAAGATTGCTGTTTGGCGGCTAGCAGTTAACACCCCCATTGCCCTACCTAAAGTAATCTTATCTTCGCGGTTAATTGCCATAGAACGCATCGTATAGCGGGAATATTTCTTTTCCACACCGATAGTTCCTAATAAGCAAAGTCCAAACGCAATACCTGGGACAATCAAAAACAGGCGATTGACTTGGGCTTGGACTACCTCTAGAGGTGCGTTTAAGGCAATTTGTCTGAGTAAACCACTGCTGATAATTGCTCCAATAATAATACCCACCATCAGCATTGACCACACAACCCCCACTAATTTTGAGCGGTTGTCTTCATCAGAAACATCAACTAATAACGCTGCAAATGGTGTAGAACTAGCACTAATAGCAATTCCATAGAGCGCAAAGATAAAAGCTAGAAATAGCGCCCAACCAGAAGATTGATTTGTCCAACTTCCTGATTGCAAGCTTAAGCCTAATTGCCAAACGACTTGCACAGCTAAAAATGAAATGATCGCAAATAAAGCCGCACCTACCCAAACATAACCACTACGGTGATAGCCGAGTAAAGGCTTGGTGTCTGACATTTGCCCAAACCATACTCTAATCGGAGCCACAAATTGATGCATAGCGATCGCCCCAGCTACAATTAGTGCTGGTACTCGCAACTCCTCAATCATGACTCGATTTAGCACTCCCAGAGTCAGAATCGACATGATGCCCAATGCCATCTGAAACAGGCCTAGTCGAAACATAGTCCATAGTTTGACTTTGGGAATAGATGTGGATTTTCCTGACTCCTTTGATTCAGAATTGGGTGACACATCACTAGTTGCCATAGCCACTCCCAATCAAAACAGCAAAATCATTTAATTATAACTAAGATCACCACTCATAGGAATACAAACAAAGTCCACTTAGGGGGACTAAATATAATACCCGCGCAGGCAGGTTTGGTCTGTGTAGCTGCGATTTATAATCGCTAGGGCTGAATAAATTTTTACTTTTAGATTTGATATCCAACCTTGTATCTTAAAAATAGTCGCTTTTTCATAACTAGCAACTTGGGTTAATACTTAATTGTTCATAACACAATCAAACATTATTTATTATGAGATAAATCCATAAAATTTGCCAGTTTGTAAACCATCCGCGCCCCGACATTCCCATCCCACTCAGCATCACCAACTTCACAAACATCAAAACCAATAATTTTTCTACCGCTTTTTACTAATTCACGAAACAAACAAAAACTCTGCTCTAATTCTAGCCCACCAGGTACAGGAGTACCTGTCCTCGGACAAAGTTTTGGATCAAGACCATCAACATCAAAGCTAATATGAACGTGTTCGGGTAAATGACCAATAATTGAGCGACATACTTCAATCCAAGTAGTTCCAGAGTAAAGTTTTTGTTTCATCATTGAGTCATAATAAGCAACAATCCGACTATTGGATTGATTAATGATTTCCACTTCATCATGACAAATATCACGCAAACCTACTTGCACTAATTTGGAAATTTGCGGGATTTTCATAGCATTAAACATGATCGAAGCATGAGAAAATTCAAATCCTTCATAGGCATTCCGTAAATCTGCATGGGCATCAATATGTAAAATACCAAAGTTAGAATATTTTGCTGCTAATGCTTGGAAACAACCTAAAGGTGAACTGTGATCTCCTCCAATCACCGCAACTCTTTTACCATGATTAAGAGCTTCTTGACACTGTGCAAATAACCATTGATTGAGCTGTTGACCAGCTTGGTTAATTTCTGCGATCACAGGAGTTAAGTCTGGTGTGTCTATTAATTGTTGACCTTGCTCTAAGCGCTCAATAATTGTTGCAGCTAAATAACGATAATATGTGTTTTTATCCGAAATATCCTGGGGAATTTCCATCATGAAAATTCCCTGTTTCCATCCATCAGGGTTATCAAAATCGAACAAGTCTAATTGTGGCGAAGCATCCAGTATTCTTTGCGGCCCATTAGCCGTACCCGCACCATAGGAAACTGTAACTTCCCACGGAACACCAAAAACAATTAAATTTGCAGACTCATAATCAAAAGGCAAACCGAAGAGATTACCATTGATTTGTCCTATGCCGCTAGGATTATACTCTGGGAATTGATTGTTCATCGACTGTCTTTTGGATTTATGTGGGTAAACAAAATATTGCTTGTTGGATATTTGCATTATGGTAGCGTAGTTTGAAAGAACCCCAACAAAAAATCTTTACTCTTGCGTAAGTTTGCTAATTGGATTGTGAATGTCTACCCGAAGTCCTGTATACTCGCCACGTTGTTTGTAGTAAGCGCTGAATGCATCGGTAGAAGGCGAACTTTATCTAGGTATAGATGATTCTGGAAAAATATTAGGAATTAATCTTAATCGAAGCCAGAAAGATGAAATATCTAGAAACATTCCTAATAAGTTAAGAAATACTGATCCAGTTGTCCCTATAATTTGCTTGTTCAATGACTTTGAGGTTCCACCTTTACCTTGAATTTAGGAACTGCTAACACTCAAGCTTTCACTTTACTCATTTGATGTCGAACGTCTACCCGACGTCCTGTATACTCGCCACATTTCCAAACTCAGAATACAGGTCATCAACCAGACTATACCCGCCGCATAGCCAGCTATCACATCAGTCGGCCAGTGTACGCCAAGATAAAGCCGACTAAAACCAATTGCTATAATCAATACAATGGTGAATGTAAAAATCCATGCTCGCCAACGATGATATCGCTTTGCCAAAATATACCCAATGAAACCATAAATTACTAATGAAATCATTGCATGACCGCTAGGAAAGCTGTATGGACCGACGTCAATGATGCGATTCCACAGTTGCGGGCGCACTCTACCAAATAACACTTTTATTAAATAATTTAAACCGATCGCACCAACTGCGGCAATACCCAAAGTAGTTGCTTGCGAACGACGCCGAATATACAGTAATCTAATTTCTATTCCCAAACAAATCAGTAGCAAAAATACTGGTTCACCCAAAAAAGTGATACCCAGCATAATGCGATAGCCTATGGGTGTATGCATCTGCCGAATTGCTAGTAAAATGCTTTGGTCGAACGTTTGAGTTTCTTGTTCTAGAACTTCGTCGGCGATTTGAGCAAATACCCACAAAGCTAGGGCTGAAAGTAACAGCCCCATCAACCGAATGCTGAATATTAAGGAAAAAATCCGCGATCGCATCTAATACCAGTTTTGTTGTATAGTAACTATTCCTACTCTTCTACTACTTCAACTAAGTCTTCAATCATCACATCCAATGCACGCGCCATTTTCAAAATTGAGGTAAAATCTACCATTGCTAGCCCTGGCGATCGCGCATAGGCTCTGACCGAACTATAGGCTACTCCCGAATAGTCAGAAACATCCTTGAGCGTCCAACCTTTTTCACCTGCAAATTCCCTAATCCGTAGCCTAATCATACCCATTTTTTCTCTTGACAAACGATGAGATTCTATCGTTTAATTATTACACTTTAAATTAAAAAACGATCTCCCCCCGGCGTAGGAAACTGAAGGGCGATCGCTTTTGCATTCTTAATGAAATCTCTTCTTAAAACGGATACACCATCCCTAACAAGTTATCCGCCAAGGGATTTGGATGTATGCATCTCAAAAGGATTTGTCTATATGTTATCATTACCCACACCAAAAGTGATTGTTATCCGTGAGTCGAAAATTGTCCACAAGTCCCTAACCATCAACCCATTAGCCAGATTTGTCACCGAAGAAGCTGTTTGCTTGATGTTGAATATGAAGCCAGAGAATATTTATGTTGTAGAATGCTGGCGCTACATGGTTTACGTCCATGGTAAGGGTGTGAGTAAGTTTGTCAGTTATGCAGATTTTCCGCCAATTCTAGGAGTCCGACCCCCAACTCAAGCAGAAACAGCCAAATGGCGCCGGCGTTGGCGAAAAAATTTAAACCCTGAATACAGAAAGCAAGCACCTAAATGGTGGACAGAGTTTCTTGCAGACGAAGCTTCGCAAGCGACCTCAGAACCTACGTTACAAACTTGGAGTGATTTATTAGAGTCAATTAAATTTGCATTTAACGAAGAAAGTTGGCAAACACTACTCGAAGAGTTGTTAGGTGTTGGTTGTTAGTTGTTAGGAACCACCAACCACCAACAACTAACGACTAACCAAACTATTCAGTAATCTTTTTCCTGGCTCTTTCTGCACGTGCTTCAGCACTTGTCATGACTTCATCGATGTTTTCTAGCATTTCCCCAGGGAAGTTTTCTAAGACTCTGGTGGAAAGAGCAATCCGATTTTTTCCTCCATCTAAGTCAATAATTACGGCTTTGATTGACTGACCAACTTGGAATACTTTTTCCAGATTGTCAATAAATTTCTGAGTGATCTGCTTAATGTGAAGTAAAGCGCTAACGCCATTTATCTCTACAAATACACCAAAGGGTTTGATACCACTAATTTTCCCTTCTACTAACTGACCTAGTTCAAAGGTACTGAAGCTAGCAGAACGAGTTGCCAAACGTTGGGAAAGTATAAGTTTTTTATTATTACGATCAATTTCTAAAAAACTAACAGTCAGAGTTTGTCCTTTGAGGGATTCTAAATTATCACGTTCCAGCAGGTGCGATCGCGGAATAAATCCCCGTAATCCCAGAATATCAACTGTAACACCGCCTTTATTCACATTGAATACCCAGACTTCCACTGTCTGGGAATTATCACGCATTTCGGCTAGTCGTTCCCAAATATGTTTAATTTCTAATTGTCGCCGCGAAAGTGTGACTTGGCCTTCTGCGTCTTGATCGCGAATGATTAAAAATTCTAATTCCTCATTGAGTGGTAGTACCTCAGACAAATCTGTCACATTTCTCAAAGCAGCCTCTTCACGAGGAATAAAAGCAGACGATTTACCACCAATATCTACATAAGCCCCATCTGGGTCTAACTGGAACACTTTCCCATGTACTACCTGTCCTTTTTGAAACTGGTAATCGTGTTTTTCCAGCGCTTTAGCAAAATCGTCCATTGAAAAAGATGAATTGGCTTCTTTTTGAGAAAGTTTAGTTTCAGAATTCATGACTTGTGAAGACAAATTGTTAATTAGTCTAGAGTCCATAGTCAATAGTTCAGAGTCCATAGTCCAGAGTTTTTAATGACCCTTGACCATTGAACGCCACGTGCTACAACGCTCTTAACCCGCGCAACGCAGTGGCTCTCCTTGACTATTGACCCTCGACCCTTGACTATTGTTGTAGCTGCTGTGCAAACAGTTGTTTTACCTGTTCCCAAGCATCAACCCCAGCTATTGGATTATAGCTGGCACGTTGGTCACAGAAAAATCCGTGATCAGCTCCATCGTAGCGAAACACGCGATGGGGAATTTTATATTTTTCTAACTCTGCTTCAATTTGGTTTACCTGTTCAGCAGGAATGCTGGCGTCTTTCATCCCAAAGAAAACGTAGAGAGTACCTGGAATATCTTTTGTACGAGTGATCGTAGGATCGCCACCTCCTGGTGTGGCGTTAACAATGCGTGCGCCGTAGAAGGAAGCAGTAGCTTTGATATCCAACAGAGTAGCAGCAAGATAGGCAACATGGCCGCCAAAGCAGAAACCTATACAACCGAAACCATCTTTTTTAACTTGTGGTAAAGTTTTAAGGTAGTCAATCGCCCTTTGAATATCGCTGAGTAATTCTGATGCTTGGCTTTGTTCCCAAGCGTAGACTCTACCCACTTCTATATCTGCTGGTGTGTAACCTGTTTCAAAACCAGGGGCGACACGTTCAAACAATGCGGGGGCGATCGCCACATAACCTTCACGAGCAATACGTTCTGTAACATCGCGAATATGCGAATTTACTCCAAAAATTTCTTGCAAGACAATAACTCCTGGATAAGAGCCTGGTTCTTGAGGCTGGGCTAAGTAAGCAGCTATATCTAAATCAGCTTGCGAAAGATTAACTCTTGCGGTGTCAATTGCTTGTACCATAACAATTTTTACCAGTACTATGTATTATTTAGATATACCTATGCAAGCATCTCTAAACTATGCCAAATCAAATTATTAACTACTGGCTATAGCTATACTATAAATTTCCCTCAAATAATTTGAATCTATAAATAGAATATTTAACAAGTAAAATTTGTAGCTGGTTACAGAATGCTACTAATCCAGCGTGGTAAAAATTACTATGCAGTAAAACAGGGTAAAAACAAACTATAGAAACCTTGTAGCCTTCTAGCTTTTTGTACCAGCACCTTTGGAGGCTTGGTGATGATTCAGTTCCGTATTCAGCCAGACAGTGAAATTCCTGCATCAAATCAGCTGTTTAATCAAATCAGATTTGCGATCGCATCTCGCCAATATCCACCTGGGTACAAGTTACCGAGTACACGGGCGCTGGCTATGCAAACCGGGCTACATCGTAATACCATTAGCAAGGTCTATCGCCAACTCGAAGATGACGGACTAGTAGAAAGTCTTGCTGGTTCAGGTATTTACGTCCGCGCCCAAGGTCATGAAGGTGGTAGCAAGCTGCAATCACCAATTCTGAAAGAAAATCCCCAAGCATACAAAGTTGTCCAACAAGCACTTGATGAGCTGCTGTCTCAGGGCTGTTCACTGAACCAAGCACGAGAAATATTTCTCGCGGAAATAGACTGGCGCTTGCGTTGTAGTGCGCGAGTGTTGGTAGCGGTTCCTGCTGGTGACATTGGTGCTGGAGAACTTATGGTGTATGAATTAGAACAAGGTCTCAAAATACCAGTACAGCTAGTCACAATGGAAGAATTGCCTGTTGTACTTGAGAAAACCTCGTCTGCAACAGTAGTAACTAGTCGGTATTTTATCGGAGAAGTAGAAGTAATCGCTGCTCCCAAAGCAGTGCGAGTGATTCCCTTGGATATCTACGACTATGCCAAAGAAATCAATCTCCTGAAAAATCTACCAAAAGACAGTTGTGTTGGTGTTGTCAGTCTCAGTCCTGGTATAGCCCGCGCCGCAGAAGTTATCCTCCACGGTTTTCGAGGAGATGAACTACTCGTGATGACAGCCCAACCAAAAGATACTTACAAAATGCACGCCATAGTCAAGCGAGCGCAAATCATCATTAGTGATCAAGCAAGTTTTGTTGCTGTACAAGCAGCAGTACAAGCAGTTCAAGAAGACATCATTCGTCCACCCAAGCTAGTACGCTGTGAAAATTATATCGGTACTACATCGATTAATCTGCTCAAAAGAGAATTGGGTTTAAGTTAGTTAGTGGTTAGTGGTTAGTAGTTAGTGGTTAGTGGTTGATAGCAAATGACAAATGACGAATCACAAATGACTCAAGCTAGATACATGCTGAAAATTCGCCCTACCACTATTTTTTTTAAATAGTATCCGGATCAATATTTAACTCTCGCAACTTAGCGGCTAATTTTTCTGCTTTTTGTTGAGTAATTTCTTTTTGTCGTCGCTCTGATTCAGCTTCTTCTTCTGGTGTAGGAACTAAGTCACCTTCTGATGTAAAAAATCTGAGTAAACCTTCATGATTACCAAGATATAACTCTAATTGCTGACTCCACAAATGACCTTGATTATTAGGTTCTAAAGGTTGATATTTACCATCAACTAAATGAAATCCCGCAAACTCTAATGTATATGGATCAAACCAAAAATAATCAGGTGTACGAAACGTATCTTGGTAAAGTTTTTTCTTCAAATCTTTATCAATATTCGCTGTTGATTCCGAAAGAATTTCTAGAATTATATTGGGATATTTACCATCTTCTGCCCAAACTACCCAACTTTTACGGGTTTTGCGTTCCGTATCTAACACCACAAAAAAATCTGGACCGCGAAAATCTTCTGTTTTGCGCTTATTTTGACTGTAGTAAATTGTCAGATTCCCAGCAGCGTAAAAATCGTTTTTGTCTCGCCACAACCATTTTAGACATTTGAGTAAGAGCATTATTTGCTCTAGATGCAGTTCGCTTTCCAAAGGAGGCTCATCACTGTATAAATCACTTGGGGGAAAGATAACATTTTCTGTAGTGTTCTGAATAGTCTCTTGAGCAGCCTCTAATTCTTTTGCTAGCATAATTTCTGATCAAGATTGACAGTTTATGAGTTTATTTTAACCCTGGTAACAATAGAGCGATCGCTCTGTTGTTCAAACTTGCTGTTTCAAGGTGAAAAATCAGTTACGTCAACCATCAGCTGCATAACCTCTGGTTTTTTCAAAAATTGGGATGCTCTGACTTTGAGAAACTTGGAAAAGCAGTGGTATTTTTATCTGATGAGATTCATAAAAGAGCGCAATTAACCAATTGACAAAAACTCTCGCACTCTTTCTAAGTAAGTTGGTGCATCTTCCAACATCGGGAAATGGGCTGTCTTGGGAATCATCACATATTCAATTGCTTGATTCAGTTTTGCTGCTTGACGTCCCATCTCAGCAGGAATAATTTTGTCATATTCTCCTGACACTAGCAGCGTCGGTACAGTTATCTTAGTAAATTCTTCCGGCATTAACTCAGCAGCAGCTTTACTTACAGAAGTAAAAATTGTACCTAAAGCTGCATCATAATCAGCAACGAGAAAATCTTGTAAAAAAGCCCGCCTTTCTGGTGCTGGTATCGAGCGATGCAAAAATCGCGCTATGAACATCCTGTCTACTAATGGTATTTTTCCCAACCATTGAGGGCGGAATTTGACAACGTAGCCACCGAATTTATGAAAAGCTGTGAACGCTTTTTCGTCGTACTCAAAAATACCACTACAAGTAAGAATTGCTTTTTCCACTCGTTCTGGATAGCGGTTGAGAAATAGAGTACCGATGGAAGCGCCCATCGAATGAGCATGGATATAAGCGCGTTGAACCTGTAACGAATCTAACAACGCTGCTAAGTCATCCGCGTATTCTTCTAATTCGTAAGTTAATTCTGTAACTGCTTGTGATTCTTCTGACGCTGAATCGGACTCAACAACCGCTTCACTAGCTTTAGTGACAGCAGTTGGCTTACCACGGGAACGTCCGAACCCGCGTAAATCATAAAGCAGACAATCGAATTTTTCAACCAATGCTGCGGCAGTATTTTGCCAGTACCGAGCAGAACCAGCCCAACCATGTACAAAAATCATCACTGGTTTGGGTTGAGAAATAATGGATGGTTCTCGTATCCACTCGTAATAATGCTCTACGCCACGGATATTAATATAAGTCATCTCCAAGAGGAGGTGGTGAGGAGTAGGGGAAGTGGGGAAATTGGGATATGGAGGGGGTGAGAATATTCTGTCCCTGTGTCACCTTGTCACCGTGTCCCCGGATTTTTAGTTTATGCTGATTCTGGCTTGGGTAGCGAAGAAGGATGTACTAATAGTTCAGCAGTGGAACGCTTCTCTACCATTTCCCGCGTGACAGTGCAGCGAGTCACGTCCTTACGAGACGGTAACTCATACATGACATCGAGCATTAGTTCTTCAACAATACCCCGCAGCGCTCTTGCACCAGTTTTGCGGCGGTAGGCTTCTTGAGCGATCGCTCGCAAAGCTTCTGCTTTAAAGTCCAGCTGAACGTTGTCCATTTTCAGTAGTTTCTGGTACTGCTTGACTAAGGCACTACGTGGTTGAGTCAAAATTGCCATCAACGCTTCTTCATCTAGTGGGTCTACCACTGCTACCATTGGCACACGTCCAATAAATTCTGGAATCATGCCAAATTTAACTAGGTCATCCGGTTCCAAATACCGCAGAGTATCTGCTGCACGTTTTTCTTTCGTTTGACCTTCTCCCGGTTGCACAAAGCCTATTGACTTTTTGCCAGTTCTCTGATCTACAACCTTCTCTAAGCCAACAAAAGCACCGCCACAGATGAACAAAATATTACTGGTGTCAATCTGGATGCAGTCTTGATAGGGGTGCTTACGTCCGCCTTGCGGAGGTACGTTAGCAACTGTTCCTTCCAGCATTTTCAGCAAAGCTTGCTGTACACCTTCACCAGACACATCTCGTGTTATCGATGGGTTTTCACTCTTACGAGCAATTTTATCGATTTCGTCGATATAGATAATTCCCCGTTGCGCTTCTTCGACATCCAAATCTGCTACTTGCAGCAGTCGCAACAAAATATTTTCTACATCTTCGCCCACATACCCTGCTTCTGTCAGGGTAGTGGCGTCAGCAACAGCAAACGGTACATCCAGAATTTTGGCTAAAGTCTGAGCAAGCAGAGTTTTGCCACAACCAGTAGGGCCAATCAACAGAATATTGGACTTCTGTAGCTCAACAGGATCATCGGTTCCACCTTTGCCATTATTTTTGGACTGAATGATCGCCAGTCGCTTATAGTGATTGTAAACCGCTACTGATAGTACTTTTTTGGCTTCATCTTGCCCGATCACATGTTCGTCTAGATAGTTTTTAATCTCTCGCGGTTTCGGGATTTGATTTAACGAGAGATTGGAGGATCGAACACGGCGTTTTTGAGTATCTTCTGACTTTTGTGTTGGTTGAGGCGTTGCGCTATTTGTGTCAAGCAACTCCTCGTCTAGAATTTCATTACACAAGTCAACGCATTCATCGCAGATATAGACTCCCGGTCCAGCGATTAATTTACGCACCTGCTCCTGAGACTTGCCGCAAAACGAACATTTTAAATGGGAGTCGTACTTAGACATACCAGCCTCTTATTTCAGAATGGTGACGTTTTCCCCTGCTGCGGGAAGATTTTGCCTGGTGATGACCTGATCGATCAATCCATAATTTTTTGACTCTTCAGCCGACATGAAAAAGTCCCGTTCAGTATCGGCTTCTATTCTTTCTAATGGTTGACCAGTATGGTGTGACAGTAACTGATTCAACTTTGCTTTAATGTAAAGAATTTCCCTTGCTTGAATTTCTATGTCAATTGCTTGACCTTGAGCACCGCCCAGAGGTTGGTGAATCATAATCCGCGAATCAGGTAAAGACATACGTTTACCCGCAGTCCCGGCTGCTAGTAAAAATGCTCCCATACTTGCGGCTAATCCAAAACAAATGGTCACAACATCTGGACGAATTTGCTGGATTGTATCATATATTGCCATGCCCGCATATACTGAGCCGCCAGGAGAATTAATGTATAGCTGAATATCTTTTTCAGAATCTTCAGCGTCTAGGAACAACAACTGAGCAACAATCGAGTTAGCGATCGTATCGTCTATTGGCGTTCCCAAAAAAATAATTCGTTCTCGCAGTAGGCGGGAGTAGATATCAAAGGCTCGTTCCCCCATGCCAGATTGCTCTACCACCATCGGCACGATATTACTCGGGCCGTTTTGGGCGCGAATTTCAAATGGACTCAAACTGCTGATTGGGTAATTTCCCGACTGCGATACAAGCATACAGACAAATGTTTGACTTTAAATGTAATAGTAACAGTGGGTAAGACAGCATATGCTGCCTGTGATGAGCGAATGGTTTTTTATTTTTAGGTATGTGTTAACCATTATGCCTCATATAATTTCTTCTCGTGTGAATACAGCATGAATCTAGGTGACAGGGGATCAGGGATAGGGGATAGAGGATAGAGGATAGGGGTTGATTGTTGAATTTTGTTAACCATCCCTTATTCTAATTCCCAATCCCTAATCCCTGATCCCCGAACGCGAGTGCGTCTCATGACGGAGAATCCCCGACCCCGATTCCTAATCCCTAAATTTATTCTGCTTCTGTTGACGCTTCTTCTGTGACTGCTGTGGCTTCAGCATCTATGGTGATTTGTTCTTCGCTTTCGGCTACTTCTTCTGTTGGAGATTCTTCTGCACTCAAAGAACCTTCGGGTACGAGTTCAACTTTTGCATGTTCCAGCAGCCAGTCGAGAGTTTTTTCGGTCAGCAGTTCGTCTTTGATGTATTCTTGCAGTCGATCTGGATCATAATCTTGCCCAGATAACTGTTCAGAGAGTTCTTCGATTCTGGTGGCGACCTCTTCATCAGTAACTTCGATAGACTCGCGTTTGCCAATTTCTTCGAGGGCTAGGGTGCGTTGGAGACGTTCGATCGCTTCATCACGAGAACGCTGACGTAATTGCGGAATGATATCGGCGGTCAAAAATTTCTTGACATCTAACCCTTGCTGCGCTAAACGCATGGCTGTTTGTGTGAGCATGTTATCGACTTCCCGCTCAATCATTGTCTCTGGTAAGTCAATTTCTATATGCTTAAGCAATTCCTTCAAGAAGGCTTCCTGCTTATTACCTTTAGTTTTTTGTTCGGCTTCTTTTTGGAATTTCTCTTCCAGGGAAGTCCGTAATTCAGCCAAAGTCTCGTGGTCGCTGATGTCTTTGGCGAAGTCATCATTCAAATCTGGCAGTTCTTTTTCTTTAATTTCTTTGAGAGTGACGGTGAAAATAGCTGGTTTTCCGGCTAAATCTTCATTTGCATAGGGATCGGGAAAAGTAGCAGAAATTTCTTTGGTTTCTGTGGGGTTCATTCCCAAAATGCCTGTGACAAAACCAGGAATAAACTTATCTTCGTGTAACTCTACCTGAAAATCAGTTGCTTCGCCGCCAGGTATCGCCTCCGGTTCAGCTGCTTCGTCATCACCTTCAGCTTTGGCGATCACGCCTTTAAAGTCAACTACGGCAATATCACCCAGTTGTGCTGAGCGTCCTTCTACAGGAATCAATGTTGCCATTTGTTGGCGTTCATTTTCCAGGACTTGATCTACTTTCTCGGTGTCGTACTTGATTTCTTCAGCTTTGATTTCCAAATCAGTATACTGAGTCAAGTTGACTTCTGGTGGCACATCAACAGTAGCTGAAAAAGTCAAGGGTTTACCAGGTTCATAATTATTAATCAAGTCATCAAACGATGAACGTAATTGTGGTTGCCCGATCGCCTTGATATCTTCTTGTTTAACAGCTTCTGTAATGCCATCTTGAATCAGTTCTTCTAGCGCTGTTGCCTTGATTCGAGTTTTACCCAGGCGCTGTAGCAGTATCTGCCGTGGCACCTTGCCTTTACGAAACCCAGGAATGTTGGCAGAACGGCTTAAGTTTTGGATAACTTGTTCGTAGGTTTGCTTGGTTTTTTCTGGTGTAATCTCTATTTCCAAACCGATTTGACTGGAGGGGAGTTTTTCCTGGGTAACTTTCATGCTTTGTCTCTATTTGCTTTCTGCTAATATTTTTTTACTTCTTGCTTCTACACACAGACGTCACACTTCTCGTATGATGGGTTATTCCTAGTTGGGAGGAAATTTACCCATAAGGCTTTGTCAGCTTAAAATTGAACCTGTGTTGATGAACAGAGATCCAGTTTACTGCTAATGCGAAAGCTCTTGACACTTTAGCGCAAATTAGTTTATGTATCTATGCCTCTATTACTCAAAGCCAATAAAAGCCAATACTAGTACTTCACCAAGAGTTTTAACCAACATAAGTGGCAAGCGTGGTATCCTGGTTCTCAATCCAGTTGTTGTTAATTAAAAATGAGTCATAATCAAATGACTACCACTAAAACGACAATTTGCTGTATAATATTCGATCTATCTATAAAAAGTGTTGAAAAATTAATAGTTATTAATTGTTGTAAAGTACAATACAACTTTTGTAACAGTAAAAAAATAAATGTATTAAATTAATAAATAAAGATTAAATAAAAGTAAAGCATTAAAATACGTAAAATGATCAAGAGATTCAGATGTGTAAATTATATATGCGTAAATTTTAAATCGAAAATTGATTAAAAAAATTGCTAGAAGAAACCTTAAGGAGGAAGCAAGTTTGTCCAATTCCTATTGTGTAGCTATTTTGGGCGCGACAGGTGCTGTCGGCAGGGAGTTATTGGAATTATTAGAAAGTCGTAATTTTCCAGTTTCAAAATTAAAATTATTGGCATCAGAGCGTAGTGCAGGGCAAAAGCTACAGTTCAAAGGAGAAAATTTATTAGTAGAGCCAGTCAGCGATCGCGCCTTTGAAAATGTCGATATAGTACTAGCAAGTGCGGGAGGTTCAACCTCAAAAGCTTGGGCGCCCATAGCCACCAAAAAAGGTGCAGTTGTCATAGATAATTCCAGCGCCTTTCGCATGAATGAGGAAGTACCTTTAGTTGTTCCAGAGGTTAATCCCCAAGCAGCAGCAAATCACAAAGGTATTATTGCAAATCCCAACTGCACCACAATTTTAATGGCAGTAGCAGTGTGGCCTCTGCATAAAATCAAACCCATCAAACGCATTGTTGCAGCCACATATCAATCTGCCAGTGGTGCGGGTGCAAAAGCAATGACAGAAGTCCAAACTCAAGCTAGCGCTATTTTAGAGGGCAAACAACCAACGGCGGAAGTATTTCCTTATCCCTTGGCTTTTAATTTATTCCCGCATAATTCCCCATTAAATGATCAAGGATACTGCGAAGAAGAAATGAAAATGGTCAATGAAACACGGAAAATTTTTGCAGATCAAGATATCAGAATTACTGCTACTTGTGTACGGGTTCCCGTACTCCGCGCTCACTCAGAAGCGCTTAATCTAGAATTTGAAACCCCGTTTGACTCAGATGAAGCCAGAGAAATTTTAAGTAAATCTCCTGGTGTGAAATTGGTAGAAAATTGGCAGAAAAATTACTTTCCCATGCCATTTGAAGCCACAGGTCGTGATGAAGTTTTAGTCGGCAGGATTCGTCAGGATATTTCCCATCCTTGTGGTTTAGAACTGTGGTTATGTGGTGATCAAATCCGCAAAGGTGCTGCATTGAATGCTGTACAAATTGCGGAATTATTAGTAGAAAAAAGTTTACTCAAACCAACTCCTTCATTGGTTAATGGGTAATGGGTAATGGGTAATTGGTAATTGGTAAATATCTCCCAAGGGAGAACCAACAACCAACAACTAACAACCAAGAGTTTACCCTTGAAAGTAATTTGCAAATAGGTTATTACAATAAAGAACCACCAAAACACAAAAAACAAAAAATCAGGAGTAGAAAAGGGTGGTAGATTTCGGTAGAGTTTTAACCGCAATGATTACGCCGTTTAAGGAAGACGGTAGTGTCAGCTATGATGTAGCAGCAAAATTAGCAGACCATCTAGCAAATAACGGTACTGATACAGTAGTGGTGTGTGGCACAACTGGAGAATCTCCTTCTTTAAGTTGGGAGGAAGAATATCAGTTATTTTCCGTTGTGTTGGAAGCAGTAGCAGGGAAAGCACTGGTGATAGCGGGATGTGGTTCCAATTCCACCAAAGAAGCGATCGCCGCTACTCAAAAAGCAGCTAGAATAGGAGTACACGGTGCTTTACAAGTTGTTCCGTATTACAACAAACCACCGCAAGAGGGACTTTACCAACACTTTCAAGCCATAGCGCAAGCATCTGGTGACTTGCCTATCTTGTTATATAACGTGCCAGGTCGTACTGGCCAAAACCTCAGTGCTGAAACAGTTACTCGATTAGCCAAAATCAATAACATTATTGGTATCAAAGAAGCAAGCGGGAACTTAGATCAAGTGAGTGAAATTCGTCGCTTGACACCAAAAGAATTCCAGATTTACTCTGGAGATGATTATTTAACCTTGCCATTGTTAGCAGTCGGGGCTAAGGGTGTAGTTAGTGTTGCTTCTCATATTGTAGGCAACGATCTACAACAGATGATTCAAGCCTTTAATTTGGGTCAAAATCAGGTCGCTATCGACATTCATCTGCGGCTTTTTCCTATATTTAAAGCTTTGTTTTTAACCACAAATCCGATTCCAGTCAAAAAAGCATTACAACTTCAAGGCTGGGAAGTTGGTTCAACGCGTCTACCTTTGTGCGAAGCTGATGCCAAAGTAACTGAAACTTTGGAATTTGTGATGAAAGAACTTAGTCTTATCTAAATCAAAGTGGAATCTTAGCCACTTTCACACTCAAAAGATACGTTGAAAATAATTCAATAAAAATTATCAGTAATTTTGACAATGTGGTGGTTACAAAGCCTATGCTACGAAATAAAAATTACTAATAACCTCTTTGGTGTAAATTTACTTTTATCAAATATACAGAAGCAATAAAAAAGCTCAGAAAAACGGGATTACAAGAAATCAGAAAGCATGTTTGTTGCAGGAAAAAATTTGTATTTCATAACAAGTTTAAATTTTTTCACTGGATACTTAAATTTCTTTCTGTCACACAGAACTACCTTATAGCTGAATTTTTCATAGACAGCTATTTTCAACTGTCTTAAAAGACGGCTAAATCCTCATATTTTAACGAGAAAAGAACAATCTCAGGAGAAGAATGACTACAAACGAAACTAATTCCGCCCTCAAAATTATTCCCTTGGGTGGCTTACATGAAATTGGCAAAAACACTTGTGTTTTTGAGTACGAAGATGAAATTATCCTCTTAGATGCAGGATTGGCATTTCCCACAGATGGAATGCATGGAGTCAATATTGTTCTGCCAGACATGACTTACGTGCGGGAAAATCGCCATAAAATTAAAGGCATGATTGTTACCCACGGTCATGAAGACCATATTGGGGGTATTGCCTTTCATTTGAAGCAATTTGAAATTCCTGTGATCTATGGCCCTCGGCTAGCGATGGCGATGCTAGAGGGTAAATTGGAAGAAGCAGGAGTGCGCGATCGCACAGAATTAAGAACCGTCCTTCCTCGCGATGTCGTACGAATTGGTAAACATTTCTTTGTCGAATATATTCGCAACACCCACTCCATTGCTGACAGTTTCACCGTCGCCATCCATACCCCCCTCGGTCTGTTGATCCACACAGGAGACTTTAAATTTGACCATACACCCGTAGATGGCGAACATTTTGATATCCAACGTTTAGCCGAGCATGGGGAAAAAGGCGTTCTGTGTTTGATGAGTGATTCAACTAACTCTGAAGTCCCCGGATTCACGCCTTCAGAACGCTCAGTTTATCCCAATTTGGATCGGGTTTTTTCCCAAGCTCCAGGGCGACTGTTTGTGACAACCTTTGCTTCTAGCGTCCACCGTATCAACATGATTTTGCAGTTAGCGCAGAAGCACAACCGTGTTGTCACAGTTGTGGGACGTTCGATGCTGAATTTGATTGCTCATGCTCGCAATCTTGGGTATATCAAGTGTAATGATGATTTATTTAAGCCCTTGAATGCCATCCGGAATCTTCCAGATGAAAGCGTGCTGATTTTGACAACTGGTTCCCAAGGCGAGATGATGTCAGCAATGACACGTATTGCCAGAAAAGAACACCCCCATATTAAAATTCGCCAAGGAGACACAGTTGTATTTTCTGCGAACCCGATTCCTGGTAATACGATCGCCGTTGTTAATGTCATCGATAAATTGATGATGCAAGGCGCAAATGTAGTCTATGGTCGGGATAAAGGTATTCACGTTTCCGGTCACGGCTGTCAAGAAGACCAGAAGCTCATGTTGGCGTTAACTCGTCCCAAATTTTTCTTACCTGTTCACGGTGAACATCGGATGTTGGTGAAACACTCTCAAACAGCCCAGAATACTGGTGTTCCAGCCGAGAACATGGTGATTATCCAGAACGGCGATATCGTAGAGTTGACCGAAGAATCACTGCGTGTTGTAGGAAAAGTTCCATCTGGCTTGGAACTGGTAGATACTTCCAGTTCTGGTATGGTCAGCGCCAAAGTCTTACAAGAACGTCAGAAAATGGCAGAAGAAGGTATTGTTACCATTGCCGCAGCAATTGATTGGACTGGTAAACTGATGGCGAAACCAGAAATTCACCTGCGGGGTGTGGTGACAAGTATCGAGCGATCGCTTCTGCAAAAATGGGTACAACAGCGAATTGAAGAAATTCTCAGCGTGCGCTGGTCAGAATTTGCCCAAGGATTTGAAAGTGATAAACCAGAAGTAGACTGGGGTGGATTACAAGAAGTATTAGAAAGAGAACTGGCGCGTTCCATTCGTCGCGAATTACAATGTCAACCATCACTGACATTATTGATGCAAATTCCTGATGAACCACCCGTCAAAGTTGCTGATGGTAGAAGACGGCGGACTCGTACAGCTGCTCAGGTAGCATCGTAAGAATTAGGTTCGCTTGTCTTGCTCTTGCAGGGGTTGCGTCAATATAGTTCGGTTAAAGGGGAAAGGGTAAATTAAAACCTCTCCCCTTACAGATGACTAATGACAATGGCGATCGCACTTATGATTTTTGCACAAAGGGAAGCGTCACGGTAACAGTAGTTCCTTCTCCAAGTAAAGAATTGATCTCAATCTTACCCTGATGCTTTTGGATAATCTGATAACAAATCCACAATCCTAATCCAGTCCCTTGACCAACTTGTTTAGTTGTAAAGAAAGGGTCAAAAATTTTAGCTTGATTCTTTGGTTCAATTCCGCAACCATTATCTGTAATTTGTATGTAAATACGATTGCCCGCAACCTTGTTTGTATGAATTAAGATTTGGGGATTAACTTTATTTTCTGCTGATGACAATTCATTAAAAAATGACTCTTCCAAAGCATCAATTGCATTACTAAGAAGATTCAAAAATACCTGATTTAATTGTGCCGGATAACACTCAATTAACGGCAATGCTTGATATTCTTTGACAACTTGAATTCCTTCTTTTAAGCGGTGGTTGAGAATCAATAAAGTACTATCTATTCCTTCGTGGATATTCACAGCTTTCTTCTCAGATTCATCCAAGCGCGAGAAATTTCTTAAAGACAAAACAATCTCTCTAATTCTTTGCGCTCCGATTTTCATTGAGGTTAAAATTTTAGGTAAATCTTGGCTAATATAATCTAGCTCTATCTGTTCTAGATGACTTTGAATTGTACTAGTCGGTTGCGGATATTCGTTTTTGTACAAATTCAGTAATTCTAATAATTCTTCAATATATTCCTTGGCATAGCTAATATTGCCATAGATAAAACTAATCGGATTATTTATTTCATGAGCAACTCCTGCAACCATATTACCCAGTGAAGACATTTTTTCAGTTTGAATCAACTGTGCTTGAGTTTGCTGGAGTTCTTGAATAGCATAACTAAGTTGATCGTAAGCTAGATTTAATTCTTGATTTTTTTGTAAAAGTTGGTGAGTGCGTTCTTCGACTCGTTTTTCTAAAGTGGTACGAGCCTTTTCTAATTCTTGAGTGTATTCTGCAACTCGACGAATTAAACTATTAAGAGAAATAGCTAAAATTCCGACTTCATCATTTCTAGTTACAGGAGCCTGCAAATCAAAATTTCCTTCCTGAGTGGCTTTTTGAGCTACTTTCGCTACAGTCAATAAAGGCCCGGAAATGTTCAAGGCGATATTCTTACCCACCAAGGTACAAATCAAACCCCCCACTACGAAAAAACCCCACAGTCTTAACCATAGGTACTGTACTGTATGGTTGAGATCAACAAGCGACTTTAGCAATACAACTGTCAAAGAAGTATTACTCAACCCTGGGATAAAAATACTTTTGGCAATGTAGTGCCTATTTGTGAGCAAAATACGTATTGGTGGAGTAGTGGTAAGTGGTAATTCCCAATTTTTATTTGTGACTGCTGTGAGTGTAGAAACAACAACCGTTTGATCTTCGTTTAACGCAATCAAGTACTCATCTTTAGCTGCAATTAGATTTTTGAGTAACTCGTTATTGATGAGAATACCAATTTCAATTGCACCAATCACTTCTTCTTTGTTGGACTTAACAGGAGCTGTAACCACCAGAACTAACTGCGCTTGTCCTCGTTGTTTTTGAAGATTTACCACATCTAAAGGATATATCCCAGCAAGTGCCTGAGAAATGCTTGTTCGATCTTCTAAGTCTGAGTGATCTAATTTTGGCTGTCTGATATCCAGCACTGTTCCACCATTTTGATTGACAACCTTGATCAGGTCTAGTTCTAAATTAGTCTGATGTGAAACTAATATTTTTAGGAGTGTCTGAGTATCTTTTTGTTCCAGCGCCGTACGCACATCATTTCGCTCTGCTATCAGCTGTACCCAAGAACTCAAATGTTGTTTTTCGGTTTGCAACTCCTGCAAAATAACTGCTGCACCTGATGCAACAGTATTTTTCATCTGATATTCCATTGTACTGGTAAACCAAAAAGCAAAGCTAATCACTGCTACCACCATAATGCTAAAGAACACCAGCATAAACGGCATGATAATTCTTTGGCTTAAAGGTATTTTTGAGTAACTAGCTTGCAATTTCACACCCCGTCCCACCGTTTGGCGGTGAGCTTGTTGCTCAGTACTTTGGTTGAAAAAGCTGAAGAATGGCATTTGGATATTAGTATCAATCAGTACTAGTGTACTTGGTATTTATGAGTCATAGGGCCGAGTTCAAACTCTCGGAATTGTTATTTTTTTAACCTTGCTTTTATTACTGTTGTTGTACAACGAGGCTTAACTTGTAGCCTTGAGTACTTGTTCCAGTTAAATAAATTATGGATTACAAAATGAATTTTTATACTTTCATGAATTAAGTCTTAAATAATATTACAAAAATGATTTCAGTGTCAAACCTGGGGTTGAAAAAGTATTATTTAATACTTGACAAATTACACATTATGGGTAATGACAAATAACTAATGCCCAATGCCCATTGACCAACCAGCAACACCTTTTAGTTAAACTTCATTGCAAATTAACAAGTCAGGTAAAACGACGTGATAAGTTTTGAAAATGTGAATCGACCAAATAGGGATTAACAAACAAAGGAGAACACAGTGGCGATGGAATCACAGTTCCTCAAGGATACAGACGTAGTCGTTGAAGAAGACTTTAGTGAATATGTTGCCCACCTCCAAATGCACATGGCTCTGCAAGCTCGCAATCTGGTTCCAACGCTGAAGCAGACACAGCTAGACAGCCGAGAGCAATTGCTCCATCAAACCCAAGCAAATTTTGAAAAACTAATTTCTCGCCGAGTTATCTAGTTCAAATCCATACAAATCTTCAATAAAATTTAAATAAAATCTAAACAGAACTTGTTGAGTCCAAGCTAATGTAGTCATCAATTAGTCTGCCTTTTTAATATTGAGTTGTGAAAATCACTCTTTTGGATCAATAGAAAGGAGTGTAAAGCCGTTAATATTAATGCAGCACTACCTCTGTTTCTGTTTCAATTAAGGCGCAATGGCAGCTCGAATGAAAATGACTTCATTACTTCAGAAGAATCTTAGCATTGTCATCCGACCTATCCAATATCGGGACTTGGATGATATTGGACGTATAGCTATGGATTCATTCGCAGCTAAAACCAGAAAAGGAGCCGATTTTGCTATGCGGCAAATGCAATGGCTGCGCCGCTGGTATGGATTGTTGAGATTTTTAAGTTGGTTTCCGAATCCACTACAGTATCTTTTCTGTGGATATGTAGCAGAACAGGGGCGATCGCCCTTGGGAATGATCCAAGTCTCGCCATTTAATCGTACGCGTAGCACTTGGCGCGTAGATCGGGTAATCTTAGAACGCGCTGCCGATAAGCAAGGAATTGGTTCGCAGCTTTTGCGTTACTGCTTTGAATCAATTTTAGAAGCTCGCACTTGGATATTAGAAGTCAACATCAACGATACAGAAGCACTGGCGCTGTATCGACAAAACGGTTTTCAGCGTCTGGCTGAAATGACCTATTGGGAAATTAAACCAGAACTACTGGCTGAATTGGCACAGGTTCACCCTGACTTGCCTAACATGCTGCCTATAAGTAACGCTGATGCTCAACTGTTATATCAATTAGATACAGCATCAATGCCACCTTTGGTACGGCAGGTATTTGATCGCCAAACCGATGACTTTAAAACCAACTTATTTGGCGCCTTGGTTGATGCTGTGAAGCAATGGATGACAAAAACCGAAGTGGTAAGCGGTTACGTGTTTGAACCCCAACGTAAAGCAGCGATCGGTTATTTTGAAATTACTTTAGACCGCAAAGGTGAAGAACCACACATGGCAACGCTGGCAGTTCACCCAGCATATACTTGGCTATATCCAGAACTGTTGACTCAACTTGCTCGAATTTCTCAGGATTTTCCCCAGCAACCTTTGCAACTAGCTTCGGCAGATTATCAACCAGAGGGAGAAGAATATTTAGAACAAATTGGAGCAAGTCGGATAGAACACACTCTTATTATGTCTCGCTCGGTGTGGCATAAAGTCCGAGAGTCAAAATTTGTCTCCTTAGAAGGAATTCAGTTACCTGAAGTACTACAAGGTTTGCAACCTGCACGCAAACCCATACCAGGAGGAATGTCATGGCTACCACAACATAAGCCACCTTCTTCAGATAGATCGACACAACCTAATCCATCAATAGAAAATATTTCTTTTTCTAGCAAAAACTCTCACATAGAGCCATTTTGTCAGCCGGATTCAGCAGATGGACAACAGCAGGAGTAGTTGCGTGGATATTGAAGAGGGACATGAGGGACGACAAGGCAGCAATTTAACTTCTGTGTCTTACTCTAGTTCTAAATATGTTTCTGCTTTGGGGTTAGATGTTGGTCGTAAACGAATTGGTGTGGCGGGGTGCGATCGCTTAGGCTTAATAGCCAGTGGAATTACCACTGTTGAACGCACATCTTTTCAGCAAGATGTAGAACAGATACAAAAATTAATTAAAGAACGAGAAATAGAAGTTTTAGTCGTCGGTTTACCTTATTCAATGGACGGTTCTTTGGGATTCCAAGCCAAGCAAGTGCAAAAGTTTACTACACGACTAAGCAAAGCTCTGCACTTACCTGTGGAGTATGTAGATGAGCGATTAACTTCTTTTCAAGCAGAGCAGTTGCTCTTAGCTGAAAACCGCTCTCCATCACGCCATAAAGCTTTGATTGACCGTAAGGCAGCAGCTTTAATATTACAACAATGGTTAGATATACGGCGAACTAGCTTACAACCTAAAGAATGATCTGCTGAGTAAGCATAGCTTGTCGCATGATATTCTGAAATCTGTTAACCAGCCAAGGTAGGAAAGAATTGAAGGAAAAAGGAAAAAGAGAACAGGGAAGAAGGAACGGGTATTTTCAATCCCCAATCCCAAATCCCCAATGTCTAATACCTAATCCTTAATCCCCTTCCCCTTTCCCCATCTATAAAATAGCTGGTAGTCATACGGTTTATATCTCGGCTATGTCTTTTTCTTATTTTTCTGACGAACACGATCGCGAACAATCTGGTACTATTACTTTGAGCGATGATAAAGGGCGATCGCTCGAATGTTATATTGAGCATTCACTCGAAGTTGATGGACAAGGCTATTTCTTGCTACTTCCGGTTGACTCACCTGTAGAAATCTTTGCTTGGCAAGGTGAAGAAGAAGAAGAAGAGGCTGTTCTGGTAGAAGATGATACTACTATCGAGCAAATTTTTAGCACTGCCCAAGCTGTGCTATCAGAACAAAATCTAGTCCTCAATAATACAGCTTATGCTTTAACTGTTGCAGGTGAATTACCCCCAGTAGAAGAATCAGAACTGTTCACTTTAGAAATCGAAGACGAACAGTCAGATTTAGAACCAGAGCAATTACAATTGCTAGCCAGCTTTTACCATGAAGATCAGGAGTATGCGATTTATACTCCCCTTGACCCACTGCTATTTTTTGCACGCATATCTAAAACTGGTAAACCTGAATTACTTTCCCCAGAAGAATTCCGTCAAGTGCAACCGTTGTTAGAAGAACATTTGTTTAATGAAGTCGAATAAAATTAAAAATTCAAAACAAAAAAAGGTAATGCTTAATTTCTACATAAGGAATTTTTAATTATTATTACTCCCGGTTCGCCCATTTTTTTTGGAGTTAGAGAAACTGTCAAAAATCAGAAAATCTAGATACCGTAATAGTTTTAGCGATTTCCCTAAATTTACCTTAAACTATCACCCCGCTCTCAAAACTCTATTTTGATGTGATCGCATAAAGTCGGAACAAGAGTACATTTGAATTACAGCTTAGAACCCTGATTAAATCGTTCGGCTTTTTCCTAACTCAATTTAAAATGGGCGAACCGTGAGTTATTAGCTACTAGCTCAAGCATTTGGCAGGATTTTTGCCAAATGTTTTGATTATTGCATAGATTTCATCGGAATGTGTCTATACTCAACAGCTATTTACTGATGACCATTGACCATTGACCATTGACTTCTAACTGACTATGCGCTGGAACAAACTCTTACAGCCTGACTTAATTTTGGAAGGTTCAGTGTTGAATCTCACACCCGACATCATCGAACAATATGGGCTAAAGGGGCTGGTGTTGGATGTAGATGAGACATTAGTCCCAATCAAAATATTATCGACATCAGCAGAACTACAACAGTGGATTCAGGAAATCCGTAAGGTAGCAACCCTGTATCTTGTCAGCAATAACTTAAGTGAATTCCGCATTGGTAATATTGCTCGCTCTTTGGATTTACCTTACTACTTGGGCGCTGCTAAACCCTCACGACGCAAGATTAGAGCAGCCCTCAGTGCGATGAACTTACCAGCAAAACAAGTCGCAATGGTTGGCGATCGCTTATTTACCGATGTCTTAGCTGGTAATCGTCTAGGAATGTTTACCATTTTGGTTGAACCAATTGTTCATCCCGATGTTGCTTTACGCTCTCACCCAATCCGCAATTTTGAAGTTTGGGTGTCGGAAGTCATGGGAGCTTCCATAAGCCCTAAAAAACGTAGACTTACAAAACGTCACAAATAGTCAGGAAACTAAATCTAAAGAAAAACTTAAAAAAACTTTATTTACTACAAAAATAGGGGATCATAAGTATAGATAACATTGGGGTCAGCAAAATAAAGACCCTAACAATAACAAAAACATACATATATACAAAGCGCTAGCCTGTACTTATTGTACGGGCTAGTTCTTTATTTTTAAAGCAAAAGCATTGTGGAGTCGCACGCCATGCTTGGAATTGGGGACTGGCTTTGTCAAAACAGACATTAGATCACAACAAAGCTAATCCCGATTCTAAAATCAAGTTTTCTACATGCAAGTAATAACTAATATGTATCAGAATTTATGTATAAGGAGAAAGAAGAGAAATCTGAACATACTTATAGTAATTATTCAGCTATGTTGATAGTTATACCAAGTAGATATTGCGATCGCAATTTATCATCCATCACCTCCACATTTAGTTGCTTAAATATTATTTTTCCAGCCCTAGACTAATAAATATAGAGCTTTTAGTTTTTCTCATAAATCAACAAAAATTGACTATATTTTAATCTGAGATATTTAAACTTTTTTTGGTAATTATATTTGCACTTTATTTGCTTATTATTGCGGAAGAAGGAAAGTTTGGGATTTTGCTGCTAGCTTGGTTTTGAGGCATAACCAACAAATTCAATTTCTTTGAGGATATGTGTAGATTAAGGCAGTGATCTCATGTGGTAGATGGAACGAATGACTTGCATATGGCGTCAAGTATGGCATAGTAAGGCAATGAAATGGCATTTGTTGCCTTCACGAGCGGAAATGTTTTCGCCTTTTGAAAGCAACATATGGCAGGCATCTATCTACGTTACTTTGCTGTTTGTCACTATTTAGGCAAAATTGACAAACAAACAACTGCACAATCCACTAGCGAAACGAATACCATAACAGAAAATAGTTGGTTCTGTGTGGATATAACTATTTGTTTGATTTGATTAAAAAATATTGATGCTAGGAGAAGTTATGAAATCATTGGTTCGCTGGGGTACAACATTAGGTTTAGTTGGGAGTACTCTGCTCGCAACATTTTTTAGCGGAAATATCCCAGCACTAGCATTACCAGAACAACAAATAACAGAAAAACTAAATGAAGTACCTGTTTTTCTTCTTACCAATCCTCAAGGTGTACCCCTAACTCGCACTCTACCTGCTGCCCAAAATGGACAAAAAAGTACTACAGTGGCAGATGTTTTTATGAACGGAAAGGAAGCACAGGCCTTTTTAGAAGAACTGCGGAAACAAAAAGATCCGAAGATTATGGACATGGTAAAATCCCTGGAAGTGAAACCAGTACCAATGGGGGTTATTTATAAAAAGCTGCAAGAAGATAAAAAGAAACCAGACCGTGTCTTATTTGCTCTCCAACCAGGACAACAAGACCTTCAAGGAGCAGTCACACTACTACGCCAAAAAGGTCAAGAGGTAAAACAGTTAATCGTACCAGTGTTTATTGTCCAATCAGCAGATAAAGGATACGTTTCAGTTAAACGGCGTTCTAATAATCAGGAAGTTGTGCCTTTGTTTCTCAGTAAAAAAGACGCCCAGGATCTATTGAACCAGATTAAGAAAGATATTCCCAAAGCTGAAATTCAGGTAGTTGATATTGAAGGCGTCATTCAAACGTTACAGCAAAAAAATGATGAGTGGTTGAAGCAAGTTACACTAGTGCCGTCTTCTGAGAGCTTAGAATATATCAGCAAGCAGCCAAGGACTAATGCACCTAACACAGCTACTACACCAGCTATCCAGCCCAAGCCTGCTGCTACAACACCCACTCTACCGAAAAAATAACTAGCCCGTTAAGCATCTTGTAAAAAGTAATGGGGAACGCGGAACGCAGAGAAACGGCTTGTTCCCTGTTCCCTTTTTTGTTCATCATGGCAGAGCAACAAGCAAAAGAAATTTCTGGTTTGCAACTTTGGGAATGGCGTCAAGCAGCGATCGCAGCCTCGATCACTGCTGATGTGTCACCTGTCGAGGTAGACTGGCTATTACAAGAAATAGCTGGCTTAGATCGTTTGGCACTACGTTTGGATTTGTTTAAAGACCGATCGCATATCCAGTTGCAGCTATCTTTAGAAGAACTAGATATTTTGTGGCAAAAACGATTAAAAGAACGCCTTCCAGTACAATACATTGCAGGAGTTACACCTTGGCGACAATTTAAAATTATAGTTTCTCCTGCGGTTTTAATCCCCAGACCAGAAACTGAATGTTTGATTGATATTACTGTCATAGCAGTAGCCAAGAGTAAAGAAAATCTCAGCCTCCAACAAGGACACTGGGTAGATTTAGGAACTGGTAGTGGAGTGATCGCCATTGGACTGTCAGATGCTTTGCAGAAAGCGACAATTCATGCGGTTGACTACTCACCAGCAGCAATTGCGATCGCTCAAATTAACGCTCAGAATACTGGACTGAGCGATCGCATCAACTTTTACCAAGGTCATTGGTGGGAACCACTGGAGTCTTTAAAAGGGCAATTCAGTGGTATGGTGTCAAACCCGCCTTATATCCCCACGAGTACCGTGTCAACCCTGCAACCAGAAGTTGTTAATCATGAGCCACATTTAGCACTTGATGGGGGGGACGATGGTCTAGATTGTCTCCGCTATTTAATCGAAACCTCCCCTAGTTATTTAAAACCGGGTGGAGTATGGCTTGTAGAGATGATGGCCGGACAAGCGGATGCAGTACGGGAGATGCTACAAAATCAGGGTAGCTACTGCAATATTGAAATTTATGCTGATTTAGCTGGTATCGAACGCTTTGCCCTTGCTCAAAGATTATGAATGATAAAGTGTGAGTTATGAAATTTATTAATAATTTATAATTCATATTTTTGAAATGGCACAAGTCTCTTTCGATACACTCGTAGCTAGTGTAAAAGCAGGTAAATTAATCAGTTTTCCTACAGACACCGTTCCTGCTTTGGCAAGTTTACCAGAGCAGGCGACCTTGATTTTTAAAGCCAAACAACGCACTCAAGATAAACCATTAATTTTAATGGGGGCTAATCCAGAAGCACTTTGGGCTTTTGTTAAAGGTAGCGAACAAGAGTATCAAATTTGGCAAGAAGTTGCTCAGAAATATTGGCCAGGGGCGCTGACTTTAGTTTTACCAGCCTCTATACAGGTGCCAATAGCTATGAATCCTATAGATCCAACAACCATTGGTATTCGTGTCCCTGATTGTGCGATCGCTCAAAAGATATTAGCGCAAACAGGCCCCCTCGCTACTACTAGCGCTAATTTATCAGGTCAGCCACCTTTGCAAACAATCACAGAAATAACAGCCCAGTTCCCCGAAGTTCTAGGTTTGGCTAGTTCAGAGTATGAAAATAAAATACCAAGAAATGGAGTACCTTCGACTGTTGCCAAATGGACTGGAATAAATTGGCAAATTTTGCGGCAAGGAGGAGTTAAGCTGGATTAAATCAATGATCAGTTATCAGTTATCAATTATTAAGCTTTTTAAGCGATAACGGAATAACTGATCACTGATCACTGTTAAAAAGTTGATATTTGCCGAATTTATGAATTGGAGTAACTGGGTAGACCTCGGAACTGGACTTTTATTAGGATTGGGTATTAGTGGATTATTGGCACGTAGAAATAGGCCATCTAGTTCATCCTCAGTACTATCAACAGAAAAACAAGATGTTGTGAAACTCCAACAACAGATTAAACAAACTCAATTGGCGTATGAAATGGCGCGAGAAATGAGCCAGTTTAAAGCGGGATATTTGGCGCGGACTACCCACGTATTGCGATCGCCAATCAATGGCTTAATTGGTTTACAGCAATTAATTTTGGCAAATCTGTGTGAAGATCCAGAAGAAGAGCGAGAATTTATCAAACAAGCTCATGATCGAACACTCAAGCTACTGAAATTAATTGATGAAATTCTCACTGTTGCCAGATTAGAACATGGTACAAATAAACTAGACCTGCAACCGCGATCGCTCACTGAAATGTTGCAGGAAACTTATGATTTAACTTATATGCTGGCGGAAAATCGCAACTTTCCTTTCAAAGTCTTATTACCAGGATCAGATTTGAAAGTGGTTGTAGATTCTCGTTGGTTAAAACAAGTATTAATCAATTTAATCGAAACTGTGATCGCTCAAATAGAGGAAGGTAGTATTTATATTTCTACCCAAGCTTCATCTACAGATAATTTAGTTTATGTCTGGCTAGATGTACCTAAACAGGGTATTTTACACAGTGAACCAATAGATTTAATTTCATCTCAAAATCAGTTTGCTAAAACTGACGAAAATGATATTACTTTCGACCCAGGAATGAATTTCTTACTTAATCAAACTATTTTAGAAGTGATGGGGGGAAATTTAGATATTGTCCCATTTCCTCTGACTACAGAACAAGCTGAGGACATGGCTAGATTGCAAATAACGATCCCTCAATTTATCAGTTAAGAGTAATCACTGATTACTCTTAAATACCATTGTAGTAGTGGAATTCTGTTGAAAGCCAATCTTTTCATAGAACTCTTGTTGGTGAGTAGTCATTAAGTAGACCCGTTCTACCCGTTGGAGACGAGGATTACTCATAACTGCTTCTAGCAATTTACAGCCCAATCCGTTACCACGATAATCTGGATGAATCACAACGTCCCAAATTGTAGCGCGATAAATACAATCGGAAGTTGCTCTAGCAAAGCCAATTAGTTGTTGTCCATCCCAAACACTGATCACGGGGTCACTGTTAGCAATAGCTACCCCTAAATCTTCAATACTACGTCCTTTTGCCCAAAAAGCTGAAATATCTAACAGCTGTTGGAGTTGGTAAAGGTCGATTTTTGACTTGCGATCGCTTAATTGAATTTGAGAAGAAGTAATCATTACACCGGTTTAGGCAGTATCTTACTGAGTTTCGCTTTGAAGATACAGCCTTTCACAGTTATATCGCAACTATTTTTTTAACAATAATTCAAGATTTACAATGTAAAAAACATTCTATAGCTATATCTAATGACATCTATAATATTTCATATATTATTAACAATAACATATATTACAATATATTTTCTAGAGATATTCGATTTTGCAATACCTAACATCATGATTATCTAGGTTGTGCGATCGCTCAAACCGATCTACAGTCACTAAATCAAAAACTCACAATGCAGATAACTGGTTACTGATTGGGCGTAAGGTACATTGTTGATAAAATTTTACTTCGCCCCAGGGCTTGACCCTAGAATCATAACCAAGTTATGTAATTGCTATCACCGATTATCTACTAGAAGGTGTGGCAGATGAGAAAGCTATTTAAGCGAATTCGGGAAACAGGAAAAGATGAAGGCTTTATGCACCTAGTTGAAAATATAGAGGTGCTTGTATCAAAAATTCTCTCTGTGATGATGCTGATTGTAATTTTCGTAGCTGTGTTTGATTTAGGTATTTTTCTGTTGAAAGAATTATTTCACACGCCTTATGCTAAATTTAATACAACTTTATTTAAAATTTTTGGCTTATTTTTAAATATTTTAATTGCTTTAGAAATTCTTGAAAATATCACAGGATATCTCAAAAAACATGTTCTACAAGTAGAATTAGTGATTGTGACTTCTTTAATTGCTGTAGCACGTAAAATTATTATTTTGGATTTAGAAAAAGTTTCTGGTATTGATATTATCGGTTTAGGAATAGCTGTACTTTCTCTTTCAATGAGTTATTGGATTATTCGTCGAACTAATTCCAGAACTTAGGTATGTTGATTGTTGGTTATAGATATGTGCCAATAGCGCTGTCGCGCATGGCTTCGCTAAAGCACATCTCTACATTGGTTAGTGATTAGTGGTTAGTTAGTTAGTTATTTTTTACTTAAGTTTATGGCAGCAGATTTTTTTCAATTTGAGGCGGATTTTGTTAATTCTCTACGTTGCATACCTATGCAGGTGCGTTATAAACTCGATACTAGTGGTATCAAATTAAAATTATCAGATTGGAACCACATGACTCAATTAGAGCGCCAATATCTTGTTGAACTACCTTGCACTACAGAATCTGAGATTAGAGCTTATCGCAGTTATATCCAAGAATTGATTTTAAAACGTAATGGTACGCCAGTTGCAGAATTACCAATTGAATCTCATCCAGCGTGGCTAGATACTAACACTGTACCAGCAAGTGTGAATGAAAAAGCTCAAGAAATAGACGTAAATATCACTGTTGCACACTGGTTAAATCTCAATCCTTTACAGCGTTTTGCTCTCATTAAATTGAGTCGTTCTGATCATGAAAATAAAAATTTTTTACCAGCTTTGAGAGAATTTAACTTGTTATAAAGTTTCTGTAATTGTGAGTATAGGGAATCGATAATTCGAGTTACTGTTACTGAAGTTAAGTTTTTTTACTCCCAAGTGTTTAATAACACTAAGGCTCGAAAGCATAAAGATAATATAGGTGTTGCCAAAAACCCATTGCTGCTATTTGTCATGGTTTGCAACTACTTTTTCTAATTTCTAATTCCTGAGGAAAGAGTAAAGGTATAGTGGATTTAGCAATTCTGTTAATTGGTATAGTTAGGATTAAGTCCTAGTGCCAGTTATTTTGTCAGAAACCCCACGCATAAATGCGGGGGCGCAAAATCGCCCTAATCTGACCAGGCTAAGTACCTTGCGTACTACGTTTAAGGCAAGAGTTAAAGACCTACCCTGGAATGCGTAGCCAGTCCCAGGCTCTAGAACCAAACAGTTAAACATCTGTAGAAGGGTTAAGGAAGTGCTGTTTGGATAGTTACCGACCTTAAACATTGCCGAGGCTAACATTACGCTCTGTAGCAAGGCATTCTCCGGCATACAGGAGAGGTGGGTAAGTACTGCTCCTCTACTTACCCAACCCCAAAAGAGGAGTGCGATTAAAATCGCCCCTGCCTTACCCCCATACATAAATGTAGGGGATTCCACGGCACTGAGGTTTTGGTGAGATAATTTATACCCTGCAACTCAATGACGGGCAAAAACGCAAGACGAAATGCATTTCTGCGGCTAGTGTCTGGTAATGGGGCAGCTTATGGGTCTGATTTTCGCTATTCGCTGTTTCCCACAAAAGAATTAGTCATTGGACGTGACCCTAGCTGTCAAGTTGTCTTAGATGCCATGATGTACCGAATGGTATCTCGTCGTCATGCGGTGGTTCGTCCTCTTCCTCCCTCCCCAGATAACGAATTAGGTTGGGTAATTTGTGATTTGAACAGTGCTAATGGTACTTATCTCAATGGACAACGCTTGCAGGGTTGTCAGCAATTGATGAATGGCGATCGCATTACTCTTGGCTATGATGGGCCGGAATTGTTGTTTGAGTACGAATTTAGCCACCAATCTACTCTAATATCTTCCATGGCCGAAGTCACATCGCTGCCGCCAGCAGGCTACGAAACACAGAATACACCAGATTCTTCAGTTAGCTTTACACAACTGTTTCCCATTATTTCCACTGGTAAAGATTTAACTCGTAAAGCTTATCTCATACCAGGTGTTTTCACGGTCATTTTTGTAGTGTTGATGTTTGCTACGGTCGGTGATCCCCAAGCGAATCAAGTAGTTATTGGTAGTTACATCGCTTTTGCCGCTTATTACTTTATTTACCAGTTGTGTGGCAAACGTAAGCCTTGGTGGGTGTTGATGGCTTCAGGATTGACAACAATGTTAATCTTGCTGAGTCCTCTGACAGATTTTATGATCTTCTTCTTTCGCGAAGTTCTACCTGGTAATCTGCCTACAAATCCCCAGGAATCTGTTACCTTTACAGAATTGCTAATCCGATACTTTTTTGGTGCTGGATTAATGGAAGAATTACTCAAAGCCCTACCAGTACTCGGAGTTTATGCCGTCGCCAGAGGTTTACCATCACCTTGGCGCGAACGTGTCGGCGTCTGGGAACCTCTTGATGGTATTCTTCTGGGAACCGCTTCTGCTGTAGGCTTTACTCTGTTAGAAACACTCGGTCAGTATGTGCCGCAAATCATTCAAAGTGTGACTTTCCAGGCTGGGGATGGCGCTGGTCAACTAGCAGGATTGCAACTGCTGATTCCCCGGATCTTGGGTTCTGTGGCCGGACATATGGCTTATAGTGGCTATCTGGGCTACTTCATCGGTTTAGCTGTTCTCAAACCCAGAAAAAGTTGGCAGATTTTGCTAGTCGGCTATTTAACTGCCGCAGGACTTCATGCTTTATGGAATGCTACAGGAACTATCAACGGGTTATTGTTAGTGATTGTCGGTGTATTATCTTACGCTTTTTTGATGGCTGCTATTCTCAAAGCAAGGGCGCTATCACCAACAAGAGAGCAAAATTTCGCTACCCGCTTTCTTGGACCTAAGTAATTACCGATATTTATTTGATGGTAAAAGCCCTCAGATTTATCTGTGGAGTCAATCCAAAATCGAATGACGCTTCCCCATGCTATACTTGCGGGGGATTAAGAATAATGATAATTTTTTATTTCTTTAGGTAGATGACGCTTGTCTTACAATTTGGTATGTTCTGGTTATAGTGGAAAGTCTAGATTTTTAGAGAGATAAATAAAGGATTCCACAACCTTTGCAAGACGAGTGCCATTCAAATACGAAGCTACTTGCAAACAAAATAATTGCAGCAGACTATAATAAATTGGGTTTTTTTTAGGCTTCACCCTGAAAGCTGTTGAGTTGTTGCAAAGCATAGTAAGCGATCGCCAAACTAACTCTAGCTTGTTCAATTTCCGAGAGATTTGTCCATTCGTGTTCACCAACTTGATTGAAAACAGTCTCTGCGGTGTTTTGTGATTCGTTACCCCGCATGGCATAAGCGTAAGGACGAGCCAAGACCAATAAATCATCAGATTCCCAACAGGGTAATACAGTCTGAACACATTCCACAAGTTGATCTGCTACCGATCGTTGAGTAGTAAAAATATCGGTTGCTTTTTGAGCGATCGCCTTTAACCATTGTTTTGGTACACCTGTAGACAGACGGCTTTGTAAAGTTTCTTGAAGTTGAGTGACAATACTACTGTCTGTATTATTATTGTATGATGGAGCATGAGAAGTCCATAGCGCTTCTAGTTGATTGTAAAAATCTTCAGAGCGTGTAGTGAGTTCTTCTTCCAATACATCTTGCAGCACAAAATGCTCTTCCAAATGGTGAAAATATTCTTCTGATTGCTCATCACCTGGGTTCCAGGGATAAGTACCATCCTCTGGTTGCAGCAGTGCTTCTAAAAATTCAAGTTCTGTTTGAGAGGAGATGGTTTGAAGATTTTCTAAACCGTTGATTTGTTTGTTCATTTGTCGTCTCCCGATTAATTATTTTATAGTATTTACAGCTACACCTGCTTGGAACTAATTTCCGCACATCAAGTCTAATTGTCCTGAGTTTTTCTCTAAGCTTTTTGCTGAAATTAGAAATAGAAAGCGAAAACTGGAGTCTAGAGGCTAGTGGCTAAACAAGAAGAATGAAGATTTAGGGATTTTACTCACCTGTTTGTGGGTAATTATTTCCAAAATTTCATTGACAAAAAATGGTAAAGTACATAACAAATAAACTGACTGGAAGAGCAATATAAAACTCATCAAATCAGCTTAATTAGCTTTTGTTTTTTACCGTTGTGCTTTTAAGTTAAGAGTTCTCAATCATAAACTCCCAAGGATGACTATTTCTACTACCGAACTTTAACAGCATTCCCGATTCAAGCAAAACTTCCTGATGGTGGATTTGTTGCCAGTCATTTTTAGTAGGTTGAGAAATCCAGGTTGTACCGTAAGTAGAGTTTTCTCTGAGGTAATATGTTCGTACTGGACTAGCACCGGTGAAAGCATTTCGACACAAGATTTCTGCTTGACTCCTGGAAACAGAAGGTTGCGGAATAACAATGTCATTATCTGTAGTACGACCGATGCGGGTAACTCCGTTTTTCAGTTTATAAGTTATGCCAGCTGACCTCAACGAAGCCATAGGTAGCAGTGAAGCCATACCAGGTATGGAGGTTTCTGGTAATTCTGTATTACCTTCTTCGTAACTCCTAATTAATTCGCCATCAAATTGTGGATGTAAATAGAGAACAGGTAATGTCCATGCTAGTTGATTAAATCTATAAACAGCCAATAAATGTTGTCTAGCTTCTGCTACAGCATAATCGATTGGTTGTCGCTTTCGCAGAGCTTGGACAAAAATATGAATAAAAGTCAGACTTTCTTCGTCAGCAATTTGGTCGCGCATTCCTAAAACCGCAGGTACGCCATTGCGAATCAGCACCTCTGCTAAACTGCTACAAGGTATTGCCTGACCCTTCACAGCAGCAGGTTGCGCTCCCCAGCAGGCATTTAAAACTGCTAATTTCACTCCCGTATGGCTGAGAACTTGTGCCAATTCCATGCCATTGAGACGCATATCAGGACGCGAATGTAAATACCCGCCATCAGGACCTCGGGAACCATGACCACCATAAAAAAAGATGTTGTAATTTCTGGTTTCTAGTTCTTGAATCAACTGCTGTGGGGTTGGTTGCACTAGTGTCTTGACAATGCAAGGAGCATATCCCTGGGAATGACTTCCCACTATAGAGCCGTTAGCAAGGGTTTGCTCTAAAATATCAGCTTCTTTATCTAACTGGAGATTATTTTCATCTTCTCCCAGAACTAGCAAGATATTTAATGTCTGATCAGTTCGCAACCGCAGTGGTAAGGGTTCAACTTCATTAGTAGTACGACTAAATAAAATATTTGGAGACAGTGACATTGCGGACTGACCAACTTCACGCTGCATAATTTCCCACGGCAAAGCAGTTAAATTTGGGTCACGAATCTCTAGTCGAAAGCGCAAACGCGTATTTTGACCAGTGGCGATACCGCTACTGTATTCCAGACTGCCCAATATTGGCCCCTCGAATAACCAACGCCATAGGCTAATTCCCAAATATTGCATCAGACGACTAGTGTAATTTGTGATCTTACCAGAAGTTGGTGGAAGCAACTCATTGGGAAGTGGGTTTGATACTGGGGGTATAGCTGTGGGTGAAATATCTATACAACTGTCCGGAGCAAACATCTCCTGCCATTTTCGCCAAGCTTGAGTTAACTCTGCTGACCAAACGCAATCGTGGATATCACGAGCGCCAGGGTAGGGAGCTTCAAACACACAAATAACGAAGTGATCGGGACCAGCATTGACCAGACGCTTAACCGCCAAGTTCAGGGATGGATTCATTACATACAAACATCAAAATCAAAAATTTACAATACAACAACAAAAGACAAAAATAATTAACTTCTGTTGATTTTTTCTTTTAGCTTTTACCTGTATTATTTCAGGTTTATACTAGTTTATCGAGTTTTTGACTATTGAGTGTTAGCCACACAGATTAGCCTGTTATGGAGTTGAGCCTCTTTGATTTGAAGATGCTGGTGTGCGTTGAGGCTTTTCCAGACATTGAGCAACAACTTCTGGTGAGGATGTAGAGATATCGTTCAATAATTTTTGGTATTCGGATAATTTGATAGTGTAGAGTTTGCCCTCTTTCACTACAGGTTTTCTATTTATAGGAGTTAACAGGTCGGGTGGGTTTGTCGGTGAAATGATACCATCTCCAACAGAGCATACTCGCAAAGAGAGTGACTCATCTGGATTTTGCTGTTCTGTTGTGGTTACTTTGCTCGTAATAATTTTCAAAATACTACCAGCAGGTGCGATCGCTTGTTGTGGAGGTGATGTAGTTGTCAACTGGATATCAGTTGTGGTGACAATGACATCAGGGCGATCGCTTGGTGTAGATGGTACAACAGATGGCTCGAATTTCACAGAGGGAGTATTATTAATTGTGGGAGTCAGTGGCTTGTTTTCTTCCTTACCAAAGATCCCTCCATTGAGCATCCATAAAGTCCCAAATAAACCAGCGCCTAGAACTAATCCTATAAGAATGACAAACTGTAGTGGGACAGACTTCGGTCGCTTACTTGGCTGTGTATCTGGAATGACTTGAGTTTTTCGAGAATAACCACCTTCTGTTCTAGATTGTAGGGTTTGAGGTAGTTGAGTATTGTTGGTAAGGGAAATATCAGATATATCGGGCAAGACTAATTGTGGTTTTGTCTGTGGTTCTGAGTACTTGTATTGATAATGTACAAGGGCAATGGTAACATTATCATGTCCATTTTGAGTGTTAGCAATTTCTAGCAATCTTTCGATCACGTTGGCGACATCAGTTTTACCCTGAATTAACGGTAAAATTTCTGTTTCCCAATACTGTTCCACACGATCAAAGTCACTCAATCCATCGGAACACAGCAGGAAAATACAATCTTCGTCGAGAAGAAAGCGTTCAGCAGAGGGATGCAAAGAAGTGCTAGGACTCATTCCTAAAGCTTGCACCAATGAACCAGAAGCACCTTGTTGTATAGCATCTCGGTAAACGGCATAGCCGAGACGCACCTCACGCGAAGCGACATCATCATCAAGAGTCACTTGATAACAACCATGGCGTGTAATCCAGTAAGCGCGACTATCACCAACATGAGCAATGTACATTTCATGAGCAACAGGTAAAGCCATTACCAAGGTTGTTCCCATACGCTGGCGTCCTTGGCGACTCTCGCTGTCGTTGCGCTGGCTGATTTTGTCGTTAGCCGTGGCCGCTGCTTGCTGTAAATCTTCTAAGAGCGAATTTGGATCAAGGTGGTCGTAAGGAACTTTAGTGAGTTCCTGTACCTGCTGTTGAATGGTTTCAATTGCCAAATTTGAGGCGACATTACCACCCTCATGGCCGCCAATCCCATCGCAAACGATCGACAAAGCGCTGCTAGAGTTGGGTGGTTTGCTGATAATGCTACCACTAGGTGGATAACAGGCATCTTCGTTGCGTTGACGGCTCGGCCCTGTGTCACTTACTGTCCCAATTGTAATCGTGGGAGATTGAGAACTTCCTAATGTTGAGAGTCCTTTATCTACAACTTTGACTAGTTGTTCGGCAGCATAAATTTCTTCCGTGATCAGTAAATGACAAATGTCTTTGAGAAATTCTGCGATCGCTGGTTTTGCTGTACTTACCAACTGCTGCCAAAACTGTCCTAACTGGGCTAAACTAAGTACAGAATCCTCTTCATAACGCAATTCCAACAAGCGTACTAACGAACCTTCCACTCTTAATAATTGGGGGCTGAGTAAGCTAGAGGCAACACCTTCGCTAGCTAGAGGTTGCCACAACTGTGCCATCTGCCACAACCAATTTAGTTGACGCATTGATGTAGCATCACTCCATGCAGTGGTTAACTCACTACATAGTTGTACGTCCAATGAAGTTTTAGCTTCTATAATCTTAAGTGGGGGTTTTTCTAAAAGTAATATGTTTTGCCCCTGATTACCATCAGATAAAGAAATTACACCGTATACCTGCGGCACATGTAGGCGGTAGGGGATTAATCTTAAATAAGGTCTGATTGATTGTAGGTTTTCTGGATCTGGCGTTTGAGGTAAATAACCAGGCTTAGTATCTAAAAGAATATATTTATCAATAACTAGATAGCGAGTCGCCAATATCTCTCCGGGACTACCCAAACTCATATCATCTGCCACAGCCCAGAGGAAGCGTTTAGGTAAAGGTGTAGAGCATCGCTGGCAGAAGTTGTGGGTTAGAGGGTTGGGAGATTGACAAAGTTCGTTTGGGCAATACAGATTGGCCGCATCATTTTCCATAGTTTTCCCACCGATCAGCGATTGGCAATTTCTTTATTAGTATTGGCGACGATATCTAGACCGCTCATATTTTTTTAGTAGAGATATCCATACTTTGGAACAATCATAAAATCTCGTGGTATCTGTGGAAACCCATCGCATGTAGGGCGATGGATCAATAAAGCCAAGTGGGAAGGTGCGCCCAAACAACAATGTTATTACTCTACCCCACAGTTACTCTGTAGGCTGCTCTGTCGCCAGAGCTTAATGAACTTACAACTTGTCATCTAACTATAACGCCTTCATAACTACAACTACATTAGTTATCCCATAAGTAAAGTGGAGATCAGACTAGTCTTTACTTTTACTTTATAGGTAGAGAGGCATTCATAAACAAACTTAAAGAAGACAGCTACTAGCTAGTCTTCACTCGCTATTAGCAATTTGCTATAGCCAAGATTATATTAAGTTTATTACTTTGCCTACTACGTTAACTGCAAATTTAACATATTTACTCAATTAAAGTGTAATTAAAGAGCATAATGAAAAGAAAATTCATCGCGCTGCCAACCTTGGTGATCTAATTTCTGAAGAACCACAAATCATGAAGAACAAATCCAAACTACTTGTCATAGATGCTTATGATATTACGAATGCTAGCATCCAAGTGGCAATAGGCTTTGTTGTAAGTCATTCCAAAGGAGCAACAAGCTTTATACAATATTAAAATGACCAGCAAATTTCAGGACAATTGCGAGTTGCTTAAGTAGAGAATCTTTTCTGGTGTTAGTCATCGGTTATTAATCAATAATTATTTATTTTTTATTCTCTTGTGATCATAATTTGTCAATTAAGTAATATAAATGGAATTATACCTCTTATGAAGAATTTTATTTTAATTTGTGAATTAATAGTTTATAGCTAATGACGATTCAATAAATTTAAAGTTGTTTTTAAGCGAAGGAGAATAAATTCGGTGTTGTCAGCTTGCCTGGGAATACGACCAGAACTATCGGCATAGTTATTATCGTTGATTACAAGTAGGGTTGTGCTATTTACAGGTAATACGCTCTCTATAGTCACAAAAGGCATAGAGAAGATGCCTGTCTTGGTGATATTTCCTCCAATCCTCTTAGGATCAGATATATTTAGTAAATCTACTAATAATTGTTTATCAACGAACCCTTGAGCATCAATTTGTTTAAGATTAATTTTATAAAGACGCTTGAATTGAGCAGGAGATTTAAAGGCAGAGTTATTAGGATCTCCTTGACGGTTATCGCGTTCAATCACAATATATTCATGATCATTAATGGCAGTGATCTCACCGATCGCATGACTTTGATGCTCTAGCTGATAAGAGAAAATTTGCCCTGTGTATTGCTTGCTTGCTAAGTCAAATTCATGAATTAACAGGCGCTGCTTGAGAGAGTCATCTTTTAAAGATCCTTCTAACAATAGATAAAGTTTTGTACCACTACTGTTGATCGCCATACCTTCAAAACCTTTAGAACCGCCGAGGTTTGCGGCAGTTAATCTTGCTTGCTCATCAGCTAAATTAATCAATTCTGGATGGTCAGGTGATTTCACAAAATCTAATTTACCGATACCCAAAAAGTTGGGTAGAGGGATAGGAGGATCTAGCAGTTCGCCATTTTGTCCTACATGTAGTAGGAAGGGACCAAATTCGTCTCCCAACCAGTAGCTACCGTCACCAAGACGCTGGAAAGACTCTAGATCAAAATCTCCTCCTGTCAATAAACGATTTGTTCTGATTGCTGGACTAACGGAGATAGTGCTACCTGGATAAAATGATTGATCCGCAATCATAGGAAAACTAACTTTACGATTTTTATCGTTTAGTTCTAAAAAGCTTTGACGATTAAACCAAGATAGTCTTTCTCCGGTTTGCAGATTCACAGGAAAAACTTTACCTGTAGTAAAATCAGGTTCGACCGCATAAATACGCAATCTGTAATCAGGCGAATTAGCCTTGCTGCCAAAACCGTTATCTGAAATGACTAGATAAGTGCCTGCTTTTGGCCCTTTGACAACCGCAGAAAAACCTTGTACAGGTTGAGCATGAACAAAAGGAGTAGTGCGATTTGTCTTTTTAAATTGAGCTGTTGTTGAACCGAAGGCAAATGTATCTGCGCTTAAGACAGAACGTCCAATAAGCTCTGCCGCTTCGGCATGGGAGTAGAAGAGTAACAGTAAAATGACAGCAGGCTGCGGCAATAGCCAAACAGCAAGCATTTTGAGGATATTGAGCATTTAAACTCGTTACTATTTTTGAATTTTGAAGAAGGCAGTCCCGATGAAAAAATTTCACCGCAAAGCATGAAAATTTGGCTTTACTGTACACCCTTAAACCCACTTTCAAATAAAGTAGGGGTCGATTTAGCTGGCTAATAGCTATCAGCAGAAGTCAGACCAGCTAAACCTGCCCTTACGGGAGTTAGAAGTTAATAAATTTTATAACTAATAACTCAACTCCTAGTTCTATTGGTTTTCAAGTGCTACTTGGGGAAGTCCCATGCTGTAGTTAGTGACACGGGCAGAGAGATTGTAACTGATTTCGCCTTTTTGGAGAAGCGATCGCAGAAAATGCTCTAAGACAGACCCAATACGGCGCAAGTTATAATCTGTTAGGTCTGCGCCACTATATGCTTCTACTTGTTCATCAAACTTGTGATAAATCTTTCGCAGAGCATCTTCATTCCAATTGAATTCGTTGTCTGGGTCAACATCCAACGTCAAGACCTGATTGCTAGGAACTAGTTCGCCATCCCGGTCAATTTCTGCCGCAAAAATACGGATATGCCGGGTTGTGGACTTAAGCAGCATTGGGTTGTCGTCCATAACGGTTTGGTGATTCAGGTTATAGCAGTTCTCGTTTGACTAGAATACAAGCAATCTATCAAAGATGCCACGATTAGCGTAATATCTATCAGGCTCTTAAATTTTGGGGATGGGGATAGTTCTATCTTAATCTTGATCTCAGAGGGAGAGTGACAAGAGGGACTTATCAATTAAAAATTAAAAATTGGGAAGAGGGACAAGGAAGAGAAGGGAGAATTTCCCAATGCCCAATCCCCTGTTGAATCCTCATGAATCTTTAGCTAAGATGGCCGCCACAACCCTATTAATAGAAAAAAACCTATGGCTGTCATAGGTAAAAATTTCATATGCTTAGATAAGACAAAGGGAGGTGTCATAATATTGATGCCCAGGTTTATGAATGAGGACAACTAAAGTCCATCCTGATTGTATTGATTTGGAGATATTGTTTTGATTTTTGCGCGAAAGAAGAAAATATTTGATTGATGAGGAACACCTTTGGATGCATAACTGTCAAGTTTTTCGTACATGTCCAACCAAAGGAATTTTAAACGCTATACTCGGCTCGAATAATTGTAACTAAGTTAATATTTTCTATCAAAATAAAATTTGTTACCGATAATGGGTTTCCCTATTAATAATTTGTACGTGTTTATCAACTAGAAAAATCTTGCATCCAGTGATTTTACGTAAATGTTCCCATGACAATGGCAGGCTTTCATGATGTAAAAGAAAAACCGGGTTTATACTTACGTATAAGCACGAGTTTATAAGTAAAATCCCAAACTATTATTGACGTAAAGATAAAGTTGATGTAAAAACCTTTAAAAAGCCAGAACAAGTTCTTACAGAAACTTTATTGTATATAATCTCAAAAACTGAATAATAGTTATGGCTGTTCAACTACAGCATTTACTGCAAAATCTGAGTCTTGACATTAAGAGTCTAGATAGAAACAATAGCAGGAGAAGGAAAATGAAATGCAAATTTCGTTCAAGGAAATAAAAAAATTGATTGAAACAGCTTGGATTTGAAAAAAATATAAAGAAATTTTGCTCTTAGATATAACCCCTCACCTCTATCACCAAAAAGTAAAGGGACCCTAAAAAGTATGAACTCCAAAGTATTACCACGCCAAATAAATAATAGTGAAGTAGGCGTTTATGAATGTGAAATACATCTCAAATTTCGATTGATTGAAGAAAAAAGTTTATTAGGCGATCGCGACCAACTTTTGCAGGTGTTGCTAGATGCTTTATTAACCGAAGGATCTGACGAATTTCTAGAGACCCTGCAATCTTCTGTGAAGGCACAGGAAATTTCAGAACTGAAAGCATCACCACAAATGCGACGCCAGTTAATGCGTTTACGTAACTCTACTGAAAACACTTAATCTTGAGGCCTATTTGAGATTTATAATTACCAGTGATGCTTTGTTTTGTGTCTTGTATTAGGCAGGGAATGGTGAATTTGTTTAAGCTTACCTGTTAAATAATTTACTCTTTCCATAACCCGCTTGTGTAACCCAACCCTGTAGTTATCAAGTTAAGTCTAACCCTACTCTACGAGAAGCTTTTTTCTAGGCGTCTAGTCTAGGGATAGATATTATTACTTTTACAGTAGCCTTCATCCTTTGCACTACAGATACTGAGTGGGTATCCTGCTTTCTGGCAAATTTTAAGTTTTGCAATTATTTTCTAGGGTGTTCCTGGAACCTATTTGCTCTGACTGAATGTCTGGAGACATCGAATTCGTTAAAAACTGCAAAAAAATTCAGAACTCAGGGTTCCAAATTCTGAATTCTGCTTCTTGATTATGCTGATTGAGGAACTTCGAGTTTCCTGTTTTTTCTTATTTTTTTATGTTTATTTTGCCAAACCATGTTCAAGAGCAAAACGAACTAACTCGGTTCGGCTATTGGTACCAGTTTTACTAAATAGACGGCTGACATATTTTTCAACATTGCGGACGCTGGTTTCTAGACGACGAGCAATTTCTTTGTTCATCAAACCTTCCGCGACCAAATTTAAAACACTCTGTTCTCGCGGGGTTAAGTCGATAGTAAATGGTGGTGGAGACTGAGCGATCGCATTTCTTTGGGTCAATAAGGCCTTGATTTGAGCAATTTGATTAGCCAGATCGGCAATGTCAGGTGTCTCACCTTCTTCAGTTGTAGTTGGAATTTTGCTAGCACGACGCTTAAGCAGATTTTCGACTATTGCAACTAACTCATCAGGATCGAAGGGTTTTGGTAGATAAGCATCAACACCAGCTTGATAACCTTGGATGCGATCGGTTGTCATGCCTTTCGCAGTTAAAAATATTACTGGCAATGCTTGAAAACGAGGGTCTTCACGTAGTTGTTTGAGGAATTGATAGCCATCTACCTGGGGCATCATAATATCAGAGATTACCAGTTCAGGTGTATTTTGTTGCATTAATTCCCAGCCCTCACGAGCGTTACTGGCAACCTGAACGGTAAAACCGCTTTCCTGTAAATAGTCTTTTACTGCTTCACGCAGTCCCGGTTCATCATCTACCAGTAACAATTGTGCAGACATTTACAGTTTCCTTTCTTCGACTTTATCTCCAATTTAGCAGGCTGTTGGTCATCACGCATTCAAAGGTAATAGATAGGTTGGCCGAAATATGAAATTAAATACCAATAGGCGTTTGGCAAAAAATTTTAAGTCCGCTATTGTAACCCTGGTGTACCAAAGTTTGCATCAGATAGGGCGTGAGAGATGTTAAGGAATGCAATATTTAATAAGTAGGTAGGGCTTGCTGATTAAACATAAGATCAAACCTCACCCTCAATCCCTCTCCGAACTTGCGGAGAGGGATTGAGGAGGCTGGGTGAGGTTTTATATTTAATATTCCAAAATTTTATAGCCTCTCAATTATTTTGGCTTGTTGCGGTAGTTTCACTTCTCTTTGACCGTCAGTACGCGCCCTAGCTGTCAATAGACCAATAGGAGTATTTAATAAATTTACAAGGCGAGTTTTATCAGTTAAAGACTTGATACTTTCGTTTGGTAGTTCCTTGAATAACCAACGTGCTAATCGATAGCTACATTCTTTGAGTGTCATGTCTCGCATTAATTCCACACGATACAATTCGTGCAAATACCGATTTGAACGCCCATAACGCCGCCATTGACTTTGTAATTCTTTAAGTGTGGTGCGGTGACGGTGTTGTACGATCGCTTCGTTTACAAATTCTAAACGTCCAATACTTTCTTGTTGAATCCGCCAACAAATATCAGCATCACCACCAGTTGTCAAATAGGGACGAAACAAACCTGCTTTCTCTAATGCTTGTCGTCGAATTGCCAAATTTGCAGTTTGACCGTAGGGACAAAACTTATGATTGAGAGTGTGCTTTTGCGATAAAGTCTGTTGATTCTCAGCAAATTGTTCTAGTAAGCTATTACCAGGTAATGCTGTGATTTCACCAGCGACAATTGCCACATCATTGTTAATAAAAGGTGCAACTAATAACTTTAGCCACTCTGGTTGAGGACGACAATCAGCATCGGTAAAGGCAATAATTTGACCATTAGCAGCGCGAATTCCTGTGTTACGGGCTGCGTAGGAACTTTGAATTTGATTTTCGCTTAGAACACGAATCAATATAGGAGAAGTTTTGGCTGTTTGTTGTAATAATTCAAAAGTGCGATCGCTGCTATTATTATCTACTAGCAAATATTCCACTAATTCTTCTGGATAAGTTTGAGCAAAAAGACAATCAATTAACTCTGGTAAATCTGTTTCACAGTTATAAATAGGAATAACCACCGATACATTGGGTAAGAAAGTATCAGTGGCTATCGCGTTGATTGATTGGTAATTCATATATTTGATATCGGAATTGGGATTAAAAATTTTTGGTAGTTATTTGTTGATGGTTATTTGTTGATGGTTTTTGCAAACAACAAACAACAAACAAATACCTAATTTTTAGTATTCCCAAATCCTAAACCTGAGTACTAAAGTCGTAAATTATTAGCACCAGAACTGCTTGGTTTTTGAGAGGTTTGATTTTGCAAAGGTTGAGCAAACTGATTGTTAGAAAGAATTGACAAAGCACGGTTATACTGAGGATCTTTGTTAGTTCCCAACAAATCGGGGTTAGATGCGAGTTGACGCTGTTGTTGCTGTGTTAATTCTAGTCTAATATCTGGTGCTATTCCCTTATGGTTAATATCTGTACCTTTGGGAGTGTAGTAATGGGCAATGGTAATTGCTACACCAGAACCATCTGCAAGTTCATGTACTGATTGGACTAAGGCTTTGCCAAAGGTTTGACTACCAACGACTATTGCCCGTTTATTATCCTTAAGTGCGCCTGTGAGAATTTCACTCGCACTGGCTGAGTTATTATCAACTAGTACCACTAAAGGACGATTTGTGAGGGCTGTGTGATTGGCTTTGCTATCTTCACTGCCACCTCTACGGTCTATAGTGCGGACAATTGCACCATCATCCATCCACATTCGAGCAATTTCAATACTCGCTTGCAACAAGCCACCAGGATTACCGCGTAAATCTAGTACAAAGCCATCGACTTGTTTAGCATTCAAATCACGGATAGCGCGTTGCATCTGATCTGCGGCGTGGGCGCTGAATTCCCGTAGACGAATATAGCCAACTCGGCGACGACCTTCTTGTTTAAGAGCATAACGTACTGTTGGAACTTCAATCGTAGCTCGTGTCAGTTTGAGGTCAAAAGCACTACGCCCATTTCTTTCTAATCGCAAAGTAACCACACTACCAGATCTACCACGAATCAGCTTGGAGGCATCTTCGATTTTCATCTGGCTGGTGAGTTTACCATTAATTGCCACAATCTCATCCCCAGCTTTGATTCCGGCTTTGAGTGCTGGCGAATTTTCTAAGGCTTCTACAACAATTAGCCGCTTGCTGTTTTCATTCACCTCCATCCGAATACCAATCCCGGAGACTTCTCCAGATGTTTGATTGGTCAGTGATTCAAATTGTTTAGGGTCCATAAAGCGTGTATATGGATCTCCCAGCTTTTGCATCGCTTCGCGGATTGCGGTATAAGCTTCTTCACGAGAAGAATAGTTTCTGCTCAATAGGCTTTGTCTGATTGTTTGCCAGTTTTGGCGATTAAAAGAACCATCCACATATTCACGATTTACCAGTTGCCATACTTGGTCAACTACCTGTTTAGGGCTATCTTGTAGTGCTGCACGAACAGAACGACTCCAACCTGGCCCGAATACAGATACTGTAGCTGTGGTGGCGATCGCTCCTCCGATTAAAGCTACTTGCAGTGGCGAGTAACGTTTTGCAGATTGTTTCATGTATATAAGCTGGAATAATTGTGTGCTTGACAGTTTAGCAATCAGAAGCTCTGTAGAAAGTTATAAATTTTTCTGCTCGGTTATACTCCCCTCATTCTGTTTTCCTTTAAATTGTCTTGAAAATACCGTAATACTTATCAAGGACTTTCTCTAGCACTAGTCAACTTGCTCAGTCAGCTTACTGCATCCATATAACACTTTCATCAGTGTCATAATTGCACTCATTATTACCTAAAATTTAGCGATTGCTGGATGCATTAATTTTAATGATTAAAAAATATAGGTAATTTAAATTTTATATAAAGTTCCTATGAAACCTAAAGTTACAAAGCTTAATAATATTCTCCGTAGAAATACCTTACTAACAAAGTGGAAAGTTTTACGAAAAATTAAAATAGGCTTGGGTGTTTTCCTTAGCATTTGGCTGGTGTTTACTACTATAACTTTAGTCTCCGCATCATCCAAGCCAGTAGACACTTTTTTTGTGCTTGGCGGTAGTATCCGTCGAGAAATTTTTGTTGCCAAGTTGATCAAACAACATCCGCAAATCAAGGTTTTAATTTCTCGTGGTTCCCCTGATCCCTGTATTTGGCTAATTTTTCAAAGGGAAACTGCTCCAATGCCCAATATTTGGTTGGAGAAGTGCGCTCATTCGACTTTCAGTAATTTCTACTATGGTATTCCGATTCTACGCCGTTGGCATGTGCATAAAGTCATGTTGATTACCTCTGTTACACACTTACCACGGGCTAAATGGCTCGCACAGATCATGTTAGGAGCGCATGGCATTTGGGTAGAAACAGAAACTGTACAAGAACAAGGTATTCCCGGTAATCGTGAATCTTGGCTGAAAACCGGGCTAGATGTTACCCGTAGCTTATTTTGGGCAGGATTAAGCCAGATTATTCAGCCAGAATGCTCACAGGTGACAAACTTGACAGATGTAGACATGAAATCTTGGCAGCATCGCAGTTTTAAATGTGAACGCCAGGGAAATTTATAGTGGGAAAGAGGACAAGAGGGACAAGAAAGACACAAGGGGGACACGGGAAAATAACTAATGACCAATGACAATTGACCAATGAGCAAGTGAAGTCTCCTACATCAACCGCAAGCGGTATGATGTAGGCTTCTTGCAGTCCTGTTAAGGATATACCTAAATTGTTTGTATAACGATCGCTTGAATGGTTGAGATCGGAACTTGTGTGAAATATTGACGCTGAAATTGTTCTTCGCGAACAGCATCTAAAAACTTGACAATTGTAACCTCTGCGAGTGAGGATTTAGTGTTTGAATGCTGACTGATTTGCAAATAACGATCTTGTGTTTGGATGGTAAAACCTAAGCGTCTTAATGCCCTAAAACCCATGTGTAAACTTTGATCACCAATGCCGAGTTTTTGCAAAAGTTTAACACGAGTGACTAGTTGATTGGTGCGACTGAGATATTTGGCAATTCCTACCAAAGTCAGCCAAATTTGTTCTGGAGGTTGAGGTTCTGCTTTAGACCATGCGATCGCCAATGGTTGCTGATTGTGAAGCGATCGCCTCAACCATGCTCGTAAATCATCCCAACTGGTGGGACATTCTTTAATTAAAAGTGGGGAAGTGGCGGATATGCTTGGTGTGATTGGTGTGTTGAGATTGCGCCAGTCTAATATTTGTATCGAGTGCTGAGTTACTCTTGCAGATTGTTCGCTAGAACGGACAGCAATTAAACGAATTTCGTAACGTTTTTTGAAGGTATTGTAATCTAACTCTACAATGCAATCACAGCGCCCTGGTGGTAATTCATCTTTATAATGTCCCCACCACACACCAGGGAAAGGATTCTTGGTAGACTCATCCCGAATATCAAACTCGGTTTTAATATACTGTATCTTTTTACCCTGGGAATCTTGCTGATTGCGATGCCAACCATTTTCAAACCAGCAATTTTGAATCAGCAACTTTGGTACAGGATTACCCATTCCACAGGGTTCTAAAAGTTTTAATTCTAAAAATAATTCTTTCCCCAAATCTCCTACTGTCACCACTAAATCCACTTGTAGTGTTGGCGTTAAAGTTGCACCACCCAAACTTTGCCGTAATTGTTGGTTAATTGCTTGTGTAAATAAAGGAATATTTTCCACTGGTAGACTTAAACCCGCCGCATAAGGATGTCCACCAAAGCGATGTAACAGATGGGCTTGATTTTTGACCAGTTGGTATAAATCGACAGAATTAACTGAACGCGCAGAACCACGAGCTAGGGATTGGGGAAGGTGGGTTTCCCTCTGGAGATAAGGGGTAATGGGGATTGGGCTTTCTTGTCCTCCTACTCCTTCTGTACTTAATAAAATAGTCGGTCGTCCTGTCTCTTGTGCTACTTGTCCTGCTACTAATCCCAAGACGCCAACAGCCCATTGAGGATCGTCTAAAACAATGACGCTGGTGGTAGACAAGTCCATTTGGTTGATCTTTTGGTTGACTTGTTGAGCAACCTCTTTTTGTAGAGACTTGCGACGGGAGTTGGCTAATTCTGTTGCTTCTGCTAGCTGATGAACACGCGCTTGGTCGCGACTAGTCAATAATTCTACGCAGAAACTAGCATCACCTTGAATCCGACTCACAGCATTGATACGAGGGCCAAGTCCGAAAGAAATATCTGTGGGGCGATCGCCACTTTTTTGACACAATTCCAACAATCGCCCTACTCCTGGACGTCGCCGTTGTGCAGGTGGTAGTTTAAAATCTGCTTGCAGTCGTCCAATTCCCAACTGAGCCAAATAGCGACAATCTCCGCTCAATTGCACTAAGTCAGCAATTAATCCGACTGCGACTAAATCCAATAAATCTTCTAGCGGCTCTTGCGGATAATTTGGCAATTTTTGATACAATGCTTCTATTAACTTGTAAGCAACTCCCACTCCTGAAAGATGAAACAATTGATGGTCACTAGGCAAATACCGAGGATTAATAATGGCTGTCACTGGTGGACGTTCTGCTGGTAGAGTGTGATGGTCTGTAACAATCACATCAATACCTAGCTGTTTGGCATAAGTAATTTCATCAGTATTTGTACTGCCAGTATCACAAGTCACGATTAACTTATATCCCTGATTTGCCAACTGATCTATGCCTTGATAGTTGAGTCCGTGGGATTCTATTAACCGATTTGGAATATAGTAAACTAACTGCGAATTTTGGATAAAAAATTGCCCCAAACCATCCCATAACACGGCTGTGGAGGTAATACCGTCAGCATCGAAGTCTCCCCAAATGGCTACTTTCTCACCAGTTTCCCATGCCTGCTGCAAGCGTTCCACTGCTAGATGCATTTCTTGCCCAAACTCAAACGGAGTTGCAGGTAGATAAATTTGGGGATTAACAAAAGTGGCAATTTGTGGTATGCCTCGTATACCACGTTGCCATAATAACTGTGCTGCAAAGTGTCCGCTAGATGCGGGTGTATACTGCTTGACAGCTTGTAAAAACCACTCTGGCAATTGTTCAGTTGATGCTAAAATCCACTGTTGTTCGGGCATATCTAAATGACCATTACAGAGATATTTCTTGAATACTAGCGATATTCATGAGGTTAGTTTCTAAATCTTGGATTGGAGAGTTTTTCTCTGGTGTTTGTGCGGGATTAGCATAAGTGCGATCGCATCTCTTGGCAAATTGACAATATTCACAAGTTTTACTACCTTCTGAAACTTGCGGAAAATCTTTTTCTTGCTGATAATCTTCCAGCCAACGGCTTAATTTAATTAATAATTGTTGGAGTTTCTTGACAGTCTTTTCGTGTTGGATATAATTGTAGCTAAATTTAATGCTTTGTGGTTTACTTTCAGATTGAACAAACCAGTATGTCATGGAAATGTTTTCTGGTAGATAATCGCTAGTTTCTGCTAATACATACAAATAAAGACGTGTCTGCCAATTTTGTTCCAGTTTGCGTTTACTGGGTAGTTTGGGATAAGTTTTCCAGTCGAAAATTTGTGCTTGTTGATTATCTGCAATTAGTAAATCGTAGACAACAGTCAGTAAATAATTTTGAACTTGTAAGGTGCGGTAATGTTCGCTTTCGCGAAAAATTTGATTATGATTAATAGATGTTAAGATGTCTGGTGCCGTATTTGCAAAACCTGTCATCCAACTTTGCAGTTGTGCATCTGTCTGCAAAAAACCATCAATAGGTAAACCTATTTCTCGCTGTTGCATTAGCAGGTGAAACCGACTCCCTAAAGTCTGGTGTTCTTCCCGCTCTGGATCGATAGGAGAATAGAGTTGTTCTAAGTAGGTGTGTTGAAACTGACGTGGACAACGTTCTAGCAGATTCAGTTGTCCTTGAGAAAGTCGCAAAAGTTGAGTTTGAGTGGATAGCATTCTTTTAGATTAGCCTTGATTGCAAAAGGTGCGAATCGCTTCATTTCAATTTATAAGATTTGGAACTTTAGATTGATTTTATGTTAAATATGATACGGCGTTGTTATAGTGCTTGTTAAGTAGGAAATACTTAGATAAGCAAAAGGCTGGGAAGTTAAAAATGAAATTTGGTATTGACATAGGACATAACTGTCCTCCAGATACGGGTGCAGTCGGAATTGAAAAAGAAGATAAATTAACCAAAGCGGTTGGTACATCTTTAATGCAAAAGTTAGCAGCCGCAGGCCATAGTGTGATTAATTGTACTCCTGCAACCGCAACAACTGTGGGAGAATCACTTAGAAAACGAGTCGATAAAGGTAATAGCAATAATGTAGATGTCTTTGTGTCAATACATTTTAATGCCTTTAATGGGCAAGCGAACGGTACAGAGGTTTTTGCTATTAGTAATATATCGAAAAGTATTGCTAAGTCTGTTCTAAACGAAATTGTCAAACTCGGATTTAAAAATAAGGGAGTCAAAAGCACCCCATTTTTTGTCATTAAAAATACCTCCATGCCAGCTATTTTAGTAGAGTGTTGTTTTTGTGATTCCAAAGTAGATATGGATCGCTTCAATGCTGAAAAAATGGCTGAAGCTATCAAAGATGGATTAATTGGAGAATCAGATACAGATGAACCAAAACCTGATGAGGGGAAAAAATATCTTCTGAAAATCACTCAAAAAACAGTCTTGAAACCTTCTACAGAACAGTCATCTGAAATACCAAAAGAAGCTCTTGTAGATATTGAACCTGGAGAGTATCCCATTTTAGATTTCAGATACGAAGAAAAACACTATTGGGTAAAGTGGGTTGATCAAAGTAAGGCGAATCGAGATGAGCATTTTATTTTTGATGCATATGCAAAGGTTATAGAACAAGATTAGTATTATTGCTTTTGCTAATTAATTAGCCTAAATTAGTTGTTCCATAACTCAGCCAAGCTGCTCAGGATAAGTTATTCATTGATTGAGCTGCTAATTTGTTCTGCAAGCAATTTAAATTTGTGCGAATGCGTAATTCCTAAAATGAGCGTTGTTTGATTAACTAACTAGAACTTAAATTTACTTTTTGACCAGGGGATGAAATATTATGCGTTTAGAAAATTTCTATCAAGCCAGTAAACAAGCTAAAGATAATCAAGGTTCTTTAGATTATGGAATAGAAGCGATCGCAGCTGATAAAGAACTAGCAATCCATATTCAACAGGTACTGATTTGGTTGAATTTTCTTGATCCTCCTGCGGATGGACAATTTGGACGTATTTCTAGTGACGCACTTGTTGAATTTCAAGTGGCTATTTCTGCAATTCGTCCAGAAGTTGCACAAGAGAAAGGATTTCTGGGTTTATCAACAGCTAAAGCTTTAATAGAAAGCAAACCAATTGATATACCTACACCTAAAATCGATTATTCTCTCAATAACCTAGCAGCTCGACTTATTAAATATATGCTAGAGATGAACTACCGCGTATCTGTGGGGGACAAAAAGTACAACATTGTCTATGTTGAAGGAATGAATGCAGATGGAACTCAAAATAGTGATTCTCCCAACGAATTCAATGATCGCCGCATAATCATTGAAATACCAGATGCAGATTCTAGACCAGTGATCAGAGGTAATTGGGAAGGAACTACAGAACCCGGTAGTAGTTTCACCTACAATCCTATGGGAGGTAGAGCAAAAGAATATGGAGCTGCCAGAATAGCCTTTGGACAGTATAAAGCTTGGGCAGTAGGCATTCATTATGGAGGTGGCTCAGATCCACATGAAGCCTTAGTTCAAAAGACACCTATTTCTGTATATCGCGACAAAAATAAAGACATGATGCGAACTGGTGATTTTCTTGACACAGGTGTCTTTGATATTAACCAACACTGGGGATTTGATTATCCTCGTACTAATATTAAAGGTGCAAGTGCAGGGTGTTTAGTTGGACGTACTCGCGATGGCCATAGAGAGTTCATGGCAATTATTAAACAAGATATACGTTATCAAAAAAACAAAGACTATTTATTTCATACTACAGTGATTCCTGGTAATGAACTTTTAGGCAAATATCCTGCTAAATAATTTGCACAGCAGATTGCATGGGAGCATCCCAAATGTTTAAAATCCCCGCAGACTGGAAGTCTGTGTAGCCGCAATTACGAACATCGCTCTTGTTTTTTCAAAAATTGGGATGCTCCCGATTGCATTATAAAGAGAATAAAACCCAGCTAATATGGAGAGCGTTATCTGGGACTTTGAGCTGCGGCTGATTTCTATAGCGGTTCTCAGTTGGGTGCAATATAGTAGCAACAGTGGGTGAACCAACCAATAATGTCTTTTTTAGCAACTGTTTCTAAGGCTTCTGTGATAGCTTGATCTAATTCTTGATATGTCCTGGCTGCTTGTGATCGCAAAAATTCCTTGACCTTCGACCAACAGTTTTCACGCTTGAGAAAAATCAGGAGAATAAGGAGATAAATATACTAATTTAGCTCCCACAGCTTCTATAGCTTCCTTAATACCAGCAACTTTGTGAGAACTGAAATTATCCATGACGACACAAGCGCCAGTCCAAAGTTGAGGTACTAAGACTTGAGTGACATAAGTATAAAATGCATTTGTATCCGTGCTGCCCTGAAATGTCATAGATGCAATAATCCCCTCCAAGGATATAGCCCCAATCATTGTCACATTTTTTCCACGTCCATCTGGGCGATCGCCATAAGCACGACTACCTTTGCTCGAACGAGCAAAGTGTCGAGTCATCGCGATATTAACTCCTGCTTCATCGATAAATACCAGGTCGGTTAGGTTTACGGTTCCAATAGTTGTCCAATACTCTGCTCTAAGTTTTTGTACTCGCTCGGTGTATCGCTCACTGGCATGTATTGTTTTTTTTTGCGTGTTAGATTCAGCTTTTGAGTGATTCTACCCATTGTGGCTCGACTTATTTTTACTCCAGATTTTTCTTGTAAGCGATCGCACAACTCAAGCAGAATGGCATCGTTATCTTCCTCAACCAAGAGCGCAACCAAAGCCATTTGTTCGCTGTTTAATTTGGCTGATTGACCTCCAGAGTGTGGCTTTGGTTCAACTGTGCCACAAAAGCGGAATCGCCTTAGTAGGCTCTGAACAAAACTTAAACTCACACTAAATCGTTTCGCCAATTGTCGTTGAGAGCCTTCTTCATTGTTGTAGGCATCAATGACTTTTTGGCGTAGATCGGTGGAGTAAGCTTTCATAATTAATGCACATGGTTATTGATATACTCCATCTTCCCACACTGTATTTCACTCAAGTGAGAACCGCTATATCTACACCAGAGTAAATTTTTAATCCAGCAACAGGTGTGGTTTGCTTGACAGATCATAAAATTAGAATTTATGTTGCAGTTTCGTTACTAAATTTAACTTTTACAGCAATAATTTAAATAAAAACATTAGTGTATTCTGAAAAAAATGAGACTCAGGTAATAATCAAAGTCTATTTTCTTACTTAGAGGAGGTTATTAACAAAAAAACACTCATAATTTGGCTAAATATGTGTATTTTATTTGTGTTTTGTCTAAAACAGATATTAATTGCTGTTTTTTAGCTTGACAAATTGATATTGTGAGGTAGTTGAGTACTGTAATTAGCGATAGTTTATGCGCATTAATTTATACCTCAATAATCATAAATATAGTATTCTCACTTAAGGCGCATCAATTTATTAGTAAAATTACTCATTCTAAGAAAGGAAATCTGTATTTTATGCTTCTCATAATGATGTGATTCAGGAAAGGTAAATATTTTTTCCAAATAGCAAGTATAAACCTTCTATCTCAGCAAAAGATGGGTTGATCAGTGTGACAATTAAATCAGGTATTTATAGTTGTCAATTATTTATATGTGAATATTAATCGACACTTATACAGGACTTACGCAACTGTCACAAGCAATGGTGCGGTGTAGCCGCGCCGCGCGCCAAACAACTAGACGATAAACATGGGAATATCCGGACGTTTTAGTTGCTGAACTAAATAATTTCAGGACTTACGCAAGATGTGACCGAAAACCTTATTCTTCCGTAGTGGGAATTCATGAATTACCGCTACTTTCGTTATGTTTTGCGTAAGTCCTGTTATAAATTGCAATGCCAGTTATGATTGAATAAATCTAAATTTGTTTAAGGTTATTTGAATCTAGAAAAATTTTTTGCTGAGAGTTGTAACTGTTTAACTTTGTTGAAAAGTAATTATTTCAAACTGGCAGAATATTCAATCAATTATTAGGGTGTAATCTTCATTGATTACTTTATTTATGCTTGGATGAGCTAATGAACCTATCTAGTTCTTTCACTGATTTTTCTTTAGCTGAATTGTTTCAACTGATTGACCAAGGCAGAAAATCTGGTTGTTTAAGTGTATGTACTCTACCAGATATTCACACTGCTGATTCTAAATCGCAATACTATTACATTTGGTTTCGACAAGGGCGTGTAGTTGCGGCAGCACATCGCTTAAACGGTCAGGGTTTAGTCCACAAAATTACTCAACGAAATTGGGTAAATCAGCAACTTATAGAAAAAGATTGTCAAATATTTTCCCCAGAAAAACCTCTTGGTTTATCTCTCAAAGCTCAAGGTTTACTCAACAGCGAACAATTAAATTTATTATTTGCTAGTCAAATGCATCATATACGACAGTTGTTTGAAATTCAAACAGGTGTATTTAAACTTGACAGCAAAGCACCGTTACCTAGTAAAGAAATGACAGGATTAAGTCTCAGAGCAATAGAAATAGCTCTGGTGGCTTTAAGAACACTAAAAAGCTGGAAAATCTTAGCTGATGCACTTCCAGATCCCAGTTCTGCTATACAAAGCATTGCTCAAGGTAAACCACAAATTCATTTACATGCTTTGGAGTGGCAGGTATGGGAATTTGCCAATGGTAGTATCAGCTTAAGTGCGATCGCTAATCAACTCAATCAACCAATAGCTTTAGTTCAACAAGCAGCTTTTCGGCTCATGTTGAGTTGTTTAATAGAAGAAGTTCCCTTGAAGGAATCAACACCAGAACTGAGTACTTATCCTCCAGATTTAAACTTAGTTAATTCTTCTAAATCAGGTCAATCTCCAGTCGGGACAAAGATCAAGATCGGTACTTTATTTCTACAAAATATAGTTGGCTTTTTGAGGAGTAATAATTAATGGAGATCCTACGCATTGTGATTACTGGAGGCGTAGGTGCAGGTAAAACCAGTTTTATTCGTACCATCAGTGAAATTGAAACGGTTGATACCGATAGAAAAGCAACTGATGAAATTGCACTCCTGAAAGAAAAAACCACAGTTGCATTAGATTTTGGGCGATTGACTATTGCACCTAATCAATCACTGCATCTTTATGGGACTCCTGGACAAGCGCGATTTGATTTTATGTGGGATATCTTAATTCAAAAAGCCCATGCCTACATCTTACTAATAGATGCACACCGTCCAGAACATCTGCGCTATAGTCGAAAAATTCTTCAATTTATGAAGCATCGGGTAAAAATACCATGTTTAATTGGGCTAACTCATACTGATTACCCTAATGCTTGGGAGATGGAAGATATCGCATTAGCTTTGGGATTATTGGATGCAAAGAACAGACTACCGATCATGTCTGTTAATGCGACAGAACCTGCTTCTGTCAAAGAAAGTTTAATTGCATTGATCGAAGAAATTATCGAATATTATCAGTATTTTAGCGGTTAAATAACGTTTTCTTATGTAAACAAACTCTCAGATAAAACAAATCGATTGACATTTAAACCCTGTAGAGACGCGTAGCAAGATCCCGTAGGGTAATTTCGCGTCTCTACATGCCCAAAATTATGACGAAAAATCCTATCCCTTGAAGTATTTAGACAGAATGTAAAATTTAAAGCATGTAACAAAATTTTTATCCTGTTGTACGGAATTTTCCTTGTTACTTATATTGAGTTGTTTAAAGTCTTGGAGTCATCTATTGACCCCAGATTATGCAATCCATAAAGCTATTCATAGCCTGCTGTTTAACCGCTATGCTTCTGAGCTACTTACTAAAGCTACTGACCAAGGGTTTCCCAAAAAAACCTTCTGTGTCAACAGAAACATCACATTTGTCAATAAAAACACATTCGCTAGCATCGACAATTGCGGAAGATACAGCACAATTATTACCCGTAGTAACAGTAGACTATCTGTTACCAACAACTTCTGAGCAAGCTCATACATCCGTACTAAAGATTGTGGAGGATAAATTTATGATTAACGTCTCAATGCTGCAAGACGAACTGCAAAACTTTGTGTCTGGCACTTCTGATATTCAAGGTGCGTCTTTAGTAAGTCCAGATGGCTTGGCTCTGGCTTCTGTCTTACCAGGTGGGATGGATGAAGAACGGACTGCTGCTATGTCTGCATCTATACTGTCGTTAGGTGAACGCATCGGTCGTGAACTGGTTCGTGGAAATGTAGAGCGTATTGTTGTAGAAGGAGAAAAAGGCTACGGCGTGTTAGTTGCCTGTGGTGCTGATGCAGTTTTATTAGTACTTGCTAGTGCAGGGGTTAAACAAGGCTTACTGTTTCTAGAGGTCAAACGTGCTGTTGCTAAAATTGCGCCTCTGTTAGCTTGACTAGGAATACAAAACAGTCTTTACACCAGTGTTTCGGTTACTGATTTTGCATCTTCAAAGATTGCTATCTCAAATTGGATTGAATTATACAGGAGTGTCACAGATGTTACGTCCGACTTTGGGAGATTTTAGCAGTATTGTCTGTTTTAAGGCAGCAATCACAGGTATGGAAGAGGCTTTGGGTGAAAAAGCAACTGCGATCGCCTTAACTGCGGCGGGTCGTTATCGTGGTAGAAGTTTAGCTCAAGAATTAAACTTAGCAAACTCGTCCATGTCCTTAGAGGAACTAACCGACAAACTTGATCATGTTTTCGGTAAAGATGGCACTCGTCTGTGTATGATCAAGAAAATTGTGCAAGAAGATGATGAGGTAATCAAAGTATATACATCAGAAACCTTATGTTCTGCGGATGAACCTCAAGATTCAAAGCGTAAGTGTACCTACACTCTTGGTGCTGTTTGGGGTGTACTAGAACTAACTTTTAATCATCGACTGCAAGGCAAGCATACCGAATCTGTATTGCGTGGTAGCGAATACGATGTATTTCAATTTACCAAATTGCCATAGGTTAGTTGTTTAGTTGTTAGTTGATATCGCTTACAAAGATGATAGGCTGAAAGCCCCTCGTTTTTCAACAGGGGATGAAAGCCAGAGAGCGCAGGATTTATCCTGCTACAATGAGGATTGTATTGTCCAGTAGGAACAACCGCAGACACGAGGAACTGTCCTAGTACGGAGAAATCCCGGCTCCTGTGAAACAACGGTCTTTAGACGACAGTATGACTTAAAGGGCAAATAATGGCAGGACGGGGAGTGTTCCACAACTTCGGCATAGTGCGGATTTGCGAACGCAATATAAAAATAAACAAAAAGTAGAGCTACAGGTGGATTAAATCCATCCAAGGGTCGTAGGGCGGTTTTGACCCCGCCACCTTCGGGACAAAAATGAAAAGTGAAAAAGTATGGCTTTAGCCTACTTTTGAACAACATTTTGAATCCCCGCGTTTTTAAGCCGGGGAGAGGTCAATAATAATTCACATCTGGTGGAAGCAAAAATCAATCCTGGGTGCATTCTGCCATTTTCACGGCTCCTACAGGGATAGTTATATCAGTGAACGGTAATTTCATGCACAACTATCAACAAACAACTATCAACAGACAACTATCAACAAACAACTATTAACAACCACTAACTAATTTCAGCTAACGGTACAGGCTGCCAAACTTCTCCATATTTTTCCCGAAGAGTGTGCCAAGCCTCCACTTGTCCTGGTTCATACTCACCTGGTTTACCCCATTGTAAAAATAAACTCAAAGCAGATTCGTGTTTCTCGTCAAGTAAACGAATAGCGTAAGTCGTGAAGTTCCCGCGCTTTGCTTCACCTATTTCAAATTTCACCTGAGTAATTTTGTCCATATTTAAGTGAAATTCAAAACCTTCTGTATGCATGTTAGCGTATTTACCCTTGGGTAACTCTGCATAAAATAGCTTTTCAATTTTGCCTCGTGCTTCTAATACTGCGGCGCTACTAGTGACAATTAAACGCAAAGTCCCCAAAGTTTCGCAAGCTTCCAAAAATTCTTTTAATGTATTGGTCATTTGTCATTTTTCCTTGTTGATAGTTGATAGTTGATAGTTGATAGTTGATTGTTGGTTATTAGTTTTTCCAAACAACTACCAACTACCAACTACCAACTAATCACTATTTTTCATACTGTTCGTATGCATTAACAATACGTTGAACTAGGGAATGGCGCACAACATCTTTTTGGCTAAATTCACAAAAAGCAATTCCTTCAACATGTCTCAAAATCTTGATCGCCACTGTCAATCCAGATTCTTGATGTAATGGTAAATCGATTTGTGTTATGTCACCAGTTACCACCATACGCGAGTTGAAACCCAAGCGAGTCAACACCATTTTCATCTGGGAAGCTGTCGTATTTTGGGCTTCATCTACAATCACAAACGCATTATTAAGTGTGCGTCCTCGCATGTAAGCTAAAGGAGCAACTTCAATCACACCTCTTTCCATCAATGATGGTACCTTCTCTGGGTCGATAAATTCATTAATGGCATCATAAAGTGGACGGAGATAAGGATTAACTTTTTGTTGCAAATCTCCTGGTAAAAAGCCGAGTTTTTCACCTGCTTCAACAGCAGGACGAGTGAGAATTAGTTTTTCATACTGGTTAGCAAGAAGCGCCTGTACTGCTACAACTACCGCCAAAAAAGTTTTCCCCGTACCAGCAGGACCTGTACAGAAAATCATGTCATGTTTCTGTAAGGCTTGGATATATTGTTTTTGCCGAAATGTTTTGGCGCGGACTTCTTCGCCTCGTCGAGTTTTAGCTAAGATATCTTTTTGTAAGTCTCGCAGTTCATCTTCTCGGTGGGTGTCTAAAGCCTGACGAGCTGTGAGAATATCAGCACTAGAAACAATATTACCTTTGCTCCACAGATATTCGAGCGATCGCACTAATCGACTAGCTAAATCAACTTGTTTGTCTGTTCCAGAAATGTGTAGTTCCTGTCCTCGCAGTACGAGTTTAGCTCCTGTTTGCTTGCAAAGAATTTTGAGATTTTCTTCTGCTTGTCCAGCTAGAGTGATTGCACTTGCGATATTCGGCAGTTCAATTGTTAAGGCATCTGCCATAGTATGTACTGTATGATTAATATCTTAAAGATTTACAGAAGTTATTTATTTCTAACCAATAAAAATAATTTACTTGCTTCTAGTTCGATTTTTAATTGTTAGTTGTATAGTCAAATTTTGCAAAAACCCACCCCTGATTAGGGATTTTTAGGGGTGGGAACGTCAAGCCTCTCTACTTTCTCTAGGTCTGACAACAAACAACTGTTGAAAGTTTTTAATATTTAGTAGCGACTACCTTTACGTGCGGACTCCTCTTTGCGCTTGCGGCGCAGACTAGGTTTTTCGTATCTTTCTCGGCGCTTGACTTCAGATAAAATACCAGCCTTTTGAATTTTCTTTTTAAAGCGTCTTAGTGCCGAGTCAATCGACTCGTTTTCACCTAAACGGACTTCAGCCACTCTCTAGTTTCACCTCCTTAGAGTTATTATCTGAGTCACCGTACATGAACTGAACTTTCAATAATTAAGGTCTAGCGCGAACGAGACTTAATCACAGGGCGGCTTCCGTCAACGCGTCTTTCTCTTGGTTTAGGAGGTAATCGCTCTTCTCCCTCCTCTTCAAAAGCAGCGCTTTCTCGATTAACAGCATTACTGCCATAGATATCTAAGTATACTGAGTGACCAGCAGCTTCAGCAGCAGCAGCAATGACTGTACGAATCGCCTGGATATTACGTCCTCCCCGACCAAACACTTTGCCTGTGTCTGTGCTTTCAAAAGCGATGCGAATCCAAGCCCGCTTATGGGTGTGATACATTTCACAATCGACGCTCAAAGACTCAGGAAATTCTAAAAACGGCTGCATCAAAAAACGTACTAACCCAACGTAGTCAGGACTTACTGTTGGGGATTTGATGACAAATTTAGGAAGCGGCTTTTGCACTGACCTGTTCAAAGACATTAGCTTTCTGTAGGATGCGACGCACGGTGTCAGTTGGTTGAGCACCTTGTTGTAGTCGCTTGACGATGCCGGGAACATCCAGTCGTACTTCATCGGTTCTAGGGTTATAGTATCCCAGTTCTTCTAGAGGACGACCATCGCGGCGAGCAAGGTTGTTAATAGCAATTATGCGATAGCTCGCTTCCCGCTTTTTTCCGTATCGCTTCAAGCGCAGTTTAATCATGATTGAGAGACTATTCTCCTATTGTTGGCAACTATTTTGCAGACAGTTAATGAGGATTTGGGGCAGGGGAAAGAGAAATTGTTAAAGGAATTAGTTTTTCCTTTTTTTCTCCTTTACCGGGCGTTTGCAAGAGCAGTTTTTGTAAGAGCTTGAATTTGCTCATAATCTTGCGTTAGTTCCTCTTTATCAAAGAGGATGATAACTTGCAGTGCCGGAATGCTAATTTTAGCACTTGCACAGGCTTAACTGCTATTAGTTAATTCTCCTTTGTCCTTTGTCAATAGCCAATGACTAATGACCAATGACAATGACTATAAATTACCAAAGCCTTTCTTTTTTTTGTCCTTTTTGGGCTTCTTTTTGGTACTAGCACCGCCACTATAACCCCGCCATCCGGGAGGAGTAGGACGATTGCCACCAGCAGCGAGAGGATTGCCCATACCGCCATCGCCACCAAACATTCCTGGCATACCAGGAAAGCTACCTTGACCCATTTGCTGCATGAGAGAACGCATTTTTTGGAAGTCACTTACTAGCTTACTGACATCCGCTTCTTTATAACCACTTCCACCCGCAATTCGCCGTCGCCGACTGGGCGAACTAGATAATAAATCTGGATTTTTGCGTTCTTGTTGGGTCATGGAATTGATCATTGCTTCACAGCGCTTGAGCTGAGTTTCCCCTTGTTGCAACTGATCATTGCTAAGTTTATTCATTCCCGGAATTAATTTCAGGATACCGCCCAAAGAACCCATATTTTTCAGCAAGCGCAGTTGCTTGAGAAAATCGGTAAAGTCGAACTTAGCCGACAGAATTTTCTCTTGCATTTTCTCGGCATCAGCCAAGTCAAATTCTTCTTGGGCTTTTTCCACCAAAGTAAGAACATCACCCATACCGAGAATTCGCGAAGCCATGCGCTCAGGATAAAATGGTTGCAGGGCTTCGACTTTCTCACCTACACCAACAAACTTAATTGGTGCTCCTGAGATGCGTCGTACTGATAACGCTGCTCCTCCACGGCTATCACCATCCAGCTTGGTGAGAATTGCACCAGTAATACCAATTTGGTCGTGAAAAGTGCGAGTCAGATTAGCTGCTTCTTGACCAGTCATGGCGTCCACAACCAAGAGAGTTTCGTGGGGTTGGACGACTTCTTTGATCTGGGCGAGTTCCGCCATCATCTCTGCGTCTATTTGCAGACGCCCAGCAGTATCAATAATTACAGTGTCAATATTTTCTGCTCTGCCTCGTTCTACACCTAAACGGGCTATTTCTATGGGATCAGCATCACTTCCCATTTCAAACACTGGTACGTCAATTTGTTTACCCAGTGTTACCAATTGCTCGATCGCAGCCGGACGATACACGTCTGTTGCTACCATCAAACAAGTGCGCTCAATTTTGCGAAGATGTAAAGCCAGTTTTGCGGTAGCAGTGGTTTTACCAGTTCCCTGCAACCCAGCCATTAAAACTATTGTGGGTTGATTTTGTGCTTGTTCTAGAGGTACATTTGTTTCCCCCATTACTTGCACCAATTCATCATGAACGATTTTGATGAACTGTTCGTCAGGACGCACCCCAGTCACAACCTCCGCTCCCTGCGCCTTCGTTTCGACTTCGCTAATAAACTCTTTAACTACCTGGAGATTGACATCTGCCTCCAATAAGGCGCGGCGGACTTCCCGTAAAGCATCCTGAATATTAGATTGGGAAATTTTGTCCTGTCCCCGCAGTTTTTTCCAAGCAGCTTCTAAACGGTCAGCAAGTGCATCAAACATAATGACTAAATTTGTTTACAAGTGGTTAGCTAGTTATAATATCTCTTCTCTATACACACTAAAGCATTAAGAGGCTTCAAAGGATCTTAGCGGCTTTGATCAAACAGAGAGTCTAGCCGATTCTAAATTACGAAACCAGAAATTCTGTTAAAGTTTGAAGATACTATTTACCAGCTTAGTGATTTTGCTTGTGTGCGTAAAATCCTTGTACCCATGCGATCGCGTACTTGATTAAATTTTGATAGAACCAGTGAGCACCAAAGAAAGCTTGTCCAAGAGAAAAAAGTAAGCCTTAAATTGTAGGGTGCGTTAAAGCAGAGCGTAAAGCACCGCCTCGACAGAGGTGCGTTACGGCTAATTTATACTCTCTCAAATGCTCAAATCCTTACGTAGCCGTAACACACCCTACTCAATAAATATTCAAGCACGCTTGGTGCTTACTACAAACTAATTCCTCTACTGCACCAGCATCAGTTGGCAAAGCTTCTGTTAGTACTTCTCTTCCATATTTTGTAACTAAAACATCATTTTCAATGCGTATACCACGTACATCAACAAACTGAGATAAACGCTCCCAATTAACTGTGTTTTCGTATGTAGAACGTACTTCTTGATTATTGATAATTGCTGGAACTTGATAAAACCCAGGTTCAATTGTTACTAACATGCCTGAGTGCAAAGGACGATTTAAACGTAGATAACTTAAACCAAAGCGATCGCTCCTTTCTCGTCCTGGTTCATATCCGGCTAAATCCCCCAAGTCTTCCATATCATGGACATCCAAACCCAGCAAATGACCAATACCGTGAGGAAAAAATAAGGAATGAGCATTCCTTTCTACCAAATTTTCGGCATCTCCTCGCAAAATGCCTAAATCCACCAAACCTTGAGCGATCGCAGTACAAGCCAACAAATGAAGATCCTGGTACTCTACACCAGGACGCACCTGGGCAATACAAGCGTCATGAGCTGCCAAGACGACATCATATATATCTCTTTGGGTAGATGAAAATTTTCCATTCACAGGCCATGTACGGGTAACATCACTTGCCCAACCCATTTCTGTTTCAGCACCGACATCAGCAAGCAATAAATTACCCGGTTGCAGGGAGTGGTGATACTGCTCGTTATGCAAAACTTCACCATGAACAGTCACAATACTGTGGTAGGCAGTAGTCATATTCTGGGCAATAATGACTTTTTCCATCGCTGCGCGCACTTCTGCTTCTATTTTGGCACTGGATGTTGCTGCCATACCTGCTTTATGTGCCTCAACGGTGACAGCAGCAGCTTTTCGCAATTCGGTTAGCGCTTGTTGATCGTGCGTCAGGCGTAACTCGATAATTGCTTGGGCTAATTCTAAATCAATGCCTTGCAACTGATGTCGTGGTAGAATCCATCTATTCAACAGTTGTGACTGTTGTGTCCAAGTAGCTGGATCTTGGACGGGAATTGTCGCTACTCCCTCTAAATATGACTCTAATTCTGCCATTGGATAGGCAGCATTTGCCCCAATTTGAGTGGCTATTTCTTCTCGATTTGGCATTTCACCATGCCATAGGGCGCTACTAGGTGCGGGATCATCAATGAATAGTTCCAGCTTACCTGCTTCGAGACGAATCGCGGCATTCGCAAGCGGTAATCCTGCAAAGTAAAGGAAATGACTGCTAGCCCGGAAAGGAAAGATATTGGCTGGATAATTGCGGGGAATATTGGTTCCTGACCAGAGAATTACTGGAAAATCAATCCGAGTAGCTAGTTTTTGTCTGCGTTGGTGTAGAGTTTCAATGAGCATAGGGGATTGGGGATTCGCTGATAACAGCTTTGCATTAATTCGTAGCTTTTTTAAACCCAGAGGGGAGTTAGCGCTGAGGGGCGCAGAGTTTTTATGAATTTAATTCGTTAGGAACTTGTGATTCATCTGTCGCGTTCTTTTTTCAAATTGGTATTAGGGAATTCTTATTGCTTTTCAATTCGCAATCTTTCTAAATAAAACTTTAAAGATATGATTTAACCCAGTAAATCAATTGTGATGATTGTATCTAAGATAAAAGCGATCGCTCCTAGTTTTAAAACGCTGAAATTCTCATCAGACAGCTAGTTAAATTAATTTGAGAGCAATAAGTTTAACTTTGATCCCTTGACCTACAAAATTCAGGGATCAGGAAAGATCAATTTGTTTTATCTTTATAGAAAATAAGTATAAAAACGTAAACAATCGCCAAAAAGATTAAAATTATACTCAGTATATTATAAATATTTTAATCTAAAAGCAAGCTAAATCAAGCATTTTTCTGATGATGACAGACTGAACTACACGATAAAATTAACACTGTATAGATTATTGAGATGACTAACATCGAAAAATAATCTCTCTAGCAATAAGTATATATACTTTAATGTAGTAATATAAAATAAAAGATAACAAAGTAACTTTTAGTAAAGCTTGACTAAATTCTACAAAGCTACAGAGAAATAGTCAGGCAAGTATTTGTTGAGCTGGAAGGAAACCATATCCGGTTTACAGAAAGCAAATTCTTATTTTAAATGAAGAGGTAAATAAGGGAGTGAGCCTGCAAACCCCTAAACAAAATCATCGACGCTACGATCCTGATGAGATCGCAGAGTTTTACCGCTATCGTCCTTGGCTGGCCTGGAGACGGGCGCTAAGGATTATTTGGTCTTTTGCCACATTTATCTTGAGTTTGAAGTGGGATGAGTGGCAAAATCAAATTGAGCCAAACAAACTCAAACGAGCTACTCAACTACGTGAGTTATTAACACGTTTGGGGCCGACTTTTATTAAAGTAGGTCAAGCTTTATCAACACGACCGGATTTAATACGTAAAGATTTTCTAGAAGAACTGGTGAAACTGCAAGACCAGTTACCGTCCTTCGATAATGCGATCGCCTACCGACTAATTGAAACCGAACTAGGTCGTTCCGTTGAGGAAATCTACAGCGAACTATCACCTAACCCTGTTGCTGCTGCTAGCTTGGGTCAAGTTTACCGGGGTCGTTTGCATAGTGGCGAAGAAGTCGCAGTCAAAGTACAACGCCCTCATCTACGCCCAGTTATTACCCTCGATCTTTATTTGATGCGATGGGCTGCGGGTTGGTTAGCTCCTTGGCTACCTCTAAATCTTGGTCACGATCTCAGTTTAATTGTAGATGAGTTCGGAACCAAATTATTTGAGGAAATAGATTACCTCAATGAAGGTCGCAACGCCGAGAAATTTGCTACTAACTTTAGCAACGACCCATGTGTGAAAGTTCCAGGTATTTATTGGCGCTATACTTCCACACGGGTTTTAACTTTAGAGTGGCTCAATGGATTTAAGCTAACCGACACCAAAAAAGTTAAGGAAGTGGGTTTAGATCCGGAGGCGATTATTGAAATTGGCGTAACTTCAGGTCTGCAACAGCTATTAGAACATGGTTTCTTTCATGCTGACCCCCACCCTGGGAATTTATTTGCCATGCCCGATGGCAGAATGGGTTACATTGACTTTGGGATGATGGATCAGCTAAATGAAACTACTAAAGAAAGTTTAGTAGATGCACTAGTACATCTACTTAATAAAGATTACAGCGACTTAGCCGCAGACTTTGTTAAGCTGGGATTTTTAACACCAGATACAGATATTTGTCCGATTGTACCTGCCCTAGAAGCAACATTAGGCGATGCAATTAACAAAAACGTCGGTGATTTTAACTTCAAAACCATCACCGATCAATTCTCGCAACTGATGTATGATTATCCTTTCCGAGTCCCCGCGAAGTTTGCTTTAATCATTCGTTCGTTGGTAACTCAAGAAGGTATTGCTCTTAGCCTCAATCCTAACTTTAAAATTGTGGAAGTAGCTTATCCCTACGTAGCAAGACGTCTGTTGACAGGCGAATCTCCACAATTGCGCCGACGGTTATTAGAAGTGCTATTCAAAAATGGTAGATTCCAATGGCAACGCTTAGAAAATTTGATTGCGATCGCTCGTAATGATCATAATTTTGATGTTTTACCTACAGCCAAACTAGGATTAGAATATCTCCTATCTGATGAAGGCAAATATCTATGGCGACAGTTGGTATTAGCTCTGATTGAGGACGATCGCCTGCATACCGAAGAAGTTCAACGTTTGTGGAACTTAGTCAAAGATGATTTAAAACCAAATCGATTGTTCGATGTCGCAATCGGAGTTTTAACAGACTTATCCAAACAGAGAGTTGCAGCAATATTACCTTCAGTAACTGCGATCGCCAATTTTGGTATGAACCGTGTAAACTAAAGTTATAGAAATCGGTGACTTTAGTTTTTTATGCTAGGTTAACCAGCAATGGTTGCACGGCGCAACTCACTACTCCCTCGGCAGTGAACGCTTCTGGAAGATACTTGCGGATAATTTGGATACTGCCATTGACATACGCGTTGATTACACGTCCAGTTCTAGACTTAAATAAACCTCTTTTGACTCGTTTACCAGCATATTCTGACTGCTTGCAAGGATTTCTATAACTTTTAGTTCAACTGCTTAAAACCCCTGAAACCATGATACAGTAAGCCTGGAACTAAAGTTTCAGGCTTACAAATGAAGTCGGTTTCAACGTACTTCAAAGAATGATTAATACGCTTGATGATAAGATAATTTTCGCAACGAAAAAATTGTAGAGACGTTGCATTGCAACGTCTCTACACATCGGAAAATCATTTTTCAAAATTCATACCAATCAGGAGTTTTATGTACTACTACCCTTTACATCCGCCATATTTATTATTAATTTTTGGTTTGTTTGCTGCATTAACCTCTGGTTTAGCATTAACTGGAACACTAAAGGTAATTGTGAACAAATGGCGGAGTGATGGAGCAGAAAAATCCAGTTCTCAGTTGTCGATCAAACAATTATCTGTGCCATTTTTGGGAATAACTGGCGGGGTCGTATTATTTATGTGTTCTGGTTTTGAAATATTTGGTTTTCCACCTTTGCTTGCTTATGCAGTCGGTGTACCAGTAACTATTTTGACTTCGCTTTTAGTTTGGTTACAGTTGGGAAGTATGATGTCTTTTGTGCAACGGCAAGGAATGCAATCTCTCGATTTAGATACCTTAAAATAAACTCCCCCAACTTGGCGAGTACGCAATTAAGTAAGTCGGCGGGAATAAACATAACTATATTACGAAAAGTAAACATAGCTAAAACCCCTACCAGTGACCAATGACCAATGACAAATGACAAATGACAAATGACAAATGACAAATGACAAATGACTTAATTCACCTATTTTCTCGCTCGTCCAGCTAAGTTGGCAACCATGAATATCAGTTGGGTTAGCTCAATGGGTTTAGAGATGTGCATTTGAAAACCTGCTTTCCTAGACTTTTCGAGATCATCACTACTGATGTACCCTGTCAGCGCTGCTGCGGGAATTTGTCCCCCCTCCTCAGCACTAAGCGCCCGCACTCGCTGGATTAGGGTATAGCCATCTTGGTTTGGCATCCCAATGTCAGACAATAGCACATCATACATCCCAGGTTGGCTTGTGAGTATTGAGAATGCTTCTTCAGCAGATTTGACAGCAGTGACTTCAGCCCCGTAATTTTGCAGCACAATCATCATTAACTCATGTATCTCAGGCGCGTCATCTACAACAAGTACGTGTAAGCCCTCCAGTGACGGAATGTCATCATCAATGGATAGTTTCGGCTCATCTGAAAAATCTGTCACCTGTGCATCAACAGGCAATAAACGCTCCTCAAGATTGGAGGAGAGCGGTAGGCTGACAATTATAGTTGTTCCTAGCCCTTCACCTGGACTTTCTGCATGAACCGTGCCGCCGTGAAGTTCGACCAGATAACGGACAAGGGACAGTCCGATACCCAGTCCTTGATTGGGACGAGTTTTACTGCTGTCAGCCTGACGGAAGCGCTCAAAAACGTAAGGGAGGAAGTTAGCAGGGATACCAATACCTGTGTCGCTAACTCGAATCTCGGCTTGGGAATTAACATTTTCTAGTGTGACATTAACACGTCCTCCAGGCGGAGTAAATTTGATCGCATTAGAAAGTAAATTCCAGATTACCTGCTGCAAGCGATCCATATCACCCAGTACCTGTCCAATCACAGGTTGCAGTCGGGATTCAATCTGAATATTTTTAGCCTCTGCTGACAAATGGACAACCTCAAGGGCGGCTCCAATTACAGGAGCCAGATCAATCAAACGATTGTTCAGACGGAGTTTACCCGTCGTAATGCGCGAAATATCTAGGAGATCTTCAATCATTTGGCTTTGAGTCCTGGCGCTGCGCTGGATCGTATCAATGGCGCGATTCATTTTAGCGGCATCAAGGTTTTGCCCTTGGAGTAACTGAGACCATCCCAAAATAGCATTGAGCGGGTTGCGGAGTTCATGGGAGAGAATAGATAAAAACTCATCCTTAGTTCGGTTAGATACCTCTGCTTCCAGGCGGGCTGACTGCTCTTGAGCTAATAGCTGCGCGCGTTCTATCTCAAAATGCTTCTGCTGCGTGATATCATGGAGCGCCAGCAGAATCATCTGCTGATTTCCTTCTTGCAAGATTTTATAACCATTGAGCAATATAGTTTTTTGCCCAATTTTCTCAAAGACACAGCAAACCTCAAAACCTTCAACCTGAGTATTATGGAGGAGAATTTCTTCTAGCAGCGATCGCAGTTCGGGAATATTCCATTGACCGTTTCCTAGCTCAAAAATTAGTTGCTGTTCTGTCTGAGCAGGTGTTACCTGAAACATTTGGTAAAAAGCCCGATTGCTTTTGATGACTCGTAATTCAGAATTAAGAACTACTAAAGGCTCTGGCACAGTTTCCACAACAGCTTCGACGTAATCAAGGGCTGCTTGCAGCTGCTTTGTACTGCGTTTGAGGGCATCAATATCCATCAATACCATCACCACGCCATCAATTTGATTTTCTGTAGTTCTGTAAGGTCGAATTCGCAAATTGTACCAACGCCCCTCAGTATCTTGCACCTCTATTTCTTTGAGAGTTAAGGTATCAATCACCTCTATGAGCAATGACTCTAAATTAGGAACGTCAAGAGTGGGGCGGATATCGCTCAGTGGTCGCCCCACATCTGTAGGAATCAGATTGAGTAAGCGCTGTGCTGTAGGAGTGAAGCGCCGAATTCGCAAATCGCTGGTCAGTATGAGGATGGGAATATTGACACTACTGAGCAAATTCAACAGATCGTTATTGACCTGGTGTAATTCGAGATTCCGACTGTGGAGTTCTTGGTTGGTTGTTTGCAGTTCTTCGTTGGTTGCTTGCACCTCTTCTTGAGTTGTTTGCAACTCTTCATTAGTGCTTTGTAGTTCCTCATTGCTGGAGAGAATTTCTTCACTTGCTACTTTCAGGTGTTGAGTGGTGGCTTCATGCTCCTGGGTAATCAATTGCAAATATTCTTGAGTAGCAGCAAGCTCTTGTTTAGTGGCTGTCAGTTCTTGTTGAAGTCGAAGTATTTCAGCCTCGCCTACTTGTTCTACATCTCCAGGTGTGAGCGGCACTTGTTGATTTGTTGGGGCAGGTACATACTCAAATAAGACAAGAAAGCAGCGAGTTTCTACTGAGTCAGCCTGGAATGGAATCACTTCCAGGTTGACGTTCCTGGACGGATCGCTTCCTTCGATCTGTATTTGTTCCTTTCTCACAGGAACATCCTGCCTTTTTACCTGATGAATGGCAGTACGTAACTCTTCGAGCAGTCCTTTTCGTGCCATTTTTAACAGATTGAAGCTAGGATCGCCAGGGGCTGGTCTCAAATAAGGACTGGTTTCCCCTCGAAATTGCAGAATGTCCATATTGTCGTTAATCATCACGCCAACTGGGGCATAGCGATTCAAGACAATTTGGTCAGCTTGTTTATTTAAGTCAACAACATCCCAAGTCTTATCACTCATGGTGGTTCTGTAAGGAGTTACTTTCGCTAAGGGATAAATGCTGGTCTTAAAGTTAAAGTTGAGGGGAGTGGGTATTAATTTTTTGGTATAAATATTGTGTTTTCTGTCCGATGAAGTAAATAAATTGGAGAATTCTCCTGCACTCTCCGCGATTCCTAACATCAAAAACCCAGTGGGCTTGAGACTGTAATGGAAAATTGGCATCACTTGCTTCTGCAAAACAGATTCAAAGTAAATCAGCACATTCCGACAACTAATCAGATCCAGATTGGAAAATGGCGGATCGCTGATCAAGTTTTGTCTAGCAAAGACACAAAGTTCACGAATCGACTTACTGATCTGATAGCCGCCCTCTACTTGATTAAAGAAGCGTCTTAGCCGTTCTGGCGAGACATCAACTATTTGGCTTTGCTTGTAGATGCCTAAGCGGGCTTTTTCAATTGCTGTCTCATTAATATCTGTAGCAAAAATTTGGATCGCAGGTTTAGGAAACACATTCTCCAAAAATTCCAGTAGACAAATGGCAATGGAGTAAACCTCCTCCCCAGTGGCACATCCTGGCACCCAGATCCGAATGGGCAAATCAACTGACTTCCCCTTAGATATTGCCGGCAATACTCTCTCCTTCAAGCCTTGATATGCTTCTGGATCACGGAAAAAACTGGTGACACTGATTAAAATTTCGTAGTACAGTGCTTGCACTTCATCTGGATTATTTTGCAGATATTGCACGTAATCTTCTAGGCATTCCAGCTTGTACAGCAACATCCGCCGATCAATTCGCCGCTTGAGGGTAGTTTGCTTGTAGTGGGTAAAGTCAACCCCAGTGGCGGTGGAAAGTATAGCAAAGATTCTAGGTAAAACAGCCTCACTTTCAGACAGGGCTGCAACTATTTGTGAGTCAATCGGACGGTTTAGGTTGGGATTGCGAGCAATATGAGCTAGTTCCTCAGCAATTTTTGACGGTGGTAAGATGAAGTCCATATTACCCGTAGCAATAGCAGTGTTCGGCATCTGACGAAATTGTGCCGACTCTTCAGCTTGAGCAAAGGTAATGCCGCCAGCTGCCTTAATTGCTTCTGAACCCAGTGCGCCGTCTCCATCGCTCCCAGATAGGACAACACTGATTGCTTTGCTTCCCAGTTCTGCTGCTAAAGAAATAAAGAAAGCATCACCAGGCATATATTTCCCTTGTCTTTTCTCACGGGGCATCAGTTGCAGCACCCCTTGAGCAAGGGTCATCTTCGTGTTCGGCGGAATGATGTATACATGGTTCGGTTCTACAAGCGTACCATTTTGCACTTCACGGACGGGCATCTGAGTTGTCTTAGCGAGAATCTCAGTCAGTAAACTTTTCTGATTGGGATCTAAGTGCTGAATCAGCACAAATGCCATTCCAGTGTCGATGGGTAAGTGACTTAGTAACTGCGTAAATGCTTCCAATCCTCCCGCAGATGCTACGATCCCAACAATAGGAAATAATGCATTGCTTTTATCTAGCTGCTTCTGTGCTTCTGCTCTAACAGCAATGGAATCGGATGGTGATGACTCAGAAGATTGGTTAGAGTTCATTGCATGAATGAATACAACGCCAGAACATACAACCTCCTAGTGTACATCAGTTATAAGTTTATTATTAGTCTACCAAGATAAATAAATTTCCTAGTGCCAATATTGTGAGTGTTAAGTAAGTCGGTGAGAATAAATCAAACTATGTTAAGTAACGTAAAATTAATGAAATCAGTTCGTAGTAAGGACTTTAGTCCTTTCTTGAGGACTAAAGTCCTCACTAAAAACCTTTGATTATTGGCGCTGTCTTACTTACCACAATACTAACGGCTGAAAATGAGTTATTTATACTCATAGATATATTGACAAAATTCACTCACTTTTAACTTATTCAAAATATCACTCAATCATGTTGTCAGCAACCCCTAAGTAGGACAGCGTAAATAAGCTAATCGTCATTCATTTTTCCGGACTGATTCGCTTGTAGTAAGGGCTTCAGCCCTGGTTTTATGCAACTTAAATGCTCATTAGCTTAATTAAAGGTTTGTAGTGTAGACGCTCGTAAGAGCGGCTTCGGTGTAGGGTGGACTTTAGTCCTCAAAAAAGGGCTAGAGTCGCTTACAGTGTTGAGAGCAGAAAGCCGACTCCAACAAGCGTGTGGGATGAATGCGTTGCACCGCGATAGTGCAGTCTATCTTGTCTTTTGGTTAGCAATATATTTGTTGATAGTATCGCTTGAAGCAACAATCCTACGTCTAAAAGCGCGTGGGATTGTCAAGCAACATTACTTAATATTTGTGCTAACTTTAGGGTGTCTTCTCGAAAAACCGTTATTTTTGGCTCACTAAGGCAAAATTACTTAGTCGTATTACTAACAATACTTAAATTTAAAATTTATGAAATTATGGTGTGAAGCGATCGCTGTAACTCAGCGTATTTTAATTGAATTATTACGGCGAAGACGTAGCCTGATTTTTTGGATTATTTTCCCTATTTCTATTCTGCTCATCAACGGATTTGTGTTAGCAGAAAGTATGAAGCTATCAACAGAGCAAGGTTTTGCATACGCTGCACCTTCAACTTTGGTGGGAGCAGCACTATTTTTTAGCTGTTTGGGTGGTAGTGTCGCCACTGTTGTATCAGAAAGAGAACAGCAAACGCTCAAACGCTTATTTATTTCACCTTTGAATGGAACATCCTATTTTTTGGGGATTTTTTTAGCTCATAGTTGTATTGGTTTTGGGCAAACATTAATTATTTATACTATTGCTGCTTTTTGGGGTGCTACGTTTAAGGGTTCCGTGTTTTTGGGTGCAATTATTATATTTATGAGTATTGTAGCTTATGTTGGTTTAGGCTTTATTTTAGGTACTCAATTAGCGCGTCGTACTGAAGATGTAAACTCCCTGGTAGCTGCTTTTGGTGTCCCTTTGTTGATTTTGGGTGGAGCTTTTTTCCCGATTCGTTTTTTACCGAAAACATTACTTGATCTGGCCAAAATCAACCCTATTTATCACATGAATCAAGCTCTTTTAGCAGTATCAAGACAGGGGAACAACATAGAAGATATTGCGTCTAATTTCCAGTTTTTATCAGGGTTTACTTTGATGATGATTCTGGCTGGATGGTTTTCTTATCGCAGGATGGTAATGCTAGAAAGAAGACTTTAAAATTCCTCATCCACAAGAGGACGAGGAATTTGGTAATGGGTAATGGGTAATTGGTAATGGGTAATTGGTAATGGGTAATTGGTAATGGGTAATTGGTAATGGGTAATTGGTAATGGGTAATTGGTAATGGGTAATTGGTAATGGGTAATTGGTAATGGGTAATTATTAAATATGCTGCATATAGAAAAGCTCAATAAATCTTTTAAAAACAGGAAAGTTCTTCAGGATTTAACATTGTATGTTGCTCCTGGAGAAATTTATGGTTTACTGGGTGCAAATGGAGCAGGAAAAACTACTACAATCAATATTATTTGTAATTTATTAAAATCCGATAGCGGTATAGTCAAAGTTAATCATCAGTTCGTTTCAGAAGCAACTAAAAAACTCATTGGTATTGCTCCACAAGAAAATTTATTGTACAGAAGTCTTTCTTGTGAAGAAAACATCAAATTTTTTGCCAAAATTTATGGTTTAGACAGAACGCAAAGACAGAAACAAATTAAAAGCATTTTAAAAGCTGTAAATTTATTAGATAGAGCGAAAAGTCCGGTAGAAACCCTCAGTGGCGGAATGCAGCGACGCTTAAATATCGCTGTAGCTTTGGTACATCAGCCGAAGTTAGTGATTTTAGATGAACCAACTACAGGTTTAGATATTGAAGCTCGATATGAAATTTGGGAATTAATTAGACAATTAAAAAATCAAGGAATTACTATTTTATTAACTACTCATTTATTAGATGAAGCAGAGCGTCTGTGTAATAGAATTGGGATTTTAAAAAATGGACATATTTTAGCTGAAGGTAGTTTAGAACAATTACGTACCTGCATTCCAGCTAAAGAAATTCTAGTGGTGCAAACTCCAGAAGAAGAAAATGCGATCGCACGGGCTATTACATGTGGTTTTACACCCCGGCGTTATGGTAATGATTTAGCATTTTGGTTGCCGGATCATTTAGAGTTAAAGGATATTATCGCGCGTTTTGATGGCATTAATATTGACTCTATTTCACGTCAACCAATTAGATTGGAACATATTTATCTAGAGTTGACACAAAAATTTTAATCTGAAGTTTACTTGCGAGTGAATTGATTAACCACTAACCACTAACTTTTTTTATTCTTTCCTTCTGATAGTGAAACACTACCAATACCTTGTAAAACACCACGAACAATTAAACCTAAACCTCGACCAATGATTTTTGTGAGTAAAAATACAACTCCACTCCCTAAGAAAGATAATAAAGATTTCAAAGGAGGAGCGATCGCATCACTAAATTCTACTCCTAATGTGACTACTAAAGGAATTCCCGAAAGTTCTTCTAACTCTCGGCGTCGAGGAGCGTAAATAGATGTTTTGGCGATACCACGTGGAGCAAATACAAATAGCTCGTAGCGACTTTCAAAAATTGCTTTAGGTTCAGTAACTAAGTTTCTGACACGGTATTTCCAAGATAAACTATTTCTAAAACGTTCAATTTCTCGTGTGGAAAGAAACTTACGGTCATAAAAACTCTGTTTAATATCTTCTATATCTCCTAAATAATTCAGTAGAGGCTGAATAACGGCATTTCCTACTTGAATTAGCAAGTTTTCTAACAACAATTCTGCATTTTGATTCGCTTCAAAACTTCCCGCAGAAAGATTGGTATTATTAATAGTTAGATTTCTTTGAAATAATAAGTAAGAAAATAAATCAACTAATAAAGGAATTTGATTTAGAATTCCTATTTGTACTACTCCCGAACTTTGGAAGACTAAACTGATAATTCCTACTTGATTACTACCAGCTTTAACACGAGAAAATTTACCAAAAAAATCTGTAGCCGCTTCCTTCCATAATTCATATAAAATTGCATTTTTGATTTCAGGTAATTGATGAATTTCAATCTGGGAACTACGTAATTCATCTAGAGTATCAGCAATTTTTTGCAAAATTAAATATAGTAATTCTCTTTTTTTATCTGAGCGCAAAATATCAATTTCTAAAGACTCATCTGTAATATTTTGCAAAGGAAATTGCAGTTTATTTATACAAGATGCAAATAAAGTTGCTTGTAATGCTCTGGGGCTAAGTAGAGAGGGGGTATATGGGATGATACTGCGATCGCTTGGGAGATTTTCTACAAATAGTGGTAATTGCTCAACGTCTTGAGATTCAAGTTGGTCATTTATTTGCTCAGACTGCGACTTTGATGTTGTCAATAAATGATTAATCAACCAACGAGCAGCTAATAACTCTCGTTGTTGTCCAGCTAGCAATACTCTTTCTAATATCGCCTGTCCAGGAACCTGCAATTTTGTTGTTACTGCCGCTAAATTAGCATTTATTTGAGCATTTCCTGACAAACGCCAGTTTTCTAATAGCCGAGTCAAAAAACGATACGGAGATGGGGAAAAGGAACGATCTGGAGATGGGGGTGATTCCTCTGTTGTTGTGTCATTTAACCCATACCAATAGGTTTCACCGGCTGCGACTGATTGCATAATAGCTACTAGGTCAGTGACAGGCGCACCTTTAGGACAGTAACCGTCTATACCAATCGCCTTGGCTGCTAATAGTAGCCCTTGGTTTTGCAAAGAACTCAGCAGTAATATAGGTAAATTTGGATACTGGGTTTTGAGTTGCCGACATAGTTGTAAACCCAGTTGCTGACTATTGAGCGAGCGATTATTACCTAATTCTAAGATAACTAAATTTATACTCATTGGGTCTTGCTGGGCAAGCTCTGCGAGATTCTGTAAGACAGCAGTATTTGTTTGTGCCTCTGATACTACTTGTACATTGGAAAATTCTTCGAGAGCGACTCGTAATCCTATCCGGAAGATGGGGTCTTGGTCAACTAGCAATAATTTCAGATGGCGATCGCTCATAATCCAAATTATGGTGGTAGCAATTCATCGCGATCAGATTCAAATGATAAACTTTGCATCAGTTATATTATTTTATTTATTTAGAAAAAATAGAGTTAATAGTTTATAAATTAAACGGAATAAAGCGGTGACAGCGATCGCCACCAAACCCCCAGCAATAGCTATGATCATCACTTCCTGAATAGTTAGCCCAATTCGCAAAAATGGGAAAAAAAATATCGCTGCGAATGTTCCTGCTGCGAATACTAACATCTCGGTTTTTTCAATCCAGCGTTGCTTTTGCCCAAAAAGAAAAACTGCCAAAATCACAGCACAAGCAGCTAAAGTAATATTTGTCGAACGCAGTACACTATACAAAGCGATCGCGATCAATCCACCTTCAAAACCACTAAATCCAGCCCCTATCAATAACTCTAAAGTAGACAACGGTGCAACACGCAAAGTTGGAGATAATGGGGTTTGTTGCGGAGGCTGAGTATGTCTAGACTGTGGTTGCGACTTTGTTTGTGGCGGTAATTGTGTGGGTTGGTGAGGATGAATTTTTGTTGGTGTTATGGGCTGAACAGTTAAATTAAGAGCATCTAATACTTCTTGGGCTGACTGAAAGCGTTGATTAACAGCAGGTAAAAGCATTCTATCAAGAGTATTTGCTAGTAGAGGACTAACAGAAACATGCTCGTGCCATTTCCACTGGTTACTATAAACATCAAATAGTTTGGTTACATCCTTTTCACCGGTTAACAACATTAGAATTGTCACAGCCAAAGCATATAAATCTGTAGATGGAAAAACTTGCCCACCAGACATCTGTTCAGGTGGTGCAAACCCCAGAGAAAAAATACCAGTTGAAGAATGAACTCCTCCGAGGGGTGCGTTTGCTACTTGCTTCACAGCGCCAAAATCTAAGAGGTAAAGCTTCCCGTTACGATGGCGCATGATGTTGGAGGGTTTGATATCTCTGTGAATGATGCCCTTGTGATGGACAAACTGCAAGATTTTAAGAATATCTTGCAGCATGTCTAATACTTCTTGCTCGGAGAATTTACCTTTCTGCGCTAATTCTTCTTCTAAGTTCTGTCCATCTATATATTCTTGAACTAGATAAAAAAATTGCTCTTGTTGTCCTGGTTGAGAAAAGCTAGAAACTATGACTGGGAAATAAGCGAATAAATCGGGAATTTGCTCATGTTGAGAGCCTATGTCTTCTAATACTGTGGCTTCTCTCTCAAATAAATCTTGTGCGAGTAGCAGTTGAGTCGCACTGAGATTACCTGCTGGTTGAAATTGCTTCACCACACACTGGCGCATTCCTGGAGTATAGCGATCGCGCGCTAAAAACGCTGCCCCAAAACCGCCTCGTCCCAATAATTTTGTTGGTAAATAACGACCTACCAAAATCAAGGGCATTCCACAAGTAGTACAGTATTTTTGCTGCACAGTTCTCAAAATAGAATGGTTATCTAAATCTGAAAAATAGTTGCGTGAACGGGGACAACCAGGACGCGTACAGTAAATTTCCATTTTTGTCAATAGTCATGAGTCATTTAGTCATGAGTCATTTGTCATTAGTCATTAATCATTAGCTTCTTGACAAATGACCAGTGACAAATGACAGATGACTAAATCTTAACTTTCATCTGAGTGAGAAGTGTCTAAGTCCACTGTGGTATTGATTGCTAAACTCTTGTGATTTTGCGATGATTTTAACACATCCAGATTCCACCCAGGTGCGGCAAACTGGGGTAGAATTTCCCGGCTAAAAGCTTCTGCTGCCTTGGATTTATAGCGATTGGGATTAAAAATCAGCCACAGTGTCCTCTTGACGATCACACTCTCAATGGGAGCGCAATGTAATACATCCATTTGCAATTCTTTAGCAATGGCAGAAGTTGAGACAAAAGCTGCTCCTAAACCAGATTGCACAGCATTTTTAATTGCTTCTATAGAATTGAGTTCCATTTCCACTTTTAAACGCCGTGTATCAATATCATGACGTGCTAACACTTGGTCTATGACTTTGCGGATTGTTGATTGAGAATCAAGGGCAATGAATTGTAATTTATATAGGTCTTCTTTTTGGATGGTTGCAAGTTTACTAAAGGGATGGAATACAGGTAAAATCAGCGCCAATTCATCATCTGAGTAAGGAATAATCTCTAAAGATTCCCCTAATTCTCCAGGAATTTCACCACCAATAATAGCCAAATCAACTTGTCCATTCACTACACTCCAAGCAGTACGGCGGGTAGAGTGGACATGTAATTGCACCGCCACGTCAGGATATTTTTGTCGGAACAACCCAATCATCCGAGGTAAAAGATAAGTGCCGGTGGTTTGAGAAGCACCGACAATTAATGTACCGCCTTGGAGATTTTGTAAATCCTCAATAGCGCGACAGGTTTCCTGACAAAGACTGATAATTTTTTCTCCATAGCTCAGGAGCAAATGTCCTGCTTCAGTTAACTGAGCACGACGTCCTCCACGATCAAACAAGGGAACATCTAATTGCCGTTCTAAATTTTGCACTTGCAAACTGACGGCTGGTTGGGAAACGTAAAGACTGTCGGCGGCTCGCTTGAAGCTTCCTTCTTGGGCGATCGCTTTCAGAATCCGTAACTGATCTAATGTGAATGGAAGGTCAGACATATAGGCTCAACCCACAAACAAGAAAGGAGCAGCATTAGCAAAAAACCAGCGATTCATAGTATTCTGACTGGGCATAATTTGTTGCATATTAAAATCGGAGGATTTATCCGAAACAGACAGTAACACAACATCTTGACTAAAGTCCTCCTTTGAATACTTTGTGGTATTGATTGTACTGAATTGAGTTTTCTTTAAATTACTTCACTTGTGTATTATGATGCTGCCATCGTGGTTAACCCCCAGTCATTTTATAATGTTGGGACTACAATTTAGTTTTGCAATTGCCCATAGCGGCGGAGCCGCCTTGCGACCTTGGGCAGAAAAATATATTGGCCCACGAGTTTACCGGATTATCTTTGCGTTAGTTAGTATACCTTTAGCTGTTATTTTGATTGTTTACTTTTTTAACCATCGGTATGATGGTTTGCAAATTTGGCAAGTCCAATATCTAACCTGGGTAAAACCATTGGTTTGGGTGCTATCGGCAATTTCTTTTTTCTTTTTGTATCCTGCTACTTTCAATCTACTAGAAATTGCTGCCATTCAAAAGCCCCAAGTCCACCTCTACGAAACAGGAATTATTCGTATTACTCGCCATCCCCAAATGGTTGGACAGGTTATTTGGTGTATTGCCCATACTTTGTGGTTGGGTACGACTTTTACCTTTGTCACTTCTTTGGGCTTGATTTTGCATCACATCTTTGGGGTATGGCATGGCGATCGCCGTCTTGGTTGGCGTTATGGCGACGCTTTTACCGCAGTTAAGCAGCGTACGAGCATCATTCCTTTTGCAGCTATTTTAGATGGACGTCAATCTCTACGGTGGCAAGAATTCCTTCGTCCTGCTTATATTGGAGTAGCTGTGTTTGTGCTGCTATTGTGGTGGTCTCATCCCCTTTTATTGGTGGCAACTAGTAAGGTACAATGGTAGCCTAGACTAAAACCCAATTCACAACAGCACGAGCTAGACGGCAGATGAGACTAGATTCTCATCTGTAGATTACCAAATCAATGTACGATCAATGGAAACAGCTGTTCAGTGGAGGGGTTAGGTCAAATCAATTTGAGATTTTGTCCTAGTAGTTGCTGGTCAATTGTCATCATTGGGAGTAAATGATACCGAATATCTAATTTCCCTCCTCAACAGAGGCATAAAATTGGAGTTCAAATTCCCCAAATGCCACTGTGTGTTATTGCCGTGCTGGCTTTTTTGTCAACGGCAAAATTACCAAGGTAAAAGCTGGAAAGTTTGCATACCTTCTGTTATGCCTACCAGAGCATCTATCAGCATTTAGTAGCTTACGTTACACTTGTGCTGATAGCAAGTTGGATATAAAAACCCTATAGTATTAGAGGCATCATGGTGTTGTCGGTCAGTGAGCGGACATTTACTCAAGAAGTTTTAGAATCCCCTATTCCTGTTTTAGTAAATTTTGAAGCTCCTTGGTGTGGTTTGTGCCGCATCATACACCCATTACTGTTGCAATTTAAAGATCAATGCAACGAGCAAATCAAATTAGTCAATGTGAATGCCGATGACAATTTTAAATTGTCAACCAAATATCGGCTCAAGTCACTACCAACTTTACTTTTGATCGAAAACGGCATTGTCAGAAGACGTTTGGAAGGTTTTCGTAGTCGTGAAGATTTGCTGCAAGCATTGGAAGAAATTAAACTCAGCTACGACAAGTCTTCCCGTGTTTACAATACTCCCACAACAGCTGATTTAGGATGCCGTTCAGCGTAATGGCCATTGGTAATTGGTCATTAGTTATTGGATTGAGCTTTTTCAGCAGCAGCCCCGCGCTCTACCCGATCAAGGGTTGTCACACCAAGGACGATTGACAAATGACCAATTACCAATAACAAAATCTAAAACTATATTTAATTACCCCACCTAATCAGTATCAGATGGGGTATTTTATCCTAGAGGGTGTGTGTCACAATTATTAACAGATCCGATAAGTTAGTCAACTCAAGGCTGAAGTATGTAGACGCCCATTAAGGCGTCTTCCCGCAGGTAGGTTGAAGTATGAAAAAATGTTTGATTGCTGAGTTATGTCGAGACTTGTACTGTTCCCAAGAGACAAGACTTCGCCATAACATAAGGTGTGAAAGTTCCTCTTTGTTGACACTCTCAACAGCCATTTGCAACTAATGCATTCTTTCATCCTTAATCCTTAAGCCTTCATCCTTGCTCATGAAGAATTCTAAAAGTAGGCGTCAGTGATGGAAGTAATCTATCAATATGCCTGGCTAATCCCGGTATTGCCCCTCCTGGGAGCAATGCTGGTAGGGCTGGGATTAATTTCTTTAAATCAGGTGACTAACCGCCTACGACAGCTCAATGCCGCATTTATTATTTCCTTAATGGGAGCGGCTATGGGGCTGTCGTTTGCCATATTGTGGAGCCAACTACAAGGACACGCCCCTTATAAGCGCACCCTAGAATGGGCTGCGGCGGGCAATTTTCATCTGAGTATGGGCTACACAATTGACCACTTGACAGCATTAATGCTGGTGATTGTGACGACGGTAGCCTTCCTGGTCATGGTTTACACTGATGGCTACATGGCCCACGATCCTGGCTATGTCAGGTTTTATACCTATCTCAGCTTGTTTGGCTCGTCAATGTTGGGTCTGGTAGTCAGCCCCAATTTGGTGCAGATTTATATCTTCTGGGAACTGGTAGGGATGTGTTCCTACTTGCTGGTCGGCTTCTGGTACGATCGCAAATCAGCAGCAGACGCAGCCCAAAAAGCTTTTGTCGCTAACCGTGTTGGTGACTTTGGTTTGTTGTTGGGCATTTTAGGGCTTTTCTGGGCAACAGGAAGCTTTGATTTTCAGATAATGGGCGATCGCCTAACCGAACTCGTCCACACAGGTTCTCTGAGCAATATACTGGCAGCCCTGTTGGCAATTTTGGTCTTCTTAGGCCCGGTAGCTAAATCTGCTCAATTTCCCCTCCATGTCTGGCTACCCGATGCCATGGAAGGGCCGACACCCATTTCTGCCTTAATCCATGCGGCAACAATGGTGGCAGCAGGCGTTTTCCTGATTGCCCGGATGTATCCCGTATTTGAACATGTTCCAGCAGCAATGGACACAATTGCCTACACTGGGGCATTTACCGCCTTTTTAGGGGCAAGCATTGCTATTACCCAAAACGACATCAAAAAGGGCTTGGCTTACTCCACCATTTCCCAACTTGGTTACATGGTAATGGCTATGGGAGTAGGCGCATACAGCGCAGGACTTTTCCACCTGATGACCCACGCCTACTTTAAGGCGATGTTGTTTTTAGGTTCTGGTTCGGTAATTCACGGCATGGAAGCAGTTGTCGGTCACGACCCCAACTTGGCGCAGGATATGCGCTTGATGGGTGGACTGCGGAAATACATGCCAATTACAGCAATTACCTTTTTCATTGGTTGTGTAGCAATTTCTGGGATTCCGCCCTTTGCTGGTTTCTGGTCAAAAGATGAAATCCTCGGTGCAGCGTTTGCCTCGAACCCGGTGCTGTGGGGTGTTGGCTGGCTAACAGCAGGAATTACCGCCTTTTACATGTTCCGGATGTATTTCACCACCTTTGAAGGTCAATTCCGGGGCAATAAAACCCAGTTATGGGAAAAACTCAAATCTCCTATTGGCATGGGTATAGTTACGGGCTTTGAAAGAACTCCTGCTTTTGGCCCCGGTGCAATGACCAAAGGAGAGCTAGAAGCCCAAGCCGAACACCACAACGACCATGATCATGGTCACGGACACAGTGAATATCCTCACGAGTCACCCTGGACAATGACCCTGCCTTTGGTATTATTGGCAGTTCCTTCGATACTCATTGGTTTGGTGGGGACACCTTTTGCTAACTACTTTGAGGAGTTTATTTACTCTCCCAACGAAACCCTTGAAGAAGTGATAGCTAAAGCAGCTGAGGTTGACCTGCATGAGTTTTACATTATGGCGGGTCTTTCGGTGGCAATTTCCCTGATCGGCATTACCATCGCCTCCTTGATGTATTTGTGGGGTAAAATCAATCCGGTGGCGATCGCTGCCAAAATCAAACCACTTTACAACCTGTCCCTCAACAAGTGGTACTTCGATGACATTTACCACCAAGTCTTTGTCCTGGGCTTGCGTCGGTTAGCTAGACAAGTCATGGAAGTTGATTTCCGCGTTGTTGATGGTGCTGTTAACCTCACAGGCTTTTTCACCCTCGTGAGTGGCGAAGGTTTAAAATACATAGAAAACGGTCGTGCTCAATTCTACGCGTTGATTGTGTTTGCCGCCGTATTGGGCTTAGTGATTGTTTTTGGTGTCACTTAAGAGTAAGTAATCAGTAAGAGTAAACAGCCTGATGGTGGCAAATTAAATCTACAACCATTGCCTTCAGTGCAAACTGATAACTGATGACTGAGTAACTGATTATTTTAGATGAAGGCAGGACAAGCGGTTCACCTGCCTTCATATTTTTTGGTTTTTGTTAAATCAACCTAACAAATAACAACCAAATCACGAAAAAACTGCTAGTTAATAGCTAGTAGCAGATAGCCGAACCTTAAGAGCGACTTCATGAATACAGCTAATTTTCCCTGGCTGACTACAATCATCCTATTACCTATAGCAGCATCGCTGCTAATCCCTGTCTTGCCAGACAAAGACGGCAAAACAGTACGTTGGTATGCCCTAATCGTTGGGCTGATAGATTTTGCACTAATTGTTACTGCTTTTTACATTGGGTATGACTTCTCTAACCCCAATTTACAATTGTTTGAGAGTTATCCTTGGGTTTCACAACTGGATTTGAATTGGTCAGTAGGGGCAGATGGTTTGTCTATGCCTCTAATTATTTTGACTGGATTCATTACCACTTTGGCAGCTTTAGCAGCTTGGCCTGTGACACTAAAGCCAAAACTCTTTTATTTTCTACTGCTAGCAATGTACGGTGGACAGATTGCTGTATTCGCCGTCCAGGATATGCTGTTGTTTTTCCTGGTGTGGGAGTTGGAATTAATTCCGGTTTACCTACTGCTGGCAATTTGGGGCGGTAAAAAGCGCCAATATGCAGCAACAAAATTTATTTTGTATACTGCGGGCGGTTCGCTGTTTATTTTGGTCGCTGCTTTAGCAATGGCATTTTACGGCGATACAGTCACCTTTGATATGCGATCGCTTGCGGCAAAAAATATCGCCCTGAATTTACAATTATGGCTGTATGCTGCTTTCTTGATTGCCTACGCTGTCAAATTGCCCATCTTCCCACTCCACACCTGGCTACCAGATGCCCACGGTGAAGCTACAGCCCCGGTGCATATGTTGCTGGCTGGGATTTTGTTGAAAATGGGCGGTTATGCCTTGATTCGCATGAATGCCCAGATGCTTCCTGATGCCCATGCTTATTTTGCGCCTGTATTGGTAATTTTGGGGGTAGTTAATATTATCTACGCCGCTTTAACATCATTTGCCCAGCGCAACCTCAAGCGGAAAATTGCCTACTCTTCAATTTCCCATATGGGCTTTGTTCTCATTGGTATTGCTTCCTTCACAGATTTAGGTTTGAATGGGGCAATGTTGCAAATGGTTTCCCACGGGTTGATTGGGGCAAGTTTATTCTTCCTAGTAGGAGCGACTTACGACCGCACACACACCCTGATGTTGGATGAAATGGGCGGTGTCGGTAAGAAAATGGGTAAAATTTTCGCTATGTGGACGACTTGTTCTTTGGCGTCTTTAGCATTACCAGGAATGAGTGGTTTCGTAGCAGAATTAATGATTTTTGTCGGCTTTGCGACTAGCGACGCCTATAGCTCTACTTTCAAAATCATTGTGGTGTTCTTGATGGCAGTTGGTGTGATCTTAACGCCGATTTATCTGCTGTCCATGCTGCGGGAAATTTTCTACGGCGAGGAGAATAAAGAGTTAGTTTCTCAACAAAAACTCATTGATGCCGAACCCCGTGAAATCTTTATTGTCGCTTGTTTGTTAGTACCAATAATTGGCATTGGTTTGTATCCTAAAATTTTGACTCAGGTTTACGATGCGACAACAGTACAGCTAACTGAAAGATTGCGTGATGCAGTACCGACCTTAGCACAGCAAATAGCACCGGAAGTATCATTAAGTGCGCCGGAGATTAAGTAAAGTAAAACAAATAAAGTTTTTTACCTTTAGTGATGATTTAGGGGCGGGTTTTGTACCTGCCTTTTTTTGTGTTAATTCACAACAGTCGAAATGTATTCAAGCTGATTGACAAGGATCGTCCGCAGGTGGATATGCCAACCAGCTTGCACCCAAAACCTACGAGCATCTCGAATTGCTCCCTGGTCATGGCTTTCATCATTTATGTCCAAGCGATCGCACGTAGCACGACCTACGGGAGTATTTCCAATAATATCCAAACCGTCTACTGTCCAGATAAAATGCTCAGACCACAGCTGCTGACGGGGATTAAATAAAGGTACTATTTTCTGTGTTTGAGGGTCTGTTCCCTTTGTAAAGTTGTAGCGACGCTCGTTGCAGCGAATAGACATCTCCAAACAGGCTCATCCGAACTCCAGAGCGCATGAAGAATGAAGGTTGAACGGGGGTGCAATGGGTCTTGCTACCTCTGTCGGAGTAGCTAGTACGGGAACATTTATAGGAAGCCTTAGCGGTGCCGCAGCATGGAATGCGACTTTAGCATGGTTAGGTGGTGGTTCACTAGCTGCTGGTGGTGGCGGTATGGCTCTTGGCTCTCTTGTATTAGGTGGTATTACTGTTGGACCAGCCGTATTAATAGGTGGTTTTGTACTTGCTGGTGAGGGTGAAAAAGCTTTAACAAAAGCGCGAGAGTACGAAGCAGAAGTTAACACAGCAATTACTAAAATTGATGCTACAAAAGACTTCATGCAACAAGTGAAACGGCGAATTACTGAGTTGAGAAATCTACTGGAATCTCTCAACAACCTTGCTGTTTTAGGTTTGAATGAACTTGAATTCCTGCCATCATTTGACAAAAACAGAGATGCTAGTAAGTTTCAACAGGTAGGGCTTCTAGTTAAGGCGCTTGCAGAAATTATGAAAACTCCTGTTTTGGATAGTGAAGGACAGATCAATCCTGCTACTGCTACTATTCAAGCTAAATATCGTACTCTGGGAGGCAATTAAGGATGTTTGTCGAGAAATTTATCCTCAAGGAATTTGTAAATCCTGCTGAATGCGTTCAGCAAATGGTTACAGCTTACACCGATTACCTAAAGATTGCAGAACAAGAACAGACTAAGCGGCGCGAAATTGAAGCTTGGGAGAAAGAAACAATCACCAGAATTAACGCCCAGCGAGAACTGCTGATGGCGTACCTTGATCGCTCGTTTGATGAACGTGCCGAAAACTTTCGGGCTTTATTTGCTGTAGTTGATAGTGCGATCGCATCCGGTAATAATAATCAACTAGCTCTTGCTTTGAATTCAATTATAGAAATAGCTAAATCAAGCCCATTCAAAGACCCTGACTTTTCACGCCATGTTGAAAAGGTCATTTAAGCCTTTCCTCAACTCCTGCTTTTTCCGTGAGCTATTCTCATTAATTTATAGTTATTGGTAATAAACCTGTGGAAAAAGTGACGTTGTTTCGTTGGTTGAGGACTTCCCGTGAAAAGTCAGATTCAAAGACCTTGCCAATTTAACATCTGTTCGCGCTGCATTAAACGATCCGAACCACGAATGGCAATTTTGATTTTATCCAACTCCATTCGCTGATTTTTACAGGTAACTTTTACAATATTTTTTTTCTAAGTTTAAGTAGTATTGCCCACTCTGATTCCGGTGTGGGTATTTTTTTTAAAGCTCACTTCATTCATAGACATTGTGCGATCGCGACTCAGTTCAAATCAATTGGAATCTTTCTCTACAATCTATAGTAGAATCTTAATTCTGCAAATCTCCCATGTTAGACTACAATCCCCTAAACTGCTTACCCTCTTCTGAGGAATTACCCGATTCTGACGACACACCTGTGGATAACGAACTACAAGATTTAATTCCTGGCTTATTAAAAGCAATACTGGCTTTGCTGTGGTTAAGTAGGTGGGCGGGAAAAAACCCAACTATGTTAAGATAAGTAAATACGGAGAATCTACCTACCGAGGTGATGAATGATATGGGCGCTCGTTTAAGGGTATTCCTCACGCGTGAGCAAGACCTAACCCTGTTAAACCTGAGAACTGCGGATGTCCCACAGAAAGTACTAGACCGAGCAGAGGTAATCAGATTAAACGCACATGGTTGGTACGTTGAGAAAATAGCTGCTCACTTTAACTGGACTGCACAAACAGTCAGAGAAGTTTTACATAAATGGCAAAAACTGGGTCTAGAAGGACTTTGGGAATTACCAGGTCGAGGGGGAAAACCAAAGTGGAAGGAACAGGACATTGTGTTTTTGGAAGAATGCCTCAAAAAAGAACCACGTACATACAACAGTCTTCAACTAGCGCAGAAATTAGAAGGCGATCGCCAAATTAAATTGAGTCCCGACAGATTAAGACGGGTGCTCAAAAAAAGGGGATCAATTGGAAACGTGCTAAGAAGAGCCACAAAGGAAAACAAGACCCCGTAGTACGAGGGAAGAAACAAGCAGACCTAGATATGTTGGAATTATCTGCTGCTGCGGGAGAAATAGACCTAAAGTATCTAGATGAATCAGGGTTTTGTGCGTGGAGTGAACCAGGTTACACCTATTACTTCAGAGGGGAGCAAAAACACTTAGAACAAACTAAGCGTCGTGGTCGGAGATTAAGTATTATCGGGTTTCTTCAACCTTTAATCAGCTTTGTTTACGGTCTGATTATTGGTGGTGTTGGTCGTAAATCTTACATTCAAATGATGGAGCTTGAAGCGACTGAAGCTCAAAAGACTGGACGTATCAGAGTGATTGTACAGGATAACGGACCGATACACCGATGTAAAGAAGTGCAAAAGCTATGGTCAAAGTGGGAAGACATGGGTTTGTACATCTTTTTCTTACCCGCATACTGCTCCCAGATGAACCCAATTGAATTGGAGTGGCAGCACCTGAAAAAAGACGAACTATGTGGGCAAATATTTGATGATGAGTTAGACCTGGCTTACGCCGTGATTGATGGCGTTAAAGCTAGGGGAGAAAAAGGCAACTACAGTACACGACGTATTAAATTTAACTCTAATACCTATGGTTAAGTTTTCGTTACATAGTTATAAATTTTCCTGCCCACCTACTTAGATCGTTGGGATTGGTTCTTTGGGGTTGATATGGGGATTTATTATGACCCTAACCAACCTGCTATTGTCCCTGATGGGTTCCTTAGTTTGGGAGTTCAGCGCTTCATTGATGAAGATTTGCGCTTGAGTTATGTGCTGTGGGAAGAAAAAAAAGTACCTGTTTTAGTTTTGGAAGTTGTTTCTCAGAAGTATCGGGGTGAGTACACTACTAAAAAAGAATTCTACGCAGAATTAGAAATTTTATACTATGTGGTCTACAATCCCCGTCGTCGGAAGAAACCACCTCTAGAAGTGTATTGCTTAGTGAATGGCGAATATGTTTTACAGCCAGGAAACCCAGTTTGGCTAAGGGAAATTGGTTTGGGAATTGGTAGAGAACGGGGAACTTATCAAGGTATCACACGGGAGTGGTTGTATTGGTATAACGAACAAGGGCAAAGATTGCTGACACCAGAAGAACGTATTCAAGAATCAGAACAACGCCGTCTAGAAGCAGAACAACGAGTGCAAATACTAGCAGAACGACTAAAAGGGTTGGGTATAGATCCAGAAAGTTTAACTTAAGATTTGCTATCTTAAATAAACTATGAACACTTGATAAAAAGGCATAGAATATAGCATCATATCAAGCAAACTTAACGTAATTATAAAAAAATGTGATCAATTATTGTGCTGGTAAGTAATGAAATTCTAGAATTGGAACTATTTTTGAAGTTCAGCTATCTAGGAATAAGATTCATTACCTATAGACAAACTCAAATCGAAATAGTTATCTGTCACTAGTAATGGTTTGCAAGCTTTCAAAAGCAATCATACAAATTAATTGTCAATTGAATGTTTGATGAACGCTTATATAGTCTTTACCAGTTTTTGATCTGCATTTCGATAAAATGACGTGGCAGAAGCTTATAATTAGAAACCGCTTTTGACAGCGACACCCATGAATCAACTTAACAATGGTTTTACTCTATTTTTGAGTCTGCTAGTCGAGGCGATGCCTTTTTTGCTGTTGGGAGTATTTTTCTCCAGTTTGCTGCTATTTTTTGTAGATGAGCGCAAATTGGTAGAGAGAATGCCCAAAAATCCCCTATTAGGTGCTTTAGTCGGTAGTATGGTCGGGTTTTTGTTTCCGGTCTGCGAGTGTGGTAATGTGCCAGTAGCACGGCGCTTGTTGATGCAGGGAGTACCTACATCAGTAGCAATTGGCTTTTTGCTCGCCGCACCAACTATTAATCCGATTGTAATTTGGGCAACTTGGACAGCATTTCGCGATCAGCCAGAAATAGTAGTATTACGAGTAGTATTTTCCCTCTTAATCGCTACTATTATTGGCTTTGTGTTTAGCTTTCAAGAAGATTTAACTCCCATAGTTCAACCTACGATCGCTCGTTACTTGAAATTTAACCCACCCTCAATTCAAGACACAAAAGGCCGCCTTAAAGTTTCCCAAGCACAGCAGCAAGCAAATGTACCCACTTTATTACAGTCTGGAACGTTTTTGTTAGGAGCAGGGCAAACTACGAGCTTAGAAGCTGCTGCGGAAGCTACAATCACAACTTCACCTCAGAATAAACCCTTAGGAGCAAAGCTGCAATTAGTATTAGAAAACACCGTACAGGAACTGCGGGAATTGGGAGCAATATTAGTGATCGGTAGCGCGATCGCAGCTACTATTCAAGTTCTGGCTCCTCGCGAATTAATTCTCAGCTTGGGTTCAGGCCCAATTAGTTCAATTACCACCATGTTGTTACTTGCAACGGTAGTGTCAATTTGTTCCACTGTTGATTCTTTTTTTGCTCTGTCTTTTGCCTCTGCTTTTACCAGTGGTTCCTTATTGGCATTTTTGGTATTTGGGCCAATGGTTGACCTTAAAGGTATAGGTTTGATGTTAACAATATTAAAACCTAGAGCGATCTTTTACCTATTTGGTTTAGCTGCATTATTAACTTTTTTGTTCACCCTGATCATTAATTTGCATTTTCTTTAATAATCAGCAATGACTAAAAACCCAAACCGTAGAAATAGAATTCAAAAGAAATTACTCCCCTGGCTTGATGTAGTAGCAATTACAGCTTGGGGAATTTTGCTGTTGAAATATTGGTTGAATGACAAGCTTAATTTGTTAATTCATCCGAATTATTTTGGATTAGTAGTAGCGGCTGCATTCTGCTTGTTAATTATCGGTTTTTTCAAAGCCAAAGAACTTTTGCAACGGCGTCGTCATGAAATGGCTGGTAACATGCAACACATCAGTTTATTTCCGCCTGGATGGGGTAGTGTTTTATTGTTAGTAGCAGCTATTTTGGGATTGACCTTTACACCACAAGTCTTTGCTAGTGACAAAGCACTACAACGAGATTTAAGTGAATTATTAGGTTCTACGCGAGTCAAACCACAAGCATTTCGCGCCTCTGTTGCTCCTGAAGAGCGATCGCTCGTAGACTGGGTACGTATACTGAACGTCTATCCAGAACCAGATAGATATCAAGGTAATAAAGTCAAGGTACAGGGATTTGTTATCCATCCGCCAGACCTGCCAAAAGAAGAATATATCTTTTTAGCGCGTTTTGTTTTGACTTGCTGCGCCGCCGATGCTTATCCTGTAGGATTACCAGTCAAATTAAAAGAAACTCGCGATCAATACCCAGCCGATACCTGGTTAGAAGTAGAGGGAGAAATGACCACTGAAACAATAGCAGACAAACGTCAACTTACCATTGCAGCCAGTTCCTTGAAAAAAATTCCTCAACCCAAAAATCCCTATAGTTATTAGTTATTAGTTATTAGTTAGTGGTTAGTGGTTAGTGGTTAGTGGTTAGTGGTTAGTGGTTAGTGGTTAGTGGTGAAAAAATGTCTACTAGCTACTATGAATCAACAAATTACAAATGACTACAAAAAAATTTTCTTTCCAACCTTTAGATCGCATTGCGATCGCATTAATGTTACTGCTCATTTTGATAATTGGGATAATTATATCCCAAGGTGATGTAGTCAGAGTTCGCGTCCGAGAATTTACTTGGAAACACTTACAAAATGAGGAAAAAGATATATCTAGGACTAATTTCAGTACCCAAAATCAAAAAATTGGAGCAGAATACAAAGCCTTTATTCTCAGCTTTAGCCGTCCTATGGATACGAAAAGCGTAGAGGAAAATTTGAAGATAGAGCCTCCTTTAGCAGGTACATTCAGTTGGGCGGGGCGACGCATGGGCTATAGTTTCATCACACCAGCACCCTATGGAACAACTTACAAAGTGAAATTGGAAGGTGCAAAAGATAAATTCGCTAGCCAAGAAAAAACTAATAAACTCATACAACCATTTCAAACAACATTTAGCACACGCGATCGCGTAATTATTTATATCGGCGCTAGCAATGAAGACCAAGGAAGCTTAATTCTTTACAACTTAACTCAAGAACAAAAAAAGATACTTACTCCCAAAGACCTCATAGTTACCGACTTTAAGCCATTTCCAGATGGGCGGAAAATCTTATTTGCCGCTCGTCCCGCGAAAAGTCAAGACTTACTATCAGCGCAATTGTATACAGTTACAACCGGTTTTAATGCACCTTATGAAAAAACAGCAGAAGCCGCAGCTAAAGTAGACTTGCTTTTAGACAACAAAGAATATCAAAACTTGAAATTTGATGTCTCACCTGATGGAGAAACCATTGTTGTCCAAAGAGGGAAAAAAGACAATCCTGGCGACTTTGGGCTGTGGTTTATGCCAGTTAACAATGATAGTTCTGGTCAACAAATACCTCCTCAACGCTTGCAAAGTCAACCGGGGGGAGATTTTATGATTACACCGGATAGTAAAGCTGTAGCGCTTGCTCAAGGGCAAGGAACAGCTATTTTGCCTCTACAAAAAGATGGTACTAAACCCCTGGATTTTTTCCCACAATTTGGCTTGGTACAAGCTTTTTCTGTGGATGGTTCGGAAGCAGCAATGGTTAAGTTTAATACAAACTATACACGGGACTTGTTTTTAGTCACCAACCAGGGCGTTCAGAAAAAACTCCTATCCACCACAGGTTCGATAGTTAATTGTCAATTTGATACTGCGTCCCCAACGCTCTACTGCTTGCTAACACAGCTATTACCTGGAGAATATTATCAAGAACAACCATATTTAATTGCCATTGATCTTAAAACAGGGGAACAGAAACCATTATTGGTGCTACCCCCCGATCAACGAAACGTACAAATGAGTTTATCTCCTGATGGTTTGGGTTTATTATTTGACCAAATACAAACAAATCCGAACCCACCACTCAATGCACCTTTGTTGACAACTGATGATGGAGAGGCGATCGCCACTAGCAACCTGTGGTTAATGCCATTATTACCAATAGCCGATGCTCAGGAGAATGCAGACCTTAAACCAGAACAACTCCCATTAACAGGATTTTTTCCTCGTTGGTTGCCTTGATTGAGGTGTGGGAGTGTAGGAGTGTGGGGAAATTTTTATTGGTTGTTAATTTTTGAGCAACTTCGCCCTGTAGGGTAGCAAAAAGTGATCAAAATAATCACAAATGACTCTATTTGGGTAGGTGACCAAGCCCCTTCGGGGCGTCAGCCTCACACACCTAATTGTTGACAAACTTGCCGAATGGAGTAGATTTTGATAAGACAGCATTGATACATAATGCGATCGCAGTCACCAATCAATAAGTTTAAGCTAGTGGGTGAAAAGTAATGAATGAAGCAGACACCCCAAATAACGGGACTTTTAATGAACCCCAAAATCCTGCTAGTGCGCCACAACCGCAACAAGCAAGTTGTCCTTTTTATTCTGTTTTACCTCTCGAAAACAGAACAATTTCGCAATTGCCATTGTTAGCCTCAGCGCAAGAAGATCAGGAGTATCAGGAAGATGCATCTTGTCAAGACTCAATGACAGAAACGAATCAACAAAATATAGAGGAAACGAGTAATTCTGAATACGTATTAGAGTTAAATCAGCAGCAACTAGAGGAGTTAAAACCTGAGCTAGATTGGGTTGCGGAGCCTGAAAAAGAAAAAGAAGCACTAGTTGACTCTGAATTTAAGCAACTGTTGGCATTAAATGAAGAATTGCGTTCTGCCAATAATAATTTATATGAACAAGTAGAAGGTTTAAAAACTGCTTTGTCTGAGTCGGAAGGGGCTGTGCAATGGCAGCAAAAGCGTTCTGCTGTTGCAGAGTCTATGCTTAACCAACAGACTCAAGAGCTAAATGCTGCTCAAGAACAGATAAAATCCCTATATCAACAGTCGGAAACTGCACTACAAACAGTGCAAACTCAAGAAACTGTTATAGAGAACTATAAATCACAGTTAGAAATTAACCAACAACGTCTTGCCCTACTGGAGCGAGAATGTACCTTACTTCAAACTAAATATAACGAACAGTCCCACCAGTTACTGCAATCAGAAAATTCCTGTCGAGAATTACGTACTCGCTTAATGCGACAACAACGCCAAACCTTACAATTTAAAGCAGCTCTAGAAAAATGTCTGGAAACACCAGTTCCTAGCTATGATTCTACAGATACTGATGCGAGTATCAACAATGTAGGTAATAGAAAAGCTAGAAATTATCAGCGAACTCATTCTTTACTTCCCAACCAGCAACCAATTCAACCTTGGTCAGCAGAAGCTGATTCTTCCACAGAAGATACAGATCATTTCTGGGTAGAATCTTCTTGCTCAAACCCACATCCATGGGATAACTCCACCTCTAGCCAATCATCGACTGCTAATAATCTATCTCAAGAAAGCACACTGACTTCAGAGCAAACAACTATCGAGCTAGAACCAGAAATTGATGATCAAACTTTAGCACAAACAATTTCATCTTCAGACTCGTTAAGCTTAGATGAGCAAGTCGATAACTTAATTCAATTGTTTTTTGCTGCCCAAACTACATCTGTATCACCACCACTATTAGTTGAGAATGATCCAGAACATATGGAAGAAGCAAAAAATGATGATCAAACTGTGACACCCATTTGGGAAACAGTAGCTACTCCGGTTGAGGATACAGAAGATACAGAGAATACAGAGAATACAGAAGATACAGAAGAACCAATAATTGTCATTTCACCCAGTGCTGACACAGATACTGAGGGAAATGAGGATTTATGGCTAGATATATCACCTTTAACCCATTTATTACCAGGCTCTGATGAGTCTGACAAATCGCCCTCACCTGTGGTTTATCCGGAACGACCACCTAAAGGGCGAAAATCTTTATCTTCCGTAGAATTACCATCATTTCGTTCTAATAAGTAGTCAATGGTCAATGGTAAAAAGATTGGACTCTAGTACTCGACCACACGAACTATGATGGGTTCGTAGTGAGCGCTACCCTGCGCTCACGCTGTGCGTAAAGCGCTCATAGAGGACTAAAGTCCTCACTACGAACCTCGCATTACCCAGCTTGGACTATGGACTATGGACTATGGACTCTTGAGTCTGAACTCTGGATTCTTGAGTCTGGACTTTCGGTTTTCCTTTACCTGTCGTTAACGCATAGCTGATAGCTGATAGCTGTAACCACAATTCTGGAGAGCGGTTTTCCAGCCATTGACCATAGCGGTGTAGAAAAATTGGTAGCCATCCACTCAGTAAAGCACTGATGAGGCTATGACGAAGAAAGTCAAAATAGTTCCCTAACCAACGCCATAAATCTTTAGCACCAGCTAATTCCCAAATCCACAGTAGTAATGCTGGATTTTTCTTTGCTGCTTTTAGTGCTAACCGATTAAAAGTAAGCAAATTGAATCTATCTTTGATAAAATCATCTGCTACTTCTAGGGGTTCATCCACCAAAAGACCAAAGAAGTTATTCAGCATAGTGTTTATACGCTCTGGTGGTAAAAATTTACCAGTAGGAACCATCATCCCTTTGGAGAACATCCAAGTCACAGCAATATTATTTTGAAAAGCACGAATTCGGTTTAAGTGTCGAGAAGAAAGTAAATCATGTTTGAGGGCGATATCTAAAAGAGTGGTGAGGCGTTCTAGGTTCCGAACCAAAGAACCAAATCCTGTGAAAACTAAGGGTGACTGGAGAGATGCAGCATCACCAATAGCTATTAATCGATCAAATGCTATGGTGCGATCGCTACTCCCCACACTAAAATGCCCTGGTATATAACCAAAGGTTGGCTTTTTCCAGACTAGCTTGTCCATATCGCAGCGCCGATACTCTGGCAAAATTGTGAAAAAGTCCTCATACATTTCCAGTAAGGAACCGGGATTTTGGGGATTAACTTCGTGGTAATGAAATAAATAAATTGCTAGTTCCTCGTCTGTACCGGGAAATAATTCCCAAATTAACTGTCTCCCTCGCGAAATATCGCCATGACTATTAAGCACGTCCCCATACTTAGAATCCCATACTCCAGGCTCAAATCCCCGCTCAATCACAGCTCCTACCGTCGGACAAACACTGTCAAAAGCACGATAGCCATTTAATTGCCAAGCGATCGGTGATGCTGTCCCCATCGCATCTAATAGCACTCTTCCGCTTGCTTGCTTGTCTATTTGATTGCTTAAGTCTTTAACTGTAACAACAACTTCTAATGTATAAATATCCGCTTTGATAAACTCTGTTTCATCCCAGATTTCACCACCAGCCGCTACCAGCTTTTGTCCACATAGTTGCAGCAATTTCTCAGAATCTAAGCCCAAATTTAGGACTGTGGGAGTGTGCAAAATTGGTGCTTTTAACGATTTGGGAACATAAGCATCAAAAAATTTATTAAATCCGTCTTGATACTCACGGGCAATGATAGATTGTACTTCGCTGGATGTCAGCAAACCTAAATTAATCAAGCTTTGAATTTCATCACGAGAAATATTCCATTCCCGGTTCATGCGCCCAAAACCTAACCGTTCCACCAACAGCACTTTGTAACCTAATTTTGCCATTACAGCCGCATGAATAACACCAAGCGCACCGCCAATGTAGATCAGGTCATATCGGGGATTGGGGAAGGTGGGGCCCCCTCTGGGGATAAGGGGTAATGAGGATTGGTGATCGGGAAAAGACAAAGGAGAAATTCTTCCTTGTCCCCCTTGTCCTCCTTGTCCCCCTTGTCCTCCTTGTCCTCCTTGTCTCTCTCTCCCTTGTCCCCAGTCCTTCTGATGAGCAAACAACACCTGACGCGGCTTTTGGGGATTGCGTACGCCTTGACGCCAGCGTTGCTCCCACCAGTACACTCGCTTCAGGTCATATTCGCCATTAGGCATTTTTTGAAAATATTTGACGGTCAGGGGATAATAAGGGGCTAGTGCTTCAAAAATCGATTGCTGGGATAAATCTATTGTTGGTGGTTCTGGGTATTGATGGGGAAAGCGGCTTCTAATGGCAGTTGTCAGGGTTCTGAGAATTTGTTTTTCTTGAGGAAAGGCTTGATCTGACCACTGGAATACCTTCAGGTAAGTAGTCCGTTGTACTGACCAAACAAAAACCGAAAGTTCGCTGAAGTTTTCCGGAATACTTCTGCTATCATCTGTATTTCCTATAATTCTCAGGCGGAAACCATCGGGTGTCCGCAGTTTTTCCCCAATTCCTGGTTCAAAGTTAATTTGTAACCATTTGCATACTTCTGATGTGTCTGGTGTGGGTATTTCTATGTAAAGTATCTCTTTCATTCTTTGCCAAATCTCCAGTTAATAATATGTACTAAGATAGTTTCCAAATAAGGGTGATTTACGGTATGATCCGCCCTATCTTGTTGAATAAAAATTCAATAAAGAAATTTTAAAATTTTGTCAAAGTTTTTGTTCATTCTTTGTTTCATTACACCTCACCCCATGAATTATCCCATTCCAGACAACCCCCAAGAAATCATTGCCTTAAGGCAAAAGCCAGTTGATGAAGCCCTAGTTGCTGCTGCGATCGCAGGCGTAATAAAAATTGTCCGCGATCAAGGTCAATCCCTGGAAGAACTAACAGCCCAATTGCTAGCTGAGGATACTCTACTAGATAAACAGCAGCGACAGTGGCTTAGTCAAGTGGTTGCTCAAGCCTGGGAAAGTTTTTCTTAATTTTTGTTGGTAGTTGGTGTTTGGTAGTTGGTGGTTGGTAGTTGTGTGAAATAATCAACAAACAACAAACAACAAACAACAAGCAACAAACAACAAACAACAAACAAAATATTCATTGCCGATCATTTTGTGTGGTGTGTGAGTTTATTATGTGTGGTACGAGATTGGCAATTTGCAGATGAAAAACAATAACAATTTCTAAAGCAATAGACTTGTGACAGACAAGTCAGCAATTCTCAAGGTGATATCTTGATTTGAGTCTTGACGCGGATAAATTTAGGATTACGCTTCAAATTCCTCAAAAGTTCAATTATCCGCCGTGACAACTAAATAAACTAACCCCTGACAGCTGCTTCTGCTTGTGAATGTACCAACAAGCCATATTCTAATCCTTCTACCACTGCTTGATAGGAAGCCTCCAAAATATTTGTGGAAACTCCTACTGTTGTCCAGCGTTGATGACCATTTCCCGACTCTACCATGACACGGGTTTTGGCTGCTGTACCTGTATGTCCGTTGAGAATCCGAACTTTGTAGTCTGTCAGTTCAAAACCTGCAATTTGAGGATAAAAATTCACTAAAGCCTTACGTAAGGCTGCATCCAAAGCTGCAACAGGGCCATTTCCTTCTGCGGCTTCCAAAATATTTTTACCATTGACGGCAACTTTAACTGTAGCTAGAGCGCTAGTATTTTCTTCTCCCTGTCCTAACTCGCAGTGAACTTGAAAACCCCTAATTTCAAAAAATAACCGCCGACTTCCTAAAGCTTGGCGCATCAATAATTCAAAACTCGCCTCTGCTGCTTCAAATTGGTATCCTTCACTCTCCAAAGCTTTCAACCGTTCGAGAATTTTTCGGGTTGTAGGGTCATTTTTATCTAATTCAATCCCAAACGAGCGGGCTTTTGCTAGAACATTACTAACTCCTGATTGTTCGGAAATGACAATCCGGCGACAATTGCCAATTTGTTGTGGTTGAATATGTTCGTAAGTGAGGGGATTACGTTCTACTGCTGATACATGGATACCACCTTTGTGAGCAAATGCTGACCTACCAACAAATGGTGCATGTTCATCCGGAGCAAGATTAACTACTTCACTAACAAAACGACTAGTTTCTGTCAATTGTGAGATTTGGTTCTCTTCTATACATTGAAACCCTAGCTTGAGTTGTAAATTAGGAATTAGCGAACAGAGATTAGCATTACCACAACGTTCGCCATAACCATTGATTGTACCCTGTACCATCCTTGCGCCTGTCATGACTGCGGCCAGGGCGTTGGCGACTGCTGTATCCGAATCATTATGAGTATGGATACCTAATTTTGTTCCGCTAGGAATAACTTTAACTATATCAGTAATGATTTGCGTAATTTCATGGGGTAATGTACCACCATTTGTGTCACAAAAGACTAACCACTCAGCACCAGATGCGATCGCAGTTTCTAATGTTTGTAAAGCATAATCCCGATTATGCTTATAGCCATCAAACCAGTGTTCAGCATCGTAGATCACACGACGCCCTTGAGTGCGTAGATACTCAATCGTATCCCGAATCATCGCCAAATTTTCAGTCAAAGTCGTCTTGAGTCCTTCAGTAACATGTAAATCCCAAGACTTACCAAAAATTGTTACCCAACGAGTGTCAGCAGCAAGAATAGCTTGTAGTATTGGCTCAGAAGCCACTTTTGTGTTCGGGCGTCGAGTTGAACAAAAAGCCACAATTTCAGCTTGTTTGAGCGGTTCTTCCTGCAATTGCCAGAAAAACTGCACATCTTTAGGATTAGCACCAGGCCATCCACCTTCAATGAAGGGAATACCGAGTTGATCAAGTTTTCTAGCAATACGTAACTTATCTTCTATGGATACAGATAGCCCTTCACGTTGAGTACCATCTCGAAGTGTAGTGTCATAGACCCAAAGTTGAGGTAAAGAGTTAGCGCTCATAAGATGAGGAATTATTCAGACTACAGAATAGAATAAAGATAACCAATCTGCGGAGAATTTTGCTGCAAAATGGTATTGACCTCTACAATAACGGTGCTAAGGTTATTAACGGTCGCTTAATCGATAGTTTTTCTTTGCAAGTGCAAGTAGAAGGTAAATTTGCAGAAGCTAATTGGCGTAAAGAAGGGCGGTAGTCACGACCTTCTCATTCTCCGCCAATTAATCTGGGTTTAGCTTGTCAAACTCAGCTTTTAGGAAATGTCAAAGTTACTAGATTTTAGGACTTCCCCATTGACAGAAAAGTTAAAATAGCAGGTATGATTTTCAGCGCTTCTAACTTGATTTTTCTATTCCTCACCAAGCGATGTCTAGCGACAAGCCGCGTAGCGTCTACACAACCACCAAACGGGGTTTATAAAAGCCTGAAATAACGTATTTACCTTGATACACAAGATGATTCGTTTGTACAGTGCGTAAATCCTAAATTTGATGGATTCTGGGGAGAAGGTTCTCAAGTAGTCTGGACACCAAAAGGTTAAAAAGGAGAAAAAATATGGGTAGATGGACACCACTCATTTTGATGGCTGGAGGTTTGGCAATTTTACTAGGTACGTTACTGGGGATTAGCTTTCCGATGGGCGGACAAAATTCTGCTCAAGCCCCAGGAGGCAAAACATCAAAAGTTCTCCCCGCCAACATCAATGTCAACAGCACTGCGACTGGTAGAACTCCCACCAGAACCAACAAAACCAGTGTTGCTCAGAACAACGCAACTGATGACACATTGACTGATACCATGACTGACACAACAACAACTGCTCAAGATAATTCAAATACAACCACCACAGACGATACTCAATCAAATGATACTAACAACAACGAACCCATTCGTGCTTTGTGGTAGTGATTGCTGATCATCAATTAACAGTTATGGGTTACTAGTTATGAGTTAGGAGTTATATCAGGGCTATTTCATTTTCATCCATCCCGCCTCAGAATCAATACTTGGGCTGTATAGCAAAAGTGGGTTTTAACCGACTGTTTAGTGGCAATTAAGTCCGTTTTAACGGACTTAAACTATACAGCCTAGAATTTTAGTTCAGGGCTGTTTATATCTAGAATGAAATAACCCTGGGAGTTATATAGTCAACTGTCAATTGTTGATATCTATTATTCTTGACTATGGACTCTTGACTATGGATTCTTGACTAATGACTAACGATGTTTTGATTATTGGTGGCGGTGTCATCGGTTTAGCGATCGCCGTTGAGTTGAAACTGCGTGGCGCGAAAGTCATCGTGACTAGTCGTGACTTCCACGCAGCCGCTACACATGCTGCTGCTGGGATGTTAGCACCGGATGCAGAAAACATCTCCAATCAAGCAATGCAAGAATTGTGTTGGCGATCGCGTTCTATTTATCCTGAGTGGACGTACAAATTAGAACAACTCACTGCTTTAAACACTGGCTACTGTCCCTGTGGTATTTTAGCGCCTGTCTATGAAGAGGACAGGAGGACGCGGGGATACGGCGGACACGGGGGACAGGGAAGCAGCGATTCCTCCTCATCTTTTCCACTCTCCGTGTATTCTCAAACAGCTTACTGGTTAGACAAAGAAATTATTCACCAATATCAGCCAGGTTTAGGAGAAGAAGTCACTGGTGGTTGGTGGTATCCTGAAGATGCCCAAGTAGACAATCGAACCTTGGCAAAAGCACTGCTTGGTGCAGCGCAATCTTTAGGTGTGGAACTAAAAGAAACAACAGCAGTAGAAGGCATCTTGCAGCAGCAAGGCCAAGTCGCAGGTGTGCAAACCAATGCTGGATTTTTGCGTGCCGAACACTATGTTTTAGCTACAGGTGCTTGGACGAATCAACTGTTTCCCTTACCTGTACGTCCAACTAAAGGACAAATGTTGAGTGTGCGTGTACCAGAAGCGATCGCGGAATTACCCCTAACACGAGTCTTATTTGGTCACGATATTTACATAGTGCCAAGGCGCGATCGGCGAATTATTATTGGTGCTACTGTCGAGGATGTTGGTTTTACTCCCCAAAACACACCAGCAGGCATTCAAACTTTACTACAAAAAGCTATTCGTCTCTATCCTCAAATCCAGAGTTATCCCATAGAAGAATTATGGTGGGGATTCCGTCCTGCTACCCCCGATGAGTTACCAATCCTGGGAAATAGTCCCTGTAAAAATCTCACCTTTGCTACGGGACACTATCGTAATGGGATTCTGCTTGCACCCATAACAGCAGCATTAATTGCTGATTTGATTTGGGAACAAAAATCTGACCCGCTCCTGTCGCATTTTCATTACTCGCGCTTTGAGAATAAATCATCTACCTCTGCTGTTATGCTTACTCATTCGCCTTCACCACTATCCTACGGGCAGATTTCCCAATCCACCCCTACCATTGCTGACACATCACTCGTCATCGCTGGTAAAACTTTCACCTCCCGCTTGATGACGGGAACTGGTAAATATCGCAGCATCGAAGAAATGCAGCAAAGTGTAGTGGAAAGTGGTTGTCAAATTGTGACTGTCGCAGTCAGACGAGTACAAAATCATGCGCCTGGACACGAAGGTTTAGCCGAAGCGCTAGACTGGACAAAAATTTGGATGCTACCGAATACTGCTGGCTGCAAAACCGCCGAAGAAGCTATTCGTGTTGCTCGTTTGGGGCGAGAAATGGCAAAACTTTTAGGACAAGAAGATAATAATTTTGTCAAGTTAGAAGTAATTCCCGACTCTAAATATTTATTACCAGACCCCATTGGAACCCTACAAGCGGCGGAACAATTAGTAAAAGAAGGTTTTGCTGTTTTACCTTATATTAATGCTGACCCAATGCTAGCCAAGCATTTAGAAGAAGTCGGCTGTGCAACAGTAATGCCTCTCGCCTCACCGATTGGTTCCGGTCAGGGATTGAAAACAACTGCTAACATTCAAATTATTATCGAAAATGCCAATGTTCCTGTAGTGGTGGATGCTGGTATTGGTGCGCCATCCCAAGCAGCCCAAGCGATGGAAATGGGTGCGGATGCTTTGTTGATTAACAGTGCGATCGCGTTGGCAAAAAACCCACCCCTAATGGCACGTGCCATGAATCTAGCAACAACTGCTGGTCGCATAGCCTATCTAGCTGGTAGGATGCCCATCAAAGACTACGCCAGCGCCTCTTCACCAATGACTGGAACAATTACAAATTAGTTAGTTGATAGTTGATAACTACTAACCACTAACCACTAACTATTTTTTGTAACGAATTATATCTAATAACAAGAGCAGTATATTGCATTTATGTAACATAAGATGAATAAGTAGCGTAAGGAATTTATTCATGCCCTACACGACTGAAGAAGGTGGTCGCCTCAACAATTTTGCCCGTGAACCTAAAGTTTACCAAGCAGAGCCTCCTACAGCCCAGCAAAAGCGCAATTATCTAATTATGGGAGTTGTGGGAATACTTCTGATCAGTGGTTTGATTTTTGTTGCCTTTTCTGTTTCTAATCTTAGTTAATAAAAATTGCTTTCACAAATCAATTTTATTTTACAATTATTCAGGTTTCTATATTTTAGGAAACCTGGTTTTTTTGTCTAATCTTTAAGATAGAGATAGAAGGCAATATCTTCAATTGTCGTTGTTGAGTCTACCAACAGGTTTTTGTGATTGGAGTTTTTCATCCTGTGCTAGCATTACCTTATTGTAACTCCACTATGGAGTCATGCAAAAACTAGCTGTTAGATTTTCAGAGCAAGAACATCAAGCTTTAACTTATATCTCTCAAAAAAATAGAGCGCTCTCTCAATGATTTGATTAGAGAAGCTCTTAGACAGTTAACTCAAAGAGAAACAACAACTTTTAAGTTGTTGCGTCGGTTTTCATCCACTCCTTAAAAGGTAGGGGTTCTTATCCTCCCATATTATTTTGATAGATAAATAAATTTTCCCTTCAATACCAAGTTATCGCTATTTTATGCAAGAAAATAAGTGCAAAATATAAGTATAATAATATACAATTCCTCTATTCATATTTCAAACCTTGATTTATCCTGAGCAGAGCATTAACTACTTGAAAGTCGTAGTCATAGTTAGATATACAGACTGCTTACATATGCCCTTAAAAGGGATGTACACTGCGTTTAGGCTCCTTAGCCACCATGAGCGTGAATGATACTGCACATTCGGATAAATTCGCGTGGAATCGCCAAGCATACCACCGTCTAAAAGTAGCCCTCAGTCTTGGTTTGCGGCGACAAATTTTGGTAGCGGTATGTGATGACTTAAACCTGAGAAATCAGGTAGCAGCGCGTTTGCATTCAACTTTGGCCTATCCGGTGGGTCAGGTGTTGTATCAACCATCAAACACACAGGAAGCTAGTACGCCAGCTTATCCACGACTAGTTACTCTGAGGTTGAATTTAAGTGACCCTAACCCGATCGCACAAATAAATCAATGGCTGGTGAATTATCCACCGCCAATTGTTGGTGCGTCCAAAGATCATCCTGGACGGTCACTGCCAGTACCAGCTTTTCAGATTGTAGGCGTTGAGCAGTTGACCAAGCAACCAGTGGCAATGCAACGTTTATTTTTGCACTATTTACGTTTAACTGAACAACATTTATCAAGCCCAGAATCCAGCAGTTTTCTGGAATCGAGTCTATTACTTTGGGTATCACGTCCTTGGTTGTACGCCATGCAACAATCAGCGCCACAGTTTTGGCGTTGTCGTACTGGGGTGTTTGTGTTTGCTGGAGAACCGACACCGACAACTCATACCAAAAATTCACCAGAACGCTTTTCTGGTTCTAGAAGCTTAGATGTAGGAAATATTGAACAGGTAGCCTGGGAAGAACCCGTCTCTGGTGACGATTTTCCTGTGGAAGAGATTGATTTTGCGATCCAAACACCTGTCAATCGTGGACACAAAACGCAAGAACCTTCACCAATCAAATCAGAATTATTTGTACCAGAAACATTTCAAGAAGAAGCTAGAGCTAGAGATAAAGTTAATATCAGCAAGACTCCATCGCCACCGCGTTTATCCCACATCAGTAAAGAGTTAACAGAGTTAGTACTAGCAACTCTTAACAGTGCGATCGCCCACGATCAAAATGAGAGTGTACAAGTACAGGAACTTCTAGAAGAAATTGACTCTTTACATTCCACAAAAGCTTCGCCAGAAACACTGGCAGTAGCTTATCATCGTCTGGGCAACTTGTATCGCCTCCGCATTGAACAGGGACAAACTAACTTAGAGAATTTGATGGTGGCTATTTTGGCGTATCAAGAGGCTATTACCCACGATGAAACTTCGCCACAAGTACCAGATATTTTGAATGACTTGGGTACACTCTATTGGATGCTATACCGCACGCCGCCCAATTCTGAAGAAGGACAATCTTACATAGAACAGGGAATAGAATTTTATCAATTAGCTTTAAAGCTAATTTCACCTGAAACCCATCCAGAAACTTATGCGCGTGTGCAAAATAATCTGGGGACTGCTTATGGTGACTTAGCACGTTTTGCCCACGCTGGGGAAAACTGGCAAAAAGCGGTTGTTGCTTATCGAGAAGCGCTCTGCTTCCGTACCGCCGAGATGGAACCATTGAAGTATGCTGCTACTCAGAATAATTTGGGTACTGCTTACTGGCATTTGGCGCAATACAATCAACCAATGGAGCATTTAAAGAATGCGATCGTTGCTTACAGTCTTGCCTTAGCTTACTACAACCCAGAACAGGAATCACTCAAATATGGCATGATTCAAAACAATATTGGTACTGCTCATTGGAATTTAGCACAATACGAAAATCCAGAGGAGAATCTGCAACTTGCTGTGGATGCCTATGGAGAAGCTTTGAAATATCGTACACCAGCACACGTTCCCGCCGCTTGCGCTGCCACACAAAATAATCTGGGTACTGCCTATTGGCACTTGGCCAACCAGCCACAAATAACTAAAGAAGAACGACAAAAGTTTTTAGAATTGTGCATTAATACTTATGAAGAATCCCTATCTCTTGCTCACTCTCTCAATGATGCTGCTTTAAGTTTTGATATTTTTGCGACTCATAACAACTTAGGATTAGCACATTATAATCTGGCAACAGATCAATTTCTTAATGGTGATAAAACTGCACGTTCTCAACATTTAGAATCAGCATTAGATAATCATCTACAAGCATTAAATGGGTTAAATCAAAAACCCGAAGCTTACCAAACAACATTTAATTATGTAGTGAAAACTATTCGCGCTTTTCACAGTGAATTAGGAATACAAGGACAAAACCTTGCTTTATCTAAAGTGCCTGGTCACTTACTACCAGAAATATTGCCGAAGTTGTAATTAGCGGATCTAGAACTTACGCAGATGTCACACACAATTCTCATTTTTTGTTTATATTAAGCGTCTCTAGCTCTGATTTTGAGGACTAAAGTCCTTACTACAAACTTATTGAACTGGGAGTTATTGCACGGATTGAACCCACTTCAACGCTCAAAGCCAAGAGCAATTATTCTGATTGATCTTGTCATCTAAGAATAGTTTTGAATTAATTCGTAGCTTTTTCAAATGCAAAGAGGAGCAAGAGAGCGCAGAGTTTTGCTACAAGAATTTTGCTATGAAATTATGTAATTTTGTACTAAGTAATGAGATGACTGCCTACTATTTTCTTAATTTTCCCCTGATTTAATTACAGAAAATATAGACGAATAATCTTCGTGTGCGAATGACATTTTCATTGCCATTTCTAATATTTTTCGTACACCTTCAATACTGCTGACATTCAAACCTGCTGCTTTTGCTTCTTCAATAAAGAAATCAGTATCTTTCATCAGGTGTTTGGTGGGAAAATTGGGATTAGCATAATTTCCTTCCAACATTGTTGGCAACTTTTTGTCAAAAGTTGGGGCATAAAGGACACTTTGACGCAGAATGTACATAAACAGGTCTTCGTCAATGCCATAACGCTGGACAAAGCCAAGACTAAGGGCAAAAGCTGCTGTTAGAGAAGCAATTAATTGATTCAAAGCTAGTTTCAGCGCCGCCGCAGTTCCCACTGGCCCAACTAGGACAGGTTCTGGGCCAAAGTGTTTTAATAACTCTAAGTGACGTTGGTATTGTTCTTGATGAGCGCCTACCATCACAATTAAATTCCCAGCTTGTGCTTCTGAGATACTGCCAAGTACGGGTGCTTCTAAATACTCCCCACCTGCGGCAACTACTGCTTCTCTAATTTCTCTGCTTTCGGTAGGAGTAATAGTCCCCATTTGAATAACGCTTTTTCCTGCGACAGCTTGTGAACATCGATCTGAAAGTAAGACACTATAGATAGCTGCGGCATTCGTCAGCATCAAAATCACACAGTCAGATGCATTAATTGCTTGATAAGGTTTTTCTGCTATTTCCGCACCAGCTGCTTTTAAGGGTTCTAACTTTTCTGGGGTGCGATTATAGGCTATTAGTTGGACTCTTGCTTCTAACAAATTATGTGCCATTGGCAGTCCCATTAATCCAGTCCCCAGAAATGCTACCTTCATTTTTATGTTCCTTTGGTAGAGCGATCGCTTTTAAATTTAGTTAGTTGTTAGTTGTTAGTTGTTAGTTGTTAGTGGTTAGTGGTTAGTAGTTAGTAGTTAGTGGTTAGTGGTTTGTTTGACCCCTTGCTTTATACCGCTTCTCTCCTCTACCAAATAATATCTACTAACCACTAACTAGTTTTTTTAGCCGCCTGCGGCAAAAGTCACCATAATCATTACTGAAAGTAAAATGCCGGGAATGAGTAGCACGATTAGCGTGAATAAATCATGGGTGGTCATAATTATTACCTTTTGACTAAAGAAGGATAAAATGTATAACGATAAAGGATAAAGATTAAAAAATATTTACTTCAGCCTTTATACTTCATTCTTCAGCCTTTAATGGTAAATTAGTTTTCACCCAAGTGAGATTAATATAGTTTTAACTTTTCAATTTGATATTGGTAGTTCTGGCATAGTAAATCCCTTCAGCATTAAAAATGTTTCTGTTTCCTTGAGTCCTTTACTTTGTGCCAAGACACCGAATCCACCTAATCCAAAAGGATCTAAAAGCTGACGCAATGCATCGCGGCGACGCAGTAAATCTGAGATGGGTTGGTTTGTATGAGAAAGGCTAACCATGCGATCGCCTAAACCCAACGCCATCAAAAATAATTCTTGCTGCGTCCAACCAATTTTAGCTAATCCGCAGCGTTCACCCCATCTTTCTAAAGCTGTAAAATCAACATGGGCTGTGATGTCTTGTCCCCCAATATTGATGTAGGGGTTATTATGGCGCTGATGATGCCAATAACACTGGAGTGTTCCTTGCGATCGCCTGGGATTATAGTAACGACTTGCTGGATAACCATAATCTATAGTTAACACATACCCTCGCTGCAAACGGTCTGCTACTACACCTAACCAATCTAGCGCGGCTAAATTTACCTCACTGCGATAACCTTCTGAATAAAGGTTTTCTAGGAACTGAATCCCAACTAAATCAAAGTATTCAGCCAGTCTTGGCGTGGAAGGTTCAGCGATGACTTCTGTGAAGGGAGTGTAGGGAGATGGGGAGGTGAAGGAAGTGAATAACTCTTGACTATTGACAATAGACTCTTGGTTATTGACTCTTGACTCTTGCTGTAGAGTTACATAAATTTCTCGCAGTTGACCTTGTTCTAAAATAAATTGATGTACTGGTAGAGCATCCACCAATTCATTTGAGAAAAAGCAGCCGATAATAGAGTTACTAAGTATTTCTTCTAAACTACTTTTGATTTCGACTGTAAATCCTTGTAGGCGTTGCTGCTGCTCTTGCCTGAGAATGGGGGACTTTTCTACAATGATGTACTTTAGGGCAGCAAAAAAATTTGGATAGTGCAGCTTCAGGTAATTTAAAATATCTAGTGCTAAATGTCCTTGTCCTGCACCCATTTCTACCAAAGAAAAAGCCGCAGGTTGACCTAAAATTTCCCACATCTGGACAAATTGTTCAGCGAGCAACTCACCAAAGTCAGGGCCAAGATGGACAGAGGTGAAAAAGTCACCCTGCTTACCGATATTCACAGCTTGAGTAGAATAGTAACCATAGTCAGGATGATACAATGCCATATCCATGTAGGTGGCAAAAGTAATTCGCCGATCAGGACTATTAGCAATGCGATCGCCTATAGCAGCAGATAATGTTGGATGAGAATCCATAAATCCTGAACTGAAATTTAAAATTTTCTATTATGAATTAAATCGGATTATGATACATAATCCATGTGAAAAATTAAAACTTATTTCTTTCTATGTCAGCTATATCTACTACTAATTTTCCTCCTTTAGAAAGTGGCGATCGCTTGACTCGTGACGAATTTGAACGTCGCTATTACCTAATGCCGCAGAATATGAAAGCAGAATTAATCGAAGGAGTTGTATACTTGGCTTCACCTGTACGTGCTAGAGGTCACGGCAGACCTCATGCTCAAATAATCGGTTGGTTGCTAGTTTACACTGCTGCAACACCCGGAGTTGATTTACAAGATAACGCCACAGTACGTCTTGATGCTGACAATGAACCTCAACCCGACGCTTTATTACGAATTGAACCAGAGGTAGGTGGCAATTCCCGTATTAATGATGATGATTATATTGAAGGCACACCAGAATTAATCGTAGAAATTGCTGCTAGTAGTGCTGCTTATGACCTAAATGATAAGCTTAATGCCTATCGTCGCAATGGCGTAAAAGAGTATATTGTTTGGCAAAGTTATGAGAATTGCCTAGATTGGTTCAATTTACAACAAGGACGATATGTTTTGCAAGAACCAGATGCAGATGGGATAATTCGTAGTCAGATTTTTCCGGGATTATGGTTGGTGGTTGATGCTTTGCGAGCAGGTAACATGGCTGAGGTTCTAGCAGTTCTTCAACAGGGTTTGCAAACAGCAGAACATCAAGCATTTGTGGAAAAACTCAGGAGTTAAAGTTGTGCAGGACAAGAAGCCAAACAACGAAAACATCAAGAAGAAAGGTAAGTCACTGCCTTCTGGTATGATCATCAGATTGGGAAAATTTGTCTGGACGACCATGTGGCATCTTATGATGTCGAATCTGGCCCCTCGTAACCAGTCAGGAGAATATATCCGTCCAGCGAGTCAGTTCCGCAACTCTATTAGTACAGAAACAGACAATCCTTATCAACCCCAAGCAGGACGCTATCGCCTCTATGTGGGTTTGGGGTGTCCTTGGGCCCATAGAACTTTAGTTGTGCGATCGCTCAAAGGTCTGGAAAATAACATACTAGTTTCGATTGTGTCTCCTTCACCAAACGAAGGTATCTGGGTTCTCAACCAAGAAGAAGAAGGTTGTCGCACCCTTAGAGAACTCTACAATTTAGCAGTACCTGGTTATCAAGGACGCTCTACTGTTCCCGTACTCTGGGATACGCAAACCAAGACGATAGTTAATAACGAAAGTGCAGAGATTATCGTCATGTTGAATTCTCAATTTAACGAGTTTGCAACTAATCCCGGACTTGATCTTTATCCAGAAGAACTACGTGAGCAAATTGACCGTTGGAACGAGAAAATCTATCATGCGGTAAACAACGGTGTTTATCGGTGCGGTTTTGCCCAAACTCAACAAGCCTACGACAAAGCTTGTAACGAATTGTTCACCACTCTTGACGAAATTGATGCTGTATTGTCAGGAAATCGCTATCTGTGTGGAGATCAGGTAACACTAGCAGATGTGCGTTTATTTACTACCTTGTTCCGTTTCGATGTAGTTTATTACGGATTGTTTAAGTGCGATCGCCACAGAATTCAAGATTACGAAAATTTAGGGCCTTATCTACGTGACTTATATCAGCTACCAGGAGTTTCTGACACCTGTGATTTAGATAGCGTCAAGCGAGACTACTATGGGAACCTCTTCCCACTCAATCCCGGCGGTATCATCCCCTGTGGCCCCGATCTAAACAATCTGTTGAAACCACATAATCGTCAAGAAGTTAGTTGTTAGTTGTTGGTTGTTGGTTGTTGGTTGTTGGTTGTTGGTTGTTGGTTGTTGGTTGTTGGTTGTTGGTTGTTGGTTGTTGGTTGTTGGTTGTTGGTTGTTGGTTGTTGGTTGTTGGTTGTTGGTTGTTGGTTGTTGGTTGTTGGTTGTTGGTTGTTGGTTGTTGGTTGTTGGTTGTTGGTTGTTGACTTCCCACACTTCCCACATCCCAATTCCAAAATATTTCCTTATTTATGGATTAGGAAATACTAATCAATTTTGTCTTTTTCTTGCTTGATAATCTAATAAAGCTCCTGCGCTTACTGTAGTCCTTCCATTGATTCTACGCATAGGAATTTCTCCTTTTTGTAGGGCCATATAAAGGCTGGCTTGGTCTACATTTAAAAACTTTGCTGCTTGAACAAGAGAAATACCTCGCTTCGGAAAACATAATCTGTTTCTTTTGCGATGAAATAAGTGGCTAAACATAGCGAAATATAAAAAACTACTTAAGAAACTTAACTCTTCTTACAAAAACGTTACAGAATCACATAAAGACACAATTCACCTACGCAGCACTTCAGCTGCGTCGGAAGGATTTTGTACAACTTAGTTTGACGAAAAGCTAATTAGATAATTGTCTAATTAGATTAAGTAGGTGGGCGGGAAAAAACCCAACTATGTTAAGATAAGTAAATACGGAGAATCTACCTACCGAGGTGATGAATGATATGGGCGCTCGTTTAAGGGTATTCCTCACGCGTGAGCAAGACCTAACCCTGTTAAACCTGAGAACTGCGGATGTCCCACAGAAAGTACTAGACCGAGCAGAGGTAATCAGATTAAACGCACATGGTTGGTACGTTGAGAAAATAGCTGCTCACTTTAACTGGACTGCACAAACAGTCAGAGAAGTTTTACATAAATGGCAAAAACTGGGTCTAGAAGGACTTTGGGAATTACCAGGTCGAGGGGGAAAACCAAAGTGGAAGGAACAGGACATTGTGTTTTTGGAAGAATGCCTCAAAAAAGAACCACGTACATACAACAGTCTTCAACTAGCGCAGAAATTAGAAGGCGATCGCCAAATTAAATTGAGTCCCGACAGATTAAGACGGGTGCTCAAAAAAAGGGGATCAATTGGAAACGTGCTAAGAAGAGCCACAAAGGAAAACAAGACCCCGTAGTACGAGGGAAGAAACAAGCAGACCTAGATATGTTGGAATTATCTGCTGCTGCGGGAGAAATAGACCTAAAGTATCTAGATGAATCAGGGTTTTGTGCGTGGAGTGAACCAGGTTACACCTATTACTTCAGAGGGGAGCAAAAACACTTAGAACAAACTAAGCGTCGTGGTCGGAGATTAAGTATTATCGGGTTTCTTCAACCTTTAATCAGCTTTGTTTACGGTCTGATTATTGGTGGTGTTGGTCGTAAATCTTACATTCAAATGATGGAGCTTGAAGCGACTGAAGCTCAAAAGACTGGACGTATCAGAGTGATTGTACAGGATAACGGACCGATACACCGATGTAAAGAAGTGCAAAAGCTATGGTCAAAGTGGGAAGACATGGGTTTGTACATCTTTTTCTTACCCGCATACTGCTCCCAGATGAACCCAATTGAATTGGAGTGGCAGCACCTGAAAAAAGACGAACTATGTGGGCAAATATTTGATGATGAGTTAGACCTGGCTTACGCCGTGATTGATGGCGTTAAAGCTAGGGGAGAAAAAGGCAACTACAGTACACGACGTATTAAATTTAACTCTAATACCTATGGTTAAGTTTTCGTTACATAGTTATAAATTTTCCTGCCCACCTACTTATAACAAATTATGAAAACGGAACAATTTCAAATCGTGCTACGTTTTTTCAAAGCTTTAGCGGACGAAAGTCGGTTAAAGATTTTGAGTTTTCTAGCTCACCAAGAATGCAGTGTTGAAGAACTAGCTGTATTATTGCAACTCAAGGAACCAACGGTATCTCATCATTTAGCGAAATTAAAAGAAGTAAATTTAGTGACTATGCGTCCTGAAGGTAATACCCACTTATATCAATTGGAAAGTATGACTTTAGAGAGTGTCAGCAAAGAAATTTTTACATCAAATAATATTGCTTCTTGGGTTGAAGATGTAGATACAAAAGCATGGGAGATGAAGATAATTCAAACATACATAGAGGGAGAACATCTCAAAGAAATTCCCTCTAGTCGTAAGAAACGGTTGGTAATTCTTAAGTGGTTAGCAAATAAATTGGAAGTCAGTGTTCAGTATTCAGAAATTACTATTGATGAAATTCTTAAGCGTTACCATCCTGATTTTGCTAATCTCAGACGGGAGTTGATTAGTTACAAATTTATCCAACAAAAAAATGGAATTTATTGTCGTATGGAGAATAAAGTTTAAAAAAGATATTATTTAGGCGGAGATAATGGAGATATTTGAATGATAAGTAATTGCCGAATTTGATATTATAAATTCACCTCAAAGCCATCTATGATTGCTATAAAAGTGAATTTCCTCGTGATAACTATCAACGCAGCAATTTTCATAGCTGCGATCGCAGCTATGAAAAGCATCTATAAGAGTGCAAATCTGTTTGTCATGAACTATTGCGTTTCCAGCGTTTAATCTCAGCTAATTGATTAGAAGCTGTGTCGCGATCAATTTCTCCATTCGCAAACTTTGCTTTCACACGAGCGCTAAAAAATGCTGCTTTACTATTTACATCAAGAGAATTGAACTTGTTTTGCTCCTCTCGACGCTTTTTGACGTACGCATTAAAGTTAGCTTGGTCGCGCTCAATCTGACAAAAATCGTTTGGGTTATCATCTCCGTAAGGATTCATCCATATTTTTTGAATATTTTCTTGCGCCTGGTTACTAGATATCTTTCCTTGTTTGTAAGCTTTTATTTGGCGCTTATGTCGCTCCTCTGGAGACGCTTGATTGATCACAACAAGAGCTACTCCTGCTAAGAGTGCAAATTCAATCATCACTCACCTCGAAAAGATTCAAGGTTGCTTCAAACTGTTCTTGATTGGGCATAAAATTACCTTAGTTAGAATGTTGTAGGGCGTGCATGTTTAGTGTCAACGCCCTTTTATTTATCACTGATTACCTTGAAATTTTCGCGCTGCTGTAAATCTCAGTGTTTAGTTGATGCGATCGCACAAACTACCAACCCACAATAAAACCCCTCTCATGGCACAGATGCAGGGGCTTTTGATCCCCCATTCTGCACCCTAAAGTCTCAGAAATTTATGAGCGATCATCAATAGTAGTGGAGGTTATTGTATGCTTAGTGACACTGCCACAAAAATATCAAGTAGCGAATATAATTCGCTACTTGATATTGTTTCCAAATTTCTCACGAACGATTTACGATTGCTATAGCACCATGCAGACGCGCAGAAAACACAGTCACTTATTTTCCCAAATAAGCTTCTAAAACTTTGGTGTCGCGCTGAATTTCTGCTGGAACACCATTAGCTAAATTTTGACCTTCAGCGAGTACCCAGACACGATCGCACAACGACATGATCACATCCATATTGTGTTCAATAATCAAAAAAGTCATACCTTGTTGATTCCATTTGACGATGCGATCGCAAATTTCATCAATTAGTCTCGGATTCACCCCTGCTGCTGGTTCATCTAACAAAATCAACTTGGGATTAGTCATCAACGCCCGTCCCATTTCCAATAACTTGCGTTGTCCACCAGATAACCCACCAGCGTAATCATCGGCTTTATGAGCTAAACCCACTGATTCTAATATGGCTAACGCCTGTTGTTCTAGCTGCTTTTCTTCTTTAGTTACTATATGGGGTTGAAATTGCAAATGCCAAAAATTTTCGCCAGTTTGCTTTTGGGCTGCTAGTAGCATATTTTCCAGCACCGACAACTTAGAAAGGGCGCGCGCGATCTGAAATGTGCGCACTAAACCCTGTTGAGCAATTTGATAGGATGGTAAGTGCTGAATAGGTTCACCGTCAAAAACTACTTTTCCTTTATCGGGACGGATGAAGTTAGAAAGTAAGTTAAATAAAGTTGTTTTACCAGCACCATTGGGGCCGATTAAACCTGTGATACTACCTGTTGTAACTTGAATTTCGGCATTATCAACAGCCCTAATACCGCCAAAGCTTTTAGATAATCCACTGGCAGCTAATAAAGGAACCTGGGAAGAATTATTATTTACCAAGGGTAAGTTCCTCCTTTTTACCTAAGATACCTTGAGGACGCCAAATCATCAGCACCATCAAAATTAGTCCAATGATCATGATGCGAAATGCGCCTAATTGATCAGAACTAAGGTTAGGAAAAATGTCAGGTAGGTATTCACGAGTCAGAGTGTCGTAAGCAAAGTAAATTACTACTCCCAAAATCGTACCAACATTATTACCAGAACCTCCTAGAATTACCATAATCCAAGCATCAAAAGTTAGCTGTGGTTGGAAATTATCAGTATAGATAGCACTAAGTTGCCAAGCAAAGAAAGCCCCAGCAACACCAGCGATCGCACCGCTCAACATCAGAGATTGTAACTTGTACCAAAAAACGTTTTTGCCTAAAGCTTTGGGAACTTCTTCATCTTCACGGATAGCTTTGAGGACTCGACCCCAAGGCGATCGCACCAAAACTTCCAAACGCCAAAAAACAAAAGCAAGTGTCATCAACGACAACAGCATCAAACCTGCTTTTGGGTTGTAATTGTATAAGCCGATCACTCCTGAAATATAAATTGCTGTTGACAACAATCCTAATAAACTTGCTACTACTAGACGTGATCTAAATTCTTGCTTGTTACCTGTCCGTTTAGCTATATCTGTAGGACGAGTCCAGCGCCACAACCAATAGAAAGTTACCCCAGCAACCAAAGTCAACACACCAATCATCAGTAGTTTGAGAAACAAATTTGGTTGTAAATTTACAAGCGGAATTGGATAACTTTGCACACCAAATGCACCAGAAATCCAGGCGTCACCCACAGGTAAATCTTGGTTATTCAGTATCAGACGAACTAGTTCTCCGACGCCAATAGTAACGATCGCCAAATAATCTTCCCGCAAACGCACAGTCGAAAAACCGATTAACAAACCCAACAAAGCCGCAACAGCACTTCCAATTACAGTCGCCAGCAGTATTGGGACACCTTTAAGACTTAATAATACAGTCGTATAGGCTCCCAGAGTCATAAATACCACATGACCAAAGTTAATTAAGCCTGTAAAACCCCACTGTAAATTAAGTCCCAAACCGAACAAAGCAAAAATAGAAGTAGAAATTGCTAAAAAAATCAGATATTCAGCCATATTTTGTCAATAGTCATTTGTCAATAGTTATTTATCAATAGTCATTTGTCATTTGTCATTTGTCCTCATTCTGGCTGAACCCATTAATCCAAGTACGAAAAACACGGGTAGTAGAGTTTTCTCCGTCCTTCCTAGCTTGTTGAATAAACCGAGGAATTTCCCTCACAGGTATTGAACCAAATGTAGGGCTAAATTGAACCTCTGAGTATTGCCCATCACTAAGCACATAAATTCGCAATACGCTTCCGTTAAAGCGCCAGAATTCAGGTACACCAATAGCAGTGTAAATTTCTGACTTGTCTACTTTTGGCCTGGAGTATTCGACCTCTAGCACCAAGTCTGGTGGTGGATCAATAGCTAGGTCTATGTTTTCTTTGTTTCTAACCAAAAACTCATTTTGGATGTAGTAGCTGCTATCAGGCTCTCCCCCTCGTTCTAAATCATCCCGCGTTAAAGTTAGGGAACCAGCCCGTTTAATTTCCAACCCCAACTCTTCACACAACACCCCAACAAAAACCTCAATTAGACGGTTGGAGTTTTCATGTGGCATTAATGGGGTCATTATTTCTAGCATATTGTTGTAATAAGCAAGCCGGTAGCTACGCCCTTGTTCCATCTCAGCTAGCATGATTTTAAATGTCTGCCAGCTAATGTTTTCAAGCAAAGTTCTGGTTTCTGCGACTGGTGCTGTTGCAACCATAGTAAATGTAATTGATGTTATGTGTGTTACTGAAATTAATGACAGTCAAGCTATAGAGCTATAGTCAAGATGTGGATACCAGACAACAGGGTACCCTTTAGGACAATTGATTTGGAAGTCCCTGATGGGAACACTATATCTTGATTGTTCCAGGTAGAAGCTAATGAACTTGCTGCGAATCAGAATCCATCATTTAATCGAACAGTTAGCCGATGAAGAATTAGAAAAAGTTTGGAACACCGTCTACAACTTACATTGTGATTTTTATATGCACAAATCTATACAAGATGTCAAGCGATCGCAGCAACCTTGGGATACCTTAACCCATGAAGAAGCTGTACAACTGTTAACTTTTTCATAGTTGTTAGTGGTTAGTGGTTAGTAGCTCCTTGTCCCCAATCCTCGATCCCCGATCCCCGATCCTCGATCCCTACAAACATGGAAGTACGCTATGCACGGTCTTTTTTAGTAGACCTCAAAAATTTAGAACCTGCCGCCTACCAGCTGGTATATGATTTTGCTTTGATTGAGTTTGCAGATAAAAAACAGTTGCATGACTTACCAGATTTGCGACAGGTGGATAGCGAGGGTATTTTTTACCGCTTGACTCTGGGGAATTACTTAGTTGGCATAGAAATCAGAGGTGAAATTGTGAAATTTCTGCGAGTCATACCAATGCCGGATGTATAGTGCTGAGGCCACGTGAAGACTTAAAACTGTATAAGAGGGACAAAGCTTGGCTCTATCCTTAGCTTAAACTTGTTTTTGAAAATCACTTTACTTGAGATTTCCTTATGGACGCTACGGCACTTTGGCAACGATACCAGAAATGGCTATATTTCCATGAAGGACTGGGATTTTTCCTAGATGTAAGCCGAATGCGGTTTGATGACGCCTTTGTGGAGAAGTTGCAGCCAAAGTTTGAGAAGGCTTTTGCGGATATGGCGGAACTCGAGAAAGGAGCGATCGCCAACCCTGACGAAAACCGCATGGTTGGACATTACTGGCTGCGAAATCCAGATTTGGCTCCTACTCCGGAACTGACACAAGAAATCGTCAGCACCATAGAGCAAATTGACGTATTTGCCGAAAAAGTCCACACAGGTGCAATTCATCCTCCAAAAGCACCCCGTTTCACTGATATTATTTCGATTGGTATTGGTGGTTCTGCCCTTGGGCCGCAGTTCGTTGCTGAAGCTTTAGCTTCAGACTTTCCACCACTGGCGATCCACTTTATTGACAACTCCGATCCCGCAGGAATTGATCGGGTTTTAACTCAGGTGCGAAACCGCCTCAGCAGCACTTTAGTTTTGGTGATTTCCAAATCTGGAGGCACACCGGAACCTCGTAATGGCATGGCAGAAGTCAAAAAAGCCTACGCTGGTCATAATTTGGATTTTGCTAATTATGCGATCGCCATTACCATGCCTGGTAGTAAGCTGGATGAACAAGCAAAATCTGAAGGCTGGTTAGCGAGATTTCCCATGTTTGATTGGGTAGGCGGACGCACTTCGCAATTGTCTGCTGTGGGTTTATTACCAGGTGCGTTGCAGGGAATTGATATCCGCGCCATGCTCGAAGGTGCGAAAGAAATGGATGACGCTACCCGCGTTCAGGATCTCAAAAATAATCCAGCCGCACTATTAGCCCTGTCTTGGTATTATGCTGGCAATGGCAAGGGCGAAAAAGACATGGTAGTCCTACCTTATAAAGACAGCCTACTTTTGTTTAGCCGCTATTTGCAACAGCTGGTAATGGAATCTTTGGGTAAAGAAAAAGATAAGACAGGCAATATTGTTCATCAGGGTATTGCAGTCTACGGTAACAAAGGTTCCACGGATCAACACGCATACGTCCAACAGTTGCGCGAAGGTATACCAAATTTCTTTGCTACCCTCATTGAAGTTTTAGAAGATCGTCAAAATCCATCTCCAGAAATCGAACCAGGAATCACATCAGGCGATTACCTTTCCGGTTTTTTGCAAGGAACCAGAGAAGCACTGTATGAAAAACACCGTGATTCAGTTACAGTTACTATCCCCCAAGTTAATTCTCGTACTGTTGGGGCATTGATTGCTTTATATGAGCGTGCTGTTGGTTTATATGCCAGCTTAATCAACATTAACGCCTACCATCAGCCAGGGGTAGAAGCTGGTAAAAAAGCTGCTGCTGAAATTCTGGAATTGCAAAAAAAAGTAGTAGCAGTTTTGCAAGAAGAAAAAACACCTTTAACTTTGGAGCAAATTAGTCAAAAAGTAGGTGCTACAGATAAAATCGAGTCAATTTACATGATTTTGCGACATCTCCACGCCAATAGCCGTGGTGTGGTGTTGGAAGGTAATCTTGGTCAACCCAACAGTTTGAAGTTTTCCATCGGCGGATAGATTTAGCTTTCAAGCAACACTTGCTGTAGAGCTAGAAATAGGGATTGAGAATTGGGGAGGAAGAATAAATTTATACTATTTCACAAAATTAGTGATACAAATCCTCCTCCCTTCCCTTGTCCTCATCAGTTGTTACCTTACAAGGCTCACTGGCGAACGGTGCAAATCAGGAGATGTCTCCAGTTTTCCGCTACATTTGAATTATTAGCCTGCGGGAACAGCTAAGGATTGAGCCAAGCATAAGTTTTACACTTTACTCCGAAATTACTGATTTACCAGTTGTAGATATTCAATAGTGATTTCTACTAGCTGAACCTTAGCCAAAGAAGAGAAGCAATTGCAGTTAAACTTAGGACTTATGCACACTCTACGAATCCTTGGCGTTCTCTGCGTCTTGGCGGTTTAATAAATTAAGCTTTTTGGCTATTTTTGCGTAAGTCCTGAAACTTTGTTTAAGTAAATATATTGAACATCTCACACCCCAGAACAACACTAGTTGACAGCATATACAGAAGAGGGAAATCATGCCTCCGAATTTTGCCCAATGGAACGTTGGAAGTATCATTCTGGATTTGTACAAAGTTACCGACATCCTTGGAGAGGGGGGTTTTGGCAAGGTTTATAAGGTGCGACACCAAGGTTGGAATATTGACCTAGCCGTAAAAATTCCCAAGCCAGAAATCGTGGAGGCGGCGGGGGGTGTGGAAAACTTTGAACGCGAGGCTGAAACTTGGGTAAATTTGGGCTTACATCCCCACACTGTAAGCTGTTACTACGTGCGACGTATTGATCGTAGTCCTGTACTATTCGCTGAATATGTGGCTGGAGGAAGTTTATCCGATTGGATTTACTCGCGCAGTCTTTACGCAGGAGGAACGGAAACTTCCCTAAAACGTATTCTTGATATTGCAATTCAGTTTGCTTGGGGACTGCATTATGCCCACCAACAGGGGTTGATTCACCAAGATGTAAAGCCTGCTAATGTGATGATGACTGCTGAAGGTGTAGTTAAAGTTACGGACTTTGGTTTAGTCAGATTGATGACGATACTTTAGTTGAAACGTTAAATGACGCACAGCAGTCGCATCCAGAAGATGGGAATGTTAAATATCTTTTGGGTTTGGTGCATTTAGAGCGTAATGATTGTAAGACCGCAATTGAAATTTTAGAAAGTATTCAGGGACAAGAAGTATCGAAAGATGAAGTTAGATCGACACTTATATTGGCAAGGAAGAGAGATAATAACTCAGGGTGCCTGTTCCATACTTTTGAGGGACATACAAGCACTGTAAACTCAGTATGCCTGAGTGCTGACAATCAGTTTGCTTTATCTGGAAGCACTGACAAAACACTGAAACTTTGGAAATTAGCTACAGGTGATTGTCTTCATACTTTTGAGGGGCATACAAGTGCTGTAAACTCAGTATGTCTGAGTGCTGACAACCAGTTTGCTTTATCTGGAAGCACTGACAAAACACTGAAACTTTGGAAATTAGCTACAGGCGATTGTCTTTATACTTTTGAGGGACATACAAGTGCTGTAAACTCAGTATGTCTGAGTGCTGACAATCAATATATCCTATCAGCAGGTTTCGACCAAACGCTCAAATTTTGGGAACTATCGACAGGTCATTGTTTGCATACTTTTGAGGGACATACAGGTACTGTAAGCTCCGTATATCTAAGCCTTAATAAACAATTTGCTTTATCTGGGAGTTGGGACAAAACACTCAAGCTTTGGGAAGTTGCAACGAGTCGTTGTCTGCGTACTTTTGAGGGACATACCGATTATCTAAGTTCTGTGTTTCTAAGCGCCGATAACAAATTTGCTCTATCGGGAAGTTTCGACCAAACACTCAAGCTTTGGGAAGTTGCAACGGGTTGTTGTCTGCGTACTTTTGAGGGACATATAGATAGAGTTAGGTCTGTATATCTAAGCCTTAATAAACAATTTGCTTTATCTGGGAGTTGGGACAAAACACTCAAGCTGTGGGAAGTTGCAACAGGTCGTTGTCTGCGTACTTTTAGAGAAAATTCAGAGCGTGTAAATTCAATTTGTGTGGGTGAGCATAACCAATTTTTTCTCACTGCTAATAGTAAAAATATAGTAATCGAAACCATTAATTTACAGGAAAATATATATTTGGCACCAATTATGTTGTCGCGGATTTTGGACATCGAAACCATAATGTCTTTCAATTCAGCTTACATTCACGGAATAGAGCAAGCAAAAATAGCTTTGAGTAAACGTGAATATATAGCAGCCGCCCAGTATATCAGCAAGGTGCGATCCCAGTCACTATATAATCGTGATGAAGAAGCATTCAAAATCTGGAAAACCCTGTATATCTATTTACCTTGCAAAACTTTGATCGGTGCTTGGGAAGATTTAGTATTTAAAAATATATATGCTATCCGTTCAGTATGTTTAAGCGTTAATAATCAATTCATTTTGTTAGGAAGTGAAGATGGAAAACTCATCTTTTGGGAGATTTCAACAGCTAAGTGTTTGCATACTTTTAAAGGGCATACAGGTAGTGTAAATTCATTATGTTTAAGTACAGACAATCAATTTGCAATATCTGGAAGTGAAGATGGAACACTCAAATTTTGGGAGGTTGCAACAGGTCGCTGTCTCCATATTTTTCCGAAAGCAGGCAATGTCAATTCAGTATGCTTAAGTGATGATAACCAATTTGCAATAACTGGAAGTAACGACCAAACACTCAGGTTGTGGGAATTAAATACAGGTACGTGTTTATGCACTATAAAGGGCAACATTATAGGTAATGTAAATTCAGTGTGTCTAAGTGCTAATAATCTATTTTGTGTTTTTGCAAGCGATAACACACTCAAACTTTGGGAAATAGCTACAGGTCGCTTGATACGTACTTTTAAGGGACATATAAGTACTATAAACTCAGTATGTTTGAGTATTGATAACCGATTTGCCCTATCTGGTAGTAATGATAAAACCCTAAAGCTGTGGGAAGTTAAGACTGGTCGCTGTTTGCGTACTTTTAAGGGGCATATCGGTATTGTAAGTTCAGTTTGTTTGAGTGCTGACAACAAATTTGCTCTATCTGGGGGTGGGGACAAAACACTCAAACTGTGGGAAGTTGCTACAGGACGTTGTTTGCGTACTTTTGAGGGGTATACAGGCACTTTAAGTTCAGTTTATTTGAGTAATAATAAGCAATTTGCTCTATCTGTTAGTAGCGACGGAGCTTTAAAACTGTGGATTTTAGACTGGGAATTAGAAGATAAAAGCTTGGCTGAATGGGATGAGAGAGCAAGAATACACTTAGAAAATTTTCTAACTGTACATACGCCCTATGCCCCTGCCTTACGGGGAAACTACAACCCAACTTCAGTGTTTACCCGTCGCGGTATCCCTACTTGGTCAGAAGACGATTTCCAAAACTTACTTTACACCCTTGGCTGTGCAGGTTATGGTTGGTTGCATCCACAAGTAGTGCGCGATCACTTAGGAAAGATGACAGCGTATTGGAAGTTAATAGACACAGAGAAAAAGATATACTATGTTTTGCTTTATTTAGATTTAAAAATCTTACCTAAAAACATAAATATTTTTATAAATGAATTATTTTATAAGTTTTTTAAATCAAAAATATTTAAAATTTTTAAAGTATTTATTTCTATACTTATGCGTTTCATTCTTATGGCAATCACTGTGCTTTTATGGTTTTCGTATTTAGTATCTTTTTTCCGAGGCAACACCTAAGAATATTTTATATATTCTTAGATGCCGCATGAAATTAGCTATTACTCAAAATAGCTTTATATTTATCATTTCCATCAAGTAATAAAAAATGCTATCGAAACTTAAGCTTATTGTTATTAAAGGCAAACTAAAAGGACAAGAATTTATCTTCGACTCTCGTACTACCTGCATCATCGGACGTTCCCCTGAATGTAACCCCAAACTACCCGATGACGAAGCACATCGTACCATCTCCCGCTACCACTGCCTGCTAGATATTAACCCTCCTGACATCCGTGTGCGCGACTTCGGTAGTAGAAACGGTACTTTCGTCAACGGCACAAAAATTGGACAACGCCAACCAGAACAAACTCCAGAAGAAGGTGCAAAATTAACCTTTCCAGAATATGATTTGAAACCCAACGATGAAATTCAATTGGGTGACACTGTATTCCAAGTCAGCATTGAGAAAGTCAGCGAATTTAAAGTAAGTAAACCTGGATTAAATGTTTCTTCTGTAGGTAAAATAGAACTTTCCGAGAATGTGCAACAATTGGTGCAGCAAGCAAATGCTGGTAATTCGGATCTACTGTCAATTCAAGGCTACAGCATACTAAGAGAGCTTGGGGAAGGCGGATTTGGTGCTGTTTACCTGGCTCGTCACAACGAAACTAAAGAGGAGGTGGCACTTAAAATAATGTTACCTGCTGTTGCTAGTAACCCTGAGATTACAGAAAGGTTTTTACGAGAGATTGATAACACCCAAGCTTTAAACCATCCCAATATTATTAAGCTGTTAAACTCTGGTTATTATAATGGTACTTTTTTCTTCACTTTGGAATATTGTGACGGCGGCACCGTTTTTGATTTGATGCAACGAAGAGGTGGCAGATTATCTATTGATGAAGCTATATCAATTATTATGCAAGTTTTAGACGGATTGGAATATGCTCACCAAGCCGATATTCCCTATGTAAAACTTGCTGACGGAAATTTTGGTAGAGGAAGAGGTTTGGTACATCGTGACCTGAAGCCTAGTAACATTTTCATCACCAACATTAATGGCGATCGCACCGCTAAAATTGCTGATTACGGTTTAGCAAAAGCATTTGACCAAGCAGGTTTAAGCGGTCAAACAATGAGTGGAACTAAGGCAGGTACACCTGTTTTTCTACCCCGCCAACAGGTGATTAACTTCAAATATGCCAAACCAGAAGTTGATATTTGGGCTACAGTTGCCTGTTTATACTTTATGCTGACTGGTACTTATCCTCGTAACTTTGTTGGCGACCCGTTTTTAGCAGTACTGCAAACTAACGCTGTACCTATTCGCAAACATGATGCTTCAATTCCAAAACAATTGGCAGAATTAATTGACCAAGCTCTGGTAGACAAACCTGAAATCTACTTTAAAGATGCTACCAGCTTTAAGCAGGCTTTATCTGGTGTGTTGTGATGAGTGCGATTCGTTAAAAAGCTTGTTTAGGGATGAGCCGGATGACTTGCCCCTTGAATTCCTCAAAATGTTAGCAGAATTGGTTTGGCATTTAATAACGATTCCCAGAGCAACGAAACAGCGCAAGTTGTTTAAAATTAGATTTGCAAACTCTCCCGAATATTTTGCACAATCACCTCTGGCGATAGTGAAATATCTACATATAGAGCATCACTCGGCTCTTCAAGACTATCAAACTGACTTGGGAGCAATTTTTCAGACATAAAATGATTGTGTCGCTCTTGCAGACGTTTGTTGATCAATGCAAATGAACCATGCAAGTAGACTAACTTAATGCGCTGATCACCTATGAAAAAATACTGGCGGTAGCTAGTTTTGAGTGCGGAACACGCCAGTACTACATTTTGATTTTCTTCCAACCATTTTTTAATTGCTGCTTGAATATCTTGCAGCCAAGGTAAGCGATCGCCATCATCTAGAGGTATACCACGTTGCATTTTGGCAATATTTTGAGGCGAATGGAAATGATCAGCATCGCTAAATTTCCAGTCCAAAGAATCTGCCAATAGTTTACCGATAGTGCTTTTACCGGAACCGGAAACACCCATAACGAGAATAATCATTTATGATTTGTTTTTGTAGTACAAAGGTACTTATATATTAAAAGTGAGGGTATAAGGGTGTGAGGGAGGTAGTTGATTTGTAAATATTATTATTTGGTTCTTAAGCATTTATCAAAATGATTTGGAACTCTCGAAACGAGTTTGTCAGTCGGTTGAGCAAAGAGGAGATATTAGCCTACTGCAAGAAATCAGTTCGTAGTTAGGACTAAAGTCTTACTACGAACCTTTTGTTATTTACGCTGTCTTACTTACATATGTACGAGTATAGTTCTGCACATAGTCAGGTAGAGTCATACCCGACTGCAAACGAGAATCTGGAATCGGTGCTGCTGCTTTCTGTTGCAATGGTAATACACCAGCCCATACAGGCAAACTGTAATCTGCCTCATCATCCAGTGGCGGGCCTGTCCGTACCTTTGCTGATGCTTCATCCAGTGGCAAAGATAATACTAAAGTTCCTTGTAGTTCCTGGCGACTGGGTGGGCGTACCTCTGCCCATCGTCCCGACATAACATGTTCAGTAAAAGCGTGTAGTGCTGCTAGCTTTTCTTCAGGATTTTCTACAATTGTTGCTGTACCAAATATTACTACTGATCTATAGTTCATCGAGTGGTGAAAAGCAGACCGCGCCAGCACTAGTCCATCAAGTAGTGTTACCGTAACGCAAACTTCGATGGCATTTTGGAGCGATCGCAACATCCTACTTGCAGGAGAACCATGAATGTAAAGTTTGTCTCTTATCCTGCCATAAGCTGTAGGAATCACAAATGGTTGATCATCTACAGCAAAACCAACATGACACACCAAACCTTCATCTAAAATGTCATAGATAACTTGACATTCGTACTGTCCACGTTGGGGAACGCGCCTGATTTTAGTGCGTTGCGTCACAGGCAACACATTTTCATTATTACTCATGATTAAAAGCTTGTTTCAATAGCGTATATTGTCAGCTTAATTGTGCAAGTGGTCTACTACAAGAGCCACTTTTGTGTTGTAGTATCAGTCCACTTGGATATTACACGAAATTTAAGAGTATGGATTTAGCGATCGCACTCGACAGTCGTATAAATGTGCCATTACATCAACAGTTATACGAGGAAATACGTAAAGCCATCCTCAACAGACGCCTGCTACCCAATCAGCGCATTCCATCAACGCGAAAGCTCTCCAAATCCTTGGGTATTTCTCGTACTACCGTTACTACTTGCTATGAGCAACTCTTCAGTGAAGGCTATATCAGAACTATTGTTGGTTCTGGCACATATGTCTGCGCCCAACTCCCGGAGGATCTGTTGCATTCCGCCCCGATTGAGTCAGTGCAAAAGTCTGCTTCTGGTCAAAGCTCGCTGTCTCAGTATGCCGCCAGCTTGAGCAAAAATGATGTGTCTATAAATACAGAATCCGAAGCCCCGATTAACTTCCGCTATGGGCGGCCTGCTTTTGAACTATTTCCAATGCGGCTGTGGCGAAAATTACTGTCTCGTCACTGTCGCTGTGATTGTCATTGGTTAGATTATGCGACAGACGCGTTGGGATATCAACCGCTAAGGAAAGCGATCGCTCGTTACCTGTCCCAATCACGTGCAGTCCAATGCGAATCTGAGCAGGTGATGATTACTAATGGCACTCAGCAAGCTTTATATTTGGTGATGCGCTTGTTAATCAATCCTGGTGATGCTGTTGCTTTAGAAGATCCTGGTTATCTGAGCGCACGTCGTATCTTTTTAACACAAGGTGCAAAGCTTCTACCAGTACCTGTGGATGAGTCAGGTTTGATAGTGAGGGAGTTAGGGAACTACAGGGGTGAACACATTAAGCTTATTTACGTGACTCCTTCTCACCAGTTTCCCACAGGAGCAATATTGTCTCTGTCTCGGCGACTAGAGTTACTGGCTTGGGCGCATTCTCATGGAGCAATGGTGATTGAAGATGATTATGACAGTGAATATCGCTATGGTGACAGACCGATTCCAGCCCTACAAGGCTTGGATAAAAGCGATTGTGTGCTGTACATGGGTACTTTCTCCAAGGTACTGTTTCCTTCATTGCGGATTGGTTACTTGGTCTTACCCAAAAGTTTAGTACCAATATTTGCCCATGCTAAGTGGTTGAGCGATAAACATTTACCATTGTTAGAGCAATATGTTTTAAGTGATTTTATTGAAGAAGGGCATTTAGAAAGACATATTAGAAAAATGCGTAAGCACTATGATCAGTGTCGTCAAGTTTTAGTACAAGCCTTAAGCGATCGCTTTGGTGAACGAGTAACAATTTTAGGCGAGAAAGCTGGGCTGCATTTAATGGTCAAACTACAGACGCAACTTACCGATGAGGAGATTATTGAGCGTGCTGCGTCCTTGGGTCTGGGAATGGTATCTGCTCAATCCCAATATCTCAAAGAGAATAGCACAGGCGAATTTATTTTTGGTTACTCGGAATTGACACAGCAACAAATCCGAGAGGGAATTTGCAGATTAGCTAAAATTCTTGTTACATAGTGATATAGGGCTATTTCATTCTCATCTAACCCGCCTCAGAATCAATTCTGAGGCTAATAGCAAAAGTCGGTTAAAACCGACTGTTTAGTATTTGTGAGTTCAATACAATTTTGGTTAGTTGGTGCTTTAGGCTGAAGCCATAATGCACCCTACTTAAGATTTAATACAGGGGTGAACACATTAATTACATTTTTCACCTACGCTGCATATTTAATAATCTCAACTTCAGCCCCATTATTAACAGCAACTTCAGCCCTTTCTAACACTTGTTCAGTAATTGCATCGCTTAAATAATATTCTCCACAGTTATCACAGACTTCTGCTGGAACTTTTTTAATTATAACAATACATTCGTCTCTTTCCAAAGTCACGGTTACTAAACCGGGTTTAGTTTCTCCATGCTTGCAAATTACGCATATCATAATCGTCTCCTAGTTCTAAAATCATTTGACCACATATTTGGATCACCAAAGAATTTTGAACAGAAACATTGAGGTATTAATATTGGTGCTGCTGTTGCACAAATGCTAGCTGAACGTGGAACTGATATTGTAATTAACTACCGCAGCAAAGTGTCGCGTGCAGAGGAAATTGATCAGAATATGGTCTGTTAATTACTCCAACTCAAGTACGGTAATTTCGCCGCCGTCGCCCGAACTTGATCTGCGTGGGCTACTAATTGACCGCAAGCATCCCAAGTGCCGGAAACAAACATATTTTTTGCACCTTCTCCAATTGAGACAGGAGCAGAAAAATCACTACATTGTATCTGCATGGTTTCTAAATTTACTGTCACGGCTACTTGGGGATTGACAGCGATGAGTTCTTGCAGTTGTTTGACGGTGGTAGAATCAGCAGTAACGCAGGGAATGCCCATCGCTACACAATTACCAAAAAAGATTTCGGCAAAGCTTTCACCTACTAATGCTTGAATACCCCATTTTGCGATCGCTTGGGGTGCATGTTCTCGTGAAGAACCACAACCAAAGTTACGGTTAACTACTAAAACCTTTGCGCCTTGATACTGCGGTTGGTCAAAAGCATGTTCTCCTTTGAGTGCAGCGCGATCATCAGCAAATACATGTTCACCCAAACCATCAAAAGTAACACAGCGCAAAAAACGGGCAGGAATGATGCGGTCAGTATCAATATCATCACCTACCAAAGAAATACCATGTCCGGAAATTGCTTTTACTTCACTCATCATTAAATTCTCAATTAGGGGAAAAGGGATTGAGGATCAGGGATTCTCGTAACGGAGACGCACTCGCGTTCGGGGATTGGGGACAAGGGGCAGCATTTTAGTGCAATTTGATGACAAATAGAGATTTGCAAGCAAAATTTAAGCCAGATTTTTAACTCACAAATCTGTTTTATGACTTGTGAAGCTAATTTCAAACTCAAAAACTTGGTTTACAAGTCGCAAAACCTAATTTACAAGTCGCAAAACCTAATTTACAAGTCGCAAAACCTAATGTACAAGTCGCAAAACCTAATTTACAAGTCGCAAAACCTAATTTACAAGTCGCAAAACCTAATTTACAAGTTGCAAAACCTAATTTACAAGTCGCAAAACCTAATTTACAAGTTGCAAAACTTGATTTACTTCAAGATAACGAGAGAATCCTTGCTAAAATAGTTTTATCCCCAATCCTTACAACAGCTCGCGCACATCGAAGACTTCACCTTTTACGGCCGCCGCTACCACCATTGCTGGACTCATCAATAAGGTACGACCAGAGGCCGAACCTTGGCGACCTTTAAAATTACGGTTAGAAGAAGAGGCGCTGAGTTGCTGTCCTTGGAGTTTGTCGGGATTCATAGCTAAACACATCGAACATCCTGGTTCGCGCCATTCAAAACCTGCTGCTTGAAAGATTTTATCTAGCCCTTCTGCTTCTGCTTCTTGTTTCACCCGTTCGGAACCAGGGACAACAAAAGCTTTGACTCCCTGAGCAACTTGACGCCCTTTAGCAACTTTAGCTGCTTCTCGCAAATCGCTAATTCTGCCGTTGGTACAGCTACCAATAAAGCAGACATCAACTTTTGTGCCGAGTATGGGTTGACCAGGAGCTAAATCCATGTATATGTAAGCTTCTTGGGCAATTTGGCGGTCTTCTTCTGCTAATTGTTCGGTGGAGGGTACGAACTGGTTAACGCCGATACCTTGACCGGGTGTAATACCCCAAGTCACAGTAGGAGGAATTTCGGCGGCGTCAAATACTAAAACGTCATCATACTCAGCATTAGCATCACTTTTGATTGACTCCCACCAAGCAACTGCTTTCTCCCAGTCTGCGCCTTTGGGAGCAAAGTCTTTACCTTTAAGGTATTCGTAAGTGACTTGATCTGGATTAATGTAACCACAACGCGCTCCACCTTCAATGGACATATTACAAACGGTCATCCGTTCTTCCATGTTCATTTGCTCAAAGGTAGTACCAGCGTATTCGTAGGCGTATCCCACACCACCTTTGACACCAAGAGTACGGATGATATGCAGAATAACATCTTTGGCGTAGACACCTGGTTTGAGAGTGCCGTTAACTTCGATTTTGCGGACTTTAAGTTTAGATAAAGCCAGGGTTTGGGAGGCGAGAACATCACGGACTTGGCTAGTACCAATCCCAAAAGCGATCGCACCAAATGCACCATGAGTTGAGGTGTGACTATCTCCACAGGCGATCGTCATTCCTGGCTGGGTAAGTCCTTGTTCTGGTGCAATTACATGCACAATACCCTGATTACCAGAACCAATATTATGGAAGGTAATGCCATTTTCTTGACAGTTCTGCTCTAGCGCCTGCATCATTTCTTCTGCTAGCGTATCAGTAAAAGGACGTGCCTGATTGGTGGTTGGTACAATATGGTCTACCGTAGCGATCGTTCGCTCTGGAAACAATACCTTTAAACCCCGCTCCTTCAACATAGCAAAGGCTTGGGGACTAGTAACTTCATGAATCAGGTGTAATCCTATTAATAGTTGTGTCTGTCCTGAAGGAAGTGTACCAACAGTATGTAAGTCCCAAACTTTGTCAAAAAGTGTACCTTTGCTCATACTTGAACCTGTTTTAAGCCGTCGCATTTTTTAGATGGTATCAAAAATAGTGAATCACTTACCTATAAGCTAAGTGCCTATGGCAAGAGCTTTTTATTACCTTTGTGAAATTTAAAGGTTACAGTTTGATTACGCCTGTTGCCTTAATCACCACAATAAAGAAGTTAGTTAATAATGTCCAATATATTTTAGTCCTATAACTAATACGTAAAAAATATATCTTTCGTTTTTAGTAAGCCGATATAGCCCTGATTATGAGGAGTGAAGTCCTCACTACAAACTTAGCCAATTACCAACAAAATTCATTTCCGCCGACCTCTACTAGTACAGCTTGGCGTCAAATCAAATTCAGAGTTAAAGTAGATGCTTATGGGGACTACAACTTTTCACGCACTTAAAGAATGGGCAATTACCATCAATGCTTTAGAAGCAGGAAAAACAATCATGCTGCTTCGCAAAGGCGGTATTCACGAACGTAATGGACGCTTTCAAGTCGTCCATGATGAGATTTTGCTCTACCCAACTTACGAACATCAACAACCTTTTCTACTGAAGTCTGAGTATGCTAATCTTGTTTATCCGGTGACACCTGGCTGGCATCCAGAGACAATACGCATCGGTAGCTGGGCAAAAATTACCGATATTTTTCCAGTTTGTGATGAATCAATAGTCAATGCTTTGCTTCCCTTTCATATTTGGAACGAGCATTTTATTTGCGATCGCCTGAAGTGGAAAGCGCGCCAGCCATTGTATATTATGCTACTGCGGACATACAATCTATCCCAAGTTCGCGAAATCCCTTATCTACCTGAGTATGGTGGTTGTAAGTCATGGATTGATTTGGATGAAACAATTCATATACAAAATGCAAAACCTGCTTTGTCAGATTCTACTTACTATCAGTTAGTAGCGGAAATTCGTGATATTGTTGGTGACAAGTTTTATGTCCCTTGCGTTTGATTGACACTCCCCGGTCACGCACGCATAGGCGGGGATTATTGGTAATCTTCGAGATAAAATATTTACCGCTTTTAATAACCAAGTAAATCAATGCATACGCTGGTTTATCACATTACCCACATTGATAACTTGCCATCAATTATAAAATCAGGTGGATTGGTTGCAAATAGTAGGTTAAAAAAAACTGATTATGTTGATATTGCTCATGGACACATCCAAGATAGAAGAAGCATAACCCGTGTTCCTTGTAGTGTTGGTGGATATTTGCATGATTATATACCTTTTTATTTTGCTCCACGCTCTCCCATGCTCTATGCAATTCACAGAGGAAAGGTACAAAAATATAAAGATGGACAAAATAAAGTAATTTATTTAGTTTCTGAAGCTGAAATTATAGCAAGTAATAAATTAAATTTTGCGTTTACTGATGGTCATGCTGCTGTCGTGGCTTTATCAGAATTTTACGAAAAACTAGATGATTTATTTAATATTGATTGGAAGATAATGAAAGAAACTTACTGGGCGAACACTGATGAAGATAATGATAGAACACGCCGTAGACAAGCTGAGTTTTTAGTGCATCAATTCTGTCATTGGACATTGATTCAAGAAGTCGGTGTAATAAACAGCACCATAGAAAAACTAGTTAGGAAAATACTACAAAATTTTAATGTCCAAACTCCTGTTAAGATTAACCCTAGTTGGTACTACTAAAAAAGATTAAATAGTACAATACAAAAATGTTTTAGTACATTTGTACGATGTAGACAGCACTGAGAGATGATTGAGTTTAAGCAAGGCAACCTATTGGAAGAAAATGCCGAAGCCTTAGTAAACACTGTTAATTGTGTCGGTGTTATGGGCAAAGGTATCGCCTTGCAGTTTAAGCAAGCTTATCCTGAAAACTTTCGCCACTATGAGAAAGCCTGTAAAGCTAGTCAAGTCCAGCCAGGGCATGTGTTTACCGTAGCAACAGGTAGTATATTTAATCCCAGATATATAATTAACTTCCCCACTAAGCGTCACTGGAAAGGTAAGTCAAAAATAGAAGACATAAAAAGTGGATTAGTGGCTTTGGTTACAGAAGTGCAGCAATTAGGTATTACCTCAATTGCGATTCCACCTTTAGGATGCGGAAATGGAGGTTTGGATTGGGTTGAGGTAAAGTCATTGATAGAATCAGCCTTTGCTCAAGTGGCAGATGTAAGGGTAATTATCTTTGAGCCGACAGGCGCACCAGCAGCAGAGAAAATGGCCGTCGCGACCGCAAAGCCGGACATAACTCGCGCTCGTGCTTTATTCATTCGTCTGCTGGAACTGTACGGACTTCCAGGTTATGAGTTGACTAAGTTAGAAGTTCAAAAACTCCCCTATTTTCTGCAAGAAGCTGGAGAGCCTTTGAAACTGCATTATGTGAACCATAAATATGGCCCCTACGCTGACAACCTCAATCATGTCTTGAAACGCCTCGAAGGGCATTACATTCGCGGCTATGGTGATGGAACTAGCAAAGCCGACAGTGCTGAAATTTACGTATTACCTGAAGGTAGAAAAGCAGCAGAAGCTTTTTTAGAAACACAACCAGATGCTCAAGAGCGTTTAGAACGAGTTAGCAACCTCATATATGGCTTTGAAACGCCTTACGGTATGGAACTGCTAGCTACAGTTCACTGGGTTGCGACCAAAGAACCTAATCCAGCACAAGATAGTGAGCAGACGATCGCACTTGTACATGAGTGGAGCGATCGTAAGCGCAAGCTATTTAAGCCTAAACATATTCGCAAAGCTTGGCAGCGTTTGTATGAGCAAAACTGGTTAAATATTAAAGAGCAAACAACTTCCTAAATAGACATCTGGTGAAAAAGTAGAGACGCGCCTTAGAGGATGTTTGAAAAGTAGTTTGCTGTGATTTTAGGCACTAACTGATCCCCTCTACCTGCCTTTCCAAGGGGGGAAATAGAATCAAAGTCCCGCTTGGAAAGGGGGATTTAGGGGGATCTAAAACGCTTTGCTACCGATAAGAGGACTTTTCAAACATCCTCTTAGCGAAGCCATGCGCGACAGCGCTATTGGCGCATCTCTACAAGGATTTTGGGTAACTTAAAAAACTTTGATCAACAAAAAACCGTATTTGTCGATACACCAGTTTTTTTTAACAGCACTTAACATTAGTGGAACACAAGTGTTGTTTATTGCTATCTGAATGTTTATGAGGATGCATAATTTTGACTCAGACTCAAGAAATAATTATATGAGCAATACGCATCTGGAAAACTAAACAAGAAACTACCCCAATGGGTGATGCTATACTTGACAAAAGTCTGTCATTATGCATCTAAATATAGAAATACAAAGGAGTTTACTATGCAGCAAAGAATGTGCTGGCTATCTACCTCTGGTGAAAATGAGGCTAAGATTTTGCATTTGCAAACTGCACCTCATCAACCATGGCGTCCTTATACAGCTTTTCCTCAATATGCAGTACCAGATTATAAAATCCCTGGTGGTTCTAGAGGTTGGGCAACTTATCAGAAACTTTTAAAAGCAGGTTGGACTTTAGTACCTACTGCGTTAGCCAACGAGTTTTCTGTATCCAAGGCTCCCGTTGAGCTTTAATTTGTAGTTTATAGATTTATAATTCTTTCGTATCGCTTTGACTAAATAATCAATCCCCGTGATTGCAGCGCCAACGACTACAGCGTATGCTCCTAAATTAATAGCCTGACAAGCTATCGCAGGAGACGAGATAACGCCTTCACAAATCACGGGAACACTTAATTTTTCTACCATCTGCGTGAGGAGTCCTACAGGAGCATCCCACTTTTTATTTAGCGAGCAAAGATTAATCTGTTCAGGTAAGCACAACGATGAGCAAGGGAACGCATAGGTTTCTACTGTCATAAGAGTGTCCAGTGGACGTGTCCATGTGACTTAAAGGAATTGTTTGCCGCAACGGCAAGCTTATCCTTTAATTGGACTCCAGCTTCTTGATACTTGAAACAGCAGACTGGTAGTTTAGGAGATAAAAAAGGCCGCAGTTTATATGCAATGCCGTCCAAATAAGCATAATTACTTAAAGATTTTCAAGAACAAACGGCAAGCTTTTACCTAAATTTTGAACTCAAGGCAAAATTATAGTTTAAATAGAGTCACGCACGAATATCTGCTCGGCAGCTTGCCGCCGCCGATGGTTGGAATTGCCAATTGTTATGAGAGTGCGATCGTTTCAGTACCGAAGTAATTAAATGGTAAGATTGCCGAAAATCCCAAATTGAACTTATAGCTTGCCTTGAGTCCATTAGAGGTAGGTTGAGTTAATATGCTTAACACCCAAGAGTTTAATGAGTGGTGTCGCCGACTAAATTTACCTTATGTGGCAAGAAACGTCATTTCTCAAATCCGTTCCACAGAACCAGTAAGGCAAGTAAAAAGCAACAGCGGTAACGTTAGTGGCAATTACTGTAGCCAAAAAATGGAGAAAACCCTACAATTCGAGTCACATAAAGTTGAACTACCAGGCATTGAAGAGTACGAGTATTCAGAAGATGTCTTGGAATTTTATGATCAACCCTATCGATTAACCCTAAAATTTCTTACCAAAAAAGGGAAGTTAATCACAGTCACACACGTACCAGATTTTTTCGTCATTAGACAACAAACGGCTGGTTTTGAAGAATGGAAACCTCAAAGCAAATTAGAGAAACTGTCTCTATTGCAACCCAACCGATACATTAAAAACCAAGATGGGCAATGGACTTGTCCGCCAGCTGAAGAACAGTCCCAACTTTTAGGTTGCTACTACCGGATTCGTTCTGACGCAGAAATTGATTGGATTAAGTATAGAAATCGTCAATTTCTCAAAAGTTATACCGAACAAAAATACCAAATCAGAAGCGAAATAGTTACTTTTATTAAAAGTCTAGTATTATCTCAACCCGGAATTACTTATTTCAAGCTACTCCAATACCAAAATATCAGCCCAGACGATATCAACGCCTTATTAGTTGCTGAAGAATTGTACATTGACTTGAGCGCGGCTCCTGCTGCCAAAGCCAGGTTTGGTTCAGTCATTGAACGTATTTTTGGAACTACTAATACTGAGTTTTTTTATAACTTAAAAGGCAACACCCAAATTACTAAAAATGTTCGGGTTGTTACGAAGTCAAATAATCCAAAAGGTCAAGCAGTTTGGACATTAGATGAACTCTATGAATATTTTTGTGCTTATAGTTATGAGTTCTATGACTCTAAGGAACATCCGGCACTCTTACAAACCCCACGCCAAGCTTTTTTAGCTGGGCTAGCTGTGAGTGGCTCTCGTCCTCATAAAAAGATTGTGTACGACCAGAACTTTAAAATATTTACTCTGCCTTCAACACCTAAAGGAACAGCAAAAGTTCAGCCAAGTCGAGGAGTAAAAATCAACTATCTTTATTATTGGGCAGTAGATGATTCGTTTATCAATCCAGAAGTTGAAGGCACAAATGTACCAGTGCGTTACGACCCTTTTGATATGGGAACAGCCTATGCTTATGTGCAAGGACAATGGGTGCGCTGCATTTCTGATTATTACAAATCATTTCACAATTGCTCAGAGCGAGAAGTCAAGCTAGCCAGCCTGGAATTGCATCGTTCAAGACAAAAAATATCTCAAGTAATTACGATTTCAGCTAAAGAAAAAGCAGCTTATTTAGAATCAGCTGAAGCTAAAGAAGTGTTGTTATTGCAACGACTGCATGACCTAGCGCGTTTAGATGTTCATTCCCTAATTGAAGGCGAACGAGTTGGTCAAGACTATCCCCAAAATATTAAATTAACTCAAGAAAATTCGCTACCTGATGCCAATTTAAATGCTCCCAAAGATGAATCAGTTATTTTAGAGCAGTTAGAAAATATTGAACCTTATAAAAACGAGGAGTTGTGGAGATGAATCAGGAGCGACCATTTCCCGAAGAACTCCTTTTGCAATCAAGTCAGATAAAAACGAGTTATTTCAAGAGTATTACTGTTCCTCATAAAAAGCTCAAGACAGCTCTGGATACTTTATTAATTAATGTTTTGGAGCCAGCAGACACATTAGTTTTCTTGGTTTTTGGTGTAACTGGTGTCGGTAAAACAACGTTACGCCTGCGTCTGGAAAAGTTGTTGTTAGAAGAATTTCTACCTAATTTACAAAATAATCTCGGTCAAATTGCTGTTGCGGGTATTGAAGCTATCCCCGCAGAACGAGGAAATTTCAGCTACAAAGATTATTACACTCGCGCCTTAGAAGCCCTGAAAGAAGTATTGGTTGAATACAAAGTTAATTATGGTTTAACTGAATCAGATGATCCTGGATTAAAACATGATTATCATGTTGATGGCAAAGATTCACCCGCGTTGCGTAGAGCAATGGAGAAAGTGTTTCGTTATCGTCAGCTAAAAGCCTTCACAGTAGATGAAGCTCAACATTTGTTGATGATATCTGGTGGACACCAAATGCTGCAACAAATGAATTGGATTAAATCAATTGCTAATCTAACTGGTACAGTACATGTTTTGTTTGGTACTTATGAATTACTCAACTGTTCAACTCTCAACGGACAAGTAGGACGACGCAGTGAGGATATTCATCTTTCACCATATCATGCTGATAAGCCGGAAGATGTTGCCGAATTTATAAGAGTAATTAACACCTTTCAACGTCATCTTCCCTTAGAGAAAGAGCCAAATTTAGAAAAACACTATGAATATCTTTTAGCAGGTTCTGTTGGTTGTGTGGGTATTCTGAAAAACTGGCTAACTCGCTCACTGCGAATAGCTTTAAGTAAGTCGGCTAAGACTCTCACAACTTCTCATCTTAAACAGAGTGCAATGGGAGATTCTCGTATCAATAAAATTCGCTCGGAAGCACAGCAGGGTGAACGTCGCTTACTTGAGTCAGGTGGTCTATCTATTGGCTTAGAATCCTTGGATGTTAGTAACAATCAAGCTATTAACAAATCATCCACAAGAATTGGTCGTGTTGGTCAACGTAATCCCAAGCGGGATGCAGTAGGGATGAAGCAATATGACAGTTAATTTTGGTACGACTGATGAATTATGGAACTTGGAGCCACCTAAATTTTTGCCACGCAGCCGTTTGTTTCATCAGCTACCAATTGGTGTGGGTACGCCTCATGTAGAAAGCCTGACTAGCTATGTTTCTCGTTTAGCTGTTGCTCATAGCGTATCAACAGGAACTTTATTAGCGATTGAAGTAGGGCCATTAATTAAAACAAATTATCTTCCTAAATTGTTTGAAATGCTCTGGCTGGTTGGGCAGCAGTAAAGATGCTAGGGATGGAGAATTCAATTTTCTAGAAACCAATGATGAATTGCAGTGGAATATTTGGGTAGCAAATACTGTAGGCGATTTAATCGCTCAAGCTCCTTATCAACCTTCTCCATTGCCTAGAGAAACAATTAAAAAATCGTTAGTCTTTTTCGTGAATAAATTTAGCAATGGTGATGTTTTAGCTTTTGAGCAGTTAATAAAACTATCCAACTCAGAAATAGCTCAATGGTATTCAGGTACAACAATTCCTACACTAGATAAACTTTTAAAAATCTGTTATCAACTAAAAACCTCTCTTATCGACTTTCTTCAAGCACAGACCCTACCGCAATCTGGTACTAACCAAGTTGCTTTATGTCCCAGTTCTCGACAAAGACAACCAACTGTTACATCACAAAGAAACAAAACGCGAATCCGCTCCTTACTCACAAGTGTGCTGAATCAAAATGAATATCCTTCACCTTCTGTAAGAGTTGTAGCCCGACGCTATCATGTTGGCGGTGCTACTCTCTACTACTATGCTCCAGATTTATGTCGGGCTATTTCTGCTCGTTACTGGGATGACAAAAAACTTCTTCAACAACAGACTATTGAGCGGGGCATTAGTGAAGTTAAACGACTGGCTCCAGAGCTTGCTGCACAAGGAATTACTCCTAGTGTTAAAAATCTTGCCAGTGTTATGACTCATCCAGAAGCTTTATGGCGCGAAGAGGTTCTCCAAACTTTAAACGAGGTACGGCGTTCTTTTGGTGAATTGCCTGAAGGATGACTCAAATGATGATGGCTTTGAGTCTAAGGTTGCCTGAGTCCAATTAAAGGATAAGCTTGCCGTTGCGGCAAACAATTCCTTTAAGTCACAGCTCTGGTTGATCTGGTATCCAGACTGTAAAAATTGAACCGACACCAACAGTAGATTCTACTTCAATTCGACCCCGATGTAGTTCTACAAGTTGCTTGGTTAATGCCAAACCGAGTCCCGTACCTTCGTAACGACGACGGTAGGGGGTATCTAGTTGATGAAATTTTTCAAACAGGAGTGGTAACTGTTCTTGAGGAATCCCAATACCAGTATCTTCGACTTGAAATACAGCCGTGTCATCTTCCATCCACAGGCGTAAAGTCACATTTCCACCTTCAGGCGTAAATTTGATCGCATTACTTAAAATATTCCACAAAATTTGTTCTACTCTTCTGACATCAGCAGTAAAGCGATCGCCTTTTTGCTCGACAAGTAATTCTAGTCTCAAGGTAACTTGCTGGGTGGTGGCTTTTTCCAATAACGATGCAACTATATTTTCTGTTATCTTTACCAAAGAAAATTCTGTAATATTTAAAACAGCTTTACCTGCTTCAATCTGGGATAAATCCAGAATATCATTAATCATTTCTAATAGATGTTCGCCGCTATCATGGATAGTTTGCAGATATTCCCGTTGGCGTTGATTTAACTCTCCAAAAGACCAACGTAGTAAAGTTGCAGACATACCAATTACGTAGGTCAAAGGAGTAAGTAGTTCATGGCTGATGGTAGCAAGAAATTCACTGCGGAGGCGACTAGCAGCTTCAGCAGCGACTAAAGCGTCATGTAAAGCTACTGTGCGTTCAATAACTCTTTGTTCTAGAGTTTGTTTTTCTTGAGTAAGCGATCGCATTAACTCAGCTTGATGAATTGCGATCGCTAATTGTTCAGCAACAGAAGTTAAAAGACTTTTTTCACTTTCATTCCAATGGTGTTGTGTATTGCACTGATGAGCAATTAATAGCCCCCAAAGTTGATCTTCAAATACAATTGGGGCGATGAACTTTGAGCGAACTTTGATACTTCTTAAAGCATTTAACAAACACTCTTCTAAAGCATAAGTTTTTTCCACATCATCGACAGCGACACTAGATCCCTGGCGATACTTTTCCCACCACGGAGAGTTAGGTGCAAAGCAGTATTCTTCTCTATAGTTCAACACAGAAGGAATAGTCTCGTCAATCCGGGATTCATAAATTACACAACTCGAAGATTGTCTGAAATTTAGTGAAGATGAAAAATCTGAAGCGTGGTTTTTTTCTTCACTAAAATTTGGAATTCCGAAACGAAAATTTCTACCGTTCAATAATGGATAATTTGCTTGTCTCGGCTTTGATTCGCTCACATCGCTGAAGAAATTTTCTGAAAAAAATAGCCCAGAAGGCAAATTATTATTAGCATTCAAGTTCTCAAGACTGTTAAAAACCTGTGCGACCTGTGGATAAACTAACTTGCAAATGACTAGCCGATCTAATTCTAAAAACTTTCGCACCTGCTCAAGTGCTGTTACCATAATTACCGACAAGTCTAGACTTTGACGAGTCTGAGTTGTAATCTGATTCAATAGGCGCTCTTGAGCAAGTTGTCTGTTGAGAGCATTCTCGACGGGCTGACAAACAGAAGCAATAGGAGTTATTGAGGTTTGTGATTGTATTACTTCCTGATTTGGCTGTGACAGGAAAAAATCTAACAATAACAGCGTAAACTGACTGTGGAGTTTGACATCATTAGGAGCAAGCAGTTGAAAAATAGAAGCAATTTTCTGGTGTTGGGGAGAATCATGTGCAAATAAATCTCTGATGCTTGTGAGGAAAGAGGCGATCGCTTCACAACTAAATGTTAACTTGACATCCAACGATTCCCCAAAATCTCCCTTTTGCTCTGGAAAACCCACCATCAAAGCACTAAAACCCTTAGAAATGACAACTGTAAATCTTTGCGTTTGCCATTCTTCAGGTATACTAATCCGCTTCAGCACAGCTTCTGTCAGAACCACAAACTCACCTTCTACTGCTTGAGCCATTTGCTCTAACAATTCGCCAAGCTGATTAAATACATCTAAAGACAAGGTACGAGAAAAGCTCAAATCAGGGGAAATCAGCATGTTCCAAAATTCGTGAAAATGAAGCTAGATGCAGTTGTTTAATTATTTTTTGATCGCGTTCTAATAAACAGTTTAAGATCCTCAGACAGGAATATGCATCGAATTAATGCCACTCCCGGAGGTTGGAACCCCCAATCAGAAGGTGTAAGCTTCCTAGAACAAACTCCAGCTCCACTTATATTGCTGACGGCTGCTGACACCGACATTCAAACTTTGGCAGCTGCAATCCCCAAGTTACCTACAAAATTTCCTGAATTTAGAGTTGCTAACCTATTGAACTTGCAGCATCAAATTAGCATTGACACTTATGCTGAGCAAGTTTTACAACCAGCCCAGGTAATTATTCTGCGCTTACTAGGAGGACGTTCCTATTGGGCTTACGGGTTAGAGGTAGTCCAGGAAATAGCACAAAGCAATGGTATAACCCTAATTGTAATGCCAGGTGATGATGCTCTTGATCCTGATCTTATGTCCCACTCTACCTTGCCTTTGGGTACTGTGAACCAAATCTGGCGCTATTTCAATGAAGGTGGTACAGAAAATATTGCTAACGCTCTAAAATATATAGCCGATCATTGCCTTTCCACTTCCTTTAACCCACCACTACCCCAGATTGTGCCACGTGTCGGACTTTATTATTGGTCATTTGTAAAGAATCAACAACAAATGACTAATGACAACGGACAAATGACGAAGGACAAAGTCGCCATCCTCTTCTACCGCGCCCATTATCTGGCTGGAAATACCAAAGTCATTGATGCTTTGTGCGAAGCTTTGGCAAAACGCAATTTAGAACCTGTACCAGTATTTGTTTCTTCGCTGCGTGAACTTGATGTACAAGAAGAATTGAGCGAATTTTTTCAACCAAAAGATTCACAGCCAATATCTGTACTACTAAATACTACAAGCTTTTCTTTGGCGCGATTGGAAACAGAAGCACCCCAACTGGAACTGTGGCAAAAATTGGATGTGCCTGTATTACAGGTAATTTTAAGTGGTGGTGCTGTGGAACAGTGGCGATCGCAGTTTCAAGGACTTTCCCCCCGCGACGTCGCCATGAATGTAGCATTACCAGAAGTAGATGGACGCATTATTAGTCGGGCTGTATCTTTTAAAACAGTGCAAACCCGCCATCCTCAGTTAGAAACTGATGTGATGGTATATGAACCAGTGAGCGATCGCATTGATTTTGTCACTGACTTAGCAGCCAACTGGGTGAATCTGCGTTCTAAACCGCCCCAAGAACGGCGTATTGCTCTGATTTTGGCTAATTATCCCGCCCGTGATGGTCGCATTGCCAATGGTGTCGGATTAGATACACCAGCTAGTTGTGTGGAAATACTTCAGGCTTTACAATTGGCAGGGTACGAGGTAGAAAATATTCCTGCTACTGGTGATCAATTAATCCAGCTTCTCACTGCTGGAGTGACAAATGATCCAGAAGGTAGAGAGTTGCGCCCAGTGCAGCAAAGTGTTTCTGAACAGGAATATCAAGAGTATTTTGCTAGTTTGCCACAAGAAGTGCAGCAGGGTATTGGCGATAGATGGGGACAAGGAGGACAAGGGGGAGCAGAGAGCGGGACAAAGAAGACAAAGGAGAGAATAAACACCAATCTCCAATTCCCGATCCCCGGTATTCAACTCGGTAATATTTTCATAGGTATTCAGCCCGCGCGGGGCTATGATCTTGACCCTAGTTTGAATTATCATGCGCCAGATTTGGAACCAACTCATGCTTATTTGGCTTTTTATTACTGGGTGAGGGAATGTTTTGGCGCGGATGCTGTGGTGCATGTGGGTAAACATGGAAATTTGGAATGGCTACCGGGAAAGAGTGTGGCTTTATCTAATAGTTGTTACCCAGAGGTGGCTTTGGGGGCGCTTCCCCATTTGTATCCGTTTATTGTCAATGATCCTGGTGAAGGTTCCCAGGCGAAACGTCGCGCTCAAGCGGTGATTGTGGATCACTTGACGCCGCCTTTGACTCGTGCAGAATTATATGGTGGTTTGCAGCAACTGGAAAATTTAATTGATGAGTATTACGAGGCTGAGAGTTTAGATCCAGGGCGTTTAAGCATAGTTTGCGATCGCATCCAAGAATTAATTCTCAAAGAAAATCTTCACGTTGATTTGAAATTGGCTAATAGCAAAGAACAATTACCAGTTGGCAAAATCGATGGTTATCTATGTGAATTGAAAGAAGCCCAGATTCGCGATGGTTTGCACATTTTTGGGCAGTGTCCAACCGGAAGACAACTACGAGATTTAATTGTAGCGATCGCTCGTCATCCCAATCGTCATCATAACGGTTTTACTCGCACCATAGCTGAAGATTTAGGCTTAGATTTCGATCCATTGACAACAGATTTCGGTACTCAACTCTCACCTCACAGCCATCAGATTCTTCTAGAGAAATTTCAGCATTCCTGTCGTACTGTAGGTGATGCGATCGAAGTTCTAGAAACCTACGCCGCTACCCTCGTAGAAAACTTAATCTCTTCCCCATCTCCTCCTACTCCCCCCACTCCTCCCACTCCTCCCACTCTCCCCACTCCTCCCACTCTCCCCACTCCCCCATCTCCCAATTTAAGCGTCCTCACCTGGATACACTCCCGTCTTTTTCCTGCTTTACAAAAAACTCACCAAGAAATTACTCACTTGCTGCGGGGACTTGATGGTAGGTATGTCCCTAGCGCCCCTGCTGGTGCGCCGACGCGGGGGCGTCCGGAGGTTTTGCCAACAGGTAACAATTTTTATACTTTTGATATACGTGCTCTACCTACAGAAATCGCCTGGGATATAGGTAGGAAGGCAGCCGAGACTTTAGTTGAATGCTATACCCAAGAGCATGGAGAGTATCCTAAAACACTAGGGTTATCCTTGTGGGGAACAGCAACGATGCGGACTGGTGGTGATGATATTGCTGAGGCTTTGGCTTTGTTGGGTGTGCAACCTGTTTGGGATGGTGCAGCAAGGCGGGTTGTAGATTTTGAAATTTTGCCGTTGTCAGTGTTGGGACGTCCGCGTGTAGATGTAACATTAAGAATTTCTGGATTTTTCCGGGATGCTTTTCCCAATCTGATCGATTTATTCGACCAAGCAGTATCAGCAATAGCAATGTTGGATGAACCTGCATCATTAAACCCCCTTGCAGCACAAGTTCGCCAAGAAACCGATTTTTGGATGCAAGCAGGTTTGAGTGTGGAAGAAGCGCAGGTGCGATCGCGTTATCGGGTTTTTGGTTCTAAACCAGGTGCTTATGGTGCTGGACTGCAAGGTTTAATAGAGTCACAAAATTGGACAGATGATCAAGATTTAGCGCGTGCGTACATTAATTGGAGTTGCTACGCCTATACTAGTTCATCACGTTCTCAAGAAGGATTAGGGAATTTAGGTGGGATTTCGGCACCCGAAGCTTTTGAGCAACGTCTATCACAAATGCAGATTGTCTTACAAAATCAAGACAATCGTGAACACGACATACTTGATTCTGATGATTACTATCAATTTCAAGGAGGTTTAACCGCAGCAGTACGTTCCATGCAAGGGAGAAATCCCCAAACGTATTTTGGAGATAATTCGATTGCTGCCAAACCACGAATCCGCACTCTCAAAGAAGAGATTGCTAGAGTATATCGTTCTCGTGTAGTCAATCCGAAATGGATCGCAGGAGTCATGCGCCACGGTTACAAGGGTGCATTTGAGATGGCGGCGACGGTAGATTATTTATTTGCCTATGATGCTACAGCCCAATGTGTAGAAGATCATATGTATGAGGGAATTGCACAGGCTTACCTATTCGATCCTGCTGTCAGTGAATTTATCCAGAGTAAAAACCCGTATGCCTTGCGTGATATGGCTGAGAGACTTTTGGAAGCACACAAACGTGGTTTTTGGCAGGATGTAAATTTACAGATACTCGAAAATTTGAGAAACTTAATTCATCAAGCAGAAGCTGTTATAGAACAAAAATTAATTTGAAGTAAAAACTAGTGTAGGGAAATCTATGGACAATCTTGCGTATTTGCACGTAGCTTTTGCCTACGAGGAATCGCCAACTGATGAGCTAATTTCCTTGAGTTCTTGGTTGGAGAAGGCAGCAGCACCAGATTGGAAACGTCTTTCAGGCAAGGCTTGGAAGCATATGTTGCCCCTTGTTATCACTTTGTCTGTTCTGAGTACTGTTGGCAGTGCTTTGGCATTAGAAAGAGGTGATGAAGGGCCTTCTGTTCGTTCCTTGCAACAAAGGTTAAGAAATATAGGTCTTTATCAAGCGCCCATTACACAGGTATACGACTTTGATACAGAGGCTGCCGTTCGGCGTTTTCAAAAAGCTGCTGGTATTCAAGTTAACGGTGTTGCGGGACCAACAACCTTACAAACATTACAAAAATGGCCAAAAGCTACTAAAAAAGCTACTACAAATAGTAGCCAAATCTCAAAACTCCGGAATTTGAATTATCAAACTCCCAAACTCAGTACTGTGAGTTACCAAACTCAACAAACCAGTACGATGAATGTCACTACAACCAACAAGCGCCATAGTCCCAATCTATTACAGAAAGGTGACGAAGGAAAAGAAGTCAAAATCTTGCAAGAGCGCTTACGAGTGGCAGGCTATTATTACGGGAAATCTACAGGTATATTTGGCCCGATTACCCAAGAATCTGTGAAGCGATTCCAAAAAGCTTACAACTTAAAAGTTGATGGGATTGTGGGATCAGCAACAACGAGGAAATTGCCCCCAGTTGGTGTTGGTTATGGCAATGAAACACCTAAAACAGCCAAAAATAGAGATAATCTTACCCAAGGCGATCGCGGTGAAGTTGTCAGAGTCCTACAAGCACAACTAATTAAAGCTGGATATTTACAGGGAGAACCAAATGGCTACTATGGCCCTTATACGGCTGATGCTGTGCGGCGCTTCCAGGCTGATCATTACCTCAAAGGAAGCGGAGTAGCAGGCCCAACAACTCGAGCCAAGTTGTACAGTGTGCTAAACCCTGCTTCTAAATCCAAGAGCGAATTTAACGTTTTGGAAATACAAAGACGACTTCAAGAGCGTGGTTTCTACAAGGGGCCTCTTAATGGTGTGATGGGGAATGAAACAAAACGAGCTATCAAACAAGCTCAAGAGTTTTATGGCATTAGTCTCAGTGACGTGAGAAGCGGAACCTATTAGCTCCGCTCAGTTGTCAGTATTAATACTTGCAACCTGCCTATCCCCACTCACAGTCAGTCGAAAACTGTTCAAATGATTTCTCGTTTTTGATGTCAGCACCTTACCCAATAACCTACTCAAGTATTACAGAGGCATTAATGCTCGTTGACATTTGGGGCAAATAGCATGGATTGTTAACTGGCAATCAAGTAGTTGATAACCTTCTCTTTGAGCAGTTTTCGCACCTATTTTTAAAATAGAGTCATTTTTGAACTCTACAGTTGTGTTGCATCTAACACAGATGAGGTGATGGTGATGGTGAGGATAGGGCTGGTTCAATTCATAATGTTTATGACCCTCTCCTAACTCCAATTCCCGTAAAATCCCCATTCGTGCCATCAACTTGAGCGTCCGGTAAATTGTTGACAAGCTGATTCCTTCGCCATCGGTTTCTAGCCTGTGATACAAATCCTCAGCACTAAGATGTTCTCCTTGCGGAAGATCCTGAAAAATGTGTAGAATTGTTTCTCGCTGGGGTGTTAAACGCCAGCCTCGATCGTTTAGTTCTGCCTTGAGTGAAGAAGCTGTATAGACCGTCATACCAATTTTTCTCAACAAACCCTTTCAGCTGAGAATATAGCAAAACTTGAGGACAATTTGCAACAATGATATCTTGTTGAGAATATTTACTAAATGTTATGTAATTGAAAATGAGAAATTAATAGGTAACACACTCTGTCGTGATCCCCGTCTTGAAAATGTCTTGACGAAATAAACATTTTAGCTGCGGTTCCATTACTGCAAATAATTTGCCATAAATTAGTGAGAGATTGTGAGAACGGGGATCAAAAATCATTGGTTGTTGGTTGTTGTTTGGAGCTACTATCAACTAACAACAATCAACTATCAACTCACTAACTAAGAGACTCCATATAGTCGCGAATCAGGTTGCGTCGCTTGGGTTGGCGCAGCTTTTGTAGTGCTTTGGATTCAATTTGGCGTACTCGTTCGCGTGATAACTCAAGAGCACGTCCAATTTCTGCTAGCGAGTAAGGATGACCGTCTGCCAGTCCAAACCGCATTAAAATTACGTCCCGTTCGCGGGTGGTTAAATCTGTCAAGAGGTGGTGCAAGTCTCTTTGTAAAGATTCTCGCATTAACATATCCTCTGGCGTCACGCTGTCAGTTTCTAGTAATTCACCTAATTCTGTGTCTTTATCTTTACCGACTTTCGTTTCTAGAGAGACGGAACGAGGCACTCTTAACAACACTTCCCTGACTTGGGCTGGTGTCATTTCTAACTCTTGAGCTAAGTCTTCTAGGGTTGGGGTACGGCCTTTTTCCTGAGCAATCTTACGTTGAGCTTTTTTGATTTTGTTCAGCTTTTCTGTGATGTGAACTGGGAGGCGAATTGTTCGACTAGAAGTAGCGATCGCTCGTGTGATCCCCTGACGAATCCACCAATAGGCGTACGTGCTGAAACGATAACCTTTGGTGGGGTCAAATTTTTCAACAGCTCGCTCTAAACCCAAAGTTCCTTCTTGGACTAAATCTAACAATTCCAGACCACGATTTTGATACTTTTTAGCTACAGATACAACTAGGCGGAGGTTGGCCTTGATCATGTGTTCTTTAGATTGGAGTCCATTACTTTGGATTGTCTCTAATTCTTCCACTGTCAACTTGGCAATTTCAGCCCAGCGTCGTTTCCCCTGTCCTAAAATTTGTTTGAGATCAACAACATCTACACCAGCAGCGCGGGCCCACCTTTCTATAGAAGGACGATGTCCTAATTCTGATGCTAAACGCTCCTGAACTTCGATCACCCGAAGATAAGGTACAAGTATTTCATCTCCTTGCTTTGCAGCATTAGACAAAACTATCCGCATCCGCAAGTAGCGTTGCACTTTCTGAGCTTCTGCAACCTCTTCATCCCGCCCTAAAAGTCTAACTCTACCAATTTCCTGAAGATACAAACGTACTAAGTCTGTGCTGCGACGGTTAGCACTAACAGCATAACTGGCGGGATCTTGAGAAGCCATCTCCAACTCTTCAAGATCGTCTACCTCTAATTCAGTTTCATCAATAGTTAGATCTGGGTCAAACATCTGAGGAGGTTCTTGGGTTTCGTTGGCGGCATCTGCGTAAAAGGATGTTGCTGGCATAAGGATCGTCTCAATGGCTCCAGGTAACAATAGATTGCGGTCAGCTAAATCTAATCAACTGTTGCTATTGTTCCCGTGATTTACGAAGAACTAACACGGTTTTGAGTAATATTTGGGTTTTTTCCCAAAAAAACCATACTGGTTTTTATTCTTACATCTCCGTCCTTCAGCTGTTCGGCTGGCTTTGCCTATGAACCAATAGCTATTCAAAGTCAAAGCCAGACTATAAATCACCTATCTTCTAGTTACAATTTCAACTGTAGTCGAGCTTGATGGTGACTTTGATAACGAGGTATAAACATCTATCAGTGAAAAGCTTATTTTTTTACAGGCATAGTTATATCTACATAGCTATGCAGATACTTTCCTGAAGATTTGATATTTTTTCGTCAGGGAATTTTGGTAATTCATGTTTGGTATTTGTTGTTGGGATTCCAAACAACTACCAACTACCAACCACCAACAAATCAATCGTTATATTCTGGCTTGATATCACGTAGCATCAGTTCTTCAAGCGCTTGTCGGGGAGTCACTTCGGTTTGGAGTAGGCGATATACTTGTTCGGTAATTGGTATGGAAATATTTTGATGCTGCGATCGCAGCATCAAAACTTTGGTGGTATTAATCCCTTCAGCAGTCCCTTGTAAGTGGGTGAGGATTTCTGTAAGAGTTTTACCACAAGCTAGTTGATAACCAACTTGGTAATTGCGACTCAAAGGACTGTTACCAGTCGCCAGCAAGTCACCTAAACCAGATAACCCATAAAATGTTTCCTGCTTTGCACCCCAGTGAACACCGATGCGAACCATTTCTGTTAAACCACGAGTGAGTAAAGCAGCTTTAGCATTAGTTCCCAATTGCAAACCGTCACACACACCAGCAGCGATCGCCATGACGTTTTTGAGTGTTCCTCCTAGTTCCACTCCCAAGGGATCAGCATTTGTATAAACTCGGAAACGGTTTGAAGAAAATACCAACTGTACAACCTCAGCAGCACGGATAACACTGCTAGCAACTACCGTTGCAGCTGGTAATTCTTGTTGAATTTCCTGAGATAAATTTGGCCCAGAAAGAACAACTACAGGATTTTTTGGAAAAGCTTCTTGCCAAATTTGCGATGGTGTACAAGTAGTTTGTAGGTCTAAGCCTTTGGTAGCTGTGACAAAAATTATCTCTGGAGAAAGGGGTAAAGACTGAAGTTGAGAAATCATATCTCTGACACCTTTCATAGAAACAGCAGAAACAATGATATCCGCATCCTCTACGAATTCCTCCAAAGTTTGCGAACTACGACGCGACCAAACATGTACTTTGTGGTCATTGGCTTGAATCAAAACAGCCAAAGCACTTCCCCAAGCACCCGCACCTAGAATTACTACTGATTTTGTCATTGGTCATTGGTCATTGGTCATTTGTCATTGGGGATCGGGGAACGGGGATTCTCCTTACGGAGACACACTCGCGTTCGGGGATCGGGGAGAAATGTGTCCCCCTTGTCCTCTCATCACCCACGTGGATATCTTTCCATCAATTCCCTAACTTGTTCAGCATGGTATGAGCTTCTTGTCAATGGAGATGAAACAACTTGTAAAAATCCGAGTTGTTTGCCAAATGCTTGCCAAGCAGCAAATTGGTCTGGATGGATAAAATCATCTACTTTTAGGTGTTTTTGAGTGGGTTGGAGGTATTGCCCAATGGTCAAGATATCACAATCAACGCTGCGTAAATCTTGCATGACTTGGCGAATTTCTTCGTCTGTTTCACCCAGTCCCACCATGATTCCGGATTTGGTGTAAACAGATGGGGCAAGTTGACGAGAGCGTGACAATAATTCGAGAGTGCGATCGTAGTTACCTTGGGGACGCACACGGCGATATAAACGCGGAATTGTTTCTGTATTATGATTCAGTACTTCCGGTTTGGCTTGGAGAATTAACTCTAGTGCTTCCCAATTACCACACAGATCAGGAATTAATACTTCAATAGTAGTGTGAGATGATATCGCACGAATTGCTTCAAGACAATGGATAAACTGTGATGCGCCTCCATCCGGCAAGTCATCTCGATTCACAGAAGTAATGACCACATGGTTGAGTCTCATCCGTCGGACTGCTTCTGCTAGTCGTGCTGGTTCTGTGGGGTCTAGAGGTTTGGGTTTTTTCTCAAAATCAATATCACAGTAAGGACAAGCACGTGTACAAGCAGGCCCCATGATTAAAAACGTCGCTGTTCCAGCATTAAAGCACTCACCAATATTTGGACAAGACGCTTCCTCACAAACAGTATTCAGGGCTAAATCCCGTAAAATTTCTTTAACATCACCAACGCGCTCCCATTGAGGCGCTTTCACCCGCAACCAATCTGGTTTAACACTCACAATCCACTTTTACCACTTAAATATAGTTATCAAAGTTAATGTTAGCAAGCTTCTGCTGAAGGATGTAGACGCGCTCGACTAGGGTACCCGGAGGGCTTCAAGGTAGGTTACTGAGATACCCCATGCATAAGCCCCCATAAATAGAATTTAGGGGCTACCCCACCCCAGTTAATCCGGTGTGAAGGATGTGCGAACTTTTTTCATTGTCATTTCAACGAAGCATGTGATAGTATTTTACTTATATTGGCAATATAGTGCCGGGATGTAGCGCAGCTTGGTAGCGCACTTCGTTCGGGACGAAGGGGCCGCTGGTTCGAATCCAGTCATCCCGATTTTAGTTCTTTAGCTAAAGTCTGCTTAAGCAGAGTGTTTGATTTATAAAGTCGGGATAGGGCATTGCCACGACTCTAAACGGACGCAGAGACGGGATAAGACTACGACTGTAGCAACTGTCAACGAAGCGTCAAGAATCACCTCGCCTTCAGGCAGGTGAGTATGTCAATAATTCTGTTCCTTGCTTGCAGCCTGGGAACGCAATTGGTGAGTTTTCCAAGTAAAAACCATGAAGACACGCAAATTAGGCAAACAAGGGCTTGTTGTTTCCGCTTTGGGACTTGGTTGTATGGGGATGTCTGAGTTCTACGGCGATCAAAATGAGGCTGAGTCGATCGCGACTATTCACCGCGCTTTAGAACTAGGTGGGAATTTCCTTGATACTGCCGATATGTACGGTTATGGTGCAAATGAGGAACTTGTGGGTAAAGCGATCGCAGACCGTCGAGATCAGGTAATTTTAGCAACAAAGTTTGGCATCCAACGGGGTCAAAACGCTAGTTTTCGGGGTATAAACGGTAGTCCAGAATACGTTCGCCAAGCCTGTGATGCTTCGCTGAAACGGCTGAAGATTGACTACATCGACCTCTACTATCAGCATCGTGTTGATCCAAATGTGCCAATTGAAGATACGGTGGGAGCAATGGCAGAACTTGTACAGCAAGGTAAAGTTCGTTACCTGGGACTTTCGGAGGCTGCACCAACAACAATTCGCCGCGCCAATGCTGTTCACCCAATTACAGCGTTGCAAAACGAGTATTCTTTGTGGACACGCGATCCGGAAGATGAAATTTTGCCGACTTTGCGGGAGTTAGGAATTGGCTTTGTGGCTTATTGTCCTTTGGGACGAGGATTTTTGTCTGGACAAATAACTAGTCTTGATGATTTAGCAGCAGATGATTTCCGTCGTCATTCACCTCGCTTTCAGGGTGAAAATTTCAACAAGAATTTGCAACTGGTGGAACTAGTAAAAGCGATCGCTACTGAAAAACAAGTAACTCCCAGTCAACTAGCGCTAGCCTGGTTGTTAGCACAGGGAGAAGATATTGTTCCCATACCCGGAACTAAACGCCGCAAGTATCTAGAGGAAAATGTGAAAGCTGTGGAGGTTAGCTTGACACCAGATGATTTGCAACGCATCGACGAAGTTGCTCCTAAAAATGTCGCAGCAGGCGATCGCTATGCGGACATGAGTACAGTTAATCGCTAGGAAGTCATCAAGTTTGAATTGAGAGATAAAAAAGTTCGTAGTAAGGACTTAAGTCCTTATTTTTTAAACACGCTTGGTGCTTACTACAAACCTTCAAATCAAACTTGACAAACTACTAGCTAATTAAATGATCTTCTAACAAAGATGCGATCGCTTCGGGATGCACTTTTTTAAATTCTTTTTGACCAACTTGCAAAATACAGTTAGGCGCACTACTACAACATTTTAAACAGCCTGTTTCCTCAATAGTGACTCTATCTTGCAAACCGCGATCGCACAAAATCTTTTCTAATTCTGACAATAAACCTTTCCCACCCCGTTTGCGACAGCCGGATTTTTGACAGATCAAAATTTTGGCTTTAGTTTGTTGGGAATTTTTTTGATTGGGACAAACGCCCAATGGTTTTACACCATAAACTTTAAATTTGATTTTACCATTTAGGGTGTTTAACTTGCTCAAACCAAATACGCGCAAAAGTTCGCCCGGTTGTAAGTTGACGCCAAGGTATGCACGCATTTGTTTCGGAAGTTTTAATTGTACTTCTCCAGATGCGATCGCTAAACGTAAATATTTAGAATTTGCTGATGAATCACCGACAAAACCAAGGAATTGTCCTTCTAAGTTAAATTCTGATAATGTCAAGTATTTGCCGCCCATTTAAAAAAAATATTGGTAGATGGTGGTTAGTTTTTGGTGGTTGGTTGTTAGTGGTTAGTGGTTAGTGGAAAAATCAACTACTATCTACTAACCAAAAATTTTTATGCCAGACGTCTAGCCTCAAATGTTTGAGGTAAAACTAATGGATCTGGTAGGTTATAAAATTCTAATTCCCAGCCATTTGCTAAGGTGAAAATTTTACCTTCAGAACCTTGTGTTTCTTTGACAACTTCTTCTTCGAGGTCTTTTTTAGCAACGTAAACAACTAAAGTTCCGGCGTTATTTCTCCGTAGCATTACTTTCATAAATTTACTTTCCTATTCTAATTCTTTAGATTTTTCGACTAGTTCTATTTCTTTTTTACGACACCCAACAATAAATCCTGTTTCGAGGAAATGTACTGCATAAATATAGGATCTTTGTAAAAATGAGCCTATACTAACGACGTAACCAATATCTCCTTTCTTACCGAGAATTGTCCCAATTTCTTGACCAGGGAAAGTGCCATCGTTTTTAATTTGTTTGCGGAGCCGGACTTTATCACCGATGTCAAAAGTCGGCGGATCGTATAGTTCAACTTCATCATCTGATTGCATGAGAAACCCTCTGTTCGTAAACTAAATTTAAAAGTTCTTGAGTGCTGAGACTGCGTTTTTTCTCAATAGATTGTTGTCTAACTGCATCTAATACAGATTGAGTTTCTTCTGTGTTGAGAATAATGCCGTGTTGCTGTAGCAAATTAGATAATAAATGTCTACCAGAATGTTTACCTACAACTAAACGCCGTTCCCAACCTACTTCTTCAGGTGCAAATGGTTCGTAGGTGGTGGGATTTTGGAGTACGCCGTGAGCATGAATTCCAGATTCGTGAGCGAAGGTATTTTCACCCACAATTGCTTTCCAAGGTGGGACACTGGAACCAGATGCTGCGGCTACGAGTCGAGATAGTTCTAATAAACGTGGTGTATCGATGCCAACATCGATACCATGAATACGTTTGAGAGCCATGACAACTTCTTCTAAAGCTGCATTTCCGGCTCTTTCACCTAATCCGTTAACTGTGGTATTTACTGATAAAGCTCCGGCTTTTATACCAGCAAGTGCGTTAGCAGTCGCTAGACCGAAATCATTGTGGGTGTGAATTTCCACAGGAATCATCAAAGCACCAATCAGCCGATTCACTTTTGTATAGGTGCTGAAAGAGTCGAGAACTCCAACGGTATCGCAGAAGCGAAATCGCGATGCGCCCCATTCTTGGGCATAATGAGCGACATCAAAGAGAAAATTTTCATCAGCACGAGAAGAATCTTCTCCCCCAACCGCAACCCAAAGACCTTGATCGACAGCAAAGCTGATACTATCTTTGAGTTGTTGCAGAGTTATGCGCCACTGACCGTGAAATTTAGCAGCTATTTGAATTCCAGAGATCGGAATGGAAATGTGCATTCTCGTCAAACCACAGGACATAGACGCCTGAATATCTGAAATTACAGCCCGATTCCAACCCAGTAATTTAGCTGACAATCCCAAGTCAGCAATAGCTGCGATCGCTTGCTTTTCTGACTCACCCATGGCCGGAATCCCGACTTCGATTTCGTGAACACCGATAGCATCCAAAAATTTGGCGATCGCTACTTTTTCTTGTAAGTTAAAAGCAACACCCGCCGCTTGCTCACCGTCACGCAGAGTCGTGTCATTAATAATAACTTTATTCATTACAGAAATACCTCTAATGAAGTTTGTAGACGCCCTTTAGACGACTATCCACGGGGTAGTATGAAGGATGAAGTGTGAAGTATGAAATGTAAAATATCAGATTTTTTGATAATTCAAACTTCAGCCTTTAGCTTTTATCCTTCATACTTAATCATTCATCCTTTAGCCTTCATCCTTAATCTTCATTCTGACTCAAGTAATAACTTGAATTCTGTATGACATCAAACCAGTAATTGGTATAAATTAACAGTTATCAGTTATCAGTTGCTCTTTTGAATAACTGTTCACTATTCACTGATTCAATGATTTTATCTTCAGGATGATTAGGGACTTCACTGAATAGCATATAACTCATAAAATTCTCTGCTATTCCTGATAAAATTAATAAACTTAATCCGGCGATTAAAGTGGAAATCATGATGTTTACCTCAGTAGTAAAAATTTGAAGTTTCAAAGTTTAAAGAACACTTTTTTCTTTTTACTTCGTAAGAAATTTTTTAAACACCAGGTGCTACAACGTAGTAAAATCTCTAAGGCACACTGGTAATTTTGATTTTTGCTTAAGCTTGTTTTTCTAACCAATCAAAAATCCGCTCAAGCTGCTCTATATCAACTAAGCCATATTGCCACAGCAGCATTGGTAATGGGCCATTTTCTGATTCACGTTTTCGCAGAGCTACAGCAATATCTCCACTTGGAAGTTCAAGCTCATTCTGCAAAAAATTGATAAATCTTATCTCACTTTGACAATTAGCTACCATAGAAAATTTAACTTTAACTTCAATGGTCTTCTGTTTAAAAATTCTGCCCCCAAGAATACTAATCTGAAAAATTAACTCTCGAAAATTTTTCCAAATAATTGTGTGGATAAAAGCATCACATTTGCCAACATCGTTCTAGCCAATCGATTAATTCTTGACGAGAAACCAAAAATTGTTTCACGATACTGTGAACAAGAATTAGTGTGAGAAAATTATCTACCTGTACCCGTAAAGAACCATCAGGATCACACAAACAAGGAATCATCAACTCTTGCAAGCGGTGATAAATTTGCCAGCGATCGCTTAAAGGAATCTGCACAATACAATAGTGATCACCTAAAGTATTAGAAGTGTAAGGTGGTAACATTTAGTTGTTAGTGGTTAGTGGTTAGTTGTTAGTTGTTGTTGGTATTAATTAATGACTAATGACCAATGACTATTGACTTTTAAGACTTTGCAATTGCTGTTCAAGCTGTTCTATGCGTTCTTGTAAAGAACGAATTACGGTTGCTTCGACATCGGGAAGTTTGCCATGTTCGAGGAGAGAGAGGCGATCGCTTTTTTGGTGGGAAATATTGCGTCCAGGAATACCTACTACAGTGCAATCACTGGGGACATCTCGTAGCACGACTGAACCTGCGCCAATACGGACGCGATCGCCAATGTCAATATTTCCCAAAACCTTTGCACCTGCTCCCACAACAACGTTTTCACCCAAAGTTGGATGACGTTTACCCGTTTGTTTTCCGGTTCCACCCAAGGTGACATCTTGATAAATTAAGCTGTAGTCGCCGACAATGGCGGTTTCGCCAATCACGACGCCCATACCATGATCGATAAATACGCCTTTACCAATTTCTGCACCTGGATGAATTTCAATCCCTGTCAAAAATCGCCCCAGGTGAGAAATCAAGCGGGGAAAAAAAGCTATCTGGTGACGGTGTAACCAGTGAGCTAGACGATGTAAACACAATGCATGGAATCCGGGATAGCAAAACAGCACCTCCAACCAATTTCGTGCTGCTGGATCACGCTCAAAGATAATGCGAAAATCACTCCACAAAAGTTTAAAAAAAATGTCATTTGCACTATCCAGTGTTTTGGGAGTCTTTGAATTCTGAATAGGATTTAAGGTCTGTTGCATTGGTAATGCTCTGATTCAAAGCAGTGCGCTATTTTTCTGCTTATACCAGATACCTGTTCAACAGACAGTCCAGCCAATGACGATTGAATTTATTGGATTAATTAAAGTTGTACTCAAGTACCCAATCCCTTATTTTATAAAGATTTAAAATTTGTCTGGGGGTAGGGGTACTAGTATTTTTAGAATAGGGGTACTAGTATTTTTCGGTGAGGGACTAGGTATTTTGGTACTCAGTCTCTAGTTCCTTGCCTGTAAGACTTTGCAACGATTTAAGCAAGATATTTTTGCATAACTTAACGTGTACTCACCCAACCGAAAATGTGCGGTCGATAATATTAAAAATAGAATTTCTGTATATGGAAATACTATTAAAATTTTATTATTTTGTTGGTGAAAAAACAAGACGTAGGAATGTTATGTCTCTACAGTTTGATTCAGACGTCAAATCAGCAACGCCCAAACTCCAGTGTGTGTGCGATTCAACTCAGACAAATTTTTGATTGTTAATTTTAACTCAAACATGGGAATTCTAAGAATGAAAGGTGAATAAAACCTCTCTCAAATCCAAGATTTAAAACCATTTTTAGATAAATTAACAATGCTGAAGTCTGTTGTTGGTCACAGTGACGATCCAGATTCCCAAAGTGCGATCGCAGAAGTCATCGAGCAATGTCTTAGTGAATTAGCAGGTGCAACACCCCAAGCAGGTATGCTATTTGCAGCAATTGATTTTGACCATGCTTTAATTGTCAACCACATCAACCACGTCTTTCCAGAAATTGATTTAGTTGGTTGCACCACAGACGGTGAAATGTCCTCGATTCTTGGCTTTCAACAAGATTCACTCACACTGATACTTTTCTGTTCTGATACAGTCAAAATTGCCGCAGGAGTCGGTTACGGAGTTCTTAACAATCCCACACTTGCAGCTCAACAAGCAGTCAAACAAGCAACTGAAAAAAGTGGTATTGCGCCAAAATTGTGCATTTGTGTACCCGCTAGCTATCTCCAAGATGGCTCCACAACCAGTGGGGAGAAAATTCTCAAAGGGTTAAAAATGGCTTTGGGTGAAGAGGTTCCCATTGTCGGAGGTACTGCTGGGGATCAATTCCGATTCCAAAAAACCTATCAATTTTTCCAATCTCAAGTGTTGACTGATGCCTTACCAATTTTAATTGTCTGTGGAGATGTGAATTTTTCCTATGGAATTGCTTGTGGTTGGAAACCGATGGGACGCAAGAGTGTTGTTACCAAGGCTGCTGGAACAACTTTGTATGAGGTAGATGGTGAATCAGCTCTAGAATTCTACAAACATTATTTAGGCGATCGCCCACCAACCGCCGAACATCCATTGGCTGTTTATGAAACAGATAGGAACTATTACTATATGCGAGTACCAAATACCTATGATGTCGCATTAGGAAGTATTAACTTTCTAGGAGATATTCCCGAACAAGCAGTTATTCAAATCACCGATATTAGCCGAGATGAAGTGATTGCAGCTGCAAGAAGTTCATTGGAAACAGCTTTGGAAAATTACCCCGGAACTGTTCCTGAAGCGATTTTGCTTTTCTCATGCTGCTGTCGTCGTTGGTTATTAGGAACAAGAGCAAAAGAAGAATATCAACTTGTCAAACAAGCACTTCCAGAGGATATCCCCATTTGTGGATTTTATACTTACGGTGAATTTGCACCACTAGAACCCTGTGGTTCTACTTACTATCACCAAGAAACCTTTGTCACATTGCTTTTGGGAAGTAGGTAGAGGGTATATGGAATCCATAGACTACGAGAGCAGACTCAAACAGTTAGAAAAAAGTGTGCGTACTCTCCAAAAAAAACTGGAACGTTCTGAGGGAGATCGGCGACGACTTGAAGATGTGACTGAACACAGAGAAGCAATTCTCAAGAATGTAATTCGAGAATTAGAAGAGTCACAATCCGCCTTAGAAAAAAGAGGACAGGAGCTAGAAACAACACTAGAAAATCTCAAAGCATTACAATTGAAACTAATTGAATCAGAAAAAATGTCTGCTCTTGGAGTTATGGTTGCTGGTATTGCTCATGAAATTAACAATCCTGTTAGTTTTATCTACGGTAACTTAACTCATGCTCATACATATTTGCGAGATTTACTCCAATTAATCGACCTTTATCAACAGCACTACCCAGAACCAGCGCTTGTAATTCAAAAAGCAATTAAAACTATTGATCTAGAATTTCTCCAGCAAGATGCACAAGAGTTATTCGAGTCTATGAATATTGGAGCCGAACGTATTGCTGAGATTGTGAAATCATTACGCAACTTTTCTCGGTTGGACGAAGCTGAATTGAAAAAAGTAAATATTCATGAAGGCATCGATAATACTTTGGTAATTCTGAATAATCGCTTGAAACCAAGTTGTAAATATTCTCATGGAATTAAAGTGATTCGAGATTATGGAAAATTGCCGTTAGTCGAATGTTATCCAGGAAAATTAAATCAGGTATTTATGAATATCCTGAATAACGCGATTGATGCCTTGGAAGAAGTAAAAAGTAAAGCTACATACACAGAAGCAGAAGAAGTTGTTTATATTCCTTGTATTTATATTTGTACTGAATTCATAGATAATCAATGGGCAGTGATTCGGATTGTTGATAATGGAACAGGTATCAATGATGATGTGCGTTCAAAACTTTTCGACCCATTCTTTACTACTAAAAAAATCGGACGAGGAACAGGTTTAGGATTATCAATTAGCTACCAAATTATTGTTAACCAACATAGAGGAAAGTTAGAGTGTGATGCTCCATTTGGAAAAGGATCTGAATTTAGAATTCAGATTCCAGTCAAACAGTATGAGTTCGATGAATCGCTTTAAAGCTTCTGATAAGACAGAATCAAATAACGAATTAGCTGCAACCGACTAACCCATTCAGCCATAACTGTAGAGTTATCTGGTTGTGGGTTTTCTCCTGTGCTTTGCAGTTGCCGCAAGAACGGATATGTTGGTAAGGTATTCAGGGTAATATCTTCTTCTAAAATTGAGTTAAATCCTGTAGTTTGGGCTAGCATTCGATATGCAGTCAGGGTGATATTACTGTCAACATATCCAAAAAAATTACTCAAAAAAGGTTTAATTAAATTTGACCCAAGTTGCATGAAGGGAAGAAAAGCTTCTTGGGGTACAAAGTCACACAAAGCAAGTTTTCCTCCTGGTTTTAATACTCGCCATGCTTCTTGAAAAAACTTTTGGCGACTAGGAAAATGAAATATACACTCGACTGCTAAAACTAAATCAAACGAGTTGTCTACAAACGGTAACTGACAAGCATTTCCTTCGATAAATTCGATATGGTTGCTGTCACGAGGTTGGACTAGTTCTTTGGCTCTTTGAAGTTGACGGGAGTCAATATTTAAACCGACTAGCTGCATGTTAATAAAGCGATCGCTTAAGCTAGCGATCGTACCACCAAAACCACAGCCACAATCTAAAATTTTTTGTCCATCACTTACACCACCAGCATCACATACTCGCCGAGTTAAATTTTCGGCAGCGTTGGCAAAGTCATCTATGGAACCATCGGCAGTGGTAGGATTTTCCCAATAGCCCCAATGTACATGATGCCCAAAGCTTTTGATGACTTCGGTTTTACCTTGGCGAATGTCTTCAAAAAGTTGGTCAAAATAAGGTAGTTCAATTTTCTGGTTTTGCAAGATTGGATACCAATTAATTTGTGTGTGTATTGTACCCATGAACCAGTATCACTTCCGATGATTATTTACTGAAGATTCTACGCGCTGCGGAATTTCCGACTCAAAAAAGTAAAAGGTAAAAGGTAAAAGTAATGGAAAGGTTTTTTACTTTTACCTTTTACCTTCGCGTTTTTCCTAGCATTGGATACAAGTTTTAAACGATACTATAGTTCCCCATGGATATCAACCGCCGAAAATACCTCAAAATCCTAGCAATATCTGCTTTATGCGCCAATATTCAACCTTTATCTGCTCAAGCCAAGCAAGATAAAAAAAACGTACTCAAGCCACAATCTTTACACGCAGACGACACAGTAGGATTAATTAGTCCTGCTGGTATAATTGAGGCGAAAGACATTGAACAAGCAAAATTGACTTTTGGATCATTGGGATTAAAAGTCAAGTTAGGCAAGCATATTTTAGATCGTTACGGCTATTTAGCAGGTAAAGATAGCGATCGCGCTGCTGATGTCAATGAGATGTTTGCTGATCACTCCATCAAAGCTATTATTGCTATGCGTGGCGGTTCAGGTTGCGATCGCATCTTACCCTTAATCAACTATTCTCTAATTCGGTCCCATCCTAAAATTATCTTGGGCTACAGTGATATAACTTCTTTGTTGTTAGCAATTTACAGCCGGACTCAACTTGTCACTTTTCACGGCCCTGTCGCACTCTCTACCTGGAATCAGTTTACGGTGAATTACATCAAGCACATCCTTTTTCAAGGTGAAGCTGTGACGATGCAAAACACTCTCACTACCCAACTCCGGCGACAAATAATCACTCCGGGGAAAACAAAGGGTAAACTTGTGGGTGGTAATTTGTCTGTACTATCATCCATGATTGGGTCTTCCTATCTACCCTCATGGAAGCATAGTATTTTGTTTGTGGAGGAAGTGAACGAAGATATTTATCGTGTAGACCGGATGCTGACTCAGTTAAAAAATACAGGTATTCTTAGCCAAATTGCTGGTTTTATATTTGGACAATGTACAGATTGCAGTCAGGGCGATGAACCTTCATTGACGTTAGCGCAAGTTTTGCAAGATCACATCCAACCCTTGGGTATTCCAGCTTGGTACGGTGCAATGATTGGTCATCTTAAAGATAAATTTACCTTGCCTGTTGGTGTAGAAGTGGAAATAGATGCCAATACTGGGACACTGCGGATGTTAGAAGCAGCTGTGAGTTGATTGGAACTTACTTGGCAAATATACTGTCTTTGGAATTGAGCTATGAGTTTAGTCAGTTTATGGAAACTAAGAGCGATTCTGAACAGAAAAGTATTCAAAATTCTGGATCGATTCTCAAGCTACGTCGTATGGTAGGAACAGCAGTAGTTGTGGCTTCTGTAGGAATAGCTGGTTATGCAGCTGGTTTTGCTGTTGCTAAACAGGAAAGTTACTCTAAAGCAAGCATTCAACAGGCAAAATTACAAGGAAAATTATGCCGGAAGTTCAATCGCGGTGAAGTGCAACCAGAGGATGTTGCTGCTGGCGGTAAGATGTCTAATGTCCAGGATATTTTAGCGGATTTACAAACAGTGCAAATTGAGCTAGCGAAAAAAAGGCTTGTGTATGTGGAAGAACAACCAACAATTGTCAAGTTGAAGGCTCAAGAAACAGCTTTAAAATCTTTATTAAAGCAGCGTATAGATGGTATTTGTAATGCTGTGAATTAAGATAAGTTCTATTCAGACTACTAACTTATTTTAAATCTCCAGTTCACTGCACGAGCTTTACCATAGTGACGTAGAGGTAATAATTCATCACTAGGAGCAAATTCGTAATTTTTCCCAGGAATACGAAATCGCCAATTGACAGCGCGGGGTTGACGATATGAGCGTTTAGGGGTAGGAATATACTCAAAAATATTAGCGCGATATATGAGTTTGATTTTCTGAGATTCACCTGATTCTACAGGAGTTTGAGATAGGTCACTGTTATCAGTATTTTTGATAGAATCCTTGTCCTTTGTTGGTGTACTTGCCATTTTATTTGTTCTCCTGATGAAAGCGATTGTATGCATACAAGGAGCTACAAAATCAGATTGCAGTATTCCGGATTCTGAACTACCCCATGCATTCATGCATGGGGTAGTTCAGCCTATTATTGTAAGTTAATAAACTTTTACAGCAAACTCAGTTAGAAAAAAGCGATCGCGTTGATAATAAATACTTAGACATTAGGTGGCAAGCAGCATGGAAGCTAAAACCATCGACTCATACCGCGCTTTAGCACTGCAAGTAACATGTCATGCAGTAAACCAAGCAAGCGATCGCCAAGCAGCTCGTACTTTAATGCAAAATACTATTGAGCGCTTAGGACAGCAAATTGCTGCCAGTATCGCTTTTATTGGTTCCGACTGTCGTTTAATTGTCCTACCAGAGTACTTTCTCACGGGTTTTCCCATGGGAGAATCACTTGCTGTGTGGTCAGAAAAAGCTTGTTTAGACATGAGCGGGGCAGAGTATGATAACCTCAGTAAAATTGCTCAGAAACTCAAAATTTTTATTGCCGGTAACGCCTACGAACTCGACCCTAATTTCCCAAACTTATACTTTCAGACATGCTTTGTCATCAACCCATCCGGTGAAATAGTTTTGCGCTATCGGCGTTTAAATTCCATGTTTGCACCGACACCTCATGACGTTTGGGATAAGTATCTTGACTGTTACGGTTTAGATGGTGTTTTTCCGGTAGCGAAAACAGAAATAGGTAATTTAGCAGCTTTAGCATCAGAAGAAATCTTATATCCAGAAGTAGCCCGGTGTTTAGCAATGCGGGGTGCAGAGATTTTTCTGCACTCGACATCAGAAGTTTACGCTCAAGAGCGCGCCCCCAAAGAAGCTGCGAAAATTTCTCGCGCAGTAGAAAACATGACATACGTAGTCTCTGCCAATACTGCGGGTATCGTTAATACTTCTATTCCGCAAGCTTCCACAGATGGTGGTTCTAAAATCATTGATTACCGAGGATTAATTCTTGCTGAGACAGGTTCAGGAGAAAGCATGGCAGCTTTTGCAGAGATAAATCTCGCAGGCTTACGTAGCGATCGCCGTCGTCCAGGGTTAAATAATTTACTTTCCCGCCAGCGCTTTGAACTATACACAGACAGCTACAGCCAGTCAAAATTTTATCCACCAAACACTATGCTGAATAAAGAAGTAGATCGCCAACACTTCATCCAAACCCAGCAACAAACTATCGAGCGTTTAGCCAGATTGGGAGTAATTTGAGATCGGGGACATATCAATTCAAAATTCACAATTAAGAACTTGTTGCTCAATCCCCAGTCCCTAATGACAGATGATCAATGACAAATGACCAAACCAATAGATATTCGTAACCCTCGTACGGGGAAATATGATTACGTAATTATACCGCCTCCGCCAAAGCTTTTGACACAGCTATGTAGTCGCTTGCGGAGAGCGCAAAAAGCTTGGGAGCAACTCGGTTTACAAGGGCGAATTGCTGCTTTGCAACAGTGGAAACAAGCCATTATTGCAGGACGGGATAAGCTTACTGAAGCTTTAGTTGCTGATACTGGTAGATTGTCAATTTCGGTACTAGAAATAGACTCGTTCCTCTCTAATATTGATAGATGGTGTAAATTAGCACCAGGATTGCTAGAAGAAACAGAAAAACAAACAGCAGTACCATTTATCCAATTACGACAAACAGCAGTGCCTTATCCTCTGGTGGGAGTAATTAGTCCGTGGAACTTACCATTGTTGCTCTCAACTATTGATGTTATTCCAGCACTGATAGCAGGTTGTGCTGTGGTTGTTAAACCCAGTGAAATAGCGCCCCGGTTTATGACACCACTGTTAAATGCTGTTAATGCTGTTCCTCAATTGCGAGAAATATTTACTTTTGTAGAGGGAGCAGGTCAAACAGGCGCTCATTTGATCGAAAATGTAGACTTGGTTTGCTTTACAGGAAGTGTAGCCACAGGGCGAAAAGTTGCAGAAGCCGCAGCTAGACGCTTTATCCCAGCTTTTTTGGAATTGGGAGGTAAAGATGCAGCGATCGTTTTGGAATCAGCTGATTTAGAATTAGCGACCTCAGCAATTTTGTGGGGTTCGGTAGTGAATACAGGACAGTCGTGTCTTTCCCTTGAACGCATCTATGTTGCTGAATCAATTTTTAAACAGTTTGTTGAACAACTTGTCACCAAAGCCGAACGCTTGCAATTAGCCTACCCTAAACTTGAAAGTGGGGAAATTGGCCCGATCATTGCTGAAAGACAAGCCGCAATTATTAGTGACCATTTGCTAGAGGCTATAGAAGAAGGAGCAGTTGTACACTGTGGAGGAAAAGTAGAAAACAGTGGGGGAGGATGGTGGTGTCGTCCGACAGTTCTCACTCAAGTGAATCACAACATGAAGATCATGACTGAAGAGACATTTGGCCCTATTATGCCAGTCATGGCTTTTTCAAGGGTAGAAGAAGCAATTAACTTGGCAAATGATACTATCTATGGGCTGAATGCAGCAGTTTTTGCAAGAGATGAAGCAGAGGCTTTAGCAGTTGCCCAACACATAGATGTAGGTGCTATTTGTATTAATGATGCAGGTCTGACTGCTCTCATCTACGAGGGAGAAAAAAATTCTTTTAAATACTCCGGTTTAGGTGGTTCACGCATGGGGACAGCTGGGTTGATGCGGTTTATGCGGAAAAAAGCTCTCTTGATTAAAACAAATTCTGATCGCGATCCTTGGTGGTTTGATGCTTAAAAACAAAAGACTATTGTTATGGTGGGTACTGGCTAATGCTCTTGGTGGTGCTGTCGTTGGTACTTTGGAGGAAGGTGGATTCCAGTTTTTCGCCACATTAATTTTAACTGGCCCTATTCTCGGAGTTGCCCAATGGTTGGTTTTAAAGCGTTATATGAGACAAACAGGCTGGTGGGTATTAACCAGTACTGTAGGTTGGTACTTGGGTATTCCACTGACTCTGATAACAAGAGAAATTCTCAATCCTATTATTAGAGAAATGCTATTGGAAAGATTCTGGTCAAATGTGATCAATCAGTCTGTCACCTTCACTGTATTGGGAGTAGCTCAATGGTTGGTTTTAAGCCGTCATTTTCAACAAGCATGGCGGTGGATTTTGGCTAGTAGCGTCGGAGGATTGGTAAATGGGGCGTTGGTGGCGATATTGACTTTGGGATTGCAAACTGTAGCAATCAAAATAAATGCACAAATGGTGAGTGCGATCGCCTATAGTACTGGTTGGACTGGAAGTGGTTTAGTCACAGGTATCATGCTTGTATGGTTATTAGCAAATCGCTATCAGTAAAAGGAGGGTAATCATGTCTTCCATTCGAGAAGAAATGCCCGTTCTAGCCCGTCATCAAGGAGATTGGGTAGGTACATATATACTAGTTGATACACAAGGAAAAATTCTCGACCAGCATCAATCTCACCTAATTTGTGAATTTCCAGCAGATAGTGCTTATTCCTACTACCAGACTAATCGCTATAACTGGTCTGATGGTAGAAAAGAAGAGCATAAATTTCCTGCAACTTATCGAGATAAAGCAATTTGGTTTGATACAGAACGCATTGAAGGTAAAGCCTGGGAAATAGACGATAACACAATTCTTTTGTGGTTTTCTTATAAGGGAATGCCAGGAACCTATTTGTATGAAATGATTCAAATTAGTCTCTGCAATAATTATCGCGCCCGTACTTGGCAATGGTTCAAGAATGATCGAATATTTCAACGCACTCTGATTCAAGAGGAGCGGATGCGATAAAGTAACTGTTAATGTTATTGGTTGGTAGTTGTTTGTTCTTTGTAATTACCAACAAACAACTACCAACAATTATCAATTATCAATCCTAAGAATGGCAAAAAGCGAAAAAATTAACTTTTCTACTCCTAGTGGTTTTCCCGAATTCCTTCCTGGCGAAAAGCGTCTAGAAGTATATTTAATTGATACTATCCGCAGGGTTTTTGAAAGCTATGGATTTACTCCTATTGAAACTCCCGCAGTCGAACGTTTAGAAGTTCTGCAAGCGAAAGGTAATCAAGGCGACAATATTATTTATGGTATTGATCCTATTTTGCCTGCAAATCGCCAAGCAGAAAAGGATAAATCTGGCGAAAGTGGTTCAGAAGCACGAGCATTAAAATTTGACCAAACAGTTCCTTTAGCAGCCTATATTGCTCGTCATCTGAATGATTTGAATTTTCCTTTTGCTCGTTACCAAATGGATGTGGTATTTCGTGGCGAACGAGCAAAAGATGGGCGGTTTCGTCAGTTTCGCCAGTGTGATATTGATGTCGTCAGTCGTCGGGAATTGAGCTTACTTTATGATGCTCAAATGCCTGCGATTATCACGGAAATCTTTACAGATATTAATATTGGTGATTTTCTTATTCGCATCAATAATCGTAAAATCCTCACAGGTTTCTTTCAATCTGTAGGAATTGAGGAAAGCAAAATTAAATCCTGCATCGGGATTATTGATAATCTAGAAAAGATTGGTGAAGCTAAAGTTAAACAGGAGTTAGAAAAAGAAGGAATTTCATCAGAAAAAACCCAAAAAATAATTGAGTTTGTTAATATTAAAGGCACAGTGGACGATATGCTAGATAAGCTGAAGCATCTCGCTCAAACTATGCCAGAAGCCGAGCAATTTAATCTGGGAGTTATCGAACTAGAAACGGTAATTACAGGTGTTCGTAACTTGGGAGTTCCGGAAAACCGTTTCTGTATTGATTTAGCAATTGCTCGTGGTTTGGATTATTATACCGGAACAGTTTACGAAACAACTTTGCTAGGACACGAAGCTTTAGGAAGTATTTGTTCTGGTGGTAGATATGAAGAATTAGTTGGGGTATTTTTAGGCGAAAAAATGCCTGGTGTAGGTATTTCAATTGGTTTAACCCGCTTAATGAGTCGCTTAATTAAAGCTGGAATTTTAAATACTTTAGCTCCGACTCCTGCACAGGTAATGGTGGTAAATTTGCAAGAGGATTTAATGCCACTGTATTTAAAAGTATCGCAAGATTTACGCAAAGCAGGAATTAATGTGATCACTAGCTTTGATAAACGAGGATTGGGTAAACAATTCCAGTTAGCTGATAAACAGGGGATACAATTTTGCGTGATTATTGGTGCTGATGAAGCGATCGCGCAAAAGTCTTCGCTTAAAGATTTAAAAACAGGTGAACAAGTGGAAATTTCACTAGCTAATTTAGCAGAGGAAGTAAAGCGGAGACTTGAATGTGGAAGCTAAGGGACTTCCAAAAAATAAAATATCCAGAGAGTAGGAATAATAATTATTATTAGGTTTCAAGGTAGATGATTCACCACAAACCTACTTGTTGTCTCAATTCTTCCATATCTAAATGATCACTTGCAAAAGCTTTTCGTAGAAGTGGATGGGGAATAAACTTGTCATATTTTTGAATTTCTGGCGCTTCCGCATCACTCAATAAATTCTCAGCCGTAATTCTTTGTTCACATAAAGAAATAATTTCTGGGTATAGAGACTTAACTTTTGTTTTATCTAATTTAACAATCAAATAATACGGGTTTACCCCACCAATACTTTTAATCCCCAGAGATTCACGACAGAACATATTCAGCAACCTTTCCAAAGTTCGGTAAGCGATCGTACCCATCCAAGGAAAAATGCAACACTTATCTTTAGCCAAGAGTAAAATATTTTTTTGCTCTAAACCAGAATTACGTGTGCGATCGCGAACCAAGCGTAAACGTTGAATCGCATTAGTTTGCAAATAAGGATATTCAGTATCTTCAATCAAAACTTGTCGCATTCTTTGGAGAATGCGTGTATGAATCGTACCACTACCGCCCCGCCAAAAAATACTTGCTTGACCTTCAACCTGTTTGACTAAAATAATCTTCTTTTTAAAATCAACTTCTACAACTTCCCACGTTCTCCCAGCCAAAGCAAACTGATTACCTACAGGTGGGGGCATAGATATACTACCAATTTCTGTAGCTCCTTGCTTCACAGCAAATTCCTCATTCTCTGGGAAGACAGCATAAAATTGGAACTTACCCACTATCTTTTCACCAGTCAAACCTACAATGAATTTACCTTGCTCAGTCAATTGCAGATGATTGATATCAATTAAATAGCGCAATAATAACTTGAAATCATCTTTAGAGACAGCAGCAAACACAGATAAACCCAAAACTTTTTGAGCAAGAACAGCTGGCGAAATTTCCCCAACTGCTACTAAAATACTCATAGTTTGGTGATATAATAAGCTGAATGGATATATCAAAGGCTTAATCGGTTCAATCCATTTTTCCTCTAAATAAAGTTGAATAATCGCAATACACTGCAACAAGTGCCAAGGAATTTGTTCCGGTAGAGGTGCTTCTGATAATATTTCCTCTTCAGCACAAATAAAGCGCATATCAGCAGCTTCACCTCTTCTACCTGTACGTCCCAAACGTTGTAAAAAACTCGCTACAGATAATGGTGCTTCTAGCTGAATTACTCGCTCCAAAAAACCAATATCTATACCTAATTCTAAAGTCAAAGTCGCAGCAGTCACCGCAGGTCTATTCGCTTCCCGCATCGCACTTTCTGCAACTTGTCGCAAGCGAGCAGATATACTACCATGATGTACATGATATATATCCACTTCTCCTTCCTGAGCCGCAATCTTTCGTAAAGAACCAATCACCGCTTCAGTTTGTGATTTATTATTAGCAAAAATCAAACACTTACGATTCTTACTCAAATTAAAAATATACCTCTCATAAACACTAACACCCCAATCATATTTCCTCTCTTCTCTCCTCTCTGCGCTCTCTGCGTCTCGGCGGTTCTTTTCTCTCAAAAACTCATCATCATCACCAACAAAAAAATGCTCAATAGCCAACCTAACTTGCCTATTTACCCCCTCAATTCTTGGCGTAATAACTAATTTTTCAGTCCCAGAAGATAACCACTCCTCAGCCAGCGCATAATCACCCAAAGTAGCCGACAAACCAATTCTTCGGGGTTGCTTTTGCGTCAAATCTTCTAACCTAGCCAATTGACAAAGAATCTGACAACCCCTTTCCGTACCCATAAAAGCATGAATTTCATCAATGACAACAAATCGTAAATCACCAAACAAACGCATCAGGTCATGATATTTATTAATTAATAAACTTTCTAAAGATTCTGGTGTGATTTGTAAAATCCCTAAAGGCTTTTTGATAAGTTGCTTTTTATGACTTTGAGAAACATCACCATGCCAATACCAAACAGGAATATCTGCTTCTTTGAGTAAAGCATTCAAGCGTTCAAATTGATCATTAATTAAAGCTTTAATTGGTCCAATATATAATACACCAATCGTACTAGAAGGATTTTCATGTAATAAAGTTAAAACTGGTAAAAACGCTGCTTCTGTTTTTCCAGCAGCTGTAGCAGCAGCAATTAATAAATGAGCATCCGTATCAAAAATCGCTTGACATGCTGCGATTTGAACCGGACGTAATTCCGTCCAGTTGTGATTGTAAATATATTCTTGAATAAATGGTGCAAGCCGGGAAAATATGTGTAGGTTATTGTCGTTTACATGTATTTTTTGTGGCATTAATAAAAGTTTTAATACTCAAAAGTTTGATCAAGTATACCCCTACACTGGTGTTTCTTTAGAGATGACCTGCAACAAATATTTTTTCAGGAGCGATCGCTAATTCTGGAAAAGTCCGCGATCCAATCTTTTGGCTAGCGGTAAAGACTGTTTCTTCATATAACCCCTCTTCCAGTAATAATATTGAAAATTTTGTCTCCAATGGATCTACAATCCAATACTCTGGTACTTCTAGTGCAGCATATTCAGAACGCTTGTAGCGATAGTCCCGTTTTATCGATTCTGGACTGACGATCTCTATGATTAATAGCGGTGGTGTCTGAAATACTGCTGAAGCATTCATTAGTTCTCGTGCTTGTTCTATCGTCACCACGCATAAGTCAGTCAACCGAGATTTATTTCTACCTGTTCTCACCCCAGCTTCTCGCAAGCACAACCAATCTAAACCCAAGCGCTTAATTTCTGCATCTAGCACTTGTTCTAGTAGTTTAGCAATCAAAAAATGTTCAATTGTCGGTGGGTTCATCAGTTCTAGAGAGCCATCCACCAATTCGTAATAGAAACCAGTGCCATCATCATAGCTTAAGTATTCTTCAAAAGAGAGCTTAGTTGCTGGTGTTGTAACCATCCTGATTGATTTCTAGAATTTCTAGACTATTTATATCCTAACCTGGAAATATCTATGCAAACTTGAGAAACTATTGTGAATGCTAGTTAAAGATATTGGGGAACAAGGACTTTTACAAATTTTACAGCGCTTCTGTCCCGCAGAAATTATTGGGGACGATGCAGCAGTAATTGCTACTGAATCAGGGCAATCTGTGGTAGTTACTACCGATGTTTTAGTTGATAAAATTCACTTTAGTGATAATACAACTTCAGCAGAAGATGTTGGTTGGCGCGCTGCTGCTGCTAATTTGTCGGATCTTGCAGCAATGGGTGCTTCCCCATTAGGAATTACTGTCGGATTGGGACTACCAGGTGACGTGTCTGTGAACTGGGTAGAACAAATGTATACAGGTATGACACAATGCTTGCAACAATACAATACTCCGATTGTAGGTGGTGATGTCGTGCGATCGCCAGTAATTACCGTAGCCATTACCGCTTTTGGTCAAGCTTACCCCCAGCGAATTATCCGTCGCAATCAAGCTCAAATTGGAGATGCAATTGTTGTGACTGGTATTCACGGTGCTTCCCAAGCAGGCTTAGAATTGCTCTTGCATCCCGAAAAGGCAAAAAACCTCAGCCAAGAGGAAATAAAGGCTTTAATCCGCGCTCACCAACGCCCAAAACCCCGATTAGATGTCTTACCCATCCTTTGGCAAATTCTTGACTCTTCTCAATTTGCGATCGCTGGGATGGATAGCAGCGACGGTTTAGCAGATGCAGTAGTACAAATTTGCCGTGCTAGTAAAGTTGGTGCTGTTATAGAACACACACAAATTCCTGTTCCACAAGTATTTGATCGCTGGCTGACCAAAGCACAAGCTCTACAGTATAGTCTTTACGGTGGAGAAGATTTTGAATTAGTTTTGTGTTTACCCAAGCAGCCAGCTGATAAATTAGTACAAATGCTTGGTCAAGATGCTGCTGTTGTCGGAGAAATTACAGACACTTCAACCGTAATACTAAAAGACCAAAAAAAAGAATTCCCCAACCAAGTTTTGACTCTCAGTCAGGGATTTCAGCATTTTGGTCAATAGTCAATGGTCAATACTCAACTATGGACTCTGGACTCTTGATAATTACTTCCACTTCACAGCTACTAATTCTGCTAGGTCGAGAACGCGTTGGCTATAACCCCATTCGTTGTCGTACCATGCCATGACTTTTACCATGTCACCGCCCATTACCAATGTCAAGCTGGCATCAATAATGGAAGAAGCATCAGTACCTTGATAATCTGAGGACACCAGTTGTAGTTCGCTATAGTCCAAAATACCTTTCAGGTCGTTTTCAGAGGCACTTTTGAAGACTGCGTTGACTTCTTCAGTAATAGTTGACTTCTCGACTTGTACCACAAAATCCACCATTGAAACATTGGGGGTGGGTACACGCAATGCTACACCATTCAGCTTGCCTTTGAGGGCCGGTAGTACCAAAGCTACAGCTTTTGCTGCACCGGTAGAAGTAGGCACAATGTTAATAGCCGCAGCACGCGCACGGCGTAGATCACGGTGAGAAGCATCTAGCAAGCGCTGATCACCTGTGTAGCTGTGCGTGGTGGTCATTGTACCTTTGATGATGCCGAATTTCTCATGCAGCACCTTAGCAATGGGAGCCAAGCAGTTGGTGGTACAGCTGGCGTTGCTGATGATGTGGTGTTGGTTGTGATCGTAATCGTGATGGTTGACGCCGATGACGAAAGTACCATCTTCGTTTTTACCAGGAGCAGTGATTAGAACCTTCTTGGCTCCAGCATTCACATGCTTCATCGCCCCTTCTTTGGCAGTAAATACCCCTGTAGCTTCGATAATTAGGTCAATTTCCCACTCTTTCCAGGGCAAGTTTTCTGGGTTGCGATCAGATACACATTTTACGGTCTTGCCGTTGGCGATAATCGAGTTATCATCAGCAGTAATGTCAGCATTTTTTAATTTCCCTAGCATCGAGTCATACTTGAGCAGGTGAGCGTTGGTTCTAGGATCTGAGGTGTCATTGATAGCAATCAGGTCTATATTGCTATTCTCTCTACCTAACCAACAGCGCATAAAGTTACGACCGATGCGCCCAAAACCGTTGATTGCAACTCTAATCACAGCGTCTTGCCCTCTGTATATACTATGCCTAATTAAATCTTATGGTTGACCCCGATCATACCGCAAAGGGGGGAGTATATATAACTATAAAAATGCGAGATTCAAAAAAAATTTTTAAATTTTTTTAATTAGGGTTGAGGGAGAGCAGGGAGCAGGGAGCAGGGAGCAGGGAGAAAATTTGTCCCCCTTGTTTCCCTTGTCCCCAATCTCCTGCTTCAAGCATAGAGGTTGTGAGCAGCTATGTAACTTCGTACTGATTCTGGGACTAGATAACGAATTGATTGGCGATCGCGACACAAGTTACGAATCATACTTGAAGAGACTCCAACCAAGGGGGTATGCAATAAGCGCCAATGTATGCTATAAATCTGCTTTGCCAGTTTTTGCTCTACCTGCTTGCAGATTAAATCACTTTCAGTTACACATTCACTGCCAACAGATCGGGGTGCAATTAACCAATCACATAATTGTGCTAATTCCTGTCCGCGATACCACTGAGGTAACGTTTGGAATGTATCTAGTCCAACAATCCAATACCAATGAGTATTGGGATAAAAAGTGGATAAATCAATCAGGGTATTGATGGCATAAGAAGTACCAGATTGCAATTGATCAATCGCTGAAACAGCAAATGCTGAATTGTCTGTTGTCGCCGCTTGCAGCATTGCTAAACGATGTTGAAACGAAGCCGCTTTTTTATGAGGAGGATCTGCTGACGGCACCCAAATAATCTTTTCTAGGGGTACTTGATTGAGAGCTGTTTCGGCTACGATCAGATGTCCCCAATGAACAGGATCAAATTTGCCACCAAAAATTGCGATTTGTTGCATCCACTCTCTTTAATTTAGCTTGAGTCGATAATCAAAGTAATTAACCGTCAGCCTACTATTGTAGCTAATTCCAGCAATTAAACCACAATTATGTGTTTAAAAATACAGTTGTATATTTCCCGAAGGTGCAGAAATTTGCAGAATAAACATAATATTAGTTCATGAAGATAAAAACCACTAACAAGGTTAAAATCATCCTGAAGTAATTTAATCTAAACATCAAAATCAATTAATCATGAGTATGAGATTTAAACAAAGAGTAGTATCTTTAAAAAACAAAATCCTGTTATGATACGCGTGTCATTTGTGATGATGGTGTGGTGTGGTGTTAGAGGAATAATCAATGAAAAATTCTGTAGACTTTAGCGGTAGACCATTTCATTTTATTGGGATTGGTGGTATAGGTATGTCTGCTTTGGCATACGTGCTAGCAAAACGACAATTGCCAGTTTCTGGTTCCGATCTTCGCCCAAATCATATAACCTGTAAATTGGAATCTATCGGTACTCATATTTTTGCCAAGCAAGAAGCAAGTAATTTGGAATTCTTTCGTCCAAAAGAGAATGAAAATCAAGTAGCCTTAAATACTAAAAATCATGTGTCAACTGAGAAAGTGGCACAACTACCACAAGTAATTTGTTCAACAGCAATAAATACTAATAATCTGGAATATAAAGCAGCATTAGAATTAGGCTGCCCGATTTTCCATCGTTCAGATGTATTGGCAAATCTAATTTCTGAATATGACAGCATTGCAGTTGCTGGAACTCATGGCAAAACCACCACTAGTAGCATGATTGGATATATGTTACTAGAAGCGGGTCTTGATCCCACAATTTTAATTGGTGGTGAAGTTGATGCTTGGGAAGGTAACGCTAGATTAGGGCAAAGTCGCTATTTAGTAGCGGAAGCAGATGAATCAGATGGTTCATTAGTCAAACATGCCCCAGAAATCGGTATAATCACGAATATTGAACTAGACCATCCGGATCACTACGACAATTTAGAAGAAGTAGTGGAAATTTTCCATACTTTTGCTAAAAGTTGTAAGACTCTAGTGGCTAGCATTGATTGTGCAACAGTGCGCGATCGCTTTCAACCAACAATTAGTTATAGCTTATATTCAGACACAGGTGCAGATTATACCGTTACAAATATAGATTATCGTGCTGATGGCACTACCGCTTTAGTTTGGGAGCGGGGCAAAGCCTTGGGTGTGTTAAAGTTACGTTTACTCGGTCGCCACAACCTCAGCAATGCTTTAGCAGCAGTGGCCGTTGGTCGCGCTTTGGGATTAGAATTTGGTGAAATTGCCAAGGGTCTTGCAACTTTTGAAGGTGCAAGACGCCGCTTTGAATTTCGGGGTGAAGCTGATCATATCACATTTATTGATGACTATGCTCATCATCCCAGCGAAATTCGTGCAACTTTAGCAGCTGCACGTCTACAAGCAAGACCAGGACAAAGGGTAGTTGCCATCTTCCAACCCCATCGCTACAGCCGTACACTGGCATTTTTAGAAGAATTTGCCGAATCTTTTACCCATGCTGATGTAGTTATACTGACTGACATTTACAGCGCCGGGGAAGCCAACTTAGGACAAGTAAGCGGTGAACAACTTGCACAGGAAGTTGCCAAGCATCATCCGCAAGTTAAGTATCAAGCAGACCTCAGTTCTATGTGTGATTTCTTACAGCAAACACTGCGTTCTGGAGATTTAGCGTTGTTTTTAGGAGCTGGAAATTTAAATCAGGTAATCCCGGAGGTAATTGCTACACTTTGTCAACCAGCTACAGCAACATCCTAAAAGTTTCACAAACTAGTTTCTCGGCATAGTGTTCAGTTTTGTAAATTTCTTTGATTGCATCAAAAAATTACCGTGTTCCTACGGTGGATAAACATCAAAATAAAACAGATTCTGGTAAATATGGCAATTTCCCAGGCAGATGTAGATGTCTGCACAAATTCTGGTGTGACTGTAAATAAACAACAAACGACTAATTCCGATATTCAGGAAATTCCCTTACTTGGTACTGACTGCGCGATCAAACCACAAGTTCCTCTGTCAGCATATACCTCTTATAGAGTAGGAGGGCCAGCAGAATGGTATGTTGCTCCACGTAACATCGAAGCAATGTACGCTAGCTTAAGGTATGCAAAAGAGGAAGGTTTGCGAGTAACAGTACTGGGAGCAGGTTCTAACTTGCTAGTAAGCGATCGCGGAATTCCAGGCTTAGTAATTGCTACTCGTCGCCTTCGTCAAACTCATTTCGACCTGGAAACAGGTCTATTAACCGTAGCTGCTGGGGAACCTATTCCCAGTTTGGCAATGGCAGTCGCAGAGCAAGGATGGCAGGGATTAGAATGGTCTGTAGGTATCCCTGGAACCGTTGGTGGTGCTGTGGTGATGAATGCAGGAGCGCATAATAGCTGTATCGCAGATATCTTAGTGAGCGCTCAAGTACTTTCACCTGATGGTACAGTAGAAACTATTACCAGCGAACAATTGGGTTATAGCTATCGTACTTCCATTTTGCAAGGTAGCCAACGCATCGTTACCCAAGCCACATTCCGAATGCAACCCGGTGCTGACCCCGCTCTGGTAATTGCAACTACCAAACAACACAAACAACACCGACTGACAACGCAACCCTACGACAAACCTAGTTGCGGTAGTGTCTTCCGCAACCCCAAACCCCATTCCGCAGGCTGGTTAATTGAACAAACTGGTTTAAAAGGCTTCCAGATTGGTAACGCACAAGTAGCACAACGCCACGCTAATTTTATCGTCAACTGCGGTGGTGCGAGTGCCTGGGATATTTTCAATCTCATTCGTCATGTGCAATATCAAGTACAGGATCGCTGGTCAATTTTATTAGAACCAGAAGTTAAGATGTTGGGAGAATTTCCAGCAGTTTGTTGATAGTTCTGATTTATAGTCATGGCCGTGAGCGTCAGCTTCTAGCTGGCGCTTTTGGTTGGTAAGCTAATCGTCATTTATTTTTCCTGGATTATTCGCTTGTAGTAAGGGCTTCAGCCCTGAGAGTGTCAATAGCTTAGATAGTTTGTACAATCAGAGGAAAGCCAATGGTTGAGATTAGACCAATCCAGCGACATCAAATCGAACAAGCCAAGCAAATAGTTATGGGAGTGTCCCTAGAAATTTGGCAAGGTGTACTGACTGAAGCGGATTTCAGGCGCTTTGATTCAATGTCTGATATCGAGAATGTGCAGTCACATTATTTTGACAATTGCGGTACGTTCTTGGTCTTGGTTGATGGTGAACAAGTTGTAGGTACTGGGGCTATTCGACGACTTGATGATGAAATCTGTGAACTCAAGCGAATGTGGTTTCTCAAAGAGTATCGAGGACAGGGTTTCGGCTGGAAAATGGCTCAAATGCTCTTCGATTTTGCACAGCAAGCAGGGTATCGGAAAGTAAGACTTGACCTAGCTAACGAAGAGCGACAACCACAAGCACTCAAACTTTACAGAAAACTTGGTTTTTACTCGATTGAACGGTATAATAATAGTCCCTGTAATGTGTTCATGGAAAAAGTTTTATAAGCACTTAAGTGCTTACTACGAACTGTTGCCCTATCTATCAGCATGAACATAATCCACAAAGTAAAACTTAGGACTAAGCCAGAATTTTAACCAAGCATAAGCAGCAAGTCCAAGTAGAGCTGTGATCACTACAGGTAAGCCAAGTTGGACTCGAAGTGCATCGGGAAGAACAGCAACTCCAGCAACAGTAATAGCAAAGTATGCTAAAAGTGCTATTTGTAAGCGCTGCACAACTTTCAGAGCGCCCCGACAGCTACTACAATGCTGGGTATGTTGTTTGTAGCGATCCAAAACTTGTTCACGATTTTCATTGATATTCCTGACTTCTGGAACACTTATTCCTACTTCACTCCACGGTAACTGTCCATGACAATACTTATCAAACCAGTTCCTATACTCAATCACTAAACGGTCGGCACTTGTAGGTAGTTTATAGGCACTTTTCCAGCTTTGCGATGATTCTGTCTGTTGGAGAAAATACTCTTGCTGTTGTAGAAGCACCATATCTCCATCAAGAATTTGATTACGTTCGCTAATGTGATCCCACCAACGGGGTATTAGACGATGGGCTGTTTTGGCAAAGTTACGAGTAAAGTGAGCGACAATCCGAGATTTCCCAGGAGACACTGGTACACAATAAGTCACAAGTCCAATCTGTTTTCCATCGTCGCCAAACTTGATACCATACTCCAACCGACAAGGTGGTTCAAAAGTAATTGTTGTTTGAAACTTTCGTAGATTAACTGCTTCAATCAAATTTACTGTTGATTGTAGAATTTCAATTTGCATGGGTTTTGCTTGTTCGCGATCGCCCTGCACCCCATGATGAGCAAAAGGAACATGACTAGGATCTGCGACGTTTTCAACTAGGATTTCCCAGTCATATTCCAAGTCACGTACAAAAGAAGACCAAACAAAACCTTTACTTGCATCTACTTGCGGTGACAGAGGTAAAGCTGTAGTCGCTGCTAAATCGGCTGATTTAGCATCAGGCCATACCCAAAGTAAATCCTGTTCTTGACGAACTGGTAAGGTAACTGCACACAGGTTTTTTTGATTTTTACTCACAAGTTCTGGATTTTCCGCTTGGGGAATGTGAGTACAAATTCCTTGCTGATCAAATTCCCATCCATGATAGCTACACATTAAATTACCCGTTTGGTCGTCAATGCGTCCCTCACTTAAGGGTGCAAGGCGATGGGGACATTGATCTAAAAACACGCGATAATTCTGAGCTGACTTAGGCTTCCAAATGACTAAGCGTAATCCTAAAAGTGTAACTGGTGTTGGTCTTTTGGGGTCTAAATCTTCAACGGGTGAAAGAGGATACCAGTGCTGAAAAAAGTTGAATTCTGATTGCATTTGAACTAAGAGAAATTACCAGAGAATTTATAAGCTAAACTGCGTCCACCAATTCAAAATGCACTCTTTTCCCAATAACTCTGGCAGCGCGATCAATAGTATCTAACGTTACAGATGCGTTATTTGGGTCTAGAAGTCGATCAAGAGATGATCTACTAGTATTCATTTGTTTTGCCATCTCTGTTTTGCTTAAATTCCTTTGTTCCATTGCCTGTTTCACCTGCCAAGCGATAACCCGCTTGATGGCAATTAAGTTAATCTCTTCAACTATGCCTTCTTCTTCTAGAAGCTCATCAAGAGACGAACCCACATATAGGTTTTTGTTCATCCTCCTGCCTCCAATTTTCGTTTGCGATCTAAAGCTAACTCCATCTCTTTTTTTGGGGTTTTCTGAGATTTTTTGATGAATCCATGAAGTAAAATCATTTTTAGCCAGTTTTTGATATTACATAACAGTTATTAATATAATTGTACCTTTTTTGGTACGAATAGTCAATGGGGGCTTTTCCTTAACCCTTAAGTATCTTTTAATTTTGCGATCACCTGCCTCTTAGCACTCTTCCATCACTTTGCTGAGAGAAAAATGAAGCCCAATTTTTAAACTTGAGATCGGACAAGAGTTTGAGAGTTACCCACATTCCGCACCCTCAACTGTCACAATCGGTTTTTACCGTTTTTTATAAGGAAATAAAGCTATCTAATATACTCAATCTCCTTATATTAACGGATAAAGTCAAGCATTAAAGTATAACTAATATCTTAAAAAAGATGATTATCTAAGTGATTATGCTATGTGACACCCTAGGGTGCGGAATGTGGGTTCTAACCAAATGGCTGAAATCAAGGTTTTTGGTCAAAGTCTTGTGCCGCAAGGATTTTAGATTATCCTCCCATGAGAATGATGAAAGAGCGTTAAAGCCCTGTGCTACAGCAGATAGAGAAGTTGGTCATCCAAGACGGTAGCGATAGCCACTCCATTTTTCAAATCATCTCAATTTCCGAAATCAAATTTTGTACATTTGTAGTTTTGTCGAGATACTATTTCTATACAACCGTCATCATCTGTTTTAGCTATGCATATTAGTATTGCAGACAACCTTGTGGGGACTAAAGATGAGTCAAGTCGTAGCAGAATTCATTGAGCAATGGTTAACAGCTAACGATGCTCCTACATCTGCTGACTTGAAGAGATGAGTAGACAGCTACTGCCAATTTCAATGGCACAGCTTTGTTATTGGTAATGCAAGTTTATTAAAAATTTTATTTTTATAAGTGCTTAATATGCTATCTAATGAGCAACAGCGTAGATTGGAAGAAGAAAAAAAATCCCTTGAACAACCGTATAAACTTCAAAGCGAAAAAATAGCAAGGCTACGAAATGCTTTGATTATTGAAACTGACCCATCACGTAAGTTTCAATATGAACAGCAGATTCAACAAGAACAAAATGAACTTAAAAAGCTTACTGACAGATTAGATGAAATTGAAAAGCAGTTGCAGTCTGTCCAGTCTATACTTGCAATCTCTGAGCTTAAAAGCATACAGCAGAAAATTTTGATTTTGACAGCAATTCCTCACGGACTACGTTTAGATAGAGAAATTAGAGAAATTGAAGAAGCTATACGACGAGCCGTTAATCGGAATTTATTTGAAATACGTATTATAACTGCTGTACGTTCTCAAGATATCCGTCGTGCTATTGCAGAAGAACAACCCCAAATTGTTCACTTTTGTGGGCATGGCTTAGAAGATGGCAGTTTACTGTTAGAAGATGAAGGGGGAAATAATAAACCTGTTTCACCACAGGCGTTGGCATCTCTGTTTAAGTTGCACGTCGATGATGTTAAATGTGTACTGCTTAACGCTTGTTATTCAGAAAAACCTGCTGTAGCAATTAGCCAATACATTAATTATGTAATTGGCATGAATAACCCAATACAAGACAGAGCAGCTATTGAGTTTGCTAGAGGTTTTTATGATGGGCTGGGTTATAAAAATTCAGGCAACCAAGATGTGTTTCAAAGAGCCTTTAATGAAGCTATGGTTGCCATTGAAATGGAAAATCTTTCGCAAGGAGAAATACCAGTTTTAAAAAAAAAGTTTTAAATCAACCTGAGCCGATTTATCCACCATTATTAGAAATTCCTGTAAGGGGTGATAAAGCATCAGAAGTAGAGCCAGAAAAACAACGACAACAAGAACCAAATACTCTTCAACCTTCACGTAGCCTCGTCATTGAATTTGAAACTGCAACAGTTAATACCCAAGGAGAAATTACAGTACGCCAAAGAAGCAAAGTGCGATATCGTGCTGAAAATCTGGATAATGGTCTTAGGTTGGAGATGATTCTAATCTCACGTGGTAGATTCATGATGGGATCGCCAGATTCGGAGGTAGAGAGACAGATCTATGAAGATCCCCAACATCAAGTAACTGTGGCAGCTTTTTTAATGAGTAAGTACCCAATTACTCAAGCTCAGTGGACTTTGGTTGCAAACCTACCTCAAGTAAACCTTGAGCTTGAACCCTATCCCTCTTATTTCAGAGGAGAAAAACTTCCAGTAGAAAGCGTTTCTTGGTATGAAGCAGTTGAGTTCTGTGCAAGGTTATCGAAAGTAACAGAGCAAGCCTATAGGTTGCCCAGCGAAGCGGAGTGGGAATATGCCTGTCGGGCAAATACAGTAACTCCCTTTCATTATGGGCAGACAATCACGACTGAATTAGCAAATTTCAATGGGCGATCCGTTGACGATTTTGCATTCACAGGAGAAGATCGAGGGCGAACCACTGAAGTAGGATATTTCCAATATGCTAATGCTTTTGGACTGTACGATATGCATGGCAATGTAGGGGAATGGTGTTTGGACAATTGGCACGAAAATTACAACAATGCACCCATCAATGGAAGTGCTTGGACAGAGGGTGGAGACGAGCGCTATCGAGTGTCACGCGGTGGCTGTTGGAGTCTTTACCCAAAATACTGCCGTTCAGCAAATCGTAGCAAGAGTGAGCCAGATAAAAAAAGCAGTCGCATAGGTTTTCGCGTTGTTTGCTCCTCTAGCCGAATTTCAAGGTGACAAAATTGTCTGCTGAATGTGTCTCAACTCCTCAATGAGATTTTGGGGATTTTCATCGGCAATCCGATATCCAATTTTTCTTAGGTCTTCAGAAGTCTGTCGCCACTGTTCATCTATAGAATCAGTTGACAAGGCTAGTAAAGCTAGCAACCAAATTGCTAAAACAACTCGAAGAGTTTTAAGGTTGCTACAATCTCTACTTAAAAAAATCTCAACCTCTTCAAATACAATATCGATGTCCTTATTTGTGAATTTAAAAGTTTCTTGCTTCGTTAATATCTCTTCACCATAAGCTAACTCTGCCAATTTTTTTCTCAAATCATCACACACTTGTGAGGGAGGAATATCTTTTATATTCCCCCTGGCAACTAGCTCATCACAGCGTCGGAGAATATCCCTTGGTACCCCATAGGATGCAGCAGCTATAGCCCGCTCCAAACCAGGTTTTCTCAGATCATTGGAATGTTTATCGAGATACGCTCTTGCGATTTCTTCTCCTAAATCGCAATCTACAGGCGGGACATAAATGATATGGTCAAAGGCGCTGTCAACTTCATTCTTTCCATCAGCCGTTCCTAAATAAAAAGCCCTCAGAGCATCTTCAGATAGAGAAAGGTAATAATATACCCCAGGAATTTCAAAAATAACTTTTATGCGTCGGATAAAGTTACGTAACTCAGCCGGCTCGACAATTTTATCTAATTCATCAATGCAAACTATGATTTCAAAATCCTCATCTGGGCGAACTCCTAAGGCGCCTTTGCGAATGCGATAAACGACCTTCTCTAAAAACTCTCTGTACTCAGATACAAGTGTTATTAGAGAGTAGCCTCGCATTCTAGCAACCTCTCTTTTTAAGGCAAGCAGTAATGCAATAATCAATAAGATAGCAATTGAGATAAACAGTAAAACTTGAATTGGAGTAATATCGCTAAGAGGTTGTTTGAAAAGTTGGGAATGTTGTAAAAAAGCTCTCTCAGTATACGCTGTGAATAGATACTAAACAGCACCGAGAGAGTGGTATGAGTAAAGCATACAAGAGCAACCTAACCCTGGCACAATATAAATTTCTCAGTGACATGATTCCAGAGCCAAAACCGGGTGGTCGAAAGCGTGAAGTTGATATGTGGGAGGTTCTCAACGCGATTTTCTACATTTTGGTAGAAGGAGTCAGATGGCGATCGCTACCAGGAGATTTTCCTGCTTGGCAAACGGTCTATACATACTTTCGCAATTGGCGTAAAGACGGGACTTGGCTAAAAATCCACGATAGTCTCAGAGAATGGGTTCGCATAGAACATCAACGTCATCCCAGTCCATCAGAAGCAATAATCGACAGCCAAAGCGTTAAGAGTGCAGCGATGGTGAGTCAAGCAGTGGGTTACGATGCGGGTAAGAAAATCAAAGGACGCAAGCGATTCATGACGGTCGATACTTTGGGATTAGTGTTGAGGGTTTTAGTCACCGCAGCCAATGTCGGTGAACGAGAAGGGGGAAAACAAGTTCTCAAACGGGTCAAACAGTCTCATCACAAGATATCTCGTTTGACCACTATCTGGGTAGATGGTGGTTTTGATGGAGAACCTTTCATGCAGTGGGTAATGAATTTTTGCCGTTGGATTGTGCAGGTAGTGTTGCGCTCCCAAGAAGCTAAAGGTTTTGTCTTGCTCAAAAAACGTTGGGTTGTAGAGCGAACTTTTGGTTGGCTGATGGGATGTCGCCGATTAGTTCGAGACTATGAGTTATTGCCAGAAACATCCGAGACGTTTATTTACCTTGCCATGATCCGCATCATGGTGAGGCGATTAGCATAAAATTTGACCCCTCAAAACTTTTCAAACAACCTCTAACTTATAATCTTCCTCTGGTTGATATTTCCTTGGTTTAGCTTCCTTGTCGTAAATAAAATCTGTCAAATCCAATAATCTTTTTGCATCTCCTGTTTGTAATAAAGCATTACAAGTTCGAGCACTAGCTAGTTTTGTAAATCGTTCTTTTGTAGTAATTCCAGGCAAAGGAATATCGACTATTTTATCATTACCGCCAACTGGATAAATCCATTGAAGTCTGTTAGCTAAGAATTTAACTTTATCTCCTCGATTCATTTGTTCAAATTGCTCAAAAATACTTTGTAATACGTTTGCGCTCATAATTTTCTGTTGCTTTAGTGATGTCTCCGAAGAAGATGTATCTTCTTCAGTTTCTGAATTGTTATTTAATGGTGAAAAATAATTTTTATGTATTGATAAATAATTCTTTAAATATAATTTATCTCCAAGGTAAATATCTGAGAGAATAGTATATAAAAACTTCTGTTCGTTTAAACTTCTTGGTTTATATGTCTCTTTTCCATCGTCTTTGTCTTTATACTTGTATTTACTAAAACTTTGCTCTACGAAATCTTTAATAGTTGTTCTTGGTTTTATTTGGAAAGAACCAGATTCGACTTTAAATCTTTTAGGTGTATTTTCATTTTGTAATAAATTATAATGAGACTGTACGCTTAAATCTATTGTTGGAAATATAAAAATAGTTAATACAATCAGTATTGAGATTAGTTTATTTTCTTTTTTATTAATTTTTTCTAATGGATTGCCAAATTCATAAATCCACATTGTTGCTGCTATAAATACTAGTACAGAAATTGATAACCATATAGATGAATGTTTTTCTGGTTTAACAAAGATACAGCTAAGAGTGAGAATAGCTCCTATAACAATACCCAATTCAGCTTTGCCAAAATACCACATAGCAAAGATTAGCCCTGTGGTGGAAATTGTAATTAAGAATGCCCAAAGGAATAGCCCAAAATCAGAAGTACCAGTTTTTTGAATAAAACTATCAATTAACAACAATGAAAAGAGAGCAGAACTAAACAATACGAAACTAAGATCAAAATATCTAGATATACTGAACTTTTTAGAGTCTCCTGGCGTAAAAGCGATGCCTCTCTCTTGCTGCCTTTTCCACGTTGCCTGTATTGCTTGCCGTGCCTTGTATATGGCATATCCCAGACAACCAACACCAACAAGTATTTCTAAGTGTTCAATAATCTGTATGAATTCTGGCATGGCTAAATCGCAGAAATTATGTCAAAAAAAGCTGTGATAAATTTAACTTAACTTACTGCGCGTCAAAAACGATAAAATATTTTTACCAACTTTTGGAGCGTACACAAAAATTAACAGCCAAAACTATACTGTAGCTGAAATTCTCAATGGCAATCCCTTATCTAAGTTGAAGGCTAGTAGTGTGCGTTAGCAACAGCCTAACGCACGTACAAGTTTGTTGATTCTCTAAATATTAAACTGCTGTCGTTGATACAACGACCAATACAAACCCTTTTGCTGCAACAAATCTGTATGCGTTCCGCGCTCGCTCAGAACTCCTTTTTCTAAGACCAAAATTAAATCAGCACGTTTTAAAGGTGCAAAGCGGTGAGCAATTAAAAACACAGTCCGTCCTTGGGAAACTTTTTGCAAGTTTTGCAGTACCTGTTGTTCGGTTTCACTATCTAGGGCGCTCGTAGCTTCATCTAATATCAAAATCGGCGCTTGGGAAAGAAACAACCGCGCTAGAGCTATGCGTTGGCGTTGTCCCCCAGATAAAGCTGTACCCCGTTCGCCAACATTAGTTTCGTAACCGTGGGGTAAGTCACTGATAAAGTCGTCGGCAACAGCAAGTCTAGCAGCTTCTACTACTTGTTCTGCGGTAATTTCCGGATTCCCAAGGGTGATGTTATCCAAAATCGAACCGTTGAATAAAAAATCTTCTTGCAAAACAACGCTAATCTGTTGACGCAAAGAAGTTAGATCAGCACTTTTAATATCAAAACCATCAATGAGGATACGTCCTGATTCGATTTGATAGAGACGTTGCAAAATTTTAGAAAGGGTACTCTTACCAGAACCACTACGTCCCACAATACCAACGAATTGCCCTGGTTGCACGTTAAAAGAAATACCCCGCAGCACAGGTTCAGTATTTTGGCGGTAGCGGAAAAATACTTGGTCAAAAACGACTTGTCCTTTCAGGGGTGGTAAAACTAAACCTGTACCTGGTTCTGCTTCTGGAGAGACGTTGAGAATATCGCCAATCCTGTCTACGGAAAGGAGAACTTGTTGCAGATTTTGCCATAGTTGCACTAATCGTAACAATGGGCCAGTCACTCTACCAGAAAGCATTTGAAAAGCAACAAGTTGACCGACTGTAAGTTTGTTGTCGATAACTAACTTAGCGCCAAACCAGAGAATCAGCAGACTAGATAAATTAGTCAGAAAGTCACCGATATTGCTGCTGATATTAGAAGTGGTAGAAGCTTTAAAACCTGTGCGGATAAAACGAGCAAATAAACCTTCCCAGCGATCGCGTGCTACTGCTTCGGCTGCATGGGCTTTCACCGAATGAATTCCTGTCACCGTCTCCACCAAAAATGATTGGCTATCAGCACTGCGGTTAAAGGTTTGGTTGAGCCAGTTACGAAGAATAGGTGTAGCTACTAGTGTCAGGATGGCAAATAAAGGTAGTACCGCTAACGCTACCAAGGTAAGGGGAATGCTGTAGTAGAACATCAATACCAGATACACTACAGCAAAAATGCTGTCTAAGACCACGGTCAAAGCCGTACCAGTGAGAAACTGACGAATTTGTTCCAGTTCTTGCACCCGTGCAACTGTGTCTCCTACTCGGCGTGATTCAAAGTAAGCCAAAGGTAAGCGCATCAAGTGGCGAAATAACTGAGCGGACAAACTTAAATCTAAGCGTCGAGCGGTGTGAGTGAAGACAAATAACCGCAGAATACCAAGTGCAGCCTCAAAAAATGCCACTAATAACAATGCGATCGCCATGACATCAAGAGTCGCCAAACTCTCTTGCACCATGACTTTATCAATCACAACTTGGGTAATGAGTGGCGTTGCTAACCCCAACATCTGTAACGTCAAAGACGCCAGCAACACTTCCCCTAATAGTTTCCGATGTTGCAATACAGCCGGTAGAAACCAATTGAGGTTAAATTTTTCCTGCTTTTGGATTAACTCTACTTGCCAAAGTTGCCCATTCCAATACTGTTCTACCAACGATTGCGACAAAACTTCACAAGTGCGATCGCCATTGAGGGGATTGGCTATGAGTAAGCGATCGCCCCTGACAGCATAAGCTACCACCCAGTTACCATCAGCTTCTGGTGATGTACCCCACCGTAACAAAGCCGGAAATGACAACTGCTGCAAATCAATCCAACTCACTTGCAACCGTCGCAATACAAACCCAACCTTTTCTCCTGCTTCTACAACATGTTTTGGCTGCTGTCCTCTGACTTGGCGTTGTACCCATTCCAACTTCACAGGTTGATTTAATTGTTGCGCCACCATTGTTAAACAAGCAGCAGCCGTATTCCGACTAGCAACAAACGGATAAGTCTGCTGAGTAGAAGTGTGGGGAGTGTGGGGGGTGTGGGGAGTGTGGGGAGTGTGGGGGGTGTGGGGGGTGTGGGGAGTGTGGGGGGTGTGGGGGGTGTGGGAAGTGTGGGGGGTGTGGGAAGTGTGGGGGGTGTGGGAGGAGTATGAGAAATCCTTGTCCCTGTTGTCTCCCTTGTCTCCTTCTCCTGCTTCCCAAAACTCCTCAATTTGTGATGTGGAAATTTCAGCCCATACTGTTACAGGCCAACGTACTACCACTACATCTTTACTAGCAGCTACAGCTTTGCATTCGAGGGGTAGTTTCTGCAAGCTACCAAACCAATCACCTGTCGTCAAAGTTGCTAGTGGTTTACCAACTCCTTCTTCGCGCAGGCGGACTTTACCACTGACAATCAAAAACTGATAACCTATCCCATCTTTTGGCCAGATTTTTTCTCCTAAAACGAAGCTTAGAGTTTCCGACTTTTGTTGCAATAGGGTTTGCTGTTGTGAACTTAACCAACATAGTGGTGCTTGTGTCCAAGGTAGAGAGGCTAGCACCCTTGTATGTGAAGACTCATCATCTATCAGGTTTAATTCACTTGCAGTTTTACCGTTAGCTTCTGAATTTTCTCTGCTAGCCATTTCTCAAACAACTCATTCTGTAGTGCTTGTTTTAGTTGAGTATCTTCCAATGAAGCTGGTAAAATTTGTTCTACACGAAACAAACCATAACGTTCCTCCAGCTCAATTGGCCCTACTATTTCCATTGGGCTTGCCACATCAATTGCTGCCCTGAGTTTATCAGGCAATGTTCCTCTGCTGAGTGGGCCCATCATACCGTTGACGATTCGATCCTCTGTGAGTGAATATTCTCTAGCTAATCCTTCAAAGCTAGTTCCTTCCTCAATTTGGGCTTGTAATTCCTCGGCTAATTCCCGCTTGTCTACAATAATTCGCGAAAGAACCACCCGATCCAGGAAAATTTTCCTTTCGATGAAATATTCTGGGAGTTTTGGTTCTGTGATTACTGCTTTGAGTTTTTCTAACTTGAAGCCCAGAGCAACACCAGAGTGGAAAGAATCATAGTCTTTGCCATTATTTTGTAGCCATTCTTGAAAACTTTTTGGTTCTGTCAGTTGATTTTTGAGTCGAAAATCAATAATTGCTTGTTCTGTGAGAGCTGTAGCACTAGCTATATCTTCACGAGTTTGTAATTCTTTTTCTATTACATATTGACGCAAAATATCCCCAATAACTTGTCCTAATTTTCCAGCATTTTGCAAATATTTTACTACTTGTCCACTCGAAATTTGTTGCTCATTAACAGTTAAGAAGGAAGAAGATTCCATAGGGTAAATACGTAGATCTACGAAGAAGAGTAATTATACATTTTCCCCTCAGAGAAAATTCGTAATTTAGTTGACATTCTCATGCCAAGTTTATATTGCCATGTTAAGACTTACAAGACAGAGTGGCAACTCTATCTTGTAAATTATTCGTAAAAATATCTACCTAGTATCGGAAAATAATTAGGACAGTCTCGCACAAACAACTAGAGTATTTTAGAAAAAATAACTACGCATTAAAAAACCTTGGAAAATTCCACGTAATTATAATTACAAATTCCTTGTTTTTGTCTATTCACTTCATACAACTGTAATTGCCCAAAACCAAGCCAAAAAAATCGCTGCGATCGCACCAATTAATGTATTTAAAATATTCACTAGTTCATTAGTTAGCCAAGTGTACTTTGATTGCAATGTTGCTCCAATTACGCTTTCTATATTTGTGGCAATAAATGCAGCTAATACACACCAAACTACACCCAAAAGTTCAACTAAACCAACAGCCCAACCTACAAAGGCGATAACCACTGAAGCCACCACACCAGCCAAAGTCCCTTCTAAACTGACTGCTCCTTCAGTTCCACGAGGAACTGGTTGTAAGGTAGTAATCAAGAAAGTACTCTTGCCATAAGCTTTCCCTACTTCACTTGCACAGGTATCAGACAACTTTGTACTCAAACTTGCTACATAACCCAAAAGTAGTAGCGAGCGAGGATCAGCGATTAGGGATTGGTTAACAGAAAAGATTCTCAAGTCTAGCATCCCTACTCCCAAAGCACACAGTGTTCCAATTAAAGCTGAACCCCAGACATTTTCTGGGCCTCTTGCACCAGAACGCTTTTCAGCAATACCTTCAGCTTCTTTTTGAGCTATACCGATACGTGTGACAAAAGAACCAACTAAAAAATAGAACATTACAACTATGTATCCTTGCCAACCTAATGTTCCCCAAATCAGGACACCAAGTAACCAAGCATGGAAGTAACCAGCAGGAGTGAGTAACTTTTTAGGAGCAATCCAAGCTAAAACTAACAGCATAGAATTTAATGCTGTTCCTACAATCCAGGGATTTACAGAGTTAATTAAAGAAAACATAGTTTCTGTGTTTTAGATATTTTATTCATAGTATTTGGATTTCTTGATGAGCGATCGCACTCAGTTTGACTTCTATTACCAAGAGAAAACGGTGAATCAGTCCATTAAATTGATTGTTGATCGCCTCAAGTCAACCCTCTAATCATCTTGCATTTTCACAAACATTTTTGGTATCAACTTTTTAGGAGAGGGTAGACGAGGGCTGTGCGTGACCTCAACTTAAGCACCGTTACCAAGCATAGCAGGGACATCGATCTCCTTGATGCAGGTTGATCGCGACAGAGAGAGTACACAATTGATGATACTGAGTAAATCAGTCAGAGGAATGGCATTGCCACCCAGCAACGCACCCTCGCCCAGATCTGCCAGAACCTCCGGTGTTCCTACATTTCCAGGATTGATTACCGTCACCCCGATTTGCTGCGATCGCAATTCCTCTCGCAGCGCATGAACCACTCCACGTAAACCAAACTTGGATGCTGAGTTTGCCACCTCGCGAGCGGGGAAATTATCACGCCCAGACAAAGCACCCATAAACACAATTTTGGGATTATCTGATCGCCGTAGTGCGGGTAGAAGTCCCTTCACGAGTCGAATGGGAGCAGTTAAATTTACAGCAATAACTCGTACAATGTCTTCATCCGAACAAGCTTCAAAACAATATTGGCTAGTAAAAGCATTGTTTTCCCAAGTGCCTCCCATATACAACAAGGCATCAAGGGTGTCACTGCCAATGGCCTGCTTAACGGTCTCAACACCCACCATATCAGCCAAGTCAGCCCTGACCCATTCCCCAATTGATGAAGGCGTTCGGGACACCGCCAGCAAACGGTGAGCATTCGGCGCAAGATGTTCCGCCACCGCTAGCCCAATTCCACGACTGGCTCCCGCAACAAGGACAGTGTTGAACATTGACTAAATTCTCCGATACTTTTTTGCTGACTAATGATAACAAATAGATAAGTTAAAATTATCTCTTAACCAAGGCGTATCATTTACCAAGAAAGGCAGAGGGCAGTCCCAATGAAAAAATTTCATCACCATGAATGAAAATGTGGTAATTTCCAAGATAAGGCTGATACAAGCGAGGTTGTTTCCTTATTAGAGCACTAGAGCCTGAAGGGCAGTCTAACCTGGATATCGAGAGGAATTACCAATTGTCGCCACTGAGCAATTTTTTAGGTTTTAGTGAGCACGCAAGTCAGAATCTACTATTTAGATATCCACGTATTAGCCCCCTATCAATTTTGAAAGTTGTAGTAGGTCAAGAGATATGCAGGTAGTCTACAATCGTTGTGCAGGACTAGATGTACACAAAAAGACGGTGGTAGCTTGTGTAATTACCCCAAAATCTCCGTCCGGATGGCACAAGGAAATACGTGCATTCACTACAATGACTCAGGACTTGTTAAAACTTTCTGACTGGTTAACAAGTCACGATTGCACTCATGTAGCAATGGAGAGTACTGGCAGTACTGGCGACCTGTATTTAACATCTTGGAAGGTAACTTTGAAGTTATGTTAGTTAATGCCTCGTCATATAAAAGCGGTGCCAGGACGTAAAACAGACATCAAAGACTCGCAGTGGATTGCCGAACTACTACAACATGGGGTTGTTACGTGCGAGTTTATTCCCCCTGTGGAGCAAAGAGATTTGCGCGCGATTTAACTCGTCATCGTAGCAATTTTGTTCGAGAACGGAGTCAATTTGGTGAATCGAGTCCAAAAGTGCTTGAAGCTGCCAACATTTAAACTTGCACTCAGTTGCGTGATGTAATGGGTGTATCAGGACGGGCAATGCTAGCTGCGATTGTTGAAGGTAGCGCTAGTCCTGAACTAATGGCGGACTTGGCAAAAGGAACCATGCGAAAAAAGCATGATTTACTGATTAAGCACTCGAAGGTAGAGATTCGTCCTCATCAACGATTTATTCTCCTTGCAACTACTGTGTCAAATTGATAGCATAGACGAAACAATTAAATGTTTTGATCAACAAATTGAGGAATACTGCCGTCCTTTTGGGCAAGCCGTAGAGTTAATTGATACTATACCAGGTATCGCACGTCGAACTGCGGAGATTATTGTCTCCGAAATCGGCATGGATATGAGCCGTTTCCCAAGTGCTGAACATTTAGCTGCTTGGGCTGGGGTTGCTCCTGGTAACTACGAAAGTGCTGGTAAAACGCTTTCAACTAGTACCCGTAAAGGCAATCGTTCCTTACGAACAATTCTGGTTCAAGCTGCTCATGCCTTAGCTCATACTAAAACTTACCTTGCTGCTCAGTTTCGTCGTATTAGTGGGCGAAGAGGCAAAAAACGCGCAGCTGTTGCTGTTGCACATTCTATTTTAACGATCGCATATCATTTAATATCGCGCCAAGAACCTTATAAAGATTTAGGAGCTGATTATTTTGACAAACAACGACCGGAAAGTGTCAAGAAACGCTTGGTTAAGCGCTTAGAAAAGCTTGGTTATCAAGTTAATCTTGAGCCTGTTCCAGTTGCAAGTTAGACCCACAATTAATGTTTCAGTTTAGGCTGTCGTCATTGAACGACTTCAGCCACATATCCTCCTTGGTTTTTAGCCAAAGTTTGATTTTCAAGTCAGAAGGCAGAAGGCAGAAGGTTTCTGTTTCCTGCCCTCTTAAAAACTTTAGTTCTGGGTTTAAAGCCCAGTTTAAAAGAAGATGTTTTACGAGGTACTTATGCTGTGGAAAACAGCGTCCTTGCTTCAATCCCATCCTTAAAAGGATGGGTTCCTTCTGACTTGAAAGGGGTGTAGGGGTGTAGGAGGAGTCCTATTTTCATACTTGGCGGTGAAATTTTTTCATTGAGACTGCCCTCAGACGAGCGTACTTCTGCCTTCTGAAACGTATCACAATTCATTGCACGGGATGCTTGAGTGTGGAATACCCGATCTTGTTTTCGGTATTCACACCATGACCTATTTGTTGAAATATTGTTACATTTATTTATACAAAGATATATAAAGTTAAATTAAGCGCTAAAAACTATGATTACTATCTTGATTGGATTATTCGTTGTTGGTTGGGTAGCAGCTTCCTTACTGGGTTCTATGGCTTATTTCCTGGGAGAACAAAGAAAGCCTATCCACGAACGTAACTGGCGTTCTGCATCTTTTGAAAAACTAGCTAAATCCATGACTGGTAAAGATATAGACTATAGCGATCGCACCCCTGCTTATGGGATGGATGCTTACGTCAGCAATACATTACCCAATTAAAGTACAGACATTTGGGTTTCTTCCACAAAAATTGAGTTTATTTGAGAGTATTTAGCTACCCCCAGTTGTTCAACTGGGGGTTTTGTATTATTTAGCGGCTAGTTTGTGAAGTTTCAACCGTTAATACCTGCGGTGGTGTTGCATCTGGCGGATAGAGAAAATCTACTTGTACTAATCTTTTGTCGCCCGCCTTCATATTTAATACTACTAAGGGTTCTCCAGACTGACCGCGCTTTTGTACTAAATGCACAAACTGGGTTTGCTGCTGACCTTGATCATCTTTGTAGCCTAAGCGGACTGTCCCACGGAAAAACACTTGTTGGGCTGGTGTACTCAAAAAGCGTAACCCTGGTTTGACTAACTGGTCTTCTTTTAGGGGTGTCTGCATAGATATAGTTACTTTTTGCGGTGTCTGGGTGTTGTTATATAGTGGGAACTTCAGGTTGTATTGTATACCGTAATTTCCATGAGCTAGATAGGCTGTGTCAGGATAGCGGACTAACATGGGCGCACTTTGAATTTGCTCGGTTCCTAAAGTTCCACCAGGGACAGTACTTAATGCATAAGAATAAGCTTGACCCGGTTGAGGAATCGTCAGATATTTGGATTTAGCACCATCTGTAATAAAAGCTCGCCAAAAAGAACCGTTTGCTACGCCAGCGACACGTCCATAAATTATGGGTTTGTCGCTTTTTTCTAAAGGAGTAGGGGTTTTATCTCGCGGCCCGGATAAGTTACCGTTATTGAGTAAATTTTCCCATTCTTGTAAATTAGGCGCGCGATCGCTACCATCAGCATTAGTTTTTGCAAACATCGCCAAACTAGCTACGTAGACAGTTCCGCTACTATGCAGACGAATCAAAGCAGATCGACCATTTAAAGGTGGGGTGAGTCCTTTAACTGGAATTGGCGCATTCAACAACATCTGACTTTCCCCTGGTGGAATCACAATTTGAGCAGGGAAAATATCTTGGCGACGTCCACGTAAAACATCATTCATCACGCGATCGCCTGGTCCAGCGAAAACATTTCCTAAAATATTTCGAGTCAAGGACGGTAATTCTACAAAGGGTGCATCTGGCTGACTTAAATAAGTTGCGCCTTGAAACACATTAATCTTTACTGGTTGTTTACCTGGGTTATGTAGGATTATCCCTAGATAAAGCGATCGCAAGTCATTTGGTGTAGGTGATTCAGCGACATGATGGGCAAAAATATCAAATCTTCTCTTAAAGGGATAGTTGAGATGTGCGGTTGGAATTTTTTTCCCTTTATTAGGAAAGGTAGACAAAAGAATTCCTTCTGTCATAACTTTTTCTGGACTATTGCTATTAAAGGTTGGTATTTTATCCAGTTTTCCTGGTAAAGGACGTACTTGTTGAGTTTGTACTACTTCTTCAGGTTGTGATGGTGACAGAGGAGTTGTTTGTGCGAGAGGAATAATTAGTAAGATTGGCAACATATACTTAGATACATTTTTCTACAAACAGACGCAAAAAATTTTATCAAAGTGCCACCCTGTGAATAATGAATAAAATACCATCAATACTTGCTGGTAAGTTTTCTGTAGTCAAAATAGAAACGTGGATAAATATGCAAGGAACTTTTAATTGGGACTGTCGCAGGTCATATAGTACTGAATAATTTAGACCTTCAACAGACAAATTTGCCGCAGTCATGGCTAATCTCAAAATTCCCTGTCTTGACCACCGATTGCTCTAAATTCAATGTTGTTTACAACACAGTTTGACCAAAACCAGCATTTGATTCCACACTTAATTGCGTCTGCTTTTGGGTGATGCCACAGCAGAAAATCCCATCTGGCCATAGTTCTGCGATTTTTTCCAGTACTTGAGTATTGGCTAGTTGTACATCCACAGGCAACAATCGCACCAAAGTTAAATCATGAGATATCGAATCAAGTATCGCTAGTTCAATCAATAAATCATCATCAGAATTTGACTGTTGATCACTTAGCCAAGTTGCAAAATAAATTAATAGCAACCTTCTCCTAATTAGGAATATTATTTAAAATAGAATTACCCTCCATCATAAATTGACAGGGAGCAAGTTAATGGCGGTTATAGCAGTCGTAGACTATGACATGGGGAATTTGCACTCAGTCTGCAAAGGTTTAGAAAAAGCTGGGGCAACTCCTAGAGTTACAGATTCAGCAAAGGAATTAGAAAGAGCAGATGCGATAGTATTACCGGGAGTGGGTGCATTTGACCCGGCAGTACAACATTTAAGATCGCGGAATTTAGAAGCACCCATCAAGGCAGCGATCGCATCTGGTAAACCCTTTTTAGGTGTTTGTTTAGGACTGCAAATTTTGTTTGAGTCCAGTGAAGAAGGCTGCGAACCAGGACTGGGAATTATTAAAGGAAAAGTACGACGCTTCCGTCCAGAACCAGGAATTACTATTCCCCACATGGGTTGGAATCAACTTGAATTGACTCAACCAAAATGTCTTTTATGGGAATATTTAGCGCCTCAACCTTGGGTATATTTTGTCCATTCTTATTATGTTGACCCCGCCGAATCTCAAGTCCGTGCTGCTAATGTCACTCATGGTAGTCAAACTATTACAGCCGCTATTGCCTATGAAAACTTAATGGCAGTCCAGTTTCACCCAGAAAAATCTTCTAATATTGGATTGCAAATTCTGTCTAATTTTGTTGCCCAAGTCCGCGATCGCGAAGAAATTGCTGCTTAAAATCAAGTTAATTTTTGTAAATATATCCTATCATTTGACCTGTTTTATCCTCTCCACCATTCCTAGTCAGAATGATGGAAAAATTCTCCTATAAATGTGATGGATTGTTATTTAATGGAGTAAGCATTAGTTAATATTTAACCTGAACCACTTTTTGTGATCATTCAGAGCGAAAGTGAGTTTGTACCTAACTCTGCGTTCATTTTGACCCCAAGTTCATGGCTCTGAGAATTTACGGAAATCGCTCGCTAAAAACATTACCAGGCAAAGACACCAGACCCACAAGCGCGCGGGTGAGAGAAGCTATATTTAATATTTGGCAGGGAACGATAGAAGGATGTCGTTGGCTAGATTTGTGTGCAGGTACAGGTTCGATGGGTGCAGAAGCATTGTGTAGAGGCGCAACAAGTGCGATCGCGATCGAACAATCCAGCTGTGCCTGTGCAATTATCCAACAAAACTGGCAACAAGTAGCCAAGGAGCAACAAGAATGGAAAGTGCTACGTGGTGATGTAGTGCATTGGTTGCCAAAACTAGCAGGAGAACAGTTTCATAGAATTTACTTCGATCCACCTTATGCTAGTCAAGTTTACCAGCCAGTACTAGAGGCGATCGCATCTTACCAGTTATTAGATTCTGATGGGGAAATAGCAGTCGAACACAGTCCCCAAAATATACCACCAATAGTTCCTGGTTTAGAAATTTGCCGTCAAAAAATTTACGGCAACACGGCTGTTACTTTCTACACAACAGAGGTAATGCTGTTGCTCAATCATCCTAAAACACTAACAAAATAGGTCTAAACCAAGGAAATGTTTTAAAAGTTTTGATAAAGTGATTATCCGAACTTGTTATAACTCAGCTAACCGAGAGGAGGACAATGGGGACATGGAGAGTATTTGTAATTAGGAGTCGTGTAAAAATAACTTGAACACTTTTTCTATGAAAGCTAGATTCACAAGCTATTTCAGATAAAATTTGTACAACTTATTTTTACATGATGCCTTAGATTCTTCACGTCACCGGGTCTCCTCCCGTTTCCTTAATAAAAATTAACCTCCCAATTCGTTGGGACGTTTGTATTGCTTATAAGCAGCGTAGAACAGTCCACCTAGAGTTACGAAGATTAGACCCAGAACAATGCCGTCTAGCAGGGGTTCAATCATTTGAGGTCTCCTTGTTGCAGTTGTTAAAGATTTATTTCCTATTCTCAATCTTACCAAATTTGGCATCAATCCCATGTCTGAAGATGGTTTTAGCCAACAACAGAATATAGAAAAATAGATATTGTGCTTGCAAACACAATCAAAGAAATTTTAAGCTATGTGTATGAAATGAAAATTTTTGTACACCTAAAACTTTGACAGCAAAAAATTTGGATAACCAAATTACCCAACCTAAAAATATCATTCAGCGAATCGCCTTAATGGCTCTGGCGATTTTGCTAGCGCTTCTCTTGGGGATTTTTGCTGTTCGCATAGTCAGAGCTTCCGATCCCTATGTCAAGACAGTTCTATCCCTGACAGGTGATCCAGTACAGGGACATGCTATCTTTCAAATTAACTGTGCTGGTTGTCATGGTTTGGAAGCAGACGGTCGAGTTGGCCCTAGTCTACAAGGAGTATCTAAGCATAAATCCCGCTATGGTCTAATTCATCAAGTTATCAGTGGTGAAACTCCTCCGATGCCAAAATTCCAGCCTAGTACTAAAGAAATGGCAGACTTGCTTAGTTATTTGGAAACGCTGTAGCTTTGTAGGTAATTATATATGACACAAGAATTAATAGACCTAAAAAATAGTATCCTGGAAGGAAGATACGCAGATGCTTTGGTGATTGTTGATGAGTTAGAGGGCATGAGTAAGCAAGCTATTCTGCGTCAAATTAAATCATTTTTAAGGATTCTGTTAATTCATTTGATTAAAAATCAATTAGAGCAGCGATTAACAAATTCTTGGGCTGCTTCTATTCGCAATGCCATACGTGAAATTAAAGCAGTGAATATAAAAGATAATAAACAATCTTACTACATCAATCAAGATGAATGGGAAACATTCATAGAAGAAGAAGTAATTGAAGATGCTATAGCTGATGCAAGTCTAGAAGTTTTGAATGGGAAATATACTCGTTCTCAATTATCCGCTATTCTAGATAGAACACTGATTTTAACTACAGCAACTAAGTTTATAGCTTTGACATATACTTATTCAGCAAAAGAATTACCAGCGATCATGGATGATAATCTAACTCAATTAGCTGGTGGGGAAGATTGGATAAATAGGAAAAGTTAATTAAATCATGATGTGTGTTTAAACGCCAAGAGATGAAAATCCCTGCGATCGTGCCTACCTACTTAACTCGAAATTGAACCTAATATCTATATATATCGGTACTGCCCAAAAACTAGACCTAGTTTCAGCTAACTGCAATCTCTGTCGCCACGACACCCACAATTATCAACGCTAGCACAGCACCCGCAAGGTTATTGAATCTTTTATTTCTGTTGTTACAGGCGACTGGAGTATTTTTGCCGCCAGTCATCACCTAAAGGTAGACGCCAAAGCCAATTCATCCTGGAAAAGTGAAAATTTAGAGTTAAAAAGGAGCAGACGGGTATATAAGTAAAGCGATAATAGTAGACGCTACTGACGTAAAACGAGCGAGGTCAACTATAACCTCTCTCATATTCCAATTCTCCTCACTGTAGCTGCCTGTAGACGCCCTAATAACCGCTTTTTAAAAAAAATGCGAACATTTTCAAAACCAGGATGATATTCATTTCATAACAAAAGGCTTTTATCAAGTTTCAGTGCTAGCGAGAGCCAAATATTTAGTTATGTTGTGGGAATAATCACAAACAATAAAGGCTGCTGTTCTATTTCTTTCAACTCAACCATTAAGGTATAAGCCTCATTTAGTTGAGTACAGCATAATTCAACACTCAAGCATCCAGGACTTGAAGACTCTGCTTTTGCTTGGGAACCATTACCTTGAAGTTTGACTACTCCTTTCGAGGGTAAATCTCCTCGAATCAGTAATTTCGGCACTAGACCATGAGATTGATATTCTAGTTTTAAGTTGAGAACACCTACACTGGTCAGCCATTGCCTTTCTAAGACTGGGTTTGTAATTGAAATTGGCAAAGTCAAACTTTCTAACACTTGTTGAGCCGCCAGCAACGACACCAGCATCTGTTGCTGTGGTTGCAAATCCGAATAATTGCTATCCAGATTAGGCATCGGATTTAGGGTATCTCCATATCGGAGGTTGGCTCTTAGCTGGATTGTTCCTGCTAAGTCGTTTAATACTTGAGATTCCTCAGGGAAGAAGCTCTCCACTGCTTGGACTAATTTTGCCCCTAACGGCAGAGAAGATGTTATAAGTGCTTGACATCTATCAAGCAATTGCCGGAAAATGGTCTCCGGAAGAAGCGTCGGTAAATTCAGTTTGGACTGGTGTGCCACCCAACCCCAGGAAGGAACCAGTTGTGTTACTGGTTCGCCTATATACTCCGGATAATCCAGTACTTGTGTTTCCCAAGGGAATAGCGGAGGGTGATCTTCAACTTCGACTTTTAACCGACGTTTAAGTACGGCTTGGAAACGTTCTTGCACAGTTGGAATTTCTCCCAATAAATATATTTGGGGCTTCCATCCCTCTTGTTTTCCACTGGTAAATTCGGTGGTTGCTGGCAGAGGGTTTTCTACCCCGTTGGTATCCTTACAAGATATAACTTGTGTATACTCTCTGTAATCGACAGGATCTGTCAATAACCATGAGAGTAAATTTTGTTGTAAGGTTTCTGAGTCACTATTCATGAGTAGAAGCACTTGATCCGGACACTAAGGAGTTACGAATCTCCCAAGCTTGTTCAAGAATTTTAAACCAGCGCTTCTGAAGTTGTGCCATAGATAAACCCAAAGTTTTAGCTATTTTTTCATCACTTTCTCCCTGTTGCTTCAGTTCTAATAAAGAACGCTGCTTTTCGTCAAGCTTTTCAGTATAAGCTTGCCATTGTTGAGGAGTTAAACCCAAGTTAGTTTGCAAATCAGCTTCTAACCACTCGTGAACCAACTCCCAACGATGCAACAAAGCGAACCGAATTAAATGATACTTGAAACGTTGCTGTAAGTAATCCCTCTGACGGGGGGTTAAGCCCAAAATTGACTCAATTTCTTGAGCGGATAAATCTTGCAAACGCAGAGCAAAGTAATTAGCGCAATCAGTTTGTTGGCGTTCTTCTAAATAATTCATTAATTCTGTAACCACAACTGATCGCAAAGTATCTTCTTGAGGTTCTGGTTCGGTTTGTGTAGCCATTGCACTTCGCAGTTGTTGTACTGCTGGGTCTTCCCAAGAACCATCGGCTTCACCACTACCTTCTGCTGCTTGTTCTATATCTACATAGGTTTCTGGAGGCTGTTGCTGCGAGAAAGTTTGCGCTCGTAGGATGATCAATTGTTGCTGACGTCCTGGTAAGGGAATCCGTCGTTTCCCGTAACGTTCTGTAAATGCCATGTACTCTGCTAATTCCAGCAGTGTGCGCGGTCGGTAGGTCGCCTCTAATTGATTTTCCCGTCGGAAAGCATTCAACGCCTCCAAGTAAAAACTTTGCAGAAAATCTTCAATGACAGTTAGTCGCCCTTGATAACTTAATTGCCTTTGTGGCGGATTAATATACCGGTAGATGATCGCACTCAAGGTACTGTGTAATTCAACCCTGCCGCGATTTGAACTCAATTGGTAATATCTTAAGCACTGTTGCAGACGATGCTTGGCTAGGGTCATTGCCGAATTTTCTACGGAACCGGATGCTTGAATACGCTTACTTTCGCTGCATATTCGGTAGACCTCGGCAGCAATTCGCATTGCTACGTCACGGCAATTCTGGTCGCAAGCTTTAGTTGACTGCTGAAGTTCTTGGAAAAGGAATGGAAATATCGCCTCCACGCCGATAGAAAATTCTCCCTGAATAGTTGTGGTTGCGGCTAATTTCATAAGTTTCGTGTCTAAACTGACCCTAACATACTTGTTGACAACCTGATTATGACTCGCGGGTATTGGGAGGTGTTTTACGTATAAGCTAAACCCAAGGCATTGTTGCCTTGAGAATGCGGCTGATTTTATGATTCCCAATTTTTGTTTGATTATTTGCACAGCCGTTGAAGTTATAGCCAATACCGATAAGCCGTTTACAGGTAATTATGGACTTAAAAGCACAAATCCAATCGCTGATTGACAATGCACCCCAAGATGGTATTACACCCAAACTGCTTGCAGCAATTGCCCCTGCCCTTAGTGCGATCGCTCAGAAGTTACGCCATCCTCAATACCACATTCTCCAGAACCTGGATGAGCAATGGGTTTTAACTACATTAAGCAACCGTGGAAATCCACAAGAAGAAAAACAGGTAATTTATGCTTTTCCTACCTTACAGGATATTCCCACATCTTATAGTGCTGGGCTTGACCCTCAAGTAATAGCTGCTTCCATACCTGTCACCCATATATTGTTTCAGCTACTGGCGCTAGAACCCGTAGATAGTATAGTATTTTTTGACACGGCTGAGAGCAATACAAATGGAATTGAGATCAGGCGAAGCGATTTGCAGCATTTAGTCCAACAACAACTACAAAAAAATCGCCCCTTTTCCAAGAGCGAAGTACCACCAGATATTGCTTGAGGGATCGGGGATCGGGGATTCTCCGAACGGAGAATCCCCGATCCCTAATAAAGCCGACCTAACACATAATCAGCTATTTGGATCAATGCCTGACGTGATTCTGAGGGCATAAGCACACCCAGTTGTTCAACTGCCAACTTACCATGATGAGCAGCTAAATCTCTTGCTCGTTGGATACCTTGGCTATCATGAATTAGTACCAACGCCTGTTCTAAATCCCCTTCTTGAGCAAACTCTCTTTCAATTAGTACTTCCAAGTAAGGTTTTTCTTCCAAAGCAAATAACACTGGTGCAGTCAAATTACCACTTTTAAGATCAGAGCCAGCTGGCTTACCCAAAGTATCTAGAGAACTAGTGAAGTCTAAAATATCATCGACAATCTGAAACGCTAGACCTAAATTGCTACCATAGTCGTACAAGCATTCAGCAGTTTCTTTGGATACTTCACTGATCACCCCTGCGGCCTTGGAACTGTTGGCAATGATTGAAGCACTTTTGTAATAACTCTTTTTCAGGTAAGTTTCTATCGAAATACTTGTATCAAAATGGTTTAAAGCCTGCTGTGTCTCCCCAACGGCGTAATCCATAATCACCTCTGACAGCAGCTTTACGACCTCCAAATTATCCAGATTGGCTAAATACCAAGAAGCTTGGGCAAAGAAAAAATCACCTGCTAATACAGCAACTTTATTACCAAGCAAATTATGAATGGTGGATACCCCACGTCGCATTTCCGATTCGTCTATCACATCGTCATGTACCAAACTTGCTGTGTGAATCAATTCTGTGATTTCAGCTAGGCGACGGTGACGTGGTGTAATGTCTTTATCAAGCATTGTGGCACGCGATACCAGTAGAACAATCGCTGGTCTGATGCGTTTTCCACCAGCTCCGAATAGGTGTTCGGCTGCTGCACAGAGGATGGGATGACGATTCCCAACTAGCTGTTTGAGGTTATCTGCTAGTATTTGCAGGTCTGCTTCCACAGGGGAAAATAGGGAGGTAGCTGGGGTCATGGATTGGCGGACTTTGGCTTAGGTTACGAAAGTTTACATATCCTATACTCATTTTAAGATAACCCAGAATCAGCGCAAAGTTTTCCTCACAAAGTTCCTTATTTTGTGGACAATAAAATATACTTGTACTACAAGTAGTACACCAAACACCGTCATCAATACGCATTGATACAATTATCACAATAGTTTTTGCGTATAGTTCTAACAAAATGCAGCAAATACGGGATATTTTAATCAAAAATTAATCTTCTTTTGGTATAACTTCTGAGTAAACGTAGCAACAACCACGAAACATTCACGGCTTTTTACAGTTAAACTATTACACAAAGATTACTTCTCACATAAATAAAATCTTCTGAAACCTCTTTGTATGATAGTTTAGAAAATTTTTGATTTAGCACTAAACTCCTCTGAAAAATCAGGGCTATTGTGTTACGCTAAAATCTAGGGATTTTAAATTTTTCCAGATGTTCACCACAGAAGCGTAAATAGCCTATAGGTAATTTTGCTTGTTTGTTGTGAGCGTAGATGAATAATCGCAGGTCAAGCCAAAAATGTGATTTTTGTTTTGTGTCCTGTGGTGTGCTAACCTCCACGTTGGGAGCTGTGGATTTCCTTTAGAGGAAGCGGAGTGTTTACACATCCTCGACGCTGTTTGTGTGTCAGCGTCGCTCCTGACAGTTAAAGGGTAAGCGTTAAATATAGCAGACTGGGTAGACTGCCGAAGCAGCAGCTAGATTTCTATTAGATTATTTAGCTGCTGTAGTAGGCGTGGTCTGCATGAAAATAGTGTAAAACCAATCTATTGGCTCGGAAGGACTAGAGTTCTCTCGCTAGTTTTGTATGTGACATTAAAGCCATCAAGAATTTGCATGGCTAAATTCCTGCTAATTTTACTCAACTTATATTTATTTGGCAAAGGCACTGGTAGAAAAATGATTTACGGGAAGATGCCTATAATGATTTTTATATTAGCTTCTGGATACTTGTTCACCATTTACCTGTTATTAGCTCTAGCAAAGCGAACAGGAAACCAAACAACCTCTAATGGTGTTTCTTCAGGTAACAAGGGAAATCATACACAAGAATTATCGGTAACACCAAATGTTACTGAAGTCAGTAGTGTACGCTAGTTAAGGGTCAAGAGTCAAGAGTCATTTGTTGTTTGTCATTAGTGTTGGTAGAAAATCCAAAGTTTCAGTATTTTACAGTCAAAGGATCTTTGCCTATCACTAATGACCAATGACCTAGACGCGTAAGCGGCTTCAAGGGAGAGTATGACCAATGACTAATTACTAGATACCACCCTTTCAGAGAAACATACAACCTCAGCCACAGGAGTAAAACCTAACCATGGCGTGGACGATTCTGCAAATTGTTGTGGACAACCACTGACAACGAAGCGGGTTGGTAAAGCTGGATGGGTATTTTTAAGGCCTAGTAGATCTAACTCTTTGGCACAAGCAGCTACTACATGCACAGCTGGATCAATAAGCTTCACAGAATTTGAAAGGAGCGATCGCAATATTGGTGCTAGATGAGGATAATGGGTACATCCATAAATAAGACTATCTATTTGTTGCTGCACTAAAGGCTCCAAATAAGAACGTGCCACTTCAATTGTGTAAGGGTCATTGATGCGATTTTGCTCAATTAACGGCACAAATTCTGGGCAGCCAACCTGCCAAACCTGGACATCGGGATTTATCTCGATAATAGCACGCTTATAAGCATTGCTCTTAGCTGTTGCAGGAGTAGCAATTACACCTATGCGCTTCCCTTGTTGTACCGCAGCCCTTGCCCCTGGTAGAATTAACCCCAGAATCGGCATGGTAAATTCTTCGCGTACCATCTCTAGCGCTAGGGCTGAACTGGTGTTGCAAGCCATAATTACCATTTTCACCTCCTGCTGCTGCATCCAAGCAAGAATTTCCCGGACAAACTGGAGGATTTCTGCTTGGGAGCGAATCCCATAGGGAAGTCGAGCTGTATCGCCAAAATAAATGATTGATTCATTCGGGAGTTGGCGATAGAGTTGTCGCAGTACCGTTAGTCCACCTACACCACTATCGAAGATACCAATGGGTGCGCGTTGGGGTTCTTGGGAGAAGTCGTATAAGTTGCCTTGAAACTGAAAAGATGAAATCATATCATGTCCGCTTGAACACTTAATATTATCCGTTAAGGTCGGTAATTGGTAATTGGTAATTGGTAATTGGTAATTGGTAATTCGCAATTATACCCCACGACGCGCATTCGGGGGCTTGAATCCCACATTCCGCGCCCCCTACTGTCACAATCGGTTTTTTCGGATTTTTACAAACGATAAAAGCTGTATTTTATACCGAAATAGATAATTTTGGGATGGCGATCGCCATCCCAAAATCCTCAAACTTCCAAAATTTGTAGTGTGACACTTTAGGGTGCGGAATGTGGAATCAATAATCCAACTGGTATGTTATTTTCCCGCAAGTCCCTTACTACGAGATAATTTTAAATTTTTACTTTTCTTTACATAGTTCGGTTTATTTCAGACTTACTTATCTTGATTTCAAGTATCTAAGTATACCATTAGCTATCGCTTCTGCCATACGATTTTGATATTCAGGGTTTCCTAATCTTGGGTTGTCCTGCCGACCAGTCATATAACCAGTTTCGACCAAAATTGAAGGCATAGAGCTTTTTCTAAGGACATAAAATCTGGCTTTGCGCGTTCCTCGGTCATTGAGCGTAGAAATATTTTGCAGGATGGTTGTGCGGACAACTTCAGCTAGATTGTATCCACTACCGTAATAATAAACTTCTAGTCCATTCACATCTGGACGCTTATCTACGGAATTAGCGTGAACGCTGACAAACAGGGTAGCATTAGCACGCTCTGCGATATCTACTCTTCCCTTTAACTCTACGAAAAAGTCCGCATCCCGCGTTAGCACTGCTTGAATGCCATTTTGCTCTAAAATAGCCGCTATTCTCTTACCAATAGGTAGAACAACATCTTTTTCTAACAATCCACCTATTCCAGGCGCACCGGAGTCTTTACCACCATGTCCAGGGTCTATTACTACTATTACTTTTCCTCTTGGGGTTGGACGTGGGGCGGGTGATTGTACAACAGTATCAGGATTCTTGGGATTGGGTATTGGTAATGGTTGTGGGTTTGCTTGTGGTAGGGGAGGTAAGACAACAGAAGTACGATTTCGTTGTAGTTCTACAGAGACAAATCGATCGCCAATTTGATTAACTGGTCCAATTTGCACTCCTGAAGCAGGTTGGACGTAAATCACAACAGTATTAGGATCTTGCTTTTGCAAGCGCACCCGAAGAATAGGACTATTTGCATCCATTACCGGGCCTTTGACAGGTGTAGACAGCTTTGCATTGGGAATGGTAATGCGGAACAAGCCGGAGGACCTATCCCAACCACCACTTGCAGTTAAATTGCGATCGCCTTTAATAATTAACTGTCTACTTGTCGCACTAAGTTCCACAGCTTGAATTGTTGCCACACTATTGCTGGGAATGGGGGAAGAACTAGGATTGTTCGCTAAACTATCAGAAGGCAATTTAGATACATTGCCATTAGGTAATAACACTAATCCACCAATAGCACTACTGCTAGAGCGCCAATCAGGACTGCTTTCATTTACGAGCATTGTCATGCGGACTGTGGGTGGTGTTGTTTCCAGTTGAGTGAATTGGACGCTACTGACACCATATCGATTTACACTTGCATTTCGCTGTACTAAATTTGGTGATAAAGTCGCGCCAGCGATATCTATATCAATAGTGCTTTTGTCTTGACTACGATTTACTTTTACCTGGGGGCGACTACCACTAGTGCGAACAAAAATACCATCTCCTGTCACTCTCCAGCTTTCTATTTGGGTAGTCCCAGTATTTGCACTGATAAGTGGTTTTTGATTGATATAAGTATTAAGAGTATTAGGACTATTAGAAGTATTACTAGAAGGAATATTAGATTTATCTGGTGTCACCACACTATAGATATTTCTGGGAGTAGTAGCAACTTCCTGTCGTTGAGGCTGTGGTAATTGTACCTGCCAGCGATTAGCCGTTACCCCTTCAAATTTAACCTGTTGGGGGTCAAGAGTATAACCTGGATTCAGTTCAACTACCACCCGTGTAGTTTGGGGGTCAAGCTGACCGATACGGACGGCACGAATTGCACCACCAACTGACTGGACAAGCTGTGGACGCCCAAATTTCACACCAGGTAAATCAATCACCAAGCGTGTAGGATTAAAGACTAGTTGGGCAGTGGGTTGTACAGCACCATCAGTATTAATTTCTAATCGATTTTGATTGGCATCGAAACGCCAAGATTGTAAGTTCGCTGCTTTTACAGGCGACGATAACAGGCAGATACTTAAAAAAGCAGTAGGTATCAACCAGTGGTGTAGTTTCACAATTGTTTCTCCTGATTGGCTATTTATGGGAGACGTAATTTGTCAAGTATTGGCTAATCCTCAAATCCTCACACCGTTATCGCCCAAGTATTAGCTTATACATTGAATGTATTGGTTTGTACTTTATAGACAAAGATACTTTATAAAGTTACAGCTAATGGCGTCAAATTCTAGCAAGACTCTCTGAGTTTTCACTACTGTGATGACAATAAAAATTGTCTATTAACAGCAGTAGATGACACCAACATAGAGATAACCCAAATTAACTACTGTTGTTAGTTTTGGTCAACTATTATGATTGGTAAAAATTTTTTGTATCGAGTAGTCTCCGATAATTTATACATTGATTATGTGAGTAAAGCTGGCAAATACCATAGTTTAATTGCTGAAAAAATGTTGTAGCTTCAGCATAAATACGGTAATCATAAAAGTCATCATTTAAAGAATATTTTGATGAGTTACTTGCGCTGAAGATACTGGAGAATACCACGAGCGATCGCCTCCGCCATTTGATTTTGGTAAGATACAGTTTTTAACTTAGCGATATCTTGGCGACCAGTCATATAACCTGTTTCCACTAAAATTGAGGGCATAGAACTTTTCCGCAGAACATAAAATCTGGCTTTTCGTACTCCTCTGTCTCTGACGTTTACACTTTGCAAAATGCTCCTGTGGACAATTCGTCCCAAACTTAAACCAGTATCGTAATAATACGTCTCCAAACCGTTGACATCCGGACGACCTGCACCAGCTGAATTGGCGTGGATACTGACAAATACATCAGCATTCTCACGTTCAGCCATTTGTACTCGGCCTGGAAGAGTCACGAAGTAGTCAGAACTCCGCGTTAGTTTCACTTGTACGCCATGTCGTTCCAAAATCTCTCCGAGCTTTTTACCAATAGGTAGAATTACATCTTTTTCTCTTGCTCCACCAATACCAAGTGCTCCGGAATCTTTACCACCGTGTCCTGGGTCTATAATGACTAACACTCTTCCACTGACGCGACGTGACGGCGTGGGTTGGGGTAGATTTGTAACTGGAATTTCTGATAAAGGTTGTGGGTTCGGTTGTGGTAAGGGAGGTAAAGCAACGGGCGATGTAATTCGAGTAGATGACCGTTGTAAATCTAGAGCTAAAAGGCGACGACTTGGTCTGTTAAGTTCGCCAATTTGTACTCCTGCTGCGGGCTGAATAAAGATCACAACAGTATTAGGATCTTGCTGTTGTAGGCGTACTCGTAAAATTGGGCTATTAGCATTTAATTCTGGTTCTTTCACCTTAGAACCCAAGCGAGCATTGGGAATAGTGATCCGGAAAAGTGAGGAGGATCTATCCCAACCAGCATTACCAGATAAAAATTGATCGCTTTTAATGATTAATTGGGTGTTATTACCAGCTAATTCTACAGATTCAATTGTAGCTGGCTCATTATTATTATCATTATCAGAATCAGAATTACGAGACTCAGAATTACGAGACTCAAAGTTAAGGGATAGTGGCGGTTTTTGTTGATTGCCAAAAGAAATACTGGTATTATTACCTCTGGGCAATTTGCTGATTATAGCATTGGGTAAAATAACTAAACCGTTGGCGCTACTAACATTTGCTCGCCAATCGGGGCTATTTCTGTTCACCCGCATTGTCAACCGGACTGTGGGTGGTGTGGTTTCTAGTTCCAAGAGTTGGATATTGCTGACACCATAGCGATTAATGGGTAAATTACGCTGTTCAAAATTTGGTGAGATAGTAGCGCCAGAGATATCCATGTAAATGTTTGTGCGATCGCGACTACGTTTTACTTTCACCTCTGGATTCCCACCACTGGTGCGAACAAAAAAGCCATCTCCTGTGACGCGTAAACTTTCAATTTGGGTCGCACCTGCTGTGGTTTTAGCTATCGTTTCCCTATTAGCTACCGTCTCTCTATTATTAGATGAGGTACGAGGTTCAGTTTTGACCACACTGTAAATATTTCTGTTAGGTGAGGTAGCGATTTCCTCGCGTTTTGGCTTGGGTAATTGTACCCGCCAACGATTGGCGCTAGTACCCTCAAATTTCACTTTCTGGGGGTCGAGGGTATAACCAGGAGTCATTTCGATTACCACCCTTGTGGTTTGGGGGTCAAACTGACCGATTCGGACAGAACGAATCGCCCCACCTACTGACTGAACAAGCTGTGGACGTCCAAATTTAATCCCAGGTAAATCAATTACTAGTCGCGTGGGATTGAAAACAAGTTGGGCTGTAGGTTGTACAGCACCGTCAGTGTTGATTTCTAAGCGATTTTGATTGCTATCAAAACGCCAAGATTCTAGATTCGCTGCATCAGCAGGCGACAACAATAAAACAGAGGAGATACTTAAGACGGTACTAGGTATCAACCAGTGTAGTTTCACGGTGCTTTCTCCTGATTCGCATTTTATTGAGAGACAATTAGGGATTTGCAAATAAGAAATTATCCAATTGCAGGGGATAAGGAGGACAAGGGGAGCCAGTGCGCCCTTGGAGATTCCCTCAGTTAAGGAGGACAAGAGGGACAAGAGGGAATAAATGTTATTAGGTGCAGGAGTTGGATCATTTATTTTTTGAAGTTCCCTTACTGATTAATCTTTCGCTTTGATGAGTAAGTTAAGTAGCAAACTGCTGGTTATATGACCTAATAAGTTGGTAAAACAGAGAAATTCCTTTTCCTAGATGTTTCAATAGTTGGCATTTCATGTATAATTTTGCTCCCTTGCTTCATTTCATTTGTTATAGTTAGCATCACTGCTAAAATATGTAGCCGCTTATATGATTTTGGACTTAGATTAAAGTGGCAAATCATGGCGTAACATCTTAGCATGTTACCTAATTTTCTCATGCCTTTATGGCACTAAATTTTCATCTACCAAGCATTAAATTAAATCAGCAGAATAAAAGTATAAATTTAACAATAGCAGTCAATCCCAACGATATACAATTGAGTTGCACAAAGATTTTTTGAAATTTTCCGTTGTTGGTAATTGAGTCACCTTCCTGAACACGTAGCCAAATGTAGATATGGTATTCATTAATATCTCTACAAAAGCCAAAAATCATGTTTATCTGAGCATTCTTTCTTTTGTAATTTGGGAGGTTGATTTTTCCGAATCATTATCAGCTAAAAAACCAGCCTTTCATTATAGATGGCTCAAGACTATTAGGTGATACTTTTGTCATTTGTACGACACCAAATGCCTCAAATAAATTAATGATAAATCATAATCTCACAATCAGGGCTATTTCATTCTAGATATAAACAGCCCTGAACTAAAGTTCAGGGCTGCATAATTCCCACTAAAAAGTCGATTTGAACCGACTTTTGCTATTAGCCTCAGAATTAATTCTGAGGCGGGCTGTATGACAATGAAATAGCTCTAATATCACAATTTATGTGACTTACAGCAGATTTCAAGTTAAGTAGGTCAGCACAAATAAAATTAACTGACGAGGGTCGTCATTAGTCATTGATAAGGATTTCAATGATGTTTACGTTTCGTAATATACATTTAGTTGATTCTCGCCGACTTACTTAGTGAGGTACAAAAATCCTCCTCTTCTTACCAAGGTTAGGGTTAAGGAAGGGTATACCTCATCCACATGAAAAGCGCTGTAAATGTATGGCTATTTAGTAATTAAGAATAACTCCTAAAAATCATATATTAGGGATGATTGATAATGCAGCATAGAAGTTTCCAATCTTCATTGAAAATTTTGGAATCTTCATGAACTGCTTGCACCAAAATAGGCTCATCTGGACAATAGGGAAAATTCAAAGAGTAAAGGAAAGATTTATTTCACCCTTTGTTGTGAACTCTGTTCATGAGACCTCTTGCAAAATTGATTTTGCACTCTTTGAGGTAAAGGTTAAAGGGTAAAGAAAAAACAATTCCTTTAACGCTTCACCTTTACCCTTTGCCCTTAATGTTCAAAGGACAGTGTAAGTTTTTTAACTTATGCAAAAAGTCTAATGCATAAAAAAAGAAATTGAGTGTTTACTTAGCTTCTTGAGAATTTGAATTGGCTTCTAGATTTTCACTGTTAGAAGAATTTATTGCTAACGAAGTTCCAGAGGAAGCATCTAGAAGTAATTCATTGGAGTCTGGTGATACCAAAGTTGGTTCTGGGAAAACGAACCGCAACAAAGGAGGGGCTAAAAAGGTTGTGATGATCACCATCATGATAATTGCTGCTTCCAGTGGTTTCGAGAGAATATTAATACTCGAACCAATACCAAGAAACACCAATCCGACTTCACCACGGGGAATCATTCCCACACCAATAGCCAAGCGGTTGATTTGAGGTTGACCAAATACGCTCAAGCCTGTAACAACTTTACCAAGAATGGCTACTATGATCAGGAAACTAGCCATTATTAAACCTTCTCGGTTGGTAGGAATTGCTGGGTTTAAAACACTCAAGTCAGTTTTTGCGCCTACAGTCACAAAGAAAATTGGCACCAGCATATCAGCGATTGGGATGATTTGTTTTTGGAGTTCTTTACGTTTATCTGTTTCTTCCAAAACCAAACCGGCTGCAAAAGCTCCTAAAATAGCTTCTAACTGAATGACATCAGCAATATATGCCATGAGAAAAGCGAAAATAAACGCTGGTATGATCAATTCACCACGTGTTTTGAGTTTATCAACGATCGCCACAAAAGTTTTGTTGAAAACATTACCAAGAGCGATCGCACCCAAAAGAAAACCACTAGCACTGATAATTAAATAAACAACCTTGCTGACATCAACTGCACCATCTTTAGCAAGACTTGCTACCACCGCCAGAACAATAATTCCTAGTACGTCATCAATTACAGCCGCACCAAGAATAATCTGTCCCTCCTTGGAATTCAAACGCCCCAATTCTGAGAGAACTTTGGAAGTAATACCAATACTAGTAGCAGTCAGTGCCGCTCCAGCAAAAATTGCTGGAATTGCGGGGATACCAAACAAAATCATCAAACCTGCTGTACCAGCAGCAAAGGGTACAACTACCCCTACTATTGCTACAATAATCGCTTGAATACCCACTGCCATCAAGTCTTTTAAATTTGACTCCAGACCGATTTCAAACAGCAAGATAATTACACCCAGTTCTGCTAAAACAGAAATTACCTCCGACTGAGTAATAAATACACTTTCTGCTGCATCAAGATTCAAACCAGCAGTGGTTTTCAGAAAGGAGATGATTAAAGAACCAGAACTGTCTGCACCTGTTTCCGGAAATACTAACAGATGCAAAACAGATACACCCACCACTACACCACCTACGAGTTCGCCTAAAACAGGTGGTAAACCAAAGCGGTTAGATAATTCTCCACCAAGTTTACTAGCAAAGTATACTACTACCAAACTTAGCAGTACTGCTGCTATTACTAGCGAACTATCAGCTGTTTCACCTGTAGTTGCGAGTAAGGGTAACGAGAAGTTGATTGAGCTTATAAACTGCATTGATTCTGTGCAAATCACTCTTTACTAATGTATATGTTGTTTGTTGCTTGTTGTTTTTTTTGGAGAATAAATCATCAATCATCAACCACTAAGCACCAACCATCAAGCACCAACAAATAACCATTACCCCTTTGACAATTGTAGAAGACGCAGCCAGTGCGCCTCTGACACTGGGACTACAGATAGTCTAGGAAGACGCACCAAATCAAAATTTGCAAAGCTGCTATCTTGCTTAATTTGACCTAGAGTCACGGGTTGAGGCATTCTTTGAACAGCCCGTAAATCTACAACTACTCGTTTAACATCATTTAATTTTGGATCGGGGTAAGGTTGGCTGGTGACTTTTGCTACACCAATAATTTGCCGATCCTTGCCAGTGTGATAAATTAATGTCAAATCACCAATGTTCATTGTCCGTAGATACTTTAGGGCTAAGGCATTTTTAACTCCATTCCAAACTGTACTGCCATTGTGTTCTAAATCTGAGTAGGAATATTCTTCCGGCTCAGTTTTGAGTAACCAATACGCCATGAAAGCATCTCCAAAAGTTCTCGTATATTTTTCAAGTATCTAAAAATGTAACCATCCTAGATATAGTAAGAATCGCGTGTCAAAGTAGAAACACATAATCAGTTAGTGGTTAGTGGTTAGTAGGCACGCAAAGCTTTGCGCCTGTATAGTAGTATTTCCAAACAACTAACTACTAAAAACTACTAAAAAATAATTTTGAGGAGTGAAATTTATGAATAAACCCGCTTGGTTGGGTTCTCAGGTATTGACTGGGAACTTATGGAAGACTGTATCTTTAGGCATACTTGTGTGTATCACATTCACCCAGCCTGTGCTAGCACAAGAGAAACAAAGGATGTTACGGACTCTCACAGTTACTGGTCGCGGGGTAGAAGCAATTCCTGCTACTCTAGCTCAAGTTGTATTGGGTGTAGAGGTACAGGCTAAAACAGCCCAGGAAGCACAACAAGAGGTTGCTCGTAGGTCATCGGCTGTGGTAGCACTGCTCAAGAGCCGTAATGTGGAAAAATTACAAACTACTGGTATCACTCTTAATCCAGTATATAGTTATAAAGATAATATTCAGCGTCTAACTGGTTATGGTGCTAGCAATACTGTCAACTTCCGTATAAGTACTGATAAAGCTGGTTCATTGTTAGATGAAGCTGTCAAAGCTGGTGCAACGCAGATTAACGGTATTAGTTTTGTGGCTACTGATGAGGCGATCGCACAAGCTCAAAAGCAAGCACTCAAAGAAGCGACCCAAGAAGCTCAACAGCAAGCTGATGCTGTTTTTAATGCTTTGGGTTTCCAGCGCAAAGAGGTAGTGGGTATTCAAGTTAACGGTGCAAGCACTACACCACCACCACCACGTCCCATGATGAGTGCAGATGCAGCAAAGGTAGGAGGTGCTTCCACCCCTGTAGAAGGTGGTGAACAGCAGGTAGAAGCATCGGTGACGTTGGAAATTAGTTATTAGTCAATGACCGATGACGAATTAAAAATTCTCAGGATTATTATCCATCATCTCTGCTTCATCCCGCTTGGAACCTAGTAAATCTAGTTGATCTACTCTAATGACTGGGGAAGAACGGAGGGCGCCGGTGGTGCGATCGTTCCAAGTGTCAAACTTTAAGGAACCTTTAATTCCGATCAAACTTCCTTTACGCACAAACCGACCAGCGATCTCCGCAGTATTTCCCCATATTTCCAAGTTGAACCAATCAGGTTCATCACTATTACGCGATCGCCGCCTCACCGCCAGTGTTAATTTACATTTGACACTGCCACTATCTTCAAAATACTTCATATCTGGGTCGCCGCCTACACGACCAACTAGGGTAACGATATTAATGCTCATAGGTATTGCCTTTCAGTACAGACGTACTCATCACACAATGATTTTTATCATAGCGAATTATTAAGCCACAAAAACTGTGTTAAATACTTAACTAGTACAATCACTGATTGTATTGATAAAAATTACTCTTTTATCAATACAAAACCGTACGGATATGTGCCTACGGCCAGAGAATATAAAACGCTAGCAGAAACTTACAGGTAAAAGATTTCCAAAACTTATACAAAATATAGCCTGCTTTACTAGACTCAGGTCAAAAAAAGTAATAGAATCCTGCACAATTCTCTTTCACGTTAGTATTCAAAAGTATCGAAAATAGGGGGCAACAAAACGCGTGGGCCTTTTCAGTAAGTTTTCCTTATCGCGGGATATGGGTATCGACCTCGGTACCGCCAATACCCTAGTGTATGTATCTGGTAAAGGTATTGTTCTTCAAGAACCATCAGTAGTTGCTATCGACCAAAACGAAAAGGTCGCACTGGCGGTAGGAGAAGATGCCAAAAAAATGCTCGGTCGAACACCTGGAAATGTGATTGCCCTGCGCCCCTTGCGCGATGGTGTAATTGCTGATTTCGATACAGCCGAGCTCATGCTCAAAAGTTTTATACAGCGTGTCAATGAGGGTAAATCACTAGTACTACCTCGGATTGTCATTGGTATACCCAGTGGTGTAACAGGTGTAGAAAGACGAGCTGTCATGGATGCAGCTACGCAAGCGGGTGCTAGAGAAGTTTACTTAATAGACGAACCTGTTGCAGCAGCGATTGGGGCGGGATTACCCGTAGCCGAACCAACTGGCAACATGATCATTGATATTGGTGGTGGTACTACAGAAGTAGCAGTACTGAGTCTTCAAGGTACAGTACTGAGTGAATCAGTCCGTATTGCTGGAGATGAACTAACAGAATCAATTATGCAGTACATGAAGAAAGTTCATAATTTGGTCATCGGGGAACGTACTGCTGAGGATATTAAGATTCGTATTGGTTCTGCTTATCCGACTAACGATGATGATGATTTGATGATGGAAGTCCGAGGTTTACACTTACTTTCAGGTTTACCACGTACTGTAACCGTCAAAGGAGCAGAAATTCGTGAAAGTATGTCAGAACCCCTATCAGTCATCATTGAGGCTGTGAAGCGGACTCTGGAACGTACACCTCCAGAACTAGCAGCAGACATCATTGACCGGGGCATTATGCTAGCAGGTGGCGGTGCTTTGCTCAAAGGACTAGATACCTTAATTAGCCATGAAACTGGGATTTTAACCCACATTGCTGCCGATCCTCTAAGCTGTGTTGTATTGGGTACAGGTCGTGTTTTAGAAAACTTCAAACAGCTAGAACGAGTGTTCAGTGGACGTTCCCGGAACATGTAATCAAAACAAGCAATCCAAGATATTGGATTTGTAAATAATTCAATGTTGTTAACATTTACACGGCTAAAGAAAGGTATATATGTTTACAGCACGTCGCTGGTGGGAGCATAAAGGATTCCACGTCGGGCTACTGTCTCTAATAGTTGCTGGAGCTTGGGTACTTAGACAAACTCAAGGAGCTTTGTTACTGGAAATTTATCAGGGTGTTACCAGTCAGTTCCAGATTTTGCAGCCAGGAACAACACCAGAAGAACGGTTGAAAGATTCTCGTGTATTAGAATTAGAAGCCCAAATTACAGAATTAGAAAACCAGAATAAAAAGCTACAACAGTTGCTGGGTTACGTCGAAAAAGAGCCGCTCTCATCGCGTCCGATCCCAGCACGGGTGGTGGGACGCAGTGCAGACAATTGGTGGCAACAAGTAATTCTCAACCGGGGTAGTCAGGCTGGAATTCAAGAAGGTTTTGTAGTCAAGGCTGAAGGTGGGTTAGTCGGTCTAGTAGAAAATGTCACTCCTAATACTAGCCGCGTATTATTAATCAGTGACCTGAAAAGTAAGGTGGGTATAAATATCAGCCGTACTGGAGCGAAGGGAGTTTTGCGGGGTGACGCTTCCGTAGAAGGGGTACTGGAGTTTTATGAAAAAGTTCCTAATGTCAAACCTGGAGATGTAGTTGTCACATCTACTTATAGTCAAAAGTTTCCCTCTGGTTTGGCAATCGGAGAAATTAAATCTTTAGATTTAAAGAAACTACCAGCATCAGTAGCGAAAGTAGAACTATTTCCACCAATTCGTTCTTTGGACTGGGTAACTGTATATCCCAAACCAGAAAATCAACAACTAGAAAATCCACAATCACAAAAATAAGGGTGTAGACACCCTTTGAGCGCCTTCGGTGTAGGGTGAATGTTTTTATATATATTTTTGTGTACTTTGCACATGAGTGTTTAATAAACAAGATGAAAATTCCTGCGTTTCGGGGTGGCAGGCAAAATAAGCCAAAATCGCGATCGCGAAAATCCATAATTAAAATTAACCCCATTTCACGTTGGCATCCCCGCCTGCGATTACTGGTAAATTGGGCTGTAATTTTTGGATCTGTGCTCCTATGCTTGCTGATGCTGCTCACTCGTCTTCCTGGCATGGAACTATTAGGTATTGGGCCTAATTGGTTATTAATTTGGGTAGTAGCTTGGAGTGTGAAGCGTACAGCTTTCCAAGGTGCATTCGCGGGTGTAATTTTGGGATTACTTCAAGATGCCATGACGTCACCCGATCCCACTCATGCCCTCAGCTTGGCAGTAGTAGGATGTGTGACAGCTTTGCTGCAAAAACAACGCTTTATTCAAGAAGATTTTATTTCAATCGCCTTAATTGTCTTTGGAATGGCAGTTTTGGTGGAAACAATCTTTGCTGTACAGTTGGTTTTAATGGGCGATCGCAATGCAGTAGATATCTGGAGTTATTACCAAAAGGTAGCTCTTGCCTCTGCTATAGTTAGTAGTCTCTGGGCGCCAGTGGTTTATTTTCCTCTGAATCATTGGTGGCAACAACTGAAATTAGCCGAGCAACAATAGACATCTCCGGAAATTAATTATGCGTTGCCCAGAACCCTTCTAGAGACGTAGGCACTGCTACGTCTCTACATTATTTTTTGGAGATGTCTAATCTTAAACTAGTACTTCACACACAAACTTTGCTGGGTTAAATAACGAACCACATAGACGCTGTTCTGGCTGTTCTTGTCGCCACCACACAGGAGAATGTCCTCACCCTTAATTTTTTCTGGAATTTTGCCAACCTCTGGCAAGATAGATTAAAGCTAGAGTTGGAAGATCAGGGCTAGGAAAATCAAAAATTTGTGATTAAATCAGATTCACATCCTCAACAACAAATAGGCACTGAGTTTGACCAAGCAATGATGCGACGCTGTTTGGAACTTGCCCAGCGTGCTTTGGGACGGACTTCCCCAAATCCAATGGTGGGCGCAGTGATTGTTAAAGATGGTGAAATTATTGGAGAAGGCTTTCATCCCTGTGCAGGTGAACCGCACGCAGAAGTTTTCGCACTCAAAGCAGCAGGTGCAAATGCTCGTGGGGCAACTATCTATGTTAGTCTTGAACCTTGCAATCACTACGGACGCACTCCTCCTTGTTCGGAAGCATTAATTGCTGCTGGAGTGGGAAAGGTTGTAGTAGGTATGGTTGATCCTAACCCACTAGTAGGCGGTGGTGGTATTGCTAAGTTACATGCGGCGGGTATAGAAGTAATAGTTGGAGTGGAACAAGAAGCCTGTCGTCGGCTCAATGAAGGCTTTATCCATCGCATTCTCTACAAACGACCTTTGGGCATACTGAAATACGCTATGACATTAGATGGCAAAATAGCTACAACTACTGGTCATAGCGCCTGGGTAACTAACCAGGAAGCTCGTAGCGTAGTGCATCAATTACGCGCTGCTTGCGATGCTGTGATCATCGGTGGAAATACGGTCAGATTTGACAATCCCCGTTTAACCAGTCACCAACAGGGAGCGCATAATCCCTTACGGATAGTAATGAGTCGCACTCTCAATCTACCAGTACAAGCTCATCTATGGGAAACAGCGTCGGCTCCTACTTTGGTGCTAACAGATGTAGGAGCCGACGCTGTTTCTAAGGAAATATTGCTCAAGCAGGGAGTAGAAGTAATAGAAATATCACCACTAACACCAGAACAAGTGATGTCTTACCTTTACGAACGGGGTTTTTGTAGCGTACTGTGGGAATGTGGTGGAACTCTTGCAGCTAATGCGATCGCTCAGGGAGCAGTACAGAAAATATTAGCATTCATTGCTCCAAAAATAATTGGTGGTAGCGATGCTCCGACACCCGTTGGTGATTTGGGTTTCACCACTATGACTGAAGCATTGTCTTTGGAACGTGTTGAGGTGCGTGTGGTGGGAGCAGATTGTTTAATCGAAGGATATTTACCACAAAAACTTACTAGTCATTAGTCATTGGTCATTTGTCATTAATCAAGAGTTAATGGTTAGTTGTTAGTGGTTGTTAACCATGCCCAATGCCCAATGACTATTTTCATGAATATTGACGTTCATTAGCAAGATCACGAATGAGGGGTAGCCGAGATTGAATGTAGTCACACAGAAAGTCTGTTTCTTGGCAATCTAGCAAAGCTTGCGTTTTGGTTTGCTTAACCAACCACTGGACTAAGCTAGCATCATCTAATTGCAACAGCGTCTTGGTTTGGGTCGTTTCAATTACAGACCAAAGCTGACGCATAATCTTCGGAGTCATCAGACCTCCATTTTGTCATAATGTCAGTTGTCTTCAGGATACACAATTTAGATTGCAGCTTCCGGCATTAAGCTACAACCTGACATAAGTGTTATTACAAACTTAATAATTTGATTCATAACTTGATGAAGATTAAGAATAGAGATATTCTCGCAATGCTCCTTAAACTCCATATCCAGCATTATTAAAAAGTACATCAATGCGCCCAAATTTGGCAGTTATGTTTATTTCAACTCACTTACCAAATATAATATCTACCAGTTGCGCCACTTACCGCCTGTAGTATAATCACTACTGCGTTCTAATTTTGGATCTTGCAATAATCTTTCATATTCTTTGCTACTTGCCCAACGGTCAATTTCTCGCGCCCGCAATACTGGTACTGGGTGTGTTAGTTGTGCTGTCCGGGTAACTTTGACCATTTCGCCGAGTTCGGTTTTACTAATATCATCGTAGGCGCGGGCTTGGTCAATAAAAGCATCAAGGTTAAGTTGTGGTGCGAGAGTCGGTGAACCACCACTTAATTTCATCAACACAGACATGACAGCTTTGGGGTTTTGGGTTGCTAATAATGCGGCGCGATCGCATGTAAATTCTGCACAACGAACCCATTCCAAAAGTTGTGTTTGGATTGCTTGAGCAATAAATCCACCGATATTAGGCAAAGTTGCTGCTGCTAATATTAGTATATTTACTGGTGTCAGATAAACACTGTGGTCACATTTGAGATGTCCCAGTTCATGAGCAATGACTGCTTGAGTTTCCTCTAGCGTAAGCATGTCAATTAAGGAAGTGTGCAGCACTACAAAAGGCTGCTTACCCCGCATTGCAAAAGTATAAGCATTAGGAGCCGGATGTTGTCTGATATACAACTGTGGTGGCTCCATGTCTAAAATATGACAAGCTTCTAATAAAAGTTTGTGTAAATGGGGTAATTGGTTTTCGCCCACTAAAATACTAGATGCAATGTTTTCCACATAAAATAATTGCTCCGCCACTGGTCCGAGGAAATTTCGCACCATCAAATCTATACCAGGAATCTGCTTCAGGGCTTTGGTTGCTTCTAGGTCTAGCGGGTGACGAAATGAATCTGCTTTCAGACCCATGAGCGGAGTTTTGGAGGATAACATAGCAAAGCAAGTAGGAAGTAGTGAGGTTCGTAATGGAGCTAGTTTGATCCCAGCCCTACAAAGCCTAGTATAGCGATATTAGTTGTTGATGGTTGATGGTTGGTGGTTTTTCCATAGAGAAGGTTCAGTTAGAGCCAAAAACCTTAACTTGCGTAGGTTGGGTTGAGGAACGAAACCCAACAAATCGGCGAAAATGTTGGGTAACGCTCGCGCTCTACCCAACCTACTATCATGCTTAACACCAAGCGTATTGCGACTTACTGAACTCACCCCACGGATAAATCCGAGGGGTTCCAACTCACGCTCGTGTCCTAACGACAGCAACTTGTGTTCTAACGACAGCAACTTGTGTTCTAACGAAATCAAAATTTTTGATTGAAATTGCGGAATTGCAGAGCAAACTTGTGTATTCATAAATTAAGTAGAATGCACATAAGCAAAGTAGCGCATGGAACCTTTAACTACTGCTGCGATCGCAATTGGCTCTGTAGTCGCCACCAAAGCGTTAGAAAAGACGGGGGAAAAAGTAGGCGAAGCTTTATGGGATAAGACTGGTCAGTTTATTGTGAAGCTGAGAAAACAGTCTCCTCAAATTGTAGCTGCAATTGAGAAAGCACCAGAACAACCGCTAGATTTTGGTAAGGCTGTATTGGAAGTGGAAGCTGCGGCGAAAGCTGCTCCGGAAGTGGCGCAAGCAGTACGGGAATTAGCAGCAGCAGCAAAAGCGGAACCAAATCCTAAATTTGCAGAAATTCTGGCTATGCCTAATTTACAAAAATTGGCAGATAAAATTGGTCAGGTAGTCATGCCAGGTGGAACAGGTAATATTGAAAACATGTCTTTTTAATTTTAATTTCATATTCTCGATCACTCCCCCAGTCCCAATACGGTTCGGTTAAGGATTTTTCGTCATGATTTTGTCATGTAGAGACGCGAAATTTCGCGTCTCTACACAAATTTAATGGCATTGAATTTAACCATATATGTCTGAAGATTCCGGCAAATTTGCAGAAAAAATCGGTGCTTACGTTGCTCCTGGTGCTAAAGTTAACATTGGCACTCAAATTATTGCAGGGCAAAAACAGTTAACTCCCACGAAATAAGTAAGTTGGCGCTAATATTTATAGCTATGTTAAGAAATTTAAATGTAGGGTGCGTTAGCCTACGGCATAACGCACGGTCAAGAATTCAAGGTGCGTTGCGCTGCGCGACAACGCACCCTACAGCTAATTTATATTTCTTCATATACATTGAATTTTTCCCGCCGACTTACTTATATCCCCTATCGCGGTTCGGTTCATTTTGTTGGGCGAGAAACGGAACTAACACAATTGCATGAAGACTTGCAGTGCGGAGATTATGTCGCGATCGCAGGAATGGGAGGTGTGGGTAAAACAGAATTAGCCACCCAATACGCGAGACGATATGAAGATAATTGTGGGGGAATTTTTATTTGCTGTGGCTATTGGTTAAGAAAATAATTCGTAATTCGTGAACAACAAGATCCCCGACTTTTTTAAAAAAGTCGAGGATGTGACCTCTTACAATTGGAATATTAATTGTCTTTGCTTTTATGAACTTTCCTCCCCAACTCCAACAAACAATTGAAAAATGGGCAAGCAGTCAAGGAATATCGACTGAGCAATTTATTTTGCAAGCCATTACAGAAAAAATTGAAGCTTTGAGTCAGCAAAAGCCAGAAAAATATACTCAACAAAACTCTGAAAATAATAATTTATTGTCTCATAACCAAGCAAACGTCTATCGCAAAGATGGGATTTTAGTTGTAGAGGCACAATTACCAGAAGACTTTGATATTAATACCTTTATTGATGAGTTGAGAGAAGAACGCATTCAGGATCAAATAGTTTGATGAAAGTCTTATTTGATACTTCTGTCTTAGTGCCTGCAATAATTGTTAATCACCCGCAACATTCTGTTTGTTTTTCACAGATAAAAGCTGCACAATCTGGACAAATTCAAGGGTTTATCTCAACTCACAGTTTAGCTGAAACATATTCTGTCATTACACGCTTACCCATTCAGCCGCGTATTAGCCCCCAACAAGCTCAAAGCATTGTTGTAGATATATCACAGTATTTAGAAGGAGTTCCACTGCTTTTCATTGATTATCAGGCTGCGATCGCGCAAATGGCAACTTTAAATCTTCCTGGTGGTGGTATTTTCGATGCTTTAATTGCTCAAGCTGCTTTAAAAGCAGAAGTAGATATTCTCCTGACGCTTAATCCCAATCACTTTACTCGTTTGGGAAATGCGATCGCTCAAATTGTCCAAATCCCCAAGTAAATGCGGTTAGCTGACTTTACCATAGGCGATCGCATCTTAACAATTGTGAGCGCCCGACTAGCCGCGTTTTTTCGCCGCTAGCAACCAATGAAGGAAACACAATTTTTCTCCTACACCCTTACACCCCTATACCCCCATACCCCTGTGTTTCTTAGTTGATGGTTGGTGGTTGTTTGAGACAGCTACAACTAACCACTAACCATTAACTAAGTCAAGAACAAATCGATGCTTCAGGGATTGATCGCGCCAGGAGCAATTTCTGTTTTTACCTCTGAACCAGGTAAACGTTGGATTTTTGCTCCTAATTGCTGTAATTTGAGATCAAGGCGATCATAGCCGCGATCAAGGTAGGGTAGTCCTTGGATAGTGGTTTTACCGTCTGCTGCCAAGCCGGCGACAACTAAAGCTGCGGCGGCTCGTAAATCTGTGCCAATTACAGGTGCGCCAGATAACAATGGTACTCCCCGGACAAAAGCAGTGTTACCTTTAACACGAATGTCTGCCCCTAAGCGATTTAACTCGGAGGCGTGACGCAGGCGATTTTCAAATACGGTTTCATTAATCAGGCTATCGCCTTCTGCGATCGCCAGTAAAGCCATGAACGGCGCTTGCATGTCTGTAGGAAAACCAGGATGGGGCATAGTTTCAATATCTGCCGCTATTAATCTGTCACCTTTGAGGACACGTAAGCAATCTGGTGTTTCTTCAACCACACTTACGCCAATCTCCCGCAATTTGGAAATCACTGGTACTAGATGGTCTGGGGCTACTGGCGAGAGGAGCAGTTCAGAACGGGTTATTGCTCCTGCCAATAGAAAAGTTCCGGCTTCAATGCGATCAGGTATGATATTATACTCAACAGAATGTAACTCAGCAACACCATCGATGGTAATCGTACTCGTTCCTGCACCTTGAATTTTTGCTCCCATCGCCATACAGAAATTTGCCAAATCAACAACTTCTGGCTCACGGGCGGCGTTTTCAATGATTGTTTCACCTTCTGCCAGAGTCGCTGCCATCATCAGCGTTTCTGTGGCTCCCACACTGGGAATATCTAGGTAGATTTTTGCTCCCTTCAAACGACGGCTTTTGCCAGGGACGTAAGCATTACAAATGCCATGCTCGATTTGTACTTCAGCTCCCATTGCTTGCAGCCCCCGGACATGCAGATCCACTGGTCTGGCGCCAATAGCACATCCTCCTGGTAAAGGCATTTGTGCTATTCCCAAACGTGCCAGGATCGGACCAATCGCAAAAAAACTGGCTCGCAACTGAGTAACCAGTTCATAAGGAGCTTTGGATGAGGTAATTTCGCTAGCATTGATGTCTAAAATGTCACCGCTTCGCTGCAAGCGAACACCCAAAGCCGACAATACTTGACCCATGCGCTCTACGTCTGCTAGCAAAGGTACGTTACGGATGTGACAGTCCCCTGAACAAAGCAAAGCCCCAGCCATAATGACTAGTGCTGAATTTTTCGCTCCACTAATTTTTACATGACCTTGCAACGGATGCCCACCACAGATTTGCAAAACTGAGGAGTCTGCAACAGATGACAATTTAGCATCTTGTAAGCTGCTAGAAGGATTAATAAGCCTACCCTCCAAAAATCTTAAATCTTATAAATTTCAAGTTGGTTTTGATTCTACAGGAAAGATTTAATTTGTCCACTTCTTGCATCACACCCTGTAGATGATTTGAGGGATTGGGGATTGGGAATAAGGTAGAAAAACCAACAACCAACAAAATTTTTTAGTTGACACCTATGAAAAATGTAGTAATAATGGAAAACGGTCATTCAACCAATTCGCGAGCGGAACTGGCGGAATTGGCAGACGCGCTAGATTCAGGTTCTAGTGCCCACAAGGCTTCCGGGTTCAAGTCCCGGGTTCCGCATCTGAAACTTTAGATTTTAGATTTATTATTTTGGATTAATCTAAAATCTAAAATCGTAAATCTAAAATTGTGCTAGCAAGTTTACAAAATTCTTTAGTTAAGCAAATCAGAAAGCTCCACGCTACCAAGGAACGGCATAAGCAGCAACTGTTTCTATTAGAGGGAACACACTTGTTGGAGGAAGCTTGTGCAGTCAATTATCCGCTTGCGGTGGTGTGTTGTACTCCAGGATGGCAAATATCCCACCCGATGTTATGGGAAGAGGCTTGTCAAAGAAGCGATCGCACAGAAGTTGTCAGTGAAGAAGTGATGGCTGCGATCGCAACTACGGTACAACCAGATGGAGTTGTGGCGCTAGCAAAACGGGATGTTTCTCCAATTCCCATACCATTTACTGGTGTGGTACTCGCTTTAGAAACAGTCCAAGATCCAGGGAATTTAGGTACAATGATTCGCACTGCTGTGGCGGCTGGAGCGAGTGGATTGTGGCTGAGTGGAGATAGTGTAGATTTAGATAATCCCAAGGTATTACGGGCTACGGCTGGACAATGGTTTCGTTTACCTATGGCGGTGAGTCCAGATTTAAAAGCGATAGTCATGCAAGCTAAACAAGCGGGAATGCAAGCGATCGCAACACTCCCAAGTGCAAATTTAACTTACTGGGAGGTAGACTGGCGTCAACCAAGTTTGATTTTATTGGGTAACGAAGGTGCTGGTTTGTCGTCAGAATTAGCAGCAATAGCAGATGTAGAAGTGAAAATTCCCCTTAGTTCTGGGGTAGAGTCATTGAATGTAGCGATCGCAGCTGCGTTGATGTTATACGAAGCGCGAAGACAAGGGATCGGCGATCAGGAGGACAAGGGGGACAAGGGGGACAAGGGGGATGGAAAGAATAAGTAATGACCAATGACCAATGACCAATGACCATTAACTATTAACTTTTTCCTTTTTGCTGGAAATATTGTTCGATGTCAGCAACAGCGTCTTCCCAAAGGTCTAAATCTATGATTGAGGAAGTTTCGGCTATTTGGCGATCGCGTAGCAGCTCCTTTGGAGCATCGTTTTGATCATCACTGGGGGATTGGGGTGTCTGTTCTGTTTGTGTAGAATCATCTTGTAAAATTTCTTGCAGTTGGTCTAGGGATTTCTGAAACTCCTGATCAGCGACGCGGCGCTGTTGATGCTGATTTTGCTCCATAATTTCATTCCCAATCTCTATTCACTTTATACATTACAAAGGCTGAATGGCAAAATCAGCTAAGGTAACAGTAAAACTCTCTTGCTTTTCTGTAGCTACAAAAGTAACAATAACTTCACAAGCAACTGCGACTGCGAGGATAACTAAGTTGCGCGCCAGGGGGTAGTCGCAGATATCATCGTTTGCAGGTGAAGGTACGCGATAGATTTGGTTCCAGATGATTTCTGCATAATCTGAAGCTAAACCCACGTGTAAGCAAGGTATTTGAGAATTCTTGCAGTAGTCAAACAGAGCTTGTCGGCTACTGCTATTGTCGAAGGTGTCGATGATCAAACCACTATCTGTTAATAATTGACTTGCATTAGCTAGTGTTAATTCTTTTGAACGCCCATCGACTGTGATCCCCAAAGCGCGGTAAAGATTATTGGTGAGGATTTTGGCTTTGTATGCACCAACGTCGGAACGATAATAAGGTTGGGTGGAAAGATTGCGTTCTTCAATCCTGTCTCTGTCTATTATTCGTAATTTACTAAAGCCAGAACGAGCCAGATTTTCGGTGATATTTGCACCCAAAGCCCCAGCACCACAAATGGTAACAGGAAAGTCCCGCAGTTTATGCATTAGTGGGGGTGTGCGTTGCAATTGTTCGTGAAAAAAGAGATTAGTCATCCGCCAACAGGATGTTAGATGTTAGATTGTCCCTAATAAATTTAACACCGACTTGCCCCCATTTAAAATTCTGGATTTCACAGCAGTTTTCAGTTATGTGATCCACACATTATATTGTACAGACATGAGATATCGTGTCTTTTATTTTGCTCTATTTATTGGAAAATCGACATGAATTTAAATTACGAATATAATTTTATGCTATTCATCCAACCTTTCAAATGAATAACTATGGAAACTAGAAAAATTTTAATTGCAACTAAAACTTATCCTTCGATTAGCACTAAATATAGAGAAACAGTTTGTACCGCAGGAATTTTATTAAGCGATGATGATCAACCATTACAATGGATTCGCATATATCCTATTCCATTTAGATACATGGATTTTGATAAACGCTATCCCAGATGGTCTATTATTAGGGCTGCAATAGAGAGAAATGACAAAGACTATAGACAAGAAAGTTTCCGCATTAATTATTCAAATATAGAAATTATTAGAAAACTTGATACTTCCAACGGTTGGCGCGAGAGAAAGTCTTTACTATTACCACTCAAGTTTAATTCTGTCAAAGAGATACAAGAACAGAATAAGTCTTTGGGAATTATTAAACCTCAAAAAATAAAAAAATATTACTGTAAGCCAACTAAACGCGAATGGAAACCAGAACAGCAAGCTGTTTTAGGTCAACTTGATTTATTTGAAGAATCTATTGATTTAGAAAAAATCCCTTATAAATTTGGATATGAATTTACTGATGAGGCAGGTGATCAGCACAAGTACTCAATCAGCGATTGGGAAATTATGCAATTGTACAGAAATTGTCGAGATAATTCTCAAGCCAATACTTTAGAAGATAGAGAAAAAGATTCTTTGGATAAAGTCAGACAAAAACTAGAAGATTTTATTATAGAAAAAGATTTATATTTTATAGTTGGTAATTTGAAAAATCACAAAAATACTTTTATGATAATTGGTTTGTTTTATCCACCAATAGTACAATTAGAACAATTAAGTTTGTTTTCATACAGCAATGAGCAATCAAGGTGAAAGCTTAAAACCTTATATTCTGACATTTGGATATGGCAACCGGAAAAATTATGATGATTTTTTGACGTATTTAAGTTTATTTAACGTCAAATGTGTTGTTGATGTGCGTTCTTCGCCTCGTGCTTGGAGTAGAAAATGGTATGGAGAAGAGATTAAAAAACTTTGTGATTCTCAAAATATTAAATACATTTCATCTATAGCTTTAGGTAATACATCTGGTAATCACAATTGGATTCCTCCTAACAAAGAAGAAGCGAGGACGGCATTACTAGAAATTTCAGAAATTGCTATGCTTGAAACAACTCTTTTACTATGTGCCGAAATGCATCCATCCCAGTGTCACAGGGTAGATGTTGCACATCAATTACAAGAATTAACAAATACACTTGTGAAACACTTAGAATAGTTGTAATAAGTTTGTGGTTGATCTGACTAGCCTTTTTACCCAGGATTCGCTAAACTCACGCATATTAAATCGCAGACTTAGGATATAGTTGTGGGAAACAAAATTCAATTTATAGATAGACTGCGGCTGGGTTTGGCTGTCTCTGTAGCTAAAAGTGTAACTTTGATGGTGCGATCGCTACGTTTGGGTGCTGCGTCTGTTTTACCTGGTGCGATCGCGCGTCGGATTGAACCCCGTTTATTACAATTGTTGAGTCAGCAGGTGAACAAGGGGGTGATTCTGGTTGCTGGTACGAATGGTAAAACCACAACATCGCTGTTTTTACGGGAGATTCTAGAACGCCAAGGTTATCGTGTTGCTCACAATTCTACGGGTGCTAATCTCGAAAATGGCTTGATGACAGCGTTGATGGAAAGCACCAATTTGGTAGGTTCGCTCAACGTTGATTATGCCATTTTAGAAGTTGATGAAAATATTTTGCCCAGGGTTTTAGCCCCAATTCAACCAACACTGATTCTTTGTTTAAACTTATTCCGTGATCAACTGGATAGATACGGAGAAGTAGACACAATTAGTAAACGCTGGGGAGGTGCGATCGCCACTCTACCACCTGAAACGATGATTGTTGCAAATGCTGACGATCCAACAATTTGTTATCTTGGTCAACAGTTATCTCAACAGCAAGTTTCTTTCTTTGGTTTAAATGAACCAGAACATTATTTAGAAGCGATTCCCCATGCTGTTGATTCTATTTATTGTCCCAATTGCGGACATGCTTTGGACTATAAAGGCGTTTATCTTTCTCATATGGGCGAGTATACTTGCCCCAGTTGTGGTTTTACGAGAAGCGAACCAATTATTAATAGTAGCCAATGGCCACAAATTCTCATTGGTTTGTACAACAAGTACAATACTTTAGCTGCTGTTACTGCTGCTATGGAATTGGGAATTGATGAAGCTATTATTCGCAATTCAATTCCTAACTTCCAACCGGCTTTTGGGCGTGCGGAAGAGTTAAAAATTAATGGAAAACAGGTCAGAATTTTATTATCAAAAAATCCTGTAGGGACAAATGAAACTATTCGAGTTGTGACTCAAAGTGATAACACAACAACATTATTAGTATTGAACGATCGCATTCAAGATGGTGAGGATGTATCCTGGATTTGGGATGTAGATACAGAGAAATTAGTCCAACGAGGAGGAACTTTAGTAGTGAGTGGCGATCGCGCCTATGATATGGCTCTCCGTCTACGCTACAGCGATCCTGCACCTCAAACCAATTGTCATTTGATCGTTGAAGAAGATTTGCGCCAAGCTATCAACACAGCCTTGGAACATACCCCAGATCACGAAACCTTACATATCTTACCTACCTACACAGCTATGTTGGATGTGCGAGAAGTATTAACTGGTAGGAAAATTCGCTAATTGGATAGTGGCTAGTACAGCACGGCGTAAATAAGGCACCCATTAGTAATAGACAAAAAGCTTTTATTACAAGCCTTTGCGCCTTCTGCCCTCTGCCGTCGTACTTCTGCCTTCTTGTACTAGTCGTTAATAGTGCGACCATTAACCACTAACCACTAACCACTAATAACCACTAATAACCACTAACTAACCTTTACTGTAACTTCACCGCCGCACGTTGTAGAGGTAGAACTTCTTCGAGAGTTAATTCGTGATCACAAGTGAGATGGCTGTTACAACAAATAGTACTGAAAAATACTTGCTGACCAACTACTTCCGAAAAATATTTCTCTAAGAGTAATCGCGATGTAATATCTCCCAATAAATCAGAAAGGTCTTTTGTGAGTTGATCTCTGTCGTCCCGATGAACCATTCTAAATTGGAAAGGTGTTTCACCTACTATTTCTTTGACAGCAGCATCAAAATTATCTGGCTTTTTCTGAACGTATGCAAAAGACACTTCTTCTAAAAAATTCCAAGCTTTGGGAAAAATTTCGCGAATTTTTCCGAGATGATTTTCCGTTTGGTAGACTAAAGTTGCAGTTTTGCAATCCATAGGTCAGTTTTCCCTGATTGTAAATCAATTTACTGCTACGTTTCAATGTCTTATTTATAGTCACATTTTTTAGTTCAGTAGAAGGTTTAATATTATTAATTCTTTATTTTTGAGGAAAGTCCAGCATTTCGCCTTGAAACTGATACGGTTTTTACCCCTCATTTGTTTGTCAACAGCACCATTTATTTCTAGGCTGGTTATGCTAACAACTAACAACTAACAACTAACAACTAACAAAAAGATTGTGAGTTTAATTTTAGCGCTTGATTTTGGTGGTACTAAGCTAGCAGCAGCGATCGCACATGTTAATTCTCAAGAGTGGTTGGGTTACAAACGCTGTTTATCACCAGCAAATGCCAATGCTAGCACTGATTTGGATATCATGCGATCGCTCATTCATTCTCTATTGCAAGAAGTAAAACCAGCTGCTATTGGTGTCAGCTTTGGTGGCCCTGTGGATGCAAATACAGGTACAGTCAAGCTATCACATCATGTCCCTGGTTGGGAAAATATAGCTTTGCAAGAGTTGTTAACAGATGAATATGGTGTGAGTGTTGGTGTTGACAACGATGCGAATGTGGCAGCGTTGGGTGAATACAGATATGGTGCGGGTGTTGGGTACAATAGTTTGTTTTACATTACTGTTAGCACTGGCGTCGGCGGTGGTTGGATACTTAACGGTAAACCTTGGCGCGGTGCAAATGGTATGGCTGGGGAAATTGGACATATGGTAGTAGATCCAGTTGGACCAATATGTTTGTGTGGAAAGCGGGGATGTGTAGAAAGATTGGCGTCGGGACCGTATATGGCGTTGGATGTGAGAGAGGTTTTATTCAACGAACCACAAAAAACAGATAGACGAGCAAGCGACTATCCGCAGGATAGAACACAAAGAGGGGAGATATTGAGGAGTTTAGTAGAGGGAAATTTGGAGTTAATTACTGGGAAAATTGTGAGTGAAGCAGCGACGCAGGGTGATGAGTTAGCACAAGATATTTTACACCGTTCGGCTTGGGCGTTGGGTTTGGGTATTGGTAATGTGGCAAATTTGATGAATCCCCAACGGTTTGTTTTGGGTGGGAGTGTGACCAAGGCTGGGGAAGGTTTTTGGCGAGTGATTCGTCAGGTAGCGCGAGAAACAGCTTTACCAGAGATTAATTTTGAAGTTATCCCAGCAGCATTAGGTGATGATGCACCGTTGTGGGGTGCGGTTGCACTTGCTTTGGATACTGTAGAAACAAGTCAAGTTTTTGCGAAATTAGACAACCAAATATTGTATCCAGAAATTATGAATGATGAATTATGAGTTCTGAAGTTTGGTATTTAGTAATTTATTGTTAATTACTAATTTTCTTTGCAGTAGTCAGGACTACCCTGCGTGCGCGTACATTCCTTACTTTTTAAGCACCAAGCGTGCTTACTACAAACCTTAATTCAAATTCTTAAACTATTAGTTAGCAGTTTTCTTGCAAAGAGACTCATACTTTATAATTCATCATTGCTGAGTCCGAATACTTGGTATTTTTGTTACGTCTAATACTAGACAACTATATTCACATGCAAAGATTTTAGCTAAAACAATCACTTGCCGAAAATTGATGCTGAAGCTAGAATCTTGCAGCAATCAAACTAAATTTGAGGAAAACATGAGACACGAAAAACTTTCTCCTGGATTGCTACTAGCCTACGAAGACTATCAAAGAGAAGGACAAGAAGGTTTAACCACACACAAGCGATCGCTTGGTATAATTGCTCCAAAAACCAGTATTAAGCCTACCCGTAGTGTCGTTTTTATCTACTGTGATGAACAAGCAGACCTGAGTCATTTATCACAATACGGTATTGAAATCAATCAAAATACAGGTACTGTCAGGACAGCTTACTTACCCATAGATGGTTTAGACGCTTTATCTGAAGAATCTGTCGTCCAACGGATCAAGCCCTCTCGTAAATTAAAGTTGCGGCTGGATAAAGCAGGGGAAAAAGTCAACCTACCAGAGTTTAAGAATAAAACTGAATTGAGGGGTAAAGGAGTAGTTATTGGTGTAGTAGACAGTGGTATTGATCCAAAACACCCCGCTTTTGCAGGACGTATCTTAAGAATTTGGGATCAAACACTACCAGGTCCAGGGGTGAAAGAAGGTGGTTATGGTGCAGAATTAACCGGGACACAGTTGACAATTTCCCAAGATACAGATGGTCACGGTACTCACGTTGCAGGTATTGCCTCTGGATTGGATAGTACCTATTGTGGTGTAGCACCAGAAGCAGAATTAGTAATTGTTAAAACTGACTTGCAAGATGCCCACATTGCTGATGGTGTTCGCTATATTTTCCGAGTAGCAAGTGAAATGGGACGTCCAGCAGTGGTGAATCTCAGCTTGGGTGGACACGCTGACGCCCATGATGGTAGCGACTCTTTATCCAAAATTATTGATGCTGAATCTGGACCCGGAAGAATTGTTTGCTGTGCTGCGGGTAATGAAGGTAATGACAACATCCATGGTCAGACAATTGTCAACACCAAGCGCTTAGGAACCATGCGTTTTAGTGTTCCCTATAATCAAGTGGGGATTGTCTGGTTAAACGGTTGGTATTCCCGTGATAGTAAGTTGGAAATCTCTCTACGCAGTCCCAATGGATTTATTACTCCTTTCCAACCAATCATTACTAATGGTAATCCTTCAAAACAATATAGCTTACTAGATGCACGAGTGGAGATTGTCACCCCAGGACCAGATCCAGCCAACGACGACTATAATTTCTTTGTGCAAATTCAGGGCGGAGGTAACAGCAGATTTAATCAACCTGTACCAGGTGGAGTTTGGCAGTTGCGGATACGTAACACCTCTGGGAATAACGCACGCCTAGATGTGTGGGCTTTAGATGACACTTCGTCAGTATTCTTTACAGGTAAAAGCATCTCTGACACGATGAAAATTGGCGCTCCTGGGTCTGCTAGCAGTGCAGTAACAGTTGCTTCTTATACTACTAAAGCCACTTATACTGATATTGACCATAATCAGCGAAACGTAGGCTTTGAACTAGATAATATTTCTGAGTTCAGTAGCGAAGGTCCACTGCGAAATAATGCCCAAAAGCCCGATGTAGCAGCCCCAGGAGCAATGATCGTTTCGGCTCTTTCATCCAATGCAAACTCTGATCCCTCAATGATGGTGAATTCCAAGTTTGTGGTGTCAGCTGGTACGAGTATGGCGACACCATTTGTTAGTGGCTTGGTAGCACTACTGTTGCAACGTGATCCTCATCTGACTCCAGACGCTGTGAAAGATTTGTTACGTCAAAATAGTTCTATTCCCGGTAAAAGTGAAGGAACTTTTGATCCCAAATGTGGTTATGGACTGATTGATATGAAAAATCTATGAGGTAATAACAGACCAATCAAAAGTATAAATTATTCTCCATACTCGATATCCTAAGACGGCCGGCGGTGAGTTCAGCCCCCGTCTTGGCTTCTACCGATAGGGAACTGGCGTAGACGCAATACGGTTCGGATCAGACAAATCGATTGACATTTAAACCCTGTAGAGACGTGCCTTAGCGAAGCCATGCGCTACAGCGCTATTGGCACGTCTCTACTTGTATCTTTCTGCACGTTTTTTATATATGATGATTTCTTCATGAGTTACATCTGATATTTCTCTATCATCTTTAAAATTACTATAATGGCACACCATGCTGAACCAGCACCAAAAACTTTTTTATCTATTGCTTCCATCTGTTTAAGTTTTAAAAAAGAAGATAGTGCAAATAATCCTGTTGAAATAAGTAGTAATGTAATTAAAAGATAAGAAGTTACTGAAGCAATCATTAAACTTGAAGGACTTTGAAATAGAAAAGCTCCGATTGAAGATGCTGCTAAAGAAGTAGAAAAGAAGAAAAGCTCTCCATCCTTTAACAATTCAAACCAAGTGGTCTTTATTCTACCAATTTTAATTAATATAAAATTAAGTAACAACGGTAATAAAGCTAAAAAAACGTTAAAAAAGAACCATTTCATGCTATTTTGAAGCATTTTGTGAAACCTTCCAATGAACTCAATAAACTTTTGAGTATCCAGGTTTCTGGCTACTTTCTTCTGCTAGCTCAAATGAAGCAATTGTTGATTGTTCAGATGGCTGGCTTTCTGAGTACCCAGATTTTTGACTACTTTCTTGTGCTGCACCCAAGACCTCACTGAGCCTGACTTGAAAAAGGGGTGTAGGGGTGTAAGGAGAGTCATATTTTTATTCACCCTGGTGTGCGTACCTCATGATGCCTACTTACTCTTGGAGTGCTTGAATCACTTCGCTTTTTATTTCTGTCCAATCCCGCCATGCTAAGTAATCGCACAGAATTATTTACACATGAGTTTCTAGTCTGGATAAGGGTTTCATGCCTTAATTTTGTGTAATTAATTTTGTTTAACTACTTATGCTACTTTATCTAATTTGGCTGTATGAATATCTGGGTATCCAGGTATTCAAATTGAGTAGGCGTTGAATATTCCAAAAAATTCTAGCTTTACAAAGCTGCATTTCTAACCCTCTGATTAAAAGACTCTTCAAATAGTGAACTTACTTTGGATTCCAAAAAAGCTTGGACTTGTGTTTCTATTGGATGATTGGGAAATGTACCCAACTGATTAACTTTGCTATTAATGCTGCGATCCAAAATGGGATATTCGGCTTCTATATCTTTACCTAAAATAATCAAGTGAGCGAGGGTTAATAGTAGTGTAACTCCCTGTTGATGATAATATTTAGTGGTATTTCCTTTGAATTCATAATCTCCCGTATTATCAAAGTGGTAATCAGTGCATTGCCTTATTAAGCTACTTACAATTTTGTTAATTAACATCTTAGTTTGGCAGGCTTCTATGGCGAATTGAAAGGTTTTGATTTCATTTTGGAAGATACGTATTTCATCTACACAGCTATTAACTTGTTCTTGTAAAGGATTAACATCTTGTTCAAGAAATGTTACCTTACCTAACATATAGTTTATAAAATGCCCTCTTATATTTTCGAGATGCGTGTTAATTTCTTGGATACGGTTAGTTATATTTTCGTCAATCCAGCTTAATTCTCTCTGAAATGATTCAAAAATTTCGACTGTGAATTTAACATCTTCTTCTAGATATTTTTTCTGTTCGGAATGCTGCCTAAGCATTATTTGAATTAAGTTAAACTTTGCTAACAAAACCTGGGATTTATCAGTTCGCTCTGCCATTATTCTCTGAAGTCTTTCTTCTTCGAGTTTCAAATTGGTAACTTCTCTTTCGTAAGCTCTAATACTAATCTGAAAGGAACTTTTTTCGGAATCAATCGCATCGCTTTCTCTATCGAGATATTGACTTTCTACTTTTAGAGATTCAATAGTTTCTAATGTAGGTCTAGCATAACCAGATTGAATCCTGTCTATTGTGTTGTTATAGTGTTCCCGACGTGAATTCCATCGTTCTATACGCGAGCTTAATCTGCTTTGCCGTTCAATTAGTTCAAATTGAGTAAAGTTAAGTTTATCAGCACGAGTATTGTGACTATTTATCCGAGACTCTATTTCTTCCTCAACGGTGTTCAGAGAATCAAACTGAGATTTGCCTTCAGCAGCAATAGAAGAAATTTTGTTACTCAAGTCGCTAATTGCTTCTTCTGCTGATTCCATTTTCGTTTTGTAGGATTCAGCTTGGTTATTGCGAAACTCTATTGCTCGTTGTTGAGATTTATTAATACAGGTGCTAATTTCTTGATTAAGCAAGTCAATACGGCTTTCAATATAAGTAATTCCCCTAAAAATGGAATTCATTCTTTCTTCAGAAGAGTTAGTGCTTTGCTCAGTTGAATCAATAGCATCTAAAAGTACTTTATTTAATACATTATTAACTTTCTTTACTAGATTATTATTTTTATCTCCAAAAGAGTATGATTTTTCTTCAGATGCAAATCGTAAATCAGCTATAAAATCCCAGAGAGCATGACAGGCTTTATGAAGTGGTTGAGTACAACTATAAACCTCACTCATTGGCTTTTGACAGGCTGTATAAGCCAAAAGCCTAATCAATTCTTGCTTGACTTGATGGCTGTACTCATTGGGGGTTTTTTGTTCTTGATAGGCAATTAATTCCTCGAATAGTTTACCCTTTTCACTTCCTATAATTAACTGAGACTGTTCTAGCAGTTCAGAAATCCCTTCGCCAGTCCAGCAATTGACAGCAGCAATGATGGGTTGACTATTCTCTCCTAAAATGGAAGTATGAATTTCTTTAATTTTAGTTATAGCATCAATGATGTTTGGTTCTGTTGCTGCATAGACATTCTCATTTTGCTTATTGACAAACATATTTAAAACATAAATAACCTGACAATGATGCTTTAACAAATCGCGGAGGTATTTACGATCTCCCCTTGTTAGTTGCTTATCTGGAGCAATTAAGTAAAATATTAAATCAGGATTTAATCGAAGATTTACAAAATCAGCTATTTTCAAATTTTGCTCTTGAGGAGGTTTACCTTCACTATACTTAGCTAAGAGAATATCTTCAACAATTGGGAAATCTTCTACTTGTTCTATACCAAGGGCGACTCGATTAAAATTTTCCAATTTGTCATCGCTGCATACCCCAGGAAGGTCAAAATATTTTAGCCCAATCGGAAAATCAATCAAGTTAATTTCTTTGGTACAATCTTGACCACCTGTAGATAAAAAATAATCAATCCCTAATAGACGATTTCCTAATGTAGTTTTACCACTTCCAGTCCTACCAGTAACGAATAAATTTATGGCACCAATATTTACGGGATATTTACTCAATTTTTCTATTACGAATTTAGCACGAATGCGAGAAATGGATGGTGGATTAAATTGGAAGGACATAAGTTAAAATTTATAGTTTAATAGTTACAATAAAATTTTAAAGAGGGTAGGTAATACCCACCCTTATTTACATACATCCTATTATTAAAATTTATTTCAACAAAGCACGTTCTAGAATTGTAATAATTTTGTTTTCTGCTATTTGTGGGTTTTGATTTTCTGCTAATTGATTGATTGTATCTTGATAAGGACCCAGCAAACCTTGTACCTGAATTCGTCCATCTTCCACTATCTCTTCAAAGTGTTTTTGAATATCTTGATCAGGGTCGGCACTTTCTATTCCTAAACCAATTGCCAATAGATTTTCAACAATTGGATAGCCTCCTTGGAGATAATCTTTGCCAACTTCTTGTTCTTTTTGCACAATCTTCGGCACCATTTTAGTCACGTTATCTCTTACAGCTTCCATTCCTACCATCTTTTGTTCTACTCTTTTTACTTTCTTAGTTGTCATTTTAATGACAGTTTCATTTCTGTAGTAATCGGCTTCAAACTGTTTTTGGATCGAGTTATGAACTTGATTAATAGCTAGATCTTCATCTTTAACTCCAAAGATTTTTTGCCCTACACTAAAAATTCCGGTCAAAGGGATCGTAACTAAATGGACAGTTCCCTCCACAGCCCCTAACGCACCTCGTGCAATAGCAGAACGTTTTACTTTTTCAGTTGTTTCGACAGATACTGGAATGTCTTCTTCAGTTTCTACATCCTTGTATTCTGGTTTGTATCCTACGATTTGCTCCTCAGTAACTTCTTCTGCTTCTACGCTATCAACCAAAATTTTGACAGCTTTTTCCCGTGATATTTTGGCTTCAGATGCTAAGTTCTCCACAGCTTCACGCCATTGTTTTTCAGCTTCTGCAAGAATATCTTCCTCTCTGAAAACTCTGATGGCATAGTCACAAACAGCAGCGTAAGCTTCTTCTTGAATGTCATTTTTACCAAGCTTTTCATCAACCTTATAGGTTGTCAGACGACTAGCAATATAAATTAAGGCTTGTCGATAGCGACGACTGCGTTCTTTTTTAGCAATTTCTCTCAGTTCATCTGACAGTGCTTGTCCCATCTTCCCAATTTTGTTGTCTGGCAAAATTTGGCACATTACTTCCGTAATTTGTTGAATGCCAGTACCTGTTTTGCAATCAACCTCAGTAATGAAAGGTTCTTGGTCAGGATAAAATTCTTGATAAACTTGAGTAATATTTTTTCGACAATCTTCTATTTGTGCTTCAGTATAAAGTGGTATTCCATCCTTTTGGAATAGGTTCAAAGCAAAAATAATCTTGTTTTTGGTATCGCGATTTTTCCGCTCTCTAAGTAGCCCTTTTAAGTATTTTCTATCCTCACGTACAAACTGGCGATTTGGAGCAACTACATAGAGAATAATATCGGGATTGACATATCTTTGGTTTTCAGGCGATTGCCAATCTTTTACTGTTACAGTCTTTTTTTTGATTTGCTTAGTTCTTGGATAATCAGAACAGTTCCATACCTCAAATTTGCCGACTGGTTTTAAGCCTTCATCTTCATCATCAATTTGTTTAAGTAGCAAAGCAGCCCTGTTAATATTTTCATAAGACTCATTAAGCCCACCTGCCCCAGGCAAATCATAATAGCGTAGATTGCTCAACATCTCAAAATATACTACCATCGACGTGCAATCTGTTTTTCCTGTAGATGGCATAGCCTCTTTAATCGACTTCAATTCCTGTTTAGAATCTAACAAAGTGATTCCTAATGTAGTTTTGCCTACACTAGTGCGTCCAGTAGCATAAAAATTAATAGGTTCGGGGAACAATCCTTCTTGTGTTTCAAGGCTGTTAAGAAATGCGGCATCTTGTCTGTTGCTTAAATTTACCTCACGCAGGTCGAGTAATCTTAAAACTTCTGGGCGGTCTTGAAACAGAAGTTTCAGGTTTTGCAAAGATTGGCTGGACATAATAAATAACTCCTTTTAATTTTGATTTACTCTGGTTTTTCGTAAACGAACCAATCAATTGGCTCAAACTTTGGGGTTTCTAATTCACGCTGATACTCTGCTAATTTTTCCTGTTGAATATTCTTCAACTCGTCAAAATGACTCTGCACCCATTCATGCGGAAACTCATCTTCTAACTGAAATAGGCGAGGTTCATGAATAGGATTAATACTGAGGTAATACACATCAGCAAAAAATGCTGTTAACAATTGATAAATCTTGACTATTGACTTACGAATAATCCGAATGCTTTCTTCTTTTGTTTTTCCTTCTGCTTCTAACTTTTTCTTTTCCTCCAACCAGTTCCAAACAGGTAAAGTCAGAGATGCAGACTCTTCTTTAAATCCCCAAAGTTTAACATGGAAATACATATTCTCATCAGTTACATCAGTGTAAATAATCACTGTAGGAATGGGAGCTAAACCCGTCTCTAATTGCTTGGCTTCTGCATCAAAAACGGAATGTTTGAAAATCTTGCCATAGAACTCAACGGGACAAAGATCACTATTGAGGGGATAATACTTTTCAATAAATTCCTTTAATTCACTTCGTATTTGCCTTTGCAATTTACTGTCAAAATCAGGACAATCTTCAATATCAGGAGGTGAAAATAAAATTAGTAAGCGGTGTTTTTTATGACCATCTACCAGGATTGAACGCATTTCCTCCCGACTCAAAATTCCAGCCCAATTTTTCATATCAAATTGTGCTTGAATTTCCTTAAGCTTCAAATTAATTGCATTAGCTTCTTTCTCCCTGATTAACTCAAGATACTGCTGACTCAACTTATGTCTGTCTTCTAGTTCTTCTGTCATTAATTGCAGTTGAGCTTCCCGCATTTTTAGAGCGCGACCTACCTGTTCTATTTGTGCTTGGGCAATTATCTCTTCCTGTTTTAGACACGCTTTAGCTAACTCCAATTCTTGCTGTTTCAATTGCAGCGTCCGTTCAGAAATATCGAGAGCGCGTTCTTCTCTTTCAGCCCATACAGATTGAATCTGCGTATCCATTTTGATTTCGATTGCCTTCATCTGGGCAAGTTCCGACTGAATTTTTAATAACTCCTGCTCTCGCTTATCTCGACGTTGTAGATAGGCAATTTCTTTTTGTCCCAGCGCACTATTAGTAGATGATTTAGATTTATTAGATGACGGTTTGAGAAGATTTTTAACTGCGACTACTGATATTACTCTGTTAGCTGCCGTACCAATAAAATGACCAATAGCAGCAATGAAATGGGGGATTGGCATTAAGTTTTACCTCGATAAACGACTATCTTTTGTTAACAATGCACATCCCAAAAATGTTTGCAGTTCGTGCATTTATTACCCCAACCATGTATTCCTTCGTAACCTTCGCAATCGCAAATAGTACATGGAAATAAACCAGTAAAACCACTTCTTAAAACAGACGTTGGATGTGCAATATTCACAGTTCCACTGCTTAATTTTTCTTCATGATGTTCACTATCATCATCATGCAAATCATCGTCATCTCCTAAATCATCATGCAAATTATCATTATGTTCATTATCGTCATCTCCTAAATCATCATCTTCAAAATCATCGTGAGTTGTAAAAATATCATCAAGGGGCATAAAATTTCTCTTGGTACAATCAAAAATCTTCCTATCTATCAGAAACTTAGGAGAGGAAATTAGATAAAAAACAATCACACAACCGGAGATTCAGATAAACATTAGAAATCTCTATCTTTGATTGCTAAATAAAGCTAGAAAAACCTATACAAGAGACTCTGCAATCTCGTTTCGATAGATTACTCAATACAATTTTTATTCACCACAGCTTCTAACTCTGCAACGCTTTCTTCAAGCTCAACTATCCTGCGGCTCAGTGGCATACACTCCAGATATGTGCCAATGCATCTACATCACCCTGGTTTTCGTCATGCCATTTTGTTGGCATAATAATCTATCAGCCGTTCATCCAATTTGGACGGAATTCGCAAGCTAAACGCTGGTGAACCCGTACCCTCATCAATGTAATACACTTATAGTATAACGATATACTTAAGTGTTTAATGTGACTTAAATCACGGATATCAATGACTTAATTTATTGTTACAATTAGTCCTACATTGACTCTTATCGCTTGACTAAGTAAAAGCGCAGGCGGAAATTAACTTTAGTCGCATTAAATTTTAGTAATAAATATGACAAATAGCGACTGGAAGAAGGTTGCCCAGATTTATTGCGTGCAGTGAAACTCCTGAATCAGAGGTCTAATGAATACCGACAACTCTGCTGAGGTAAATCTAGACACAGAGGCTAAACACTTAACAGAGGAAGCGTCATCCTCAACCCTTACCGACGAACAGTATCGCCAAAAAATGCAGCGACGCAAGCAAGTGCAAGATCAACGCATAGCAAAGGCGATACCAGACAAAGGCTTAATAATAGTTCACACTGGCAATGGCAAAGGAAAAACAACCGCAGCCTTGGGAATGATAATGCGATCGCTCGGTCATGGATACAAAGTGGCGATCGTTCAATTCATCAAAGGTGCTTGGGAACCCTCAGAAAAAAAGGTTTTCAGCCTTTGGCCAGACCAACTAGAATTTCACGCCATGGGTGAAGGCTTTACCTGGGAGACCCAAGACCGCGATCGCGACCTTGAAAAAGCACAAGCCGCTTGGCAAAAAGGATTAGAATACATCCGCAACCCAGAATTTAAGCTGGTGCTATTAGATGAAATAAATATTGCCATTAAACTTGGATATTTGCATGTAGAAGAAATTTTGCGGGGTTTAGCACAAAAACCAGTCGATAATCACATTATTCTTACAGGCAGAGGCGCACCTCTAGACTTGATCGAACGTGCTGATTTAGTCACAGAAATGACATTGGTAAAGCATCCTTTCCGTGACCAAGGTGTAAAAGCTCAACCAGGAATTGAATTTTAATTGTCATTAGTCATTAGTCATTAGTCATTAGTCAATTGTCCTCCTTGTCCTCCCAATCCCCAATCCCCTTATGAAAAACATCGGTTTTGCCGGGAAAATTTTTGGCAAATAAACAAAAACTACAAACTTTTGTCCCAATTTTTGCCAAGATAATATTATTTCCCTAAAAGTCATTTGGCAAAATGGGCATGAGTGAAAACAAAATAGAATACTATGGCAAAGCATACCTAGTTCTGCTTTTGCCAATATCGTTTTTAATAATTTTCCTGGTCGCAACCTGGCGAATTTGGCTGGCGTTAATATTTCTGGCTTTAGCTATCAACATCTGGCAGCGCTATCAGTGGCAAAAATGGTGTTTGCAAGTGAACCCGATGTTTAACCAGTTAATTCGGGAAAATCAAGGCAAAATTACCCCAATGGACTTGTCAATTAAGGGGAATTTTTCTGGAGAAACGGCAAAACGCTATCTGGATACAAAAGTAGCAGAATTTGCCGGCAGTGTTGTTAACTCTAAAGAGGGTGGTAAAGTGTATTACTTTATCACTGCTGGTACTCTGGGCAGCATCTTTGATAGTAGCGAACCAGTAAAAGACCTTCCTCATCCAAAGAATAATACAATGATGGAATCTTTACTGGCGCCACCGCCTTCACAACCACAGCAAGTAGAACCAGAAACTGAAACCCCACCACAGACACATCAGGAAGAAGCTAAACAAGCATTAGAACAACAATTAGTTTTCGGCTCTCTAATTCAATCGGAACTAGCGAAGCGTCTCAACGTTTATTCTAGTACTGTATACAAAAGAAGAGATGACCCAAACTTTTCTGAGTGGAGTCGGAGCAAAGATCCAGATGGTATCGCTTGGAGTTTTTCACCAAGAACTAAGGAATTTTTCCCTTTGGAAGAACAAAATACATGACATACTCCCAGGCTGTATGCTTGCATACAGCCTGGGCTTCTCAACCAATCCGGCTGTGCGTAGGCGTTGAAGCTCACTTTTAATTCTACGGAATGCCCTACCGACTTCCACTGATTGATCACTGATCACTAAATTTGCCTTTTGCTTCCAAACCTACTGCTTGGGAGATGGAATTTAATCCTGTTTGTTCTAATTTAGCAAGCAGGCCTTCGAGAATACTACGTATCATCAATGGGCCAGAATAAATCCAGCCTGTATAGACTTGGATCAAACAAGCACCAGCAGTAATTTTCTCCCAGGCGTCTTCTGGGGTAAAAATACCGCCAACGCCGATGATCGGTATTTTCCCTTGAGTTTGCTGCCAAATAAACCGAATGATCTCTGTGGAGCGATCGCGCACTGGCGCACCACTAATTCCACCTGCTTCTTCTTGTGGTGATTTACCTGTTTTGGCAATTACCTGTGTTTTGAGTCCATCACGGCGAATGGTGGTATTAGTCGCAATAATTCCCGCCAATTGATAACTTTGAGCTAGGGAAATAATGTCAGCGATCGCTTCCCACTCTAAATCCGGCGCTATCTTGACAAATATCGGCTTTTGTGTATCATTCTCTGTTTGTAATGCTGCCAAAATTGAACTCAGCATCGTTGCATCTTGGAGCGATCGCAAACCTGGTGTATTAGGAGAAGACACATTCACTACAAAGTAATCTCCCAATTCTTTGAGTAGGCGAAAACTATTGAGATAATCTTGAGCAGCTGCTTCTAATGGCGTTACCTTAGATTTGCCCAAATTTATACCTATAGGTATGGTTGGAGCGAACTGCTGTTTACATTCTGCTAACTGCTTTACCATAGCAGCAGCCCCACTGTTATTAAAGCCCATGCGATTTAAGGCGGCTTGATCTAAAGGTAAGCGAAATAAGCGGGGACGAGGATTACCCGGTTGAGCAACAAAAGTTACAGTTCCTATTTCTGCAAAACCAAAACCAAAACTCGACCAAATACTAGTAGCAACGCCGTCTTTGTCAAATCCAGCCGCCAAGCCTATGGGGTTAGGGAAATGTAGCTCAAATAGGGTTTGTTCAAGACGTTTATCAGTAACAGACAACGAATTTTGTAAGCGTTTAACTACCAAACTAGCAGGAGGGCGATCGCCATTATTTGCTAGCCAGCTAAGACTGCGAATTGTTAAATAGTGCAGCCACTCCGGATCTGCATCGAGCAAATCGAATAAGAATGGACGAATTAAAGCTTGATAAATATCCAAATTTTGCTTGATTTTAAGTGTGGTTGGTTGGTTGTTGTTTGCAAGTCTGATCTGGGCATCTTATATATTAGCAAGCTATGTTTACCGGTAATCAGATGAGGCCGCAACAAAAATTTACAGCCGCCGAACAACAAATCATTTCCTTGGGACGAGTTCTGCAAAGTCTCAGGGAAGAAGATGATATTGATGGTCTGATTGCAACTATAATTTCTTATCTACAAGACCAGTTTGAATACAGCCTGATTTGGATTGCTCTGTATGATCGCCTCAATCATATATTATTTGGTCAAGGTGGCGTTATCCCTGGTAGTAACACCAGTTACTTAAAACAACGTGTAGTTCTCAATCCTGGGGATTTGTTAGAGCAAGTCGTAATTGAACAGCGCCCTTTGGGTGTAGCTGATTTACGAACTGAGATGCGGATTGAAGGATGGCAATCTTTAGCTCAAAAATTCAATATCCAAGGAACAATAGTAATTCCTATTTGCTACAAAAACTTTTGTTTAGGTTTAATTTTACTTGGTTCTGAACGCTGGGGTTATTTGCTGGGTGGAGATGCTAGAGCCAGACTGATGATAGTTGTAGGGGAATTAGGATCTGGGCTTTATGAAAGAGAAATGGATTTGCAGCACAAGCAAACTAAGCGTCTTGATGAACCATTACTAAAATTACTAGAAAATCTGCAAGCTTTGAATCATCTAGAGCAAAGGCTAGAAGCAGTTATAGAAGCAACTCATGCATTTATTTTACCGAAGCGTACAAATATTTACTGGTTTAACAGGGAAGGCCATTTCTTTTGGCGGCGATTGAGTAATAAAAATACTAGTCGGACTTTTCAGCAAAATCATGAGGAAGACACAGCAAAAATTACAGTACACGAACTGAGTGATTTTTATCTTGCTTTATCAGTCAATGAAATAGTCTGGATTGGCGAAGGACGCAGTTCATTAAAAAGCAATTTCACAGTGAAGTTGTTGCAACGTTTTGGAGTACGCAGTTTGTTAGCAGCTCCAATTATTTGGCAAAAAGATTTGCTGGGCTTTTTGACTGTGGAAAGTATTGAACCGCGAATTTGGACAGAAGCAGAAAAAAACTTCACCAAAAGTACTGCTGGCTTAACTTCTCTTGTTGCTCCTTTGGAGGAGACAGAAAGCACTATTACACAAATTCAAAATGATGCTTACCTAACTGGTCAAATTGCTCAAGGTATTTATAGTAATTATGAGATTCAAGAAATTTTAGATGTTTGTGCAGCAAAAGTTTTACAGCGTTTACTTTCAACCCGCTTTTTGTTATTGCATTACGACCCTGAGCAAAATAATTATCGAATTTTTTACCAAAATCAACCCCATAATCGTCGTCCTCTGGCGTCTAATTTAGAAGCTTTAAAAGATGTAGATTGGCAGCTTTTGTTAGGTTCCACAGAGGCGGTAACGATTGAGAATTTGGAAACAGATTTACGGTTTTTTAATTGGCATCCCTATTTGTTAGAAAATGGGGTGCGATCGCTTGTGATTTGTAATTGTACTTTTGGGCAAGAACCCAAAGTATTGTTGGCAATTACTACAAAAAATTATCATAGTTGGACATCACTCGAAAAAGAATTAGTACAAGTTGTAGCTCAACAGCTTGGTTTAATTATCCGCCAATGGCAGTTGCATCAAAAAACCGAGCAACAGCAGAAAATTTTGCAAAGCTTTCAGGAATCTCTGAGGATTATCGAACAATCCCAAGATTCCAAAACTCAACCCATTCTTAATTTAGAACGTACAACCCTTGAACAAATCGCTGCTATTCTCAATTGCTCACTGACAATATTATTATCTTGGCAATCGGGAGATCATGCGGCAAAAATTATACCTGGATTTATTGCCAATTCTGAGTTTCAGATTGTAACCGACACACCAATTCCACTTCAAACTGAAGCTTTGATTCAGTGGGCATTAACCACAGATGATATTTTACCTATCACAGCTAACGATTTACCTGTTGCAACTAAAAATTGGTTGAATGGTGCTGGTATTGGTCAAATTTTAGTGATTGCATTACGTACCACTGCTGATTATCAACCTACAGGTGTGGTGGTTATAGCTGATCATTGGCAACGTCGATGGTCTGAAGAAACTATTTATACTATAAAAACTCTAGTTTGTCAACTAGCTTGGTCACGGCGATGGCTGCAAATCAGCCAAATGTTAGAGTCTCGCACAGAAGAATTGAAACAACTTAATTGGTACAAGCATCGGCGTTTAGAAGATATTCAAAGAACCATGACGCAATTACTTAAGCAAATGGATGATTTGGGTATTCCTACGAACGAACTAACTCACATGCGCTACCAGCAACTGCTACGACAATTAGATAACAGTACAGCCTCAATGACAGCTTTATTAAAACTAGAACTATGGCAGATGCAGATGAGTTGGGAAAGCGTACCTATAGCAAGTTTATTCAAGCGATCGCTCGAACGAGTTGATCATTTACTCAAACAACAAAGACTATGGGTAGGTGTGCATGGTTTGGGAGAAAACGAAGATGAAAAGTCATCCAAGAATTATTCGCTTTTGACTCACTCTGCGTTGGCGATCGCTGGTGACATAGTAAAAATAGAATTGATTCTCCATGAGTTACTTGTTTGCGCCTGTCACCGTTCCACAATACTTGGCAGAATAGACATTTGGTGTCGTCGCTTAGATGAAAATTTCCTAGAAGTATCAATTACAGATAATGGTGAAATTGAATCACAATTGCTTATAGAACTGCATCAAGATACACCCAAAGATATACTTGCTTCCTCCAGGCTTGAGCAACTACCCGGTTTACATTTACTAATCTGCCAACAACTCATACAGCAACTAGGCGGAGAATTGGATTTCTATCAATTACCAGATGGTCGCATAGTTAGTCGCTTACTGTTACCGTTGGCACGGGGTAATTATTAGCCGTCGCATTCAGTATATAAATTTATAAATTCCCATATTTTTATAGATTTTTTTATTTTATTCAGTAACAAAATTAATAAAAATACATTTTTGTAAGAGGCCTAATTCATTAGCGGGACTTAGACAAAAAACAACGAGAAAAAAGCCTCAAATCTAATTATGGTAAGGGATATACCTCAAACCCCGAAAAATAGCTGAAACCCAGATATATCAATAAAAAACCTAAATCGAGGTTAAATGATTGCTGTATATGGCTTTGAGGCTTTTTTGAACACGAAAAATGTCTAAGTCCCGTTAGTATCTTTAAAATCACTATAGCATTCCTAAATCATTCATGAGAGACAAGATCCCCGACTTCTGTTAAGAAGTCGGAGATCTAAGCTCTGCGATTCTCACAAAATCATATTAGGATTGATATAGGCTAATTAATAGCACTGTATTATAAATTTGTAATTTGTATTTAATTTTAAAACTTAATCTATATTGACAAATTATTTATTATATGTTGATAATTTTATCAGAGGAGTAAAAACAGAAAAATTAGTGTTTTGAATTGATAAAAGTAAAAAGTATCAGTTTTTACTTTTATTTTGAGATTTATTTCAAACCATTGCAGACTGCTCACAGCGATTAATAGTTAGCAAGTTAAATAAAGTAGATGCTAAGAAAGTTTGATTCTTTTTGATTGAAAAGCTTCTTTGGGATGATGAAAATAATTAATCCCGTAAAATTATTTACTTAACATTCAGAATTAAATAAGGATGTGCCAGACTATGAGGAACAGAAAAAAACTCATAAAAGATGCGCTGTCTCTTTTCGTAACTCTTGGTATTACTGCGATTAGTGCTACCGCTACTGATGCTCTTCCTCTAAAGGAAAATACACAAAAAGGAGCGAATCATGTTTCCGATTGTATTAGGAATACTAAGCAGAAACCAGAGATGCCAAAAGTGATCCGAACAGGAGCGAATGCCATTACTTCCAATAGCGGTAACAATAAAAATCAGCCAACAAGTCGTATCTGCAAATACTGTGTAGAGATCGATGCAAATGGGTATTGTTCTTCTTGTGAGCGGGGACCGTGTGGCATGGATTATCCACGATGTCCTTATTAATAAAGGCTAAAATACTCAAAACGCTTGGAAAATTAAAAAATGTTAAAGATAAAACACATTCATTTACTAACAAGCTATTTGAGCCTTGGTTTAGCGTTTTTAGCATAATACGTCCTGAAGAGCTTCAATAGTTTTGTTTTCCCTATAAGCTATCTCTATCTTTCGTTTTTGACAGCCTAAATTTGTAGCTTTATTAGAGTCTCCTTGCCCTGACTTATTATAGATAGATTCTAAGTGATGCAAAATACTCTTTAAATCTTCAAACAGGTTTTCTAGATTGTTATCTAGAGAAGCATGTTTTTGACATACTAGAAAATTTATCATATCTAATGCTTGACAAAACCAATCTTTAGCTTCTTTATACTGTTCTGGTTCATTCTTGGCTATTTCATAACAGGTGATACCCACGTTTTTCATATCTTCTACCACGCTTAAGTGTTCTCCTAACTGTTTATGTTTGATTTCTTGAGCTTTGATAAATAGTTCCTTAGCCTTTTTCTCGTTTTCTTGGAAGAAATAAATCTTAGCTAAGGAACTGCAAGTAATAGCTAAAGTGAGATTTTGCTCGTCTTCTAAAAATCCTTGCTTCAGCTTCAAACTTTTCCAATACCAAGCTTTAGCCTTTTCATAATATTTCTTTTCTCCTTGTTCATGGTAAAAAGTAGCCAAATTATGATAATGTTCGGCTAAGGTAATACTCTTTTTTCTTGAAAGGCGTTTGCACATCCACAATGCTTTAACATATAGAAAACGAGCCTTTTCCCACTCTTTCTGTTCACGATGCCAATATGCTAAGTGGCTTAGAAATTGCACTTTAATGGGGAGTTTTTCCTCACGACGCCAATTTTGCACTTGATTAAAGAGTTTTTCCTGTGTGTTTTTGTATATGATATTTAATGCTTTATCAAACACCCTGTTAGATTTATCATACTCCTTCATCAAGGTGTATAGATAACCTGATCCATCTAGAATTTGAGCGAAGTCAAGAGACTTTTCTTCCATTGAGAGTTGCTCTCCCTTCTTTAACGCTTCTTCGTACTGAGACTCCGCCTTTTTAAGGTATCCCAGAAAGATGTTTGAATCTGCCAGAGAAGACCAAATTTTAACTACCTGATGATGAGCTACATCATCTTTCAAGGATTCTAAGGTTTTTGTACACAATTCTACTATCTTTTGAAAGCGGCTTTGATTTTTCCAGCGCTCTACCAAAGTCTTTGTCATTTCTACTATTATTTCTCTTTCATTTCCTAGCATTGCTAGTCGGTGAATTTCTAAAAGTCTTTCCTCTGAGACTTTTTCTCGGTTTTCTGCTTGTTCATACCATAGGCGGTTTAACTCTTTTGCTGCTTTTTTATTTAAAGAGATTTCATCGAACTTCTCTAAACCCAAATAGCGGGGTACTCGTAGCAACTCCCGATTATAACTAGCTTCCAACAGTCCCAATGCTACAGCCTTATCGATGCACTTATCCAATTCATTCACAGTTTCACAAACTGCCTCTAACGCTTGCCTTGGTACTGGTAAATCAAAAACTAATCCCCGTTCCAATATCTCTCGCATCGGCTGATCTGATTCTATTTGCTCGCATAGTCGTTTTTCCAATACTTGCGGAAGCAATTCTTCCCTTTTAGCTTTCAAATCATCGAAAATAGAACTTTTTTCAATGCCTGGTTTTTGTAATTCTCCTAATCCCTCGTACAATAACTTCAATAACCGATGATTACCATCTGCCAGCTTTTCTACATAGGATCGAAAAGTCTTATCTACATCTAAGCCAGTGAGGCGATTCCATTTCTTTTGTAAATCTGCTCCTCGCAGTGCATCTAACGGTTGCTTATAGATATAATCTCGCCAATTACCAAGTTCGTCCTTATAATCATCATCGTAATCAAACTCGAAATCGTAACGGCAGGTAATAATTATTTGGGAACTAGTATCCCTAATTGCCCAAGCTATTGCATTCAATACCTTTGCTGCCTCTGGCTTCACCACATGCTTATCACCATCAAAATCTAAATTCTCCTCGAAATTATTTAGCACAAATAAAAAATAATTTTCACTTTGTTCAGAGAGTTTTTGAAATACAAGTCTCAACCGAACTAGCAATTCCTTATCTTGTGTTTTTAGCTCCTCGTCTAGTCCTTTACATTTTTGAATTGTATCTTTCTTTAATAAATTTTTTACCAAATTCTCTTCATCTACTATTCCCTTCGTTTCAACAACCTCTCTGTTAGGAAATTTTTCGCACAATCTACGTGCTAAAGTAGCTTTACCCAAACCACCCATACCATGAATCAACACCCATTTTTTGTCCTCTTGAGTTAGTTCTTTGTAGCATCTTTTCAACTGGCGGCGACGACCTATAAAACCGACCAAATTGTGTTTATCTTTTTTTAGTTGTATTGGTGCTGGTTTTCGTTCCTTAGTCTCATAACTCGTGACCAATTCTCCTGGTAAAGTATGTTTTGTGTAAAGCCTTAACAGATGCCAATCTCTTGCGTTACTTTCAATCAATATTTCATAAGTCTTAGCAACTGCTTCGGCGACTTGAAATCCCTTTGACAATTCCTCATACAAAACTTTTGCTGCCTGTGTTGCATCTGTGTCTAAAACTTTATTACCCCAACCTAAAACTGCTTCCACATTTTTTGATTTCAGTAGCAACTCCTCTGCCATTGAATACGCATCCTCTCCGCGTCCAGTATGACAAGCTGAGAGAAATACCAGTTTGGGTAGTACTTTTCTCAGTTCCTTAACTATATCCTCGGCGCTAGTATTTTGAGCTTCACCTGTTTCCGTCTCTGTGATAAAGATAGGTTTTTTGTCTTTAATTTTGCTATGACCAGTCAGATGTAAAATGTCAAAAGTTCCTACTTGATAAATCTCCATTACTTCTTTCAAGCCTGACAAAGAACCGGTTTCTTCCACCATCAAAGATAAGGATTTTTTTGGCTCGCGATATTTTGTTGCTTCCAGAATATGTGCTTCCTCAGCCTCATAATCTAATACAGGTTCTACGCCTATTGGTGATGAAGCCATAAACAAAACTTGCAGCGCTCGCTCTTTCTTAATGGATTCAATGGATAATGTCTTTTTGTTGCTGTTTGACAACAGCCATCTTACTGGGATAATCCAGTTCTTAAGCAGAAAATTTTTGCCATCATGCAACACTTCCCAAGGCATATGGGCGAGGTTTTCTTCCGTAGCAATGGCTAAAATAATCTGTTGATTACCAAGGTTTTCCAGATGTTCTACTAGACGATTATTCTTTCCATTCAAAAAGTTATACAATTTCTTTCCCATTTCAACAAGGTCTTCTTGAGACTTAGGGGAAATATAGTAGTAATTGTTAGCTTCGTCAATCAATGGCTTGATTTCTGCCAAGGAAAATTTATTTGTCTTATAATCATTTGCATTATCGTAAAAATAGCGTATTTCTACATCATTGTTTATAATTTTTTTAAGAACAAGGTGGAGAATTTGCATATCATGACTCCAGAACTTTGAAGACTCTAACTATATTTTCAAGGTCAGAGCTAACGATTCCAGATATTCATGATTAATTAAGACAAGATTATCAATAGCAAATCCTGTATTTTTTTTTGTAATTATCTTTATATTTATTGTAAATTTTTTGACATTTTATTTTTTACTATAGCCTACTAAATGAGTTGTGAAAATTGATAAAGCAAGCTCCCCAACTTCTTCAAGAAGTTGAGGAGCTTTTTGTTCACGAATGATTTAGAAGTTTTATAGTAACTTAAAAATCCACTTTTACAATTTAAATAGGATTGCTATATCTCAGTCTTGTACCAAGATTCAATCATTACATTGTTGTCTATAATCATCAAATATATTAACTATTGTTTTCATTGTCTCATCATCAATTTTTTCAGTTCTCAATGGTAGGCGTTGTTTATCAGGAGCAATAATCACCACTTCAATTTTTGAACTAGGAGTGTTTTGCTCTTCATGCCACTTACGAAATTGTTCTGCTGTGGTAACACTTACACCAATAATTGTAAATATCGCAACAACTTTCTCTAAGTTACCTCTTTCAGGTGCTTCTGGTTCTTCAACATATCCTAAGATACCTTCAATTCCCAAAAGAGCATTTGTTGCAGCAATTGCATCCTCTCCTTCAATTACTATCCTAATTTCTGCCATTGCCTCACCTGCTTATCTATAGCAAAGTTTTAAGTTTAGTTTTACATAGTTTCAGCTTATCATGACCGCCATATCATAAATACTTAAATAATCCGTTTCATGTAAAGTTGTTCAAAGCACAATGTCCTTGCAGACAATCACATTTTTTGTTGTTCTCCGTTACTTTGATACAGGTGTATTGTTAATTTCAACGTAAGGATTCAGGTCAGGGGTATTGACAAGTGTGACATCTGAGGCCGAATATCACAATTATGGAAAAAGACCTGCCTCTGAAACTAGACCGTGAAACTCTTCTCCAGTTGGCTCCGGAACAACTGGTGGACATCATTGCCGGGCAGGCAATCGCTATAGATAAACTAAACAAGAAAATTTTAGAATTAGAGCAAGAAGTACAAAAACTCAAGATTAGTAGAGATTTAGATAGTTCTAGATCATCGAAGCCGCCATCTGGGGATATCCTCAAAAAATCAGAAAATCAAGAAGAAGTAGGGAATGGGAACAGCGAGACTCCAAAACGGAAGCCTGGAGGACAACCAGGACATCCAGGTAAAACTAGAAAGGGGTTTGGTCGAGTAGATAGATTTGAGATTTTACGTCCCCAATTGTGTCGTTGTTGTGGTCAGACGGACTTTGTTTCCGAACCGATAAAAATTGAAACACAGCAAGTAGCGCAGCTGGCAGACCGACCAATAGAAATAGTTGAATATCATCGACACACATGCATTTGCTCCCAGTGTGGTGAAGTACAAACGTAAGGTTTTAGGTATGTCTAATTTTCGTAACAGAGTTTCAAAATTACTTGCTTTAGGTCTTCCAGCTGCTTTCAGCGTTTTAATTGCTAGTTGCTCTAACATTCCTGAGCAATCTATCCTTGCTCAGTATACGCCAGGAATCAATAGTCCTTCTGGAAATACCACACCTTCTCCAGGAACTACAAATTCTCTTCCTTCACTAAGTACTCTAGACCAAGAATTCATGACTAAGGTGGCGCAAAGTGATATGACAGTAATTAAGACAAGTAAACTAGCACTCCAAAAGTCCGAAATTCCACCAGCAGTAAGAGACTTTGCACGACGAATGATTCAAAAGCATACAGATTCGAGTAAACAGCTGATGCAAATAGCGAAGGTCAAAGGTTTTAAACTACCAGAAAACATAGATTCAGAAAATCAATTCTTATTGAATCAGCTGATGCAGGTTCCTAGTGAGAATTTTAACCGAGCATATATGAACACGCAGGTTCAAGCTCATCGCAATACTTATAATGAGTTACAAAAATATCTTCAACAAGGACAAGATCCTAATTTGAAAGCGTTTGCAAGTAAGATGTCACCAGTTGTTGCTGAAAATCTAAAGGAGGCTAAAAAGATAGCAGTAAGGCTTTAATTGACCCCTTATCGAGTACCGCACTTTAGTATAACTCTTCATTAGCGCCCTAATGAGATAGTAATTTTTCCTTATGACCGTTCCATAAGGTCCGTAGGAAAGATATTTGAGTGTCTCCTCAATTAGTCTCTGTCGATAAAAAAATACAACTAATTATACAGTAAATTTATATACAGAAATAAGACAGAATAATTGCTTATATTGAGTCATTCAAAATCAGGGTTAAAAAATTTAATTCCCGAACGAAGGTCTTAACCAAACAATTTGTGAATTGATGAAATTGCAATTAAAAATTCCGTATTCCGGATTCTAAAAATCATCTATATCTGTAACAAACAGCTATAATTGATTTCCATCTCAAGTGGAATCAAATTTTAATCTGCACAGTAGAAAAATGGGACGTAGCCGTTCTAAATCTGACTTGCCTACAAAGATTTGTCCGGTATGTGAGCGTTCGTTTGCTTGGCGCAAAAAATGGGCAGATTGTTGGGATGAGGTGAAATATTGTTCAGAACGCTGTCGTCGTCGCCGTTCTACTGCTCAAGATGAATTGTAAAAATACTTAGACTCAAATTACACAAATCAAGAGGAGATGAAGACACAGGTGCAACCTAAGTTAATTATTCATGGAGGGGCTGGTAGTTCTTTACATGGAAAAGGCGGAGTAGAAGTGGTACGCCATTCACTTCATAAAGTAATAGAAGAAGTGTATTCTCTTTTACTTTCTGGTGCAACTGCGAAGGAGGCAGTAGTACGCGGGTGTCAAATGTTAGAAGATGACTCCCGTTTTAATGCGGGTACTGGTTCAGTACTGCAATCAGATGGTCAAATCCGCATGAGTGCTGCTTTGATGGATGGCACAACCCAAAGCTTTAGTGGGGTAATCAATGTTTCGCGGGTGAAAAATCCTATCGATTTGGCAAAAGCTTTACAAACTTCTCCAGATCGAGTGCTGTCTGATTATGGTGCAGCTGAGTTGGCGCGGGAATTACAAATTCCTAGCTATAACGCTTTAACTGACTTACGCTTGCAAGAGTGGATTCAAGAACGCCAGCAAAATTTTAAAAGGACAATGGCTGGGGTCGTCGCAGAACCAGAACTAGTGGAGACCAGCAGCGATCGCCGTGGGACAATTGGCGTTGTCGCTTTAGATACTGAAGGCAAACTAGTTGTTGGTACTTCTACTGGTGGTAAAGGCTTTGAAAGGATTGGTCGTGTCAGTGATTCTGCTATGCCTGCTGGTAATTATGCCACTAAGTACGCTGGTGTTAGTTGCACTGGTATTGGAGAAGACATCATTGATGAGTGCCTAGCAGCAAAAATAGTGGTGCGTGTGACGGATGGTATGTCACTAAAAGAAGCCATGAAGCGCTCATTTGCAGAAGCGTATGAGAATAAGCGGGATTTTGCAGCGATCGCTTTAGATGCAACTGGGGCGATCGCTTGGGGAAAAACTAGCCAAGCCTTACTCGCTGCTTTTCACGACGGCGAAAAAATAGGTGACACCCTAGAACTTCCTGAAAGTACAGATGTTGGTTGCATTGAGAATTAGGGATCGGGGATGAATCAGTTATCAGTTATCAGTTATCAGTTATCAGTTATCAGTTATCAGTTATCAGTTATCAGTTATCAAATTAAACTGGTAACTGGTAACTGATAAGTCTCTCTATTCTGCACTCTCTTTGAGTTCCCACTCTGGTTTGACAACTTGACGCTGGCGTGCAATTACTAAACAATCATCAGGGACATCTTCTGTAATTGTGGAACCAGCTGCTACATAGACATCATTTCCCAAGGTAATTGGGGCGACTAAAACGCTGTTAGAGCCAGTTTTGGTGCGATCGCCAATTGTAGTTTGGTGTTTTTTCACACCATCGTAATTGGCAGTAATAGTACCTGCACCAATATTGACTTGATTTCCAGTTGTTGTATCGCCCAAGTAAGAAAGGTGAGCAACGTTCGTGCGTTCACCTAGTTTGGTATTTTTTAATTCTACAAAATTACCAACCCGACATTTAGCACCAACTTCTGCGTGTCCGCGTAAATGGGCATAAGGGCCGATGCGGCTACCAGCTTGGACAGTACTATCCGTTACCACTGAATACATGACAGTGACATTTTCACTGATTTGACTATCTTCAATCAAACTACCAGGCCCAATGCGGCAACCCGTCTGAATTACCGTATTTCCACGTAAATGAGTTTGTGGTTCAATAATTACATCTGAGTGTAACTCTACATTATCGTCAATCGTGATGCTGGCAGGGTCAATAATGGTAACACCTGCGATCATCCATTTTTCCTGAATGCGCCTTTGCAAAATTTCGTAGGCAGACGCTAATTGTAGGCGATCGTTGATACCCAAAATTTCTTGGTAATCTTCTACATTTACTGTCATCACTGGAGAAACTTGAGTGACAGCATCAGTAAGATAATATTCTTTTTGGGCATTATTTGTTTGTAAGTGCGGCAATATTTTAGCTAAATCTTGCCAACGGAAGCAGTACACACCCGCATTGACACAGTTATTTTGTCTTTGGGCGGGAGTACAATCTTTTTCTTCAACAATTTTCTGTACAATATTGTCACCGTCACAAAAAACGCGTCCATAGCCTTTGGGGTTACTGAGGTACGCAGTTAAAATAGTGGCAGCATTTTGTTTTTCTTGGTGTGTTCGTAGGAGATTTTGCAGAGTTTCGGTGCGTAGTAAAGGCACATCACCGTTGAGTATGAGTACATCGCCGCTATATCCCTCTAAGTAAGGAAGCAATTGCTGAATAGCATGACCCGTTCCTAGCTGCACACTCTGTTCTACAAACTCTAGATCGGGAATTGACAGCATCGCTGCTTTTACTTCTTGAGCTTGATATCCTACAATTACCATCTGTCGCGAAGGTGAAAGTGGTTGGACAGTTTCGATTACTCTCTCAACAAGCGATCGCCCACCCAAAGAATGTAAAACTTTGGGAAGGTTGGATTTCATCCGTGTGCCACGTCCTGCCGCCAAAATTGCTACAACTACCATAATTAGCTATCAGCCAAGTGAATTGCGTTGATTGAGCTTGGTACTTTGAGATTCAGTCTCAAATCATACCACTAACTACTAACCACTAACTACTAACTACTAACTACTAACTAGCTTGAAAAAGGGGTGTAGGGGTTTAGGGGTGTACGCAGTTCATGATGGCTACTAACCACTAACTACTAACCACTAACCACTAACTACTAACTACTAACCACTAACCACTGTTGTTGATAAATTCTGCAAACTGCTGGATGAGGTGAGGATTGCGCCAGCCTTTGGCTGTTTCTTCTTGCATCACAGCAAGTGCTTCTTCTGGACAAAAAGCAAGTTTATAAGGTCGTTCGCTAGTCAAGGCATCATAAATATCAATCATCTGAAATACTTGTGCCAGGTAGGGAATTTTTTCACCTTTGAGTCCATCGGGATAACCCGATCCGTCCCAACGTTCGTGGTGATGGCGAATAATAGGAATAACGCCTTGCATACTGCGTAAAGGCTGGCAAATTTTTTCACCAATTGAAACGTGCTGCTTCATTATCTCCCATTCTTCGGGGGTGAGTTTTCCTTTTTTGAGTAGCACAGAGTCAGGAATTCCTACCTTACCAATATCGTGAAGATAGCCACCCCACATCAAATCCCGGATTTGATTACGTGAGAGATTCAAGTATTTACCAAAAGCTTTTCCTCGTTTTACTAGGCGTTCACAATGATCTCCAGTATTGGGATCGCGACTTTCAATTGACCTAGCTATAGAAAACAAAACTTGTTCAGCATGGTCTAAATCTTCATTCAAACGCTTTTGTCTCACCAATGACTTGACACGTGCTGCTAACTCTACACGGTCAAAAGGCTTACTCAAAAAATCATCTGCGCCGGCTTCTATACCCCGAATACGCGATCGCCGATCATTTAAAGCTGTGACAAAAATGATTGGTATGAGTCGTGTATCCTCATCATGCTTGAGTAATTGGCATACTTCAAACCCATCAATACCTGGCATCATTACATCTAGCAAAATTAAATCCGGTTGGTTTTGAGTTACCAAATCAACGGCGCTAGAACCACTATCTGCTTCGATTACTTCATAGCCTTCCATGGCCAACAGGGCAACAGCAGTCATGCGACTTGCTGCATGGTCATCTACCACCAAGACTTTTGGAGCATCTGAATCAAAACCATTCACTTTAGACCCTTTGACTGGTTGTATTTTAGATTCCAGTGCATCGTCACCGACATTAACACAAGTTTTGCTCCAACAAGTGGACAAGGTTTCTGTCTGTTCAATGTTGAGGTTTTGTTTAGATAACTCCCAAGAATAATTGTCTGGGTTTGGTAATGCTACAGCATAATTAGAGCCTATATTATTCACATTGTTTAGGTGGTTTAAACCACTAACTATTTCTTCGGTAGAGATTGCAATCTTGGATGTCCATGGAATCACAAAGGAACTCCAATTTTCAAAATCAGTTAACAAAATGACTCTTCAAAAACCAGTGTAGTATTTGAGTGTCTTTAAGTCTGCATTTTTATATGCTTGATTTACTTTACTTAAGTTAGCAGTGTATTTTTTGTAATTGCTAGGATTATTTGTTGATTTTTATTTTATTTCATAAAAATGAAATATTGCTGCCAATATTTCCTGCTTGTCATTTCAGCATTTTCAATTCGTGCAAATGTTAAATCAGGCTTTTTACAGATATTTCTTGACATGGTAGAAGCAAATAATTTCATTTTAGTTGACCTTTATTTCAAAATTAAACAGCCGACTTGCTTAGAGGGTGTTTGAAAAGTCTGTTTTCATGTATCCTGGCGATTATAAATCGCGGCTATACGAGACTTTACCTGTCTTTGCAGGTTAACAAACCCTTGATCCCGGATTTCTCACACTCATTGTGGGGAGTGTGGGGAGTGTGGGAAGTGTGGGGAGTGTGGGAAGTGTGGGAAGTGTGGGAGGATTTTGTATCCCATATTCCCCTATGTCTTCCCTCTCTCCCCACACTCCCTGGATTTCTCAAAGCGTGAGAAATCCAGGTTGATTTTGTGTTAGTCCACGGAGGTGGACTTCCCTTCACCGATGCGCTACGCGTCGTGCTTGTGTAGTAGCGAATTATATTCGCCGAGAACTTTTCAAACTTAGCTAATGGGAATAATAAAACTACAGCAACCACGAACTAGCAGTGATTACTTACTTAGGTTGTCAGTGATTTGAGTTACAAAACTCATAACTGTTATTGATTATTGCAAAAGTCTACACTAACTGAAAAGTAAAAATTCTTACATTTGGTCAAAACCTATTTTTTTCCCATAGCACCGTTAATATATCCGTGTGTCATTTAACACATGTATTTGTTCTCTCTGACTGCCAACGTTTTCGCCAACGAGATGTTGGTTCAAACGAAGAAGCTTGTTGTTCTTGTTGTCGTTGCCTAAGTATAAGTTCGGTAGAGTCTGTTAATTGAGGATCGCGATAAGGAATAGCAGCTCGAGTCTGTAAATGTTCTATTTCTGCCTGTGAGAGGAGTGGTAAAGACTTGGAAACTAATAGATGCGGTGATATGGAGAATCTATCAACTATACTCTCCGTGTCACCGCGTCCCCGTGTCAGCACTTCCTCTTGATTCACCGTGTGGTGGCGTCCCCGTGTCCCCGTGTCCTCTTTATGGGCTGCAACAGTACCAGGCGATCGCCTCCCGACTGGTGGAGTCGAACCTATTTGTAATCCAGCTGCTAAAAGTGCTGTACGTACAGCCGCAGCACAAGAGTATGTAGCTAAGATGCCATCACTTTGCAAACACAAAGCCAGCCATTGAATAAATTCAACAGTCCACAATTGCGGACATTGAGGTGGTGAAAAGGGGTCAAGAAAAATAGCATCAGCTTGGAAACCGGATGTGTACACTTGTTGAATAGTGTTTCTGGCGTCACCGATGAGTAAGCTGGCTTTGAGATGATTTGTTTGTATTTTTTGCTCATAAGCTAACTTGCTAAGTATATTAATATACTTATAATTCCAGTTTTCATATAATTGATGAGCGATCGCAGTTTGGGGTACAGCAGTATTTATTTCTAAACCAATTACTTCTACATCACAATCAGGATTAACAGACCAAATTATTTGCAAAGCGGCAGCTGTGTTATATCCTAACCCATAGCAAACATCCAACAGCCGCAGCACAGGTTTACACTTAGCTTTGACAGCTAGTTGAGTAGGTTCAACAAACTTTAAAAAACTCTCTTGCTTGGCTCCATAATGACTATGAAAAGACTCACCAAATTCTTGAGAAAAGAAAGTGAAAGAACCATCTGCCGTAACTTCTGGTGTAAAGTCATCTAATTCTGACATTATTTTAGTTAGTGGTTAGTTGTTGGTTGTTGATTGTTGGTTGTTAAGTATTCCCTCTTGTCCCCTCGATCCCCGATCCCAATGACTAAAATTATCGTTTCTCGTGAATGGTTGCTAGAACATCTCGAAGATCCACAAGTCGTAATAGTGGATTGTCGCTTTTCTCTTGCCGATCCACAACTGGGAAAACAGCAGTACCAAACCAGTCACATTCAAGGTGCTTACTACCTAGACCTCAATCAGGATCTTTCTAGTCCTGTAGAAAAACATGGGGGAAGACATCCTTTACCTAATCCTGATGAATTAGCTGACAAATTATCGACCATCGGAGTAAATTTCCAAGAAACTTTAGTTGTAGCTTACGATGATTCTCACCTTGCTTTTGCGTCGCGATTGTGGTGGTTATTGCGCTATCTTGGTCATGAACAAGTGGCTATTCTAGATGGTGGTTTTAGCGAGTGGGGAAGAGCCAACTACCCTATTACAGATATCATCTCTAAACCTGAGCAAAAAGGTAATTTTGCCTATGCAATGCAAACACAAATGGTAGTGGATCGTCAAATGGTAATCAATCGTAAAGATTTACCTGGAGTAGCTTTGGTAGATTCACGAGAAAGCGATCGCTACCTCGGTATTCGTGAATCCATCGATAAAATAGCTGGTCATATTCCTGGTGCAGTTAACTATCCTTGGTTAGAAGTTACCGACAGCAAAGGTTATTTACTTCCATCACAAGAACAAATTCACCGTTGGTTACAGCTAAAGCAAGCGGAGGAAATTATAGTTTATTGCGGTTCTGGCGTTACTGCTTGTGTAAATTTACTATCTTTAGAATTAGCCGGGATTCACACGGGTAAGCTTTACGCAGGTAGTTGGAGTGATTGGATTAGTTATTAGTCAAGGGTCAATGGTCAAGGATCAATGTACAAAATATTGAACTTTTGACAATTGACTTTTGATAATTGACTATTTTCAAAATCGGCCCAATTCCAAATTATAGTTAATACCCAAAAACCAACCATCAAAATCTATATTGCTTTCGCTAGACTTACCTAATGCAAAGCCAGCTTGTACACTAACATTAGTATTTTTAGATATTCCATAATTTAAACGACCAAACAATCGATTGTATAAGTCTTTTCGTTCGTATTCTGTAAAATTGGATAAACTAAATTGATAGTCAACACCAGCTTGGAGAGACTTGCGTAGATAATAACTCAGAGAAAGCCAGAAAAAATTAATTATTCGGTTACGATCTTCTGGCGGGTCGGTGAGACTAAAACGAAATTCATAAAAGCTATCTAGTGCTAGTTTTTTTGATAACATATCTCGCCGTCCCAAAGCTAGCCGCAGAACATTCTCACCCAAAAAGCGATCGCCATCATCAAAGTTACTATGATCTCTAGCATAGAAAAGCTGTTGATTACTCCAACCAATTTCACCATACATTCGCGGCGTAAATCTCTGCTGAAGATTCAGATTGAATCTCAACTGATTGTAGTTATATTTTGATTGGTCTAAGTAACGAATTAAGTAACCATCAACAGATCCATTGATAGAAGTTTTTTTTCCCAAAGGAAAAGAAACAGATCCAAGTGTTAGTCCAGAATAAATTAAGCTATCTTCAATTGGAACAACTGCTGATGAAAAAATATTACTGCTATAGAAATAGCCAACACGAGCCAGCAAATAGCCTACAGGTTTAAATTGATTTGGTGGTTGTTTTATAGATGGAAGTTGTGGTTGTTCTGGGTTCGGTGTTACTTCTCGTAGTTTCAGTTTACCGAGTTCTTCATCAATACTTGATTGTGGTGAATTTGATTCTGCTGATGGTAGATAGTTACCTTTGAGGTGCTGTCTCAATCTTTGCAGCCTTTTTTCCCTTTCTGTCTCTGGTGTTCCCAAATCTTGTTCTACTTGTGTAGAGGAGGGTTTGGGAGCATAGGTTGGCTGTGTTTCTAATTGTGGTATTTCACTAGGCTGATCAATCTGCTCAGGAGCATTTTTTGGTGTAGACTCTGGTTGCAGACGAGGTAATTTTTGCGTAGTCTGGGAGTATAATTTTGATGAGTCACCTGTATAAAAGATAGAATCAGTTGAAAACACAGGAACATTTTCCTCTTTTTCAGGGACTACATCGTTGGTTGAGACATCTACCCTGTCTATCAAGCTTAATGACCATAAAAGCTTTGATTTTGAACTTAAGCTTTCTGGTCGTAACTGATGATTTCGTTGATTCGTAATTTGATCAACTGGTAAAGATGGCGCTTTTGCACCTAAAGTGTCTCCAAAGTTACTCGAACTTGAATTTGCAGCTCCTACCGCATCAACACTAATGAAATACCAGTTGACGCCACTAGAGGCCAAAAAAACCTTGACCAAAAAAATTTTCCAGCCCTTGGGTTGCATACTAAAATCTGTTTTCTAAAAATTAAGAGCCATAATCTTCTTTAGAAGTTCCTGTCTAGTAATTCGTCACAGCAACTTTGAAGGGTTTGTAGTGAGGACTTTAGTCCTCTATGAGCGCTACCCTGCGCTCACTACGAACCCAGCACCAGCATAGTTCATATGGTCGAGTACTAGTATTGAGTCTAAGAACATTGACAGGTGGGAAAAGGGTAAAGAGTTAAGAGAAAAGGTTTTATTTTTAAAATGTAACCCGTCTCGTAACCAAATTATCTGCTAATTTGAAATTGGTAATATAACATGAATATTTTATATTTTGAATGACTTCTGTCATTGTAAATGATGATTTGCTTTATTCATTATTTCCAAATTAATGATATAATCCACGTCCAGTGATCTTATAGCTGTAGCCGTTTTTATTAGGACATTGAAATGGGTATAACCAAATGAAGAATATTGGAATCTACGTCCTAATTTACCTGGCTATAGCTATAGCAGTGAAAATTTTCTGATAATATTTAAATAATTTTAGTAATAGTCAATTTGCATGTTTTTATCTATATGAACAATTAAATGTATTCCAACAAAAAATTATAGGAGAATATTGCTATATGAAGAATAATTAAGAACCCTAAAGTCTTAATGTGAAAGCTTATTTTATACTGCTTTGGCATAAGTTAAATTACCGAGGCTCCAAACAATGTTTCGTAAATTACTCCCATTCTTGGTGGCTGGCTGCTGGGGAACTGCGGTGTTACCTTTGCCAGAACAGGCTACTGCTGCGACACCTCTAACTAGGGCTGTGATCCAAAATCTTCATAATGTTGTACAGATCATCCCCTACAAGCAACCTAAGCGTCGAGCACGTAAGTCAGATGCTATTATACCGGGGGACGGGCTGTCCACTGGTAGAGCCTCTCTAGCAGAATTGCGTTTTAATGATGGTTCTTTAGCAAGAGTTGGAGAGCAAGCAATATTTAGGTTTCTACCGAAGACACGGAATTTTCGCTTGACCAATGGTACTGTGTTGCTATTGATCCCACCAGGACAGGGACGAACACGGGTAAACACACCAAATGCAGCAGCAGCAATTCGCGGTTCAGCATTATTTATCCGCTACGATGAAAAAAAAGATACTACAGTTGTAGCAGCATTAACAAATAGCGGTATTGAAGTCTTCAATAAAGATGGTTCCCAGGGTCGGGAACTAAAAGCAGGCCAAATGCTTGTTGTAGTTAAAGGTCAATTTCAAGGGTTGTACGATTTTGACCTGAGAACTTTTTATGAAACTAGCGATATAGTACGGGGATTGGATCTACCTCAACAGGAACAATCAAATCCAGACCCGGCGATCGCTAAAGTTCAAGCTGAAACGGCCGAAGCTGTGAGTTCTCAACAACCAGTTACTGGTCAAAAAGTTATAGAAAATCCATCTTTCATAAAGCTAACCCCTACTATTTCAGATACTTCTAATAACACAAATAGCACAACAACTTCTACAAACTCCTCTCGCACATCCGGACAAAACGGGACAAACACGACACAACAGAAGGATAGTAATAACCAACAAACTAGTACACAGTCAACAAATAACACTACTAATTCCGATAATAATTCCAATAATCAAAACATAAGTGATCAAAAAAAAGTAGACGATCCACCACCTGCTCCTGATTCCACTACACCAAACATAACTGACAAACCGAAATCAGATACATCTACACCCCCATCAAACTCGACTGAGGTGAACACAACCACAGAACCATCAAACTCGACTGAGGTGAACACAAAACCAGAAACATCAAACTCGACTGGGTCGAACACAACCACAGAACCATCAAACTCGACTGAGGTGAACACAAACCCAGAACCATCAAATTCGACTGGGTCGAACACAACCACAGAACCATCAAACTCGACTGAGGTGAACACAACCACAGAACCATCAAACTCGACTGAGGTGAACACAAAACCAGAAACATCAAACTCGACTGAGGTGAACACAAAACCAGAAACATCAAACTCGACTGAGGTGAACACAAACCCAGAACCATCAAACTCGACTGAGGTGAACACAAACCCAGAACCATCAAACTCGACTGAGGTGAACACAAACCCAGAACCATCAAACTCTACAGGGGCGAACACAAACCCATAGCCCAATACGGTTTCAGTAGAGACGCGAAATTTCGCGTCTCTACTTCGTCAGCGTTAATCTGTTGTCCCTTCTTTTTGTCTTTTTTCTTGTACTAATTTTTCTTGTACTAAAGTATCTTCTAGAGATTCGTCGAACCAAGGTGTAGTAAGAATGTCTGATTCTTTCAAAGAAAGGGAATTCAACAATGAGTTATCGTTCGGTAAATAATATGTGTTTTCACGACTAATTAAAGCATTGAGTGCTTGTATTGGTTCTGATGCAGACTGATAACGCTGTTGAAAGTCTTCCTGCATCATTTTAGAAATAATTTCAGCCAAAGCAGGACTAACATTTGCTCTGTGCATCCATTGCAATTCACCATCAGCATCTTTTTGCAGTTCGTGAGGAGGGATACCGGTTAGCCCTTTAATCGCAATCATACCAATTGCATAAATGTCACTATTATATTGCGGACGCCCAAAACATTGCTCAGTGGGTGCATAACCCTTAGTACCAATGCCAATTGTAAAGGCGGTTTGTTCTTGACTACCCAAAATTTGTGTGGTTACTTCTTTAACAGCACCAAAGTCAATAAGTATCAGCTTGTTATCTGATCTTCGGCGGATAATATTGCTGGGTTTGATATCTCGGTGAATCACACCATTTTGATGGATAAATATCAATATTTGCAATAATTCCCGCAAAATCTCTATAACTTCGGCTTCTGCAAGTTGTTTACCTGGTGGCATTTCTTGACTTAGAGCATGACCATCAATGTATTCTTGAATTAAATAAAATTCTTCTTCTTGTTCAAAATAAGCTAGAAGTTGGGGTATTTGGTTGTATGTTCCCAATTTTTGCAATGTTTGAGCTTCTGCATTAAATAGTCGTCTAGCAACTGCTAATTGTTCGGGTTTATGAGTAGCTGGTTTTAGTTGCTTGACAACACATAAAGGATTACCTGGTAGTTGGATATCTTCAGCTATGTAGGTTTCGCTGAATCCTCCTGCACCAAGTACTTTGACAATTTTATAACGTCCGCTCAAAATTTTTCCTGATAACGCTATGTCTAGTTCTTGGAGTAGGTCTTGCAAATCATCTTGTTGACTAATAATTTCTTGGACAACGGGAGAAGATTTGTATTTATTAAAAATAACTAATAATTGATGTTTTCTGAAGACTTCTTTCGCTGCTTCTGTTGCCAAATAAGATAATCCAATCGCAGCGATCGCAATCATCGGAATAGCAGCAGGGACAATTAACTGACCATAGATGAATAATACATAACTAATTCCGCCCCAACTAATAGCCAGAATTACACTATAGATAAATCTTTTGACTACATGCTTTGTTTTAGCAATAACTACTGCACATATGCCCACTAAACTAAATACAAATAAACCACGTAAAGGTGATGTTTTTATTGCTTGGGCGATGCTTTTTCCTTCCATCAAAGTTGCGATCGCATTGGCATGAATTTCCACTCCTGACATGGATTCTGGATACAACCAACTAGAAGCTGCTGGTACTAAATAATAATCTTTTGCCGCTTTGGATGTGACTCCAATCAGGACTATTTTGTCTTTGAATACCTTTCCTTGTTGTAAATAAGTGTTCCAATTTTCTGGATCGAGTACGTGCCAAAATGGATACGTCTCAAATGTACCCGCACTGCCAGAAAAATATATGCGATCGCCTTTTGGTCGGGGATAATTAATTTGGGCTGCTCTTAAAACTGCTTCGTCAAAAGAGGGAATTTTATCTGTAGGGACAAAACCATCTTGCACCTCTAATAACTTAGGAAACTCGCTAGCTAAACGGTGTATTTTATCATCTACCTCTTTGGGAAAATTCACCGACCCAATTGACACCGAACCTTTACGAAACATCTGGTGAGGTTGGGTTAGTTGCCAAAAAACGCCTTGATGAGTTTCGGAATTTTCGTAAATTGCGGCTAAGGATACTTTGCTTCCATAGCGCTGCAAAACAGCCTGCAATTTGCGATCGTTTTGATTATTACTTGGTAAATCAAATAATAAATCTACGGCTACATGACGCGCCCCTGCTTGCACTAGCTTTTCGATTACTTGGGCATATGCTACACGTCGATAGGGAAAAACTTGTAGTGGCTCTAAGTAAGCATAGGTTTGCGGATCTGTTTTGTAATATTGTCCTGGAACTGATATCGATTGTTCGTCAATTGCCAAAATTACAATGTCTTCCGTTGGGACTACGGAGCCTCGGAGAATAAAAAAAACAGAACTTGCTTGATTTTCTAGTAATTCTACCCACCCAAAACTGTAAGCACTCAGCAGTGCTGCTCCGACAGCCCAACTACCAGCAAGTAAATTACCTAAACGCGCCATCAGCTTTGTCTGACGTACTGATGTTGTTAAACTTGCTTTTGTTGATTTACTTGAGGTTTCATTGGCAGCTGAGACATATTTTTTAGCTAATGTATATATAGGTTCTTCTGCCATATCCTCTTGCTCATTGATTTACTGTGATTTTATTTATTTACACACTCTTTTAGAACAATAAACTTAAAATCTAGCTTAAATGAAAATCTTATACATTTGTAAACTAACCTTTATTTATTACCAAAGTTGCATTAGTAGTGAATACGAAAATGTTTGACATATTAGCTAGACAATACCCGAATTTTGACTTAACTTAGCCTTTTAGAGTTATTTTTCCAATAAGACATGGGTCGCAAAGAAATATTACTGCTATAGATTAAGCGGCTATTCCTTCTAAGGGATACAGTTCCACAGAAGTTGATCCCCAACCGACTATATTAGCTGTGTCTAACAGAAAAATCCTTGCTCTAGCCGAAGAAGTATTCTCAGTTTAAAGGCTTGACTGAAAAGTAATCTCGTATTGTATGCAGTCCTTGCTCTGTCCAACGAAATATTCTCAACCTCAACCTTACACTCAGCCTAGATTACACCATTTTAGGGGTAAACTTAATTGATATACAGTCATTATAAGCTGCTACTTAAGTCAATTTTATTGGTAGATTTTGGCTATAGGGTGCAATTAACAGCGCCAAGTGTGAAAAATGTTAAGCACTCGGTTAACGTTAATAACTATGTTTCCAGCAATTTTATACTTTAAGAGGGGTTAAATATAACTTATATATGACATTATAATTTATAGATAATAGCAAATTTGTGATTTTATAATTGCTATAATCTATTGTTCAATCTAAATTCTACTTTATCTATCTTCTTAGGTGTAACTTTATTATGGGTTCCTCTATGAATCGTCTGTCTATTTTTGTAGACGGAAATAATATGTTCTATGCTCAACAAAAAAATGGCTGGTTTTTTGATCCAAGGCGAGTCTTAGAATACTTCAGACATGAGCAGCCAGACACAACCTTAATCAATGCATTCTGGTACACTGGTTTAAAAGATCAACAAGATCAGCGAGGTTTCAGAGATGCTCTCATTAGTCTAGGATATACAGTTAGAACTAAAGTTCTCAAAGAATATTATGATGATTCTTCTGGTCGTTATTCACAAAAAGCTAATTTAGATATAGAAATAGTTGTAGATATGTTTAACACAGTAGACCAATATGATCGAGTAGTTTTATTTAGTGGAGATGGAGATTTTGAAAGAGCAATTGAATTATTACGTTCCAAAAATACTCATATAACAGTTGTATCAACAGAGGGGATGATTGCGAGAGAACTACGTAATGCTACGGACAGATATATAGATTTAAATGATATTCGTGACCAAATCGAAAAAGTTGATGCATTGTAAATTTGATATTTATTGACACATTATAAAAGCAAAAAAATTAAGTTTTCAGGTATTTTAATCAGCAAGTAAACTCTAAACAACTAGCAGCTAATGAATAATCAAACAGAAAAAATTATTATTTTTGACACCACTCTTAGAGATGGCGAACAATGTCCGGGTGCAACTTTAAATATTGATGAAAAACTCACTATTGCCAAGCAATTAGCGCGTCTAGGTGTAGATATAATTGAGGCTGGTTTTGCCTTTGCAAGTCCTGGAGATTTTGAAGCAGTTAATAAAATATCTCAAATTGTGGGGACAGAAAATGGGCCTGTAATTTGTAGTTTGGCAAGAGCAAAACAAGAGGATATTAAAGCAGCCGCCCAAGCCATTCAACCAGCTGCAAAAAAGAGAATTCATACTTTTTTAGCTACTTCTGATATTCACCTCAAATACAAGCTGAAAAAAACTAGGCAAGAGGTATTACATATCGCTGAAGAAATGGTTGCTTATGCGAAAAGCTTTGCTGAGGATATCGAATTTTCTCCGGAAGATGCAGGACGTTCCGATCCAGAATTTCTCTACGAAGTTTTAGAAAGAGTAATCACAGCTGGTGCGACAACAGTTAATATTCCTGATACCGTTGGTTACACAACTCCAAGTGAATTTGGAGCATTAATTAAAGGAATTAAAGAAAATGTTTCTAATATTGATAAAGCAATTATTTCTGTTCACGGACACAATGATTTAGGTTTAGCTGTAGCCAACTTCTTAGAAGCAGTAAAAAATGGCGCTAGACAGTTAGAATGTACCATTAATGGAATTGGAGAAAGAGCTGGAAACGCAGCACTAGAAGAATTAGTAATGGCATTACATGTGCGGCGACAATATTTTAATTCCTTCTTAGGACGTCCAGTAGAATCTGAAGAATCGCTAACAAGTATCGACACCAAGCAGATTTATAGAACCTCGCGCATGGTTTCTAATTTAACAGGAATGCTGGTGCAGCCAAACAAAGCAATTGTTGGTGCAAATGCCTTTGCTCACGAGTCAGGAATTCATCAAGATGGTGTGCTGAAAAACAAGCTAACCTATGAAATTATGGATGCTCAATCAATTGGTTTGACAGAAAATCAAATTGTCTTGGGTAAACATTCTGGTAGAAATGCTTTCCGCACACGCTTGCGAGAATTAGGTTATGAAGCAACAGAAACAGAATTAAACAAAGCATTCGTCAGATTCAAAGAAGTAGCAGATAAAAAGAAAGAAATAACAGATTGGGATTTGGAAGCTATTGTTAATGATGAAATTCAACAAGCTCCAGACCTGTTTAAGTTAGACTTAGTGCAAGTTTCCTGTGGTAGCAACGCTAAACCCACAGCCACAGTCACCCTACGTAACCCAGAAGGTGAAGAATTAATTGATGCTGCGATTGGTACAGGCCCTGTGGATGCGGTTTATAAGGCTATTAACCGTGTCGTTAATGTACCTAACCAATTGATCGAATTTTCTGTGCAGTCAGTCACTGCTGGAATAGACGCCATAGGAGAAGTAACTATTCGTCTACGATATGAAGATAGAGTTTTCTCCGGTCATGCGGCAAATACGGATATTATTGTGGCATCAGCACAGGCATATGTTAATGCCTTAAATAGACTATATGGTTGGCTGCAAAATCAATCCAAGCAAGAAGAAGTCACTGCTGAAAAATTAAGTTTGTAGTGAGGACTTTACAGGGCTATTTGATTGTCATCCAGCCCTTCTGGTGAATTAATTCTGAGGCTAATAGCAAAAGTCGGTTCAACCGACTGTTTAGTGGGAATTTAGTCCGTTAAAGGACTTTAATACTTACTACAAACTACTGAAAACGAAATCTGCAATACCAACAAATATTTTTTACCAAAAACTATGCAAAATCATGAAAAAACGTAGACACGAAGTGGTTTCGGTGGAGGGTATCACATAGACGCGTCAGCGGCTACTTACCCTGCACCGAACCCTTTCACCGAACAGAAGCCACTACTCTACAAGAAGCCGGACTTCGTCTGTCTACGTGTCTACCCGCTAGGGTAGTGGTCTGTCAAGCTAGTTTCGAGGGTTTGTAGTAAGCACGCTTAGTGCTTAGAAAATAAGGACTAAAGTCCTTACTACGAACTTTCTTATCCCTCAATTCAAACTTGATGACCTAGTAGGACACGTAGAAATAAGAGTTTGGGAGAGTTATTGCGTAAGTCCTATATTTATTAGCAAGTTATCAGTTAAGAGTTATCAAAAACTGATAACTCTTAACAGTTTACTAGATACCAGCGTGACCAATTGCTAAACCAGCCACAAGCATTCCTAAGACGAGGAAAGGTTGGGCGCTGGCTTGATATTTGACATCATTAGTTAGAGGATCACGCAGAAAATACATATCTTGGAAAGTAATTTGCGGGATGATTAACAATGCCAGAATTGCTGCATACAAATTCTCGTGGATGTAGACTAAATAGCCAGCGATCGCAATCTGGAAGACATCAATCATGGCGACACAAATCCAAGCTGCGGTGGTGACACCAAACATGACAGGGAGTGATTGTAATCCGAGTTGGCGATCGCCTTCTACACTTTTGAAGTCATTAATGATACCAATACCTAGCCCAGCCAAACTGTAAATCATGGTAAGAACAACTATTTTCCAGTTGAGTTCGCCAAATAAAGCATGACCAGTACACCAAGGAAAGGTAATATAACTTGCACCTAAAGCATAGCTACCCAACCAACCGTTTTGTTTTAACTTTAGAGGTGGAGCAGAATAGATGTAGCCGATAAAAGAACCGATGATGGCGATCGTTGTAATTGTGGGAAATTCATTTCCAGCCCATTTATCGAGGGCAAATGCGAGAGCAATACCAGCAATAAGTAGTACCCAGATTTGCGTAATTACCTGGGGTATAGAAATAGCTCCAGAGGGAATGGGGCGGTAGGGTTCGTTGATGGCATCAATTTCGCGATCATAGAAATCGTTCATGATTTGCACGTAACCTGCCATCAATGGGCCTGATAGCAACATACAAACTACTGTTTTTAAGACATTTTCGAGTGTCCAGGTATATTCACCAGAAGAAGCCGCACCACAGATTACACCCCACATCAGAGGAATCCAAGTGATTGGCTTCATCAGTTGCAGGCGGATTTTCCAAATCGAACTTTCTCCGGGCGCAGCACCTTTCATACCCAAGAGTTGCCTGGTTTTAGCACTGCGGTCAACAGTAGCGTTTGCTTGTTCTGTGGGTGTACTGGAATCAGAAGTAATGGGAGTTGAATCAGACATAAGCTGTACTTGTAAATTGGTAATTGGTAATTGGTAATTGGTAATTGGTAATTTACCGATTACCCACTACTTCTTCCCTAAAACGAGATGATCAAATAATTATTTTGGAACTTAGCACCAGTAACAGATTTACCAGTTAAGGCAGGAGGTAGAGAAATATTTCGCCTTTGATCTCCGGCTTCAATTGTCACCTCTGGGCCGTATTGGGTAAGTTTGACCTGTTTTTTGTCAAATCCCGGCAAAAATAAGCTTACTTTGCGTTCTTGGATGTTAATTTCAATAGGTTTGGGAGCCTGTATAGCTTGTTCTACAAAGTTGGGTAGGGTATCTATTAGTGCTTGCCAGTCCTCTGTTTTAACATCTGGAACTAAGTTCACATTTAGGGGAGTGAATTGTTCGGAAAATTGATTACTTATGTCATTAGATACAATGATAATGCCGCCTACGGTTAAACCCACTTGTTGGGCGCTACCCCAAAGATAGCGCACAGAAGCAACTTCAACAGGGTCATTGGTTGTCACCAAGAAAGCAGCAACTTGCCTGGGGTCAGCAAGGGCAACCCTACCTTTGTCTAAAAAGTTGTTGACTTGGTTAGTAGGTTGGCCAAAGTTATCCGAAGTCCAGTTGATATTGAAAAAAGAACTAATTAGCGGTTGAATCAAGGGCGATTCGGAAATTGCTTTACCGAGATCGGAATTGATGAACAATTTCTGGAATCGCCGTACGTACCAACTCAGAGATTCTGGCATCCCGAACATTCGCAAAGTCGAGGTATCGCCATTGCCATCGTAGACGATCGCGTCATATTTGCCGCTTTCGTAGTACTCGCGGATAGCATTCAGGACAAGGGCGCTATCCATCCCCGGTAAGACGGGTAGTTCTTGACCATAAACCTCTTTGAGGATAGGCGTTTTGATATATTGCGCTTCCAGTTTTTCCACATCTTCCCAACTACGTTCTAGTAGTACAGAAGTTTGAAACTGAACCACGTGCAAATTTGCAGCAATTTCTTCGGGGTTAGAACCAATAGGAACACCCAATAAAATTTGCAACGCTGGTTCTGCACTTCCAGCTAAGAGTACGCGTTTTCCTTGGCTTGCCAATTGTTTGGCAGCAGCGATCGCTACTTTTGTCCTAGCACTACCGCTTTTGCCCAAAAATGTCAATATCAGGGCCATTACTTGATTCCTATTTTTACCGCCGATTTTTTCAACTCCAACTTAGCATTCGGCTGATTTGAGTAGCTTCCTTCTGAAGTTCAGCAATCAGAAGACACTTCGCCGATCGCTTACTATACTATTTTGAGTTCATCTTCAAAAAACCAGGTGGCAAAATTATCATCAAATTTGACTACAATGCCGACACCGCTAGCATCGGTCATTTTGTAACCTTCAATGATACCGATTTGCCCTAATCTTTTAACAATAGAAGCAGGTACGCGATCGCGCAAACGAAAAACCTTTACTTTTTGTCCGATTTCCATGCCAACTCACAATGCAATAAACCAAGACTCAGTTTACCGGAATCCGCTACTGAGTGGTGAGTGTGGGGAGTATAGGTTTGAAAAAACTCATGACCCTTGACAATTGACCCTTGACTAAAAAGGTTCAGACATCATGCAAGCGATCGCTACAATCTTTAAAATATTAAATAAAGTAAAAATATTTCTCACATAATCTAGAGTAAAAATCAATGGTGCTATTTGGATTTGGTAAAAAATTAACCTTGCCTAGTCATCAGGATGCTTTACCAGGACGGGCAGAATTGATGCAAGTAAATAACCGTCACGATGTCTTAGGTCATCCTATCCAGCCTCCATTTCCAGAAGACATGGAAATGGTAATTTTTGGTATGGGATGTTTTTGGGGTGCAGAACGTAAGTTCTGGCAACTTCCTGGTGTTTATACTACCGCAGTTGGTTACGCTGCTGGCATCACTCCCAACCCCACCTATAAAGAAGTTTGTAGCGGCATGACTGGTCACAACGAAGTAGTGTTGGTTGTTTATGATCCCAAAATGATTAGTTACACCGATTTACTCAAAACATTTTGGGAAAACCATGATCCCACCCAAGGAATGCGTCAAGGTAATGATGTCGGTACACAGTATCGCTCTGGGATTTATGTATATTCTGAGGAACAAAAAAAGCTAGCTGAAACTGCGCGGGATGCCTATCAAAAAGCCCTCAGTAGCGCAGGTTACGGCCAAATTACTACAGAAATCCTCAATGCACCAGAATTTTACTACGCTGAAGACTACCATCAGCAATACTTGAGTAAAAACCCTGGTGGTTATTGCGGTTTAGGAGGAACAAATGTAGCTTGTCCTGTAGGATTGGTTGGATCTTAAATTTAGATGGAATCGTTGTCAGGATTTATTTCTGAAAAATCTAAGTAGAGACGCGGAATTTCGCGTCTCTACAGGGTTTAAATGTCAATCGATTTGTCTTATCCGAGCAGTATTGTGTTCTGTTTGATTTATGAGAGTATGAGTTGTAAAAATTGAGAGAGCAACATCCCCGATTTCTACCCTCCGAGAAGCCACCCTATGGGTGTCTACAAGAAGTCGGGGATCTTGTTGATCATCTCTTTTTATAAAAAAATCAGACAAATTTGAGTTTTTTGTCAAAAATACTGGAAAGTTTAATATTTAGATATTAATCAGTAAAAATAGTCGATATTAGACCTTTTTATCTTTGATTAAACTTACAAAAAATATTAGTCATTCTATATATAATCCCTGAAAATTATTTTCATGTTAAGAAATATTTAGAAATTCTTATCCAAAAAGATTGCCAGTTCTAGAGGTAATTGTTAGAGTGTGTGTTGGCAGCAAGACTGGTAATCCTATTAACAATAACAGGAGTAAACTATGAGTCACATCCATTTTGCCGATCGCGTAAATAGTTGATTTTCGGCTTTGGATTTTTAGTGCGATTCAAGAATTAATTTGTCTTACCTATACCGTGATGTAGAAAAGTTGTGAAGTACTCCTATGGTGTGGTGAAGGTGCGGTAAGACTAGAATTTGGAGGTTCAAATCAATGAATATTCAAGGTAAGGTAGCTCTAGTTACTGGAGCTTCCCGTGGTATTGGACGTGCCATTGCTCTGGAATTAGCGCAAAAAGGCATGAAACGGTTGATTTTAGTGGCACGCGATCGCCAAAAGTTGGCAGAGGTTGCTCAAGAAATCGAAGCAATAGGTGCAGAAGCCACAATCATGGCATTAGATTTAACGAAACCAACCTTTGTAAATGTTGCTGTTGCCCAACTTTGGCGTAGTTACGGCCCGATTCACTTGCTGGTAAATTGTGCAGGTGTAGCCCACCAAAACTCATTTTTGCAATCGAAATTACCCCAAGTTCAAGAGGAACTTTCTCTGAATTTATTGGGGACTTATACCCTGACTCATATGATGGCCAGACGTATGGCAAATCGAGAAGAAGGGACAATAGTTAATGTCTCCAGCTTGATGGGGAAAGTCGCTGCGCCGACGATGGCGACTTACTCAGCTACTAAGTTTGCACTGTTAGGTTTTACTCAAGCTTTACGCTCCGAACTTGCTCAATATAAAGTCCGAGTTATAGCATTACTACCAACTCTGACAGATACCGACATGGTGCGCGATTTAGAGTTATTTCGGTGGATAATGCCGATGACTCCCGAACGAGTAGCTCAAGCATTTGTATGCGGATTACAAAAAGACTCGTCGGAAATTTTGGTTGGATGGCAAAGCTATCTAGCAGTTTGGTGTCAGCGTTTTGCTCCTTGGTTGCTGGAGAAAATTTTACAAATGTCAACTCCCAAAGTTCAAGTTTCAAGAAAACAAAAAGCTGAAAAGCGAAATATCAGAAGTCGCTACGCGCCTACCGCAGGTAGTGGCTTCTGTTCCCTGAAAGGCTTCCCATAGGGTAAGTAGCCCCCAAGGGGGGCGTCTATATCTGTGTTTATCTGTGTGCATCGGTGGTTGATTTTTCATTTGTTGCCTAAATTATGCATAAACCTTGTTGTAATATGTTTGATATTCCTCTGATAACAGAGGTTTCCACCAGTTCTCATGGGTGAGATACCATGCAACTGTTAGACGCAAACCTTCTGCAACAGTAACTGAAGGTGTCCAACCTAACTGAGTTTGAATTTTAGTTGCATCAATGGCGTATCTGCGGTCGTGTCCGAGTCTATCTTTGACAAAAGTAATTAAGTTCGCTGCCGGACGCACAGTTAAATTAGGAGCTAATTCATCCATCAGCTGACATAACATCTGCACCAAATGTATATTTTCTACTTCATTATTACCGCCGATATTGTAAGTTTCGCCTGGTATACCACGATGAATTACCACATCTAAAGCACTACAGTGATCCCCTACATAAAGCCAATCCCGGACATTTTTACCATCACCATATATGGGTAATTGTTTACCAATTAAAGTATTAATACACATCAGGGGAATTAGTTTTTCGGGAAACTGATAGGGGCCGTAATTATTAGAGCAATTAGTGATAATTGTTGGTAGTCCATAAGTATGGTGATAAGCACGAACTAAATGATCGCTACCGGCTTTTGATGCAGAATAAGGACTATTGGGAGCATAGGGAGTAGTTTCATTAAAAGGCGGGTCATTGGGATTCAGACTACCGTAGACTTCATCACTAGAAACATGCAGAAAACGGTAGGATTGAGGTATATAATTTGCTTGCCAGTGTTGACGAAAAGCTTCTAGTAAAGTGTATGTGCCTACTACATTAGTTTCGATAAAAGCACCAGGGCCTAAAATTGAGCGATCAACATGAGATTCGGCTGCAAAGTGGGCAATAGTATCAATATTCTCTGTTTCTAGTAGTTGATCAAGTAACGAGCGATCGCATATATTTCCTTGGACAAAACGAAAATTCTCTTGCTTCTCCAACCCTGCAAAGTTCGCAATATTTCCTGCATAAGTCAAGGCATCTAAAACTACCACCCGATCACTAGGATAATTTTGACACCAGTGATGCACAAAATTCGACCCAATAAATCCCGCACCACCAGTTATCAATAACCGACGACTCATATCACTCACTCCTCTTAACGCCGCACTATCATATTAGTCGCTTGTGAGGAAATACGGGGGAGATGAGATGGTAAGTATTAAATAACAACCAACAACTAACTTATCTGCCAGATTTTAATGGTTTTATCTGAACTACCACTCACAATCAATTGGCTATCAGGGCTAACAGCAACAGAATTCACAGATCCTGCATGTCCGTTGAGAGTTTGTAGGAGTTCTCCGGTTTGCAAACACCAAATTTTGATGGTTTTGTCAGCACTACCGCTAAATAGAGTTTGTCCATCTGGACTAATTGCAACTGATTTAACTTCATCTGTGTGACCAGTGAAGGTATGCAGGATCTTCCCAGTTTCAAGTTCCCAAATTTTGATAGTTTTGTCAGCACTACCGCTAAACAAAAGTTGTCCATCTGGACTGATGGTAACTGAGTATACGTCGCCCTTATGGCCGTTGAGAGTGCTTAGTGGTTCACCTGTGCGCGAGTTCCACAAGCGAATTTTTTGATCGCTGCTAGCACTGGCGATGATTTTACCATCGGGACTGATCGCAGCACCGTGAACAGCAGAAGAATGCCATAAAGTACAAATGCGATCGCCTTTGTGGAGGTTCCAAATCTTGATTTTATTACTACCGCTAGCTAAAATTTCTCCATCTGGGCTAATCACCACAAAGTTCACTGGTTTTTGGTGTCCCAGAAGTTTGTGCAGCAGTTTACCGGTGGACAGATGCCAGACTTTAACATTACTTCTGGGATGTTCGCAACTGCCAACGGCAAGGAAATTACCATCGGGACTCACAGCAACCGAAGAAATTTCTCCCAATTGATCTTTGAGGGTGCGGATTGCTTTTCCAGTGTGCAAATTCCAGACTTTAATCGTTTTGTCTGCACTTCCACTGACTAAAATCTGTTTATCCGCAGTGATGGCGACAGATGAAATTTTGCCTGTATGTCCAGTGAAGGTGTGGCTAAGATAAGCATTTTTCAGTTGACGTAGGTGTTGGAAGTCGGCGATCGCATATAAAATTTCTTCGACTTCGTTAATACTTTGACTATCACCAACTGCTGAAAAATATTCTTTGAGTTTTTGGAGATATGGTGTGTCTGCTGTGGTAGCTGCGTTTCGGATCGCCTCAACTAGATTATTAACTTGCAGTTGTGGTACTTGGTGCAGTTCCAACCATGTGCCAATAGAGTATTCTAATTGTTCGTTCGCTAAAGAGCGATCGCTCAGATGCGATAAACTCTGAGCTAATTGCAACGCTAATTCTGGAATCCAGTAACGGTGTTTTTCTTCTAGAGCTTCATAGACTTGTTTGTATCCTGAAGCGATCGCTTGCAGTGATTGTAAGTCAATCTGGCTTTTAAGCAAACTCGGTAGCACATCTGGTAGCAGAGGAGTTACATCATGATGAATCAAGTGATAAATATCTGCTATCCAACCAGCAACTAAACAATGACAGGTAATTAATACTTGGCTAAGTTGTTCTAAATCTTGATGATTAATTTGATATCGTAAGGATAATTTACTAACATCAACTCCCTTAGCTCTCCATTTTTCTTCTTTTTCTAAGATTGCTAAATTACTGGCGCTATCTTTACCTAAGTAATTAATTTCCTCTAATTTTTCTCCCTGTGCTATTAATTCGTCTCGGATACTTTTCCACTCATAGGCGCGGTTTCTTGCCGACTGTTCAACAATTTCTCTATAAGATATCCGAGATATAGTTTTATAGTAATAACGCTCTTGTCCTAGTCCCCAATAACCAATCCGAAAATTTAGGTAATCTCCATCAGCTTCAGACTCTAAAATTAAAATCGGCTCTGTTTTCAACATTCCAAACAGAGCCTTGATACTAGATTCACTGTGAAAACGCTTACTATCCCATGCTCCTGCTAAAAACTCTGTTGGTCTGACCGTATTCTGTAAAGAATAATATTGACTCAGAAAATCTCGCAATCCCTCCGCTACCATTAACTCGATATCAGTAGCGAATTCTTCTTCTCGATGGTCAAACTGATCAAATCCAACTTTCGGAGGTGCTAGGAAAATTTTTAGAGGTTTCCGTTCGTAACTAGTACCAGACTCTAAAATCTGTGAAGGATACAACCGCAAAGGCCAGCTATCAAATACTTTATTAATCTCTGGAATCTTGAGTGCTGTTTCTTGTTCTTGGGTTGCGATTTCTAACTGCATCTGATGGTAGTAAACAGCTAGCTGTTGTTCCTCTGACTTTTGTTGTTCATATCCTCCGAGATAGGTCAGCTTTTCACTCGCACTGTTGACGGTTTGGATAATTTCTTGAATTTTGGCAGGATAATCGTTTTTAGTTCCATCAGGACGTGCATCATTATTTTTTGGCACTAAACTTGCAATTACAGGCGCAAATTCTAGTACTAATTGCAGTAATAACCTTAAGCCTTGCTCCATACAGAGATGCCTGCTAAACTAATAATCTCAAAAGCTTTCATTATCATCAATGCTTTAGCTTCATTCAATTAGGTATTATTGCCATCCGGCAAATTTCTACACATTTCTATTCTACTACTTTATTACATCCAAGTTTGCATAAAAATGAGCAAATAAATAAGAAGTAATTGTAAAGCAAGACAGTATAAAATTGAGTGATGATAATCACAACAAATCGCTGAAATTGCCTCAAAAGCGATTAATATCTATTAAAATTAAAGTGAATATTTTCTGATTTGCTTCCCTCCTAGACACCAGAATCAAAAATAACAAGGAAGTTTTTAATCAATCTTGAATAACAAGCTCCCCAACAACTTCTGCGAAGTCGGGGATCTGGTATTTAGGATTGCTATATCTAGAATTTAATTCCTAATTGACCATTGATACCACGCACAGAATTGTAACCAGCACCCAAGAAAAGATGATCGCCAACACCTACTTGAACTCCACCTGAAACTGCAAGTCCTTTATCTTCTGAATAGTATCCTAATCCGACATACGGTGAAACTACTGGTAAAGCAATAAATTTTAGCACATCTACACCTATGGCACTATCGGGGCCAACTCCTAATTCCGCACCCCAATTCAAAGCCCTTGCACCTACAGAATAAGTGACATCACCATCTTTACCACCAACTGATACCCAAGGTTGTGGTATCAATTGAGCATGAGCTTGTTGCGGAGTAAACAGTACTAAAAAACCAACTGATGTAATGATAATTTTAACAATAGCCGCAGTTTTCACATTTTTCTCCTACCAGTCTTTGGTTAATAGACGAATTTTCTTGGTGTCTTTGTGCCTTGGTGGTGAAAAATGGGGAGTATGGGGAATAAATATTAAGCTAATTGACCAATATCATGAACCAATCTAAAGGCAGTAAAACTCAAGCTAGAGTTTGGGTAGTGGAAAATGGTAAAGTGCGATCGCGCTCTGACTATATCACTACAGAAGAACCTTTAGAAATTCGTCTGACATCTCCACGTCGGACAGTTGCGATCACGATGCGAACCCCAGGTGCTGATTTTGAACTGACTGCTGGTTTTCTTTACACTGAAGGGGTGATTAGCAACCGACAAGATATCCAACGTTTGAGTTATTGCGTAGATACAGAAGTAGATGGCGAGCAACGTTTTAATATTGTCAATGTAGAACTACGAGAAGATTTGCATCCCAATTTACAGCCTTTGGAACGTCACTTCTACACCTCCAGCGCCTGTGGAGTTTGTGGGAAAGCTAGTCTGGAAGCTTTGCGTTTGCGGGGTGTTGCGCCAATACCTCCAGAACCAAAAGTGACACCAGAAATTATCTACAGTCTGCCTGAGCAACTAAGAGCAGCTCAAGGTATATTTAAGGCTACAGGTGGTCTACATGCTGCTGCATTATTCGATACTCAAGGACAGTTGATAAGTTTGCGAGAAGATGTTGGACGTCACAATGCTTTAGATAAACTTATTGGTTCAGCTTTATTGAGCGATCGCTTACCTTTGCATAATCACATTGTCATGGTCAGTGGACGCTCTAGCTTTGAGATTTTACAAAAGTGTACAGTCGCTGGAGTACCTATTATCTGTGCGGTTTCCGCTCCTAGTAGTTTAGCGGTTTCTCTGGCTAGAGAATTTGAAGTTACCTTAATCGGATTTTTGCGGGGACAAAAATTCAATGTTTATTCTGGTTGGGAAAGAATAAACAACCTCTAAGAATTTTTCTATGGGTTCTATTATTTTTAATAATATTTTAACTAAAATAGCAGTTCTTAAATAAGACGAGAAGCTCAAAAAAGTTGTAATCACACTCAGCAATTGAAATATCATTTATTCTTGATGAAATTTAATAAAAATTTTAAATTCACGTTACAGAAAATGACATGATTTAAACTTATTCTTTCTTGGCACTTCTTGATAATCAGTGTTATAAAAGATCAAAATTAATTTCATGATTTATGCCTACTTAATATTGATTAGACTAGTCTAATTTTTTGATTGAAAAAATAAATATCCCCAATTTTTCACAGAGGTTTATCTATTATCAGAAAACCTTAGCTTTGTGTTATCATTTCACCCTAAAATCAATTATTTTATTCAGGAATAAATTATGTTAGAACGCACTGAAATTAAAGAGGTTGATATGACATATCAAGTAGCCGGAAGAGTATACGAAAAGGAGACGGGCAATGGGATTGCTCGTCTGATTGTTGAAGCTTTAGATCATGACATTGTCAAAAGTGATAGATTAGGAATAACTAGAACAGATCATAATGGCAATTTTGCTATTACTTACACTGAAGCTGATTTCAAAAATCATAAATCTGAGGGTGATGTAGACTTATATATTGTCGTCAAAACACCCGAAAAATCAAAACTTTTGTACACAAGCAAAAAATTTATCCATTGTAAATTAAGTTCGAGTCAATATTTTGAAGTGGCAATTCCTCAAGGCACTCTACTACCATATAAAACACAGTGGTTAAACCAAGAGAAGCAGTTATTAAAAATCTTGATTGGTCTTGCTTGGAGTGATGGCATACTTGAACGCGAAGAACTAGATTATTTGCAAAGAATTGCAAGTGAAAGAGGTTTAGCCGACGATCCAGAAATTAAATCCTTCCTCATAAATAACAAACCTGTTTTATCAGACGAATTTTACAGCTGGTTACAAGCCTATTTTGATACCCATCCCAGTGAAGAAGATTTGCAAGAGTTGTATGAAGACCTCAATCTACTGATGTATAGCGATACTACGCTGGATCTTCAAGAAGAAGAAATGTTTAAAACACTTGCAGAGGAAAATGCAGTTCTTGCGAGTTCTCGCCAAGCCACTTTAGCGCGGCGATTCATGAGCATGTTGATGGATAGTAAATTCCTCGGTAATATTCTCCAGATGGAGAAGTCATCAATGGTTAGTCCAACTGCAATGATGGCTGGTTACTACACTCGTGTTCCTTACAAAGTTTTGAGTCGCTTCAGCAGTACTGTAAAAATTAAAGCACTAGCAACTGAATTATCAAAACTTTATTTAACTGATAACTTTGCTCCTGTGCGTCAAGAAATCACCGCCGAAAATCTCCAAGTCATTGGCGAACTACCGAAAGAACTCAACGGAATGTTTCTCCGCAACGGCCCCAACCCCCAATTTTCACCAATTGGATTGCACCATTGGCTGGATGGAGATGGAATGCTGCACGCAGTCACTATTGGCGATGGTAAAGCCAGTTATCGCAACCGTTACATTTACACAGATGGCTTTAAACAAGAGCAAGCTTTTGGTAAAGCAATTTGGCCTGGTCTTTTGAATCTGCCCCGGTTCGATGCACCTCATGGTTTAATGATGAAGAACACTGGCAATACAGCGTGTGTTTGGCATAATCATAAACTCCTGGCTTTGTGGGAAGCTGGCGCACCGCACGTTGTCAGACTCCCAGACTTAGAAACAGTTGGTGTTGAGACTTTTAATGGTAAATTGGCCTCTACCTTTACCGCTCATCCAAAAGTAGATCCTGTCACAGGTGAAATGATATTTTTTGGATTTGCACCAATTGCTCCACCCTATCTAGAATACGGCGTAGTATCAGCAGAAGGTGAACTGTTGCGAACTGTACCTATTGATATTCCTGCACCAGTGATGATGCATGATTTTGCAATTACTGAGAACTACACAGTATTTTTAGATATGCCGTTGACGTTTAGACCGATGCGGATCATGCAAGGTCAACTACCGATTAAATTTGAAATCCAAAACAAGAGCCGCATCGGTATTATACCCCGTCACGGCGATAACAGCACTATCCGGTGGTTTGAGATTCCGACTTGCATGATTTACCATGTGGGTAACGCCTATGAAGACGGCAACGAAATTGTACTGATCGGTACACACACAACTGTTACTAATTTATTTATCCCCGAAGATGATAACAGTGAGGGTGGAGATGCTGAATATGAACACTTCAGACTGTATCGCTGGCAGATCAACTTGGCAACTGGTGTAGTTAAACAAACACCTCTTGATGATGTGGCTACAGAATTCCCTCGCATCAACGATAATTTGACTGGACGAAAGACACGTTATCTCTATGCTTCGCGTCAAGCAACATACATGCGACCCAGGCTGTTATTGGATAGTTTAATTAAGTATGATTTAGAAACTGGTAGTTCCCAAGTGCATGAATTTGGTCGGGGACGCTTTGGTGGTGATAGTGCTTTTGCACCTCGTCCCGGTGCAACGACTGAAGATGACGGCTGGTTACTAACTATAATTTGGGATGCGATCGCCAAGCAGTCAGAATTACTAGTGATTGATGCCCAAAACTTTACAGCTGAACCTGTAGCACGCGTACTTATCCCTCAGCGCGTTCCTTATGGTTTTCACGCTACTTGGGTTTCTCAAAGTTGAAAGGGATCGAGGAATGGGGAACTGAACCATATTGGTTTTTACCTTCCGCGATCGCGTTCTAAATCATCAATCACTTTTTCTATGTACCATTCTTCTGACATCCCAGGATAGTATCTTTGAGTTTGATCAATTAACCGTTGGGCTATTTCCCAGTATCCCCCGACCAGTCTCAATAAACGTTGCCGTAGTATATTATACTTACCTTGGTGGGATTCAATACTTGGGAAGTTGATTTTTTTAAGGTTTTCAAGGACTTGTGCGTAATTTGTCCAGTCTTCTTTTTCACAAAATATACTTGCTGCTTGCTGATAATCTGCTATGGCGCGTTGCATTTCTTCCATGTGAGCATAGGCAAGACCCCGATTGTAGTAAGCTTGAGGATCATCAGGATTAATTTCTAAAGCTCTAGTATAGTCAGTCACCGCACCGAGATAATTACCCATTGCTCGATAGACATTACCTCTGGCAGTATAAAGCAGTGCATCCTCCGGTTGTAGTTGCAGTGCTTGGTTGAAATCTGCGATCGCTCCTTGATGATCTCCTAATTGAGAACGCGCCCTTCCCCGGTTGCGATAGACTATTGCATCTTGAAAATTGAGTTGTAGCGCTTGATTAAAATCTGCGATCGCCTCACGATAGTTTCCCTGTTTATAACGCACTACTCCTCGACAACAATAAGCTTGGGCGTCTTGTGGATCTACTTGTAAAGCCCAGTTTAAATCTTCCAAGGCTTGACGAGTATCTCCTTTTTCAGCCTTTTCCAACAATTGGGTGAAATATTCCTCTGGCGATATGATCTGTGTAATTGCAGTGGTTGGTTGATGAACTACAGCAGGAGTTGGTTTTGGTTGCAGTTGTTTAATTTTTTCTAGACACAAACGACAATTTTCTTTATCCTTTTGTTGTAAATATAAATCTGCGGCTAACTTAAAATTGGCGATCGCATCTTGAATTCGCCCTAGTTTACGATACACTATTCCTCGTAAATGATAAGCCGCAGCATAATTGCGATTCAGACGAATAGCTTGATCTGCATCTGCGATCACCCCTGGTAAATTTTTCAGCGCCACCCTAGCCAAAGCGCGACAATAATAAGCCTCAACACTTTCAGGATTTAGTTGCAAAGCTTCCGTATAATCAGAAACAGCTAAGAGAATTTCGCCAGAATCATAATACGCTAAACCCCTTTGACAGAAAGCATCAGCAAAGTAAGGGTTTGCTTCAATAGCACGAGTAAATGCTGCGATCGCCCCAGCATAATCTTTTTGCTTGGCTTTTGCTAATCCCTGATTGTAAAAATCATCATTCATATTTGTTATTTGTTATTTGTCATTGGTAAATCTAATTTTATCTAACCTGAAAATGGGTGTAGAGACGCGATCGCGTCTCTACAAAATTCATCTGTCGCATTCTTTTTTGAAATTGGTATAACCCTTGAATTGTCGTTTGAATTTTCGTTAGTCCGCTTAGTAGGCGGACTTGGTTTATGTAGCCGCGCAGGGCGAACATCGCCAGGGCTTTTTCTTCCCCAGACATCGAACCAATGTCAAAAAGCAAACTTACAGATATAGTTTTTAATACAATGCGATCGCGCATAAATATAACTAAACAAATTTAACTAATAATTATTTGTAATTTATTGTAGTGGCTGTCAAGTTTAAATTAAGAGTTTGTAGTAAGGACTTTAGTGCTTAAAAAATAAGGACTAAAGTCCTTACTACGAACTAAAATACTGATAGACGCAGATAGATTAATTGTTGGTGATGAGAGTTCTAATTTTCCAACTCTTCTACTTCTTTGGGTACGCCAGCAGTTAATACTTCATTTCCCGTAGAAGTCACTAACACATCATCTTCAATCCGAATACCAATACCAACCCAACGTTGATCTATTTCTGGTTGGTCTTCTGCTGGTTTAGTATCTGGTACTATATAAAGTCCTGGTTCTACTGTCACCACTTGACCTGGTTGGAGAATTTGCGGGTTGTCACCGTGCTGGTAAACTCCCACATCATGCACATCTAAGCCTAGCCAATGACCAGTGCGATGCATATAAAATGGCTTATATTTTTCTTCCTCTATTAATTTGTCAATTTCGCCTTTGAGGATACCGATTTCGACTAAACCTTCTGTGAGAACACGGACGGCGGTATCATGAAATAGGTTATAAGAGTTGCCTGGTTGCACTTGGGCGATCGCTTGTTTTTGTGCTGCCAAAACAATTTCATACAAGGTTTTTTGTTCTGGGGTAAATTTATTTCCTACAGGGAATGTCCGGGTAACATCGGAGTTGTAGTATTCATAGGCACATCCAGCATCAATCAGCAGTAACTCGTGATCATGCATCTGTCGATAATTCTCTACATAATGCAGTACACAAGCATTGACACCAGAAGCAACTATCGAAGGATAAGCAGGCCCCAAGGCTCCCCGTTTGCGGAAGATATGTTCTATTTCTGCTTGCACTTCATACTCAAAAAGTCCTGGTGCGGTAAATTGCATGGCGTGGTTGTGTGCTTCCACTGCAATGTCAGCAGCTTTACGCATCAACTCCAATTCTGCTTGAGTTTTAATCAAACGCATACTGTGGAGGATGGGACTAGTATCTTCAATCGCAATTGGTCCTGTACCCCGCTTGGGATAAGTCCGCATTAAACGTTGCCAATGATTGAGAACCTTATCATTAAAAGTGCGATCGCGTCCTAAACGGTAATAAATGCGATCAGATTTTTCGAGATACTGCGGTAATTTTTCATCTAGTTCCGCAATTGGATAAGCTTCATCCGCGCCATATACTTCCTTCGCTGCTTCTACTCCACAGCGATAACCATTCCAAACTTCCTGTTCCCTATCCTTGGGTTGCACAAACAACACAAACTGATGTTCTGGGTGATGTGGCGCTAGAATTGCTACTGCTTGCGGTTCGTTAAACCCAGTCAGATAAAAGAAATCGCTATCTTGACGAAAATTATACTCGACATCGTTGTGCATTACCGCCATTGGCGCACTACAAAAGATTGCAGTACCATTACCAATCTTGGACATTAATGCTTCCCGACGCTGTTTATATTCTATCTGCATGATTCGGCTATAAAGAACTTTATCTCATTGTGTCTAAAATTTACCCTGGTCAACTACAACCACGTTAGTATCTTTTGTTGATACCCTCATACCACTAACCAATTTAAAATCATATTTTTGCCAATTTGGCAACATGCTAAGTAGAAAATATACTTGAATATTTTTCAATTAATCTATTTGGGCGATTGTATTTATGATTGCGATCGCTACAGTTAAAAGCATTCATGGAAAAATCAATAAATTACTTGCATCTACCAAAAGTTAGTCAGAATCACAATCGTTTAGATGTCCTGTTGGCTTTGCGTGGCTTTGCCTGTTTAATGGTAGTAATTATCCATTGCGCCCCACCCAGAAATGCACTTATTTATCAAAACTACGATTTAAGTTGGCTCATCTTTAGTCATGGTGCGATCGCAGTTTGGATTTTCTTTTGTTTGTCTGGCTATTTGATGGGAAAAGCCTTTTACACTGAGCGTTATAGCAGTGATATCACAGGAGTAATAAACTTTTGGCGTAATCGTGTTTTGCGAATTTTACCTCTTTATTATTTTGCTGTTTTGATTTTATCTATATTTGTTTATCCTGATGTTCTCAAATTCGAGAATTGGGGGTATCTACTGCGAGTTTGCACTTTCACATATCATCCTTATGTTGCATCCCAGCCAATAGCATTTAATGATGTTTTTTGGTCACTTTCTACAGAAGTGCAATTTTATATATTTGTTCCTTTTATCTATAATTTGCTTAAATCTCTAATCTTCAAGCAAAAGCATGTCATTACAACAGCAATATTAATTATCTTAATAGTATTTTTTATGAAAACCTTATCTTGGCTGAGTTTCTCTCATCAAATTAATCATCGAATGGGATATGCATTTAAATATTGGTACACTCCTATATTTAACAACTTGGATGTCTTTTTATCTGGTTTTTTGGTGAATGCATGGATAAAATATCGTCAGTGCAAATTTCAAGCAGTAAGCAATAAAATTAATTCTAGACTATTTATTAATAAAAAAAAGATAGCTATTTTATTAATGATTTTACTTTATCTATTTACTGCTCATCACTTATATCATCAAGAATTATGGGGATTACCTAATCGTCCTGGTGGTTGGAGAACAATCACAACTGTCTTTATTTTTCAGCCATTAACCGCAATCATTACATCTTTTTTTATTTTCGCTTTTGAATCATATAATGATCATATTTACACCAACAATGAAAAACTATCATTTGCTGCTATTTTGAAAAATCCTCTCAGGATATTAGAAGTGTTTGGAAATTTATCTTATGGTGTTTACATTTGGCATATGCCAATTTTACTTAAAATTTATTCAATATTCTCTTCAGATATTCCCATTGAAGCTTTTTATAACAGACTAGTAGCAACACTGACTTTGTCAGTTATACTCGCTACTGTCACATACTACTTAGTAGAATTACCTGCTATAAAATTAAAAATAAATCATTCGTATTCTAATTAAATAAATCAGGGTATAAAAAATAATAAACAATCATAAAATGCCAGTACATGTTTATTGTTTAACACTTAAAATCCCTAGAAAAACAGTTGATAATTTATAGATGTTTGTTTAGTTAACATTTTGTTTATAATTAGCATTAACATATCGCAAAAATTATTATCTCGTACTTGTTTTTTTTTAGAAAATAGCTAGAAAAGGCTTTTATTTTAAGCAAAGCATGACACTTGTGAAGAAAATATTAAGAAGCAAGATTTGTTATTAACTAACACTTGAATCTCAAGGGAAAAAACAGTTAAAAGGTTTATGACCACTTGTCTTAAACACACGCCATGTCAGATCAGATTTCTACTTCTAGTAGCGCTCCAATCTCAACAGACACATACACAAGCAAAAGTCAATTAGAAACAGAGACTTACTCAAGTAGCACGAGTTCTTCAGATGCATCTATTGAGGAAAATCCTAATCCTGCATTTACAAGTGCGGCAATCGTAACCGATTTTGACGGTGATGGTAAAAACGACAAGTTCTGGCGTAACTCTGAAACTGGTGAAAACCAGATTTGGTTGATGGATGGTACAAATGTCGCCTCTTCAGATTCTGTCAAGACGATGGGTACAGACTGGAATGTTACTATCGGCGATTTTAATGGTGATGACAAGACAGACTTACTCTGGTACAACAAAGCCACAGGTGAAAACCAGGTTTGGCTGATGGATGGTACAACAGTTACCTCTGAAGTTTCCTTAGCAACACTAAGCTCAGAATGGACACCAGAAGTTGCAGATTTCAACGCCGATGGTAAAACAGACATCCTTTGGCGGAACGGAACAACTGGCGAGAACGCAGCTTGGTTAATGGATGGTACAGAAGTAATCAGCTCTGATTATCTCCAAACTGTTGATTCTAGCTGGACATCCAGCATCGTTGATTTCAACAGCGACGGTAAGACAGATATCTTCTGGCGCAACACAGCCACAGGTGAGAACGCTGTTTGGACAATGGATGGTACAACCGCCACTGGTGCATCTTTACCAACACTAGGAAGTGAATGGGAAGCTACCATGGGTGATTTTGACTCCGATTTCCAAACTGATATTCTCTGGCGCAATACAGCCACAGGCGAGAACAAAATTTGGTTAATGGATGGTACAACAGTTGCTAGTGAGACTGCTCTAACTACCCTCGAAGGTTCTAGTTGGGAACCGGTAATTGGCGATTTTGACGGTAATGGTAAGACCGATATCTTGTGGTACAACAAGGAAACTGGTAAGAACGAGATATGGATCATGAATGATAGCAATGTTGTCACCAAAGTTGATGCGGAAGCACCCAGTGGTTCTTGGGCACCAAGTATCAGTGATACCAATGGCGATGGTACAACCGACATCTTCTGGCGGAATTACGAAACTGGTGAAAACGCCGTTGTGGTTGTAACTGGTACTGATTCTAGTCCTGTAGAACTACCTGCACTTGGCAAGGAATGGTATACTTTTTAGTTCCGTGAAAAGTTAGTATAGGATTACTTTTTGATTTTTGAACAAAATTAGGTATTGTAGGGTGCGTTAGAACGCACCCTACGTATATTTTCAAAATTCAAACCGTATTCCTATAGTTAATAGTGAGTTTGGTAACTGTTAACTATCTAACTATTAGTTAAAGATCCATGCTGAAATAACGATCCATACTGCCTAAAGATTTTCATTCATAGGGGGTAATTTTCTTGGAGATTGTTGATGTCATATCTTGACCTCTTTTTTGAATCTCCAATAAATTAATGTTTGAGCTAATAGCTTAAGTCTACTAAAGTAGACTCACTCAATTATTCATACCAATTCTTTATGAAGATGCATAAAAAGAACCCCACCGCCTGCGGTACCTCGCCGAGATCGCGCTTAGGTTGGGAGGGGTCAAAATAATGTGCAGCTTCATCTCAAATTGGTATCAGTTATCTTAAGATGACTTGTACTATTAGCCTTGAACTTCAGTTCTATAGCAGAGCTATTTCATTCGTGAAAAGCCAGATCTCTGACTTCGCAGAAGAATTCGGGGATCTGGCTTTCAATTTTCACAACTTCTACACGGATTGCTATAGGCGTACTATCTAAAAGTTTGCAGGAAGAACTTTAGTGAGTAAAAATCTCAGAACTCAATTCTTGAGGCTAACCACTAGAGCGATCGCAATTTTGTGCAACTATATATGCATTTACCACCCGCTTATTATATCCATAATTTTACATATGAAAATCTTGATTTTACTATTTTATTGATTGGTTTTTTATAAAAATAATGTTACATGCAGCCATTCAAAAGAAACTAATTCATATAGTTATGATTTATTTTTTTGTTTACAAAACTGTTAATCATAAACAACATTGTGAAAAGTGTCAGATGTTATTTTTTGACATAAATAATATGAAATCTAGGTGAGAATTTGATGAACTCTTGGACATTTGCAATTCTCAACTATTATTTGGGGATTATAAATTCCAACTTACACTCTGCCGACCTGTACTAGTCATCAACAAACAGTATGTCTAACTCTAATTCTTCCTTGAATTCGTCTATAGAAACTAGTGCGTCTAAATATACTTCCACAGATATTTTTGATAACAATACCGCTTACAATTCCAGTCTTGATCTGGGATCTTCCTCAAGCTCAAGTAATGAACAAGATGCTTCCATAGCACAAAATCCTAATCCTAACTCTACTTTCAGCGATCCAGCCATTGTTGCAGATTTCAATGGAGATGGTAAAACTGACAAATTCTGGCGTAACTCTGAAACTGGTGAAACTGCTATTTGGCTGATGGATGGTAGCAACCCTCAAACATCTAATTTAACTACAGTAGATGCTTCCTGGGACTTTACTTACGCTGATTTTAACAACGATGGCAAAACTGATATCTTTTGGCGCAATAAAAATAGTGGTGAAAATCTAATTTGGCTAATGGATGGTACAAACATTTCCTCTCAAGCTAGTCTGCAAACGATAGACTCAACTTGGACTTACAGCATAGGAGATTTCAATGGTGATGATAAGAGTGATATTTTGTGGCGTAATACTCAAACTGGAGAAAATGCTACCTGGTTAATGGATAGTACGAATGTTACAACTACCGCTTTTTTATCTACGACTGACATAAACTGGACTTCTAGTATTGTTGATTTTAACGGTGATGGCAAAAACGATATTTTTTGGCGCAACAACATCACTGGTGAAAATAAAATCTGGTTCATGGATGGCACAAATACATCAGAATATAATCTAAACACATTGGAAGGTAGCTGGGAGGCTAGCGTTGGTGACTTCAATAACGATGGCGGTAGTGACATCCTCTGGCGTAACTCTGAAACAGGCGAAAATAAAGTTTGGCTGATGAACGGTATCTTCATCACTGAAGGTAATCTGTCAACAATGGATTCAAATTGGAAATCTTCTATCGGTGATTTTAATGGCGATGGTAACACAGACATCTTTTGGCACAATGAAACAACTGGTGAAAACACCGCTTGGTTAATGGATGGCGCATCAGTAGACACTGCGGCTTTCTTATCTTCTACTGATCCAAGCTGGCAACCAAGCATCGGCGACTATGATGGTGATGGCAAAACAGATGTCTTTTGGCGCAATCAGACAACTGGTGAAGTTGGGGTTTGGTTTATGAATGGTACAACTGCGAATGGGGTGTTTTTACCGGAAGTTGCTACTGAGTGGACTGCTTTTTAACAGTTATTCAGTTATCAGTGAGCAGTGAACAGTCATCAGTTTTATCACTAGACATCTGGTGATAAAGAATGTAGAGATGTTAAATTTAACGTCTCTACAAGGGTTTTGGGCAACTGTTCACTGTTCACTGTTTATTAGACTAGACTGATGCGTGACAAGTTAAGGATTTTTTCGGTGTCGAAAAACATAATGTTCCACAAATATGACACCCCGTTCAAATCTGCATGGTCGTGTATTAGAGTAGCTGATAACGGAAGTAAGAATTAGAACTCACCCAGAGGTCAGCCTAACAGTGGCACTAAAAAATCCGCTTCCTGCTACGATAATTCCTTATGTTTAAAAGTCCATTACGTTATCCCGGTGGTAAGCAAAAGGCAATTCCTCAAATTAGCCGCTTCATACCTCCTACATTTAAGGAATTCCGTGAACCTTTTGTCGGCGGAGGTTCTGTATTTTTTCATGTTTTACAGAAGTACCCTAGTATGTCTTGCTGGGTCAATGATCTCAACCCAGAACTGTATTACTTCTGGCATCAGGTTAAAACCAATCTACCAGAGCTAGTTGAGTCAGTCTGGAAAGTAAAAAAACAGACAACAGATGGACGTGCCTTGTTTAAATCTCTCGCCGCCGCTCCTCCGAGTACCATGAGTCCACTTGAGCGGGCTGTGCGGTTCTTTGTTCTTAACCGGATTACCTTTTCGGGAACCATTGAGAGTGGTGGTTATAGTAGTGCTTCCTTCAAAGATCGGTTTACAGACTCTTCGATTGAGCGACTAGCAGCTTGTAGGGGTTGCTTTGTTAATACCCGTGTGACTAACTTCGACTACAGCACCCTACTTACCGAACCGGGAGAAGATGTATTTATCTTTCTAGATCCACCTTATCTCAGCAAAACTCAATCTAAGCTCTATGGTAAGAGAGGTGATTTGCACACCTGTTTTGACCATTCTCGCTTTGCCAAACTGATGTCGGAGTGTTCACACAAATGGTTGATCACTTACGATAACTGTCAACAAGTGCGGCATCACTTTTGTTTTGCCTACATTTATGAATGGGAGTTGCAATACGGGATGAACAACTACAAACAGCAAAAGGCAGACAAAGGCAAGGAACTGTTCATCACCAACTATCCAGTTGAATCATACAATTTGCCTACAATTATGGAGGTTGTGTGAGTTTAGAAGTAATGTCGATGTTTAGGTTTTATAGCGAACAGCAAACCACGCAAAAGGCACTTAGTTATAATTACTACATTAACACACATATTCAAAAGTATTTAAAATCTTTATATTTTTTGGCTTCCTTATGCACTATGTATTGTTTCTGATTGTTTCCAAACATTGTTGTTATAAGAAACTTAACAATATAAAACACAGATTTTTTTGGTTCTAAAATATAGTTAATATCGATTGCTTTTAGTGTTAGATAGGATATAGCGATATAACTGTGTAGCAACTCATAGTTAAATTTATTTATGTACACTCAACTTTCATTATGGCAAGATGCAAATGAAAAAAGTCTGAAGCAGGGTGAGCAATTACCTATGTCTGATGCCGAAGTAATTTTGTACCGCAACTTCTTTGACAAAAATGAGAGCGATCAGATATTTTCTGATTTACATAACACAACTTATTGGAAGCAAGAAGTCACAAAGCTTTTTGGTAAGCAAGTTAACTTACCAAGGCTTACTGCTTGGTACGGTGATCCAGGGAAATCTTACTGTTACTCTAAAATCAAAATGGAACCTATTTTATGGAGTCCTACATTAATAAAAATTAAATCTAAAATTGAGGCTTTAATTAATACTCAATTTAATAGTGTGTTGCTTAATCTATATCGTGATGGTAAAGATAGCGTAGCTTGGCATAGTGATGATGAGCCAGAACTTGGGCAAAACCCTGTCATTGCTTCTGTAAGTTTTGGGGCAACTCGTCGTTTTATGTTTAGAAACAAAACGCAAAAAGAATTAAAGTACGAAATTGAACTGACTCATGGAAGCTTCTTGCTGATGACGGGAGCTACACAACACTACTGGCAACACCAAATACCTAAAACAAACAGACTTATGCAACCTAGAATAAATCTTACTTTTAGGAAAGTAAGTTAACTGTGTCCTAATTTTTGGTAGTGTTACTGAAGCTGCCACCAGAAGCAAAATCACCTAAATGTCTGCTGCTTAGATACGATATAGTGATGGCAGTTTAACGATAAAATTAATAGAGAATAATAAGCAATTATCAGGCGGATTTAGTGAAACGCGATTCGATTTATTACCAAATTTTTAAGCGATTTCCTGAATTGATTTTTGAACTCGTTGATCACCGTCCTGAACAGACACAGAACTATCGATTTGAGTGGGTTGAGGTGAAAGAAACTGCCTTCCGTATTGATGGGGTCTTTTTACCTCCAGAGGGTGCAACACCCAGAATTATCTTTTTTGCAGAAGTTCAATTTCAGAAAGATGAAGCCCTCTACCATCGGTTTTTTACTGAATCGATGATGTATCTGAACAGGAATCGTTCTCAGTATTATGACTGCTTCTGTGTAGTGATTTTCCCATCACGCAGTTTGGAACCAAGCGATACAAGAACTCATCGAATGTTTTTAAACAGCCAAAAGAAAAGCTATTTCGCTATCTGGTTTAAACACTCCTCCAATTCTAAGGAAGACACTCTGGCAATAACTGCGCTGTCTCACCGCTTAGGCGTCTACACGTAGTGTCTCATGACGGAGAATCCCCAACCCCCCAAATTTGTTGCAACTCTTAATGTTTTATCCCTCTACTGTTACGCCATGCCTTGTTAGACTGATTTTTAATACACAAAATGCATTATTCTGTCTGTTGCACGCCTGAAAGCAAAAACCTTGGCTTTCTAGGGCATTGAACAATAAAAAAGACAATAGCAAGAGCAATCACAACATGGTAGATTCCCTAAAAAAACCAGGTTTTGAAGAACTGCGTCCGGGAATTAAAGTCCCGGCAAAAGAAACCCTGTTAACACCCCGGTTTTACACCACAGACTTTGATGCGATGGCGCGGATGGATATATCCGTCAATGAAGACGAGTTGAGAGCCATCCTAGAAGAGTTCCGCGTTGACTACAACCGCCATCACTTTGTACGAGATGCGAACTTTGAACAATCCTGGGATCATATTGACGGGGATACTCGCCGCTTATTTGTTGAATTTTTAGAGCGTTCTTGTACGGCAGAATTTTCTGGCTTTTTGCTATACAAAGAACTCAGCCGCCGCCTCAAGGACAAAAGCCCTGTATTGGCAGAGTGCTTTAATCTAATGTCACGGGATGAAGCGCGTCATGCTGGTTTTTTGAATAAAGCATTGGCAGATTTTAACTTGTCCCTGGATTTAGGGTTTTTGACTAAGAGCAAAAATTACACTTACTTCCAGCCGAAATTTATTTTCTACGCTACTTATCTTTCTGAAAAGATTGGTTACTGGCGCTATATCACAATTTATCGCCACTTGGAAGCACATCCTGAAGACCGGATTTATCCAATTTTCCGGTGGTTTGAAAACTGGTGTCAAGATGAAAATCGCCACGGCGATTTCTTTGATGCTGTGATGAAAGCACAGCCGCAAATTTTAAATGACTGGAAGGCGCGGTTGTGGTGTCGGTTCTTCTTGTTGTCAGTATTTGCTACAATGTATCTCAATGATATTCAGCGTCAAGACTTCTACGCCTCTATTGGATTGGATGCGCGAGAATACGACAAACATGTGATTGAGAAGACAAATGAAAGTGCTGGACGGGTATTCCCAGTGATGCTGGATGTGAAGAAGCCGGAGTTTTACGATCGCTTGGAAATTTGTGTGAAGAATAACGAAAAATTGACCGCGATCGCTAATTCTAACACTTCCAAATTCTTACAATTCTTCCAAAAGCTGCCTTATTACATCTCTAACGGTTGGCAAACTCTGCGCCTGTATTTCATGAAGCCTATTGATACTGCTGCTGCTGAGGGTTGTGTACGCTAAGTTCTCTAGGTTTTGCTAAAAATTAAGTGGTTCTGCTGAAAGCAGGGCCACTTTTTTATATGAACCACACACAGAGACGCCAATAAATGAGACAGAATCTGGCGAATATAATTCGCGGCTACACAAACATAGACGCCCGTAGGGCGGCTTCCCGAAGGGTAGTCCGCTTGTGCGAACTAATGGACTTAAAACCAGCAAAGGTAGATTTTGTTTATCTAGCCTTAGACTGGAAGTCTAAAGGGGCAAAAAAGTTAATTTTTTATTTTGCTTTGGGTATGAGTTGGCTTGTGGTAACTAGCCCTGGTTGGTGTGAAACCCCCAGCAAATCTGCTCAGGATTTGGATATCAGTCCAGAAATTCTGAAAAAAAGTCCTGTTTTGCAGCGCTGGCGGCGTCGAGTACCAAATGTATTGTCAGAAATTCAGAATGATCCTAGTTTTCCCACTAAGATACGGCTGGGTTATTCTCGATTTACTTCTGGGGAAGAGGGAGGAGGAATAAATTTTGGTGTCGAAGATGTATTTGTCGGTCGCAGTGGTTTGACGGTGAGTGCTGAGTATGAATCAGCATTCAACGGTAAACATGAATCTTATGGTGCTGATTTATATTATTATCTACGTCCTTTAGGTAGCTATGTTAACTTTGCACCGTTGGTAGGATATCAGTATTTACGAACTAATGATGATTCTACAGATGGGGTAAATATAGGTATCAAGTTGCTATTGGTATTATCTCGTGGTGGTGCTGCCGATATTTCTGTAACTCAAAGCTGGATTTCTCCTGGTAGCGAAGAAGAAGTAGGTTTAACAACGGCTGCTATTGGTTATGCGATCACTCGTAATCTACGTCTATCTACTAGTTTTAAGCAACGGACTTCACAACAAGATGAAGATAGTAGTATAGGAGTGGATTTGGAGTGGATGCCCTGACAACCTAGAATTCGCGTTCAAAAGCATAATTTAGAAATTTTGATTTTTTAGTTCAATCAAGAACTATAGTCATTTGGAAAGTTACAGTTGAGAACGCAGTTTCGTATTAGTTTTCTTTTTCTCTATCTGAAGTAATAAGACTAGAGTGAATGCTATCCTGAACGCTACTCACACAAAAAATAATATGGTCACGGATAGCCCGCTCATAAAGTGCAGTCTGTTTTGTTCGTATCCCTACAGGCTGATATATCAACTTAATTTGGGGAAACTCGCACCAATACATCAAAAAAATGTCTTTAGCAGGAGTACTGATTTCATAATTATTCTCTTGTTTCTTCTTTTTAAGCCTACAATTATTGAGTTGTAATTTTTGTCTAAATAATTTTTCAAATTCTGGAATGGGATTTGAAGCAGTTTTCATACTTTATACACGTTAAAACGTGTGATTTAGGCAAAGTTCCACTGTATTCAGTCACAGCAATTGCTGCTGATATAACTATAGTCTACTATTACACAGTGGTGTTTGAAATCTCATAACCTTTTAGGCTTGAGAGAATGTCAATTGATTAGTTTTGAGATGCGATCGCACAATTGCAATGATTGGTTAATCATGTAATGTTATTTGCCATCCTTTTGACAGGATATGCCGTATTAGCGATCTCACCAACTGCAAAATAACTTTTGATATTTTGGTCAATGCGATCGCTGAATTTATATTTCAACAATTCAGGGCTATTTAACAGTTATTGACCTATAGTGTCATGTCTGTTCGGGTCTTTTTTCTCCTTTTTTTTCTGAGAATCTTTTTTTGGTTTTTTAACTTCTCTGTTGCCATTTTTTTTATTCGACATTATTACTCTCCAATATTAGTAGTCAGTAAAGTAGCTACAAATCTCTACTGGAGTCCAGCAATTAAGTAGTCGAAGTAAGGGGCAATTTCGCTAGCGTCTTCTCCTGACATCATTGAGAGGGTGATATTTTTCATCGCACGAATACTTTCTGCAACTGCTTCAATCGGAGTACCAAGAGACTTGTACATTTCGCGAGCACCAATGACCCCAATTTCTTGAATAGGAGTGGAATCACCAACTACAATACTGTAAGTGAGCAAACGTAAATAGTAGTCTATGTCTCGCAGACAAGTTGCAGTCATTTCTTGTCCGTAAGCATTCCCACCAGGGGAAACAATATCTGGGCGTTTTTGAAACAGCTGGTTTCCAGACTGCTTAACAATGCGCTCTCGGTTTTCGTTTAAAAGCTGAACAAGGCGCAGACGACGTTCACTACTCTTGACAAAGCTTTTAATTGGCTCTAACTCACCAGGACTGAGATAGCGAGCTTCGCTGTCCGCACTCAAAATCGACTTTATGATCAGGCTCATTCTACAGACTCCTTCCAAAAAATGAAATTATGTTTGCTTTATCGGAATTACAGAGTTACTTAACTAGTGGAATGAAATCAACGCAATTAAGGTTTAAATTTCTGTAGTTCTTTGTTGCTTACGAGTATAAAAAGGATTTGCTGGTTGGTTATACTACGGGTCTTTTCATCATCCGTTCGATTTATTTTAGTTAGGTTGATTCTGATCAAATCCGCCTATCTAAAATTTATTTCTCTATTTGCATATAATCTCAAGACTTCATTAGCAGCCATATTGGCTACCTTACTAATCTGTAGCGTTATCGCAGTTATTCTATTGTTATTATAGCAGTTATATTTCCCTAAAATTTTATATAAATATTGTTTTGAGTGTGTCTATAATTGCATTGCATGAGACTGAAAAATACAAGACCTAGCTGAGTAGTTATAATTAACTCACACTCTCATTAAAGCAGGGGCATCGATATAGTAACTATCAATTACGACTTAATGACTGTTTTTCAAAGAATTATCAAAAAATTGATACTTTTTGAAACCTCAAATTTATTTGATTGTTTATTAATTTTCAATTAATCTTAATGTTCTGGATATTTATCTCTTTTAATTGTTAGAATCAAGATAATATGATTTGAGATATAAATTTATGGACGCAAGCAAATTTGATGATACATTAGCTGCCATAGAGTTAAATGCGGCTAGAAAATTAAACTGGGATTATAAGTTATTTAAAGAGTGTTTCATTTTTACAGTCAATCAAGAAGCTATTGAAATAGCACCAAAGAAAATTCAACTCAAAGAATCTGACTTGCAAACTTTAAAGCAGGCTTTACTGGATTATGGTTTTCAATACAAAAAAACTGTAAATGATATTATCTTAGTTTTTGAGCAAGATGTTGAATTAAGATAGGCATAAAGCCAAGATTCGGATACAGTTAGAGAAATATAGTTAAGATTAGGGATTACTAAATAAAAATATCCCATTACAGACGGACTAGGAGGACAAGGGAGAGAATAAATCGCCTTGAGTTAGTAAAAAAAATTGATAATTTATTTTTTGGAGTTCCCTCGAAGTTATAAAGATTAAAAATGGTCAAGTAAGAAAATGATTTTCTACTTGACCACCAGCAATAAATTAATTAAAACGAAAATATTGGTTTTTTCTGGGCGTGATTATGAACTGCTTTAGCTTTTTGGTTGAGCAACTACGGCTTTAACGTTCACAGTTTTTACGCCTTTAATTTCTTTCGCTAAACGTTCAATCTTAGCTAGCTCTTGTTGATTTGTTACAGTTCCTGAAACTGTGATCAAGCCACCATCAGAAGCTTGAATTGTTAAACTACCTCTGGGTATATTTGCTTCTAACTTAGAGCGAACTTCACTTTCAAGGTTGCTTTCATTTCTGTTTTGAGCGCTACCTTCATTAAATAGATTATTTCGTTGTTCACGAGCACGAATATCTTGATTTAGCTGTCTTCTACGGAGTTCACTTTGCGCGTCTTGTTTCGCATCTTCAGTTTGTTCAGGATTTGGTCTTTCTACTTGAGAGACGTTAGTATTATCAGGTGCCGTCTGACTTGTTTTGGAAACATTTTCACAACCAACGCTAAATACTAAAAGACCACTAATTAATAATAAAGTTATCTTTCTCATTTGTTTAACTCTTAACATTAATACAAGATATGGAAATTAGAAAAATGGAGTGATTGAGAGCTAGTAATTAGATCTGACTTTTCACGCCATGTTGAAAAGGTCATTGAAGCCTTTCCTCAACTCCTACTTTTTCCGTTAGCTATTCTCATTAATTTATAGTTATTGGTAATAAACCTGTGGAAAAAGTGACGTTTTTTCGTTGGTTGAGGACTTCCCGTGAAAAGTCAGGTAATTAGATTTGCTCTCTCTGGTAAACCTCTCTCCCTTTCGGCTAACGGTGTACGCACAAGTCTGAAATAGCTGTTCAGTCCTGGTTTTACCCGACCCTAACCCTCCCCTTTATAAGGGGAGGGGACTAGATTTTTAGGTTTCTGCTGCTTTCTTAAAAGCGAAGAAGAAGACTATCAAATTCAGGTTTTGCTTAGATTTCCCGACGGTCAACAATAATAACCTTAGGCTCTTCGACTCCTAATTCTGGTGAATAGCTGGTTTGACTGGTATCTGTAACTGATGCAGTGTGATGTTTACGGTTTCTATCAGTAGCATCAAAGATGTCAAAGTCTGTAATTCCTCGGCGTTTCAGAATAGCTTCTGCATGATGGATTTGCTCGTCGGTACCATCTACCATTACCAAATAATCACCTCTGTTGAAGCGATCGCTATATAAACGCGCTCGGTTTTCAGGAATTCCCAAGCCAATTAGTCCACCTGTCAAACCGCCAGCAGCAGCACCAATCGCACCACCTGCAACAGTTGTTGCTAAAGCAGTTGCTACAGCACCACCTGCGATCACAGGACCGACTCCAGGAATGGCTAAGGCTCCCAAACCAACTAATAACCCTCCTAGACCACCTAACACTCCACCTGTAGCTGCTCCAGCTTTTGCACCTTCCTCGGTTTTTGTTTGTGCTGCTACATTATTGTGATTTACACCTGTGTTAACACCAGGAAGGCGATCGCCGCTATCTTTAGCAATCAGAGATATTTGGTTCATCGGAAATCCAGAATTTCTCAGTTCCATGAGTGCTGCTTCTGCATCTCGATGATGAGAAAATGCTCCAATCGCTCTCCTATTTCTGTGTAAAGGTGTTATACCGTAACCAGAAACTGGTGTATTCACTGCATTCCGCGCAGGAGTCACTGTGTGATTTTCTGTACTAACAGGTATATCATAGATTTCAAACTCCTCTATTCCCCGGCGTCTGAGAATTGCTTCTGCTCTGGCAATTTCCTCATCGATGCCATCAATGATAACTAAGTAATGTCCTCTGTCTACTCGTTCATTATATACTCTGGCTCGTTCTTCGGGAATTCCTAAACCAATCAAAGCACCAAGCAAACCACCAGCTACTGCACCAATACCAGCCCCTGCTATAGTTGTAGCCAAAGTAGTTGCAGCTGCACCAGCCAGCATGATTGGGCCAATTCCTGGAATAGCCAAAGTACCAAGACCGACTAATAAACCAGTCAATCCACCTAAAACACCACCAGAAACAGCCCCCGTTGCTGCTCCTTCGTCAGCTTTATTACCAATGTTCTCTGTGATTTCAGCGCCAGCAATTTGATCCTTGCGATCAGCTTCGCGTGCGACGACAGAAACCGTGTCCATCGGAAAACCAGCATCTCTCAATTCGTGTAGGCCTGCTTCTGCATCACGACGATGAGAAAAAACCCCTACAGCACGTCTGTGTATACCTACAACCATATTTTTGCCACCAAAAATTTATTTATTTTAAAAGTGAATTGAGTCATGTAACTTAGTTCTATTAAGCTTTATTTGTGATTAATTATTCATCAATCACTTGGATGAACTTGCATGTATACTATTGGAATAAATTACATCTACATCCAAAGAAATAGGTAGATATTATTTAGTTTTCTTAAATGATCAATATTAAAGATATATACAAGAACCCCAACTTATTAAATAAGTCGGGGTTCTTGTTGTTCACGAATAATTTAGGAATGCTATAGGAATCCGGTTAGATTTTTGAAAAAATCTAAGTATATGTAGGGTGCGTTACGCTTCGCTAACACTAAACTAAACTCCAGTTATTCACTACGAAGCGCTACAATCGGATCGAGTTTAGCGGCGTTTTGGGCGGGAATTACACCAGCAGCTAACCCAACTGCTACTGATAAAGCAAATCCAACCACAATTGCCCCAACCGAGATGACTAATGGGAATTTGAAGATCAAAGAACCAATGCAGGCAATAAGAATTCCCGCACCCGCACCCATGCTACCTCCAATTGTGGAAATTGCGGTTGCTTCGACGAGAAACTGCATCAATATTGCGGAATTAGTTGCGCCCAAAGCTTTGCGAACACCGATTTCGCGAGTGCGTTCTACAACAGACACTAGCATAATGTTGGCAATGCCGATGCCGCCTACTAACAGAGAGATACCCGCGATCGCAACGACCAAGAATGTGAGTAGTGCAACAACTGTTGTGAAGGTGCTGATAATATCAGCTTGATTGCTGATGCGAAAATCATCATTGTTAGGGTTGTCGATATTATGTCGTAACCGTAACAAATTTCCTACCTGAAATTGAGCAGCAGCAAGGTCATCTTGATTTTCTCCTTTGATATAAATTGTCTTGACAGAAATACCTGCTAGAGCATTATTGCCAACAATGCGGGCAGACATGGTTGTCAGAGGAATGTAAACCGTATCATCGCGATCAACAGGTCCTTGACTGCCTTTGACTTCCATAATGCCGATGACACGATATATTTCGCCTTTGATGCGAATTTTTTCATTCAACGGAGGTTTGTTTCCAAACAAGGTTCGTTGCACAGTTGGACCAATAACTACCACTTGGGCAGATCCATCGAGTTCTTCTTGATTGAAATAACGTCCTGTTTGTGGATGGGTATTGCGGGCATCGGGATAGTTTAAGTCGGTACCATAGACAGTGGTATTTGTATTCGTCCCAGCGTATACTACTTGCGCGGGTTCCTGCAAAACTGCTGAGACAAGTTTGGCAGACGGAGCCTCTTTGGCAATAGCTTTTGCATCTTCCCAAGTCAAGGTGCTTAAAGTTCCTGCACCCAGCATGATGTTGTCACTTTTAGCAGCACCTGCTGATACTTGGAGTACATCTGTTCCCAATGCTTGAATCTGCTGCTCAACACTTTTTTGAATGCCTTGTCCGATTGAAGTAATCGAAATTACAGATGTGATTCCAATAATTACACCAAGCATCGTCAATCCAGTGCGAAGCTTATTGCTCCACAGCGCTTCAGCTGCAATCCCTAAAGTTTCAGTCAACGATATCTGCTGTGTTAATTTCCCAGTTAGGTTTTTCATTGCTTCAATCTTCTATTTTTGACCATTATCAGACGTTGGCTGTGAAGTGTTATTTTCGTCGCTAGATTTGCCAAACAGTCCTCTAACTTCTGACTTTGGCTGCATTCCGGGTGGAAAGCTGATTAAAACCTGTTCATTACCTCTGAGTCCAGACTTGACTTCAGTGCGATCGCCAACCGTAGTACCAAATTCGATTGGTTTAAAGACGGGCTTTTTGTCTTTATCCATGACATACACACCCGCTCCCTTTTCCTCCTTTACTATCGCCACTGAGGGAACCACAATTGCATTATTGAGTTGTCCAACCAGAAATTCGACTTCTACATTCATGCCTGATTTCAGAAGTTGTTGCGCGGTTTCTCCCAAGGCAATTTTGACCTCAAAGCTGGTCACGTTTTGGACAGTGGATGCCTGTGCTGCAATTTGACTAACTTTTCCTTCAAAGGTGCGACCAGGATAGGAATCTGCTTTAATCTTTACATTCTGACCAATTTTAATGCGAGGAATGTTCGCTTCATCCAGATTGGCCACAATTTGATTTGTGGAAGCAAGGGTTAAAATCGAGTTCGAGGCGGCTCCTTCTACCCCACTTCCGGCTGTGGTTGGTGTGACAAACGCACCCGGATCAGAGTATTTTTTTGTAACAACGCCACTGAACGGCGCACGAATAATCGTATCATTAATTTGAGTTTGAGTTGTTTGTAGTTTGCCTCTTGCAGATTCGACTTGGGCCTGTGCTATATCAATATCTTCCGAACGAGATCCAGCTTTGAGCAAATTCAATGACTGTTGGCGTTGTTCAACTTGCGCTCGCGCCTGAGCAATTTCTTCGGAACGAGATCCTCGTTGCTGAAGAGTTAAAGCGGCTTGGGCTTGATTTACTTCTGCTTGAGCGCTATCGCGATCTGCTCGTCGCTGATTCAAGGTTTGTCGCGAAATCGCTCCTTGATTGAAGATATCTTGATTTCGCTGAAAATCGTCTTGTGCTTGTCGCAGTTTGGCTTGTGATTGATTTAACTTAGCTTGTGCTTGAGAAATATCCTCAGGTCGATTACCTGTTTCTAATTCTTGTAATTTGGCTTGCGATTCAGCTAATTCGGCTGCGGCTTTAGCAATATCTTGCGAGCGATTACCGTTGACAAGTTTCTTCAAATTCGCTTGCTGTTGGGCTAAATCAGCACGAGCTTCAATTAACTGTCCCTGAAGATTTGAATCGTCCATATAAGCAATTATTTGCCCTTGATTAACGGAATCACCTTCTTTCACAAGCAACTGTTTGAGGTATCCTGCGTTTTTCGGAGTCAGGTTAATCGTGCGCTCTGCTTTCACGTTACCGTTGGCAGTAACAGTCATCTGCAAACTCCGTTGTTCGACTGGAGCTGTCAGAGCTTGGCTTTGTGCTTTTTCAGAGGGCGCGATCACGCGGTAGATGCCAAATCCTCCACCTGCAATTCCTCCCAATAAAAGCAAACCAATCAGCCAGCGAAATTTAAGTTGTTTTCCAAAAGAGATTTTCCACAAATTTTGTTGCCATGACTGGAGGTTAATGGTCATATTGAATGCTCCTTAATGTGGAGAGGACTTCATTTCTCAAAAGATTTTTCTTGGATGCTATGCTTGAAACCTGGCAAATTGTGCAGGATTCCACCTGAGCAGAGCAAGTTTGCTTAGAAGTATTCTAAATAGATATTAATTAGTAAGTATTTACTTATTAAGTCTAACATACTATAATATAAAAAACTGTCAAGCAAATCTGTGGTGTCATACGAAAACGTGGGTCGAAGCAAGAGCCTTCAAAGCACCCATATTCAGGCACTAGAGGTTAAGCCTTTAAATCAAAGCATTATTGAAAAAGCTATGGCGCGATCGCGAAGCATTACGGATGAGCAAATTTTAGAAGCGGCGCGAGCAGTATTTCTCGAAGATGGATTTAGCGCATCTACACTAGAAATCGCTCGACGGGCGGGCATTTCAGAAGCATCGATCTTTAAGCGATTCTCGACCAAAGAAAACTTATTTTTTGCAGCTGTTGGCATCTCTACAACACCTGATTGGATTAACGAGCTCAAAACACTACCAGGTAAAGGTGATCTCAAAGAAAATTTGATTGTATTGTCTTTGAGAATCATCGAGTTCTTTCGGGACGTAATGCCCAGAATGATTCTGATCGCAGCAAAAGGTAAGTTACCACAGATGAATATGCCGACACTTGAGTCTGCCAACACAATTCGGAAATTAGCCTCATCTCGGCTCAAACAAGCTGCAATGCCCTCGGTTCCTCCGGTACAATCGTTGCATATGCCAGCACTCAGAGGGTTGACTCGATTTTTTGAACAAGAATTACAACTCGGACGTATTCGACCCTGTGTTCCCGAAGTTTTGGCACACATACTCCTTGGATCGCTGACATACTATACACTGACGTACTACATTTGTTTAGGAGAAATTGGAGGCACAGACCTTTCGGCAATTTCTGCTCCTGTCTATGTGCAGAACATGATTGATACACTTTGGTATGGAATCGCTCCTGAGTAGGATCACAGCGATTAGGGAGTTAGACAAAAAAATTATTCTAATAGATTCGCAACTGTATATCTCAACTTGCTATTTCACGGTTTGCTCTCTAGCATTACGTCGTATTTAACGTAACGCGGAAGTCCCCACCCTCAAGCTATTGCCGATGAATTCGGAAGCCCCGTCCGTCAGACGGCGGGGTAGTTCACGCAACAAATCTTTTCTTATAATCATTGGATAGGTTCGTGATCAACAAAGAACTAGCCATGGCACAGTCGGTTGTAATCTGGGCTTTCTTGGTTTGTAAGCAGGAAAATTCTTGTTCTGGTCGCAAAAATTCTTCAAGTTGTAATCTCAAGGTTTTTCCGTATAAATCGCCACACCAGTCTAACAAGTGTACTTCTAATGATTCATGACTATGATTGACTCGATAGTGATGGCTAAGATTCATAACTCCCACCCCAACAGGCAGAAGGTGTTCGATTACAGGTGAAGCATTTGTGGTCTCATCTACAATGAAGGCTTTTACAGCGTACACACCAGGCCGAGGTAAAAATTTGTTAGGAGGTAGCTGAATATTAGCTGTAGGAAAACCGATGGTTCTACTCAGTTGCTGTCCTTTAACGACTTTTCCAGTCAGGTGATAAGGATAGTCTAGTAGCAACTTAGCACGCTGGAGGTCGCCTTCAATTAAGGCTTGGCGAATAGAAGAGCTGCTAATACGTTCGCCTTCACAACTGTAACTAGGAATAATGAAAACCGAGATGCCAAATTTAGCTGCAATCACTTGTAAGTCAGTAGCACTTCCACTGCGATGCTTTCCAAAGGCAAAATCTTCCCCCACACTAATCATGCGTGTGTGCAGCTGTTGCACCAAAATTTTTTCAACAAAATCTTGCGGACTCAAAGCAGCCATTTCCCTATTAAAGGGCAGTAGTATCAGCTGTTCTATTCCTCTATTTTGTAGCTGTTGTACTTTCTCTTTTAAGGGTGTCAACAAACTACAGGGTTTTCCTGTAAAGAACTCCTGTGGATGGGGATGAAAGCTGATAACTGTTCGGTAAGCATGTTCGTTAGCAAACTTCTGTTTACTGACTTGATTCAAAATTGGTAGAATTACTTGTTGATGCCCACGATGCAGACCATCAAACTTTCCGAGGGCAGCAGCAATTGGAGTTAAAGCCGAAGATGTAGAGTCAGTAACCCACACCTTATTGCTGGAATCAAGTACTTTATTCATCACGACAGTAAATCATTATTTCTTTCAAATTACAGAGCGATATATTTTTTGCATTTAAACTAAATACACTATTGATCTTAAGCACTAGCTAATTGCTTCTGCTTCACGCTACTGACCAGTTCCTGGATAGAGCTTTGCAATCTTTCCTCAATCTCAGAGTCTAGTTGGATATGCTTTTGCTCATCAAACTGAATTTGTGAGTTAATGATGTAAATTCCTCTAAGGATATTGGTAGCTCCCATAGCTGAAAACAAAGGCTTCATCGCATAGTCAATAGAGAGTAAGTGGTTGATTGTCCCACCGATGGCGATGGGCAGGATCGTTTTCTCAGCAAAGGCATATTGGGGCATCAAGTCTAGCAGAGCTTTTAGTACTCCGGTGTAAGAGGACTTGTAAACAGGTGTACAAATAATGATTGCCGTAGCTTGCTCAATAAGGACTTGTAGTGTTTTCAGCTTTTGACTCTCAAAGTTGGCATAGACTAGATCCTCTGGTGGTAGATCATACACTGTAATTGATGCTGCTCCCAATCCATGTTTGACACAGAGTTCTTTAGCATAGTCCAAGATTGCAGAGGAGCGAGAAGAAACAGAAGTGGCTCCACAAATGGTAACAATTTCGTGCATAGTAGACATCTCCAAATATCTGGTTTTTAACAGGTAATTGGTAATGGGTTTTACCGATAACCAATTACCCATTACCAGCTTACGCAATGCGACATTGCAAGTATTCAAGCGGACTGATATCAGAGTTTAGATAAATTGAAAGCAGCTTTGGTGGATTGATGTCGCATTTTGATGCAGCAATTTGTCTTGATTTAAGAAGTCACAAGCGAGTGAGTTCGCTCATTCTCACGAATATACTCGGATTGCTCTTGAGACTTGATCACGTGAGTCAAGTATTCATACTGGGATGGCAAAGTAGCAATTAAGTGAGTAGATTTTTCCTTAATTGCATTAAAAGTATGAATGGCATGTTGTTCGTCAATATAATTCAAAGCAGGTAGACTGCTCGTGGGTACATGATTGAGTCCAAGCAACATCACAGAATAAGAGTAAGACTCAAAGCCATGATAACTTGGATTGATACTCTTGGTATTTGGCAATCTAGTTTTCCACAATTGCAACTTTTCATTGAGTTGTTCGGGAACAAAAATATCGTGTTTAGTTGCTTTCCAGAATGGTGTGTCAACTCTGTCACTAGCACAATAATGAAGTGTCAAAAAGTCGCGAACACCATCTATGCACTCAGCGATAGTTCTGTTGTAGCTCTTAATTAACTCCTGATTGAAGGTTTTATCTGGGAAGTGGCTGATCAACTCTTCAATACCGTGTTGGATAAAGAATATGCCAGTAGACTCCAATGGTTCTACAAATCCACTAGATAGACCAATTGCTACACAGTTTTTCACCCATGAATTGCGGTTTCGTCCTACCCGAATCTTAATGTGCGATGCCTTGCAATTCTCTGCTGCTGGTCCTAAGTGCTGGCGAAATTCCTTTTCTGCTTCTTCTTCTGACAGAAATTCACTACAGTAAACATATCCTGTACCAATTCTGCCATATAGAGGAATATTCCAAACCCAACCAGATGACAGAGCAGTAGCTGTTGTATAAGGATTGATGCCATCATTTTTGATGTCGGTTGGAATTTGCATGGCGATCGCTCTGTCGCACAGTAACGAATCGAAGAAAGAAATGAATGGTTCATCAAGAGCTTTGTTAATCAAAAGACCCCGGAAACCAGTACAGTCTATAAACAAATCGGCACTGATATTGCCATGCTCTTTGGTGATAATGCTATCGATGCTGCCATCTTCTAATAACTTGACATCGATAACATCATCAACAACTTGTGTCACACCTCTTTGCTTGGCATAATCTTTCAAGAATCTTGCTAGTAAATTGGCATCAAAATGATAGGCGTAGGGAATTTGAACTTTATGGTCTGACAGTACATTTTTTTTCGACATCGAATCATGAGAGTATAAGTCTTGAACTGTGTCATCAAAAACTGTGCCATCAAAATATCTAGGAGAACACTTATTGTCGCATAGTGATGGGATGAGGAAGCAGGAATAATCGAATGGCTCTTGATCACGCTTCATTTTCAACCACCATTCTGCAAGATCGAAACCTTCTACTTTTTCATATCTTTGGAAAGGATGGTAGAAGTGATTTCCTTGTGAATTCCAGTTGACAAACTTAATCGCTGTCTTATAAGTGGCATTACATTTTGGCATCCATTGATGCTCTTGTAAGCCGAGAAAATCGAAGAATAATTTGATGGTACTAAAAGTTGCCTCACCCACTCCAATTGTTGTAATGTTAGAGGATTCAACTAAGGAAATTTGAACATTTTTATCTAAGGCTTTGCTGAGATATGCTGCGGTCATCCAACCTGCGGAACCACCACCTACAATTACGATGTTCTGAATTTGTTGTGACATCATGAAATTTCTCCTAAAGGCTTTCACAAAATGAGAATTATCAACTGAAGAAAACGTTAAATCGATTAAGCTAGGATCGCTCTGAGCTAGGCTCTTGAGTATCCATTTCTATTTGTTCAAAATGAAAAATTTATCAAGTTGTGTTGAAAAGCGGTTTAAAGACAAAAGCTTTTTGAGAGATTTACTTATGCAGTAATTCTGTTTTTGTCTATTCAAAAATGCTTCAACTCATATCAATTCAAAATACCTACCGAAGCCCTGACGGGGCGACAAAATTCAAATAAGTCAGATTTAATCTGGGTTTGATAGGTTGACATCTATAGCTTGAGCTTGGAGAATTAGCATTTTCTACTTATTGGAGAAATTGGACTAATTGTTCAAACTTGCTCCAAGCAGCTCCACTCTGTAGGATGTCTTTAGCCAGCGCGACCCCTTTTGCATAGGTATCAAAATCATCTGAGGTCTTAAAAACTTCGCCAGCTTGTAACGCAAGTGCCGCATTCAAAACTACGACATCTTGTTGAGCTTGAGTGCCTTTTCCTTGCAAAACTGCTTTGAGAATTTCCGCATTTTCTGTGACATCCCCGCCTCGTAGTTCACTAGTAGGAGCAGAGTTTAAACCTAGAGCTTGTGGATCTAATTCTAGCAGATGCATTTTTTGATTTGACACTACAGCTAAATCTGTTTTATCTGCCAACCCTGCTTCATCTAATTTTTCACGTCCGTGAAGCACGACTGCTCTGCGAATTCCCAGTTGGTGTAAAACTTGAGCAAAAGTCTCAACTAATTTTGGATCGTTGACGCCAACAACCTGTCCTGTTGGTCGCAACGGATTGATTAACGGACCTAGTAGGTTAAAAATTGTTCGTACTTTCAGTGCTTTTCGCAGTGGTGCGATCGCTTTGAGGGCTGGGTGCCAATCAGGTGCAAACAAAAAAGTAATACCTACTTCTTCAACCGCTTCTTGAGTTTTCTTAGTGCTTGCCTTCAAATTTAAACCCAAACCTTGCAATACGTCTGCCGATCCAGTTTTACCGGATGCTGAACGATTACCATGCTTGGCAACTTTGATTCCTGCTGCGGCAATCACGAAGGCGACAGCAGTAGAAATATTAAATGTTGAGGCTCCATCTCCGCCAGTACCACAGGTATCAACTAACGCTGATTCACCAACGACGCGATCGCGTAAAGTGGCTTTCAACGACTGAGAATACAGAACCTTAACCATACCGAGCAATTCTTCGGCAGATACTCCTTTTGCCTGAATTGCCGCTAAAATCGCACCTGACATCACTTCAGGAATAGCTTCTGTTAACCAACCGTACATTAAATCGGAAGCTTGGGAAACTGACAGTGATTGACGATCTAGTAATTGCTGCAATAATGCTGACCAATTGGGAGAATCGTTGCTTGAGAAATTTTTTTCGACATTGGTAGTTTCTGTAACCATAAATCTATTTTAGGGATCGGGGATTGGGGATTAAGGATTAGAGATTGGGAATTGGATATTGGGGATTGGGAACTAGATATAGATTCTTAACCAATACCTTCAATTCCCGATCCCCGTTCCCTGTTCGCGTAGCGTCTTTGCAGGAGAATCCCCGATACCCAATCCCCTAGAAGCAACTGTTTGCACATCCTTGTCACCACGACCGGAACAATTAATCACAATTCGGGGACTATCGGTGAGTTGTGGGCAAAGAGTTTCTAAATATGCGATCGCATGTGCCGTTTCTAAAGCTGGAATAATCCCTTCTAATTGTGAGAGGCGCTTGAATGCCTGCAAAGCCTGTTGATCTGTAACACTATAGTATTCAGCACGCCCAATCTTCTTCAAATAACTATGTTCAGGTCCCACACCTGGATAGTCTAGTCCAGCACTAATTGAATGTGCCTCGGCAATCTGGCCATCGTCATCTTGTAAGACATAGCTCATTGCACCATGTAAAACTCCTACTCGTCCTTGAGTTAAAGTTGCTGCGTGCTTGTCAGAGTCAATACCTTCTCCTGCTGCTTCAATTCCAATCAGGCGTACTGTTGACTCATCAACAAACTCGTGGAATAGTCCAATCGCATTGGAACCTCCACCTACACAAGCTAGGAGAATATCCGGTACTCCCCCCCATTTTTCCACTGCTTGAGCGCGAGTTTCTTGTCCAATCACAGCTTGGAAGTCACGCACCATCATTGGGTAGGGATGAGGTCCGGCAACAGAACCTAAAATGTAGTGGGTAGTTTCTACATTTGTCACCCAGTCCCGAATTGCCTCTGAAGTGGCATCTTTCAACGTTCCTGTTCCTGCTTCTACTGGACGGACTTCTGCTCCCATCAATTTCATCCGAAATACGTTGAGAGCTTGCCGTCCCATATCATGGATACCCATGTAGATAATGCATTGTAGACCAAAGCGAGCACATACAGTTGCAGTGGCAACTCCATGCTGTCCTGCTCCTGTTTCAGCAATAATACGCTGTTTGCCCATGCGCTTCGCTAGTAGTACCTGCGCTAAAGCGTTGTTAATTTTGTGAGCGCCCGTATGGTTTAAGTCCTCACGTTTGAGGTAAATTTGTGGGCCTGTGCCATCAGTTTTAGCATAGTGAGCAGTTAAACGCTCGGCAAAATACAGAGGGCTTGGGCGTCCTACGTAGTCCCGCATGAGATTTTGCAATTCATGTTGGAAGGTAGGAGTAGTGGAATATTGCTGATAAGCTGTTTCCAGCTCAGTCAGTGCAGGCATTAAAGTTTCTGGTACATACTTACCTCCAAAGCTTCCAAACCGACCAAACCTATCGGGTTGCTGGGTAGTAGGTGGAGTTGGGACATAAGTATCTTTTGTGCTTACCACTGTGAAATCTCCTCAATTAGTTATTTGACGGCGTGGTAATTGCTGTTTTCAAACTTTTACAGAGTTCCTCAACTGCTTGTAGTCCTTGAGTTGGGTTATGATCTGCCAAACGTTTGACAAACGCACTACCTACAATAACTGCATCAGCACCCCAATCTCTTACCTGACGTGCTTGCTCTGGCCCAGAGATGCCAAATCCAACACCAATAGGTTTATCGGTGACACTGTGCAAATCCATTAATAAATCTTTAACACGCAGTTGTAATTGAGAACGTATGCCTGTTACGCCGGTTACACTGACTAAGTAAATAAATCCCTGAGACTGATGAGCGATCGCTTCAATCCTTTCTCTGGAACTAGTAGGAGCCACGAGCAAAATAACCTCAATCCCAAAACGAGCAGCAGTTTGTATTAATTCCTCTGCTTCTTCCAAAGGTAAATCGGGTACTACCAACCCCTTAACTCCAGCACAAGCAACTTGCTTGAGAAAGCGCTGAATTCCTCGGTTCAAAATTGGATTGTAGTAAGTAAATAAAATTACAGGTGCTTGCAGGCTAGGACTGACAGATGCAACCATCTCTAGCACCTGCTCTAGTTTGGTTCCTTTCTGCAAGGCACGGGTTGCTGCTGCTTGAATCACAGGACCATCTGCTAAAGGATCTGAGTAGGGAACACCTAACTCAATGATGTCAGCACCACTATGATCTAAGACTTGTAATGCTTTTGCTGTTGTCTCCAAATCGGGATCGCCAGCTGTGACAAAAGGAATCAAAGCACACTGGCTAGATGGAGCAAAAGTAGAGCCTTGCGCCTCGCGTAAAGATTGGAAGCAATTAAAAATAGATGTTGTCACAGTGATTCACCAAAAAAAGTGTTCAGTAGTTTAATGCAATAGACATCTCCACAAATGAGGTATCGACTCTTACCGCACAAGGCTTTTATCTTTTTCGAGATGTCTAATAGCTAAAATATATGTTGCTAGTGGCGATCGCATAGCGCACCGGAGGCTGATACCTTGCACCAAAAAAGTTGATATTATTTAAACACTCAGTACGAAAATCGAAATCTTCTCCATATCTTTATAGCCCTACACCTGTGTTTTTTCAGAGGTAAGCGAATTATGTGTAGGACTGATCTAGTAGTTCGCCAGATTAATTATGAGGGGTTTGTAGTAAGGACTTTAGTCCTCTATGAGCGCTTTACGCGCAGCGTGAGCGCACCTAAAGCGCTCACTACGAACCCAGCATAATTAGTGTGGTGGAGTACTAGGCTTTCACTGCTTCGATAACATCTATGGGAGCCTCGGTAGCAATAATTTTGCTCACCATAAAGCCAGCGGCAACTAAAAGCTCTCGATACTGGGTTTCTGTTCGTTCACGACCATCGCCAATCAAAAGCATATGCAAATCGAACCACTTACTTAAAGATGGCTTATTAGCGGGTGGAATCACTGCTTCGTAAACGATAAGCTTACCATTTACTGTCATAGCTTGATGGCAGTTCTTGAGGATAGCTAGAGCAGTCTCATCATCGCAACCATGGAGAACGTGCTTTAAGATATAGGCATCACCACCACTTGGTACTGAAGTCAAGAAGTTTCCTGGCATAATTTCACAGCGTTGTGCAACACCTTTTGCTTCGATAAAATGCCTAGCTCTCTGGACAATGGGTGGTTGATCGAACAGGATACCTTTCATTGTTGGGTTTGCCTTAAGGATTTCGGCAATCAGAGCGCCTTGTCCGCCGCCAACATCCACAACTTTGCTGATTGGCGAAAAGTCATAACTAGCAAGCATCGCAGGAATGAGTGATGAGGTAAAAGCGTTTATCGCTCCGTCGAGAATTTGAATTATTTCTGGGTGCTGCATCAGATATGCTCTAGATTCCATCCCATAGAGACTTTCAAATGCATTTTTTCCTGTTTTGACGCTATCAAACAAGTTTCCACATGCTTGCCAAAACCAAGGCTGACCAAGAGTTATCGCAAAAGCACGCATTGAACCTGGAGTATCACTTTGAAGACATTCCGCAAGAGGTGTTAGCTGAAATTGTTTATTTTCATCTTCAGCAAATATACCGTTACTAGATAAAGCCCGTAGTACTCGATACAGAGATTCAGCATCAGCATCAGTTAACTTTGCTAGTTCATCACAGCTTTTTGCACCGTTTTTGAGGAAATCAGCAATACCTAGCTTTGCTGCTACGTAGATACTCTGCGTTAAAAAAGTACCGTTACTCATTTGCAATAGTGTTGCAAGTAAGTTCATTTGATTGGTTTGGTTGACAGTTTCTGTTGTAAGCATAATGATCTCCAAAGTTTCAACGTCATTAGTGATTTTTAAGATGAGAGATACGAATGTTTTCTAGACTTTGACAGCTTCTATAACATCTATAGAAGACTGCGTATAGACAACCTTCGTCACCTTAAAGCCTGCTGCTGCTAAAAGCTCTCGATATTCGGTTTCTGTGCGCTCACGACCAGCACCCATTAAAAGCATATGCATGTCTAGCCAATGACCCAAGGATGGCTCGTTGGTCGGTGGAATTACCGCCTCTAAGACTAGAAGCGTAGCATTTTCTGCCATCGCCTCATGGCAGTTCTCCAAGATGGTTAAAGCGTCCTCATCATCATCCGAAGTATGGATAATATGCTTCAAGAGATAGGCATCTCCGCCACTTGGTAACGATTCAAAGAAGTTTCCTCCTACAATTTCACACTGTTGTGCAACACCTTTTGCTTCCATGAGATGTTTTGCTCCCTCGACAAGGGGCGGCAAATCTAAGAGGACGCCCTTCATGGTTGGGTTTACCTTCAGGATTTCAGCAATGAGAATGCCGTTTCCACCGCCAACATCAATGATTTTGCTGAATGGCGAAAAGTCATAACTGGCAAGTAATGCAGGGATGACCGATGTGGTAAAAGCGCTTACCGTCTCGTACATCATTTGCGCTTTCTCCGGATGCTCTTCCATATACTCTAAAAATCCCATCTCAAACGGATTTTTTCCTCCTGTTTTGACGCTATCAAGAAAGTTTTCGCACTTTTGCCACAATACAGACTTACTACGATTCATTGTCAAAGCACGGATTGAACCTGGAATATCACTTTGCAAATATGTAGCCAGAGGTGTTAAGTGAAATTCTTGGTTTTCACCTTCAGCAAATATGCCGTTACTAGACAAAACACGCAGCACTCGATACAGAGATTTTGCATCAACATCAGTTAATTTTGCTAGTTCGTCACTACTTTTTGCACCGTCTTTGAGTAAATCAGCAATGCCTAGATTGGCTGCTACGTTAATTATTTGTGTTAAAAACATACCATTGCTCATTTGCAACAGTTTTGTGGCTAGGTGCATTTGGTTGCTTTGGTTGGTTTGGTCGATAGTTTCTGTTGTAAACATGGTGATTTCTAAAGTATTGGTCGAATAATAAAATTTGACAAACAAAAGGTGTTAACTAAGGATGACCACATTCGAGTTAAACAAACTCAAGTAAAGCCTGTTCTGGATCAGTTTGTTTAACTAAAGACTCTCCGATCAGGACGGCATGAACACCCGCCTCAGCCACAAGAGCTAAATCGGCGGCTGTTCGCAGACCAGACTCACTCACAACAGTTATGCCTAAGCTGTTTAACTGTTCTTGTCGTCGTGCCATCAATTTTTGTGTAGTTCCTAGATCAATTGTGAAGTCTTCTAGATTACGATTGTTAATGCCGACTAAGCGTAAGTCTCGAAGCCCTAGCACCCGATCAAGTTCTGCGAGGGTGTGTACCTCCACTAAAGCATTCATACCCAAACTGTGGGTTATTTGCAAAAATTCTTGAAGGTTTTGATCTGACAGAATGCCTGCAATCAGCAGTACCGCATCTGCGCCAGCTACTCGTGCTAGATAGATTTGGTAGGGATCAACGATAAACTCTTTGCACAGTAGTGGTAGTGAAACATTCTGCCGAATCGCCCGCAAATTGTCAAAACTGCCTAAGAAGAATTTCTCATCGGTCAGTACTGAGATACAAGCTGCTCCACCTCGTTCGTAGGCTTGTGCAATTTTAACTGGGTTAAATTCAGTTCGGATAATTCCTTTACTGGGTGATGCTTTTTTGACCTCTGCAATTAAGCTGGGTTTACTGTGACTATGGCGCAGGGTTAAAAGGAAATCTCGCGGGGAAGAAACAGCACTGATCTGAGTTTGTAAATCTACTAGAGGCTGTTGATTTTGCATTTGCACGACTTCTTGCTGTTTATGCCACACAATCTGTTTGAGAATCGATTGTGGCTTCGCAGTAGGAGGTGTTAAAAGTTGGGTTAGTTGAGGGTTATGAATTTGCATGTGAAAGAATCACCAGAGCGATAAAATTGTGCAATCTATCTCAACGTTTCGGAACGAAATTTATAAAGCTAGACCAGCAGGGTATTTGTCATACTCCAGTTTGCCGTAATCCAGCTTCACGATTCTGTCTGCTAAGTGAAAGTAATGATCGTCGTGGCTGATGACTAAAATGGTCTTACCACGCTGTTTCAACTCTGGTAGTAGTTGAGTGTAAAACACCTGCTTAAATATCGGGTCTTGGTCAGAAGCCCACTCGTCGAACACGTAAATCGGGCGGTCTTCCAAATATGCAGTCAAGAGTGCGAGGCGTTTGCGCTGACCTTGGGAAAGTGCAATGCTGGAAAAATATCCATCTTTCACTTGCACTTTTTTATCTAATTGGAGCTGTTTGAGGTAGTGTTGAGTTTGTTTATCTATTTGATCAGCTTCAAATCCTAAGAGACGCTCAAACAAGTAAAAATCTGAAAACACTACTGAGAAATGTTGGCGATACCATTCTCGGTTGGCATCAGTAACACTTTCTCCACCTAACCGAATTGTTCCATCTTCAGGGCTATAAAGTCCTGCGATTAATTTTACTAGCGTTGATTTACCACTGCCATTGCCACCGATAATGAATACCACTTCTCCAGGAGAAAATTTTAGATCAATTGGTCCTATAATGAATTGATTGGTTTCCCCTTCTCTGTGATAAGCGTGAGTTACCCCTATTAATTCTAGTTTTTGGTGCTCAGGCGTTAGGCCATATGAAACATGTAAGTCAGGTTCAGTAGTCTGAGAAGCCAGTGAAAATCCCAGAGACTCAATTTTGTTCAAAGCAACATTGGCTCTCATTAATTCTGGTAATATTACGACCAGCCCTCGCAGAGGCATAAGCATGAAAATCATTGTCAGAACATAGCCAGAGAGAACATTTCTCGGTATATCGTTTACCCAAGGTGAAGCAAAGAGTAACACTCCAATCGGAATAAATAACATTACGATTGATAAACTGCCACCGAAGGTAAAAAAGATCATTGCAGTTACTCGATAGCGACGATAAGCAGCAGATGAAGCCTGTACATCTTCACGGAGAAATGCTTGACGGCGCTGATGGTGTAGCTTAAGTTCTTTAATGCCCTCAGTAGTACTTCGGAAGTGTGTAAATAATCGGTCTTGCTCCTCACGGGCTAGCGTGAAAAAACGCTTGCCTTTTCCCATGAGGAAATTGTTGATCAGAGCTCCCAAAAATATATAAACTAGCAGTAGTAAAAATATCGGCATAGATAGCCACATCAAATAGGCCATACAGCCGAGCAAAAGCGAAAAATTAACAAATAATAGAGAAAGGGTCAAGGAAGCGGTAGAAATAGCTTCTACATCATCTGTAAGAGTTGCTAGCAGTGTAGGGATTCCAACCTCTTCCAATTGGCGCAAGGGAGCAGCTAGAATGCGCCGTGTCAAAAGCATTCGTAGATCGTAAATGATCTTTTGTGCCAGAATGCTAACTAACATCTGAGATGGAGCAGTCGCAAACAGTTGTAGCAGACATAGACCAGTGAAACTGGCAGCGAGAGCGGGTTTTGGTATTTCTGGTCTCGTTAAAGCAGCGTTGGTGATCGCAATCAGACCTGCACTACTGGCTCCACTGAGCAAACCTGTTACTACAGCTAGAGTGACGTTGATCCGGGAAGTTTTCAAAAGTAATTGTAGAAGTTTCATCAACCTTATCCGGTTATGTTGCCAAAATTCTCGGTAGAATAGTCTGATAAAAATGTTAGCGAGTGAAATCTGCTTTAGCTATATTCCCTGTTTATCCTTCTTTTGTCACTCTGAACAGAGAGTATAATCTATACCTATCCTGAATCCCAGACACAAGAATTAAGTTGTGCGAACCTCCTAAAGGGAGGAGCTACCCTAAGGTATCGTAATTTTGTCATTTAAATTTACTTTTTGCGAAAAGACGTAAAAGCAAGGGTTAGAGATTCTTCTTTGATGAAAGTGACAAAAGAGGCCCATGCTGATGAACATCAGCTAGAGTTAGGAAATGGGCAAGGCAGCATTATTTATCACATCTTTGTTGCTGAAACTCTCTTGTTGCAGCTGATTTGAGGAACTGCTGCCTTGTGCGTACATATGCACCATATTTTTAATTATAATCAGACCTACTTTTTCAGCAAGGCTCATGATTGATTCTGGATGAAACTGGACTGCTGCAATTGGAAGTGTTTGATGTTCAATACCCATAATTACATTATCATCTGAGATAGCTGTAACCTTCAATTCTCTGGGTAATTGATCGCTGAGAGCAAACAATGAGTGGTATCTACCAACTTCAAAGGATTGTGGTAAATTCTTGAAGGTGGCTGAGTCTGGATCTGTAACGAAAATACGAGATGATTTACCATGCTGTGGATAATTAAGAATACCTAGTTTACCTCCAAAAGCTTCAACAATTCCTTGTAGTCCAAGACAAACTCCGAAGATAGGAATTTTTCGATCTATACAAGCTGCAACTGTCTGTGCTACACCAAAGTCGCTAGGTCTTCCAGGACCAGGAGATAAGACAACAAGGTCTGGCGATCGCGTGTCAAATACTGATTCCGAAAAACCATGACGTAGTGTAGTCACTGTTGCACCAGTTTGACGGAAGTAGTTAGCTAGCGTGTGAACAAACGAGTCTTCATGGTCAATAAGTAAAATGTGTTTTCCTATTCCAGCTAGCGCTTGCTGATGATCACCTCTGCTTGAAAAATTCGTACTTCTATGCTTGGTCTGGAAAAGTGTCTGAAACAGAGCAGCAGCTTTGGTAAAAGTTTCCTGGGCTTCAGCTTCTGGAATTGAGTCATAAAGAACTGTCGCACCTACTCGCACTTGTGCGATCGCATCTTTGAGTTGGATAGTCCGCAAAATTAAACCGGTATTTAAGTCACCTTTGAAGTTTAAGTATCCGACCGCTCCTCCATACCAACGCCGAGGGCTGCGCTCATTTTGCTCGATAAACTGCATTGCTGCTCGTTTTGGTGCTCCTGTAACTGTTACCGCCCACAGATGGGTGAGAAATGCATCCAAGGCATCAAATTCAGGTTGCAGTAAGCCTTCAACATGATCTACTGTATGGATTAAATGACTATACAACTCAATTTGGCGACGGCCAATTACTCGGACTGAGCCAGGCTCGCAAACCCTTGACTTATCGTTGCGATCCACATCAGTACACATTGTTAACTCTGCTTCATCCTTGCGTGAGTTGAGAAGCTTCAGGATTTGAGCAGCATCATCAATTGCATCTTTTCCTCGGCTGATTGTGCCGCTAATTGGACAGGTTTCTACACGCTTTCCTTCTGTACGTACAAATATTTCTGGAGATGCACCAATTAGATATTCTCCACCTAAATTAAAGATAAATCCATAGGGACTAGGATTAATTTGCTGTAATGTTCTGAACAGTTCAGTTGGTGGTTGTTGACAAGCTTCAAAAAAGCTTTGACTGGGAACTACTTCAAATAATTCACCCCGACGGAAATATTCAAGTGCTTTGTTCACCTGAGTTTCATACTCACCATTTTTATGGTCAGAGGATTGAGTTGGAGTATGACACTTTCCTTTATAATCAATAACTTCACCAGTGCGAGGTAGACCATTAGTGCTACCATGCTTTGTTTGAAATTCGTACTCTAACCGAAATGCACGTTGCTGGTAGTAGTCAACAACAATCAGTTCGTCCGGTAGATAAAGCACTAAATCTCGCTGATCTTCAGAACGTTCGAGATGCTTTGGCATTGACTCAAATTGGAAGACCAAATCATAGCCAAATGCGCCGTATAGTCCTAAATGTTGATCTTCAGGACTACTGAAGGCATATAGAATCTCACGAATAACACTAAAGACAGATGGTTGCTTGCTTCGCTCTTCTTCCGAAAAGAAACGTTCTGTTGGTCGAACAGAGCCAGTGACACGCTCTTTTTCGTGTTTGACTTCTACCAGTTGTGGTTGCTGGTATAAATGCTCTGCAAAATATGCCAGCAGCACCATGCCTCGCTCGTTAAGTGCCGTAAGTGTGAAACTGTTCTCACGGGTGACAAGTTCTAGGGGTGGATTTACAAAACCTATTGCCCATCTCTTATATCTTCCTGGATATTCGTAGCTACTTTTGAGTAATCCTCCACGTTGAGAATCAAGACGTAATAATACTTCTTCAATAGCAGCTTCAATTACAGAAATCTCAACAAGTGATCGAGATACATAAATTCCACCTTTAGTGGTGTAGGAATAAGCCTTCAAAGTCATTGAGAATTCCTCTCGAACTTCTTTAGAGAAATGATTACAAGGATAAAAAAGTTATTTTGCAAACAGATTAAGTTGGCAGAAGCTTAAATCGCGTAGTGTAAAATCGGCACAGGAGGAAGGTAATCTAATCGTTCTAGTTCAGCAATCACCTTAGCAACACTTTCGTCGATACTTTCTTGTGCGGTGTAGCAAACGATTTCCGGTTCAGTTGGTTCTTCGTAGGGGTCGTCTATTCCTGTAAAGCCCCTAATTTCACCTGATCGAGCCATAGCATATAGTCCCTTCACATCGCGATCTTCACAAACTTCTAGTGGTGCATTTACATAAACCTCTATGAAATTATCAGTCATCATTCGGACTTCATGACGAACAGACCTATAGGGACTAATTACGGCCGTTATTGCTATTATTCCATGCCGACTGAGTAGATTTGCCACAAACCCAATACGGCGGACGTTAGTGTCTCGATCTTCTTTGCTAAAGCCTAGCCCTTTCGATAGATGAGTTCTTACTATATCACCATCTAATACTTCAACTGGACAATTACGTAGTTTGATCTGATGGGCGATTTCTTTAGCAATTGTAGTTTTGCCTGAACCACTCAGGCCTGTTAACCATAAAGTAACACCTTTGGTTTTCATCGGCTGTGTTCCTCTTTCGTTAAGAATCACTGTTCACGCCTTCACTGAATTTAACAACCCTTACAGGTACTCTGGCATGTAGACGCTAAAGCGTCTACATGAGGGAAGCCCACTGTTCTACATGCTGGCTCACTAGTTAGTTTTATTTGTGACGACTTACTTATCTAGAACCAAATAGCTTTTCTGCTCGGTGATAAATTGCTAGCATACGCTCTGATATATCGCGCCTGATCACTTTTTCAATTACCATTATCGGCAAACCCGCTGGCAACATTACCTCATATAAGAGATCAATTCCATCTTTTCCATCAGGTAGGTTTGAGGAGTTTAATCGCCAATAGCTAGAGAAGTCGTTAAAATTTCCCTCAATTTGCTGACAATAAATCTCAGAAGGAAACTTTTCTTCCACGTCCAAAACTTGGCGGCTCGATGATTTCTTGCCCATAAAACTTCTCGTGTGAACTTGTTCCAGACGAATACCACCATGTGGAGAATCCAACAGTGTACTCTGTGTTAGATTAGGCATAAACTCAGTAAAAGCTTCATAGTCTGTGAGAATTTGCCAAATTTGCTCTAATGAGTAGGGAATTTGAATTTTGGCAAAAAGATTACGTTGTTTTTTATCTAGCTTTTCAATTTTTATTTCTACAGTTGGGGTGCTTGATTTCTCTTTGAGGTCGTATTCTTTGCTCATATACAGCTCCTGTGGATGAAAATTAAAAACCAAATAGTAGAGAGAAATAGTAGTGTTGCAAAACTTTATTGGGGTCTTAAGCCTCCTCTGTTTTTGTAACAACAAGTGTCGAAAATCACTTGAATTACTTTCACACTACTTTTAGGAAGTGATTTTAGTGATCGTTTGGTCACAAAGTTGTTTTGCAGCTTGATATCCTTGTGAAACCGAAGATGGTGTAGAAAAATTTTGAGACCAACGACCAACAACCTGACCAATAACAGCCATTTCTGCCATTAATTTTTGATATTGGTCTGGTGTTAGAGATTGAGGACCATCTGAAAGTGCCTTGGCTGGGTTGGGGTGAACCTCAATCATTAGGGAATCTGTACCAGCAGCGATCGCAGCTAAGGCCATTGCTGGTACATATTCTGATTTACCTGTTCCATGACTGGGGTCAATCATAATAGGTAAGTGAGTCAATGTCCGTAAAACAGGTATCGCACCCAAATCAAGTGTATTCCTAGCATACTGGTTGTCAAAAGACCGAATACCTCGCTCACATAAAATGACATTGGGATTACCTGCTGCCAGAATGTACTCAGCTGCCATTAACCACTCTTCAATTGTGGCAGACATACCTCGCTTTAGTAACACTGGTTTATCTTGAGTACCTACTTTCTTCAACAGTGAGAAATTATGCATATTACGAGCGCCGATTTGAATAATGTCAGCGACCTTGGCCACTGTCTGGAGATCGGCTGTATCCATAACTTCTGTAACAATGCCTAATCCTGTTTCTTGACGAGCAATTGCTAGCAAATCTAAAGCACTTTCACCATGTCCTTGGAAAGCATAAGGAGAAGTACGGGGTTTATAAGCTCCACCTCGCAAAAACTTAGCTCCAGCTGCCTTTACTTGCCGAGCTGTTTGGACAATCATTTCTTCGTTTTCTACTGAACATGGTCCAGCTACTGAAACTATAGGATGGTTTTGACCAAAGGCGACAAGTCCTAATGGTATTTCTACACAAACTTCACTTGATTCTCCATAACGAAATTGTCGGCTAGCTCGTTTAAAGGGTTGTTTAACTCGCAAAACCTGTTCAATGGCAGGACTGAGTTGCTGAATTTGTTCAGGATTGATAGTTGCCGTATCACCAACTAAACCAATCACAGCTTTGTGCTTACCGATAATTTGTTCGGGTATAACGTTTAAGCTTTGTAATTCTTGACAGATTCGTTGAATTTCTAGAACAGTAGTTCCTGTTTTTATTACTACAATCATTACTCTAAACAATCCAAATTCAAGATGATTTTTGTGACACGCATGACTCAATAGATGAGGGAAAAACAAACACAGAATAAAACATGACAAGGATTGAGGTTAAACAGAGATTTCTGATTTTAGGTTGTTTTCTGCAAGCTGACTAATCATCTCTTGATGGATTCGCTCAATCCTTAACGCTTCTGAATAGGACATAGATGTAAAGGAAATGTTATAGTACAAAGATGCAAGTTCAGAATTCATTTCCTGTAACTTTCTTTCGATTTTTGTCCGCTCTATAAAATTGGGATCGCCTACCATTTTTCTTAGAACTGTAAAGTGTTCTAAGCAGAGATCAGCCAGTACATCCATCTCTGGTTTACGCAGCGTCTCATATTCTCTAAAAGCTCTCTGCCAATCTCCCCGATGATGTTCAATGGATTGCGTCAACAACTGGCAATTTTCAAAACCTGCATTGGCACCTTGACCGTATGAGGGAACAATAGCGTGACATGAATCGCCAATGAGTAGCAGCTTATCCTGATAACTCCAAGGAAAGCATCTAACAGTAATCATTGCTTCCACTGCTTTGTTAGCATAATCCCCAAGATTAGGATACACTAGCGACCAGATATCCGGAAAATAAGTTTCAAAAAGATTTCGCAGAGCGTCTGGTGATGCAGTGGAATTATGGGATATTTTCCCTTCATAAGGCAAATGCAGTGACAGAGTGAAACTTTTATCTAGATTGGGAAAACCAATGAGCATGAAATTCTCCCGTGGCCAGATATGTATGGCATTTTTCTCTAATGCCCAGTTGCCATCATTGCCCGCAGGGATGATAATCTCTTTGTATCCTTGATCGAGATATTCCTGAGAATAGTTGAAGCGTTTCAATCGCTGCATCTTGTAGCGTACAGGAGAATACGCTCCATCGGCACCAAGAATTCGATCTGCTTGTACCTGAGTGATCTCCCCTGTCTTTAAGTCTTGTACTTTCAGTGTAGCTGTTGGTAAATCAATGTCAATACATTTTTGATTGAAATAAAATTCGATATTTTCATGTTGCTGTGCAAAATTCAGAAGCGCTTTACTCAAATCTTCGCGTCCGATGGAATAGATGGCTTCTCTATTGTTGCCGTAAGGTTGATAAGTTAAACTGCTATCCTGAGCGTGCATAATTCTGCCATAGACAGGAATGCATAATTCGCGCACCGTTTCACCTGCGCCTACAGCATCTAGGGCGCGGAAACCTCTCTCAGCTAGAGTTATGTTTATGGAACGACCTGATTGCAGATCTATTTGGCGCGGATCTGAATTTCGCTCATAGACACTGACTTTATAGCCAGCACGTGCCAAATACACAGAGAGTAAAGAACCTACGAGACCGGCTCCGACGATGATGATATTTTCCATTTTTACCTCCCCGATTCAAACTAGTTCTGGCTTAGTTTTATGCTTTTTCTTGGGAAGAGTTGATTTTTTGGGATCTTCCAAGTTTTGATTAAACTTGGAACTTGCAAGCTCTAAAGATGGTTGTAACGAATGTCCATTTAATGCGATCGGCTCAAGTTGAGCAGTGAATTGAGGCATCAGTTTGGGTGCATAAATTACCCGATAGCCAGGTATTTGGTCACGGCGCGCTGCGGTTTTACCTAATGCTTCTGCCACATAGTCTAAATGACTTTGTGTATATACCCGTCTTGGCAGCGCCAAACGCAGTAATTCAAATTTAGGATGTACTATCTTACCTGTTTGGGGGTCGGGATGAGCAAAACCTAATGAGCCTATTTCGACTGCACGTATCCCACCTTCTAAATACAGTTCTACCGAAAGAGATTGACCAGGAAACTGTTCTTGGGGGATATGAGATAATAACTGCCCTGCATCTACATACACTGCATGTGCTCCAGGTGGCTCAATAATTGGAATCTCTACTTCCCGTAAGCGCTCTGCTAGGTAATTTGTCTGCCCCAAACGATAGGTAAGATATTCTTCCTGGAGTGCTTCACGCAAGCCAACAGCCATTGCATCTAAATCGCGACCAGCTAGCCCGCCATAGGTTGGAAATCCCTCACGAATGAGTAACTCATTGCGTGCATTTTCAAATAGTTCTGCATCGTTCATGGCTATAAAGCCGCCAATGTTGACAATGCCATCTTTTTTGGCACTCATGGTCATGCCATCGGCTAAAGCAAATATTTCACGGCTGATTTCCAGGGGACTTTTATCTGCATAGCCTGGTTCACGCAGCTTGATAAAATAGGCATTCTCTGCAAAGCGACAAGCATCAATGAAAAATGGAATCCCAAACTCTTTGTATATCTGGGAAACAGCCCGCAGATTTTCCATAGAAACAGGTTGACCACCTCCGGCGTTGTTTGTGATGGTAATCATACCAAAAGGAATCTGGTCTGCTCCTGTCTGTTTGATAAAGTCTCGCAACTTTTGAATGTCCATATTCCCTTTAAAAGGATGGTACAAAGTCGGATTGTGAGCTTCATCAATCACAAGATTTACTGGATGACCTCCTCGTGCGCGGATGTTGGCATAGCCTGTATCAAAATGGGTGTTAGACGGTATATACTGACCTGGTTGGACTAAACAGGCACTCAAAATATTTTCTGCTGCTCTACCTTGGTGAGTGGGCAAAAAATAGGAAAAGCCGAAAATTTCATGTATAACTTCTGCTAGCCGAAAATATGAGCGAGCGCCAGCATAAGCTTCATCGCCTTCAAGCATGGCTGCCCACTGTGCTTGGCTCATGGCGCTGGTCCCAGAGTCTGTAAACAAATCAATGAAGATGTCCTCTGCTCGCAGACTGAACAGGTTGTAATTAGCTTGATGTATAGCTGCCTCACGGGCATTACGATCAAGCAGTTTGATGGGTTCAACCATCTTGATCCGAAATGGTTCTGGGGGATGAAGAGTCATCTTGAATATCTCCATATATTTTCGTTTGTAGTAAGGACTTTAGCCCTCAAAAAGTGCTAAAGCACTTACCACGAACATTGCGAGTTTAGCTGAACGAGCTATTAGACATCTCCGAGAAAGAATATAAAGACCTTGTCGTAGTCAGGATCGATATCCCTTTCTGGAGAGGTCTATAAAGTTTACATTTGAAATTCAAAATCAAGGCCACTTCCATTCATGCGAGATTCATACAATTTCTGGAATTGTTCTAACTGCTCATCTGAAAAATGGTTTTTCCAGTCGCCGACAATTCCTTTGCGTAAGTGCGAACCTTTTTTTATGAATTTATTCACAAAAAATCGCATATTGTTATTTGATTTCATGGCTTGGAAGGTACATTTTTGTGCAACATCTTTTGCTTCTTCATCTGAAAGCTGAAAGCCAATAAATTCCGCAATAATTTTGACCTGACTGCTAAGATCCTTTTTCAGGTCTTCATACTTGAGAAAAAGTACATTTTCATCATCCTTGTGTCCCCACCATTCCAAAACATGATCAAAATATGAACCGTAAGGAACATCTCCTTTCATGAAACATTCTAAAAATTTATCCCATGTGCCTTGAAAGTTACAAAGTGGGAGGGATTTCATGAAGTAAAAGTAGGAAACAGACACATCTTTTGGATTGCGGGCGATATAAATATACTTCAAGCTATTCTCTCTGCTGTGAGGCATTAGATCCCATGATAGATGGGTAGCCATATAGCGTGGTGAGACTAAAGAGTCTAATTCCTTCTGGCTCAATACCTCAAATAAAGGGTCTGTGATACCACCAAGAAAACCTTTTTTCCCGTCAACAGTTTCAGTGTCATTTTGCTGTGTAATGCAATTGACTATTTCTGACAACCATATGGTTCCTGACTTAGGATAGGTTACTAAAAAAACATCACCAGGACGGGTTGGGAATGTGGAACAAGCTCTCAATCTTTGTTCTGTTACGAAAGCTGGTAAAATTAATCCGTTGATTTTGTTATGAAGGAATGGCAATTCCTCAGTTCTAGAGCCATTGGTCAAGGCTTTTGTCATTACATCTTTAAGCTGCTCTGGCATGTCCCTGAGGACGGTCTTTGTCAAAATGTTGAAGGAAAATAATTTCAAGCTATTTTTCATAACTTCCTACTTCTTCTAAGCTTAGAAACATTGAAATTGTAAATGTTTTTCCACACATTAGACTTGTCAATTCTTCTCCCTATTTTCCCATAACTCCATATCCTCCTTGCACTTGTGCGTATAAACTCTCTGGGGATAAGGGAAAGGGGAAAAACTATTTTTATACCCTGGTTGCTGACGTGAGTCTCCTTACACAGGAGCTACGCTAACGCCCGTGGGGTTCTAGCTTAGAATCGGGGCTTAACTATAACTTTGTAGCTATCTGGTAGTACATGAGCTCCTGGCGTACCCTTGAAACTCAACTTCTCTCCAACAACACTTTCAAATTTGCATTTATGCATCAGATTGGCAAAGAACAGGAATATTTCAAGACGTCCGAGGTAATCTCCAAGACATCTGCGTTTTCCAAGACTAAACGGGTAGTACTTATCCAAGAGGTCTTCTCTGATTTCTCCGCTTTCGGTTAGAAAACGAGAAGGATTGAATTTATATGGTTCTTTCCAATAACGTTCATCACGGGTCAAACTATACAAATTAACAACCACAGGAGTATTTTTGGGAATGAAGTAACCATTGATAGTAGTGTCATGGGTTGTAGCATGTGGCAGCCCAAACGGAAAATGAGGAGGATGCCGCAAAAGTTCATGGATACAAGCTTCTGTAAATGGTAATTTCGTGCGATCCTCATAGCGCACTGATCTATCTCTACCTACAACTGCATCTAGTTCTTGCTGAAGTTTAGCTTGAATCTCTGGATAAGCAATCATGTAAAGGATCGCCCAGCGTAATAATGGAGCGCTAGGTTGTAGTCCCGTACCCATCATTTCCTGTGGTGTTCCTTCGACAAGCAGGTCTTCAGTAATACCCAAGCTTTGTTTCTCTGACTCATCTACCTCTCTAGCAGCTTTGATCAAAGCATCTATCACTCCTCGCAAATTATTGGAGTCGTAGGAGGCTCGATGATCATTTAATTTCTTGAGAATCAGCCTTTCCAAAGTATCAAGAACATATTGCCGTTTCTGTAAGCCTTGATCAGGAAATACGCGAGCTTGTGGTAAAAAATCAGCTATCAGGTTTCCTGCGGAATTGTCACTGAAATGGTGAGCGCATTTGATAAAGTTAACAAAATCATCATCGTTACGGCTGTATTTTTCTCCAAATAAGATTTTGGACATCACATTTGCTACAGACACACCAATGTCTAATTCTGGATCAAATGCTTTACCTTGATAGGACAGTAAGATATTTGCTAGTTCAACTGTATCCTCTATAATTTCCTGTTCAATGGCAGCTTTTTTGTTATTAACGAACATGTGCAGAGCGTTACCAACAATTTCACGATGCCTTTTCCACAGCAAACTGTAATCTCTACCTCCAATAGTCCTACCCTTAATTGCAGTCAATAGGGTAAAGAAGTGGGGTCTACCAGCAAAATCCTCTTGCTGCTTTAGCAAAGCTTGTCTGATGGTCTCAAGTCCATTTAGTACAACTATGGGTTGGAAAAAGATACGTATCTGGAAAACATCACCGTATTTTTTCGCTAGCTCAGTGAATGACTGATATTGATGTTTATCTATGAAAGGCAAACTTCCAATCACGGGTAATACAGGTGGTCCCGGTATCTTTTTAGACTGTGGGGAAGGCTGCAATTTCAATTGCATATTATTATCTCCTAACTTGGCTAGACAAAAGTTGAACAAAATTGAACTTGATTTCTTAATTCAAGTTGTTTATTATTCAGTCGCCAGTATCGGTTATCGACTTTGATGGGGTAGAGTCTAGAATCGAGGACTGACTATAACTTTGTGACTTTCCTTCGGCATTGTCACCGCTCCGGTTTGACATTCAAAACTCAACTGATCTCCAGCAACTTTTTCAAATTTGCATAAATGCATCAAATTACTAAAGAACAGAAATACTTCAAGACGGCCTAAGTACTCTCCAAAACATCTGCGTTTTCCAAGACCGAACGGGTAGTATTTATCCAAAAGGTCTTCTCTAATCTGTCTGTTGTTAGTTAGAAATCGATATGGATTGAATTTGTCTGGTTTTTCCCAATAGGATTCATCACGAGTTAAACTATACAGATTGATGTATACAGGCGTATTTTTCGGAATAAAGTAACCATTGAGACTAGTGTCTGTAGTCGTAGAGTGTGGCAGAGCAGTGGGGAAATAAGGAGCGTGCCGCATGATTTCATAGATACAAGCTTGAGTAAATGGCAATCTCGTACGATCTTCAAAATGTACTTGTTGTTCTTTACCAATCACTGTGTCCAATTCTTGCTGAACCTCAGCTTGCACATCTGGATAAGCAATCATATAAAGCATAGCCCAGCTGAGTATCGGAGAAACTGGCTGTGTTCCCGATCCCATCATTTCCTGTGCTGTTCCTTCCACAATTAGGTCTTCAGTAAGACCCAAAGTTTGTTTATCTGACTCGCTTATATCATTAGCAGCCTTTAGTAAAGCATCTACCATACCCCGTAAATTGTTGGGGTCGTATGAATCTTGATACTTCTTTAATTTGCTCAAAACCATGCTTTCCAAAACATCATCTATTGATTTCTGCAAGACCTGAAAAATGTTTGGAGGTTTTGGCAAGAAATCAAATCTCAAGGAGCCTACACCATTAAGGCTTGCAAATTGAGTTAGCTTGACAAGGGCTGCAAGATCCTGATTATCACGGCTGTATTTTTCCCCAAACAGGATTTTGGACATAATATTTGTGATAGACAAGCCGATGTCCATATCCGGTTCAAAAGCTTGACCTTTGTAGCTCAGAAAAATATCTGCTAGTTCAACAGCATCATTTATGACTTGCTGCTCAATGAAGCTTGTTTTGTGGTCAAGGAACATATGCAGAGCATTTACTGTAATTTCGCGATGCCTTTTCCACAGTGGACCGTAATCTCTACCACCAATATTCCTACCTCTAACAACCTTTTTAGTAATACTTAACTCTGGTCTACCAGCAAATTCCTCTTGCTGCTTTAGCAAAGCTTGTTTAATAGTCTCAAGCCCATTAAGTACAACTATATTTCGGAAAAAAACACGTACTTGGAAGATATCACCGTATTCTTTCGCTAGTTTGGTAAATGCTACATATTGATGTTTCTTTTTATCAATAAAAGGTAAACTTCCGACTATGGGTAATGCGGGTGGTCCCGGAATTTTTCTTGGCTGTGTAGAGGACTGCAACCCTATTTGCATATAGTTTCTCCTTATGGTAGAGGGAGTAAGCGTAAGTTAAAGAAAGATTGGCATTGCATAATTGTGAGATGACTTGGTGGTTACAATCTGCGATAATTTGTGCTTAATTGAGCAAAATCATCCCATAATTCAGCAACGCCGAAATATTTTTATCCTCTTGTTGTGTTCAATGGGTATGGGATTCTAGCTTGGCTATATAAAAATTGGAAAAAATTGAGACTCCTATTGAACACAAGTCTAGAATCGAGGCTTGACTATAACTTTGAATGTTGTTGGTGTGACAACAGCTCCTGGTAAGCTATCGAAACTCAACTGATCTCCAGCAACTTTTTCAAATTTGCATTTATGCATGAGATTAGAGAAGAACATGAATATCTCAAGACGTCCTAAATGTTCTGCAAGGCATCTGCGTTTTCCAAGACCGAATGGATAGTACTTATCTAAGAGGTCTTCTCTAATTTCTCTGTTTTTATTCAGGAATCGATGTGGATTGAATTTCTCAGGTTCTTCCCAATAGCGCTCGTCACGGGTCAAACTATACAGGTTGGGCAACACAGTTGTGTTTTTGGGAATAAAGTAACCATTGATACTAGTGTCGCTGGTTGTAGAGTGCGGAATACTGAGTGGAAAATAAGGGGCGTACCGCATAATTTCATAGATACAAGCTTGCGTAAATGGCAATTTTGTGCGGTCTTCAAAATGCACTTGTTTATCTGTGCCAATGACTGCGTCCAGTTCTTGTTGAACCTCGGCTTGAAAATCTGGATAAGCAATCATATAAAGGATAGCCCAGCGTAAGATTGGTACAATCGGCTGTAATCCTGTACCCATCATTTCTTCTACTGTTCCTTGGGCGATTAGCTCCTCAGTAAGCCCCAGAGTTTTTTTCTCTTCAGGGTCTATCTGCATTGCTGCGTTGAATAAGCCATCTGCGACACCCCGAAGATATTCAGGATTGTATGAAGCTCGCTGCTCCTGTAATTTATTCAAAATTACTCTTTGCAAAAGTTTACTAATACCGATCCATTCTTCTAACTTGTGTTTAAAAAGTTTGTTAACTATAGGAATGTGAGACAAATTCATTGCAGCCATTAAGGCTCCACTTGTGTTGTTGCTAGTAAAAGTTTTGGCATATTGAACAAGACCAATAAGGTCTTCATCATCACGATCATACTTGTCTCCAAATAAGATTTTGGACATAACATTTGCTACAGATAAACCTACCTCTATTTCTGGATCGAAAGGTTGCTCTCTGTAGTTCAGGAAGATATTTGCAAGTTCTGCGGATTCCTCCATAACTTGTTGTTCGACTGTTTTGTTATCAAGGAATGTATGCAAAACATTGACAACTATTTCACGATGTCTTTTCCATCGCAAACTATAATCCCTACCCCCAAGACTGTTACCTCCAATTAAATTTTCCAGGGTATATATCGAAGGTCTACCAGCAAATTCTTCTTGTTGCTTTATAAAAGCTTGTCTAATGGTCTCAAGTCTGCTCAATATTATTACACTATTTGAAAAAACACGTACTTGAAAGACATCACCGTATTTTTTCGCTAGCTCATTGAATGTCAGATATTGTTGTTTACCCAAGAAAGGTAAGCTTCCAACAATAGGTAATACAGGTGGTCCTGGAACTTTTTTTGACTGTGTGGAAGTCTGCAATTCTAATTGCATAATAGACATCTCCTAATTTGTTTCATTCAAAATACTTGTAGATTGGGTTAAGTAGAGCGCAATCTCAAAACCTATTAAGACTGCTACGTTTTATTCCTCAACCCAACCTACGTAGTCGTTGCTCTAACTCACTTGTGCAAACTCCGGTGCTGGAATGTTCAACAATTTTTTCAGTACTGCTAATGTTGCGTCATCTAGTTCTGAAAAGAGCAACGGTTCGGCTAACTGAGGATTTGCAGCCAAATCTAGATGTCGTGCTGCTGGATCTCCCCAAGGATAAACTGATTGTGGTAACAATTCGGATTGCTTCAAGAGGGAAAGCATGTGATCAGCAGCTTTTTGTGCAGATATTTTTCCTGCATCAACCTCATCTAGCAGAGCGTCATAACTATCCATGACAGCCTGGAAAACTTTAGCAAAAGGAGCTTGTGCCATAGGGTAAGGCTCCTCTTGATCAAGCTCTACAAAGACTGATGAGCTACCACTAGATAGATACTGCAAACAGTTGCGGAATAGATAGACATCACTGAGAATTAGATAAGCTAACCAGAGTTGAGTCATCGCATTCCACAATGAGAAGTCTGACATCGAGCGAAAAGTGTTGTAGACTAGCTGGTCATTATGATTCAGTTTTGCTGTTTGCAATCTATCTACATAGGCGAAGCGTTCGACTGAGAAATCATTATCTTTTAATGCTCCTAACAATCGACCAGCTAAGGCATGAACGTTTTCAAAGGTGCTAACAAAGCCTCTGGAGTATAGGGGATCGATAAAACCTTGAGAATGGCTCAACAAAGCAAAACGATGTCCTACAGACTTTGTGGATGAGTATTGGATTCTATCAGTACTTACCCACTTACGTACTGGTTTGAGGTCTTTAAGATGATTGGCAATGCTGGGAAATCGCTCAACGATACTGTAAAATTCCTGTTCGGGATCAATGCCTTTGTTGGGATACTTGTAACCGTTGAGCATTAGCCCAACACTACAAAGAGAACTTTCCGAAAGACTGTTGTTATCAAAGGGAATAACCCATATCCAACCTCCATCGAAGACATGGTGTAGTGTACCTTCATGCCATTTAGTACTTAACCCTGGTAAATCTTCTTTGGGTACACAATCATCATATGCAGGTAAGTTAGCGACATGGGTAAAGATACCGCGAGAATTGTTCCTTAAACGAGTTGGTTTTTCTCGGAGATTAAATTTCTCTGCAACTAGAGAACGGAATCCTGAACCATCGGCGAGGAAGCGAGAAGTATATTCTTCACCATCTTTTGTTCGTACCTGTACGTAATCTTCGTGAAAATCAATTTCTTGAACATCTGTTGAATCACGATAGACTACACCGTAATTTTGAGCGACTTTCACCATATAGTGGTCAACATCTGGGCGAAAAAGATGGCTTTCAGATGTAAAAGCAAAGTCTGGAGAGATGAGTTGATGTGTCTCGTCTGGGTTTTGTTTCTCGCCTTCTCTGTGGTATACAAATCCAAGTAAACGCTTGACACCGCAACCTGATGACACGTGTTCGCGCATTGCCTTGACATCGGTCAAATTCTTGAGTTCTGGTATACCATAACGTTCTGCCACAATCCACATCCACATTGCACTCTCTGGCAACATGGCTTCGCCAATTGTGAAGCGTGGATGGGTACCCTTTTCGAGTAGCAGTACACTAAAGCCATGCTTTGCAAGGATGCTAGCTAAGGTTGATCCTCCAAGTCCTGATCCGATAATAATTGTGTCAAAGTGTTTGTTTTGTTGCATATTTCTCTCTTGAGCTTCTACTGAATTTAGTTCTCTGCAAATAAATATGGTTTGTGGATTAAAAGCAAGCTTTTTTGGTTTAAATGACAAAGCAGTAACGTAAGTTTAAGCTGTAAGTTTCGTAAAAACGTTACTTTCTCAATCCAAAAACGATCGCAAGTTGAAAGCATTAACTAAAGGTTGGAATTGTCCACGCATTGTAAGGTTGGTTTTTAACCTTTACCAATAAAGTAGTATCCAAAATATAAAGTAGACCCATTTTTGGGATACACCGTATTAAAGAAATATTTCCGATCAGAATAATCTAAATTTCTGTTAATAACGATATACTCTCCCTAGAGTCTCCCTATTTCAGTAATGCTCTAAAAGTTTTTTTCACTTTTGTATTTTGATACAAAAACAGTAAGTGTTCAAAATAATCAACGGTGATGATTTGGGACTGACCAAGTAGACATCTCCAGAAATGAGGTATCTACCCTGACTACACAAGGCTTTTATATTCTTTTTCACCAGATGTCTAGTTACTAAATGAACATTTAAGTTCTTGAGAGTACCCTTTTAAGCAATAAGGTTGATGAACTCAGAACCGTTGAGTGTTAAACTTGGGCGCGATCGCTTTTGGATTGATTGACAATATTCTCAATCAGTTACAATTTGGTGATTGCCACTGGACATTACCGTCAAGATCACATTCCTAGCTAAATGGCTTTAAACGCTGCTATATAAGCACTTCAAAATTACCAATAACTTTTTCTCTATGGAATGTGGGATAAAACGTCTAACCTATTCAAAACTTAGGCTAAAATCTGGCCGTTACTGAGTTATAGACGCTGACCTTTTCATGAAATGCATATTACAAGCTATATGCATTGACGGAACTATGATGAAGATGTTTTATGCAGTAGGAATCATTGTTGTTATTTCAACTGATTGACTATCGACTACTGTTACTCATGGACTAGGATTAGATTCAAAAGCAACCTAATCTTTTATATCGTTAATTATTGTTCGTCGTGTACATTTCAGATAATACGTTAGAAAGAATAAGCTTACCAAGCTTTTTAACAAAGACTTAATATATCTTTGAGAACACCTGCGGCCAAAATGTAGTGATTTGTCATCAACCAATCTGCAAATGTCGCACAGAGTCTACACTTCAAGATAACTGGCTTGGGATAGAGAGGCGAGAAAATAATAACGAATTGATAAAAAGTGATGTACAAAAAGTCGATCAGTGTATTCCGGAAAGATACAGAAGTGAGTGAATTTTGTCAATACCTCTTTGAGGATAAATAAATCTGCATAAGCAATGATCATCATATATTACTTAAGGAGTTATCTGATTATTGATGAGTTGTATTAGTTCTTTGATTTTGCGATCGCGCTCGATACGCCTGAGTACCGAACACCTAATGCACAGTCAATGAGATCGTGACGGGCTAATCACTTTATATTTGCATTGCGATGCTCCGTTAGCATCCGCGCAGGTTAGGAGCGGTCTAGGACTATCGCAACTATATTAGTGAATACCCCAATTTAAAGATAAATTCGGGATCGCTATACGGCTGTTGCTTTTATTTTTTGGATTTACCTTCTACCTGCTTGGCGATCGCAGTTATTTCCTGTGTCCAAGGATGATTGGGGTAGCATAAGCTGAAAATATCCTTACTACCCAGATAAAACATTTCTTCACAGACAGGTAGAACACCAGCTACAGTTGTGCCGTAGGTTGAGAATATTTGTTCTCGCAAAGCTTTAAAGTTAAAAGCTGGTAAAGCCTTATTAACTACCAGCATGATATTAGGAACATTTAACTTGCGTGCCACATCCACAGCTACAGCCGTACCTTGGTAATCTTGCTGGTCTGGTCGGAGGATAACAACAAGAATATCGGAAATGATAATAGACAGCAGAGTTTCTTCGTTAATACCAGGGTGAGTATCAATAAAAAGATAGTCGAGCTTCAAACGTTTGGTTAAATGCTGAAAACCATCATTAAGCAAACGTGCATCGTATCCTTCACGCAGAATGCGAGAAATTTCACTTGTTTTAATACTAGAGGGAATTAGAAAAATATTACCTCTGATCCCAGCATTTTTTTGCCTCATTTTAAGGATTGGTGTGACATCGTAAGCAGCCTTTTCAATTGGACAGCGACCCCATAAGTAATCATTCAGAGTGTAGCCTAACTTATTCTCATCTAGACCGAAAATAACGTGAATTCCAGGCGATTGAATATCTGTATCAACAATACCAACTCGCTTACCAGAACGAGCAATCAGAGTAGCAATATTAGCAGTTACATTTGATTTGCCCGTTCCGCCACGAAATGAATGGACAGAAACAACTTTAGACATAACATATATCCTCAATTCAAAATATTACTCAATACCAGTTTTCAGTTATTAAATAATAAGTAGTAAATCACAATTATTTATGAAGATGCATAAAAATAACCTCACCGCCTGCGGCACCTCCCCGCGAGATCGGGGAGGTTGGGAGGGATCAAAATAATGTGCAGCTTCATATGAAATTGGTATAAAGAACAATTATTCATTTGCTTTTGGGCATAAAATCCAATACTTTTACCTTGCTACTAGCTACTTTATCTATTTGGTGAATTTTTTTATTTTATAGAGTTGTTCTGATCCTATAAATATAACGAGAGAATAACATCTGAAAAATGTCTTGAATATTCCTTCAACGAAATATATAAACTACCTCTAACTTTCGTTGATTATTTAAGTAAAATTAGCTATAACTTAAGTCATAGCTAATTTTGTTGGTAGTTGGTTGCTAAAAATTCTCCTTGTCTCTCCTCTTATTAAACAAACCCCTTCTGGAGGGTAGGAGTTTTTCTACTTGGAACTGGGGCTAATTCTAGAGGTATATTAGTGGGAAATTCTGATAAAGGTAGTCTTACGGTTAAGCAACAACCAGATCCCAACTCACTTTCAATTTGGAATTGACCTTGTAAAAGTGCAACTCTTTCTTGCATTTTTTGGAGTCCAAATCTCATTTGTTGCTGATCTAATTGAAATCCTATGCCATTATCTTCAATAGTGAGATAGACTTGCTCTGGAATTGCGCTTAACTGAATATGAACTGCTGTTGCTTCTGCATGTTTGTAGATATTCGTCAGTCCTTCTTGCACAAGAAGGTAGAGTATTTTACTAACTTCTACAGGTAACACAAAAGCTAAAGTCAATTGAGTAGTAGGCAAAATACCTGTGGAATGATGAAATTCTCGTACCAAGAAGGCGATCGCCATCTGAAGCGATCGCTCTTTTGGTACGTCTACACGCAAGGTATTGACTGAACGACGAACCTCTTGTAGGGCAAAAGATCCGAGACGTTTGGACTCTACAATATAACGATAAGCTTGCTCTAGATCAACTTGCCAAAATCTCAAAGCAGTTTGGAGTTGAATATTCATCACAGCTAGAGCATGTCCGAGAGAATCGTGAATATTATGAGCAGTATGATTGCGTTCTCGCACAACCGCAAGGTCTTCAGCTTGCACGACATAATGCTGTAGTTGCTGGTGAGCAATTGCTAGCTGTTCTTGGATCTGGCGCTCGCTCATTACTGTATTTACTAAATGCAGCAAAAACAATAGTCCCATACCAAACAAAAGTGTATGGGTTAACTGGTTCAACCAAAAATTTCCTTGCTCCGAGGGTGATAAAGATAAAGTTATGCTACTGACAGATTGAATCTGTAGAATCAAGAACAGGAAAAAAACCAAACCAGCCACCAGGTAGCGTTCTGATAAATCAAACAAGAAGCTACTACGGATTACTACTACAATCAACAATAAAGGCCACACCTGTAGATATCCTAATGCTGCTCCAAACAAAATTAACCCTACTTCAATGATTGTATAGAGTACTTTGTAAACTGTTTTGTCATAAGGTAGTGTAAACCCCATCAAGCCGAAGATAAGCAAAATCAAGAAAGATGGAATTGATAAATCAGGGGTTCGAGAAAAAACAATTGACATCAAGGAGTTAGCTACAGCGCAAGTCGCCACTAACCCCCATTCAGTGTAGAGCAAAAAACGAAATGGATTTGAGCGGATAGGAAATGAGAGACTCATAGAAAGTGGTAACTACTGCTAAAACTAACTTTGTTACCTACTTATTTTGAATCTTTTAAATTTAATTTCAAGAGCAAATAACAACTTCAAGACTTTTGTTAGAGTATTTGCTTTCTAATCAACGAAAGTTGTAGAGAGATTTACTTGTATCATTTTTCATGTTAATTACGATACCTCTAAATCCTGTAAGAACTAAAAGTTTTGTATTTCGGCTCAAAATAAACGAACAGGCTTGTTTTGTAATTGAGAAGCGATCGCCATTACCCGATTGACCACAGTAATCATATATTGATAATTTGGTACTTTTCCATTAGGTACATACTTCACTTCTTGAGCGAAAATTGAAGGGAATTCATTTAAGATTCGCTGAATGTATTCTTGATTTTTACGTTCGACATTTGGTCCAATCAAAAGCATACCAGGTGGAATTAAATGAGGATCTTTGAAGAGTATGCGAAGCTCATTCTGTTTTGACTGGGAATCATAGATATCTAGCTCTGCGATTGAAACTGCACCAGCATTTGCTTTTCCTTGGGCTACCCATTCTAAAACTGTTGTGGGTGTGGGTGCAAATAATATTTCAGCCAATGTCAAACCATAAAGATTGTAAAGGGGTAAATAATAGCCTGTTGCTGAACCTGGCTGACCTAATACAAGAGTTTGACCTTCTAACATTTTTAAATCGCTCAGTGAGCTATCCTTACGTACAACAATAATTGAGCGCAAATTAGTATCACCAACTAAAGGAAAAAGCGGAGTATATTGATAGTTAGAAATTGCAAGAGCTGCTAAACCCGGTGGAGCAAATACTAATGACCAAGTGCTATCTTTTAAACGCGCGATCGCTTGATTTTCATTGAAAGCAGGCTCTAGCAGAACGTATGCGTTCATTTTTTCACCCAAGTACTTATTAAACTTAGCGTATTGATTAATAATCTCTTCTCCACTACTGTAGTTGATGACACCAATGGTTAATTCACCTCCAAACGCAGCTTTTGATTTGCAGGCACTTACGACTAAAGATAGTAGAAATAAAAAAAAGTTGCGACGTGAGATTGGTTTAAACATCTTAATAATCATTGTGAAATTTGAGATTGGAAAAGTTTCAAGAAATATCTTTTGGCTAGACTTTATCTCTCAAGTGATAAAAATAAAATAGTTATAAATAAATACGATTAAGTTAAATTTATATTCCATCACTTCCTTTTAAAATGTAGTCAAAATGCGGTTATTTACCCCCTTGATTACGAGTAAACAAGAGTGAATTACAAGAAGTCAACATCACTAACTTAACTGTATTGGTTTATAGATGATAAATCAAATTACGGTCATCAATTAATAGATTAAAATAGTGTTTCAATTCCATGATAAAAATTATGTTAAATAACTTAAAAATAGGCGCTAAAGTAAACTTACTGTTAATACTAGTTTTTCTAATTAGTATTGTAGTGACTAGTATTACCCTGTCAACTTTACTACAGCATAGAGCGGAAAATGAAGTGACTTCTAAAGCAATAATTCTTATGCGTACAATGAATTCCGTGAGAAAATATACACAAGATCGCATAAATCCTCTACTTAAATCTAGATTAGAAATAGAAACACAATTCATCCCAGAAACAGTACCAGCATTCTCTGCAATTAAAATTTTTGAGAATTTTCGTAATGATGACGAATTTAAAAGTTTTATATACAGAGAAGCAGCAATAAATCCTACTAATTTGCGAGATAAAGCTGATAGCTTTGAAACCCAAATTCTACAACGCTTTCGTAACAATCCAAAAATTCAAGAACTTACTGGTTTTCGCAACCTTCCTCAAGGAGAGGTATTTTACATTGCAAGACCACTAGCTATTACACAACCAAGTTGTCTTGAATGTCATTCAACAGTAAAGAAGGCTCCTAAGAGTTTGGTCGCAAGTTATGGTACAAAAAATGGTTTTGGTTGGAAACTTAATGAAATTGTTGCTGCTCAAATAATCTCTGTTCCTTCCCAAAAAGTTTTTGAAGATGCTGCTCATAGCTGGTCTATGATCATGGGACTTGTGATTGCGATATTTGCTATTGTAATCCTCTTGCTGAATTTCTTAATCAAAAGAGCTATTGTTCAGCGAATTAAAAGCATAGAAAAAATTGCACAACAAGTCAGCGTGGGTAATATGAGTATTGACTTTGAGGAAAAATCTAATGATGAAATTGGTGGATTAGCGGTGGCATTTAACCGGATGAAATCTAGTTTGGAAATAGCTCTAAATCTCCTTGAAAAACAAGACAATTAATTGAGATGAGAAATCAAATTTTGCTGAAATTTCTGAGCTTTTTGGGGATTGGAAATTTCTACTGCCAAAATTTTCACAAGTTCTGTAGAGGACAGATGAGGGTTCTGTTTGATAGCTTTTTGAACAAGAAAAGATGCTATCGGACCGATGATTTCAGCTAAATTGCGCTCGCATTGACGTATAAAGCTCTCCTTGTAAGCAAAATTTTCTACTTTACTCTCTCTTTTTGTAGTAGATTCTTGGAAAAAATCTGGCATTTTTGTTGGTGAAATGGGAAGCTCTATTAATGGTAGTTCAACAGTGAGTCTACAGCCATTTCCTAGTTCTGTTTCTATATTGAAATTACCTTGTAAGGCTGTCACCCTTTCTTTTATACCTTGGATACCAAAACCTGTTTTTCTTTGCGATAAACTAAAACCCTTGCCATTATCTCTTACAACAAGTAATACTTTGTTGAAATTGGCATTCACTAAAATTTCTACTTTTGTTGCTTGTGCATATTTACATATATTTGTCAGAGATTCTTGCACAATCCGATAGATCGTTGTCACCACCTTAATAGGTAAAGGAGTAGATAAGCTGATGCTGGTAGAAGGTAAAATGCCAGTAGTTTGATGAAAATTTTTAACGACAGGAGTGATTAGTTCTTCTAGCGATTTCTCTTGAGCCTCATTTGTACGTAAGGCACAGACAGATTGACGGACTTCATGAATGGCAACAGATCCTAATTTTTGAGCTTCTGTGAGAAACTGTTCTGCTTGAGAGGGGTCAATATGCCAAAGTTTATGAGCCGTTTGCAGCTGAATGTTAAGACTAGTTAACGCATTACCTAAAGAATCATGTATTTCACGAGCAATACGTTTGCGTTCTTGTACCGCAGCAAGCTCTTCAATCTCCACAAGATACTGTTGTAGCTCCTTGTATTGCAGTAATAAATCGTTGTAATGCTTAGATCCCACGGTATTAACCATCTCATTTAATACTAACGGACTATTCAATACCAGATATTGCCTTGGTTGCTTGCAATATCAAATTTTGATGAGATTGCTCCTTTTAAAAAGAAGATCATATTCTTACCCCACAAGACTAGTTAGTTAATTTCCAGATTCCATTGCAAAATACAGATATGAAATTACGGTTTTGATTGGAGCCTGTGTGTACTTATCTGAGGGAGATTAGGGATTTACGCAGCTATTCAAGAAATTGATATTTCTTTACAACTCTAAAACCCGATATTGCACTCCAGTATCAAAAATTCTGGTACCTCCCCCCTCAGCTATTGTCTGACGTAATGCCTTTGGATCAGTGACAGCAACACCTGCTAAATAATCGATACCCATATCTGCTAAATCTGGCAACCAGGGTAAAGTAGGCCCCATCAATACTAATTTTGCATTTTGCGACAACTCTACCAAACGCGGAAATGTCTTATTTACTATAGAAGTTGCTGTTAGAAACACCCAATCTGCTTCGGGTAGAAGATACTCGCAAGCTGTATCAGGTAAATCCTGGGAACTCGGTTGACGTTCGAGTACCGTTAGGTCTATTTCTTGTTCATACTCAGATAATCCCGGATAGCGCCCAATTACGACTACTCGTTTACCTCTAATTAATGGTAAAAAATGCTCAAAAACAGCCAGATTTGCTGAACGTTTTGGTGAAAGTGGCTTTGCTTTCAAAATAAGTGGTGAAGATGGGTTAATCACAGCATTAATCGCCGCCATACCAACAGTAGCTTGGTAGCTATCCCACGATTGTAACCAAGGTGCTAAATCTGCTAAAGCTGTATTCACCAGAGTTCCTGACCAGGGTAAGGTGCGCGTTAGCTGACCAGGACTCATACACAATCCAATTCCATCCACTTGGCACAATGTCCAGGTTAACCCGATGATAATCTCCTGTACTAATCCATTTGTTTGACTTGACTTTTGCAGCAGATTATATATTTCCCGTGGGTGTACTCTCATGATTTCGGTTTGATGACTGTGGTTAGGGAGCATCCCAAATGTTCAAAAAACCGCATAGCTAAAGTCTGCTGAAGCAGACTATTTGATTTATTGAGTCATCTTCAGACGACTTATGCTATTAGCTAAGAGTTTTAACCCTTAGTGGTATATTGAAAAAATTGCGATGCTCCCCTGTGGTTACAATATCAGAATTACAATCAAGCCTCTTTGACACTCCCACGGTTTTTGCATAAGAAAGTAGTGATTTGATGAAGAGTATCCTTCCTGAGATTAGCTACCTTAGTATGATGTCTTGTAAGTTGTATTTTGGCTTTGTCTCTATTATTAGAACCATTAGTTTTTCTAGCAAACTTTCGCGACAGTCTACGAAGCTTCGCGCTTTGGGTTTTGTAATGCTTGGGGTTAGGAAACACTACACCCGTAGAAAGTGTAGCTAATTCTTTAACCCCCAAATCAACGCCGACAACATCATGCTGTTTGGTGGTTGGTTCATGTATTTGTTCGTAAGCCAAAGCGATGAACCAGCTATCAGCAGTTCTTGAAATCGTGATTGATTTGCAAGTAGTATGTGGTAATCTCTCATAGGTTCTCTTTGCCGTAAGGATTCTATCTGCATATGTCTAGGGTTATCAATAGTTTCTGGGAATTTATTTTTTAAGTCCGTTACACCTAACTTTTTTGCAAACTCATGGGGCTTATACATAAGGTTAATGTCTATACTTAAACCTTATTGTAAATACTTGTCTACATTTTATCTATCTAAGGACAAACTCCTCAAAAAATGAGCGAACCGGGAAGACTTACTTGGTATAAACTGAGTTAGCATAAATCGCTAATTGCGATCGATTTTTCAGATTTAGACGATTAAGCAGGTGGGTGACATGGGTTTTGACTGTCCCTTCTGAAATATAAAGTTGCTGGGCGATTTCGCGATTTGTAGCACCAACAGCAATCAAGCGCAATACATCTTGTTCGCGATCAGTCAGCAAGTCCAATTTTGGCTCTGGTAACTTCGGGCTAACAGGTTCTGAAACTTGAACTTTAGCAATTATCTTTTCTAACACTCCTGGTCCCATTTGAGTGTATCCTTTATGGACAAACCGAATTGCTTGTGCTAGCTCTTCAGACGGCATATCTTTTAGTAAATAGCCCTTTGCTCCTGCTCGCATTGCATCGGCGATGTATTCATCGTCATCAAACGTACTTAGGACTATCACTTTAATATTGGGAAACTGCTCACAGATAATGCCAGTAGCTACTTTACCATCCATTACAGGCATCCGCACATCCATTAATACAACATCTGGCTGTAATGCTGTTACTTGTGCGATCGCATTTTCGCCATTATCCGCAGTTCCTACAACTTCTAAGTCAGGCTCTAAATTTAGCATAGCCCTAATACCATCTCGAATCAGAGTCTGGTCATCTACGAGTAAAAGACGAATCATATAGAAGTGATCTAAAATTTTGCAAGATTACTACCCCAGTCTAGAACTATGTCTGCGTAATGGAAAGTAGAGACGCGAAATTACCCTGGGGGATCTTGCTATGCGTCTCTACTTTTTCACCAGATGTCTATTAATTTGAAATCAAAAACTTGAAGAGATTGGATTTTGCTCTATAGTATCCAACTTTAGTCGTAGGAATATTTACTCAATCAATCAACGAAAGTCTCACCAGGTTTATCTATTTAGTTGAGTTGAGAGTATAGACGTTTTTCAGATGTGATATTCCTAGACGAAATCCTACTATGAATTCAGTTGCGAAGGCAATCAAACAGAGAAGACCAAAAAACAAATAAAATGGTTTCCAAATTTTTGCTTTCTTCAACTAGTAAACAACACACACAAAAACAACACACACAAAAACGAGGTAAATTATGCATTCTGAAATCAACAAAATGGAATTGTCTGAGCAAGAACTAGATGTAGTCGCAGGTGGCGCTGCTCTCCAAAATGTTCAAACCGATTTCGCCAAAGAAGTTAACTTTATTGCTCAAAGCACCGAAAGCAATGATCAAGGTAGCCGCTCAGATTCTGTGGTTTTGAATGAGTATACCAAGACTGGTGCTGAAAACAATATCAAATTGGATTTCTAAATAAATCCACTCTGAATTAATCAATTAGAGTTAGCCCTAATGAATCAAGTAATTAGGTGTAACTCCCCTGCTTCACTTAACTAGTACTCGGTCACACGAACTATGCTGGGTTTGTAGTGAGCGCACCTAAAGCGCTCATAGAGGACTAAAGTCCTCACTACGAACCTCGCATTATCTAGCAAAGTTGGTGTGGTGGAGTACTAGTACATAATACACACAAAAACGAGGTAAATTATGTCTACTGAAATCAACAAAATGGAATTGTCTGAGCAAGAACTAGATGTAGTCGCAGGTGGCGCTGCTCTCCAAAATGTTCAAACCGATTTCGCCAAAGAAGTTAACTTTATTGCTCAAAGCACCGAGAGCAATGATCAAGGTAGCCGCTCAGATTCTGTGGTTTTGAATGAGTATACCAAGACTGGTGCTGAAAACAATATCCAGTTGGATTTCTAAATTAATTTAGTTTGAATTAATTAAGCAGAATTAGCCCTAATTAATAAAGTAGTCAGGTGCATTAATTCTGCTTTTATCAACTAATAAACAATACAGAAATATCACATAAATAGAGAACAATGATGCCTGAAGATGTTTCGCCGGAAATCAACCATCCTAATACTGCTATCGAGTTATCTGAGCAAGAATTAGACCTTGTAGCAGGAGGTTTCAGATTTTCGCAACTAGCTAAAACTGATTTCTTCAAAAGAGAAATAACTATTGCCCATCACACCGAGAGTCATGGTGATTATAGTAGCTCAGATTTATTTATTCAAATTAGTGAAGTAAAAAGCAGTGCCTCGAATGAAACAGACTTTGATTCCAATAATGAAATTTAGCAGAGTTAAGCTTAAATAAATTCACCAAATACACAATCTCTGCTTTAAAAAGTACACAACATAAATAAAAAAGGATGTATTTATGTCTGAGGAAATTGATAAAAACAATCAATATATAGAGTTGACTGAGCAGGAAATAGATGCTTTAGCAGGCGGTAAGGAAAACGCTCAATATCTCGCGAAGCAACTTAGTTTGGTTCCAAATGATTTAACACAGTCAGTTTCCCAATCTGTGGATAAAATATTCTCTGCTATTCCTCTCTTAGGCTTAAATTTATAAACTATGTCGTCCTGATCATGCTTTTCAAGAGATAAAAGAGATTTTACTAGTCATCTTGAAATATCTGGTCTTCAGCTGGTAATACCAAATCAGGGAATGTTGTAAAGAAATATAACATTCTTGAATGGCTGCATAAATTCCTAACCTACCTCAGATAGTTACACAAAGTTTCAAACAGAGATCGCTATATTTTATGCTTACATTCTACAACGCCCCTATTTATTTCCCAGTGCTAACACTCTCACAACCCTAGAAAATATAAGAGAGTCTAATTATGACAGAAGTTCTACTTAAGGAACTTAGTAATAGTGATATTGATTGGATGCTAAAGACTGGTAGTAGAGAAGAAATTACTACAGGTCAAGTTCTCATCCGTCAAGGCGAACCTGTCAATGCTTTATATATTCTCTTAGATGGAGCATTAACAGTTTCTATATCTCAGGCTGATAACAACCCACTAGGACGTGCGTTTGCGGCCCTAGAAGGTGGTGAAATGTCAGGGCGTGAAATTGCTAGATTATTTAGTGGTGAAATGGTAGGAGAAATTCCTTTTATAGAGTCATACTTACCTTCTACCACTGTTAAGGCACTTAAAGATTCGCAAGTTTTATCAATTCCGCAACAACAGCTAACAACAAAACTGAAACAAGATATCACTTTTGCTGCTCATCTTTACCGGGCGAGTGCGATTCTGCTTGCAGATAGACTAGAAAAAATAGTAAATCAACTTGGTCATAGTACGCTAGTTCTTAGCCAACCTCGGCTAAGAGAAATCTTATTTATTTTCGCAGAATTGCATGATAGCGATATCGATTGGTTGATTGTTGCAGGGAATGTAAACCAAATTACCGTAGGTACTGTCCTTATTCCTAGCGGTAGGCCTGTTGAAGCATTGCATATCCTCCTTGATGGAAAATTGTCACTTTCTACCTCCGAGGACGATCGCAATCCTTTAGCTCGTGCATTTTCTAATTTAGAAGACAGCGAAGCTGTAGAACGCGAGTTTGCTAACTTGTCTAGAGGCGACATTGTAGGAGAAACCCCTTTTGTAGAGGCTCCCCCACCCTCTATGTCTGTTAAAGCCTCAGAGGATTCAATAGTCTTGTCGATTCCTCGCTGGCGATTAGCTGCTAAACTGCTGCATGATGTTGGTTTTGCTGCTCGTTTTTATCGTGTACTAGCAGTTTTGTTGGCAGATAAACAACAAGCAATTGTCAGTCGCCTTGGTTACGGTAGGCTCAGTTATAGTACGGGTCAGTCGCTGGGTGAAAATATCGAATATGAGAATGAACTGGATGCTAATTTTTTAAGCCAAGTGGCGCTAGCTGGAGCCAGATTTGACTGGATGTTGAAAAGAATTAGCCGTACTTAAAATTTGTCATTTGTTATTTGTCATTCGTCATTGGTAAGAGTTTTAATTACTCGCGTTCTAGTTAAGTTTGCTGAACTAATAACTCAATATAAGATTATGGTTACTCAAAAAAATAATCTGTTTCGTAAACAAGCTTTAGATCATTCGTCTTCACCTGAGCGCTTAGATCAGTTAATGCAAGTAGTTAGCCCAACTAAGTGGCTACCTTTAATTGGTCTAGGTATTTTGGTTGCATCTGGTTTGACCTGGAGTGTATTGGGTCGTGTTCCGATTACAGTTGAGGGTAAAGGTGTACTTATTTTTCCTAGCAAAGTAGTCGGATTCGACTTTCCTTCTTCAGGACAATTGCAAACATTAAATATACGTGTTGGCGATTTTGTCAAGAAAGGACAAGTGATAGGAACGATTGACCAAAATGAACTACAAGCGCAGATTTTACAACAACGCGCCAAACTAGCACAACTACAAGCCCAGGATCAAGATGCTAATTCACTTCAAGACCAACGCACTCAACAGCAGATCATTACGATCGCTCAACAGCGCCAAAATTTAGAAGTACAATTACAGCAAGCTCAGGCTCTGACTCCAATTCTTAAAAGTAAAAATTTGGGTGCGATCGATCAACAACGACAAAACCTATTACAAAATGTGCGTGATGCTGAAACTTTGGCTCCTACTCTCAAGCTGAGACTTGAGCGGCGTCAAGGGCTGAAGAATGAAGGAGCTATTTCAGATGATGCGGTGTTGGAAGCACAACAAACCTACCTCAATAGTCTGCAAAAAATTTCTGAACTCAAACAACAACTTAAGCAACTCGACATCAGTCAGGTTCAAGCTCAAAAATCCTACCTAGAGAATCTCAGCCAAATTGATAATTTCAAAACTCAATTGACAGAACTAAATGCTCAACAAAAAAGCCTAGCAGAACGAAATTTTCAAACTTCAGTTACTCGCAAAAATCAGATTCAAGATTTGCAACGTAGCATTGCCCAGCTACAATTACAATTAAAAAATAATACTCAAGTTACCAGTAATTATACTGGACGAATTTTAGAGCTTACCGTCAATCCCGGACAAAGTTTGGCTCCAGGAACTCGCCTTGGCACAATAGATATCCAACAAACACCATCTACAAAGTTACAAGCAGTTGTATTTATCCCTGTTAATGATGGCAAAAAACTGCAAAAGGGAATGAAGTTACAAATTACACCATCTACAACTGAGCGAGAACGCTTTGGTGGTATTGTTGGTGCGATCGCTGATGTTTCGCCTTTTCCGATCACAAAAGCAGGTGCAGCAAAAGTTGTAGGTAATGCAGATATTGTCAATAGTTTAATAACTGCACAGCCTCATATCCAAGTCATTGCCGAACTTCAACCAGACACCTCAACATTTAGTGGCTACAAGTGGTCTTCTTCCAAAGGCCCAGAACAGAAGATTACTTCTGGAACGACTTCCTCCGTGCGAGTCACCGTGAAAGAAGAAGCACCAATTAGTTTTGTATTGCCGATTCTTAAGTCAATTGGTGGGTCTTAGTAGTCGTAAGGTTTTAAACGCAGAGGGGCGCGGAGGGAAGCGCGGAGGGACACAGAGGTTGACTAATAATTATGTTTAAGCAAAAATTACAAACATTATTTAAGAAGCGTAAGGATGCTCGGCGTCGTACTCCGACTTTACTGCAAATGGAGGCTGTGGAATGTGGTGCTGCTTCTTTAGGAATTATTCTTGGTTATTGTGGTCGAATTGTGCCGTTGGCGAAACTCCGTCAAGATTGCGGTGTGTCACGTGATGGAAGTAAGGCTACTAATGTTCTGACTGCTGCTAGAAGCTATGGGTTAAACGCCAAAGGTTTTAAGACAGATTTGGACGGACTGCGGGATATGGAATGTCCTTACATTGTGTTTTGGAATTTCAACCATTTTTTAGTGGTAGAAGGATTTAGTAAGGATCGAGTTTATCTTAATGATCCTGCTAGTGGACCACGCCATGTTTCTATGCAGGAATTTAGCAATTCTTTCACGGGTGTAGTGTTGGTTTTGCAACCTGGTCCAGAGTTCAAAAGAGGGGGACGCAAACCCAGCATTGTTGCAGCTTTGTGGCAAAGAATGCGCTTTTCTGTTGTGGCACTTGTATATTGTGTTGTGGCAGGATTATTTTTGGTGATTCCTGGGATGGCAATGCCGGCTTTTTCTCAGGTGTTTGTAGATAATATTTTAATTCAGGGTCGCAAAGAATGGTTGAATCCTCTGGTTCTGGGGATTTTATTCACAGCATTAATTACTGGATTTTTGACGCTGTTACAGTTGCAGTCTCTGCGTAGGATGAAAATCAAGCTGTCTGTGGGAATGTCCAGTCAATTCCTGTGGCATATTTTACACTTGCCTGTGAGTTTTTATGATCAACGATTTGCTGGGGAAATCAGCAGCCGTGTTCAACTCAATGACTCTTTAGCGGGTCTGCTTTCTGGTAAATTAGCAACTACTGCGATCGCAGCAATTACAGTAATTTTTTATGCAGTGATCATGCTGCAATATGACGTAGTACTAACTTCGATTGGTGTAGCTTTTGTTGCTTTTAATCTTGTAGCCTTGCAGTGGGTGTCACGACGGCGTGTAGATGCAAATATGCGATATCAGCAAGATCAAGGTAAAGTTACTGGGGTGTCAATTTCTGGTCTCCAAAGTATGGAAACGCTTAAGTCGTCTGGCTTGGAGTCAGATTTTTTCTCCAGATGGGCTGGTTACTATGCTAAATCGATCAACGCTAAACAGGAAATGGATGTCACCAACCAGGCTTTAGGGGTGTTACCTTCTTTCCTTTCTAGAGTTGCTTCTATGTTACTAATCACTGTGGGCGGTTTGCGGGTGATAGATGGTCATTTGAGTATTGGGATGCTGGTAGCATTTCAAGCTCTCATGCAACAATTTATGCAGCCTGTAAACAATCTCATCAGCTTGGGAAGCAGTCTGCAAGAGGTAGAAGGTAGTGTTACGCGCTTGGATGATGTGTTGCGTAACCCGACGGAGCGAGTGGGGAGTGGGGGACAAGCGGGACAAGCGGGACAAGGAGGACAAGCGGGACAGGGGGGACAAGGGGGACAAGGGGGACAAGGGGGACAAGGGGGACAAGGGGGACAAGGGGGACAAGGGGGACAAGGGGGACAAGGGGGACAGGGGATACGAAGAGATCAGGATATGAAAGATATTTTTGATAAGTTATCTGGCTTACAAGATGAGCCAGTCGCCACGTCGTCGCGTCCCAAGCTCTCTGCGTTGTTTTCTGCTCCTGTGACTAAATTGCAGGGATATATCGAGCTACAAAATGTCACATTTGGCTATAACCGGATTGCTGCTCCTTTAATTGAAAATTTTAATTTCTCTCTAAAACCAGGACAGCGAGTTGCTTTGGTGGGTGGAAGTGGTTCTGGTAAGTCTACGATCGCCAAAATGATTGCTGGATTATATGAACCTTGGGAAGGAGAAATCCTGTTTGATGGTCAACCCAGAAGTGAAATTCCTCGCCAAGTTTTAGTTAATTCTTTGGCTCTTATTGAACAAGATATCTTTCTGTTTGCTGGCAGTGTCAGAGAAAATTTGACGCTCTGGGATACCACTGTACCAGAAAGTAATTTGATACGTGCTTGTAAAGATGCGGCAATCCACGATATTGTGATCTCTTTGCCAGGTGGTTATGGTGCTGAACTATTGGAAGGCGCTAGTAATTTGAGCGGAGGTCAGCGACAGCGTTTGGAAATTGCTCGTTCTTTAGTTAATAATCCCGCTATTTTAGTGATGGATGAAGCTACCAGCGCTCTTGATACTGAGACGGAAAAAATTATTGACCGGAAACTCCGCCAGCGCGGTTGTACTTGCATTATTGTGGCGCATCGACTCAGCACTATCCGCGATTGTGATGAAATTATTGTTTTGGAACGGGGAAAAGTCGTCCAACGCGGAACCCATGACGAATTAAAGCAGGTTGAGGGTAAATATTTGGAGTTGATTCGCAGTGAAGGGGGAGCGCTTTAGGAATAGGGGTGTGGGGGTATGAGGGTGTAACGGGCGTGGGGGTGTGGGGGTATGAGAATAATTATTGGCCATTAATTATTGAATTAATTATTTACTAAGTAACTGGGTCGAATTAAATATAAAACCTCACCCCGGCTAAAGCCACCCCTCTCCTTGGCAAGGAGAGGGGAAGGGGGTGAGGTTCTATCTTACATTTAATTATGCCTACCTACTTACTAACCAACAACCAATAACTAATGACCAATGACCAACAACCAATGACCAATGACTATTAATTATGATTAATCAAATTAGTTATGTAATACCACAAGGACAAGAATATATATTAAAGGGTAATCAACCAATTCTTTTAAATGACCCAGAGACGGTTTGGTTGATTAAGTCTGGTTCGATGGCGTTGTTTGCGATCGCAGTTAAGGATGGTGTCCCGGAGGGTTCTCGGCGTTATTTATTGACTATGGGAGATGGGGAGGCGATGTTCTCTACAATACCCAGTCAAGATCACGAGCAACGCCAGATTCTTGCGGTATCGATGGAGGAGACAGAACTCCTGAAGATGTCAAAAGCTGATTTTAACAGGTTGATTGCTAACAACAATGATGAGGCGGTGTCTCTGGTGGAGGGTTGGGTAAATCAACTAGGCTTTGCACTATCTGAAATTGTTCCTCCAAAAATGCCAGTGAAACCAGAAGGAATTAACTTTTTCTCTTTAAATAAGGACGATATTTTCCAACCCCAACCTGGTGTTGTGTCTTGGGTGGAAATTCAGGAAGGCTATGTTTGCTGGATGGGGATTGAAGAACTAGAAATTTATCCCAGTTCTGGAATTGTGCCTTTGAGTGCAGATATGTGGTTGCAAGCAGATTGTATGGTTGAGCTTGCCACTACTGACACATCGGATTTGGAAAATGGTGATGTTATATTAAAGAGCCTGTCTCAATTGACAATCTATTTCCTGCAAGGAATTGATCTATTAGAACAGTCGGAATTATCCGCAGAATTACGTAGATTTCAAGAAAGAGAACGTCTCAATTCTCAAGTTATGCAGGAGGCGTTGGGAGAACTTTCATCTGTACTGGAAGTACGGAAATCAGCTGTTTCTTCCCCGACAAAATCAGCTGATGATCCAGATCAGGCTTTAATGATTGCTGCTGGTGCGGTGGGACGTGCTTTGGGGATTAAGATTTCTCCTCCAGCTCAATCAGAGGATCTCAGACGGGTAGCAGAACCAGTAGAAGCGATCGCTCGTGCGTCACAAGTCAGGATGCGCCGGATTTCTTTGGCTGACAAGTGGTGGAAAAAAGATTCTGGTCCCATACTGACTTACACCAAAGACGATCACCCCGTAGCAATATTACCAATATCTGATAACCATTACGAGATTTTTGATCCTCTGGAGCGGAGTCGTACTAGTGTAGATGAACACACTGCTGCTAAGTTATCATCCACGGGCTACGTATTTTATCGACCTTTTCCAGATACAAAATTTAAAGTTCAAGATTTACTCCAGTTTGCACTGCGAGGACACATTAAGGAGCTAACTTATATCATGCTGGCGGGAGTGATCACTAGTGTACTAGGGATGCTCACACCCCAAGCTACTGCTATCTTGATCGACAACGCCATTCCCGATGCTAACCGGGGATTATTAACGCAAATTGGCTTAGGTCTTTTGGCTGTCACCTTTGGACAAACCATGTTTGATCTGACTCAAGCATTTGCCATTATTAGATTACAGACTTTTGCAGAATCTTCAACCCAGGCGGCGGTATGGGATCGGCTATTAAATTTGCAAGCGTCGTTTTTCCGTCAGTACTCAGTTGGTGATTTGAAATCTCGCGTTAGTAGCATCTCGCAAATTCACCAGAAATTAAGTAGTACTGTGATCAAAAGCATCTTTTCTAGTTTCTTTTCTTTGCTTAATCTCGGATTGTTATTTTACTACAGTTCAACGCTTGCTTTGCTTGCATGTTTGGTTGCTGTTGTCAATATTTGCATCACTATTTTTTCTGGTATTTTGACTGTACAAAAGTTTCGTCCCTTGCTAGAGCTAGAAGGACAAATCTTTGGTGTGATGGTGCAGTTGATTAATGGTGTATCGAAAATCCGAGTTTCTGGCGCAGAGACACGAGCTTTTGCCTACTGGAGTAGACAATATACTAATCAACTCAAGCTAATATTGAGAACCCAGAGCATCGAAGATGGTGTTAGTTTTATTACTAAAGTCCTACCACCTTTAACGAATGCTCTCCTGTTTTGGGTTGCTGCTAGTATGATTCAAGAGTCACCAGGAAGTGGTGGTTTATCTACTGGTGTTTTTCTCGCTTTCAATGCTGCGTTTGGTAGCTTTATTGGTGGAGCAACTAGTTTAAGTACCACAGTTGTAGACATTATGCGAGTCTTACCGATGTGGAAACGTGCTGAACCAATTCTCACAGCCATACCAGAAATCACTTCCAGCAAAACTGATCCTGGTAGACTATCAGGTAAGTTGCTTGTAGACCATGTGATTTTTCGCTATCGAGATGATGGGCCGCTAACTTTGGATGATGTCACCATCAAAGCTGAACCAGGAGAGTATATTGCTCTGGTTGGGCCTTCTGGGAGTGGTAAATCAACCCTGTTTCGTTTGTTATTGGGTTTTGATCATCCTGAATCTGGCACAATTTACTACGATGGACAAGATTTGGCTGGACTAGATGTCAATGCTGTGCGCCGACAGTTGGGTGTAGTCATGCAAAATAGTCGGATGATGTCGGGTTCGATCTTTGATAACATTGCTAGTGGGGCAATGATTACGATGGAAGAAGCTTGGGATGCAGCACGAGCCTCTGGTTTAGCGGATGATATCGAAACTATGCCGATGGGTATGCATACAGTAATCAGTGAAGGTGCTACTAATTTATCTGGGGGACAACGACAAAGATTATTAATTGCACGGGCGTTAGTATTAAAACCCCGGATTTTGTTGTTTGATGAAGCCACTAGTGCTTTAGATAACAGAACTCAAGCAATTGTCAGTGAAAGCTTGGAAAGATTACAAGTAACCAGAATTGCGATCGCTCACCGACTCAGCACTATCCGTCATGCTCACCGCATATATGTTCTTGAGGGCGGTAGGGTGGTGCAACAGGGTAGTTTTGATCAACTTGCAAAACAACAAGGGTTGTTTGCTCAATTGATGGCGCGACAGATGCTATAGGTGTTGATTAATACTATTTAAATTTTTTCTACAATCATCTGATTACCACATAATTTACACAATTGCATAAGGCACAAGTATAGCTAGAAATTTGGAATTTTGTGGTTAGTTATTTTTGTAGCAATCATTGATTCTTCTCCATTTTTGATTACAAATTTAGAGCTATTAATTTTAAGGATTTCATATTTTTCATTCAAAAATAAAGAACTAAAAGTGGCGATGATATCTCCTAAATAAATTTTAAAGAATAGTGGGATTTGTAAATTAAAAGGAGATTTGGGAATAGTTTTAAGATTTAGATATAATACTTTATCATTGATGTACCAAACACCATTAAATTTGTTACCTGTTAGCAATTCCTTGGGTTTAGATGAAATAAATGTTTGCACTCTGATTTGCTCGTAGGTCATATCAGTTTTAAATTCAATAGATATTTTTTCCTGAGACGTATTAAAACGCCATTTACCAAAAAGTAAAACTTCTATGTCTATATCAGAAAGATCACTATTAGTCATATATATCCTCAAACTAGTTTTGATTTTTCCTTATGATTCCAAAGTATGCAATTAACACTTAAAAAAATTCATTGACAAATTTTTACACGAGAAAAGAATAAATGCATCTGCCAAACTAACCAAGACCCTACCCTCCATGCTCCCATTGATAAGTTTTCTACTGCGGAGTCTGGAGATAAGTTAAAGGTCTGTTGATCATAGTGTACCCATTTCGCTGGTAGGTGTCCCATTGGTGTCATGGGGGACAATTTAAAAGTTAATTGCTCATAGTCCAACCAGTTTCCGTCTTTTCGCCAACCAAGGCGATCGCCAAGTCTTTTTTCTGTTTCATAGTCTACTCGACCACCCATTTCGCTCCAGATATTTTGCTGAACACTGAAGCCAAAATAACCATAACTGTAGTGATCCCACAGTTGATCAATAATATGGATATCTTGACAAGAAAAGTTATAAATATCTTCCTTATAAACTTCATTCCAATAATTTTTACCCATGATTTGTAGCATGACTTTAGCTGTTTCTAGGTCAGCTTCTTTCCACTCTTGTTGAGCGAGGAGATTTCGCAGTTTAGTATAATCAATATTTTTAGTACTTTGGAATTCGTTTGCTAAAGTAATATCATTACTTAGTCCTAAAACTTGCGTTTCATCAGATAAAGATAAAGGTGTTATAGAAATACAATTGACTTCTGCTATTTCTATTACTTTTCTTTGATCAGTGAGTTGTTTAGATATATAATTAGATATTAAATCAATCCCATTATCTAAAAAAGCGCCATTTTCGGTGAAATCAAAATTATGGATTTCCCAATCTAATAGTTGGGATTGCATAAGAGCATCTTTTAGTTTTGTTTTTTTGTCATAACTTGTCACCAGAAAATCGAGACAATTTTCAGAAATTAGCTTGTTTTCGTCCAGGCTTAATAAATTTGACTGATACTTCAAAACCTTATCTGCTAAACTTTTAATATCTCCAACGGTAGTGTAAAAATCTTCATCTATTTTGACTATTGCATCTATGAAAGTTTGGAGAGGAGTAAAGTGATCTTGCAGAGAATTTTTAAAATTGATTGCAATGTTAGCTATATTTGCTATTTCCTGATGAATTTTATAAGCTTTTGCTTGATATTCGTAAATTTCCTGATAGACTTCTAATTCTTTAATGATTTGTTGAACAATTTGTTTTTGAGTTTTGGTATCCTTGGCAATATCTTGAATTACTTTACTCAAAAATTGGATTTTTTCTATCATCAACAAGTAAGCATTGCTTAACAGTAAAACTGCTTTCAAATTTTCTTGTTTTTCCCATTTTAGTTTTTCAATAATTTGGGGGTTATTATTATTTTTAAACTCTAATTTTGCTCTTTCATCTTCTAAAGTCTTTAGTTCCAGATATTTTTGTTTAAATAACTTCTTGAGATCATCTGTAAGCTGTAACAAGAAAACTTGATAACTATCTTTATAATTTTCCAAAAAATAAATAATACAAGTGTAATCTCTAATAAATAATTGTATTTCCTCTAAAAAGTTTCCCTGACTAATTTCTTCTTTCTGCTTAATAATACCTCCAAATATATTACGATATCGAACGCCTTCTTTGATGAATCTCTGACGCTGATTAATTTCTTTTTGAAGTTTTTTAACTCCCGAATTTTTTAGAACAGGTAATCGATAAGTTAGTTCATGAATCGTGATTTTTTGGTAGGTAATTAATTGTCTTTGCTGTTTAGTTAGCATGATTATGACTATAAAAAGTGAGGAGCATCCCAATTTTTTCAATATACCGCGCTTGGGTTTAAACCCTTAGCTAATAGCACAAGTCCTCTTTATACGACTCGAATAAATCAACCAGTCTGCTTAAGCAGATTTTAGCTATGAGACTGCGATTTAAATCGCACGCGGCTTTTTTTGAATATCTGGGATGCTTCCAATTCTATAAGCCGCATTCCGATTTTTCTTGTGACGTAGCAATGCTAGGTCTCTACATTTGGATTCATACGTTTAATCAGCAACACTCCTCTTTGAAGTCTTTAAATTTTCAACCATTTCAACACCTTGGGGTCTTTATCATAACGGTAGGTAATACCATCCTTAGTG
>JBMNDX010000003.1:0-548451 GCA_051172755.1 Nostochopsis sp. | reverse complement strand
AGTTTGATATTACCATCTACAACCTTAACGTTTTGAGGATATTGGATAGACTGCTTACCGTGTTTAGATTTGAATTTAGGGAAACCAGCCCGTTTGTCAAAAAAGTTTTTGTATGCTGTGGTTAGATTCAATGTCGTAGCCTGTAAAACCTGGCTATAACAATCAGCTAGCCATACAGTATTTTCTGCTTTTTTGAGGTCTGGTAACAGTGCGTTGAGTGCTGAACGTCCAATTCCTTTACCCGTTTGTTTATAAACTTCAATAGACTTATTTAGCGCGTAATTCCACCACCAACGGGCAGAGCCAAACGTTTGAGCTAATAGTATTTGTTGTTCTTTAGACGGGTATAAACGGACTTGTACAGCCTTGTGTAGCACTCAAATCACCTCCTTGATACATCTATCTTACCACGATATATACTTTCTGTTAAGGTGTTATATATGATATTAGAAAAACCTCAAATTTTCTCTGCCCTTACTCGGCTATGCCTCGTATTAGTTGAGAACGATTTCGGTTTTTCCCGCCAGAGCAATCCCGCCACTGATTTGGAGTACCAAATGAGCGTGGGGGACTTACGGCGTAATAGTTAAAAGATGTTAAAAAGCGGACTGAAGTCGCGCTTCTCCACCTTTATTCCTGCTTTTTCGACTCTTAACTAGACGGTACACCTGATTCATCTTGGTGTAATATCATACCTTTCGCGAGTAAATGTACTTCTGAACAGTCTATATCTTTACTCAATTCCAGAATTGAGCGTCCGGAAACCGGGTCTACCCAATTTGAGGCAATTTCTGCTAACGGCACTAAAACAAAAGCGCGCTCCCGCATTCTCGGATGGGGAATTTGAAGTTTTGGCGTATTCAAAATTAAGTCATCATATAACAATAAATCCAAATCCAAGGTGCGAGGACCCCAACGCTCTTTCCGGACACGTCCAAATTTTGTTTCTATTTCTAGCAAACTTGCCAACAATAAATATGGTGCAATTTCAACTTTAAGAATTACACAACCATTTAAATAATCTGGCTGTGGTGGTCCGATGGCTTTAGTTTGATACCAACTGGATCTCGCTTCTAAAATTATACCTGGTATTTGCACCAAGTTTTCGATCGCCGTCTCTAAAATTCTGTAGGAATCTCCAAGATTACTACCTAGAGCAATTGCAACATGCTTTAAGTCTTCTTTTTGTGCATTGTTTATGGTTTGGTGCTGAGATTTACTGTTTGCAAATATTTTCAACTGTTTTGCAACTCCAAATCTTACGGAAAATAAGGTATAAACTTCTGCAATTTTTTTATATTAATTTCAAAAAATATTATTTGTTATATAGTGAATTAAGCTAATAATTTATTACGATACTGTACAAACACAAACGTTGTGTACCAATCTGGAAATTTCATGGTGGTTAGGTTGCAACTACTGGAAGTGAGGAGCTGACGTGGTGAAGTTTACCTCCTGGTTTAAAGAAAGAACAACAAAATCGAGTGAACCTCAAACAGAAGAATCTGGATCAACAGCAAGTGATCACCAAAAAAATGAGGAATCCACAAATGAACAAAACCATGACGAGAACCGACCACTAACAAAACTACAGCAAGCCAAGCAAGTATTAACTCAAGTAGTTGCCAAGCTTCCTGGTAGTCACAAACCCTTATACCGTCGTTATTGGTTTTGGGCTGGCTTGAGTGTAAGCGGCGGGGTTGTTGCTATTTGTTATGGAATGTGGTCAATAGACCAAACATTACCAAATAAAAATGAATTAAGTGCTGTTGTTAGAGAGCAAACGCTAACTATCAAAGCTGCTAATGGGATGATTTTGCAACAGCAGGGAGAAGCGACGAGAGAACAGCTCAAACTAGAGGAAATACCAGAGAAACTTAAAAAAGCTTTTATCGCCTCAGAAGATAGAAGATTTTATAAGCATCATGGTATTGATGCTCAAGGAATTGTCAGAGCAGTTTTAAATAATTTGCGATCGCAAAACGTCGTAGAAGGTGGTAGCAGCATTACGCAACAGCTAGCACGAATTCTCTTTCTCAAGCAAGAACGAACAATCTGGCGTAAGCTCAAAGAAGCTCGCCTAGCCCAGAAAATCGAAGACCAATTATCTAAAGACCAAATTTTAGAACGTTATTTAAATTTAGTATATTTGGGTTCAGGAGCCTACGGTGTTGCGGATGCGGCGTCGGTATACTTTAGTAAATCAGTACATGAACTCACCTTGGGGGAAATGGCAACTATTGCTGCTTTACCTCCAGCCCCAAATCGTTTTTCACCCCAAGTAAATCTAGCATTTGCCCAACAGCGAAGAAATTTAGTTTTAGAGCGGATGCATCAAGACGGGTACATTACAACAATTGAAAGAGACATAGCGATCACAGAAAAATTAGCCATTAGACCCAGTTCGCCCAAACGCTGGCAAGTGGAAGCACCCTATTTTATTAGTTATATCCAGAAAGAATTACCGAAATATGTTTCGCCAGAGGTTTTGAATGCAGGTGGTTTGACGGTGGAAACATCCCTCAATATGTCTTGGCAAAAGTCAGCAGAAGAAGCTGTTGATAAAACTTTACGTAACCAAGGTAGTTGGGAAAACTTTAAACAAGCTGCTTTGGTGGCGATCGATCCCCGGACTGGCGTTATTAAAGCCATGGTGGGGGGAAAAGACTTTGGTAAAAACCAGTTTAATCGAGTTACCCAGGCAAAACGGCAGCCAGGTTCGACTTTTAAGGGATTTGTGTATGCAACAGCTATTGCTACTGGTAAGAATCCATATGATGGTTATGAAGATGCACCCTTAATTGTGGATGGCTACGAGCCGAAAAACTTTAGTGAAAGTTTTCATGGTTGGATGAATATGAGAGATGCCCTCATCAAGTCAGTAAATATTATTGCGGTGAAGGTGTTGATGAATGTTGGATTTGAGCCGACAATTAAACTTGCCCATGACATGGGAATTCAATCGGAACTCAAGCCAGTGTATTCTCTAGCTCTCGGCTCAAACGAAGTTAACTTATTGGAATTAACCAGTGCTTACGGTTCCTTTGCCACTCAGGGATTACACGTAGAACCCCACGGCATTACCCGGATTCTCAACCGCCAAGGTAAGGTGATCTGGAGAGATAATTTTCAGCCCAGACGAGCCTTAGACATAGAAAGTGCCGCGATTATGACCTGGATGTTACGTAATGTGGTCAATGAAGGTACTGGTGGTCCTGCTCAACTCAATGATCGGTCTGTTGCAGGTAAGACTGGTACTACCGATGAGGCTAGGGATTTGTGGTTTATTGGCTTTATACCCCAGTTAGTAACAGGTGTATGGTTAGGTAACGACGATAACAAACCAACTGATGGTGGTAGCAGTACGGCTGCTTATACCTGGCATGAATTCATGGAAAAAGCAACAGCAGGAATGCCGATTGAAAAATTTCCCGAACGACCTAAACTAGAAGGTCGCAAAGGTACTATCAAAGCCCAACCCATTAAAGCTAAACGAATTATTAATCCTCCTGCACCTTCTAATAATGGAAATTCTGATCGGGAAAATCAACAGACAAATTCTGATGATAGCGATCGCCGCTCATCGCGCAGAAGAAGATCCAGAAGAAATTACGAACAGCAGCAAGAACAACAGCAAGAACCAACCCCAAGAAGACGCAGACGCCGCTACCGAGAACAGCAAGCAACTGACGGCTCTAATTCCCAAAAAACCTATCGGCGTCGTTATCGCAGTTCCGAATCAGTTGCAAATAGTGAATCTTCGTCATCTCAACCACGGCGACGATATAGACGATATTCAAATCCTTCTGTGTCTGTAACTCCTCGATTACGGTCTACGTCATCTGCTAGCAATTCTTCTAGTTCTGCACCCACATCTTCTTGGCGAGATAAACTCAAGCCAAGTTCCTCACAATGAGAGGGGGATTCTCCTTACGGAGACGCACTCGCGTTCAGGGATGTGAAATAATAACCAACAACCAACAACCAACAACCAACAACCAACAACCAACAACCAACAACCAACAACCAACCACCAACCACCAACCATTACTAATCTCTTCCCTTCCCTCTGACTTGTGATGGATGTGGATGATATGCTCTTTTTATAAGTTTTTAAGTAGTGTTACTTAATTCTAGGAGATTATACTCATGAATTTATTAATGCAAACAGCAGGACAAGTAGCTAACGAACCTCATTTTCCCTTTGCTTTCACTGCGGTTTATGTTGTAGGCTTTATTGCTGCTGTTACTATTGGTTCAATTGCTTGGTATAACTCCAAGCGTCCTGTGGGCTGGGAAGATAAAAATCGTCCTGACTTTGTCCCCAAAGTTGACAAAGATCAAACCCCCGATGTGTGAGCAAATAGTCATTGGTCATTAGTCATTAGTCATTGATTAATTACGAATGACAAGGGACAAATAGCAAATGACGTCGCTTAATTTTGAATTTCAACCCAACGACGGTAAAGCTTTTGAATTTGTTTGAGAAGGGCGTTTAATCCGGCTTGGGTTGATTGCTCTTGGTTAGATAATTGTTGTAATTTTGTCAGCAGTTTTGCTTCTTCTATTGCCACTTCATCATCAGTGTAAATTAAACCACTGATGGCTTGAATCAGGTCTTGACAATCTTCCAGACTCGGATGCTCACCCAGATATTCTTTGAGCCAGTCGTAGCATTCGATTGGCTTAACAGGGACTAACTCATATAAGAAAGGCTTGATATCTGGATCGCTAGCTACCCCCTTCTGTTGGGCTATTTGATGCAGATATTGCCTTTCTTCAGGTTGGATTCTGCCATCTATCCAAGCTGCCCCAATTAGGATTTTAACTAAGTTTTTTACATTACTGGAGTTCACTGACATCACAGCCTCCTATTGTTCACTCTGCCCTCCTTGAAATCTTACAACTGCTAACAGTATTCACCCTGAATCATTGGTTTTTCTTAAACGAACCATGAAAAAGCCATCCATATCATGTTGATAGGGTAATACTTTCAGCCAGCCTTGTGACGTGGAATACTTAGAAAAAGATATATTCTGGCTCGAATTCTCTATTTTCCAATCTGGATTTTCTGCTAAGAATGACTCAATTACAGCTTCATTTTCGGTTGGATGTAAGGTACAGGTAGCATAAACTAATATCCCTCCTGACTTGACAAAAGTACTTGTATGTGATATAAGTTCTTTTTGTAGGACTGAAAGTTCTTGTACAGATTCTGGTGTTTGTCGCCAACGTGCATCAGCGTGACGATGTAGAGTCCCTAAACCAGAACAAGGTGCATCTAATAAAACAGTATTAGCAGAGTTCCAAAATTGAGGTAAATTACGGCTGTCACCAACGCAAATCTCTATAGACTTGAGACTAAGTCGTTGAATGTTTTGTTGGAGTTTCCGCATCCGAGAAGGAGTGCGATCGCACGCCCAAATTTTTCCCGTATCCTGCATTAACTCAGCAATATGAGTGGTTTTACCACCAGGCGCAGCACAAGCATCAATCACTACTTCCTTTGGTTGGGGATCAAGGAAATGACCAACCAATTGAGCGCTACTATCTTGGATACTCCACCAACCCTGATTGAAACCAGGGAGATTTTGAATTTGACCTGGGTGACTAAGTAATCTTAAAGCTTGCGGTAGGTGGGGAAGACGTTGACAGGAAACACCAACTGCTTGCAATGCTGTTTCTACTGTTTCTAAATCAACCCGCAGTTGATTCACCCGTAGATCAATTGTTGGGGTTTGGTTCATCCACATACACAGTTTCTCTGTTTCGGTGACACCAAATTGATCTACCCAAACTTGAATAATCCAGTCAGGAAAACTGTGTAAAATACCCAAACGTTCCACAGGATTTTCTGGTAGCTGTAAAAAAGACGCGGTGAGTATTTCATCTGTATTCCCCGTCTCCCCATGTCCCTCCCCCGGTTTCTCTACCAGGCGAATAAATTGGCGCAATAAACCATTTACGAAACCAGCAAGCCCAGCAAAACCGTTTTCCTTGGCTAATTGCACAGTAGTATTAACAGCAGCACTAGGGGGAATTCGTTCTTGATACAGCAACTGATATAAACCCAGATGCAGAATAGTGCGGAGGTCTTTGGGTTGCTGATGAGACTTTTTTGTGGCCAGTTGATCGATAATGGCATCGAGAGTACGCTGTCTTCTGGTGCAGCCATAGACCAATTCTGTCACTAGACGGCGATCGCTGAGTCTCTTTGCACCAATTTCCCCATCTGTTATATCTGCTGTGGATAATACGCGGTCTAGCGCTACATCAGCATAAGCTCCCTTGTGGACTTCTCGCAAAGCAACGAAAGCTAGTTGGCGAGGTGAAATATTTTGGTTTTTGGATTTCTGATGTTGCAATTTGATTCCAATTATCTGATATAAAATTATTAGGTCGTCAAAAAATAAATTATTTTAAATTAATTCCTACCTCTACCCTCAGCACAAAACAGACACAGGGCAAATAAATCTTTTATCTTTCCCCTTTGATTTTTTGATACAACTGTGGCTGTTACTTTATCACGAAATCTAAACATTAAGTTTTGATTTTAAGGACTTTATATTCTATTATTGTTTTTTTATGAATTTGTCATCAAGGCATTTTCAATATTTTATTTAGGGTGCTTAGTTTTTATCTACTTTTCCTCCTTAACATTACTTAATTTGCTAGTAACAAATATCACTCCGTTTGTAAACAAGTCCGAAACTCACACAAAATTATGAAGATAAGTTTTGAGAATTTTTCTATTATTCATCGAAAAAAAATTAATATTAACAATAGCAACAAGCTATCCTAAAGCTATTTACATAGCTTTAGAGTGTTTTTAGTAAATGAAAACCACATAGAGCATAGAACACTTTTAACTGAATGATAACAAGGAGCATTAAGGGTCTATTTGGGAAAGTGTACTATGTAGCAATTTTCATTTTTTGTTAACTAAATCCGTCATATAGTTATCAGGATTAAAGGGTCAGTAGGCATCAATGTCTTATTATTTTTTTGATACAGAAAATCATCACTACAAATCTTTTGAGTTACCAGGGGCAAAACCACACTATAACCCTGATCGCCCTGGACAGGTTGAACATATTTTTCTAGAACTCGATTTAGATATTTCTAACCAGAGCCTTCAAGGTCAGTGCAATATTACTTTGTTGGCTATCCGTAATGGTATTGACCGTTTGATATTAGATGCTGTTAATTTGAACATTGAATCAGTCTTGGTAGATGAAATTAGCCAGAAGTTTGATTACGACGGTCAAAAATTGTCGGTTCAACTGCATTCACCGACTATAGCCAATAAACGAATTGCGATCGCGATCGCCTACTCTGTCCAAAAGCCCCAACGAGGAATCTACTTCATCCAACCAGAAAAAAATTATCCCCACAAACCTACTCAAGTTTGGACACAGGGTGAAGATGAAGATTCACGCTTTTGGTTTCCTTGCTTTGACTACCCAGGACAATTGTCTACTTCTGAAATTCGTGTCCGAGTTCCCAAACCCCTAATTGCGATTTCCAACGGTGAACTCATTGCTACAGAAGAAGATGGTGATGATAAAATATACCACTGGTCGCAACAGCAAATCCATCCCACCTACTTGATGACATTAGCAGTAGGTGATTTTGCGGAAATTCGCGATGAGTGGAATGATAAACCTGTTACCTACTACGTGGAAAAAGGACGAGAAGCAGATGCCAAACGTAGTATGGGCAAAACTCCGCGCATGATGGAGTTTTTGAGCGAAAAATATGGCTATGCTTACGCCTACCCCAAATATGCTCAAGTCTGCGTTGATGATTTCATTTTTGGTGGTATGGAAAACACTTCCACCACACTGTTGACAGATAGATGTTTGCTGGATGCAAAAGCGGCATTAGATAATCGCAACACAGAAAGTTTAGTAGTTCACGAACTGGCGCACCAATGGTTTGGTGACTTGATTGTCATCAAGCACTGGTCTCATGCTTGGGTGAAAGAGGGTATGGCTTCTTACTCTGAGGTGATGTGGACAGAGCATGAGTATGGTGCAAATGAAGCAGATTATTACCGCTTAGGAGAAGCCCGCAGCTATCTAGCAGAAGATAGTGGTCGCTATCGACGCCCGATGGTGACACACGTTTACCGAGAAGCCATCGAACTCTATGATCGCCACATTTATGAAAAAGGGTCTTGTGTTTATCACATGATTCGTACGGAATTGGGCGACGAAATGTTTTGGCAAGCGATGCAGGCATTTGTCCAAGAAAATGCCCATAAAACCGTAGAAACAATAGATTTGTTGCGGGCGATCGAAAAGGCAAGCGGACGTAATCTTTTATTCTTGTTTGATCAGTATGTTTACAGAGGTGGGCATCCTGATTTTAAAGTAGGTTACTCCTGGGATGGTGATGCTAACTTAGCTAAAATCACTGTGACTCAAACTCAAGCAGCATCTGATCATAATGGCAGCAAGAGTACTTTATTTGACCTGCGAGTTCCTATTGGTTTTGGGTATGCGGAAAATAGTGCGTCTGCTGAGTTAAAGATTTTCAAGGTACGGGTTCACGAACGCGAACAAACTTTCTATTTTCCACTGCAAGAGAAACCATTATTTGTCAGCTTTGATGTTGGCAATAATTTCTTGAAAACAGTTTCCTTGGAGTACCCAGTACCAGAATTAAAAGCACAGTTAGAATTTGATCCCAATCCGACTTCACGTATTTATGCAGCTGAAGCTTTGGCGAAAAAAGGAGGATTAGAAGTCCTCAAAGCACTAGAAACAGCACTGCAAAAAGATCCTTTCTGGGGTGTGCGCGTAGAAGTAGCTGCTCAATTAGCAGAAATCAAGTTAGATCAAGCTTTTGGTGCTTTAGTGCTAGGGTTAAAAGATGAAAATTCATACGTCCGTAGAGCTGTAGTAGAAGCACTAGCAAAAATCAAAACCCACGTCAGTTATAAAGCTGTCAAAGAAGTTGTTGAGAATGGAGATGCTAGCTACTATGTAGAAGCCGCCGCAGCACGCGCCGTTGGGACAATTGCAGCTGCTAGTTTGGAAGAAAAACCCAAAGAAGAAAAAGTTTTGAAACTGCTAAAAACAGTTTTAGAAGAAAAAGCTGGTTGGAATGAAGTGGTACGCAGTGGGGCGATCGCTGGTTTAGCCAAGCTCAAAACTTCCGAACCAGCCTTAAATCTAATTTTGGAATACACTAAAGCGGGTGTCCCTCAGCCTTTGCGTTTGTCGGCAATTCGGACATTAGGTACCGTCTCTGTTGGTCAAACTCCTGCTAATGTAGAACGAATCTTAGACCATTTGGCAGAACTTGCTAAAGAAAGATTCTTTTTAACTCAAGTAGCAGTGTTGACAGCCTTGGGAAATATGGAAACTCCCAAAGCCATCAGTATCTTGCAATCCCTTGGCGAGCAAACAGCAGACGGACGAGTACGCCGCTATGCTGAAGAAGAAGTTGCCAAAGTGCAAAAAAGTATTGGTACAGACAGCGCAGTTAAACAATTACGCGAGGAACTCGATCAACTCAAACAACAAAACCAAGAACTCAGAAGTCGTCTGGAAAATTTAGAAGCGAAGGCGAAGTAGTTGTTTCTTGTTTGTTGGTGGTTGTTTGTTGGTGGTTGGTGGGTAGGGGGCGAACAGCCAGGGGGCGAACAGCCAGGGGGCGAACAGCCAGGGGGCGAACAGCCAGGGGGCGAACAGCCAGGGGGCGAACAGCCCAAAACTCAAATTTAATGTCCCATAAACGCACTCCATTTCCCCCACTGACAATTGTTGAACCAGTAGTTGGTAGTTGTTCCAAACAACTACCAACTACCAACAATCAACCCTATTACAACAATTCTGTAAATCGGGGATCGCTTTGCAAAGTTTTGAGGATTTGTTTGATTTCTTGAGTACGGTCTTTTTTAACAACAAGAGTCACATTGCGATCGCGTACAATTACTACATCTTCTAGACCAATCGTGACTATCACATCATCAGCATTGCTAGCATAAACAATAGCACCCTGTGTATCTAACCCCACGTGAGTTGCTAGTTCTACATTCGGGTTATCTTCTTTTTTTAATAAACGTTCGATCGCATTCCAATCTCCTAAATCATCCCAGCCAAAATCCACTGGTAAGACATATGTCAAATTCGTTTTTTCCATGAGAGCATAGTCTATACTCTTCTTAGGTAACTGGGGATAGATATCAGGGCCGTGCTGTATCAACGGTTCAATAATTTCTGGAGCGTGGATATGTAGTTCCTTGAGAACAACACCCGCTCGAAAAATAAACATCCCGCTATTCCAGCTAAAACGTCCCGTAGCTAGAAAATTTTCTGCTGTTTCACGGTCAGGCTTTTCAGTAAAGCGGTTGACATGATAAGCTAGCAAGTCATTAAAGCAACCAATCTGTTCGCCTTGTTCTATGTAACCGTAGCCAGTTGATGGAAAGGTGGGCTTGATCCCCAGTGTGACGATCGCTGCTGTATTTGCTGCTAGTTCAATTGCTGCATTTATTGTATTTGCAAAAGATTCTTGGTTAGCAATCCAGTGGTCAGCAGGAAAAAAGCCGATAATAGCGTCATCTCCGTAACGCTTTTTGATTTCCAAGCTTGTCCAAGCGACTGCGGCGGCTGTGTCCCTTCCCTGAGATTCGACTAGCAAGTTATTCAATGGTAGTTCGGGCAGTTGTTCTTTAACTCCTTGAGCTATTTGACTAGAAGTAATGACCAATAAGCGATCCCAACCGCCTGCTAGTGGTAGCAGTCGATCAGCCGTTGCTTGTAGGAGACTTCTAGAACTACCATCTAGGTTTAAAAATTGTTTGGGTCGATTTTGGCGACTGAGGGGCCAAAAACGCTCACCTTTACCGCCAGCAAGAATTACTGGGAACAATGCTTGAGTCATGTTGTCATAGAAACTTACTTAAGAACATTACTAAGTGTACTGTGGTGTTCGTCACTGGCAAGATTTGTTGCTTCGATTAACATTAGGTTTAGGGAGTGGATGAGTGGGGAGATAGTTTGTGGTTAAACAAGTAGCACAGATCAAAAATCAGGGTAAATCTCAACAAGGACAAAAATCAACTGATGAGGCAAACCCACAGCAAAAAACGAATATTTCATCTGAGTTCGTAGAATCTGTCGGTTCCATACCCAGCCAACTTTATCAGAGGTTGGGTTTGGCAATGCCTCGGTGGCTATTTTGGTTTTTGACAATAGTTGTAGGATTAACACTTTCAGGGTTATTAGTATCGACTTTAGCGCTTTGGACTCCGCTCTGGAGCGATATAGATCGAACAGATGAAGAGTTAGGGATGGGCGGACCAGACGTAGAGAAAACACCATTACCAGGAGAGATTTGGAGCAACATTTCTCAATACAAGCTCACACGCCCAATGAATATTCTGATCTTGGGTATCGAACCAGTCCGGGGTAGCGTTGATGGTTCACCAGAAAGTTACGCTGCGAGCAGCGATACGATGTTGTTGGTGAGACTAAACCCGGAAAATAATACCATACGGGTGCTGTCGATTCCTAGAGATACTATGATTGCGATCCCAGAATCAAAGGGATTGACTAAAGTATCTCAAGCTAATGCCCAAGGGGGACCGGTGTTGGCGGCGCGGGTTGTGAGTCGTACTCTCAGTAATGCACCGATTGATCGCTACATTCGTATGTCTACTAGTGGATTACGGCAGTTGGTGGATCAATTGGGTGGAGTAGAGGTGTTTGTTCCCGAACCTATGGAATACAAAGACTCTGCTGCTAAGTTTTCTATTAATTTAGTCAGTGGCTGGCAAACTCTCAACGGTGAACAGGCTGAACAGTTTGTGCGTTACCGCGATAGTAATCTGGGGGATCTCAACAGAATACAGCGACAGCAAGCATTGCTGATGGGTTTACGCGAACGCTTGTTTAGTCCAACAGTTTTACCCAGATTGCCACAGTTAGTTCACATTATGCGTAAGTACTTTGACACTAACCTGAAAGTAGAAGAGATGATGGCACTAGTCAACTTTTCTTTGAACATGGAGCGGGATAATTTTCAGATGACCTTGCTACCAGGTATTTTCAGTCGTTTAAGTGCAGATCCTGATAGTTATTGGTTGAATCTAACTGGAAAAGTTGACTTGCTCAATAATTATACTGGAGTCAGTATAGGTGGTCTGAAACCAGATACGCGATCGCTACCTAGCCTCAAAATTGCTATTCAAAATGCTTCCAATCAACCCCAACTAACTGGCAAGATGATCAATTCTCTCAAAAGCAAAGGCTTTAAAAAAGTTTATGCTATCTCAGATTGGTCTGACAGGCATAGTGAAACTAAGATTATTGCCCAAAAAGGTAATCGCCAGGCCGCAGAAGAACTACAAAAAATCTTGGGTTTGGGAACAATTGAAGTCTCAGCAACAGGTGACTTAGAATCTGATCTGACTATTAGAATTGGGAAAGATTGGAAGTAGTTATTAGTTATTAGTCATTGGTCATTAGTCATCGGTCATTTGTCATTTGTAAATATACAGATGAGTGTTGACAGAAGACTAATGAACTATTTTATGAAAAATACTTTGCTACGCTTTTTAGGATTGATATTGATTTTGGCTCTTGCTTTTTTATGGATCATGCTAGATGCTAAACCAGCGATCGCTGCTAATAAAAATTGAGAAAAGCAAATGCAATGAATGACCGGAAAAATCTCAAAACTCCCAGCGTAGTCGAAAAAATTTTGTCCGAAACTACTAAAATTGGATTTCAAATGGCATCCGAGCCATTAGTAGGTTCCTTGCTTAGAACTTTAGCTGCTAGCAAGCCCACAGGAAACTTCCTAGAGCTTGGTACTGGAACAGGTGTTGCTACAGCTTGGTTACTTGATGGCATGGACAAAAACTCTAAAATTATCACAGTTGACAATGATAGTGCGCTTGTTTCCATCGCTCAAAAATATTTGGGAGATGATCGGCGAATTTCTTTTCATGTTCAAGATGCTGGAACCTTTCTTGAGCAACTGAAAGCAACAGATAAGCAATTTGATTTTATCTTTGCTGATACTTATGCAGGTAAATATACTCATCTAGAAGCTGCACTTGATGCCCTCAAACCTGGCGGTTTGTATGTGATTGATGATATGCTGCCACAACCAAATTGGGTTGAAGGTCATGAGGTTAAGGTTGCTGCATTGGCAACAGAACTACAAAGCAGGCAAGATTTGCTTTTGACAAAGCTAAACTGGGCAAGTGGAATCATCATTGTCACAAAGCAAGCACAATAAGTTTTGATTACGCCCAAGGACTTGATTCATGTCTTAAATATTTAGTCCTTTTGATCAAAAATACCCTGACAAAGCACTGAATTTTGCTTAAATGTTTTCAAGTATGGACAATTTTTGGTTATTAGGTATTGGGTGTGACAGAAGAACAAAAAGTTTCTCGTTCGCTTGCTGGAATTGCTGGTATTATTGCCGCCGCTACTTTAATTAGTAAAGTCTTTGGGTTAGTTCGGCAGCAAGTGATTGCTGCTGCTTTTGGTTTGGGGCCTGCGGCTGATGCTTTTAATTATGCTTACACGATTCCTGGTTTTCTGCTGATTTTGTTAGGGGGAATTAACGGCCCTTTTTACAGTGCTGTTGTCAGTGTTTTAGCCAAGCGTAAGAAAGAAGAGGCAGCTCCTCTAGTAGAAACTATTACAACCCTAGTGGGTGGGGTGCTGTTAATCGCATCAATTTTGCTAGTGATTTTTGCACCTACTTTTATAGATATGTTTGCACCTGGTTTAAAAGTACCAGAAAAAGAATTAATCAGAGTGATCGCCATTAATCAACTTCAAATTATGGCACCGATGGCTGTTTTGGCAGGTCTGATTGGTATCGGTTTTGGCGTTCTCAATGCTGCTAATCAATATTGGCTACCTTCAATTAGTCCTTTATTTTCTAGCGTTACGGTTGTTGTTGGTCTCGGTGTCCTGATTTGGCAACTTGGTAGTAAAATTAGCACGCCTGAATATGCCATGTTAGGTGGAATGGTCTTAGCAGGGAGTGTTTTGGTCGGTGCGTTTTTGCAGTGGGTAGTACAAGTCATCGCTCAAGCCAGAGCGGGTATGGGTAAATTCCGGCTGCGATTTGATTTTCATCAGCCTGGAGTCAGTGATGTGATGAGAATTATGCTACCAGCTACCTTTTCATCAGGAATGCTGCAAATTAACCTGTACACAGATTTGTTTTTTGCTTCTTTGATTCCTTTTACAGGGGTTGCTGCTGCTTTGTCTAACGCTGGTTTACTTGTACAGACACCTTTAGGAATTATTTCCAATGTGATTTTGGTTCCCCTGTTACCTATGTTTGCCCGACTTGCTGCTCCTGAAAATTGGGATGAGCTAAAATTACGTATTCGTCAAGGACTATTACTTTCTGCTTTTACGATGCTGCCTTTGGGCGCATTAATGATAACTTTAGCTGTGCCAATTGTGCGAGTCGTGTACGAACGTGGTGCTTTTAAAGGTGCGGACTCAGAATTAGTAGCCTCTTTGTTGATTGCTAATGGGATCGGGATGTTTGTCTATTTGGGGCGTGATGTCTTAGTAAGGGTGTTTTATGCTTTGGGTGACGGTGCAACACCCTTTCGGATCAGCATGATTAATATTTTCCTGAATGCTTTGTTAGATTTCCTTTTAATTAAACCTTTGGGTGCTCCCGGTTTAGTATTGGCAACAGTGGGAGTCAATTGCAGTTCTGTGTTGATGCTGTTTTTCTTGCTTAACCGGAGGTTGAATGGCTTACCTATAAGAGAATGGTGTTTACCTATTTTCGGTTTGACTGCTGGTAGCATTGTCGCAGGTATAGGTAGTTTTGCTACTCTGCAAGTTTTGCAGCGATTTTTAGGTGTAGATGGTTTGTTGATTCAATTAGTGCAGTTAATTATATCTGGCTTAGTTGGTTTGAGTATTTTTGGTGTGATCGCTGCTTGGATGAAGTTACCAGAAGTCAATATTTTTGTGTTTCGTCTGCGTCAACGATTTTTGAAGAGATAGTCAATAAATGTGATAAGTGAATCTTAATAAGTAGATAGAAAATTATGGCGCGTAAACGGTTCATTATCGAAATGGGAATGGGGATAGATCAGCATGGACAAGATCCAACAGTAGCAGCAGCAAGATCTGTGAGAAATGCGATCGCCAACAATGCTTTACCTGGTGTTTGGGAAGTAGCGGGCTTGAGCCATCCCAATGAGATGATTGTAGAAGTGCAAGTTGCAGTACCCTACCCCGAACAAGTCCGTCAAGAAGAGGTACTAGCTGTACTACCTTTTGGTCGTAAAACCTTGAGTGTTGAGTCTGGGGGAATGATTGTCCAAGGTAAAGCCATCCCTGAACTTGATGATAAAAATGACGAAATGTTGATAGCTGTCGCTGCGGTTACAGTCCTAGTTGAGAATGAAGATGAGTAACTAAGCGCTCACAACAAAATTTATGAGTACAGACAACACAGCAGGACAACTACAAAATTGGGATAATTTTTGTCGATATCATGTCAATAGAGATTGGTATGGCACTTGGACAAGATACTCTGCTAATGGACAAATAATAGAGAGTTTTCATTGTATTAGAAGTTTTAAAAATAGTGCCGATGGTAATGAAATATATCACCAAAATCACTATACATACGCCGATGGCACAAAAGAGACAAAGACTTTTGGTCCTTATCAGAAACCGATTACCAGAGCCTTATTTTTAGATAATGCTTTTTCTTGGGGTTCTTCAAAGATTGAATCAGGTTCAAATTTGGCTTTTGAGACAGGTTTGAGCTATGAAGATAGACGGGCCGGTGTTGTCATTCAGTATGATCAGGCTGGAAATTTAGAAAAAATCGTAGTTATTCCCGAAAATTTAACTTCATTTCCAGAAACACCAACTTCTGGGTTTAAAAAAGAGTCTATAGAATGTATTGATAACTGGAAAGGAACAGCTAAAAGTATGACCCCTGATTGGATAGTATCATCTCTCGTGGAGATTTCGTGGAGCCAATTAGAAAAGCTAGGTGATAATTTTCAAACGTTACATTTCTGTGATGGAATTTCCGTCACTTGTCCACCAAAAATATCACTTACAAAAAACTTTTTTGCTGTAGTCGAGTGGCAAGTTAATCCCAGTTTATTACTACGTGCTATTCGCAATTATGACAGTTGTGATTTTAGCAATTTTGCACTACAAACATTTATTGCTGCTAGATAAAGGTTAGGACTAGCCCTTTCAAGGTGAGCATATGTACTACCACAGTTTTTACGGTATTTCAGGTATCAACTGGAATTGAACAAAAAATTTATGCATTAAAATCCAAATTTTGGGACTTGAATTGTAGCGATCGCGCTTTGCCAAAATACCAAAATTGGGTTAAAACATCATTTATTTAATAGTACAAACGTTCACCTTGAAAGGGCTAAGGTTAGGACTTACGCATTGACAGAGAAGCCAAAATAACAGGTATAGTTTTCAAGGCTTGTAGCTAGATTTTTCAATGATATTTTGGCGATAGTGTATCCGCACCGCTGCGCGATCGCAACCAATCAAGGGTGATTGACAAAAGCCTGAAACAAGGTATTTATGTTGATACACAAGATAGTTATTTTGTACAGTGCGTAAGTCCTAAAGGTTTATTTATTTGTGAATAATTTAAGTAAGTCGGTGACACAAATTCAATGCTAGTGCATCGGAATTTCAATCCAGAACTCTGTACCTAACCCCAGGCGTGAATCACATTTAAAAATACCACCGTGTTTATCCACGACGATTTGGTAACTAATAGAAAGTCCTAAGCCAGTACCTTTACCCACTGGCTTAGTAGTGAAAAAAGGATCGAAGATACGATCAACAGTTTCTTCTGGGATGCCGGGTCCATTATCAGTAATGCTAATGACTACACTAGGGATATTCCCAGAAATTTTACCAACAGCCGTTTTGATCGTAATTGTCGGGATATAAGTTTCCGAGATAGACTGTCTTTGCTGCTCTAGGGCATCGATCGCATTACTTAAAACATTCATAAAAACTTGATTCATTTGTCCGGCATAACATTCAATCACAGGTAGGTTAGTGTATTGTTTAATGACCTGAATAGCACAGCTTTCTGGTTTAGCCTTGAGGCGATATTGTAAAATCAGCATTGTATTGTCAATACCTTCGTGAATATCAACAGGCTTCATCTGTGCTTGGTCAAGCCTGGAAAAATTTCGTAAAGATAGGACAATTTGACGGATACGTTCAGTGCCTATCTTCATGGAAGTCAACATTTTAGGCAAATCGTCAATTAGAAAATCTAAATCAATTGCTTCTGCTCGCTCACGAATTTCTGGATTGAGATCATAGCTATGACGTTGATAGAGAGCCAGCATATCTAGTAAATCCTGAGCATAGTCATTAACATAGTTCAGATTGCCATGGATGAAATTAACAGGGTTGTTGATTTCGTGAGCAATACCCGCTACCAGTTGGCCGAGGGAAGACATTTTTTCACTCTGAATCAACTGGGTTTGCATTTGTTGGAGATTATGTAGTGCTTGAGCTAGTTGTTCTGCTTGTAGCCTACTTTGAGTAAGTAGATCAGCTTGTTCAATTGCTACACTCAGTTGGGCTGCGGCTTGGGTAGTAAACTGAATTTCTGATGGTTGCCATTGCCGAGGTTGATTACACTGGTGAATACAGAGTAAGCCCCAAAGTTGATCGCCTTTGGATAGTGGTACAACTAAGTTGGCTCTAATCTGATATTGCGCCAGAACTCGAAGGTGACACTCTTGTAATCCAGCATTGTAGATGTCAGTTACTGCTTGAATTCGTCCTTGGGTATAGTAAGTAGCATACTGTTCGCCAAAGCAGTGATCGTGAATTTTTGCACCTAAAGCAGAAGGAAAATCTGACAACACATCTTCTGAAACAAATTCGCCTTCATTGAAATTGGAATTCAAAGCAAAGCGAAATATCCCCACTCGGTCAGCATTTATAGAGCGACGCATTTCCCGCACACTTGCGGCAAAAATAGTATCCAAATCCAGCGATTCCCGCATTTTCGCAACGACTTCAAATAAAATTCGTTGTTGCTCTGCTGCTTGTTGCAGCTGCTGTGTGCGTTGTTGCACTTGCTTTTCTAGGTTGTTATTGAAACTTTGTATCTGTTGGTACAATCTACACTGGTGAATTCCAGAAGCAAATTGTTTACCAATTTCTCTAGCCAATTCAATCTCTGTTAATGTCCATTTGTGGGCTTGTGCTTTTTTAGACTCACGCCAAACCTCAAAGGATAGGCGAGGATATTGTTGCCGCCCGTCGGGATCAAACTGTCCTGCCCAAAGTTTTTCTGTATCTATTTCATCATGGAAAATACTTAAATAACCGAGTAACTGCTGATGAAATTGAAGCGGGATCATCAACATGCTGCGAATTTTAGTTGCTGCAAAAGCTGATTGCAAGGTACGTAAACCCGGAGTTTGATAGATGTCTGAAATTGCCCAAACATCAGACTCACCAGACTTATAATATTCTTGCCAGACACTATATTGTTCTAGAAGTGGGTATATCGTTGGTTCTGGAATTATAGGCTGCTGACCTGATGTATAAAGCTTGACACTATAATTTCCAGGCATGAAAGACTCATTTAAGCTTCCGGTGTGGCTATTGTGAAAATTTGAGAGATCATCTCTCACGCAAAGCCTACCACCAGAACCACCAAAGGTCGCAATTGCAGTTTCTAAAGCTGACTGTAATGCGATCGCAGGTAGTGAATGCAATAAGGTAGCAATACGGTTGACAATGGTTTCCCTTTCTGATTTAGCACGGGCTTGAGCGAGGAGATCACTGTGAGCGATCGCAACTGATAGGTGTTCAACGACCATTTGTAACACTTCAATTTCATATTCGCTTACCGACCTTGACAAGGAATGATGAGAAACCAACAAACCCCAAAGTTTATCTTGATGGATAATTGGCACTACAATAGTCGATTTGACCCCCATCGCCTTTAGGTACTCAACATGACAAGGATCTACAGGACGGCAACAAATATTCTCAGATATAATCTCACCAGTATTCAAGTCACGCACTATACTTTGACCAATCTGCTGATGATCAAGATCGACAACTGAACGCACCCGCGACTTGATAAATAATTCACGAGCATAGGATGGAATATCATCCGCAGGAAAATTTAATCCTAGTAATGATGGCAGTTTGTTGTCATGGATTGACTCAGTAATTACCTGACCACTATCATCAGCATGAAACTTGTAAATCATGACTCGCTCTGTGTCGAGAAATGAGCGTACTTCAGCCACCGTCGTTGTCAAAATTTCTTGTAATTCTAATGAGTTACGAATGCGGTTAGTAATACGACGCAATAAGTCTTTTTGTTCAAGATTTACTTGCAGGTTCTGTTCCTGATATAGGGTCATTTTTATTTTTTTATTAAAAAATATCAGAATAATAACTAGTGCCACTATCTACAAGTGTGGCAACTCGTATGTAGAATTAACAGTGCTTTAATTTAAAGCTTCTGAACTTTTGAACTGCTGGCTTAGTTACTTCAGATCACATGCAATACTGTCAAACTGTGGAAATAAGTAGACAGTGAACAAGGAGCTAAGATTTTGTTCAATTAAGGATTATTTTTTGTTCTCTGCATATTTTTTTCATGCATGAATAGCAAATATAAACTATTTTTCAATTTGTCTAATAAGTTTGTCTTCAGTAAAAATACTGGTAAGTTTATTAAATATTATTGATGTGGCTAAGTAAGTCGGTGTGAAAAAACCAAACTATGTAAAGATAAATAAATACGGAGGATGTATATACCGAGGTAACTAAACGATACGGGTGTTCATTTAAGGGTATTTTTGACTCGTGAGCAAGACGAAACTTTGCTAAACCTGAGAACTACGGATGCACGACACGAAGATCAAGGAAGAGGATATAGTTTTTTTGGCTACAAGGGAACTACAGCAAATAGCATGTTAAATTTAACTCCAATCATAGTGGTTAATTTTTCGTTACATAGTCATAAATTTTTCCGCGACTTACTTAGTTATAGGTCTAGAGATTCCAATTAAAGCCGATCAAATCATTATGTTCAGAGAAGAAGCCAGATGGTTATCAAACATTATTTATTCTTTAGAGCCGAACAGTGTATTCCCTATGCTAAATATTGGTAGTTCAAACAAGAAATTTAGAGAACAAGAACAACCTTGGATTGATGAACTATTGTTCAAACCAGCCAGAGAAAAGGAGTACTCCGTAATTCACACCGACATGAAAAATGATGTAGGCGTTGATTTGGTAGGTAATTTATGTGATCCTGTTTTTTTACATAAACTTTCAGAAATGAATATCAAATCTGTGTTGTGTTCTAATCTACTAGAACACCTAACAAATCGAGAGGAAATTTGTAAAATCATTAGCTCTATTATTCCTAAAGGTGGCTATATTTTCGTTACAGTTCCTTATGAATATCCCTATCATTGCGATCCCATAGATACAATGTTTCGACCGAAAATTGAGGAATTGAGCAACCTTTTTTCCGATTTCAAAATTGTCAAAGGAGAAATTGTTAAAGGAGGTTATTTGGTTCAATCAACTACTGTTACACCTGCACTATATGCACTTGCAATGTTCATCCGACTGATTTTACCTATTTACCAACCCTTGAGATGGTTCGATTCTCTTCGATATGCTTTATGGCTTTTCAGAGAGATTTCTGTTAGCTGTGTTTTGTTAGAAAAAGTCAAATCTTGCTCTATATCCCAAGATAGTGAGCGATGATTCTGAACACTCCATCGCCATCTTATGTGATGCAAATCCTAGCATAATTTTATGGAAACACCGTCAAATTTATTACTGAAAATTAGTAAGCGTTTATTTAAAAATTTAGAAGATCAAGAAAAATTTGTAGAAGCTTTAATTAACCCCAAAGCTTTTTTACCCTGTATACTCTGGTGTCAAGAAAAACCAGAAAATTTACCTTTTATAGTAGAAACATCCATAAATTGGCAGCCATCTTTTATAGATCGTTTATCTTTAGGAACAAAACCCGGTCAGCATTCACTACATGAACAAGGATATTTCTACTGCTTAGATTTTTCTTCTGTATTTGCAGCTTCAATTTTATTAGAAATTACTCAACCAGTTCAAGTTATTTTCGATATGTGTGCTGCACCAGGAGGTAAAAGCATTTTTGCTTGGAAACTGTTGCAACCAGAGTTACTCATTAGTAATGAAGTAATTGGTAAACGCCTGGGGATGTTAATTTCTAATTTAAAGCGTTGTCAAATTAGTCCATCTATAGTTGTCAATAGAGATCCTAGTATTTTTGTAGAAAGCATACCTTTCTCTAGTGATTTAGTGATAGTCGATGCTCCCTGTACTGGACAATCTTTGCTAGCCAAAGGTGAAAAAGCACCAGGATGTTTTCATCCTAGTGCTATTAATAAGAGTGCTAATCGGCAAAAACGCATAATTGCTAACTCTGCTCAAATTGTCGCACCACAAGGCTATCTTTCTTATATGACTTGTACTTATTCAACAGAAGAAAATGAAGAAGTTTGTGAATGGTTATTAAGAAAGTTTCCTCAGTTTCAAGCAGTAGAAGTTAATCATCTAAAAGACTATCAATCTCATTTGAGTACGATACCTTGTTATCGTATCTTTCCTCAAGATGGTTTGGGAGCAGGTGCTTTTACAGTACTGTTTAAAAACATCAGTGAAGGTGATAGACAAAATATAGATATAGATAATATATCTAAAGTTTGGATGAATATTAATTGAGCAATCAAATAATCATCAATTAACCCTAGTAAACGTAAATTCCTCCACTTTGTTGTAAATTAAGTGTGGTGTCTCCAGCACCAGTAGTTGTGCTAGCTTGCTCAACTGTAACAATCGCTGAATTACCTTGTGCTGTGACGTTATATTTTAACGGACTTTGGTTTTGGTCATAAATTAAAACATAACTAGGAAGAGAATTAGTGGTCAAGTTAGCAATACCTCCAACAGGAATTTGTGTATTTAATGCATCGCCAGTTGATAAACTATATTGCAAAGGTGTTTTTGTTTTATTTAATATTTGAACTCTGACAAAACCTTGAGGATTATCGAATCTTGCTACTGGTTGCCAAGGTCCGGCTTGATATGTACTAGCAGTTCCAGTTGTATTAGCCTGGTTATTAGTTTCAGCTTTGATAGTAGTTGCTGTTATTAAACTTAGAGTACAGGCAAGTAAACTGATTGTCATTATTTTGCTTTTCATATATTTTTTCCTTTTGATATCAAGAATTTAGGACTTACGCAAGTGTCACAAAAATATCAATTTTTTGTTTGTAGTGAGGACTTTAGTCCTTACTAGGAACTTAAAATAATATGCCAGTTGCGTAAATCCTGGAATTAAAAATCAATATATTTTTATATGAAAATTAATTCATAAACTTGAGAGGTCAGATTACCGATTTCTTCAAGAAGTCAGGGATCTTGTTGTTCACGAATGATTGATAATGTTTTAATAAAATTATATGCAAGAGAAAACGAATTCAGTTTCTACCAAAAGAAATAAATTTATTCATGCCAGTAGAGGTATGAATAAATTTATATTTTCATATTAAATAGCTAAGAGCTTGAAAAAACTTGGTTAGTTGTTAATCAAATTACTAACTAATAACCAATAGGTAAGAAATCTCTGCTAAAAAATTATGCAACTAACAAATAAAGTAGCGCTAGTGACAGGCGCAGGTTCTGGTATCGCTAAAGCAACAGCAAACTTATTTGCCAAAGAAGGTGCTAAGATTGCAGCTTTAGGACGTACAAAGGATGAATTAGAAGCAACGGTGGCTGAGATTAACAACAATTATGGTGAAGCAATACCGTTAGTTGCTGATATTTCTGATCCAGAACAAATGCAACAAGCAACCCAAGCAATTATTGATAAATGGGGACGCTTGGATGTTGTTTTTGCTAACGCTGGAATTAATGGCGTCTGGGCGTCTATAGAAGAATTGACACCTGAAGATTGGAATAAAACTATCAACATCAATCTTACAGGAACATTTTTAACAGTTAAATATGCTGTGCCTTATTTGAAGAAGCAAGGTGGTTGTGTGATTATTACATCTTCAGTTAATGGCACACGTATCTTTAGCAACACAGGTGCAACTGCTTATTCTTCTACTAAAGCAGCCCAAGTTGCTTTTGCAAAAATGGTAGCGCTAGAACTAGCAAAAGACCGCATCCGTGTGAATGTGATTTGTCCTGGTGCGATCGCCACTAATATTGATGAAAATACAGATAGACAAGATTTAGAAAAAATTCAAGAACCCGTTGAGTTTCCTGAAGGTAAAATTCCCCTTACTGATGGAAAACCAGGAACATCAGAACAAGTGGCACAATTAGTATTGTTCTTAGCCTCAGATGCTTCTAGTCATATTACTGGTACAGAAGTTTGGATTGATGGCGGCGAATCTTTACTAAAAGCTTAATTAATGCGATCGCTTTAAAATACAATAAAGCTGATCTTCTGATTTGCTAGGTGAAGCATGGGTGATGCAGAAGTAGAGTTGCGTGATCATGCGATCCTTCCTCGCAACCAGGTACTCGAACTATATCAAGAATGTGGCTGGTCTTCAGCTGCAAAACCTGATCAACTTCTCACTGCACTCACCAACTCACATATGGTGATTTCTGCATGGTATAGGGAAACTCTTGTAGGATTGGGCAATGCTATCTCAGATGGAGCGTTAGTTGTATATTATCCACACTTATTGGTGCGACCAGCTTTTCAGCGCAGGGGTATAGGGCGACTTATCATAAAAGCACTCCAGAGTCACTACGTAGGCTATCATCAGCAGGTTCTACTTGCAGTTAAAGATGCTGTGGATTTCTATGAAGAATGCGGCTTTCAAAAGGCGTGTAGTGTAGAACCCATGTGGATTTACGACGACTCCGATCTCTAGATGCGCTTAAGTAAGTTAGTGAGAATAAACATAACGAGACTTACGAAAAGTAAACATGCACCAAACCCTTACCAATGACAAATGACAAATGACGAATGACAAATGACAACCCCAGCTAGTTAGCTTTAATTTGTGCCAACCTACTGCATTCTATCTATTGTGCGATACTGTATTGCTTCAGCAACATGATGGGCTTGTAAGTTCTCATCTCCTGCTAAATCAGCAATTGTACGTGCTACTTTGAGGATGCGATCGCTTGCTCTTGCTGATAAACCTAATTTTTTAATTGCGCTTTCTAATAAGTTACGGCTAGCATCATCTAGTTTGCACCATTTTGGTAAATGGCGACTTTGTATCTGGGCGTTACAACGTAGATGAGATTCATCTTTAAATCTTGCGGATGCGCGATCGCGTGCTTGTTGTACTCGTTCTCTAACTATTTTTGAAGATTCTCCCGTTGGTTGTTGGGTAATTTCTTCTGGCTTTAAACGATTCACCGCTACTTGCAAATCAATCCGATCCATTAGCGGGCCAGACAGCTTTGCCCAATATTGTTCTCTTTGGCGTGGCGAACAGGTACACTGTTGAATAGTATCACCGTAATAACCACAGGGACAAGGATTGGTACTTGCCACTAAAGTAAACTGAGCCGGAAACATTACAGATTGTTTCGTCCGTGAAATTGTCACAAAGCCATCTTCCAAAGGCTGACGTAAGAATTCCAAGACATCACGTTTAAATTCTGTTAATTCATCTAGGAAAAGTACGCCCAGATGTGATAAGGAAATTTCTCCAGGACGGGGAAACGTACCGCCACCGACGAGAGATGGGCCTGATGCGGAGTGGTGGGGGCTGCGAAAAGGGCGATCGCGTACTAAGGAGCCTCTATTTTTTAATAAACCAGCCACCGAGTGAATGCGTGTCACCTCCAAAGCTTCTGGGAAACTCAATGGCGGCAAAATCCCCGGTAAGCGTCTTGCTAGCATAGTCTTACCACTTCCTGGTGGTCCCACAAAAATTAAATTGTGACCACCAGCAGCAGCAATTTCCAATGCTCGACGAGCGTGAGCCTGGGCTTTTACATCTTTTAAATCAGCTTGTAGAGACGCACTATGGGGCGTCTCTACCTTGTCATCTAACTTTACAGGCTGGTAACGCCCTGGATTATTTAAAAAATCAGCCACATCTGCCAGATTTTGAAAAGCATAAACAGCTAATCCTTTGACTACAGCAGCTTCTTGGGCATTATCCGCAGGTATAACTAAACCTGTAATTCCCATCTTGTTGGCAGCAGCAGCAATAGGTAATATTCCAACTACTGGGCGTAAACTGCCATCAAGAGAAACCTCTCCCATAAAAATATAATTCTCTAACAACTCAGTCTTAACTTGTTCAGAAGCTGCCAAAATTCCCACACTAATCGGTAAATCAAAACAAGGGCCTTCTTTACGTAAATCAGCAGGTGTGAGATTAATCACTATTTTTCGCATCGGAAAGGCGAAGCCGGAATTTTTGAGAGTAGCCTTTACCCTTTCCTTACTTTCTTGTACTGCGGCATCTGGTAATCCCAATACAATAATTCCTGGTAAACCACCAGAAACATCAACTTCTACGCCGACTTTAACGGCGTCTATGCCTACAATGGCTCCACTCCAGACTCTAGCAAGCATAGTCTTTAACCCTCTTTTGTCACTAATGCTTTGTCCTTTGTCTTATCATTGACAATTGGCAAATGACAAATAACAAATTACACATGACCAACCAAGACACAATTTTTGGCAAAATCATTCGCCGAGAAATCCCAGCCAATATTGTCTATGAGGATGATTTAGCGTTAGCGTTCACAGATGTTAATCCCCAAGCACCTGTTCATATCCTGGTTATTCCTAAAAAAACCATCCCGAAACTAGCTGAAGCCGAACCAGGAGATCAAGCGCTTTTGGGGCATCTTTTGTTAACTGCTCAAAAAGTCGCCGAACAAGCTGAACTAACAAATGGCTATCGCGTGGTGATCAATACTGGTGACGATGCTGGTCAAACTGTTTACCATCTGCATCTGCATATCCTGGGAGGAAGACCTATGGCATGGCCTCCTGGTTGATATAGCAATCCGTGTAGAGACGTGAAATTTCCCGTCTCTACTAAATAAATATGTAATGAGCGATCGCTCACATCCCAAAACCTGCAAATAATATAAAATCAGAAATATTTATATATTTTCTTTACATTCATAAACAAAATTTAATTACATATTGTTTACAAATCTCAATCTTTCCTTTAATCTTGAAATGTAGGTACTTCGACCTACCAAATTATTAACGAACATTTAGCAATCATAAGAACAATGACAGCAACCTTACAAAGACGCGAAAGCGCTAGTGTATGGGAGCAGTTCTGTAACTGGGTAACAAGCACCGACAACCGCCTATACGTAGGCTGGTTCGGCGTATTGATGATCCCCACCTTACTCGCTGCAACCACCTGTTTTATCATCGCCTTCATCGCCGCACCTCCCGTAGACATCGATGGTATCCGTGAGCCTGTAGCAGGTTCATTGATGTACGGAAACAACATCATCTCTGGTGCAGTAGTACCTTCTTCTAACGCCATTGGTTTACACTTCTACCCCATCTGGGAAGCAGCTTCCTTAGATGAGTGGTTATACAACGGTGGTCCTTACCAATTGGTAATTTTCCACTTCCTCATCGGTGTATTCTGCTACATGGGTCGTGAGTGGGAACTTTCCTACCGCTTAGGAATGCGTCCTTGGATTGCAGTAGCATACTCAGCACCCGTAGCAGCAGCAAGTGCAGTATTCTTGATTTACCCCTTGGGTCAAGGTTCCTTCTCTGATGGTATGCCCTTGGGTATCTCCGGAACCTTCAACTTCATGTTGGTATTCCAAGCAGAACACAACATCTTAATGCACCCCTTCCACCAACTAGGTGTAGCAGGTGTATTCGGTGGTTCTTTATTCAGTGCAATGCACGGTTCTCTAGTAACTTCTTCCTTGGTTCGTGAAACAACCGAAATCGAATCTCAGAACTACGGTTACAAATTCGGTCAAGAAGAAGAAACCTACAACATCGTTGCAGCACACGGTTACTTCGGTCGCTTGATCTTCCAATACGCTTCCTTTGACAACAGCCGTAGCTTGCACTTCTTCTTAGCTGCTTGGCCTGTAATCGGAATCTGGTTCACAGCACTGGGAATCAGCACCATGGCGTTCAACCTGAATGGTTTCAACTTCAACCAATCAGTAATCGACTCACAAGGTCGCGTCATCAATACTTGGGCTGACATCATCAACCGCGCTAACTTGGGTATGGAAGTAATGCACGAGCGTAATGCTCACAACTTCCCTCTCGACTTGGCTGCTGCTGAAGCTGCGCCAGTTGCAATCTCTGCTCCTGCTATCAACGGTTAATCTTCAGATAGCCGAGATGCAATAAGTCTCTACAATTGAATAGATAGATGAAAAAGCGCCCTCCAGTATGGAGGGTGCTTTTGTTTTCCAGAACCTCACAAGCATACGCTTGGGATACTCCCTCTAGGTGGACTAGATTAGATGACGACGGTAACATTTATCTGATTTAGCTTCTTTGCTCAAAAAAATGTAGTAGTTAGGGCGATCGCAACTTTGTTCGCGGCACTTTTGAAATCTACAGCCATGACGGTTACGCTTTAATTGACGAAAGCCAGGAACTCTACCAGAGCGCACCCACTTTCTTTGAGGGGACTTTAATAAACATCACAATTAAATGCGACATAAATTACCATAACTTTATAGAAGATGAGTTATTGTTTTAGTACTAATGTTCTATTAGAGAGCTTGAAGCCATGAAATACAAGGTTTACGAGCTAATTGGCGAAAACTGCATGAGCCAACAGGCTGGGCAGCAAATCTATAATTTGATTCATTCCAAACTCCAAGCAGGAGAGTCAGTAGAGCTAGACTTTACTGGCGTAAGAAGATTATTGTCAGTGTTTTTCAACTTTGCCATCGGTCAACTGCTATATGACATCAAAGCTGAAGACTTGGATCGGCTTCTGGTTGTATCTAACCTAAGCCCTGTTGGTCAACAGACTTATGACAATGTAATTGAGAATGCAAAGCATTACTACTCAGATGAGCAGTATCGCAAAGCAGTAGATGAAATGATTCTGGAAAAATCTCTCTGTTCGTAATGGCAGTTAACTACATCGTACAGGCAGATGTCATTGACATCACGGTTGATTCCCCTCAAACAGGGGATATTTTTTTGGTTGATACAAATGTCTGGTACTGGCTGACATATCCGCCAGCAAGTTTGTCAGCACAACCATATCAGATCAGCAGCTATCCAAACTACATTGCAGGTACAGTTGCAGTCGGGGCTACACTCTGCTGCTCAGGCTTATCCCTAGCTGAGTTAGCTCATCTTATAGAAAGTGAAGAATACAAACTGTCAGCCTATGGCTTGATTACAGGTCAAGACTACCGTAAGAGGGCAAAGGAATACCGTCATAACTACCCCCCGCAACGAGCCAGGGTTGTCTCCCAAGTACAAGCTGTGTGGAATCAGGTTGAGAGTATTTATGCTGTCCAAATCGATTTAACACTTAATAAAGCCACTGTAGATGCTGCTGTCACTCGGTTCAGTACTCAGCGTCTAGATGGCTATGACCTGTTTATCCTTGAATCCATGAAACAGGAGTCATTGACCAAGATTATTACCGATGATGGTGATTATGTGACAGTACCAGGAATTCAGATGTTTACTGCTAATCCGAAAGTAATTAGAGCAGCGAGTCGGCAAGGAAAGCTGTTAAGCAGGTGAGCTTGTAGTAATTATCAGTTCACGTCGGAAGCAGCCTTGTGGTATCGATGTTCGATACCTAAAAAATTATTTTGCCAATAGCATAAAAATTACTGGGTCTTATTTCCATCTTAAGCAATGCTTAACTAACAAAAAAGCTGTAAGTTTGGCACTACATTAACAGGGAAACAAGACCCAGTATCAAATTGATGTATTTACTTTAAGCGATCGCAATAGAAATTTTAGCGTCTACTACGATTTGGCACTAAGTTCATGTAATCAATGTCAGATGCACGAATGCTTTGAGCGTAGTTACCTTTAGCATTGATTGAAGTTGCAATGTCAGTGAATTTACGTGGATCGCCTTCTGCCAATTGCCGTTCTTGGAATTTGCGGCTGTAGAATTTCTCCAAGGTAAAGCGCCAGTCGGTAGCAACAGTACCAGCACTTTCTTGGAAATCTTCGCCGTAGCGAGGAGTTACCAAGTTGTGAGGACGATCTACAAAGCGCTTGCGTTGGTAGGGTATGGTGTTATCGCCAAAAGCTTCGGTGTACTCATCGCTGTCAACAATAGCATCAACGAAGCCACTAAAACCTTTAGTTCCAATGACAATTGACCAAGCAATTTCTTCTTGTTTGTTATAAGCACAACGACCCAACAAGCGCTTGAGGGTGATGTCCACCAGACGGTAGTTGTTGTTAACCGAGACAACCAAGCGGTAAAATGCTTCAGATTTTGCCAACCCACGAATGAAGTCGCGTACCGTCAGTGAGCCATTTTTCAGCTGAGATTCGATGTGCTTTTGGCGGTTGAACTTGAGAATCTCATGTTCGCTAAATACTTGACGATAAGCAGCCCAAATGATGTTTTCCATGTCAGTGAAAGAACTAACATCTTCTAGGCGATACACGTATGGAGTGTCTTCATTTTGGTCAGCAACTCCAAAGCTTTTAACGCGATGATTTTGACTGCTGGGTTTGTATTCAAGTAATGGCAGTGCCATTTGCGATTTTCCCCTTTATTATCAACAAATTAAACAGAGTTAGCTCTTGAAAATTGAAGGAGGCTTGTTTAACACAACCCTCTTTCATTTAATTTTCCCGCATTTGGTTTATAAGGCAGAACTATTTACAAACCAATTTAGTACAATCAACAAAGCGATCGCTCCGGATAATCCAACTATTACAGCTGAAATTGCTCTCCAGTCCACTTTTTGAGGATAGGGCGATTGATTCAAAAACCCGTACCAATCGGTCTGAATGATGACCGTTTTGTCACGATAATCTGCACCATAACGCGGGGTGAAACTGAATGGTCTATCTGTAGACATTCGTTTACGTTGATAGGGTACGGTATTGTCACCAAAGGCTTGTTCATACTCTTGACTATCAATCAACGCGTCTACAAATCCTCCCCAACCGCGAGTAGCAATTTGAATAGACCAAGCAATTTCTTCTTCTCGATTGTAGGGACTACGACCTAACAAACGTTTGAAGCACATTTCAACCAGCCTATAGTTGTTGTTAGCTGCAACTATTAGCTGATAAAATCGCTCTGACTTTGTTAAACCACGAATAAAATCGCGCACTGTAATTGAACGGTTTTTCAGTTGCGTTTCCAGAGCAATCTGACGGTTAAAGTGAAGAATTTCCTGTTCGTTAAAGATTTGGCGGTATGTTGCCCAAATTAGTGCTTCAATCTCACTACTAGAGTTCGCATTTTCAAGACGATAGAGATAAGGAGTATCGTCATTTAAATCTGCCGTTCCAAAACTATGAACCCTTTGATTTTGAGTAGTGGGTTTGTATTCATGTAGAGGTAGTGCCATACTTTATCCACTTTTTACATAACTTGGCATTTTAGAAGGTTTTTAAATTTACTTCTGATCAACTTCCCAGTAAGCAAACTTTGAAACCTTCTAAACTGTGTTAACTAATTTTAGATTTAGCAGACCCACTCTTCTATTGTTAGTTGTTTGCTGATAGTTGTTTGTTGTTGGTTGTTAACCACTATCTACTAACTACTAACTACTAACTACTAACTACTTTAACTTTAGCTTAACGCAGAGGAAAATTTGCACTAGAATTGATAGAAACAGGAATGCCTTGCGGTTTTTCCTTGCGTGTGGTATCGGGAATTGTAATATTGGCAGTGCTAACTGGTGTGTGAGAAACTGTTTTGATATCAATAGACTTCGCCATATCCAAGAAGTTATTAATATCACCCCATTTATAGCGTTCAGTTTCTTGTTTATCACGCCAGTAATTGCCGTAACGAGGTGTTACCAAGTTAAATGGTCTGTCTTTATAACGACGACGTTGGTAGGGAATAGTATTATCACCAAAGTTGGTTTGATACTCTTCAGAGTCTACCAATGCATCAACAAAGCCACTAAAACCTTTTGTCGCAATTACAATTGACCAAGCGATTTCTTCGTCTTTATTGTAAGAGGCGCGACCTAAAATTCGTTTGAGACTGATTTCTACGATCCGGTAGTTAGAATTTGTCTCTACAACTAAGCGACGAAACGCCTCTGATTTTGCTAAACCACGGATGAAGTCGCGCACATTAATTGTTCGGTTCTTCAACTGCGACTCTAAATGTTTTTGGCGATGAAATTTGAGGTTTTCGTGTTCACTGAAGATTTGTCTGTAACCAGCCCAAACTAATTCTTTGATTTCGCTTTCAGTGGGAGAATCTTCTAAGCGATAAATTCTTGGAGTATCTTCGTTTGGTACTTCGTAACCAGGAACACGCTGATTTTGAGAACTGGGTTTGTATTCGAGTAGAGGTATTGACATTGTTAATATCTTTCCTTTATTATTTGTCACTTGTTGTTTGTCATTTGTTTTATGACTAATAACTAATGACCAATGACCAATGACTATTAAGTTGTTTTGTTACCGGGAATATAACGATAAGGTAAAGCAACTTGTGTGGGTTTTACGGTTGGAGGTGGGGTGCTAGATTCGCGAGTGGTGTCGGGAATCTGTACACTAGAGGCAATATTTCTGGCGCGATCGCTCGAACGTTGATATTCTGCTCCACCGGGTGTGATACTGGCAGCCATAGCCAGGAAGTTATCTGGAATTGCTTGACGAATTCCTCGTTGTGCTGATTCTCCTGCACGTACAACTTGATAGAAAGAACGACCTCCAAAATATTGCTCAATCAAACGACCGCGCCAGTAATCGTTGTAGCGGGGATTGACCAAGTTGAAGGGTCGGTCTTTGTAGCGACGACGCTGGAAGGGTACGATGTCATCGCCAAAGTTCTCACGGTATTCCTCAGAATCTACTATGGCGTCGATAAAACCATGCAGTCCTTTGGTCGCAATCACAATTGACCAAGAAATTTGCTCATCTTTACCGTAGGTAGCGCGTCCCAAAAATCGCTTGAAGCTAATATCTACTAAACGGTAGTTAGAGTTAGTTTCTGCTACTTCATCACGATAAACACTGGATTTACCCAATCCCCGGACGAAATCTCGGACGTTGATTGTCCGATTGCGTAACTGTGATTCTAGAAACGGTTGGCGATAGTTTTCTAAAATAAGGTGTTCGCTGAAAATTTGGCGATAAGCTGCCCAAATAATTGCATCAACATCTGTATCGGAAATAGCATCTGCCAAACGGTTAATTGTTGGCGTGTCTTCGTTAGGTACTTCGTAGCCTTCGACACGTTGATTTTGTGTGGTAGGAGTAAATTCAAGTAATGGTATCGCCATCTTTAACTTTTACCTTTTTTAGGGTTTCGCAGAGAGTGGATAGTGGATAGTGGATAGTGGTTAGTGGTTAGTGGTAAAGATTAATAACTAACTACTAACAACCAACAACCAACAACCAACAACTAACAACTAACAACTAACATTTGCTTCTGAGCTAACTGTACCCTAGCGCGGATAGCGTTTTCGGCCTCGGTAGCTAGTATTTCCGCAAATGTTTCTCGGATTGGCTGTTGCAGTTCAGGTATTTTCGCCAAGGTTTGTAAACCGACGATCGCGGCGTAACGAATTGACCAATCTGCATCTCGACAAATAAACAATAGAGTTTCCAATGCTTTAGCTTGTGCTGCTTGACGTTCTGGGAGATCCAGTTGATGAAAGCGCAAGCTTCCCAATCCTTTGGCTGCGGCGCGACGAACGCTAGGAGCAAAGTCGGTAGCAGCAGATGTCAGCAATATATCTAGGGCGCGAGGGTCGGCGATCGCAGCTAAGGTACGAATTGAGTAGGCTCTAGCACCATAGTTATAGTCATCAATTTGTGCTAACAACTGTGGAACCGCTACATCTCCCAATTGTGTTAACCCGGCGACTGCTACGACTGCTGCGGCTGGATTGTTATAACCAAATACAGCAATTAATGTCTCAATTGCTGCTTCATCTTTGGCTGCTGCTAGTTCTTGTACTGCTGCTACTATTCGCGCTGGTGAGTCTGCTTCTGTAACAGCGCGAATCAATTTTTGGGTGTTAGTCATTGGTCAATTAGTCATTAGGTCATCCTCTAACAGGATTTTGGATTTTGGATGACTATAAAAGTGAATCCATTAAGTTCATTAGCCGCATTGCATCCTCAGAAATAGAGGAAACATCAAACTCCTGTTGAAGTTGATGTTCTAGCAGACCTTTAAGAGCAATCAATTTAAAACTATTTTCAACCTTGGCGTTCGCGATCGCATCTGCTGCGGGCAAATACCCGATAGCACCTAAATCTCCCAAGACGACGCGGCGCATTTGGAGATTGTTAGTGTCCAACTCTTGAATCAGACGCTCTCCATAAAGAGTATCTTGTGTAAGTTGATACATTCCTCTTGCGGCTGCACACTGCACTCGCGCTACTGGATGTTCTAGGAAGGGTTCAATTAAGGAAATAGCCTCAGTTGCACCAATAGCTCCTAAGGCTTCCAAAACCGCTTCATATGGTTGGGTGAGATGAGGACGTCCCGGTTCTTGAACAGCAGCAGCAATACCACCGCTCAACAATTGCATTAGTGCTGGAGCTGCTGCTATATTTCCTAGCATTGCCAAGGATTGGGCTGCGGCTTCACGCACATAAAAGTCAGAGCATTCTAAGCACCGAATTAACTGTGGTACGGCTCGAATATCGCCCAATTTTCCCAATGCTCTTGCGGCGTTACGGCGCAGAGGATAGCCTCCCATTTCTGTTTTGTCGGCTTCATCCTCTAGTGCCACAATGAGAGCATCTACAACTTCAAGATCACGAACACGGAATTTACCTAGCCACCAAGCGGCGTAATAGCGGAGACTTAAATCTGGAGATTTGAGGTTAGCGATCGCTTGCTCTTTTGTTAAGGGCGAAGCGTTTTGGGCAGAATCTGCTTCTGCACTTGGTTCCATCATTGTCAAAGCGTTAGTTTGCTTCTGCTGTACTTAAAGGCTCGATTTTGATGATTCTGCCGCCCATACGAGTAATCCGTTGCATTTCTTCATTCATGCGGTTGTATGGCACAGTCATGAATACACTAGCGCTATTGCGGATGTCGTAGTTATTTCTGTCGTTTTCTTCGTTTTGCCGCAACCCTACGACTTCATAACGAAACATCCGGCTGTTTGCACTAGAAATGCCATTAGCACCAACTGTGGTTTGACCGAACATTGTTGTGACTCTCCTGTAAAACTAGCTTTTGGGCAATTGTTAGGAGTTAGAAAGTCGGAGCCAGAAGTTAAGAATTAGGAGTTAAGAATTAGGAGTTTGGAATTTTATGCTTTCTTCAACTCATAACTCATAACTCATGACTCATAATTCTTAACTCATAGCTCCTGATTCCTAACTCATCACGATTAATTACGCTGGGGTGATGCTGACAATTTTGCCACCTTGGCGTTTGATTTGCTCCATTCTGTCCAAAAGGCGTTCGTAGGGTACAACGACAGCGTAGCTGCTACGACGCACACTAGGGTAGCCAGGGTTGCGAAGTCCAGTTACTTCGATGCGATAAGAGCGATCGCCTTCTCCGACTGTATTACCCATATTCTTTCTGGGAGTCACATCCGCACTTGCACGGAATCCCCAGCTAGAATTGCTGCCAGATGGCCCAATGATTGAGGAAGCGCTATTGGTTGCTAGTTCACGGGCTAGGCGAGTTTTTGTACCTTCTACCTGAGCGCGATCGCTATTAGCGTAACCCCGATACAAGCGAAACATTCGGGTAAAGCCGACTGTTTTCTGTCCGGTTTGGATCTCAAAACCGCGATAAAAGGGGACAATATTGTCACCAAAGTTGTTGAGGTATTCAACCGAATCAATGTACGAGTCTATTTCGGTATCGTATCCTTGGTTCTGGTACAAGTCTAAGTGGTAAATCACCTCAGACTCATCGTATGGAGCACGACCCAACAAGTGTTTGTAGTTGAGTTCGATAAACCGGGTTTGGAAGCTGCTGTAGAAGAATTTATTTTTGTAGAGTTCTGACTTAGCAACGCTACGCACAAACTCTCGGACTGTAAAGTTACCATCCCGCAGAAGTGATTCGGCGCTTACAAGCCGTTCCGACGCCATGATGTAGTCATTACCCAAAAGCTGTCGGTATACGGCACGAATCACCGCTTCGACATCATCTCTGCTTGCATAAGGACGTAACTCAACTTTAGCGGCGTTGGTGCTGCTAAAAGCTTCTGTTCCTAGCCTGGATGCTGCTGCTGTAATCGGCATTTTTTTCCCCCTATTTATGTACACGCGGACTTTTGCGTGTCTGATAAATATTTTTTATCAATCCCCAGATAAAACTATGCCCGGAGCGAGATTCAACTGCTTGGTGATTCCACTCAGCTGCATCCCTCTCCGGGCATTACGCGATCTAGCTCAGAGCGTTGATTGCGTAATCAATGTAGGTGTTGGCTTCGTTAGCAGCTTGACCGGACAAACCATGGTTAGATTTGATATGCTTCAACGCTTCTACGTACCAGCTGGGAGACAATTCAAAAGCGCTGTTGATTTCACTTAAACCAGCAATCAAAAATTCATCCAATGGGCCAGTACCACCAGCAACCAAGGAGTAGGTGACGATCCGCAGGTAGTGACCAACGTCACGAGCACACTTGGACTTACCACGAGAATCAGCAGCATAGTTAGGGCCACTGGTTTGGGTGGTGTAGGGGAATTTCTGATATACCGCTTGAGTCGCACCATCAATCAAGCGTTGAGCATTGCTGGTCAATCCACGAGCAGCTTCCATGCTAGCAGCAGCACGTTGAAAACGACCGTTAACAGCTTGGAGTTCGGTGTTGCTCAGAAAGCGACCTTGGGTATCAGCTGCTGCAATTGCTTCGGTAATGGGTGTTTTCATGTTCTTAAATCTCCTTAACGTTTCGTAATTTTTTGCCGGGATACCTAGCTTTTTGGTTCTGGGCTTTTTTGTTATGTTTTATTACGCAACAGCAGCAGCAGCGCGATCAAAGTAGCCAGCTACTTCAGACATCAACTGACTGCAATCACCCTTGGTGATTCCATTGGGGTCGTTAGCAGTGTTGACAGCAGCTTCTTTCATTTTTTGAACACCAACTGCTACGGAAGAACCGGGTGTACCCAGAGCTTGGTAGGTTTCGCGCAAGCCATTCAAGCAACGATCGTCAAGAACACTAGCGTCACCTGCGAGGATAGCGTAGGTAACATAGCGCAAAATGATTTCCATATCGCGTAGGCAAGCAGACATGCGACGGTTGGTGTAAGCGTTTCCACCAGGAGCAATCAATTGGGGTTGCTCTTCAAACAAAGCACGAGCAGCGTTGGTGGTGATAGTGGAAGCATTGCTGGTGATGCGGTTTACAACATCCAGGCGCTTGTTGCCGTCTTTTACCATATTGCTTAGAGCATCGAGTTGTTCGCTGCTCAGGAATTCGCCTCTGGAGTCAGCCTGAGAAACCACCTTGGCAAATGCGTCTAACATGGAAGATTCTCCTAATTCCTTAATTGAGTGCTGTTTTGATTAAAACTGGAATTGTTTTATCAATTTGGATTGGCCTATAACAGACATTAAACAAGAGTGTCTCTCTTTTGCTCTTCAATTTTCCCTATTCTGAAACAGAACCGGAAAAATGAGAAACTGGGGTGATTTTATGAGAAACTGGCAAACTTTACGAAATCGATTGCCATCTTTCACTTTTGCCTGTCGTTTAACCCCTCCAGCTTATGTTTATACAACGCTACAGGGGCATTGTTTGTTACAAATTGTGAATAAATGAGATAGACCAATAAGAAAAGCCTCAAAACCTTTACATATAAGGGCTTTAACTGAGAGCGAATTGATTTTTTCGTAACATAAATTCATAAATAAGCAAGAACAGACGTAACTTTTCTTTGCTTATATTTTCTTAAGCTTCTTTCAATCCTAGACATCACAATCTATTCAAGTTCTACATAAATTTGATAGACGTTACTATATGTTAAGATTTTTTAACAAAAAATTATAAAAATTGCTGCTAGTTGCAGCAATTTGTCACAAAAGTTGGGATTGGGGATTGGGTATGGGAAAATCATCACTATCTCAATTACCCATTACCCATTACCCATTACCCATTACCCATTACCCATTACCCATTACCCATTACCCATTACCCATTACCCATTACCCATTACCAAAAACCGTTTGTAGTTAATCTGGCAGATTTTTTGCTGTGGCTGTTGTAATACGCGATCGCACTACTTTGTCTGTTTCTTGATTTAATGCCGCCTCTAAGGCAGCATAAGCTGCTGGTGTGGCAATTTCTTGGAGAGAAACCGCAGCAGCGTAACGTAGCCCCCAATCTTCTGGAAAGAGTAAAGCCCAAGTTAGTTTTTCAATAGCATGGCGGATGAATGCTGGTTGATCAGTACTACTTGCGATTTTTCCGAGTCCATGTGCAGCAATCCGACGGACATTTCCCTGACAGTGGTTAGCTACTTCTGTACCAATAACTTCGGCTAACAAATCAAATGCTCTAGAGTCGCCAATTAATGCTAAAGCTTGAATAATATATGCCTGCACGCCCTGATCAGGAGAAATACGGTAAGCAAGAATCAGTGGTTCTACGCTTGCAGGTGCTAGCTTTACTAAAGCTTCAACTGCTGCTTTGCCTACAGAAGGGTGATGACGGTCAAAAGCTTGAATTAAAGCAGAAATCGCCCCGGCTTCCGTAGTTTCACTAGCAGAAATTGCAGCAATTGCAGATACCGCATCACTTGGCACTGGAGCATGGTTTAATTGCGAAATCAGTTCTTCGGTATTCACAAACTTCTGTGTATTCATGATTGTTAAAGATTGCAGACATAAAATAAATTGTTGATTGTTAATAGTTAGTTGTTCTTTGGAAAAACTAATCAACAACTAACTAACAACCAACAACCCCTAATTTAAAGTTGAATTAATAAATTATCAATTGCCTGAAAAATTAACTGAGTTATTTCCTTCTCTGTTTGTTCTTGATCTAACAAAGCTTCCAAAATGCGTTTTAAATTTAACAGTTTTAAACTGTTAGGAACTCCAGCAGCAAGAATCGCATCTATTGCTTGACGATGACCAACAGCCCCCAAATCAAATATGGCCGCCCAGCGCAAATACATATTGTCATGATGCAAATTATTAATAATACGTTCAATGTACTGGGGTTTTTGGGTTAAAAGAAACAAATATCGTGCAGCAGCGCACTGTACTCGCTCGGATGCATGATTGAGAAAGGGTTCTATTTGAGAACGAGCAGACCATACCTGTAAAGTCGCGAGGGTCTCTATTAAGGCTTCTAACGGTTGCTCTTGACCGGATTGCAGCAGTTTCAGCAAAGGTTCAACAGCCTGCTGATCGCCAATAGCTGCTAGAGCCTGAATCGCTGCTTCCCTTAGGTGCAGATCATCACATGTCAATGCAGCAATCAACGCTGGTACTGCTTGCGGGTTCTTTAATTGTCCTAAAGCACGTGCAGCTTGACGGCGTAGAGGATACCCTCCAGATGGAATACGATAACGTTCATCAAATAGGGCTTCACACAACGCTGTACAACCCGCTTGTACCTGATGCTTTCCCAACCACCAAGCAGCGTAATAACGAATTTGGTTATCTTCGCTTTTTAGTGCTGCGATCGCTGCTTGGTGGGAAAGAATTGGTTCCACAGAATATGCAACAGTCATTCGATTTTGGATTTTGGATTTTGGATTTTGGATCGGGGATTGAGATTGGGATTTGGGGACAACGGACAACGGAGACAACGGGGACAATTTTTCTCCCTGCTCCCTGCTCCCTTTTCCCCGATCCCTTCCCTTCTAAGAAGCTGGTGAAATCTTAACTATCTTACCGCCACGCTTATGAATTTCTTGGTAGGTAGCTGAGAGCCGCTCAAAAGGTACGGTGTAAACTTGTAGGCTACGACGCACTGCAACTTTGGTGTTCAATCCACCAGCGATCGCTTCGATGATGAACATGCGATTATCTCCCAATGCAGGAGAAGTGATTAAAGTTGGTGCAATTGATGTGAAGCCAAGACCTGGCGATGATGGTGGCACAATTGAATTTGCCATATTCATCGCAATTTTTGATCGCAGGCGGGAATTTTTACCCCCAAATTGAGCGTTGTCGCTGTTAGCCTTACCACGATAAAGCTCAAAAATACGATTATATCCTACGGTCTTCATACCAGGAATTGACTGAAATCCTCGGTAATAAGGAACAACATAATTACCAAAGGCATTGTCATATTCTGAACTGTAAATGTACGATTCTATGTCAGCGTTGAAACCATTAGAAGCGTACATATCCGTGTGATATGCAATTTCTGATTGATCGTAGGGTGCGCGTCCTAGCAAATGCTTGTAATTCAATTCAATGAACCGCACTTGGGAATTTTTATAGAAAAAACATTCCCTGTAAAATTCAGATTTTGCAAGAATTTCTACAAATTGCTTAACGCTGATTTTCCCGTTACGTAACATTGCTTCAGCGCTGGTAAATTTTTGGCTAGCGTATACTCCTTGACGACCAAAAATTTGCTCGTAAGCAGCCCGAAATACTAGCTGCAATTCATCTTCACTCCAATTTTGACGCAGTTCGGTTTTTGTGCCTATATCATCTCTAATTGCTAGGCGTTCTGCGACTGAAGTAGTCATCTTGACAACCGCTCCATGTTTACGAAATGTTTTATTGTTTCTGTTCTCAAACACAACGAATGGCTAATTGCTAATCGCACTCTTGCTAGTTGTTAGTTGTTGGTTGTTAGTTGTTGGTTGTTAGCTGTTCTCTAGACGCGTAAGCGGCTTCTCGCAGGGTACAACAAACAACTATTAACGATCAACAATTACTAACTACTAACCAGTTTCGATTAGCCATTAGCCATTGAAAAAGGACAAAGGACCTTGCTGTATAGATTTAGCTCAATGCGTTAATTGCATAGTTAATATAGGTGTTGGCTTCACCACCAACATCACCTGTCAAACCATGATTGTCACGCACAAATTCTAGAGCCGCTACATACCAACTAGGAGACAAGCCAAGAGCGCCGTTGAGTTCTTTCAAGCCTGCAACTACGTATTCATCCAAGGGACCAGTGCCACCAACCACACAACAGTAGCTGATAGTACGTAAATAGTGATCAATGTCACGTACGCACTTAGATTTACCTTCTGGAGTAGAAGCGTATTGAGGCCCTTGCATTTGGGTAGTGTAAGGGAATTTTTGATAAACGTGATTAGCTGCTGCTTCTGCCCATTTTTGACCGTTTCGAGTAAATGCTTGAGCTGCTTCTAAACCAGCACGAGCACGGTTAAAACGACCAAATACTGCTTGCAGTTCGGTGTTGCTTAGGTAAGAGCCGCGCACATCAGCAGCAGAGATTGCTTCAGTTAATGGGGTTTTCATGATTTAATTCTCCAAAAATTGCTAACTAAAATAACTCAAAAATTTCTTGCTCAAAATTTACATAAATAGCCGTATATGCAACTTATTTTTATATGCCTTATGTAATTACAAATGGCTCAGGCCTAATCACAAAGAACACTTTCAAATAATTGCAATCTACGACCAGCAAAATTTTTAAGCAACGGCTGAAGCAGCACGGTCGAAATAGCTAGCAACTTCAGACATTAACTGACTGCAATCACCTCTGGTAATGCCATTAGAATCGTTAGCAATGCTGATAGCAGCTTCTTTCATTTTTTGAATCCCAGAAGCTACAGCATCACCGGGAGTACCAAGAGCTTGATAAGTTTCACGTAAACCGTTCAAGCAGCGATCATCCATAGCACTGGAATCACCTGCTAGTACAGAGTAGGTAACATAACGCAGAATAAATCCCATATCGCGGATACAAGCAGCCTGATTGCGGTTGTGGAAGCAAGCACCACCAGCATTGAACACTTGGGGACGTTCTGCTACTAAACCACGATAAGCATTAGCAACAATGGAGGAAGCATTGCTGGTGAGTCTGTTAACAACATCTAAGCGTTTGTTGCTATCAGCAACTACTGCTTGCAGAGCGTTGATTTCGTCACCGCTTAAGTAAGCGCCTTTTCTATCAGCCTGTTCAACTACTCTGGAAAAAGCATCAAGCATTTTTTTCTCCTCGTATTCACAGCAGCAAATTCAAATCATTAAATTCAGTTTCTTTTCTGTTAGAAGCAATTTATAGTAATCACGACAAATAGGCAGCATAAACATCAGCAAACATTGCACATAAAAACTGAATTATCATGATTGCTATGTGCAAATATTTAACCGAAAAACCTTTATTGTCTTGATTATGTTTAAATTCGCTTTCTAACCTAGTTCGTATTTTATATATGGCTTGCGGTCTTTTTTTATAAACTTTATTTAACAAGTGTAAAACTCTAGATGATTCCGTGAAACCTCTGAAATAGAAGGCTTATATACTGATCGATTAATAATAAGTTTACATTCAGATACTTTTGCTAACTTAACTTAATATTACAGCTATGTCAGATTTAGAGCAAGAAAAGTTACATACTATCTGATTTTGTTTTTATCAAAAGTAAACTTTCTCTTTCTTTCTGAAAGACGATCCAATTGAAAAATCTGTATTGTATGTAACGATTTGATGGATTTTAGAATTGAGTCAAAATACTTAGAATCTAAATTTGCACTTTTCTGTAAAAATGGTGGCTAAAAGTAAATATTTCCCAAGCTTACGGAAACTTAGTGAATGATAAGCATGTAAAGTTCTTTAAAGATGGGTAAAGAAGAGTCGTAAAAGTTTCTCATTTATATTTTTATGGTCAAAATATGACCGCTCGTCGTCTTAAAACTTCAAGGAGAGTAGTTAACGTTTGAGGAATAGGTGCAGTAGCTTCGATCCATTCTCCAGAGACTGGATGCTGTAATCTGAGTCGCCAAGCATGGAGGGTTTGACCTGGTAAATTCACACCCACCGAACGGCCAGAACTATAAACAGGGTCGCCAACAATGGGATGGCCCATATGGGCGCTGTGGACACGAATTTGATGGGTACGTCCGGTTTCTAATTGGAAGTGCATTAATGTATAGTTGCCCAGACGTTCAAGTATTCGCCAATGAGTAACCGCAGGTCTTCCACCTTTTTCTGTGGAGACAACAGCCATTTTTTTTCGGTCTACGGGATGGCGACCGATGGGTAAGTCAACTGTACCGCTTTCTGTTTTTGGAACACCGTAGATCACACCTAGATATTCTCGTTGTGCGGTTTTAGCTTTGAGTTGTGCTTGGAGATGTTGATGAGCTAATTCAGTTTTAGCAATAGCGATCGCCCCTGTTGTATCTTTATCTAGTCGATGTACAATACCTGGGCGCTGCACACCACCAATACCTGGTAGGTTAGGACAATGGGCTAAGATGGCGTTTACTAAAGTGCCAGTTGGATGACCGGGTGCAGGATGAACAACTAATCCTGCTGTTTTGTTGAGAATTAATATGTGGTCATCTTCATAAAGGATATCCAAGGGGATATCTTCTGCGGTCAGTTCGAGGGGTTCGACTGGAGGAATCGTGACGGTGATGCGATCGCCCAGTTTCACAGTCATCTTTTTGGATGTACAGATTTTGCTGTTGAGTTGAACCTGACCCTGTTCAATTAACTGTTGGATGCGGGAACGAGATAGGTCTGTTAATTGTTCAGTAAGATAACGGTCTAAGCGTTCACCCGGTTCTTGTACTTGTAAACTAATTTCGCTCACAGGAATACTCGGTATGTGGTGTTATCAGACATAGAAGAGTAACTTTATCATGCTTCTTTTCCCCTGACACTTTACGCTTTGCTCTATTTTCATAATGAGGGGTGATAGCAATGCTGGTGTTACACCCATTGCCAAACTATACTTTTCAAGTTTATTGTTGTTGGACAAAATAAAATGTGTGTAATTGTTTTGAATAGGGATAAAATACCTTTTTCCCTTACCACTGAATCTTTACCCTGTTAAGTTCTCTTGGCTGAGTTTTGTATAATAAGCTGCTAATAAAAACGCAGAATACTTTCATAAAAATCTTGGAGCTTTTGGAGCTTCATGTTTGCTGCGTAGTCATTTTGGCTGCGCTGATTATTAATGTTGGGTATTTCAAAACATTTACTGTTATAAATACATGATTTTTAAGATGACACTCAGATCAAAATTAATTTACAAAATGCACCCATGTTTCGGCCTTTTGTATTTCTTGATGCCAAATAAACTTTCTTTCTATAAAGCATACATGCATATCATCAAGCATACATTGATTTTTTATAGCTAGCTTGATTTTGTTATTGATCTTTTAGCTACTAATTAGGCTGAGGAAATATTAACTCTAACAGTTCATTTTTATTGATGAGATTAATTTTGTATACGGAATAATTTTTAGATGCTGAGAATATGTATATCAACAATCAAGATAATGCCATTTTGGCTAAATAAATCATATCAGTCAGCTTATAATGAATTTATCATTACAATTAGTCTACTGTTTATTGGTTGAATAATGTGAATGATCAAGAGTATTTAGTTGTAATAGTTGAAAAAAACAACATTCTCAAATATATAAATGTATCAACGCAAACAAAATGACAGAGAACAAGTTGGTAAAAAGAACTTAAACGATTAAATAGATAAAGAAGACAGGACTTAGGCACTTGTCAGATTATTTTCAGTTCGGAGTAAGGACTTTAGTCATCAAAATAAGGACTTTAGTCCTTACTACAAACAAAAAACGAGATTTTACAACACTTGTGTAAGTCCTTTAAGATATATGTTCAATCGGGAACACCCCAAATGAACAAAACCCGCCTGCGATTTTAATCGCAGTCTCATAGCTAAAGTCTGCTTAAGCAGACTGTTTGATTTATTTGAGTCGTCTTTATACGACTTGTGCTATGAGAGCTATGGATTTATAGCGGTTTGCAATTGAGTCCAATACAGATCTAACCCCCAACCCCTTCCCTCTAAGGTGTACACACAAGTCTTATAACCTTGTCTTATAAGTAATCGCGCAGAATTATTTACACATGAGTTTTGAATATAAATTAATTTTCGCTTATGCAAATATTTCTCATTTCACGTTCTCTTTATTTAGCAATAGAAATTTTCATGCTGAGTTTATCTTTTTTCTTCAAATTAGAGTAATCTAAAAGTAAGGAAGATAAATTTGTAGGCATGGAGTAAATTTGTTGAATTACAGCAAAATAATCGAAGCTCAGAGTTGTAATTCTTCAATGTGACTACTCATCCAGATCATCAGGGCAATATTTTAGAGGGTGTTTTCCAAACAGATGAAGAAACTGCTTTTTTGAAAGCCAATCACAGCTGCATCTTCTACTCCACTATTAAAATTCATCCATAAATCAACCAAAAAGTGAGCAAGTGTAGCCTTCGAGCTTTCTTCGTTGAGTGCAACTGGATCAAAAAGACAAAGTGAAAGGGATAAATTGTTACCTTTTTTGTTTTATCCTTGGCTTTTCCCGATTTCTTGCCGATGCGATCGCATCAGTTAGGGACGATAAAATCAAAGTATTGACAAAATACCCAATACTCCACCTCAAATTAGGGATTTTGGGATAGTCAATAATTAACTAGGATTACTCGTCAAATCCAATAGATTATATTTTTACCAGTCTGCTTGTATGCTACTTGCTATTCTATCTCGCTACATGAACCAACAGCAGAATCTGTATCAAGTACTAAATATCCTAAATATGGCGCTGTTGATGAGATTTGCTAGTGGTTTTTGAAACTAATTATCTACTTTATGGATTTTTTATCTTTTTATATGGGTATATGAACCCACATCATAAGCTAATGTTAAATAGGTGCAATATGCAGGCGCTGTTTCATGGCAACAAGTGGAGCCATTTTGCATTTGTCAATTTTGATTTTATTTGAGAGCCGTAGCCATGAAGATACTTCCTATTAATAGATACAGGTTTTATCAGTCATTACAGCCGTTATTTTTGCTGAAGAAAATAACTAGTAAATCTACTACGGGTTGTTTACAAGTTTTTACAGCTTCGGGTTCTTGGTCAATATATGTGGAGGAGGGTAAATTAATTTATGCGTGCTGTACAGAAAAAATGTTTGAGCTGCTTTACAAACACTTGCAGCGTCTAAGTCAAAAAATACCTACTCTCCACAACGGCATCAAAGAGCAATTGCGAGCAATTTTTGAAACTGGGATTGATAATCAAGCAATACCGAATCCAGATTATTTAGGTATTTGCTGGCTAGTTAATCAGAAATATCTTACTCCATCTCAAGCCGGGATATTGGTGGAACAATTGGCGTTAGAAGTTTTAGAATCCTTTTTGCTGCTAAAAGAGGGGAGTTACGAATTTACTCCAGAAAGCTTTTTGGATGAAATGCCAAAGTTTTGTCACTTGGATATGCGGTTGCTAGTCGAACGTTGCCAGAAGCGATCGCATCATGCATCTGTCCCTAGTGGTAAAACAGAACAATCCGGTGCTGATACAACAGCATCACAAGCACACGCCTTTGGACAACGCCATCCAAATAATCAATCAGCTTCGGAATTTGGTGTTACTCCCCGACAACAAACTTCCCAGAGGATATCTAGAGGTGAAGGTAAATCAAATCCTGGACAACAGCATCTCCATGTAGTTCCTCCAACTCAGCAACCGTTGCCTAAACCAAGGCAGAATAATGTGTTGCCTCATCCTGTCAATCAGAACAACAGTAGCCCTCCACTAATTTCTCAACCAAATGCGGATAAAAAACTTTACACAGTCTTCTGTATTGATGACAGTCCTACTGTGATCAATGCGATTAAGAAATTCTTGGATGATCAAATGTTTTCTGTGATAGGCGTTAACGATCCACTCAAGGCTCTAATGCAAATTATTCGCCTCAAACCAGATTTGATTTTACTAGATATCGAAATGCCAAACTTGGATGGTTATGAATTGTGTTCATTAGTACGGAAACATTCTCACTTTAAAGATACACCTATAATTATGATTACAAGTAGGACAGGTTTTATTGATAAAGCTAGAGCAAAACTTGTGAGGGCATCAGGCTATTTGAGTAAACCTTTTACACAGACAGATTTACTTAAAGAAGTATTTCAACACATTAAGTAGCTAGAAAAAAATTCAGTCTGAATTGTAGATGCACAAACTATTGTGTCATCTTCTATTTTCTGCAACAGAGAATTAGTTATACCATTTTAAATTTTGGATTGACAATGCTTTGCGCGTCTGGCTTGGTGTCAATCCATTTGTACATATAATTTTTGAAATTGGTATTACTACAAAAATATAGGAAGCGGAATAAAACCAATTAAGTAAGTCGGCACAAATAAAGCTAACTAGTGGTTTCAGAGTTCATTTCAGAATCTCAAAGTTGACTCCAGAGAAGTGAATGAATTAGTCAAAGAAAATAAATAACTTATTTCCAGTCTCAACATTTATTTTTAGAGCCATCTAAAATCCAAATTGCTTGACTCATTTAACCCTCTGAGCATAGAGATAACTTAATGGTTAACAGAATTAATTCCGAACCGAAAAACAGTGGTTATCATCGGCGCACATTTAGAACTACGTCCGAAGCAGAAACTGTACTTCAGCGCCGAAGTTATTCTCTCTATTCTCCTATCAATAGTGTTATAGCATGGGCAAAACAAGTCAGCTTCCGCACCAAAGCGATCGCCTTTGCTGTTGCGATTTCCACACTACCAACCTTGGGAGTGGGAGCTATGACATATTACTTAGTCAGTCAATCCCTGATCAAAGAAATAAGTAATATCAAACAAACTAGCGCTCGCAATTTGGCAGATAATGTTGAGCGATTTATGCTGAAACGATATCAAGAAATTCAGCTATTCGCTAACCAAAAATTTCTGATTGACTCCAAACTCAGAGACAGTTTAGATGGTGAAAATAAACTAGCACGGCTCAATAACTTACAAGATATTTATCAAGTGTATGAAAGCATTGCTGTTGTGGATCTCAACGGGAATGTGTTTTTACAAACCCAAGGTAAATCACTTCCTAACCAAAAAAATCAGGAATATTTTCAAGCAGTTCTGAAAAACAATCAGCCATATATTAGCCAGCCATTAGTCACTACAAATATAGAAAAATCAAAAATTTATTTGGCTGCACCAGTTAAAGATAGTGTCACCAATAAAACTATTTATATTGTCCAAGCAGTTGTACCGATCCAATCTTTAGCGCAAACACTCAATAAGCTTTCCAGAATCAACGATGAGTACCAATTAATAGATCCTGCGAGTAAGATTTTTTTAGCAACAGATCAGAATCACTTGGGTAGAGATGCTCAAAAAGTTATTCCCAAATGGGAGAAATTACAAACCTCGCAACAAGTAGTCACACGTATATTACGAGATCGCAAAGGTAAAGCAGAAGATTTAACAACCTTTGTTCCTTGGCAAAAAACAGCAGGTTTACCGGACTTAAATTGGCAATTAGTCTTGAGTACAGACAAAGCGATCGCTTTGGGAACACAAAGACAATTATTATTGGCATTAGTTGTGGGAACGGTTGTAACGGCGTTATTAGTGGGTGCGATCGCTGCTATTTTAGCCAACCGTCTTACTTTACCAATTCAAACTGCCACAATGGTGGTGAAAAAACTGGCTAGAGGTAATTTTGACAGCCGTATTCATGTCCAAGGAGAAGACGAATTTGCTACCTTGGGAGCCAGTATTAACCGCATGGCTGATCAACTACAAGATTTGCTCAACAAACAAAAAATCGAAGCCGAACGCCTGAAGATGTTTACGAATATCCTCACGGCCATTCGGCAATCACTTAATTCGGAAGATTTATTTAATACCACAGTTCTAGAAGCTAGACAAGCACTAGGAGCGCATCGAGTTGTTGTCTATCACTTTAATCCTCACGGTAGCGGACAAGTCATCGCCGAGTCTGTTGCACCTGGCTTACCAGTGACTTTGGGTGATACTATTGAAGACAGCTCCATTGCTAGGCAATTGGTGGAAACCTATACAACCAATGGTATTCTGATTGCTAATAATGTCTTTGAAACAGACTTGGTTCCTGAACATCTGAGATTGATGGAAAGACTGCAAGTCAAGGCGATATTAGCAACACCAATTCTCAAAGATAATCAAATATTTGGCTTTTTGATTGCTCATTACTGCTGGGCGCCCCATGTTTGGCAACCTTTTGAAATTAATTTCTTGCGACAGTTAGCGGTTCAAGTTGGGCTGGCTTTAGAACGAGTGCATTTACTGGAAGTGAGCCAAGTACTTAAAGACTTTGCTATCCATTTATCTGGAACTCTCAATTCTCAGGAAATCTACAACTTGGCAGTTCAAGATATCCGTAAAGCCTTAAAAGTAGATCGTGTCGTCATCTGTAAATTTGATGAAAATTGGCAAGGTGGTATTTTAGCCGAATCCGTAGTTGAAGATTTGCCTAAGGTAGAAACAAGATTTCATGAAGCTGCTGTTCAAGATTACAGAGAAAAGTATCGTCAAGGTGGTGTACTAGCTGCTAACAATATTTATCAAGCAGGTTTTTCGGAAGTTTACGTCAAACAGTTAGAATCTTTTGCAGTCAAAGCACATCTAGAAGCACCAATTTCGTTGGGTGGTAATTTACTGGGCTTGTTAATTGCCCACCAATGTACCAGAACTCGCGTCTGGCAACAAGCAGAAATTGAGTTATTCGAGCAATTCGCTAGATTAATAGGACTGGCTTTAGAAAGAGCTAATCTTTTAGAACAAAGTGAAAAAGCTTCCGAACAGCAACGTCAGCAAGCAGAACAACTGCAAGAACAACTTAACGGACTCTTAGATGATTTTGTGGGAGCCAAAAAAGGCGATTTAACGGTACATGTAGAAGTTAGCAAAGGTGAAATCGGCGCGATCGCAGACTTTTGTAACTTTATTGTCGAAAGCTTGCGGGAGATTGTCATCCAAGTTAAAGCAGCAGCTACTCAATTGAATAGTGCGATCGCAGAAAATTCAGGAGTAATCAGCCAACTCGCCATTGACACATTCAAACAAACCCAGGAAATAGATCGTTCTCTTGATGTTGTTGATCAAATTCGGCTTTCCATCAAAGGCGTAGCCAAAAATGCTAGATTAGCCACAGCAGTTGCTCGTACAGCCTCTCCTACCGCCGAAATTGGCGACGCTGCGATGGATCTCACCGTCGAAAATATCTTTAGCCTGCGGGATTCAATGGAAGAAACAGCCATAAAAATCAAGCGTCTAGGAGATTACTCGCAACATATTACTCGTCTGGCTTCCTTAATTAAACAAATCTCCTTACAAACTAACTTGCTCGCGATCAATGCTGGAATTGAAATAAGCCGTGTGGGTAGAGATAGTGACGCTTTGCTCTCTTTTTCTGAAGAAGTAGCTGCCCTAGCAACTGAAAGTGCTACAGTCACAGGTGAAATCGAAGGAATCGCGACCAATATTAACCTAGAAGTTAGGGAAGTTGTCAAGACAATAGAATTAGGAAGCGCTCAGGTAATAGAAGTAACTCATTTGGTTGAAGATAGTAAATATAGCTTAAATCAAATGCTCAATGTTTGTTGCCAAATTGACGAATTAGTACAGTCAATATCTCTCGCCACAGTCTCTCAAGTGCAAACTTCTAAAGAAGTTATTCATTTAATGAAAGAAATTGCTAAGGTATCTGAAATGACTGGTGGTTCCTATCGCAAAGTATCCGCCTCTTTGCAAAAAACCTTAGAAATTTACCAGCAGTTACAAGCAAGTGTTCGTAGTTTCAAAGTTTAAGTAAACAATCCAGAGCTATTTTATTCTAGGTATAAACCGCTCTGAACTAAAGTTCAGGGCTGCATAGTTTAAGTCCGTTAAAACGAACTAAGTTCCCACTAAACAGTCGGTTTGAACCGATTTATGTTCTTAGCCTCAAAATAAATTCTGAGGCGGGCTGGATGAGAATGAAATAGCCCTGTTAAACAATCAAGAGTATAGTATCTTAGCCAAGATACCCGACTTCTGCGAAGTCGGGTATCTTGTTGTTTACGAATAAATTAGTTAAATGTTTAATCAAGAAAAATTAAAAATAAAAATAATTAATTTTGAATAATATTTGACAGTTTTATTTGAATTACTAACTTATAGTTTAATAACTCCTGAGTAAACATTATCTGTCAATTAATTCGGAATTAATAATACCTACTATAGCTGTTATTTGTCTACAGAACTTAGACATAGAGTCTTGTTTTTAATTCTGGATTACACATTCACCATGTATTCCCTTGTATTTGGTATCAAAAACAATTCCAGCTATGTTAAAAAATAGGGAGCTAGAAAACCAGATAAATTTTCTAGAAGAAGCTAACGGTAATTTGAATACCCTAGAATCTATATTCTTGGAACTCAAATCTAAGTGTCAAAGCTATTTGCCAACTATTGATATAGCCATCAAAAACATTCATTATATCAATGCTGGTGCAGAGATTCTAGGTTTTACTTTACTTAGTAACTTTGCTCATCGTTTAGAAGATGCGCTACAAATTTTAAGAAAACAGACTAACTTTTTAGAAATTGACAGCGAGTTACATAGTTTACTCTTATCCGGTCTTGAATGGTTACGTCAGATAGTGGAATTACTTTCTGTCGGCTATGTTATAGATGAGCAATGGTTAGTAAGTTTTTGTTTTCCAGTCTTCGAGGAATTAAAAAAGCACGTGAGGGAGCAAAATTTGGCACATAACAATACAGAAAAATTACCATACAACGAGCTGGAAGACGTCATATTATTAATTTTTCAAACTGAGGTTGAAGAATATTTACAACACCTCAAATCTTTATTATCTAAAACAGACAAATCTACCTTAAAGTCAGAAGTTATCATCATAGCTACTCAGTTGGGTGATTTGGGAGAACTACTAAATTTAAAAGCTTTTACTCAGCTTTGTCGGTCAGTCATACAACACTTAGAAAAAAGTGTATCCTATGCAGATGTAACAGAAATTGCTCAATTAGGATTATTGACATGGCAGCGATCGCAAACATTGATACTGACAAGACTATTTGAGCAATTACCCACTGAAATCGTTACTAAATCAGACAAAAAAGTGAAATTTTATGATGATTAAGTAGGGGCGGTTATCCTTCATAGTATGACAGCCTCATTTAACACTCGTTCTCGAATCCACTCATAACGGACGACAACCAGATAAAATCTTGTGCATATTCACCACCGCCCCAATGACCACAATCGCAGGTGCTTCAAATCCAGATTGCTCAACTTGCTCTACAATTGTCCCCAATTCACCGATTAATTCTTCCTGATCTGGACGCGTACCCCAACGTACCAAAGCAATAGGAGTTTGCAGACTCAACCCCGCCTTTACCAACTCTTCGGTAATATAAGCCAGATTGTGAATTCCCATGTATATTACTATAGTTTCCGAGCCGTGAGCGATCGCACTCCAATTCACAGTTGGTCGATACTTACCTGCTGCCTCATGACCAGTAACAAATGTCACCGAAGAACTATACAACCGATGCGTCAAAGGAATACCCGCGTAGGCTGGGGCAGCAATTCCCGATGTAATACCCGGCACAACCTCCACAGATACTCCCGCTTGCAATAATTCTTCCATCTCTTCGCCACCGCGACCAAAAACAAACGCATCGCCGCCCTTCAACCGCACAACGATCGCATGTTCTTGTGCTTTCTCAATCATTAACTGCGTTGTTTCTTCCTGCATCAAAGAATGATGTCCCCGGCGCTTACCAGCATTAATTTTTTCAGCTTGGGGATTAATCATTTCTAGAATTGCGGGACTGACTAGAGCATCATAAATCACAACATCTGCACACTCCAACAACCCTTTACCCTTGAGTGTCATCAACCCCGGATCTCCCGGTCCCGCACCAACTAAATAAACCTTTCCCAAACAATTCTTCCCTTCTTTCTTCTCGTTCCTGGCGTTTTGGCGGTTCATTCTTTGATCAAATCCCAAACTAAATCAGCTAATTCTGCACTTGATCCCAAAGGTTCTGCTAGTTGCAAATCCACATCAGGAGATTGTAATTGTAACTTTTCTGTTACCTGAGCGATCGCATCAGTTATTCCACCTGCGAATAAAAAATATGGCAAAATTGCAATTTGTCTGTGTCCAAGATTGAGCAACTCTTTGACTTGGAATTCTAAACTCGGAGGTAAAGACCAATAAGCAGTAACTGCACTTAACTTTTTGGCGATCGCTTCCACTGGCGTTTGCGAATCCAGACGGCGACTACCATGGGCGATAAGAATTCTCGTCGTCGCTGTTGTTGTGGCGAATTGCTTTGCTAACAACCATTCTAAACCAGGGTGACTACCTAAATATGGTTGTAATTCTATCAAAATATCTTGACCAAGAGCCTGCCTAGCCAACGCTACCTCACTGGGAATATCATCCATCACATGTACCCCCGGTAGCAAAAATAATGGCACAACTTTCAGGCGAATCTTTTCACAACTAGCAGAATTTCTGACAAACTTGATAATCTGCTCATGCAAAGGTTCGGGATTCAGCTCTAAACACCCTGTACCAACTATAATTACCGACCCAAGACTTTGGGCTTGTTGAACTACCAGCTTTGCTAACAGCTGCATCGCAACTTCTGGGCGCGGATCTCGGCTACCGTGGGATATTAGTAAACATGCAGACATCATTAGCAAAGGTACAATTTAATACATATAATTAAATAATCTTAGCAAATTCTCAATATTATTTTTATTATTTGTTCTTAGTTGTTGGTGGTAAAGATAATTTTTCCAACCAACAACCAACACACAACTTACAAAAAAAGGCAGAGGACAGAGGGCAGAAGGCAGAAGGCTGGAAGTATCAATAGAAACTTAAGTTGTGGGTAGAAAGCCCACTAGTATAAAAAAATTGTGTTGCGGAGAGTGCCACAAGACACAAGGCGTCCTTGCTTCAATCCCACGCTTTTAAGCGTGGGTTCCTTCTGCATAAGTGCCTTCTGAAATCAAAGACTAATTAATTACGACTGCTTTTCGGCTACAGGATCAGCAACATAACGGAAAGTTGGTTCCGAATTCCAAGGGCCACGTTCATCTTTGCCATTTGTAGACAAGTTGTAGTAAATATCAACCGTGCTATCAGGTTGAATATTCCCAAAGAATGGATCTGTTAATTTACCCAAAGAATCTAGTGCTTTCATAAACATTTGGGTGTGAGAGATTTCTCTAGTCAAAAGATGAACGAGAGTCTTTTTACTACCTTCATCTGATGCTAATTTAATTAACTCTTCGTAAGTTTGGCGCGCACCAGCTTCAGCAGCAATATCAGCTCTCAAATCGCGGACAACATCACCACCTTCATTTACATAATTAGCATTCCAAGCAACACCCTGGCTATCTAGTAAATGTGGTCCCATACCTCGGACAGCAAACAAAGTACTTTTATAAGCTTCAGTTTGGTCAACATTTTTTGTGTGAGCCTCGATGAGTTTACCCACCATTTCTAAATGGCTAAACTCTTCTATTGCAATATCTTGCAGCATATCTCGAATTCCAGGATTCTCACAGTGAAACGACTGAGTCCAATATTGCAAAGCAGCAGTTAATTCACCTGTTGCACCACCAAACTGCTCTAAAAGTAATTGGGCAAAACGTGGGTTAGCTTCTTTAACATCAACCACATGTATTGTTTCTTTTTTATGAAAAAACATCAGTTAGTTTCCTCTCTTTAAATCTTTGATTTGACAGCAAAATGGTAGGGATAAAGCATTAGTAAAAAAAATAATTGCTTCATCCACATACTAGCTAATTGTTAATTGCGATAGTTCACAAACAAACTACTAGTAGTTACAAAAAAATCTACTTATTACGTTGCTCTACATAAGAATGTTAAACATTACAACAAATCTTCACCTTCTCCTAAAGAAAGACTTGCTGCTCAATTATTTCTAACTAAAGCTTTATTTACTCCGAGTTGCCTATTTCTTAATGAGTCAGGAAAAATAAGAATAAATAAGTATACCTAACGAAATATTCCCAAAAATATTGACAAACTACTTCATCTTGTGGAATAAAACAGCCCTGCTTTTCAAGGGGGATTTAGGGGAATCAAACCACATTTTGCATCCACCACACAGATGTGTGTACAGCGTAGCCTTATAAAGATAGAGGTTCTCATCCTCCCGTGTTTATTTGATAGTTTACGAACGCGAGTGCGTCTCAATGACGGAGAATCTCCGACTCTCATTGCTGTTCAACCTTGTAAGTATAAAACTGGTTAAAAGCTCCCAGTGTCTCAAATTTATAACCAGGTGTAGAGGGCAAAATAGAGTCAACCCTTAATATCGGTATTAACGAATTCACATTTAAATCTGTACGATAAATACTAAAAACAATAAAATCTTGACGTTCTGTACTCTCAACTATAATTTCTCGGATTTGCGGTTGAGCAGAATTTACTACTTGCCTGCAATTAAACTTTATGACATGTTCTAAAAATTTTGGAGTTTTTTTACAGACATTTGTATTGAGATATTCTGTAAGTCTTTGTGCTGCGTACTCTTCATATTCAACTTGATTGGGATTAGTCTGAGTCATTACTACTACCAAAGCAGCTAGACCAAAGACTCCCACATATGTCATAATCCTTAGAACTCTCATTTTATCTAGGGTGATTTGCTGTAGTCTTTAGACTCAAGATTGCCTGACTCCGTTCCTTTAAAAATTTTTGGATGAATTTCCCAAATCAGTGATATAATAGAAAACGCAAATGGCGAGCGTAGCCAAGTGGTTAAGGCAGAGGATTGTGGTTCCTCCACTCGTGGGTTCGATTCCCATCGTTCGCCCTCAGTAGTCAGCGAGAGAATATATACTCAGTTGTACGAAGGCTAGCAAGGTTGATGAGGGGGGATTAGCTCAAATCTCAGGTTTTTCTGGTTGATGTCTGGGTTTGTGTGTTTATCTGTTCCTAAATCAAAGTTTGATGACGGTGCGCTAGTAGCTGCATTGGAATTAAATTCAAGCGGTAAGAAGAGCTTGGATGATTGGGTTTGCTACTTCTAGTGAGATTAATTCTACCCGATCCACGTTCTAGCATTGGCGATCGCTAACCTAAATTAAAGATAATTGTTGAACCTGTAAAGTTAAAGACAATCTCTGGCAATACCTTTTGAACAGAGAATTTTAGGGATTAGAGGTTAGAGAATTTGGTAGTTTAAACTTTTTCTGTTTACTACTTTACATATTGCCTACTGGTTAGTTATGATATACATTAACTACTAACAACTAACCAATGTACAGATGTGCTTTAGCATGTCTGTACATCCACTAAATAAATAGCCACGAGCGCTAATCACTGCTAATCCTCATCAAGAGCAGGAAAAAATTCCTCAAATTCCCATAAATCATCTCTGTTCTCGAAAAACCAAATTCGAGCTGCTGGGGTCAATTTACTCCAAATAATTTCAGGGGAAACATGAGGAGATGCATATCGATACTCCTGGCCAAGAGCTTTGAGGTTTTCTGTTACATCATCAGGAATACCAAATTCTTTCCAATCAACTTTTCTATATATTCCAGACACACCTGTAGCAGGATCAAAAATTAATTGTGCAGCTCTAATTAAGTCCGCAAAGTGTACTGGCTTGAGTTTGTTTATCTCTTGAATTTCAAGTGATTCGTTATTTTCGCGAGACATCGTTCCGGGAGTGGTCAATAGTAATTATTTTTGGGATTTACTTTGATGAGACTCCTACCCCGATTCCTCTAGTTTAGCGCATAGCAGCAAATGAGCGATCGCTTAACTCTAAGAACACCTGCGATTTCAATCGCAGTCTCATAGCTAAGTTCATGATGGCGACTTAGAATATAGGCAAAATTTCTCAAAATTCATGAGCAGCCGCAACCAAAGATAAAGCTACAATTGGCGCAGTCACAGCCCTCAGAATACGCCTTCCTAAACAAACAGGTTGAAATCCAGCCTGAATTGCACTCTCAACTTCTGTTTCCGTCCATCCTCCTTCGGAACCAGTGGCAATTACAATTGTTGTTTGGGAACTCAAATCACTTCTACCATCTTCTTGGTTTTGCAAGCAACTTAGCAAATGCGGATAATCACCACGCGCTTCGCAGATATATTTCTGGTTGGTGACAAAAGACAAACTACTACTAAAAGATACTGGCTCTAGAATTGTAGGTACTGTGGTACGCTCTGATTGTTCAGCAGCTTCTTTCGCTATCCTTCGCCAGCGTTCTAATTTTTGGAAACTAGGATTTAGCAAAGTGCGATCGCTCACAACTGGAGCAAAACAAGTCACACCCAACTCAGTACAACACCGGACAACTTCATCAAATCCATTTCCTTTTGGCAAAGCAATGATCAGGGTTACAGCTACAGGTAGTTCGGTTTCTACGGTAAGTGATTGTAAAATTTTTGCTTCCGTACCCGCTAGCTGTGTCAACCACCATTTACCCATCCCATCCATAGCAATAAAGCGATCGCCCGACTGAAGACGCAACACGCGACAAAGATAATGTTGTTGTTCAGCAGTTAGAGTGATGTGTTGATTATGGAATTGAGAAGAGGCGATCGTGATTCGTTGTAATTGTGCCATTGCGAAACAGACTTTTCCATCAAGTATAGTTTTTTAAGAAATCAAAATTGCCCAAACTCCAATAATGTCTAAAAAATCCTCTTGTGTTTTTCTACTGTTGTTTTTTGGTATCCACATCAGTATCAACCAGCAACTAGCAAAAGCACAAACACCTACAACTCCTCCTCAAACAATTTGTCCAGCTCAGCTGAAAACCACTATCGATGCTGTCATCAACCGTCCCCTCTTCAGTCGAGTACGCTGGGGAATTTTAATTCAAAATCTTGGCTCAAACCAAACACTCTACAGTCAAGATGCCGAGAAATATTTTACCCCTGCTTCTAACACCAAACTCCTAACCACCGCAGCCGCATTGCAACAACTGGGTGAAAATTATCGCTTTCGCACATCTATATATAGAGGTAGCAATAATTTCTTGTATGTTGTGGGTAGAGGAGATCCGAGTCTGACTAACGCCCAATTAACAATACTGGCAAAGCAGTTAAAACAAAAAGGTATTAACCAAATTCAGCAGTTAGTTGTAGACGATCGCTATATTCGCGGTGATCTTGTTCCTTCGAGCTGGCAATGGGAAGACATATATTCAGATTATGGCGCACCAGTCGGCAGTTTTATTCTCAATCAAAATACTTTTAGTTTCAAGTTATTACCACAAACATCAGGTAAACCTACACTCATCTCATGGACGGATGCAAACGAGGCCAGACAGTGGCGCTTCCTTAATCAATCTGTGACAGCTGCACAAAATCAACCAACTTCCATTAACGTTACCCGCGAATTATCGGGAAATGTGTTGCGAATTCAAGGACAACTCGCAGCCAATTCTCAACCTTATTTAGTAACTTTGCCAGTAGTTGACCCCAATTATTACTTTTTACGGCGCTTTCGCAGTGCATTAGCAGCAGAGAAAATTAGTTTGGGGACAACATCAGTAGGAATTAATGCTAATAATCAACAGGAAGTAGCAGCTGTACAGTCCCCATTTTTATCTCAATTGTTAATAGAGACGAATCAGAATAGTAATAATCTCTATGCTGAAGCATTATTGAGAGCATTAGCAATCAAAAAACCTGTGCTTCCCAATCAAACTACAGCAGATGCAGGATTAGAAGTTTTGAAAACAAGTTTAACTCAGATGGGAGTCAATTCTACTGGTTATGTGTTAGTCGATGGTTCTGGTTTATCTCGCAAAAACTTAATTAGTCCAGAAGCATTGGTACAAACTTTGCAAGCAATGGCGAAGTCGCCGCAAGCATCTGTTTTTCGTGCTTCCCTACCTGTAGCAAGTGTGAGTGGAACTTTAAAAAATCGTTTTCAGAATACATCAGCCGCAGGAATTGTGCAAGCGAAAACAGGAACTATCACTGGTGCTATTTCCTTGTCTGGTTACGTAAATCCACCAAAATACGGGCCTTTAGTTTTTAGTATTATCGTTAATCAAACTGAACAACCTGCAAGCATTGTACGCAAAGCGATGGACGAAATAGTTGTGTCATTAGCACAATTGCGACGTTGTCAATGAGACGGATTCGTAGTGAGGACTTTAGTCCTTGCTTAAAAGGAAGAGGACTAAAGTCCTCACTACATAACATTCCGTGTGCTGTCCCAATTTTGCAAAGATTAATATTGATTGCCATGAAACCAACATATACTAAATTGATCAATCTATGATCTGAAAATTCAAATGTCAACAATTTGGTCAGTTGACGCTATGAACAGCGATCGCCAAATTTGGAGGTAAGACATTGGTAAATAGATCACACTCGCTCATCGGAGCAAAGTTTCACAGAAAGCAAAGTCTAACTAAAACAATCTCTACCGACTTAGCTAATACTACCCCAGCAATTTCTTTGGTTTCTTTAGACTTACCAACTGATAGACAGGCTTTGGCTAGACAGATTACACCTAAAAGCTTTAATGAGATTCTCCCGACAAGAGTAGATAACATTGATACAAAAACTGAGACAGCTCGTCTGGCTTTATCCACTGAACCAACTGAGCGAATAACTGGTTTTACTGTCCTATCAAATGGGACATTTGTGATTGTAAGTACAGTATTAAGCAAACATGGTCATTATAGCAAACTGATATTTTTTGATGGTCGATCTTCTAAATCTAAAAAAATATCAGGATTTAAAAAATCTAATTGTACAGTTGAAAATTTACTAGCTACGAAAGATGACAAACTAATTGGTATAGTCAGTCTCAATGGCGGTATTCCTCCTTTCGAGATGGTGATAATTAATCCACAAAATGGCAAAGTTTCTTCTGGCTCTGATTTATTTCTACCAGAACTATCATCGGATAGGCGATTTAGCAATCTTGCGCTAAGTACAGATGGAAAAATTTATGCTACGACTCTCGGTTGGGAAGGTATTACGAGATTAGTACATTTGGATCTGGATAACAGGTCTATGCTTACTGGTAAAGGAAAAATAGTCACTTTGTCACCATTGATGCTTGACAAACGACCTTTACAAAATGACTTACTCAGTCTTACTTTCTCTCCATCAGGAGAAGTTTACGCGCTTGCTGATCCTAAATATGAAGGAACTAATTCTCTTTTTTCAGTAGATATAGAAACTGGAGAGATGACACCTATGTCAAAAGTTGCAGTGGATAAAATTACCTTTTCTCGAAATTAGATATTGCACTCAACTTTGCTCTTTTGCACCCAACATTTGCAAAATTTTATCTACATTATCCAAGTCGCCCACAATTCGCCGGATGGGGAGGGGCCAAACTTTTACAAGAGTGGGGGTTGCTGTGACTTGATTTGTCTCTGCTTGGTCTGGATGGGTGACAACATCAATGACTTTCAAAGTGTAAGGTTGACCAAGGTATTGCTCTAATAGATCGTGGAGACTCTCAAGAGTACGTTCGATACCGGGGCTATGTCCAGCAACAAATAGACGTAGGACATAACCTTGAGCGTTTGGCTGTATCTGTAGTGTAGTTGCTTCTTGGTAGTATGGTACTGCTTCAAAAGGATCTAAACGTACGATTAAGTCATGATCCTCCCAAAGTTGGGGGAACGAAGAGCGGTAACTAGTTAATACTATGCGATCGCATAATCCTTCTTGCCAAGGTGCGCTTTGCCATACAATATCTCCTGTGCTAAAAATGGCATTCAGTACTGCTTGATGTCGCATCACAGCTGGGTAAGCTTCGGCAAAAGTACGTATCTTTTGTGTACGTGGATCTAACCAATGGTCAATAGTTGCTGTGTAGCAAGGAACTAAAAAATGAGGTGGTTCTGGTAAATCTAGAATTTCTTGTAAAGTTGCACACAAGTGTAAATGCCATCGACCTTGCTTACCGGGGTCGATACAATAAATCAAATCTCCTCCAGGCGTGAACAGCGCAATGCCTTTGAATAACTGGGGTAGGATTAGTCTATCTGAAGTCAAGGTTTTTAAAAGGTTAGGGGTTAGAGGCTAGTTTAAAATTATTTTTTGATTTTCTAATCCCCAATCCTCAAGCCCCAATCCTCAAGCCCCAATCCCTTATTCTTAGACTCGACCTCGAAGCATCTGGGCCATTTCGTTGGGAGTCGGCGACATCTCCAAGGCTGTTTCTTCGGTGATGCGACCTTCTTGATAGAGGTTGAACAGAGACTGGTTCATAGTAATCATGCCGTCAAAACCGGCCTGTTTCATTAATTCAGTAATTTCATCGTATTTACCATCTTTGATCCAGTCTTTAACAGCTTCTGTGTTTATTAGAATATCGTGAAAGGCAGCACGCTTACCATCTGTTGTACGACACAAACCTTGAGCAATCACTGCTACCAAAGATTCCGAAATAGCGACTCGCATAGCATCTTGCTCATCACCTGAGTAAAGATTGAGGATACGTTCAATCGTTTTCACAGCGCTGTTAGTATGCAGGGTTCCCATAACTAAGTGACCAGTTTGAGCCGCTTTTAAGGCTGTATTCACGGTTTCTTTGTCCCGCATTTCCCCCACCAGAATCAAATCTGGATCTTCTCGCAAAGCAGCTTTTAGAGCGTTGTCAAATTTTCGGGTGTGCATTCCCACTTCCCGTTGTTTGATCAAGGACTTTTGACTTCTGTGAACAAATTCAATTGGGTCTTCGATGGTGATGATATGTTTAGGCATCTCTTTGTTAATGTAGTCAATCATCGCTGCCATCGTGGTAGATTTACCAGAACCAGTCGGACCTGTCACTAGAATCAAGCCTTTGTGGTAGTGGCAAATATCCCTAAAAACAGGGGGTAAGCGTAATTGGTCAATGGTTAAGATTTTGAGTGGAATTAAGCGCATGACCATGGCATAACCTTTGAGAGAATCAAAAATATTGATCCGCACACGGGCAAATTCGTACTGAGTTGCACCATCGAATTCTAGGTGTTCTTCAAACCGTTGAATTTCTGCTTCCGTCAATACTTCCCGCATCCAGTTCATAAAAGTCTCTTTATCAGTTTCTGGATAATTTGTGTTTTGGATTTCTCCACGGTTACGGAAGCGGGGCGGTTCGCCTACACCCAAGTGAATATCAGATATGCCATTATCATAAGCTTCCCGTACTAACTGATCTAGAGTTGGGTGTAGAGTGTTGCTTTTGACACGGGCCGAACTGGGATTAGGCACTGGTGGTGGTGTCCCAGGACGATGTGCAGAAGCAGGACTAGGAGTTGGCGATGGTGGTGTTGCAGATTGAGCAGTACGACTTTTATCTACTGGTATTTCCAAAGTTTGTGTAGACTGGCGCTGTGTACTGATTGTTGGTGGTGGGGGTGGAAGCGGAGGAACACCACGGGCTGGAGTTGGAGGCAAATTTAATGGATTTTGTGATTCTGACATATATCTTTACAATTGATTAGCCCCAGGTTTCTTATCTGAGGGTGATTTGCTGTGTGCGATCGCTAAATTATGTTCAATTTCATTAACATTCGTTAATGTGTTCTTTTTGACTTAATTTAAAAAAATAACTTAAGTCAAACATATTTATTTTTACTAACAATTACAGGTTTAACATAATATCCACATAAACAATACTCAGTAATATTACTGTGTTCATTAGGTACTAATTATTATTTTTTGTCTGTTTTGGTAGTTTTCAATTTAGGCGAATACGTAGTTTTAATTCATGTTTATGTTAGAGACATTTGATGAGATGTCTCCGCAATGTGGTGTGGCTGAAAAATAGCTTTAGCCGGGGAATGTAGTTCAAATGGTGTTCTCAACCTTCACCTTGCTTGCGCTAGCAATATCTCAAGATTATGAGAGTTATCTTTGATTGTGATAAGAAATATTAAGAAGACTAGAAGAGAATTCTTTGACATATATCTAATTAGTAAGTCCTTAGATATGATCAGTCCAAGGATAGATGGCAAAAACAAGTTCTCAGCAAGAATATCTATATCAAGGTTTGTCCATAATTAAAACTAAAGATAACTGTAAAGTTTATTAACTAAATGCTCATCTTATCAACAAGTTTTTATATACTGAACTTCACTAATTGTTGATCCCTTTGTTTTTCAATATCAGCGAAAGACTTCTGAATTCCAAACAGATTTGCGTATTTAGGAGATACACTCATGGCTCTCTCACAAACAGTTAATTTAAACAAGACAGATTCCTTGTTAATGGTTAAAAGCTTTTTGATATGGTCTTTCACATTGGCAGTTTGCTTGCTGGTTGTCGGCTTTCCTTTGGTTGTTTTCATGGCTACGGTCGGATGTCTGTTATCTATTGTTCTGCAATCTGTGATGCCTGTTAGTGCCGTTTTAGTTGTGGCAGGTGGTTTAATTCTGTTTAATATTTTGTCTGTTGTTATCGGTGCAAGTGTGCTGACTGCTAAGGGTATTCATCCTCAAGAAGTGAAGTGGTTGAGCTGGTTGCATGGAGAAACAGAACAAATGCAGAAGAGCATCTATGCAGCTTGCCCACTCACTTGTGACATTGAACTATAACCTAATTGCTAAATTCGACAAACAGTGCATTCTGCCCGGTTTTACCGGGTTTTTTCATTCTTTTTTGTCATTTCTCATTTGTGATTATTGACGATAATTTGAACTTCACAATTATTAACAATTGACTATTAAGCATTGACCATTGACCATTGACTATTGACCAATGATCAATGACCAATGACTAATGACCAATAACAAACTCGTTTACATTATTTTAGGTACTCGTCCAGAAGCGATTAAACTAGCTCCGGTAATTCAAATTTTCCAAGACTTTCCAGGCTTTAAAACCCAAGTTATTTTGACTGGACAGCATCGCGAGATGGTTGAACAAGTCATGCAGCTTTTCAACCTCACAGCAGATCGTGACTTGGAAATTATGCAACGACAACAGTCTTTAACTGATATAACTTGCCGCAGCTTGCGAGGATTAGAAGAATTATTTCAAGAAAATAAACCAGATTTAATTTTGGTGCAAGGAGATACTACCACAGCATTTGCAGCAACATTGGCAGCCTTTTACCAAAAAATTCCTGTCGGTCATGTAGAAGCTGGGTTAAGAACAGATGACTTATTTAATCCTTTTCCAGAAGAAGCTAATAGAAGGTTGATTTCACAACTGACTCAATTGCACTTTGCGCCAACACCTTTAGCTGTGGAAAATTTAAAAAATTCTGGTGTTTTGGGTCAAATTCACCTGACTGGGAACACGGTGATTGATGCGCTGTTAAATGTAGCTGCAAAGGAACCTGCTTGTAATGTAGCTGGTTTGGAATGGAATAAATATCGTGTTTTGCTGGCGACTGTGCATCGTCGGGAGAATTGGGGAGAACCACTGCAAGGAATCACGCAAGGATTTTTAGAGATACTAGATAAGTTTCCCGACACAGCCTTACTATTGCCATTACACCGCAATCCTACGGTACGAGAACCATTACAGGCAAATTTGGGCAATCACCCTCGGATTTTTTTAACAGAACCTTTAGACTATGGTGAACTAGTGGGGGCGATTATGCGATCGCATCTTCTCCTCACTGACTCTGGTGGTTTGCAAGAAGAAGCACCCAGTTTAGGTAAACCAGTTTTGGTTCTGCGAGAAACAACAGAAAGACCAGAAGCTGTTACTGCTGGGACAGCTAAACTTGTCGGAACTAAATCAGAGACTATAGTTGCTAACGCCGTAGAATTGCTGAGTAACCCAGATGCTTATGCAGCAATGGCAAATGCAATCAATCCTTTTGGAGATGGTCATGCAGCAGAACGAATTTTGCAGATAGTCCAGAATTACTTAGAGAATGGGTGATTGGGGACACGAGGGACAAAGGGGACAAAGGGGACAAGGGGACAAGGAAGAATTATTTAACAAGTCTCTTCCTAATCCCCGATCCCCAAAATATTACTTCCTTTATATGTTACAATTGATCGGCTTTCAAAGCAGTAGCAAGTCTCTTGCATAAATATGGTTCAGTACACTCTCGCTCAAAGCCCAGATATTATCCTCACTGTACCTGGTAAAGATTCAGCCAAAGCCCGTGAGAAAGCTATGGATCAGCTGATGCAACTCATGGATGAAGGTGATTTACCTACAGAACTCGAAGATGGATTTAGTGCCAAACAATTGATAGAAGTCAAAGAAGTATCGATGGATACTAAGAACAGCGATGATGAAATTACCCAAGCTGTTCAGATTCTCAGTAACCTAGCTACGCTGAAGCTGAAAGTCCAAGATTCACGCGCCGAAGCATTGGAAATTCGTAAACAGATTGATATCCTCTTCTCAGATAATTCTGTAACAGAAGAGGAAATTACTCGCCTTAAGGAAGGTTTTAAAATTCTCAAAACTTTTGCTCAGGCAAATTTACGTTATCAGGAAGCAAAAGCCAAAGCAGAAGAGGCGCGGCAGATACTGGATAGTGCTTTAAAATCACCGGATAAGTAATAATTAGTGGTTGGTTGTTGATGGTTGATAGTTAGCACCAACCACTAACCACTAACTACTAACCACCAACCACCAACCAACTATCCCTTAATTTTTCTTACAGAAGAAGAGGTTGGCACAGAATGATTTCTGTCGTCTGTGTCATCGTCGTCACCGGCACGTTCTACGCTCATGCTCTGTCTGTAATATTGCTGATAGTAGTTATAGGAAGCAGGTGCGGCGTCTCTTGACTTGTTGGCTACTAACCCTAAAATGGGTGTGCCGGATATTTGTAGCTCTTCTAATGCTTGTTGGAAGACGGTACGCTTCAACTTACCTAAACCAGCGACTAATACCATACCGTTGGTGTTAGCTGCTAATAAAGTGGCATCAGCAAATCCCACTAGAGGTGGTGTGTCGTAAATGACCAAATCAAAACTACTATGTAGGTCTTGCATTAAGTCCTGCATTTTCTGAGACGCGAGTAACCTGATCGAGTCTGGGGGAATAGGGCCAGCAGAGAGGACGTAGAGATTGTCTTCAATAGGCGATCGCTCAATCACGTTGCTCCAGTCTAAGTCCGAAGAAATAACGTCAGTTAATCCTTGAATATTCATTAACCCTACCCGTTGGTGTAGGTTAGGAGAACGTAAATTTGCATCCACAAGCAAGACTCGGTGTCCCATTGCTGCGGCTGCTAAGGCTAAATGGACAGCAACCGTTGATTTCCCATCTCCTTGTCCTGCGGAACTGATTACTAGTGAACGAATTGGTGTATCAGAACCCAAAAGCAGAATATTGGTGTAAAGAGAGCGAAATACTTCAAAGAATGAAGCGCGAGTTGCTTGCTGCAAAACACTAGAAGTATTACCTGCATTTGTGGAAAGAGATATTTCTTTCCTTAGAGGGACAGCTCCTAATAATGGGAGTCCGATGCTTTCTTTGAGTTCCTTAGATGTGTAGAAAACATTACTGAGTTTATCAACAACTAAAGCAGCTCCTACCCCCATTAGCAAACCTAACATTCCTCCCAATAGTAGATTTCTCTTAGCGCTATCTGAGATGGCGTCAGGATCACTCACTTTTGTCAATTGAGGATCTAGTAATTTCCAAGGTTGTAATCTTTGAGCGTACTCGATCTGTAATGCTTGCTGCTTGGCTGAAAATTGACTTAAGCCTTCGGTGGCAATTTTTAATTCTCGCTGGATGTTATCGTAATCGCGATTAACTGCTGCTAAAGCTCGCAAATAGCCATTGAGATTATCGATTTTTTCAGTAATAGCGATGTCACGTGCTTCCAACTCCCGGATACGGCTTTGAAAATCTCTGTTTACTCGCGCTCTTTCTCCTTCCAACATTGAAATAATTGTGTATCTCTGTTCGGAAAGGCGCACCATCCCTTCTTCTTCCTCAGTAAATATAGATCCTCTTTGAGCAATTTCCGCATTTGTTTGCTGAAGTTGATCGAGAATTTTTTGATAGCGGGGGTTATCACTGAGCAAGGAATTACTTGCTGATGCACCTGGTTGTTGCAACAACTCTTTTTGCAAGTCCTGATACTGAGTTCGCATTTGTTCTAGCATCACACGATTTTCGAGTTGCTGCTGTGTCAGTGTGGCAACATGGGTAGAGACTTCCTGTGCTTTTTGATCTGGCTCGACTAAATTATTCTTTTGTCTGATGGTTCTCAGTCTTTCTTGCCAGTCTTGAGTTCGTTGTTCTAATGGCTTTCTTTGTTTTTCTACAAATTGAATTGCCTGCTCAACGTCGTTACGGCGTTCTGCTAAACTGTACTCCAGATAAGCATTTTTAACGCTATTTAACAAATCAGTAACTAGCTGCTGATCTGGATCGGTGTATTGAACTTCTAAAATATTTTGCTCTTTAGGCTGAATTTGTAAGTTGTCAATTACATCGTCGTATTCTATTTCTGGGTACTTAGTCTGAAGCTTTTTGATGACTGGCTCTAGGATTCCACGACTTTGTAAAACTGCGATTGTTGTCTTGGTTTGCTCAATCGTTTCTGGAGCTGCGATCGCGTCTTTGTTATCTCCTATAGTTTGAGGCAAATTAGCTATAGCCTTACTCTCACCAGTTACAGGGTTGGTTAAAATTTCAAAATTGCCTTGGTATATTGGGGGGTCTGTTTCTGCTTTTAATACCCCTGCGGTTGCGATTAAGCTAGTTGCACCAACTATTAACAATGCTCGCCGACGAAGAGCTGCTCCTACTTGACCTAAATTTAATCCACCTTCATCAGCATCATTTGATTGAGCAGAATTGGCTCTTAACAACGGGTGATGATATTTGTCTGATTTCAGCATAATCTTAGTATGTTTAACTACATTTATGGCAACATTAATCGGAATTCAGAATTCAGAATAAATAAAGTCAAAAATAAAAGCCCGTAGTTTGATCATTTTTGACCATTATAGATAAGATCATCAAAAAAATTTCTTTTCTGTTTCAGGTGTCACCAACTTTAAGAGTAAGGTGATTCTAAATACTGAATTCCTAATTTTGAATTCGTTGTCAACAATTAGGGGTGTAAGGGTGTAAAGGTTTAGGTGAACCCATAACTAAACTTATGGGCTTGATACAAAGACGCAGTCTTTTGAGATGCATAGCACGAAAAACACATCTTTATTTCTTTTTCCATTTTTCAATCATTGGGGCTTGTATCCTTTTTCTAGTTCCCTCCGGGACGCTACGCGAATGGTGGTAATTACCCCTATCCCCCTACACCCAAAAGCCCGCCCTGAAGGGGCTTGATCACCCTGTCTTAAGTCTTAAAAATGGCCGTGAATATGGAGCGATGCACTATACATAACCAATACTTATATGATGAAGTACATTTGATTTTACTTTGTGACCAGGCAAGAAGTTAAAGGCCAAGGGGGTTAACAGACAAATATCCATCCTTTTTCCTTTTTACCTTAAACAAGAAGTATTGCTATACATACAGTAACATTACGTAAGGCAGATTTGGTAGTTTCATCTATATCTTCAATCAATATATATGTTACTTATAACTCTGGCAAATAGCGATCGCCCATCCAAATCTTGCTATTCAAGGCTATTCTTTATAATCAACTGGGGCGCTAGGATTCGAACCTAGGGATGGCGGGACCAAAACCCGCTGCCTTACCACTTGGCTACGCCCCATTGCGTTTTCGCTGCCTAACAATATAACAGTTTTGACTATGGTTGTGTCAAGTAGTTTAACCCAAAAATTTTGATGAGTGGGCATTGGGCATTGGGCATGGTTAACAACCATTAACCACCAACATCAGAACAATACCTTGATTTGTGCCAGTGGGATTACAGTTGACATTATTTAAATATCGCTGCAATCTAAATGTGTGCATCCAGCAATTTTGGCTAGTTCCAGCGTCATTTACAAGAGGAGAACTAGTATGTCAAGTTTGAATTAAGGGTTTGTAGTAAGCACCAAGCGTGCTTATAAAGATCACGAATGTAAGCGCAGTGTTCCCGCAGGGTAGTCCTTACTACGAACTTTCTTATCCATCAATTTAAACTTGACAGAGTACTAGAAGTATCAAGTCGAAATCCAAGGTTCTTGATTGTCTGTAGCTTGAAACTAGTTGCTCACCAATTTTTGCCTAGTTTGTAGTCAGCGCTTTAGCGCTGACTTGAGCTATAAATCGCTCACTACAAACCTCCCAAAGTTAGTTTTCCAAAGTACTAGTTGTCAGTTGAATGTTTACTCTGTGAATAAGATTCAAATCGCATATAAATTTTCTTTATAAATCACATGGTTATGACTTTTAGTCGGTTAGGGATGAGCCTCAGCGTTATTTATGAATTCGTCATGCAATTTATCTTCACTACACCGGCATTCCCAAAGCATAAAATACATGACTTTCGGGGATTGATTTGTGGGCGTGACTATGTGTTTGAGCCTATAGAAGGTTTAAAAAAAGGTTATATGACAGCTCAGTGTAAAGGCGTCAAACGTGGCGACTGGATTCTTTTAGAAAATGATAGTCGCTTTTATCGATATCAAGTTGAGGAAATTGATTACTACTCAGAACCATCAGACATGTGGATAGCTTTACTAAATCAAGCAATGGTAGAAAATTATTAATTTTCTAAGCAGTCATTTGTAAAAATTAATTTTAACATGCCTCCGTTTCTATTTTAAAAAACTTGTTATTAGCAAAGATTTCCAGTAATTTACTTTACTTTTTACTTGAAGAAACTTTACTCAATATTAATCTAATTGTGTTTTTTTGATGAACTATAAGTACATGACGGCTATAGGTGTATATTATGGTATGAGAAATTTACCTAAATATCTTCCGCTTTCAGGGTTGTTAATTTACAAAATATCTACCACTGGATAATTTGAGAGCGCAGTTTTACGGTAAAATTTCACAATTTTCTACCAGGGTTGAGAGAAAAAGTAAAACTCCGTTGATATTTGAAAGGTAAAAAAATACTTAAAACCCAAAAAGTCAAGTTCCCTCGTGAGCGTATCTTTTTTTGCAATAGATACTAGTGGGTAAAGATGTGTGTGTTGGTTTGGCGCAGGTACATAGAAGCAGAGTTCAGACTATGGTTGCTTGTGTAAAGCTTCGATTAATTCTTTGTTTTTTTACACAAATATACGGATATCGTGAGCCTGAAAATGTAGTGCTGTTTTAACATGCACAATTGCATTAAGAAACATCAGAATAGCTAAAGGAAAATAAGACAAGATGAACTCCAAAGCATTAGAGCGAAAAATATCAGAAAATTCAATCATTGTGGCATCTATTGAGCAAATTTCCTCTGATTTGGGAGGTGAAGCAGTGATTCTCAATCTGAAATCTGGTATGTATCACGGTTTAAACGAGGTAGGAGCAAGGATTTGGAATCTGATTCAAACACCCAAAACGGTGAAGGATATTAAAGGGGTGATTTTGGTAGAGTACGAGGTCGAAGCTGAACAGTGCGATCGCGATTTGCTTGCATTGCTTGAAGAATTTCTAGCTGCGGAACTAATAAATATTCAAAATGACGCTACTGTTTAAATTTTTGAGGTTTGATGCAGGCGATCGCCACTTATTAATCATGACTTTAATTTTACTAGCAGCTATGCGCCTGGGGCTGTGGTTGTTGTCGTTTCGTACCCTCTTAAAACTGTTAGTAAAAATCAGTCAACCAGTCCATCCCCAAACTACAAACCAAATATCCATTCGCAAGATTGTCTGGGCTGTAAACGTAGCTAGTCGTTACATGATTGGTGTCAAGTGTTTAGCTCGTGCTTTGACTACGCAAGTCTTGATGAATCGGTACAATCACTCCTGTCAACTTCGCATCGGTGTCGCCAAAGACAAGACAGGAATCCTAGAGGCTCATGCTTGGATAGAACATCAAGGAAAGATTGTAATTGGTAATCTCACAGACCTTTCTCGCTTCATTCCCTTGCCAACGCTAGAGGGAGTCAAGTTATGAGTGGTATTATGGGCATTTACCACCCCAATCATCACCCTGTAGACAGGGAAGATTTAGGACTCATGCTTGAAGTCTTGGCACACCGAGGTTTAGACGGTGAAGACATTTGGGTAAATGGGGCTGTGGGTTTTGGACATCGGATGCTGTGGACTACACCTGAATCCTTAATAGAAAAATTACCTTTAGTCAATCAAACAGGTGATATAGTTGTTACATCTGATGCTCGCATAGATAACCGCGAGGAACTTTTAAAGATATTACAATTTGATCATACACCTCACGATAAAATCACTGATAGTCAGATAATATTGGCTGCTTATGAAAAATGGGGTGAAGAATGTTCACAATATTTGCTTGGCGACTTTACCTTTGCCATTTGGGATCAACGTCAGCAAATTCTCTTTTGTAGCAGAGATCATTTTGGAGTAAAACCTTTTTACTATTACCATCAACCAGGTGAAGCCTTTATATTTGCCTCAGAGATCAAGGGTATTTTGTGTTTACAAGAAGTTCCGCGCCAAGTCAATGAGGTAAGGATTGGTGACTTCTTGGCATTAATGATGGAAGATAAAGCCATCACAACTTACCAAGATATTTTGCGACTTCCTCCTGCCCACAGCATGATAGTGAGTCAATCAGGAGTAAGTTCTTGGTGTTACTGGACACTTGATCCTCATCAAGAGATTAAGCTAGATTCAGATGAGGCATATGCCAAGGAATTTCGGAAAATTTTTACCGAAGCAGTACGGTGTCGTCTACGTAGTGCTTTCCCGATTGGCTCTCATTTAAGTGGTGGATTAGATTCTTCCTCGATCACCTGTGTTGTTCGTGAATTACTTGCCCAGAAAGGTAATACTCAATTACACACTTTTTCTAACATTTTTGATGAAGTGACTGAGTGTGATGAACGCACTTACATCAATGCTGTTTTAGAGCAAGGAGGTGTCATTCCTCACTATATCAAAGCTGATCAATTTGGTCCGTTGTCAGATATTAAAGAGATTTGGCAATATGAAGATGAAGCTCTGTTGGGTCCTAGCCATTTTTATCCTTGGAGACTAAATAAAGCAGCTGAACAGGCTGGTGTACGAATAGTCTTTGATGGTCTTGATGGTGATACAACAGTTTGTCATGGTGTCCCAAGGCTAAGAGAATTAGCACGTCAAGGAAATTGGTCAACTTTTGTTGCAGAAGCCCAAGGAGTTGCCCAAAACTTAGAAGCCTCACCCCAATCACTGCTGAAAGCTTACGGTATCAATGAACTGCAAAGACAAGCTAGACAGTTTCGCTGGTTGAGTTTTGCCTTAGCAGTAAATCAAATTCATTGCTCTTTCAACATCTCTCGCAAATACCTACTCGTTAAGTATGGACTCAAATCCCTAATTCCCGAATCCATACATCAGCTTTGGCAAAGATGGCGAGGGCGTATTCCATCCAAAACACCACTTGCACCCCTCGTCAATCCTAGTTTTGCTCAACGTATCGGTTTGGATGAGCGCATCTTAGCACTCGATAATTCTAATCAACCGTCACTCACAACAAGGGAACAGCACTGGCGCGACCTTTCGCAAGGCATATTTCCCTACATACTAGAACAGCTAGACCGATATGCAGCGCCATTTTCCCTGGAAGCTCGTCATCCTTTTTTGGATAAGCGATTAGTAGAGTTTTGTTTAGCACTACCAGCAGAACAGAAACTCAGCCAGGGATGGGGACGGATGGTAATGCGTCGTGCTTTGATAGGTATTCTACCGGAAGCTGTGCGGTGGCGAGGAGGTAAAGCAGATATGACCTCTAACTTCATGCATGGTATGTTAATTCTTCATCGTCAGCTTCTTGATGAAGTGATTGCAGATCATCTAGAAGCGATAAAAGAGTACATTGATCCTGATTACGTGCAAGCGGCTTATCGTCGCATGATATCAGGCGAGAAAGTTTCATCTGAAAACACTATGACAGTATGGCAGGCAATAATCTTAGCTTTGTGGTTTCGCCACAAACAACCTACTCCATAAATATTCAGTAAGTATTCAGTGTTCTTGGCAGGTTGTGAGCTTGGAGCTTGAACCTTACTACCAAGCACCCACCGTAAGTCCAACTCAGGGTAGCGCTACCTAAAAACAAACAACAAGGAGATTAAGAATGAAACAGACATACAACACTCCTAAGATGATTGTCCATGGCAATCTAGCGGAGTTAACTCAAGTTGCTGGAAGAAACGTTACAAAGGACGTTCTTTTCTTCAACGGGAACCCAAGTGGAATTGAGAGTGATGACTCAATGGATCTCGACTGCGATACCACCACTGGTAATTGTCAAACCCGCTGATCTGGTATAAACACCACCGTTCAGACAAGCTCAAACCATTCATACAGCCTATCTCGTAGATGCGAGAACCTTAAAACACAAAACACAGGAGTTAAGACAATGAAACAAACATATAGAACCCCTAAGATGATTGTCCATGGCAATCTGCAAGAGCTGACTCAATACACTGGACGCCGTGAGATTACAGATGTACTCGTCTTTAACGGTCAAATAATTGACCAAAATGACGATTCCGTCGATGTCTCCTGTGATGTTAACGGTAACTGTACAAATCTGTGAGCAGGAAACTAATTTTTGCTGTCAGACGGGCTGAGATAGTTAGCATTTGCTAGGGAGAGTCTTCTCTTGCAGGAATTACATCGCCCTTACTGACAAAGGCGTTGTTCGTTTCCAGTGTGCCGGACTTGTAGGCAACCTTATGCTGTTGCCTACATCAACCTTCATAACCATTTCACCAATTTGTTGGACTTGAACAACGCCTTTTTTCGTCAAATTTGAAATATTGCTCATAGAAATAATGTATATTTATAATGCATACAATCTCTGTATTCACTCGGAGATTCTTTTACCTGAGCTAATAGTCAGTGAAGGTTCACCCGATGTTATCTTACGTTTGGGAGTGGTAGATAACATACCTGAAGAGATACTTGCTCAACAGAACCATATCTTTGGTGACTTGCCAGGAATTGGTAAATTTTTCTTTCGGGCTGGACAAGAAGTGATTATTGAACCCGAAGCAGGTGTTGATGAGTATAAGCTACGTGTAAGCATAACTGGTTCAGTCATGGCAGTATTGCTGCAACAACGAGGGCTACTGGTACTTCATGCTAGCAGTGTTGCAATTAACAACCTTGTTGTGGCGTTTATGGGAGCTTCCGGATGGGGTAAATCCACCTTAGCAAAAGCCTTCCATGCTCAAGGCTATGACATTGTGACAGATGATGTCATGGCTATTCAAACTGACACAGGTAGTCCCATCGTCTTCCCTGCTTTTCCGCAAGTTAAACTTTTGCCTGATGCAGCCGCTTCTTTAGGATACAGTCGCGAGAGCTTACCTGCTCTTTTCCCCAATGCCTCAAAACTATCTTATAAATTTACCAAAGGATTTCAGAGTACTCCGTTGCCATTGCAACGGATTTATGTCCTAGATAAGGGAACACGTCACGAGATTATTAAATTATCGCCTCAAGAAGCTTTTGCTGAGTTATTGCGTCACACTCGCGCAACGAGTTTACTCACAAATCAAGACTTTGCTAAATCCCATTTCGATAAATGCACCACTCTAGCTAGAGAGGTATCTTTCTGTCGCTTTCTGAGAAAGCCTTCCCTGAGCGATCTACCCCAGCTAGTCAAGTTAGTAGAAGATGATGTTGCCCAGTTGAGTGATCAAGACTGCGAACGCACCAATTTCCTAGCCGTATAACCAGATTGATAGTTGTTTATTTAAGTTAGGTTCTAAGACTTTGAATAGCCAAATACGTAGTGCAAAGACGATACTGAATAATCTCGTAATCACAGTGAGATTAGTTTGGGCTGCTTCTGGCTATTGGACTCTAGCCTGGATATTGCTGCTATTGGTGCAAGGATTACTTCCTGGAGTCACGGTTTATTTGACTCGCTATGTAGTGAATAGTCTGGTTGCAGGTGTTGGTGCTGGTATTTCTTGGGACAATATTCAGACAGTGCTGACACCTGTAGGTTTGATGGCTGGTATATTGCTACTTACGCAATTTCTGCAAGGTGCTAGCGGATTGATTAGTACAGCGCAGTCAGAACTGGTTCAAGACCATATCAGTGAATTGATTCACAAACAATCAGTTGCTATTGATTATGGTTGTTATGAATCATCTGAATATTACGATCAACTTGAGCGGGCGCGGGGAGGTGCGGCTGGGCGATCGCTTGCTCTATTAGAAAGTACAGGTAGTCTAGCCCAGAACACGATTACCTTGTTTACAATGGCTGCGATCTTGCTTCCTTATGGTTTTTGGCTCCCGATCATTCTTGTGATCAGCGCCTTACCTGCGTTTTACGTACTACTACGTGTCAACAAACTTCAGTATCAATGGTCACAACGAACTACAACCCAGCGTCGCTGGTTGATCTACTACGATTTGCTACTGAGCAACTCTACAACGGCGGCGGAAGTACGATTATTTGATTATGGTGATTACTTTCAATCGTTTTACCAAAAATTGCGTCGGCAACTTCGACACGAACAGCTAAAACTCATCAAAGACCAAACATTAGGTCGCTTTGTTGCTGGTATTATTGCGTTATTTGTAACTGGTTGTGCGCTTGCTTGGATGGGACGGCAAGTATTATTAGGAGTTCTGACTTTAGGAGACTTAGCCCTTTTTTACCAGGCATTTAATCAAGGTCAGGGAATTGTGAAATCTCTGTTGGACAACTTAGCACAAATTTATCGTAATAGCTTGTTCATTAGCAACTTGTTTGATTTCTTACAGATCCAGCCGCAAATTATAGATCCGCCTAACCCAGTTGCAGTACCCTCAACACTTAACCAAGAAATCAGATTTGACCAAGTTACGTTTCGCTATCCTGGCACAAAGGAAACAGTTTTAGAGAATTTTAACTTAAGAATTCCAGCTGGCAAAATTGTGGCGATCGTTGGTGATAATGGTGCAGGCAAAAGTACACTGATTAAACTTTTGTGCCGTTTTTATGATCCTGAGTCAGGAAGGATTGATTTAGATGGTATCAATTTGCGTGATTTCGCTGTCAAAGAACTCCGTAGATTAATTACTGTTCTGTTCCAATCTCCTATTCCTTACTACACCACAGCAGGTGAAAATATTGCTTTGGGAGATATTACAGCACTATCAAATCAGGTAGAGATTGAATCCGCAGCTCAAGCATCAGGTATTCACGATAAGATTGTGCGCTTACCCTTGGGTTACAACACGATGTTGGGTAAGTTGTTTCCGTCAGGAACCGATTTAAGCGGGGGTCAATGGCAACGTCTGGCGCTAGCACGAGCATTTTTTAGACGCGCTCAAATCATTATTTTAGATGAACCGACTAGTGCTATGGACCCCTGGGCTGAATACGACTGGTTAGAACGTTTTCGTACTTTAGCAGAAGGTCGTACTGCTGTTGTGATTACTCATCGTTTCACTCTGGCGATGCGCGCAGACATTATTCACGTGATGCGTGCTGGTCAGATTGTGGAGTCAGGGAAGCATGACGAATTGTTGGCTTTGGGTGGGCTTTATGCTCAGTCTTGGAAAGCACAAATGGAGTCTAGCTCGATCCAGAAAGTTGAAAACAAGATTGCTTAACAAACTGAAAATCATAGACTTCTATCAAGTGAAGAAAAGCAAATGCAAACTCCACCAAAGTTAAATACCAATATTTTAGGTTTCAAGGTTTCTCCTGAAATGCAGCTATTGCTTGATTGTGCTTCTACTAAAATAGATGCAGCCAAAACCGAACAAATCAAAAGTTTGATTCAACAAGTAGATTTAAACTGGCAAGAGATTACCAGTAGTGCATGGAAACACGGTTTGATGCCGCTTCTGTATAGTAATTTGAATGCGATCGCATCAGATATTGTTCCAGAAAATGTTCTAAATCAACTTCGTCAGCTTTTATACACAAATGCTCAACGCAGTTTCATGCTGACTGGGGAACTTGTGCAACTCTTACGCCTATTACAAGAAAATGGGATTCTAGCTGTTCCTTATAAGGGTCCTGTTTTAGCGAATTTCCTATATGGAAATATTGGACTGCGTCAGTTCTGTGATTTAGATATATTGGTGCAACCACAGGATGTTTTAAAATTCAAAACCTTGCTAATTTCTAGAGGATACAGACCAAAACTTCAATTGACAGAAGCTGAAGAAATTACTTATTTAAAAGATAAAAGTAAGCATACTTATAACTTTATAAATGATAGCAAGGGAATAATGGTGGAGGTTCATTGGCGAATCACACCACGTTATACATCTGCAATTGCAGTCAAGTATATTTGGGAAAATCTCCATTCATCTACCCTTGGTGGGATGGAAATCTACAGTTTCTCGGCAGAAGATTGGTTACTATTACTCACTAACCATGCATCAAGACATCGTTGGAAAAAGCTCAGTTGGTTAGCTGATATGGCAGAATTAATTCGACAAAATCCAGAAATTAATTGGCAAAAATTAATTCAACAAGCGAGTGATTTTGATTGTAGACGCGTACTTTTTCTTGGTCTATTCTTAACTTATAATATTATAGGAATCAATCTACCGAATGAAGTTTTACAAGCCATAGAAGCTGATTCAGGGGTTGTTTATCTCTCATCAGGTATATCTCAGCAACTCTTAAGTGGAAAAGATTATCACCACAAATTTATGCAAAATACCTTCTACCAAATTAGGATAAAAGAAAGTTTGCATAACAAGCTGCTGTATTTTGAATTATTTCTGCGTTGGTTGATGAGAGATAAAAATATTTTCCTAGACGAATAGATGAATAATAGACTTATTACAAAAATTGATTTTACTACTACCTCTAATAAAATCCGATAAACAATATTATCAAACCTCTGACTCAGAACTAACCCAAATACCTTTTCTCATTTCTTTGGTCATTGAATTTTTGCTATTTCCAGAACCTGAAAAAGAGAGTTTAAATTAATCAAAATATTATCATTATTGGCATAAGGATCAATTGGCTCAGGTGGTATTTCACCCTCACCCAAGAGGTAATAATAGTCCAGATCTACCTGATTACTCAAAGACCAATACATGAAATTAACTGCTTTGGGTGATAACAGTTCAATAACCTTTGTACCTGGTTGACAAAAAACAATATTACTTAACCCGGCGCCATGAGGTGCAACTACTACTTCAGCCATCGCCATTAATTCAATTTGTTCTGCAACTGACAAGGTTTCTAAGGAAAGATTGCGAAATCCCAATCTACTCAAAAACTCAATAACTTCTGATTCATTCTCTACTCGCCGATGAACTACCTGTGTGCGATTGAAGTAGAGGCGGACTGGCTGTTGATTTTGTTTTGTTTTGTCACGTGAAAAATAATCCCTTAAGAAATCACAAGCCCACTTAGGCATGTGGCTGGTTTCTCCGACTAAAGAAGGAAGCACAAGTTGCTCGGCTTCAATGTGTGGATACCAATGATTTTCAATTATTTTGCTACGGGGAATGCCTAAGGAATTTAATGTTTCAATCTGAAAACGAGAAATATATCTGTTCACTAAAAACTTATCAATCTGTTCAAAGAGAATCCCTGCTTTTTGCAGCAATGCCAAGCGTGGCAAAATATCAAAGAGCCAATGATAGTAGCCTGTTCCCCCAGCAGATGAGAGAACAGCTACACTACCCGATATTTTTTGGACAGGCGGCAGTTTTTCCTGGGAGAAGATAGGATGCTGGGCTGAATCGGCGATGTATTCTCCTTTAGATATAACTTTTGAAACTTCTGCTAGCAGTTGATTGTCAGGTGTGATGACGTTACCATCACCCCAAACTCTGCCATTTGGGATAGTGGCAATAAATGCATCTGGTAGTTGCCGTTGTTGATTAATCCGAAATTTCCAATGTATGGTTGCATCAATGGTTTTTGGTAACACTCTAGTAACGATGTGACTAGGATAGATAACTTGATAGCTGACTGGCTTTTGGTTTGTGGAAGTAGGATTGGTATTCACCCAATCTTGAACTGACTGGCAAATTCTGGTTGGTGGAGGTAGGGATATGGAACGATTTGATAAACTGCGTCTCCAAACAGCCACATTTGATAGGAATTGCCAAATCGGCATAACCAAATTTTTTAATCTCTGATCGCGCTTGATCAGTGCATAGAGTTGAGGTGTTATTTGCTCTAGGATTTGCATAGAAAAATATTTACCGTAGCTGACTAAAGATAAATCTAATCGTTGAATTTTAAGTTAGCAGACTACTAGTGAGTATCATAGTTTTAATTTGTGTTTAACTGGGGATCTGGGTCTACAACCAAATGTGGGGAGTGGAAACGCGATCGCTTGGCAATCTGCTGTTCATGCCAGCGCAGACCGATCAAACAAGCTATACAAAGCATATATCCAGGCTCTTCCATCTGAGTGAAAATAAAGCCAAAAATCATAACAGTCAGCATCTGGAATTTAGAATAGTCATCCAAGCAAAGCCGACGCCATACGATAGAGGCAAGATATAGGTAGGCTCCCAAACCTAAAAATCCCAAATCTCCCCAAATGCCTGCCCAACCCCAAAATGGAGCGAAAAAGCTAGAATCTAACCAAGACAGTTCACCCCAGGCTTCCCAGACAGCCTGACTAGCAGGATGAATGGTAGCACCCAAGGGATTTAATAAAGACGAATAGTCTTTCAACATCCACCCTCCTAATCTTCCAACAGTATGACCAGGACCAAGACCGAATAACCAATTTAAGGGTGATTTATAAAATGAGGGAATAATTCTCAATGGTGCTGTCTTCAATTGAGTAGCTAAACCATCAGGACCATAAAGTTCTGGTCTAATCCAAACTTTGAAAGCACTAAAGATTTCGAGATTTTCTAAGCACCAATACAGCCCATAAGTAATTAAAATTGCTGCTATTAAGTATTGTATGGTTGCTTTAATATCTTTGAATTTAAGGAATATTAAAAATAGCCAACCGATAAGCCATACGAGCAATACCTGCTTGGCATCCGCAATTAAAAGATGATAAAAAGCAGCGAAAAAAACAGAAACTCTTAGCCACATAGGAGCAGTCTTGGCACTGACGAAATAATAAAGACCAAATGCCATGGATACAGAAACACCCACAACATGACCAGAACCTGAGACAAAAAATACTCCTTGAATACTGTCTGGTCCTGCTATAACTATACGTGCATGTAAAGGTCTACCAATGCTGAGAAGAAAATACTGAAGAAAAGCCAAAAACAGGTGTACAAAGCCGAATCCTAGTATCCAGGTTCTAATTCGTTTAAGATTTTCTGGAGAAATAGAAATACAAATTATTGCCAACAGCAGTAAAAAAGGCTCACAAAGCAACATCCATAACAGGAAAATATTAATAACTCCAGCATGATTTATAAGAGCGCTGGCAGTCATAAATCCTAGTATAGTGAAAAGAGCAGCTAGGAGAGTTTGAGAAATAGAAATTTGCTTTTTATCTCTTATTTTAGTTTTAATTATGACAATGCTACAAGCAAGTGGAACTATTAAAAAATGAGCAAAATTGATAAATGAGGGAAAACCAAAAGAATAGAGAATTCGAGGGAAAAAAGCCGTAGCAAATGCTAATGGGATGAGCAACGAATTTCTAATGTATCCTTCTTTTTTTTTAGATATTCCTATTCCGGCGTTCATCTATTCCCCTCAGTTTTATTTATCATTCAATGATGTCTTAATTTCTTATTGGGAACCTAGTGTAAATTTCCATCAGTTTTTGATAATTTTTATTTGCAGTGTACTTTGCTTCAAACTCTGCCCGTGCTTCCTGGCGCATGTAAGTAAGCTTTGCTGGGTTTGCTAAAATCCACTCTACCTGAGTAGCTAAATCATTTGCATCACCGGGACGGAAATGAAGCCCAGTTCGACCAGAATCTACTAATTCAGCTACAGCACCGATATTGGCAGCAATCACGGGAGTTCCTTTAGCAAATGCCTCAATTGCAACACGCCCAAAGGTTTCATACCATTTTGAGGGAAAAACCAAAAACATCGCTTCTCCCATCAAATCATGCACTTCTGACATTGGTCTGCGTCCTAGCCATTCTATATAGGAATGTTTTTTGAGCGCTGCTACCACTTCGTTAGCTAAAGGGCCATCGCCTACAATTTTGAGAGGTATTTGTACACCGAGATGTTCCCAAGCTTTTAACAGGGTGTCTAAACCCTTTTCCACAGAAAGTCTACCTACAAACAGAGCATAGCCACCACTTCCGTTACCAATCACAGGTTCGGGACTGACAAAGTTTGGTTTGACCACAATTTTATCTGCTGGCAGACCACCAGCAATAAATTTCTGGCGAGCAAATTCAGTCAGAGCTATATATAGATCCACCGTCTTTACCCAACTATTCATCAGTCTATGTACAGTCAGCATTGTAGCAACACCAACACTTGCCACTTTGCTGTTGCGATAACAACCATGCAAGACTCCTGGATAGGGAACAGATAACCCCAAGCAGTCTTCACAAATACTGCCTTCGCGGAAAAACAGTGCATTAGGACACAGAAAACGGTAATTATGTAAAGTCTGGACTACAGGTACTCTCTGTGCTTTAGCTGCATAATACACTGAAGGCGAAATCAGGGGGAAAAAATTCTGGACGTGAACGACATCACAGGGCTGTTTTTGTAACTGGCGCCTGACAGTGCGGTAAGCTTCATCCGACCAAACCGTTTTGGCTGCAACATCTAGCTTACTCAATTTGGCAAGGCGATCGTTATTTTCTTCGTAAACATCGACTTGATGCCCCATCTCTCGTAAAAGGTTGACCTCAGCCTCGTGGCATTCGTCTTCTCCGCCGCGAATTTGGTAGCTATTGTGGATACTTAGAATACGCATACGAGGTTATTTCCACAATATACTAGTTGGAATTAAGTAATATCGGTTCAGTTTGAGGAGTGCGACGCCCCGCAATTTCTTCATAGAGTTGAGCTAGGGCTGCACCCATCACTTCTCGGTCAAACACCTCTTTAACTCTGATTTGTGCTGCTTGGCTCATTTGACTTCTCAATTGTGGATCTTGCGCTAAACGGATCATTGCTGAAGCCAAATCCTGTGCAGCTTGTTCAGGTGTGTGAGCAGGAACTTTAAAGCCAGTGGCGGATGTGACTTGCACACCCGGACCTCCCAAATCTAGACACAAGACTGGACGACCTGCTGCCATTGCTTCCAGACAAACCCAACCGCCAGAGTCATGGAGGCTAGGGTGAACTAGTGCGATACACTCGCTTAATTTTTCTAAGCTTTGCTCTCTTGGCAGCCTACCCCAAAATTTCACCTTTTCGGCAATTCCCAGTTTTTCAGCCAGGTTTTGCAGGTTTTGAAGTTCCGGCCCGTCACCTAAAATCCAGTACTCCGCATTTGGCAAATTGGCTTTAGCAAAGGCATGTAATCCGAGATGAAAACCTTTCCAGTGCAAAAGTCTACCCATACTAATAAATCTGACAGTGGAGTCAGTGGGCATAGAACACTGAGCAAGATCGAGAATTTCTTCTTTGGGTAAACCTGATTCGCAAATCACTTCTACGTTATTTACGCCCATTTTGCGAATGCGTTCGGCTGTATCTTCTGTAGTGGCTCGGATGACAGCACTTTTTTTGGCAGTCATATGGACAAATGGATCAAGTTCACCCAGCCAGCGAACCAAGCTGCGTGCAGTTTCGTAAGCTTTGGCACGTAGACTAAAATCTTTCCAAAAAGCTTTTGGTGCAGATTCTCCACCACCCACCGGACCCCAAATAAAGGGAATAGGCAACAGCGACAGGAAACTAGGATTGGAATATTTCACAAAGGTGACATGATGAATTGCATCAAAGCCGATTTGGCTATGCAGGCGACGGGAAACAAAATATGCTTGAATTTGCCAAAGATAGTAGTGAATTTGCATCGCCCCTGATTGGTTCCAACGCCAGAGGCTTCCCAAAATAGGTAAATTGAAATATACAAAGTGCAAGTTAGGGACTGGATTACGAGCTAATTCCGCTTCAATGATGTCACCACTTTCATCAGGTCTAGTCAATACCCAAACCTCATGGTATTTGGCGACTTCTCGTGCAACACTCCAGCCTACGCCAGGTTCAGAACCCCTACCTGGTTCACATGAGTAAGCAGATATCAGAATTTTCATAAATACCTCTTGAGTATAAGAAAATACGAATTTGTCTGTAAAAAAGCGTGTTTATTTGGTTTATCCCACATTCCGCACTTCGTTTTGTAATATACTTGTCTTACGAAGCTTGGGCTAATGGTAGTTAAATAGCGATCGCCAAAAGCCGAAAAATTAACAGTGTTAATACTTAATATTATCAACGGTTTTTTGTAATATTTATTGAAACATTAATATATGACATTTTGAAGTGCGGAATGTGGGTTTATACAAAGGATTGTAGGTTGCTCAGCAAGCATCTCGGAGTATAAATAATACTGACAGCAATCATCATGTTTCGGTTTAAATACGTATCTTGAATAAGAACCAGAGGCTTTAGTTTCTTATCAATAAGTTGAATTTGGTAAGGAAGGTTTATTAGCTTCGCTTCCTGGTTGTTGGGAAGTATATAACATTTGATCTGCTTTTATTTTTAGTGATTTTTCATATATTTGAGCAATTTGCTCTGCGGTTTTTTCCCAGGTAAATGATTTGACTCTTGATAGACCTTTCTCAACTAATTTTTGATAGTATACAGGGTCACTGTAGAGACTACACACGGCATCTGCTATTTCTTGAGAATTTGTGGGATCTATCAAAATTCCAGCATCATCGACTACTTCCGGCATAGCAGAAACTTGAGAGGTAATCACTGGAATCCCACAAGCCATTGCTTCTATAATTGTGATTCCAAATCCTTCATGTAATGAGGGTGCAATCAAACAATTAGCAGCATTATAAATTGTTACCAAAGTAGCTTTATCGGGTTGTCCTAAATACTTTACATGGTTTTCTAGTCCATGAGTTTGAATATATTCTTTCTGCTCGTGTTTGAAGTCTGAACCTGCTTTCCAAAACTGGATTGGTAGCCCTTGTTCTTTCAAAATTTTGACGACTGTCAGAATAGTAGAAATATTTTTACGTGGATGATCTGAACCAACATTTAAGAGACAAAATGTCTCAGGTGAAATACCATGTTGCTGGCGAAAAGACTCTGCTTGATGTTTAGGTAGAGGTTGATAGATAGCTTCAACAGCATTGGGAACAACAGTAATGCGATCGCGAGCAATATTCAATATTTGAGCTGTGTCTTTAGCTGTAGTAGAAGAGACAGCAATGATATGATCTGCGTATCGCATGGTTTGCACGGACTGTTGCCACATACCACTGCTGATGATTGGCAATTGCACCGCACCCTGAAGATTATTACGGTAGAAGAAGTTGATTAAGTCGTGACAGGTAACAAAGGTAGGTTTACCCTGATTTTTTAACCAATTAACAATATGAGCTTCGCTATGGTCGATAATATGAAAAATATCTCCTGGTTGTTTTTGTACCTTGCGTGGGAAACCCCAGAAACGCTCATAGAATTTCTTGGCTCGTAACGTCCAAGAGCGACTGTGTCTATCTATGGGGTGGGGTGCTAACTCAACAATTTCCCAATCTGGTCTGACAGATCGTAGTCCCGAAATTAGACCATCAGCATAGACATCCATACTAAAATTGGGCATTGTACGCACAATTACAACACGCATTGTTACCCTATTCCTGCAATTGAATTTGCTCTAAAGTTAAACTCGAAGGATTTTGGATCAACTATTAACGCTAATGGCATACTCTCTTTTCTTTTGATTGAGTAATCTGTTCCAGAGGTTGATTAAGCGTTCTGCAATTCGTTCATGGGTATAGTGTTGCTCCACTCTCGCAATGACATAGTTTCTTAATTCTTGTCGCCAATTTGGTTCGCGGATCATCTTTTCTAAAATCGCTGCTAGTCTGTGAGCATCTCCTTCTGGAAACACTAAATCATTTTGACCGATGACGTTGGCAATTTCCCCACTATTGGAGCCAACAATCGGAACACCCATTGCCATTGCTTCAATTAACACATGACCAAATTGTTCTTTCCAAGTATCAGTGGTGCGTGAGGGCAGAACCAATACATGAAACTTGCTAATTTCCTCTGGTACTTGCTCGTGGCGTACTGAACCCCTCCAAATGACTAAATCGGCAACCTGCTGTTTCTGTGCTTCTCGTCTAAGTGATTCTTCATAGAAACCGGAACCACACAGAATAATTTGACACTTGAAGCCACGTTCTCTCAGGAGCCGAGCGGCTGCAAATATAGTGTCAATACCTTTTTCCGGAACCAATCTTCCGAGAAAACCGATGCGAAACTCTTGATTTTTGTCTCCCTCAAATAATCGTGGACTGAATAAACTAGTATCTACTCCCATCTGGGGCATAACTTCCATCAAGCCAGTGTAACCCCACTGACGCAGCAAATTTGCTCCATCTTGATTGCCAGGAAGTATTAACTGTGCGGTATCGAGGACAAATTGGCGTCCCCAGTGGCGCAGTTTTGGTAGGGTACGTTCCATGTTCTCCCAACCAAATACGACTAGTGGCTTACCTGTGATCTGGCTCCAAACAGCTAACTCAAAAGCACAAAGGGAAAAGACTTCTTCCTCAACTTGCACTATATCGGATTGAAAATCATTGACGACTTGCCAAATTTCCCAAGGTGGATAAATGTGAGCGCCCCCACGACCTGTAAATAATACAGGTGCTGTATAAATTTTGATTTTTGGGTAGGGTTTTTCTACCTCAAAGAAGCGATTCCACTCCAGAGCTTTCCAGTTACTGGGAGTTAGCAAACCTACTTCGACTTTCCCTGTTTCGGCGATCGCATTCAATTTTCCCTGGTTCACTCCTACTACATAGGTGTGACTGATAAAAAGTACGCGCAGGTGTGAGTTAGCCATGAGTGTTATTTTATACTATGCTAAGGCTATATATAGGTGAATATTGTTTCGGCATACTTTCCAGCAGAGTGTTGTCGAGCAAAATTTCTAGCAGTAATCGAATTGAAAAATTTTTCCGGCGACTCCTGCAAAAACCGAGTTAAACCTTGAGCTATTTCACTTACTAATGCCGAATTTACATTTAGGCCTAATTTGTAGTGGCGTGTCCATTCACCCATTAGTCCGTAATCACTACATAAAACAGGTTTTTGAGCAGCAGCAGCCCGAATGAGAATACTGCTTGTCCCTACATGACGTTGATAGGTAGCCAATGCCACATCTGCTATATGGAAGTAAGGCTGAATTTCCCTGTCAATCACAAACTGATCGTGAGTAATTACTTGTACTGATAGAACCTGAGAGAGTTTGATGATTTGAGCTTCTACTTGTGGTTTATCGGGGCTACTGATAGGGCCAATTAGTAGTAAACAAAGTTTCTGGCACAGATGCGGTGGTAGCATTGTGGCTGCATCTAGAATTTGATGAATGCCTTTGCGATCATCTATAACACCAAACACAAGAAATACCAAGCGACCTGGTTCAATCCCTAAATTCGCTTTGAGAGAATAAGCCTTAAATTCGCTATCAGGATAAATTTGTACTGGATCGGGTAAGTATACTACTTGCGTATTGCTGCTAGATTGCTGGAGGTGCTTAACTGCAAACTCATCTATGCTAAATAGAGTTTTAAACTGGGGATGGCGCAGAGCTAAGGAAATGTGAAGACGTTCTTGCCAATGGCGGATGTGATCTTTGTGAGAAAGAGTAATTTCTTGAAAATCTCCATAGTGAAATCTGGTTCGGAAGTAGATACCAGAAAAAGGACAAGGGAGCTTGCGGCGTAACACGGCTGATAACTGAAAGGTATCAAAGTACATTAACAAGCATTCTGTAGTACCCAAACTTTTGGCATACCTACTCATTAAGCTCCACTCCTTCAAAGCGCGTACTTTGCGCCGCGCAAAGGTAGACCAAGGACCAAGTTCAGCCTCTTCTTCGGCAGTAATTGGGACAAAACGCAGGCGATCGCTTCCATAAGTTGCAGCTAAATCCACTACGTCTTGATGTTGCTTCAAAAACTGAGGCATAACTACAATATGTATGTATCCTGGTAAGTTATGTTCACCCCAGTAGCGAATCAAATGTTGAATGAAAGCACCATGATGACCACCACAAGACATATCAAACAGCATGATCCGACGCTGACTGAATGCTTTGTGCTTCAACTGTGGCTCTGTCAGCTTATAAGATGTTGTCATCTTTTATCCTCTTGAGCGATTGTTTTTAGCTAAATTGCGCTTGTGGCAATTGCGTTTAACTGATCAAGAAAATAGTTTGCTCGTAATTTAGTTTCTTTGGTCAAATGATCAATGATTTAGTACTACTACATAGAGCCTACAAACCGTAAATACTAGCTAGAGTTTGTTATTTCGTTTGCGCCAACAATTGTCCTTGTGCGTACTATGCTGTGAGTCTTCGCACCAGCAGTTTCCTTGCCCAACGCTTCAGTTTACCCGAACCGTAAACTACTTTGAACACAGGGGTAAATAGGATATCTGGTAGATACTCACCCCACTGCAATAGCCACTTTTGATGGGGGGCGCTACTACAGGTATAGAATTGCGGATGATTCACAAGCTGACGATGAAGTTCTTTTGTCTGTGCCTTTGGTAGACCTTTGAGACGGGACATCAAGTAAACATCATGGCAGTATAGTAAATTGAAGCTCAAATTTGTTAGTCTTTCTGCAACTACCTCACCATAAATACGTCTTAAAAACTGTTTTTGTTCTCTGTGAACTGCTTCACCAACACTTTGCCCCCGTTCTAGAGAATCCACTGTCGAAGTAACCTGACTAGTTGTATTTCCTCCATGAAAGCGAAATTGACTTAACGCTTCTGAGACCGATCCAATTACAGTGATAAATGGTGCTAAATAGGAGATCAAACTGTCTGCATTACGTCGAAATGTTTCATTGAGAGGAAATATTAATTCAGCGACTTCTCGTCGCACAGTCAATGCAGATGCTGGAGGTACATCTTGCGGGAAACCACCATTTTCTAAAGCCTCAAGTGCAACCCAACCCGAAGATAAATTCTTAAACATAGGAGTCGGTCTAAGCAAGTTTCCCTGACCATCAATTTGCATGACATTATGAATGACAAAGCCATATTGAGGATCGGACTTGAAAGCCTCCACAACTCTTTCCAACTTCCTATCCATCCAGACATCATCTGCATCTAGTAAGCCAATGATTTGACCTTTACTTTCCTTGTATGCTGCATTTAAGGCGCTAGCAACACCACCATTTTGTTTGCTGATGAGTTTGATCCGAGAGTCCTTACGAACGTAGTTTGCAATGACATCACAGGAGTTATCAGTGGAACCATCATCACAAACAATGATTTCAAAATTTTGATATATCTGGCTGAGGACACTTTCTAAAGTTTCAGTGATGTATCTGTCATAGTTATAGTTGGCAATTAATACAGAAACTAGTGGGCTATCAGGAAGCCGGGACATTTGAATGGGTTGCAGTTTCTCAGTTTGCAGTTCTTGCATGAGTTTAGCCGTTTAATTTACCATTGATTTATGTGCAGGTTGTTCTACTTGTTCATTGATCTTGAGATATTCTTTCCAAAATTCAATAGAGGTCAAATCTTTAAAAGAATTTCTCCACTCTGAACTCACAGATGACCATTTAATAGCAGATGTAATCACAAGTTTCAGCCATCTTATCAGAAGCCCAATACCAACTCCTTGATTGATTTCATGTTCATAAACTGAGTAAACACAATCTTGACCTTCTCTGAAAAACACAACTTGTTTTTTGGGAAATACTTGAGGCCACCAATCACTAAAGTCAGAAGTAATCCAAAAAATACTGTTGTCCTTGCTTAATAAGAAACTAGGCAGTAAATGACCATTTAGAGTCAATAAAGCAAATATTTTTTTTATTTTTTTGATTAACTGAATTTTGTTATTGTCTGAGGTGTTATTTAGTTTTTCCCCTACAGGTGAAGCTGATGGTAATATTTTTACAGGGTATGTTTTGCTGATGTTTAATAATTCAGAATGTAATCTTTCGGGCTCTATTTTTTTAAAGGAAAGAGGACCTTTTAAATAATCCTCAAATCCCTTAATAAACATGACACTTGAATTGTAATCAAAAATTAATAGTTTGTGGAGTAACATTTTTGTCAAGAATTTAATTGCCTCTGTGTAACTCAGTGAGTTACGAGTAGAGTGAACGATAAGTTTATTGCGGATTTCATAATAGTCTGTCCAAATTGGGTTTTTTGCATAGAAAGGTTCATGCCAGACAGCAATACCAGGAAAAGCCAAAATAATTTTGTTTAAAGTCTCTCTAATTCTCAAACTAAACTCTATGTCATCCATTCTTATAAAGAAAGGCATTGGTAGACCCATTTCTTGAACAGTTTGCTTAGAAAATGAGAAAAACCAAAATGCTCCATAGTCTGGTTTATCTTCCGAGAGTAAAAAATTAAGACTTTTAGATTCTTCAAGATTAAGTTTGTTGTTGAGAGGAATTATGGTAAATGGGTGTGATTGCATATTTCCGTTGCCATCAAAATACTTAGCATACAATGCCCCAGACTCATACAATTTATTTTTTTTATATAAATCCAACATGCTTCCAGCAACAGAAATGTCTTGATTGGCATACTCATATAAAGAGAAAAGTCTATATACAGATTCACCTTCTAAGTCAATATCATCATCCATAAACAGGAAATGGGTACAAGCATCGTTTTGCATAGCCTGAATTAGTCCACGAGTAAATCCTCCTGCACCACCTACATTTCTATTGGGAATCAATTCAACTCTTTCATCTTTAAATTCGTCGTTTGTTATAGTCTTGGCATTGTCAACTACAAAAACTTTAAAATTCTTGCTATTTAATAAATCATCCTGCAAGATAGTATTTACTGTTTTTTTGATAAAAGCCTCTTTTTTGAATGTGCAACTGATAATACCCAGAGAAACTTCTATAATTGGATTTTCTTCAGTTGCAATATATCCTTCTGTAAACAAACCATGCTTACTCAGACAGGTAACTTCAAGATAAACTCTGCCAGCTTCTTCACTTCTCCAAGAATTGGGTAGTAAAATTTTTACAGGCTCTGCTAGTTGGCAGTTCTCACAATTCTGTTTGTAAATCAGTTCCCTGTTCTCTTGCTTAGAACATTCTCGATAAAGAGAAACTTGAAAATCACCTTGAAATTTTAATAGGTAATACAGAGACTCAAGCTTTGTATATTTAGCGTAAAATGTCTCATAAAATGAATTGAAGTACGTGTTGAAAGACACAAAACCATTTTTAGTGAACACTACTTCTACCTTGTCTGCATTGTAATTGAGAGATGCACCCTCATTGCATTTCAAATATAAGCTAGAAGTCTCAGGTGTATGGTAAAATTTAATTCTGTTGATAATCTTCATTTGCTTTCTTTGCTTTATGTTGAGTTTTTACACACTTCATCTTATTTTGGTAGATGCAACAAATAGATAGAATCAACTTCTGATTTTTTGGAGAATAGAATGCCACTGACTTTCTCTCTCATCAAGGTACAACTTTATGTCGTGTTGAATATAGGATCTGCTTAGGAATGCAAATTTAATAACCTGCAATTCTGATTGAACTTAGAATGGTGCGTTACGCCCCGTTAACACACCCTAATTTTGCATTTTATTTAATCCAAATTCCTTACAATGACTATTTAGGAAAAGTTGCACAGGGCGTTACCTCAGAAGTTATTCATCATCATCTACATTATTGAGTTAGCTATCTCTTTCTCAAACACACCTAACGCATTCACAACTGCTTGATCCATATCGTAGTACTTATAATCTGCAAGTCGTCCTGCAAATAGTACTGTACCGTTCAATTTTTCTACTTCTTTAACGTAAAGGTCAAGGCGATCGCGATTTTCTTCATTCAGAATTGGATAATAAGGGTCATTTTTTCCAGGTATATAAGCTTGAGGATATTCCCTCACCAATGTAGTTTTAGGAGAGGTTTGTCCTGACAAATATTTCTGTTCAGTGATACGGGTGATGTCGTAGTCGTTGGGGTAATTGACTGTTCCAACTTCTTGATACCACTCTTGGTCTAAAGTCTCAAACTCAAAATTTAGACTACGGTATGGCAATTCACCATACATATAATCAAAAAATGTATCAATCGGACCGGTGCAAATTATCCGATTAAACTGAACGTCGTTGATAATCTCGCGGTAATCTGTATTTAGAAGTACCTTAATATTCGGATGAGCTAACATCCGACGAAACATTTCAGTATAGCCAAGCTTGGGCATAGCCTGGTACGGATCTTGAAAATAACGGTTATCTCGACTGATATAGACTGGAACACGTCCTGTAACTCCCCTATCCAGTTCTTCGGGTTTGACTCCCCACTGCTTCATGGTGTAGCGCAGAAAGACATTTTCATAGATGTACTCAGCTAAAAAAGTTAGATCCCCACTTGCACTTTCACGTAGTTTTAAAATTGGTACTTTGACTCCAAAACCAAAGTTTTCTAGAAGCAAGTTTTCTAACTTCTCTGCATATTTTGGTGGAAAAAGAGCATAGAGAGAATTTAGATTAAAAGGAATGGGGACTTTTTTCCCTTCTAATACTCCAAGCACATGGTGATAGTAATGTCTCCACTCTGTAAATTGCGAGAGATAATCCCAAACTTTTTTAGATTTGGTGTGGAAAATATGGGGGCCGTATTTATGCACTAAAATGCCATGCTCATTGTAGTAGTCGTAGGCATTGCCACCGATGTGGTCTCGCCGTTCTACAATTAAAACTCTTTGTGCAAGTTGAGTAGCAATTCTTTCAGCTAGCACACAGGCAGAATATCCAGCACCTATTATTAACCAATCGAATTTCATAGAGTTTATCCTTGCTTAAGACTAAGAGGTTTTGAACTTTCACACTCAACTAAAGATTGCGTATTTTTTTCAATGTCTAACTCACTGAAAGTCTTTTCTGCTAGAGAAATTTGAGAATATATTTCAGGTAAATACTCTTTCATAACAGACTCTTGAGGTCCAAAAGAGAAGTGTCCGGCAAATACATTATTAATAACAAGTATAGGTCTAGACATTTCTATACAATCCTTACATAAATATTCTTCATCTAGCCCTAAGCCACCATGTTTTATTCCAGTTCTGAAACCACCCATTGTTTCCCACAGTTCTCTCTCGAAAAGAATAGCTCCTATACTAAAACGATGAGGTACTGCTGAATAGCTGAAGGGTTGTGAACCTATGTGTTTAGCTATTTCATCGAAAGGTAGGCTCTTACTCCATAACCATTTTGCTGCTTCTCCATCAAAATGAGCTTTTATTCCACCAGCTGCTTGCTTCAGTTCTCCAAATTTATCTTTATATTCTTTATCGGCATCTATCTTTTTTAAGAAAGTTACGTAAGAATAACCGTTAACATTGACGATTGGAGCGCAAAATCCAGGGTTATAAAGTTCCTCTTTTTTTACATTTAGATAGCCCTCTAACATCGAGTCAAAGAAGCCTTCAGAAATGAAAATATCTTCGTCTAGCTTGTATATCCATTTTGCTAGCGGATGTACAGATATTCCTAAATTCTGCACAAGTGAAACCTTGTTATTCTTTGTATACAGATAAGACCAATCGTAAATTTCTGCTAATTCTGCTAAGGAAGCAGAATATAAACCAGAGGAAACGATGCATACATCTATGTCTGATGGAACAAACTTTGCTATTCTAGTTATGGTGAGTGGATAAAGAAAATCTTTGTAACCAGCGAGTATGATAAGAAGACGTTGACTCCCCTTACTCCTATCAATAAATGTGTAAGAGCCATTGGAATTCAATCCTCGTATCCATCGATTAGTGATTTCCTGGCTTTGCTTTGATAATCTGTGAGAGAATCCCTGATGCTTATCAAGGAAATTTAAAATATGCGTAAGCATCACTTTTTTCATTGTTTATTTACTTCTTTATCGCGTATTATTACTAAGTTTATGAAAGGAAAGAAATAACACAGAAATCACTGCGTCACGGCATAAGTTTGGGAAATAGGTAATTAGCAATTAAATGCTTAATAATCATTGCTTGACTGTTTCTGCTTCACTATTTAGATGCACTTTTAGTTCCCAGAGATTATTAACTCTCACTATTCCTTTTGATTTAATACCTTTAATATCAAATTCACTGTCTCTTAAGCAAGTTAAATCGGTAAAACATTCACTCTGCTCGTAGCAGTTATGATCATCCATTAACGCTCCTTCCACTCTATAGTAACCAGGATTAAACAAATTTACGGGAAGTTCTATTTCTAATTCACTGATACCTACGGGAATATTAATACATGATTCAGAAGAAATAGAAGATATTACACCAATATCTTCTGAGTTAAACAGTGTAAAACCAAATTGAAGATTAGAAACACCTGTTGAGAATATTTTCACCAAGAGATAGTATTTTTCTCTTGCATGGACTAACTCTGTTTGAATTCCTGTTTCGTCAATAACTTTAACATCTAATACTGCTGGTCTTGTCTGATCTATTAATCTTTTAGTTGCTTCTTTACTAGTATTACCTTTAAAATAGTCGTCCAGAACTTCTTCAACTACGCCTTGGAATTTTAGAGTTCCTTTCTCTAAAAATATTCCAGTCTTGCATAATTTTCTGACTGCTGCCATGTTGTGGCTAACAAATAATACCGTTCTACCTTCCTTTGTTGACACGTCTCCCATTTTTCCCAAACACTTTTTCTGAAACTGAGCATCTCCGACTGCTAAGACTTCATCTACTATTAAAATCTCTGGTTCTAGATGAGCAGCTACAGCAAATGCTAGCCTTACATACATCCCAGATGAATAGCGTTTGACAGGTGTATCTAGAAACTTTTCAATTTCTGCAAAATCAACTATTTCGTCAAACTTACGTTGAATTTCTACCCTGCTCATTCCCAATATTGCACCATTGAGGAAAATATTTTCTCTCCCTGTCAACTCTGGATGAAAACCTGTACCTACTTCTAATAAACTTGCTACTCTTCCGTTGATTTTGATTCTTCCTTTTGTCGGTTCTGTAATTCGGCTGAGAATTTTCAGTAGTGTAGATTTCCCCGCGCCATTACGCCCAATAATACCAACGCAGTCACCTTGCTTAATCTCAAACGATACATCTTTTAATGCCCAAAACTCTTCACGGCTTGGATTATATATTTCCTTACCATTCGGCTTGAGCAGTTTCTTACTTAGCGATTTTGCTCCATTACTGACAACTTCTCGCAGAGATTTATAACTGCTTTGTCCTTCTTGCTGATGACTCAGGACGTACTTCTTACTCAGGTTCTCAACTCTGATTACACTATCTGACATTTGCCTAACTCCTACTTCAATCACATACCTAAATTACGTCAGCAAAAGTACGTTCCATCTTGCGGAAGTACCAAATACCGCTTCCTAGAAGTAGAACCACAATCATTAGAGACAGCCCAAACCCAGGTAAATATACCTGCGACTCTCCACCCAAAATTGCCCAACGGAAACCATCAATTACTGCGACCATTGGGTTGAGGGAATATAGCAAGCGCCATTGTTCTGGGATAATTTTGCTGCTAAAACCTACAGGAGAAATATACAGACCGAACTGGACGATAAAAGGTACTACATAGCGGAAATCTCGATACTCCACAGTTAAAGCTGCGAGCCATAACCCCGCACCTATCGACGCTGCAAAGGCAATAAGAATAAATAGTGGTAATGTAAGAATTCGCCAATCAGGCACAAAGTTGTACCAAGCCATTAATCCCAGCAAAATCATGCCAGAAATCATGAAGTCTACAAAACTCACAATCACGGCCGAAGTCGGTACAATCAAACGCGGAAAGTAGACTTTAGAAAGAAGGTTTGCATTGTTTACCAAGCTGTTACTGCATTCGGAAAGCGCACCAGAGAAAAACTGCCAAGGTAACATTGCCGAATAAACTAAAATTGGGTAAGGAGCATTACCTTCACTAGGGAGCTTTGCCAAACTTCCAAATACAACGGTAAATACTACCATTGTTAGGAATGGGCGAATCAATGCCCAAGCCATGCCAATGACAGTTTGCTTGTAGCGCACCAAAATGTCACGCCAAGCTAGAAAGTAGAAAAGTTCTCTGTATTTCCACAGGTCTTGCCAGTACTGTCTTTCAGTGCGCCCAGCCTCAATAATTAGTTCGTTTGTCTTCATCTACTTATCCGTGTGTGTGTTACATCAACTTGGACTAAAGCTTGTTAGTGTGCAGCTTAGGTGACTTAACATCTCAGAAAAAATACTGTTTTTATTTGCCCTTCAGTTACTTCTCTCAGGAATTCTCATATCAGGAAATATTTTTTAATATATATTTTGAGTATTTCCGAAAAAACCTATCTGAAGTAGATTTTTGCCAATCAATCAGTACAACAACACAAAATAAATAGCGACATAAATTATAACTTTTGGGCTAAATCCTAGTAGTTTCTCAAGCTAGTTGTGAAGGTTTGTAGTCAGCACTTGAGTGCTTAGAAATTCAGGACTTTAGTCCTGACTATGAACTTTAGTGGAGGTTGAACAGAAACTCTAGGCCGAAACTTTAGATTTACTCATACAACCTCCCTTGGGATCGGATTTTCTTGGCAAGAATGGAAAATATTAGTTAATCACAACTACTCAACTCTCCATCCCAAATAACGTTCGCGAATATGCAATGGAGTACTAAACGAACTCGACATCAATAATTGCTTCAAAGCTAGCAACACGAAGGGTGGGATTGTCGTCATATAGCGATTCCAGAGGCGCCGGGGTTCTTGAATCCATCTATATAACCATTCAAAACCTAAATCTCGCACCACCCGTGGCGCTCTTTTGTGAATCCCTGCGTATACTGGAAATACGCCACCCAAGCCAATCATCACTGCCTGAATTTTACCCTGATGCTGCTCCATCCATTTTTCTTGTTTTGGACAGCCTAAAGAAACAAAGACTATACCAGTGCCACTGGAGTTAATTTTTTGTATCAGGGCTTCATCTTCTTTCGCTGTTAAGGGACGAAATGGTAAGGGTTCCATGGCAGCAATTTTTAACTTCGGGAATTCAGTTTCTAACTTTGTCTTCATACGAGACAAAATTTCGGTTTGAGAACCCAGAAAAAAAACACTTACATTAAGTGTTTGAGCTAGCTGACATGATGCTTGTAAGATATCCATTCCCGCTACACGGTCTTGGGATCGCGCTCCTTGAAGCCTCATCATCCAAACTAAAGGCATACCATCAGGAGTGACTAAGTCTGCATTCTGCAATATGCCAGCGAATTCTGGATTCCAATGTGCCTCCATGAGCATATGCACATTGGCTACACATACCGTTCTGCTCTCGCGCGCGATCGCCCACCTCAGTATCGTCTGTATTTGTTCATCAAAACGTAAGGCAGTTATTGGGAACTCCAGCACTTTTTGAGTAGGTAGAAAAGTTATTCCTACCATAAGCCACTCCTTGTGTCACAGATAAAATCAAATAACTACAGAACCATTGCCAACGTATAAAACCTCAAGCTTTTATTCAAACTTTTACTTTTTAAATCCTTGGTAAACGGTAAGCAGTTAACACATGGAGATGCAATCGTTATTTACAGTAAATCACTGCTTTCCTGGTAATAATTTAATCAATCTATCTGTATCTTACCTTACTCCACATTGATAGATTGTCAGTAGATTTTTAGTAAAATTCATATTCTCTTTACATTTACTTTAATAAATATTTTGTAAAGCCGAAAAAATCTTTATGTAAAAACTATTACTAACATGTATTAACAGCTTATTTGCTGTTAATTGCTTTTACTCATAGGTTAATTTATTTAAATTCGTAATTTTCTTTCCATGAAAAATATTAACTACTTGATTACTAGTGCTGTGCTAGTGAAATAACTGTCACCTAGTAGCGTAAAACTAGCAAATTTGTTTTTTATCATCCAAAAAAAGCCCAAAAAAAAAGGGGAAGCTAAGATTTTCTTCCCCCGTTCCCTGATTACTCTTCTTATTGATATCGTTGTCTGTCTTCAGCCTGCGCCTTAGCATCTGCTGCTGTTTCTTCAATTGTCGTTTTCTTGCTGAACCACCTTTACCTTTATCATTCCTCCCCTGTCGGCGAGGAGATTCCCATCTTTTTAGCCTCATAAATAATCATCCTGAATTTAACTAAAAAACTCAATTTTTGATTACAAAAAACCTATAATTGCCCTATCTCCATAACCTAATAGTCCAATTGTAGTATTGTATATATTATAATTCATTTTTATTGAAAGTGTCGAATTAAAATAGAGATTTTGAGATTAACATATAGATTGCTTTTTAAATACAAGTAATAAATATTACCACTACACTAAGTTTAATCAGTTATGTAAATTCCGGACTTTAATTTTTACACTCTAGGTTCACTTACTGTTTACAAGCAGTTAGTTGAGTGAGATTTTACACAGATTTTACACAATGATTTATATCTAAAAAATAACTGTGTAGAATGTTACTTTAACAACAGTTCTTGATGAGTTTGCACAGAATTAGGAAATCTAAAGTCTTGTATGGCAAGAGTATTGATCCATAGCGATTTTATACAATATTCATATTAAATTAGGTATTAAAGAGCATTCAATGTATCGAAAGTATGATCCGGAGAAAAATAATAAAAATCTAACCAAACTTTATAATTTTATTTAATAAATAGCTTCATTGCTATAATTTTTCTCAATTGGTTATAATGCCCATAGGACTAGCCCGTATTGCATCGTTCAGCCTGGTATCCGCTACAACCAAACTCTGCTTTAAATGTTGGTAGAGTAAGTTCCGACTCAGAAGCAAGTGCGATCGCAAACTTTACTTTAAATACTATCTACTATACAAATGGGCAGGAGGAGAATCGAACTCCTATGAGCGCAAGCTCGCCACATTTTGAGTGTGGTGCGTCTACCAGTTTCGCCACCCGCCCTTATTCGCAACTCAACCATTATACTCGATTTTTTGATTTTGCAACAATTTTTGCAAATTTTTTATGTTGAAAACTAGCAGATGTTAAAGAATAAAGTTTTGATCCTCCCTAACCCCCGCACTGCTAGAAAAAAGGCGGAAGTGGAAAAAAGCTCCTCTTTTTAAGGGGGATTTAAGGGGATCAAACCACATTTTTATGTACCACTAGAGATGTGTGTACACCGTAGCCCCTCATAGGGGACTTACTTTTTGTGGGTTAGTTTGGCGATCGCCAATTCAAAATAAAAAATTAAAAAACGAAAGTCGAGGTACACCAAACCTATAAACTGCAACAAGCAGAAAAAACTCTTTGAGGAGTCTAGAGTCAATTAGGAAGTGTCAAGTGTCTGGATTTCTTCACTATTGACCATTGACTAATGACCAATTACTATCTGCCAAGGAGAACACTAATGACAGACTTTCAAGATTTTCTCAGACATCAATATGTTTATGTAGCGACGGGAGAGTTTAAACCGGGTAAGTTTGAAGAAGCCAAGCAACTTTATGAACAAGCTGTCTCAATGTATACCAAAGGCTTCAAAAAAGCATATCTCTTGCAACAACCAGGAACTGACAAAGGTATCGCGATTATTTTTTGTGAAAATATCGGTGATCTGGAAGCAAACCACAGCGAAGCTTACGAAAATATCTTAAAAAAAATAAGTCACTTATTTGCTCATACTCCAATCACCTCTTACTATGAACTTGTTTGTGAAATGGAACCAGCTTTAGATCAACAGATTCCACTTCACTAACCAAAAGTTTAGTGCGAGAAACTCCTGTAGAGAGCGATCGCTCCCATTTCTTAGCTATTTTTTCGCCTATGGTGGGCGATCGCTTAATTAATCATGACTAATGCAGCATTCAAAAACGTTTAGGCAAAAAATTTTTGAGTAATGGGGTAGCCATAGCTTGCATTACTCAAGTCAGTAGCTTATTCTCTGGGCAGTAGAGAATAAATCATTGAGTGTAGTGATGTAGTGAGGAGCGACCTCAAAAGCGTTTAGCGATCTAACCTGAGATCAAAATCTAGGGAGTAGTGGCAGGAGAAGGACTCCCAGTTGTAGTAGTCGCGGGTGTAGTGGCGGTAGCGGGTGGAGTAGTAGCGCCAGTATCAGCGGGTTCGGCTGGAGTAGTAGTGGTAGTGGAAGGTGTCTCACTAGCACCATTGCAGGCTCCGAGAGTAGCAGCTAGACCAAGTAAAAGGGCAAAACCAAAGATTTTTATTTTCATAACTCCTCTGTCACCAAATGCGGCAAAAACTATTTATTTTAGGCCTGTTGACTAAGATACCTCATTTGTTGCTTCATTTTAATAATTTTTAGGTTAGATATTTTAAAGTCAACTTTTTTATTTTTAGTTTATCTTATGAATGCTAAGTCTAAAGCTTGCAATTGACGGGTAAATGGGAATATTGTTAACGGTGAAAAACTAACTATCCTATTTAAGTTGGTAGATTACTAGTTTCTACTAGAACTACATTAAAATAATTATAACTTTTTGTAAGTCTTCCGCAATTTTACCACAAAAACAACTGAGAGACAATCTCTTGGCCTAGCTAGTTTGCGTTGCCATACTTAGCTAAAGATTAGGGGTTGGAGATTGGAGACAAATTTTCTCCCTATTCCCTGCTCCCTATTCCCCGATCCCCGAACGCGAGTGCGTCTGCGTAAGGAGAATCGCCGATCCCAAGCACAAAAAATATATTTCAAAAAAATTATGGCTGTTGTTCGCAAATCAGATGTTTCTGCAAAACGCAGTTGGTTCGAGCGAAATTCTCTGATGCTCAAAAATTCACCCACATTTAACCAATCTAGATCAACGAGAAGTATCACAGACAAAACCTCCTCTAGTCCAGTTTCCTCCCAAAGATCGAGGCACTCGTCTGCCAAAAGACCAGTATCTAGTTCTACACCTGTCCCTGATTTAAACAAACAAGGAACAACTCCGATGTGGTTGTTACGCTTGTGTACCATAAATCATTATTCAGGAATCATGGCATTTGTATTAGTGGCAACTACCCTGGTAATTTATGGTTGGACGGTATATTCTCAACAACTTTGGAGTCAGTCATATCGCAAGCTGCAAACCTTACAGCGAGATGAACGACAGTTAACAACAACAATCGAAGTGCTAAAAAACAAGATGGCACAGGAAGCACAAACACCAGGAGCAGGACTAGTGTCACCATCTCCCCAAGGGGCAATTTTTTTGCCTCCAGCATCAGAGGGTTCTAACTCGTCACCATCTACCACAGCTACTCAATCAAACTTTCAACTACAACAGCAAAGCTCTGAACCAGTGGGATATTAAATTCATATAGTTATTGGTTGCTGGTTGGTAGTTAGTAGGTAGAACAATCAACAACCAACAATCAACAACCAACAACCAACAATAATTATGCAAAAATCACCAAGTAGAAGAAGATTCAGAAATTCTCCAAAGACAGAATCACAAAAGCGAGGGCGTCAGAGAACAAGACGAAGATTTCTACCTTCATTTAACTTTAACTTTAATAGCTCACCGCAAACACCCAATATTAAATTCCGACTGCTAATTGCTTGGGCTGTATTAATAGTTGCTGGATTGGGACTGAGTTTGAAATTGTATAACTTGCAAATTGTACAAGGGCCTAAGCTGAAGGAGAAAGCCCGAAACCAACAAATGGTCAATTTGCGACCTTTTGTACCTCGTCGCCAAGTTATAGACCGCAATCGAACTGTGCTAGCCATAGACCGACCAGTCTATACTGTCTACGCCCATCCCAAATTATTTAGTAAATCTAACCAAAAAATTGCAGAAGTACTGGCGCCAATCGTAGATAAAGATGTTACTGAATTAAAGAATAAATTTGACAATAAAAAAAGTGGTATTTTACTATCATCGGCAATGCCTGAAGAAATTGCTAACCAGATTTTTGCATTGCGCCTCAATGGTTTAGAGTTGATTCAAAAATACTCTCGATTTTATCCACAACAAGATTTAGTAGCAGAAGTAGTGGGTTATGTTAATCTTGATCGTCGGGGTCAGGCAGGGGTGGAATATAGTCAAGAGAAATTATTAGAACGTTCCGTTCAAGCGGTGCGGTTAAGTCGGACTGGTAACGGTTCGTTGATGCCAGATTATGCGCCGGATGGATTTCCCCATTCTGATGACCTACAATTACAATTGACAATTGATAGCCGCTTACAACGAATCGCTCGTACTGCACTCAAAGAACAGATGGATAAGTACAGCGCTAAACGTGGGGCGGTAATTGTCATGGATGCTTGGGATGGTTCATTGCTTGCATTAGCTTCTTTACCTACCTACAATCCCAATGAGTATTCCAAAGCTGATATTTCGCTGTTCAAAAACTGGACTGTAGCTGATCTCTATGAACCTGGTTCTACTTTTAAGCCTCTCAATGTTGCGATCGCTCTAGAAAACGGTGTAATTGCAGCCAACGATACTTTTAATGATTCAGGTTCTATTCAAGTAGGCGATCGCACAATCAAAAATGCCGAGAACAAAAGCTACGGACGCATTAATATTGCTCAAATTCTCCAACATTCAAGTAACATCGGCATGGTGCAAATTATCCAACGTTTGCAGCCTTCTGTCTACTACGGTTGGTTAGAAAAATTGGGATTAGGACAAGCTGTGTCTACAGATTTGCCCTTTATCGTAGCTAGTCAACTTAAAAGTCAAGAAAAATTTGTTGCTTCACCTATCGAACCAGCAACAACTTCTTTTGGTCAAGGCTTTTCCCTAACACCATTGCAACTAGTGCAAATGCAGGGAGCCTTAGCCAATGGTGGAAAATTAGTCACACCCCATGTAATTAAGGGTCTGGTCGATAGCAAAAATCAGATACATTTTACACCAACAATACCCGAACCACGACAAATTTTTTCAGCCATGACCACCCAACAAGTAGTAGAAATGATGGAAACAGTTGTGGATGAAGGAAGTGGGAAACTCTCAAAAATACCAGGTTATCGGATCGCAGGCAAAACTGGCACAGCCCAAATAGCAGGTCGCTCTGGAGGTTATGTGAGTGGTGCATATGTTACTAGCTTTTTAGGTATAATGCCAGTAGAAGCACCTAGATACGTAGTATTAGCTTTAGTAGATGAACCAAGAGGAGCCAATACATATGGTAGTACTGTCGCTGCACCCATAGCAAAAGCAGTCATGGAAGCATTAATTACCATTGAACAAATTCCACCGAGTCAAGCAATTAAGGAATAGTTGTTGGTTGTTGGTGGTTGGTGGTGGTTGTTGGTTGTTGGTTGTTGGTGGTTGGTGGTTGGTGGTTGGTGGTTGGTGGTGGTTGGTGGTGGTTGGTTGTTACTTTCCCCCTTGTCTCCGACTCCACCCTACACCGAAGCCCCTTGCGCGTCTACTGATATCTTGCACCAGATTTTCATCCCGCCAATAAATCAATTTATTGGCTAATAGCTAAAGTCAGATAAATCTGACTAGTACTTCACCACATTCATGTGGTGAAGTACTAGGAAAGTGTTTGAGTCCGTTGAAACGGACTTATGCTATTGCTGTTACAATTTATTCTCTGGCCGGATACGGGGTAGGTTCAAGATATCAGTCTACATATTTCCCTATCTCACCCTTGGGCAGTATATTTGAACTATTACTTCATCTTTTGTTTATAACTGTAGAAAGAGGTGGAGAAAGCCACTCAATGAGAACCTAAGTATGTATATGATATGAAGTGTGAAGAATTCACGCTGATTTCAAGGCTATATAAATCATCTATGCAGAGCAACTTAATTGAATTTCCTCTCACTTTGAAATTGAGAGAATTTGATCATACACAAGAAACCAAAGCTACTAATTATCAATCTGCTGAACAACAATTTATAGAGTTGCTAGCAAGAGATAATTTAGACAAAAAACTGGAGAAAGAACCTGGACTGAGAAATGAGTTTGAACATGCACTTTTTGTGGCGATTAACGCCGCTTACCAAAATGGTTGTGGTGATGAGGCGGCTCATCGCTTTCTCCAACGTATACTTTACCGAATAAATCGCCTAAATTTATTTTGGTATGATGATTTACGGCACTATACCAATGAGCGATCGCTCTATTTATATCAGGTACGGAATCAAATAGAGACTGCTTGGCAAGAATGGGAAATTGCTCAAATCGACGTGGTAAGATTGCAAAAATTAGATGTCAAACAAGCACTTATTGACCGTGCTGCTGAAGATTTAGATCCACCACTATCTCCAGAAAGCTGTTATCTACGTGAAGAAATGAGCGAGGCTGGTTATCAGTATTTGCTGGCTATTGCTTCATTTGACGGCTTAGTTGAAGGTAGTCGCCTTTCTAGGATTCTTGGTGGTACTGCTAATGAAGTACAATGTACACTTATACGGGTACTATTAGAAGAATACGGCAATGGTCGCTTTTCTCGCAAACATTCGACATTTTTTGCTCAAATGCTGAACGAGTTTGGCATGAACACCGAACCTGAAGGATATTTTGACTTAGTACCTTGGGAAGTATTAGCTTGTGCCAACCACAACTTTTTGATGACAGAATGTAAGCGTTATTATCTGCGTTACGGTGGTGGATTAACATACTTTGAAGTGGCTGGCCCTGCGGCTTACAAAAATTATCTTGCAGCAGCGCAACGACTGGGATTATCGGATGCAGCGATGGGTTATTGGGAGTTGCATATCCGTGAAGATGAACGTCATGGTCGTTGGATGTTAGATGATGTGGCTTTACCTTTAGCAAATATGTACCCGCATCAGTCCTGGGAAATAGTTCTGGGGTACGACCAAGAAAAAATTATGAGCGATCGCGCTGCTAAAGCTGTTGTCCAAGCTATACGTCAAGCAGAACAAACTGATTCTCAAACTTCATCTTTGCAAGACGCTTAATACTTTTATTCACGCACCAATGAAAGACATCTTTTTTTGCCCAGAAGAATCTAGTTTCTATTCAAACTGCTTAGAAAATTTTGCTCTGCGAAATTGTCAAGAATCTGAATGTATAGTTGAATTTGGCTCAGGAGATGGTAGTCCAGTTATCAATTCTCTATTGAGAAATAAATTTGAGGGTATGATCCAAGGATTTGAATTAAATATCTCTGCTTGGAAAGTGGCTAATTCAACAATTGATGAATACAATCTTGGTCAGAAATACGTCATTCACAATTCGTCTTTTTTTGAGTCGTCTCAGCCAGAAGCAGAGTATCTTGTTGCTAATCCACCCTATATTCCTGCACCAGATAATGATATTTACATGCCACTATTATTTGGAGGTATAGATGGAGCTACAGTAAGCAATGAACTTTTGTCATTGGGCTATGAAAATGTCGTACTTTTAATCTCTAGCTTTTCTAATCCCAAAAGTACAATAGACCATGCTAAATGTAACGGTTACTGTGTGAGTAGTTTTCTGATTTTACCTCTGCAATTCGGCTACTACAGTTCTGAACCCAAAGTCAAAAAACACATCGAAGATTTACGCAAGCGACAAATGGCATTTTATTCTGGCAATAATTACTTCTTAGCTGGTGTTTTATTCAGAAAATGTCAAGAAATGAAAGTTGATTTATCTGAGGAATTAATTCAAGCAATTACAAGTTTGTAAAATTATCTCTTTAATATTTGCAGATGACAATAAATAATAGACATCTGGTGATAATTAAATATGCGTTATCCAGAATCCTTGTAGAGACGCGAAATTTTGCGTCTCTACATCTTTTTCGGAGATGTCTAATAAGCACACAAAACATAAAAAAATTGGTGCGTGCTTGGGTATAAGCACACACCGCTATTGATCTCATATGTAGTTGATGAAATTGCTTAAGCACCAACAGGTTCCAACAACTGGATATTAGAAAAGATAAATTCTTGAGTTGAGGGTTGGTTTTTGGTATCGGTGCTGATGAACCGACGATTCATAATCAAGTAATTGCCAACTTTTTCATATTGATCATCGAATTCACTTCTACCACCTTTTTGTTCACCTGTTTGTGGGTCGTGGTATACGGAATCATAAGTGTGAGGTAAGTAGCCTTCCTCAGTTTCATGAATGCCAAAGGTGTTAATTGTGACAACAACGCCGTGGATATGACGGTGAACCAGGCTGACTATGTTATTGCGAACTTTGTATTTATCGCCTGTGGACTTACCGCCAAGTATAATTTCAACTGCGCCTGTTTTATCAGTGTCACCATAGCTAAAAGTATTGGTACCGTGGGTTTCTTGAAAGCTGCGGCGAATGCGATGAACAGCTATTTCCCAAGCTTGGTTATGAATAGCCTGCTTGGCTTGTTCATCTTCTACCTCAAACACTTCCGCTTTGAGATTGGCATTAACGCGAATTTTGCCTGTAAACACCTGATTATCTTGTTTATAGGTGATATCTGCGCTGTAGCCAGGGAAATTTTTATCCCAAGTGTATCGGTTCTCGTAGGCAGCCCGGAAGAGTTCTTGAGCAGATACTTGGATTGCAGTCACTGGTTTATCCTAATATTTATTAGATTTATGTTAGTTTTTTAGCTTTGCTGCTATTAGTTAGCATAGAAGTAATTCTCAAGCCCGCCTAGTCCCCAAGTGGGTACACTCTATGGTTAGTTCTCTCCACACTTTACTTGATGCGATCGCCAAAGCTAATAATGAACAAGAACTGCAACTTGCTGTGATGAACACAGTCGGCGAGCATTTTGGTGTCGAACGTTGGGGTCTATATCTGTCTGATGAGGTGCCTACAGCAGACAATGTTGAAGTGCAAAAAATTCCAGAGGTCTGTTTAGAGGGAAATCCGATTGGGCGCTATGTAGTTGAACGCCATGCACCAGCCCATGAAGAATTGATTTTAGCCCCAGGAGACTGGCAAGATATTTGCTCACGCCATGATCACGCCCACGTCATGAGTGGACCCATCGTCTATGACGGGCGTTTGGTGGGAACACTCAACCTCGCCCGTGCTGATGGTCATCCTCCTTTTAACGCTAATGATTTAGCTGATTTGAGTGCTTTGTGTTTACATTTGTCAGGTAAACTTGCTATTTTAAGGGCGAAACCAAAAACTCTCAATTCTCCGTTAGTTTGTCCCCTGACACCACGAGAGTTAGAAATTGCTGAGTTGGTAGCCCAGGGATTAACCAATGGGGAAATTGGGGAAAAGCTTTTTATTACCCAAAATTCGGTGAAGCAAGCGTTGAAGAGAATGTTTCGTAAGCTGGGAGTTTCAGCGCGCGCGGAGATGGTGGCGAAGTTACAGTTTTCGGAGCAGAAAGCCCATGAGGGACAGTCGCACAGCGCGTATCCCCTCATTTAGTTACCTGGCGAGGAGAGCGGAGTGGGTAAATTTAAACTGGGTAAAGGTGTACTTTCATTCTGATTAGGCGTTTCTTTCCATTCTGATAATTCTCGATTAACTGCATTCCCAAAATCTTTAGATACCAGTAGCACATCTACATTACCGTCTGGTTTAGGATTTGGATCAATTTGGGCGTATAGAAAACGACTATTAAAGTCAGATTTCCCTAAAAGCAACTGATGATTTTGCTGATTTTTGAGTTTAATATCAATAGTTGCTTGGGGTGGAGTTAAGCCAAATTCTCCTAACTGGTTAACAGAAGCTGATATCGTGCGTTCGCGTAGCGGCTGCTTTGCAGCATCGCTTTCACTTTTGACTAATAAATCCATTAAATAAGAAACTATAGCGTCATTTGCTGGCACTTGTTGGGGAGATGTCATCAGCCATTTTGGGCGATCAGAATTATTGTTGCGTTCCAAAATAATAGTCGCACTTTTTGTCTTGACTGCTAAAGACTGCACGTCATCCACCTGAAAAGAGAAAACTTTTTGCTTTTTGTTTTTGATTTCCTCTTGCTGAGTTTTCCAATAAAATTCATGAAAATAAACAAAACCACCTAAACCCAGCATTAACAGAACCAAAATTAAAGTTGTTCGCTGTAATTTCATTTTTTAGTCATTGGTCATTTGTCATTGGTCATTGGTCATACTCTACGAGAAGCCGCTAAAGCGTCTAGGTCATTGGTCATTGGTCATTTGTCATTTGTTGATTCTTAAGAGTTGATGCTTCCAAACAACCAACAAACAACCAACAACCAACCACTAACTATTTATCTACGCAACCACCACAAAATAGCCGCTACTGCAAACCCAATCAAAGGTAAAACTAACAGAGAAGATACAGCTAAAATATTAGCTTGTGAAGCTGTTAAATTGATACGACGGTTTTTTGGTTCCTTGGGGCGAATCGAAAGAGGTTGACGATTCTGCTGACTAGCCCAATTCACGGAGTTGAGAAATACGTCGCCATTTAGCTGTTGTGTAAATGAATTATCTGTGGCAAAGTCTGAATCTCCTATAACTACCATGCGTGATTCAGTGGCGGTTGAGTTGCTGGGAGTGGGGGAGGGACTGGGGGAAGGTTTAGTTTCTGTTTTTGGTGATGTTGTTGGTGTAGGGGTGGCTTTGGTTGAAACTGGTAGTTTCCGCGTTAAGGCTACACCTAACGTGAGAGGCCCTTTGAGGTCTTTTCCTTCATTGAATTCTAAGTTTTCGTTATTGAGATCGCTTTCAGCCCAAGTGTTGGGGTATGGTTTGGTGATGAGTAATTTTGTGGCTTCAATACCTGGTACTGGAGTAGTATTAACTGGTCTTGCTAAACGATAAAAAGAAATACCGTTACCAAAATCTTTAGTAATCGGATGTTGACCATATTCTGTGACAATAGGAACAGCAGGGCCAAGGGCAACATTTCCAGAGACATCAATAGCCAAACGATTATCTAACTTCACACCCCATTCTGTTAGCAAACTATCAAGTTTAGGGTCTGTACCTTGATCAATCATTAGAACTAAATTTCCACCTTGATTGAGATAGTTTTGCAAAGCTTTGATTTCAGTATCAAATAATTCTCGCTTCGGTCCAGCCACCACCACGACATTAGCATCACTAGGAACAGTTGATTGAGAAATCAAATTGAGTGGCGCAGTAGTATAATTTTTGTTGCTTAATGCCTGGGAAGCTTGGAAAATAGCACCTTCGCCAGCTGAAAGTTGGTGTTCACCATGACCTTGAAGGAAATAAACTTTGGTTGCGCTGGCACTACTAATTTGTTGTAGACTATTAGTCAATTTAATTTCTGAAAGGCGATCGCTAACATTCACAACTTGTACTAATTGCTTTTTGTCAGACGATTCTAGATAAACTTCTCCAAAGTCTTTCACGCCAAATTTCTCAGTCAATCCTGGTTTAGCTTGTGGATCAGCGTATTCAAATTTAAACTGAGAGCTTTGCTTTTGATAACTTTCCAATAATTCTCGATCTTGGGGATTTTGAGTCACATCAAATACCCAAATTTTGACTGGCTGTTTTAAATTTTGTACCAGTTCCTTGGATTCGGGAGCAAGGGTAAACAACTTAGTTTCTGTTAAATCTGCACGAAACTCATAGCGACTAGCTAAGAAATTAATTAACCCTAAAATTGCTAACACTGCCAAAGTTGCAATGAAAGCATTAGTACCAGCTTGAGTCGAACGACGTCCCCACCACTTACTCTCTTGGCTTTGCCATATTAACCATAAGCCAATGACTACTGCTCCACAAATAATAAATGCTAGGGGGACTGTTCCCCAAGCTTCTGAGATAATACCAATTGTTAAGCCAGCCGTAACTAGGAATAAACCTGGCCAAATCAAATATTTCCAAACTTTTTTTGTAGAGATACTTTTCATAATTAGTTAGTTGTTAGTTGTTGGTTGTTGGTTGTTGGTTGTTGGTTTTTGATTGTGAGTTATTAGTTGTTAGGTATTTGGTTTTGACACAACAACTAACCACGAACAAACAAGCAATTCCGACCAACCACCAACAATCAACTATCAACCAATATTTACTGTCGCTGAAAGCGGAGTGCATCAATTGATTGTGCGGTCAGAAATATCCCTAAGATAATGTAACTACCAAACAATATGATGCTGCTACTATCAAAAATCCCTTGAATAAGATTATTGTAGTGTTTGAGTAATGACAAATAACCCAAGACTTCACCGATGGGGCCGCTGATAGTTTTAGCAATTAAATCTACAAATAGCAGTAATAAAATTACAGCAAAAGTGAGGACAGCAGCTAAAATCGTGCTGTCTGTTAAAGAAGAAATAAACATTCCCAAGGATAAAATTGCTGCTGCTAGCAAAATTAATGCTACATGTCCCAACAGAGGAATTGTCGGAGGTATCGGTGGAGTTGATGCAATCAAAGCGATCGCTTCCAACACCAACATCGGCAATACCAGGGTGATAAAAAATGTCACTACGCCTAATAATTTACCCACGGCTACAGCCCAATTTGTCACCGGAGATGTTGCCAAAAGTTCTAATGTCCCACGCTTGCGTTCTTCTGCATAAAGTCCCATGGAAAAAAGCGGCAGTATAAACAATAACAGCCATCCCATTCGGTCTAAAAATGCTCGCACAAATTCATAAGGTACGTCTATCGGTGGTACTGGTACTCCATACTGTTGTCCTTGTAAGTCTAGCGCCGTGACTGCTGCCAAAATACCATCTGGCCCCATCAAAATTAAGATAAAAAACAAACCAGCTAAAAACCAAAAAACGCCAGCGATCGCATAAGCTAATGGCGAGACAAAATAACTCTGTAATTCTCGGCGATAAATGGCAATAATATTACTCAGTACGACACCCATTTAAGCCGCTTCCTCCTCATTGACTGCTGAGTTTGTCTCTGCTTCTACAGTCTTTTCTTCTGTAGTCAGTTGTAAGAATACATCTTCGAGTGTGGCACTGACACGTCGCATTTCATATAAGTCAAATCCTGTACGTAGCAAGGCTGCGGCAATATCTTTACCCGGTTCTGTGCCAGAGCGAGAGATAACTCGTAGGTAAGCACGATTGTCTTTGGGGGAGAAACCATGCATTGCTGCTAAAGGAATTGATTCTATTTGACTCACACCGGGCAAATTTTGCAATACTTGTTTAGCTAAATTTGCTTCGCCCCCTATTTCTATTTCATAACCAGAACCACTTGTCAACTGGGTCATGAGTTGTTCTGGAGTGTTTGTTGCTACAATTTTTCCGCTTTTGATGATCGCAACACGGCTACAAGTCATACTAACTTCTGGCAAAATATGGGTAGAAAGAATAATAGTATGGGTTCCAGCCAGACTTTTAATTAAATTTCGCACCTCAATTATTTGTCGGGGATCGAGTCCAACGGTTGGTTCGTCCAGAATTATAGCTGGTGGATCATGAACGATCGCCTGAGCAATACCAACACGTTGTCTATATCCTTTAGAGAGTTTGCGAATAATGACGTGACGTTTGTCTTGCAAGTTGCAGCGTTCGATCGCGGCTGTAATTTTAGTTGCGCGATCGCCTGCTGAAACTCCTTTGATCCGCGCCACAAAATACAAAAATCCTTCCACCGTCATTTCTGGATATAGCGGTGGTGTTTCTGGTAAATAACCGATTCTTTGTCGCACTAGCAAAGATTGTTCATGAACATCAAAGCCAGCAATTCTAGCTGTACCACTTGTTGCAGGTAAATAACCGGCTAAAATTCGCATCGTTGTCGTTTTACCAGCACCATTCGGTCCCAAAAACCCCAGAATTTCCCCTGGTTCGACACTAAAAGTCACATCGGTAATTGCTTGGGTCGAACCGTATGTTTTACTAAGATGATCGACTTCAATCATTGGTTTAGGCAATCATACATAAAAAACCCAGTTTCTAGCTAATGAAAAACCGGATCTTTACATTTTAAGTGGGATTCGTTTGTAGAGATGCAAAATTTCGCGTCTCTCTACATTTGGTGGAATGACGAAAAATCTTACATGAGGAATGTCACCCCTGATTTACCAGCTATATCTTTTCAATAAGTCGGGGATCTGGCCTCTTGCATTATAGTGATTCAGTGAAATTACTATAATATAAAGTAATATTTATGCACAGGGCAGGAGATGCTTAAGCGGCTTTGGCAGTATTTCAAAAGGTTAATCCAGCGCCTATTTCATAGAAGGCGGGTTGTTCCTGTTGTGTCCGAAAAACCAAAACCACCGCAACAACCAACAGATGCAGAATATGAATCTTTGTTTCTTCAGTTATTGGAAGAGGTGAATGAAAGCTGGAGTCGAGGGAATGTCAGGGTTTTTTGGGATGGGGATAAAATCAGTGAAGCTGCTTTGGTAGCGTGGTTACGGGGTTTTGGTTACGGGTTATTAGCTTCTGAAACACGGCACGATGAATTAGCACAACGGATGGTGCAGTTGGGTGCGTTGGGTGTTGGGGAGTTGGGTGCGTTGGGTGTGAGATTGGGATGCAGTTGTTGAGGAGAGAGCCGCAGGTAGCGGCTTACCGAAGGGTAGGCGCGAAGGACGCGAAGCAATACTGCTCGGATAAGACAAATCTATTGACATTTAAACCATGTAGAGACGCGCCATGGCGCGTCTCTACAGACCAAAATTATGACGAAAAATTCTTAACCGAACCGTATTGGGACGCGAAGGAAGAAGAGGGAGAGGGGGAAACAACATCAGAATTAGATAAGTTGTTAACAATGTTGCAACAAGATAATGCTATCCAATCATTTTTTCAAAATTTAGAAATTGAAACAAATAAGCCAAAAACAATTATTCCAGAATTAATAACTCAAATCAGTACTGTCAGTCAACGGACTATAGATGCTGCTGAAGTATGGATTGAGAAAGCTAATCAGCTTTATAATTTGGGACACTACGAAGATGCGATCGCATCCTACGACAAAGCTGTGGAAATTAAACCTGATAAAGACCAAGCTTGGTACAACCGGGGGAATGCGCTGGGTTATTTGGGACGCAACCAAGAGGCGATCGCATCCTATGATAAAGCCCTTGAAATTAAACCTGACAAAGACGAAGCTTGGAACAACCGGGGGGTTGCGCTGGTTAATTTGGGACGCAACCAAGAGGCGATCGCATCCTAATTTGGGACGCAACCAAGAGGCGATCGCATCCTATGATAAAGCCCTTGAAATTAAACCTGACGACCACCAAGCTTGGTTAAACCGAGGCGTTGCGCTGCGTTATTTGGGACGCAACCAAGAGGCGATCGCATCCTGGGACAAAGCCCTTGAAATTAAACCTGACGACCACCAAGCTTGGTTAAACCGAGGCGTTGCGCTGCGTTATTTGGGACGCAACCAAGAGGCGATCGCATCCTGGGACAAAGCCCTTGAAATTAAACCTGACGACCACCAAGCTTGGTTAAACCGAGGCGTTGTAGCCGGAAAATCATTTAGTTACAATCCTTTCCCCAGTACAATCAGTGCAATTACCATCCAAAACCGAGCCCTCAACCAACGCGGTTATGATGGTGAATTAGCCAGCTATCACGAAGGATTGAAATATTGTCAGCAACACACTCACCCCGAAGATTGGGGAATGTTGCATCAAGCTATAGGAAAAGCTCACTATTTCCAAGGTGTGGGAAAACCAAATTACCGTAAATACTGGCGCGACGCAGAAAACGAGTATCGCCAAGCTTTAATCACTCTCACTCAAAAAGCTTTCCCGGAATTGCATTTAAAATTAGTGCGAGATTTAATTCGCGTCTTATTTGGTTTAAACAAAGACGACGAAGCAAAACAATGGCGACGACACGGGTTAGAAGTATTTAGAGAGTTAATAAATTCACCACAAAAATCTTCTGCAATCTTAATCTCAATCAATAAGCTGCTACGCAGCTTGATTGTATAATACTTTAATCAGTAACGGATGCGATCGCCAGCCAGGTATGCCAGCAAAAAATCATCTTTCTCAAGACCAGAGAGAACGACTACTAAAAGCACTCAAAGAACATGATAACTCTTATGTAAGAGAAAAAATTTTAATTTTATTATTGATGAATGATGGAAAAATATATCAAGAGATTAGTGATTTTTTAAATATTGCATACGGAACGGTAGCATACTGGGCAGTTCATGGAGAACCAGATAACTTAGACAGTCTTTTAGATGGGAGAAGAGAAGGCAATTTTCATAAAGCAACTAAAGAATACGAGGATTTATTATTAGAAATAGTTGATAAAGAACCGGCAGAATATGGGTATGATTTTGGTCGATGGACATCTGCCCGATTAGCAACATATCTCGAAAAGGTAACAGGAATCAAGTTAAGCGGCTCTCAAGTAAGGAGAATATTGGGAAGAAAAAAGTACGTTTACCTTTGGGCAAAATATAGCCTGGAGGACAAGCAAAATCCGGAAAAGCGAAAATTATTTAAAGAAAAATTATCAGAATATTTAAGAATAACTAAAACAGAACCAAATCGTTTACAGATATGGTTTTGGGATGAAAGCGGATTTAGTTTGAGGGTGATCAGAAGAAAAACATGGGGAAGAAAAGGCTACAGAAAGAAAGTAACGGGACAAAGAAGAAGAGGAAGAGTGAATATCATGGGAGGCTTACGTTATCACGATAAAAAAAGAATAAATTTTGTCATCAAAAAAGGAGATGCGGATGTCTTTTATGAACAGCTTACTATGATTGTATAAATTTATTTTGCAAGAATGGGTAGAGCAAGGAAATGAAATTGAATTATTCAATGAGAGTGCAGCTAAAATAGTGATTATTTTAGATAATGCTAGCTTTCATAAAAGAAAAGATATTTTAGAAAAAATTGAAAAGGAAATGCCAAATATTATTTTGGAATTCTTACCACCATATAGCCCAGATTATAATTTAATTGAATTAGTTTGGCACTCAGCTAAAGAATATATAGCTCATAGGTTATTTGAATCTGTAGACCAGTTAGAAGAATTATTAAATCAACTTCTTAACCAAGGAGGACTTATTATTCACTGGGATCGTAAGATTAAAAATAAAGGTAACGCAATTTATTCAATTTAGCTGCGTAGCAGCTTACCTATGGTCTTTTAGTTGATTATTCCGGGAAATTAAACGCTGATGCGAAACCTGATGATCAACCACAAGATATTAAAGATCAACCTTTCTACAAATTAAAAGCAGAAATCCAAGCCAGAATTTCTCAAACACACAATCAAACTCAAACACCAAACGACTACGAAGCTGGTACAATTGGTCAAACTTGGTTAGCTTGGGGGAAGCTAACAGGATATAAATCAAATCTATAAATTATCGAAATCGCCAAGCAATGTTACACTCAAATCCGCCGATTTCGCCGTTGAAGCTTTGCTTTTCCCAAATTGATGACTAATAACTGTTAAGGTAATGGGCTAATTACCAATTACCAATTACCAATTACCAATTACCAATTACCAATTACCAATTACCAATTACCAATTACCAATTACCAATTACCAATTACCAATTACCAATTACCAATTACCAATTACCAATTACCAATTACCAATTACCAATTACCAATTACCAATTACCAATTACCAATTACCAATTACCAATTACCAATTACCAATTACCAATTACCAATTACCAATTACCAATTACCAATTATCCCTCTTTTCTACTTAGTATCTGCAATTACCCACTGATTATGTTCAGCGTCCCATAACAGAGAAAAGTTAACAGAACTGGATGTTTCTTGGCCAGTTTTCAGTACATATTTTAGTTGAGCAGATACAGTTGCTGTTTCTGTATTATTTTCTACTAAGCTCACTTGTTCAACTTCTACCTGTTGAACTTTACCTCCCCACCAGTCAATGTAGGAAAGATAACCATTAGGGTGAAGACGTTTATTATTTTGATAGTTAGGAGATAACTGATCCCAGGCTGTTTGATATTGTCCTTGGTTGATGGTTGCGTAATAATTTTGTACAAATTCTTCTGGAGATGAGCGAATATTTTCTGGGTTTGTTACTGTAGTTTCTTCAGGGGTAGGCGTTTGGCTAGCCAGTGGTTCAGTAGTGTTGTTGTCTGGTGTTTCAGTTGATACATTTTCCTCTGGTTCTACAGTTTCTGAGGAAGATCCGGAAGTGATGGGAAAGTTTGATTTTTGTGTTGGTGTTGTTTTTGAGGTTGGTTTTGAGGTTGTAGGTGATTGTTCTTGAGGTTCTACTGATGCTGTGGTTGGTTCGCTTGGTGAAGTAGTAGGTTGTTGAGTAGTAGGTTGTTGAGTAATAGGTTGTTGAGTAATAGGTTGGGGTTGTTGTCTATTACTAAGAGCCAAACCAATAATTACAGATGCACCAATTAAACCACCAACAATGCTGCCAATTAATATTCCTCTGTTTCCACCACCAGTATTTTGATTGATGGAAGGTTGATATGAATTAACTGGGCTGACAGCGACTGTATTTTGTGGTGTCTGTGGAGATGGTGGTGCTGTTACTACTGGTGTTGGTTGGTAAGGTGCAGTCGGAGGCGTATAGGGAACAGTAGGCGGAAATTGTGCAGTACCTGTATATAAGGCTTGCAACATTTCTTGAGCGCTGACAAAGCGATCGCTAGCGTGGAATTGAATTGCTTTATCTAAGATGGCTGCAAAAGTTGGAGTTATATTTAAAGCATGTTGTCGCCAAAACACCCCACCTGTAGCTGGATCAGTTCCCAATTCTTGCGGTATTTTGCCTGTAAGTAAATAAATTGCTGTTAAACCTAAACTATATATATCGCTAGCAAACATCGGGCGTCCGATAGTTTGTTCGCTAGGCATAAACCCCGGTGTACCAATTACAATAGATCTGGTGGAATTCCCGGAAGGTGTCATTACTGTTCCAACTGTTTCTTTAACCGCACCAAAGTCAATTAATATCGGTTTGCTATCTGCATAACGAATCAAGATATTATCTGGCTTGATATCCCGATGAACAATACCTTTGCTGTGGACATAATCAAGAACTGGTAAAATACTGGTGAGGATTTCCTTAACTGTACTCTCACCCATCAACCCCTGCTGTTGCATTTTGGCTGTGAGAGTTTGTCCTTGAATATACTCTTGAACTAAATAAAATTGTCCATTTTCCGAAAAGTATGCATACAACCGAGGTATCTGATCACTACCATCGCCCAGTTCCTCTAAAATTGCTGCTTCTCGTTGAAAACGCTGTTGTACTAACTGGTAGACTTGGGGATTATCTTGAATCGGTTTTAGTTGCTTAATCACACAGCGACGGCGGGAGGGCATTTGTGTATCTTCTGCTAAGAATGTTTCCCCAAATCCACCACCGCCAAGAGTTTGAATGACTTGATAGCGGTTATTGAGCAGCGTTTGCATAGGAGTGCGCTAGAATAATTGAGGCAGTTATTTATTTTACAAATTTCTCATTATTTTTGGAAAAGCTCATACGTCCTAACAGGCATAACAGATAACATAAATACACCAAGTTATCAACGGCTTATGTAGACGGGCTTTGGTAAGTATCCGCCTACGCGTCTAAGCCCTGACTTTTCACTTTTATCTGGAAAACTTCTCTCCTACGAGAGGCTACGGTGTATACACATCTCTGTGCTGGATGCAAGATGTGGTTTGATACCCCTAAATCCCCCTTAATAAGCAGGGCTGTTTCATTCGATAAGCAGAGGAATTTGTCAATATCATTGGCGATGATTTTTGAGGGATAAGTGATGGAAAATTTAAATTTCGACCCAGAAAATTCAAATTTTTTCCAGCAAATAAGGAGCGCGAGCACTTAATGAGCCTTGACATTATGAGCTTTTAAGGGAAGGAAACAGCCCTGCCTTAATAAGGGGGACTTTTTTACAGTTACCCCCTTTTTTCTAGCGGAGCGGCGCGCCAGCGCGAGGGTTAGGGGGGATCAAAACTTTATAAGACAAGGTTATAAGACTTGTGTGTCCACCGTAGCCTACGAGAGGAGAGGCTTTGATTTTCCCCCTTTCCTACGAGGGAACAGGGCTAGGGGGTTAGGTTCCACGTTGGTTTTTCACATGACGTGAAAAGTCAGGTCTACGCTTCACAACTCCTACACGATTTGCTATAGCATAATTTTGGTCAACGGAATTTCGCAGAGTCAATTAACTATGTGGCTAACTATAAAAATGATAAGATAAATTCGTTTGCAACTAACAAACACAAAAATGTATTGGAAGTGCAAACAAACAATAAACTTTTAATACATCTGAGCAGTTTTTGCAAAGATGCGTTATTATGTGTTTTTCTCATAAAAAAATCCCCTAGTAACCGACAGCTATCCAGGGGAGTTTGTTATCAGGGTGCATCTACCACTAATATGTTCTCAGACAAACCAGGATGCTCCGGATAAATTTGTGCAAAATTTTGGCTACATGTTTGTTTTTGCACAAAAAAATCCCCTAGTAACCGACAGTTATCAAGGGGAGTTTGTTATCAGGGTGCATCTACCACTAATATGTTCTCAGACAAACCAGGATGCTCCGGATAAATTTGTGCAAAATTTTGGCTACATGTTTGTTTTTGCACAAAAAAAATCCCCTAGTAGCCGACAGCTATCAAGGGGAGTTTGTTATCAGGGTGCATCTACCACTAATATGTTCTCAGACAAACCAGTATGCTCCGGATGAATTTGTGCAGAATTTTGGCTGCATGTTTGTTTTTGCACAAAAAAATCCCCTAGTAGCCGACAGCTATCAAGGGGAGTTTGTTATCAGGGTGCATCTACCACTAATATGTTCTCAGACAAACCAGCATGTTCCGGATAAATTTGCGAAAATGGGATTAAATAGCTATGAAAAACAACATAAAATCCCTCAGTAGCCAATTAACAACAAGGGGAGTGAGTTATCAGAGTTCATCTACCAATCATCTACCAATCATCTACCAATCATCTACCAATCATCTACCAATCATCTACCAATCATCTACCAATCATCTACCAATCATTTGTTTGAAAGCAAAAGCATTAATATGGCAAAAACTTAGTGTAAAAAATAAAAACCCCTAGTGCTTGATAGCCAACTAGGGAAACAGAGTGACCAGGGTATATCTACTAATTCAGTATTCTGATTGTCAAGATTGTTATCAGGATAAATTTTCCAGCTTTTTACGGTAAGTGGCGAAAAATTTCGCAATTCCGTAAGCTATACCAGACGTTTCAGTACATCTGGTATAAACCACTTCTCTGGTTAAGGAGGGGTTAGACCTAGCATTAACCGACAAATAAAGCTCTTGTAAAAGTACCAATTACCGTTAGTTGGGATACATGTTCAGGGAAAAAAGAAAATTCTATTCCTTTCACCCTTTCCTCTTTCCCGACTGATGCCACAAAATCTAGAATTTCACAGGAATAAGGAATAAAAAGCAAAGGTAAAGCTCATTTTGAAAAGTAAGGGTAAATTTTTGGTGCATAAGGGAGATTTTTCTGGTAAAGATAGAAAAACTCCCCAGTGTGTATTAGCCAAACAGGGGAGTTAAAGATCAAGGTGCATCTACCAATAAAAATGTTCTAGGCACAGCCGACAAAATCCGGATTAAAGTTGTAGAAGTTGCAAAAGCAGCAAAACAGCTGCAATCAGAAACATCTTAGTTGCAAGATGCATCTTAATGTATCAGAAACAGCGATTCATTTTCTTGAAAATGAATCGCGTGTCAAACCGGATCACTAGGAGGCAAACAGGAGAAATTGTGACCCAGGAATTTCAAATTTCCGTAACCCCTGTAGGGCAAAACGACTACTTGGTGCGGACGGAAAGAGTCGCGCAGGGAGTGCCTTTGGCAGAAGAACTGGTGACTTGGCCTGTAGCTGATTGGTTGACAGCTGCTGGGCATTTGATGAATGATCCATTGAAGTTAGTGTTACAGGGAGACGCGATCGCCAGAAACTCTGTTAACTTAGCAGCATTAGGTCGGGACTTTTACGAGAAATTGTTTAAAGGCACCCTTAGAGATAGTTGGATGGCTGCTCAAGGTATCGCCCAGAATCGCCAAGGTGTGTTGCGGTTGCGTTTAGGCTTAAAAGATAATCGGTTGGCACGTTTACCTTGGGAAGTGATGCACGCAGGCGATCGCCCCATAGCTACGGGGCCGTACATTGCCTTTTCTCGCTTCCAATCTGGAATTAGTGCCGGATCTCGTCTCCCATCAAATCTGCTGACCCCGCCAGAAGAAGGTGGTATCAGAGTATTGATGATCATTGCTTCTCCTAATGACCGAACCCGTTTAAATTTCCTGAAACAAGAAGCCGAAGAACTACAAGCAGAACTACATCGTCAATCACCACGCTCCTCGGAAACTGGGGCTTATTTGCCAGGGATTGAATTAACTTTGTTAGAACAACCAAGTAGAGAGGAATTAACACAAGTCCTTGAACAAAGACGGTATCACATCCTGCACTACTCCGGTCATAGTAACTTAGGCTCCAATGGCGGCGAAATTTATCTTGTTAGTAATCGAACAGGCCTGACGGAAACACTGAGTGGAGACGACTTAGCAGGCTTACTCGTCAACAATAATATTCAAATGGCAGTGTTTAATTCCTGCTTAGGAGCATATGCAGCTACTTCTGATTCCACACAAGAAACCGGTGAACGCAATCTTACCGAAAGCTTAGTGAAGCGGGGTATCAGGAGCGTTCTAGCAATGTCAGAACGTATTCCTGATGAAGTAGCACTGACATTGACGCAGTTATTCTACCGCAACCTTGCTCAGGGATATCCTGTGGATCTGTGTGTGAGTCGAGTACGACAAGGCTTAATTTCTGCCTATGGATCACATCAGATGTATTGGGCATTGCCTATTTTGTATCTTGACAAAGATTTTAATGGTTATCTTGGACCAGAAATTGATGTACCCATAACTACAAAATTGCTCAACGATTATGATCAGGCTGTAGATGGGACACCAGCTTTATACTCAGCCACAGCAGAGAGTAGCAGTCTATCTTTGCCGATTGATAATATGATACCTTCCGATCTGACACAAGAATCTTCGGAAGTAGACTGGCTCGGTGAAGAAACTTGGGGCGATTTGGTAGATGAAATTGAGTATGATGATTCAACCTATGCTCAAGATTCTAATTTCGTTGCTGATATATTTAGTGAATTAGGCAGTCAAACAGATGCTAACGAGCAAACTTCGATGACAGCTAAACTCATAGGGCAAGATGAAGAAGAGCATGAAAATAATATTGATGATAATGAAGATATAGATGCTTCATGGGGAGAATTTGAACCACAAATAGCCCCAAATAGACAAATTGGGCCAGCAAGGGATGAAGAAGTTGTTGATGACTATTTAGGTACAGATGCAGATTGGCAAAGCACTTTTGTTTCTTCTCACATTACTCCATCTCAGAAAGCTGCCTATAGACGACGTGCTAGACGCCAATTGTTATCCATAGTGAGTGTTGTCGGGGCGAGTGCGATCGCAGTATTTGTAGGCATAAATTGGTGGCGACAAAATCAACAAACTCCTACTCTATCTGATATACCAGGGATTCCCACACAATCTAAAAGTCCCAGTCTGTCACCGATTAATCTCAAAACAGAGGCAACCGGAATTGTCACCGCTTATGCTACTGATAAACTCAGCAATGGTGACTTACAAAATGGACTATTAGCTGTAGAAGCACTTCTTGATCGTAATGCTCTAGATAATGCGAAAACAGCCCTTGAGCTTATTCCTGCCGATAAGTTAGATAATTCTTTTGTCAACTTTTTGAAAGGACGGCTAGCATGGCAGTTTGCTCAAATCAAAGACACTAGATATAGTGTCGATGATGCCCGTAGGTTTTGGGAAAATGCCGTGAAAACAGAACCAAATTCCTTTTTATATTCTAATGCTTTAGGTTTTGCTTACTACACAGAAGGCAATGTCAATCGTGCTAACGACTCTTGGTTTAAAGCATTGAATGCAGCTGTTAAACAGAACGCATCAGTCAGTAATGTCGTAGCCAAACCCGGACAAGAAACTCAGGATGCTTTAACGGCTTACGCAGGGTTAGCTATTGGATTATACAAATCCGCACGTAATCAGCCAGATTCTAAACGAGATCAATATATTAGCGAAGCAGTAAAACTGCGGCAAATGGTTATCAAAGATGATCCTATTAGTTTTCAAAAAAATAAATTGGCTAACAATTGGATGTGGTCTGAAGAAGCAATTCAAGATTGGGATTCTCTCTTAAAAATAAACAGTACAACTCAATAATTAACAAAGGAATAGTCTTATGGGGTGAAAGGTTCAGAATGAAGCTCAGTCTGTGCATGATTGTCAAAGACGAAGAAAAAGCACTTCCCAAATGCCTGGGCAGCGTCAAAAATGTGGTAGATGAAATAATTGTATTAGATACAGGTTCGAGCGATCGCACCGTGCATATAGCTCAGAAATTTGGTGCAAAGGTGCATGAGTTTCAATGGTGCAATGATTTCAGTACAGCCCGGAATGCAGCCTTAAAATATGTTACAGGTGATTGGGTTCTAGTTTTAGATGCAGATGAAAGTCTCACACAGAAAGTTGTACCCCAGTTGCAAGAGGCGATCTATAGAGAAGAATATTTACTGATTAATCTAGTTCGTCAAGAAGTCGGGGCGGTACAATCTCCCTATTCCTTAGTTTCTCGTTTATTTCGTAATCATCCAGATATCTATTTTTCCCGCCCTTACCATGCTTTAGTTGATGATAGCGTCACCAAAATATTATCCCAAGAGCCACAATGGCAAGTAGGTTATTTACAAGGTGTGGCAATTCTGCATTCTGGTTATGAAAAAGATGCCATTAACCAAAATAACAAATATGCTAAAGCACAAGCCGCGATGGAAGAGTTCTTAACAACTCATCCTGATGATCCCTATGTTTGCAGTAAGCTAGGGGCATTGTATGTCGAAACTGGGAAAATTTCCCAAGGTGTGGAATTATTAGCAAGAGGAGTGACTACCGCAGAAGACAATTATGATATTTTGTATGAACTTTACTATCATTTAGGCATTGCCTACAGCCGATTACAAAATATAAAACAGGCTGCTGCTCATTATCAAGCAGCCATTAAATTACCTATTTACCCCATACTTAAACTAGGTGCTTACAACAATTTGGGTAATTTACTCAAAACAGCTGGAGATTTAAATAATGCCAAGATTGCTTATGAAAGTACTTTGAGGATTGACCCTAATTTTGCCACAGGTCATTACAATTTGGGTATGACTCTCAAAGCAATGGGTTTATACACAGATGCGATCACCTGCTATCAAAAAGCAATTCGGATCAATCCTAACTACGCAGACGCATATCAAAATCTAGGCGTTGTACTACTCAAAGTCGGTAATTTACAGGCTAGTTTAGCTGCCTTTGGTAGAGCGATCGCTTTACATGAAAAAAATAATCCCCAAGAAGCACAGCGATTGCGGCAAGGATTGCAAGAAATGGGCTTACTATAAGCGAATTATCCCACATAATCAATGACTAAGATAATCAAAAAAAATCCTAAGCCTCTACAGGAAGCCTAGGACACTCAATAAATGGATTGTTTATAAAATAGCAAATTTTAATAAATATTTAGATAATTTTTATTTATGTATGGTTACTATCGAGTTCTTTATTGGCTAACAACATCCTAAGCTTTGCCCCGACGCTACACATAGGCTCGTATGATGAAGATATAGAAAAAAGTAGCCAAATTTTAACGGCATCACATGGGCAGTATTTGGGAACTTGATTTTTACTCCCGTCCAATTTTGGACGAAAATCAGAAAAAAGTTTGGGAAGTTCTAGTGTGCGAAACTCCCTTAGATACGCGCACCAAAATTGATTCTTTGTTTCGCTATGCTCAGTATTGCCCCAGTAACCAGGTAAACTCTGTATGGCTGCGAACCGCTTTGCAGGAAGCAATAGATAAAGCAGGAGAAGCACCGATTAAAATCCGCTTTTTCCGTCGCCAAATGAATAATATGATTACCAAAGCTTGTGGTGATATTGGTATTCCAGCGCAGCCAAGCCGACGGACTTTGATACTTAATCAATGGTTGCAGCAGCGAATGGAAGAAGTATATCCACAAGAACCAGCTTATCAAGGTGGAGTAAATCCCTCAGTACGTTTAGAAGCACCTTTACCTCAACGCTTACCAGATGCTTTGGAATGGCAGCAATGGGGATTTGTGACTTTACCAGCATCAGAATTGTTTGATATGCCTGAGTGGGAAATTGACTTTGGCGAAGGATTCCCCTTGGAATTAGCACAAATTCCTGTTGAAACTAACATTCCTGGCATCTTGATTTTCTCACCAAGAGCCTTACCTCTAGCAGGGTGGATGTCTGGATTAGATTTAGCTTGGTTGAGATTTGACGACACTCCACAAGCAGGAAGATTGCTTTTAGAAACTGGTGCAACAGAAAGTTGGATTCTAGCGAATCTCAAAAAACCTCAAATTCTGGCAGAAGCAAGAAATTTTGAACAAGCCAAGCAAAAAACCAATGGAGTGCATTTTATCGGAGTGCAGTCTGGTCCCCAATCCGAATCTTTTGCAGGATTTTGGCTGTTGTGTGAGATCAATCTGTCTTAAGGTGAATAGTTGTTGGTTGTTAACCATGTCAAATCCCTCACCTCCACACTTTCACACGCTCTTCCTAAATTTTGAATTTTTCATTGTTTACTCCTCATTTCGCACTGCCAGTACAAAACATGGTGTCTAAAAAGTTACCAAAAGATACACTAGCAGAACAATTGCTGGAACTAGCCTTGAAAGCCGGGGCAGAAGCTGCTGAAGTTTATCAGTCGCGATCGCTTTCTCGACCGGTATTTTTTGAAGCAAACCGTCTCAAGCAGCTAGAAACTAGCCAAGCTGAGGGTACAGCACTAAGGATATGGTCTAATGGACGTCCGGGACTGGCAGTAGCCTACGGGATTGTGGAACCACAAGCTTTAGTAGAACGTGCCTTGTCTTTGAGTCAACTAAATCAACCGGAAACCTTGGAGTTAGGCAATAACTTCCAGCCCTCTTACCCTGACTTAGGGCAAGATGTATCAGTAGGAAAATTAGTGGAGTGGGGTAAAGAAACAATCGCCCTGATTCGTGATGTTTACCCAGAAGTTCTTTGCAACGGCGACTGGGAATGTGATATGGAAACTACTAGACTTGTAAACACTAAAGGTCTCGATTGTTACTACAACGACACTACTCTCAGTTGCTATATTTCGGCTGAATGGGTCCGGGGAGACGATATTTTAAGTGTTTCCGATGGTGAAACCGAACGTGACAACCTCCAACCGAAAAAAGTTGCTCACCAAATTTTACAGCATCTGGATTGGACAAAAGAAAACGTTCCACCACCTCATGGTCGTGTCCCAGTTCTGTTCACTTCTAAAGCGGCTGATATGCTTTGGGGGACTGTGCAAGCTGCGTTAAATGCCAAACGCGTTTTGGAAGGTGCTTCTCCTTGGGCAGAACGCGTTGGTAAGTTAGTTGTTTTTCCTTCCCTTACCCTTTACCAAGATCCCGAAGCAGGACCCTACAGTTGCCCTTTTGATGATGAAGGTACTCCGACTCAGCCTATGGTGTTTATCAAAAACGGAGAACTACAAAATTTTTACTGCGATCGCACTACCGCAAGTCAACTTGATAGTTTTTCCACCGGTAATGGTTTTCGTCCTGGTTTGGGTAGTTATCCTACCCCCGGCTTATTTAATTTCCTCATCCAACCTGGTTCGGGATCGCTACAAGAATTAATTAAATTAATGGATGATGGTTTAATTGTGGATCAAATGTTAGGTGGTGGTAGTGGCATTTCTGGTGATTTTTCTATCAACGTAGATTTAGGCTATCGTGTCCAAAATGGTCAGGTGGTAGGACGTGTGAAAGATACGATGGTGGCAGGTAATGTTTATAATGCACTCAAACAAATAGCTAAACTAGGCGGCGACGCTGATTGGAATGGTTCGTGTTATACCCCTTCTCTGATTGTGGAAGGACTATCTATAACTGGTAGAAGTGGTTGAACATTTGAGATGCTCCCTATTTGAAGTACCTCACCTGAGTGATGCTATTACACTGTAATAAAGACCGCTCTTAAGGAGTAGGAATATGTAATATGGAATTTATAAGTGATAGCGGCGACAGCATCCGAGAAGTAACAAAGTCTGATTTCAACCAACCAAAGCTGCAATTAGGTTCTTATGGTCCAGCAGTGCTAGAGCTACAACGTCTGTTAACTAACTTGGGTATTTATAACGAGAAACAGGATGGTATTTTTGCAAAAATAACACACGAAAGCGTCAAAAATTTTCAGCGCCAAGTTTTTCAGGAAGAAGATGGGATTGTTAGAGATGAGACCTGGCAAGCATTGTACAAAGGTGGACCAGTAAATTTGCCGAAATTGAAAAAAGGCAGTCAGGGAGAATTGGTGATGAGAGTACAACGTGTTCTAAAATCTACACGAGACTATGTAGGATACGTTGATGGTGAGTTTGGACTAGTTACAGAGTCAGCCCTACAGAGCTGGCAAATGCGTAATAATCTCCCTGATACCGGAATTATTGATGAAGTTACTTGGCTTACTTTAAGCCAAATTCCGCAATAGATGTAACTGGTGGTTGGTGGTTGGTGGTTGGTGGTTGGTGGTTGGTGGTTGGTGGTTGGTGGTTGGTGGTTGTTAAGAATTCTCCTTGTCCCTGATCCGTGATCCCTGATCCCCAATTTTTAACCTAGTTCACCGTAAGTCCCCCACTGAATTGTACTCAATCAGTGGTGGGATTGCTCTGGTGGGCTACGACGATTGCATCTTTGGGTAACTTTTCCCGTAGGGGAAACAGGGAAAAGATGCATGAGGAGTAGCCAAATATTTCCGGAATGTTGTTACTAGAATATGTATATAATAGTAAGAGGTCGATGTTTGGAGAAGTTGAGATGAAGCGACAAGCTGTAAAAGTCAGAATATACCCCACTGAAGAGCAAATCCAGGTGTTAGCGCAACACTTTGGATGTGCGCGTTGGTGGTGGAACTATGGGTTAAATCAATGTATCGAAACCTATAAAGCAACTGGCAAAGGCTTGTCTCAATCTGGTCTAAATTCTTTGTTGCCAAAACTCAAAAAAGAAAAAGATACAGAGTGGCTAGGTGATTGTTATTCTCAGGTTTTGCAATCTGTGAGTCTCAATCTTAGTCGTGCGTATCAAAACTTTTTTGAAGGTAGGGCAAAATATCCAAGATTCAAATCAAAGCATCATCGCCAGTCAATTCAGTATCCCCAAAAAGTAAAGCAGGTTGATGAAACTTTGAGGTTTCCCGGTAAACTGGGTGCGGTAAAAGCCAAAATCCACCGACCACTCGACGGGGTAATCAAAACTGTAACTGTTAGTAAATGCCCAACAGGTAAATACTACGCTTCTGTTTTGATAGAATATGACGGTGATTATCCCGCATCTACTGGTGAGGGTAAAGTGATTGGAATTGACTTAGGAATCAAGGATTTTGCGATTACCTATGATGGTGAGAAAACGTCCAAATATCCCAACCCAAAACACCTATCCAAATACGAGAAAAAACTAGCTGTAAAACAACGTATTGCTGCACGAAAAAACAAAGGTAGTAATCGTCGTAAAAAGGCTAACAAGATTGTCTGCTTAGTATACGAACAGGTTAGCAATGTCCGCCAAGACTATCTACATAAACTGTCTAGAAAGATAGTTGACAACAATCAAGTCGTAGTAGTCGAAAATCTAAACGTCAAGGGCATGGTTCGTAACCACAAACTAGCAAAAGCAATCTCTGATACAGGATGGGGAACCTTCGTAAATTTCCTGAGCTACAAGCTAGAACGTAGTGGCGGAAATTTGATAGAAATAAATCGATGGTTCCCCAGTTCAAAACTCTGCTCTAATTGTCATTACCAAATATCTGAGTTACCGCTAGATGTAAGGAATTGGACTTGCCCTAGTTGCGGTACTCATCACGATAGGGATGGTAATGCTGCAATGAATATTAGAGCGGAAGGTATCAGAATGCTGTCCTCCTCTGGGACGGGGGAGGCTAATGCCAATGGAGAGGATGTAAGACCAATTCGCGGACGCAAATCCAAGATGCGGCAATCTTCTGTGAAATTGGAAGCCAACACTGTACTTGGTACTCCAAGTCAGTGTAGGTAGTTCACTTGTTTTATGATGAGGTGTTGGATTTTGGTAGTTGGGCAAATTGATCTTGGTAAATGTCAATTGCCATTTGCGAATCTTCACGACTAGCAAGCGATCGCTTGGCTTGACCCAAATAAAGTGGTACTGAAACTCCCGCTTCGGGATGGACAATAGTACGAGCGCGAATAGTTAGCTGGTTGTCACCAGGTCTACCCAAGCGACCATAGGAATATAAATCATTGGCTGCTTGGCGCAAAGTTGCTTCTAATTGAGTGGGACTAATTTGAGGAGAAATGGCAATTACGGTTTGCGTTGAGCCATTGTCATAAACCAAATGGTACCGCACTGCTCCCGAAATAACTGTACGTGTCAAAGGGGCTAGGGAGAGGGTAAATAAACCAGCCGTCAACACCAACATAAAGCCCGTCGAACCTACTAGCCGAAAGCGCAGGCCCCATTTGAAAATAAAACCCAAGGCTGTCAACACCGCAAATACCAAAGTGGTAATACCTGACCATTGGGCGTATTGGATAAAATCAGCTTGTGAGAACATAATATAACTTAACAGACTAATGTATAACACCCAGAAATTCTACACAATTTCTGGGTGTTAAGTTTGCCAGAGATCGGGGATTCTCCTAACGGAGACGCACTCGCATTCGGTGACACGGCGGACAATGACAAATGACCAATCACCAATCACTATGAACAAATTGCATTTTTATAGACAGCAGTTTCCAGCTTTAGAGAATAAAACTTATTTTAACTATGGTGGTCAAGGTCCAATGCCACAAGTGGTGATGGATGCGATTACTAAAGCCCAAGCTTATATACAGGAAATTGGGCCTTTTGGTACTGAGGTGGGTAAGTGGATTGATGAGGAAACGAAAGCTATTAAAATCGCGATCGCTTCTGAGTTACATGTACTTCCCGAAACGATCACAATTACTGAGGATGTGACTGTTGGTTGCAATATTGCTATGTGGGGTATCGACTGGAACTCAGGAGATCACCTGTTATTAACTGACTGCGAACACCCCGGTATTGTGGCCATAGCCGAAGAAATCGGGCGCAGATTTGCGGTTCAAGTTACCACCTGTCCGTTGATGGCAACTTTAAACGAAGGTGATCCAGTCGCAGTCATTGACCAACACTTACGCCCAAATACCCGTTTGGTTGTTTTGAGTCATATACTCTGGAATACAGGCCAAATTTTACCTCTTGACAAAATATCTAAGCTATGTATAGATAATCAAACTAGAGTTTTAGTAGACGCTGCTCAGTCTGTTGGTTCAATGCCATTGAATTTGACCGAATTAGAGGTAGACTTTTATGCTTTTACTGGTCACAAGTGGTTGTGTGGGCCTGGTGGTGTGGGCGGTTTATACGTGCGACCAGAAGTCAGAGATAGCTTAAAACCGACATTTATAGGTTGGCGTAGCATTATCACCAACAGTCAAGGTAAATTTGTAGATTGGCATCCAGACGGAAAACGTTATGAAGTGGCTACTTCTAATTATCCCCTTTACGCAGGCTTGAGAGAAGCGATCGCCATTCATCAACAATGGGGAACAGCAGAGGAACGCTATCAGCAAATTTGCCATCACAGTCAATACCTGTGGCGATGCCTAGCAGCTTTACCTGATGTGATTCCCTTGCGAACTTCACCTCCTGAAGGTGGTTTAGTCTCATTTCAACTTAGCCAAAATACTTCCCAAGCCCATCGACAACTAGTAGAGTTTTTACAATCCCAAAAAATATTCACTCGTACAATTGCTGATCCGACTTGTATACGTGCTTGCATCCACTACTTTACACTTGAGTTGGAAATCGATCAACTAATTGAGGGAATTCAGGAATGGTTAGTGGTTAGTGGTTAGTGGTTGGAAGGGTTTGCGAAGTGATTGGGAGAATCTGATCGCTCCCCGACGATCAAATCAATTAAGTCATTGATAAAGCGATCGCGTTCCAGGGGTAAAATGTCTCGACCGTGCAAAATCTCCTGAAGAATAATGTAATGCACAATGCTACCGTGAAAACATCTTGCAAGCACCTCTGGATCGCTTGCTTTGAGATCAGGATGATTGGCAAATAGATAACTCAGCTCTTCTAGCATCGGTTTTTCAACATTCCGAACAAAGGTCTGCGCCAGAGCAGGAAATCGCTCAGACTCTCCAATAATTAAGCGAATTAGAGTAAAAAGAGGTTGTTTACCAGAGAATTTGTCCAGCGAGACTGTCGCTATTTGCTTGAGGCTGTCACGCAATGGTAACTGGAGAAACTGATCATTTTCTAACAATCTGCTCTTGCGACTGCCTTGAGTCACCTGCTGAATCAAGGCAGCAAACAGACCTGCTTTATCTCGAAAATAGCTGTAGAGAGTGGGTTTAGAGACTCCAGCCGCAACGGCAATCCGATCCATGCTGGCAGCCGCATAGCCGCAGGTCATGAACTCTTGCATTGCCCCTGCCAAGATCACTCCAGCTTTATCAACCGCTTTGTGTTTCGGCAGCTTTTGGGGTTTACCACTTCCATCTGATAAATCACTCATTACACAAAAAATACATCGCACAACCGTAATAGTTGCAGACATTGACACTTTTTACCTATTTTACTACACTAAGCAGTGCAATTTACTAAACGGTTTAGTAAACTACACTAAGCAGTGTAGTTTTTGCAATTTAGGCAGTTCATCACTTAGATCGCAACGGTGAACCGAGCCGTAAAAAAACCAAGAGGAGATTTGAACATGAACATCATTCAGACGAAAACGTCGATGCGTCTGCTGCTGACAGGTATTATTCTGAGCCTAACTAGCCCGTCATTCTCAGCAGAGCAATCCTCAGTTACGGTCAACTTGAGTAAACTGCGTTCTCAAAAAGGGAACGTCGTAGTTTGCCTTTGGAAACAACAAGACAAGGACTTTCCAATATGTTCTAATAAAGCATCTTTTCAGCACGTCACAGCAAAGGCAACTGCCTCAACCATAAAAGTTCAGTTTAAAAATGTTCCATCTGGAGATTATGCAATTTCGGCATTTCACGACGAGAACGGAAACGGCAAGATTGATAACAATTTTATGGGAAGGCCCAAGGAAGGAATTGGATTTATGAACATGACTAAGAAACGAGAACGACCGTCTTTTAATAAGGCAAAATTTACGCTGAATGGCGCAAAAACAATTTCCCTTTCATTAATGTACTTCTGAAGATGAGTTCCTCGAATCCGTTCATTTTAAAGAATCCCATCGTCTTTAGACATGGGAGTATCAATCCTTCATTGAAACCAATATGTCTCATTTTTCAGCTCGATCATTTCTGATGCTTCTGGGCATGACTCTGATTCTGACATTGGGCGATCGCGCAGTTCAAGCTCAATCAATACCACAAACTGGAACAAATGCTCAAACGTCTCCCAATCCTGATCAACCCTCGCCGTCAACACCATCCAATGAAACGTCTGCTAAACAAGCCCAACCTCGCCGATTGCGGCGGCACATTGGTATTGGAGGCAACATTGGAGTAAGTGGTGAAGACACAGCGTTAAGCGAAGGTGGATTTGCAATGATGACAAGAACTGACCTGAATGATTTGTTGTCGATTCGAGGTACTACAGTGTTTGGCAGTAGCCGAAACGATAATGCACTCGCTCTAACCGTCAATTTTCCGATTCGATCCAAGTCTGAAGAAGTGCGACTGATTCCCTTTGTCGGAGGAGGTGTGTTAATTTCGTCAAAGTCTCTCTTTAATGATGTGATTGTGCGTGCGCTGGTGACTGGAGGCATTGATGTGCCGCTATCACGGCGATTTACTGCAACCACTTCAGTCAATGTTGGGTTTACCGACACAGCGAATGTTGGTGTGCGGCTAGGAGTGATGTATGGATTCTAGGAAATGATTCAACTGTGTTGTTTAAGGCATGTGCAATGTGCTGAGGGGGGTAGAAGAAAAGGTGATAAATCAGCTACACATAGGGAGGTAAAATAACCAGGTATAAAAAAGAAGTCAGATGAAACGTCCAATCTTATACATAGCGATCACCAATCACGGTTTTGGTCATGCTACTCGCACCGCAGCAGTTGCAGCGACTATCCAAAAGTTATGTCCAGAAGTCTTGCTAATTATTGTCTCCACTGCTCCACGCTGGTTGCTAGAGTCTTACATTGAAGGTGATTTTATTCATCGCCCCCGTGGATTTGATGTGGGTGTGGTGCAAAAAGATAGCTTGACTATGGATAAAGCAACAACATTAGAAAAGTTGCTAGAAATAAAAAAAAATCAAAATTCTATTATTGCTTCGGAAGTCAACTTTATTCGTCAAAATCGTGTGCAGTTGATTCTGGCAGATATTCCTTTTTTGGCAACAAAATTTGGTCAGGCTGCTGGTGTTCCCTGCTGGATGATGAGTAATTTTGGTTTTGATTTTATTTACCGGAGTTGGGGTGATCCTTTTAGAGAGGTTGCTGACTGGATTAGTGATTGTTATAGCCAGTGCGATCGCTTGTTTCGTCTGCCTTTTTATGAGCCAATGACAGCATTCACTAATACCACTATCACTGATATTGGCTTAACAGGTGGTTCTCCCCGTGACTCTGCTGAACAAATTCGAGCAACTTGGGGAATTACCGCACCGACGCAAAAGACTATCTTACTGACTTTTGGTGGTTTGGGCTTGCAACAAATCCCTTACGAGAGTTTACAAAAATTTCCAGATTGGCAATTTATTACTTTTGATCAATCAGCCCCAGACTTGTCTAATATCATCAAAATTCGTGATCATAAATATCGCCCTGTGGATTTTATGCCTATTTGTGGGCGAGTTATTTCTAAACCTGGTTTCAGTACTTTTGCTGAAGCCACTCGCTTGGGTGTACCGATTGTATCTGTTACCCGTGATGATTTTGCAGAAGCAGCTTTTCTATTAGAAGGAATTTCTCAGTACAATCAACATCAAATCCTCACCCCAACAGAATTGTTTAATGGTAATTGGGATTTCTTGCTCGAACCACTCCAACAACCACTTTCTTCAGAACCCATTGCTAAGGATGGTAACGAAACTATTGCTCGTGAAGTAAGCTTATTTATATGAACTGTCCAACCACGAGAGAAAAGAATTAGCGAAAATGGCAGCTTGGGTGCGATCGCGCAGATTTAAGCGGCTGAGAATGCTAGTAACGTGATTTTTCACAGTTCTTTCTGAAATATAGAGAGAGATAGCAATTTCTCGGTTACTAGCACCACCAGCAATTAACTGCAAAACTTCTTTTTCTCTGGGAGTAAGTTCAGTCAAACTAGGGGGTGGACTGGGTGAAGTGGCTGCGGTAGGGTGTGATAAAAGAGTCAAAACTTTTTCAAATAACCCTGGGCCTAGCTGAGTGTAACCTTGATACACTGATCGGATGGCATTAGCTAAAGGTTCTATGGGTGTATCTTTTAACAAATAGCCTTTAGCACCAAATTGCATAGCTTGATAGACATATTCATCATCATCAAAAGTTGTCAAAACTAAGATTTTGATTTCAGGAAAACCCAAAGAAATAGCCTGAGTCGCTGCAACACCATCCATGATCGGCATCCTAATATCCATCAATACCACATCTGGTTGTAGTGCTTTGACTTGGGCGATCGCAACTTGACCATTTTCTGCTTCTCCAACAATTTGGAAATCTGGTTGTAATTCCAGCAAGCTTTTTAAACCCTGACGAATAATCATCTGGTCGTCTACCAATAACAAGTGAATCATTCTGAATGGTTGGTGGTTCATTGGTGACAAGTTAAGATTATAGCTAGTTTGTCAATAAGTACTCATACTTAAAATATTGGTGGAAATCGGGTTATGAAACACAATTTTTAGGCAGGCGATAGCGTAATATTTAAACGCATCATTCTTTCTTGCTCTGAAAATGCCGTAAAAAGCTAAATTTAACACCTCATATTGAACTCACTTTTAAGGATAATTACGAATTGACAAAATTAATCCCATCTTAACTTGTCACAAATGTTGGTGGTTGGTCAATAGTCATTAGTTATTTCTGCTCATCTCTCGTGTCCCTCTTCCTAGTCTTAATAAGGAAGTATAGCGGTGATACAGCAACCATTTCCAGGTTTGCTAACAATGTGAAATTGACCTCCGAGTGCTAGTGTACGTTCGCGCATACCTTGAATTCCAAAACCAGTTGTGTTTTGATCAGGGTTGAAGCCTTTACCATTGTCACAAAGCTGCAAATATAAAGAATTATCACTTGTTTGTAATTCAATTCTGACCTCAGTTGCTGCCCCATGTTTAGAAATATTTGTCAGTGCTTCTTGAACAATACGATAAACAGTTGTACTAACTTCGTTGGATAATTGTAGAGGTAAATAGATTTCTTGGTCAGGAATAATACCAGTGCGGCGTTGAAAATCTGTCAGCAATCGGGCGATCGCCGACTCTAAAGATTGTCCTTGTAAGGTCTGAGAACGTAGCGTGGCTACAGATTGACGTACTTCTCGCAAAGCATTACTTCCAAGTTGTTTGGCTTCTAGCAAAAAGGATCTGGCTTTATCTATATTTAATTGCAAAAACAGCAAAGCATTCTCTAGCTGGATACTTTGGGCTGTGAGTGAATGTCCTAAAGCATCGTGGATTTCACGGGCGATTCGATTGCGTTCTTGTAACGTTGCTTGATCTTCGATACGGAGAGCATATTGACGGAGTTGTTGGTGAGCGATCGCTAACTTTTCTCGGCTTTTTCTTTCTGCTAATAAAGCGTTGATCAGCAACAATACAAATACCAATACTAACGCAAACATCAATCCAGAATGAAACTTTAAACTCCAGACAATGCTTTTTACCTCATCTGGTGTTAGTGGCCTTTGCAAAAACATCATTGGTGCTGGATGTGGTTTTGCTGGTGACACAAAATTAATATCTTGCACTAGCAAAGAAGTCAAAACAAAAGATATAAAAGCTAAACCTGCTACTAATAGACGTCCGATTAATCCAAATACTAAGCAACTACGAATTACTAAGATTAATAGTAGTGATGGTGGAAAACCAAGATTTCGTCCATCTATGATATTTGCCAATAAAATCAAGCAGAATCCCAAGCCAGTGTAAAGAACTTTTGAAAGTATATTTTTGCTTGGCAACTTTAGACCCATAATGCCAAAACAGGCAGTAATCAAAAAAAGCAGGAGTGGTTGTTGGGAATAAATATTTTGTGAAAATGGTGGAGGAACAAATCTGAATATAGGAAACTCTAATAACAGAGATATCCCTAATAATATCCACTCCAGAAAAAGCAATAATCTAAAAGGGTGATTTGGAAAGTTGATTAAGTATTTCACAGTATACATTTACATCGATGAAAATCATATTTTGCCAAGTATGTGATATATGTGCTTATTCCTCAACCATCAGCAAATATTTTTCGATATATTTTAGCATACCCTACTACATATTACTGATTGATTAATAGTAGCTTTATTCCTAATTTTTGCAGTACTCATTGACAATTATCACAATGCACACAACGCCAATTTTTAGCTTCTTTATTAAACCCAAAGGCATTTAGCAAAAATTGCCAGCGACACTGCTTAGTAAAAAGATATTTATTCATCTGCTTGGCGGCGTGTAATTGTGTTCTAGGCTGATTTTTTGTACCAGATACAATGGTGTAGTGAAAAGGGTCAAGCCAGTTGAGTTGACCATTGCTGTGCATAAGAGAAAGAGCGATCGCAGCATCGTGAAATTGTCGTGTAACTGCATCCACTTCGCCTGTTTTGGGCAATTTTTTTACTAATTGCTGTGCTTGTAGCTGTTGCGATCGCATTTTATCTTCAAAAAACTTCTGTCTTTGCTTGTCTTGTGGATCTAACCACCCCGTAGGTTCGCTTACCAAAGTCATCACCTCTGCTGGTTTACCATCTCGTCCGGCGCGTCCAATTTCCTGTAGGTATTCCGACAGCAACAAAGGTGCGTGAAAATGAATCACCCAACGTACATCTGGCTTGTTTATCCCCATACCAAAGGCAGAAGTACAAATCACAAATGGTATTTTTCCTTCTATCCAAGCAGTTTCGATCATCCGTCGTTCTTTTGCACCCAGTCCCGCATGATAACTGGCTGTAATGTAACCCAAATGTTGCAGCCATGTAGCTAAATTCTCACTATCTCGCCTGCTGCGAACATAAACTAATCCTGCTGTTTTTTCTTTCTCCCTGATAAATTTTAATAATTGTAGCTTTCTGCCCTGTGGAGTCCAAATCAATCGGATTCTTGGGTTAAGATTAGAACGATAAGGGTCTAATAGAAATACTGCTGGTTCGTTTAATTCTAAAGTTTCTCGAATTGTTTTTTGGGCTAGAGGATCGGCGGTGGCGGTAAAAGCGGCTAGTGTTATTTTTGTTCCTGTTGGTTTTGATTTCAATAATGCTGGTCGCACCGCCCCAATTCTTCGATAGGCTGGTCTAAAAGTATCTCCCCATTGTACTAAACAATGTGCCTCATCTAAAATCAAGCCATTAATTGTAAGTTGTGGCTGACATAATCTTTGCCACACTGGTGGACTGAGTAAAGTTTCCGGCGATAAATATAATAATCTCAACTTTTGTTCTTCTAAAGCTAGCAGAGTTTTTCGTCGCTCCCAAGAAGGCAATTCGTTGTGTAAAAGTGCTGCACTTAAGTTACGTTGGCGTAGTTCTCGAACTTGATTTTCCATCAGCGCTACTAATGGTGAAACCACCAAAGTTAATCCTGTTTGTAACAACGCCGGCAGTTGAAAACAAATAGATTTTCCTCCACCAGTAGGCATAATAATTAATACGTCCTTTTTTGCCAACAAACTTTCGATGATTTCTCCTTGTGGCGAACGAAAATTTTCGTAACCCCAAATCTCTCGAAATGTAACTAGGACATCATGCCAGGATATTTTTGCAGAGTTATTCATTAGCAGTAGTGGATGAAATGAATTTTGAATATATCCTCTACTAAAAAGTTATTGGCTCAGTAATTTTATCTAGTCGCAAAATTAAAATTACAAAATTGCATAAATTCATGGCGAAATTTTAGCATCAATGCTCCGCGCTTCTGTGCGTTTACCTTTGCGTCCCTGTGCGTTTTAAATCGCTACGAATTCATATCTGATAAATTTACGCGACATTTGCCTGGACATGTCTGGTGACATTTTTATTTAATCATGTCTCTTTGGTAAGAAGTCAAAAGCGAGGAATAAAAAGGTAACATAAACTGAGTGACTTCTATTTTCTCACTGACATTTATTTGTATATTTTCGGAATCATTGCCGTGTTCCAAATAATACATTTTTTTTCTCTTGTAATTCAAAAGCTTCTAGTACCAATTTGTTTTGTCAGCGCTTGGGTATTGATGATTGTGGTTGTTTGGAGTATGTGGGCTGCAACCCGTGATGGTGTCAAAACAGCTCAAAAAATGCATCAAATTCCCTGCGCCGGTTGTCAGTATTTCACCGATGATCATCGCCTGAAATGCACTGTTCATCCTTCTATTGCTAATACCGAAGAAGCAATCAATTGTATGGATTACCAGCCACAGACAAATTCAATGCTTTATTAGTTGTTTGTTGTTTGTTGTTTGTTGGTGATTGGTAGTTAATTGTTCTTGACAATTGACCACTAACTATATTCCATTTCCAACAACACTTTTAACACACCTCTGGTTTGGGCGTGGTCAAAAGCTGTTATTGCTTCTGCAAGTGGGTAATGGCCTTGAATCAGAGTTTGTACGTCCACTTTTTTTTCTGCTAATAGTTTTAGTGCAGGTGAAAAAGGGCCGCAGCGTGAACCGATGAGAGTAATTTCATCTACTACCAAAGAGGAAGCATCTAGACTGAGATTGCCAGCATAGGTACTTTTGAGTACTAACGTACCACGAGGACGTAAAGCGCGGCGAGCGATCGCAAATCCTTCAGCATTGCCTGTACACTCTACAGAAATATCAAAAGTTCTGTCTGTAACCGCATCTGCAAAGCCTGTTTTGATACCCCGTGTTTCCAGATTAGCCAGCTTATCACGATGTCGCCCTACTACCAAAAGGTCACAGCCTGTCAAAGCTAGAGTTTGGGCTACCAATTGTCCTAGCTTACCATCCCCAATTACTAACACCCGGTCATTTGGATGCAATGCTATCTGTTGCTGAATTTCCAACGCCGCAGCCACAGGTTCGGTAAAGGTCGCTACTGTTGTGGGAACACTCTCTGGTACAACATGAAGATTTTCTACGGGTAAACAAAGATAATCAGCAAAAGCACCATTACGGTTGACAATACCAAGCACAGTCCGGTTTTCGCAATGAGTCGAGTTCCCGCTACGACAAAAGCGACACTTACCACATACAGCGTTAATTTCGCCGACAACGCGGCGGTTCACCAAGTTTTCTGGGCCTTGTTCCACAACACCGACAAATTCATGACCTAAAATGCCAGTGTAAGGGTAATAACCTCTGGTGAGTTCTAAATCAGTGTTACAAATACCAGCACATAAAACTCGTACTAATGCTTCCCCTGGTGGCGGTTCGGGAATGGAGATATCAGTACGTAATTGGAGTTGCTTGTTTTCTAACCAGAGTCCTTTCATATTAATAGCTGAACTTATCTAGAATTGTATAAAGAAAATGACAATATTTATTCAAACCAAATTACTGGCGTACGCAAAAATATTAACAAATGGACAGCAAAGCTTCCAAACCAGAAGACTATTTTTTTACTTTTTTGCTTTGACTTTTTACTTTATACTCTCGACCTTACCTGCTTGTGCTGAAACTGTCAAAAGTTCTTGTCCTCCCAAGTTAGTTATGGCTGTGCCGCCCAGTAATATAGATGGTATCTTTCCAGATTGGAATAAAAGTTGTGGGAAACCGGAGAATTTTATTTACAGTCGCTCACAGATGTTATCGGAACTAGCAAAAGCAAATGTGGTGTATCTGGGGGAAACCCACGACAGTTCAGTTGATCATCAAAATCAACTGCAAATTATTCAGGAACTCCAGCAGCGTCATCCTAAAATTGCCATTGCGATGGAAATGTTTCAGCGTCCCTATCAAGGCGTTGTTGATCAATATCTAGCAGGTAAACTTACTGAAAAAGAATTATTAGAGAAAAGCGAGTACGAAACACGTTGGGGTTTCCCTTGGGAATATTACGCCCCGATTCTCCGGTTTGCTAAAGACAAACAACTACCAGTCTTAGCTTTAAATACTCCAACTGAAATTACACGCAAAGTTGCTAGTCAAGGATTACAAAGTCTCACGGTATCCGAGAGAAAGTATATTCCGCCTTTTGCAGAAATTAATACAAGTAACGAAAAGTATCGCCAATTATCATTACAAGCTTTTCAACAGCATCAAAGTGCGGGACATGGTAACAGTTCTGGTGCTGAACGCTTTTTTTTGGCACAAGTGTTATGGGATGAAACAATGGCAGAAGGAATTGCTAAGTTTGTCAAAGCGAATCCAGATTATCAAGTGGTGGTGTTAGCTGGACAAGGACATATTGTATACGGTTACGGAATTCCTAGCCGTGTTGCACGTCGTCTTGGAACTCAGAAATTAATGCAGCGATCTGTTTTACTCAGTCCTCCTCAAGAAGCAATAACAGGTAAAGATGAGGTGGCGATCGCAGATTTTGTTTTTAAATAATAAGGCTAGGTCGAGACACTGAAACTACTGCTAGGGTCGTCATTTGTCCTTTGTCATACTCTCCCTTGAAGCCCTCCGGGTACTCTTCGAGAACTCGCTTCGCGTGTACGCCAGGTGACTTCCGTCAATAAAGCTCAGGTAACGTCCGATGCTGTCTTCTGGAGTCACTGAGAAGCCGACGCTCTATGCGCGACTCATGAGCGTCGGGACTATGTCACGCTGTTGTCCAAAAAATATTTGCGTTTCTTCCGGAATGCTGAAATTTAGCTTTGTATCCTACAATAACACCACTCGATGGTGATTATGAATTAAATCTCCTAACTTCTAAGTGCTATATCTAAACCTCACCACACTGCTACAACAGTGTGGTTTTATATTTGCTTAGATTGAAGGCTTTGCATATTTGTGGTGTTTAAGGTCGTTTCTAATCAAAGCCTGTATTCTTCTCTATAGTTGTTCCCCAAAGGATGGTAGCGGGAATGAGGGATGAGGGATGAGCGATTAGGAATTCGGGATTAGGAATTGGAGATTAGGTAAATTTAGAAAACCTTTTTCCCGATCCCCTTTCCTCGATCCCCTTTCCTCGATCCCCTTTCCCCGATCCCCTTTCCCCGTAGTCTGCGATCAGCCCTCCAGGTACTCGAAGAGTACCCGCTTGCGTGTACGCCAGGTGCGCCGGGGAACCCTAGTCGAGCATTGGCTCACCGCTTGCGCGTAAGCATCTCCGTAAGGAGAATCGCAATCCCTAATCCCTAAATATTTACTCCGCCCACAAAATCAATCTTGGCTCATAAGGAGTCGAAAGATACTTATGTTTGGGTAATACACGTAAAGATAATCCTTGTAAACCAGAAGTAGTATACAGAATATCAGCCGTGTAAATACTTAAGCCTTGAGCATCTTCTCCTTGATATTCCATGACTAGTGGTAAACCATTGACAATCTCGCCATTGGCATCTATTGCACCTTGATACAGTTCTACCTGTACGTCATGATTTGTGAGAGTAGCCAAGTCAACTTTGGCTTTAACAGCAACGCTTTGGTTAACCTCAATATCAGGCCCTACAGAGACATCAATATCTTTAATAGTGATGTTGTACCAGTGTTCGCCGAGATTTAATTTCCAAGCAGCCAGTTCTTTGGCAGGGGCATAATTATCACTAGTCAGGACACTATAGCGATCGCTTGCAGGGAAATATGCTCTTTGGGCATACTCTCCCACCATCCGCGCGGTGTTAAAGAACGGACAGTTTAACCGGATGGCGTCTTTCATTTTGGCAACCCAGCGTCTGGGCAAACCATCGGCATCGCGATTATAAAACAACGGTACAACTTCTTTTTCTAAGATGTCATACAGGGCATTTACTTCTATTTCATCCTGATAAGTGGGATCGTCGTAAATTTCTCCATGTCCAATTGCCCAACCAGTGCGGACATAATCAGCTTCATCCCACCAACCATCTAGTACACTTAAATTTGGCAATCCGTTCATTGCTGCTTTCATGCCACTAGTACCAGAGGCTTCGCGGGGACGACGGGGTGTATTTAACCACACATCACAACCTGCCACCATCAATCGAGAAATATGAATATCGTAATTTGGAACAAACACCACCTGTTTTTCCAAATTATTTTCGCGGATGAAATGATTAATTTCGCGGATGAGTTCTTTACCAGGGATGTCTTTAGGATGTGCCTTACCAGCAATCACAAATTGTACCTTGCGGTCTTTATTGCCAAATAAAATCCGCTTGACACGCTCTAGATCACGCATCCAAAGAGTAGCACGTTTGTAGGTGGCAAAGCGACGAGCAAAACCTATCGTTAAAATATGAGGATCGAGGACTTCTTGGGCTTGGGCAATTTCGCTAGGGGATGCACCGCGATCGCGTAAATGTTTGACTAAATGCTCCCGCACATACAAAATCATATCTAAGCGGCAGCGTTCGTGATTCCGCCACAACTCCTCATCGGGAATCGCATTCATCCGATCCCACAGGGGATGATCACCCGGTGCTGATGACCAATTTGGTCCTAAATAGCGATCGTACAACTCCTGAGTAGATTTAGCCACACAACTACGGGCATGAACCCCGTTCGTGATGGCAGAAATTGGTACTTCTTGGGTTGGTACATCAGTCCACAAACCCTGAAACATCTGTCGTGAGACTGTACCGTGTAACTGTGCCACACCGTTAGAAAATGTTGCCATCTTCAGCGCTAGCACTGCCATACTAAAAGGTGAGGATAAATCGCCTGTACTCTCGCGTCCCAATGCTAAAAATTGGTCTTTACCTAAACCAAAAATTTCTGCGTAGTGTCCCAGATAGTACAAAATTTTATCTGGTGGGAACAAGTCGATTCCGGCTGGCACTGGCGTATGGGTAGTAAATATATTTGTAGAAGCTACCACTTGCCTAGCTTCTATGTAACTTGGCCCTTGCTCTTGAATTAAAATGCGGATACGTTCTAGGGCAGAAAATGCTGCGTGTCCTTCATTCATGTGGTAAGCAGTAACGTTATACCCCAATGCTTTCAACATCCTAACGCCGCCAATGCCCAACATTATTTCCTGGTGGATACGCATGTCAATATCACCACCATACAGTTGATCTGTGATGTCGTGGTCGTAAGGATTGTTGGGTTCAATATTGGTGTCAAGCATGTACAATGGCACTCTTCCCACTTGCACACGCCAAACCCTAGCATAGACGGTACGCCCCGGATAATCTACTGTAATTCGCAGTTCTGAGCCATCCGGATTACGTTCTAGGTGCAAAGGCATGTTATAGAAATCGTTAACTGGATAACGCTCTTGCTGCCAGCCATCAGCATTTAAATACTGGGCAAAATAGCCTTGCTGGTACAACAAGCCCACACCGACGAGGGGAAGCCCTAAATCACTGGCAGATTTCAGATGATCCCCTGCTAGTACACCCAAGCCCCCTGAATAGATGGGTAAACAGTCCACAAGCCCAAATTCAGCAGAAAAATAGGCGTAGCATTCTCGTCCTTTATCTTTTGTCATTTGTCCTACCCTGCGGGAAGCCGCTAAAGCGTCTATGTCATCAGGCGAATGACTAATGACAGATGACAAATGACTAGAGCGTTGTTTCTCATACCAAGTGCGTTCTTTGAGATAATCTTCTATCTGCAAAGCGGCACGATCCATTTGTGCCAAAAAGCCTTCATCTTCTACTACTTCCATCAACCGCGCTTGGCTTATGGTTCCTAGCATCAAGACAGGGTTATGATGGCTAGATTCCCATAAATCAGGATCTAAACGGCGAAATACATCTTTGGTTTCTACGTTCCAATCCCAAAGCAAGTTGTAAGCCAGCTTGCGTAGTGGTTCGAGTCGCGCAGGCAAAGAAGGTGAGACGTTGAATGTACGAATTGGCTGCATAGGTTTAGCAGAACTCCAGGTCTAGCTATCGCTATTGTTGTCTTTATTTTCTTAATGTTGCCAATTTTTTATACTGTGTTCGCAAATAGCTCAAGTTTTGTTAATTTTTGTAAAGATTTTACTCAACATAGAACCAAATCTTGATGCTACTAAATTCAGAAGAGCAAAAATCTTGTAATGTAAGGATTACAGATAAAACGGCTGCATCATAAGTATTAACACTGCTATTTTTTAGGCTTTTGGCGATCGCTATTTAACTACCATTAGCCCAAGCTTCGTAAGACAAGCATATTACAAAACGAAGTGCAGAATGTAGGTTATAAACCTCACTCCACAGGACGTATAATTGTCGGCGAAGCTGGCTTATCTGGCTGAAAGATTGCAGCAAATGCTTTTTCTAAAGTATCTGCCATCACAATTCGATTTTCGTAGGCAACAATGACTGCTACAAATGTTGGCAAACTATTTTGTTCTGCTTCTAAATATAAGGGTTCAACATATAAAAGAGATTGTTCAATAGGAATTACTAAAAGATTTCCTTGAACGGCTTTTGAACCTTCACGGTTCCACAAAGAAATCTGTTGAGAAATTACCGGATCTTGGTTAATTAATGCCTCAATTTGTTGAGTTCCGTAGACTAATAATTGTTTAGGAAATTCATATAATAATAATTTGCCGTAGTTATCGCCATCAGAACGTGCTGCTAACCAAGCAATTAAATTGGCACGTTGATTGGGCTTAAAAGGTAACAGTAAAATAAATTCTCCTGTTTGTGCTTGTGGCAATTTCATGATCAGGTAGTATGGTTCTACCGATTGCTCTTCGCTACCATAAATTTCTGTTGGTATTTCCCATAAATCTTCCCGGTTGTAAAACACCTGTGGATCAATCATGTGATATGTCAGCAGTCGTTCTGATTGAATCTTAAAAAAATCTCCTGGGTAGCGAATATGACTATGAAGTGCATCTGGTATAGTTTCCAGAGGTTTGAACATCCGAGGAAAAATGTTCTCCAGAGTTATGATTACTGGATCTGTGGGATCAGCAACATAAAAATCTACTGTGCCATTGTAAGCATCAATAACAACTTTGACAGAATTACGAATGTAATTAAATGGATTTTTACCAGGATCAGAATAGGGATAGCGATCGCTTGTGGTGTAAGCATCAATTATCCAGTAAAGATTTGTTGATTTATCTGTAAGAGTTGTCCCTCCTCCATCCGCAGCAACTAAGTAGGGATCACTGTCAAAACGTAAAAAAGGTGCGATCGCTTGTACCCTTTCTCGAATGTTGCGGCGAAATAATAATTTGGTTTGAGAATTAAAGTTGCGCGTCAGCAGCATTTGCCAATCTTTGAGATATTGAGCAAACAGCAACCGTCTCCACATCGCACCAATAGAAATCCCACCCTGCCCATCATAAACGTTGTAGACATTCTCATTACCACTGGGATAATCTAATTCTTGGGTTCTTGTCCCAGTCATCACGTAAGTGTCAGTAATTTCCCCGAAATAAATACGCGGCTGGGTAATGGGAACGCTGGCACGAATTTCTTCTGTGGTGATTTGTAAAGCTCCTTGACTATCTGTATCTTCAACACCAATATCTTTAACGTAGTAATAGGGTAATCCACCGGGTCCAACAAGATTTACTGGACTCAGTGTAAAACCGTAACCGTGAGTATAAATTAAGTGTTTGTTTATCCAGGTTTGCGCCTGCTGCGGAACATCTCCATAATCTAGTTCCCGTGCTGCAATAATGGTTTGTTGATATTCTGTAGTTTTATTTTCAACGTTTCGCAATAAAGTATAGCGGTCAATATCAGCACCAGGAAACTTGTAATATGGTCGAATTTGTTGCAACTGACGATTCGTTTGCAACAAAGGACGGGTATCCCACAAACGGATATTACCAATTGTTTGATCATTGGCCTTTAAGTTAGCTGCTGTCAGTTGACCTCGTGGATCAAAAGTTTCTGCATCGATCGCATCTAATTTAAATGCTTTGCGAGTGAAAGCAATAGTACGAGCAATATAAGGTCTTTCCTGGGCTAATTCATTGGGTTGGACAACTAAACGCTGTACAATTGTGGGCAAAATTTCGCCAGAAACCCCTGCTACTACTAGGTACAATCCGAGCAAGTAGACTAGTTGACGTGGAAAGGGAATCGGTCTTAATCTCGCTTTTTTACGTCTAGATAAAATATATATTCGCCATAGTAAGTAAACTGCGATCGCTACCGCCAATAAACTCAGCCCAGTATAAATTGGTAACTGTACCTTGACTTGTGTGTAGCTAGCACCAAAGTTGAATCCACTCTTGGAATATAAAAGTTCGTAACGCAACAACCAATAATGCAAGCCGATTACCAGCATCAGCAAACTTGTCAAGGCGTTTAAATGGAATCGCTGCGGTATAGAAAACCCTGGAAACCACCCCTCACTCAAACTATTAGATGAACGCAGATAAATTAATGTTACAGAAGCTATACCGTATAAAAAAAGTCCTAGCAACCAAAATTTTAATAACTCCCAAATTGGTAGAGAGAATACATAAAAACTAATATCTCGGTTAAAAAGCGAGTCTGTACTGTTAAAACTTGTAGGTTGGAAATACTGCAAAACCAGCACCCATCGTGCTGATAGCAAAAACGCTAATAGTAAGCTAATCAATACGGCGATCGCTTTTAAAAAAAACTGATGATTAATTAAAATTGCAATCACCAAAAGCACCAGCAAACCTGTATTGACAACAGGTAAGCGTATTTCTGCGGAGTGAAAAAATTGTAAAAATAACTGTAATTGAGATGGTAATGGCCAAGATAAAGTGAAGAGTTTGATATTGACAAACCACAAGTCAAAAGCCGTCTGAGTGTAATAAATCAGAATTACTCCTGCTAAAGCACTCAGCCCTAAAACTGCTGGGAGGAGTAGACGTAGCTTCAGATTAGAAGATGCGAAGATCGCAAGACGCGGTGACAGTTGCGAAGACGCAGAGAATCTTTCATTTATACTCCCCGCGTCTATGTGTCCCAATTTATCCAACTCCTCACGTCTGCGCGTCCCAATCTTTCCAGAGTCGGACTTGAGACGATTGGCTATAACTAAATTCCCTAGTAAAAAACTGATAGAGATTAAAAAAGCGATCGCCCATAACCCCACTTGTGTCTGTAAGCGCAACAGAAATTCTTGTAAATATTCAACTTCATCAAACCAAAGAATTTCTGCAACCAGACGTGAGGCTAATTCCAACAATAGCCACAAACCTAACAGCAGTGCAATGACTCGGAAAAGGCGGTTCATATGGGAATCGGGGATTAGGGATCAGGGTATTCCCTAACTAAATTGCTCTCCTACATCCAGGTTAAATAACATTTGCAGCGATTGCATACAACGGCGTCTGGCATCAACATCTTGTTGCGCTCGCAGCTGTACCATCGGGTCATGTAAAATTTTGTTAACGATACCTCGTGTTAAAGCCTCGATCACTTCTTGGTGTTTGTCGCCAAATTCTGAACCCAAACGGGACAAAGCTTTCTCTAATTCTTGTTCTCGAATGGTTTCGATTTTATTGCGTAGACAACTAATTGTGGTAACAGTTTCGAGCGATCGCCACCAAATATCAAAAGCTTCTACTTCTTCTTCTAAAAGCCCTTCGGCTTCTTGAGCCATCTTGCGACGGCTTTCGTGGTTTTGGGCTACCACGGCTTTCAAATCATCGACGTTAAACGCTTTGACGTTTGCTAGTTCGTTAACATCTCCATGAACGTTGCGCGGGACAGAAATATCAATTAACATCAGCGATCGACTGGCTTCTAACCCAATTTCTAACTTGGCACGATTCAGAATTGGTTCAGTTGCAGATGTACTTGTAAATACTAAATCACTTTCGCAAATTACTGAAAGCATTTCCGAAAGTGGATGAATTTGAATATTATGTTCAGAAAAGGTTTTCGCTAATTCTTCTGCTCTGCTAACAGAGCGATTTAAAATACAAATTTTGACAGCACCTTTAGAAACTAGGTGTTGCACCAACAAGCGTGACATTTTGCCAGCACCTAGTATAGCCACTCGACAAGCTGCGAGATTTTCTATCTTCATCTGCGCCAATTCTACAGCCGCAGAACTAATAGAAACGGCACCAGTACCAATGCTAGTTTCAGTACGCACCCGCTTACCAGCCGTGATCGCTTGTTTGAATAATCGATTCAAAATCGTTTTTATACCGTTGTATTGCTGTCCTAGCTTATGGGTGTTTTTTATCTGGGCGAGAATTTGACCTTCACCAAGTACCAAGCTATCTAAACCAGCAGCAACCCGCATCAAATGCATCACAGCATCTTGATGAAGCAAAACAAATAGGTGTTGTCTTAAGGATGTTACAGCTATTTTGCTGTGTTCCGAGAGAAATTGTGTGACTTCTCGAACACCCTGTTCGCTTTCTTCGGTGACAATGTAAATTTCTAAACGGTTACAAGTGCTGAGGATGGTAACTTCATCAATGTGGGGATAGCTAAGTAGGTGTGCGATCGCACTTTCAGTTTGTGGTTCTGGAATACTCAGCTTTTCCCGGACTTCGACTGGGGCTGTTTTATGGCTTAACCCCACTACTGCTATATTCATTTGCTAAATCGTATTTACTAATTGGGAACGAGCGGTAGTTAATAGTTAATAGTTAGCAGTTAGTAGTTAGTAGTTAGTAGTATTAACCGCTAACTACTAACTACTATCCACTAACCACTAACCACTATCCAAAATTAGTGCAATTGCAATGTCTTGGGTTTATCAAACATGTGGATAGTGTCCACAAACCGAGCTGTTTTCGATTGGTTGGAAATTACCAAGCTTTGAGTTCTTGCGCCTCCGTGGAAGAAGCGGACACCTTGCATGAGATTACCAGGGGTAATACCACAAGCAGCAAACAAGACGGTTTCACCCGATGCCAGTTCATGAGCATCATAGACTTTGTCAGGGTCGTTAATGTTCATTGACTTTAAGCGTTCGATGTTAGCTTCTTTGCTTTCGCCAATCAAACCAGTCTTGACTACTTCCGGATCATAGATTAATTGACCTTGGAAGTGTCCACCCAAGGCACGCATCGCCGCAGCAGAAATCACACCTTCAGGAGCCGCACCAATGCCCATCAGAGCATGAATATTGGTTCCAGCAAAACCACAGGATATGGCTGCACCCACGTCACCATCTGAAATGAGTTGGACTCTTGCTCCTGCTTCTCGAATTTCTTTGATCAGGTCGGTGTGGCGTTCCCGCTTCATCACCACTACAACAAGTTCTTCAATGGCTCTATCTAGACATTGAGATAGAATTTTCAGATTTTCAGTGGCAGACTTGTTGATGTCAACTTTGCCCTTAGCTGCTGGGGGAGCAGCTAGCTTCTTCATGTAGAAGTCAGGAGCCGCAAACAAACCACCTTTTTGGGAAATTGCCAATACAGCCATTGAGCCTGGTTGACCATAAGCCACAAGGTTAGTACCTTCACAAGGGTCAACAGCGATGTCAATTTCAATTAATTCATCTGGGTTACAAAAATTTTTAGCATCTGGACGGCTACAGATACCAACTTCTTCTCCAATGTAAAGCATGGGAGCATCATCACGTTCGCCTTCTCCAATGACAATGCGACCGCGCATATAAATTTTATTCATCCGTTCCCGCATGGCTTCTACGGCCACTTCGTCTGCGGTGTTTTTTTCGCCCTTACCCATCCAACGAGCAGAAGCGATCGCGGCTTGCTCAACTACCTCAATAATCTCCAACCCAAGAGTATTTTCCACAGAGTCTCCCCTCTCGATAGCTTGATTTTGCGACTTTTCATCAGGTGATTTCAGTTTTACAGTCTACCAAAGGGCGGATACCCATGGAAAATACTCTCTAACGCAGCCTTTGTTAAGTTTTGTATTCCATGTATAAATAATGAGAGTATTTTTCTAAGTATTACTTAACTATAATTGGTGAATTTCATTGACACTCTCAGGTCGCACATACACTGAAATAACCAATAACCAATGACCAATGACAGTTGATAAATAATGTTTAAACTAGAGATTAATGACAAATCTATATTCAACATCAAAATATGTTCAACTTCATCAACTCCCTTTTAAATCGCCATCCAGAAAATGTTAAAGCCAATGTAGAGATATATACTTGGCAAACTTGCCCTTACTGCATCCGTGCCAAGATGTTGTTGTGGTGGAAGGGTGTCAATTTCACTGAATACAAAATTGACGGGAATGAAACAGCCAGAGCAACAATGGCAGAGCGTGCCAACGAACGCCGCACTGTACCACAGATTTTTATTAATAATCAACATGTTGGCGGTTGTGATGACCTCTACGAATTAGATACAAAAGGTCAACTTGACAATCTTTTAGCCCAGCCAGCAGTTTAATCGTATTGTCTGGGTATGTACGTCATTAGTCATTGGTTTCCCCTTTTCCCCAATCCCCGATTCCTATTCCTTGGCTGAACCAATCGATTTTTGTCCTGCTGAAATACTCTTGCTACCTTGAGGTAAACCACCAGTAATACTACGGAAATATAGACCTCCGACAGTCACTAAAAATACAATATATCCAACTGCCTGCACAACATAAAGATGTTCTCTGTAGCCAAACAGGGCTTTGATGACAATACCAGGGAATTTTTCTTCTGGCAGAATATTGGCTGTATTCCAAACCATTGGCCCTAGTATACAAGAATGAATTTTGGTAAACCTTTCGTAGTAAAAACAGAGACCTTCAGAAGCGCGATTACTGAGAGCATAATTAGCAGTTGCTTCGTCAAAATTATGTAATGCAGAAATTACTAATCCACCAACAATTAAGACCAGTAAAACACCCATTACCTGGAAAAATCGGCGGATGTTGATTTTCACTCCCCATTTAAATAAAAGCGCACCAATGGCTGCTGCAACTGCAATCCCGCCAATAGCACCGAGTGCAGGAATTAGCCCTTGTTGAAAATTAGCAGCAATGAACAGAACTGTTTCAAAACCTTCACGGACAACGGCAATTAAAATTAAGCTAAAAACACCCCAACCAGCATTAGTATTATCTTTTAGAGCATCTGTCACCGCTCCCTCTACTTGAGCTTTCATAAATCTGGCTTGTTTGGTCATCCAGATCAGCATCCAACTGAGCATAGCGATCGCCAGTAGGCTGAAGACAGCTTCCATTAATGGTTCAACGACAGATGTGTATTGGGGATTAATTGCTCCCAATACTTGTATTACCCAACTAAACAGCACACCAATCAGCGCACTCAAAACAATACCAACACCGACACCAGCATACACCCAGGGGTTGAGTCGGGATTGTTTAGCTTTTTTCAACAAAGCCAAGACAATACCAACTACTAAGGCTGCTTCTACTCCTTCTCGGAGTGTAATTACAAAAGTAGGTAGAGCAGTACTAAAGTTCATCAGTTGTCCTTTGTCAGTTGTTATTTGTCATTGTGTCATTTGTCGCTAGCCAATAACTAATGACATAGACGCGCAAGCGGCTTCTCGTAGAGTATGACCAATGACTAATGACTACTAAATAAAATCGCGTAACATTTTCTTCAGTTCAAGATTATGCATCTCTTCCTGACCGATCATAGTTCGAGCGAATTCTTCAAGATAAATGCTGGCATCATTGACTGTATCAAGCAAGTTTTTATACAGGTCTAGTGCTTTCTTTTCGTGTGACAAGCTTTCTTCCAAAATATGCTTCACTGAATGCTTGTAACTTTCTTCGATTGGTGCAATTTTCAGGGTAGGGTGTCCATCTAAACCTGTGAGAATTTCTCCTACTTGTTGAGCGTGAAGTAAAGATTCGCTTGCTTGAGCCTTAAAAAAGGTAACAATCGGAATACGATTCGGGCCAGTTACCATCAAAGAGTAATGAGTGTAACGCACAACTCCTGCTAATTCAAACTCCATGATGGTGTTGAGCAGTTCGATAGTCTTCTTTTGGTCAAGTTCTTGCATCAGTATGTTAGTCTACGCTAGAAGTCAGAAGTTTTTGGTGATGAGCTAAAAGTTAGATAGTCTCTAACTTTTTATTTATTACTAAATTTTAAACTCCGACTTTGGAACAAAAAGTCAAGGGTAAGCGACTCTCGTCTTGATTTTGAGGACTAAAGTCCTCACTACGAACTTATTATCGCTGTGCTTGGGTTTTGGAATTGTCAATCACTTTTTGAGATTCTGATTCGATCGCTTTTACTTGTTTGGTGACTTCTTCTGGGGTAGTAACTGGTTTGGCTGGTGGAATCACGGTAGGCCAAGTTTTTTTCAGTTGAGTCATACTCGCTTGAATTGCTTTGTCTGCGTCTGGATGATCTTTTGCCATTTGGCTAGAGATACTTTGATACAATTCGTCAGTATAGAGTACAAAGCCACGGGAATCTTGATATTCAATGGCTGCGGCGATTTTACCGTTGGCGATCGCCGCACCATATTCTGAGTTTGCAGAATCTAACAAACCGTTAATTACCTGGAGTACAAAAGAAGGTTGGGTGCGTTGTGCTTCTGGTAATGCTGCGATCGCTCCATCCACTGACTCCATAGAATTAGTAAAGTTAGTTTTGACTTTGGGATCTTTGGGATTAGATTTCACCAAATCTTGCAAACTCACCAAAGTTGTTTTGAATTCTTTGACTTTGCGATCGTTTAACTGCTCTTCCACATCAATATAAATTTCTTCTACTGGGTGTCCAATATGAGGTTCAGCCTGTTTCGGTTGATTCTGCTCCAGCAGTTCTTGCGCTACGATCAGATGTCCTTTCATTAACCCTAGCTTGGTTATGTAATCAACATCTTTGGCTTCCCCAGTCAAAACCACTTCTTGAACAGTTATTTGATCCTTAATTTTGTCAAACTGTTCTTGGTTAATAACCTTTTTGCTGACTAATTCATCTGGACTAGCGTAAGGTTTATTTGCCTGAATTTTATTCGATAATGCTGGTACACCTAACTGTGCCTCCAATTTATCCAACTCAGACAAGATAGCTGTATTGATGTTAATTTGTTTTTTGCTACCATGACCGCTATGGCTTACTGCTTCAGTTGTCTGTGCAACAGAGTTGGGAGTACTAGCTGCTGGTGAATTTTCTGTGGTTAAAGTGCCACCATTATTACAAGAACTGAGAGTCACAATCGCACAAGCAGCGACAGCCAAACATACATAACGAAAATTTTTCATCTTTGCTCCTGGGGATCTGTAAAAGCAAGCAAGTAAAAGCGTTTGTTAGCTATATCAGCAGTTAAATATGTCAAATTCCTATGGTGGTATTTGACAGCTTCTCTTAGATTTTGCTAAGTTATTCTTGCATCTAGTGAGACTTTTTATCAACTACTTAACTATGTGATTAGGTAAAATTTAATAATTAGTTTCAAATTAATTGTTATAAAATTAAGATTAATTATCAATAATTCTTCGGTCAAGATGGTATGCTGCTAATTTCCCTGTTGGGATTGCTTAAATCAAAAAATAATATTTAGTGCTGAACAAACACAGCGAATTTTCAAAGCATTCGCTTCTTATTCATTTTTTGGGTTGCTTTGAATCATGGTTTGGCTAGAAACACAACGTCTGATCCTCAGAAACTTCCAGCAAAAAGACGTCTATCAACTTGCACCAATTCTTGCAAATTCACGAGTCATGGAATTTTCTGTTAGTGGGATTCTCTCAGTTTCCCAAACGCAAGCGAAAATAGACAGTTTTATCACTTCATACAAAGCGTTTGGATTCGGGAAGTGGGCTATCATCTTCAAACAAACTAACGAATTGATTGGTTACTGTGGAATTGCAATCGAGCAAATCGAGAATGTAGCTGAACGAGAGATTGGATATCGATTAGATCCAGAGTTTTGGGGTAGGGGGTTAGCAACTGAAGCAGCATCAGCAACCATTCAATACGGATTTGAGGAACTCAAGCTTCCATACATTCTTGGAATTGTCGAGCGAGCAAATACAGCATCAGTGAGAGTGCTTGAAAAGTTGGGGATGAGATACGAAAGGGAAACAATTTTTCATGGTATTGAAATGGATGTTTATCGGTTAGATGTCGCTACTTAACAAATCGCTGGAGTAGAGACGCGTTCGCTTTTAGCGTTCCCGCAGGGTAATTTCGCGTCTCTACTTGGTCAATATTGCAATTTTGCTTAAGTATTCTTTGCTGTATTTTGAGAGTCTTTCTCAGCGACGACTTCAAATAAGCCCATACATCCGTTTTGTGCGATCGCATCTTGATGGGGGTGAAACATATACTTACCTGGGTAGCGAAAAGCAAATTCTAAGATGTGACGTTCTGCTACACCCATCGTGATCACATCACTTTTTTGGCTGGGACTCAGAGTCATTCCAGTCGGATAAACATCAAAAAAATTAGCGTGTAAGTGAAATGTCACTGCGGGGTCAAATTCAATAATGTTGAGAACATATAATCTAATCAACTGATTTTGGTAAATGCGAATCGGATGATCCATGTAGTAATGAGGTAAACCATTAAAGGCGTAATACTCATTGTGGTTATCGTCATTGACGTCATACCCAGCCATTACCAATACAATTTCATCTGCGACTGGACGAGGCTTCGGCGGATCAACTATAAACATACCGTATAATCCTTTGGCAATATGTCGAGTCACAGGTTCAATGTGACAGTGATAGAGATGGACACCAAAGGGTTCAGCATCAAATTCATAAATTGTGGCGTTACCATTGCTAACTGGACGAACTCCGTCCATTTCTGCGGGGTGAATACCGTGAAAATGTAAAGAGTGCGAATGTCCAGCTTTGTTGAGGAATAATATCCGTATGCGATCGCCTTGTTTTGCTCTCAGTGTCGGTCCAGGGATACGACCATTTAAATCCCAAATATTGTACGATACAGCACTATTAAGTTGAATCTCGGAAGTTCCAGCAGTTAAGCGAAACTCCCGGATTGTCCGCCCATTTTCTCGCTTCAGTGTCCCATGATCAAAATTTCGCAATACTTGTACCGGCTTGAGTGCGCTGTTGAAATTTTCCTCTGTCTCTAAAGGTGGTACTCTCACCAATTGCTTTTGTGCTGCTAATTTATCCCATACCACAGCCGCGCCAGCGACACCAGCACCTGCTAATCCTAGTTTTAACAGTTGACGGCGATTCAAGAATTTTTCTTGATTAAGAGCAAAGTAATCAGGCATGGTACTATCAGTAATTATTTGCAGTAAAAGACAAACTGCAAATTTTTTGCAACTAATCTATATTCATATAGGAATTAATAATTATTGTCAATTATTCCTTTTTGTCTGCAAGTAGAGACGCGAAATTACCCTGCGGGAACGCTAAAAGCGAACGCGTCTCTACAGGTGGAATTTCGCGTCTCTACATTAAAATGATAATGATAATCATGATATAAATAGTTGAAGAATAAAAGTTGCCAATATAAACTAAATCCTTATATATCTTCAAGGGATGGCTGATTTTGAGAATTATTCTTAAGGTAAAAGGTGTATTACCAATCCTGCTAGGGATTTTCAGCTTTTATATAGTGGTGAGTGCAGCAGCACCAGCCTATGCGATGCACATCATGGAAGGCTTTTTACCTGTAAAATGGGCAGTTTTTTGGTGGATAGTTGCTTTGCCATTTTTTGTGTTGGGGTTACGGCGAATATCACACATTACCCAAGCAAACCCGCAATTAAAATTACTCTTAGCATTAGCGGGAGCATTTACGTTTGTGCTATCTGCTTTAAAAATGCCATCGGTGACAGGTAGTTGTTCCCATCCCACAGGTACAGGATTAGGAGCAATACTGTTTGGGCCTTTATCCATGTCTGTACTGGGTAGTTTGGTACTTCTATTTCAAGCATTGCTCTTGGCTCACGGCGGTTTAACGACATTGGGAGCGAATGCATTTTCGATGGCGATCGCAGGGCCGTTTGTTGCTTATTGGATTTATAGCTTAGTGATGACAACCGGTAAACAAAGGTTAGCAATATTTCTGGCTGCTGCGATCGCAGATTTGGTTACTTATATCGTGACTTCGATCCAATTAGCTTTAGCATTTCCCGCACCAGTCGGCGGGATCATCGCTTCCTTTATCAAATTTGCCAGCATCTTTGCTATCACACAAGTTCCTTTAGCAATTAGTGAAGGATTATTAACAGTACTAGTGTGGAACTGGTTAGCTAACTATGGTCGTCAAGAATTAGAAATGTTGCAGCTAATCAAGCAAGACGAGTAACGTCACGTGTGTCTAATCACTGATCATTCAACAACTTGTAATGACTTCAGACGATAGGTTAGGATGTCACACAATACATGAATATGTATTCATATATTTTTTAGCAGAATAGACAATGTCCATCCATCATCACCACGACCACCACCATCAGCCTACTTACAATCGTGCCTTTATGATTGGCATTATCCTGAATATGGGATTTGTGATCGTTGAAGCAGTATTTGGTTTTCTGACGAACTCCTTAGCTTTAACTGCGGATGCTGGCCACAATCTCAGCGATGTGCTGGGGTTAGTAATTGCTTGGGGTGCAAGTTGGCTGGCTCGTCGTCGCCCAACGAAGCGTTATACTTACGGATTGCGTCGTTCTTCGATCTTAGCTGCTCTGCTCAACGCTTGTTTAGTGTTGGTGGCTATGGGAGCGATCGCCCTAGAAGCGATTCAACGCTTGAATAACCCCATACCAGTGGCTGCAAGCACTATCATTACTGTAGCCCTTGTCGGGATTGTGATTAATGGCATTACAGCTGCAATGTTCATGTCTGGTAAAGACCAAGATTTAAACATTAAAGCAGCATTTTTGCATATGGTGGCTGATGCCTTAGTATCTTTAGGTGTGGTTTTAGCTGGTATCGCCATTATCACAACTAACTGGCTATGGTTCGATTCAGTGATCAGCTTAATTATTGTTGTGGTAATTTTAGTTGGTACTTGGAAGTTGTTATCTCAGTCACTAGATTTGGTACTTGATGCTGTTCCTCAAGGAATAGATTTGCTAGCAGTACGTACTTATTTAACAGAACTTTCTGGTGTGGTTGCTGTACATGATTTGCATATTTGGGCGATGAGTACCACCGAATCAGCACTAACAGCACACTTGGTTATGCTTACTGGTAATCCTGGTGATGCTTTCTTATCTCGAATCAGGATGGATTTACATGATAAGTTTGGCATTGAACACACCACAATTCAGATAGAAACTGGTAATTTTTTATTACCCTGCGCTCAGAAGAATTGCTGTGATTAGTAATCGGTTCGTAGTGAGCGATTTATCGCTCTATTAAGCACTGAAGTGCTTACTACAAACTAGGTAATTTTTATTTGTTTGATTACTAGAGAATTACATATAACCATGGACTATTAATTTATGACTCATTCAAAATCAAAAAGTCAAAAACATAAATGGAATAATTGGTTATTACTATTAGCTGTAGTAGCATTGTCAGCAACACCATTGGTGGTACTCAAAGATGCGGAGTTTGGTGGTGCAGATGGCAAAGCTCAAGAAGCTATTAAAGAGATACAGCCTAAATATGAACCTTGGTTTAATTCACTAATTCAAATATCCAGTCCTGAAGTACAAAGCCTCTTATTTGCGGTGCAAGCGGCTGCGGGTGCTGGTGTTATTGGTTATGTAATTGGACTTTATAAAGGGCGCTCAGAACAGCAAAATTATCATAATGAAAATTCAGATTGATACCCTAGCTTATACTAATCGCTTGTGTTGGTTGCCCCCTGAACAAAAACTACTTTTTGCAAGTTTTCTTTTAATATTTGCTGCCTTTGCTCATCCTTTAGTACAAATTATGATTGCACTTTGGATGAGTATATGGATAGTAATTTACGCGGGTATTCCTAGCAAAATATATTTGAAATTAATTTATGTAGCAACTTTTTTCTGGTTAACTAGTTTACCTGCTTTAGTTATTAATGGGATAGAAGTATCTCATATTAACTTAGTAGAAAATGACTCAATTATCGGATTAGCTTTTGGCAATTATTACTTATATATCAGTTATTATGGTGCTGTACAGGGTTTAACAATTTTAACGCGAGCTTTAGCTTCTCTTTGTTGTTTGTATTTTATTGTTCTGACTATTCCTTTTACTGCACTCTTGCAAACTCTAAGGCGTATAGGCTGTCCGGTAATAATTACAGAATTGTTATTACTGATGTATCGCTTTATTTTTGTGCTATTAAACACAGCTTCTGAGTTATGGGTTGCTCAACAAGCCCGTGGAGGATACCGTACTTTTGCTACGGGGATGAGAAGTTTAGCGCTATTAATTGGACAACTTCTCAAACGCACAATAGAAAACTATCGTCAAGTTTCCTTGAGTTTAGAATCAAGGGGTTTTAATGGAGAATTGCGAGTTTGGCATCCCCATCGTTATCATCAATCAAAGCGTTATACAATAGAGGCTATTTTTGGCTGCGCTTTATTAATAGCATTAGAATGGGGGCAGAATGCAGGAATGGTTACTCGAATTTGAGCAAGTAGATTATACTTATTCCGGTGCTAAAGAATCGGCAGTTAATCATCTCAGTTTCAAAATACCAGCGAAAAAGAGATGTGCATTAATTGGTCAAAATGGTTGTGGGAAAACTACTCTTTTTTTATTAGCTAATGGTTTATACAAACCAGAACGAGGGAAAATTATTTGGCAAAGAACGCCTCTACAATATGACCGCAAATCTTTAGTAAAATTGCGTCAACAAGTTGGCGTGGTTTTTCAAAATCCAGAACAACAACTAGTTGCTTCTACAGTAGAAGAAGATATTTCTTATGGATTATGTAATTTGGGTTTACCAGAGATTGAAATTCAACAGTTAGTCGAGCAAGCATTAATTGAATTTGATTTAATCGAACTTGCTCAAAGACCTGTACATCATTTAAGTTTAGGTCAAAAAAAGCGAGTATCGATCGCAGATGTCATGGTACTCAAACCAGAATTATTATTATTAGATGAACCAACAGCATATTTAGATAGACTGCATACTCGTAAGTTGATGACGACTTTACAAAATATCCATGCTACTGGCACAACAATAGTTATGGCAAGCCATGATCTTGATTTAGTTTATCGTTGGGCAGATTGGATATTTGTGATGGATCGAGGAAGACTAGTGTTAGAAGGAAAACCACAAGATGTGTTTACTCAACGCGAAATTCTTGAGGAATTACAGCTAGGAGTACCTTTAATTTGTGAGATGTTGAATGCTGTTAATGAACTTACTAAAGATGAAGCTATTTTAGAGCAATTACAACAGCGAATCTTAAATAAATTTCTTTATTTTTAGAACATGGAGGAGTTATGAATCATTACGGAACAAGAACATCGCGGAATTAGAGATATTTGATTTGGTGCGTTACACTCACTTCATTAACTTGTCACTAAACGAGTTCTGTTAGCTTCAAGTTCATTTTTCAGTATAGCCTGAGCGTCATCTTCCCCCTGAAAAAGGGAGTCGAGGCCGACGTCCTTGCTCTCGGTACATTACGGCTAAGTTGTTGAGCTATAATTACTGTGTTTGTCATACAAGTAATACAAATAATGCTGTCTGTAAGATTAGATCCTGAAACCGAGCAACAATTAGCCGATATCCTAAGTCACGAACGAAATATAAACCGCAGTGAACTCATTAAACGCCTGATCAAAGAACGATGGTTAACCCTCAAGTTAGATAGGACTTTTGTTGAAAGACGAGGGGGACATCCTCAGCATCTCTTACAGGATGCACCCCCTGATTTGTCGGAACGAGCGACACGAAAACAAGCGATCGCTGATTATCTCAAGCATCGACACTCATGACTTATCATCCCCTTACCCTCATCGACAGTGGGATTTTAACCGCTTATTACAGTGCTACCGATAACTATCACCTAGAAGTTTGTCGCTTTTTAGAAAGTTGTACCAGTCGGTTAATTACTACTCATAGCTGTGTTACGGAGGTTATGTGGTTACTCAGTTCTAATTGGCGGACTCAAAATGAATTTTTGTTGGATCTGGCGAAGGAACTCTACGAATGTGTACCTCTATTACCACAAGACTTCACTCGTATAGCTGAACTAAATGCTCAATATGCAGACTTACCAGGAGATTTTGCAGATTTAAGTCTAATTACTATTTCAGAACGGTTAGACATTAGTGCGATCGCCACTCTAGATAGTGATTTTGATATTTACCGACGTTATCGCAAACAGCCTTTTGAAAGAGTTTTTCACCCCTATTCTTAAAATTTGGCGATCGCATTTCTTCTAAGACAGTCGCCACAAAAGAATGGCGATCGCTCATCAACCATCAACCATGACCCATGGGCGATCGCCTATAATCAGAATATTACTATTTGGAAGTGAAGAGATAATGCGTAAACAAACCATTCAATATACATCATCGTTAGATGCTTTGGTTGCGGTGGCTAAACGACTCAGTATATATGAGAATCAGCGAAACATAGACTCTGAAGCTTTTTTTGGCCAATACAGTCAGGGAATGCTATCAGATGATATCCTCTTTATAGAGTGGGCAAATGATTACCGTCATTACCTAGCATTGCGTCAAGAACTAGAACAAAAATTGAAGTATGCTGCCTAACATTCTATCTGATTACCTCAATCAAGTAGAAGAAGCAATTTTTCGATGTCAAAACGTTTATGTGGAACGTTATGAAGAAGAAAATTGAACATCAAAACGGGCTAATTTAAGAATTAAATTGCGCTTTAATCAGACACACTTATTAGAAATAAACGAAGCTATAGTAGTGACAGGTAATCAGTTGGAATTTCTCGACTATCGTTACCATTTTCAAGATGAAAAAACTGCCTAATTTTTCGTTATGACAGTACTCCTCATTTTCCCAATATTTCTACTTTTCCGCACCATAAGCATTTACCCGATAATGTGATTAGTTCTCAAAAACCTGAAATTACTCAAGTATTAAAAGAAGCAATTGAGCTATTGACATAACTATGAATATATAACGGAGTTGAGAGGTTGAACGAACAGACATCGCACGCTCATCAACCTTCATACATGAGCGATGTCTACGATGGGCTACGCCTACGCACTTAAAAATTTTGGTTTAAAATGATTGTGTAAATTACAAGGAGGATAATGCCAGCAAAAGATGTCTACCACGATGCGGTTAAAAATGCTTTAATTAAAGACGGTTGGACCATTTTAGCCGATCCTTATAAAATTAAGCACAAAGATGCTGAATTGTTTGCTGATTTAGCAGCAGAAAAACCTATTGCTGCTGAACAAAATGGAAGCAAAATTGTTGTCGAAATTAAAAGCTTTTTAAGCGCCTCACCAATGAGAGATTTTGAACTGGCTTTAGGACAATATATTTTATATCGAAACTTAATCAATCTTACTGAGCCAGAATATCAAATTTATTTAGCAATTAAGGACAGTATTTACGAAAACTTTTTTAAACGGGAGTCAATTCAAGATATTACTAAAATCAATCAATTACTTTTGATTGTTGTTGAGATAGAAAAGGAGAAAATTTTACAATGGATAAATTAGAAAAATATCGTAATTATATTAAAAAAGTATTAACAGAATACCACGAATGGGTTTCTGGTTCAGCCAATTTAGATCAAGAAAGTTGTCTTGTTTTTGACGAGATACATGATCAATATTTTTGGCTGTTTATGGGTTGGGAAGGAAAGAAAAAAATCAGAAATATTCAAGTTCATATTCGCATTAAAAATGAGAAGATTTATATTGAAGAAGATTGGACGGAGGAAGGAATTGCTACTGAGTTATTAAGGGAAAATGTCCCGAAAGAGGATATTGTTCTAGCTTTCCATGATCCAGAAACTCGTAAGTTAACTGAGTTTTCTGTTGCTTAAATTACAGTAAAATTTAGTAGGATAGGAAGAATCAAGTAGCGTTCTCCGGCGTAGAGCCAGCGACCAAACAGAGGTATCAACGCTGAGGGTAAATTCATTGGAATCCCTGTGAAGCAAGAATCCTCTTTTCCGCGATCGCTTGTTTTATTAGGCATGTAGAGACGTTGCAGTGCAACGTCTCTACATGCCCAAAATTATGATAACAAATCCTTAACTGAACCCTAATTGAGATTCAATTAGATTTCAATGCCGTAGTGCAGGGCGAGATAGGCAATAATCTCTTGACTATGGGGGATTAACCCGGATTTCTCACAAGCAGTAAAAAATCAATTTACATGACCTGATGTGAGGCATTTTTTTGATACATCATCAATCAAAATTTAGGCGCGGAGATAAATGAAGTATAAAGCCGCAGTTATAAAGCTAAAATAGTTACTAGATTTTTACTGATACTAAAATCAAAATCCTCTGTTCATAAAATGCCCGCATTCCAAAACAAGACTTGAATCAACCCAGCATCCGATGTTACCTGTCCCCCCCTTGAAATTCACTACGACTGGGAGTGACTTTGGCTGTTCAAATCTGAACTGTTTTGGGAGCGATCGCGTTGCTTTTTGGGTCATGCTTTATAACTACTGAAATTCTTACTGTATATACATTCTAGCAGTTTTTTGCCACTGTTGTTTCAGAGTTTGTGAGAAATCCGGGTGCAAGCGGCTTCTTGTATGAGTCCTAAATAATGTAGAAAATCTTAAATAAATAAGAGACATTTAAGACATTTAAGACATTTAAAAAAAATTAAATACAATACGGTTCAGTTAGACTTGAAATTCTTTATTAAAGTCAATTTTTTTAACAAGCCGCACCAGACTCAGAGATAATGAAAAAATGCTTAACACCAAGTGTATTGATTTTAAATAAAAGAATAGTAATAATAATTTTTTAACGTAAAAAGTTATTTTTTTATGTTTTATTTTTTACTGATAATTTTTAACAATCAAAAGTATAAGTAAATCATTTTATACAAAATATCTTGTCAATAATCCTGAAGAAAGAGATAAAATCCCCTGAGAGGGCATTGCAGAAAAGGGGTAAATTTTGTTTTTTTAAGAATTAGTTTCATGCTGTGGCTATTAAGAATTTATTTGTGCAAATATAAACAGGGGAACTTAATGCATATTCCTGATGGTTTTATTTCTCCGCCAGTAGCGGCAGTTACTGGTGTGGTAAGTGTGGCAATGCTCAGTATTTCATTAACGCGATCGCGAGATGCTTTTGGAATTAAACATGCACCTATTTTGGGTTTAACTACTGCCTTTATTTTTGCTGCTCAGATGATTAATTTTCCTGTTGCAGGCGGTACTAGTGGTCACTTGTTAGGAGGAACTCTCGCAGCAATTATCCTTGGTAATCCTTGGGCTGGTACAATATGCATCGCCACGGTTTTAATTATTCAGGCTGTGTTATTTGCTGATGGGGGAATCACTGCCTTGGGAGCAAATATTTTTAACATGGCAATAGTGGGTGTCTGGGTTGGCTGGAGTTTAACCCAAACTTTACAGCGATTATTTGGGGGTTACAAAAGCCGCTTACCATTAGCAGCTGGAATTGCTGCTGCTGTGAGTGTAGTTGTGGCTGCGATCGCCTGCGCGCTTGAGTTGGCTATTTCGGGAACAGCACCTCTAGGGTTAGCTTTACCAGCGATGACTGGTGTACACATTTTGATTGGAATTGGCGAGAGTTTGATTACTGGAGGCGTGTTGACTTACCTAGCCACAGTGCGACCAGATTTGTTACCTGGAGAAGAACGACAATTAAGAGGCTGGGTAATACCAGTAGTGAGTATTCTTTTGATTTCTGGTTTACTTTCCTTGGTCGCTTCTGCATGGCCAGATGGTTTAGAAAGAGTTGCTGAAAACTTGGGCTTTATTAACCTCGCCGAACAAGTGAGAGTAATAGTACCAACACCTCTAGCCGATTACAGCATAGAAGGATTGGGTTCACTCGGTACAAGTATTGCTGGGATTATTGGATCAATAGTTTGCTTTGGTGTTGCTTTTGGCATTGCTCAGGTAGTGAAACCAAAGAATGCTTAAATTATCATTACCATTAGCTTTACGCTTGCAGCTATCTCTGGTTGTTGTCATTGGAGCAGCTTTATTGAAGTATGAAGCTTGGGAATGGCTAGCTGCATATGCTTCAATTGCACTGCTTTGGACTGTCTTATTACCCGCCCCCATTCTTCAACTCACAGGCTTGTTGGGTACAGAATTAATATTTTTGTCATTAGTGGCTTTACCTTTAGGATGGGAGCGAGCCAGTTTTTTGTTGGTTCGTTCTCTGGTTTGCTTAGTGACAATGAATAGTTTTTTGTTAACTTTACCACCACACAGTTTTGGTATTGCTCTTAAAGCTTTACCTGTTCCTGGTGGTTTGAAACAAAGTTTATTGTTAGCAGGACAATACTTAGAAATCTTATTGTCAGAAGTCCAGAGAATGCAGCGTGCTGCTCAATTGCGAGGTCTTAATGGCCCTAGTGGGTGGTTACGTTACGCCAGTGCAGCGATGATTGGTAGTTTGTATCTCCGCAGTTTAGAAAGAGCAGAGCGAGTGTATGCAGCAATGATAGCTCGTGGCTATACGGGAGAATTACCTATAGATTCAAGATTAACAGCAAAAGAAAGATTAATCTTATTGGCTGCTTGTGCGATCGCGACTACTTTAACCGTAGCTTCTTATTTGTGATCATAATCAAAAGGTTTGTAGTGAGAACTTTAGTTCTTAAAAAATACCTATAGGCACTTACTACAAACTTATTTCAATCTTTTAAGTTAATTAACAAAATTTTATTTACCACTAATTTAATTAATCTGGTAATTGCATTCGACTTAAAAATTGACGGGAAATATTAAAAAATATCAATCCCAATATAGCCAGCATAACTAAATCAAACCAAACACCAGCCCATCCTATCCCACGAACAAAAGCATCACGATTAATATCAATGTAATAGCGAGCGGGAACAACATTAGGAACTAGGGAAAGTGGAAAAGGAATATTATTCAGTGGATAGATGAAACCAGAGAGTAATAAAGCGGTAATAAAACCAATTAAAGAAACACCTTGAACAGCTGCATTTTGATTACTACTACGTACTCCTAATAACAAACCAAACAATACACTATCGGCAATTAATAAAACAGAGCCAATAATTAAAGGTGTAGGATCGCCGACTAAGCCAACTTGAAAAAGAACCGAACCAATTGTCATAGCAATTAATGCTTCAGTAATCCCAATCAACAAGTATGCTAGTCCTTTACCAAGTAGTAATTCAGTGGCGCTAATACTAGAGGCATATACTTGTAAGATTGTACCTTTTTCCTTTTCTCGCACCATTGCGATCGCACTTAGCAAAGAGGGAAAAATCCACAACACAACTGCATAAGTTCCTGGCACAATATACAGTGATTCCAATCGACCAGGATTAAACCAGAGGCGGATGTTGGGAGTGATGCTACTAGTAGTGGGTAGTAATCCTTGATCGCGCATGAAAAAATTGGTGACTTGTTCAATGCTATTTTTGATGACACGGGCATTATTGACATCAGTTCCATCGATCAATACTTGCACTTGTGTATTTTTATTGCCTTGAATATCTCGGCTAAATTCGGGAGGAATAATCACAGCCGCTTTCGCGATACCCCGATCAATTGCATCCTGCGCCGGATCTGTACCAGACCATTTGTGGGGTATAAACTGATTTGTGGCATACAAGCGCTCAATATAGCTGCGACTGAGATGAGTATTGTCAAAATCCTGAACAACTAAGGGAATATTCTTGCTTTCCAAGCGAATTGCAAACCCAAAAATCAACAATGTTAAGAATGGTAGTAAAAACGCTAAGGCTAAAGTCAGGCGATCGCGACGAAATTGAACTAATTCTTTAATACATTGAGTGAGAATTCTTTTCATAAGGAATCGCAAAAAACATTTGCAACAAACCTGCTCAATCAGGCAAAGGCTTTATGTAAAAGTTAAATACATGTCCAAATTTTTGTTCGTCTGATTTATCAGGTACTAAATATTGTACAGTAGATAGTGGACTGAATAAGTAAGGTTCAAACTGTTGTAAACTTTGACATTCTTCTATGACAGAGAAAGGTTTTGCTTCAGGGATATTATTCCATCCGAATACTAAAATACCTTCTGAGCGTAAGCATTGAAAACATTCCTGGAATGAAGTTTCAGTATCTTCCCTGCTATTAATACCCCATCCGAAAACTCCATTATAAACTATCACATCAAAATAATCCTTACTAAAATGATGACTTAGATTCAAAAACGAATCAACAATATGTCTTTTTGAACCATATTTTTTTCGAGATTCATCAATTTCTATAGTCCAGTATTCTTTATTGTTAAAGTAGCCATTGTAAGGTTTAGTAAACCAATCACAACCAACAAAGAGAATTTTATGAAATTCTGTGTTCGCAATCAAATAAGGGATGATAATCTCTTCTAGTACATAGCGATCAGGGGTATTGAGATGTAGGCTCAATCCCTTTGTCCGACTGTTTGAAATTCTATAAAGCAAATCCTGAATCTTGTAAATTAGGGGTTCTGGAAGGACGGTTTTGAGAAGTTTCTTGAGTTGTACAGTTAACAGCATTATCTATCATTTACTGATTAGCTAAAAGTTAGTCAAATATATGACTGTTCTATTTACAACGCTAGTATGTAATTGATAACTACAAGTTAAGAATGCATTAACTAGACATCTCCAAAATATTAATATTGTGTGATGAAAGGTATATGTTATATCACTTCTGTTGATAGATTTAGCTAAATCTGCGCCCGTTCCACAATCCCAATAAATGCATCTTCTAATGAGAAAGGAATCGGGCGGAAGGATTCTATACTCAAGTTGGCAGAGTGGAGAAGCTGACGGATTTCGAGTAATTCTACGTCAGGGTGATCGAGAACTATATGTAAGCCATTAGCAAAAATGGAAACCCGCCAAGAATCTAAATATTGTTTCAGTAACTTGGAGGCCATTTGATTGTTATTTGCAACAATTTCTATTAATTGTCCAGGTTGAGAAGCTTTGATTGAACTCGGAGAACCTTCCGCCACAGTTTCACCCGCTACCATAAAACTCATACGGTTACATTGTTCAGCTTCTTCTAAATAATGGGTTGTGACTAATATAGCTGTATCATTGCGGGCAAAGTCGTTAATCAGTTTCCAAAACTGACGACGTGCAAGCGGATCTACTCCAGATGTTGGCTCATCCAAAAATAAAATATCAGGTTCGTGCATCACCGACGCACCAAAAGCAACCCGTTGCTTCCAACCACCGGGTAACTGTCCAGTCAGCATTTTTTCCTGTCCCTTCAGTCCACAGGTAACAATTACCCAATCTATTTTTTCTCGGCGCAATTTCCGAGGAACGCCATAAACACCACTGTAAAACTCTAGGTTTTCTAGAATTGTCAGGTCATCATAAAGAGTGAATTTCTGACTCATATAACCAATGCGTCGCCGCAGTTGAGGACTCCGCAGATTACCTGTTTCGCCGCCAAGAGAAATTTCACCTCCACTAGCTTCTAGTAAGCCACACAGCATTTTGATGGTTGTAGTTTTCCCTGCACCATTCGCACCCAAAAGCCCAAAGATTTCCCCATAACGCACTTCTACATTGACGTTTTTGACTGCTTGAAATTTACCAAAGATACGGCTGAGGTTGTGAGCGGAGATTGCTAGGGAAGAGGGGACAGACAAGGAGGAAAGATTGCTCCCATGTCCCCTACTTCCTCCCCGCGAACGTGGAAAAGCAAAAAATTGTGGTGCAGAATCTTGTTGACGTAGACGGGTAACAAAGACGTTTTCTAGGGTAGGTTCATTTTCTTCTATTTTGGGAGAAGATAATTGCTGTTGTTGGAATAATTCTCTGACTTGGGTTTCCCCCACAGTTGCATCTTCGACAAGGACATCTAAGCGATCGCCAAATGTCTGCACGTCTACAATATTTGCAGGTGAATTGTTTGATAAAACTTGCTCGGCGATTTCTAAATTTGATGTGCGGACTTCTAAGCGACGCAAACCTAAGTTGGCGCGTAATTGAGCAGGTGTACCAATCTCGTGAATTTGCCCACTATACATTAAGGCAACGCGATCGCAACGTTCGGCTTCATCTAGATAAGGTGTGGCGACAATAATTGTCATCCCTTCTGCTGACAATTCGGCTAGGACATCCCAAAATTCACGTCGCGATACTGGATCTACGCCTGTTGTGGGTTCATCAAGTAACAAAACTTCTGGTTGGGAAACTAGCGCACAGCACAACGCCAGCTTTTGTTTCATCCCTCCAGAAAGTTGTCCCACCAAGCGATCGCCAAATTTTTCCAAGCTCATTAATTGTAGATATTTCTGGCGACGTTCCCACAATAAATCATCCGGTACTTGTCGTAACCCTGCTGTGTAGCGCAAATTTTCATCAATACTTAAGTCAAGATACAGTGAAAACTGTTGTGTCAGATACCCAGTTTTTAAGCGTGCATCCCGTGCAGCTTGACCAAATATCTCCACTTCTCCTGCTGTTGCTTCCATCACACCCCCTAAGATATGAAAGGTGGTTGTCTTTCCCGCACCATCAGGGCCAATTAACCCAAACATTTCACCCTTATAGACAGTGAAATCAATTCCTCGCACCGCAGCAAGTTGACCATAGTGCTTGTGCAAACCACGAACAATGATTGCTCTGGTAGATTCAGTATCTTTAGAGTAATATATGTTACTTGTGTTTGGGACTGCTTGTTTCATCTTTACCCCTTCACCCTTCCTGACAAGTGTAGGTTTTTAATAAAGCAATGAGTGATTTTCAGGTTTTAAATGTCAATAGATTTATCTATGCCTTGATTTTTTAGTACAGATGTTCAGCTTAACAGGGGTAGAGCGATCGCAGACAGAAATGAGAGTTTATTGTTGCGGTTATGGTAGCTTCGATCAAGTTGGAAAGATGACACCACATAAGAAAGAATGAAACATAAATGTCAAGAGATTTATCTTGATTTCAACAAATATTATCTTCTATTTACTAGCGCTCAAATAATTTGCTAAAGCTTCAGAACCACCGATGTATTGACCATCAATAAACACTTGGGGAACAGTTGTTGCGCCTGTAACAGCTTTTAAGGAATGAGTCGTTGCATCTTTACCCAAGACAATTTCTTCGTAATCTAAACCATTTTTCTTGAGCATTTCTTTAGCACGCGCACAGTACGGACAACCGGGTTTTGTAAACAGAGAAACCAACTTCGGTTTGACTGCGCCAGGGTTAATATATCTCAGCATCGTCTCAGCATCAGATACTTTAAAGGGATCACCTGGTTCTTCGGGTTCAATGAACATTTTTTCAACAACGCCATCTTTTACTAACATTGAATAGCGCCAAGACCGTTTGCCAAATCCCAGGTCTGATTTATCAACTAGCATACCCATGCCTTCAGTAAAATCACCATTGCCATCGGGTATAAAATTTAAGTTTTCTGCTTCCTGATCCTTTGCCCATTCATTCATCACAAAGGTATCATTGACAGACATACAGACAATGTCATCTACACCACAATCTTTGAAGGTTTTCGCCAATTGATTGTAGCCTGGAACATGAGCTGATGAACAAGTGGGTGTAAAAGCCCCAGGTAGAGAAAAAACTACAACAGTCTTACCTTTAAATAATTCATCAGTTGTCACATTCACCCATTGATCATTGCGACGCAGACGAAACGTGGTGTTGGGAACTCTTTTTCCTTCATTATTTAGCAACATAATATTAAGTTTACTCCTGGGAAACTTCCTAAATAAAGCGCATTCATTATGAGTATGCTAACTCTTGCCAAAACCAGATTGGCATATGTTTAAGCATATTACCAAGAAATGAAGCAAGCGCCTTTATGGCGCTGTGCGACTTCCACTTTCAGAAGCCACTTCGTGTCTACCCGCTAGGGTAGAACACGAAGGAATAATACTTTCAAAGAGCTATTGCATAAGTCCTAATTATATCTGCCTCTTATTGAGACATTAATATTTTTGTCAATACGTCAATAGTAGTATTTCAATGAAATAGATATATTTACTACTTTAGAAGAACGCTTATGCTGTCACCTACTTATTTCAGTAGAGATTTTAAGAAATGTTAGCTAATTTACAAGTATACCAACTAATACTAGTGTTTGTAAGTCAAATTTACTGTATTTGCTGACTTTTACTCCTGATGAATCAATGGTAGCTTTCTTTACGCCGCACTGTACTAGTAACTTGGCATATTGTTTGTTAACCAAATGAAATATCTATACTATAAAACTTCATAAAATGTCACTAAATTTTGACGTACGCAAAAAAATACTTAAACTTAAAGTTACTATTTTTACTTTTTTATTTTTTTTTAATAAATATTAATGCAACCTATAATAACTTAGTACAAATATCAATATCTAAATATACTTAACATACGCAAAACTAAAAGCTGTAGATGCAAATCATAAATTGTTCTTATCTGAAAATTTATTGTTTGTGTAGGTCATGTTACTAATATTTTTCTTTCACAAAATTAAGTAACTAAATAAAAATTTTAAGTTACCAATATTACTTTGTGCTTTTTTATTTAATTCAAATAAATATTTACGGGTATTTACGGATAGATTTATCATAAAAAATTAAACATTATGTTTATTAATGGTTTTGAAACAAAAAAGATAGTTAAACAACTATAGACAGTGTGGGTTATTTTCCCTAAATTTAGTTTTAATACTGTTTAATTTTTTGTATGTTGAACTGATGGCTTTTTTGTCCAAAAATCAGTATTTCCAATCATTGGATGTTCATATTTTCATCCTTTGTATTGGTTCGCTTATCGCTTTTTCGGTCTGCAAAATGTAATTGTGTACCCCAGATAAAGCTTAGTTATACTATCAGCTTTGTTGAGTTTGTGTATCGGGAAAAAGCAGATACTGTGTGGATCTATACTGCTACCAAATAATCATCTAATTTGATTTCTAAGATATGTGTGTAGACACCTCTAAAAACATATAGCGCGGTTGATTGCAGATGTAACCGCCCTTTGTAACGTTAAGGATGAATTTTGAGTCATCACTAGAGGCTTTAACTTATTGTCTTAGAAATCAAAGAAATCAAATAAGTTTGCTAGAGATATTTGGAAACAAAGTAAATTGTACTCATAGTTAGTACGTACCAGTATTTCCTTCAATTTTTATACGCATATTTACTTGTGGGGTCAAGTTGATCTGATGTTTACTTGACTTGCAGAGTTTTTATGAATCAATTTACTTTACCTGAATTGTACTGCCCATTTCCATCTCAAATCAATAAGCATGTTGATGTTCTGGAAGATTATGCTCTCGAATGGGTGTTGCGCTTCAATCTTCTGGCAGATGAATCAAGTTATCAGCGCTTCTCGAAGTGCAAATTTTTTTTTCTAGTTGCAAATGCGTATCCTAATTGCCACCTAGAAGAACTAAGAATTGCAAATGATTGGATGAGTTGGTTATTTATTTGGGATGACCAATGCGATATGTTATATTCAGGGCAAAAACTTGAAACTATACGATTTTACCATAATAGATTTCTGCAAATCTTGAAAGGCGCAGAAGTAAACAATGAGGAAATATCGCTTTGTCATGCCTTAAGAGACTTACAAAAGCGCACTCTAGAAAGAAGTAATACAAAATGGTTTGATCACTTCGTTCATTCTGTGAAAAATTATTTTGATGGATGTTTTGAGCAAACAAAAAACAGAATAGAAAAAATTGTGCCTGACATTAAAACTTATATAGCTATACGGAGATTAACAGTAGCAGTATATCTTTCACTTGACTTAGCAGAATTTTGCAATAAGTTTGTAATTTCTGATGTTCTACGAGAGCAGCATATTTTCAAAAACCTGAGAGTGATGGCTAGTGACATTATCGCTTGGTGTAATGATATTTATTCAGCTCCTAGAGAAATTGGTGATGGAGATGTTCACAATATAGTATTTCTACTGCATTATCACCAAAGTATACCTTTAGAATTAGCTATTCAGCGTACAGCTGAAATGCATAATAAAGAAGTACTAGAATTGATCATTTTAGAAGAGTCTATACCAATTTTGAATGAGAAAATATCTGCTGAATTTTCAAGATATTTGTCATGGATTCATAGCTGGATACGCGGAAATTTAGATTGGTATTCTTATTCTGGTCGATATCATAATTCACAAAGGCTAGAAATTGAAATAAATCAAAGTCTAGTGAGATTATAAGGAAAATTTAAGTTTCCAAAATAATAAAACTCTACCCTAAATTTAAGATGAATAATCACTCTACAAATGAGGGTAGCTCATTAGAACTGTTTCATCATAAAAAGATTATGTCATTACCTAATTCTCTTAAAACACCATCATTTGTACAAAAGCTTCAGTGGGTTGTTGATCCTATTGGATTTATAGGGAAAGCTACTCGGAAATATCCTGATATCTTTACAGCTGAGATAGTTGGCTTTGGAGAAACTGTGGTATTTGTCAATCATCCCCAAGCGATCCAAGAAATTTTCAGTCACGATTGGAATAAGTTTGCAGCTATAGGTGAATTAAACAAAATTTCGCAACCCTTACTAGGAGACTACTCAATTCTCATGCTAACAGGCGATCGCCATAAAAAGCGGCGAAAAATGGTAATGCCCTCCTTTCATGGCGAAAGAATGCGGAGCTACGGTCAGCTAATAATAAATATCACCGAAAATTTATTTCGACAATTACCAGTAGAACAGTTATTCTCAGCTCGATCTGTCATGCAAGAAATTTCTCTACAAGTCATCTTACAGGCTATTTTTGGCTTGTATGAAGGAGAAAGTTGCCAAAAAATAAAACATCTATTCTCGTTAATGTTAGATGTTTTTCAATCACCGCTTAATTCTAGCTTCTTGTTTTTCTCATTTCTACAACAAGATTTAGGAGCTTGGAGTCCTTGGGGAAGGTTTGTACGTCTAAGGCAGCAAATTGATGAATTGCTATATGCTGAAATTTATCAACGCCGCTCCGAAGTAGATTCAGAAAATATCGATATTCTATCCTTGCTGCTCTCAGCGCGAGATGAAATGGGTCAACCAATGACTGATCAGGAGTTACGCGATGAGTTAATAACCTTGATGTTTGGCGGGCATGAAACCACAGCAACATCAATAGCTTGGGCATTATATTGGATTCATAAATTGCCGGAAGTCCGTGAAAAACTGCTCCAAGAACTGGATAGTTTAAGTGATGCAAAAGACTCTGCAAGTATTTTCCGATTGCCTTATCTTACTTCTGTCTGTAATGAAACCTTGCGAATTTGTCCTGTTACAACTTTTGCCTTCCCCAGAGTAGTCCAAGAACCTTTGGAACTACTGGGATATCTATTAGAGCCTGGAACAGTAATATTATGTAACATTTATTCGACTCATTATCGTGACGATTTATACCCAAATCCTAAACAGTTTCAGCCTGAACGTTTTCTAGAACGCCAATTTTCTCCTTATGAATTTCTGCCATTTGGTGGTGGTGCTCGTAGCTGTATTGGTCAGGCTTTGGCTATGTTTGAAATGAAGCTAGTATTGGCCACAATCTTATCACGCTATCAACTTGCACTAGCTGATCGACAACCAGAGCGACTTCAGCGCAGAGGATTTGCGATTGGACCTGCCAGAGGCGTCAAAATGTTAGTTACAGGGCAGCGTTCTACAAGCCGATAATCTCAAGTATTTATGGCAACTATACCTGCCCCATATATAAGAAAACCTTCTCACTCTTGCATCGGAATCTCAATTAAAAACTCAGTTCCCTTTTCTGGTGTAGAATCACAGAATAACTTACCCTTGTGTTTTTCCACAATAATTTGATAGCTAATCGACAATCCCAAACCTGTACCACTTCCAACTGCTTTAGTAGTAAAAAATGGGTCAAAGATTTTTTGTTGCACCTCTGCATTAATACCAAAACCATTATCGGCAATGCGAATCCTGACTGTATTTTGATCTGATAACTCAGTCAGAATGCGAATAGTGGGTGATTGAAGATTTTCTTCTCTATTATCCATTAACCATGAACTACTTCTGTCATCCAATGCATCGATCGCATTACTCAAGATATTCATGAACACTTGATTTAACTGACCAGCATAACAACTGACCTCTGGTAGTTCTCCATATTCTTTGATGATTTGTATCTCAGGACGGTCATTGCTTGCTTTAAGTTTGTGTTGCAATATCATCAAACTATTATCGATGCCCTCATGAATATCTACAGGCTTCATATCGGCTTCATCTAAGCGGGAGAAGTTGCGTAAGCCCAAAACAATATTGCGGATACGCGATGTTCCTAAATTCATAGAATCCAAAATTTTGGGCAAGTCTTGCACTAAAAAATCTAGGTCTATTTCCTCAGATTTATCAACAACTTGAGCAGAGTAATTGCCATATTCTTGCTGATAAATAGCAATTAACTCTAATAAATCTTGCACATACTCTTGTGCATGAGCAATATTGCCATGAATAAAGTTGATGGGGTTATTTATTTCATGGGCAATACCCGCTACCATTTGCCCCAAACTAGACATTTTTTCACTTTGAATTAATTGAGTTTGGGCGTTTTTTAAATCCACGATTGCTTGTTTTAAGCGCTGATTATTCTCGTTGAGTTCCTGTGTTCTGCGTTCAACTTCGTTTTCTAAAGTATGATTATATTCTTCTAGGTTTTCCTTTGCTTGTGCCAAACTCTTGTAGAGGATAGCATTCTCTAGAGAGATTGCTGCTTGAGTAGTAATTACTTGCAGAAGTTCTAGGCGATCGCGTGTAAACGCTCCTGTTGTCAAATTATTTTCTAAATACAAAATACCAAGAATTTTGCCCTGATTAATAATTGGAATACATAACAGGCTCTTGGGTCGCTCACGAAGAATGTAGCGATCATTTGCGAGAACATCTTCCAATTTGGCATCATCAACAACAAATATTTCCTTTGTACGTTTGACGTAATTAATCAAATTAATTGGAAGATCATAGCTACAAGAAAGGCTAATTGTAGGAAATTCTGTGTAAGTAGATGCCAAAGGAGAATTAGAACTCATTACAGTAACGCTTAAGTCCAAGTTATCACCTCGATTTAGCATTAAAGCACATTTAGAGGCTCCTGCATTTTCCATTACTACTTTCATTAAAGTAGATAACAAATTTTCCAGCTTAATTTCTCCAGAAAGTGCTTGTGATGCTTTAATCACAGATGTCAAATCTAAAGAATCAGAAACACTTGTACCAGAGCTAATTAAAGTCTGGTGAATGCTTTGAGTAGATAATGTTAATGTTGTGTGATGAGAAAAAGTACTTTTTTCACTGATGTATGGACTTAGTTTGTCTTGCTGAAGAATAGGAGCAAGTAATTGCGGATAGCGTTTGATCAAATCGTCAACTTTGGCTTTAGCTCCCCAACGCATATAGCAATAATAGGCATCAGTGAGGTAAGTTTGAGCAATCTTGTGTTTGCCCCATTCTAGATAAAATTTTGCAGCAAGTTCGTTAGCAAGGGCTTCTTCATTGATATATTCATGTTCTTTGGCAAGAGCAATAGCGCGATCATAATCATCCATTGCTTCGATATACTGGGCTAGAACCCGATGCCGTTCAGCTTCTATAAGATAGTATTTATGCAGATGATTCATTGGGGCATGATCTACCCAACACAGCATCTTGTCCTGATTAGCTTGTATTTTATCAAAAATGCTCTTTTGTTCAGACTCAACTGCATTAGGACACATCGCCAATTTTGCTAAAGAATCGTAAAAATAGAAAATAGGAACTACTGGTACTCCTAATCCAGCATCTAAATACTGCTCTGCCAACTTGGCATTTTTAGTAGCTTCACGTAAATCTTGAAACAGGTAACATAACTGAAGTTTGCAGAAATATAAATATAAAAGTCCAACTCTATCATTGGTTTCAAGATGAATAGATAACATTTTCTCCTCATCGTATACTTTCCCAATTAAATGACATGGATTTTCCACAGAGCCAAGCAAGTTCAAGACACTTTGCTGATAAATAACATTCCAGTTTAAGGCTCTTTCTTGCTTGATTTGAACTATAGCATTGCAATAGGTTGCCATTTCGCGCTCTAGTTCTGTCAATTCTGTACCAATGAAATATGAAGAATAGCAATAAGCTAGAAGAGAAAAGGCTGCAAATTCCAAATCCCCAGTTGCTATTCCAATAGAGTAACCTTCCAACAGAGGTTTTAAAATTTCCTTTGTATGCTCCTTCCAATGTCTAATATTGGCATTAAATGCCAGAATTATTTTAGCTGTAACTTCTTTAGTATTGAATTTAGCGGCTAGATTTGCAGCCAATTTGCCAAACTGATAACCAGAAGAAATGTCTCCAACTACTCCGCACAGAGCCACCCCGTAATTAACATAGGCGAAGGCAGATAAAGAAGCATTTCCATGATCAAGAGATAAGTTGATTTGTTTAATAACAATCAGTGGAAATAGATTGGGAAAGACTTGATATACAACAGAAATTGTATTCGATAGGATACTGATAGCAGCCATAGCTTGAACGTTCGTAATCTCTGGCAAATTAATTAAATCTGTAACTTGTCTACCAGCCAAGTTCGTTGTTAATTCTGCCATTGCTAGCTGCACATCAGATTGAGTGGGATTTTCCGGAAATTCGACTCCCAATTGCTTCAAAACATATAGCGCAACATTGACAGCTTCTAATGCTTGGTTTTGCGCTCCATAGGCTTTAATTTTGACTTCATAAACTTTCACTTTTTCTAGCAGTGTTTTAGCTTTTACTAATACTATCTGGACAAATTGCTCCATCTGTTCAAAATCACCAGCCAAATATCCTGCTTCTGCTGCTGTTTCATATAAAGATAGAGTTAGTTCATATTTTCTTTCCCAGCTATTATCTTTTAATAATTCGATACCAGTAGTTAAATACTTTACTGCTGTTGCATAAGCTGTTGATGCTAAAGCTTTACGTCCAGCAATTAAATTCATAGCGGCGAGTTCATCACTTTCTACCTCGTTGGTGATTAAATCTAGCCCTATATTGAACTGATTGACCAGAGCAAAAATATTTTCTTGTCTATCTTGAATTGGAAATTTTTTCAATAACAACTTTCCGATTTTGAGATGAATTGATTTTTTCTTCTCTTCAGGAATTAGTGAATAAGCAGCTTGTTGAACTCGATCATGGACAAATTTATATTTTGGTAATTGATTTTTGGTAATTGATAATTGAGTCAATGGCTTATCATCATCTATTATCAACAATTGATTAGCGTCTTCAATAAATAACTTATATTCATCAATTTCAGGTATAATTAATCCTTCGTGTAAAGCTGTCCACAAATCTGAAGCAGTATCTATTGCATTCTTTTCATATACAATTGATAGTGTTTTGAGGTCAAATTGATTGCCAATACACGCTGCTAATTTCAGGACTTCTTGGGTATGCCTCGGCAACTTTTCTAGTTGCATAGCCATAAATTCTACAACGTCATCTGTAAGTGACAACGTCATTATTTTTGAAAGATTATATTGCCAGTAACCAACATCAAAATGAAATTTGATTAATTGTTCTGCATGTAAAGACTTCAAAAATTGATTGGTAAAGAATGGATTCCCCTTAGTTTTTGCAAACACCATTTGAGTCAGAGGAATAGCGATCGCTTCAGTACAGTGAAGAGTATCAGCAATCAAGCAATTTAAATCACTCTGATCTAATGATTTTAGTGTGATTGTATGAATAATACCTCTAGTTTTTTCAATTTCGTTGAGCGTTAAATACAGTGGATGTGTTCTAGAGACTTCACTATCTCGATATGCACCTATGAGTAACAAAATTCCCTCATTAGTAGCTATTTCTCCTGCCTCAAAATCTCGTATCTCCTCCGATTTAGTAGAATACAAAAGAGGAGACTGAATTGAAGTTGTCAGTAATTGGATAAATTTTAAAGATGCAGCATCTGCCCATTGCAAGTCGTCCAAAAATATAACTAACGGATGCTCTTTGCTCGTAAAAATCTGGACAAATCTTTGGAATAATAAATTAAAACGATTTTCAGCAGCATTGCTAGACAGTTCGTCAACAGGAGGTTGCTTGCCAATTATTTGTTCTAGTTGAGGAATAATATTAATAATGACTTGAGCTTGATCGCCCAAAGCTGATAATATCTTCGCTTTCCATCGTTGAATTTCGGCATCATATTCTAACAATAATTGCCTGATTAAATCTTGAAAAGCTTCTACCCACCCAGAAAAAGGAATATCGCGTTGAAACTGGTCAAATTTTCCTTTGATGAAATAGCCGCGCTGATGGACAATGGGTTTATGAACTTCGTTAACAACAGCAGTTTTACCTACACCAGGATCACCAACAACTAATATCATCTCTGCTTGTCTCGCAGAATTAAAATCCCCAAGACGTTCAAAAGCAGCAAGTAAAGTTTCTACTTCCCGTTGACGACCGTAGAGTTTTTCGGGAATAAGAAAACGGTTTGAAATATCCCTAGTAGCTAACTCAAAGTAATCTATTTTACTAGTCTCTTGCCACTGTTGTTTACATATTTCTAAGTCGTACTTTAAACCTAAGGAACTCTGATAGCGATCTTCAGCATTTTTTGCCATTAGCTTGCTGATAATCTCAGACAATATAGGCGGAATTTTAGAATTAACTTGGCTGGCTTTTGGTGCTTCTTTGGCAATATGAGAGTAAACTAACTCCATTGAGTCAGAAGCTATGAAGGGTAACTGTCCTGTCAGGAGTTCAAAGAAGGTGACACCAAGGGAATAAAAGTCGGTGCGGTAGTCAATCCCCCGATTCATTCGTCCAGTTTGTTCTGGAGAAATGTAGGATAGTGTGCCTTCTAAAACATTGGGATTGGTAAGACATTGAATCTCTCTTGGCAAAAGAGAAGCAATACTGAAATCAATAATTTTGATCTCTTTTGTGGTGAGGTTGATCAAAATATTGGCAGGTTTGATGTCTTTATGAATAACACGTTGACGATGTAATTGATCAAGAATGGAAGCAATTTGAATGCCAATGTCAAGAAAATCAAGGATGGGTAATTCAAAATGGTTTATATTCCCTAAATTAGGGATTTCTATGCTGTTTTTGCATATCCACTGTTGAAGTGAAATACCGCCAAAGTCTTCCATGACAATGGCATAACCATTGTGATAATTCTCTAAGCTATAAGTTTTAATTATGCCTGGTAAATTAAGTTTTTTAGTAATTATATATTGATTGCGAAATTGAGCGATTTCATTGAGGCTAGGGTATTCATTTCGCATCAGTTTGATGATGACAGGTTGTTGGTCTTGTTCTCTAATACCCCGATAAACAACAGTTCTACTACCTAAGTAGATTTGCTCAATAATACAATAGCCAGGAAAGGAAATAACTCTATCTAATGGTAATAACATTTTTTAGCCGAGTCTAATGATAGTATCCATAAATTTAGTATTCCCACTGGTCTATTACTGCTATCATCTACTTTCATCAAATTGTGTAAGTAGGTAGGTTGGCAAAAATAAAATTAACTATATATATTAACAATAATTATTCAAACAAAAAGCCTGCTTAGGCAGGCTAGTGGCTCTAAGTAGGAGCATAAAACTTCAATTAATACTACTTTATTTTCTGTTTTATAAAGGTTACAATCTGAGCTAACTGTTTCTTCAGAGCATCTATTTCCGCTTGCATCTTGACAATTTTTTCATTTAATTCCTGAATTTCGTTAGCTGAGGAAGTAATATCAACATCAGGACTTGCTGTTACATTATTGTCAGTAGTAGATGCTGCTAGTGGTGTCTGTTCTGGACGCGGCTGTTTAGCTTTTGCCATAGCTGACTTAATTGCGCCAATTAGTTGCTTTTGATCAAAAGGCTTACCGAGAAATTCAAAATGTTCAAAGGGTTCTGAAATTTTCTCTGTAACCTCTTCCTTACGACCAGACATGATCACCAGAGGAATTTTCCTGAGATCGCTTTGAGATTGAATCTGCTGAAAAACTTCCCATCCGCTCATTTTTGGCAACAGGAAATCCAACATAATCAAGCTGAGTTTTTCCTGGCGGATTAAATTCAATCCTTCTAAACCGTCTTTTGCTTCCAATACATCGAAATTACCCGGAGGTAACATTTCTCGTACTTTTACCCGGACAACTGTAGTGTCATCGATCACTAGAACTTTGTTACTTACCACGACTGCTTGCTCTAACAGAAACTTTAGGTTTTGATAGTGTTTTTACTGCCTTACGGCTCTGAGTTATCCCACTATACTCAATATTTATCTTGATTGGGGGATAGTATTTTCATGGATAAGTTTTGACTTATAAAAGTGTTTTAACTCACTTCGCCTGTTGTGATTTGTAATTTGTGTCATGGTGATAAAAGTAGACTTTTTGCAGAAGTCAGGAAAAGGGGAAAGGGTAACGGTTAAAGGGAGCAAAACTTCCTTTCTTCTTTGCCCTTTACCTTTCTTTGCCTCAGTTCAAATCAACCTCCTGAATTTTTTGGATGTCATGACCTCGTTTAGAACAAACCAACTCAAGTCTGAAATTTCTGCTATGCCAACATGGTTACGTCGCCCAATCGGCAAAGCTAGCGAGCTATCGACGGTACAACGTATTATCAAGCAGCGCCAGATTCATACTATTTGCGAAGAAGGACGTTGTCCGAATCGAGGAGAGTGTTACGCCCAAAAAACTGCGACTTTTTTGCTTATGGGGCCAACCTGCACTAGGTCTTGTGCTTTTTGTCAAGTAGATAAAGGTCATGCACCTATGCCTTTAGATCCAGAGGAACCGAAAAAAGTGGCAGAAGCTGTACAACTGTTGGGACTACGTTATGTAGTGCTGACTTCTGTAGCCCGTGATGATTTACCTGATCAAGGCGCTGGTTGGTTTGTGAAAACAATGGAAGCGATTCGCCAAGTGAACCCAGAGACTCAAATTGAGGTGTTGACTCCAGATTTTTATGGAGAACGGCTACGTATAGCTGCGATCGCCAACAAAAAACCAGCTTGTTATAACCATAATATCGAGACAGTACGACGGTTAACCGGGCCAGTACGCCGAGGTGCAAAATACGATCGCTCGCTTTTAGTTTTACAAATTGTTAAAGAAATCGACCCCAATATCCCCACCAAATCCGGTTTGATGCTAGGACACGGAGAAACGGTGGAAGAAATCATCGAAACCATGACAGACCTACGCCAAGTCGGATGCGATCGCCTGACAATCGGCCAGTATATGCGTCCATCTTTAGAACATTTACCAGTACAAAAATACTGGACGCCAGCAGAATTTGATGAATTGGGTGCGATCGCCAAACAAATGGGGTTTAGCCACGTTCGTTCCGGCCCTCTGGTCCGTAGTTCCTATCATGCTGGGGAAGAAGAGTAGGAAGTTGTTAGTTGTTAGTTGTTAGTTGTTAGTGGTTAGTTGTTAGTTGTTAGTTGTTAGTGGTTAGTTGTTAGTTGTTAGTTGTTAGTTGTTAGTTGTGAGTTGTTAGTTGTTGGTTGCTAACTATCTCCCTTGTCCCCGATTCCTGATCCCCGTACTCTGCGAGAAGCCGCTTGCGCATCTGCGCGAGTGCGTCTCCGCAGGAGAATCCCCGATCTACCCAAAATCACGAAAATATTTTTAACGAAAATGGCAAATAGGGACATCTGTTTGGTATTTCTGAAGAAGTTCTTAAGTTAGGAGTTAATCCGATGGCTAAAGCAGATACTACAGCAGATTTACCCGTAGCTAAATCAACAGCAGCTAAACCACCCTACCCATTCCGTACGGGTTGGGCGTTGGCGCTTTTAGCTCTCAATCTCCTTGTGGCTGCTTATTACTTCAATATCATTGAATAATTAAGTAGTTAAACTGGGAATGGGGATCGGGGATTAGGAAAAGGGGAGTGAGTAAAATCCTTTCTCAATCCCCGCTCCCCAAATCAGATCGTGCCTCGGAACAAGCCTTTGGGACGAATGAGCAGCACTAAAATCATAATTAACAGGGCTACACCTTGTTTATACTGAGAACCAAGCAAAGGTGTACTTACCTCTTGAGCAATGCCGATAATAAAAGCAGCAGCGATCGCACCGTAAGGATTACCAATTCCGCCGAGAATTACTGAGGCAAACAAAGGTAATATTAAAAACCAACCCATATTAGGGCGTACAGCTTCACTTAGCCCTAACATACTTCCGCCTAAAGAAGTCAAGCTACCTGCTATCACCCAAGTCCACAATACAATTTTGTCAACATTGATACCAGAAACTCGTGCTAAGTCAATATCATCAGCAACAGCTCGCATTGCTTTACCGATTTTCGTATTTTGTAGGAGGTAATGCAGAACCAAAATGACTAATATTGCTAAAACAACCACCAACAGCTTGACTTGAGGTATCTTGATTCCCCAAAAATCTAAAGCTTGAGCAACTGGTACATTGTATTTTTGATTGCTACCACCCCAGAAAAAGATAATGCCATTGCGAAGGAATAAGGCTAGCCCAATGGAAATAATAATAAAGGTGGTGGAAGTAGCCCGAATCGAACGCATTCTTGACCAGAGCAATTTTTCTGACAATAGCATTGCAGCAACAGTCCCTACTGCTGCTAGTATCATTGACAGCCAAATATTTATACCAGTGGAATTGACAAGCAATGTTAAGTATGCGCCGAGAGTGAGAAAGTCACCATGGGCAAAATTAGACAACCGTAAAATCCCATTAGTGAGAGTAAGTCCGACTGCACCCAAAGCGATAATACTCCCTACCGAGATTCCATTGACGATTAATTGAACTAGTTGTGCATTCATAGCGTTACTTTATGTTTTAAGCAATTACAGCATAAAAGTTTCATCAAAAAATCTTGTGTTGCTTTCAAGCTCGACATTTCCAGTTTTAGTCTGTAAATATAAAAAGAGGAGTGCGTTAATATACATAGCATCCTAAGCTAAACTTCTTAAGCGGTCTAGTTGACCATGCAGCAGTATTCAAGCTTACCAGAACCCAACTCACAAGTAGATGTAACACCAACAGTTTTGACAACTATCCAACAACTGCAAGCTGAGTTGTGGCTAGAACACAGCTTGAGTCGGTTGCAAAATCGCCTCAATGATTGTCTAGTAAGTCTGACTAGCAATCAACAAACAGTGATTGGAGAAGCAGAAATTTTTCAAACTGTGGTTAACGAACTAAATAGTGTTTTGAATAACACTAAGGTGGCGATCGCACTTGTAGAACCACAAAAAACAGTTGGTAAAGTTTGTTTTATTCCGACTTCTATCTCTCGACATTTATCATCATTAGTGATACAAGGGACGGTAAAAAAGAAAAAAAAACTCCGCTTGAAATTAGCAGAAGAAATAGATATTGATGATTTGCAGTTGCTTGCACAACAAGAACCAGCCAGTGCTTGGAAATTAGGCAATGATATTGATGGCGTGATTGGCTGGTTAATTATTGCCAGAACGCCTGTGGAATCTGATGTTAATTCATTCAAAAATGCTTGTGTACAAATCACATCACAACTGCTGACACGCGCTGTCCAACAATGCGTTGCTACCATAACCCTATTGCGGAAAGTACAATCTTTACAACGCTATTGTCAACAGTTAGAAACTACCAATCAAGAACTAGAACGTACTAATCAAATTAAAAATCAATTTTTAGCAAACACCAGTCACGAAATCCGCACTCCTCTCAGTTCAATTACTGGTTTTACCCACCTACTGATAGCCCAAGGGTATGAACCATCCAAAGAACGTCATCAAGAATATTTAAGTATTATTCAATCTAGTAGTAAGCACCTGTTGGCTTTAATTAACGATATTTTGGATTTGTCTAAAATTGAAGCCAATCAATTAGAAATTCAATGGGAACAAGTGGATTTGCCAACATTATGTCATAATGTTTTAATTCTATTGAAAGAAAAAGCCATTAATAAAGGTTTAAAACTATCACTCGAATTAGATCCTAACGTTAATACCTTATTAGCTGATTCCTTGCGACTCAAGCAAATGCTACTGAACTTGTTGTTTAATGCCGTTAAATTTACCACTAATGGCAGCGTTGGCTTACAAGTTAAACTCAACAATTCTTGGATATATTTCACAGTTTGGGATACTGGTATTGGCATTTCTCAAGAACACCAAGCGGAACTTTTTCAACCTTATTTTCAAATTTATAACAGCGTAGTTAGTCGAAACGAAGGGACTGGTTTAGGATTGGTAGTAACTCGAAAACTCGCTGAACTTCACGGTGGTAGGGTAGAAGTAGAATCAGAATTAGGTTGTGGTTCTCGATTTACGATTGTACTTCCCCTCAAGCAACAGGAGGGAGACAGCAGGGGAGTGGGGGAAATACAAGAATACGTGGAGAATTTATCAAAAACACTCATCGCGTCACCGCATCACCACGTCACCACGTCCTCTTCTGATTCCCCAAATATTTTGTTAGTAGAAGACGACTCACAAAATGCCCGATTAATACAAATTTATCTGCAAAAATTGGGTTATCAGATCAATTTGGTCAATAATGCAAAACAAATGTGGAAAATATTAGATCAGCAAAAGCCAGCCGTAATTTTATTAGATATTAAACTACCAGATGAGAATGGTTTAGCAATCATACAAAAATTGCGAGAACATCAGCAGTATCGAAATATTCCGATAATTGTGCAAACTGCAATGGCGATGAAAGGCGATCGCGAAATTTGTTTAGCAGCAGGAGTTAATGAATATATTTCTAAACCGATAGATTTGCCATTGTTAGGAAATTTGGTATCAAAATATATACAGCAGGACAATTAATTGCCAAATTCATGAGTTTTTAACCCACATTCCTGTCTACTTCTTGTAATAGTATTTTCACAGATGGTAAAATTCTTCCCTGGAATCCTATAAGTAATTCATTTTCAAACCAGTCTTGAATATTCTTTTTTCGCAAGGATTCAGGTAGTTTTTCAATCCCCTTTCTAATTTCACCAATGGTGATTACACTTAGAAAAAGATTGTTTGTATCTATCCCTTTAAGCCAATCAATTACTTTTTAATTGGGCAGCTTGGCGATCAATTCCGAAATAATATTTGTATCTAAAATATAGCTCATAATAATTCTACTTCGCGGTTGTCAATATCTCTTTGACGTTCTAAATCTATATCCACACCAACGAGAGGAGAATTTTGGAATAATTCAACTAAGTTTTTTGACTCAGTTTTGAGGGGTTTATTTTCTATTTGTCTGGTTAAATAATCTATTAATTCAATCTTTTCTTCTCTAGTTAAATCGTCTACTTCTTGTAATAGTATTTTCAAAGATAAATTGCTCATTTTAATTTTCCTCTTTCAAGAAGATTAAGACTTATCTTCTTCTAATTATAGTACCCGTTTGCGCGATCGCACTTCTCCCTACACAAAAGCGATGTCTACGACGGGCTACGCCTACGCTCTCCCATAAAAAAGCCGATCGCACTTCCAAATTTCCCCACAAAAAAGCGATCGCACTTCCATAAACAAAAAGCGATCGCACAATCTCCCGACAAACAAGCGATCGCCAATTTCTCCAATACCCCACGTGTAGATTGCTTCCGTAATTACCGTATTTTCCCGGACTCCTATATGCTTCAACTAGCAGCAAACTCAGTAAATTTTCTTTTGTATGGGGCTTTAAACGCCAAAACTATATCTTGTTTAGGAACTCCAGCTTCTACTAATTCATTAGCCACTCCGATTTCCGTTCCATCGCGTTCGATCCAAATTTTGCCATCTTTAATTTCTACGTAAATAATACAACCAAATATTCGCGTTAGCTCTTGCCAACCAATATTAAGAACTTGATAGTGATCGCGCTCCGTATCAAATATCAATTTGACTTCTGTCTGACTATTTGAGCGATTTTTTGCGTGAATTTCCAGAATTTTTTGGACTATTTCTTTGTAATTCAGTCTCTCCATATAACAATTTCCTCTTGATCTGGGTTAAAAATTAGTAATTTTAGTTGATATTCGCCAATTATTCTTTGAATAAACTTCCGACTAAAAAACTCATCATAAACATCTACCGGAACAGCTAAATACAAAATCCGATTAGGTTCGGTCAACCTCAATGCTGAACGGTAGTTGAGACATTGACCAAGAGCTAGGTGAAATTCAGTTACGTCTGAGGCTCCTAAAAAGGATTTTATCTCTACCGCTATTTTTTTACCAGTTTTTTCAGCAGCTAAAATTCTCTCTGCTGTTAAGTCTATGTAAAAATCAACATCCTCAACTTGAATAAATAGATGCTCGTCAGTAATTGTCCATCCATCTTTTGCCAGGGCTATTTTAACTGTATTATGAAATAAATCTTTAGCTGGCATAGATAAATTAAATTTATTTAACCACCACTTATAGCATAAAGCGATCGCACTTCTCTCTACACAAAAGCGATGTCTACGACGGGCTACGCCTACGCACTTCCAAATCCCCCAACCGATCACTCATCTCCCCACATCATCAAAGCGATCGCTATCAAGTAGTCATTTCACAAATTTCTGCGATAGACCACCAACACTAACTATTTACCCAGGACTTACGCACGGGTCACAGGAAAACAAACCACAGAGACGCAGAGTACACAGAGGAATGAGAGTTTGAGAGGTTTTTTGCGTAAGTCCTATTACCGTAAGGTAGAACGCCAAGAGCGGAGGTTTATTCATGTAGTCTGGCTTCAGATTAAAATGTAATTGGTAGGGTGCTGTAGTTTTTGGTTAGATTAACGTAATGATGCTGACAGAAAAATTTGAGCAACTAAAAGCAATATTTGCACAGATGCCGCAAGCTTTAATTGCTTACTCTGGTGGTGTTGATAGTACTTTGGTTGCTAAGGTTGCTTATGATGTCTTAGGCGATCGCGCTTTAGCAGTAACAGCTGTTTCACCGAGTCTGTTACCTGAAGAATTGGAAGATGCCAAAATTCAAGCAGCAACGATTGGAATTCCCCATCAAATCATCGCCACACACGAGATGGAAAATCCTCATTACACTTCCAACCCTGTTAACCGTTGTTATTTCTGCAAAAGTGAATTGCACGATACCCTCAAACCCTTAGCTGTGGAAATGGGTTATCCCTACGTGATCGATGGGGTAAATGCTGATGACTTACATGATTATCGCCCAGGAATTCAAGCAGCAAAAGAAAGAGGTGCGCGATCGCCTCTAGCAGAAGTTGGTATTACCAAAGCCGAAGTCCGACAACTTTCCCAACAACTCGGTTTATCTTGGTGGGATAAACCCGCTCAACCTTGTCTGAGTTCCCGTTTTCCCTATGGTGAAGAAATCACTGTAGCGAAATTACAACGTGTAGGTAGGGCAGAAATTTATCTGCGTAAATTGGGATGGAAAAATTTACGGGTACGTTCAGAAGGCGATACTGCCAGAATTGAATTATTACCAGAACAAATCAAAGATTTTGTGTTAAATACAGATTTAAAAACAGTAGTTTTCACATTTCAAGAGTTTGGTTTTATCTACGTAACTCTAGATTTAGAAGGTTATAGCAGTGGCAAATTAAATCGAGTTTTAAATTCGCAAGAAGCCCTAATTCACACGGGAGCATCCCAATTTTTTTAAAATACCTGGCGAATCATTTAAACTTTAGCTAACCGAGTCAAAAATCTGTTGCGCTGTGAGATTTAATTGGGGAAAAGTAGGGGATACAATTGGATTATTACTTTGAAATTGAGTCATTTGATACTCGCCATCCACTAACTGACATACGAAAATTGTAGGCTGTTTGGGATTGCCGAGAAACTTACGCGCACCCAATGCAGAATAATCGACAATCCAATATTCGAGAATCCCCATTTCTTCATAATCTGCATATTTTTTGTGATAGTCGTCTCGCCAGTTAGTCGAAACAACTTCAATTACCAACGGCACTGATTCGGACTGAATAACGGTAGATTCTTTTTTCCAAAGTGGTTCGTTTTTCAAATTCTTCTGGTTTACTACTAATACATCAGGCAAGTAGCTTGAATTAGCACTGGGAGTTCTAACAAAACCTGTTTTGGGGATATTAAAAGGAAGATTTAGCCGATCAATTTCGACCCCTAATTTTCGCGTCAAAAAACCGACAACATCTTCATGGTCGCCAGATGGTGGAGGCATCTCGACTATCACTCCTTTATGCAGCTCGTAGCGTTTACCGTCGTTGGGATACCATTCAATAAATTCATCGAAGGTTAGTAACTTGGGCAAGGCTTGGGTCATAATCTCACCTCCATATATTTGACTTTAGCAAAGTCGTTGTCACTCGCTCATAAAATCTTAAAAAAGCTAGTTCTCTTTCCCTCAAAAGAACTAGCTTTGCACTTTCTTTATGCATCTTAATTGCTGACTTGTTCAAGCTACAATCTTTAACCAAACTTACCGCTAACGTATTCCTTAGTAGCTTGTTGTTGAGGATTTTGGAAAATTGCTTCTGTGTGGTCAAATTCTACCAAATAGCCAGTCCGACCACCTTTTTCTGATGTCTGGACGTTGAAAAAGGCTGTCATATCCGACACGCGGGAAGCTTGTTGCATGTTGTGAGTCACAATCACCACGGTATAGCGTTGTTTGAGATCGTGGATGAGTTCTTCAACTTGCAGGGTAGAAATAGGGTCAAGCGCCGAACAAGGTTCATCCATTAAAATTACATCTGGCTGAACAGCGATCGCACGAGCAATACACAAACGCTGTTGTTGACCACCAGACAAAGATAAACCACTTTGCTTGAGTTTGTCTTTCACGTCTTCCCACAAAGCAGCTTGTTTGAGCGATCGCTCTACCAATTCATCCATGTCTCCTTTGTAACCGTTCAGTCTAGGTCCAAAAGCAACATTGTCATAAACTGATTTGGGGAAAGGGTTTGGTCTTTGAAACACCATCCCGATTTTACGGCGCACTTCTACAGGGTCAACCTGGGGTGCATAGAGGTTTTCATCATAGTAAAAAACTTTACCTTCTGCCCGAAATGATTCAATTAGATCATTAAGGCGGTTATAACATCTAAGTAAAGTACTTTTACCACATCCAGATGGGCCAATAAAGGCTGTAACGCGATTTTTGTGAACATCCATCCAGACATCGCGTACTGCTAAGAAGCTACCGTAGTAGATGTTAAGACCCTCGGTCCGTAAAACAGTGTCTGTTTGGTTGGCGGTGCTTACGTTTGTTACCATAAATACTAAGTATTATTAACTTGACTATTTAATAAATATGTGGTAATCGATTACCATCATGTGTATTTTTTGCGATGAGTTGCCAAACGAGCAATAATACTCGTAAGCAGCACCATCAAGACCAAAATTAGAGATGCAGCCCAAGCCATCGCCTGCCAGTTTTTATAGGGAGCGATCGCGAAGTTATAAACTAAAACTGCAAGGGAAGCTGTGGGTTTAAACAAACCATCAAACCAGTACTGAGAGAATAAAGCGGTAAATAATAGTGGTGCGGTTTCACCTGCGGCTCGTGCGATCGCTAGTGTTGAACCTGTAACAATTGCTGGTAAAGCTGCGGGTAAAATTACCCACGCCACTTTTTGATAGTTTGTTGCTCCTAAACCAGTTGCAGCTTGGCGCAAATCATCTGATACCAACTGCAAGGCTTCGTCTGTAGTCTTGACAATAATAGGTAGCATCAATACTGACAGCGCTACTCCGCCAGCAAAAGCGGAAAACGAGCCGATGGTCACTACCACAATACCGTAAGCAAACACCCCCGCAATGATTGAGGGGACACCACTCAAAATATTGGTAGAAAAGCGCACCCAACGAGCAATTTTCCCAGAGCTAAACTCAGTCAAATAAACAGCACCTAAAACTCCTATGGGGATGCTAATCAAAGCACCAATACCTACCATGACAATGGTACCAATGATCGCATTACCAAAACCTCCTCCTGATGCCAATGGTGGTGGTGGTAATTCAGTAAACAAACTCAGCCGCAGACTAGCAAAGCCTTGAATGATAACGTAAGAAAGTACTGCTATTAAAGGTATTAGTGCTAATATTCCACATATAAATGCGATGACTGTCATCACAGTGCTGAATATCGTTCGGGGTGACGACGAACGAGCCAGACTACTGTGGAGCGATGCACTTTGAGATTTGTCTGTATAAGCCATATTTCAACACACTTCAAAACACAAAAATGCTAAAGTCTACAGTCGATTGACTCGCATGACTATGAACTCAGCCAAAACATTTACTATCAGAGTTAAAACAAACAGAATCAAAGCAGCATACATCAGAGCAGATATTTGCAGACCGCTTGCTTCAGCAAATTGGTTTGCTAGTAAAGAAGAAATGGTGTTAGCTGGTGCAAACAATGAAGGGCTAATTCTGTTCGAGTTACCAATCAACATTGTTACAGCCATTGTTTCTCCCATCGCCCGACCTAAAGCCAGCATCACGGCGCTGACGATTCCAGAGAAAGCAGTAGGTAAAATTACTTTGAAAAGTGCTTCCCAACGGGTTGCTCCCAATCCTAGAGCTGCTTGACGCAAACTAGAAGGTACAGAAATTAACGAATCGCGAGAAATTGCTGTAATAATTGGCAAAGTCATAATACCTAAGATGATTCCCGCCGGAAACATCGATGGGCCTGTGGGAACAGTACTAAAAATTGGTAGCCAAGCAAAGGAATTATGAAGCCATTTCCCTAAAGCAGTGAGCGGAGGAATCAATACAAAAATTCCCCAAATACCATAGACTACGCTGGGAATTGCTGCTAAAAGTTCTACCAAAAACACTAAGACTGTACGTACAGATAATGGTAGCCAATTTTCGCTTAAAAGTATAGCTGTGCCAACACCAATCGGTACAGCTAGTAAGAGACCAATAAATGCACTAACTAATGTTCCGTAAATTTGCGGTAGCACACCGTATACATTATTTACGGGATTCCAAATACTTTCTGTCAAAAAGCGGACTACACCAAATTCTTTGATCGCAGGTACAGACGCAATACCAACCTGTATGGCTATCCACAACAAAATAGCAGCGATCGCCAGAGCAAATATTCGTGTTATCCAAATAAAGCCTTTATCTAGAGACTTTTCAAACTCAGAACGTGGTTTAACTGTAAACTTGTTACCTTGGGCAGATGTATTCATGAATTACTTTACCCATCAACGGTTCAAAAAGTGGGAGCGAACCATGTGTTAGTTATTAGTCATTAGTCACTCATCATTGATTTAAGTAGTTGGACAAAATTAAATTCGTTTGTGGAGACTTTTAAGAGGTAATAGGCTTCCGTCGTGAGCATCAGCGTTCGACTGAGCGTCTCGCACTGAGCTTGTCGAAGTGTCTCGCACTGAGCTTGTCGAAGTGTCACGCCGAAGTCCGAACGGGAACTCTTAACAGAAAAACAATCTGTGTAGTTAATTTTGTCTAAGAACTGATCACAAATGACAAATGACAAATGACTAAGTATTATTTACTTGCGCTGGCATCATTGCTTGAACCTACGGCCATTTTATAATCAGGGCTAATTGCGTCCGCAGCCGCAGTTACTTTTTGAACTACATTTGCAGGTAGAGGAATGTAACCTAACTCCGCAGCATTTTTCTGACCTTCTGTCAAGCCATATTCAACCATTGCTTCAATCGCTTTGGCTTTTGCTGCTTCAGGATATTTTTTGTGAACCAAAAGCCAACTGTAGGTGACAACTGGATAGGAAGCATCTCCTTCTGGATCTGTGATGAAGGCGCGAAGATTTTCGGGTAAAGTAACTGCTTCTAAGGTTTTAGCTGCTGACTCATCGTTAGGAACAACAAATTTACCTGCTTTATTTTCCAAAGCAGCAAACTTGAGATTATTTTGTTTGGCGTAGCCATACTCTATGTAACCAATCGAGCCTGGGGTTTGGGTAATTTGAGCAGTCACACCTTCATTACCTTTAGCGCCAACTCCTACAGGCCAGTTGACAGTTTTCCCATCACCTACTTTACTCTTCCATTCTGGGCTAACGGCGCTGAGGTGTTTTGTAAATACACCTGTAGTACCACTACCGTCAGAACGATAAATTACTGTAAGTGGTTCGTTAGGAAGCTTCGCACCTGGGTTCGCAGCAGTGATTTTCGGATCGTTCCAAGACTTGATTTTGCCCAGAAGGATATCAGTGTAAACTGCACGTGGAAGCTTTAACTCTGGAACCTCTGGTAAGTTGTAAGCTAGCACAATGCTACCAGCAGTCATGGGTAACATCAGCACGCCTTTATCTGCTGACACTTTTTGGATTTCTTCATCCTTCATTGCGACGTCGCTAGCGCCAAAGTCTACAGTACCTTGGGTAAATTGCTCAACACCAGCACCACTACCAACAGACTGATAGTTAACTTGCAGATCAGGATACTTTTTGTTTAAGTCAAAGAACCAACGACTATACAGTGGCGCTGGAAATGTTGCACCTGCTCCAGTTAGTGATACTTTTCCACCAAGATCCAATTTTGTAGGACTGGAGGCGGTTGCATCAGTAGCAGCACCAGGAGTTGCATCACCAGTGGAAGTGTTATTTTGAGCTTCCTGTCCACCGCAAGCAGCTAGGCTAATTGTTAATGCTAATACCGAAATAGTTCTCGTTAGGCGAGATTTATCAATTACTGACGTAGAGGAAAGCATGGATTATGATATTCTTTCTTAGTTTTTCCAGCTAAACCCCTATGATGATATAGCTTTTTGGTAAAGATAAGGTTAAAGACCCAAGAATTAGGATGCTTTTAACCGGTAATTTTATACAACCTCGTGGTAAGCGTAAAACTCAGAGGCTTGAGCCGCTGAGATATAAGCGACTCAAGCGACTTTAGTCGCCGTAATCTTTTCAAGATTGCCAGATAATTTATACATGGTGTGTTAGCATAATAGATGTAGTTGGTTAGGTCGAGTCAATGATAATTTACGAGTTCAAAATCAAAGGGAAAAACAAGCAATATTGTGCAATAGATGATGCTATTCGTACTAGTCAATTCATTCAAAATAAAGCTTTACGCTACTGGATGGATAACAAAAAGATTGGCAAATACGACTTCAATAAATATTGTGCAGTATTAGCTGCTGAATTTTCCTTTGCTTCGGAACTCAATTCAATGGCTCGTCAATCTGCTGCTGAACGTGCTTGGAGTGCAGTTGCTCGGTTTTACGAGAATTGCAAGAAGAAAGTTAAAGGTAAAAAAGGATATCCAAAGTTTAAGAAAAACTGCCGTTCTGTTGAATACAAAACATCAGGATGGAAGCTTTCTGGTACTCGTAAAGCTATAACTTTCTCAGATAAAAAGGGAATAGGAACCTTAAAGTTAAAAGGAACCTACGACTTGAACTACTACGACATCAAACAGATTAAGCGTGTACGATTAGTGCGTCGTGCTGATGGATATTACGCTCAATTTGCGGTTGATGTTGATGCTAGGGTTGAAACACAACCTACAAATCAAGTAGTTGGTATTGATTTGGGGCTGAAGTATTTTATTGCTGATAACAAAGGCAATGTAGAACAATCACCCCAGTTTTACCGCAAGTCTGAAAAACAATTAAACCGTGCTAATCGCAAAAAATCCAAGAAGTTCAGCAAGGATAAAAAGAAGTCTAAACAACGTCAATCTAACAACTACCACAAAGCGAAGATACGATATGCTCGGAAGCATTTAAAAGTAAGTAGGCAACGAAAAGAGTATTGCAAGCGTGTTGCATACTCCGTCATCCAATCTAACGATTTGGTCGCCTATGAAGACTTAAATGTCAAAGGCTTGGTACGTAATCGTCATCTGGCTAAGTCAATAAGTGATGCTGGTTGGTCAACTTTTAGGTCATGGTTAGAATATTTTGGACATAAATATGGGAAGGTAACAGTTGCTGTTCCTCCCCACAATACAAGCCAAAATTGCTCTAACTGTGGCTTGAAGGTGAAAAAATCTCTGTCTACCAGAACTCATGTTTGTCCACATTGTGGATATATCGAAGACAGAGATGTCAATGCAGCAATCAATATTTTGAGACTAGGTCTCAGTACGGTAGGGCATACCGGAACTTACACTTGGGGAGATTTACCCTCTTGGGCGATTGGTGTAAACCTGTCGTCTAACGGCGAGTCACTGAACCAAGAATCCCCGTGTATGCGCGACCGGGGAGTGTCAAAAGAAAGTTTTTCACTCCACCAGAGGTGTACCTCACTTACTTGAAAGGTGCTGTATTTCTTAAAAAGAGGATAAAATATAAAATTTATAGTAGGACTTACGCAATAGCTCTGCCAAACTCTTATTTCTACCCTTCGGGAAGCTTAACAGCGAACGTGTCCTTTGTGTCCTACTCTGCACCGAAGCCGCTGACGCGTCTATGTGGTTCATTTTTTCATGATTTTGCGTAAGTCCTATATAGAACAATGACCCAACTTTTATTTGAGGTAATTGTCAATGAGCAATTTCCATCTTGTGGTTTTTCCCATGAGAATCTAGCTTTCTACTTGGGTTCTTGGTTAGCAGCTATTGGCTGTAGTCAACATATATCGACCAACAAAAAACAAAAGCTCAAACTGAATATTTCATAAATCAAGTTTTCTTGACCTATTCTTGTTAGTTATTTTGCTTTTACATGAGAATTATTTGTACGAGTGTATTGTAAATGTTAGCCGCGTCAAATCAATTGTTATGGTCTATGATTGGCTTGCTGCTAACTATGGGTGGTACCTTCTTAGAGGCAAATATTACCACCTTCCCTTGGAGTTGGAGTAAGCACGGAATTCACGCTTTTTCCTTGGGTGTCACTTTTCAAATTGGCGGGGTGCTACTTGTAGGATGTTTGGGAGGCAAAAATGCCGGCGCCATCTCACAAATAGCCTATTTGGTGATGGGGCTAACTTTATTACCTGTATTTGCTAGTGGTGGTGGTCTTGGCTATGTTAAGCTATCACAGTTTGGTTATTTACTGGGTTTTATCCCAGGAGCTTGGGTTTGCGGCTTTTTTGCCTTTAAAGCTAGACCTCGACTGGAAGCACTAGCATTTAGTTGTATTTGTGGCTTGTTAACTGTTCACGTGTGCGGTATTAGTTATTTGATTCTCAGCTATGTTTTACAGTTACAAGGCACAGAAACTCTGACTCTGATGCAAGCAATTCTCAGATATTCTTGGTTTGCACTACCAGGACAACTAGCTGTGACCTGTGCTGTCACTGTCATGGCGTTTGTGCTACGTCACTTAATGTTTTATTAGTCTTTTGTCATTTGTCAAAAGCTAATGACCAATGGCTAATGACCAATGACTAATGATTCTTGACTATTTTGCCATGCGTTTTAAAAATAAATTCTTCTGGATTACTAGCTTTATCGCTTTTTTTTTAGACCAAATCACAAAATATTCGGTGGTACAAACCTTTAGTTTTAAACAAACATTACCACTATTACCTGGTATATTTCACTTAACATATGTGACTAATACTGGTGCAGCTTTTAGCTTGCTATCAGGAAAAGTTGAGTGGTTACGCTGGCTATCTTTGGCAGTGAGTTTAGCACTAATAGCTGTGGCATGGTTGGGTCCAAACTTAAACCGTTGGGAGCAATGGGGTTATGGTTTAATATTGGGTGGTGCTATGGGTAATGGTATAGACCGCTTTGCTTTAGGTTATGTTGTTGATTTCCTAGACTTTCGACTAATTAATTTTCCTGTATTTAATTTGGCAGATGTGTTTATTAATATTGGCATTGTCTGTCTGTTGATTGCCACTTTCCAAAAAACGCCAACCTCTAGTCGTAGGTAAATTTTATCAAAAAAGAGTGTAAGGGTGTAGAGGAATGATCGATCGCGATCGCACCTCAGTTTTATTTCCTCTTCACACCCCACACATCCCAAAATACACAAACAAGAGGCTATGTAGAATAACCTCTTGCTATCTAAAAAAGCTGCAAATTTTTAAACACGTCAACGGGAAAAGGTAAAAAAGATTAAAGAATGTACCAGTTCTGTATGACGAACTCAAGAAAAAACAAGGTGTTGTGTTGACGGATACTGCATGGAATTCTGTACAAGAACTAGCAGCAAAGAATAAAGTTAGCGCTAGGGAGTACCTAGAAGAGTTTATCAGGAAACATGTGTTGCTCAGGCGTAAACGCCTTAAGCGGTTTTTTCATCCCTCGGCTGTTTTTCCCTTGGCGTTCCCGAAGGTTAGCTACAGGGTTTTCAACCAGCCGTTTTTATAAACAAGGTGAAGCCTGATCTCTTTGACACTCTCAGGTCGCGCATACACGCTCGTTTCCCGCATACCACAAGGTTTTATGATTATTGACCAATACCACTACCACCACCACTACCACTATCAGGAGTGATCTGAGTTGGACTGCTAGAGTCAGGTGCTGGAGTTGTGCTATCTGGTGTTGGAGTGATCTGAGTTGGACTGCTAGAGTCAGGTGCTGGGGTTGTGCTATCTGGTGTTGGAGTGATCTGAGTTGGACTGCTAGAGTCAGGTGCTGGAGTTGTGCTATCTGGTGTTGGAGTGATCTGAGTTGGACTGCTAGAGTCAGGTGCTGGGGTTGTGCTGTCAGGAGCAGGTGTTGTACTATCCGGCATTGTGCTATCCGGTGCTGGTGTTGTGCTATCCGGTGCTGGTGTTGTGCTATCCGGTGCTGGTGTTGTGCTATCCGGTGCTGGTGTTGTACTGTCAGGAGCCGGTGTTGTACTGTCAGGAGCCGGTGTTGTACTGTCAGGAGCCGGTGTTGTACTGTCAGGAGTTGTACTATCAGGAGTTGTACTGTCAGGAGTTGTACTATCAGGAGTTGTACTATCAGGTGTTGTACTGTCAGGAGCCGGTGTTGTGCTGTCAGGAGCCGGTGTTGTACTGTCAGGAGCCGGTGTTGTACTGTCAGGAGTTGTAGTATTGCTTGATGCTCCTTCACACCGAGAATTTAATGGAAAATATTCACACAGAATCTTCTTTCCCTCTGGTGAAAGTTTAATTTCTGAGGGTGAAGTAGTGGTTTCTTGATTCTGTTGGCTTAGTTCAGGAAATTTGGTGATTTGGGCAGCAGCAATATTGCTGGTTAATGCCACAGTCAGGGCTGCGCCTGTCAGGGTAATAAATTTCCCCTTCATATTACTTAACCTCAACACCTTTAAAGAATACTCGGCCCATTAAATCAAACAATAGGTTTTATAAAATCTTCCTAAAAGTAGATGTTTTTTTTTAAGTTTATAGGTCTCATGTTTTCCTGTTGTAAAAATTAAATCATCACAAATCAGAAAATTTTAGTAGAAATAAATTCTGTAAACCCAAAGTTTAGTTGCTGTCATCCAATCAAATAGGCTATTTAAAGATAAAATAGATTAGAACAAAGATGAAATGTCTTGACTAAAGCAAGACGTAAAAAATTTAACATTCAAAGTTATATTGATATATATTATCTTGATGTCAATCAAAATCGGGAACTACTGTGTGCTGCTAACGTCCTTATAGGGTTATGAGTACAATGGTGGAATACAATCATCAAGATGGCAGTTCACCGATTTTTCAATAATATCCGTGGTTTCTTTAGCCGATGAGTTCTCCCCAACCCCCTCAAAAGCCACAAACATTGCTTGGTCAGATAACACAAGCAGTACAAACAATTCAAGCTCGGGTTGATTTTTCCAAACTAGCACTTAAGCCTAATGCCAGAGTACCAGAACTCTGGGTGCAGGATGCGGGGGCGGATAAGGCAGAGGTATATCCGCTATTGGGCGATCGCTATATGTTAGGTCGCAGTTCCAAATCCTGCGATATAGTCGTCCGCAACCCGGTTGTCAGCCAAATTCACTTGTCACTGTCGCGGGATTCGACTCAACGGCAACCTATTTTTGTCATCAAAGATGAAAATTCCACAAATGGCATGTATCGTGGCAAGCGTCGGCTCACATCCCTAGAATTGCGTCATGGTGATGTCCTCACTTTGGGACCACCAGAACTGGCTGCTTCAGTGAAGCTGCAATACGTTGATCCACCCCCTTGGTACGTCAAAGCCGCAACTTGGACTGTTTACGGGATTGGTGGTGTTAGCGCTCTGACGGTGCTAGTGATTGGTGCTGAATCGCTAAGATTTCGTGTTACACCTCTACCTAACCCAACTCGCGCTCCTGTGGTTGTATATGCAGGTGATGGGGAAACACCGCTACGTGAGCCAAGGAATACTGCTCATGTAGACATGAAAGTACTCAAAGATTTCGGACCGTATTTGCCGTCGGCGGTAGTTGCTTCTGAAGATAGCCGTTACTACTGGCATTTTGGCGTAGATCCCTATGGTATTCTACGAGCCATCCTGATCAATACCCGCACTGGTGATGTGCAACAAGGTGCTAGTACAGTTACCCAGCAAGTAGCTCGCAGTTTGTTCCGTGATTATGTAGGTAGACAAGATTCTCTCGGTCGCAAAGTGCGAGAGGCGATCGTCTCTCTAAAATTAGAAACCTTTTACAGTAAAGATCAGATTTTACTAACTTATTTAAATCGAGTATTTTTAGGGGCTGATACTTCTGGGTTTGAAGATGCTGCACGATATTACTTTGATAAGTCAGCCAAAGAATTAACTTTAGCTGAATCTGCTACTTTAGTGGGTATTCTGCCCGGTCCTAACAGTTTTAATTTCTGTGGTGATAATCAAAGTAGAACACGGATTATAGAGTATCGTAACCGCGTTTTACGACGGATGCTTGAAGCAGGTAAAATCAAGCAAGATGATTATAATCGAGCCAGGCGATCGCCTGTAGATGTCAGCCCAAAAGTCTGTCAACAGCAGGCAAAAACTGTCGCTCCGTATTTATACAGTTACATTTTCCAAGAACTGGAATCCATCTTGGGAAAAGACTTAGCGGGTGAAGGTAACTTTATTATCGAAACTCAGCTAGACATTGGGATGCAACAACAAGCTGAAGCTTCGTTGCGTAACTATGTTAACAACGCTGGGAGCAGTTTTAACTTTTCCGAAGGAGCAATAGTTACCCTAGATTCCAGTACTGGCGCGATCCGAGCAATGGTAGGCGGTACAGATTTTAGAACTAGTCAGTTCAATCGTGCTTATCAGGCTAAAAGACAACCTGGTTCCACCTTTAAAGTATTTGTTTACGCCGCCGCCATCGAACAAGGAATTTCACCCGCTACAAGTTATTCCTGCTCTCCTTTAACTTGGCAGGGTTTTACCTATAAACCTTGTCGAGCAGGTTCTGATGTGAGTTTAAGTATTGCTACTGGACTTGCTCAATCGGAAAATCCTATAGCCCTACGAGTTGCTAGGCAAATTGGGCTAAATAGAGTAGTAGAGATGGCAAAGCGTTTGGGAGTAAAATCAAATTTAGATCCAGTACCAGGATTAGTGTTAGGACAAAGCGAAGTCAATGTTTTGGAAATGACTGGTGCTTTTGGCGCTATAAGTAATGGCGGTGTGTGGAACCGTCCCCATGCAATTAGCCGGATTTTAGATAGTAGTGATTGTCGCGATCGCAAAGATTTAAAGACTTGCCGTGTGATTTACGCCTTTGATAAGGATGCTGAAGCTAACAAACGCGTACTACGAAACAATATTGCCGATACTATGACTCGCTTACTCCGAGGAGTAGTCACAAATGGTACTGGTGGCCGCGCTGCGATCGGTGATTTCGCAGTATCTGGTAAAACTGGTACAACCAACAGCAACGTAGATTTATGGTTTATTGGCTTTATTCCTAGTCGCCAACTAGTAACTGGTATTTGGCTAGGCAACGACAACAATTCCCCAACATCTGGTAGTAGCGCTCAAGCTGCCCAATTGTGGGGAAATTATATGGGTAGAGTCGTTAGATAGAGACCGAGGAGCAGGGAGCAGGGAGCAGGGAAGAGACTTGTTAAATAATTCCCCCTTGTCTCTAATGCTTAATCCCCAATCCCCAATCCCCAATTTACTGATAACCTTGCCAAGGTATAATTTCTAACTTCCCAGTTGGCTGAAAGATGACTTGGAAATGAGCCAGAGGTTCTTTGGTAATTGGCACTGATAGATTTGAGGCATTAGATGACTGGAACATTTGTGGCAGGGGTGTTTCTCGAAAATAATCAAATGCTACTTGGTTGAGTGGTTCATAATCAGTAATCACACCATCTTTGTTGACTGCCACACGATACTTTAAATCGATGCTATAGCTGGGTTTACCATGCCAATTTTGGCGAATACCATCATACAGTTGTTGGTTTAACTGTTTCACTTGATTGGTGTCAGAAATTTTCGCTCCGATGACATCCGGTTTTGTGGTGTAACCACGCCAAGGACTAACTTGCAATACGCCATCTCTAGTGAATACGACTCGATATTGAGCGATGGGTTCGTTGCTAATTGGAGGGCGAGCAGCAGGATTATAAATTAGATTTGGTAGAGGAGTTTGATTTACTGCCTGATTTGCTTCTGGATTGAAAGCTTTGTAACCAACGATCGCACCATCTGCTGCTACACCCACGCGAAAGACTAAATCCTCTTTCAATCCTTGGCGATTTTTCCAGTTGGGGTGAATTTGGTTATAAACTTGACGGTTTAAGGCACGTAACTGTGACGCATCTGTGATTTCAGGAACGCTAGTTAAAAGTGCTTCTAAATCTTTATTAACTACAGATGTTGGACTCGTTGTGGGATTAGCAACAGTTGTAGAAGTGGTTGTAGGGGTAAATTCGGGAGTTGCTGCTATCTGTTGATTAGCAGTTGGAGTAGGGGTAAATGCTGGAGTTGCCGCACTTTGTGTATTGACACTGGGAGTGGGAGTAAATTCGGGAGTCGCCGTAATTTGTGCATTGACGCTGGGGGTGGGATTTGTCCTTATTAGTTGATTGGCACCTGGCGAAGGAGTAGTAGTAGCTGAAGGATTAGTAGCTGGTGTTGTGGGAGTAACACTTGAGGTGGTTGAGCCAGATTGTTGTTGTGTAGTTGGTTGTGGTGGTGGAGGAGGTGGTATCATGGCAAAAGCGATCGCCGCAGCTGCCAAACTGGTTACCCCGACACTAGCTGGTACTGCCTGCTTGACCAAACCTTCACTACTAGAGCCATAACGTCTAGGAATTGGTTGTAATTCTAGCGATAGCTCCGGTAAAGTTTGGCTGTCAGCAAAAAATTGATCAACGGCTTCTACCAAATCAAATAACTGTACTGTATTTAAATCTATCTGAACTGGCTGCTTGCCATCATGAACATAATTAGGCTGTAATATTTGCTCATTAGGAATTTCTGAATGTACAATCAATCGATGTCGATTGTACTCAAGCTTCTGCATTTGCACCAATTCAGAATCAAAATTGTGCGCTTGTGGGTGAGCAACACTACTCAAAAATTCTTGAGCATAGGCACTAACCGCTCTCACCAAACTTTCAAGAAATTCCCTGCCGCCTGATAGTGGTTGACTATAACCTGATAAATAACATTCTGCATTTACCAATATAGATAATGCTGGGCGCAGTTCTTGAAACTGTGCGGCCCTTGTAGCATCACTTAAACCCTCTAGAACTAACGTGCAATTTGGTAAACTATACTTACGTTGAATATTCATTCTACTTCACCGTCAAAAAGACTAATCCAGAAGCGCTGCATTCCAGCCGTACCTGTACAAAATAGTAATTTACCCAGCAAATCTATAGCCAACTCATCTAATTTTTCATCTGAATTTAACGCCATTACCCCAGAACGTCGTGGATTCATCCGGCTTTTAAAATGTGCTCTAAACCGTTCTAAGTAATTAGACAATCGTAAATTTTGTTCCAGTGGAATATGCTTTTCATCCAGTTGCTGATATATCATGAGCAGCTGACGAATTGCAACTGTCAAGCGCCGTGCTAAATAGGAAGCAATTACCACCAATGCTTTGGCTTCCGTAATTGTCAAAGATCGGCGAATATGCGCTCTTCTGAGAGGATTAGTGCTACGCATTCGCCACAAATTCACCCTGTCTTTAATAATTCCTTTCAATTCCAACTCTTGTGCAAATGACAAAATGGCTTCTGAACTACCAAGTTCTAAAGCTTCAATGGCCAATAAAATCAAGTCTATTTGCACCCTAGTTTTACGGGGGCAAGAAGCCTGTCCCTCAATAGCAGGATCAGGTAAAGTATCCAAAATCATTGGCGGTGACTGGGGAATAGGGCTGTTATAAGGCGTTAAACTAGCAGAGACATTCATTATAAATACCTTGTGCGGCTGCAACAGAGTCGGTTAAACTAATTTAAGATATATAACCAAATTGGCATATGCTTGGTTGTGATCAGGGCATAGTTGCTCGATATATACATTAACTTACCCGTTTTATTTAAAGTTTTCCGCATACACAAAATGCAAGTTTTCCAAGCACAGTTGTTTTTTATAGTTTACTTGGTATCATTTTATTCTCAGCTTGGAGTAGTTTTTTGTAATCGTCAATGGATGGTGTTTGTGAATATTTCCAAGCGTACGACATAATAGTGTACGATTTTTCAGGTATCTGCCCTAACTGCTCGATAGTTTTTCTGTCAGCAGAATTAGGGCAATTAAGAAGGTAAAGGAAATCAGTAACAATAAAAGCTGTGATTTCATGCCAACAAACATTATTGCCTTCTTCGCCTTTTGCCTTCTTACTGCACCTTCATCTACGCTATTTTTCTTCACTTATGGATCTAAAGTCTCTGATTCGTGATATCCCAGATTTTCCTAAACCCGGAATTTTATTTCGGGATATCACCACACTACTGCGTGACCCCCAAGGGCTTCGCCACACCATAGACTTGTTTACACAAAAAATTCTAGAAGCCGAACTGAAGGCAGATTATGTGATCGGAATGGAGTCGCGGGGTTTCATGTTTGGCACACCATTGGCTTATCAATTGGGAGCTGGTTTTATCCCTGTCCGTAAACCGGGCAAATTACCAGCAGCAGTACATTCGATTGAATATGAACTAGAGTACGGTACAGATTGTTTAGAAGTACATCAAGATGCTTTGCACCCCCAAAGCCGAGTTTTGATTGTAGACGATTTGATTGCCACAGGTGGAACCGCAGGCGCAACTGCAAAATTAGTAGAAAAAATTGGCTGCGAACTGGTAGGATTTGGGTTTATCATCGAGCTACGAGATTTACAAGGACGTAAAAATCTGCCAGATGTGCCGATTGTCAGCCTTGTTGAGTATTAGTCATTGCTCATGGGTCATTGGTCATTGGTCATTGATTAATAGTGACTAATTGTTACAAAGGACAAATGACCAATAACACAGGACTTACGCAACTGGCATATTATTTTAAGCTCGTAGTAAGGACCAAGCGTCCTTATTTTGAGGACTAAAGTCCTCACTACAAACAAAAAATTGAGATTTTTGTGACACTTGCGTAAGTCCTATAACAATTGACAAATGACGAATGACTGATGACAAAGGACCAATGACAAAGGACAATTGACAAATGACTACCACAAGAATTTCCCCAGAAGCATTTAGGGATGGGCTAGTAAGAATAGTTACTGACGAAACATTTCTTTATGTGATCAAAAGATTATTACAGGCGCTGTTAACTTTGTTTTTGGCGTCGGCTTTGTCATTTTTTATTATTCAACTTGCTCCTGGGGATTTCTTATCAACGCTACAGCAAAACCCGAAAATCGATCCAGCGAGAATAGAGCAACTCAGGCGACAATTTGGTTTGGATAAATCATGGCCAGAGCAATTCTTTATCTGGTTGTGGCGCATTATCACTCAAGGGGATTTTGGCACGAGTTTTGTTTACCAACGGTCTGTAGCATCACTGATTTGGGAGCGGGTTCCAGCAACTTTATTGTTGGCTATTTCTTCTTTAATTGTGACTTGGGCGATCGCTATTCCTTTGGGTATCGTTGCTGCTGTGAATCAAAATCGCTTTACAGATCGGATTTTACAAGTGATTAGCTATGCTGGCCAAGGATTTCCCAGTTTCATCACTGCTTTGTTATTCTTGATTTTTGCTCAATTAACTACTCCCATATTCCCCGTGGGTGGGATGACTAGCATCAATCACAGCGACTTGACATGGTTTGGTCAAATCATCGATATTGGCTGGCATATGATTTTACCTACCGTCGCCTTGAGTATCACTAGCTTTGCTGGATTGCAGCGCATCACTCGTGGTGAGCTACTGGATGTACTACGTCAAGACTACATCCAAACAGCTCGCGCCAAAGGATTACCAGAAAATCGAGTCATTTACGTTCATGCTCTGCGGAACGCCATCAACCCCCTAATTACTTTGTTAGGTTTTGAATTGGCGAGTTTATTAAGTGGTGCATTTATTGCCGAATTTTTCTTTAATTGGCCTGGTTTAGGAAGATTGACTTTGCAAGCAGTGCAAAATCAAGATTTATATTTACTGATGGCAAGTTTGGTCATGGGTGCGGTGTTATTAATAGTTGGTAATTTAATAGCAGATTTGTTACTTAAAGTAGCCGATCCTCGCATTCGTTTAGAAAATTTAAATTAGTTTTTTATGTGTTGTTGGTTGGTTGTTGTTTGTTGTTTGTTATTCCAACCAACAACCAACAACCAACTATTAAGCAATTACTATGTTTTCCGAAATTTATTATTTGGTAAGGTCACAAACTGACGGTCGTTATCTGACAGCTCGTCCTGACCCTGAAGGTATGAGTTATCTTTTGATGTTTCGCGAACACTTTGATGCTCTTAGCTATCTCAACACACACGCTGGAGAATTAGCAAATCGTTTTGGCGTGGAATCTATTCCTGGATCGCAGCTAAAAGCTTTGCTCAAACGTTGGGGTTTTGGCGGTGTGGCTGTGGTTTCTGATCCGTTGTTACCAAAAATTGAATTTTTACAGATATGAGGGCAGAAGTTTGTAGTGATCGCTACCCTGCGAAAAGGCTGCGCGTACAACGCTCAAAGAGGACTAAAGTCCTCACTATGCACTAACGAGTATATTTCAAGCTTTCTATTTTGCCTAAGAATTTCTCTGTGAAAATACTCATTACAGATCGTTTACGGACATTAATATTGGCATTCAAAGACATACCAGATCGCAGAGGTACTTCTTTACCATTAATGTTGATAGATTGTTTGGATAAGCGAATCTCAGCCGGGAAGTGATAGTAGGGAGTGATTTGATCGGGAGGTTGAGCATCAGAAGCAATCTTAACTACCTCACCTCGAATGTCACTAAATTCTGTATAGGGGAAAGAATCAATCCGTACATCAACGGGCATTCCATCTTTAATAAAACCTATATCATTGTTGGTGATCAAAACTTGGGCAACAAGATTTTCTGGCGGTACGATTTTGAGAATAGATTCGCTGCTGTTGTAGATGTAACCAGAACTACGAGGCTTGAGGTCAAAAACAATTCCACTAGTTGTGGCTCGGATTTCTTGATATTTTAGAGTCGAAAAAATTTCGCTGATTTGACTGTCAAGTTCTTGGATACGTTTTTTGTTATCGACCATTAATTTGGTGAGTTGACTATCAATTTCAGCAATGCGCTTGTTGTTCTCGGCAATTTTGCTGAGTAAATCTTCTTTGGACAAAGCGATCGCATTTTCTAGTTTCTTTTGTGATTGTGCGATCGCTAGCCGCAGGCGTTGTTCTTCTTGCACAAGGCGGTTAACTTCGGCTCTACTAGCATCTACTGTTTGTTGCTTTTCTAAATAAGGTAAGCGAGCAAAGGCTCCTGTTTTCACCAAAGAGTTTAAATGGCTGACTATTTCTAAATTTGTTGCGAGGCTATCTCTAGCACTCGTTAGTTGGACTTGCACTTGATTTAACTGCTCTGTTAATTGTTCTACGTCCAATCTTGCTGCTGCAATTCGAGAGTCTCTTTCTGCTTGTCTATTAATGAAACGTTCTCGTAACTCCGGACTAAGGTTACGTATTGCTGTATCACCAAGCAATTCTGCACGATAAAGTTCATTTTCTCGCACCAAAGCAACACGATTTTCTGTGAGTGATGCTAACTCCGGTGATATATGGAATTCGCTTTTTGTAGAATTCGCCGTTGATGTTCGCATCTGGGTACGATAAAAAATGTTTTCTCTCACCAGACTAGATCGAGCTTCTTGCAGAGAGTGTAATTTTCCTTGAGCAACTGTACGATCAAAACTCACTAAAAGATGGCCTTTTTCGACTCTTTGCCCTTCTTGAACATGAATTTTGTTGATTACTCCCCCCACGGGTGCTTGAATTTCTGTAACTTGTTTGGGTGCAAGTTTGCCCTGTACGGGAACAGATTCGTCGATTTTGGCAGTACAAGCCCAGACAAACGCAAAACTCGTTACACCGACGATACTCCAAACAATAGCATGTGACCAGACACGGGATTGTTTTAAAATGACGGGCTGATCAAATTCGTTACTCTGGGCAGGTGTTTCACGAGGTATGGTAATCCCCGAACTGAAAATTGCCGAACTTCCTTGCAAAAGCAGTTGCCATTGACGCTGAGATTGTGGCAGACGCTTCCAAATAAATACTAATCCCCCAGCTGTGATCAAAAACATGAAACCAGCCAGAGGGAAGAAAATAGATCCTTGACTTGGGGCAGCTTCTAAGTAATTTACATGGTTATTGGTGTTTTGATTTGTGTTTTGAGTTGTTTTGTGGCGATCGCTGTGATCGATAAAATTATCTTCAGAGCTAGTTTTAGTAGTCTTAACCTTGGGTAGGGATGATTGTAGCGCCTTCCAAGTGACAGTATCAACAATACCCTCAGCAGCATCTAATAGTTTCTCTTGCTGAAATTTTATAACTGCTGCTTGGGTAAGTACACCGAATTTACCATCAATTGCGCCATGATAATATCCCAATTTTTGCAGTTGAGCTTGCAGTTGGAAAACAGCTGTGCCTTGACTACTAAATTTCAAGATCGATTCGTTAATCAAGTGATTTGGTGGTGAAAAAGCCACCTCAGTGCCTTCAAGTTCACTAACACAATTACTCAAATCAGCGTTTGATTGAGTTTTTGTCTGCTCTGCAAGAATTTGCTCGCAATAATTACTAATTGTTTCAGGAGTATTAGGTGACACTTCTGAACAGTTAGTACAAGCTAGCAGCAACAAAGATGGATCAAGCATGGTTTTTTCTGTGTAAAGAGATTTCAAAAGTGGGGAACTGAGGGAATAAGGAGGACAAAACAATTCAAAATTCAAAATTCAAAATTGGGAAGACAAAGAGAATAACTAATGACAAATGACTATTCTTCTTGTCCTTGTTGTTGATAGAGACAGTAATATCGTCCTTTCATGGCCATAAGTTCGGCATGGGTTCCTTGTTCAGCGATCGCACCCCGATCCATGATGATGATGACATCAGCGTTTTTAACGGTGTTGAGACGGTGGGTGATGAAGAAGACGGTGCGCCCCTCAAAGACTTCCATCAAGTTACGACAGACTTGTTGTTCTGATTGGTAATCTAAGGCGCTGGTGGCTTCGTCTAAAATCAGTAGTCGCGGATTTTGCAAAACTGTACGAGCGATCGCGATTCTTTGCCGTTGTCCACCAGAAAGTGCTGAACCTCGTTCTCCCACAATTGTGTTGTAGCCGTTGGGTAGTGCCATAATAAAATCGTGAGCAGCAGCAGCTTTGGCAGCAGCAATAATTTCTTCGGTAGTTGCTTCTGTGCGAATTAGGGCAATGTTATCTTGAATTGTCCCTTCAAACAACAGGGTATCTTGTAGCACCATCCCTATTTGACAGCGCAGGGAGTTCAACTCGACTTTCCTAATGTCATAACCATCTATTTGGATTTGCCCTGTCAAAACTTCGTAGAGCCGGGGTAATAATTTTGTCATTGTACTTTTCCCGGAACCACTTTGTCCGACAATGCCGACAAAAGTACCGGGGGCAATATCAAGATTGATATTAAGCAGTTGCAAGGTATCGTCAGGATTGAAACCAAAGGAAACGTCTGTGTATTTGACTGCGCCTTCAATTTCTGGTAGTTGGATATTTTGGCGATCGCTTGGCAATACTTCTGGGGGAGTATCTAAAACATCACTCAGACGTTCAATAGATAATGCCACTTCTTGAAAGTTCTGTGAAAGTTGAATCAGACGTAACAGAGGACTGGTAACATAACCAGCAATGATGCGAAAAGCGATTAATTGCCCAAGGGTGAGTTGATTTGAAATAACTAAATGAGCGCCTGCCCACAACAACACAAAACTAGAGAATTGATTTAAAAATCCACTGATGGAGTTTGCGGTGCTGGAAGTCTGTACATTCTTGAATCCAGCGCTGATGTAGCGGGTATAGCGATCGCGCCATTGCCAACGAGATTTTAATTCTATATTCTGGGCTTTGACTGTTTGAATGCCGGTGAGTACCTCAACTAAATAAGATTGAGTATCAGCATAGCGTTCGGCTTTTTTCCGTAATTGTCGCTGCACCAGGGGAACCACAAAAGTGGTGAGTAAGGCAAACAATGGTACACAAGCCAAAGCAACCAGTGTCAGCACCCAACTATAAAACAGCATGACAGCGATATAAATCACAGAAAACACTGCATCTAGCACTACCGTTAATGCTGTTCCTGTCAAGAAAGAACGAATATTTTCTAATTCATTAATCCTCCCTGCCAATTCTCCCACGCGGCGACGTTCAAAGTAACTCAAGGGTAATCGCAACAGATGTTCAATAACTTCTGAACCCAAGCGGATATCAATACGGTTGGTAGTATCAGCAAACAGATAGGTACGCAGACTTGTTAAAATTGCCTCAAATATTGCGATTACAAGCAAGAAAATTCCCAAAATATCCAGAGTATCGAGGCTTTTTTGCATCAATACATTATCGATGATGATTTGGGTAATAATCGGGTTGGCCAAACCAAATACTTGCACAAAAAACGAAGCAACCAGAACCTCAATCAATACCAAACGGTATTTGTAGATATAAGGCAAAAACCAACGCAGACTAAATTTTTCTGGACGTTCTTCTTCTGGTTTTTCGATCGCCAAGACTTGTCCTGATTGCCCCCAGATGTTACCAAATTCTGCTATCGAATAGTGAGAAATGCCTTTTTCTGGGGCAGCTACAACAATTTCATGTTCTGTGATTTTGTAGAGTAAGGCCAAGTTTTCTTGCCAGTAAATTACTGCTGGCGCACTCAAACGGTTGATAACGTTAACAGGGACTTTGATTAACTGAGCCTGTAAACCCATCATTTCTACAACAGCCCCTGCTACTTGCAGTGAAATCTGCTTGTGAGATTTGAGTTGATTTGTTAAGACTTTGCGAATTAAGTCACGACGAAAAGAACCTCCTAAGATGCGATGTAACATTTGGAAACATGCTAAAGGAGCATCAACAATGCCTTGTCCTGATACGAATATGGTGTCTGGTGGCGCGATATATTCGACAGCAGGATTAGGTGGGTATTCTGGCGCAGGGGAAATTGCTAGACTGGAGGTATTGTCATTGCTGAATTTCTCTCTATTAGATTTCCAGGGAATACTGATTAAACGTATTTCGGTTTCACTGTAACAAATCTTCTCATGGTTGTGATCTAACTTTAACCGGCTACCAACACTCATTCCGTCGAACATACCAGCGCTGATTAGCCAAAGGTAGTCATCATTAAATTGCTGCAAATTTAGTTTACCTGGTGGTGCATTCACCACCGTTGTTTGTTGCCAAACTTGACGCACTAAGTCTTTTAAATCGGTAGTTGCATCTGCTTGTCGTTGGAGTTCTAAACTCAGGAGTTCAAACACTTCTATGATCTGAGGACGCGATCGCACTGCTTGTTTAAACTCTGGTTCTGTAGCCATCAATTCTAGAAATATTGGTGCGTCTAGAGTAATGGCTATGACTTCGCTAGAGGCGATCACGGCTTCGCAACTTACCCCACGTATTAATCCTAGCCAACCCAGGAACTCTCCTGGCTCTACCACCGTCAAACTGATTTGAGACCCTGTACGATGGTCGTAGCCCAATAGCCGCGCTTGTCCTTGATAAATTAGGATTACTTGCGATGGCATTCTTTCGTTAACCAAAATCCACTGTCCGGTGCGATATTGCAACAGTTGGCATTTGGCTGCAATTATTTCTAAGGTGGCAGACGATAGTATGGTAAAGGGGGGAGTGTCTGCTAAGAATTTTATGATGTCCGTTTGGGTAATAGCTGGCTTCATCTAAATTTCTCCTAGAAACTCCCACAAAACCTAGTATTTTGCCACACCAACTTTTAGGCGTCGGTGGGGTTTGGGGAGAAAAAGTGTAATTTTTCTTTCTTGTCTCCTTTGCTCACAACCTTATTTAACTGTATTTACTGCCCTAAATTTCCACAAAGTCGGCTATCTAGGTTTCCCTTAAAACTGAGATAGTGTTGATAGTTTACGCTGCCACAGTCTCCAGAGTATGGTTGGAGGATTGTAGGCGCGTTTGAATTTGTTTTTGTATCCAGTTTTCAAAGAGTTCATTCAATAACTGCTGCTGCATAGCATCATCCAATTGTGCAGGTAGTAATTTTTCTAGGCGAATGATTACAAACCACTCGGCTACTACTCGTGGTTTCCAGAGTTGGCCAGGTTGACTCACAGATAAGATTTGTTGAATGACTCGATGGGGTTGAGACAATGGAACTGGCCCTAAAATACCTGCTGTTTGTGCTTCTGGCCCTTGGGAATATTTCTCTGCAACGCTAGCAAAGGATTGTTCTCCTTCACAAATCCGAAAATACAATTCCTGGGCTAGTCCTTCGTCTTGAGTGCGAATTAGAGAATATACGACTTGATCTAGGTTTTCTTTGCGTTGCATAAAGTAAGACTCTAATTTATTGCCCCACATTGCAAGCTGAAATTTTTGGATTAACACCGGGCGAATTGCCAATTCTTGGATTTCTGCTTCTGTTAGCTGGTGATTTTGCAACCATGCTTGTTTTACCTCTGGTGAGGTGAGTTGGTAACGCTGGTAAAAGCTATTAATTGCTGCTTGTTCTTCTGATTCTGTGCAACTGAAACAAGCGATCGCCTCATCTATAACTTTGGCGCGTAATACCTGCGGCAACAACTGATAACGATGTAGCAAAGACATTAACTGATCTGCCTGAAGCACTTCGTTACCTACTTGCAAGGTTTGTATCGTCATAATTTCTAGCTTACGCGATCGGTTTTCTAATGTTTGAAAATCTCTCTTAAATATCTCACACTTGTGAGATTGACACAAAAGTCAATCTACAAATAGATAGACTCTTGTCTCTATTGGATATACATCACGTTTTGAGTTACATCAGGAATTTTCGTTATAAGACTTTGTCAATTTTTTACTTACAGTATCCCTAAAGTTCACTAAAACATCATATCATATACGATTTTGCGACTTTTTTGACAAAGATTTGTTACTTTTTTGACAGTAAAAACTTTCTAATTTGGGGTCGTCATTTGTCATTGCTCATTGGTCATTAGTAAGGGTTTCAGGCATTACTTACATTTTTTCAAAAATCTAACCGGATTCCTATATGTTGCTGACGAATACCCTAAACAGATGCCAAACTGAGTACACGTCATCGCAAAAAGGGGTCGGAAATAAAAATTGCGATCGCACTAGACGCTGCTCATTTCAAAACTGAATTCATACCTCATTTATGGTGATCTGTACTTAGATACATCGATATACAGGACTTTTCAGGTAGGTGAGATACATATTGGAGAAGCAAATAGCCTTTTGCACTTACAATACAAACCTTGCTACTGTAACTTGTCATACTCGCAATCTGCTGTAATTGGCGGTGCGTTAGGCGTTCTACCATAACGCACCATACCATTTGAGGATTTTTTAATTGAAACCTTTTCTTCGGTCAATCGGGTGAAGATACTTGCTTAGTATTGATATGATTAAGTGACCAACGGTGATCAACACTCATAGATGAACACTGACAAATTTCTTCTAGATGTTTTTGTTGAACAGCAGCTTTGCGGAGAGTAATGATTAGCTGATTCACTTGATTTCGCAGTTCTGGATTATTATTAACTGCTAACATTGTTTGTCTTTCTAGTAGTTGCAGTATGAGTTCGTAATGGACGGGTGAAGGTAGAGGAATTTGCTCCATGAAGTTTAATTTTTAATTATACCTTTTGATTTCAAATCCAAGATTGTCTGTTAATCAGCAAATTGTTACATATGCGACAAATACTGCTTATATCCTGGTTTTACTAAGTAATACCCAATCTATGTGAAGCTGCATAGAATAATCTTTGATCTAGCAAGGATTTCAAGGATTTTATTCTGTGCATCTTTATACAAAATTGGTATAAGAGATCAAAATTTTCTGAAAAGATTAGCGATCGCCAATTTGGGATCTGGTTGTTTGACTAATGATTCACCAATAAGTACAGCAGAAGCCCCTACTTGTTCTACTACATTTAGATCATTTGGGGTATGTAATCCTGACTCACTCACAACTAGAATGTTTCGTTCCTGCAAGTCTTTAGCTCTTGCTAATAAAAGTTGACAAGTGGTTTGTAAATCAACAGAAAAATCTTCGAGGTTACGGTTATTAATTCCGATCAAAGAAATACCATCTAGAGCCAATACACGGTCAAGTTCTGCAAGAGTATGGACTTCAATTAATGCTGCCATGTTGAGAGCATTGACAATCTTGACAAAATATTGTATATCTTGATCGCTGAGAATCGCTGCAATTAGCAAAACTGCATCTGCACCAAGAATGCGAGCTAGATACATTTGATAGGGATAAATAATAAATTCCTTGCACAATAAAGGTAAATCTACAGCAGCGCGGATTTTAGCTAAATTATCAAAGCTACCTTGAAAAAACTTTTCATCTGTTAACACAGAAATGCAACTAGCACCGCCTTGCTGATATTGCAAAGCGATCGCCACTGGGTCAAAATCTTCTCTGATTACACCTTTGCTGGGAGAAGCTTTTTTGACTTCAGCAATCAAAGCTGGTTTAGTTTTACCATTTCGCAGTGCTGACACAAAATCGCGGGTTGGGGGTGCAGTTAAAGCTTGCTTTTGCAACTCCTTTAGGGGTTGCTTCTCGCGCATTTGGTTTACTTCTTCTTCTTTTTGCCAAACAATTTTTTCTAAGATATTCATTGGTTCGGCATCATGAGTGGCAACCTGATACCTTAAACTAGACACGGCAACACTTGGGTTTGGTGGACGGCGACGGATTTGCATAATAGGGAAGGAGATTAGGGAAAAGGGAAAGGGGATTAGGGAAAGGGGATTAGGGAAAGGGGACTAAGAACTTAAGAACTAGGAACTAAATTATTTCCTGATCCTCAATCCTCAATCCCCGATTCCTGATACCCGATCCCTAACTGGCTGCTCGTTTATAAGCTTCGTCTAGCACTTCTGAGAGTGTGGGGTGGGCGTGAACTAGATGGGCGAGGGTGTGGACAGACTGACGGTTGGCGATCGCAGCTGAGGCTTCGTGGATGAGGTCGCAGGCGTGCATTCCAAAAATATGGACTCCTAGAACTTCACCAGTATCTTTACGGTAAATTACTTTTGCCATGCCATCGACTTCGCCTTCAGCCAAGGCTTTGGAATTACCTTTAAAGTAACTCTTTGCCACTGCGACTTCAAAACCTTCGGCGGTGGCTTTTTCCTTGGCTTGTACTTCAGTCATCCCCACATAGCTAACTTCTGGGTGAGTAAAGGCTGCTGCGGGGATACTAAGATAGTCTACTTCTTTATGTTTCCCGCAGATATTTTCTACTGCCACAATACCCTGAGCAGAAGCAGCGTGGGCTAGCATCATTTTGCCGGTAGCATCACCAATTGCCCACAAATGTGGAAGTATTTCACCCCTACTTAACACAGCCATGGTGTTATTGACGGGAATAAAATTCCTGCGGTCTAATTCTACACCAACTGATTCTAAACCGAGATTTTGGGTTGCTGGGATGCGTCCAGTTGCGACTAAACAAGCATCAACCTCTAGCACATCTACATCTTCTTTGGTTTTGAAGTTAGCTAATTCAATCACCACTGGTGAACCTGGGATTACTCTTTTGGCGTATATCCCGACATAGGTTTCAATATCGCGGGGAGTAATTAGCACCCGTTCGGCAAGTTTGGCAATATCACGATCAAATCCTGGCATTAATTGATCAAGTGCTTCGATCATGGTGATTTCGCAGCCCAAAGCCGAGTAAACATCAGAAAATTCCAAGCCGATGTAACCACTACCAATAATTGCTACCCAATCTGGTAATGACTCTAATTTTACACCTTGATCGCTGGTAAATACTGTTTTACCATCTATTTCGATGCCAGGAGGGACAAAGGGAACAGAACCAGGGGAAAGAATAATATCTTTAGCGGTTATTGTTTTTTCACCACTGTCTGTGACTACACTTACTTTTTGAGTGCCTGCGATTTTGCCCCAACCTCGAATAATATCAACTCCCAAACGTTTGAGGCTGTTGGTTAAGTCGCCTTGAATTTTCGCGACAAGATTGTTAGCGTGGTTGGCGATCGCTTGCCGTTCAAATTGTACACCTGCGACTTGAATTCCCAGTGTTTTCAGATGATGGGCATCTCTAAGTTCCCGTACACGTCCAGAGGCTGCTAGCAATGCCTTAGAAGGAATGCAGCCTCGGTTGACACAGGTTCCTCCCATATCAGCCGCTTCAATGATAGCTGTCTTCAAACCGCAGCTAACGGCGTGCAAGGCAGCCCCATGTCCGCCTACTCCAGCGCCGATAATCACTAAATCATAATCAAATCCTTGACTCACGTTAGTTTCCCCGTGTGCATTGCCCTATATATTCTTAAACTGACCAAGCAATCAGTGCAAGTTTCTTTAATTTTAGGTCGTTGCAGGGGATTGAGGATTGGGGACAGGAGAAAGGGGACAAGAGGGAAACACAAAATAACTAACAACTAATACCAATTTCATATGAAGCTGCACATTATTTTGACCCCTCCCAACCTCCCCGATCTCGCGGGGAGGTGCCGCAGGCGGTGGAGTTCTTTTTATGCATCTTCATAAAGAATTGGTATAACTACTAACTACTACTAAATATTAACTATTACTACTAACTACTAATTTAATTATTTTTTGATTATTGTATTAAAGATTTATTCCTGAAGATAGAGTCATTGTTATTTATTTATTTCCAAGGAACGATTGGCTATTTTTTTTGAAAATTAGAGAATAATCATGCAAGGATTCACTAACCTAAATAAATTTAAAATTTATGGCGAAGCCAATTGAATTTAATCTATTTGCTCCATATAACAAAACGGCAGCTTTAATTGGTTCTTTTTCTGATTGGCAAGAAATTCCAATGGAAAAAGGTGAGGATGGGTATTTTCGTACCACAGTCGAATTAGAGGATGGAGATTATCAATATAAGTTTCGTGTACAGTCAAAATCATGGTTTTTTGAAGAAAACCAATGGGTTGACGTTACAGATCCTTATGCAATAGATATAAATGAATTAAGCAGTCAAGATAACGGTATTGTACATATCAAAGATGGACAAAGAATAGTTGATACTTATGTATGGCAGCACGATGATAAACCCTTACCTACTGATCATGAATTAGTCATTTACGAATTACATGTTAGTGACTTTTCTGGTGGTGAAGATGACCCTTATGCACGCGGAAAATATAAACATGTAGTTGAAAAATTGGATTATCTCTGTGAATTGGGTGTTAATGCTATTGAGTTAATGCCTGTTAAAGAATATCCAGGTGATCATAGCTGGGGTTACAATCCCCGCTATTTTTTTGCTACAGAATCAAGTTATGGCCCAACATCTGGTTTAAAAAATCTGATTGATGAGTGCCATGCTAAAGGAATTCGCGTGATTATGGACGGGATTTATAATCACTCAGAAGCATCTAGTCCATTGACTCAAATTGATCACGATTATTGGTATCATCATTCTCCGCGTGATGCTGATAATAACTGGGGACCTGAGTTTAATTACGAATTCTATGATGAAAATTTAGAGACTTATCCAGCACGAAAATTTATCGGTGATACAATCCGTTTTTGGATTGAAGAATATCATCTTGATGGTATTCGTTATGATGCAGCGCGTCAAATTGCAAATTATGACTTCATGCACTGGATTGTAGAAGAAGCTAAGAAAACTGCTGGCGCAAAACCTTTTTATAATGTTGCCGAATATATTCCTGAAACTACCAGTATCACCAATGTTGATGGACCGATGGATGGTTGCTGGCATGATAGTTTTTATCACTGTATTAAGGAACATATTTGTGGTGAAAATTTTGATATAGAAAGACTCAAAGATGTCATTGACTGTAAGCGTCAAGGCTTCCTGGGCGCTACAAATGTTGTCAATTATGTGACAAATCATGATCATAATCATTTGATGGTTGATTTAGGCGATCGCAACATTTTTGATGAAGAAGCCTTCAGAAGAATTAAGCTTGGTGTTGCCATTTTAATGACGGCTGTTGGTGTACCTTTGATTTGGATGGGTGAAGAGTTTGGTGAGTACAAACCTAAGACCTCAGAATCAGCAAAAATTGACTGGAAACTACTAGGTAATGATTTAAATCGCGGTTTATTTGAGTACTACAAAGGTTTAATTCGCCTGCGGAAACAAAATCATGCTCTTTACACAGAAAATATTGACTTTATCCATGAGAATCCAGAGGCAAAAGTATTAGCTTATAGTCGCTGGAATGATGAAGGTTCACGTGTGGTTGTTGTCACTAATTTCTCGGAAAACTTCTTAGCTGGTTATCACGTTCCTAACTTTCCCAACGGTGGTACATGGCACGAATGGACAGGAAACTACGATGTCGAAGCTGGCGATGATGGGATTATGATTGATATTGGCCCTTACGAAGCAAAAGTGTTTGTTTGGCATTAGGATATTATTTGGTGTCAATCCCCAAGATCTCAATACTACTCGGTTAAGAAAATCGATCAACCAAAAATCTATGTAGAGACGCTTAGCAAGATCCCGCAGGGAATTTCGCGTCTCTACATTCTTTTGTATTATTACGCTCATTTTTTTGTGGACGTGAGTGCGATCGCTTCATAAAATTGATCAGAACACTTAATTATAATTAGCGATCGCTTCTTACAAGTCTTCCTAGAAGATTCACTTTTTCATGAAAAAGCAAAAAAATCAATTTAGCCACCTCACAGCTATCGAAAGAGTTTATCTCTCAGTACCAACAAATTTTTTATTAGATAAAAATCTGCTGCAAGGTAAAGTCCTAGACTTTGGTTGTGGCTTGGGCAATGATGTTAAATTATTGCAAAAAAAAGAATTTGATATTACAGGTTATGATCCTTATTATTTTCCACAATACCCAAAAGAAAAATTTGACACAATAATTTGTATTTATGTTTTAAATGTTTTATTTCCTGAAGAACAAGCAAATATTCTCATGGAAATTTCACATCTATTGAAACAGGGAGGAAAAGCTTATTATGCAGTGAGAAGGGATATTAAAAGAGAAGGTTTTCGAGAACACTACATCCACAAAAAACCTACATACCAATGTATGGTGAAACTTCCTTTTCAATCAATTCAGTTAGATGAAACTTACGAAATCTACGAGTATAAGCATTATAATATCCAGAGAAATTCTTCTAATAATTGTATATTTTGCAATCCTTATAAACACCTGACAGTATTAACTGAGTCAGCAACAGCCTATGCGATGTTTGATGGTTATCCAGTGAGTAAAGGTCATGTTTTAGTTATCCCAAAACGTCATGTGAGTAATTATTTTGAGCTACCATTTAAAGAGCAATCTGCTTGTTGGCTGATGGTGAATAAAGTGCAAGCAATTCTCAGCCAAGAATTTGCACCCGACGGTTTCAATATAGGAATGAACATTAACCGAGATGCAGGTCAAAATATGATGCACGCCAGTATTCATATTATTCCACGCTATAAAGGTGATACTGTTGGTGCTAAAGGTGGCATCAGAAATGTGATTCCGAGAAAAAGCAGTTTGTAGTTTGCGATCGCTGTTTATATAGCAATCCGTGTAGGAGTTGTGAAAATTGAGAGGTCAGATCCCCGACTTCGCACAAGTTGTCAGGGATCTTTTTGTTCATAGATGATTTCCGAAGTTTAGTAAATAAATAAATCTTAAGCTCAGTTAAGATATAACAATCATTTGATTTGTGAAAATTTTCTAGGGTAGATAACACCACCTTACAAGTCTTATTTGCAACTAAATTATACTTATCATCATGCAAATTAAATATTTATCAACTTGTATCATTTATTTTCTAGTGTTAGTAATCTTTTTCTCTGTTGTATCTTCTGCTGAGGCTTCTGTATGTCGCAATTATCAAGGACGTAAAATTTGCATTATTAGTATTAAACGCAGTGCTAAAAATTATTGGGAATATAGGGCAAGTGTAAGTGTGGATGGATTCAAAAGACCCCTAGAAGTTTACAATTGTCGTGAGCAAAATAAAGCTGAGGAAGATGGTACTATTATACCATTTGATGACATCGATCCTGGTAGATTGATATGTAGATATTTTCAAAATAAAAAATAAATAATCATTATTTCTTCTACATCAATCCTGCTGATTCATACAGACGTTTGAGCATGGCTATTATCTTGTCACCATAATTTAAGTCTGCTGACCATCGCCCTGATAATTGACCTAGCAAGGGAGCGATTCCACGGGTAACAAAACGAAATCTTGGATCTACTACATCCTGTACTAGAGGTTCTAAACTGGCGTAAGCTTTCAAATGTTGAATATGCGCCCTCACGCCAATTCTGGCACTTTCAAAACTTGCTGCTTCACTACCACCGCCAATTGTTCCTAAACCTGCAAAGTTATTTTGTTCTGGTTTAATATCACCACCAAAGCGTAGAAAACCTGTTTCTATAGACATTTGACAGAAAGCAATGTCATAGTTAACCCCTTCGATTGTGGCTTCTTCTCGATAGAGTTTACCGATGTCAGGAAACTGGATCAAGGCATTTTCATTGTTGTTTTTAAGAAATATTTGTAGCTGTACTTCTGAGGCATTACCATGAGACATAACTCTGTCAACTTGACCTGAGCAAATTACTAAGTTTGAACGTAAAGTTACGGTACGATTAGCACTATCCCAACTGATAGAAACATGAAATTCTCGTAATTCGATGGCTTTAACATAAATAATCCGACGATAGGTAATACGGCGGACATTGGGTGTTTTTGATAGATCAATTTGTAAGCGATCCACTAAGTCGATTGGGATATAAGCATTACCGTCAACTAATATCCCTTGCTCAGAATAGTTTTGTCCATTAATGTTAATATTAATTGCTGAGTAAGTTGGTTCACTGCCTGCTGAACTAGAGTCAACAATACGACTCCAAGCAGCCAGTCCATCAGCTATACCCACAGCAAAATCACGACGACGATTTTGTAGTAAATCACGATCGTCTGGATTACTCAAAAAACCAACTTGCATTAACAAAGCAGGTGCTTTTGTCTGACGACAAAATGCTAAATTACCCATACCCGAATTTGTGTCTGGTTTCACCCCTCGGTTAGGTAATTGTGAAATACGGCGTAGCAACCCCATTAATACTAATTCTGCATTGCTTTTGCGTTCATCATTGTTGGCAATGTAAAAAACACTAGTCCCACGCACAGAAGGGCTACTAGCACTGTCAGCGTGAATTTCAAAGGCAACATCACCACGACGAACACGAGAATTGATCCAGTCTATAGTTTGCTTGGCACTCAAGTCATCGGGAACTGATAAAACTTCAAAACTGCGCGCCCTCAGTTCTATCAAAATTAAATCACGCAACAAAATCATTTCCCTAGCTTCTGTTGTACCTCCAGCTACCGAACCTGGATCAATTCCAGGCGTTTCTTTGCCTCCGTGGGCTGCGGAAAGAAAAACACGTCCCATTTTCAGTATTTCCTCTTATAAAATCTCAGTGTAAGTAATTGAATACATCATTATGGGCTTGGGAACAAGAATATAATTTAGTTGTTGGTGGTTGTTTGTTGGTGGTTGTTTGTTGTACCCTGCGCCAAGCTGTACTAGTCTATGGAAAAACCATCAACTATCAACTATCAACTATCAACCATCAACCATCAACTATCAACAATTAACCGATGACTCAGTATGTACACTCCCCGCCTACACCCAGATACTATAGAGGAAATTAAACAACGAGCTGACATTTATGATGTCATCTCGGAACACGTTGTTTTACGCAGGCGTGGTAAAGACTTTGTGGGTTTGTGTCCTTTCCACGACGAAAAATCCCCCAGTTTTACCGTCAGTCCCACAAAGCAAATGTATTACTGTTTTGGCTGTCAAGCGGGGGGAAATGCGATCAAGTTTCTGATGGACTTGCACAAGCATTCTTTTGCGGAAGTAGTATTGGACTTGGCGCGACGTTACCAAGTTCCTGTGCAAACTCTAGAACCAGAACAAAGACAGGAATTACAAAGACAATTATCAGAGCGATCGCAACTTTACGAAATTCTCGCTTCTACTGCTCAATTTTATCAACATGTTCTTAGACAACCCCAAGGACAACTCGTCCTTGAGTATCTGCAACAAAAGCGCCAACTGCAAGACGAAACTATTGTGCAGTTTAATTTGGGTTACGCCCCTGCTGCTTGGGAAACTCTCTATCGTTATTTAGTAGAAGATAAACGCTATCCGGTGCAGTTGGTGGAGAAAGCCGGATTAATTAAATCCCGTAAAGAAAGCAGTGGGTATTATGATATGTTTCGCGATCGCCTGATGATTCCGATTCACGATGTGATGGGACGAGTGATTGCTTTTGGCGGTAGAACTCTGGGAGATGAACAACCGAAGTATCTTAATTCACCAGAAACTGAGCTATTTAATAAGGGTAAAACTTTATTTGCCCTTGACAAAGCCAAAGCTGGTATTTCCCAAACTGATCAAGCTGTGGTGGTGGAAGGATATTTTGATGCGATCGCCCTCCATGCAGCTGGAATTAATAATGCTGTCGCCTCTTTGGGTACTGCCCTCAGTATAGATCAAGTACGGATACTATTACGCTACACCGACTCGAAACAACTAATACTCAACTTTGACGCCGATAAAGCTGGTACTATCGCCGCAGAAAGGGCGATTGGAGAAATTGCGGAACTGGCGTATAAGGGCGAAGTACAATTAAAAATCCTCAATTTACCCGATGGTAAAGACGCCGATGAATACTTACTTACCCATACATCAGCAGATTATCAACAACTATTAGCGAATGCACCTCTGTGGTTAAATTGGCAAATTCAGCAAATCACAAAAGATCGGGACTTGAAAGAGGCTACAGATTTTCAGCAAGTCTCGCAGCAATTAGTAAAATTACTAAAAAATATTACTAATATTGATACGCTTAATTATTACGTTTCTTATTGTGCAGAAATTCTAGCTTTAGGAGACGCCAGACTAGTACCGTTGCGAGTCGAAAATCTTTTGACTCAAGTTGCACCTCAAAATAATATTAGAGGTATATCGCGATCGCAGTATAGACAAAACCAACAGTTATCAACACAGACAACAAAAAAAACTTCTACAACTTCAGAAAAAAGTCTACTCGAACAAGCAGAAGCTTTATTACTGCGAATATATCTACATTGTCCCGAACAGCGCCAAGCCATCAATGATGCTTTAGAAGAACGAGATTTGCAATTTAGTCTTTCTCACCATCGCTTTTTGTGGCGACAAATTTTAGAACTTTCATCTGATAGTTTAGAAGATGATGTAATCTCAATGGTGCAAGACAAATGTTTGGAGTTTTCTGAAGAAATGGCGTTCGTTTCCCATCTGTTTCAACTCAACGAACAAAATAAGAAAGAAATATTACGTACTCCTCACGTAGTTCAAGCGACTACTGCTTGTATGGAACGGGTATTGAGAGAAAAACGCTCTCACCATTTTAAGGAAATGTGGCTGCAAACAGATCAAGAGGTCGAACCCGATCAATATAAATTCTATGCTGAAGCTTTTCAAGCTGAAGAACTACTGCTTAAGGAATTAGATAAACAACGGCAGTTTTCTTTGATTGATTTGTTGTGAGATTATATAAATTTTTTGGACATAAGGAAGGAGGATCGATCGCATATAAACATATTTGTATTTTAAAAACTATGTCCGATACTTAACTGTAGGAAGATGACGACCATATTTATGAATCGTATTCTGCTAATGATGAGTGATAAAATCTTAAGTTAATTAGGCTATTACAGGATTAGTTAATCTGATCGTACTATCTGGTGGAATTGTAGTTTGAAGTTGTGAAAAGGCGATCGCATTCTACCTCACCTTACAGCCAAAAACCAAAAAGCAGCTGGTAAACCCAGCTGCCTAAGCAATAAATTTTTCTTGTGTTTACCTCAATACCACCTGATTAACTGGCGCAACTCCAGCCATCTCTAAAATTTGCGGAATCAAATCTTCGCGTTTGACCGCCATCATATGTACACCCTGACACAGTTGCTGTGCAGTTTGTACTTGTTCCGCAGCAATTTTCATTCCTTCTTCTAGAGGATCTTTGGCTTTTGCTAATCTATCAATGATGTGTTCGGGAATATTTACACCCGGAACACATCTATTAATAAATTGGGCATTTTTTGCCGATTTAAACAAGAAAATTCCGGCTAAAATTGGTTTGCCACAATCAGCAGCAATTTTATCCATGAACTTTTCTAGTATTTCAAAATCGGTAATCAATTGACTTTGAAAAAATTGCGCCCCTGCTTCTAATTTGCGTTCAAATCGTTTTTGCAAACCCGACCAACTCGGACATTGCGGATCGACTGCTGCACCAGTAAATAAATCTAGCGCCCCATCACTTAGGGGTTTATCATTGCAATCAAAGCCATGATTCAGCTTTTCTATGACTTGCAGCAGTCGCACAGATTCTAAGTCAAATACACCTTTGCAGTCAGGATGATCGCCTGCTTTTACAGGATCACCCGTCAGAGCTAGGATATTTCTGATACCGATCGCATGAGCGCCCATTAAATCAGCTTGTAAACCAATACGGTTGCGATCGCGACAAGCAATCTGACAAATTGGTTCGATACCATGTTGTATTAAAATTGCCGAAGCTATCACTGGCGACATCCGTAAAACTGCTCGGCTACCATCGGTAATATTGACAGCATGAACCCTTCCCTTAAGGGTCGCTGCCATTTGGAGCATGTGTTCTGGATTACCGCCTTTTGGTGGTGCTACCTCAGCAGTAATCAGGAATTTACCAGCTTTTGCAGCTGTCCGAAAAGAAGTTAAACAAGTTGGATTTTGAGTATCCAGCATAAAAATGAGCATTTCTGTCTTTGGGTACAGCTATAACACAAGTTACCCTACACAGAAAACCTCATAGTGGTGTGGAGTATCCCATAGCAGTTTTCACTTTTGCTAAAGTTTGATTAGCAACAGCCTCTGCTTTATGTTTTCCATGGCGTAAAACAGATTCTAAATAGCCTTTGTCGTCCATTACCGCCTGATATTTCTCTTGGATGGGTTTGAGTCCATTTATGACTGTTTCTGTCAGTAAGGGCTTAAATTGTCCCCAGCCCATATCTTGACACTCAGCAGCAACTTCTTCTTTGGTTTTGCGAGATAGCAGCATATACAGAGTTAATAAATTATTACTCTCTGGCCGGTCTGGATGATCAAACTCTAAACCGCGAATCGGATCAGTTTTACATTTCTTGATTTTTTTGGCAATTTCATCCGGTGAATCTAACAAATTGATCCGACTTAATTCTGAAGGATCGGACTTAGACATTTTCTTTGTTCCATCTGTCAAACTCATCACCCTGGCCCCTTCTTTACGAATTAGAGGTTCTGGTAACTTTAATACTGGTTGATCTGGTTTGGCAAATTGGTGATTAAACCGATTCACAATATCTCGTGTTAATTCTAAATGTTGCTTTTGGTCTTCGCCTACTGGCACTTTATCAGCTTCGTAGAGCAAAATATCAGAGGCCATTAGCACAGGATAGTCTAACAAACCAACACCGACGTTTTCACCCTGCTTGACAGCCTTTTCCTTAAACTGAATCATGTCTGTCAGCCAGTTGAGGGGTGTAATGCAGTTGAGTAACCAAGTAAGTTCAGCATGTGCACAGATGTGAGATTGCACAAAGATAGTGGAGTATTGTAAATCGATACCACAGGCCAGATAAAGAGCAGCTATCGTGTAGGTATCTGCCGCTAACGTTGCTGGATTATGTGGCATGGTGATTGCGTGTAAATCAACTACACAAAAGTAATTATCATATTGACTTTGGATTTCTACCCAGTTACGAATAGCCCCTAGATAGTTGCCTAAATGTAAGTTACCAGTTGGTTGAACACCAGAAAGAACTCTTTGCCTAACGGACATAAGGTAGGATCAATAGTTTTAACTTTTTAACGATACTTAAAAATGAACGAAAAGGGGACTGGGGACATTTAAACCATGTAGAGACGCGATATATCGCGTCTCTACAACATATCGCGTCTCTACAACATATCGCGTCTCTACAACATATCGCGTCTCTACAGCCCCAAAATTATGACGAAAAATCCTTAACCGAACCGTATTGCTTGTCATCGTGTCTTCTCCCAATCCCCACCGAATAAATATTATCGACTAAGCCGCTTTATTAATCGTTGGCTCTGGAAGTTGTTCGCCTGTTGCTTCATAAGCCATAATTAAAGACTCTAGAGCTTCTATACCATTTGCAACAGCTTCCTCATAAGTATCACCATGAGTCCGCCAACGCTGTCCAGGGAAATCAGGAAATCCTACTAAGAAGCAGTTGTCTTCTTCAGACCATTGAATCAACATTTGATACTTAAATTTACTCATCTTCCTGCTTTTCCTGCTGTTGTTTGGACTTTACTTCTCTTATAGCTTGCTGTACATCTTTTTCTTGATAGGGTTTGGCGTCTGAACCATCTTTGCCAGAAACCGTTAGTTTTCCAGTATATAGAGAATGTATCCAGTTGGTGTGACTTCCTTTACCTGGAAGTTCCGTAAAACCAGCTTGAAGTAGCTTTTGTTTTAGCTCCCTAATTTTCTTTGGCATTAACAGAGTGAACTATCAACCACAGCATATTAATATAATCTGAAAAAATCTTCCTCGAAGGATCAGAGAAGATTGGTATTTTATTTTCAATCACACATCATCTAACTTGATATTTTTACTTCACAAAAATAGACAAATTTTAAACTCTACTCAGAAAAATTAGCAGTAACCTTGGAAGTAATAAATTAATTTTAAATTCTGGGGATGTATGCTTTACAAAAGCTTGACTATTCTGGCTAATATGACTCGTACTCTATCTATTATAAATTGCCAGCATCCGCCTAGAGTCAGCACGTTTACCCTTTTCCTATTACACCTTATTAATTAGCAATTTGTTTCTAATTTATGAAATCAGTCTAGAGAAAGATGACAGATAAACGTAATGTAGAAAGTTTTTTATCTCTGTAATATTGAAACATAAATCAGGATTTACAAGAGATAAAAAATGATTTTAATTAAAACTCAATGAGAGAACAGCAATAATGAAAGCACTGTTACTTTATCCCCGTTTTCCTAAGACATTTTGGTCTTATGATGAATTCATGAAAATTGCAGGACTAAAAGCATTTATCCCACCGCTAGGTATTTTAACTGTTGCTACATTACTACCATCAGATTGGGAAATTCGATTTTGCGATCGCAATGTTAATCCAGAAACAGATGCAGATTGGCAGTGGTGTGATATTGTGATTATCTCTGCGATGCTTGCACAAAAAGAAGATTTTCTTGCCCAAATTCAAAAAGCTGTGCAACTGGGGAAAAAAGTAGCAGTTGGTGGCCCTTATCCAACTTCAATACCAGAAGCTGCCCTGAATGCAGGAGCTAATTACCTGATTTTAGATGAAGGTGAGATCACAGTTCCGTTATTTTTAGAAGCGATCGCCCAAAATCAACAGCAAGGTATTTTCCGCGCCAGTGAAAAACCAGACGTTACCCAAAGTCCTATACCCCGCTTCGATTTGCTTAAACGCGATGAATACTTGATGATGGCGATTCAATTTTCTCGTGGTTGTCCTTTCCAATGCGAATTCTGTGACATTATCAACCTTTATGGCCGCAAACCCCGTACCAAAGAACCAAGTCAAACCATAGCAGAACTCCAAACCCTCTATGACTTAGGCTGGCGTGGTTCTATCCTAGTGGTAGATGATAACTTTATTGGCAATACACGCAATGTCAAACGCCTGCTGCAAGAATTAATTCCTTGGATGCAGGAACGCCGTTATCCCTTCACTTTCCTTACTGAAGCTTCGGTCAACCTAGCAGAAGATAGTGAGTTACTAAAACTAATGGCTCAAGCTGGTTTCTACGGAGTTTTTCTCGGAATTGAAACCCCTGATCAAGACAGTCTGGAAGTAACTCGCAAATTTCAGAACACCCGCAACTCATTAATAGAAGCCTGTCGTACCATTAACCAAGCTGGATTGCTTATTTATGCGGGATTTATTATTGGCTTTGATAGCGAACGGACAGGTGCTGGTGAACGGATTCAAAGTTTTGTGGAACAAAGCAGTATTCCCCAACCCATGCTTGGCGTATTGCAAGCCCTTCCCAATACTGCTCTTTGGCAAAGACTAAAACAAGAGCAGCGATTATTAGAAGGATTTGGAGGTGTAGAAGTCGGAGATCAGAATTCTCTGATGAATTTCGTACCCACTCGCCCGATGACTGAAATTGCCAAAGAGTATGTAGAGGCTATTTGGACAATGTATGAACCGAAAAACTATCTCCGACGTTGTTTTCAACAATGCCTTAACATTACGCCTAATCCCCAACTACAGCAAACGATGTATTTTCCCCCTACTAAAGGTTTGCGTCTACTTGTCCAGTTACTCTGGCGTCAAGGTTTGCAAAGGCGAGAAATTCGACTTCAATTTTGGCAACAGCTATGGATAATTCTTCGTACCAAACCACAATTTCTCAATATGTATTTGGGTTTGTGCGCTGCTGGTGAACATTTTTGGGAATACCGGATTTTAGCTAGAGAGCGTATTACTGATCAGCTAGGATTTGATCCAGTGACTATGCCTAATGCTATTGAACAAGAATTGGTGACAGTTTAAGAGGGTGTTTGAAAAGTCCGTTTTCATGTTCGCGATGTTCGCCCTGCGCGGCTACACGAACATAGACGCCCATAAGGCGGCTTCCCGAAGGGAAGCCAGCCTCCATCCGATCAGTATTGCCTAACGCCCCACCAATTTATCCCGCAAATGCTTAATCTTATCCCGTAATTTCGCTGCTTCTTCAAATTCCAACTTCTTCGCCGCTTCTTTCATTTGTGCTTCCAATTGAGTGATCAACTGTGGAATATTTTCTAACGGTAGTTCATCTATATGTTGATCAACTGTTTCTATTTCTTGAGAATTTAAACGTCGAGAAACTTCCAAAAAAGACAATATCGCATTACTAGATTTCTTGATGATCGGCTGTGGTGTAATTCCATGCATCTTGTTATGTACCATTTGAATACCGCGACGACGTTCGGTTTCATCAATGGCTTTAATCATGCTATCGGTGAGATTATCTGCATACATAATAGCTTGTCCTCGGATATGGCGCGCGGCTCTACCGATAGTTTGAATTAAGGAACGTTCTGCACGTAAAAAACCTTCTTTATCTGCATCTAAAATCGCAACCAAAGAAACTTCTGGTAAATCCAAACCTTCGCGTAACAAGTTCACACCAACCAATACATCAAAATTGGCATCTCGTAAATTTTGAATAATTTCTATTCTTTCAATCGAGTTAATTTCAGAGTGTAAATATCTCACCCGAATACTATTCTCTTGCAGATAATCAGTTAAATCTTCTGCCATTCGTTTAGTTAATGTGGTGATTAACACTCGTTCGTTACGGTCTACTCGATCTTTAATTTCACCCAATAAATCATCAATTTGTCCTTCTGTAGGACGCACAATAATTTCTGGATCAAGAACGCCAGTTGGTCGAATTATTTGTTCGGCTATATGTCCCTCGGAAATTTCTAATTCCCAATTTCCTGGAGTCGCAGAAACAAAAATACATTGGTTAACTTTTGACCAAAATTCTTCTGCTTTTAAAGGTCGGTTATCCGCAGCGCTAGGTAAGCGAAAACCATGCTCAATTAAGACTTTTTTTCTAGCTTGGTCGCCATTATACATACCCCGAATTTGGGGTATGGTAACGTGAGATTCATCAATGACTAACAACCAATCTTTAGGGAAATAATCAATTAAACATTCTGGTGGTTCACCAGCTTGTCTTCCTGCTAGGTGTCGAGAATAGTTTTCCACACCGTTGCAATAACCGACTTCGCGCAACATTTCCAAGTCATAGCGGGTACGCTGATCTATTCTTTGCGCTTCTAATAATTTTCCAGCTGATTCTAACTCTGCTTTACGTTCTTTTAATTCTTGAGCGATCGCATCACATGCTTCTTCTAATCTTTCTTCTGGTGTAACAAAGTGACGCGCAGGATACAGATTCACTGCTTGCAAACTTTGGAGGATCTCACCCGTCACCGGATCGACATAACGAATGGCGTCGATTTCATCACCGAAGAACTCAATGCGAATAATCCGATCTTCGTATGCGGGACCGATTTCGAGGACATCACCCCGGACGCGAAAACGTCCCCGTCCCATTTCTATATCATTACGGCTGTATTGTACTGAGGCTAAATCTCGCAAAATTTGTCTTTGGTTAACTTCCATTCCTACTTGGAAGGGAATCGCAGCTTTGAGATATTCTGAGGGAATTCCCAAACCATAGATACAGCTAATGGACGCAACAACGATCACATCACGACGTTCAAACAGCGATCGCGTTGCTGAGTGTCGCAACATATCTATCTCATCATTGATAGAGGCTGTTTTTTCAATATAAGTATCGGTAACAGGAATGTACGCTTCTGGTTGGTAATAGTCGTAGTAACTAACAAAGTACTCAACAGCGTTGTTAGGAAAGAATTCTCGCAACTCATTACAAAGTTGTGCTGCGAGGGTTTTGTTGTGCGCCAGTACCAAAGTCGGTTTACCAACATTTTCAATCACTGATGCGACTGTAAATGTTTTCCCGGTTCCGGTTGCGCCTAGTAATGTCTGATAATGATTGTGACTTTGGATACTACTAACTAGCTGTGCGATCGCTTGTGGTTGATCGCCGGTTGGACTGAAGGGTGCTTGAAGACAAAAATTTGTCATGCAGTGTTGCTCTAAATACCCTAAATACCTATCTAAATAGTAGCGAATAGAGACTGGCATTGGGGACAAGACAAAGGGGACAAGGGAAAAACAACTAATGTCCGATCCCCGACCCCCGACCCCCGACCATTGATTTTTAATTATGTGTAGTTTTTAAATAACTTTATAGATATACAATATTTTTTAACAGTTAAAATTAGATATATAGGAAAAACTTCACTTAGGTTGAATTTTTGTAAAAAATACTTAACAATCTAGAGGTATTAGTTTATGGCTGACAGCAGCAATGGTAAGGCGGTAAGTCCTCGCCAAAAGCGTGCCAAATTAAAGGGGGAAACTACAGTGGAAGTCGAAAATAACAAAGCTGAACACTTAAATACAGAACAAGCAAACTCGTCCGATAAATTAGAAGTAACTGATACACTTGCTATTGCTGGAGTACGTCCTATTGCAGCTAGCGGTTTGAAAGTAGCAGAGACAGTCTCAATTGCTGGTATACGTCCCATTAGTACAAGTAGCTTGGAAGTTGTAGAAACAATAAACATAATGGGTTTGCGTCCCATTGGCGCAAACACAATGCATGTAGTTGATACAATGAACTTGTCTGGAATTCGCCCTATTGCTTCTAGTTCTCTGGTAATTTCTGAAACATATTCTGTAATGGGTAATCGCCCAGTAGCATCAAATAGTACTGATGATTCCGAATTTTTGATGGGTTATCTGGATTAGTGAAAACAAGAATTACATATAATTTATAGCGGCTCTTGATTATATGAGAACACTAAAATCCTTACTGTGAAATCATTTCAGCATTTTTTTGTATCTCGCTCAACTGCACACCGCTATATTAACCCGGTTTACTAAAAAGCCGGGTTTTTTATAGGAATCCGGTTTGGTTTATGAACTGATACCGATTCAAAAAATGTTTGCAACACATTCAGAATATAAGACGCGATATATCGCGTCTGGTACAAAATTCATCTGTCGCATTCTTTTTTCAAATTGGTATGATTCGTAAAGACCGGGAACAGTGAACTAATGATTGTGCGTTTTACAACTGGCGTTCAGATGCAAAGTAAGAAACGTTGATGACTACGTTTTTTAAACCGGACTTGAAGTTGTTAGGACTTACGCATTGACAGAAAAGCCAAAATAAAAGGTATAGTTTTCAAGGCTTATAGCTAGGTTTTTCAATCAAATTTTGGCGATCGCTGTTCAAAGATTTGATCCTCTGAATTTGGTTGCTTTGAGATTCTTTATTGCGTCTTTAGTCTTATTAGTATTTGCTCTACTCTCAAAGCAAATTCGCAGACCAGATACCAAGGACATTCCCCTGCTACTAGCTCAAGGTATCTTTGGCATTTCAGCTTTTATGGACATCAAGAGTTTTTATTTTGTGGAATCGTTATTTTTGAATTTATTACTAATAGTTATTGGTTGATTAATAAGAGGATATTTTAAAAGTTTTTGGCAAATATAATTCGCCACTACGCAAGCACGACGCGTAGTGCATCGGTGAAAGGAAGTCCACCTCCGGAGCTAGTAATAAATTAGACTTTTCAAAGATCCTCTAACTAATATTTATCCTCTCTCTTTATATAGAGTAACTAATATGCCTGTGGAAAGAAGGCTAAAGCAAAAATTATACGTTAATTTGTAAACATCAAAGTAAAAAAAACAACGTTATTCATCACTTTGTAATAACTTTGAAACAAAGTCTGTATGAAATAAGGAGACAGTATTGTGAGTATAGAAGATAGAGCAAAAGCTACAGCTAAAAATGTAGAAGGCAAAGCTCAAGAAGCATTGGGAAATGTAACTGGAGATCCAGAAGATAAAGCAGAAGGTAAAGCCAAGCAAGCAGAAAGTGAAGTACGTCACTCTGTAGAAGACGTCAAAGATAATGTCAAGAAAAAACTTGACTAATTTCACATTCACAGCAGCATAAGTAAATAAACAGCGTGCATTGTCTTTCATTAAATGGTGATTGACCGAACTATGTAAAGGTTTCTAACGCGTTTATTTAGACAATAAGTCCGCCTTAGCGGACTTATTATTCAACTACGGAATCTATGCATTCCAGGCTGTTAAGAAACATAAAAAATAAAATTTTGGTTGGTTCCCAACAGTAATTTTTGAGGAGATAGTAAAAATGAGTCTGCTACAGCAGAGCCGTAAAATTATTACGGCTGTTGTCATGATTTTGGTTTTAACTATTACTACTGCTTGTGGTGGTAACGTTGCCCAAGTTGACCGTACCACAAACCCGCCAGTAGTTGGTCGAGATGTCGCTTATGCACAATTAGAGCGAGGAAATACTGCATCTGGACAAACTTTTGGTAATTGGGTTGTACAAACATCACGAGGATTAGTCAAAGACGCTTATGTACGCGATAACAACAAGTTAGGCGTAGTTATTTCGCCACAAGCTCGTCCTAAAGAAGTGCGTTCCTTAGCAAAATCATTAGTCGAAGGTTTTCGGAAAAATTTCCCCAATCAAGATTTAACAGTTTTGGTCTACGCACCTGACAAGCAGCTGATTTTGACAGCTAGATATGATACTCAAACTAATCAAGTTCAATACAGTTAGTGGTTAGTAGTTAGTGGTTAGTGGTGAAGAGCTAATAACTAAATAACTAATAAAAAAGGAGATTAGTACAATGACTAGTAGTGAAGAGTACAAACGCCAAATTATGAAAGATTTGGCTCAAGGTGATGTTGAGTCTCTCGGTAATACTCCTAGTGGTGATCCATCACAAGATTATCAAAGCTTTGATGATTTTGCTCAACGTACAACTGCGTCTGAGCGTCGCCAAATGTTTGAACGTTCTTTTAATTCAAACAGTATTCCTCCTAGCCAAATGGAGCCAGAATTACAAAAGGCGATCGCTAATATTAAACCCAATGAAAGAGATGATGTAGCACGCGCTTTTTTCAAACACTTGAAGCAAAGAGGATTGGATGAGCGCCATATAGAGCAACAATTAGGTCTTTCTACTCACCATCCCAACCGCATGAGTGCGGATGATGTCAGCAAACTCGCCTCATTTACTTATCACAACCATCCTGACATTTTCCGAGAAGTACTAGCAGAACAGCCAGCTATTATCAATTTTCTTAGCAATCCCGTTGTGGGAGCGATCGTAGGACTTGCTGCTGCTAAGTGGTTAGGTGGTCGCCACAAGTAGATATAATATAGATATGATATAAAAGAGGGTGTGTGTTATCACCCTCTTTTGTGCATATGTTTCTGGGCAAATTTACACGTTAACAGTATTTTTTTGCTTCTTCTTGCGATGCAAGACAATACCCATACCACCAGCTACAAGAGAACCAAGGATAGTTATTGGTTCGGGGACTGGTTGTTCGGGCTTGATTTCACGCCCAATTTTTTGGGTAACAGCATCTCCAAAGTCAGTGAAATCATTCGCAGCAATAGAGAAAGAGCCAGAACCACCGATGACATTATCTTTGTAATAGTCATCAAGGTCTGGGTCATCGTTAAGAATCGGTAAACCGTTGATGGTAATCCCTGATTGAACTGCGTTATCTCGTGTTGCTCTTAAACTAGCATCTGAGGTGACATTTTCAGCACCATCACCTGATACATCAATGACTTTTCTCGTACCATCATAATCATTCGTGTTGATCAGATTAGCCGCATAATCAATAGCATTATCAATACTAGTACTACCAGAGAACGGTCTTGTTGTGCTTTCGATCGCATCTGCAAAAAGGTTAGCGCTTGTAGCATCAGTTATCAAATACCATGGCACAGATTGTTCCGCGCTAGAAGACCAGTAAGATAAAGTAACAGCAATACCTCCTGGTACGTTTGCAATCTGATCCTGAATCGTTGGATTTCTAAATGCGTCTACATAACCCTGCTTCTGTAAGTTAAATTCACTGGAATCAACACTTCCAGAAACATCAACAGATAGCACTAATTCTGTACCAACTATAGTAGCAGCGAATGCCGATGGCGAAATTGCACCTAGAGCCAAAATGGTAGAAGCTGTTCCCAGAGCTACTACAGTCGCCTGTAATATAGTAGTTGATGACTTTACATTAGCTTGTCGCACATTAAGTGCTTCCACAGCAGTAGATTTTGCCATAGAACAAGCTTTACAAAATTTCTGTCGAATTTGAAATCTTGTCATTAAACTCACTCTTGTTTTATATAGGTATAGGTTGTTGGTAGATATACCTCTGAGTGAATATTTACTGGTAGGGCAAATTGATTGCAGATAAAAAACCTGCAATGATAGTTTGTGAGTCAATAACAGTTAAAGCCAGCTATAAATTACGATAAAATTTTCCAAAATAATATATATCGCAATTTGATTTTTTAGCGATGCTGTAATCACGATGACTACAAATTTACAATTTTTACAATTACTGATTTAAAGGAGAAAAATCAACACCTTATATTTAACTTTATAAAAACTTTACAAATATTCAGTCTATTGTATAAATTTCATCTTGATTTCAATTAGCTTGTACTGCTCATGCACTGTTTGCGATCGCTTAGGGGAGACCGCAAAAAAAGATACCGATTATTCGTAGTGTGAGATTGTATATAGCGGTTTGCAGTTGATCTGAATACAGACCTAACCCCCAGCCCCTTCCCTACAAGGGAAAGAGAATAAGATTCAAAGCCTCTCTCCTTTTAGGAGAGAGGTGTACCCAACCGAGAACCGCTATAGCTAGGTTATTTTGCACAACTCTTGCCTGAAACTCCTTCCAATAAAAGACTTATTTTTCGTAAGTGTAAATTTTTGATAAAACTTAATAATAATCCTTCATTTATACTATAGAATTCGATATTACTTATTACTTAAAACTAGTAAATCTAAGTTACAGGTAGATTTAGCACTATAAAGCTAAAATAATCTGTGTAGCTTCTAGTACATATATAGCGGTTTGCAGTTGATCTGAATACAGACCTAACGCCCAACCCCTTCCCTACAAGGGAAAGAGAATAAGATTCCAAGCCTCTCTCATTGTAGGAGAGAGGCTTGGAACAGAGGTAGTTCTTCTGTCTAGATCGCGACAGGGTATCACACATCTGTCGCTGTAGTTTTTCAATAGCGATAGTTGAGAGCAAAGAATCTCACTCCAGGGTAAATCTACCATCGATTTTTATCATGTTGTAGGAGTGAGTTGAATGACAGGGTTTCAATTCGCAAAAACGCTAGACAAGCTTGATTCTGGCAAAACACCGAGCAAATTTCAGTCAACCAACAACTTACTAGAAAGAGTAGCAATAGCTACATTTGTTGCTATTGTGGTCGGAGTAGTTCAGACAAGACGGGCTGAGGCTGTTAATGTTACTTTTGACGACCTATCTGGATCTCAAAACACAATTTATAACGGCTATGCAGGATTGAATTGGGAAAATTTTTATTCTCTCGATACAACCTCTTTTATTCCTTCAGGCTATGTTAATGGAACGGTATCACCAGAAAACGTAGCTTACAGTGGCTTTGGTAATCCTGCTGCTATAAGTACGGTTGATGATATTTTCGATTTTAATAGTACGTATTTAACATCAGCTTGGAATGATGATTTGACCGTCCTGGTGGAAGGTTACACTGGAGGAATATCCGGTCAAAAAAAATATTCGCAGACAGTTGTTGTAAACACCAAAACTCCTACGCTATTTACATTTGATTTCTTGGGGATTGATTATTTGCAGTTTACATCTTCTGGAGGTAATAATGCTGGCTATGACGGGAATGGAACGCATTTTGTGATAGATAACTTGAATTTCAATAAAAAATCTGAACCTGTTCCTGAACCTTTAAGCATCTTTGGTTCATTAACAGCAAGTGGTCTTGGCTTGGCTTTATATCGAAAAAACAAGCCACAACAAAAAGCTATAAAAAAATAAGGAATTTCTGAAAATTATTTAGTGGAGGATCGGAAATATTTCCTGATCAGGACTATTCAATTCTCATCCAGATCGCCTCAGAATCAATTCTGAGGCTAATAACAAAAGTCGGTTTTAACTGATTATTTAGTGGTAACTTAGTCCGTTTTAGCTGACTTAAACTATACACCCCAGAACTTTAGTTCAGGGCGGTTTATTTCTAGAATGAAATAGCCCTGATTTCCTGAAATATGAAAAATTGAACTGAAAGTCTTAAAAAAGTAATAAGAAAGCTGCCATTAAATTAGACAATGAAAACTAATAAACTGGCTAAAGTCATACGACTAGATCATCCTCATTTCTGGCTCTTAATGATAGGTTCAGGCTTAATAGCAATTCACTTAACACTAAGTTGGAGATCAGAAAATTCCAATCTTTTCAGTACTAGTTTTTTGTTTTGGGCAGCTGTATCTTTTCTTATCTGGGAAAAACAAGATAATTTAAGTTTAGAAAGTGGAATTTTACCCAGTTTATTGGGCTTATCACTCATTTGGATGGCACTGTTGAAGAGTGCATCTATGACCAGCTTCGGAGGTTTTTTATATGCCTTACCTTTTATTTCTGGCTTAGGACTTGCTTTAATAGCTTCTGGCTTTCGAGGACTAAAGCAATATACAGGTGAGCTAATAACACTGTTTTTCATCAATGTACCTAAGTTATTACCAGAATGGGTGATTTATAAGCTTACACTGTTAACTGCCAAATTATCAGCTTTTATACTTTGGTATACAGGCTTTGAAGTAACTCTTTCTGGAATTAATGTTTATCTACCAAATGGTAGTGTAGAAGTACTTAGTGGTTGCTCTGGTCTAGAATCAATTTCTCAAATGCTGGGTTTAGCAATACTTTTTTTGTTAATGTTTCCTCAAAATTGGCAGCAAAAAATATTGGTGCCACTTGTAGCTGCTACGGTAGGATTTATTGTCAATTCTGGGCGTGTTGCACTTATGACTGTCATCGTAGCAAAAGATAATATGGATGCTTTTGATTACTGGCATAGTGGCAATGGTTCTCTTTTATTTTCAATAATTTCTGTGCTAATTTTCGGTTTATTCTGTCGGTTTTTAATTGGACAGGATGAATCTGGAGATAAAAATTCTAGGTTGTCATAATCAAGCTATGGTAACTTGGAAAAAAATCCGTATTTCATTATTAATTCTAAGCTGTAGCACCGTTTTATTGGTATTGGCACAAGTTCTTATTCTGCCTCTACAGTCTAAAAAAATTGCTAACTTTCTGATTGTTCCAGAAGTTTCACCTTTACCGCAATGGCAACTCAAATCTAGCAAAGCTTTACCTGATGAGATACAAGATAATTCTGAATTATTAGCTCAAAGAAATTATCAATATATCCGTAAAGATTTGCCTTTAGATATCGAAATGCGTTATGTAGAAATAGGAGATGTTAACCAACTGATTAGAAAATATACTAAAATCTCATCACCTGCGGTTGTACGACAAAAAGAAGGTATAGGCTATTACGGTCTAGGAGTTGAAAAACAAAAAGCTTATCTAAGTGCTTGTATTAATATGCATGGTAATAGCACTTTTACTAATACACAATTTAACCAAAATCAGCAGCCAAAAAATCAACCTTGGGAACGTTTATTACCTTGGTTACTAGGTCGAGAACAATTAAGAGAAGACAAACGCTGTCTCTGGGCCCATTTATCGATTCCATTAAACAATTATTCCCCAGAAGCTGCTTATCAAGTTCTAGAAACTGCCTGGGTTTCGTGGTATAAATACTGGCATCCTCGTTTGCAGAAACCTTAATCTTTTGCTTATTTAAGAATTTTCGTTGTGATACTGTGTAACGAATTATGACTAAATCAAAAATTGAAAAAAATCCTTCTCCTCAGTTTGTTTTAACACAGGAAAGTTCCCTAGCTATTCTGCGATCGCTTGGCTACGGTCTGTTAATATTATCTTTGTTTGATTGGGTAGCAATGTTTATTCCATCAAACTTTTTTAACCCGGCTTGGGAATTTCAAACTCTAGGAGCAATTGTTGAACGTGTACCTGTACCTTTAATTGCGTTAGCACTAGTTTTTTATGGAGAATTGCATTCACGCAGCAAATGGGAATTTCCTATTTTAAAATTATTATCTTGGCTGACTTTATTATTCGCAGTGTTCTTTATACTCATGATACCTTTGGGAATTTCTAACACCATCCGTCTGAATAAGGAAAATGTCGCCCAAATCAATAATATATCTACAAAACAAATTTCTCGTGCTGAACAACTACACCAGAAACTTAGCGAAGCAACTCCTGAACAAATAGATAATCTTTTAAAAAACCGGGGCGCTTCCCTATCAGGGAAAAAACCGGAAGAAGTAAAGAATGAACTTTTATCTCAAGTTTCTAAAGCAAAAGCACAAATCAAAGATAAAGCAGAAACTACGCAGTCTTTGCGAGGTCTAAACTTAATTAAGACTTCTACAAAATGGATTCTTGGGGCTTTAGTGTCTGCGGTTCTGTTTTTTAGTTTTTGGAAAGGAACAGATTGGGCTAGATTTTAAATCACTAATGTTAGTGGTTAGTGGTTACCACTAAACAGTCGGTTTGAACCGACTTTTGCTATAAAAAGGCGATCGCTATTCAATCGCCTTTTTATTTATTTGTTTGTAGTAAGCAGCAAGCGTGCTTAAATTAGTCCCTATCTTATACTTGTGCTAGTTCAGGTGTGGGACGCTTGCTATTACGAACAGCTGCGATCGCCTCACCATAATCCTTAGCATTAAACACAGCCGAACCAGCAACAATTGCATTGGCTCCAGCTTCCAAAACTTGCCAAGTATTATTTGCTTTCAGTCCACCGTCTACTTCAATCCAAGGATCAAGACCACGTTCATCACACATCTGACGGAGCTTGCGGATTTTGGAAACTACTGTTGGAATAAAACTTTGACCACCAAAACCAGGGTTGACACTCATAATCAACACTAAGTCGCAAAGTTCCAGCACATACTCAATCAAATCCAAAGGTGTAGATGGGTTGAGTACAACACCCGCTTGCTTACCAAGTTCTTTAATTTGGCACAAAGTACGGTGTAAGTGTGGCGATGCATTGTGTTCACAATGTACAGAGATAATATCTGCACCTGCTTTGGCAAAATCTGCAACATATTTTTCTGGTTCCACAATCATTAAGTGGACATCCAGTGGTTTTTTTGTAACCGGACGAATCGCCTCCACTACCAGAGGACCTATCGTAATATTAGGTACAAAGCGACCATCCATTACATCAACATGAATCCAATCTGCTCCCGCCTCATCTACGGCGCGTACTTCCTCTCCCAGACGACTAAAATCGGCTGATAGGATAGATGGAGCAATTACAATCGGCTTGTTAGATAGCATTTTGGTCATGGCTAGCGGATATTTAAGCGTCCTTTTCTGTAAATATTGTAACAAAACTTGAGCAAATTCTCATAAGTTTTGTATGAGCATTTTTAGGGAAATGGGAAGGAGGACAAGGAGAATGGTTAACAACCAACAATCAACTACCAACTACCAACTACCAACTACCAACTACCAACTAAGCTGATGTGCATTTAAACTGGGATTTTCGAGACCTACACTCCTTGCTGTGTCGAGATTGCTCGCTCGATTTAAATGCTGAACAGCTTACCAACCACTAAACTAATGACAAATCACTATGGTAAAAAAATTTAGCTCGATCGCTTGGGGATTAGGTGCTTCTTGTTTGAGTCTACCTGTATTAGCTTTGGAAATTTCCATGAGCAGTAACGGTATTGACGCTCTGAAGTTACATAAAGCCCCGTATAATCTCATAGGTCGCAAAATTGCCATTGGTCAAGTGGAAATTGGGCGTCCTGGTAAGTTTGGTGTAGACAAAGCGGTTTCTAAAAATCGCTCTGTCAATATAACAGGTGTGTTTTTACGCAATAGTCCTGCTAAGTCAAATAGTGGTGTTGACCCCCACGCCTATAATGTTGCTGGTGTCATGGTTAGTACAGATAAAGGCTTCCCAGGAGTAGCTCCAGGGGCGCGGCTGTTTTCGTCTGCTGTAGGTTCCACAAAAATGGGACAGCCAGAGGAATGTTTGTCTGCACAGCACGTAGCACTGCAAAATGGTGGCGACGTTCGTGTCATCAACTTTAGCTTTGGCGAACCTTTAAACCGCGATCCTCGACCGGAGGCTGTTTTGGATGGTAACGCCTTACTAACCCAATGTATTGACTGGTCTACTCGCGCTCACAATGTTTTATATGTGATCGCTGGCAACCAAGGGAAAGGAGGAATTCCTATCCCTACAGATAATTTTAATGGAGTCAACGTGGCTTTTTCCTCTCGTCGGGGAGGAATTTTTAATAAAGTAGACGTTTCCAATTTGGTAGCGACAACTGAAGCGATGACCCTCCGTTTATCTGGCAAGGAAATTAATCTTGGTCCCCGTGGCACAATTAGTATAGTGGCTCCTGGTAGTAATATTCCCTCGCTTAATCCTGATGGGAAAATTAATAAAGTCACAGGAACAAGTTTTGCAGCACCTCACGTTACAGCTACAGTTGCTCTATTACAAGAGTTTGGTGACAAACAATTACAAACAAAACAACCAAATTGGAGTATTTCTTCTCGCCAAAATGAAGTCATGAAAGCTGTTTTATTAAATTCAGCTGACAAAATTCAAGATACTGGTGATGGCTTGCGGCTAGGAATGACCAGAACACTCATCAATAAACAAAATCAAAACTGGCTGGCTTCTGATGTTTATAAAAATCCCAAAATTCCTCTGGATAATCAGATGGGGGCTGGTCATTTAAATGCTTTTCGTGCTTACCAGCAATTTAGTGGAGGTCAATGGAAACCATCACAATCCATACCTGCGATTGGTTGGAATTACGACACCGTCAATGCTGGTTCATCGGTGGAATATGTTTTAGCCAAACCGCTACAGCAGAAGAGTTTTGTGGCTATTACCTTAGCTTGGGATAGGTTGGTAGAACTGAACGATAAAAATAAGAATAATCAATTTGATGCAGGAGAAAATTTTCGCGATCGCGGTTTAAATAACCTGGATGTCTATTTAGTCAAAGCCGATGGGACACAAAATACAGACACAGAGACTGTTTGCGCCTCTACCAGTGATGTTGATAGCGTAGAACACATTTTTTGTCCTGTCCCCACCACCGATAAATATAAAATTCGCGTCCAGTTTCGCAACCAAGCAAACGAAGCCACTCAGCCATACGCTTTGGCTTGGTGGACTGTACCGAAAAGATCGGGAGCAAAGAGCAGGGAGTGTGGGGAGTGTGGGGAGTAGTAAACAACAACCAACCACCAACAACCAACAATTCCTAATAAAATTGTTGCCAAAACTGTAACCACCAAATAGCTGTGTAGCTTGAAGTGTAATAGTCAATAGATAGACTCTGCCTTTTGGTGTAGTAAGATGAAGCAGAAATTTGGTAATGCTTGGGAAAATTTTCTACAAAGACGTTACGCTGTTCGCTTGGGAAGACGCTACGCTTTGGCAGCAGCTAGTGTAGTTTTGATGGGTGTGATTGGGTGTACTCAAGTTGATAGCAATACAAAAGTTTTTGCCCAATCCAGTGTACCTCGTTCAGAATCTCCTCTTCCTCAAAAGTCTGTCTTGCCTGATACTAAACTCGTTAGTGCTAACACTAAATTTGGCTTCAAACTTTTTGAAGAAGTTCTCAAACAAGAGAACAATGAAAATGTATTTATTTCACCTGCCAGTATCGCGATCGCTTTAGATATGACCTACAACGGTGCTAGTGGTCAGACTCAGCAAGGAATGGCAAAAGCACTGGAATTACAAGGGTTAAGTATACAGGAAATTAATTCTTCAAATGCAGCATTAAAACAAATTGTAGAGAATCCAGATCCACAAATTCAATTAAGTATTGCTAACTCGCTTTGGGCAAATCAAGAAGTTAGCTTTAAACCTGATTTTCTGAAAACTATTCAGAATTCTTATCAAGCAAAGGTAACAAATTTAAACTTTCAAGATTCAGGCTCAATTGTTACTATTAATAACTGGGTAAAGGAAAATACTCACGGCAAAATTGACAATATTGTTGAAAGCATAGAACCAGATCAAGTATTATTTATCCTTAATGCCATTTATTTCAAAGGCAAATGGACAAACGAATTTGACAAACAACAGACTGCTCAACAACCCTTTTATTTGACATCTGGTAATCAGAAACAACATCCGATGATGTCACAAAAAGGTAGATATAAATACTATGAAAACGAACAATTTCAAGCATTAAGCTTACCTTATGGTAAAGATGGTAAGGTCAGCTTTTATGTTTTTCTGCCAAAACAGAATTCTAGTCTGAAATCTTTTTATCAAAATCTCAATACTGACAACTGGGAAAAATGGATTTCCCAGTTTAGCCAGCAAGAAGGTTTGATTCGCTTACCCCGCCTCAAGATGGATTATGACGTGACACTTAACAATGCTTTGCAAACATTAGGTATGGGTGACGCTTTCACCAACAAAGCTGATTTTTCTCATATGGGGCAAAACTTTAAAATTAGCAAAGTTAAGCATAAAACTTTTGTGGAAGTCAATGAAGAAGGAACAGAAGCGGCTGCAACTACTTCTGTGGGTATAGTTCAAACATCTTTACCTGTTAAAGAACCATTCCGAATGATTGTTGATCGTCCGTTTTTCTGTGCAATGCGCGACAATCAGACTGGAAGCATTTTGTTTATGGGTTCAATTTTAAACCCTTAGTACAGCTTTGCATAAGTTCGTAGCGAATATATTGGGTAAACCTCTGTGTTCCTCTGCGCTTTCCTCCGCGATCCTCTGCGTTTAAAACGTTACGATTTAACGCAAACCAGTACTTAGTCAAGAGTTCATTGTCAAAAGTCCAAACTTTTTGACAAATGACCAGTAACTAAGCAGTCGGAGGAGAAGCTTCAGGTGTCACAGGTGTAACTACCTCTACCGATCGCACATTTGTGGTTTCATTTATTTGTTTGCGACAAGATTCTTCCCCTTGTTCAGGACTGTTACTGCTGACATCTCCAGTTTCGCTGTGGTGAGACGGAACATCAGGACGCAACGCGCTTAAAGCAGTCTTAATGACAACGGCAGTGGGTACTGCTAAAATAACACCCAAAAGACCGCCTATTCTTGCCCCTGTTAAAACCGAAATTAATGCCCAAACTGGATTTAAACCAGTGAAGCTACCTAAAATTCTCGGTCCAATCAAGTTTTCGAGAATTTGCTGAACAATTACTGCTGCAATTAAGACTCTTGCACCCATCCAAACATCCTGTAAAGCTACTAATAAAGTAGTTAAGGCAATACCTACAGACCCACCATAGGGAACAAGAGCCATAATGCCAATACTCAAGCCAAATAGCAAACCAAATGGTACTTTCAGCCATAAAAAGCTTGGAATTAAGGCTGATGCCATACAGGTAGATAAAATAAGCTGAGTGATAAAGAAATTTTGAAAGCTGAGGCGTACAGTTTGAGAAAAAGGCTCACGAAATTTGCTTGGTAGCCAACTGACTAGACTTTGCCACAGTTCATCTCCATGCTGCAACAGGTAAAAAGTCAAAACCATTGTCAGCAGAAAGTCTAGTAGACTCGTGAAGGTGACTACCGCCAGATTCAGAACCTGTCCTGCGATCGCCTGCAATTGTCCCTTAACGCGATCATTGATTTGCACTACCAAAGCATCAAGATTAATGGGTAAGCCCATACTTTCAGCTTTTTCGTTCAAAATCATTAATTGGGAGCGTCCAGAGTCAATTAATTCCGGTAAACGTGCAACCAATTGCTGGGCTTGGGTTAGAGCTAGTGGGAAAAGAGTAACACCTAATGCTAATAAAATCGACAAAGCCATTAAAAACACTAAAATAGCTACTTGTTCTCGCCTAGCACCATGACGTTCCATCCAACTTACAGGATAATTGAGCAGAAACGCTAGTACGGAGGCTGCCACTAAAATGACAATCAGCGAGTGAAAATAATGAAAAATGACTGAAAGGGCCCAGCCATTCAACACCAGAAGCGGAGCGAATAAAGCGATCGCACCTAATCGTGCTAGTGGTGTGAGTGTTTGCCACCAGTTTAAGAGCTTGCGTGTCTGCATCTGCCGATTGCCGGATAACACAAATCTAATCCTTATCTAAAGCTTATTATCTCTAACTACATCAATATCATTCATCCCTCTAATTTAGGATTGTACTCAGCCAAATGAATTATTTTGAACCAAAATCCACGGACATAAGAACACGCAGACAAATGCTAGCTTGGTATCTGATTCCGATTGTCGGTTTTTTCCCATCCTTATGGACTCTTTATCGCCGCCAAGCTAGCAGGGAACAATTAGCCACCTGTCGTCTATCAATTACTCTTGCTATTTCCTGGCTGTTGGGTTATCTTTTTTTGGCAACTGGAGCGGCAAATTTAGATTTTTTGTCAGTGCGCCTACTTATTCTGAATAGCTTTCTCACCTCTGGTTACTTTTTGCTCAGTTTGTGGTTAATAATTGTTACCATTCAAGGTAAGTCTCAACGGATACCAGATTTTAGCCACTTTGCAGAAAAATTTGTTGATAAATACCTCTCATAAAAATAGGGTAAAGGATAGTTTTCACTGATAACTATTGAACATCTGTGTTTGTTTTCTAAAAATTTAGAGATTTTTCTCAAGCTATCTAGTCAAATACTGTCTAATCTTGCCATACTTCATAAAGAAAACATCTAAAGGGTTTTCAAATGAGCGAAAAGATCAAGAAAAATACAGTTAGAAGTGTTACAGAAGACACTTAATCCACTACTTTACCACTGATAATTAAGAGTTAGGTATTATAGTCTGATTCGCCTCAGCAATTCCAAAAGTGGATTCACCAAGTATTATTCAATAAAGTGTGAGGAAGTCTGTGACCATTCAAAGAAGTTCGGCGTCAAAAAAACATTCCAAGTCCCGCTCCAAATCTAGTGGTAGAAAGGTCAATCGTTCAAAATCTGGACGTTGGCTGTGGTTTTTGCTGGCTATGGGCGGTATCGCGATAGTGTCAGCCACAGCAGGAGCATTACTGTCTTTGAACAGTACACCTCTGATGCAAGCCAATCTGAGTGCGGATGAGGCAGCAGTTTTTGATGGCGATCGCATTTCTGGAGGTGGACTACGATTCTCAGAACTCACTCGCCCCGTCAATATCTTAGTTATGGGGATGAGTGTATTACCACCAGATGTCCAAAATGCGCCAGAAGAAACCAAAAAATTGGGATATCTACCCCAGATTAATTCCTTTGATGGTCTTTCTGACGTCATGCTCTTGATCAGATTTGATCCAGAAACTAAAAAATTAGTCCTGCTTTCCATTCCTAGAGATACCCGTGTGGAAATTGAAGGACATGGTAAGAAAAAAATTAATTCGACCAATGTTCAAGGTGGACCTGCTTTAACTGCCAAAACTGTTAGTAACCTCTTGGATGGAGTAGGAATTGATCGCTACATTCGTATCAACATTTTGGGAGTTGCCAAGCTCATCGATGCTTTAGGAGGAGTAACCATTGACGTTCCTAGAGACATGAAATATCAAGATGATTCGCAGCATCTTTACATCAATCTCAAAAAAGGAAAACAGCATCTCAACGGCGAACAAACACTGCAATTGTTGCGTTTTCGCCATGATGAAAACGGTGATATTGGTCGGATTCAACGACAACAGAAGGTGATCCGAGAATTGATTGATCAGACCCTCAACCCCACAACGCTGACAAAACTACCCAACATTCTCAACGTAGTTAGAGAACATATTGATACTAACTTGACAGTTGAAGAATTAGCAGCATTGGTTGGTTATGGAGTTAGAACAAATCGCTCTAATGTTTCGCAGCTGATGCTACCCGGTCGGTTTAGCGAAAAAGGAGAGTATGACGCTAGCTATTGGATACCAGACAGCGATCGCATTGCGACCACGATGGCACAGCATTTTGATATACAATCGTCTGATCAACAACAGACAGTAGATCCCACAAATTTGCGAGTAGCAATTCAAGACAGTACTGGTAGTGATAACACCAACCTCCAATCACTAATCGGAAGCCTGCAAAAAGCTGGTTATCGCAATGTCTACATAGCCAAAAGCTCTGGTGAACCATTGGAAGTCACTCACATCGTTGCTCAACAAGGAGATGGTAACAGCGCCGAATCAATTCGCAACAGTTTAGGATTTGGAGAAGTACGAGTGGAAAGTACTGGTAATCTCTCTTCTGATATCAGCATTCAAGTGGGTAAAGATTGGTTAAAGCAACAAAGCTTATTTGAGCGTGAGCGGCCGATCTCATACTAATAAGGCAAAAATCAGAAGGCTCGAATAAGTAGGAAGAACAACAGCTTACCTAAAGTTAACGCTTGAGGAGAGAACCATCTCTATATTAGATACCGCAAGGGGTCTAGTCTAAGTGGACTCGTTGAATCAAGAATCCCTATGCCTTTAGGCTGGGAAGTGTCAACTATTACTAATTTTCCGAGGTCTGAATTCTTGTTCTTTCCCATATCCAGTCTTGTAAAATCGGATTGACCACCTCCGGAGCTTCATCTTGAGGACAATGCCCTACCCCTTCCAAAGGTATAAACTTTTGCACTTGTGGAAAGTTAGCTAACTCTCTACCTAACTCAATTGGTTCCCAACGGTCAGCCGTTCCCCATAAAATAATTGCTGGACAAGGCAATTGAGGTAAAAGGTCTTCTGCTAGGGGACCTTGGGAATAAGAAGTGAAAGCAAGAAATACTGCTGCTGCACCTGGATCACTAGCAGGAGAGGTGAGAATATCTACAAGCTCTTCTGTCACCATTGCAGAATTAGCGTAGGCTTGCAGTAGAACTTTACGTACAGTTTTGGGTTTGGCAATTTGATAGAAGAAAAATTCACCAATTGGTTTAAAAGATAATACACGTTGTAGAAGGGGCGCTCCTACACGACGCGACCAAGGTAAACTTTGGCGTTTGCGATCATGTAACAGCCGCAAGGAACAGTTTAGTAATGCTACTCCTAGAGAAATATCAGGGTTGCTCACAGCTGCTTGCATGGCTACAATACAACCAATCGAGTTCCCAACTAAAAAAGCAGGCTCTCCCACCACTTCACGGCAAAAATCAGCTACTTGTTGTCCCCAAGTTTCAAATGTATAATTTATACTCTTATCAGGTTCAGGTTTAGCTGAAGCACCAAAGCCGATCAGATCAATTGCATAAACACGACAATTTTGCGCCAGTACTGGCATATTTTTCCGCCAATGCCACCATGAAGCTCCAAAGCCATGTACAAAGATCACGGCTGGGCCAGTATTTCCTTGAGATTGATAGCAAATAGGAAAGCCTTGCCAAATCCAGGTTTTTGTTGGAGTAAATGCGATCGCACAAGTGGAGGAAGCCATGGGTATTTAATGAAAGTAAGATGAAAATTTGGAAAAATGCAGATATATTTATACTGACTATTTTTACAAAATTTTATATATTTTTACAACTAGACTAGTTTAAGCTGCTGCTTTCGTTCTGAAACTTGGATTATCCAAATTCAGTAGTTTCACAATTCACGACAGCAAAACTGGTTTATAAAATAGTCAGAATATAAAACTTTTTCTTTCTTTAAAGGTGTGTTTTTAGTTTAGCTTTGCGTTAATTCGTGGCGATTTGAAACGCAGAGAGAAGTTTGAGCGGAGGTTTCCTCCGATCAAAGCTTCGGTGGGAACGCAAAGGTAAACGCAGAGGGGCGCTGAGTCTTGATGCCAAAATTTCGCTATGAATTTATGCAATTTTGTACTTAGTTCCTGCGAGTCATAAAATATGAATCAAGTAGAAACAAATAATACTCCTGTGGGAAGTTACGCACCCGATTTTGAACTGCCAGGAATTGACGAGCAAGTACATCACCTGAGCCGTTATTTAAAGAAATTTCGTGCCGTTGGCGTCATTTCGGTGTCCAATTATTGTCCCTATGTAAAATTGTATCTAGATAGGCTCAAAAAAATTCAACTAGAGTTTTACAAACAGGGTTTTACAATCATTGGCTTAAATGGTAACGATGCCACTCAGTTGCCAACAGAAGATTTTGAAAGTATGAAAGCTTTTGCAAAAGTTAATGATTTGAATTTTCCCTATTTGTGGGACTCTACTCAAGATGTAACTCGTAGCTTTGGTATTAGCAAAACACCAATGGCTTTCTTAATAGATACAGAAGGTGTAGTTCGCTACAAAGGAATGATCGATGATCATCCGTACAACCAATCAGCTGTGAAGGGAAATTACCTCACAAAGGCGATCGCATCACTGATGAAAGATCAAGAAATTTTTCCTAAAGAAACTGAACCTACAGGTACTAATTTAGTGTGGCGTAGATGAAAAATAAAGGTCAAAGGTTAATTTGATGAGAGTCAAGTACTAGAGACAGATAGTCACACTACTGTTATCTTTAATTGGAGGTAATTAGCATATTTTTTGATAAAGCGTAACTTCATGGGAACAAATTACCGACGGGTTTTACTTAAACTAAGCGGTGAAGCCTTAATGGGCAACATGGGCTATGGAATTGACCCAGAAGTGGTCAAAGAAATCGCCCAAGAAGTAGCAGAGGTAGTAGCCACTGGTGTTCAAATCGCCATCGTCGTTGGCGGGGGTAATATATTTCGTGGTGTCAAAGCGGCATCGGCGGGGATGGACAGGGCAACAGCTGACTACATTGGTATGATTGCCACGGTAATGAATGCCATGACGCTGCAAGACTCACTGGAACGAATAGGGGTACAGACGCGGGTACAAACCGCGATCGCTATGCAAGAATTAGCTGAACCATATATCCGTCGTCGTGCCATCCGTCACTTAGAAAAAGGGCGGGTGGTTATTTTTGGCGCGGGTTCTGGTAATCCCTTTTTCACAACCGATACCACTGCTGCTTTAAGAGCCGCAGAAATTGAAGCCGAAGTTATTTTTAAAGCTACTAAGGTTGACGGAGTCTACGACGCCGACCCACATATCTACCCTGATGCCAAACGTTACAACAGTCTGACATATGGACACGTTTTGGCAAAAGATTTGCGGGTAATGGACAGTACCGCGATAGCCTTATGTAAAGAAAATAATATCCCAATTCTTGTTTTTGACTTGGGCGTACGGGGTAATATCCATCGCGCAGTCATGGGAGAATCTATCGGCACCCTTGTGGGAGGTACTTGTGAAATTAGCTGAAGCTGAAAGTACGATGCAAAAAACTGTTGAGGCGACTCAACGAGCTTTTAACACGATTCGCACTGGTCGCGCCAATGCCAGCTTGTTAGACAAAGTGACAGTGGACTATTATGGTGCATCTACGCCTCTGAAATCACTTGCTAGCATCAGCACACCAGATGCTACAACGATTTTGATTCAGCCTTATGATCGCAGTTCTTTAAACCTGGTCGAAAAGGCTATTTCTATGTCAGATGTGGGTTTAACCCCCAGTAACGACGGTTCTGTCATTCGACTGAACATTCCCCCACTGACAAGCGATCGCCGTAAAGAATTAGTAAAAATTGCTGCTAAGTATGCTGAAGAAGGTCGTGTTGGCATTCGTAATATCCGCCGCGATGCCCTAGATACTATCCGCAAAATGGAAAAAAACTCTGAGGTATCCGAAGACGAAGCACGTGATCAGCAAGACAAATTACAAAAACTGACGGACAAATACACTGTCAGAATCAATGAACTATTGACAGAAAAAGAAAAAGACATCACTACCGTCTAATCAAAGTACTAGGTAAAAGGTAAAAAGTAAAAAGTAAAAATCACTGTCCCGATTTTTACCTTTTACCTTACTCAAAGTAATTCCTTCTAACATAGAGTCCACAACTCAACAATCAACTAATTCAAAAGCAAAAATTTAGAACGTTTATGTACGACTGCATCATTGTCGGTGCCGGTCCAGCCGGTGGAACAGCAGGGTATCATCTAGCAAAACAAGGGCGCTCTGTGTTAATCCTGGAAAAAGCATCTCTACCAAGATATAAACCTTGTGGTGGTGGCGTGTCACCTGCGATCGCTGAGTGGTTTGATTTTGACTTCAGTCCAGCAATTTCCATCAAAGCAGACACCATCCGATGTACTTGGAAAACAGGCGACCCAGTAGAAGCGAAACTAGAAACTCCTGAACCAGTATGGATGGTACGGCGTGATGTTTTCGACCACTTTCTAGTGCAGCAAGCACAAAAACAAGGAGCAGAACTCAAAGACAATACAGAAGTCACTGGTATTGAGTTTAAAAGTGATCATTGGCAAGTGAATACAGCTAATGGCCCAATGATGGGTAGATATTTAATTGCTGCTGACGGTGCTAAGGGACCAATGGCGAAATGGTTAGGTTTCAAAGAGCGCAAACGCCGCCTCGCAGCAGCCTTAGAAGCAGAAGCACTAGCCAAAGTCGAAAACGGTAATATTGCTCATTTTGAATTTGGTCTGGTGAAAAATGGCTATCTCTGGAATTTCCCCAAAGCAGACGGTTACTCTGTTGGTATTGGTACATTTATTGGTGGTGAAGCGCAGGATTTCAAGAAAATTTTGGACGAGTATGGTAAGTCGTTTGGTTTAGACCTAAAAACTTGTCAGCAATATGGCCATGCTATTTGCCTGTGGAATGGTGAACAAAAACTGCATACTGAAAATGCAGTTTTGGCAGGAGAAGCAGCTTGTGTGGTTGATCCTTTTACCGCCGAAGGTATTCGTCCCTCAATATTCAGTGGTTTAAAAGCATCAGAGGCGATCAACAAAGCGCTCTCTGGTGACATTTATGCTTTGGAAAGATACTCAGATATCATTAATGCCGAATGGGGTGGTGATATGGCTTGGGCGCAAAAATTAGCTGGGCTATTTTATCGTTTTCCTGGTGTCGGCTACAAAGTAGGCGTCAAGCGTCCCTCTGCACCTCAAATTATGGGTAAAATCTTGTGTGGAGAACTGCGCTACAAAGATGTGGCAGGTCGTGCGATCAAACGCTTAACTCCATTTGGTGGTTAGCAATAGTCATTGTTCATTAGCCATTAGTACTCCACCACCCAAGTTTGCCTGGTTTGTAGTGAGGACTTTAGTCCTCTATGAGCGCTTAAGCTGAACTTCCCCCGGTGCAAATGTACTAAACGAGCTTAAAACCCATGCTGAGTAAAGAATCCAGCCTTGAGAGCCAATATATGTGTACCCATGTAAGCTATGGAAGCATTTGTACATTTGTGGTAAACTAAAAATCGGGGGGTCAACGCCTCAAACTCGCTTCGCCAGCCCCTTTGACAATTTGTACCCAGTAACAGGGAATCAAAAAACTTTGAAACCCGCTCTGGTCAACAGGCGCGCTTTTTTTTCTTGGGGGAAGTTCAGCTTAACGGGACTTAGACATTTTTCGTGTTCAAAAAAGCCTCAAAGCCATATACAGTAATCATTTAACCTCGATTTAGTTGTTTGATTGATATATCTGGGTTTCAGCGATTTTTTGGGGTTTGAGGTATATCCCTTACCCTAATTAGATTTGAGGCTTTTTTCTCGTTGTTTTTTGTCTAAGTCCCGTTAAGCGCTCACTACGAACCTGGTAAAGTTGACTTGTCAGAGTACTAGTAAATGTCCATTGACCATTAACCATTGACGCTTGACTATTCCCACAATCGCCTGCCACTTTTGCCTTGTAACCTTTGATGGGTATCCTTTAGTAAGGTGGGGATATCTAAGTTTTGCGGACACTTTGGCAAGCAGTCACCACAGTCTGTACAGCGATTTGCTTTCATTCCAGGGAACCAGTGACCAGCATTTTCAAACATTCCATAACGATACTGTCCATAATCTGTCATGTCATAGGCTACTGCTAAATTGCGTAGCCGGAGTACTTCTGGAATGTTGATATTTTCTGGACAGGGTAAACATTTATAACACTGACTGCATAAATCAGTACCCAAAACAAGATTTTGATGATTTTCTAAACGTTCAAAAATTGTAATTTCTTCATCAGTCAATTGTCCATCCTGGTCAGCAAGTTCTAATGGTTGAGTTAATTCTTCCGGAGTTGCTGGCCCGACACTCAAGGTAGTAATGCGGGGGTCACTCAGTAAAAATCGATAATTTAACTCTAGAGGCGAGAAGGGATGACACAAGTCAACTAAAGTAGGGGGTGGAGTGTAAAGACGTCCACCCTTATCCCCAGGCGAAATGATAAATATGCCCATGTCTTTAGCTGCTGCTAGTTCAATGACTGGGGCATGACGCTGAAAAAAATAGTAGTAGTGCAGATTGACAAATTCAAAAAAATCTGTATTGATCGCTGCCCGAATTACATCTAAGGAACCGTGGGTAGAAAAACCAACGTGTCGAACACGACCATCAGCAACGGCTTCTTGTACAGCCTGCATACAGCCACCTTTGGCTTTGACCCAATCAAGATGTTCCCAAGTATTTAAACCGTGAATCCCCAAGCAATCTAGATATTCTAGATGCAATCTTTCTAGAGATTCATCGATGCACCGACGCATAGTATCTGCATCTACCGTGGGAGGGATTTTGGTTGTGATGTGAACCTGCGAACGAGGTATTGGCAACCCCAAGGCGATCGCCTTACCAAGATACTCCTCACTTTTTCCGTAACCTCTAGCAGTTTCTATATGATTAATTCCCAGCGCTATAGCTGTTTGAATTGTTTGCCACACATTTTCTGGTGAAGCTAAATAGCGCATTGTTCCCAAGGAAAATACCGAAAGACGTAGTCCGGTTTTTCCAAAGCGTCGGTATCGCATCTAGTGAATTTTGGATTTTAGATTTTAGATTTTAGATTGAGTGCTAAGAACTGGTTGATAGTTTTTGTGTTTAGGTATACATACAAGCTTAATCAAAAATCCAAAATCGAAAATCCAAAACTGTTAAGATTCGTCATTGCCAAAACGCTTAATCAAATCTTCAGGACGGAGATTAGAGATAAATTCGCGAAATGCCTCTTGTTCAGCTTCATCGGCATCACGGTCTACGGGTATGGATGCATCAGCTATTACCTCTTCCATGACCCAAATAGGCGCATTTGTACGGAGAGCAACAGCGATCGCATCGCTAGGACGTGCGTCAATTTCTTTTTTGACTTCACCTTGTTTAATAATTAAAGCTGCATAAAATGTATCCTTTTGTAGAGAATGAATAATAACACGCTCTAGAGTCATATTCCACGTCTCCAGAAAATTTACAATCAGGTCGTGGGTTAAGGGTCTAGGAGGCTTCTGATTCTCCAGTGCGCCCATGATTGCCCTAGCCTGTTCCTGACCAATATAAATAGGTAAAGCACGCCGATCTGTAGCATCTTTTAAAAGTACAATCGGGCTGCGGGTTATGGCATCTAATGCTATGCCAGCGACTTTCATTTCAATCATTCGCTAGACCTCTAGAATCCTTTGAGCGTTAGAGGAATCTGTAACAAATCATACTCTTGACTGGGCAAGATTGGGATTATCAAAAACATAAGTCTTATTCTCTATAATTGCTTCTATTAAACTCCCAAATGGTTGTGAACACCAGAGTAAGTCAATTTAGTTTTTTTCCGCAATAATGTAATTATCTAAATACGCTTGATCTTTATTGTAGATGTATTGAAATGTTGATACAAAAAATGGTTAAAAAGTATACTTTTAATTCTAGTATTATTGTGAAAATTACTAACTAAATTTTAGTTCAAATCAAGCATTAATTTGAGTTATATAGAGAAAATAGCCGTGTTTACAGGAATAATCCAGGCATTAGGAACCATCAGACCCTTAGAGAGTGATTCTTGGGAAATTAGTTGTGTTAGACACCCATGTGATGTGATCATGGGAGACTTAAGTTACGGTGACAGTGTTGCTGTAGATGGCATTTGCTTGACCGTGGAAGAAATTTTAAAAGACGGTTTTATAGCCACAGCATCACCAGAAACTCTGCGCCGTACAACTTTAGGGAAAGAACAAACAGAATCGAGATATGTAAATTTAGAAACTTCCTTGCGAGTAGGTGGGAAAGTCGGCGGTCATTTTGTGATGGGACACGTGGATGGTATCGGTTGCATGGTTTCGGCACAGCAGACAGCAACCGCCTGGGAAATGAGTTTTACCGCTCCTGATGCGATCGCCCATTATATTGTTCCCAAAGGCAGTATAGCTGTGAACGGTATTAGCCTCACAGTAGCTGATTATAATCCAGAAATCTCCCAGTTTACAGTTGCCGTCATTCCCCTAACCTATGCCGAGACAAACCTCCGTTATCTAGTAAACGGCAGTTGGGTTAATCTCGAAGGAGATATTCTCGGCAAATACGTAGAAAAATTCCTCAAATTCCCGACAAACACCAGTCGCGAGGAAGTTACACCCGCATTCCTAGCTGAACACGGGTATTTGTGATTGGGGAACGGGGAAATATTCTCTTAGAACATTAAACTGAACTTCCCCCGGTGCAAATGTACTAAACAGCCCTTAAATCCTTGCCAAATAAAGAACCTAGCCTTTATGGGCAATATATGTGTACCCATGTAAGTCATAGAACAATTTGCACATCTGTGGTAAGCTAAAAAACGGGGGTCAACGCCTCAAACTCGCTTCGCCAGCCCCTTTGACAATTTGTACCCAGTAACAGGGAATCAAAAAACTTTGAAACCCGCTCTGGTCAACAGGCGCGCTTTTTTTTCTTGGGGGGAAGTTCAGATTAAAATTTTGCTCTTTGAACTGTCACCTTCAAGCCGTAGACAGAATTGTTGACAATATCATTCCCGTAGGATGTGAGACTGGAAAAATTTCCATTGTGGGACACGCTTAAACCTTTATCTGCTGCCCAATTACGGGCATCAGATAAAGGTTTGCCCACGCAACAAACGCGACTCATCCTGAAAGTTGGAATTCACCCAAGGATTTAACATTTGTGCATAGGGTCGAATATTTGTCAATACTTTGTCGAGCCATGCTTGATTAAATATCTCTGCATAGATGCGATTATAAATTCGCAGTTTTCCTTGTTGCTTGACAATTAACCCCGTAAGACGTAGTTGCGTTTGTTCGGGACTATCATCTGCGGGGATTTCTCCCTGGTGTAAGATTTGCTGATATAACCCTAATAATCGCCCAGTTTGATTTTCCGCATTTTGCGTGAGGCGATCGCGGATTGTTCGTAAATGTTCTGGTTCATCCTGTGCTTCCCAATTTTGGATGATTTGGTTTTGTACCAATTCCTCTACACATTGCTTTTCCTGATCTTCTAGAAATGAATAATTAGAACTACAAATTAGTTGACACAGTTTCTGAGTTAAAAACGGCTGTCCACCAGTCCACTTTAATACCTCTTCTAGTATCACTTTTGGTCTAGCAACTATTCCCTCTAAACCTCTAATGACTCCCGGTTCGCCCATTTTTTAATGAGTTAGGAAAAATAGGCAACCCCTAAGTATAGCGAGCGACATCTTCCCAAAAATGCAGAGTAGGTATATGTTCGATGTTATGCCTACTGAACCCATAATTACAAACGAACGAGTCGATGATATACCCATACTGTTAACACAAATAGAGCAGATGGGGGTACAAAAGCTAATCGACAAGCACTTCCCAACACACGGAAATTGGCAAGGTCAAAGCTTGGGGAGTATAGCAGCAATTTGGTTAGCACACATACTATCGCAAGCAGATCACCGTTTAAATCATGTCCAAGCCTGGGCTTCTAAAAGGTTAGAGACGTTGAAAACATTTTTTGGAGAAGAGTTACGTGAACTCGACCTTACGGATGACCGTCTAGAAGCTCTATTACGTTACCTCGAATGCGAACAGTATTTACGTGAACGTATACAGAAAACCTCCGATGCTCTCGCACAACTAAAAATACCTCGCCGTGGCAAGAAAAAACTCACCTCGTCTGAGCAGTGGGAATCGGCTATAGCAGGGATTCTCAAGCGTTATCGGACTAGTGATTTATTTCAAATTGATATTCAGACCAAACGAGTCCAAAAAGTGAAACGACGATATCTAGAACGAGGATCTCAAACAGTAGAAGAAATTTCGTTCGACCTGGATTTCAAAATCGATGAAGATGCAGTTTCACGAGAAATTCAACTATTAGGCTGGCGAGTATATGTCACCAATCAAAATCAGCCTCAACTTTCTTTGAAGCAAGCTGTTCGTACCTATAGAGATGAATATTTAACCGAGCGAGGATTTGCCCGACTTAAAGGCTTTCCTCTATCGTTGACACCAATTTATTTGCAGCGTGAAGACCATGTTACTGGTTTGATACGACTACTATCTATTGGTTTGCGTGTGTTGACCCTTTTGGAGTTTCAGGTACGTCGCGCACTAGCACAAAATAAGGAAAAGCTTGCAGGTATTTATGTTGGCAATCCTAAACGAGAAACTGCACGTCCCACTGCTGAACTGCTTCTTGCTGTATTTAAGGAAATTACCCTGCTATTGATTGAGATTAAAAATGAAGTTTACGCCCATTTGACTACTCTTTCTCCGTTACAACAGCGTATTCTTGTTTTGCTTGGGTTTCCGACTACTATTTACACCCAACTTGGTGGTCAATCTTTTACCCCTGAGTAGCCTTTGTTTTAACTCCCGAAATGGAGGGGCGAACCGGGAGAAGTGAGGCGTTTATATTCAGGATTATCTGATCTTTTGTTAAAATATCGTCCAAACATCTGACCAAAGTATTCGAGCCATTGGCGGAAGTTATACCAAGATGCATTACTGATGCTCTTAGCTAGCGAACAAGGGGAACACTGGAGATAAGGTGACGCGGAGAAATAATCATAAATTCCCTCCGTCTTCCCTATCTCCCCCATGTCCCCATGTCCCGTTACTGACTAACCTGGGCTGTCTGTGTGCTTTGCTCTAGTTGACCAAGTGCAGATTGTATTTCTGTGTTTGGATCGACAGCAACCCATCCTTCGGGTGTCAGCTGACGGACTTCAAAGTGCAGGTGAGGGCCTGTTGAGTTACCTGTATTTCCGACTAGACCAATCACGGTTCCTCGTTCTATCCGTTGACCAGGCTGAACAAGGATTTGGGACATGTGGCCATAGAGAGTTTGTAGGGCGTTGTTGTGGTTAAGGATCACAGCTTGACCATAACCACCTACCCAGTCAGCAACTTCAACTTGACCAGAATATGCTGCTAAAATAGGTGTTCCCATTGCCGCGCCGATGTCCATACCAGAGTGGAAACGGCGATCGCCTGTAATTGGATGAACGCGCCAACCAAACAATGAGGTAATTGGCGAGGGAATCGAAAGTGGGTACATAAATCCTGTACCACTAATCGCCGCAATTCTATTCCCATAAATGGCTCTGTAGGCGATTTGTGGTAGTGTTTTTGCCAAAGGAATGTCATAAGCTACCACACTCGGACGAGGCGCTAGATTATCGGCTGTCATCGGTGCTATCAATTTACCCGCACCGGGTGCGATCGGCACTTCGCTAACTGTGGTTGTGGGGGTAAAATTGCTAGGACTGGGAATAAAACGGTTAGGGTGATAAGTACTCTTGCTAGAACCCAAATTAGCAACTTGGTTAGAACGCAAACCAGTACTAGATATCACCTTAGAAACAATAGTAGGTGGAGGCCAACCAGTATTGTTTTTATTATTAGTAGCAAGCCGCTTTGTGATTGGGATGGAAGCTACTGAGACATTTTGGCTTTTCTTTAACCAATTAGGCGCTCCGGAATTACCATTGGCTACAGGCTGATTACTAGTGCAGCTGTTGCTAGCAACTCCTTGCTTCAATACAGCTTGACAACCACTAGCGCGCTCTGTAGAGATCACACTACTAGGAGCTTCATATTTAGCTGTGGGATTATAATCTGTGGGGTCAATATAAGCGTTATTGTAGTCTTTGGGTTTTCCTGCTGTGGAACCAGTAGTACTAGGAGAATTCTTTGCAGGTTGAGTAACTACAGGAAGTTTCTGTTGTGTAGAACGAGGCTGAGTTGGAGTGGTAAATTCTACTTGTGGTGTTTCCTGTGTGATCACAGGAGTAGTATTAGGTGTGGAAACTTTTACCCTTGGTGATGATTGAGAAGTTGTCGCCGGGGCTTGGGACTTTCTGGCTCTGATGGTCGCTGGGGGTTGAGAAGCTTCTTCACGGCGTAGTCTTTGTCTGAGTCTACTCCGACGTTGAGAAAATTCTGGTTGGGAATCAGTCTTTTCTGGGATGACTATAGTTTGACTGCGCTCAACAGTATTTTTGTTGACAGCTGGAGAATTTTCCGTTGTGGGAACAATATTATCTATAGCTGATTCGGTTTGGGCAAGCACCATGCCACTGCTTAGAAGGCTGAAGCTACTAAGCAAACAGATACTTTGTGCTGGAAGCGATCGCCGCCATAAGTTATCCAAACGTTTAGGAGCAGAGTTATTGCGCTGCGTCATTTGTTTTGGGATTGGGTGTAAGTACGTAGTTTGCCTAAACAAATTGTTTACCAGTTATCAGTTATTAGTTATCAGTTAATCTAAACAAAATTATGGACTTGCTGATCATTTTTTAACTTGACAACTGTTTACTGTTCACTGTTCACTGATGTAGAATAGCCCAAACTAATTATACCGGGCTGGAGATAAATTTCTGGCTTTGTTGCTTGTGAAGATTCAAATGTATCTATTAGTACATGTAGTTCCCCAGTAGGTATGACACCAACTATAGTGCCTGCAAGGTTGTTGACGTACACGCGATCGCCTACATTGGCAAGCAACTGTTGATAACGAGCCAATAATATATTTACTCCTTCTTGCAAAAGACTCTGTATACCGGATTCTATTCCTAGTAAGATTTTCGCTGCCAATACTTCTAAACAGGGAATTAATTTAGTTTTTTGTGCAGCTTGCCACATTTCTAAATTTATCCCAGTTTCCGGAACAGGGTTCGTCCAGTTAATACCAACCCCAATTACCGCTTGAGTAATTATGCCTTGATGGACTTTTGTTTCAGTCAAAATACCACCCAGTTTACGCCCATTGATTACTAAGTCATTTGGCCACTTAATATCAACGTTAACACCACTTTTTCGCAACTGATTAGCAATTCCCCAAGCGCTGGCAAAAGTTAGCTGGTAGCTGTGACTAGCCGTAATCTTAGGAGTGATCAAAACTGAAAGATATAATCCTCCTACGGGAGAAATCCAATTTCGCCCCCATTGTCCTCGTCCTGCTGTTTGCTGAGTTGCAATCACTACACACCCGTGTTTTGCTCCTTGCTCTAGCAATTCCCACAGAGTTTTATTTGTTGAAGCTACAGAGTCAAATATATGGAGGGAAAATGGTAAATAAATATACTGACGTTCGTCTTTTAAGGCGAATTCCAACTGTTGCTGATCCAATCCCACAGAGTTTCCCCAAATTTGCTTGTTCAAGTTAGCATTAATTGGCTGATTTTTATTTTGTTTTTAGGCTTGGTTGAAGATGCACACTTGGCATTGGCAGACTTGGGAAGAGATGTCTTACCTAACTTGTAGTCTTCTCGAAGCTTGGCCACATGGCTTTTTTACCCAACATTTTTGGCCTCGCTCTCCAGAAGAATTAACTATGGTACTGCATCCAGATGCTTTAGGATATCGCTTAAGACAGGTGCATGGCAACACTGTTCTCACGCCAGGAGAAATTACTACTCAGTTACTCTCACGTGATGATGAAATAAATCAAAATCAACAAGATAATTCTGTTCTCGCATCCGCAGATGGTTTAGTAAGCGAACAGCCACTACAAGCCCTCTGGGTAGCCTCTGCTGATTGTACACCCGTGCTGATTGCCGATGAAAAAACTCTGCAAGTGGCAGCAGTACACGCTGGTTGGCGTGGTACAGCTACGAAGATAGTACCGCAGGCTATTGCTCGTCTACAAGCCCAAGGCAGCAAAATCCAAGATTTGCGGATTGCTATGGGACCAGCGATCGCAGGGGAAGTCTACCAAGTATCCACGCAAGTTGCAGCAAAAGTCGGGGCTAGCATTATACCACATGAAGATGAAAAAGCAAGAATTGAGGCGTTACACGAATTGCCCAATCCCCCTTTATTGCCAGATTCTAACCCCGGTAAAGTTCGTTTAGATGTCAGACGGATAAATTTTTTGCAGATGGAAAAACTAGGTATTAGTCCCGAACAGATTGCGATCGCTCCTTACTGCACTTACCAAACCCCAGAACATTTCTTTTCTTACCGTCGAGAAAAACAGAAAAAAGTCCAGTGGTCAGGGATTGTGAGTAGGTAGGGGACAAGAAATAGTAGTTATTATCGGTAAACTTTATGACTCAAACCTTACCAGAACTAAAACTATATACAGTTGATGAATTTATCGAATGGTATCCAGATTCACCAAATAAATACGAATTACATAGAGGAATAATTGCCGAAATGCCACCTCCAAACGGAAAACACGAAGGTATGATTGGTTTTTTAGCAGCGCAAATAACCTTTCAATTTATGCAGATGGGACTGCCATACCGCATTCCGAAAACAGCATTTGTTAAAATTCCAGAAACCGAAACACTTTATTCACCCGATATCTTGATACAAAATTACGATAATGTTGTAAACGAACCATTATGGGAAAAACAACCGATTTTATGCTCTCCTTTATCGGTTCCTTTAGCAGTAGAAATTGTTAGCACGAACTGGCAAGACGATTATTACGCCAAGTTTGGTGACTACGAAAAAATGGGTATTCCTGAGTACTGGATTGTTGATTATGCTGGATTGGGCGGTCGTAAATTTATCGGCAATCCCAAACAACGTACAATCTTTGTGTGCGAACTGATAGATGGAGAATATCAAATGACCCCGTTTAGAGGTAATGACCGTATTGTATCTCCAACTTTCCCGCAACTAAATTTAACCGCTCAACAAGTTTTTGATTCGGTCGCTTAAATCAAACTGAGAGGCAGAAGATCCACGACAAATAGAAGGACAAATTCAAGGAATTGACCGAGGCTTGTAATCCCCTTGTGGGTGGGGCGGTTGACATGTTACCCACATTCCGCATTCGTTTTGTAATATGTTTGTCTTACGAAGCTTGGGCTAATGGTAGTTAAATAGCGATCGCCAAAAACCTAAAAGTTGTGAAATGTGGGATTTAAGCACTAAAGTGCTTACTACAAACCCTCAAAACTACTTTTATGCTTGTCACCGTGTCTTCTCCCAATCCCCAATCCCCAACTAAAACTGTTGATAAACCTTGGGTGTAACTCCTGTAATTTGGCGAAAGTGCTTGGTGAAGTGACTTTGGTTGGCAAAACCACACTGCAAAGCTATGTCAGAGATTGTCACTTTCCCTTGCTTTAACAATTGCTTTGCTCTTTCTATCCGTTGGTGAATCACATACTGATAAGGAGCTATACCCATTGATTGTTTAAACAGACGGACAAAATAATATTGACTCATTCCTACAGATCCAGCTAAATCAGCTAGTCTAATATCTTGATTGAGATGAGCATCAATATACTCTAGTATTTTTCGTAGCTTGTATTTGGGCAATCCATCGTCATGAGTTGTAAGTACAGGTTTCTTAACGCAATATTTCTTTAACAAATGAATAACTAATGTTGTTTTTAACTGCTCAACATACAAATTATTTACCTGAATATTCGAGTTAAGTTCTTCTTGAAGAGATAACAAGATACCTTGGATGAGCGGATCTCGTATAGTCGCAAACTGCGGAATTAATTCTATGTCTTCAGGTGCATCTACTTCTGCACCCAAACTCAATAGCAATTTAGGTTCAATTGCTACAAACATAAACTGAACATCTTCTTCCCACACACAACGATGGAGTGTACCAGCAGGAATAATCGCTGTTGTGCCTACAGTTTGATACTCAGTTTGTCTGTATCCATTTAACCATCGTTCTGAAGGAATAGAACACAAGCTAGTAGTAATAGCGTGCATCATCAGGCGATGCTCTGGAGTATCATAACTAGGCTGATAGTGATGCTCAAAGTAAATATTGCTCCACCCAGAATTGTAACTGGTCAGAAGTGGTGGATTAGTAAAGAGTTGATTAGAAGCACCCTCTTGTTGTAAATCAATAAGTAAAGGCTTTTGCTCAGTTAATTCTTCGCAGTAATTAAGCATATTACGCCCTCTTAGAGGATTGGATGCAGGAGATTTCTCGCAGAAGCAGAGCCTAAGAGCTTGAGGCTAGAGTTTAGAACTGACTTTTCACGTCATGTGGAAAAACCGAACCTAACCGCCTAGTATTCTGTCAAGCCAGTTTTGAGGGTTTGTAGTAAAGACCAAGCGTGCTTAGAAAATAAGGACTAAAGTCCTTACTACGAACTTTATTCAACAATATTTTATTTAGGCGGCTAAATAAAATTCCAAAAAATAACTAAAAATTCAAGTTAAATTACTGCGGACTTGCATTAACAATCGACGAAACAAGAGCCGCTCCTCAACAGTCAAATTAGTCAAGATCCGCTTTTCAACTTCATGCCAAAGCTGATGAACTGGTTGTTGTAATGCCTGCCCTGCCTCGGTCAAGTAGACTCGATAGGAACGAGCATCGTCACTACATCGGCAACGCTGCAATAACCCACATTTTTCCATGCGGTTGAGCATTTTTGTTAATGTCGGCGGTTCTATTTTCAGACGATCAGCTAACTCAGATTGAGTTAACCCGTCTTCCTCCCACAGATGCATGAGTAAAATTTCTTGCCCAAGGTAAAGTCCTAGTTCAGCAAGATCTGTACTCACTAAATTACGATGTGCTTTAAAAACCAAGACCATTTGATAGCTAATGGTTTCTTGCATCAAGTAGGAGGACATAAAACAATCTTTAGCCAACTAATTAAATAAATTATACTACTTTTTGCTTTTTTAGCAACAGTTGTTTGCAAGATTAGAATATTTTTGGCAAGAATAGGAAAGACAAAGGATGCTGTTGTTCTGTATATACAACGAATAGAAGCTGCCAAATCATCTGCTAATAGTATTTTAGATTTTGGTATTAAAAGAATCTATTTCTCATACTCGTAACGAGTTCATATTATGTGCTAGACTCATATTCATTACGAGTATGACTTAACTCAACCATTACTCTTTTAATAGCAGCTGAAGAAGTGGATTCACAAGAAGGAACACTATGGATTTATCGAACTCCAACACTGCGAACAACTTGGGTGAAGCCTTTGCAGGGGAATCAATGGCGAATCGCAAGTATCTTTTCTTTGCGGAAGTGACTCGCCAATTAGGAATGAGCGAACTGTCAAAGCTGTTTCGAGAAACAGCAAATCAAGAAACAGAACACGCTTTTGCTCATTTTCGGTTAATCCATCCAGAGCTAGTATTGGGTGATGTGGCGTCGTTAACAGAGGAGCAAAAACAAGCGATCGCAGCTCGCTGTTTAGAATTAGCCATAGAAGGAGAAACTTACGAATATACAACCATGTATCCAGGCTTTACTGAACAAGCGCGTGCTGATCTAGATAGTAAAGCAGTCGTTGAGTTTGAAGCACAACAAGCCGAGTCTCGCGAACACGCTAGTATATTCCGTAAAGCCGCTCATAATTTTGGCTTACTGACACCTATTGAAAAGCATCATGCTCGGCAATATACGGAAGCATTACAAGCTTTAGAAGGAGTCAACCCCTCTCCCAAAGCTGCTAGTGGTGATCCTGCTACCCAAAAATGGATCTGTCGCCAATGTTCAATGATATACAACCCCCTAGAAGGTGATCCTGATTCTGGTATTGCGCCAGGTACACCTTTTGAGGCTATCCCAGAAGATTGGCATTGTCCAATTTGTGGTGTTAGCAAGAAAACGTTTGTTCCCTACCAAGAAGCAGTAGCAGCCTAAATGATTTTGGCAGGTTATTAACCAATACGGTTGGTGGTAAGCCCGCAATCCTTTGTAGAGACGCGTTAATTTTGCGTCTCTACACACCAAAATTATGACGAAAAATCCTTAACCGAGCAGTATTGAGATAACTTTGTATCTCTGTGTCTTGATGGTTTCATCATGATTTTTCAAACTCATATTAAATAATAAAGATGAACCAGCCTAATCCCAACTCACTTTTAACCAAGGCTACACTACTGCTTGTAAGTACCCTTACAGTGATGGCAGGTGCAACGATCGCTCCTTCGTTACCTGCAATGCAGGATTACTTTGGTAACGGCGCCAATGTGGAACTTTTGGTCAAATTGGTTTTGACACTTCCGGCTTTATTTATAGTGATTGGTTCACTGATCGCAGGTGTGATTGTAGACCGAATTGGACGTAAGCCACTACTACTTGTTGCTGCCATACTTTATGGCTTTGCTGGAGGTTCTGGGTTTTGGCTCAACTCCTTATTTAGTATTCTCTGTGGACGGGCGTTACTAGGTTTAGCAGTGGCGGGAGTGATGGTTAGTGCCACAACTTTGATTGCAGATTACTACGTCGGGGCTGCGCGTGCTACTTTTATGGGTTTGCAGGCTGCTTTTATGGCATTGGGAGGAGTACTAAGTAGGTAAACAAAAATATTTACACTCATTGCGAGCAAACTGAAGCAACCTCAACCCTTGTGATTGCTTCATTCCGCTCCGCTTCATTCGCAACGACATTGTGTAATTAATTCTGTTTAAGTACTTATTCTTATCTGTTGGTGGTTCCCTTGCTAGTATTGATTGGCGCTTACCATTCTTAATCTATCTGTTTGCATGGTTATTGCTACCTTTGCTCATATTCTGTATCTATGAACCAAATCGCAGCAGAGCAAATACTGTAGCAATTCAAGATAGTGAAACTCAGAGTAATATATCTGTTCCTGTTAACTTGCTGATACTGATCTTTGGTGTTACTATCCTCAGCCAAGTTATTTTCTATTTGATTCCCGTACAGTTACCGTTTTATCTCCGGAGTCTCACAAATGCTACTCCTGCACAAAGTGGTGTCGCGATCGCAACTGCTACTTTGTTCAGTGCTTTTGGTTCTTTGGCTTATGGTAGAGTTAGAGCAAAGTTGGATTTTGTTAGCATCCTGCCAATTATTTTTGGACTAATGGGTATTGGCTACACAATTATTGGCTTGGTTGGTAGCTATGTATTAATTTTATTAGGTTTAGCGATCGCAGGTTTGGGACTAGGACTTATGATGCCTAATATGACAGTGTGGGTATCTAATGCTGTTTCTGATGCAGTTCGCGGACGTGCTTTAGGTGGGCTTTCTACATCTTTGTTTTTAGGACAATTTCTTTCACCCATCATCAGCCAACCTGTAAGTGCAAAAGTAGGTTTGGGTTTAACCTACACCTGGGCAGGTGGACTGTTATTAATTTTAGCTATATTGTTTGTTGTCATGAAACAGCAAGTAGTAGCTCTGACGAGAGAAAAGGGTGTAAGGGTGTGAAAACACAGCACCACTAGTAGGTCATCAAATTTGAATTGAGGAATAATAAAGTTCGTAGTAAGGACTTTAGTCCTTATTTTCTAAGCTTAGTCTTGACTACAAACCCTCAAAACTAGCTTGACAGACCACTAGTGGGTATTGAATGATTTATTTTTCTGAAATTATGGGTAAAGTGACGGTGACATTAGTACCTTTACCAATAGTACTTTCAATTTGAATTTGACCTTGATGGTTTTCTACAATCGCTAAGGCGATCGCTAATCCTAATCCTGAACCAGTAGTATTTTCAGTCTTGGTATTTTTATTTGGATGGGTACGCGCTGGATCTATTCGGTAAAAGCGGTCAAATAACCGGGGTAGTGCTTCTGCGGGAATACCTATACCAGTATCACTGACTTGAATTTGCAACTGTGGGTAACTAGAACGTAGTCCGGAAACACGATTAGTTGCTTCTATGCGTGCTAATTCTACATTTACTCGTCCAGAAAATGGAGTGTAGCGCAAAGCATTACTGATTAAATTTGTTAGCAACCGTACTAATTGATTCCAGTTACCTGAGAGTGTGAACCAATTCTCTAATATTTCCGGGCTAGTTTCCGCAGCTGGAGGATCAATTAAGTTGAAAGTGAGGGTAATGTCTTTTTCAGCAGCTAACAGTTGTTGTTCTTCTACTACTTCCATCAGCAAAGCATCTAGAGGACAAGCAGAAAAGTTTTCTGTGCTGATACCGCTATCTTGTCGAGCTAGGAAAAGTAAATCATTAACTAACTTACCCAAGCGCTGGGTGAGGCGCTCTACCACTTTTAATTGTTGGCGATAGTGGGAAAGAGTGGTGTCTTTCACCTCAACAGAATCTAAATCAGCCAGAGCAACTTGCACATTAGTTTGAATCAAAGCGATCGGACTTCTGAGTTCATGAGAAGCATCAGCAGTAAATTGCTTGAGGCGTTGGTAAGATTCATGTACAGGTTCCATAGCTTTACCAGAAAGAAACCAGCCGCTTGCTCCTACAGAAAGCACCATCATCCAGATACCTATTGCTAAATCAAGTATCAACTGTCGGCTCGGTTTTGTGACTTCAAACCAAGGATGACTTACACGCAGATATCCCACGACTTGCTTACCAACTTCTACTCGTTGAGTTACCTGACGCAACAAAATTTCTAAGTCTTTAGTATCAAATTGAGAGTAGGAATTGATAGTATCTCTGTGTTCTTGCGTTTCTGTTTCCTCGTGTCTTTCTTTACTCTTAACTACATGTACAGTTTCACCTGTGCGGTTGACATGAATTGGAATATCCAGAGGCTCTGAGAGAGTAGACCAGAGTAATTCTCCTGTGGGACTAAACCATTCTAAATCTATGTGGTCATCTTCTACAGTTTCTACAGTATCGGTGTTGTCACGAAAACTAGCTTCTAAGTTAATCCGGTGTTGGCTAGTATTTGGGTTCACAGGTTCAATTACTAGCGATCGCTCGACTACTTCCACTACATGATTTAAGGTATCGTCAATTCGCTCCACCAAGGTATTGCGGACATACAAGTACACACCAATTGCAAATATTAGTAGCAGTAAAGCAGTTACTGCTGTGTACCAGATAGCCAGACGACGACGAGTTGCTTGGAACATAAAGGTCGCTCTAAAAACTCTTCTAAGTGGGATTTTTTGTTTTAATTCACTAAATACAATTTATTTACACCGTATTTGTACGATATTTTTCGAGAAATTATATTTTTAAAATTACACATAATCACTGAAGTAACTCTTAAGACATAAAAGCTATATTCTGATTGTTGTAATTTGGAAGTACATTCTTAAAGTATCGATAAAACAATAGATATTTTCTTGAACTTAGAAAAAAAGATTATTTCTAAGTTTTAATTTACACATATACATGCTTGAAAGTTAGGGTACATAATTTTATTAATGTAAAATAAGCTACTCTATACGCTATCAAAAAGTTAATATTGACAAGCTAAGACATTTATTTACTAAATATTTCAAGTGGTTAGTGTTAGAAGATAAATCCTCTAATCTTGATTGAATCAAATTTACAGCCTTGATCTTCTATTTTTGTTTTCCGAAAGTGATACGAAAGGGTTAAAAAGTTTTTAATCACCCTATTAGGGACTGCTGTCATCAAAACAAACATAAAAAATATTTTTGGAAGGAGTCAGTAGACTTTCATGGCAACATTTTCAGCATTTTCAGATCCAGGGGGTAGCAGAAATACTGCTTTAGATACAAGATCAGCATCCTATATTGGCGGCTCCCTTAGTACTAGTCCTAACACCTTTCAAGACTCAGTTAGCGGTTCTGATACCAGCGATTATTATAAATTCCAGGTCAGTAGTTCCAGTCTTGTCAGTTTGGATTTACATGGCTTGACTGGTGATGCTTCTTTGCAACTATATCCTGAAACGGGTTCAGTTCTGCAAACAGCAAATTCTAGTGGGACTACATCAGAATTAATCACTCGCACCCTAGATCCTGGTATTTACTACGTTCGTGTTGGTTCAGTTAGTGGTGCTAGCACTAATTACGACCTTACCCTTGTAGCTTACTCAATTCAAGAAAGTGGTAACTCAGATAACACACTAGCAACAGCGTTGAATATTGGCACTCTCACCAGCTACACTACTACTGATTTCGTTGGTAATAGAGGTACTGTCACTGACACCAATGACTACTACCAATTTAACGTAGCCAATAGTGGGACGTTCAATTTAACTTTGAATGGTCTAGTAGGTAATGCCAACGTTGAACTTTACAACAATTCTGGCACAGTAATTACAAGTTCCACTCAAGCAGATACTAATTCAGAGTCAATTAGCAGAGTTTTGACAAGCGGTACATATTACGTGCGGGTTTTTCCTAGTGGTTCTGGTGGTGCCACAAACTATAATTTGGATCTTTCCTTTAGTGCCGATCCCGCAGACAATGCTGGGAATACACTAGGAACTGCGAACAATATTGACCCTTTCACTTCTCCAACAATCTCAGATTTTGTTAACAGTGCTGACTCTAACGACTATTATCGCTTTGATTTAACGTCAAGTACCCTTATTAATCTCACATTAACACCTGCAACGGCAAATGCTGATATCCAACTGCTAAATAGTGGTGGTGGGATTATAAGTAGTTCTACCCAAACAGATACTACACCTGACTCTATCAACCGTAGCTTAAATGCAGGTACTTACTATATCCGAGTATTTCCTGTTTCAGGTGCAGCAACCAACTACAATCTGAGTGTTTCCGCTACCGCGATTGAGACTGACGTTGCTCCTAACACACTGAATACAGCTAATAACATCGGTACTCTGAATGGTTCGCAAAATAACAGTGATTTTGTTGGCAATATTGACACCGTTGATTACTACAAGTTCACTTTGACATATGACAGCGATTTCAGCCTTAACCTTACTGGTCTAACTGGCAATGCCGATGTAGAGTTGCTTTACAGTAATGGAAGTTTAGTCCAAAGTTCTACTCAAACAGGCAATTTCGATGAAAATATCAACACCACACTAGCGGCAGGTACTTACTATGTCAAGATTAACCCTATTGGTTCTGCGAACAGTTTTTATAATCTGAATTTGTTTGCTGAGTTTCAAGCTCAGATACTGCAAATTGCTCCAGGTAGTGGTAGTTCTGATCCTGACAATCTCACGGTACTAGATGATACGTTGTATTTTACTGCTAATGATGGTAGTAACGGCGTTCAATTGTGGAAGAGTGATGGAGTAAGCAATACTCGTCTTACCACTACTAATAGTGGCAATTTTAATCCAGATAATCTCACAGCTTTTGGTAACAAGCTTGTCTTCACCGCCAATAATGGCACGAATGGTACAGAACTGTGGATCTACGATGACACCACAGCCCAGATTCTCACAGACATTAATGTCGGATCTGGTAGTTCTGATCCAAGCAATTTTACAGTTGTTGGCAACAATCTATTCTTTACTGCTGATGATGGCATTCATGGTAGAGAACTATGGGTGTACGATGGCACTACCGTTAGCCTAGTCAAAGATATTTACTCTGGTGCTAGTAGTTCCAACCCCTCCAGTCTGGTTGCTTTTAACAACAAGCTCTATTTTACAGCTAATAACAGAGTCAACGGTACTGAACTGTGGAAGAGTGATGGTACGACAACTACTCTAGTAACAGATATCTATACAGGTGCGTTTAGCTCATCACCTACCGAACTCACTGTTGCTGGCAACAATCTCTACTTCACTGCTGATAATGGTACTAATGGGGTTGAGCTATGGATGAATGATGGCACTACAACTAGTAGGCTCACAAACCTAGATAGCGTGTTTGGTCCAACCTCTCTCACCGCAGTTGGTAATACTCTGTTCTTTGTCACTGATAGTGATGGCGACTTTGAACAGGAACTGTGGAAAAGCGATGGTACTGTAACTGTGCCGATGAACGCTAATCTGGCAGAATCGCCCAATATTGGTTTTGGTCCGATATACCTTACGGCCATTAATGATAATTTCTTAGCCTTCACTACTTATGATCCTGAAATTGGCTTTGAATTATGGCTAACCGATGGCAACCAATTCTTTGTTAATGATATTTGGTCTGGTACAGACAGCAGTATTCCTGATAGTTTCGTTTTGTTTGGCGATACCCTGTATTTTGCCGCTTCAGAATCTACAAATGGCAGGGAATTGTGGCAACTTGACAGCCCAACTTCAGTTCCAAGCAGTGTTAGTGATATCAATCCCGGAATCGATAATGCTAACCCTGCGAACTTAACTGTGGCTGGTAACAAGTTATTCTTCACCGCCAATGACGGAACAAACGGAACCGAATTGTGGGTGATGACAGAGGAGGTGATGTCTATAACCTAGAGAGAAAGTAATTGAGTGAACTTGAAAGATTACAGATTCATTTGCTGAAGAGTTCTTTAAGAAGAAAATCTTTGCTGAAAGGGTGACTATAAAACCTAAAAACTGTACCTGCTTTGCCAGGAAATCGTTGTACAAATTTGCAATTTACAAACTTAACACTACATCCTATTTGAGGAGTGATTTTTAATTATGAAGAACAAAATTCTTGCTCTTGCTGCTGTTGGTACTGCTGTTGTAGGTGGTTCTCTGTTTTCTGCACCTGCTCAAGCGCAGTTAACTACTAGCCAAGCTGTGACTGTAAACGTGAATGTGCCAGAAATCCTTTATTTGCGGACTTTTGACAATGTCAACTTGGCTGTTACTGAGGCTGAATTAGCTGGCGGTACAGCAGTAACTGCGGGTGGAGTTAACATTCTTCCTGATTATGATGGTATTACAGACGGTACAACTATTATTAATCAAACTAGTCCGTTCACTGGTGCTACAGCTGGTATCACCAAGAATGTGGACGATCTGTATGCAGTTTGGTCTAATAACCCTAATGGTGTAACTATCGATTTGGATGCCAGTGTTACCCTCTCTGGTGTAAATAACGGAGACGCTATAACAGCCACTCTTAATAAGACAGACGCTGATCCGACTACTCTAGTTGGTTTAGACACTCCCTTTGTTGGAGGTGTAGACATAGACCTACCGGATATTTCCAACACATCAGCAGACGACTACACCGGAACAATCACTGTAACAGCTTCAACTCTGTAAATACAGAATTTGTGGGTCTTGCTTGCTTGAGATATACAGCAGGCAAGATGCCAACCATAATGAGCTATGGGGCATCTACCCATCTTGACTAGTGACTAGACTTGTAAAAAATTTAGCTAAATGATCAGCACTCACAAATTTAGCCATTATCGTCATCTACAACGTTGCCTGGGTATATTAGTAACACTTTTAACTTTGCCACAATCCCAGGCATGGGCAGAATCGTCGGTGGTTTTGCCAGAACCAACACAAATCTATCAGTTAGCGACTCCCCAACAACTGACTATTCCTCGACAGCAGTTAGAAGAAGTTTTACCTGCTTCTGAGAGTGAAACAGTTAGTAATGAGCAAGACTTACTAGCTCCTCCCCCAATTAACACAGTAGTCACCCGTGAGTTTCCTGGAATGTGGCAAATGCGGGTTCCAATAGATGAAGTAGATTCTCTTTATGCAACTTATGAACTCAAGGCTGTGAATGGACAAACTGATGGCTTCAGTAGTAGCGATCGCACTAATCAAAATATGCAAACTCATCTGGAAGCATTACCAATTGTAGAGGTATCACGTGATGAAACTACTAATACAGCTGTAGTAGAAGGGGGTGTACGTTTGCAATTCGACCTGTCAACTGCCACAGTAGCAGGAGAATACGGGGGTGTATTAACAGTGACAGTGAATAGACGAGATAAGTAAGTATTTTATGCCTAGCTACAACTGGTGTGTGAAGGAGTGAAAAATTAAATAGTGATGCTTAGAAAATCTACAACTATAGCCTTAAGTTTAATCGGGGCGTTAACTCTGGGAATACCAAGCGCCACAGCAGTCATCAATATTGGTGTCAGCCCACCTCGGTTTGAACTAAAAATTAATCGTAAATCTACTACGCAATCAATTCGTGTGGTTAATCTTTCTTCCAAGCCAGTGGAACTCAAAGCTTATGTCCGTTCTTGGAAGATGAGTGAAGACAATAAGTTAGTGGAAATTCCTTCTACAGAAGAATCATTAGCACAGTGGATTATCTTCACTCCCTCTCAATTTACAATCCCACCTCGCGGCGCTCAGACGGTACGTTTTAGCATTCGCCCCAGAGTACAGCCAAAGCCCGGTGAACATCGGGCTGTGATGTTTTTAGAAGAGGTCTCTCCTACTCCGGAAAAAACAAAAGGTGTACGCACTGTGGGACGGTTAGCTGTTGCTATTTACGGTTATGTGGGAGACATTAAAAAAGTAGGTGCTATTAATTCAATCAGTGTAAATACTGAATTAAAAGCACCGACAGCAGTATTTGATATTTCTAATAAAGGTAACGGTCACATACGCCTAAACGGTCAATATGCTATTTGGGAAGCGGATAAATATCCTGGCGCAGAAGTGACAAAACCTATAGACGAATTGGAGAAACCAGGGAAAAAAATACCTGCTCAGATAATAAATGCAGGAATGTTACCAATCTCACCAATCCTGCCCGATCATCGTAGTCGCATTTCACTGCCTATTTCCAAAAAATTACCTCCTGGTAAATACGTCTTGGATCTTAACGGCGAATTAAATGGTATAAAAATTGACCAGGGTATTCCTTTCATTGTTCCAGTGCAGACTACTAGCAAAACTAATTCTGGTAATCTGAAAACTCCCCTTCAGAGCAGATAGTTTGTGCTGTTCTCAAAGTAGAAATTCTCTGAATAAATCTGCATTTATTAATGCTCTGGTATTGTTTTAGCGAATAGAATTCGCACCTATATAAACAAAGTCCGTCCAAGCGGACTTGAGAAAATTTTCAATTCATTTACTACCTCAAAACTATGTAGGTAGTGAATATTTGCTTGCTTAAATTCTCAGTCTACTGTAATTTTTGTGCTTGAGTATGCTTTATCTCCCTGCTTTGCCACCTGCACCACCAATTATATCAATTGCTATACCATCAGATCAGGCTGTTACTCAACTGTTCCTAGAAAAGAAAAAACCATCTTTTTCTAAACAATCACAATTGATTGCAGAAATCGTTGCAGAAAATAGTGGTAAAACAACAGCTGCAAAAGCACAAACTTTAAATTCATCATTAAAATACAAAGATACTGATTATCTTAATTATCAGATTAAGATATCAACTCAACACGATGAGATCTTAGCAGATATATTGACATTTTATCAGGATTCAATGCCTGAATTTTCTCCTATCCAAACTAGTTTAACATCAATCTCATCAACAGATAGTAATTTAGAATATATAGGAAATCAATCTTCTAGTAATCAATTAATCGCTAATCTGCCAGCAACTTCAAAAAACAACACTCAAACAGCTTCTAATATTTCTGGTAGCACGCAAACACTAAGCAATTATAACAAGACAAAAAAATCCACTAATAATATTAACGAAGCAGAAGACCCAAATCTAATTTCTAAGCCTGTTAATGATGAGTCAAATAATCTTGCTCAAAATATCAAATCTTTAAGTGGTAGTTTTTTGGTTGGTGTAATTATCAACAAACGTGAAGTTGGGAACTTAGAAATTCGATTAGATGGAGATACTATTTTAATTCCACTAGAAGAATTTGCAGAAATTGCTGATTTTCAAATCGTTAAGCTAAATGGTATTCAACAATTAAAAACTCCTTTAGGTTCAGTAGATATAGCTGAAATTGATCTGAAAAAAATCAATAATGTCATATATATAAATAATACTTTACTCAAAGAAAAATTATTAACTCAAATTGAGTTTAAAGCTTCAGATTTAGCTTTAATAGTTGATTTACCTTGGCGGCGGAGTAGCAGTGAATCTGGACAACCCATCCCTGAATTAAAACCAGAAGTAAGACCTCCTAGCAGCGCACTTTCTAATTTGAGACAGGAGCTTTACCTTTATAGAAACTCAGGAGATACAAACCTGCGTAGTTCTACTCTTTTAGGAGGAAGATTAGCAGGAGGAACATGGCGAGTTCGGATGAATAATACTTTCGAGAATCAACCAGATGTTGCTGAATACTTTTTCTATAAACGTAATGGTCAATTTCGCTATCAAGTAGGTAGACAGCAAATTGGATTGCATCCCCTATTAAATGGTATGAATTTGACTGGAGGGCAAATAGGTTTTTCCAATTTGCCCTCTGAATCATTTTCTCAAAATAACAGCGCCGCCGAGCTTTTACCTAGACGTTCTCGACCTAGACAAACATTTGAAGGTGAAGTACCTCCTGCAAGTTTTGTACAGCTAAGAATCGCTGGAGTGATCGTCGCTCAACAGCAAGTAGGACTGAATGGAATATATGAATTTGTTGATGTCAATATACCAGTTGGCAATACTAATGAAATAGAACTGTTAGTTTACGATCGCAACAATCTTAGCTTACCAATCGAGATTCGGTCTTTAAGACTAAATTCTTCGGATTTATTACTACCTGCTGATGGAAATGTGCAGCTAGCTGGATTGGGATTAACCGGGAATGTCATCCAAGATTCTATATTCAATGGTTTCAATGGTGATGCTGGTAAACCAGTTGGATTTTATCAATTCCGTCAAGGATTCTCTGAGAATTTCACATTTGAAGGGGCTGTTCAGGCTATTCCTGATACCTTACAAGCACAAGCAGGTTTTGTTTGGCGGCTAGCAAATCCGGCTATTCTGGCTACTAGTATTGGCACATCTCGTGGTGAATTAGGCTACACAGCAGACTTAGATGTAGATTTTGGTCAGTTAGAAATTCTGGGTAATTCTCAGTTGTTTCCCAATGGATATAACTCCAGCAACGAATCACGCGATCGCTACAACCATAGTCTAGATATTAATTATAGTTTTAGCAATAAATTCAAATTAGGAATTCTTGCCCGCAGTCGCCAAAACGAAAATGATTCAGCCACTTATATTCTACCCACTTTTTCAATCATTCCTTTTTCTAAATTGTCGCTGAGGGGTAGACCTGATTTTGCAGGACGATATTTATTTAGCGCTTTCTATCAACCAACTTCTGCAAGTAGACTATCTTTTAATACTTATGGTGATACATACACTTCAGATTTTACATACAGACTAAATCGAGAATATCAATTATCTTTGGGTGGAGAATTTGGAGGCGATTTAGCTTCTCGCTACACAGGATCTTTTGGCTACAGTTCCTCTAGATTTGGTGGTCTTAGCTGGAGGTTAGGACTTGCTTACAGTGAAGGTGAAGTTGGACCAATTGCTGGTGCAAGTATGCAAGTGCTTCCAGGTTTATTGGCTAGAGTTGATTACCAAGCTATTCCTTCGAGAACTACAAATCAAATCGGTGGTATTGGAGACGAACGACTGACAGTTTCTCTAGTATCAGATTTATCTTTTGCTCAGGGCAAAATTACCCCTGCGAAGTATTCTGGTTTAGGACGAGAACGAGGTGCAATAGCAGGACGAATCGTAGTCGAAGGAAAAAATAAAGACTTTGACTTAGATGGAGCCATTATCCATGTAGTTAATAGTCATAATAAAAGAATTGGTGCAGTCAAAACAGACTCCTATGGCAATTTCTTTGTTGGTAATTTACCAGAAGGTATGTACGTAGTTGAAATAGATCCAGATAAATTACCTGTAGAACTTTCTACTATCAAGACTAGTATAGTGGCAGAAGTAGGAGCATCTGCTGTGACTCGTTTAGATTTCCCTGTTAGAGAAGAATATGGTGTAGCTGGAAAGATAATCGATGCAGCAGGTCAACCAATCTCAGAAGTGCAAGTAGAACTAATCAATGCTGATGGTAAACGTGTTGCATCTGGTGTAACAGATGAATTTGGTCTTTATCGCTTTGATAATGTTCCTGTTGGTAAGTATACAATCCAGGTTCCTTCACAAGATGCTACTTCAGCAAGTGATAATCTACACAAGCGAGTAGTGCAAATTAAAGATGACTTTGCTTTTGATCAAAATTTACAATTACCTATCTCAGCAGCAGCTAAGAAAAAATAAGTAGTTGGGCAAAATTAAACACATACATGACGCGTAGCGGCTTCCTGAAAGTAAGACCAGGTAGGTGGGTTTAAAACCCTTGATTTTCAGTTAAGCTAATGAGCATTTAAGTTGCATAAAACCAGGGCTGAAGCCCTTACTACAAGCGAATCAGTCTGGAAAAATGAATGACGATTAGCTTAGTCCGCGCAGGTGGACTTAGTTTGTATAGCCGCGATTACGAACATCGTCAGGGCTAGGTGCAAGATCTCAGGTATAGAGATCTAAGGGTGTAGGGGTGTAAGAAGAGTAATATTTTGATTCGCTCTGGTGTACGCATCTCATGATGGCTACTTAGCTTTTACTCTGAGATTGCACAATTATACTGTTACACAAATGGTTACTTTATCCCAGGTTGATGTATAATCTGCGGAGTCTACCAATCTGCCACAGATTTTGAAAGTAGCTCAAACACTTGCGTCTGTGGATGGTATGCCAAGGCTATCAGGAAAATCGACGCAAAGCGCCGACGTCATTCTTGAAATTTGGCACAGGTGCTTAAAATATCAAAGTATTTGTCAAGATTGCTCGCTGGCTAATACTGACTAAACGCAAAACCGTAGATGTGTGCTTCCCTATAAAACACTAATTTGTGAGTCAGTAATTATCCAGATAACTAAAATTTTCCAGGGTGCTTTTTGGTTTATGTAGCAACCCAGTAAAACCTAATCAGATAATTTACTAATACCTATCAATTTGTGATGGTAAATATTTGACGGCAGATTTTGAGCATTTACAAATACAAACAAGAGTAAATTCAGTTGTTTTTTTCTAATATAGGAATCCGGTTTTATTGATGAATGAGTTTTTAGGCTTTAAGCTTACCGTATAAGCTTTTGAGTTTCAGTATAAGTTCAAAATTCAAATAGGAATCCTAAATTTACGAAATCCATCAAAGTAGTAATAGGTAATTATATTCGCCGAGAACTTTTCAAACATCCTCTTAGGTCAGCACAGAGCAAAATCTTATTATTTTTGCTTTTATTCTTGACATTTTCTTTATTTTTAAGTTAGCGATTCATGAGTGAATATCACAAGCAATCATGAAAATATAGCTTTACCCCATTACCTGTTGCTTGTTTCCTGTTTCCTATTTTCAAGTATTGACCAAACATATTTCTCTGTCAAACATCTAGCTATAACTCATCAACCATGTTTAGTAAACTTTTCAAAAAATTGCCTAATCAATTAAAACTTCAAGATCAATTTATCATCTTGCTTGTTTTAAGCACTATGATTCCTGTCTCGATTTTGGGCTTGTATGGCATTTATGCTTCTAGTGAAAGCCTATCAGAAGTGGCAAAAAACAATATGGAGACTGAGTCAAACAAAGAAGCTAATAAAATTAATGATTTTCTCACTGGTGTTAGTGATGACGTTTTTTTATTAAGTAAATCTCCCTCAGTTCAAGGAATCATCCGAGCAAAAGACAATAGTGGATTAGACGGGCAGACTAATTTATCCTACAACGCCTGGATAGGACAATTACAAGCTAATTTTGTTGCCATGATGGAACAAAAGCCTCATTATATGAAACTTAGTTACATAGATGAAAATGGCAAAGAAGTAGTGCGAGTTGATGCCGATGCTTCTAAGAATAAAGTTGTCACTGAAGGAGAACTGCAACAAAAAAGAGATAAACAATTTTTTACAGAAACGATGAAACTCTCACCTAACAATATATATGTTTCTCCTGTTGATCTCAACAATGAAAAAGGTGAAATTGAAAAACCTTATCAACCAACTATTAGTTACAGTATACCGATTCTGAATTCATCTGGAAAACAAAAGGGAATTATCGTCGCTAACGTATTTGCTGATACATTTATCAAAGCTTTTAAAGAGGGTGATAGTCAACAGAGAAATGTAGAAAATATATATCAAGGTCAAGAAAAATTCATTGTTAATCAAGATGGATTTTACATTTCCCATCCCAATGCTGCAAAAGAGTGGGGATTTGAATTTAAAAAAAATGACAAATTAGATCAAGATTATTCTCCAGATATAGCCAAAAAGATATTAGGGAATGAAAACGGATTTGTTGAGCAAGGAGATTATCTATTTGCATTCCGTCGAGTTGCTCCCAGTCCAAATCAACCAGAATTTTTAGTAGTAATCAATAGAGTTCCCAAAAATAGTGTTTTTGCCACTGTCAATTCATTGAAAATCGTCACCATTTTGATTATTCTTGTTTCTCTGGCTGTGATGCTATCGCTGGGAATTTTCCGGACACGTCAAGTTGTACACCTGATCAAGCAACTGGTAAATGTAATATCTGCCTCTATTCAGCAAACTTTTTCTGGCTTGGATCAGCAAGCACGCATAGCTGGACAGCAAGCAGCCTCAGTACATGAAACTACAACAACGATGGATGAACTAGAAGCTTCTTGTCGCCAATCAGCTCAACAAGCAAAATCAGCCACTACCGCCGCACAGCAGGCTCTCACAACCGCAAAAAATGGTAGCCAAGCTGTGAAAGAAACCCTCGAAAGTATGTTCATCCTCGAAAAGAAAGTAGTTGCGATCGCCGAACAAATTGTGCATCTAAGCGCCCAAGCTAGTCAAATTGCTAGTATTTCCCAAATTGTTTCTGACTTAGCAAACCAAACTAATATGTTGGCACTCAATTCCTCAGTTGAAGCAGTCCGTGCTGGAGAATATGGAAAAGGCTTTGCTGTAGTCGCCAATGAAATTCGCAGATTATCCGATCAAAGTCAAAAATCTGCTGACAAGATTAATATCCTAGTTTCTAGCATCCAAAAAGCCATTAATTCAACTGTCATGGTGACAGAAGAAGGCACCAAGATAGTGAAAACAGGAGTGGAAAATGTTCAAAAATCAGACCAAGCTTTTGCTGGAGTAGCAGACGCGATTAATTATATGGTTCTGAATAATCAACAAATCTCGCTCAATCTCAAGCAACAATTAGATGCTATTCAACAAGTTGTCCAAGCAATGGACAATATCAACAGAGGAGCAAAAGAAACTGCTATTGGTATCAATCAAACCAAATTTGGTACTGAACAACTGAGTGCAGTTGCTTTAACTCTCAAAGAGATAGTGTAGATGGGACAAGGGGGACAAGGGAGACAAAGAGGAAAAACTAACTACTAACTACTAACGATTGACCAATGACCAATGACCAATGACCAATGACCAATTACTAAATTATGTTTATAGAAGATAAAGAACTCCGAGAATTGTATAAAATTTCCAGTGAAGAAAATTTACAAAAACTGACAGATGGTTTACTGCATCTACAACAACAGCCAAATGATGAAGCTGAAGCTACTTTAGAAAAGTTAGCAAGGATAGTCCATAGCCTCAAAGGTGACTCCAGAATCATTGGTGTAGAAGATGTAGTAACTCTCAGCGATCAGGTGGAAAAGATTCTCTTGAGCGTTAAACGCCAAGAAATGATATTAACTCCAGAAGTAAGCGATCGCCTTTATCAAGGATTGGATGTGATCGGTTTTTTGGTATACGAAGCCGTGACTGGTGAAGCAACTGGGGTAGATACAGCTGATATACTTCAACAATTAATTGCAGATGTTGCAGAGTCAGAACCGCCAGAACCAGAAAAATCAGAACAAGTGCAACCATCTATTCGCACGCAAGTATCAATCGAAAAGCATAATCAATCTCCGATAAGCACCAATGAGTTGAAAGATGCGCCATCGCCCGTCTATGCAGCAAATAACAGCAATACTCATCAAGCAAAAATTTCTTTTATAGAAGACAAAGAACTTCGAGAAATTTATCAAACTACTAGCGAGGAACGCTTGCACAACCTGGCAGCAGGTATACTACACTTGCAAAAGCAGCCACAAGATGAAGCCACTTTACAACAGTTGCTGCGAGAAGCTCACAGTTTGAAGGGAGATTCCCGCAGTTTAGGGGTAGAAAATGTAGTCACCCTCACTCATCAACTCGAAGAAATTTTGTTGGGAATCAAACGCCAAGAAATGAGCTTAACTCTGGAGTTAAGCGATCGCCTTTATCAAGGATTGGATGCGATCAGTTTTTTGGTATACGAAGCCGTAACTGGTGAAGCAACTGGGGTAAATATAACCGAGATACTTGATAATTTAGTGAGAGTTGTTACTCCATCCACAACCCCAGAATCTTTACCAGTTCTTCCTGAACTCTCCCCACTCCCCACCCCAATTTCTGTTAAGCCAGTAATTCAAGATTTACCCACTCACCCTTTAGGATCTAGTCAACCCTATCACATCGACACAATTCGGGTGCAAACTCTTCATTTAGATGCTTTAATTACACACACCGAGGAACTAACTCTCACCAAAAACGCCATAGCTCATACCGCCACTGCAATTGAGGAAATGACAAACCTCTGGGAAGAGTGGAAAGCTTTTTATAACCAAGCAAAAGTTGCTGAATCTTCATCATTAAACATTGATTCCTACACAGAACGTTTAGAAAAAACTATCTATTCTTTAAGAAATACAATTCAAGAACACAATACTAAATTAGACATTGTTACTGGAGAATTAAGAGAAAAAATTCGTACCCTCCGGCTTCTACCTTTATCCACAGTATTAGAGTTAATTCCTCGCACCGTTCGAGATTTAGCCAAACAACAATCCAAGCAAGTGAAAGTAATGATCTCCGGTGGAGAAATCACCACTGACAAACGTATTCTCGAAGAAATCAAAGATCCTCTGATGCATATGATTCGTAATGCTATAGATCACGGCATTGAGACTCCCAATGAGCGAGAAAAACTCGGCAAATATCCCGTCGCCACTATTTGGTTGAAGGGCTATCAAATGGCTAACAAAATTGTTATAGAAGTAGCAGATGATGGACGAGGGCTAAACATTGATAAAATCAAACAAACTGCCTTAAAACGTGGATTGTACAGTGATAAAGAACTGGAAACCATGACTCCTAGCCAAATTCATGCTTTGATCTTGGCTCCTGGTTTTTCAACCCAAAGTTTTATTACAGAAATTTCTGGTAGAGGAATCGGTTTAGATGTCGTACGGACAAGCATCGAACGACTCAAAGGTAATATTGAAATCGAATCAATCCCAACTCAAGGATGTACCTTCCGCATTCACTTAAATACAAGCTTGGCAATTAACAATATACTGCTGTTTGAAGTTCAAGGTATTGTTCATGCTCTACCAGTTGAGTTTGTGCAAAGAACTTTATTTATCTCTCCCAAACAAATTTTGACTAATGAAAATTGCACAACTATTAACTTGGATGATCAAAGTATTGTGGTTGCTAATCTTGCTGATTTACTAGAACTTTCCAACTCTCCTGCTTATGCTCAAATTGCCAAATTTGAGCCACCAAACCATACTCAACAACCTTGTATTTTAATCAAAGTAGGAGAAGAACTATTTGGATTGTTTGTTGATCGCCTCATGCAAACTCAAGAAGTAGTAATTAAACCTCAAACTCAGTTATTAAAACGGGTGCGTAATGTTAGTGGCGCCACAGTTCTCGGCTCTGGAGAAGTATGCATGATTCTTAATCCTCCCGATTTGCTCAAGTCTTTGCACCAGCAAAATACATCTGTGGTTTCTGCAAAACAAAGAAAAATAGTAAAAACCAAACCACTGATTCTCTTAGTAGAAGATTCCATCCCCGTTCGCACCCAAGAAAAACGGCTTTTGGAAAAAGCCGGATATGAAGTGGTAATCGCGGAAGATGGACTAGATGGCTATAACAAACTCCAAACTCGTAAATTTGATGCGATGATTTCTGATGTTGAAATGCCCAACCTTGATGGATTGTCACTTACTGCCAAAATACGTCAGCATCCAGAATACAAAACATTGCCAATTATTTTAGTGACAACACTTGCTTCCGACGCAGATAAAACAAGGGGATCTGATGTCGGTGCTAATGCCTACATTATCAAAAGTAATTTTAATCAAGATGTTCTTTTAGAAATCTTAGGAAGATTAATTTAAAAAAATGTGTTGATAGTTGTTTGTTAAGTGAACCACCAACCACCAACCACCAACAAATAATCAATGTCGATTCGAGTTTTGTTAGTAGAAGATTCACAAATTGCTCTGGTACTTTTAAAAAGAATTTTGACCTCATCACCACAAATTAAGGTGGTTGGAGAAGCTTGCACTGGTTTAGAAGCTTTGCAACTGATTCCTAAAGTTGAACCAGATGTAATTTGTACAGATTTTCATATGCCTCACATGAATGGTTTACAGTTGATAACTGAAGTCATGGCGCTCTATCCACGACCAATTTTAGTAATTAGTGTATCCGTACAAACAGATGATTCAAAAAATATTTTTCAGCTTTTAGAAGCAGGGGCTGTAGATATTTTTCCGAAGCCAACCATAGGATTGGTAGCAGATGATGAGTTATTCAAACAGGAGTTGATTAACAAGATAAAAATTCTCTCTGGGGTAAAAGTATTTCGGAAAAAGCGAAAACTGGTTGCACAAACACATAATTTACAAGCAGATAATCTTGCTGGTTTGTATTCTCGCTCTTTTACTAAGCCAAAACTAGTAGTGATTGGAGCATCTACAGGTGGTCCTCAAGCCCTGAAAGAGATATTAACCAAATTACCGTTCGATTTTCCCTTACCAGTGATTTGTGTACAACATATTTATTTTGGTTTTTTACAAGGATTAATTGATTGGTTAGGTGTTAATTGTCGATTACCAATTCAAATTGCTCAACTAGGGGACATACCAAAACCAGGAAGAATTTATTTTCCGCCAGAACAACAACATTTAGAACTTGATCAAAGGGGTAGATTTCTTTACTCTGACTTACCACTAGTAGCAGGACATCGCCCTTCGGTGACAGTCACATTTGCATCTGTTGCCAAATTTTATGGTCAAGCATGTGTGGGAATTTTGTTAACTGGGATGGGTAGAGATGGAGCAGAGGGAATGCAGGCGATCGCTCAAGCTGGTGGTATTACCATCGCTCAAGATGAAGCTTCTTCTATTGTCTTTGGAATGCCAAAAGCAGCAGTTGAGTTAGGAGTCGCGCAACAGGTTTTACCAATTGAGGCGATCACGCCAAAATTGCTGGCTTTGTTGCAAAATAATTTTCTTGAATTGTGAAGAGAATAATTAGGAGTCAAGATGTCAGAAGTAGAGACTTTCAGCATAGAGCTAACAAAGGCGTTTATTCGGTTAATTGCCAAGCATACCGGAATAAAAATTAGAGTGCGTGATCAAGCAAATTTAATTCAAAAAATATTTTCGCGTATGAAAACTCTCAAAATATTGCATCCAGAAATATATTATAAAGTCTTAGCATCTTCAACGATATATAGCTACATAGAATGGCAAAAATTCATTGCGATTTTGACGAATACTGAAAGTTATTTTTTTAGAGATAGGGGACAATTTAATTTATTACAAAATAGAATTCTTCCCGAAATAATTAAACGCAAACAGGATCACAAAAGTATTCGTATTTGCAGTGCAGGATGTTCAACCGGTGATGAGCCTTATTCTATTGCTATTCTTTTAAAAGAACTGATTCCCAATTTAGAGGAATGGCATGTACTCATTCTAGGTTTAGATATCAACAAAGAAGCACTAAAAAAAGCAAAAGAAGGAATTTATACAGCTTGGTCATTAAGAAGCTTGGATGCGAAAAAAATCCAGAAATATTTTATGAATTTTAACAATAATTATTACCTGGATGAACAAATTAAAAAAATGGTTAAGTTTCAATATACAAATTTACTCAAAGATTTGTTTATTCATCCATATTCCGATTTTAGAGATATGGATTTAGTTATTTGTCGGAATGTGTTTATTTATTTTGAACCTACAGTAATTGCAAAAATTTTAGAGAAATTTTATCACACTCTCCAACCATTAGGATATTTAATTACAGGACATACAGAACTTTGTAATCAAAATCTGAGTAATTTCCACACAAAATTATTCCCAGAATCGCTTGTCTATATTAAAAAGTAAGTCATCAAAAAATGAAGAAAAATCTGTATCTTACTTTTAGCTTAAATAACTATCTCTACGGCATTGGCACGCTTTACGTAGAAGAGATTTTCAATTTGCCAGAGTTGACAACGATTCCAGATATTCCTAATGGAATTATTGGCTTGATCAATCTCCGAAGAGAGATTTTGCCAGTTATGGATTTGAATCTGAAGTTGGGCTATCTGTCACCAGATTATCGATTGACAGATAGTGTAGTAGTTTTAAAATATGAAGAATTACGACTAGGAGTTATTGTTAATCAAATTCATGAAATTAGAGAAATATCTTTAGAGGAAATTGCTACCGAACTTAATGACCAAGGAGAATTGGTAGTAGTTGAGCAAAAAAATATTATTGCTGGTGTTGCCAATTTTTCAGATAATATTTTGATCTTAAGTAATCCAAATAATTGGTTATCCTCTGACGAGACGCAACAAATTGCGTCTTTGCAAAACTACCTGCAACAAGATGATTTTGATAGTTCTAATGTAGACGAACTTCAAACGATAAATTCTGAGTTTTTACTGTTACAAAAGTCTAGATTTTGCCCGAATGCAACTTTAGAAGAAATAAAAATTTTTAAACAAAGAGCAGATAACCTCAGACTTTCAACAAAAAATCATGATTTTAAGAACTTTAAAACTTTAGCAGTCATTACTTTAAATGACCATATTTTCGGTATTGATTTAGAAATGGTGCGGGAGTTTACTGATATCCATCATGTGACTCCTATTCCTTGTTGTCCATCACATATTATCGGTAATATGAATTTGCGGGGTGATATACTTACTCTAATTGATCTGCGTGGATTACTATTACATGTGCCATCAAAGGGTGTGGTTGTTGGTTCTAAAGCAATGGTGATAGAAGTTGAGGGTATAGTTGTTGGTGTAATAGTCGAAGAAATTTACGATGTGATGTTTTCCCTGAACTTACAAAAAGTAACAGCAATACCAACTACAATCAATTCAATTAATGCTAAATATTGTCAAGGAACTGCTCCCTATCAGGAAAAAATTATGAGCATTCTAGATATACCCAAAATTTTCCTCAAGGGTGGCTTAATTGTGGATGAAGCGATTTGATTTATATTTTTAGTTTTTCATAGTTTTACCCAATATACTTCTGCACAATCTGTAATAATTCTTCTGCCTGTGGTGGCTTACCTAAAAATTCAGTGGCGCCGACTAACATAGCATGGGCCCGATCAATAGGGGTATTCCGTTCTGTCAGAAAAATAATTGGTGTATTCTTAAAAGAGGGGGTATCCCGTAAAAATTTACAGATGCTATAACCATCAGCATTCGGTAGGAGCAAGTCTAACAAGATTAAATCAGGCTTGTCTTCGATGAGTTGAGAAAATCCTCGCATCGGCTCCGGAATGCTCAACATTTGATATCCAGCTGGTATCAATATTTTTCTTAAAGCGTAAGCCAATACTGGACTATCATCAATGCAAGCAATTAAAGGTTGTTTGTAGCTAGATTTATCAATAGATTTTTGAACAGATTTCTGAACGGATTTCTGAACAGATGTAATAGATTTCTTTTCTAATGAGGGGGGCGTTACTGCTACTACTTTTTTTATCGTCGGTAATGGTAAATCGGGAATCTTCTGAAGTTCCAATATACCCTTATCAACCCAAGGCATTAAAGAGAGAGCCACCTCTACTACTGATTTTTCTTGCTTGAGAGCAATATCCCATAGGGTGAAATCACTATTGAAATACTTCTTTTCAGAAACTGGGATGACTTGAGAATCTACCGTTGACGTCAAAACTGGAGCGAGGCTGGGGCTAAGGTGATCTAAACCAGCAGCTTGCCATTTTTGTTGTGTGTTCGTTGCTTTGGTAAAAACTGACAGTATTTCCCAAGAAGACAAGGCTATGAGCTGAGGTAAATGAAATATATCTTTTTGAGTAGGTGTCCAATTATTCTTCAGGTCTCTATAATTACTGATTTCAAAAAAACATTCTTGAACAATACTACGAACTACTAACTTGGTTTGGATAGCACTCAATTGTCTTCGGCTAATCCCTTGAGCAAGCAGGTGACATTCCCAAGATTGATGTTCGGACAATACAGAAGACTCAACACTCCAATCCCAATTGGGACAATGCTGCTTTAAGGCTCTATTCCAGCGTCTGACAGGATGCATTCCACCTGTAGCATAGGCCAATTTCCCGCCATTGAAGTAAAGGTTCCAAACGACTGTATGGTTGTATAAGATGAGAACTCCATTACTACCATTCTTACTCAGGTTGTCTAATTCTTCTGTCAGCCTTGTTAGTATCATTGGTGGGAATTCTGCTCTGCTCGCAATAATTATGCCGTAGCTTGCACCCTTTTACATCATTAATTGATTAATATAAGCTTGGAAATTTCTTAATATTGGACACCAGTACAGCTAAAACAAAGCTATTATCTACTTAACTACTAAAACTACCAACAAAATCAAATAAATAATGAGCTAGCTGCAATTTAGTACATGGTGAAATTTCTACCTGACGACCTTTTCTATCTAAAAATACTGCTTGGTTGTTGTTGCTGCCGAAACCACTATCAGGTTTATCTACTGGGTTAGCAACAATAGCATCTAAATTTTTTCTGTACAATTTTTCCCTAGCGGGAGTGATAATATCTCCTGTCTGAGCAGCAAATCCGATTAATAATTGATGAGGTTGTTTGCGCTGGGACAATTCTGCAATTATATCGGCTACGGGTTCTAAAGCTAAAGATTGTGGGAGCGATCGCTTGGGCAATTTCTCGTGGTTGTACTCTCGTGGTTTGACATCTGCAACTGCTGCGGACATAATTATGACATCACAATTAGAATAATTACTTAAAATAGCAGAGTGCATTTCCTCAGCACTTACGACAGGAATTGCTTCCACTCCCAAAGGTAGATCAGCATTCATGGGACTGTGTACTAAGGTTACGTTTGCACCTCGATGTAGTGCTGATTGTGCTAAAGCTAACCCCATTTTTCCAGTAGCAGGATTGCCAATAAATCTCACGGGATCAAAATGCTCTCGTGTTCCCCCAGCACTGATTAGGACTCGCTTTCCTGCTAAATCCCGCTTACCTCTGGTGTGGAGTAAAGATTGAATATAAGCAATGATTTCTGGGGGTTCTGCCATTTTCCCAGCCCCGACGCGATCGCACGCTAATAATCCCGATTCTGGTTGCAAACTGTGAAAACGATTATTTTTTAAGATATTTTGCCAATTCTGCTCTACCACCTGCTGTTCCCACATGTCGGTGTTCATAGCTGGTGCTAACACAACCGGACAAGTAGAAGCTAAGACAGTATTTGTAAGCAAATTATCAGCCATCCCGTGAGCTAATTTTGCTAATGTATTAGCTGTTAAAGGTGCGATTAAAAACACTTCTGCCCACTCGCCCAATTCTATATGTAAAGGACGAGAATAAATTGGTTGCCAAAAATTTTCATCCGTAAAGGCGGGATGGCGTGAGAGAGTCGAAAAAGTCAGAGGTGTGATAAATTTTTGGGCGGAATTAGTCAGAATAGTTCTGACTTCCACACCACTTTGAAATAATGTGGAAACAACCTCGCAAATTTTGTAGGCGGCGATCCCGCCGCCGATACCAATTAGAACCCTTTTGTCAGGCCTCATCGTAGGGTTCTAAATCTAGAAGGTGAATATATGGTTCAATTAACTCTGGGCGTTGAAATGCGATCGCACGTAGCATGTGCCAATCGTCCAAACCTTCAAAAGCATTGCTATAGTTATCCTGCTCCAAGCGTGTAGCTAATTTTTCTACATCTTGTGGAGTCATAGTAGCAATGTCTTTTTTGGAAATGCTTAGAGTTTTCATAATGCTCGCCCCTCCCGTTAGCAGCATTTGCATCCAGCTTGGGTTTGTTTGCGCCCGACGCAGCCACCCAATATATATTACTCATTTGAGAGCATTAATTACGTGAAATTTTACCGGATATATACCGGATTTTGTAAAACTTTTGTAACTGGGATCAGACAAAATCTAGCAACAAGCTACTCTGTAGTGACTTGAGTATTCATCACAAAACTACGTATTAACTCTAGCATGGGTAGTTGGATTTCATGACCCATATCAAATTCATAGTACTGTACTGCAATTCCTCGCGACTCTAAAGTTTCTTTGGCGTTGAGTGCAGCTTGTAGGGGTACTACTTGATCATATCTGCCATGGGTGATTAAAACCGGAGATAGAGATGTTGCAGAGGATGTCTCTACAGCACCGGGATGTAAATAGCCACTCATGACAATTAAACCTGCAAAGGGCAACTTTAATCCTATATCCAAAGTCATTGCCCCTCCTTGCGAAAAACCGCTTAAAATCGTTTGCGATAGCGGTACACCAGTGCTATTTTCTAAACTAAGCAACCAATCTGTGAGCAATTCCCGACTTTGTGTTAATCCCTCATACATATTCTCCGCGCTCAGTTCATACCAAGCTCTTCCTATAGGTGAATGAGGATGAGGAAAAGGTGCATTCGGAAACACAAACTGATAATCAGGCAAATTTAAATATGGTGCTAAAGATGCTAAATCCTCAGCATTTGCACCCCAACCATGCAAAGCGACGATTAATCCTTTAGGTGTTCCTGTGGTTGGGGGAACCTGAATAAATTCTAAAGACAGATATTTTCTCCCATAATTCAACTCTCTTTATCGATATTAACGCTCTTTTATTACTCTCATGAGAGCAATTTTAAAGCTTAAAAACGCCCTAACTGTCCACTCAAGAACTTAATTGAGTATTTAATACTAGTTCTTAATTACACGCTATTTTGAATCCCTTAAAATTCAGTCTAAATTTTTGAGAGAGGGATTGAATAAAATTCAATCCCTCTAAATTCCTAATCTATAAACTAGCTAACTAGTTCCTTGACTTTCTTGATAATACCTTCAGGATCTAATCCCTGATAGGGGAACTGTTCCCACAATCCACCGCAACCTTCTTTATGAATACCAAGGTGAGCGAATTTTGGTGTGAGTCCGCGTTCTAGTAACCAGGAACCAAAGCGGCTACCCAAACCTGTGCGCCGATTGAGTGCTTCTACAACCAAAACAAAAGGTGCTTTACCAACTTTAGCTAGCATCTCTTCATCAATGACGTTGAGTGTAGGCTTGTTGATCAAACCAACATTAATTCCTTGCTGTTTGAGTTTTTCGACAGCATCGAGAGCGCGATATAATCCATCACCAAAGCTGATAATATAACCAGCAGTTCCTTCCCGGACAACTTCATCTTTACCAGGAACAAAGGTGTAACCTTCGCCAAAGAAATTCTTACCATTTTCATCTGAAATCTGGGGTACTTTGGAACGGGTGGAGTAGATAAATCTTAACCCAGGGTCAAAAAATACTGCTTCCACGCAGGCTTTCATTTGAGCAGCATCGGCTGGAAAGTACAACCGCGTTTCGTAACCGTCGTCTAACCCGTTGTCAGCGAACATATTATTTAGACCAAAATGGCAAGTATTATCTGCCATATCGTCTACACCGCAGTGAGAAAAATGACACAAGACGTTAGAGTAGTTCAACCGCGCCATTGTGATTTCGGAAATACACATTTCCAAAAAGGCACTGAATGTACCAAAAATGCCTTGTTTACCTTTTTCCATACCGAAGCCGGCGGCGGCGGAGAAGTTACCCCGTTCCATAATGCCAGAAGCAACGAAAATATCTGGATAGGCATCATGAATTTTTTTCAAACCGCAAGAACCTTCAAGGTCACTATCGATACACATGACCTTTGCTTTACGTTCTTCAGGACTCATGCGGCTGAGGACGGATACCACAGCATCACCAAATATATTACGGTTAGAATCCCATTTTTCGCTGACACCAAGGAAAGTGTAGGGAAGCTTGGGTTTTTGGATATTTTTGAGATATTCGACAGCTGCGGTTTGTCCGTGCTTTTCCAAGTAAGCGATCGCTTTATCCACAGGAATCACGTCATGACCGTGGGTTGATCCTTCAATACCATCAATACCTACAGCCATTTTCCGCTTGTTCACCAAAGCAATTGGCCCATCGGTGGTTACTGCTTCACAGATACGACGATATAAATCATCTATATCTTCAGGATCTCCGACACTGGCGTTAACACCGTGACCTGTGAGGGTTTTTACAACACTAAAACCTGGCAGATATTCAGAAGGATGTCCTGCGATCGTGACATCATTATCATCAATGATCAGTTTGACGTTGAGATTTTGGGCAACTGCTAAACGTGCAGCTTCTGCATCATTTCCTTCTTGCTGTGAACCATCAGAACCAAGGCAAATCACCACTTTATCTGGATTCGCCATTGCCACCCCATTAATATAGGGCCAGACATGTCCCAAACGCCCAGAGCTAAATTTCACACCCGGTGTCAATCCTAACTCAGGATGTCCCGGTAGTCGAGAATGAGCTTCACGATAGTGAGCAAGTTGCTCAAAAGGTAGATCACCATGCAGAGCAGCCATGAGATACTGAGTAGCAACTCGGTGTCCTGCTTCATCAAAGAAAATCGGTACGAACTTATCTGGCGCGCCTCTAAAGAGTGCATCCAGAATTACTACCTCTGGTACTGTGTCATAAGGGCCACCAGTGTGTCCACCTACACCCCTAGCTGCTCCCGTCGCTGTGAAAAAAACAATCGCATCACGACATAGCTGGATATTGGCTTTGAGAGTCTGGCGTTGCTCCTCGGTGAGGGTAGGATTGCTTGGAGCTAGTGCTAGAGGCTTGTAGGCTCCTAAATCAATAGGGAAACTACGTTCTACAACATTAGTCATGACTGATTTTCCTTGATTCACTCATTGTCATCATACATTTGTTGAGAGAGACATTTGAAAAGTCAATGGTCAATGCTCAATGCTCAATGCTCAAGGATTAAAGTATGAAATAAATATTTTTTCCTATCCCCAATCCCCTTCCCATGTTCTCCACTCCCTTTATCCGCTTCTTTCGCCATCTCAACTTTCCGGTTCTCAAACAAGTTGTCAAGGAAAGTGCTAAACACAGATTATCTGGTTTAGCTACGGAAATGGCTTATCACAACTTGTTAGCTTTATTTCCCACACTGGCAGCTATCCTGACAATAATTGGGATGTTAAATATTTCCCAAAATCAAGTTGATATATTAGCTCACCAAGTACTTAATTTTGCCCCAGAACAAGTTCCACTGTTGTTGAAGGAATTTGCTAGACAGATACAACTACCTAAAAGTAGAGAAGTTGTTTATATCAGTTCCTTTGTTGCTCTTTGGCTTGCATCAGGAGCAATTAGTGCAGCTATGAACGCGATGGATGAGATTTACCAGATTCCACCAAACTTGAAACAACCTTTTTGGAAAGCGAAGCTAATCTCTTTGATTCTAACGATCGCCACCATTGGTTTAGTGCTAACTGCTTCTTTGTTAGTATTTCTTAGTGACCTAATAGTCCAATTTGTGTTAGATACTACACAAATTTCTGGAGCAATATTTTTCTCTGCTTGGTCTTGGTTCCGTTGGTTTTTAACCTTGATGATTGTAGCTTATGCGTTTAGTATTATTTATCGTCATGGCCCCAGTCAATGGTTAAACGGTACTCCAATTATGCCTGGAGCAATGATCGGAGCCTTACTGTGGGCAGGTTTTTCTAAATTATTTCGAGTATATGTTAGTAATTTTGGAAACTATAATTTGACCTATGGAGCTTTGAGTGCAGGTATTGTCTTGCTATTATGGCTCAATCTCAGTTCTTTGGTTCTACTGATTGGCGCACAGTTAAATGTCACGGTAGGGAAAGCTATGAAAGCTAACAATCATAAGAATTTTTAAGTTACTCACCCCAGAAGATCGGGGATTAGGGAATAGATTTCCATGCCATATTTTATTTTTAGTAACTATTTCAATCTAAACTCATCAAACTTAATGACCTCTGAATCTGGCTTGCGGGTATCAAAACGATAGCTGCTAACCGTACCCGTAGCTGTATCAAAGATACTAAAAACTGTAATTTCGTTACTGCTAATATAGGGCATCGGTTCACCATTTTCAGCTAATATCGGCGCAATTGTAGGTGTGACTGGTTCCAATCCCCAGGGATCGCCACTTGGCGCATAATCCTGACTTTCCCAAGGTGGTAAATTTTGACGCGTTCTGTCACCGTACGCAGCGCCGTAAGAATTACCAACATTAGAAGTTTCTAAAAAGTGCATCCCCGATGGACTGCAAAACCGATTCCATAAATGGGAATGGCCAAAAAATACTAACTGCACTTCGGCTACTTCTAATAATGGCAGCACATCGCGAATAATATAATCTGCTTGTTTGGGATACTCATAACGCACTGCCTGAATATTACCAGTTTCATCCCGTTCAATGATCTCTACAGGATCAGTATAGGTAGGGACAATATTATCACCTAAAGTATGAGGCGGATGATGCAGCATCACGACTTTATACTTGGCTTGTTTAAACTCAGGGTTGTTGAGTTCTTGCACTAACCAGTTGTATTGTTCGCTTCCTTTGGCTATTGGTTCGTAGATGTGTTGTCCATAACCCCAATTTTCCGGATTGTTTAATTCTAGTTCTGGTTCGCCGTATTTTCCTTTGTACTTACCTTCATTAGTAGTGTAGCGCCACATGTTGGTAGCATAAAGTACTATTAAACGCACATCACCAAAGCTGGTTGCATAGTAAGTTTTTCTGTCAGGTAAAGTAAAAATCTCTTCGTAGGTATCGGTATTAAAAGAATTTTCTTTGAGGGATGTCTCCCCATATAATTTGAGGGCTGCTGTACGGGGAATAGTATCGTTAAATTCTTCGTTTAAGCTACCTGTTTTCCCATACCTTCCCATGATTTCGTGATTACCAATGCAAGTAAACATGGGTGCATTTTGAATAATTTCGCCGCCAGAGTAGCTTGTTTTTATCCCGTTATGTTCTAGTTGATAATTCGCACGACCTTGTAAACAGGGAAAAAATGCACCACCTCGATGATCATCAAACCATTCACTGGCGCGATCAGGAATATTCGCCAAATCACCAGCAAACCAAACTGCATCTGGTTGTCCAACTGTTTCTACAACTTTTTGTAAGTTTGCAGCTACCATCGGCTTGATTTGGTGATCAGAGGTGAGGAGAATTTTGAGGGGTGTGTTGGTTACAGGAGTAGGCGCGAGGCTAAACACATGACTATTAACACTTTGGTTATCTTCCCGCACACTCGTAACTTGATATGCAATTCTGGTGTTGGGAATTAAACCTGTTACCTCAGCTTCGTGTCTCCAAATATTGCGTGGAATGGGATGTTGATAAATTTGTCCGTCTTGGGTTTGATTTCCTACTCTTGATTGTTGATCTTCACGAGTGCGGCTAAGTTTAGTTGTTTTAGCTAAAACTTTTGTCGCTAAATTTTCACCATAGTAAACTAGATGTTTGTTACCAGCAAATTCGGTAAACCAGACAACTCGTACTGAATTTGGAGTTGGGAATAGCAGAAATGGATCAGTTAGCAACTGGGGTGGTGAAGCCATAGGGTTTTAAATGTAATATTTTCGCAAAGGTTGACGTGGAAGGGAGAATGGGAGACGCAAAGACAGTAGAAAAGATTCTTAATAGCTTTGGCTCCAGTCTACAATTTCTCAGTCTTCAATTTTCTCAAAATCTCTAGGATTATGAGTTACAAGAACCAATAGGAGCTAAACTTTTGAGACCAGAATTAAGGATATTGTAAAGGCGCAATAACTTACATTGCCCCTGCTGACACAGGCAGTTTACGATAGTTTGTATGCAAGCAAAAACACGCTACTCACGTGCTCCTATAACCGAAGCGTTAATTGACATACAAGTTCGACTTCCACAAGAAGTTAAACTTGATGTTTTGGCGCAGGTATACTCAAGCATTCAAACAGAGTACCCAAAGCGTGAGGAGATGCTTATGTTTCAGGGGCAAATCATTGCTGGTGCTAGTGTTGGGGCGACAGCAAGCCAATCTCAAATTGGCTATAAAGTCTTCAGCGACGACCAAAAACAAATTCTTCAAGTGCGCTTGGATGGCTTTACGTTCAGTCGGCTTGCTCCCTATGACTGTTGGGAAACATTCCGAGATGAAGCAAAGCGATTGTGGAGTATATACCAGTCACTAACACATCCAGAAGCCATTGCTCGGTTAGCAGTCAGGTACATTAACAGGCTAGATATTCCTCTACCTGTGGGTGATTTAAAGGACTATTTAAGGACGTTTCCTGAAGTTTCCCCTGACTTACCACAAGGATTAAGTGGCTACTTTATGCAGCTACAAATTCCCCAAGACAACCTAACAACAATGCTTATTCTTAATCAAGCATTAGTTCCTCCTCCAACACCGGAGTTTGTTTCTATACTGTTGGATCTAGATCTATTTGCAGAACGGGATATTCCCAAGGATGAAATAGGACTTTGGGGAACTCTGGAACAAATGCACGAACAAAAAAATAAAGCTTTTGAAGCTTGCATAACAGATCACACAAGGGACTTGATCAGCTAATGGCTACTATTACTCCTTTACGCCCAAACGAAGTTTCATCACCACCAAGACTTGGTGGTGCTGGAACCAAAAGCTAACTCACAATTACAAAGTCCAGAAGGAAGACAAATTGCTGAGTTAGCTGATGAAATTCTATATAATTTGACGATTATTGAAGAATATCTGAAATCTCTTGAAAACACTAGTGAAACAGATTATAATCCATTGCCACCAAAACGCTCAGAGCAGGTAACTATGCGTGCCCAGTTCAAAGGGCGTAAAAAACCTCTGCCGTATATTCTAGATGAAGAATGAGCATAGAACCCTTCTGGGTACAAGTGAATGAACCTACGCTCAGGCAAGGTGATTACTTACCTGGGTGTATTGTACCGATACCAGTATTTGATCCTACAAGTTATGGAAAAAACAGCCAAATTCAAGATGTACAAATAGAGGTAAACGAGTTAGATTTAATTGTCCTAACTCAAAGCTGTGACCTAGATAATAAAAAGGTAAATCAAGTAGTTCTGTGTGCAATTTACCCCATTCTAGAATTTGAGGAAAATAACGAACCTTTTAAGAAAAAAGGCAAGTGGAATGAGGTTTTAAGCGGTAGAATCGAAGGCCTACATCTGCTCCCATCAACAACAAACGCAGAAAATAACAGAGAAGCACTAGTTGTAAATTTTAGAGAAATATACACCTTACCTTACGACTATACATTAAAACAAGCTACAGAGTTAGGTTCTCGGTGGAGACTCAAATCTCCCTACTTAGAACACTTTCCCAAGCGTTCGCAAGACTATTTATGAGGGTTGGTTTACCGTCTTCAATTCCTCGTTTTTGATAGACTTTATATTTTATCTACCGAAAATAGCAACCTAATCTAAAAAAATTGGCTCTTCAGCACATAGTATGCTAAATACGTCGCTAAATAAGGTTTAAACCCTTACTGGGCAATAGTAATAGCCGTTATTCTCAGTTTTTTAGGCTTGATTCTGAAATTTAGGCTACAAGTGTCTGTAAGCCTTGATTTTAAAGCAAAGTTATCGACTTTAATTAAAAACTCAGCATAACACCTACTGAAGAACCAAAAAATTAAGTCAAAATAGATACCGACAGCCCAGCTTCAAAGGAAAACAAACGCACTGGCTCCCCTACAATTAAATTTCTTAACATTGCTTGAAATATTAGCGCCGACTTACTTACTTTTTAACCTTCACCTTCAATTCCCAATATCTTCGTTCCAGAGTTCGGGATTTTGTTGAATAAATTCACTCATCATTTTTTCGCATTCTTCTAAGTCTAAATCAACGACTTCGACGCCACGGGATACCATAAATTCTTTGGCGCCCGGAAAAGTTCTTGATTCTGCGGCTATAACTTTTTTGATCCCAAATTGCACTACTGCACCAGCACACAAATAGCACGGCATTAAGGTTGAATAGAGTGTTGTACCTCTATAGCTGCCAATTCTACCAGCGTTGCGAAGACAATCAATTTCGGCGTGGGTGACAGGATCATTATCTTGAACGCGCTTGTTATGTCCTCTACCGACAATTTTGCCATCTTTGACAAGCACCGAACCAATGGGAATCCCACCTTCTTGTCTACCTTGTTTGGCTTTGTCAATAGCAGCTTTCATAAACTCATCCATTTTTTTAGTTCTCCTGTTATGTCTAAACAACTTGTGTTAATGGATCACGATGGTGGTGTAGATGACTACTTAGCAACTATGCTACTGATGACTATGGATCATATCCAACTTCTGGGTGTGGTTGTCACTCCTGCTGATTGCTATGTTCAACCTGCTGTTAGCGCTACACGTAAAATCCTGGATTTGATGGGGGGTTCTCATATTCCCGTTGCAGAAAGTACTGTACGTGGTATCAATCCTTTTCCCTATCTTTATCGTCGTGATTCTTTTGTAGTAGACCATTTCCCAATTCTCAATCAAAGCGATCGCATTATTACACCTTTAGTCTCAGAACCTGGCCAGGATTTTATGGTGAAAGTTTTACGAGAAGCACCAGAACCTGTGACGCTAATGGTAACTGGCCCCCTAACAACGATCGCAACAGCATTAGACAAAGCACCAGATATTGAAGCCAAAATTCAAAAAATTGTCTGGATGGGAGGTGCGCTAAATGTCCCTGGTAATGTGGAAAAAAATTGGGAACCAGGACAAGATGGTTCCGCAGAATGGAATGTTTATTGGGACGCAGTTTCTGCAGCACGGGTATGGGGAACCCAAATTGAAATTATTATGTGTCCTCTAGATTTAACTAACAATGTGCCTGTGACATCTCAAATCGTCCGAAAGATGGGACAACAACGTCACTATCCGATTTCAGATTTAGCAGGACAATGTTATGCACTGGTTATTCCCCAGGATTATTATTTTTGGGACGTACTAGCAACAGCTTATTTAGCTCGCCCCGAATTATATCAACTCCGGGAGTGGGAAACCGAAATTATTACTTCGGGTCTCAGCCAAGGGCGTACAAAGATTTTGTCTAGAGGTCGGAAAATTTACGCAATGGATAAAGTTGATAAAGAAGCTTTTTACGCTTATATTTTGCAACAATGGGCTAAATAATTAGTACATTTGTCAAAGCAGAATCCACGTAATCTGCGAGAAGCCGCTTGCGCATCTGCGAGTAAGCGTCTCCGTTAGGAGAATCCCCAATCCCCTTTCCCCTATATATTGTGTTTGGTTTCCTCAATCTCAACAAACCATTTGCTTGGACTTCTCACGACTGCGTGGCGAAGACGCGAAAGTTGGTGCGCCTCAAGCGAGTCGGACATGCTGGTACTCTCGATCCAGCAGCGACAGGCGTGTTACCAATTGCACTGGATAAAGCCACGCGTTTATTACAATATCTTCCTGGTGAAAAAGCTTATCGAGCCACAATTAGGTTGGGCGTGCGTACCACAACTGATGATTTGCAAGGAGAAATTATTAGAGAGCAGCCAGTTATAAATTTAACTTTAAACACAGTAGAAACTGCACTCCAACAATTTCAAGGCAAAATAGAGCAAATTCCACCGAGTTACAGCGCCATACAAGTGCAGGGAAAGCGTTTGTACGATTTAGCACGTAAGGGTGAAATAGTGGAAGCACCAGTACGAACAGTAGAAGTATTCAAAATAGAGATTTTGGACTGGCGAGAAGGAGAATTTCCAGAAATAGATGTGGCGATCGCCTGTGGTACAGGAACATATATTAGAGCGATCGCTCGTGATTTGGGTACAGTACTAGAAACTGGTGGTACTCTCGCGGCTTTGCAACGCACTGCTAGCAGTGGTTTTATCCTAGAGAATAGTCTGACGTTTGCCGATTTAGAAGCACAACTACAAGCCGGAACTTTTCAACCCCTTCCTCCTGATACAGCCTTGCAGCATTTACCCTCTGTTAGCTTAAGCGCACCAGCAGACCAAAAATGGTGTCAAGGTCAGAAGATTGCTTTTGCAGATTCTTCTTCACAAATATTGCGAGTTTACGCAGAAGATGGATGCTTTTTGGGGATTGGAAAAACAATAGATGATGTTTTGGTTCCTCTGGTAGTTTTAAATTCTTAATTCCGGAGGTGACGCAGAACCTCAGCAACTGACAAAGCTTGAGCGATCGCTCCTCTGGAGGTGTGTGGTGCATCACCATCAAAAATTTCCGAAATTGAGCCAAGACAGCCGTCAGCAAGAAAATGTTCTAACAGAGGTTCCCACTCAAAAGGTAATGCTTCTGTGCCATAAAAACGTTTCCAAGCTCGGATAAAAGGGCCAATTAGCCAGCACCAAACAGTACCTTGATGGTAAGAGCGATCGCGCTGTTGTGGATGACCCACGTATTTGCCGATAAATTCTCGATCACTTGGGTCAAGGGTACGGAGACCATAAGGTGTAAGCAAGCGTTCAGTAGCCACCTGTAATATCTGACGCCCCTGTTCAATAGAAAACGCGCAGTGGGCGAGAGAAAGCGCAATCACAGCATTTGGGCGAACCTGAGAATTACGGCGATCATCTGGTTCTATAGTGTCGTATAAGTAGCCCAACGGGGAATTCCAGAACTGTTGAAGTGAGTTTTTGACTTGTTGGGCTTGCTGGCTATAACGTCGAGCCTGTTTTGCAAAACGACTTGTTTCGGCTACGGCTTCTTGCTCACTCAAAATTTCTGCCCACCGAGAAGCCCAACATAAAGCTGAGTACCACAAAGCGTTGATTTCTACTGGCTTACCGCAACGAGGTGTGACTGGTTGTCCATCAACTACTGCATCCATCCAAGTTAAGGCTACACCACGAGCATCCCAACCAATTAGTCCATCGGTCGAATCAACTTGAATGTTGTAACGTGTACCACCAATAAAGGCTTTATAAATTTGCTGCACTACTGAGTATTGTTCTGCTAGAAACAACCAGTCTTGTGTTGCTTCTAAATATAGTCCTAAACTTTCAATCCACCACAAAGCCGTATCAATACTATTGTAAACAGGTTCACTTTCCAGACTAGGAAACATATTGGGGATTAGACCGTGGCGACAGTAACGTCCAAGACTCTGTATCAGTCCTTTTGCTAAGTCAAATCGCCCCCTCAGCAACGCTATACCTGGTAAAGCAATCAAGGTATCACGTCCGCGATCATTGAACCAATGATAACCAGCTATTAAAGTAGGTTCAGCATTTGAAGTTCGCAAAACGACAAACTGATCGCTTGCTTTTAGTAATTGCTGCCAAATAGGATACTGGGTATTGGATACTGGGTATTGGTTACTAGAAAAAGAATTGTTCAAGTTCACCAAGTCCCTAGTTCCTAATCTCCCATCATCAGACGCTTCTTGATCCCATCCAAATACCAAAGACAGCCGTTCTTGTTCGTCCTCAACAACTTCTGCAAAAGTATCATCAGTGAGAGAACTTTGTAAAAGGTCGGGAAAACCCACCTTTGCTTCTAGAGTGACTACATCCCCTGGTGCAAGCTTAACTGTTAAATAACCAGGACTGTAGAGATCTTCGCGATCGCTCAATCCTCGTCTTGTCTCTTCTGGTAAATGGTAATTCCAATACCAAAATCCATCTGGTTGGTAGCTACCTTGTGTCCAGCGAAAATGCCAAGGTGTGCCAAACTCTCCTGAGTTGATCCCTTGAAAACAGACTTGTCTTTGTCCTAGCAATTGCGAGAACTGTAACTGTGGAGTGGCTTTTTGCTGATCATGAAAATCGCGATCGCTGATCAATAGTCGTAACCTCAAAATGGCCTCATCCCTACCCTCATAGCGATATTGAAGTAAAAGGCGATGACGCAACTGGAATTGGGTATTGAGTATTGGTGTATATTCTCCCCCTTGTCCCCCTTGTCCCCCTCCCCAACCGTTGGGCATCACCAACTGCCTAGTTAGCTGCCAATCATCTTGACCCCAAACCCATTTGGGAACTGGATTAAGATCAAAATGACGTAACAGTTCGTAACCTGTCGGATCAATTTGACCACTACCCCAAAAATTTGTCCCCAATGCTATAACTTGCTTTGGTAGTTCTAAACTAGCTTCCAGATGCGAAAACAGTAGAGTACGCTCAGAAAGCGAATTAGTCGCAGCAAATAACCAACCATGATAAGTGCGAGTGCGGACATCAGAAACCGTACCACTGGCAAAACTTCCGAAGCCATTTGTGAGCAACCATTCTCTTGTATCTAAATCGACCATTTGCTACTCAAAATCGTTATGAGTATGATATAGTTTTAACAGTTCGTAATTAAGCTGTCAGGGCGTAAACAGGTAAGTATTACCTATACACCCAAGATGAGCGGGCAGTTAGTACTTAGCCAACCCAAAATTGCAGGGTATTGGTTGGGAAAGAATTACAAGCTTAGAGGGTAAATTATGCCCCTGATACTATGTTCTTTTCCAAACCGCCAAAGAAACTTTGGCGGACTACTAGACGAAAATAATTTCCAAGGAGAATAGTGTATGTCTACAGAAGGATGCCTCCGTGTTGGTCAATCAGCTCCCGACTTTACAGCAACTGCTGTGGTAGATCAAGAATTCAAAACAACAAAACTTTCCGATTATCGCGGTAAGTATGTTGTTCTGTTTTTCTATCCCTTAGACTTTACCTTTGTCTGTCCTACAGAAATCACAGCTTTTAGCGATCGCTACGAAGATTTTAAAAAGATTAACACAGAAATACTAGGTGTGTCTGTTGATAGCGAATTTTCACACCTAGCATGGATTCAGACCGATCGCAAGTCTGGAGGTGTCGGTGATCTCAACTATCCCCTTGTGTCCGACATCAAGAAAGAGATTAGCAGCGCTTACAACGTCCTTGACCCAGCAGCAGGTATAGCCTTGCGTGGTTTGTTCATCATCGACAAAGATGGTGTCATCCAACACGCGACCATCAACAACCTCGCCTTCGGTCGTAACGTAGATGAAACTCTGCGGACACTGCAAGCTATTCAGTACGTGCAGTCTCACCCCGATGAAGTTTGTCCTGCTGGTTGGCAGCCCGGTGACAAGACAATGGTTCCTGACCCTGTCAAGTCTAAAGTTTACTTCTCTGCTGTTTAATCTCTACCTTGCCCAGAAGGCTTGCTGTATTCCGACTGAGATTGGCGTTAGGCTTATTGCCTAGCCAATCTATCTGACGCCAGATGTCAGATATATCTAATAAGTTAAAGTGACCACAGAGATACATATATGCACACAGATATAAATTAATCAGTGGCATTTTGTATTTTCTCTGTGGTTTGTTTGTGTAATAGCTTTGATATTTTTATTGAGGATAAATTATGTTAATTTCAACTGATTTTAGCGGTTTATTTAATGAGCGTTTTTTGCGTAATTTTTTACCCATTCCAGCTGCTAATGAAATACCATTAGGGTTTTTAACACCAGATTTTAAATTACCAGATATCACTAATAATACTTTAATTAAATTATCAAATTACAGAAATAAACAACCAGTATTACTTGCTTTTACTCGGATTTTTACAGAAAAACAATATTGTCCCTTTTGCTATCCACACATCAAAGCCTTGAATAAAAACTACGAGCAATTTCAAAATCTGGGTATAGAAGTTTTGATGATTACTAGTACCGATGAACGGCAAAGTCAAATAGTTGTGAAAGATTTAGGCTTAAAGATGCCGTTACTGAGTGATCCTACCTGCCGAGTGTTTCGCACTTATAATGTTGGGCAAGCTTTGGGAGCGCCTTTACCAGCACAATTTGTTTTAGATCAAGAAGGTAAGCTTCGTTACAAGCATTTGTTTTCTTTCTTAGATCATAATGCGAGTATAGAAACATTGCTAGAGCAATATAATGCAATAGCTAATGGTAAAAATACAATTAATAATTAGCTGTTGATTATAAACAAAGAGAATTTCCTATCTACTCACAATCCAAAATTGTTAGAGCCTGATATTTTGCAAATTACTGCGGGGGTTAGAAGTACGAATAGTGCGGATTTTTTCATAATACTCCCGCTCTTGTTGACTGATGTCTCTGGGAGTGGCGATCGCAATTTTCACTAACTGGTCACTACGTCCACTTTTGGGTTGCGGCCAGCCTTTACCACGTAGACGCAGGGATTGACCAGAACGCACTCCCGCAGGTAGCTTGACATTCACACTACCATCAGGTGTAGGTACTTCTATAGAAGCTCCCAGAACTGCTTCATCTGGGGTAATTGGTATTTCACACACCAAGTTATCACCTTCAAATTGAAAGAAGGAGTGAGACTGAAGCTCAACTTTTAGGTACAAATCACCTCGTTGTTGCGTCAGAGGACTGATTTGACCTTTACCACGCACCCGGAGGCGAGTACCAGGTTTTGCACCTCCGGGAATGCGGACATCAATAGTTTCGTTACCAAGATTAAAGCGCTTTTGTACACCATGAAACGCTTCGGAAAAAGTCAAAGAAATGATGGCTTCGCTATCTTGAGGCGTGGCTGCACCAGCATCTTGGAAACCAAAATCACCATAACCACTATAACCACCAGGTCCAGCACCAGTGGAAGTGCGGTAGCTATAAGATTGTCTGGCGCCGCGAGTACCACCTCCACCAAAGCGTCCTAATAATTCGTTGATGAAATCATCAAAACTGCCGTATTGGCTAAAGTCAAAGTTACCCATATCAGCGCCAGCACCGCCACCGGGGAAACCTTGACCAACTTGTTTCCAATACTGACCAAATTGATCATATTTTTGCCGTTTCTCTGGATCTGACAAAACCTCGTAGGCTTCATTAATTTCTTTGAAGCGTGCTTCTGCTTGTTTATTGCCAGGATTAACGTCAGGATGATATTTACGGGCTAGTTTCCGAAAAGCTTGTTTAATTTCATCTGCACTGGCAGTTTTATTAACTCCCAAAACTGCATAATAATCTTTAAAATCGGTTGTAGCCATCTACAATACTCCTCTAGTATTTAACTTTATATTTTTTGTAAAATAAGGGGTTCGGTATCTACACTAGTAGTTTTTTAAGTTGAAATTAAGGGTTTGTAGTAAGCACTTTAGTGCTTAAAAAATAAGGACTATACGCGCAGCGTTCGCGCAGGGTAGTCCTTACTTGACAGAGTACCCGGTAGAACTTTAAATATAATGACTCCGATTTTAAACTAACAAACCTTAAATAAATTCGAGTTCGGTTGTTGCTGAAAATGTGAGGGCAATTTCCGTACTTTTTAGGGGAGCGGGGACTGGGGATTGGGGATCGGGAGGAAAGGGGAGACAAGGAGGACAAGGGGGATAATGGATAATAAACTGTTAATTATACCTCGTCCTTAAGGACGAGGTATTGGTCTACATGTCAATCCCCGATTCCCGATCAATAGTAAATCAAGTAATCTAATCCTTCTTCTAAACTAGGAGGAGCATCGCGCAATTGACGATACATCGCAAAAATTACGTCTTCTGGTACTTGACGTTGCCGCCTTTGATTGCGTGCTAAACATAGCCAAACAGGAGTTTTTACCCAAATCCCGGTGATGTAAGTAAAACCAATCTCGTGGGCTAAGGTAATGACTTCACGGCGATGGCGTCGTTGAGCATTAGTAGCATCATAAATCACTGTACTATCCGTAGCGATCGCCCTTTGAAATTGCCGCTTAGTTTCTTGCCAAATCAGCAGCCAAGATCCTTGGATAGATTCATTGCCAAATAGTTGCTCCCGAATGGCATCGGTAGAAACCAATTGTCTCTGGGGACATTGACTCACTAACTGCTTTGCCAAGGTTGACTTACCACTACCAGGAAGACCAATTAGTAAGAATAGTTTAGTCATCTGTTAGTAGTTAGTTGTTAGTGGTTAGTTGTTAGTTGTTATGCACTATCCACTATCCACTATCCACTATCCACTATCCACTAACTAAATTATCGTTCCATCAGGAATGACGGCATTTTTCAGCACAACAACAATGCCACTACGGATGTAGAAGCCTTGACTTTCACGCTCGGCTTCTTGGACATTATCTTTGTTAATGATTTGTACATCACAACCGATGTGAGTATTTTTGTCAATGATAGCGCGACGAATGATTGTGTTAGAACCGATACCTAAAGGTACGCTACGATGTTCACACTCAGACTGGCGTTCGGCAAATGGCTGATACATGTCTGCACCCATAATCATGGAATCTTGAATGATGCAGCCAGATTCAATCCGCGATCGCACTCCTAACACCGAGTTTTCAATGCGGCAATTTTTAAGAATACTACCTTCGCTAATAATTGATTGAGTTACATGACAATCTAACAATTTGCTGGGAGGTAAATAACGAGCGCGAGTGTAAATCGGTGCTTGCTCGTCATAGAAACTAAAGGGCGGACGAGGTTGCTGAGTTAAAGTTAAATTCGCATGATAAAATGCTTCAATTGTTCCAATGTCTTCCCAGTAATCATTGAATAGGTAAGCTTGAACGTTGTGATCGCCAGATGCGTCAGGAATAATTTCTTTGCCAAAATCAGTCCTTTCAGAAGCTTCTTTCAACAACTTGATCAAAACATCTTTTTTAAAGACATAGATTCCCATCGAGGCGATATACGGTTGCTGTTCAGCTTGTTCTTGGTTTAAGCCTAAAACAGTAGTGTCAACCTGCATTTTCTTTAAAGCTTCGCCTTTGGGTTTTTCGCTGAAGTCAACAACTCTACCTGATTGGTCGATTTTCATCAAACCAAAGTCTGAGGCGCGACGTTCATCGATTGGTATAACTGAAAGCGTAATATCAGCCCCAGTTTCGCGATGACGCTGGATAAATTGGCGGTAATCCATGCGATACAAGTGATCGCCTGATAGTATCAAATATTCATCTACATCCCACTCTTCAAACAGCCATAGATATTGACGAACCGCATCGGCTGTACCTTGGAACCAACTGAGGTTTTCTGGTGTTTGTTGTGCAGCTAAGACTTCAACAAATCCTTCAGTAAAACCAGCAAAGCTGTAGGTACGAGCAATATGGCGATTCAGAGAAGCCGAGTTGAATTGTGTCAGGACGTATATTTTGAAGATTTGAGAATTTATACAATTACTGACAGGGATATCTATCAAACGATACTTACCTGCCAGTGGCACCGCTGGTTTTGCACGTAGTTTGGTGAGCGGATAAAGGCGGGTTCCTGCACCGCCACCGAGAATGACTGCTAAAACTTTTTTCACAAGTTTGCTCCCGACTGCCTTTCAACTCTCAACTACAGTGTATGACTGTATGCGGCAGCTGGTAAGGGGGGATCGAAAACAAAGTTTAGTTAAGTTTTCGGAATGCTGTCGAAGAAAGTGGTATTACTATATGTTGCAAAACGAAATTAGATGTATTAATTAATACGAAATATTGTTAACACTGATACTCTTCAGTCCCAACTGCCCATCTACCAAACGCAACTTTTGCGATAGTTTCAGATATTGCACCCAAGATTGTTCTGATAGTTTAGCAATTTCATTTAGAGATAAGGTAGCTGAAAATACAGTCTTTGCTTCAGCAATTTTACTTAGGTCTAAATTTTTTAAGATAGTTGCTGCATTAGAAGTGTCTACCTCTGGTTGGGTGTGGATAAATACCACTAAACTACGTTCATCTGGATCTTGGACTTGATTTAGGGTCATCGCCAGGGCGGCGTCTAGTTTCTTATAGTTCATCTAAAAATCCCCCGTTAACAACAACATCTTGAGAAAAAAGGGGAAGGGTTAAAGGAATTGTTATTTTTCCTTTTGGACTTTTAACCTTTTTCCATTCCGTAGTGTATTGAATTTTTACAATTAAGCCTATTTATTTTGACAAAAGATAAGTTAAAAATAACCCGTCCTAAGAATAAATTATCAAATTTATAACTTTGAGTACCCTACCTTTATGTAGAAAAGAGGTGATCGCCTAACTGCACAATTGCGATCGCTCTTTTCATCCTTCTATTGCTAAACTAAAAAACAACCCTTACTCCTGCAAAGGTAGCCTTATGACCTCTGCAATCGATTCAGCCAACACCCTCACCCCTTTCCCCGATCATACGCAGTTACCAGAGTCTGACGGCACTTTTGTGAAAAATTGGCAAGAGCATCCCCAAAGCATTTTACTAACTGACTCGATTAAACCCGTTGTTGAGAAATTATATCCTGATGCTCAATATTGTATTGGCCAAGACTTAGGTATTTACTGGCGATTGACTGACCCCCCAGAAAAAGGCGCAGAAGCACCGGATTGGTTTTTTGTGGGGAATGTACCGCTTTTGCTCGATGGACAAACGCGGAGGTCTTATGTACTGTGGCGAGAGTTTATTGCTCCGTTGATAGTATTAGAATTTGTCTCTGGAGATGGTGCTGAGGAGCGAGACAAAACTCCTTGGAAGGGTAAATTTTGGATTTATGAGCAGGTGATTCGTCCTCCTTTCTATGGCATTTATGAAGTGAAAAAAGCCAGTTTAGAAGTCTATCATCTGATTGAAGGGCAGTATCAATTATTACCTATTAATCAAAGAGGACATTATCCGATTACACCTTTGGGAGTTGAGTTAGGCATTTGGCAGGGAGAATATCAGAATGTGGAATTACCCTGGCTACGCTGGTGGGATTTGCAAAGTAATCTGTTGTTAACTGGTGAGGAAAGAGCTGAACAAGAACACCAACGAGCCGAACAAGAACGCCAACGAGCTGATCGTTTGGCTGAACAATTGCGCGCTCTTGGCGTAGAACCAGAAGCTTAGGTTTTTAGTTTTTGGCTTGAAGGTACGTAGACGCGCAGTGGCTTTTCGTCAGACATCTCTCTTTTGTTAAACTAAAAAACAACCCTTACTCCTGCAAAGGTAGCCTTATGACCTCTGCAACCAATCCACCCAATACCCTCACCCCTTTCCCCGACCATACACAGCTACCGGAATCCGACGGTACATTTGTGAAAAATTTCCAGGAACATCCCCAAAGCGTTCTACTAACTGACTCTATTAAACCGATATTGCAAAAACGTCATTCTGATGGGCAATACTGTATTGGTCAAGATTGTGGGATCTACTGGCGGATGACTGATCCCCCAGAAAAAGGCGCAGAAGCACCGGATTGGTTTTTTGTAGGTAATGTACCGCCTTTGCTGAATGGACAAACACGAAGGTCTTATGTTCTGTGGCAAGAATTTATTGCTCCGTTGATTGTATTAGAATTTGTCTCTGGCGATGGTATGGAGGAGCGAGACAAAACTCCTTGGAAAGGCAAATTTTGGATTTATGAGCAGGTGATTCATCCTCCTTTCTATGGCATTTATGAGGTAAATAAAGCCAGTGTGGAAGTTTATGAATTAATAGGTGGACAATATCAGCCATTAACAGCAAATGAACGGGGACATTATGCTATAAACCCATTAGGTGTTGAGTTAGGTATATGGCGGGGAGAATACCAGAATATGGAATTACCTTGGCTGCGCTGGTGGGATTTGCAAGGTAATTTGTTGTTGACTGGTGAGGAAAGAGCCGAAAAAGAACGCCAACGAGGCGATCGCTTGGCTGAACAATTGCGCGCTCTCGGCGTGGAACCAGATGCTTAATATTTTTGGTTTTAGTTGGAAGGTGGGATCGCTCGGTGTGCCGATTTAACTCAACTTGCAAGTTCCTTAGTGTTTTAATAACTAAGCGATCGCCATCTTTACAAGCCACGCAAAGCAACTCCCAAAATACTTGCATCAATTTTCACACAACTAAAGTCTTCACAACTTGAGCCTGGTTTTACCGAAAATTAACGGGAAACACACTCTTGCGCCTATTATCGGTAAGGCATTCGCCACAGCAAGCTATAATCTCAAAAAGCTAATCAATAATAACAAAGGTGGATAAGGGGAATAGAGAGCAAACATTCTCTGCATCTTCATCCGATCCCCGATCCCCAATCCTATTAAATTGTTTAAAGTTATGTAGCCTTTTGATTACGACAGATGAGTCACTGCGGTAAACTAAGCCTTGATTATGATTCTTTCGCGGAGAAGAACACTTCATTTAGGAGTTTTTTAATGTCTCATACCGTAAAAATTTATGATACCTGCATTGGCTGCACCCAGTGCGTCCGCGCTTGCCCCACAGACGTATTGGAAATGGTTCCCTGGGATGGTTGTAGAGCTGCTCAAGTAGCTTCTTCCCCCCGTACAGAAGACTGTGTTGGTTGTAAGCGTTGTGAAACTGCTTGTCCCACTGACTTCTTGAGCATCCGGGTATATCTAGGGGCTGAAACAACTCGCAGTATGGGTCTGGCTTACTAAAAGCTAGAAAAAGCCCACACCATACCCGATTGGGTCGGGTCGGTGTGGGAGCAGTCAATTTATCAATTAGCAAACTTTTTTTACAAGGTAGGGTAGACATTAATCGCCTCTTTATTCAGATTGGTGAGGACGTCTACCCTATAAATTAGTCATTAGTCATTAGTCATTGTCTTCCCCCTCTTCCCCCTCTTCCCTCTCTTCCCACACTCCCCACACCCACTTTTGCCCTGACTTAGCATCTATACTGGAATTTAATCATCCTGAAAATTGTAGTGGTGTGAGTAATGTGTGGTATCGTCGGTTATGTAGGGACTCAAACGGCGACAGAAATTCTCTTATCTGGGCTGGAAAAACTGGAGTATCGAGGTTATGACTCTGCTGGAGTTGCAACGATTTGGGAAGGAGAAGTTAACTGTCTTAGAGCTAAAGGCAAACTATCTAACCTACGTTCCAAGTTAGAAAATTTACAAAATCCTGCCCAAATTGGTATTGGTCATACTCGCTGGGCGACTCACGGAAAGCCAGAAGAATATAATGCTCATCCGCACATGGATACAGCAATGCGGATAGCGGTAGTCGTAAATGGAATTATTGAAAACTACTCTAAGTTGCGTGAAGAACTGAAACAGCAAGGATACCAGTTTCGTTCAGATACTGATGTCGAAGTAATTCCCCATCTGATCGCTCAATTTCTCAAAGAAGAAATCGCTTTCGGACAGACTAATTCCGATTCTCTGTTCTTGGAGGCTGTGCGAAAAGCTGTTAATGAATTACAAGGTGCGTTTGCGATCGCCATTATCAGTGCTGACTATCCCGATGAATTAATTGTCGTTCGTCAACAAGCACCCATAGTCATTGGTTTTGGCCAAGGAGAGTTTTTCTGCGCTTCCGATACTCCCGCGATTATTTCCCATACCAAGGCGGTGCTACCCCTAGAAAATGGTGAATTGGCACGTCTTACTCCTCTAGGTGTAGAAATTTATAACTTTGCTGGCCAAAGGTTAAAGAAACACCCCCGCCTACTCAGTTTGAATCCAATGATGGTAGAAAAACAAGGATTCAAGCACTTCATGCTCAAAGAAATCTACGAGCAACCAGGAGTAGTAAGGGCTTGTTTAGAAGCATACTTTAACACCGATTGGCATCCTACAAATAGTAATAATTCTCCCATCAATATTGGTTTACCAAGTGAATTTTATGCAGATATAGAACAAATTCACATTGTAGCTTGTGGTACTAGTTGGCACGCGAGTTTAATCGGCAAATACTTACTCGAACAATTAGCACAAATTCCCACCCAAGTACATTATGCCTCGGAGTTCCGCTACGCTCCCTCACCCCTGACACCCAACACGCTAACCATTGGTGTTACTCAATCAGGTGAAACTGCTGATACACTAGCAGCCTTGGCAATGGAACAGGAACGCCGCCAAGGTAGAGAACCAAAGTATCAAGCACGACTTTTAGGTATCACCAATCGTCCTGAAAGTACTCTGGGAGAAATGGTTTCCCATATTATTAATACCCTCGCTGGGATTGAAATTGGAGTAGCGGCGACAAAAACTTTTATTGCTCAATTGATGGCGTTTTATGCTTTAGCCTTGGATTTAGCTTATAGTCGTCAAACACTTCCCCTAGAAAACTTAGAAGATATTCTCAAAGGGTTACGCCAGATTCCCAAAGAAATGGAAGCAACTTTGGAAAGTCAAGAAAAATTAACCGAACAATTAGCACATGAATTTGCTGAAACCCAAGATTTCATATTTTTGGGTAGGGGAATAAACTTCCCCATTGCTTTGGAAGGTGCATTGAAATTAAAAGAAATCAGTTATATTCATGCAGAAGGGTATCCAGCCGGAGAAATGAAGCATGGCCCTATTGCTTTATTAGATGCCAAAGTACCAGTAGTGGCGATCGCTATGCCTGGTAGTGTATATGAAAAAGTGATCTCTAACGCTCAAGAAGCAAGAGCCAGAGATTCTCGCTTAATTGGTGTTACCCCAGTTAAAGATGGAGAAGCAGCAGAAATCTTTAATGATTTAGTTCCTGTCTCCTCTGTGAATGAATTACTTTCTCCCATCCTGACGGTAATTCCCTTACAATTACTGGCTTATCATATCGCCGCCCGTCGTGGTTTGGATGTCGATCAGCCCCGTAATCTTGCTAAGAGTGTCACTGTAGAATAGTATATTTTTATACTTAAAATCTCTTATAAAATGGCTTCTGAAGAAATGCGATCGCTTCGATGAAGCCATTTTATAAAAGGTAATATACTTGATGTATTAGACCTCTGGTGAAAATGAATGTAGAGACGTAGCTACGTCTCTACAAGGGTTTCAGCCAACGAATAATTAATTTCTGGAGATGTCTATTGTGGTCATACCAAGCTAGGGAAAATTTAACTTACAGAACTCTTATGCAGAAAGAGTTTTCCCTATCCAAAATCTATAGACGCACTTGGTGCAATTTCAAGGGAGAGTAAACCAAAATCCAAAATGGTATAACATTAAGCAAAATGCCTCCTAAAGAATTAGCGAAATAGCCCGAAAATATACAGTGTTGCAGACCAATGCTAGAGTGGTAATCATTCTAGAATAGAGAAAAGTATAGCTAAGTAAGTTCAAAAAAATTTTCTATGTCAGTTTTAGCGGCGATCGCAGTCTTGGCTGTTCTGATCCTAGTACACGAACTAGGACATTTCATTGCAGCAAGGTCACAAGGAATTCATGTCAACCGTTTTTCTTTGGGCTTTGGACCAGTTATTTGGAAATACCAAGGTCCGGAAACGGAATATGCTGTTCGGGTGTTTCCGTTGGGTGGTTTTGTTGGTTTTCCTGACGATGATCCAGATACTCAGATTCCACCTAATGACCCTAACCTGATGCGTAACCGTCCAATTTTAGATCGGGCGATCGTCATTAGCGCAGGAGTAATAGCAAACTTAATTTTTGCCTATTTCCTGCTTGTGGCGCAGGTAAATTTCGTCGGTATTTCACAAGCAACCCAACCTGGAGTCTTAATCCAACAATTAGCCCCAGAAGTTAGCAATGTAGCGACTCAAGCTGGTATCAAAGCAGGAGATGTTATCCTAGCTGCTAATAACAGACAGTTTGGCACGTCACTGCAACAGATAGAGGCTTTAAGAGAAATCATTAAGACGAATGCAGGTAAGCCAATTCAACTAGAAATTGCTCGTGGTGATCAAAGGCTGTCTTTGAGTCTCACTCCTGAAGCTAAACCAGCTGGGGGTAGTATTGGTGTCGGACTTTCTCCCAACGGTAAAGTTGTACGTCATCGTGCTAATTTGTTAGAAGCTTTTAACCTTGGTGCTGCTGAATTTCAGCGAATTATAAAATTGACATTTCAAGGTTTTAAGCAATTAATTACTAACTTCAGCGAAACAGCTAGTCAAGTAGCAGGGCCAGTCAAAATTGTGGAAATAGGTGCTAGCATTGCCCAAAATGATACAGGCAGTTTGTTTTACTTTGGAGCTTTAATTAGCATCAACCTAGCAATTATCAATATTCTGCCTTTACCAGCTTTGGATGGAGGACAACTAGCTTTTCTGCTGATTGAAGGATTGCTGGGTAAACCTTTACCTTCTCGTGTTCAAGAAGGTGTGATGCAAACAGGTTTAATGCTACTTCTGGGATTGGGCATTTTTCTCATTGTCAAAGAAACTTCCCAACTGGAGTGGATACAAAAACTATTCCAGTAATTAAGTCACCCGCAAGTCTTTGACACTCCCCGGACTGAACAAATTTCGCTACGCTACTTTGTTCGCAAAGTCTGGGGATTCTAAATTTACGAGACCCGGCGTTAGACAGCAGGCTTGCGCCAACTCTGCCCAAGAGGGCAAATTACAAACCACGCTTAATCCTTTTCCCACAAAAGCTAGGCGTGGCTTTTCCATGCTTGGGAAGTGCGTCACTATCTAAAGCAGTTGCCTTGCTAGTGTATGCTATTCGGTTATTATTTACGGACTTGGGCGCCAAACCCGGCGGCTTTAAACTGTTTGAGCTTGAGAGGAGTAGGTTGATTTGCTGCTACAGAAATTCTTAATTCAAAATCATTGATCCCTGGTAGTACTTCAGAAATCGAGCCAAGACGGGTACGATTTTGCATTACTGGGTTATTATTAGCGTCATAGATGCGTCCAAAAATATCTGCATCATAGACTGTTTTATAGGTTGAATTTTCAGCTTTACCTGTAACCAGAAAACAGTTAGCTGCCATAGTAGCACCACTTGTAACTGCTCCTTTTCCTATTTCTGCGGGGCATTCTTTGTAAGTGAGATCAAATAGTCTAATTTGTGTAAGCGCGATCGCATGATCAGTAAACACCCACGAGAATATTCCAAGCAGGCAGGAAAAGAAAATAACTGTGAGCGATCGCAAAAGCATAATATACACCTTGATTGACGCACTCCCCGGCATAAATGCACGAGTATTCGTAAGTTAAACTCAACATTGTTTCACTGCCTCCTACAAAATTATACACCTTTTTGTAGGAGTATTCCGAAACAGACACTGCGGGTTAAAACCCGTCGTGTCACGTTTCATCCCCTCATGTAAAGGCAGGGGTTCTCACGCTCCCGTATCATTCTGGTAAATCTATTAGACATCTGGTGAAAAAGACGATAAAAGCCTTGTGCAGTCAGGGTCGATACCTTATTTCTGGAGATGTCTATTGCTCTAAACTAGGGCTTTGAGCAACGCCTGAAGCTTGAGTTGAATTTCTGCGAGTTCTTTTTCAGGATCGGAACCTGCAACGATACCAGCACCAGCATAAAGTCTGGCGCGATCGCCATCTATAAGTGCAGAACGAATTCCAACAATAAACTCACAGTTACCATCTGCGTCTACCCATCCCAAGGGTGCAGCATACAAACCTCTCTCAAAGCTTTCGTAACGGCGAATTTCAGCACAAGCTGCATCTGGTGCAGTACCAGCAACTGCTGGTGTAGGATGTAGTTGAGAAACTATTTTTAAAGGATGCACTTCATCGGGAACTATGGCGCTAATCGGTGTCCATAGATGCTGAATATTAGATAATTGTCGCAACCGAGGTGGTAATATTTGTGGTAATAAACCTAGTTGCGAGAGACGTTGAGTAATAAAATCAATTACTAGCGAATGTTCGTGCCTTTCTTTTTCACTATTGAGTAAGCGATCGGCATTAGTAGCATCTTCTGTTGGTGTTTCGCCTCTTGCTGCACTACCTGCTAAAGCATCGGTGATTAATTGTTGGTTGTGAATACTAATTAAACGTTCTGGACTTGCGCCAATAAAGTTTTGTCCTTTACCGTTGCTTGTAGAGAAAACATAACAATTCGGATGTAGCTGCCGCAAGTTATGTAAAGAATTAAACAAATTAAAGGTGGTATTGGATCTAACATCTAGTGCATCTGCTAGCACAATTTTACTGACATAGGTAGATTGAATCGTTTCGAGAGCCGACAACACTGAACGTTTGAATTTTTCTGGATTAGCTACAGATTTTTTACTAAATTTTGGCTCTTGAAAATCCTGATGAGGAGAATAAAATGTTGAAGAGTGAATGATTTCAATTTTTCTCCACAAATTTTGCAATATTCTTTCAATATTTACTTCCGCATGAATGATAAAATTAGCAACTAAGATACAGCATTCGTCTTTAACAGCTATTTGCCAACGAGGAAGAAAAATTGTAGCTGCTGGAAATGGATAATTTTCTTGCTGTTTTCTATCAAAAAAACTAAACCCACAAAAAAATAGTGGTTTGGAAAAACATCTTTCTGTATGGGCAAAATCAACTATATTTTTTAAACAATATTTGATAAACGCTTCCGATTTTGTAAATCTTTCTTTTCCCTCTATTTGTAATTTTGCTACAGCATCAATTGCAGCGATCGCTTCTTTTTTACCTTGGTTTTCCCAATAAAAATTTAGTTGATGTGGTTGTGCTAGTTTATCAAGTACTACCAAGGGGTCAACCAAGTTAATTTCTAGGGCAATACTAGCAATTTGAGTGGAATTATTGTTTATACTCTTGCGCTGAACAGCAAAAAGAAATTGGTGTAGTTCCCTATTATATACAAAAAAGTCAGCGGCACATGGTGAAACTGTCATGGATCTAAAAATAGTAAATTTTTTTGAAGTAATCTTCCTAAACAGTGATAAATCATGGTCGTATTTCTACAGGTAACATAAACAGTCACTGTTTCACCAGCGTGTTGGCTCTGCCAAATAATGGTTTTGCAATACCATGTGTGGTCTTGCCTAGCTTTGCACTCCATGTTGTGACTAATAGCAAGAAATTAATTTCAAACGTAGAAAAAGATTTCTTGATGATGTTACCTGCATATGGTTTGAATAAAAACCATATGTTTTAGGCAGAATAAAGTCCTAATAATATAATTAATTGCGACTGATGACTACAAATTTGATTTCGTATCCCAAAAATAATGCCAAAAATAAGCTATGGATAGCAGCAATAAAACCGCCAATGTATAGTGTTGCTATTATGCCTATTTGGGTAGGAACGTCTGTAGCGTTTGCGGAAACGAATATTTTGAATTGGTTCGTTTTTGGTGTTTTCTTAGCTGCGGCAATTTTAATTTTGGCATGGGAAAATCTCAGCAATGATGTTTTTGATTCTGAGACAGGAATCGATCAAAATAAGCATCATTCCCTGGTTAACTTAACAGGTAACAAACTATTAATATTTTGGTTAGGAAATCTATTTTTATGTTTAGGTTTGCTGGGAATACTAGCGATCGCTTGGTGGCAACGTGACTGGACTGTAATTGAATTAATTCTGGTCTGCTGTGCTTTAGGATACCTTTACCAAGGGCCTCCCTTTCGTTTAGGATACCAGGGTTTAGGTGAAATCCTCTGCTTTTTTGCCTTTGGGCCAATTGGCATGTCGGCAGTATACTACAGCCAAACTCAAAGCTGGTCAATACATAATTTGGCAGCCTCAGTGATTGTTGGTATCGCCACAACTTTAATTTTGTATTGTTCGCACTTTCATCAGGTTACAGACGATTTAGCAGCAGGGAAGCGATCGCCTATTGTTCGTTTGGGAACCAAAAGAGGTGCAGAAGTTCTGAGTTGGTTTACTGCTAGCATTTATCTCCTCTCCTTACTATTTGTTCTGGGGGGAATTTTTCCTGTGTGGACATTACTGAGTTGGGTGAGTTTACCCTTCGCAATCAAACTATGTCGCCACGTTCAGCAAAATCACAGCAATCCAGAACAAGTCAGTAACTGTAAATTCATCGCTGTCGCTGTGCATTTTTGGTGTTGTTTACTGTTTGGTGTGGGATTTATGTTTTGACGATGTGTACAGCTTTGCATTATTTAAAACGCAGAGGAACGCAAAGGTAAACGCAGAGGAGCGCGGAGTTTTGGTGTTAAGATTTCGCGATCCAAAATCCAAAATTGTTTGACCTAGAGGTAGTGAATTATAAATTTGAATTTCGTCGTTACCAGCGAAAATTTGTGCGCAGGATTGCTACGAGTCACGGTATTTGGGAGATTCGTGAAGGTATTATTCTTAAGCTCACAGATGAAACTAACAAAATAGGTTGGGGAGAAATAGCGCCGATTAGCTGGTTTGGTTCTGAAACCTTAGCACAAGCCTGGGATTTTTGTCGCCAGCTTCCAAGGGAAATTACTGAGGAAACTATTTTTTCTATCCCTGATCAGTTACCTGCTTGTCAGTTTGGATTTGAGTCAGCACTTTTTTCTCCGTCTACTCCCAGCAGTCTTCTTATCCATAGCGCTTTATTACCTGCGGGAGAAGCAGCACTACAAATGTGGGAGAATTTGTGGCAACAAGGTTACTCTACTTTCAAATGGAAAATCGGTGTTTATCCTACGCCTGTTGAACTAAAAATTTTAGATTTACTTACGCAAAGCTTACCAGGTGCTGCAAAATTACGATTAGATGCTAATGGTGGATTGAAGCAAGAGGAAGCAAAGTTGTGGTTGGAGAGTTGCGATCACCTGAACACTAAGATTGAATTTCTTGAACAACCTTTATCTGTAGATCAATTTCCGCAAATGCTGGAGTTGAGTAAATGCTACAAAACAGCGATCGCTTTAGATGAATCTGTCGCCACATTCCCACAGCTAAAATACTGCTTTCAACAAGGTTGGCGAGGAATTTTCGTAATTAAACCAGCAATAGTCGGTTCTCCATCCCAGCTACGTCAGTTTTGTCAACAGCATGAAATTGATGCAGTGTTTTCATCTGTGTTTGAAACTTCTATTGGCAGAAAAGCAGCTCTCCAAATAGCGGTAGAATTATCCAGACAGAATCGGGCAATGGGTTTTGGTGTTAATCATTACTTTGCTGAAGATGAAGATTAGGGATTGGGGAGCGAGGATATGGAGAAAAACTAATGACCAATGACCAATGATCAAGAACCAACAAAAAATGGAGAATTTAGGAAATTTTACTTTGGTGTGCGATCGCAGTGATGAATTGGCACAATTAACTGAACAATTCTATTCAGAATTAATAAAGTTCTCTGACTGGCAAACAACACCAAAGGTCATTTTAGCTGAACGCGAACCCGTACGATTCTTAGCAGGTTTTATTGCTGCTTACATTGCTAAGTATCCTGTTTTTCTTTGTAATCCTAACTGGACAAAACAGGAATGGCAACAAGTATTTGATTTAGTACAGCCAGATATTTTTTGGGGAGTAAGTCATAACGAATTGGTTATCGATAATAATAAAAACAATTACCAGTTACCAATTACTAATTACCCAACTATCATGATTCCCACCGGCGGTTCATCTGGTAATATTAAATTTGCTGTACACACCTGGGAAACTCTCACAGCTTCAGTAGTTGGATTTACAGAATATTTTCAACTACAAACAGTCAATTCATTTTGTGTATTGCCTTTATATCATGTCAGTGGTTTGATGCAATTTATGCGCTGCTTTACCACTGGTGGAAAATTGGTAATTTCACCGTTTAAAGAGTTAGAATCTTGTCAATTAGATAATTTTGAACCAGCAGATTTTTTTATATCTTTAGTCCCAACTCAGCTACAAAGTCTCTTCCAAAACTCAAATTTAACAGCGTGGTTGTCCCAATTCCAAACAGTTCTTTTGGGAGGTGCGCCAGCTTGGGATGAAATTTTAGAAAAAGCAAGATACTATCAAATTAAATTAGCCCCAACATATGGCATGACAGAAACTGCTTCTCAAATTGCCACACTCAAACCAGATGATTTTCTCAAAGGAAAAGCTAATAGTGGTAAACTTCTTCCTCATGCTAAAGTTATAATTAGCAACGAAAAAGGCGAAGATTTAAATAATCATCAAAGGGGGAATATTACCATTCAAGCAGAATCTTTAGCCCTTGGTTACTATCCCCTAGTTGCTAACCTCCAACCCATAACTCCTAATTTCCTAACAGATGATATAGGCTTTATAGACAACGAAGGTTATTTAAATATAGTCGGGCGTAACAGCGACAAAATCATCACTGGCGGAGAAAACGTCTACCCCGCAGAAGTAGAATCAGCAATTAAAGCAACTGCGATGGTAACTGATGTTTGTGTCGTGGGTATAGCCGATCAATATTGGGGAGAAGCAGTAACAGCCATTTATGTGCCGAAAAACTCAAATCATTCTGTAGTAGAAATTCAAAATTTACTTAAAGACAAACTTAGTAAATTTAAACTTCCTAAATACTGGATTCCTGTGAAAAACCTACTCCGTAATTCCCAGGGGAAAATCAATCGACAGCAATTACAGGAAATAGCTTTAGTAGAGCTTTGCTCAAATCATAGTATTTTTAAACGCTAAAAAATATGGGTGATTGAGTTATGAGTTTTAAATCAACAAAACTAACTCATAACTCAATACTCATTAATTAAAGCAATTAGAGCCTTGTCTATGCCATTTGATTTTCAATCGCCCAGCGTGCTAATTCAGTACGATTGTGGAGATTGGTTTTGCCCAACATGTTGGACACATGGCTTTCAACTGTACGCTGACTAACATTTAGTTCTTCAGCAATTTCGCGGTTAGCTAAACCCCTAGCGACAAACTGAACAACTTTCAGTTCAGTTGGGGTTAATTGCACATCAAAGGGAACCTGAATACGCGAACCGTTGTCTCCTCCTTTGGCTTGATGTTCTTTCCAACGAATGGTTTGCTTGAGAGACGATTCTACCTGCGCCACCAGTTCTTCTGGTTCAAAGGGCTTGACCATATATACATCAGCACCTTTATTTAGTCCTTTAACCCGGTCTGCGCTTTGTCCCTTTGCTGAGAGAAATAGAACAGGAATCCAACTAGTACGTTCGTTTTGCCGGACTTGTTCAACAAAGGTATATCCGTCCATTTCTGGCATCATCACGTCGCAGATGATCATATCTGGAACATCCTGCTCTAAAATTTCCAAAGCTTCTCGACCATTTTCTGCGGTGATGACTTCATATCCCCGGAATTCTAAGTAGTCCTTCACCAGCAAGATGAGGTTAGGGTCATCATCTATGAGTAGAAGTCGTTTGTAATCTTTCATGCTGGGTTCTTTCATAGCAGTGGCACTTGTCGCGCGTAGATCCATAGGGGCCTTGTATAGCGATCCTTTTTGGTGGATGATTGTGATGTTGTGCTTTTTCCCACTTAACTTGCCTTTGTTGAGTAAATACCTCAAAATAGAAACTTACTTTCCTTGAAACTACTTAATCAATGGCAAAAGTCCAGTAAGGATACGTAGAGCATTAGTATTTATAATGCGTTATTATATATCGGTTTGAAAGGAGCGAGCAAAAAAACTTCAATAGAATAATAATCCTCATAGATTATCAAACTTCACTAGTTCCAAGATGCTCCTGGTAAACACTTAACCCGCACTTTTATAACTGACCACTTCACTATATCCCTCGGATGTTAAGCTTCTATCCAGCTGAGAATCAGCAACCACAGAGGTTTCTGACAGAGGATGAACTAAAAAAGCATATTCTTCCACAACCTTATTTCCAATTAAATGTTCCTGGATAATCCGCTCGATGACTTCCGGGGTTGCTTGGCGATACCAGACACCATCCGGGTAAACCACCATTATCGGCCCAGAGCAACAAACTCGCAAGCAATTAGCTTTGGTTCGGAATATGCAACTAGGACGATCTTGTTGAGGAACATCCAACCCCAGCTCCTTCAAACGCTTTTTTAAGTATTCCCATGCTTCCAGATTTGCTTGCTTGGAACAACATTTAGGAAATGTTTGATCGGTGCAGATAAAAACATGTCGCAGAATTTTTGTTAGTCCTAAAGTTTCTATAGACTTATTTAGGGCTTTATTTTCAGTTGGTACAGTTGCTTTCTGTATTTTATGACTGAACTGGATCACTATCTTGTTACCCATCTCACGCTTTCTGATTTCTGTTCTATAACAAATTCCAAGCTTTGCAAATAAAGTTGACCATATATAACTATTCGTTACTTAAATTGGGGAGCAGGGAGCAGGGAGTAGGGAGTAGGGAGTAGGGATAGTGGAAAATTTTATATCTTGTCCCCAATCCCTAATCTCCAAAAGTTCGGGAACCCGTACAACCCGAAATATTGCTATTGCATACAATCATTCGCTAAATTAGCACTCAGGAGTTGAGAGTGCTAACTCTGGAGAAATTTTTGTATGGCAGCTTTATCTCTAAGCGTTTCTACTGTAAAACCTTTAGGCGATCGCGTATTTGTAAAAGTGAGCGCCTCTGAAGAAAAGACCGCCGGTGGTCTGTATTTACCCGACACCGCCAAAGAAAAGCCCCAAGTTGGGGAAGTTGTTGCGGTTGGTGACGGCAAAATTAAAGATGATGGTTCCCGTCAAGCATTGGATGTGAAAGTAGGGAGTAAAGTTCTCTACTCGAAATATGCTGGTACTGATATCAAGCTAGGAACCGACGAGTACGTACTACTTTCTGAAAAAGACATTTTAGCGATTGTTTCTTAGTGATTGGTCATTGGTCATTGGTCATTAGTTTATTAAAAATGACAAATGACATAGACGCGCTAGCGGCTAACAACAACAAGCCACTCCGTGTCTACCCACAGGGTAAGACAAAAGACAAATGACAAATCAACAAATGACAAAGGACTACTAGGAAATTATGGCAAAGCGCATTATCTACAACGAAAACGCTCGTCGCGCCCTAGAAAGAGGGATGGATATTCTAACTGAGGCTGTGGCTGTCACCCTCGGTCCCAAAGGTCGTAACGTAGTACTAGAGAAAAAATTTGGCGCACCTCAAATCATCAATGACGGTGTAACTATTGCTAAAGAAATTGAATTAGAAGACCACGTAGAAAACACTGGCGTTTCTTTGATTCGTCAAGCTGCTTCTAAAACTAACGATGCTGCTGGTGATGGAACCACCACTGCTACCGTTTTGGCCCACGCAATGGTTAAGGAAGGGTTGCGTAACGTTGCAGCTGGTGCAAATGCCATTATGTTGAAGCGCGGTATTGATAAAGCTATCAACTTCTTGGTAGAAAAAATCAAAGAACACGCTCGTCCTGTTGAAGATTCCAAGGCGATCGCTCAAGTTGGTGCAATATCTGCCGGTAACGACGAAGAAGTCGGTCAGATGATAGCCGAAGCTATGGACAAAGTTGGTAAGGAAGGCGTAATTTCCCTAGAAGAAGGGAAATCTATGACCACCGAATTGGAAATCACTGAAGGGATGCGCTTTGACAAAGGCTATATCTCTCCCTACTTTGCCACCGACCCTGAGCGGATGGAAGCCATTTTCGATGAGCCTTTCTTGTTGCTCACCGACAAGAAAATTGCTTTGGTACAAGACCTCGTACCTGTACTTGAGCAAGTGGCTCGCGCTGGTCGTCCTTTGATAATTATTGCCGAAGACATCGAAAAAGAAGCTCTAGCAACCTTGGTTGTCAACCGCCTGCGTGGTGTACTCAACGTAGCTGCTGTGAAGGCTCCTGGTTTTGGCGATCGCCGCAAAGCAATGTTGGAAGACATCGCCATCCTCACTGGTGGTCAATTGATTACCGAAGATGCTGGTCTGAAGCTAGAAAGTACCAAGCTAGATGCTCTGGGTAAAGCTCGCCGCATCACCATCACCAAAGACAACACCACCATCGTTGCTGAAGGAAACGAGCAAGCTGTGAAAGCTCGTTGCGAACAGATTCGTCGTCAAATGGACGAAACTGAATCTTCCTACGACAAAGAAAAATTACAAGAGCGCTTGGCTAAGTTGTCGGGTGGTGTAGCAGTTGTGAAAGTTGGCGCTGCTACCGAAACCGAAATGAAAGACAAGAAACTCCGCTTAGAAGACGCTATCAATGCGACCAAAGCTGCGGTAGAAGAAGGTATCGTTCCTGGTGGTGGTACAACTCTGGCTCACCTCAGCCCTCAGTTGGAAGAGTGGGCAAATGGTAATCTCAAAGATGAAGAGTTGACTGGTGCGCTGATTGTTGCTCGCGCTTTACCTGCTCCTCTGAAGAGAATTGCGGAAAACGCTGGTCAGAATGGTGCTGTCATCGCTGAACGAGTCAAAGAGAAAGAATTCAACGTTGGCTTTAACGCAGCTACCAATGAGTTCGTTGATCTGTTGGCTGCTGGTATTGTTGATCCTGCGAAAGTGACCCGTTCTGCACTACAAAACGCAGCTTCGATCGCTGGTATGGTGTTGACAACCGAATGTATCGTTGTTGACAAACCTGAGCCAAAAGATAGCGCTCCTGCTGGTGCTGGCGCTGGTATGGGCGGCGACTTTGATTACTAAAATTCTGTAATCACCTAAATTAAAAAACAGCTGCTTCCCTTGTGGAGGTGGCTGTTTTTTTAAACTATTTTTTGTTTGAAACACAAAAATACAAAGAAGGCGAAGAAAAAACATGAAAATGAAAGATGTCAAAATACTTAATTTACCACATCATCCTTCAACAAGAATTCTACTCTATGAAGACATAGCCAAAAGCTTTAGATCTCAAATAGGTGGTTTAATAAATATCTGGCATATGCATTTACCGTTTAATGATATGTTATTAACTGCTACCATTACTAATACTGCTAATTCAATTTTGTGTTCAGGTAGAAAATATTTTATGGGTTATGAATTCGGTTCTCCGGTCAATTTAAACTTACTAAAATATAGTAAAGTTATTAATAAAACTGAAAATTCAAAATTAGTAATAGAGTATTTTATAAAACGTTATGTAAATTTTTTTGGTTTAAATCTTGATAATGTTTTTGACGAAAAAGGAAATTTAAATTTACCAAGCAAACTTTATTATTACTAAGGCGTTGCTCTCATGACTCACAACACTAGGAACGTTCAAAAAATTCATCTGGACTAATACCAGCTTGCTTTAGAATCGCACGTAATGTTCCTTCTGGCATATCACCAGAATGGTTGGGAATAGTAGTATATCGATTTGTTTCTGGATTAAACCAGATTTCATGACTTCCTGCTGCTTGACGATGAAAAACAAAGCCGAAAGATTTCAGAATTTTAATAATCTGTCTGTAACTAAACCCAGCTAATCTACCCATAAATTGACTACTGTCCCACAACTAAAGGATAGTTAAACTGGTCAGCTATTGGTTGTAAATCATCTGACTCTTGATTCTGGGATTGTGCTTCTAGTAATTTACGTGCTACATCACGAGCAATTTCTAAAGTTTCAGCAACTGTGCGTCCTTGAGCAACTAAACCTTGAATTTCATCTGATGTTGCTAGATAAACCCCTTCTGGTAGTTTTTCAATGTGTAGGTTAACTATTCTTTCCATGGTTTTATGCAGCTTGGTAGAAAGAGTATCTTTTGTTTTGTAGGGTGTGTCGTCGTCGCGCAGCATAACGCACCATCCGGTGGTTTTCGATGCGTTAGGACGTTCTGTCCATAACGCACCTTAGCAAATTCAAACCAATGTAAAGTTATATTTTTCGACTTGTGTGTACACCGTAGCCAGGGTTAGGTGCAAGATAAGATGAGAGGAAACCTTTCGCTCTTTTGCGACTTCTACAAAAAGTCTATTGTTGAGACTCCATCACCTCAGCCGTCTTATCCTTATCTAACTTGAGAATCAACACACCCAAGGGTGGTAAACATAAATCCAGCGAATAAGCCCGATTGTGCATTGACCAATTATCAGTCCATTTACCACCTAAATTACCCATGTTGCTACCACCGTATTTACGCGCATCACTATTGAATAATTCGGTATAAAATCCTGGTGTTGGTACACCAATACGGTAGTGGGAATGGGGTTGGGGGGTGAAGTTGCAAACCACAATTACAAAATCTTCAGAATCTTTGTCTGTGCGGATAAAAGACACGACGCTGTGACGATTATCGCTACAATCAATCCACTCAAACCCTTCCCTCGCAAAATCTAGGGTATACAAAGCTGGTTCACTGCGGTAGAGATGGTTTAGCTCCTTGAAAAAGTCTTTGAGCTGATGGTGCGGCTCGTGCTGCAACAAATGCCATTCTAAATCAGCCCACACATTCCACTCACTCCACTGCCCAAACTCCATGCTCATAAACATGGTTTTCTTACCTGGGTGAGCAAACATATAGGCGAACAAACAACGCGCGTTGGCAAATTTCTGCCATCTGTCACCTGGCATTTTGCCGATGATGTTGCTCTTACCATGCACAACTTCATCGTGAGACAGTGCAAGCATGAAGTTTTCGCTGTGGTGATACCACATACTAAAGGTGATGTTGTTTTGGTGGAACTGACGGAACCAGGGGTCCATGCTGAAATAATCCAGCATGTCGTGCATCCAGCCCATGTTCCACTTTAAGTTAAAGCCCAAGCCACCAGTGTAGGTAGGCCAAGATACCATCGGCCAAGCTGTAGATTCTTCAGCGACAGAGACAACTCCAGGAAAATAGCTAAAGATTAGGTGGTTAACCTGACGCAAAAAATCAGCTGCTTCTAGGTTTTCTCTACCTCCATATTCATTGGGAAGCCATTCGCCTTGTTTACGGCAATAATCAAGGTAAAGCATAGAAGCAACCGCATCAACGCGAATCCCGTCAATGTGGTATTTGTCAAACCAAAACAGAGCGTTTGCGACTAAGAAATTGCGGACTTCGTTGCGTGAGTAGTTAAATACCAAAGTTCCCCATTCTTTATGTTCACCTTTGCGGGGGTCGGCATGTTCATAAAGGTGAGTACCATCAAAGAAAGCTAAACCATGACCATCTTTGGGGAAGTGACCAGGAACCCAATCTACAATGACGCCAATATCGTTTTTGTGGCACTGGTCAACAAAATACATAAAATCATCTGGGCTACCATAACGGGAAGTGGGAGCGTAATAGCCTGTGACTTGATAACCCCAAGAACCATCAAAGGGATGTTCTGCGATCGGCAATAATTCTATGTGAGTGTAGCCTAAATCTTTGATGTAGGGGATCAACCTGTCTGCTAATTCTCGATAAGTCAGAAAACGCGCAGCAGTATTGAGTTCGGAAACAGCAACTACTGGCTCTGTTTCTCCATTCGGGAGTTTTGGTGGTTCCGCACTAGACCCGTGTAACCAAGAACCTATATGTACTTCGTAAACTGAGATGGGTTGAGTCAGGGGATCGGTGTGACGCCGCTTTTCCATCCAGTCTTCGTCGTTCCAGTGATAGCTATCTAAATCACTGACAATCGAAGCTGTTTTGGGACGGGGTTCTTGTTGGAAACCGTAGGGATCAGATTTTTCGTAAATATGACCTTCTATATTTTTGATTTCATATTTGTAATTCTCTCCAACTCCAACTTCAGGAATAAATAATTCCCAAACTCCAGTTTGTCCTTTACGCATCTGATGTTGGCGTCCATCCCACTTGTTGAAATCGCCCATAACTGAGACGTTGCGAGCATTGGGCGCCCAAATAGCAAAATAAACCCCTTTAATGCCATTGACTTCTGTTGGGTGCGCTCCCAATTTTTCGTAAATCCGGTGATGGTTTCCTTCAGCAAACAAGTGTAGATCAAAGTCAGTCAAACGGGGAGAACGGAAGGCATAAGGATCATAGATGACTCGTTCGTGTTCTCCTTCTTTGATTTTGAGCTGGTAGTTTGCTAATTCTTTTGTTTCGATCGCGCATTCAAAAAAATGAGGATCATGAACGCTTTGCATTGGGTATTCTTTTCTTTCTTCGGGAAGAAGCACCCAGGCCTCACTAGCATTGGGTAGGTAAGCTCGCACAGCCCAAACAGTTTTGCCATTTGCTTCTACAAGATGGGAACCCAATATTTCAAAAGGATCTTGATGCTGATTCCAAACGATACGGTTTACTTGTTCGGGGGCAATCATCGTCATTGACATGGAGCTACCTACGTTGGTTGAATAAAGTGGCTAAGTAAATCTGCTTTTTTAACTTCTATATATTATTCTTTACATTTATTTGCAATTTTGTCTTGATGTGATCGTAAATTGGGGGATTGGGGATCAGGGATTCTCCTTACAGAGACGCTTACGCGCAAGCGGCTTCTCGCAGAGTATGGGGATTAGGTAGTATTAGAACTGGGAGACAAGGGGGAAACTAATGACTAATGACCATTGACCATTGACTAAAACAATGTATCCAAAAAGGGGAAAAGCTGGAATAAGACTTTACGCAGTCTCAACAAAAAAATATTGTCTCTAATCTTAGGACTTAGTTTTGGTGGTGGGGCTTGTTGCAATTGGGCTTGCAGTTGTGCATACTCAGCAGCAGATAGAGGTTTGCCGTCAATGGGCGATCGCGCTGCTAATATAATTTCTGTCCGTAATATTTCTTCTGGTATATCTTCTGGCGGTGGTAATGCTATTACTTTTGCTCCTTGATAGTTGGTAATACCTACTAATATGCTACTAATAGCTATTAAATAAATGTATTTTATATTTTTCATTTTTATTAATTTTTGATTTTTGATTTTTGATTTTTGATTTTTGATTTTTAATTTTATTTATTTAGCAATAGAAAGTTTATACCACAGTTGCTGCTGTGCAACTTGTATATATTGATCAATTGACCAAAAAACAACCGATGCAACTTGGGTGCATCGGCCATAATTCGTAAATTAGAACTTGACATTTTGCTCATGCTAATGCAGAGGCTTGGGGTTTGGCAAAGATCATTCTTCCTGCGGATGTTTGCAGGGCGCTGGTGACGACTACCCGCAATTCACCACCTACATAATTACTACCTTCTTCGACGACGACCATTGTGCCATCGTCTAGGTAGCCAATTCCTTGACTGGGTTCTTTACCTTCTTTGAGAATCTTCAGGTCAATGTTATCCCCTGGTAAGTAAGTTGGACGTACAGCATTAACTAAATCGTTAACGTTTAAAACAGGGACTTTTTGAACACTTGCTACTTTAGATAGGTTGTAGTCATTTGTTAGGAGTGTGCCATTGATTTCTTGGGCAAACCGGACTAACTTAGCATCTACGGTTGTGATATCGTCGTAGTCTATTGAGTTAATCAAAATGCGATCAGGGTAAACTGTTTTAATTCGGTTGAGAATTTCTAATCCCCGTCTTCCCCGTACGCGTTTTTGATCTTTGCTTGCATCTGCTACTTGTTGCAGTTCTTGCAAGACAAATTGCGGTACAAGCAACTGTCCTTCCAAAAAGCCAGTTTCTAGAAGTGTTTCAATCCGACCATCAATAATGCAGCTGGTGTCTAAAACTTTGGTGCTAGCTGGTTTTAGTGTTCCTTCTACCACCATTGTTTCTACAGTGTTGGGATTAATCAAGCGCAACAAACCACGTCCGTGGGTATCGGCGAGATTCATGCCAGTATATGCCAGCACGATACTACCAACAACTGCTACCAATGGCTTAATAAAGCTAAAATCGGTGGGAATTGGCAGCAAAAACAGAGGTGCTAGCATGAGATTAGCGATCAATAACCCAATGACCAGACCGATCGCACGGGTTAAGATGATTTCAAATGGCATTTCCCGCACTTGGCTTTCTAGGCGGCGATAGGCTGTCTGAAATCTGAGTCCAACTGCACCACCAAGGATAGCAGCAAAAGCAGCAAAAACTAAGCGTAGAGCTTCTATGTTTGTTACCCGATCTAGTGCTCCATTTGGTAGCAATTCGATACTGTAGAAACCTACCCCTGCGGCTGCTAGGATGAATGAGAATATAATAATTGCATCAAGCATAATAGTGCTAATTTCCTGCAACAGGTTTAATTGATAGGTGAAGTATTTTTTATCTCATCGCTAGGAGCGATTTAATATATTTACGCTCATACTAGAGTTTGAGACTGACAACATCTGCAATTATTATAACTAAAGATTTTTATGCTCTATTATTGCCATCTTTTTTACTTAGAAATGATAAAAATTTGTTAATAAATAACTAGAAAAAATTAACATAAAATGCTAATTCCAAGACTAATACCAGTACGGATTTTCCCCTTTGCCTGATATCTTCTTGTCTTCTGTGTTTTACTTAACTTCTTAATTTTCATATTTTGTAGTTTTAATAATCTTATTTTAATTTTTACTTAAAATGGTACAAAAAGATATATCTTCAGACATTCCAACCTCTGTCTACGTACATATTCCTTTTTGCAGACGCCGATGTTTTTACTGTGATTTTCCGATCTATGTTGTAGGCGATCGCTTGCGTGGTGAAACATCTAACGGCATTTCTCAATACGTAGACATTCTCTGTCAAGAAATTGCCATTGCTCCTGTTTTTAGGCAATCTTTACAGACAATCTTCTTTGGTGGCGGTACTCCCTCGCTTTTATCTGTGAAGCAATTGCAACATATATTATTGGCGTTAGAACAAAAGTTTGATATTGCTGCTGGGGTAGAAATTTCGATGGAAATAGACCCAGGTACGTTTGATTTAGCACACATTCAAGGCTATTGTAGTGCAGGCGTTAACCGTCTCAGTTTGGGTATACAAGCTTTTGATGCAGATTTATTGCAAGCTTGTGGGCGATCGCATTCTGTGACTGATATTTACAAAGCCCTAGACTTAATCTCGCAGGTAGAATTTCCTGAATTTAGCATAGACTTAATTTCAGGATTACCACATCAAACTTTGGATAAGTGGCAAGAGTCACTAGAAAAAGCAATTGCTATAGCACCAACACATATATCTATATATGACCTGACTATAGAACCAGGAACAGCCTTTGGTCGTTACTACAAAGGGGGTACTCATCCCCTACCAACAGATGAAACCACAGTCAAAATGTACCAGATAGCGCAGCAAATCTTAACTGGTGCAGGTTATGAACATTATGAAATTTCCAACTATGCCAAAGTCGGACACCAATGTCGGCATAATCGAGTTTACTGGCAAAATCGCTCTTATTATGGCTTTGGTATGGGTGCGGCTAGTTATGTCGCAGGGAAAAGATTTACCCGTCCACGTAAAACCAAAGAATATTACCAGTGGGTAGAAGCTGGTTGTGTAATTGATTGTGAAGTAACCTCAGCAGATGAGATTTTGTTAGAAACCTTAATGCTAGGGTTACGTTTAGCAGAAGGCGTAAATTTAGCAGTGCTAGTAGAACAGTTTGGAGAAAAGAAAATAGAAGAGATTGAGAAATGTTTACAGCAGTACTTCCAAAAAGGCTGGATTAAACTTGAGGGAGAAAGGTTGCGTTTAAGCGATCCCGATGGATTTTTATTTTCTAACGTGATTTTGTCAAAGTTGTTTGCACAATTAGGGGAATAAGCTGATGTGCATTTAAACTGGGATTTTCGAGACCTACACTCCTTGCTGTGTCGAGATTGCTCGCTCGATTTAAATGCTGAACAGCTTAGGGAATAAAACAATTACCAATTACCAATTACCAATTACCAATTACCAATTACCAATTACCAATTACCAATTACCAATTACCAATTACCAATTACCAATTACCAATTACCAATTACCAATTACCAATTACCAATTACTACTTTTGGATTGTGGTTGCGATCGCTTCTTCGAGTTGTTGCTGAGGGAGAGTGGTTAAAATAAATACTTCTTGTACAGTTTTCCCGTAACGTGCAATTAATTTAAACCCACCACGAATAGGTACAGATACACGCAATTGCAACTTTGGACTATGACCTCTTACCCGTCCAATTTGTCCGGGTGTGACGGTTTGGATTCCATCTAGTTTGCAGAGACGTTCTAGGATGGGAATAAGTCCAGGAATATGAGTTGAGTGATTCCAAACTAATCTACCATCTTTAACAGGTGTTGCTTTACGGGTGTCTGGGGTGGGTTTAGTCATAAATTTTACGTTGCTTCTAGAGGAGCCATTGTTAAACCAGCTCGACGTAATTGCTGATGGTAAAGTTCAGCTGGTTCTTGCGGTCCAGTCCAAACAATGGCTTGACCTTCGTAGTGTACTTGATTGGTGAGATCCCAAGCGCGATCGCTAGTCATTCCCGGAATGTACTTTACCAAGCACTCAGCAACGTGCTGAAAAGTATTAAAATCATCGTTTAAAACAATGACTTTGTAATTTGGATAGGTCTTGCGGGTAACTTGAGTTGACCGTTCAGGAGCTATAGTTGGTGTTGCTGCCATTCCGTAAACAGCTGCTGAAAGTCTGGTAATCATAAAAATAATTAACCAAAAGGTCTTTACAAAACTATACTACAACTAACAGTTTAGTCTATCGGTAAGTAAGTCGGCGTTAAAAAATCGAGCTATGTAACGAAATATAAAGCCAACGAAAGCCGTCAAAATAGGTCATTACACAGTTTTTACAAAACTCAACATACATCGGTTTTATCGTGCCGACTTACTTAATAGTTAGTGGATAGTGGATAAGCTGTTCAGCATTTAAATCGAGCGAGCAATCTCGACACAGCAAGGAGTGTAGCTCTCAAAAATCCCAGTTTAAATGCATATCAGCTTAGTAGAAAATATCCAAGCACCAACTACTGTAAGGATATTAAGCTTTGCACCCAACTAACAACTAACAACTAACAACTAACAACCAACAACCAACAACCAACAACTAACAACCAACAACCAACAACCAACAACCAACAACCAACAACCAACAACTAACAACCAACAACCAACAAATAACAACCAACAACCAACAACCAACAACCAACAACTAACAACTAACCAATGACTACTTCCAATCTTCCCAATTTTGATTAAAAATTGAGGTATCAGGGAAAGCGGTGGGGTTGCCGTTTTTCTTGAGTAATTGTTGCAATTTTAATAATTGCGGTTCTGATTTGGGCAAATCATCTACAAGTTGGTAGGGTGCAATGTTGTTTTTCAAAGCGAAAGCTACTGTTGTTCCCGTCGCAGCGCCAGCAGACCATTCAAAGGAGTGTACTCTGTAAGCTGCTGCTGCAATGTGACTGGTAGCAATACTTTTACCCCCTACTAGTAAATTATCAATTTTTTGAGGGATCATGGCCCGCAGAGCTATTTGGAAGGGATAAGCTTGACCTGCACCACGTCTTTCTCCTGGACGTTCTTGATTTCCGGGTGCTTCTGGTGGACTTTTAACCATACAAGGATGGAAGTCGATCGCATAGTGTCCAATACCAACTCCATCAGAAAAAACCGTAGAACGAGTGCGTCGCGCCACGTTTTCTGGACGCTTTTGACCTGAAAGGACTGATAAAGCTTCTAAACCTGCCAGAGTTGCTTGTAAACGACGATATTCAGCAGGTGAAAGCACCTCCCGATAATAGGGATCATCGTACTTACGACGAGAAATATCAACTTCCCAAATACTAAAGCCTTGAGGCGCACCCCAACTAGGACGACCAATGATCCTTCTTCCTTCGCGCATATAGGGGTATTTTGACAAACCGTGTGCTGTTCCCATGGGGGAATTTAACCCGGAAAGAAAGCGATTGTTTGTATGTTGTTGCTTGACGCCATTCCCTAATTGGGAATCTGTAGTCCCTGCTGTCAACCAGTAATAAAAACCAAGGGCATTTTCCTCACCTTTACGTAAGGTTTCTACTCGCAGTCCACCCATCCAACCACCTGGCTTTAGCTGTCCGGTGGCTTTGAGTTGCTCGCGAGTATAAATCAGGTTGTCTTTGGCGGTTCCAGGACGGTAGTCATTACCCCAAGTCCAGTTTTGCATGGAGATATCTCCGGTCGTGGGAGCCGTAAAAGTTATACCACCAAATTTCGTTTCTTCGCCTTTTCTAGAACTCGAAATGCGACGGTAAGTAAATACTAAAGGAAAGCTTGCTAGTCGCGACAATTCATAACTGTAATAGGGCGAATACTGCATGTAAAATGGAGGCATGGTTTGCGGTTGAGGTTGTTTGGTTGCCTCCATTGCAAACGTGTAAGTAAAGCCTTGAGTGCAATAAGGATCGTTAGTTGCACTGGAAGATGAAGGCTCTAAATAAGAACGTGCATCAATGCCTAGACGGTAGGGAACATCTGCAAGGCCAATTATTTCTCCAGTTTCACTGGCATCTACAATATACCAGTTAGGGATATTGCCTTTTTGTGCTTGTTTAGGAGCTAAACGGATAATAGTTTTGGTGAAGCGAGAAGAGTTTTGATAGGTGTAAGCGTCTTCAATGCTTTGAGATAAGGTAAAAGTATTGAGTGGGGGAGCATTGGGTGCTGGTTTATGTTGGATGGCGATCGCATTATTAATGATTTTCCCGTCAGAACTAATATCTAATTCCTTAATGACTGTATTTGGGAACCACTGCAATTTGCCTTTTCCCTGTTTTGCTGCATCTTTGAGCATGGAACTCAAGATTTGATGTCCATCTTTGGGCATAAAACAGGAATCACTCACCCAGCAATTACCAGGGTTGAGTTTGCCGTATTTACGTTCAATTCGTTTTCGCAGTTCTAAGTAACCGCGAGAGTAGTATAACTTTGCTCGTTGGGTTGGTCGTTCGTCAAGTGCAGAAGTTCCTTGAGCAGAAATTTGTCCTCCCAACCAATCGGTAATTTCAGTCAGACAAACCGTTCTCCCAGCTAGTAAACCTTCATAAGCAGTTGCAGCACCAGAAAGTCCACCACCGACAACAAGAATGTCACAGTTTACTGTTTTGTCGGGTGTTTTGAGTGGTGTAGCAACCACAGCGTAAGGTGCAATGAAACTAGAAATGAGAGTCAGACTAATTAAAGAGGTGTGGTGAAAAGATACTAGATGTTTACGCTTCATGTTAAATCCGATTCTGCTCAACTCCTCGATCACGGCTTTTTAACCTGGAACTAAAGTTCAGGCTCAAAACACAAACCCGTTAAAACGGGTTGAATTATAGAAAGCCGGAAATTTATTTTACGGCTACTTTTGCAAGTAAATTCAACCGCTAGGGGTATCTAAAGATGACAAGCCGCAATTTTCCTTTCGCTACGTACTTTATCAGTTCTTGATCACAGATAGCCCACATTCGGCTGGTCTAAGTAGTTAAACAAAATTAATTACACAAAATTGTTTGACAACTACTTGGCATTAGCTAAAATATTTTCTAGATCAGATATCTGTATAGCACCAGAAACATTTTCGCTGCTAATAAGAAAAGATGGTGTACCAGAAAGCCTTAATTTTTGGGCTAATTCTATATCTTTCTCAATGGCAGTATTAGCAATCCCTCTATCTTGGTCGAATTTTGCTAAATTTAAATTCAGCTTTTTAGCAATATTTACATACAAAGATTCACCTAGTTTATCTTGATTAGTAAATAACGCATCTTGATATTCCCAAAACTTACCCTGTTGTTGTGCTGCCCAAGCGGCTTTTGCAGCTGGCATTGCTTCAGCATGTATTGGAGTTAAAGGATAGTACTTGTAAACAAAGTTAACATTTTTTTGATGCTTTGCTATCAGTTTTTTTAAAGTTTGATGAGCCTCAGCACAGTAAGGACATTGAAAATCAGAAAACTCTACTAATATAGTTTTTGATTCATTTGATCCAATTGTGGGAGAATCAGCAATTACTGCTTGAGGATTGGTTTTTAAATCCTCTAAAAATGCTTGTCGTACTTTATCTAATTTCTGTTCTTTTTGCTGTTGATAAGCCTGAACAGATTCGATAATTACTTCTGGGTGTTTACGGATAACTTCTAAGACTTGTTCTTCGAGTTGCGGGTTAACGCGATTAGCAGCTTGCGCTGGTAAAGACCAAGCAAGAACCAGGAATAATAAGCATAATACTACCACGCTACGGTAATATTGCATAAGTTGCTCAACTTTAGGTAAGAATTTACTCATAAACTCATTGTGGATTAAATTTTCACATTTTAGTATCTCCTGAGACGGGTAGGAGCGATCGCACAACCAAGATTTTTCTGGAAGTCGCTAATTCGTGGCAATTTTCAACGCAGAGGAACGCAAAGGTAAACGCAGAGGGGCGCTGAGTCTTGATGCCCAAATTTCGCTATGATTTTATGCAATTTTGTACTTAGTTTATTAACTATTGGCTGCATTAACTAATTCCATAATTTTATCAAATCGAAAGTTTTCAACTAAATCGGTGAGGAAATTACTCAGTAAAGATTTGTCAGAAGGGATTTGCTTAACTAACTCTATAATCAAGTTATCACTGCATTGAGCTGCGGCATAATGCACCTGTGTCAACCACTCACTTGGCATTTCTGACAATAGAGCAACCATATCGATGGAATTTAAAATTGTATTTGTTTTGTTTTGTGATATTTCTTCTTGATTCTCTTCATGAAAAAGATATCTCACTCCCAGATATTGGGCGAGTTTTTCTAGTAATAGTTTTTCGCGAAAGGGTTTTTTGATAAAATCATCACACCCAGCTGAGATCATTGCTTGTCGTTGTTCCTCAAAAGCATTAGCAGTAAGGGCGATAATGACGGTATGCGAAGAAGACGTGGAGATTGTTTCATGTATATTCCCGATGTTCCCGATGTCCCCGCGTTCCTTTCCCGCGTCTGTTTCCCTCCCTTTAATTTCCCTAGTGGCTTCGTAACCATCCATGATCGGCATCCGCATATCCATGAAAATGAGATTTGGTTTCCAGAATTCCCAAACAGAGATGGCTTCTTTACCATTTGTAGCTTCTCTGACTGAAAAACCAATAGATTTCAGTAATTTTACTACTAGTAAACGACTATCATTAGCGTCATCAACTACCAAAATACGGTATTCCGGTTCATCAGGTGCTAAACCAATGACTTGCTGAAAAACAGAAGCAGTGGTTTGAATTTCATCAACAGAAGCAATATCAATCGGAATATAAAAGGAAAATACACTTCCTACTCCCACAGTACTACTGACGTTGATCTCACCTCCCATCAGCTGTACGTATTTGCGGCTAATTGCTAAACCTAACCCTGTTCCTTGTTGTGATTTTCTACCTGTTTCAGTTTGTCCAAAAGCTTGAAAAAGTAAGTCAATTTCTTCTGCTAAAATACCAGCTCCGGTGTCGATGACTTCAAAGCAGAGAAGGGGTCTGTTGTGATGAGGTGGTAGGGTGAAATATTTCTCCCTATTTCTGAGCAGAACGCGTAGCTTCACACTACCAGTCTCAGTAAATTTAATGGCATTTCCTAAGACATTGAGTAATATTTGTCGAAGTTTACTAGAGTCGGTTCTTACATATCTGGGAATTTCGGGTGCATATTCAAATACCAGTTCTAAGCCTTTGGCTACAGCACGGATCTGCAACATTTCTTGGAGATTGTCCAACAGATAAATTAAATCGAAGCTAGACAAAGTTAATGTGGTTCTACCGGCTTCGATTTTAGACATTTCCAGAATGTCGTTAATTAGGTTAAGCAGGTGTTCGCCAGCACGATTGATAATTGCTAGGTTCTGTTTGTTTTCACTGGAGAGAGTCCTGTCACGACTCATGACTTGAGTAAAGCCAAGGATTGCATTCAGTGGGGTGCGTAATTCATGGCTCATGTTGGCAAGAAATTCACTTTTGGCACGGTTTGCAGCATCAGCAGCGATCGCAGCTTTTTGGAGTGCGCTTGATTGCTGTTGAGTCTGTGCTAGTAATTCTGCTTGCTGCAAAGCAACTCCCAATTGATTACCAATTTGCACAGCAATGTTGATTTCTCCTTGTTTCCAGTGTCGGGAAGTAGAATTTTGATAACTAGCTAGTAGTCCCCAAAGTTGATTACCACAAAAGATCGGAACTGTAATGTAGGCTCTGGCTTGAAAGCGTTCTAACAGATCGATGTAACAAGGATTAAAACCAGCTGTATAAATATCTGGTACACACAGGAAACTTCCACCTCTGGTGTATGCACCGCCTTGGGTTTGTTGGAGATAAGTATCAAGTACTTGGTTATCTCCACTACTGAGGCTTCTGACTGTACAGCGTTCGCTTTGGAGACTATTTTCTGTGAGATCGGGTTCATTTTGGTGTTGTTCGATGAGCGATACCCAAGCACTCCCGACTGACTCGGCGACAAATTCCCCACTCCAGTCAGAGTTGAAGCGATACACCACGACACGATCGCAGTTCAGTACTTGCCGTAATTCTTGAGTAGTGGCAGTAAAAATAGTTGCCAAATCCAATGTCTGCCGCATTCTCTGAATTACTTGGGTGATGGCTTTTTCTCTGTCTGCACTTTCACGCAAGGCATCTTCGGCAAGTTTAAGTTCAGTAATATCTGTGACTGTGCCAATGTAGCCTTTAAACTCACCATCATCTCCAAATTCTGGTAAGGCTTGACCTATAACCCAAATCACCCTACCATTGGCGTGTACAAAGCGATACTCTGAATAAAAAGACTTTTTCGCTGATATCGTTGCTTGCCATTGAGCAAAGACGCGATCGCGGTCATCAACGTGTATAATTTCATGCCAACGCTCGTCCAAATTAGCTTTGGAAGCAAGCCCGGTGATATCGCTAAAACGCTGATTCACATAAAGGTACTTGCCCTGATGATCAGTGTGAAAAATTCCTACAGGCGAGGCTTCTGCTAAAGTTTGGTAACGACGTTGACTCTCTTGCAAAGCTAGTTCAGTGTGTTTACGATCTGTGATTTCTACCACAACTTTACCCACACCACAAGGGCGAGTGTCTTCTCCAAAAATGGGGAAGTAAGAAGTCAAAAAATGCCGTATAATACCAGACTGCGAAGCTAATGGTGCGCTCACTTCTATGTTGAGAATGGGTTTCGCAGTTTGCAGAACTTGTTCACAAATTGGTACTACAAAAGGAGCAACTTCGGGTACCATCTCCCAAAGAGTCTTGCCTATATGCTCGCTTTGGGGATGACCATTAATATTTGCTAGCAGTTCGTTGATCTGCACATATCGCAGTTGATCATCTAATATATTCATGCCTACAGGAGCGCAGGAGAAAAAAGCATTGAGGCGGGCTTCCCGTAAGGCTAATTCCCTTTGTAGCGTTTTATGTTCGGTGATGTCTTTGTGTGTACCCGTCATCCGTAGCGGTTCTCCCGATTCGTCGCGCTCAAACACTTGCGCACGAGACTGTATCCATTTCCACTCACCGGATTTAGCACGCAAGCGAAATTCTACTTCATAGGCGGGACTCTCGCCCCGCAAATAGGCATCTAATTCTAATTTAATTGGCTCTACATCTTCTGGATGCAGCAGTTGAGCAAAAACATGGGAATCATCTGTAATTTCGTGTGGTTCGTATCCCAGCATTTTCTTCCATCGCCAGTCGCGATAGACTTTACTAGCTTTAATATTCCAATCCCATAATCCTAAATCGCTTCCTTCTAGTGCTAGTTGTAGACGTTCTTCGCTTTGACGATGGGCTGCTTCTACCTGTTTACGTTGAATGAGCGCCCCTAATTGAGCTGCGACAGCACCCACTAAATACAGCAAACGGCGATCCAAAGCATGGGAACTACTTTTAAAAAAGGTCAACACGGCCACTACTTGATTACCAGCTAATATTGGGACAGCAAAACCAGCTTTTAATCCGATTTGCGATCGCGCAGATACCCAAGAAGTATCTTCACAAGTAGTAGCGTCTCCTTCCATGGACAATCCTACAAAAGCAGATTCTGTCACTTGAGAAAAATCTTCTATCCATTCTGGCTTTTGTTTGCGCCAAACTCGCCTCAGTAATCCCATCCCTTTTTCAAGTCTGATCACCTGGCTATATTGGCAAAATTCGTCTAAGTTATTGTGGTGTCCATACCAACCTAATCTATATTGCAAAGCAGTATCATTTTCAGCAGGTATCCAAGCTTCACCAAAATTCCAATTGATAGTTGTACAGATTAACCGCAGGACGAGGGCTAAAGCATTGTCTACATCTACAGCGCGACTGATAGCTTGGGTTGTGAGCAACAGCAAACGGCTTTCATTTTCAGCTTGCTTGCGCTCTGTAATATCATGAGCTGTACCAAGTAAATATTGTTGTCCGTCGATTTCAATTAGTTCAGCACTAAACATTGTTGTCTTGAGTTCTCCGCTAGCAGTACGGAACTCAACCTCATGATTGCGAATTGCTTTTGCATGGCTCAGAACTTGGGTAAGCATGGCACATTCTTCTTGATTCACCCAAATATTTAATTCTTGGTAGTTGCAACCAATTACCTGAGAACGAGAATAGCCAAAAAATCTACAAAAGCTATCGTTAACTTCAATGTAACGGACTTCGGGAAAAGTGGTCAGGGCTATAGGATCAGGAGATGAGCGAAAGGCTGAGGCTAACTTGGCTTCAGAATGTCGTAAAGCTGCTTCGGCGTTGAGGCGATCGCGAATTTCTTGCTCTAATTCTATCCGGGCTTGTTTTTCCTGTTCTAGTAGTTTGGCTTGGGCGATCGCAATTCCCAATTGAGCAGCTATTGACTCTAATAATTCAATTTCTTCTAGACTCCAGCTTCGATAGCGATCGCACTGATGTAAACAAACCATACCATTTGCTTGGCCGTTATAAGAAGTGCGGACTGCGAGTATAGATTTAATATTATATTCCCGACATAATTCTTGAGCATTTTCTAACAGTGGATCAGTATAGACATTATTAGCTGCAATAGCTTGATCTTGAGCTAATAATTGTTGAGTGTAGAGATTACCATTTACAGGTATATTGCAATGACTTAGGGAAGTACACTCAGGAGCCAAAAATTCTTCTAATATAGGGATTTGAGGAGTCGGCAAGTCTACGTAAGTATGAATAAGTGTACGACTGACACCGAAAGCCTCACCTATTTGTTTAATCGCAGTTTTGATAATAATTTGTGTGTCTAATTCCGAACGAATTTTATCTGTAATTTTTCTCAGAAGATTACTACGTTCTAATTGCTTTTGTAATTCTAAATCTGATTGATATCGTTCGTATGCTATAGAAATTGAACCTGCGGCTGCTTGTAAAAAAGCTACTTCTGAGGTTTCCCAAAGGTGTGATTCTACACAGTTATCAAATCCAATAAAACCGAAAAACTCTCCTCTGGCAATAATTGGCAAAATTAAAATCGAAAGTATACCTTGTGGTTCTAAAATTGCCCGTTCTGATAGGGGTAATTCTGCGACGATCCCAGAAATAATTTTGCCCTTTGCTAGTAAAGTAGCCCAGCGAGGAAAATATTCCTGATATGGTAAATTTTGCAGAATGGGGTTATCAATTTCGGGATTAATACCCTCACTACACCACTCAGTCCGTTGACTCATGAGCAAGTTACCATCATCTGCATGATGATTTTCAAATACATAGACGCGACTTGATTTAGAAGCAGTCCCAAGAATTGGCATAATATCTTGATAGCATTTGTCGCTACCATCAAACAATAACAATCGATGCTGTACTTCTAAAAGCGCTGTGAGATATTGTTCACGCAATTGTCGAGCTGCTTCAATGCGTTGACATTCTTGCATTTCTAACAGCAACTGTTCATTTTGTTGTTGAAGTTGCCGTTGGAGTTTTTGGATAGTAATTTGATTTTCTACACGTACTAAAACTTCTTCGACTTGAAAAGGTTTAGTAATGTAATCGATACCGCCAATTTTAAAAGCTTTAACCTTATCAAAAATATCATGATAGACACTGATAAAAATTACTGGAATATGACAAGTTGTTTGATCTGCTTTAAGTTGTTGACAAACTTCATATCCATCCATATCTGGCATTTTGATATCAAGCAAAATCAGATCCGGTAAAGCCAATTTTGCTACTTCTAATACCATCGAACCTGTTATTAAACCCCTGACTGCATAGCCGTATTGGGACAAAGTAGCAGATAAAGCTTGTAAATGTTCCCAGCAGTCATCAACTACGAGAATGTTTCCTTTGCTTATTGGTTCTGAATTGCTGCTACTCATAATTTGTTTTTAATTGACGTGTTTTAGAAACGCCACCAGGTTTTTTGTAAGTGATTGAGAATACCTATTGCGATCGCTACCATTAACAAGAGTAAAAGAATTCCTCCAGGGATAAAAGTCAGTATACCAAATCCCCTTAATACCCAAATGGCAATTGTAATACCAAGAATGACACCAACAAGCTGGGTTAATCTACGATTTAATTTAGAAGAAGATTGACTCATATCACTGATTCTTAACTCAACAATTGAATTGTTATACCAATTCTTTATGAAGATGCATAAAAAGAACCCCACCCCGCGAGATCGGGGAGGTTGGGAGGGGTCAAAATAATGTGCAGCTTCATATGAAATTGGTATTAATTATGAAATGTGAAATTAATTTTTAATTTTTCAGCCTACGCTACACTCTAGATATAGAGTATCTATTAATACTGAAGTACTACGCACCTACCGCAGTTAGTGGCTTCCCATCAGGGGACATCCTCACTACTTCAACCTTTATCTTAATTTTGGTCATTTTATTCATGAATAAGCAACACTTTCGGCAAATGTATGGCATTTTGGGATTCTTTTAAGTATTTTTGCTTAAAAAATTTCGTGATGAACATTACTTAAAATTGATGAAAATTTGACAAAATAGCCGAGCTAAAAACTATTTCCGGAAATTATATATATTGAGTTGGAACTAGAATTGGTCAAATATGCTTAATTAATTGAGGTGATTACAACTTTAAACCAGAATTTGTCTAAAAGTCGAGTTAAGAAAAAAAGGAAACTGCAAGAGCGCAATAGCTCACCTTTAACCTTTTTCCAAAAATAATTGACTGATTGAGGAGTGATTATGTCTGCGTCTTATATTTCAGACTCATTTACCACAGGTTTACCAATGACTTGGAGTCAAGACAAGCAACAGAAGATCATACAAGGTGAAATTTTTACAGAAACGGGATCACATACATCTTGGGGTGGTTGTGTGACTGCTTGGATGTATTTACCCTTAGTGCGATCGCAAGTCTTTTCACAAATTACAGATTACCCTCGTTGGGTACAGTATTTTCCTGATATAACCAAAAGTGAGGTTTTGCAAAAACGAGATGAAGCCAAACGTCTGTATCAAGCAGCACAAAAAGCCTTCTTATTTTTCACAGCCCATGTGGAAATTTACTTAAGCGTTATAGAAGAACTGGGACAGAGAGTGCAATTTCGTCTAGACAAAGGTACTTTTCACGACTTCAGCGCCGAGTTATACTTACAAGATTATGGTAATGGCACTTTGCTAACCTATACTGTAAAAGCTACTCCTAACATCCCTATACCGTCTATTTTTATTCAACAAGCAATGAATTTTGAATTGCCTACAAATATGCGTAAAATGCGACAAGTTATTTGTAATTCTCAGTAATATCAATGTCACAGGCACAAGAAATATTAGACTTTTGGTTTGGTAAGGCCGATCAACCTAGTTACGGAAAACCACAAGATTTTTGGTTTAGTCAGAAACCAGAAGTTGATGAAGAATTGCGAACTAGGTTTGTTAAAGATTATCAAAAAGCAGCAGAGGGTTACTTAGACGACTGGATGGAATTCCCGGAATCTTGTCTAGCATTAATTTTGCTGCTAGACCAGTTCTCTCGTAATATGTTTCGTGATACTCCAGAAGCCTTTGCTACTGACTGGGAAGCACTTTCAACAGCTCATCATGCTGTTGCTCAAGGCTACGACCAAAAATTGCTACCTGTACAGCGTTGGTTTATTTATTTACCTTTTGAACACAGTGAAAACTTAGAACATCAGCGTCAAGCAGTGAAATTGTTTCAACAACTTAGTGACGACCCTGATAGTACTATTTGTATTGAGTATGCAATTCGTCATATGGAAGTGATTGAACGTTTTGGGCGTTTTCCCCACCGAAACGCAATTTTAGGAAGAACCTCAACCGCAGACGAAAAGGAGTTTTTGAAGCAATCTAGTTCGTGGTTTTAGCTGAAGATAGTTCTGAGCAGACCAGACCGTGATCAGGAACTAATCTAATAGCCCTCATATTTAATTTATGAGGGCTAATTTTTTATGTTATTTGATAATTAATTTTCAGAAGTAAGATAGGCATAGCTATTAAAAAAGGTTAGCTCCTAAGTAACTTGGTTCTAACCATAGTGAATATATATTCATAACACTTTTTTAAACTGCACTACTCCGTGTAATTAAGCTCCAGATAAAGATAGCAATAATTGCACCAATGATGGCAACTATTAATCCTGGAATACTGAAAGTTGCTCCCGTAAGAGCCAAATTACCTGTACTTAATAAATTAAATATGCTTCCTCCAACCAAAGAACCAATTATACCTAAAAGTATTGTTGCGACTATCCCACCACCTTGACGACCAGGGTAAATTGCTTTAGCAATAGCCCCCGCTATCAGACCTAAAACTACCCAAGCAATAAGATTGATCATAATTAGTATTCCTCAATTATCTATTTTTATTATAACGATGATTAATTATCAGCTTTTCTATCTCAAGTTCAGTTGAGACTCTATCGCGAGAGATAAACTCTACACAATAATTTATATTAACTAAGTGGTCGAATAAGTCTATGGATAAAATATTAGTAATGTTTACACGCACCCAGCCAAAATACTATCGCCTCAAAGATGAAATTGATCAATTTTTAGCTTAATTACCCTTGCACTTCTCTAAAGATCATAGATTTAATAACCTACAATTTTCGTAGGGTGCGTTACGTTCCTCGCGCACCTACCGAATCAAGATTTTGTATTTTATTTAATCCACATTCCTAAGGAGTTTATTCCATCCTGCAATTACAGCTTGTAAATTTTCAGGTAAGCGATTCTGAGAAATATCGTTGTATTGAACCGTACCATTACTATTAGTCAAAGTATAACTGATGTAATCAGCTGCACCGGAAGGCGCAGGATAAGTGAGATTCTGAAATTCGTTGACTCCTTTCTCTTCTAGCAATTGCTGAAAGTGTCGTAACTTTTGTAGAGAAACCCGACGAACACTACGTTCAGAATCATTAGCATCACCCATCCGAGTCCGAATCAAAAGTCCATCATCCAATAAAACAGTTTCGTAGGTTCTACCAACAAAACCACCACTAGAAATTTGACGAAAAACTACCCCACTTTCTAAAAGCGGTGGTAACTCACTAGTAGGAATTAGGACAGGTTTCAAATTATTATTCCTTCTGACTTGAGAACCATTACGATTGGTGCGATAAACCAAAAGTTGTTTTCCTGCTTGCAAGTTGACTTCCCAAGCTTGCTGGGCGATCGCAATACAAGCTTCATCAGGACGTGGTAAACCTAAACAGCCATCTGTAGTAATTTGTTTAAAGTTAACAATACGTATTCTAGAAGTAGGTAATTTTGTAAGTTTGGATGCAGCAGCTAAAACAGCATTTTTCACAGAAGTTGGTAAATTTTTTGATTGGTTATTTGCAAAATTGGCAGAATTGGCTAAACGTAAAGAACGCCCGTTACTATTAGTATGATAAATCCAGTTCTGAGTGCCGTTAGATACGATTACCCGCCAACCAGGAACCAAAGCTTGGGTACAAAATTCATCTGGTTTAGGTAGTCCTAAGCAACCATTTGACCAAGTTTGTTGATGATATTCAGCAATTTTCAATTGACTAGCTAAAACTCCCTGAGTGCGCGAGACATCTTGCAGTACAGCCCTTGCGACTGGTAAAGGTAAGCCGCTACTTTTATGATTTATGTCTAAAATTTCATTGACTTTTTCTGGCAAAATATTTCTGGGAGCAGCAGTCGCACTCTTTAATAATGTGAAATTACTACCAACACACAAAATGCTAGTTAATATCAAAGCAGTGAAAAATTTTAATTGTTTGGTGGTAATATAAGTTTTAATGGTGGTTTTCATAAAAAATAGTGCCAAATAAATTCAACAATACTTAGGTATAATCATTAGTCAGAGTTTCACTAATGACAAATAACAGAAATGTCCAAGGATAAATCTATTTATCACTCCATTTATATATCACCCAATTCTTGAGTGAATCAGGATTTTTATTAGGTGTTTTTTAGAAACACATATATAAAACTGGACTGAAATAGCTTGAGCTTTTGTTCCTGATGTATGGCTATTGCTTGTAATTGTAATTACGATATCAGTGTCTTGGTAGATGTCCTACCACATTAGACATCTGGTGAAAATGAATGTAGAGACGTAGCATTGCTACGTCTCTACAAGGTTTTCAGCCAACGAATAATTAATTTCTGGAAATGTCTATTAGAGCGTTTAGGGGTTTGGGGTATCTGGTAACTCTTCACTTAAGATGACGTTCAGTGTTAATAACCATTGGTAACAAGGCTCGTCAATTGGTGCAATTTCTCTGCGTTGCTGTGGCTTGGATTCGATGTACGCTCTAATCCAAGCCACAGCAAGTTCTTGTTCGGAAACAGTTTCCTCTATCAAGGCACGTTCAAACTGTTCACAGATGTGCAAATTGTTCTATAATTTACATACGTACACATATATTGTCAAACCACCAGAACAATCTTACCTGTCGTCGAGCCAGATTCAATTAACTGGTGGGCTTTTGCTGCTTCTGCTAAAGGCAACTCATGACTTACATGAATCTTCAATTTACCAGCATCAATATATTTAGCACACTCTGCCAAGATTTCTGCTTGGTGCTGCTGTCCTTCCACCATACCTTCCAGTATTGGTGTGAGCATTAATTCTAAACCAATGCGGAGATTACGGTTTCTTGCTGTTTTCCAAACAGTATTAGCATTTGGTTCTAAAATCGTGACGATATCGCCATACATCCGCACAGATGGAAAGGTTTTGTGAAAAGTTTCTCCACCAACAGTATCAAAAGCCAAGTCTACACCTTCGCCACTAGTCCAATCTAAAGCTGCTTGGACAAAATCTGTTTGTTTATAGAAAATAGGGTTATCTGCACCGAGTTTTTTGACAAAATCTGCTTTTGCTTGAGAACTTACTGTTGTACAGACATCTGCGCCTTTAAGTTTAGCAAGCTGAATTGCTACATGACCGACACCACCAGCACCAGCATGAATTAAGACGCGATCGCCTGGTTCTAATCTTCCCCGTTCATATAAAGCTTCCCAAGCAGTAATTAATACCAAAGGTGCTGCTGCGGCTGCTGCAAACGAGACAGATTTGGGTTTGTGAGCAACAAAACGCTCATCTATTGTAGTATATTCGGCATAATTACCTTGGTGTCCTCCTAATCCACCATTGCAAAAATATACTTGATCACCAACGCTAAAATTTTTGACCCCAGCACCGACTGCTTCAACTACACCCGCACCGTCACATCCTAAAATAGCAGGCATTTGATCAGGGTAGAAAGTGCCACGTTTGCGAAGTTTGGTATCAATGGGGTTAACACCAGCTGCTCTTAAGTGTATCAAAAGTTCAGTTTCACCAACAAGAACACCAGGATTTGTGACATCTTGTAGTTGCAGAACTTCAGGATTTCCGGGTGCTGTCATTAGTACTGCTTTCATGACTTGTTCCTCCGCGTGCTTGCATTTGTCAATGTAGCGCAAACAGGTAGAGCGATCGCTAATTTTGAATTTAAAATACCACTAAGAGTTTAAACCCGTAGGATGATGGATTTAATAACCTACAATTTTCGTAGGGTGCGCTACGTAAGTAACGCACCCTACCGAATTCAGTTTGTAGTGAGAACTTTAGTCCTGATCTAAGCACAAAGCGTGCTTACTACGAACTCCTTTTTTTTAGTGTAGTGTGAGAAGTGTTTCATGCAAATTCAAGACAGAGTGACCGCATCAAAATTGCTAGATGCGATCGCTTCTAGCCAGAAATATTTACTTTCGATTCAAAACCCTCAAGGCTATTGGTGGGCTGAGTTAGAATCTAACGTCACCATCACTGCGGAGGTTGTCCTCCTTCATAAAATTTGGGGAACTGATAAATCCAGACCTCTACACAAAGTAGAAGCATATCTGCGTTCCCAACAAGGAGAACATGGTGGCTGGGAGCTTTTTTACGATGATGGCGGAGAACTAAGTACATCAGTAGAAGCTTACATGGCCTTGCGGCTCTTGGGTGTACCTCCAAGCGACCCAGCCATGATTAAGGCCAGAAGATTTATTCTAGAGCGAGGCGGCATTAGTCAAACTCGCATTTTTACAAAGTTACACCTAGCGCTGATTGGTTGCTACAGCTGGCAAGGTATTCCTTCGCTACCACCCTGGGTAATGTTGCTGAGTGAAAATTTTTTCTTCAACATCTACGAAATGTCCAGTTGGGCAAGATCAAGCACTGTGCCATTGTTAATTGTGTGCGATCGCAAACCAGTTTTTCCAATTGATCCAGCTATCAATTTAAATGAACTATATGCAGAAGGCATAGATAAAGTCAAGTATGAATTACCTCGTAGTGGTAACTGGACAGATATATTTCTTACCCTTGACTCTGGTTTCAAGCTGGCTGAAAACTTGAATTTGGTTCCTTTTCGTGCAGAAGGTATCAAAGCTGCCGAAAAATGGATATTAGAGCGCCAAGAAACTACAGGTGACTGGGGCGGTATTATTCCTGCTATGCTCAATTCGATGCTAGCTTTGCGCTGTTTGGATTACAACCCAGCCGATCCAATTGTAGAGCGAGGATTACAAGCTGTCGATAACTTTGCGATTGAAACAACAGATACCTACCGAGTCCAGCCTTGTGTTTCCCCTGTTTGGGATACAGCTTGGGCAATTAGAGGACTAGTTGATTCTGGTTTATCACCAAATCATCCTGCTTTAGTGCAGGCGGGTGAATGGTTGTTAAATAAGCAAATTCTCGACTACGGTGATTGGGCTGTAAAAAATCACCAAGGTAAACCGGGTGCATGGGCATTTGAATTTGACAATCGCTTTTATCCTGATGTAGATGATACTGCTGTCGTAGTTATGGCGCTAAATCAAGTTGAACTTCCGAACGAAAAACTCAAACATCAAGCTATGCTTCGGGCTGTAGATTGGGTAGCTTCGATGCAGTGTAAAGCTGGCGGTTGGGCTGCTTTTGACCTCGACAATGATCAGGATTGGCTGAATTTAGTCCCCTACGGTGACTTGAAAGCCATGATCGACCCCAATACAGCTGATGTCACCGCTAGAGTTTTAGAAATGTTGGCTAGTTGTCAGCTAGCAAGTGATAGCGATAATCAACAACGTGCTATTAAATATCTTTTAAATGAGCAAGAGTCTGAAGGTTGCTGGTTTGGTCGTTGGGGAGTTAATTATATTTACGGAACAAGTGGGGCTTTAGCTGCTTTATCTTTGGTTGCTCCTCAAACTCATCACCACAGTATAGAACAGGGTGCGGCTTGGTTACTTAGTTGTCAAAACTTAGATGGTGGTTGGGGTGAAACTTGTCGTAGTTACGATGATCCTAGTCTGAAGGGGAAAGGACGCAGCACTGCATCTCAGACAGCTTGGGCTTTAATTGGACTGATCGCAGCAGGTAGAGCAACTGGCAATTTTGCCAAACCAGCAATTGAGCAGGGAATTGACTACTTACTATCAAGCCAACTGCAAAATGGTAGTTGGGATGAAGCCGATTTTACAGGTACTGGCTTTCCAAGTCATTTTTATCTCAAGTATCACCTCTATCAACAATACTTTCCTTTAATAGCTCTGGGTCAATATCAAAAATTATTTGCTTAACTTATTTGAGATCAAGTATTTGGATGACAATTATTTGATTTAATGAAACAATTGTTTTCCAAATGCTACGCTATGGAAACTTCTATAGCGTAGATACCTACTATTAATTCCAATCAAAAATTTTTGGTTCATATTTGGACAAAAAATTACACAGATTTCACGAATTTTTCAAAATAAACAGTTGCAAATAAAGTTATTAAGTGTTTAGTGAAAACGAATCAGTCAAATCATAAAAGATTTACAACTTTTGGTATGGTCACACACGATCACAGGTATGCGGAGATGGATTTAATGACAGAGGGTTTGGAAATTTTAAAAAAAACGAGTCGGACGTTTTATATTCCAATCAGCCGTTTGCCAAGAGGATTACAGGAAGCGGTAGCATCAGCATATCTGTGTATGCGAGCCATTGATGAAATTGAAGATCATCGAGAACTCGATAACCAGACCAAAGCAGATATTTTGCGGTCAATTAGCTTAACATTACAAGCAGCCGTTGATGGTTTCGCTATCGATGCTTTCTCAGGAGAATTTAGCTCTCACGAAAAATTATTAGCAGAGGTAAGCGTTAGAATTAGGGAATGGGCGCTACTAGCACCTGAGACTATCGCTCCACGAATTTGGGACGCCACCGGGGCGATGGCAGATAGGATGGCGTATTGGGCAGAAAGAAATTGGAAAATTCATACAGAATCTGATTTAGATCGCTATACTTTTGGGGTTGCAGGTGCAGTTGGTTTGTTACTTTCTGATTTGTGGACTTGGTACGATGGGACACAGACTAACCGTACTCATGCTGTTGGATTTGGTAGAGGTCTACAAGCAGTTAATATTCTCCGTAATCACAAAGAAGATTTAGCTCGTGACGTTAATTTTTTTCCCACTGGCTGGGGCGCAGAAAATATGCAAGTATATGCTCGTCGCAATCTAGTCTTAGCAGAAGCTTATACCAAAACTCTTAGTGCTGGCCCAACTTTGGATTTTTGCCAAATTCCTCTCAGTTTGGCTTATGGGACTCTTAATGCGATCGCTGATGGTAGGGAGAAACTCAGTCGTAGTGATGTACTAGCACTTCTTGAGCAGGTGAATAATCTCAGCAAATAGAAATGGTGATTTATAAATTATGAATTATGAAATTTTCAGCATTCATATTCATAATTTTTCTTCAATATTTAGGTATTCACCGCTAGCTAGAGGCTCACAATATGCAATACCTATAGCTTTATTAATTGGTCTTACACATCTTTAAAATTTGGCGATCGTCACCAGTGATTGATTTCAATTGATAGTAATCTTCCAATTCCACCGAATGACCATAAACATCAGGTTCTTCATCACTTTTTCGAGGTAAACCACTACTGCTAGCAATCTCGGATGGACTAATTTCACCAACATAACCTCTAACAGTCATCGCCAATTCTCCTGAGGGATTCAGTGTTCCATTGAAACAACTATACTCAGAACTAGGCATATACAAAGCGCCAATAATTGTATTCTGGCGCTTTTCAAATACGATATATCCTTTTCCTAACTCTCCTGGTTTGGGTGACTGTCCATAAAGGTAAACACCATTTTGTTTAGGGAATTTGGATTCTGAAGGAACTTGTGTTGTTTTTGTGGATGCTTTAGGTGCTATTTGTTGGAGGTTTTGAGTCGTATCTACTGCTGCTATTTTGCTGCTTAAGGATGCTGGAGCTTCTAAGCTAGGGGGTTTATTTCTTTGTAACCAAGTGTAAGTTTGTGCTGGATTTTCAAGTAATTGTGTTGATGCTGTTTTATTTTCTAGTTTCTTTTCTACATCAAGTTGACTTGGTGTAGAGCTTGATCCTACAAGCGCTTTCCGTAAACGCATTTCTTTATCGGTAGGAGTTGATTTCAAAGAAGCAGTAGGCTTGCGTTGTAACCAATTATAAGTAGTCGTTTGATTACTAAATTCCTGGCTTGTAGGCATATGTAATCTAGCGAGTTGGTTACTTAACACAGGTGTACTCCTCTCGCCAACAACACCGAGAATAAGTATTAATCCAATTAAAGGAAGTCTGTACTGACGGGGCGGAAGGAATTTGTTCATGTGTTCAAGCACCCTATTTCTCCTGTATTAAAAAATACTTATTTGGGCTTTCGGATCAAAATTAACTAAGTACTAAAGGGGCAAAACTCCGTCAAAGGGTTGATTTATATTGTCCGATAAAAACTCTGTCAACAAATAAAATTTTTCTTTAAATTTGAACTGATGTTTGATCTTAGACTAGCATTGGTTCAGCTATTGCTGTTTCTCCTAATAAGTAGGTGGGCGGGAAAAAACCCAACTATGTTAAGATAAGTAAATACGGAGAATCTACCTACCGAGGTGATGAATGATATGGGCGCTCGTTTAAGGGTATTCCTCACGCGTGAGCAAGACCTAACCCTGTTAAACCTGAGAACTGCGGATGTCCCACAGAAAGTACTAGACCGAGCAGAGGTAATCAGATTAAACGCACATGGTTGGTACGTTGAGAAAATAGCTGCTCACTTTAACTGGACTGCACAAACAGTCAGAGAAGTTTTACATAAATGGCAAAAACTGGGTCTAGAAGGACTTTGGGAATTACCAGGTCGAGGGGGAAAACCAAAGTGGAAGGAACAGGACATTGTGTTTTTGGAAGAATGCCTCAAAAAAGAACCACGTACATACAACAGTCTTCAACTAGCGCAGAAATTAGAAGGCGATCGCCAAATTAAATTGAGTCCCGACAGATTAAGACGGGTGCTCAAAAAAAGGGGATCAATTGGAAACGTGCTAAGAAGAGCCACAAAGGAAAACAAGACCCCGTAGTACGAGGGAAGAAACAAGCAGACCTAGATATGTTGGAATTATCTGCTGCTGCGGGAGAAATAGACCTAAAGTATCTAGATGAATCAGGGTTTTGTGCGTGGAGTGAACCAGGTTACACCTATTACTTCAGAGGGGAGCAAAAACACTTAGAACAAACTAAGCGTCGTGGTCGGAGATTAAGTATTATCGGGTTTCTTCAACCTTTAATCAGCTTTGTTTACGGTCTGATTATTGGTGGTGTTGGTCGTAAATCTTACATTCAAATGATGGAGCTTGAAGCGACTGAAGCTCAAAAGACTGGACGTATCAGAGTGATTGTACAGGATAACGGACCGATACACCGATGTAAAGAAGTGCAAAAGCTATGGTCAAAGTGGGAAGACATGGGTTTGTACATCTTTTTCTTACCCGCATACTGCTCCCAGATGAACCCAATTGAATTGGAGTGGCAGCACCTGAAAAAAGACGAACTATGTGGGCAAATATTTGATGATGAGTTAGACCTGGCTTACGCCGTGATTGATGGCGTTAAAGCTAGGGGAGAAAAAGGCAACTACAGTACACGACGTATTAAATTTAACTCTAATACCTATGGTTAAGTTTTCGTTACATAGTTATAAATTTTCCTGCCCACCTACTTAGAGATTTTGATGAATTGCTATATATTGAGTGATTGTTCTAAGCAACAACCAACACATGAAAAAATCGCCCCCTGAGTTTAGGAGGCGCGTCGCCAATATTGCTAAACCAATTATTTAGCTAGCTAGCAATGTACTCTTTAACGTTGGCGCGGCGACGACGCAAATGAGCCAGAGCTTGATGCTCCAATTGGCGGACACGCTCACGACTAAGATTCAAGCGTTCACCAACTTTAGCCAAAGACATTTCATTCCCATCTTCCAAACCAAAGCGTAAGGCTAATACTTCTCTCTGTTGGGAGGTCAGTTCTGCAAGCAGGTTATTCAAATCTTGGCGCAAGAATTCCTGAGTCGTGTAATACTCTGGTGACTGGCCTTCATCTTCGAGCATTTCTTGCAGTTCTGTATCTTGGTTATCGCCTACTTTTACATCCAAAGAGACGGGTTGGCGCGCCATGTTTAGATACTCGCGAATCTGAGCGGGTTCTAATTCCAGTTCCTGAGCAATTTCCGCAGGAGATGGCGATCGCCCTAATTTTTGAGCGAGTTCTCGCTGAACTTTTTTGATTTTGTTCAGCTTTTCGGTAATGTGGATGGGTAAGCGAATAGTACGGCCTTGTTGGGCGATCGCACGAGTGATTGCTTGACGAATCCACCAGTAGGCATAGGTTGAGAACTTATAACCTCGTGTGGGGTCGAATTTCTCTACACCACGTTCTAATCCTAGTGTTCCTTCTTGAATCAAATCCAGAAACTCCATGTTACGTTTCTGGTATTTTTTGGCGATCGCAACAACCAAGCGTAAATTCGCTTCGATCATCTTCTGCTTTGCGCGCTTACCTTGCTGTACGGTCTGCTTCACTTCCGATTCAGTTTTTTTCACATGAACAGCCCATTCCTCCAAGCTAGGTTCGCGGTGCAATTTCTTCACCAAAGCTTCTTTAGCATCCAGCAATGTCATCATTTGCTGTACTTGCTTCCCATAAACAATTTCTTGTTCGCGAGTTAGCAATGGCACACGACCAATTTCGCGCAAATAGGTTCGCACCATATCAGCCGTGAATTTAGCATTGGTGTTTTCTTGTTCAGAATTAACAGTAGGCATTGGTGCGTTTTCCTCTACTCCAAACACAAAAGAATACTTATACTTAATAGTTCTGTCTAATTAGAAAAGATTGTGCATATATTTTCAGTAGACGTTAGGAAATATTAGGGAACTACTACGAAAGGTTGATTTTTAAGCTTTTAGAACCTGTCAAGACGGTTAGTTCCTTAGATGGGTTCCCCTGATATCTCTAGATTTTCAGACCTCTACAAACACAAGCTCACTATCTTCAAGAATTCTTCTTTTCTTTAAGTCGCTGGCAACGACACTCTCAATATGAAGTCAGTATGAGTTCTTTTTTAATCTTACAACAAATTTACTTGAGAGTAAAGTGGTCTAGATAAATCTTCCTATTATAGTCTAAAATACTGTCTTTGCCAAAAAAAAAGTATTTAATAATCGAAAATCCTTTGCAACACTTAACTATATATATAGTGACGCCAAAAACCCTGTTTGGTGTTGCTGCTAGTAGCCGGATAACCGAACTAAGTTAGTGTGCATTCTTGGGGGATGTTACGAAACATAGATTTTTGGCTATTTAAGAATAAATAGCCAAGGCTTTTTTCCAAAAAATACAGGCATATATACTTAGAATTAATTAATAATTAACTTCAATATCACTGTTAGTAGTACGTCTCATCTTTTATTACTAACTCAACCTTCATTCAACTTCAGCAAGGAATAGCACCATCACACCAAAAGCCATAAAGACGTCACAGACGTTTATATTGTTGAAGCAGTATCTTACCCAAATCTTCCCGCTCTCGTGTTTGAACCTCTATCTTCTAATATAACTGCGGAGGTTTCTATAACTAACATTTTATTATAAGGCATAATCAAGTCAGAACAATAAAAGATTTCCATGTGTTTTTATTTACACAAAAGAATAAAGGGGTGAGGAAAATAACCTACACCCCAAAATAATTGGGATTTGAGAATTTAAACTTCGCAACTAAATTTCAGCAATTGCGAATTCCAAGTTTTAATTCCGAACAGGAACAGCTGAACCTTGACCAAAAAATTTAGGAGGTTCAGCGAGAGTATAAACTTGGGTTTCTGAGGCGATCGCCTTTCTCAGATGCAGTGGCAAATGCAGCATACCTAAAAGCGCGATACCATCAAACATGCGGAATCCACCACTAGTTTTTGCTTGTAACAGCAAATCTACCTTCTCTGGGTCAGGTTGGGTGTTGATCTCTAACTGCGAAGCTAGGATAAAACCCCACGGTCTGCCATAAGTACAGGTATGGCTAGTGTAGGATTGCACATTGGGAAAAACCGCATTCAGTGTTTTTGCCAACCGTGCATGGAGATTTAATTCCCCTGGTGACACCGGACCTGCTTGGACTACAAAAAAACCATTTGGTGATAATACCCGGCTGGCTTTTTCAAAGTATTCTTTGGTGAACAGTTGAAATGACGGCCCTGATTCAATTGGATCACTAAGGTCAGAGATTATTACATCCCATTTCTCATCAGTAGTATCCAAAAAGTTAAGTGCATCCGCAATTACTACATGTAGACGCGGATCATCAAAGGCGTTTTGATGCATTTCGCTCAGGTGTTGCTTGCAAGCTTCCACCACTTCGCCATCAATGTCAATCATCAAGACTTTATCTACTGTTTGCCATCGCAAAACTTCCCTAGCTGTAGCTCCTTCGCCGCCACCAAGAATTAGTACTTTACGTGGTGCGCCATGAAAAATCATCCCAGGGTGAACCAACGGCTCATGGTATAAAAATTCATCACCAGTACAAGATTGCCACTTACCATCTAGGACTAGAGCCTTACCGTAGATTCCTGTTTCCACGATGTACATTTCTTGATATTCAGTTTTCTGGTAAGCAAGTACCGCCGTTATTCCATGAGCGTAAATATCCCAAGGAGTAATGTACTCATTTACCCAAAAATCTGCACCTACTTCGCTACCTGGCATAAGATTATTCTCTCTATTTCCACTATCATGTATTCACCAACAGAGTCTGTTCCAACTCTTTTATAGTTGGTTGAATACTGGGTGAAAACCTACCACGAGGAAGTGTCATGAGTACATGTTTGCTAGCTTGAAATACCTCTATAAGGTATTCGCAAGCTTTCTCCGGTTTTGTATGTTGACCACAGGTAAACACATCTACTGCTATGTAGCCGTTTTCTGGCCAAGTATGAATCGATATGTGAGATTCGGCTAGAAGTGCCAATGCAGTTACTCCGTAGGGTTCAAATTGATACGATATCTCTTTGAGCAGAGTAGACTTTGCTCTCTTAGCAGCTGCTTGCAAAGCCTCTCTAATGAACCCGATGTCATTAAGTAAACTGATTGGACAGCCGTAAAGTTCCAGAATACAGTGTCTGCCAACAGGAACCGAAGATAATTCCTCGGGGGGGTAAGATTGCTTTTCCAATTCTTCCACCTTATACAACAACTAACGAGAAATTAGCCTCCAAGATTGGTTTTGCTACTTCTTGGAATTTAAATTTGCTGTAGGACTTTAGAGTTCTTATGCTTTTATGCACAGAACTATGATTATTACATAAATGTAGAAATAAATGCAGAAACCTTTAATATTGCTACAAATGCTAAACGAAATAATTACGAGCTATGCTATCACTGATGACTAGCGTGCTTAGAAAATAAGGACTATACGCGCAGCGTGAGCGCAGGGTAGTCCTTACTACGAACTTTATTATTCCTCAATCCAAATTTGATGACCTACTACTTTGTAGTAAGTATGGGGCTTCTTTTGGATTTAGCTAAATATGAATTCCACACTCAGTCTTACCAAAACCACGCCAGCGTCCAGCGCGTTCGTCTTCACCATCTCCGACTGGGGTTGTGATTGGTTCATCGCCAATACTGGGATAACCTTTGTCATGCAGAGGATTATAAATTACTTCATGTTCAGCGACGTAACCCCAAGTTTTTTTACGTGTCCAATTTGCTAGAGGATTGATTTTAATCCGGTGATTGCCGTCAATTTCAAATATGGGCATGTTAGCACGGGTAACAGCCTGGTCACGGCGGCGTCCGGTAATCCAAGCAACAGTATTCAATTCTCCTAGACCTCTTTGCAAAGGTTCTATTTTGGTGAGGTGGTGAAATTTAGCAATATCTTTATCCCAGAGTTCATCACCAAATTTAACTGCAAAAGCTTCACGGGAATCTACATCAGGAATTTTGTAAACTTTGAGATCCAGTTCGTAAACTTGTTTGGCTTTTTCGACCAATTCCAAAGATTCAGGGAAATGAAACAGGGTATCGAGAAATATTACAGGTACTGGATGCTTGAGTTCACGGTACAGAATATCCGTGATCAGCATGTCATCAACATTAAAAGCACTGGTTTGCACCAGTCCTGTAGGAACATTCTCTACACACCATGCCAATATTTCGCTTGGATGAGCGTTTTCATACTTCTGATTCAATTGTTCCAAGTCTAAATTGGCAATTTGGTTCCTAGATACTGTGGAGATGGTCATGGTTATTTTTAAGTCAAACAGTTTCGTAACTTTTATTAAGAATGATTTTACACTAAAAAAGACACGTATATTGGTCGGATATCAGGTAATTATTTTGCCTGGGTTTTGGGGTACGAGGATGACAAATAATGCAGTAATGACTTAGTAGTTAGTCTTTACTTTTGATTTTACTAAGATAAGTAACGCTATTTTAAGTTTTACCATGTTTTGGATGGATAAATATACTGATTTTGATATTGTTAATAGAATCCTTAAAAATCAGGGATCATATAATAATGAACGATTCAAAAACTCCAAATCAACTAAATCAGTCTTTGGTTATGGGAGCATTAGTGATGTTGACCAGTGCCAGTGTGATTACTTTGATGAGTTTGTTTTAAGACAAAGATTAAAATTTTAGTAAAATAACTTTACAAAACTCCGCTTGTAACTGAGCGGGGTTTTTACATGATTTGCATGAGGTAGGTATCATCAGGACTCAATGCTTGGGCGATCGCATAATAGACATCTGGTGAAAAATTATGTAGAGACGCGTAGTAAGATCCCGCAGGGTAATTTCGCGTCTCTACAAGGGTTCTGAGCAACGCATAATTAAATTCGATCGATGTCTAATGGATATAAAATCGACCAGTTAAAATATTCATCTTGGATACGAAATGCTTTGACTTTGTGTTTGGGTATAGTATGGGGTCACGTTAGCAGGTGCGATAGGGGTGACAGGTGTTACCGCAGATGTAGGCGATTCGATGCTGGATGTAGAGAGGTTTGGATATTGGTGAGGGATGTTAACGATATTTTGATTAAGGTAGTTTGTACTATCATTGAAGGGAGCGATCGCATCTGTGTTAATCATCGTTGTCGATGTGGAATTTTGATTAGGCAACAATAATGAATTTGTCTGGGTTGAAGTTATACGACTCCCGAAGGACAAAGTTTGATCAGTTGATTGATTGAGAGCAATTTGTAAAGGACTAACTATAGCAGGATTAGTTGATCCCATTCCCACATTAGTAACCTGTTGTCCTGTATCTGTTTGAATAGACGACGCCACCAAACTGTTTAATCCCAAAGACTGGCTGTTATTTTGATAATTTTTGAATTGCAATAGATTTTCTGTTTGTGACACAAATGGATTTTCCAACTTTGGTGTAGATGCAGGATTTACTAGCTTCAAGCCAGAGTTGGAATTAGCATCGGTGGCTGTTGTCTTTTGTTTGGTTAAGTTTTCTAAAATAATATTGCTATTGTCTACCTTAATACTTTGCTTCACATTAGTTGCCGTGGAAGCTAGAGTTTCACGAGTAAAATCATAGAATAGAACTGGTAAGTTATCAATATCGGCAGCAATAGCTTTATCTTCGTCCGAAAGATAAGAATTGACAGGCTTTTTTGCTTCATCTTGCTTAACATCCCTGAAATTAAAAAAATCTGGCTGTTTCCAGTATTCTTTAACTACCAATCCTACCACAGCTAAAAAAATTGCTGTTCCCCAAAAACCAGGTCGAGCCAAATTCCATAATCTAGCTTTGAGATAGCGTAAGTAGGTGGGCCGGTAGCGATTGTCTGACATATTATACAGAGAATAGGAATATCATCCTAGCCTTTCAATAGTCAATAGTCACTCACTATTGATGGACGACTTTATAAAGAAGTAGAGTCAATCGAAACACTTGTGCTAAATCTGCATACACAATAGTTTTCAGTAACAACATATTGAAGCGATTATGTCTCAACCAACGATAGAATCAATCCTCCAAGAAAAACGCCTATTTCCCCCAACTTCAGAATTTTCCCAAAACGCCCATATCAAAAGCTTAGAAGACTATCAGCACCTTTACGAAAAAGCCAAAGCCAATCCCGAACAATTTTGGGCAGAACTAGCAGAACAAGAATTAGACTGGTTTGGTAAGTGGGATCAAGTGTTAGACTGGCAACCACCGTTTGCAAAGTGGTTCGTTAACGGTAAAATTAATATTTCTTACAACTGTCTTGACAGACACCTAACTACTTGGCGCAAAAATAAAGCCGCGATTATTTGGGAAGGGGAACCAGGGGACTCACGCACTCTCACCTACGCCCAACTACATCGGGAAGTTTGTCAATTTGCCAATGTTCTCAAACAATTGGGAGTACAAAAAGGCGATCGCATTGGTATTTATATGCCGATGATTCCCGAAGCCGCGATCGCGATGTTAGCCTGTGCTAGAATTGGCGCACCCCACAGTGTTGTATTTGGTGGTTTTAGTGCGGAAGCTTTACGAGATAGATTAATTGATGCTCAAGCAAAATTAGTGATCACTGCTGATGGTGGTTGGCGTAAAGATGCGATCGTTCCTCTCAAGGAACAGGTAGATAAAGCTTTGGCAGATGGTACAGTCTCAAGTGTACAGAACGTCTTAGTGGTCCAGCGTACTAATCAAAAAATTAACATGGAACCTGGACGCGACCATTGGTGGCATGATTTACAAAAGGGAGTTGATGCAGATTGTCCAGCCCAACCAATGGACAGCGAAGATATGCTGTTTGTTCTCTACACTTCTGGTAGTACCGGCAAACCAAAAGGGGTTGTGCATACAACTGGTGGATACAATTTGTATGCTCACATGACGACAAAATGGATTTTTGATCTGCAAGATACAGATGTATATTGGTGTACTGCGGATGTAGGTTGGATTACTGGACATAGCTACATTGTTTATGGACCACTTTCCAATGGTGTAACCACTGTCATGTATGAAGGTGCGCCCCGTGCTTCTCATCCTGGTTGTACGTGGGACATTATTGAGAAACTCGGTGTAACAATTTTTTATACCGCACCTACAGCCATTCGTGCTTTTATCAAAATGGGCGAACACTTACCCAGAGCATCCAATTTATCTTCTTTGCGTTTGCTGGGAACCGTCGGTGAACCAATTAACCCCGAAGCCTGGATGTGGTATCACAGAGTTATTGGCGGCGATCGCTGTCCAATAGTTGATACATGGTGGCAAACTGAAACTGGTGGAATTATGATCACACCACTTCCAGGAGCAATTCCTACCAAACCAGGTTCGGCAACTCGTCCTTTCCCTGGGATTCTTGCCGATGTGGTAGATTTGGAAGGTAATTCCGTTGGCGACAACGAAGGCGGTTATTTGGCAGTTCGCTATCCTTGGCCAGGAATGATGCGAACAGTATACGGCGATCCAGAGCGTTTCCGCCGGACATATTGGGAACATATTCCCCCCAAAGATGGGAAGTATATTTATTTTGCAGGCGATGGTGCTAGACGAGATGAAGACGGTTACTTCTGGGTGATGGGTCGAGTTGACGATGTGATTAATGTATCAGGACATCGTTTAGGAACAATGGAAATCGAATCAGCCTTAGTTTCTCACCCGGCGGTAGCTGAAGCGGCAGTGGTAGGTAAACCCGATGAACTAAAAGGTGAAGAAATAGTAGCTTTTGTAACTTTAGAAGCTAGTAATAGCCCCACTGAAGAACTGAATAAAGAATTGAAAAAACACGTTGTCAGTGAAATTGGTGCGATCGCTCGTCCTGGAGAAATTCGTTTTACCGATGCTTTACCCAAAACCCGCTCTGGTAAGATTATGCGGCGATTATTACGGAATTTAGCAGCCGGACAAGAAGTATCAGGTGATACTTCTACATTAGAAGATAGAAGCGTGTTAGATAAGCTACGAGAAGGTACGTAGTCATTGCACCAAATGTAGAGACGCGCCATGGCGCGTCTCTACATTTGCACCACACAGATACGGAGAAAGCAGAGGAAAATAGACATATTTGGTATTTGAAAATTGTTAAGATATTTATTTATATAAATATAAATCCCAAGTAATCAAAAATTACTGCGTTATGAAGGCAAAAAACCCTTTCAAACCGAGATTAGATCAAACTGCTTGTTACTTGAGTCTGGGTATTTTCATTGTCACAAATACATCACAATTTGCTTCGGCACAGGTACGCTATCCTGGTAATACTAAACAACACACCCAGGAGCAAAGACTAGCGCAATTTCCTGGTGGTGACAGTGGACCGACAGAGCGATCGCAATTAATTCAAATAGCAAATACTTTATTGAACCAAGGTAATTTAGCTGGTGCGGAAGAGAATTTGCGGAAATTGATCAAGAAGTATCCAAAAGATGCTTTTGGGTATTTTCAGTTAGGAAATGTCCTGTTTCGTCAAGAGAAAAAAGACGAAGCTCTTAAACAATATCAAGAAGCAATTCGTTTAGATTCTAAGTACGCTCTTGCACACAATGGTATTGGAGTTGTGTTTGCCAGTCAAGAACAATGGGATGAAGCGATCGCAGAATATAACAAAGCACTAGCAATCAATCCTGCTTACGGTGATGCACTGACTAACTTAGCTCAAGCACTTTGGGAAGTAGGTAAACGAAATGAAGCGATCGTATCTTTAGAAAAAGCTTTGAGTGTTTTTAAATCCCAAAATAGACCACAAAGGGTACAACGAATTCAAGAGATTTTACGGAAGCTTAAAGCTGATGATGACCCAAGTGTATCTTAAAAAATAAAAAGTCAAAAGCCAGCAGTTCATGATGGCTACTTAGCTTTCTAGGTGGAAAATAGGTTAAGAATTGTGAAGCTATAGGCTAAAATATATTTTTGGTGAGAGGAAATATAACTGTGCCAATCAAGCGCATAATAGCAGGTCTCAATGAGTTTCATGACAACTATTTTACTACCCATCGCGAGTTGTTTGAACACTTGTCTCAAGGTCAAAACCCCGAAGTTCTATTCATCACTTGTTCTGACTCACGAATTGACCCTTGTTTAATTACTCAAAGCCAACCAGGAGAATTGTTTGTTATTCGTAATGTTGGTAATATTATTCCTGCTTATGGGACACCCAGAATCGGGGAAGGAGCAGGAATAGAATATGCAGTTGAAGCTTTGGGTATCAAAGATATTGTTATTTGTGGCCATTCCCATTGTGGAGCGATGAAAGGACTATTACAAATAGGCAATTTAGCTCAACAAATGCCTTTAGTTTATGACTGGTTAAAGCAATATGCTGAACCGACTCGCCGTCTAGTTTTAGATAATTATAAGGATTGTTCCAGTGAGAAACTACTAAAAATTGCTATTGAGCAAAACGTTTTAACTCAGATAGAAAATTTAGAGACATATCCAGTAATTCGCTCAAAACTGCATAGTTGTAAACTGACTCTTCACGCTTGGATTTATGAGATAGAAAGTGGAGAGGTTTTTGCTTATGATGCTAATATTGGTAAGTTTAAAATTTTGGACAACCGACCCTTTCCTGTACCAAATCCTCTAATTGGTGCATATTTAGAATCATAAATGTTTAGACTTACGAGCAAATAACACAGAGCATCCTAATTCTTTTAATATGCCGCCAAAGATTTAAATCCTTGGCATTGTTGAATAAATATATGATGCGGAATTTTGTGTAATTCCAAAACCCTTGTAGAGACGTAACAATGCTACGTCTCTACATTTGGGTTAATATTTCGTTATCTCAGTCGGTTGTCGCCTTCAGCACTCGCTACATTAAAACAAATGGATGAGTGATTTATGCTTATGCGTGCAATGCTGTTAGAAGCGCCACGTCAACCTCTGCGATTAGTTGACTTACCTGTACCGAAACCGAATCCAGAACAAGTACTGATTCGTGTTCATGCTTGTGCTGTCTGTCGTACAGATTTGCATATTGTAGATGGAGAACTGACAGATCCAAAACTACCTTTAATACCTGGCCATCAAATTGTAGGTATTGTAGAAGCATTAGGAGAACGAGTAGAAAAATTTCATTTAGGCGATCGCGTTGGTGTTCCCTGGTTAGGCTATACTTGCGGTCACTGTCGCTACTGTGTTTCTGGACGGGAAAACCTTTGCGATCATGCTCAGTTTACTGGTTACAACCTGGATGGCGGCTATGCTGAGTATACCGTTGCCGACAACCGCTTTTGCTTTTTTATTCCTGAAGGTTATCCCGACTTGCAAGCCGCACCGTTATTATGTGGTGGATTGATTGGCTATCGCGCCTACAGAATGGCTGGTGATGCAGTTGAAAAACTCGGTTTTTATGGTTTTGGTTCTGCTGCCCATATTTTAAATCAACTGGCGCGTTATCAAGGGCGTCAAGTCTTTGCTTTTACTCGTGCTGGTGATACTCAAGGACAAGAATTTGCTCGTCAATTGGGTGCTGTGTGGACGGGTGGTTCTGATGAATTACCCCCAGAACCCCTAGATGCAGCTATTATTTTTGCTCCTGTAGGTAAATTAGTTCCTGCTGCTTTACGAGCGATCGCCAAAGGTGGTGTGGTAGTTTGTGCTGGTATTCACATGAGTGAGATTCCTGCTTTCCCCTATGAAATTCTTTGGGAAGAAAGAGTGTTGCGCTCAGTTGCTAATTTAACTCGCCAAGACGGAGAAGAATTTCTCGCCCTAGCACCTCAAGTTCCGATTCGGACACAGGTCAATCTGTTTGACTTGAGTGAAGCAAACGAGGCTTTAGACGCCCTCCGCAGTGGTAAAATCGAAGGCTCGGCTGTATTGGTTGTTGATTAGTACAACAGGGAACAGAGAAAGGAGAACATTTGAGCAATATCACCCAAAAAGTATGAGATATCTATAATTAATACCAATTTGAAAAACAATGCGACAGATAAATCTTGTAGAGACGCGATAAATCGCGTCTCATATCTTGAATGATCGCATCTCATATTCCGAATGCGTCTCATATCCTGAATCGCGTCTCATATTCCAAATATGTCGCAAACATTTTTTGAATCGGTATCAGCCAATTTTACAGTGATTACGCTATGGCTCAACCTCGAAAAATCTTGCTGTTATCAGCAAACCCTAAAAGCACCAGCCAACTGCGTCTAGCTAAGGAGATGCGCGATATTAAAGAAGGGTTAAGACTATCAGAGAATCGTGATCTATTTGCAATTAGTACAGCAGAAGCTATACGTCCCAGAGATATACGTAGGGCTATTTTGACATATAAACCACAAATTATTCACTTTTCTGGGCATGGTTCTGCTGAAGAAGGATTGGTATTTGAAGATGAAACGGGTGCAATCAAATTTGTTGATGGATCAGCTTTAGCTGGTTTATGTGAATTATTTGCCAATCAAATTGAGTGTGTTGTTCTTAATGCGTGCTATTCCAAATATCAAGCTGCGGAAATTGCTCGACATATTAATTATGTAGTGGGGATGAGTCAGCAAATTCAAGATCAAGCCGCGATTGAATTTGCTGTGGGTTTTTATGATGGACTGGGAGCGGGTGAAAGTTATGATTTTGCTTATAAATTAGGTTGTAATGCTATTTTGATGGCTGGAATCAAACAGCATTTAATTCCAGAGTTAATTACTTCGGAAAATTTAAACTTGCCTTTATCATCAAGGAATTTATCTCAAGAATATACTTCAGAATTATCCCAGAATATATATATTGAAAGACCGCCAATTGAAGCCAAATGCTATCAAGAAATTTTACAGCCAGGAGCGCTGATTCGGATCAAAGCTTCCCAAAAGATGGGTAAAACTTGGCTTTTGGAAAATTTGCTGTCATTCGCTAGAGAACAGGGTGATCAAACAGTAAAATTAGATTTACAGCAAGCTGAAAACTCGATTTTTGATAACTTGAAAACTTTCTTAGAGTGGGTATGTGTTGATGTTTCTGATAGCTTAGATATTCAGCCTCAAGTTAATGAAACCTGGCAAGATATATATGGTTTGAATAAAAATTGTACTCGTTACTTTCAGAAGCATTTATTATCAGTTAGCGAAAGTCCTTTAGTCTTTGCTATAGATAATTTTGAACGTCTGTTTGCATATCCAGATATTTTCTCTCAATTTTGCTTACTCTTGCGGGGTTGGTATGAAAATGCCAAAGGGGGAGACAGGAAAGCTAATATTTGGAAAAGACTGCGGTTGGTGGTGGTTCATTCGACTGAAGTTTATCCTGATTTGGATAGCAATCATTCACCATTTAATGTTGGTGTACCAATTGAATTACCTGAATTTAATCAGCAGCAGGTAAAAAGTTTGGCGAGTGCGTATGAGTTAGATCAACAATTAGGAGAGCAAAATTTAATTAAGTTGATGGAGTTGATTGGCGGACACCCTTATTTACTACAACAAGCATTTGTTAATCTCAAACATCAGCAAATTAACTTAGAGCAATTGTTTACCCTTGCACCCACAGAACAGGGAATATTTAGCGATTATCTGCGACAACAATTGTGGCATTTACAACATAATTCTGCGCTAGAGATAGGGTATAAAAAAGTAGTAAGGGCAAATGCACCTGTGCGACTTGATGCTGAAGTTGGATTTAAGCTGCATAGTTTGGGGTTAGTGAAACTTTCAGGTAATGATTGCGTTCCTAGCTGCAATTTATATCGTCAGTATTTTTCTGAGCGTTTGCTGTGATATTCAGTGATTTCGTAGGGTGTGCTAGTGTAGCGTAACGCACCATCCCATATTTTTGGTGCGTTAGGCTGAAGCCATAACGCACCCTACAAGAATTTTATTTTTCTGAGCGTTTGGGGTAAATCATGTTTGACGAATACAGATTTTCCGGGAGTCTACCAGAAAACGCTAGCACCTACGTCACGCGGGAAGCTGATACAGAATTATATGAGTCGCTGACAGCAGGGAAATTTTGTTATGTTTTAAACTCCAGACAATCGGGAAAATCTAGCATCCGGGTGCGAACTATGCGACGGTTGCGGGATGCTGGGGTGGAATGTAGTGCGATCGATTTATCTGCGGGTGGTGTGCAGAATGTCACACCCGAACAGTGGTATGTGGATTTGATTGATAATTTAATTGAAAGTTTTGCTTTAGATGTAGATTTAGCAGAGTGGTGGTCAGAGAATCAATTACACTCAGCAGCAACAAGATTTCGCAAGTTTATTGAAGAGGTTTTGTTCGTTGAAGTTAAAGAAAATATCGTTATTTTTATTGATGAAATTGATAGTGTTCTCAGTTTAGAATTTCCCACGGATGACTTTTTTGCGATAATTCGTGCTTTTCACAATCAACGAGTTGATAATTCAGATTATAATCGCCTGACTTTTTGTTTGTTGGGTGTAGCTTCGCCAGGTAATTTAGTTCAAGATAAACAACGCACACCATTTAATATTGGCACAGCAATTAATCTCAAAGGTTTTCAATTGCATGAAGTGGAACCTTTAATCAGGGGTTTGGAAGGGAAATTTGCAGACTCCCAACTGGTGATGCAGGAGATATTAAATTGGACGGGAGGACAACCATTTTTGACGCAGAAATTGTGTCAATTTATGGTGGAAGAATCAGAGAAAGATCATCCTCGTTCGGTTGAGCAAGTAGCGAGAGGTAGGATAATTGACAATTGGGAATTGCAAGATGAACCGGAGCATTTACGCACGATTCGCAGCCGCATTTTTCGGAATGAAGAACAGGCTGGATATTTATTAGATTTGTATCAACAAATTCGTTCTCATGGAGAAGCGGTAAATAATGACAGCGCCGAACAAAGCGAGTTATTATTATCGGGGTTGGTTGGCAAACAGCAAGATAAATTAAGAGTTTATAATCGCATTTATCAAGAAGTTTTTAATCTCAATTGGGTTGAAGTTGAATTAAAAAAATTACGTCCCTATTCGGAAGCTTTTAGAGCTTGGATTGCTTCTGGGTGTGTTGATGAGTCGCGACTTTTGCGAGGGAAAGCGCTGAAAGATGCGGAAGAATGGGGAAAGGATAAGAATTTAAGTTATCAGGATAAGCAGTTTTTAGCTGCGAGTAGAGAGAAGGAAATTCAGGAGGAAATTGCTGCGAGGGAAAAAGAAGCGCAGTTGGAGCGGGAAAGGAAAGATAGGGAAGCGACGGAGCAGAGAAATAGGACGTTAGCTGAGGCGAATAGGAAAGCGAGACAAAGGATTAGGGTAGGAAGCTTTATCTTAATTTTTACGTTATTGCTAACAGGAATTTTAGGGATACAAGCTGCTTTGACAGCCAAAAAAGTTGCCAAAAATAACGAATATCTTACTACAGTAGAAAAACTAGCTGGGCTTGCTGGACAACTCCGAGAAGAAGGTTCTGATACTGAAGCTAAAGAACTATTTTCACAAGCTAGTCAATCTGTCAATATACAAAACCATAATACCAAGCAACAAGTTCTCTATGCTGGCATAGCGTATGCGAATTTAAAGTTAAGAGAAAATAATTTAAATACAGAAAAAAATTCTGGAGAAGCTGAGAAGAATCTTACAGAAGCCAAAAGTTATCTGAGCAAGATGAACTTAAAAGATGACAATTCTCCAGAAGGTTTACAGGTCAAAATTCTGAAACTGAGAACTGAAGGAAGTTTATACAAACAAAAGAAAGATAATAAAAAAGCTATTGAATTTTATCAAAATGCTTTTGACACTCTAAATCATCTTAAAAATCAGTTTAAAGGGAAAGATAATGCTATCATCAGCCCACCATTTAACCCCAATATTAAAATAAAACTTTTGTCCAAAGAAAATGTTGAAGCTTTACATCGCGAATTTATGGATTTGCTGCAAAAGCAAAATAAAGATAAAGCAACTACTGTGTCTGAATCTTTAAAACAACACTTTTATGATGAACTTGAAAATTTCCTGGCAAATAAAAAATGGCAGCAAGCTGATGAAAAAACATCGCAGTTGATGTTATATATTGCTAAAAGAGAAGAGGAAAGATATTTAGAAATTTCAGATATAAATAATTTTTCCTGTCAGGACTTACAAAAAATTGACAAAAACTGGCTAAAAGCCTCTGATAATATTTTTGGTTTGAGTTTGCAAAAGGATATTTGGATTGAAGAAATAAAAAAAGAAGGTCTAGACTTGACAACTCTGGACTTCAACAAAATAGACCAAGATCAAAGCGATCGCCTTTCGAGGGCATATGAACATTTTGCCACTGTTGTAGGGTGGTATGATAATAAGAGGGAAGAATATAAGGATTATAGTGCTTTGATTTGGAGTTATGATGCCCCGAATATAACATTTAAGAGAGGTTATAGGTCACACCTACCTTATTCACACCTACCTTTCAGTTTAATTGAAGAACCAAATACAATAATCGAATTGGCGCAGGCGAGAATTGGCGCAAGAATCATCAACCTGGTGTGGCGACATAGGTATCTTTTCTCGCGCTGCGATTTGTAAACTGTAACATATAAGCATCACAGCCTTTTTTTAAGATTTATTTCTCAGTGAATTTCTACGAAGAATTAAGCATTTGGCGATTTCGATACCTGGCACTGGGGAAGCGTGGGATTATTGGAATAACTGCGCCGCTATTTTGGGGTCATAGCAATTAGCTGTCACAAACTGTTCTGCTACCTCGCGTACTTCTGAATCAGCAACTTCCCAATCATCCCAAGGTAGCCGCATTTGTCCAGGAGAAGCCTTATTTTTCCTTTTACCCTTCGCACTAGCCCTGGCGATTAGAAATCGCGGCTATACAAACTAAGTCCGCCGACGCGGACTAACGGAAAATCAAGGGTTTTAAACCCACGTAGGTGGTCTTCCTTTCAGGAAGCCGCTACGCGTCGTGTATGTGTAGCTGCGACTAGAAGTCGCCAGGTGCTTCGGCTTGGGTTTATATTTTTTGCAGAATCCCCGATACCTCGCCGCACATTCTTCCAGGGATTTACCCAGGGACAAAAAAGCAGGATGCCATTTTGTTAAACCATCATCAGTTAACCTATCGTGAGTTCCGTACAGGACTTACGCAGTGATACGAAAAATCAAGGGTTTGGACAAGGGGTGTAGGGGTATAGGGGTATGAGGGTGTAAGTCAGCAAAACCGTCACACCCCTACACCCTTACCCCCTTACACCCAGTCTCAACAAACAATCTTTGTGCGTAAGTCCTACCGTAGTTGCTGAAATCGTAGAAAAATCCGGCGTTGCATTCCTGCGGCTTTGGGATTAGCGTGAATATACCGGAGCGTGTTTAATGCTCGTTTATAATCATTCTTCTCAAATCCCGAACTGTGATATCTTTTTTCCCAAAAATGTCCTGTTCGATTCAACATCCGGTTAAAGCACATCGCCGTATACCAGTTGAGCCAGTGCATGATTTTGGGTAAATCTTCTGGCGAACTCGGCTCAATTAAATAGTGAACGTGGTTCGACATTATGCATAAGGCATAAAGCTTAAAATTGAATTTTTCTATTGCTTTTTTGATGGCATAAATAAACACCTCCCGACATTCGTGACGAGTCAACCTAAATTCGCGGTTGTTACAACGGGTGGTGATGTGGTAGCAATATTCTGGTTTGAGGTTACGAGGTTGGCGAGCCATTAACACGACCGAATGTGATTGCAAAGGTGTTCATCGACACAACAATTACTCAACACGCTTGACTTCAAATCTCCGTAAACCTTCCGGTTCTTCATATTCCACAATCACATCTTTAACCATAGCCGCAGGTGGGCCTTGATGACACCAGCGAATCATCTCTTCTACAACTTCCTCCACACCTTCAAGAACAGCTTCGACGCGCCCATCAGGGAGATTTCGCACCCACCCACTTAATCCAAGCTGACTAGCTGTATCGACGGTAGCAAAACGATAACCTACGCCTTGGACTCTCCCAGAAATAAATAAATGGGCGCGGATTGACTGCGACATCTGTGTAGGATTCTGCATTGACCGGCATATTCTTTACCATTTCCAGTCTACATGCTTTTGACAGTTATTCAGTTATCAGTTGGTTTTTTGATCACCGTTCAGTGATTTAATCGCGATCATCATCATCATCATCATCTTCTTCGTCTTCATTATCGCGATCGCGGTGTCTGTATTCTCTATCTTCGTCTTCGTTATCGCGATCGCGGTGTCTGTATTCTCTATCTTCGTCTTCGTTATCGCGGTCGCGGTAATTTCGCTCATCATCATCTTGTCTTTGCTTGCGTCCCATTATATTACCAAACAAATCACCGAGTGCCATAATCTTTCTCCTAACTTAGTTGAGACTGAGTTTCAACATTTCAAAAATGGTTACTCTTTCTTGTAGTTTGTTGGATAGTTTTGGTAGATAAATCATCCGATGGGGGTAAATAGAGATAAGATTATGCCTATCTCTGGGCATGAAATATAATGCTCTAGACAATAGAAATTTTCTCACAGTCCAAAATTTTATTCTGCTTGAATTTTGAATTGCTTATGTCTAATCTACCACCACTTAATACAGATACTATTTGGGCAATTCTCAATGAAGAAATTGATGATACCACAGTTAATCAATTAGTATGGCACTACTTGGGTTATCGCTACGACCCAGTGACGGCAAAGTGGGATAATCAGGAAGTATCTCCCGAATGGCGAGATGAGTATCCAGAACCGCCCGACTTTATTGAGAGTCGTCCAGCAACAGTCAAATTAACTCGTTCTATCCCAACAGAGTATAAACAAATAGTCAAAGAGAAGTTGGGTTTTAAGGGTTATAAAATTGGGGAATTTGGCCCTCGACAAACTCGCAGAGCGACAGCTGCTAATTGGTTATTAAGTTATATAGAACAAAAAGGCTAGTACGAGAAGGTGATCGCACACAACTTTTTTTGACAGCAAAGGCGATCGCTTCTGTTATAAATAGCCAAGCATAATAACTGTTTGTTTTGTGAACAACAAGATCCCCGGCTTGTGATTAGGCTCGGTAAGCATGAAGAGACTTGAAGCTATTGCTAATTGCTGAACCCATTACTTTCAGAAAAGTATTGCGAAGCCCCACAGCTACCGGGTTTTTCAATCCGCCCATCTTAGCAGATTGCAAAGATTGTTCAATGATCGCCTTGGTGCGTGGAAAACGCACAGACTCAGCACGACTCAGGGCGAGCGCACTTGTAGCACCACCAATTCCACCACCAATGATGATTATTTTTTTCATCATTTCAACCACTTCAACCACTGGTAAATATTGGTTAATTGCTGCAATGCTTACTAAGTAGGTGGGCGGGAAAAAACCCAACTATGTTAAGATAAGTAAATACGGAGAATCTACCTACCGAGGTGATGAATGATATGGGCGCTCGTTTAAGGGTATTCCTCACGCGTGAGCAAGACCTAACCCTGTTAAACCTGAGAACTGCGGATGTCCCACAGAAAGTACTAGACCGAGCAGAGGTAATCAGATTAAACGCACATGGTTGGTACGTTGAGAAAATAGCTGCTCACTTTAACTGGACTGCACAAACAGTCAGAGAAGTTTTACATAAATGGCAAAAACTGGGTCTAGAAGGACTTTGGGAATTACCAGGTCGAGGGGGAAAACCAAAGTGGAAGGAACAGGACATTGTGTTTTTGGAAGAATGCCTCAAAAAAGAACCACGTACATACAACAGTCTTCAACTAGCGCAGAAATTAGAAGGCGATCGCCAAATTAAATTGAGTCCCGACAGATTAAGACGGGTGCTCAAAAAAAGGGGATCAATTGGAAACGTGCTAAGAAGAGCCACAAAGGAAAACAAGACCCCGTAGTACGAGGGAAGAAACAAGCAGACCTAGATATGTTGGAATTATCTGCTGCTGCGGGAGAAATAGACCTAAAGTATCTAGATGAATCAGGGTTTTGTGCGTGGAGTGAACCAGGTTACACCTATTACTTCAGAGGGGAGCAAAAACACTTAGAACAAACTAAGCGTCGTGGTCGGAGATTAAGTATTATCGGGTTTCTTCAACCTTTAATCAGCTTTGTTTACGGTCTGATTATTGGTGGTGTTGGTCGTAAATCTTACATTCAAATGATGGAGCTTGAAGCGACTGAAGCTCAAAAGACTGGACGTATCAGAGTGATTGTACAGGATAACGGACCGATACACCGATGTAAAGAAGTGCAAAAGCTATGGTCAAAGTGGGAAGACATGGGTTTGTACATCTTTTTCTTACCCGCATACTGCTCCCAGATGAACCCAATTGAATTGGAGTGGCAGCACCTGAAAAAAGACGAACTATGTGGGCAAATATTTGATGATGAGTTAGACCTGGCTTACGCCGTGATTGATGGCGTTAAAGCTAGGGGAGAAAAAGGCAACTACAGTACACGACGTATTAAATTTAACTCTAATACCTATGGTTAAGTTTTCGTTACATAGTTATAAATTTTCCTGCCCACCTACTTAGCTTGAAAATGGGTGTAGGGGTATAAGGGTGTAGGAGGAGTTATTTTTTCATGTTTGGTTGTGAGATTTTTCCCATGAGTAGCTGACTTGAAAAAGAGGTGTAGGGGTGTAAGGAGAGTCATATTTTTATTCACCCTGGTGTACGCAGTTCATGATGGCTACATAAACAAAAACGGAGAGAGAGGGATTCGAACCCTCGTTGAAGTTGCCCCCAAACAGCATTTCCAGTGCTGCGCCTTCAACCACTCGGCCATCTCTCCAGAGGTAACGATTTGCAATTGTACAATATACTTCTAGAAAGTGCAATCAAATTTCTCAAAAATCTTAAATTCAAAACCAACATGTCCCGGACATATAAAATCACAGTTCACGATCGCGCCAAAAACATAAAACACACTTTGGAAGTACCTGATGACCGCTACATCCTGCATAGTTGTGAAAAACAAGGGAAAGAACTGCCTTTTTCTTGCCGCAATGGTGCTTGTACTACATGCGCTGTAAGGGTGCTAAAGGGAGAAATTTACCAACCGGAAGCAGTCGGGCTATCCCCAGAACTACGTCAGCAAGGCTATGCGTTATTGTGTGTCAGTTACGCCCGTTCTGACTTAGAAGTAGAGACACAGGACGAAGATGAAGTTTATGAACTTCAGTTTGGGCGATATTTTGGCAAAGGAAAAGTGCGAGCAGGTTTACCGTTAGACGAGGAGTAGGAATTGGGATTGGGGATCGGGGACACTGGGGACAAGGAAGAAAAATCAACCACTCACCACTGAACAAGACACATGAGAAAAATTGTAATACTATCTTGCCTGTTACTCTTAGTAGTTGCTTGTCAACCTCGAAGCAAATCTCTAGAGAATACACAGGTACAAGTCAAACTTGCACAGGTGGTGAGTGGACAAACTTTGGAAGTGTTGGGGATGGGTGATCAACCCAATTTAATTTCCCAAGTACGCTTACTGGGTATTGATGCACCCGATTTACAACAACGTCCTTGGGGAGATACAGCAAAAGAACGTTTGCAAGCACTAGTTAAAGGAGACTCTGTAACGCTGGAGTTTGATGTGGAAGGACAAGATAAATTTGGGCGAACTCTGGCTTATGTGTGGCAAGATAAAGTTTTGTTGAATGAAGAGTTAGTCAAAGAAGGTCAGGCGTTGTTTGTTGGGCGATCGCCTAATCACAAATATGACCAACGCTTAGAACGCGCCCAACAATGGGCTAGAATCATGGGGTTGGGCATTTGGAACTCAGAAAAACCGATGCGTTCCACCCCTGCTGAATTTCGTCGTCAAAATCGATGAGAGTTGAGCAGCTATCAAGCACTAACACCACCAATTGATAATCGCAAAATTGACAACCCTAAAATGATCAAAAACAGTACCAGCCCAATCGTACAAGCATAGCTAATTTCTAAATTATTAAATGCTTGTTCATAGAGATAATAGACTATTGTTTTTGAACTATTTCTGGGACCGCCTTGAGTCATTATATATACTTCTTCAAATACTTTAGTCGCGGAAATCGCTGAAATAACACCAACTAAAGCCAGATAGGGTTTCATTAAAGGTACTGTAATGTCCCAGTGTTTGCTAATGCCATCAGAGCCATCTATTGCTGCGGCTTCATAGACATCACTCGGTATTGATTGTAACCCAGCTAGATAAATTACCATGTAGTAGCCTAATCCTTTCCAGACAGTCACAGCCATGACGCTGAAAAGGGCGAAGCGAGGACTAGTCAACCAAGGAATTCCCTCTGGTAAAATGCCTTTGAGTAACTGATTAAGCAAACCGTTTTCGGCATACAACCATCGCCAAGCAATTCCTGCTACTACCATTGAAATTACCACAGGAGTATAATAAGCAGCTCGAAACCAATGCATTCCTTGCAATTTTTGATTCACTAAAATTGCCAACCCTAAAGGAGCAATTACCAAAATCGGCACCACAACTACAAGATACAGCAGAGTATTCACCAGGGTTTGCCAAAAAACGGGATCAACCCATAAGCGGCTAAAATTAGCAAAACCAATCCATGTAGGTGTTTGGGTTAAATCGTATTCGTAACGGGTGAAGCTGAGGTAAAAAGCTTGTAGCGCCGGCCAAAAGACAGTTAATACCAGAATTACCAAAGCCGGTAGCAAAAATAAATAAGGTGTCAGTCGCTGATTGATAAAAAACCAATTTTTTGATGTCAATTTATCCATAGTGGCACTTGATATTCTTATAAATTTTTTCAGTGGTGCGATCGCCTCTCACTCATTCTCTGTAGCCAGATGATACCTGTAGATGAACGTGCTTTAGACTCAAAAATTGGTCATGTAGAGACGTTGCACTGCAACGTCTCTACATGGTTTAAATATCAATCGATTTGTCTTATCCGAACCGTATTGGATGCTCCCTTTGTCATTTGTGAATAACAAATGACAAATGACAATTAATTAAAGTACACAATTCAATTCGCCGGCTTTTTGAGTAAAGCGAATATTTTCTCGATAGTCTACAGGACAATCGATCACTGCTGGTACATCTTGAGCTAGAGCTTCTTTAAGGACGGGAACTAAATCGGTAGCGGCTTCTACTCGATAACCTTTTAATCCCATACTTTCTGCTAATTTGACAAAATCAGGATTACCAAAATGTACAAAAGATGATCTACCTTTACCAAAGTGATTTTCTTGTTTCCACTCAATTAAGCCGTACCCACCATCGTTAAAAATCAAAGTCACAAACGCTGTACCAACCCGCAAAGCAGTTTCTAATTCTTGACAATTCATCATAAAGCCGCCGTCGCCTGTTGCGGCTACAACTTTACGATTGGGATGAACTAGTTTAGCTGCAACTGCACCAGGAATGGCAATCCCCATGGCTGCAAATCCATTGGAAATCAGGCAAGTATTCGGACTATGACAATGATAATGGCGAGCAATCCACATTTTGTGTGCGCCGACATCAGAAATCACAATATCTTCTGGCCCCATTACCTGACGCAAGTCATAAATGATTTTTTGAGGCTTAATTGGAAACCCATCATCATTGGCATATTGTTCGTAATCAGAACGAATGTTTGATCTTAAACTAATAGCGTAGGAATGGGATTTCGTCTGACGATCTGCTACTTTTAAAATCTCATCAAGAGAATCAGAAATATCGCCTACAACTTCTACATTCGGAATGTAACTGCTATCGATTTCTGCTGGAGTAGCAGCAATATGAACAATGGGAATGTTGCTATCGGGATTCCATTTTTTCGGGGAAAATTCAATTAGATCGTAGCCAACAGCAATCACCAAATCTGTATTATCGAAGCCACAGTTAATAAAATCTCGCTGTTGTAATCCCACTGACCATAATGCTAAAGGATGAGTATAAGGAATCACTCCTTTACCCATGAATGTGTTAGCAACAGGGATATTTAATTGAGTAGCAAACTGGGTAACAGCATCACTGGCTTGAGCGCGAATTGCACCGTTGCCGACTAAAATTATTGGGTTATTAGCCTGAGAAATTAAGGCTGATGCTGACCGAATACTGGCGAAAGAAGCAAAAGTTTTTTCAATATTTTGCTTATATAATGGTTTGCCTCCTACAGGCATAGCAGCAATATTTTCTGGTAAATCAATATGAACTGCTCCTGGTTTTTCACTCTGCGCCAGTTTAAATGCTTTGCGTACCAATTCTGGTGTGATACTAGGTCGGACAATCTGTTTATTCCATTTTGTTACCGGAGCAAACATTGCCACCAAATCTAAATATTGATGAGATTCGATGTGCATTCTATCTGTTCCGACTTGCCCGGTAATTGCCACTAGTGGCGCACCATCGAGGTTAGCATCAGCAACCCCTGTCATTAAGTTTGTAGCCCCTGGTCCTAAAGTTGAAAGACACACTCCTGCTTTTCCTGTCAGACGTCCGTAAACATCTGCCATGAATGCTGCACCTTGTTCATGACGAGTAGTAATAAATTGAATCGAGGAGTGTTTTAGCGCTTCCAAAACGTGCAGATTTTCTTCGCCGGGGAGTCCAAAAACGTATTGCACTCCTTCATTCTCTAAGCACATTACTAATAACTCTGCCGTATTCATTGAACTTCCTCACTAGCGAAAAGATTTAGTTGTTGTTAGTTATTAGTTGTTAGCTGTTAGTTGTTTGGAACAACCATCAACAACCAACCACCAACAAACAACCAACAACTATTTAACCCACACTGTTTTAATATTGACGAATTCATGTATACCTTGAATACCCAATTCTCTGCCATATCCAGATCGTTTAATTCCACCAAAAGGTAGGCGGGGATCGGATTTAACCATGCCATTAATAAATACAGCACCTGCTTCAATTTCATCAATGAAACGGTGTTGTTCTTGGGAGTTTGTTGTCCAAGCACTTGCACCTAAACCGAAGGGTGTAGCATTTGCTAATTTAATGGCTTTGTCAATATTGGGTACGCGGAATACTAAAGCTACTGGGCCAAAAAATTCTTCTTTGGCGATCGCAGTATCTGGAGACAGTTCTGTAATTATTGTTGGTGGAAAGAAGTTACCAGGACGATCAGCTAAAGACTGTCCGCCAATCAGAACTTTTGCTCCTGCTTTGACACAGGTTTCCACTTGCTGATCTAATTCTTGGAGAATATCAGGAGTAGCCAGTGGTCCGACATCAGTATCTGATTGCATGGGATCACCTATTTTCAGCGCTTGGAATTTTTCTAGCAGTAGCTTTTCAAATTTGTCTGCGATCGCTTCTTGAACAATAAAGCGTTTCGCAGCAATACAAGATTGCCCGTTATTGAGCATTCTTGCTGTAGTCGCAACTGCAATAGCTGCTTCCAAGTCAGCACTTTCTAACACAATAAATGGATCGCTGCCACCTAATTCTAGAACGGTTTTTTTAATTTGCTTACCAGATGCAACAGCTAATGATATGCCTGCTGGTTCGCTACCTGTTAAGGTAGCAGCTTTTATGCGGTCATCACTCATCAAGTCGCCGATCCTAGCACCAGGTATGAACAAATTTTGAAATACGCCTGCGGGGAAACCAGCTTTGTTGATAATTTCCTCAATCGCCAAAGCACACTGCGGCACATTAGAAGCATGTTTGAGTAAACCAACATTACCCGCCATCAGTGCAGGTGCTGCAAAACGAAATACTTGCCAAAAGGGAAAATTCCACGGCATCACTGCGAGAACTATACCTAATGGCTGGTATTTAACAAAACTTTTGCTAGCATCGGTTTCCACGGAGATTTCAGCCAGAAACTGGGCGGCGTTTTCAGCATAGTAACGACAAACTAAAGCACATTTTTCGACTTCAGCGATCGCACTTTTGTAAGTTTTGCCCATTTCTAGCGTCATCACTTTCGCAAAATCTGCTTTTTCTTGTTCAAGAATGTCAGCTGCTTTTTCCAACCAGTGCGATCGCTCAGAGAAACTCGTCTTCAGGTAATGCTCAAAAGCTCGTTGTGCCAAATCTAGTTTGGCAGCAATTTCAGCATCAGTATGTGCTTCAAACTTTTTGAGCAATTCTTTTGTCGCAGGATTAACTGTGGCGATAGGCATAGCCAACCTCCCATAGAAAATAATTTCAGTAAACATTCGACTTCTTGCAGAAGCAGGGTAAAGAGGAAAGGGAAAAAGAATAAAAACAAACCTTTTCCACCTTTGAATTTTGATCACCCCCAACCATAAACGCAGAGCGGCGTGTTCGTTGGTTGGTAAAGCCAGCCCTCTTTACCCTTTGCCCATATCAAAATGCAAAAGCCTTTTTACAAGTTGTCTATTCTAAATGCTTACTCGTGTCCATACTCTCAGCCACCATAAAAATTTTAGACTTTTCATCAAGACTTAGTTGGTAAATGTTAATCTTTCGCAATCTAACCGCAATAAAATATACAATTACGTAAGTAATTATATTTATTTGGTAATATATATACTTCGCACGGACATAGATTACGCTTTTGAACCCAATCTTGTATCTTGAGCTAGAATAACTCTTGACTTAATAGGAAAAGCTCAGTTTCTGACTGTGCAAAGTATAGTCATCAAAGCAAATTTTCTTTTCTGACTGAGCTTTTAAACTCAGAACTAAAGTTTCCTATCCTGTTCCCTGTAAATTGTATAAATACAATCAGCAGATATGAAAAAACGTCAGAGATTTAGTAACGTTGATTTAGTAGAATTACCAAAAAAATATGCATTTGTCGCAATGAGTATATTAGTAGTACTGTTAGCGACACTTTCTCCCTTTAAGTTTTTCTTCCCAGATGTTTTTTCCTGGCAACAAGTGATTGGAAGCTTTAGTAATGATACCTCTTTACAAGACCAAGTAAACAATATTTTATTGTTTATGCCTTTAGGATTCTTTACTAGCAGTGCTTTACAACGAAAAAAGGTAAAACTAGCGCTGGAAATTTTCATAGTTATATTAATAAGTACGGGTTTATCAACGACAGTTGAAGTATTGCAGGTTTTTCTGCCTGGGAGAACACCCACTTTCGTCGATATTGTTAATAATAGTATCGGTGGTTTTGTCGGTTGGCTTTGCTTTAATTGGTTTTATTCTCAGGACTTTGGCTACACCTTAGCAAGGATAGAGAACAAGAAAAATAGGCATATTAATCAAAAAATCGCTGTGTTTTGCTTGGGATACATATTATTATCATCTCTGAATTTAGTATTTTGGCAAAGTACAACCAATTTAAGTAATTGGAACTTAAATTATCCACTAGCAATTGGTAATGAAGTCACAGGAAATAGACCTTGGCGAGGATATGTTTTTGAGGTAAATATAACTGATAGAGCAATGCCACCAATTGAAGTGGCACAGATATTTGCAGGAAAAAATTTATTTGATAACTTTGGAGATTCTCTGTTAGCTGCTTATAATTTCAACACCAAGAGCAAATCTTACTATCGCGATCAAAGTGGTAATTTACCCAATTTATTATGGCGTGTTCAGCCTTCAGAGACTCAGGAAACTAAAGGTGTTTTGTTTCATTCCAAGAATTGGCTAGAAACTGCTGATTCTGTGAGAAAATTGAATAAAAAAATATCTCACACCTCAGAATTTACAATCAGCACAAATTTAGCTACTAGTAATACAAATCAAAGAGGTCCTGCTCGAATTGTGTCAATTTCTATTGATAACTTGCATCGTAATTTTACTTTAGGACAGCAAAGAACAGATTTAAACTTGCGATTAAGAACACCAATGACTGGAGCAAATGCTAGCGATATACAACTGAATATTCCCAATGTTTTTATAGATAAGCAATTACATCATATTATAGTTACTTATTTTCGTTCAACTATTCAAGTATACGTGGATAACTTACAAAACTCTTATTCCTTAAATTTGCTAGATTTAATTCCCATCGAAAATAAAGTATTTTACTATGCCTTGAGTTTTATACCTTTAGGAATTTACTTGGCACTACTTTCTATTTTGGCTAAACATAAGCAAATAATTCATAGGTTATTACTTATTGTGGGTATAGTTTTACCTTCTTTGATGCTGGAAGCGTTTTTGGTGAGTGCAAACGCAAAAGAAATGAGTTGGAGAAATATATTAATTGGTGTAGTTTTTACAGCAAGCACAGCGTTAATACTGAGAATTCGGGCTGCGATGTTAGTAAAAAAAGTAGCTTGATCTCATGTTTGCTTGAACACTTATATTATCCGCCCGTGTCAGTAATTGGTAATTGGGGAAGAGAATATCAAAAGATAAAAAACATAGCCCGCTTATGCGGGCTACGGGGAAACAAACAGTTAACAAACGGATATGTTGTAGGTTACTATCTTTGTTGCTGTTGTTGCTGGCGTCTTACGTTTTGACGATATTCATCTAGTTGTTTCTTTTGTTGGGGAGTTAGGACAGCTTCCATCTGCTGTTGAGAAGACGCCAAAATTTGCTGCAATTGAGTTTTTTGTTGTGAGGTAAAATCTAGTGCAGCGAAAGCTTGTTGAGCAGGCTGACCTGATTGCATAGCAGTCTTAATTTGATCGCGTTGCTTCTGTGTCAGAACCTTCTCAATGCTATTACGAGCGTTAGTACGAATTTGAGCAATCTTTTGTTGTTGTTGCTGTGATAATTGAATACGGGGCGGTTGCGCTTGTGGTTGCGCTTGTGGTTGCGCTTGTTGGTTAACTTGTGCAAGTAGTAATCTAACTTTTGGAGCCGTTTCTGCTTGCACAGAACGCTGTGGGATTGCTGTAAAACTGAGAGCAACAGCTGCGGCTATTAGTGACAAGTTTTTGAGTTTCATTTATTGCCTTGTGGATTTCTCCCGTTCGTCTTATTAATTATAGAAACTGATTGTCCATAACTACGTCAGTGATATTAATGCGTTCGTAGAATTTCTTGTAAAGTCAGTCTTGTAAATGGGTGTAGGGGTTTGGGGGTGAACGATCGCGACGATGGACACAGATAAATTATTCAACTGTTGCATTTCAGTCTTGCTAAACCCAAGTAGCGGATACCTATTGGTGAGATTTCAAAACGACATGGTAGAACTTCTAAACCTAAAGATATTGCTTGGCGTAATAACTTTCCATATACAGGATCGGCACTGTCACCAGGAGCAAATTCTTCGCAATCTCCCCGATTGATAAAGTACAGCATGACTGCACGACTTTGGGGAAGGAGTGCCATTAATTCTCGCAGGTGTTTTTGTCCTCGTGTTGTTTCTGTATCAGGGAATAAGGCTAATTTGTCTTGCGCCCAAGTGGTATTTTTTACTTCTAAATAAATCTGACACATATGATCAGTTAATAGTAATGCACTGTCTTTTGGTGATCCTGTCTGAGATAAAATTGGGTTATTGATCTCGATGGAGAGTGAATTTGATTGTTGCTCTACTGTTGCATTTGCAGAAAGAAAAAAATCTACTCGACTTTTTCTTTCTTGCCCGTAGACAACTTCACCACGAATTTGATTATACTTACCTAACTCGGGGAAAAGATTTTTTTCCAATGCTAATTTAATGATGCGATTTGGCAAACTTGTATTGACGCCTACCCAAGTTGGTTCGTGACCATACACTTGAATTAATTCCCAAGTGTAAGCTAATTTGCGCTTAGGATTATCACTTTTAGAAAGTTGCACTGCATTACCAGGGATGCAAACTCCTGTCATTGGCCCTGTATTGGGACAATGTGCTGTAACTACCTCACCAGAAGCAAGTTCAACATCAGCAAAAAAGCGTTTATAGCGTCTGATTAAGACGCCAGGATACAAAGTTGGGTAATAGTAAAGGTAGTCGGTAGTCATTAATTAGTGGTAGGTGGTTGATGGGTCAAAATTCAAAAATATTCTTTATTTTGAATTGTTTGGTCCATCTTTGCTCCTTGTGGCGGATTAAAGAGATGGCGAGGACCACGGGAACAAGTCTTGCACTCAGAGTATTTCGTAAGTGGGTGAGAGAATACATTGGTCAGTAGGTAGAAAACTGAGTATTGTAAATGCCTTGAAGCCCTCCGGGTACTCTTCGAGAACCCGCTTCGCGTATACGCCAGGTGACGCCAGTCACACTCTGCGAGAAGCAGCTTCGGTGTAAGGTAGACCGCGCTGGCTCCTTTATGCGGGGGAACTCTAGTCAAGCACTGGCTCACCGCTTGCGCGAGTGCGTCTGCGTTAGGATAATCCTCAATCCTCTTTCCCCGACCCCCAATTCTGTCCAAGGGAACAATGCAGAAAATCGTCTATTTGGATACAATTTAGAGGTAAGGAGAGCCGAGGAGAAAGATTAAGGTGCTATTAAAAGGCTTTGAGATAGAGATGTACACTGGCACCGCTAGTGGTGAAATCGTCGGTCTCTCTGACAAAATTACTGCGTCTTTAGATGGATATGTGAGAGAGCCAGATAGCAGAAATGTAGAGTATATTACTGCACCAAACCATAATTATGACCAGTTATTGTGCGCTATCTTACGTCCTCGGCTAAGACTACGAGAGTATCTCCAGCAGTTGGGCAATTATACTCTCATTCCAGGTAGTACTTTGTCTCTGGGTAGTAGCGATCGCTTTTTTCGTTCTGACCCAATAAATCCTTATCATACTTTTATCGAGCAAACCTACGGCACAAAAGTAGTTACGGCTAGCATCCATATTAATATTGGCATCGATGACCCAGAACTACTTATGCGTGCTTGTCGGTTAATACGGCTAGAAGCACCGTTATTTCTGGCTTTGAGTGCTTCTTCTCCTTTTTTAGATGGCAAAGCAACCGGTTATCATTCCACTCGTTGGGGTGTATTCCCACAAACGCCCGCCCATGTACCGTTATTTAGTAGTCATAGCGATCATATTCAGTGGGTAGAACAGCAACTAGCAGCCGGAACAATGCAAAATGTTCGTCATTTGTGGGTATCGGTACGACCAAATGGCGATCGCCGTCCTTATGATTTAAATCGGCTAGAATTGCGAATTTGCGATTTAGTTACAGATCCTATTTCCTTATTAGCAATTACTGCTTTGCTAGAAGCGCGTCTGTTACAACTAATCGACAATCCTCATCTTGATCCTTTAACTCAAAGTACTTTTTCTCCAGAGGAACTGATCTCCGTCACTGCTACCAACGAAATAGCAGCAGCTACTTCTAGTCTTGATGCCCAACTGCTACATTGGCAAGATGGCAGAACTATCACTGCTAGAAATTGGATTGCTGAGCTTTATCAACAAGTGTCGCCAGTAGCTAAACAACATGGCTTCAGTTGTTTCCTTTCACCTTTACAGAAAATTCTCCGCGAAGGTAATGAAGCCCAACAGTGGTTGCAACTTCATGCTGTTGGTTTTGACGCTAAAACCACAATTATTCAAGCGATTCGCGCTACACGAGAACGTGAAGTAGAACTAGAAGATAAATTATGTGTCTCCTCAGTGGTGTAACAAGTCATTCGATTTTGGATTACCCTGCACTGAAGCCGCAGAAGCCTCTATGGATTTTGTCCCCCTCCAAGATTTGTTGGAAAAAACTCACAGTCGCGAAAGGGGCTTGACACCCCACCCCTAATCTCCAGGAAATTGATAAGCTTTCCAGAGATGTAACCATCTACCTTGGGGTATAAAAATTCATTTTCTAGGAAAATAGTATTTTAACCGCTTTCAGAGAAAAATCTGAGGAGTTTATTTGTTTTGTTTTAAATTTCTAATCAATTGTGATAGGTTGATATTTATTAACAAAAGCTATCAGAAGCCTCTATCAACAGATAGATTTAAAAATTTTTATACTTTACGTTTAAAGATACTGTGAAGCTGGGAAAAAATGCCTCAGGTAGTTCTAGTTAATCCTCTTATACCGCCGAATACAGGTAATATTGCTCGTACTTGTGCTGCCACAGGTACAGAACTACACTTAGTTGGGCCTTTAGGATTTGAAATTAGCGATCGCTATCTTAAAAGAGCTGGTTTAGATTACTGGCCCCATGTCAAACTGCATTATCACGAGTCTTTAGAAGCCTTGAAAACCTTACATCAGCAAAGGGGAGGAAGATGGCTAGGATTCAGTGTACGCGGTAGTTATAACTATGCAAAATTTCAATTTCAAGCAGATGACTGGCTGCTGTTTGGTAGTGAAACTACAGGTTTACCAACAGAAGTGATTGAGGTTTGTGATTCCATTCTCTACATTCCCATGAATCAATCTCAAGTTCGCAGTTTGAATCTTTCTGTAAGTGTTGCTGTGGGATTGTTTGAAGCGTATCGCCAGTTGGATTATTTAGAATGAATCACAGAATACAACGAGTATATAAAAGTACTGTTTAAGTGAATATACTTTCAAGTTAATTAAGATATAAATTGTAGATTTAATAGATAAAATCCTCCTGTTGTTAAGTGAACATAGTATTTTACTATACTAACTTTTTAGTTATTTCACATAAACCAAGTAATAATACTCAAGCGTGTTGATAATTATATATAAGAAATTTGTATGCATTCAACCACAGAATTGGTGAATCGAACGATAGATTTTTATGAACTAGGTTTTTTTTGATCTGAGGAACAAAAATTACGAAACTATGTCATATTAACCATTTGAGCGACTTCTTAAACCACAAATCGGTCGTAAGAGAATATAAGGAGAGTAAACATGCCTATGAGTTGATACGGTTGTGTTTTGGGGAATAATCAACTTACAGTTTCATGTTGAGATGACGGATTGAATGAAAAACATTTGAAGATATTAAATATCTACAGAGGTAATTTGCTCTTTCAAGTAGTCCTGACGGTAAGTTTTGAGACAACTATCAAGAGCAAGACGTTGTAGGTTATGAGCAGTGATCAGACAAGTAAACAAAAAAATAAATTTTTTATTAAATTTTAAAAATGTGAACTTGTCTAAATTAAAGAAGCAAGTTAATCTTGCCTAAGTATCTTTAGTTCAGTGTGAGCTTGCTCTGTTTGTTTAATGTGATCTAAATCATTGACTAGTACCCGATTTTAATTATCGACGTCAGTTAAGCGCTAGTGTTCATAGGAGGTCGTCTTTGAAACGAGCATTGAGAAAGAGAGAGAAGGCTGTGTTAGAAAACACCCAAAGCGAGGAAGTACTGGTGGAACAGCAGAATTCAGTTAACTCACGCATTCACCGTCTAGTACCAACAAAAGCCGCCATGATTGGCTTGGCAATCTCAATGGGAGCGACTAGCCTTTTGGTGACTCGACAAAGCGATCAAGCCCTGGCGGCGGAACCAGTAGGCAATCAAAATACAGCCTCAACACTTCCTGCTGCGGCCGATGCGGAATTAAAAATTGCTCGTACAAATAATTTCAAGTCCGAGACTAGATCCTCGTTGAGCAAGCCTGAAAATCCTGTTTTAGTTGAACCAAGGGCAATTTCACAGGTACCTGGGCTTGGAGCGAAATGGCAAGTTGTCACAAATGGAATATCTCTGCCAGATCATGCGCCAGTTGTAATACCAACCAAGGTAAACAGGCTAAATATTCCTAGTGCCAAAAATAATACACAAACAGCCACAAAGAAACTTGATACAGCTCAAATATTATCTAATCGTTATGGAGTAATCCAAAATCAGACCAGATCCTTATCCTTTGCTGTTCAACCGCAAACAGTGGTAGAAAACAATGTAGTTAGCAGCGAAGTAAATGCCCAACTCAAAGCGCAGCAAGAATTTGCACTCTTCCGTTTACAGGAAAAATCAGACAGGTTAAGAGCCAGTCTGGCACAAATACGCTCTGAGGGAACTACAGAATTACCAAAGGTTGCTGTAAATCAAGCTCAATCAACGACAGCAGTTACTAAGCCAATTTCACAGACAAACACAAGCAGCACTTTTACACTACAGTCCCAAACTAGAAGTGATGCAAGCCAAGCTAGCCTCGTGTCTAGATTGAAGCAGCAAAAAAATGCGGTGAATGCAGCCACACCATCTGTTACACCAACAGCTGTCATACCAACAGCTACCACCCCAGTGATCACACCTACTGTTACAGCAGCGAAAGTTGTCACTCCATCGGCTAGTGCTGGCTATGAAGTCAAGCCAGGAGACACATTAGCAGCGATCGCACGCGCTCATAGTACATCAATATCAGAATTAGTTAAGGCAAATCGTCTTAGTAATCCCAATCAACTACAAATCAATCAAAAGCTCAATATTCCTTCCACTGAAGCAAGCAAAGCTACTATCTCAACATCAGTAGCGGTTAACTCCAGTGCTTTTGAATTGAGCCATAATTCCAAAATTGCCAATACAAGCCTTAATTCAGAAATTGCTAATTCCAGCACTTCTGCAATTGAGTCATCACCTTTAAACAATCAAATTTCAGCCAATACAGTTAACACAGAACGTAATTCTACTGATTCGATAGCAAACACAGCTACCACAGAAAATGCTTATGGCATGGGTGGTGATAGTCCCATACCGACTGCTTTTACCGAAATGCAGTTGTCTAGAAGACAAGATACTACCAAATCAAAGAATGCCAAAAATACAAATCCACGTCTAAACAGCTTAAAAGCAGAAATTGAGAGATTACGAGCAAAATATCGCGCTCAACAGTCTGGTAGCACAGCTATCGCAGAGGAAGTTAGCAATAACAGTGATGCTCAACCTAATAATTTTGCTGTACCAATTAAAGTCTCCACACCTACTGGCAACGTAGGAGTAGCTACCTCAGGTATTAAGGCTAATGTGCTACCAGTGTCAATCCCTGTTCCTCAACCAAAGGGATCAAGCTATAGTGTGCAGCCAAATCCCTCATTCCGGTCTAATAGACAGAATAATGATCTAGTTAATCCAGAATTTGCCAATCAAAATCGCAAAGTATTAACACCTTCTATCGGTGTAAATGCTTCTGATTCGCTTGGTGCAAAACGAGGAACTCAAGTTTCTCCAGAATTACCACCATTGGCAGCAGTTGATACATACCTGCCCAAACCAATTGAAGAAATGACACCTACAGCTAAAGGCTATATGTGGCCAGCTAAAGGAGTTCTCACTTCTGGTTATGGTTGGCGCTGGGGACGGATGCACAGAGGAATTGACATAGCTAACGGTACTGGTACACCGATTTATGCTTCCTCTAGTGGCGTCGTAGAAAAAGCTGGTTGGAATAAAGGTGGTTACGGTAATGTTGTGGATATCCGCCATGCTGATGGCAGTTTGACTCGTTACGGTCACAACAGCAAAGTTTTGGTACGGGCAGGTCAACAAATAAACCAAGGTGAAATGATTGCTGAAATGGGTAGTACTGGCTTTAGCACAGGCCCACACAGCCACTTTGAAATCCATCCATCTGGCAAAGGTGCAGTCAATCCTATCGCTTTGTTGCCGCCACAACAACGCATATAGTTTATGGCTATCTGCTAGTCAATTAGCCACACTGGCTTTGAGTACCAAAGTACAGTGTCTGACTTAGCTCTGTGGTAAACCTCTCCCTTCGTAGAGGAGAGGTTTTGGTTTTCCCTATTCCTTCGTAGGGAAGGGGGCTAGGGGGTTAAGTTCCACGTTGTTTTCCCACATGATCTGAAAAATCAGGTACGATGTGGGCTTGCAATTTCACCCATAACCAACAAAAAAATTTCAAAATTTCTGGGTATGTAAGGCTAGCAATTACAAAACTAGTATGCTATATTTAGAAATCAGTGAGAAAAGTTTGGCTCAGTAGCTCAGTAGGTTAGAGCGGGGGACTCATAAGCCCTAGGTCGTGTGTTCGAATCACACTTGAGCCACTAAAGAATTAAAAATGAAAAATATAAAATAGCTTCTCCGTTTTTATGCCAGTTTTGCTAAAGCAGTTTCGACATGATTGAGGCGTAAGCCTAATCCCTAGCTTGAAAATAGGGAACAGGGAACATAACGAATTATTACAAAATGCCGAAGAAAGCAGCAAATAGACTGATTGAATAGTATAAAACCGTTTAACCTGCTTATCAATGGATCAACTAGTTAATCGAGTTCTGCGCGATCGCTATCGCATTCAATCTCTGCTTAGTCGCCAAACTGGTCGGAGAACTTTTCTCGCAAACGATTTACAAACAGGATCATCTGTTGTGATCAAGTTGCTGTTATTTAGTCCTGACTTCAACTGGGATGATCTGAAACTTTTTGAACGTGAGATAGAAGTCCTACAATCTTTAGACCATCCAGCGATTCCTAAATATATTGATCGCTTCGATGTTGAGACTGAATTAGGCAAAGGCTTTGCTCTGGTTCAAACTTATATTGAAGCCAGATCATTACAGAAGTGGATAGAATCTGGTCGTACCTTTAGCGAGTCAGAAATAAAGGCGATCGCCAAGGAATTACTAGGAATTTTAGATTACCTCCACAGTCGCCAACCTCCCATCGTGCATCGAGATATTAAACCAAGTAACATTTTGTTGGGCGATCGCACTGGTAATAGTCCTGGACAGATTTACCTGATTGATTTTGGTTGTGTACAAACTGTGGTACATAGTGGTACTAGAACAGTTGTTGGTACTTATGGCTACATGCCTCCCGAACAATTTGGTGGGCGAACTGTACCCGCTTCAGACCTTTATGCTTTAGGGACAACACTTATTTATCTAGTGACAGGACAGCACCCCGATGAATTCCCACAACAGCAGATGCGAATACTTTTTGAAGATAGAGTTAATCTCAGTCCGAATGTCGTTAATTGGCTGAAATTGCTCACAGAACCCAGTTTAGATTTACGATTAAAATCAGCAAAGCAGGCGTTAGAAGCTCTAGAAACATCAAATTTACGAAAAAATTCCTTAGCAATTGCTAACAAACCTTTTGGTAGCAAAGTCAAAGTTACTAACACCAGAGAGATGTTAGAGATTCTGATTCCTCCACGGGGGTTCCACCTGGGATTAATTCCGATAATTGGATTTGCGATCGCATGGAACTCTTTTCTCGTGATGTGGTACGGTGTCGCTTTTAGTATATGGAGTAATGGCGGATGGTTCGCAGCCCTATTTGCAATCTGTCACTTGGGTGTTGGTTTTTACTTGATTTGGAATATTCTCTTTACTTTATTTGGACAAGTCAGACTTCGTATTACTGAACAGGAAATCTCTCTAACTCGTGAACTATTGAGAGTAAAATGCCCACCAGTTCTTACCGCAGCTCGACAAAATATTGTGAAAATTGAACTCACTCGTCTTTCCTACAAGAGAGATTCCGAAGGAGGTAGTATTACAGTTCCCCCTCAAATTGACATTTGGGCAGGAATAAAGAAATTTGAACTTGGTGGTAAAGGTTATTTGACTAACCCAGAACTTGACTGGTTAGCAGAGAATTTGAGCAGTTGGCTAAATTTACCGATCACTTATTAACAAAAGCAGTAAGCTCAGAATCATTCCCAAGTCGAAACATCTCGTAGTACTGCTGGAATTTCCTCACCTGCCGGAAACTCTAACACAGTTTCTCGAACACCTAAATAACCAGACTCAGTAAACGACAACAGCATTCGTGTAAGTGCGAACCAAACCTCTGGTTCATATTCCCAGTCACCATATCTGGAAGCTTTACCTGCAATTGAACGCAGCGCCCAAAAATAGCTATTCCTCACCACAGAACCACCTTTTTTATACTCTGGCACATCTTCGTGATCAAGGAAAAGTACATCATTTTCAATTTTGGCTTTCATGAGGTGAGGGGAGTAAAACCATTTTGGATTTTGGATTTTAGATTTTGCAAAAAATGTGAGCAATTACTAATGACAAATGACTAATTCGATGTTAAACCAATCCGAAAAGTAAAACCAGGGCTGTAGGTACGATTGACTCGCTCGTATTGCTCATCCAGTAAGTTTTCTAAGTATACTTTTATTCCCAATGTTCTTGTTAAAGGTATCGCCCGTCCGCAACAAACTACTGAGACCGATAAAATTTAAGAGCGATCGCATAGGAGATCTCCCACTTGGTAAATCCTAAACTTTTATATAGTCTGGCAGCTACTTCGTTTTATCGATGGAGGATTTACATTTTTAAAATGATTATGAAAATATGTAATTTTGATTAGACAAAAATAACTTTAAATGACATTTGTCGTTGTACGGTTTTGATTAAAGATAATGTCTTTTCGTATGCTATTTTCTCTTGATGATAGCCAAAGTAATCAGCTGCTTTGAGTAAATCTGCGATCGCAGCTTGTTCATAACCCAGCCGATGAAAGGCTATTCCCCTGCTAATATAAGTACTGCCATCACTAGGGTTAAGTCGGATAACTTTGGTAAAATTATCTACAGCACCAGCGTAATCTTCGCGTCTAGCACAAGCACAACCCCGGTTAAAGTAAGCTCGATAGTCAATACCATTAAGACGAATTGCTAGATTAAAGTCGAGCATCGAATTTTGTAGGTCTGCTAGTTCTAAACGTGCTAATCCTCGATCATTATAGATGTCGGCAAGTAAAGGGCCATCTATCTGGGAAATTTGACTTAAGGCCAGATTGTAATCTGTAATTGCTTGTTGGTATTTCTCCAAAGAAGCATTAACAATTCCCCGGTTATAATAAGCTCGGAAATCACTGGGCTTGAGAGCGATCGCTTCTTCATCATCAGCAATAGCCGCCTGATAGTAGCCTAGTCTATACTCAGCAATTCCCCTATTTAAATAAGCCTCAGCATTTTTCGGCGACAAATTTATTGCTTGTGTACAGTCTGCGATCGCATTTTGATAATCTTGAATGTTGACATAAGCAAGACAACGATTACTATAAGCTACGCCAAAATCTCTTTTTTGTTGAATCGCTTGTTGAAATTCTGCGATCGCTCCTTGGTAGTTACCATACAACATTTTTTCTACCCCCAGCTTGAAAAAATCCTCTGCTGTAGTTGGGATGATAGAAGTAGTTGTAGTTAACGAATATGCAGGCGACGATCCAAATAAACAACTAAGTACAACAATAGTAATTAAGGTGAAAGCGAAGCGATAACAGCAATTCATAAAAACCTCACGGGAAGTTGTGGAAACCCACTCTCACAGAATGACGACGGCGCTTAAGCCTATCCAATAAGAATCGGTAAGAGCATCAATGCCCAATGCCCGCGAAATCCCACTAAACTCAGGTGTGGGATGAGCTTAACTCCACACCCATTTTCAAGTGATACCTTTAGCTATCAACACGAAGCTACAGACAAACACAAACAGACACTCATTTTAGCCATGTCTATATGTGTACATCTGTAGTTTCAAATACCTAAATTGTGGTCTAGGTTCTGGTGGTATATCGCATAGTTTTGATAGGTTTGTAGTAAGCACTCTAATGCTTGAAAGTTTGGGAGCATCCCAATTTTTCCAATATACTACTATGAGTGTGAAGTACCCCTTTTTGCTTCGCTGAAAAAGGGGCGGTTTAAGGACTAAAGTCCTCACTACAAACAAAGGCATACTTATCAAAGCTAATCTAATTCTTAGTCTCTAGCCCTGATTTTTCTACTTCCAACTTTTGTCAGCTTGTCCTAACACATAAGCAGCAACATCTTCAATCTGCTCTGGTTTTAAACGAGCTTTAAAAGCCGGCATAGCATTTTTACCATTTGTCACTTGAGCAATAATAGCCTCTGCTGAGTTCATGCCATATTTTTCCAAATCAGCTTTGCTCAAGCTTTTATTTGCTTGCACCAAGTTCTTACCACCTGCATGACAAGAAGCACAATTAGCACTAAAGATTTTAGCACCGTTAGCTGCATCTGCGGCTAAAGCAGGGCGATTAAAAGCGAAGGTGAAGATTGTGATGCCAAGCAGCAACACTGACAAAATCTTTTTCATTTCGTGTTTCCTCTACAAAAAGGACTTATAAGTCCATAATCCTTACTAATTCTCGGCTTCACGCCTTTTCCTCGTCAAAAGACAGGCTGTCATACTTCGGGATTGGTTAGTTGTTAGTTGTTAGTTGTTAGTTGTTAGTTGTTAGTTGTTAGTTGTTAGTTGTTAGTTGTTAGTTGTTAGTTGTTGGTTATTTACTCCCCCACACTTCCCACACTCTCCACACTCCCCAGACTCCTTACATTACTCGATCGCCAACTCTCTCAACTCCTCACCCGTGACACGGCAAATTCGCCATTCATCTAAGATTGATGCTCCCATGTGGCGGTAAAATGCTTGAGCGGGTTCATTCCAATCTAAAACACTCCACTCTAAGCGTCCGCAATCTCTTTCTACAGCAGTCTGAGCAACTTTAATTAAAAGTGCTTTGCCAATTCCTTGACTTCGATACTCTGGCAAAACAAATATATCTTCTAGATATATTCCTGGCTTCGTTAGGAATGTTGAATAATTATGAAAAAATAGGGCAAACCCTACAGATTGCCCTGTATATTCTGCTAATATAGCCTCAGTATATTTACGACAACCAAATAAATGCTCCTTTAGTGCAGCAACACTTCCAGTGACTGCATGAGATAACTTTTCGTATTCTGCAAGTGCTTTTATTAAGTCAAAGATCGCACTACAGTCATCAAGTTCGGCAAAACGCACTATTAAATTACTGTCAGAAGTCATTGGTTATTTGTCATTAGTCCTTAGTACAAAATTGCATAAATTCACAGCGAAATTTTAGCATCAAGACTCCGCGCCCTTCTGCGTTTACCTTTGCGTCCCTCTGCGTTTCAAATCGCCACAAATTAACGCAAAGCTAACCTTAGTCATTTGTCATTAGTCCATAATCAAAGCCCATAGTCAAGAGTTGACAATTATATGAGCCATCCCTTCAACCGTTTAGCGATGTGGGGACGCCGTAATTTCCGCATGGCTTTACTTTGGATTTGTCGTACTCGTTCGCGAGATAGGTTGAACATGTTACCAACTTCTTCCAAGGTACAGGGTTCGCTGGTGGTTAAGCCGTAGCGTAAGGAAATTACGTCTTTTTCTCGTGGTGTCAGTACATCGCCTAACACTTCCCAAATCTCCTGACGCATCATGCTTTCATTCATTTTTGCTTCTGGAGATTGGTTGTCTTCATCTTCTAATAAATCCATTAATTCCGTGTCTTCTTCTTTACCGACACGGTGATTTAAAGATAATGCTTGACGTCGTAATTGTTGGAGTTGGCGTAATTGTTGAGGCGGAATTTCTAATGCTTCCGCCATTTCGATTTCGTTGGGATTACGTCCTAGTCTTTGTTTAAGTTCTCGCTGGGCTTTCTTGAGTTTGTTTAGTTTTTCAACTATATGAATTGGTAAACGGATAGTACGAGCATCGTTAGCGATCGCTCGTGTAATTGCTTGTCTAATCCACCAATAAGCATATGTAGAAAACTTATATCCTTTATCTGGATCAAATTTTTCTGTCGCCCGGTTTAAACCCATTGCGCCTTCTTGAATTAAATCCAAAAAAGGTACCCCGCGATTTAAATATCGTTTAGCAATTGATACTACAAGACGTAGGTTCGAGCGAATCATTTTGCGTTTCGCTACCCTACCTTGATACAAACGATTCTCTAACTGCTTTTCTGTTATTTCTAGATGTGCTGCTATATTTGATTTATTAGGTTGATGCCCTAGCTCTTCTTCCAATACAGCCTGAATTTCGTTAAATTCTTCTAAAAACCGCACTCGCCGCGCCAACTCAACCTCTTCATCAGGTTTTAGTAATGGATAACGCGCCATTTCTTTGAAAAACGCGCCTACAGCATCATCGTACTCGGTTTTATTATATCCAGAAGGACGCGCTGCTGCCATTTCATCTACATTGCGTTCATCTATTTCCAGATTTTCTGCAATTGGGGATTCTTGATCTGCCACTGCGTTTAGCACTTCCAGAATTTGTTCTTCATTAACGGCAGCATTTTCTATCATTTCCATTGTTCCCAATTCAGCAATATTCATAGCTTCTGTTAGGGATTGTTGCTTGGTTTGATACATAACTTAGTGACAGCTGCTTTAAGATGCTTCATTAGTTTTTATAAGTGACAAATGCACCTGTTTGATAGCAAAAAATTTTTCGCTAATTTCAGACAATTCCGAATATCATAGTCTTTGCTCATGATTACCTATGTTTAATCAGGATAGCAAGAGGGAAAGACCACTGTTCATTTTTGCTATTGGTTACAACAAGATACATTCTTACATATATTTATGTTCTTCGCATTGATGCGTGTATTACTCCTTCGACTATTCATGGGTCCCTCATTTTTTTCTTATTTACAAACTATGTCAAACACTCTCAATCAAAATTGCTCAAACTTAACAAATATAAAACTTATTCTAAGAGATTAGTTAATTATGAAATATTCATATGTTTTTCTAATATATCTAATTTTTTATGCTTTGTTATTCTTTAGACATCCTTCAATCTCATTAATGGGCTTTTAGGTTTTTGGTAACTTCGTCCGGCAGAAGGTATGGCAACCCATAACCTAGTTAGAAGCATCTCATATACTGAGAATATTTAATATCTATCAATGGAGAGAAAAGCTATCTTGCCTATTCGCCATAAACAGAAAAATAAACTTGAAAAGATGCAAGAGATCAATTTTGTCTGGTCTGTTTTCAATAGGTGTTAGCGCATAGAGATCAAATTAATTATTTTGCTGGAATTACATAAGAGGAAACTTATCAAGTATTATGTCTGATGACAGTATTGCGAATTACATTTTAATTGACATTTAGATAGACAGTTCGTCTGATGAGGAAGAACTATTTTCAGCAACTAGGAGAGATAAATATATATCTATAAATTGAGGAACCATGTATATAAATGATGTCAGTTTACCTCCTTTGGTCGTAGCCCAATCAGGGCAATCTTATGATGTGGGAATAAATAAAAATGAATGGATTGAAGTCCTAGTAGACTGTCCAGGAATTACTAAAGAAGATGGAACAGCACAACAAGAGGAAGAAAAACTCTATACCTATCGATTACCAGCAGGGTTAGAAGTAAAACCAGGAGATATTTTAAGTGTGCCATTTGGCAGACAACAGGTAGGAGGAATAGCTATTCGTTTGTTAGCACAACCTCCAACTAACCTTGCGGCTGAAAACATCAGAGATGTAGAAGATGTAATTCACTCAAAATTTTTTCAACAAAGCTATTGGCTGTTGTTAGAAAGAGTTTCGAACTACTATTACACTCCTTTTATTCAAGTAATTCGCACTGCTCTACCACCAGGGTTGTTGGGGCGATCGCATTCTCGTCTGCGCCTCAAAAGGGAAAATATTCCCCATGGTGCAGATGAGTTTCTCAGTTTGCCAGCCCGTCAACTCCTCAAAATTCTTCAATCTCAGGCTGAGGGCGACTATAGCTTCAAATTTTTAAGACGCCAAATCAAAGGTTTTGACAGGGCAAAAAAGCAATTAATCCAACGGAGTTGGGTAGAAACCTACATCGAACTGCCTAGATACTCTAAACCTCAGACCAAACCCATCGTAACACTGACTGTCAGCATACCGCCTATAGATATCAGCAAGCGCCAACGAGAAATACTAGAAGTGTTAAGGCGTCATGGGGGAGAATTATGGCTCAATGAATTTTTACAAATTTGTAATACAACCACCCCGACTTTAAAAAAGTTAGAAAACCAAGGTTGTATTGTCATTCAACAAAGAGAAATATTACGCAGCGAAAATGGCCCCGCAGTCGCAGCAGATCAACCAAAATCTTTAAATGCAGCTCAATTCCAGGCATTGTCTACCATCAAAGAAATAAAAGGATATGCAATACTTCTCTTGCATGGAGTGACTGGTTCCGGAAAAACTGAAGTTTATTTGCAAGCGATCGCCCCTTTGCTCGCTCAAGGTAAATCCGCTCTCGTCTTAGTACCAGAAATTGGGCTGACACCCCAGCTAACTGATCGTTTCCGCGCCCGGTTTGGTAATAAAATTAATGTCTATCACAGCGCCCTCTCCGGCGGGGAACGTTACGACACCTGGCGACAAATGCTCACAGGTGAACCCCAAGTAGTAATTGGAACACGCAGTGCGGTTTTTGCTCCCTTACCTAACTTGGGTTTGATCATATTAGATGAAGAACACGACAACAGTTTTAAACAAGATTCTCCCATCCCCACCTATCACGCCCGCACTGTCGCCCAGTGGCGCGCAGAATTAGAAAATTGTCCCCTAGTTTTAGGTTCCGCAACGCCATCTTTGGAAAGTTGGGTGAGAGTTAGGGAAGAGGGACAAGCAGGACAAGCAGGACAAGGAAGTAATTTCTCTTCCCACACTCCCCACACTTCCCACTCCCCCCACACTCCCCACACTCCCCACACTCCCCACACCTCTCACTACCTCTGTCTCCCCGAACGTATCCACTCTCGCCCTTTACCAAGTGTCGAAATTGTGGATATGCGACAAGAATTGCAGCAGGGAAATCGTTCGATCTTTAGTAGATCCCTACAAGATGCGTTGCAACAATTAAAACAACGAAATCAACAAGGAATTTTATTTATCCATCGCCGGGGTCATAGTACTTTTGTGTCTTGTCGCAATTGTGGATATGTGTTGGAATGTCCTCATTGTGATGTGTCGCTGTCGTATCACCAAACTGAGGTAGAAGGGCCACAAATTTTGCGATGTCATTACTGTAATTATGCGCGATCGCATCCCAAAAATTGCCCCGAATGCAGTTCTCCTTACTTAAAATTCTTTGGTAGTGGAACACAACGAGTCGCCCAGGAATTAACAAAGCAATTTCCAGAGTTGCGTTTTATCCGTTTTGATAGCGACACCACCCGCACCAAAGGCACCCATCGTACCTTAATCACCCAATTTGCTAACGGTGAGGCTGATTTACTAATCGGTACGCAAATGCTCACCAAAGGATTAGATTTACCACAAGTGACGCTTGTAGGAGTTGTCGCCGCCGATGGATTACTATATTTATCTGATTATCGCGCTAGCGAACGGGCATTTCAAACCTTGGCTCAGGTGGCTGGACGAGCTGGTAGAGGTGAAGAACCAGGTAGGGTAATCGTGCAAACTTATACACCAGAGCATCCAGTGATCGAAACGGTGCAAAATCATGATTATCAATCTTTCACTAATACAGAATTAGAACAACGGCAAGCACTGAATTATCCTCCCTATGGTAGGTTAATTTTATTACGTCTCAGCAGTCTTGATGCGATTGAAGTCCAAAATGCTGCCCAGATAATTGCAGCAGCACTACCACAACAAGCAGGTTTCGATATATTGGGGCCAGCACCAGCTAATATTTTGCGAGTAGCAAATCGTTATCGCTGGCAAATATTGCTCAAGTTTGCTCCTGATGCATTACCTCATTTACCAGATTGGGAACAAGTGCGTCAACTTTCTCCGGCATCTGTGAGTTTAACTATAGATATAGACCCGATAAATATGATGTGAACTATCCAGCCTTGCTGACGGAACAATTCGCAACTGCGAATTATTCCCATAAACAGCATATACTAGTATTGGGTCGCGGTCGTCAAAACGGTAGGGAGTACGGAGATTGACAGGGCAAAATCTTACAGCTAACTTGGCTTTGCGGGCAGAACGTTTGCTGGTAGAAGATAGTTCAATTTCTTGTTCAAAACTAATAGGTTGTGCTAGCAAGTATTGAAAATTAAATTAATCCTAATCAATACGTTGCAAAACTAAATGATTGCGTTCAGTTAAGCTTGCTTTCCATTCAGGTTCAACTACGATTGTGCTAATTTTTTCGACAATAATTGCCGGTCCATGAATATGATCTTCTGGTTGTAAATCTTCTCGTCGATAAGCTGGAGTATCATACCATTGGTCAGCAGTAAACATTTGTACTGTCTCGACAGATGCGGGAGGTTTATTTAGAGAACGAGTACGAGTGATTAATGGTTCTTCAGGAGTATCCATTTTTTGAATAAGTTCTACTGAAGCTGATTCGATAATTAAGGTTTTTTCGATTTGAATGAAGCCATAGCGAGATTTATGTTCGACCTCAAATTCTTGCCACATCACTGCTACATCTGAGACAAAATCAATAGTCAAAATCGAGTTAGTCCCTTCATATTTCAAATTAAGTTTTCGGACTATATTTTCTTGATTGATTGCCTCAATTCCACTTATGCTATCGGACACTTTGGTAAGAGGGGAAGTAGGATTGGGGAAGGGTAATTCGTTTTTAGCTTGGGTTTCTAAAACTTGCATTAATTGTTGTAATTGCGGAACTAATGCTTGGGTAAGAGGCTGTTCTACTCCGCTTTCTCTGATTGCTCTAACATCAGCTAATCCCATACCATAAGCTGAAAGTACTCCCGCATAAGGATGCAAAAATATCTTTTTCATTCCCAAAGTATCGGCGATTAAACAAGCAACTTGAGCGCCTGCACCACCAAAACAACAAAGTACGTATTGAGTAACATCATAACCTCGTTGTAGACTGATTTTTTTAATTGCGTTTGCCATATTCTCGACAGCGATCGCAATAAATCCGGCGGCTACTTGTTCGGGAGTACGAGTGTCACTTGTAGTATTTTTGATATCTTGAGCTAATTGAGTAAATTTCTGAACGACAATATCTTTATCTAAGGGTAAATTGCCATTCTCCCCAAACACAGGGGGAAAATATTGGGGGTGAATTTTGCCTAACATGACATTAGCATCAGTGACGGCTAACGGACCGCCACGACGGTAACAAGCAGGGCCAGGATTTGATCCCGCCGATTCTGGCCCGACACGATAACTAGAACCATCAAAAAACAAAATTGAACCACCACCAGCAGCAATAGTATTAATTGCTAATACGGGAACTCGCATCCGTGCGCCAGCAATTTCTGATTCTAGTTGACGTTCATATTCTCCTTTAAAGTGAGCAACATCTGTACTTGTTCCGCCCATATCAAAGGTTATAACTAAATCAAAACCTGCTCTTTTGCTAGTTTGAACTGCGCCAACAATACCCCCAGCTGGGCCACTTAAAATACTATCTTTGCCTTGGAATTGTTGTGCATCGGTTAATCCGCCATCCGATTTCATAAACATTAATCTTACGCCAGGTAACTGATTAGCTACTTGGTTGACATAGCGCCGCAAAATTGGAGTTAAATATGCATCTACGACCGTTGTATCTCCGCGACTAACCAGTTTCATTAAAGGACTAACTTGGTGAGATACAGATATCTGCGTCAAACCAATTTCCTGGGCGATTTGGGCGACTTGTTGTTCATGCTTGGGATAGCGATCGCCATGCATAAACACAATGGCACAACTACGAATACCTGTGTTGTAAGCTGTTTGCAAGTCTTTTTTGACCTGTTCAATATTGACGGGAGCTAATTCGTTACCGTTAGCATCATAGCGTTCGTCTACTTCAATCACCTGTTCATAAAGCATCGTGGGTAAGATGATATGTCGAGCGAAGATATTAGGACGATTTTGGTAGCCAATTCGCAATGCATCTTTAAACCCTTTGGTGATCACAAGCACAACGCGATCGCCATGTCTTTCTAATAGAGCATTTGTGGCTACTGTTGTTCCCATTTTTACCACTTCAATGGCTTCTGGTGGTATGGATTGATGATGAGAAAGCCCGATGATGTCCCGAATTCCTTGAATAACAGCATCTTGATATTGTTCGGGATTTTCTGAAAGTAATTTGTGAACAATAATCCATTGCTGATTGGGAAGAGGAACAATTAAAAAACGTTCCTGGTGTTGTGAAAGTCTATTTATAATTGCTTGATTATTAGTAACAGCAACAATATCTGTAAATGTACCACCGCGATCGGCAAAGACTTTTAGCATAGCTCCATTTTTTGTATGGTCTAGAAGTAGATATGATTTGAAAATCATCTATCTCGCGAACATTAGATGCTTTACTAGAAAACATCCCGAAATTGAAGAGAATTGTTGCTTATCATGTTGCTTTTGGGGATGTTAGATCAGATGATTTGGCACAAATTGATGAAGCACAGACTATAGAAGGATCAGTAGTGGCGATCGCATCAGTTGATGGTAAATTCCAAGTGAATGAAGCCAACGAGCGCGGCAGGATTCGAACCTGCGGCCGATTGCTTAGAAGGCAATTGCTCTATCCTCTGAGCTACGCGCCCATGTCAAAAAAGGCTTTAGGTAAAGCCAGCGTGCCTATTATATCTGTCTTGTTATGATAATGCAAGCCATTTTTATTTAGCACTATAGAAAAAGGCGGTTTCTTTTTCTTTGAGAGGTGCAAAGCCAGCATCTACTAGCTTTTGGTTGAGTTCATCTTGGGGGATATGTTTAGCACCGATCCGAACTATGCGCGATCGCATAGTATTACTAACCCCACTACGCTGTCTATTTGCCTCTAATCCCATGACTTGTTGATAAAGTTCCAGCTTGGCGGGTGGAATGGGAGTACCGTCAAAATCAATTCCTTGGGCGATCGCTTCATCAATCGCATCAGCACCCTTGGTCGTTGGCTGAACTTCGTTGCTTTCGGTAGTCATGACTATATCACTTTATCGTTACACTTGGATTTTACCAAGTACAAGGACACTCAGTAGTAGTTACTTTTTCCAGACTCCTGATTTTTGAAAAAGCTTGTTCCCAAGGAGATTTGATGCAGAAAAATCAACAACAACTAGATAATAATATCTAATATATTGCCGTATATTTTCGTATACGCTTGTATATATAAAATTTTTGGTTTAATCTCTAACCAAAGGAATAGTCAATCTAATTTAAAATTGACTATTCGGAATTTTGGAAGTTAGTTCTAAGTTCTAAATTCCGAATACCGAAATTCACAATTGTTTTGGTCATAGGTGGTGCAATGTCTGATCCTCATACTCCTCAAAAAAAAGACCGTACCCTAGAAAAAGCTCTGACCAATAAAATTATTGATGATTATTTTGAAAACTCAGAAAGCTGGCTAAGAGCAATTTTGCGGATGTGCATCTTCTCTTTGGCTCATCTTGATGGACAACCTGTGTTTATGGTGGAATGTCCTAATCAAGCTGTAGCCAAGCGATTGAGTCGTAAAACCTACCCTTTTCGAGGCATGGTATATTATTTAACAGATGACTTCAATGCTAGCGATCGCTGCTTGTTTTGTTATCAAGAAAGCAATGAGGGATCGTGGCGTTGCTTTGACACCAACATTAATGCTTGGACTGACTTCAAAGCAAAAAGCAAGAGACAGCAAGCAGAAGGGTAGTTGGTTGTTAGTGCTTGGTTATTTCCAATCCCCAATCCCCAACTTTTCAGCGCTGGGGGCGTGTCACCAAACCACCAAAAAACGCCCCCAAAATTGTGCCAGTCCATAATCCTGCTGTACTACCTTGCCAGATCGCCCCTGGTGTTACCCAAGCATTACACGCCTGCTTCAAACCCCAGGCTTGATTTTGACATTTTTGACTATGAAGACTTAAGGTGATTTGCCCTCCAATATAACCACTTAAAAAGCCAGATAGTAAAGCCAAAAAGGTGCAAATTAGAATTCGGTTTTTAGCCATTTTTTATTTGTGAGTTGTTAACGTAAGGGAAACCTAGAGTAGTTGACCTGCGTTATTCTAGGGTAATGTGACTATTGAATTTTAATCTTGGGAGAGCGCAGTATGACTTGGCGTGGGTCTACAACGGTTAAAGACAGGATTTTTGCTTGCTTGCCTTATTTACTTCCTATTGTTGAAGTTTTCGTATATGGCCAATTTTTTCTGAAACAGTTTCCACCTGTGGAAGTGTTGTTTTTGCCCTTGCTGCCATTATTGCAAATTTACTATGGCGTCCGTTATGCTGGGTTGATTATTTTCTTTGCCTTATTTATCTTTGTAGTCCGAAACGAAAAAATCAGTCATTTTATTCGTTTCAACACTATGCAGGCGATTCTTTTGGACATAGTAATTTTCTTGTTTGGCATCCTAACTGATATTGTGGGACTGCTTCCATCTGGAGGTTTTGCGATCCAAACTTTGTATACTACTATTTTTCTAGGAATAGTGGCAGCATCTGTATATTCTATAATCCAGTCGTTATTAGGGCGTTATGCAGAAATTCCTGCTATTTCTAATGCAGTATATATGCAACTGCCACGCTAGCAATTAACTATTTACTACTGTGTTTTCCAAGCGACCAATACCTTCAATTTCTATACGGATACGATCGCCGATTTTCAGAGGTCCAACTCCTACAGGCGTACCTGTCAGCACAATATCCCCCGGTAATAGTGTCATTACCTGACTGATGTAAGAGACAAGGTAATCTGGGGGAAAAACCATTTGGTCGATAGTTGCAGATTGTACAGGAGCAGACTCTTCATTCAAGAAACTCTGTAGTCTGGCTCCTGGGCTTAATTCGCGGACAATCCATGGGCCAAGTGGACAAAACGTATCAAAGCCTTTTGCTCGTGTCCATTGATTATCTTTTTTTTGTAAGTCTCGCGCCGTCACATCATTAGCGATCGTATAGCCCCAAATTTTCATTTGGGCTTCTTGGGGTGTGCAATTAAAAGCGCGATCGCCAATGACTAATGCTAATTCTCCTTCATAGTCTATTTGTTGTGACTGGGGTGGATACTGAATTTTTGCTAGCGAAGCAATTACAGATGTGGGCGGTTTGAAAAAAATTAGTGGTTCCGCAGGGACATCAGTTCCCATCTCGGCCGCATGTTCCGCATAATTTTTGCCAACAGCCACTATCTTTGAAGGCGCACAAGGAGCCAAAATTTGGTAGTGATCTGGTTCTAAGATTAAATCTGTAGGTTGACCTTGTAACCAGGGAGGAGCATCCAGCGCCTGCACTTTCATCGAAAGTTGTAACAAACCATAATAAATCTGCCCTTCTGGATTCTGAACTCGCACAAAGCGCTGCGCCATAACTTTGATAAGTACCTCTGTTTGTAATCAAATCGCTTCTAAAGTCAATTGTCTATTGTCCAAAGTCTATAAACTAATAGACATCTGGTGAAAACTGACGTACCCTTGCGGGAAGCCGAAGCAGGCGGCTCTACAAACTTTTTGCAAAATCTAAAATTGTTATCATTTACCTCCTTGTTGGATCATATTTTAATTTCACTCTTAAAAAACGCTACGCTCTGTAATTGTGTAAAACTGCTAAATATCACAAATTAGGATTTCACACTTTGACAATTTTCTTGTAAGATCATAGTTCCTTGTTGCTGTATGTATAGCTAGTTAATTTTTATAAAAAATAATTGTTACTAACTATTGACATCAGCAGCCACATAGTCCAAAAGGAGATTAAAACCATGCAAACAGTTTACGAAACAATGTACATCTTGCGTCCTGACTTGGGTGATGAGCAAGTAGAGCAAAATATTGCTAAGTATGAGAACTTGCTACGGGAACAAGGTGCTGACACAATTCAAAGTCAAAATCGAGGCAAGCGTCGTTTAGCTTATGAAATTCAAAGACAAAGAGATGGTGTATATATCCAACTGAACTATACTGGCCCAGGCAAAATGATTGCTGTGTTGGAACGCGCCATGCGTCTGAGCGAGGAAGTCATTCGCTACCTAACACTCAACCAACAGGCAGAAGAGCCAAAAGCTCCTGCTGAAGTGGCATAAAGGTTAGTAGTTAGTAGTTAGTAGTTAGTAGTTAGTAGTTAGTAGTTAGTAGTTAGTAGTTAGTAGTTAGTAGTTAGTAGTTAGTAGTTAGTAGTTAGTAGTTAGTAGTTAGTAGTTAGTAGTTAGTAGTTAGTAGTTGATAGATTATATTGTTTGCTAAAACCAACTATCCACTAACCAACTATCCACTAACCACTAACAATTTATATTTTAAGAAAGTAAAAAAATATTCGTTTTTCTACTTGCCGAATTCTCCGGGAATGCTAAATTAACTAGTACTTGGAAGTGTTAGCCAAAAGCAATACAACCGCGTTTATACCTAATAAGGGGAAAGATTATTCACCGGAGCTAGTTGCCACTGTGAGCCAAACTGATAACTCCAATATTCAAGCTCTCTCTACAGAAGTATCGAAGTTGCGTCAAGAATTACAACTTCGTGATCAATTAGTGCAACAGCTGTCTCAAGAACTGTTCCGACTGGTGAAGGGTAATGCTAATTTTATACCCCAGCCAGAAATGTCTGAGCGTTATCAAAGTCAGCTTCAAGCTTTGCGAGAACAACTACAAGCAGTTGAACAACAAGTAGCTTTTTATCAAGAACAAATTTCAAATCGAGATACTGAAATCTATCAGTTGCGTCAATCGGTACAAGAACTAAGCGATCGCAGTCGGATGTTAGAGCAAGTAGTACAGGAACTACCACAAATTTATCGTCGTAAGTTTGAGGAGCGTATGACTCCAGTTAGAGAAAAAGTCGCAATGCTACAACGAGAAAATCGTCAGTTACAAGCAGAATTACAAAGTGTAAGTTATCGTTTGGCTCAGAAAACCCGTACTACTTCTCACAGCGCTATTGATTTACCAAATTTTCCACCAATTGCATCTGAGGCAGATAATATTTCTACTGTGCAAAATGCTTAAACTTGCTTTGGCTATGTCAGCATGTGGCATGGCAGTTGCAACTGGTAATAGATTATGGTTGTTCTTGGTGATTCAGTAGTGCTTACTAGCCAAAACACCAATTATTTTAGAGAATCAACAGCCTTCGCTAAAAAGTTTACAAAAAAGTGTTTACCACCCTAGCTACTTCGAGCAGCCTAGAAAGTACAAAAGCTAGTACTGCAAAGCCACTGCTTGACCTAACCATTAGTTTTCAACTATGGAGTGGCACTTTTAACTTGCCAGTAACAAATTACTTTTGTTTACAAAACTCAACATTTCTTCTTGATTGTGAACAATCTCAAATACTGAATCGAGTTGAGTCAGCTCTAAAACTAATCTTACAGGTGTTTGTACGTTGCACAGTACCAGACTACAACCATTTTGTCGTGCAATTTTCAACCCATTAACCAAGGTAACTAGACCGGAACTATCCATAAAATCCACCTCAGCTAAATCAATTACCCAGAGTTGATCACGTTGGTCTAGTAATTCAGTTATCTTTTCACTGAAAGCCACACTACCGTCTAAATCCATACGTCCTTCGGGCTTAAACAAGATGATTTGGCGTTCTGATGTGAGAGTCATAAATCTTTACTGGGTTGTTGAATCAATCAAAAAACAAAAAACAGGCATAAAAACTGCTTTGTTTACAACCGTAATAATACTGCTTTCCCTAAAGAATTGGTAGCTTTATAATAGTACGGTTGAGACGAATAATTTCAGTATTAATGCCGTATAATTTATCTTAATCTTTCCTCAATATAGGCATAAGCCTCTGAGAATTTTAGTACTATATGTACTTTTTACAAAATTTTTATAAATAACTAGGAAGTTGATAAATTTTTCATAAAAAAGTTTCGCTTTACTTCTGTATATGTACTGTTGTGGTAAAAGTTAGTGTACAGAAATAGTGGCTATTTTGCCACATCTGACCCTAAATATAGTGATCGATAAAAATTAGGACTTACGCATTGACCAGGAAAGCCAAAATAACAGGTATAGTTTTCAAGGCTTATAGCTAGGTTTTTCAATCATATTTTGGCGATAGTGCATCCGCACCGCTGCGCGATCGCAACCAATCAAGGGTGATTGACAAAAGCCTGAAACAACGGATTCTCGTTGAAACACATGATAGTCATTTTGTACAGTGCGTAAGTCCTAAAAATATGTCTTCCCTGCAATCTTACTAAAATAGTGACTAAAAGCATTCCCTAAATGGAATTTATGGGTCTCCCCCGCTCGGAGGAATTGATGAGTTTGATAAAGTTTGTTTAAAGTTTACAGGTACTTAACTGTGGTTCATGTGTCTCTCAAAGACTCGATTGACACACCACTAGAAGACGAGACAAGATATAGTAAAAGTAAACATTTGTAAAGGCTGTGGTGCTGAATGTCTTTGGAATTTATCTCGTTAGAAAATATCCAAAGAATTGCCCATGATTATGGATACTGGGCAATTTTTTTCGGAATATTGTTAGAGAACTTGGGCATTCCTATTCCTGGTGAAACCGTAACCCTCGTTGGTGGGTTCTTAGCTGGTAGTCATGAATTAAATTATTGGCTAGTTCTAGGTGATGCTGTTGCGGGAGCCGCGATTGGTGGTATTTGCGGTTATTGGGTTGGTAGAACTGGAGGCTGGGTAATGCTAGTGCGACTCGGCAGCCTGTTTAGATTTTCAGAAGCCCGACTGTTGAGTATAAAAGAGCAATTTAGTGAAAATGCAGCAAAAGCAGTTTTTTTTGGGCGTTTCTTAGCCTTATTGAGAATTTTTGCTGCACCTATGGCTGGTATAGCTGGAATGCCTTTTGGAAAATTCTGTTTTTATAACCTTATCGGGGCGACTGCGTGGGCTGGGGTGATGGTGACACTGGCATTTTTTGCTGGTACTGTTGTTTCTCTAGAACAGTTGGTTGCTTGGGTGAGTAAATTTGCGATCGCTGCGTTATTAATTCTTGCAGCCTTTATCATTATTCCCCTGTGGCTAGAAGCTAGGCAACAGAGAATAGGAACCGGGGAATAGGGATTGGATGGAGACAAGGGGGACAAGGAGCAGGGAGCAGGGAGACGTGCTGGACGCGGAGAAAAACTAATCCCCGATCCCCTATCCCCTACTAGGTCATCAAATTTGAATTGAGGAATAATAAAGTTCGTAGTAGGGACTTTAGTCCTTATTTTCTAAGCACGCTTGGTCTTTACTACAAATCCTCAAAACTAGCTTGACAGACCACTACGGTGCTGCGCCCAAATCCGAGTTGGTAAACCCCAAACGTAAATGAAACCTTCAGCTGCCTTATGATCAAATTTGTCATCGGCTCCATAGGTTGCTAAGTCAGGAGTATATAAAGAATTTTCGGAATGACGCCCAACTATAGTAGCGTTACCCTTAAATAGTTTTACTCTTATTTTTCCAGAGACTTGCTCTTGTGTTTTTTGAATAAAAGCATCTAAGGCTGCTTTTAGGGGACTGTACCACAAGCCGTTATAAATCATTTGGCTGTAAGTTTCTTCAATACCTCGTTTGTAATGGGTAACATCTGCTGTGAGAGTCAGACTTTCTAAATCCCGATGGGCTTGAATTAGCACTACCATTGCGGGAGACTCGTAGATTTCTCGCGATTTAATCCCTACCAAGCGATTTTCAATCATATCGATGCGCCCGACACCGTGATTTCCTGCAACTTGGTTGAGTTGTTCAATTAATTCAATTGGTCTTTTTGTTTCACCGTTGAGGCTGCTAGGAATACCTCTAATAAAACCAATATCAATATATTCTGGTTCGTTGGGGGTGTCAGCGATCGCCTTTGTTAATAAATAAACTTCTTCTGGTGGTTCCACTGTAGGATCTTCCAGAATTCCGGCTTCGATACTCCGACCTAGCATATTGCGGTCAATACTGTAAGGAGAAGACTTTTTCACGGGTGCAGGAATGCCAAAGTTTTCTCCATAGACAATGGTTTGCTCACGACTCATACCCCATTCCCGTGCAGGTGCGAGAATTTTGAGGTTGGGATTGAGGGCTGCAATAGATACATCAAAACGCACCTGATCGTTACCTTTACCAGTACAGCCGTGAGCGATCGCATCAGCACCGTATCTTTCTGCTGTTTCTACTAAAACCTTAGCAATCAAAGGACGAGCTAAGGCTGTTGCTAGAGGATAAAGATTTTCGTAAAGAGCATTGGCTTGAATGGCAGGAAATGCATAATCTTTTACAAACGTCTCTTTAACATCTGCCACTAATGACTCACTTGCACCTGATTTCAGGGCTTTTTCTCGGACTGGTTCTAATTCATCTCCCTGTCCCAAGTCTGCTGCTAGAGCAATTACTTCTTCTACACCCCACTCGTGCTTGAGGTAGGGAATGCACACCGATGTATCTACTCCCCCAGAATATGCCAGGACAACCTTTTTGGCGCGACCCATTAGCTTCTCCAGTCAAAAAACAAACAATCGAGTCAATATTATATCCAATTGACACTCACCGGGCTAAAGCTAGGGTGATTCTTAAGTTTTTAAGTACACTAAAACATCAAAAATATAGGTTTTTAGGAAATAATGGAACCGAGCATTCACCAACTCAAAGCCTTCTTCCGATTATGCGTTCGCACTAGCAACCTGCTACGGAATATAGAATTAGTTAGATTTGATGAAAGAACAGGCAGAATCGTAGTTTTAATTGGGGAAACCATCCAAGTAGAAATTCTTAGTAACGGAGAGGAGATAATAGGATGATCGACTATTTAAATTTGTCAGAGAAAGAATTACGAGAATATGTCAAAGCCAACCCTCAAGATGAAGAAGCATTTCAGCATTTCCTCAGCATCATGAGAGCCAAGCCAGGGCGAGTAGTGGTCAATACTGATGAACAACTAGAGGCAGAGCTTAGAAAAAGACTTGCTCCATAAAATAAATATCATCTAGGAATATCACAAAATTTCCTAGATGATTCTTGCATATTTTGTCCATTCAAATATATTGGGTAGCAAATTATCCCAAAATCTACATAATTAAAGTGTTCCAATCCCAAATCATATTACCCAGTCCTGGGTATACGCTCAATCTCCGCATATCCACTAAAAATTAATTTTTTTCCCTCGGTTTCTAATCGATTTAGCCGCATTTTGACTCCATCTAAGTCAAAGCGGTCTAAATCAACCATGTTATCCAGAATTTCTACCAACGCCAGACTCAAGTTTTGCGAAAGTTCTCGCTGTGCTTCTGGTACTTGTTCGAGATCAATTCCTTGATTGGTAAAACAAATACGCCGTCGCCGTTCAATACTGACAGCTACAGTCATACTGATTGGTACAAGTTCACCGTTGTCTAAATCGGCTTTTGCCAAAATTCGCAGCCGATTTTCCGTCAATAGTTCTACTTGAACGTCAATAAAGGAGACGGGCTTTCCACCAGATAATGCAGTCAAAGCAGGTAGAGATTGATTCAACAGTCGCTTTGTCACTAGTTCTGCTTTAAAGGAGCGGTTAATACCTGCTTCTGTCAATACAATTTGAGCGATCGCCTGGGTGGGTTGTTTTAGACTTAGTTTGCCACTTAAAACAGAGCTAAAGTCAATAGCAACCGCATCGGTTTCGATAAAAATTTCTTCAGCAGCAAAATCTTTACGGATAACCAAGCCACGACCTTTCATTGTGAAGCTATCGATGCTGCCTTGCAATAGCTTGCTGGAAGGGTGACAACGAACAAAGACTTCTACTGACTCGCTTTTGGTGAAAAGGTGGCGAATTGTTTGGGTCGCAACAGTGTTGAGCATCTGTTCTCCCCAGTCTGTGCCTTTTGGATTTGTGAAACCAGTAAGTCCGCCGAACATTTGGGTTGATGTCTCTAGAAGTTCTTTGTATTTTTGTAACAAATTGTGAATAGAACAGCAAGCGTCTAGGGATTAGTTGTGTTAATGGTTGAGTGTGGGTATTACATATTTGTGGAATAGTTTTATTTTATTCCATGGCTCGAATTAATTTATTTGCTTGTGTTTGCGCCCGTTGCATTGCTTGTTGTAGCGGTTGTTGTCCCAGTAAAGCACTGATAAATTGATTATCAAAGTTGTTCATAATGGCGGCGGGGTATTTACCTGCTTGCCAAGGCATAGCATAGCTGACTCCGGCGACAAAGGGCGATCGCAATGGATCTTTGTCGTAACCCAATTTTTCAGCTACTGATTTACGTGTCGGTAAAGCAAAGCCTGTTGCTGTCCACTTTTCCATACCTTCCTTACCTGTGAGGTAGGAAATCAACTCCCAAGCTTCGGTTTTGTGTTGTGTTTGTTTGTTCATAACGTAGGCAACAGTAAATACCATTGTGCCTTTTTTGTCGTTAATCCTTGGTATTTCTGCGGTAGCAAAATCAAGTTGAGGAAAAGTTTCTCTCAGATAGGGAATAGCCCAGTTGCCTTCAATCACCATTGCTACTTTACTTTGACCAAACATCTCAGTGCCTGAGTTGGTTCCGACGTCCGATTTTTGAGCGGCAGTATGATCTTTTTGATACTGGTCTATTACCAACTCTAATCCTCTGATCCCAGCTTCTGAAGCAAAAGTTGCATAACCATTTGCATCTACGAGTTGTCCACCAAAGGCTTTGATTTTGTAAGCTTGACGGGCTAATTCTGGGACGACGCCATAACCGTATTGGTCAATTTTTCCGTCTTGGTTTTGATCTACTGTCAACTGTTTGGAGTAGGTACGCAATTGATCCCATGTTGTGGGAGGGTTTGTTAAACCTGCGGCAACAAAAGCTTGCTTGTTGTAAAAAAGAGTCAAAGTAGAGTAGTCTTTGGGTAAACCATAGATATGATTGTCGTACTTAAAGCTGTTAAGTATTGTCTCCTCAAAATCAGCTAGGTCAAATTCCGGGTTAATATTAGCGTCTAATGGCTCTAAAACGTTCTGGCTCATTAAGAAAGGAGCCTCAAAAGCATCCAAATAGAAGACATCAGGCGCTGCCCCACCAATCAAGCGCGTTTTAATTACATCCATATACTGGTCGGCGATAACCTCATACTTCACCCTGATACCTGGATGCTGTGTCTCAAAGTCTTTGAGCAATTGTTTCAATAGTTTTTGCTCAGTCGGGTCGCTACCCCAACCGCTAAGTTTTAGTATAACTGGAGTAGTTGCTGTGGTGGTGTGGGGCAAGGGCAAATTCTGGCAACCAATCATGCAAAGAGCGATCGCTACCATTAACGCCACAAAATTCCCAAAAATTCTTTTAATCACCGAAGTCCTCGCGCCGTGGGAGCCGCCTACATTCATGTATGAGGGTAAGGCGTGGGCTTTCTGAGGCCATAATAAACATTTTTCCTATAGCTTCTCTTACTCTAGAATGATTTTTGGGAAAATTAAAATTTTATTTAGAAATAGACGGTAGAATAACTAAGAATTGGCACCTAATACTGAGTAAAAAACATCTGTCTCCAAAATTTGACATATCTTAGTTTCTCTAAATCATAAGAATTGCAAAGAAAAACGAAAATTAGTTTTTCAACGTGGATAAAGAGAAATAGCTAATGGCTAATAACTTATGGCAATTAAACATTAACAATTTACTCAGTTCATGAATCATGATCAAGTTGAAACTTCTTCGTCTTTGATATCAGAAACTTCTGAGATGGGAATTGTAAAAACAACGATTTCCTCTGATATTATACCAAAACATCAAGACAAATTTCCCAAAGATGCTATTCGTACTAGCCTTAGAGCTTCAACTGTAGATGGTATATTTGCCGGAATTTTTGGCATTACGACTGGCGGCATTTTATTGAGTAATTTTTTAGTAGAATTGGGTGCTAGTCCAATGGCTTTTGGGCTACTTGCTTCTATCCCAATGCTGGTGAATTTAATTCAGCCTTTGGGTGCTTATATATCAGAACGTTATCATAGTCGCTGTCGGTATTCTCTATTAATTTATGCACCTTCTCGACTAATTTGGTTGATTTTAGTAATTGGTATAGCAGCCTTTAGCTATAAACTAATTGATTCTCAGCAGTTAGTTTCACTAACACTCTTGATTGTCTTAGTCAGCCATCTTTGGGGTGGGTTAGGTACTGCATCTTGGCTTTCGTGGATAGCAAAATTAGTCCATCGACGTTTGCGAGGGCGATATTTTGGTATACGCAACAGTGTTGCTAGCTTGACTAATTTGATTTGCGTACCTTTAGCAGGATTGGTTGTATCTCATTGGTATGGTGGTACTCTCCAAGGTTACGGGGTAGTACTATTTCTAGGTATTTTGTTTGGGTTTATGAGTTTGGCTTGTCAGTACTTTAAGCTGGATATCAATCCTCAAGCACAAAATCCTGTAGTTACAGATCCAAAAAATTTAGATGTGACTACCAAGGAGCAAATAGCAGATATTAACTTGATCTCTCAACCAAAATTTTGGCAGAGTATCCGCAACGATACTAATTTTTTAATGTTTTTGCTCTACTTCAGTGCATGGATGTTTGCTGTTAACCTTTGTAACCCCTTTTTCAATCTTTACATGCTAGATACCCTCAACTTAGATATCAGCTGGGTAACTATTTACAGCAGCCTGCAAGCAGGGGCAAATATGTTAATGTTGATTGTCTGGGGGAGATTAGCAGACAAAATCGGCAATCGCTCTGTTCTATTTTTAATTGGAATTTTGGTAGCGATCGCACCTTTGTTATGGTTGGGTATTGGCTACACTTCCCTAGATATGTGGCTATGGTTGCCAATGTTACACATTTTATTGGGAGGAACTGGGGCGGCTATTGATTTGTGCGGTAATAATATGCAGTTAGAAGTTGCACCAGTGAGAAATCAGTCGATATATTTTGCAACGATAGCTGCGGTTTCTGGCTTTTGTGGCGCTTTCGGTACAATTATTGGTGGTTTTCTTGTACAAATTAATTTTTGTGGAGGTTTATTAGGATTATTCGTTTTCTCCACAATCTTTAGGCTTGTTGCACTTTTACCACTCATTTTTGTGCAAGAGTCACGCGGACAGTCTTTTATCCAAGCTTTGCAAATTTTTCAGCCGTTTAGGCTAAGGGTTAGAGGTTAGATGGGGAGTGTCTCTCCGGAAATATGAGTATAAACAACCACCAACCACCAACCACCAACCATTTACTATTCTGCAAGTGTAGAGCTTAAACTCATAGTTTTTTCCCACATCACTACATTAGTGTTAGTTGTAGTGGGGGGCTGATGTAGAGCGATTAACTGGGTTAAAATGCTTTTTAACTGGGTACGCGGTACAATCTCATCAACAAAGCCGTGTTTGAGTAAATCTTCGGCAGTTTGGAAATCATCAGGTAGTTTTTCCCGTAGGGTTTGCTCAATCACTCGCCGACCTGCAAAACCAATGGTTGCTTTGGGTTCTGCTATGATGATGTCACCTAACATTGCAAAGCTAGCTGTAACTCCACCTGTAGTGGGATTAGTTAATATCGGAACATACAACAAGCGTGCTTCTTTATGACGTTCCAAAGCTGCGGAAATTTTAGCCATCTGCATCAATGAGAGCATTCCTTCTTGCATCCTTGCTCCACCAGATGTACAGACTATAACTACAGCATACCGCCTTTGAGTAGCTTGTTCAATTAAGCGGGTGAGTTTTTCGCCTACGACTGAACCCATGCTTCCACCCATGAAGCGAAAATCCATTACCCCAAGGGCGATTGGTAAGCTGTTGATTTCACCCAAACCTGTTTTGACAGCATCTACCAAGCCGAGTTTTTCTTGTGTTTCCCGGAGGCGATCGCTATAGGCTTTGCGATCGCGAAATCCCAAGGGATCGTCAGGACGCAATTGTTCATCAAGTGGTCTCCAGGTATTAGAATCTATCAACTGACGGATGCGCTCATCACTATCTACGCGATTATGATGTCCACATTCAGTGCATACCATCAAATTAGCTTTTAAATCTTTGGCATAACTTAATACAGTACATTTAGGACACTTGTTCCATAGTCCATCTGCGATTTCACGTTCTTGGCGTTCTAGACTGATAGGCCCTGATTTCCGTCGGTTTGCAAACCAATCAAACAGAGATTTTAAACCACGTGATTCTTCGTTATTTGCCATTTGTTTCTTATGCCAGTAGATTTGTCAAAAACAGGTTAATCTCTTTGCTGGAGTCATTGTCATTCGTCACTTGTGTTTAGTTTGTGCTAATGACTCAATCACTAATGACTACACAACAAACTGTGTCTTATAAGCAATATTTCAGATCTAGTTTTGCATCTGTGTCTGTCAGCTTAACGAAAATAGTTAAACCAGTTCAAGTGTGTTGTTCTAGACGCCAAGAAATTTATAACTTTGCAAGTCCCTATTCCCTGTTAAGAGTTCGCTTTTACGTTCCATTTACAAATAACCGTAAGTAGCTAGACAAAATTGTCTCGCCACTAAACAAAGTCACAACAGATCCAAGAGCCAAAAACGGGCCGAAAGGCATTTTGTATCCGCATCTTCGCCGCGATAAGATAATCATACCGCCACCTACGGATACTCCCAACAAACAAGCAACAAAAGCAGCCAAGAGTAAATACTTCCAACCTAACCAGGCTCCCATCATGGCTGCTAGTTTGGCATCACCTCCACCCATTACAGTTTTACCAAAAATAATTGAACCAACTGTAGCGATCGCATCAAACAGCCACAATCCTAGCACTGTTCCCAGGCTCGCTATCATCAAGTTACTAGCTATTTTCATGAGGCTGATGTCAGGCAAAAACCCAGCTATTACTTGAAATGCTATCCCAATTACTAATCCTGATTGAGTCAGTTGATTTGGTAAAGTCATTGTATCTAAATCAATCAGTGATAGTGCTAGTAACCAACTACAAAATACCCAGTAGTTAATCGTTAGAAAAGATACATTAAAATTCCAGAAAATAAGTAAAAATAACAATCCCGTTACCGCTTCTACCACTGGATAACGCAGAGCAATTTTACCTTGGCAATAACGACAACAGCCTTTTAACCATAGCCAACCTAGTACTGGTACATTATCGTATGGCTCAAGTTTGGTTAAGCAATAGGGACAGCGAGAAGGAGGAAAAAGCAGGGATAGACCCGCAGGAAGCCGATAAACTACAACATTAATAAAACTGCCAATAGAAATACCCAAGGCAAATACAATTAAATTTGCCAGTATGAGCATCAAAGTATCCATAATTCAGTGCTTTGTCATTTATCATTTGTCTTACTCTACGAGAAGCCGCTTGCGCGTCTATGTCATTTGTATAACACTAATGACCAATGACCAATAACTAAATGACTAATACATATGCGATTCAATTTGATTCAAAGGTACAAAACATTCTGCGGGCAGAAGGGCTGGTTGACCATTAAAAATCACCTTGCCCCGATGAGTATCGCGGTTAATTGCTACACCAGACGCTTGTCCAGCCATTTCAGGATGTACTTCGCAGTAAGTGTAGTAAATTTTGCCAGCTGCTCTGATGACGGCAGGGTCAATCAAAGGTGGCTGGTTCTTAGGATTGGTATAGTTTAGTTGTTCTTGTCGTAAAGCGTACACGACTTATTGAATTATAGTTATGAGGTTTTGTGTTAATAGTGTATACGAAAGTTTCAGCAATAGTTGCTAAGATTTTCGTTTGCTACTAGCGCCAGAGTTTATTTTCTAAATCTCGTATCTGACGCTCCAATCGATCAATTCTACCCCGTAATTCATCCACTTCTGATTGACGCGCAACGCCCAAATCTTGCATCATATTTCGCATTTGCCGTTGCATGTTAACTTCCCAGTTACCTTGCTCAGATTTTAACTGGTCTACCATATCATCCATTACTGCTTTAGCTTGCTCAGGATCGAGTTTGCCATCCTTAACTAACTGATCGCTCACGTGTTTCATTTTCTCTGCGACCAAGGATGTTGTACCAATACCAAGCATTAATAACTGCTGCATCCAGTTGTTGCTGTCCATACCTGATTCCTATTAATCTCTATCTCACTAGAAACAAGAACCTTACTTTTGCATCTAGCCATTAACCAATGCTGCAAGGATAATTACTCTAGACTATAGCTCTATTCTGGCAAACGTACACAGGGATTCAAAGGAGTGATTATCGAACTACTGCGGGTGAAAGTACCACCTGAACACCGAGAACAATACATCCAAAAGGACGCCGAAATTTGGACAGCAGCACTTGCTGGTTATCCTGGTTTCCTTGGGAAAGAAGTTTGGATTAATCCCCATGACACAGGTGAGGTTATTTTAATAGTGCAATGGGCAACAAGAGAACAATGGAAAGCTATACCTCAAGCTGAAGTAGACGCTATTGATCAAAAATTTAATCAAGAATTAGGATTTCAGTCACAAATAGTAGAGTTCTGTGAGTATCAAGTCCGAAAATTTCCGCAAAAATAAAGTTTTTTGCCTATAGAGATCATTTGATATCTTTGAAAAGATATCAAATAGACATCTCCAGAAATAAGGTATCTAGCCTTACTGGATAAGGCTTTTATATTCTTTTTCGGAGATATCAAATGAGCTCTATAAGAAAATTCTTGGCAATTGAGGGTTTGAAACACTTTGGGGTTTATGATTCAAATAAACAGGCTTTTTCTGTGATTGCAATACAAAGCAGACTATTTGAGCAACTTTACTGATGAATACGGCTGTAAATAACACTCCAGGATTTGCTTCGCGCTTGGTAAATGGAGTACTGGCAATCAAGCCACTGTATAACCTTGCCAAGTACCAAGCCCGTCAAATGATGATTAAACGAGCAGAGAACATTGGAGTGCCTTGGAGAAAACAAGTACAGGCACTGCGATCGCACAATTGGGAAAACGAATTGGCAAAAGTACAAAATCCTCAACTCAAATACCCACAATACTACGTCACTTCATTTCACGCCTACGACAAAGGTAATCTCAGCTGGGATGCAGCTCTAGAAGTAGAAGTTGCTGCTTACGCAGTTCACGCTAACATCTGGGCTGGTGCAGGAACACAAGGTGATACCCAGCTTCGTCAGAGTTACCATGATATCCTCAAGCAGCAAATTCTCACCCCACCACAAGATATCCTTGACTTAGGATGCAGTGTTGGTATGAGTACTTTTGCCTTACAACAAATGTATACCCAAGCTCAAATCACTGGTGTAGACTTATCTGCTTACTTCTTAGCAGTTGCCAACTATCGATCGCAACAGCAGCAACGCCAGATCAATTGGGTTCACGCAGCTGCTGAATCAACTGGCTTCTCAGACGCCTCTTTTGATTTAGTCTCAATTTTCTTGATGTGTCACGAATTACCCCAGTCACCAACTCGGCAAATTTTCACCGAAGCAAGACGTTTGCTGCGTCCTGGTGGACATTTGGCAATTATGGATATGAATCCCAAAGCCGAAGCATATAAAAAAATGCCTCCCTATATTTTGACGCTGCTCAAAAGTACCGAGCCATATTTAGATGAATACTTCACTTTGGATATTGAGCAAGCAATAGTAGAGGCAGGTTTCCAAACTCCTACAATTACTCGCAACAGTCCCCGTCATCGCACTATTATTGCTCAGATCATTTGAGGAGTAGCGTGTGTGAGCGGTATCAAGATATTTTTTGGGAAAAAGCGTTGGTTCTCAAGGTAATGGCAGATCACAATTTGTTGTGAAAGATAAAGAAAATCAACAAAAATTCATTGAAATCATTGAACGAGATTTTCCACAAATGCAATGTTTAGAACTGACGATTTATGCCGAAAACTCAAATTAAGAAAGCTGTAATCCCTGCTGCTGGTTTTGGTACTCGCTTATTTCCTGCTACCAAAGTTGTGAAAAAAGAACTTTTCCCAATTATTGATCAAGATGGCAGAGTTAAACCTGTAATTCAACTCATAGTTGAAGAAGCAATTAGTGCAGGAATCGAAGAAATTGGCATTGTCATTCAACCAGAAGATAAAAGAATTTTTATTGATTTATTTAAATATCCACCTAAAGCAGAACTGTTTGAAAAACTATCACCAGAAAATCAAAAACATAGTAAACATATAGTCGATTTAGGTGACAGAATAAAATTTTTATCACAAAAAGAACAAGCTGGCTATGGACATGCTGTATATTGTGCCAAAGAATGGGTAAATGATCAGCCATTTTTACTCATGCTAGGCGACCATATTTATTCATCTAATCTTAAAAAATCTTGTGCGCGTCAAGTATTAGAAATTTACGCTCAAGCAAATCAAAGTGTTGTTGGCTTAACAACAATTCCAGCAGAAATGATTCATAAAGCCGGGTGTGTCACTGGAGTTTGGCAAAAGCCAGATTCTATTCTTTCTTTAACGCAAGTCTACGAAAAACCAACTGTTGAATATGCACGTCAGCATTTGCGTGTCGAAGGGATACCAGAAAATGAATTTTTATCTATTTTTGGGTTGTATGCACTAACGCCGAAAATTTTTGATTTCCTAGAAGAAAATATTAACAATAAATTTCGAGAACGATGTGAATTTCAATTAACAACCTGTTTAGAAAAAGTACGTCAAAAAGAGGGAATGACAGGATATGTCGTGCAAGGTAAAAGTTTTGATATTGGCATACCTGATGTTTATTTACAAACCTTGATTGATTTTAGAAATAGATAATTATACTAATGGTAATTACCAATGGCAATTAAATTAGAAAAAGTCGTTCCTTTTGGGCGATCGCTTGATGAGTATGTGCAGATTTTCAATCTTACTCAATCAGATTTTAACAAGCGCATTTTGGGTGTAGGCGATGGGCCGGCTAGCTTTAATGCAGAAGCTACAAAAATAGGGATGAATGTCACTTCTATTGATCCAATATATCAATTTAGTGGTGATGAAATCCGCAAAAGATTTAATGAAGCCATTGATAATATAATTGACCAAGTGAAAGCAAGTCCTGATGATTTTGCTTGGTCATATCATAAATCTCCTGAAGATTTAAGAACTAATAGAATAGCAGCTATCAACAAATTTATCAGCGATTACGAGCGGGGAAAACTAGAGCAAAGATATTTAAGTGGTGAACTACCGCAACTGAATTTTAAAGATAAAGAATTCGATATTGCTTTATGTTCACACTTTTTATTTTTGTATTCAGAGCATCTTAATTACCAATTTCACTTTGACTCAATTCAGGAGATGCTGAGAGTTAGTCAACAAGTGCGAATTTTCCCTTTGCTGACTTTGATGTTGCAACGTTCTCCTTATCTTGATCGCATCATCCAAGAATTTCGGGAATTAGGATATACAGTTTCAATTATCAAAGTAGAATATGAACTGCAAAAAGGTGGGAATGAAATGTTGTTGATTAGTAGTAGAGACGTTGCAATGCAACATCTCTACATGGTTTAAATGTCAATTGATTTGTCTTATCTGAGCAGTATTGGAATTAGTGCGATCGCTCTTATTGTCAAAAAATGATTGAATCGGACAACTGTTCGATTTTGCAACCTACCAAGCTATCCGACTCGGTTTTATATTCGGAGGTTGTCGCCTTCCTCACTGGAACAGGTCTGGACTCCCCTATGTACGCTCGATAAATTCCCATTTACCGACTCTGACCTTTGGGAGCGCTCACGGAAATTAACAGTTATCAGTTATCAGTGAACAGTTATCAGTTTTTTGATAACTGTTTGAACACTACGAATAAATTCGGTGGTTTATCGCCTTATTTTTTACTAATACCAATTTAATATGAAGCTGCATAGAAAAGAGCTTCTAAAATAAAATTATAAGATGAGATAGATATCACCTCGTCAAATGTAAGTTGCTCGAATAATTGTTGTACGCGATCGCGTAAATCTTGCAAAGAAGAAAAGAGTTCATTATGAAGTGATTTTTTGAGAAACTGCCAAAGCCTTTCAATTGGATTGAGTTCAGGCGAATGAGGAGGTTGAAGCAGGGGAATAATATTTTCAGGCCAGTTAATTGCACTACTGATATGAGCAGGGGCTTGGTCAATTTGTAAAATTGCATAATCTCCGCCTAATTGCTGAGATAGCCAGTCTAAAAATTCTTGAAAATAGTCACCGTTCAGTTTGGGGTATTCTTGCTGAAAATGTTGCCCCGTCAATGGTTCAATTGCGCCATAAATCCAAAAATTTTCACGAACCCATTTAACGGGTACGGTTGGCTTGACTCCAGAAGCCGTAATTACTTTTCCTGTTAAAGTTTTCAATCCAAGCCTTGTTTCATCCTGGCACAGAAAATGGACGCACTTGCCTTGTGCTAGGTGTTTTTCTAGGCTATCTAGGATAATACCGAGTTTTTTTTAAACTCAGATACCAACTTTTCGTCTTGTTTGTGGCTTTGAGGACGAGGTACTTTTAGTTTTGCCCCTAATGTATATCGAACCAACGAGTAAACTGTTCCGTATTCTATCTCAAGCCCATGTTCTTGTTTTAACCATTCAACTATTGCACCATAGCTCGCAAACCCTTTCCCTGTTTTTAACTCTTCCTTAAGTGCTGCGATCGCGGTGTCAGTCATTTTCCGTTTTGCCCCCGGAGCTTTTTTTATTTCTAGTAATTCAGATAGCCCACCCGACCTATATTTTTGTAACCACCTTGTCACAGTTGAGGTATCTCTTGCCAAGCGTCTTCCAATTTCTTGCTGCTCCTTAAGCTGCTCGCTTTTTATCCACCAAAGCATAATAAGCTTTTCTTTCTGGTTCCCTAAATTGGCTGTTTGTAGACGTTTTTTAAGTTCTTCTTCGCTCTCTGCTATTTCAATCTTAAAAGGACGGCTCATGGTTATTTTTATTTATCAAGTTTATTTTCTCTATTATATGCAGCTTCATATTAAATTGGTATAAACTGATAACTGTTTACTGTTCACTGATAACTGATTCATGAATAGTTTAGTATATGAGAAGGCATATAAGTTTGCAATCAGGATTGTAAAAGCCTACAAATATCTCACTCAAGATAAAAAAGAATTTATTTTATCAAAGCAACTAATCAGAAGTGGTACATCAATAGGAGCCAATATCGCTGAAGCTAATGGAGGAATATCACCAGCAGACTTTTCGGCAAAAATATCTATTGCTTACAAAGAATGCCTTGAAACCAAGTATTGGCTTTCCCTCTTGAAAGACACAGATTACATTGAAGAAAAAGCTTTTAACAGCATCTATACAGATGCAGATGAAATAGGAAGAATGCTGTTTTCAATCCTTAAAAAAACAAGACTCAACAACCATCCACAAGACTGATAACTGATAACTGATTACTGATTTTGTCCTCACGCAACCAACACCAGCAATCGAAAACCAACATTGCCGACGCGAGGGTCTGGATTGACCAGATCGCGAGCAGCAGAGCGACAATTCCTGGGACTGAGGGTCCAAGAACCGCCACGCAGCAGTCTGTAACTTTCGCTACCTTGCAACCACGCACTACCGTATGTTGGCGCTCCCTCGTTGACACTATTCCCCAAATCTTCTACAAAGTATTTTGCTTCACGGTTGCTGCGATTGGTGATTTTTCCTTGTGCGTTAACAGTGACGGTTTGAAATGGAAAGGTTTTAAGGATAGGTTGGGCTGGTTTTAGCGTTTGTAAAAGTTGTGGTACTAAAATTACTGAGCCAAGTCCTGCACCCGCTAACCCAATATATTGAATTACACGACGCCGAGTTAAGTTAGGTAATGGTTGTGACTGTGGCTGTGGTGATGAAGGAGGTGTTAAAGATGTTTGATTATTAATAGGTGGTTTTAATCTTTGATTGCCAGAATCATTAACAGCAGTACTAGGCAATGGTGAAGTATTCGGAGCATTGCTGATACTACCACTCTTTTTTTGATTTGTAGAAGTGGTTGAAGATTGTAATCTTATGTCAATTTCATCTAATTCATTGCTCAGACGCTGTTGTACAGCCTCCTCATCTTGAAGTTGCTGTTCTAATTGAAATTTTACTGTTTCACTATTCTCAATTGCTAAAGCTTTTCTAATTCGCTTTATTTTCTCACTCCGAATATCCCAGTCTCTTTGCAGTGTGTTTCGCTGTTCTTCCCATCGACCCCGTTGTCCAGCACTCAAGGTTTGGGGTGGATGCAATTGAGTTTCTGGTTTTGGAACTGGTTGCGGAGATTGTTCCTCAGTCGAATTAGGATTAACAACATCAGATGAAATATTTGGCTGCGAGTTTGGTATTCTCTGTCCAATTCTTTGTAATCCTCTCACAGCTTCTATATCCTGTCCTGAAGCAGCTGCTAGCACCCGAATCCACAGTTGTTCTGCTAAATCTAAATTTCTTTCAGTCTCAGCACGATAAGCATCATTCTTCAACGTAGCGATTTCAGGCAAAGTTGCATATCGTGGTATAAGAATCAAGTGAGATTTATTTACAGGTTCAGCAATAATATAAGGTGTTTGCCTTTTATTTTGATGCTGTCGAACTAATTCAGGTACACGAAAACTGAGATACTGGTTTAACCGTTCAACAGTGGCACATTGTCCTTTAATTCCTAATCCTTCGAGTAGCGCATAAGTAAAAGCACCTTGTTGTAAAGCTTCAATTTCATAAGAATATTCTTGGGGACTACAGGAAAAAATGCTGATTACTCCTTGTTGACGTGCTTGTTCAGCCGTTTGTCGCCCTATTCCTTCACCTGCACGAATCCCAAGACTACGACAAGCATCTAAAATCATAACTATATTGTCAGCACCACAGCGACGCAGCCGTTCAGTAACAAAATTAATGGAAATCGCTGTATTTTCGATATCTTCTGGATCGCCATCACAAGGCATGAGATAATCGCGGTCAGTGTGCCGTATGCCATGACCACTAAAGAAAAACCAAAAATTATCCCCTGCTCCCATAAAAGGCTGTTCAAATAACTGGCGCAAGAGTCGCAGTAAATTGGTGCGGTTGGGACGAGTTGATTTGCCATTAATATCAGGGGAATCATCCGAGAAGAAGAAAATTTTCTCGCATCCCGCTTCATGACGCAGAAATTCCTGCATTAACTGTGCATCCCGCTTGGCATAATTTAGCGGTTGCAGTAAATCATACTGATTCACACCAATAGTAATTGCCCAATTTTTTGCCATCTCATACTAATTCAATTAGGGGTTGCAACACCAAGACGCGATAAATCGCGTCTCTACAATATGGTTTGTCATATGATTTTTTCAAATTGGTATCACTTTGATTCTTGGCGCTTGAATGTTAGCTTGATTGCTCCTTTACCAGCAGCTTTAGCACCACTACCAATTAACTTTACTTGCCCTTCTCCAGTAATTTCTACCGATAACTCAATTTCATCAAGCTGCATCCCAGAGTTAACTTTTGCTTGCTGTTCTGCATGACTAAACAAGCGTCCCACGACTTGCAGAAATTGGGTCATTTCTTGCTCTAATTTTTCAGCGCTAACTTTAACCGCATCTCCTACACTCTTGCTACCTGTCGTTTCCCTGGTTTCATTTCTCCAGTCGTCTCCTCTACTAGTTCCGCTTCTAGTACCATCAGGGATAGAGATTTGAGGAGTTTCATCGGTGACAATCCAAATGGTATCTGAAGGTGTTTCTGGCATAATGCATTAAGTGTTTAGATAAAATTACTCATAAATTATATATACAACGGTGGAAATAATGATTCCACTCAAATGCTAGTGGTTTATAGATCCCCGATTTTTTAAAGGATACAGATGGTGAATTAGGTTTGACACCCCTCATCAACGATTTTTCGTCATTCCACCAGATAGAGACGTAGCATTGCTACGTCTCTACAAGCCAATTTGTGGGCGAATGAGGGGTCAGATCCAGCTGTAGGGTGTGTTAGGCGCGTCTTTTAATTTCATTTTTCACGAAAAATATGATGTGAGCGCCTAACGCACCGCCGATCAACAGTTATCAGTTATCAGTTAAAAATTGAAACCGTGATAACTGTTGACTGTTCACTGGTTTAATCACATGGTGCGTTATGGCTGAAGCCATAACGCACCCTACTTAAGGGCTAGTAAAATTAATGATCCGACCGCGCAAAATCTTTGGTCAACATTGGCTTAAAAGTGAAAAAGCACTCACAGAAATTGTTCAAGCTGCAAAATTAAAACAAAATGATCGCATTCTGGAAATTGGCCCTGGTACTGGCATTTTAACTCGCCGTTTATTACCTCTAGTAGAATCTTTAGTTGCAGTCGAAATTGACCGCGATTTGTGCGAAGATTTAGTTAAAGGATTGGGTAAGCGCGAAAAATTTTTGCTTTTACAAGGGGATTTTTTAGAGTTGGATGTCCCATCTTTGCTAGAAGGGTTTCCAGCTTTTCAAAACCCGAATAAAATTGTGGCAAATATTCCCTACAATATCACCGGGCCGATTATTGAAAAACTGTTGGGTACAATTGCTAACCCGAATCCACAACCTTATGATGCGATCGTTTTGCTGGTTCAAAAAGAAGTAGCAGAAAGAATCGTAGCCAAACCAGGTTCCAAAGCATGTGGGGGGTTAACAGTGCGGGTGCAATATTTAGCCGAGTGTGAGTTAATTAGTATTGTGCCAGCCAAAGCATTTTATCCACCGCCCAAAGTAGATTCTGCGGTAGTACGATTGATTCCCCGGAACATTGAACCAGCAGCCAACGACCCGCGTAAACTAGATACTTTGGTAAAATTAGGCTTTGGAGCCAAGCGCAAAATGCTACGAAATAATTTGCAATCAATAATAGAACGCGATCGCTTGACCCAATTACTGGAACAATTAGAAATAAATCCTCAAGTTCGTGCTGAAGAACTTAGTATTGAGCAATGGGTTGCTTTAAGTAATCAGTTAGTTATTGGTTGATTGTTGATTGTTGGTTGTTGGTTGTTGAAAAATGCGTAGCTATACTCTTATTGCTCCTGCCAAAATTAATTTATATCTGGAAATCATAGGCGATCGCCCTGATGGTTATCACGAGTTAGCAATGATACTGCAAAGTATTAGCCTAGCTGACGAAATTGATCTCCGTGCAGGTAGTACAGAAGCGATTCGTGTTCGCTGTGATCATCCGCAAGTACCGACAGATAAAAGTAATTTAGCTTACCGTGCGGCTGAACTGATGGCAACGGAATTTCCCGATGCTTATGCTAAGTATGGTGGTGTAGATATTACAATTACCAAACGTATTCCTGTTGCTGCTGGGTTAGCTGGAGGTTCGACTAATGCAGCAGCAGTGTTAGTCGGTATAGATTTGCTGTGGAATTTGGGACTCACGCAGTCGGAATTAGAAGAATTAGGAGCGATTTTAGGCTCCGATGTACCGTTTTGTGTAGCTGGTGGTACTGCGATCGCCACAGGTAGAGGTGAGCAACTTTCTACTCTAGCTGGTTTAAACAATATATATATAGTATTGGCAAAATATCGTAGTCTAGAAGTATCGACAGCTTGGGCATATAAAACCTACCGTACTTCGTTTGGTAGTTCGTATATTCAGGATAAAGCAAGTTTGACAGCACGTGCTGAAGCTGTGCATTCTGGAGGAATGGTGAAAGCGATTTTGCATAAAGATGTCAAAGAAATTGCCGACAAACTACACAATGATTTAGAAAAAATCGTATTACCAGCTTATTCACAAGTTTTGCAACTGCGTGAGATATTTGCAACTCAAGAAGGGGTTTTAGGAACCATGATGTCTGGTTCTGGACCGAGTGTGTTTGCACTGTGCGAGTCGAAGCAACAAGCAGAACAAGTTCAGCAGCGTGTTAGGGAAGCAATACCTGATGAAGATTTAGAATTATTTGTGACTGAGTTTGTTACACACGGCATTAAGATAGCATCTTAACAGTTATCAGTTAAGTGGTTAGACAGCATTAATTACACACATTGTTTTCCTGTTCCCCATTCCCTTTCTCCAAAAGTAATTTTTATGAGTGATCTATATGAGTGATCTAGAAGAGAGTCAAACGCAAGCTAAAGCCACTCCCTTACGTAGTTTAATTGGTGCTGTGATTTCGGGGTCTTTGGCATTTGCTGCTTATTCTCTGATGATTTCCATCGCTACAACTTTTGCAGCCAAGCCAATTCATTCTGATAATGTATTTGCGCTGAGAATTTCCTCAGCTGTGCGTACTTTAGTTTTGGGTATAGTTGCTTTGGGTTCTGGAGTCTTTGCACTTGTGGCGATCGGTTTAGTTGCTTTGGCGATTCAACTATTGTTTCAGCAAATAACAAAGCATGAGTCTGAGTCTTAATTAAAATAGTTAACTCCCACCTTAACTAAATTATCCCCTAAAAACACGCACTACTGCCGAGAGATTTACCATGCAGCTACTGAAAACAACCGACAAAGATTTTTCTACTAAATTCCAAGCATTTGTCAACGAACGCAGGGAAGCAACGGTTGATGTCAGTGGTACAGTAAAAGAGATTATCGCTGATGTCAAAGCGCGTGGTGATGACGCAGTCAAAGAATATACCACACGTTTTGATCGCTACAGCCCTGAGTCTTTTCGTCTGAGTGATACTTTTATTGCTGAACAAGCAGCGAAATGTCCCCAACAAGTTAGAGCTGCTTTGGAAGTTGCAGCCCAAAGAATAACTGCTTTTCATCAAAAACAGCTACCACAAAATATTGCTTACACTGATGAAGTCGGCGTGAAGCTAGGTTTAAACTGGGTAGCATTAGCAACTGTTGGACTTTACGTACCAGGTGGACGGGCAAGCTATCCAAGTTCCCTGCTGATGAATGCGCTACCTGCTAAAATAGCTGGGGTAGAAAGGATTGTGATGACAGTGCCGATGCCTGGTGGTGAAATTAATCCCGCAGTATTAGCAGCAGCACAAGTAGCAGATATTACAGAAATCTATAGTATTGGTGGAGCGCAAGCAGTAGCAGCTTTAGCTTATGGTACAGAAAGCCTCACCCCTGTTGATAAAATTGTTGGGCCTGGTAATGCCTATGTGGCAGAAGCAAAACGTCAGGTATTTGGTAGAGTTGGCATTGATAGCATCGCTGGTCCATCGGAAATTTTGGTAGTAGCTGATGGAAAGAATAATCCAGAATGGATTGCTTGGGATTTGCTGTCACAAGCAGAACATGATCCTAGCGCCCAATCTATTTTAATTACCGACTCCGAAACTTTTGCCCAAAGTGCGATCGCATCTGTTGAGCAAATTCTCAAAACTTTACGTACTCAAGCAGTAGCCGCTAAAAGTTGGGAAAACCATGGCGCGGTGATTATTGTTAGTGATTTAGCAGAAAGTATTGCTCTGTTGAATCAATTAGCACCAGAGCATGTGGAATTATGCGTAGATGATCCACAACAGCTTGCCAACCAAATTCGCTGTGCTGGTAGCATGTTTTTAGGACGCCACACTCCAGAAGCAATTGGTGATTATGTCGGCGGTCCCAATCACGTGTTACCAACAGCACGTTCAGCTCGTTTTGCTTCTGGTTTGAGTGTCTACGATTTTGTGAAGCGGATCACCTCTTTACAATGCGATCAACAAGCATTACAAACCATAGGTAAAGCAGCAATTAGCCTCGCTGAAGCCGAAGGTTTACCAGCTCATGCAGGTAGTGTAGCAGTAAGGTTAATTACTGATACGGGCGAATAGTATAAGTGCTTAAGCGGACATGATACAAGTGTGCGATCGCTACGATAAGTGTCGTTTAAGATAACCTGCAATGCAACCATCTCCCAGCTTTTCCACGGGAATAGCGATCGCTGGTGTGGGAAATATGTTAACTATTGCTACTAATACATACGCAATTTTCCGACTTTGAATGTAGTTCAATTTTGTACACTTTAATTAGGGCTTGCTGAATAAGTCTATCAAGCAAATCTAGAAGCCACACAGCTTACTTTTAGGGTTGTTTCGTCGCTCAGTTTTCAAATTTACCCAGCGATCGCTTAACATAGTGCAAGGGTTTTGAGACTCTAGATGTTATAAGCTTGTACTTGTTTGGTGGAAAAAGGCTTGAACCCCTTATCTGGACTACATTAAACTTTTATTCAGCAAGCCCTACATTATTTTTTGGAGATGTCTAATAATCAAATTACTATTTTGTACAAATTTACACTTTTTCTTTCTGAGCAATATCTCAAGAACAAGAGTTTGACACTCCCCGGTCGCGCATACACGGGGATTCTTGGTTCAGTGACTCGCCGTTAGACGACAGGTTTGCGCCAATCGCCCAAGAGGGCAAATCTCCCCAAGTGTAAGTTCCGGTATGCCCTACCGTACTGAGACCTAGTCTCAAAATATTGATTGCTGCATTGACATCTCTGTCTTCGATATATCCACAATGTGGACAAACATGAGTTCTGGTAGACAGAGATTTTTTCACCTTCAAGCCACAGCTAGAGCAATTTTGGCTTGTATTGTGGGGAGGAACAGCAATTGTTACCTTCTCATATTTGTGACCAAAATACTCTAACCATGCACGGAAGGTTGACCAACCAGCATAACTTATTGACTTAGCTAGATGACGATTACGTACCAAGCCTTTCACATTTAAGTCTTCATAAGCTACCAAATCATTAGATTGGATGACGGAATATGCAACACGCTTGCAATACTCTTTTCGTTGCCTACTTACTCTTAAATGCTTCCGAGCATATCGTATCTTCGCTTTGTCGTAGTTTTTAGATTGACGTTGTTTAGACTTCTTTTTATCCTTGCTGAACTTCTTGGATTTTTTACGATTAGCACGGTTTAATTGTTTTTCAGACTTGCGGTAAAACTGGGCGATTGGTTCTACATTGCCTTTGTTATCAGCAATAAAATACTTCAGCCCCAAATCAATACCAACTACTTGATTTGTAGGTTGTGTTTCAACCCTAGCATCAACATCAACCGCAAATTGAGCGTAATATCCATCAGCACGACGCACTAATCGTACACGCTTAATCTGTTTGATGTCGTAGTAGTTCAAGTCGTAGGTTCCTTTTAACTTTAAGGTTCTATTCCTTTTTATCTGAGAAAGTATAGCTTTACGATACCAGAAACTTCCATCCTGATGTTTTGTATTCAACAGAACGGCAGTTTTTCTTAAACTTTGGATATCCTTTTTTACCTTTAACTTTCTTCTTGCAATTCTCGTAAAACCGAGCAACTGCACTCCAAGCACGTTCAGCAGCAGATTGACGAGCCATTGAATTGAGTTCCGAAGCAAAGGAAAATTCAGCAGCTAATACTGCACAATATTTATTGAAGTCGTATTTGCCAATCTTTTTGTTATCCATCCAGTAGCGTAAAGCTTTATTTTGAATGAATTGACTAGTACGAATAGCATCATCTATTGCACAATATTGCTTGTTTTTCCCTTTGATTTTGAACTCGTAAATTATCACTGGTTTCGACCTAACCAACGACATCTATTATGCTAACACACCATGTATAAATTATGTGGCAATATTCAAAAGATTACGGCGACTAGAGTCGCTTGAGTCGCTTATATCTCAGGGCTGAAGCCTCTGAGTTTTACGCTTACCACGAGGTTGTATAAAATAAAAAAATAATCAAAAATATTGCTAGATTTACTGAAAAATTTAAATATGGTTAACCGCCCATCAAACCCAGCACCAAAACCATCTGCTGCGAACAAAACTAAAAAACGAATTGTCAAAAAACCTAAGAAAATCGTCAAAACATCTCAAGCTCTCAGAGAAAGTTCTCAACTAGAAGGACGTCCGCTTCTGCTTCGAAAAGTCAAGACTCAAAAAAATTCTTCTGGTTTGGCGTCAAAAGTGGCGATCGCCATTTTATTAAGTAGCGCTTGCTTAGTTGCGATTTTTGCCTGGGTTAGTATTGAATTGATGATCAATCCTGATAAAGTCACTTGGCTAAATCAACTTTTACCTGCATGGGTACAATAAACATCTGGTTGAATTAATTATGCGTTACCCACAATCCTTGTAGAGACGCGTGTAATTTCGCGTCTCTACATCATTTATTTTTCACCAGATGTTTAATCTGTCAGCCACAAGGAACAGTGAACAGTTATCAATAGCCTCGAAAGTGAATTAGTTAATCAATTGACTATTGATTTCCGGTAAAATTATCGATCCCTTTTCAGTAGTGATCGCTAAACTGATAAGAAATTACTATACTGGTAGAGAATGCCAATCAATACAAAACAAAGATGAACTACCCAGAGTTGCGATATACCACTGGCATTTCTACACTGGCATTTCTACACAGTAATTGTCAGAGGCGAGGTTTTTTCGGTGGTCTTATTCTTCAGTGTCGGTGGCTGCCAATTTTTGAACTTTCAAGTTCTGCAACTGCTGTAGCAGACAGTCCACCTCTGCTTGCAAGTGCATAAACTTAACTTGCTGATCTACTTGATTAAAACACTTCTCTAACTTTGTTGCCCAAGCAGTATGGGAATCGCGTTCAGAAATACTAGATGTAGACATTGCTTACTAAGTTACCCGTAACTCAACTCACACCACCAAAAATATTATAATAGGAAACTTTCAAGAATGATTAAAAAAATGTATAATTTTTCCTTACACCATAGTCATGAATCAACTAATACCAATCGTATTGGGCTATCAGATGTTAGGGATGTGTGGGATGTGGTTGTAAGTGTCAAAAAAATGTGGCACAAACCTTCCCAGAGATACATCATAAAGCGATAGACTGAACATTTTACGAATAACGTTGTTTGTTGTGTGGTTATTTGTTAGTGGTTTCCAAACACCCAACAATCGACACCCAACACCAAACACCTAAAAAGATTTAATCATAACAAGCCCCGAAAACTCGTGACCTTGAGCCTATCTGCAACTACATCTTATCGCCAACCCTGGCCCGGACTTATAGATAAGTATCGCGACTACTTACCTGTCAGCGAAACAACACCAATTGTCACTCTGCTGGAGGGTAACACTCCCTTGATCCCAGCCCCTGCGATCGCACAACGCATTGGCAGACAAGTACGTGTTTTTGTCAAATACGACGGTCTTAACCCCACTGGTAGCTTCAAAGACCGAGGTATGACAATGGCAATATCCAAAGCCAAGGAAGCAGGGGCTAAGGCAGTGATTTGTGCTAGTACAGGTAATACCTCAGCAGCAGCAGCAGCCTATGCTCGGCGTGGAGGAATGTGTGCTTTTGTATTGATTCCCGATGATTATGTAGCCCTGGGTAAATTGGCACAGGCACTATTGTATGGTGCAGAAGTACTGGCAATTAAAGGTAACTTTGACCGTGCTTTAGAAATAGTACGGGAAATAGCCGAAACTCATCCAGTCACTTTGGTGAATTCAGTCAATCCTTACCGATTAGAGGGGCAAAAAACCGCAGCGTTTGAAATTGTTGATGTCTTAGGTAACACTCCCGATTGGCTGTGCATTCCCGTGGGTAATGCGGGAAATATCACAGCATATTGGATGGGATTTTGTCAATATCATCAAATTGGTAAGTGCGATCGCTTACCTCGGATGATGGGTTTCCAAGCAGCTGGTGCAGCGCCTTTGGTGAAGGGAGAACCAATATCTAACCCAGAAACCATCGCCACAGCCATTAGAATTGGTAATCCTTCTAGTTGGGAAAAAGCTGTAGCTGTCAAATCAGCGAGTATGGGGAATTTCCATTCTGTCACCGATGACGAAATCCTCGACGCCTATCGCTTATTAGCATCAGAAGAAGGGATTTTCTGCGAACCAGCCAGTGCTGCTTCTGTTGCAGGTTTGTTGCAGGTCAAAGACCAAGTTCCCAGAGGTGCAACAGTGGTTTGCGTCCTCACTGGTAATGGTTTAAAAGATCCAGAGACAGCCATCAAACACAGCAACAGTCAATTTAAACAAGGTATTGAGGCGGAAGTTGACGCTGTAGCTGCGGCGATGGGATTTTGAAGTGGCTAATTGCTTACGATATTATGCTTCGCTGTTGGTCATTGGTTTTTTCCATTACCAATTACCAATTACCTATTACCAGCCTACTCGACAGTATAAGTAATAAGAGCGAACATGAGATCAGTATCTCCCACTACAACCACAGACTTACGGCACAATATTATTTAAATCCAAAAGTGGGGAGTGAGCTTTAATGGCTATTAATCTACAGCAAGCATTAGAAGTCGGTAAATATATAGTTACCCAACGTGTAAAAGGTCGTAAACGTTACCCCTTGGTTTTAATGTTGGAACCTTTATTTCGTTGCAACCTCGCCTGTACTGGGTGTGGCAAAATTCAGCACCCCACAGAGATACTCAAGCGCAACCTAACTCCACAGGAGTGTTTTGCAGCAGCTGAAGAATGTGGCGCACCCATCGTCTCTATTCCTGGTGGGGAACCACTGCTGCATCCTCAGATTGACGAGATTGTGCAGGGATTGATTGAGCGCAAAAAGTTTGTTTACCTGTGTACCAATGGCTTGTTATTAGAAAAAAGCCTAAATAAATTTAAACCTTCACCCTACTTAACATTCAGTGTACATCTCGATGGAATGCGAGATTGGCATGATTATTGTGTGAATCGCAAGGGTGTTTTCGACACTGCGGTACAAGCGATACGTGCTGCTAAAGCCAAGGGATTTTGTGTGACTACTAACACTACTGTTTTTGAGGGTGTTGATCGCAAACAAATGCAGGAGTTTTTTGATTTCCTAAGTACACTCAATATTGATGGGATGATGATTTCGCCTGGTTATAGCTATGAGTGGGCGCCAGATCAAGAACATTTTCTCAAGCGAGAACAAACACGCGCCTTATTTAGGGAAATTTTAGCTCCTTACAAAGCAGGTGATAAAAACTGGAACTTCAACCATAATCCACTCTTTTTAGATTTTCTCACTGGTGAGAAAGACTATGAATGTTCACCTTGGGGTAGTCCTAGTTACAGTGTTCTGGGTTGGCAAAAGCCCTGCTATTTGTTGAATGAGGGACATTATGCTACTTTCAATGAACTGATGGAAAAGACCGAGTGGAATAAATACGGGCGTGCGAGTGGAAATCCTAAATGTGAAGATTGTATGGTTCACTGCGGTTATGAACCCACCGCAGCTACCGATGCTATGCAACCAAAGAATTTAGTTCGTTCTATTGGCAGTATTTTTGGTTAGAGTTTTAATTGGTATAACAAAAAATTAGTAGCATTTACAACAGCTTGCGCTGCTGATGTAAAAAATGAACGCTCAATATTAGATGGAATATCACTGGCTTGATGGTAGTGAGAACTACGGAGATTAGCTGTATCTGTTACTAGTACAGCACCCACCCCTTGTAACCAGAAAGGAGCATGATCGCTGCGTAGGGTATCTGGAGTAAGTAAGCCTTTGAGAGGAACTGGCAATGTAAATATAGGCGGTGGAGGAGTTGACGCGGGGGCGTTGAGACGCAAAGACGCGGAGAGATTGAGAGAGTAAATCTCCGCGTCACCTTTTTTCCGTGTCTCCGTGTCTGAATTAGAACGTTCAAAAGCCTGCAACAATGGTAAATGTTCTGTATCACCCACTACCGCCAGAAAATCTCCTTTGTCGCTGGGTGGGGTGATTGGTAAATTTGGAGGATATTGTTGACAACCGGCAGTGTAGCAAGCGTAACCAACCATATCCATGATCATGACACCGTGCAAGTTTTTGAGATTGGCTGCTTTTGCTGTAAAAGCTTGACTTCCTAATAATCCGGCTTCTTCTTTGTCAAAGAATGCTAGTTCCAAAGTCCGAGGTGTGGGACGAGAACCAAGTAAGCGAGCAATTTCCAGCACCACAGCCACACCACTAGCATTGTCATCAGCACCAGGGGAAACAGCAACGGTGTCGTAATGCGCCCCTACTAGAATGGCTCCTGTGGTTTTGTCAGTTCCTTGACGTTCAGCAAAGATGTTAATACCTTCAGAGAAACTTTGTAGCTGGGGTTTCCAGCCAAATTTTTTCAGTTCAGAAATTATATAATTGCGGGTACGCGATCGCTCTGCATTTGTGTAACGTTTAAAATTCAACTTTTGAACATGCGTAAATAGCTTTTGTCCTGACACTGGGGGGGGAGAAGACACGGAGACATTAAGACGCGGGGAGATGGTGGGCTTTTCAGTATCTTGATTCGCTGGCTCTAAATTGTTTGCTTTCAGGGTTTTCATCACAGCTGGTTGTTGGTGCTGTCGCCAAAACCCACTACTACCTACCGCCGCAACTGCTATTAGTATCGCCAACAGCAACCAAATCCATTTTTTCATGGGATGCATCTGTGCTTTTTTGACTTTCAAATTTGACAGATCGTCTTTTGACAGGAGGCAAAAACTTAGCTTAAAGTTCCCTATGAAACACATCTAAGTTAACATGCTCGATTTGTGGCTACTCATAACTTTAGGATTCTTGGGAAGTTTTGGACATTGCTTAGGAATGTGTGGCCCTTTAGCTGTAGCTTTTTCTCTGTCTCATCAACAAGAAACTAGTAACTGGCGACAACAAATCAAATTTCATATCCTGCTAAATTTAGGGCGGATGCTGAGTTATACCCTAGTTGGTGCAGGAATTGGGGTATTAGGTTCTGTATTAATTGCCAGTGGTCAAATGGCAGGAGTTGGTAGTCAATTACGCCAGTGGGTTGCAATCTTGACTGGTGTCATGTTGATTTGGTTTGGGTTAGGACACATCACACCCGACTTACTACCGCGCATACCAGTGTTACACCCTCTATTACAAAAAAGTTTGCACAACCGCTTGAGTAGTGCAATGGTCAAACTTTCCCTACAAAATAGATGGTGGACACCAGCAGTTTTGGGTATGACTTGGGGTTTAATACCGTGTGGTTTTTTATACGTTGCCCAAATTAAAGCTGCGGAAACTGGTAATTTATGGATGGGTGCAGCAACAATGCTGGCTTTTGGCTTGGGAACTTTCCCAATGATGTTGGGTGTAGGTGTGTCTACATCTGTATTAAGTAAAGACAGACGCAGTCAATTGTTTCGTTTGGGTGGCTGGGTAACTCTCACCATTGGTGTGCTGACACTGTTGCGGACTGGTGACACAATGACAGATTACACCGGACATGCAGCACTGATATTGTTAATCCTAGCACTGGTTGCTCGTCCGATCAGTGAATTATGGGCAACACCTTTGCGTTACCGTCGTGCTTTGGGGGTAGGCGCTTTTGTACTTGCTGTCGTCCACGCCATCCACATGATGGAACACTCGCTGCAATGGAATATTGATGCTTTCTGGTTCTTACCACCTGATTTTCAGTGGGGGATGACTGCGGGTGCTGTAGCGTTAGTCTTGATGACTCCTGCTGCTTTGACGAGTTTCGATTCACTGCAAAAGTCTTTAGGTAAACGCTGGCGACAGATTCATTTGTTAAGTTTACCAGCTTTATTCTTGAGTACCATTCATACCATCATGATTGGTTCCCATTACCTGGAAAATAAATTCACAACAATATTATTGGGAATAATTACTCTGAGTGTATTGCTAGTCAGAACCAAATTCTTTTGGTCAATATTATCGTTAGAAAAGTTTTATGTATCTCCGAGCAAATCAAACCGTATTTAAGTAATTTTGCGCTAATATTTCTAGGTATGTTAATATCTAGAAGATTTGTTAAACTACCCCAAAAGCGAGTTTAACCAAGCTGTCAGTTATGTACTGCGAAAAAATGCTGAACTTTACCGGCGATTATCATGATTCGCTACTTGTTGACGATTCTTTAAGAACAGAATCTTGATAGTCTTTAATTTTTTCATATAAACTATCAACAGTTTCTTGAGCAAACAGTTTTTCTTTCAGTTGTAAATAATCACCTTCGCCTAGTTTACAAGCTGCCCAAAATTTCATTACTTTCGATGGCTCTAGATGTGTGAGTAGAACCTGCATTGCTTCTTGTAAATTTTGCTGTTCGTTAATAACTTTAATTGTCATCTTCTATCTCCAAAATCAAATCAGTTGGATTGATTACTTTAAGTGATAAATGTTGACGCTGATTATATAGAGGTTTTCAGGACATATTGCAGCTTTTAACAACATCTTGGTGCAATGCCAAAAGTGAATGAAAAGACGCGAAATTACCCTGTGGGATCTTGCTACGCGTCTCTACAAACCAAAAAGATTTAATTATTCGACTCAATCGTTGTTGAGCCATCAGCTTTCACCCAAGCAATCTGAGCAATAGAGCGATCGCGTGCATATTGGCGAATTGCTTCGGCGTCTTCTCCCCCTAAATCCATTTCTACTCGCACTAAATGAGTAGAATTCCGGAGTTTTTCGGCGTAGCTAAAAGCCGCATCATATGCATGATTATTTTCTGCGACAACTAACCAATTACTAGCTGGTGTTGTTTGCGGTAATTGCTGAAAATAAGAAATAGCCTGGTATAAATCTTCAAGAAATAAAGCAAAACCAATACCCGGAATATTATTGCCTTGGGGATGATACTGTCCTAATAATTGGTCATAACGACCACCACGCCCTAATACTCTTGCTCCAATTCCGGTATCACTCACGACTTCAAAAGAAATGCCAGTATAATAGTCAAAAGTTTGAATCAAGCTCAAATCCAAAATTAATGGGAAATTTGACCGATTTTCTAGTAACTCAACCAAAGATTTGAGATTGTTCACCACCTCTTGCTGGGAAGCATCCAGATCCAGGCTACTAACTTTTTGTAAAACATCACCACTGTTTCCACGTAAATCCAGGATAATTCTGGCGCGGGAGCGTAATTCTTCAGTTAGGGGTAAATTGTCGATCGCAATTCGGTCAAGATGAGCGATCGCATAACGGACTTTGTTACGTACATTAGCGGGAAATACCTGTAACAGCGATTGGGTAATTCCAGCTTCGCCTAAAATTAAATGCCAGTGGTTAATAGAAAGTGCTTGCAAACAATCTGCCATCAAAAGCACCATTTCTGCATCAGCTAGTAAGCCACCAGCACCTAATAACTCTACCCCAGCCTGATAAAATTCCTGCGGTTGATTGCGTCGATAATCCGGTGAGCGCTGAAAAACATTGGTATTATAGTACAAACGCTGGGGATAGGTGACACCTGCCATGCGAGTGACTGCTGTACGAGCGATTGAGGCTGTCAATTCGGGACGTAACCCCAATTCTTCGTTTTCGGCATTTTGCAATTGAATCACAGTTGACCGTTGAATCGCACCTCCCGCCATCAGCGTATCTATCCGCTCTAGAGTGGAGGTGATAATTCTGTGGTATCCCCAACGGTGAAATACCTGCTGTAACCGGTCTTCTATCCAGCGTTTATGAGCCACATCAAGGGGTAAGAGATCCCTAGCTCCCGCCGGTGGTTGATACACCATTATTTTTTCTTTCCACCAAACAAACCACCAAAAAGACCGCCACCTCCAGATTTATCTGGTTGTTTAGCCGCAGCAGATGAAGTCGCCGCAGTCTTTGCGCTACCGGGTTTTTGACCCGACTTTTGTTCAATTTTGCGTTTCCCCTCCAACGCTGTTTCATTTTTGGGGTCTAATTGCAAGGCGCGGTCAATATGAACTTTTGCCATCGTGGTTTGATTTTGCCTTAAATAGACCATTCCGATCAAGCTATGGCAATGACTATTATTTGGCTCAAGCTTCAGAGCATCTCGTAATTCTACTTCTGCTTGGGTAAGTTGATTTTTGACAATTAAGTCTTGGGAACGACGGATATACTGAAGAACTACGGCTGAGTCTTCTTTGGGTGGTTCAGGTTGGGGTGAAGGAGGTGCAGTGGCTTTGTTTACTTTCGGTGATACAGGTTGTGATGGCGGTGTAGCAATAGATTTACCTGCATTCCGCATTAAATAAACCAAATTTAACTCGCTAACTAAACCAATGATTTGCACCACTTGCTCTAGAGAATCGTATTGAGTTTCAGCAATTTTGGCGATCGCAACTTTATAAGCTTGCTCTACATTGGGCGCATTTACTAGCTGTTTTGCTACATCGGTAGTTAGTTCCAAAGTCGCAGATTCTTGTAATAAACGCTTACCCATTTGCGATAGAACTATGACATATTCTGTATAATTTTTTTCTTGAGATAGTTTCTCGTAAGCAGGGTTAACTAACTTTGACAACAAATCGCTTGCTAGCTGTTTTTCCGTTTTACTAGACGCAGCAGAGCTATCCGGGTGCAGACGCCGAGCTATTTTCAAATAACGTTTGCGGATTTCCTTACTATCTGCATTAATTGGCACACTTAAAATTGCGTGGTAATCTATGAAATCATATTTAAATAGTCCTTGATCTATTTTGAAAGACATAGAGCAGTTTTATACCAATAAATATGTGATTATTACTAATTTATCTTAACCGCTAATCAGATCCTAGACGTAGCAAACATCGCTGTTGGATCATTATCCGCGATCGCACTAATACCCCCTGTCAGAACAGCAACACTCAAAAATCCCAAAATCAATTTTTGGCTGATTTTCATCCCTATCTCCTATCTCCCATCCTCATCCCTCACAATAGGATTCCCAAATCTCAGCCAAGAAATTATGTTTATTCCCCTTGACTTCGCTTACTGATTTTATGGTATATTTTTATGCAGGCAGCAAGTAAAATGCTTACAAAAGCATAGTTAGCATCTTAATACATATTTAGTCTCAAAGTCAGACCACAGGCTCATGTCTAATGGCTGAACTTTTTGCTGAGATATCTGCTCTCTATCAAGAAAACTAAAAATGCGCTCTTAGAAGCAAAACTTAGTCATTTAGGAAGTTCAAATCATGACCAACACAGTTGCACCAAAAGGAACAAGTATGATTCAGCAAATGCGAAAAGTAATTACCATATTAATTCTAACAGCTGTGATAGCTATTAGTTTCAATGCACCATCATATGCTGCGGACAGTTTATGTACAAGTGTCACAAGTTCACCATCTCCACAAAGTGGAGAAAAGAATCGCTCAAGCGGAAATTTCTCAACACAAAATTGCGAACCTAGACTTAAATGGGAAGTTGCTCCTAGGATCATATTTAACGTCATGCGAGACAAATCTGCTGGTAAGGATCCAGTAATACTTAGTAATGTGAATGATGGTAAAGTAACTGATGCAATAGACATAAGAAGTTTGTATATTGCAAATCCTCAAAATGCAACAGAAAATTTTGAAGTTAAAGTATACAAGACTGATGATCCAACTAACTAATAATGAGTTTTTAGTATTCAGTCAGGTTTAGCGCGTTTAAAATCCAGGTAACAACTCCAAAAATATGGACAACAAAATTTACCTGCAATATCACTTAGAATTGCAAGTTATTTCATCCACTTTTCTGAGTGTAGATTGAACAAATACTGATTTTTGGCTGCCACATAGATCCCGAAGTTACCCTTCGGGATCTATTAGCGTATTAAAATAATAGAAGATTGTTACAAGAACCTCATGACAGAGAACTCTTGTGGTCAAAACATTAATCTGGAACCCCTCACACTCCCCAGATCCCGATCAATTACTTCCAAGCAGACAGAGGTTGAACTTGCTGGAGTTCTTGACTGAGACTGTCGTGAAGATGTCCATTTGTTGCCAAAATTCTACCTGACTCAATTTTTACAGGAGTGCGATCGTAAGCAGTAACTTCCCCTCCAGCTTCACGCACTATAATTATCCCTGCTGCTATATCCCAAGGAGAAAGACCTCTTTCCCAGTAACCATCCAGACGTCCACAGGCGACATGAGCTAAATCCAAGGATGCTGAACCACTGCGTCGTACTCCTTGGGTAAGATGGGTAAGATGGCAAAATTCTGCGTAGTTATTATCGGAAGTTTCACGGCGATCGTAAGCAAATCCTGTCACGAGTAGACTCTTACTTAATTCAGAAACATCCGAAACTTTAATCGAACTCCGGTTACGGGTTGCACCCATATCTTGAGCAGCACGAAATAATTCATCGTGAAAAGGATCATAAATAACCCCTACTTGGGGAACACCATTGATCAGCAACCCAATAGAAACAGCAAAAAATGGGTATTGATGAGCAAAGTTTGTTGTACCATCTAAAGGATCGATCGCCCACAGAAATTCATTGTCTTGATTTCCCAGTTTCCCAGATTCTTCTGTGAGAATCGCATGGTCAGGAAAGTGACGAGCCAAAGCTTGTAAAATGACTTCTTCGGAAGCTTTATCAGCAACAGTAACTAAGTCACCAGGGCGTCCTTTTTCAGTAATTCCGTCTTTTACCTTACCCAAGTAACCTTGCAAAACTTCACCAGCAGCCAGCGCCGTTTCTGTGGCAATATCTAGAAAAATTTGTAAATTAGTCATTTGTCATTGGTCATTGGTCATTTGTCATTTGTCATTAGTCCATAGTCAATGGTTAATAGTCAACTACTAACAATCAACAACCAACTACCAACAAAATTATGAATGCTTTTCGAGTCGGAGTTGCTGGTCCTGTGGGTTCAGGAAAAACTGCTTTAGTTGATGCTTTGTGTAAGGCGATGCGTGACAAATATCACATTGCGGTGGTGACTAATGATATTTATACACAGGAAGATGCACAGTTTTTAGTACGTTCTCAAGCTTTAACGAGCGATCGCATTATCGGTGTAGAGACTGGTGGTTGTCCTCATACTGCTATCCGTGAAGATGCTTCGATGAATTTAGCAGCAGTTGAACAATTGGAAGCACGTTTTTCTGATTTGAATTTAGTCTTTTTAGAAAGCGGTGGCGATAATTTAGCTGCGACTTTTAGTCCCGAATTAGTGGATTTAACAATTTACGTGATCGATGTTGCTGCTGGTGATAAGATTCCCCGCAAAGGTGGCCCTGGTATTACCAAATCTGATTTATTGGTGATTAATAAAACTGATTTAGCTCCCTACGTTGGTGCAGATTTAAGCGTCATGGAACGAGACGCCAAAAAAATGCGCCGCGACAAACCTTTTATTTTCACAAATTTAAAAACAAAGTCGGGTTTAGCAGATGTAATTGAATTTGTGACTAAAAATATTTGTTAGTGGTTAGTGGTTAGTGGTTAGTAATTTTTTATTATTTACTCACCTAACTCCTCCTTGTCCCCCGTGTCCTCCGTGTCTACCTTGTCTTAATCCGTCCCAGACCAACTCCAAGTCGGGTTTCCATTATTCACACCTTTTTTAGTGATACTGGGGGTAAAACCATTAGTATCTCGTTTACCAGTCATGTCTAAAATCAAAAATACTTTGCCACCATTAAACCTGATTCGCAAGTGGGAAGAAGAATTGTAATCTTCGTTGTCATATTTGATCATACCACCGCCTGCCACACATTTCTGATAGGCAGCTTTGAGGTTTGCGACCCAAGTCACACTAAACAAATCTGAAGAGGCGATCGCAAACGGTCCAGCAAAAGCATCTAATTTTGCTTGACCATTAATTGTGTATCCTCCTTCGTAATAAGGCGCGTTTTGCTCTGTCACAACGACTTTTTGAGGACAGTTTTTTTCATGTGCATGAGCAGATTTAAAAACACCTAATTCTATCTGCGCTGCTTGGGCTGAAGTTGTTGGGAAAATAGTAAGTATTGCAGTTAATAAATACAGAAATTTTTTATTCATTTGTAGTTTGCATATCCAGACTATTGTACCAGCTTTTTGTTCCGCCAATAAATAAATTTCAAGGGCTTTTAGAGGTTGTTTGAAAAATGATTAACTGTGATTTGAGGCACTGCTAGCTCCCCCCGATACTCAGCGCTGGCGCGCTGCTGTGCTAGAAAACTGATGCTATAATTTCCAATGCCGAATGCTCAACGCCCCCTTATCCCCTCCAGGGATCACACCTTCTCCAATCCCCGATTCTCTATGTCCAGACTCCTACCTTTATCTCAAATTTCATCAGGCGATCGCTTCGGTAATATTCGTCTAATTGCTACAGATATGGATGGGACTTTGACTGTGGCTGGGAAGTTTACTCGTAAACTCCTGCAAGCTTTTGAGGATTTGGCAACTGCTGAGATAAAAGTGCTGATTATTACTGGACGTAGTGCTGGATGGGTAAGTGGATTAGCAGCATATCTACCTGTTGTCGGGGCTATAGCCGAAAATGGTGGTTTGTTCTACCCTGGTGACAGCGAAAAACCTATTGTCTTGACGCCCATTGCTGATTTAGTTAACCATCGTCAGCAATTAGCTGCGGCTTTTGAGAAATTACAAACCGAATTTCCCCATCTGCAAGAATCATCAGATAATCGTTTCCGTATTACTGACTGGACTTTTAGTGTTGCTGGATTAAGTAGAGACGAAATCCAAACCTTAAATAATCTTTGTCAGCAGATGGGTTGGGGATTTACTTACAGCAGTGTCCAGTGTCATATCAAACCCTGGGGACAATATAAAGCAGTTGGGTTATTACAAGTTTTGCAGAGATACTTTCCCCAGTACGCACCCCAAGAAATAGTGACTGTTGGTGATAGTCCTAATGATGAAAGTTTATTTGATGACCGTTGTTTTCCTGTTTCTGTGGGTGTCGCAAATGTTTTGGACTATGCAGAACAGTTGCAGTATCAGCCTGTTTATGTGACTACTGCTGCGGAAGGCGAAGGATTTTGCGAATTAACACGATATTTGATTTAAGTTTACATCAGTTGATAAATTCCATTGACTGCACTGATGATGTCCACCACCGTAAATAATCGGTTGAAGATGATAACTTTATTTTTACTACTAATGCACCAACGCCTTTGGGTGCATAAAATTTATGGCCAGAAATCGCTAACTTGAGTTAGGGACTCCCCTAGCAACTTGGTAAAGTTTTTTATCCTTGTATGAAACCACCCTCCCACACCCAATAAAGTTTGGTTAAGGGGGAAAGAGAAAAGGGAAAATTCAAACCTTTCCCCCTTTCCCCCTTTCCCTTTACCATTTGATAAAGAATGCTTATCCTAACCGTATTGCTATTACATCTAAAAGGGAATGGGATTCTTAGCTTATTGGGAGGCTATTGCCTCAAAGTCGCGAAAGTTGCTAACCTAGTAAAAACCCTATTTTATCTATATATAAAGTATTTAATTAGACATTATTAATACTAGATAAAGTCATTAAAGATATTGTAAAAACTACTCTCACAATCTAGCTAATTACACTTATTAAGTGTAAATACTGTAAAAGATAATAATTTAGGTGATTAATAAATTTCCTGATACCAGCCAAAAAATGCTGCTTTTGGGAAAAGGAGTAATTATTGGGAGAAACTACGATATGAGGGATGTGTATCTGTTGGCAGCAGGCTTGTTAACAGGATTAGTATTACCAGTATCGACTTTACCAGAGCAATCTCTTTTTCATACTGATGATCATCAAGTACATTGGAAAAACCAAGACAACTTGCAGCCAGTAGTAAGTGAGACATTAGCTCCTACTTTGGAAACCTCTCCACCAGAATTTAGTGAGCAAACTTTGCCTGTAGCAACAGAATCATTTTTAACACCAAGCTATAAACCAGCTTGGAAGCCTACGTCTGGAAATCAACTTTATTATCATAGATTAGCTGCTCTGAAAGCTGGTCAAGTTTATACACATGTGGCTAATGAGGAATTGAAGACATTATGGGATTCTGGCAATAAGCATCAATTAACTTATGAAGATTGGAAAAGTTTACTAGCGATGGAAGCCAAAGCTATGGCTAAAGGTCAAGGTAAAAATCGCTTAAGTATTCTAGTTGGGGATTCTTTGAGTATGTGGTTTCCGAAAGAAATCCTTCCTGGTGAGAAATTGTGGTTGAATCAGGGAATTTCTGGAGATACTTCTAGTGGTGTTTTAAAAAGATTATCGGCTTTTGCCAAAACAAAACCGAGTGTTATCTATCTCATGGTTGGGATTAACGACTTACGCAAAAGCAGAAGCGATGAAGCGATTTTAAGCAATTATCGCTTGATTATGCGACGCTTACGACAAAATCATCCAGATAGCATGATTATTGTTCAATCTATCTTGCCAAGCCGTTGGTCTAATATTTCTAATAACCGCATTCGCACTATCAATCATCAACTTGCTTTAATTACCCAAAAAGAAGGAGTAAATTATCTCAATCTCTACAAGTGGTTTGCAGACTTTGAAGGTAACTTGCGAGAAGATTTGACCACAGATGGATTACATCTAAACGAAAATGGATATGATGTTTGGCGAGCAGCGATAGACCGAATAGAGTCTCAACTAGCTTTTGGTAATTAGAGCGATCGCCACAAAAATAATGATTTTAGTATATATAAAATTTACAAGCTATAAATATTTTTTTAATAGTTGTTAGTTGTTAGTTGTTGGTTGTTGGTTGTTGGTTGTTAGTTGTTGGTTGTTGGTTGTTGGTTGTTAGTTGTTAGTTGTTGGTTGTTGGTTGTTGGTTGTTGGTTGTTAGTTGTTAGTTGTTGGTTGTTGGTTGTTGGTTGTTGGTTGTTGGTTGTTAGTTGTTGGTTGTTGGTTGTTAGTGGTTGGTTTTTGATTATTTGCAATACCCATCCCTTACACCTCATTCCACTAGACCATGCTTCATGGCAAAACGTACTAATTCGGCTCTGTTGTTAGTGCCTGTTTTTCTCAATAAACTGCTGACGTATTTTTCTACTGTCCGAGGACTCAGGTGTAACTTTTGACCCATGTCACCATTAGAAAGACCATGAGTCAGAAGTTCTAGAACTTCTTGTTCTCTGGAAGTTAGTTCTGAAAACCACTGGGATTTTTGAATGTGAGTTAACTCTGAGCGGTTAGTATCTAAAGCATTGGTATTTTCGAGATCAGAAAGACGGTATGCAGATTGAATAATTTGCGATCGCGCCAACAAATTACGAATAGCTGCTCCCAACTCTTCTAATTCAAAAGGCTTGGGCAAGTATAAATCACATCCAGATTGATAACCGAGAATTCTTTCCTGTGTTTTTGTCCGTGCTGTCAACAAAATTACTGGTAGCAAACGAAATGCAGATTTTTGGCGCACTTGGCGTACCAGTTCATAACCATTCATTCGTGGCATGACAATATCAGTAACCATCAAATCAGGATGGTACTCTTCTACCTTTGCTAAAGCCTCTTGACCATCATCAGCAACAATAACCGAGTAGCCAGATAGTTCAAGATAATCGCTGATAGACAGACGAGTGCCCGGATCGTCATCCACTACAAGGATCATCAAGGGCATGGACTGTACACCCCTAGCATTTTTTACTAATAAGTTTGCTTCTATGATCACTATCAGTGAATATAAATAATAATAGTACTCTTATGTTTCATACTATGACAGCAATAACAGCTAATTACTCTCCAAAGGTTGAATTACAAATTTTATCTACCATCAGTGAGAAGTATTGCTAGATAAAGTTACTTTGTAAAAATCATACACTCTAGAATCTGTATCATTAGATATAGATTTGTTGAGAAAAATTAACAATTTATCAGTAGATAGTAGTAAATCAAGTAATTTTTAGATAAAAATCATAGTCCAAATCAAAAACTTGAATATAAACCAATACAATTCCTTGTCGCCACGAATGAATTTAATTTTGCCAAATACTAATCTTTGGAACATCTTGCTAAATCCATCCATAGGTAAATCCTAAATACTTAACTACTCAGGTATTGTGTAGTTGAGTTTTGAAAAAGCAAGAAAAAAGCCTGTGGTTCCAATTAGAGATAATAATCCAACAAAAATCACGCCCTATGTGACTTATGGGCTAATTGCTGCAAACGTTCTAGCATTCCTTTATGAATCAAGTCTCCCTCCCCAATATTTAGATGGGTTTTTTCACTTATTTGCAGTAGTACCGCGAGAACTGACAGTTAGTTTTGCAGGTATTTCTGTAAATCAGCCAATACCAGAGTGGGTAACGTTAATTACTGCCCAATTTTTGCATGGAGGTTTGCTACACCTTGGTGGTAACATGTTGTTCTTATGGATTTTTGGTAATAATGTTGAAGATAAATTAGGTCATGTTAAATATTTATTTTTCTATTTAGCTAGTGGTGTTCTAGCAACATTAGCTCAGTGGTACTTTTCACAAAATTCTGCTATCCCCTCATTAGGTGCAAGTGGTGCGATCGCTGGCGTTTTAGGAGCATACATCATCCGCTTTCCCCAAGCAGAAGTCCTCGGCGTCGTTCCTTTGGGAATTTTCTTTCCCACCTTCCGTGTACCAGCATACTTTTTTTTAGGATTCTGGTTTGTCGAACAAGCTTTTTACGGCATTGCTAGCCTCGAAGCACCCACTAATATTGGTATGGAAAACGGAGGTATTGCTTACTGGGCCCATGCTGGTGGTTTTGTAGTGGGGGCAATTCTTGGCCCCATACTAGGATTATTTAAAAAAGATTCAGAGCAAGAAAAATATACTTGGTAATGGGTAATGGGTAATTGGTAATTGGTAATTGGTAGTCAATGGTCATGATTTATTAACTTTGCACCAATGACTAATGACCAATGACTTTTTAAAAATTCTTCATTGCTCGTTGCATTTCGCGCTGATCTTGACGTTTTTTCATATCCTCTCGTTTATCATGCAGCTTTTTACCCTTCACAAGGGCAATACTAACTTTTACCCAACCGCGTTTGAAATACATTTTCAGAGGAACCAAAGTCAAACCTTGCTGTTCTACCTTACCAATTAACTTGCGAATTTCTTGGCGATGCAGCAGTAGTTTGCGTGTGCGGCGTGGTTCATGATTAAAATAGTGTCCACTCGCAGTATAAGGCGAAATATGTACGTTGATCAGCCATGCTTCTCCATTACGGAGCAAAGCATAGCCATCTTGAAGATTTACCCTACCTGCACGGATTGATTTCACTTCAGTCCCGGTCAACTGAATCCCAGCTTCGTAGGTTTCGAGAATATTGTACAAATAACGGGCTTGCCGATTGTCACTAATAACTTTATAACCGTCGCTTTTATCGCTCATTGAAAATTTTACTTAGGTCTAAATTATGACTAAAAAATCCTTGAGTCTGCCTAATAAATATATAAAAGGCTATCAAACCACTATAGTATGCCTAACTAGATATTTGTCTTATCCTAGCTTTTGTTAAACATTGCAGCGTTTTATATATCTTAAGCAGGAGTATTAAAGATTTTTAGTATATAGCTAGGGATTGATTTTGTTCATATAGGTACTCGATAAAGTTGTGAATAACTTTGCAACAAATCAGGGGAGTTCTGATGATGAAAAATAACCTCACCAAAATCGTTGGTGCTAGTGTCCTCACCTTGGGCATGACAATTCTACCCTTAACCATACCCGCACAAGCACAAACTACGACAGACCCCACAGTTACTAACACCTCTATACCAAACACCGGAGTTTATGAAGACAGGGGTTTTGATTGGGGTTGGTTAGGATTGCTCGGTTTATTAGGTTTAGCTGGTTTAGCTGGTAAAAAGCATCATGAACCAACTCGCTATAACGATCCTAACGTTGTTGGTAGTACAACCTACAGAGAATGATTCTATTCTTTATACTGTCCAATCACAACGAAAGTAGAGACGCGAAATTTCGCGTCTCTTTCTTTAATTTGTTCTTAATTCTGGATGAAGTTAATTTGTCGGTTTTGATCTGACGCCAGAGGAGTCCAGTAGCTGGCCACTAAAGCAACTATTAGCCACCAGAGACTATTGACTACAGGACGATACCACACAGTATCCACCAAACCATGACCTAGCATACCGACTAAAGTAGCGATCGCTCCCATTAACCACAAACCATCTACGCTATTTAATTGCCGAAATCTTTGCAGTTGGGACAAACCTGTATTAAATAGGACTACAAGTAACCACAGGAAACTAACCAAACCAACTATTCCAGTTTCCACAGTCACTTCCAAAATGATCGAATAAGCACTCAAAGCATTGTATCGGGGTAGTTGGTAAAGCGGATAAACCTTATTAAAAACATCGTGTCCAGGGCCGATACCAAAAATCGGAAAGTCCTGAATCATTCTGAACACCGCAGTCCAGACATTTATCCGGAAGTTATTACTACTATCTGCACGACCAGCAAAAATACTGATGATGCGTAGGCGAAAAGTTTCTGAAACCCCAAAGGCGACTGCAAAAAAAGCTACAAAACATCCCAAAAGTATGGGTACTAACCAAATACGCCAAAACCGGGGTAGATAATCAGCATACCAGTAGCGTAATAGCAACACAATGGCAAGTAATGCGATCGCTAAACCAATAAAACCACCACGACTGTCAGCAAAACGAAAGCAGGCTAAATTCACAACTAGCATAGTGAGTGCCAAACTTTTACGCAGCCATCCTTGCCAAGCAAACATTGCCACTAAACTTAAAATCACAGCTGGTAACAAATATCCAGCTAGCAAATTTGGATTACCCAAATAACTATAGACCCTTGTATTTTTAGACAAAGGAGATTCAGGGTCAACCCAAGTTGCTAACTGTGCAGCACCAAAAAACTTCTGCCGCACACCATAGATACTTACAAATAAAGATACATGTAAGTAAAAAACCAGCAAAAAAGACCGAATGCGAGGTGATTTTAGAATCCTGGCGCACAAGGCAAATAGCACTAAGTAAAGTGTAAAATTTATCAATCCTTCTAAAGCTGCTTTTTTCTCTGGAGACAGAGATGTAGCAACTACGCAAACTCCCCAATATAGCAACACCAACAAATGAATCGGGGTTGCAAACAAACTTTTTGAGGAGCTTACCTCATCAGATAAAGTTAACATTAGCCAAAATGCTGTACAAGCAAGCATCAAAATCCCAAGCAGGGTTGTATTAACCACTGTAAAAGGTGCTAATATCAACACCAAACTGACTAAAGTAGCCGCTATTACATCTCCCCACTGCATTAAAATACTGCTTTGTCGCCAAGAACGTAGCACCCCTACCAGAGAACCATGCAGGTAGCTGGTGTCAAGGTATTCCTTGAGTGGTAAATAAGATAAAGTGAATTTTTGCCAGATTAGATTCATAAAGAGGCTGTGAGCAACTAGCACAGAGCGTATTACTTGGATTCAATGATAGTTTGGTATTTTTCAAAAATTGAAAAACTTCCAGTTCATAGTCCATGCTAATTGAAGATAGCCAATGCTTAAAGGTAGTTTGATAAGTACAGTTTGTGGAAATTAAAACGTAGAGGGGCGCAAGGGTAAACGCAGAGGGGCGTGGAGTTTTGGTATTCAAATTTCGCCATGAATTTATGCAATTTTCTACTAAGAAGCGGTTGTTGAGGAAACATCGCTTGGAATTTCTGCTTTTTCTTGATTTAGTGGCAAACTCAGGATATGGCGGTATCCTGCTTCTGGTGATCCTTGAATCGAAATATATCCGCCGTGCAATTCTGCTAAATGACAACTGAGCAACAAGCCCAGGCTTTCCCGTGAGAGAGAACCAGAACGCTTAGTTGTATTGAGGATACTGGATGTAGAAACTTTCACAGTCTCTGATTTGTCTGAAGTTAATGACAAACTAATTGGGTCTTCTTGCTCTTCCAAAGGTGTATTATAAATGGCTGTCTCGTCTGTTAGTTCCAGCAGTGGCACTGCACTCAGGCGAAAATAAGAATCAACTTCAGTGATTCCATCTCCTAACCAAGGATGGGAAACCCAGACTGTAATGTTGAGCGTATTTTCTTTAGATGAAACATGAATCCGTACAACACTACCTGTAGCAGAAAGTTGAATCACACTGAAAAGCAGATGATATAACATCTGCCGCACCTTGTCTTTATCCAAAAACCAAATGCGATTACGTCCAGGTTCAAGAGAGAGGCGAATGTCTTGCTCACGGCGATTTGCAGCTTCTTCAAGAGTATGAATCGCTTGTTGACACAGCATTTCAATATCTACAGAAGATAAATTCAAGGCTGTCTCGGTTTCATCCATTGCTCCAAGTTCAGAAATTTCATTAACTAGGCAAAGTAAGTATCTACCACTGTGTTGGATAATGTCTAAATATTCTCTTTGCTTAGTGGTCAAAGGCCCATAAATTTCACGTCCCAAAACACTAGCCATACCGAGTACAGATGTTAAGGGTGTACGTAGCTCTTGCGTTAACTGTTCCAATAGTTCTAACTTCAGTTGACTAGTAGGAACTGAACTTGTTGATAAAGTGATTGGACTAATTCTGATTTCACTTTCACTAGGATTAGGTTCTGAGAGTAACCAGTTAGAAACATGATTGGCTGTTTTTGCTTCTGAAGTTGCTTGTTGCAGAAGTCGGTTACGTTCAAATTCGCTCATGCTCCAACGAGCGATGATCTCTAAAAACTCAATGTCTCGATTGGTAAAGTTGCGCGGTACTAAATCCATCACCGCTAATGCGCCTAAACAATTTCCATTAGCATCAATCAGTGGCGCTCCTAAATAAGCCCGAATACCATAATCTTTAACTAACTTGCTAGCAACAGCACTGCCTGCATCTGCAATTTTTCTGGCATCATTTATCACTATAGTTTGGCAATTTTCTACTACCTGAGTACAAAAAGATTCCTCACGTAACAATTGGCGATTTTGTGCTAGCTGATTCATTAATCCCAATCTAGATAAGCCCACTGCTGATTTGAACCAATGGCGCTGTTGATCCACAAATCCCAAAATGGAAATTGCTGCTTCTAAAAAGTGAGCAGCTGTTTGAGTAGCTTCTTCAAAAACTGGAATCGTTTCTGGTTGTCGCAACCCTAATTCTGACAAGGCCTTAAGGCGTTGTTGTTCTCTGGTTTCTGGAGATGTCCAACCATCCTCTACAGACAACAATTTATTTTCCGACTCTACCATTACCACTGTCACCTTGATAATCCTAGATAATGTTAATTTATATACCCACTAGACTTTATGGCATTAGTCGGGAAAAGGTGAAAAAAACAGGGTAGAAGGGATATAATTTTTCCTTCCCCCTTGTCATTTAAGCTTTTTCCTACAAGATTGCAAAAATAGCTTTTGCAAGAGGTCTACTGTTTATGGGTTCTTTGCTATTCCTAAGCATTCCCCAATTTTGGGTCGGATCAACAAGGCGGATGTAAAATTTTTCACTCACCAAAAGTTTTTTACATACTTAAAATACTGTTGTCGAATAAGTCTTTTTTGCTGTACATAAAACTTTAGCGCTACTAAAAATGAATTTTTTCGTAAAATCTGGCTTCAGTAATTAATAGTATTATTTTTACGGATATCTCTAAGTAACAGAGAAGACCTCTCAGTATTGCGGTTCCTAGCCATGTTATGGGTTTGCTGCTAAATCAATCCCGAACCCCGTTTTCAAACGATGTCTAATTTGAAACTCCGTTAGACTCGGATTATACCTGGGTAATATAACACTAACGAGAATAGAAATGGGGAAAAGTCAGAAATATATCTCTGTTTAAGATGGCTCAGATTTTGACGCAACGGACGCCGAGATTAATGTGTAGCAAGATTTTAGATAATTTGTATTACCTCTTCTTCAGTCAACTTATAAGCGCTGATTTTGAAAAAATTATATGAATTTACCAATCACAATTCCTTTTGTAGATCTGAATTTACAACACCAACCGATTCAAAATCAATTGCAACAAGCAATTCAAGGAGTATTAGAACAAGGAGATTTTGTTTTAGGAAAAACACTTTCAGATTTTGAAGCAGCTTTTGCTGTTGCTTCTGGTACAAAATATGGAATTGGTGTTGCATCTGGAACTGATGCGATCGCTCTCGGTTTACAAGCTTGTAATATCGGTGCTGGAGATGAAGTAATTTTACCAGCTAATACTTTTGTAGCAACGCTGATTGGCGTATTGCGTACAGGGGCGAAACCAATTTTAGTAGATTGCGATCGCCATACAGCTTTAATTGATTTAGAACTAGCAGCAAAAGCAATTACATCAAGAACAAAAGCAATTATTCCTGTGCATCTTTATGGTCAAATGGTATCACCAAAAGAGTTATTAGATTTGGCTGATACCTACAAAATCCTCATTTTTGAAGATGCTGCTCAAGCACATTTAGCAGAACGAGAAGGATATCGCGCTGGTTCAGTAGGTATAGCTGCTGCTTTTAGTTTTTATCCCAGCAAAAATTTAGGAGCATTTGGAGATGGTGGAATGCTTTTAACGCAAGATCAAGAAGTAGCTGAAAAAATGGTACGGTTGCGAAATTATGGTGCATCTCGGAAGTATTTTCACACAGAAATCGGAACCAATAGCCGCTTAGATACCATCCAAGCTGCTGTGCTGCACCAAAAATTACCATATCTCCAAAATTGGAATCGCGATCGCTTTAGTATTGCTCAACATTATGATGCAGAACTAGCACCCCTCGCCACAAAAGGGATTATCCCTATCCAAAATCGCAGTGGTGAAGGACATGTATACCACTTGTATGTGATCAGAGTTTGTGAGTCTTGCGCTATAGATCGTTGTGTCATTCAAGAACAACTCACAGCTATGGGAATTCAAACAGGAATTCATTATCCAATTCCTTGTCATCTGCAACCAGGATTCTCAAATTTGGGCTATCAAATTGGTGATTTTCCTCAAGCGGAAATCTTAGCAAACCAAATTCTATCTTTACCTATGTATCCAGGTTTAAGCAATAGCCAAATCCAGAAAATTACAGACGCGATCGCCCATATTCTAACAGTTAATTCTTCTGCCGAAACTCCGCTATTTGCCTAAAAGAGAGAACTAACTACCAACAACCAACAAACAACTATGCTCAATCAACGCTCATTTCAAAATATAATTTCACCGAAGTTGCTTAGTTTAGCAATTATAGGTATTTTAGGGCTGCTTTATGCTCCTCTATTACTACATTGGTTGGATGGTTGGTTGCATAAAAATATCAGTACGGAACACGAATATTTTAGTCACGGTATGATTGGTTTACCTTTTGCCGTATATATAGTTTGGCTCAAGCGGAAACTATGGCAAAGATTACCAGATCATCAACATCCTTTAGGGATTGTTCTATTATTAATAGGAGCAATTTTTTATCTTAGTGGTATCAGCGAATGGGTTAATCTTTCGTTTCCAATCATACTTGCAGGACTGTGCTTATGGTCGAAAGGTATTCCTGGCTTAAATTTACAAAAGTTTCCCTTGCTATTAGTTTTTCTCGCAACACCAACACCACTACCCTATTTAATTGCTCCTTATACCTTTCCTTTACAAAGTTTTATTGCTGGTACTGCGGGTTTCATTCTCAATCAATTTGGGATGACAGTAACTGTCGATGATATCAATATATATGTGGGAGGAAAAATTGTAGAAGTAGCCCCATATTGTGCGGGACTAAAAATGTTATTTACTACTCTCTATGTTGGCTTAATGCTACTTTATTGGACTGGTAATTTATCGTTTCGCCGCAAGACAGTTTCATTTTTATTGATAGCAATGTCGATTAGTATCAGTGGCAATATGATTCGCAATACTTTATTAACGTATTTTCATGGTACAGGCAACGAAGCTGCTTTCCATTGGCTACATGATAGTTGGGGCGGCGATATGTTTTCTGCTGTGATGCTTTTGTTATTGATACCTGTACTGAATAATCTTGATAGTTAGTTGTTAGTTGGTTGTTAGTTGTTGGTTGTTGGTTGTTGGTTGTTAGTTGTTGGTTGTTAAGAATTCCTAATACGCTCTTCGTAAATTTTTAATTGTCTACTCTCCATACTATCTATCTGCAAAATCTAGCCAAAATTACCCCTAGTTGTAAGCTGATAATTCCCAAGATTGCGCTACCAGCCCAATAAAAAGCCGTTTTGGCAGAATCACCACTATTTAATAAATTAATAGTATCTAGACCATAAGTTGAGAAAGTTGTATAGGCTCCTAAAAATCCTGTTGCTACCAATAAATGCACTTCTGGAGAAATCAAATCTGCTTTATACAAAGCTAGGGTAGCGAAGAATCCCATGAAAAAGCAGCCACTGAGATTAATCACAAACGTACCATAGGGAAAACTTATACCAAAACGTTGGGTAAACCACATTGTTAAATAGTAGCGGCTCAAAGCGCCTGCTATGGCTCCTAAACTAATAGCGATCGCATTTCTCACTTAACCTCCTGGTCGTGAAAATCCCTACGTTCTATCAGGTTAACTGACACAATTGCGTTCTTTGGAATTAACCGATAATTTAACTTAGCCTCATAGATCCAATAACTATGTTGTGGTAAAATCACCTAAATATTTTTGCTGCTATTCTGGAGTAGCGACTATTTTCAATAAAATCACAAAGGAACTTTCGGAAAAAATCGACTTCAAAACAAGCAATTGGGTGTGTAGGTAGTGAGCGAGGAAGCAAAAATTGTTGCAAACAATGCGAGGAGTTGTCCGAAAAGCAGGAAAACTGAAAAAAAGGCTACCAATAAATGAATTGTGGTGGGCAAAATTTGATTTATTGAGAGCGTTGGTAATACGCGATTTAGAAGCCCGCTACAAAGGTTCCGTCCTGGGTAATTTGTGGCCTTTATTGAATCAGCTATCACAGTTATTAATTTACACCTATGTATTTTCCATAGTTTTAAAGGTAAAACTCAGTCTCAAAGGCGTTCCAGAAAACAATTTTACCTTTGGTTTGTGGTTATTTGCTGGTTTACTACCTTGGATTGCTTTTAGTAGTGGATTAGTTCAGGCTGCAAATTCGGTAGTAGGACAGTCTAGTTTAGTGAAAAAAGTAGTGTTTCCTCTAGCTTTGTTACCATTAGTACCGACTTTATCAACGTTTATTGAGAGTTCCTTTGGGCTAATGGCGTTGATTTTTTTTGTAGCTGTATCTACTCATACTTTACATACAACTTTGGCGCTCTTACCGTTAATCTGGTTAACACAATTATTATTAACAGCTGGATTAGGTTATCTCATGGCGGGACTAACCGTGTTTTTGCGAGATATCCCTCAAACTTTAGCAGTTGTTTTAAATCTGTGGTTATATTTAACGCCAATTCTTTATCCTGCGAAAGCAATACCAGAAGCTTGGCGAGGTTTAGTATTTTGGTTAAATCCTATGACAGCTATTACTGAAGTTTACCGCGATTTAATTTTAGTAGGAGAGGTCAAGCACTGGGGTGAATGGGGGGTTGCGAGTGTAATATCTGCAATTGTATTTTGTATAGGTTTTTCAGTCTATAAACGATTGCGTCCAGCTTTTGCGGATGTTTTGTAAATAGCTGCATCCTAATTAACTTAAACATAAATTTTTTACTGTTTAATTACATCAATGTGTAGAATTTATCACCGTTAGTTTTGAGAGTGTGTGTAGTGATATGGGTGAGGAGATTGCAATTTCACTAAAGAATATCTCTAAGTGCTACAAGCGTTATGCTCGTCCTGTGGATAAGCTCAAAGAACTTTTGTTACGCGGTCAGAATCATGCTCAAGAGTTTTGGGCTTTACGGGATATTAACCTAGAAATTCCTAAAGGCGAAACTGTAGGAATTATTGGTCAAAACGGTTCTGGTAAAAGTACGCTATTGCAAATTGTTGCTGGAACCCTGACGCCTACTACAGGTGACGTGTGGGTGAATGGGCGAGTTTCGGCGTTGTTAGAACTGGGTAGCGGTTTTAATCCAGAGTTTACAGGACGACAAAATGTTTTTTTTAATGGGCAAATTTTAGGTCTGAGTAAAGAACAAATAGAAGCTAGATTTGATGAGATTGCTGCTTTTGCTGAAATTGGTGATTTTATAGAACATCCTGTCAAAACTTATTCTAGTGGTATGGTGGTCAGATTGGCATTTGCAGTTATTGCCAATACAGAACCGAGTATTTTAATAGTTGATGAAGCTTTATCTGTGGGCGATGCAAGATTTCAAGCTCGTTGTATGAAGCGCATTCGAGAAATGAAAGACCAAGGAGTAACTCTTTTGTTTGTTTCTCATGACTCTTCAAGTGTCAAGATGTTGTGTAAAATAGCCGTGTTGATGAATCATGGCAGAGTCTTAGAAATAGGTAAACCGAAAGAAGTAGTAAATCATTATATTGCTATCTTAAGTAGCGAGAAAACAGAACAATATACTTCTCCTATCTCTGATCAAGAAAACCAAGAAATAAAGAATATTGAAAAACATGATGATTTAGTCGTAGAAAAAACTCAAAGAAAAAAATTGCATAGACATGGAAATCAGCTAGCTATTATTAATAGTGTTAAAATTACCGATTTAGATAATCAAGAGGTTGACAAGGTAGAAACAGGTTCAAATTTTCAGATTGTAGTTTCTTTGAACGCTCAAGGAGAACTTTCTGATTTAGTTGTAGGTATCTCCCTCAGAAATTTGATGGGGTTAGTAATATATGGTACTAATACTTATTTAATGAATGTCGAGTTACCAAAACTGACAACAGGTCAAAACTTAACAGTGGCTTTTCAAATTCCTTGTTATCTAAATAAGGGTGTTTATACCTTAACATCAGGTATACATTCAGAAGAAGGCATAAGTTATGACTGGATTGACGAACTAGTTGTTTTTGAGGTCAACAATACTATTTTTTGTGACGGTATAGTAGATTTAAAATCTACCATTAGAATTGGTGAAGAAAAATGTTATGCAATAGCCCAGGAAATTTAAGTAAAAAGTATGTCTGAATTTAGCCAGCCTGAAATTAATGTTGAAGAACTGATGCAAAAAATCCGAGAGGATGTAGCAAAGCGGAAGAATAACTCTCAATTGCCATCTATTTCTACCTCGAAGATTTCCACCTCTAATATTGATTTAACAAATATTAATCAGAGCTTCAACCTGATAGAAGGGTTACTTATAAATGCGGAATCGAGAGCAATTGTCCGCAGAAAGTGGCCAGATAATTTAAATCTGTTTCCTTATAATTTAAGTCGAGGGCTGCAAAACATAGGGCTGAAAATACTAAATTTTATATTTAAAGACCAGCGAGAAGTTAACTTCAATGTCATCAATGCTTTCAAAGAATCTGTAGCACTAAATCGACAGTTAATTGGACAAATAGCAACTTTGCGATCGCAATTTGATGAGTGTCTAAATACTGTGGATACTCGCCTGCAAAGAATGGATGAGAATTTGGATGTTATATCTACTAATCTGCAAAAACTGGACGAGCGCTTGAATCATGTAAATAGCAATGTCCAAAAGGTAGATAATAATTTTAATAAAATTGATACTCAGGCAATTACTTCGATAACCAATATACAAGAACATCTAGATACAGTTAATAATCGAATAGAAGCCATAGATGAGCATCTGGGTTCTGTGGATGCTTTGGTTGATGCGCTGGATGAACGTTCCATTAGAAATCAAAGTTATCTCAAAAATGATCTCATCCAACAAAAGCGTTTGATAACGTTGTTTCTAGAAGAAGCACGGCAAAGATTACCCGAACCTTTTAATCAACAGCAACTGCAAATTTTTGTTCAAGAAGAACAACATTCACTAGATGCATTGTACGCTTCTTTTGAAGATCACTTTCGAGGAAGTATTAAAGATATTTTTGATCGCTTAAAAGTTTATTTGCCATTGATTAAAGAAGCAAAAGTCGGTACACCTGACTCTCCTATTTTAGATGTAGGATGTGGACGTGGAGAATGGCTAGAGTTGCTCCGAGAGTCTGGCTATATTGCACACGGTTTAGATATCAACAGAGTAATGATTGAGCGATGTCAAACTAGAGGTTTAGAGGTAATAGAAGCAGATGTAATTGCACATTTGCAATCTTTGCCTAATTTTTACTTAGGTGCAGTCACTGGTTTCCATATCATTGAACACCTAGCATTCCCTGTCTTAATGAAATTTGTTAGTGAAGTAGTAAGGATACTTAAACCAGGAGGATTAGCTATTTTTGAAACTCCAAATCCACAAAATGTACTGGTAGGTAGTTGTAATTTTTATTTTGACCCAACACATCGCCATCCTTTACCAAGCTCCCTGATGAAATTTATTTTTGAAACACAGGGTTTATTTCAAGTAAAAATCATTAATCTTCATCCTTTTCCTGAGAATTATAAAGTGAGCGGCTCTGATGTAGCCGAGCGATTCAATGATTATTTTTATGGTCCTCAAGATTATGCAGTAGTAGGATATAAGCCATCGTAAACTTGCAATTTATAAAAGTTGTTATTGAGATATAAACTGTGACTAATATTGCAATTTTAACTCCTTGCCTTCTAGATGGTGATGCTGTCAGTAATGATGTAGTGGGAATGTATAAATCCCTGATCAAATATGGTTACCAAGCTAAGGTATTTGCAGAAAATTGGAGTATTTCAGCAATTGATATCAATCATGTCAAGCAAGTTAAAACTTTCCTAAGGAAAAAAAAAGACATATTAATTTATCACTATTCTGTTGGTTGGAATATTGGTCTTACTCTTCTTCACGATTTAAATTGCAAAAAACTTATCAAATATCATAATGTCACTCCAGCAGAGTTTTATGAAGGTATAAGTGCAGATTATAGCTTTGCTTGTAGAGCAGGACAGGAACAACTAAAATCTATCACGTCTCTGCATGGTGCTATCTATTTATCTGCTTCTAAATATAATGCAAAGGAACTACAGCTAATGGGAGTTCCTCAACATAATAGCTTGGTGCTACATCCATTCCATCATGTGGAATATTTGGAATCTATTGAATCAGACATAAGTGTAATTGATAGATATTTAGATGATAAAATAAACATTTTAATGGTTGGTCGCATTGCTCCTAACAAAGGACATGCAACCCTAATTGATGCTTTTAGCGTTTACCACAATACTTATAACAAGAATAGTCGTCTTTTAATTGTTGGTAAAGAAGACAAACGTTTAAACATTTACAATAATTTTCTACATCAAAAAGTTAAAGATTTAGGTTTGCAAGAATCAATAGTATTTACAGGAGCAGTTTCTGCTGAAGCTCTTAAAGCCTACTATCTTGTCTCTAATATTTTTATGACTACAAGCGAACATGAAGGCTTTTGCGTGCCACTGATCGAAGCGATGGCAGTAAAATTACCAATTGTAGCTTATGGTTCAACTGCTATCCCTTACACAGTAGGAAAAGCGGGTTTAGTATGGGATAAGCCTGATCCATATTTACTGGCTGGATCTGTAGACTGTATAGCTAGAGATGAATTCATTAGTACTAGTCTTGGCGAGATGGGATGGAGACGCTACAAAGAAGCTTTTACCAATGAACAAATTGAGACTAATTTTATAGAGGTAATCAAGAGTCTAGTATGAGTCGAGTTGCAATTGTTGTTCAGCGATGGCATGAAAGTATTGTGGGAGGATCAGAGGCTCTAGCATGGCAATATGCTAATTTATTGAGTGATAAATTTGAAGTTGATGTACTCACTACAACTGCATTAGAGTACACAACTTGGGCTAATGTATTACCTGCCGGCTGTGAAACAAAGCAAGGTATAAACATTCATCGCTTTCCAGTAACTATTGGTCGAAGTGACTACTGGCATAGTTTGCACGCACGACTTTTACGAGAATTTAACTATCCGAAATATACTAACACAGAAAATTGTAAACGCATATCTTGGAGTATTGCACTTCAAGAAGAATTCATTCGTTGTCAAGGCCCATACTCAGAACCTCTACTTTCTTTTCTGAAACTGCATTGTAACGACTACCAATGTATTATATTTGCGACTTATCTTTATCCAACATCGTATTTTGGAATAGCTGAGATTCCCTTTTCTAAAGTTTTGCTAGCGCCGACACTCCATGATGAACCTCTCGCTTACTTGACGGCTTATAAGTATATGTATAAAAGAGTTTCTTCTTTTATATGGTTAACCAACGCTGAAAAAGTTCTGGGAGAAAAATTATGGGGAGAACTACCAGGTAAACTTGTTTCTATGGGTGTTGACACATTATTTCATAGTCCTTTTCAATCTGAATATCCATATTTACTTTATAGTGGTCGTATTGATCCAAGTAAGGGATGTAATGACTTAATTAATTTTTTTATTCAGTTTAAGAAAAGCCATCCATCTAACTTGCGTTTAATCTTAACTGGAAAAAATGAGATGGATATACCCTCTCATCCAGATATTGAATTTAGAGGGTTCGTTACACCAGAAGAAAAATTTCAATTAATGGCTGGAGCTTCTATTTTTGTTATGCCTTCGCCTTATGAAAGTTTTAGCATAGTTACTTTAGAAGCAATGGCCCAATGTACACCAGTATTAGTCAATGGTGCTTGTGAAGTTTTGGTTGAACATGTAGTCCGTAGTGGTGGAGGAAATATTTATGTAGACTACGAAAGCTTTGCACAAGCAATACAAGAGATGATGATAAATCTGGATAAGGTAGCTGAAATGGGTAAAGTTGCGAGGAAATATGTAATAGAAAATTATGCTTTTAGCAGTGTTAAAAATAATCTTTTAGAAAGAATAGAACAATTTGTTTGAAAAAATCGATATTAAATTAAGGTGAGATTATCAAGGATTGAAAAAATACACTTTATGTACAGTTCTTCTATTATCATAGCAATTCCAGTATTTAACGATTGGGAATCTTTGAGCATTTTAGTCAAGAGAATAGACGAAGTATTGGATATCAAAAATATCAATGCTGAGATTTTGATATTAAATGATGGCTCAACTTTAAGTTATCAAGATATTTTTAAAACATTAAAAACAAAAGCTATAGATCAAGTGTCTATTTTAGATTTGAAAAGAAACCTTGGTCATCAAAGAGCAATTGCTATAGGGCTAGCATATATTGAAGCAAATATTGAATGTCAAGTAATTGTCGTAATGGATAGTGACGGAGAAGATGATCCAAAAGATATTCCTAAACTACTTTATAAATGTAGTGAAGAAAACTATTCAAAAATAGTATTTGCTAGACGTACTCAACGCTCAGAAACATTATTGTTTCAAATTTTCTACAAAATCTATAAATACTTATTTAAATTGCTTACAGGCGAATATATAGAAATGGGCAATTTTAGTATTATCCCTTCTGAAAGTTTACGAAGAATTGTTGTGGTCTCAGAGATTTGGAATCACTATGCAGCAGGTCTTTTGAAGGCAAGAATTCCTTTTGTCACTGTTCCGTGTAAGCGTAGTAGCCGTATAACTGGGCAATCAAAGATGAACTTTGTGTCTTTAGTAATGCATGGTCTTAGCGCTATTTCGATATATGGGGATGTGATCGGTACCAAAGCTTTACTTATAGCTATTCTACTAATGTTATTGAGTGTGGTAATAATTACCGTAATTTATATAGTCAGAGTAGCTGTACCTAACTGGGCACCCTATATTGCTGGTCTATCTTTCATTATTTTTTTACAATTGATAACTATATCTTTCTCCTTCATATTTTTAATTTTAAATGGAAGAAATAACTTTGTTTTTATGCCAAAGCGTGACTTTAATTATTTTATACTAAGTTTTCAAATAATTTTTCTCAAAAAACAAGTGGAATTTGATAATTCTCAAGAATGACCATTTATGATGAGAATCGATAACAAACATAAATTAATTACTTTTGTTTATATATTTTTAATTATACTTTCTATTCTTCATTGTTTAGTGGTAGTTAAAGATTTTTCTAGACCCTTAATTGGAATTCTTGATGATGAACAGTGGGAATATGCGGGCTTTTATTTATTTAAGAATATAAGCTTTGATCCTTTTCCTCATCTTAATCTTGTTAATAATCAAGTATTTTATCCCTATGGTACAAATAGTGTATTTCAACCTTGGGGAATAGAAAGAGATATTTTTTATGCAGTTCTTTATTCCTTTTTTGGAATGGGACCTTGGATACAAATATATTATTTGTTGACTGTAATAATTACAGCAATAGGAGCCTTTCAACTTTTGCTATGGGATTATGGTTTTGTTCGTGCCTTTGGAGCTTCATTAATATTTCCCTTCTTTAATGCTTACGCCATCTATAAGTATCCATACCATCTTAGCTATTCAATAATTCACTGGACAGTTTTAAGCTTTATAGCTGATTTTCTGATAATTAAAAGGATTGTTTTAAAACAAAAATTATCTTTGAAGCTTGTGTTATTGAGAGTGTTGTTATTATTCTTATCTCTTGGTCAAGAGTTAGGATATATAGCTGGTTTTGCACTAATGTCCTTTAGTATTTCAATGCTTTACATTGGCTTATTATTTTTATATAGGCACTTTAAATTAAAGCACAATACTATAGTTTTATTTAAAAATTGCTTAGTCAATTGGAAGACAGAGTTCTTTTCAGAAAAGAGAATATTTATTTTTTTATTGGCATTTTGTGTTCTGACTGCATATGCATATCTACCTTTAATTTTTCAAATAGCTAACGCAGCTAAAAGTTTTGATTTTACAATTCTCCCTACTGGGACTTGGTGGACTAATCCCTTAAGGCTAGTTATTCCCTTTTTTCCTTTTTTTAATCCTGTAGCATTTGAACTAAATTTTTTTTTTTGGTGATGAACCAGAAGCGGTGATAGATGGTAGCTCTGGCTGTTTTTTGTTCATAGTTGGAATTTTAGGAATATTGCAAGAGCGTAAAAAAATTACAATTTTTGTACCTCTAATTATAATTTTGTTGCTTTGCCTTTTATACCACCCAATCTACTTACCAACTCTGAAAATATTTCCTTGGTTTGCATTCAATAGAATTCCCGGACGTTCTACTGTCATCTATGCAGTTATACTTGGTATTTTTGCTTTGCATATAAATTTAAATTGCTTGCAAACTCGTAGAAAGCAGTTAATTACATCCATATTAGTACTTCTAGCTTGTACTGAACTTTATACAATTTATTCATTCAAGCTGAATTATCAGCCATACTCATTAGACAAAAATTTCTTTACATATATGAATTATGTAAAAAAGCAACCGGGAGAAGCCGTTTTAGATTGGCCATTCTGTGTTACAGGAGGAAACGGAATCGGTTTTTTACAAGGTCTTTGCCCATTTTATGGAAAAAATTGTTCAATTTTTGCTTTAAGGAGATTCCATGAAAAGAAAGTAATGGGACAATATTTTGGTCGTTTACATCCTTACCAAATTGAACCTTATCTTCAAGCTGGTTGGAACCGCTTATTTTCTCCAAATAATCCAAATATAATGAAAGCAACGCAGCAAACTCGGTGTTTTCGCGCCGATGAATGGTCTTTTTTCACTGACTTTTATAAATATAATGACTTTGCAGGTATCAATCTTTATACAGATTTTTTGCCAGAAAGCTGTGTGAAAGAATTTTATACACGATTTGGTAATCCTACGAATGAAACAACTGTTCTTGGGGCTGGAAAAGTAAAATTTATTCCCAAATCTGCTGATTTAAGGAGTCAAGTAAATTTAGCAATTGGTTCTCAGATAAAGTTTGAGCCGATACTTGATTTTTCAGAATCGGATTTATTAGCAATAAATTCAATCAGTAGCTTTCTATCTGTTACTGGGCTAAATCTTCAAGAGGGAACTACACCGAATAATTGGCGTTGGGGTTTAGGACCAGAGACTAATATTGCATTTAAGCTAAAAGATTCCCAGCCATTGATTTTATCTTTCAGATTTGATAGTCCCATCGAAAACCAAAATGTTTTGCTAGAAGTGAATGGAGTAACTTTGGGTAATTTTAACAATTTAAGTAAAGACGTGACTATAGACCATAAACTCAAATTCCAGTCATTAAAAGGAGTAAACCGTATTGTTTTTAAGTATAAATATTGGAATCATAACCAGGCAATATATGCACCCAACGACCCTAGAGGAATGTCTGTTGCCTTTAGACGACTTGTGATAGAGCCTACAGAAGAAAAAAGCGAACCAGAGTAAATATTTACAAGTTAGTTATTGATTAATATAAAACCGCATAAATAAATTAATTTTAGCTATAGCGATTCTCGTTTGTATGCAATACACTTTGACCTCTCTGGTAAACCTCTCTCCTTTTAGGAGAGAGGCTTTAAATGTTACTCCCCATTAATAAATTAGCGTGAGGAAGTTTTGATGAGTCCGCAAGAATTTTTGTTACTACTGATGTCAGTCTTAGCCAGTGTGGCGGGGCAGTTTTTTTTAAAAGCAGGCGCACTGAAGTTAGGTAGAGTCAATGTAGCGAATGCTTTAAATCACATTTTTAGCATTATTGCAACACCGGAACTTTTATTAGGATTAACCTGTTATGGTTTGGGGGCTATCGCCTACATCTTGCTTCTAACAAGAGTAAACCTTAGTGTTGCTGGCCCATCTATATCCTTAGTTTACGTTTTTGCGGTGTTGCTGGGTTACTTTATATTTAGAGAAACAATACCTCTGATACGCCTCACAGGCTTGAGCTTTATTGTAATCGGGGTCATATTAGTAGTCTGGCAAAAATAAAATTAAGTTACAGCCATGACCAAAAAAGCCCTAATTACCGGCTTAACCGGACAAGATGGTTCTTATCTCGCCGAAATCCTTGTAGAAAAAGGCTACCAAGTATTCGGCTTAGTCCGCCGTTCTAGCACTAGTAACCTAGAGCGCATTAGTCATCTGTCTAACCAGATTCAAATAGTATCTGGTGACTTGTTAGATCAGTCTTCGCTGATGGATGTGGTGACAGATTGTCAACCAGATGAAATCTATAACCTTGCATCTCAAAGTTATGTTCCTCTATCTTGGACACAACCAGCCCTTACTGCTGAATACACTGCTTTAGGAGTGTCACGCTTGCTAGAAGCGATTCGGCGCTGTAAACCCGATGCTAAATTTTACCAAGCTTCCAGTAGTGAAGTTTTTGGGCAACCAGATGAATCACCCCAAACCGAACGTACCGCCTTTCGTCCACGCAACCCTTATGGTGTTGCTAAAGCTTATGCTCATTGGATGACGGTTAATTATCGCCAAAAGTATGATCTTTCTGGTTGCTGTGGGATCACCTACACCCATGAATCTCCTCGTCGCGGTACAGAGTTTGTATTTCGCAAAATAACCCATACTGCGGCAATGATTAAACTGGGTTTAGCCCAAGAATTAAAACTCGGTAATTTAGATGCACGTCGTGACTGGTGCTATGCAAAAGATGCAGTATATGCAATGTGGTTGATGTTGCAACAAAATAAAGTAGATGATTACATAATTGCCAGTGGTGAAACTCATTCGGTGCGAGAACTGGTAGAATGTGCGTTTAACTATTTAGATTTGAACTGGGAAGATTATGTATCTGTTGATCCTACATTCTACCGTCCAGATGAACCAGTGCAATTAGTAGGTTGTATTTATAAGATTAAAGCGGAACTCGGTTGGAAACCGCAGTATTCTTTTGAACACATGGTGCAATTGATGGTAGAAAATGATTTGAAAGAGTTAAGTAATAAGTAATATCATGTTCCCTTGAACACTTATATTATCCGCCCGTGTCGGTAATTGGTAATTGAGGTATTAGCTAAATGCTTGCGATGCTCAAAGACGGCTCCTACCCTGCGGGAAACTGACGTAACGGAGCATTGTAGTGAGAATATAAACCAATACAGTTCAGATAAGATAATTTATCCAGGGAAATTCGTAGAGACGTTGCATTGCAACGTCTCTACACATCGGAAAACCACACTAATCATCTTAATTGAACTGTATTGGAATATAAACGACATCTGAGGAGAAAAACATGGAGTCAAAACCTGAAATTAGCAATAACATTACTAACGATAATTTTGGTGTTAATATTTCAGGTTATGTTAACAGTGAATTTGGGCTTGGTGAAGCAGTTAGAGGAACAATAAGAGCCGTTGAGGCGGCTAGAATTCCTTTTGTGATAAATAATTGTACTTTTAACACAATGCATAGGAAGATGGATTCTTCCTACACAGATTTTACTGATGAGAATCCTTATCCAGTAAATATTATTCAGGTAAATGTGGATATGATTAACACTTTTATCAGTTCTACTAGTCCTGAATATTTCAAAAACAAGTATAATATTGGATTTTGGGCATGGGAGTTATCAGAATTTCCTAAAGAATGCTTGTCAGCGTTTAATCTTTTTGATGAAATATGGACTCCCAGCGCTTATTGTGTTGATGCGATCGCACCGATATCTCCGATCCCAGTGCTGAAGGTTATGCATAGTATCTTGCTTCCTCAACCTTCAATCAGCAAACAATCATTAGGTTTACCAGACAATAAATTTATTTTTCTATTTATATTTGATTTTTGTAGTGTATTTGAGCGGAAGAATCCTCTTGCAGTTATTGACGCATTTCAACAAGCTTTTGGCAAAGATGATCAAAATGTACAACTAGTAATTAAGTTTTCTAATAGTCAATATTTTCCAGATAAACTAAAACAATTAAAAGATTTAGTAGAGTATTTTCAAAATATTAAACTCATTGATGATTATTTACTCAAAGAAGAACTAAATGCTCTAATTTATCATTGTGATTGTTATGTATCTTTACATCGTTCCGAAGGTTTTGGTTTGACTATGGCAGAGGCGATGTTTTATGGTAAACCAGTTATCGCAACTGCTTACTCAGCCAACCTTGATTTTATGAATATTAATAATAGCTTTCTAGTCAAATATTCTTTAGTAGCGATCGCAGAAGATTATGGCCCTTACAAAAAAGGAAATTTCTGGGCAGAACCAGATATTGATCATGCTGCATACTTAATGCAGGATGTATTTAATAATTATGAAAATGCTAAAGAAATTGGCAAAAAAGCATCTGAAGATATCAAGTCGGTGTTAAGTCCAAAAGTTATTGGAGAAAAAGTAAAAAATAGATTAGAGCATGTCATACAAATGCGTAATTTTTTGTCTAATATTGATGCTCTTTATACAGAACTGCAATATCAAAATATAGAAAATCAACGATTGCAAAACATAATTACAAGTATGGAGAGTAGTAAATTTTGGCAATTGCGAAATCAATGGTTTGAATTGAAAAAAAATATATTCCTTGCGAAGTAATAATTAATCTATAACACCAATAATCATGAGTTATAAAATTAAAAAAATACAACGCATCTGGGGAAGGCGGGGAATACTAGGAGTTTTACATTTTTTATATCAAAATACTGCTTCTCGAATCAAGAATAAAATAGCATATCAACAATGGATCGAAAAAAAAACTCTTAGTCAACAAGAAATTATTACTGCTCATCAGCAAATCGCTCAATGGCAAATTAAACCTAAATTTTCTATCATTATGCCTGTTTATAATGTAGAGGCAAAATGGTTAACACAAGCCATTGAATCAGTTCGCAATCAAATCTATCCTCATTGGGAGCTTTGTATTGCTGATGATGCTTCTCCCAAATCTCATATTAGTTCTATATTAACTCATTATAGTAAACTTGATGCACGCATTAAAGTTGTATTTCGTAAAGAAAATGGACATATTTCAGCAGCAAGTAACTCTGCTTTAGAACTGGCTACAGGAGACTATATTGCACTTTTAGATCACGATGATGAGTTAGCAATTAACGCTTTATTTGAAAATGCTAAGTTAATTAACCAACATCCAGAAGCAGATTTTATCTATAGTGACGAAGACAAAATAGATATTAAAGGAAAACGTTTTTCTCCTTGTTTTAAGCCTGACTGGTCGCCAGAATATTTTTATTCTTGTATGTACACCTGCCATTTAGGTGTTTATAGTACTAGGATTATTCGTGAAATTGGTGGTTTTCGTAGTGAGTATGATGGCTCACAAGATTACGATTTGGTATTAAGATTTATCGAAAAAACCAAACATATTTTTCATATTCCCAAAATTCTCTATCATTGGCGCACTATATCTGCTTCTGCTGCTTCTGGGTCACAAGCAAAGCCGTGGGCATATACTGCTGGCAGAAAAGCTTTAGAATCAATGCTAGAGCGTAGCGTATATCCAGGACGTGTTGAAGAAACACCGAATCCAGGTATTTACAGAGTGCGACGCAATATAATTGGAAATCCTTTAGTTAGTATCATTATTCCCAGTGCAGGTACAACTATTAATACTGGTTCTGGTAAATTATGTCTTTTAGAAAATTGCATTCGTAGTGTTCAGCAAATGAGTACCTATCGAAACTTTGAAATTATTGTGGTAGACGGGTCTGATATTCCAGATGCAACTTTAGAAAAAATACTTGCTTTAGATGTGAAATTAGTTCGTTGTGCTGAACATTTTAATTTTTCCATGCGAATTAATCGAGGTGTGGCTGAAGCAAAAGGACAATTTCTGTTGTTATTAAATGATGATATAGAAGTAATTACTTCTGATTGGCTAGAGTCAATGTTAGAACTTGCACAACAGACACAAATTGGTGCAGTCGGAGCAAAACTTTTATTTCCTAATGGCAGATTACAGCATGTGGGGGTAATGGTGATTGAGGGTAATCCTTGTCATGCTTTTTATGGTTTTGATAACGAACAATCTGGCTATTTTTGTTCAAATATTGTGAATAGAAATTACCTAGCTGTGACTGCTGCTTGTTTGATGATGCGACAAGAAATATATCAGCAATTGAGGGGACTGGATGAAGATTTTCCCTTAAATTATAACGACGTTGATTTATGTTTAAAAGCGCATCAGGCTGGATATCGTAATGTCGTTACACCTTATGCTCAACTGATTCACTATGAATCTGCTAGTAGGCAAAAAGGTTTAAAACCAGGTGAATGGAATCTATTAAATCATAAATGGAAAGATTATTTGGAGCAATTGGGTTCAGATCCTTATTACAATCCAAATCTGTCTTTAAAAGCTCCTAATTTTGAATTGTTTTAAGACTCTCAACAAACCTCTTGCAAAAATAAAACCCACATTCCGCACTTCAAAATGTCATATATTAATGCTTCAACAAATTTTACAAAAACTATTGATGTTATTAAGTATTAACACTGCTACTTTTTAGGCTTTTGGTGATCGCTATTTAACTACCATTAGCCCAAGCTTCGTAAGAGAAACATATTACAAAACGAAGTGCGGAATCTGGGCTATTAATAATCGCATACTTGCTTGACATAAGAAGCTTATTATGATTTCATAAGTTAAGTGTCAAACACTTAACTTATACAGGACTTACGCAACTGGCACCCTACAAGATAGATTGAGTGTACTTGCCATTTAAATAAGGGGGTGTACACACTAACAGTTGGTGTACATTCGGAAGAAGGTATAAGTTACGACTGGATAGATGAGATGGTTGTATTTGAAGTAGATATTTTCTGTGATGGTATATTAGACCTCAAATCAACTGTATCATTCAGCACGAGAGCGATTTCTGCTCAAGTGTAGAAAGTTATGATGAACAGGAATGAAGAATTTAAGTATTTTTAAAAGGTAAATTATGAATGAAAAAGATGAGTCTCAAGTAAATGTTGATGAAATAATGCATAAAATTCGAGAAGAAGTGGTTAAGCGCCGGAATTATTCTCAATTAAAGCGAGCAACTAATCAGTCAACATTACCAAGTATCCAAAAGCACTATAACGCAACTATAGAACTTATCCAAAGTTTGCTTAAAAATGCACAATTAAGATCAGAAACTCGTACAAAATGGCCTGATAATCTTAATAAGTTTCCTTTTAATCTCAGTAAAAATATACAGAAAAATTTTTTAAAAGTACTGAATTTTATCTTTAAAGATCAAAGAGAAGTAAACTATAATATAATCAGAGCTTTACAAGAATCTGTAGCGCTAAATAGGCAGTTGATAGAGCAAGTTGCTAGCTTGAGATTGCAGATAGATCGGCGCTTAGTAGATATGGAAACTCAATCACAAAACATGGATAAGCGTTTTGGAACTGTGTATAGTGGTGTTCCTGAGATAGATGAGAATTTGAGAAATTTTGAAAAGCAATTAAATGCTGTAAATAATCAAGAAAAGGAACTAGAAGAACATTTAAAAGCTACAGATACTCGCTTACAGTTGATGGACGATCGCTTAAATAGAGTTGACACTCACCTGCAAGACATCAATGAGCAGTTGAGCAATGTAAATTCTCATATGCAAACAACAGATGAGCGTCTGCAACGAATGGACAATCGTCATCTTAGAAACGACAACTACATTAAAAATGATTTAATTCAGCAAAAACGTCTATTGATGATGTTTTTGGAAGAAGCAAAACGCAGATTGCCAGAACCCTTTGATCAGCAACAACTGCAAACTTTCGTCAATCAAGAACAGCATTTACTAGATAGCTTCTACACAGCTTTTGAAGACCGTTTTCGTGGTAGCTGTGAAGAAATCAAAAATCGTCTGACAACCTATATTCCTTATATTGAAAAGGCGATCGCAGCAACAGAAAACGCTGCAATTCTCGATATCGGTTGCGGTCGGGGTGAGTGGTTAGAGTTGTTGTCTGAACGAGGGATGAAATCGTCTGGTGTCGATATTAACACTACGATGGTACAGTGTTGCCAGGAAAAGGGTTTAAATGCTGCTAAAGAAGATGGTCTGCTGTACTTGCGCAATATTGAAGCAAATTCCTTGGCAGGGTTGACAGCATTTCACGTGATCGAGCATTTATCATTACAGGATTTTATCAGCCTTATTGATGAAGCATTACGAGTGATTCGTCCCGGTGGAATAGTTATTTTTGAGACACCTAACCCAGAAAACTTGATCGTCGGAGCTTGTAACTTTTATATAGACCCCACCCACCGTAACCCTATTCCACCACCAACAGCACAGTTTTTGTTAGAAAATCGCGGCTTCTCCCATGTTCAAATTCATCGTCTGCACCCAATGACCGATGAACACGGTCTGGACAACCAGTTATTGAAAGATATCCTGCTAGGTTGCCAGGATTATGCAGTTATTGGATGGAAATCATAAATTGGGTGATGCAATGAAAGTATTAATTTGCAACGAAAGATTTCTGTTCCGCTTTGGTCTTGATCGTGTCCTGATGTTAATTGGAAAGGGGATGTCAGAGCGAGGCAATGATGTCTACATGATGAGCTATTGGTGTGATGAACCAATAGTGAGTCAAATTGCCAAAAGATTTATTCCCCTTCCTCCACCCACCGATGATTATACCAACGCCAATGAGTCCACAACTAAATGGTTAGAGAACCAATGGCACAATCTTTTTTCGGAGTCTGAAAAACCAGACGTGGTGATCATTGGCGGATGGCCATTTTTTCAAGCACTAGAGTTTTTTTCTCAAGTTTGTCAGACCGTTATTTTTATTGATGCAGGTGCAGTACCGTTAGATGGTTTTGTTGGTCATGCTCTATTCATTCAGCAGAAACTGAGAAATTTCCGTCAACGTTATTTACCCAAGGCAACAGCAATACTGCCAATTAGTGGTTTTATCGCCAAATCACAAACAATAGTTGATCGGGGTAATAGTGATGGCATCCATACAGTTCTGCTTGGTGCTGACCATATGGAACTTTCCCTATGGCAAGCACATATGGTTAGTCAAAGTAGCGGCACAAACTTTTCCACATTGACAGCACTTAAGGAAACAGGACGTACATATATCCTAAATCTGGGGCGTTGGGAGCCAGACTGCTATAAGAATTCTGAAGCCTGTTTTGAGGTAATGCGGAGGCTGGTGCAGCGACACCCACAAGCGACTTTGCTAGTCTTGGCAAATCCATCGGATATGAATATTCCAGAGGATATCAAAGAATACATCAAACCGATTGGATTCCCAGATGATGCCGAACTACAGGAGATTATGAAAAATGTCGCCTTGGGAATTTCTGTATCGCTCTGGGAAGGTTTTAACCTGCCGCTTGCAGAAATGCAATGGTTGGGACGTCCAGCACTGGCGTTTAATCTTGCTGCCCATCCGGAGGTAGTTGTAAATCACTGGTTTCTGTGCGCCGATGTTGCAGAGATGGCAGAAAAAGCGGATTATGTTTTGACAGGACAAATTCCTGATGAAGTCATATCCGCAGACAATTACAACAAGTTTCGGGCAAATTTTCGTTGGGAAAAAGTAATTCAAACTTACTGTGATTATCTTGAGAATGCAGTAGAAGCAAGCCGAGATACCACTACTCCCATCTTGATTGTTGATGTTACTAATAGTTGCCGTGACCCCGGCAATTCCGGTGTAATTAGGGTTACTCGTCAACTTTGCCGTACACTACAAAAATACTGCGATCCGGTATTTGTTGTTTGGGACTGGCCAACAGAGCAATACGTGTTACCTTCCCAGGATGGTTACTTGCAGCTAGGTCAGTTTAATGGTCCTCAAATCCCAACCTACGGAAAAACTGTTCTGGAACACTACCAGACAATTTCGTTAGCAGAATTTTTAGCACTCGACCCACAAACGCAAAATCATCCCGCTTTACTTTTGTTCCCAGAAATTGTTTTAGATCAATATAATGCTAAAGCTCTTGCTTACGCGGAGAAACGACAATGGAAAGTAGCAGCGCTACTACACGATTTGATTCCAGTAATCTATCCAGAGCTATGTAGTCCCTCTGTAGGCAAACTATTCCCTTCTTATTTGGAAACGTTGTCTAATGTCGATTTCATCGTTCCAGTTTCCAAATTTTCTGCAAAATGCCTTCTAGATTATTGGCATCAACACAAAATTAAACCTACCAAGCTGAGTACTGTACTGCTACCTGGTGAATTCGGACAGAAATCCCGTAAAGCAAAAATACCCAACGTCAAATATGGGCAAGTACATATACTATGCGTTTCTACCTTGGAACCACGCAAAAACCACCGTACGCTTCTAAAGGCTTGTGAAATATTAGCACAGCAGTATCCTGAACTTGATTGGCGTCTTACACTTGTTGGCAATCGCTATGAGGGCGCACCAGAGATATACGAGGCTGTTCAAGAAGCATCAACAAAAGACGCTCGAATTCAATGGTTGGGAATAGTAGATGACACTACCTTACATCAACTATATGAAGAATCTACTTTTACGGTTTATAGTTCCCTGGTAGAAGGATTCGGAATGCCTGTTCTCGAAAGTGTATGGCATGGACGAGCTTGTATATGCCATCACCAAGGCGTAATGGCTGAATTGGCCGCAGGGGGTGGCTGTGTAGTAGTAGATATGACCGATGCTCAAGCTTTAGCCAAAGCAATTTACAATTTATCATGCGATCGCACCTTCCTTGCCAAACTATCTCAAGCAGCAATTGACCGCACACTCAAAACTTGGGAAGATTACACCCAAGAAATTTTGAATGTTTTAGGTCTGGAGAAGACATACACCATGCTTGTGAGTGCGACAAATACCCAGAATATAGATACCATTCGTTATGAGGATCTGCTTTACCCTAACTGCCTACTTGAGCGTTGGCAGATGAATGATTCGGAGCGTGTAGCATTACTTGGTTTACTAGCACGACATCAACCAAAATGTAGCATTGAGATTGGTACTTATTACGGTGGCAGCCTGTCCTTAATATCACAATATTCGGAAATGGTGTTTTCGATTGACATTGATCCAGAGGTAACTTCACGGGTTCCAGCAATCGATAACGTTAGCTTTTTGACCGGATCATCGACGACTCTGCTACCGTTGCTATTTCAAGCACTCGATGAAGCTGATATCCCAATAGACTTTGTACTGATTGATGGTGATCATTCTGCTGATGGTGTCCGCAGAGACATAGAAATTATTTTAAAGTACGTACCGAAGCGACCGATATTCGTAATGATGCATGACTCTTTCAATCCAGAGTGTCGGCGCGGAATGATGAGTGCAAAATGGCAAGATTCGCCCTATGTGGTTTGGGTAGATGTAGATTTTGTGCCGGGACGCATCATTGAGGGCGAAAATAATTTGGCCAAAGGTGAAATGTGGGGAGGTTTAGCACTGGCCTTACTTTCTCCGACACCACGTCAAGGTGACTTTAGTATTCGGGCATCAGTCAATGATTTCTATGAATTATCTCTAAAAAATTCACGCCACTAATATTGTTTTCCCCCCGGTTTATATGCTTGAAAAGATACTCGTTTGTACCAATTTTTACCCTCCTTTTTTCATTGGCGGTGCAGAAATTATTGCCCACCATCAAGCACGTCTTTTGCAAAAATCAGGATATAAAGTGGCAGTATTCTGCGGCAAACACGATGATAGCCTTCGTCATTATTCACTAACCAGGGAAACCTATGATGGACTTGATGTATTTCGTGTGATCTTACATACACAAAACTATCAGATAGGTAATAATTTTAGTAATTCTGACGTTGATGATGTGTTTGATGCTGTGATTGAGGAGTTTCAACCAGGCGTTATTCACTTCCACAACATTGTCAATCTATCATTGGGTATAGTTGCTAGAGCGCGCCGACACAGAATTTGGACTATACTGACTTTGCATGACCATTGGGGATTTTGTTTCAAAAATACCTTACTCAAGCAGCAAGAACAGGTTTGCAATGATTATTCCAAATGCGGAGAGTGTTTGCCAGAATTAATTGATAGTCGAGGACGACGTCTACACATCCGTATGCGTCAAGATTATATTGCTTGGCAACTTGCTAAGGTTGATCGCTTCGTCTCCCCAAGTTCTTATTTAGCTGCTACTTATGTCAAGGCAGGTCTTCCAGCCCACAAAATTAGTGTGATATCTAACGGTGTAAATGTAGATCGTTTTTACTATATAGTGAAAATACCATCTCAAGGTATAATTCGCTTTACTTTCATTGGACACCTGGGTTTTCATAAAGGCGTACATATTCTGATCACAGCGATGAAACTGCTGTTAAAACGAGGCTATCTGGGGAAAGTATGTACAGTCAATATCGTTGGTGCTGGTGCAATGGCAGACGAATTGGCAACTTTCGTTAAAACTAATCAACTCGATGCAGCTGTAAAGTTGTGGGGAAAAGTTGAACATTTCCAAATCGAAAAAGTTTACCAACATACTGACGTGCTGGTAACACCATCAATCTGGCCAGAGAATGAACCAGTTACTATTCTAGAAGCTATGGCTGCGGGTATTCCAGTTCTAGCTTCTGCCCTTGGTGGTAATTTAGAACTCGTGACAGACGGTGTAACAGGTTGTTTATTTGAACCTGGCAATGCTCCAATGCTTGCTGACAAAATGGTGGAAATGGCCTTTAATCGCGATCGCATTAAGTCTATGGGTCATCAGGCATATAAAAAGGTAGCAGATAACACACTTGATAAGTATGTCAGACGTATCGTTGAGGTGTATGAAGACAAAGAACAGGCCTCAATAACAAAGTGCGATGAGCGCAAGCACATCATACTATGTAGTGGAGAGCATCTCTCACCAGAGTTCGCTTTTGTCATTGACCAGTTATACAAAAACGACACTAGTAAATGCTATCGGTTTATGATGAGCGACTGGATTGAACCTGAAGATTGGCAATACGTAGACCTTGTTTGGATTGTTGAGAACAACGGCAAAGAGAGAGACTTACGTGAGAGTATGAAGTGGGGGCGATCGCTACTAGTTCCTCAACATAATCAAAAACTTGTAGAGATATGCCGTCATGGTCAATGTGGACTTTTTTATACAGACGAAATTGAAGCAGAGGTCTGTCTTAACTATCTTATGGAGCGACCATCGCTTTTAACTACCCTCGGTCAAAATGCTAAAAGTGTTGGTAAATTAGACTTGTGTGTCTGACAGCCTTGTGCTTTAGACAAATGCCGACATTTGAGATAAAAGGAGATGCACTTCGATATATCGAAAACCGAGGCGAATGACACCTTCCACTATTGGCTAAAAATATTGCGAGAAGTATTGCCTGCTAGTTTACTAGAACAAGTAGAAAATATTGAACATATAATTCGGCTGCTCAAGATTTTCCGCATTGCTTCTGAAAGATTTCGACTTCATTCTCAGGTATACGAGCGGATCATTCTTACTGTTTGTGGCTTGGTTAGACTCAGAATTGGTACTTTGGTTTTAACAGTTAATGAAAGTGGATAAAATAGCGATCGCTCCCGAATTGTGGAACTGTATTTTTCTGATCTAAACTGTCGGTAACGATATCGAACCCTAATTGTTACGTTGAAATAATATCTGCAAACATTGGTCTCAAAGCCTTGTAGATATTGGCTTGCAAGTTTTAGGACGGGTCTATTGCATTCCGCCTGAGAATAAATTCTCAGGCTAATAGCATAAGTCCGTTGAAACGGACTCAAATACTTTGCTATTCAGTAAATCAAGTTTCTGAATCGTAAATCAAGTTTCTGAATCGTAAATCAAGTTTCTGAATCGTAAATCAAGTTTCTGAATCGTAAATCAAGTTTCTGAGTTGTAAACCTGTTATTGTACAAAAATTTGGAAACGCGATCGCAAACAAGAGGGAGTATCTCAATTTCTGAAAAAACCTCAACATCTGATCCCAAGTTACAGCAATGCCTAGAAGCTCATTCGGTACTCCGAATCAGTGGCGGGATTGCTCTGGCGGGCTGCGACGATTATATCTTCTTCAGTACTTGTGATTTTTTCACACTAGAGTTTATCTTTCTGATGTAGTGTCGTCGTTTAATTTATCAGAAACGATGATAAATTCAGTTTCTCGTTTAGCCTCACTATTCCATTGATCTAAAACATCTTTCACAAAAACTTCTTCCAGCCAAATTTTAACTACAACAGTTAGCGGTAGAGCTAAAAATAAACCTAAAAAGCCAAACAAATATGCAAAAAATAGTTGAGCAATTAAAGTAATAGCTGGCAGTAAGGAAACTTGATGGGCCATTACAATCGGTGTGATGAAATTACTTTCAGTTTGTTGAATGAAAAAGTAGAGTCCAAACACAGCTAGAGATTTCCAGGGAGCATCTAAAAGTGCGATCGCCATTGCTGGAATAACGCTGAGTGTGGGCCCTAGATTGGGGATCAAGTTTAAGAATCCTGCTAAAACCCCTAAAGCAAGCGCGGCGGGAACATGCAAAATTGATAAGCCGACCACACTCATCAATCCCACCACAGACATAGCAATAAAAGCGCCTGTAACCCATCCTTCTAAGGAAACTTCACATCTATCCAAAATTCCATCTACCCTGCGTCGGTAAAAAGAGGGAAATAAGCGAATAAATAGCTTGCGGTAAGCTTGAGGATCGGCTAAGAACATCCCTGTTAAAACAAGCACTAGTAATATTTTGAGAACTACTTCCAAAGAACCAGAAACCACGGCGAAGGAAGTACCAACTGCTCGATTAATAAATGGCTGTGCTTGTTGGCTCAAACTGTTGATATCGGGAATGAATGGAGTTATTTGGCTAGGAAGGGTTGATCTAATTTGGGAAAACCAAATATTAAAGCGTTCTATACCTCTAGGAACCTGATAGGTAACTTGTTGAAACTGAACAGCAAAAGGTGGGACAATTAGCCAGAAAAAACCGACTATAGCAGCTAGAAAAATGCCCACTGACAAGACTACGGCGAATCCGCGTCTCATCCCGGAGCGTTGAAATCTCCGAGCAAGCCGATTCAAGGTAGTTGCTAATACTATTGCAGCAAACATAAGTAATAATACTTCTTTAAGTTGCCACAATATATATACAGACATGAGTATGGCAATTAAGCCGAACCATTGACCTAGATTCACGCCTTGACTCCTGGCAGTTGATAAACCGCTATTTTAGATCAGTTATCAATTGCTAACTCTCAGTGAATAGCTACCCTGATAAGTGATAACTGTAGAAAGCAGCTATATTAGCCGATTTTAGCAACATTTGCCTTATAGGAATAAACTAGCTTGGTTTCTGGGCTTGGAATCGCCACAGCAGAGCGATCGCCATAATCACAGTCGGTAACAAAACTATAATCAAGGCGTTGATTGACGTTCCAGGGATGAATAGAAAAGGGCCTGCATACTTAATCCATAACGAAATCACAGCAGAGAGTAAAAATACCTTTAAAACAAATCCAAGTTGATTTTTCATAGAAAGTACGTAAGGATTCAGGTCAAGGGGGTATTGACAAGTGTGACATCCGACGTTGATCCAGATGTGCAAGCACCATCTTCATTACCTCAAATTTAGACCTGAATCCTTACGTTTTTGCTATCACATCCAAATTTATTTTCCGAAAACTCCTTTCAAATGACTATGATTTGTAGTGGTAAACAGCTGTTTGTCCTGACGACAAGACTGTATATTATTTAAGCTGATTATCTGAAAGTTCCCATTTCAGACCAGCCATGATAAACTGCCAATAAGCATGTATGTCAAAAAAATTACCATTATTACAACCTCTGCGTATTATCTTTGTTGCCCTTAGTGTTGGACTTGTTGGGTGTAATCATGTGGGTAATTTGTTTAATTTGCCTGCTACAACCACCGAATCTTCAGGTGAATCAAACAAGACTCTGCCTAAAGTTGTTGCGACCAATAGTGTAATTTGCGACCTAGTAAAACAGGTAGCAGAAAAAACAGTTAATCTGACTTGCTTAATTTCTCCTGGTGTCGATCCTGACCGGTATCAACTCAAACCAGGCGATCGCCAAGCCATAGAACAAGCCAAAATAATTTTTTTTAATGGATATAACTTTGAACCAACAAGTTTATTTAAATTAATCAGAGCTAGTAAAAATGGCGCAACTAAAATAGCAGTTGCTCAACGTGCAGTTCCTAAACCATTGAAGTCTAGAAAAAATGGCAAGTTAGTATCTAATCCTTATATTTGGCATTATCCGAAAAATGGCGTCAAAATGGCAGAGGTAATTAGCACTAACTTAAGTAAAGCCATACCTGAAAATGCTTTCTTATATGGAAGAAATACACAAAAAATCAAAAAAGACTTAAACCAGTTAGATGTATGGATTAAGTTACGTATTGATAGTATTCCTACTAAAAATCGTAAATTAGTTGCAACTAATGATGAGGCAATGATTTACTATACGAAAGCCTACAATCTTTCACCCATAGGCGCATTGGAAAGAATTAATAATGTTAAACCTACACCAGTCAGAATTAAAGCCGTAGTTCGAGAAATCAGAAGATCGACAGTACCAACAATTTTTGTAGACAGCACAACTAACTCTAATGTTATTAATAAAGTTGCCAAGCAAGCACAAGTACAAGTTGCAGAAAGGCAACTTTTGGCTGAGAATTTAGGTAAACCAGGTAACTATGGGGATACCTACCAAAAGATGTTAACTGCTAATACCCGCACAATAGTTGAAGGCTTGGGGGGAACGTATTTAATATTTGAACCGCAAGCTTTAGCTAATAAAAATTAAGTTCTCATAATTCGTGTACTATAGGAATCCTATTTGATTTTTCTTGGCGTAGTCTGCGCTCTGCGCTTAAAAAACTCAGCACACATTTATTTCTTTTTCCCTGTTCTCTCTCTCTACGAGTGATTCAGGAATTTAGTCGGATTCCTATATTATCTAATGAACCGCAAATACGTAAAGTACGCAACGAAAAGATTTTCTGAGGCTTTGATTAGTCTGTTGATACTGCTGCGATTTTTATTACCTTTACCTGCTTTTGCACAAGCAGAACGTACACCCCTAACTTTAGAACTGTTGCAGGAAAGATTGCATACACCAACTGTTCGTGAAGGTACTTTATCAGTAGATTTACGACAGATGGTGATTGATTTGCGACCAGAAAATGCTGGTTTTCGCGATGCTTTTTATCAACTGCTGCGAAAAGAATTACAAAAAACAGGTTCCAAACTCTTGGGATTAGACTTGAGTAATTCTCTGATTCAAGGGGATTTTATTGGTAGTGACTTGGGTTTAAGAACTCCTCTTTACGCGCAGGCGATCGCCCCAATTTTCACTGCTACTGAACAAGAACAACTCGAACGCCTACGGGAGGTTTGCTTACAATCACTGACTGTTGCTTTACCAAGTTCTAAAGACTGTCGATCGCTTTTAGCAACTCCAGCCACTGCATCCAGCGAAATCAGTGTTTTCCGTGGTTCGCTAGTTTTAGAAAAAACTCACTTTACAGGTACAGTCCAATTTAATAATACATTTTTTCTGCAATCTGTCAATGCTCAAAGTGCTATTTTTAATCAACTAGCTAATTGGCAAGAAGCACGCTTCAGTCGTTCCGCTAGCTTTAATAATGCGACTTTTCGACGAGAGAGCCAATGGCAAAATAGTATATTCTTTGATAAAGCTAATTTCAAGCAAACGCAATTTCAGGAAAACGCATTTTTTCAGGAAAGCTTTTTTGAGAACACCAGCAATTTTAACCAAACCAATTTTAAACAATTGGCTAAATTTAATCGCGCCCAGTGGCAAAATAATGTAGATTTTTCTGGGGTACACTTTATTAATGCCGCACAGTTCACTAAAACTATTTTCAATCAGTTTTTATTCTTAACAGAAGCAACTTTTGAACAAGCAGTCACTTTTCGAGAAGCACAGTTTAATCAACCTGTGAATCTGCGGGGTGCTAGCATTCTCAACCAAGCAGATTTTAGTGATGCTGGCTTTGCTAAAACTGCTTTTTTAAATGTATCTGGATTAGCTTTTAACTCAAATAAAGCCAAACTTTTAGGTAATGCTGGTCAAATTGGTGAAAAGCTAATTGTCAATACACTGCAAGGAAATAAAAACGTTTTGCGGAATTTAGGACAAAATTTTCGACAGTTGCAACAAATTGCTGATGCAAATCAAATCGAGTATACCAAACAGCAACTGCGGCTAGCAGAATTAACTCGTCGTTTGGTTACTACCAATATTAATGACGCCTCGCAAACAAGTTTAATTAACCTGGGTTTCTCTCCAACTCAAGCAGAAGCGATCGCACATCGTCGATTAACTAAACCATTCCATAACACAAGCGAATTACTGACTCTTGCAGATATTGATTTAGAAACCTACACCAAACTGAGTTCACAAATAGTAGTTGGTGAACCATTGTTTTTGGGTGGATGGTTACTATTAGTTTGGAATTGGCTGACATTAAGTTTACTACTGCTGCTTTCTGGTTACGGTACAGATTTTTGCTTAGTCTTTGGTGTCGGAACTATTGCGATCGCCTATTTTGGTTTATTATTTTGGCTGATAGATCGGCTGCGTCGTCTGTATCCTAACGTCATTATTCCCACAGTTGACGAAAGTATATGGATGTTGACAAGTTTTAGCATCTTAACACTGTTGGGACTACTTGCGATTCTTCGCAGTGCTGAACAACCTTGGTTGACACTCGCGTGTCTTGTGATCATTATTGTTCCCGTACCAGCAGTTTTATTATTGCAACTATATCGACAAGGACGCTATCACGACTTAATGGACACTTCCTACTTCACAGAAGATGGAAGTATGCGACAGTTAAGATTACTCATTGGACGCTTACCCGTGATTCCCAGATATGAAGTATTTCGCGATCGCTATATGCCATTATTATGCGATCGTCATTGGAATTGGCTAAACTACTACGACTTTAGCCTCAACAATCTTTTGAAATTAGGTTTTAACGACGTTCGCTTGCGAGACAAACACCTCCCCGGTATCATCTCCACATTAGCTTGGTATCAGTGGAGCCTGGGAATACTTTACATCACCCTCCTGTTGTGGACATTATCTCGCACGATTCCAGGGTTGAATTTGTTGATTTATTTGAAATAGCTGTTGAGAGAACGATCGCTTGATATCAAACCGTCCAATCTTCTGTTACTAATTCTGGTACTTTACTGAAGTCACTATAATTCCGGGTTAGTAGCACTAAGTTTCGCGAAAGTGCGATCGCTGCTATTCGTAAATCCATTGTCGATACGCGAATTTTTTTGACTCGTAATTCATCAAAAATTGCGATCGCTCCAGCATTGAAGGGTAACACTGGAGCTGTTGAAAAGCCCTGAAGCGTTTCCAAAAGTAGCGTATATCCACGAATTACGTCAGTCTTTGTCTGAGCGCGATTGATAAATGTGTGAGCGCCGATCACTTGCTCATGGAAACTGACAACAGACAAAGCAAAATCTGCGGGTGAGTATTGAGCAATTCGAGCAGTTAAATTAGCAAACTCTGAACCTGTACGCCTTTGCAAGAAACTAATGTGGTCAGTATCGAGTAAGTATATCACGCTAATTCGTCACTCTCATCAATAGGCTTGTCAGCTTCACGGAAAGAGCGCCCATATTCCAAAGCTTCAAGAAAAGCAGATTCATCGGAAATCGAGCCAATAAGTTTGTCAAGCCAGTTGCTAGAAGTTAAGCTGCTATCAGTTTTACATTTAAGCTCCCTGACCTCCTGTTCAAGAGTTGCTAAACGACGTTCGACAGTGGCTTCATCTAACATAATTTCCTCCTTGGTTTGTTGCAAACGAAGGTAATACCATTAAGCGTGAAATACAAATTTTTATTCAGCATCGCTTGATGTTACTATACCTTTTTCTCCGTTTCGGACCCAATCTTCCCAGTACACACATCTTCTTTTTAAGAATTCTCTTCGTTCATCAGTTATGTCTGTGGTTTTATCAAGAGCCTCTTTTATACCAGAAATATTCACTAATCTATCCGCTAGATTAGGTCCTAGCTTAAAAGTTGGAGGAATAGATAATGCTTCATATTTACCTTTAGCGTTTAATCTAACTGTTATGGCATTATGAAGATTTCTATCACAGGACAGTCTATCGTAACTCATTAATTCAGTATTATCAGGCATCAGTGACATACGCTCTTTTGATTTAGTTGAATCTGAACTAAATTCATTTCTTCTACCATAAATTAGGATCATATGAAGTTTCATATGTATCAAGTTGAACATCATAAAAAATATATTTGCTAATTACTCACAAGTTTCAAATAAGCGATCGCCTGCTTCCAAATCATCACCTGTTGACTAGTTTCATCTACAAGACACACACTGTATTGGTCTTGCCATATTACTCTTCCGGTCAATATATCACCCGTCAGCAATTTAATCTCAGTCGGTACTGCTTGTTTAATCAGGTTTTGTAATTGGCGAATGCTGGGTAAAGAAGTGTCAAATTCGGTAATCATAATTTAATAGTCAATAGTATAAGTTGGTGGTTGATAGTTGGTGGTTGGTAGTTGACTAGACAAAATTAACAAACAACAACCAACAAACAACCAACAACAAACAATAAATATAGTTCATGGATTTTAGTAATGGCAATAGAATTTACTAAGTATCACGGTTTAGGCAACGATTTCATTTTGATAGACAATCGCTCTAATTCAGAACCTGTAATGACTCCCGAACAAGCAATACAGTTGTGCGATCGCCATTTTGGCATTGGTGCAAATGGTGTTATTTTTGCCTTACCTAGTGAAAATCATACTGATTACACCATGCGGATTTTTAATTCCGATGGTTCCGAACCCGAAATGTGTGGTAATGGTATTCGTTGTTTAGCTGCATTTTTAGCTGAATTAGAAGGCGACTCACGCAAAAGTAATCAATATCAAATTCATACCCTCGCTGGTGTAATGACACCCGAACTGATGTCCGATGGACAAGTAAAAGTTGATATGGGTATACCCAGATTACTTGCTGGCGAGATTCCTACCACTTTATGTCCTGCTGATCACAAAGTAATTAACCAACCCTTAGAAGTCGCCGGAAAAACTTGGGATGTCACCTGTGTCAGCATGGGTAATCCCCATTGCATAACCTTTGTCGAAGACGTAGCAGCACTTCCCCTAGATCAAATTGGCCCCCAGTTTGAACATCACCCAGTTTTTCCCCAAAGAATAAATACTGAATTTATTCAAATAGTCCGTCCCGATTACCTCAAAATGCGAGTTTGGGAACGTGGCGCTGGGATTACTTTAGCTTGTGGTACTGGTGCTTGTGCTGCTTTAGTAGCTGGAGTGCAAACAGGAAGATGCGATCGCACTGCAACCGTAGAATTACCTGGAGGTTGTTTGCAAATTGCTTGGTCAGAAATCGACCAACGAACTTATATGACAGGCCCAGCAGAACAAGTCTTTCAAGGAAAATACAAAATCTAGCAATAAAAACTCTGCGCCCCTTGGCGTGAACTTTGCGTTCCTGTACGTTTAAAAAAGCTACGAATTAATTCAAAGCCCTACTTAATAATAGCCTCAAAATCAATTTTGAGGCTATTGTTTAATCAGGAAAAGCTAAACCAGTTCTTGGATCGCGGATATATAACCCTAGCGTAAGACTACGCATCACTTCATCCCAAATGGGTATTAGCTGTTCTGCTTGATCTGCCCAATAATCGAATGTAATCAAGCATTGCACATTCGACCCCAAACCAATGCAAGTCCGCGAAAAAGCTTCTCGTGGTTCTTCCTGGGTGTCGATAAACTTAATTTCTGCCCACATAATTCTGGCAGTTTGGCGCTTGACAGTAACAATTTCTCCCTTTGCAATGACATTGCGTTCGTCGTTGTCCATGACTTTCTTTAAAGTAGGTTTGAGTGGAAACAGGCTCCAATCATTGGGTGGGAGGTGATTAAAAGAGACTTCTAAGCAGCAATCATCGTTAGGCGGTTTTTGATCGAGGAACTTGAATGATTTGTCTTGTGGCTCAAAAACCCAATTATGAGGAACATTGAAGCGAACAGCCCCCCGACCAGCAACAAAAATTTTGTAGCCAGATGGTGATTCCCAGTGATGATCGGGTTTTAGTTCAAGCGTTTCTTTAATCCATTGAAGATTGCTTTTTTTACGCTTTACCATAGTGTTTTTGCAAAATCTGATCAAGAAGTGCGATCGCCCACCTTGTTAATGTTATCAAATTGCTAGGGTGTGTTGTCCTGTGCGCAACGCCCCCTTTCTTGAGTTGCAATTATTATAGCGATTAACCTTATCAATCATTTGTGTCTACTTGCTCATAGACAACTAACAGCTTCTTAGGAGATATCACTCTTTTGCTAAACTAAAAAACAACCCTTATCAAGAGTGCAAAGGTAGCCTTATGACCTCTGCAAGCGATCCATCCACCGCCCTTACACCTTTCCCGGACCATACGCAGTTACCAGAGTCCAACGGCACTTTTGTGAAAAATTGGCAAGAGCATCCCCAAAGTGTTTTACTGACTAGCTCGATTACACCAATTCTCAAGCAATTACATCCTGATGGTCAATATTGTATTGGCCAGGACTTAGGTATTTACTGGCGATTGACGGATATCCCGGAGAAAGGAGCAGAAGCACCGGATTGGTTTTATGTAGGGAATGTCCCGCCCTTGCTTGATGGACAAACGCGGAGGTCTTATGTACTGTGGCGAGAATATATTGCTCCCTTAATTGCTTTAGAGTTTGTTTCTGGGGATAGTAGTGAGGAACGAGACAAAACTCCTTGGAAAGGCAAATTTTGGATTTATGAGCAAGTGATTCGTCCTCCTTTTTATGGTATTTATGAAGTGAAGAAAGCCAGTGTGGAAGTTTATGAATTCATTGGTGGACAATATCAATTATTACCACCCAATGAACGGGGACATTATTCCATAACTCCTTTAGGAGTCGAGTTAGGAATATGGCGGGGAGAATATCAAAACGTGGAATTACCTTGGCTACGCTGGTGGGATTTACAAGGTAATTTGTTGTTGACTGGTGAAGAAAGAGCTGATCGCCTAACGGCACAATTGCGATCGCTCGGCGTGGAACCAGATGCTTAGTATTTAGCTAAAACCGACAGAAGCCCCACATATGAGTTCACAGTAGTATCACTCTGTTTTCAAGTAAAGCTTTAACGCTTCATCCACCACATCCGTCATTGACTTTCCTTGACTGTCAGCAGTTTTCTTCAGCACAGCATAAATATCATCGCGAACAGTAATCCGATGACGTCCTACAGTCGCAGCTTTTGCAAGTTTCTCTTTGTAAGAGTCAGTAAACTTCCGAATTGCATCAAACCCGATGCGATCGCAAAAATTTCCAAAGCTTTCACCTTTTTTACGTGACTTCTTAAAGTACACAAAAATTGGCTCTAGGAAACTTTCGATATCATTATGATGCAATTTCTCGATGTAAGCCTTTGCGAGTCTGGTTTGATCTGGCGAACCACCCAACCATACTTGATAACTTTCAGGAGCGCTACCCACAAACCCAAGTTCCGCCATATAAGGACGAGCGCAACCGTTGGGACATCCAGTCATCCTTACCACAAAATGCTCATTTTGTAAACCCACCTTGTTTAACAAAGCACGAATCCGCTCTAAAATTCCCGGAATCGCCCGTTCTGATTCTGTAATTGCTAAACCACAAGTAGGTAATGCTGGACAAGCCATCGAGTAACGGAAAATCTGGTCGATGCTGTCAACATTGGTGACAACACCATGACGATTGAGAATATCTTCAACAGCTTGCTTGTTCTCAGGTTCGATATCGTAGAGAATTACATTTTGGTGGGGAGTCAAGCGGATCGGTAAGTTGTACTGCTCGACTATTTCCCGTAAGGCGATTTTTAGTTGGAAGTCGCCTTCGTCTTTGATCCGCCCGTTATCGATGGAAATACCTAAAAATAGCTTGCCATCACCTTGCTCATGCCAACCGAGGAAATCTTCATATTTCCACTCTGGCAGAGTTTGGAAGGGTTCTAGGGGTTTACCAAAATATTCTTCCACCCTCACCCGGAATTTATCAACGCCCCAATCGTGGATTAAATATTTTAATCTGGCGTGACGGCGGTCTGTGCGATCGCCATAATCCCTTTGAGTAGCAACAATGGCTTTCACCATATCGTAAACATCTGCTTTCGCCACATAGCAAATCTCATCTGCAACTCTGGCGAAAGTTTCTTCTTTGTTGTGTGTACGTCCTAAACCACCACCAGCAAAGATATTAAATCCTGCTAGTTCTCCTTTATCGTCAGTAATTACCACCAAGGTCAGGTCTTGGCTATACAAATCAATCGAATTATCTCCCGGAACCGTGACGCAAACCTTAAATTTGCGTGGCATGTAGTGAGTCCCGTAAATAGGTTCTTCTTTACCGTGTAAAATACTACCAGTGCTATCACTTTCTCTTGCTGCTTTGACTTCTGGGTTTTCTTCACCACTAATGGCTTTTTCACCATCTAACCAAATTTCGTAGTAAGCGCCGGTTTGTGGTGTCAGTAACTCAGCGACATTCTCGGCATATTCCCAAGCGTGCTGATATTCTGCTTTATTTTTAAAAGGTGCGGGGGGAGCCATGACATTACGGTTGACATCACCACAAGCTCCCAAGGTCGAACCCATGTTTTTGACAATAGTGGCGATCGCTGCTTTGAGATTGTTCTTTAAAATCCCGTGTAATTGAAATCCTTGCCGAGTGGTAACGCGCAAAGTATGATTGCCGTACTCATCAGCTAGTTTATCCAAAGCTAGATATAACTGCGGTGGTACAAAACCACCAGGATTTTTTGTCCGCAGCATGAACTGATAATCTTTTTCCTGCCCTTTAGTCCGATGATCCCGGTTATCCTGCTGATAAGAGCCGTGAAACTTGAGGATTTGTACCGCATCTTCACTAAAATGCGTTGTATCCTGAAGAATTTCTGTGGCGACTGGTTCACGCAAATAATTACTGCGTTCTTTGATTGCTTCTACTTTAGAAGGCTTACGGCTGGCGATGGGAAGAGGGGCGGATTTAACCATTGCAAATTGTATAATATTCTCAAGAAGTCATCAGTAAGCGCCGAAGCGTGAATTTAGAAGCACTCATTCGGCTAATTTTTCGCGGTAATCCGGTCGGGGATAAGAAGAATAGTTTAATTTTAACACGATCAAATGCTGGGTTTTTCAGTAATGTAATACCTAGCAAACCCAGCAATGTTACTTAATAAATTATCAGTTATTTGTTACGTTAGGCAAAAAATTTTGGCAACCATACTCAAAAAACGGTGTAGGGGAGCCAGTGCGCCCTTGGAGGTTCTCTCCGTTGTCGCACCTGGCGTGTTGACACTCCCACATGTATACACCTCATAGAAAATTACTCTGTCCGCAGAATCTCAGTGTCTTTAGACCTGAGAGTGTCAAGACCAATAATTCCTTGATGGTACAATAATCGTGATATTTGCAACAGTTCTATTTTGTTGAGAATTATTTATGACCAAATTTTCTCGCACTTGGTGGGGCGATCGCTTTATTAAAGCCCTAGAAGCGTTTACCGAGGAGGGTAGACTCCAACGCGGACGTTCTTATGCACGTGGTGGTAAAGTCAAAAGCTTTGCGATCGAGCAAAATCATATTACTGCTCAAGTCAGAGGTTCAGTAAATCCTTATTTTGGTGTCTACAAAGAACCTACTTACCACATAGAAATAGAACTTCAAGCCATTACTAAAACAAACTGGAAACAAGCCATTGCTAAACTTTCATCAAAAGCCAGTATTGTTTCTCGATTGTTGCTGAATGAAGTACCAGAAAATATAGAAGATTCTTTTGCTGAACTAGGACTAAATTTATTACCGCACAGCCGTAAAGACTTCACAACAAGTTGTTCTTGCCCAGACTATGCTAATCCTTGCAAACACATTGCTGGAGTTTATTATTTAGTCGCATCGCAACTGGATCAAAATCCATTTTTGCTGTTTGAATTGCGGGGATTATCCAAAGTAGAACTGCAAGCAAAATTGGCTGACTCACCATTAGGTAAAGCACTATCTTCCGAACTGAATAATCAAGATATTCCTATAGAAATCTCTACTTCGCTTTATACAAGAACGGAAAAACAAACTATTACTCAAAAGCCGAGTGCTAGAGAATTCTGGTTAAGCACAAAAAGACTACCTCAAACAATAGAAGTTCCCAAAAAAAGTAGTGTCTCAGCTATTTTGATTAAGAAACAGGGTGATTTTCCCGCGTTTTGGCAAAAAGATAATTCGTTTGTTGCAGCAATGGAAGAATTATATGGGCGAGTAAAGACCAAAAATCAGAATTTGATTTAGTTTTTTATTGAAAAAACCGAGTTGCGAAATTTTGCGATCGCGTCGGTGACAAAGTCCGTGCTTTAATAATTGCTGTCACCAATAAAGTGTAAGATATTCCCCCGACTACTACCAATAACCCTAAAACTAAAACTCCCAAGGAACCAGCTAATCCAGCGCTGCTATTCCATAAACCGTGTAACCCAGCAGCACTTAAGTACCCTATGGGTAGAATTCGCGAAGCTAGACGCGGTTTGAGAATACTCAAACCAATACAATATCCAAACCAGCCACTCCAAGCCATGTGTCCTGCAACTTCGCCTAATATTCGCGGAATCAGTAACTGCAACCCTGCTCCCAAAGCCGCTTCTGTTCCCATATCTTGCGCCACTTCTGCGATCCTACCAGGCACATATTGACCCAAGGTTTCAAACAAAGTAAAACCCACTGCTGAAGCTGCACCCAGCAAAATTCCGTCTAAGGGTTCCCAAACACCGATCCGTTCTCGCTTCGGAGATGCTAGGGATTTGCCAATCAGATAAAATCCAATAATGGGTAAGGCTTTGAGTAATTCTTCTAGTAACCCAGCGCCAAAAAAGAAGCGAAGAAATAACTCTCCAAAGCTGAGGTTACTAGGATCTTCAGGTATGCTTCCTGGTAAAATACCGCGAAATACGAATATAAAAAGATTTAGTATTGGACTGAGTAAAACTACCATTGTGGTTACAGTTGAAGCAATTAGCACCCACCAAGGTTTAGGTTTGCCACATAACTGATAGATAAAATATAAGGTCGCACCACTTAAGTAAGATCCTAGTAGTATTTGGTACAAATAACCTTGGACAAAAAATAGTAGTACTACAAAGACAACAGTGATAATTCCCGGTACTAAATACGCTTTACGAGTTAAATCTTTGGGTGCAGACAAAAGCGGGAGGAGCTGCGACAAACTAGTGTCGTCATTGGTACTAGATGAGGGTGGTGAATAGCTGAATGCTGCCGTATGATTTGGGGATGCTGGCTGTGGTGTCCCTACAGGCGGCTGGGGATTGTACTGGTACTGATACTCGAAAAAGAATTGTGGACCGTTACTTCCAAGAGTAATGCGATCGCGATTTTGCAGTTCCTGACACCCTTGCAAAATCTGTCCATTTAAATAAGTCCCATTGGCACTACTGAGATCGCAAAGTAAAAAGCTAGTTCTGCCATCTGGTGTTTGAGATGGGCGAATCGTCGCATGGCGTCGCGAAACCATCGTGTAGACATTAGAATCTAAGACAATTTGACAGCTATTAGGGTCACGTCCCAGCACCATTTCACCAGTAGTCAGCAGTGAGTAAGAATACTCTTCACTACCAGCAACCATACGTAGAAATGCATTACTCATTAGGCTATTCCTCTACCCAGCCAATAGTAATTCTTCATACACAGAAAATATTAATTCTTTACACAAAAGGTGTAAAAAATATAGTAAGTTTTTAAACATTAAGATAATTCTAAAAGTATATCAAACAGTTTAAATCTTGATTTTATACAGCTAAAAGCATTGATTATTTGTCATCAGAAAATAACAATGATTGTTCGTATATTAAACCATTTATCCTCCTTGTCTCCTTGGTCGCTAAATGTATCAGACTTATTAGTGAAATGCTATAACCTCTAGATACACTCAATCAAACTTAATTTATTCTTAGTAAATTTCCGTAACTTGAAGTTGCTCAATTGTTTTAATTACTAGATAGCTAGTATTAGCAGCCCAGAGACAGGAGGTATAGAGAAAAATGATAGCTTTCACAAATTGTCTGTATCTTAAAAGGTCTAATTATTTCCACTGTATTTTACTAGGGAATCGTTAGATACAGTAATAAAGATAACATAAAGGTTGTGTATTATAAATGTTACAAACTATTATCAACAATCGTTACAAGATTGTTAAAGTTTTAGGAGAAGGTGGTTTTGGTAAAACTTTTCTGACAGAAGATACACATTTGCCTTCAGGTCGTCGTTGTGTGATCAAACAGCTGAAGCCCGTCACAGAGAATCCGCAAATACATAAAATGGTTCAAGACAGGTTCCAGCGAGAAGCGGCTATTTTGGAGGACTTGGGAAACAGTAACAACCGAATTCCTAATTTATATGCGTATTTTGCTGAACAAAGTCAGTTTTATTTAGTTCAAGAATATGTGGAAGGTAAAACTCTCACACAAAAGATACATACCGAAGGAGTGATGAGTGAGAGTGCTGTACGGGAAATTCTCAAGAGTTTGTTATACGTTCTTAATTTCGTACACAGCAAACACATTATTCATCGGGATATTAAACCAGATAATATAATTCTGCGGGATGCAGATAGTGTACCTGTGCTGATTGATTTTGGAGCAGTACGGGAATCGATGGGTACAGTAGTTAATTCCCAGGGAAATCCCACTAGTTCGATTGTCATCGGTACACCAGGATTTATGCCTCCAGAACAAGCTGCTGGTAGACCTGTTTACAGCAGTGATCTCTACAGCTTGGCGATCACAATGATTTACCTGTTAACTGGGAGAATGCCGCAAGAATTGCAGACAGACCCCAGAACCGCAGAAATTATATGGCATCAGTATGCGATGAATGTTAGTCCCAGTCTGCGGATGATTCTGGATCAGGCGATCGCATATAATCCAGGCGATCGCTACCCTACCGCCAAAGACATGATTGATGCTTTGCAATCTTCTGCGGTTAATCCTGCTGTTAATAATTACGTAGTCCCCACAGAACCTTCTCCTCAATCTAACCCACCTGTATCCTCAAACCCCGATCCATATTCCCCACCCCCTACAATCATCAACTCAGGCGGTCAAAAACCTCAACACATCCAACCTGTTGTTACTCCTGTAGGTTCTAACCCCAATTGGTCAGGTGGAAGTTACAATCCCCAGCAGTATGTCTCACCTGCTGCAACCACAAATCCTGGTTTTTTAGGTGGAGGTGGCACATTTAATACCGATGTTCCCATACCTCCAGAAATTCAAGGTTGGAACTGGGGAGCATTTTTGTTGTCACCTTTATGGAGTATCACAAACCAAGTTTGGATCGGACTATTATCTTGGGTTCCTTACGTAGGTCTACCTATGCCTTTTATCTTGGGTGCAAAAGGTAACACCTGGGCTTGGAGAAGTCGCCAATGGCGTAGCATTGAAGATTTTAAAGCCCATCAAAGAGCTTGGACAAAAGCAGGGATCATAGTTTATTCAAGCTTTGGAGCTTTAATCGTACTACTGGTTCTGATTGGTGTCATTGCTTCACAACAAGAAGACTCTGATACACCAGGAGCAACTCCAACTCAGGTAAGTCCTAGTCCTAGTGAATCTTCTTCTTCGAGTTCTTCAAATTCTTCTAATTCTTCAAGTTCTTCATCTTCAGGAACTACTACTGGCAATTCCCAAAGAGTTACAATAGGTAACTTAAAAACCTATTCCTACAAAACTGGTTTATTTTCTATCGATATTCCTGAAGGCTGGAATCTCAAGGATAACAGCAATGCTAACGAAGTCATCATATATTGGCTTGATCCAACTGAAAATGCTCTCGTTCAAGTTAATGTTTTCAATACTCAAAACAATCCAAGCCAGGAAGAACTAACCAATATTTTGAAGCGGTTTATTAATAAATTTGCTGATGACGAACAAGATTTTAAAATGGATCAGCCCGTCAAGCAAAATGATAGCAGTGTCAGAATTACTTGGAGTTATACAGCTAAAACCGGAAATTCTTCTATCTCACTCACCGCTAACAGTTTTATCAAATCCCAAGAAGACAAAATTTCTATCGACTCTTACATCGTACCTAGCGAGCAATACAAAGAACTACTACCAACTGTTAACCAAATTATTGCCAGTTACAAACTGAATGCTTCAGTTCCTTTGAAACAATAGTAAGCTAATCGTCATTCATTTTTCCAGACTGATTCGCTTGTAGTAAGGGCTTCAGCCCTGGTTTTATGCAACTTAAATGCTCATTAGCTTATAGCAATCCTAAACTAACGTAAATTCGATGAACCTCTCCCCCTCTCCCTAACCGATCTCCGAGGCGGAGAGAGGCTTAAATATCCTTAACGCTCTTTTATCTCTCTGGCAAGAGAAAAAAGTACTGATCTTGAATCTTGTTCAAAGCCTTGTTTTATCAACCTAAACAAAAAATATTTGTTCGGAACCAAGGACGAAAAACAAGGCTTATACCGTTTCTTTGTGAAGCTGTGTTAAATCCTCTCTATACCTCTTTATTTATTACGCGTCAGCGCATCTTCATAGAGAATTGGTATTAGGATAATTTTCTTCCAAGATTAATAAAACAGCATTAATTATCAACTGAAAATTAAGGTTTGTAAGCCTTTCTCCTTTTAGAGAAGAAGGTTTGCCAGAGGTTTTCTAACGGTTAATTTTCGACATAAATACTGTATTTTTATGAACATTCCTTGTCAATTCAAACAAAGATGTGAAATAATAATCTTATTAAGCAAATACTCAATCTCTAGAGATTGGAGTACTCAAGCAAAGTTAATTACACACATTGTCTTCTTGTTCCCTATCTTCACTAGTGAATTTAATTTTGCTTAACTACTTACAATAGACATCTGGCGAAAAAGAATATAAAAGTCTTGTGCAGTCAGGGTCAATACCTCATCTACCGAGATGTCTAATAGTTTATTGTTCAATCTGGCATCCCCGATTTCTCACCACGTTTCTCAAAGCCTTATAAAACCTAAATTTATGCGTTTCGCACTGTCTTGAAATCTTACCTCACAAAAATGCCCCAAGCATAACCTGGGTAAACATTATGGTGAATGCGATCGCAAAGCTTATGAGAAATTCGGGGTATCTGTTCAGCAAATCTAGTTCAGTAATCATCAAACTTGATTAAGCACTGATCACAGAAGTGAAAGAATAGAGACGTTGGAGTGCAACGTCTCTACATGCCCAAAATTATGACGGAAAATCCTTAACCGAGCAGTACTGGAATGAGTCTGTTTTAGCAAGCTCGTGTCAGCCTAGTAGTCCACGAAGTCAACTTTGTTAGGTTCGTAGTGAGTGCTTAAGCGCTCATAGAGGACTAAAGTCCTCACTACAAACCCCTCAAACTTGGTGTGGCGGAGTACTAGTAGTCCACGAAGTCAACTTTGCTAGGTTCGTAGTGAGCGCTTAAGCGCTCATAGAGGACTAAAGTCCTCACTACAAAACCCTCAAACTTGGTGTGGCGGAGTACTAGTGGTTTGCCAAATTAATTCTGATGAGTTATAGATCCCCGACTTCTTGAAGAAGTCGAGGATCTGAACACTCGCGACTCATCAAAATTAATGTGGTGAAGTACTAACTTTGCTATGCCCGTCTGTAGTGTTTATAGCTAATGACAAAAGCAACTTTATGACAAATTTCAATTTTGGCTTGATGAATCGCCGCAAGTTTCTAACAACTGCGGCAGCTAGTGCATTGACAACTGTTAGCAGTTCAACTTTGCTCTCCAAAGCAGTTGCAGGCAATGATAGAAATACTGTTTTTTTCTGAAAATCCCTTGTCCATTCAAACAAAGATGTGAAATACTAAATTTTATTCAACAAATTACTGTATCACTATAGAGTTACAGTAGTTTGTTAATCAATCTGCTATCTGTTCAGCAAAGCTAGTTCAGCACTGATCACGGAAGTGTAATGTGAGCAATAACGCTTGCAGTAGGCAGTTCATAGTTGGTTGCAGTGTTGGAATGAGTCTGTTTTAGCAAATTCATATCAGCCTAGCTTTGCTATGCCCATCTGTAGTGTTTATAGCTAATGACAAAAGCAACTTTATGACAAATTTCAATTTTGGCTCGATGAATCGCCGCAAGTTTCTAACAACTGCGGCAGCTAGTGCGTTGACAACTGTTGGCTCCTCAACTTTGCTCTCCAAAGCAGTTGCAGGCAATGATGCTCTATATAAAACCCCAAACATTCTGTTTATCCTGGCAGATGACTTAGGATGGGGTGATTTGAGTATTTATGGCTGTACCAACTATCAGACACCAAATCTAGATCGTCTTGCTAGACAGGGAGTGCGATTTACCAATGCCTATTCAGCTCAAACGACTTGCACACCAACACGGGTTGCTTTCCTGACGGGTCGCTATCCGGCGCGACTAGAAATAGGATTACAAGAATCACTTGGTAACTTCGCTCGAGTTGGTAGCACCGTGGGACTACCTCCCTCACATCCCACAGTCGCCTCATTGCTAAAAGCTAGTGGTTATGAAACAGCGTTGCTAGGCAAATGGCATCTTGGTTATCTGCCCAACTACGGTCCGAACAAAAGTGGGTTTGACAAGTTCTTTGGTCACTTTAGTGGAGCAATAGATTATTTCACTCATAAAGATGCCCTTGGCACTCTTGATTTGTATAATGACGAGCAACTCACTAATGTCCGTGGCTATAGCACTGAACTGTTTACTGACAACGCAGTTGAATTTATTAAGCAACCTCGGTATCGTCCATTTTATTTGAGCTTGCATTACAACGCGCCTCACTGGCCGTGGGAGGGGCCTGATGATGAAATATTGAGTACAACGCTTTATAGCAACGGTAAGTTTACAGCAGGAGGCTCACCTGAAATCTATGCAAACATGATGAAGAAGCTGGATGATGGAATTGGTAAAGTCTTACAAGCATTAGAAGACACTGGTCAGGCTGACAACACTTTAGTGATCTTTGTTAGTGATAACGGAGGTGAACAGTATTCTTCCTTTGGTTCATTTCGGAATCGGAAAGGGAGCTTAAATGAAGGGGGCATTCGTGTCCCAGCAATCATTCGTTGGCCTGGGAAAGTTGCACCCAATCAAGTTAATGAGCAGCCAACAATCACAATGGATCTGACTGCAACTATCTTGGCAGCAGCTCGTGTGCGATCTGCTCCCGAATATGAATTAGATGGAGTGAACTTACTTCCAGCGCTGATTGGCAAAAAACCTCTGTATTCACGCCCATTATTTTGGCGTTATGGTTCTGGAATAAATATTCAAAGTGCTGTCCGTCTCGGTAATTTCAAGTACTTGCAGCAAAGTAGTAATCAAGGTCTAAATCAATTTCTATATGATTTAGCTACTGACCCAGGTGAACAGAATGACCTCAAGGAAAGTAAACCTAAAGTTTTCAAGCACTTACAAGAGCTGTTTGATCAATGGCAATCGCAGATGTTACCAGTCCCGAATTCCTAGCCTGATACTAATTTTCCGAATTGAAGACGAGGGGGTGAAATTGCCCTCCTCTCAACACTACAAGTGAGCGGAGCAATGTTGCATGAAGGCACGCCAATCTAAGAAAAACCTCACAAAAAGATTAGTTCGTGGGTCTGAAAAGTCTAAATTTCAAGGTAATCTAGGCAGACCGCCGCACAAGGGAATGGTCTGGATTCCTGGTGGAAGTTTTCTCATGGGTTCAGATCACCATTATCCAGAGGAAAAACCATCTCATCCAGTAAAAATAGATGGCTTCTGGATAGATCGCTTTCCTGTTACGAACCGCCAATTTCAGCGATTTATCAAGGAAACTGGCTATATTACTGTGGCCGAGCGTTCCCCGAAACCGGAAGATTATCCTGGCGCTCTACCTGAATTACTAGTATCCGGCTCTCTGGTATTTCAACAACCAAATTTTCCAGTTGAACTCAACCAAGTCAGTTGGTGGGCTTACATTCCTGGTGCTAACTGGCGACATCCAGAAGGTTTGGGTAGTTCCATCAAGGGAAGAGAAAATCATCCCGTTGTTCATATTGCTTGTGAGGATGCAGAAGCCTACGCTGTTTGGGCAGGTAAAACTTTACCAACTGAAGCTCAATGGGAATTTGCTGCTCGTGGTGGACTGGAAGGAACAGCCTATGCTTGGGGGGATGAACTGATACCAGATGGCAGAATGATGGCGAATTTTTGGCTGGGTGAGTTTCCCTGGCAAAATCTCAAGACTCATCGCCCAGGTACCACGCAAGTAGCTTTATATCCCCCTAATGGCTATGGGCTTTATGACATGATCGGCAATGTTTGGGAATGGACTCAAGATTGGTATCAAGATCATCATCTTGGTCACAAGCCAAAATCTTGCTGCATTGTGGATAATCCTAGCAGATGCCGTAAACAAGAGAGTATTGACTCTAGAACACCGGAAGTTCAAATTCCCCGACGAGTTCTCAAAGGCGGATCGTTTCTTTGTGCTTCCAACTATTGCCGCCGTTACCGCCCATCTGCCCGTCAGGCTGAAATGATTGATACCTCAGCTTGTCATATTGGTTTCCGTTGTGTTGTGAATGCTTAAACAACATTTTTTTGTTTGGAAGTCTCTTAGAATGGTAGTTATATTTAGTGTAACTTTTAGCACCATCTAATCCAAATGAAGCCCGTTGCTGATACTACTAATTTTCAACCACATACACAAGAACAGCCGCCAGTGGTTCTGACTTCTGAGTTGCGAAAGGTCTACCGCACTGGCTTTTTTTTAAATCAAAAAATTATATCACTCAAAAGCTGTTCTTTAACTGTTTACAAGGGAGAAACCTTTGGGTTACTAGGACAAAATGGTGCTGGCAAGACCACGTTATTAAAATTATTACTAGGTATTATCCATCCTACTTCTGGACGGGGATTACTTTTAGGTAAAGCCTTGGGCGATCGCACAGTTAAAGAGCGTATCGGTTATTTACCAGAAAATCCTTATTTTTACGACTATCTTACTGGTTGGGAATTTATAGAACTAGCAGCTGGGTTATTCCAAATTCCTGCAAAGGTACAACGCCAACGCATTCCTCAATTGCTAGAGTTAGTTGGTTTATCACAAGCTGATGCTCGCAACAAACAAATGCGTCGCTACTCTAAAGGTATGCTTCAGCGTGTGGGTATGGCACAAGCACTTATTAACGATCCAGAAATGGTGTTTCTAGATGAACCGATGTCTGGATTAGATCCGGTGGGACGCTTGCAAATGCGGGAAGCTATTTTATCACTCAAGACCGCAGGCAAAACCATTTTTTTCAATAGTCATATTTTAAGTGAAGTAGAAAAAATTTGCGATCGCATTGCCATTCTTGCTCAAGGTGAATTGATTTGTTCCGGTTCCCTCAATGAACTCTTAGGAACATACAATACATATCATGTCAAAGGTCAAGGCGGCGATTGGGAAATTCTGCAAAAATGGATTCCTAATCTAAAATTTGTGTCTCATGGTTATTGGCAAGGTGAATTGCAAGGTGACGCCTATGATTTTTTTGCAAGTCTAAATCTCATGGGTGGACAAATAATTAGTATGAATTTGTCTCGTCTATCTTTAGAAGAATTTTTCATGCAACAAGTTCAAAAATAGCTAAAAATCAAATATTATCAAATTGGTTTCCGCTGTTCAAAATACTATTAAATAATGATAATCTACTCATGACAACTAACAGTTAGTTAAAATGGATTGTAATTATTAACACAATTATTTTCATGATTGTAGAGTATCTCAAAAAGCTAATTGAAATTAGCTTCATTAAAAATTCAAATTCTACATACGATTTCTTTTCTGAAGAGAAAGGTTTTTTCTGAAAATAATATTATTGGGGAACCCGAATATTTAAGTATAGTCAACGATAAACTGATAAGACAGTGCTTTACTCATGGTATTTCAAGTAAATATGCTTAACACAAGTTTGTGGAAAATTTTTAGTCAGCCAGTAGCAGGATTACTGTTTTTCACCCTAGCATTGACAAATTTGTTACCTGCGGTCATGGCTCAGACACAGACCCCGACGGTGAAACAGTGCCTAAATCAAGAGTTGGCTGATAGTAGAAATACACAAGCTTCATACTCAGGGTATACATTAGGAGGAGGCGATCGCATCCGTGTCAATGTCTTTGAAGTTGCGGAGTACACTGGTGAGTACACTATTCCTCCTGGTGGAGCAATCAATGTAGCTCTAATTGGCACTGTACCTGTTCAGGGTTTATCAACAGAGCAGGCTGCTAATGTTATTGAATGTGCTTATAAAACTTATTTGAAGCGTCCGATCATTTCAGTGAATTTGTTATCGCCTCGTCCTATTAATGTGACTGTAGCTGGAGAGGTGTCACGACCAGGTGCTTACAGCCTCAGTTTAGCAGGAGGTGCGGGTCAAGATCCTGGGGTACAATATCCAACTGTGATGTCAGCCCTGACAACAGCTCAAGGCGTGACTCAAGCCGCAGACGTCACTAAAGTACAATTACGACGTAAGTTAGGATACGGCCCAGAACAAACCATCACTCTCGATTTACAGAAATACATCCAGACAGGTACTTTACCCCAAGACGTGACTCTGCGGGATGGCGACACAGTTTTTGTGCCAACAGCAAGTTCCTTAAATTTGGCAGATGCGCGTAACTTATCGGCTGCTAGTTTTGCTGCTGATATCACCAAACCCCGCTCAGTAGCAATAACTGGTGAAGTAAATCGTCCAGGAACCTATCTTGTCAATCAAGGACAGTCTGAGGGCGCAGGTGCTGCAACAACAACAACTGGAACTGGTGCGCCGGCTATTTCTGGTCAACCAACTGTGTCACGAGCAATTCAACTTGCTGGTGGTATCACACCCCAAGCTAATGTTCGCAATGTCATTATTCGCCGACCAACAAGAAGTGGTACAGAACAACAAATAAGTGTCAATTTCTGGCAATTACTGCAAGGCGGTGATATCAATCAAGACATCGTTGTCCAAGATGGTGATACGATTGTTATCCCCACTGCTACCGAAGTAAACCCAGCAGAAGCTACGCAACTAGCAAGTACTACTCTCTCTCCATCGCGTATGCAAGTGGGTGTAGTAGGGGAAGTCAAAAATCCAGGAAGAGTTGAAGTTCTGCCTAATAGCTCATTGAATCAAGCTGTACTCGCAGCAGGTGGATTTAATGATTCTAGAGCCAGACGTTCCAGCGTGGATTTGATTCGTCTCAATCCTGATGGTTCTGTCACTAAACGCAAAGTTAAAATGGATTTCTCCGCAGGAATTAACGAGAAAACCAACCCTATACTTCGCAATAATGATGTTGTGGTTGTTAACCGTTCTAGTGCAGCTCAAGCTGGTGATACTGCCGGTGCTATCTTCAATCCTATAGGTAGTGTCTTGGGTATTATCCGATCCATATTCGATGGGTTTTAACAGTTATCAGTTTCATCACTGAGTCTAAGTTTAGCTTTGCGTTAATTCGTGGCGATTTTAAACGCGGAGGGACGCAAAGCTAAACGCAGAGGGACGCTGAGTCTTGATGCCAAAATTTCGCTATGAATTTTATGCAATTTTGTACTAGGTCCCACATCAATTGCTGGAAAGTTGTGGTGGTAAGTCTAAGTACTCTAACTCTGGCTTTGAGTTGGGGTACAGCAATCCCTGCAACTTTTGCAGCAGAAACAGTTACTATTCGCTTGGGATCATTTCAACAGTCAGTAGCGATCGCGGATTTAGAAGAATTTGCCAAAACTGGAAATTTACCAGACAATTTGCAAATATTTTCATCAATACTTACACCCCAAATTAGAGAATTACTGACAAAGCGTTTAGAAATAAATCCCGCTTTTGCCGACAAATTCGTTGAAGAATTAAAGCAAAATCCAGCAGGTAAACAATTTATCTCATCTTTGTCAGCAATCATACCAGGTAGTAGTACTGAAAGTCTCCAAGCAACCTTCAATATAGCACTGCGGCAAGTTAATGGTTTGAGTGCGCTGGGTTTTCTACGGGCATACCCACAACAAAATGTAACAGTAGACGCCTCTCAAGCAGTTTCTGTGGCGTTGGAATTAAACCCAAATTACTGGCAAAGTCAAGTTTTTGGAGCCGTGTTATCACGGGAATTAACTGCTAAAAACAGTACATTATTATCAACTAAGTTTAATCCTGCGGCTCCTGGTAAGCAAACAGTCCAGCAACAAACATTTATTCTCCAAGACCGACAACGAAATCGTAGTATACCCGTAGATATTTATTCGAGTAATGGCAATGCTCAAGATCCAATGGTTGTGATTTCTCACGGATTTGGAGCAAATCGTCAATTTTTGAGGTACTTAGCTCATCATCTTGCTTCCTACGGGATTACTGTCGCTGCAATTGAACATCCTCTTAGCAACGTTACTGCTATTAGTAGAGCCTCAAATCAAGCTAACCTCAAAAGATTATTACCTGCAACTGAATTTATTGACCGACCCAAGGATATCAGCTTTGCACTCAACGAACTAGCAAAACTGGACAACCAACCAGGACGACTACAAGGAAAACTCAATACAAATCAAGTTACTGTGATTGGCCATTCTTTAGGTGGTTATACTGCCTTAGCTTTACTAGGAGCAGAGGTTGACTTGCAACAATTGCGGCAATTCTGTAAAGATTCTTTAGGTATTGGTCAAGCTGCTGGTGATTGGTTACAGTGTGCAGCAGCTTCTTTACCAGAAAAAAAACTTCAACTCAAAGATGAAAGGGTTAAAAGTGCGATCGCTCTTAATCCTCTGATTGGTGAGCTGTTTAGTAAAAACGGCTTATCTAGAGTCAAACAACCAGTTCTAATTTTAACTGGAACCGAAGATCCCATCACTCCCGCCCTCAAACATCAAATTACACCCTTTAGCCAATTAGGAGGCAAAAAGTATTTACTCAGTGCTGTTGGTGGTACGCACTTGAGTATTAGCGATCCTACCTATCAGTCCAGTGATACTAATACTATTGTCAAAGAACGGCGGGGTGAACAAACTAAAGCTTTACGTGAGTTGCTACAAGGTGTAAGTTTGGCATTTATCAAACAACAAACACCAGAAGCCAAAACTTATCAACCGTTTCTGACACCAGCTTATGCTCAATCTTTTTCTACATCCAATCTACCGTTGAGTCTTGTTTTAGAATTACCAGCAAATCTAAAACCTTGGGTAAAAGGGGATCAAGGATAAGGGATCAGGGTTCAGGGAAAAGCTATCAACAGATGCAAATCCTTAGACTCTACTCACAAATTAGCGGTTGCAACTATGGCTGCGAAAGTGGTTTAATAAGCTTTGCTTCTTCCTAGTAGTCCACCACACGAACTATGCTAGGTTCGTAGTGAGCGCTACGCCGCGCGTAAAGCGCTCATAGAGGACTAAAGTCCACCCTACACCGAAGCCGCTCTTACAAGCGTCTACACTACAAACCCCTCAAAGTTGTGTGGTCGAGTACTAGAGGTCTTGTCTGAACGCACTGCTTGTGATATTTACTTAGCTATATTCAAACTATAAACACAAAAAATTAGGACAGAGTACAATTAAGTCCTTAAATTGACGTTCTCACCGCTCTAAAAGTGCGGTGATTCTAAAAATCACTTTTTAGGCTTTCTCTCTCATCGACATACCTTAAAATCAACTATCCATAGCTGGCAATGCTTAAACCAATTAACCGTTCAACAGAACCAATCAACGAGCTTAACTTAGTTGACTCCAGAGGGCTACATCTCCAGAGACTTACTAGTATACTAAGCCTAGCGTTTTCGTGCGCCCCACGATACGCTTATGGACAAAAATATTTTGTTTTCTGGTGGGTGCTACTTTTTTGATTTCGCTAGCTTTGATTAGGCTCGTTTTCGCCACCGAGTTGTCTTTATTGTTTTCCGACCTATCGTATTTCACTCATTCGAGTCGTCCTGTATCGGCGGATATTCTACCTGAGACAACACAATTCTATCAGAAAGCCGTCCTTCTAGGACGGGGCTTTAAACTCAAATTTTCTGTAAAAAGTAAATTCCCTCAAAGCTTAATCAGGAGCATGTATGGAACCAGTTATTGCTATAGTTTTAGTCCTTATAGGCTATGCTTTAGGATCTGCAAAACTAATTAATGAAGGAAATGAAGCTCTGGTAGAGCGTTTAGGCAAGTATCATCGCAAACTTAATCCAGGGCTAAACTTTATTATTCCCTTGCTAGATCAAATAGTGATGGAAGATACGAAAAGAGAACAAATCTTAGACATCAAACCTCAAAACATTATCACTAAAGATAATATATCTGTAGAAATTGATGCAGTAGCGTTCTGGCGTATTCAAGATATCAGGAGAAGTTATTACGAGATAGAAGACCTGCAAGCCGCCCTGACACAATTGTCTACAACCACTATTAGAGAAATCCTGGCTCAACACACCTTAGAAGAAACTAATGTCTCCCGCAGTGATATAGATAGAGGCATACTAGATGGTTTAAATGCAATTACACCAAAATGGGGAATAGAAGTTATTCGTGTAGATATTCAAAGTATTACCTTACCTGAAAGTGTTCGCAAGTCGATGGAAGAGCAGCGAGCTGCTGAAATTAAAAGTCGTGCTGCTATTTTAGAAGCAGAAGGAGAACGACAAGCCGCAGTTAAGAAAGCAGAAGGAACTAAGAGATCGATGGAAATCATTTCGGAAGCGTTACGTACTAGCTCCGAAAGTAAGGATATTTTGCGGTATCTTGTAGCACAGGATTATATCAATGCCAGCTACAAACTAGGTGAAAGTGAAAATGCCAAAGTTGTGTTTGTAGACCCTGGTAAATCTGCTGATATGATGGAATTTATTTCTGAGTCAGTATCTCAAGAAGGTAATAATAAGAAATCAGAGAACGGTTCTGTATAAAAAGGTCATTTGTCTATGGTCTAATGATTAACAACCAACAACCAACAAGTAATTAAATTACAACTGTCGAAAAATTGCATCTGTAACTAAGCAAACATCATGCATTTGTTTGACATCGTGAACTCGCAGGATATCGGCTCCTGTAAAGATTGCAGCACAACACGCCGCAGCCGTTCCCCAGACACGAGCTTTCGGGTCTGGTTGGTCTAAAATGCGACCAATAAAACTTTTACGCGATAGCCCTACTAAAATAGGGCAATTGAGCTTTTTTAGTTCTGACAAGCGGCGAAAAATTTCTAAATTTTGCTCGTAGTTCTTGGCAAAACCGATACCAGGATCAATGATAATTTGTGCTTGATTAATACCCGCAGCTATTGCTGCTGCAATTCGTTCTGATAAAAAATTACAAATTTCACTCATCAAATCCTGATAATCAGTCATTTTTTGCATATTTTGCGGGTTTCCACGGATATGCATTAAAACAATAGGCACACCAAATTTTGCTAGAGAAGGTAACATTTCTGGGTCAAACATGCCTCCAGAAATGTCATTAACCATATCTGCGCCTGCTTTTATGGCAGCGATCGCTACTTCTGAGCGTGTAGTATCTATAGAAATTGGTATAGAAATTTCTGGGCGTAATACCTGCAATACAGGTAAAACACGATCAAGTTCCTCAGCAGTTGAAATTTGCTCTGCTCCTGGTCGAGTTGATTGACCACCAATATCAATAATATCTGCTCCGGCGGCTTGGAGTGCTTGCGCCTGTGTCAAAGCAGCAGCGATCGCATTAAATTCGCCACCATCACTAAAACTGTCAGGGGTGACATTTAAAATGCCCATTAAATAAGTCCGCCGTCCCCATTCAAAACAGCGATCGCGAATAATTAAGTTGCTTGTCATTTCCACAGGGTAGGTGGGCAATGCCCACCACACTAGTTGTAATTCATGTATAATTCACAATCCGGGCAAAACTTGCAGGTTCTAAACTAGCTCCTCCCACCAACACACCATCAATTTCTGGTTGGATCATAATTTCATCAATATTATTCGGTTTGACTGAACCGCCATACTGAATCGGGACATTGGGGTTTTTTAATTGCTTGCGAATGACGCCGATGACGCGATTGGCTTCACTGGTTTCACAGGTATCACCAGTACCAATTGCCCAAATCGGTTCGTAAGCAATCACTAAATTTGTCTGATCAACATTCACTAGACCTTTTTCTAGCTGGCTAGTAATTAGCGATTCTGTTTCCCCCCGATCTCGTTGTTGCTTTGTTTCGCCTACACACAAAATAGGGGTCAAACGATTCTTTTGAGCAGCTTTGAGGCGCAAATTAACGGTTGCATCCGTTTCCCCAAAATACTGCCGTCGTTCACTATGACCGACAATTACATAACGTATTCCTACTTCTTGTAACATCGGCCCGGAAATTTCACCCGTATAGGCACCACTGTCTTCCCAATGGACATTTTGCGCTCCCAGTTGTACACGACTACCATGTAAACTCTTAGATAAAAGATTTAAATCAGTGAAAGGGACGCACAATACCACTTCTCTGCCTTGGGGAGTATCTTCTAATGTAGGCAGAAATCCTTGTAAAAACTCCTGGGACTCTGCCTGAGTTTTGTACATTTTCCAGTTTCCGGCAATTACTATTTTCCGCACAGGTGATTTCGTCAAGCTCAAAACTATACACAACGCAATCTTCACTCTAGAACATTTTGGGTAACAAAGACTCTAGTTGATTCGTTAAAAAGTGAAAGTACAATTGTCGAAGGGGCAAGCGCTAAGGGCAAAGAAATCTCACAGATATATCGATCACCAACACCTGACAATGCTAACCTAGCTAGGTTTACAGCTAATAATAGTCCGGTGGCGGGGGTCACTGGCAACTGTAACTGGTTTGTTAAAACCTACCTCTTGTAATGCTGCTTCTATATCAAAGGAGTAGTAATCATCGCTCCAAGGTTCTGTACTCTTCATCAAAGTAAATAAAACTGGTGGCAAATTTTGGATTACAGGAGATTTAGGATTGTTATCTACTAATGCTATACAGCCGCCAGGACGTAGTATTCGCAGCGCCTCAGCAAAAATTGCTTTGCTAGCATAGTGTGGCAGTTCATGGGCAACAAACTGCAAAGTGACTAAATCCAAACAGTTGCTTTGCAGTCCTGTATTTTCTCCCCTCCCATGAAGCCATCCAGAAATTTCATCATTGACATCCAAAGATTTAGCTACAGCCAACATGTGAGGCGACAAATCGAGACCAACTGTATGAATAGGGTGATTTTGCTTTTTCTGGTAAAAGCGGTGTAGTGTCAAAGTTGAAATACCTACAGAACAGCCTATATCTAGGATATCTTTAACCTCTTGAGAACCATAAGCTGCCAAAACTTGGTGAAAACTTCCCCTGAGGCGATTATGAGCAACTTCCCAAGTCAACTTTTCTTTCGGCCATACCCGCAGTGCCATAGAATAAGTAGCGCTAGGGGCTTCTAAAGCAGCTTGCCAGCAAAGATTACCTTCGGAGTACGCATGAAACGGAACTTGGTAGTAGTCAGGGTAGACAATATTGGAGTCTACAATCTCTGCTAGTTGCTGTGTTACTCCTGATGCTGCCAAACTTTCATAGTTTTTGCGCCAAGGTACACCGTTTTTTTCAGCCGTTTTAATGATTACTTGTCTTGCCTGATGTTTCATCAGGTTGTAAATTGGTTTGGTCTGAATTAGTAGATTTACAAATTGAGATAGCAGTCCTTCACCAGCCCAGTCTGGCTTGATTTTATCTTTCATTGGAATTATGTGGAACCGAGGCGAGATGACTATTTATATTTTAGATTTTAATGTTAAATTACACTAAAACCATAATTTAAAACTACAATTTAAAATTAATATTTAGGGAACACCAAAAAATAAATTCTCCAAATTTTTCGGAATTATAGGGTGCATCAGCACGGCTGATTCTATATATTCAAAAGTTTTTGCACTACTGAAGCACCCTACAATTGGATGTTTTTTTGTTTGGAAATCCCTGAAAACGCAAAGCTTTCTTAGAATTAAACTTTTCTAGTTATGAGTATTTTATTTAATCCTAAATCTCGACTGTTTGTCGGTTTTGCTACTTTATTATCTACTGGTTTGATTGGTGGTTATTTACATATTCAATCCAAAAGTCAACAGCAAATGTCTCTAGCTTCTGTTCCGGCAAATTCTATAAATGTCACAAATTTGCAGGAAAATCATCTAGGAGAACAAAATAATTTTGCATCTAGAGCAAATTTGATATCAGCTTCTAATTCCTATCAAGTTATTGATGAATTTAAAAAATATAAATATAGTGTAAATAGCAATCAAATTATTTCTGCTGCCAAGCTACCAACTAATAAGGTTAATTTCAATCAAAAAGATTTATTGTTTGTTCTTATCAACACGAGAAAATATTACCAAGACTACGCTAATCAAGATCCAGATATTCTCCGAACAGGATTACTAGGAACTGCGGGTGTTAGTGTTCAAGATACGTTGAAGACCTTAGATTTTATGATTGCTGTATTAAAAGAAGATATTGCTAATAATCGTACTACTCGCTTACAAGATCCTAATTTTGTCAATACTAATTTCAAAGTGATTAAATGGTCTGCTTATAAACCACAAAGCTCTCAACAGAAACGATTAAGGATTACTAAATATGCTGTTTTTACTCATACAGGATCTCATAAAAAAACTTCTACTTATAATATACCAATCTACAGTTTAAAGGATAATTTAACTGGCGATAAATTTTATACTAGATATACTAAGCAGGATGTTTTATCAGGTATTTATGAACCTGGTGGAAGAGAACATGGTAAAGTTGAACCTCTTGCTTATTTGACTCGCAAAGGTTTAGAAGAAGCCTTGATGCAAGGAACTATATTAATTAATTTTACTGATGGTTCTAGAGAATTTTTCAATGTCGATAGAAACAACGGAATGCCTTACGTTCGCTCTGTGAAACCAACAGCACAAAAGCGCTATTGGTATTTTAGAAAAGTGAATGCAATTAAAGGCTATGGATATAAAATTGATGCAAAAATTTCCATTAAGCCAGGAGTAACTTTTGCGGGTGATGTATTGAATATGGGTTTAGGTCGAGTAATTGTAATTGAGTATGGTCAAGGTAAAAGCAAACAGTTAAAAATGGGAGTAATTGCCGACACAGGCGGAGCATTTTTACCAAACCTTTATCAGCTTGATTTTTTGGCAGGTATTTTTAAGACTAATAAAGATTTTAGCAGGTACATTAGTCAATTACCTGAATATGCTACGGCATATATTTTAGTTAAGAAGTAAATATTTGAACTCTTGATGCTTGTTGGGTTAAAACAAATCGTAAGGTAGCTACTCCACGAATAATTAGCTCTGAACAGTTAATTCAAGAACTAACAATTAGTGACAGTTGCAGCCTTAAATGGCATACCTCTTGACGGCGCGATCGCTACAATCGTGGCGTTATACATTTTGAAAATTGGGCTGAATGTTTTGTGTAAATATACTGAGTTAGGGGGAGAGGGAGATAAGAAATAAACGCTTCATTTGATGGATAACTGTTCACTGTTCACTATCTTTTTTTTGGTATTTCATATTCGCCCAAGTTTTCGATTTAGCTACTGATTTTGTAGTTGATGGTTTTTCTATAGGACTTTCGGTTAATTCATCTGTTACATCTGTTACATCTGTTATTTCATCAATTGTAGTAACATCACCTAAAGTCAACTGCTTGACTTTTTCGACATCGCCTTGAGTAATTGCTGTTTTCAAATCTCTTTTCATGTGAGCAATATCAATTGCTTCTTTGCGAGAACGGGAACTAGTTTCAAAACATTTTTCCAGCGCATCATATATTCCCACCCGACGCGCTCTCTTACGAAATTGGCGTTCTGTGTCTAACAACTTTGCGATTAGTTCAAGGTGCATAGCGTCATCTGCACAGATTTCTTCTAACACAGCCCATTCATCGCTACCTAAGAGACTATAGTCAGCACCAGGGCGCGGATCTTGGAATTCTTCACCAGTCACTTCTTTATATATACGGGGTAAACTATCATCAAATTCGTGTCTTTCTTCTAACCAAATACGGCGAATTTCACTCATTTCTTCTGAGGTTATGAGTGTAATGTCGCGCATATTTTCTGGTGCTGTCCGACGAAGTTGTTGTTGAATAGTTAGAAGTTTTCTGAGCCAATCTTCTCGTGCTTCTTTAATGTATGGACCAGGAATAGGCTCTACCGAAATTTCTTCATTGAGGTTACGTTCATAAAGTTGGACATCACCATTTCTACGCCGAAAATCTCGTCTTTCGCGGTTTATTGGTGCATCTAATTCTTTACGGAAATCAAGAAGAGGTTGTAACCATTCTTTTTCTTCATCATTTTGAATCATTGCAGTTAGTGATTTATCTTGACTGACTAGTGTACAGACCCAGCAACCAAAACGAGAGCTACCACAACTAGGAGTAGATGTATCAACAACTAAAGGACATTCATTATCAGCGCTAGCACCTCTGTACATAGAGAATAAATCCTTGTTGCTGTATCCCCAAGGATTTTCCCATTGCATTAGATAAAGCCAAACCTCATCATTTCGCCAATCTTCTACAGGACTGTAAACTAGAGAATTTGGCAAATTCATGTTCGGACTGAGGCGATCGCGTACCCGTTTGCTTTCCCACTGTTTCATTCTATAAGCACGTTTTGTGCTTTCAGCTTTGCGAGTACCTAAAACAAGAATAGCTTCACCACAACTGCGGATAACATTACGAATAAAGCGGTTAGATGGATTAATTTTAAGACGTTCTGTACACCACCGAAATTTTCCTTTTGGTGCTGGATAACCTTTACCTATTAAACCGACCCAGAATGTGTCCTTGGGTTCTGGTTGTAGTAGATGTGGTTCAAATGGTAGCTTTTGCTGTTGAGCAGCCAATTTCATTTGCTTGAGAGAGTTGCGTACCCAAACAGAGACATAGGGATTTTCTACTAACGTATCTGTTGTAATCACATGAATAGTCTTAGTTCGCTTTTCGGGTGGAAGTTGTGCGATCGCATTCCATACCAGTTGTAGTACACAAGAACTATCTTTTCCACCCGAATAACCCACAACCCAAGGTATTTCATCCAAACAATACAATTCTTGTATTTCTGTAGTCAAAGCTTGGATCTCTTCTACCAACTCTGCTACAGTACGCGGTTGCTGACTTTTATTTTCTGGCTGTTGTGCGATGACCATTTCTCCCTTCCTCTGGAATAACAGGTGATCAATAGCTCAATTTCCCCGACCATAGGGAAATGGTGCAATATTTTACTCACCGTTTCTATGTGTACTGTACAATCAACTCTAGTATTGGATATATTTAAGGTTTTTAAAAACTTTATCAGTAAAATCAATTTTTGTAGAACAATATTTTGATTACAACTTCATATTTTTAAAAATTAACATGAATCAAAGCGCAAACAACCCAACTGCTGACATTGCAAGTGAGTATTTAGAACGGGAAAACAAAGATAAACAGGTACTAGCTATTTTGCTAGAAAAGTTCATGAATCAAAAAAACCAGATTCTAGTTCAGAAAACTGAGATGGGTGGTACTGAAGCATACATCAGTTCTGTTAGTTTGGAATGGTTTGCGGGTCGGGTTCGCTTTGCGTCTGCTTTACCTTTGCTTCAGCAAAAATATAATCCTCAGACAGATAATATTGAGATTGATGCAGAAAGTATTGACGAGATTCAGCAACGCCCTTTGGATTGGTCACGTCAACTACCCCTAACACAATATTTAGCAGGTCGAAAAAATCATAAGTTTCCACCTGTACTCGTAGTGATTAACCAAGGGTGGGTTGATGACCCCAAAGCTCCTGAATGGGATAGTCAAGAACGAGCTACACAATCTACCACAGATTTTACGGCTCTAGACAAAGAAGGAAAAGTTGGTTTACTTAATGTTTCTGAAGATGATGTAACCATCTACGCATTGGATGGTCAACACCGACTTATGGGTGTACAGGGGTTGATGGAGTTGCTAAAAACTGGCAAACTCCAACGTTATAAGAAGGAAAAAACCCCAGATGACACTTTCATTACAGTCGATGATCTAATTGAGCAATATCACCTTCAGCCAGCTTATCTGCAAAACTTACCCAAAGAAAAAATTGGTATTGAGTTCATTTGTGCAGTTGAGAAAGGCGAAACTCGCGAACAAGCAAGACGACGGGTGCGATCGATATTTGTGCATGTGAATTTGATGGCTGCACCTTTAACTAAAGGTCAGTTAGCACAGTTGAATGAAGACGATGGTTTTTCGATTGTTGCGAGAAAAATCGCTGTGGTGCATCCGCTTTTTGAACAGCGTCAAGATCGAAAACCTCGTGTTAATTGGAATAGTGCCACAGTTGCAGCTAAATCAACTGTTTTGACGACCCTACAAGCCCTGACAGATATGTCTGAGCGATATTTAGGGCAAAAATTTCCTCATTGGAAACCTTTAGATAAAGGTCTAATTCCCAACCGTCCACAGAATCAGGAACTTGAAGAGGGGATACAAGAATTTCACAAGCTTTTTGATGCTTTAGCAAGCCTTTCCAGTTATAAGCTTTTAGAAGATGAGGAGACACCAGCTCTGCGAAAATTCAGCTTTGAAAAAGAGGGAGGTGAAGGAAATATGCTTTTCCGTCCTGTTGCTCAAGTAGCTGTTGCACAAGCTTTGGGTATCTTGGTTTTCCGCAAAGGTTTGAAGCTGGAGGATATTGTTAAGAAGCTGCGAAAATTTGATCAGCAGGGTGGTTTTAGTGGAATGGAGTTTCCTCAATCTCTGTGGTATGGCATTTTGTATGATCCAAATAAAAAGCGTGTGCAGGTTGCTGGAAGGGATTTAGCGGCGAAGTTACTAATTTATATTCTGGGTGGGATTCAAGATCAGATGGAACGTGCTGAACTTCGCAAAGCTTTGGCTGATGCTAGAACAATTGAGAATAAAACTATGGGTTTTGATGGTAAGTTTGTTGAACCAAAGCAGGTAGGACTTCCACAGATTCTTTAATTAGCAAATGCAGTAGCTAATGTTGAAGAGATACTTAAATTTAAGAAGAGTTTAAGAGGATGTTTGAAAAGGGTCAGCTTGAGCCTCAAGTGTGACTCAGGGGTGCGATCTCAAATCCCAAAACTCAATGGGCTAGAATTAGACGGACACCAGATTCTCCAGAAGTGACTCAACGCTTGTTAAGAGAAACTAGAAAAAAATCAATAACCAGGTTTGTAAAAAATGGTTCAAAAAACACTATTCCTAATAGTATTCTGTTGGCATTTGAAGCAGGAAAAGCAAAATTTAATTCTTTAGAAGAAAGTTTAAATGTATGTCTTACTGAAACAAATATTCATAACGATTGCGATCCACAATTAAAATGGGGAACACTTGAATTTTCATTTACAAGTTCACAAGATAATTTTTGTGCTTATGTTGTGGATGGACAACATCGCCTCTATGGTTTGTCAGATTATAATGCAGAAGACCTGCCTGTTCTTGTCGTTAGTTTAGTCGATGCTAGTGTAGAAGAACAAGCATTTCAGTTCATAGTAATAAATAATAAAGCTGTTAAAGTTCCTACAAATAATGTTAAAGCTATAGTTGCTAATTTAAATGAGGAGGAGCTACAGCTTCGCCTTTTAAAAGCTGGTGTAAAATATGGTCATACATCTCCTACTCTCCGAGATATTAATGATCTGGATACAAGCCCTTTTAAAGGGTTACTTGATTGGCCATACAATCAAGCTGGAAATAAACTAGTTCCAATAGCGACAATAGAACAAGCTATAAAGTATCTAAAGATAATGTTCACATTTTTAGAGGAAGATGAAGACTCTTTAGTTGAGATTTTCTGTGCTATATGGCGAGTTATAAAAGATAATTATGCAGAAATATGGGGTGTAGATAATATATTCATGAAAAAAGTAAATCTTAACGCATTAAATGAATTTATTGCTGACCGTTTGAAGTATGCATGGGAATTAAGTTTGGTAGATATTTTTGATGCTGGTGAATTAGAAAAACACGTTTTAAAAATCGTTAAATTACTTCCTCAAGAGTTTTGGAAAGCAGAATGGTCTATTAAACTTCAAGATAGTCCTAGCGTAAGAAAGCAAATAAAAGATGATTTATCGACTTTAGCAGACAATTGTAGACTAAGAAGAAAGTGGTACCAAGATTTACAGCTACCAATAACAGATGAAGAATGATCTAATTATTCTACCTACAGGTTAGCTTAAGAGAGGAATTTACTTAAATCGAATTCCTCTTCTTGCTTATCTTTATTAGTTCTTATATGAGTGAGAATTAACAGAATTCGTTCTGTATAGTCCACTGCTCCTCGCAATTCACCTTGTAAAATTTCTAATCCACCATTAGCATACTCTTCAAAAATATGATTGCGGTTAGTTTCATATTCTTCTTCGCCTAATGAGAGGATTTTGATATCTTGAGTTTCGGTAATTCCCAGTAGTTTGATTACCCAATCATTACCCACAGATGCAAAATATTCTAGCCTGATGGGTGATGGTTCTCTTTTAGAAATTTCTCCTAAAGGGACTCGCTTTTTATGCTTTGCACCTAAAGCAGCAGCAAAGACTATTACATCAGCAAAGGTTTGAAAAGACCCAGTTTCACCATCAGCTGATGTTAAAGCCTTGACCAATTCAGCTTTATCTTTTGCAACTCTGATTCTGCCTGTTTCTGCCATTGTTCTAAAGTATACGTTGTTGCAATTTTAACCGAAGCTTAAATCTATGTCTAACGACAAACCATAAAGTGTTTGCTAAGTTTGTTCTCTCTGTGTTCTTTGCGCCAATCATCGCCATGAACTAGCACTTCATTGATGCGATCGCGCTTTCTGTTCTTCGTTTTCTTTGTGGTTCGTTCTTCTAAACAATTGCGATCGCTGATTTTGTCACTTTATTTAAGATGAAACAAAAATCTATTCTGGCAGAATAATAGCAATACCTACTAGAATCGAAGAGTAATCAGGACTACGCCAACTCAGAGGCTGTATTATGGAAGACTTAGACCGACGCAAGCTTTTGTCAGCACTGAGTCATGGAGCAATATTTTTTAGCTCTTTGATTGTATCTATTGGCATACCCATTGCAATCTTATCTATCAGCAATGACCCCGTAGTCAAGGAAAATGCTAAAGAATCCCTAAACTTTCACATCAATCTTTATATTTATGCAGTGATTTTTGGATTGCTGTCGATAGTTCTCATTGGTGTTCCATTTCTGATTGGTTTATGGATTATTAGTTTGATCATGCCAATTATTGCTATTGTTCGAGTTCTCAGTGAACCCAATATACCCTACCGCTACTCATTTATCTTTCGTTTAGTATAAAATATTGTAATTTTTTATACTAATAAGCTTTCTTTTCAATCTTGTAAAAACGGCTGCAAGTGTTTAATAATAAAACTTGTAGCGATTATTGAAAAGTAAAATTCAAGCTTTATTTAGTATATATTATGTTTCTTTTAACACTTGTATTATCCATTGAGTTGTATTATCTGCGATCGCTCAAATCAATCTCCCCAATTGGTGGTCAGCATTTTTAGCAAGGCTTGACTTGTGATGACTTGGCATAGTATTTTTGTACTATACCAATTTAGTCTTGCATAAAAATCTACCAAAATTATAGAAACTGTTTTGCCAATAGGAGAGCAAACATAGATGAAGCTATCGAAACTTGATTTAAGCAATGTAGTAGCGATCGCTCACTCTCAAGGACATTTACAGTTATTACTCGATCTCGGTCATGAGTTAGAGTTTATAGAAATTCCTGCACCCGTTGAAGCTTTTGAAGGACTGCAACATTTAAATGAGATTGTTGCTGAAGCTAAAAATTTACCTTCATATGAACAATCAATCTCAATCTTACCAATTCATTCATCAATGGCGACTGCTGTCGGCTATGATGACGACAAAAATATTTTACAAGTTGAGTTTCACAACGGTGCAATTTATCAATATTCAGATATAGACCAAAATACTTGGCAAGATTTACATCAAGCTGATTCTATTGGCAAATTTTTCAATGAAAATGTCAGAGGTAAATATCAGTATGAACGTGTAAATGATGATTTTTGCTGGTAATTACCTCGTTTAAAGGTTCCTGGTGCTTCTGGCTAATTACTAATAGCCAATTGCTATTGGTAATTAGCCTTTACTTTTTTTAACCTAAAAAACTACACTTTCTTCACAAGTTCCTCAAATTATTTCTGTAAATTTAAAATTAAAACCTGTCTATCTCTGAACTCTGGTTATTGCTAATATCGGCAATAAATTTAATAAACAGGATAATTACAAGCTGAGGGTTAAAAAATCATGTCTAAAACTATTTTTAATTTAACATTGCCAGTCGTAGTTAGCTGCATAGAAGATGTCCTAGAAACGTATCCTCATCATCCTTATCAGCAAGCTTTCTCGATTCCGGATATCCGCCAAGAACTAATTGCTCATGTCCTTAGTCAAATATCAAATTGCTATGTGGTTGGAGACGAAGGTCAACAATCATATGGGAACTTCCAATCTTTGATTTGTGCGATCAAAGACAAGTATTGCATAGAAGATTTAATCCGCCGAGGGATTGATAACATTATGTACAAACGGGAAAAACAGTTAAGTCTGCAAATTCCTAAAGAAGTTGACTCTGGTTTAGCGCCTTCTCATTGGTTCGGTTAGGCTGAAGCACATAGCTCAGAGGAATTTCTCTCCAAAAAATTTACCCATCTTGACAAATGTAGTAGTAAACTACTAACCATTTAGGACCAAAATTTTGGAAACCGAAAAACCTCTGACTATGGCTTGTTTTGCCACCTTAAATCAACTAATTGATGTTCTTGCTGCTAAAAGAACTAATTTATCAGATGCAGCTTTAGCAAAAGTCAGTCACGGAATACAAACAGATACCCGTATTCTCAAACCGGGTGAAGTTTTTTTAGCTTTACGCGGTGAAAAGTTTGATGGACATGAGTTTATACCAATGGCGATCGCCAAAGGTGCATTAGCAGCAATTGTTGATTTTGAATACACAAACTCAGAATTTCCTCTATTACAGGTTAAAGATACTCTCCAGGCTTATCAAAAAATTGGCAGCTGGTGGCGCGATCGCTTTGAGATACCGGTAATTGGGGTGACAGGTTCTGTAGGTAAAACCACTACTAAAGAATTAATCGCCGCCGTTTTGGCTACTCAAGGAAAGGTTCACAAAACTCATGCTAATTTCAACAACGAAATTGGTGTACCAAAAACTCTGTTGGAATTAACTACAGAACATGATTTCGCCGTTGTAGAAATGGCGATGCGGGGTAAGGGACAAATTGCGGAACTAACGCAAATAGCACGTCCCACAATTGGCGTAATTACCAATGTCGGAACAGCACATATAGAATTACTCGGTTCGGAAGCGGCGATCGCGGCTGCGAAGTGTGAGTTATTGGCAGAAATGCCCAAGGATAGTATGGCAATTCTCAACTATGATAATCCCTTATTAATTAAAACAGCAGCAAAAGTTTGGCAAAGCAAGATCATCACTTTTGGCTTTACTGGTGGAGACATTCAAGGTGAGTTGATTGATAACAACACCTTGGTAGTCGCAAATATGCAGTTACCTCTACCGATGCCCGGTCGTCACATCGCCGCCAATTACATGGCAGCTTTGGCAGTGGCGCAAGTATTGGGTATTGATTGGTCATGCCTGGAATCTGGGGTGATGGTAGATATGCCAACTGGGCGATCGCAACAGTTTGCATTACCTAATGATGTGATAATCTTAGATGAAACTTATAATGCTGCACCAGAAGCTATGATAGCAGCATTAAACTTATTAGCACAAACCCCAGGCAAACGACGCATTGCTGTACTGGGTGCAATGAAAGAATTAGGAGAGCGATCGCACCAATTGCATCAACGAGTCGGCGAAACTGTCCAGAAATTGAACTTAGATGCTTTGTTGGTTTTGGTAGATGGACAAGACGCTGAAACTATAGTTCAGAGTGCCAAGGGTATTTGTTGTGAGTGTTTTACAACTCATGCAGATTTGGTAGCGAGATTGAAGACGTCAATGAAGGAAGGCGATCGTATTCTTTTTAAAGCAGCGCATTCTGTAGGACTAGATCAGGTTGTTAGTCAGTTGTGTGCGGAACTTTCTAATTCTTATACCGTTTCACAAAAATCCTGATACATTAAATTTCGTGGCAAATCGGGGGAAAGGTTAAGGGTATTAGACATCTCCAAAAATTATTGTAGAGACGCGCATGGCTTCGCTGAGGTACGTCTATACAAGGGTTTCAGCAAGCCCTAATTATTTTCTGGAGATGTCTATTGGTAAGCGTTCCCGCTTAATATTTAACATAGTTAACAGCATCTCTAGATAAATTTTTCCGTCAATTTTGTGTAGAATTTAACAACCAAAGATAATTAATAGTTATGAATAGTGAGTAATATTCTTAACTGCTAACTGTTAATTCCTAATTTTATGAGCAGCATCTATTCACCTTTAGAAACCCAACGTTTAATCCTTCGAGACTTTGTAGAATCAGATTTGCCAGCAGTACATGCATACGCTTGTGATCTAGAAGTGGTTCGCTATTTGCCCTTCGGCCCCAATAGCGAAGAAGATACTAAAAACTATTTGCATACAGAGATAAAAATGCGGCGCAAGAAAATACGTGAGCATTTTACATTTGCGATCGCATTAAAAGCAGATAAACAAGTAATAGGTTCTTGTCGCATTTCTATAACTGATCGCAACAAGCAAGAAGGTTCGATTGGATACTCCTTGACTAAGGAATTTTGGGGAGAAGGATATGCAACGGAAGTCGCACGGAAATTACTCGAATTTGGTTTTAAGCAACTAAGTTTACATCGTATTTTCGCCTTGTGTCATCCCAAAAACAAAGCTTCGATGCGAGTGTTGATTAAAATAGGGATGCGACAGGAGGGTTATCTGCGAGAGTACGAATGGACTAGAGGAGAATGGCAAGATAGGTTGCTATTTGCCATGTTGGATCGAGAAATGATGCAGATGCAATTGCTTAGTATTGAGGCTGAAAAAGTGTAAGTGAACTACCTACACTGTACCTTCGGTACGGTGTAGGCTTCCCAACTCATTGGGGATTGCCTCAGACTTCGTGGATTTTTTACGTCCAGAAGACTTTGGTCTTACGTCCCTTCCTTGGGCAGTCCCAATGAAACAAGTTTCATCAGCAAAGATGAAAGAGGTTTTTTCTCCTACACCCCTAAACCCTTACACCCCTACACCCTCTTTCAAGTCAGAAGTGTTAGTTCCTAACACCAAAAGGTTTAGGCAGGTTTACTTTTCGTAATAAATAGTTATGTTTATTTCCGCCGACTTACTTTAGATACATAAAGCGATCGCTAGCTGTGATGAAAGTGATGAAAGCTCGTCATTGGTCTTTAGACTTGGTCGTAAGCAGTGGAAATATAAACAGATTAGCCGGACATGATATGACAGCACCTTGATGGCATCTAAATAAAACTACCCATACTGTCTATCGATTGTATCTACAACAAAGCACAAGTCAACAGAATTAAGAGGTTTGATAGCATTTTGAATATTAATTAACTTGCTTGAATCTTACAAATTTGTGATAAACTATAAACTGAAGTTTAAATTCGGTTGTGCGGTTTGTTTTTATTTGTACTTATATTACAGACTTCTCCGGATCTAAAACTCTACGCCATGTGATTCTGGAGATGTTTTATGTCGATTTACGTTGGTAACCTTTCCTATGAGGTTGAACAAGATGACCTCAAGCAGGTTTTCTCAGAGTATGGAACGGTTAAAAGCGTTCAATTACCTGTAGACCGCGAAACAGGTCGTGTGCGAGGATTCGCCTTTGTAGAAATGGGATCAGAAGCAGAAGAAGCTGCGGCAATTGAAGCGCTTGATACTGCCGAATGGATGGGTCGTAGTCTGAAAGTTAATAAAGCAAGACCTAAATCAGAGGGAGGTTCCTTTGGTGGTGGTGGTGGTAGACGTGGGGGAAATAACGGCGGAGGATACTCCCGTCGTTACTAAGCTTTGAAAACAAAGTTTAACTTTTAAGTCTCTTGGGCAGGCTGGGAGTCTGCCCATTTTTGTTCTCAGTTGACTGGATTGACGAAGCGAAAGTACATTTGAGTGGCGCATTTTCGGTTTTGAGGTAAACAAGGAAACATTGTTATAGCATTTCACAAAATTCTCGATACAAATCCTTACCTTTTTCTTCCTTGTCCTCTTTGTCTGGTCGCCAAATGCATCAGATATTATAGTGAAACAGTATAAACCATTCCCTGATCGCTATCCAGTATTAATATCTAAGTAGGAGATAGAATGACCCAAATAGTAGTGGGCGAAAACGAAGCACTTGAGTCAGCTTTACGTCGATTTAAACGCCAAGTTTCCAAGGCGGGAATTATGCCTGACTTAAAGAAACATCGTCACTTTGAAACTCCTCTTGAGAAAAACAAGCGGAAAGCTAAAGCAGTTGCTAATTCCCGGCGGTATAAGAAACGTTTCCGCTCTTAATCTTGATAAATTTAGTATAAACAATAACTGAGTTAATATCTAGCGGCTATGCCGCTAGATATTGATTTACTTGTCATCCCGCACAGGTAGCACTGTATCTAAAATCTCCATCAGCAATTCTAGTCGGGATGGACGAGACAACAACGGAACCAAATTTGGCAAAGAGTAGTAGTCTCCCGCGAAAGTGAAGGTGTCCACAGGTATTTGTTTCTCCTTCAAATTGCGTTCAATGTAATCACACCACCCTCCAACTCTGACAATAATCACATTCGGCATCACCCCTAAATCGCGCTGATAAGCTTGATAAGTAGCAGCAAAGTATGGTTGGGTGTTTTCACCTTCGTCGGTGACGATGATAATTTGTTCTACCACCTGCTTTTTCAGGCGCATGGTTTCTAGTCCCGCACCAATACTGGTTCCACCGTTGGGGAAAATATGCCGAAATGCCTTTTCCCAGTCTGATAGTTGACTACCAGTGGCTTTGACTGGATAAGCAATGGTGTCGAAAGCATAAACAAACAAGTTTGCTTCAGTAATACCAGAAATCAAGGCAGCTATTTGCTTACCAACTTCTAGCGCTACATCCATACTTCCAGACTTATCAACCAACAAAGCTGTCGGCTTGGCAATTGTACCGCGCTTTTTAACTTGTTCGTTGGCTACTTTTTCCAGTCGTGCAGCAGTTTCTGTATCCAGTTGGGTGACATCAGCTGCGACTGTGGCTTTGAACGCAGATATCCTGTCACTCTTAGCCGCTTGTTCTAACTTCCCATCAATCAACGCCTTGACTTCGGGGTGATCCATCGCACCGCGTTGCTTCAGAGATTTGAGGTTGTTAATTACCTCTTGCGGTGACATGGAGTTAATCAACGCCACTAAAACAGTTGGAGTGAGTTGCTTAACTGCACCAATGGCAATAGTGTAAGGAATGTTATGCTCAACAATTAAAGCTGCTTGTGCAGATGTTGTTTCTGCTTTTGCCAATTGTTTGAGAATATAAGCCAAACTATCTTCTGGTGGTGTATCTTTGAACAGCACCGCATCTGCACGCATACTTGGTTTAATATGCAAAGTTGCATAGAGGTGCTTCATAGCCTTACGTCCCCGTAAAGCAGCCCGATCAAAAAACTGGGGTTTTAGTTCTCGCGATCGCAAATAGCGTTGCACAGCAGTACGTGCAGAACGGGGAACTTTACCGCGTTGCTGCTTCATAAAGTCCACAATCCGCGCCACTTGATAAGGTGGAAACTCTTGCAGCAATATAAAACCAGCATCACGGTGTGCAGTCACATTGCTTGTCAGCAGATGTCCCAAAAAGACTTCCTTATGATCGCGGACATCACCGTTGCTTTGATACCATACAGCCAGGTGTCCGTAGAAAATGGGGTCAAGTTCTATGATTAACTTGTGGAATTCTGCTACCTTCTCCAACTCGCGGTGAGGCGTAGTTAGCAAGCTGTTGAGAAGTTCTAAACGCAAATCGCGTTCTGCTGTTTGCATGGGTACTACCTCCATTAAGAATTTTGGATTTTAGATTTGGGATTTGGGATTTTTTAATTGCGACCAAAATCTAAAACCGTGGAGTTTAGTTGTCACACGCTACGAGGTGAATAAAATCACCGCGCAAGTTGAGAAAGCTGTTGGTTTATACACAGGAATTGAACCTGTTACCCATCGGTTAATAGCCGACTGCTCTACCAATTGAGCTAGTATGTAAGCTTTTTCTGTGAGGGCGCGGTGACAACTACTGTTATAACTGCAAGAAGCCTGGATGTCAAATTATACATCTAGACTTAGTATTAAAATTGCCGCACAAGTAGAGGAAGCATAAGCCTGAAGACGGCTTCAGACGTAGACTCTGTTTTTTGCTTATATTTAGAAGTATGTAAGCTTCCGCGATTAGGGTACGGCAACAATTACTAAAAAACATCAAAATGTTGTAAATCTGGTTCAACCCAGCTATTTCTCGCTTCCCAGGACATCAACAAATCCTGGCTGTAGTATTGCAGTGGTAGATGCTTATTACCGTAACTATCAATGAGTCCGTTAGTTAGCTGCAATAAAGAGACTTGCTGTTGGTTAATCGATAAATAATGATGCACCATATAAACCCAGAACCGAGTGAGAGTTTCGTGATAACCACTATCTTTGGTGGTTTGGATACCCATAGCTGCGTTGTAGCGCTGGATATCTTGGCGAATGCGTTCGGCTGCTGGTTTTTCTCCGTAATATATGAGGTAATATAATGCTACGGTCAAATGTGCAATATGATTCCACTGACATCGTGGTAAGGTGCAATTTTGGAATGCAGTTACAAGATTTTCAATTTCATTAATTGTCTGGTATTTGCCGTTTTCATCACTCATTATTGATGATTTTAGAGCAAGTTTGTTCCTATTATTTCTGGCTCATGTTTGATTTACTTAATTTATTAAATCGCTGCATAATACTCTTGATTTATTTTTAGAAGACTGGGTCGAAATGTTAAATTTATAGGTCAGTCCGCGCAAGTTGAAAAAGCTGTTCGTTCATACGTAGGAATTGAACCTACATTATCCTGAGCCTAGATCAAGCGCCTTTTCCATTTGGCTAGTATGTAAGCTTTTCCTGTTAGGGCGCGGAGTGAATTATTTAATTATTGGGAATAATTTTATCTTGCATAACTTGGCAAATAAATCAACTTCGCAAGAAGTTGATTGTATGTAAGCTTCACCTGTTAGGATGCGGAACAAAAAGTTATTTTTTATCCGTAAACGGCTTCTGGTCTTACTATTAAATCCCCACTTGGTCTACGATCAATTACGTAAGATTCAAAGCGGTTTAACTGTACCTCAAAATGTTGGGCTAGTCGCTGCTTAATAGCTGTTTCATTCATGTTAGCTGTTAAACCCAGTTGCGACTCGCTTACATCATAGGAACGACCTTCAAAGCGAATATGAACCATACTAAAACCTCCTTTAGATATATTTTTTTGGGAGGTAAGACTCTTTGTGATTGTTTAACTTGTTTGTTGTTATTTATATACTACAATTGCACTACAAAAAAAGTCAAGGGGTAATAAGGAAGTTTTTTTAGATTTGCAATTTGATGTTTTGTACTCGCTCAAAAATCAGCAGAGATATTATGGTTATCAAGTCTCTACAAAATGTTCTTATACAGAGCTATTTCATTCTCATGCAGCCCGCCTCGGGCTGCAAAAGTGGTTCAAACCGACTGTTTAGTGGGAATTTAGTCCGTTAAAACGGACTTAAGCTATGCAGCAGCCCTGAACTAAAGTTCAGGGCGGTTTATATTATCTAGAATGAAATAGCCCTGTGTTCTTATCGGTTACCCTAGTACTACTCCACCACACTAACTGTGCTGGGTTCGTAGTCAGCGCTTTAGGTGCGCTCACGCTGCGCGTAAAGCGCTCATAGAGGACTAAAGTCCTTACTACAAACCCCTCAAAGTTGACTTGTCAGAGTACTAGTTTAATTGTGCATCTGAGCGATCGCCGCCACACAAATAGGCATATAGGATTGTTATATATAGTATATGTACTGGCTCAACCGCAACATTAGAGAATTTTTATCAAAATAATTTTAACTATATTAATTACTTATAATCTATTTGCTAAATAATTTCTTTATTTTGTTTATAATCATTAATGTATAGCTAAATTCTTTCAGCTTGATAAACTTTTTCCTCTATATAGTTTGTTGCTTAGGGCAAAGAGTATCGACTTGATAAGGTTGATAAACGAGCCAGTCTTGAATGAGCGTTGTTCAATCGCTCTGGGAATGCCTCGTCAGTTCGTTCAGGAGGAGCGACGAATACACATGAGATTGCCTGGAGAAGTAATGAAACTGGCACAACAAGTGTTTATGGCTGACGAAAATAGACAAATTTTCCAACCGCCATTGATATTAGTAGTGGAAGATAATGATGATAACTTGCTATTAATGAGCTATACTTTGGAGTCATTTGGCTGTAGGCTGATTTGTCAGAGCGATAGTTCGACAACAGTATTGGTAGCTAAAGAGCATCAACCAGACTTGATCCTGTTAGATATTTTGTTACCTGCAATCAGTGGTATTGATGTGGTACGGAGCTTAAAACAAGAACCGTTAACACATCATATAAATGTTGTTGCGGTGACAGCTTTAGCGAGTCTAGACGATAGAGAGCGTATTCTCAGGGCTGGCTTTGACGATTACATCAGTAAGCCTTACATGATTGAAGATCTAGAAAATATAGTTTCCCGTCATCTTGGAGACAAATTAAAACAGAAGTCAGCTGTGGACTTGTATTAATAACTAAGTAGATGAAGGCAAATTAGGTTAATTTGTTGTTTATGAGGCTTTCTTTTTCATTTTAGAGCTAGAAACAGAATTAGGAAAATCAGGTACTTCGGATAAAATAACAATAATCCCTGAACGGCCAGTTTCTAGAGTCGCATCGCTTAGTATCTCTACTATGGAGATATGCAAAATTTCCTCAATTAATTCTTTTAATTGGGGCCGAATAGCTTCATCTAAATCTGAACGAACTTGTTCAGCTAATTCTTGTCTACCTGTTTGAGCCAACAACTGTTCTGGTGGTGTAATAGAATTTTCAATTACAATCACTAGATTTTGCTCTGAAAGGCGAGAAGTTACTTTGCTAGGCTGATGTCCGAGTTGTTGACGGTATAAAGCCTGTATACGTTGTGCTAATGTGCGTTCTACTTGACCACGAGTTGGAATTGATTCTGCCATATATTTTTGTTCACAAAGATATAGACCACTAGTAATGAGTCAACAAGTATAGCAATTCATTAAGTATCAAGAGTCATTAGTCATTTGTTATTTGTGAGTAGTTCAAAACCAAAAAATAACAAGCAACTGACGTATAAAAAGGATTTTAAGTGATGAATTAATGCCTCATTTTTTGAGTTATCACCAGCAGTGTAACCTGAAAAAATTGAGGTAGATTGGCTTATAGATAATTCATAAGCTTGCTCTACTAAATAATAGAATAGGGGCAAAAATTTTTCAGTTCACCATCCTAATGAAGTATTTTCAGTTCACCATCCTAACAAAGCAGTCAGCAGTAACACTGACTGCCGTAAAGTCAATGAAAGTAATCGATAAATCATTGACGTGATGATCCTGACACAACTAGCGGGACTTAGACATTTTTCGTGTTCAAAAAAGCCTCAAAGCCATATACAGTAATCATTTAACCTCGATTTAGTTGTTTGATTGATATATCTGGGTTTCAGCGATTTTTTGGGGTTTGAGGTATATCCCTTACCCTAATTAGATTTGAGGCTTTTTTCTCGTTGTTTTTTGTCTAAGTCCCGCTAGAAAAATTCCGCCAAGCTATCTACGATTGTTTGGGGAAGGCCAAAGATGCAGTATTTGAATTGATGGATGCAGTATTAACAAATAGAACACCTAATTGACGAAATTCTGGAAAAGTCGATCCTATTAATCCTTTTTTTGGTGTTTCTTTTTGCTTCTTTAAGCTAATTATTTATTTATCACTAACCCAAGGTCGTCTAAACATCTTAACCAAATCTTAAAAATGTAACCTGATGTAAAATCTAATACCTCGTAAAATTAACATAATCTTTACTTTACTCTCCGTACAGAAATATTTTGCTCGCTGATTGAAAATTCCAGTTCTTGAGAAACGTCGTTTTTTTCTTTCTCAAAACGCATCTGTTTATTGATAAAAACGCATTTCCTTGTTGTGCCAGAAATAATTTCGTGGTATAGATCACGCCGAACAATACATAAGCTAATTTTATAAGTACGCTGAAAATATTTTCAATAAAGCAAAAAACAGGTTTATAAAAGCTTAATATAACGTTTCTTTACGCACGCACAACTCTGGGCAGCAAAAGATACAAATGAACCAATACTGCTCGGATCAGACAAATAGATTGACATTTAAACCCTGTAGAGATGTTGCACTGCAACGTCTCTACATGCCCAAAATAATGACGAAAAATCCTAAGCTGTTCAGCATTTAAATCAAGCGAGCAATCTCGACACAGCAAAGAGTGTAACTCTCAAAAATCCCAGTTTAAATGCACATCAGCTTACCCCTTGCAGTATTGAAAACTGAAGAACCTTAATTTATTGGTAAATGTACTGTAAAAACACTACCTTTACCCAATTGAGAAGTGGCTTCGATTGTTCCTCCGTGAAACTCAACAATGCAACGTGATAGATGTAATCCCAAACCACTACCAGCACGTTTGTTTTTACCTTGGCGAAATCGTTCAAATAGTGTTGGTAGATCATCAGCAGAAATTCCATATCCGGTGTCTTCTACTTCTATCTTGATTTGTCCTTTGTCGATAGAAGATGGAGGAGTGGTGGAAATCAGAACGTTTATACTACCTGTATCTGTAAATTTAATCGCATTTCCAACTAAATTATTGATTAACCGTCGTAGTTCTAGACGATCGCCCAAAACAATGCAATCATTTTGATTCTGTTGATCTAATTGACTAACATCTACTTGGAGGAGTATTTCTTTTTCATCTGCGAGTGGAATTAATTCTTGAACCACTTCTGTTGCGATTTCACAAACATCGCAGCTTTCAAATTGCATTGTCTTTTTACCTGCTTCCAAGCGATGAACTTCTAGCAATGTGTTAACCATATCCAACAAGTTTTGGTTACTGCGAATCATTGCTGCGATCGCCTGTTTCATGTCTGGCGAAACCTTGCAAAATCTTTCCTGCTGAAATAAATTTAGCATTCTGTCAGCAGCAACTAAAGGAGTTCGTAAGTCATGAGTCAAACGTGAGACAAAGTCTTCCTGCTGGCTAAATAATTTTCTTTGTTCATCAAGACTATGCTTAAGTCGTAGTAGCGATCGCACTCTTGCTAATAGTTCATCTTGATCAAATGGCTTGCGGATAAAGTCGTCTGCACCTGCATCTAAACCTTCCACAACGCTCACATCATGAAAGGCTGTCAATAACAAAATGGGGATGTACTCTATAAAAGGGTGATTACGGATGCGTTGTGTGACTTCATAGCCATCTAATCCTGGCATCATCACATCTAGTAAGATCAAATCTGGGGGAGATTCTTCAACTTGCTTTAAAGCGCTTGCGCCATCTGACACTAAATCAACTTCATACCCCTCAATTTCTAAGATTGTCTGTAGTAAAAATAGATTGTCAGGAGTATCATCAACAGCAAGAATTTTTTCTACTTTCTTCTCTAGAGCTGAAAACATATTATATTTATAAATAATCTTGATGAAAACAATATTGTAGTCATTTGTGAGTTGTTGGTTTAAGCAAGCAAATATCTAACAACTAACAACTAACAACTAACAACTAACAACTAACAACTACCAACTAACAACTAACAACTAACAACTAACAACTAACAACTAACAACTAACAACTAACAACTAACAACTACCAACTAACAACTAACAACTAACAACTAACAACTAACAACTAACAAAGATTACATTGTTATTTCTCTTGGTACTTGTTGCACTTGCTCCTGTACCAAATGCAGTAACTCTAAGTGTTTAGTTGAAGTCTTTTTTGATGGTAATTCCTGAGAAATTTTTGATGAAATTTTTGATGTTCCATCTTGATTTTGTTGTTTAGATGATGAAAATTGGCGTGGTATTGCTATCCGAAACACTGAACCTTGATTCAATTGGCTTTCGATAGTGATTTTGCCCCCCATCATTTGGACTAGTGCATCTACAATTGGCAAACCAAGACCTGTACCAGGATATTTGCGAGTTAGACTCTGATCAAGTTGTCGGAAAGCTTCAAAAATATGTTTTAAATCTGAGGGAGAAATACCAATACCTGTATCCCAAACAGCAATTTCTATTTGATGATCTGGCAGCTCTTTTACATCTACACCGATACTACCGGATTCTGTAAATTTTATTGCATTCGAGAGCAGATTCATTAAAATTTGTCGCATACGGACAGGGTCATTAAATACCATACTATTTTGTAAGTTATTTTGAACCTGTACAGAAAGTTTTTTTGCCTCTGCTAAAGAGGATGTTTCAGCAACAGTGGCTTTAACTACCTGTGATAAATCGAATATTTCTGGTTTCAGGCTTAATCGACCAGCTTCCAGTTTAGAAAAATCCAGAACTTCATTTAATAACATTAACAAATGCTTGCCATTATTGAGGATACGTTCCACCATATCTCTTTGTTGAAGTGGCAAGTTGCCGCTTTTGGGGCGCAGTAATAGTTGAGAGAAGCCAATAATAGCATTCATCGGTGTCCGCAGTTCATGAGATATTGTCGCCAAAAAATGCGATTTGAGTACTGATGCTTCTTTTAGCTTGAGGTTTTGTAGTTCTATTTGTTGTTGTTGTGCTTTCAATTCTTGATTTTTACGAATTAGCAATTCATTACTTTCTCGAAGTTGTTGGTTTACCAAAGCTACTTGCATTTCTGCTCGGTAAACTCGAATAGCATTTCGTAAAACTTGTGTCAGTGTTACTGGTGAGACTCTTGATTTGGAGAGATAGTCTACAGCACCAGCTTTCATCAACTCAACGGCTATTTGTTCGTCCCCTTGTGCGCTAAGGACTACTAAAGGCACTTTTATGTTACGAGAACGTATATCGTTGATCAAGGTTAAACCATCTTGATCTGGTAAGCGATAATCGAGAAAAACGCAGTCAAAAGAATTATCTTGCAAATGAGCGATCGCACTTCTAGCGTCATCGACTTCAAACAGTTGTACACCTATCCCAGCTGCTTTAAAAGTTCGCCGGACGACCATGCGGTCTACTTCATCATCATCTATAACTAATATTTTTAGCGTTTCTTCCATCGCTTTTCATTCTTGCTCTTATATATACAGCTTCTCGTATAACATTGGATTTTTCTAGCCATTTAGATAGTTTTTTAGTTAGTTGTTAGTGGTTAGTTGTTAGTGGTTAGTTGTGAGATACTAAACTATTGACTAATTAAGGCATTTCGCATAACGCCCAATATCTATTGAGTGTTGTCATGAGTTCAATAAAATTATTAAATGTAACAGGCTTAACCAAATAACCAGCGACATTCAAGTTATAAGCTTCTACTCTGTCCTTATCTTGATTAGAAGTTGTCATTACCACCACAGGAGTTAGTCTTAGTTGTGGATCAGAGCGTAATTTTTGGAGAAATTCGATCCCACCCATTTTAGGCATATTCAGATCCAGCAATATCAAACGTCGCTCATTAGGAACCTCAGGAGGTTTGCCATTAATACTACGTAGCATTGCTAGTGCTTCTATACCATTAGTGGCAAGGTGTAATGGATTAGTAATATTAACTTTTTTGAATGCCCGTTTGACATTCATGACATCAACTTCATCATCCTCCACTAGCAATATGTTAATCACTCTTGGCCTCATCACTTGGTTAAAATTGAATCATTTGTATCCTAACTTGACCCTTTTGACTAGAGTAACAGAGTCGGACTGATAGCTAATTACAAAAAATATTAATACTTATTAAAATTTATTAATCAGCAAAAAGTTAGATTCCTAAATCAATATTTATGCGACAGAAAACTAAGCTGCTATACACTTTTTTTTGGCCACAACTACTAGCCGCAATGCCTGATTGTGATGTTTTTGTATATTTTTAATTGCTTATCCGCCTTTCACCTCAGTTATAACTTAAACGAGAACAAATCTAAATCAAAACTATTAGTAAAAAATACTCCACAGATCATTTCAATCCAATTGTAGATTGACTTGCTGAATAACGTCTTCAGTCATTGGTCAGAGTTGTGATAAAGTTTTGCTATGAAACGAAAATCTTCAACATCGTTATTCTTTCGCTTGATTATACCAAGTCAAGCGGAAGGTAGTACGTGCGCCAAGTTGAGAGTTGAGGGCGATCGCACTCTGTTTTAGTGTTTGAAAATCACACAAGATGGCAACGCGAAGCCCCCAAAGCGTGGCTGAGGCTTAGGTGTTCAGAATCTTCGCCCATCATCTTGGGCTTAGGACAAGGGACATGTGGAAAATTCGCTCTTTCCAATTCCTAATTCTCAATTCCTCAGTAGTTCACCTATATATCTTTGGCTAGATTTTCACATAGTACGTGAGTAACAAACCTGGAAATGATTATTTCTATTGGTGGATGCAAATTTATTAAAAGATCATCTATCTTAGGTTTTGTAAAATACAAAAAACAAATCACTAAATGTCGGCTGACGATAGATGGAATTAGTAGAGAGTATTAAGTAGCGATGAGCGAAATTAGTATTGTATTAATTGAAGACCATGATCTGACAAGAATGGGACTAAAAGCAGCATTACAGACCGACAGTACAGTTAGAGTTATCGGTGAAGCTGCAAATGCTACTAAGGGTCTGAAACTTTTGGAAACTGCCAAGCCGGATGTAGCTGTGGTAGATATAGGTTTGCCAGACATGGATGGTATTGAACTCACTCGCAGATTTAGACAGTGGCAAACTGAGACAGGAGATCTGACAACTAAAATTCTCATCCTGACAATGGAACACTCAGATGATACAGTACTTGCAGCTTTTGCTGCTGGTGCTGATTCTTACTACATGAAAGATACAAGCATCGAGAGATTAACAGAAGCAATTCAAGCAACATACGAAGGTAACTCCTGGATCGATCCGGCGATCGCCAACGTCGTATTACAACAAATGCGACAAGTTTTTCCGGAAAATCAGCCCGTTGATAAGCCTAAAACAGTAAAAATAGATGCTCTAGCACCAGAATACGAGCAGGTATTAGAAACTTATCCTTTAACTCAACGAGAATTAGAAATTCTTGAGCTGATTGTGGGTGGATGTAGTAATGGGCAAATCGCTGAAAAACTTTATATTACAGTTGGAACCGTTAAAACCCACGTTCGTAATATCTTAAATAAACTCTGTGCTGATGACCGCACCCAAGCTGCTGTTCGCGCCCTGCGTTCAGGGTTAGTAGCGTGATTGAAGCCGCGCTAAACCCTCAAGGTATAGCGCAGCTTTCCCATTAGACCCGTTCTAAAACTTGTAAGCCAGGATTTACAAGGCTTTGAGACCAATCCTTGCAGATTCTCTTTCAACGTAATAATTAGGGTTTGATACCGTTACTGATAGTTTAGACCAGAAAAATACAGTTTGACAATTATATGCGATCGCTACTATTTTCTACTTTAATTAACAGCTAAAACCAAACTACCTATTCTTAGTCTCACCAACCCGCAAACTGTTAAAATTATTATATCTTGTAAACATCGCTTTTCAGCCGGGATGTTTGAGATACTAAATCAAATGAGTAAATATTGTGGCATCAATTTTAATATTTCTATACTATTAAATGTTAAATGTGAATAATAAGTTATGAATTCAATTTTTTGTGTCTGAATGTATGGAACCTCCTATCGAACGCATTAAATTATCTCAAACAGCCAAAGAACAACTAACCAAACTCAAACGCAATACTAAAATTGACCAATGGAATATCCTCTGTCGTTGGGGATTTTGTCGTTCCCTTGCTGAGCCCACTGCACCTTCCCCAGTCCCAATTCCCCAAGATAGTAACGTCGAGATGACTTGGCGCGTCTTTGGTGGCGAAATGTCTGATATGCTGTTAATAGCACTGAAACAACGCTGTTACAACGACGGTTATGGTACAGACAAAGAAACCCTAGCTACCCAATTTCGCCTGCATTTACATCGTGGGATTGGATATTTAGCTGGTGATCCAAATATCAAGAAAATTGAAGATTTGATTGAATTAGCGACCAAGAATTGAAATTATGGTTAGTGGTTAAGTGAGTTCAAATTTAAAAACAATAGTTCCAGTTATCTTGTATAGAAAAGAGTATATCAGGTGGCAAACTTATAGTAGCTGCAAGTGTCTACCGTTCCGGAAGCCGCTAGCGCGTCTTTAGTGACGAAATGTCTGATATCCTGTTAATAGCACTCAAGCAACGCTGTTACAACGACGGTTATGGTACAGACTAAGAAACCCTGGCTACCCAATTTCGCCTGCATTTACATCGTGGGATTGGATATTTAGCTGGTGATCCAAATATCAAGAAAATTGAAGATTTGATTGAATAGCTACCAAGAATTGAAATTATAAGTTTAGTTCTTTGTTGGTGGTTGTTAGTTGGTTGTCTGGATTTTTCCAACCAACTAACAACAACCAACTACCAACAAAACAAATTTAATTGCTCTAATGTCCGAGAGCTACATCGAAATTGAACGCCATAGAGCTGCGATATTCCGCGTTGATTTGTCTCGCCCCGTGCGATTGGCTATCGAGTGGTCTATTCTAAACAAAGAAACTACGTTTTTTGACTATGGCTGTGGATACGGAGGTGATGTCGATCGCATTGCCAATTTGGGTTACACAAGTTCTGGTTGGGACCCTTATTATTTTCCTGATCGCGATCGCACTCCTGCTGATATCGTCAATTTGGGCTACATCCTGAATGTGATTGAAGATACAGAGGAACGCCATCAAGCCCTTGTGGCAGCTTGGTCACTTGCTCGCAAAGTATTAATTGTTGCTGCTCAAGTCCTAGTTAATGCTCCGAGCCGTAATCCCATACCTTATGGCGATGGTGTTGTCACTCGCAATAACACGTTTCAGAAATATTACCAGCAAGAAGAACTCAAAAAATACATTGATGAAACACTAAATGTTGATGCTGTACCAGTAGCGCTGGGTATCTACTTTGTGTTTAGAGATGAAGCTGAAAAAGAAGCTTACAAAGCCTTACGCTTCTTCTCTAAAAACTCTACACCCAGAGTCCGCATTCCAGTTAAACGGTTTGAAGATTACCAAGATATGCTTCAGCCGTTAATGGATTTTCATGCTCAACGTGGGAGACTACCAGTCAAAGGCGAATTAGAAAATGAACAGGAATTATTAAAAGAATTTGGTAACTTCCGTCGAGCTTTTGCTGTGGTTTTACAAGCCACGGACGAAGCCGAATGGGATGCGATCGCTTATCGTCGTTCTCTTGACATTCAAGTTTATCTCGCTTTGACCCATTTTGAAACTCGCCCCTCATGGCACAAGCTATCACCAGAAATGCGCCACGACATTAAAGCCTTTTTTGGTTCCTATGAGGAAGCTTGTGAAGTTGCTGATGCGAAGCTGTTTAGCTTAGGAAAATTGGGGGTAGTAAAAGCTGTTTGCGAAAAAAGCAAAATTGGTAAACGTACACGTAGTGCTTTATATGTTCACGTTTCTGCTTTGTGTGAACTTGATGCTTTGCTAAGAATATACGAAGGTTGCGCTAGCCGCACTATCGGACGTGTTGATGATGCCACACTAATTAAATTTGATACTGAAAAATCACAAATTTCTTATCTGCTTTACCCAGAATTTGATACTGATCCTCATCCAGCTTTAAAAGCAAGTGTTGTAATTGACTTAAAAACTTTATACATAACTCACCGAGACTATGCCAACAGAGCAAATCCACCTATACTCCACCGTAAAGAAACATTTGTGACCTCTGATTATCATCTCTACGAAGAATTTTATCAACTCACCCAAAAAGAAATTGAATTAGGATTACTCAAACACAAAAGTGATATTGGTACTCGTGAAGGTTGGGCAAAATGTCTTGCTGAACATGGGGTAGAAATTAGAGGACATCAGGTTTTTGAATTGGGGATTGGGGATTAGGGATTGAAGATTAGGGATTGAAGAAGATGGTGTCCCCTCTGGGGATAAGGGGTAATGAGGAGTAAGATATGCTAAAATTCCCCGAATTCATTATGTGGAATCCATCCACAATCGTTCGGCTAAGGCTCACGACAAAGTCCAAAATCCAAAAATTCTCATTCCTGATAAACGTACAAAATACTGTGCAACAAATTCAATCTCTGCTTAAGGTATTTGAAAGCCGCAAGATGGCGGCTTTATTATTGCTAGGTTTTGCATCAGGTTTGCCCCTATTATTAATTGGGAATAACCTCAAAGCCTGGATGACTCAAGAACAGGTTGATTTGGCGGCGATTGGCTGGTTAAGCCTTGCTGCATTACCTTACTCGTTAAAGTTTCTTTGGTCTCCGTTTTTAGATCGGTTTACACCGCCATTTTTGGGACGACGGCGAGGTTGGTTGATTGTGATGCAGATCGCTTTGATCGTAGCGATCGCCTTTATGGCTTTTCAACAGCCCAAACAAGCGTTACAGCTTTTAGGTATCAATGCTATAATTATTGCTTTTTTGAGTGCAACTCAAGATATTGCTGCTGATGCTTACCGCACCGATGTTCTCACAGAATTAGAAATGGGCGCTGGAGCAGCAATTTTTATTTTAGGTTATCGAATTGCGCTATTAGTTGCTGGTTCTTTAGGATTAATATTAGCTGATAGGATGCCTTGGTCTTCGGTATATTTGTTTATGGCAGGAATGATGATGATTGGGATTTTTGGTGTTTTAATCGCACCAGAACCACAACAAATTAGCCCTCCCGCTTCTTTAGCTGAAGCAGTTATCCTACCATTTGGAGAATTTTTTCAACGCCAAGGAGTTATCAAAGCCTTATTGATTCTGGTGTTTATCACTTTATATAAACTAGGTGATGCTTTACTGAGTAATATGGCAACACCCTTTTTACTCACCATTGGTTTCACTAAAACCGATATTGGGGCGATACAGGTAGGAATGGGATTAATTGCTACTATTGTTGGTGCTCTTGTTGGTGGTCTAGTTTTAAGCAGAATAGGCATCAATCGTTCACTGTGGGTTTTTGGCGCGTTGCAAGCTTTAAGTAACCTTGCTTACTTTATACTTGCCCAACCGCAATTTACTCAAAATTACCAATTACTTGTGGTGACTATTAACATCGAAAACTTTTGTGGTGGATTGGGAACAGCTGCCTTTGTTGCTTTTTTGATGAGTCTTTGTGACCAGCGATTTTCTGCCACCCAGTATGCATTGCTTTCCAGTTTAATGGCCGTTAGCCGCGATATTTTGGCTGCTCCAGCCGGAGCGATCGCCAAAAGCACAGGTTGGTCTACATTTTTCTTACTTAGTATTATTGCCGCCGTGCCAGGGTTACTGCTGCTACCTGTTTTCGCTCCTTGGAACCCTCAACCTATAGCAATGCCCAGACCAGGATTAGATGATGAGGAAGAAGATTTATGGGGCAAAAACTAATAATTATTGTTGCCACAACAATCCTGTTATTTACAGGACTGTTACTTGGCTACGTGCTTTCCCAGTTAGTTTTAGGATTTCTAGGACTCAACCTCCTAACTTTTCTGGGAACATTCAGTCTAATTTTGATTTTCGGCACACTTTATTATGTTTTATTTTGGGAATTACGTAAGCAATCTAACCGAGCCAAAGCTAGCAACCCACAGCCAGCAACTCAGCCAGCAACAGAGCCAGTAACACACTCACCAACCGAACCGACACTCAGACCTTCCACCCCACGTGGAGCTGATAACCGTCTAAAAAATAAGCTAATTGCCATGGTAGCCGGTGACACCGCCGCCGCCGAACGCCTTGTCGAACAAGCAAGACAAGACTATCCAGGAATGCCAGAAAGTTGGTACTGGGAAAGAGCGATCGCGGACTTAGAACGCGATCGCAGGTAAAGAGTGTGGGGATGTAAGGTGTAGGAGGAGTCCTCAAAATGGCTGTGGGGGAAAGCCAAATTTTCATGCTTGGGGGTGAAATTTTTTCCTTGAGACTGCCTTCTGTTGCATTTGCTCTTAAACATCCTGAACATCGCTAAAATGAATCATGTTAATTTAATAAATCTTCAATTAAGCTTCATATCTCAAAAATGGCTATATTTCGTCAATACATAGCTCCTCTACTCGTAGTGTTGATATTTTTATTTGCGCTAGTAGCAGTCAGTGCTCGTATATTCTTACCTGAGGATATGGCAGCACCCGCACCTGTTGAGGAGAATGGAGGGATAGGGAGAGTAGGAGACAAAGAGAAATTAAGCGTGTCTTTTTTATTCCCCATATCGTCCTCAGTTCCGGTATTATTCTACTAAAGTTTGATTTGTGGAACTGCTACCAGGTTACTGTATTCGTTATGGCTCCAGTTTAGATCGGGCATTGCTGGTAAAGTTCATGCAATTGACTTACCAAGGGATGTTTCCTGCTGGGGATTTTTCCCATCTCGCACAAACAGTACAACAATACTTTTCTAGCCAAACACCTTTATGGTGGGTGGATTTTTTAGGAATCGAAAAAGACACGGGGACACTGGGACACGGGGAGGCACAGACATCATCATTCCCCCACTCCCCCACATCCCCAGTAGCCTGTCTGTGGATGGGTAATGCGATTGACCAACTTACAGGCGATCGCCATGCTCACATTTTTTTACTCTACGTCGTACCAGAACATCGACGACGAGGGATTGCAACAGCTTTGATGCGTTATGCAGAAGACTGGGCAAAAAAAAGAGGCGATCAGCAAATCGGGTTGCAGGTGTTTCAATCTAACCAAGCTGCATTAAATCTTTACAATCACTTGGGTTACGAAACTCAATCTTTGTGGTTGAAGAAACTCTTTTGACTTTAATTTTTTGGCACTTTCAATTTTAATATTTTGAATAATTGGTAAGTGGTAGTAGGGAATGGTACTTTTTATTTATGTATGACGAAGACGACCTCAGCCTACTTGATGCAGAAGTGGAGCTAGAAAGTCCTCTAGATAAAATGGAGCCACTGACCGCAGAGTCAGAAGTGCCAAAACCCGATCCAGAGGAAATGCTACCGCTATTAGAGCATCCCCAACCCCAGCAAAGAATGCTGGCAGCACGTGCTTTCTGTGACATCGAAGATGCACGGGCAATTCCTCATTTGATTAGTTTGCTGACTGATACTTGCCCTCTAGTACGAGTAAGTGCGGCTTATGGACTCGGACGCAACCCCAGCCCCGACGCCGTAGAACCATTGATTACTCAACTAGGGCAAGATTGGAATGGGTACGTACGCAAAGGCGTGGTTTGGGCCTTGGGTAACTGCCGCGATCGCCGTTGTTTAGCACCTCTAGCCGATACCCTGAGAACAGATATTTCCGCAGTTAGACTGTGGGCTGCTAGTTCCCTAGCACAGATGGCGCAAATTGGTTATGAAACCGTAGTTAGGGCCATACCACCATTAATCGAAGCTTTGGTACAAGACCCTGTACCACCAGTGCGGAGTAACAGCGCCTGGGCGATCGGACAATTATGTCGCGAACTACCTTCTAACGTTGTTTATGCCACTGCAATTGATGCATTAATTCAAGCTTTTGCCGAAGACAAAGATTTGGGAGTCCGAGAAGACACCAAAGCCGCACTTTTGGGAGTAGGCGATCCGCGAGGATTACAATTGATTGAAACCCTAGAACAGGAAGGATGGTTTTGATCGCGACACGGCAGACACGGCAGACACGGCAGACACGGAGGATGGGGTGAATAACCAATGGACATCTCCAAAAAATTAATGTAGAGACGCTTCAAACAGCGCGTCTCTACAAGGATTCTGGCTGATGCATAATTAATTTCTGGAGATGTCTAATGACCAATGACCAATGACCAATGACCAACCACTAACCAGTGTACTGAATTCGATAAATTCGGTTGTTGGCTTCTTCTGTAAAAATTAGACTACCGTCTGGTAAGGTTAGTAAACCGACGGGACGCCCCCAAGTTCTTGGAATACTGGGGTTTAGTAGAAATCCGGTGAGGAAGTCTTCATAGTATCCTTGCGGACGTCCTTGAGCATCAAAAGGAACAAAAACAATTTTATAACCAGTACCGCGATCGCGATTCCAAGAACCACGAAAAGCAACAAAAGCACCATTGCGGTATTTTTCAGGAAAAGTTTGTCCGTCGTAAAATTGCAAACCCAAAGCCGCAGAATGGGCTTGAAACAAGACATCCGGTGTGGTGGTAGTCTTGACTAAATCCGGGCGTTTACTTTTACCATTATTTGCTTGACGTGGGTCAATATTGTTGGGCGCTAGGTATGCATAAGGCCAACCGTAGAATTGACCCTGTTGCAGACGTGTCAGGTAATCTGGTACTAAGTCATCACCGATACCATCCCTTTCGTTAACGGTAGTATAAAGTTGCTTGGTAATGGGGTGAAAATCTAAACCAACTGGGTTACGCAAACCATAGGCAAAAGTCTGTTGATTGGAACCATCCAAGTTCATCACCTGCACAGAAGCTCGTGGTAAAGGTTCCTCGTCCACGTTTGTACCAGAACCAATAGAAACGTATAGTTTATTACCATCAGGCGAGGCTATGACGTTACGTGTCCAGTGCTGATTGTAGCCATTAGCAGGAATGTCAGCTATTTTTTGACCATTACCATTAAGTTCCTGCTGACCTTGGGTATAAGGAAAGCGTAGCACTGCATCGGTGTTACCTAAAAAGAAAGAATTGGCTGCAAAAGTCATACCCAGAGGACGATTCAACCCGTTTTTAGCAGTAGCAAAAGTATGTTTCACATCAGCGACACCATCACCGTTAGTGTCACGCAGCAAGCGAATGCGGTTTTGTCTGGTTTCAGTCACCAACACATCACCATTGGGGGTTAAGGCTAACCAACGGGGTGCTTCTAAATCTTTCGCAAAGACATTGACTGTAAACCCAGGTGGAACTCGCAGTGTCGGGTTAGCAGGAATTGAGACAACTTGAGGTGATTTTGAAGCGCTTTTAGTCGCGAAGGGTTTTGGTAAATTTTTAAGATTAATACGGATGCGTTGAGGTGAGAGTGGTTTGGTGGGGATAACATTTTGAGACTGTGAAGAATTCTGCGCTATTGGTGTGGGAGTATCCACGGAAGCACGAGTATTTTGATCGCAGGCGACTACTGTAGTAAGTAGTGAAACTAGCAGTAGGAAACTCCTAAAAGAATTCATTACAGTCATCCCAAATTAAAATCCAGCCCAATACTTATAAATGTATACTCACGACCAAAATACTATCCCCAGTCTGTAAGTAGATGTTAGGGAAGTTGTTGGTGGTTGGTGGTTGGTAGTTGGTTGTTTACTCCTCACTCAGTCTGACTACAATATTTATTCACTTGTACCGCTAGCACATCTGATTGTTTTCCAGAAAATTCGGCTGCTTTGAGGGCGTTGTCAATTTCACTTCTGGATGTTTGTATTTGTTGTCTACCAAATGTTGAAGCTTTTGCTAGCTTTGCAGTATTAAGCCCTTTACCTGCTTTATTGATATTTTGACTGAGTGTTGTAAATACTTTGACAAACCGAGTCTGGTACTCTTTGAGCTTGGGATCTTTTAAGTTTAGTCGCTCAATTTTTTTGGTTGCTGCTTGCAAATCCTTAGCTAGTTTCAAGCTTGTTGCAACCTGAGTACCTTTATTGATTTCTAATAAAGAATTTCCCTCGTTCACAGTCTTAATTAGTCGCTGACATTGGGAAGCTTTGCTGTCGTTGCAACCGACTAGCAATAAAGTCAAGCTTACACTTATAGGAACAATAATATGATTTTTACGATACCCGACAGACATTTACACCCGACCAAATTTAATATATGAAATCCAAGTAATCGTAACCAATAGTAACTACAGATTGAGTGATTTGGGTTAGAGGATGTTTGAAAAGTTTTTAGGAGTAAAAAATTAGGCTAATCGCCTCACTATAATACGGATCAGGCCACAACTTTAAGCGATCGCTTCTGTACTTCTGACCACTAATAAGCGGGTGATGGGACTCGAACCCACGACGTTCACCTTGGGAAGGTGACATTCTACCACTGAATTACACCCGCGAATAGCATTTAGCATAAATCAAGCTAAAAGCCATTATACTACTAGTTTTTCAAATTAGAATTGATGGATCACATTGTAGCTTGTGTAGGCAGGCTTTGTTTTTGTAGCCGATACTTAATATTCGCTCTTGTTTTTTCTATTTTCTGATTGAGTATGGATGTGGTGGATCTTCGCTTGATGATGGCAGAGTAACAACTTCATCCTCAATCACTACTGAACGTGGAGGTTTTTTCCCAAACCCATACTTGAATATATTGATAATCCAGGTTTGGAAATTATCAATGTAGCTGAATAGAACTGGTACAACTAGTAGTGTCAACAGAGTAGAAGTTGTGAAACCTCCCAAAATAGCAATCCCCATCGGTTGACGATATTCTGCACCCGCACCTACACCCAAAGCTAGAGGAAGAGTACCAGCAATCGTTGCTAGAGAAGTCATCATAATTGGGCGCAGACGCGAAACACCAGCTTCCATCAATGCTTGACGCTGAGTTTTCCCTTCCTGCAAATTAATAATCGTGTAATCTACCAACAGAATTGAGTTTTTGGTAACGATACCCAACAGCAACACGATACCAATCAAGGCATATAACCCTAAAGCTTTTTGAGCAATCAATAAGCCTATCAGTGTCCCTCCCAAGCAAAAAGGTAATGCTGCCATAATCGTGAGAGGATGTAAGAAATTATTATATAGCAGCACCAGAATTGCATAAATAAACATTAATGCCAGCGCTAATGCGCCACCAAAGCGAGCAAAAATTTCTGCCATGATTTTGGCATCACCAGAGTTTTGCAGCTTGACTCCTGCTGGTAAGTTTTGCAAAGCGGGTAGTGCATTCACAGCTTGAAGTGCATCTCCTAAGCTCGTATCTTGCAAGTTTCCTTCTAAGGAAACTTGGCGAGAACGATCATAGCGGTTGATGGTGGCGGGGCCACTGCCAAAGGTAATATCTGCTACAGATACTAGAGGAACCAAGCTACCATTTTGAGTGGGAACTTGGAGATTTTTGATCGTGTTGATATCTTCTCTGGCTTTAGGATCGATTTGAATACGAATCGGAATTTGGCGATCGCTCAAATTAAACTTAGCTAAATTAGCATGATTATCTCCAATGGTTCCCAGAGACGCAGTACGGGCGATCGCTTCTACACTTACTCCTAAATCGGCGGCACGTTGTGGATCGGGAATGACAACAATTTCTGGTTTCACTAAACTTGCTGATGAAGATACTTCCACTAGCCCAGGAACAGTTCGCATTTGCTTTTCTAATGCATTGGCTGTTTGAGTAAGGGTTTCGGGATTTTCACTTTGCAACAGTATAGTTAAATCTTTACGACCACCAACCGCCCCTGCACTTTCAAAACTGATTTTTGCCCCCGGAACTTGCTGAAACTGGGGACGTATTTGTTTTTCAAACTGGAATTGGGAAATTTTTCGTCCTGCTTCTTTAGGTATTAAGTTAATCGAAACAGTTGCAGAGTTGACCTCTTGTGAAGCAAACACTGATTCTACTAATGGATCTTTCTTAATGAGATTAGTCAGTTGAGTGACTACCTTGTTGGTATCAGCCAAAGTAGAACCGGGAGGTAATTCGACATTCACGGTAGAAAGACCAATGTCACCACCATCAATTAATCCTTTAGGAATAAAAGGAACTAGCATCACACTACCAACGAAGAAAGCCAAAGCAATACCCAAAGTAGTTAACTTATGGCGTAATGACCATTGCAGTAGAGATTTGTAGGGTTGGAAGCGGCGATGAGTGCGCTGAGTCTGGGGAGAGGAAGAAAAATTATCTTGTCTTTTTGTCCTCAGAGTTGGGAGTGTGAATTTAAAATTCCAGAATCTTATAACTCTCTTAGTTCCATTGTTATGAGTAGCTTTTGTATTCTCCCCTTTGTCCTTGAGAAGATACGCCCCCATCATGGGTGTCACCATCCTAGCTACCAAAGTTGAGAAGATTGTGGAAACGGCCACGGTAACGCCAAAGGGTTGGAAAAACTGACCCGGAATACCACCCATGAAGGCGACGGGCATAAATACAGCTATGATGGTTGCAGCACTGGCGATAACTGCTAAACCTACTTCGTCAGATGAGTCAAAAGCAGCTTCCCCAGCTGATTTTCCCATAGCCATGTGTCGTTCCATGTTTTCAATTTCGACGACAGCATCATCTACTAAGTTACCCACTGCTAGTGCTAATGCCAACAAGGTCATGCTGTTGAGGGTATAACCCAAGGCATACTGGACAGCAAAGGTGGGAATTATGGAAAGAGGTAAGGCAACTGCTGTAATTAAAGTTGCTCGCCAATCACGTAAAAATATAAGTATAACAATAACAGCAAGTGTAGAAGCTTGGATTAATTCTTCAATCGTGCTTTTGTATGATTCTCGAACAAAATCGGCTCTGGTAAAAATTAATTCCAGTTTGACGTCAGAAGGCAGTGTTTTCTCTAGCTCCTTGACTGCTGTTTTGACTCCTTCCTCTACAGTTACCATGACGCTGCCAGAACTGCGTAATATTTGGAACGCTACTACGGGTTTATTATCTAGTTGTGCGGTTTGTCGAACATCACCATAGCTATCTTCTACCGTTCCCAAACTAGATAAGGGAACAGAACCACCACCAGGTAGAAGAATTTCATAGGTTTTCAAGACATCTACACTCTTAGCGCTACCCAAGGTACGAATACTTTGTTCGCTTCCACCAACTTCAGCACGTCCACCTGGTAAGTTGATGTTGAAGGCGCGAATTTGATCGTTGACTTGAGTCGCGGTAATTCCCAAGGATTGTAAACGGTCTGGCTCTAAATTAATCCGAACTTCACGGTCAACTCCACCGACACGCTTAACTTGGGCTACTCCTTTGACAGCTAACAAAGCACGGCTGATGCTTTGGTCAACTAAGTTACTCAGTTCTTCTACAGAACGCTGGTCAGATTTCACCGCGTAGGACATAATCGGCCCACCAGAAAACTCTACACGTTCGACGATAGGGTCGTTGATATCTTGGGGTAAATTTTGACGAATTTGTGATACGGCGTTGCGAACATCATTAGTGGCGCGGTCTGTATTTGTACCTAATACAAAGGTAATTGTAGTCTTGGAATTACCATCGGTGACGGTGGATCGCAGTTCATCTATGTTTCCCAAACTCGCGATCGCATCCTCAATTTTTTTAGTAACTTGGAACTCCAGTTCCGCAGGTCCCGCACCTGGTTGAGTGACTGTCACTCGCACTGTTGGTAAATCAATATTAGGGTTGATATCAATTCCCAACCAAGTAAATGAAAACCAACCAACTATAGTCAAAATTAAAAATAAAACTATTGTGGGGACAGGTTTTTTAATTGACCAAGCAGAAAGATTGAAGGACATAGATTTTTGTTGGTTGTTGGTTGTTGGTTGTTGGTTGTTGGTTGTTCCAAATAACGATCAACGACTAACCATCAACCACTTTGACTTTGTCACCATCTTTGAGGTATCCAGCACCATCAACTACGACGCGATCGCCTACTTGCAAACCTGTTTTTATTTCTACTTTGTCACCATTGAGGATTTCTCCTAGTTCTACTTTTCGAGTACGTACAACGTCTACACCCGATAAGGTGAAGGCGATCGCACTTCCGTCTGGTTGGGGTAGGATTGCTTTTTGTGGTACTATCACGCCTGTGCTTGTATTAGTTGTTACTGCTGCCTGTGCAAACATTCCTGGTTTTAACAAGTTTGTTGGTGGTAAGTCAATTTTTACCGTTGCTTCCCGGCGTTGGTCGTTAACTATTGGTTCTATTTCTTGCACTTGTCCTTGTAAACGTACGCGTTTATCGACATCCGAGGTAATTTCGACTACTGCACCAATTTTTACTTGAGACAGTTCCACTGCTGGTACTTGTGCTTGTAATTCCAATTTGCGATCGCGAATAATAGAAAACAATTTTTGTGTCCCACCTACTACATTTGCGACTTGAGTTTGGGGGGGCACACCAGTAACATCCCCGATTCTAGCTAGTTTCTCGGCAATTGTTCCTGAGACGGGCGCACGTAACAAGGTTTGCGCTAGCTGAGTTTTCAACTGTTCTAGTTTGGCAGCATTACTTTTAACATTGGCTTGGGCGCTGTTAATACCTGCTTGAGCGCTATTGACATCTGCTTTGGCGCTGTTGACATCTGCTTGGGCGCTACGAATATTTTCTTCGGCTACTGTTACTGCTTCTCTAGCTGTTTTCAAAGTAGTCTCGCGCGTTTCTAGTTCTTGCTTAGAGATCGCACCGTCGCTTGCAAGTTGTTGATAGCGCTGATAATTGCTTTGTGCTTCTTCTAACTTAGCTTGGGCTTGAGCTAAATCGGCTCGTTTTTGTTGCACTACTGCTTGGTTGGAAGCAACATCAGCCTTTTTAGCTTCCAGATTTGCCTGATTAGAAGCCACATCTGCCTGTTTAGATTCTATATCTGCTTTTGCTTGGCTAATTTGGGTTTGCAGTAGAGAGTCATCCAAAACAGCTAGTAATTGACCGGCTTTGACTGTATCTCCTTCATTAACTAGTACCTGTTTGATTTGCAGACCGTTTGTCTGTGGTAAAACTGGGATTAAATCTCGTGCTGTGACTGTACCAGTGGTGCTGAGGCTACGAGCTATACTCTTAGCTTCTGCTGATATTACCGTCACTGTCATTGTTGGGGCAATTTTTTGTGTAGATTTATCGACATCAGTATTTTTGCTAGAAGTTTGACGATTAGCCGAAACACTCATCCCCAAAAAGGCGATCGCTAATCCTAAGCCAGTACCAAGTAACAACGGTAGCACCCAAGAACTTCGCCTTTTGAGTTTTGTGCTTTCCCACTCAGCATCTTCAATCGTCACTGGCTGTTCTACCCCAAGTTCAGAATAACTCTCCTCACCCACAGTCTTGCCTCCACTTCCTGCCTGATTCTTACTAAGCAGTTGTGCTTAAAAAAGTTTAGATAAATTAATGTATATTTACTATGACCTATTTTTTTGATTTCTGGTGCCAATATTTTTTGGTAAAGGGGAACGGATATTCACTCTTTTCCTCTTACCCTTTAACCTTTCCCCTATTTTCAATACAGGTCTATTGACATCCTCCGACAGCCAACCCGGAGGATGTGATTTTATATACAAAATATATAACTTTGCATTTTGTAGGGGCCATAGCCTATCCTGTTATAAATACATGAATAATTGGGTCTGTAAAGTCAGGCAAACTTGACATGTTCTCAGCATAATCGTCGAAAAGATGCAGTAAAATACGTATTTTCACTTAATTAATCGCCGCTAAGTATTTGGCTAGTTTGGTATAAATACACCAATAAATTTCTTTTTCTGACTGAGTAACTAGTATGTTCAATGCCACAGAAATATTAATAAATGCTTTTGTAGGACAAATTCGAGAAGGCTACCGTCGTACCTACGGCTGCTTCAAAACCGATTATCAAGACATAATTGCTTGGGCTGGAAACATGGCTTTAGAAAACATTGCCAACAGTGACGCCCTGTATCATAATGTAGAACACTCGATTCTTGTAACTTTGGTAGGACAAGAAATCTTACGCGGCAAACACATTCGAGAAGGAGGCGTTTCCAGTGAAGACTGGCTGCACTTTATTATTTCCTTGCTGTGTCATGATATCGGTTATGTCAAAGGCGTGTGCCGACAAGACCACGAGGAAGAAGGCTTGTATGCTACAGGTAAAGATCACAAAATGATTTCTCTCCCTCCTGGGGCTTCTGATGCGAGTTTGACTCCTTATCATGTAGATAGAGCAAAACTTTTTATTGATGAGCGTTTTGGCGGCCACAAACTCATAGATTCTGAAGTTATTAAGACCAATATTGAATTGACTCGCTTTCCAGTACCTGCTGCTGAGGATCATCAATGTACAAATAGCTATGCAGGGTTGGTTCGCTCTGCTGATTTAATTGGACAATTAAGCGACCCCCGCTATTTGAAAAAAATTACTTCTTTATTTTACGAATTTGATGAAACTGGGATGAATAAGGTTTTGGGCTACCAAACACCTGCTGATTTACGCAAGAACTATGCAAAATTCTACTGGCATGGAGTTTATCCATATATCCAACAAGCACTACGTTACCTGACTCTGACACAGCAAGGCAAACAAATTATTGCTAATCTCCACTCTAATGTTTTTGTTGTCGAACATGAAGTCTCTCAAGATGAAAAGTTATATTGTGTTGAACAACTACGTGCTTAGATAAGGTAAACGTTATTTGAGTCACAACACCCTGTGGATGCGTAGCTAGTCCCCTGCTCTGTCGCTAGTGGTTAAACAGTTTTAAGGTCACTGAAACAGTGCTACTAGCCCAACAAGCTCTTATAACAGGTCGAAGCTAACTTTACCCCAGAGATGGGAGGCTCTTAGGAGCAAAACCTTTATGCGTAAAGGATTGGGGAATTTGAAACGGTAACTGTCCCGTTTGAAAGTACAACACAAAGGTACACCGAACCAACCAATCCCAAGGCGGTAATGGAATCAAAATATTCAATGCGGTTAAAACCGCACCCTTCGGGAAGCAAGCTACGTGTCGCTTCCCTCTCAGCTTTGAAAAGCTGAGTTTCCCGCATACCGTGAGGTCTTATGAATTGGTGGCAAAGATTAAAGAAAAATCCTTTGGCGCGATTTGGGGCAATTTTGCTCATAATTTTTTACATATCAGTAATTGCTGCGGATTTTGTTGCGCCTTATGATCCTTATATTCCGCAAGCAAATGGTTCCTTATTACCACCAACCAAAATTTACTGGTTTTCGACTTCAGGGAAGTTTATCGGACCTCACGTTTATCCGACGATTCAGGGAGATACAAATTTAGAAACGGGCGATCGCCAACTGATTGTAGATAAAAAGAAACCTTCGCCTTTGCGATTATTTGTACAAGGACCAGAATATCGCCTTTTAAAATTGAGTGTTCCCTTACCTCCCAAGTGGGATGAAGTGACTATTTTTCCTGGAATTCCTTTAAATTGGCATTTGTTTGGTACTACTGATTCAGCCAGAATTAACATCTTGGGTACTGACGACCAAGGACGGGATCAATTTAGTCGCTTACTGTATGGAGGTCGCATCAGTCTATTTATTGGAATTGTGGGAGTAGCCTTAACTTTTCCTCTGGGGATGATCATTGGCGGTATTTCTGGTTATTTCGGTGGCTGGATGGATGCTGCGATCATGCGCCTAGCTGAAGTACTGATGACCTTTCCTAGCATATATTTATTAGTCACTTTGGGTGCTGTATTACCATCAGGCTTAAGCAGTACCCAGCGATTTTTATTAATTGTATTGATTACGTCGTTTATTAGTTGGGCTGGGTTAGCACGAGTAATTCGTGGTCAAGTATTATCCATCAAAGAACGCGAATTTGTGCAAGCAGCACGAGCTATGGGTGGTAAGCCGTTATACATCATAACCCGTCACATTTTACCACAAACTGCAACATATATTATAATTTCTGCAACTCTTGCGGTTCCCAGCTTTATTGGCGCAGAAGCAGTACTCAGTCTGATTGGGTTAGGAATTCAACAACCAGACCCTTCTTGGGGCAATATGTTATCCCTAGCAACTAATGCTTCGATATTAGTATTACAACCTTGGTTAATTTGGCCGCCAGCATTGGTAATGATCTTAACAGTCTTGGCATTCAACTTATTGGGAGATGGACTCAGAGATGCCCTTGATCCTCGGAGTTTGGAAAGGTAATCGGGGAGCGGGAATCAGGGAGTGGGGAGTGTGGGGAGTGGGAGAAGACAACAGAGAAAAATTGCTCCCTTGTCTCTCTTTTCTCCTATCCCCGATCCCCGATCACCAAATCATCCAATTCTTGCTGCATTCGACTGCGGACGAGTTCGTAGCAAGCGTGAACGTAATGGCGATCGCTCGCTGCTTTTCTACCGTAGTGTTCAAACACAATTGGTGGACAAACTCGTGTGCGGATAGGTATTGGTAAAGGAATATTAGGTAAAGGCCCAAATGCTAATCCCCAAGGTAATCCTAGATAGATAGGAAAAACTACTGGGTCGATATCGAATAACCAAGGTATTCCCCATTCATGCAGTTGTTGGATTATTTTGTAACAATCAGCAAGCACAATTAGTGTATCGTGGGCGCCAGTAGAAATCAGTGGGACTATCGGCACTTTTTCCCGTAGTGCTAGTTTGATAAAGCTGTGGCGTTCAGCAAAATAAATTTGATGACGCAAAGAGTGAGGACGAAATACATCTTCTGCACCACCAGGATACACAAGTACGCTGGCTCCAGAATGCAAAGCTGCGATCGCCATTTTCGGATGAGCGATGATGGCTCCAACTTTAGCTGCTGCTTGTGCTATGTCTGGACACTCCTTCCAAACCGCCGGATGCATCAAACCGTAAATCGGTCGTTCTACACCAAAGCGTCTAAACCAGTCATACATCATCATGTGCATATCAGGAGCAGCGAGTCCGCCATTATGAGAACCAACCAATAAAACTTTTTCATTGGCGAGAATATTTTCCCAGCCACTAGTCTGAACTTGAAAATAGTATTTATATAGCCACTCCCAAAAAGGCATCAAAAATTTGATAAATTGTGGGTCTCGCTGATCCAAAGACCAACCAAGTTTGGTTTGTAGAGATTGTTTTTGTGACGCCTGTGTTGACATTTCGCCTCAATAAATATTCCTTTTGGAAGTTGTAAATTTTAGAATATAACTCAATAAGCTTGGTGATAAGCTTACAATCCTTTGTAGAGACGCGTAGCAAGATCCCGCACGGTAATTTCGCGTCTCTACAGATAATTTTTTGTACCAAAAATCCTTAACTGTATTGGAATATAACTATATCAATTCCAAAAATCTTTGCAACGCATCCTAATTTGAAGACGTGCTGTTTTAAGCATTTCTACAATCTTTAATTTGTCACATTATTTTTTTCCAAATAGTATTAATTGTTAACTTTTATTTTACATAAATACAAAGTAATTAAATTTATAAAGTTTAAATTAATACAAGTTTGGTAGTACGAGTTGTTGTTGTGAAAGATTTATGGATAAGCTTTTCAAAGATATACTGGTTGTGATTATTGTCTACTATGTATAAAATTTTCGATTATTGCTCAAATTACCCCAGTTGCCTCAGTTGTTCTGCAACTATATATTCTGGTAAAAGAAAAATATAAAACTAGTTATCTGCTCTACATCTACCATCTACAAGATTCCTATTTGATTTCTGAAAAAACTTAGTACACTTTCTGTTCCCTATTCCCTGTTCTCCGTCTTCACGAGTCAGTTCATAAATCAAACCGGATTTCTACATCTCCACAATTGTGTGCGAGAAATTGGGAATACATGATCACCGATATAGGGTTGTGATATGGAGTGAATAACATCTTTTTTAGACGATTTTACGCCAGAATTATGGGATGAATATCTAAATCTATAAAAGTATCTGTTGCAGACACTTACGACTAGTTTCATAAAATTAAGAAAGCTAGTACAACAGGGCGGAAATAATCAGACCATTAAAAGCTACGAAAACTTAGCTGATACGATAGAGCAAAGATGGTATGTGTATTTACGCTGCACTGTATTAGTAGTTTTATGAAATTAGAGCTTGTTTTTAATGCTTAATACCAATTTCATATGAAGCTGCACATTATTTTGACCCCTCCCAACCTCCCCGCGAGATCGGGGAGGTGCCGCAGGCGGTGGGGTTCTTTTTATGCATCTTCATAAAGAATTGGTATAAGAGTCTTTAAGTATTTAAAAAAATGGCTATTTGAGAAAAACATTGAATCATGAATAATACAGCATTTTTCAGATAAATGAAGTGCATTACGATTTATCTGAACTTCCACTGGTGCAAACTATTTTAAATAGTTTACTAATTGATTTCCCTGAAACGTTTCTAATGCATTTTCATTTGAAAATTAGCAGCTAAGAGTTGTCTAATTACAAGAGCCTTGCATTCTGTAATCTTATCAATGATAGTGAATCAGAAAAAGGAGATAGAACTATGCTAAAAAATAATATCCACACAGCAGAATATCAATGCAACCAAAATTTCAATGACGAAGAAATTCTTGAAGCTGCCAAACTTGATCTTAATCAGGTAATACTAAAAATTAGCAAAGTCACGGACATTTCCACATTCGATTTACAAAGGCTATTTGACATTTTTAATAAATTTAAATTTGTGATTCTTGAATGTGAAGCAATACCGAATATTCAAGATAATTTGTTAGCTTTAGAAAAATATTTCGGTTCTATAAAAAGACATCAACGCTCTATTGCGAATGGTATTAGTTCTATTGAAAATACAGGCAGTTCCCAACGTCCTATTATTTATTTAGCTAATACTAATCAAACACATCTGATACATACAGATGGTGCATTTGAAATAGAATCTCCTAAAATTGTTGCTATGCAATGTGAAAAATCATCTAAAAATGGAGGATTGTCTCAAATAGTTTACGCAGAATCTGTATATGAATATTTAAAAGAGAATTATACTCAAGAATTACAGAAATTGTTCACTTATCCATTAAATATAACAAGAGGCAATTTAACAGCTACACGATCTATTTTCATTGAGAAAAAAGGTAAGATCACAATGACTTACAGAGCAGATTCTATCATTTCAGTTACAATCCCACCTCAAATAGAAAACGCTTATGAGATCATCAGGAAATATGTTAATGATACCAGAAATCAATTTATATTTAAACTTAAAGAAAATCAAATAATATTATTTGATAATACCAGCATATTACATGGTAGAACATCTTTTCCAGATCACGAAAAACGCAAGCTAAATAGACTATGGTTTGATGGAATTTCAGAATATTCTCATTATCTACAGCTTGGCTTTTCCCCAAAATCAAAATGTATAATTACTAGGCAAAATTAAATACAGTTAAAGGCTTGCAGTAGTACCTTAATACTAAGGTATTACTGTGAATGTGGCTTATTAATTTTCACACACTTAATTTTTAGTATTACCTACTAAAAATAATCTTAGATGAGTTGCGTGCATAATGTTGGATACCAATAATTATTTGATGATCTTCTTGCTTGCAGTCACTTCTTTTCTTTTAAGTTATTTTGGTGCTTCAGTGGGTCTTGTTTTTGGTCAAATTCGACTTCCTTTGCTTGTCTATGCCTTACAATCAACTACCAACGCAATAGGTATTGCAACAGGTACAAATATGATGACTTCTGCTATGGGGTCATTGGCTGCAACTCATTGTCACTTCAAGGAAGGACGTGTCAATTTACGATTGTTTCTTGCGATTGGTATTCCCTCAGCAATTGGTGCGTTTATAAGTATGCTTGCATTTGCTCGTGTGCAAGCAGATTGGATAAAAATTCCTATAGGAGTTGTGCTTATTATTTCAGGCTTTCAGATAGCTAATTCTAAAAAATCTACTAAAGGTGAACAGCCACGTTCACCTCGTCAAGAATTATTACTTGAAATCGCGATTGGAACTGCTCTAGGGTTAATGTCAGGTGTTGTGGGTATGGGGCTTGGTACCATAAGGTTGCCTGCAATGATTCGAGTTTTAGGTATCGAGCCAAAGGAGGCAATAGGAACACATGTAGCCATCAACTTTATTACTACAGGTATTGGCGGAACAGCCAGTATTTTAACTTTGGGAGTTCACTTACCACTTCTTTTATCACTCGTGCCAGCTACACTTTTAGGGGCTTATATTGGAGCACGCTCTGTTAAAAAGTTTAACTCCTCAACACTTCGCAAGCTAGTTGGTTGGGCTTTAGGTGGAATAGGAACCTTCATGATTGTTGAAAGTCTGCACGAGTAGAAAATCAAGTTTTGAAAGAGCTAAGTTCAAAAGTTGATTGGATAAGGGCGCAAATAGGCTTTTGCTCAATTAGGAATAGTTCATTGCCTCAGCGTAAGGGAACCAGCCCAGCCTTTTGAACAATTTGCTGTCCTTCTTTGGACAGCAACATATTAGCGTAAGCTTCTCCAGCTAGTTGATCGATTGTGCCATCCTGGCGATACATAATAAACATACGCCGACTTATAGGGTAAGAGCCATCTCTGATGGCAATAGCATTAATCTGCTTACCATCATCTATGAAGGGTTGCACATATTCTTGGGAATTACTTTTTGCAACAGCAAGGGGGCGGATAGTTTGTTGACCCAACATTGCTCCACTTCCTCCAATGAAAATACTCCCTGGAGTTGTGGCAACCTTACGTATAGCTTCAGTGAAATCACGCGTTAATTTTACACCGGAACTTATTTGCTCAACATCAGATCCAAGAAGTTCTTTCAAAGCAGTGGAAGCCTTTGGATCTCTAGCGAAAGCTATAATTGGCAAATCCGGACCTCCTACCTGTTGCCAGTTGGTTAGTTTTCCCTTGTATATGTCTTGAAGTTGATCGACTGAAAGTCCAGGAATAGAGATGCCTTTATGGGTACAGAAAACAAGCACATCGAAAGCGAATGGCATTTGCTTTAGCCCAAAGCCTCGTTCTTGAGCTTTGTTATAATCAGCATCGCTGAGAGATCCTCCTCGTTGAGTAAAACTCAGTTCACCATTGATCAGCATAGCTACACCCTTTTTGCCACCAGGTTTACCGTCTTTTGGTTCAGTGAAGCGAAGGCGAAAATTGGGGTGAGCTTTGTTAATGGCTTCGTGAAATCCAGCAGCAGTCAGAACGGCAAAACTGGCACCACCGCCATAGTTAAATGTACCTTCGGGTACATTCGGCACATCTTTCATAGAATCATAGAGTTTAACATCAGGGGAGATATTCTGACTGCTGTCACCAGAACTATAAACTCCGACACCATTGAGATTGTTCACACTGCTGAAACTTGAGAACAAAGAGTACATTGCTCCACTCACAAGCACAAACAACAAACCACAACCAAGCCAAATCATCCAAGGTGTAAACAGCCAATCTCCTAAAGATTTAGGCTTTAGTTTGGTATCTAAATTAATGTTTTTTATCGGAACATCCAGTATATGACCGCACTTTAGACATTGTGTAGCCATAATCAGATTTGTATCATAGCCACAATGCTTGCATACTATAAATTCATTATTCATTCTTATTCTTCCAAGCTAAATATTTGTACTTACGGCATTGCACCTAGAAGACTACTCTTGTGTTTTACAAAGTCTCAAAGCAGACACTTAAGTCGGTTTATCAGAGCATTAACTTTTTAGTAACACAGCTTTTGCAGCATAAGTGTAAAAAGTTATAAAGCGATCGCACCCTAGTTTTCGTAAAATTTTTCAGCTTAAAACCTGAAGGTAGTGCGGATTGTTCCGACAAAAATACTGTCGTTGTTGTCGTTGTGTTCTGGATTGGTAATCAAAAACACACCAGGAGTAATAGAAATATTCTCTGTGAGTTGGAACCGATAAAAACCTTCTATGTGTAAAGAAGTATCCTCATCTTCTTCCTGGCTACTTTCTATCACTTTTGGTGGCATACCGAAGACAATCCCCCCTAGATTACCTTTTCCTCCTAAGTCTGGAAAAGCCAAAGTGACAGCATAATTCAAGATATCTGCATGATCATCACTAACTTCCGACTGTGCAAAGGAGTAGGCTAACCAGCCAGAAAGGGTAAATTTAGGACTGATGCGCCAGCTAGTTTCTAAACCCAGGGAATCTGCGGAAGTAGAGACATTACCAAAAGGTCTGACGGCGTTGGTACTACCCGTACTACCTGTAAGGTTGACACCACTATTGCTATCTCCCGCATTGTAGGAGTGGACATAAGTCAAGCCTAGATTTAAATTTTTGATTGGCTCAAAAACCAATTGTGCTAAAGCGCCATAGTTACCGTTGAACAGTCCGTTTTCACCACTAGGATCTTCAGGATCGCGAACCATATAGGCAAAATCGAGACTGGCGCGATCGCTAAACTGATAATTGACCACTAACCCAGTACTACCAGTCGTTCGGTAGATCGGGTTAAATCGTCCAAAACGCGATATACTGCCAGTACCAGAACTTTCAAATGGACTTAGTGTTTCTATGAGGGCATTCAATTCTGTATTCGCAGCAGAAACTGCGATTCTCACCTTATCGCCCAAAGGAAAATAATAGTACAGGTCATCTAACTCAACATTGTTGCCGTCATCACCGTCAAATGATAAACGTGTCATCCTCGTACCTGTGACGTTACCCTGAAACTCCGTGATATTTCTGGCTTGTAAGCGAACTCGCAGACGGTCTTTACCCATAAAACTGGTATCAAAATTCAGACGCACGCGATCCGCGAGGGTAGTATTATCTTGCAAATCTGAATTGTTATCAGAATCGTTATCTTGATCAGCTGCACTATCACCAAGAACACCAGCGACAGCAAAGATTGCTTCTGCATTGAGTTTTGTAGTGGTAGAAAACTGATTTGCTACTATTTCACTTGTGCGGGCTTCTAACACATCGACGCGATCGCGCAGTGTTGCTAATTCTGCTGAAAACTCCTGTTGCAGTTTTTGAAGTGTGGCTAAATCTTCTTTCAACACCAAATTACTGGTAGCGGTAGCAATGATTTCATTTACCCGATCTAAACAAGCATTCAAACCAGCAGCAAATTCATATCGCGTCATGGGTCGATTACCCCGGTATGTACCATTAGGGTAGCCTGCAATACAACCATACCGTTCTACAAGGGATTGTAATGCTTGAAATGCCCAGTCTGTGGGCTGTACATCAGATAACTGAGAAACAGAGCTGACCTGCGCCTGATTGCTTTGAGACAGTTCAGATACTACTGAAAACTCTGGCTGAATTTGTTCATTTGTAGATACTTCAGCTAAAACTGTTGAGGGTAACACAACAAAGCTTGCTACTATCACCGCAGGGCTAATTAGCAAAGAATTTGACCAAACTCTAGATATCACTTGTTCACACCTAAGTAATCAAACTTACTCTATTACTTGACGCTAGACATTGATTATTGAGAATTATTAAGACTGGTATATTTTATAGTAATGTTTTTTTGAATTTGCCATTTGAACCAATTCATTAGGACTTGCGCACTGTACAAAATGACTATCATGTGTGTCAACGAAAATCCGTTGTTTCAGGCTATTGTCTACTAGCTTTAGATCAAAGCGCGATCGCTGGCTAATGGTGAAAAAACTCAAACTAGAATGCCTGAAAATCCATATCCATATTTAATTACTTCTGTCAATGCGTAAGTCCTATTCATTTTTGGTTATTATGCAAATTTGTTGTTTAATCTATCAAGATTTAGCTCAAAATAGTTAAGAGTGATTGAGGAGTTAAATCAGGGTAACACTTTTTAGAAAAATCATATTTTCGTAGGTTTTGAGGCAGAAAAATGATGCAAGAACAAGTGCAACGCCCTTTGAAGATCAACCAAATTGTACCTGTAGGTTTTGGTATTGTTCTGATATTGACAGGTATTGTAACGACATTTTCTGAGATTTCTAAGGCTAAGTTAAGACAAATGCATTATCAGGAGGAGCGTACATATAAAATTAAACTGCTTTTGAAGGAATTGGAGAAAGATATAGTAGTTGCTGAGACAGGACAACTTGGATTTTTACTGACTGGAAAAGAAAATTATCTGCAACGCTATACAACTGTACAAAGCGATTTCCAAGAAAATACTGAGCAATTAAAAAAACTAGTAAATAACAATCCATCTGAAAAGCAACAAACTAATCGATTTCTACAATTAGCTCAAACGAAATTTACTGAATTAGAAGAAAGTATTGATCTCAAAAAAACTGGACAAGAACAAAATATTTCTGATGTATTAACTTCCGATAAGAGTGAGCAACTTAGCACTGACATCAGAGCGACACTTGCTGCAATAGAGCAAGAAGAAAAGAGAGTTTTTGAGCAAATAAAAAAGGCATCTGATCAGTTTCAGCTATTGTCAAGCTTTATTACTTGGTGTGGATGGCTTGTTAGTGTTGGGGCTGGAATTTATATCTCATTTTACGTCATCCGCCGCATCATGCAGCCAATCAACGAAGTCGCCTATGCAGTCACAACTTCATCTGGAAACATTGCTACCAGCGTATTTGAGCAGGAACGTATTATTTTGCAACAATCTGCGTCCGTGAATCAAACTAGTACTACTATCGATGAAGTCGGTACTTCTGCACTCCAGTCAGCCGAACAAGCTGAAACCTCTGCAAACAGAGCCAAGCAAGCATTAACTCTCGCTCAGGAAGGAAGTACAACAGTTGGGTTAACGATTGAAGGTATCTCGCAGTTGAGAGATCAGGTCATGGCGATCGCTTATCAAACTACACACTTGAGTGAACAGACTATTCAAATCTCTACAATTTCTGATTTAGTCGCAGAATTGGCAAATCAAACTAATATGTTGGCTTTGAATGCTGAAGTCGAAGCAGTCCGTGCGGGTGATCAGGGTAAAGGCTTTGCGGTGGTAGCTAGTGAAATTCGTAAACTGGCTGATCAAAGCCGCAATTCAGCAGATCAAATTAATTTCCTTGTCAATCAAGTACAAGCAGCTATCAACTCTGCTGTAATGGTAACTGATGAAGGCACTAAAAAAGCGACAGAAGGTATCAAATTGACTCAAGAAACGGGTGATGTATTCGCAAGTATTACTGACGCCGTCAACAAGGTATTTATCAACAACCAGCAAATTTTTTTCACTGCTACACAACAGGCTGTTGCTGTACAACAAATCGTATCAGCTGTAAATGATATCAACTCAGGAGCAAAAGAAACAGCCATTGGCATCACGATGCTCAAAAATGCCAGTATCGACCTCAATAAAATCGTTCAGAATCTGAAGAATTTGGTATAAACAAGTGATTATACTGAATATCTTTTAGACTCTTTTTCCGTACCCATG
>JBMNDX010000002.1:0-871531 GCA_051172755.1 Nostochopsis sp. | reverse complement strand
CTGCATCTTGCACTAACCTAAGTTCTTAATTAATCTGAAATCATACGAAAAATCAAGGGTTTGGACAAGGGGTGTAGGGGTATAGGGGTATGAGGGTGTAAGTCAGCAAAACCGTCACACCCCTACACCCTTACCCCCTTACACCCAGTCTCAACAAACAATCTTTGTGCGTAAGTCCTATTTAACTAAATCGCCGTAAGTCCCCCACGCTCATTCGGTACTCCGAATCAGTATCCATTGTATCCATCCACGGACTGTACTAGATCGCCTTCTTCTGGTCGTATTATTAATACGTAAATTGCAAGAAGACATAATTTCACAAATCTGATTTTGATGTGGTATCACTCCGTTATTAATAGTAGAGTTAAAAGTTTGATAAAAAACCTGATGCTCTAAAATTTTTCTTATTAGAAGAAGGATTTTTATTTTATGTCTTTTTCTGATGAGAGAGCTTCCTTCACTACTTAATTTAAAAGTTATTTCTCCAGTATATTGGTCTAAAGTTTTATCAATTAATCCAAGATATCTAGCAGCATCAGTATAGTAATTGGTCTGCCTTTGATCAAATTGATAGTTTGTTGTAATTTCTTCCTTAGTTAATTCTTTATCTAGTAAAATTGTGAGTAAATCTACAACTCTTTCAAATTTGTTTGCTTGTGGAAATGGAATATTAGTTGGCTCAGAAACTATAGTAGTTGATTGAAATATTTCTGAGATATCTTTTAATGATATATTTTCAGGAGATATAATGTAGTTTTTTTGCTCTACCAAACTTATGGAATTGTAATCTGAAATGTTATTAAATTTATATATAAAGAAACTAAATATATTGCTAGAATTAGAATAAGTCATTAACACAGGAATGACTTTCTTGTTTATAATCTTACTTGACCAGAGTCTATATGGATAATAAAGCTGCCTAATTAAAAAATCATCTACATCGTAGATTTTAGCTTCTATTAATAAGAAGTAATTTTCACTCTCAAATCCAGCATCTATTTCACACTGGGAATTATTAACAGAAATATTATATGAACTTTCATCTATCACATTTTTGATCGAGAAACTAAAATTACCTGTGGACATTCTGCCGAAAACAGTGTAAAAAACCTCTTTTTCACCAAGTAGATCATTTATAATACCTGTATTAAAAGCACAGCTTAATGCAGAACTTTCGGAATATAAATTTGTATAATCAATACTATTAATTTTTATGGGGAAATCAACAGAACTTACTTTTAAAGCATGGTCATACTTAACTATCTGATGAGTAGCAAAATTTCCGATTACATATTTATTTCTAGAAATAGGTAATATAGAAAGTCTATGTTTTTTAAAAATATTAGGTAAATTTGCTTGATGGTCAAACTTTGCCATCAATCTACTTTCTCTAAATTTATTTATTGTGGCAGAATCTATTTCAAAATATCCTGTTTTAGATATCTCCTCTAAAATAAAATATTCTTGAAATATCTTCTCCCAAGCAATATCATTCTTTGTTTTTTGGTTTGTGTCTGATGACGGACTCATAATTTTTGATCAAAATTTCATCCACTTTACCTCTTTTACTTGCATTTGAGTTGATGGCTCTAGTTGCAGCGATTTTTGTTTGCTTGTAATCACCATACAAATTTACAATAAACTCTGTATAAGCATTGCTCAGTAAGATATTACAACCTCTAGAATTTAAATCATCAAACGTTTCTTTTAATCTTTTCTGTTGCTCTTTACCAAATCCATTTACATCGTAGCCCGTAAAATAAGATGTATCTGATACAGGGTCATACGGAGGATCAAAATATATGAAATCGCCCTTTCTTGCGCCTTTAACAGCTTCTTGAAAATCGGAATTTAATATATCTATTTGACAATCATTTAGATATTTACTAACAGCTTTTAATACAGCGACATCTAAAAAATTTGGGTTTTTGTATCTGCCAAAAGGTACATTGAACTGACCTTGAGAATTAACTCGAAATAAGCCATTATAACAAGTCTTATTGAGGAAAATAATTCTTGATGCTCTCTCTACTGGACTTTTGCATTTATAATCTTTCTCTCTATCCAAATCTCTAATAGCATAATAATAATTTTCCTGATTGTCATGCTTTTTTAGATCCTCAATTAATTCATCAACTGAGTCTCTAATTACTTTGTAGCAATTGATTAATTCTGCATTACTATCATTGATCACAGCCTTTTGAGGTTGCAAGCTGAAAAGGAGCGCACCTCCACCAATAAAAGGTTCATAGTAAGTGTTGTACTTTTGAGGAAGGTGATTTGCTATGATATCTGGAACTAACTGTCTTTTTCCTCCAGCCCATTTTAAAAATGGTCTTACGAGCTTCTTTACTGATACCATTTACCGACCTTAAAATTATTAAATAAAAATAGTAATATTGTACTATACTAGTTTATTACTAAAAAATCCATAGCTATTTTTGAAATACTTTTAAATTAGATTTCAAGGGTTCATTGCAAAAGCTTTCATCAGTTTGTAGTAAGGACTTTAGTGCTTGAATATTTAAGGACTAAAGTCCTTACTACAAACGCACTTACCCATCAAGTCTAATGCGATCGCCCCGTGGTCGATTACCAAAAATTACTCCTTTGCCAAACATCTACGCGAGGCTGGTTAAATTTAGCTTACGCTCGTCAAATTAGGTTTCGCAAAGTTTATCTGAATCCTTCCAACGAGCAATTTGCTTGCTTCATTACTTGGAGTAATGGCGATCAGGAAACATTTGTATGGTAAGTACCTGTGCAAAATTAATTTCATACTCGCATCGCCTGAAATGCTTGTCATCTGGTCATCCTGGGTTTTTAAAATGTGTAATTAATTTTGCGTGAGTACTTAAAGATGCTCAAGTGATAGCTCAAATTTGGAAAAATTATACAAGCCTTTTAACACCTAAAGCATAAATGACAAAAAAGCTCCTGTTTTTACACAGGAGCCTTTAAACTATTGATTGTCAGTGATGAAACTTTAAAACCTAGTCAAGGTCGTTCATGAACAATACTGGTTCAGTTTCACGGTCAATACCTTTCTCAAAACCACCAGCAGCAGCACGAGCGCGACCAGCGTGCCACAAGTGACCTACTAGGAAGAAGAAACCTAATACGAAGTGAGAAGTAGACAACCAAGCGCGGGGGTTGACATAGTTGAAGGAGTTAGGCTCGGTAATAACCCCACCCACAGAGTTGATAGAACCGTTGGGAGCGTGGGTCATGTACTCAGATGCACGACGAATTTGCCAAGGCTGAACGTCGTTCCTGATTTTGTCAAGATCCAAGCCGTTAGGACCACGTAGAGGCTCTAACCAAGGGCCACGGAAATCCCAGAAGCGCATGGTTTCACCACCGAAGATGATTTCACCAGAAGGAGAGCGCATCAGGTATTTACCTAGACCGGTAGGACCTTGAGCGGATGCAACATTAGCACCGAGTTTTTGGTCACGAACCAAGAAGATGAAAGATTGAGCTTGAGATGCTTCAGCGTTGGTTGGGCCGTAGAATTCGCTAGGATAAGCGGTGTTATTGAACCAAACAAAGCAAGAAGCGATGAAGCCCATGAGGGACAAAGCGCCCAAGCTGTAGGAAAGATAAGCCTCACCAGACCAAACGAAAGCGCGGCGCGCCCAACCAAAAGGCTTGGTGAAAATATGCCAGATACCACCAGCAATACAAATCAAACCGATCCAGATATGACCACCGATGATGTCTTCCATGTTGTCAACACCAACTATCCAGCCTTCACCACCAAAGGGAGAGCTAGCCAGATAGCCGAAGATCACAGCCGGGTTCAATGTTGGGTTGGTAATCACACGAACATCACCACCACCAGGCGCCCAAGTGTCATAGACACCACCGAAGAACATAGCCTTCAGCACCAACAAGAAAGCACCACATCCCAAAAGAATTAGGTGGAAGCCGATGATGTTGGTCATCTTGTTCTTGTCTTTCCAGTCGTAGCCAAAGAAAGAGGAGTACTCTTCTAAAACTTCTGGACCACGGATTGCGTGATAGATTCCGCCAAAACCTAGAACAGCAGAGGAAATTAAGTGTAGTACACCGACCACAAAATAGGCATAGGTGTCTATAACTTCACCACCAGCGCCAACTCCCCATCCGAGAGTTGCCAAGTGGGGTAGTAGGATAAAACCTTGTTCGTACAAAGGCTTTTCGGGAACAAAGTGAGCGACCTCAAATAAGGTCATTGCACCAGCCCAGAAGACGATCAAACCGGCGTGAGCGACGTGCGCGCCCAGTAATTTACCGGAGAGGTTAATGAGACGGGCGTTACCAGCCCACCAGGCAAATCCGGTGGTGTCTTGGTCACGTCCGCCTCCCAAAACGCTAGGTCTAGAGAGCGTTACCACGAGGTAATACCTCCTCAGGGAATACAAATTTCTCGTGTGGCTGATCTTGAGGAGCCATCCAAGCGCGGATACCCTCGTTCAGCAAAATGTTTTTGGTATAGAATGTTTCAAATTCGGGGTCTTCAGCAGCCCGCAATTCTTGAGATACGAAGTCGTAAGCTCGCAGGTTTAATGCCAAACCCACAATTCCAATTGCACTCATCCACAGACCAGTTACTGGTACAAACAACATGAAGAAGTGCAACCAGCGTTTGTTGGAGAAAGCAATACCGAAAATCTGAGACCAGAAACGGTTTGCTGTCACCATTGAGTAGGTTTCTTCTGCTTGAGTGGGGTTGAAAGCACGGAAGGTGTTTGAGGCTTCGCCATCTTCAAACAGAGTGTTTTCTACTGTTGCACCGTGAATTGCACACAACAGCGCCCCACCTAATACACCCGCCACTCCCATCATGTGGAAGGGGTTAAGTGTCCAGTTGTGGAAACCTTGCAAGAACAACAAGAAACGGAATATTGCTGCGACGCCAAAGCTGGGTGCAAAGAACCAAGAAGACTGTCCCAATGGGTACATCAAGAAGACGCTGACGAATACCGCGATTGGAGCTGAAAAGGCGATCGCGTTGTAAGGACGAATCCCTACTAGACGAGCAATTTCAAATTGACGCAGCATGAAGCCGATCAATCCAAATGCTCCATGTAGCGCTACTAACGGCCACAATCCACCCAATTGACACCAACGAGTGAAGTCGCCTTGGGCTTCTGGTCCCCACAACAGCAATAGGGAGTGTCCCATTGCGTCAGCAGGTGTTGATACTGCTACTGTTAGGAAGTTACAGCCTTCTAAGTAAGAAGATGCTAATCCGTGGGTGTACCAACTGGTGACGAAGGTTGTGCCGGTTAGCCATCCACCTAATGCTAAAAACGCACAGGGGAACAGCAATAAACCAGACCATCCTACAAATACGAAGCGATCGCGCTTCAACCAGTCGTCGAGAACGTCAAACCACCCTCTGGTAGTACTACGTCCGATTGCGATGGTCATCGAGCTAAAATCCTCTTTTTTACTAAAATTGCACGTTATTGAGGAATTAACGTTTTTTCGACACTACACAAATACCCTAATATGTACCTGGTTTTATGAGAAACTACTGCTAGATTCAGTCAGTTTTTCTCAGGGTCGTGTCATTACCCAAAACACCAGCTGTAAATTTAGCTAGTATTCCTTAATGCTTCTTAACTTATCATAAATTTGTCTTGTTTTGTGCCTGATGCACCTGTGTAAATCAGGTATCTTGCACAGACCTATTAAATATCATCAATATCAGAAATTTTACAATTTGACACAAGTTTTCTCAGAAATCTTAAAAGAAACTTGCAATAGATCCATATACAGTGGCAGACTTTTAAAGGGAATTTATCAGACGCCAAGGTAGTTCCGTCAACGACTCAGGTCTAAAGACACTGAAGCTCTCTAGCTTAAGAATTAGACAATAGTTGACCAGACTAAGTTCTTAACTGAACTACGTTAACGGCAAGAGTTAAAGACCTACCTACAGATGCGTACCCCCCGGCGTTGCCGAAGGCTAGCCAGTCTGTAGCTCTAGAAATTAAAGATTAAACAGGTTTATTGAGTTAAGCCAGTGTCTTTGATAAAGTACCGACCGTTAACATTGTCAAGGCTAACATTACCCCAGAAATGGGAGGCTCGAATGAGCAAAACCATTATGCGTACAGAGTGAAAAATTTGAAGTAGTAATTGTCCTACTGTGAGTGCAACACAATAGCACACCAAATTGAGTAACTCCCGTGTAATGCTACAAATAATATTTAAGGCGATTAAAATTGTGGTCAGTAAGCTTGTCGAACTGCCCCTGTCGCTTCCCTCTCAGGTCGCGATACTCGCTCGTTTCCTGCATACCGTGTATCCTTATGACGACATCAACAACCATTAACAAAGACGAACGCGTCTTGCATCAAAAGGTTCTCGGTTCACGTCGGTTGAGTAACTACTGGTGGGCAAGTATTGTAACTTTGGGTGCCACAGGCTTTTTCTTGGCTGCGCTATCCAGTTACTTACAAGTTAATTTACTCATAGTTACCGACCCAACTCAACTGATTTTTGTCCCACAAGGATTAGTGATGGGATTGTACGGTTTAGCAGGTCTGCTTTTAGCTTTGTACCTGTGGTCAGTAATTCTTTTGGATGTAGGCGGCGGATACAACGAGTTTAACCAGCAAACCGGCAAAGTCAAAATCTTCCGTTGGGGTTTTCCTGGCAAAAATCGTCGTATCGAACTTGACTTTAACACCCAAGATGTACAATCCGTACGAGTCCAGATTAAAGAAGGTCTAAATCCTCGTCGCACCCTCTATTTGCGTGCCAAAGGTCGTCGAGATATTCCCCTAACAAGGGTAGGTCAACCGATGTCTTTAAAAGACTTGGAGATTCAGGGAGCAGAATTAGCTAGATTTCTGGGAGTACCTTTGGAAGGTTTGTAGGTTGGTCAAGTGTCATTGGTCATTTGTTATTTGTAAAAACTCTGGATTCTTGACCATTGACACTTGACCGTTGACCATCCGTAATACCCAATTACCAATTACCAATTACCCATTACCCATTACCGACCTTAACGGATAATATTAAGTGTTCAAGCGGACATGATATTACCCATACTCGCAATCAGAAGCTAAGATACACTGGTTGAGTCTATAGAACTAGCTAATGCGGTTAAAATTTTCGGAGCTTTTGGTTGTATTTGTGATTGTCAGTGTCTTGATGGTGGGTGGGTGTTCGACACAGCAAGTATCTTCTAATACTTCATCTGCCACACCCACAGCCACCGAGGCAAGCACTAATACAACTACACAGGCGACAGCAGAAACAACTACAGAGACAAAATCTGTATCTGAAGCTACACAAGAGGCGATTCCTGGAATGAAAGATTTACCAAAACTTGAAGGCAAAGCTACTGTGGTAATGACCGTTAAAGGTTCTCCCATTACCATTGAAGTAGACGGCACTAATGCCCCCATAACTGCTGGTAACTTTATAGACTTAGTAGAACGTGGGGTATATGACGGTTTAGTTTTCCATCGAGTTGTGCGTCAACCTCAACCTTTTGTCGCCCAAGGTGGCGATCCCCAAAGTAAAGATCCGAAAGTTGAAGCTAACAGGTTAGGAACAGGTGGTTTTATTGATCCTAAAACAGGTAGTGAGCGCTATATTCCCCTGGAAATTAAGACCAAAGGATCAGACGCCCCCATTTACAGCAAAACATTGGAATCGGCTCGGATCAACCAACCCCCTGTGTTGACACATAAACTGGGTGCAATCGCAATGGCGCGATCGCAAATGCCAGATTCTGCTTCCTCACAGTTTTACTTTGCTTTAGCTGATTTGGGTTTTCTAGATGGTAGCTACGCTGTTTTCGGCTACGTCACAGAAGGAATGGATGTAGTAAACAAAATTCAGCAAGGCGATCGCATCGACTCAGCCAAAGTCACCCAAGGTGGAGAAAATTTGAAAAACGGTGGAAAATAAGAATTAGTTGTTTGTTGGTTGTTGTTAGTTGGTTGGTAAATTCCCAAACAACCACCAACCACCAACCACCAACTACTAACTACTAACTACTAACAAACAACAATCATTCAAATTTGGTAGAAGTCGTTGTCACTGGTATTAGTCTAATTTCTGCCTTGGGTCAAAACCTAGCAGATAGCTGGGAGCAATTACTAGCAGGTAAATCTGGGATTAAAATTTGTCAACCATTTCCAGAATTAGAACCACGTCCTCTTGGGTTAATTGACAAGCAACCAGCACAGGTGAGATTACTGACTCAACAGCTGGTTGCTTCTGCGTTAGAAGATGCGGGATTAGTTTATCCTCTACCAAATTGCGGTGTTGTCATTGGTTCGAGTCGCAGTCATCAGGCGTCGTGGGAAGAGATGGCGAGGTGGATGTATCTAGAGGTAGAAAGTGGTGGAAATGTAAAGAGTTGGGAAAATATGAGGAGTGAGATAAATATTTTCCCCCCACACTCCCCACACTCCCCCTACTCTTCTTGGCTAGACACCCTCCCACATATGAATGCGATCGCAGCTGCAAGACAAATTGGTGCAACTGGGATTGTTTTAGCACCGATGGCGGCTTGTGCTACTGCTATTTGGGCGATCGCTCAAGCTGCATATTTGATTAAATCTGGACAATGTCAGCAAGTCATGACAGGAGCGATAGAAGCAGCAATTACGCCTCTGACCTTGACTGGCTTTCATAAGATGGGTGCTTTGGCTAAAACTGGAGCTTATCCCTTTGATTTGCGCCGTGAAGGCTTAGTTTTAGGAGAAGGGGGAGCGATATTGATTTTAGAATCGGCAGAATCAGCAAAGCAGCGCCAAGCCAAGGTGTATGCAAAGATACTTAGTTTTGGGTTAACAACAGATGCATATCATTCCAATACTCCAGAACCAGAAAGCAAGAGTGCGATCGCAGCAATTAAGCAATGTTTGCAACGCAGTCACTTAAGACCAAAAGATATTGATTATATCCATGCTCACGGTACTGCTACGCAAATTAACGATCAAGTAGAAAGCCAATTAATACAAAGTTTTTTTTCTCAACAAGTGGCAGTTAGTTCTACTAAAGGATCTACAGGACATACTCTCGGCGCATCAGGAGCTTTAGGCGTGGCTTTTTCTCTGATGGCATTAAAGCAACAAATATTACCTCCATGTATCGGCTTACAGCAACCAGAGTTTGATTTAAATCTGGTAAGAGAAGCACGTGAAAGCAAAGTTCAACGAGTATTATGTTTTAGTTTTGGGTTTGGAGGGCAAAATGCTGTAATAGCACTAGAAAAATAAAAATTCAATATTTAATTTGCCTTATTCAAAAAATAAATAACCCGGAAATTTTAATTAATAAATCTTACAAGCTCCTCTGTCAGTTCTAGGTGATTTCAACAGATTTTGAGCGATAAATGCTTCTCTTACACGTCATCTAGAGAAAATAGATATGATAATAAAAGTCGATAAAACTTAAAAATAATTTATCTAATGCTGCTTTCCTCCTCTGGTTTGTCCAAGGTCAAAGAATTTATAAAAGAAAAGATTTTTTTTGGCAATGAACCAACAGCCGAATTAATTGCCATTCTTACCGTTTACTTTGTCCAAGGTATTTTGGGGTTGGCACGTTTAGCCATCAGCTTTTTTTTCAAAGATGAATTAGGACTAACTCCAGCCCAAGTATCAGCCTTGATGGGTATAGTTGTTCTACCCTGGATTATCAAACCATTATTTGGTTTTATTTCTGATGGCGTACCCATTTTTGGCTATCGACGACGACCGTATTTGGTGTTATCGGGGATAATAGGAGCGGCTTCTTGGGTAAGCCTAGCCACAATTGTTCACACACCTGTAGTTGCAACAGCAGCGATCGCTCTTGGTTCTCTATCTGTTGCTGTTAGTGACGTAATAGTTGACTCATTAGTCGTTGAACGAGCCAGAGTAGAATCCCAAGCAGAAGCAGGTTCTTTACAATCCCTATGCTGGGGTGCTTCCGCTTTCGGTGGTTTGGTTACTGCTTACTTTAGCGGTTTCCTCTTAGAGCATTTCAGTAATCGCACCGTATTTTGGATTACCGCTTTTTTTCCCCTCATAGTTTCAGCAGTAGCTTGGTTAATTGCTGAATCTCCAGTCAAGCAGGATGTTAACGCCAACAACAACTCCAACTTCCAATCAATCAAGCATCAAACTGGACAACTACGCCAAGCCATTACTCAAAAAGCTATTTGGCTACCAACAGCATTTCTCTTCATCTGGCAAGCTACACCAACTGCTGAATCAGCTTTTTTCTTTTTTGCTACAAACGAATTACATTTTCAACCAGAGTTTTTAGGACGAGTACGCTTAGTAGTTAGCGTTGCTTCTTTAGTTGGTATCTGGATCTTCCAACGTTTTCTCAAAACCGTTCCTTTTCGCGTCATTTTTGGCTGGAGTACTGTTATTTCAGCCGCTTTAGGAATGACAATGTTGATCCTCGTAACTCATACAAACCGGACTTTAGGTATTGATGACCACTGGTTTAGTTTGGGTGATAGCCTAATTCTGACCGTTATGGGACAAATTGCCTATATGCCAGTGTTAGTGCTAGCTGCTAGACTTTGTCCATCGGGAGTGGAAGCAACATTATTTGCCTTATTAATGTCAGTGACGAATTTAGCAGGACTGGTTTCCTTCGAGTCCGGTGCTTTATTGATGCATTGGTTTGGAATTACAGAAACAAATTTTGAAAAACTATGGATTGTAGTAATTCTGACTAATCTCAGTACCTTGTTACCATTACCCTTTCTTAACTGGTTGCCTGCTGCTGAGTCTGAAACCGAAACATCTAAGAATTTACCACCAGCCAATGTGATGCCAGAGTTAATGCTGCGAGAACTAGAGTCAGAAATAGTTGGGGATTAGGGAGCGGGAAGCGAGGAGCAGTGTTTATTCTGCCCCTTCCCTAGTCCCCCTAGTACAGGGGTTTGTAGTAAGGACTTTAGTCCTCTAAAGATGGATCTTGACTCAGGAGAGCGACAACTTTGGAGTGCTGCACCCCAAGGCTTTGTCAGCGAACCAGTGTTTGTACCGCAAACCCCCCAAATCCCCCCTTCCCAAGGGGGGACAAAGGGGAGTGAAGACGATGGTTGGGTGTTAGCTTTAGTTTATGATGCTAGTTGCGATCGCTCAGATGTAGTCATTCTAGATGCCTGTGATTTCAACCAAGGACCAGTCGCAAGACTACATCTTAAACATCATATTCCTTACGGTTTACACGGTAACTTTACTTCTGAGGTGTTTGTTTAACAGTTATCAGTTAATACGGTTGGTGTTAGTCGATTCATCGTAAGGGTGTAAACATACACCTATGAACATATCCTTGAACCCAGTTCAGTCAAAGATAAAAAAGAAAATGAACACAGATAATAAGTATGTTTTTTATCTGTGTTCATCTATGTGTATCTCTGGTCACTCTATATTACTATCTTGGAAGCGAGCAAAAAAAGCTACATCACGGATTTTGGTAACATAAACTACAGAAATTATATTTTTCTCAAAAATAAAGGTTAGCCTAGACATAGACCTCCGGTTCCAGAAGCAAAAGATTTTGTGGAATTGCGATAAAGAGAGAAAAATCTATGATGAAAATGTCTATACAATCACTGGAAGCTCCTTCTCCAGCGTATATTTGCCCATTAGATCAAGCTTGTAGCTATTTGGAAGCAGCAGCACGAGAATTAAAGCTAGATCAAGGTCTGTTGGAGGTACTTAGTCATCCACGTAAGGTAGTTACAGTCTCGATTCCTGTAAAACGGGATAGTGGTGAAATAGAGATTTTGGCAGGACATCGAGTCCAACATTGTGATGTCTTAGGGCCTTACAAAGGTGGCATTCGTTACCATCGGGCTGTGACGCTGCGGGAGGTATCAGCCCTAGCAATGCTAATGACTTGGAAATGTGCGTTACTAGGTATTCCTTATGGTGGTGCCAAAGGAGGTATTGCTCTCGATCCAAAACGTTACAGCGTCGGTGAATTAGAACGGCTCACCCGACGATACACCAGCGAATTAATCAAAGATATTGGCCCTAGTGTAGACATCCCGGCACCAGATATGGGTACTTCTGCCCGTGAAATGGCTTGGATGATGGACACTTACTCTGTCAATGTTGGTCATGCTGTTCCGGGAATTGTGACTGGAAAACCCCTATCTATCGGTGGTTCACTGGGACGGGAAATGGCAACGGGACGCGGTGTAATGATTATTGTCAGGGAGGCGCTAGCTGATCAGGGTAAGTCCTTGGCAGATGTGCGAGTAGTTATCCAGGGTTTTGGTAACGTCGGTAGTGCAGCTGCTTTGTTAATGCATGAAGCAGGAGCGAAAGTAATAGCTGTATCGACTGGATCTGGAGGAGTTTATTCCCAAACTGGTCTTGATATTCCTGCTTTGAAAGCTTATGCTGCTGAGAACCGTAGGAGTGTGGTTGGCTTCCCACAAGCAGTACCAATTAACAATGCAGAGTTATTAACTTTAGCTTGTGATGTCTTAATTCCCGCAGCTTTGGAAAACCAAATCACAGAAGAGAATGTGAATCAAGTCCAAGCCAAGATAGTTGCAGAGGCGGCTAACGGTCCAGTGACTCTCATTGCTAACCAATCGCTAGAGGCGCGGGGTGTAACTGTACTACCAGATATCTTGGCTAACGCTGGCGGTGTGGTAGTGAGTTATTTAGAGTGGGTACAAGGTCTTTCTTATTTATTTTGGGATGAGGAACGAGTCAACCGCGAATTGGAACACTTGATGGTGCAAGCATATCGTCAAGTTATTAACCATTCTAAAACACGACAAATTCCTTTAAGGCTAGCAGCTTATACATTAGGAGTTGGTCGAGTTGCTCAAGCTTTAACCGATAGAGGTTTGTATCCTTAGAGGTTGTTTGAAAATTAGTTGGCTGTAATTTTAAGCACTTATTGCTCCCCCCTAGTTATCAGTGAACAGTGATCAATAAATGATAACTCAATACGATTTTGTAGAGACGCGCCAATAGCACTTTAGCGCATGGCGCGTCTCTACAGGCGAATTTTTTGTACCAAAAATCCTTAACACCAAGCCTATTGACTGATAACTGATAACTGATAACTGTTCACTGAATTTAGCCGAGATATTTCTGCACTTGCAGTACTAATTCATTTGTCCAGTAATTAGCAAGATCGGCTGCTTCTGCTTCTACCATGACTCGGATGACTGGTTCTGTACCGGAAGCACGGACTAAAATTCTCCCAGCATCACCCATTGCTGTTTCAGCACGAGCGATCGCTTCTTGCAGAGGTTGACATTCTTTCCACGCCATCCGTTTGTGACGATCTTCTACTCGTACGTTCCGCAATAGCTGAGGATAGGTATGAAAGCTTTGATCTACCATTTCCGCCAGGGAAGTACCCGCCTGTTTTACTAAGGCTGCTACGTGTAAGGCTGTGAGTAACCCGTCTCCTGTAATGCCATAATGACGGCATAAAATATGACCGGATTGTTCTCCCCCCAGCATTCCGCCAGTTTTTTGCATTTCTGCTTGCACGTATTGATCGCCTACTGGTGTCCGAATCAGTTTACCACCGTTTTGTTGCCATGCTCTTTCAAAGCCCAAGTTTGCCATGACGGTGGATACAATTAAGTTATCAGGCAATGCTTGCTTTTGCTGTAAATGGCTTCCCCACAAATAAAGAATGTAATCACCGTTGACTTGCCGTCCGCTATTATCTACTGCTAACACGCGATCGGCATCTCCATCAAAGGCAAAACCCAGATCAGCATTGTGTTCCCTAACTGCTGCTTGCAAAATATCGAGGTCAGTGGAACCACAATTAACATTGATGCGATCGCCATCCGGTTGATGATGTAAGCAGATAACTTCTGCACCCATCGACTCAAATACCGATGGCGCTAACCCAACTGCTGCACCCCAAGCCAAGTCTAAAACTATTTTCATGCCTTGGAGATTAACTGTTTCCAAAGGCTGTGTTAAGGCATTTGTATAACTTTCCACCAATTCTTGGCGTGAGTAATGTTTACCACAATTGCTAATACTAGCTGATGCTGTCACACCACGCAGTCCAGCTTCAATTTCTGCCTGCAAAGCTTGAGGCAACTTTAAACCATCAGCACCAAAAATTTTAATCCCGTTATCTTCTGGTGGGTTGTGGCTAGCAGAGATCATTATCCCACCAACGGCATTACTCATACTTGTAAGATAAGCAACGCAGGGAGTGGGACATAAGCCTAAATACCAAACTTCTAGTCCTGCTGCTGTTAACCCTGCACTCAAGGCCATAGCCAGCATATCACTGGAGTTTCTTGAGTCCTGCCCGACAATCACTGATCCTGAGTCAGCAGCACAAGATCGTAATACAGTACCCGCCCAATAACCAATTTGCAATGCTAAGGGCGCACTTAACAATTCCCCCACTCGCCCGCGAATACCATCTGTGCCAAATAAAGGAGTAGTCGGTAACGAGATACTATTGGGCGCAAGGCTACCCTCGATAATTTTCTGCAATTTATCAGGTTCGGAAGCAGAACTACCACCAAAGCCTTGAGTCCGAGTTATAAATGAGACCATAATTGTAGAAACACTCCACACAGACACACAAGATGCTGTCAATAATCTATTATTAACCTGTTACCAAGTTCTTATGAATTTGGTTATATCACGATATCTAAGTATTTATTTCTTTAAAAAGTTTATTTATTCTTTTCAGTACTAGTTTAAGCAGAAACACTTAAAACTTATATTAAGCTTTTGTAAAAACAATCTCAAAATTTAAATTTAGTTATTGGTCATTGGTGTTTATCTTCCCCAATCCCTGATAAATTTACAGATTGTAATTTATTTTCATAATCTGTAAATATAACTCTGTTGCAGTCGCAGTCTTGCTGTGTTGCAAAATACAAAGTATTGATACTTAAAAAATATTAATAGAAATTCTCATCAAATAGCTTTACTGTAACGTTTTAGTAGCTTTTGTAGCCGTTCTTGATCAGGCAGCTATCCAGAGGCATTACTCAGTCTTAAATTTACCTTTTGAAGTTGAGAAATTTAGCATGAGCAGTAATTTAGCAACTAAATTGCGTGTAGGCACAAAAAAAGCCCACACGATTGCAGAGAACGTTGGTTTTGTCAAGTGTTTTTTAAAAGGAGTAGTTGAGAAAAACTCCTACCGCAAGCTGGTTGCAAACCTCTATTTCGTGTATTCGGCGATGGAAGAGGAAATGGAAAAACACAAAGATCACCCTATTGTTGCTAAGATTAACTTTCTAGAGCTATACAGACAACGCAGTTTAGAAAGAGATTTGGCTTATTACTATGGTATTAACTGGCGAGAGCAAATCCAACTATCCCCAGCAGGAGAAGCATACGTCCAGCGCATCCGGGAAATCTCTGAAAAAGAACCAGAATTGTTAGTAGCTCATTCTTACACTCGCTACCTGGGTGATTTGTCTGGAGGACAAATTCTCAAAGGAATTGCTCAAACAGGAATGAACCTGAATGGTGATGGTGTCGCCTTCTATGAGTTTGCAGATATTGACGATGAAAAAGCATTCAAAAACAAATATCGTCAAGCCTTAGACGAACTCCCGATAGATGAAGCCACAGCCGATCGCATTGTTGAAGAAGCAAACGATGCTTTTGGTATGAACATGAAGATGTTCAACGAATTAGAAGGCAATTTAATTAAAGCGATCGGGCAAATGCTTTACAACACCCTCACCCGTCGTCGAACTCGCGGTAGTACTGAAACCGGACTCGCTACAGCCGAGTAACAGCTGTGACAATTTTGGATTTTGGATTGTATAAACAATAATTTGTTGCCAGTCTAAAAGCAAATGATACCAAGTCTTGAATAAAATATCTTAGGGGTAGTAGCCTTGAGATTACCTGTAGCAGTTATTAGGTAAGCCCAAGGAGACTACCCCTAAAACAATTAAAAATGAAAAATTGGGAGAATAATGTAGAGTTTCAGCTTAAAATAACAAAGGTTAATTTCCACACTAGACTAGCGTCAGTACCTAGCAAGATTATATAGTTACAAGTTAAGTACTGAAAATTACTTATTTTTAAGACTATAAAAGATAATTTCCAGCATGGCTAAAAAAATTCCTGTCACCATCATCACCGGCTTTTTAGGAAGTGGTAAAACTACTTTGATTCGCCACTTGTTACAAAATAATCAAGGACGGCGGATTGCGGTTCTAGTCAATGAATTTGGTGAACTTGGTATTGATGGCGAACTGTTTAAATCCTGTCAAATTTGTCCAGAAGATAGTGAGAGTGAAGGTAATATTTTTGAACTAACCAACGGTTGCTTATGCTGCACAGTACAAGAGGAATTTTTGCCAACAATGCAACAATTACTCCAGCGAAGAGAAAGTATAGATTGCATTTTGATCGAAACCTCTGGTTTAGCATTACCAAAACCATTAGTAAAAGCATTTCGCTGGCCAGAAATTCGTTCTGGTGCAACAGTTGATGCTGTGATTACCGTCGTCGATTGTGAAGCAGTTGCAGCTGGAACCTTTGCAAGTAACCCAGAAGCAGTAGAATTACAAAGACAAGCAGATGATAGCTTAGAACACGAAACACCATTGCAAGAATTATTTGAAGATCAACTTGCTTGTGCGGATTTAGTGATTCTCAATAAAACTGATTTAATCGACACAGAAACAAAAACAAAAGTCGAAGACTTAGTTAAACAAGAATTACCCAGAGTCGTCAAGATAGTAGAAAGTGATCAAGGGAAACTTGACCCATCTATATTATTAGGATTTCAAGCCGCAGTTGAAGAAAACTTAGATACTCGTCCCAGTCACCACGACATTGAAGAAGATCACGAACACGATGAAGAAATCACATCAACTCACTTAATTTTAGACCGTGATTTTGACCCGCAAATACTGCAAAAACAATTACAGAATCTTACTCAACAACAAGAAATTTATCGCATCAAAGGCTTTGTCGCAGTACCCAACAAACCCATGCGTTTAGTTATGCAAGGTGTGGGAAATCGTTTTGAACAATTTTACGATCGCCCTTGGCAATTAAATGAACCCAAGCAAACACGGCTAGTTTTTATTGGTCGCAAACTCAATCGAACTGAAATTGCAGCGCAGTTAGAAGCGAGTTTGTATAAGTAGTATGGTAGATTATGGTTTAACAGGTAAAATTGCTCTGGTAACAGTAGTTTTTCACCACCAAATGTTTATCTGAATGAAAAAAGGGGTGTAGAGGTATTAAATATGATAATTAATCAACTGTTTAATATTGCCAATGTTTACGTTTTACCATTTTGGCTGGTAATGATTTTCTTGCCTAACTGGAAAATCACCAAACGGGTAATGGAATCATATATTCCTTTTGTGCCTTTAGCATTAGCTTATGTATATTTATTTGTCAGCAGCATTACACCGGAAAATGCCCAAGCATTATCAAATCCTCAATTAGCAGATATTGCCAAATTTTTTGCTGATGAAAAAGCGGCTGCAACAGGTTGGATTCATTTTTTAGTGATGGATTTGTTTGTCGGTCGCTATATTTATTTACAAGGACAAAAAACAGGAGTTTGGACAATTCATTCTCTAGCGCTATGTTTTTTTGCTGGGCCAATGGGAGTACTTTCTCACATTTTGACTTATTGGGTAACGAAGAAATTTTTCCCAAAATCAGACAATGACCTCACAACAGTAGGAGAAAATGCTGTTTCATCTAGTAATTAGTTATAGTAATTCAGAAATAAGCTGATAATCTGATGTAGTCAAAACTATTTGTGATCAATATTGCCTGAAATTAGGTAACTGTCTAGAAAAATATATAGAACCTAAAATACAAACTATCCCATCAAAAATTAAAGTGTTAGTAGCACCAATACTATCAGCTAAAGTCCCTCCCAATAAATTACCAAAGGGGATAGTACCCAAAAATGCCATGGTCAATAAACTCATGACTCGCCCACGTTTTTCATCCTCAACTATTGTTTGTAAAATTGTATTACTCGCAGCAATCTGGAAAATTGTTCCCAAGCCCACAAATAACATTGTAAATAAAGAAAGCGGTAAAAAACGTGATAAAGAAAAAGCTATTAATCCAATTCCTAAAATTGCTGGACCTATAACAATTAACTTCTCAAGTCCCAAGATAGTTTTACGTGATGCCAAATAAATTCCACCTGATAATGCCCCTACACCAGAAGCTGCCATCAAGAATCCTAGTGTTTCTGCATTTCCTTGTAATATACTTTCTGCAAAAACTGGAACGAGAACAATATATTGCAATCCCAAAAAACTAACTAAAGCTGATAGTAACAAGAGCGATCGAATGGCTGGAAAGCCAAAAGCATATAAAAATCCCTCTTTAATTTGTTGTAAGGGATTACTCATACTTGCTATAGTTTTTTGAGGTCTAATTCTCATTGCTAATAAAGCAATGATGACTGCAATATAACTAAGACCATCAATTAAAAAACAATAAGCTACACCCACACGAGCAACTAACAAACCACCAATCGCAGGGCCAATTAAGCGCGCTCCATTGAACATTGTGGAATTAATAGCGATCGCATTCGCTAAATCTTCTTTACGTTCTACCAAATCCACCACAAACGCTTGCCGTGCTGGTGCATCAAAAGCACTAATAATTCCTTGGAGCAAACTCAAAACAATGATGTGCCAAATATGAATCACACCAGTTAGCGCCAATATCGCTAATATCAATGACTGAATCATTGATAATATTTGGGTACCAATCAAGGTACGATAACGAGAAACACGATCCACAAATACGCCACCAAAGGGAGCAAGAATAAAGCTAGGAATGTGACTGCTAAGTAGTTACACAGAATTAATTACACAAATAACTAGTTAAATATATTAGCATAAGAAAGTCGTGTATTAATTCTGCTCAAAATGATATTCATGAGGGAAATAAATCCTCTATCTTATCGGTTACTGGAACGAATTTATCGTCAAAGCCGACATCATCAAGTACGTCAAAGAGCGCATTGTCTAATGTTAGCTTCACGAGGAGTGAAAATCAAAGAGTTAATAAAGATGTTTAAAGTCAGTTATAAGACGATTTATAACTGGTGCGAGCGGTGGGAATTAGAAGGAATAGTTGGATTGTATAATAAACCAGGAAGAGGTAGTAAGCGAATATTTAATTCTGAACAAGAAGAGAAAATTAGAGAGTGGACTCAACAAGAACCAAGGCAGTTAAAAAAAGTTTTACAAAAAGTTAAAGACGAATGGGGAATTGAAATCAGTAGCGAAACAATTAAAAGAATACTTAAAAAGTTTTCTATGAGTTGGCATCGTATGCGTCGAGAGGCTGGAGGAGAGCCAGAACCTGCTGAATATCAAGAGAAAAAGGCACAATTAGAAGAACTTAAAAGATTAGAAGATGAAGGAGAAATTAACTTATATTACTTAGATGAGACGGGATTTTGTCTCATTCCTAATGTTCCTTATGGATGGCAAAAACGAGGGGAATATTTAGCTATTAAGAGTCGTCGTAGTTCCCGCTTAAATGTATTGGGAATAATGAATAGAAATAATCATCTTGAAACTTATATTTCGTCTCAAAGTATTAATTCTGACGTGGTTATTGCTTGTATTGATGCATTTTTCGCTACAGTAAATAAACCAACAGTTATTGTTGTAGATCAAGCTTCAATTCATAAAAGTGATGCGATTCTTGATAAAATTGAAGAGTGGGTTGAACGGGGTATCACCATTTTTGAATTGCCATCTTATTCACCCGAGTTAAATTTGATTGAGATTTTGTGGCGGTTTATTAAGTATGAGTGGATTGAAATAGACGCTTATTCTAGCTGGTCAAATTTTGTAGCATCTGTCGAGAAAATCCTCAGAGAATTTGGACAAAGTTATGTAATTAATTTTGTGTAGCTACTTAATACATAAAATATATTTGAAGATTTAAGTAAAAGTCTAAATTAGATTTACTTTATTTGGTATAAATACTAATTAAAGATGTGTAAATCATATTTTTAATTAAATACAAAGGCAATGAAACCCCTGATCTCTCCCGTGAAAAGCAATGGTATTGCAGGGACAAAACAGAAAATGCCTTACATAACTGCTTTACGACCCCGACAATGGACTAAAAATCTTATCGTATTTGCTGCACCATTGTTTGCCTTTAACATTTACATTCATACAATACTGGGTAGTCTATTAGCATTTGTCTTATTTTGTTTTGCTTCCAGTAGTTTTTACTTATTAAACGACATTGCAGATGTAGAAGCTGACCGTCAACATCCTGTTAAATGCAAACGTCCGATCGCTGCTGGATTAGTGAATATCCGGCTAGCATTTGTCATGGCATTAACACTCCTGGGGGCTGCTTTGAGTGTTGGCTGGTTGCAATCTCGTGCTTTGGGTGCAACTATAACTGCTTACGCTGTCTTGCAAGTTGCTTATAATTTGCGACTAAAACGGATGGTGATTTTGGATATTGGGGCGATCGCTACAGGGTTTTTACTACGAGCTCACGCTGGTGCTGCTGCCACTGGTATTATTTTATCGCCTTGGTTTCAGCTATGTACTGCTATGCTGGCGCTATTTTTGGCAATAGAAAAACGCAAAGCAGAATTACGATTGGCTCAAATTAATGGTGTCAAACCTCGTTCTGTACTCAAGCGCTATTCTTTATCACTACTTAGCCGTATGGAAAATGTTGTGACAACAGGAACAGTTGTCACTTATGCTTTATGGAGTTCCGGCCCAGCCGTACACGGTGCATCGACTTCTTGGATGTTATTGACCTTGCCTTTTGTACTATATGGTATTTTTCGGTATCAATTGCTTAGTGATCCGCAAGAAATTACCAACTATATACAAGGCGAAATTGAGCAAGGTGGACGCAGTGAACGACCTGAAGAAGTTTTGTTGAAAGATAAGGCAATTTTTGTTACTGTAGCAGGTTGGATTTTTACCTGCTTTTTAATTCTTTGGCTGAAACATCAAGGCTGGATCGAATAAATTTTATGGTATCCACATTTTCAAATAGTAGCAGTGATTCCTTAAAGTATGAGTGATCATGATTAAATTCAGGGTTAATAAGTTATTCAAGAAATGGTTAATCACCCTTTTGAATTGGTTACGCTTGTTTTTTCAAGAAACCAATCGATCTAGTTTGAATGGTAAGCCATCTCGTTTGTCACGTAGAGCTTTTACACTAGCAACCATTGACATTGAAGGGTTAAAAATTTTTGGTATTCAAGGAATTATCCTTGATTTAGATAACACAATAGTGTCTGAAGATGACCGCTATTTATCTCCTCATGCCGAAGATTGGATTGCACAGGCAAAGTTAGCAGGTTTACAATTTTTTATGCTTTCCAATGGTAAACGTCACTATCGAGTCAAATATTGGGAGCATCGTTTAGATATTCCGACTATTAATCCAGCCAAAAAGCCATTTCCTAAATCATTTCGCAAAGCAATTTCTCATATGCAATTACAACCTCAAGAAGTAGTTGTGATCGGTGATGGTCTGCATACAGATATTTTTGGAGCATGGCTTTCTGGTTGCTACAGCATTCAAGTAGCAACACTTCCTCATCCACTGCGTTGGTGGGAAAAACTCGGAGGTAAATGGGTACAAACAACTTATCCAGTTCACGGAGAACTTTGGGAATTTGATGCTGATAAATACTGAATATAAGTAAGAGTATCCTTATTGGTCATTGGTAAAGGTTTCGGGAATGTTTTATTTTCTATTTAAACTTACTTAACCCAAATTATAACTGTTAACAAATCGCAAAATAATGAAGTATTATTTGATAAATTAAAGCAATCAAAATCCGAGGTAATAACAGTCGTGCTTAGTCATATTTTTTTTATTGGATTGATTTTAATTACGGTCGCCTTAAATAGTGTCGCTCAAACTTTTTTGAAACTAGGTTCAGGTCAAAATCCCTTAAATATCTATTTATTTGGAGGAATTAGTCTCTACTTTTTAAGTACGATTGTTTATATAAAAGTTTTAGGGAAATTTAATTTATCTATCGCTTATCCTATAGTTATTGGATTGACTGTTGTGGCTACAACAATAGCAGGTTCTATTATTCTTCAAGAAAAAGTATCGCCTACTCAGTGGATTGGGGTTGGATTACTCATGAGTGGAATTTGGGCGATCGCTTTAGGAAAAAGTATGTAAATTTACAGATATAACAAAAACAATAATTATGAAAAAAATAATCTCTGGCTGGCGTAATTTTTACTCAAGTAACTTACTCTACTTAAGCATATTTGTTTTTTTCTGTGCCTTGTTTGCTTTAACCAATAGTGGTGTTGATTCATCAGAAGGAGTATATCACTACCAAGTTGCAGAGCAAATTATTAAGCATGGTCAATTAGGATTTGATACTCCACAGGAGGGTATATTTCAAGTTGCACCTAATGGTAGAAGTTATGCAGGACATGAAATTGGTAATACAATTTTTCTACTGCCAACTGCATTAATTAACGTCATTTTAGAAAATATTTTATCTCAATATATTAGTCAAGAAACTATAGAAAGAATTCAACAATTCATTTTGTCATTTCAAGCAGGGATTTATGTATCGCTGACTGCTACTGTTTTTTTTGCTATTTTAACAATCGGATTTTCTCAAGCTATAATACCTAGTTTTATTGCAACCCTTTGTTTAACTTTGACTACCTATCTGTGGACCTATTCTCGCAATTTATTTGATGGTGTACTATGTACTACTTTATTTACTTCTGCTTTCTTTCTGATTTTAAGATATCGTCAGACAAATAATTTGAAATTCTTATGCGGTTGTTTTTTATGCTTGGGACTAGCATTTATTACTAGAGTCACAATGATTCTAGCAATTATAATAACGTTCGGTTATTTATTTAGTATTTATCGCTCCTCTTTAAAAACTCGTTTCCGAGAAATATCATTAGCAATCTTCACCCTTCTACCTTTTTTCATCTGGCAATCTTGGTATAATTATTTAAGAACAGGAATTTTTTATAAATCTCCTGTACAAACGGCTGTTTATGCTGAAAATAATGCTTTAGATGGGAATATTTTTTTAGGAATAAATGGTTTACTCTTCAGTCCCGGCAAAAGCATATTTATTTATGCTCCCTTACTGATTTTATCTGTAATTTTATTCAAAAAGTTTTACATAGAACATAAAAAAGAAGCAATATACATTGCAGCAATTACTATACTCTGGTTTTTACTTCATGCTAAGTTGAGAAACTGGTATGGTGCAGCCGGATGGGGTTCTCGTCATTTGCTTACTATTGTGCCGATCGCTTTTTTACCTTTTGCTGTCAATCTAAAGTTTATTTGGCAAAAAACAGCGTTGAGAATTGCCACAATCTTGCTAGCAAGTTTTGGTTTTATTCTTGCTTTATCCTCGATAATTTCCAATTGGCATTTTCGCATGATTTACGCCGTGCAACGCGGTATTGCTACTCTAGAGGTTAACAATAATTTCATTTGGAATTTTTGGCAAAGCCAGCCAATAGATATGATTGGTGGTGCATACGGCAATATTGTACGAATATTAACTCACGCACCAATCATAACTATTAAAGATACATACTCAGAAGCTAATGAGTATGCAAGCAGCACGATCAATGTGTGGTCTAATTCTTTTTTACATGCAGGTGTCCCCTGGTATTTAGTATTACTTTTGGTCACTCCTTTGTTGATTTCGATGTATGTCTCAGCACGAAATATTCTTCGTTCTCAAGTAAATAATTAGAAGTTTATAAAAGTTTGTAGTGAGAACTTTAGTCCTCTTTCAGCACTAAAACAAAACTTAACGAAAGTCAGCAACATAAGTGGCACAGCTAGAGCGAAAATATAGTTGGATAAACTGATGATTTAAGTATCTTAGCTGCATTGCTACTACTTATGTCATCCCCAATTGATCACCCACTCAAAATTGAAGTCAGGTTGCCATCTTACCATCCGCAGTTATTACAGGGACTTGATACCTGGCTGCATTTGGGCTTGATATCTGATGCCCAAGTAAAGCTACTGTGTCGAGAGCATCTTGTTTGCAAGTTAGTATTAGAACCTCAAATTCAACCTGAACCAGAGAAACCAACTGTCACATCCGAGACTATACAACGATCTGTAAATGCGATCGCACCAGAACCAGCCAAACCGAATTTCGCAACAGAAGTATTGCAGTCACTTTTCTCAGAATTAAGTGTGCGTTGGCTGCTATTTTTGGGAGTATTTCTGGTAGTGTTGTCTTCAGGAGTCCTTGCAGCTAGCCAGTGGGAAAGATTTCCCGCATCTGGACAGTATGGAGTTTTGTTTGCTTATACCCTGAGTTTTGGGGGAATGAGTTTTTGGACAGCCAAGCAAAGTAATTTAAGACTCACAGCGCAGACATTGTTAATTGTCACGCTTTTGTTAGTACCGATAAATTTTTGGGCAATAGATCGCTTTGGGTTGTGGCAAAATCCTGTGAACTGGATTGTAGTGGCGATCGCTTCTATTTGTCTAACTGGAATTACAGTTTTAATTGGACAAAGTCGGTTATTTGCTGTCAATTTAGCCAATCGGAAATTATTTTTAGTCAATATTCTCGGACTAAGTTATCTGCACTGGGGCTGGAATTTACCAGAATTTCCCTTAATAGCCCTTTATTTAGGATTAGTAGGAACGAGTGTAATTACAGTCTATCAAACTCGTTCACCGTCACGACAAACAGATAGACAAACTGGTAATGGTATTAGTTTATCTGCCTCTGTTGTGGTTTATGCCTTGCTAGTGTTATTAATAAGAGGAATTTTTGTTCAGCACCTAGATGTTACCCAGTTAGGATTAGCTGTTGGTATTTGCGGGTGGCTGGTGACTTGGTTAGCATTATCAACAACTGTAGAGACGTACCATGGTACGTCTCTACATGGTACGTCTCTACAAGCAACCGTACCTTGGCAACTGCTTGGTGGTATCTTATTATTCATCGGTTGGCTATTTTCAGTAGCATCTCATCCTGAACAAGCAATCGCTGTAAGTGGCTTGGTTTTGTGGTTTTTCGCTCGTCGTTTGCAACTATGTAACCACCAGCTTGATTTTGTAGCTATTTTTGTAATTGGTTTAGAGACAATTTGGCTGAGTTGGCGATTAGTACCCTACGAATTGCAGAAATTAGCGATCGCCACAGCAACTCAACTCACTAATTCTCAAGGTGAAGCTTGGGCTTTACTAAGTATCGCTTTATTTCCCTACGTGATTTTGATGGTGGTGTTAACAGATAAGCTGTACCGCATTCGTAGAAGAGAAATAGCTAAGTTTGGTGAACAGCTAACATTGGCTTTTGCTTCTGCGTTAACTGTAATTGCTTTAGTTAATCCAGCATTGCGATCGCTAAATCTACTTCTATCCACAATCACTTTAGCAATTGTCACACAAAGGTACATGTATCGGGACAGAGGAGCAAGGGAACAAACAGATATTGGTGAAGACTCCTCATCTTTGTCCTTCTCTGTCTCCCCAACCTTAATATATCTGACTCACATCACCGGAGTGTTGACGGTTTGTTCCATCATTGATTGGGTGTTCCCAAATCTGAGTCATGAAATTTGGGCAACAATTTTGTTAGTCATGATGGTAGCAGAGTGGATATTCAGTCTTGGTTATGGTTGGTGGCAACGTAGTGCTTGGTATATTGGTTTGGGACTCGCTGCAATTAGTTTTTACCTACTTTGCGTGAATGCTGAATCTGTCTGGAGAAACTATGCTATCAATAATGCCAATTGGGGGCTGATTTGGTTAATTACTCCCCTAACCCTCACAGGTGTAGCTAGTCGTAGCAGTGGAGAAAAGCGAGATTTCACTACTGTCTTGAGTGTCATCGGATTAGGACTTGCCCAGTTACTAATTTTACCGATAGCTACAACCAGATTAATCAGTTTGGCAGTTGCTGCGGCTTTGATGTTTGTTAATACTAGTTTTTTAAGGCACGAAAAAAATGCGGTAATTACAGTTAGTTTTGTTTTGAGTGCGATCGCCGCCTTGCTGTGGGAAATAGCAAAATTATCAGCACAGGGCTGGTTTTTAGTTGGAGCAATAACTATTCTGGGATTATGGCTAACTCGTGCAACTCTGCAAAATAGAGGTAATGAATTAGCAAGCATATATGCAGTTGCCACAGACAGATGGGCGATCGCATTGTGTTGTGTGCAGTTATGGTTGTTGACACAGCATTCTGTGTATGTTTACCAACAATTTGCAACTCCTGGATTGTTGTATGTAGCTGCTGATGTCATGATTCTGGTAGCCATAATTTATCGTAGTTGGCGACAACCGACTAACTTTGGTTTTTATGGCATCGGTTGGTGTTTAGAATTATTAATTGCCGAGTTGCTGGCTTTTGGCGATCGCTCTATTATTCAAATTGCGATCGCCAATATCGCCTTGGGTTTATTCTCTCAACTATTTGGCGAATGGTGGCAACGCCGACACCGTTTAGAAAGATTACCGAGCAGTTTTCAAATTCTTCCATTGATTTATGCAGGCTTTAGTTTACTGCTGCGCTTGAATACTTTCACCAACTGGACAGGTTTAGCATCTTTGGGTGTAGCCGTAATTGTAATTGGAGTCGGGCGACGTCGGCAAGAATTTAAACCCCTAGTTTACCTGGGAATTCTGGGTATATCAATTTCTGCTTATGAACTGTTGTTCTATCAAATGCTGCAAACTTCGGGGGGTGCATGGGGTGATGGTTTAATTGCCATGTCAGCTTTAGGCACAACTATAATGTATGCCTATCGTCTATTGTCACCTTGGCTGGTCAATTATTTACGACTGACACCACAAGAATTAAAAATCATTGCTCACCTGCACTGGGCTTGGAGTAGTTTTTTATTAATAGTTGCGATCGCTTCACCCATCCAAGTCAATCGCCTCTTGGGTTTAGGAACAGGAATATTTTTGATTCGTTACGCGATTTTTCAGGGAAGATTGTCGCAACACACAGAAGAATCCCACACTTCAGTCATTACACCTGATGAAATCTGGGTTTACTTGGGGTTATTAGAAGTAGCTGCGATGAGAATCTTTTGGCGAGAAACGGCTGTGGGACAATGGTTTGCTGGGCCGTTAATACCTTGGAATGCTGCGATCGCCTGTATAGTTGCCTATTTCCTCTACATCTTACCTTGGGAAACCTGGGGTTGGTCAAAAAGACCTTGGCAACGAGTCGCCTACATCATACCACTAATACTTTTATGGGAAACCAGGCAGACAATTCATCCCATCGCTTTGCTGTTAACAGCCGGATTTTATGCTTTCCTCGGTATAATTAGCCATCAATTCCGTGTTACTTACATCAGTGTGGCGTTGATTGATTGGGCTATTTTCCGTTGGTTTGCTGCATTCGGTTTGAATGATAGTTTATGGTATGTGACAGTTATTGGTTTATCACTACTATATATTGCCCAATTTGATCCACAACTGAGACAAGCAGAGATGAAAACCAGTCGTCACTACTGGCGACTACTGAGTAGCAGTTTAATTTGCGGATGCGCGATTTTATTTCATCAAGATACAGCCCTTATACCGGGAATTTTCAGTCTCATTGCTATTTTTGCAGGTTTAGGTTTGCGAGTGCGAGCTTTTCTCTATGTTGGTACGGCTACCTTTTTGATCACTGGTTTTTATCAATTGGTGCTTTTTAGCTTGCGTTACTCATTTTTTAAATGGATTATTGGCTTAGTAGTGGGTGTCATTTTAATTTCCATCGCCGCCAATTTTGAAACTCATCGCGCTCAGTTAAATTCCCTACTCCGCAGTACTGGCTATAAATTTCAAGATTGGGATTAAGTAGAGACGTGCCATGGCGCGTCTCTACACTCCCAAAATCGCAGCGAAAGATTCCCTTGCAGTATTGGGAGTTATTGGTATTTGAGGAGGTCTATGGATTGGGTAGCTTGACGAAATGATGCGATCGACTGGAGGCGATTGGAGGCAGAATCCCAGAGAATGAATTTGAAGCAATCAGGAATATCTGCCATTCGCAGCGTTTTTGAATGAGTAAGCAGGTGAATATTTTTTTTGTGACAAGCTTCGAGGTTGTAATTGGGGATTATTTCGGAAAGATGATGAATGTTATGGTAGCCGATATCGGCGGAAAACCACTTTAAAAACGTGGGTAACTCCAGATAACTGCTGCCTTCAATCGCTCCACGCAGATAGTCCCAGCCTTCGGTTTTGTGGGCGTAAGAGCCATCAAAGTTGTGCTGTACAAAGAAAACACAGATGAAGATTGCCGCAGAACAAGTTAGCGTGATTGAGTAAACGCTCAGGAAGAAACCAAATCCAAGTAAATAGCTCAGAAAAATCCAGCTACTGACTACACAAATATTGTTGAACAGCAGATCCCAAAACTCAGCCGCCGTGTACCAATTCCTAGACTTATGGGAGGAGATGATTCCCGCTAAACCCATACCCGGATCTTGCTTCAAGCAAGTCAGTAGATGAGTGATAAAATCATAGGTTCCTGCAATCAGGGCGAGTCTTGGCTTAATCGCGAGGTAGAAAAAACCTCCCGGAAAGATCATCAATGGATGCCTCAGTAGTTCATAACGCCTTTGAGCAGATGGACTTAGGAGAGCAAACTCCTCAGTAGAGAGTAATGCAGAAGGACCACGATAGCGTTCCCAATCACCATTGGTTTTGTGATGATACGCATGTCCTCTTGACCACGGATATTGGGGTATCGCGTTGAGTACACCCAGAATAAAACCGATAATCCTATTAACCTTTTTTGAACGAAACAGTGAATAGTGCCCACAATCATGCATTAAAGAAAAACAACGCGCTGAAAATAGCGTTATCAAAACTAGAATGGGCGGAAGCAGCCAAAAAGAAATAGAAGCTGCCTTCACTGCTAAAAACCATAACAGAACATAAGGAACAACCGTATTAAGGATTTGATAAGTTGCCCGCAAGTCGTTACTCTTCATGTAAGGAGCCAGGACAAAATCCGACTTTTTAATTGTGGTTTCCATTCAATAAAACTTTCTCCTAGATGAATATTTGGGGCAGGGCTATTTCATTCTAAAAGCAAACTAATAGGAATTCTCTGTGAAGCTGCACATTATTTTGATCTCTCCCAGCCCTACCTCTTGCTAAAGACCACCTACGTGGGTTTAAAACTCTTGATTTTCAGTTAGTCCGCGCAGGTGGACTTGGTTTCGCGATGCACTAGGTGCAATATCTCAGTAAACCGAGACACTGAAACTACATTTGTTTGTAGTAAGCGGCTTGAGCCGCTTAACTCTGAGGACTAAAGTCCTCACTACAAACTTAAGATAATGTGCCAGTTGCATAAATCCTATAGGGATCAAATACTTTGAACGAGAATGTTAGTTTTTGATAAACGCTGGGTATTCTCTTAACAGGAGGCTTGCTGGTACTTAAGTATTTACCGCAGTAACAGTTGAAAGATGGCTAGTTCTGGAGAAGAATACGTAATAGCCCGTCAAAAGAAAATTGAGCGAATAAAGAGGATCGTTACCTTGGTATCAATTGTATCTTTTGTTGCCTCCGGGGTCTTTGCTATAGTTCCTACAATACAAAAGGCTATCGAGAATCCCCAAACCCAAGCCGTGTCTGCTGAGAATTCATTACAGCAACAGGAACAGGGTTTTAAGTTGGTATTACAACGAGAACCGGAAAATAAAACTGCTTTAGAAGGATTAGTAAAAATACGGTTAGAGTCACAGGATTTAAAGGGTGCAATTGAACCTTTGGAAAAGCTAGTGAAACTGAATCCTGAAAAACAAAATTACAAAATCCTTTTAGAACAGTTGAAAAAGCAAGTAGGTAAATCTGATCAAACTAAGTAATCAGCTAGCTAATTATTTTTTTTACCAGATTTTGATGTAATAAACATTTTGTTATTGTAATTTTACGAGCTATATACTTATGGAAATTGACGAACAATTACATCGTCCCTTTTGGTCTGTAATGATTCCGACCTATAACTGTGCTAATTATTTAGTCGAAACCCTCAAAAGTGTTTTGGAACAAGACCCTGGTGCTGACGAAATGCAAATTGAGGTGATAGATGATTATTCGACAAAAGATGATCCAGAAGCAATAGTTAAGGAAATTGGTAAAGGAAGGGTTTCATTTTTTAGGCAATCACAAAATGGTGGACCAATACATAATTTTAATACCTGTATTCAACGCGCCAAAGGTTATTGGATACATATTCTGCATGGTGATGATATGGTTTTGTCTGGATTTTATAGTCGCTTGAGACAATCTCTTGAGAAAGAACCTGAAGTTGGAGCAGCTTTTTGTCGCCATATTTATATAGATGAAAATTCTCAAGAAGAGTCTTTTTCAAGATTGGAAAGACAAACTCCAGGTATTCTTTCTAATTGGATAGAAAGCATTGTTGTTGGACAACGAATTGAAACACCGTCAATTGTAGTCAGACGTAGTGTTTACGAAAAATTGGGTGGATTTCATCCGGAATTATTTCATACTGCTGACTGGGAAATGTGGAAGCGAATAGCAGTAAATTACCCAGTTTGGTATGAACCTCAACCTCTTGCTTATTACCGCAGACATTCCGCTTCACATACTTCTCAGTTAATTAGAACTGGCGCTAATATTGCCAATATACGCAGAGCAATTGAAATTTCTGAATTGTATTTGCCTAAAGAAGTTGCAATTGAATTATCTAATAAGGCAAGAGAAAACTATGCTTTTGCAGCTATTAATCTCGCCCAAAAAATGCTAAACATGGGTGATGTAAATGCTGCGATCGCTATTGTTTGGGAAGGACTAAAGTGCAGTCAATCGCCAACCGTAATTGAATCACTAATTACCTTGCTTAATTTCACAGAATCTAATGTATTTCTAGATGCACTTTTTGACCTAAGTAACCAGAATGAAGAGGCTAAAAATAGTCAACCTGTACTTGCTAGTCTCCGTGAAGCTTTACAGAGAAAAGCTTATATAATCGAAAAATCATTGCCAACAATTTTAATTGATGCTGTATTCTTCCAATTCTATCAAACTGGCATTGCTCGTGTCTGGAAATCTTTACTAGAAGAATGGGCAGATAACGGTTTCGCTAAACATATTATTGTATTAGACCGCATTGGAACTGCTCCTAAAATTACTGGTATTAGATATCGCAGTATCCCAGCTTATGACTATACAAATACTGATGCTGATCGGGAAATATTACAGCAAGTTTGCGATGAAGAAAGCGCAAATTTGTTTATCTCCACTTACTACACAACACCCACTACAACGCCTTCTGTGTTTATGGCTTACGATATGATTCCAGAAGTCATGGGATGGGATATGAATAATCCTATGTGGCGAGATAAGCATCAAGCTATTCAACACGCATCTGCCTATTTAGCAATTTCTAAAAATACCGCATGTGACTTGACAAAATTTTTTACAGATATATCTGTAGAGGCTATTAACATTGCTTATTGTGGAGTTAAAGATGCTTTTTCACTAGCAAAACCAGAAAAAGTTTTTACCTTTAAAGCAAAGTATGGTATCTCAAAACCCTATTTTATTTTGGTTGGCGCTGGTAATGGTTATAAAAATAGTATTTTATTCTTCCAAGCTTTTTCACAGCTTTTTAGCAGCTATGGTTTTGATATTGTTGTTACAGGTAGCGGAGGTTTATTGGAATCTCAGTTTAGATCCTCTACATTTGGTAGTGTCGTTCATATGCTGCAACTGAATGATGAGGAATTAGCAATAGCTTATTCTGGTGCTGTAGCATTAGTTTATCCATCTAAGTATGAAGGTTTCGGCTTACCTGTATTAGAAGCAATGGCTTGTGGTTGTCCTGTGATTACTTGTTCTAACGCTTCTATTCCAGAAGTAGCTGGAGAAGCTGCAATATATATTAATGATGATGATATTGATGGACTAGCAAATGCACTTTGTGAAGTGCAAAAACCTAGTGTCCGTCAATCATTAATTGCTGCTGGTTTAGAACACGCGAAAAAGTTTTCTTGGTCAAAAATGGCAGAAATTGTCAGTTCGGCTTTAATTGATGCGACACTTTTATCTTTAAATCTTAAGAAGACAAACTTAATTATTTTCCCTGAATGGTTGCAACCAGAAGAATTAATCAGTTTAGAATTGGCACAAGTAATTAAGACACTCGCAATTCATCCTGATAGTAGCAATATAACTTTACTAATTGATACTAATAATGTTGCTATTGAAGATGCAGAGTTGTTGTTATCTAGTGTCACAATGAATCTTCTCATGGAGGAAGATTTAGATATCACTGATGGATTAGAAATTTCTCTAGTGGGAAATTTTGCTGATATTCAGTGGAAGGTTTTACTACCTCGTATTCATGGGCGAATTGTTTTGGAATATGAAAATCAACAAGCATTAATACAAGCAAAAGCAGATACTCTTACATCTTATGAGTTAGCAAGTTTCAGCCAAGCACGAGATCAAGAGTTTTTTTTTACTTGAGTAATAAATTATTCAGTGAAAGAAGATGGCAAGAAGCGATCGCCTCATATGAAAATTTGATCAAATTGCAGCAAGTAAGTGCAGATATTTATTTCAATTTAAGCCAATGCTATAGAAATTTAAACTTACTGGATGATTATTTTCAGACTCTACAGCAAGGAATTCAACTTTATCCTACAGATGCGAAACTGCATTTTACATTGATTATTGATTTGCGGCGTCATGGGCGTATTCAAGAAGCTATTGTTAGTGCAGACAAAGCTTGTCAATTTTTACCTGATGATTATACTTTCAAAATTCTCAAATATTTAACAGTTCCGAGTATTTACAACACTCAAGCAGAAATCAAACTATATCGCCAACGCTTTACTAAAGGATTGCAATATTTAATCGAGCAAACATGTCTCAATACTCTTGCAGAAAAACAGAGTGTTTTAGCAGGTATTGGTAGGCTGACCAATTTTTATCTATCCTATCAGGCACAAAATGATATAGATTTACAACGCCAGTATGGGAAATTAGTACATAAAATTATGTCGGCTAACTTTCCTCAATGGGTTGCGAGTTTATCTATGCCTAAACTGCAACTTAATCAGAAAATTCGTGTTGGTTACGTTTCCCATTATCTGCATTCTTATAGTGGCACACTTTGGTTAACTGGCTGGTTAAAATATTGCGATCGCCACAATTTTGAAATCTACTGTTATTACATAGGTAATGAACCAGATGCAGTTACCGAAAAATTTCAAGAATACAGTGATTTTTTCCACCATATTCCTTACAACTTATCAGCAGTTTGTGAACAGATAATTGCAGATAGCTTACATATTTTAATCTATCCAGAAATTGGTATGAATCCCCAGACTATGCAAATGGCTGGTCTGCGGCTTGCACCTGTGCAGTGTGTTGCTTGGGGACACCCAGTAACTACTGGTTTACCTACAATTGATTACTTCTTATCTAGCGAGTTAATGGAACCAGAAAATGCTCAAGAACATTATTCAGAAAAATTAATTCGCTTACCTAATATTGGCGTTTCTTACCCTAAACCTTATATTCCACCAGTTGTTAAAAATCGCTCTGATTTTGGCTTGTCAGATGATGTAATTATCTATTTATGCTGTCAAGCACCGTTTAAATATCTACCACAATACGACTTCATTTTTGCGGAAATAGCTCGTCGTGTTCCTCAAGCTAAATTTGTGTTTCTGCGTGGTAATTTGCTTCAAGAACGTCTAAAACGTGCATTTGCTGCTGTTGATCTCAATAGTGAAAATTACTGCATACATCTGAGCATTCCTGAACGTTTAGACTATTTGATGATTAATTTACTCTCAGATATTTACCTAGATACATTTACTTGGTCTGGTGGTAATACTACCTTAGAAGCGATCGCATGTAATCTTCCTATTGTTACTTGTCCTGGAGAATTTATGCGAGGTCGTCACTCTGACAGTTTTCTGAAAATGTTGGGAGTGACGGATACTATTGCTCAAAATGAAATTGAATACATCGAAATTGCTGTTAAATTAGCTCAGAATTCGGCTTGGCGACGCGAGATTTCAGAACGAATTAGCCAAAGTCATGACCGACTATTTGATGATAAAGCCTGTGTTACAGGTTTGGAAGCATTTTATAAACAGGTCGTGCAAAAAGTTCGTAGTAAGCACTTCAGTGCTTAGGAATTAGAGGACTGAAGTCTTCACTACTAACAAATTCAATAGTTCGTAGTAAGCACTTTAGTGCTTAGGAAGTAGAGGACTGAAGTCCTCACTACTAACAAATTCAACAGTTCGTAGTAAGCACTTTAGTGCTTAGGAAGTAGAGGACTGAAGTCCTCACTACTAACAAATTCAACAGTTCGTAGTAAGCACTTTAGTGCTTAACAAATATATGTATGAATATCGCAAACTCACGCCAGAACAAAAAGCTGAATTAGTTAAAGACCGATTGAGTCGTGGTTATCCGCCCCACGCACCGCCACACCCTGTACAAGATAGACAATTTTACTTATTAACAGCAGCTTGCTACGAACATCAATGTCATATGCACTCTGAATCTCGTCGTCAGCAACTGTTAAATATGATATTTGATTACTTTGGTAATCTTGGAAATGAAGAAATGAGCGCTGAAGCACTCACTACGAACTTAACAATTTGTGCTTGGGTTATTTTGCCTAATCATTATCATTTGCTGGTTCGTGTTGCGAACTTTGAGATTTTGAGTGAATTATTTCGTAAAATACATGGTACGCTTTCTCGCCAGTGGAATCTTGAGGACAATATAACTAAGCGAAAAGTTTGGTATAGATGGAGCGATCGCGCTCTTCGCTCTGAACAACATTACTATGCAACTCTTAACTATATTCATTACAATCCAGTCAAACATGGTTTAGTAAAATCTCCTTACGACTGGATTGAAAGTAGTGTTCATTGGTATTTACAAGCTAATGGGCGACAATGGTTACGTGATTTGTGGATTCAATATCTAGTACTAGATTATGGTAAAGATTGGGATAATCTTTAAAGTTTGTAGTAAGCGGCTCTAGCCCTCTGATAAATTATTTTGAGGACTAAAGTCCTCACTACGAACTCATATATATTTGCCACATCTGTTCGTAAGCCTTTTCCATTTCACCGGTAAATTGCTTACCATTCCACAGAGGTGATGTTTTTCTTGATTGTTTCAACTTCCACGCAATTTGTTGTCTTAAAGCTTCATCTTTACCTAGACGTACACCCCACTCTACATATTCTTCATCAGTCCAAGCAATACCTTCTGTGATTCCAGCATTCATCATCATGGTGTAGCTGTTACGCGCAGCAAATTGTTCACCTACTTTCGTCACTATAGGAATACACATCCACAAAGTTTCTAAAGTGGTTGTGGCTCCATTGTAGGGATAGGTATCTAATACTATATCGGCAATCCCTAAATTAGCTCGGTGAACTGATTCTGCAATAACACCTGGGAGAAATCGCAGTTTAGTTGTATCTACACCTTCTTCGTCTGCTAACCCATCAAAGAATGTTTTAATAGATTCTTCATCAGATAATCCTTTAATTAAGAAGTAGCTATTGGGAACTTCTTTAATAATTCTCAATTGCAGTCTCGTAATGTATGGATGTCGCTTAAAACCTCGCTGACCAGAGAAATATACAACTGCATCATGAGGAATATCTAATCCCTCACGAGTTACTGTAGGTACACTCACCTCAAAACCATCTACAGCTACATAGGTTTCAGGTAAACGCCAAATTTTTTCGCTGTAATATTCCTGCGCTGATTCCGGTAATACGTAAGGGTCTGCAATAAAATAATCCACTGATGGACTTCCTGAAGCATCCCAACCCAACCAAGTGACTTGAATCGGCGCAGGTTTCATCCCTATTACTTCACAAGTAATATCTAAAGTAATACTATCTAAATCAATTAAAATATCAATTTTATCTTGGTATATTTCTTCAGCAATTTCAGCAGTTTTATTTGATTTATATGCTTTGTCTACTTTGCTGAGATACCATTCATGTAAAGGGTCACACTCTGGATTTGTACTAATAAAATAAGCATTAATTTGAAATTTATCCCGATCATGATACTGGAATAGCCACCGACTAAGCCAACCTACAGAATGACTTCTAAGGCAATAAGATAGATATCCTAACTTAATCTTTTTGTTGGTGCAATTATGTTTTTTCCTTTCTAAATTACCTTGATAATACTTATCTACAGCTTCTTTTGCATAATTTACTATATTTGCTTGACAGAGTTGCAATAAGTTGTTTTGTATTTCTCTATGTTTTCTAGGATTATCTTCAATATAAGGCGTAAAAAAATTAGCATTAAACAATCTAGAAACTCTAACATGATCCAGTTGCGTAGAATTATTTTTAATAATAGTTTTTACTAATAATTCCTGCCTTTGATGTACAGCACAAGATTCTTCCCAATGTCCACCTGCACTCATTAAACACCGAAGTATTTGACGATTAGCAAACACCATGTCTGGTAATTCTTGTACTTCATCATAGAATAATTTAGCGGCTGTGATCGCTTTTTCAAATTGCAGAGAGTTTTCGTAAAAACCAGCTAAATGACCGATGATTTCTGAGTTATTAGGGCTTAACTGCAAATAAATTTCACATAATTGAGCTGCTATTCTAGGTAATCTGTGAGAATAGGCGATTTCTAAGGCTGACGGTAATATAATACTAAGCAAATATTGGCAATTATCTTGAAAATATGGTAGGCAGGCTTTGGCAAAATCAAGAGTAGATGGATATATATAATAATTATCTAAAATACTCTGCAAAGTTTGCATTAACAGTTCAAGTTTTACTTCTACTCTAGATTCAGATTGCAGAATTTCAATTACACCTAATTCTTGTAATTCATCATTAGTATAAGTTTCTAACTTGATTAATAGTTTAACAAGATATAAAAGGTTATTGATATTTCGAGGAGCAAGTTCTTTAATATTATGGCGAATTTTTTCAGCAAGTGAATATTCCTCTAGAGATTCTCGTCGTTTAGCTTCTGTTTCTAAAATATTAATTAATTCTGTATTCCAATCCTCAACTTGTTCTGCTTCTCCTTCCATCATCGCCATGAGCCAAGTTGTTTGAGCTTCTACTTCTTGCCCTTGCAACAGCAAAATTAATCCCAAATACCAATAGTAGGATTTAATATCAGGTTCTATGGTAATTGCTTCTTCGTAAAGACTCGCTGCTTGGATGTAATTACCTGTAAGCAAATATTTTTCTGCACGCTGATGGTATTGACTGGGAGTAGTTAAAGAGAGCATAAATTTCCCTATAAATTGGTAATAATCAACATTAAGAAATAAAGAATTATTCAGTTGAAAGATATCATTTTTAGCTGATTGCAGAAGTTGGGTAATGTCGTCAAAACACTACCCAACACAAAAAATTATGTGAAGTTACTGGAAATCTCTTTTATCTAGCCAAAGAGACGAAATTTGTTGTACACGTTGTACCAAATGTGGTAACGTCCCCTACAGATGTGCTAGGACCAGCCGATTCGCAAGCTAATGCTAGTGTCAGAGCTTCTGAAGTGGCACTATTTCCTTGGGTTGTACCTACTAATCCGTAGTATGATTTAAGCGCAGTTTTATAAGCCACCCCTTTAAATTGAGCAGCAGCTGTTCCACCACCAGTAATAGCATAGTTATAATTTTCGGATTGAGTTTTAATACCTACTTGCAATTCGTCAAGATTGGTAGCAAACTTTTGGTATTCCAAGTAGTAGGCTTGTTGAGAACGGTTGACTGTACCTACGTAGTTTCTGGCTTCTGACTGTTTAGCTTTATTTACCTGACCTAACAGTGAAGGCAATGCGATCGCCGCAAGTACACCAATAATAATTACTACCACCAATAATTCAATAAGTGTAAAACCTTCTTCATTTTTTTTATTACGGTTGTTCAAATGCTGGAGGAATTTGGCTTGCAGTTCTGGCTTGAGCATTGGTTTCTCCTGAAGTGGGTATCTTATAAGTGATTGTCGTGTTGTAAAAGTAACTTACCCACATGCGATCGCTTTCATATCACTCTGGTAAAAAATTTTTCTCGCCAGAGCGGAAAAGGATGGGGAGATAACCTAATATGGTTCGGTTAAAGATTTTTCGGCATGATTTTGTCATGTAGACACGCGAAATTACCCTGCGGGAACGCTAAAAGCGAACGCGTCTCTACCACCAACAATTTATTTGTTATGCTAGATTATACGTAGTCGTTATGAGTTCGTAGATTTAGCCATCATGACTAACCCAAATGTAGAAAACGTGGTAATTATCGGTTCTGGACCAGCCGGCTACACAGCTGCTATTTACGCGGGACGCGCCAACCTGAAACCAATTGTATTTGAGGGCTTCCAAGCTGGGGGTTTACCTGGTGGACAGTTGATGACAACAACGGAAGTAGAAAACTTTCCTGGCTTCCCCAAAGGGATTACTGGGCCAGAACTGATGGATTTAATGAAAGCTCAAGCGGAACGTTGGGGCGCTGAACTTTATACAGAAGACGTGATTGAAGTAGATTTGAGTCAGCGTCCGTTTACAGTCCGCTCAGAGGAACGGGAATTTAAAACCCATAGTTTAATTATTGCCACAGGTGCAACGGCTAGGCGTTTGGGTTTAGCCAACGAGCATGAATTTTGGAGTCGCGGTATTTCTGCTTGTGCAATCTGTGATGGCGCTACACCAATTTTCCACGGTGCTGAATTAGCTGTGGTGGGTGGTGGTGACTCAGCAGCAGAAGAAGCTATTTATTTAACTAAATATGGCTCTAAGGTAAATTTGCTGGTACGCTCTGAAAAAATGCGGGCTTCTAAAGCTATGCAAGATCGAGTTTTGAGTAACCCCAAAATCCATGTCCATTGGAACACTGAACCTGTGAATGTGTTCGGTAACGGTCACATGGAAGGTGTGAAAATCCGCAATCATAAAACCAACGAAGAAAGCGAACTGCACGTCAAGGGTTTATTCTACGCGATCGGTCATACTCCCAATACTTCTTTGTTTAAAGGACAAATAGAACTCGATGAAGTGGGTTACGTTGTTACCAAGCCTGGTTCACCAGAAACAAGTGTAGAAGGTGTTTTGGCTGCTGGTGACGTGCAGGATCATGAATATCGCCAAGCAATTACCGCAGCAGGTAGTGGTTGTATGGCGGCAATGTTAGCAGAACGGTGGTTATCTACCAATGCTCTAATTCAAGAGTTTCATCAAGTTTCGCAAACTCCCGATAATGAATTAGATCCTCAGCCTACCTCTAACAAAACTCCCAGCGATGATGAATTTGATTTAAATGCAACACGTCATGAGGGAAGTTATTCTCTGCGGAAGCTTTTCCATGAGAGCGATCGCCTGCTCATCGTCAAATACGTTTCTCCCGGTTGTGGCCCTTGCCATACCCTCAAACCTATACTTAATAAGGTAGTGGATGAATTTGATGGCAAAATCCACTTTGTGGAAATTGATATCGACAAAGACCGAGGAATTGCGGAAAACGCCGGTATTAGCGGAACTCCCACAATTCAGTTCTTTAAGAATAAGGAATTAGTGAAAGAACTCAAAGGCGTGAAGCAAAAGAGCGAGTATCGACAGTTGATTGAAAGCAATTTGTAGTCGCTACACTATCAGATGTGTCTATTGGATACTGTTCGATGACTATCTACTTAGGATCATGGATTTAATAACCTACAATTTTCGTAGGGTGCGTTAGGAACGTAACGCACCCTACCGAATCAAGATTTTGTATTTTATTAAATCCACATTTCTTAGGAACAAAATTTTTATTATGAAAATAGAGGTTGAAATCTTTACGGTTAACAAGCGGTTTCCCTTGACTATCAGTCGTGGTACAACGGCACAGACGACCAATGTCTGGGTTAAGATTTCCGATGATGGGATTGAGGGTTGGGGAGAGGCTTCACCGTTTAGTGTAGGCACTTATCCACAATCAACGGAGATTATAAAAGATACTTTGCAGCAACTAGCTCCTGTTTTGCAAGCATATAGCCCTTTACAGAGACAGGAAGTTGAACAAATTTTCACAACAGCCAAAATTCCTTCAGCAGCTAGGGCGGCGCTAGATGTGGCGATGCACGACTGGTTGGGAAAGCGCGTCGGATTACCACTGTGGCAAATATGGGGACTGGACACAAATGCGATCGCACCCACTTCGGTAACTATTGGGATTAATTCACCCGCAGGTGCTAAAGCCAGGGTACGGGATTGGTTAGAATTTCTTAATGTTCGGGTTTTCAAGATCAAATTGGGTAGTCCAGAAGGTATTGACGCAGATCAAAAAATGTTCATGGCTATACGAGAAGAAGCACCAACACAGGAATTATATGTTGATGCTAACGGTGGTTGGAATTTAGAAGCTGCGACTTACATGTGTAGCTGGTTGGCAGATTGGGGTGTAAAGTATGTAGAACAGCCACTGGCAAAAGGTCAGGAGAAAGATTTGGCTGAACTAAAAATGCGATCGCCTTTACCTATCTTTGTTGATGAAAGTTGTTTCACCAGTACTGATATCCCGCAATTGGTTAAGATTGTCGATGGTATAAATATCAAACTGATGAAATCGGGGGGTTTAACTGAGGCGATGCGAATGGTAAATACAGCCCGCGCCAACGGATTACAAGTAATGTTCGGTTGCTATTCTGACAGTGCGCTTCTTAATACAGCAGCAGCACAATTAGCACCATTAGCTGACTATTTAGATTTAGATAGTCATCTGAATTTAATTGATGACCCCTTTACAGGGGCATTTGTGCAAGCAGGAAAAATTATACCAAACGACTTACCAGGCTTGGGGGTACAACGCAGTGCGTCTGCCACTTAATCAACGAATAGCTATTTTATTACATGAGGGAATCAAAGGAACTCGTGGTAAAACAGGGTTATCACTTTTACGCTACAGTGAAGCCCCGATTGTAGTAGTTATTGATCGCGAATCTTCAGGAGAATCTTTGCCAGAGTTAACGGGTATTCGCCGTGAAGTACCAATAGTCGCATCAGTAGATGCAGCACTGGAATATCAACCGCAAGTCTTAGTCATAGGTATTGCACCTTCAGGCGGCGTTTTACCAGATAGTTACTGGCATGATGTCAAAGATGCTTTGGCTGCTGGAATGTCGCTGGTAAACGGTTTGCACGCGCCACTATCAACCATACCAGATTTAAAAGCACTCCTAAAACCCGGACAAATGATTTGGGATGTGCGGAAAGAACCACCAAACTTGGGTATAGCTACGGCGATCGCTCGTACTCTTCCCTGTCGGCGAGTGTTGACAGTAGGAACCGATATGGCAGTTGGCAAAATGTCAACTAGTCTAGAATTACACTGGGCATCAAAATTGCGAGGCTGGCGTTCTAAGTTTCTGCCCACAGGGCAAACTGGTTTGATGTTAGAAGGAGATGGTGTACCATTAGATGCCGTACGCGTAGACTTTGCTGCTGGGGCAGTCGAACAGATGGTTATGCGCTATGGTAAAAACTATGACATTTTGTACATTGAAGGACAAGGTTCTCTACTGCATCCCAGTTCCACAGCCACATTACCCTTGATACGTGGTTCCCAACCAACCCAGATGATCTTAGTCCATCGCGCAGGACAAAAAGAAGTTGCCGATGGTGTGCCAATTCCCCCTTTAATAGATGTAGTCAACCTTTATGAAACACTTGCTAGTGCAGGTGGTGCTTTCTCAAAAGTCCCAGTCGCAGCCATTGCTTTAAATACTCGTCACTTAAACGAAGCAGAAGCAAAAGCAGCGATCGCCCAAACAGAAGCAGAAACAGGACTAGCTTGTACAGATCCGATTCGTTTTGGTGCTGACAAGTTGTTAGATGCGGTCATACAGGGCTGTTAAGGTGATCGGGGATTCTCCAATCCCTTATTTGAAATTTCTGGGATTGAGACGAGTACCAGATTGAGTTGGAGTTGGGGTTTGGGTTCTAATTGCTACGCCTTTTTTGAGTTGGCTACCAGTACCACCATCTTTTTGATCTAAGAAAGGTTTGAGGTTAACTGGTTCCTTGGATGTACGGCTGTTATTGGTGTTATTATTGCCACCACCAAAAATAGTTCTAGCTTCGTTATATATTTGTTCGACTTGGCTACCACCACTACTACGGCTGCTATAAGTATTGACAGCTATGGTTTGTTGCCCATTGTCACCAGAAATTAGGTTTTGGAAGACACTGTTGCGTACATTATAGGCATCGTATCCGGGGGGTACTGTCAAAACAATTCGGCAAGCTGGGTTGGATTCGCTAGTCACGCAAAGAACATTGTATCCATTCTGGGTGGAGGTGCGGAGTTCTGTTAAGCCGTCTGGACGGTAACTTTCTAAACGTTCGGCGATGGTGGCGCAGCGTTTGTATTCATCCCAACCACCGCCCAATTTTTGGGGAGTTGCCCAAGCAAAGAATCGCCCTGCTTGACTTTCGGGTTGGTACATCACTGTATACTGTCCGTTATAGTTTTGACAGCTAAACCGGGCATTTGTACTATATGTAGTTGAAGTGCTGGTTGTGCTGTTTGAAGAACTAGTAGTACTTGAAGTGCCGTTTGCTGGTTGTGTTGGTACTACCACATCACCAACTTGTGCTGAAGCGATCGCATTACCTACTAATACAGTTAAACCTACACCACTGGATAGAAGTAATTTAAAGATTCGTGAAGACATAAATTTACGCTGATATCAAAATTTGGGAGTTGTTAGATTCTATGACGAAAAAATTTGAGTTTTGATTCAGCGATCGCCTGGGTTTTTTTCTTCCCTTTGTTTAAGTTCTTTTTCTTCTTTGAGAATTTGTTTGGCTTTGGCTTGCATTTCGAGGTGTTGGGCTACACCTTCGTAAGCATAGCGGTTGTAGTTGTTGTCTGCAATCAATTTTTCCAAGTATGCCACTCGCTCTTTGCTGCCTGGGTGAGATGATAACCAACTAGGAGGAGAATCTTTTTGTTGTTCTTTGAGTGTGAGCATCAAGTTATACACACCATCAGCCGCGTAACCATTACTAACAATTAGGCGCGTACCCAAGGTATCTGCTTGACGTTCCATGTCACGACTGTAGGTGAGTGCAAATAGTTGACCGACTATACCACCAAAGGGAAGATATTGAGTTAGGTTGCCAATTAAGTTACCTTGAGTAACTAGTTGGAAGCCGTGAGAAAGCAGGATGTGAGATAATTCATGACCAAGTAACCCAGCTAATTCTGCTTCGGAGTTAGTTTTAGCGATCGCACCAGCATGAATGAAAACTTTACCTCCAGGTAATGCAAAAGCATTCACAGATTCTTCGGGAATCACAAAAAACTCGTACTTAAACTCATCACGTCCGCCGATTTTTGCTAGTTTTTGCCCAACCGAATTTACATATGCTACAAGTTGCGGATCTTTAACTAAAGGTAGTTGTTTTTTTGCTTGTTTTGCCGCAGACTCACCCACAGATTTTTCACCCTGTAGCAATAATACAGTAGAGTTGAGAGCGGAAAATGGCCCGACAAGGCTACCAGTGAGGGTATATCCTAAAGCCCCAGTGATAAGATTGGCGATCGTGTTACCTCTGATCTTGGCTCGAATATGAGATTTATAACGTTTGATATTTTCTTCTGCTAGTTTATTAAATTCAGCTGCTTGGGGATCATTGGGATTGAGAATCGCAAATTGTCGTGCTGCTAAAGACGCTTCCATCCATTTTTTGTTACTTGCTAGGGTTGTGACTCTGGCTTTAATTAAATCTGCTTGATTTGGATAAAGTGTAGCAGCCCGTTCTAAAATCTCCAGCGCTTTTTTCTTATCACCAGAATTTTGCAGTTGCTCCGCATATGTAATGTAACCAGGAATAAATTCTGGGTTCTGCTTTACTAAAAGTTCTAGTGGTACAAAAATTCTCGTTGACAGCTGACTCGCAATCCCAGCTTGTGCTTCTCGCCAATAAACTTTACCTCCCGGTGATAATTGGTTAACATCAGCGATCGCTGGTTTGATTTGTGGTGCGTTAGATATATCTGCAAATGGTTTTTTCACCTCGCGATATATTTTCTGTGCTGCTGTGTAATCTCCTGCTAAATAAAGCTTGTCTGCTTCGATCAATTTTTGGCGACGAGCAATTTCTTCCGGACTGGGTGCTGGTTCTGCTACTGTTGAGTCTGGCTTTTTGTTATCGCTTGCTTCTGATGTTGGCGTGGGAGTTTCAATCACAACATTAGGTTCTTTCGCAGAAGTTGGCGCTAGAGGTTGTGCCAGGATAATTAAAATAGATGTACCAATAGCTAGCATTACCCAAGTAGCAGCGAGGAATAATGACTTCCAACGTCGTTTCATGATCAAATCTACCTATGCAAACAGACTGTTTTTTTAATGTATGAGGAGTTACCAAAAATCGCCTACAGCGATCGCACCTGTTTGGTGAGGAGGTTGGTCACTGGTATGAGAAGTCAAAACCGGTATTTCTCAACTCTGTAGAAATCTATCATGCAGTCTTTCTACAAAATCAACTAGGTAATTCTGTTTAATTGTCGCCCAGATCACTCTAAAAAAATCACTCTCCAATTACCACATAAGTAGGAAATTTAACGCGATACTGACCGCACTCTCTTGCTAAAAACGTCATCCCAATGTCAAAAATGACTTTATAATACAGTCCATCTTTTCGGTAGATTTTCAGAACAGGACCATGAGGGATGTCATAAATTTGTTTCGATGATTTAATCTCCACACTTAAATGTTTTTGATTAGGTTGGAGTTTAGTAAACAACTGTGTCAGTTTCTTTTTTAGGTAGGGAGCATTTTTAGTCTCCTTATCTTCAGCACTGACAATCTCTACCTGGGATTGAGAGTTTAAGCAGCCCTGCAATAAGTCAATAAGAAGTTCAGATCCTTGCTCTCTCAAGTAGCGATCGCAATACACAATCTTCGTCACCTGGCTCCCTAACAAAGCATTTTCTATTCCCAGTTTCTTTCTAATTTCTGAAAGGCTAAAGTCACCGCGCCATTCCTCTTCAGACGGGTTTAAGAAAATTACGGTAGTGGTTAGATCTTCTAACTCAGAAGCTGGCACAAGTCTTGCTTCTTGACGTAATTTTTCTAACCGACTAAAAACTGTTTTAACACCTTCTAGGCTTCGGGTTTGAAACCATATTTTATTGTTTGAAAAATGCTGCAATGACAAAGCAATCGGATTACTTTGGTTGCTATTGAAACATAGACTAGGAAAATCCTTATCTAAATGTTCGGAGAAATTTTCGACAGAAGCTTGATAAAGTTTTACTAAACCTTGATCTATCAACTGTTGTAAGCGTTTTCGCCAAACTTTGAGGTGATTCCGTTGGTCTAAATAAGCATCTGAAACTTCATTGGGATCTGGCAAATTACTTACTATTAATTCAAGTGGCTTATTAGTCAGTCTCAGGGAGTAAACTGCATCTGTAAGCAGATTTAACCAAGGCAAGTTGGAACCTTTATTTAAAGCAAACTCGTCGATTAGTTTGGGTAAATAAATTAAAGTATCTGGTGCAGCCTTTCGGCAAATTGCTGGTAAGTTGTCTGCGATGAAAGACAAATTTATTCGGTTGGAGTTAGGAGCAAATTTTTGTAATTCTTCATCCGGACTGACTTGCTCAACTATCGGTTTCAGAAAATCTGCCACTAAATGACGGTCTAATTGGTTGTGAAAAAGCTGGTTCGAGTAAGTTTGCAAACAATCATAACAACTGGTTGCACAATTGCATGATGAAACTATTTTTAATGCTGTCTTTAAAACTTCATCAAAGCGTTCGGCAATGCGGCGGCTGTATCCTGCTCCTCCAGGGACATTATCATAAATAATAATGTTAGCGCGTTTGTCCGAACGAGGTGCAAACAATCCATCTAATTCTGTACGCGGTACGTCAATTACTTGGGCTGCTGCTGCTAACAATGCATAAGTGAGAGAGCGCCAAAATTCTAAACCTCGGTTGCGATTTTTTGTATCGGTAAAAATTTCGCCGCCATCTTCACGTTCTCCGTCTTCGCCGAACAGGGGTGTGGGTTCAGTTTTGGAGTCAAAGACAATTTTTAGTAAATCGCTCCGAAATTCATGCCCTAAATGCATGAATGTATAGCGACCTGAACATGGTTTTCCTGTTCTGGGATGTGTATGAAGAATTTGCGATGATTGTTGGCTACCTCGGCTTTTTTTCGTTTCTCTTTTGGGCAATAAATCGCTCAAATCGCGTCCACAGGTAGTACAAATTGCAAATCCTTTTCTATCAAACCCTTTGTCTTTACCATAGGAACCTTGATTAGCTAAAAAGAAATTTCCACCTTTGCTAACAGTAAAAGTGAACAAATCTGATTGTGGTGGTAGAGTTTCTGACAAATCCCCATCATTTATTAAGAAAATCTGAGATACTGGTTGACGCTGCGGTTTGATGTAGGGAGTGACTTCTGGAAGTTTTTCCCAATCAGTTGTAAATGCTTTGGGAACTTTATAAAGTTTCATTTTTTTAGCAGTAGATGAGGATGGCTCATTACCGCAGACGGGACAAGATTCTACTAGTTCATCTCCGGTATTAGCATCTAAAAAATGATTGCAATTTTGGCAAACCCAATAAAACTTTTGTTCTAATTCTGTTGGTTTGAGAATGCCAACACTTTTGTACATTCGGTCATCTACTATTATTTCTTGGTCTGGAGCATATTCACCAAGAGCAAGTCGGCGATCGCGTTCTAGCCGATGTTTACCTTGTGCAGAATTATACTCATTGCTTTCCCCTGTCAAAAGGCGAACTACGTCAATAGGAAAACCATAAATTGGTAGGATACTGGCTTGCGCTAGTTCGTTGTGTAGGCGACGAGAGCCAACTTTATCAAGTTCGCGCTTTGTCCCAGCCATAAGTCTAGCTATTTTTTCTAAATTTTTTGTTTCAGATCGGTCGGCTATGCGGTTTTGTAGTTCAAGCATATCTTCCGCTAAACTATTCCAATCTTGAAGTTGCTGCTGTTGAAAATTCTCAATCCCCTCTTTAAAGCCTTGCAGTACTATAGCTGCTTGACTTTCAGAGCTACCTAACCGAGTTAGCCACTGTGTGGCTAGGTCTGCTGCTTCATTGCTATTTAGCCATTGTTGTAACTTACAAATCTTGGCTTCAGCAGCAGGAGTGAAATTTTCAGAGGAAGCAGGATTTTCTAGTGGTAAATCCAAAAACTCTGCTATTTTGATTTCTTCTGCACTGAGATTCCAATTTTCTCGTAAAAATGCAGCCAGTAACTCAGCATGAATGTGACGCTGCTGTATTTGGAAGTTACCAGAATCAAGCTTGGGGATTTGATTGCTACCAGCAATTAGCTCTTTTGGTTGCTCAAAATAAAAGCGGTCGTGGGGACGACGTTGCCCGTACATTAAAGTAATAGCTACACCATCTGTGCGTCGTCCAGCGCGTCCGACTCGTTGCTGGTAGTTGCTAACATGGGGAGGGAAATTGCGAAGAACCACCGCTTGCAACTCACCAATATCTACACCCATTTCTAAGGTTGTCGAACAACTGAGCATATTAATGCGACCTTGGCGAAAACGGTTTTCGCGTTTTTCTAGTTCCGCAACACCTAGCTGTGCTGTATGTTCTTGCGATCGCAGTGGTAAGGGTAAGCGTTTTGTAATTAAATATTGTTGGTAATGTTCGGCAGCAGTTTGTTCAATTTTTTCTGGTGTGTAAGGTTCAAGAGTACCTTTACACTTATAAGCTGAACATTTTTGAACGTTAAGTTTCGCCTTCGTGATTTTTGATAGACTTGGAACATGAAAAATCTGCTGGCAGCAATTACATTTATACCAATCTTGCTGTGTTTCAATAATATTTAACAGTCCCCAATTGAGTTGAAATCCCTTTTTAGCTGAAACAAGTAAGCCAAAGTCTTGAAGTTGCCGGAAAAGCCATATAAAATCTTCTTTACTAGGAAGTTCTCCTTCGCCAAATATTTGTAAGAAGTACCAACTCAAGCGATTTGGTGGTTTTCTCACCTTTGCTTGTTTCCAAGGCATAAAAGAGGGAGAGTCTTTATATTGTCTCGTTTCATCATCTGACTTTTCTAGAAATAGGTAATTTTTAGATTTACCCTGAGCATCTATCATTTCGGGACGGCGACCATCGCCTCCGGTTTCTTGAAAGTAGCTGGATGAGCCTTCAATGCTAACAATTCCTGTGCGACGGATGATATCAGTAATAACTGTCAAGAAAATCTGCGCCTCATCATTGCTGATTTGAAATTTACCTGCAACTGACTCTATTAAATGCTCCTCCAATTCTATATGACAAGTTAACAATGCAAACGCTTCTAAGGTTAAACGACGGTTCAAAACAAGAGCAAATTCTCTAAGTAATATTTCTTTAGCTCGTTTTTGAGCTAATTCTTCCGCATCTATTTTATTTTTTCTATCTTTAGGTTCCTCTTCTGGATCGTTAGGACGGTAGCTTTTATAATTTGCATTAGATTTTCGGTCAGGATGAGGAATATAAACTTCCAAAAATTCTGCTTTCAGTTGGTTAATTACTTGATTAACAGATGTAATACCTTCAGTGTTTTTTACTTTATGAAATGCTTGCCAAAGCATCTGGCGGTATAGCATTTCGGTCTGAGTACGTTGATAGTCAGAGGCAAAAAATGCTGCATCTTGACGACCATCGGAAAAGGTAAGTAATTTCCGCTTGGAAGAGTTATTATCAGTCTTTTCTGTCTCAGGTAGTAGTTCAAAAAGACTATCAAGCATCGCCTCTAATGGGCCATCTGTATAAGTCACAAATCGATTAATTGCTAGAGTAGTGCGCCCAGTTCCAGCACCACAAGCAGCACATCTGTTTAAATAACAACCGCTTTCATCTACGTCATTTTTTTTGCGATGCCATGCTAAAATAAATTCATTTTCTGGTGTTACTTTGTTTGTAAACGCTTCATCTGAAAGTTTACCAATCCAGCCATGCTTCTGAAGTTCAAATTTAAAAGTTTTTAGTGTTGTTGATTCTTGTTCCTCTTCATTTTCACCCATTTCCTCTTCTTCTGTTACACTGTCTAAATTGCCAGAAGTCAAAGTGTAAATCTTGGTATTATCCTTTAATGCTTGAATTGATCTGGGTAGAGATTCTAGTTCTCCCGAATCTTGGCGTTGAGTAAATACATAACCCTGACCGCATTGAGAACAACTGCCCAATTCTAATACAGGGGAACCACAGCATTCACAGGTTTTTTTCTCATTCAAATAAAGTTGCCCATACCGTACTTCACGGTCTGAATAAATTGGGTCGTGCGCTGCTCCCGAACAATTGGGATTAATACAGACATAAAGTCCCTCTAAACTGCGAAATAAAAGATGCAATCTCACAGGAAGTAAAGGTAAATCATCTGGATTTGCACGAGCGAGAGTGCCTATTTGCAGCAAATGAGCTAACGCAACTTCTGCATCTGTATCATCAACGCTACCATCTAATTTAATTGGCAGATTTACACCCCATAATTCTGTAGAACAAACTATTTCTTCCCAAGGTTTAGGTTCCTGACTAAGTATATTAATTAGTCGATGTATTAAAGGATGTCCCTTGAGAGCAAACCAAAGGAATTTGTGGATATTGCTATCAGCTTGCGACTCAGCTATTCTTAGTTGTTCTTCGGGTACAATAGCGCTCAGTGGGTCAAACCAAGAACTAATAGGAGAACCTGGTTGTGGTAATTCGATAATACTTAAATATTGTAGAATTTCTTCATTAGTAAGTGCAGCAGGTAGGGTATAAGGTTTGCTTAATCGGTCTGTGGAATTGAGACGCTGACCGCGAATTACTTGACTAAAAGTTTCACCAAAAAACTCTCCTGCAAATGCGATAACTTTATCATCAACGGAAGCATTTCCTAAGCTAGCACTAGTAGCAATGCAGCGAATTTTACCTTTTTCTTCCACACCTATAGAAGCTTTAAAACGCTCCAACAGCATGGAAACTTCACTACCCTTAGCACCATCATAGGTGTGAGCTTCATCTACTACTAACATTTTGAAAGTATTTACTGAAGCCTCAAAAATTTTTTCTCGCTCCTTGGGTCGAATCAACATATGCTCCAGCATGGAGTAGTTGGTAATTAAAATATGGGGTGATGCTTCCCACATTTCTTCTCTTGAGAGTAATTGCACTCGGCTAGTTTTCTCAATAGCTTTATCAATTAATTCCTCATCTTTTATAGATTCTATTTCAGCCGAGGTAAATAATTGCCGCAGTTCCTCTGGATCATAAGCCGAGAATTCTTCTCTTAATGACTCTATTGCTTTACCTCTGTCTTTTTCGGTGCGACTGGTGTAGAATCCGAATTTAATTTTGGTTGTCGTCTTTTGGCGACATAATAATTGCCGCAGACGTTTAACTTGGTCATTTACCAGAGCGTTCATCGGGTATAAAATTAGTACCCGCACTCCAGCAAGCGATAAATTATCTCCTTCTTTCAGCAGCATATCGAGCATAGGTGTCAGAAAACACTCAGTTTTTCCCGAACCCGTACCAGTTGCAACGACTATATTTTGCTGTTGTTCCACAACTGCGCGGATAGCTTTTTCTTGATGTTCGTACAAACGACGGCTACTAGGTATAAATAGTGTTGCCATATCAGGGTGTAAAACCCCTTGTTCAACCAAATCATTGATACTAAGACTTGATTTATACGGCTGGGAACCTTCGAGGTAAGGATGTTGCCAAAGGTTTCCAGGTTGCTCTAATAATTGCTTAAAACCGTAGCGGAGATGGGGGTCACGTAGGGGGTAAGCTGTAAGTAAATAGCGAATAAAGTCTGCACGGGGTTGTTCAACTGCTGCAATTGGATCTAGATATTTAGTCATACTAATTTAGCTCCTAAACGTTTAAATATTTCTTTTAGAAGCGACCAGTTTTTTGATTGAAAATTTCGAGTTCTGTATTCTTCTCCAGGCTCAGAAATATGCCATAAATACCGTGCATAGGTACTAGGAAGATAGACACCTTGCAAATTTAAGTTTCCAGGAGGTTCATCCCAAATTATCTTTAGAGGACATCCCATTTGTTTGTCCTGGTAGAACATAGCTAAAATAGCTAAATCTGGCTCTAATTCATAAAAATTTTGGTCTTCAAACCAGAGATATTCACCTGTGGGTAAGCGCAATATATCTTCATTTTTGATGCTCTCGCGGCTCGGATTGCGCCAACGTTCTTTCTGTGTTTTCTCAAAAGGTACGTATCGCTGAATGTAGCTTCCAGTTTGCCAATTTTTGATATAAAATGGGTCTTCCGACCAAGTTAAACGCAACTCCGATTTCAAGGGTTTTCTTGGTTTTGGTAAATTTTCAATACTATCTGAAATAGTCAGTAAACGAATACCAACTTGATTAAGACGGTCTTTAATTCTATGAAATTGGTTACTTTTAGGGCGTAATAGCAAAGGATTTTGAGGGTTTTGTTGACTTTCTAGGACTTGATGAGCCAGAGTTAAATAAGCGCGATCGCCCCGAAATAACAAACCTGTTAAATCTTCTTGATCTGTGGCTAAAACCATCGGTGGAGCCATGCAGTAATGGTTTCGTCTCCCCCCTAGCACTTCCCCTTCTGCTTGCAATTCATTTAGGGTATCTTGAATTTTATCTATTAGGTTTTCTTGAGATTCATTGGGAGAAAGACTTGATGCTAGCAATGATATAATCTGATGCTTTGTTAAAGGCTGTGGGATTGTCCGATTATCGGAATGACGATGATTGCTAAGTAGTCGAGTAATTTTTTCAGTGAACATAATTTTATGCTCTTAAGATTTTTTGAGCTTCATTGAATGCTAAAGGCTGAATTTTTTGAATGTAGTCTATGCGATTAATATAGCTATTAATAACATTTATGTTTTCGCACTCAAGCAATAAAATGTCATTGTAAATTAATGGCTTAGGAACATGGAGACTTAAATTTTCTTTTTGGAGATTGTTTTTTTTATAATTATTTTAATTTGCTTACAAATAAAGTCACGTTTTTTAGGGTTTGTTAACCTTATTAATAACCAATTTTCTTTAGTAGCTGCTACATGACCAGTATCCGCTACTTTTGATATTGTTACTTCTTTTATACTTGCCGGATTTTGTACTTCGACTTTTAGATTTTTAACAAGAGCTTGAAGCTTCTCTGTAAGAGAATTAATATGTAACCACTCCGGAAGATAGCAGGGTAAATTTTTCAGGCTATCAATAGCTGTTTGCAACAAATAGCAGTCATAGTCAAATTTATCGGCAGCTTTGATAAAATCATTAACAGATTCATTACCTAGAATGGTGTAGCAGTAATCTGCCAAATCTTCATTTTCTAAAGTTTCATCAGGTAAATCATTTTGATTGCTACGACACCACCAACCAAGGTTGTGTCGTAGTTTACGTGAGCCTACTAGCTGAACGTGATAAATTCCAGTTGGTACTTCTAATGGGACTGCAATTATATCTTCGTTTGACGAAATTAGTGGAATTTTAATTCCTACTGGTGGATTTTCTGGTAAAAGTAAATTCCAGCACGATAGAGAATAAACTTCGTCAGATAATAAACCAGATAGGTGAACTGCTTGATTAGCCCAATTACAGCTAATTACAAGGGGAGCAATTTCCATTTCTATTAAACTTTGTGGTTCACCACCTAACTTCTGGAAATCTAAAGCATACCAATTAGAATCAGGAGATAATAAATTATAGAAAGATGTCACGCTTATGCGTAAATAACCTAATGAATCTGCTTGACATTGAGAAAATATAATTTCCTGTTTATCAGATAAATATAAACTGATAGTCTCTAGAGGTAAAAGCCCTTCTATCTGAATTTCTTTTGCCCAAAACTGCTCAGCAGAGTCACATAAAATTGGTAATTTATCTATCTGAGATTGATTTACACAACTAATCTTTAAATTCTTAATCTCTGGCTTGCTAGTTATTTCATAATTTGACTGAATTTCAAACTTATATGACCAGCGATAAGATTGATTCCAAAAGCGAGCTTCATATTTACCTGGTACAGTAATCCATTTATCAAGAGGAATTGCTTGCCATCTATCGCTTGGTTGTACTATTTCAGTTGTAGTAATAATTGTTTTTTGATGAGTTATATTTTCAATAGAAACATTTAAGGATATTTCTCCTTCAATGGACGGATACCAAAACGTGGGAATTTCCAGATAAACAGATTTTTTACCCTTCAACTTCAGTCCTCTTAAGCTTGGCTGTTCGTCAGAAGAAAGTTTCCAGCTAATTGATCGAGATGTAGTAATATCTTCATCGGAGAAAGCTATGAAGACAATTGATGATTCTTTCGTTGTCAGTGTAAGCTGTTGACCCTGCCAGCCTCTGATACTAGATGGTAAACAACTATCTAGGATTTCAATACCATTACCAAAGTCTAGACTGACACCTTTAGGGGCAAATAAAATAATCTCTTTGGTTCCCCTAATGCTAGGATTAGCAGAGTCTAAATTTAGGCGATCGCCTGTCCAAGCATCGAATATCAAACAAGGTAAATCGCTGGCTACACTCTCAAACTTCCACTCATTTAAACAATTGTTTTGATGATCCAACAGCTGCCATGAACATAGTTCAGTCTTATTCTTGATATTGACAACTTGTTCGGAGATCATTAATCCTGGATAATTGGGAATAGTACCTTCCCAATTTGCTGCTGGAATTTGGCAGAAAGTACCACCCAAGCGTTCCCAACTTTTCTTCCAAAGATTTTGTTCTGGAAGAAGTAGCTGCATATTTAAGGAGTCAGCAACATCTAAAACTAGGAACAAAGGCTTTTGGCGACGGCTAATAATTTTGCGGCTACTCCCCAAGCGACGTTGCTTAGGAGTTAAAACTTGAATCAAGCTGTCCCAATTTCTTAAGAAGAAGTTGTTTGGTAAGTAATAGTTTCCCAGCAGTTGATCGCGTTTATTGTCATTTTTTAGTTCTTCAGGTAATGTTCCCTGACGTTCAAGTTCAACAGCAACAACAGCAATACCTTGAAGTAGTTGTCCAGAAATTGGTTCAACTTCCTCATTTTCCTTCTGAGGACAACTAGCTTTGAGGAAATTAATTAGAGTTCCCCATTGAGGATGCTTTTCCTGACAAAAATTAAACAGTTCTTCGGAAATATCCTCACATGAACTATGAGCAATTTCCCACCATCCATATTCATTTGAGAATTCTTGAACCAACTGGGAGAAATGCTTGAGGTTTTGTTGGGGAATACCACTTTGCAACCATAAGGTTGATACATAACGATATCCTCCTTTAGCTTTGACGATACCGAGTAGATCGAACCCTTCACCAACAATTTGACGAAATGTATTTTCTTTGCTTTGGTTGTAGGGAAGTTTTAACTTTTCGCACCAGCCATGCCAAAACCTTTCTGTAACGCTGGAATAATAGTATGCATACTCAGATAGAGCAAAAGTTAGAATTTTTAGCCAGTTTTGCTCAGGTTCATAAAATCTTTCGTATAACTTATTATAAGTAATTGTATCTAGATTTTTCAAGTTATGGCCTACAACATCTAAAACTTGGTCTGTGGCTTTTTGGCTAATCTGAACACTACCCAAAAATCGCTGCCCATTTGGACGATTATAATGAGACCAATGTGACGAAATTGTCTGCCAAAGCTTTTGTGTATGTCTTGGTTGAGAGAAGTTAAAAGTAGTCATTGTTTGCTAGACAACCAACTTAGTTAAAATTATTACTTCTATTCTGCGTTATTCCGGAGTGGATAGCAGTGATTTGAATGATTCAATTAATACGAAATTCGGGAAGTTATCATGATGTATTTACTGAGGTGTCGATGCGCTTGCAGGAAGTTGCTCGTGACGGCGGTACTGATTTGCCAGCTTACTCAGTACACACACTGCGGAAAGATTTGCGGACATTGCGTCACTACAACATCCTAGACAAACGTATGTATCGTTGAGGTTATTATCTATCCACCACACTAACTTTGCTGGGTTCGTAGTGAGCGCTTTAGGTGCGCTCACGCTGCGCGTAAAGCGCTCATAGAGGACTAAAGTCCTTACTACGAACTTTCTGATCTCTCAATTCAAACTTGACAGAGTACTACTAAAAGATGACTTTTTCTTCACTCATTGGACAACCGCAAGCAGTAGAATTACTGACGCAAGCTGTAATAAACAACCGAGTTGCTCCGGCTTATTTGTTTGCTGGTCCGGATGGTGTGGGACGGAGTTTAGCAGCACGCTGCTTTATGGAGTTTTTATTTACCAATGCTCAATCTAATAATACTGCTGTCATTCGTACTAAATTGCAAAAAGCAAATCATCCTGATGTGCTATGGTTACAGCCAACTTACCAGTATCAAGGACAACGTTTGACAGCCGCCGAAGCATCAGAAAAAGGACTCAAGCGCAAAGCACCACCAGTGATTCGCTTAGAACAAATTCGTGAGATTACTGAATTTCTCTCTCGTCCACCTTTGGAAGCACCAAGACATGTAGTCGTAGTGGAGCAGGCGGAAACAATGGCAGAAGCAGCCGCTAACGCGCTACTTAAAACTTTAGAAGAACCAGGACGGGCAACACTGATTTTAATTGCTCCTTCGCTGGAGTCAATCTTACCAACATTAGTTTCACGCTGCCAACGTATTCCCTTTTATCGCTTAGATACAGCGACAATGGCTGAGATATTAACACGTACAGGTCATCAGGAAATTCTCCAAAATCCTACGGTTTTGAGTATTGCTGGTGGTAGCCCTGGTGAAGCGATCGCTGCTTATCAACAACTACAAACTATTCCTTCAGATTTACTCGAAGCTGTCAGCAAAAAACCACAAAACTATCGCCAAGCCTTAGAATTAGGTAGAAATATTGATAAAGCTCTAGATACAGAAGCTCAACTATGGCTAGTTGATTATCTCCAACAATCTTATTGGCTCCAGTGGCGGCAACCCCAAATGATCAAACTATTGGAACAAACTCGTAAATCCTTACTTTGTTACGCCCAGCCCCGCCTAGTCTGGGAATGCACATTTATTAAATTATGTCAATAAAATTAGTGTTAAAGGCATAGCCCTTTCAAGGTGAGCATATGTACTATCACAGTTTTTACGGCATTTCAGATATCGACTGGAATTGAACAAAAAATTTATGCATTAAGATCCAAATTTTTGGACTTGAATTGTAGCGATCGCGCTTCGCCAAAATACCAAAATTGGGTTAAAACATCATTTATGTCATAGTACAAACGTTCACCTTGAAAGGGCTAGTGTTAAAGGCATTAAAGGTTTAGATATTCAGGAATCACCTATGAGCTTAACCAAATCAACAATTACGGATGAGCAGTTCGCTAAAGTACGTTGCGGTACTGACCGTAGAACTTATTACTTTGAAGCAACAGGTTCGATGTATGCTCAACCTTTAGATCAGGATGAACCAATTCATTTGTTTGACTTTCTAGGTGTTGACATTTCCCGTTGTATTCAAGACAAAGCAAACTCACGCTGGACTTTGGTAAGTCGTAAATTTTCGCTTTATCTTGACCCCCAAACTGGGCAAATTTTGAAGCAATGGCAAAATCCCTGGACAGGTGAAACCCTAAACATTATGCATCGGTCTTATGACTATCAGGAGTTTCAGATTCCACCCCAGATTAATGCTTATATTGCTCCGGAAATATCCTTTGTTTCACTAGATTTTAACCTAAAGCTTCCTAATCCGCTCGCAAAAAATCCTCAGCTTACCGATTATTCACCAGAAGAATTTCTACGTTCTTCAGACTCTTACAAATTTATTTTTCCTACAGTCATATTGGATGAGAGAGAGGAAAATTCTCAAAGCGATCGCACCGTTGCTATGTCTTATTACCGTATGGGTCCTTGGGAACCATGGATGAAAATGAAAGGAAAACCAGGATTTTTAGTACTAAATTATACAGGTGCTAAAACAGATGCTTTTGAAGATTTACACCCACATATTAAGGATAAAATTGAACATCGCCTACCACTATTCCGTGAAGCTCCTGTTTGTAGATTAGAGCGTTCGATTGGGACAAGTTGGAGTCGCTTTGAAGAAGAATTTGATGCATATCTGCGAGGTGAAGAGTTTCCGCTACCAGCTCCTATAAAGGAAGAAGCTTGCTTGGAATAAATTATCCAATTCCTGCACCGAATAAAATTTATTCCCCCTTGTCCCCCAATACGGTTAGAAGTTGGCTTTGGACAATAAAGAATAGTTAGTAAGTTCAAAGCCTTTACTAGCAAGCACTTCACGCACTTGACTACTTAAGAGGGTAGCAAGTTCTGCTTCACCTGCTGTTGGTGGACCATTCAGAGGTTCGCCACTAATTGCGATCGCTGGATGACAATAAATTTCTACTAAATCTGACCGAATTTGAGGTATCAGATCCAGCAAATATTTCTCTGTGATGCAACCAGTTTGCAGCAATCCATAAACTCGGTCTGTGAAATTAATATTTTGAGACTTCAATAAACTTTCACCGTAGCGACGCAGTCCACCAAATACTCCTGACCAAACTAGCTTAGTCAGTAAATTACTAGATTCTAGCCTGAGATTAAGTCCCAGTTCTTCAGATGGCAAACGAATTGCTTTGATATCAAACTCTGCTGCCAGGTCAACTAGAATACGGAGTATCACTGGATGCATATGCATATGTAAATGTCCGTCCACATGAGAAAGAGGTAAACCAGTAGAGCGGAATTTTTCCAGTTGAGAACGGATTTCTTGTCGTAGTTCCTCGCGAGTTTCTCTGACAAACTGATAGCGCAATCCAGCCATCAATGAACTATTGGAAAAATTACCTTGTTCGTCAACCAAATGGGGAATTTGCTCTGGTGGTAAGGCGGATCGTCCACATACCAACACCAGATGCAAACCAACTGACAAATTAGGGTGTGTGCGTGCCAAGGAAATAGCCTCTTTGGCAGCATCAGCAGTTACCATCAGACTGGTACTAGTTAGTACACCTTCTTCATAAGCCTTGATAATTGCTTGATTAACACCACTAGAAAAACCAAAATCATCACCATTAATAATGGCGAATCTCTTTTGCATAGCTTCTTTTGTTATTCTCGTTCTGAGAACTGAGCAACCAACAACCAACAACCAACAACCAACAACCAACAACCAACAACCAACAACCAACAACCAACAACCAACAACCAACAACCAACAACCAACAACCAACAACCAACAACTAATTATGCCTTCGCGGCTGCTTGAGTATGACGCTCTTTGAGGTAGGCAAAAAATTCACGTCCCTCACGCAGACGACGCACTAACATTTGTGGATCGCTCAGCATTTCACCGACAATTGGGATGATGGCTTGGGGACGGAAGTAAAATTTACGATACATCCGTTCAACAGCATCTTCAATATCAGCACTGGAAAGATTTGGATATTGCAGTGTAGACATTTGAATACCCGAATTAGCAACTAAAGAATTATCACTAAACCAACCATTGTCCTGTGCTTGCTGATAAAGTTCTGTCCCAGGATAGGGAGCGGCAATAGAAACCTGAATTGTATGAGGACTCAGATCGCAAGCGAAGCGAATTGTTTCTTCAATGGTTTGCTGAGTTTCATTAGGTAAACCAATAATAAATGTGCCGTGTACAGTGATACCAAGTTTATGGCAATTCTCCATAAACTTACGAGCAACTTCCAGCTTAATTCCTTTCTTAATACCGTCTAATATTTGCTGATTACCCGATTCAAATCCTACCAATAGTAGACGTAAGCCGTTGTCGCGTAGTTGCTTGAGAGTATCGTAATCTAAATTAGCACGAGCATTACAACTCCAAGTCAACTTCAATCGCTTCATGTATTCGCTAATAGCGATCGCTCGCTGCTTATCAATCGTAAAAGTATCGTCATCAAACATATATTCCCGCACTTGATCGCCAAAGATGGCTTTAGCTTCTTCCATCTCCCGTCCCACCGCTTCTGGGGTTTTATGACGATACAGGTGTCCACCAATCGTTTGCGGCCAAAGACAGAAAGTACATTTTGCTGGACAACCGCGCCCAGTATAAAAAGAAATGTATGGATGCAGCAAATACCCAATAAAATATTTTGTAATATCTAAATCACGGGCGTAAATTGGTAAGACACTGGGCATAGAATCCCAATCGTGAATTAATGGACGGTCTTCATTATGATGTATGTCACCTTGGCGATCGCGATAGCTGAGACCTTTGATCCCATCCCAAGGCTTGTCTTCCGCCAATTCCTTACACGTATAGTCAAATTCGTGACGACACACAAAATCAATTATGGGATTTTCCTGTAGCGTCTGCTCTGGTAATACTGCTACATGCGCTCCAATTAAACCAATCTGCACATCTGGGTTTTGAGCTTTGATGGCTTCAGCACACTTCACATCATTAGGTAGCGAAGGTGTACTGGTGTGCATAATTACTAATTCGTAATCTTTAGCAACTTTCAGCACATCTTCCACTGTTTGTCCGTGAGGAGGCGCATCCACAAGCTTGCTATTAGGCACAAGAGCAGCAGGCTGCGCTAGCCAGGTAGGATACCAAAAAGAGGTAATCTCCCGCTTGGCTTGGTATCGAGAACCTGCACCACCATCAAACCCATCGAAGGAAGGAGGACTGAGAAATAAAGTTTTCTTCACAGGCATATCTCCATTAATATTATTCACAGTTTGTAATTAACAAAACAGTCATTCAACTTTAGAATTTTAGCTTTTGAATTGACTCCACCTACTACAACATTTCACAAATTCGTAACTCAGCGAACCTCCGCGCTAACTCAGCGCCCCTCTGCATTTAAAAACGCTCCTACACTGCAACTAACTTACCTTGTTTTGTCATTCTCAATTGCCGTCCCCGCCATTCAATTGTGTTACCAGCAAAGCAATAGCACCAGATTGCAAAGTCAATTAAATCCCATACAGGAATCAGCCACAAATATTTTTTAGCAGCAGAATCGCTAAGAATCTTAACTCCCACAACCCAACCCATTATTAACCGCATTATCCAAGTTATAAATAGTGCAATCCAGCCCACAATTGATCCTCCTGTGGTAATTAGTAGTAGCAAGCTGGTTATAGTACCATAGGTAAAAATCAATCCTAAATAACCCCAAGGACGAGAAATCCGTGTACAGCGCGCCCAACGAATCTGACGATTGATGGAATCGGCTAGGGTTGTAGTTGTTAGTACATGCTCAACGACATAATCAGAAAGGACTACTTTGTACCCTGCTTGCGCTGGAAGATAACCGAGTTGAAAATCGTCTGCAAGATAATCAGCGATCGCCCCTAATCCTCCTATTTCTTCCAACACTTGTTTACGAATGACAATAGTGGAACCAAAGGCAAATTTTATACCTTCAAGTTTGTTACTGACTAAAACACCTGCATGAAAATCAGTAGCAGTACCGATAGCTTCTAAGGTTGTCACCCATCCCTGTGCTGAAGAACGATACAAGCAAGTAACGACACCAACTTCTTGATCTTGATATGGTTGAATGACTCGTTCCAAGTAGTCATTTGTGACTTTAATATCACTATCAGCAATCAGCAGAAATTCATATTTGGCAAATTGTATGGCGTTTGCTAAATTGCTGATTTTTAAGTTTGTACCAATAGTGCGATCGCTAACTATCAACTGAATATCCACTTGAGGAAAGTCATTGATAATTTGCTTCACTAAGGGTATCGCAGGGTCTTGATCGTCACGAACGCAAAAAATCATCTGATAAGCAGGATACTGCTGTCGGCAAAAAGAAGCCCAATTTTCGTAAGCATCAGCGTCAAGTCCACAAATCGGCTTCAGAATCGTAATTGGTGGATGAAATTCTGTAGCAACTGGATAGGGATGCTGAGAAAAGGCGATCGCTGCATAGATTGCATAACAGTAAAACCAAACAGCTACTAGGCAGAGAATTAATAGCAGGAAATTAATAATAATAGCCGAATAAAAAATAATCAAGTAATTTAAGTTCCAAAAGTCCCATCGATTAAAGTATAAAAAATAGTGTGCGATCGCAGCAAAACAATAGACCAAAAACAAAAGCACCCCCCGAAGTGGAGGGCGCTTTTTCATCTATCTATTCAATTGTAGAGACTTATTGCATCTCGGCTATCTGAAGATTAACCGTTGATAGCAGGAGCAGAGATTGCAACTGGCGCAGCTTCAGCAGCAGCCAAGTCGAGAGGGAAGTTGTGAGCATTACGCTCGTGCATTACTTCCATACCCAAGTTAGCGCGGTTGATGATGTCAGCCCAAGTATTGATGACGCGACCTTGTGAGTCGATTACTGATTGGTTGAAGTTGAAACCATTCAGGTTGAACGCCATGGTGCTGATTCCCAGTGCTGTGAACCAGATTCCGATTACAGGCCAAGCAGCTAAGAAGAAGTGCAAGCTACGGCTGTTGTCAAAGGAAGCGTATTGGAAAATCAAGCGACCGAAGTAACCGTGTGCTGCAACGATGTTGTAAGTTTCTTCTTCTTGACCGAATTTGTAACCGTAGTTCTGAGATTCGATTTCGGTTGTTTCACGAACCAAGGAAGAAGTTACTAGAGAACCGTGCATTGCACTGAATAAAGAACCACCGAATACACCTGCTACACCTAGTTGGTGGAAGGGGTGCATTAAGATGTTGTGTTCTGCTTGGAATACCAACATGAAGTTGAAGGTTCCGGAGATACCCAAGGGCATACCATCAGAGAAAGAACCTTGACCCAAGGGGTAAATCAAGAATACTGCACTTGCTGCTGCTACGGGTGCTGAGTATGCTACTGCAATCCAAGGACGCATTCCTAAGCGGTAGGAAAGTTCCCACTCACGACCCATGTAGCAGAATACACCAATGAGGAAGTGGAAAATTACCAATTGGTAAGGACCACCGTTGTATAACCACTCATCTAAGGAAGCTGCTTCCCAGATGGGGTAGAAGTGTAAACCAATGGCGTTAGAAGAAGGTACTACTGCACCAGAGATGATGTTGTTTCCGTACATCAATGAACCTGCTACAGGCTCACGGATACCATCGATGTCTACGGGAGGTGCGGCGATGAAGGCGATGATAAAACAGGTGGTTGCAGCGAGTAAGGTGGGGATCATCAATACGCCGAACCAGCCTACATATAGGCGGTTGTCGGTGCTTGTTACCCAGTTACAGAACTGCTCCCATACACTAGCGCTTTCGCGTCTTTGTAAGGTTGCTGTCATTGTTCTTATGATTGCTTTAAGTTACTTATGATGTAGGGGTGTTTTTTTGCCCTTGTTACATATATTAAAGTGAATGTTGCGGTTTGTAAAGTCTTTTCATAAATATCTACTTCTGGTATGATATACGCGCCCAATCCGTATATATAGCAATTCTGCTTAAATAATACAAATCAATTTACATTTAAACCATGTAGAGACGTTGCAGTGCAACGTCTCTACATGCCTGAAATTATGACGAAAAATTGTTAACAGAGTAGTGTTGGTAGCAATACCATATGATTTGTGATCTCAAAACCAAATCAGGCGATCGCTACTGTTGCTTTTAATTCAAATATTTTTTCTATGACATCTTCGACGACCTTATCAGGTGTAGAAGCACCAGAAGTTACACCAATCACAATTTTTCCTTCAGGCAACCAGTGATCTGTGATTTCCAAATTACCATTTAATAATCGATGTTCAATGCGATCGCCAGATAAAATTCTATTAACGCTATCAATATGGTAAGAAGCGATTCCACGATCAAAAGAAATTTGTTGCAATTGGGTAGTGTTTGATGAATTAAATCCACCAATCACAATCATTAAATCTAGTTTTTGTTCTACCAATTCCAAGATAGCATCTTGTCGCTCTTGAGTAGCATCACAGATGGTATTAAAGCTTTGGAAATGGTCATTTAAATTAGCTGGGCCATACTTCTGCATCATAGTATGTTCAAACAATTTACCCAATTGTTCAGTTTCACTTTTGAGCATTGTAGTCTGGTTGGCGATGCCAATCATTTCTAAATCTTTGTCGGGGTCAAATCCTGCTGAACAAGCTTTACTGAATTTAGCAAGAAATTCTTCACGATTCCCACCACGCAAAATGTAGTTAGTGACGTATTCAGCTTCTTTTAAATTCAAAACAATGAGATATTTACCTGCAAAAGAACTAGTTGCAATTGTTTCTTCATGCTTATATTTGCCATGAATAATTGAGGTATATTCATGCTTTTTATGTTTTTCAACAGTATTCCAAACTTTTGATACCCAAGGACAAGTGGTATCAACTATTTTGCAGCCTTTATTATTAAGTATCTGCATTTCTTGAACACTGGCACCAAAAGCAGGTAAGATCACAACATCACCAGTTTCTACAACCGAAAAATCTTTTTTACCTGCTATGACTGGGATGAAGTCTACTTCCATTTCCCGCATTCGTTGGTTAACAGAAGGATTGTGAATAATTTCATTAGTAATCCAAATGCGTTCTGTAGGGAAATGTTTACGAGTTTCATAAGCCATTGCTACAGCACGTTCTACACCCCAACAAAAGCCAAATGCTTGGGCTAGTCGGATAGTGACGTCTTCTCGATTAATGGTATAATTATTAATCCGGATTTGCTGAATCAGTGGGCTTTGATATTCTGACTGTAACTGGCTGGCGACTTCTTCTTGATGACCAAACCCTTTACGATGATAATTTTCAGAATGTTGAAGTGAACGTTTAAAAGCTTTAGTATCCATTGGTTTTTTCAAAAAAATCACAAAACCTCGCGGGATGTGAGAAGCTCAGCTTTGAAAAGCTGAGAGGTAAACGGCACGTGCGATATGAACATCGCCTTGTTCTATTACCGCCTTGGAGTTGCTTGATTCGGTGTGCTATTGTGTTGCACTTTCAATGGGACAGTTACCATTTCACATCTCACAACTCTGTACGCATAATAGTTTTGCTCATTCGAGCCTCCCAAAAGGGGTAATGTTAGCTTCGACCTGTTATAAAAGCTTGTTAGGCTAGTAGCACTGTTTCAGTGACCTTAAAACTGTTTAACCACTAGCGACAGAGCGGAAAACTAGCTTCGCATTCTCCGGTGTCGTGACTCAAATAACGTTTACCTGTTGTCAGGTGGTCTGGTCAGCACAGCTTGCTTGATTTCTCTTGCAAGCTCAGTCCCTTTAGGGCTGGGTTACTGACTTTTCCATATTTTCTCGTATTCAGGCACTAATGAGGTAGGGAATTAGGAGGTTGGGAAGTTACTCATCTTCTTCTACTTGCGCCTATTTTCTAGTTCCATCTGACTATACAACTTTAAAGCAGAACTCCAGACTAAATAACCTTGGGAATTAAGGTGTAGTCCGTCGGTACTGAATTCGGGACGGAGATTACCCTGGTTGTTGACAAATAGGGGATGCAAATTTAAATATTTGAGGCCTTCTTTTGTCGCCATACTTTGCAGTTGCCGATTCAATTCAAGAATGCGACTATTTGGAATATTTAGCAATTTTTCTCGCCCTTCCCAAGTTGCTTCTTCTCCTGCGTGTGGCAAGATTGACTGAATCACTATTTGTGTTTGGGGATGCACCTTACGCAGGTAACGCATGATTTGCCGATTATTGTTTACAATTATCTCATCGTTATAGCCCTGGATTAAGTCATTAATACCAATCATCACAAAAATTGTTTCCGGTTGGGTGCGGTCAAATAGTTCTAATCTTTTTAATAATCCAGTGCTGTTTTCTCCAGAAATACCCTGGTTTAGCCAATTCCTATTTTCAGGTAACAATTCAGGAGGAAACCACAGACTTAAAGAATCTCCAGCTAGTATGGTTAGATGAGTTGGACGTTTTTCAGCAGCGACTTTGGCTTCTTGCTTGAGAATATCTACCCATTGTTGATAACTGAGTTTATGACGATTACCCAATTCTGGTGTGGGTTGGGATGAAGTATTCGCATTGACGTGATTTGGCAATATATTCCCTAAAAAAGCGGTAACACCCTGCTGTCGCCAAATTAGCAGGATGACCGCTAGCAAGAGTACGCCGTTGGTGATCAGCGATAAAATTGCCCAGGTAGGAGAAGTTTTTGCAGAAGTGGACACGATTCTGGAGAATATACCAAATCTTTAGTACCAGATATTATATATACGCACTCCATGATGCCTACTTATCACTCACAGAAATGCGATCGCCAAATTCTTCGTTGTAACCTTCTTCTCCGTGTTCGTTTATATCTATACCTTGCATTTCTGCTACTTCCTTCACACGTAGACCAACTGTAGCATCAATTAGCTTGAGAATGACAAAGGTTCCGACACCAGCAAAAACGTAAGCGATCGCAATTGCTGCTAACTGGACTAATAATTCCTCTGGATTACTGTAGAGTAAGCCGTTTCTTCCTGCGGTGTTAACTGTGGTGGTCGCAAAGACTCCTGTCAAAATTGCACCTACCGTTCCACCCACGCCATGTACAGGGTAAGTATCGAGGGCGTCATCAATTTGTAGTTTATGTTTGAAGCTAACAGCGTAGAAGCAAACAAAAGCAGTGATACTACCAATTAAAATGGCTGCTAGTGGTGTGACAAAGCCTGCGGCGGGAGTAATACCCACTAAACCAGCCACAGCGCCTGTCGCTGCACCGACTGCGGTTGGTTTTCCACGCAAAATTCTTTCTAAAATTAACCAAGTTAATGAGGCGGCGGCGGCTGCTGTATTTGTGTTAACAAAGGCTATTGTTGCTAAACTACCTGAAGCAAGGGCGCTACCAGCATTGAAGCCAAACCAGCCAAACCACAACAAGCCAGCACCTAACAAAATGAAGGGAACATTGTGAGGAGGGCTAAGACGATCAGGATAGGTTTTGCGGGGACCAAGGACGCTCGCTGCAACTAAAGCAGAAACCCCAGAACTAATATGAACAACTGTACCACCTGCGAAGTCAAGAGCGCCCAAGCCGCCTGCTAAACCAATGAATCCGCCTTTTCCCCAGACCATATGGGCTAGAGGAGAGTAAATAAAAGTAGACCATAGTAGTACAAATAAACTATAAGCAGTGAAACTCATCCGTTCGGCGATCGCGCCAGAAATTAAAGCTGGGGTGATAATGGCAAACATGGCTTGGTAAATCATGAATGCCAGATGGGGAATTGTTGGTGCATAAGAAACGAAATCAACAGGATTTGACCCTTTGAGATAATCGGTTAATTCTGTACCAACACCATTTAAACCCAGCCACTGTAAACCACCAATAAACGGATTTCCGGGCGAAAAAGCAAGGCTATAGCCCCACAGAATCCAAGTTACTCCCACAATCGCCATCAGTACGAAGCTCATCATCAACGTATTGAGAACGTTGTGAGAACGTACAAATCCACCATAAAAAAAGGCAAGTCCAGGAGTCATTAGCAATACTAAAGCTGCACAAATCAGCATAAATGCTGTATCGGCAGCAGTTTGAGCATTAGAAATTGCTGCGTTAACATCAACGGGTGCAGCAACAGCATTGCGTATAAGTGGGCCTACAAGAAGCATGAGGGCGATCGCCCCAATCATCGAAATTTTCTTCAGCACTTGTTTATTGTCCCTTTCCGCCAAAATCTTTCCATTACGTATATTTATTTAAGTAACTTTATAATACGGTTGTCTGTATTAAAAATTACTTAAATTTAGTCCGCTTTGAGACATTCTTCAAAATATACGGAAACCTTACGGAAGATTGATATGAATCCTTTGTGACTCTTATCACACTCTGTAGTCACAATCGCCGGATTTCATCTCGATTTATTAAGCCGATACCTGATTTTCATCAATAAAACCCCACTCCTACTATCTAAGTTAGGGGCGGGGTTCTTTAATCATAGGCGATTCGACAATCTTTACTTTTGCTAATCGCGTGAAAATTACTCTATTTTTAGATGAATTAGAATCTGTAACCGATTCCTAACATCAGGCCAACATCTGTGTCATCTACAAAAGAAGCATTCACAGAACCTGTGATCATAAATTGAGAAGACAAAGGATAATCTACACCACCAGTGACTAGCAAACCAATATCACTGTCATCACTGGTTCCGATAGCTACGCCAGCACCTATATAAGGAGATATAACAGCATCACGGCCACCAATATCACTTGGTCGGAAAGCAAAGTCAAAAGTGATCGGAACTAGAAAGACAGTATCATCTCCAATCACTGCTCCTGGTCTGATTGAGAAATTGTTTGTGATACCAAATTTGCTGGTGACAGCGAAGTTTCCACTGCCAAGAGCCGTATTACCACCTAAACCAATGTTACCACCAACAGCAATATAGTTTCTCTTAATTCTGACAGCAGCCTCTTCACCTTCTTTCTGTTCGCCCTGCGCCAATTCAGGTGGAATTAAAACTTGGTTAATTACGTGTACAACACCATTGGTAGCTTTAACATCTGGTTGGATGACATTGGCATTGTTGACCGCAATCTGATTATTAGCAGTATCAACTTTTACATTTACAGATTCATCTTCCAAAGTTTTGACTTCACCAGATGTGAGCTTGTTTGCAGGCAGATCACCAGAAACTACGTGATATCTCAAAATCTTGATTAAAGTTTCTCTGTTTTCTGGTTGCTGTAACTGCTGTAAAACATCTGGAGGTAAAGTTGCAAATGCTTGATCTGTCGGAGCAAAAAGTGTGTACGGGCCTGGTTGTCTCAAAGCATCTGCCAGACCAGCCGTCTTCAGTAAAGAAATCAGAGTTGTAAAAGTACCACTAGACTCAGCTAGCGAAACAATATCACCTTTAGTTTGAGGATTACCACCCACAATGTAACCTACTGCTGCCACATTGCTAGGTAATGGTTGCACTTGTCCAAGTCTCACCAACGCTTGATATAAAAGTGCAGCCGCCTCAGCACGCGTTAAACCTCCTTGAGGATTCAGCGTTTTCACATCAGGATAATTGACGACAAGATTAGCTTGGGTTGCCGCCGCTACCTGATTAATAGCATAAGAGGGAATCTGCCCAGCATCTACATAATTAGTAGAAAGAGTTTGTTCTACAGAGCCACTGGGAGATAAATTTAGTCCGCTAGCTACAGCAGTAATTGCATCTGCTTTGGAAACTGTTTGATTCGGCTGAAACAAGCTATTGGGATAACCTGCCATAAATCCAGCTTCATAGGCAGACCTAATTGCAGATGCTGCCCAATAATCAGAAGGCACATCTCTAAACCCCTCTGGTGGTAGCTGACGAACTGGATTTAGCGTAAAAGCTTTTTGGAACATAGCTGCAAGTTCAGCCCTGGTTACAGGTTGATTTGGTCTGTAAGTTCCATCAGGAAAACCAACAACTACATTTCTCGCAGCTAAACCTTGAATAAATGGTAGCGCCCAATAATCTGCTGGCACATCAGCAAAGCTTGGAGTAGTCACAGCAGGTGCAGGTGTGGGTGCAGGTGCAGGAGTTGGGGCATTAACTTGAGCAGATACAGGAGCGGACATTATGATTGGACTTGTCACAGTAGCCATCATTCCTAAAGCCACTAATGCGCTACTTGTAAACGACCAACTAGATAAACTACGCATGAACACTTCCTCCTCAACAACACATATAGACAGTTCATCGAACAGAACTTTTACCCTGACTTAGACATGCAAAATGCAATCCTTAAGTTAAGTTGGCACAAATAAAGCTAACTAAATTGAGGTCGTCATTTGTCATTTGTCATTTGTCATTTGTCACTGGTAAGAGTTTTAGGCATCTTTACTTTTCGTAATATAGTTATGTTTATTCTCACCTACTTACCTATTGCTTTATCTTTGTGATGATATCAGTTGATTTTGTAAATTCAAACACAAGTTTTTGTTTTAATTTCAATTTAATAAGTTTTATACCTATACCTATAAATGTAAATGTCAAACACATCCATCAAAAAAACAATACTTCTTTAAAGTATAAAAATTTATAATATTTGTTGACAAGTATTAAGTATAGTTAGTCAAAGAGCAGTTTATTTGTCATTATTTTGTCAGCCAGATTACAAGCTGCATAATTAATTAATTGATTATGATCGAACCAGAAAGTGATAACGAATTACACTTTCCCAAGTAGGCAATTGATTGAGTCAATATTGACCTGTTTACTAATAATACCCGTTTTTGAGTGTCTGAGTCATATATCAAAAGCATGGAGTATATATCTACCGAAAGCAAGGGATGCTAAGTGCTAAATGTCTGTTATACTCATAATATGAAGCAAACTGTTAGTTAATCCAGTAACATAATCGAATCATAATTTATATTTAATTATTTTCAGAAGCATACAGAATAGACATAGCAGTCCGAATTGAATCGTGAGAAAATACTAGGACTTACGCAAAATCATGAAAACACGTAGACACGTAGCCGCTTGCGCGTTTACTTACCCTGCACCGAACCCTTTCACCGAACAGAAGCCACTACTCTGCAAGAAGCCACACTTCTCCGTCTACGTGTCTACCCGCTAGGGTAGGACACGTTCGCTGTTAGGCGTTCCCGAAGGGTAGAAATAAGAGTTATGGGAGAGTTATTGCGTAAGTCCTAAATACGTAGTACTCGGCCACACGAACTATGCTGGGTTCGTAGTGAGGACTAAAGTCCTCTATGAGCGCTTAAGCGCTCACTACAAACCCTGCAAAGTTACCTTTGTGGAGTAGTAGGTTGGATATCAAATCTAAAAGTAAAATTTTGTTCAGCCCTGGCGAATATAAATCGCACACTAAGGGGAGCATCCCAAATGTTCAAAAAACCGCCTGCGATTGAAATCGCAGTAGAGACGTGTGTAATTACACGCGTCTCCACAGACTGCTTGATTTATTGAGTCGTCTGAAGACGACTTATACTATTAGCTAAGGATTTTAACCCTTAGCTGTATATTGAAAAAAGGTTTCACAAGCGGGTAACGCGATTCGAACGCGCGACATTCACCTTGGCAAGGTGACGCTCTACCACTGAGCTATACCCGCAAACTTTGCATATATACAAATATCTCAGATTAACGGGTGATTGTCAACAGATAAAGGAATATTTTTGAGGAAATGAGAACACAAGGGCTTGTCATGCGGCAAATTAGTTAAATAGCCATTAACTTCTATAGGTAAATTTGATGTATTTTGTGTAAATGTAAAGCTATATATAATTGATCAGCTTTTATCAATACTTGACATCAAGCAACGTGAGTGCTAAACGTTTACCACAAACAACCGCCCATGTGAGGATTATCCGTCAATCTTGGCAACAGGGCCTACTAGAAGGAGAAGTAAGAGCAGGAGATTTTGAGTGGCAGTTTCAATGGCACTTTCGTCGAGGAGAATTGTCTGTCAAACCATCACAAGGTCGTGCCTTAATCAAAGAACCTCTTGGTCGTTTTTTAGAACAAAAAGATTACCAACTTGAACCAGGAGGAGACTATGCTTTTACTATTCGGGCAGAACTTTGACCTCCCTTGTCGCACATACGTGGGTATTTAGTTTAAATGCAAAAAATATAATAAAAATTATGAATGATGAATTATGAAATTTTTGTCATTTATAATTTATTTTGCCGATTCTGTAAGACGACTTAGATATCTTTCAATCAGAAGAATAGCAACTATGTCATCGATTGGTCTTGGAGGTGTTCGCATTCCTTGTGGTAACAGTTTGGTGATTCCTTTTGGTGGGAACATTTGCCAATAGCGATCGCGTGCCTCTAAACTGGTATAGCGTTCATCGACCAAGATGATATTCAACTGCTCTGACAATTCTTGTTGTAGTTGCTGTTTCCAGCGTTTGGCTGTGGTTTGATCACCCATCACCATTAAAGAGATGGGAAATCTCTGGCGCAAAGTTTCAATACTGGCGATCGCTTCACCAGAAGATACAACCTGATGATAATGTAGCTTTCGATCCAGTCCCATTACTGCTAAACCACATTTATCTTTACCTGGGTCAAACCCTAAAATCACTGGTTGAGTTGGTATAAATTCACTGAAATTCATATTTAAAAATAATTAAATGTTTTTTGTTCTTTGTTGGTGGTTGGTTGTTAGTTGTGCCAACCAACCATCAATCACCAACAATCAACAAACATAATATTAAGTACTAAAAATTACTTTTCCATTTTTAATTGCCACCAATTTTACTTTCAACGGGCCGGCGGTATATGTATCTTGCGCGGCAATAGCTTTAATATCTATTGATTGGTCATATTGTCGTAACTCGCCAATAAAACGCAAAAAAGTACCATCGATTTGAATATCTTCTAAAATCCCAACACTACGAGCGCGAAATTGAGAAGCAGAAATTAGCAATTCTAAGCGCTGTCGCAGTTGATAGGATGTCATGGATTTGGGATCAGCCGTAGTTGTAGCTAGTACTTCACCTCCAGAGAACACGATTTGATTGAGTGCTGCATCGGCAAAAAATTCAATTGGTTTTTCTCCTCTAACGTAGTTACCTGCACAGAAAATCCGCACGACATAATCTCGACCATCTTTAATCTGATTACTTAACTGTTCAATCTGTTCTTCGGTGATGCGTAGTACCTGGACGCCTGGGAGAGAATTAATTCCGGGTTCACTTAATTGTGTGCTGGCGTTTCTATTTGCTTCTTTCAATAGCTGGATTACTGCTTGACGAGCAGCCGCAGGTCGCTCGACGCGGACTACTCCAGCAGCCAGAATTTGACCCCGGACTAACGCCAGTTTCCCTAAACGTAAGTCACGATAAGATTGGTAGTACTTCTCTAGTCTTGCGACTTCCTGTTCGAGAAAATCCTGTTGTGTTTCCAGTTCTTTGAGGCGGGTTTCTCGTTGAGCAATAATTTGCTCTCGCGCTGTAATTTCGAGATTACGCTTTTGAATCATCCCATCTAGTTTGGCAATTGTCTGATCCCGCTTTTGAATCGCTTCTTGGCGCTTGGCTAGTTCGCGATCGCGTTTGTCAATGGCTGCTTGGGCTTCAGCAACCGCCTGTTTAGCTTGCTCATAAAGTTTTTGACGTTCTGCTTTGAGTCGTTGAATTTCCTCTAGCTGTCTGTTTCTTTCTTGATAAACATTTTGCAACTGAGCTATAGCTTTTTGATATTGAGTTGCTACTTGACTCAATTGTTTTTGAGTGCCTTGGAGTTGGCTTTGAGTGCGTGCTTGTTGATTAATTGTACGGTTAAGCTGGGTTTGCGTTTGCTGCTGTTTAGCGTTGGCTGCTTGTAAAGATTTGTTAATTTCTTGCAAATCCTGTTGAGCTTTGGTTTGTTCTTTTCGGGCTTGCTCTAGTTCGGTCTTGGTTGTATTAAGTTGCTGGGCTGTATTCTCTAGTTGTACGCGTTTACGCCTAAGGTCTTTTTGAATATCTTGTAACTCAAAAACTCCCTTACGCAAGCCATCATCAGCTAAAAATAAAATGCTCAGGGTTGATGCGGAGATTCCTAAACCTGTCAGAATTGTTACTAGTACAGCCGTGTTTTTGGGTCTGAGGTTGAAAAGTGAGAGCCGTTTTTTGCCAACCCGCGTCCCAATGCGATCGCCGACGGTGGCAATAACGCCTCCCAAAATTAAGATTGCAATAATGAGGATGTACCCGGTGGCCATCTGTTTGTATTTACCGAAGAGATCCTTCCAGATACAGCCTACTACTTTCAGGCATTTTCTGTGGCGAATTGCAGGTTCATAAATTACTAGGTTAAGGGGGAAAGGGTTAAGGGGGAAGGATTCAGAAGGAAAAAACAAGGGAATTTTCCATTCATTACCCATTACCCATTACCCATTACCTAATTTTTACAAGAGTGTCTATAATTTTTTAATTCCGCTTTCCAAGTGCTATTAAGTGAATTGCCGACTTAATGTCACGGGTTTGTGGACTGTAATTTTTTTCTTGTGTATGGAAATCATCTTCTTTTCGCGCAAATCGCCTAGTAGCCTAGTGACAGTAACGCGAGTAGAACCAATTGCTTCAGCGATCGCTTGATGAGATAGCTTGAGATCAATTGTGATTCCATCTGCACAAGGAAGACCAAAATCCCGACAGAGAATTAATAAGAAACTTATTAATCTTGAACCCATATCGCGGTGAGCGAGGGTTTCAATCATCATCTCTGTCTGAAGAATGCGCGAAGACAAACCCCGCAGCATCAACATCGATAATTCTGGATTTTCCTTGAGTGCTTGTTCCACCTGTTCGATGGGTGCTGAGAGCAATTCCACAGGCGTAAAAGCAACTGCATGATAAAAACGGTCTGACTTGTTTCCCGTTAGTAGGGACAAAACCCCAAATACGCTGTTTTCCCGCAGAAGTGCTACGGTTATTTCTTCTCCTGCTTCATACACCCTGGAGAGTTTAACTGCACCTTTTAAAAGGAAATAAACTCTTTCAGCAGGATCGCCGGGGAAAAAGATCGTCTTATTGCGCTCAAACGATTCCACCACTGGTGGAAACGCTCCAGTCGCCATTTGACGAAAAACATTTGCTAGGGCTTTATCTTGTGTCACGATCATCTCCCTTCCCCTACCCAACGTCGGAAAAACGAATATGGATTTCCTAAGAATACACTCGACAATTCAATAAAACATTGTCAACCTTTCTGTACAGTCCTATACTTAACCTTTTTGTTCAATTGATGTTTGTTCAACATGATACAAAATTTTGAGTGCAGGAATCTAGTACTTTTTGTTAGGTACTTCCAAAATTGTAGACAATAAGTTTTCCAAGAAAAAAGAAAGTTTCATAGAGACTTTATTAAAACATGAAATGGTACATTGATGGTAAAAAGCTGTTTTGGCACTTGAGGTCTAGAAAATACGGATGTGAAAATATAGGATGCTATGGCGGCAAAATAAACCACTAATAAATTTAGTTACTCTCAAGAGAAAAACATTTTTTTCTAAAACCTTTACTCTGCCTAAAAATCTTTTTAATCATCTATATTTAAAATAACCTGTTTGTATCCAATTGTAATTAGAGCTAGATGAAGTCTCTTCTCTTACATCTACCCTAACTAGTCGATCAAAAATCAAATTTATAAAACGAAGATAAACCAAGCTCAGATTCATGTATGCTCCTAGTGAAACATCACATCAATGATTTTTATGCTGGATCTGACTGGGAAAAATGCCCTTGTTACAGGCATTGCTAATAACCGCTCTATTGCTTGGGGGATTGCTCAACAATTGCACAAAGCCGGAGCTAACCTCGGCATTACCTATCTAAGCGACGAAAAAGGCAAAATGGAAAAAAAAGTCGCAGAATTGGTAGAACCACTCAATCCTACTCTGTTTTTGCCTTGTAATGTTCAAAATGACGAGGAAATTAAGTCTACCTTTGAAATAATCCAGGATAAGTGGGATAGCTTAGATATTCTGATTCATTGTCTAGCTTTTGCCAAGAAAGATGATTTGACTGGAGACTTTAGCCAAACTTCCCGTGAAGGGTTTCGTACAGCTTTAGAAGTCAGCACCTATTCTTTGGTGCAACTAGCTGGTGCAGCTAAACCTTTAATGACCGCAGGAGGAAGCATAGTTACTCTTACTTATTTGGGTTCTATCAGAGCAATCCCTAACTATAATGTCATGGGAGTTGCCAAAGCCGGATTAGAAGCAAGCGTACGTTATTTAGCATCAGAACTAGGCTCTGCTAATATCCGGGTCAATGGGATCTCCGCCGGACCAATTCGTACTTTGGCTTCTAGTGCCGTTGGTGGTATTTTAGATATGATTCACCATGTTGAGCAAGTAGCCCCCTTGCGGCGCACCGTTACACAAACTGAGGTAGGTAATGCAGCAGCGTTCTTGTGTAGCGACTTGGCAAGTGGAATTACGGGACAAATCCTGTATGTTGATGCAGGATATGAAATTATGGGAATGTAAGCTCTTAGTTGTTGGTAGTTGGTGGTTGCTGGTTGGTTGGAACAAACAACAAACAACAAACAACAACCAACAATCAACAATTTTTGAATATTATGCAAATAAGCGATCGCCAGATTCTATCTTCACCCAACAACCTGACACAAACTCCCCGTATTGCTTCTGTACGTCGTACGACGGGGGAAACTGATGTCCACGTTACGATTAATTTAGATGGTACAGGAGTTTGCAATGCAGCTACTGGCATTCCTTTTTTAGATCATATGCTGCATCAAATCGCCTCCCACGGATTGATTGACTTGGATATCCAAGCTACGGGAGACTTGCATATTGATGACCATCACACTAACGAAGATGTGGCTATAACTTTGGGACAAGCTATCAGCAAAGCATTAGGCGACAAGAAAGGTATTGTCCGTTTTGGTAATTTTCTTGCACCTCTAGATGAAGCGTTAATTCAGGTAGCACTGGATTTTTCTGGACGTCCTCATCTGGGCTACGGTTTGCAAATTCCCACTCAGCGAGTCGGAACTTATGACACCCAGCTAGTACGAGAATTTTTTGTGGCGCTAGCAGGTAATAGTCAGATGACGCTGCACATTCGCCAGTTAGATGGGATCAATTCTCATCACATTATAGAAGCGACATTTAAGGCTTTTGCTAGAGCAATGCGGATGGCGTTAGAGATTGATCCTCGTCGTGCTGGAACGATTCCCAGTTCTAAGGGAGTTTTGTGAACTACCTACACCCCTTGTTCTCAATTTTTAATTTTTAATTGTTTTGTCCCCGCGTCACCCCGTTCTCGTCAATACGTCGTAACTGAATTTGATGCAAGCGGGGTCCATCAACTGAGGTGACAGTTAATTCCAAATTTTGGTAACGGAGAGTTTCACCCAAGGCAGGAATTTTTTGCAACTGGTATAGCATAAAACCTGCAAGTGTTTGGTATTCTCTTCCCAAAGGCAAATTGAGATGTAACACATCGTTCAACTCGTCTAAATTAATTTGCGCTTGTACTAAGAATGTCTGATCATCTAGAAACTCAATTAGCAATTCACCGTTATTTTCTATAATACCGATATCACCAATAATTTGGGCAATTACATCTTCAATGGTGACGAGTCCAACCGTTCCACCAAATTCATCCACTACTATTACCATTCCCAGCTTTTCTTGTTGCATCATTGGTAATAATTCACCCAAAGAAGTGTGTTCTGGTACAAATCTTACCGGACGTATCAACGATTGAATTTGTGTTTCTAAAACTAATTTGCTTACAACTAAGGGTTTTGCTAAGTCTTGAAAGTAAACAACACCAATAATATCTTCTAGAGATTCTCCAATAATTGGGAAATAATAGTAACCCGTAGCTGCCATTTGTTCAAGAAAAGTCTGCAAAGTCGCATCAGCCGGTAAAGCTACGATGTTGTTACGAGGAACCATTACTGCTTGGGTTGTTACTTCTCCAAACTCAAAAACATTTTTGAGTAGTTCTCGTTCTCCAGCTTCTAATCCAGTAGATTCACGTTCTGTAGAGATAATTAACTGTAATTCTTCAGGAGTAACAGGGGGTCTCCAACTTTGACCAGTATATTGGATGCCAAAAAATCGCAATAAACAGCGAGTTGATTGGTTGAGAATCCAAATAAAGGGATTAAAAAACCGGACGATCGCTTTGACAGAAGGCCCTAAAAATCGTGCTAGCTGTTCTGAATACAGCATCGCCACTGATTTGGGACACAATTCCCCCAAAACTATTTGCAAATAAGCAATGAAAAAAAAGGCGATCGGGATTGATAATGAATGAGCGATCGCAATATTCATTCCTCCAGGAAGAGGCCAGGATTGTAGCCATGATTTGACTAGAACAACAATCGTGCTTTCTCCAATCCAGCCCAGCGCCAAACTTGAGAGAGTAATCCCTAGCTGAGTTGTAGACAGCAATAAATCTATACTATGCTGTAGAACTTCAACGGATAATGCTTGTATATCACCAGCTTGTACTAACTGATGAATACGCGATCGCCGTACTGTTACCATCGAGAATTCTGCTGTCACAAAAAAAGCGTTGATGGCAATCAGCAGCAGTACTGACAACACTCGCAGCCATACATCAGTCCAATTCAAGCTAGGAAAACCTATCACTGCAAAGCCCGTGTAAAATGCACACCCAAGTTGGAGATTGGGGATTGGGGATTCTCCTACTACCTTCCTACAGGAATATCTAACACTTCTAACTTCAGTTGTTGAGCTGGATAATCTGTTAGAGAAAGTGAAATGCTTTTGACATCATCAAGCAAAGCTGTGGGAATGCTAACACTACCAGTATATGTCGGGCTGTTGTTCGGTAATTCTGACGGTAAACCATCTGTACTAGCACTGAGGGTTCGTCCTTTATCATCTGATACATCTAAAAAACTGTAGAGGAAGCGTACAGAATCTTTACTTTTGTTCTGCATTTTAATCCGCAGTTGCAATGCACCGCCAGAATAGCGAGCAGATTGTACCGAAAGACTGACGCCTTCACTTTCAGCAGAAACTGGAAATCCTGGCTGGAGTTTTTCTTCAACTTCTGGCTGAGGTTTGTCCTGTGGCTTCTGTTTGTTGGTATCAGTTTCCTCTTCTTCTTGTTCTGATTTAGAGGTTTTGGTTTTGCCCTCTATTCTTGCCTTTACAGTTTTGAGAATTTCTTGCTCTTTTAAAAGCACCAGTCCTCCATGCTCGGCGTTACCGGTTTTAGTACTGGCGAACTTGGTGGTGGGGCGAGAATCTGGTGCAGTCACACCTTTGAGTGCTTTACTACCAATATCAAATCCTAAAAAAGCACTTAAAGAGCCAGCTCCCAACATCAGAGCTAATAAAGTTAAAGTTAGAACTACAGTAGAATTTAGTTTCATTGCTAGCAAGCTATGGCAGAAAAATATTGGATTGTTTTAAACTATTTTTTTCAGGGACTTAATTAATATTAGTCTGCACTACAGCAAGATCAAGTTATCTAGTCTTAAAACCTAAAAAGCAAGTTGCGATCGCGCACAATTAAGAAAATTATGCTACAATTTATCAGACGCGACCAGGGTTGGCCGAGCGGTTGAGGCAGCGAACTCATAATTCGCCCTAGGCAGGTTCAACTCCTGCACCCTGGATTTGAACTATTAGTTACCAGTTAAACAGTCAACAGTCTCTAACAAACTATTGACTGTTACTTTTTTATAGTGGAACCTTAACGAGGAGGCATTTGCTCAAACCGAAACTCAGTACCAACCTTAAGCTTGTTAGCATTCAAGCCTGGAGACATTAACAGCGAAGTGTTGTAAGGATTGGGTAAATCGGGAGTACGAAGATAAGGATCATTACTAACCTGTTGGTAGAGAACATCTCGATAGAGAATGTGAACTAACTCGCTATCTCTGGCTATTTGATTTTCAGGGAAAGAATTTCGGGAAAATGAACCAAAGCCAAAAATATCGTTTACGTCGCTTTGACTGGTGATACTACCAAAAAAATCAGGAGAATTTTTAAAGTAAGCTCGCTCAAAAGCTTCATTTGGTGTTACGTAGTCATGATTCGATGTTTGTGCTTCATCTTGAGCTAAAGCCGGAATTGCGATCGCAGTAGTAAACAGCACTAATAATCCACTCAAAACTCTGAATTTTAAAGCCATTTTTATCTTTCCTCTATCTTTATGCAAATCTTCACTTATCCTTATCTTGAGAACTTCCAGTAGTAGGTGTTATGTGATTGTTGATAGTTGATTATTGGTAGTTGGTTGTTAGTAATCAATAGCCAACAACTAACAACTAACAACTAACCAATCTGATAGTTATTTTTTTACGCCTACTTACTGAGAAACTCAACCATTGGTTTAGCACAAATTTTATTCTTTTGTAATGACTTACCAAGCTCAAACCCCTATCCAATCAGACATTTGGGCAGTTAATAGTGATTTGCCAAGTCTACGTGACAAGTTACTAGATTTATTTTGCCAACTCGCATATCAAGAAGGCGATTTTGTTCTCTCCTCTGGACAACGTAGTTCTTATTACATCAACGGTAAACAAGTTACACTCCATCCCCAAGGTGCTTTAGCTATTGGTCGTATTCTCTTGTCTTTACTACCACAAGACACTCAAGCAGTAGCTGGGTTGACATTGGGTGCAGATCCGATTGTGAGTGCTGTGAGTGTGGTTTCTGCCTATGAGCATCGTCCCATACCAGCGCTGATTATTCGCAAAGAAGCCAAAGGTCACGGAACAAAGGCGTATATAGAAGGCCCAAATTTGCCAGCAGGTGCAAATGTAGTGGTTTTAGAAGATGTTGTTACTACTGGACAATCTGCCATGAAAGCAGTTGAACGTCTCACAGCAGCAGATTATACTGTCAATAAAGTAATTTCCCTGGTAGATCGCCAGCAGGGCGGAGCAGAGTTTTATCAGTCAGTAGGGTTGGATTTTCAGGCAGTGTTTACGATTGAGGATATTCAGCAAAGATATCGAGAATTCTGACTTTTCACTTTTATCTGGAAAAGTGGGAGCATCCCAAATGTTCAAAAAACTGCCTGCGATTGAAATCGTAGTCTCATAGCTAAAGTCTGCTGAAGCAGACTATTTGATTTATTGAGTCGTCTTTCAGACGACTTAGAGTATTCCAAGTAAAAAAGTGCCCAATTGTCATTGTGCTAAGCGGAGCCATGCCCCAACCGAAGGGCTTTATGGAGCAAAGCGGAAGTATATTCGATGCAGTATAAAAGGCACTGTCTGCTACCATCAAACTATCAATTTCTATTTGTTTTTTAAAATCAAAATATGTCGCTGACTCACGGGCAATCAATTAGCGCTGAAGATGTCGAAACTATCATTAGCCGAAACTTTTCTTCACAAAAATTTGCTTCACTTTGTAATGCGCTTACTTGGGCAGTTTCTGGAAGAAAATGTACATCTTTGCCATCATTTACAGAAAGAGTCAATGTGAAAGATGGAGGGATAGATGCGGAATAGGATATAGAATTTGAAGACGATAATTTGTCGCCATTTCTAGACTTAGGCTGGAATGTTTTTCAGTACAAACAGCGTGATGTTTTTACTAGTGGACGAGATAAAGTTGTCAATGACTTAAAAAACGGGCTTAAACGTGCAGTTTATGACTTATATGATAGAACTAAAAAACGCCCTAATAAATACGTCTTGTTTACAAATGTTAATTTAACTCATAAAACAAACGCCCAAGGAGGTGCAGAGGCTCAAAAAGGTGAAATTAAAAAAAAGATTCTTGAAGATTATGATCGGCCTGATACGGTTAGCGTTGAAATTGTAGATGCTGCTGGAATTGCTAGTTTACTTAATGATTTACCACATTTGCGCTCAGGTTTCTTTTCTACTGATAGCTTTGCTACATGGGAGAAGGCTAGGTCTGATTTAGAGAAGGTAAAACTTTATGGTGCAAATACTATATTAATCGGTAGAGATAGGGAACTGGAATATTTACGAAATGTAATTGATAATCCTGAAATTAGAGCAGTAGTTATTTCAGGACAACACAATATTGGAAAAACAAGGCTAGTACTGGAAGCAACAAATCAAAGACCTGTTGAAACAGTCATCGCGCTTGACCCTCGTTCTATGACTGTGAGAGATTTGCTGGCATTAAATTCTTCAATGTTAGAAATTATTGTTGTTATCGAAGACCCTGATTTAGACAAAGTTGAAAATTTTATTGACCAAACTATTGCATCTCAAAAACTAAAGCTTGTTATTACCTTACCTACTGTAGATAATCATCCGATTCATCATAATTTTGGACTAGACGAGCGAATACATCATATTCAGATTCCGCGACTTTCAGAAGATAATTCTAGAGAACTTTTAAGGGCTGCAAAAGCAAACTTTGATTATAGTGTGGAGTCATGGGTTATTAGGCAAGCTGGAGGAAATCCAGGAATTTTATTACAATCAGTAGGAGTAGATTTTAGAAAAAAACCTGATAATTTTATATCAACAATAACTGACAATTTAAAACTAAAAATTCGTCAACAGTTTGGTGAAAATACTATCGAGGTAATTCAAATTTTGAGTTTACTGACATACGTTATTTTTAAAGATAAACCTTCCGAAGAAATCAAACTTATTTGTCAATGGTTTGGAGAAAACATTCAGCCTAATAAAGTTATCGAAGTAATTGAGCGTCTAGAAAAGTCCGGAGAGAAGTTATTAACTTTACCGTATGATATAAAATGTTGGAATCCTATTGACCTTTACGGGCATAGAGAATTCTGGAATGTTTTATATAAAGCTGATAATAAACGTGCTGTTCAAATTATTCTTTGTTCTGGAGTAAAGGATATACAAAAAAGCTATAGACTTACATACGATATTACCGCAATTATTAATCAAGAAAATGATTTAGATTTACTCATTGAATTTGCCTTTAAAAATGAAAATCAAGCACAGTTTTTTTGCTCGATATTATCTGCTGTAAAACCTAATTTTTGGTTTATTTCCTTTAAGCTACTAGCAAAATATCCTGAAAATATTGAAATTAGATATATGCTATCTGATATAGCTTTTAACGATTATTGGCGGGCAGAAAATCTACATTTACTGCGCGAAAAATTAGAGCAATTACTTGATGATGATTCAACACCATTTACTGCTTCTCTTTGGGTTGAAGAGTTGTTAAATTCGGTAAATGTCAAAATAGAAAAAGAGCTAGACTCTAATAGCAACAATTATTCATAAGTATAGTGTGTGCATTAAAAATTGAATTAATCAGGGGCATTGATAATCTACCAATTGAGGGCAATATTGTCGAATTAGCCCCAAAGCATGTTGATGATTTTGCAAATTTATGGCTCGAACAATTGCGCGAATGTGAAACTGAAGATAAAGAATGGGATTGGTTATTTAAGCTTGATTTTATTAATAGAAATTCCGAATTTGAAGGATATGCGCTGGAAGCAGAAGACATCACACAAGGTTTAATGAAAATAGAAACGCAACGTCACGGTTCCCATGAAGTATACGGGCAAAAGTTAGTATATGTGGAATTTTTAGCTTCTGCACCTTGGAATAGAAAAGCAATCCAACGTCCACCAAGGTTTCGAGGTGTAGGTACTAACCTGTTACGGTATGCCAGACTTAGAAGTGTGCAGTTAGGATATGGTGGAAGGGTAGGCTTGCACTCACTGCCTGGAAGCGTACGATTTTACGATAATCAATTGATGGATAATTTCGGACCGGACGAGGACAAGGAGGATTTAATTTATTTTGAATACGGTCTGCTACGACGAAGATAGCAAAAAGGGTAGGGACATGGAAGAAAATATTACAGTCGAAGAAGCAATCGAACTATTATTTAACCGGGAATCCATAGAAGCAGCAATCCGTGCAGAAGAAGAAGCTGACTGTGATATTGGTGCGGGATTGGATTGGGGTAATAATAAGGCATTTGCTGCCTTTATGAAAAATCCTGCTCTATTGCACAGGATGACAGTGTTACGCGTATCCCTCAATCGGGAAATTCGTCAAATGTTACAGGGTTGGAATTTGGGAGTAGGGGAAAAGAAAGCCATCGAAACCGCACGTACGCGTATATTGTCGCGATTGCAATTACCACCACAACAAGCCATTCCCCTGTTAGAAACTATATTGATGTATGATGAATTATACAACGATGAATTTATTAGCAACAACCAAGTATTACAGGAATTATTGAGCGTGCTATGCGATCGCTCAGACTGGGAAGCAATTGCAACTGTCGCTGGAAACGCAGTACGGGAAGGTATTCTAGTTAATGTTGGTACACGAAGGCTTCAACGTGGATGACAAAATTTAAGTTTTTATTAGTTTGTAGTTAATATTTATTTCCTACTAGTCAATATCAAATATTTTTATTTGTGTAAATGAACTTGTGACAGTTAGGGTGCGGAATGTAGGTTGGAACACTCTTATGCTATTAGCTAAGGGTTTTAACCCTTAGCGGTATCTGGTAAACGTCTTTACTGGTGACGGTAGTCATTTGTCATGTCAACCTAAAAACAGCTTGTATGCGGGATTCTTGTTTTCATCCCAATACCGGTAGCCAAGTGTATCCAAAAAAGCTTGCCACTCTTCCATCTCGTGAGGAGGAACTTGTATTCCTACTACGATGCGTCCATAATCTGCCCCATGATTGCGGTAGTGGAACATACTAATATTCCAGTTGGGACTCATAGAATCAACAAACTTCATCAATGCGCCAGGGCGTTCGGGAAACTCGAAGCGATAGAGTAATTCATTGTGGGCGAGGGGAGAGTGTCCACCTACCATATGGCGCAGGTGCAGTTTTGTGAGTTCGTCATCAGTTAAGTCAATTGTCTGGAATCCACAACTTTCAAAAGTTGTAACTAGCTTTGCGCGATCGCCACGATTTTGGATTTGCACACCTACAAAAATATGAGCTTCTTTTTGATCAGCAATTCGATAGTTAAACTCAGTCAGATTGCGTCTACCCATACATTCACAAAATTGGCGCAAACTTCCCCGTTCCTCTGGAATTGCTACTGCAAATATGGCTTCACGCCGTTCACCCAGTTCAGCCCGTTCTGCAACAAAGCGGAGGCGATCAAAGTTCATATTCGCACCGCAAGCAACAGCTATCAATGTTTGTCTCTGGATTTGGTCCCGTTCTACATAGGCTTTAGCACCTGCGATCGCCAACGCTCCCGCAGGTTCCACAATTGCTCTTGTATCTTCAAACACGTCTTTAATGGCTGCACAAATATCATCTGTATCAACCAAAATAATGTCATCGACATACTGCTGACACAGCCGGAAGGTTTCTTCTCCTACTTCCCGCACAGCTACACCGTCAGCAAATAAGCCGACTTGGGACAAACGTACCCGTTTACCTGCTTGCAGCGATTGATACATAGCATCTGCATCTACTGGCTCAACTCCAATAATCTTGATCTCTGGACGTAACCGTTTTACATAAGCTGCAATTCCAGAAATCAATCCACCTCCCCCAATCGCCACAAAAATAGCATGGATGGGTTGCTGGTATTGGTGGAGAATTTCCATACCGATGGTTCCTTGTCCAGCAATCACATCGGGATCATCAAAGGGATGAATAAAAGTTAAGCTTTTTTCTGCCTCCAGTTGACGAGCGCAAGCATAGGCATCATCGTAGGTATCACCATGTAACACCACCTCGCCACCGAGCGCTCTGACTGCATCTATCTTTACCTGGGGTGTAGTTATTGGCATAACGATAATTGCTCGTGTTCCCAACTCCCGCGCACCAAGAGCCACACCTTGAGCATGGTTTCCCGCAGATGCAGCGATTACACCCTGAGCGAGCAGATCCGGTGTCAGGTGTGCCATTTTGTTATAAGCGCCACGCAGCTTAAAGGAAAATACTGATTGCATATCTTCGCGTTTCAACAGTAGCTTGTTATTCAACCGTGCAGATAAATTTGGAGCGTATTCTAATGGTGTTTCTTGGGCAACATCGTAAACGCGAGCTGTCAGAATTTGTACCAAATAGTCACAAAGCATGGGCGTGAACAGGTTGATAGATGCCTAATAGAGTTCATTTTACGGCAGTTATGTACCTGTTTTGTGACTTTGGGAATAAGTGCGAGCTACCTTCGATGCGTAAGATCAAAAAAGCATTATTAATTAGGAGTGAAACATGCAAAAGCGACACTTGGGTAAATCGGAAGTGACAATTACACCGATCTTAATGGGAACTTGGCAAGCTGGTAAAAAAGCCTGGGTGGGAATTGAAGATGCAGATTCGATTAAAACCATACGTGCAGCTTTTGAAGCTGGGATCACCACGATAGATACTACTGAGGTCTATGGTGATGGACACTCAGAACGCATTGTTGCTGAAGCTTTATCTGATGTTCGCGATCGCGCCGAATATGCCACTAAAGTTTTTGCCAACCATCTCAAGTATGATCAAGTTATAGAGGCTTGCGATCGCTCACTCAAAAATCTGAAAACCGATTATATTGATCTTTACCAAATCCATTGGCCATCAGGTGCATTCAAGAGTGAAATTGTCCCAATCGAAGAGACAATGAATGCTCTCAACTACCTTAAAGAGCAAGGAAAAATTCGGGCTATTGGTGCTTCCAACTTTTCCCGCGCCCAATTAGAAGAAGCCGCTCAGTACGGACGTATTGATAGTTTACAACCGCCTTATTCTCTATTCTGGCGGCAGATAGAAAAAGATACTATACCCTATTGCATAGAAAACAATATATCTATTCTTGCCTACTCATCATTAGCACAGGGATTATTGACAGGGAAATTTGGTGCAGATCATAAATTCGACCCAAAAGACAACCGTACAAGTAATAAGTTATTTGAAGGAGAAAACTTTACTCATGCTCAACAAGCTTTAGAAAAATTGCGTCCAATTGCAGAACAGCATCAGTGTAGTCTAGCTCAGTTAGCCCTAGCCTGGTTAATTGCTCAACCTCAAACTCAAGCGATCGCAGGCGCACGCTATCCAGAACAAGCAAAAGATAATGCCAAAGCAGCCTCTATTCAACTTTCAGAAGCTGAGCTGCAACAAATCGATGCTATTGGACGCATTGTTACTGATCATCTCGATGACAGTCCGCTCATGTGGAATTGGAATTAAATAGTTGATGGTTGTCTGTTGGTAGTTGTTTGTTGTTTTTTTGTTACCAATTGCGTACTAACAACTACTTGATTTTTTACATTGAGAAAATTTAAGACTCGTTAACTTCAGTTAAAAGGGACTTGCGACTAATTTTGAAGATGATAGATTATAAACAGGACACTAGACAAGGCACAACCAAACTGAATTGGGCAAATGACTTGGTGTCCCCCGTCAGGAAGCCCTAGTAAACTGTCAGCATAATAATAATATTATGTGGCATACTCTCCCGGTGAGGAGAAGCCAAATCCCTAAGCGGAAAAACGGGATTATGCTGGGTTTGCTGTTAGTGATGTCCACCTTAACTATCTACTTTTTTTAACTCTGAACGATAACATCAACTTGATCACCAAAGAGTTTGCATAACCTGGTCCCCTTTGACCAGGTTTTTGCATTTAGGTGTGCTGAAATATATCTGTTGGGTGCGATCGCCAACCTCGACTGAGCAACAATTTTATCGATTTGTATGACGAGTGTCGTTACAATTCGGGAATAACGTTTTTCCTAGCTTAAGATGGCTAATATCATTAAACAGCCATGCGACGAAGGAGTGATGCGTTCAGCACCATGCACTGCTCCTTGTTCGAGGAATGTTGGAAGGTGGGTACTAGCGGCAACCATTCTCGGTTCAAGCATAGCAATGATTGATGGCACTGTCGTCAATGTGGCACTTCCGGTATTGCAATCACAGTTAAATGCAACCACTACTGATGTGCAATGGATTGTTGAATCCTATGCCTTGTTTCTTGCTGCTTTAATCTTAGTTGGTGGGTCATTAGGCGATCGCTTTGGACGACGACTTATCTTTGCTTGTGGTATTGGACTGTTCGCCTTAGCCTCAATTTGGTGCGGTCTGTCGCCAAATGTAAATCAGCTAATTATTGCTAGAGCAGTTCAAGGAATTGGCGGTGCGTTGTTAGTTCCAGGAAGTTTAGCAATTATCAGCGCCTCGTTTAATGAAGCACAACGCGGACAAGCGATTGGTACTTGGTCGGGTTTCACAGCCATCACCTCAGCACTTGGCCCAGTTTTGGGTGGTTGGTTAGTTGAAAATATCTCTTGGCGCTGGATATTTTTTCTCAATGTGCCACTAGCTGGGATTGTACTCGCTATTTTGTTTTGGCGCGTACCAGAAAGCCGCAACGAAGAGTCAGCAAGGCTCGATTGGTGGGGAGCAACTTTAGTAACGGTTGGTTTAGGGATAATAGTCTACGGACTGATCGAATCATCTCACCTGGGATTATTCCATCCCCTAGTTCTTAGCTGCTTGGTAGTTGGTGTATTGATTCTGAGTGCGTTTATTTTTGTTGAGGCTAATAGCCGCACTCCCATGATGCCGTTATCTTTATTTAAATCGCGTACCTTTAGCGGTGCAAATTTGCTCACACTGCTGCTTTACTCGGCTTTGGGCGGAGTATTTTACTTTGTTCCGTTCAATTTAATTCAAGTGCAAGGCTACTCAGCTACGGCTGCTGGTGCGGTATTCTTGCCATTTATTTTCATCATGTTTTTCCTTTCGCGCTGGTCTGGAGGATTGGTGAGTCGCTATGGTGCAAAGCTTCCGTTAACAATTGGCCCGGTAATAGCTGCTTTGGGATTTGCTTTTTTTGCCATCCCAGGAATTAAGGGTAATTACTGGACAACGTTTTTCCCTGCCATACTGGTATTAGGTTTGGGGATGGCAATTAGTGTTGCCCCGTTGACAACAACAGTAATGAGTGCTGTCAAACAGCGTCAAGCTGGTATTGCTTCGGGGATTAATAATGCTGTTGCTCGTGCGGCTGGGTTATTAGCGATCGCAGTATTTAATATATTTGTTTTCAATAGTTTCAATCGCAGTCTTAATCAGCGAATGACGGCTTTAGGTATATCACCCGAAGTGCAAAAACTCTTGGATAACGAACGTGTAAAGCTAGCGGGTGCGGAAATACCTGCGGGTGTGAGTGCTGAAATAAGTGCAAAGCTAAAAGATGCGATCGCCTGGGCCTTTGTAGATAGCTTTCGCTTAGTGATGCTTATTGCTGTTGGGTTAGCAAGTGCAAGTGCGATCGTTGCTTTGCTGATGATTGGGAAAAACAAAAAGCAGATGGACGAGACTTGAACAATGCTTTCAGAGTTTTTTTGTCAACAGACAGATAATATTTTTCTAATCGATGTTAATTATGCTACTGGTATTTTATTTTCACTTTAAGAAAGCGCATACTTGACTCGACAAATTTCAACTTATTGAAACCTTTATAGCTGTTTAGTTACAGCTTATCTTAGTGCCATTCCTCTCAAAATCATTGATAAGTCTCGGCTGTGACAAATAAAAGTAAGAAATTCGGTGCGGGATTTTCTTAGTTTGGGGTTTTTGAGCGACCAGAGGTGAACAATGGTTTACAAGTTAAATTACAGGAATAACCCGTAAGTAAGTTTGACGAGCCAAAAATTTTAATACAGCACACTGTTTAACCCACGATTCTTTATCAAGTGCAGTAGCTTAAGAGATGCTCCACTAGGCCGCTTTTGTCCTATTTCCCATTTTTGAACTGTTGAAGGACTTATATTCAAAATACGTGCAAAAACGGCTTGACTGACTTTATATGATTCCCGTATTTCTTTAATTTGTAATGGTTCTAGAGGCTCAATAGGAGGTAGACATAGGTGTTCAAATTCGCGCAATGTAGTTTGATTCATTAGCCCAGCTTTGTGTAGGTCTGACGCTGTCTCATGAACTGCTTCAAGAATTGCTGATTTTTTCTGACGCATCACAAATCACCTCTATTAACGCATTACTATTTTTTGCCTGCTCAAGCTCATCTGGTGTATAAGCAAGTAATTGCTTGGATAACATTTTCAGAGCTTCTTCTTCATATGAGCGCCCAAGGGGCGCGATCGCACGCTCCCGCAACGAACGAAACTAGCACATTTCTCAAAGGAAGGCTAAAAGCTTTGCTATATAAGAGTTATAAAATGTGCAAGTTAAGAGTCAATGTTGCTGCGTTCGTTTTTTGAAAAGCCAAAAATAAAAAACCAACGATCTTCATTATTAGTAGCTACTAGTGTCCGAAATCCACCACTCTTACCTTTCCCTGGTTTTGCTATGCGTTTTTTAAACAGTCCACCTCCCAGATCAGCATCATAAAGCCCTGCTGCCATTTCATTTACAGCGTTACAGAGACTAAGATTATTTAAGCCTTCCTTTCGCGCCCAACGGTCAAAAGTACGGTTTTTGTAAATTTTCATTTTATAGTCTCTTTGGTTAAAGTATAGCACCTAGTCCTATACTTTAAGGTAAATATCGCGTGAGGGCATGAATGAAGTGAGAAGAGTTTGAGCTACCAATTCCACCTTCGGGCTAATGCGTAGATCCATGTTCTGCTGTACCCTGTTATTTCCTCTACTTCCTCTGTTTTCTTACCTTGTGCCAGTAACCATATAATCTGATACTGACGACTTTGTATTCCGTCTCTAGTGGTCTGTCAAGCTAGTTTCGAGGGTTTGTAGTAAGCACGCTTAGTGCTTAGAAAATAAGGACTAAAGTCCTTACTACGAACTTTCTTATCCCTCAATTCAAACTTGACAAAGTACTAGCTTGGCGGTAAAGCTGCTCTAATTCAGAGACATTTGAATGCGGGGCTATAACGCATAATTAATTTCTGGAGATGTCTACTTACTTAACTACAGAAAAAACCCATTCCCGTAGTAAGGAATTAACCTGGTCTGGTACTTCATCATGGGGACAATGACCCGCCCGTAGAAAGTGTTCTGTCAATTGGGGATAATATTGACGGAATTTTTGGGAACGTTCTCTAGCGTTAATCCAAGGATCAGCTTCTCCCCACAATAGTAGTAACTGACAAGTTAATTGCTTAAGTAGCATATCTACTTTTTCGCCTTGAGGAGTTCTAAACACCGAAGAAAAGACATCGAAAGCACCTTGATCATAAGCAGGGCGAGAAATTTCTTCTATTAATTGTTCTGTAATTACGCTTTTGTCAAGATAAACTTTTTCTAGAGTTTGGCGAATGACGCTTTTTTGCCGGACGTAGTGAAATAATAGAAACTGGGCAAAAGGTTGTTGAAAAATCCATTTGGCAACATCACCCAAAAGTTTTTGCAAATTATCTTGCTGTTGGGGTGGTTCTATTTGAGTTTGCAGTGCTTCTGGTTCAGCTGTATGCTCGTTCTCATTAAAGGGTCCAGCACTGTTTAATAATACTAAACCTGCTACTGCATCAGAACGTTGGGCTGCAACACACAAGCTAGCATAGCCACCCAGAGAATTACCTATCAACACTGTTTTTTGACCTATGACTTCAGTGATAAAGTCATAAAGCTGGTCTCGCCACAGATCACCGCTATACTCCAATTTTGGCTTGGCTGAACGTCCGAATCCCAAAAGATCTATAGCCCAAACTTCAAAATCGTGCTGTAGTTCAGCAATGTTTTTGCGCCAGTGGTCAGTAGAAGCACCAAACCCATGCACTAACAGTAAAGGTGGGTGTTGGGGTTGTCCTGCTTGTATATAGTAAATATTATGTCCTCGCCACTGCCAATTTTTCCCAGGAATAGCGGTTGTAGAGGAGGCTATTGTTGCTTGCATGATTCCAAAGAAATGTTAAGTAACCTCTAATAATTGTAGGCTAGTGATTAGTGGTTAGTGATTAGTGGTAAATAACTAGCAAAGAACTAATGACAAATGATAGGACAAACAATTGTTACAGGAAAAACAAAACTTCTCGGAGTCATCGGACATCCAGTGGAACATTCACTGTCGCCAGTTATGCACAATGCAGCGATCGCTCAATTGGGAATAGATTACATTTATCTGCCCTTTCCTATTAAACCAGAAGATTTATACACAGCAGTTTACGGGTTTGCAGCTATTGGTGTTGTGGGTTTTAGTGTCACCATTCCTCATAAACAGGCAATAATTCCGCTTTTGTCAGCAGTAGAACCCATAGCTCAAGCCGTAGGCGCAGTCAATACAGTAATTAACAAAAACAACTCTTGGATAGGTACTAACACTGACGTAGAAGGATTTCTTGCTCCTTTACAAACATATCATCAAGATTGGAGTCAGAAAGTAGCAGTAATTTTAGGTAATGGTGGTGCTGCTAGAGCAGTAGTCGCAGGTTGTACACAGTTGGGATGTGGGGAAATTCATGTTGTAGGGCGAAATGTACAGCGATTGAGAGATTTTTCTAAGAGTTGGGAAAATTCCCCACTGCAAGTTAATCTCAGTGTTCACAAATGGGATGAATTACCCAAATTAATACCGCAAGCAGATTTACTCGTCAACACAACTCCCATCGGTATGTACCCCAAGGTGGATGAATCACCTTTAAGTGCAGCAGAAATGGTAAATTTGTCACCACAAGCGATCGCCTACGATCTAATCTACACTCCTAATCCAACCAAATTTTTACAACAGGCGCAACAGATAGGTGCAACCGCCATAGATGGGCTAGAAATGCTTGTCCAACAAGGCGCAGCAGCATTAAAAATCTGGTTGCAACGGGAAAGTGTACCTGTAGATGTGATGCGTCAAGCTTTGCAAAAGCATTTGGGTTTGTGAAGGGATCGGGGAGCGGGGACAAGGGCGACAAGGGGGACACCCTAATAATTCACAAGCTCGTAAATCTACTTTCTTTTTATTTCGATTTTCTTTAGGTTTGTGCCCCAAAATCCAGCACTGGAAAAAGGATAGGTCTTGTTAACGTAGTCAACCTCGTCCATTACCTTGGGGTCATGGATAAAAGTTGAGTTTGAGAGATTAGCCACGTATAAAACTGGTAGTCCAGAAACCCAATACGAGAGCAAGGTAGACAAAAAATGCGGATTTTAATCCAAAAGATACAAGTTGATGTTCACTAACAACAGAGTTACGTTCAAAGTTTTTGGCAATAGTCATTGTTAATACAATAATGGCTGAAGAGGTAAACACTGCATATCCTGCCGCGCTATTTTGCACCCCAGCAAAAAGCAAACCGTTATCTAGGGACGCACCTATACTTTGTTGAAGTGTCATCATCAATGCGTTTCCACCTACATTTGAACCAGTAATATTGCCACTGAGCATACCCAAAGCAGGTGTAATAAACATATACATAGCTTTTCCTTGGGAAATACTGCTCACAAATGAAGAAAACGCATTTAACATTCCCGACTCCTGCATTAGCTGTGCGAGAAAGGCAAAAAGAAATAAGCTCAAACAGGTCGTTTGTGATTTCTTAAGAATTGTTAAATGAGATATTTTCACTTTTTCCAAAAAATACCAAACAGCAGCTACAATGCCTACAAATATTCCAGGGCTTGTCAATACTGCAAATTTAATTCGTGATGTTTGTAGTATGGCTATGGATGACAAAAACTCTGAAACTGGTTGTATTACTCTTGATGCCAGAATTAGTACAAGGAGCATCAAATAAGGGGTTAATAGTTTAAATAATTTAGATAGTTCTATTTGTTGAAAGTTGGTTGTTTTTGATTTTTGTTGATGTTTATTCAGAGTAATTAATGAGATCGCACCCACTGTTAAGCCAGAGAGAACTCCAGCCAGTTCTGTTAAACCTAACAAGCTAAAAACATATAGCATTATAGACAAGCCTAAACCCATTATTACGGCTAAAAGTAAATTACGTTTTATTCCTTCTATGCCATCAATAATATATGCTCCAATCAAGCCAAAAGTTGGAAATACAAATAAGCTGGTTAACGCAGTAGTAGCACTTAGTTGATTAACTGGTTCTTGGCTAAGAGATGCTCCTACAATAGTTGCAAGAGCAAGAGTTCCCCACGGCATTATGTTCATTCCTATTATTGAAAGCCGATACGCTTTATAATCAGGAAATAAGCTAAAAAATAAAGGAATTGATAAGAAAAGTGATACGCCGAATCCAGTTAATGATTCTATAGCTGGAAGAAAAGCTATTAATAGTAAAAGTGCTTTATGAGTATTATCAAGCTTAAATAGTTTAATCATGTTAGACAAGCTTTGGATTTTACCTTGTCCTTGTAATACTGCATTTAGATATAAGCCTGGTACTATTACTAATGCAGCACTTATAGTTAAAATTGACGAAGTAAATATAGCACTAAATAATTTGCTTGAATCTAATGTAAACCAATTTGTTATCGTAATTAGGGCTAATCCAAATAGAATTCCAACTGAAGCTCCAGTTACCGTATTTCGCTTGAAAAATAAAATAGTTGATATACTTAAGATAACTGGGGTTATTCCAATAAATGCTTTGAGTTCATTCATTTTTTCTGGGTTGACTATTGCTCTGAATTATAGATAGCTATGTTGATGAAATTTATTGAAATCAAATAGGATACAACTTATGTTGGTATCCTATTTTGCTAATAAGAATTTACTAAAAAGATTTAAGATAATTAAATACTCGTTTGTATTGTTGCAAATTAGCTTCAATTGCTTGGTATGCACCAATAACTATTTCTCTAATCTCTTCTAGAGTCAATGCAGGACTTTGATATTCAATTGCAGTAATAATTTCTTTTGTGTGATGTGGATCTATCTTAGTATGTGCTGAAAAGTAGATCTGAATGTCGCTTTGAGTAAGACCAACTCGTTCTAAGCCGTTGAGAATTTTGACAAAGTGAGGTTCTACCCAAGCCTCAGTAATTAAAAAGTGTCCGTAAGCACGAAATTTATATTGCGGTCTGAAGAGAAGACTATTAAAGCTATTTGAACTAATCTTTGAAAACCAAGGTTGTTTCTCACTTCTATATCGAATAAAGTTGTTCCAATCCAACAAACTATTAATCAGTTGACGTAGCCAGTAAGTATGAAATTTTGTTAGATTTCCGTTTCCACATTCATCCCAAAGATTAGATACTATAACCTTTTTCATGTTACCTTGCAACCCAACAACTATTAGAGCTACTTCATCATCCACAACTTCATTGCGTAAGACTTCTAGACGAAGAAATTCTAAAATTGCTTCTTTAGATGCTTCTGTTTCAATAAAATTAAACAACTCATGTAAGACTCCAGAGTTTTTCATCGCCAGGTTTTTTAAATGGCTAACTGCATCTTTTTGACTTGTGAAAAAAGGTGCTTCAACTATTTTTAACCATTCATGAATAAAGCTAAATTCAAGTATTAACTTAGCTTCCTGTATATATAATTCTAAATCAACATCAGAATTTAGATAGCAAGGACTATCAGGATAACCGTAAAAATAACTATAAATTGTTCCAAGATGATTGTTAAGAAAAGCACCATGACTCTCTGAATTCTGTACGATATTAGCCAAAGTTAGCCTCTTTTCTTCTCTAGAATTATTAAGAAAATTTCGTAGTTTAGGATCGAGTTGATTAAACGAATTTATTAGAGGCCAGTCGTATTTTTGAAGTATTGGATTCTCATTAACTATGTTTTCAATTACTAACATTTTGTTTTTGACTCCTATTATCTATATTCGTGTTTCTTCGTTAAAAAAATCTGGAATGGTAACAGTTGTTTTCTCCAAGACTGCCATTTGATATACATATGAAGCAACAGCAAGGTCGAGTATTCCCATGCCAAATGGAGAATATATTGTTGGTTTTTGTGAGTCTAAAGCAAGTTTTCCTTGGACAAGCTGATCGATAGTTCCTGTTACAAACTCTCTATTGCCAACTTCTTGCTCTGTAAGATGCAAAGATGTTGCAGCTTTTAAACAATGATCTACATCATCAACAATGTTATTTGATGTCAAAATAATGTTTGGAGACAAATCTCGTAACGATAGATGTAAAACGATTGGGTTATGAGCGAAGACACTAGCATCTTCGATATGTGGTTCACCAGCCGTTGTAGTTAAAGTAATTAAGTCAGAAGCTGAAATTAATTCTTCTTTTGTTGATGAGATGTGAACTTCTTCAATTCCTCTCTCTTGACCATAATTTTTCATTGCCTCACTATATTGATCGTTTAAGTCGAATAAATTGAGTGCAGATATTGTCCAGCCAGTATTGAGCAAAAAATTGAGGACATAGCGAGAAATTAGCCCAGTTCCAATAATTCCCAGTTTTTTGACGATTTTTGGTTCAATTAAATTTTGGGCTGCCAAAACTGCTGAGGCTGCTGTTCTAGAAGCACTAATGATTGACCCTTCAAGACAGGCTATGGGGTATCCAGTTTCGTAGTCATTGAGAATAATTACCGCAGACGCACGAGGTATTCCGTGATTGATATTTTTAGGAAAACTGGCAATCCATTTTATTCCTGAGATATTGAAATCTCCTCCCAGATATGCAGGTAAAGCAATAACTCTTGCCTCTGGCTTGTCTGGATATTTTAGAAAATAGCTGTCTGGATTTACTGTTTTTTTCTCTCCATGAGCAAGATAGGCTGATTCAACTAAATCAATTACTTTGGCGTAATTACTTTGGAGTATTTTATTAATTATCGACCCAGAGATTACTGAAAAATTTTGCTCGATGGTATTTGTTTGCATGGTATCAATATATATTAATTTGTTATTGACTCAAGGCAACTAGGAAAACGTTCTGAAACCCACTGATCGTCATAAATTGTATCTAAGTAGCGATCTCCTAAATCTGGGCTTATTGCTACTATATTTTTGGCTGTAGCGAGTTTCTGTGCATAAGCGTTAATACCTGCCAAAACTGTTCCAGTCGAACCTCCAACTAATAGTGTTTTTTTGCGTAGTAGCTCTCGACACATTTTTATCGTGTCCTCTTCTTTAACTACGACAATATCGTCAATCAGACTTTTATCAACTAATTCTGGTTTTCGACTTGTACCTAGTCCGGGGATGTATCTTTTACTAGAAGGTAAATCAAAAGTAACTGAGCCAAAGGCATCAACTGCAACAACTTTTGTTTTTAGCTTGTTATCTCTAAGTAAGATTGTAAGATTAGGGAGCAATGCAATTTTCTGAGGTGTTAGCGATCGCTAGTTTTGATACTGGAATTAAAAGTAAATTAAAGCACTAAGCTGTTCAGCATTTATTTTGATCCCCTACAAACTTTGCAGCAAGCGTTCTAAGCTTCAAAAATCCCAATTTAAATGCGTATCAGCTTATATATCTAAAATGGACTAATTACCAAAGATTTAATTGATTAGGTGGAGAATCTAAGTTATTCCAGGGTAGGGGTGGGACTTTGACACCGCTTTGTTCGAGCAATTTTTGGAAGTAACGGGCTGTGTTGGGCGATCGCTCTTCAATGGGACAATGAACAAAGAAATATATTCGCTTTCCCTGCTGTAACCATTGCTGAATTTGTGTCACCCACTCCACCATAAAAGGCTGATTTATTTCTAAATTGGGATGGGAAATAAACCGAATCAAACTAAAAGGTGCTGTGATGCTAAATTGGACTGGTAGTTTGGGTTTGCGTCGTTCTGATTGTAGCTGAGGATCGTCGTCGCCAGCGTAGATCGGGCGAGTGTCTAGCAATACTCTTCCGACACCTAATTTTTCTAATAGTGCAGTTAAATTACTTGCGTGGGGTTCTTTGAACCAGTCGCGGTGTCGCACTTCTAAGGCTAGTGGTATTTCTGTATGAGGCCAAGCTGACAAAAAAGCGGTGAGATCGTCAATTAATGTCGGTGCATAACTAGGGGGTAACTGGGCAAAAATCGGGCCAAGACGCTTACCTAAAGGACGCATCCTCTCGATAAATTTCCCAGCATCAGAAATATAAGGTTGCAGCTGTTGGTTGTGGGTAATATCTCGTGGCAATTTTAAGCAAAATTCAAAACCTGGTGGTGTATCAGTTGCCCATCGAGCTACAGTTTCTTGATTTGGTATAGCGTAGAATGTAGTGTTACCTTCCACTATCGTAAAACGACGGCTATAGAGATGGAGAAAATCAGCTGGTCGAGTACCTGGGGGAAAAAGTTCGCCTACCCAGCCTTTATATGCCCAAACAGCGCAACCGATAAAAAAGCTCACGATTATATTCCTTTATTATAGGTCTTCTATTGTCTGAAAATTTTCTCTATTTGCAGGAGTGTGGGAGTATGTCACAAACAGAAAATATAAGCTGTTAAAACTTTTAACAGACAGACTCGCACTGGCTCTTATAATTATTTAAAATTTGTAAAATAAGGTTAGAGTTTTGTAAAGCGAGATGAACTCTTTTTGATATCTTTTTTAAGATAACAGTGACGTCTATTTTTGGACTTAAATTTTAATTATTTTCGTCTGTAAGCTTTTAGTTTGATTAATATAATTTAACTTTTTACAATGAAAATATTAATTGTCGAGGATGATGAGCTGGTTGCCCATGTACTTGCTGCTGTCCTTACTAATTACAATTATGCTGTGGAAGCAGCCTCAAATGGTCAGGCAGCTTGGGATTTAATCCAAACTTATGATTACGACTTAATTCTGTTAGATGTTATCTTACCAGAGATAGATGGTATTACTCTGTGTCGGCAAATCCGATCGCGTGGTTTGCAAATGCCAATTTTATTATTGACTGGTTGCGATAGTAGCCATGAAAAGGCGATTGGTTTGGATGCTGGCGCAGATGACTACCTTGTCAAACCCTTTGATGAAGAAGAATTAGTTGCTCGGATCAGGGCGCTGTTACGTCGTGGTAGCGTAGTATCCCAACCAGTTTTGGAATGGGATAATTTGCAGCTTGATCCCACAAGTTGTGAAGTTACCTATGCTGGACAGCTATTATCATTAACTCCCAAGGAATATGCTTTGCTGGAGCTGTTTTTGCGAAATAGTCGCCGAGTTTTTAGCTGCGGGATGATTTTGGAGCATCTCTGGTCTTATGAGGACATACCAGGAGAAGAAGCTGTTCGCACCCATATTAAAGGATTACGGCATAAATTAAAAGCCGTGGGTGCGCCTGGGGATTTAATTGAAACAGTCTATGGTATTGGTTATCGGTTGAAACCACGTAGAGAAGAGAGGGGACGGGGACATGGGGATACGGGGAATACAGATGAAATATTCTCCGCGTCACCGCGTCTTCCAGTCACCGCGTCTTCAGAAACCGCATCTATTACAGTCCCGTCTTCTCAACCACAGACACTTGCGGCTGTTGCTGGAGTTTGGCATAAATATAAAGTTAGGATAGAAGAACAAGTAGCATTGTTGGAGCAAGCTGCTAATGATGCTAAGGAGCAAAAATTAAATCAAAAGCTACGAAAACAGGCTTTACGAGAGGCACATACCCTTGCTGGCTCATTAGGTACTTTTGGTTTTGCTTTTGGTTCCGAATTAGCACGCAAAATTGAGCTTTTACTAAAAGCTAATAAAACTTTGAGTGAAGATGACACTACTCAGTTTATTGCTTGGGTACAGCAATTGCGCCAGGAAATTGCAGGTAATGAGCAAGATACAAAATCTAGGCTCCATTCTGAAGATGAGCATCCTTTGTTGTTGGTGGTAGATTGCGATCGCACTTTCACCGCACAAATTCAACAAGCAGCTAATCACAAAAATTTACAGGTGGCGATCGCTACTGATACTAGAACTGCCAGAAATATTCTGTATCAAAACCATCCTAGTATCGTACTACTAGACCCGAATATTTCTTCAGATCACGAAGACAGTTTCAACCTGTTAGCAGAATTGCATCAGCGTAAACCTCCTGTACCAGTCATTGTTTTGACCAAAGACAGTGATTTTAGCAACCGTTTACAAGCTGCTCGCAATGGTGGACACACCTTTTTACCCAAGCCGATGTCTGCTAACCAAGTGCTAGAAGCAGTCAATCAAGTGTTGCAAGAGTCTCCCCATCCAGAAGCACACATACTAGTTGTAGACGATGATCCAAAGATTGGTGCTTTGTTACAAAAATTACTCATGCCTTGGGGAATCAAAGTGACATCCTTGGAAAATCCGCTTGATTTTTGGGAAACTCTGGAAATAGTCACACCAGATTTACTCATTCTTGATGTAGAAATACCAGGGATAAATGGTATAGAAATTTGTCAAGTAGTACGCAATGATCCCCAATGGAGTGAACTACCAATCTTATTTCTGACAGTTCATAACGATGCTGATATTGTTAATCAAGTTTTTGCGGTTGGTGCAGATGATTTTGTGAGCAAACCCATCGTTGGACCAGAACTGATTACTAGGATTGTCAATCGCCTAGAACGGGTTAGCTTACGGCGGATACGAGAAATTTATCAAACAGGAAACACACAAACAGAGACGAAACTCAACACCCGCCTGCGTCAACAAGCGACAATAGAACAAGAATTACGCCAAGCTAAGGATGAATTAGAACTGCGAGTAGCAGAACGCACAGCCCAGCTAACTGTAATTAACGAACAACTCCAATCTGAACTCAACGAACGCCAACGTACCCAAGAAGAACTGCGGAATTCTCAGGCGATGTTTGCTGGTATAGTATCCATTGCAGATGATGCGATTATTTCTATTGATAGCAGTCAAAAGATTACTCTGTTTAACCAAGGTGCTGAGAAAATTTTTGGTTACACTAGCCAAGAAGTTTTGGCACAGCCTCTAGATTTATTGCTCCCATCACAATATACTCAGGCACATCGACAATATGTAGCAGACTTTGGAAAATCTACAAAAGTAGCCCGGAGGATGGGAGAACGTCGGGAAATTTACGGTCGGCGCAAAGATGGTACAGAGTTTCCCGCAGAAGCTTCTATTTCTAAGTTAAAGCTGGGTCAAGAAATAGTATATACGGTTTACTTGCAAGACATAAGCGATCGCAAGCAAGTAGAACGGATGAAAGATGAATTTGTTTCTGTTGTTAGTCACGAACTTCGCACACCCCTAACTTCAATTCATGGTTCCTTGGGGATGTTAGCTAGTGGTTTAATCAAACCAGATTCAGAACAGGGGAAACGCTTGCTGCAAATTGCTGTGGATAGTACCGAACGTCTTGTGAGGTTGATCAACGACATTCTTGATATCGAGCGCATTGAGTCAGGTAAAGTCAAGATGGAAAAACAAACTTGCAATGTTGCTGATTTGATCGCCGAAGCCATAGATGTCATGCAACCCCTAGCTGACAAAGCCAAGGTTACTCTCTCGGTGTCTAGCTTATCTCAACAGTTATGGGCAGATCCTGATCGCATTGTGCAAACTCTGACGAACTTATTAAGTAATGCAATCAAATTTTCTACTGCTGGTTCTACGGTTTGGTTGAGTGCAGAGTTGGGGAATGGGGAAGAGGACGGGGGGACGCGCTTACATCAGAGCAGCCTTTTTCGTTCTCCCGCTATCTTATTTACAGTCCGTGACACTGGGCGTGGTATACCATCTGATAAGTTGGAGAGTATATTTGAGCGCTTTCAACAGGTGGATTCTTCAGATTCGCGCAATCATGAGGGTACTGGTTTGGGTTTGGCGATTTGTAAAAGTATTGTCCAGCAGCATGGTGGTCAAATTTGGGTAGATAGTCAATTGGGTGAGGGTAGTAGTTTTTACTTTACATTACCTGTATTGCAGCTTTCTCAGATTGGTGAATTAGAAGACCATGATAGTGATCATGTACCTTTGGTGCTTGTCTGTGATGATGATCCTGACATTCGTAGCGAGTTACAAACTCTTTTGGAGAAACGCCACTATCGGGTAGTTACAGTCGCTAATGGTGAAGAGGCGATCGCAACCGCATCTGCTCAACATCCAGATGTGATTTTACTAGATTTACTCATGCCCGGTATGAATGGCTGGGAAACAATGACAGTTCTCAAACAACGGGTTGATACTCAAGATATTCCGATCATTATTTGCAGTGTTTGCACACCTACTAATAACAGCAAACCAAATCAAGATTTTGTCAATTGGGTTGGTAAGCCTTTAGAAGAAAGCTTGTTGTTTGAGTCGTTACGACAAGCACTCACAAATTCTGCTAAACAAATTCGTGTGTTGTTGGTTGAAGATGACCCCGATTTAGCGGAAGTTTTGCAGACTCTATTTAAGCTACATGATATTAATATTGTCCATGCTAAAACAGGCAAAGAAGCAATTCGTCTCAGCCAAAAAGTAAAACCTGATTTGCTGATTCTAGATTTGATTCTACCTGAAGGTGATGGGTTTACAGTTGTGGAATGGCTACAGCAACACAACCAACTTTGCAAGATTCCATTGATGATTTATTCGGCGAAAGAATTAGAAGAGTCTGAGAGAAAACGTCTCAAACTAGGACATACAGAATTTCTTGAAAAAGGACAGGTGACACCACAAGAGTTTGAACACCGGGTAATGAGTTTACTGCACCAAGTTATACAATCGAATGCACAGTTAAGAAGCAAGAATACATATAAAAGCTTTTCTCTGTCTACGGACTAATCACACCATAGAGTTGAGTTTTATAACAAATACATTGTAGAACAAATAACTGTTACTTTTGCTGATACAATTCTGGTTTAAATTTTAAAATAGCTTTTAAGCTAGAGTCATGAGCATGGAGCAAAAAAGGTTACTAAATCAACTCAATCCAAACTTGGAAATTCCACTCTCAGAAAATACCGATTTTCTGCAAGACTTTAAGGTATTTTCTCAAATTACTGCCAATATTCGGGCTTCTGTTGACCTAGAAACAATTTTTCAGACAACAAATAAAAAGGTTTGTGAATTATTACAAATAGACAGAGTTGCTGTTTATTGTTTTCATCCTGACTGGGGCGGTAAATTTGTCCAAAATTACGAATTTATTAGCCCAAATTGGAAAAGTTTGCTCACGCACAAGAGTACAACTATTTGGGATGACACCTATTTACAAGAAACGCAAGGGGGACGCTACCGCAATAATGAGACATTTGCTGTCGATGACATTCATCAGACCAACCATTCTCCTTGTCACATTCAACTTTTAGAGCAATTCTACATCAAAGCTTATGCGATCGCTCCGATTTTTGTTGGTAAAAAACTTTGGGGTTTATTAGCTGCTTATCAACTTTCGGAGTCTCGAAAATGGCAAAAATCTGAAGTTCAATTTCTTCATCATATTGCTGATCAACTTGGTTTAGCACTCCAACAGGCTAAATTATTGGCTCAAGTTCGCCAACAGAACTTTGATTTACAAAAAGTAATAGAACAAAGGCAAATATTCAGTGAGATTACTGCCAATATTCGGGTTTCTGTTGACCTAGAAACAATTTTTCAGACAACAAATAAAAAGGTTTGTGAATTATTACAAATAGACAGAGTTGCTGTTTATTGTTTTAATCCTGATTGGAGCGGTAAATTTGTCCAAAATTACGAATTTATTAGCCCAAATTGGAAAAGTTTGCTCACGCACAAGAGTACAACTATTTGGGATGACACCTATTTACAAGAAACACAAGGGGGACGCTACCGCAATAATGAGACATTTGCTGTCGATGACATTCATCAGACCAACCATTCTCCTTGTCACATTCAACTTCTAGAGCAATTCCACATCAAAGCTTATGCGATCGCTCCGATTTTTGTTGGTAAAAAACTTTGGGGTTTATTAGCTGCTTATCAACTTTCGGAGTCTCGAAAATGGCAAAAATCTGAAGTTCAATTTCTTCATCATATTGCTGATCAACTTGGTTTAGCACTCCAACAGGCTGATTTGCAAAAGTTAGCAGAACGATATCACTCATTATCAAATTTTCTTCTCAAGAAAGGACAATTCCTTGAAATTGCTCGAGAAGATATTCAAAGATATGTTGAGAAAAATCAGCCAGTTATTAAATAAGTATTACTAGTACTTTGGATGCGAAATACAGGGAGCGCTACCATTTTAATATTTGTAATCAGGATAGTAAGAATGACAAATAAAAAAGTGTTGGTAATTGATAATGAAGAATATATTCAAGAAGTTGCTAAAGTTTGCTTAGAAACAGTAGCAGGTTGGCAAGTTTTAACAGCAGGTTCTGGGAAAGAAGGTATCAGCAAAGCCGAAAATGATCAACCAGATGCTATTCTGTTAGATGTGATGATGCCAGATATGGATGGACTGACGACTTTTGAAAAACTCCAAAATAATCAAACAACAAAAGCGATACCGGTGATTTTATTAACTGCAAAGATCCAAGCTTCTGATCGTCGCCGTTATGCTCAGTTGGGTATAAAAGCTGCGATCGCTAAACCATTCAATCCTTTAGAATTAGCTCCTCAAGTGGCGTCTGCTTTGGGTTGGAAATTGTAATAATTACGTATCACAAGTAAATAATAATTTATAATTCCTAGTTTATAATTTGTAATTTTTGAATATCTTCACAAGTTCCTCATATTCTTTTCCTACTCTGAAAGTAGAGCCAACTATCACAAAGTTAATCCCCAAAGTCTTCTTGGCTCGAAACAGAAAACTTATTAGTTATAAAAGGGGGAGAGGATATGTCTATAATTCGTTGGCAACCTTTTAGAGAAATTGATACTATACGTCAACAAATCAATCATCTGCTTGATGAGTGGATGCATGGTCAAGAACATGAAAGTCTGTTTCCAAAATTAAATGCAACTTGGACACCAGCTGTTGAATTAAAAGAAACTGATACAGACATTATTCTCAAAGCTGAAGTACCAGGTATAGAAGCTAAAGACTTAGATGTCGAAGTCAGCACAGATGTCGTTGCAATTGCTGGAGAATATCAACAAGAAAAACAAGAACAAGATAAGGGTTGTCTCAGAACTGAATTCCGTTATGGTCAGTTTCAACGGATAGTACCTTTACCAGTTCCTGTCAAAAATGATCAAGTCAAAGCTGAATTTAAAAATGGTGTTTTGACACTTACTCTTCCCAAAGTCGAAGCGGCTAAACGGAATGTGGTAAAAGTGGATCTCACCATGGAAGAAGCAGCACGAGAAGCGATGACAAAAGAACGTCAGCATCAAGAACACTTACAAGATACTATGCATACTCGTGCAGCTGCTGAAGTTGGCAATAATTAAGCACTAACCAAAAAGATGGTGGGATACTCGTTAAAACTTTTTTAAACACTTTTCAAAAATTCAGGAGAACATTTTATGACCAATACAACAAACAAAAGCAGTATTTGGCAGAAAATTATAGAAGTCCCTCAGCAAGTTTTTCGTTTCATTTACGGGGGGTTTGTGAGAATTTTTACTCCTAGAGATGACAATTATCCAGAAACAGGTGTACAACCATTTGAAGGAGAAGTTGATAAGGAAAAACGTTAATAGTTGTTATTGGTTGTTGATTATTGGTCAATACAGTTCAGATAAGCCCACAATCCTTTGTACCAGATGCGAAATTATCCTGCGGGAACGCTAAAAGCGAACGCGTCTCCACAGACCCATTTTTTGTGCTAAAAATCCTTAATTGAACCGTATTGGGTTATTGGTTATTGGTTCTTGCTTGGAATAGTTAATAAAAGTAAACATAAGCACAATAGACCAGTGCCAAAAGCTTCCTCTGCAATCCAACCTTCTCCTGTTGCTTCACACGGATCTGCATCACGGTTTGGATTTACCAACGCTGCATCAAGGCGGTCAAGTACTGCTAGACACTCATCCCATCCCCGACTGATAAACTCCTCTTGAGTGTTGATGTAGGGTTGTTGCCAAAGCGATCCAAGCCAGTCGGTATGGTAGACAGTTCGCTGACTAAGAGCATAGCTGCGGAGTCGAGAAATAAGTCCTTGTGGATCTCCCTTAGCCGCTAAATCGGCAATTGCACTAGCTGTCAAATCTGAGGCTGCAAGGGCTGTTGGATGACCGTGAGTTAATGCTGCTTGAAATTGAGCGATCGCTGCACGAGTGACTGCGTTTGCACCTTTTTCCCCTAATGGTAGTAATCCTACAGGTGCTACCCGCATATTAGCACCACAACCCTTAGAATTGACTTGCGTAGCTTGTTGCCAAGGTATACCGAGTGCCAATTGACTACAAGCCTTTAAACAAGTCATACCAGGAGCGCGATTATTATCTGGACTACGCCACCATTTAATAAAAGCATTCCTGAGTGGTGTTTCCAGAGTTGCTGCGCTCAGATTAGCTGTTGTCGTATTCATTAACGCCTCTCCCACTGCCAATGCCATCTGGGTATCATCTGTCACACGCGCTGGATTTCCTTCTATTTCTTGCGGCCCACGGGGTGGGTAGCGATGACAAATTTCAGCAATGGACAAGAACTCAGTTTCTGCACCTAGTGCATCACCAAAAGCAACCCCAAATAAACATCCTGAAGCATGATGCATAGCGTAATTGCCCTTTGTGTCAAGCCTGCAACCAGTCAAAAATACGATCTAGCTGGTTCAATGTTACCAGACCGTATTGCCACAGAATTATTGGTAACAAATTTGGAGTTTGTTCAGGATGTCGTAGTGCTAACTGTAGGTCAGAGGCAGGAATTGCTAAATCTTCTTGTAAAAAGTTAAGAAATTGTGCAAGTCTTATCGGTTCCATATTCGCCACCTATCCTTACGGCAATATGTTGATGTTATGTTTGTAAGATTGATATTCTTGCTCTAACATTGCTTGAGGCTGCAAGAGCCACTGTCTATGTTTTTTACTTAACTTTAGAGATTTCTTAGTTTGAGTAAATTTTACTCTGAGAAAATAATATCAGTAACAGCGAGACGTGTAAACTATGTTGTTATTAGCAGCAATCTAACTAAGTTGGCGAGAATAAACAGAACGGGAACTACGAAACCGAAATAAGATTAAAACCCTTAGCAATGATCAATGACGACCCTAATAGTAGTTTCAGTGTCCCGACCTCCTCACTAAGGCGCGTGATCTAGTACTGGTTCGATAAAAATCTGTGAACCTGGTTTTACAATCAAATTAGTTTAGTTTAATAGAGCTTATACCAATTGCATATGAAGATGCATAGAATAGCTAAACTCAAAACTCTTGTCATGCAAGGAATTTAGACTTCATCATTCTGTGCAAGCTCATAAACAATTGGTATTACGGGAATTTATTTCTTTCCTGATTTTCGAGGTTTGTTAATCGGACGCATTGCTTCTCGACCTAGAAGAAACATACCGGTTACACCTAAGCAAACAAACCAAACATATTGATGCCAATATTTTCCGATCTGCTCAATTGGACTTAATTGTGAGTACAGAGTATTAAGGTAAAGTAGCAGCAAAACGGTCATCAGCGCTCCAAACCCAACAAAACTTAACCCAATCCGAATCCGTAGAGATCGTAGTTCCCAATCACTGATCGTTTCTAAGTCGATTCTTGCTAATTCATGTAATGATTCTTCTGCTACCGAAGAGGCGATTTGTAAGTTATCTCCTAACTTTGGTGGCAGTATTGGTACTAATGTTGCCACAGTTGGACGCCGCAGCAAAGCCTCAGTATCTCTGAGTAATTCCAATGGTTTACGGGTGATAGTGGGCTGAGAAAAATTTAAGTTTTGTGTATTATCTTTAAAGTTTACTTCACTTTTAAAATTCATAGTTATTAGTCCAGAATCAAAAGTTCAAAGTCAAGAGTCCTTTGTAACCATTTCTAATCAATCATCAATAACGAATGATCAATGACTCTTACTAATAAGTCTAAAGCTAATTATCAATAACTATTTATTGGTGTGTAGAGACGCGTGTAATTTCGCGTCTCTACACACCAATTTTTTGTACCAAAAATCCTTAACACCAAGCGTATTGGGCTAGGAAGTGGCTTGCTGCAACTCCTCTAGTCTCGCTAGTACTTCTTGGCTATGAATGGCTGGATTAACTTTGACAAAAGTATCTCGCACAATACCTTCGGGATCGATGATAAATGTATGACGGACGGAAATAAAGCTCATCCAAGAACCGTAAGCTTTGCTGACTGCGCCTGTTGTATCTGCTAACAGAGGAAATTTTAGTCCTTCAGAATCACAAAATTCGGCATGAGAATTTATATCGTCTGCACTAATACCAATTACTTTTGCATTTTTTTCAAGATATTTGGGTAAATCTTGCTGAAAACGACGGGCCTCTATGGTACAACCTGGGGTGAAGTCTTTGGGATAAAAGTAAAGAACTACCCATTGACCACGATAATCAGAAAGGGAAATTTTACCCTCACCAGAGTTGGTTGGTAAAGAAAATTCTGGTGCAGGTTGGTTAATAGCGGGAAGTTTTCCACCCAAGGCGTTAGCTACTGGGGCAAAATTTAACCAACTGATGAGTGCAAAACAACTAGCGAATAATATAGTTAAAAAATGGCGGCGAGAAGTCATTGTATTGATTAGAATCACAACTTAACACAAGTTTACAATTACTCGTCGCTATTCTCTGCTTGGGTAGTTTCTACACTTTCAATATATTGGCTTTCCATCAGAAAAGCCCCCTTAGTAAAACGGACACCCCAGTATCCAGCAGGACGACGATCCAGGACTACACCTTCTTCGCCAATACGAATTACATCAGGTGGACGTAGCATCGGCATAGGATCGGCTGTTTTGACGTAGGGGGGTAGGGCGATGACACGGACTTTGCTACCTATGGTAAATTCTTGAGACATGATCAAAATGATGAATTATGAATGGTGAATTATGAAAAAGCATAGTTCACTATTCATAATTGTTGGAGCGATCGCATGAATTTACCTCTCTGGAGACATCGACCTCTGTTTGGGTGGGGAAACTCCTTCAAATAAGTCGAGTCACAGAAAGAAGAAGCCCAAGAAGTGATTCTTGGAATCCCCGGCGGTGGGAGGATGTCAAGGTATTGAAAATCGATACAGGTTGCGAATATCATGCTTGTCCTCTTAAATCCCGTGACTTTTCCCAATCACCCAATGACGCCGGAAAAACCTTGCTAAAGAAGACTCTTCCAGGGATAAAAAAATTGGGCGTCCGTGAGGACAGGTGCGGGGGTTGCGGGTGCGTTGCCAGTCATCTAAAATTTGTTGCATTTCTAGTAAAGAAAGCGGTGTACCATTGCGAATGGCACTGCGACAAGCAACAGCTACTTGTGCTGTTTGTAAATCTCCTCCCCGACTCAGTTCTAAAATTGCGTCTGCACAGTCGTCTCGCTGCTGCAACATTGCGGGTATACTGCGGATTGCCCAAAGTTGTTCACCAAAGGGTTCGATATCTAAACCAAGGCGCTGTAGTTGGGACACTTGCACTGAGGACAATTGATAGAGAATGATCGGTGGTTCAATTGGGACAATTTGCCAGCGATCGCACAATTGTTCGTACAATATTCGCTCATGGGCGATGTGCTGTTCCACTAACCACAAACCGCCGGGATGTTCGGCGACTATATAAGTATTGTTAACTTGTCCGACGGCTTTTAAAGTCTGAGGAGTTGAATTATCTTCAGACGGAGTGGAAGGGTTAGTGTTGTAAGCACCGCTTTCTTCCGCTACTTTAATTAATTTCCCAACTCTACTAGTGTGAACTGCTTCTTGAATCGTGTCAGAATTAATCCGGAGTGCTTGTTCAATAGCTTGGCTAACTTGCTTTTGCCAATAACTCAAGTCATTAAGATAAATTTCTGTCTTTGCGGGGTTGCGGTTCCAGTTGATTTGATCTGGAGAAATTACCAGATGTAGACAACAAACCGGATAGCGATCGCGTGGTAATGTTCTGTGAAATGCTCCAAAAATAGTTTGTTCTAATTCCGGTGCTTTGAGCATTCTCCCGTTTACCGCTACCCGCACCCAATCTGGACGATGGCGATGACAGCGATCAGGTAATCCCACAACTATATTTAAGGAATGTTGGGGAGAATTAGACAATTCTATTTGCAGTTCTTGCAAGTCACCTGGACGCACCTGCTGGATAAGTTGCGGTAGGAGTTTCCCCATCGTCGCAGCTGGAGAGATGTTAAACCATTCCCGGTCATTTTGCCAAACTTGCCAAGCAATTTGCGGGTGACAAAGGGCTATTTGATAGATAGTTGCTTGCACTGCTTTCATTTGTTGTGCGATCGCTGGTAAGCCTTGACGCCTCGCGATACAACTACCAAACAGATTGGAGACTGTGACAACTGTACCAGGTGCGATCGCGGCTGCTTGTTGATGTAGTATTTGCCCTCCATAGCCATATACTACCCGTGTTCCCCCAGTAAACGGAGCAGATACAAGCCCAGATGGACGACTCCAGATTTCTAACTCAGCCAAAGTCGTTAAACTGTGCAAGGCTTCACCACGAAATCCCAAACTAGTAATTTTCCATAAATCTGCACAGCTATGAATTTTACTAGTACTATGGGCTGATGCTGCTCGTTGCAAGTCTTCCAAATTCATCCCGCAGCCATTATCAGCTACTTGGATTCGCCATTGTTCCGGCCAAATATAAACCACAATCCGAGTTGCACCTGAATCGATTGAATTTTCTACTAATTCCCGCACTACAGCTGCGAAAGAGTCTATAACTTCTCCAGCTGTAATTAAATGTACGACTTCTTGTGGTAAAACTTGGATTGTGGATACCATAAAGTCTAGTTTAAACAAGGCGTTAGTCAGTGTATCATCTAAACAAATTTCATTAACTTTATATATATAAATTTATATTTCTTGATATAAAAGCACACAGATTTATCAATCTTAATGAAAATATTTATTCTTTTTAAAAAAAGCTCGATAAAAATAAGTTTTTTGATAGATTTTTGTTGATAGTGGGAATCCACAAACTATTAGGCAAAAACAATTCATTTAGGTGGCTATTATGCTTGATTCTGTTGCACATGACTTAAAATCTCGTCTGGAATTGGGTCAACCTGGTTTTTCGATTCTGGATGTGCGCGATCGCAGCAGCTACAATACAGGTCATATTACCGGAGCAGTACCGATTCCTTTAACTGACTTGGCAGGCCGCGCTAAAATTGCTTTCCATAGCAAGCGCGAGATTTTTGTTTATGGTGAAAACGACGAACAAGCAGCCGAAGCTACACAAGTTTTAAAAGAGGCTGGATTTGCTCATGTCTGTGAAATTAAAGGTGGTTTATCCGCTTGGAAAACAGCCGGAGGTGCAACAGTAGGAGCTTAGGTGATCGGGGACAGGGGATCAGGGACATGAAGGATACAGAGAATTTTTCTGAATAGATTCTCGCCGTATTTCTCCGTATCTTCCCGATCCCTGTCCCCTGTCCGTGATCCCCAATCTAATTGTTCATAGCCACAAGCTTAGTATCTTCAGGATTTAGCAACCCATTTAACAGTGATGCTGGACGTTGATGGTAAGGCCAAGCAAAAGCATGACGAAAAGCTGCATCCTGACAAGCTTGGAGTTGTTGAAAATTAATGATGTCGTAGGTGAGAAGATTTTCGTATTCAAACGGTAAACGGACGTTGTGTAATCCGGCGTTGTCTGTACAAATGGCGATATCGACTCCAGCATCAAAACAACGGTCAAAGACAATCTTAAGTTGGCGGATATCTTCTAAAGTACCTGTTTTTAGGTAAGTTGTGGGGCAAACTTCCAAACATTGATTCTGTTTCGCTAAATCTGGAAGTAGTTCGGGATACAACAAAGGAATTTGGATACCATGACCAATTCGCATCAAAAATGGTAACAGTTCTGGGTAACAACCAACTGTAGTTTCGTAAAGGTGTCCTGTTGTACTAATTCCTAAAGACAGCGCATAATTATATAGTTCTACCCATTCTTCTAAGCGATCGCCATAATAACTATCTCCTCCTGCCACGTCTACTGCACAAACATACTGCTTATTTTGTGCAGCTAAATCTACAATCGCTTTATTCACCTCATAGGGTAAGCGCGAATGCATACAAAGAATTTGACTAGTGACAATTGGATATTCAGGTAGTTTGCTTGCCTTACCCACAACTTCGACAATTTCCGTCATTTTGTCAATTCTTTGTGATTGACTTAGGTGTTCTGGTGTTCGGAGATAAGGTGTATAACGTAGTTCTAAGTAAGCCAGATTTTCAAATATATAAGCGCCCCGTAATAGCCGATAAATAAAGTAGGGTAAAGTCTCTACAGTTTGTACACTTTCTACAAGAGTGTGTAACTCTAAATACTCATCTAAAGTATTACGCGGACGTGTGTAAAACTCTTCAAAACCTCCATAGTCAGCAAACCGAGAAATTAACTCCGAGGAATGACGCTCAAAGTATCGCCATAAAACTCGTGGTACAACCGAACCACCAAGGTGTCTGTGTAACTCTGCATATAAAGCCATAGTAGTTTATCTAGAACAAATATTAATTATTATTAACAGTAACAAATAAAAAAATAATTTGCTTGTCGTCATTTGTCATTGGTTGAAAGGATTTCTGGTACAAAAATATTGATCTTTAGAGACGCGTAGCAAGATCCCGCAAGACTAACCGTGTTGGATTATAGGCGATCGCCCTACTAAACTTTTGCTTTCAAAGCTTGACATCTGCTGCAAAATTTGTCGATAATTATGATTTGTGAAAACTTTAGCTTTTTAATATAATCTCTTGGCTAACGTTATTGTTATAGGTGCCCAGTGGGGCGATGAAGGAAAAGGAAAAATCACTGACTTACTCAGCCGCTCCGCAGATGTAGTAGTACGTTATCAAGGGGGTGTCAATGCTGGACACACAATTGTAGTCAAGGGTCAAACCTTTAAATTGCATTTGATTCCCTCTGGTATTTTGTACCCGGATACAGAGTGCATTATTGGTTCTGGAACAGTCATCGATCCACAGGTTTTAATAGCAGAACTCGATCAAATAGAAAAACTTGGCATTTCTACCAAGAATTTATTAATTGCTGAAACAGCACATGTAACGATGCCTTATCATCGTTTGATTGATCAAGCATCAGAGGAACGCCGAGGAAATCATAAAATAGGTACGACTGGTCGAGGTATTGGTCCAACCTATGCCGACAAATCGGAGCGGACAGGCATCAGGATGTTAGACTTGATCAACTCCCAAAGCCTACGTGACCAGCTAGAGTGGACCATCAATTACAAAAACGTCATTTTAGAAAAGCTTTATAACTTACCACCGCTAGAACCCCAGAAGGTGATAGATGAATATCTAGGGTATGCGGAAAGATTACGACCCTATGTGGTTGATACCTCCCTAAAAATCTACGATGCAATTCAGCGACGGCGCAATATTTTATTTGAAGGCGCACAAGGTACACTCCTTGATCTAGATCATGGAACTTATCCCTATGTCACCTCTTCTAACCCAGTAGCTGGGGGGGCTTGTGTTGGTACAGGGCTAGGCCCGACAATGATAGATCGGGTAATTGGGGTAGCAAAAGCCTATACTACTCGTGTTGGTGAAGGGCCTTTCCCCACAGAATTAGATGGGGAATTAGGAGAATTGCTGTGTTCACGTGGTGCGGAATTTGGCACAACCACCGGACGCAAACGCCGATGTGGCTGGTTTGATGCGGTCATCGGTCGCTATGCTGTGCGTATCAATGGCTTAGACTGTCTAGCAATCACAAAACTAGATGTCCTTGATGAACTAGAAGAAATTAAAGTTTGTATTGCCTATGAGATAGATGGGGAACGCTGTGAGCATTTTCCCACAAGCGCCCGTAAGTTTACCCAATGTCGTCCCATTTACAAAACCTTACCCGGATGGCAGCAGTCTACCAGTAACTGCCGTTCTTTAGATGACTTGCCACGCCAAGCGTTGGATTATCTCAAATTTTTGGCAGAATTAATGGAAGTGCCGATCGCAATTGTTTCTTTAGGAGCCAGCCGCGATCAAACTATCATTGTCGAAGACCCGATACATGGCCCCAAACGGGCTTTGCTACACGCCGATGGTTCTCCAGCTTCATTGCTGAGTGCTTAGGTTAGGGAACGATCCCTCATCCCCTACTCCCGAATTTGTCAATTAACAACTAACAACTAACAATTTTTATGGAACTTACGATTGATTGTAAAAAGCGTCCGGAAGGTAGCAAGCCCAAGGCTTTGCGTCGTTCTGGGCTAATACCTGCTAATTTGTATGGTCACAAAGGTAGCGAGTCTATTTCTCTGGTTGTTGATGCTAAAACTGTTGAGAATTTACTCAAGAAGGCTCGTGTCAACAAAACTGAGTTTGAACTTAATGTTACAGATTTGGATTGGCACGGTAAAACGGTGATTCGCGAACTTCAAACTCATCCAGCGAAGGGAACGCCTTACCACTTGAGTTTTTTTGCTTCCAGCAAAGGTTGATAGAGTTTATCATCATTGCTGATGAGACCAGGGTTTTCACCCTGGTTTTTTGTTGATTGAACCATATAGAACACATAGACGCGATCGCGACTTCAAGGAAGAGTAGGACACAAAGAGAAAATATGACAGTTTCAATTCCACTTTTAATTGAGCAGATGTTACAGCCTGGGTTTTATCTCCATGCGGTACAGGAACCAGTGAAGTTAATTCAGACGCATGTTTCTTATGTGTTGTTGACTGGGGATTTTGTTTATAAGTTGAAGAAGCCAGTAAATTTTGGCTTTTTGGATTATTCGACGTTGGAAAAGCGCCAGCATTTTTGTGAGGAGGAGTTAAGGTTAAATCAGCGAGGTGCGGGGGAATTATATCTAGAAGTATTGCCTATAAGTTTGGTAGGTGAGCAATATCAACTAGGGGGAACAGAAGCGGTAGAGTATGCGTTGAAAATGCGTCAGTTTCCCCAAGAGGCTTTGCTGAGTGAGATGTTTGAGCAGGGGAAGTTGGAGGAGAAGCACATAGCAGAATTGGGGCGGGTAGTAGCAGGGTTTCATGGGAAAACTGTTACTGATGATTACATTCGTTCTTTTGGGGAAGTATCACAAGTCCGGGCTGCGTTTGACGAAAATTACCAGCAAACAGAAAAATATATTGATGGGCCACAAACTCCGGTGCAGTTTGAGGAAACTAAGCAGTATACTGATCGTTTTTTTGCAGAACGTGCGGATTTATTTAAGAGTCGCATTCATAACAATTACATCAAGGAATGTCACGGAGATTTACATTTAAGAAATATTGCGCTATGGCAAGATAAAATTTTGCTCTTTGACTGCATTGAGTTTAACGAGCCGTTTCGCTTTGTTGATGTAATGTATGATGTGGCGTTTACGGTGATGGACTTGGAAGCACGGCAGTGCAAAGATTTAGCTAATGTATTTTTGAATACTTATATTGAGCAAACCGGAGATTGGGAAGGTTTACAGGTATTACCTTTGTATTTAAGCCGTCAGGCCTATGTGAGGGCGAAAGTAACTTCATTTTTGTTGGATGATCCTGGTGTACCGTCAGAAGCGAAGGAAGAGGCGGCGAAAACTGCGGCAGCTTATTACCAGCAGGCGTGGAAATATACTCAACCGCATCAAGGACAATTAATTTTGATGTCGGGAGTATCTGGTTCTGGGAAAAGTACAACGGCTCGGTATTTAGCTCAACAAATAGGAGCAATTCACCTGCGATCAGATGCGGTGCGGAAGCATTTGGCGGGGATTCCCCTACTGCAACGTGGTGGAGATGATTTGTATACCGCCGAAATGACTCAAAAAACCTATGCACGCTTGCTGGAATTGGGAATAATGCTCGCAAGTCAAGGATTTAATGTGATTTTGGATGCTAAGTACGATCGCCAGCAATTACGACAAGAAGCGATCGCCCAAGCCCAAGACAAGCAAATACCTTTACAAATTCTGTGTTGCACTGCACCACCAGAAGTTTTACAACAACGTTTACAACACCGCACAGGCGATATTGCTGATGCAACTGCTGAATTGTTGGAGTCACAACTTGCTGCTGCTGAGACTTGGACTGAAAAAGAAAAACCACTAGTAAAAATTTTGGACACAACTCAACCAATACAGGCACAATTAAAGGAAATATCTCACTAATCCCTTAACTTACATCTTGCAGCTATCCCATATCACGCCAGAGAATAAATTTTCTGGCTAATAGCATAAGTCCGTTTAAACGGACTAAAATATTTTTCTAGTCAGATTTATCTGACTTTAGCTATTAGCCAATAAAGAAATTTATTGGCGGGATTAAAAGTTGGTGCGAGATCTGAAGGTGTCTTTGTCAGCACCATTGAAGCTTTGTTTGTGGAGTCTTCAAGAATCCCCGAACTGAGCTTCAAGGAAGATTAATCCAAAATCCTGTTAGAGGTTGACCTCATGGCACCGCAAAAGAACAATTTTAACCAATTTCTATCGATTTCACCCAACTTTTTGAATCAAATCCTGTTTGGGGTATTTTTAACACTCATTTTTTTGGTAGTCGGTTATGCACTACCTGTAAGTCTTTTCTTGGGTGTATTGGGTGGTTTGGCTGTAGGCTGGCTGAGTACAGCTAATAAAAGTAGCCCTCAGAGTGATGCAATTGCTTCTTCTGAAGGTATTGATGCAGGTTTGAAATACTGGTTATTTTTCTTGCTTGGCTTTGTGTTTTTGGGATACAAACCGTCTGTAAGCATCTTGTTGGGTTCGTTGGCTGGGATTGGCGGAGGCTGGCTGATTGCTTGGTGGAAAAGCAAGGAAGAAACTAGAACTCAAATCCCCGATGAGTTAACAGATGAAACACAACTAGAATTATCCCCAACCCCAACTGTCAAACGACGCATCCGAAAGCCCACACGTCGTTACCGTCGTTCATCAGGAAATTCCAACTGGCCACAATTTTGGCGGAGGTAAAACATTTTGCTCCTTGGTCTATTGTCATTGGTCATTGGTCATTGGTCATTAGGTATGGGAAAGAGACTTGTTAAATTATTCTCCGTTGTCCTCCCTTGTCTGCGATCCCCGAACGCGAGTGCGTCTTTGTAAGGAGAATCCCCATTACCCCTTATCCCCTCCAGGGGACGCCACCTTCCTCAATCCTCAATCTCCAATCCCTCTTTATGTTCTTGTATCTCTCAAAATTGCTACCACTATTTTTTTATCCTTTGGGGCTAGTTAGTATTTGTCTAGTGGTAGCACTGTTCACGTTATGGAAACGCCCTCGTACAGCAGCGATCGCGATGATGTTGGCGCTACTGATATTGTTATTGAGTAGTAACGCTTGGATTGCTAATCTGATGGTGCGATCGCTCGAATGGCAGTATTTACCAACTGCACAACTACCAAATGCTGAAGCAATAGTTGTGTTAGGCGGTTCTACCAAACCAGCTTTACCACCACGACCGGGTGTAGATTTAAATGAAGCTGGCGATCGCGTGATTTATGCTGCTCAACTTTACCGCCAAAACAAAGCCCCTGTAATTATTCTGAGTGGTGGACGTATCAATTGGGACGACAACCAAGACTTAGCTGAATCTGAAGATATGACTCAAGTCCTTACATCCATTGGTGTTCCACCAGAAGTTCTCATTCAAGAATCTGAATCTCTCAACACCTATCAAAATGCAGTAAATGTCAAAAAAATTCTTGATACTCGTGGAATTCGCCAGATTTTGCTAGTGACTTCAGCTATGCATATGCCGCGATCGTTCTTAATCTTTAAGCGTCAGGGTATTGACGCTATTCCTGCACCTACTGACTTTCTTGTGACTCAAAGTGAAATAGAAGCGCTAGGCCACACTCCCAAGGCTGCTATCTTGAGTTTGCTACCAGATAGTGCTAATTTGCAAAAGTTTACTGCGGCAGCAAAAGAGTATGTGGGTATGTTTGTATATCGTTTAAGAGGTTGGCTTTGATTTGAAACCCGAAGCCTCCAACGACCAATAAAGAGCGATGTTAGGTAGTTTAGGCTTCTTGATAAATCACTTCCTGAAATTGAATTACATCTTTTTGTGGATCAGCGTGGGAAACTTTCACTGCAACCTGTTCACCCAACTTTAAAGCACGCCGAAAAGACATTGGCAATTGCAAACCCAAATCTTCCAAAAGAATGAGTGCTAAACCGCTATCTTCTCTCAACCACATCAATACTGTGGCGTGCCAAACGTTATCTGTACAACGGCGCAAGTACTCTAATGCCCAATATCTATTAGTTTGCCGTTCTACCATTGTTACTTCTTGAGTGATGGTAGTGACGGTCATCATCACTTCTTTGAGCTGTTCGGCAGAAAAGGGCAGAATATCCCCGCGCAGATGTGCTTTGAGTTGAAAATGGGTGAGCAAGTCGCTGTAGCGGCGAATGGGAGAGGTAGCCTGCGTATAAGTATCTAAGCCTAAACCAGCATGACGCACTGGTGTAATGCTCATTTCACTCTTCGGCATACAACGACGCATAGCACAGGCTCTGACAAAACCTGCTGGTAGCTGGAGTAATTCTTGTTCGGAGGGTAACTCTGGTTGGGGTTGACCACGAAAAGGCAGAGGAATTTGATGAACTTGGCCATAACGAGCAGCAACTTCACCAGCAAGTATCATCATCTCAGCTACTAGTTGCCTAGAGGTGGAGTCGTCTAAAACATAGATGTTAATGTCGTCTTCTTTGACTTTAATCATCGCCTCCGGCATATTAATGCTGATGGCTCCTTGGGCATATCTCCAAACTTTACGCTTATTGGCCCATTTGGCGATCGCAGCAATTTCTGGTTCCGCCTGCACGCCTAGCACTTCGTCTACGTCTTCATAGGTGAGGCGATAAGTAGGTTTAATCAAACTGGCATGAATGTTGTAATCTTCTACCGCTCCAGATGCATCTAAAATGACTCCAAAGCTCAAAGCACAGCAAACCTGTCCTTGCACTAAACTCATGGGCCCAGTTGCCAATATTTCTGGAAACATCGGAACCATACCAGTAGGTAAATAAACTGTACTACCCCGCTTTCTAGCTTCTAGGTCTAACTCATCTTCTGGTATCAAAAAGCGTGTTGGGTCAGCGATATGTACCCACAATCTTTCCCGCCCATCTGGAAGTTGCTCCCAACTCAAACCATCATCTATTTCTGTAGTACTTTCATCATCAATTGTGTACACTTTGAGATAGGTCAGATCCAAGCGGTTAGAATCTGGGTCAGGCGGGGGTGATTGCAATCGCTGTTGCGACACTTCTAGTACCTTTGGAAGAAATTGAACTGGAATTGAGGAACGACGCAGAAATAAATTTTCATGAGGACTCCAGCAACCCAAGTCTACCAATAATTGCAAGGCTCCTTGGGGTGTTGCAGAACGTCCTAGCATGTTCATCGTTTCCAGGACTGGTGCTGGCGGCGGATAAGCACGAGCCAGAGAGTCATAATTTAGACCTATACGCACAATATCGGCAAGAAGTGCGGCATATTTTTCTAAAGCTTCTAAGCGTTGGCGATCATGTCTTTGCCACTCGACTGCTTCACCTGTGAGTGCTTGCTCAACACGAGTCAAAAATTCTTGTTGTCCTTTTGCTTTGAGCGCCTCTACTTCTACTTGGTGTTTACGTTCTGCTACCTGAGCAGCTGTGCGGGGTTCGTAAGAGTCTCCTTTTTGCTTGAAATAGATTTTATCGTCTGATAGCAAGCAATAAGCAGCATAACACTGGGGTGCTTCTAATCCCGAAAACAGTAGATTTGCCATTTCTTGTGGCGTTACTGTTTCCCCATCCTCTACTAGTAGTTCCCAAGCTACTTCTAAACTTGATGGATCTAAGTAAGGCTTGACTTCTTCTAGAAAACTAGAAATTTGTGAGGATTTATAGCTTTGTCCAGTAACTGTATAACTTATTTGTCTAGGAGCGAGACTGTGAGATTGACCCCGTTCATCGATGACGAACCAACGGGTTTTACCGTCTGGACGATCTACTACACCCAAACGGCGATCACTTTGAAGTCTAAATTCAACTAGCGTCCCCTTCTCCACAAGCCTCGCATCTTAATTAAAATTTTAGATTTTAGGTTTTAGATTTTGGATGAAATAACTTGCTATTCAATCCTAAATCTAAATGATTTTAAGCTTGACTGAGCCGATTTTACACTTAACCTTCTTAGATTTTAGATTTTGGACTCAGAAACGCCAAGTGAAATGCTACGTAATACTCAGCCTTTATTGATCTAAAATCCGAAATCCTTCTTGAAAAGCTTTGAGCCTCGCTGGCGCGAGGAGCTTATGCTAACGGAGGAAACCTCCGCTCAAAGTTTTCGCAAAATCCAAAAATAAAATTATACTTAGCCTTCTGCATTGATAAACGGCAACAAAGCCAAAATTCTAGCGCGTTTAATCGCTAATGTTAACGCTCGCTGTTGCTGAGATGTCAATCCAGTAATTCGACGTGGCAAGATTTTACCGCGCTCGGTGATAAATTTACGCAGCAAGTCTACATCTTTGTAGTCAATTGGTTCTCCCGGCTTAATCGGAGACAAACGACGACGGTAATAACTCATGGTTGTCTATTTAATTTCCTTGTGAACGGTATGTTTGTTGCAGTGAGTGCAGAACTTTTTGAGTTCTAAACGATTAGTGGTGTTACGACGATTCTTAGTCGAGGTATAACGTGAAACACCTGGAGAGCGTTTATCTGGATTTGTACGGCACTCCGTACATTCCAGTGTCAATATGATTCGGACACCTTTAGCCTTAGCCATAATTTTACAAACAATTAAGCCTGAGAATAATTAACACAAATACCTATCTTCGCACATTTCGCTGCAAAGTTTCAAGCATTCGCTTGACTTTTATATCTAGCGAATAGCCACGACTTGCCGAAACGATTATAGTCTTAGCATAGCGATCATGCAAAGCTTGCCGCATCTGACTGTCAGATGCAGCTGTACCACAATCGATAGCTAGCGGAAGTATTAGCAGTATAGCAGTGGGATTGCGGATAATATTGCTCAAAGCGATCGCAAGTAAAAGCGCACCCAAACCAATGATCGCCTCTCGTTTCACAAGAGCTTGTAAATCTGGTATCTTCCCGCGTTCAACTTCCAGTACTCTGAGATCCAGAGCATACTGCCCTAAACTTTGTCCTTGGTTGTTATACACAACTAATGCTCGTAACACCAGCCAAGCGATCGCAAAAACAAGTATTTGGAGAAATTGAATACCAAGCGCACTAGTTCCTAACAAAGAGCTAACTAACCAAACAATCAAAAAATCAATTCCAAATGCCATAATTCGTCGCCCAAATTCAACTCTGGGATAGTTTGATGGGGGTATGCGTTCAACAGTCATAAAATATTATGTTCGTATAAAATAAAACATTTTTGTGTTATATATCTTTAATTTTAAAAGCTTTTAAGCCTAAATGCAGCGATCGTTATTTAACCAATTCTTAGTTGAATATAAGAACTTATTATGAATTAAATAGAACAAACATGAGTAATATTGAGTGGATCTCAAAATAACTAAAATCAAAGTGAATTAAATGAGTAATTTTACAGATAACACCCACGAGAAGAGAGTACATCTTCATTATCTGGATGGTTTGCGTGGTTTAGCAGCTTTATACGTCGTTTTTTCTCATCTATGGGAATTACAAGGACATGATTTACCAGGTATATGGCTGAACGTTAGCAAAGTTTTTAGATATGGACTGTTTAGCGTAGCTATATTTATTGTCCTTTCAGGATACTGTTTAATGCTGCCAGTATCTCGTTCTCAGACGGGTTATATTTCCGGTGGTTTATTTAATTATTTAAAGCGGCGAGCGCGTCGAATACTGCCACCATATTATTCGGCACTGATATTGTCATTGCTAGTAGGTATTTTAATCACAATTTTAATCAATTTTAATTTCTTGTATTGGAATAATAATATCTGGGGACATTTTGAGTATAAATTTTCACTTTTCGATGTTGTTTGCCATCTATTTTTAATTCACAATATCGTTCCCAACGATGAAGTTTATAAAATCAACGGGCCAATGTGGAGTGTTGCTACTGAATGGCAAATATACTTCTTATTTCCTCTGGTTTTACTGCCTATATGGCGGCGTTTTGGCTGGTTTGTAGTTATCAATTTGGCTTTTTTATTAGGATTACTGCCTTATTATTTATCTCATGGATTAATCGGCAGGGCGCATACATGGTATCTTGGTTTGTTTACTTTAGGAATGATGGCAGCAGATATCGGATTTTCTCAAACACACTATTTGCAAAAAATCAGAAAATCACTACCGTGGGGTTTACTCGCGATAGTATTTTTTGGTATGGCTTTATTAGCTGATATGTCGCAAAAGTTTGGCTTAGAAATATGGGTAAATGAATTGTGTGTTGGTTTAGCTGCTGCGTGTTTGTTAGTCTACTGTACTAACTGCATAGTAGAGGAAAAAGCACCACCTTTAGTATTAAAAATATTGCAATCTCCTGGAGCGATCGCACTAGGAACATTTTCTTATAGCTTATATCTACTGCACTCTATAGTTTTAACTGTACTCAATCAGTATCTACAGACATTACAATTTACTCCTCTCAAAAGAGAGATTATCTTCTATACAACTGGTTTGTCACTATCATTAGTGACAGCCTATATTTTCTATTTAATCTTTGAGCGTCCATTTATGTCTGGCTTCTTACAAAAACGGAAAGTCAAAGATGCAATTAAAATAGATGGAAATTAATGAGTTGTGAATATTGAGAGAGTCAGATCCCCGATTTCTGCGAAGTCGGGGATCTTGTTGTTCATGTTGGCGGAGCCTGCCCGTTAGGGCTTATGATTTAGGAATGCTAAGTAAGTCGGCGAAAATAAATCAAACTATGTTAAGTGACGTAAAAAATTATTGAAATAAGTTCGTAGTAAGGGCTTTAGCCCTTTTTTGAGGACTAAAGTCCTCACTACAAACCTTTAATGATTTACTCTGTTCTACTTATATATTGGATATTTGTTTTACTTGGGGAGAGCATGAACTATTTGAGGATTTGAGGTAATCTCAAGATAAAGGATTGTAACATCAGGCTGTGTACTGACTATGGATATCATTCAAATCCTCAAAGAAGATTATCAAAGATTTCCAGCAAATCAAACTTACAGCATTTACGCTGAAGAGGTTTATTTTCAAGACCAAGTATTTAAATTTCGGGGTATTCAGCTATACAAGCTGATGATTAAATTTATTGAGACTTTTTTTTTAAATCTCAAAATGGATTTGCATGATATCCAAAAAGAGGGAGACACAATTACAACTAAGTGGACACTCAGTTGGAATACTCCCCTCCCCTGGAAACCACGTATTTCTGTCCCTGGTCGGAGTGAATTACGTCTCAACTCTGATGGTTTGATAGCTTCTCACATAGATTATTGGAATTGTTCGCGTCTAGATGTGATCAAACAACATTTCTCTGCTAGACAATCGATAATGTAAATAAATGTAAAAACTTCTCAGATAAAGCAGAATCATCCATGCGCGTAATTTTGATGACCGGAAAAGGTGGTGTAGGTAAAACTTCCGTAGCTGCTGCTACTGGATTGCGTTGTGCAGAACTTGGTTATCGTACCCTAGTTTTAAGTACAGATCCCGCCCACTCTTTAGCAGATAGTTTTGATCTGGAACTAGAACACGCCCCTCGGAAAATTCGCCCAAACTTGTGGGGTGCAGAACTAGATGCGCTACAAGAATTAGAGGGAAATTGGGGTGCTGTCAAGCGCTACATCACTCAAGTTTTACAGGCGCGAGGTTTGGATGGAGTACAAGCGGAAGAATTAGCTATTTTACCAGGGATGGATGAAATTTTTGGCTTGGTAAGAATGAAACGCCATTACGACGAAGGCGATTTTGATGTTTTGATTATCGACTCCGCTCCAACGGGAACAGCATTGCGACTGCTGAGTTTACCAGAGGTCGGTGGTTGGTATATGCGCCGTTTTTATAAACCTTTTCAAAATATTTCTGTTGCTCTTAGACCTCTGGTTGAGCCTCTATTTAGACCCATTGCTGGTTTTTCTTTACCAGATAAAGAGGTCATGGATGCACCTTATGAGTTTTATCAACAAATAGAAGCACTCGAAAAAGTCTTAACTGACAATAATCAAACCTCAGTGCGTCTGATTACCAACCCAGAAAAAATGGTAATTAAAGAATCTCTTCGCGCCCATGCTTATTTGAGTTTGTATAATGTTGCGACCGATTTAGTTGTAGCAAACCGTATTATTCCCAACGAAGTCCAAGACTCATTCTTTCATAAATGGAAAGAGAACCAACAGCAATATCGTCAGGAGATTCACGAAAATTTTCATCCTTTACCTGTGAAGGAAGTACCTCTATTTTCCGAAGAAATGTGTGGTTTAGCAGCCCTAGAACGACTCAAAGAAACTCTCTATAAAGATGAAGATCCAAGTCAGGTTTATTACAAAGAAAACACGATTAGAGTTGTACAAGATAACAATCAATACAGCTTGGAATTATATCTACCAGGTATTCCTAAAAACCAAGTTCAACTCAGTAAAACAGGCGATGAATTAAATATTACTATTGGTAATCATCGCCGAAATTTAGTCTTGCCACAGGCATTAGCAGCACTGCAACCAGCAGGAGCGAAAATGGAAGATGATTATTTGAAAATTCGCTTTGCTGAGGCTGTAAATACTTAAATTCTTAGGAGGTGGCTGACATGCTGTTGTTTGAACTGCAACTAAAGTTGTCACGCATTCATGAGGGGGAGCATCCCAAATGTTTAAAAACCGCCTGCGATTGAAATCGCAGTCTCATAGCATTGTCCCCAAAAAAACAGGCAGGCTTAGAAACCCATTGATTGATCTGTGGGACTTAGAGATATCTCGTAGAAGCCTGCCTGTTTTTTCTACCTGGAAGACCCTAATAGCTAAAGTCTGCTGAAGCAGACTATTTGATTTATTGAGTCGTCTGAAGACGACTTATGCTATTAGCTAAGGGTTTAAACCCAAGCGCGGTATAAGGAATCAAAAGGGAAGAAACACAGCTATGACAGGTCAATTTGATGGAAAAGTTGCGTTGGTTACTGGAGCTTCATCAGGTATTGGTCGCGCAACAGCGATCGCATTTGCACGGACTGGAGCAAAGGTCGTGGTCGCCAGTCGTCGAATTGCCGAAGGTGAGGAGACTGGGCGTGTCATACAAGAGGCTGGAGGAGAGGCTATTTTTGTCCAGACTGATGTATCAAAGTCCGCCGAAGTAGAGACATTGGTTAACAAAACCTTGGAAGTATACGGTCGTTTGGACTATGCTTGCAACAGTGCTGGTATTCCGGCAGTTGGTTCACTCACGGATATATCTGAAGAGGAGTGGGATCAGGTGTTCAATGTCAACCTTAAAGGTACATGGCTTTGCCTAAAGTACGAGATCAAGGCAATGCTTAAACAAGGTGGTGGCGCGATCGTCAATGTAGGTTCTGTTGGAGGTGTGGTCGGTGTTGCTGGCTATGCAAGCTACTCTGCCACAAAGGGGGGAATCATAGCCTTAACCCGTTCAGCAGCAATGGAGTATGTCAAGTCCGGTATCCGAATCAATTTAGTTAGCCCTGGTGCCATCGAAACCAATATGCTAGCGACTATTCCCTCAGATATACTTTCCTATCTTCCAGAAATACATCCTATAGGACGGATCGGCAAGCCAGAGGAGGTTGCAGAAGCAGTGATATGGTTATGCTCGGATGCAGCTTCCTTCGTCATTGGACACAACATGATGATCGATGGAGGATATACTGCTCAATAATGAGATAGGCGATTTGAGAGACTAAGCCTCATTTTGTTTTAAGGTGTCAGCTCTCAAAGGGCTAGGTAGGGTCAGTAGACGCGCAAGCACCTAGGTTTTTTTATATACCTCACTCAACAGCAAGTCGCTATAGGTAACTGCTCCCAAAGCTTTCAAAGAGACTTTTTGAGCTTGTGTTATGCCTTGAATACCATTGATCTTTGTACCCTCATATGGTCTCTCATTTCTTAAAGTTTTGATGCACTCACCACTCTTAACATCCCAGACTTGAATTGTGTCATCTTGGCTACTACTGGCTAGACTTTGACCGTTGGGACTGAAAGCAACAGACCAAATTAATTGTGTATGTCCCTCTAAAGTTTTAATGCATTGATTTGTGCAGAGATCCCAAAGCTTCACAGTTTGATCTTGACTACCACTCGCTAACATGGAGCCATCTGGACTAAAGGCTACTGAGTATACAGAACTGGTATGACCCTTCAAAGTTTGAACACATTCTCCGGTTTTGACATTCCACAGCTTTATCGTTTGGTCGCTGTTAGCACTGGCTAGGATTAGACTATCAGGACTGTAGGTGACACACCAGATCCAATTATTGTGTCCCTGAAGCGTCTGAACACACTGCCCTGTAATGACATTCCAAATCTTTACCGTTGCATCGTGAGAACCAGTTGCGATCGTTTGACCATCTGGACTGAAGGCAATAGCCCACATTCTATCAGTATGCCCTTCCAAGACATGGATACAGTTGTCAGTTTTGACATCCCATAATCTAGCTGTTTGATCATCACTACTACTGGCAATAAATTGACTGTTAGGACTTATAGCAACCGATGTAATCCAATTACTATGACCTCGCAAAGTTTTCAAACATTCACCACTGCTAAGATCCCACAGCTTCACAGTTTGGTCTTCACTGCCACTTACAAGGATACGACTATTAGCACTTAAGGCAACAGATGTGATTCTATTACTATGGCCTCGTAAAGTTTTGATACACTGACCAGTATTAGTATCCCAGAACTTCACTGTTTTATTGCCACTGCCACTTACAAGCATGTGACCATTGGCACTGAAGGCTACCGCCCATATTCCACTACTACAACCTTGCAAGGTCTTGAGGCAATAACCAGTATTGACATCCCATAGTTTTACTGTTTGATCATCTCCCCCACTTGCCAACATATGAGTATCTGGACTCAAGGCGACTGACCACAATCTGCTATCATGCCCCTGTAAAATTTTGAGGCAATAACCAGTATTGACATCCCATAGTTTTACCGTTTGATCATCTCCCCCACTTGCGAGTATATGACCATCTAAACTGAAGACTACAGAATTTACAGAATCAGTATGACCGTCTAAAATCTTGATACATTGACTAGTTGCAACATTCCACAATCTCACTGTTCGATCATTGCTGCCACTGGCTAAAGTTTTACCATCTGGACTGAAGCTAACTGACCAGACTCCACCATCATGTCCTTGTAAAGTTTTGAGGCAATTACCAGTATTGACATCCCATAGTTTTACTGTTTGGTCATGATAGCCACTGGCTAGAGTTTGACCATCTGGACTAAAAGTAATTGATGCAACTCTACTATTATTGCCCAGCAAAGTTTTTAGACATTTACCAGTATTAGCATCCCACAGCTTCACTGTTTGATCTTCACTAGCACTAGCTAGTATATTATCTCTAGGAGCAAAGGCAACTGACGAAATCCCACTACTATGTTCATGTAAGGTTGCCAGACACTCTCCGGTATCCACATCCCATAGTTTGATTGTTTGATCCTTACCGCCACTAGCGAGGAGTTTTCCATCAGGACTGAAGCTAACTGACCAAAGCCAATCTGTGTGTCCAGCACAAACAAGTAGTTGTCTACCATCTGCAACCTGGTAGAGGTGAACCTGATTACCAGTATCCCCTATAGCCAAGAGTTTCCCATCAGGGCTAAATGCCACAGAATGAATACCACCAAGGGTTTCAGCAAAAATGCACTTACTAAGATCAGCGTTAGCAAAATTCACATTGTGCAAACTTATACCGCGTAGATCAGCTTGCCAAACAGCAAGTTCAGAAAAGTCATAGCCACTTAAATCTGTTTGTAATTGACGAAACAAATTGAGAAGATTTCCAGCGCTATAGCCTGGTTCTTGGGGGAATTCTTCTCGCAGCTTTGCTAAAATTTGAGTTAATTGTTTTTCAATGCCTCTTTTACTTCTAAAAATAGAGAATAATTCATTTATCAGTGGTTTGAGAATGAGGCGAATTTGAGTTTCTTTGATGTAGTCTTTGGCTGTTGCTTTCATCAGGGCGTGACATCTAAAAAGCTCGAAATTTTCAGTTTTTATTTCTTCACATACCTGCTCTATCAATACCTGAGTTATATATTCCATAACTACAGGTTGGAGAGTAAAAATTGCTTCACTTTTCTCTACTAGCGATCGCCGAACCAGAGATTCTAGGGCGTCTAGTAATTTTTGTGATGATATTGGCGATACAATATCTTCTTTTAACTCAAAGAGTTCTATTGGTTCATTATTAATAGCTAGCCAATATATTATTTCTTTTTCTAAACCAGATAAGCGCTCAAACTGCTGTTCTAGAAGATCACGGATATCTCCAAAAACTGCTGTATCTTGTTGCAGGAATTGAGTCACATTACCACCAAAGACATCTTGAATCGTCGTGGAAACTATCTTTAAAGCTAAGGGGTTTCCTGCATACAGATCAATCATTTTTTTAGATTCTTTCCCTGTTGCAGATAGTCCCTTGACTTTCAAAATTTCCTGTCCCTCTTCCACATTTAAACCAGTCAGTAATAATGAATGAACAGGTAGCGCTCTACCTTCCATTAATGCTACCTCTTTGGGTTTTTCCCGACTAGTTAGCACTAAGCAGCTAGTGTGAGTTGCTTCTCCTAGCTGTTTAAACAGCTGACCATATCCCTCATATTCTTCAAGGTAATTTCCAGAGCGATTACCACTGCTGAGAATTGACTCTATGTTGTCAAAAATTACTAAACAACGATTATTTCGTAAATAATCAAGTAGCCTGGATATGATCTCAGCCAAGTTTTGTGGGAGGTTGCTTTCTGTTTCTTGCTCGTCAGAAAGAAATTGGATGAGATTTATGAGGATAGATTTAACAGGTGGTTCTTCTCTGAGCGATCGCCAGATGACATATTCAAATTCTTCTTGAATTTGTTGAGCAAGCTTTACAGACAAAGACGTTTTACCAATACCGCCCATTCCTAATATTGCTACAAATCGGCATCGCTCATTGAGAATCCATTGCTCTAAAGTGGCAATTTCTTGTGTGCGTCCATAAAAAACTGCTGGAATAGTAGCATCCCCCCAATCTACCCGAGTATTTGAGCTTATATAGTCACTTTTATCTATTTTTATCTTAAAAACTGTAAATAGCTTCTCAAGAGTTTTTTTATCAACCCCAGATTCCCGATTGAGCACTTTTGAAATTGTACTGGGATATAATCCAGTAAATGCGCTCATTTCTTCAAGTGTATAGTTGTTGGCAAAGTTTTCATGTGCTTCTGATGCACGCTTTGCTTCTTGAAGTTTTTGCAAACCTTTAGTAGTAAGTGCAACTCCGCGCTTACGTCTCCAATTCTGTAGAGCCATATACGAAAAATATTAATAACACTCAATTTACGTTGACTAAATTAGATTTGTGCTGACTCGATAGTTTGTCTAACTATACATCAACTAACTTGTGTTTTTGATATAAAACTTCTTCAATACTCAACCTCAAAAATAGCTGATAATGGTGCTATATATATCACTTACAGATGATATGAGTTGAGTGCGTCTAAAATACTTGCTGCACTTGGCTTCATGATTTTGAAGCTTTAATTTATCGTTATTTAGGAATCCTATAGCAATTTATATAATCAGTTAAAACATAGTAAAGACATGTATTGAAAATAATTGCGATCGCTTCTTTGCTCATAAATATAGCAATCTTGTTAGAGTAAATATAATAAAATTATATTAGCAAGATGCTCAACACCTCGAATTTAGACTCTTGGTTTGTTTATCCTAAACCTAATCCAGAAGCTAAGATCCGTTTATTTTGTTTCCCCTACGCTGGTGGTAGCGCTAATATCTTTCGTGGCTGGTCAAATCATCTCCCACCAACCGTAGAAATCTGTGCGATCGAGCTTCCTGGTAGAGGAATGCGGATCAAGTTACCTCCATTCACTCAATTAGAACCTCTAGTCACAAAGTTAGCTAGTGTTTTTAAACCAAACTTAGACAAACCCTTTGCTTTCTTTGGTCACAGTATGGGTGGATTCGTGAGTTTTGAACTTGCTCGTCTACTCCGCAAACAGTATGGTGTCAAACCGAGTCATTTGTTTGTGTCAGCTCGCCGCGCACCTCAACTGATTAATACCCAACCACCTATTCACAACTTACCGGACGTAGAATTTATTGAAGAATTACGTCATTTAAATGGGACTCCAGAAGCTTTACTTAAAAATGATGAACTTATGCAATTATTCTTGCCAATTATACGGGCAGATTTTGCAGTACTAGAAACTTATATTTACACTCAACAAACACCATTAGATTGTCCTATTACAGCTTTTGGTGGTTTGCAAGATCAAGAAGTTAGTTATGATCAAATTAAAGCATGGCAGGAGCAAACAAGCGCTTCTTTTTCATTACATATGCTCCCTGGAGATCATTTTTTTTTGCATTCATTTCAGTCATCTTTACTAGAGATTGTTGATCAGAAAATTAATGATAAGTAGGTAGGCGGGAAAATTTATAACTATGTTTTCTAGATTTAAACTAAATACCAATTCTTTATGAAGCTGCACATTATTTTGACCCCTCCCAACCTCCCACCCCCCTTTCATCCCCCCTTGCCAAGGGGGGACAGAGGGGGGTTGTCGCAGGCGGTGGGGTTATTTTTATGCATCTTCATAAAGAATTGGTATTAGATAATGTGAAGAAGTTCAAAACTAGAACCAGAAAAAATTCGTCATGAATTTTTTCTTTGATTGAAACCTATCGGTTGACGCAAACTCTGTGAAATCTACGTTAAATCATCTGTTACTTGCTTTGCTAACAATGAAATTTTTGCAGACTCAACTGTTAACTGTAACATCATTGGGGATCAAAATATCCTGAAACAGTCTAGAGTCTAGAGAAACAAGCAGATCAACATTCATCGATGTCCCTAATTCTTGTTGGTGTGATCTGATGTATTCACTAAAAAGATTCTGACCAGAAAGCTTAGATTTATCCCAATTTTTGCTGATATCTATCACACCATTGGTAGAATTAGAACCTGAGATTATCTTATCCTCTGGTGATATATTTGGGTAGATAAATCCGTCGCTACCCCTTGTATTTGTCAGTTGATTGTCACGGTAATCACCAATCAAAATGTCCTTACTGTTATAACTAATCAACAGAGGATTGTTGTTGCTTCCGAGCAATACATCATTAGCAATTTTGTTTTGATGATTGCTATTTTGCTGATTTTGTGCTGAAAGTGTACCACTCAGTAAAGGATCTTCTTGACTCGATTTGAGAGATGCAGTGACAACCATCTCCAATGCTCCAACATCAGGTTGATTATCTCTGTCGCTTCCTAGTTGGTCAGTAGTAGGTACACCGTTGACTGTGACACCAGTGTTAATGGCAGGACTACCGGTTAAAAGAGGATGTACTAGAACCCCTCCAATATCTTCTAAAGGAGCAATTCGAGGATCAACAATCTGACTACCTGCTACAACTTGATTACCCATTGCTGGCGCAGGAAATTCGATATTACCGCGGCCATCCTGTAGTTGATATCCAACCTGTTGTTGTGAGGGATCGCCAGCAGTATTATAGGCAACAATCGAGTTTGTGAGCGTGACGGGCTGTGTCGGACTGTAAATCCAAAATGCCCCATTTGCTCGTCCGGCCTGGTTATAAACTATGGTAGAGTTCGTTACGTTAACAGGGACAGATTCATCGGTGTTAACGAACATCGCTCCGCCTGCATCTTCAATCGCCTTATTTGCAGAAAAGGTGGTGTTGGTGATGTTAACTGGCGAATGACCGTCTAGCCATATAGCTCCGCCTTGCTTTGCAGCTGTATTTTTCGCAAAGGTGACGTTGTTAATTGTGAGTGCGCTGTTAGCTCGCAGTCCACCTCCTCGACCTATACCATTATTATCAAAGTCTGCTGTATTGCTAACGACGCTGCTGTTTTCGAGAATAATCTTGTCTGGTTCGTAACCATACAGAAAAAGCGCCCCACCCTCTCCTTTGGTGTGATTGTTTTCAAACTTACAACCACGGATAGCAATTGTACCTCCGACAGTAGAACCTGGACCTACTGGGTTTGCTCCATCGGTAAAGATTGCACCACCACCAATATCACCTTCTGAACTATTGTTAATAAAGACTGAGTTTTCTACAGTTAATTCACCTAACAGGCTGTAAATCGCTCCACCATTTACACCTTTGTTATTTGTGAATTGACTATCTTTAACAACAAGCACACCGGAACCATAAGTAGCGATCGCCCCACCGCTAAACCCAGAATTCCCCAGAGTGCCATTGTTGCTGTCAAAGTTGCTGCCCAATACTGTCCCTTTACTGCCGTAACCAACATAAACGGCTCCGCCCTGGAAAGAGCTATTGTTTTTAAAATTACAGTTTTCGACCTGAATGGTACTGTAGTCCCAGGCTGCGATCGCACCACCTCTTCCGTCTTTTCCTGTCACCATACCGTCGGTCAGGGTTAGGTTCTTCACTGTAGCATTGACATAACTGCTTACAGAAAATACCCGTGTTGAATAATTACCGCTAATCGTTAAATTTTCTGCCCCTGCACCATCAATCGTTACGTTTTTGCTTATGAGAAGTTCTCCACTAGTAAGTGTGATGGTCCCGTTAGCAAGGCTGGGAGTGAACTGGATGATGTCTCCTGCTTGAGCAGATTCGAGCGCTGCTCGTAAAGAACCTTCTCCACTGTCTGCATTGTTGGTAACGCTAATGATAGCCATGCTTTTAATTCCCTTAAAAATGAGTGTTTTGAGATCGACATGTTGAACAAAATCACAAAAATCGTGATTCAGAAGCGATCGCGTCATCGTTTGAAACGATGGGAATCACAGACAGCACCCTATTTATCGTTACGTGGAAGTCACAAGTCCTAATGATCTTTATATCCTTGATCTATGTTTTCAAATTTTGTGTTGATTTTCCACGTACCCTACTAGTTTTCTTTTTCATATATATTTTTCGTAAACAGGAATTCTTTGTTTAACTAGTGGTTAAAAACGTGGATATACCGGAAGACATCAAAAATTTAATCCAATTATCTGGGATTTCCAAGAAATACAAAAAATAAATTATTAAATGGAATAAATCACACCATAACTCACCAAAACAAGAGAGAAATGAGAAAAACAGAGGGTTTTTGCGTCAACCTGATGAATATTTTTTTATAGGTTCCTGTTGTGGGAATAATATTTTGATTTTGGGAAGCACCCTGAAAATTTTGAAGTACTATAATAATCGAGTTTTTGATATTAACAACGCTTCAGAGAAATGGCAAAATTGTATGCGCTATCTAAATCAATTTTCAGCCTCTGCGGCAGATCTTCTGGAATGTTCTGAGCGCATCCAATGTTTAGGAATATCCAAGTTATCTGGTAAAACAGTTGTGCGATCGCCTACTGCTAATTTAATTTGGTGTGATTGCAAGTTTTTGGCTCCTGTCAGAGTGGCTCCAGCCAGTTTCACATCACACAAATTTGTGCCAAATAAGTCTACTCCCATCAGATTTGCATCGCAGAGATTGGCTTCATGGAACATTGCTTTTTGCAAGTTGCTTCCCATCAAATTAGCTCCATATAAATTGGCTTCTCTGAGGCTAGCTTTAGATAAATTTGCAAAAAATATCTCTGTGTATTCTAGTTTGGCTGCATTCAAATTCGCCTGTTGCAGATTTGTTCCATTCAGGTTTGCACCTTTGAGGTTTGCACCAATTAATCCTGCTTCCTGCAAGTTGGCTTTACCAAGCTTTGCTCCCTGTAAATTAGCAAGAAATAGCTTGGCATGGGAAAGATTTGCCACTTTCAGGTTACAAGATTGCAAGTTAGCTTTATATAGATTTGCTTCACAGAAATTGGCTGCACGCAGACTTGCTCCAGACAAATTTGCTGATCGCAAATTAGCTCCAGTTAAGTTGGCTCGATTTAAGTTTGCTCCACAAAGGTTAGCTTCTTCGAGGTTGCATAATTGTAAATTGGCTTCATACAAAACTGTGCCACAAAGTTTTGCACCTTCGAGTTTTGCCTCAAACAAGTTAGCTTTTTGGAGATTGGCTTTTGTCAAGTTTGCTCCCCGTAGGTCTAAACGTTGCAAGTTGGCATTTGAGAGGTCTACTCGTCTAATATCGGTATTTCTTAAATCGAGTTTTTGATTTTGTTGATCTTGTTCCCAGTGGCGTCTACCAATTACGGTTAAAGCTGCTTGTAAATCTGTGGATACTTTTGTAACTTTTGCCACCTCTTCGACATAATTTTCCTGTTCTGACTTGATGCTGCTATTTTCTCGCACAAATGCAGTCAGAATTTCCATAATTGTCCAGTATTGTTTTGGTGAATCCTGGGCAATTTTTTCGAGAGCATAAATTGACCCGATCCGGGTTGCTACATGCTCATGTCCTAACTGGGTAATTGCTGCCGTCAAACGCTCTGCAATCAAGCGTTCTTGGGATAGTTCTAGATTCTGAATGCTAATTTCGTTATTTTTTTCGGCTGCGATCGCACTCTTTTTCAATGCTTCAGTGCGCTTGACTGCATAATAAGCATGAATTATCACTGCTAACCCTACAAACAAGCCAGCCGTTGTGTTTAAGGCTTGATTTCTGCTGACTATTTTTTGTTCATTTGATAATCCCTCAACTTGTGAAATTGCAAAGAATATTACAGTTGGTGATAGGCTAAACAAAAGTGCGATCGCTACCAACCAACTTTTAAATCCGTCTGTCTTCCTGCCAGACATATGGCTAGTAATCCTCACTACACAGAATTATTACGGACAAGATTGAAAGAAAAGAGTATATCATTTGTCAACAAATTTCAATATCTATCATAAGGTGCAATCAAAATATTCATCATTGGGTTTGTAATTGTTTAGTAATGATTAATTGTTATGTCAATCTCTATGTATGCAGCAATATATACAGCCAATTACTAAAGATTTAGTACTGATTGGTGGTGGCCATAGCCATGCAATAGCTCTGTTGATGTTTGGAATGAAACCTCTTGATGGAATCCGATTGACTTTAATCACTGATAGAGTTGATACACCTTACTCTGGAATGCTACCAGGGCATATTGCTGGTTTTTACAGGTATGAAGAATGTCATATTGATTTGCAACGACTTACGAACTTTGCCAAAGCCCAAGTATATATTGACCGAGTCATTGGTCTTGACCTAGAAAATAAAAAAGTGATTTGTGCCAACCGTCCAGAAGTAGAATTTGATCTATTATCTATAGATATTGGTAGCACTCCAGCCAGAATTTCTGTTCCAGGGGCGGCGGAATATACAATTGGGGCAAAACCAGTGTCAGATTTACTGCAACACTGGTATCAATTACTAGAAAAAGTAGCTGCTCATCAGCAAAAACCCTTGAGTATTGGGATTGTAGGGGGAGGGGCTGGTGGCGTGGAATTAGCGTTATCGATGCAAGCTCATTTGTATCAGGCGTCCAAAGTTTATCCCCTCAAATTCTCCTCAAACAGAGAATTTATGAATAATAATACACTAAAACATAGAGCTTTGGAAATTCATTTATTCCAGCGTGATGTTCAACTAATGCCCCATCATCATTGGTCTGTACAGCGTACAGTCAAGCAGCTTGTGATCAAACGCGGGATTCAACTGCATTTAGGCGAAAGTGTATGCAAAGTTGAACCAGGTAAAGTTATATGTGTATCTGGGTTGACGGTAGAGTGCGATCGCATTTTTTGGGTGACACAAGCCTCAGCACCAGAGTGGTTAAAAGCGACTGGATTAGTAACTGATGAGCAAGGCTTTATTTTGGTAAGTGACACATTGCAATCTTTGTCTCATCAGTACGTGTTTGCTACAGGAGATATTGCCACAATGGTAAATCATCCGCGTCCGAAAGCAGGAGTATTTGCTGTTCGCCAAGGCAAACCTTTATTTGAGAACTTACAACGATTTTTCTTGGACAAACCTCTCAAACCTTACACACCACAGAAACAATATTTAAGCTTAATAGGTACGGGTGACGGCAGAGCGATCGCCACACGCGGATGTTTGACTTTACCACCTCATCAATTACTGTGGCAGTGGAAAGACTGGATTGATCGCCGCTTTATGAAACAGTTTAGTAGGTATTGACACTCTGCACTCCCCTTTTTTCAAGCTAGTCTATTTTTTTTGCGTTAATGCGCTCAAATGTGATACGCTATTAAAGTCAACGGGATGTAGCGCAGCTTGGTAGCGCGCCTGCTTTGGGAGCAGGATGCCGCAGGTTCAAATCCTGTCATCCCGATTTTGGAGTTTCAGCTATTTAACGTGTCGTGGAAGTCCCCACTCTCGATCATCTCTGATCATTTCTTTCGGAATGAGGAGATAATTGACATATCTTCTATAAAGATTGCAATGTTTTAAGTGCCTCCTCTACATGACCCTTGATATTTAATTGAGAGTTAAAAATTTGGCGTACAACCCCATTTTGGTCAATCACGTAAGTAACACGACCGGGAAGCAAACCAAGAGTAGCTGGAACACCGTATAGCTTGCGAATCTCGTTATTCGTGTCACTTAGTAAGGTAAAAGGCAATTGGTGCTTGTTAGCAAATCGCTGATGAGATTCTGGGGAATCGCCGCTAATGCCAATGACTTCAGCACCAGCATTTTTAAACACTTCATACTGATCTCGAAAAGCACATGATTCTGCTGTACAACCTGGTGTGTCGTCTTTAGGATAGAAATAGAGAACAACACATTTTTGATCTCGGTAATTATTAATACTGACTAAAGAGCCAGACTGGGAAGGCAGAGTAAAATCGGGAGCAGTATCTCCTACTTTGACTGGCATATTTGTTGAGTGAAAAACTTATATATGGTCAATATTGACTAACAAACCAAACTTACTGTATCACAGCCAAGAAACTGGTTTTGAAAAAATTTTCAACTAGCACGATAGGCAAGGCGGAGACTCTGCACAAGAATAATTAGAGATGCGATCGCCATTAAAGCTCCCCAAAACCAGTAAGGTAAAAGTAATTGTTGCTGCATTTGGGCAGTATCAGATATCCCTAAAGGGCCTGCACTGTAGCTAAATAAATAATCAAGTTGGTGATAAGTACTTACACATGCTTGTACGCCCAAAAATTGCACAGCAAAGCCCTGCATCCAACGTGTTGCTTTCAGACCAAAACCCAGAATAACTAAACCTAACAAGGGAATTACCACTAATCCAAATAGGGATCTGACCCAAATAGCCGTTGATAATAGTAAAAAACCACCTAATATTTTTAAACTCCACGAAGCAGTTTTGAAGCTACGGGAAGCCAAGATTAAAGCCGCACCAGCAATAGGTGGTCCCATTGGCCCAGCTGCTGCAACTAAAGCACGACCAAGAGACCCTAGTAATAAACTGCCACTGTAGCTATAATATGCAACCCCAGATCCGTTGGAAAAAATCATTAATTGTTGAAAGTTTCCTCCCAAAACTAGAGCCATCAAGCCATGACTCATTTCATGAAACCAAGTTGCAAGGATAGTAAACGGGTATAAAATATACTCACCCGCCGGAACTTGCCACAGGATAATTGTTGCGATCGCTGCTGTGATCAGCCACGTCAGCCCCATACGTTCAACCTCTGATGGAGCTTCGTTAGCTAATAAGGGTTGATGTTGTTTATTTGATTCCCTCATGGGTTATTTTCCTTGGGTAGTGATCCCAAAAGCAGAAGTTGCTTTTTTATCTATCCTAACCGCTTGATGGAAGTAGGGCATTGGCATGGTTAACAACAACTAACAACTAACCACTAACCACTAACAACTATTTGTGACGTAGTAACTGATGCTGTTGTGGCTATTCCTAAACGGATTTGAATTTGTGGACCGGAAAGAGCCAGACGAAGAATAACCCCATCGGTAACTGCCACTCTCACAATTGCTTGCCCATCTACATAAGTTCCATTCGCGCCTAAATTGACGACTTCCCAGCCATTATCCGCTCGTCTTACTTCTATATGGCGGCGGGAAACCACAGCACTATAGAGAACAACATGGTTATCCGCCGCTCGTCCGATAAAAATGGCTGGTTCGTCGTCTGCAAACGTCCAACTTTGGGCTGGAATGGGTTGTAGTGGGTGCAGGAGGATAAGTGTAATCACGCGCTAGGCTTGTATCAATTCACCTACACTATAACTGACACTTTAGGAGATTTGAAAGATGAATGTCACCAGATCTCCTTTGCCTAAACTGATGCGATCGCCTGGTCTTAACCGATGTCTGTTTCCAGGTAATAAGGGCAAATTATTAATATAAGTGCCGTTAGAACTGCCTACATCTTCAATATAGTAAGCGTCTCCCTCTACACGAATATCTGAGTGTATCCGCGAAACAATTTCTGAGTTGGGAAAGCCAGAAACATCCACATCGGGTGGAATCCGGTCATTAGGCTTACCAATATGAATTACAGACAGATTCTGTGGTAATTCAATTTGCCTATCGCTTTGGACGTGGACAAGACGTGCAGTTACTTGCTGTAATTGCGTTCTCGAAGCAGGAGGTGGCGGTGGCGCAGGTTGTGGTGCTGGCTCACTTTCACTTTCGCTTTCACTTTCACTCTCTATTTCAAGTACTGGACTCTCTTCCTCAGCAACCACTGCTGGTGGTGGGGCTGCAATGGTTGGAGGTGGCACTGAAACTGGAGGTTCTGGAGGTTCTGGAGGTGGAGAGGGGCTAGTTTCCTCAGCATTAAAAACTGGAATTGGAGGTGGTGGTGGGCTACTTTCTGCTGAAGAAAATGCTACAGCTGTTGGTGGCAAAGGTGGAGAGTCAGGCATAGTGTAGCTGGCAGACTCACTCACGGATGCAGATTGCGATTGTACAAGTGGATCAGGTGCAACTAACGATTCTACTTCCACAGGAATGTCAGGTGCTACGGTTGCTGCTACTGGCGTTAGATTACCTGTACGCAGTTGATAGCCACACTGTCCGCAAAAAGAAGCATCTGCCTGCACGGTTGCCCCACAACTAGGACAGTTAGTAGTCGCTGGTAACGGGGTATAGCAAGCTTCACACTGGGTAGCGCCATCAGGGTTGTGGTGATTGCAGTTAGGGCAGACGATCATGGAAATTAAACCTTTGTTTTAGGTCATCGTACAATAGTGCTGGCAGGCAGAGGCACAACTCTCTAGCTTCTGATTTTAACAAGTACTTCAATTCAGTTATTAGTTATCAGTGACTAGATTATTATTAATGTCACTAACTGGTCACTATTTACTGATTTAATTCTTCACCTGCTGCTGCATCCAGTAGCCACCACAGTTCCCCATCGGGTTGAATGAGGCGGGATGGATAAGTAGAGTTATCTGCTTCTGGTGCGAAAACTTGAGCAAGGGCTGGTTTTTTGTTCGCGCCAGCAACTACGAAAATAACGCATCTGGCTGCATTAATAAATGGATAGGTAAAGGTGATGCGAAGATTACCATCTTTGTTACCTACGGTAATTAGGCGATCGCGTACTTTGAGTGCTTCTGTGTGTGGGAACAAAGAAGCTGTGTGTGCATCATCACCCATTCCTAGCAAAATCACATCCAAAGCCGGAAATTCTCCAGGTGAAGAGTGAAAAAATTCTTGCAGTTCCTTTTCATGTTTAGCCGCAGATACTGCTGGATCACCTTCAGTTGTGGGTACAGCATGAATGTTAGCTGCTGGTATGTTGACGCGGTCTAACCAAGCACGACGTGCCATACCTTCATTACTATCTGGATGAGCGGGCGGAACATAACGTTCATCCCCCCAAAATACATGAATTTTATCCCAAGGGAGATTTTGGGTGGCGATCGCTTCGTACAAGGGCTTGGGCGTACTTCCACCAGATAAAGCAATGCTAAATTTTCCTCGCTGTTCAATAGCAGTCTTAATTTGCGAGAGGATCAATTCTTGAACTCGCGCTATTAAAGCTGTTTTATCTGGTAAAACCTCAATTTTTCTCTTCATCGCTTCCTCATTATATTTGCGACTTCCAGCATTACCATATCGAAATTACTGACTTTTTGACACTCCCACGGCTAGAAGCCGATGGGTTTTCTGCTTTCAATACTGTCAAGGTCAAATTACCAAGCTTTAGACTTCAGACAGCAGATAACACTTGTTTATTCAAACCAATTACGGCAATTTAATAAAATATTGCCGAATCTTAATAAAAATCATCAGTAACAATGACTTGGTTTCTAATTACTAAAACTATTTCTCAAGAATATTTTATTTGCGTAAAGTAATATTAACTAACATCATTTTTTTTATTTTATTAGCTTGTGAAAATGTTTAAAATAATCAAAGACAACATTTTATGTATCTCTAAAAATATCTGTATTACAAAAACCGAATCAAAATCAAGACCCAAGTTATACCAATGTTCATATGAAGCTGCACATTATTTTGACCCCTCCCAACCTCCCCGATCTCGCGGGGTAGGGTTCTTTTCATGCATCTTCATAAAGAATTGGTATTAAGTATTAACTATTTTTTATACGTAAGTAGACGTCAGCAAGTGAGTACACTTCGGCATAAATACGCCTACCTTTCACAAAGGTTCTAAACCACAGAGTTTTCAGCAATTCTCATGGTGGGTTCATTTTCGCCGTTCTGTACTAGGATGAATTAAAACAGGACTTACGCAACTGGCATATTATTTTAAGTTCGTAGTAAGGACTTTAGTCCTTATTTTGAGGACTAAAGTCCTCACTACAAACAAAAATTTGAGATTTTTGTGACACTTGCGTAAGTCCTATAAAATATGACTCTTATTACACCTTTTTTCAAGTCAACAAGCTTGGTATATTTAGTAGGATTTTTTAAAACGTGAATATCAGCAAAGAGGACATAGAATTTCCATTTCCAGTAGATTTAACAAACTGTGACAGAGAGCCAATTCATATTCCTAGTTGTATTCAAACACACGGAGTTATTTTAGCATTACAAGAATCTGATTTAACTATTTTACAAGTCAGTGATAATACAATACATTTTTTTGGGTTGCATCCTGACGAATTGCTCAATCAACCATTAAGCATCCTGTTGGGAACAGAACAAATTCGATTGTTTGTTGATTGCTTAAATAATGAAGATATACAAATAGTTAATCCCATTGAAATTACTATAAATATTTCTCAGGTTAATAAGATTTTTGATGCTATAGTTCATCGAATAAATGAAATAGTGATTCTAGAATTAGAACCACATAATTATGAAAAAAATCATGTCTATTTTAAATTTTATTATTTGGTCAAATTAGCTGTTGGCAAACTACAGTCAGCAAAATTTGTTCCTGAAGTTAGCCAGATCATAGCTCAGGAAGTGAGAAGAATCACCGGATTTGATAGAGTAATGCTTTATAGGTTTGATCAGGATTGGAACGGTATAGTCATTGCAGAAGATAAACAAGACTACTTAGCTTCCTATCTAGGCTTCCATTATCCGGCTTCAGATATTCCCAAACAAGCCAGAGAACTCTACCGTCAAAATTGGTTACGTATTATACCTGATGTTGATTATCAACCTATTGCCATTGTCCCTCATCTTAATCCTTTAACAAATGAGCCGTTAGATTTAAGTAATTCGGTGTTACGTAGTGTATCACCCATACATGTTGAATATATGCACAACATGGGTATTAAAGCATCAATGTCGATTTCACTTATTAAAAATAATGAACTTTGGGGACTCATAGCTTGTCATCACCAAACACCTAAATATATTCCTTATGAAATCCGCAATGCTTGTGAATTTTTAGGTCAAGTAACATCTTTAGAATTAGCAACAAAAGAAGATAAAGAAGATTCCGAATCCAAAGTTCAAGTTAAATCCAATTTGGCAAAATTAATCGAATATATGTCAGTGGAGAAAAATTTTATTGATGGATTAATTAATCAACAACCAAACCTGCTTCACCTAGTTAATGCCAATGGTGCGACAATTTGTTTTAATAATGAGTTATATTTAATTGGCAATACTCCAACAAAACCAGATATTCAAGAATTATTAAATTGGATTCATAAAAATATTAAGGAAGATATCTTTTACACGAATTCACTTTCAAAATTTTATCCAGAAGCAGAAAAATATAAAAATATAGCCAGTGGTTTAATAGTTATTTCTATTTCTAAAACTCAGAATAAATATGTTCTATGGTTTCGTCCAGAGGTGATACAAACAGTTAATTGGGGTGGAAATCCTCATAAAGCTGTAGAAGTTACCCAAAATGGTAGTTTGCGTTTATCTCCTCGTAAGTCATTTGAATTATGGAAAGAAATAGTCAGGCTGACATCTCTAGCTTGGAAATCTTATGAAATTAATGCCGCACTAGAATTACGAAGTGCCATTATTAGTATGGTAGTACGGAAAGCTGATGAATTAGCAAAGCTAAATATAGAATTAGAACGCAGTAATCAAGAGTTGGATGCTTTTGCCTATATTGCTTCCCATGATTTAAAAGAACCATTGCGTGGTATTCATAATTATTCCAATTTCTTAATAGAAGATTATGGTGAGATATTAGACGAGGAAGGCAAAAATAAACTTAGGACTCTGATTCGTCTGACCATAAGGATGGAGGATCTCATTGATTCATTATTACAGTTTTCCCGCTTAGGGAGAATCGATATGTCAATGCAACAGACTGATTTAAATGCTGTTGTACATCGGATTTTAGATTTATTAAGCGTTCGGATTGAAGAGACAAAAGTAACAATTCGTATACCCAAACCATTACCAACAGTATATTGCGATCACATTCAAATTGGCGAAGTATTTAGTAACTTGATTACTAACGCCATTAAATATAACGATAAAGCTGACAGATGGGTGGAAATTGGTTATATTGAAAACTCTGAACCACTGAAATTTTACATCCGAGATAATGGCATTGGCATTCGAGAAAAACACTTGGAAATTATTTTCCGTATCTTCAAACGTTTACATAGCCCAAGCAAATATGGTGGTGGTACGGGTGCAGGACTAACCATTGCCAAAAAAATAGTAGAAAGACATGAGGGTCAAATCTGGGTAGAATCAACTTACGGTGAAGGTAGTACGTTTTATTTCACTTTACAAAAGCCAAATTAATTATTAATTATGAATTATGTAAGAATGAAATATTAAATAATTAATTATTGTATAACTTAGCTTTCATCCTGACTTTAGCCTTTATCTTAACCTCCGGGAAGACGGCCAAAGGATGCCTGCATCCTTCATACTTCTTATGATTGGCAATAGTACTCAATTAATCCTTGTAATTGAAGATAGCGATGAAGATTTTGAAGCTTTACGGCGAGTGATGTACCGTCAAAAAGTGCGAAATCCTATTATTCGTTGTGCTGATGGTGACGAGGCACTAGACTATCTTTACCACACTGGAGACTACACCGACTCTAAAAATGCCCCTCGCCCTTCACTAATTTTACTTGACTTGAACTTGCCAGGAACGGATGGGCGAGAATTATTAGAACAAATTAAGCAAGATCAAAATCTCAAAGATATTCCTGTTATAGTATTTACCACCTCTTCTAATCCCAGAGATATCGAAGTATGTTATCGCAATAGTGTTGCTAGTTATATTCTCAAACCAATTGACATCAACAAATTAAAACAAACTCTACAAAGCTTCCTTACTTATTGGCTGGATATTGTGGTTCTTCCCGATACTATCGACAGGTAGTCATGGTGCAACAACAGTTAATCATTTTAATTATTGATGATTGTCCAGAAGACCGTGCAGTCTATTGCCGTTACCTTTTGCAAGCTCCACAACATCAGTACAAAATTCTGGAAGAAGAAACGGGGGAAACCGCGCTACAACTATGTCAGCAAATCCAGCCAGATATTATATTATTAGACTTTTTGTTGCCAGACATGGATGGGTTGGAGTTTATAGGAGAACTCAAACAGCAACTTCAAGAAACCATGCCATCTGTAATTATGTTAACAGGACATGGCAATGAAGCTATTGCTGTGCAGGCAATGAAAAGTGGTGTTCAAGATTACTTGGTGAAAGGAGATATCACAGCAGAAAATCTACGCTTTACTATCCAGTCTACGATTGAAAATGTCCAATTACTCCAGAAGCTAAAAGGTAGTGAAGAACGTTTCCGTACCTCTGTTGAAAATATGCTGGAGTGCTTAGGTATTTACTCGGCAATTCGCAACGAAGCAGGGGAAATTTTAGACTTTAGAATAGATTATTTGAACGCAGCAGCTTGTGAATCTAACCTGCTCATCAAAGAAGAACAACTAGGTAGAAATCTATGCGAAATTTTACCTGGACATCGAAAATATGGCTTATTTGATCAATATTGTCAGGTTGTAAATACAGGCAAACCATTTGTGAAAGAATCATTGATCTACACAGATATATTTGGTAAACAACAATTCACTAGAGCTTTTGATATCCGTGTAGCGAAGTTGGGAGATGGCTTTGTCGCATCTTGGCGGGATGTCACTAAAAAAAAGCAGATAGAACAAGCATTACGGGAAAGCGAAGAACGCTATCGTTTTTTATCTGAAGCCATACCACAAATAGTGTGGATTTGTGATGTTAACGGTGAATGTGAATATCTCAATCAACGATGGTACGAATTTACTGGACAAACCATTGATCAAGGAATGGGATCTAGTTGGATCGAAGTAGTGCATCCAGAGGATACCCAACTAGCCATGCAAGCATTTACACAATCTTTAGATGCAGGAAAACCCTATGAAGTAGAATTGCGTTATCGCTGTCATGATCAAACCTATCATTGGTTTTTAGCTAGAGCTTTACCCAAAAAAGATGAGCAAGGACAGATTGTGAAGTGGTTTGGTACAAGTACAGATATAAACGATCGCAAACAATTAGAAGCAGAACGTAGCCATCTTTTTCAACTTGAACAAGCAGCTCGTGCAGAAGCAGAAGCAGCAAACCTTGCTAAAGATGAGTTTGTGGCTATGGTATCCCATGATCTGCGTTCTCCCCTGAATGCTATTTTGGGTTGGGCAAAATTGCTACAAAGCTGCAAACAAGATGAAGCAACTACCATCCGCGCTTTGCAAACTATCGAACGCAACGCTTTATCTCAAGCAAAACTCATAGATGACTTGCTGAATATGTCCCGGATCATTCAGGGTAAACTACAACTTCAGCTATGCCAAGTCAATCTTGTCACCATTATCCAAACAGCATTAGAAACAGCCTACCCTAGTGCTAATGCCAAAAAGATTCGCCTAGAATCTAACCTGGATGATGCAATTCCACCAATTGTCGGCGATCCAAATCGTCTGCAACAAATTTTAGGAAATGTGCTTTCTAATGCAATTAAGTTCACTCCTGAAGATGGGAGAGTGGAAGTCCGATTAGAACGGATATGGGAAGCGGGGACGCAGGGACGCGAGGACGAGGGGGACGAGGAGGACATTCATGAAAAACTCTCCGCGTCACCGCATCTTCATCTCCCCGCGTCTTCCTCACTTTCAGGGTCTAACTTCTATGCTCAAATCACCGTTACTGATACAGGTATTGGTATCAGTTCTGACTTTCTACCCCACGTTTTTGAACGTTATCGTCAAGCAGGTTCTTATGAACAAGGTGGCTTAGGATTAGGTTTAGCGATCGCTCGTCATTTAGTAGAATTGCATGGCGGAATTATCCAAGCAGCTAGTGATGGTGAAGGTAAAGGTACGACTTTCACCATTTTGTTGCCATTTAGTTGTTAGTTGTTAGTTGTTAGTTGTTAGTTGTTAGTTGTTAGTTGTTAGTTGTTAGTTATTAGTTGTTAGGAAATTATCCTGAACCAACCACCAACAATCAACCACCAACAATCAACAATCAACAATCAACCACCAACAATCAACCACCAACAATCAACCACCAACAATCAACCACCAACAATCAACCACCAACAATCAACCACCAACAATCAACCACCAACAATCAACAATCAACAATCAACCACCAACAATCAACAATCAACAATCAACCACCAACAATCAACCACCAACAATCAACCACCAACAATCAACAATCAACAATCAACAAAATTTATTCCCACTCAATAGTTCCAGGTGGCTTGGAGGTAATATCGTAAACTACGCGGTTAACTCCTTTGACTTCGTTGACAATCCGGTTGGAAATTACTTCTAGTACGTCGTATGGTACACGCGCCCAGTCTGCTGTCATTCCATCTTCACTGGTGATAATTCGTAAGACGATGGGATAGGCGTAGGTACGTTGATCGCCCATGACGCCTACACTTTTAATTGGCAACAATACAGCAAAAGCTTGCCAGTAGTCATGGTACAAGCCTCGCTGATTGATTTCTTGTCGCACAATTAAATCAGCATCCCGCAAAATCTTTAAGCGTTCGGCGGTGATTTCACCTAAAATCCGAATTGCTAAACCTGGGCCAGGGAAGGGATGACGCTGCACGATTTCTTCTGGTAAACCGATAGAACGCCCAACTTTACGGACTTCATCTTTAAACAGTTTCCGTAGTGGTTCCACCAGTTTAAATCGTAGGTCTTTGGGCAAACCACCAACATTGTGATGGCTCTTGATTTTCACTGCTACCCGTTCGCCCGTCTGGGGATCAACATTTGTGTCAGCAGATTCAATCACGTCTGGATACAGCGTACCTTGCGCCAAATAATCGAAAGGCCCAAGGCGTCTGGATTCTTCTTCAAATACTCGAATAAATTCGTGTCCAATTATACGACGCTTTTGCTCAGGTTCAGTAATATTATTGAGAGAATTCAAGAAGCGATCGCGAGCATTAACGTACTCTACAGGAATATGGAATTGCTCTTGGAATAATTTTAATAACCGCTCTGGTTCATACTTCCGCATGAAGCCTTGGTCAATAAATACACATGTTAATTGATCTCCGATCGCTTTATGCATCAAAAAGGCGAGGGTAGAGGAATCAACACCACCAGATAAAGCCAACAGGACTCGCTTATCACCGACTTTGGCACGAATTTCGCGAATTGATTCTTCAACAAAAGCGGCGGTTGTCCAAGTAGGTTCACACTCGCAAATATGGTAAACAAAATTACGAATTAATGGTAGACCACCGATAGAATGCACTACCTCTGGATGGAACTGCACACCATAGAGTTTGCGGTTGTGATTAGCGATCGCAGCACAAGGAGTATTCTCTGTATGTGCCAATAATTCAAATCCTGATGGCATTGTTGTTACTGAGTCGCCATGACTCATCCACATGGTTGTGCCATCTTCAACGTTGGTCAGTAAGTCTGTGGGATCATCTATATATAATGATGCTTTACCATACTCAGCTCGATCAGCTCTGGCTACTTCCCCACCCAACTGCTGCACCATCAGCTGCATACCATAGCAAACGCCCAGGATGGGAATTCCCAAATGCCAAATTTCTGGGTTACATTTAGGAGCGCCTTGATCATAAACTGAACTGGGACCACCAGAGAGGATGATCCCTTTAGGATTCAGCTTTCGCAGCTGTTCAATGGTGGTGCGATAGGAAAGAACTTCGGAATAAACTTGAGTTTCTCGAATTCGGCGGGCAATCAGTTCCGAATATTGAGAGCCAAAATCGAGGATTACAATAATTTGGCGATTAATTTGTCCCAAATCTTCTTCTACTTGAGATGCTTCTTCTGTTGGTAGGGTCACCGCTGTACTCATGATCAAGAGAGAGTGTGTGTGAATGTAAAAATAAAATTGTTGCTTTACCGTCTTGCTAACACCATCTACTCCTCACATTCCCAGGCTTTTAAGGTCAAATAAACCTTGAACAAACGCGCCTTCAAACACATTTGCCTTGCCTACTTATTTGTTAATGGTATTAAAAAGAAAAAGTTAGCCTAGAGTGGTTACTGAAAAAGATATTTATGGGGAATTGTTATGATTATTCATAATAAATTAACATAATTTTGTGATTCTTGAACAAGCTATTTTGCTTTTTATGAGTATGGGGATTGGGAATCGCGCAGATGAGGAGTCCTATATGCGGAGTTGAGATAGCAGAGTGTCCATGTCTTTCCAAGTCAATCCTTGTTGAATATAGCGGGGTGCTTCCGGGTTGTAAGGACTCGCAACTATGTCAATACTGAGAATATTTGCTTCCTCTGGTAACACAGGTATATCTGGATCAAAAGCAGTAGGACGCATCAAAGAACTGGAAAAACCTTTAAATACAGCTATTTGGTCTTCCTCATCAGCAATTTCTATCGTCACCAGCAGGACTTCTTGGGGACGTTTGATAGTGTATTGTTCTAGTCTTTGACCTATAGAATTTTCCATTATGTTTAGATGTGGACGATGGATAAAAAAGTTCGTAGTAAGGACTTAAGTCCTTATTTTTTAAGCACGCTTGGTGCTTACTACAAACTAATACTTATAATTGATTGAAATAAATAAATGCTGTTTGGAATAAACCTACAATAAAACCTAGAATTCCACCTAAAGTCACTATTGCCTGTAATTCATTTTTAACAATTCCTTCAATAGCAGCTTCTAAATCAGCAGGTGAAGTTGATTTAACGCGGTCAACAATTACCTGGTCAATTGACAAAATAGGAATTGCTTGAGCAACTATCGCTTCCAAATCTCTTTCCAAATATCGTTCTAAGATTAAAGCCAATTCTAGGCTCACTACTTCTAAAGAAGTATTAACAACAGCAGAATTACTGAGGCGATTAACTAACAAGACAGCAATATTTTCCCAGTCAATCGAATCACTGAATCCTTGTAATAATTCTCCACCACGTGTTTGCAGGTATTGACGAACGCTCTCGCGGGTAGTTTTTCGTAGCTGTCGGACTGTACTTATAGGTAAGTTTTGTAAAGCTATATCTTGCAGTAAAATTTTGATGCGATCGCGTACTTGTAATTCTTGAATTAACTCCTCTAAACGTTTGTTAGTAGCTTCTTTCTCATCCAAACAGTAAGTCCGCAAGCGGCTTAAGCTATTACGTAAACCAAATAAATTGGCTACTACCCAATAAGTACCACTAGTTTTTTCTCGAAAGCTTTCATCTATCGTTTGAATTGTGCGATCGGTCAAAAAATTAATGATTCCCTGTCGGATGAGATCGGGTGGTAAGACACTTTCTAATAACCAATCAGCAAGGCGAGAGGCTTGTTCTTCACTCAATTTAAATTCTAATAATACTTGATCAAAAATTTGATTGATCTGCGCTTCTAAAAAATCTTCTCGTCGTGCCAAAACTTTCAATAAACGAGGTAGTGATTCACCTAACAAATCTCGCAAAATATTTGCCACAATTTTGGCAGTTTTCTGCTCACGGTCAGCTTTGACCTGATCAATTGCCATTTGTAGCAACCAGAGAATTGCTGATTGCACACGCTCTGTTTGTAGGAGTCGCCGCGCCAGATTCTGTAGTTCTTCTGGTGTTAACAGTGACCCCATAATCGTATCAGAGATATTTTTGGCAAGACGTTCCTGGTTGCGAGGAATCAGTCCAGGGGTAAACGGAATTCTTCGTCCGGCGATGTACATTGCTCGGTAAGGACGAAATAACATTTTGATGGCTATATCGTTAGTGAAATAGCCAATTACCCCACCCAAGATTGGGGGAGAGACGTACAGCCAAAGATGAGACCAATCAAAACTCATTTCGTCAAGAGTCAATACTCATTAGTCATTAGCTAACCACTAACAACTAACCACTAACCACTAACCACTAACAACTAATCACTACTAAGCTTTCGTTACCACCAGCACTCCCATCATATCGTTCGCGATGGGGTAGTGTGTGGCAGTTGCAAAGCCAACTGCAAGAGCTGTTTCTACCTGCTTTTCTCCTGAAGGAAAGCGGTCTAAGCTGGGACTAATATAAGCATATTCTTCTTTTAAACCCATTTGCTCGGCAATTGGCACAACCAGATGATCCAGATACCATTGCTGAAAAGTTCGAGCAATTGAGTTTTTGGGACGATGAAAATCTAGAATAGCTGCTTTGGCACCTTTTTTGAGGATACGATGTAATTCTTTGAGGCTGCACGGAATATCTGTGACATTTCGTAAACCATACCCCATCGTAGCGGCGTCGAATTTGTTGTCTTCAAAGGGTAAATTCAGTACGTCTGCTTCTATCCAGGTTATAGAAGAAGTTGGGTACTGGCTTTGAGAGCGTTCTTTGGCAATTTCCAATTGTACAGGCGAAAAATCTACTCCGTACACCTGTCCAGTTTTACCCATACGCCGTGCTAACCGAAAGGCTAAATCACCACTACCGCAACACAAATCCAGACAAATATCTCCGGCTTTGGCTTCACTCCATTTTACTGTCATTTCTTTCCATACCCGATGTTGTCCCAAGCTCAACCAATCGTTTAATTGATCATAAATGGGAGCGATACGGTCAAAGATATTGCGAATTTGATCAGACATTGGTCAAGGGTCGATGGTCAAGGGTCAATTGTCCATAGTCACAGTGTCAATTGTCCATAGTCAATAAGTTGAGAAAAAAAACAAGGCGTCCTGATATCAAGTCCCTTACTTGTGGTATTGGATTCCCCTACACCCCATATACCCTTAAACCCCTTTTTTTGGCCATTGACAATCAAGCATTGGTTAACTGATGGTAGCGAGTACAACTGAGAATTATTGCTACCAATTGCGCTGATAAATGAATTACCTTGAGTTCATCTTCTCGCAAAGTGCAGGGTTTTTTCCACTGGAGAGACAAAACTGCCAAAATATTATTTGTATAGGTAATTGGGATAATTAAATGCGCTTCTACGCCAGATTCTGCATAGTGTGCGACACCAGCAAGTTTTTCGTCATTGGGTACATTTACTGAAACTTGCATTTGACCAGTAGCGATCGCTTCACTAGTCAATGGGTCAATAGCTAACCAGTTTTCTATGGAATCCGCACTGCTGTAACTACCTTCACTAGCAATCAAACTAGCATTTTCAACTAATTGCAAAATACATCTATCGGCGCTGAAATTTTCACCGAAAGCTGTAGCCATGAGATTTAAAATAGGTTCTAAACTTAGGTCTTGTTGAGCAATCTGCACCAAAACAGTTAACAGTGCCATTTGAGCATTCGCACGGCGTAATTCTTCTGTGCGTTGTTTGAGCAAATCATAGGTTTCTGCTGCTCTTTGGACTACAGCCTTTAATTCTGTGGGGTCCCAAGGCTTCGTGATATATTTATATACCTGTCCAGCATTTATCGCTTCTACTAAGTCTTCAATATCAGTGAACCCAGTGAGAATAATTCTAACCGTGTTGGGAAACTGAGGTACTGTTTTACTCAGGAATTCAGTCCCCTTCATTTCAGGCATTCGCTGATCAGAGATAATAACTGCTACTTCACCTTCTGCTGCCAAAACTTGCAAAGCGTTCATCCCACTGTCTGCTTTCAAAACCTGAAAATCTCTGCGGAAAGTACGATACAACAGATCCAAATTATCTGGCTCATCATCAACTACTAAAATTTTCTGTTTTTTTGGCTTTTCCAAAGTCATCAATTGACGGCGTATTTTATCAAGTTCGGGAATGGGGTTATTCATAGATAATTCCTTGAACTGTTAACCACTTTGTTATATTCCATACAAAGACAGATTGAGAATATTAAGATAGATGTTTGTAGCCGCTATTTAATTGAATTAATCATGAAGCAGCTTTGAGTAGGAGAAAGTAGAAAAATGAGCAAGTTAAATCTTCATTTAATAAGTATTATTACGTAAAAATATGATCTTTGATCATGTTTTTACGTAATAAATCATAGTTTTGCCTCCTGCTAGAAATTTAGAAAGGATCTAGAAAATTAGTGTTCTGTTGCACTAAGTTTGCATTATTAAGGTAAGACAGCACTCCATTCAAGCACTAAAGTGCTTACTACAAAGCCTTGAAAGCTTGTGTTACAAACGATAAGTACCCTATATTTAGAGGGGATTGATTACTGAAGCCTGTTAACAACATCTTTCTTCTATCGAAAAACTACGACATCAGTCTTAAAATACATACTCAGCATAAAATTTTAAAATTATATTGATAAACTTGCCGTAAAACTGCTGAGATATCCAAACCATCACTTATGACTGACACACCACCCAACGCTCAAAATCTCAACGATAACGATCAGAATGATATAGCTGAAGAATTGCTACGGAAGCTGCGACAAAAACAAGGCTATTGGGTGGAATGGGGACAAGCTTGTGCTTATCTACAAAAAGCAGGTTATAGTCAGCAAGCAATTTTTGAAGCTACAGGCTTTGAACCAGTACAACAGAATCAGGTGATTGTCGGCGCCCAAGTCTACAACTCTATAGAAAAAGTAGGAGCGCCACAAGAGGTGCTGTCCAATTATCAACAGCGTGGTAGTGATATCTTGTATGAGTTGCGCTTGCTGACTCAAGAAGAACGAGCCGCCGCCGCCACAGTTACCTTTCAACACCAAGTTGATGCTGACGAAGCACGGGAAATTGCCAGAGCGATCAAAGATTTCTCTCGTTTTCGTAATCCTCCAGAAGGCTTTTCTAATCATCCAGGGGATGCAGTTGCTTATCAAAGTTGGAAACTCGCCCGCCAGAATTCAGATTTTCAAACGCGATCGCGTCTGATCGCTAAAGGCCTAAAATTTGCCCATACGCAAAGCGCTAGGCAGCAAATAGAACAACTACTCACAGATTTTACCGTCGTACCCAAAAAGCCAGCACCAACTCTACCCTTTTATAGACAACAATCAGCCGAAGAAGTACCCCGTCTCGTACCAGTAGTAGGTGAGTTCCCATTAACACCACAAGATTTACAAGCAGTTCCCCTGGTAGAAGAAGTAGGGCCTTTCCGCATCGTTAAATTTGCTGGAGAACAAGCTTGGGTTCCCTTACCAGGTTGGCAAACCATATTGAGTGCAGAAGATCCAGTAGTGATTTTATGCAATAGCGATCGCCTACCAACCCAAACCCAAAATAACCCAGAACCAGTCATGGTAGTTATTGATCGCGCCCAAAGAGAATGGAACCCAAGTAGCTACTTTGTAGTAGATAACTCTGGTGAATTAGATTTTCAATGGCTTGAAACGCCACCGGAAGTAACACTACTAGGGCGAATTCTCATAATTTTACGAGCAAATAAAATTCTGGATGAGGAATTGACAAAAGATTCTTGGCAAATAGATGAGTAGTTGTTAGAGAGCGGGGAGCGGGAGAAATTTCTCCCTTGTCCCTCTTGTCTCCCCAGTCCCGATTTTCAATCCCGATCCCCAATCCTCGATCCTTTCCCCACTCCTACCTTGGTGGTGGACAAATCTGCTGCACTCCTTGGGGAAGTTTTTTGCATATCTGCTGGAATGTTTGTGGCTGCAATTGTTGCCAAGCAAATAATCCTACGGTTACACTTCCCAGGAGTAAAGCCAATAATCTCAGCCACAATACCCCAGGTTGACGCCGAGGTTGAGTATTGTCAGCAGTTTGAGTTGTTGCCGAAATATCTAAGTCTAGTAATACTTGCGAACTTGCTGCAAACTCAGATTCTTCTGGTTGTGGCACTTCTTCAATAACAATTTCTACTTGTTTTTCTTCAACAACTTCTATTTGTAATTTCTTTTGAGTAACTGGAACCAGATAATCTGGAGAAACCCGACAATGGGTAAGCACTACCGACACATTGTCATGACCATTTTTTTGATTCGCCAGTTGAATCCAAGCATCAACAGCTTCTTCTAGAGTTAGTTCTCCTGTTAATACTGGTACAGCATAATCTCGCCAAGATTCTTCTACTAAATAATTATCACTTAAGCCATCAGAACACAAAAGTAATATGCCGTCTTCTTCCACAATCAAGCGTTGAATCAGAGGATGCAGCAATTCCCCTTCTTTGGTTCCTAAAGCTTGAGTAAGGGCGATAGCATCTGGACGTTGCAATGCTTGGCGATACAGACTGCGCCCTTGGCGGACTTCCCGCGTCGCCACATCATCATCAATCGTCAATAGCTGACAGTAGTCGCGGGTAATCCAGTAAGCACGACTATCACCGACGTTAACTAAATACAGTTCGTGGGCATTTTCTGAGTGCCAACTAGCAGCATTTTGAATGGGTTGGGGTACTTGGACAGCCATAACCATAGTTGTAGCCATACGTTGGATACCTATGCGTTTTTGTTCGTCATTAGAATTGCAAATGACGTTGTTGATCACCCGCAAACTAGCTTCTAACTGTTGTTGCAATAAATCTGGTGGTACAATTTCGGCTTGTTCCCCAACTTCTTGTAATAAAGCGCGAATTTGGAGTTTTACAGATTGTACTGCCAATCGACTGGCAACTTCACCGCCTTCGTGTCCACCAATACCATCACAAACGATCGCCATTTGTGGTAATAATGCATCAGCGATCGCATCGTTGCCATGAGGATAGCAAGTGTCTTCGTTTTGTATCAGTCCTTCTGGCCCTTTATCGCTTGCACCTGCTATTTTGATACTTAAAGGTAATTCTGCCGCAGATCTTAGCAATAAAGTATTGAGTTGAGTTGCAATATCCTGGAACTGTGCTTCACCACTGCACATCTTTTGGACTATTTTTTGCAAGTCATTTCCCACTATGCTTTTGGCATTAACTACCAAAGATTGCCAACATTCTCCCAAATCCTTAAGAGTTGGTTGTCCCGATTGCTGAAGTTGTAACAGTCGCACACACCAACCTTGCACTCTTAAATTATTTGGTATCAGCAAACTAGTTGCTACTCCCAATTCTGACAAAGGCTGCCACAGTTGTAGAATTTGCCATAACCAGTAAACTTGTCTGACTAGCGTTGCTTGCTGCCATGCTTTTGTCAATGCTGGGTAAAGATTTCCCGCTTCATCTATCGGTACATTTTCCAGTAAGAGAATATTATTTGCTGCTTCTGTTTGATAACGAACGAATCCATAAATAACAGGCAAGTGTAACCGTTGTTGATATAAGCGCAGATAAGGAATAATTTCTTTTGGTATTTTGCTAGGTATGTCCGGTAACTTTCCCGGTTGAGTATCCAGCCAAACCCGAGGTGCAATTACCTCATATCTATCAGCAACTTTTTCTCCTGGGGTAATTGTAGCCGTTGATGATCCAATTACCCAAAGATAGCGGTGAATCAGAGGAGTTTGACAATTTGCACAAACACGGTTATCAACAGGGTTTATTTGGCGAATACAGATAGGATTGGGACAATAAACTATCCGTTGAGTCGAAATCATACAAGTGTAAATAGTTAGTTTTTGGTTGTTAGTTGTTAGTTGTTAGTTGTTAGTTGTTAGTTGTTAGTTGTTAGTTGTTAGTTGTTGGTTGTTGGTTGTTAGTTGTTAGAGTAGCTACTAGGACTAGCCCTTTCAAGGTGAGCATATGTACTACCACAGTTTTTACGGTATTTCAGGTATCAACTGGAATTGAACAAAAAATTTATGCATTAAAACCCAAATTTTGGGACTTGAATTGTAGCGATCGCGCTTTGCCAAAATACCAAAATTGGGTTAAAACATCATTTATTTAATAGTACAAACGTTCACCTTGAAAGGGCTACTACTAGGACTTACGCACTGTACAAAAGAATCATTTCGTGTATTAACGTAAATGTGTTGTTTCAGGCTTTTAGAGGTCGCTTTTGATAGAAGAGCGATCGCCAAAATCTGATTGAAAAACCTAGCTACAAGCCTTGAAAACTATACCTGTTATTTTGGCTTTTCTGCTCATAAGTAAGTCCTAGCTACTATCAATGACAAATGACAAATGACGACCTCAACTAGTAGAGACACGAAATTTCGCGTCTCTACTTAAATAACTATTCCATTACAGCTTGATTCATGTGACATTGGTTACACAACCCAAAAAACTCTAAGGTGTGGTAAAAAATTTTAAAATTATGAGTGATTTGCAATTGTGCTTCTAGTTCATGGGCTGGACACTGATTAACTGGAATCGAAGTGCCACATTGCAGACAGGTGAGATGATGCTTATCTTGCTGTACTAGGCTATAGAGGGCTTCACCGTTAGCTAATGTCCGCACTTGCACCATACCTTCAAGTTTTAAGGCTTCTAAAGAGCGGTAAACTGTTGCCAGACCCATACTTTGGTCGCGGTTACGCAATTCCACATAAATATCTTGGGCGGAAATGCCTTGTTTGACGGTTTTGAGAAGATTCAGAATCCGCTCTTGGCTACGGGTGCGTACGGCTTTCATAGACACTATCTTGAAAATAGGAGCAAGAGTAAAGCTATATCTTGGCTGACTTATAGCTTAACGCCAATGAATTGTCATCTTTAATTGTCGCTGAACTGCAACATAAAGATATAGTATGAGCGTAGCAGCATTCAGCAAAAGTCAGTGCAAAGGAAGTATCGAGCCAAAATTTTCGTCACACTCCGTCCTTCAGTTTTAGACCCTGCTGGTGTAGCAGTGCAATCTGGACTGAAGCAAATGGGATACAATAACGTAGAACAAGTACGGATTGGTAAGTATATAGAGATCACCTTGATCTCACCAGATGAAAACTCTGCACGTAAAAATCTGGATCAGATATGTGATCAGATGTTAGCAAATCCAGTAATTGAAAATTATCGGTTTGATTTGATTGAAGTGGAATCACAGACGGGAGTGATTTAAAAAATTATAAGGAAGTGGGAGGAGTGTGGGGAGACGAAGGACAGAGGAAGAAGAATTCTAATGACAATTGATTAATGACCATTGACAATTGACTAAAAATGAAATTTGGTGTTGTTGTTTTTCCAGGTTCTAATTGCGATCGCGATGTTGCTTACGTTACCAGGGACATCTTAGGACAACCAACTCGCATGGTTTGGCATCAAGATACGGATATCGCTGATTTAGACGTAATTATAATCCCTGGTGGATTTAGTTATGGTGATTATTTGCGTTGTGGTGCGATCGCTCGTTTCTCACCCGTAATGCAACAAGTCATCGAACACTCACAAAAAGGTAAATTTGTGCTGGGTATTTGTAATGGATTTCAGGTATTAACTGAAGCTGGATTGTTACCAGGAGTACTGGCGAGAAATCGGGATTTGCATTTTATTTGCGATCGCACCCCCTTAAAAGTCGTACGCAATGATTTAGCTTGGACACAAGCTTATTCTAGTGGTGAAGTTATCACTTTACCCATTGCTCACGGGGAAGGACGATTTTATACAGATAAAAAGACATTAGCAAAACTTGAAGATAACGGTCAAATAGTATTCCGCTACCAGGGTGATAATCCTAACGGCTCGCTCAAAAATATTGCCGGTATTTGCAATACTACAGGTAATGTCTTAGGGATGATGCCACATCCAGAAAGAGCCGCAGATCCCACCATTGGTGGTACGGATGGGTTTAAGTTGTTTCAAGGTTTATTAGAAAAAGTCGTTATGGCAGCAGGAGTTTAGTACATTAGTACAAATTTAAGCCTGTGGTTAAATTTGTTTCTTTACCCAATGACGAAAATTCCGTGTCATCCCCATCACCCCAACTCTTTGACTTTCCTCTAAAAATCGCGCAATTTCAATTAAAGGCAACTGGGCAAAAGTTGGTGAACTGCTAAACTCCATATATTGCCCTTGTTGCAATTGATAAATTCTCAGCGCACCTTCTTCATAACGCCAAAGTTCCGGGAAGTTACCATTGCTCGATAAAATGCAGGGTCTGATCACAAAGATAACCTCAAAGTCATAGCTTGGTTGGATGAGCAGAAAAACAACGCAAGCGCGATCGCCTCAAATGCTCCAAACCTACTCAAATTTCAATCCGTCTGCCATCAGTAAGAGTTTTGACATAAAAACAGTATTGTAAAATAGAAAAAGTAGGATTCGGAGGACCAGTTCACTGGTCAAATACGCTTATCGAGACTATTTTCGGTAATCTTCAAGGTTTAAAATCCAGCCAGCTAAAGCAACTACAGCGGCTGTATCACCAACGCATTCCGGGCGATCGCATCACTACGCCGGATTTTGCCCAGCGTTTGGCAGCTATTAGTACAGAAATCAATCAACCTGTATGTACCTATCTCAATCGTCATGGACAAGTGATCCGCGTTGGGGTAGGTACTCCGCGTCAAACGCAAATTCCACCCTTGGAATTGCCTCGTTACGGTGCGGAACGACTTAGCGGTATTCGTTGTATCGCCACACATCTGAAGTCAGAACCGCCTAATGAAGCGGCACTGACATCTATGGCACTACAACGCCTTGATGCATTGGCTGTAATAAATATCACAGGCACAGGATTTCAAAAACGAGGTGGTGGGGCTACAGGATATGTTAAAGAAGCATATTTAGCGCACCTGACATCACAAGAATCCCGCACCCTGATTACCAGTCCCTCTTTGAAGCCAGATGCTAATGTCCTATCCCCAAGTTGGAACGTATCGCCACCAATGAGTCTGGATGCACTGACTAAGCAGGACTTGATTGATTTAGTCGAAGAACTAGAAGAAGGTTTCCGGCGGGAATTTGTCGCCCAAGAGGTAGACACTGATCATGATCGCGTGGTGATAGTTGGAGTTCTGAGCGATAATCTGTCATCCCAGCAATTTCAAGACACTGTAGTGGAATTGGGGCGATTGGTAGATACTGCTGGTGGAGAAGTATTACAGACTTTATGGCAGAAGCGATCGCGTATTCATCCCCAAACGGTAGTTGGTGAAGGTAAAGTACAAGAAATAGCCCTCACAGCCCAAACTTTGGGAGCGAATCTTGTAGTTTTTGATCGCGATCTTTCACCCTCCCAAGTCCGCAACCTAGAGACTCAAATTGGTTTGCGAGTCGTTGACCGTACGGAAGTAATTTTGGATATTTTTGCCCAACGCGCCCAATCTCGTGCTGGTAAATTACAAGTAGAATTGGCGCAATTAGAATATATGCTTCCAAGACTAACTGGGAGAGGACAAGCCATGTCTCGACTCGGTGGTGGTATCGGTACTCGTGGTCCTGGTGAAACTAAATTGGAAACCGAGCGCCGTGCTATTGGTCGGCGTATTTCTCGCTTACAACAAGAAGTTAACCAGCTACAGGCCCATCGAGAACGGTTGCGACAACGGCGACAAAATCGAGAAATTCCTTCCGTAGCTTTGGTTGGTTATACAAACGCAGGTAAGTCCACCTTGTTGAATGCTTTAACAAATGCCGAAGTTTACACCGCCGACCAGCTATTTGCTACCCTTGACCCTACTACACGTCGCTTAGTTGTTCCCCACGCAGCAACTAGTGAACCCCAAGAAATTCTGATTACAGACACAGTAGGTTTTATCCACGAATTACCAGCATCGTTAATGGATGCCTTCCGCGCTACCTTGGAAGAGGTAACAGAAGCTGATGCTTTGCTACATTTAGTAGATTTGTCTCATCCAGCTTGGTTAAGTCATATTCGTTCAGTGAGGGAGATTTTGGCTCAAATGCCAGTCACACCTGGTCCAGCACTGGTTATTTTTAACAAAATTGACCAAGTTAGTAGTGAAATTCTAGCTCAAGCACGGGAAGAATTTCCCTTGGCGGTGTTTATTTCTGCAAGCAATCGCTTGGGATTAGAAACTCTACGTCAGCGTCTCGGTCAACTGGTTCAATACGCCACTTCCTCTCGGTAAACACTTAAAAATAATTAATTAAGGCTTCAGAGAAGGACTCACCTTCTCTGATTTATTTTTTGGTTAAGTCAAAAAAATTATATCAATATTTATATCGGTGTAATCACTGATTTAAATTAACACAAAACAGAAGAAATCTTCAATTTTTTTAGTTTTATTTTTAGATAAAAAATATAGGCAATCAAAATGATTCTGTAAAAATTTATATAGGTATAAAAAACGAGTTACAGAAAAGCTACCCACACGTCTTTGTAAAACAAAATAAAGAGGAAAAATGTTAACATATTCAAAATCAACCTCTACACATTTAGTAGTAGGTTTAGTGACATTTGCCGTAATTGGAACTGCTCTGGTCAGCACTGCTTATGCTGCTAACGGTAATGGCAAGGGTCAAAACCAATCTACACCATCACCCACACCAGCACCAGCACCAGCACCAGCACCAGCGCCTTCACCTAACACACTAGACCTGACGAAGTTAGGGTCTTCAGGTTTTATCAATAATGCTTTTTTTCAGCAAATTTCTGACTCTAACGCTGCTGGGACAGGAAAAATTGACTCATTTCTGCGAATTCATGCTTTGGGCAACGAAGGTTCTGAACAAGGCTACAACACGGATTATCGAGGTAAGGGTGGACAAAAGTTGCAGTTCGATGAAAACTCAAGTCCGAATTTCACCCGCTCACTACTGTTAAGTAACATACCAATCCTAAACATAGGAGGTATAAATTACCGCCAATTTATCTTAGACATCAACGAACCTAATGCTCAAAAGCAGGAAAAGCCCTTAATCACCTTAGATAAATTGCAGCTTTTCCTTGGTAATGCGGGGGATCTCTATAACTATTCACCTGACACGGGCTTTGGTAGCAATGCCTATAAAGTTTACGATCTTGATGCTGGCAAAGATAGTCAGATTGCGCTCAATGATATAAATTCTGGCAGTGGCAGATATGATATGTTCGCCTACATACCGGACAGTCTGTTCACTGGCTCTAACCAGTACGTCTATCTGTACTCGTCGTTCAAAGGTCCGTTTACTCAAGGTGGCTTTGAGGAATGGGCAGTTCAGTCAACACCACCAGCACCAACGCCCGCACCAGCGCCAACGCCAGCACCAACGCCCGCACCAGCGCCAACACCAGCGCCAACACCAACACCAACACCAGCGCCAACACCAGCGCCAACACCAACACCAGCGCCAACACCAACACCAACACCAGCGCCAATACCAATACCAACACCAACACCAGCGCCAATACCAACACCAGCGCCACTACCAGCGTCCGCACCTGCTCCGACAACTTACTATCAACCTACTCCGCCTGAATCTAAACCCAAAAAAGTGCCTGAACCTGGTTTGGCTAATGCATTGGGACTATTTGCTTTAGGTGCTTTAAGAAAAGGACAAAAGGAGAAAAACAAAAACAACTTCTCTCAAAGTTAAACTAAGGCTTAGAGGTACAGATGTGCTTCTAAGCCAGTTTTTTTCAAATTCTGAGGACTAAAGTCCTCACTACAAACTTAAGGTAATGTGCCAGTTGCGTAAGTTCTATTGCTGTTATGCGGCAAATACTGAAAACTTTTTTGACTATTCTAATGGACTTATCAGTGCAATTCCTGATGTTGCCAGTATTATAACTAGAATATTATCGGTTTGTTACGCAACTAGATGCAATTCATATAAGTTATATGGGATAAGCATTTGCATGAGTTTGTTATTATTTGAGAATGACAATTTCCTCAGCAAATGCCCTTACATAATTTCATGCGAGAGTATATAAAGTTACTTATTGTTGATTTTGGTAGTTTTTTAACTTAACAATATCATTAACTATTTATTGATTAACTTGCACCCAATTGAAAAATGAGTATTACCAATGAAAGTTTTGCTGAGAATTGATAAAAGCTGGATAAAGCAGCCACAGCCAGCAATAACATTCTAAAATTTAAGGAATATTAAATAAAGTTGAGGACATTATGGCTGCAAAGGTAGAAATTTATACTTGGAGGACTTGTCCATTTTGTATTCGCGCTAAAAGCTTGCTGAATAAAAAGGGGGTGAACTTCACCGAATACGGCATTGATGGAGATGAGGCAGCACGGGATAAAATGGCTCAAAGGGCAAATGGAAGACGCTCCTTACCACAAATTTTTATCAATAATGTTCACGTTGGTGGTTGTGATGATATATACGCTTTAGACGCCCAAAGTCAGCTAGATAATTTATTAGCTTCTGGCAATAGCGTATAGATGGAAGAGTTCGATGGTATTTTTGTTGGGGAGTGATCGCAAAACTTGTTTAACGATCAGGGGATAATCTAAATTAAATGACCGTGAAATTTGCTGGTAATTGAGGCAAAAAGCGTGAAATTGGCTTTTATTATTGATCCCATACAGACTCTAGACCCTTGTCATGACACAAGCGTCGCCCTAATGGAAGCAGCACATGTCATGGGACATGAAGTCTGGATCACTCAAGCAAATTTACTAAGTGTAGTAGCAGGAAAAGCTTGGGCTATTTTGGAACGGCTAGAACTCGTACCTATTGAACTGGTGGAGGGACGCTGGGTAGCAGCGAATCCTTGGTACACACTAGGCGATCGCATCTGCATGTCTTTGGAAACAATGGATGCTGTATTTATGCGAACCGATCCGCCAGTTACAGTTTCATACCTCTATGCCACCTACATTCTGGACTACATTGACCAAAACAAAACCTTGCTAATCAATAGTCCTAGTGGTATCCGAGCGGCAAATGAAAAAATGTACGCCCTCCAATTTACCAAGGTAATACCAGAAACAATTGTTACCGCCGATAAGCAGATTATCCGAGATTTTGTAGAAGCAAAAGGTACAGCAGTTCTCAAACCACTAGGTAATAAAGCTGGTGAGGGAATTTTAATTTTGCAACCAGGCGATCGCAACCTTAACTCCATCATCGAACTCAGTACTCTTCGGGGTGGAGTACCTGTGATGATACAAAATTTTATCCCAGAGGCAAAAGAAGGAGATAAACGGATCATCATTCTCGATGGTAAACCGATTGGAGCAGTCAATCGCCTTTCCGCTAGTGGTGAATTTCGCAATAACATGGCTGCTGGTGGTACAGTTGCCAAAACCGAAATTACCCCAAAAGAACACGAAATCTGCTCCGAAGTTGCCGAAACTTTACGTCAAGACGGCTTAGTTTTTGTGGGTATTGATGTAATTGGTAGCTACTTGACAGAAGTCAATGTCACCAGTCCCACAGGAATACGTGAAATTGATCGACTAGAGGATATTCGCCTTGGTCATCGGATCATTAAATGGGTCGAGCAGACAAAAAATTTATAAATTATTGATTGATTATGAATTATGAAATTTTTCAACCTTCATAATTCATCATTCATTTGTAATTACCCTTGCACCCTGGAAATCGAAACAATAAATTACAAGTGGCATCCAGTGCTAAAATTTAGACCGAAAAAGTTAAAAAATAGCTCTGTGTTGAAAGATTACAAAAGCAAAATAAGTCCACCATTAACAATACTTATCCCGACCCAAGACAATATTAAGATAACTGAATCAATAACCCAAACAAAGGCGATCGCTTTCCTTTTCTACCAAACACACTGATGATTTTAAACAACCTGACTCCAGCCTAAGCTACTTTCAGTCTATGGGATACGTAGATGAGTTTAGATACTGATTGGCTACACCAAAAATGGGAACTAAATTACTGATCATAACCCCTGTTATAAACAAGCGGAATTAGAAATGAGCAGCCGGCAAGCCAACAGTTAATCTTTTAATTGCGTGGTGGTGTCCGCTTCCGCAGAAAATCAGGAATATCCAATATGCTTCCTTTTTCTTTTGGTTCTGGAGTTGGTGTTGGTGGATTAGGTGCAGGAGGTTGTTGCATTGGTCTTCTTTGTGGTGGGGTTTGTACTACTCGCCCTTGGGTAACGCCTTGCTGTTGTGCAGTTGGGGTTTCACCTGTAAATCCAGTTGCAATGACGGTAAGTCTGACTTCACCTTGGAGTCTGTCATCAATCACTGCCCCAAAAATAATATTGGCATTGGGATCAACCACTTCATAAATTGTTTCAGCAGCAGCATTTACCTCGTGTAGTGTCAGATCGCTACCACCAGTGATGTTAAAGACAACACCCCTAGCTCCTTCAATCGAACACTCAAGTAATGGGGAAGAAATTGCTGCGATCGCAGCTTCTCTAGCTCTAGATTTTCCAGAACCAATACCGATCCCCATTAATGCTGATCCTGCATCTGCCATTACTGCTCGCACATCTGCAAAGTCAACATTGATCAAACCAGGAATGGTAATAATATCGGAAATGCCTTGTACCCCTTGGCGTAGCACATCATCTGCATAGCGAAAAGCTTCTTGCATCGGTGTTTGTTCGGGGATCACTTCCAGTAGCTTGTTGTTAGGGATGATAATCAATGTATCTACCCTACTTTTTAGCCCTTCGATTCCTTGCTCTGATTGGCTGATCCGGCGACGCCCCTCAAAGATAAAAGGACGCGTAACAACACCAACTGTAAGAGCGCCCATTTCTTTGGCTATTTCTGCCACAATCGGAGCTGCACCTGTACCAGTTCCACCACCCATACCAGCAGTAATAAATACTAAATCAGCACCGTCTAAAGCCGTAGCAATCTCATCCCGTGACTCCTCAGCAGCTTTTTGACCAATAGCAGGATTACCACCTGCTCCCAACCCCCGTGTCAGTTTCTGCCCGATTTGTAGTCTGCTCGGAGCTGCTGCCAAAGTCAGAGCTTGAGCATCCGTGTTGATAGACCAAAACTCTACGCCACTGACATCTGATGCAATCATGCGGTTAACGGCATTGCTACCACCGCCACCTACACCGATCACTTTAATGTTGGCAACTCGACCGGGAACAATATCGCCGATTCGGGTATCTTCATGCTCAATTTTTTTATTGTCATTATTTTGCCCAAAGCTCAACCCTGAATTATTAAACGGATTTGTGGAATTCACAGCCAGTGAAAAAGCAGACTGTCCTGGAGATTGGGAGTTTTTATATGTAAGTCCTTGGTTATTATCAAGTGTCATTGGATTCACAAAGGTAGATAAACGGCTTTTTAAGGTGTTATTCACCTAAGAGTCAACTATAGTTTGACGCTGCCATCAACAATATGACATTGTTTTTTCTTGTTCTCCCCACTTCCAATCCTTTCAGGATTAGAGATAGGAACATTTGTTATGGGGGCGTAACTCCTGACGACGCCTGTTTGCACACTTAATTCTAGAGAAGTATAGAACCTATTTACCTGAAAATGAGCTGTATCACTTCCACCAAACATTAATATATTCACTGCTTTTTTACAGTTTCGGTTCGGTATACCTTTGGTAATCCCAATAACCCTTTTCTTTTGTTGCCGTTGTTTTATATTGGTCATTAATTTTACAGTTCTAACGTGTATTTTTTTCTTTACTCATTAAATTAGCCTAGCTTTATAGTATATTACGCTACCCCTATTTAACAATTGAAATACTACTAAAGCCAGAATATAGATGGTTACAAGTTAAAAAAACTCATAGTTTTTTGGTCTTTAATCATACACTTGTATTCAGAGAGCAAATTTTTGCACGTAAAGCACTGGGCTAGTTGTATTACTTGCAAATACTGGTCATGACACGTCAGTTGTTGGTTGATGATATGTTTAATCGGATTCACCATTGGGGATAATAGTAACTTCAGACAAATTTTTTGTCTTAATATTTTATTTACCAATGCTCAAAATAGAGGTGACAGAAAAATTATGTTTGTAGTGTTTTACTTACCTCAATTAAAACATCCACTCGACGGGAAACTCTCGAAAAGTACTTAAAAGCGACACTTTACCTACACAAGTTGCTAGGTAATAAAAAGAACTTCACTATAGCAAGTATTATGCTAAACTGAAGATTGGGTAGAGAAAAATTGCTTTTAGGTTAAGATGCTATAAGTAAAGAACCTAACATCTTCTACCCATCATTAGATGTTAGTTAAATCACAATAAGAGCTTTCACTATCTAAAGAGAGGTTTTGTAAGTAATCCTCCAGTTGTAATTACAAAGTTAACGCCGATGTTGACATAGGTGACTGGGCAAATCCAACTCAACAATAAATATATTATTCAACATAAAACTTCATTTATAGCCTAATAATCTTCTGATATCAAACACGCAGATTTTTTTTGGTCGATTTGGAAATTGGCTTAATGTTTTTATGGTTCATTTGTACTAATAAATGTTCTGGATTTTTCAGATCGATGTACTCTATTTCATTGGGATTCAGTTGTGAAGGAAGATGGCGAATTTGGGCAAGTACCTTAATTTGTTCTGGTAACTGGGGACTAGGAGTACCGAGATGTACCAAACCTAATTCTGTTTTTATAATTAAGTTTGTTGGATCTTGCCAATCTATTTCCGTCACTTTTAAGGAAGTTTGGCTGATCGCTTCATAGAAAGAACTCCAGTAGGGACGGTATTGCTCTGGTGATCCGATCACTTTTAAAGTTGGTAGCTTGACTCTAGAGTTGAGCGAAGTAAAATTTTTTAAAGGTATCCATACGCCATTCACATCTAGTAACCCCATGGTTACTTTTGTTTTGGCATTTTTACTATTAGCTTGTTCTCGACGCATTTGAGCGATCGCAACTGGTGTTCTTTCCTGAAGTTGGATTACCAAGCCAGGAGGAAACAGGCGACGACTCACGGTTGCTTGGGCAATACTTGGTTGTTGCTGTAGAGAACGAGCAATCCGAGATGGTTCAATCTTCCACAAGGATTGGGGATAAGACAACACTAGCAAAGACTGAACCTCTTGATCTGAAAGCAATTGATTTCCTGTAATCACCACATCTTTGGAAGTTTTGAGAATCCAATTCGGTTGAATTGCTATCCAAAGCAAACCACCCGCCAAACTAGTTACGCTCAAAGTTCGCCAAATCGCTTGAATAAATTTGATCCGCCGCTTTTTACGTAACTTCTTACGGCGTCCTGCTAGAATTGTGCGGGAAATTGATACTATGCTAGCCATTCAAACCTCTTCCACACTCTTAATCCAAGTCGTTAATTGCACATCTGTGAACATTCAATAATTGTAGTCAAAGCTGCCTTTTCAACACTGTACAGCAACAAAACCAAGATATGAGGTAGTTAGCCATTGTATATTCATACAATTTCAAATTCACAATTGTTCTGGAATCTCGACTTTGAGCTTATGTAGCCTTTGTTTGATGTGTGACCAATCATTTCTCGCAGGGTACAAGACCCCGGATTCAACGCATTGGAGTCAATCCAAAATCGTTTGACAGTCATCTATATTAATTAAACAGGCTACAAATATTATTGACAAAAATATATTTATATGCATTTATGATACATCTATAACAGAGTAATTAGGGAAAACGAAATTATACTCTGATTTTGCATCGCTCAGAGAATTATCTCTCATCAAAACTCCTATTAGAATAGTAATCAGTATAATATAAGACAATATTTCTTAAGTGTGTATTAATTATTGCGAAAAATAAAAGTAGATAAACATACTGTGATTTTGTTTGCAAAGAATAGTCAAATAATCACTATTTTATACAAATATTGCTTAGTTTATTTTTATTACTATCTAAGTATAGTGTTATATAGAATATCCTTTTTTAGGAGTATACTGTCTAGTGTATTTCACAAGTAAGTCTTATCGGGATTGACATTACCTTATCTGAGATTAAAATTAGAGATTGTCAAAATCTCAATACTAGGTGTAAAAAAGACAAGATATAATCTACGAACCACTGCTGATAAAATTCTTACCATGCTACGGGCTTACTGTTCACAAAAAATGGAGAATAAGTCTCATGCATACTTTTATAGTAAGGTAAGGGTTATTTGCATTTTTATACTTCAAAAAAATCTGCATCTACATGAAAACCTCACTAAATTTGCAACGCTTTTATCAAGCCTGTAATCCTAGTAAAACCCTAGTAATGGGTGATGCATCAGATCGACAATACTACATAGACTTTTCTGATGTGCGTGGTTGCAAAATTGTGGAAGAACTGCAACGCACAATTGTCCGGATTTCTCCAAATGACCCAACTTGTCAGTTATTTACAGGTCATATTGGTTGTGGTAAATCAACCGAATTACAGCGCTTAAAGACAGAACTAGAGCAGACAGGCTTTCATGTCGTTTATTTTGAATCCAGTCAAGACTTAGACATGGCCGATATTGACGTCAGTGATATTTTGCTGAGTATAGCCCGTCAAGTCAGCACTAGTTTAGAAGCAATTAACATCAAAGAGAAATCAGGTTATTTTGCCAATCTGTTTCGAGAAATTGGGGATTTTTTGCAGACCCCAATAGATTTATCAGCAGAAGCAGAATTGTCTTTAGGTATTGCGAAAATTAGCGCTAAAACCAAAGACAGTCCGCAATTACGCAATCAACTGCGGCAGTACTTGGAACCACGCACCAATAGTATTTTGCAAGCAATCAACGAAGAATTGCTAGATAAAGCTGTTCAACAGCTAAAGCAGCGTGGTCAAAAAGGATTGGTGGTGATTGTCGATAACTTAGATCGAGTTGATATGCGTCCCTTAGCTTCAGGGCGATCGCTACCAGAATATCTTTTCATTGACCGAGGCGAACAGTTACGGCGGCTCAAATGCCACATGGTCTATACTATCCCCCTGGCATTAATTTTTTCTAATGAGTACGAAACACTCAAAAACCGTCTTGGAGGTGGTATCGCTCCGAAAGTTTTACCAATGGTACTTGTGCGCCAAAGAGATGGTAGTGACTACGAACCAGGAATATCTCTGTTACGCCAACTAGTACTAACAAGGGCTTTTCCTGAAGTTTCCTCGAATGCAAGGCTAGGCTTAATCACAGAGTTATTTGATCATCCCCAAACTCTAGATCGACTATGTCGGATCAGTGGTGGTCATATTCGTAACCTACTGGGTCTGTTATACAGTTGTCTGCAACGGGAAGATCCACCTTTTTCTCAAGATTCTTTAGAAGCAGTAATCAAAGACTATCGTGATGACCTGCTATTAGCAATTGATGAACAAGTTTGGGAATTGCTATTAGAAGTAGTTAATCAACAGAGTGTCAAAGGCGAATCTGATTACCAGACATTGCTACGCAGTATGTTTGTCTTTGAATACCGTGACACTACAGGGCGCTGGTTTGGTATTAGTCCAGCATTAGCGGAAACAGAAAAAATCCTCGCTTGGCAACAAAGCAGACTTATTCACAAATCATAACTATTTCTGACGTTTTCTAAAATCCATAGACGCGATAGCGGCTTCTTGAAAAGTAATCCAAAATCCAAAATCGGATGACAGAGCGGAAATTCACAGCTACTGAGAACGCCAGCGAAAATCAGCGTTCTGTGCAAAGGTTGATCCGGGCGATCGCACTTTCCAAAGGTCAATTTGCTCTAATTTTAGTGCGATGCAATTACAGTCAACTATGCGAACAAATGTTAGAGAACCTCCGTTCTTTAACTAAAGATATCTACTTACGAGAAGTTTTTCTTTCGACTTCATCCACTGCTCTACATGCCACTATTGTTTCAGAACTATTTTTAGATAATCCTGCTGTGATTACAGATTGTTTACCATCTGCTGTGATGGTTTTCGGTCTACAGACAGTCAGTGCTTTGGAAGACTTATTAATTGGTATCAACCAAGCACGAGATATCTATGGTGATAGTTTTCCTTTTCCCGTGATCTTGTGGCTTACAGACGAAGTGGCAACATTGCTGTCGAGATTAGCACCTGATTTTAAGAGCTGGGCAGCAACTACAATTAAATTTGAAATGGCAAAAGAAGATTTGATTGCTCTAATTAAACAGCAGACAGAATCTTTATTTGCGAATATTTTAGCAGCAGGAGCAGAACAGTTTTTATCTAATGCTGCCCTTGATTTAGATCCTAAATCTCAGCAACGTCATGAAATAGAGTCAGCACGTCATGATTTGGAAACACGTTATGGTGTGAAATTAGAACCAGAATTAACAGCAAGTCTCGAATTTGTCTTGGGACGCGATCGCTATGCTAATGACGAAATTGAAGAAGCTTTAGATTATTTTCAGCACAGTTTAGAGCTTTGGGAACAGGAAGAGAACATGGATAACTTCTCCATGTCTTCTACAGATCGCTCACTACTGAGACAGGCCGTTGTACTCTTTCACCAAGGACTGTGCTATCGTCGGATGGCTGAATTACGTCCTGCGCTCAACAGAAGGTATTGGCAAGACGCACTCTTTTGGTTTAGGCAATGTCTAGGAGTTCTAGAAAAAGCACAAAGACAAGATTTAGTAGCCAAATTCATTTTGCCAACTTGCGAAATGTTGCAACGTTTACAAGCTTGGCAAGATTTGCAAGAATTAGCTCTCAAGTCTCTAGAATTGCATCGAGTCTATGGTGATGAAGTACAAGTAGCACAAGACTATGGTTTTTTAGCTGCTGTGGCTGCTTCTGAGTCAAATTGGACAGCTGCCCATGAATTAGCCAATTCCGCGCTTTCTATTGCTGAGGAAGCACTAGAAGTTTCCCGTCAACAAGAAAGTTCTCATCTGCTTTTACTAGGGCGGACACAGCGACAGATGGGAGAGTGGGAAGAAGCAGTCAATAATCTAGAGTGGGCAAAGATTGTTTGTGAACCACAGTATGAGCCATCGCTGTACTTAGAAATTGTGGATGAATTGCGATCGCTATACTTTGTTGAAGGCCATGACTACTTAGAGGCATTTAATCTCAAACAAGAAAAAATTCAAATTGAGCATCAGTATGGCTTTCGTGCCTTTATTGGTGCTAGTCAACTACAGCCACAACGTTACAGAATTAATTCAGCCTTACACTCAAAAACAAGCACAAACTTTCCCGAAGAAATTGCTCAAGAAATAGCCGCTTCTGGAAGACAGCAAGATATTAATCGCTTAATTGAAAGAATTACCCGTGCAGACTGTAAACTCACGGTGATTCATGGGCCTAGTGGTGTTGGTAAAAGCTCAATTCTCAAAGCTGGTTTATTACCAGCTTTAAAACAAACAATCATCGGAGAACGTAATCCTTTACAGATTATCTTGTCTGTTTATACAGATTGGCAAACAAGTTTAGGACATAGTTTAAACCAAGCGATCGCCCAAACAGAAACCACTACTCATAGTGAGTTTTCTCACAATCTTATTATCGAGAAATTAAAATTATTAGCTGATCGTCATTATACTATTATATTGATTTTTGATCAGTTTGAAGAATTTTTCTTTGTTAATAGAAATGCCTTAGCTAGAACCGAATTTTACCAATTCTTTAGTGAATGTTTAAATATTGCTTTTGTTAAAATTATTTTATCATTGCGAGAAGATTGTCTGCATTACTTATTAGATTTAGAACGTTTTTGTAATCAAAATAATGCTCGTGGTTATGACTTAGATGTAATTAACAAAAATATCCTGGATAAAGATATTCGCTACTATTTAGGAAAATTTTCTAAAAAAGATGCAATTGCTGTTATTCAAAGTCTCAATCAACGTTCTTATTATGGATTAGGTCATGAATTAATCAACCAAATAGTAAATGATTTAGCAGGAGATATTGAAGAAGTACATCCGATTGAATTACAAATAGTCTGCGCCCAACTACAAACAGAAAATATTACTACTATTGAAGAGTATAAACGTTGTGGTGGCTCTAAGAAATTAGTCCAGCGTTGGTTAGAAGAAGTAATCAAAGATTGTGGTCAGGAAAACGAACAGTTAAGTTGGAAATTATTGTTTGAGTTAACTGATGAAAAAGGTACACGACCGATTAAAACAAAAGCTGAATTAGTAACTGCACTGATTAAAGAAAGAGACGGGGAGGTAGGGACATCGGGAGATAAAGGTACGGGTAAAACTATCACTTCATCCCGAAATCTCTACCACCCTATCACCAATATAGAAATGATTTTAGACATATTGGTGGGTAGTGGATTAGTATTGCGAGTTCGAGAAGAATCAGGCGATCGCTATCAATTAGTTCATGATTACTTAGTAGAACCAATTCGTCAAAAAAATAACATTGGCATAGTTGCTGAACTTGCCAAAGTCAGATTTGAAAAAACCAGAGCTGAAGTAGCCCAAAAAGTCAGTCAAGAAAAACTGAATTTAGTTTTACAAAGACGACTGCGAGAAGCACGTATTGCAGGTGTGGTATTGGCAATTATGTCAACAGCAATTGCAGGGTTATGGTGGCAAGCTAACTTACAAAAAAGAGCAGCTATTCGCGAAACAATGCGAGCAGAACGTAGCGAGACTAATTTGAAAATTAGTGCGATCACTGCCTCTTCAGAAGCTTTATTTGCTTCCAATAAAGAACTTGATTCTCTTCTGGAAAGTTTACGAGCATGGCGGAAACTCAAACAAGCAAATGGAGTACAACCAGAGACCCGGATGCGGGTAGTAACCGCTTTACAGCAGGCAGTATACGGAGTTACCGAGGTCAATCGGCTAGAGGGACATAATGATATTGTTTGGGGTATTGCATTCAGCCCCGATGGCAAATTATTGGCATCAGGTAGCCGCGATCGCACAATCAAGTTATGGCATCCTAAGGGTGCGTTAATCCAAACTCTTAATGATCATAGCGATGCAATCACTGGTCTAAGCTTTAGTCCTGATGGTCAAACTCTAGCCTCTGCTAGTCGCGACACAACAGTTAAACTTTGGCGTCGTCATCCAATCACAGGAATATTTTTTCCCCAACCCGAAAAAACTCTCCAAGGACACACAGATTGGGTCTTCAGCGTTAATTTCAGCCCAGATGGCAAATTATTAGCTACAGGTAGTAAAGATACAAATGTCAAGCTATGGCGTCGAGATGGAAAATTAATCAAAACATTGCGGGGACATCAAGGTTGGGTGAATTGGGTCAGCTTTAGTCCTGATAGTCAATTTCTAGCCTCAGCTAGTGACGACAAAACAGTTAAAATCTGGCGACGCGACGGTAAACTACTGAAAACTTTGTTAGCACATCAAGAAGGAGTAACAACCCTAGCTTTTAGCCCTAACGGTCAAATACTAGCAACATCAGGTCGAGACAAAATAGTCAAGCTTTGGCGACGTTCGGGTAAAAGTGGTAAAGATAGTTATGATTTTCGTCTTTACAAAACTTTACAACAGCATAATACTACTGTTTGGAATCTCAATTTTAGTTCTGATAGTGAACAGTTAGCTTGTGCCGGTGATGACAACACTGTATATCTGTGGAAAATCAATGAAAAAGGCGAATTGGAAAATCAACCTTACAAAACTTTCAAAGGACACAGCGATGCAGTTGTCAGTGTAGCTTTCAGTCCTGATCATAGGCTATTGGCATCGGCTAGTTATGACAAAACAGTAAGATTATGGAGTCTAAATGCCTTCAGATTACCTGTCCTTCAAGGTCATACAGACCGAGTTTTGAGTGTGAGTTGGAGTCGTGATGGCAAAATGTTAGCTTCTGGTAGTAAGGATCACACAGTCAAACTCTGGCAACGTGAACTCAAGAGTGGTAAAACTCACTTATATAAAACTCTAGCTGCACACACTGATAGAGTTCCTAGTGTAAGTTTTGACCCGCAAGATCAGATGTTGGCTTCAGGGAGTTATGACAGAACCGTGAAACTTTGGGGGCTAGATGGTCATCTACTCAAGACCCTACGAGGACATAGTGATAGTGTCATGAGTGTTAGTTTCAGCCCAGACGGAGAGTTATTAGCATCAGCTAGTAAAGATCGGAGCGTGAAACTTTGGAATCGTGAAGGTCGCTTGGTTAAAACTTTATTAGGACACCAGGGTTGGGTAAATAGCATCAGTTTTAGCCCGAATGGTCAAATTCTTGCTTCAGCTAGTGATGACCAAACGGTGAAACTTTGGCGACGAGACGGTACTTTGTTAAAAACTTTTTCACCTCATGGTAGTTGGGTTTTGGGTGTAAGTTTTAGTCCCACTGATCATTTACTAGCTTCTGCTAGCTGGGATAATACCGTGAGGCTATGGCGTTCTGACGGTACATTATTGAAAACCTTGTTAAAGGGCTACAGCGATAGTGTTAACTCTGTAACTTTTAGCCCCAATGGCGAGATTCTTGCTGCTGCTGGTTGGGATAGCACAGTGAAAATCTGGAGTCATGATGGCAAATTGATCAAAACTCTCAATGGACATCATGCTCCGGTATTGAGTGTTAGTTTTAGTCCCGATAGTCAAACATTAGCATCAGCTGGTAATGACAACACCATCATCTTATGGAATTTAGATATGAATGACCTACTAGTGCATGGTTGTAACTGGGTAAGTGACTACCTTCGGTATAATCGCAACGTCGATCAACGCGATCGCTCCCTCTGTTATGGTGTCAAAAACTAATACACTAATTAACCTATTGAAGTTGGCGATCGCATATTGTTGAGTAAAGACCTACATTTCCTGTTCAGAAGCAGCATCTGGTGGCAAATGTGCTAAAAATTGTTGCAGTCTCATCCGCTCTATGTAAGGCCAACCACCCTCTGACTCAATATCTTTCAGTAATGAGTACAGTGCTTGACGATTATTAGGCAAATTATTCTGAAAAGCTCCATCTCGAATCTCTCGGTGTAATTCTTCCAACTGTCTTAATAAAGCCAAAAGAGCGATAGTATCTCCTTGACAAAATGCTGCTGCATCATGTACTACGCTAACGATGTCTTGTAATTTACAAGATAATTTCTCTGAGTCAAAAATTTTGCCTTGATTCATGTCAGCTTCTATAAATTAGGTCAACTCAAATTTACCGGAGATATTTTAACTATTTCAGCAATTCATCTCATCACTGATCTGACGATTTAATGATGATTCGATCCCCATTAACTTATACAAAGCGTGTTTTTCTGAACTCTTAGCTACACTAGAGATACTTAAGCACAGCCTGTTGGGTAGCTAAATGCGATCTCAGTATTTTTGATAAATACATGGTAAATCTGAGATCGCTTTGATTTTGAGTTAAAAAAAATCGTATGATCTGGCTGATGATCCCCCATAAAAATATGGGCTGTATGTAGTGGCGGCACATATATCACAAAACGACAAAGTCGATACCGCGAAAGTAAAAATACTGGCAGACTCACGGACAGTGGGTGATCACCTAAACAAGTTGTAGTAATCATATTACAGTTGTTTACAACTTGACAAAGCCGTCCAAAGGTCAAAACAGTATCTTCTTTCCAGGAATTTGCTCAAGTTATTGTGTATCGGGGTGTACTCATCCATAAACACACCCTAACTTTAACCAAATGCCGCCAAAAATGAAACTGCTAGTTTTTGCTTGTCTTTAAGATGCTTTCCTCATTGGATGTTGTGTCTTGGCTAGTCTGATGTTTGAAGATTCAGGCTTAACAAGTAAAACTTTGATTTAGTTGCAGTTTTACAACTTAAGATATCAATTTTTGACATTGAGGTTGACCATGAGGTTTCGCGCTGTAATTGTTGCACTCTTGGCTTTGTGCTTGGGGTTACTGACTGCTTGTAGTGAGGGTCCTACTGCTGGTAGTACGGATTTACTCACCTATGATCAAATAAAAGGAACTGGTCTGGCTAACAAATGTCCCCAACTCACAGAAACGAGTCGTGGTTCTATTCCCATTGATGCTAGCCAATCCTACGTCATAAAAGAACTTTGCTTAGAACCAACCAATTTCTTTGTAAGAGAAGAACCTGCTAATAAGCGTCAAAAAGCCGAATTTGTTGCAGGTAAATTAGTAACTCGCAAGACCTATTCGTTGGATCAAATCGAAGGCGATCTAAAGATTAATTCTGATGGTAGCCTGACCTTTGTGGAAAAAGATGGCTTTGACTTCCAAGCTACTACCGTGCAATTACCTGGAGGTGAGCGAGTACCTTTCTTGTTTACCATCAAAGGTTTAGTTGCTCAGTCACAACCTGGTATGACCAGCATTAATACCTCAACAGATTTTGAAGGTGCTTTTAGAGTTCCTTCTTATCGTGGTGCTACCTTCTTAGATCCTAAAGGTCGTGGTGTCGCCAGTGGTTATGACAATGCTGTGGCTCTCCCTGCTCAATCTGATGATGAAGAGCTTCTTCGGGCTAATGTTAAGCGTGCTGATGTTCTTAACGGTAAAATTTCCCTCTCTATAGCCAAAGTAGATAGTTCTAGTGGTGAAATTGCGGGTACTTTTGAGAGCGACCAACCTTCTGACACTGATTTAGGTGCTGGTGAGCCTAAAGATGTGAAAGTTCGTGGTATCTTCTACGCTCGCTTGGAACAAGCTCGTAGCTAAATGATTTTCAGTACAAAACTTGAGTGAAACTCAAGAAGGCTAGATTGCTATGGTCTTTATGGCGATCGCAATAGCTAATCCCTAATCACCCTTATGACATGTGTCTACAAGGGTGATTTTATTTAAGTATTTTTTCTCATCAAAATTTTCTTGATCTAATTGCTGTCTCTGGAAATTAGGTTTTTATATATACGTCATTATTATGCTTACTTACTTAAATTAAGTACAATTTCGGTTTGAATTAAGGTAAAAAATTTTATATGTTTTGTATGTGTTTGAAAAAACTTTAGGTCATACCAAAGTTGACTAACTAATAACTCTTTTCGCTGATTTAAATCCAGTCTCCATTGTCATACTCCTAATAGCAGACACTTCCATCACAATTCTTTGTGTTTGCTATGGGAGTTAGTTGACCTGTCCGTATTTTGATTGAAATCTTTAAAATGCACGACATGCACAATTGGAGCTTGGTTTAGCAGTGAATATTTGACTGTTTGTTTGCCAAGAAAAACAAAACGGTGCTATGCCAACTACACTCACCCATGAACTGAAGCATGAAATCTTACAGTTGCTACGAGAATATCAGCAATCTCGTTCGGCAAATGTTCGTAATCAACTGGTAAAACTCAATTTTGGACTGGTGAGAAAAGAAGCTCACTATTGGATAAACCAGTGCCATGAAAATTATGAAGATTTACTCCAAGTCGGCTGTCTGGGTCTAATTCGAGCAATTGAAAAATTTGAAATTTCTAAAGGTCATGCCTTCAGTTCTTTTGCCATTCCCTACATTAGGGGGGAAATTCAACATTATCTCAGAGATAAAGGTGTTACTGTACGAATTCCCCGACGCTACCTAGCACTGCAACAGCAGGCTATAGGAGTTTCACGTTCTTTGCAGGAAAAATACAATCGCCAACCAACCGACGCAGAATTAGCCGCAGCGCTGGAAATTTCTACTCAGGAATGGCAGCAAATTAAATTAGCATGGATAAATCGCGCTCCTTTAAGCTTGGATGTACCAGTCCAGGATGGAGAAGAGGGATCTACTTGCTTGGGAGAGTTGGTTGTTGATCATCGCTATCGTAGTTTTCAGCTAGCACAAGAAGATCAAATTCGCTTGCAACAAGCGTTGTTCCAGCTCGAGAAACGTACCCGTGAAGTCTTGGAATTTGTGTTTTTACACGATTTAACACAAAAACAAGTAGCAGAGCAGCTAGGTATTAGTGTTGTTACTGTTTCTCGCAGAGTCAAAAAAGGGCTGGATCTGTTGAAACAATCAATGAGTGTCGCAGAGGATTAAATGCCAAAAGTTGGGTTATAACGGTATCAGATGTCACACTAGCTTTAATTAATAGGCATGTTGAATTTGATACATAATTTTTTTCTGTTGAAAGAGAGGGGCTGATGGGTATAAATTTAAAAATATTAGTTGCAGCCATTTCTGTTTTAGCGATCGCCTCTTGTGCTTCTGAAGGTGAACAACAATCTAGTAATCCAATACCACCGCCTAAGACACCAGCAAAAACACAAAAACCACCAGCACAATCATTTAATAACCCTGTAGTGCCTCCAAAAGCAACTTCGGTCACTTCTGCTTCTGCTGGCTTGATTCAACCCACAAATGCGAAAGCACGGATAGATATTGTCTCAAAAGGACGTAATGACCCATTTGCTCAAATTGTTGGACAATCTCCGCTAGAACTGACGAATTCTACTACCAGAATGCGGACTGTCCCCAGATTACTGCCTTTACCAATTACCAACACTAGAGGTAAATTAATAGCGACAAGAACACCGCAAAAAAGCAGTGTAGTGTTAAGTGCAAAATTAAATAAATCAGAAAACAATATCAATAAAGCAGTTTCCAACAAAAATCTTCCAAAATTAACTCCTGTCTTACCTAAATTCATACCCTCAGTTGTTCCTGAGCAACGTTTAGCATCTGTATTACCACCACCACCACAACCAGATTTAGCCAAGGCTGTTTTTGTGAGTGGTGTGGTTATGGTTGGGAATCAACCCCAAGCTATTATCAAAGTACCAAATGAACCAACTAGCCGTTACGTACAAGCAGGACAACGACTAGCAAACGGAGTCTTAATCAAACGTATTGAAATGAACGAAGGTTCAGAACCGATTATAATTTTGGAACAATATGGTATTGAAGTTAGCAGAATGGTTGGTGAAGCACCTGCTAGCAGTCCACCAACGGCGACAACACCCACCACTGGTAATCCTCTTTCAACAGCATCACCAGCCTCAAATCTGGTTAATATTGGCTCTTCATGAACTACCTCGCTTGAAAATGGGTGTGGGGGTGTAAGAAGAGTTATATTTTTATTTACGCTGGTGTACGCAGTTCAGTCAGCGCTACCTAAGAGGCTAAACTAGAGTGGGGCTTCTGTCGGAACTAGCTAAATAAAAATGAAGACAAAACAAAAGGTAGAATTTACTGGTTTACCTCTGGCAGTTTATCGCGAAGTAGCGGCTCATCTGCGGCAAGTAGAAGGAGTGGAAGTAGAATTGATTCCCCAATCTTCCCCACAGTTTGATTACAATCAAAGCCAAATTGCTGGTTTATGGATTTCAGTTTCTCCTGACTTTGGTTCTGTTAGTCAGCAAAGAGTGGAACAAATTTTGGCTTACTATCGCGATCGTTATATGTGAAAAATATTGAATCGCAAGACCATGCGTAAGTCCTATTTATTTAATCCAAATTCCTAAGTCAAAATCGCTCCACCCATCAACCGCTCATACCGATACTTTAATTCTTCTTTCATCAAATACCAACGCTCCAGAGTTACATCTATTTCTATTACTTTTTCCGCAGCTTGTCGCGCTAGTATTAATACTTCTTCGTCTTCAACTAAACTAGCCAATGTAAAATCTGGCACACCTGATTGACGCTTTCCTAGTACTTCACCGGGACCACGAAACCGCATATCCATTTCGGAGATAAAAAAGCCATCTTGGGATTGTTCCAATACTTTTAGCCGTTGTTGAGCATCAGCGCTTCTAGAACTACTCATCAGTAAACAGTAGGATTGTGCTGCACCTCGACCAACACGTCCGCGTAGCTGGTGCAGTTGCGATAAGCCAAAGCGCTCCGCATTTTCTATGAGCATTACTGTAGCATTAGGTACATCTACGCCAACTTCTATAACAGTAGTAGAAACCAAAATTTGAGTTTCATTGTCGCGAAATTTACTAATTGCTTCGTCTTTTTCAGCAGAACTCATGCGACCATGCAACAACCCAACCTGAAACTCAGGAAACACGCTTTCTTGTAACTTTTGATGCTCTTCGACAGCCGATCGCAAATCCAATTTTTCTGATTCTTCTACCAAGGGTAAAACTACATAAACTTGTCGTCCTTGGGCTATTTCCCGCCGCATCAAATCGTAAGCTTGGGGGCGCTGCTGACTCGTTAAGGCTGTAGTTTGAATTTTTTGCCGTCCTGGTGGTAATTCATCAATTTGACTCACATCCAAATCGCCGTGAATTGTCAGCGCCAGCGTCCGAGGAATAGGTGTGGCTGTCATTGTTAATACATGAGGTTGCTCACCTTTTTGCTGTAACTTAGCTCGTTGTTCGACCCCAAAACGGTGTTGTTCGTCAATTACTACTAAACCCAAACGATTAAAATTAACAGGGTCTTGAATTAAAGCATGAGTTCCCACCAATAGAGATAATTCTCCTGTTTCTAACTGAGCGTGAATTTGTCGTCGTTTTGCAATTTTTGTCGATCCTGTCAGTAATTCTACTGACAAATACAGTAAATTAAACCAGCTAACTAGCTTACGGTAATGCTGTTCTGCTAATACTTCTGTAGGAGCCATGAGTGCGGCTTGATACCCAGATTGAATCGCAGCCAGGATAGCAACTACACCGACAATCGTTTTCCCAGAACCAACATCACCCTGTACCAGACGATTCATCGGAACTGACTTTTGCAAATCGTTGAGAATTTCATTGATAACTCGTTGCTGGGCGTTAGTTAATTTGAAAGGCAATATTTGATAAAATTGTTCTAATAATTCACCTCTGGGTGCAAGCACAGCGCTAGTTTGAATTTGCTTTGCTTGCTGTTGGCGTTGCAGTAAACCTAATTGCAGGTAAAAAAATTCATCAAAGACAAGGCGGCGACGGGCATGTTGTAAACTGTCGCTATCTGAGGGGTAATGGATATTGGCGATCGCATCTTTCAATTCCATCAACCCATATTTCCCTCTTAAACCACTGGGTAGAGGATCTTTCAGATGCGCCGCAGTTGGTAAAGCCGCAACCATCGCCTGTCGCACCAAATCTGCGCCGACTCCTTCAGTCAGGGCATAAATAGGCACTACTCGCCCAATAGTTAATGACTCAATCGTATCACCTGGATTAGCCAAAACTTCTAGTTCTGGATCTTCTAGAGTTAGACCATATTTAGTTCCTTTCACCAACCCGCACGCCGCCACAATACTACCAACCGGATAGCGGCGTTTTAAACTTTCTTGCCAAGCGCGACTAGTAAAGCGCGTACCCGCAAAAAAACGGCTAATTTTGATCTTGCCAGTATTATCCCGCAGTACCAGTTCTAAAATTGTTAATTTTTGATTCTTTTGGCTGGTACGACAATTGCAACTTTTCACTGCTGCCACTATCGTCACTGTCTCACCAGCGTCTAATTCACTAATACTGACCTGACGCGCATAATCAATATGATCGCGAGGATAGTAAAACAGCAAGTCGCGCACACTGTATAAACCAAGACGTGCTAACTTTTCCGCCTTTACTAATCCAATTTCCGGTAAATCCTTTAATTTTTGCTCCAGCTTTGGCGCTAAAGTACGACTTACCTCCGCGACGATTGGAGATTTAGGATTTAGTTTTTTAGATTTAGAAGCAGAAGACGAGGAAGAAACATTACTTCCTTGTCCTCCGTATCCTCCCTGTCCCCGTGTAAGCGTCTCCTCTTCCTGCTGTTCGAGTTGATAAAGATAATTACTAGTTTCCAATATTAAGTTTTGTCTATCTTCAAGTCCCAGATTTGGATAATTAGAAAATTGAGCCGCTAGTTGTTGCCATCGGCGGCGTTCATGATTTGGTAAATTAGCCGGAAATTTGCCGAAAGTTAAGGTAAGAAATTCGCTGAAGCGGTATTGTCTACCGACCAAATCAGTAAACCCCTGTTCTTCTTCTATTGCTAGGGCTTTTTGCAATCTTATCCAGTCTGGTTTATCGATAGTCATTGGTTATTGGTCATTGGTCATACTCTACGAGAAGCCGCTAAAGCGTCTAGGTCATTGGTCATTGGTTTTAAACAAATGACAAAAAACTAATCTTCATACCAACTAGCACGCCATGCAGCTTCAGCTTCAGCTACTGAACGTTCCCGCAGTCTTTTTTGAAACTCTAACCCAAGTTTATTTAACTGCGCTAAAATATTGCGAACCTGTTTGCGCTCAGATGAAAGTTTGGTGTCAGCAAATTCAATCTCGACAAGACGCAGATTAATAGCCATGAACCTTGTCAAGCCAGACTCTTCTGATTGTTGCTCATTTTCAATTTCGATCACCAAGCTCATTAGATTGGGTGGACTTGGTATTATCTGCGCAGAAGCTTCTGAACCTATTGATTCTAAAGTCGGTTCTGGTAATTTTTGAGGTAAGATTTTGCCTTTTTGTAGGAGGACATTAGCCTCATGAGAAATTCTTTTGAGAGTATATTGTGTGGCTCTCTCTAGGAACTGTTGCCATTTTGCTAGTTCTATCGGGTTTGCAGAAGTGGGAAAAGTTGGGTAAGCAGCTAAAGAGGAGAAATTTGTATCTTCGTCTTCTTCGTTTCCTTCGTTTTCTTCGTCTTCTTCGTTTTCTTCGTCTTCTTCGTCTTCTTCGTCTTCTTCGTCTCCTTCGTCTTGCTCAGTTTTGATATTAGTTACTGTTGTAAAGAAATTAATCTCAGGAGCATCCTGATTCCATTCGTCGAGGATTTCGTCACTTTCCTCGTCCTGCGGCTGTTGTAGCTTTTCTTCCTCCCCATTTACTAGAGCTAGCAACTGTTCAGTTGACTGTTTACCTAGCTTACGGATCGACTGCTGCAAATTTTGTCGCTGACTCAAGCTTAATTTAAGAAAGTTTTCCGAATACCCTTGAGTACACAGGTGATAAGCCGCCAGAATCAACTGCTGCTGTACAGCTTGCCCCAAAGTGTTTAAATAAGTGGTGTAAGTGGATTGGAGTTCTTTAGCGATCGCGGCGATCGCTTCTTCTAAAGCTGCAAGATCCCGTTCAATTCGCTCGATTGGTCTCGCCATATTCTCTATTGATTGCCCATTGCAAACCAAACATAATAGTACAAAAGTACGCTTAGATTTTAGGATAATTGTCTCAAGACTTTAAATTTTAGCGTAACCAAGCCGTTAAACAACCATTTGAGAGGTAGTGCGGCGTGGAAAGTACCGACCAGTAACATCGTCCTGCTTGTTAATCACTCTCTGGCTTTGCATTGGTCGCAGAAGGTGGCAGTTTTAACTCTTGATTCATCTCGCCGCTTTCCTGTGTACAGTATGGGAGGAGCCTTCTCTCCGAATTAGGTAATGATGCTTCTCGATCATCTGGATGATTAATCATGAGTAAAACTACGCGCACCCTCTTAATTGTCGATGACTCACCAGAAGACCAAGAATTTTATCGGCGGTGTTTGCTGCCTGATCGCGAGTATTCCTATACCATTTTAGAAGCCAGTTTGGGGGAGGAAGGACTAGAACTGTGGGAACAACACCGACCCGATGCCGTATTACTCGATTATCGATTACCAGACTTGGATGGATTAGAATTTCTGGCTCGGTTACAACCCTCCACGCAACAACCCTGCTTACCTGTAATTATGGTGACGGGGTTTGGGAGTGAGGCGATCGCGGTGCAGTCGATGAAAGCGGGCGCACAAGATTATCTGGTCAAGGAGCAAATCACCCCGGAAGGGCTACAACTGGCAGTAAATAGGGCAATTGAAGCAGTGGAGCTACGCACTCAACTGCAACAGCGTATCGAACGAGAGCGCTTAGTATCGCATATTACTCAAAAGCTCCATCAAACCTTAGAACTAGAGAAAATTCTGCAAACGACGGTGACTGAGGTGCGGCAGTTTCTCCAGAGCGATCGCGTTTTAGTTTTTCGGTTAAAACCTGACGGTAGCGGCACGATAGTAGCAGAATCGGTGGGAGCAGAGTGGCGATCGCTGCTTTGTTCCACTATTTACGATCCCTGCCTTGCTGAGAAATATCTTGGACACTATCAGCCGGAACCTGTGAGCTACGATACCAACTTTGTTGAGAATTATATCCAACGCTATCGCCAGGGTTGGGCAACCGCAATATCTAATATTCAGGATGGCAGTATTGAGCCATGCCACGTTGAATTGTTGGCTCAGTTTCAAGTGCAAGCGAATCTGGTTGTGCCAATTCTACACGACAATCAGTTCTGGGGATTGCTGATTGCTCATCAGTGTGCATCTCCTCGATCATGGCAGCCCTTGGAGATTGACTTGCTCAAAGAACTAGCAATCCAAGTGAGCATCGCGTTGAGGCAGGCGGAACTGTATCAACAGGCACACAATCAACTCATTGAGCGCAAACGGGTAGAAGCAGAACTACGGGAGAGCGAAGAACGGCTACAAGTGGCACTGCTAGCTTCTGGTATAGGAACGTGGGACTGGAACATCCAGACGGGACAAATTTCCTGGTCAGATAACCTGGAAGGCTTATTTGGACTCGATCCAGGGGAGTTTGACGGCTCCTTCGAGATGTTTGCAGAGCGACTGCACCCCGATGATCGCGATCGCGTCCTAAGAGCCATTGATCATGCTGTCGCCACCGGCGAAGACTATGAAATTGAATTTCGGGTAGTGTATCCCGACGGCACAATTCGCTGGGCGTTAAGTAAGGGGAAGGTGTTCTATGACCAGAATAGGCAACCGATGCGGATGGCAGGCAATAATATCGATATCACGGAACGCAAACGGTCAGCCGAAGCTTTGCAGGATAGCGAAGAACGCTTTCGCCAGCTTGCAGAAAATATTGATTTGGTTTTCTGGATCAAAGAAGTGTCCGAAAACCGAGTCAGTTATGTCAGCCCTGCCTACGAACACCTGTGGGGATTAAACCCCCACCAATTGTATGCAGATCAGAACACCTGGGTTGAGCATATTCACCCAGAGGATCGAGAATCGACCGACAGAGCGTTTCAAGAAAAAGCAGTCGCAGGTCAATTTGATCAAGAGTACCGCATTATCTTAGCCGATGGTAGTATTCGCTGGGTTCGCGATCGCTGTTTTCCGCTTCGAGACGAAGCAGGAGAAATTTACAGATTTGCAGGTATTGCTGAAGACATTACCTACCGTCAACACGCAGAAGAAGACCTGCGGGAAAGCGAAGAGCGCTTCCGTACCTTGGCAGATAATATGTCGCAATTCGCCTGGATGGCAGACGAAAACGGCTGGATATTCTGGTATAATAAACGCTGGTTTGAGTACACTGGCACCACCCTAGAGGAAATGCAGGGGTGGGGATGGCAAAAAGTACACCACCCTGAACATGTTGATCGGGTCGTTCAAAACATTTCCCACTGCTTTGAAACAGGGGAGTTATGGGAAGACACTTTTCCTTTAAGAGGACAGGATGGGAAGTTTCGTTGGTTTCTCTCACGGGCAATTCCCATTCGTGATCAGCAGGGTAGAGTCTTGCGTTGGTTTGGCACAAACACCGACATCACTGAGCGCCAGCAAGCAGAACAAGAACGCGATCGCCTGTTAGAAGAGGAGCAATTAGCTAGATCCGAAGCCGAACGCGCCAATCGGATCAAAGATGAGTTTTTAGCAATTCTCTCTCATGAGTTGCGATCGCCTCTCAACCCCATTCTGGGCTGGGCAAAACTGCTGCAAACCCGCAAATTTGATGAAACCAAAACGGCTGAAGCCTTAGCCACTATTGAACGCAACGCGAAATTACAAACTCAACTGATTGATGACTTGCTGGATGTGGCTAAGATTCTGCGCGGTAAACTCAAGATAGATGCTGCTCCTGTGAATCTGGTATTTGTCATTGAAGCGGCGATCGACACCGTAAGGACAGCAGCTGTTTGCAAATCAATTTTGTTGCATCCGCTACTGCCAAATATTGGGCAAGTTTCTGGAGATTCTATCCGCCTGCAACAGATAGTTTGGAACTTGCTTTCCAATGCCATCAAATTTACCCCCAAAGGAGGACGGGTAGAAATCCGACTAGAGCGAGTCGATGATCAGGCACACATTATCGTCAGTGACACAGGTAAAGGTATTAAACCTGACTTTCTACCATATATTTTTGAGTCATTTCAGCAAGAAGATGCCTCCATTACTCGTAAGTATGGGGGGTTAGGATTGGGGTTAGCGATCGTTCGGTATTTAGTTGAGGCTCATGGAGGAAGCATCTGTGCTGATAGTCCTGGAGAAGGCCAGGGAGCGACGTTTACAGTTCGATTACCCCTACTAGATATAAAGCCACAAATGACTTCGACACATGAGTTGTCAGAGCAAGAACTCGATTTGACAGGGATTCGAGTCCTGATCGTTGATGATGAGCCTGATGCGCGTGAATTGTTCACAGTATTACTTACTCAATACAGTGTCGAAGTTCTGACCGTTGCATCTGCTGCTGAAGTTTTAGCCTCCCTGGAATCGTTTCAACCGGATGTCTTAGTCAGCGATATTGGAATGCCTGATGTCGATGGCTATACTCTACTCAAGCAGATTCGTTCTCTACCACCCGAAAAAGGGGGACAAATTCCAGCGATCGCTCTAACAGCCTATGCTAGATTTGAAGACCACCAAAGGGCTTTAAGCGAAGGCTTCCAGCATCATATATCCAAGCCAATTGATCCAGTGAGGTTGGTGCAAGTAGTCTTTGACCTGGCTCGACACACTTAGTTTGGGAGCATCCCAAATGTTCAAAAAACCCGCCTGCGATCGCCATCGATTAGTGTCAAAGCTAAGAGGATGTTTGAAAAATTCTCGGCGAATATAATTCGCTACGGGTGCATCCCAGTTTTTATTTTGTAGCAAAACAATAATCTGTCATTGCGAGGAGGGACAACGAAGAAATCCCACAATCTCGCACTAAGAACCAGTTGATGAGATTGCCACGCTCCACTTCGTTGCGCTCGCAATGACAGACAAAAAAGTGGGATGCTCGCCTTAGTTTTAAATTCCCGATCCGTCTAGAAAATCTTTAATCACGAGTGATTTAATAATAGCACTAAAGTGCTTACTACAAACAGTGTATTTTATTCTATGACGGCTAATATAGATTTCGGCAATAATTTATCTTTAAACCAAACTATTCTAGCGGGGACATCACTTAATTTCACACCGGCTTTATCCAAATTCAAACGTTCAGAAATTGCCAAAATCAAATTATCACACTGAGCGCGTCGGACTTGGGCAAACTTTTTTTGTAAATATTCCGGTCGCCAATAACCAACAATTTCTAATAAATAATTGCGTCCATCTGGATGTACTAGCCGAAAATCGGGAATCATCACACTACCAGGAATAGGAATTAAATCAACTTCTCGCTCTAACACCCAACAACTTTTCAGTGCATCCCACTTATCAGCAAAAGATGCTTCAATCATACTATCGTAAGGTTTGCCGGGTGGGTAATGAGTCACTAAGCCACACTCAGAATTGAGTGTGAAACGTCCTGTTTTCCAATCTTCAGTATAAAAATCGCGGACTTGTAAGGTAGCAGAAAGACTCCATTTCGTGACATGTAATAAAGCAGGAATTAGTTTTGCGATCGCTAAACCATATCGCGTACTAGGATTAAATAAACTCGTCGGACCATCAATCGTAATTGTAAATCCGTGGTCGGCATCACCCTCAATATATGCCATCAATTGAAATAATTTTAAATAGCGAAATAAAAGCTTGTATTCACCAGGAACATTCCGATGAGCATTTAATACTAATTTACTAGCTTTATAAAACACTCCCTGCACTTGCGATAAATTATATCTATGTAATAAATTTTCCGGCTTTGGTGCATCAAAAGTCGTGAGAATTTTATTCTCTGATAAATCAGCATATAATCCATCACGGACTTGCTGTGGTAAAACTTCCCGTTCGAGTTCTTGAGTTAAATTATCAGCTATATTTTTTAATGTCACTTGTGTTAATTCTGAGCTAGCAACAGACTTAGCTGCTAAAGCAAACACCCTTTCTCTTAACATTTGTGGTTCTAGGGGACTCACTACTTCAAATGTACAAAAACCACTTTTAAGTAGATAAGCCAAACCCCGTTTGACTTTATAATCAGTTGTGTCACCTTCTAATTCTAATAATTGACGTTCTAGTGCGCCTTGAGTCTTTCCTAATGATTCTTGAAAAGAACCAATTAATTCGTTGGCTAACTCTATATGTTTAGAATCAAGTTTTAATCTCTTGGGAATAATTTCTTCTCCATTCTGACGATGATGGAGTAAATCTGTTGGTAACATTTAGGTTTTTAAACTAACTTGAATTCGATGAATATTATTAGACTAATAGGAATCCGGTTTAATTTCTGAAAAAATCTAAGTACAAAATTGCATAAATTAATAGCGAAATTTTGGCATCAAAACTCAGCGTCCCTCTGCGTTTATCTTTGCGTCCCCCTGCGTTTCAAATCGCCACGAATTAACGCAAAGCTAAGACTTAATAAGCTCAAGCTGTTAATCATTTCAACCCACTTGAGTGGGTTTTTGCTATTAGCCCACACTTAAGTTGTGGGCGAGATTGTGACTAAATTAAATATATTTCTTCAACAACAAACCTAATTTTTCTTTTGTTGCTGTTGGAACTTTATCCAATGGTGTTAAGATTGCATATTTTAATGCTGAATGAGCAGCGCTAGGTGGTGGGTTATCACTCAAGCGTCGCACTATTTCTTGAATGGCTTTTTGGGCATTAACAGCATTACGTTGTAAATTATTTACTACCATTTCTACTGTCACACTATCATGGTCTGGATGCCAACAATCGTAATCGGTTACTAGCGCCAAAGTTGCATAGGCGATTTCAGCTTCTCGTGCTAACTTCGCTTCTGGTAAATTTGTCATCCCAATTATTGTTGCATCCCAACTGCGGTATAGATTAGATTCTGCTTTGGTAGAAAATGCTGGCCCTTCCATACATACATAAGTACCACCACGATGTAGGGTGACATCTGGGAGATTGAGAGAAGCGATCGCATCGGCGACAACACCAGCCAAATTATGACAAACTGGATCACCAAAGGCAATGTGAGCAACTATTCCTTCGCCAAAAAACGTCGAAACCCGATTTTTAGTTCGATCAATAAATTGATCAGGAACCACCATATCCAATGGTTTCGCTTCTGCTTTCAAAGAACCGACCGCACTCGCTGAAATCAAATACTCCACACCCAACTGTTTCATTGCATAAATATTGGCACGGAATGGTAGTTCTGAAGGTAAAAGCGTGTGATTACGACCATGGCGAGCTAAAAAAGCTACTCGTGTTCCATCCAAAGTCCCTAAGATTACAGCATCAGAAGGTGAGCCAAAAGGCGTATCTAGTTTCACCTCTTCTACATCTTTCAGGGCATCCATTTTGTATAAACCACTACCGCCAATAATTCCAATCCGAGCTTCAGTCATGATTTTTTAGCCTCTAGCTTTTTGCAGTGCCAAGTTATTATGAACTACCTACGCACTCCGCAGATCTATTTTCTGACTCACAAATATTCTACCCGTGCATCAAAACCGCGATCGCGTAACTGACTAGAACGTTTTTCGGCTTCGGAGCGATCGCGAAATGCACCTGCATTCACATATTCTCCCAATTTTGATCGCATCGTGAAAGCTTGGGGTACAAATTGACGAACTTGATCAAGAGTATTGGCATCGCGAATTGGTACAATGACCACATACCGATTATCAACGGTTGAATTTTGGACTCCAGTGGGGTTGCTATTTGTTAATCCTAATGCTTGCCAAGTTTGAAAATCTACAATTCCCGTGGGATTGAGTCTAGCAGTTTGCTGAAATTGGGCTACAGCATCTCTAGTTTCAGTGCCATAGTAACCGGTAATATCCCGATTAAATAATCCTTGTTGACGTAAACTTTGTTGTACAGCGATAACGCGCGGACTGTTTTCACCCAAACAGATAAAACCACTTGTTGGTGAACAACCAGAGTTATTGACATTTGAGTTGTTCACATTTGAGTTATTGACATTTAAGTTGCTCGCATTTGAGTTATTGACATTTACATAGTTGGCGTTTGTGGATATTGCTGTCCAAGTTTGTCCATCAACCATTCCATTAGCTGTGAGTCCATGATCACGCTGAAAACGCACGACAGCATCTTTGGTGACAGAACCAAAATTACCAGTAGGAGTCGCTTGGAAATAACCTAACTGTGATAAGTTTCTTTGTAATTGTAATACTTGCGATCCAGCATCACCTTCATTCCAGGCATTGGGATAATTATCAACTCTACTACGGACAGCATTATTTGATCTTGATGGCAAACTAGTACGTATTACTTGCAGAGTGTTTCCACCAGCAACACCATCAGCTTGCAATCTTTGGGATTGCTGGAATCTAGTCAGAGCTTGTTGTGTTTCTTGACCAAAATAACCTGTAATCGGGCCATTAAAATAACCCAATGTCCGCAAAGATTTTTGCAGTTGTGTGACTGCTGAACCACTACTTCCTATCTTGAGGACGTTACTAGTGCTAGTGTTACCCCTGGATTGTTGAGATTGACACGCAGCTTGTAGCGATCGCTGAGTTTGTGGTCCTACCTGGCCAATCACAGAAATTTTCTTTGCTTGCTGAAATTTTTTGACCGCATTCTCAGTTAAGGGACCAAAATTGCCGTTGAGCGGCCCGTTGTAGTATCCTAACTTTTGCAAACATCTCTGGACACTCGTGACTTGAGGTCCACTATTACCTCTTCCTAGTGCTAATGCTTGTTCTGCAAAATTGAGAACTATCAAAGTCAATGCTACAGATAAAAGCCGCATTGCTGCACCACTAGATAATTTTTGCCAATAGCAGTTAGTCATAATTATTAAAAAGCAAATATTTAGAGTTTTCGTCACGGATGACTCCGTATTTTTGACTACTCAAATATTTTTTTGCTCAGATAGAATTTAAAGTTGTGTTTACAGAGAAATTTGACACTCCCCGGTCTAAAGAGACGGGGATTCTTGGTTCAGTGACTCGCCGTTAGACAGCAGGGTTACCCCAACTGCCCAAGAGGGCAAATCTCCCCAAGCGTAAGTTCCGGTATGCCCTACCGTACTGAGTCCTAATCTCAAAATATTGATTGCTGCATTGACATCTCTGTCTTCGATATATCCACAATGTGGACAAACATGAGTTCTGGTAGACAGAGATTTTTTCACCTTCAAGCCACAGTTAGAGCAATTTTGGCTTGTATTGTGGGGAGGAACAGCAACTGTGACCTTCCCATATTTGTGACCAAAATATTCTAACCATGACCTAAAAGTTGACCAACCAGCATCAGATATCGATTTAGCCAGATGACGATTACGTACCAAGCCTTTGACATTTAAGTCTTCATAAGCTACCAAATCGTTAGATTGGATGACGGAGTATGCAACACGCTTGCAATACTCTTTTCGCTGCCTACTTACTCTTAAATGCTTCCGAGCATATCGTATCTTCGCTTTGTGGTAGTTGTTAGATTGACGTTGTTTAGACTTCTTTTTATCCTTGCTGAACTTCTTGGATTTTTTGCGATTAGCACGGTTTAATTGTTTTTCAGACTTGCGGTAAAACTGGGGTGATTGTTCTACATTGCCTTTGTGATCAGCAATGAAATACTTCAGCCCCAAATCAATACCAACTACTTGATTTGTAGGTTGTGTTTCAACCCTAGCATCAACATCAACCGCAAATTGAGCGTAATATCCATCAGCACGACGCACTAATCGTACACGCTTAATCTGTTTGATGTCGTAGTAGTTCAAGTCGTAGGTTCCTTTTAACTTTAAGGTTCCTATTCCCTTTTTATCTGAGAAAGTTATAGCTTTACGAGTTTGTGAAAGCTTCCATCCTGATGTTTTGTATTCAACAGAACGGCAGTTTTTCTTAAACTTTGGATATCCTTTTTTACCTTTAACTTTCTTCTTGCAATTCTCGTAAAACCGAGCAACTGCACTCCAAGCACGTTCAGCAGCAGATTGACGAGCCATTGAATTGAGTTCCGAAGCAAAGGAAAATTCAGCAGCTAATACTGCACAATATTTATTGAAGTCGTATTTGCCAACCTTTTTGTTATCCATCCAGTAGCGTAAAGCTTTATTTTGAATGAATTGACTAGTACGAATAGCATCATCTATCGCAAGATATTGCCTGTCTTTCCCTTTAACTTTGAACTCGTAAATTATCACTGGTTTCGACCTAACCAACTACATCTATTATGCTAACACACCATGTATAAATTATGTGGCAATATTCAAAAGATTACGGCGACTAAAGTCGCTTGAGTCGCTTATATCTCAGCGGCTCAAGCCTCTGAGTTTTACGCTTACCACGAGGTTCTATAACATTCTCTATAAAAATCACATATAACTTTAGTGTTTTTTAGTACCAAAGTTTATTTTGTATAAAAATTTAGTTACAAGTATACGTATAAATATATACTCTTTATCTTTCACTCTTCATCTTTCTTGACGCAGCGATCGCTCTCGGTAAAACAAGAGTAAAGGTGGTAGAAACTGCTGTACTTTCGACACTAATAGAGGCTTTTAAATGTTTTGCCAGTTTCTGCACTAGTGCTAATCCTAACCCAGTTCCACCGTACTGCGAAGGATGATGTTGGGGAAGGCGGTAAAAAGGATCGAAAATACGCGCAAGTTCGCTAGTTTCAATTTTAACGCCAGAATTAGTGATTGTGACCTCTACGGTTTCCTCTGTTGCAGACACAGCAACGATTATCGATTCACCCGCAGGTGTATATTTACAAGCGTTAATAAGTAATTCTGTAACAATACGTTCTAAGTCAGTGATATCTGTTTCTAAAGCTGGGAGTTCCTCAGTCATATGCAAAAATAACTGTTGCTGCTGACAAATAGTAACTTCTCGAAAAGATTCAACAATCGGAGGAAGCCAACTGTTGAGATCAATCACGATTAAGTAGGTGGGCGCTAAAAAACACAACTAGATTAAGAAATGTAAATCGCTTAAAAGCTTATATTCAAAGCATTCCTGGTGCTTTACATAAATTTACGTAGTTCGGTTTAATTGTGCCTACCTACTTACAGTCAAAACTTCGGCTTCTGCTTCTAAATATGTGAGTGAAAGCAGATCATTAATCAGTTTGCTTTCTCGCTGACATTCGTTCTGTAAAATCTGCAATAGTTGTGACACTATGTCTGAATCTAATGCAGTGTCTTGCTTGATAATTGCTTCTAAAGTTTGTGCAGCTAGGCTAATACTGGTGATTGGTGTTCGCAATTCATGAGAAAGGGATCTGAGAAATTCGTGTTTGAGATTGTCTAGTTTTTCGAGTTGGTTTAGCTGTGTCTGGGCTAGTTGATAAAGTTTAGCTTGGCGAATTGCGATCGCACATTGATTTGCTACTTGTTGTACCAGTTTAATTTCCGATTCTGCAAACGGTTCTTGAGTAATTTTTGTTAGCCAGATATTTCCCATCATTGTTTCGGTGTCAAAAATAGGACAGGCCAGCTGTGTCACTATAACTAAATTAGGATTCCAATCTCGTAAAACTTCACTAAACTGCAACGGCTGTTTTTGTAATAGTGGCTGATACAGTTTGGGAAAATCTGCAACCTGTCGTTTCATTCCTTGGTAGACGGGAGGAATAGTAGTGTATTCGTGGGCGATCGTAGCGAAAGTATGACTTGTATCATATAATTCGATGTGGCAATGCTCGACCTGTAATATCTTTGCTAATTCAGCAATACCAGTTTCTAAAACATGATCTATCTCTATACAATCACGTATTTTTCTAGTAATATTTCTTACTAATTCCTCAGACTGCTGCAACTTCTTTTCAGTTTGTATATGTTGCACCTGCTGACGTAGTTCTGACTGTTGGATAGCAATACTGATTTGGATTGTTAATTGTTTGAGCAAATCAATTTCTGTTTGTAGCCATTGTCGTGCTTCACAACAATGCTGTGCTATTAACAATCCCCAAAGATCCTGCTGAAATATAATCGGTACTACGAGATCACCTCTGACTTGCAAAGAAGATAGAAAATCTATCTGACAACGATGCAATCCAGCCGCGTAAATATCTTCTACAATCTGCATACAACCACGCTTGTAGCGTTCTGCATGTTTTTTGCTAAAGCAAGAGTCTGTGATCTTCATTCCTAATACTGGACTACCCGCAGCAATAGTAGATTCTGCAACTATAGTCCCGCTACCACCAGAATCTAGACGGTAAATCAAGACGCGATCGCTTAGTAATAGCCTTTGTAATTCTTTAACTGTAAAATTCAGAATTGTATTTAAATCAATAGATTGGCAAATTAGTTGAGCGATCGCGCTCAATATTTGATTGGGATTACTTCCATCTTCTAAATCTGTATCGATTTGAAATTTTTGACCGACAGCTTGTGCGAACTTTGTGTTAGATTCCGACGGATTGATACTCATGCGAGAGTCCCTGGTTGTCTGGTTGTGTTTATTGACTCTACTAGGTCTTCTCTTCCTAAAATTAATATCTAATTGTAGTAGATACTTTTAAGCACCCCTGACAAAGACTAATCAGCCTTTGTTTACCAAAATTCTATCGTATGCACTGCTGATGAAAAATCTAGCAAAGCTTATAGTTGCTCAACCTAGTTAAGTTTTAACTTGTTATAGAGCTTCAAATATATAAATTGTAGACACCGGCAAATATAAGGTTGCTCGCTGTATTGTTTTTAGCATTGTTGCATAAATTCATTTTACAGAAGCTTCCCATGTCAATAAACTTTATAAATCTTAATATTTAGATTGAGCATTTAAATTTCTTAACATAGCTATAAATATTAGCGCCAACTTACTTAATAGATAGTGCGTTAACAAAGTAACCCACCCTACGAAATATTGGATAACTGCTAACTGTTAAAAACGATCTACCCCATCTATTACCTCAAATTTCTTACTACTCTCACCCATAGCCTTTGCAGCTTCTCCACAGGTGCGCGGTGTTGGAAAAATCTTCTCTGGATTAGCTAAACCTTGAGGATTAAAAACTTGGCGTACCCATTGCATGGTTTCTAAATCAGCTTGCGTAAACATCTCTGGCATATAACATTTTTTATCTGCACCAATACCATGTTCACCAGAAATACTACCACCAACTCTCACACATAACTTGAGAATTTCTCCCCCCACTTCCTCTACTATTTCTAATGCACCTGGAACAGAATTATCAAATAAAATTAATGGGTGAAGATTCCCATCACCAGCATGAAAGACATTAGCAATTTGATAACCATATTTTTGGCTCAATGCTTCAATTTCTTGCAAAACATAAGCTAATTGAGTCCGGGGAATCACTCCATCTTGAACATAATAATCTGGACTCAAATGTCCAGCCGCAGCAAACGCAGCTTTGCGTCCTTTCCACAATTTTAATCGCGTATCTGGATCACTGGCAAAAGTAACATTACGCGCCCCATTTTGTTGACAAATTTCCACGATTCTTTGTTTATTTGTTGCAACTTCTACAGCCAAACCATCAATTTCTATTAAGAGAATCGCTACAGCATCACGGGGATAACAATTTGTTTTCACCACATCTTCCACAGCATTGATGCTGAGATTATCCATCATTTCCATACCACCAGGAATAATCCCTGCGCTGATTATATCAGAAACACTCGCCCCCGCCGCTTCAATGCTCGTAAAATCTGCTAACAACACACAGATTGATTCTGGACTTTTGAGGATTCGTAGGGTAATTTCTGTAGCGATACCCAGTGTTCCTTCCGAACCAACAAATATCCCTGTTAAATCATAACCAGGCATTTCGGGAATTTCTCCCCCCAAATCTAGGATTTCGCCTTCAGGAGTGACTATTTTTAATCCCAAAACGTGGTTAGTTGTAACACCATATTTGAGACAATGCACACCACCAGAGTTTTCCGCAACATTACCACCAATAGAGCAGATAATTTGACTGGAGGGATCGGGAGCGTAGTAAAAACCAGCACCACTAATATTTTGCGTTACCCAGTTATTAATCACCCCTGGTTGAACAACAACACGCTGATTCTCTAAATCTATATTCAGGATTTGCCGCATTAAAGAAGTAACAATTAAAACACTATTTTCAATTGGCAAAGCACCACCTGATAAACCAGTACCAGAACCACGAGCAATAAAGGGGACAGAATATTTATTGCATATCTTCACTACTGTTGCTACCTGTTCTGTAGTTCTAGGTAGCACCACCACCGCCGGACGTTGGCGGTAGCTGGTGAGTCCATCGCACTCATAGGTGATCAGTTCTTCACGGCGCTGCACAACACCATTTTTGCCAACAGCTGCTTCAAATTTCTTGATAATGAGTTGCCAGTTGCGTTGTTGTTTGTCTTGGGTGAGCATAGGTTTTTAAGGGAAAAGGGAAGATGCGTTCGCGTAGCGGCTCAAGAGTGAGCATCGCTTGTGTGAGTTGGTCTAAATAATATTGTTACAGGTGTTTTATTGAATTGTTTTGTCCTCCTTGTCCCCGCTTCTCAATCCTCTCAACCCTGCGGTGAACTCAAGGATAAAGGTAAGCAAAAACGAAAAGTGCTTCCTACTCCCAGTTCACTTTCTACTTCGATGTAGCCGCCTTGTAGTTCTACTAAGCTGCGAGAAATGGTTAAACCGATACCAGTACCACCAGAGTAGCGATCGCGAGATTTGTCAGCTCGCCAAAAGCGTTCAAATATATGAGGTAAATCTTCATATGCTATTCCCATACCTGTATCAATGACTGCTATCCAGAGTTTTGAGTCATCAACCCAAGTCTGGATAGTAATTGTGCCTTGATTTGTATAGCGTACTGCATTCCCAACTAAATTTACTAACACCTGTTCTGTGCGATCAATATCTGCCAAGACAAAAGGTAGCTCGGCTGGACACTTCAGTTGTATAACTGGTCCATCTTCGAGCAATTGATCGGCAAACTTAGTTACTAATGACTCTAATAAAGGACGTAAATTTACAGATTTGATGTGAATTGCTAAATAACCAGCTTCTGCTTTAGAAAGTTCTTGCAAATCATTTACTAATCGCTCTAAGCGCTTAGTTTCTCTCACTAACCGCACATAAATCTCTGGGGAGGGTTCCATGCTCCCATCGGCTAGTTCCTCTAAGTAACCGCGTACTACCGTCAGAGGTGTCCGCAATTCGTGAGTCATATCTCCAATTAATTCCCGTCGCCGCGTTTCTACTCCTTCTAAGCTTGCAGCCATACGGTTGAAACTTGTCCCCAATCTATTGAGTTCCGGAATATCTGACATCGGTAGTCGAGCATTGAGTCTACCTGTAGCAAACTCTTGAGTGATTTTTTCCATCTGAGTCAAGCCTTGCATAATGCGCCTAGAAACCCAGAAACTCAAGCCTCCTGCTGCTGTACCACCAACAATCACTGACCAGATAGTACTACTTCTCCAAGCGCCTTCAAATCCGTCAACTAATTCTGTACGGATATTAAATAATTTGTAACCTCGTCTTTCTAATTGCTCTAAGTGCAAGACAAAAAAACGTGGAGAAGAAAGTTTGCTGATGATGACAAGGGTAAGTACCCCCACAATCATCACTACCAAGTGGGAGAAAAATAAGCGAGTTACCAAAGGTAAGGACTTTGTTGATCGCCAACCCTTGTTAATCATGTTGCAACTTCACAATACATTAGACCCGTCCGAAAACTTGTAAGCCAATATATACAAGGCTTTGAGACCAATATTTGCAGATATTATTTCAACTTAATACATTTTAGTCTCAGTGGTAGATATTCTTTTTATCTTCTACCACTTTTTTTATTTCGGACAGGTCTATTTGATAATAGCCCATCGCTAATTACCCATTACTGACTTTCACGGATAATACAAGTGTTCAAGCGGACATCATATAAAATATTTTTCCCAGTAGCAGTTAACATTTAGTTCTGTCTGAAGTTATCGTGGTATCCATATATTCCACGTATATTCTGACTGAAACTTAGTATATGAGGCTATGCCGTTATTCAATTACACTGGCTATCTATTTTACTTCCCTGAGTTTGGGCTATAGTTCTCCAAGCACAGCGACACAAAACCTTTGGAGATGCGGAGATGGGGTGTTTTGTGGTGGGGAGACTGTATTCAGAAATCCTGCCATTTTTACCGCGAAACACCTCTCCACTTCCCCATCGTTCAAAGTGTTAGATTTGACCACAATTTGGGATAAAAATGTTTTTGTCAGCCTCAACCCAGAATCTACCACAAAGAGCAAGCAACCAAAAGAGCGTGATTTTGTCTGGTGGTTAATAGTGGCGATCGCTATTTTGGGAAGTACTGGCGCATTATTGTTTTTAATCAAATCCTTGGGTGGGAGCAAACAAGTTACGCCAAGTAAAAGTGATACCCTGTTTTTGGAAAGCTCGACTCAGACAAATTTCCCACAACAGACACTACCTTCACAAGAATTAAATACCCCTCTACAAGTATCTACCACATCACAATCCACCAAATTACTACCACCATCGCCGACAGAAAGTACTTCTCGCCTAGCCAAAGTAAATATTGTTGAAGAATTAATTCAAGATTTAAGCAGTCCCGATCCCATCAAGCGACGCAAAGCGATTTGGAGTTTAGGTCAACAAGGAGACTCCCGTGCTATTCAACCGTTAGTAGATTTGATGATTGATGCAGATTCACAACAGCGCAGTCTCATTTTGGCTACTTTAGCAGAAATTGGGATTAGCACACTGAAACCGATGAATAACGCTTTGGCGATCTCTCTACAAGATCAAAGTCCACAAGTAAGGCAGAATGCTATTCGTGATCTCACTCGCGTTTATGATATGATGGCTCAAATTAGCCAAATTTTATGTCATGCAGTGCAAGATTGCGATCCCGAAGTTCAAGCAACAGCCCAATATGCTCTTATACAAATGAATCGTATTCGGGGTTTGCCTACAGGCGATAGTATATCGGATAATTCATCCCCAGCAAAGAAAGAAAATTAAATTCTTTGTAGTAAGCGGCTCTAGCCCTTTTAATCAATTTTGCAGCATTTTTCAAGTCATTTCTTTGATAATAAAAAACGGCTATGTTCCCGCGAATACCGACATCATTCGGATTGATTTCTATTTGAGTATCACATTGAATAGGGAGAAACAAGGGTGCCTACACTCGGCGTAAATATTGATCATATCGCTACTATCCGACAAGCACGACGGACGGTGGAACCAGACCCGATCGCAGGGGCGCTATTAGCAGAATTAGGTGGTGCAGATGGTATTACCGCCCATCTGCGAGAAGACAGACGACATATCCAAGAACGGGATGTGCGCTTATTGCGACAAACACTCAGAACACATTTAAATTTGGAAATGGCTGCTACAGATGAAATGGTAGCGATCGCTCTCGATATCAAACCAGACTATGTGACTTTAGTCCCTGAACGACGCCAAGAAGTGACCACAGAAGGTGGATTAGATATCGCGGGTCAAATTGCTAGAATTGGAGAGGTTGTCGATAAACTACAAAGTGCTGCTATTCCAGTGAGTTTATTTATTGATGCCGAATTATCACAAATTGAAGCTTCTGTCAAGGCACAGGCAAAATTCATTGAACTGCACACTGGACGGTATGCTGAAGCTAAAGACGAAAAAAATCGCAAGCAGGAATTAGATGTGTTAGCAGCTGGGTGCGAGCAAGCGATGAAAGCCGGATTGCGAATCAATGCTGGTCATGGACTCACCTACTGGAATGTCTACCCCGTTGCTTGTCTTCCTGGTATGGAAGAACTAAATATAGGTCATACCATCATCAGTCGGGCTGTATTAGTAGGTATGGAAAGAGCAGTCCAGGAGATGAAATTAGCTATGCGCGGGCAATTTTAGAAGGATCGGGGATTGGGGATTGAGGATTGGGAATGGGTAATGCTTGTTGGTTAGTGGTTTACTATATTTTTAGTAACTATAATAACTAAACCCATTCCGAAAAATCTTGCCCAAATTGAGAAAGTGATAATAGCTGAATGCGTGGATGATTTTGGGCTGTAGTTTTTTCTAAAGGAGTATTGTAACCCCAGTCTGCGAGGAAGAGTTTTACATCTTTCAGGTCTGTTTGCTGGTCTACTAACTGTAATGTTTTTAATCGATCTTCCACAAACCAGACAGTTTCTTGTGGTACTTTGTGTAATTGAATTAATTCTCGTAAAATTTCATATTTGGGACGCTTCACTTCTTTACCGAAAATATCTTCTGAACCTAGATTTACTCCTTCTTGCTGTAATAATTTCTGCACAAAACGCCCTTCTTTTGTGGAGATAATATATGGTTTGCTTGTACTGGCAATTGTAGCTTTGAGTTTATCAATTACACCTGGATAAAATCGATGTAAACTCAACCAACTTTCTAAATCATTAGCAATCCATTCATCGCGTAATTTATCTAATTTAGTGCTGATTTCTTTAGCCCTTAGATTGTCTTTTCGCAAAATTTTCTGGTTAAGATTATGCCAATCTTGGAGAATTTCTGTTTCTGTAATTCCTTCTAACAAAGCTTTGATTAAAACAGGCATTTCCCAACCGGTTTCAATTACAGGTCTGAGTCGATAAAATTGAGAAGCTAAAGCATTTGGTGGTGTTTCGTTTGCAGGGAACCAAACTTGGCAATAAGTACGCCACGCTACCTCAAAATATTCAATTAGTCCGTCGCAAATTACACCATCAAAGTCTAGGGCGATAATTGAGGGAATATTTGCCATTGTTTTTTTAGATTAAAGCTGCTGTTGTCAGCTTACATTACTTGGTGTCTTGATGTCTTCGTGGAAGATAAAATTTATTTTCACAAACAAAGACATATGACTTTTTATTCCTGCTTATTCAATTTTTGATGACGGTTAAAAATACCATGATTAGGACTCAATAGTAACGCTAACACAAATAATCCTGATACCACTAAAACAATTGCTGGTCCAGAAGGCAAATTATAAAAGTAACTTAAATACATACCACTGATACTAGAAATTACCCCAATTACTGCCCCTAAAATCATGACTTCGTGTAGGCGTTGAACTAATAAATAGGCAGTAGCACCTGGTGTAATTAATAATGATAAAACTAAGATGACACCAACGGCTTTCATACTAGCGACTATTGTTAACGCAATCAACAACATCAGTCCAAAGTTGAGGCGATTGACTGGTAAACCTGCTGCTTGTGCGCCTAAAGGATCAAAAGTATAAAATAGCAGTTCTTTGTAGAGTAAAAAAACGACTATAAATACTATAGCGGCAATGATCGCTGTATCTCTGACATCCTGTATAGTTACCCCCAAAATATTACCAAAAAGAAAATGATTGAGGTCAATTTTATTTTCTTTTTGAATCACAGTAATTAAAGTCACACCAAGGGCAAAAAATGCCGAAAATACTATCCCCATTGCGGCGTCTTCTTTGATGGGCGATCGCGTCCTAATCAAAGCGATGCACATTGTACTCAAAACACCAGCAATGAATGCTCCAATAAAAATGTTAGCGCCTAATAAAAAAGCGATCGCGAGTCCAGGTAAAACCGAGTGACTGATCGCATCACCCAGCAAAGCTAATCGTTGCACCATCAAGTAGCTACCGACAACCGCACACAACATCCCTACCAAAATAGCGATAACGAGCGATCGCTGCATAAAGCCGTATTGTAAGGGCTCAATCAAGGCTTCTAACATGGTTTTTTTATCTTTTATCTTTTGTCATACCAATGACTAATGACCAATGACTAATTACGCGACCTCTTTCCAAAACATTACATTACCACTGTAGGCGCGGGACAAGTTTTCTTCTGTTAATACTTGTTGTCGAGAACCTGTGGCGATTAATTCACGATTTAATAAAATCAATTCATCAAAATGAGAGATTGACTCACCCAAATCATGATTGACAACAAGAACTATTTTTCCAGCTTTAGTGAGTTCGCCAAAAACTTCAAAAATCACTGATTGAGTTTTTTGATCGATCCCTACAAAAGGTTCGTCAAAGCAAAAAATTTCTGCTTCCTGTGTTAAAGCGCGTGCTAAAAATACTCGTTGTTGTTGTCCACCAGAAAGCTGTCCAATTGGGCGACTACGGTATTCACTCATCCCTACTCGCTCTAGTGCAGCTTTTGCTACTTGACGGCTCACCGTACTAAAACCACGTAACCAGCCTGTTTTTTTCACCCTTCCCATCATCACCACATCCCAAACAGTCGCGGGATAAGTCCAATCAATTTGACTGCGCTGGGGTACGTAAGAGACTTGATCTAGTTGCTGCATTAAAGGTTTACCTTTATACAGTATTTTGCCGCTACTACTTGGAACCAACCCCAACATCGCCTTCATCAGCGTACTTTTCCCAGCACCATTGGGGCCAAAAATACCTGTGAGTTGTCCCGGTTTGATAGTGCAATTTATATCTATCAGGGCTTCCACTGCTCGATAATACACGCTTAAATGAGCAACGCTAATGGCATTACTAGGATTATTTTCAATAGTTTTGATCTCTGCGCTAGACATTTCCACCGTTTTCTTTTGGGATTGAGTTGGGTGTAAAAATAGCATTTCCATAATTGTGTTTTTATAGTTCTTGCTTCAGCTTACTATAAAAATGAGAAGAATATGAGAAAATCTATAGTTAGGAATAATGTTTAACATAAGTAAAGCTAATGCATCAGAAAGAAGACTGGAAGCGCAGGGGAGACAAGTAGGACAAGAAAGCCATTTTTCTCTCTTATCCCTATTATCTCTCTGTTCCTTATGGCAGCAAATATGCCAAAATGCTTGTTTAGCAATACTTTTACCGCTTACTTTATTCAGCTGTACGCCATCAAATTCCAACTCAAAGGTGGATGACAAACCGCAAGTCGTCGCAACTAGCACAATTATTGCTGATTTGGCTGAGGAGGTTGGAGGAGATGAAATTCAATTAACGGGAATTCTCCAACCAGGTACAGATCCTCATGTATACGAACCTAGACCACAAGATAGTAGATTTTTAGAAGAAGCAGACTTGATTTTGTATAACGGGTATAATTTAGAGCCTGGACTGATTAAGTTAATGAATGCTGCTGGAACAAAGGCCCGGAAGTTAGCAGTAGGAGAAGTAGCGAAACCCTTACAGCTAGACAAGGGTAAGGGTGAAATAGTACCAGACCCGCATGTTTGGGGTGATGTCAAAAATGCGATCGCTATGGTGAATGCAATTCGAGATGGCTTAATTGAGTTATCACCCGAAGACAAAGCCGAATTTACTCAGAATGCACAGCAATTAACTACAGAATTACAACAGTTAGATAGCTGGATTACCCAACAAATTCAAACTATCCCCCCAAATAAACGCAAACTTGTAACCACTCACGATGCATTTCAGTATTACGGACGTGCTTATCAAATACCCATTGCAGGTACGCTGATCGGTATTAGTACTGAAGAACAGCCAAGCGCCCAAACTGTTAAGCAACTAGTAGAATCAATCAAAAAAATTGGTGTGTCGGCAATTTTTGCGGAAACGACAATCAACCCAAATTTAATTCAAACAGTAGCACAAGAAGCAGGGGTGAAGTTAGCACCGCGTCAACTCTATTCTGACTCTATAGGTGCTGCTGGAAGTGACGGTAATACCTACAGCAAAATGATGGCAGCAAATACACGGTCTATTGTAGAAGCATTGGGAGGCAAGTATACGCCGTTTTCTGTTGAGACGCAGAAAAAATAAATTTCTAAAAGTTAAAGAATCAATAACTAGACAATGAACCAAGATGATGAATGATAGACCAATTGCTGTTGATTTATTTGCTGGTGCAGGTGGAATGACATTAGGATTTGAACAAGCCGGTTTTGATGTGCTTGCATCTGTTGAAATTGATCCAATTCACTGTGCTACACACGAATTTAATTTTCCTTTTTGGAGTATTTTCTGTAAAAGTTTAGTAGATATTACAGGAGAAGAAATCAGAAAAAACTCATCCATTGGGGATAGAGAAATTGATGTTGTCTTTGGGGGACCACCATGTCAAGGATTTTCATTGATAGGTAAACGTTTTATTGATGATCCTCGCAATTCTCTGGTATTTCATTTCATTAGATTAGTTTTGGATTTACAGCCGAAATATTTTGTTTTTGAAAATGTTAAAGGAATGACTATAGGAAAACACAAAGAGTTCATCTCGAAAATCATCAGGGAATTTGAGATCAGTAAGTACAAAATTAATCAACACTATCAAGTATTAAATGCTGCTAATTATGGAGTGCCTCAAAACAGAGAGAGGTTATTTTTGTTAGGTTGTCGTGATGATTTAGATTTGCCAAATTATCCACTCCCAATAACTCAATTTACAAAACAAAATAAATCCAATCTGGAGACTAAACTTCCACCAACTCCTACTGTTTGGGATGCGATCAAAGACCTACCAGAAGTAGAAAAATATAAAGAACTATACGAAAGAGATTGGATAGTTGCAGACTTTGATAAGCCTAGTGATTATGGTAGTCAACTTCGCAGCCTTGACTCTCCAGATAGCAACTATTCATACGAACGTAAATATGACTCTAGAATTCTTACCTCTAGTTTAAGAACCAAACACAATCCAGAATCTATTAAAAGATTTGAGTCTACTCAACATGGTAAAATAGAACCCATAAGTCGCTTCCATAAACTTGACCCTGAAGGTATATGTAATACACTCAGAGCAGGAACTCCTAGTAATAGAGGAGCTTTTACCTCTCCTAGACCAATTCACCCATTTACACCAAGATGTATTACTGTACGTGAAGCAGCACGTTTACATTCTTATCCTGATTGGTTTAGATTTCATGTCACCAAATGGCATGGATTTAGACAAATAGGAAATTCTGTTCCTCCTTTTTTGGCTAAAGCAGTAGCCTTAGAAATTATCAAATTGCTTAATGTACATCTAACTAAACCTCTGATTACACATGAGTTGGGGAATATTAAATTGCTAATGTATGATATGTCTAAAGCATCCAAACATTATAATGTTGATCCATGTGTAATAGAACTCAGAACTAGACAAATCAACAAAGAAAAAGTTGTTATTAACAATGGATAACAGTCAAAAATTAAGTAAAGACACAATATATAGCAGTGTCATTATAAATTGTGCTTGGTTGAGCTTGAATTTCCTCTAATGTACGATCGCATTCTTCCAATGCATCAATAGCATTACTGAGAATATTCATAAACACTTGATTTAATTGACCTGCGTAGCACTCTACTAACAAAGGGAACGATCATTGCTTTATTAAATTGTGTCGCCGTTGTCCCCAATCCCCAACCCCCAACCTCAGCAAGTGCCAAAAAACACACAAGAAACTCATCTCAACCGCGCTCGTGCTAGTCTCAGACAAGCGCTGTCTTGGTATAGCAATCTCCGCAAACCTGGACAAGCATCAACAAATCCAAAATTAGCTGGTTTGGTAAAACCAGAATTAGAGGTTTTAACCGCTACTCTCAATAAACTAGATCATAATGTGATTGTAATTGCCGCTTTTGGTTTAGTGAGTCGTGGTAAGTCGGCGGTGTTGAATGCTTTGTTAGGACAGAAAATTCTGCAAACCGGCCCTTTACATGGTGTGACTCAGTATCCTCGTTCTGTACGTTGGAATCTTGGCGATAAAGCCCAGGTAGAATTAATTGATACGCCAGGACTAAATGAAATTGCGGGAGAAGCGCGATCGCAAATGGCAAAAGATGTGGCGCGTCAAGCAGATTTAATTTTGTTTGTGGTTGCTGGTGATATTACCCGGACTGAATATCAAGCTTTGTGCGAATTGCGACAGTCACAAAAGCCTTTGATTCTCGTCTTTAATAAAATAGATTTGTATCCAGATACAGATCTAGATAAAATTTATACAAACTTACAACAACTGGGTGCAGGAAATACTCAAACCAAGCCTTTACAACCCGATGAAATTGTCATGATCGCTGCGGAACCAACACCCTTGGAAGTACGGGTTGAGTGGCCAGATGGTAATGTTACTTATGAATGGGAGACACCACCACCACAAATAGACGAACTCAAACAGACTCTTCTGAAAATTCTCAACCAGGAAGGGCGATCGCTCATTGCTTTAAACGCACTCATCCAAGCACGGGATGCTGAAGAAGCGATCGCATCCAAAACTGTTGATGTACGTCAACAAGACGCAGAAGACTTAATTTGGCAATTTACCAAATATAAAGCTGTAGCTGTTGGGTTAAATCCCATCGCCTTTCTAGATATTTTAGCTGGAACCGTCGCCGACTTAGCCTTGATTCGTTCCTTAGCACGGTTGTATGGTTTGCCTATGACGGGCTATGAAGCTGGGAGACTATTAAAAACAATTTTATTCAGTTCTGGTGGTTTGTTATTAGGAGAATTAGGTAGCAGTTTTATTTTGGGTTTAGGTAAAAGTACGGCAGCAATTGCCAGTGGTGATAATCCTAGTAATCTTACAGCCTTTGCCGGGAGTGCGATCGCTCAAGCTGGAATCGCAGGTTATGGAGCCTATGCTGTCGGTAAAGCTTCTCAAGTATACCTTGAACAAGGCTGTACCTGGGGAAAATTAGGCGCTAGCACTGTGATCACAGAAATTCTGGCTGAGGTGGAATCAAATACAATTTTGTATCGTTTGCGACAGGAATTGGAACGTAATTTGGGTATGGCGGATGAATGAAGTTTAAGTACAGCTTTGTGTGAAATTATAGCTTTTTAAACGCAAAGGGACGCAAAGTCAGCGCTGAGGAACGCAGAGTTTTTCTAAAGACAATTCGCTTTGAATTAAGCATTATTTATTAATTCTAATCAATTGTATAACTTTTTATATGGTGCAAATTTTTACCCATCCACTTTTTTATTTTTTCTATCTACGCTATAAATAAAGGCTCAGGAAGCAATAAAACTTTGAGTCCATTTTGTGCATTACAACAAGGGTAAACTATGACATCACAAACTTTAGACGTATTTCAAGCTCTAGATGAGGCTCGGATGATTTGTGATCAAAAAGGCAGTGATTCTAATGAATGTATTTTAGCTTGGGAAACTGTTGAAAAACTACGAGTTGAGCAATCTCAACAACAACAAATTACAAAACGTCAAACAGATTTAGAACGCTATTGTGAAATTCATCCAGAAGCAATTGAATGTCGGATTTATGACATTTAATTATTTCTAAAATCAGCAGTAGCAGAACTCGTAATTTGTTGAATAGTTTCTAAATTTGGCGGTGCTATCTCACTATCCATTTTTAACCACAAAAGGTACTCAATATTTCCAGCTGGGCCAGTCACAGGCGACCAAGTTAGGCCTTTGTAATTCCATCCTAATTCAATAGCTGCTTGTAATACCTGAGCGATCGCATCAGAGTGATCTTTTGGATCACGTACCACTCCTTTTTTCCCAACACGACTTTTTCCCACTTCAAATTGAGGTTTCACCAACAAAACCGCTTCACGCTGAGGTTGAGTTAATCGCCACAAAGCAGGTAAAACTTTCGTTAACGAAATAAACGAAACATCGACCACCGTCAAATCAGCATAATTTCCCCCCGTCTCTGTTAGGGGGGACACACCATACAATTCATCTGGCGTTAGATAGCGTAAATTCGTGCGTTCCTTCAAAATTACCCGTGGATCGTTACGTAACTTCCAGTCAACTTGTCCGTAACCAACATCAACACCATAAACTAACTTTGCTCCAGCTTGCAGGAGACAATCAGTAAAACCTCCTGTAGAAATACCACCATCCAAACAAACGCGGTTCTCTACAGCGATCGCAAACTCTTGTAGCGCCTTAGCGAGTTTTTCTCCACCACGAGAAACAAAACGCGATCGCTCCTTAATCTTAACCTCAGCCGCAACATCAACCTCTGTCCCCGCCTTATCAACAAGCTTACCATCAACGCTCACTTCCCCCGCTTGAATCAGCCTTTGCGCTTGCTGACGGGACACACACAACTCAAGTTCGACCAACAAAGTATCTAATCGTTGCTTAACCAAAATTCTAAATCCTAATATTTATTACCTTTTTTCTAATCATATTTACAAAAAAAGGCAGAGGGCAGTCCCAATGAAACTTGTTTCATCAGCAAAGATGAAAGAGGTTTTTTCTCCTACACCCCTAAACCCTCTTTCAAGTCAGAAGGCTGGAAGTATCAATAGAAACTTAAGTTGTGGGTAGAAAGCCCACTAGTATAAAAAAATTGTGTCGCGGAGAGTGCCACAAGACACAAGGCGTCCTTGCTTCAATCCCACGCTTTTAAGCGTGGGTTCCTTCTGCATAAGTGCCTCCTGCATAAGTGCCTTCTGAAAACTGCTACTTTCCCTTAATTTTTCACTACTGAAGATCTATTTTTCGCAGGTTATTTATAAACTACACATTCAACGGATACCAGTGCCTACTGTCAAGCTAGATCTAGATTACCAGAAAAACTGGAGCGAGAAACTTTTTGATTCTGTTGGGCAAAAATTACAATCAAAAATTACAATCCAAAGTAACGCCCAAAAATTTGTGGTGTGGTCGCTATGTGAAGGTAATAGACGGTTCAAGTCATTAGTTATTAGTTAGTTTGTAAAAAATATTACTAACTAGTAACTACTAACCACTAACTACCAACAACCAACTACTAACTCGTGCATGAAACTTATAAATTTACTGCAAAAAACTTCTAGGGTTTCTTTTATTGGAGCAACAGTTACAGGTCTTTTTACTGGTATAAGCAGTGCAGGTTTGATAGCACTAACTAATTTTGCGATCGCTAACCCAGAAAAAGCAAACACTGTTGCAGGAATTGGTTTTGTTGGGTTTTGCTGTTTGTTTCTAGTAAGTATGGCTTTTTCCCAGCGTCTGTTGGCAAGGTTAGTACAAACAGTTACATTGAAGCTGCAAATAAAGTTAACCGATCAGATTTTAGCCTGTCCTCTCAAACATTTAGAGGAATTGGGTGCGCCTAAATTTTACGGATAAAAATCGTGAGTGGTATCGCCAGCAATTTTCAGTGGTGTTTTATGACTTTTATCTGTTTGACCGCCTGTTAGGTCTTGAACATGCAGATTTGGAAATTCAGGCGACTGAATATTTGAAACAACTCCAATTAAATCATAAAGTCCAAGTCAGAAATGGAAAACTTTCTACTACGGCACTTTCCCAAGGACAACGCAAGCGGCTAGCACTACTAACAGCATACCTGGAAAATCGTTCCATTTATGTCTTTGATGAATGGGCTTCTGACCAAGATCCAACATTTAAAGACCTCTTTTATACGCAAATTTTACCAGCTTTAAAACATCGTGGTAAAACTGTAATCGCTATTAGTCATGATGACCACTACTTTCATATTGCAGACCGGATTATCAAGTTAAATTACGGACAATTAGAATATGATAAGCAATTTCAGTATCGGCTCAATAATCATGGGTAGGCAGTACTTAAATTCTATACGGTGTGTTATGGCGTTTGTTATGCATAGTTTTGTTTGAAGTCATAACTTATATGATGAGCCGTAACGCACCAGATTAGATTGGTTTATAATACTGCATTAACTTACCTGAATTACTTTATAGAAAATTTCTAAAATGTGATTTCCAAACCTTATTCATCCTCATCATAATTAAACATTAAAACAAATTTTTGTTTAGGCAAAACCAACATAGGTAGATATATAGGATGCTCATCCCATCCTTTACTTTTCTCTCCTTTTTGATAGCAAATAATTAAAGTTGGAACATCAGGATATTTCTTTTTTGCTTCTATTGACCACTCACCTGATCCAAAACCAAATCTCCATTGAAAAGGATCTTTTCTTGGCATATCTAACCCTTGATTTTTATTCCTTTTACCTCTACGAACATTTAAACGCCCTTTTGTTATACCCTTTGATTTTATATCTGTTAATCCTTTAATGATCCGTTTATATTCCCATTCTTCACCGGGAATATAATAACTCTTTGTGTACGTGATAATTTTAATTATAAAATCTATATCCACCTCATAATAGCGATCGTCATCCTGATAATCAATTAAAATATTTTCGATAGTTTGAAATTTCTCCTTAATTTCTTCTTTCTTATAAGCTGGATTTTGAGGAAAAATCAATTTCCCTGGTGCTAATACACCAATAACTGTGGGATCTAAAACATTAGAGCGAGTTGGTTTTAGATTTCCTCCTATCCAAACAGGCTGAAGTTGAATATTATGAATATCATCTCCTATTGCTTGACGCATTCCTTCATCCGCTTCGTGGATAGAACGAAAAGCATTTAGTATATGTTCCGGTAAAAAGAGACGAGTAACATCTTTTAAATGTGGTCGATAACCATACATTCGAGCGTGTTGATGAACTGTATCCACTACTTTTTGTTTCGCATCACGCCCATAATAAGTTACCATTAGCCCATCAATAGTTACACCCCTGCCTAATCTATTTCCACCGATTAATATATTCATACCAGGATTATAACTAGGTTCTTTATCGGGATTATTCGCATTAATTATTTTAGGAATTGCGCGTCTTAGTTGAACTTTTAATTCATTGATCAATAAATCAAGAGGAGGTAAATTATCAGTAGTTTTATTTAACTCATTGTAAGCTTGCCCTAACCATTTTAAAGCTTTTTTATTTTCTGTCGCAGAACTTCTATCTCGAATTGCTTGATCTAAATTAATTACAAATTGATTGATAACTTGCTCTAAGACAATATGAATATCTTGTTTATAACAGATATGAGCTAAAAAAGAATATTTTGCATCTTCTTGCTCAGAAGATAACATTTTGTATATTGAACCTATAAAAAAGCAACACAGCGCAAGCCTTAATCCTTCCGGAATTTCCCATTTATTACCGGGATTAATTGAAGCTCTTTGTTTCTTTAATTGGTTAATTTCTTCAGCACCCACAATACAACAATAGTTACTGTTTTCTGAAAAGAACAGTTCTCCTCCCATATAACTATTTCCCGGTTCTGGTAGTGCTGCACAAAATTGTGGTTTACAAGGATGAGAGAGATTTTGTAATAATAGACTTTGGGGAGTTGCTGTGATTTGAATATAAATATGATTAGCAACTTCTTGACGAATTTTACCTATTTTTTCAAAAATTGTGCTGTCAGGAATAAGATCTCTTCCTTGTTTAGCTTGTTTAGATTGATTCGTATTTAAGCTAGCGTTATCTGCTTCATCGTCAAAAATTAAAGTAGGAACATCTTTTACTTTTGCTTCCTTTAAAACCTTCAGTATTTTATCCAGATGATGACTATTTTTTGTAGAAATTAATACAACGCCTGTATCTTTAACATAGGGTATAACTTTAGTTTTTGCAAAATTAACAGGGTCTTTTTTCCATGCTTCCCAATCAAAAAAAACTGGTCCTCCTTCAACTTGATTATTAAAACGATTAGCTGTTTGTTTTCCTAACCATGTATTGTCAGAAGTTAATATAATAAAACAGCGAAAATTATTTTCATGAGCCAGAGCTAAGGTTGCAATAGTCGTGTTCGTTTTACCACTTTGAACTCGACCATAAATCAATCCAGTTGTACCATTGGGAATAGGATCTTTTCCTTGATAAAGTTGACTCACTAAACCTGTACTGTTTTCCCCTACATCACGAAAACCAAAATTTTCTGAATAAACGTTGACACAGCGTTGAACGATGTCAATAGCAGTTTCTTTAAGTTGATTGGCTTCTTTGAGTCCAATTTGTTTCTCTAATTTAGAAATTAATCTATCAATACAGGAACCATTAATTTTAATAGGAGTGTGTGTCATAAATTATTTCATGCGGATAAAATCACGTCCGGCCAATTATTTTGGGGTATTGTCCGCTCTAAGGGAACTCTTCCCGTACCTTTAACATAATAACTACCTCTTAGTTCTCTTTTTACAGAAATGCGCTGCTTGGCTAAACCCTCACTAGGGTCAAGAATTGTCCATAGTTGTTCTTCTGATAGACAACAAACACCATCTCGATGACAAATCAATACTATAAATACTTTGACATCAGGATAAGTTTGATGAAATATTGTTAGTGCCATTTCTTCCTGTGAACTAAAGCTAAATGACCAGGAAGAAGTGGGTTTTCTTGATATTTTAAAGAAGACAGCTGATTCTTGATTTGTGTTTTTTACAAGATAAAGAGATGGATGAATAGAAGATAAATAACTTATAGATATATAAGATGTTCCTTTGAGGAGTCGAAGAAAAGCCGCACCGTGCAAAAATTCTAGATCATTAATACTCATGAAACTAATGCCAACAATCATCCATACAAGTAATATATTTTACATTTTTTTCAGTACTTCTCCAGTAGGAAGTAATTAAATTTTAGTATTAAAAAAAGTAACCGCACCTTGCCAATAAAAGCAAAGTGCGATATAAAAAGATTTTTATCTGTGGAATTGCCTAGTGCAACATAGCAGAAATAGGTAGACAATAAAAACCAGACGAAAAAACAGATTGTCTAAGCATTACAATTTCCTGTCTCTTGCCTTCTGCTGGATTACATTACACTAAATATCTTTCTCGCTCAACTCTCTAGTCATGTAGTCAAACGGCTCATCTACAAAGCTAGTACTACTGACACCAGCATCCGCTAATTGCAGCTTGACAATATCCTTCATAAGTTGGATACCACGAACTGTAGGGCCAATGGGGACACCCAAAGAATTATAAGTTTCCCGCAAACCTTGCAGCACGCGCTCATCCAGCACATCCATATTGCCAGCGACAATGGCATAAGTAGCATAGCGCAGGTAGTAATCCATATCCCGCAGACAAGCCGCATACCGCCGAGTAGTATAAGCATTGCCGCCGGGACGAATCAACTCTGGCTGTTCATCAAATAATTGAGAACCAGCCTGCTTGACAATTGCTGCCGCATTTGAATTAATAGCTCCTGCGGCTTGTACTCGTGCCGTCCCGCTTTCAAAATAGGACTTGAGACTGTCGATCGCATTTCGGTCAAAATACCGCCCAGCAACGTCATAATTCTTAATTAAACTTGTGACTGCATCCCGCATTCCTTTATCTCCCAATCATTGCTATTTATGGTTTGATATTTATTTGACTGCTTTTGCAAGCGGCTAATTTTTGTGCCAATGAATATTAAAAGAAGCTCAAGCACAAAAACAATATATGCGCTACTTAAAGGATTCTATGCCAAAGTTGACCCCGTAAGATAAACTGTCAAGTTTTGTAGAGTTAGTTCGGCAAAAATGAACATAACCTATAAACATGGTATTTTGTAACAAAAAATACAAAATATCTCAAATTTATATCATTAGGATATTCCAGGTGTCTTAATGATTTTGGTTCATCAAGCAAGGTCAGCGTGCATTAACATTGTGGCTTATTGTACTAAATTGGCGGAGAAGGAGTAACCATGGCAACCCCACAAGAAGTCCTGAAAATGATTCGGGACAAAAACATTCAGATGATCGATCTGAAATTCATCGATACGCCAGGAACTTGGCAGCACCTGACAGTATTTCATAACCAAATCGATGAAAGTAGCTTTACAGACGGCGTACCCTTCGATGGTTCTAGTATTCGGGGTTGGAAAGCAATCAACGAATCAGACATGGCAATGGTACTCGATCCAAACACTGCTTGGATCGATCCATTCATGAAAGAACCGACCCTCAGCATTATCTGTAGCATTAAAGAACCCCGGACTGGTGAGCCTTACAATCGTTGTCCTCGCGTCATTGCTCAAAAAGCACTTGACTACGTAATTTCTTCTGGACTTGGCGACACAGTATACTTTGGCCCGGAAGCTGAATTCTTCATCTTTGATGATGTCCGTTTTGACCAAACAGCTAGTTCAGGCTATTATTACGTAGACTCAGTTGAAGGTCGTTGGAACTCTGGTAGAGAAGAAGGTCCCAACCTGGGTTACAAACCCCGCTTCAAAGAGGGTTATTTCCCAGTCCCACCCACCGATACTTTCCAGGATATTCGTACAGAAATGCTCTTGACAATGGCAGACTGCGGTGTGCCTATTGAAAAGCAGCACCATGAAGTAGCTACAGGTGGTCAGTGCGAACTCGGTTTCCGCTTTGGTAAATTGATTGAAGCAGCCGATTGGCTGATGACTTACAAATACGTCATCAAGAACGTTGCCAAGAAATATGGTAAAACCGTTACTTTCATGCCTAAGCCTATCTTTGGCGACAATGGTTCTGGTATGCACTGTCACCAGTCCATTTGGAAAGACGGTCAACCACTATTTGCTGGCAATAAATACGCTGGCTTGAGTGAAATGGCATTGCATTATATAGGTGGCATTCTCAAGCACGCACCAGCATTGTTGGCTATTACCAACCCCACCACCAACTCCTACAAGCGCCTAGTACCCGGTTATGAAGCACCGGTGAACTTGGCTTACTCCCAAGGTAATCGTTCTGCTTCGATTCGGATTCCTCTATCTGGTACTAACCCCAAAGCCAAGCGCTTAGAGTTCCGTTGTCCTGATGCGACTTCTAACCCATACCTAGCATTTGCTGCAATGCTGTGTGCTGGTTTAGATGGTATCAAGAACAAAATTGATCCTGGTGAACCTCTGGATAAAAATATTTATGAACTCTCTCCAGAAGAACTGGCGAAAGTTCCTTCCACTCCAGGTTCTCTAGAATTAGCATTGGAAGCACTAGAGAAAGATCATGCTTTCTTAACTGAACCAGGCGTATTCACCGAAGACTTTATTCAAACTTGGATTTCTTACAAACTGGATACCGAAGTTAATCCAATGCGACTGCGTCCTCATCCCTATGAATTTGCTCTTTACTACGATTGTTAATTCTAAAGGGTTAGTGGTTGGTAGTTAGTGGTTAATTAAAAATAACTACTAGCGATTCTCCATCAAACCAGACGTATTATTTGAAAACATAAATACAGCCACCCAGTTAGGGTGGCTTTTTTGGGTTTATTTTTGTGAGTGGTTAATACTACTAACCACTAATTACTTAACTCATCGCAGCATTACTGCGGTCATAATTCATACGAGCATTATGGTCTATTTTCCCTTGAGTTGGGTTCCAGTAGTGAGATACTTCTCCAGGAAGACCCAATTCTTCCCCTGCACGTTCTAGCATCGATTGTTGCCGATTTTTGATCAGCTGATAATGACGCATCATTAAAGCACGAGCTTTGTCTTGGGTAGACATACCAGAGTCCTCCCTGTAGTTTTCATTTGATTGATTTGTTTGTCTCCACTAATAACCATAGCAAAAAAATCTGTATCCTAAGTTACGGAAAATTAATTTTAACAAAACTTAATTTCTTTATTACCCAGCACTCTGTCACATTTAAGCGTTTGTAGTAAGCACTAAAGTGCTTACTACAAACTCTGCTTCTTGTTAGTAACCTTTCTTTGGTTTGACTTGTTTGCTCAATAGATCATTGTCAAGATTAATGAATTAAAAGTTACAATTATTTAAGTTAAATTAATAAAAATTAAAGACAAGCGTAGCCATTCACATGTCTGACACATTAACCAAGCTGACTTATCAAATATTTCAGCAGGGTAAAAACTATTTTGGTTTAGCTCATAAAACATTGAGCGCACGGTTGTTGAATTTAATTTCTCCTGTTGAGCAGCAAACCAAACCTATCCCGACTGAAATTTTACCCAAACTTCAGCAAAGGCTGGATAATTTACTAGAAGTTGATTGGCAAGATGCAGAGCAGGGTATATATCTTAAGAGCTTGCTGTTTGATAATCCTTGGCAAGACTTTTTGCAGTACTATCCAGTAGTATGCCTAGATTTATTCCAAACGTGGGAGCGGGCCAAACAGAAGAAATATCAAGACTTTCCCACACATGTGGAAACTTCTGGTTATCCCAGTTATTACGTACAGAACTTCCACCACCAAACTGATGGCTACTTGAGTGACTTGTCAGCCAATCTCTACGATTTACAGGTGGAAATTCTGTTTGGTGGAACAGCTGATCCAATGCGACGGCGAATCCTCGCACCTCTTAAGAAAGGGCTAAAATCTTTTGCTGATTTACCATATCAGCAAACACGCATTTTAGATGTAGCTTGTGGAACAGGTCGAACTTTAAAAATGATTCGCGCAGCTTTCCCACAAGCATCCCTGTTTGGTACGGATTTGTCACCAGCTTATTTGCGAAAAGCAAATGAATTATTAAGCAAAATTCCAGGAGAATTACCACAACTATTGCAGGCTAATGCTGAAGAGTTACCCTACCTGGATAATTATTTTCATGCAGTGACTTCTGTGTTTGTTTTCCATGAATTACCTGCGGGGGTACGTCAGCGAGTAATTGAACAATGCTACCGGGTAACAAAACCAGGAGGAGTGTTCATTATTTGTGACTCACTTCAAACGAGTGATTCTCCAGAAATGGAACCATTCATGGAAAACTTCCACCAAATTTACCATGAACCCTATTATAAGCATTACATAACTGATGATTTAGTAGAGCGTTTAGAAAAAGCAGGTTTTGAAAATGTTGAAATACAAGTCCATTTTATGAGCAAGTATTTGATTGCTCACAAGTCAGTTTGACCAAACCCTTTGGGCGGGTTTAAGGGGATATGGGGGTGTAAGGGGAAGAACTAGCCCCAAAGAGTAAGGATTCAAGCCCCTATTCTCACCAAACAACAGAAAATTAAGCTCATCCCACACGCTCGTTGAAGTGGGATTTCGTGGTAATGGGTAATTTGCTAATTATCCATTACCAAACTCTTTAGCAAAAAGCAAAATAGTTTTGTGAAATGATGGTAGCGGAAGCAAGATGGCTAGCGCTTGTTGAAATATTTCTGAGCAAGCACAAGCTTTGATTTGGTAAGAGTAATGTTGTTTCCAACCTCAACAAAGTTCTTCTTTTCCCGATGCAAGATACCAGTAGATAAACACATAAAAAAGCCTGGGTAAGATATCAGGGAGTTACTTTTTTGCCTATTTCCCTAATGATCGAGATAATATCAGCAAGTATACGTGCTTATGCTGCACTGATAGACGAAGTGACACCCTTTTGCTGATTATTTGAGGTTTGCGATCGGGATATGTTTACTTGTTTGAGGACTGATGCTGTTTGCAATACGAATTTTGATTGATTTTGCCTTCTGTTCGCAAGGGTGGAAGACCCTTTATTTACACGAAGATTACAGAATTGATACAGAGCGATTACCTGAGTTAGTTGTGTCTCAACTGTTATATACTTGCTATAGAAGGTGTGTAACAGATGTTTATGTAAAACATCATGTTGGGGTGTAATCTGAATTCCTTGCTACCAACAAAACTACTAGCCTAAAAGATTGTTTTCAGTATGTGGTTGTTAGCCAACAACATGCTTGTTACCAGGATGTTGCATTAAATCTCTACGTGAACCACCCTTAGCAGGACGGTTCTTGGGAGTAATCTTTGCAGACAGCAAAAGATAAGACACTCTTTGTCTGTCTCGATCGCGTCCACTACCCCGATAAGGAGAGGACTTTTGAGGTTTAGATTTTGCCGAGATTAATAAGTGGGAACTAGAGTGAGATGGCGACATATCAGATAGAGAACTGGTGACTGTTTGGCTGTTGACAGCGAAACTGCTCAGTAACAGGCCTGTAACTAAAAGTGAAATGGCAGCACGCATAACTATTGTCTATTTTAGAACTCTTCATTTACTTGATACTGAGTTTGTTTTACTGCTTCCGGACAATTTCGTCAAAAAGTATTGTTTTTAACAGAAAAAATATTTGAATCAGTCATGAGTACTTTCCACTAGTAACCAACGACCAGAATGATTGAGGCAACCCCAAAGATTGATCTGTTGCCCATGGGGTGCAGTTTGCAGCAGTTCGTTGATCGGCGATCGCAAGGTCACAAGCTGCCAAATTTGGCCTTTGTATGAAGCTGGGATCGTAATTGTGAATCTATAATCTTGCTGATTTAGGCAGTGTAAAATACCCTGGAAAAAGTTAAAATTTTGTTCGTGACTGGTTTTTATACTGCCGTAATCGTACTGATAAGCAGAGTTATCAGGATAATAGCCATTACATGGATATGCCTGGGAATTATCTAAGTAATATTGTTGCCACTGTAGCAAATTAACACTAGTAGGTGAGGTGTTGAATAGCGGAATTACTGCTGTAGGTGCTATTTGATCTAGCAGTAAAGCTGTTTGCAGGACTCTAACGGGTAATTCTCTGGGTTGACAATTCAACTCTACGCAAATAGCAGCAGCCATCCCTGCAGCTTGACCAATACCCATGACTACAGGTTGCAATCTAGTTGCACCATTGGCAATATGAGACACAGAAATATTCTTTTCACACACTAATAAACCATCTGTCTCTACCGGAATTAGACAACGGTAAGGAATAGTGAAGGGAGTTCCCGTCCAGCGACCTCCCCAACGAATTGATTTTGGTTGTAAGTCAAACTGCACACCAGGATAATGATGATCATTGGCGTAGTTACCAATGGCGATCGCATCTATATTTAATGCTGCTACTGTACCCCCTGCTATTGGCAAAATATCCTGTTCTCTAATAGTAGTTAGCCCTACTAAACGGCGACTTTCTCGGTAATAAGGATGTAACGCATAAGCACCTGTTCGATTTTGGATTTGGGGAAAGATACCATCTGCCAAACCATAACGACAACCAAGCTGATTTTGAATAAAATGGGCAAAATTTTGACTATGCCAAAGGCATTCTTGGTGAAATTCTTGCCTTGCTGCTTCAGACTCAATCAATCTACCCACACCTTCACCATAATCGTTACCGTGAATCGGCCAATTGATCATGAACCTGTTTCCTGGTAAGCGTCCGTAGTTCAAAAATTTCTCAGCACCATAGTCATCCCAAGCACCAGCAAACACTGATGGGTCGTAGTTTGGTGCAGGCGGAATTTCTGAGGCAACGGCTTCACCGTAATCTTGCATCATCACTACCCAGGTTGGGGCTTGCACAGGATATTTCGCTGTGAGAGAATTAAAATCAGCTGGGGCGCTAGTTTCTCCAAACTCCGACTGCAACTCCCAACCCCAGCGATGAGATATTTCAGCCAAACCTAATAAGTCCCCTAATTCTGTGGCGTCGAGAGTCACCTTAGCTTTCACAGTAAAATCTGCAAACCTAACGCCAGTTATACAATCTCCTTCTCGAAAAACCTCCAAAGGCAGATATCCAGGAATCCAAAGCAGATTTGGTAATTCCCGCACCCAATCTGCAAAAATCTCCGCAGCTATACGCGGGTCATAACTAAAAAAGCTGACCCAACTATTATTCAATCCTCCTGGTTGTCGCTGCTCCAATTCTTGTAAAAACGCTCCCCATAAGCCTGTTTGAAAAGCTTCTAATTCATTACCATCCGGTGCAGATACACCCGCAGATGTCAGCATTCCTCCTAACCAAAGAAATTCGCTGACAAGGATAGTTTTTACTCCCCGTCGCGCTGCTTGGATAGCAGCAGCCGTTCCACCTGTTCCACCACCGACAACTAAGACATCGGTTGTATATGTTTGCTGAACCATCCCCGAACCTCATCGATTTTCGATAATTTGATATTATGTCCACTTGAACACTTATATTATTCGTTGAGGTCGGTAATGATTAATTAGTTATTGGGATATTAAATACCCTTCTTCTGTCACTCTCCGAAAACAAAAATTGAAAGCAACTTTTAAAACTCTGAGTGAGATTAGGTTTGTGGCTTTATTTTTTAATATGTAAGTCAGCGCGATAAAACCAAGGTATGTTGAGTAAAGCTCTAGAATTCAGAAATGGAAATATTTTCGGAGAGTGACAAAACAGGGTTAAACAATCTCAAACTCTATCTGCTGACTCTGCAAAAAATCATGAGTGAAATGATCTACCACATTCGTATCACTCAATTCTAAATTATAAAAATCTACGCTATCATGCTCAAAATATGGGCCTGCGTGCCAAGTCCCTACATCTAATTTGATAAAACAATTTCCGGGAATACGGAAAGCAGAAATATTTTCTAAATCTGGTTCTTTGACTTCATTATCAGGAGGACAAACTGCAATTAACCAATCCTTTCCTTCTAATGAACCCAGACATTGAGTGCATTGGACGTGGCGAGTAATTTTGTGAAATTTCCGTCCGCGACGTTCCAAATGCATGATGTAAAAACGGGGTGTACCTTGATCTAGTTTTAATTGAGCTTCTTCTGTATTAAAGATTTTACCGTCTTTACTAGGAAAAATCACCTGTCCATAACGGGCAAAGTTTTTTGATGTCAGCAATTGGGCTTGTAATTGTTTTACTGTCTTTGCTTTATGCATATTTATGATATTGATGTCCAGGGGGAACAATTAATTGTTGGAGTGCTAACTGCATCTTTACAACTCCTGCTGATGATGAAGTTGATTTAACTTGAGTATCGCTCAGTCTTGATGGCGATCGCCATTTCTAAACTCTGCTCTTGTTTGATGTTAAAGCAAGTTATTTTTACTGACTTAGTTCATATATTTACTCTAATGTCAATACTTGCCAAGTAAAAAATACATGTCAAATTAATTACATTTAGACTGTTAAAAGTTTTTTGGATTATAGTTTCCCATTGAATTATAAAAATAACTAATATATTTAATAGCGAAACTCTGTGTTCATGAGATTTTCATCTGCTGAGTTTGCTTGATAGTCTTTGCTCTGCGTTTAAAATCAAACCTACGGTAGATGTTTTAGTATTAATACTCAAATAAAAGTTTTTTGGTAGCATTTTTGTGGTTGTATACCTTGAGATTGACGCTTTTAGCACCACATTTGCTAGTAAAATCAATTTATTAAGTTTTATTGCTAGTGTTAAGCAACTTAAACTGCTGAACACTTAGTTATTTATTTTCCGAAGCTTCAGCAGAAGCTTTACACTGGAAAACTGTAAAGAGAGGATTTCACAAAATGGCATTTACACAGCCCCCCCTTCCTTTTGCATTTGATGCTTTAGAAGCATACGGTATGAAAGCTGAAACTTTCGAGTACCACTATGGCAAGCATCACAAGGCTTATGTAGATAATTTGAACAAACTTACAGAGGGAACAGAGCTTGCTGATAAGCCATTGGAAGAAGTAATCCAACTTGCTTTTAAAGATTCCTCCAAGACAGGTGTTTTTAACAATGCTGCACAAGTTTGGAACCATACTTTCTTCTGGAACTGTCTGAAGCCAGCAGGTGGCGGCACACCTACAGGTGATTTGGCTACCAAAATTCAAACAGATTTCGGCAGCTTTGATAAATTCAAAGATGAGTTTTCTAATGCCGCAGCAACTCAGTTTGGTAGCGGTTGGGCTTGGTTAATTGATGATGGTGGTACCTTGAAGGTAATGAAGACACCCAATGCTGAGAACCCTGTTGCTCATGGTAAGAAAGCACTCCTAACCTTAGATGTTTGGGAGCACGCCTACTACATTGATTTCCGCAATGCTCGTCCAGCATTTATCAAGAACTTCATGGATCAGTTGGTGAACTGGGATTTTGTCGCTGAAAGATATGCTGCGGCTTAAATCAGTAAACAGTTATCAGTAAACAGTTATCAGTTTTTGATAACTGGTCACTCGCCGAAATTTCAATTGATTCACTAAAACTTAAGACAGTCACGATGCTAGTCGTGACTGTTTTTGATTCATGATTGTTATTAGAGCAACTTATAGATTCAACAATTGAGAAATAAAAAACATGGATAGCAAAGACTTAGCCCAATACATGGAAGCAACTGACAGCATCGCCAAGCCTTGGCTGATGGTACAACTGCGACTGAAGAAACTGCAAGAACTGCGTGAGGCACTTTCAGAAACTGAATATGCTGATACTTTAGCTGATATTCACCAAGATTTAATGAATTTGGGCCAATGGTGGCGCGGTCAAGAAGATGAAGTATTTTAACTTAGTCATTACTTTTTGTCTACAAGTCGCGTTTCATCCCCTGTCTGAAGCACAAAGTACGCAACCACGTTGCTGCTTCTCTCTTTCTTTCACGCTCCCGTCTGGTTTTTTGTAATCCAAAATCGGCTCACAAATGACAAATGACAACACAAAGCGTCTATGGTGATAATCTAGGTGGTTGGGGCGTTGATAACGGTGTTTTAAGTAATGGATTATAAGGACGCAGGAGTTGATGTTGAGGCTGGTCGAGCTTTTGTAACTCAGATTCGTAATTTGGTTCATAGCACTTTTAGACCGGAAGTGTTGGGCGGATTGGGAGGCTTTAGTGGCTACTTTCAGTTACCAACTGGTTTGCAAGAACCAGTGCTAGTTTCTGGTACTGATGGTGTAGGTACAAAGCTCAAAATTGCTCACACTCTCAACATCCATGACACCGTTGGAGTTGATTTGGTGGCGATGTGCGTTAATGATGTGTTGACATCTGGCGCAGAACCGTTATTTTTTTTGGATTACCTGGCAACTGGTAAGTTAGAGAAAGAGCAATTAGCTCAAGTTGTGGCAGGTATTGCTTCTGGTTGCAAACAAGCTGGTTGCGCTTTGTTGGGGGGAGAAACAGCAGAAATGCCTGGTTTTTACCAAACGGGTGAGTATGACTTGGCTGGTTTTTGTGTGGGAGTTGTAGAAAAAAGTCAGCTACTCAATGGTTCGCAAGTACAAGTAGGAGATATGGCGATCGCTCTATCGAGCGCAGGTATTCACAGTAATGGCTATAGTTTAGTTAGAAAAATTATCTCTGATCACGGTCTTGCTTGGGATCAACGCCCAGAACTGCTTGGTGGTAAAACTTTAGGAGAAACTTTCCTCACACCTACCCGCATCTATGTCAAATCGGTTCTCTCTGCACGCCAAGCGGGTTTAGAAATTCACGGTATGGCTCATATTACTGGTGGTGGCTTACCAGAAAATTTACCCAGATGTTTGGGACAAGGGCAAGCGATTAAAATTGACACTGGTAGTTGGTCTATTCCACCTGTATTTCAATGGTTAGCTGAGACTGGTTTGGTGAGTCCCCAAGCGATGTATAACACTTTTAACATGGGGATCGGTTTTATCTTACTTGTACCTCTACAACAAGTACAGCCAGCAGTTGCTCATTTTGAGTCACAAAATATTGCAACTTATGTCATTGGTGAAGTGATTACTGGCTCCGGTGAATTATTCGGTTTGCCGGAATAAATGAAAAATTGAATACATCTGATTAGGTTGATTTTTTCCTCATCAAGTGGATTTTGTACTTAGCTCATAAGTATGATAGCCGTTATTTTTATATCTTTGATACGTATAAATAACGGATATTTTTGGCAACTTTTATTACTTTTGTTGAGGTTCGCAATCGAAAATACTCATGACCAATAGCCTTTAAATTTGCTAACGTAGTCTTAACATATTGAAAAATATTACCAACCAAGCTTAAAAAAAAGCCACCAACACTATATAAAAGTGCTGGTAATTTCCGAGCTATGAATAGGTTGTGTTGGAGTGTTAAGTATCACTCGTTCACAAAAAAAGAGGGGGTTATGACTGTCAATTGTGTTCGGACTGCTTTTGCCTCTAGAGAATTATTAGAAGAAGTATTTCAAAACATCAATGCTCAAAGTTGTCCGAAGTGCTTCAACTTTCACATGCACACCATTTACTCTGATGGCAAATTACAACCTAGTGAGTTAATGGAACAAGCGATCGCCATCGGTTTAGAAGGACTTGCCATCACAGATCATCACAGTATATCTGGCTACCAAACAGCACAACAGTGGCTGGAAGATTGGCGATGGAGTCACCCAAGTGTAAGTGTTCCTCACCTCTGGAGTGGTGTAGAAATTAATGCCGAACTGCTAGATATAGAAGTTCACATTTTGGCTTATGCCTTTGATACTACACATCCAAGCATCAAACCATATATCCAAAAAAGAATTACTACAGGAGAAGAATATCAAGCAGTTAACGTCATTGCTGCGATTCAAAAAGCTGGTGGGTTAGCGGTACTTGCTCACCCAGCACGCTACAGAAAAAAATCGCATTTAGAATTAATTCCTGCTGCTGCTGAACTTGGTATTAATGGTGTAGAAACTTTCTACGCCTACAATAACCCAAAACCTTGGAAACCTAGTGTGACAGAATCACAACAAGTCCAACAGTTAGCTGCTGAATACGGACTTCATAACACATGTGGGACTGATACTCATGGTTTAAGTTTATTGCAGCGATTGTAAACAGTATCAATCATTATTTTCATCGTTCAGGCGATCGCCACGCTCTAACTCCCAAAGAATTTGATTACCTTCTCGTCGGACTCGTGAAACAATCCAGTTACGCCAGCGCCATTGATCACCACGACTAGTAACAGCACTAGCGTGGACATCCATTAAATCTGCTAATTCAGAACTAGTAACTAAGTAACCTTTTTCAGCAATTTCGTCAGCAATTCTTAGAGTTTCCACCAAGTTGCGCAGTTGTATTACCCTCATTTCACGAGGTAATTCTTCATGGGAAGGGGGCGTTGAATGATTCGATGTATCCGTCATATTTATTTCTGAGGCGAGAGTACTGATCTCTGGTATGTTTTTGTTAATTATCATCGATTCGGGAGCATAATCAGATACACTTGCTACCGCAACATCAGTTGATGTCCGTAAAAAATCATCAAATAAATTGATATCAGAAATTTGTTGCAGCGATGGATTTTTCCCACTGGCAAAAGCACGAGCGATCGCATCACAGCGTTCGTTACCTTCGTTACCAGTATGACCCCGAACATGTTGCCATTTTACCTGACGGCTGTTGAGTTGCTCCAGTTGTTCCAGCAAATCTTGATTAAGAACAGGATTACCATCTGCCTTTTTCCAGCCTTTTCTTTTCCAGGTTTTGATCCACTTAGTCACACAGTTAATCAGATACTCGCTGTCAGTGTAGAGAGTAATCGGTTCAGTGTGTCCTGATGCTTTTAGGAAAGATAAAGCTGCGATCGCGGCTTGCATTTCCATTTTGTTGTTAGTGGTTTTAGCAGCAGCATCGCCTATTTCATGAACCGAACCGTCACTGAAGTAGACGACAACACCCCAACCACCAGGGCCTGGGTTGCCGATGCAAGCACCATCAGTATATATACTTTGAATTGTACGTTCAGAAGACATATTGAAAATATTTTAGGCTTACCGCAGAGTAGTAGTAACTAGCAGAGATTTTAGTTAAATTCTTTAAAGTGTATCAAAACTTTGTCAATGATCAAGAGTTTTCAGCAGAATACTTCGCTCTCATACCAATGGACACAGATAGATTATCCGTTGGTCACTTAGCAAATTTTATGAAGAAAAACTCTGCGATCCTCTGCGCTTGACTCCGCGATCCTCTGCGTTTAAGAACCATATAATTTTACGCAAAGCTGCGCTTAACTAATCTCAATATCAGAATTTTCTTGAACTTCCCAACAAAAAAGCCTTGGTAATTGCGCTACATCTAACATATAGTTTCCAACCCACAAAACAACCAAGAAAAAAAGGAGATTTTCTAAGAATAGGTAGAGGTTCATTTTTTGTGCGATCGCTTGAGCTGTTCTTCCATAATTATGCTGGTTTTTCCATGTTTATATTTCCACGTTTGAGCAACTATTTTGTTAGTTTTTATAATTACAAAATTAACAAAAACTAACATATAAGTTAATAAGTGTTACTTTATACTATTTATATTTCTTATGACCGTTATACTATTTTTCAGGTTCTACCTGGGAATTACTTAGAAGTGGCTCTGCCACTTCTTTTTCTGTAAAATATTTTGTCAATATATTTCTCAATCATCCAACAGTCGCATCGTTGATCTAGTTCGAGCCACCAATATAAATAACCACAATAAATGTGAACATGACATGTCAATACATACATAAATTAGTAAATTAGTAATAAAGCTGTATAAAAATTAGAAAGAATATGCTGTTAATTGGTCAGGTAACAGCTTTAAGCGGAGTTCCAATTAGAACCATTCGCTATTATGAAAGCCTTGGTCTTATCCACTCATCAGGACGTACAGAGGGAGGTTTCCGACAGTTTTCCTTGGATATCCTGAAACGTTTGTCGTTTATTAAACGTGCTCAAAGCCTTGGTTTGAGTTTGCAAGAAATTAGCGAAATCCTCCAAATCTACGATGGTGGTAAACCCGCCTGTGATGAAATTCAACACAAGTTACAAGATAAAATCTCGGAGATTGACTATCAAATTGAGCAGTTGTTGACTTTACGGAGTGAACTCAAAGAATTACTTTCAGAGTGGCACAGTGTATCAACGAAGCCTGAAGATAGAATTTGTCCGATCATTCAGCAAGACTGATAGACTTTTTTCAGAAGTCGGGAACGTGAAAGAGAAAAGGTGAAAGTAGAATCCCCGCTTATACACGACCGGAGAGTGTCAATTACTCAATAGCTATTGATTGAGGACCACCTGACCTACCATTCGCTTGTTCAACTGTAGAAGCTGTGTGAATATTTGAGCCAGTTTGTTGATCAAGCCAGCTTTTAACAGGGTCATCAGCAAGATTTAGTCGCAGGACCCCAGAGAAGAAACCACCCATAAATGATACTGGGTGCTGGGCAAATTTTTGAAAAATTGGCGTTAGTTCATCAAAAAACATAAATTATGGTCTCCTAAATTATCTGGATTAGTCTCAAAATTTGTGAGTTTTGTTAATCGTAGCGTGTGAGAGGAAGTTTGTGAGAAAGTAGTCCTCAAATAAAGTAGGAAGAAGAAAATCAATCTAATTTATTTCTTCTTCCTACTTTCTACATTAACTAATTAATTAGGATTTACTTCAGGCATCATGCACTTATCTGAATCACAACCTGCTGGTCCAGCTTCCATTAATTCATCGAAATCATAACGACTCAATGCTGTGTGGAAATCATTCGTTTGACGACGTACTATGACTTCTTGCATAAGTTTCTCGTACTGCTCCTTTGTAATTGGTTCAAAGGGTAAGCGTGGAAAACTTTGATGGTCGTCAAATCGTGCTAAAAGAGCAGCACTGATATAGCCTTCATCATCACGAATAGTTTCGTATATACGACTCCCCAAAGCTTCTATTTCTTGCTCTCGCAGTTCAATTGTAGCAGATGTGTTATGCGTCACATAGAATTTCTGCACCTGCATATAGAAATCCACCTGAGATAAAGCGCTAAATAGACTAATGTCAACTTGATCAGCACCTGATAAATCAGCCCAAGGAACAGCGACAGGAATTTCAACCAACCACTCACTGACTCTAGAATCAAAGGGGTCATTTAATAAATTACCCTGTTCATCTTTATCAGATTGAGAAGGTATGACATTGTAACCATAGTCAATACATGCTAAAGCTACTGGGTCATTTTTACGGAAAGTGATTCTGCGAATGAATCTTTGGGCTTTAGGGGGGTGCCATCCTGGAGAAGCACTAGTTAACAAAGATTTCGTACCACTCGGTTGAACAGTAGTACAACGATTTGGACGTTTAAGATTATGCTTTGAGCAATAATCCCAAATTACCCGATGCACAATATCTTTCCACATACTCAAGTATTTTTCTTCTTCACGTTTAAACGCCAATCCTTGAGCAGTGTTTGTTCTTCCTTCGGCCCACCAACGTAACCAATCAACCCCAAAAGCATGAACAAAGAAATCAAATAAACCCGTGAAAGAAACGCCGACAATCGGGTCGAGTTCACGGCTATATTGATAGCGTGGTTCTTGGAATTTGTGATGCAAAAGGGCGGCTACAGATAATGCGCCTGCGGTGAAGGCTTCTTCCTGTTCTTTATAGTTAAATGGATCAATTTGATTGAGATGGATTTCTGATAAATTACAGTGGAAGTTAGCACCAATAATCTCCAGTTTTGTTACCCTAAAGGCTTTTTATCCTCTAGTTCTACAGGTTCTATATTCCCTGTAGCTCGGCATACATTTTCTACCATTTGGTAGCCAGGGACTCTTGGAGACATTATTGCTCTCTTAGCGCTCAGTCTCTATGCTCTACGGTGTCTGGTGATGTTCCAGATTACCACGGGATTGGCAGGATCATCTACTGATGACTCCTGTTCTCAGCCTTCCCCGTTTTTCCCCAGTTTTTTACGTGAGGCAAGTACAATTAAATACCACACGGATTTAAACCATATCTACCCAAACGATGTTCTAATTCTTGAGCATCAATATCTGAGTAGCGTTCTTGTATAAATTCTTTGGCTTTTCCTTGCTCGTAAGCTTGCAAAAACTCAGTTTTCAATTCTGGTGTATTTAGCAAATCACAATTAGCTCTTGCTACAGCTTCACCAGCCCATTGAATTGCACCTTCGCCACTATAGTATTGTTTGCGAACAGCATCAACGCATTCTTCTAATGTTGGTTTGGAGTGAAAAACTCTGGTGTGGTTTGCCATTCGCAGTGAATCGCGTTCTGGATCAATACGCCAGTTGCCGTTTTTATCCTGCTGCCAAAGGTTTGTTTTCGCATCAGCAAATAAATTATCATTGCTACAACCTTGACGAATTCCCGCACTTCTTCGTATATTGCCTGCAACAATTGTTACGGCGGCTTCATCAATTAACAAACAGCATTCTACTGAATTTAATTGACGCCCTACTGCTTTATTGAGGATAGAAGCGCAGCGTTCATACAGTCCAGGCAATTTTACAGGATTGGCAACTCCTCCAAAGCCATTAAGAACTTCTCCGGCTTGACGTACATCGCTGATATCAACGATTACTTGAACTTCTTGAGTAAATCTTTCATCTGTAGAGAGTTCTAGTAAACTCTGATATGATTGCACCCAGCCTTGACGGCTGTCTCCTACATGGATGATAACGCCCTTAGCATCTCTATCTATTTTGACTTGTGTCAGTTCACGCCGTTCTAGACGGGGAGTAAAACCAATTTCTCCCTGTACAGTTACATTTAAACGATTACAAATTGGGGGCAATTGGTTGATGTACTCTGATTCTAAAACTGCTCCAGTACCACAGCCCATCATTGCCAAATCCATCATCAAACCAAAAGCACTCCAGTCTTGGAGGTTGGTAGAAGTACAGTTGTAAGCCCCAGAAAAATTCTCTGGCTTGGTTATCCACTCTGTACCACCAACCCACAGCCAGCGCCCACTGGGTAAAGATTTCAAGTTACGCTGCATCCGTTCGAGAATGTCAGCCTCTTGTGGTTGCAGTTTCCCTAAACTGATTAAACCTCCCAAGGTGCGATCGCACACCTGCTCCCATGTCTCTCTTGTTTGTGCCTCTTGACGACGGCTGTAAGTTCTAAAAAAGACTGCATTAGCAGCTGGGGCTGTTTCTGGAAATTTTGCACTCTGGCGTTTTCGTTCAAGCTCTCGAACCATAAATCAAGCCTTGTTGGTCTCTCGTCAGATTATGACTATACGTCAACTAGTTCCAAGGGTCAAAGCTTGAAAAAATGACAAATTTAGGTTAAATTTACTACCGATCAACTCCATGAAGGCAATAAGCTTGGCTTCGCATTGGCTTTAAAATTTTAATTGAATTTCCTCAGTTTCTGACACCAGAAGAGTTATCTCAACAAGAGCAGCAGTTCGTTGTTGAATCGCTGCAAAGTTGTACAAAAGTAGTGGCGATCGCTTATCCTTAATTTGGTCTGATTTCAAATACCTTCTGTGGGCAAAAACCGGGAACCGTTAGCTAGTCTATTACTCTACCAAGCCTTTAAGTGGTCTGTTGTTAGCCCCATGCTAAATGTTTACTTTCGGGGCAAGATTTATGGTGCAGAAAACGTCCCCTTGAGCGGGCCTTTGGTGGTGGTAAGCAATCATGCTAGTAATTATGACCCACCAATTATTTCCAACTGTGTACGCCGTCCTGTGGCGTATATGGCCAAAGAAGAACTGTTTAAAGTCCCAGTTTTAAAACAAGCCATCGAATTATATGGCGCTTACTCAGTTAGCCGGGGTACAAGCGATCGCACTGCTATTCGTGCAGCCCTCAAATATCTTGATGAGGGATGGGCTGTAGGTATTTTTTTACAAGGTACTCGCACTCCTGATGGACGCGTTACAGATCCAAAACGAGGCGCAGCTTTGATCGCCGCTAAAGCACAAGCACCATTGTTACCTGTTTGTTTGTGGGGTACACAGGCTATAGAACAAAAAGGTGTCATTATCCCTCGTGCAGTTCCCGTGACAGTGAGAATTGGTGAACTGATACCCGCACCCACTTCTACAGACAAAGAAGAATTAGGAGCATTAACACAAAAATGTGCTATAGCCATTAATTCACTACACGAACAAGGACGGTGACATATTTACTCACTAATAACTGATAACTGATTCAAAAATCTTCCTCATCGACAAAAAATTCTGCCTCATCTTGTGCCTTAGAATTACTTTGATCAGAGCCAGCCAGTCCCCACAATGGTTGTAGCAATCCCATGCCAATCATGCCCACAACTGCACACAAAGCCAGTAATAAACCTACTGGAAGTTGAATTGATTGAAAATTTAGAAAATTTAAAGATACTGGCGTGGCATTTTGTACTGAGAGAAGGGCAACAGCCATTATCCAAAAAACTAGAATAATTATTGTCAGTAGAGTAGCAAGAGTTTTCATATGTGATTGATAACTAGCTGCCATAGCCAAAACTTTCTCCACCTATTTTAGGTTTTGAGAAGTGGTAATTATTTATTTGTATCTAGGCATTTTTATCTCTAAATGATAATTTATCTAACTATTTGTAAAGTATAGGTCAAGATTAGTATTGTAAATCTTCATGTATACAACCACTAAAAGTAGACCAAGAGTACAATACATAGAAATCCGGTTTGATTTTTGAAAATATACGTGGTTAGCTGCTTGGCTACTAAGTGAGTAAAGCCTGTGTAGCTGATATTATGCCCCGTCTTCATCTCACAGTTGCTAAGTAATGTCAACTCCAGAGCGACCTTTTGCCAGTTATCATCTTTGGTCTTTAGTTGCCCCCGCATCTGGGCAACAACGTTGGCACTGTCAAATGAGACGAGGATATGTTAAAGCACGCCAACATGAACCTCAAGTTAAAGCACTGTTAACAAAAGTTACACCACCCCAGCGTATAGGCTTACTAGCACAAAAAGGTGTTTATGAATTTCATCACCACAGATACCTATTAAATCAATCAGACGGCGTAGAAAAAGTTGCCGAACTACTGAGACTAAGCAATTCATCTGATGAAGTGCAACAGCGTGTGCTGCAAATTTTGCAGAAATATCACAATGAGCCATTGCTTTCAGGTAAACGTATAGTTTTGTTAAGCCGTGGTGATGAAGGATTTCCCAAACCAATTTTAATTGATCAAAAACACTATTGTTTCCGCTTGTATGCGGCAATGGACTGTATTTTCATTGAATCTTCAGGGAATTTACATATTTTAGATTTTAAAACTGGTAAATCTGCTTTTGATCGTCGTCAAGCATTAGTTTATCTCTTGGCAGCTCGTTATCTTTATCCTAAACAAAAAGCTATAGCTTCTTTTTATAATTTAGAATTTTCTAAAAAATCGGAATTAATTAGTGTTAGCAAAGGTGAGTTAGATTTTCTTGAGCTTGAATTAGCTAATATTGCTCAAAAACACCAACAAGATTTACAAAAATATCAGCAAAAGACTCAGAAATTTAGCCAAATCTTTCCGCCAAATCCTGGCTACCACTGTCGATTTTGCCCATTTAATTCTATATGTGAATTTTCTGCCTTTCAGGCTTCGCAAACAGTCTAATACCAATTTAATATGAAGCTGCATATAATAGAGAAAATAAACTTGATAAATAAAAATAACCATGAGCCGTCCTTTTAAGATTGAAATAGCAGAGAGCGAAGAAGAACTTAAAAAACGTCTACAAACAGCCAATTTAGGGAACCAGAAAGAAAAGCTTATTATGCTTTGGTGGATAAAAAGCGAGCAGCTTAAGGAGCAGCAAGAAATTGGAAGACGCTTGGCAAGAGATACCTCAACTGTGACAAGGTGGTTACAAAAATATAGGTCGGGTGGGCTATCTGAATTACTAGAAATAAAAAAAGCTCCGGGGGCAAAACGGAAAATGACTGACACCGCGATCGCAGCACTTAAGGAAGAGTTAAAAACAGGGAAAGGGTTTGCGAGCTATGGTGCAATAGTTGAATGGTTAAAACAAGAACATGGGCTTGAGATAGAATACGGAACAGTTTACTCGTTGGTTCGATATACATTAGGGGCAAAACTAAAAGTACCTCGTCCTCAAAGCCACAAACAAGACGAAAAGTTGGTATCTGAGTTTAAAAAAAACTCGGTATTATCCTAGATAGCCTAGAAAAACACCTAGCACAAGGCAAGTGCGTCCATTTTCTGTGCCAGGATGAAACAAGGCTTGGATTGAAAACTTTAACAGGAAAAGTAATTACGGCTTCTGGAGTCAAGCCAACCGTACCCGTTAAATGGGTTCGTGAAAATTTTTGGATTTATGGCGCAATTGAACCATTGACGGGGCAACATTTTCAGCAAGAATACCCCAAACTGAACGGTGACTATTTTCAAGAATTTTTAGACTGGCTATCTCAGCAATTAGGCGGAGATTATGCAATTTTACAAATTGACCAAGCCCCTGCTCATATCAGTAGTGCAATTAACTGGCCTGAAAATATTATTCCCCTGCTTCAACCTCCTCATTCGCCTGAACTCAATCCAATTGAAAGGCTTTGGCAGTTTCTCAAAAAATCACTTCATAATGAACTCTTTTCTTCTTTGCAAGATTTACGCGATCGCGTACAACAATTATTCGAGCAACTTACATTTGACGAGGTGATATCTATCTCATCTTATAATTTTATTTTAGAAGCTCTTTTCTATGCAGCTTCATATTAAATTGGTATAACTCATATTTTGACATTTAATATAAATGATTTCACCCGCTATGCAGTAGAAGGGATTGTAGTAGTTGACCCGGTAACAGTATAGATTTTATTTGCGAGGGTGCGATCGCTTTTTTGATGGGTGTGAATGCGATCGCACATCCTACGACTTTTCTAAGGATACAGCTGGCGAATCAGGGGTTACACCCCTCATGAACGATTTTTCGTCATTCCACCAGATGTAGAGACGTAGCAATGCTACGTCTCTAGAAAGGATTGTGGGCGAACGGAGGGGTCAGATGCACCATTTTGCCAATAGCATCTTTAGAAAAGTCGAGGATCTGGGCGATATTGTCAGAGTTAGCTAAAACGGTGGTAATTCTCCCAAAATGGTGAATCGAATGTGATTAATTGCTAACTCACCAATGGAAATTTCTTCTTTTGTCAGCCTCGCACCTTTACTAGTTAAAGTTTCAAAAGAGATACCTTTACCAATTTCAATGTGATACCAGCACAAACCCATAAAAAACCGTGTGGGATAAGGCCCATGATTACCAATATCATCAGGATTAGATTCCATTGGCAACCAGCCAAAACCAGGTATATAGAATTCCAACCATACATGGTTGTAGTCTGGTTGTAGGGGGACATGTTGGTGTTCTGCGTAGGTGGGACATTTATAACGTCCGACAGTACGACAAGCTATGCCATTTAAGCGACACAAAGCCAGTAAGACACCTACATACTCACCGCAAGACCCTACGCCTCTTTCTAAAACTCGATCTGGAGTATCTATGTGAGGTTTAATACCATAAGATAACTGATCATATACATAATTACGGATACTGTACATTTTCCGAAGCAAATTGGTTTCTGTGCCAATTGCTTCTTCAGCAGCACGGAGGACAATAGCAGTATCCATCGCCAACTCATCATCATCCAAGAGATAGCGAGTTTGATATTCTGGTGATAGTTCCGGAATATCTTCTACATCTGGTGGAGTGAGACGATATTTTATACCCCTAACTTCCACGAGTGCTTTCCAGCCAAACATGTGCCGTTCCCCTGGGGTAAGGGTATCAAATTTAAACAAAGCCACACGTTGCCCATCTATAATTTCTTCTATAAAAGGCAGTCCCACAGGTTCAACGTGTTTGACCTTTTGGCGATCTGTGTCGCTGGGTAGGGCAATACGCCATTCTAGTTCTTGTAAGTAAACCTCTTCTATTGGTGCAATTTCCTCTACATAGGACATTTCGATCAGATAGCCATTAGAAAGAGCGTAGCGCTTGTCTGGGAAATAACGATATTGGAGCGGGTGAATAAACGTGCGATCGCGGTATGTTAATTCATGGTTAGGGTCAGCATTTGGGTTATCGCGAACATAAGGTTCTTCGGAAGCGTAGGCGATGTAGAGAGTTTGTTGATCTGTGTTTGTATCTGTTTGTACTGCTATACCTGTAGGAGATTCAAACGGTGTTAGTACACTAAATTGCACTTCTCCTGTCGCCCTGTCCATGCAGTAAACAGTTTGTTCTGTAGCATCGCAAGCCCAAAGAATTTCATCAGTTACAGCCAAATTTTCTCTTCCTACACCAGGAGCATAAAATCTGGTAATTTCCTTACGGGTATCGCGATTAAAAATTAGAATATCTCCCAACTTTTGGCAACTGACATAAACTGTTGATTCCCAAACAGCAATACCATTAGCAGGGTAAGGCAGGGTGACAAAATGTTCCAGCCCTAAAGAATTTAATTGACACAAATAAACACTATTATCCCTTGTCACCCAGAGGGTATCTTCCCAAATTGCCAAACCAGTGACATCTGTAAATTCTCTGCTTTGATGAGCATTGAGAATTTTGGTATTGTCAGTGGCAGGATCTATTTGCAGCAGATACCCTTTAGGAGAGTCGATAGCAATCAGGGTATCGTGGAAGAAAGTAATGCCACCCAAAACGGCGGCACCTATTGGTCGAATTATTTTTTGCCCGAACATCTGGCTAGCGGTCAAAGTGGGAAGAGCAAAATTCATATTAAACTAACGAACTGAAAGGTTTAGCACGCCTGGAATATATTTTGGTATGTTTTGTGAAATCCAACTCCCAAATTTTATTACTTACAATTATCAAGGATGATGTGCTATAAAAGGCATTTACTATAGCCATAACAACATTTTCAAAGCCGTTTTTGAGTATCTCATAGGCTCTCACCTTTGAATACTGTAACTTTAAGTTGATGGTTTTTATAGCTATCACTAAATTATGATCGAATTCTGTAACCATTTCCTGTAACTTACACGATGTCTGCTCATTCTCTGCCTGATTCAACTACCGCTTGGCATAGTTTAGAAGTTGATAAAGCAATAGAACTGCTCTCCACGAATGCAGACACTGGCTTATCACCTCAACAAGTGCAACAGCGATTGGAAAAGTATGGTCCGAACGAACTTGAGGAAACCGGTGGTCGTAGCGCCTGGGAAATTTTGGTAGATCAGTTCAAAAACATTATGTTGTTGATGCTGATCGCCGTGGCAATTGTTTCCGGGGTTTTAGACCTAATGGCTTTGCAAGAGGGCGGGTTGAAACCGGGTGAAGTCCCATTCAAAGATACGATCGCCATCTTAGCAATTGTCGTTCTCAACGGTATTCTAGGCTATGTTCAAGAAAGCCGTGCCGAAAAAGCCCTCGCAGCACTGAAAAAACTTTCCTCTCCCAACGTCCGCATTATTCGTGACCGCAAACTATTAGAGGTGGCTGCTAAAGATTTAGTACCGGGAGATGTGATGCTGCTAGAAGCAGGGGTACAAGTAGCAGCAGATGGACTTTTACTAGAAACATCCAACTTGCAAATCCGCGAATCAGCACTCACGGGTGAAGCCGAAGCGGTTAACAAACAGGCAACAACTACATTACCTGAAGATACAGGAATTGGCGATCGCATCAATTCGGTATTCCAGGGTACAGAAGTTGTCCAAGGACGCGGCAAGGTTCTGGTAACAAACACTGGCATGAAAACCGAACTCGGAAAAATTGCTACTCTGTTGCAGTCCGTGGAAAGTGAACCCACTCCTCTACAACAACGAATGACCCAGCTTGGCAATGTCCTAGTCACAGGTTCTTTAGTGTTGGTAGCTATTGTTGTAATTGTAGGTTTGCTGCGTGGTGGCAACTTAACAGAACTATTGGAAGTTTCTTTGAGTATGGCAGTGGCGGTGGTTCCAGAAGGTTTACCCGCAGTGATCACCGTCACCCTAGCTTTGGGAACTCAACGGATGGTACGTCGCAAAGCTTTAATTCGCAAACTACCAGCCGTAGAAACCCTGGGTTCTGTCACCACAATCTGTTCTGATAAAACCGGTACCCTGACTCAGAACAAGATGGTAGTACAAGCTGCCTACACACATGCTTCTAGCCCAAATCAAGATCAAGCAACTTCTCTTCACCAAGAATTCCGCGTTACAGGAGAAGGTTACGCTCCTACAGGCGAGTTTCAACTACAAAATAATCCAGTTGAGATACAAGATAACCCGGAACTACAAGCCTTGTTAGTTGCTTGTGCTGTTTGTAATGATGCACATTTACAACAGGAACAAGGACAGTGGACTATTTTAGGAGACCCAACAGAGGGCGCCTTGGTGACACTGGCTGCTAAAGGAGGAATTGAAAAAGACCAGTGGGATAGTAAATTACCTCGCGTGAGCGAGTTTCCGTTTTCTTCAGAACGGAAGCGGATGAGTGTGATTTCTAAGGTTGAGCAAGTAGAAACAGGTGTCTCGCCTTTAAATGAAGTTGACCCAACTATCAGCGACTTGGTGAACTCCCATGGCTATTTAATGTTTACCAAAGGCTCATCAGAATTAATTTTGGCTCGTTGCACTCAACTTTATGTGGGTAATGGTGCTGTTTCCCTGACTCAAAAACAGCGAGATGAAATTTTAGCAGAAAACGATCGCATGGCTTCTAATGGTCTGCGGGTGCTGGGTTTTGCTTATAAACCGCTTACAGAAATCCCAAGCGAAGGTTCAGATGAAACATCCGAAAAAGAATTAGTCTGGTTGGGTTTAGTGGGAATGCTTGATGCACCTCGTCCCGAAGTCAGAGCGGCGGTACAAGAGTGTCGAGAAGCAGGCATTCGACCGATTATGATTACTGGTGATCATCAGCTAACAGCACGAGCGATCGCTACTGATTTAGGAATTGCTCAAGCAGGCGATCGCGTCCTCACTGGTCAAGAACTGCAACGAATGAGCAACGAAGACCTAGAGCAAAATGTAGACTTGGTGAGTATTTATGCCAGAGTTGCCCCAGAACACAAACTACGAATTGTCCAAGCTTTACAGCGTCGAGGCAGATTTGTGGCGATGACTGGTGATGGCGTTAACGACGCCCCCGCCCTCAAACAAGCTGATATCGGTATTGCTATGGGTATTACTGGTACTGATGTCAGTAAAGAAGCCAGCGACATGGTACTACTAGATGACAACTTTGCTACCATTGTTGCTGCCACTGAAGAAGGTCGAGTTGTTTACACCAACATCCGCCGTTTTATTAAATATATTCTGGGTAGTAATATTGGTGAAGTTCTGACAATCGCAGCTGCGCCGATCTTAGGATTAGGAGGAGTACCCCTCACACCCCTGCAAATTCTGTGGATGAACTTAGTAACAGATGGTTTACCAGCCTTAGCCTTAGCTGTAGAACCACCCGAACCCGACGTGATGAAGCGTCCCCCCTTTAGTCCCCGTGAAAGCATTTTTGCTAGAGGCTTGGGTTCTTACATGATTCGCATCGGGATTATTTTCGCGATCATTACCATTGTTCTCATGGAGTGGGCATACTTTCACTCCCACAGCATTTATAATGACGTACTGAGCCAAGATCGATGGAAAACAATGGTATTTACTTCCCTGTGTCTTGCTCAAATGGGTCATGCGATCGCGATTCGCTCCAACACCCGACTGACAATACAAATGAATCCTTTGTCAAATCCCTATGTCTTAGGAGCAGTTGTGTTAACCACGATTTTACAACTGATGCTGGTTTATGTTCCTCCTCTGCGTAATTTCTTCGGCACTCACTATATTACTTTGTCGGAATTGGGGATTTGTCTTGGCTTCAGCGCCTTAATGTTTGTGTGGATTGAAATTGAGAAGATTGTCTTCCGATTGATGGGCAAAAAAACTGTTTAGATGTAAGGGATCGGGGATTAGAGATTGAGCGTTGGGTATTTGTGTTTATTCTCCTCCTTGTCCCCCTTGTCCTCCCGCTCCTTTGTCCCTACTCCCTGCTCCCTGCTCCCCTATGTATTTAGAAACTCTCCATCTCCGATACTTTCGTAACTATAAAGAACAGCAGGTTGAGTTTACTGCTCCCAAAACGATTTTGGTGGGTGATAATGCTCAGGGTAAATCTAATCTATTAGAGGCGGTGGAGTTATTAGCAACATTGCGATCGCATCGTACTTTCCGCGATCGCGAATTAGTACAAGAAGGAGAAGAACTCGCGCAAATTAGTGCTTCTCTCAAACGAGATACTGGTATTAGTACTCTAAACTTAATTTTACGCCGTAATGGTCGCCGTACTGTGAATCTCAACGGCGAAAATCTCCGGCGTCAAATGGACTTTCTCGGTGTTCTGAATGGCGTGCAGTTTTCTAGCTTGGACTTGGAATTAGTACGTGGAAGCCCGGAAGGTCGTCGTCACTGGCTAGATACTCTGTTGATTCAACTAGAACCAGTGTATGCCCATATTTTACAGCAATATCATCAAGTATTGCGGCAGCGCAATGCCTTTTTGAAACACAATGTAGAGACGAGCCATGGCGCGTCTCTACAATCTGAATTAGCTATATGGGATACACAGTTGGCGATCGCAGGTACGCGAGTAATTAGGCGCAGAGAACGAGCCATCCAACGACTCGCTCCCATAGCTAAAATGTGGCACGCTAGCATTAGTGGTAGTAAAGAAATTTTGCAAATCAAATACTCACCTAACGTTCCTTTAGAGCAAAACTATCCTGAAAATGTGCAGCAAGCTTTTCTAGAAAAGCTACAACAACGAACTATTGCTGAATTGCGCCAAGGCACTACTTTGGTTGGGCCGCATCGGGACGAAGTAGAATTAATAATTAATCAAACACCAGCTCGTCAATATGGTTCTCAAGGTCAGCAACGAACGCTAGTATTAGCTTTGAAACTAGCAGAATTAAAGTTAATTGAAGAAGTTGTGGGAGAACCACCACTGCTACTTCTTGATGATGTTTTAGCTGAATTAGATCCGTCTCGTCAAAATCAATTACTTGATACAATTCAAGACCGTTTTCAAACAATAATTACTACTACTCATTTGGGTGCTTTTGATTCACAATGGTTGAATTCTTCCCATATTTTCTATGTTAAGAGTGGTGAAATATCAACAGAAAAAGTAGGAATTGAAAAATAATCAACAGAAAGAAGTTTCTTTGTGAACTACCCATCTGAGTACAGATAGGATATGGGCTTCCGGTTTCAACGACAACAGACTTTCTACTTTGCGAGCAAAATTCTCTGTCTTCCAATACGCAGATTTATAATTACATGTTCGGACAACTGAACGTATGATCAATAAGTCACGCTTACATGCAGTCTGTAGAGACGCGAAATTACCCTGCGGGATCTTGCTACGCGTCTATACAAAGGATTATGGGCTTAACACCAAGCGTATTGAGTCATAGGGAATTTGATTAACACTCTATCTGAACCGAAAAAACACAGCATCACAAAAGACTAAAGCCTTGAAAGTGTTTTTCATTCCGTGGCTCAGACCACAGGGTTTTCAATCTACTTCTTAATAATTACTGATTAAGGATAAATGACTACTGACAACTAACAGTTTAATATACCTTATATACGATTAAGTGCGATCGCATACCAATTATGGTAGAGAGAACATATGTTCGCAAAGGGTTGTTGTTTTTTGTTTCAATCAACGCATTGGTAAATTGGCAGATATCGCATCTGCACAAATAGGTATTTTTGATGTAAACAGCATGAATAAATTTTTCAAAAATTCACTTTACCATCAGCCAAACTCCACATATAAGAGAGACTGATTTAAAGTTTAAGATGTTTGTAAAATGTCACACTTTAAAAAATGTCAAGATCGGTTATTATATGAGCGTACGCGAAAACTTCAGCCTGAATGTTAGACCAGACGAAATTATTTTCGTTTCTTGTTAATTCTACTTTTGAGCTGGATTTATCGCCTCAAGTTGAGACTTACGTGATCCAAATGACTATTTACGTTGGAAATCTCTCCTACAGCGCTACCGAAGAAGATTTGAAAGCTGTTTTTGCCGAATATGGCCAGGTTAAAAGAGTAGTGTTACCGACCGACCGCGATACGGGTAGACTGCGCGGCTTTGCTTTTGTTGAAATGGATGATGATGCCCAAGAGGATACAGCGATTACAGAATTAGATGGCGCTGAATGGATGGGCCGTCAACTTAAAGTCAACAAGGCAAGACCAAGGGAGGATAACCGACGAGGTAGTTGGGCGAAAAGGTAATATATATCTGTATCTTTTAAAACTGACGGAAGATAATAATAGCAAATTCCTTGCTTTTTAGGCAAGGTATAAGTTACAGCAAGTAACAAAAGGCAGTGAATCAACCAAAAACTAAATAGCAGCTATATAGCCAGCTAGTTGTGACTTTTAGGAAAAGTTCACCAGTAGTTGGCTATTTATATTTTATTGAGAGTATGAGTAAACGACCTCATTGAGGGCGACAAAAGGTTGATTTCTTTAGTTTGTCTAAAGTCACATCCGAATTGTCAAATTAACTTTCTAAGATAGAGGCAGCAACCACAAGTTGCAAGGCACGGGAATAACCCAACAAATAGCTAATTGCTATGGAGGACAAAGATAATGACGAAAGCAGCAGAATCTTTAGAGCAGTCCATCAAAGACGCTACAGCTAACCGCAGCTTAGATCGTGATTGTACTACTTTATCCCGTCACGTCCTGCAACAACTCCAAACTTTCTCGCCACAGGCACAGGATTTAAGTGCGCTGATGAATCGTATTGGATTGGCTGGTAAACTCATTGCTCGTCATCTCAGTCGCGCTGGTTTAATGGAAGGTGTTCTCGGATTTACAGGTGAGACTAACGTCCAGGGCGAATCTGTGAAAAAAATGGATGTCTACGCCAATGACGTATTTATCGCAGTATTCAAGCAAAGCGGGTTAGTATGTCGCTTGGCTTCTGAAGAAATGGAAAATCCATATTATATCCCCGAAAACTGTCCCATTGGCCGCTACACTTTACTGTATGACCCCATTGATGGCTCATCTAACACTGATATTAATTTGAGTTTGGGTTCCATCTTCTCAATTCGTCAACAGGAAGGAGAAGATACTGACGGTACGGCAAAAGATTTGCTAGCAGCCGGACGTAAACAAATTGCTGCTGGATACATCCTGTATGGTCCGAGTACGATGCTCGTCTATACTATAGGAAGGGGGGTTCATTCCTTCACCCTTGACCCTAGTTTAGGAGAGTTTATCCTCACCGAAGAAAATATTCAGATTCCTACTCATGGTGCGGTGTATAGCGTAAACGAGGGTAATTTTTGGCAATGGGATGAATCGATTCGGGAATATATCCGCTATGTTCATCGTACAGAAGGTTATACCGCTCGTTATAGTGGGGCAATGGTTAGCGATGTCCACAGGGTGTTAATTCAAGGCGGTGTGTTTCTCTATCCTGGAACTGTTCAAAAACCAGAAGGTAAACTACGCTTACTTTATGAAACAGCTCCCCTTGCTTTTTTGATCGAGCAAGCAGGTGGTCGAGCTACAACTGGACACGAGAATATTTTGGATGTGATACCAAAGAAACTACATCAACGTACACCTCTGATTATTGGTAGTAGAGAGGATGTGGCGAAGGTAGAGTCTTTTATTCAAAACGGTCATTAGTAATTGTTGGTTGATGGTTGTTGTTTGATGGTTGTTGTTTGGAAAGTAGAACCTAACAACTAACAACTAACAACTACCAACTAACTAGGTTAAAAATTTTCTCTAGCAAACAGAACAATCAGGAGGGAAAAAATATGACGACAAATCATTTATTAGAGATCAAAAATTACGGTCAAAGTATCTGGATGGATAATTTGACTCGTGACATTATTAAGTCTGGTGAATTGAAAGATTTGGTGGAAAACAAAGGTGTTTGTGGTATTACTTCCAATCCAAGTATTTTTGAAAAAGCGATCGCTGGTAATGCCATTTATGACCAAGATATCGAAACTGGAATTAAAGCAGGATTACCAACTTACAAAATTTATGAATCACTGGTATTTCAAGATATCCGTAATGCTTGTGATCTTCTGCGCCCAGTTTACGAAGCCTCGAATAGGTTGGATGGTTATGTCAGCATAGAAGTACCACCAACAATTGCCCATGATACCGAAGCCACAATTTCTGAAGCTCGTCGCTACTTTCAAGAAATTGGCCGGGAAAACGTCATGATCAAAATTCCTGGTACAGAACCCGGTTTACCAGCAGTTGAGCAGGTAATATCCGAAGGAATTAATGTCAATATCACACTGTTGTTCTCCGTAGGAAACTATATTAACACAGCTTGGGCTTATATTCGCGGCTTAGAAAAACGGGCGGCAGAAGGCAAGGAGATCAGCAAAATTGCATCTGTAGCTAGCTTCTTCCTCAGCCGAATTGACAGCAACATTGACGGTAAAATTGATACCAAGCTAGCCAAAGGCGTTGACGATCTCAATGTTGAAGCAAAGCTAAAAGCAATTAAAGGAAAAGTAGCGATCGCTAACGCAAAGATTGCTTATCAGGAATATAAAAAGATTGTGCAAAGCGATCGTTGGCAAGCGTTGGCGGCCAAAGGTGCAAAAGTGCAGCGCTTGCTGTGGGCTAGCACCAGCACCAAAGACCCCCAATACAGCGACGTGATGTATGTTGATGAGTTGATTGGTCAGGACACCGTTAACACCTTACCACCAGCAACCATCGAAGCTTGTGCTGACCACTGCGATGTCGCTAACCGACTGGAAACAGACGTAGATGAGGCTTACAACCTGATCGAAAACCTCAAAGATCCAGACGTAAACATCGACATCAATACAGTGATGGACGAATTGCTTACAGAAGGAATCGACAAATTTGTCAAGCCCTTCCAATCCTTAATGGATTCTTTAGAAAACAAAGTCAAGCAGTTGTCGCCAGTGTAAATAATAGTTAGTAGTTAGTAGTTAGTAGTTAGTAGTCAATAATTAACAATTAACAACTAACAACTAACAACTAACAACATCTCAAACCTAAAACTCAAAATTCCTTCCTATGGTCAGTCTGCTAGAAAATCCTTTGCGGGTCGGTCTGCAACAACAAGGGATGGCCGAACCCCAGATAATAGTCATCTTTGGTGCTTCTGGAGACCTTACTTGGCGCAAACTTGTGCCATCACTATATAAATTAAGACGCGAGAGACGCATTCCACCAGAGACAACCATCGTTGGCGTAGCACGTCGGGACTGGACTCATGAATACTTCCGCGAACAAATGCGAAAAGGCATGGAAGAGGTTCATGGCGGTGTTGGTCCAGAGGAACTCTGGCAGGATTTTTCTCAAGGATTATTCTACTGCTCTGGTAATATCGATAAGCCCGAAGATTACCATAAACTCAAGACTTTTTTGCAGGAGTTAGACGAGAAACGGGGAACACGAGGAAACCGGATGTTCTACCTTTCTGTTGCGCCAAACTTCTTTGCAGAAGCAATCAAACAATTAGGAATCGGAGGAATGCTCGACGATCCCTACAAACATCGTCTAGTCATTGAAAAACCCTTTGGTCGAGATTTGGCTTCTGCTAAAAGTCTGAACTTAGTAGTGCAGAAATATTGTAAAGAACAGCAAGTCTACCGCATTGACCATTACTTAGGTAAAGACACAGTTCAAAACTTGCTAGTATTTCGCTTTGCCAATGCTATTTTTGAACCATTGTGGAATCGGCGCTTTGTTGACCACGTCCAGATTACCGTAGCTGAAACCGTCGGAGTAGAAGACCGGGCTGGCTACTATGAAAGCTCCGGCGCTCTGCGAGACATGTTGCAAAATCACTTGATGCAACTTTATTGCTTGACAGCAATGGAAGCTCCCAACGCGATGGATGCAGATAGTATCCGTACAGAAAAAGTAAAAGTACTCCAAGCTACACGTTTAGCAAATATCAACAATTTAAATCTTTCGGCTTTGCGTGGGCAATACAGCGCTGGCTGGATGAAAGGTAAGCCTGTACCTGGGTATAGAGAAGAACCAGGAGTTAATCCCGATTCGACTACACCTACTTACGTAGCGATGAAGTTTCTTGTTGACAACTGGCGCTGGCAAGGAGTTCCTTTTTACCTACGTACTGGTAAGCGAATGCCAAAAAAAGTTAGCGAGATTTCTATCCACTTCCGCGAAGTTCCTTCTCGGATGTTTCAATCCGCATCCCAACAGATGAATGCCAATATTTTAGCAATGCGGATTCAGCCTAATGAAGGTATTTCCTTGAGGTTTGAAGTCAAGATGCCTGGGGCAGATTTCCGTACCCGTTCGGTGGATATGGACTTTAGTTATGGCTCCTTTGGCATCACCGCAACTTCTGATGCCTACGATCGCCTATTTTTAGATTGTATGATGGGCGATCAAACATTGTTTACACGGGGAGACGAAGTAGAAGCTGCTTGGCAGATTGTCACACCAGCCCTTTCTGTGTGGGATGCACCCGCAGATCCAACAACCATTCCCCGCTATGAAGCCGGAACTTGGGAACCCGTAGAAGCGGAATTATTGATTAACCAAGACGGTCGCCGTTGGCGCAGACTCTAGAAATTAGTCATTAGTCATTAGTCATTAAGTAAAAACAAATGACCAATGACCAATGACCAATGACAAATCACAAATGACTAATGACAAATTATTCTTATGACTCCCCAAGCTCCTACTATTTTTTCACTACAGGCTCCCAAGGATGTTTCGCTTACAGATATTGAAGCGGAACTCAGCCAAATTTGGCAAAGTTACGGCATTGCTGGCGAAGATGGTACACTTCCGGCAGCGACAAGAGCAACCACATTTACTTTGCTGGTTTATGAGTCGGAAGAAACCCAACATTTACTCGCTGCTTTGGGATTTTACAATGGCCCAATTGATGGTATCCCTGGCCCGCAAACCCAAGCAGCACTGCGGGAATTACAGAGGAAGTACGGGTTGACAGAAACTGGAACAGCTACAGAGGAAACTTTAACTCTGTTGCGGGAAGAAGTTGCTAAACGTTATAAGAGTGGGACAACAGAAAATGGTTCTGCATCCTATAGTTTAGATGCAAAAAGTCCCAGAATTGCTGATGAAATTGCTCTCCGCAACCCCTGTCGGATTATTACTCTTTTACCAGTAGTCGGAGAAGACGAAGGTGTGAAAGCACAAGTTTCTGCCTATTGTCCCATTCAAAAAGGTGCATCCAACACTCTGGTGTGCTGTGAATACATCACCCTTACCGGAACCGCCGCCGCCTTAGAACGGATTGGTGGTATGATCCCGGCATTGACAATTGGTGGTTTACCTAAGTTTTTGTGGTGGAAAGCTACGCCAGACGCCAACAATAGTTTATTCAAACGGTTAGCAGCAGTATGCAATAACGTTATTGTAGATTCTTGCAACTTTAACAAGTCAGAAATAGATTTACTCAGCCTACAAGCATTAGTCGAAAATGGTGTACCTGTAGCTGACTTGAATTGGCGTCGCCTCGCCGGATGGCAAGAATTGACAGCAGAAGCTTATGATTCACCCCAACGTCGCGACGCCCTGATTGAGATTGACAGAGTAAATATTGATTATGAAAAAGGTAACTCTACACAAGCGCTACTCTTTTTAGGTTGGTTGGCAAGTCGTTTGAACTGGCGTCCGATTTCTTATCAAAAAGAAAGCGACGATTATGATATTACTCGCATTAGCTTTAGTACAGATAACCAACGGCAAGTAGAAGCTGAATTAGCAGGAGTCCCAGTGGCTGATGTGGGGGAAGTTTCAGGCGATTTGATTGCTTTACGCTTAAGTTCTACCAATCCTCAAGCTAACTGCGGTACGGTAATCTGTACGGAAACTGGCGGTTGTATGCGGATGGAAACCCAAGGCGGCGCTCAATCTGCCGGATTATTCCAGCAGGTAACTTCACTCTCTGAACAGAAAGCCGAAGTTTTGTTGAGTCAACAGGTACAACGTTGGGGAAATGAAGCGCTGTTTGAAGAAAGCCTAGCAGTTATAGGGCAAATACTCAAATTAGGGAATGGGTAATGGGTAATGGTTAATGGGTAATAGGATAGAAAATCAATTACCAATTACCAATTACCAATTACCAATGGCTTTAATTATTGCAGGAGAACGTAGCGGGGTGGGTAAGACTACAGTCACACTCACCTTGCTGGCGTCTTTGTGTCGGCGATCGCACCAAGTACAATCTTTCAAAGTAGGACCGGATTATATAGATCCGATGTTTCATCAGCATGTGACTGGACGTGCTTGTCGAAATTTAGACCCGATTTTAACTTCAGAAACATACGTACAGCAGTGTTTTACTCGTCACAGCCAAGCGATGGATTATGCTCTCATTGAGGGCGTGATGGGGTTGTTTGATGGAGTTTCGTCATTAGTCATTAGTCATTTGTCATCTGCAAAACACCAAGAACAAATGACAGATTATGCCAGTACTGCTCATATAGCAAGACTGTTAGATTTACCTGTAGTGTTGGTGATTGATTGCAGTCGCTTGTCTGGTTCTGTTGCTGCGATCGCTCACGGTTATAGTTCTTTTGATCCCAGAATTAAAATAGCCGGATTAATCTTAAATCGTGTAGGTAGCGATCGCCACTTACAATTGCTCAAAGATTCTCTTGCATCTCTAGAATTACCGATTCTTGGTGTACTGCGTCGCCAAGATAACATTACCATTCCTGATCGCCACCTCGGTTTAGTACCCACAGTTGAACTTCCCGAACTCAATGCTTTGATTGAGCGATTTGCTGATTTGGGTGACACTTGCTTTGATTGGGAGAGGTTGTTACCGTTTTTACAAGTATCTCAGCTGACTCCTCCCCTTACTAACGGGAGGGGTTGTGGTGGAGTCAAGATTGCTGTGGCACGCGATCGCGCCTTTAATTTTTACTACCAAGACAATCTCGACTTGTTACAACAACTGGGTGCAGAGTTGGTTTTCTGGAGTCCTTTAGAAGATCCTGGGCTACCAGAAGGAGTGCGGGGTATGTATTTTGGTGGTGGGTTTCCAGAAGTGTTTGCCCAACGACTTGCGGAAAATACTGATGCTCAAGCAGCAGTTAAGACAGCGATTTTGGCAGGAATGCCAACAATTGCTGAGTGTGGCGGGTTGATGTACTTGTGTGAGCAAGTTGTCGATTTTGCAGGTAAATCTTGGTCGATGGTCGGAGTGTTACCTACAACCGCAGTTATGAGTGGAGGTTTAACTTTGGGATATCGCCGCGCAGTTACCCTGCAAGATAGTTTGTTAGTAAATGCAGGAACAACAGTTTACGGACATGAGTTTCATCGTTCCTATTTAATGTCAAATTTTGAGCAGCCCCTATTTCAAACTTATCGCTTTGATAATGAAGAATTTACAGGGTGTGAGGGGTGGGGATCTAATTTACCACATCTCAATCTTCACGCCTCTTATATTCATATGCACTGGGGTGCTTCCCCAGAAATTCCCCAGAGATTTTTAAGACGCTGTTTGGAGTGAGCGTTTATGTTTTGAAAGGTAAACACAGATAATCTATCTTTGTATCTTTTGATTTTCTCCTAGCAATCTCTGCAATTGTTTATCTGTAAAGGGATTTTTACCAATGCGTAAAGCTTTAATCCAACCTCTTACTTTTGATTTTCCTGTTTTACTATCTGTTGCGGCGATATATGCTTCAAAGTCTTCTATTGCTCCTTGTTTATTGCCGGTTATTGCTCTAGCAAGACCACGCACAACTCGAATCTTTTGATTGTCGCCAGCTAATTGCACGGCATTTTCACAGGCTTGCATGACATCGGCTGCTTGTTTTTTTAAGCTACCTTGTAAGCAAAGTTCTCTCCAACCTTCAGCAGAAATTTCTACTTTGGGGTCTAGATTTTGGGCATTGATATAAGCGATCGCAGCTTGTTTAATCTTGCCCTCTTTCATAGATTTGTTCCCTTCATACATTAAAATTGGAGCCGCTAAACGCCCTATTTGAGTATCGAGTTTCAGTGCTTCTTGGAACTTAGTTACTGCACTTTTTAGTTCATTTGTTTGCAGGCGTTGTTGTCCCTCTAAAAATAAGCGTTCAGCTTTGGCTTTGTTAACAAATTCTTGTGCTTTTGCTTTGGAATCAAACTTTAAGTCAGAATTCAATTTTTTGGCTTTGAGGAAGTGGTTAACAGCATCTTCAAAGTTACCTTCTCTTGCTAATTTTTCTCCTTGAATCAAATATATTTCGCTCAATTCAGCATGTTTATTTTTGGTACCATCAAAAGCTATAACTGCCATAACAGCAAATACAAATCCTGCTGCAAATGAACCAACTAGAATATATCTAAAAAAACGACCAAATATGTTTTCAATTGCTACTTTGAAGTCTGTTTTTCTTTCTTTTGACGCTGTTAACTGCTTTAACTTTGGCTGTTGTTGTTGACGAATAAAAGTAACTAAATGATCATGTGCTAATTGATAGCGATCAGTAGGATTTTCTCGCAATAAGATCACAATGCCGGATTTTACTAATATCTGTAAGACTATATCTAATAAAAATTTCTCTGTTTTCCCATCTCTAATTAAATATTGCTGCAAATTCTGTTCTAATTCTGCACGAGTTTTGAGGGGACAAATACCTTGTTCATCTGTAAGTAAATACAGTACCAGTTTTGCTAATTGCTGATTTTCGATTCCGCAGTCTTCTATGACTTCATTTAAATAATGCTGAATCAGCTTTTCTTGTGCTTGATCACCATACTGTTGATATTCCGCTAAGGTGGTAATATTCTCTGTTTGTAACTGGACGCCCACGATCTGCAAATCTATTGGGCGTACCTCACCTACTTTTCCTGCTAAATCTTGTGTCAATTGTTCTAACAATGCAGGTTCCAGTTGAAAACGAGTACCTGTAGTTAAGTGTTCAAGAACTTTTCTAGCGTCATTAGGTAAAAGGTTCCCCAATTTATAGAGAATATTTTTACTGAGAATATCTTTGTTTATAATCTCCATGCTAGGTAAATCGTTATAAGTCAGCAAATGATGTAAGTAATTTTCCCGCAGTGACAGAATTACTTTGACAGACAAAATATTCAGAGATTCTCCTAAAAACTCAAAAAATTGTCGCCTTGCTTCTGACTCAGTGTGAATAAAGAAAAATTCTTCAAATTGATCAAAAATCAGGACTATACAAAGGTTTTCCTGTTCATTTTGGCGTAGTTGTTCTAAGAGGAAATGGAATTGAGGATGAGTGAAGGAAGGGGAAATGGTGAAAGTTTGAGGTTCTGGAGTCAATGTTTCGAGTTCTGAATTCAAGCTTTCAAACTCCGAAGTCAAAATTTCGATTTCAGAAGTCAAACTTGCAAGTTCTAAGGCTAAATTTTTAATTTCTAAGGTAGAACTATCATGTTTTGAGGTCGAAGTTCCGAGTTCTGAGGGGAAAATTTCAAGTTCTGAATTAAAATTTTGATTTTTTCCATTTTCTCTATTCTGCGTCTGTGCGTCTTCTGTTGTTGGTAATTTCCGCACTCCCTCTTCAATCTGATGTGCTAACTCTTCTATCCAGTTCTGATAAACTCGTATTTGCACAACTAAGTTGTCTTGAGTAGCGATCGCTTTCTTTTTCAATGCTGGGATCAATCCTGCATTTAACAGCGAAGTTTTACCAACACCTGATTTTCCATAAATAATGATTAATTTATTGTTCTCACAACGAATGCGTTCAAGCAAGTTTTCTACATCCTTTTGGCGACCAGAAGCAGTAATTTCTGGTGCAATATTTTCTGGTTGAGATGTGATCAACTGCTTCCCTACAGTTGCGATTAACTTTGCTTGTTGTGTGGCTTCTAAGCTACTTGCACCAATAAATATCCGAAAGCCATATTTTTGTTCAATGGATCTTTGTTCCAACTTAGTGCAAAAGGCTTCTAGATATTGTTTTTTCCGTTTATATAGTCTCTGCAAGCTATTTAAAATACTAATGTAAAGATAGGGGTTATTTTCAGTCAGACCAATTTGTTTAGCAGTTTCTAAATTACTGATAGCTGCTATAATTTCGTCTAATTGTTCTTGGGCTTGCGCGAGAATAAATAGACAAGAGCTTTTTAAGAATAAGCACTCCGTCAGTTCATAAGAAATTAAGGTAGAACTGTGCAGCAAATTTTCTCTGTTCTGGTGACTAGATAAAACTTCCAATGCTTTTTGAGCTTGGTCTTTAGCATTATACCAATTTCGTTTTGCCAAACCGACTTCAGCCAAAAGGTGATGTTTTTGCGCTATCTTCAGTAAATCTTCTTCTTTGGAAAAAGTTTTATTATTCGCCCTACTTTCCACATCAAGAGAGTATCGCATAGTTTGTGTATCACCTTATTTTTTACAAATGAATTTATTTATTCTCTCATCCTAGTCTTAGTTAATTATCCGTTTTAGCTAAAAAAGCGCTGATTTTTGGAGAAAAAATTTTTTCTTGAGCGAAGTGGATGGACAGATACGCAGAGATCAATTATTGGAGTCATTTTAATTATGGGGATTTTCCTGTTGTCCATTCCCCATTCGCCGTTTTCTCTCATGGAGCGCTCATATCGCATTGATTTTATCGTTCAGTTCTCGAATTCGGCGCGAGAGAATACCAATGATATTCACGGCGATTTCAGGAATTTCATCAATTGCCTCATAAAGTTGTTCTTGTGTCAATTCCAAGCATTCACAAGCTTCTAAAGTCGTAGCTGAAGCAGAACGTGGTTGAGCATCAAATACTGCCATTTCACCAAAAGATTCGCCTTTGGAAAAGATAGCTAGTTGTTGTTTACCAATATGAACTTTGACTTTACCGGAGACGACAATATAAAGCGATCGCCCTTCATCTCCTTCATGGAAAATGGTGTAATTACCTGGAAATGATAATTCATCCATCACAGAAGTCAAGCGAACAATAAAATCATCACGTAGTTCTTTAAAAATGGGTACTCTACGAACAAATAATAAACGTTCAACGGTAGTTAGCATATTTGTTGGTGGTTGTTTGTTGGTTGTTGGTGGTTGTTTGTTGGTGGTTGTTTGTTGGTTGTTGGTGGTTGTTTGTTGGTTGTTGGTGGTTGTTTGTTGGTTGTTGGTGGTTGTTTGTTGGTGGTTGTTTGTTGGTTGTTGGTGGTTGTTTGTTGGTTGTTGGTGGTTGTTTGTTGGTTGTTGGTTGTTGGTTGTTGGTTGTTGGTTGTTGGTGGTTGTTTGTTGGTTGTTGGTTGTTGGTTGTTGGTGGTATGAGATAACTATTGTTTTTTTTGTTTCTTGATAGTATTGTCAAGATATTTTAAGTAAGCATTTAATTTGGGTGATAGTTCATTAATAATTGCTTCTAGATAATTTAATTGTTCGTTCGCCAATAATTTACGGGCATCTGCTCGTTTTAACCAATATCTTGTTTCATGCAAAGAGCCTCTGGCAATTTTTATAAATCTTAGATTATCTTGTAAGTTATAGCGACCGTTACCTTCTGCAATATTTGCACCTATACTATCAACAGCACGAGTAAACTGCTTTCCAATTGTATCTTTTTCAAAATAATTCCAAGTTATAACAATATCCCAAATTATATCTGCCAGCTTTTCAGCTAGCTGGAAAATCTGCAAATCTTCAAAACTCGATTTATTCATCTTTCTACCCTATTAACAACCAACCACCAACCACCAACAACCAATAATCAACAACCAACAATCAACAACCAACAATCAACTCCATTAACTCTTTGACTTGATTAGCGACGAGGGGATGTGGGTCTTTTTGCAGTTGGGGCAGAATTTTGATTAAGATGCGGGGTGATACTACATTTAAATAGGCGATCGCTGCTTCTCGAACAAAGCCTGTGGGATGACTCAAGCTTTCTAAAACTTGTCCTGTGGTGAGTCGGAGGCGTGCAACTTGAGCAAAATGGAAACAACAAGCCAAGCACCAATCAGAAAGTAAGTTTTTATGCATTAATAAACTATGGGTACGTTCATTAACTGACATTTGTTGGTATTCTGCCATCTCTGCGGCTATGAGATATTGCAGTTTTTCTGCTGGCGATCGCCTATCTAAAATATTGAGTAGCAAAGATTTATGCTGCAATTTTACAGTGTGTTCTAAAATTTCTAATCCCCGTGCTAAACTAACTACTGATTCTGACCTTAAATTAAAAGCTGCTGCTTGGATTTTTTCTATAGGATAAAGTAGCTGTAAGAGTAATAATAATCGTTCTTTGATATCACTTTCTAATTCTAAAATTGCGCGATTGAGTAAAGATATAACGGCAATAATCCTGATGCCAGAATGATAAGTATCTAGAGTTTCTTGTGATTTAAAATCTATATATTTATTATATGTTTCTAGTTGATTTTGGAAATCTAAGTAAGCAGCATAAATTTCACCCAAAAAATATAGTTCTTGCTCGATAAATCTCTTAATTTTTGTTTCATAAAACTGTTCTACTGAACCCAGAAGTCTTTCTTTTTGTAATCTTTTTAATAAAGGATCGAGAATGTGATCTCTGCTATTACCCCGCGATGTTTCTAAAAACTGCCATAAAGTTTCTATCGCTTCTAAGGTGGGAATTTGACTAATCGTACGCCAAGTATAAATTCGCACTATTTCTGGCTTATAAATATTAGTAGCTAACTCAACCAGCATTGGTAGGGCTTCGTTTTCCAGTTTTATCAAAGCTTGCATAGCTGCATTTCGAGTTGATTTGTAATAAAGTCCCCTCAACAAGGCTGGATAGTACTCTTCTAAATGAGTTGCGGCGATCATTTCTATGACAGCAAAACGTACTCGCAGGGATTCATCTTGCAATAAATTGGGAATATGAATTCGTAGTGCTTGTAGATGAACTGCTTCACTCAGGGCTTTGACTGCGTCCATCCGTTCTTTTTCTTGTTGGTGAGTAAGCATCCGCCGTAAAGTTTTGGTGGCTGCTACTTTGTGCATAGGTTTTCCCTGACGCAGCAATAAAGCGGCGGCTGTTGCACGGATGATTGAGTGTTGTTCTTCTCTAAGATACTTTTCTAATTGGTTGACATCTGGATCTGACTCAGCAAACCAAACGTAGCGTAAAGCAAGAGCAAATACTTCTGGAGTAACACTATTTTGGGGTAGTTCTAAGAAAGTACAGATTTCTGGCAAATAAGCAGGATTTACACCTGCTGCGAGCATGATTTCCAAACTGGGTTTCTGCAATTCAGGAGGTAGCTTGACTAGTAGGGGCGCTAAGACTTCACTTACACCTTTGGGATCAATTTGAGATAAAAGTTCAATACAAGAACGTTTATCCGTGTCAGTTCCTTTTTCTCTCAAGGCTTTAATTACTGCCTGTTTGAATGCACGTAAATCTACATCTGAACCACTAAGTTGCCCTTGTCTTGCACTTAAAACTAACAGATTCACGTAGCGCGATCGCAAAAACCAAATCACTAGCAAGCAGCATAAAGCCACAATTACGGTTTCTGCCACCATAATTGATTCATGTATGGGTATAGGTAGCAGTTTTCTTCCAAACCACAAGGTAATTAAAATCACAAAACCTGCTGTCCCTGCACCAAAAGCATCAGCCACACCTCCGGCTAATGACTGGACATGGCTACGAATCTTATCTGGGATTGGTTGGAAAAGTAGAGGCCCGCTACTGACAACAAAGGTGTAACGCAAAAGTTCGTCTAAGAATTTGAGAATCACTAAACCCCATAAATGATTATGGGAATGACCCCAAGGCAATAATCCTAACAAAGGTATGGTGAGAGGCATTAACAAGCCTACGGTGACTGGTAAAGTTGCAGCAGTAACAAATACTCCAAAGCGTTCGAGGGCGCGACTGGAAATAAATAACTGCATTGCCAACTCGCATAATCCCGTAATTCCACCTAGTAATCCCAAAAAACTAGCAATATCTTTACCCTGAAAATATGATTTCAACTGAGTAAGATATTGAAAATCGATTAAGACTCCTATTGCTTGTAAAAGAGCAAAAAACGCAAATAATAACCAGGCGTAACGCTTTATTGGCCCAAAAAGATGGCGTTTTTGAGAGTATTGTGCTGCTTCTATTTCGATTTGGGGAGTATTAGGAAAAGCCTGGGAATAATTTTGACTCAGATAGAAAAGAATAAAAGCTCCTAAGCCGATGAATACACCAGCTATAGGCATAATCACCTTATCTAGTCCCACAAATAGCAACAAAAACGGTAAACTAAAGCCACTGATGACATCAGCGACTAAAATCCCGCTACTGATCAGAGGAAAGGCGCGTTTAATCTCGCGAATGTTGAATAGTTGATTGGCTGTGATCGAAGTGTTGAGGTCGTTGATCACGTAGAATGCATCTACCCACAACCGCAGGATAAATATGATATATACGGAAAGATAGGAAACGTGTAAACCTAAACTAAATAGAACTAATGGTAGGAACATGCAAGGCGCGATCGCCACAATGACGCGCCGTAAGGGAAAAATCTTTTGCAACCAAGAGTATAAAATTACCAAGACTGCACCCGTGATGGCACTGGAGATATAAATCCAAGGTAAGGATTTAGAGCCGTACTCATCTAAAAACAGTGCAACTGTGGAGTCTTCTGACCACCGTAATCCGATTGATGTACTTGTGTAAAAAGCAAACATTAACCAAGTGCGATCGCTTTCTTCCGGTCGGAGATTTACCCACTTGAGTAATTGTGACAGAATACCTTTTTTGGGAGCAGTCCAGTAATTTTTCAGTTCCATGCAGTTTGACTGTGTGACACCTTGAATTTGTTGGTGGTTGATGGTTGCTGGCTGATTTTTGGTCAGACAACCCACAAAACACAAACTTAGTTACTCAGTTCCGCATGACAGTATTAGATTAGACTTTTTGCGATCGCATTAGTTTTGATAGGTCAATGCGTTCGTAGTAAGGACTTTAGTCCTAGATTTAACAGACTACGGGAGCATCCCAGTTTTTTCAATATACCGCGCTTGGGTTTAAACCAAGTCGTCTTCAGACGACTCAAATAAATCAAATAGTCTGCTTAAGGAGACTTTAGCTGTGATATTGCGATTTGAATCGCAGGTATTTTTGAATCAAAATTAATGCGATCGTCTAACCTCAAAATCAGCACATAGCAAAAATCCTGAGTAACTGAGTATTATTCTTCCCACTCAGAACTCAGGACTATCAATCTTATTTGAATTTGTTGATTGTTAATGCTTAGTAATTAAATAGTTGGTTTTTTCCCACTATCCACTAACTACTAACCACTAACTAAATTAAATTATTTTTTGGGAGAAAGAAGCATCATCATGTTTCGCCCTTCTTTTTTGGGTGCTTGTTGCACCTCTGCGAACGCTTCTAGATCGGTCGCCATCCGTTTGAGTAATTCTTCTGCTAAATCGCTGTGTTGTATTTCTCGACCCCGAAACATGACAGTGGCTTTGACTTTATCGCCATCCTTGAGAAAACGTTCTGCTTGCTTAACACGGACGTTGTAATCATGTTCTTCAATCTTGTAGCGCATTTTCACTTCTTTAACGTCAGCAGTGTGCTGCTTTTTCCTGGCTTCGCGTGCTTTCTTCTCCTGCTCAAATTTGTACTTCCCATAGTCCATGATCCGACAAACCGGCGGATCAGCCTTGTCACTGAGCAACACTAAATCTAGCTCTTTTTCCTCGGCTAGTTGCAGCGCTTCCTGTGGGGACAGAATCCCCAATTGGGCTCCATCAGTATCGATGACCCGAATTTTCGGAAAGCGAATCCTTTCATTAATTTGGGGCAAATCACGAGTTCTTTTTTTCTCAGTCACTGGCATTATGATTTGTGGCAGCTCTTTGTTAAGAATAGTGTTTGGTATTGTGTAATCTGCCTCAGGATGATTAAAAATATCTGAGGACTCAAATTAAAGGTCTACATCTAAGGTAGCTAATCCATAGGATATTCTTATGGACTATCTTTACCTATTCTGTCATTCTACTCATTCTGAAAGAATTTCTATCGAATAGTTAACCTAAATTACACATACGCAGCATTTATTAACTATTTTAGCACTTGTTTATCGTATTATTAACACCTTACAAGGCTAAATGCCTCAGTATATTTACTAAGAACCGTAGATACGAAATCCAAGCGTTCCAAAATCAGAATTAAATCATTGATCATTGGCGTTTATTCTCCTCGTTGTGTTTCTTGTCCCGCGTGTCCTCAGTATCCCCAATCCCTATATTCAGATTTGGTGAGATAATTAGCGATCGCAAATGTCGAGAAACATCTAAAAGAAGCCTAATCAGTCAGATCCTTATCTATAAAGGATTTGAAATTTTCCTCTGGCGATAGTGATGAAAGACCTTGGAATAACCAGCGAAAGAGTGCGATACCCAATTAATTAGGTATCGTAATTTTGATTTACGACCCCTTTTTGTGGTGAGGTGTACTAAGTGTTATCTCAAAAAATCAAATAAATTAGAATGAGATATCAAATTGCTGTGAGTACTTTAAGTATTGAACCTGATGGATTTTATTACAATTCTGGGATTGGTCGCCGCTACCTTAACAACATTTTCTTTCTTGCCACAGTTACTGAAAACATGGCGTACCAAATCAGCAAAAGATGTTTCCTATATTATGCTTATTAGCTTTAATATAGGAATTTTCTTATGGCTGATATATGGGTTTTATCTATCGGCTTTACCAATTATTTTAGCTAATAGCATGACATTAATTTTTAATCTGATAATTTTATGGCTTAAAATTAAATATAGATAAACATTATCTTTCTGTAACTATCACCAGTGACATCATCTGTTTTTTCTGCCGAACGCCTTTTATTTACACCCGCTACTCCTGAAACTAACGCTATCTCCACAATCTTTGCCTTTCCCAACGAGTATACGGTAGGTATAACTAGCCTTGGCTACCAGATAGTATGGGCGACTTTGGCTATGCGTGCAGATGTGCAGGTAAGCCGCCTGTTTACTGATATGCATGAATCACTCCCTAGAGAACCAGAATTGTTTGGTTTTTCTGTATCTTGGGAATTGGATTATGTGAATATTTTGAATTTACTGGAATCTTTAGAAATTCCAATCCGCACAGTTAACCGTGATGACCATCATCCCATAGTTTTTGGGGGCGGTCCTGTCCTCACCGCGAACCCAGAACCTTTTGCAGATTTTTTTGACGTCGTTCTTTTGGGGGATGGCGAAAATCTTCTTGGTAATTTTATCGATGCTTATCAAACTGTTAGAAATGCAGAGCGGCAAACTCAACTAAAAGCACTAGCACAAGTACCAGGAATTTATGTTCCGGGTTTGTATGCAGTAGAATATCATGATGTTGATGGTGGAATTAAATTTATTCATCCTATTGCACCAGATATTCCGGCTGTAGTTCAAAAGCAAACTTATCGTGGCAATATTTTATCAGCTTCAACTGTAGTAACACAAAAGGCAGCTTGGGAAAATATTTACATGGTGGAAGTGGTGAGAAGTTGTCCAGAAATGTGTCGTTTTTGTTTGGCGAGTTATCTCACTTTGCCTTTTAGAACTGCGAGTATGGAAGAGTCATTAATTCCAGCAATTGAAAGAGGTTTATCTGTTACAAATAGACTCGGATTATTGGGTGCTTCAGTAACTCAACATCCTGAATTTGATAGTTTATTAGATTATATTAGTCAGCAAAAATACGATGATGTGCGGTTGAGTATTGCTTCAGTACGAACTAATACTGTCACAGTGCAATTAGCGCAAACTTTGGCGAAACGAGATACTAAATCTTTGACAATTGCTGTCGAAAGTGGTTCGGAAAGATTACGGCAAATTATTAATAAAAAGCTACACAACGATGAGATTATCCAAGCAGCAATCAATGCTAAATCTGGGGGATTAACAGGTTTAAAACTCTACGGAATGGTAGGAATTCCTGGTGAAGAACCAGAGGATTTAGATGCTACCGTCACAATGATGCGTGAGATCAAAAAAGCTGCTCCCGGTTTACGCTTAACACTGGGGTGCAGTACCTTTGTACCCAAGTCGCATACACCATTTCAATGGTTTGGGGTAAATCGTCAAGCAGAAAAACGCTTGCAGTTATTACAAAAACATCTTAAACCTCAAGGGATAGATTTTCGCCCGGAAAGTTACAATTGGTCTATAATCCAAGCTTTGATATCGAGGGGCGATCGCAGATTATCATACTTGTTGGAACTTACTCGCAACTTTGGCGATTCTCTGGGTAGCTACAAACGTGCTTTTAAGGAACTCAAAGGGAAACTACCTGAGTTAGATTTTTATGTTTATGCTAACTGGTCAACTGAGCAAGTGTTACCTTGGTATCACTTGCATGGTCCTCTACCACAGTCTACCCTGCAAAAGCACCTAGCAGAAGCCACAAATCAGTTTAAACCATCTGAGCAATTGCTAATTGCTAATGGTTAATGATAATAAAATTATTCATTGGCAATTAGTGATCGAAAATCTCAAATCCAAAATCTAAAATTGATAGATGCAAACTACAGCAGAATTTTATTGTGCTTATTGTGGGGAACCAAATCTGACTTTTGTTGACTTGAGTGGAGGTGGACAACAATCGTATGTGGAAGATTGTCAGGTTTGCTGTCGTCCCAATATTCTATATATCCGTGTCGATGAAGAGACTCTGGATATTGAAATTGATACTGAATATGAAGGCTAAATTTGAGGTTGTTCTCAATGCTGGACTTTAAGTACTCCTCAGTAATTAATGCACCTGTAGAAATGGTGTGGCGATTTCATGAAAGACCGGATGTTTTGCAAATGCTAACTCCACCTTGGCAACCTGTGCAAGTCATGCGTCGCGAGGAAGGATTGGGTGTGGGCGCGGTCACGGAATTTCGCCTTTTTCTGGGACCATTACCTTTACGTTGGTTAGCGCGTCATACTGAATACGAAGAATATCATTTGTTTACCGATGAGCAAATATCCGGTCCTTTTGAGTATTGGGTACATCGACATCGATTTGAAGCCGAAAATGGTAAAACCAGGTTGACTGATGAAATTTCTTTTTCTTTACCTGGTGGATCTCCAGTCGAATTTTTGGGTGGTTGGTTAGTCAATGTGCAACTAGAAGCAATGTTTCGCTATCGTCATCACATTACTCGACACGAATGTGAGTCAAGAGGATGAGAAGAACATGGGGGACATGACCAATGACCAACGGCTAACAATAACTTTATTTAAGAATTAGATTTTTAAAATAATAAATAAGTCCAGGACTTTTAGTTGTTCTGGATTTTTTTTTGTATGATAATGATTTCAGCTTTGCAACCGTTAAAATACTGAACTTTAAATTCTCTTAGCTAATTATCGGTGGTGGTAGTTTTGCTGTTTAAAAATTAAAAAAATGAAGTTTTTACAATCTAAATTGTATCATAAAGTAAGTTTAAATTTAGCCTTTGTCAGTCTTGGCTGCTTGTCGTTTTTCTCGCCTTTCGCAAAAGCACAAGAACACAATTACAAAAAATCTACATCAGTAAATAACTTTAATCATCACCCGGTACAGCTGGTACAAAAACAAGTTTGTCCATCTGCACAATTGCTACCGCAGCGAATTTTTGAGACAGCTAAGTATTATGTTTATATTTGCAGGGGAGATGAAAAAAATTCTTTAGGATACTACGTGCAAGTTTCTAAAAATCGTGCGACAAAAATCACTCTTCCTGTCAGTAACAAAGTTGGTGAAGCTTATTTGGCTAAGAATACTGGGGTAATATATACTGTTACGCCTTATGAATTAGTAGTAACTAAACTCACTAAACGTAGTAGTGTGGTTTTAAGAGAAAAAGTTAGCAATGCGATCGCATCTGATGGTCAATCTTTAGCTAGAGCTTGTCCGACAGATAATACTTCCTTTGTAGAAGCTGCAACCAAAAACTATATTGTATATATTTGTGGTAAACAAACGCCAGATACTTATATAGCTGTTACTAAGAATGGAAATAACATAATCACTCTACCATTACAGCCAAACTACAATTCTTCTGCGAAAACAGAAAATAGTGAATATATTGCTATTAAAGGTAAAACTCGTTATCTTCTCAATCGGAAAATACTCAAAGTTTCTCGCGGTGGACGCAATTTAGTTAAGGAAAAAGTTTTATATTGGCATTTTGTGTACCTCGCTCCGAGTCTCTAAAAGGCTGGAAGTGGTGAGATAAAAAAGAGCGATCGCTCTTTTAGCTTTTCCGTAAATACGCTGATTCTCTAATTCACTCTTCAGATAAATTCAGCAAAAACACTGTTACGCAAATTTGCGGCTCTGATCAAAACTTAGATCATCCAGTTTTATTAGGGTAAATTTATGACAAACCCTGCAAGGACGGTAATCCGAGTCAATCTGGAGATGGCAAAAGGGGTTGCTCTGGAGTGGGAACAAGCTTCATACGAAGAACTCAGTGCGTATTGCTTGGAGATTTTGAGGGAGATCGGATGTCCCAATACTGAACTCCCAGACAACTTGCAAACTCGTGATCAACAGCTCAATTTCATCACAGGATTTGCATCTTATGCTTTTGGGGAGGTGCTAAATGTCCAAACCACTAATTAAAGATACTTTTGATGAGCCAGAACAGGTAAAAGAGAATACATTACCTGCAACCGACGAGGATTTATTGAAGTTAATTCAAAAATTTTCAGGGTTTGAAACCCCCACTAAGGTTGTCTTACAGGCTATAGCTATTGCTACTTACGATTGTGCATCTGCTTTTCGCTACGCTGATAACTATTTGAACATCCTCAAAAATAAAAAGCAACGGAAAAAGTTAGTTCTGTTAGAGTCTGCACCTGAGTTTTGCATTAATCTCAAATACCTAGATTTTCGGAATTAGATTTTGAACTGGTTATTTATTAGCCTTTAGTCTTTCGTCGCCAGGTTTGTAGTAAACACGCTTAGTGCTTGAATATTAGAGGACTAAAGTCCTGACTACAAAGGGATTGAGCTTCTCAATTTATGCGATCGCCCACTAATCTTTTTATTTTTCTGGAAACTTACGTTCTCTGACTTCAAAACTATAATCTTGCACAGCTTGAGTTATCGTCTCGCGCAAGTTTCCATACATTTTCGCAAAGGGTGGCTGTTTTTCCGAAAGTCCGAGTACATCAGAAGTAACTAATACCTGTCCATCACAATGGACACCTGCACCAATTCCAATTGTAGGGATACTGAGTTTTTGGGTAATTTCCAATCCTAAGTCACTAGGGATATGCTCTAAAACTATAGAAAACACACCCGCTTGTTCGAGAGCGATCGCTTCTTGTAAAATTCGTTCCCTATCTGTCTCGGTTTTTCCTTGTTGGCGCAAACCAATTTGATGGAATGATTGCGGCGTCAAACCCACATGACCCATCACCGGAATTCCTGCTTGCACCAGATGAGCAATTGTGTCTACTATCGCCGGATACCCACCTTCTAGTTTGACAGCTTGTCCTCTCGCTTCTTTTAGCACCAGCCCAGCAGAGTGCATAGCTTGTCGAACACTTTCTTGATACGTCAAAAATGGTAAATCTACGACCATCAAAGCATGTTTAACCCCACGTCGTACAGCTTTAGCGTGGTGGAGTGTTTCTTCTAAGGTGAGTGGTAGTGTTGTTTCATACCCCAATACTACTGACATCGAATCACCTACCAAGATTAAATCTACACCAGCAGCATCTAAAAGTTGAGCGATCGCATAATCCCAAGCAGTCAACGCCACAATTGGACGTCCCTGTTGTTTGTATTGAATTAATTGTCGGGTAGTGATTGCCATTTTTCTTGTTGGTTGTTGGTTAGTAGTTGGTGGTTAGTGGTTGGTAGTTGGTAGTTGTCTGTTTCAAACAACCACTAACTACCAACTACCAACAAAACTTCACTTCACGGCGCGAGTAAAAGCAATATGGGGCTTTGCACTTGTCATTTTTGGCATTAACCAAGCTAAACCCTCAGTGGTACCAATCCACAATTTATTACCAACATCAGGAGCAAGAGCAAGTACACGACTAGAAGGAAGTCCAGGAACTTCATCTAGTACAGCACCAGTATTTGGATTCAATCGTAGCAAACCATTGTTGGTGCCGACCCACACACTCTCATCTTTAGCAAAACGTATTGATTTCACGTCACGTCCCCGCAGACGAGTAACTGACCGCAATATAGCACCAGTTTTTGGGTTAATTACTAGCAAATTATTTGGCATTCCTGCCCAAATTAAGCCATCAGGACTTGTAGCTAAAGCTTGTACCGTCGTACCTGGTAACTGATCAATTCGCTTCATAATAAAAGCATTTGCAGTATTAATTCGTACTATTCCATCTAGTGTTCCTACCCAAATATGACCTTCTACGTCTAAAGTGAGAGCGTTAGCACTAACACCAGGTAAATTTTTTAACGTGGTCATAATTAAGCCTTGGTCGGGACTAATTAATGATAAGCCATTGTCTGTTCCCACCCATAAATAACCCCGTTTGTCAACTAGCAAAGATAAAACTCGCTTGGAAGGCAAAAATAAATTTTGGGCTGTAATTTCGTTACTGCGGGAATCTACTCGCTTTAATCCTTCATAGGTTCCTACCCACAAACGCCCGACTTTATCTTGAGCTAAAGCAGCAATAGCAGTATTTGGTAAACTGACGCGAGCTAATATTTTGCCTGTATTGGGATCAATTAGAGATAATCCGCGCCAAGCAGCTACCCAGAGATTGCCAGTATAATCTGCTTGGAATGCACTGACACGATAATCAGTTTCTTGGACGTTTTCGATTAAGTTTCGATCATCAGGTAAGGGATCTACTCTTCCCGGTGGTGCTATTGCTGGGTAAGAAGGAGTGAGTTCAGATGGATCAACATTCAGGATTTTGGGCGTGGGAGTATTATTATTTTCTGTTGGATTTGCTAGGACTACAGTATCTAAACTTGGTAGAGCTGCTAACCCCAGCAAGATATAACTTATAGCTATACCACTACGTTTGCAAAAAGCGATCGCATTTGCTTGAAAGACAGTTTCTTCCATAACTTCACACTGAAAGGCTTAAGTATAAGTTCAGTGTTCCCCAGCAGGATGAACAGTTATCAGTTATGAGCGATCGCTAGTACCGCATTAGGTTTGTAGTAAGCACTTTAGTGCTTGAATATTTGAGGACTAAAATCCTGACTACAAAAGCATCTACCCATCAAATTTGGGTTGGTGAAGTACTATTGAGAGTTTTGAGGTTGCTTTATATAACCGATCATGATTTTCTGTAAAGGATTTGTAACATAATGTTGAAATTATTCTTTAATAAGAAATTCAAATATAAAAGTTAAAAACTTCCAAAGAATAACTTATTGCATTCTTGATATATTGTGAAACAAGTTACAAATTACGTGGTGTGCAATTGAAGTCTTGAACTCACCACTCCCTGAAATTAAGAACAAATTTAGGGGAGTGCGAGCAACAGCTAGGTAAATAAAGTTTTATTCCTGGAAAAAGGGGAACATAGCACCGTAAAATAGTGTGTGCCTACAACGCAAGTACACTGGTGATCAAACGTCCCCACAATTCTTAGGGGTGAATGCTCCAGTCTAGACTTATGAAGGTTTTCACCAAATCTCGTAAGTCATAAAGCCACTAACCTTAGTCAAAGACAACTCAAACACACCAAGATGTTCCGAATCTTTTTGTTGTTTGAGGGAAACAGCTAAGGTTTAGAGGGAGTTGCACGCGGCGTGGTTTGTAAGTAGAAAGAGTGACTTCTTGGAAGGGAATTTATGTCTTACGCTCAAACGAAGACTCAGACAAAATCTGGGTATCAAGCAGGGGTTAAAGATTACAGGCTAACTTACTACACCCCAGATTACACACCTAAAGATACAGATATTCTGGCCGCATTCCGGATGACTCCCCAGCCTGGAGTTCCCCCCGAAGAAGCAGGTGCTGCTGTGGCGGCTGAGTCTTCCACTGGTACTTGGACTACCGTATGGACTGACTTGCTGACCGACCTAGATCGCTACAAAGGTCGTTGTTATGATATCGAACCCGTTGCTGGTGAGGACAACCAGTACATTGCTTACGTTGCTTATCCTCTAGACTTGTTTGAGGAAGGCTCTGTAACCAACATGCTTACCTCAATTGTAGGTAACGTATTCGGTTTCAAAGCTTTACGGGCGCTGCGTTTGGAAGACTTGCGGATTCCAGTTGCTTACCTCAAGACTTTCCAAGGACCTCCCCACGGTATCCAAGTTGAGCGTGACAAATTAAACAAATACGGTCGTCCTTTGTTGGGTTGTACCATTAAGCCCAAACTCGGTTTGTCTGCGAAGAACTACGGACGTGCAGTATACGAGTGCTTGCGCGGTGGTTTGGACTTCACCAAAGACGACGAAAATATCAACTCCCAGCCTTTCCAACGTTGGCGCGATCGCTTCCTGTTTGTAGCTGATGCCATTCACAAATCCCAAGCAGAAACAGGCGAAATCAAAGGTCACTACCTGAACGTTACCGCTCCTACCTGCGAAGAAATGATGAAACGAGCTGAGTTCGCTAAAGAACTCAAAATGCCGATCATCATGCATGACTACTTGACCGCAGGTTTCACCGCCAACACAACTTTGGCTAAATGGTGTCGCGACAACGGTCTATTGCTCCACATCCACCGGGCGATGCACGCGGTAATTGACCGTCAAAAGAACCACGGTATCCACTTCCGCGTTTTGGCTAAGACTCTGCGGATGTCTGGTGGAGACCATATTCACACTGGTACGGTGGTCGGTAAGCTAGAGGGTGAGCGCGGTATTACAATGGGCTTCGTTGACCTGCTGCGCGAAAACTATGTTGAACAAGACAAATCTCGCGGTATTTACTTCACCCAAGATTGGGCTTCTATGCCTGGTGTAATGGCTGTTGCTTCTGGTGGTATCCACGTATGGCACATGCCAGCATTGGTAGAAATCTTTGGTGATGATTCCGTACTGCAATTCGGTGGTGGTACACTCGGCCACCCCTGGGGTAACGCTCCTGGTGCAACCGCAAACCGTGTTGCTTTGGAAGCTTGTATTCAAGCTCGTAACGAAGGTCGCAACTTGGCTCGTGAAGGTAACGACGTTATCCGTGAAGCTGCTAAGTGGTCTCCTGAGTTGGCTGCTGCTTGCGAACTGTGGAAAGAAATCAAGTTCGAGTTCGAGGCGATGGATACAGTCTAACGATTTTAGATTTGCGATTTTGGATTGTGGATTAATCTAAAATCCAAAATCCAAAATCTAAAATTCATAGGGGCTGGGGTCAAGCATGAATCTGAAACAAATTGCGAAAGACACAGCCAAGACGCTGCAAAGCTACCTGACTTATCAGGCAGTTAGGACGGTGTTGGCTCAACTCAGTGAAACCAATCCTCCCTTGGCATATTGGCTACACAAATTTTCTGCACAAGACAAAATCCAGGACGGAGAGGCTTACATTGAAGAACTTTTCCGAGAAAAGCCGGATTTAGCATTGCGGATTATGACAGTCAGAGAACACATAGCGGAGGAAGTCACCGAATTCTTGCCGGAAATGGTTCGTGCTGGTATTCTACAAGCCAATATGGAACACCGCCGCCAGCATCTTGAGCGGATAACGCAGTTAAACCAGTCAAACCCCAGTGCCGAATCAGAACAGCAAGCAACTTCAGATCAAAACAGTGAACAGTGAAGAGTAATTATCATTAACTGATCACTGATCACTGAATAACTGAACAACTAATTGTCAACCGCAATAATTATCATTTAGCTATGCAAACTCTACCAAAAGAGCGTCGTTACGAAACCCTTTCTTACCTTCCTCCCCTCACCGATGCACAAATCGCCAAGCAGATCCAGTACATTCTGAATCAAGGCTACATTCCAGCGATCGAGTTCAACGAATCCTCTGAGCCTACCGTATACTACTGGACATTGTGGAAACTGCCTTTGTTCAGCGCTAGAAGTACTCAAGACGTGTTGAGCGAAGTACAAGCTTGTCGTTCTCAGTATGGCAACTGCTTCATCCGCGTTGTTGGCTTTGACAACATCAAACAGTGTCAAATCCTCAGCTTTATCGTTCACAAGCCCAGTAGCAGCAGATACTAAAGCTGGTAAGCTGTGAGTAATTAATATATTCCCTCAACTAGAGAGGTAGACTCATCTACCTCTCTTATTTTCTGAAAAGTATTTGGTTGTTAGTTGTTAGTTGTTAGTTGTTGGTTGTGAGTTGTGAGTTGTGAGTTGTTAGTTGTTAGTTGTTACCTCAGTAGCTACCTTCTGAACAAGTTGAACGTCTATACCTAATGCCTTAGCTATTTGTTCTACAGTCAAACCTAGTGTTAATAACTGAGGTATTGTTTCTAACTTACCCTCTTGCTTACCCTCTTGCTTACCCTCTAACTTACCCTCTTGCTTACCTTCCTCAAAAGCTTCCTGATATACCCGTGTTTGCTTTAATTCACCTAGTCCTAGCATTTGTTCTATCTCCTTCCGATTCAGGCGCGGAAATTTATAGACTATGATCGTTTCTATCAATTGTACGAGTTCTCGTTGAGTAACTTGATTTTCTATCTGTTCTTGAGCAGAAGTAATTATCTCTCTGGCTTTTGTTGTTGCAGTGTCTTCTGGTTCTACAATTAATTTAACAGTTTCAATCCCAATAGATGACTCTGTTGTTGAAGTTAGTTCATCTAGATAAACACGATCTACCCGTTGAGAATCAAGTAATTCAATGTAGCGTTCTGTTTCTCCTGTATCCACACTGCTACTGGAGAATATAACTACACCAAGCCAATTATTAGTTAATTCAGTTTTATCAAGATAATTGAAAACTTCAGTGAAGAAGCGAGAATAGAATTTTTTATCGGCTTGAAACTGAACTTCACTAAAGTATATAGGTAATTCTGTGGAATTGGGAAGAAAAACACCATCTATTCTAAAGGATAGTTGTTTGACTTCAACTGATGAGAATTGATAAACATTAGCAAGTTGAGGTGGTTGTTGGATAAGTTCAAAAAAAATGCTAGGAAAGCTTTGGAAAAGACGATAAAAAATACTATCAGTTTTCACAAATGGATATTTTGAAGTTAATTAAGCCATTTTAATCACAAATAATCATAAAAATAAACTTATCTATCTCTGAAGAATAGTGACAGATAGGCACAAAAAAATTAACATTATTTTTAGATATTTTATCTATCCCCAAGGTTTATGAGTTACTACATTCCTCCCGGCTTTTTAGACAAACTTGCTGTTCACATCACCAAAAACTTTCTTGATATTCCTGGTGTCAGAGTACCTTTGATTTTAGGTATTCATGGACGTAAAGGTGAAGGTAAATCCTTTCAATGTGAGTTAGTTTTTGAAAAAATGGGTGTAGAAGTAACTCACATTTCAGGCGGAGAATTAGAAAGTCCAGATGCAGGAGATCCAGCACGGCTAATTCGTCTGCGCTATCGGGAAACCGCAGAATTAATCAAGGTGCGCGGTAAAATGTGCGTGATTATGATTAATGATTTAGACGCGGGTGCAGGACGTTTTGATGAGGGTACGCAGTATACAGTAAACACCCAATTGGTAAACGCCACACTGATGAATATTGCCGATAACCCTACTGATGTGCAGTTGCCTGGTAGCTATGATGCTACACCATTACATCGTGTACCAATTATTGTTACAGGAAATGATTTCTCTACTCTGTACGCACCACTAATTCGTGATGGTCGGATGGAGAAATTTTATTGGGAACCAGACCGAGATGACAAAATAGGAATAGTTGGCGGAATTTTTAGTGAAGATGCACTTTCCCAACGGGAAATAGAACAACTTGTTGATACTTTCTTGAATCAGTCTATTGACTTTTTTAGTGCTTTGCGATCGCGCATCTATGATGAACAAATCCGCAAGTTTATTCATGACATTGGAATTGAAAGCGTCTCAATGCGGGTAGTCAACAGTTTAGAAGGGCCACCTCAATTTAAAAAACCTAATTTTAGTCTGTCTCATTTAATTGAGATGGGTAACTTCATAGTGGGAGAACAAGAACGTGTTCAGAATTCGCAGTTAGTTACAGAATATAATCGCGGTTTGTATACTCGTAATCTATCCCAACCTGCTGCACCCACACAAGCGAATCAACCTGTTAGCAATCGTGATAACGGCTATCAGAAATCACATTCTAATAATACTCATCTCAGCCTAGAAACCCAAGGACAAATACGTGAACTACTATCACAAGGTTACAAAATTGGCATTGAACACGTAGATGAACGCCGTTTCCGTACAGGTTCGTGGGCTAGTTGCGCTGTTGGTAAAATCGATGCTGAGTCTGATGCTATCTCTACTTTAGAATCTTGCCTAGCGGAATACAGTGGCGAGTATGTGCGCTTAGTAGGAGTTGATCCGAAAAATAAACGTCGGGTAATGGAAGCAATTATTCAGCGTCCGAATAGTTGATTGTTGGTGGTTGGTGGTTGCTACTCCCAAATACCAAACAACTAAGAACTAACAACAATAGGACTTACGCAAGTGTCACAAAAATCTCAATTTTTTGTTTGTAGTGAGGACTTTAGTCCTCAAAATAAGGACTAAAGTCCTTACTACGAGCTTAAAATAATATGCCAGTTGCGTAAGTCCTGAACAAATTACTGGAGTTTTAAGAACTTATCCAAAGCAGCTACCATACTCGGAGGCCAGCGACGGATATTTTTCACCCAGTTGATATCCTTATAGCGGGTATCAAGTCCATAGGTCGCTACCCAGTTACTTTCGGCCTCCCCTTTTTGTCCTTTTATCCAAAGAGCGGCTGTGAGTGCAGCACGTGTGTCCGCAAAATTTGGATATTTGCGGACTATATTTTTCATTTCTCGGATGGCTTGGTCTATTTGACCAGTTTCATACAAAACTAAGGCATAATTACCACGAGCTATGACTAAACTTGGCGCTATTAGCATTGATTTTTGGTAGTCAGCAATTGCTTTTTCCCATTCCCCCAAACCTACTTTGGCTGTACCACGATTGTTGTAAGCCATTGCATCGTTGGGATCAACTTCTAATATATGATTGTAGTCCGCGATCGCTTCTTCCCATCTCCCCAAAGCCTCAAGGGCTGTACCACGGTTTAAATATGGGTCTGTCACATCAGGAGCAAGTTCTATAGCTTTGTTAAAATCTGCTAGCGCTGCTTGCAATTTATTCTGACTCACCCTAGAGTTTCCTCGGTTACTCCAAATCGCTGCATTATCTGGGAACCTTTCAATAATTTCTGTCCAGTACTGTTCAGCTTTGGCAAAATCCCCTTTACTTGTCGCTACAAAAGCTGATTTTGCCAAGTTATCCCATTTTTGTATTTCTTCTGGCGTGAAGTTTGGCGTTTGGGGTTGAGCGATGACTGGTTCACTCCAGCCAAAAATCAGCAGCAGACTCAACAAAATCACAAATAATCTCATCATTGGGGATTGGGGATTGGGGAAGGTGGGGTCCCCTCTGGGGATAAGGGGTAACGGGGATAGGACTTACGGAGACGCACTCGCGTTCGGGGATCGAGGATTGGGGACAAGGGGTACACGGAGACACGGAGAATATTTTTGGTAGATTCTCTGCGTCACCGCGTCTTTTCCCGATCCCTGATCCGCAGTTTCTCATAACAACGATAACTGTTCATTCGGTGGCTTAAAGCCCATATGCTTATAGGCTGATGCCGTCGCTACTCTACCACGATGTGTGCGGCTTAAATAGCCGATTTGCATCAAATAAGGTTCATAAACTTCTTCTATGGTTTGGGTATCTTCACCAGTTGCGGCGGCGATTGTTTCTAATCCCACTGGTCCACCATTAAATTGTTCAATGATTACACTCAACATGCATCTATCTGTCCAATCCAAGCCGCAAGGATCAACTTGAAATAGGTGCAATGCCTCAGCTGCAACTTTTTCACAAATTTGCTCAAATGATTTAACTTCCGCATAATCACGGACACGCTTGAGTAGTCTATTAGCAATCCGTGGTGTTCCTCGCGATCGCTTGGCAATTTCTTTCGCACCATCTTCTGTAACGGCAGTTTTGAGTAACTCTGCACTGCGCTGAATAATGAGACTTAGTTCTTCTACCTCATAAAATTTTAATTTTTGCACTAAGCCAAAGCGATCGCGTAGAGGAGAAGTCAGCGCGCCTACACGAGTTGTTGCTCCTACTAAGGTATATTTTGCTAGTGGTATACTGCGAGTTCGAGCGCTGGAACCCTTCCCAATGGTAATATCTAATCTATAATCTTCCATCGCTGGGTATAAAATTTCTTCGGTCATCCGCGATAGCCGATGAATTTCATCGATAAATAGAACATCTCCCGGCTTCAGATTCACTAGCAGTCCAACAATATCTCTGGGGCGTTCTAGAGCTGGAGCGCTAGTAATTTTATAGTTAACTCCCATCTCAGCTGCTAAAATCATTGCCATTGTGGTTTTACCTAAACCGGGAGGCCCATACAATAGCAGGTGATCTAGGACTTCTCCTCTAGACTTAGCTGCTTTGATGGCTATTTCCAGTACATCTTTTAAATCTTTTTGCCCAATATAATCGGCAAACCTTTGTGGTCGAATACTTTCTTCTTGTTTACCTTGTTCATCAACAGCAGCTTCGGGTTGCAAAATATTCTCTTCTGGGGATGGTTTTGCTGGTTCCCGATGCTGTTTTGGTTCTTTACCGCCTGGATCGTGAGGTTGTTTTTTTGAGGAAATAATCGCCATAGTTCAGCTATTAACTTTTACTTGTAGACTTATTGAGGGCAAGTGGTAGCGGCACCAACGCGTATAAATACTGACGCAAAAATTTTCTTTGGAGAAATTACGCTTGCCAATTTAGAATTTAAATTCCGGGGAACTACTTAGGAGTACAAAGTTTGTCATGCTGGCTAAGAGAATCTTACCTTGCTTAGATGTAAACGCGGGAAGAGTTGTCAAAGGAGTTAACTTTGTTAACCTCCAGGACGCAGGCGATCCTGTTGAATTAGCAAAAGTTTACAACGAAGCTGGAGCAGATGAGTTAGTGTTTCTAGATATTACAGCTACTCATGAAGACCGTAACACTATAATTGACGTCGTTTACCGCACTGCTGAACAAGTTTTTATTCCTTTGACTGTTGGCGGTGGCATCCAATCCTTAGAAAATGTTAAAAATCTGTTACGAGCTGGAGCGGACAAGGTTAGTATTAATTCTGCGGCGGTACGTGACCCAGATTTTATTAATCGGGCTAGCGATCGCTTTGGTAATCAATGCATAGTTGTTGCAATTGATGCTAGACGCAGAAAAGATCCTACCAGTCCAGGTTGGGATGTGTATGTGCGAGGTGGACGGCAAAATACAGGTATCGATGCTCTTAAATGGGCGCAAGAAGTAGAAAAACGAGGTGCAGGAGAACTATTAGTGACTAGTATGGATGCCGATGGGACTAAGGCAGGTTATGACCTCGAATTAACAAAAGCGATCGCCGAAACTGTACAAGTTCCAGTAGTAGCTTCCGGTGGTGCAGGTAATTGTCAACATATTTATGAAGCACTTACAGAAGGTAGAGCCGAAGCCGCCTTACTAGCCTCACTATTGCATTACGGGGAATTAACCGTGGAGGAAATCAAAAATTATTTGCGTTATCATCAACTGCCAGTACGAATGTATCAATAATGTTAGTAAATCTGTTGTTTGAAGATACATCCAGTACTCAACACACTTCCTGAAAAGGATGTTAAACTTAGTAACGAAACATTAATAAATATTAATAAATATGTTGATTCCTATATTAGTTTTTGATGTGGCGCTTGTAGCCTGGTCGCTGCACCTCATGGAAAGAGCTTATGAAAGTAAGGAATTTTCCCTGATGTTGGCTGGTTTATTAGTTGCATTAGCCGCAGCCGCAATGATGGTTGTTTACTTTTTGATGGGACATTGTATGAGCTATTTATTACAAGTATCTTAATGAAAAAGATGCTTATTTAAAGTAAATAACAAAACAAAAATAGCTTCCTGGTATCATCCATTACTCATATTTTTAACTGCCAACAAACAGAAGACTAAAGTACTAATGCTACATTAATCCAAGTGTAAATTTAGACTATAAATTCCTTATAAGTAGTTAGACAAAATTAATTACATAAAGTCCTAAATAGATTCAACAAAAGCATCCCAGCTAGAATAAGCACCTATTTCAATCCACTGATATTTGATAAACCGCCACAAAATCACAATGATTATAAAATTACTTGAGATTTTTGGACTACCTGCGGAATGTGGGTTTAGCCTGGTGAAGATGTCAATGCGGCTAATCTTTTGGTGCGATTGACTGAGCAACTTGAAGCGCTTGATCTAGAAGATCATCGGCTTTGTCTTTATTAGAGGAGCCGAATAGAGAATTTAAGCTATTGGTAAGCAGGGAAAAGATTTTTTGAATAAGTCCTTTGTTGTCTGGTTTTCTTGCCAAATATTGTTCTGCGATCGCCGTTAAGGCATTAGCTTTTTCACCTTTATCTGTAAGGGTTTGAGCAACCTGAAGGGCTTGATCAAATTGCCCTTGTTTTGCAAATCCACGGGCAATTTCAGTGAATATCCCTTCTCTATTGTACTCAGGATTAGGCTCAAGGATTTGCAGCGCCCGCCTGGGCTGCCCTGCCTTAACATAAGCAAGCGCGATCTCTGGCATGAAACCCAAACCCTCAAGCTTCCACTTTTGGACGAGCGTCAGTGCTTGGTCAGGTTGCCCTGCCTGAAGAAAAGCAAGCGCGACCTCCGACTTTATACCCAAAACATTCCACTGTTGGACGAACCTAAGCGCTCGGTCGTTCTGTCCAATCTCTATATAATGCTTGGCAATCTCTATAAACGTGTCGTTTCGGTTTGCCATCGATTTTGCCAGTTTCACAGCTTGGTCAGAGTATCCGGCTTCGGCATAAGCAAGCGCAATTTTACCCAAGGCGTGTTCCTTCTTATCGACACTGTTGATAGAACGGGCTATTTGCTGCGCTTGGTCAAAGTTTCCTATTTCTGCGTAACCAGAAGCTACTTGAACTAATGCATTATTTTTGCTTTGAGCTTCGTTAATTGAAATTGCCTGTACCACTGTTTGAGCTTCGGCTAGAGTCGAGACTGCCTTGTTCTTTTGCTCTAAAGCTGCATACTGGATAGCTATTTCGACCAGTTGGTTGGATTTCTCAAGAGAAAAGGGCTTGCCTGGAAGCGTCCGTATTTTTGGCAACGTTTGATCTAGGATCTCGATCGCTCGATGTTTTTCTGCGACTTCTGCAAATAGTTTAGCAATTGTTTGCAGATGATAGACTTTCATTGCAGCATTATCCCTCGATTGTGCCTCATTGATGGCAGATGCACTCTCATACGCACGCTCTAGCACTTGCGGCACTTGTTTGGTTAATCCACCTTCACTAAGATATACAGCAATTGAAACCAGAGTCATGGTTCTATAGAGGGCATGGTCATTGCGTTGTGCAATTTCTATCGCTTGGTTCACTACCTGAGTTGCCTTGTTGACTTCTCCGGCTTTTGCATAATCAACCGCAATCTCTGCCATAGTAGTAGGAGTGAAGATAGGATTGTTCACCCTTGTGATGATCTCAACAGCAAAGTCGTAATACCCAGCCTCTGCGTATTCCTTAGCTCGGTTTAGTAGAGACTCATCCGGAGAAGTTGCGCTGCCGCTACAGTTTTTTAAAGTTTGAGTATGAGCAATCTGGATCGCTTCTGTAAGAAGTTGCTTTCCCTTAGCTTCCTGTCCCGCCTGGATATAGCCGAGTGCCACTTTCACTAAGGGGTTCGCCTTGAAACACTGATTGGTAATGGCTTTTGTCAAAGGCAGGGCTTGGTCTAAAATCTTGATTGCCTGCTGAGATTTTCCGATCACCGTATACTGAACTGCAATCTCAGCCAATATGGTAGTTTTTTCAGAGTAGGTTTCGACCGCGAAAACTTGACCCCTTGGAAAGACCGTAGCAATTAGTGCAGTCACAGCTAATATATTGAAGTGGATTATTCTTGGAGCCATGTTTTTCCCGTCTCAACTTTTTTGCGTGACTACCTACGAGTGGTTAGCCTTCCAAAAACGTCAATCGCGCGTTTTTGCTCCCCCTTGAAAAATATACAGCAGATTGCAGGTAGTCTAAAAAAGCTTATTGATATTATTAGAATTTCTAACATGAGTCATTACTAAAGTTAATTAGCAGGAACTCTCAAAATCAAACCATATTTATCTAAAGCTGCTAAGGAAACATCAGGAAGATGGTTGAGCATTTGATTCCATGTGCTGCAAGCCTGTAGTGCTTCCACAACAACTGAAAGAGGTTCAGAGAAAATGTTTTCAAATTCTGCTTCACCTGAAAGTTGATTTTTATAAGCTAATTGTTCTTGTGGAGGGATAAATTGAGCATTAATATCTGGACGATTCCCCCTCGCATCAACACGATACCAACCTATTTCCGGTAGGTATATTGCATTGAAACCATGCAAGCTATAGGGTTCGCCATGATCATCAATGCTTAGTCTCTGATAGCACAACCCTGCTGGAATACCATTTGCTCTGAGTAACGCTGCGAGCAAATGACTCTTTGCATAGCAATAACCTGTTTTGTATTTAAGTAGATCTGAAGCTTTACAAGTTACAGGATTCATTTGATAGTCATAACTGTGATAAATTTCATCCCGCACCCACTCAAAACAAGATTTAGCGATCGCCTCTGGTGTTTGATGCTTTGATGCAAGGGTTTTCGCTAATTCCATAACTGTAGGATATTGCCAGTCAATAATTTCAGTTGCTTGTAGATATTCTTTCATCTGCCATTTATATTAAAGACTGGGTAGTTCACAATAGAAGCACCATCAACTTAAAATTATGTGTGGGGTAAATCTGCATGAAAATCTCATTTCTGCCACTCAAACTACTTGTTGTTAGCACTTTAGCAGGAATTGGCTTTATTTCTTTGCTGATGCCAAAACCTAGCCTTGCTGAACTGAGCCAAACACCGAATTTACAAAATTACGACCCGCAGGACAACACAAACGATCCATATAACAGCAATAATAATCCTTTTTCTAACTCCAACACAAGTGATGGTTTTGGCGTATTCAACTTAATTCATCGCATCAATTTAAGTGCGCCGGATTTAGATATAAATGCACAAAACCAACAACTTGATCAAGCCGCAGAAGATTTTAAAGCTAGACAAAGAGCATTAACACAACCAAACAAACAGCAAACACCAAGTTCACAGATCATTACTCCAAGAGTCAATACGACTCCCGCTCCATAAGAATTAGCCAAGTCAAGAGTCAATCGGTTGAACTCTTGACTTTTGAACGCTAAGTGCTATCACGTAAGGAAGCCGTAAAGACTCACAGGTTCCCTTTGACAATAGCGAGAATTTATAATCCCAAGGCAGCTAGAATATCACCGGCATGGGTAGAGGTATTGACACTAGAGTCAACATGAACAATTTTACCGTTGCCATCAATGACGTAGGTAACACGCTTGGCATAACCGCCACCATCAACATCGTAGGCTTTAATTAAGCTGCCGCTGGTGTCAGCTAGTAATGGAAAGTTGAGATTATATTTTTGGGTGAACGCTTGGTGCGAGGCTTCATCATCTGCACTTACCCCTAGTACCACGACATCTTTGCTTGTATACTGCTCGTTAGCATCACGGAAACTACAAGCTTGCTTGGTGCAGCCTGGAGTATCGTCTTTGGGGTAAAAATACAGAACTACTGTTTTACCTTTGAAATCAGATAAAGAGACTGTGTTGCCGTTAGTGTCTTTAACGATAAACGCAGGTGCATCTGTCCCAACTGCTAGAGACATAGTTTACCTTTCCTAAATTTGAAATTACTGATGCATCTGAAATTTTACAATAATTTACAATCATTACAGGAAAATAAAAAAAGAAATCAGTCGCCAATTGATAACTGATAACTGTATAACTGAGAACTGGAAACCAAAATGTCTGCTGTTGATGCTCAGAATCAGAAAACCCTGACATATCCACCTAAGACCATAGAAAGAGCCAAGCGATCGCTACTTTGTTGTCCTTTTGATTTTGGTTTATTTGCAGCCATGCTTTCAGAGAGGGTAGCGATGAGTGAAATTGTTGGCAATTCTGGTATTAACAAAGGCTATACTAAAGCTTCTTTATCGGAATTAAGAGCAGACAATGCCTTAGCATGGTTAATTCAAGTAGGTGTACTGCGACGTGAAGTCGATGGTCAAGGAATTACAGATAGCTTTCGCCTCACACCCCTTGGTCGTCAGATAGTAGAAGAATGGGAGCACCAACCATTGCCGACTGTAACATGGGGCGATCGCATTTTAGATATTGTGGCTCGTTGCTTGAGACTACCATTTTAGAATTTGTTGGTAGTTGTTAGTTGTTAGTTATTTACCACTATCCACTATCCACCAACCTATTTTGAGGTGAAAAGTTAGGAGTCGCACTGAGACGGGAACAATATGTACGGAAGTCTCAACTGCATTCATGAAGTCTTTACTATGTCTTTGTAAATTGATGTGAGATATTGCGTAAGATTGTCGTTTATCCTACATCATTTGTCACTTGTAAAACACTAATGACAAATGACTATTTGAGCAATTTTATCACTCAATGAGCATAGCCATATCAGGCTTCATGCTTTTAATATCACACCGAATTGGAAAAACAGTTGAATATGAAAGCAATTATGGTGGTGGGAACAACATCCCACGCAGGGAAATCACTGTTAACGGCGGCTATTTGTCGTATTTTGTCGCGGCGTGGCTGGCGAGTGGCTCCCTTTAAAGGTCAGAATATGGCTTTAAATGCTTATGTCACAGCTAATGGTGGAGAAATTGGTTACGCCCAAGCAGTACAAGCCTGGGCGGCTGGGGTTATACCTTGGGTAGAAATGAACCCGATTTTACTCAAACCCCAAGGTGATATGACTTCCCAGGTGATTATTAAGGGTAAAGCTGTGGGAAAAGTCAGTGCAACAGATTATTACGAGCAATATTTTGAGCTGGGATGGCGGTCAATCGAAGAGTCTCTACAGCATTTGTCAACAGAATTTGACTTGGTGGTTTGTGAAGGTGCTGGTAGTCCGGCGGAAATCAACCTCAAGCACCGTGATTTAACTAATATGCGAGTAGCAAAATATTTAAATGCACCAACTCTACTAGTAGTTGATATTGATCGGGGTGGTGCTTTTGCTCATGTAGTTGGAACCTTGGAATTGTTAGATCCAGAAGAACGCGCTCTGATTCGTGGTGTCGTTATTAACAAGTTCCGAGGACAGCGATCGCTGCTGGAACCTGGTATAAAATGGTTAGAAGAACGCACAAAAATTCCGGTAATTGGTGTAATTCCATACTTAGAAACTGTCTTCCCCGCAGAAGATTCCTTAGATTTGTTAGAACGTAGATCATATAAATCCAGTACAGACCTAAGTATTAGTGTAATTCGCTTACCCAGAATATCTAATTTTACCGATTTTGATCCGTTGGAATCGGAATCAACAGTGATGGTAAAATACTTAAGTCCTAAGCAAGAATTAGGACATCCAGATGCCGTAATTCTTCCAGGTACAAAAACATCAATAGCTGATTTGTTGTTACTACAAAGAACTGGTATGGCAGAGGCAATTCAAAACTATGCGGCAGCAGGTGGTACAGTTTTGGGTATCTGCGGTGGCTTTCAAATCCTTGGTCAAATGATTGCCGATCCAGAAGGTATAGAAGGACAAGCAGGTAGATTTCAAGGCTTAGGACTATTACCCATTAAAACAGTAATCACAGGACAAAAAATCGCTCGCCAGCGTCAAGTTACCTCAAACCATCCCCAAATGGGTTTACCAGTGACTGGGTTTGAAATTCATCAAGGGCGATCGCGCATCGAAACCCAAGGTATAGATTCCCAATCCTACTATCCTCTATTTGACGACCCGAATTTAGGATTAGTGGATAATTGCCAATCAGTTTGGGGTACTTATCTCCACGGTATATTTGACAATGGACCATGGCGTCGTGCTTGGTTAAATCGCCTGCGTCAACAACGAGGTTTAAAATCTCTGCCTACAGGTGTTGCCAACTATCGAGATCAGCGCGAAAATCTACTAGATTCCATTGCTACAGAAATTGAACAGCACTTAGATTTGACTCCTTTGTTGTCGTAGTAAGCTAAAAATTATGACTGTGCGCGTTAATTTTTTACCAGATGATGTTACGGTTGACGCTCAAGTGGGAGAACCCTTGCTCGATGTTGCTGATCGAGCAGGAGTGATCATTCCCACTGGTTGTCTGATGGGTACTTGTCACGCTTGTACAGTGGAACTAAATGATGGAAAAATCATTCGTGCTTGCATTAGCGCAGTTCCAAACGGATGCGAAGAATTAGAGATCAATTTGTTTAGCGATCCAACGTGGTAAAGAAGTATGAAGGATGTAGACGCCTTGGAAGGCGGCTTCCCGTAGCTCATTATGAGGCATGAAGTATTTTTGATCTTAATCTTCAACTCAAAGTTTAACCTTCAGCCTTCAATCTTCATCCTTCAGCCTTTGCTTTTAAGGCGTATTGCTTAAATCGCTCTAAATCAGCGTTCAGAGTTGATTCTACTATTCGTCCTAAAAATAAATTATCCATAATTTTGCCAAAGATACCAGGGATAGCGTAGGCAGCAGTAAGTTTAACGATACTACTGGTATGGCGATCGTAAAAACGAATAGCTCCCCGATTCGGTAAACCATCGATAGATTCCCATTGGATGATTTGATCAGGAATTACCTTGAGAATTCGTGATTTCCAGGTAAACTCAAAACCACCAGATTTCAATGTCCACAATGATATATCCGGGTTATCTTCAGGAACTTTTACTGAATCAATCCACTTCATCCAGCGAGGCATTTGCTCTAAATCAGACCAGAGACTCCATACTAAATCTATAGGAGCCTCTACTTCCACTTGCACCGTATGTTCTAACCAATCAGACATTAGATTTTGGATTTTGGATTTTGGATTTTAGATTTTGAACTTCGTCGTGAGCCTCAGCCAAACGATTTTGGATTTTGGATTAGCAAACTATTGTTTCACAGTCTCCAAAATAGCTTTTGCTGCAAGCATTCCCGAAATCGTTGCTCCTTCCATGCTATCGATATAATCCTGCTGTGTATAACTCCCTGCTAAAAAGAAATTAGCCACAGGGGTTTTTTGACGGGGACGATAAATATCCATCCCTGGTGCTTCTCTGTACAAAGACTGAGCCAGCTTAACCACACTGTACCAAGTCATATTTAATTCCCTTGACGATGGGAACAACTCGTGTACTTGTGCCAAAACGTGTTGAGCAATTTCTTCATTGCTTTTTTTAATAAAAGGATCTCCTGGTGTCAGCACTACCTGCAACAAAGACCCTTCCCCTTGTCGATAATAATCAGCAGGACTAGTCAAAGCTAAATCAGCAAAACAAGAAAAATCTGCATCGGCAGTATATAACAAATTATCAATTCCTACCGCGTGATTTAGCTGTTTGCGTGCCTCTACATCTTGCAGTTCTGTTACCCAACCATCAAACCGTAGCTGCACCGTTGCTACAGGAACTGCATCCAACTTGTAAATATTGTCAAATTCTGACCACTTACGCCACTCTTCAGGCAATAGGCGCTGAATTCCAGGCAGATCACAAGCTGCTACATATGCATCTGCGGTAATTTTTTCTTCTGTGTCACCGTCAGCAATTACTAAACCAGTCACACAGGTTTGTTCTTTTTCCTCAGCAAATTGGACTTCTCGTACTCTGCGACGAGTATGAATTTTTGTTCCTCTCGCTTCTAGATATTCCAAAATCGGTTTATGCAAATATTCATAGGGCGATCCTTTCAGCATCCGCAGTTTTGAAGCTTCAGTTCTCACAGCGAATAACTGAAAGATCGTCAACATACAACGAGCGGATATGTTCTCGCAATCAATAAAACCCAAAGCGTAGGCGATGGGGTTCCACATCCGCTTAATGCTGCCGTTGCTACCACCATGACTACGGAACCACTCAGCAAAGCTAACTTTATCTAAGTTGCGGATATCTTGCATCGCACCTTCAAAGTCTACTAAACCCCTGACAACTGGACTAGTCGAAAGTGCTACAGCATTCTGTAACTTATCCAGTAATGAGAGTTGAGAGGTAGTCAAAAATGCCTTTAAACCATTGAAAGGCGCACCCACAAAGAAACGAAAATCAAGCGCACCAGTCTTTCCTCCCTTATTGATGAAGTTATGAATGTGTTCTTTAGGAAGCAGGTTTTCAAAGGCTCCCATCTTCTTCATCAATTTCAACAACTGATTGTAGTTGCCAAAGAAGACATGCAACCCCATTTCGATATGGTTGCCATCTCCATCTACCCAGCTGCTAACTTTACCACCAACAAACGGACGGGACTCAAAAATCTGGACTTCACAGCCAGCATCAGCTAGATCTACAGCGGTTACTAGCCCAGCCAATCCCGCACCTATGATTGCAACGCGCATTCCGTCCTTCCTTTTCAATTTCTTTACAAATTGTAACTGGGTTGGTGTCGGAATTTGCTACTCGTATTCTATTTAGAGTCCTAGAGTCAAAAGATTCAAAAAGCACCCCGCCAAGTTTGTAAAAGAGCCAAATAAAGTAAAAGTAGAAGGGAAAAATTGTTTTTGCCTTCTTTGTTATTCTTTTTTCCTTGTACTCTTAATCTATAAATTCTGCCTCCTTAGTTATCGCCATCTTTGGTATCTTCAGCTACAAACAATCCTCGGATTAACTCCCGAATTACGTCAGTTGCTGGTCTACCTGTTTGCTCACAAAACTTTTCCAATTTTTCGGCCTCCTGTGCTGCTAAATTAACAGTGATACGTTTTACAGCCCATTTTTTATTAGTCATTTGATTGTGCTATTTGCTACTTGTTGACATCATGAACAAAATGTTAGTGAGGATGAAAAAGTTAAGAATATCAGAGTTTATGTCATCAAACAAGCAATCGTTTGTACAAAAAAAATTGCTGTGCTTGAATTGTTCTTGATTTTTTAATAGAATCAAAAAACAAATGAGTGAAGTTACGATGTTATATTTATATCTGCTGGGTCTTTTCAAACGGCGAATTTTCTGCACTAATTTTTAGGATATGTATATAGCAGTCTTAAATGATACGTGAGAATAAATAAAGCCTTATAATGCTTTTTAAATAAGGGTTTTTATCTGCGTATCTTCTCACAAATGGATTAGGATTGCTATAGACTATAGTGGCTTGATACTTGCTAAATATATAGATGCAATGCTTGTTCGTACACCCTAAAAGCATCTGCTGTTATTTTCCAAGTATTTATTAATTTGTAGTTCATACGATGCCTTTTGATTTCCTCTGAACAATAATGCTTCTGTTTTGTTCCAAGCTTGTAAACTGGCAATATGCAAGGAATTCATTAGCTTTTGCGCCGTTTTGTCTTCCTTAATTAGATAATATCTTTTTGAAGTTGACAATATCTTGCTTATCTTCATACAAGTACTTAAATTCTATATTTTGCAAGTACTTTTTAGCCTATTGTTGAGCTAAAAATAAAACGCCAGATTGTTTTTCTAGTTTTTCTAATTGTATTAAAGCATTTGAATTATTATCTGTATTGTCATTCATCTCCATATATTAATAGTTTTAAAACTGCTTACAAACACCTTATTTAATTAATGCTCTCATTGTATATGTTTTCCTATTTATTTCTATAACTTTACTTAAACTTTAACGAAATTGTACTGAAAATAAGAGTTTTATTTTTATAAGAATTTTAATAAGAAATAGTAAAGAAATTACATTTGCATTATGTAGAGAGCAAAAACATCCATAAGAGAAAAAAGAAAAGTGTGATTTTATTAACTATATTAAGTGGATATTTATATTACTTAGGCATGAAAATATTGTCTTTTTTTATACTTATTTGTCAGCAATAATTCAAGAATTATAGATTAGACCATTACTATAGATAACTTTTTTGTAAATATTGTTACTTGTTTTTTAAAGTGTCTTGTAGCAGTATAATTAATTTTTTTTATAAAGAGCAAAATATAACTTAATATTAAGTAGAAAAATGAACTTATTCAAAATCTATTTAAACTAATAATAAATTTAATTTAAGTTGCAATTCTTAATAACTTGAGTTTCGACTAAATTGGCATTTTGCATCAATGAATAGAAGGCAAGAGAAAGTTGCCCAACTTCTTTTAAAGGCTCAGTTAAGTTGAATCGTTGAAAAAGAAGCAGAAACTAAGCAGCAGTTAGGTTGGCGTTCTTAAGTGATGCTTCGGATTTTGGTTTTTTAGATGCGTGTTTTTTGACAGTGGGATAACGGGGACGTGGAGGTGGTTGATGTCCTTGGGGACGACCAGGTGATTTACCGCGAGTTTTAGGGGGTTGAGCAGAAGTGCGGCAGCTAAAATTAGAGGGAAGGCTTGTGCTACGCGCCCTGGAGACAGTTTATCCTGAGTTGATTGCCAAGGCAATGCCCCCTAGCTTCATAGGGAAGGAAGAAAATCAAAGCCTCGCTATGCCTTAGTCACATTTTTCTTTACAATCTTAAAACCCTTGTTTTTAAGCACAACGCCACATGATTTAGCTTGCTATTCAAATTGTAGTTGTGGCATCAGCTGGAGAGTACCAATGCCTAAGTCTTTAGGTGAGAGCGATCGCGCCTCAAATAAAGCCATCATATCTCGCAACTGGGGATTACCACGGGCAGCACCAGTCAGTCCTTTGGCAATAATTAAACCGCAATAGCCTTTGGTATTTTTACAGCGCTGATTCCATTTTTTTCTGGCTTCAACGTGAGTGGGGTCATCGTCTAAAAACTCACCAAATAAAAATAATTCCCCATTTTCAGTTTGTAGTAAACCCAAATCATAGCGATCGCCACCAAAAGGATCTGCTCCAGGATTAAAACAAATGGCTTTGAGACCTTCAGCTTTTTCTATATTTTCAATTACGGTCTTAGCCTTGGGACGAGAAGTTTGAATTAAAATTACTGGCAGACCATCACCTACTGGCTCAATTTCCCCTGCTTGATGGTAATTAACTCCTTGGCGTAAGTAGTCCAACATATCCCAAGACACCACACCTAAGCTAAGGAAAGAGTCTTCTGGGATTAAGTCATCTCGCAATGACCTAAACATCGGCATAGAATCCGATTCTATCTCCTCTTCATCTTCTTCATCTTCTTCATCTTCTTCATCTTCATCCTCATAGCCTGCCATTTCCTCTAACTCTGCTGCCAACTCCGGCATACTAGAAACACTAATAGGTACTGATTTGCTTTGTTCATTACAAGAATCTGGTAGAGAAATACGGTAGCGACGACTCAGAGCAGGAAAAGAATCGCTATCCAATTGACGACGGTGATCACGAATAAAACGGCTCAGGCTTTCTAGGGCAACATATACTATCAGTGCTTCTTCATCGTATAAAACTGAGCGTAGCCCCTCTAGAGGATGGATATTGCCAAAAGTAGGTTCAATTTCTGACAGTGGTAGTTCTGCTAAATCTTCAAATTCTTCTTCTTCCTCTGTTTCGTCAGCATGTTCAAACGTCAAAAATAGACAATCTTGCTTTAGGAAAGCTTCTTCTAAATGCCCTTGTGATTCCTCTTCTCTTAAAATAGTCGCCCGAAAATGCTTAAGTGAATCTTCCGAACGATACAAAAGTATTCCATACTCCATCCCTAGCATCCCCATCATTGAGGCGTAGAGTGTACCAACATCCCACTTGTTGATCTCTATTGACACAATTTGCTGTTCTTCTAGCAATTCCCAAGGAGCAGTATGCCAAATTGCTAATGCTTTTTCTCGCAAAGCTTTGGCATACTGCGGAGGTAATTCGGGAATTTGAGAGTCGAGAATTTCGGTAAACCCACGAAACAGTTCATCAATCAGAGGTAAATCAGGTGAGTAGTCAATAGCAATATCTAAATCTTGTAGTACTCCACGTAAGTAGAATTGTATTTCTCGGTCTCTGACCACAATTCTTTGCGGACGAGCAGGTTTAGCAGGACTATGTGGATTTTCCATTGCTCGCATCAAAGTCCGAACAATAGCTTCTGGACCACTTTCTGGAGGTACTACATCCATTCCCCGTACAATACCTTGTGTACCATCCACCCAAAGAATACATTCGCCTTTGGTTTCGGAGTCTGATAGCTGGGTTGGTGATGACAATGGACGACGATCGCCCTCCCATACAGAAGGAATCTGAGTTAATTTCCGCAAACGACGGCTGGTAGAGCGATTAAAACTTGTCATAGAGTAAGTGAATCAAAACAAGCGGATTTGCAATTAAACTTTTAAATCAGGGCTAGCCTCCGATGAAAACTCCCTTAGTTGTTGAATTAAGAGTAATCGTGATTGTGGGCTGCCAAAGGCCGAAACTCCAAAAATAGGGACTATCTAAATACATTGAATCTCTCAATTCTAGAATAAAAATCTTTGCGTGCTTTTGACGGAGTATTTACAATTTGGCAACCTGGAACATCAATATCGCTAAAATGGATAAACAAAGTTATTTTGCAGACGTGTGCTTGGAAAGCGTTTGTGAAAATTTTCGGGGCTACCCAATGACGAAGCTTTTGCGTTAAAGGTTCCCGCTTTGGTTGTATAGGGTAATCGATAACCACATAAGGAGTTAAAAAAGCAGATGACACAGGCAACTCAGTCTTCACAACGGGGAATTCAGTTAAGCGAAACTGCATTGCGACAGGTAAAATTGTTGCAAGAAAAACAAGCTGGTAAAGACTTGTGTTTGCGAGTGGGAGTACGTCAAGGGGGTTGCTCTGGAATGTCTTACTTGATGGACTTTGAAGACCCTAGTAAGATTACACCAAATGATGATGTTTTTGATTATGAAGGCTTCAAAATAGTTTGCGATCGCAAGAGCCTATTATACCTCTATGGGTTGATGCTTGATTATAGCGATTCGATGATTGGTGGTGGCTTTCAATTTACTAATCCCAATGCCAGCCAAACCTGTGGTTGTGGAAAGTCATTTGGCGTTTAGTCAAGTGTCAAGTGTCCATTGTCAAGTGTTCAGATTTGTAAAAACGCCTCAAACAGGGCGTCTATACATTTAGTGTATTGAGCATTGACAATTGACCACTGACCATTGACTATTGACAATTGACAATTGACCATTGACACTTGACCAATGACTAACACAGTTGAATCCCTGTTTGACACAGGTTTAGAACGCTATAAAGCTGGGGAATCAGCAGAGACTTTGATTCCTATTTTTAAAGAGGTTTGTGATCGCGCTCCCAAAAGTAGTCCTGCTTGGACTTGTTTAGCGTGGTTGTATTTGTTGGATAACCAACCCAACTCCGCTTTCAAGGCTGCACAAAAAGCAGTAAAGTTAAATCCACAAGATGCACAGGCAAGGGTAAATCTCGCCCTTGCGATGTTGGAAACTAATCAAAAAGGCTTACGCCAACACATTGATGCTGCTAATAAATTATTAACTCTTAGCCCCGAATGGCAAGAGGAAATCAAAGACAGCATTGAAGATGGTTTTAAGAGAAAACCAGATTGGCAAAGTTTGGTAAAAGTCAAAAATTGGCTGCTTGAAAATTAATATTGGTTAGTAATTAGTTGATAGTAGTTAGTTGATAGTAGTTTATTTCCCCACTAACCACTAACATTATTCATAATTCAGCTTATGAAAGAGAAAATTTTAAGTTGGCTTAACCTAATTTTGGTAGTGGATGTCTTTCTTGTTCTGTTTGGTTTTGGGTGGTTAGCGATCGCTGCGATCGGTAAAGCATCAGGAGTTCCCTTGGGTTTAGATTTATGGTACAAACTCTGGCAACCTGTTTTTAACCCAGCAATTGGAATCCTCATGGGTGGTGCAATTCTCAGTGGCGTCATCAATTGGATTTCACGCAAATTCCAATCTAGTTAGTAGTTAGTAGTTAGTAGTTAGTGGATAGTAGTTAACAAACAACAAACAACCAACAACCAACAACCAACAACCAACTAATTAAGAATTGTTTCTAGAGCTGGTTGCAAATCAGGATATTGAAAATTAAAGCCACTTTCTATGGTGCGTTTAGGAAGGACTTTTTGACCTTCTAAAACTACTATTGCTCCGTCTCCCAAAAGCGCTTCTATGGCAAAATTAGGAACAGGCAACCAGGAAGGACGATGCATAACTTTGCCCATGGTTGTGGATAATTCTGACATGAGAATGGGATGAGGAGCAGTAGCATTATATACGCCTGACATTTCTGACTTAGTTAAAGCTTGTATAATCAAATTGACTAAATCATCTATGTGAATCCACGAAAACCACTGTTTGCCGCTACCGATAGGCCCACCAGCAAAAAGTTTGAAGGGTGTAATCATTTTACCCAAAGCTCCACCCAGACCCAAAACAATCCCGAATCGTAAAATTACTACTCTGACGCCAGATTCTGTGACTTTTGTTGCTTCAGCTTCCCAAGCTTGACAAACTTGGGCGAGAAAATCGTTACCAGATGAGCTTGTTTCGTCGAAAGTTGCGGTTTCACTAGTACCGTAATAACCGATAGCAGAGGCATTAACTAGAACACTAGGTTTAGGGTTAGCCTTAGCTATTGTCTCCACCATTTTTTGAGTAGTCAGTTTACGGCTATTGAGAATTTCTTGTTTTCGTTGTGTTGTCCACCGTCCTTCACTTATGGGTTCGCCCGTCAAATTCACTACACCATCACATGTAGCGATCGCATCTTGCCAACTACCAGAAACCGTCGGTGTATAAGCAATAATTTCTACATTAGGAAAAGCTAGGTTGGGAAAAACTTTTTGGGCATGGGCAATATTACGAGTTAAAACCAACACCCTGTTACCATCTTTGTGAAGCTGCTCTACCAAGCGACTACCGACAAATCCTGTTGCACCACTTACTGCTAATTTCATGATTTAACCTCTATCAATCTCTATTTTAAAGTTTTTGTAACTGCCTAGCTAGTAGGATTTGAGGAAAATAAAACAGAGACATTACCTTGTAATATATCAGTATGAAGACGGATGAAGAAGCGATATGCAAATAGTATTTTTATCACAGTTGAAAACAGGATCTGGTGGATTGAAAACAACCAGCAACTACTGAATGCAATTTAAAAACGTTTGACCTACTCCAGATAGACAACCTAATTCCCAATCCAAAATCGTATGACTTGCGTTTTAAGATAGTTCGATATTATAGGATGGACTGAGTGTTACAAGGCTTGGGGCTATCATGGCTCGCTATACCTGTTCGTTTATTCTTTCTATTCCTATTAACCATCTCCAACCGTTACTTATAGAACTGCTCCAAGACTGCAACTTGGATGTACAGTACTATACATTGGATTACATCATGGCACGTGAGATAGTTGGTACTGTTTCTTACTCAAAAATGGTGACAGTCGAAGTACTGATTGATAAAAGTACAGCCACCGAAACTGAAACCAGAATGAGTATTGTGATTAAAAACCAAGAACTACCACTCCAGATAGATAATCACTGTCGGCAGGTGTTTGAGTATATTAAGCAGGCAATTGAAGACAACCGTAATTGGCATCTGATTCAAAGCCTCGCAGGATAATTACAAATGCTTGTAACCAAGGGCATCTGCTACAGCTAGCTTGGCATAAAGCTAGCTCATAGCAAAACATAAGACTATTTTGGACTTCGTTGTGAGCCTCAGCCGAACGATTTTGGATTTTAGATTGGCTTCACAGAAAATATTAGATCAACAATAGACCAACAAACTTTTTAGTCTTCGAGATCTTCTGTCATACCGGGGTTGATAAGTGTAATATCATACTCACTGATATCAGTCTGACCAGGTGGTACGGTATCACGTTTTAACAGATAATAGATGGCACGTACCTGAGGGCCAAAAACAACTTCGTCTTCATTTTTAAGGTCATGGCGTGAAAGCTTGCGCCCATTAATCATCAGACCATTAGAGCTAGGCTTACCTCTGGCGTCGCCATCAACAATTCGATAATAATGACTGTTGCTGCGATCATTTCTGGGTAATCTTACTAATGTGGCGTGACGGCGCGAGACGAATTGTGAAACTAAACGGATATCACATTCTCGATCTCGACCAATGGAATAAATGGAACACTCTAGAGTAAATTCCTTACGCCCTTGATCATCTTCCACAATCAGTATATGGTTTTCATGGTTTTCTGCTGCCATTGACAAATCGTTACTATAATCGGTTGAAGTCTTATCGATTAAGAATTTTTTAGAATTGTTTTTTGCCATTCTCTCAACCAGAGTCTGTGCTACTTCATAATCATTACTAAGAGTAAAACAACAATGTAATGTTTTACTCTTAGTATCTACAGTGGCATTTACTGGCGCTCTGGAAACAGAGTCAAGGATTTTGTGAGATTTTTTAAATAGTGACTGTTGCTTCCCTAAGCTCTGTTGTTTCTTGGCTTACGCAACGCTTCGCGAACTGTAAGCGTCGTACCGCTACTTTGAAGTTAGCTTTTATGTTCTAGGCAGTTAGGCGGGTCTATGACCAAGAACATTATATTAGGTCTGATGCAATACTGCTCGGTTAAGGATTTCTCGTCATAATTTTGGGGTAGTAGAGACGCGTTCGCTTTTAGCGTTTCCGCAGGGTAATTTCGCGTCTCTACTGGATTTAAATGTCAATCGATTTGTCTTATCCGAGCAGTATTGAGGTCTCAATTTTTGTATTAGCGATGAGCAAATCGCCGTAGTAGTAGGGAATTAGTAACTACACTAACCGAGCTAAAAGCCATTAAAGCCGCTGCGTTAGCAGGACTAAGGACAAAATGTAGATTGGGTAATAGAACACCAGCCGCTAAGGGAATTCCCAATGTGTTATACGCAAAAGCCCAAAACAAATTTTGGCGAATTTTGTTGAAAGTGACCTGACTCAATTGAATTGATTCTACTACATCGGTTAAACAATTTCGCATCAAGACAATATCAGCCGTTTCGATCGCCACATCTGTACCAGTGTGTAAAGCAATACCAATATCTGCTTGAGACAAAGCTGGAGCATCGTTGATGCCATCTCCTACCATCGCGACTACGGATTTTGGATTGGTAGTTTTTTCCATCTCTCCATTTTGAAGAGATTGTATGACATTTGCTTTCTTGGCTGGAGGTACACCCGCCATCACATCAGCAGTCTCTAGTCCCAATTGCTTGGCAATGGCGATCGCAGCAGCTGGTGTATCACCACTAAGGAGCATAACTCGCAGTCCCATCTGCCGCAATTTGTCTACAGCTGCTTTTGCATCTGGTCTGAGGGTGTCTTGAATCGCAATAAGTCCGGTGACTGTTCCGGCAATTGCGACTGCTACAACAGTTTTACCATTCTCTCCTAAAGTTTCTGCCTGCTTGTGTATATTTTCATCAACGGCAATTCCATGCCAACTCAACCAATCCCAATTTCCCAACAGTACTAAATTGCCTTCGACCACAGCAGAAACACCAAGTCCCGGTTCTGTGTGAAAGTCAGTAGCTGGTGGAATCGGCAACTGTTGCTGTTTTGCTTGGTTGCGAATTGCTGTCGCGAGAGGATGACAAGTACCACTTTCGACCGCAGCTGCGAGTTGTAAGAGGTATTGGGGATCAAAAATCGGGGATTGGGAATCGGGAAGAGACTTGTTAAATAATTCTCCTTGTCCTCCAAATCTTCTCTCTAAAACAACACAATCTGTTACTGTCGGATTACCAGTTGTCAGCGTACCTGTTTTATCAAAAACAATGGTATCCATCTGGTGTACTTTTTCTAAAACATCACCGCCTTTGATTAATAGACCTCGTTCGGCAGCGATCGCAGTTCCAATCAAAAGAGCTGTAGGTGTGGCTAATCCCAAAGCACAAGGACAAGATACCACCATCACCGCGATGGCTAATTTCAAGCTTACTAATAGGGGAGAGTGATAAGTGGTTACAGCTACAGCACTAGAGTGATGAGCCATATCCACCATATCCATACCAGGGGACATAGTGACATCTTGCCAAACATGAGTACCAATAAAGTACCAAAACAAAAATGTCAATACAGCCGTTGCTAGTACACCGTAGGTAAAGTATCCAGCGACTGTATCTGCTAATTTCTGTAGGGGTGCTTTTCTAGTTTGTGCTGCTTCTACTAGGGCAACAATTTGTGCCAAAGTGGTATCGCCACCTGTGCGAGTTGCTTCAATTGCGATCGCTCCTGACTGGTTGAGTGTTCCGGCTGTCACCGTATCTTTCCTTTGCTTCAGCGCTGGTACAGCTTCCCCAGTCAGCATTGACTCATCAACAGTTGTTTGACCATCTATCACTACGCCATCAACTGGAATTTTATCTCCTGGCAGAACTTGTAACCACTCACCCACGCGCACTTGTTCCGCAGGAATTTCTATAATCTCACTCATGGAAGGTTGTTTAGACGCGCTATGGCGGGCTTCTACACCTCCTTTCGATATCAATCTTGCTACCTGGGGCTGAAGATCAAGCAAGTTTTTAAACGCAGCACTAACTCGACCTCTTGCTTGTTTTTCTAATGTTCTTCCCAACAAAATAAAGCCCAACATCATCACAGGCTCATCAAAGAAGCATTCCCAGCCAAGTTGAGGAAACAACAAAGCAACCAAACTAGCTGTGTAAGCAATCAGCGTCCCCAAGCCAACGAGAGTATTCATATTGGGTGTATTCCGTCGCCAACTCACCCAACCATCTACCAAAATCGAGCGACCAGGAATAAGTAATGCGATCGTTGCTAATCCACAGTGAAACCAAATGTTATGCAAAACAGGCAACACAAAGCCACCAATGTTGCCAAAATGTCCGATAGTTGACAGCACTAGCAGTAATGCAGCAATTATCAACTGTCTACGTGCAGACTGAATCTCTTGGCGCTGTCGTTCTGCTGGATCTATGTTGCCTTTATTTTTATCAGCGACTTTCCCAGTGGGTTGCCTCAGTTGAGACGGAAATCCAGTCGCCGTCAATTGCTGTGCCAGTGCATCTGCATCAACCGCACCAGTTTCTAGCTCTACGACAGCAATTTCTGTTGCCAGATTTACACTAGCACTCTTGACTCCAGGAGATTGAACTAGCTGTCGCTCCACAGCCTTTACACAGCCACCGCACTTCATACCCCCCACATCTAAGATAATTTTCTCAGTTATGGGAGTTGGTTCTGAGGAAAGGTTCGTTTTTGGGACAAGTTGCATGGAATAAATTTGAATTTGTTACGAAACGTCAACGCCTTAACTGAAAAGAACGGCTAAACCGCACCTCTATTTCGAGGGTAGGCGAAATTCGCAACAATGACTTAATGTCAATAGTATGAAGTTTTATTAAGTTTAAGACTCAGCTGATTCTTTACGACTCCAGCGCAGATATGTCAAATAGATGATGACAGCAAACTGTGTTGGCATCAGAGCAATTTGACTTCGGAAAAAAGGATTGATTTCTAAATGAGATATGGTAGTACAATATACCAATCCCAATAAAGCAAAAAATACTAAAGATATATACTTACGTTTAATAATTAGCATATTGGTAGAAGGTAGAGAGGGATCGGGGATTGGGGATTGGGGACAAAGGAAGAGGAAATTATTAACCACTAGCCACTAACAACTAACAACCAACAACCAACAAACTAAAACCAACCTTGTTTATTAACAAAGTAAGTATCAATAAATTGGTTGTAGGATTTGTTGAGGTAGATCATTCCTTCTAGCAAACCCACAAGCTGCATGATGAATAAGGTTAAACCGTAGGTAAAATAACCTCCCACCAAAGAAATGGCGAGCATAATAAAGCCCTCTGTGGTATAACCCAAAACAAACTTATGAATACCAAGACCTCCTAACATAATGCCACTGTAACCGGCTAATAGTTGTTTGGTGGCATGACTAGGGTTGAGATTTGCCATATGAGTGCTGCTCCTTTATAAGCTATGTATAAAATTGAAATTCTATATTTTTAGCAAAAAGTAAATCTACTGACTATCTTATTTCCACTATAGTTTCTGTAAAATCAACATTTTTTACTTTTTATTCAGTATTAACACTGTTAAAAATCAATATATATATGGAAGTAGCATAACTTGAAATCACAAGTACGCTTCCTAAGGAGGCAAGTATTCAGACATAGCCTGAAACTAGGTATCTCCACAACACTATTTTGAATAACAATAAAAAGTCGCTACACAGCTGTTTTGAATCTTAAGCCATAAAACTCTGTGTTACAGAATTAACAGGTATGATAAAACAATTGTGTCGTACTACTTTTTACACATCGGACAGTATCATTTCCGGAATTTTCTATTTTTGCGGCAATAATTTAAGGATACTGACTAAAAGTAATGTAAACCCCTTATTTAAGAGGCTCTTTGCACTGGTTTTCTAAGTCTAGTCAAGGAAATAGTTACCAACTAAATTTGTGTAAATTTTCCGTAATCTATAGAAGTGAAAACGGAACTCAGAAGCTAGTATTCCCAAACAAAAACAGGAAATAAGCAATAGTTAGCCATTAAAGACTAAATTTTTTAACTTTATTGCTTGAATTTTTTTGTTAGGTATGTATTTTCTCTAAGGGTAGCATTTTTTGTAGTTAATATCAACATACAGTTGGTAGATTTTTGTGACATATATTGAGGAGGGAACACGGGGACAAAACAATTAAAAATTAAAAATAGGGAAGAGGAACAAACAGGACTAGGGGGACAAGGTAAGGAAGGAAAAAACAACTACTCCTCAATCCCGATTCCCTAAGGGATCTCCAAAAAATAAAATATCGGTGCCCTATCAAATATATTTTGGCTCAACCCAAGAATTGGTGAGCGTTCCGCCTGAAAGGCGGAACGCGAGGGCTGGATATTTTATTAATTGGAAAGGCCTAATTACTACTACCAAGGACAAATAAGCTAAGTAGGGTGCCACTGTTCCACAGGCTGTGTAGGAGCATGGGAGCAAGGAGGTTGCGCGATCGCGTATAGACTACCCCTAAAACAACTCCCAAGGCGAACAATGGTAAAACTTCTGATAAACTCAAGTGAGCGATCGCAAACAAAAAGGCACTGGTGATAATTGCCCACGACACAGACATGTAGCGAGTCAGAGAGGGTAACAAAAAGCCGCGAAATAGGAATTCTTCAAATAACGGAGCAGCGATCGCGGCAGTTACGAAAAATATACCCAATGCTACAGAATCTTGGCTTTCCAGTGCTAACTGCAACAGAGGATTACTACCACCTCGACCTTGCCATATTTGTTGATTAATCAGGGATACCACTACTACTACTGGTAATGCCGCACAATAACCACCGAATCCCCATAAAAACCATTTACCCCGTAAATTGAAGCGAAACCAACTAGATTCTAGCGGTAAAAAACGTTTAATAGATAAATATAATATCGATATCGCACCCAATGCCACTAAGATGTAACTTAAGAATACATATAATGCTTGGAATCTTAGATTTGCCGCAGGACGGGGGATAGGAAGTAGCTGTAACACAGTGGGAATAAATATTTGTCCCATGAAGAAAAAGCCCACGACAAATACTTGCAAAATCGTTTCGCCATCCCAAGGTACTGACCAACCTGTATTAGCATTTTGCCCTAATACAGTAGCTTTCCCCTTGACGACACGTTGACCAATAAGAAAAATTAGTAGTCCTACACCAATAAAAGCTCCCAGGGCTGGAATAGTACCAATCATCGCTAATTTCACAAAAGCTTGTTCAGCAGCTTTTTGTTCTGCGATTTTCAAGTTGGCTACAGCTTCTTGACGTTGCTGGAGTTGGTAGAGTTGAGTCAAAGCAGTAAAGCGAAACCAGCCATCTAAATGATCTTGAATAAGTTGTTGAGCATTGGGAAGCAAACGAGGGGGACTACTCCACATTCCACTCAGCGCTGTCGCAGTTTCGCCTAACTCAGATTGATTTTGAGAATTTTGCTGTAATTTTTTCCAACTTTTGAGGGCTGCATCTGTTTGTTTTTGCTGTGCTTGTAAAATTCCCAAATGCAAATCGATCTCAGCAATTGATTTTTGTAGTTGATCAATAGTTTTTTGTAATTCTTTTTGCTGTACTGAACGAGAAGTATTAGTCGCAGGAGGAATTTCCGGTTGGAGTTTAGGAGTTGCGGGAGTCGTCACAGGTTCTGAACTAAGGTCTGCAAGCTGTTTTTTAACTTTTTCCAGACTAGTTTCAGCCGATTTCCGTGTTTCTTGATACTGCTTAGTCGCGGTTTCCAGGGGTTTTTCACCTATGATTGCTTCCTTGACCCCTTGCAAATTCTCATCTTTGCGGTCTGAGGGTTGCCACTGAGAAGCTTCTAGGACAATATTTGTCTGATAAAGATCCAAACTACTTTGGAACTGTGGTTCTTGCCAACTATTTAGTAAAGACGAGCCAGCAACAAAGATAGCTAACAATGTTAATAAAAATAAACCTAACCGCTTAAGTGTCATTTATTCTCCCTTTGAGTAACCAATATTAAGCGCCTGCGCCTTGTGGGAATTATCGCAAGAAAAAGTAAAAACAGTATAGATTTCAAGATAAATGGATAATCGATATGATTGAGTTACAAGTTGTTATTAATCCCACCATGTTAGAGTACAATCCGTTACAATGACTGCCTTCTGCGGAGGATTTACCCGACTCTGACGATACGCCTGTGGATAATGAACTGCAAGATTTGATTCCCAGTTTGCTAATGTCTTACTAGCCCTGGCAACTAGAAATCGCGGCTACACATACAAAACTCGCCTGCACGGGTTAATATTGTTACTTTTTCGTAGTAGCGAATTATATTCGCCCAAAATTTTTCAAACATCCTCTTAGTTTGTATAGCCGAATCTATGTGAGGATAGTTTGGATAAAGATCAAAAATTAATTGAAGTAATTAATTTTTGCATAAGAAGTTGGCGTGATGCAAAATATAACGCGGGTTTCTCAAGTCTGATAGAAGAAATGCCTGATTGACTTAGCTTGGTAAGTAAGGTGGATAGTGTCCACCCTTTATTTAACTGAAGATACCGCCAATAAAAGCCAATGGTTTCCTTCAAAGCATTGGTGAAAACATCAATTTCCTCACGAATATTGTAGACAGATAGACTTGCCAGTGCGGTTGTGGAAATTTTCAAATAGTGGTGTAATGGTTACGTGCAATGGTGTCCAGCACGAATAACTATACTATCTTCTTCCTTACCCAAGCTCGAAATGATTTCAGTAAGGCAATTTCCCCCATTGTTTTACTCTGCTCAATGAAACGGCTCATTTCAATCACCGATACTATGGGAAAAGCAACGCTAAACTCAGACTCTACATATTGCCCTTCTAACAACTGATAAAAATTTAAATCTCGCCCATTATATCTCCACAGTTCATTTATACCTAATGCTGAGTAAATCGCTAATTTACTCACTGAACTACTGGTAATATCAATTTCAATAGCTAAATCAGGCGGTGGATCAGTTTCTAAATCTAATGTTTCTCTACCTCTGATAGTAGACTCATTTTGAATATAGTAACAGTTATCTGGCTCTATGCCTTTTTTAGTAATTTTTATTTTTAATGTTGTCGAACCAGCACTTTTAATTTCAATTCCTAATTCTTCAGCTAAAGCAACAATAAAATTTCCAAAGTTACATTTGGGATTTTCGTGTTCAAAAAGCGGGGTCATTATTTCTAAAGTGCCGTCTTCATAAGCAAATCGGGAACCTCTGTCTTCGCCTGTTTCTCTCAGCAAGGCTTCAAAGGTTTCCCAGCTAACGTTATGTAGTACTGTTCTTTGTTCAGCGAAGATGGATGTGGCAATAGACATATTAAAAAAACATCATCAGGCAATTTGCTCTAATCACTATAAACAAAGTTCGCCTACGGACACCTCAATTATAGCTTCATGATTTGGGCTTGACAGAGATGCATGGATTATAATCAAGCCAATACTAATTTTCCACTGACACATCTTTGTGTCTTAGCATCTTGGTGTTTCAAAAATGATTTTTTTACCACAAAGACACTAAGACACCAAGAAAAATTTATTTCAAGACTTAGACAAGGCTAGACATATACCCTACCTACTCATTCACCCAAAAATCCGCTAAAAAAGTCAATTGTTTCCTTCAGTGCTTTGATGAAAACATCAATTTCCTCACGAGTATTATAGAAAGATAAACTTGCTCGTGCAGTCGCCGGAATTTTGAGATAGTGGTGTAATGGTTGGGTGCAGTGGTGTCCAGAACGGATGGCTACACCTTCTTGATCTAATAATGTTGATAAGTCGTTGGCGTGAACCTCGGCGACGCTGAATGTAGCTAAAGCTGCTCTACCTTCACCTTTTGCATCTGGTTTCGGCCCGTATATTCTAATTTGGGGAATTTTTTCTAATTGTTCAAATAGGTAAGCAGTTAATTCTGCTTCCCAAGCATGGATTTTATCCATGCCAATTTTAGTAAGATAGTCTACTGCTGCACCAAGGGCGATCGCTTCCCCAATCGCAGGTGTTCCAGCTTCAAATTTATGTGGTAAATCTGCGTAGGTAGAATGGTCTAAAAATACCTCCGCAATCATTTCACCACCACCAAAAAATGGGGGCATTGCTTGCAGCAATTCCAACTTGCCATACAAGAAGCCAATACCACTAGCAGCGCACATTTTATGCCCAGAAGCTACCAACCAGTCGCAGTTAATTGCCTGCACATCAACTGGCATATGAGGTACACTTTGGCAAGCATCAATTAATACTTTAGCTCCAAATTTGTGTGATAGAGTGCAAATTTCTGTCACTGGGTTAATGCAACCCAAACTGTTAGAAACATGTACCACCGACACCAATTTTGTTTTTTCCGAAAGCAGTGTTTGGAAATGTTCTAAATCCAAAGTTTCTGCTGGTGTCAATTCTACAAACTTTAGTACCGCACCGGTTTTAGCAGCGACAAATTGCCAAGGAACTATATTACTGTGGTGTTCCATCACCGACAGAATAATCTCATCTCCTGGCTGTAAATTATTCATTCCCCAACTGTAAGCAACCAAATTAATCGCCTCAGTTGCGTTACGGGTGAAGACAATTTCCTGACGCGATTTAGCATTGACAAACGCAGCAACTTTATCTCGTGATCCTTCATAAGCATCAGTCGCTTTTGCACTCAGGGTATGTACACCACGATGGACATTAGAATTGTATTGTTCGTAATAGTCCCGGAGAGCATTGAGTACGAACAGAGGTTTTTGAGATGTCGCGGCGTTGTCAAAGTAAACTAGAGGTTTGCCATTGACTTCTTGGTGTAAAATCGGGAAGTCAAGACGGACTTGATCAGCAAGGGTTCTTTCTTGGGTAAAAGTCATTTTAGTCATTGGTGATTGGTCATTGGTCATTAGTCATTGGGTGTAGGTAGACTATTGACGGTTTGTGTGAGTTTTTCACGCAAAGAGGTAATTGGGATGTGGTTAATAATTTCCGCAGCGAAAGCATGAACTAATAAATGGCGTGCGCTTTCTTCATCAATACCCCGACTTTGCAGATAGAAAATTTCATCGTCTTCTAACTGACTAACAGTCGCACCGTGAGAGCATTTCACATTATCTGCGGTAATTTCTAATTGGGGCTTGGTATCAACTCTGGCTTTAGATGATAACAGTAAATTGCGGTTTAATTGCGCCGCATCCGTCAACTGCGCGGGTTTAGGAACAAAAACTTTGCCATTAAACACCGCATGAGCGCGATCGCCGACGATAGTTTTGTGTAACTGCTGACTTTTACCATAAGGATAATTAAGAGCGATCGCACTGTGAGTATCTGATAACTGATTTCCACCAATCACCGTCAACCCATTGAGAGTTGTTTCCGTTTGCTCACCAGTTTGCAAAATCTCTAAATTGTGGCGTGATACCTTCCCACCCAAAGCGATCGCATTACAGGTATACCGACTGTAACGCTCTTGAGTGACAGCAGTTTTACTAACGTGAAAAGCTTCTGTACTATCCCACTCAACCCGCGTGTGATTTACCTGAGCATTATCTTCCAACCAAATCTCGGTCACAGCGTTGGTAAAGTATACTCCCTCTGCGCTCTGGGCGCTTCTGTGGTTCCTATATTCTTCCACCAAACTCACCTGTGAACCACTTTCAGCCACCACCAAACAACGCGGCTGAGAAATAGTTGGCTGATCACCAGCAGTAATAAATACTAAATGAATGGGTGTTTCTACTACCACATTTTTAGGAACCAAAACCACCGCTAAATCCTTAATTGCAGCAGTATTGAGGGCAGTAAAAACTTCCATGGCTCCTTCTGACTGTGCCAAATATTTCTCTACACTCGGCTGACTTGACACATCCAAGTTACCAACTACTACCCCATCTGGCAACCCAGCTACAGATGATAAATTTGATGCATAGACACCATTAATAAATACCAAGCGAGAGTTAACAGCCTCCGGTAAAATATCTGGTTGTAGAAACGCGAAATTTCCCGTCTCTACATGATTAAATTTCACCTGTCGTAAAGCAGACAAATCAGTAAATCGCCATTCTTCGTTGCGAGTAGTAGGAAAAGTGGAGTGACGTACCCAATTCGCCGCGCGATCGCGCAGTACTTGCAACCAACCCTCTGATTTCGATGCTGTAATCTGATTTAATAACTCAGTTAAATAAGCATCTCGATCCAATAGAGTCGCAGTCAAACTAGCTGCATCTGAGTTAGGAATTGGACTGGGAGAAACTTGGATAGTCATTACACACCCACCTCAGCCGCAAATTCTTCCAACAACCAGTCATAACCACGGGATTCTAGCTCCAACGCTAACTCCTTACCACCAGAAGTGAGAATCCGTCCTTTAGCCATGACATGCACATAGTCCGGCACAATATAATTAAGCAGTCGCTGATAGTGAGTAATCATAATCGTGGCATTTTCAGGATTAGTCAACTGATTGACTCCATTTGCCACAATTTTGAGCGCGTCAATATCCAAACCTGAATCTGTTTCATCCAAAATCGCCAGCTTTGGTTCTAGTAGCGCCATCTGCAAAATCTCATTGCGCTTTTTCTCACCACCAGAGAAACCTTGATTCACACTCCGGTTGAGAAAAGACGAGTCCATTTTGACGATTTCTAACTTTTCCTCTACCAAATCATCAAAATCAAAAGCATCAATTTCTTCCAATCCCTGAGCCTTCCGCTTAGAATTGTACGCCAAGCGTAAAAAATCTAAATTGCTCACACCCGGAATCTCAAAAGGATACTGGAACGCCAAAAACACACCACTTCTAGCCCGTTCTTCCGGTTCCATTTCCAGCAAATTTTGTCCCTGGAAAATTACCTCACCGCCAGTCACTTCATACGCGGGGTGTCCAGCCAATACCTTAGAAAAGGTACTCTTCCCAGAACCATTCGGCCCCATAATTGCATGAATCTCGCCTGAGCGTACCTCCAGATTCACACCCTTAAGAATTGGTGTCCCATCGACTGTAGCCGTCAAGTCTCTTACCGACAGCACAACTTCACTATTTTCAATAATCATGTTCTCTCTCTTTAATTCTTTGTTTGTAGTAAACGCTTTAGCGCTTTTAACGAATAAATGAAGCACAAAGCGTGCTTACTACGAACTAACCAACACTACCTTCCAACTTCAGACTCAACAGTTTATCAGCTTCCACCGCGAATTCCATCGGCAGATTGTTAAACACATCCTTACAGAAGCCGCTAATCATCATCGTCACAGCATCTTCGGCAGAAATTCCCCGTTGAGCAAAGTAAAATAATTGGTCTTCTCCAATTTTGGAAGTAGAAGCTTCATGTTCTACCTTGCCAGTATTATTTTGTACTTGGATATAAGGGAAAGTATTGGCATGGGCATTATCACCAATCAGCATCGAGTCGCACTGAGAGTAGTTTCTAGCTCCTTTAGCTTTCGGGTTAATTTTCACTAAACCTCGATAGCTGTTACTAGAATTACCAGCAGAGATACCCTTGGAAATAATTGTACTGCGGGTATTTTTACCAACGTGAATCATTTTGGTGCCGGTGTCAGCTTGCTGCATATTATTAGTTAGCGCCACCGAGTAAAACTCACCCACAGAGTTATCACCCACTAGTACGCAACTAGGATACTTCCAAGTAATCGCAGAACCAGTTTCTACCTGTGTCCAAGAAATCTTGGAATTTACACCTTGACATAAACCGCGCTTGGTGACGAAGTTGTAAATACCGCCTTTGCCTTTTGCATCGCCGGCGTACCAGTTCTGCACGGTAGAGTATTTAATTTCGGCATTATCAAGCGCCACAAGTTCCACAACCGCAGCATGTAGCTGGTTGCTGTCGTACATTGGTGCTGTACAGCCTTCGAGGTAGGAAACATAGCTGTCATCTTCAGCAACAATTAATGTCCGCTCAAATTGTCCGGTGTCGCCGTTGTTAATCCGGAAGTAGGTAGACAGTTCCATCGGACATTTGACGCCTTTGGGAATGTAGACGAAGGAACCATCGCTAAATACTGCTGAATTGAGAGCAGCAAAATAGTTATCAGCAATGGGAACGACGCTACCCAGGTATTTTTTCACTAATTCTGGGTGTTCTTGTAATGCTTCAGAAATCGAGCAGAAGATTACCCCTTCTTTCGCCAGTTTTTCTTTAAAGGTGGTGGCGACGGAAACGCTATCAAAAATTGCGTCTACGGCGACGTTCGTCAGTCGCTTTTGTTCTGACAGAGGGATGCCTAATTTTTCAAAGGTTTCGAGAAGGGTTGGATCTACTTCTTCCAAGCTTTGCTTTTTCGCTTGTTGCTTGGGGGCTGAGTAGTAAATAATATTTTGATAGTCAATAGCCGGGTATTTAACGCTGGGCCAGGTTGGTTCTGTCATTTTCTGCCACTGGCGGTAAGCTCTGAGGCGAAACTCCAGCATAAATTCTGGCTCGTTTTTCTTGGCAGAAATAATGCGGACGATATCCTCGTTTAGTCCACGGGGAATCGTGTCTGCTTCAATGTTGGTAGTGAAGCCGTACTTGTAGGGCTGATTGACTAGGGTTTTAACAGTGGCACTCATCGGCTATTTTCTCTGATGTTCACAACTCTATACTCTTTAAGGATGGGAGCGGGATTGATAACCAATTCCCATTTTGTGTTACCGAATGGTCAACACGACTGTTACAATAAGGATAACTACTAAAACAACAGCTATGTTGTTTAACACATCTTCATTTTACGCTAGATTAACAACAATATTGTTGTCAAAGTGAAATTTAATCATGATTTTTTGGGACGATGATGGTGACTACCCAGCAGTCCTCAACTAAGCAAGATATTCTAGAATATCTGGTCAAACACGTGGAAGCTACGGCAGTTGATCTAGCCGCAGCCTTAGATGTTAGCCCTCAAGCGATTCGTCGCCATCTCAAGGATTTAGAGGCGGAAGATTTAATTGTCTATTCGTCGGTGCAAGCGGGGATGGGGCGACCACAGCACGTTTATAAGTTAAGCAATAAGGGACGCGATCGCTTGCGAAGAGAAACCGCTGATACCTATGGAGATTTTGCCGTTTCCTTACTCGATACTGTGGCTCAAACGGTTGGACACGAACAAGTCAGCAGTATTTTAAAGAAACAGTGGGAGCGTAAAGCACAAGAATATCGCGATCGCTTAGGTGATGGCTCTTTACATCAAAGGGTTGAAAATCTGGTAGAACTGAGGAAATCTGAAGGTTACATGGCAGAATATCACCCCATAGATTCAACTGAGTCATTAAGTGGTGATGGCGATCGCTTTATTTTAATGGAGCATAACTGTGCTATCTCTAACCTTGCAGAGTCTTTCCCCAGTATTTGCGGCCATGAGTTAGAAATGTTTGCTGCTGTTCTACCAGACTGTACAGTAGAACGTACTCACTGGATTATTAATGGTGAACATCGTTGTGGCTATTTAGTGCAAGCTATAAAAGTTAAATCATAAATAATTAGCAATTTCTTTGCATTAAGTTAAGACAGCGCAAATAATCAAAGGTTTGTAGTGAGGACTTTAGTCCTCAAGAAAGGACTAAAGTCCTTACTACGAAAATATTTCAATGATTTTATGTTAATTAACATAGTTTGATTTATTCTCACCGACTTACTTAACTAGTTTTATATAATGCTTATGGTATTACCTCAACAACCATCAGAACAGTTTCTAACTTTGGAAGAGTCAGCAAGAGTTGATGCGGCTCTACTTTCTTCCTCAGAAAAGTTTTTATCGCGATTGACTATTTCGTCATTAAAACTTTTGAAGCATATCGCCCAAGAGTACAGTATTGCTGTTGAAAATTTGACAACAGAGCAAGTAATTGACTGGTTTGAAAAAGATGCTAAAGTTAGGCTAGAACAGGGCGTAGAAATGGCTTATTTAAAATGGTAAATAGTTAGTGGTTAGTGGTTAGTTGTTAGTGGTTATTTAGATGTAACAGTCGGAATTGAATCATGAGAAAACACCTAAGCTCATCCCACACCTCTAAGGAGTTGGATTTCGCGGTAATGGGTTATTCATGAATGTTGAAGCGGCAAAAGTTACTGTTAGAGCATGGAGAGCCGGTGGCATTTTGCTAGAGCGTTATACCTATACTCCTGGTTCTGTAGAACCTATTTCCAAACACTCCCACAATGAGTATCAATTTGGCTTGTGCCTCGATTGGCAAGGAGAATACTACTATCGAGGAGTATGGCATCAAATTCCGATTGGTAGCCTGAGTGTGATTCATCCCGGAGAGGTTCATGCTCCCAGTGAGAAAACTTATGTGCCTTCTCCTGCTGTTTACTGGATGATGGAAGCTGTTCCTGAAATTCTGCAAGCAGCTTTTTTGGAAATAGGGGAAAAAACAGGTGGTTTACCATTCTTTGAAAATCTGTTTATCAGTGATCCAGAGGTCGCCCAGACTTATTTACAATTGCATCATTTGATGGAGCATCCTGTTTCCCAGTTAGAGCAGGATTATACTTTGCTACTCCTGTTCACCCAACTCTTGAGCGATCATGCTCAGGATTGTGTGGCGATCGCTCCACCGAAAGCAGCTCGTCCAGCTGTGATGTTGGTTCGAGAGTTCCTACACGCCCATTATACCGAAAATATTTCCCTAGAGCAACTTGCTCAAGTTGCCGAGTTAAGTCGGTTTCACCTATGTCGGATATTTCGTAAAGAAATAGGTGTTCCTCCCCACGTTTACCAGATGCAAATCCGTATTAATCAAGCCAAAAAGTTGCTGAGTCAGGGAATACCGATTGCTGAAGTAACTTCTCTGACTGGTTTTTATGACCAGAGCCACTTTAGCCTACACTTCAAGCGGCTGGTGGGAGTCACACCCCGTAATTATGGCAATCCTATTTGAAAGACATAGTTTTGAGATTGCTTCCTAACGTCGCAATGACGTAAATAGGTAGCCAGTGCGTAAGTCCTGTGAAAGTATTGCGTATTCGACTCAACTGCAAACCGCTATATACCTAAGAAAAGTCGGGGATCTTATTTTTCAAGAGCAATAATATCCTAGACAAGTCGTAATCACTCTCAGCAAACTATTATTTAAGTTTTTCTTTAGATTGTTCCCAGAATGGTATGATCAACAAATCTGAAAAGTCCATACCGCAAAAATTATTAACGGCTGGGGCTGTAGCCACTATCACTTTATTGAGTGGGTGTGCATCTGTTGAAACCCAGGAGACTCAATCTAGTGCATCGACACCTGAACAGAGGAATATACAATCCGCAGCAACCTCTACGTCTGAAATAAATTACAAACCTGGGTTGAATCGGGTATCGTTTCAAAGCGAGGGGGTAGAAATAGTAGGTAACTTATACTTACCTGCCAGCTACAAATCGGGTGATAAATTGCCTGCGATCGTAGTGACTGGATCGTGGACAACGGTGAAAGAGCAAATGGCAGGAACCTACGCCCGCAAGCTATCCGAACAAGGATTTGCGGCTCTCGCTTTTGATTTTCGCTATTTCGGGGAGAGCGGTGGTAAGCCTCGCAACTATGAGTCGCCTGCTACCAAAGTAGTAGACATCAAGAATGCTGTGACTTTCTTGCAGACAGTCAATGCCGTAGATGCACAGCGCATTGCGGGGTTAGGCATTTGCGCCAGTGCGGGATACATGGCCGTTGCAGTTGCTGAAGATCCCCAAATCAAATCGTTCGTTGCTGTTGCTCCCTGGATTCACGACAGCACCCTTGTGAATACCCTCTATGGTGGGGAGTCTGGTGTGCAGGCGAAGATCGAAGCGGGACGTGCAGCCAGACGCAATTTCGAGCAAACGGGAACCGTCGCCTATGTTCCAGCCATCAGCACAACTGACAAGAATGCTGCGATGTATGGTAATTTTGACTACTACCTCAATCCGAAGCGTGGTGCAATTTCTGAGTGGGATAATCAGTTTGCAGTTATGTCGTGGCCTGAGTGGCTAACATTTAGCGCCATGCCCCAAGCGCCCCAAATCAAAGTGCCGACGTTATTTATTCACAGTAAAGAGGCTGCTATTCCTGATGGTGCTGAACGCTTCTTCAGAGCAGTGTCTGCACGCAAGAATTTTATCTGGATGTCTGGCACTCAGTTCGATTTCTACGATCAACAGTCCAATGTCAACCAGTCAGTAAAAGCGGCGGCGAATTACTTGCGTTCCTCATTGAATGCTACTGTGTCGCAATAATAATTTCACGATCTAGATTCCAACAGTACGATCAAGGAGTATTTTTGATGTCAAATATTTCACGTCGTCACATTGTCACTGCGGGAATTACGGGAGCCATGGGGGCGATCGCACCTGTATTGTTATCTAATCAAGAGAATTCTCCTGCGATCGCTCAAACTAACTCAGTGACTAGTAAGGGTAAATTTACAGGCAAGGTTGTTTTGATTACGGGAGCAACTTCAGGCATTGGTGAGACAACTGCTAAAGCCTTTGCCAAAGAAGGAGCAAAAGTTTTTTTCTGTGGTCGCCGCGAGAAGTTGGGAGCCAAGGTAGAAAATGAGATTAAAAGTGCCAGTGGCGAAGCAACCTATATGAAGGCAGATGTTCGCAAAGCCGAAGAGGTCAAAGCTTTTGTAGATGCTTGTATTGCCAAATATGGACGTCTAGATATTGCTTTCAACAATGCTGGCGTTGATTTCCCTCCTAGTCCGATCGCTGATACATCAATTACTGAATTCGATGATTTGATGAACACTAATGCACGTGGGGTATTCCTGGGCATGAAATATGAGATTCCATACATCCTTAAAGTCAGTAATGGATCAATCATCAATATGGCGAGTATTGGCGGACATCATGCTTTTCCGAATATTGTTGGTTACGGTGCTAGCAAAGCTGCGGTGATTCATATGACAAAGATGGCTGCTCAGGAATACGGAAAGAAGATTCGCATCAATGCCGTATCACCTGGGGCGATCGATACCCCGATGCTCGATCGCGTAGAGCGAGATTGGAAAGTTACCAAAGCACAACTAGTTGCTTCCTATCCCATGCAGCGCGTGGGTAAACCCGAAGAAGTTTCAGCAGCAGTGATGTGGCTAGCATCTGATGAAGCTGCTTATGTATCAGGGATGCAGTTGAGTATCGATGGCGGTGGGTTGGGATAATCTGAATATCGTCATTTCGGTAATTTCCATACAGACCAAACCCCAAGGATCTAGTTAACAACTAACAACTAATAACTAACAACTAAGCTTACCTATAATTTGCTTGATTGCGAGGATTACGAGCGCCCACAAGCGCTCCAATCATCGCAGCAATTAAACCTAGTAAAGAGCCAAAAACAAACCACCATAAGCCAGAACGTATATTTGCTGCAACTTCACGAGCTTGTTGGGCGGTGACATTGGCTTGTGGTACATTTACACCGCCTTGCTGTTGCAACTGATTAATTGCTTCTCCTGCGTTGGAAGCTGCGACGCCAAAAGCGCCCGATACACCACTGGCTAGTAACCAAGAACTAACTGCTAAGGTTGTAGCCCAGAGAATCGCACCGTTGAGGAGAGCTGTATTGCGGTTCATAGGGCCACAGGCGCGGGTTGTCACCCAACCGCCAGTGAAAAGAGAGATTAACAAACCTATGGTTGACCAAATACCAACATTACCAGCAATGTTAGGTGCAATGCTTCTTGGTCTACCGGAAGCTTCAATGCTACCTGCTCCAAGCGCAGCAATAATCGCGCTTAAAATTAGTTGAGTGGCTATGGCAACTAGTAAACCAGAAATAATTGGTCCCCAGCGAACGCGATCATGATAATCAACTACTGGAGTCACTCCAACAGGTTCATTAATAACTTCACCAGTGCCACGATTTACGTAAGACATAAATTAATTTCTCCTGACTAATAGTTTTAATGTTTCTTCTGATATTTTGTTAGTTATCTTCAAATTAAATTGTTATTTCTAGTTTTTCATATCCATCAATAGAAAGAGTTGATCAATCTACCTTGAGTATTAGGTTGACTGAACAGGTAAAATATGTGATATTTTGTAGGCTTTTGATTGAAAAAATACAAGAATGGGAGCAAATCTGAAATATAGAAAATATACAAATTTTAATTAAGCAATGTTAATATATATTTATCTATTTAGCTGTTATCTGCTCTATCAATTTGGCTCGTCATGCCTCAATAGTTATAATTTTGAGTGAAAATTTAGAATTTGGTATTATTTATAACCAATTATTCAAGTATTACGATGATTGACTATTGATCGCTGCTAATTTTTAGAATTATCAAAGCAGATGCTAGAAAATAGCTATTGACTAGAAAACCAAAAACGAGAAAGCTTATAAATATTTGGCAAAAATTTAAGCATATGGAGTTTTCAAAAGAGAATATTTTTGTTTTAATGGACAAGCAATCAGAGAAAATCTATTCAATTGGCACAAACTTTCAGGTTGTTTGCTGTGTACAAAGGAACTTCATTGTTATTTAGTGTTATCTTAATAGGAAGCATTGCTACAACAATGCCTTCAGTGACTCAGGCTCAGGTATTAGTGGTACAGCGCGAAAGCACTCAAGAAGTAAAAGACCTGTTAGAACAAGGACGCAGACTAGTAGAGACGGGTGATTATAGTGGTGCGATCGCTGTCTACCAACAAGCAGCAAACCTAGAGCCAAAAAATCCTTCGATCTATTCTGGCATTGGTTATTTGTATGCTTTACAAGGAAATTTTTCCACAGCATTAACTGCTTATCGTCGGGCTGTTGCTCTTGATCCGAATAATGCTGATTATCAATATGCTTTGGGTTATATCAGTGGTAATTTAGGTGATAATAACGGGGCCAAAAACGCTTATCGTAAAGCTATACAGATAAACCGTAATAATGTCAATGCCTATATAGGTTTAGGTACTGTTCTAGTGCGATTGAGAGATTATACTAGTGCTCAATGGGCTTATGAAGAAGCTGTGCAACTTGCTCCCAAAAATCCCCAGGTTTATGAGTTACGGGGGACAATGTTAAAAAGACAAGGTAAAGCCAAAGAAGCGATCGCTATTTTTAGAAAAGCACGTGATCTATACGAACAACAGGGTAAGTTTGACAGTGTTACTAGAATAGAAGCAACCCTACGCGAATTAGGTGTGTAAATTAATCTAACTGAGTCTAGTTATACTTAGCACAGCTTTGCGTTAAATCGTAACTTTTGAAACGCAGAGGGGCGCAGAGGAACACAGAGGTTTGCCCAATTTATTCGCTACGAACTTATGCAAAGCTGTACTTAGCACAGGCACAGATTGTGCGAAAGACTTAAATCAGGTATGGTTAACCTGCTTGACACTCCCCGGTCGCGCATACACGGGGATTCTTGGTTCAGTGACTCGCCGTTAGACGACAGGTTTACACCAATCGCCCAAGAGGGCAAATCTCCGCAAGCGTAAGTTCCGGTATGCCCTACCGTACTGAGTCCTAATCTCAAAATATTGATTGCTGCATTGACATCTCTGTCTTCGATATATCCACAATGTGGACAAACATGAGTTCTGGTAGACAGAGATTTTTTCACCTTCAAGCCACAGTTAGAGCAATTTTGGCTTGTATTGTGGGGAGGAACAGCAACTGTGACCTTCCCATATTTGTGACCAAAATATTCTAACCATGACCTAAAAGTTGACCAACCAGCATCAGATATCGATTTAGCCAGATGACGATTACGTACCAAGCCTTTGACATTTAAGTCTTCATAAGCTACCAAATCGTTAGATTGGATGACGGAGTATGCAACACGCTTGCAATACTCTTTTCGCTGCCTACTTACTCTTAAATGCTTCCGAGCATATCGTATCTTCGCTTTGTGGTAGTTGTTAGATTGACGTTGTTTAGACTTCTTTTTATCCTTGCTGAACTTCTTGGATTTTTGCGATTAGCACGGTTTAATTGTTTTTCAGACTTGCGGTAAAACTGGGGTGATTGTTCTACATTGCCTTTGTGATCAGCAATGAAATACTTCAGCCCAAAATCAATACCAACTACTTGATTTGTAGGTTGTGTTTCAACCTAGCATCAACATCAACCGCAAATTGAGCGTAATATCCATCAGCACGACGCACTAATCGTACACGCTTAATCTGTTTGATGTCGTAGTAGTTCAAGTCGTAGGTTCCTTTTAACTTTAAGGTTCCTATTCCCTTTTTATCTGAGAAAGTTATAGCTTTACGAGTTTGTGAAAGCTTCCATCCTGATGTTTTGTATTCAACAGAACGGCAGTTTTTCTTAAACTTTGGATATCCTTTTTTACCTTTAACTTTCTTCTTGCAATTCTCGTAAAACCGAGCAACTGCACTCCAAGCACGTTCAGCAGCAGATTGACGAGCCATTGAATTGAGTTCCGAAGCAAAGGAAAATTCAGCAGCTAATACTGCACAATATTTATTGAAGTCGTATTTGCCAATCTTTTTGTTATCCATCCAGTAGCGTAAAGCTTTATTTTGAATGAATTGACTAGTACGAATAGCATCATCTATTGCACAATATTGCTTGTTTTTCCCTTTGATTTTGAACTCGTAAATTATCATTGACTCGACCTAACCAACTACATCTATTATGCTAACACACCATGTATAAATTATGTGGCAATATTCAAAAGATTACGGCGACTAAAGTCGCTTGAGTCGCTTATATCTCAGCGGCTCAAGCCTCTGAGTTTTACGCTTACCACGAGGTTCTATAAGATTAGGCGGTGGGTAAGCTGTTCAGCATTTAAATCGAGCGAGCAATCTCGACACAGCAAGGAGTGTAGCTCTCAAAAATCCCAGTTTAAATGCATATCAGCTTAGGCTCGCCACCAAGTTTTACGCGTGGTTCTCCTACACCCCTATTCCTCTACACCCTTCTGAATCCTTACATTTCTCCTATTTATCTTGATAGAGCAAAATCTTCTTTGTCATCAGCCATAAGAATGATTTATACTACTGATCTGAACTAATAAAAAGTGTATACTTCAGATGCACGCGTAAAAACGCATTTGGGGATAGAAATGCTACATATACAATCTAGGCAAAGGTTACTGCATACTTTAGAAGTTGGTAAATATCAGGCAAAGATATACAAACTAGAAAACAAGCTTGGCTTTGATATTTTTCTGTATAAGGAAGACAAGATATTCCTAAAATTTTGGCTACCGACAGAAGAACAAGCATTAGATGATGCTAAAAGCGAATTGGAATTTTGGGCGGATAAGGAAACACCACAATTCAGTATTGATAAATTAAGATTTCTATATCGACAATTTGCTAGCGATCGCCCCTCATCTGGTGAGGTTAGCGAGTTTCTAGATTGGCTTGAATCAAATAAATAATGAGTACTCCAGAACACAGATATTTTTAGTAAATTTCCCTAAAAAAGCCTGAAAAACTCAGTTTAAGTCGGTTAAAACGGACTAAATTACTGCTAAACAGTCGGTTTTAACCGAATTTATTTTTAGTATAGCTATAGCCAGGTAAGTTAGGGTCTGCTGAAAAACTCCACAAAGCGAATCTAGATGCTACACAGTACAAAAAATGGTAGTTTCGGAGGTTGCTTCTCAAATTCGCCCCACAATTTCAGAGCGAAATGCAAGGATTTTGAGCCTCTAGATGCCATAGCCTTGCACCTGTTTGGAAGAAAAATGATTGGAACTCTTATTTGGAATAGGTTATAGCTTTATTCAGCAAGCCCTAAGTTAGGACGTAGATTCCAATATTCTCCAGTTGGTTATACCCATTTCAATGTCCTAATCAAAACGGCTACAGCTATAACTATTACATTTATTTTATTCTGGGATGAGTATCTTGTCTGTTCCAAATTGCCAAGGAAGGTGTAGGTATTCTTCTTGACTGATAAACATTTTTAAGGGACTTCCAATTACTAGCAATAGGCATCCGCCAACCAGTACCGAAAGCACGATCTGTTATTTTTAATCCTGGGGGTGCTTGTCGCCGTTTGAATTCTGCCCTAGCTACCATCTTGATCACTTTATCAACAACGGCTACATCGTGTCCAGCGCTGGCAATTTGGGCGGGTGATTCGTGATCTTGAATTAGGCGTTGCAAGATATCGTCAAGGATATCGTAGGGCGGTAGAGAATCTTGGTCAACCTGATCTGGTTTAAGTTCGGCGCTGGGTGCTTTGGTAAGGACGTTGTCAGGAATGATTTCGCTGTTGCGGTTTAACCAGTGACACACTGCATAAACACGGGTTTTGGGAACATCAGCTATGACTGCTAAACCACCATTCATGTCACCGTAAAGGGTGCAATAACCGACAGCCATTTCTGATTTGTTACCTGTTGAGAGGAGAAGATGACCAAATTTATTAGAGATAGCCATCAATAAGTTACCCCGAATTCGCGATTGAATATTTTCTTCTGCTAGTCCAAACTCAGTATTAATAAACAAATCTGCAAAGGTTTTGTCATATGCTTGCATTAAATCATTGATGGGCAATATATTAGTTTTTATACCAAGATTTGCGGCCAATGCCAAGGCATCAGTAACGGAATGGTCAGAACTGTGGGGAGAAGGCATAAGAACACCGAGGACATTTTCTTTACCAAGTGCTGCTGTAGCGATCGCAGCTACAAGAGAAGAATCAATCCCACCACTCAAACCCAGAACTGCTTTAGTAAAACCACACTTACGGACATAATCTTGCACACCTAAAACTAAAGCTTGCCAGATTTCTTCTTCCTCACACTCACAATTAGGTGCTATCAAACCTAACTTTAAATCCCGTGCTTCTTGATCAAATTCAATAATTGATAAATCAGTTTCAAACCCACGCGTCCGACAAACAATTTTACCCTGACGGTTTAACCCAAAACTTCTACCATCAAAAATTAAATCATCATTACCACCCACTTGGTTAGTGTAAATAATCGGTTGGCGAAAACGTACTGCACTATGACTTAGCATTGCTTCGCGGAACCTTTGTTTGTTGAGGGTGTAAGGTGAAGCGGATAAATTCACAATTAAATCTACACCCAAAATTGCTAAATCAGCAATTGGGTTAACATTATAACTACGTTTGCCCCAAAACTCTTCATCGTTCCACAAATCTTCGCAAACAGTGACACCAATATTGATGTTATCGAGAGTGAAATAATTCGCTTGCAAACCTGCTTCAAAATAGCGGTGTTCGTCAAAAACATCATAAGTAGGTAAAAGCCGCTTGTAAAAAATTTGTTTTATCTTACCCGCTTCCAAGCAAGCAATACTATTAAATAAAGTTTTACCGCCAGTTTTTTTGGCTTGTAAATTTTCTTCTACAGTTCCGACTAATACTGCTAATTTAGGTGGTAAATCTCTAGCTAATTGTCGTAAGGTAATACCCATTGCTTTAATAAAACTAGGGTTTAATAATAAATCCCGTGGAGGATAGCCACACAAAGATAGTTCTGGTGTCAACAATAAACGCACACCTTTTGCTACTGCTTGTTGTGCAGCCTCAAGGATTTTCTGAGCATTTTTTGGTAAGTCACCAATGGTAGGATTGAGTTGAGCGATCGCAATTTTCATAATAGTTAATAGTCATTAGTCATTGGTTATTAGTCGGAAGTCAAAAACTCTCCCTTCTGGTTTAAATGAAAACCAATGGTTTATCTTTAAAAGGGGCAAATGCTTCTGCATCAAATCGATATAAACTAGCTGGACGCCCTGCACCTCGTGAAACTTTAATACCTGTATCGCATAAAAAGCCTAACTTCAGTAAACGCGCCCGAAAATTAGAATAATCGGAAAAATTATCTCCTAAAACCGTGGTGTACAAATGATATAAATCATTTAAAGTAAATGTTTCTGGTAAAACCTCAAAAGCTACCGGACTATACTCCAATTTATTTTTTAAACGTCTGTGTCCGTATGCCAAAATTTCATTATGGTCAAATGCTAATTGTGGGACTCGTTTGACTGGATACCAAGCGATACCAGCAACTTTGTCAGCAATTAATTCAGCTTCTTCATATCGCACCAAAGCAAAGTAACTGACACTGAGATAACGTACCCCGTAACTATCGATTGCTTCTCTTGGGTCACGATTAGGTCCACCAAAACTATATAATTGCTCTAAATAAAGGTTCTTGACCTTGATTTTTTCAGCCAGAATCCGATAGGCTGCGTCTTCTAAGGATTCGCCTCGACGTACTAAAGTACCTGGAAGACCCCAATAATTTATATAGGGTTCCTGTTGTCGCATGATTAATAGTACTAGCAGTCGATTTTGAGCAGTATCTACTGAAAAAATTACATTGTCAACACCAACTTTGAAATCAGCCAAAGGTTGTTGATTTAGCGTATCTGCAAGCTTTTTCTGGATGCGTCCTGGCATTTGTACAAATGCTGTTGATTAATATAGTCAGTAACAGAGGGGGTGAGAGCTTCGGGATCTCCATTGTTACGATAAGCTGTAGAGGATACATCTGGAGCATGTAACTCAGCGATCGCTATTTTTGCTCCGAGGTCTTCCACTGCCTGTAAACTGGATTCATCTATGATATATCCCGGTCGTGGTACAATCAAAAGTTGGACTTGGTGTAACAAATCTTCAACCCGATACCAGCGTGGTAGTTGAGAAACTAAATCTGAGCCGATCACCAAAGTAAATTCTGTTTCTATTCCCCAACGTTGCTTGGCTTTATCCAAAGTTTCTAAAGTTCTGAAACTGCTCAGTTCTTGTTCCAGACTAATATTTTGGTGTGGTGAATGTATATCATTGATGAGTAGATGTAACATTGCTACCCGATGTTGCAAAAGGGTTTGATGCGATTTAAAAGGATTATCAGCAGCCCAAATGACTACACGATCATAATGCTGTGACAACCATTTAATTATCGCTTGATGTCCAGCAGTTGGTGGATCGGCACTAGTTCCAAATAAAGCTATTTTCATTTTTTTATCATTTATCATTTGTCATTAGAAATAGTTAATAACCACTAACTACTAACCACTAACCAATACTGATTTTTTCTTGGTTTCTTCTGTCAATTGATGTAATTTTTCAGATAATTCCATTTGTACTGGTACGGGATTTTCTAAATATCGAGTTTGTTCGGGTAAACTTGCTACGGAGGCGGCGGTACGCTGGCGAATTGTGGCTAAGTTTTCTGGTGGTTGCATCCGTTTACCTGCTTGCATGAATAGTTGCAATAAAGGTAGTTTTCCGAGATTACTTTCATCTGCTAATCCCAAACAATCTGTTTTCACTTTACCTGCTACGGAAGAACGAAAAATTTGTTTGCGTCCCGGATAAGTCATCTTACCACTCGATTCTTTCATTACCGGAATGCCATTAATTTCTACTAATTTATAGACCCCATTCACAGGTTTTCCTGTTACTAGTTTGGTTCCCACGCCATAGCTATGAATCTCAGCACCTGCATTTTTTAAAAATAGAATTTCTTGTTCATCTAAGTCACCACTAGCAACTATTGATACATCTGGTAGAAGCGATCGCACTTTTTTTGATAATGTCACCAAATCACCAGAGTCTAACCTCACTCCGGTCAATTTCATTTTTCCAGAGTTGACTTTTCCAGCTAATCGTTCCGCAGCAGCAATGGTATCGTAAGTATCAATTAACAAGGTTGCACCTGGAAAATATTGTTGAAATGCGGCAAAAGCCTGATCCTCGCTACCTTCAGTTGCTGTCAGTGCCATCACCAAAGCGTGTGCCATCGTACCACTTGGTTTCTCGCCTAGTTGTAGCGCTGCTAACACGTTGGACGTAGCATCAAAACCAGATGCCAATGCTGCTCTTGCTGCCCACAACGCCCCTTGGGGACTAAACGCCCGTCTAGTGCCAAATTCCAGCAGGTTTGCTCGTTCACCTGCCACATCGCGCATTCTAGCAGCCCGTGTGGCAATTAATGTCTGGTAGTTGAGGGTGTTAAGTAGATAAGTTTCCACCAGTTGTGCTTGCCATAAAGGTGCTTCTACTCGTAACAATGGTTGATTGGCAAACACTGCTGTACCTTCTGGTACTGCCCATACATCCCCACTAAAACTTCCTGATTCTAGCAATGACCAAAAGCGTTTTGGTGCATGAGCAAAAATTTCCGTTGAACGCAAAGCTTCTATATGAGTGGGGGTAAAGCAAAATTTTTCTAAATATTCCAACGCCTGGACTAGCCCCATGGCGATTAAATAGCCAAAATCCTCTGGTAATTTTCTCACAAATAACTCAAAGCTTGCCGATTGTTCTTCTACGCCTTCGCCAGTGTAACAAGCTGCCATTGTCAACTGGTAAAGGTCAGTCAGTAGGCTGTAATCTTCTGCACGCGGAATTAATTCCTGGTTCAATGTCCCTGGGTAACACGTCATGCGATCGCCCCCCTTTTTGGATACTTCTTTAGTTTATGGTAAATATCACCATAAATAATGTCAATGTGTAGATGTTAATACTCCAACAAAGTCAGCAATAAAGGGCTTTAAGAGAGATAGTAATATATTGGTTGCTATTTTTAATATTTTGTAATAGTTATAATTAATATATTTAAGTGAAAAAGTTCATAGAAAGTGGTCTGATGAAAAATAAGATGAAGATAAACAGACAAATTAACTCACAATTTTTAAGTTTCTAATTTTTCGTTTCTAAACTATCTGGCTTTACAAGCAGATTTAAATTAATAAAGCATTACTCTTCTTGCTAAAGCTATACAAATATTTATCAAGTAATATTGCCTTCAATGTCAATATATTGAATAGATGAGCAAATCAAAAAGTCTGCATTAGAGTAGAAATATTCCGATAAAACTAATAAAAAAAGAGGGAGTCTAATTATGAGGGCTATCTCCAATATCATCGCTAGTATAACTCGCTATATTACTGAAGCCGCAGTACGGATATTTGGTCCGAATGATGATGCTTATCCTAATATTGGCGTTCAACCGTATACAGGAGATGTTTTTTCCGAATAGGTGAAAATTCATCAAGAGTTGGTAAAAAATTAAGATGAGTCAATCAATTCAACATCGGTGAGAAAAAGGAAATCCACCGATATTTTTTATGTTATTCAATAAACCCGCTTGTGAATAAATCAATCAAGCGGGATAAATTTTTATTGTTAGTGTCAGAAACCTCAGGCTGTTCTCAGGATGTTTTAGCATCTCGCCGGTGACTGTAAAGTAGGGGAAACGGCAAAAACCCTACACCACAAATTGACTTGGAAAAAAGGGAAAACAGATTTACAATAGTCTTTAACCCTTCTCTATGCAGTTTCTCCACACACCGTAAAAATTCAGGAAATAAACGGGTTGTGTTGACTATTAATTTTTATTTGAATATAGGCGATCGCTCGCTATCCTGACGTCGTTCTCCTTCGGACAGCGATCAACAGGACAAACAGCATAATTCCTGCGTCGATCATGCAACACATATATATTATTAGAGTTCTTGCAAAAGTTATCTTTACAAGCAGTCTACTTTTTTATATATGCTGCATATCTTTATTTTGAAGTAAAATCTAGTAGCTGTAGTCTAAAGTACAGAAAATTTAAACTTTTTATTTTTTAGAAAGTTAAAAAGTCACTATCCCAGAGAATGCACAATTGTCCTGTTTGTCATGCCAGTTTGTGCAGGGATTTGAACGCCGCTATAAACATAAAGGCGCGTGGGACGCACGCCCTTAAAGCTCAATTAATGTCCGGATTCGGAGTCGTTGAGAAGCCCACACTGTACTCGAAGAGTCAGTGTGTGGAGCATGTCACAGAAAATCTCGATTCAGAATAACTTCGTTGCTTACGCCGACAATCAAGTATTGCAATATACTACTAGTACAGAACCAGGTTCATCGGGGTCGCCGGTTTTCGATGATGATTTTCAGGTGGTTGGTATTCATCATAGCGGTGGAATGCTTCCGGAACCAAATACGCAACGACGGTATTTACGTAATGCAGGGACAAGTGCGATCGCGCTATTGAATGACCTGAAAAACAACGCACCAGAAATTGATACTGGTTTAGCAAAATAGTTAGCCGATGGCACAAGTAAGTGGCAAAATCATTCAAGAGTTATTGCTTATCCTCACACCATTTATGCAGGATAAGCAACAACGTCAGACGTATCTTTTACTGGCTTTAGGAACTAACTCACCAGTACTAGGCAAATTGGAGTGGGATGGGTCTGCGAATGTTTTTATTCCCCAAATGGTTGACAAACTGGTAGACTTGGGAGAAATTCCCTCTGGGGAACCAGCACTTTGTGCATTATTGGAAGTAGTACGTGGAAATGTCGGTTTAGATAAGCAGCTAGAAATTGATAATTTACTGCAACGAATTCGAGAGGAACTTCAACAATCGCCTCTATATCCTCGTCCTGAGTTCCAGACATATTTAGACAATATCACCAAAGACAAAAAGTATCAGCAATGGTCAAATATGTATACTTTGACTGATGCAGAAGGTAAAATATTTGACGTGAGTTTGATGGTGCAAACATGGCAACCGAAACAACGAGAAGGGATGCCGAGTGAGAATAAAGAAAAAGTTGAACGGTTGCCCGTGTTGGATTTTATGCGTAAATATACTGAGAATAATGTATTATTAATCGGTAAACCTGGTTCGGGAAAATCCACAGCTTTACAACGGTTGCTGTGGGAAGATGCACAAGCAATAATCCAAGGAGAAAAGCGAAAAATTCCGGTTTTGGTAGAACTTCGCAACTGGGATACTTCGGTGGAAACTTTGATTTACAAGTTTTTGCGAGGGTACAAGCACCGCATTGAGATTCATAAAATTGAAGACTTGCTGCTTGAAGGGGAGTTATTGCTGCTGATGGATGGGTTGAACGAATTACCCTCCGATGAAGCACGGGATAAAGTTGCACGATTCCGTCAAGATTACCCAGAAACACCAATGATTTTTACCACACGGGATTTAGGTGTGGGGGGAATTTTAGGAATTGACAAGCAACTGGAAATGCAACCCCTGACGGAAACACAGATGCAGGAGTTTGTACATAATTATCTCCCCGAACAAGGTGAGCAAATGTTGCAGCAGTTGGGGAATCGACTGCGGGAGTTGGGGGAAACCCCCTTGATATTGAAAATGCTGTGCGATGTTTTTAAGCTAGATGGGGAAATTCCCAAAAGTCGCGGAGAATTATTTCGTCAGTTTGACAGCACGGTTCCTCAACTACTTAAGATTGAACTTTTAGGAATGACTCGTTCAGAATTTGCGATCGCACCTGTAAAACAAGCACTAAATCACAAAAGCGCGGATATTCGTTTAGCGGCTACCAATGCATTAGGTAGAATTGGTACAAACACAACTATTTTGGAATTACTCAAGGCTTTAAATGATGAAAATGTTAATGTTTACCAAACAGCAGCTGAATGGCTAGGATATTTGAAAAACAGTAAAGCTGCAATTCCTGGTTTATGTGAACTTCTGATAAGTACAGATGAACGTATTAGCTGGATTGCTGCTGTGATTTTGGGAAAACTTGGTAGAAAAGATGCACTTCCCATCTTAATTAACCGATTAACATATCATAAACCTCATGTTCGAGAGACTGCTGCCGAAGTATTGGGAGATTTAGGTTGTCAGGAGGCAATTCCTTCACTATGTCAAGCATTGCAAGATAGATACTATTATGTTCGTAGAAGTGCTGCTATTGTTTTAGGGCAACTCGGCTGTGAAGAAGCTATTCCAGAATTAATTAAAGCCTTAAGGCACTATCGAATAAATTCTAAAGCATCAGCAAAACTTGATTCTCACAATATCATTATCCAAGGCATAAGCGAAAAAGAATTAGAAAATCTTGGTGATGAAGATGCAATTGAAAGATGGCTTTTTGAGCTTCGTTTCAACTTTCATATATTTATCAAAGTTGCTGAAGCGTTAGGCAAACTAGGAACTGAAGAAGCAATTAGTGGATTAATCAAGGCATTAGAGGATTCATCTTATGCTGCTGCTATCGCTTTAGGTAAGCTTGGTAGAAGAGAAGCTGCTCCAGAACTTGTAAAATATTTTAGAAACTCGCCGCACCCAGAACTGCGTAAAATTATAGTAGAAGCATTAGTAAAAGTTTGTAATGAAGAAGTCATCCAAGAACTTATAAAAGCTTTGGTAGATAAAGATTATGAAGTTCGTCATTCTGCTGGTGAGGCTTTAATAAAAATTGGGTATTCTACTGCAATAACTTGTTTAAGGCAAATGCAATTAAATGATGGAGAAGATGTCAATTATATAATTGTCAACATTCAAAATAACTGCAAGTTTTATAACCATGAAATTTTCCATTCTCCCTCACTGGAAGCAATAAATTCTCAAGAATCAGAAGCAAAATATAATATTCACGCTGATATAGTACAAATTATAGAGAAAAATCATGGTGATGTGATCGGCAAGAAAACAACTGAAATCTAACCCTATCTTCAGATACCATCGGGTATCTAAATCCATATTCCTATATTTCCAGAGGTTAAAAAATGTCAGAACAATCCAAAGCATCAAAATACAGCTTTGACAAAACTGAAGTAGTACAAATTATTGAAGGAAATTACGGTACTGTTATTGGTAAAAATGTTGCAGAGAAAACTCCAGCCGAAGCTGCAAAGGAAATTCAAGATTTATTAGTACAACTGCAAACCAATTACCCCACAACAACAGAATACGAAAAGCAAGTATTTGTAAATAAATTTAATGACGAAGTTAAAACAAATTCACGCATCAGGGAGATACTTTTAGCTGGGGGAATTGAATTAATTAAAATCCTTTGTCCACCATTAGGTATCCCAATTGAAATGGGTAAAAGGTGGTTGGAAACTGCCCAGAAACAGAAATAATATGATGTCCGGATAATTTAGTTGTCATTGCGAGACTAATGAAATGAAACGTTCGCGTAGCGTGTCCGAAGGACTCAGCAATCGCAGCCGTTGCCATTACTTCACTCCGCTATCGCTGCATACCCTACGGGAAGGCTTACGCCAATGCAATAACGCACCCTACTGGCGTGTCTAGGCTAAAATGTTGCATTATATTTTTAGTTTTCCGGCGAAGACAGTGCCTGCTACAAACTTCTTCTGTTGCACTATTTTAGCCTAGACAGATTTAAAACTAACAATCACAATACTATCGCTTTGCGTTACTATCGTCAAACGTTAGTATACACTTTAAGGCGAACTCGCATTAACCAAGTTTGTGTCCTTTGTGTCCTACTCTACGAGAAGCCGCTGACGCGTCTATGTGGTTCATTTTTTCATGATTTTGCGTAAGTCCTAGCTTATTGTTAACCACAAAGTACATATTTATATATTTTTGTAAAGTATTAACAAAAAACGAAATTATTTTTAGATGTCAGTTCACCACGAACTATCTTTGTAAAAACATTTGGTGATAATCGTTTCCTAGACCAAAAACCTGGTCTTGAAAATTGTATGGAATCTCAAACTAGCCATTTATTGGCGGTAAACAAGAACTGCGTGAATCACCAAGCATAAAAATTAACCTTCCAACCTTGTCGGTGAGGAGTAAATCAAGGATTGAGAAAGGTTTAGCCAAAAACACAAAAGTTAGGAGCGTAAAATAATGTTTTGGAAGTTCGTAGTCAGTACTTTAGTATTGCCTATCAGCTTGGGATTAGAAGTAGCCGCAGCACATACCTTATCACCGACTCAAACACCGATTATCCCACAACAAGAAGTTGATGCAGTAGAACTAGAACAAACAACACATAACCAAGATTACAAAATTAGTCAACGACACAGACACTATCGCTACAGAAGAACACACCACTACAGACAAAATCGCAACTACAGACGAAACGCCCATTATAGACGTCGTCATTATAGGCACCGTTCTTATAGACAGCATAATAACAGACGGTATCACTATAGACCTCATTATCAAAGGGTTTATAACTACCATCCAGCAGTACGCTACCGTAGAACCTATCGTCACGGAGTGGGTTTTCCGCAAAAAACCTTTTACTACCGTAGACACTAGTATCACAGTTGACATCTTCCCACCGCTAAAAGCCGATAAATAAGCTCTCTGCTTTTATTGCTGTAAAACAACTAACCACTAACCACTAATATACTGAGTTAACACAAAAGCCAGGGCCGCACTACCCAACGGAACTGTCAAATTGTCAATCCCAGCAAAAGAAATAGTTTCTAAGCCAGTAGTTACTAAAGCCACTACCACAGATATTATCCAAACTTCCCAAGAGTTACCTTGTACACTCAACAAAATCAAGCTACAGATAACAAAACTGACAATTGCCATTGTCAAAGAACCTTCCCAGCTTTTTTGTCCTCCAAACAGTTGATACTTATGTTTACCAAATCGCTGTCCGATGATAGCAGCGAGTCCATCTCCCCAAGCCATTGTTAAAATACCTAATGCGGCATAATGAGGTTCTTGCAGATACCAAAACCAAGCAACCAAAACACCGATACTCATAGAATAGAAGAAAGTTCCAAAACTTCGACGTCCTACACTATTAATGCCGGGGAGAATAGGAAAACGGTAAGACAATAAAGTCACAGCACTGGCTAAAACTGAGGCTGTAATACCCGCGATCGCGGGAATATTTAGCCACCAAGCCAGCAAAATTACATTACCAGTTCCGATATGCACTATCTTCCGCACAATTTCTGAATCTGCTTTCGCAAAACGACTAACCCCCCATGCAGTTAACATCACGAGGGACAACCAAGCTGCAACGCTAGCAAGTTGCAGTCCTAGAGAAGGAATGAACTCTTGATGGGAAAACAAACTTAACAACAGCAAGGATTTAAATAAAAAAACTTGACCTTTGTTACCAATTTATTAGAAAAATGTGACAATGATGAAACTATTATTGATTTGGCTGATTCGGTTCTACCGAATGTTTATTTCACCTTTATTTCTCCCGACCTGTCGCTTCCAGCCTACTTGTTCGATGTATGCCATGCAAGCCATTGAAAGATTTGGCCCTTGGGATGGTTCTTGGTTGGCTATTCGACGCATCCTACGTTGTCATCCGTTTCATCCAGGTGGTTACGATCCTGTACCAGAAGTGGAAAAGCAAACGAAAGAGTGTTGTTGCAAAGGAATGGGTTAAACAGTGGAAAACCTAAAAATATACCTATTGGATGATGCTGAATCTAAAATTATGTTGATATGTTTTTCTTGATAAAAGTATAAAAATGGCGATCGCGATTAACTGCTAATTTTTCTTTATCAAAAAAAATTTGAAAGGCAAAAATGGTTCTCTACAGCATTAGTAATGCTAAAGTGACAGGAAATTCATGTGAAACTTTCAGCGGGTCTCAATGCTGAAGAAGCTACAGAAAAAACAAATTTCTCTGATTGTGGGTGCAGGACTATGTGCCTTTCTGGCTGGGGCGATGGTTTCAGCCCCTCAGATAGGAAGATATCTCGGACAATGGCTCAAGCAATTTAACAATCAGCCAGAACAACTGACAGAAGCAAGTAAAGCTGAGTCAGATGTTTTCTCTTTGGTACTCCAATCTCCTGCCGAAAGAGCAGGAAAACTTGAGGAATTAGCCAAAGGGTTTCCATCACAAGATCGGAACCGCGCTCGTTATTTGCTAGCCAGTGATTTAGTTGAACGCAATGAAGGTAAACAGGCGTTAAGTTTCCTGGAAGGACTAGAAAAAGACTATCCACAGCTGGCGCCTTATATTTTGCTGAAAAAGGCCCAAGCCTATGATATTTTAGCAGAACCGGGTAAAGCCTCTGATGATAGACAGGCTGTGGTCAAAAATTATCCTACACATCCAGCCAGTGTTAAAGCCCTTTATTTAATAGCACTACCCGAATATCACCAAAAAGCGATCGCCTCTTTTCCTTCCCATCCCCTGACTTGGGATATTATTCGCAAGCGCTTGGCAAAAAATCCTAATCAGCCACAATTACAACTAATTTTGGCAAAACACGCCTATGACCAACCAGGAATTATACCTGTATTAGATGGTCTAGTTAAAGATGCGATTTTGAAGCCACAAGAGTGGGAAATTGTTGCTAACGCCTACTGGGAAAATAATCAATTTGCCAAAGCAGCAGATGTCTACACCAAATCAGCCAAGACACCTCTTAACCTCTATCGTGTGGCGCGGGGATTGCAGATAGATGGTAAACAAGATCAAGCGATCGCCATCTACAAACAACTAATTAGTGCTTTTCCAGAAGCCCAAGAAACAGGTACAGCTTTGCTGCGTTTGGCAGAAATGAGCAAACCACGTCAGAATGCTCTACCTTATCTTGACCAAATCATCAGTAAATTTCCTGATCTGGCAGGAGAAGCACTGTTAGCAAAAGTCAAAATCTTACAAGCTCAAAATGACACCAACGGAGCAAATGCAGCGCTGCAATTACTGATTAGCAAATACGGAAATACTGAAGAAGCAGCACAATACCGTTGGAAAATGGCACTAGAAAAAGCTGAAGCCAAAGATTACCAAGCTGCATGGCAATGGGCAGAACCAATTCCTAACACTAACCCTGACAGTATCTTGGCTCCGAGAGCGGGTTTTTGGATCGGGAGATGGGCAACAAATTTAGGGAAAATGCAGGAAGCTACACAAGCTTATGAGTATGTAGTTAGTAATTTTCCGCAGTCTTATTATGCGTGGCGAGCAGCAGTGACTTTGGGATTAAATGTCGGCAACTTCAACAACGTCCGTCAGTTAACACCAGAAGTAGTTCCCCTTGTGCGTCCTGTACCTACAGCCGGTTCTGAAACCTTCAAAGAATTATATTTGCTTGGTCAAGATCGTGATGCTTGGTTGCAATGGCAAGCTGAATTTAACAACAAAGCTCAACCCACGATAGCACAACAATTTACCGAGGGTTTGATGCTGCTGACTCAAGGAGAAAATTTACAGGGAATTGACAAAATCTCTAAATTGGAAGACCGAGAAAAACCAGAAGAAAAAGCTGAATATGAAAATTTCAGTAAACAAATCACTTACTGGCAAGCTCGTTATCCTTTTCCTTATCTTAAAGAAATAGAATATTGGTCAAAACAACGTCAGCTAAATCCTTTATTGGTAACAGCTTTGATTCGTCAAGAGTCACGATTTCAACCAAAAATTAAATCTGTTGCGAATGCGACGGGCTTAATGCAGGTCTTACCAGATACAGCTAAGTGGATTGCTCCTCAAATTAAAGAGGATAGTAAAAAAATTAACCTTGAAGACCCCAACGACAATATCATGTTGGGTACTTGGTATTTAGATCATACTCATGAAGAATATGGTAATAACTCGTTGCTGGCGATCGCCAGTTATAATGCTGGTCCCGGTAACGTTGCTAAGTGGTTGAAAACTATACCAACACAAGACCCAGATGAGTTTGTGGAAGTCATCCCATTTGATGAAACTAAAAATTACGTACGCCAAGTATTTGGTAATTACTGGAATTATTTACGACTTTATAACCCCGAAATTTCTCGGATAGTCAAACAATACTCAGCCAAACATCCACCATTACCACAACGGTAACGAGAGTGTGCGTATCCATCACGCACACTCCAAAACAATTATTTCAAAGCATAGTCTTGGTTATATTCCACTAGCTCAATTTCGTTACCATCGGGGTCATTAACATAAATTCTATGCTTTGTTTCTGGTGCTGACATTGTATAATATTCAATGCCTTTATCCTCTAGCAAGTTTTTCATAGTTTCGCCATCTTTAATGACAAAACCAACGTGGTTGATGCCAATATTTTCGTAGGCATTATGTAGACGTTCTTGCTCATTCTCATCATTTAATGCTAAATAAAATTGGCGATCGCCAAAATGTATCCAACAGCGACCATTAAATACGCCTTCTGCACGTACATACCAATCAGGAAATAAAGTCTGGTAAAAATTCCGACTGGCGTCTATATTTTTACAAGAAAGGTTAATGTGTTCAAAGCGAATCAAGTTCATATTTGACTCCAGTGATTTGATAATAATTAAGTCTCCAAATATTTCGCTTCAATAACTGCAAGTCTCATTTGTGAATTTGAGATGCTCCCGCTACACTGCTTGTAGTGTAGGGGTGAGAGTTTTCACATCTGGAATTTTTGATCTAGCTCTTGAAATAAATCATAATCGTTATGAGTTTATATTGCAACTTTTGATCTGTTTATCTTCCCATCACCCTTTTCCTAAATATTTAACTGTTTAAGATTGCTCTTCTCACCAAAATCACAGTACTGTCTACACCAGAGGCGATCGCTTCGGGGATATTCCCTTTTATTGCTTGTTGTAGTAATCCCTCACGGGAAGCACCCAAAACAACTACATCATAATTTTCTGTTTTGACTAAGTTGATGATTCCTTCAGTTACAGAATCTGCTTTCACGGGTGCTGCTACTACGGTGCTGGATAATTTCTGACGACGGATGAGTATCCGAATCGCTTCTTCTAGAATTCTCATGTCTGGTTCTAATTCGGAGGGCTTAAACACGCGGGTGAGGCGAATTTCGGGGTCATTTCCTAGCGTCACCAAAGCGGGTAATAATTTGATCGCCGCCCTTGCATTCGGGCCGCCAGCCATTGGAACTAACCAACGGTTGAATTGAGGAGGAGGGAGGGAGAGATGGGGAGTAAGTGAAACTGTGGACTCTGGATTTTTCCCTAACTTCACCAAGACCATCTCACAAGTTGCTTGGCGAATCACGCTGTCTACAACATCCCCAAAAATACGACCAGGGGTGGAAGTATTTCCCTTCCACCCCATTAAAATGAGGTCAATGTGTCTTTCTTTTATTGTCTCTAAGATTGCATGGGCGATATCGTGGGTAACTCGTATCTGTGTATGTACTGGGATTTTCCATTTTCTACCCAAAACTTCAGCATCTCGTAGTAATCGCCGACTTTTAGTTGTTCTGACTGGTGTTTCGGCTGGAGAACTTTGACGAGAAACAATAATTACTTGCAGACATTCTATTTCATAGTGGCGATCGCGGGCAATTGCTGCTGCCATTCGCAATAATGTGGCAGCTGTTTCAGGATTAGCGACTGGAACTAATAATCTACCTCTACCAATGCTGGGCGATCGCGTTTGATAAACTACATAAGAAGGTTCCGGTTGTGGCCCGTGTTCTCTAAGTTTACAGTTAAGACTATCGGCTTCTGCGCGAATAATATCAGCACGAGTGATTATGCCAATAATTCTGTGTCCTTCTACTACTGGTAAACGACTGATTTGATGACGATCCAATAAATAGAGTACATTACCCAAGCTGTGGATGGGTGTAACTGTCACTGGCTGCGGCGTCATGATTTCCCGTAGGGGGGTATCTTTTGCTAAGTTGCGATCGCGGATTTTTAATAAATCAGTTTGGGTGACAATTCCTACTAATTGACTCTCTTCCACCACAGGAAATCCGCGATGGTGAGACCGAGAAAAGGCTTGTACCGCTTCTTCCACAGATATCTGTGCATCTAAGGTTTCCACCCGTCGCTGCATCACATCTTTTGCTGTTAAGTTGGTCAATGCGTCCTCGATGGGAACTAGATTGTCAATGCTGATGCCGCTTAAGTGTAAAAGTTTGGTATACAGTGATCCTGGCATCAGCTTGTCAGCAACCAGGTAAGATGTCACAGAGCCAACCATCAAGGGTAATACTAGATTGAAATCTGTTGTTATTTCAAAGACAATCACAATCGCCGTAATTGGCACTTTGGAAACGGCGCTAAAAAATGCCCCCATACCTGCTAAAGCATAGGTAGTAGGCGAACCAAATCCAAATAAATGGAATTCAAAAACACCGATGATATAACCCAGACAAGAACCTAAAATCAAACTGGGAGCAAATAATCCTCCTGGCGCACCTGAACCAAATGCTAATAGTGTCAAGATAAATTGAGCTAAAAAGGCGATCGCGGCTACAGATGCATTAGCTTTACCAGCGAGGACAAATTCTCTTAACCCAGTATTATCACGGAAAGAATCAGGTAAAAATACAACTACTATTCCTGATATAAATCCTGCCAAAGCAACCCTTAAGGGTAAACTGACATGAAAACTACGGTATATTTTGATACTTTTAATTAATCCCTGATTAAATAATGCTGCCAGTAACCCTGCCAAAATACCTAAAATCAGGTAAAAGGGAATTTCTACGATTGAGAAACTGCTAGAAGATTGAGTCAATTCTAAGTTCAGTAGCAAACTACGACCACCCAACAGACGGGAAACAACGCCACCGATAAATGAAGCGATGATCGCGGTTCCCAATGTCAGTCCTGATAAATCTTGGAGTAACTCTTCGATCACAAACAAGACACCAGCAATCGGTGCATTGAAAGCTGCTGCTAAACCTGCACCCGCACCAGCTGCGATCATCTGACGTCGATGATCTGGAGAAGTGGGAACCCAATGACTCATCCCTGCGGCTAAAGCAGCACCAACTTGTACAGTCGGGCCTTGTCTACCCAAGGTGATCCCCGAAGCTAAGGTAATTATGGCACTCAGTAACTTTACAACTGCTACTCGCCAAGAAAGCTTGACTGGTACATTAGCAAGCGAAGCTTTAACCTGGGGTATACCACTACCAGATGCTTCTGGTGCGAACCTTTCTACCAACAGTCCAGCTAGAAACCCGAAGCCTAAACCAATTGCTGGTAGGAATAGCCAAGCTGGTAAAACATGGGAACTATGAACTCGCCATGTTCCTAGCCATCCCGAACCAAACTTCAAGCATACAGCAGAAAAGGCCGCAACAAGACCAATAACGCAAGCCTCTGCGATCGCTAGACCTTTTCTCGGCTGCCAAACGTTGCGAATATACTGATTTAGGAAAGGGGGAGACATAACAATACTGGAGATTTTGTTGCGTCAACAGGACAGGTGAGTACAGAGGTAGTTAAAAGGTATATTGAAAATCAACGAGGAAAATTAAGAGATACAGTCCCGTCAAACCCGCTTCCGTCGGATTTCATCCCTTCCTTAAAAAGTAGGGATTCTCATCCTCCCGTGTTTGTTTGATAGGGAAAATTCTAACTTTTTACGCAACTTTTAAAACTGAGAATTGTTGGAGTGCGTAGCGGTGTAAGAGGAGTTATCTTTTCATGTTTCAATTGTGTAATTGATCACATAGTATTCTATTATTTACGCAAAACTATAGGCTGTAGGAGCAATAGCACATGAAATGGCGCAAACTCAAGCTGGTGACACTCGCTACTGGCATATTATTAGTAATTTGCGGATCGGCAGTATATCTTAAATATTCTGCTGAATGTAACAGTAATAATTGTGAAGCAAAAAAGACTACACAGACTAACCACTTGTCAGTAGAACAAATACGCCGTAATGCTCAAATTATTACTGTAAAAGTGATGTCAAAAGAATTTTTAGGTTCAGGAATTTTGATCAAAAAACAAGGCTCAGTTTATACAGTTTTGACTAACGCCCACGTATTGCGTGCTGATGATCCCCCCTATCGGATTCAAACACCGGATAGTCGAATCTGGTCTGCAAATTTGCCGAGGAATATCAAGTTTGGCACAAATGATTTAGCAATATTACAGTTTAGTAGTCCAGACACAAACTATACTGTGGCAACTATTACTTTTAACTCTACTATGGGTGATGAAGTATTTGCTGCTGGATTTCCTCATGCAGATGAAGGAAAAGACAAAGGCTTTACGTTTACAACTGGTAAAATAACGCTAAAATTACCGAAAGCTTTGGAAGGTGGCTATCAAATTGGCTACACTAATGATATCCAAAAAGGTATGAGTGGAGGCCCACTCCTCAATCATCGAGGTGAAGTGTTGGGTGTGAATGGAATGCACGCATATCCTTTGTGGGATGTTCCTTCAGTTTTTAGTGATGGTTCCGAAGCAGATCAAAAATTGCATGAACAGATTGTTCGCCTAAGTTGGGCTGTACCGATGGAAAAAAGTTCAGCTAACCTTACCAGAGTTGGAGTAAGCCCCGTGATCAGGAAAATGGTAGGCAAGCCCAAATCTTATTTTACAAAATGAGCTATAACTAAAATAAGATTTAAAACTTGCTACCTTATTTCACGACACTAAAATAAGACTCCCCATCTTCTTCTCTAATTCCCTTGCAATGGTGCATCCAAAACTTTCTTGATGCGATCGCTTGTCTCTAGTAAATGTGCTTTGGTATATTCATCACCACCACGAACGTTATCCAGTTTTTCGGATAGTTGTTTAAGTTTATACCAAGCTAGAGTCCGGGCATCTTCTGGAACCTCTTGTTTTCGCAACACCATTTCATAGAGAGTTTCCACGTATCGGCGCTGTATACCTCGACGTAAGCTAGAAATCTTGATGGTTTTGCCTTGAGGTTCTAAGACTTCTGTCCAAATGCCATTTTGCAGAGTATCAAATAACTCAGGTAATGTCAGGGAATTTTCGGCTTGATTTTTGTATTCCATGTCTTTGAGGCGAGAGAGGCGATCGCCTGAAAGCAAATCCCACAACACTAGACTTTGCATAAATAATACCCATTCATGAATCGGATAGTCTAAGCGACCGATACGAGGACTACTACCCCAATGTCGCCAACGGGATGGGGCTAATTTATTCAGCAAATTTGGTGAGAAGTTAAAAGCATTTTCGGCGAAGACATACTTTTGCAGAAGCGCTAATGCTTGTCGTTGTTTTTCTAATGGTACTGCTTGAAAGGGCAGTTTTCCTTGTTTGCCGTTTGGATGAACTCGGTAAAAGGACTGTCCACCAATGTATTTTGTCGCGTAAAAAATATTTTGGAAATAATTTCCCAATACTGTACCAAACTGTTCTCTGACATCGCTATAGCTATCGCCATCGACAGGACCACGCTGGTTAAGACGATCCCACATAATCCGGGCATTTTCTAACTGCCATTGAGAATAAACTAAGACATTGTTGCTGTTATCCCAAGCATCAGCAGTCGGATCTAGGTCGTACATGTCTTCATCTGTAGCATAGGTCAATTCTGGCTGGTCTGATTTTTCAGCAATTTCATTCAAAAAGGGTTTTTCGGTTGTGAGGGTTGCTGCTGGAAATTGAGTGTAGCCATATTGAATTGCCCAGTTATCATAAGGCCCGACCATGCTAGGAAAATAATCCCCTTGTTCTTGACCTTTGGGTGCAATATTTGGTGGAATATAATCCATTACAGATGAAACTAGGCCTTTATTGCGGGTGATATCTGTATTGTTCAGTTGTTCTGGTGTCAGCATCGTGCTACCACGGAAATTGTGGCGTAACCCCAGAGTATGTCCAACTTCGTGAGCAATAATTAACTTTAAATATTGATGGGTATAATTTTTAATTTGGTCACTAGTAGGAGGCGTTTGTTGCAGAAGTGACATTGCAAGAGAACCAAAAGCAAATTGGTTAGCAGATTCCATCCCGTAACAAAGGTCATATTCTCCAGCTAGTTTCGATAGGTGTTTGGGAAATAGCTTTGACTTGGCTGGGCTTTTGTTTGCTTCTAAATCATTAGCACAAAGCAAGCGATTTTGCATTAATGCTGTTAAGGAAGTTCTATTTTGTTGTTCGCCGGGTTGGATAATTTGACGATACTCATTTTTCAGGGCGCGGACAAAACTCGCATCTACTAAAATGCTGGCGTTTAATATTTGTCCCGTCAATGGATTTACACGGGAAGGCCCCATGGCAAAATATCCATCTACGGTGTTGATCCAGCGAATTGTGTTGTAACGGATATCCGCAGGGTCCCATTTGGCATTATCCGGCATTTGTTTGACTTGGATTGCATCTTTAAATCCTGCTGCTTCAAAGGCTTTGTTCCACATCAAGACGCCTTCAGTAATGGCAGTGCGGTATTCTAGGGGTACGGCGTTATCAATCCAAAAGACTATTGGTTTTTTGGGGGAAGAAATAGAGACTGTGGGATCTTGTTTTTCCAAATGCCAACGGTTAATGTAGCGGACAAACGGTTCTTTGCGCTCATCGTTGGATAAGTCTTGGTAGGCGGTGAGAAAATAGCCAATACGATCGTCTGCTAGCCGGGGTTGGTAATTGTTATTTGGAAGTTGAGAAAGACTGTAGTGAACGCGTAAGGTAAAGCCACGATTATCTGGTACGGTAATGAAGTTTTGTATTTCCTTCTCTTCGTCATCGCTAGTACTAGAGAAATTCATCACAGACTCAATTTCGACATTTTGCGGGAAAACTTTGGCGTTACCAAAATAAGATTGATCAGCACTTTTAGGTAGTCCCAAACTTGAGGTTAATCCTGCTATATCTGTTAGTAGCAAATCACTGAGGTCGATCAAAATAGATTTGCTTTGGGGATGAATACTTTTGATGTCTATGGAGTAGAGAACTGAGTCACTAAATGACCGCGCTAGCGATCGCGCCTGGGGATCTCCTTCACGAGTACGAAAATTGACGTTGCGGACAACAAAGTTTAATTTCTTATTTACGCGCTGGAAATAAAACAAAAAATCCTGCAAAGGCATACCACTGTAAATTCCAGATTCACCAATACCTGATTCTAAGGTTGCTGTGGCGAGAAAGTTTTTGTTTAGTTGCTCTGGTTTGATCTCTAGATATATCTTATTGTCTTCTTTGTTGCGGTAAATAGTAAATAAACCTTGTTGCTTTCCAGTATCTTTTATGACTGTGTTAAAGTCTTCCAATTCTTGTTTTTTTGATGGTTTTGAAGTAGAATCCGGTTTATCCTCTGGTTTTTCTGGTTTATCTTTACCCGGATTTTCTGAATCTTTTGCAAGCAGCAAAAAAGGCTGCTGATCAATTTTTTTATTATTTTGTACCCAAATGAAAGATTGACGCTGTGATTGTTGATTGTTTTTGATTACCCAAACCTTGGATAAAGGTAGAGGAGAAGAAGACATCGGGATAGCTATATTACCAGACACAGAGACTTTTTCTACCTCCTTCTTCCCTGCTTCTACAGCCAGTGTCTTGGCGCTAGCAATGACTATTCCTAAAAACAAACTAGGTAAAGCAACAACATAATAAGTTAATCTCTTCATCCGAAAGTCCCTGGCTTCGTTCATTATCTAATTTCTAATACTTAGCAAGGCAAAATGTCCTTACTATTACTATTGGCTGATTTGTCACTAGAGAACCCTGAAGGTCTCTTAAAAATATTCTCCAGTGAAAACTTAGAGTTTTAGCAGATAACAACACATTTTAATGCTTAATATCAAGCAAGAATCTTTTATATTAGCTGTTAATGACATTTATACGCTTGCTTGCAACGTCTTACTGTAGTATTTTTGCTAACAACTAAGTCTGTACTAACGGAATCTATTGTTTTGATATTTGACGAAATATTAAAGATGCTGACAGGTTAGTATAACAACTCAATCAGACAGCTTGAGGTTCATGAAAAACGAAAACGTTTTTTCAGAGGATAACGTTGAGTAAGAGCTAAATAGTTACTGCATAAAATATTACTGTGGCTTACGCATTTTACAAGGTTCCTACGACATAAGAGTCCAGTGTTTAGCGATAAACATCATTTAGCGTAAAAGTATAAAAAAGTATATATATGGCAATACTATATCAAGTGTGGAAGCGTTTGATAACTTATGTCAGGAGAATCGAAGAACAAGAAATATCAAATTTAATGGGTGTTAAACTCGAAGGGGATTTTACTTTAGTAAAACTTAATAATACTCAAAATAATTTAATAGAACTGTTATTACCTGAAAAATTGCAACATAATTTGCAAGAATGGACAAAAACTAGCAATAAATTGAATTTTCAAGTAAGCGATCGCCAGTTAGCAGAGAATATTTATGATTTATTAGGAAATACTGCATTAAAAGTTGAAGTTGTCGAAGCAGTAATGCACAGATTAGTTACTAGTAAGAATTTTCGACCAGTACTGTTATTTCACTGATGTAATTCTCAGCGAAGCCGATCTCAGTGGTGTGGTTCTCAACGAAGCTGACCTCAGTGCGGAGGTAATACCCCCAAAATGTTTATAACTGATCCACAGATGTGGGTGAAAGTCCCACCACTGAAGAGACACTAAAGCAAATCTAGAAGCCACACAGCTTACTTTTAGGGTTGTTTCGTCGCTCAGTTTTCAAATTTATCCAGCGATCGCACTGTGTAGTGCAAGGGTTTTGAGACTCTAGATGTTATAACGAATAGCACTTTTTCGGTGGAAAAAGACTTGAACCCTTTATCTGGACTACATTACACTTTTATTCAGCAAGCCCTAAGCTAGGTAACTCAGCAAAATTACGGATATTTTCTAAAACTAAATTTGAGCAAGTGCGTTTAATCAAGCCAGTTAAGACGTTACCAGGGCCAATTTCCACTACTCGCTCAATTCCATTTTCTGGTAATGCTAGTGCAATTTCTCGCCAACGCACTCCCCCAGTCATTTGTTGGATAAGGCGTTGTTTTAAAACTTCTGCTTCTGTCGCTGGAGTTGGTTCAATATTAGATAAAACTGGTACTGTGGCTTTATGAAATTCTACTGAGGCTAATATTTCTTGAAACTCGTTTGCAGCTTCTGCCATCAAAGGTGAATGAAATGCCCCAGAGACTTTGAGAGGCATTGCACGTTTTGCCTTTACTTGAGACATGACTGCTTGCACGGCTGTAGGTGTGCCAGAAATGACAACCTGACCAAGGCTGTTATCATTTGCGACAACTACGTCAGGATTTTCGGCAATGACTTTTTCTAGTTGTTCACGGTCAAAATTCATTAAAGCCGCCATCATTCCACCAATAGAACTGTCCATCAGTTCCGCACGGCGTTTTACCAAACCCAACCCCGCAGACCATTCAAACACACCAGCAACATAAAGAGCAATATATTCTCCTAAACTGTGACCAGCAACTAAATCTGGTTGTGCTTTTTCTCGTAAGAGATCAGCAAGAATGGTTTCTACCACATATAAGCAAGGCTGAGTGTAGAGAGTATGTGATAGTTTGTCGGCATCATTTTGACAAATGTCAATTACAGACCAGCCTAAAATTTCTTCGGCTTGAGCAAATTTTTCCTTTGCTAAAGGTATATTGATCAAATCTGTTCCCATTCCCAATGATTGGGAACCTTGTCCGGGAAATACCCATGCGGTTTTAGCCATTAGTCATTGGTCATTAATCAAGAGTTATTAGTCATTGGTCACTGGTCATTTGTCATTCGTCAAGAGTTATTAGTCATTGGTCATTAGCCAGATTTTGTTCTTTGTTGGTTGTATATTAGCGGTCTGTCAAGCTAGTTTTGAGGGTTTGTAGGAAGCACCAAGCGTGCTTCAAAATTCAGGACTAAAGTCCTGACTACGAACTTTCTAATCCATCAATTCAAATTTGACAAACTAGTAGTTGGTTGAAACAAATAACCAACTACAAAAAACGAGCAACTAAAACAAATGACATAATGATAAATGACGAATCACAAACGACTACCGTCCCCATTTAAAAATAGCAGATCCCCAAGTGAGTCCAGCACCAAAACCTGATGCGGCGATGATATCATTGGGTTTGATTTTACCCTGCCGCACTGCTTCATCCAAGGCAAGCGGAATAGAAGCGGCAGAGGTGTTGCCATAGTAAGCTAGATTACTAATAACTTTTTGTTCCGGAACATTCAAGCGCTGGGCAACAGAGTCAAGAATACGCTGATTAGCTTGATGTAATAGTAGCCAGTCTATTTCCTCAATGTTGAGGTTCGCACGAAACAAGGCTTTATCGATGACTTCTGGTACTTGTTGGACAGCAAAGCGGTAAACTTCTTTGCCGTTCATAGTTATGGGTTGGAAATTACCTCTACCAACAACAACACCTGGGAGTAGTTCTGTGGCGTCAGGTGTATAGGGAAGGTTGAGACAATCGTTTTGAGTGCCATCACTTCTGAGTTCAAATCCCAGTAAGCGATCGCTCTCATTTGCCTGCAATACTACCGCTCCAGCACCATCACCAAACAGGACACAGGTACGTCGATCTTGCCAGTTTACCCAACGAGAGAGAATATCTGCTCCGATTAGTAAAACATTTTGATATACACCAGTTTTGATAAATTGGGCTGCTGTTACCAATCCAAATACAAAGCCTGAGCAAGCAGCTGTCATATCAAATGCGACTGCTCTTGTTGCTCCTAATTTGGCTTGAATTTGACAAGCACTGCCAAACAAGTCATCGGGTGTGGAAGTTGCCAGTAAAATCAGGTCTAACTGTTGTGGTGTAATTCCAGCCATGGCGATCGCCTGACTGCCGGCAGTAGTAGCAAGTTCTGTTAAAGATTCATTTACTTTTGCCAAACGCCGTTCACGAATTCCTGTTCTTGTTGTTATCCATTCGTCTGATGTTTCAACCAGTTCTGTCAGTCTTTGGTTATCCAGAAAAGTAGCTGGTACTGCTGAACCACTTCCTGTAATTGCTATTCCTACGTTTTGCACTCCGGGTTCTCCCAAGCTATTGACATTTTGTCATTTGTTTTGTTGTTAGTTGTGTGTTGTTGATTGTTTGTTGTTTATTCCAACCAACTACCATCAACCAACAAAGAACAAATTTGACTATTGACTGTTTTCGGGCAACAGTTGCCCGGAGGATTTATTTTGATATTTAGATTGAATTTTTTGCAGCACCTGGTGATCTACAGCTTCTTTTGCTAATCGAATGGCATTATAAATTGAAGGTGCTTGAGAACTGCCATGACTAATAATGCAAATGCCGTCTACACCTAAAAGCAAAGCACCTCCGTGTTCGGCGTGATCCATTCGCTGTTTAATCCGCTTCAGGTTGGGTTTTAAAATTGTTGTACCGATTTGACCATGCAATCCTTGGGGTAATTCTTCCCTCATAATTTGCAGCATCACTTCTCCAATTGCTTCGGCAAATTTCAGCAAGACATTGCCTACAAAGCCGTCACAAACGATGACATCAAATTGACCAGAGAGTACATCGCGTCCTTCGGCATTGCCAACAAAGGCAATCTGAGAGTTTTCCCGCAGCAGTTGATGAGCGCGAACAGCTGCATCATTGCCTTTGCAGTCTTCTTCACCGATGTTCAATAAACCTACTTTTGGTTCAGGAACACCCAAGACATACTGACTATAAACCGACCCCATAACAGCAAACTGCTCTAGAAATTTTGGACGGCAGTCTACATTAGCGCCGACATCAAGTATCAGTACTTGTTTGCTAGCTATTATTGTGGGAAAAACCGCACCAATTGCTGGGCGATCAATTCCCCGCAGTCGTCCCAAGCGTAGCAATGCTGCTGCCATTGCTGCGCCTGAGTGACCGGCAGAAATCACAGCATCTGCCTGTCCCTGCTTGACTAAATCCATCGCCACGTTAATCGAAGCCTTGGGTTTGCGTCTTACGCCGCTTAAAGGCTCCTCATCCATAGCGATCGCGTCCTCAGCCGGAACGATCTGCACCTGCCCCAAATTGGTCTTTGGTGACAGCACTGCTTCAATTTGTTGGGGATCACCCACCAACAATACTTCTACACCCAACTCATCCCTAGCTCGTAGTGCGCCAGCGACGATTTCACCGGGTGCGTGATCCCCTCCCATTGCGTCAATTGCGATTCGTACGCAAGTCGATCCCATTGCTCAGAGCTTCTAGAAACCTTACAAATTTTACCAGATGCCTCTGCTGAAAGTAGTAGATTTGTGGCTGCTAAATTGCATCCGTCAATTTAAGACTGAAGAAATAAAGTATAAATTATAAAATCAACATCAGGATAAACCCTAGTGTTTGTATTTACTTTATCCTTCATTTTTTGTCTTTCCTACTTTCAACCAAGCAACTAACAAGCCCAACATAACATGAATTACTCCCTATACATACTGAATAAATTACGTATTAAACTGATTTTTTGAGACTTTGTTTATTCATGGTTGGTTGTTGGTTGTTAGTAGTTTGTAGCTATCTCCAATGCCCAATGCCCCAATCCAATGCCCCACCCTTGTGTTCCCTAATTGAAAAATTACCTGATTTGAAGTTGATTTTCCGAAGAACTGGAAAAGAAAGTAATCTAAATTTGGTTTGACATTTTATGTCTTCGCAAACTGATGACTAATAGCTGAAGTGAGCTTTGAGCTTACTAGGCAATCTTTTAACCCATTTCTATGGGTTTGTACCAGATTTGCCATGGCACGTCAAATAGCCGGAAATTTATTTCCCCGTTCTTAAGCGATCAGTATAGAGGTACTTTGCTTATGCAAAAATGAACAGTTATCATTAATAACTCAAAGTGAGCAGCTTTGAGTTCTCGGATAAAATCTTACAACAATTAATTATAAGTACAAGTTGGCTTAACTACGCAGTGAAAAGAGCTAAAAAGCCTAAAATATATGCTTTCCAGCCTTTTGCTTGCAGTAGCATCTTTGCAGAAATTATGAGGAGTGAATCATGCTGGAGTTAATTGGTTCAGGTTTAGTTTCAATGTGGTTGGAGATGGCTGGAGTACACATCAAGCCTTTGGAACCTATGGATGTTTTGACTTTGCAAAGTAGCCCTAGCTTAATTGTTGCTCCTGACCCAAATCCAGCTGGAATCGCTACAGTCCAACAGTATCTTCAAGGGCTAGCAACATCAAAATTAGTAGCGGCGAATACAGTCCAGAGTCAAGGCATTTGGATACAGTCAGGGCCAATGTTAATGGCAAATCACCAAGGTACAATTCCTTTACCTGCTGCCTCATTAACTAAGATCGCGACCTCTTTCGTTGCTTTTAAAGCTTGGGGGCCAAACCATAAATTTGAGACTTTAGTCAGCGCTACAGGACCAATACAAAATGGAGTGTTAAAAGGTGATTTAGTCATTATTGGTGGTGGCGATCCTTTGTTTGTTTGGGAAGAAGCGATCGCTCTTGGTAACACCCTCAACAAGATGGGAATCAAGCGAGTCCAAGGTAATTTAGTGATTACTGGTAATTTTGCCATGAATTTCCAACGAGATCCACTCTTAGCAGGACAGTTACTCAAGCAAGCATTTAATCACACCACTTGGACTCGTGGGCTTACTTTTCAATACTCGCGAATGCCTAAAGGCACACTTAAGCCTCAAGTTGCGATCGCAGGTACTGTGAAAGTGGAGGCACAACCAAACCCGCAACAAACTTTGCTTGTGCGTCATTACTCCTTGGATTTAAAGCAAATCATTAAGGAGATGAATGTTTTCAGCAACAATGACATCGCACAAATGCTAGCAGATTCAGTGGGAGGTCATTTTGTTGTCCAGTCAACAGCAGCCAAATTAGCCAGGGTTCCAGAGTCGGAAATTCAGCTAATCAATGGTTCCGGACTAGGAGTCGAAAATCGCATTTCTCCCAGAGCTGCTTGTGCAATGCTCATGGGAATTCAACAAGAAGCACTCAAACATGGCTTAAATTTAGCAGACTTATTTCCCACTTCTGGGTTTGATCAGCGAGGGACGCTGCACGCCCGACACATTCCTGCTGCAACTGTGATTAAAACTGGTACTCTCAATGATGTGAGTGCTTTAGCAGGAGTCATGCCTACACGCGATCGCGGTTTGGTTTGGTTCACGATCATTAACCGTGGTCCCTATGTACCCACATTCCGTTCTGAACAAGATAAGTTTCTGCAAAATCTGATCAAGCAACTCCAAATAGCTCAAAGCGTTCCTAGTGTTCTTACGCCTCACTTAGGTATAAATTATGTACCACAACTAGGTGCAACTAATCGTAATGAGATTTTGTTTAGAAGTTAGTTAATTATTGATTTTGGGTAGCTGTTTAAGTACTACAGTACCACCTAAGTAGGTAGGCACAATTAAACCGAACTACGTAAATTTATGTAAAGCACCAGGAATGCTTTGAATATAAGCTTTTAAGCGATTTACATTTCTTAATCTAGTTGTGTTTTTTAGCGCCCACCTACTTACTACTCCTTGTATAGTTAACTCGTACCCTTCCATAAGCGACATCCCAACCAGGGGATCTGAATCGGCTTCGTCGATTGGAATCCTGAGTATTTGAGTATCCCAGACGACAACAGCTTCATAAACATCAAAAATGCTGTTGCTCCCGTCTGCGAGGATTGCTCGTCCACGACGTTTCCAAGTTAATCCGAGTGTCGTAATCAAATGCGGTGGTAGGGAGAGCCAGCCATTGAAACCTGTATCTACAATTGCCTTCTGCTCATATATCTGTCCGCTTGAATCAAGAACCTGAATACGGATGATGGGTTCATGATCAGCATTCACATACCCAGTAATCATGCTGTTCTCTGGGTATGACCTGCTCCAAATCGACGTACGTACTGAGAGCCAACACATACAATCCAAATTTGCGCGTTTGGGTTACGAGCTTCCAGGCGATCGCAAGCGGTTATTTCATCAGCATTTATTTCCCATGCACCTGTTTCAATATCAATGGCAACAATTTGACCTATGTGATCTGGCTCAACGAGGCGACGGACATCACGCTCATAAATTTCATCTCCTCGTTGAGCAAATTCTTCTTTGGTATAACGTGGTTGCCGAATTACCATAGTTTTCTATTTTATTTGTTTGAGTTTACAACCTAAAGTTTAGCAACTTGCTAATACAGTCTTGGGCTGCGCTGCTACAAGACGCTGACCGAGTAGGCACGAACTGCTGCGTCTACTGTCGCAATGGTCAAACCGTTTTGTAATGCTTGACAGATAAGCATTCTGTCAAACGGATCACGATGCAAGGGTGGTAGTTTGGCTAGTTGAACTACACTACTTTCATCAAGAGCAAAACTGGCAATTTGATGAAGATCGCGTTGTTTAGGTAAATATGTTTCAGGAGGTTCCGGCAGAGGTAGCTTACCTAGCTGGTACTTAACAATTGCCTCCCAAATCGAAACTGAACTCAGATAAACTTCGTTGTCTGGATCACGAATCGCATTCCGAACATCCGTTGACAAATGGGTATGACCACTAATGAACCATAAAAAGATATGCGTATCTAGCAATATCCTCATTTACCCTCGAATGCGTTGAGTAGCTCTTCCGGCAAAGGAGCATCGAAATCATCTGGAACGGTAAACTCGCCTGCACATAAACCAAATGGTCGTAACTGTTTATTACTAGCAATAGGTCTAAGTTCAGCAATCGGCCTGTCAGATCGAACAATAACAAGCGTTTCACCTGCCTCTACTTGACGAAGATACTTCAAAGGGTCGCGTTGTATTTCATCAACAGTGACGTTCAACATAAATTTCCTCAATACAGATTTAATGGTACGTTCCGCTGCAACACGATTGTTAGGCTTTGCTAATGAATAGTTGCAGAACTTCCTGTTGGCTTGTTCTCAGTTCCCTCTTTCCTGGGAATATAAAGCAATATTAATGCTCCAAGTTCCAATAGTAAGGCAGCAATGGCAGTTGAAGTCAGTTTTAGTAACCAACCGTCTGCTGTACCAAACAACCCTGCTACACCGCTTAAATAGGCAGAAACAATATCCGTAAAATCAATTGCCACACAGCCAGCTAAAAGCATCTTCACAGCCGTTTTATTGGCTAATACGATAAGCACAGAAATTACAATATCTCTAATTGCCCAAGCTCGAATCGCATAAGGCATCTGGGGGTTGGAGGGCAACGAAATTCCAATTTCCTCCATGAACCAATGCGGGTCAGCATAGCCGAAAGCACTCAGACTAAACCGAATTATGCACATCAGTCCTATCAGCAAAGCGATGTACCAGATTTGACCTCTCATACTCACTCCAATGGGAAATTTTATGTTAAAGCCTTAGTAAACAATAATACTAACGTAAAGTAGTTACCTTTTAGTAACCTAATAACTAACAAGAAACTGCTAGAACGTATGACAAAGCCTGAATCTGCTCCTCTCGAAAAGCTGTTCAATCAAATCTCAGGGCAACGAACAATGTATACTCAAATACAACAATCCAAGAGTCAAATTTTTCTCTTGGTTTGGCAATCGAAGTGTGGCGATCGCCTACCTCTTTTTTGGTTGACTATGAATTATTGATTTTTAAATTTATCCTTGGGAATAATCTCCGTCACTACCCTACCTTGAGAATTGCCGCCACTAACAACGATGTTTTCTGTTTGAATATTACCGACAGCTTTTTCACCAAGAAATGTCATCGGCGGGTCAAATTGTTTATAAACTACATTACCTTGAGCATCAACTAATTTCTGATCAAGATACCAAGTTGCTGTATTAGATTTGAGTGACTGGCGTTTCTCTCCTACACCGTTAACGTTACCTGTTAAATAAACTGTTTTTTGGGGAATTCTTAATTCACCTTGATTGGCAGTAATTGTCACGTTTTCAACTTGATGAAATACACGCACAGGAGCATTTGTGGTGACAATATCTGTATTCAAGTTCCAGTTCATCGAATTGCTGGTAATTTGTATTGGTGGTTCTAGTAATGCTATTTGGGCATTTTTTGTGATGCTGGCAATTTTAGTTTTTAAATTAACTTCGGCTGTATCTCCTCTACCACGGTCGGTAATTTGATTATTTTTATAACGGTCTATTTGTACTGGGCGATCAGCAATGAGTTTTTCATCTTTAAGCTGCCAAATTAAGTGTTCTGTCCGCATTTGCAATGGTGGTTCTTGAGAGTTAGCAACTACTCCCCCAGAAAAATCTATGCGTTGAGTTCGGGTTTTAACTCGTGCTTCCTTTGCTACTGCTTTTAGCTGTTTATGAGTTCCATTAATTTGGTTGCGGACGATTAATAAATCTTCTTGAGGACGCCATTCTAATTCATTACCATGTAAGACAACACCATTGCTAGGGTCTGTAGCAACTATCTTGCCTTTCAAAAATAATTGCTTACCATTCTGTTCAATATCTGCTTTTTCTGCTTGTACTTGGTAAACTATTTTTCCATCTTGGTATAACTCACCATATGGAGTTTCAACCTGACCAATCTGTTTTTCTTTGGTGTATTTTGCTTGTTTTGCTACGACTTTCCAAATTGGTCGCCCAACTTCGTCTGCTTGTTCTAAAGTGACATCAAAGAAAGTTAATTTGCTATCTGCATTTTGAGGAGATATATTCTCCGCAGGTGATTTATTCGATGTGCCAGTTTGACCGCCACAAGCAACTAGTCCAATTACAAACGAGAGAGTTAAAAATAAGATGCTGGGACGGACGCGCAGAAGGGAGACAAGAGAGAGTGGAGACCAGGAAGAGGAGGAAGACAAGGAGGAAAAACTACTTCCATGTCCCCCATGTCCCTCATGTCCCTCATGTCCCTCATGTCCCTCATGTCCCCCTTGTCCTTTATGTTGCTGCTTCATTCTTTAATTTCCAACTGTCCCTCAATCTCTCTGGATTGGTCTAAAAAATCTATACCTGTTAAGGGTCGATAGGGATAGCTTTGACGTGGAGTCTTTTGAATATCTTCTTTGATGGCTTCTAAATCTATATAGCGATCGCTCACGTTGATTAAACTATCGCTAGTCATTGAACGCAAGCTGACTACTTCTACCCTCACACCACGATAACTCACGGAGTTGACTGCGTATGCCAGATCTCCATCACCACTGACTAAAACTGCTGTATCATAGGAATCTACTAAAGCCATCATATCTACGGCAATTTCTACATCTAAATTTGCCTTTTTAGAACCATCTGGTAGTTGGACTAAATCCTTGGCTATCACACGATAACCGTTACGACGCATCCACAGTAAAAAGCCCTGTTGCTTTTCATTGGTTCTATCTACACCAGTATAAAAGAAAGCACGTAATAATCTAGATCCGCCTGTTAATCTACATAGTAACTTGGTATAATCAATTTCAATACCCAATTGAAGTGCTGCATAAAACAAATTTGAGCCATCAATAAAAATAGCAACACGACCTCGATTTTCTAAAACTTGCTCTGGCGTGAAGATCGAGTCGTTTTCCAGATTATTCAACATTATTGTCATACCTCATTTTTATCAAAAAAATAATTGATACTTGATTTTTGAGATTTACATAGAGTTTGAAGAACTTATTTATGATAAGTTTTCAGGACTAATTGCATCAGCCCTGACCAAGTAAACAAAATCAGAGATTAAAAGAACTAGCTAATGTTATTTAGATGGTTCTATGCGTTTAAACACTGGACAGGGTTCACCCAGTTTTTGTTTATCGGTTAGCACTCCCCATGTGCCATGAATGGCAAAAGGAGCGGTAATGGCTGTTTGTGCTTGGTTATTAAAGTCGATTTCAAAACCTAGTTGCTGATAAATATTGTTACTGATGTTTGGGATCACTGGAGATAGGAGGTAGGCGGCCAATCTCACTGATTCCAATACAGCGTACAATACTTGTTCTGTAGCATGTTGCTGTCCTTGTTTGTATAAAGACCAAGGAGCTTGTTCATCAATATATTTGTTGCTGGCTCGTACCAGTTTCAAGATTGCGTTACAAGCTTTATCGAACGCTAACGCTTCATAAGCATTTTTTACCTGTTCCCCTAGATATAAACCGATTGATTTCAAAGGACTCTCATTAGGTATATCTTCACTTGCAATTGGTGGCACATTGCCAGCACAATATTTTTTCACCATCCCCAAAGTACGATTGAGCAAATTCCCTAAGTCATTTGCCAAATCTGCATTTAGAACATCGATGAATCTACCTTCATTAAAGTCGCCATCTCTGCCAAATTCGATTTCCTTAAGAAAGTAATAACGAACAGCATCTGCACCGTAGGTTGTGGTTAAAGCCACGGGATCAACAGTATTACCAAGAGATTTGCCCATTTTCAGTCCGTCTTTGGTTAAAAAGCCGTGTCCGAAAACCCGTTCTGGTAGAGGCAAATCAGCTGATATCAGCATGGCAGGCCAATAAACTGCATGAAAGCGCAAGATATCCTTACCAATTAAATGCAAGTTAATCGGCCACCATTTTGTTAAAGCGTTTTCTAGTGTTGGTTCTGCGTCTGGTTCCAACAATGCTGTGACATAACCTAAGAGCGCATCAAACCAAACATAAAGGGTATGATCCGGATCTGTTGGAACTCGAAAACCCAAGTCTAAATTTACCCGTGAAATTGAAAAGTCTTGTAACCCTTGTTTGACGAAGTTGAGAACTTCATTACGGCGGCTTTCTGGTTGAATAAAATTTGGTTGAGATTGGTAGAGCGCTTCAAGCCGGGTTTGATATTTAGATAGGCTGAAAAAGTAGTTATTCTCGTCTCGCCACTCTGCTTCTTTGTTGGTATGGATTGGACAACGGTGTCCCTCTAGCAATTCTCGTTCTTCTTTGAATTCTTCACAGGATACACAGTACCAACCTTTTTGCTGCCCTTGGTAGATATCACCCTTTTCCCATACTCGCTGGAAGAATTCTTTGACTATTGCTTCGTGACGAGGATCGCTAGTGCGGATAAAGCGATCATATTTAATATTTAGCACTTGCCACAAGGAAACAAAACCACTAGACATTTCATCGCAGAAATTTCGTGGTGAGATACCTTTAGTCTCGGCTGTTCGCTGAATTTTCAGCCCATGCTCATCTGTACCAGTTATTAGTAGCACCGGACGCCCTAAAAGTCTTTGGAAACGTGCCACCACATCGGCGGCGATAGTTGTATATGCACTGCCGATGTGAGGTAAGTCGTTTACATAATATAGAGGTGTTGTAAGTGCAAATGTTTTTTCTGTTTTATCCACTAGATTCATGCACAATAAAAATATAAGTTGTTAAAAAAACTATTTTCTATCTTACTTATCGAGGTAAAACCACGTAATTATATAACATAAGCACATGATTTTCAACTTCTACTAAAATGTTAACAAATTTATTTAGTTTAGAATTAGTTTTTCGTAGGTATAAATTCAGTTAAATTTCGCCAAAAAGAGAGAATTTCACGGCTATTGATTTCCCCGAAACTTTTTGCTTTGATTGCTTGTGACAATATAAATACATATATTGTCCGGAAAACAGGGATTAGGAATAGCGGAAGGTGGGGCTTTTTATCCCCAGAGAAGAAGCAACGGGAATAGGGGGAGAAAGATTTGCAAATAATATTCATGAGATTTTCTCATAGCTGACTTCTACAGAAAATAAACGTTGAGATCAGGTGATGCACAGTACTATTTTCATAATTTGTGATGAAATTTGTTTGTCGCGGATGTCTTAAAGAAGAGGTGTAAAACTCTAATCGAAAGAGTTTTCACATTTTTTATCTGGTGACATCATAAAATAGCCGCTCTTGGACAAAAGATTTTCCTAAGTTTGTAGATCAAACATTTCTAACTTAAGGCAGTCCCAGATATAGTAAATAAATGTAAAGATAGCGCGTAGGTAAACACCTATGTTTGTGAAATATTTATATTGAAGAGTTATGAGTGTAAACAGCCCCCTGGATATTTCTCACTGGTTGTTGGCGACACTCTCAACCAAGATTTTTCGCTACTATGAGGATCGCATTCCTCAAGATACCAGTGTGTTGATAGTGAGCAATCATCGTAGCTTTATGGATGCACCAATTTTGATGGCAGCACTTTCGAGTTCAATTAGATTTGCTTGCCATCATTACATGGGACAAGTACCGGTGATGCGAGAGATAGTAGCAGGATTGGGATGTTTTCCGCTAGAGGCAAATCAACAACGTCAACAAAGTTTTTTTAAGCAAGCACAACTTTTGTTGCAATCAAAACAATTGGTTGGAGTTTTTCCTGAAGGGACAGAACCGATGGTGAAGTTTACTCAGCCTAATTGTGTGGGTGAATTTCAACGAGGATTTGCTCATCTAGCATTGCGAGCAAATGTACAAAATTTAGCAATATTACCAGTTGCGATCGCCTCTATAGAAGAAATTAACACATCAGCTGTTCCCCTCAAACTATTGAACTTGTTTGATCCTTCGGAACCGTTGTTTAATCAACCTGGTTGGCATCCTTTAGTCATATACAATCGTGTTGCGGTGTTAATCGGTCATCCTTATTGGATTAGACCCCAACACCAACAACTATATCAAGGCAAACAAGCTAAAACTGTTGTCGCTGAACTAACAGAACATTGTCATGGCGAAATTGCTAATCTATTACGTGAAGGGTGTTATTAGAGTTAGTGGTTAGTGGTTAGTGGTTAGTTGGTTATTCCCAATGCGTAATCCCCAATGTCCAATATTCAAGACTGAATGACAGATGATTACACCAAAAGTATCACTACAGCCATGTTTTCTGACTCCCAAACGCCTTCAACCAGAATATCCCTTGTTTGTATATTTACCTGGTATGGATGGAACTGGTCAATTATTGCGATCGCAAACAGCAGGTTTAGAAATTGGTTTTGATGTTCGTTGTTTGGCAATTCCACGAGAAGATTTGACTAGCTGGGAAGTGCTAACTAATAATGTATTGCACTTGATCCACACAGAACTACAAAAAAGTTCCCAACGACCAGTTTATCTATGTGGTGAATCTTTTGGGGGTTGTTTGGCTCAAAAAGTAGCTGTAGCAGCACCACATTTATTTCAAAGGATAATTCTGATCAATCCTGCTTCTAGTTTTCATCTTCGCCCTTTGTACGATTTTGCATCACAATTTTCTTATTTAGTACCATCATACTTTTTCGACATCGGTGCTTTGGGCTTGTTACCATTTTTAGCAACATTGTCCCGGATTTCGAGAAGCGATCGCCAAGAATTGCTGAAAACAATGCGTTCTATACCTTCAGAAACTGTTCTGTGGCGATTATCTTTAATTCGAGAATTCCGTGTTGATGAAAAACAATTACGTCAACTAACTCAACCTATTTTACTACTTGCTAGTACTCAGGATAGACTTTTGCCTTCTTTTGCCGAAGCCCAAAGATTAGCAAATATTTTACCTAATTCCGAAATTGTGGTACTGCCTGAAAGTGGACACGCTTGTTTATTGGAAACAGATATGAATCTCTACAAAATTATGAAAGCGCATAATTTCTTAGATAATAGTGTCAAAGCAGCTGAAGCGATTTTATCATGAATTATAAAGTTGTAGAACAACTAACTGAAATTCAGATTTTAGATTTATTAGATTTATACAAAAACGAATTCTGGAGTCACAAGCGTACTCGTGATCAAGTCGAGATAATGCTAACAGCATCAGACATTGTGATTGGATTGGTTGATGAGTGCGATCGCTTGGTTGCTTTTACTCGTGTTCTCACAGATTTTATATATAGAGCTACTATTTATGATGTTATCGTCAAACCGAGTCACAGAAATATGGGACTTGGGGCTAAATTGATGGAATTAGTGATTAACCATCCTAAATTAGGCTCCGTTGAAGTGCTTTCTCTTTATTGTTTACCAAAGATGATCAACTTTTATGAGCGTTGGGGTTTTACGGCTGACGTAGATGAATTACGCCTGATGTTACGTGATCATAAAACTCATCCCTATAATACTAACAACAGCCAATAAAAACCAAGTACAAGATTTGAGCAATTACCAAATTTATTGTAGAAAAACTCTGCGTTTACTGGCGCTAACTCCGCGCTCCTTTCCGTTTAAAAACGCTAGAATTTATTTTACGCAAAGCTGTATTAATAATAAAAAATGAGCGAAGCCAACATTTCTATTCGACAAGCACAATCAATAGATATTACAACTATTCTAGAACTTATTCATCTCAAAGCTGAATTCGATGGTTGTCCTGAAGCCGTAAAAGCAACTCCGCAAAAATTCAGAGAAGACTTATTTGGAGATCAGCCTCTTGCTTTTGTGCTTTTGGCTGAAAATAACAAAAATGCGATTGGATTTGCTACATATCATTTTGTTTATTCTACCTTCTTAGCAAACCCTGGAATTTGGCTTGATGATTTGTATGTTAAACCAGAACACCGTAACCAAAGAGTTGGTGAATTATTAATGTTAAAGTTGTGCCAAATAGCCCAGGAAAAAGGTTGTGGTAGAATCGATTGGACAGTAGCTGCATCCAATGAACGTGGAATTAAATTTTATCAAAGAATGGGTGGGAAAATTGTCGAAAGAGCAAGATTATGTAGGTTAGATAGTCAAGCGATCGCTCACAATAATAAGCACTGAGACAAAATTAATTAGAAACTTTTTCCCGCTCCCTGATCTCTTTCTTTAAAATGAACAAATTTTTAATATTCAAAAGCAGGAATAATTTCTTGTTCTGCTTTACCTGCTTTAATCCATTCTTGCAATGCTGGCATGGCTAGAGTTGCTTCTACATAATTTTTAGCAATATGATCTAATTGCACATCATAGGTCACAAACCTTAACACAATAGGAGCAAACATAGCATCAGCAATAGTAAATTGACCGAATAACATATCGCCATCACTCCCAAATTTATCCCGACAATCTCGCCAGATAGTGGTGATGCGATCAATGTCTTTTTGTACTCCGAGCGCTATCCCTTTCCCAGGAAGTTTAGCACGGCAGTTCATCGGCATATTTTGACGCAAATTTTGAAAGCTAGAATGCATTTCGGCGCTAATACAACGAGCAATTGTCCTAGCAGTTTTATCTTCTGGCCACCAATGGAGATCGGGGAATTCTTCAGCTAAATATTCACAAATTGCTAGAGAATCCCACACTTGTTGATTACCGTTTAATAAAACAGGTACTTTCATTGATGGAGAGTATTGACTAAGTTGTGATGCAGTTTCTGGGGTATATAAAGGAATACTAATTTCCTGGAATTCTAGACCAAATTGCTTCATCGCCAGCCAAGGACGAAGTGACCACGAGGAATAATTTTTATTGCCGATGACAAGAGTTAAATTTGGCATTTTCAATTACCGATAAAGTTGTTCAATCCATGCAAGAATATCAGATTCTGAACCTGACATAAAAGATTTGCCCGTAGTGGGATCATAGGCTTGCCAATAAAGATTACCGTGACGATCTATTTTTTGTCTAACTTGTAATTCTTGACTAGCTACTAAATAATTAATTAGTTTTTGCCAAATTTTCCGCAAGTTTTCCTGGAAAAATGACAGATGCTTATAGCCAAGTTCTACTTCTAATTTTTTGTCATTCCTTTGTAGACATATCTTATTATTTTTCATAAAAATTGCTTTTGAATGTCGTCCACAATCAAAACTGTAGCAACATCTCACTGAGCAATCAAATCATGGCTTGTATAGATTATATAAATGTGTTTTATAGATAGTAAAAATCTATTGATACAATCTATATTGGGAAAAACAAATCAGCTTCTGGATTGGAATTACCGATGAAACTCTCCCAGATCCGAGCCTTAGTTGCAGTGGCGGAGTGTGGTAACTTTAGTGAGGCAGCTAGTGAGTTACAGCTTTCTCAACCAGCAATCAGTCATGCTATTGCGACCCTAGAAGAAGAATTAGGTGTACCTTTATTTACCAGAGGTCGCTACGGTGCAGTTTTGACACCCGCAGGCGAGCGCATTTTGTATCAAGCAAAGACAGTTCTGCAACATTTAGAGATGATGCAAGAAGAAGCAAATCTGCATAAAGGTTTACATGGTGGTCATGTACGCATAGCCTCTTTTCGCAGTGTTGCCACTCATTTATTACCACTAGCGATCGCCAAGTTTCATCATCAATTCCCAGAAATCGCTGTCACCATCATAGAACGCCTTGGTTACTTAGATGTAGAACAATGTTTACGTGAGGGACGCGCCGATATTGGTATTACATACCTACCCGCAGCTGAAGAATTTGAAACTTGGGAACTTGTCCGAGATGAGTATGTTGCTTTATTACCACCTCATGCCAAAATTAAGAATTCCCAAATTACCTGGCAAGATTTAGCTGTTTATTCACCAGTCATACTTGCTTGTTTACCCTGTGGACGACCTCTACACGAACACATCAAAAATTTAGCGCCTTTTTTGAATATTGCTAGCCATATTCAAGAAGACTCTACTATTGTCAGCATGGTTAATCAAGGACTCACAGCTGCTATTCTTCCGCGTTTAGCAGCAATACCAATTCCTCCACAAGTGCAGGTATACAAACTACCAGTACCACTAAAAAGAGTTATGGCCGTTGCAGTTTTATCCAACGCGTTGCATATCCCTGGGGTTTTTAAATTTTTAGAATTGTTAAAAAAATTTGATTTTCAAAGTTTAGCTGACTCAACTTAAGCTTTGATTAACAATTGTGGGGTTTTGTACCTCTTTCAAAACTTAGAATTCGTCGATAATATATTCTTAGCAAAACTCTTGTGAGAACTGACTATCTCACATTATGTCCGTCTAATTACTCATCATCACAATTTCTCTGCGTTTTCACCTCACTACGCCAGGTGTATTCATTCATCATTATTATGAGTATTTAAACGGACATAATGGCTGTAAGCCTGAATGAAGTAAATAACTGAGACTCAGTTATCGAAAATTAACTACTTGCTTCACACATTTAAAAATGTCCCACAACTGTATTGAGAATATTTACAACTTCCTGCAAATATCAGATTTGATTGCCACATCAGGACAATTAACTGAAGAAGAATTTACACTAATCAAAGAAGCAGGATATCAACTAGTTGTAAATCTAGCATTAGCTGATTCTCCCAATGCTCTAACGAATGAACAAGAAATAGTGAAATCTCAAGAGATGGAATATATTCATATTCCTGTAGCTTGGGAAAAACCAACTTTTGATCATGTCAAAGATTTTTTCCAAGTCATGGAAGCCAACACAAACAAAAAAGTGTTTGTACATTGCGCTGCGAATAAGAGAGTTTCTGCTTTTATGTATCTTTACCGCCGCCTATGTAAAGGGATAAATGATGCAGAAGCCAAGAAATATTTACATCAAATTTGGATTCCCGATCATCATTGGCAAAAATTTATTGAAGAAGTAATTAATTATTACAGAAAAAATTCAGCCGAGTCTCTCGGTTAGCGGGGCTATTTCATTCTCATCCAGCCCTTCTGGTGAATCAATTCTGAGGCTAATAGCAAAAGTCGGCTCAAACCGACTGTTTAGTAGGAATTTAGTCAGTTTTAACGGACTTAAACTATGCAGCCCTTAACTTTAGTTCAGGGCGGTTTATATCTAGAATGAAATAGCCCTGGGTGTAGGGGTGAGTTTTTATCGTGATGTTAAATTGGTATAAGTTAATACCAGCTAAGTTGGTGCTATTTGATAAAGTTGGTATGATTATACCAACTCCTAATTTTAAACAGAGATAGTTTCACGAAATACGTGATTTGTAAATGACAAGAAAACCATTTTTAACCTTCATAGGCATAGTACTAACTAGCTTGGTCTTAACAGTTGGTTTGCCATTTATCTCTTCTTCTTCTGTAGTAGCGCAGTCAAATGCTGAGTTACTTGTGTCTGCTGCTGCTAGTTTGAAAGATGTAATGGAAGAAATTAAGACTGACTACCAACAAACAAAACCGAATGTCAACGTTAAATATAATTTTGGAGCTTCTGGTGCTTTGCTGCAACAGATTCAGCAGGGAGCGCCTGTAGATGTCTTTATTTCTGCTGGCAAAAAGCAGGTAGACACCTTAGAACAATCGGGACAACTAGTTGCAGATTCCCGTAAAATTTTAGCAAAAAACCGCTTGGTTTTGATCGTGCCAAAAGATGCCATAGATGTTAGCAGCTTTAACAACCTCAAAGATGCCAAGATCAAGAAAATTGCTATTGGCGAACCAAGAAGTGTTCCTGCTGGGCAATATGCAGAACAAACCCTACAGAAATTGGGCATTTATCAATCAATCAAACCCAAGTTTGTTTATGCTAACAATGTACGCCAAGTTTTAGCAGCAGTAGAAAGTGGGAATGCTGATGCAGGCTTGGTTTACCTCACTGATGCCAAAATCTCCAATAAAGTCAAAGTCGTCGTGGCTGCTGATGAAAAATATCACTCTCCGATTGTCTATCCAGTAGCAGTTTTAAAAAGAACTAAAAATATGCAAGCAGCAAAAGATTTTGTCCAATTTCTATCCAGTCAGGAGGCTAAAACTATACTACAAAAATACGATTTTATCTTGCCTTAATAGACTTGTTGCGTAAGTCCTGTAAAAGGTGAAAGTGGAAAAGGAAATCAAAATATCTTTTCCCGACCTCTTGCATTTATTTTTATACCTTTTGCCTACTGCCTTTTATAACTATGCCACAAGATTTATCTCCACTTTGGATATCGCTGAAAACATCCTTACTCGCCACTTTTATTACCTTTTTTCTTGGCATTGCTACTGCATACTGGATGTTTGGATATCGTGGCAAGAGTAAATCATTAATTGAAGGTATTTTAATTGCACCCTTGATTTTACCCCCGACAGTAGTCGGCTTCATCCTACTAGTATTTTTTGGTAAAAATGGCCCGGTGGGAAAACTAATAGAGAGTTTGCAATTAGACTTCAGTATAGTTTTTACTTGGTATGGTGCAGCGATCGCAGCCACAATAGTTTCTCTACCACTAATGTATAAAACTGCATTAGGAGCTTTTGAGCAAATTGATCAAAATCTTTTACGGGTAGCTAGAACTCTAGGTGCAACTGAATCAACTATATTTTGGCGCATCAGTTTACCCCTCGCATTTCCTGGTATCTTGGCAGCAACAACCCTGGCTTTTGCCCGTGCCTTGGGTGAATTCGGTGCTACTCTGATGCTAGCTGGTAATATCCCCGGACAAACACAGACGATCCCGATGGCAATTTATTTTGCTGTAGAAGCTGGAGCCATGGATGAAGCTTGGTTCTGGGCGATCGCTATTATGGTAATTTCTCTATCTGGAATAGTTGGTGTCAACTATTGGCAAGAAAATAGAAGAAGACACAATAGGACAGTAGAACATGGCAGAAATGGGAGTAAATTACCTGGGTTAGCTAGACAATCTTCAACTAGTGGACTGATTGTAGATATCGAAAAAATACTTCCCGATTTCTATTTAAAAGTTTCCTTCTGTGCTGATCACCAGCCTTTAGGATTGTTGGGCGGTTCCGGTGCTGGTAAAAGTATGATTTTGCGCTGCATCGCTGGTATTGAAGCACCAAGCAAAGGCAAGATAATTTTAAATGGTAGGGTGTTGTTTGATTCGGAACGAGGTATTAATGTTCCTAGTCGAGAACGCCGCATTGGTTTTGTAGTTCAGAATTATGCTCTGTTTCCTAATATGACCGTGGCACAAAATATAGCTTTTGGTTTACCTCAGAAGATGTCTGCCAATGCCACTAAGCAACAGGTAGAATCGAAATTAATTGATGTGCAATTGTCGGGTTTTGGCGATCGCTATCCAAGTCAACTTTCTGGAGGACAACAGCAACGAGTGGCGATCGCACGGGCTTTGTCTAGTCAACCAGAAGCATTACTATTAGATGAACCGTTTTCCGCGCTTGATACTTTTTTGCGTAGTCAACTAGAACAACAGATGATAGAAACCCTGGCTGATTACCAAGGTATTACCCTGTTTGTAACACATAGCATCGAAGAAACTTACCGGGTCTGTCCTAATTTGTTAGTGATCGAGGATGGTAAGATAATTCAGCATGGTACAAGATATGATGTGTTTGAACGACCTGTTACAGTTACATCTGCTCAGTTAACAGGCTGCAAAAATTTCTCAACAGCTGTAGCTGTTGAGTCTGAGCAAATAGAAGCTATGGACTGGGGTTGTAATTTACAGGTAGTTGAAACTATTCCCGATGAATTATCTCATGTGGGCATTCGCGCTCATCAAATTGCCTTTACCAATGACTTTAATCAAAATAATACTTTCAGGTGTTGGCTGGTAAGAGCAACTGAAACACCCCACCGGATGACGTTGTTCTTGAAGTTGCATTCCTCTCCTACTGGTGATCATGATTACCATCTGCAAGCAGAAGTTTTCAAGGAAAAATGGGCAACATTCAAAGACAAGCCTATGCCGTGGTATGTGCGTTTAGATCCGTTACGATTAATGTTGTTGGATTGAAAAGAAAGTAGCAGAGAGTGAACTACCTACACTGACAGTGTAGGCTTCCCAACTCATTGGGGATTGCCTGAGACTTCGTGGATTTTTTACGTCCAGAAGACTTTGGTCTTACGTCCCCTCCTTGGGCAGAAGTGTTAGTTCCTAACACCAAAAGTCGCAAACCTTCATAAAAATATAATTTATTCCTTCTGCCTATCTTTAAAAGCTGCTCTGCGTCCACAGCCTTCTGCTCTCTGCCTTTCTTCGGTCAATTTAAACTCATTTGGATTGAGCGACACCACAATATTTTCAGACTCTATTTGAATGATCCAGCGATCGCTCATCTTTTTGTTGATAATCACTTCTTGAGCGCAAACAACTCCCTTTTTTCCGGCGACATACTCCGGATACAGAATCAGAACAACGTTTCCTACTTGAATCTTCTGTGGATTTTGCAATCGCGCCTCTAGCCTGATATTAAGATATTGATAATAGCTTGATAATTAGGTATCAAACCTTAAATTGGCAGCAAAAAACTGTATCCTATTTATCATTTTGCTCATTTTATTTTAAACAAGATCAAATTCACTCAGTATTATTACGTACTTAAAAGTATTTAAAGTTGCCGTACTAAGAATAGCGATCGCTACTTGCAACAAGTCATTCTTAAAATAAGTAAGGCGAGCAACATCAGGATTTATGGTTTCTAAATTGCGATCGCTTTTCAACCATCCAAGCTCGATTGGTGTAGCTTTATCTTTCTACGCTTTTATTGCAATTGGTATCGCTGAGGGAGGCTTGGGTGTTCTTATTCCTTCGATCCAAGCAACATTCAATCTGACTTCTGCAACTATCACCTTACTTTTTCTCAGCCAAGTTTCTGGTTACATATTTGCTGCACTAACTAGCAGTCTTCTTAGCAGTCGTATTGGCTTGGCGCGGATGTTATTATTAGCGTCTTTTTGTCTGACCTGCGCCCTTGTGATCTATGCTATTTCTCCTTACTGGTTATTAATGGTTGCAGCAGGTACACTCCTGGGTTTAGGAATTGGCTTGATTGATGCTGGTATCAATACTTACATTTCTAGTCACCAAAGTAATGCTGATTTAATGGGTTTACTCCACGCTTTTTATGGTGTTGGAGCCTTGCTAGGCCCTGCTGTAGCTACAACACTGCTAGCAATGAACGTCAATTGGCGGGGTGTGTATTTTGTCATTGCTACCGTTGTTGGTTTAACAATACCGGGGATGCTCTGGGCTATTGTGTATAACTATAGACCACTTACTAAGCGAACTAGTGTTATAGATACGAGTGCAACAGCTAACTTAACTGTAGCTTTGAGAACACCGACAGTGTTGTTGGCTGGATTATTATTGTTAGTCTACGTAGGTACAGAAGCCTCAGTTGGTAACTGGGCTTACAGTGTCCAGACAGTAAGTCGAGGGACGCCGAAAATACTTGCAGGCTACAGTGTCAGCGCTTATTGGTTGGGGCTAACCTTGGGACGTTTAGCTACGGGGCGTGTAGTAAGATATCTCGGTGCAGTCCGTACTTTGGATAGTGCTTTGATGTTGCTAGGATTAGGTTTAACTGCTTGGTGGTTGCTACCGAAACAATTATTCAGTTTACCGATTATTGGCTTTGCTTTGGCTCCCATTTTTCCACTGACAATTTGGTTAATGCCGCAACGAATACCTACTGCAATTGTACCGGCGGGAATTGGTTTTATGACAAGTGTTGCTAGTTTGGGGGCTGCGGGAATTCCAGCTGGTGTTGGCGCTGTTGCAGATCGTGTTGATTTGGGGATTATTCCAGTTTTGATGATTCCTTTAGTGATGATCATGGTGATTTTGCATCGTTGGCTGGTAAAGCGATCGCCCACGAACCAGAACTGATGGGATTTACCTAACTTCGTGAGTGAGTCGAGACTAATTCTATTTCTCGTCGTCTAGGTATTTCATAAGTCATGAAATCATAAGCCATGCTTGTATGGGGAAAAATAGCACGGGCTTCTTCAAGTAAATCTTTTAACTCTATACCATTTCCAGGAGCATAACGAGGACTAAAATGAGTCATAATTAAGCGATGTACCCCAGCAGTTAAGGCTGTTTGCGCTGCCATAGTAGATGTAGAATGTAGACGCTGAAAAGCCATCTCAGCATCTTGGTGAGAAAAGGTTGCTTCGTGGATTAATACATCTGCATCCTGTGCTAATTCCACTGCGTTCTCAGAATAAATTGTGTCTGTACAGTAGGCTATTTTGCGTCCGATTTCTGTTGGACCACTAAAATCTGCGCCATTAAATACTCTTCCATCGGGTAGAGTAACGGTTTCACCACGTTTGAGTTGACCGTAAACGCGCCCAGAGGGAATTCCTAGAGCTTTGGCTTTTTCAATATCAAAGCGTCCCGCTCGGTCTTTTTCGGCGACACGGTAGCCAAAAGCAGTAATCCGGTGATGCAAAGAATTACAGGTGACTGTAAACTCGTCATCTTCATAAATTAACCCTGGACGGACAGCATGAACTTTGACAGGGTAAGAAAAATGTGTGTGAGAGTAGCGCAAGGCTGATTGCAAATATTCATTCAATCCAGGTGGACCATATATATCAATACGTTCGACATTACCTGCTAAACCACAACTAGCTAGCAGACCCATTAAACCAAAGATGTGGTCGCCGTGCATGTGAGTAATAAAAATTCGGGAAAGTTGGCTACTTTTGAGTTCACTCCGTAAAAGTTGGTGCTGAGTACCTTCGCCACAGTCAAATAGCCACAACTCTGCTCTTTGAGGTAATCTCAGAGCGACACTGGAAACATTACGCGATCGCGTTGGTACACCGGAACTCGTCCCTAAGAATGTTATTTGCACAGCGTTATACTCGCCCTCCTTTAACTACTCACTGAAATTTGGTGCTTCATTTTATATAGTGGCATGGAAATTTGACAGTTTGTTATCTTGAAAATGGGTCTGGGGATGTAAAGGTTTAGGGGTCTAGGAAGAGTTGTATTTTCGTGCTATTTAGAGGGAGTTTACCGTGAGACATGCTATCTCTCAAAAGTACATATCAACCAAAACAGAAACCCGGTTTTTCATAAACCGGGTTCGCTAGAATTAAAAATATCAAACAAATTGGAGAATATTTTAAAAATTAATGAGAAAGTTCATTGATTTTTGCAATGCGATCGCGAATCAATTTTAACTGTACTTGACTGTTCACAGGATCTCTAGGAAGAGGAACTTCTGTATTTGGCCAGTCAGATAGATCATTGCATGGACATGACTCAGCAGGCATACCCATATTTCGCAAAGGTTTAGGCATTGTACAACGCGAACAGGGATACATTTCCCAATGGGATGTTAGCAGTTCAGCAATAGTTTCAGTTGTACCTTCAAGATAGCAATCATCTGCTTCTTCAGAAATAATTGTCTGCCAGCATTCTTCAAACTCGTCACTATAGCGATCGCCAGCAATAACAGACTTGGGCAACAAGGCTTCTACACCATTATTGATGATGACTTTTTTGCCCAACTGAAACCAGTAAGCTAGATATTTTTTAACTTCATTTTGAGATGCCATACTCCCAATTCTATTTAGATTTTGGATACTCAATTTGGAATTAATTCTTAAGAATAGTCATTACCATTGATAAAAGCTGAAACTCTTAAATATCAAGGGTTTCAGCTACAAAATTTTATTAAAATAAAAAAGCCCGTGATGAGGATTGAACTCATGACCTCACCCTTACCAAGGGTGTGCTCTACCACTGAGCTACACGGGCAAAATTAATGTATTCATAATTAAAAATGTAAAACTAAATTTTTAACTTATAATTTTACATTTTTAATTTTAGCAGGTGGGCCGGGCTGGATTTGAACCAGCGTAGGCGCTAGCCAACGGATTTACAGTCCGTCTCCATTAACCACTCGGACACCGACCCGTGAGACCCACGATTAAGAATGGTAGCACAAGGTTTTAAAATTTACAAGCTTTTTTTCAAAAAAAATTAATTTGGTCAATTGTCTCCCTTGTCCCCAATTCTCAGTCCCTTTTTTCAAGACAGTTCTATTGAAAAAATTTCCCCGCCAAGCATGAAAATAGGACTCCTCCTACACCCCTATAACCCTTACACCCCCACACCCATTTTCAAGTTAATTCACCAGTTTCTTGCAGTGCGTGCAAGCGATGGTAAATACCACCATGACGCAGAAGTTGTTCGTGATTACCGACTTCTATGATTTTGCCTTGATCTAGAACCACGATGTGATCAGCTTCTCTGACTGTACTCAAGCGGTGAGCAATCACAATTGTGGTACGAGTTCCTTGGAGCGATCGCATTGCTAATTGAATAGAACGCTCAGACTCATAATCTAAGCTAGAAGTCGCTTCGTCAAAAACCAGCACATCTGGTTCTACTAGTAACGCCCTAGCAATTCCCAGGCGCTGTCTTTGTCCACCAGACAACCTCACACCCCTTTCACCTACCAGTGTGTAATAACCATGGGGTAAATTCTGAATCACTTCATCAAGTCTGGCAATTCTACAGGCTTCTTCAACTTGGTCAAAGGTGACATCTGACCGACCATACTTGAGATTATCCAAGACAGTTCCGTTAAAAACATCTACTTCTTGGTGAACTATTGCTAGTCTGCGGCGATAATTCCCCACATCTAAAGTGCGAATATCTTGACCATCAATCAGAATTTGACCTGCATTTGGTTCAAAATAGCGCAATAATAATTTCACCAAAGTAGATTTACCCGAACCTGATCGCCCAACCAATGCGACTGTTTGATATGGTTCAATCAAGAAATTGATATCTTGCAAAACAGGCCGTTGAGGTTCATAGCCAAAGCTAACGTGGGAAAACTCTACTTTCCCTGTAAATTGATAAGCAGAATCTGGTTGCGGTTTCTCCAAAAGACCAACCGAATCAACTCCGGATGGTTCTTGCAGAAATTCGTTAAACCGCACCATAGAACTATAGCGACGAGCAAACATTTCCACCAATATGCTAACTGGTTCCAACTCCGCATAAGCCATGCTGGAAAGAGTTAAGGTCATGATAAAGTGACCCAGAGAAATCCTACCAGCGACTGTTTCTACTAGCGTCAAACCTAAGATCACAAACACGCAACACTGAATGACAGTTCTTTGCTTGGTATTCAGCTTGACGTAACCTTTGTGGATGCGATAATCCACTACAGTGAATTCACGTTCTAAACGAACTTTTTGTCGTTCTAGTTCTTTGGCTTCTGTCGCAAAAGCTTTTACTGTTTTAATGTTGCTGATAATTTCCGAAGTCCGACTTTCTGTCCCTTCTCCATATTTATCCAAACGGTTATCATGCCAAACTAGGCGCTTTAAATTTTTCAAGGTAAAGCCAAGAATAACCACAAAGGATATTAAGTACAAAATCGCGATTCGCCACTCCACAAACCAGATAAATACAAAAATTCCCAAAACCCGAAACAGCTTCGGAATCATCTGTCCAGCGATTTCGGGATAAGTCCAAGTGTGGTTGGCGATACCTCTTGCTATTCGCCCAGCAATGCGTCCGGGGTTATTTTCGTCATAAAATTCTAGGGGTAAGGTGAGAATCTTTTCAATCGCTTTTTGATGTTGATCTCGACGCGATCTTAAGGCAATATCCCAATGATACCAATTAGTTAACCAAGGTTGTGTCGGCGCTCTCACCACGGTGACAATAAAAATTAAACCCAGCAATACACCCAAAGATAGAAGCTGATTGACTGGGTAATTGATAATGTTTGCGAATGTGGCGATCGCTGCTGTCAATGGCTTATCTAATGGTTGATTAGACAACACATTCAAAATCTGCCCGATCGCATACGGTACGACCAAATCGATAATCTCGTAAACACTGGTAGCTGCAATACTGAAAACACTCAGCTTCCAGTAGGGACGAAAGTAATTGAGAATATCTCTAAAATTTGCCATGATGCACACTGTCCAAGAGCATGAATGTGTAGCTCCGGATTATATACTACAATTGTATTACAATGTAGTCAAGAGGCAAAGAAGCAATTAACCTAGCATTAACTAAGGCTGAGGAGGTGCAGGCGGTGCATCTGGGATTTCTGCATCTCGTGCTTGTCTTTGCAGATATTTACTCAGTACATAAGCCATATCACCACGAGTCATAGGTTTTAACGGGTAAAGATTTCCTTGGGTATCTGTATTCACAAATGCTTCGGCTACTACTGTAGCGATCGCTTTTCTTGCCCAAGAAGGAATAGTGCTTGCATCACGATGAGGAGCTAGAATTTCATTAACAGTCTCATCAGGAAATTGAAATACACCATAGGCTTGAGCAAAAATAGCTAAAGCTTCTGCCCTTGTGACTCTTTGATTCGGGAAAAACAAATTACCCCGATAGCCTTTCATAATATCTGTTTTTAAGACAGTTTGAATATCTTTATATGCCGGATGAGAGGATGAGACATCTGAAATTACAATATTTTCTTTACTGGCTGCTTGTCGTTTCTCTAGTCGAAATGCTTTGACCATAATTGAGGCTAAATCTGCTCGACTGATTATTCTATCAGAATGAAATTTATTATCTGGATAGTTGGTCATCCAATTCGCAGCCACTACCATTTGAATTGGATCAGATGATTTTTTCGCTTGTGATTGAGCTTGGGCGGAAACTACGACTGGAAAGGATTGTATTAATGTCACTAAGGTAAGAACACTTAAAAATCGACGCATAAATAAATGTAAATTTAAAAAACTATAGTACTGAACAATAACACCAACTCTGTTTTACCCAAATCCGGAAATAAAACAGCTAGTTGCTAATTCATACCAATTTGAAAAATATTTCTCAAGAAGGATTGAGATCACTGAAAGCCTCTGATAAATACTCAGCAGCAGCAGCAACTAGTGCGATCGCTCCTTCGTAATCTAGGCGTGTTGGTCCCAAAACTCCCACACTCCCTACCTGTGCTGAACCACGACGGTAGGTGGAAGAAATTAAACTACAATTGCGAATTGGTTCAAGAGGATTCTCTGCACCAATCCTCACTGTTACTCGTGGTTTACCCACTTCCTCTGTCTCATTTTCCTCAAAAATCAATCGCCACAGTTGCTCTTGTTCTTCCTCAAATAGTTGGATGATAGTTTGCATCTGTTGTAGTTGCGAAAATTCTGGTTGTCGCAAAACTTCAGCCATCCCACGCACCATTATTTGTGTCACTCCTGGCGTCAAGCTACGACGACTAAATTCTGCTAAGGAAATTTTTAAGTATTCGCCATAATGCTGAAATTCTCGATCTAAATCACTCCAATCCAGGCTAGCTACTTCTAACAAACTGCGTCCCCGTAATTGGCTATTTAAAAAGTTAGAAACAATTTGCAATTCCCGATCCATCAGTTCTGGGTCAGGTTGTGTGTCTTTAGCTTTTGGTGGCAAATCTAATAATGCTGAGTGTGTCTCATAACTATCTGTAACTACAATCAACATTACTTGTCCGACTTCAATTTGCACCAATTGCAAATGCCGCAACAGCGCGCTAACATTTTGTGGTAAAGTAATCAGACTGATGCAGCCACTTAAAGTCGCTAAAATTTGGCCTGCGCCTTGCAATAGATTTTCTAGACCTCTATCTTCCCAGTTCAGGCACGTTTGTAGTGTTTCTTCTGCTTTTCTAGCTAAAGTATCAGAAGGTGTAATCAACTGATCAACATAAATCCGATAGCCAGAGTCGGAAGGTACTCGCCCAGCAGAAGTATGTGGTTGATAAAGTAGCCCAGCTTTTTCTAACACGCCCATGGCGTTACGGATTGTTGCTGAACTCACACCCAGATTGTATTCTTCTAGCAGAGCTTTGGAACCAACAGGCTCTGCTGTGGCGATGTAGTGACGTACCGTAGCCCAAAGAATGTGCTGTTGACGATTGGTTAGCTGGACTTCCATACCTTAAAGTTTACCAAAGCAAAATTTTAATTAGTTTTTGAAAAACAAAAATTTCTTAAGATGAGAAGCAAAAAGCATTATTATTAGTTAAGCAAAATAGGAAATTATTGAAGTATCTAAAAATACGTTAAGTAAGTCGGCAGGAATAAACATAACTCTATTACGAAAAGTAAACAAGCTTAAAACCCTTACCAATGACAAATCACGGCTCCAACCCTTACGGGTACTCATATGAGAAGCCGAAGAAGGCGCGTCTACATGAGGGAAACCCCCATAGATGCGAAGCAGCTTCGGTGTAGGGTAGACCGCGCTGGCTCACTAGTTAGGTTTATTTGTGCCGACTTACTTACAACAAAAATAATTTTTACTTTGAGAAAATTATTTTTACAATAACTTGACATACATGTGAAAAATTGCTCACTGCAAACTTATTAACAGTAACCACTATATTTACTTATCTTTACACAAATTATTATTTTCAACCATCGAAACCCTTACTTATGACTAATGACAAATAGACAATCGTCATGCTCGGTTAATACAGAGGAATTGAAGAATCAACTAACATTGAATAGGCATCAATACCACCAGAAATATTTTTCACATTTGTAAAGCCCTGATTCACCAGCCACTGACACATCTGGGCAGAACGAATGCCATGATGACAAAGTACCAGGGTTTGAGCATGTGGATCTAAACGGGCATAGATTTCATTCTCCCAAACAGCAAATTCACTGAGAGGAAAGTTAACAAAACCCTCAATGTGAGCGATCGCGACTTCTTGCGGTTCACGCACGTCCACAAGCTGAAGATTAGGCTCCTTTTTTGACAAATGTTGAGCAAGTTCTTCTACACTAATTTGAGTAATGGGTTGACCTGTCATCGGATTTGAGATTTTGGATTTGAGATTTTGGATTAACCGAAGCAAGTATGAAAGATAAAAAAGGTAAGATATTCAACTACTGACCATTACCTTCATACTTCAAACTGCTGACTTTCGTCGGTGATTTGTATCATCCAGGAATGAATTGTAATAAAGTTTTTACGTAACTTCCGAGATATTTCCTGGATATTATTTATGTTTGCAGAAAATGTGCATCTTGACCAGGAATAAATACTTAGAGAATTTGAAGCAATACAAAATTAAATGAAGCAAAGCTTATTCTTTCGTTCCCTAGTAGCTATTTCGCTGATGCTGCTATTTACCACGATCTCTGGTTGTAGTGGCTTATCTAGTCCAAATTCTCTCGTGGGAATCAGTAGAACTAGAGAAGAGCCTGGTGCGGCTATTTTCGTATCCCAACAAGCACCAGTGATGATATCGATGCTAGTCAATCCTGATAAATTACAAGCATTGGAACGTGAAGGAGAATTATCCAAACTTAAAACCAGCTTATTAGCCAACACAGGGATAGATTACAAACAAGACATTCAACCTTGGTTGGGAGATGAAATTACCTTAGCTGTCACTACCCAAGACATCGATCGCGATCCTAGCAACGGACAGCAACCAGGGTATTTAATGGCACTAGCAACCAAAAATCCAGAGAAAAGCCGCGAATTTGTGGATTTGTTGTTTTCCAAACGAGCGATCGCTGGATCAAACTTAACCACAGAAAAATACGAAGGTATCAAGCTGATTTCTGACTCTCAAGAAGTAGATCCAAAATCTAAAATCCAAAATTCTTTGGCTGGTGCTGCTATTGGTGATGATTTTGTTTTGTTTGCCAATGATCTCAAGGTACTACGAGAAGCAATTAATAATGTCCAAGCTCCTGATCTCAATATAACTACCTCTAGTAAATACCAGGAAGCCATTAAACAAATACCCAAAGGTGCATTAGCTACAGCATTCCTTAATCTTCCTAATATTGCTCAATGGCAAAGTTTACAACTGCCAGAATCAGCAATTTATGACAGCGAAATAGTGTCTTTAGTTTTATCCAACAAAGGATTATTAGCAGAAACTAGCTTACTCGCACAAGCCGAAACAGCACCTCCTCAAGAGCAAGTATCTCAACCTGTAGGAGCATTAAAATATATTCCAGTCTCAGCAGGTTTGGCGATCGCTGGCACAAATTTGAGTAGTTTACCTAACAGCAATTTAACTCAAGTCTGGCAACAATTCAAAGTAGCCATATCCAGCTCAAAAAAAGATGCTGTTTCTAATTTAGTCAAACCTGTGGTGGATGTACAAACAGATTCAGAAATCGACTTAAAAGAAGATATTTTTAGTTGGGTACAAGGAGAATACGCCATCGGATTATTATCTCGTCCGGAACAAACAAATCCTGATTTTGTGTTTGTAGTCGAAAAAACTGAAACCACACCAGCAGGAATTTATCATTTAGATGAAATTGCATCCTCAAAGGGATTATCACTCAATACTTTTGATGTAGATCAGCAAAAAATCTCCGCTTGGACACAATTAAAAGCTACAAAATTCACTGATCCTCAACAGCGAGAAAAATACGCCATTGAAGCGAAAGTTTCAGGAGTGCATATTAGCCAAGGAAATTACGAAATTTTTGCTTCCAACCTCGAAACAATGAATGAAGTTCTCAATGCTAAGAACAATTCCTTAATGAGCGATCGCCAATTTAAAAATAGTATTGCTGCTATTCCCCAACAAAACCAAGGTTACATCTATCTAGATTGGGCAAAAAGTCGAGAAATATTAGAAAATCAAATCCCAATTCTCAGACTAGCAGAAATACTAGCAAAACCCATATTCGAGAATCTGCGATCGCTCACCGTAAGTAGTTACAGTAGCGACACAGAAATATTCAAAGGTGGCGTGTTCTTTCAATTAAGTAAATAGTTAGTAGTTGGTTGTTGGTTGTTAGTTGTTAGTTGTTAGTTGTTGGTTGTTGGTTGTTGGTTGTTGGTTGTTGGTTGTTGGTTGTTGGTTGTTAGTTGTTAGTGGTTGGTTGTTGGTTGTTGGTTGTTGGTTGTTGGTTGTTGGTTGTTGGTTGTTGGTTGTTGGTTGTTAGTGGTTGGTTGTTGGTTGTTGGTTGTTGGTTGTTGGTTGTTGGCTATTCCCAATGTCCAATGCACAATGTCCCATTGTGTCACCTTCTAATGTGGCACACCACTAAATAACTATAAAGTTATTCTATCTAGAATTTAAGTATAGAATATAACTATCATCTATTCTTGAGGGCTTCTATGGATAAACGTTGCCCCCGACTTCTTTTAAGAGGAGTTTGGACTTTAGCTATACTGACATTTCTCCCCGCATTGTCCGTATCGACAGACACTGCTAACTTCGGTAACATTACTCTATCGCCTCGCTTTGAGCCAGCACAAGGGACAGTAACAGGTTATACTGGTGGGTCTTATTCGTTGTCAGCAATTAGTAACCGCGATCGGCATGAAAAAGCGTGTATTGGCTTTGCCGATCCGACCCCAGACCACATCTTAATTTTGGAAAAAAACTTTTCCCACTTAAAAATACTGGTAAATAGTGGTGGCTACGATACCACCTTACTTATTCAAGGGCCAGACAATAACACTATTCGCTGTGGTGATGATACAGGTGATAATAAAGATGCCAGCATCGACGACACAGACTGGAAAGCAGGAACTTACAAAGTTTGGGTAGCAACCTTTAATTCTCAGATCAAAAAGAACTACACACTTTTTGTCCAAGAATAGCTATTGGGGATTGACATTCTCCCACGTTTATTGCCTAGCAGACTTATCCTGATCAGAATCAGAAGATGTCGAGAGTTTGCAATCGGTACAATAAGCGCTCAACTCGTATCTACCAATATCGCGGTTATCCATCCAGTGTCTCAGGCAAGCATCCTTAGGTCATACCTGTCTCTATTTTGCCCTGCTCAGGAGAAAAGGAGAAACGAGAAGGGCTGAACGCAAAAAATTTGTCGTGTTCAAAAATACTGACAATGTATAATACTCATATTGTTTTCTCAGATATAGTGTATTATTTATAGTTTTTTTTACTACGTAATATCTACTATTCAAGGTGTTTGATAGAACTAACGCCTTCAACTATCTACCGAGCAATAATTCCGGAAACAGGGAGCATTTACCGAAAAGCTAAATATAAATAGTGACTTAGATAAGCAGCTCATGGCCTACCACATGATCGGTCAATTACTACAAGGACAGTATCAAATTGTCCAAAGTTTGGGTGCTGGTGTGTTTGGACAAACATACGTTGCAATTGACGTAGAACAGCCACATCAACCTAAATATGTCGTTAAGCAACTAAAGGTTTCTAGCTCTCAACCTGCCTATTTACAATCGTTGAGGTTACACTTTCTCACTGAGACTGAAACTTTAAGATATTTGGGACACCATGATCAAATTCCTCAACTGATTGCTTGTTTTGAAGAAAACGAACGTTTTTATTTGGTACAAGAGTTTATTGAAGGACATGCACTTACAGCAGAGTTACCAATTAATCAACGTTCCGATTATTTATGGACTGAATACGAAATTATTCAATTTTTAAAAGATGTATTAGAAATTCTAAAATTTGTTCACTCGCAAGGAGTAATTCACTGCGACGTTAAGCCAGAAAATTTAGTTCGACGTGCCAGTGATGGTAAATTAGTTCTTATTGATTTTGGTTCTATTCAACCAATAAATTTTGGTCTAGATACAGTATTGCCAATCTATAGAGTACCTGTAACTTCATTAGGTTATATTCCCCCAGAACAATTTATCGATCAGACACAGCCCAATAGTGATATCTATGCTTTGGGTATGATTACGATTCAGGCTTTAACGGGTTTGTCCCCATTGCAATTAAAAATAGATCCTCGTAGCAATGAGTTTCTTTGGCGTTCTTATCATACTCCTGTCAGCGATTATCTTGCTGCAATTCTCAGCCAAATGATCCGCTATAACTACAAAGATCGTTTTCAGTCAACATCTGAAATATTGCGAGTGCTGGAGCAAATGTCTATGGAATATTACCCAGCACAGATAACAGATTTACAGAATGCTACATCACTAAATTCTGATGAGCAAGTTCCTAGTGTTATTCGAGAAAATTTATCTCCGAAATCACCTCCTCTGCTGACGGGAATAAGAGTAGGACTCTTGGCTAATTCTTTAGTGATGGGACTTGGTGTATATTCTTTAATGAATTATCCAGCCTATTCTGAAACAGAAACTTTACACAAAGCAACGGAAGAATTTCAAGATGGAGATTTGGAAGAAGCGATCGCTCTGGCAAAATCTATTCCCTTAAACAGTAATGTTTATCCAGAAGCACAAACTACAATTGAAGAATGGCAAAATCAATGGCAACTTGCTACTGAACAATATTTATTAGCTAAACAAGCATCAGAACAGGAACAATGGTCAGAGGCTATACACGCTGCTTCTCAAATACCTGATATCTTATATTGGCAATCAAAAACAGAGCCAATCGTTGAGCAAGCTAAAGCCAAAATCGAAACACAAACAAACAATTTATTAGGAAAAGCTTATGAAAAAGCTGTTGGCAAAGATTTCAGTACTGCTTTAGAATACCTTAGGCAAATTCCTCAAGAGAATTCTGTTAATCATTTAGTTCAAAAAAAATTAGCTGAGTACCAGAAAAAGCAGCATATCAGGGCAGTTTTTCTGTTACAACAAGCTTATAATCAAGCGGAAATAGGTGAATTTAACGCAGCTGTAAACTTCCTCCAGCAAGTTCCGAAAAATTCTTCTGTATATGCAACTGCTCAAACTAAATTAGAAGAATATCTGCACAAGCAACGTTCGCAAGACAAAAATCAAAAAGTAGCTCCATCTAAAATTGTTGCTACATTATCAAAAGAAACATCGACCCCCAAATCTTTTGAGCCAGGTTCCGTAATGCAAGAGGTTAACATTGCACCAGATAGAACATCTTTATAAAGAATTAGTAAATAATTTTTGTTTTGATTAATCTGAATATAAATCAAACAATAGACATCTGGTAAAAAAGAATGTAGAGACGTAGCAGTGCTACGTCTCTACAAAGCTTCTGGATAACGCATATTTAATTTCTGGAGATGTCTAATAGAAACTGCGATTTGAATCGCAGGCTGGTTTTTTTGAAGATTTGCGATGCTTCCAGTGATCATAAGTGCTACTTGCAGAGTAGCGCTTACTACAAATATTTAATTTATTACGCAGATTTACTTAGATTGAATTGGGTAGACGTAAATTTAAAGCGATCGCATCTAAATAAGGTTCAAAAACTGCCAAATGTTCTAATTTATCAAACTTACCTGTTTGGGAAGTTGGATCAAAAGCAGTAGCAATCACATAAAGTGCTTTGCCATCAAAGGTAACATAACCTATATGTTGTTCTTTCACTCCACCTTGACGCTTTAGTCCAACAAAGCCATACCGAACTCCAGCAAGTTTACCAATCTGTACTTTTTGAGACGGATAGCTAGAAAAACTAATGCGATCGCCATAACTACCTTGACGATCTTTCTCTAATCCAGCGTAATGTTCATTTACCCAAGCATTAAGTGCTGATGATAGTTGAGCTTGATACTGAGGATTTTGGTGGTCTATCTTTTTACTAAGATCAATACCTGCTTGAGTCAGAAACTTTTGAAAATTCGGCTGTTTTTCTAGTGGTAAAATTGATATCTCTACCGTACCAACACGTTGGCCATTTGCAGAAATGCATAATAAAGAAGTATTACCGTCACAAGGTAATACTTGCCAACCTTTAGGACTAGCGGTTTTCTCTACAATTTTTTTCCAAATATTGTTTTCATTAGAACTAGAAGTGGAGGTGCGAGAAGTTTGCACCACTTTCGGAGAATCACTCTTTTGAGAAGAACCAGAACTAGTAACTTTGAATCCTAATGGTAGTAAAAGCAACAAAGCTACACCGATTATTAGATGATAAAGTCGCAACATTTTAACACAAGGAATATATCAATAGTTACAAAATCAAAGTAGCAATAAAAGATTGAGATTGGTAATGGAAAAACAAAAGACATACTAATGACAATCTTTCAAATGCACTTAAGCTCATCCCACACCAAGCTCGGAGTAGGATTTTGCGGTAATGGCCAATTACCAATTACCAATTGAGGAGTCCTGTAGTATAGCCGCGACTTCTAGTCGCTGGGTGCAAGATATCAATAAACACACACAATATAAGAAAGTTTGTAGCGATGACTGTAGCCATAACTACAATGCAATAGTCCATTAAATCTCCCTAAGTAATTATGCCCACAACGAGAGAATGAAAATCTCTTCCCCGAACGTGAGTGAATCACCTTTAGGAGAATCCCCGATCCCCAACATGTTAAGTAAAAGCTCTTTTTATCAAATTTTCATAACAATAAGGAGAGCTTTACGGTGACATAGTACTAACTTATAGCCTTTATGTCATTAAAGCTTGACTTTTTTATGCTGTTCTTAGGACTTATGTCATGAAACATTGACTAAAGGATCCCCAAATAACTAATAAATTCGTAAAAATACTAAAAACAAGCATGGCAACCTCTTGATCCCAGGGGGAGGTTAACAGTTAATATTTTTTTACATAAAGACTCCTTAACTCCCAAAATTAAAAAATGCTGATTTTGGCATAACAGGAAATTGAAAGGGAGTGACCCGCAATATAAAAAAACAATAAAAACCTAACTGAAATTTAGGCAAATTTTAGGTAGAGCAGGAGTCGAGAAGCAAAAGTTAACTTGGAGTGGATGGGATTGAATCAACCACTTAAAAACAAGGGTACATTATTAACCTTTCAAATGACTGGAGGCCAAAATCATGGCAAAAGAAAGACCACCATTAGAAGAAATGACATTGCGGCAGTTACGTAAAGTAGCAAGCTCTTACAGTGTCTCTCGTTATAGCCGAATGCGTAAATCGCAGCTGTTAGCAGCGATACAAGAAATTGAGCGTAGCACAGCATCTCCCAGCCAATCTTTTTCATTGGAGGCACAGGAAACCGTGGAAGCAGCAAAATTTGAATTGGGTCAAGAAGATATTAGTGGTGGTACTCTGGCTGATGTGGACGAAGGAATTGGCGAGTTACCAGATGGCTATGGTGAAAGCCGTATTGTCTTGATGCCTCGTGATCCCCAATGGGCTTACACTTATTGGGATATTTCTAACGACCACAAAGAAGAATTGCGACGCCAAGGAGGACAACAACTGGCGCTGCGGATTTATGATGTCACCGACATCAACTTGGAGTACCAAAGTCCCCACAGCATTCAGGAATATCCTTGCGATGAACTAGCACGGGAATGGTATTTGCCAATTCCTGTGAGCGATCGCGATTATGTGATCGATATCGGCTACCGTTGTGCTGATGGCCGCTGGTTAGTATTGGCTAGTTCTACTCCTGTCCACGTTCCTCCTGTATATCCATCTGATTGGATTGAAGACGTCTTCATTACTGTCAACTTTGAAGAAGAATTACGCAGTAAAACCTTCTACGAATTGGTTCCTCCTGCGAAAAAGGCTGCTGCTGCTGCTGCTGCTACAGGTAACGCTATTTACGATCAAATCTTTGGCTTGGCAGAATCTGCGGAAGCACAGCGAGTTGCTGGTTCTTTGTTTGGCTCAATGCAGCACGTTCCTAGTTCAGTTACTCCAGAACAAGCTATCAGTTCCTACGTCTTCCCCTCTGGTGTAGGTATGTGGGCAGTTCCAACTGTATCGGGCTTAACCATGTCTGGTGCAGGTATGTCTGGTGTCGGTTTCTCTGCTTCCGCCGTACCTGTGCGTCCACGCCAGTTCTGGTTGATTGCAGATGCTGAGTTAATTGTTTATGGTGCAACCGAACCTGATGCAACTGTTACAATCGGCGGTCGTCCCATTAAGCTAAATCCAGATGGAACATTCCGCTTCCAGATGTCCTTCCAAGATGGTTTGATTGACTACCCCATCATGGCTGTTGCAGCTGATGGTGAGCAAAATCGCTCAATTCACATGAAGTTTAATCGTGAAACCCCATCACGCAACACCAACACTAAGGAAGAAGCGGTTTTAGAATGGCTCAGTTAATTTTGGATTTTAGATTTTTGATTTTGGATTAGCCAAAATCAAAGTATAAAAATTCCCCCTGTTATAGCAATGCTGTGACAGGGTTTTTGATGTTGGATGATGTGAGCGATCGCGTATTATCCCACAAAGTAGTAGGCTATTATTTACACTTTATTGCAACTTATGTGAAAACCGATACCATCTTCTATAAGGCTTAGAAGATGGTAAGCAAAAAACCCAGTTAGAAGCTATACCAAAAATGATACAGCTTGGGCTGAGTTCGCAAGCGATCGCTCAAGTGTTAGACTTGCCTGTAGAAGTAGTCGAGCAAGTAGCACAGCAATCAAAGAATTGACACTCCCCGGTCGCGCATACACGGGGATTCTTGGTTCAGTGACTCGCCGTTAGACGACAGGTTTACACCAATCGCCCAAGAGGGTAAATCTCCCCAAGTGTAAGTTCCGGTATGCCCTACCGTACTGAGACCTAGTCTCAAAATATTGATTGCTGCATTGACATCTCTGTCTTCGATATATCCACAATGTGGACAAACATGAGTTCTGGTAGACAGAGATTTTTTCACCTTCAAGCCACAGTTAGAGCAATTTTGGCTTGTATTGTGGGGAGGAACAGCAACTGTGACCTTCCCATATTTGTGACCAAAATATTCTAACCATGACCTAAAAGTTGACCAACCAGCATCAGATATCGATTTAGCCAGATGACGATTACGTACCAAGCCTTTGACATTTAAGTCTTCATAAGCTACCAAATCGTTAGATTGGATGACGGAGTATGCAACACGCTTGCAATACTCTTTTCGCTGCCTACTTACTCTTAAATGCTTCCGAGCATATCGTATCTTCGCTTTGTGGTAGTTGTTAGATTGACGTTGTTTAGACTTCTTTTTATCCTTGCTGAACTTCTTGGATTTTTTGCGATTAGCACGGTTTAATTGTTTTTCAGACTTGCGGTAAAACTGGGGTGATTGTTCTACATTGCCTTTGTGATCAGCAATGAAATACTTCAGCCCCAAATCAATACCAACTACTTGATTTGTAGGTTGTGTTTCAACCCTAGCATCAACATCAACCGCAAATTGAGCGTAATATCCATCAGCACGACGCACTAATCGTACACGCTTAATCTGTTTGATGTCGTAGTAGTTCAAGTCGTAGGTTCCTTTTAACTTTAAGGTTCCTATTCCCTTTTTATCTGAGAAAGTTATAGCTTTACGAGTTTGTGAAAGCTTCCATCCTGATGTTTTGTATTCAACAGAACGGCAGTTTTTCTTAAACTTTGGATATCCTTTTTTACCTTTAACTTTCTTCTTGCAATTCTCGTAAAACCGAGCAACTGCACTCCAAGCACGTTCAGAGGCAGATTGACGAGCCATTGAATTGAGTTCCGAAGCAACTGGTTTCGACCTAACCAACTACATCTATTATGCTAACACATCGGTATAATAACTGTGTGAAGATACTGAAAAGACTACGGCGACTAACGCTCTTTTATGTCTCTGGTGAAATAATAATCGAGGCTTGATGATGAAAGTCATCTGTAGTGAGGAAGTTGGCGATCGCATACCAATGGGAATCCCCAAACTAATTTCAAAGAGCAAAACCCTATCTAGACAAAGGTTCCATATTTTAATCTGGCAAGAGTAATAAAAGAGCGCTAAAGTCGCTTGAGTCGCTTATATCTCAGGGCTGAAGCCTCTGAGTTTTACGCTTACCACGAGGTTCTATAAGCTTGGTTTCTACTGTCTTTTCTTACCTTTTTGCCAACTTTGACTATTGGGTTTTTTGCTAAATTCTCCCTTGGGAAATAGTCGTTGTTCTAATTCTTCATAGCTTCCCTCAAAATCACAATGACCGTAAAGAGGACATTGGCGACAATAAACACCTTCTGTGTAGCGTTCCAAGTTTTCACGGTTGAAGTAATACGGTTTGTGGCTGAAGGTGCTGGCTACCCATTGCCATGACATATTATTACTAGCTGGGTCGCCATCTAAAAGATGTTCGAGAAACCATTTAGCTCCAACTTGCCACTGGATACGCCGCCAATGGATGATATAAGCTGCGAACCACATACGGGCGTGGTTATGAAGATAGCCTGTTGCTCGCAGTTCTTTGCTAAAACTATCGATACATACTCTATCTGTTGTACCTTGTCTGATATCTTCGGGTAATTCCGGCGCGTACTTGCTAGGGGTATAGCCTGTTTTATATTCTTCTTGGTCTTGCCAGATGGTACTTCCCAGCTTAATATACAGGCGTTGCCAGTAGTCACGCCAACCTAACTCGTTAATTAGTTTAGTGACCTCATCTTGGTTTTGCACGCGATCAAGCACATTATTTCGTATTTCACGCAAACTAAGAACCCCATAACGAATATAGGGAGAAAGCCGGGTGACTGCACCTGTAAAAAAATTACGTGTTTTTGTGTATTTAGCTGGGTCTACTTTTTGCAGTACTTTCTCAGCAGCTTGACGTCCACCAACTGTTTGACTGATGTGATCATCCCGTTCTGCGGCTTGAGGAAATTGTTCGCGCAAGTAAGCTACCAACTCATCACGGTTGGCAAATTCGCGGTGCATGTCTTGAGTCATTTGTCAACCTAAACTAGGGGTGTAAGAGTTTAAGGGTGTAGGGGAAAAACACTTTACACACGCCAGGTGCTACAACGCTCTTAGCACGCGCAACGCACTGGCTCCCTACACCCCTATTCTCCTATACTCTTTTGAATTAAGTGCGATCGCTTTATGTAACGCAGAGTTTATAGTTATCTCAAAGTAATTGCATTTGCATCTGGTGCTAGTCTGATATCTCTGGCAATGATTACAGGCTTATTGACGTAATCTTGGTAATATTGGTCTTGGAGACTGAGATTGTATTGCTGTTCTATTTCGGAAATTGCCAAGTCATGAACTTCACCAGTGACTTGAATCACGTTTTCGCGATCGCCTGGTAAATCGAAAGACCGACCAGAAGCATTTATAACTAATATTGGAGCACCACCAAAAAATCTGCGATCGCTGACTGTAAAGGAAGTTAAACCAACTTTTTGCAGTGCTCTACTTCTGACTGTTACAGTTTTGCCAATCAATTGATCAGGATAGTTAACTACTTCGGATGTAGTCACAAGTTGTGCATTAGGATTAATTGACAGTTCTTCATTCGTATAGGAAAGTCTCACAAACACAGCTAATAGTGCGATGGCAATTACTACTTTTGCTTCCCAAAGACCTTTGAATATGTCTTTGTTTGGGTTTATATTATTTTTCTTGTCGCTACTTTCAGCCATAATTCAAGACTCCTTTTTAAAATTTATTCAGTTATCAGTTATCAGCTATTAAGTAGGTAGGCGGGAAAATTTATAACTATGTCATTGCGCTAAGCAAAGCCATCGCAAGGGTTTCAAGTATTTTATATTTTGTTACTTACATAGTTGAGTTTATTTTTACCTACCTACTTAACTGATTTAAGCAAGTTCCGATTTGTCTTTTTATTGAAACAAGACAAAATATATTAAATTGAATTTATGCAAAATGAACTTGGATAATGATCAGATTTGAATGAGCTTCAAGTCTAAGATTATTATTATTAGGTAATAAACTCTTCTTGCTCAGGTAATAATGAATTCCCTTTCATGGGACAGAGTTATATGCATATACCAGGTGAGAAAGAGGATATATTTTTATATGTCTAACGATTGTTTAATTAATTAGAACAGAGTTATAGCATTCCTAAATCATAAGCCCTACCCTTCGGGAACTTCTTCCGAAAGGGTTACACTCAGGCTGCGCCAACGTGAACAACAAGATTCCCGACAACTTCTGCGAAGTCGGGGATCTGGCCTTTCAATGAAATAAAAACTTGTAAAATTAATAAAAATTAAATTTATTGACAAATACTGAAAAAATGAATACACCTATTTAAATAATGATTAGAGACGTATAAGAATGCAACATCAAGTTAATATTTTAGAACCAACAGATTTATGGTATTTACAAAATAACATTAATAAAGAAACCAACAGATATTACCATCCAACAAAAGATATTCCATTTGTTCAGCAAGTAGAAATCAGACTCGAAAACTCTGGAGTGATCATTCAAAAAGGATCATTGCACAGGTGCATCGGTAAATTAAATTATGGTGTTTACAAAACAGATAACCGTTTGAAAGATATGTGGGTAGCCTTGAGAACGGAGATTGACTACAACGCACCCGTGTATCAAGGCACTGGTATGGTTTACCTTGAGCCTAGACAAAAAGGATATTTTTTAAATTACACATCTGTTGACTTGTCAGAGCCAGAGCAATGGGAATTTGATGATGGTATCTTCCAGTTTTGTTCGGATAATGTAGTTATCGGAGCCAAAAGATTAAAATTCCGACAAATTGCAGGCTCTGGTGACGGTAAATGGAGACTGGCTATAAAAGCTCTACCTGGACAAATTGCTCGTGTGTTAACAGGTACTACATCACCAGCCAGAGTGATTGAACTCAGCAGAGGAGAAATTTTGATTGCTGACTATGACATGGTGAAAGGATACACAAAGGGTATTGAGGAAGATTATCGCAAATTAGGTCATTTTGGCAAAAGTGGTGGAGAGGGTTTTGTCTGGATGTATAGCGGTGAAGGTAAATTATTGGTGAGTGAAAATGATGGTATTGGTCTAGATTGAACAGCTGCGAGGCAATATTAAATGCCCAAATGGAAACTAGTAACTGAATTCTCGTTTAACAGCGCCCATTACATTAAAGATTACGATGGCCCCTGCGGTCGGATGCATGGGCATAATTATACGGTGCGAATCGAAGCAACTGCATTGAAGCTACATTCTTCTCAATATTGTCCACACCCAGTGATGGTGGCTGATTTTAGAACTTTACGCTGGGCAAAGCAAGATGTTTCCAAAGGGGGACTTGATCACTGCATCCTCAACGAAGTTTTACCTCTTGAGTACGAAACAACTGCTGAGATGATTGCTAAGTATATTTATGACGAAACCAAAAAACGACTCCCAGCAGATGTGCAACTTAAAGTAGCGGTGTCAGAAACTCCCAATAGTTGGGTTGAGTATGAGGATGATTGAAAATAAAAAAACCGCCTGCGATTTAACCTAGTTCACCGTAAGTCCCCCACTGAATTGTACTCAATCAGTGGTGGGATTGCTCTGGTGGGCTACGACGATTGCATCTTTGGGTAACTTTTCCCGTAGGGGAAACAGGGAAAAGATGCATGAGGAGTAGCCAAATATTTCCGGAATGTTGTTACTAGAATATGTATATAATAGTAAGAGGTCGATGTTTGGAGAAGTTGAGATGAAGCGACAAGCTGTAAAAGTCAGAATATACCCCACTGAAGAGCAAATCCAGGTGTTAGCGCAACACTTTGGATGTGCGCGTTGGTGGTGGAACTATGGGTTAAATCAATGTATCGAAACCTATAAAGCAACTGGCAAAGGCTTGTCTCAATCTGGTCTAAATTCTTTGTTGCCAAAACTCAAAAAAGAAAAAGATACAGAGTGGCTAGGTGATTGTTATTCTCAGGTTTTGCAATCTGTGAGTCTCAATCTTAGTCGTGCGTATCAAAACTTTTTTGAAGGTAGGGCAAAATATCCAAGATTCAAATCAAAGCATCATCGCCAGTCAATTCAGTATCCCCAAAAAGTAAAGCAGGTTGATGAAACTTTGAGGTTTCCCGGTAAACTGGGTGCGGTAAAAGCCAAAATCCACCGACCACTCGACGGGGTAATCAAAACTGTAACTGTTAGTAAATGCCCAACAGGTAAATACTACGCTTCTGTTTTGATAGAATATGACGGTGATTATCCCGCATCTACTGGTGAGGGTAAAGTGATTGGAATTGACTTAGGAATCAAGGATTTTGCGATTACCTATGATGGTGAGAAAACGTCCAAATATCCCAACCCAAAACACCTATCCAAATACGAGAAAAAACTAGCTGTAAAACAACGTATTGCTGCACGAAAAAACAAAGGTAGTAATCGTCGTAAAAAGGCTAACAAGATTGTCTGCTTAGTATACGAACAGGTTAGCAATGTCCGCCAAGACTATCTACATAAACTGTCTAGAAAGATAGTTGACAACAATCAAGTCGTAGTAGTCGAAAATCTAAACGTCAAGGGCATGGTTCGTAACCACAAACTAGCAAAAGCAATCTCTGATACAGGATGGGGAACCTTCGTAAATTTCCTGAGCTACAAGCTAGAACGTAGTGGCGGAAATTTGATAGAAATAAATCGATGGTTCCCCAGTTCAAAACTCTGCTCTAATTGTCATTACCAAATATCTGAGTTACCGCTAGATGTAAGGAATTGGACTTGCCCTAGTTGCGGTACTCATCACGATAGGGATGGTAATGCTGCAATGAATATTAGAGCGGAAGGTATCAGAATGCTGTCCTCCTCTGGGACGGGGGAGGCTAACGCCAATGGAGAGGATGTAAGACCAATTCGCGGACGCAAATCCAAGATGCGGCAATCTTCTGTGAAATTGGAAGCCAACACTGTACTTGGTACTCCAAGTCAGTGTAGGTAGTTCACATCTCAAAGCTAACTGACTAAATTTGCCATGATTTATGGATAGATCTCTTGACATAGAGCGTTGATGTTTGTGTTGATTACAACGAAGCTCTATATTTTCTAATAGAAGCTATCCAAACAGCTTCAGATCACAGGAAATGTACAAAATTTAGCTATGTTGACAATTTAATGCGCCAGCTTTGTAATAGCTATCAAGGAATTTCTTCCATCCGTACACTTGATCAGGGTAAACGCATCTTGTCATTCCGGAGTACTTGTCAAGAAGTAATACTGGTGAGATTTTTAACAATTTATTGGGAACGAATATTCTTTGATACAAGAATATTGTATAAATTTTGAATTGATGTAAAACTCATTAAGTAGGGTTAAAATCCATCAGGTTAAATATTCTTGCTGTTTTCCTTGCTAAACCATGAGCAAAACAAAATTCTTACGCTTGCTGACAATAGGAACATTTTTGAGTGCTTTATATTTAGGCACTAATACATTACCAGCATCTTCGCAACGTAGTTCAGCAGATAATTCAGCTTCCTTGTATACTGGGGCTGAATGCATCACAGCTAGAGATAGATTCAGTGGAATCAGAAACGATTCCACTAATGTTTCAATCAGCCGTCAGCTTTATACGTCATCTATGTCTATGCGCGCATCTGCATCTAGCAACAAATCTACGGTGCTGACATGTAAAGCTGATCCTAAGAAGTTCAGCACACTGAAATTGCAAATGGGAGTATCAGATGATTCTAGAGGAGAACTCATGACTATGAATATTTACCAGGGAGGTAATTTACAACATACATACAAGAATATTGGTCCAGGGAAATTGATCAATACTGTACTTGACTTAGAGGATCGCAATATTACCAAACCGGAAAATATCACTATAGAACTGCTTTGTGAAACAGGAAGGTGCGTCGTATACTTTTTGGAAGCGCAGTTATTGCCAAACTCTAACTCTAACTATATAGCTCCCAAATCTTCTAAATCTTCTATAAATACATCTCAGTTAGGCTTACAACTTACCAAGAAATAAATTTCCTAGCTCATAGCTTAAAGTGAGCAAAAGCTTACTAAGCAAAAATTTCAGCCCCTTTGAATGCAATACTGCTCGGATAAGACAAATAGATTGACATTTAAATCCTGTAGAGACGCGCCAATAGCGCTGTAGCGCATGGCTTCGCTAAGGCCCGTCTCTACAACCCCGAAATAATCACGAAAAATCCTTAACCGAGCAGTATTACCTTTGAATGGGCTTTAGCTTATAGCTGTGAACTTCACAGCAAAATACAAGATAAAAAAATAGTAAATTCTAGATTATTGTGGCAATTACTAGGCGTAGCTTTATCAAAACAGTCACCCTCGGTGGTACTTCCTTTGCAGCTAGTTCCGGTATCTTCTTTCCCAAACCAGCCAACTCCTACTCAACTAATTACGTTTTGAGCCGAGATGGTAAAGCTGATGGGATTTTTAGGAATTTTGTCGATGCTGAAATAGCCCGTAAACCCAGTCCTACATTACCTGCTGATACCGATCCAGCTATAGTTTCTACTGTCAAATCTGTTCAAAACAAATTTACCCAACGTGCTTACACACAAAAACAAACACCGTTTGGACTGCGACGTGATGGTGTAAATAGTCCTCTGTGGGGACGCCAAAAACAAGAAGACGTGGGTCCTAATTCAGGATTTGGTACAGTACAAATCGTGGAAAATTACGTCACCCCGATCGCATTTACTGGTGCTACCACTGCTGGTATTGATAAAGCAATTCAAGTTTTAGGAAAAGATCAGCGTTTGTCTGCTTTGGAACTTGACAACGCACTCATCCCGGTACGCGAACAGTTCGAGGACTGGGGAACTTGGCTAGGCGATATTGATCCCAAGACAGGACAAATTTTGGGTACAAGTTTAGCCAGTTATGAAACACGTTCAGGATCAGTGACTCGGCGTTATGAAGTGATCAAACCCGGACGAGGAGGTTTCGGTGAGATCACATTGTTTGTTGATGCAGGTGGAGAATTCAAATCAAACCTGAAAATTAGAGTTGACTTTGCATAAAAATGCACAAACTACTGATATTTAATAATGACAAACTCCTGCGTCGAGCCTTAACCCATCGTTCCTATGTCCATGAAAACCCAACAGAAGGCGAACACAACGAACGTCTAGAATTTCTGGGTGATGCTTTGCTGAATTTTTTGAGTGGTCAGTATCTCTATCGCCGTTATCCCCATAAAGGAGAAGATGAATTAACTAGGAGGCGTTCGGGGTTGGTAGATGAAAAGCAACTAGCCAAGTTCGCAATTGAGGTAGGTTTAGACTTACGAATGCGATTGGGTAGAGGTGCTATTCTCGATGGCGGGTTTCAAAATCCGAATTTGCTAAGTAGTACTTTTGAAGCTCTGGTTGGTGCTTATTATTTAGACAAGAATTCTGATATAGAGGCAATTCAGGCTATTGTAGAACCACTCTTTGATGCAGTACCAGAAAATATTGTTGAGAATAGAGCGAATGTAGACTCGAAAAATCGCTTTCAAGAATGGGTGCAAAAGAATATTACCCCTACTCCACCCAATTATGTAACAGAACAGGTCGGAGGTTATTCTCACGCGCCTGAATTTGTTGCTAAAGTATTTGTGTGTGAAGAAGTTTATGGAATAGGTAGCGGACGCAGCAAAAAAGATGCTGAGAAAGCTGCTGCTGAAGATGCGCTCGTGAAGGTAAAAAAGACTGATTTAAATTCTCTTAATTCTCGTAATTGCTGAATATTACAATTCCTAGCAGGACGTTAAGCTATTTACCCTCAAAAATCAAGTTTATGTAAATTCAAAAAATTTGCTCTAGTTTTTGAAAGTCACGCTGCACCTCATTCCATAAAGCTTTATTGTGAGGATCTGTCTTGAGGGCTTTTTTGAGATATATTTTGGCTTTGGGTAACTGATTTTGTTTAATGAGTACCCGTCCCCAAATTTGATAAGCGATCGCTTGCCATTGTCGCACTTCTGCATCTTCTGGAAAACGTGCTGCTAAAGCTTCCGCTAGTGCGATCGCTTGTGGAAACCTTCTTTCTTTCAAAAATATTTGCAATTGTTCATAAGTTTGCCACTTCAATTGCTGTTCTACTTCCGACATTTGAGGCGGTTGTAGCGTCTGTTTGGTTTTGAGTGTTGTTGTTGGCGTTTCTGTAACCGTTGGTTCTGGATGAGTTACAGTTACTGTCTGATTTGGCTGCGGGGCTATTTCTTGTGGAGCTACCACCTGTAATAGCAACCTGTATGCCTCAGTTAAGGCGATAAACTTATCTTTGGCTTTTTTGTCATCTTGATTGATATCGGGATGATATTGCTGCGCTAGGCGTCGATAAGACGCTTTAATGTCAGCAAAAGAAGCACCCGACCTTAAACCCAACAAACGGTAGCAATCTCCAAGATCCATCGTGATCTACAAGAAGCATTAATATCAGCTATCACCATATAGCTTAATGCTTGAAGTACCCAATTATAAAGACCAAATTGCCATTTTTGGGGATTGGAGATTGGGGAGCAGGGGGAGATAACATAAAAATTTACCCTTGTTCCTCTTGTCCCCGATCCCCGAACGCGAGTGCGTCTGCGTAAGGAGAATCCCCAATCCTCGATCCCTAATTCGGCCGTTCTTCAATTACTTTGTCAATCAAGCCATATTCTTTTGCTTCCGCAGCAGACATAAAAAAGTCTCTTTCGGAGTCTTTTTCAATTCTCTCTAGGGATTGACCAGTATTTTGGGCGTAGATTTCGTTCATCTGGTGGCGGATACGCAGAATTTCTCTAGCTTCGATTTCAATATCGCTTGCTTGTCCGCGCATACCACCAGGAAGCAAGGGTTGGTGAATCATAATCCGGGAGTGGGGTAAAGCTAGGCGTTTGCCTTTTGTACCACCCGTCAGGAGAAAAGAACCCATTGAAGCGGCTAAACCCACGCAAATTGTCACTACATCAGATTTGATGTGTTGCATGGTGTCATAAACTGCCAAGCCAGAGTCGATCGAACCACCAGGAGAATTTATATACAAATAAATATCTTTGCCTGGATCTTCAGAATCCAGATATAACATGATGGCGATAATCTCGTTGGCGAGTTTATCATCAATTTCTTCCCCTAAAAAGATGATGCGATCGCGAGCAAGACGACTATAAATGTGAATCCACTGGGTATATTGTTCCCCCGGTAATCTGTAGGGAACGCTTGGATAGCCGATAGGCATAGTTTACTCCGCTTGTCAATATTAACTTAGTTGGTAGTTGGTGGTTGGTAGGAATAAATAACAAACAACAAACAACAAACAACAATCTAGAGAATTGCTGCTGCTGGGGTGGTAGCGACTTCAGATTTTTCAAAAACTCGGTCTATCAAACCGTATTCCACAGCTTGCTGGGGAGTCAGGTAAAAGTGACGATCCATATCCTTCACGATTTTTTCTTTGAGTTGTCCTGTGGTACGTGAGAGAATATCTACCATCGCCGCTTTATTGTTGAGTACCTCTTTGGCTTGGATCTGAATATCCGTTGCTTGTCCTTGGGCAAAACTTCTGGGTTGGTGTAAGACAATGCTGGAATGAGACAAACTAGCACGACAACCCTTAGTACCAGCACTTAGAAGTATTGCAGCCATACCTACTGCTTTACCGATACAGATAGTATGGATGGGGGGTTTAATGTACTTCATCGTGTCGTAGATGGCGAAAGCTTCGGTTTCAAAACCAAATAGCCGTCCCATTTGACCGGAACTACCATCGGAAGTACCTGTAGAGTTCATGTAAATTTTTATTGGTTTATCTGGATCATCAGACTGCAAATACAGCAGTTGAGCAATGATGAGTTTTGTTACTTCTGCAAATAGGGGAGTTCCCAGATAGACAATTCGCTCTTTTAATAATAGAGAAGGCAAATCTGGTGGTGGTGTACGGTAGAAGTTATCGCCGTAGTAGGGGGCTTGCACAGCCTTGATGGGAGAAACGTCCATAGGAACTGTTGCTTGAAATAATGCCGTTAACTGTAATACATCCTAACGCGATGCTAGCGTTGTTAGAGGTGTGGATTACTCGCTAATTTTGTCAATGGTCATTAGTCATTAGTCATTAGTCATTTGTCCTTTGTCATTTGTCCTTCGTGTAAAGCTAATACAATCATGACCAATGACCAATAACCAATGACCAATTTGCTAAATATCTTTTCCGTAGAGGGGATCTTAGCGCCTGAAGTTATTTATAAATATGTATATCCTGGATGGAAACCTGAGATTATGAAGGTTAGTTTGCTGCCTACGCTAAATGATGGCAATTTGGATGCCAATCAAATCAACAGTCAACGTCAGTTGGCAATTTCTCTGTCTGCGATCGCACAAGTGAGTGATCGTAATGTACCACTAAATTTATGCTTAATTCTTGATCATAGTGGTTCGATGAGTGGGCGACCACTAGAAACTGTCAAGAAAGCGGCTAACCAAATTGTTGATAGACTCAAGGAAGGCGACCGCCTGAGTGTGGTTGTTTTTGATCACCGCCCTAAAGTATTAGTACCTAATCAAATTGTTAATGATAAAGAGGCTATTAAACAGAAAATAAATCGTCTTGCTGCTGATGGTGGGACTGCGATTGATGAAGGATTACGTTTGGGTATTGAGGAACTAGCCAAAGGTAAAAAAGAAACAGTTTCTCAAGCTTTTTTACTAACCGATGGTGAAAACGAACACGGTGACAACAAACGTTGTTTGAAATTTGCTCAGTTAGCTGCTGGTTACAATTTAACTTTAAATACTTTGGGATTTGGTGATAATTGGAACCAAGATATTCTAGAAAAAATTGCCGATGGAGGTGGTGGAACTTTATCTTATATTCAACGATCAGAACAGGCTGTAGATGAGTTTGCTCGTCTTTTTAGTCGGGTGCAAACTGTGGCATTAACTAATGCTTATTTGCTATTTTCTTTCATGCCAAAAGTACGGCTAGCAGAACTCAAACCTGTAGCCCAAGTTTCTCCAGACACGATTGAATTACCAGTACAGCAAGAAGCTGATGGACGTTTTGCTGTGCGTCTGGGAGACTTGATGAAGGATACAGAAAGAGTAGTTTTAGCAAACATGTATTTGGGACAATTTGCTGCTGGTAAACATATTATTGCTAATGTACAAGTACGCTATGATGATCCCGCCCAAAACCAAACTGGGTTACTTTCAGAAAATATATCTGTGGAAGTGAATGCACTTCCAGCTTACCAAGGTGAGGCTAATCCAGAGGTACAACAGCATATTTTCGCATTAGCGAAGTACCGGCAAACACAACTGGCTGAGATCAAATTACAAGAAGGCGATCGCGCTGGTGCTGCAACAATGTTGCAAACTGCTGCTAAAACGGCTTTGCAAATGGGAGACGTGGGTGCAGCAACGGTGTTACAAACTTCTGCTACAAGATTGCAATCTGGGGAAGAGTTATCCCAAAGCGATCGCAAAAAAACCAGAATTGTCTCAAAGACAGTTTTGCAAGATTAATTATTATTTAGGGTGGGCTTTTTGCCTACCCTATACGTTTTTTCAAGACCCAGATGCTTTACCGTTAGAGATATTTGAACTGTAGAAATATAGAACTTTTATCAGTGTTGTGGTCTTTTTGATTCTACTGGAGGTTCAACAACCAAAGGAGCATTTTCTTCAAATCTCAATTTTGAACTTTTGATGTAGTCTTCATCAATTTCAAAAGCTAACCAATGTCTTTGTAGAGTTTCTGCAACCCGACCTGTCATATTAGAACCAGCGAAAGGATCTAAGATCCTATCACCTGGTTCTGTACAAAGATTGATGATAAATTCTGGTAAAGCTTGAGGAAATCTTGCAGGGTGTGGTTTAAAAACTTCTTCTTTACATCGCTTTTGATAATAATCGTTAGAAGCAGTATTCGAGGCGGAAATTAAATTTACAGACTGCACTAAATCTTCAAATAAATTTTCTTGTATAAAAATCTGTTGCCCTATTTCTTCTTTGTCTATACTGCAACGTCCATCAATAATATTAGGTGGAATAGCTCCTCCTCTGTCCTTTCCAAATTTATCAGAAATATCATGACCAGATGGTCTGATTTTGGGCTTGTATCCATTCTTAAGCAGGTTTTTCATCGCATCGCTATAAGGCTTCAAAACCCTTCTATTATTAGCTTTAGGATGAGGTTCTTTTGACAACCACCAAACTGTATTTACCGAATCTTTAACTCTTTCCCTGCGAACTGTCACCCATTCAGCTGGGGTGGGGAGTTTGGCTGGATTATACCAATACAATTCTTGTGCCAGATAAAACCCAAGTCCGCCTTTTTCTTTTGCTTTACACAGAGCAACAACCAGTTCAAAGTGGTAGAGAGAACGAACTGGAATTCCCTTAATCCAACTGCCACCAATATCAATAACCAGTGAGCCTGTTGGTTTAAGAATACGGTAAAATTGTGCTGCAAAATCTTTAAACCATTCCACATATTCATCAGCATCAACGTTTCCGTATTCTTTTTTACGAACAAGTGCAAATGGTGGAGATGTACAAATCAGGTCGATACTTTCATCGGGAATATCTACCATTAATTCCAAGCTGTTTCCCAAATAAGCTGCGCCGAATCTTGTTTCATAGCAAGGGTCACAATTAAGTCTCATATCAACCTTTTTAGTACTTTTGTACTCTCAATTACTCTCAATAAAGACAGCATTATCCATAAAAGCATAAGTTTTCCAACTGTTAGCTATTTTTTGATCAATTTGCTCGCTGAATAGGGCAACGTAACAAGTATATGCGCTAATTTGTAGTACAAGCATACTATAGTAACAGTTACGTGTTTTACAGAAACTAGAGTTTTGTCAATAGTTAACTGCGAGAAATACTTATAATAAATGTTTACAAAGTTTAATATTATAGTTTTATCCCTCTTATAAGTATTTTTGCTCATAAACATGATAGGCGATCAATTTCCCTGGCTCACTACGATTATCCTATTCCCACTTGTGGCTTCCCTAGCGATTCCTTTCATACCTGATAAAGATGGTAAGCGTCTGCGATGGTATGCCTTGGGTGTAGGTATCGTGGACTTTTTCTTGATGTGCTATGCCTTTTGGCAAAATTATGATCCTACCAGTGCATCTCTTCAACTTGTGGAAAACTACACCTGGATACCCCAGTTGGGTTTAAACTGGGCAGTTTCAGTGGATGGGCTGTCTGTTCCACTAGTGCTTTTAGCAGGGCTAGTAACGACGTTGGCGATTTTTGCAGCATGGCAAGTTGATCGCAAACCTCGCCTTTTCTATTTTCTGATGTTGGTGCTGTATTCTGCACAGATAGGTGTGTTTGTTGCCCAAGACATGCTGCTGTTATTTATTATGTGGGAACTAGAACTGGTTCCCGTCTACTTGCTCATTTCTATTTGGGGTGGACAAAAGCGTCGCTACGCAGCTACAAAATTCTTGTTGTACACCGCAGCAGCTTCAATTTTTATTCTAGTAGCAGGGCTGGCAATGGCTCTCTACGGCGATAATATGACCTTTGATATGGTCGAGTTGGGTATGAAGGATTACCCATTAGGACTTGAACTATTGCTTTACGCAGGATTGTTGATTGCTTTTGGCGTCAAGCTAGCTGTTTTCCCCATGCATACTTGGCTACCTGATGCTCACGGTGAGGCTTCTGCACCTGTGTCGATGATTTTGGCAGGTGTTCTTTTAAAAATGGGTGGATACGGTTTGATTCGCGTCAATTTAGAACTTCTGTCTGATGCCCACGTTTATTTTGCGCCAATTCTGGCTTGTCTGGGTGTTGTCAATATTATATATGGTGGGTTGAATTCCTTAGCCCAGCCCAACATGAAGCGTCGTCTGGCATATTCATCAGTATCTCACATGGGTTTTGTACTGCTGGGTATTGCATCGTTTACAGATTTGGGAATCAGTGGGGCGATGTTACAGATGATTTCCCACGGCTTGATTGCAGCAGCCTTATTCTTCCTTGCAGGCGTGACGTACGATCGCACCCACACATTAATAATGTCAGATATGGGCGATGCCGGTAGAGCAATGCCAAAAGTATTTGCGTTGTTTACGGCTGCTGCAATGGCTTCTTTGGCTCTTCCTGGAATGAGTGGTTTTGTCGGTGAACTCGCAGTTTTTATTGGCGTTACCACTAGCGACATTTACAGTTCAACTTTCTGTACCGTGATGGTTTTCTTAGCAGCAGTCGGAATCATCCTCACACCGATATACCTCCTCTCGATGCTAAGACAGGTATTTTACGGGTCTGATGTCGCTCCTACCTGTGGAATTACGGATGCAAGTTTGCAAAATCAAGACAATGAAGAAGCAGTTTGTTTTGGTACTAACTGCGTCCTACCTAGTGAAGCAAAATTTAGCGATGCTAGACCACGGGAAGTATTTATCGCTGTTTGCTTTTTGCTGCTAACCATCGGTATTGGTGTTTATCCCAAACTGGCTACCGAGATATACGATGTAAAAACTGTCGCAGTCAATACCCAGGTGCGCCAATCTTACATCCAAATTTCTCAAACCAATCCCCAAGTATTTGCCAAGGGCTTGTTATTTCCTAGATCCACACAATCTAATATAGCGTTGGTTTCAGGAATTGATAAATAACCTTGCGATCGCCTTAATAGTTAATATTTGCCGAGAACAGGGAAAATATTCCAAAATATGGAAGGGGTTTGATTACCTCTTCCATTATTTTTTTTGAATGAGAATAGAGATTGGGGATTGAGTATCGGGGATTAATCTACCTAAATATAATTATGAGATATGAAAATATTTTGGAAAAAAACTGCTTTTTTTACTATTGTTGCTCTAATTGTTTTTAATCTAGTTGCTAGTAGTGGAACAACAAATAAAATCCTCACCCAAGATATTCATAATTCGGAAAATTGTATTGTTGCTGGTTCACTCAACAAGCACCAGCAATTAAATCAACTTTGTACTAGCACACTCAATAATATAAGCATCCCTAATCCTCAGACGACTCCTATTCCTAATTTCAACTTGACTAATAAAGAGCGTTTCTTAGCAGCAATTACAGATAAATTATTAGCAATTCCCCAATCTGGTACTTATGAATATATTTTATTACGAGCCTATGGAGCAGCTTTTGTAAATCATAATTCAGAGATTCAGCTTCCATCTAAAGTTGTATTTGGCGATGAAAAGGAAACAACAGAATTTCAATCTACTCTGATTATGGGTAAAGTTAATGGGACTAACAACTGTTATTTACAAAAAGCAGCAGCCGATGCCTTAAATCAAGCTAAAGCACAAGTTCGTATTCCTTTAAAATCGGGTTATGGTGATAGTGACTGTACTCGTACTTTTACCACTAATCTAAGGTTCTGGAGGAAATACGCTAACAATAAAACATTGGCTAGAGTTCAACAAGGTCAAGAGACAAAAATTTTGGGAACAGTTGCACCTCCTGGTTCATCACAACATTTGTGGGGATTAGCAATTGATTTAAGAGTTGCAAGTGAAGCTCAAAAACAGGCTTTAAATCAAAATGGTTGGTTCCGGACTGTGGAATATGATGTACCCCATTGGACTTATATTGGTCATCCACTAGATAAATTAGATGAGTTTGGGTTTCAAAATAAAGTGATTGGTGGCGTTAGTTATTGGCTAACTCCTTTGTAATGTTAGATGTAATGCAAAATTGGGAACACTAAATCCAATAGAGCATTGTCAAGGATATAGTCATGCCAAATATAACTGCAAATGACCAACAAACTTTCCTACTGAATCTATTAAAAACAATTCATCAAAATCAAGAAATATATATCCTGCTAGAAAACAACTTAGACAAACTCAATGATGAATTTGCTTTGCTACTACGCGAATGGGCAATAGATAAGTTTACCAAAGAATCAAATCAAGCTGTCAATATAGCCAGATTAATTATAGAACTAAGTAGGAGGTTGCAAAATTATGAAAAAGGAAATCCAACGAAGAATATAGAGATTGCGATCGCTGGTTATGAAGTAGTTCTACAGAGTTGTAAGCGTGATGCTTTCCCAACAGATTGGGATAATTTTCAAAAAAATTTGATGGTTGCTTATAAACAACATCAAAAAATGCTATTTGTCACTATTGCTGAACAAGAGCAGAATCATCTCCAAAATCAGACTCAGACTAATAATACAACAGATTTTTTTCACAAAGAACTAGAATATATAAAACAGCAATTTGAACATCTTAATATAACTGTGACACAATTAGAATCACAGGTAGTCAATCTAGAACCTAATCAGGAGATAAATGATCTAATCAATGAGTTTAGAGAATTCAAGCAACAACGGAGTTTCTTAGAGAAATTTAGTCATCAAATTAATCTTTCACATGTTGTTGAGCAGTTTAATATTGGTATTTTTTATGATATAGAAAACTTAACAATGGGTACTGTAAATCCGGTTTTTGAACACTTTTCTCTACATAATATTCAAAACGATGTTGAAAAACTCTCTAAAGTTAATAAAATTTCCGTTCAACGTGCCTATGCTGATTGGAGTAATCCTAAACTTAAAAAACTTAAATCTCAAACTCAAGAACTTGGAATTGAAACTGTTCAAATCTTTGATTTTGGCTATAAAAAGAATGCAGCAGATATACAACTTGCGATTGATGTAATGGAATTAGTTCATAGCCGTCCAGCTTTACAAGTTTTTGTGATTGTATCAGGTGATGGCGCATTTGCTTCCCTAGCAAAGAAGCTACATGAGTATGCAAAAACTGTTATCGGATGTGGTTATCATAAACATACAAATAAAATACTTGCTACTGTTTGCGATCAGTTTATTTGGTTACCTGAACCAGAGATAGAAAGAAAGGATGAAACACTCAACATAGTCAAATCAAACGCTACTGCCTCTCTAGGAGAACTTACCAGGGATGATAAATATGTTTTAGATTACCTTAAAACTCAAGAACCTTACTGTACTCTGTTAAAACAAGATGGTATCGATCTCCAGAATGTGAGACAAATTTTTGCAAATTTAATTCCAAATTTCAATCATAAGCAGTATGGTTTTGCAAAATTTAAGCAATATTTAAAACATGTTTGTCAAGGTACAGAATATGAAGTTACTTTACTGAATGGGGACAGAACAAAAAATATTCTAAAAATCAGATATTCTCAGAAAATGTCTGAAAATTATATACTTATGAATGAAATTGTTGCAAGTTGAAATGCCTCTATCTCAAGAGATAATTCAGCAGAGATAGATCAAAGTAATTATTTTAAATCAAACTGTTTATATCTCAAGGTAATGTTGCTAGGATGATTACTGATCCTCTGCCTACTTCAGAATTACATCTCAACTGTATACAATAATTACCAACAAAAAAGAGAGGATGGTCAACCTTTTTCATTAGTTATTATATAATTAATAAAAGAATGTTATAGCAGTCATGATTATTCATTTGAGTTGGAAAAATGAACTTTTTTAACGAACCACATAGATGCCCTAGCGGCTTCTCGAAGAGTAAAACACAAAGAAAGGAATATCTTTCTCGTTTGCCTCAGAAGTTAAATAAAGGTCTTTCTTTGTTCCTGGGATTGGGAACTGCTGCGAGTGTCGGTTTATCTACTCCTAAACCTGCTGAGGCGCTTCCATTTCAAGATTTAATTGTTCCAGGAATTCAATATTTTCAACTTTCTAATTTATCAACTAAGGAAAAGGTTAAATTAGGCAGTAATATACATCAGCAGGTACGTAGTAAGTACAAAGTAGGTACGAATGCAAATATTACCAGGATTGGTCAAAATTTAGTGCGTTTCAGTAGCTGTTCTCAAACTCCTTTTAAATTTTATGTAGTTCAAGACTCAAGCATTAATGCTTTTGCTACCACAGGTGGTTATGTTTATCTCCACACTGGTTTAATCAATGCGGCAGATAATGAAGATCAGTTAGCGTCAGTAATGGCACACGAAATAGCTCACATTTGTAATGATGACTTGGTTAACAAACTCAGACAAGCACAACTAGCCCAAGGTGCGGCTTCACTTGCTGGTTTAAATAGTAGTAAACTGACTTCTGTGGCTTATCAACTGGCTGTAGACTTGCCTAATAGCCGTGAGGCTGAGTTTAATGCTGATGCTAAGGGATTGCAGTATCTACAACGGGCTGGTTACAATCCGAATGCTATGCCTGCTTTCTTAAAGAAATTGGTGAATCGTTCTTCTACACCAGCATTTTTGAGTACTCACCCAAACCCACGGGAACGGATTTCTGTTTTAGAAAGGAAAATAGCTGGTAATCGTTAGGTTGGTGTAGATGGCGATCGCCTCATTTTTCCTGCTCATGATTACTGGAGTTGTGCAAAACAACTTCATAGTGTTCCACTGTGGGAAACGGCTGATAGAAGTGATGTAGTAAGGAACTCCACTTTTGGTACTCTGGTGATTGTCGAAAGCCAATAGTGTGATCTTCTAATTTTTGCCAGCGTACCAGTAGAATATAGCGGTTTGGAGTTTCTATGCAACGTTGCAGTTCATGAGAAATATATCCTGACATAGAAGCAATGATGCTTGAAGCTATTTTGAAGGTAGTTTCAAATTCAGTAACCAAATCGAGTTTAACATCAACAATTGCAACTTCTAATATCATTTTCTCAAATACCAACTCAACAGCGATCGCTCTGCTATTAATAAGCTGCTACGCAGCTAAATTGAATAAATTGCGTTACCTTTATTTTTAATCTTACGATCCCAGTGAATAATAAGTCCTCCTTGGTTAAGAAGTTGATTTAATAATTCTTCTAACTGGTCTACAGATTCAAATAACCTATGAGCTATATATTCTTTAGCTGAGTGCCAAACTAATTCAATTAAATTATAATCTGGGCTATATGGTGGTAAGAATTCCAAAATAATATTTGGCATTTCCTTTTCAATTTTTTCTAAAATATCTTTTCTTTTATGAAAGCTAGCATTATCTAAAATAATCACTATTTTAGCTGCACTCTCATTGAATAATTCAATTTCATTTCCTTGCTCTACCCATTCTTGCAAAATAAATTTATACAATCATAGTAAGCTGTTCATAAAAGACATCCGCATCTCCTTTTTTGATGACAAAATTTATTCTTTTTTTATCGTGATAACGTAAGCCTCCCATGATATTCACTCTTCCTCTTCTTCTTTGTCCCGTTACTTTCTTTCTGTAGCCTTTTCTTCCCCATGTTTTTCTTCTGATCACCCTCAAACTAAATCCGCTTTCATCCCAAAACCATATCTGTAAACGATTTGGTTCTGTTTTAGTTATTCTTAAATATTCTGATAATTTTTCTTTAAATAATTTTCGCTTTTCCGGATTTTGCTTGTCCTCCAGGCTATATTTTGCCCAAAGGTAAACGTACTTTTTTCTTCCCAATATTCTCCTTACTTGAGAGCCGCTTAACTTGATTCCTGTTACCTTTTCGAGATATGTTGCTAATCGGGCAGATGTCCATCGACCAAAATCATACCCATATTCTGCCGGTTCTTTATCAACTATTTCTAATAATAAATCCTCGTATTCTTTAGTTGCTTTATGAAAATTGCCTTCTCTTCTCCCATCTAAAAGACTGTCTAAGTTATCTGGTTCTCCATGAACTGCCCAGTATGCTACCGTTCCGTATGCAATATTTAAAAAATCACTAATCTCTTGATATGTTTTTCCATCATTCATCAATAATAAAATTAAAATTTTTTCTCTTACATAAGAGTTATCATGTTCTTTGAGTGCTTTTAGTAGTCGTTCTCTCTGGTCTTGAGAAAGATGATTTTTTGCTGGCATACCTGGCTGGCGATCGCATCCGTTACTGATTAAAGTATTATACAATCAAGCTGCGTAGCAGCTTAGTCTCATGATCGCAAATAATTAAATTTGGTTGGTGATGATTATGACACAAGAGTCAGAAAATACTTTAAAAGTTGGTCGTCAAGCATTTGCATACTTTCAACATGGTTTAGAAACTGGTGATTGGAACCAGTTTTTAGATATGCTCACAGAAGACTTTACTTTTTGGTTTCCGATGGGGAAATTCCACGGCTTAAATGTGGGTAAAGAAAGAGCGCAAGAGTTTTTTCAATACATTACACAGGCTTTTAATCCTGGGCTGAAACTAACTTCAGTAGACCGTGTTACCAGTAATGAAACAACGGTTGTGTTTGAGTTTAGAGATGAGGGGATATTATTTGGAGAATCATACAAAAATCGGGTAGCCGTTTCCTTTGATATACGTGGTGACAAAATTTGCAGCTACCGGGAGTATTTTGGTAGTGATGGTAAGTCGAATTAAGTTGTCAGTTATCAGTTTAATTAGTTTAATTATTCTCAACAATTGATTGATTGACTTCTCTACACTTAGCTTCTGCGGCTTGAAAGGCTTGTAAGTATTCTTTGCCACCCAACATCACGTCGCCATAATACTCATACGGTGCGTTGCCATACACTGGTAATGGGTCGTCTTCTGGATAATCTTCTTGAGATTCTTCGATAATTGCTTTCAGTTTTTTTACTGTTAACGATTGTGCTGGAAAATACCAAATTTCTTCTACATTTTTATGGAGATGGGGTAAGCTAGGATCAATAATGCGATCGCTTAACTCAATCCAAGCGTATTCCATGGGTTGGTAAGGTTTACCCTTAGTAGCTAAAAATCCTTGCACATAAACAGATCCTTCAGTTGCTAAGGCCGCTCTGTAAGCATTATCAAAAGGTTTCTTGGCCTTGCTTTTGATGCGAGCAGCAATATCAACAGACAGCGCTTCATCCAGTAATTTATTCATCAACAGCGAGGATTCACAGCAGTAACTAAAAGATCCTAACATCAAATTAAGTTGATGGTTGGTTGTTGGTTGTTGATGGTTAGTGGTCAATGCTCACCTCTTTACACTCCCCATCTATGGCACAATAAAAAACGGTAATAAATAGAAATATTAATCAAGGTAGTTTAGTGAGTCCAACAGCTGTTGCGCGTCGTGTGGTATTTCCGTTTACGGCAATTGTAGGCCAGGAAGAAATGAAACTGGCTCTGATATTGAACGTGATTGACCCGAAAATTGGTGGTGTGATGATTATGGGCGATCGCGGTACAGGCAAATCCACAACTATTCGGGCGCTGGCTGACTTACTGCCAGAAATTCCCGTAGTTGCGAATGATCCCTTCAACAGTCACCCCAGCGATCCTGATTTGATGAGCGATGAAATCCGCCAAAAACTTGAAACTGGCGATGATATTCCCATTGGTCATAAGAAAGTTCAAATGGTTGATTTGCCACTGGGCGCTACAGAAGATCGTGTTTGCGGCACTATCGATATTGAAAAAGCCCTATCAGAAGGTGTAAAAGCTTTTGAACCAGGACTTTTAGCTAAGGCCAACCGGGGTATTCTCTATGTGGATGAGGTAAACTTGCTGGACGATCACCTGGTAGATGTACTGCTGGACTCTGCTGCTAGTGGTTGGAACACAGTAGAACGGGAAGGTATTTCTATCCGTCACCCAGCACGTTTTGTTCTCGTTGGTTCTGGGAATCCAGAAGAAGGTGAGCTACGTCCCCAGTTACTTGATCGCTTTGGAATGCACGCTGAAATTCACACTGTCAAAGAACCAGCTTTGCGGGTGCAAATTGTTGAGCAACGGTCAGAATTTGACCAAAATCCCCCTGTTTTTGTGGAAAAGTACCAATCTCAGCAACAGGAACTGCAACAACGCATTATCAATGCTCAAGAACTTTTGCCCTCAGTTAATCTTGACTATGACCTGCGGGTGAAAATCTCAGAAGTCTGTTCTGAACTTGATGTCGATGGTTTACGAGGTGATATTGTCACCAACCGCGCCGCCAAAGCTTTAACAGCCTTTGAAAGGCGTACCGAAGTGACTGTTGATGATATCCGTCGTGTGATTGTACTATCCTTACGTCATAGACTCAGAAAAGATCCTCTAGAGTCGATTGACTCTGGTTACAAAGTGGAAAAAGCCTTTGCGCGTGTCTTTGGTGTAGAACTATCAGAAGACATCGCACAAACAAATGGCACTAGTCAAGTGAAAACAGGTGTTCGTTAATTGTTAGTGGTTAGTGGTTAGTGGTTAGTGGTTAGTGGTTAGTGGTTAGTGGTCAGTGGTTCGTGGTTCGTGGTTAGTGGTTCGTGGCTAATCGCTTATGCTTAATGCCTACTAACAACTATCTATTAACAACTATCTACTAGCAACTATCTACCAACAACTATCTACTAACTCCTAAATTGCGGATTTGTGATGAGAAGTTGGCGCTTTTGGTTAAACACTTTAATTTTATCTAGCCAATACAACCCACCCCGGTTTGTGGAATTGTTAATGTTGACGCTAGCAATTACCATGTTGGCTATTTCTAGTGTTGTACCAAAAGAAACACCTTATATGGTGTTGGGTTTAAGTTTTGTGGTTGGTGCTTCAATTTCGATTTTAGTCCGAGAAGCGATCGCTCCCTCTCCTCAGACACGAGTGACCCAATTCACAGCATTACTATTATTAATTGTTAGTTTTTATGGTTTTGCTGATTTAATTAAGCTGCTTTGACATCTCCTCTGACTAGAAGTAAGGGGATTCTAAACTGATGTTGCTACGCTGGATCAAATCCGGGCTAGTAGTCTTCTGTCAAGTAGTTTTGAGGGTTTGTAGTAAAGACCAAGCGTGCTTAGAAAATAAGGACTATACGCGCAGCGTGAGCGCAGGGTAGTCCTTACTACGAACTTTATTTTATTATTCCTCAATTAAAATTTGATGACCTACTACTACTTATTGTGAGAAAAATTCCATACTCTTCCTCTGTGAATCTAGTGCTTATGATTTAGTAACGCTTATGAGTTGACAAAAGCATATTATACCTTATTTATTTACTAAAAAAAATTAAACTTATACTTAGTTATCAATAGCTAACATAACTTTTTATAACAGTTTTGCAAACCTCGCTCCCAATATTTAGGTTGCTATGTCATGCTTGTAGGGTGAGAGTTCATTCGGCGACCGTGTTTGTTCTTAGTATTGATGGGTTTTTTCCTTTTGGTATTAACAGACTTTTCTCCGAAATCGCTCATCTCTACACACTTAAAGATTTTGGAGAAAATCTATGTCAATTTATGTAGGCAATCTTTCTTACGAAGTTACAGAAGATAGTATCAACGCTGTCTTTGCAGAATATGGTACTGTAAAGCGGGTTCAGCTTCCTACTGACCGTGAGACAGGACGTTTGCGTGGCTTTGCTTTTGTGGAAATGGGTACAGAAGCTGAAGAATCCGCCGCCATTGAGGCTCTTGATGGTGCTGAGTGGATGGGACGCGACCTCAAAGTGAATAAAGCTAAACCCAAAGAAAACAGGGGTTCATATGGTGGAAACAGAGGAAACAACTTCCGTAACCGCTACTAAATCCTAAATCATTGTATAGATTTAGCTGTTTAAGCTAACCGAGTTCAGCAAATTCATTGCATTTTACGTAGTGGCTCAGGCAGGAATGCTTGAGCTTTTTTGGTCCAACATTTGGATTGTGCCACAAAACTAAAGCTTTAAAAACCAAAACCCATTCTTTGGAGTTCTCCATGTCAGACTCAGCTACTCCTGTCCAAAGCGCTGTCCTCATCACGATTATTGGTGAAACAGTCCTGAGAGACCGTATTGTCAAGCTACTGAAAAGTCATAGTGTAAGTGGCTACACCATTACTCAAGTACAGGGTGAGGGTGGACACGGACGACGTTTAGCAGACTTAGCAGGCTACAATACTAATATTGAAATCAAAACAATTGTTTCCTTAGAAGTATCTGATGCTATTCTTTCGGCGCTGAAAGATGAGCAGGGTAAGCACGCCTTAATTGCCTTTCGACATCATGTAGAAGCTTTTTATTAATTAACCCAGCTCAAGTGTCAGAACCGGCATCCGACATCGCCGCCTCATGAATGCATTGCACCTTTAGGTGCTTTCAAAATCTGATACAATTATATTTAGCGGTAAAGCACATATAAAAAGGCTAAGTTGCCAGACGTATAACGAATAACCAATTTTTCGGGTACTATAGCTAGTGTCTTGACCATCAATGCCATAAGCGAAAACCAGAGCTTCATAGGTATATGTTGCAAGAAAAAGCTTGGGTCTTTGAGGACTATGACTCCTGGTAAGAGGAGGGAATGTCAGACCAACAGTTCGACAAGCTCACTGATGATAGAACTACGGAGTTCTGGAGGCTATTCTCGATGAATTGGGAAACTCCGTCCGGTCTATACGGCGGGGTAGTTCGCATCTCTCTATAACGCCGTCGGGCTGTCGGTGTATGCTTGCTGAGGGTAAAGTAATCTGGGGTGTTGCTGCAAGTGAGAAATCTTTAGGGCATTTTGGATCTCCTGTTGAAGCAAGAATTTCATCCGACAAACCCAGTGAGAGTGTCAACTTAGTATTACTTGCAAAGCTAAACTCTTGAAAAATTGAGAGGAAATCATTATCGTAGTCCAAAAGCAACTTATTAACTCCCAAATCAAGTCACCTCAAGTCTTATTGATTGATCATGAAAATAACAATCGTGGTCTGATAGACACCCGTGAGGCTCTAGAGCTAGCCCAAAGCGTGGATCTTGACCTAGTTGTAGTATCTCAAAGCAAAGATACTCCAGTGGCAAAGATTCTCAACTATGGTAAGCTTCAGTATCAAAAGAAAAAACGTCAGAGCCAAAGTGCTAGACCCACGGTCAAGGAAGTACGATTCCGTCCAAATGTGGGTGCATCTGATTACAATTTACGCATCAATCAAGCAGCTCAGTGGTTAAGTAAAGGCGATTCAGTAAAGTTTGCCATTCGTTTACGAGGTCGAGAACATCAATATCGTGATCAAGCTGGAAAATTACTAGACCGTATTGTCGATGATCTCACTTCAGTGGGTAAAGTTCAGTCGCTTGATAAACGCTCACTGATTCTTCAAGTCATTCCCGCCTAAATTAATCTTAAATCTTTTAGCAATTTCTTAGAAAGATCCTTCAATTAAGAAATTGAACTAAATGAGGGTTTAATAAATTGAACGGGCGAGAACCCACTTCACCAATCAAAAATTGTTCTGGTGAAATGGGTTTCTAGCTAGGCTGTTAACTTTGTGCCTTTTTAGGGGTTTTTTGTTCATGCAGTTTCTGTGTCGTCAATTAACTCCGAAAATAGGACTTTTCTTTTCGAGAGAATAGATTGACCGAAAACCTCAGCCAACCATGCTTCAACATCAGCAAAGCTAATTGCTTCAAGAGCATTTTTAACAACAGTATTTGTTAGATTCATCGTAGATAAACAAATGGTTAATAACATTTGACCCATCTCCTGAAATGGGCAACGTGCTCCCAAAGTACTTGTACTTTCCAAAAAGTGATTCAATCACATCTGAAGTCGCTAAAAAATCTTTTCCATCTTTGATATGAGAATTTTGAGTCATCATCAACTATTGAATTACCTAGGACTTACGCACAAAGATTGTTTGTTGAGACTGGGTGTAAGGGGGTAAGGGTGTAGGGGTGTGACGGTTTTGCTGATTTACACCCTCATACCCCTATACCCCTACACCCCTTGTCCAAACCCTTGATTTTTCGTATCACTGCGTAAGTCCTGTTACCTTCTTGACTAATTCTGGAATTATAGAAGGACGTTCCGCTACTGGGACTTTGACTTCTGAAAATGCAGTTAATTTGCTTTTTGCTGTACCAAAGTCTGGATGACGTCCAATCACTGCTGCTAATGTTCCGGTTTGACGCCAATGTTTTGCCGGTGGTGCGTGTGTACCTGCAATATAGGCAATAACTGGTTTATCAATTGCTTCAGCAATGTAGCGCGCGGCTGCTTCTTCCCGTCCTCCACCGGGTTGACCAACTAATACGATCGCCTCTGTGGAGTCATCCTCATCAAAAATTTGCAGCCATTGAATAAACGATGAACCTACGATCGCATCACTCCCAATACTGACACTGATTGATTGTCCCAGATTCGCTGTAGTTAGTTCTTTGGCTACTTCATAGGTAAGGGTAGTGCTACGACTAATAATTCCCACTCGACCGGGCGTATAAAATTCACTTGGTTGAGTACCTAAAAGAATTCGACCTGGGACAATAATTCCAGGGCTATTCGGCCCGACTACTAGTGTTTCTGTGGCTTCAGCTTTACGTAGTAACTGCACCATATCTAATGGTGGTACGCCAGGAGAAATGATGATAATTTGGCGAATACCAGATGCGATCGCTTCCAATGCTGCATCTAAAACTTCGTAAGGGTTTACACCGAGAATAGTAGTGTCAATTAATCCCTGATTTCCTACTACTTCTTCGACGAGATCAAACACTGGTAGACCATGTATTTTTTGACCACCACACCCAGGGTTTACCCCTGCTACCAAATTAGTGCCATAGTCTATCATTTGGGCAATATGAGTAGCCGATATAAATTCACTGAAGCCTTGGATTATAACTTTGCTGTCTGGCGTTAAATTCATAAAAAGCACATTCGTTCATGAAGGCACAAGGCACAAAGCAGTACTGATGAAACAAGTTTCATCGACAAAGATGAAAGAGGTTTTTTCTCCTACACCCATACACCCCTATACCCTTATACCCTCTTTCAAGTCAGCTAATCATGAAAAAATAACTCCTCCTACACCCTCACACCCTTACACCCATTTTCAAGCTAGTCGCGATGAAAAAACTTCACCGCCAAGCATGAAAACAGGACTGCTCCTACACCCTCTTTCGAGTCAGAAGGAAAATAATCAAAACCTTTTGTGAGCAGTAGCTTTGGCAATATTCACTGCTTGTGCTACTGCTTCATCTAAATTTTCTACTACTACTATAGATTCATTGCTAGGAAGTTTTAATGTTGTTAAATATTTTCTGGCTGCGTTAAATTCAGAACCAGCAAGACGAACAACTAAGCGTGGTAAGTTGGTTTCGGATCGGCTTTTGTTACCGTTGGAACGCAAAGTCTGGGTTTTGATTTCGTTTTTATGATGCTTTACAAAATTAGCAATTATTTCTGCTAATTCTGCACATTGAGGGACGCTACCTAGAAAGTTTATCAGTATAACTTGAATACTTTTATCAGCAGCCAAAATATTTATGGCTCTATCTAGGCGATCGCAAAAGGTAGTCGGTGAAGTATCGGTGGGGAAAGCGTGGCGCAAATTCAAACAAACACCAGGTTTACCACCAGCATTGACGACTAAATCTAAAGTTGCTAATACCGAACCCGTACCATTGCCTAAAATGCCGACTTTACCGTGTAGTTCTACCGCATCCCACTCACTCAATCTTTTGTTAAACTCTACACTGCTATGACGATGGGTCATTTGTTTCGCCATCTCAGCAATATCTTGATGACGAGCGATCGCTCTTTCGTTAACGTTGACACTACCATTAAGAGCCATCACTTGACCAGAAGCATCCACTCCCAGAGGATTAATTTCTACCAAATCTAAATCTTTTTCTACAAACAATTGGTACATTTTCTCAACTATGATGCTGACAGACTGCATTAATGCACCTTGTAATCCCATTTTTAAAGCGAGACGTCGCGCGTAAAATGGGGAAAAATCTTGTTCTACTACCACGTGCTGCATTTTCTCGTCAGCAGATTCCCAATCAATATCTGCTTCTTTACAACCCAAAAGTATCGGACGGCAAACGGATGTATCTAATACTACAGCTAAAAACAATTCTTGCTTCGGATTATACTTAGCTTCTGCTAACAATACTTCTGGTAATTCGCCTAAAATTGGCAAATTAAAAATATTTTGGGCGGAGGCGATCGCATCTATAGTCGTTTCAGCAAATCTGACTCCACCTGCTTTTGCTCTCTCTCCTGCATGTACCTGAGATTTCAGTACGATTGGGTATTTGATTTTCAATCTTTTTAAATCTGTGGGATGGTCAATTTTTTGAGAAGGCAATACAGGAATGCCTATTGTCCGAAACCACTCTTTAACTTGATACTCTAGCAATTCCATGAACACACCTTATCTCTAGCCATTTTTTATTTGGTTGCACTGGTGCTGTCTAACATAATGAAAGCTGCACCGAGTTGACAAAATCAAACTTTGGTCGTTTAAGTAATCACATATAATTATTTAGATTTTATATTATAAAAGTCGAAAATCTTATTATTCCCAATTTTGACTTGAAATTAATAATGGCATTGATTTTATTAAATAGTTATCATGCATGTATTGTTTACATCAATTTCAAAAGAATAAATTGTGAATATTAACTTTTGGTTAAAGTTAAAAAATTGTGCTAAAAAAATGTTCTCTCATATTACAAGGCTGGGGGTCATGAAGCTGTGTCTCTACGTTCCAAACTTAAAATCAGTTCTTTTAACATACTTGAAGATCATCAAAACTATATAAATCAGCAGGATGGCTCTATGCAAGTAGCAGTCATAGAAGAAGATTTACAGTTCATAGCGCAAATTTTGCAAGAACAGCTGCGTGCCGAAATTCCATCTGGCGAATATTTCCAGGTAAAGTGTGCTGTCAAAAATGATCAGTTGATGATTCTAACTCAACATCCCCAAGGTGTGACATCTGATACCGAAAATATTTTTGTATTGCTTGAAGAAGCCCTCCAATCGCTACTTAATCACCACGGACAACACGTGGAAATCTTTCTGAGAATCGCAGGAGTAAAGTTACCTTACGCTAAACATTCCCTGATTTTGAAAGCCTCTGAAACGAAAGTTGAGGAAGTGAGGGAGTTCGAGGTTTCTTATGAGAATGAGAAAGCAATGGGAAGAGTACAGCAAGAGGAGAAGCTAGATAATTCTTCCTCATTTATCACTTCCGATGCATTAATGGATGAACAGTCTTCTCCAGATATCCCTGGTGAATCTGAAGATCAACGTTTTGATCCAATGGCAGATGCGCCGGATTTGTCTTATTACACAACATTAAACTCAAGACGCCCGCTCAAACCTATTGTGTTTGGTTTAGTTGTAGCTGCAATTCCAATTTTAGGTGGGGCTGCTTACTTGTTGACTCGTCCTTGTGTGATGTCTGAATGTAAAGAAATCCAAACAGCCGAGGATTTAGACAAATCATGGCAACGATTAATACAAACTTCCAAGTCTGAATCAGAATTAACAACAGTACAACAGCAACTTGGGGAAGCAACCACAGCACTAAAAACTATTCCCAGTTGGTCACGACATTACCAAGAAGCTGAGACACTAGCAACTAATCTATCTAGACATTCAGAAACTATAAATAAAATCATCAAAGCCTTTAGTGCAGCCTCATTAGCAACACAAAAAAGTCAAACTCCGGTAAATACTCTAGAAGAACTAAAAGCTAGACAAAATCTCTGGCGACAAGCGATCGCACCATTAGAAACGATTAGTGCCAATAATAAACTTTATGGATGGGTACAGCCAAGATTAACGATATATCATGCCAAATTGCAAACTGTTAATCAGCAATTGCAAGTAGAAGATAAATGGTTAAAAAAAATCACAGCAGCTAAAGATGTCGCGAAGGTCGCCATCAACAAAGAAACCACAGCTAAAACCTTACCAGAATTACAAAAAGTCCAATCTACTTGGCAAGTAGTAGTTAATGCTTTGACTATTATTCCTAAAACTAGTTCTGTATACTCAGAAGTAGAAAAACTGCTGATAGAGTATAAACCTAAACTTGTATCTGCACGCGATCGCGCCACTAAATTACAACTAACAGCCAAAACCTACCAACAAGCCATTGAAAACGCAGAACAAGCTAAACGCTACGAAAAACAAAACCAATGGCAAGCTGCGGTGACATACTGGAACCAAGCTTTAAATACTGTTAAGCAAGTCAAACAAGATAGTTTGTACTACACTCAAGCTCAAACTTTGATCCAACCTTATTCAACATCCCTTAAACAAGCAGAAGCAAAACTCCAAGTTGCTAACTCTTTACAACAAAACCGTACTGATTTAGAAAAAACCTGTTCTGGTGAAATTCGAGTTTGTAACTATACCATTAATGATCGAGAAATAATTGTTCGGATTACTCCTGAGTATGAACAAGCACTGAATAGCAGCTTAAATCAAGCCGATAGGAATACTGTAGCTAATATCACGAATCACCTAGAAAGTTTACAGCAAGCCCTAGATGTCATCAGTGATAATGCTAAGTTAGCTGTAATTGTCTTTGATGCCCAAGGTAGCCAAATTCATGGACATATACCAACCCGGTGAACTACCTACACTTCAAAATTGCGATGTCTGAGGACAAACTGCTATCTCTATTAAGTTACAGGAATAGGACTAGGAACACCAACTGGTAAAGTTACCGATTGAGTACGTTGTGGTGGTTCTCCCAGCATGACAATAGAACAAGTCAGTTGTCTTACCAAAAGAGTTGTAACATCGCTAATCGCCAATCCACCCGGACTAGTACGATTGCGTACAAAAGGTAGAACAACTAAGTCATATAATCGTGCTGCCTGTAAAATTGCTTGGGCAACATTTTCATGGGCGATAATTTGAACCTCTGGGGGATTAGCTGAAGATATATTTGATACTATCTGAGAAAGTTGCGATCGCCTGGATGCGATTTTACTAGAACTAGTACGGCGTTCACAGACACTCAACACAGTTACTTGTGTTTGATTTGCCTCAGCAAGAGTTTGGGCAAACTGTATAGATTCCAACGTTGGTGTCAGGAAATTTTCTACAGGTACCAAGATCCTCTGAATGTTTCTCGGTGATTCTACCAAACGCGTCACAGCCACTGGACAATGGGATGCCCATAAAACATTATCAATCACATTCCCAAACAAACGCGCTCTCAACCCAGTGCGCTTACCCCAACCCATCAAAATTAAATCAGCTTTTTGTTCACGTGCTGCCCTGCTAATTCCTTGGGCAAAAGCATCATCAATTCGTAGCAGTGGTTCTGCTTCGACACCCAAGGCGCGACTCAGGCTTGTAGCTTTTAAAAGTAGCTGTTCGCTACGTTCTAAAGAATTATCTAATTGAGGAGCATCCATATGAGCCGCAGCCGTAGCAATAGCTAATGGTATGATTCTGCCATTAGCCTGACGTGCCAATAAAGTTGCCATTTCAATTAAATATTGCTGTGTTTGAGGATTGTAAACCGGCACAACTATAGTAAAAGGGCTACTGTCTCTTTTTATAGAATCGATCTGAGGCGAAGTAGTGAACGCTTTTTCCTTGACGGCTGAAGCAGTTAAACCAACAGCAAACCGACTAGTCATTAATGAGCTTATAGTTGAAGTCACAAGCATCAAGACAATAATGCTGTTTAATAATATCGATGAGAGTAACCCATTTTCATACCCTACTACAGCTATGGCTAATCCCACACCCACTTGGGGTAATGAGAGTGACCACATAGTTAATGTTTCTTGCCAATTGTAATGATAAAGTAGTTTTGCTCCTAAAGCTGCCAGAAATTTGCTGGCAAATAAACCCACTACCAATAAAAGTGTGAATTGAAGTGTGTTCACACTACCAATAAAAGTTGGAATATCGATGAGAAAACCCAGATGAACAAAGAAAATAGGAATAAATAGTATACTGCCAACAAAAACAACCTTTTCTTTGACTGGCCCTTCGCCAACAACTTCATTTACTACCAAACCGGCTAAAAAGGCGGCAATAATTTTTTCTATCCCAATCAATTGGCCGCCAAAAGCAATCAGAAAAACAGACAACAACACAAACAAAAGCTGATTTCCTTCATCCTCTCCTGAACGACGAAAGAATTCTTTACCCACCCAATTACAGCTAATCAAAACAAAGATAGCGTAGAGAATGAGTGAGTTAAAAAAAGGAATAACTTGCCAAAAGCTCAAATAATTGGTATTTGCAGCTAAACATAAAGCAAATACCAATAATGCGCCCAAATTAGTGATGACTGTAGATCCAATCGTTGTCCTGACTGCTCGGTTATTTATGATTCTTAAGCCATTAATCAGAGCATATGCCAAAAGAGTATGGGATGCCACTATCGAGCCAATTAATACAGAAACATTCCATCCATAGCCAAAAGTTCGACTTAGTAACACTCCTAGTACTAAAGGTATACCGAAGGTCAAAGTGCCAAAGCTAAAAGCCCGAATTTTTTGGCGGCGAAACTGTTCTAGATCGAATTCTAAACCTGCAACAAACATCAAGTAAACCAACCCGATGTTTGTAAGTAAACTCATGGTAGGTGTTTCTGTGGGAAATAAATTCCAGCCATGACGACCCAGTACTACCCCTGATAGTACCAAACCTACCAAACCAGGTAGTCGTAGTCGCTCAAATATAATTGGTACAACTAAGATGACTACCAGCAAAATGACAAAGGGAATAATGGGTTCTTTGGCGAGAACTTGGGTAGTAGGTTCAACAGCAAGAACTTGTAACATTAGTTCTGTCTTGGTTATTGGTCATTGGTCATTGGTCATTTGTTTATTCCCGCCGACTTACTTTATGTTCTTTACTGATAACTGATAAAAATTTACTCAGACGATAATATAGATAAATTTTATTAGTGTTAACTAAGTACAGTTTTGTGTTAATTCGTAGCTTTTTTAAACGCGAAGGAACGCGGAGTCAACGCTGAGGGGCGCAGAGTTTTTCGGAATTTTATTTGCTACGAATTTGTGAAATGTTGTACTCAGCTAATGATTGGGAAACTACCTATGGATGGATTTGGCTCAAAATAAACCGCAAGCGATCGTAGTCGTCTTTAAGTAGTACACTCAGGGTACGTCCCGCTTGCACTAACCATTGTCGATCAGCTTTACGTAACCAGTACACTTCTCGAATAGCTGTTGCGGTTAAAGAATCCACTGGTGCTCCATTTATAGAAAGCAGAGTCCGCAAGAAATCCAGTTGTTCTGTAAATTTAATGATTGCTTCTGGTTCACATCTATAAACTGGTTGGTGAATTTGTGGTGGGCGTGGAGGTAAATATTGATACAAGTTGTTTAGAGAATTCCGTCTCTCTGTTGCCACTGCAAAGCCCACGATCGCAGCACGAAATTCTGTCTTGAGCATTGCAAATATCTGTGGTTGTTCCTCTCGCAATTCCTGTAACGACATTCCCAGAGCCACTGGTCTATGTACAGAATCGATAGGCATAGTTGTGGCATAATATACCACACCATAAACCTGGTTGCCCGATTCTTCATCGACAGAACAAACCCAGCTGCCAAAAGGAGGCATAGGTGGAAAACTTAAGTCTTCCGGTTCCAAACACTGGGCTAAAAACTCGCATGTACTCGTTTGGATCACCTCTGCAAAATGATTAGGATGGCGATCGCTTCGATTAAATTGTGGCAGGGGAAGGCGCATAGTGGTCAAGAGTCATTGGTCAAGAGTCATTGGTCATTTGTCATTGGTTGTTTACATAAGGACAAATGACTAATGACAAAGGACTAACTTATTTTGCTTTTTTACGTCCGGCGGTTGTTTCTACAGTTTCTAATTCCGAGAGACGAAAGGTAACTAATTTATCCCAGTTACCACCTTCAAACAGTACGGCTACCTTACCATCACTGACTCTCTGTACAAGTCCTTCATACCGATAATAGGTATCTGTTGGATTCTTGACGCGAACAGTTGCTCCAGGCAGGATCATGGTTTTTATCCTCGCTTGTTTCCTGTTAATAGCTTAATACTTGTGATTGGTTATTGGTTAGTAGTTGGTAGTTGGTGGTTGGTAATTGGTTGGTGGTTCCATAGACACTAACAACCAACAACTAACTAATATCTCTGCCTTTGACGAAAATTAGCTACTGACTCGACTATTCCCAAGGCGATGAAGTTTTTCAACATGGCCGAACGCCCATAACTCATCCAAGGTAGGGGTATTCCTGCAACTGGTGCTAAACCAACGTTCATGCCAATGTTGACTATCATCTGAAATACGATCATAGACAACACGCCAATAGCCAATAAAGAGCCAAAGTTATCTTTAGCGGTTTGGGCTACATGCAACAAGCGCAGGCAAATTAAGCAAAAAACTGCCAACACTACCAAACAGCCAATGAAACCAAATTCTTCACCCACGGCGGAGAAAATAAAGTCTGTATGCTGTTCAGGGACAAAATTCAGTTGGGTCATAGGCCCTTTAAACAGACCCCATCCCCACCATTCTCCAGCACCAATGGCTATGCGGGATTGGATTTGGTGATAGGCGGCGCCAAGGGGGTCAGCTTTGGGATTCATAAATGAAGTGAGTCGGTCTTTTTGATATTCCCTTAGCAGGTGGTTCCAGGCAAATAGTCCTAATTCACCACCAAACATATTCAAACCCCATGCACCGATCGCACTCAGATAAAATCGCCGCCAAGGAAGGGTGCGCCAACCGACAATACCCATGACTACAGACCAAATTAACCCCAACGGTCCTAACTTGATATCTTGTGACAAAGCGATCGCAAAGGGCCAAGGTATGCTAAACAAAATTGCGGCAAAAATTGGAGATATCATCAATATCAGCCAGCCTGGGTTAGCGTTTGCCCAGTACAACATCCCCAAGACAATCGCACCAAACACAAGTGATGTTGCTAAATCCGGCTGTATAAATACTAATCCCCAAGGAATAGCAGTAATTGCCAAAGCACGGAAAACATTATCCAAGTTGGAAGCACTGCGTTTATGTAATAATGCCGCCAGGGTAATAATAACCCCGATTTTGGCAAATTCTGACGGCTGGACATTAAAACCAAAGATATTGACCCATCGCTGGGCGCCTTTGGCACTGTGACCGACTACCATCACGGCGATGAGGCTGATATTGGTGATTGTATAAGTAATCCAGTGCCATTGCAGCAAATTTTCATAACGCAGACGCGCCAGCAACAGGGCGATGAAACAACCAATCCCACCAATTAGCCAGTGCCACCACCAATCAGTGAGTCCTTGATTTAATTCGGTACTACGGATCATCAGTCCGCCGAATATTGTCAAAGCTACTGGCAAACACAACAACAACCAGTCCATTTGTTGCCAAGGCTTAAACCAATATTTCCAGCGAATTTGTAAAAGTGAAGAACGTGATCTTTTTAACAACATTGGGCGACTTATAGACTTTAGTTTTTAGATTTTAAATTTACTCAGTACTAAAAATCTGTATTCCGACCCGTAGTTTCTTACTTAGACAAAAATTACACTCTTTTATGTCAGAGCAGCAACTGATACTTTACCAGCAATTACCTGGGCGATCGCTTTGAATGCTTTGGCACTCGCTGAATCCGGGTCGGCTATAACTATGGGTACACCACTGTCACCACCAATTCTAGTAGAAATCTCTAGAGGTATACATCCCAACAAGGGTACTTCCAATTCTGCCGCCGTTTTAGAACCACCACCAGAACCAAATATGTCATACTGCTTCTCTGGCATATCTGGAGGAATAAAATAACTCATGTTTTCCACAATACCCAAGACAGACACATTCATCTGTTGGAACATCCGTAAACCCTTGCGAGAATCTAATAAAGCAACAGTTTGTGGTGTCGTCACAATCACTGCCCCTGCCATTGGTACTGCTTGTGTCAATGTTAACTGAGCATCTCCTGTTCCCGGTGGCATATCCACGAGCAAATAGTCCAGTTCTCCCCATTCCACTTGATACAGAAACTGACGAATTACACCATTCAGCATCGGACCACGCCACATCACAGGCTGATCGCGGTCAATCAAAAAGCCCATGGACACTAGTTTGACACCATGATTGAAAGCTGGTTCCAGTATGTCCCCTTTTTCAGAAGAACGTACTGAAATCTCTGCATCAGCCAGACCAAGCATAGTTGGGTCATTGGGGCCATAAATATCAGCATCCAGCAAACCTACCTTTGCTCCTGCTTGTGCTAAAGCAACAGCTACATTCACCGCCACCGTACTTTTACCAACGCCACCTTTTCCACTTGATATAGCGATGATATTTTTGACCCCAATCACGCCAGTGCGATCAGGTAAACTTTTTTGCTGAGGAGTTTCTGCTGTGACTTCTACAAATACATCCGTAACTCCTGGCAGTTTTCTTACCGCTTTTTGACAGTCTTCTACGATGAATTCACGTAACGGGCAGGCAGGTGTAGTTAATACCAGAGTAAAACTTACCTTGCCTGCGTCTATTTTGACGTTACGAATCATATTCATTTCCACCAGACTTTTACGAAGTTCCGGATCTTGAACTGGTCGCAATATTTCTAAGACTGATTGAGAATCGAGAACATCGTTCATAATCTATTTCACGCTTTCTGCCGCAATAATTTTTAACAAACAGCAATGATTGTCTATTTGTATCTTAACTTTCTAGAGCGAGCGGGGATTCTCCTGCGGAGAATCCCCGCCACTCCTAAAAATCAAAACAACTGTCGTTGAGAGATTTCCTCTTTCTTGTAACTGCTGGTAGTGTGCCTTTTTCTACTGCCTCAATTAAGGCTTTGGCAACGCGATCAGTGTAAGGACGAGAAAATAGCCAAATCAATGGCGATAACCAGCCACGTAATGTTACAGAGTATGACAAATAACTACCACAAACTGTAGACTCTATTTTGTAACTTACTCGTTCTTCAACACCAGGAATTGCTAGTATTCTGATGCTCAATAATTCTCTAGGGTTGACACGCTCGACAAAAATACGTATGGGAATCGGTGATAAGCGTGTCATCGCTTGATAGATGAGTCCAGGTTTGGGTACTAGTCCGTAGGGAACATTGGTACTCTTTAGTAGTGGATGCCAGGAGACATCTGCCAAGTTAACTAGCTTTTGCCACAGTTCATCAACAGAAGCAGAACTTATCTCCCGATATGTTCGCACCAAAGTCGCGCAAAACCAACGACGTTTGCGGTGGATGAATTTAGACAACCAAGCTCGCATTTTTTTATCTCCTCGCTACAGGCTTTTTGGTAACTCTGGCATATTGGGGATCGGGGATCGGAGATTCTCCTTCTTATCGTTTCTCCCACTTTCAATATAGGTCTATTAACTTGCTCCGGCTAAGTATATATACCAAAAATTTTCCACATAGAAAAGTATTTGAAAAAAAAATCAATCAATATACAAGCCTATACGCATTTGAGGGACAATAACTCTAGTCAAACCGACACATTGCCAAAATGCTTGATTCTCAGGAAAAAAGCAAGGTGGGCATTTTTAGCCGGATTTTGGATTTTTAGTTGCCGTGCATTTTTAGTAAAAAAATTGTTGTTCTTTGCAAACTGTAATTTAGGTCGTTGAACTTATGATCACAAACTCCCAAAGCCCAACTTTGCCATTAGAATCATCTACTTGTTTACCCCCGACTGATGCTAAAACTAGGGTCAGTCAGTTTATGAAACAGTTACAAGACGAAATTACACAAGCTTTGGAAAAATTGGATGATGTAGCGAAGTTTCAAGAAGATTCTTGGGAAAGACCAGAAGGAGGTGGCGGGCGATCGCGCGTAATGAGCGAAGGCGCGATCTTTGAACAAGGTGGTGTAAATTTTTCTGAAGTTTGGGGTTCTCATTTGCCACCCTCAATCTTAGCCCAACGTCCAGAAGCGGCAGGACACGGTTTTTATGCAACTGGTACTTCTATGGTGTTGCATCCCCGTAATCCTTACGTACCGACTGTTCATCTTAACTATCGCTACTTTGAAGCTGGCCCAGTATGGTGGTTTGGCGGTGGTGCTGACCTCACCCCCTATTATCCATTTGCGGAAGATGCCAGTCATTTCCATAAAACTTTCAAACAAGCTTGTGATGCTCATCACTCAGAGTATTACCCAGTATTTAAACGCTGGTGTGACGAATATTTTTATTTAAAGCACCGGAATGAGACACGGGGTATTGGTGGTCTGTTTTTTGATTATCAAGATGGGCAAGGTGCTTTGTATCGCGGTCCTCATACGGATGGTGAGGCGGCTAAGTACAGCAATCAAGTAGGGACTATTAAATCTCGCAATTGGGAAGATTTGTTTGCTTTTGTGCAAAGTTGTGGTAGGGCTTTTTTACCAGCCTACTTACCCATCGCTCAACGCCGACACATTCTCGAATATGGCGATCGCGAACGCAATTTTCAACTATATCGTCGAGGACGGTATGTTGAATTTAACTTGGTTTATGACCGAGGTACAATATTTGGACTACAAACCAACGGACGCACAGAATCAATTTTAATGTCTCTACCACCATTGGTACGCTGGGAATACGGCTACAAACCCGAACCAAATACACCCGAAGCGGAGTTATACGAAACCTTCCTCAAACCCCAAGATTGGATAAACTGGATACCAAGCTACACGTAAAAAGTGTGAGTTAAACTACTAAAGATAAGTAGTTAGTTGTTAGTAGATTTTGACAAAGCTAAGGGGAGGCAATGTGATAGACATCGATCAAAAAACTTATACAACCCAAGATGGCAATACTGTTATTGTCTTAACACCTACAGGTCGCTTGGATATCACCACAGCATGGCAATTTCGTTTGAAATTGCAGGAATGTATTTCTAAATTTAGTCGTCATGTAGTTGTAAATCTTGGTCAAGTCAATTTTATTGACAGTTCTGGTTTAACTTCTTTGGTGGCAGGAATGCGCGATGCTGACAAAGTTAAGGGTAGTTTCCGTATTTGTAATGTTCACCCAGAAGCCAAACTGGTTTTTGAAGTGACAATGATGGATACGGTGTTTGAAATCTTTGAAACTGAGCAGGAAGCTTTAGAAGGTGTACCTCGTAGCATAGCTAGCTAATTCAAAGTAACTCCCGCTATGTTTATTCCCGCCAACTTACTGATTTAGTACTGTTCTCGCTTGGTGTAGCGATAAGGTCCCATAATCGCTCTCCAAGTTGCACTACCTGTGTTAGGGTCAATTCCTTTAACCGAACTAGTACCCGATCCCCAATACCCAAACGCGAGTGGGTCTCATGACGGAAAATCCCTGATCTTGTGATCCCTGATCCCAATCCCCTCAAAACCCAAACTTGGCAAAGTGACCTGGAAGCGAGAAAATAAACATACGTCGCCCTAAAATATTGAAATTTTTTTTGTGAATAACGTTCGTACGGTATCAGATACAAAGCGCAGTTTCCACACTCTCCACACCCGACCGATTAACACCATTTATCGGAGAGTGGTAGAGGAATTGATGGTAGAAATGCACCTGCTCGCAGTAAATATAGATTTCAGCTATAATCCAATTTTTGCTTTGGGCGTCGTTACTTGCTTCGACCGATTTATGCAAGGTTATCAACCTGAATCGGATAAGGAATCAATATTTAACGCCCTACTGCGGTCAGTAGAAGCAGATCCGCAAATCTATAAACAAGATGCACAACGTCTGCAAGAGATAGCAAAAAGTTTGCCACCTCAAGATTTAATTGCTGCTTTAAGCCAACAAACTCAGTTAAATCGAGATGCTGACTTACAATCCCATTTGCAAGCGATCGCCAGCAATCCTAAATTTAAATACAGTCGTTTGTTTGCGATCGGTTTATTCTCTTTGTTAGAACTGTCAGATCCAGAACTAGTCAAAGATGAAAAACAACGCACTGAAGCACTCAAATCCATTTCATCTGGCTTACATTTATCTGATGACAAACTCAATAAAGATTTGGAACTTTATCGTTCCAACCTAGATAAAATGACCCAAGCACTGCTGGTAATGGTAGATATGCTCTCAGCTGATCGCAAAAAACGTGAACAACGTAGTCAACAATCTAGTACTATACTTACCCCTCCAACTACCAGCGAATAAATAATGATTGTGGGTTGTTGGTTGTTGGTTGTTGGTTGTTGGTTGTAGAGACGCGAAACTACCCTGCGGGATCTTGCTACGCGTCTCTACAACCCCAAAATAATGACGAAAAATCCTGTCCCTTGCAGTATTGGAATAACTACTAACTATATCAATGGTAAAATAGTATAAATTATCTTCATCACTATCGAGAGTATTAGTGATCCTAAAATTGCGCTCCAAATCCCAAAACGTAAGCGAAATCCCTGTACTAAATATGCTGCCATCCCAAAGCAGATTACAGTAATTAAAAATGAGAAAAATCCATCAAGCCATCCAAGTGTCAAAATATTTGGTAGTTTGAATGTAAACTCTAGGATTGGTCTAACTAATGCTGTCACAATTCCAAATACAGCAGCAGAAACCAAGGTTTTTTGAGGAGTATCAATTTCTACTCCTATAAAAGGCAATTTACTAATAATATAAAAGCTAGCAGCTACTACTAACCAAGCAATAAAAAGCGATACAATATTCATTGCCACAACCTCTAACACTTGAATGGCGATTGGTCAAAAAAAGGTAAGAAAATTTCATCGGTTGATGTGGAGAAACAAACCGAATGTCACTAACTCAATCCCTTTAGGGTTGAGCTTATAAGAATTCCTATGAAGCTTTAATTTGTAAGTTAGCAGAAAAACTTTAACTAGCGAAAATTTATTTTAGATATCTTTAGGTTTAGAAAGTTAACAGAGGTGCGATCGCACCTCTGTTAACCTCATATTTAGGGAGCAGAATTAGTGTTACCTGGTGCTGGTGCTGTGGGTTGTTGAGGAGAAGTACCAGTGTTAGACTGACCAGGTGCAGCAGGAAAGGGAACTGAATTGGGAATAGTAGGGGAGTTGAGGTTAAGCTCACCTTGGGGATTTGAAGGAGTAACTGGTGCTGCGCCAGGGTTAGCTGGAAAAGAGGGAGGATTAAGAGGTGAAGAACTGGCTGGCTTGTCTGAAGAGCCTGGTATGATTCCCAAAGATACGCGATCGCCTCCCACTTGTCGCAGCACATCTAATAATTCTATGACATCGTTATAAGTTGCTGAACGAGAAGCATTGAGTACTAAAGTACCATTGGGATTTTTCTGTAAATAATTTTTTAAAATACCTGCTAGCTGTTCGCGTTTAATAGGTTGTTTTTCTACATAGGTTTGACCAACAGCATCAATAGTTACAGGTAAAATGTTTTGGCTTTGCGATGCATTGATATTAGCTGCTGCTGCGGAACTGGCTTTTGGTAAGTCAACATTAATTGCTTGCTGGCGAGTAAATTGTAAAGATGCCAAGATGAAAAACGTCAAAATACAAAAAATGACATCAATTAAGGGAATGATCTGAATCTGAGCATCTTCAATGGGAGTATGTAGATTAATTTTCATAAGCTAGTGTGTTGAAATTACATTGTTTAGCGTTAATACCGTCATTAGGAATTAGTCATTGCTGATTAGTTCATGGTTGGTAGTTGATGGTTGATTGCTTCAAAAACAAACAACAACCAACAACAAATAACTTATTTGTCAGGATCAGATGGATCTGGGTCTGAAATTTCTGGAGGTTCAGAAAACTTATTTTGAGTTCGCTTGCGCGGGGTGATGAATTTCCCACCAGTAGAATCCCGAACAATAGCTTCAGGTACGTCGAAGTTAGATTTTTTGCTCAAGTCGAGCGATGATTGCAAATAAAGCATTTCCAAATCATTCCCCGCTTGACGGAATATTTTGACTTGATTGACTAGTAAAGCTTGAAAGAATCGATAGAAGATCAAGCTGACAATAGCAACTCCCATTCCTATCGCTGTACTGTATAGAGCTTCTCCAATACCTGTTGTCACTCCTGCTGTTGCTTCTGTTCCCAAATCGCCAATCCGAATTGATTCTAAAGATCGAATTAACCCCCAGACTGTACCAAACAATCCCAACAAAGGAGCAACAGCAATGACAAGTTCTAAAACTTTTTCACCCCGTCGCATGTGAGCTAATTCAGTTTCTGCTGTTGACTCTAGTGCTAATCGAAACAGTTCAGCATTACTTATCGGTTGGCTTAAAGGAGCATACAAAAATCTACCAATTGGTTGATCAGTTGCTTGTTGAGCAATATCCCTGGCGATTTCCCAATTGTTACGCGCAGCTGCTAGAACGCGATTAACGATTTCCTTTTCTTGATTTAAAATTCTTAGCCAGAACCATAGACGCTCTAAAATCACACTTAACGACAATACTGAAAACAAAAGTAATGGCCAAATCACTGGCCCAACTTTACGAAATATATCTAGAATTTCCACTGCTTACATTTCCTCCGTCCATTCCTGTAGCAACTATCCCACAGCATTTTAATACTAGAGTGGTAAAGGTGGCTTTGTTAATTTAGCAGTAAACCCATAATCCATCTATGTTTACTGTGTTTATCGGTGATCGATTTTTCATTCCCTTGTTCTAGGGATTTCGCAGTAATAGGCCAATTATCAATTACCAATCACCAATTACCAAAACAAAAGATTTTTTTATCAGTAATTTTACAGGAGCTATACTATAATGTTATTTCAATTCACGACAGTATAAATTACTCCAGAAGTAGTGGATTTGAAAGCGGGTGAATATTGAACATATAGCTTCTGGAAGCATGTCGAAATCATAATTGGCAAAGGTAAAGGGCTTGACAAGCTTCCCTTAACCTGAATTTGCTGAGTTTGGCTAAGATTCAGTACAAATTTTTGCACGAAAAACGTTCGTGGTAGTAACTTACTTGCTACGACTTTGTTGATCTTCAATTGCAATGCGCGGAATTATATATGAACAGTAGAGAAGAAAGTGATAGAAACGGAAAAGCTCATGAAAACAATATTGGTGAGATATTTACTCCTTTGGGAGGGGGAGAATATATGGAGGAAAGCTCAGGTCATCCGGTTGAGAGAGAACAAATAGTGAAAGAAGATAAAGACGAAAAAGGTAATGGGTCTCCTCCAAAATAATTCCTAACTAATTCAATATTTATCCCCACGCCTGATCTGATTATAAGTGTTGTGGGGATAATACTCAGAGGCTGCTTGAGAGGCAATTATGGAAGAAGAATTTACTCAAAGGTATCAAATCATCAATTCATTTGAGGACTTGAAAAAAATACCTACTAGAAAATCCTATACCAGACCATTTTATATAGTGACATACTGGAGAAAAGATAATGATTTTTTAGTCGAAAAAACTACCCTAACTTTAGGAAAAGCTCTGAAACAATCAGAAATTGAGGCGGCTAAATCGATACATAATTCCGTCGAACAACACTTTGGATTAACCAGAAAAGAAGTCTTCAGTGTACTGTTGGAGCTTTATGGGGGACAAAATGGCTACTACGTTGTTGATTTAAAAAATCGGCAGTACTTTTACTTTAAAAACTACGAAGATATGAAAGTCAAACTAGAAGAATTAGGCTGTCAACCTGTTGACTACTAGCCTAGTATCAAGTATTGATCTGATTTAAAACTGTGAATTCACTCTTTAGATTCACAAATATCTTCGTATCTCCACATCCTCGCTTCACCACTTTTCCAAAGTGAGTTTCCGCACGAGCCAAATTAATTTCGTCAAAGGTGATTTTCAGATTTTCTTTATAGCCTGTATCAACATCACTAAGCAAATCATCTATATTGCTTTTGATTTCGTCTTTTAATCCAGAAAAGTTATCAACTGTCTGTGTAACGAAATATAGTGATTTTGTTTACGTAAGGAGTTTGTGCAAAAAGCTAAAAAATATACAACTAGTTTACATGTAAGTTTGATTCACTTGACTTTTTGAATTTTTGCTTGTCTAAAATATCACATTTAAAAAACAGGATTAAATTGTAATCTTATTTTTACAAAGGTTGACATGTAATTTACTACACAATGTTTCCTCCAAAGTTTTATCAATCCTACTGAATGTGGATGATAAAAAATGATCATAGCTCAGGTCTGTGCAACTATAATTAACCTTTAGAGGTGAACTAATAGACATCTGGTGAAAAAAATGTAGACACGTAGCAGTGTTACGTCTCTACAAAGGTTCTGGGTAACGCATAATTAATTTCTGGAGATGTCTATTGGTGAAAACTTTTCTGCAACAGAGCGATCGCGTATTTTTTAAGATCGACTTACTTACCAAATTCTAATCTAATACTTTGTAAACTTAATTTAGTATAAAGGTAAATTTCTGCTATATTCTGTTATTTGATTGTTGAGTAAAAGTGTTTCAGATGAAGAATCGGACCATTTATCAACCACCTGTAGAAAAACTACTGACTTTGGGTGATTGCCATAAAATTACAAATGACTATAACTATATAGCAGAATTAGGTCTAGATACAGAACATATCCCTGACTTAATCAGAATGGCAGTTGATCAAACATTGAATGGTGCAGATTCTGCAACTTTGGAGGTTTGGGGACTAATCCACGCTTGGCGTGCGTTAGGACAATTACGCGCAGAAGTAGCGATAGAACCATTAATGCAGCTATTTCATGAACTGGAAGATAGTGAATGGGTAAACGAAGAAATGCCTAAAGTTTATGGTATGTTTGGTGAAATTGCTATCCCTAGATTGCAAGCTTATTTAGCTGATGAATCCCACGGAATTTTTCCGCGCATCACTGCTATCCATAGTTTAGAAGAAATCTGTAAGCAGCATTCCTACGCACGTCAACAATGTATTACTGTACTGACTCAACAATTGAAATTATTTGCTCATAATCCTCAAGAAATTAATGGTTTTCTTGTTGCTTCGTTGACTGAATTACAAGCAATAGAATCAGCAGCAGTAATTAAAAGTGCTTTTGTAGGGCAAAGTGTACCTTATGAGATCATAGGTACGTGGGATGATGTGTGTAAAATTTTGAGTATTAATTCGGATGAAATAGCGCTATTTAAAGATATCAGTTTAGATGGAGTATCTCAAATAGAGGATACTGCTGCTGACGATGTAGCGCAAACAGAAGATGTTTCTCAAACACAAGATATTGCTGCTAACGAAGAATTACAACTTGAGGATACTGCTGCTGATAATGTAGCGCAAACAGAAGATGTTTCTCAAACACAAGATATTGCTGCTAACGAAGAATTACAACTTGAGGATACTGCTGCTGATGATGTAGCGCAAACAGAAGATGTTTCTCAAACACAAGATATTGCTGCTAACGAAGAATTACAACTTGAGGATACTGCTGCTGATGATGTAACGCAAACAGAAGATGTTTCTCAAACACAAGATATTGCTGTTGAGGAAAAACAATCTGAAAAAATTACTACTGAGGAAGTAGAAAAAAATCTACTTATAACTTCAGACAAGATCGAGTTAATTGCACATGTTAGCACTGATGTAGAAGAATTGCACAAAGTAGAACATAAAATTGATGAACAGAAGCAACCCAATGATACTTATAATCCTGAAAGAGAAGCAAATCAATTCAAATATCAACTTGAGAATATTGTAGTTACTGAATCTGTTGAGCAACCATCAAATAAAGGTTTCGGTGGTTTTGCAACTTCACAAGGTAAAGCAAAAACTAAGAAGAAAAAGAAGCGCTAATATTGTAACTTGGATGCTTGAAAGTTCGATCAAGCAAATATGAACTTGGTAGCATCCCATATTTTAAAATTTACCGAAAAACTGGTCCCATCAAAGACGCGATTGGTTTTGGAAATTAGCCCAGAAGCTCACAGAACAGTTTGATGTACTGTGCTTTGAGACATTAAACCTCAGAGGAATGCAACGTCTTTGGGGCAGAAAAATATCAGACTTAGCATTTGGTGAGTTTCTGCAAATCCTAGAATGGGTTGTCAAAAAGAAGAATAAGCAGATTGTATTTATCGATCGGTGGTATCCCAGTAGTAAGACTTGTTCTAATTGTGGGGATGTTTTAGAAAGGCTTGATTTATCAGTTAGGGAATGGCGTTGTCCTTGTTGTCAGTCTGTGAATGGCAGAGACGACAACGCCGCACGCAATATTCAAATGGTTGGGGCATCAACCATTGGGTTAGGTGATGTCAGACGGGCTGCGCCTGCTATTGCTGTTTGACCCCAGAATCCCCACCCTTCAAGGGTGGGGAGTATGTCAAGCTTGTGCTGCTTTAAGACAGGAATGAGAGAATGAATAAGCATGTCTATAGAGACCGTAAATTTACTTACGATCTCTACAAAGGATTGTGGGCTTATCACCAAGCGTACTAGGACTCAGAGGGATTTTCTAACAATTCGGTAAGAAGTCTATTTTATGATGCACAGCCACAAACAGATTGACATTGCGCGCAGACTTCACCACTTTGATGGCTGTTTGCACAAGCTTCACAGCAGTAAGGCTTACCATCTTTCATAATGGCATCTTCAATGGAAAAAACGCACAAGCAAGAACCACAGGCACATTTTACTTGGCTTACGGTTGCCATAGCTTTACCTTCTCCTTTATTTCATGAAATCATTGATAATTGGCAAAGATGGCGATCGCTATCTTTGCTCAACTAAAACGACATATCAGTGACAGATGATATGCAAACATCATAATCCTTTTTGAGACATTTTAATGATAGCTAAAACAAAAATTACCAAAACTCAAGCAACTGATCTAAAAGTCAAACTGTTTCGGGGGTTTTCTGATCACTCGCGTATGTCTATTCTCAATGCATTGCGTTCTGGACCCCTGACCGTTAACGAAATTGTTGAGGTTACAGGACTCAGCCAATCTAATGTATCCAATCATCTTGGGTGCTTGCGCTGTTGTGATTTGGTTGCTCGTAATCAGCAAGGACGTTTTGTATACTATAGACTCAGTGATGAACGCATAGCCCAGCTTTTGGATCTAGCAGATGAATTACTGGCTAATGTGGCTCTAGGTGTAAATAGATGCAACACTTACGATTAAACGCAACCTATTTTTAGGAAAACTTATTCTTTGAAATTAGCTGAATTTGATTATTAGGGAGCACTTTATCTTTTACAGCGATCGCACTCACTCTTGGCTTGGAAGCTAGCTTACTAACTCAAATATACGGTTATGGGCGTATAATTTTTTCGCTTTCTCGTGCTGGATATTTACCGCGCCAGATTTCTGTAACTAGTAAGAATAAGCTGAGACGCACTTAATTTTTCAAGCTGAAAATCTCACAGCAAGGCTTTCAGGCTCCAAAAAGTACAATTTAGACGCGCGACAGCTTAAGACACCTTACCGAGCAATTAGTTGTTCAGACGCCAGAGCAGCCTTGAAAAAATAGGGAGCGGGGATTGGGTATTGGTTTTCCCATTACCAATTACCAATTACCAATTACCAATTACCAATTACCAATTACCAATTACCAATTACCAATTACCAATTACCAATTACCAATTACCAATTACCAATTACCAATTACCAATTACCAATTACCAATTACCGACCTCAACGAATAATATAAGTGTTCAAGCAGACACGATATTAGTGATTTGTTATTGAATACACACAATTTTTTCCCTTGTTTTCACATGGAGAGTTTGAAAATCAAGACTGCTAACACTGAACATAATGATTTTAATGTTGCTAAAAAAATCACGCGATCGCACTCAATTAGCAGATTAAGTTTTTTATATAAAAATGTATTAAATCATACTTTAAACTTGGTAAATCATAATACTAATATATAAAGTAAATTAGCTCAAAAGTTGCCAAAATTACTGGCATTTTAGAGTTAGTGAAGACTAAAGGAATTGTTGGTTATGGTTGAATAGAAAGTATATATACTTAAAATAGCTATAAACTTTACCTAAAATTTATTTAGTGATGATGCTTAATGGTAGCACTGAAGATAGTCGGTCTGAGCTTGTAATTTCAGCAACCATACATTTCACCTTCACCTACAATTACACAATGTTTACTTAAGAGTAACTGTTTTAATCCAGTCTTTACATTTTTTTTGCTTTTTAGCCGGAGAATGTTTGTTAATTTCAGTATTAGTAAGTAAAATAACTTCTACTCACTTAAATTGAACGGTGATTTTATTATCAAATAAATAAAGCTAATCAATCGAAATTTAGCTACAAACAAAATAACAAATTTTGTATCTTTTAATACTAAAAATCAAGATTTATGCAATTCTATTCTCGAAACGTTGTGATAAATATAGCTTAGACCCACATAATTGAGCAACAAGTAAAATTAAAATGAGTACAAGTCATCTAAGTAGCTACAGATTTTTTCAAAAACTACATCCTTTGTCTTTGTTAGCACAATTAACTAGTAGACGGGCTACAGGATGCTTACGAGTATTTACTGACACAAATTCTTGGACGATTTATTTAGAGGAAGGAAAACTGACTTATGCCTCCTCTTCAAATAAATTGTTTGAGCGGTTAGACCATCAATTGCGACGTTTGAGCCAACAAATTCCGAATTTATTAGGTGCAAATCGTGTGCAAATGCGGTTGATGTTTGACACGAAGAACGATAGTCAATTGATGCCACATGCAGATTACCAGGCCATTTGCTGGCTAGTAAATCAAGACTATATCACTCCTCCGCAAGCGGCTATTTTAATAGACGAATTAGCCAAAGAAGTGCTGGAGTCATTTTTGACATTAAAACAAGGTAGCTATGAGTTTTACCGTGAAACTCCTTTAGATGAGCTACCAAAGTTTTGCCGATTAGATTTACGATTACTAGTAGAACACTGTCAAAAGCAGTTACGCAATAAGCAAGAGCAGTATTCAACAGCTAATACTGAAGAGAATTCCCACAATTTGCTGAAAACGCCATCTCAAAGGAGGGTACAACCTCAAGCTCAACCTGAGCAACAAATCACAACAGACACTCATAATTTTGAAGATTCAGATAGCATCCTTCGTAGCCAGGTTCCCTTACAACCAGCAAATAGGAGCTTATACACAGTAGCTTGTATTGATGATAGCCCAACAGTTTTGAACTCTATCAGGAATTTTTTGGATGAAAATACCTTTTCAGTTGTAATGATTAACGATCCTGTCAAAGCTTTGATGCAAATTCTCCGCAGCAAACCCGATCTGATTTTACTAGATGTGGAAATGCCAAATCTAGACGGCTACGAACTATGTTCTTTGTTGCGTAGGCATTCAGCTTTTAGACATACACCCATAATCATGGTAACAGGCAGAACAGGATTTATAGACCGAGCTAAGGCAAAAATGGTCAGATCATCAGGCTATTTAACTAAGCCATTTACACAATCGGATCTATTAAAGATGGTGTTTAAACATCTTGATTAATTGTGTTTGATCACAATGAAACTGACAACTCTATTTAGTAAAAGTTTAGTTGTTTAGGAGATACAGGAGTGAGTCTAACATTGCTTGGGACTATTTTGATTGTGGAAGATTCTCCCAGTGAATTGGAGCTAATGAGCCACTATCTGAGAGAAAGTGGTTACAACGTTATTAAAACAAGTAGTGCAAAAGAAGGATTAGAACAAGCTATTCTACACCAACCAGATGTCATTGTCACGGATGTTGTCATGCCAGGAATGAGCGGTTTTGAATTGTGCCGTTCTCTCAAAAAAAATCCGGTTACTCAAAAAGTACCAATTGTAATTTGCAGTTCTAAAAATCAAGAAATAGATAGATTGTGGGCAATGAGACAAGGTGCTGATGCCTATTTAACTAAACCTTACACCCGCGAACAACTTTTGCGTGCAATTAAATCAGTGGCGATTTGAATGAATAATCATGAATAATTCAAAAATGACACTCGCTTCAAAATCAATCGATCCTAACTTAGGAGATGGCTATCTCAGGTTTCAACTCAATAAACAAGCTCATGCAGTTTTGCCAATGAGGTATACGCAAGAGGTAATTGTTGTACCTGTGGAGGCTGTAACTTCCATGCCCAACATGCCCTCCTGTATACTCGGATTGATGAACTGGCGCAGTCACATAGTTTGGGTAGTTGATTTGCCAAGGATGTTCAATTTAGAATCCTTAGACAATAGATTTCGTCAGTTCAACATCGTCATGATTCGGGTGGAATCACTGCTTCTAGGCTTAGTTGTACAAGAGATCAAAGGTACAACTAAATTTATGCTAGATGAAATTCGCTCTCCTGTTGGACAAGTCGCCTCTAGTTTAGTTCCGTATTTGCGTGGATGCGTTGTGCAACACAAGGAAGTATTGCTGGTGTTAGATGCACAAGCAATTGTCCAATCTTCTATATTGCATGGTAACTAGAGTGTACTACTATAACGAAGGTATTTTTAGGGTTATTCTCCACCTATTCTGGGAAACTATTTTATGTTTAATAAAACGGACGCGACTAAGAGTAGTGATGTTGAAAATCGAAAATCAACGATTACTTCTCAAAAACTAACAGATAGTGTAGTACAACTACCTACATTAACCAATAACGAGCAAACAGGCACAATTTCTCGCTTGAATCAGATATTTGCGAATTTTAAGCGGCTGAGTTTGAGTACAAAAGCAACAGTACTTGCGATCGCCATTGGGACACTACCAGTATTGGGGATCGGAGTATTGGCATATCAAATTTCTAAGCAATCCATCGAAAATAAAGTTTCCCAATTGCAACAATCTCAAACTGAAGACTTGGCAGACAAAATAAACCGTTTCATGGTCGAGCGGTATGGAGATATTCAGTTTATATCTAATCTGCCAATACTAATTAATTCCCAAACTAGGGTGAACACTTCCCCCCAAGAAAAACAAGCAATACTGGACAAAATCATAGAGTCCAGAATCATAGATGGAAGTACAATCTATGAAAGCATTGCCATCTATGATTTAAAGGGTAATTTGATTGTCCAATCACAAGGAGAATCTATTCCTAACGTTAAAGATCGCACTTTTTTTAAGAATGTACAACAAAGCGATCGCCCTTATATCAGTCAACCAGAACTATCACCAACTACAAATAAACTTAGTATTTATATTGCTGCACCTGTTAAAGAAAATGGCACAGGCAATACGATTGCTATAGCTAGAATACATATGCCTGTAAAACCATTAGAAGAGTTGGGAAAAAGTTATACAAAAACAGTCGAGGAATATCTCTTTATTGATAATTCTGGCAAAATTTTCATAGCGTCAGAAGCAGACCACATCAATAGCAATATCAAAACAGATTACCCAGACGTATATAAATCACTACAAAAATTTAAAGAAAAAACTGTAGTTGGATTAGACCCGGTGCATGGCAATCGCCAGCAGTTGTTAAGCTACATACGCATTAAACCACTAAAAGGTTTGCCAGATTTAAAATGGGAAATACTGCTAGCAACTAATACATCAACAGCATTTGCCGCTCAACAAGAATTATTATTGACTTTCGCCATTGGTACGGGGCTAACAGCAATCATCGTAGCGGCGATCGCTGCTTTGATAGCCAAACGTGCTACAGAACCAATTTTGCAAGCAACCGCAACAGTAGAAAAACTGGGTCGGGGCGAACTCAACACCCGTCTGTATTTCCAAGGAGAAGACGAACTCGGAATGTTGGTTGCCAATATTAACCAAATGGCATCACAATTAGAGTCTTCAATCAAAGAGCAAGAACAAGATGCAGAGCGCTCTAAATTACTTGCAGATATTACTTTAAGGTTACGCAGAAGCCTCGAAGAAGAAGACATTTATAAAACAACAGTCAGAGAAGTTCGGCAAGCACTGAAAACGGACAGAGTAATTGTTTATAAATTTAATTCCGAGACATGGGATGGGGATGTCGTCGCTGAGGCAGTCAGTACTAGTTTTCCGAAAATGTTAGGAGTACAAATAGATGACCCTTGTTTTCGGGAACGTCATGTCAACGCTTACAGAGATGGTCGGGTGCGGGCAATCGCAAATATCTATCAAGACCCCCATCTAAGTAATGCTGAATGCTACACTAGAATGCTGGAAAGATTCGCAGTGAAAGCAAATTTAATCGCACCTATTGTTCATCAAGAAGAACTAGTAGCTTTATTGATTGCCCATAACTGCGACAGCCCCCGAATTTGGCAACAAGCAGAAATTGATTTATTTAAACAGCTAGCAACTCAAGTCGGCTACGCTATCGAACAAGCCAAGTTGCTACAAGAGCTAGAAAGCGCTAAAATAATAGCCGAAAAATCCACTATAGATGAACGGCAACAAAAAGAAGCTTTGCAAATGCAGCTGTTAGAACTACTCAGCAATGTAGAAGGTGCAGCTAGTGGTGATTTAACAGTACGTGCTGATGTGACTGCTGGTGAGATTGGCACTGTTGCTGACTTTTTTAACTCTATTGTTGAAAGCTTACGAGATATCGTTACCCAAGTCAAAATTGCTGCTAACCAAGTAAATCAGGCGATTGACACTAACTCCGGCGCAATTCACCAACTAGCAGAAGAAGCTTTAGCACAAGCTGCCGAGATTGACCACACCCTGAATGCAGTTGATCAAATGACAGTATCTATTCGATCAGTAGCAGACAGCGCCCAGCAAGCTGCTACGGTTGCTCGAAATGCTTCAGCTACTGCTACTAAGAGTGGTCAAGCAATGGATATGACAGTACAGAATATTCTCCACCTACGAGAAACTGTCGGCGAAACCGCCAAAAAAGTCAAACGTTTGGGAGAATCTACGCAACAGATTTCCCGCGTCGTCGCATTAATTAACCAAATTTCCATGCAAACCAACTTACTGGCGATCAATGCTGGGATTGAAGCAGCACGAGCAGGTGAAGAAGGCCAAGGATTTGCTGTTGTTGCCGAAGAAGTAGGGGAACTCGCAGCGCGATCAGCCGCCGCAACTAAAGAAATCGAACAAATCGTTGAGAATATCCAACGAGAAACCAGTGAAGTAGTGCAGGCGATGGAAGTAGGAACAGCTCAGGTAGTAGAAGGTACGCGCATTGTTGAAGAAGCAAAAGGCAGTCTCAGCCAAATTTTGGAAGTTTCTCAACAAATTGATGCCCTAGTACAGTCAATTTCTACTACCACAGCTTCTGGAGTGGAAACATCACAAGTAGTCAGCGAATTGATGAAACAAATCGCGATCATTTCCAAACGCACCAGTGATTCTTCCTTACAAGTCTCTGAATCTCTGCAACAGACTGTGAAGATTTCTCAACAGTTACAAGAAACTGTGGGTACATTCAAGGTCAATTAGTTGTTGGTCATTAGTTGTTTGTCTATGACAAATGACTCTTGGCTATTGATATCAAGTTCGGCTACTTGCTTACGATATATACTTTGCTGTTGGTCATTGATTTTTCCCATTACCGATTACCTATTACCAGCCTACGCGACAGTATAAGTATTCAAGCGAACACGATATGACCGATAATTACTTGATGGTACAAGAAAGCGGATTTATCCGTGGGATCAATTCCATTTTCCATAGACGCGTAGATGCGGAGCGGCTACTTTTTTGAAGTCGCTACGCGCCTACCGAAGGTAAGCGGCTTCAAAGAAGAGTGATCCAAAATCCAAAATCGGATGACCAAGGACAAAAACTATGTCACAGGACAAAGAATTAGAAATTCAGATGCAGTTTCTGGAGGAAGCAACAGATTATCTGAATACGCTAGAAGGAATATTACTAGAAATTGAGACTAATCACCGCATAGCTCCAGACAAAATCAATGCAGCTCTGCGAGCTGCCCATTCCATCAAAGGTGGTGCAGGGATGATGGGGTTTCGCTCCCTTTCAGATTTAGCCCACCGTTTAGAAGATTCTTTTAAAGTATTAAAAACTCGGAAAAATTCTTTAGAAATTGATACAGAATTACAAAGTTTATTACTATCTGGAGTTGATTGGCTGCGTCAGATAGTCGAATTGCACTCAGAAAGAAATACTATTGACGAACAGTGGTTAAGTACTTTTTGTTACCCTGTTTTTGAAGAACTACATCAGCTTTTAGGCGATCCGACTCCAGAAGACGCTACAACTATCCTCTCATCAGAAGATGACGGGCAAAATGTTATACCTTTACTCTTTGAAAGCGAGGTAGAGGGATGCTTACAACGCTTAGAGTCTGTGTTGGAAGATAATCAACCAACCTGTCTCAAAGAAGAAGTTGGCATCATGGCAGCAGAGTTAGGTGGCTTGGGCGAAATGCTCCAGTTAGAAGCTTTTACCCAGTTGTGCGAATCAATCGCTCACCATGTCGATAATGCTCAACCAGATGAAATGGAAGAAATTGCCCGTGCTTCCTTGACAGCATGGCGGCGATCGCAAGCATTGGTACTAACAAATCAACTCGATAGTTTACCCACAGAGCTTGACTTAGAACAAACTATCATCCAACTCTCACCCCATCCATCGCTAACACAAGAAATAACTCCGCAGCTTCAAACAACAGCAAGCATCCCAGAAGATGAGATTCTGCAAGCAGAAGTTACGGCAGAAAATTGGCTGGATGACGAAATCATTGCCGCAGACTTTGAAGCCTTAGAAGCAGCCTTTGCTGACAATAGTAACTCTTTTGATGATGAACTAAGTGAGCCTACTCCAGTAATTGCGAAAGAAATTCCCGTCACAGATTATAAATTTGTTGAACCCAAACGGGAGCCTGTAGGTGTAAATGTAAATAAAGACCGCGAAACTCCAGAAAATACCGTCCGAGTACCTAGCAAGCAGCTTGAACAAATTAATGACTTGTTTGGAGAATTAATTATCCAACGCAATGGGCTAAACTTACAGCTAGAAAGACTACGTAAACTAATTCGCAATCTTAGTCAGCGCGTCCAAAGTCTGGAAAGAGAAAACCAAGAACTACGGACAGGCTATGATAGAATTGCTACCCAAGCAGTGATTTCAGCAGAAATATCATCATTGCCATTGCTGGGAAATGGTGGCGATCGCTTTGCATTTGATTACACCTACCCGACACAAGACATAGAAAACAGGTTTGACACCTTAGAAATGGATCGTTACAACGAATTAAACCTGCTGTCACAAGAAGTCATGGAAACAATTGTGCAGGTGCAAGAAGTCACAGCCGACATCCAACTCAGTGTAGACGATACCGATCAAATCTCCAGAAAACTCAACAAAACTTCAAAGCAATTACAGCGAAAGCTCACACAAGTCAGGATGCGACCTCTATCTGATATAGTTGATCGCTTCCCCAGAGCTTTGCGTGACTTATCTGTGGAGTTTGGCAAAAATGTACAATTAAAAATAGAAGGTGCTAACACCTTAATTGAACGCAGCATATTAGAGGCTTTGAATGAGCCATTAATGCACCTGATGCGAAATGCATTTGACCACGGCATTGAAGACCCTGCCACACGCCGCACTTGTGGTAAAGCAGAACAAGGAACGATTGAAATTAAAGCCGCTCACCAAGGTAATCGTACCATGATCACAATGAGAGATGATGGTCGCGGCATTTCCTTAGAGGGAATTCGCACTCGTGCCTTAGCTATGGGCTTAGATGCAACTCTGTTAGCTCAAGCCAGCGATGAAGAACTATTATCCTTGATTTTTGAACCAGGGTTTAGCACCAAAGACGAAGTGACAACACTGTCCGGTCGTGGTGTGGGTATGGATGTAGTTCGCAGCAATCTCAAACACGTGCGTGGTGACGTCAAAGTTGATACGATGCCGGGAGTGGGAACTACCTTTACTTTATCCGTCCCATTTACTCTTTCTGTGGCCCGCGTACTACTAGTAGAAAGCAACCGTATGCTATTAGCATTCCCCACAGATGCAGTCTCGGAAATTTTCCTCATGCAAAATGAGCATGTTTTCTCAATGGCAAATAGCGAAGTGATCAACTGGCAAGGAACCATGCTACCGTTGATTCGCTTCAGTCGCTACTTAGAATTTAATTGCTACCGCTATGACAATCCTAACCTGGAAACACCTCCAGCAATTAATGCTGCCAGCATATTAATTATTGAAGGTAACAATCAACCAATTGCACTGGAAATCGACCGTTGCTGGGGTGAACAAGAAGTCGCGATTCGCCGCGTTGAAGGAAATATCCCTCTACCTGCTGGCTTCAGCAACTGTACAATTCTTGGTGATGGTCGGGTCGTCGCTTTAGTCAATGTCAGCGAGTTGCTGTATTGGATTGCTGCTAATGACCGTACACCCAGAACCAATCAACTACCATCAGCAAGGTTGAAGACTGTATTCCTGGCTCCATCTGAGGAAAAAAACCTAGACTCATTAAAAGACCAGAAAGGAACTATCTTAATTGTTGATGATTCGATTAATGTCCGGCGCTTTTTGGCCTTAACTTTAGAAAAAGGAGGATACTTAGTAGAACAAGCCAAAGATGGTCAAGATGCTTTAGAAAAATTACAAAGTGGGTTAAAAGTTCAGGCTGTAATTTGTGATATTGAAATGCCGAGGGTTGATGGTTATGGCTTTTTAGGTCGGGTTAAATCAAACAATGAATTTAAGAATATACCAATTGCCATGCTTACCTCTCGTAGTAGTGACAAGCATCGACAACTAGCAATGCAATTAGGTGCGAAAGCTTATTTCTCAAAACCTTACAATGAACAAGAATTATTGAGAACACTGGAAGAACTCATTTTTCCTTTAGCAGGAGCAAATAGAAACTAAATTCAGTTTGCGCGAATTAAGTATAATTCCACGCTACAACTGAATTGCTAGGTAGAAAAAACTTTAATATCTCCTTCTTTACATTAGGCTGCATGAGGATGCTAGATTTTGCCTTTTCATGCAGCTTTTAAATCTGTTGATAGTTGTAAAAATTCCAGTTTGGCATATCCTCTATTACCTTCTCAGCTAATGATTGATAATTCTAGAGTTTCAGAACCACGTAAGTTAAATATTACAACTTCTCTGAAAATCAATAACTCTTTATTTAGATGCTTTGATAATCTGACTCTCAATCGTAAACATTTAATCGCTTTAATTAGCTGTGAATTAGTTTCTATTTTAGGTATAGCTATTGGGACAAAATTCTTTATTAATCAAAGTTTAGCAACTCCATTAATTGAACAAACTCAATCAGAACTAGCAGTTAATAATGTTAATTATCATGATAAGTTTAATCGAATGAGTATTGGTTTGCAGAGCCAATCGGATCTTGATTTTACTAAAAGCTTAGATAAAAAATGGCAATCAGTTATTAAACAAATCCTGAAAAACAAAACTCAGAGTTTAAAAGTAGAGTATGCAACTTTAGTTGCTGATGACACACCACCCTTAGTTATTTTAGTCCAAGGAAATCCGGATAAATCTATCAATAACTTATTAACACAAAGTTGGTTATTACAAACTGTATTAGTTTTGTTAGCTTTACTGTTAATTGCTATTTGGACATTCATCTTAAGACGTTCAATCATCAAACAAGTTATTAATTTGCAGCAAGCCACTGAAAAACTTGCCGCAGGCGATCGCAGTGTTCGTGTTCAAGTTTTCGCAAATGATGAAATTGGTCAACTAGCTGTCAGTTTCAATAAAATGGCAGAGTATATAACAAAAGAGTTTCGTCGTCAAGAAAGCGATGCAAAACTCATAGAGCAACTCAATCAAATTACTATCCACCTACGAGAAGTACTCAGCAGTGAAACAATTATCAAAACCGCAGTATCAGATATACGAGATGCTCTTGCTTGCGATCGCGTACTCTTTTATAGTTTGGATGACCATTGGCAAGGCAAAATTATTGCTAAATCAGTTGATTATTCTTGGTTAAGTGATTCCGAAGAAAATGTTTATAACTCCTATTTTGGAGAAGAATATTCTGATGAGTTAGCAATAGGTACAGTGAAAAAAGTCCATGATATTTACGACAATGATTTTAGTCAATCATACCTGCACCAATTAGAAAGCCAAGCAGTCAAAGCATATTTATTAACACCTGTTTTTATTCATAGAAAGCTATATGGTTTGTTGGTGGTTCATCAGTGTTCTCACGAACGCTATTGGCGAGATATAGAAATATATTTATTTAAACAAATTGCTGTTCAAATTGGTTATGCTTTAGAACAGGCAGAACTTATTCACCAAATAGAACAAGGTCATCAAGTTGCAAAAACATCTTCTTGTGAGGAACAGCAACATAAACAAGCTTTACAAAATCAAGTTTTAGAATTACTTGATGATGTTGAAGGTGTAGTTCGAGGTGACTTGACGGTACGTGCTGATGTTAATGAAGGCGAAATAGGCACTGTTGCAGACTTTTTCAACTCCATCGTTGAAAGTCTACGAGATATTATCATCAAAGTAAAAGTGTCAATTGTGCAATTAGACGAGGCGATCGATAGCAATGAAACAACAATCAGCCATCTCACACAACAAGCACTAGCACAAACTACCGAAATTAGTCGCATTTTGGATGCTGTTGAGCAAATGACTATTGCTATGCAAGCAGTAGCGTCTAGCACCCAGCAAGCTGCACAAGTTGCTAACACCGTTGCTAACACCGCTACCAAAACTGGAGAAGCGATGGATACAACAGTGGAAAATATCTTAACTTTGCGAGAAATCGTCGGCAAAACTGCCAAAAAAGTCAAACATTTGGGAAAATCTACACAAGAAATTTCGCGTGTAGTGGCATTAATTAAGGAGATTTCTATGCAAACCAACTTGTTAGCGATCAACGCAGGTATTGAAGCAGCGCGAATGGGTGAAGAAAGTCAAGGTTTTCTTATTGTGGTCGAAGAAGTTAGCGAACTAGCAACGCGATCAGCACAAGCAACCAAAGAAATAGCAGAAATTGTTGAAAGCATCCAACAGGAAACCAACGAAGTAGTGGGAGCGATCCAAGAAGGAGTTACTCAAGTTACGCACGGAACACAAATTATTGAAGATGCAAAACATAGTCTGAGTCAAATCTTAGACGTTTCACGGCAAATAGATACTTTAGTGCAGTCAATTTCTACCGCCACAATCTATGGAGTCCAGACATCACAAACAGTTAATGAATTAATGAAGCAAGTTGCTACTAATTCACAATCTACTAGTGAATCATCTATGGAAGTTTCTAAGTCTCTACAAAAAACGGCGAATATTTCCCAGCAGTTGCAGGAAACACTAGTTGATTTAAAGGTCAATTAAGGAGGACAACTGATATCTTGCACCAGATTTTCTTCCCCTAATTCCTAATTCCTGAACGCGAATGCGTCTCATGACGGAGAATCCCTGTTCCCTATTTTAAAGCTAGTTCTAATGATGTACGTTGTTGTGAATTAAAAAGTCCTTGACAAGTTTAGCAATATCTGAAACATTTACTATCTCTGGATGACAGTAGTTTTTCTGGTTGATGTAATATCGTATTCCACACCATTTTTTAGTTTGCTCTCTGTACTTCCCGAAAACAAAATGTAGTCAATTTTCGAGTGAGCAGGCAACATTTTTTACTTGACTAAATTGTACTTTTCTTATAAATGCACTCTTAATAAAGACTAAATAACATTATAAAACAATGCAATTCATTGACTCAAAATAGTGTAATATCAAGTTTATAAGATTGCTTTTAGTGATGCTGATTGCCATAGCACGCAAGAACCGTCTTTATTTAGTGAGTTCCTGTATTTTCTGCCAAAAATAGCACTAGATTTACAGTCAATTCTGGCGCTTAAATATTTTGAGTACTTTGATTTAGGCAAGAGTGAGGAAGTGGCGATGCTCATTTAGAAGCCGCATAAGGCGATCGCATCGCCCTATGCTCCATAGGTGTCTGCTGAGTAAGAATCTGCGTATAAATCTATTATCCTATAAACAGCAGCAATTTACCAGGAAAAATTGTGTTTTCAAAAGTTTATAACAACTACAAAATACCATGAAAACAATCCAATTAACTGTTCCTCCAAAGCTTGATAGTTGCAACAACCAAGTCATCCTCGATTACTTTGAGAATGCTTGGCAATTAGAAGATATGTTGTTGAAAAGTCTGGTTGGTGAAGACACATTCTATATCAATCCCGACCCTCTGAGAAATCCCCTAATTTTTTATCTGGGACATTCGGCTGTTTTCTATATAAATAAATTAATTCGTGTTGGATTATTAGAAAAACGTATCAATCCAGACTATGAAATCTTATTTGAAATTGGAGTTGATCCAGACAAACCAGAGGAATTAAATCAAGCGATCGCTCATCTTGAATGGCCAGAAGTTGCACAGACTTGGGAGTATCGAGAACAAGCATATTCCGTAATTTCAAAATTAATTAAGATAACCCCAATTACTCTACCAATTTATCCTGATCATATCCTTTGGGCGTTGATGATGGCGATAGAACATCAGCGTATTCACATTGAAACCTCTTCGATGTTAATTCGCCAACTGCCAATTGAGAGAGTGAAACGCCCTTCCAACTGGAAATATGCTCCTTCTAATGCTTACGCTCCTCAGAATAAAATGATAGAAGTAGCTGGTGGGGTAGTGAAAATAGGTAAAGCCTTTAATGATACTACCTATGGATGGGATATTGATTATGGCGATCGCACAGTTGAAGTCGCACCTTTTTTAGCCAGTAAATATCTGATTACCAATTTCGATTTTCTCGAATTTGTCAAGTCCAATGGCTACAAAAATCAAGATTGTTGGGATGAAGAATCCTGGAATTGGAAAATTCAAAATAAAATCCAACATCCCAAATTTTGGCTACCAGAAAATGGAAATTATAAATATCGAGCCATGTTTGATGATATGGATTTACCCCTGGATTGGCCAGTGGAAGTCAATCACTATGAAGCAATGGCTTACTGTCGTTGGCATGGTAAAGATATTCGCTTAATGAATGAAGCCGAGTACAATCTAGCAACTTATGGTGATGGTTTGGTAAAATATGTAGACAACTACAATCTCAATTTTAAATTTGGTTCACCTAGTCCAGTCGGAATGTTAGAAACTGCAAAAAGTCACTCTGGATTATACGATTTGCGCGGGAATGTTTGGGAATGGTTGAGTGATAATTTGAATCCTCTTTCAGGATATAAACCTCATTTTCTGTATGAAGATAATTCTGCGATCTTTTTTGATACCAAACATCATATGATGTTAGGAGGATGTTGGATAACTAATGGTACAGAAGCTTTGAAATATTACCGCAATTGGTTCCGTCCAAATTTCTATCAACATGCTGGCTTTAGAATTATTCAAAATATCAAGGATTAACACGGAAGTGATTACAAGTCCCGAACATAACGCAGAGAATGATACAGTTTGGATTGGATTGATGCAAACTAACTTTAGCTTTTAATTGCAATTTAAAATCCTTCTATATGTCAATACGGTTCAGTCGTACACAATGTTTCACCAGACTGGTGCAAACTAATGATGATTCGCCCATTCTGGCATCTTAACATTGCATATCGCATTCTCAATAGATGTAAAGAAACATTATTTAATCAATTAATCTGATGCAAACTGCAAATACCTTACATTTCAAGGGAATAGCCCTGCTTATCCTTGTTAATCTAATTAGCGCCACGACTTTTCCCTTGACTAAAGATATCGTTAGTAGCCTTTCACCAAGCGCATTGATCGGCACACGTTTCATAATAGCATCAGTTTTTTTTGTATTATACTTACGCAATTTAAATTTAAATCTGCTTCGTGATGCTATAACACTGGGATTTTTGTTCTTTCTCTACTTAGCTATTGAAACGATCGCACTTGAAACTATACCATCAAATCGAGCAGCGTTCATTGTTAGTCTAAGTGCGCTCATTGTGCCTCTCTTGGGATGGCTGAGTGGTAAGCGTCTAATGCTGAGAACTTTCCTAGCAGCTGGATTGGCTGTAATTGGGATTGGTACGATGTTTTGGGAACAAGGGGATCTAGGAATCGGTGATTTGTTGATGTTTGGTGATGCATTTGTCTATGCATTCTATATATTGTTTCTAGAGCGAATCGCTTCACGTCACTCCACCTTGCCACTCACTGGTATCCAACTGCTGTTTATTGGTGGGCTAGGCGCAGTCTGGGGTAACTCGCAAATTATTAACCAGTTTGAGGCAATAGATCAGCACTGGATAGCAATTTTGTATCTAGCAATAATTGCCACTACTATTGTCACTTGGCTTCAGACATTAGCACAGCGATGGGTTTCAGCCCACGAGACTGCTTTGATCTACACGCTAGAGCCAGTATTCTCAGCAATCTTCTCATTCTGGCTACTTGGGGAGCAGCTGGGAATAAGTGGTCTAATTGGCGCTGTTCTTGTTTTAGCAGCACTGATGCTAAGTCAAATTCCTCAAGAAAGTGAGCCAGATTCAGATTTACAGAGCGACGAACCCGTTACTGGGTTGACTGTTTTAGATGCTCATGCTCATCAATCTAGTCTCAAAGAACTTTGTCAGAACCTTTTACTTAAGAGGATAGAAGGTGATGGAATTCCTTGGATACTCAGTGTCCTTGGAGGGCAAGAAATTTGGAAGCGATCGCCTATTCTAAAAAGTCTCTACTACAATCTTCATCGGATAAAATTTCTTGATTAGTGTTTTGAAGAGAAAACATTACTCATAAGCCACATATTATTCCCCCACAATCCAATCAACTGTAGGGGATAAGTTCATCTAATCCAGCTAAAAATTAGAATACTTAATGAACAGATATTCAGACTTAAGTCACTCAATCCAAATTACTAGAAGACTTCATAGTACTATACTCCAAAGAAGCAACAGGAAACATAATTCCAGGTTTTTTTGTAGGAGGATTCAGCGTGTTAAATACCCTATCCCAAAATCCTTGAATACCATAGTTTCCCTTGAAACAAGTGTGATGAAGATCGTGAAAATCTGATGGAACAAAAAATATTGATAAGGAACTATGTCCTTCTAGGTTGTAAGCATTGCCTATAATAGTCCAGGCACATAGTTGGGTGATATCATACCCGAATATAAATATAGGCAAAAGGTCTGTAATAGTCACAATAATATATTCAGTGAAACTCTTATGTCCGGCAACAAAACTCGATGTATCGGCAAACTCATGATGTTTTAGATGTATTTTTTGCAAGGATCTTCTGTGAAATAGCCAATGAGAAACGTAAAAACAGAAATCAGCAGCAATTATTCTCATCAAGAACCATCCAAGATTTAAGAGCAAGCTATTTCCTCTATGTACCTCTGGCGCGACAAAAAGGATAATTAAAGCTGCTATGAAACTTCTGATTTCCCCAATAACAATGCCTTTAGCGGTAAAAGAAGGGAATGGTTGTTTTTTGACTTTCTTAACCCTAGCAGTCAGTTTATCTCTCCAAGCATCATTCTTTTTAATGACTTTTTCGATCAAAAGACCAATGCTATAAAATGAAACAGAACCCACAAGCCAGTACAACAGCACCTGAGTGATAAAATTGAGTTCGATGTTGTGCAACAGCAAATAAAATATTTGCTGAACAATGGTGCAACTAATAGCGATCTTGAGATAAAATTCAGCCTCAAAACAGAAATTTAAAATTTTTTTCATCCCTGCGTCCTTGTAGTAGTCTAGTATCTATCTCACCAGCTTTAATATTTTCATCTAATCAGATTTTTTTTGCAAGCATCGATTCAAATATATATTCTTTGTTCTCCTTATCCATTTATTTAATAACGAAAATTTAACCTATTGTTCGATAAATGCTAGAGCGCCAGTCCAGCATCCTCTCCAGTGAAAAAATTGTAGAGACGTTGCATTGCAACGTCTCTACACATCGGAAAACCACACTGAACCGATTGAATGTTAGCAAAATTGGTCAAGGCTCTTTGATGGGCAATTATAATTCTCTTTTAGATTATGATGATAATTCAGGTTTAGACTTAATAAACTCACGAACAACTTGTTCAACAGGACGAGATTGATTGTCCACTTGATAATTCATTTTTTGCATCTCTTCAGTGGAAATTAACCCAGCTAATTGATTAATACTTTTCCGTAAATCTGGATATTTTTCCAGAGTTGCTTGATTGAAGATAGGAACAGCTTCATAGGGTGGAAAATATTTCTTATCATCTTCTAAAATTACTAAATTCAAGATAGGAATCAAGCCATCTGTAGAATTAGCTGCTATCAAATCTACTTTCTTTTCTTTTAAAGCTTGATACATTAATCCTAACTCCATTTGTCGAGGAGTTTTGGTAAATTTTAAGCCATAAGTTTTAGCTAAACCTGGATAACCATCTTCTCGTTCTAGAAATTCATAGCCAAATCCCGCTTGCATTTGAGGTGTATATTTAGCAGCTTCGGAAAGGGTTTTAATCTGCCAATTTTTAGCGTCTTCACCTCGGATAATCATGGCGAAAGTGTTGTTAAATCCCAAAGACGGCATAACCTCTAATTGAAATTTTTGATTATAGTCTTGTTTAACTTTTTCATAGACAACTTGAGGACTACTGATAGGTTTATGTTTCAAGATAGATGTAAAACTTGTTCCTGTATATTCTACATAGCCAGCAATTTGACCTGCTTTCACAGCTTCATGACAAATAAAAGTTCCGCCTAAGTTGAAGCGTCTATCAACCTTTAATTTAGTATGAGATTCAATTTCTTGAGCCAGTAATTCTCCTAAAATAAATTGCTCAGTGAAATTTTTGGAGCCAATCACAATTGTTGGCGGTTTTTGCCAATAGGTAAAGGCAATGAATCCCACAATTAGGAATGTTAATATACTCGAAGCAATAGCAAATTTGCGGTTAATTTTTACTGTTTTTTCTCTTTGCTGTGTCAGTTGTTTTTCTAGCCATCCCAAGATAAAATCTGCTGCTAATGCTATCAAAGCGGCGGGTATGGCTCCTGCTAAAATTAGCTGATTATTAACTGTGGAAATCCCTCGGAAAATAAATACTCCTAAACCACCACCACCAATCGCCGCAGCAATAGTAGCAATTCCCACAGAAATCACCGTGGCTACTCTGACTCCTGCCAAAATTACACCTAAAGCAAGGGGAATTTCTACCTGAAACAGCAATTGTCTATCCGTCATTCCCATTCCCTTTCCCGCCTCTCGAATTGCTGGATCAACGTTGGTAATACCAATATAGGTATTGCGAATCAGAGGAAGCAAAGCGTAAAGAGTCAAGGCGACAATCGCAGGAGTTGGGCCAATTCCTCCTATAAATGGCACAGAAATCAGGAAGCCAAAGATGGCTAAACTAGGAATAGTTTGAATAGCATTAGCAATATTGAGAATGGGTTGACTGAGTTGAGGTTGGCGAGTGATGAGAATACCTAAAGGAATACCAATAGAAATTGCAATTGTCATTGCGATCGCAACTAGTACTAAATGTTCTCCACTGCGAAGGAGAATTTCTGGAAGGTATTGATTGAAAAACTGAGTTATCTGGCTTTGCATAAATACGAGATTATTTAGTTCAAGACGGATATTTCACAATACTTCAATTCAGATTTCGACTTTAATTTGAAAATATAAAATTTTCTTAAATAAATATTCTCAAGGTACTTATCAACCAATTCATTATAGTTAAAAATAATAGTTCAACTATTTTCATCAGAACTAGCGATAAAAATTTTAACTCTCTGCCATACCTTTTCTAACAAATCTGAACTTTCAACATCAAACCACTCAATTTGAGGATAAGCACGAAACCAAGTGCGTTGACGTTTAGCAAACTGTCGAGTGTGTAAAATAGTTAATTCTTTGGCCTGTTCTAAAGAAATATTCCCAGCCAAATATTGCTTAATCTCTTGATATCCTAAAGTATTTAACAAAGGCAAGTCAGCACCATATTTTTGACAAAGATACTCCACCTCCGTGACTAAACCATCTGCAATCATTTTCTCAGTGCGCTGAGTAATGCGATCGCCCAGATGAGCAGTATCACAATCTAAACCTATTTGTAAAATCGGATAACTTGGGGGATTTTCTCCCTGTTGCTCAGAAATCGGGCGACCAGTGACATAAAATACCTCTAATGCTCTTAAACTCCGTACAGAATCATTGGGGTGAATCTTTGCTGCTGCAACTGGATCAACCTGTTGTAGCATAGCGTAGAGTTGCATTTGACCAAGAGATTCCAGCTGCGATCGCAACTCCTGTTGTGGTGCTACCCTGGGAATCTTCATCCCTTGAGTGATTGAACGAATGTATAAACCAGTACCACCCACTAGTAGTAGCGGGTAATGGGGGGACAAGGAAGAAATTTCTCTGTTGTCTTCCTCAACCCCTTGTCTCAAAATTAAGGCTTGCGCTTGCGCCTGGTAATCTGCTACAGTCATCACTTCTGTGGGACTGCATATATCTATCAAATAGTGCGGAAGTAATTTCTGTTCATCCAGAGTTGGTTTTGCTGTACCAATATCAAATTCCCTGTATACTTGACGGGAGTCTGCACTCATAATTACAGTATATAATCGCATAGCTAAATTTAATGCTAAACCTGACTTACCCGTTGCCGTCGCGCCACAAATCACAATTAATTTAGTCATTGGTCATTGGTCATTTGTCAATGGTCATTTGTTCAGAAGTTAGTTGTTAAGAATTATTTTTGTCCACGCCAGGTGCTACTACGGAGGGAACCTCACGCCAGGTACTGGCTCCCCTTGCACTCTCTTCACACACATCCTCCAAGCATGGGGAATGGAACCCCTATTTGAATTTAACAGCAAATTGCTCTAAATTCGCCTATAAGGCTTTTGTGTTAGAATTCTGGAGTGTTTTTAAATTTTTCGCCTTTTGGCGACTTCACCCCCACAAATCAGGAGAACTTACATGACGAGCAGTTACAGTGCCGAACAGATTCAAGTTCTGGAAGGTCTGGAAGCCGTCCGCAAGCGACCGGGGATGTACATCGGTTCCACTGGTCCGCGAGGACTTCACCATTTAGTTTACGAGGTGGTGGACAACTCGGTTGATGAGGCTTTAGCAGGCTACTGCACCCATGTGGAGGTGGATCTCAACGCCGATGGTTCTGTTACTGTAACAGATGATGGTCGCGGTATTCCTACGGGAATTGTTGCCAAAACAGGAAAATCGGGTTTGGAAACTGTGTTGACAGTACTGCACGCCGGGGGAAAATTTGGCGGCGGCGGTTACAAAGTTTCTGGAGGACTACACGGGGTCGGTGTTTCTGTTGTTAATGCCTTATCTGAATGGGTGGAAGTGACGGTTTGGCGAGATAAAAATGTTCATACCCAGCGTTATGAACGGGGTATTCCTGTTACTGAACTGATTGTAAAGCCTTATAAAGAGAATCGCACCGGCACCTCCGTCAGCTTTCAGCCAGATTCGCAAATCTTCACTACTGGTACAGAGTTTGACTATACGACTTTGGCAAGTCGTCTACGGGAACTAGCATATCTAAATGCAGGTGTAAGAATTACTTTTACCGATCACCGACTAGAGTTACTCAAAAGCGAGCAGCCTAAGGTAGAAGCCTATGAGTACAAGGGTGGTATTCGTGAATATATTACCTACATGAATGCTGATAAGCAGCCACTACATGAAGAAGTGATCTTCGTGCAGGGAGAACGTAATAATGTTCAAGTAGAGGTCGCATTACAATGGTGTACTGACGCCTATACGGATAATGTTTTGGGCTTCGCCAACAATATTCGGACTGTTGATGGTGGTACACATTTAGAAGGTTTAAAGGCAGTTCTCACCAGAACACTGAATGCGATCGCCCGCAAGCGGAATAAAATCAAAGACAGTGAACCCAACCTCAGTGGTGAACATGTCCGCGAAGGTTTGACGGGCGTAATTTCTGTCAAAGTTCCTGATCCAGAATTTGAAGGACAAACAAAAACTAAACTTGGTAACACTGAAGTTCGGGGAATTGTTGATTCTTTTGTGGGGGAAACTCTCACAGAATATTTAGAATTTCACCCCAGCGTTGCGGATGCGGTTTTAGATAAAGCCATCCAAGCCTTTAAAGCAGCCGAAGCAGCCCGTCATGCGCGGGAGTTGGTACGCCGCAAGTCGGTGTTGGAATCTTCGCCGTTGCCTGGTAAACTAGCAGACTGTTCTTCTCGTGATCCCAAAGAATCAGAAATCTACTTAGTAGAAGGGGACTCCGCAGGTGGTTCCGCAAAACAAGGACGCGATCGCCGCTTCCAAGCAATTCTACCCCTACGCGGAAAAATCCTGAATATCGAAAAAACCGACGACGCCAAAATCTATAAAAATAACGAAATTCAATCGTTAATTACTGCCCTTGGTTTAGGTGTTAAAGGTGAAGAATTCGATGCTTCCCAGCTGCGGTATCACCGAATTGTGATCATGACTGACGCGGATGTCGATGGCGCACACATCCGTACGCTGTTATTAACTTTCTTCTATCGTTATCAACGAGCCTTAATCCAGGAGGGTTACATTTATATTGCTTGTCCTCCACTTTATAAAATAGAGCGAGGAAAAAATTACAAATATTGCTACAGCGATCGCGAAAAACAGCAACACATTAGCCAGTTCCCGGAAAACGCAAACTACACCATCCAACGCTTCAAAGGTTTGGGTGAAATGATGCCAGAACAACTTTGGTCAACTACTATGAACCCAGAAACACGTACCCTTAAACAAGTGGAAATTGAGGATGCAGCTGAAGCTGATCGCATTTTTACAATTTTAATGGGCGATCGCGTTGCACCTCGCCGTGAATTTATTGAAACCTATGGTTCTAAGCTCAACTTCACGGATTTAGATATCTAAATGAGAAGGGAGACAAGAGGGACACGGGGGATAAAGTAAGAATATTTTTGATAGATTCTCCTTTGTCTTTACGTCTTTACATCCGATGCGTCTCCCGATCCCCTTTGTCTCCTCCGTGAAGTTGGAAGTCCACACTGTACCGTCAAGTCAGCTAATCATGAAAAAATCTCACAACCAAACATGAAAAAATAACTCCTCCTACACCCTCACACCCTTACACCTCTACACCCATTTTCAAGCTAGTGTGGGTAATTCGCTCCAATTTGCTATACATTAGAAAAATTCAACATACTTTAACAATTGTGTAAAACAAAAAATAAAGATTATTTTTTGAAAAGTGGTTTTAAGATCAAATTTTTAAATCACAAATCTCACTATCTTGTTAAAATTTTTTGCAGGATTAAGTTGTACTCAACATAATTCTCAGTGTACTGAGACAAAAGTGATACAAGCTTCTAGCTCATAAAATTTACATGCTTATATGGCAAATAGTCAAAACGATCGCACAAAATATACTAAATTTTAAGAAATTCACTAAGATTTGGATAGTCAAAAGGCATCTTATAAGCTACAACTTTGGTTAGAGTAACAACATAGATGGTTATTAGGGTGTACGCTTGTGAGTTAACTCAGTAAAAGGTTTTGTGGTGTTGGGTGTTGAGTAAACTCAAGGATATAACGAAACATAGGTGTTCTGATACCTTGACTCATAACGATATGGTTTTTGCTTTGAGTTACAAACTGAAATTTCTTGTTCTGACAGTTGGCGTAACACCATGCTAAGACACAGTTTCAGATCTGATACCGATCACAAGAAAATCTACGACTGTATAATTCGCCTTCGTACTATGCAATTTTGTTCTGCGTGAGCTAATATCGTTAGTCTTGCTGTCAAATCTTTTCTGGATTGATTAAAATATCGGTGTATAGAATAAAAAGAGTTTGTCAAGTTGCGAAGGGTTGAATTTTTAATAATGCGCTAACCTGTGATTAAGATCGAATTAGCCCTATCTAGAAATCTTCGGTCTTTCGGCTGATTCTGCCTTAGCCTCAACTCCTCAGTTAGGTTATTTGGCTCCTCGACAGGTCGAGTGCTTTCATGAAAGCGCCATGACTCTAAATTGGGAATTGAGTCTGTGGTCTCATGCCTACTCTAACAAGCATGAGAGTGGCTGTTACTAAAAGACAAATGTAAATCCCAAATTAGTAATTTATGAAGGAAGTGTAAAAATGAATGCACTTTAGCGTTTGAATGGAATTAACCAAAAGTTTACTGTTTCCATATAATGTTGTCGATCACACATTGAATCTGATACAAGTGGGTTTACCTAATTTTTAAAGTAATGATGATGGTACGAAAAATTCCAAAAAGTTTTAGAGAAAATCTCAGTGTATGGGTGTTATTTTCGACATCTTTTTGGTACAACAGGCTTTACATTACCTAGCTTTACTGACTCAATTAGTTCATTAATGCCACATAAAGAGAGTGCAATTTCTGTGAAACAGGCTACAATCGGAACAGTCTTTTCAAAAAAATCTTCCAACAGTCATAATTTTTTTGTTATGGAGTGGTAAATTTTTTTAGCAACATGAGTCTTTTTTAGACCAGTTCAGTAAACACTTGTGTTGCCCAGCGACACATATAAAGTTTACTAGGAATGAGGAAATTTACCTTTGGGAGTACTACCGTGGTAGAAACAAATACAAAGTTTAGAACTTACTACTTGTATTGGATAGCTATAACCACTGTGGTCTCAACGAAAGGTAAAAGTTCCAAACATATCTATCAGCAAAATTAGCTAAAAACCCTCTTAATCAAAAGGCAATATAGCTCACTAAATTAAGAGCGGTAAGAACATCTTGAGTAATTGATTCTGCAAGGAGCATGAGGAACGCGGCATGAACCAGGCTAACAACGTACTCGATACCATTGATTATCAGCCTGACCTAGAAATTGAGATGAATCAGCCTGAACTAGAGTTAGAACTCTTGTTGGAAGACGAAGAGGACTTGCTGATCAATGATGATGGCGAGATCGATGAAGAATTTTTAGAACCTCAGTCTGATGAGGACGACGCAAAGTCTGGGAAAGCCGCAAAATCGCGTCGTCGGTCACAAAGCAAGAAAAAGCACTACACCGAGGATTCGATTCGTCTTTACCTGCAAGAAATAGGGCGAATTCGCCTGCTTCGGGCTGACGAAGAAATCGAGTTAGCACGTAAGATTGCAGATTTACTAGAGTTAGAGCGAGTTCGCGATCGCCTAGAACAGCAGTTAGAACGCGAACCTCAATACAGTGAATGGGCAGAAGCAGTACAGCTTCCCTTACCACAATTCCGTCATCGCCTGCATGTTGGTCGTCGGGCGAAAGACAAAATGGTGCAATCTAACCTGCGTCTTGTAGTTTCAATTGCCAAGAAGTACATGAATCGTGGCTTGTCTTTCCAAGATTTGATCCAAGAAGGTAGCCTCGGTTTGATTCGTGCTGCTGAAAAGTTTGACCACGAAAAAGGTTATAAGTTTTCTACATACGCTACATGGTGGATTCGTCAGGCGATCACCAGAGCGATCGCTGACCAATCCCGGACAATTCGCTTACCTGTCCACCTCTACGAAACTATCTCTCGCATCAAAAAGACTACCAAGCTACTTTCTCAAGAAATGGGCCGTAAACCTACTGAGGAAGAAATCGCTACAAGAATGGAGATGACCATTGAGAAGCTGAGATTTATTGCTAAATCAGCCCAGCTACCAATCTCTTTGGAAACACCCATTGGTAAAGAAGAAGATTCTCGACTCGGCGATTTTATTGAATCTGACGGCGAAACTCCAGAAGACCAAGTTTCTAAGAACCTCCTGCGCGAAGACTTAGAAAAAGTCCTTGATAGTCTTAGTCCCCGTGAACGGGATGTTCTGCGACTGCGCTATGGTTTAGACGATGGTCGGATGAAGACTTTGGAAGAAATCGGACAGATTTTCAATGTCACCCGTGAACGTATTCGGCAAATTGAAGCCAAAGCACTTCGTAAGTTACGCCACCCCAACCGTAACAGCGTTCTCAAAGAGTATATCAGATAGAGTTATTGGTCATTAGGGTCATTAGTCATTGGTCATTGGTCATTGGTCATCAGCCTTACACAAATGACAATTGACCAATAACTAATGGCAAAAAATAAGAAACCTGGGAGTGTTAATTCACCCCAGGTTTTTATTTATCTATCTAGTGATGTCCTATAAAAACTTATGGTTTTAAAATTTACAGAATACCCCAGAAGTGTAAAAAGCCTTGACCAGAAAATAATTCAATCAGAGCAGCAGCTAAAAAGCCGATCATCGCCAAGCGACCATTCCAAATTTCTGCTTGAGGGGTAAAGCCCCAGCGCCAAGAGTTACGATCTTCTGCTCCAGGAGCTGTGATTTTTGTTGTATCTTGCATGATTGGCACTCCAAACTGAATTTATAAAGGTTTATTAGCCTTTGTTAACTAATATAACAACTATTTTAATAAATGCAACTTTTATGAGTGTTTCTTATATTACATTAACTTATGGTATCTATCAATGTAATAACTTATTTAAACCCTATAGAGACGCGATATATCGCGTCTCTATAGGGTTTAAATGTCAATCGATTTGTCTTATCTGAGCAGTATTGAAACGGGACGGATATTTACCCTTTTTCTCAACTTCTGCAAAAGGTTTACTCTAAAGCAATTCAGCAACAGTGATAATTTTTTCATCTCTGTTGAGTTGGAATACACTTTCACCAGTGGAATCTTTAGGCAAATTTGTTACTGTGTCTACTTGCAGACGCACTACCCTTTGATGATTAGTTACTAAGGCTACTTCAGATCCTGGTTTGGCTAATAGCATACCTGCTAAGTAATCGCTCTTACTGGCAAATTTGAAAGTTTGAGTACCAATATCACCCCGATTAGCTAATCGCAAACCACTAGTTGTCAGACGTTTAGCATATCCTAGTTGCGTTACCAGCAAAATATTTTCTTCAGTATTAAAGGTTACACCACCAACCATCGTTTCTCGCTGACGCAGGCGCATAGCTTGTAGCCCCATCGCGGTACGACCCATAATAGGTAGCTGTTCGTCGTTAACTTTAAACCGCAGCAATCGTCCACCAGAACTAGCTAGAATGATTTGTTTTCCTTTAGTGGTGAATTGAGTTAATAATAATTCATCATTGTCTTTGAGCTTCAAAATAGTAATGCCGCGACGCGTCAAACTAGTAAATTCTGTCAAAGATAGGCGCTTAATCCTTCCTTGCTTCGTCAACAGAATCATCTCGCCGTCTTCTGGCTTTTCCGGGAGCAAAAAGCGGCTAACAACAGCCTCAGAAGCTTCTTGAGCAGTATTAGTCAGCAAAGTGATTAATGGTGTTCCTCGTGGCGATCGCCCAGTTGTCGGAGGAATATCTCCTACTTTCACCGGATAAACTTTGCCACCGCTAGTTAGTACCAGCAAATCTTTATCTGTATCAGTCAAGGCTGTTTGCATGACAAAGTCATTATCAGCCATACCATTATCAACCTTCGACTTTTTCCCATTCGGCTGAATGCGACGCACATATCCCCGTTGGGTCAATTCTAAAACCACTTCTTCGACAGGTTGTTCAGGTTTGAGATTTTGGATACTAAATTTAGGATTTTCTTCCTCTGTCGCCTTATCCTGTCGTCCCCGCGTTTCCGTAGCTTTTTGGCGTAGCTCACTCACACTTATGATTTTGGTGCGACGTTCATCACTATATTTGCGCTTCTGGGTACGTAAGTCTTTTTTCAGACTTTTGAGTAATTCTCGACGATCACCCAGTAAGTTTTGTAACGTCGTAATTTCCTCTTGTAACTGCTCGTATTCTTTCTGTAAATTCTGTTGTTCCAAGCTTGTCAGGCGTCTGAGGGGCATTGCCAAAATTGCATCTGCTTGTACCTCAGTCAATTCTAAGCGACTTTGCAAGTTGATTTTCGCGGTACTACCATCAGCAGCCCGTCGCAAAATCTCAATTACCTGATCAAGGCGAGACAGTGCTTTCAATAAACCTTCTAGCAAATGCGAACGATTTTCTGCCTTAGTTAACTCGTAAGTGTAGCGACGTGAAAGCGTTTGTTCGCGGAAATGTAAAAACTCTTGCAACAATTGGCGTAAAGACAGCTGGCGCGGTTGTCCATCTACCAAAGCTAATAAAATTGCCCCAAAAGTCGTTTGCAACGCGGTTTGGTGATAAAGTTGCTGGAGAAGCTCTTGGGGATTGGTATCGCGTTTGAGTTCTATGACTACACGCATCCCCTGGCGATCGCTTTCATCCCGGATATCAGCAATTCCCTGCAAGCGGCCTTGATTTACTAGGTCTGCAACTTTTTCAATCCAACCTGCTTTGTTAACCTGAAAAGGTAATTCTGTCACCACAATTGCTGTTCGCCGTTTGTTTGCTCGCCCGCCAATAACTTCCTCAATCTGCACCACTCCCCGCAGTACAATACCGCCTTTACCCGTGGTGTAAGCCTCGCGGATTCCTGCATCACCCACAATTTCCCCACCTGTGGGAAAATCAGGCCCAGGAATTAACTTAAATAATTTGTCATCTGATAAATCTGGGTTATCAATTAAAGCAATTAACCCATCTACTACTTCTTCCAAATTGTGTGGTGGGATATTTGTTGCCATACCCACAGCAATACCAGCACAACCATTGAGCAACAAAAACGGTAACTGCGCTGGTAACACGGTAGGCTCTTGCTGAGAATTATCAAAGTTACCAGCAAATTCCACCGTTTCTTCGCCAATTTCGGCTAGCATTCCCTCGTGGCTAATTGATGCGAGGCGCGTTTCTGTGTAGCGCATCGCTGCTGCTGGATCATTATCTACACTGCCGAAGTTACCATGTCCTGCCAATAAAGGATAGCGGCTGGTAAATTCCTGTACCAACCTCACCAAAGCATCATAAACAGCTTGATCTCCGTGGGGGTGGTATTTACCTAAGACGTCCCCCACGACACGAGCGCATTTCCGATAAGGGCGATCAGGTGTGAGACCAAGTTCATGCATCGCGTATAAAATCCGTCGATGCACTGGTTTTAAACCATCACGCACATCTGGTAATGCTCGCCCAACTATCACACTCATGGCATATTCAAGGTAAGACCGTTGCATTTCAGTATGCAAGGCCGTGGTGATGACCTGTCCCGTAGAGAGAAGGTTTAACTGTTTTGCCATGAGTTTGTTCCTAAGTTTTCACTACACAAAATATGCCGTTACTGAACATTACAGCAACCACAGCATAGCGGATGTAATGCTCATCATTACAAAATCTTGATAGTTATACGATAAAAAGCAGTAGTATTATCCTTGATATCCGGGATACACATTGATTACTCAGAAGGACACACATAGATTTTGGATTCCCGATTTTAGTATTTTAGATTGCTCAAAAGGAATCCACTTTAATCATGGATGGGGATAAAATCCAAGTTAATAATCCAAAATCCATAGACGCGATCGCGGCTTCAAGGAAGAGTAATCCAAAATCTAAAATTTCTGTTATCCTCTCACCCCTAAAAGTCAAATTCTCATGAAAACTGTTTTGATTGTCGAAGACGATCTGATTAATGCTCGCGTTTTTTCTAAAATTTTGACCAAACGCGGTGGACTGGAAGTAAAACATACTGAAAATGTGGAAGAGGTAATGAGAATTGCCCAAGCGGGAGAGGCAGACATTATTTTAATGGATGTTTCTCTTTCAAGAAGTGTTTACCAAGGTAAGTCCGTTGATGGGATCAAAATTACACAACTGCTAAAATCCGATCCGCAAACTGCTACTTTACCGATTATTCTCGTGACAGCACACGCAATGGAGGGCGATCGCGAAAATTTTCTCAAGCAAAGCGGTGCTGATGGTTACATCTCTAAGCCTGTTGTTGATCATCAACTTTTTGTTGACCAGATCACCGCACTGCTGCCTAAAGATAATTCGTAATGATACACCCCTTTAACTAAGACGGTTGCCCATTTAGTCTATTGGGCTACCGTTTTTTTACTGATTAATATATATGTACTATTAGATAGCACTTTTGAGCAAGTAGTAACAGAAGTTATTAGTTGGTGGTTGGTGGTTGACGATTAGATAGTTGGTTGTTCCATAGACGCGTAAGCGGCTACCCGCAGAGTACAACCAACAACCAACAACCAACAACCAACAACCAACAACCAACAACCAACAACCAACAACATTTATCTACTGCATCGGCTGTGGTGTGGGAGTTGTATTTGCCCCTCTTTGCTGTAAGGCTGCTTGAATGCGGGGTAATTGTAAGAATTTTTTGGTATCCGCAAGTAAGCGATCGCCCCAGAGATTTTCTTTGAGAAAATCTATATCACCATATCGCTCATCAATGCGGAGTGCTGTTTCACCCATCACTAGACCTTTTTGGCGTTCGCCTTTATTGTATAGTGCCACAGCTAGAGCCAATAAAGGTTCTGCGGCTTGCTTTTCAATTTTGACAGCAGATTGCCATTGCTGGAGCGCTCCTTCTACATCACCTTGTTCGTACTTAATTAAACCAATGTTGTTAATTGCAGGCCAGAATTTTTTATCTTGAGAGACTGCTTGATTGTACTGAGCGATCGCATCTGGGTATCGACGCTGCATATAGTAAGCATTACCCAAATCAAATAACCCTTCTGGGTCATTGGGTTTTAACTTTAGACCCTGTTGGAAATAGTCAACAGCAACATCGTATTTTTTTTGTTGAAAGTTAGCTGAACCTAAAGCGAACAGAACATCACCATTTTTTGGATTCAGAGACTGGGCTTTTTTTAAAGCAGCGATCGCAGAATCTAATTCTTTGGTTTGTAAATGTAAACCGCCTAAGAGAAACCAAACTTTATCACTTTTAGGAGCTAATTGAGATGCTAGCCGCGCTCTAGGCATAGCCATTTCGTATTGTTGAAACTGTGCTAGTTGTGCAGCTTCTTGTGCTAAACTCAACCCCTGTTGTTCCAATTTGGCTGTATCGAGTTGCAATGTATGGGGTACTAATGCCTGTGCATGAGCAGTTTTAGGCAGACTCCACAAACCACAGACAACAATCAGAGAAATTAAACCAATTCGTTTAGGCACACTACCGCCTCTCTGCCATGATGAATAATCTTTCAGATAGCTTAAACGATCTCCGCTCCTGTGTGTGCAAGAAAAGTTTACGGATCACGAGTTAGTTGTTAGTTGTTAGTTGTTAGTTGTTAGTTGTTAGTTGTTAGTTGTTGGTTGTTAGTTGTTGGTTGTTGGTTGTTGGTTGTTAGTTGTTGGTTGTTGGTTGTTGGTTGTTGGTTGTTGGTTGTTGGTTGTTGGTTGTTAGTTGTTAGTTGTTAGTTGTTAGTTGTTGGTTGTCTCCTCAATCCCCGATCCCCAATCCCCGGCAATTCCAATGCATGACTTTGGTCACGTACTAGTTTGTGACCTTTGCACCATGTAATTGCCAAAAGCAATTTATAGGATAAGTTTGTTATCCTTCTTGCAGAAGCCGGACCAAGGGTAAACAACAAGGGAAGTGTAAGGAGAAAGAGGAAAAAAGAGATAGATATACTAAAAGCGGCTTGGAGCTTTACTTGTTTTGAAGAGTCGAAAGCTTCATTAGGTAAGGGTTATAACTACTTGAGTTAAAATCCAGCTGTTAGCTGTTTGCAGTATAGATATAAGTTTAAAACTTTTATCCCTTAATCCTTAAACCCTTCACTTACTCTTGTTGACTTACCCTTGAACCGTTTCCCAATTTTTAATAAACGGTAATAATTTAATATTGATTCCTAATTTTGGCAGAAGTACCTGCCGATAAAAGTTTGTTTTAGATAAAAAATTATAGAAATGGCTTCTAATACATCTAACTCTGTAGATTCATTAGTTTCGCTGCCAAATATCAGGAAAAAAGTCAAAATTACTTGGTTTCCGTGGCTAATCATCGTTTTCTTAGTAGGTTCTATTAGTTTCCTCGTCTATAGGCAACTAGTTGTTGTTCCCACTCAGGAAGCTAGACGCAAAACTTTAACGCTTCCTGTAGAAAAGCAAACCTTATCAATAAAGGTTTCTGCAAATGGAACCGTGAAACCGGAACGATCAATTAACATCAGTCCTAAAAACTCAGGCATACTGAAAAAACTTTTAGTTAAGGAAGGAGATACAGTCAAGCAGGGGCAAATACTTGCTTACATGGATGACTCAAATCTCCAAGGACAGCTAGCGCAAGCTCAAGGACAACTAGAACAAGCCCAAGCAAATCTAGAAAAGGCAGAAGCAGGTAATCGTCCACAGGATATTGGCCAATCACAAGCGCAACTAGATGAAGCATTAGCGAATTTACGTAAAGCCCAAGTAGGTAATCGCACTCAGGATATTGGCCAAGCAGAAGCACGCTTAAAACAGGCTCAAGCTACTTTGAGTAAGGCAGAAGATGACCTGCGCCGCAACCAGAAACTTTACACTGATGGGGCTATTTCTCTGCAAACTGTAAATCAAAAACGTGCAGATCGTGACAGCGCCCAAGCTCAAGTCAATGAAGCCCAACAGGCTTTAGGATTGCAAAAAGCAGGATCTCGTCCCGAAGACATTCAGCAATTACAAGCTGTGGTGAAGCAAAGACAAGAGGCTTTGGCATTATTAAAAGCAGGGTCACGCCAAGAAGATATTAAAGCCACCCGTGCCGAAGTCACTTCTGCTCGTGGTTCGCTGCAAAATATCCAGGCTCAAATCAATGACACAATTATCAAAGCATCTTTCAATGCTGTTGTCACTAAAAAATATGCTGACCCTGGTGCTTTTGTGACTCCTACAACCTCAGCCAGTTCTGTTTCCTCAGCAGTGTCTTCTTCAATTTTGTCCTTGGCTTCTACAAACCAGGTTGTCGCGAATATAGCTGAGACTGATATTGCTCAAATCCGCCTTGGTCAAAAAGTCACAATTACAGCAGATGCTTATCCAGGTAAAACCTTTGAAGGTCGAGTCAGTCAAATTGCCGCTCAAGCTACAGTAGAGCAAAATGTTACTAGTTTTGAAGTCAAAATAAATATTACCTCAGACTCGCAAAATTTATTGCGATCTGGGATGAATGTAGCAACAGAGTTTCAAGTTGGTCAATTACAAAATGCGACCGTTGTACCTACTGCTGCTGTGGTGCGTCAACCAAATGCTACAGGTGTGTTTGTGCCTGGAGCAGATAACAAACCGAAGTTTACTCCTATCCAAGCTGGTATCACTGTCAATAACTTTACAGAAGTTAAATCTGGCTTGAAAGGTAATGAGAGAGTACTGGTGAGTTTCCCACCTGGTTCACGACCCCAATCAACACCCAGAGGAATATTTCCGGGGATGTCTGGTGGTAGTAGAAATAGTGGTAGCAGAAATAGTGGTGGTGGAAATCCTCCGCCGATGTAGACAATTGGCACTCCCATGTCTACAGTTAGATATTTATTTTTATTTTAAGTTTTCAATAAGTATTAAATATAACAGGATGTATAAGGCTTTTCATCAGGGTAAAACTGCTTATAGATTGCCAATATCGGAAATATTGTCAATGGCAGCAGAAGCTCTGTGGAGTAACAAATTACGCACAGGATTAACCATGCTGGGCATAATTATTGGGATTTCCTCAGTAATTGCCATTACTTCTGTTGGTCAGGGTGTGCAAAAGGCTACTGAGCAACAGATTCAGGCATTAGGTACAGATATTCTGCAAGTTTTTGCTGGTTCTGCTAGAAGTGGAAATGTCCGTCAAGGACTGGGTTCTATCAGCACTTTAACTTGGGAAGATGCAAAAGCGATCGCTCAACAAGCACCATCAGCTCAAATGGTCTCTGCCTATTTACAACGAAATGCACAAGCTGTCTATCAAGGACAGAACACATCGACAACAATTTATGGCACAGATTTGAACTATCCAGAAGTCAGAAACACTCACCCGCAATCAGGGAGATTTTTTAATCAAGACGAACTAGACAGTGCTAAACAAGTTGCGATTTTAGGCCCCACAGTTCAAAGAACGCTATTTGGTGAGGGTATTGATCCCATCGGTGAAAGAATCCGTATTCAGGGAGAAGCTTATGAAGTTATTGGGGTGATGGAGCCTAAAGGTTCTCAAGGGCCAATGGATCGCGATGATCAAATTTTTATTCCTCTGACCAGTATGTCAGCAAGACTTGTTGGCAACAATGCCTTAAATGGTATTTCTGTAAATGGAATTTTGCTTAAAGCCAGTAATGAAGACCAACTAGAAGCAGCTCAGTTTCAAGTAACTAATATTTTGCGTTTGCGCCACAACATTTTTCCACCACAAACAGATGATTTTAGGATTACCAACCAAGCTGATATTGCCAACACCTTTACTAACATTGTGGGTTTATTCACTATCATGGTGGTAGCGATCGCTGGTATTTCTTTATTCGTTGGAGGGATTGGAATTGCAAATATTATGCTCGTTTCTGTAGTTGAACGGACACGGGAAATAGGGGTTCGCAAAGCACTAGGCGCAACCAATTCTGCTATCCTCAACCAATTTTTAACGGAAGCGATCGTCATATCTGCTTTGGGAGGAGGTATCGGGATCGCAGGAGGTGTGATCATTGCTGCTGCTGCTGCTGCAATTTTCAAATTTCCTTTTGTTATCTCTGCTTTATCAATCATCGCTGGCTTTGGACTCTCGTTTACAGTTGGGTTGTTAGCCGGAGTCATACCAGCACGCAACGCCGCCCACTTAGATCCGATTGCTGCTTTGAGGAGCGATTAGGGGATAAGGAGGACAAGGGAACAAAGACAAGGGATAGGAGAAATGGTTAATTACCAACCAACAACCAACAAACAACTACCAACTATAAAAAAATGATTTGGATGGAATCTATTACCAAAGCTTACCAACTTGGGGATGTCCATGTGCCAGTACTCAAGGGAATTGATCTGACTATTGAGCAAGGGGAATACGTGGCCATCATGGGTATGTCTGGCTCTGGGAAATCGACTTTGATGAATATTATCGGCTGTCTGGATCGCCCAACTAGTGGACAATATATTTTGGAAGGCAGAAATTTGACGACCTTTGGTGATGATGAATTGGCATATATTCGCAATCAACGGATTGGTTTTGTCTTCCAACAATTTAATTTATTGCCACGAGCAACGGCGTTAGAAAACGTTATGCTGCCGATGGTTTACGCTAACATACCAAAGTCAACGCGCCGCCAAAAAGCGATCGCAGCTTTGACTCGAGTCGGTTTAGAAGACCGCATACTCAACCGTCCCACCCAACTTTCTGGAGGACAACAGCAACGAGTGGCGATCGCTCGTGCTTTGGTAAATCGACCCGCTTTGGTTTTAGCAGATGAGCCAACTGGAGCATTAGACACTAAGACTTCTGAAGAAGTAATAGAATTACTGACAGAATTAAATGACCAAGGAATCACGATTGTAATTGTCACCCACGAATCAGATGTCGCGGCTCAAACAAAAAGGATTATTCGGGTTCAAGATGGTTTAATTATAGGCTGATTTTCGGGGAACGGGGATTCTCCTTACGGAGACGCTTACGCGTAGACGCGCAAGCAGCTTCTTGCAGAGTAAGGGGAAAGGGGAAAGGGAATTGGTGTTTTGTTTATCTGCTCCCTTGTCCCCTATGTCTAGGCTGTTGACTCTGAACCCTTTATCCAATAAGACTTCATGCAAAAAATGTGTCGTCTGTGTTTGCGAGAAAGCGGCTGTTCCAGCCGCTTTCTCGCAAACAAAAATAGCATAATTAATTTTCTCGGAAATTGCCTAAAAAGGCACAAAGTCAACAGCCTACCCTATGTCCCCTATGTCCCCTATTACAAACCTATTAAGCTAATCGTCATTCATTTTTCCAGACTGATTCGCTTGTAGTAAGGGCTTCAGCTCTGGTTTTATGCAACTTAAAATGCTCATTAGTTTACTTATGATTTTTTTCTTTACGAAAAAACTGCTGTAAAATTTCTCCAGGTTTTCTATCCCAAGTATCGATATGCTCGTAAATTAAAGCATCTTGGTTGAGTCTATAAGTAGAATAGCCATTGAAAAATATGTGTGCTTTCCAGGGAACACGTAACACTCCACGCACAGTCCATGTTGCTAGGATGATATCTTCAGATGACTGAGATAAATCATGTAAGTCAAAATAAATCTCGGTGAAAAACAAGCGAGCATGAAAACGCAAAGTCCAGAAGATAATGCGGTAATTTATTTTACCTTTAAATTTATTAACTGGATCTTTAAAATATATATTTTGTGTATAAATATTGTAGGAAATATCTCTTTCAAATAGTGTCGGTAAATCGTGTCGCAGAGTCTCTATATTTTGATCAATTCGCGATTGATAATCCACAACTATTGCCTCTAAAAAATAGCTTTTAAAAATCTTAGTAATCTTTGCCACATAGAAGATAATCTTATTCTATCTGCACTCGGTCTATTTAAATCCGCAACAGAAGGAAAAGTTGCTAATTGAGCATAAGGGCCTTTCCGTAATACCTTCGCTAGAGCATTATTATCTGCTCGCAAACCTTCATAGAAAAAGAATACCTCTCCGGCAATACCGCAATCACGATTAAACTCAATTACCTGTAAAAGTTGTTTCGCACTGATTTCATAGGAACCAATTTTCATTAAAATTCCTGGCGCTAATCTTGCTAATTCTCTATTCGATAATTGCTTGTTGATCAACTGCTCAAGCGTACATTGATAACTGAAGATATCACGCCGATATATCTGTGGATGCAAGATATCAACTAACCCTCGTTCTAACCAAGTCTGTGAGTCTTGCAAATATTCTTTAAATCCCCAGCCAGGAATATTAGGAGCCATTGAGACTATTAAATTGGGATTTATTGCTTTGACAGATTGATACAAACGAGCAAGAAATTCTGTGAGAATATCAGCACGCCACTTTAACCACTGATCATCTTTGGGATTTTGTGGGGGATTTTTACCAAACTGCTGGTTGTAGAGTTTTACGGTGAATTGGTCATAACCCCCTTCGCAAGGTAATGCAGGTAGGCGATCGTCACCTTGAATACCGTCAACATCGTAGTTACGCACAACTTCTAAAATTAAACTTAATATAAAATTTTGTACTTCTGGGTTGAGAGAATTCAACCACTCGAAGCCATTTTTCTTGAGCAAATTACCATTGCAATCACGTGCAGCCCATTCTGGTTTTTTCGCTAAGAGTGTCCCACCATTCATATTGTAGGAACTAGCGAATCCATATTCAAACCAAGGAATGACTTTAAGACCAACTTGATGCGCGGCGGTTAGGACTTCTGCTAAGGGATCACGTCCCAGAAATAATGAGTCAATTTCCGTACCGAAAGCCTGTTGCATGAGTTGACTCGGATATAGTGTTGCTCCCTTACCCCAGACAACTGGAAAGACAACATTAAACCCTGTCTCGGCTAGGAAGTCCATCGCTTCAGCAATGCTTTCTTGAGAATGGAGAACCTTGCTATCAGTTGTAGTAAGCCAAACGCCTCGAATTTCAATAATTGCCATATTTTGTGAGAACAAATTTTTTAATTTGTTGCCAACTGACTATACCGTGCTTGTACTACCATATAACCAAATCTAGCTAGGCGCTCTATACAAGCTGATAGATGGTGTATTAATTGCTGGGTCATAGTTATTTGAATATAATTATAGCTATTTTTTTATCAGCCTTAAGCTATCATTTTCATCCTTCTTAAGGAGAATTGCATATTTTCAAGAGACTGATTTATAGATTTAATTAGTAACTAAAAATCATATCTTTAGTTTTTAACGCCTACACCAATAGGCTTTCCAAAGTCTACCGCTAAGATGCTAAAATCCTCCAGTAGAGAGAAAGATTACTACAATTATTTTTTAACTTATATATTTACTAAATAAAATAAATTGTGTTATGGTAAATATGAAAATATGAAAGATAGTTAATTTGTGACAGTTTAAATAATACTTATTTACTATTGATTAATTGAAATAAATAGTAATTACATAAGTAAGTCGGTGAGAATAAATCAAACTATCTTAAGTAACGTAAAATTAATGAAATCAGTTCGTAGTGAGGACTTTAGTCCTCACTACAAACCTTTGATTATTGGCGCTGTGTTACTTAAAACAATAACTTTTTTATGGAGGCGGATAAGTATGCCTGTGCTAGACGCTAATTGGCAACACGATTATATTACTACTAATGGAATTAAGCTGCATTATGTGACTCAGGGAGAAGGAGCATTGATGTTGATGTTGCATGGCTTTCCTGAGTTTTGGTATTCGTGGCGGCATCAAATTCCTGAATTTGCGAAGTATTTTAAAGTCGTGGCTGTAGATTTGCGTGGGTACAATGACAGCGATAAACCCAAAGAGCAATCTGCTTATAGAATAGATGAATTTATTCAAGATATTAAGGGTTTGATTGAGGGATTAGGATACGAAAAGTGTATTTTGGTTGGTCATGATTGGGGTGGTGCGATCGCTTGGTATTTTGCCTATGCTTATCCAGAAATGGTAGAGCGATTAATTATATTAAATATCCCTCATCTAGCTAAATTCAGTGAAGGATTACGTACACCTGGGCAATTGATAAAAAGCTATTACATGTTTTTATTTCAACTGCCTTGGCTACCAGAATTCCTGATTCAATCATGGGATTATCAACTGATTGAAAATGCTTTTCAAGGCATGGCTATTGACAAAAATACTTTTAGCAAAGCTGATATTGAAGCTTATAAAAATGCTGCTGCTAAACGCGGAGCATTGACAGCAATGTTGAATTATTATCGCAATATTTTCCAAGAGCAAATGTTTAATAAAAATTGGGAAATTCTAGAAGTACCAACGTTAATGATTTGGGGTGAAAACGATACTGCGCTTGGGAAAGAACTCACTTACGGTACAGAAGCTTATGTGAGAGATTTGCAAATTAAATATATTCCTAACTGTAGCCACTGGGTACAGCAGGAACGACCGGAATTAGTCAATCAATATATACAGGAGTATCTGGGGCTGTAACTTATGTCTATTGCTCCTTGGCGAAATGTGATCGCTCGCGCTCTTCATCGCAACCGCAGCCTTGTTTACGCTCGTTACTTACAACTCGCAACAGTCAGAGATGATGGTCGTCCTACTAATCGGACTGTGGTATTTCGTGGCTTTTTAGAAGATACCAATCAGCTCAAATTTATTACTGATGACCGTAGTGAAAAAGCTACTCAAATCCTACTAAAACCTTGGGCAGAAGTTTGTTGGTATTTTCCTAATACACGCGAACAATTTCGTATAAGTGGCTGTTTAACTTTGGTGGGAAGTGATTATTTTGACCCAATATTACAACAAGTCCGGATTACTACTTGGCAAGAACTGAGTGATGCTGCACGTATACAGTTTGCTTGGCCTCATCCTGGGAAACCCAGGAAAATTGAGGAGCAGAAAGCTTTTGTCCTATCACAACCTGATCCAATAAACCCATTACTAAATTTTTGTCTACTACTACTCGACCCAGCCAAAGTAGATCACTTAGAATTACGTGGTGAACCACAAAATCGCTGGCTCTATCGCTACGATGACCAGCAAGAAGAGTGGTCTATGCAAGCTATTAATCCATGAATGCGATCGCGAGCTATTCTATTAGTTGAAAACATTTGAAAACTTGTTGTAAGTCCAATAAAAAAATACTTTTTGTGCCTTTCTCTTGTGAAACTACAACGGCGTGACTAACAATCTCAAGCAAATTAGACTGATAGTAAGACTGTGATAGTGGCTGCATAAATTCTAGGGGCAACTCTATCAAATCGGGTGGTTCATATATGAGAATACCGCAGAGTTCTGCTTGAGAAATGGGCGTAATCAGTAAAAAGGATTGGCTTTTTGGTAATTGATGTATACCTTCTATGCCTAAGTACTGATGCATATCTAAAACTCGAATTATATGACGACCAACCTCGATTAGTCCGATTTTATTGAGTTTGTGATGATCTCCAAGAGGACAAGTTACAACCTTTAATACAGCTTTGCTTGGTAGCGCCAAGTGGTAATCTGCCACTGTAAAGGTAATGAACTTTTCCGGTTGGGACTGATTTTGGATACTTTTCATGTGTCGTCCCTCTCAAGCAGATTTGCCACCATAGCTAATAGCTTTTGCTCCATGTAGGGCTTGGTCATATATGCAGTAGCTCCTAATTGCAAAGCCAATAAGCGGTGTTTTTCGCTACTTTGAGATGAGAGAATTAATACGGGAATGTCTGCTAAACCAGAAATTTGTTGACGGGATCGGAGAAATTCAAATCCGTTCATCCGAGGCATTTCGATATCACAGATTACCAGTTGAATATCGCTGAGGTGCTGGAACTGCTCAATTCCTGTATGACCATCCTGTGCTTGAAATACGTAGTAACCAGCTTTTTGAAGAGCGATCGCTACAGATTGGCGTGTAGTCAGTGAGTCATCTACGACCAAAATTCTTGCACTTGCTTTGGTCTCGGATTCTAATGTAGAGAGCGCTGGTATGACAGTATGAGACTGAGGCAGCAATGGTTGTTTAGAACTTGGTGGAAGCAATGAGGTTATTGATTTTGCCCAAATCCGAGAGATTTGGTCATCGTGCTGTTTAGCAAGAACTTTTTGCAGTAATGTTCCCCCATCTATCACCAACGCCAACTTACCGTCAGCCAGAATACTGGCACCATGAACATAATTAGGTGCTGCAATCATTCCTCCCAAAGGACGAACAACCAATTCCTGCTCTCCAATGAGTTGATCGACTTCCAAGCCCAGAAGTTGATCTTGACAGCGAATCAACAGTATGGGTAGTGGGGGAGCAGGGGTAGGGGGGTAAGAAAAGGGAAAAGTAGGAGAATTGTAATCTAGAATACTCGCAAGTGAGTAAATTGACACCAGTTTCTCATCCATATCCTTGCCCCATCGGATAAATTTGTTACCATTGCGCTCTTGAATCTGACTAGGTTTCGGAATCAGAATTTGTTCAACGGCATCATCAACAAAAGCATAGATTTTGCAGCCAACTCCACAGATAAATAACTGAGCGATTGTCAAACTTAAAGGAATCTGCAATATGAATGTAGTACCCTGATGCAGTTCAGAATTAACTGTGATTGTACCCTGAAGAGATTGTAACTGTTTGCGCACCACATCAAGTCCAATACCACGCCCAGAGAGGTCATTGACCTGCGACGCGGTGGAAAAACCCGGCTCAAACAGTAAATTAGTCAGCTGAATCTGATTCAGATTATTTGCCTGTTCAAGAGAGATTAGGTCTCGTTCTACCGCTCGTTGTCGGATCTGATCGAAATCTAAGCCATTTCCGTCATCCTCTACTTCAATTACCAGATATTTGCTTTGGTGATAGGCGGAGATTTTGATTTCACCCTTTTCTGGTTTACCTCGCTGTTGACGGATTGTTACAGGTTCAATGCCGTGATCAAAGGCATTGCGTACTAGGTGTAGTAAGGGGTCAAATAGCTTTTCTACCACAGCTTTATCGACTAGCACTTCATTTCCATACAGTTGCAACGAGATCGGCTTATTGTAGAGGGTTTCTAGCTGTTGCAGAACGTGGGGAAAGCGACCAAGTATCTCACCTAAAGTCAACATCCGGGCTTCGATTAAGGCACCCTTAGTAATATTCAGCAGTTGCTGCTGCTTTTCTGATGTTTGCTCAGAGGAGCGACTCAGCAGATCAATAGCTTCAGCAGTTTCTGCAAGTTGCACCGTATGATCCAGAAGTGACTGAATCAGGTAAGCACTCTGACTATGCTTTTGTGTCCACAAATGAGAGTGAGTTGGCACAATACCTGACGATCGCATAGTTTTAGAGGCTTTGCGGGCTTTGTTGCTAGAAGATTTGGGAGTTGTTTGCGATCGCTCTAGCAAGCTAATCTGACGATTGTACTGGTCTTGAAGTTGAATGAGGAGTTTTTGATGCTGTTTTATCTGGTTGAGAAGTGTTTTATTGCTAGCTTGTAGCTGTTCGATCTGAAGCGACTGGTGGTTTTGGTTAGTAACTAATTCTCCAATCGAGTAATTGAGTTCGTCTAGATGCTTAACACTAACCCGGACTGTAGGCAACGGTGAAACTTGATCTTTGGGGGGTAGAGGATTTAAAGGACTAATCGATTGCTTCGGTTCAGGGGAATTGTAGACGGCGCTGAGGTCTTGATCCCAGTTCACATCCGAAGTAGATGGTGTAAATTCTTCTAAGTCTTGCTTGATAATTGGTTCAACTGGTTCAACTGGGGTTGTCTGCTGCCCCCAGATACTTTCTAGAGTGGGAATTTTTTGCTCATGGTCGGTTTCGGATACAGAGGTAAAAAAAAGTGTCTCAGACTCAGTGGTTTGCATAGCAAGTTGTTGTAACTCACTCGAAGGTTCACCACCTTGGACGCGATCGCCTGCTAGCACAGCCGCTTGTCCAGCTTGTAAGTCTCTCAGAGCAAGTTCAGCGATGAGTACTGCTTGGTGTGGGTGGTGATCCAAAGCAGTAAGTACTGCTTGAGCGATCGCTTTAAATCCCGATAGATTCAAAGACTCAGCTAAACCAAGAAAAACTTCAGCTTGAGTCCGCAATAGGGGGGCGATTTCTTCGGGCTGACCATTGTCTAAAATCGTGGCAATTTGCTCTAAGCGCTGAGTCACGCCCACTTCAAATAGGGACTGCGTCAAATCGAAGCCTAACTCTGCTGAGGTCGGAAGGTGTGCTTCCTGAGCAAAAAAGTCTCCTAATTTTTCTTGCAGTCGGGCAAAAATAGCAGCCGCTCGATCTAAAATTTCAGCCTGATTAATCGAGCCACCAGTAAGTTCAGCAACTAAAGGTAGTCGCAGACATTCAAATCCTTCAAATAGTAGGGCTTCAACTTCTGGATCAATAACCACATTGGGTTGACACAGGGCTTTAAAAATATCCTCTAGAGAGTGAGCTACCGTGGCAATGGTTTCTAATCCCACGCTCGTTGCTGCTCCTTTCAAGGTGTGGGTAGCTCTCATTAAGTCATTGACTTGATTGATACCACAATTATTCTCTCTAAGGTTCAACAAACCTTGTTCCAAAGCTTGTAAAAGTTCTGGTGCTTCTTGCAGAAAGTATGGATATGTTTGCTCACGGATAGTCGGGTCTAGGGACATGCAATTTTAGATTTTGGATTTACTATCTGGGGGACAGGGGAGCGGGGATTGGGGAAGGTGGGGTCCCCTCTGGGGATAAGGGGTAATGGGGATTGGGTATAGTTAACAACCAACCACCAACAACCAACCACCAACAACCAACCACCAACAATCAACCAAAAGATTTAGCTGACTTTGAATTGTTCGCTTTTGGATTGGAGGTCTTGAGCTGTTGCTAGCAGTTCTTTGAAAGATGCGGAAATTGTTACAGAATCCTTAGAGGTCTTGTTGGCAATGGCTGCAACTTTCGTCATGATTTGAGTTACTAATTGATATTGCTGGGTCTGTTGTTGGGTAGTCTGAGTGATACCTGTGACTCGTTGGCTAATTTGAGTTGTGGCGTTCACGATCGCATTAAGATTCTGGCGAGCTTCATTCACAACAGTAGTTCCTGATGTCACCTGTTGAATACCCATTTCCATAGCTCTTGATACTTCTGCTGTATTCACTTGGATTTCCTGCACCAGTTCCTCAATCTCAGTGGCTGCATTTGCAGACTGACGAGCGAGCGATCGCACTTCGTCAGCAACGACACTAAAACCACGCCCAAACTCTCCAGCGCGGGTGGCTTCGATTGATGCATTCAAAGCCAGCAGTTGAGTTTGGTTTGTAAAGCCACTGATCAAGTTAACGACTTTGGAAATCTTCTGGGACGATTCAGAAAGACGCAGAAGTCGCTGATTGGTTTCGATGACTGTTTCTCGGATGTCTTCCATCTCATCAACAGTGCGATCAATAGCTGCATCTCCTGTGATCACGGTCTGGTTTGCTTGTTGGACTGCGGCTTCGACTTCCTGAGCATTCATTTTTACTGCTTCGGTCGAACTAATCATCATCTGAATTTGTTTGAGGGCTTGTTCAAGAGCTTGGAATTGCTCTTGAGCTTGAGCTGCAAGCTTAGTAATAGCAGAGCCATTGTCTTGAGAGATTTGAGTAACCTGATTTGCAGCGCTTTGCATTTGGGTGACGATTTGCCGTAAGCTGCTAATCGTGTTGTTATAGGCATCGGCGACGGTACCCACCTCTGTATCTGTAACGGGAGCGCGGACGGTGAGATTACCTGCTAATGCTGGTCGGACTGCTGTCAGTAATTGAATCACTTCCTGTTGTAGTTGTTCTTTGGCACTCTTGTCTCGGTAAGCAGCTTCCGCTAATTGCTGTGATTGGTGTTGCAGTTGCTTGATATACTCTCCTTGCTGGATAGCAATGTTGAGTTGAGCAGCAATTTGTTTGACAAATTCGATATCTGTTTCCTGCCAATGCCGAGGGCCGCTACACTGGTGGATGCAAAACAAGCCCCAAAGTTCTTCTCCTTTGAGTAAGGGTAAAACTAAGTTGCCTCGTACCTGAAATTGGGAAAGAATATCAATATAACAATTTGGGATATCTGCTTCATAAATATCATCGATGACACAGAAGCGTCCCTTTCTGTATTGTTCAGCCATCTCTTTGCTGAAGCAATGATCTGTGACTTTGACTGCTAAAGTTGAAACATAACCTGGTCTGACATCCTCGGCAATAGTTTCTCCATTACGGTAGTTAGATTCGGTATCAAATTTGAAGAGCGCAACGCGATCAACTTCCATGAAATTACGGATTTCTCTAGCCGTGGTTTGAAAGGTTTTCTGTAAATCGAGAGACTGCCGAATCCGATCAATTGTCTTACCAATTAAATGTTCTCGTTCAGCTGTCTTCGTCAGCTGTTGTGATGTCGTTTGCAGTTGTTCGATGTAGTCTATTTGTCGCATTGCTACACCTATCTGCACGCAAATTTGTTTCAAAGCTCTGACTTCAACATCTGTCCATGAACGAGCTTCACTACTTTGATAAACGCCGAGTAGACCCCAGAGGTTGTTGCCTTTGAAAATAGGTGTGATCACATAAGCTTTAACTTCTATTGCTTCCCAATGTTCGATCGCATCAGGAGAATGACCAGAAGTGTAAATGTTATTTGCCACTAGGCTTTCACGATCGCGATTCAAATCTTCTGGGTTCGCAAAGACAGCTGTTGTATACGACTGTTGCCAAGCATCCAAGCCTTTGATTGCGGACTCTGCAACCAGATCGCTACTGCCATCGGCATTGTAACGATAGATGACGGCGCGATCGCATTTTAGTAATAGCCTGACTGTTTGGTTGGTAATGCGAAAAATAGTGTTCAAGTTCTGGGATTGGAGAATCTTAGGAATAAGTTGGGCAACTGCATGGTCTATTTGAGCAGCTTTAGCCATCTGCGTGGCTTGTGTCTCCAACTGTGAAATGTATTCTCGATTTTGCAGAGTTTCGCCTAACTGTTGAGCAATCCCACTGAGCAAGGTGACATCAATTTCTAGCCAATGCTTGAAGTTGCTGTGTTGAAATGCACTTAATAAACCCCAGAGCTGTTCTCCCTGTTTAATAGCAACAACTAGGCAGGATTTGACACCAAAGTACTCCAAGGCTGTTAAATGGCAATCAGTCAAACCAGCAGTGTAGACGTTATTAATAACGTATGGTTCGTTGTTACGAAATCTGCCGCCCCGGTGTTCTTGGATATAGGTGTCTTCCCAAGCACTACCCACCAGCTTGGGCCAGCCCCCAGATTCGGACTCAAAAATAAAGTCACCGAAATAATCTGGGCGAAATTTATAAATGGTGACTCGCTCCACACTCAACAGTTGTCGCACTTCTTGCACGGCTATTTCGCAAGTGCGGTCTATGTATGAGGTAGAGTTCATCTTTTGGATGATACTGGGAAGTGATTGTTTATACTTTGTTGTTTTAATCTTTTCTTCTAACAACTCTATCTGCTGTAAAGCTACTCCCAAATGACTACTAAACTGAGTCAGGAGTTTAATTTCATCCTCTAGCCAGTGTCTGGAGTCGCTGTGTTCATAAGCACAGAGCAAACCCCAAAGTTCTTGTCCAACAAAAATAGGAGCGATCGCACAAGCTTTAATCTCGAAGTTCTCCAAAAGTTGCAGATGACAACTGCTTAAATTAGCCTTGTAGATATTATCTACAGCATAGGGTTCATGATTGCGGAATCGACCGCCTTGGTGTTCTTTTATATAAGTATCTTCCCAAGCATTGCCGACCATTGGCGATAAATTAAAACCCTTAGACTCAAAGACAAAGTCGCCGCTATAGTCGGAGCGAAACTGGTAAAGGGCGACTCGCTCGATGTTGAGCAGTTGCTGTACCTCTCGAGTTGTAATTTGGAAAATGTTTTCCAAATCCATTGTCTGGCGAGTCTTTTCACTGACGCGGGCTAATGCTTGCTGTTCGTTGCGAAAAATTAATAACTGCAAACTTAGCCTCAGTTCTGTCACTATCTGGTAGAGCAGGGTGATTTCCTGAGCTTCCCATTGGCGGGGATGGAAACATTGCTGCACCACCAACAAGCCAAATAACTTATCTTTAACAAATATTGGCAAGCTCAGACTAGCTTGAACCTGAAACTGGTTGAGCAGTTGGCATTGGTAGGAAGTCAGGGCTGTGTTGGCGGTATCGTCAATTGCAATGAATGGTTGTTGCTGATAGTCATCTGGCTGGTTGGCTCCAAAGGCAATTATCGGTAAAGATTCCTTGAGAGTGGGTGTATAACCATTTACTATCGACTCTGCTAAGACAACGCCTTGATTTTGACTCTTGATGCGGTATAATAATACTCTTTCTACTTGCAAGTATTGCTGAACTTGAGTAACTACAGTTGCGAACAAAGTATCAATTGTTTCTGTCTGGCGCATTTGTTTGGCAATGGTAAATAACCAATCCAGACTGACAGAATCTTTGCTCAGGGCTGATAAATCACTACTGTTACTACTTTTTAATGATGAATTACCAAAAGAAACAGGGTTGAATCTTGATTCTGATCGCTCTAAGTTCTGCATAGTTGCATCTTGATTAACGTCGTCTAATTGATACAATGGTGGTGAATTGACATTCAGGGTTAAATCTTCAGTCTGTTCAGTAAATTCTTGGTCGTCTGGGGTATCACTTTTCATGAGTTGCTTCATGAATCGTGCAATTGGAGAATTTAAGGCTCTCTCTCCTGATGGTTTTTCCATAGAGGGCAATGAATAATGGCTTGGAGGTCTAAGACAGCATCGCTGCACCCAGGTAGAATTCCTTGGATCAGTGGTACGAGATCAGGTGGAAATAATCCAAATGGCACTACTTGGAGCTGATCTAAGTCGTGTAATTCAATGTCGTTGACTTGTTGTACTGCAAGTCCAAGTGATTGGTGATTGATTTGAACTACTATGATTGCTATGACAGTTGAAATTGGCTGCAATTGTAATAGGGATGAGTAACCAACAAAGTTGTTAAAATCCAACAGCCAAAGCATTTCCCCTCGCCAGTTGCAAATTCCGATGATGCAATCGGGCATATCCGGAATAGGCAAAATATCTGCCACATTTATGTGAATAATTTTGGCGATTTGCTCTAAAGGTAACAGCACGCTGTCTTGGATACCTAAAGGGAAGCGGAGTAGACGCACTCTAGTGTCAGGGGGAAGTGGATCTAATATCAATGCTTCCAGGCTGTTAGTTGCTATTAGCTGTGGGTCAGATGATTGCACCATTGCATCTCCTATACAGCTGTTAAGCGCAAGACTGTGTTTGTCAATTCTTTTTGATCTACTGGTTTGGAGAAATAAGCATCCGCCCCCAGCATAGCGCCCCAAAGTTTGTCAACTTCTGTTCCCTTTGTCGAGCAAATCACAACCGGAATTTGGGAAGTACTAGTATGAGTCTTTAGTTCGCGGCAAAGTTCAAAGCCACTCTCCCCAGGTAAAATGACATCGACAATTACCAGATCCGGTTTTTGCTGACTGAGCTTAATTCGAGCTTCTTCACAATTTGTGGCGCTGACTACTGATAGACCAGCTTGTCTAAGATAATGAGTCAGTACTTCCGTTTCTGTCAAACTATCTTCAACTAAAAGAACCGTAATCATATTTTTATTGTGATACGTGACATCAAATTCCTGCAAATTCACATTCCTACTCTTGAAGCCAATTAGCTTGAAATAATAGTTACTAAAAATATAGTCAAATATTTTTAGCTTTATAAGGTGTAAACCTTAATGGACTAACTATGAGCCTCGAAGAGTGAGTTTCTATCAAAAATAGAGTCCCCAACTACTTTTCTTAGAATGTTTAAAGAACCGTTTAAATCTGCTGAGTAAGTTTGACCAGATGAAGATTTAAACAGTTTTTTCGTAAAAGCTTTTAATCTCAAATCCAAAATTCTTAAGTCCCCTGTAAATTCTGTGGGGTCATCGAAAATCTCAAATCGTTCGGCTGAGGCTCCAGGGCGAAGTCCCAAATCCACGGTTATTTGACCCCTATTAAGCAGATAAGGGCGAAACTGGTAGATGTTGCCGCAAAGCAGATAACACCTTTCCTGGTTCGATTGGCTTTGCTAAAAACCCTGAAGAACCAACAATTTTTGCGCGCACCCGATCCACAATACCATCACTGCTGGTAATAATAATTATCGGGATGTTTTTAAACGATGAAATACGGCGGATTTGAGCACACACTTCATAGCCGTTTGCTACAGGCATAAGTAAATCCAAAAAAATCAAATCAGGTTTGTGCTCTAGCAGCATTGGTAATGCTTGTATGGAGTCTCTAATATTGATAAATCGATAGCCAGCAGGGGCAAGAATACACCCCATCATCTCGCTATCAAATCGACTATCTTCGATATAGGCAATTAGGGAGCCAGTGACGGGCTTAACGTAGAAGTTGATGTCTCCAACGTGAGTTAATCCCATCATGCCTTGGTTGACATAAGGCATTATCGACTGCGTTAAGGGTACTAGGGGTTGTCTTAACTTGGCAGCTAAATCTCTTAGTGTCCAATTGCCGTTAGCCATCGCGATCAGATTTTTGTAAACAGACTGTGAAGTATGTTGTTGCAGTCCTTCGTTATCCCAAATCACGGGAGCCAGATTAGGAGAGAAGCCGGCTAAACCAGCTTTTTGCCAGATTGTCCAAGCTTTGAATGCATGTTGCCAAGATTGATCAAGCTCTAGGGAAACCAGTTTTGAGTCAATTAGCTCTTGTGGAAATTTGCTATAAGCAAGTTGCATTTCTCCATTTTGGCGAGGTAGGTGTACTGCCTGGATAATATCGAACAGAGTCTCTAAAATACTTCCTCCGATAATTGCTGCTAGTTTTTCTTGCGAGATTTTTCCCTGTTTTACCTGATTTACTAAAGAACCATAATCCCAATTCTGAGGGCGCTCTGTTTTTTGTTGGCACAAATCGGCAGCTAAATGTGGACAATGTTGATGTAGTTGTCGATTCCAACGACGCAACGGATGCAATTCACCGGCGCTCCAAATTAAACAACCTTGGTGAAAAAATAAACTCCATATTGTTGCTTGGTTGCCTGAAAAAGTAAAATCCAGCCGGCCGGAAATTTGATCACGACTACAAATCTGAATATATTTTGCTAGATCATTGCTATTTTCTATTTTGTAAATAGTTATTGGCAGATCTATTGATCTGACAGATGAAGGAGTCAACATTGTAAAAATTTTATAGTTGAAATTAATCTTAATGTCTAGTTGCAGCCCAGATATTTTGCATGATTCTCATGCATGGAATGATTGATGTGATCCCATGCTGTATCTACTCAGTTATCGATATCGAGCAAAAGCACTTATCCCCGACAGAAGATAAGCTTAATCAAAACTCTATGATTATTGAATAGATGTATGGCACCCTTTTATTTTAATTACCTGGCACCCCTTAACTCTAATAATTATAAACTGCTATCTAGCCTTTAAATATAAAGATAAGTCTACGGTAATCCGATTTGATTTATGAGCTTACTCATCAACACAGGGAACAAAGAATAGGGAGCAGATAATATCAATAATACTGAGTTTTTTAAGCGCAGAGCGCAGGCTACGCAAACAAAAATCAAATCTGATATTTGTATCAGGACACACAAGTATATATCCAAAATTAAATATTATCAATTCCCAAGCAAATATCAAGTCCATTTATCTTAGTCAGCCATCAATTATCAGGTAATTATCAAGTTATTAACTAATGATTGATTGTAGAAAATGATTGATATGTTTCATTTGTACATTATCGAGCATTTCTAACAATAACTACTTCAAGTTCTTAATTATTCATAGTATCATAAATGACTTCAAGTAGAGATTTTCTGAAGAATATGGGAAATAGGTATAAAATCTGAAAAATATTTGAGTATATTTCCGTGGATAAATATCCCAATCTCAGGAAAAACGTTAGCACTATTGTGTCTATAAATACGACAATTTACTCTATATAAATACTGTTTTATTTAAGTATAATTTTTGTGCTAAGCTGATATGCATTTAAACTGGGATTTTTGAGAGCTACACTCCTTGCTGTGTCGAGATTGCTCGCTCGATTTAAATGCTGAACAGCTTATTTTCAGTACGCGATCGCCAAATTGATAAGTTGTATCTGTCCACAAAAAGTATTAGACGTGGTCAGTGGAGTTTCGAGCTAACAAACCAACAATCCCATGACTATGAAAAGCTGTGGAAGTGTCAAATATTATGCAAATATTATGCAAAACATCGGGCGTATTTAGCAGTGAGCAAATGAAATGCTAAATATACCTATTACCAACTAACAAACAGCAACTAAGTTTTAAATTCCAGCCCCATCCAGAAACTCTTGAATAGCCTTATCTCTGAGATTGCAACAGACACCATCTTGTAAATTTTCACCCTCGTTATGGGTGGGTAATTGACTGACTAAAACAAGAGTTTTGGTATCTGACTGGTTGTGATGTAAGCTTTGCATCTGCTCTTCTAACAATTCAATGCGATCCAGCAAAGCGCGAATAACTTCTGCTTCCGAGTCTGGTAAATTACTGTGTTCCAATGGGGCGACGCGCACGCCTGAACGATAAATAATGCGACCTGGGATACCAACAACAGTGCAATTAGAAGGTACATCCCTCAAAACAACTGAGCCAGCACCAATACGAACATTATTACCAATTTGGATATTACCTAATACTTTTGCACCGGCACCAACTACAACATTTTCACCCAAAGTCGGGTGTCGCTTACCGCTTTCCTTACCAGTACCACCCAGAGTGACACCTTGATAAATCAGCGTATAGTCTCCTACAATGGCTGTTTCACCAATAACAACCCCCATCCCATGATCAATAAATACATTTTTACCAATCACAGCACCAGGGTGAATTTCAATTCCTGTTAAAAACCGAGCAAGATGGGAAATCAAACGGGGAATAAAGGGAATACCAACATGATGCAACCAATGAGCCAGCCGATGAAATAGCAGAGCTTGTAAACCAGGGTAGCAAAACAATACTTCCAACCAGTTACGGGCAGCTGGATCACGTTCAAAGATGATGCGAAAATCAGCAAGGAGTGTAGACAGCACGCTTTAAGAACCCTCGTTTTGCCAAACAAGCTACACTCTATCTTAACCTTCTTAGGTGGTTGTTGGTTGTTCAAGGGTCAAGGGTCAATAAGCTGATATGCATTTATACTTAATTTAATTCAAGGCGTGAGGCGCTAATTTTTTTACAAACAGTCTCATGATTCAGAACAGTGGTGTGATTATCTGTCTTAGCTATATTGTTGGGTTGTTGTTTACAGCAATTCCTTGGGGTGGAGTTTGGATACTGCTTCTAAGTGTGGTGATAGCAGTTTTTTTGCAAAGACGACGCTTAATCCTACAAAAAGTTTGGGCAAAAAGTAAGACAGCAACACAGTTATCTAATATTCCCCACTTCAGAGTATGGTTAATTGCTGGGGTAGTAGGGTTACTAGCAACTTTATATTTTCCATTGCGTGTTCCCCAAGCAGGGGTAAACGATATTAGTAAATTTGTCCCATCAGAAAACAGTAATCAAGAACAACTTTTGATCGTGCGGGGTGAGGTGATCAGTACACCACGGCTAACTCGTAGCCAAAGAGGACAATTCTGGTTAGAAGCAACTAAGTTAGATGAAGTTAAAAATGATAAGGGCCCGGTAGGTTTAGGTAAAGGTGTAACGGGTAAGTTGTATGTCACAGTGCCTATACTTCAGGCTACTGGATTGTACCCTGGTCAGGAAGTAGCGATTACTGGGATTTTATATAAACCAAAACCACCATCCAACCCTGGCGCTTTTGATTTTCAGAAATACCTACAACAGGAAGGCACATTTGCTGGTTTGGTGGGACGATTAGTAAATGTGTTGGATGAAGAACAACCTCCATGGGGATGGTGGAAAATTAGAGAACGCATTGTGCGATCGCAAGTCAAATTATTAGGTATCCCAGCAGGAGCACTTGTGAGTGCAATGGTGTTGGGTAGCAAAGCTGTTGATTTACCTTATGATATTCGTGATACTTTTGTCCAAGCTGGTTTAGCTCATGCCTTAGCAGCATCTGGATTTCAAACTTCGCTGATTTTGGGTGTAATACTGGGGTTAACAAAAGGCTTTAAGAAATCAACGCAAATTATCCTTGGTAGTTTAGCTTTACTTATTTTTCTGTGTTTAACAGGCTTCCAACCTGCGGTATTAAGGGCTGTAATTATGGGATTTGCAGCTTTAATTGCTTTGGGGTTAAAGCGCAAAGTTAAACAACTGGGATCATTACTCGTTGCTGCCACTATATTATTGTTATTTAATCCTTTGTGGATTTGGGATTTAGGATTTCAGTTGAGTTTTTTAGCAACATTAGGATTAATAGTTACAGTTACACCATTGACTCAACGTTTGGAATGGCTACCACCTGCGATCGCTTCTTTAATTGCTGTTCCTCTCGCTGCGATGATCTGGACTTTACCACTGCAACTGTTTGTATTTGGAGTTGTACCAACTTATAGTTTTTTATTAAATATTACTAGTACACCTTTAATTTCAGTTATTAGTATAGGTGGAATTATTAGTGCAGTTGTTGCGTTAATTGTTCCCGATGCTGGTAGTGCTGTAGCTGGAATCTTAAATTACCCTACTGATTGGTTAATCAAGTTAGTAGAATTTTTTAGCCATCTTCCCGGAAATTATTACGCGATCGGGAAAATTGGCATTTGGCAACTATTTACTATTTATGGACTAATAATATTAGTTTGGTTAATAAATTGGTGGCAAAAACGGTGGTGGTTTGCCTTTTTTATGGCTTTTGGTTTGGTATTGATTCCGGTTTGGTATTCTGCTAACGCATTATTTAAGATTACAGTTTTAGCTGCCGATGACCAACCTGTGATTGTAGTGCAAAATCAAGGTAAAGTGACACTGATTAATAGTGGCGATGAAGGAACAGGACGCTTTACAATATTACCGTTTTTGCAACAACAGGGAGTTAATAAAATTGATTGGGCGATCGCATCAAATTTTCAACATAATGGTAATAGAAATAGTTGGTTAGAAGTGATGCAAAATTTACCAATCAAATTTTTCTATGATTACTCTTCCACCTCCGAAAATCTTCTCATTAGTCAGATAATACAACAAGAACTACAAAAGCAAAAGGGAGTTTATCAAGCTTTACCTGTAGGTCAAACAGTTACTAATGATGTTATTGTTACTCAATTAATTAATCAAGAATCACCGATTTTACAGATGCAAATCCAAGGTCAATCGTGGCTATTAGTAGGTGATTTAAAATCTACAGAAATACGTCAATTACTGCAAACAGGAGGAATACCTCGCCCACAAGTTTTGTGGTGTTATGGCGAATCTTTAAAAGAACTTGTGACGATATTGCAACCACAAATAGCGATCGCCACTAGCGCAAACATTGACCAAAAAGCTGTGTCAGAAATTAGCCAAGGTCAAACAACACTATACTTCACAGGAAAAGATGGAGCGATCCAATGGACTCCGCAAAGAGAGTTTGAGCGATTTATCCAGACGACGGAAAATAAAACTTCGGTATTGTGAAAACTCAACACCCCATGATATCATTTTTAAGCTAGGCATATTATTGCCATTGGAGAGGTGGCAGAGCGGTTGAATGCGGCGCACTCGAAATGCGTTTTAGGGAAACTTAACGGGGGTTCGAATCCCCCCCTCTCCGTTTTACGGCGTTGAAAAAGGATTCTTGCTTCACCGGGCTAATGTCACCTGAATTATTAGAAGGATACGCACGAACTTTCATCAACACGCAGCACGGACTCTTGTTGAAACATACTTATATATGCCTGTCGGATTTGTGTAATTTTTTTGTTACTTTCGCTGTCGAAAGGATAAAGCAATATCAAGAGCTTTGACCCCTCTTTGAAGACTGTTCCGCTTGAGTTCTTGAATTGACCTGTACCAGTTAATAAGGTTAGTCCATCAGGAAAAAGAGGTGTAACTTGATTGTCTATGAACCGACTAAATTCTTCTTCACTCACCATTGAACCGTCTGGTTTTGATAACCCAAAAAATAACTCGGTTCTGGTAAAACGCTCCCCATTCAACTGATTCTTACAGAAATCATTCTTGGTAATAGCTTCTGTTTTGGGACGTTGAGCTGAGACATCTATTGTCAATGCACAGTTTAAGACTAGCCCAGTGGCTAAAGAAATGGCTAATAGAGTGCGACGCATTTTTAATTTCATGATTTGCTCCATCAAGTCAATGTCGTTAGTGAATACTGTGAAATAGGCGGTGCAAAATGTAAGTAGAAAACCGGGCGAGCCTTGTTTGAATCCTGTGTACTTATCTCAAGTGAGTTAGAAATTTACGCAGCAATTAAAGAAATTTGTATTCCTTGAAGCCCAGTCAAGATGAATAAATTTTGTCAATACGTCCACGTAAAGAAATAATTGAGAAAAATTTAAATATGTAATCTTCTGTACCTAAGCTTTGATAAAGTAATTCAAAAGCTATGGAAATTTATTGAAAATCTAGAGGCTTCGAGTTATGAAAGTCCTTCATGGTACTTGGATACCGAACGCTGAGAGTGATTTTATACAGTCAGGTTGTTTTTATTTGTGGGTGGAAACCTCTATTCTCAAAAAGCCACAAAACACTAAGAAAAATATTCACCCTGGACATCTGCCAAAAGAAGAATTGGTAAAATTTTTAACAGCAGAATTGGGAATAAAAGAAGTAGCACCAGTACTGACACAACGGATATCTGCCAAATATTTTGTCTTACCAACTATTAATAATCAGCCTTTACCTTCACCAGAATTAACCAAGTATCTCGAAACAGAAATCCCAGAAGACTACGATAACTTTCAATACTGGCAGGTAGACTGTTATCAAACAATCACTTCTGCACAAGCAATTAACATCATCAAATTACTCAACGATATCCACTTTTTAGCACTTTATAATTCCAGTGAAATTCAACTGGGTTCGGATTTGCTGTTTTGGTATCACTACACCCAAGCTTTTAAAGAAGTAATTTTAAAAGATCAGTATATTCCAGCACTAAAATATCGGACATTAAATAATAATACGGAGAAGAAAACTAAACAAAAGTCCATCAAAAAACCTGCATTTGAAATCTATGCGACTTGGGAGATTATTTCCGAACAATACGAAGCGAATATCAAAAAATACATTGAATATATGCCACTAATTTGTGTGGCGGGTGCAACAGAACCAACAGATGCAGTTGAGTTTTACGACAAAGAAACACTATTACGCCACTTTTGTGAATTTATGTTGGATGATTTGCTGACTCATACTCCCTCTACAGCAGCTTTTGACAAGCAAATCGTTGATTCTCTAGTTTACTATTGCTTGTATCCCAACCGTCACAACCCTCTGAAAAGCGATACAAATTTAGCAGAATATCAGCAATGGCTGGCGTGGAAAACTAAAATTACTCGCACTCAAAGCGATTCTTCTTTTCACCTGTGCTTGCAATTGTATGATCCTACCCCAGAAAATATTGATAACTGGCAAATGCAGTTTTTGGTAGCCAGCAAACAAGATCCTTCCCTGAAGCTAGCACTGGCTGATTACTGGCCTATGAGTCCAAAAAACAAAGCTGGGGTGGAGAAAGAATTTGGTAAAAACTTTGAAATTAATTTACTGCTGAAACTGGGGTATGCAGCGCGGATGTATCCCAAATTATGGCAGGGTTTGGAGAGCGATCGCCCCATAGGAATGGGACTGAGTTTAGAAGAAGCTTTTGACTTCCTCAAAGAAAGTGCTTGGGTATTGGAAGACTCTGGCTTTAAAGTTATCGTACCAGCTTGGTACACTCCAGCAGGTCGCCGTCGTGCCAAAATTCGCCTGAAAGCTTCAAGTGGAAAGTCTGCAACTAAAAGCAAAACAAAAAGCTATTTTGGTATAGATTCACTAGTACAGTATCAGTATGAATTGGCAATTGGCGATCAAGTTGTCACCCCCAAAGAATGGGAACAGTTAATTAACGCCAAGTCTCCCCTGGTGCATTTTCGTGGTCAATGGATGGAACTTGATCGCGAGAAAATGCAACAATTACTAGAATTTTGGCAATCCCACGGTAACGAACAACCAGAAATGACTTTGCTGGAGTTCATGCAACGCAGTGCAGAAGCTGGTGAAGAGTGGGAAGTTGAACATGATGAAGCTTTGTCAGCAATGATGGCGAAGTTGCAAGACAAAACCAGACTAGAGCCAATTGCAGAACTACCAAACTTGCAAGGAACCTTACGAGAATACCAAAAGCGCGGCGTATCCTGGCTGGAATATATCGAAAGATTGGGATTAAATGGCTGTCTCGCCGACGATATGGGTTTAGGTAAATCGGTGCAGGTAATTGCTAGATTACTTCAGGAAAGGGAAGTGCAGGGATTGGGAAAAGACAAGGGAGTAACTTCTGACTCATCTTTGTTGCTACCTACATTATTAATTGCACCAACATCGGTGGTGGGAAATTGGCAAAAAGAGATAGCTAAGTTTGCACCAAATCTGAAAACAATGGTGCATCATGGTAGCGATCGCATCTCATATCTTGCTGACTTTAAAGCTGCAAGTCTGCAACATGACGTCGTCATTACCTCCTTTACCCTCGCTCGTAAAGATGAAAAACTCCTCACTAGCGCCGATTGGCAAAGGATAGTACTAGATGAAGCGCAAAATATCAAAAATCCCAAAGCAGCACAAACTAAAGCAATTTTAAAACTATCAGCAAAACACCGCCTAGCATTAACCGGAACTCCTGTAGAAAACCGCTTACTTGATCTTTGGTCAATTTTTAATTTTCTCAATCCTGGTTATCTGGGAAAAGAAGCGCATTTTCGTAAGTCTTTCGAGATTCCAATTCAAAAAGATAATGACAAAATTAAATCAACTACCCTCAAAAAATTAGTTGAACCTCTGATTTTGCGGAGAGTCAAAACTGACCAATCTATTATTAATGATTTACCAGATAAAGTAGAGCAAAAACTCTACACTAACCTCACCAAAGAACAAGCATCACTCTATGAAGTCGTTGTGAAAGACGTAGAAGAAAAATTGCAAGAAGCAGAAGGAATTCAACGCAAAGGTTTAATTCTTTCCACACTGATGAAATTAAAACAGATTTGTAACCATCCAGCCCAATTCTTGCAAGACAACAGTGAATTTTCCACCGAGCGATCGCACAAACTCAGTCGTTTAGCAGAAATGGTAGAAGAGGTAATTTCCGAAGGAGAAAGCCTACTAATTTTCAGTCAATTTACTGAGATATGCGAGAGTGTAGAAAAATATATCAAACATGCATTTCATTGCAATACTTACTATCTACATGGTGGGACTAGCCGCAAACGCCGAGAAAAAATGATTACTGAATTTCAAGACCCAGAAACAGAACCCTCTGTTTTTATACTTTCTCTCAAAGCTGGTGGTGTTGGTATTACCTTAACCAAAGCCAACCACGTCTTCCACTTTGATCGTTGGTGGAATCCAGCCGTCGAAAACCAAGCAAGCGATCGCGCTTTTCGGATTGGTCAAAAAAAGAATGTATTTGTGCATAAATTTGTGGCGATCGGTACACTAGAAGAGAAAATTGACCAGATGATTGAAGATAAGAAAAAACTTTCTGCGGCTGTAGTTGGTAGCGATGAATCGTGGTTAACAGAATTAGATAACGAAGCATTTAAACAATTAATTTCGCTGAATAAGAGCGCAATTCTGGAATAAAAACGTTGCTGAATCACAGAATCATTGTTGCGTCTATGCTAACTCAGCATAATAAAATTAAATTCATATCTCATATCAGCAAAGTCTAAGAGTTGGTGTAGTTTTTAAGCTAACTTTGGGAACTCTAATAACAGATTGACTTGAAGTTTAGCGGAGTACATGGTTATGGATGAGCTAGTCAATAAGTTAGCTGGTTTAGGAGTTGCTGGTTTAGTTATGGTTGGACTTGTTGCAACTTCTTCTTATGCAGGAGCTGTAGCGATTACAACCTCGTTAGCTTTTTTAGGTGGTCCTTTTGGCATGATCGGTGGTGCAATTGCTCTCACTTTGATTGCAGCTGTTTCAAGTATGATTGCAAAGGTTGGAGTTGAGACTCTTGCAAAGGCTGTAGTTAAGAAACTCAAGGAGAACGGAAGATCGGAGGCTTCGATTATTCAAGAAATCAATAATTTTCCGATGATAACAGGAGGTCTACGCGCTCAACTACGCGAATATGTTCGTCAAGTATAAAAGCGACATACCACTGGAGTAGTAACGCAGCATGATAAGTAGTTACACAGAATTAATTACACAAATAACTAGTTAAATATATTAGCATAAGAAAGTCGTGTATTAATTCTGCTCAAAATGATATTCATGAGGGAAATAAATCCTCTATCTTATCGGTTACTGGAACGAATTTATCGTCAAAGCCGACATCATCAAGTACGTCAAAGAGCGCATTGTCTAATGTTAGCTTCACGAGGAGTGAAAATCAAAGAGTTAATAAAGATGTTTAAAGTCAGTTATAAGACGATTTATAACTGGTGCGAGCGGTGGGAATTAGAAGGAATAGTTGGATTGTATAATAAACCAGGAAGAGGTAGTAAGCGAATATTTAATTCTGAACAAGAAGAGAAAATTAGAGAGTGGACTCAACAAGAACCAAGGCAGTTAAAAAAAGTTTTACAAAAAGTTAAAGAAGAATGGGGAATTGAAATCAGTAGCGAAACAATTAAAAGAATACTTAAAAAGTTTTCTATGAGTTGGCATCGTATGCGTCGAGAGGCTGGAGGAGAGCCAGAACCTGCTGAATATCAAGAGAAAAAGGCACAATTAGAAGAACTTAAAAGATTAGAAGATGAAGGAGAAATTAACTTATATTACTTAGATGAGACGGGATTTTGTCTCATTCCTAATGTTCCTTATGGATGGCAAAAACGAGGGGAATATTTAGCTATTAAGAGTCGTCGTAGTTCCCGCTTAAATGTATTGGGAATAATGAATAGAAATAATCATCTTGAAACTTATATTTCGTCTCAAAGTATTAATTCTGACGTGGTTATTGCTTGTATTGATGCATTTTTCGCTACAGTAAATAAACCAACAGTTATTGTTGTAGATCAAGCTTCAATTCATAAAAGTGATGCGATTCTTGATAAAATTGAAGAGTGGGTTGAACGGGGTATCACCATTTTTGAATTGCCATCTTATTCACCCGAGTTAAATTTGATTGAGATTTTGTGGCGGTTTATTAAGTATGAGTGGATTGAAATAGACGCTTATTCTAGCTGGTCAAATTTTGTAGCATCTGTCGAGAAAATCCTCAGAGAATTTGGACAAAGTTATGTAATTAATTTTGTGTAGCTACTTATGCTCTGAGGAGCAAAATTGTCCAATTCTATGAGTGGTATTGACCGTGAAATTGTTCTCGATCCTAGACACATTGCCAAGCATCTACCCAATTCTTTTCAGGTGCAACGGTTGCTGAGTCGGAGAAAAGCGGCTCATGTTTTTAACGATGAAGCCACAATGGATCGAGTTGCCCAAGCCATCATAGAAAGAGGAGAATATATAGGTATCATTCGGGAATACGAACGTTATGGGCTGTTCTTTGCTGAACCAATTGGCAACAGAATTAGCCCTGACGGTTCAACAACTCCATTATTCTATGGTGAGGTGAAAATTGATGCAAAGAATCGATATCACGTCATTCCCCGCACCCGACCAAGTGAAGGATAACTGGCAATTTGCAGAGGTCTGGATTGAGCCGATGCTGTCGCCTCCGTACATTCTGCTTCTACTTAGTGATAGTTCAGGAAATTGTTGTGTCTATGATCCTGCCAAGGATTATAGAATTGTCTTTACTAGCTCTACTTATGAAGAAGCCCAACTTTGGTTGCTAGAAGATGAGTATGAACCACTTGAAGGACGGCTGTGTGTATCTGAGCTATAGTAGTTGGTTTTAGGACAGCACATTATTTGAGGACCCCAGATGCAATCTACATTGCAAAAACTATCTAGAGAGTCGCACCAGGAGAAGTGCTTGACCTAAAACGCAAGATATGTAGGTGGTGAAAATCGGGGATTTCAGCCAAAATTGGCGTTTTATCCTAACCCTCGCACATGGCGATTTCAAGTGCATTATCAACTCTCCCCACCCCTAAAGGCGGGGGATTCTTGAAGAGTACACAAACGAATCGCCAAAAATCCTACTAAACCGGAGACAAAGAATAAACCTGACCATCAATTAATAGCCGAGTAATACCTTTGGCTTGGAGGTGGTAACGAGCCTTGTGCAACATTCTGCTATCAGGAATTTTAACCACGCGATCGCGTTTGGTAGAAAAGCGTTTTGCAATTCGGTGATTATCAAACACCGGCAAAGTTCTTTCTTGAGTTTCTAGATTAGAGATATAGCCCAAATCGCCAAACTCTCGCAATGGTCTGGTAATCAATTCTGAGGAACGATCAATCACTAAATAGCAAGTTCTGGGTAAATTAGCGGCTGAGAAAGGTAAAACTCGTACAAAACTCTCACCAGATCTAGTTCTTGTTACTAGACGTGGTCGTTCTCGATATTCTTCTTCTTCCTCCTCCTCGAAGTCTTCATCATCATCAAAGTCTTCTTCTTCGAGATCATCGTCTAAATCTTCTAAATCTTCCGACTCGTCTAGCAATTCTTCGCCCAGTATTTGGGCGATCGCTTGAGAATCTGTATGTACATCCTCTATTAATGGACTAGAAATATTGTTGATTTCTTGGGCTTTGGATTCTAAAAGCTCTAATTGCTTGATGACTGGTCGTTTAGTTTCGTGCGGTGCAGAAGAACGTCGCTTGACTCGTCTGCTATTAGAGGTTGAATCAGTCGAATCAGTTTCAACAACAGAATTAGGTTGCACCTCTTGGGGTGGACTTACTTTCTCTTGCGGTTCCTCTGAAGCCTCCGGTTCTATCTGCACAAAGGACGGTAGTTGATCATAACTGACCTGTGCTTTTCCTTCAGGAGTTCTAGCAGCACGCTTTAACGAAACAAGGTATTCGTACTCATCTTCTGGTAAAGTACTTTTGAGTAAACGACTAATTGTCGAGTTACTTACGTCATAACGTTCTGCCAAAGTAGAGGTGGTTTCAGCAGTTTGACGGTACAATTGTAAGATTTCTTGTTTATCAGATTCTGTTAGTTTTCTCACGGCGGGACACCAAGCAAAAAATTTTCTAACTACGTTTTCTGTTCCGTTCTCGACGGGAACGGCTTAATGATGCGTCATATTCCAAAACAGCACCCATACCAAATAAAATTCCACTCCAGACCCAAAACACTTCCAGTATCTCTCCACTTTGATAATTGGGAATCGAATTTGTGGCGTATTTATACCACATATCTGCAATGTAGAGCGAAAATGCCGCAGCTGCAATCATACGCCAAGAAAGAGAAACTCGTCCGCCCCAAAAAGCAAGCAGTAGAGTAGTAGCGATAATTAACAGCAATACGTCGCTGATCACATAAAACCAATTTAAAACAGAAGCCACAACTTCTAACCCAGGAGAATATTGGGCTTGGACTGCTGCGGTCTGTGGTTGATTGGAAATTAGCCATGCCAACGCACTGCCAAAGGCTCCTATTGTTAATACTATTATCCACTGCGAAGTTTCCAAATTCAGTCGCCTAGAAGCCACTGCCAAAATTATACCTACACCCAGCAACAGATATGTTATTACAAAAAATACATCACCTAATGATGGGAAAGGTTCTTCTTTTAAGACGATTTCTGTATATCCAAAAAATATCCCTCCCAGGAAATAAGAAAGCATACCGATACCAATTGCCAGCCAGACGTTGCGATCGCTAACAATTTGCTGACTGCGCCAATTCCTTAGACATAAAATACTAGCAGATAGATAAGCTGTTGCTTCAAAAATATTTGTCCCCAAAACGTACCAATCGGCACGTCTTAAGCAAGTTGCTGCTTCTTGGGCTTTTGCACTCAGTTTTGCTACACAGTCTACTCCTACCGGAACCTTGGCACTAAACAATAAAAAATATAATAGTGCCAGTACACCCCAACTTATGCTAGCCAAAATAATGTTCTGAGTGGTGAATAAAGATTTAGAACCTTGAGACTTGTCGTAAATGCTACTCATAACCCTTGACCGTGACAGGAATATCCTCAATGTTCTTTGATAGCTAAATCGCTAGGAAGAATATATAATAAGCTTTTTTTGCCAATTTATCTATTCAATTATCCAGCATTCAACGTCAACAAACACTGATATACACTAATGCCACAGTTTACTCAGTAGAGACTGATTTAGCCAACTGATGAATAGCGATCGCTCTCCTTCGGGCATATCTTGTAATTTATCAGCTACGGAATGAGCAAAGTTAGTATTGCCAAAATAGGCTTTTCCTAAGCGATGCAGGTCTTGTAATAAAGTTATGACATGATGTTCTTGCCAGTTGGGGACTGGAGTAGTTAGCGGATCTACTTCTAGTAAGTATTTGACTCCTTCAGGCGAAGACACTTGGGGAAACTGCCCCTTTTGCAAAGTTTCAACCATTTCTTTCTCAAATAAGGCAGCTTGTCTAGTACCCAAAAGGTCTTCAATGTCCATGTATACAGCTTGAAACAGCAAAATACTAGCTTGAGTAAAAACACCGATATTACTATGACTACCCGTGTCACTACCAAGCTGATCTAGACGAATTTTGCCCCAAATACTAAAACGTTCCGGCTCTTCTAGCAAAACACAAGCTTTGCCTTTGTTATCAGTCAAATCTCTCCACAAAGATTTTGCTTCTTCTTCTTGGCTAGGTTTGAACACACTGATCAATCTAAAAGTCTGCCCCTGATAATTGAGAATCGGTACTTGCTGATCCCGTTTTGGGTGGTCAATTGTCGATATTTCAACATCCTGCCTTTTAAGAATAAACATGACACTAGCAGATAACTCCTCACAGGGGCATTCTTATTAATATGGCAGATATCATAACCTTATTAGTTAGTGGTTAGTGGTTAGTTGTTAGTTGTTAGACAATTTTTTAGATAATTTATATAAATCAATATTAATGAATCTAGGCAAAATTATCGCGTTATAATGAGTTTTGATCATCTTAAATAGTACAATAGTACTGAAAAAATGATAACAAGCTACTATTTATACTGAGAGGCAACATGAAAGCAGAGCTTCTCAAAAGACTGTTTAGGGCGATCGCAAGTTCAGACCAGGAGGCGATTGATAAACTCACGTACTTAGTTATTGAGGAAGAACGCAATAGGGGACATACGTTATTAGCTGATCAGTTAGAGAACATTACTAAAAAGAGCCAAAAACAGAAGTGTACCAACCGTATTCAACAAGCTTCATCAATACCAGAAAATTTACAGGCTTTAACTGAATTACCAACCAGTAAGCGATTTAATCTTCCTCTGGTAAGTATCATACCAAGGGAAAAATTGCGGCATCACATGGTGTTGCCGGAAAATGTTGAGAAACGTTTCTGTCGAATTGAGCGTGAGTATGCAGCAAGAGATCGGCTGGCTCATCATGGACTGCGTTACAGACAAAAAATACTTTTGTATGGCCCTCCTGGCTGTGGAAAGACCCTAGGAGCAGAGCGTTTAGCTTGGAATACTGGTTTACCACTTTTGAAAGTTCGGTTTGATGCAATGGTGTCGTCTTTTTTAGGTGAAACTGCCAGCAACTTGAGACTTGTATTTGAAGATGCTTCAAAAAATCCATGTTTATTGTTTCTTGATGAGTGTGACTCAATTGCTAAGTCACGAGAAGATTCTCAAGAGGTAGGAGAAATTAAGCGAGTAGTCAATACATTTCTTCAAATTTTGGATGAATATCAACCGTCTTCTGGGCTTTTAGTAGCAGCTACAAACCTAAATAAATCTCTAGATACTGCCCTTTGGAGAAGATTTGATGATTTGATTGCAGTACCTAAACCCGGAGAACAAGAGCTAGAATTTATACTAAGGGAAACACTATCTGCAATTGAAGTGGGATCTATCAACTGGCCAAGGGTCATTGAGCAGATGAGAGATTTTTCTGCCGCTCAAGCTGTGAGGGTTGCACAAGATGCAGCTAAAAGAGCAATCCTTGAGCGAGAGGAGCTAGTGATTCAGGAACATTTAGAAGAAGCGATCGCAGAAATCAAAGTGTTGTTGGACATGAAGGTTGGAACAATGACCCAGAAGCTAGTGTTCCATACTCTCTAGTTGTGAGCTTTGAAGCCATACAAGTTGATATTCCAATTTATACGTCAATTGTCGAGGCTCAAGTTGAAACAGAGATTCAGGCAGAGATACAAATTTAAAATACTTTAAATACATTTATCCATGCTGCCATTCCTAATTCCAAAAATCTGCCACATCATACCCCAATTCCTCTAGCATTCGCCGCAACAGGGGTAAACTCAGCCCAATCACATTACTGTGACAGCCTTCTATTTTTTCCACAAATAAACCACCACGACCTTCAAGGGCAAAAGCGCCAGCACACTTGAGGGGTTCACCTGTGGCAATGTAGGCGTCAATGGTGCGATCGCTTATCTGTGCAAAATAAACTCTTGTTACTTGATGCTTGACTAAATTATGATTATGTGTGACATCAATCAAAGTATGACCAGTATATAAATCGCCAAAACTTCCCCGCATCATTCGCCAACGTTGACGGGCTTCCTCAGCATCTGCTGGTTTCCCATGAATCTCACCATGAATAGCTAAAACCGAATCACAACCCATGACTAAACCAGATTCAAACTGAGGACTTACAGTTTCCGCTTTTCGTTGAGACAGAATTTCTACTAACTGCGCTGGGTCGCTAATTTTCACTTGCGACTCATCAAAATCACTAGGATAAACTATCGGTTCAATACCAACAGTTTGTAACAAACGGCGCCGCGCCGCAGAAGCAGATGCAAGTACAAAGGTTGGAATACCCATAGTTTAGGATCGGGGATCGGGGACAAAGCAGATCGGGAGAATAACTAATGACCAATGACCATTGACCAATGACCATTGACCAATGACCAATGATCATTGACTAATATACAGAAAAAGAATCAACAGATTCTTCTATGGCACTTTTGACTTTGCGCCAGCGTTTTTCTGGGACTGAGGCATTTAATGTAAAAAGCTTACCTCGGCTGGTGGCAACACTGGCGAGGTTATGTCGTTGTTGCTTATTGGGGAGCGTAACTAAATATTCTAATTTGTAATATGTTTTACCATTAGATTCGACTTGCTCTGCATTGACTAATTCGGCTGTACGTCCTGAACCATCTGGAGCAAGAGCATTTTTGGCTAGCTTATATCCTATTTCACCTGGCGTTCCTAATTCTGGTAAGCTTTCACCTTTTGGTACTGGACTGATGACTACAGAAACATTTTCACTAAATTCTATCAAATCGTGGAAGACCACATCTGGACCGTCATTAACTTTAACTTGCACCCACCCGTTAGGATATAAAAATTCATAGCCATCACTAGTGTCTACAAAACTTCTGAGTGCAGCAAACGCTGTACCGTAGTTAGTAAGGCTAAAGCTCAACACTAGTAACAAAATTACTGCAATTCGTTTCCACATTAGTTTCGATTCCTCTGGGCTAGAAGCAATTCAAGGCAAGTATGATTTGTCGTTTTTCATTCTCCCACGGATGCTAACAACTTACGAAATGCGCTGGTTTTACCCTGGCGCCATACCAGAAAATATTCAATCTTGGTTTCAGCAACATTGTCTAGTTCAATCTTCACAACCAGAAGAACCACGAGAAGATTTATATCTTTGACTCTCCTGAGTGTGAATTTTTGGGTATCAAATTACGGCAAGAACAACTAGAAGTCAAATGGCGCAAAATTGAATTAGGCGTCATGAGTTTCAGTGAGTTTGCGGAGGGAAAAGTTGAAAAATGGAGTAAGTGGGAATGTTATTGGGAATTTGCCTAAAATTCATCCATTTAATACAAACAAGTTAATATATATGGATGTAGTATTTTTGACCCTATTGATAGAATACAAATAATTTGAAGTTCTCTCTACATACAGATGTGGCTTTTTCTGAAAAATCTATCTTTAGCAAGAAGCAATATTTTTTGATACAAGATAATTTATACTATCTGAAATCTTCATTTCAATTTTATGAAGTACAAAAAAAATTAAATTAATTTTTTGATTTCAGAACTATTAAAGAAATTATGTTGTATAGTTAAAGTTAGTAGCTTTAAATTATAAAGTTACAAACTAAGTTTAATCTGTCTGTGGTCAACCTACGTCCATTATGATACAAGCAGCGCACTACAAAAATTGGCTGCAAGAAAGCCGTTATATGAATCGAGGAAGTGCTTATGTGTTTGTACTTCGGTTGAATATAATGGCTGAAGTTGGTGATTTCCCACCCTAGTGTTATCCTAGTATTGAATTCGGTTGAATATAATGGCTGAAGTTGGTGATTTCCCACCCTAGTGTTATCCTAGTATTGAAGAGAATTTTTGAAAAACTAAAATTGATGACTACATTTAGTTAATATAAAGATGCAAACTTTCGCTAATAGACAGAGAAGTTTCAACTAATGTAGTTTGCTCAAAAGAACACTCGGCTAACTAAATTTATTGAGGAGATTATAACTCTCTGGCAGAAGATAGCTGTGGGCTATACTTTATTTTCCTTCTGCTATGTAAATCTCTAATTTTACTAAAAAACCAAGCATTAGGAGAACCGCAAGAATAAGTTACCTTTTTTAATGGTTGAAAGCCCTGTAAATCCAGGTTTATTTTTTTCAAAACAGGTAAGTCATTTCTGCGCGAGTTCTTAGTCTATTTCAACCATAAGCTTTGACATTTGGATTAGTTTAATGGTTGAGCGAGAGAAACCATATAATTGGTTGATCAATATTACTTAGACAATAGTCTTTTGATTCTAATACCTGCATTAAACCGAAAAAATCTTTTTCATAAAACACAAGCGATATCAAGTTAGCTCCGACTATTATTTTGTAGTTATAAAAAATGAGCATAACTGAGTATTGAGAGACAAATATAATTTGTCTCTTAACAAACTTGAACTAGATTTTAAATGTAGTTAAAACAAGCGGATTTTTATCGAAATGATTTTTGTATTTAATAACACTAGCTAAAAGTAATTTCTCGCCTTGTTTTTATCAAAATTATTTGGGGTACAAAATCTACCAACAGTATCATTTTTTGATGATATTACCAAATAAATGTCAATGTATGAGAGATTATTCCCGAAGTAACAAAAGCAACAGTTGTGTATAGACAACAAGACAATTAAAAAATTAGATCAAGTATGAGGTAGAAAAACGATGAATCAAAAATCTTTATCCAAAGTGCAGCGTATCAAAGAAGTTTTACTAATAAATTTGCTAGGAGAATTACCAACAATAGCTTTTGGCCCTAGTTTCAGAAGGCTGCTTTATCCCTTTATTTTTGCGAGAATAGATAACTCAGTTTATATTCAAAATGGTGTCGAATTTATAGGTACTAATCAAATTGAAATTGGGAGTGATGTGCATATTTTTAAAGGTGTGCGTATAGATGCGAAAGGAGAAAATAACAAAATTACCTTAAAAAAAGGTGTCGCACTTGAAAAAGATGTAACTATTGGTGCTTTAGACAACACCTGTGTACAAATTGGTGAAGGAACATTTATTGGTCCTGGTGCATGTATTGCTGGATCGGGAGATGTCACTATCGGTAAACGCTGCTTAATTGCTGCTCACACAGGAATATTTGCTAATAATCATAATTTTGCAGACCCGACAAAATATATCGTAGATCAAGGTATTAGCCGCCAGGGAATAGTTATAGAAGATGACTGCTGGATAGGCCATAACGTAACAGTATTGGATGGAGTCACTATTGGTGAAGGTAGTGTTATTGGAGCGGGAGCAGTTGTTAATCAAGATATTCCTCCTTACTCTATAGCTGTGGGAGTACCTGCAAAAGTAATAAAAAAACGCGATGTAAAGGAACTGGTTTTTAACTCTCACAATCCTAATCAGTGAACTTCATTCTAAGTAATCAGGACTTACGCAACTGGCATATTATTTTAAGTTCGTAGTGAGGACTTCAGTCGTCAAAACAAGGGCTGTACGCGTAGCGTTCTCGCAGAGTAGCCCTTACTACAAACAAAAAATTTTAATTTTTTTGTGACACTTGCGTAAGTCCTAGTAATGAATCAAAAGTAAAAGGAAATATTTTTTATCTTTTTACTTTTGGATGTTCACTACTAATAGTTTCCTGTTTTGGAAATAAGCTTTTCAGGCTATTTTGTCACTCCACCAGATTCAGCTACAAATAGATACTAGTATCATGAAAGACCCCGGTAGTTAGCTGGCTACCGGGGGAGGAGGTTTTCGCAATTCGCTAAAGGACGGCATATGTTTACAATGTACTTATCTTGATTATGATTAAGTTGCCAAAATGGCAGATAGTTGTGGAATCACGGTAGGCTTTACCCGGATTTCTCACCACATTTCTCAACGCCTTATAAAACCTAGATTTATCCGTTTCGTACTGTGCCAAAATTATTACCTACCAAAAAGGCTCGAAACATTTTCTGGGTAAAGATTACGAGATAGGCGATCGCTCTTCTTGTGAGAAATGCGGGTCAGGTTTCTATTGCGATGTGATCACCCTAGAAAGGCATAGCAGCAAAGGGTTTCCTTTGTCTGCGATCGCACAACATATGAGCCGATCTACCTAGACCTTAAAATTCACCAACCTGCCGAATGTCGGTCATATGCCTAGTACATATATTTATCCAAAAATCAACCTTTATTGTGTCACTTTAAGGTGCGTTTGCCCTGGGCTCAGGATAGACAAGACCATTGCTGTTACAACGGTTCATCGCTTTTTCTACTCCTTGTTTGAGGCATAATTCTACGCATTCACAGACGAAGTTTAATACCTCAGAAACAAACTTAGTTTCAGTTGTCGAAAACTTTCCCAACACATAAGACACAGTGTTTTCTTCATCGCCATTAGTACCATTTTTAGGTCTACCAATACCGATACGTAGACGAGGAAAATTTTGTGTTCCCAAATGTGCGATCGCGCTTTTCATTCCGTTATGTCCACCAGCAGAACCAGACAAGCGCAGACGAGTTTTTCCAAGAGGTAAATCCATCTCATCATAAATGACTAACACAGACTCAGGTGGTAACTTATACCAACTAGTGACACCTTGTATAGCCTGTCCGGATCGATTCATATAAGTAAGTGGTTTCAGCAAGCGGATTTTGTCTTTTGTTGGCGCAATACCTTCACCGTACTCACCTTGAAACTTGCGATTTTCAGCCAGAGGAATCTGCCAAGAACGAGATAGAACATCTAAAGCAGCAAAACCAATATTATGGCGTGTTTGATCATACTTTGGTTCTGGATTCCCCAACCCAACAATTAATTGGGGAATCACCAAAGTTGTTTTGGCAGTAGCTTCTGTCATTGGAAGTATGAAATATGAAGTGTAAAATGAGTGAACAGTAAACAGTTATTAACTGATAACTGGTAACTAGCTTTACGCTTCTTCCTTTTGAGGAGCCTCTAACTGCTTTGGTTCGAGTTCAGCAGTAGTTTTGACGGCTGCTTCTATCTGAGCTGCTTCTTTTTGAAACTCATTTTGAAATTCCTTAGAAGCATCTTGGAAGCTGCGAATCGCCTTTCCCATACTCCGACCAATTTCTGGCAATTTCTTCGGGCCAAATATTAACAGTGCCACAACCATAATTACAGCCATTTCCGGCAGACCAATACCAAATACGTTCATTTGTGCTTTCTCCTGTCAACTCAACAACTGCTGCGGAAACCTACAAATTTAGTCTAGACATAGTTAGTGGTTTATAGTTTTTTGTTGGTTGTTGGTGGTTGTAGGCATAACCAACAACTAACTTAACAAAAAAACCCGGACTAACCGGGTGCGGAAGCGTAAAGCTTATGTATAAGTTAATAGACCAAGCTCTACCAACCGACTCTGACATCTTGGATAATAATTGACTTGTTATAAAGTTGCAGAATAATCAGCAGAAACACGAAAAACAGGCCCATAAAAACAGCCATCACAGGAGTAGTACCCCAACCTGGGGCTACTTTACCGTATTCAGAATTCAAGGGTCTGAGGATATCTCCTAACCGCGTCCGTTGTGCCATATCTCACCTTAAGATAGTTGCCAAAGCATTTTTTAATCTTCTGTAATATTCTATAAGAATAGCACTCATAATCCATCTCTAAATTATGGAATCCGCAACAGTTCTTAGCATTTCCGTTGGTGCAGTTGTGATCATCATAACAGCACTGTCAATTTATACTGCTTTTGGCCCACCCTCTAAGCAGTTGAGTGATCCCTTTGAGGATCATGAGGATTAAACAGGGAATAGAGGTTAGGGGTAAATGGGTTTGTAGTAAGCACTAAAGTGCTTAGAAAATATAGAAAATAAGGACTGAAGTCCTTACTACGAACTTGAGATAGTTGCACAATCACTCACTCTCAGCTTCAAATTAATTATTTTCCAAGGTTGAATATTGAGTTTTTCATCAATAGCTGTGGATGAGAATTCAGAAGTAGATAAAGGACGCTCCAATAAATCCATTGATTCCTCCAAACTCAGCCCCAAATCATTCTGCAAAGACAAATCGGCTGTTTCTCCGTGACATTCATAACAACGCAAAATCCACTTTTGCGAATCATCTTCGGCTTGTTTAAATGCCATTAAGATTAAATTTTCTGCTGATAAATCTAAGAAACTCACTCCTAACCCTTCTGCATCAACTGAGTGATAAACATTAGATGATTGAGGATGGTTAAGCGGACACACCATTACTTGCAAAGGTACATTTAATTCGTACCCGCGTCGGACTGTATGGGCTGATTTCCAATCACCAGCATGGGGATACAAAGCATAAGTGAATTCATGTACACCTCTATCGGCTTGAGGATCAGGCCAATTGGGACTTCTTAAAAGTGTTAGCCGTAATTGATCTGATTGAGCATCATAACCATACTTACAATCATTCAGCAAACTCACGCCGTAAGGATTGGAGATCGGGGAAAGTGGGGTCCCCTCTGGGGATAAGGGGTAATGGGGATCGGGAATCGCGGATTGGGGATTGGGGAAAAGTTCTCCCTTGTCCTCCATTTCTTGCGTCAAATCTGCCCAACGCAGAGCGGGAACTTCCCATTTTGCTTGTTCTGCTGGAGTTTCGGGTTGGGTGGGGCGAGCAATTGCGCCACAGGGAATTTCGTAGGTAGCAAAGTCTGCTTCAAGATTGAGAGGAAAGGCTGCTTTCACTAATACATGCTCTTCTTGCCAATCTACCTTCATAGCTATTTTCAGCAGAGATGAAGCTTTTGGCAGAATGAAATCACAGCAAAACTCTGATTTACCAAGTTGCTGTACCACACGGAGACGGTATTGTACTGGCCCTTGTTCTAACCATTGGATAGATTTCAGACTTGCTGGTGGTAGAGGATGCTGGGCATAATTGGGATCAATATTCCATGCATCCCAATATTGACCACTATCTTGAAAAGCTTGTAATAGATTTCCGCCTGCTTGATTGAGAACTTCTCTATTATTAACTTTGTCAAAAACACTCGCTAAATTACCAGTTTGTTCGTCAAGAATTACTCGCAAAAATTCATTTTCTAAAGTCAATCTTTCTGATGAAATTTGTTCTTGCTTTTGCAAGCTTAATTTGGTATCTTCAGACTGGGTTATGTTATGTGAATTTTCTAACGAGTAGGGACACAACCAAAAAACACGGTAGCCTACAGGTGGAATATCTCTAGCTAAAAATAGCAGTGTGGAAGCTTCACTCAACTGGGAAACGAGTTGGTTCCCAGAATAATCGTAAATCTGCCATTCCTGATTGGGTGCAGTTATGGAGGGTAGAGAAACGCTCACAACATCGGAACGCTGCCAATTTAGGGAATTGAAGACAACTATAGGTAAACTATCTGGTTGTGGTGGCGTTGGAAAAGAAATTTGAGTTGCGATCGCTCGCAAAGATTCCCCTAATATCTCCGTACCGACCTTTTCCACTTCCTGCCACTCAGCTAAAGCATCCTCGTAGACTTCAGTAATTGAGGAACCAGGCAAAATGTCGTGAAACTGGTTAAATAAAACTTGCTTCCAAGCTGCTTCCAATTCCGCCTTTGGATAATTTACCCCACATTTGAGAGTGGCGATCGCAGCAAACAATTCTGCTTGGTACAACAAATTCTCACAACGACGATTCCAACGTTTTTGATCGGCGTGGGTAGTATAGCAACCACGATGGAATTCCAGGTAGAGTTCATCATTCCAGGTGGGGAGAGTGGTTTGTGTTTGAGAATTAATCGTTGATTGGAGTTGTTGGAGGTACTTTTCAGCAGTCGTAAATTCTAGTTGGGGGAATAGGGGGGATTTTTGCCAGCGTTGAGCAACTTCTAACATATCACGGGTGGGACCGCCGCCGTGATCGCCGACACCGGGAAGCCAAAGTGAGTCTGTAAAACCAGTTTGGGTTTGCCATTCAATTGCATAATCAGCCATTTTCACCGGATCAATACCTTCACCCACAGGCGCGGACATCAAACTAAGTATTTCGCTACCATCAGGAGAACGCCACCAAAAAGCACCGTAAGGAAACTTCGTCGTATCATTCCAGCGCAACTTTTGCGTCACAAAATACTCAATTCCAGACTGCTGCATAAACTGTGGTAAAGTTGCACAAAAACCAAAAGTATCAGGAACCCAAACTATATTCGCCAGCTTGCCAAACTTTGCTTGCACATAGCGCTGACCATACAATAATTGGCGCACTATCGATTCACCAGCAATTAAATTTAATTCTGGTTCCACCCAAAAACCACCGACAATTTCCCAAAGTCCCGCCGCAACTTTTTCTTGAATCGCCCTAAATAAATCCGGGCGATTTTCCTCTACCCAAGCATACAAAGCTGGCGTCGAATGGCAAAAAATTAACTCCGTAAAATCTGACTGTAACCTTAAAACCGATTCAAAAGTACTCTGCGCCGCTTCCCAGGTTTCACTCACACGCCATAGCCAAGCCATATCTAAATGAGCATGACCCAACAGATATATTTTGGATTTTGGACTTCGTTGTGAGCGCTCAGTCGAACGATTTTCGATTTTGGATTGAATCAACTTTTCTCGCAGAGAAAATAACGAACTTTCCAACTCCCTCTTAGTGTTCTCTGCGTTTGTGCGGTTCATCACTTCATCCACCACCACCGCCAAACTATCCAACCTTTCAGGCGCAAACTTTGCCAAAAAACGCTGCGTCACAGCCAACTCATCAGCCACAAAACCAGGATCTCGACATTGCTCATCAGTTGATTCATAAACTAAAAGCGATCGCATCAACGCCCCATCACAATGTCCCGGACTCACCAAACGTATAGCTATGGAAAATTCTTCCCCTGGAGTCAACGCTTGATCAACTAAAATCCGAGGCGAACAATCAAACAAATCTCCTTCACCCACCAACTCCCCATTCACATAAATTTTGGCAGAATTCGCCCACCAAACCAACGCCAGTCGCAAAGACAAACCCTGTAGTGCATAACCTTGTAAATTTTGAGGAATTACTAAGTTCTGTGCTAGCCACAAAACTTTTTGTCCTCCAGACCAAGCAATATTTCCTTTAGGATTAATTTCAACAGGCGTCCACTCAGACAAGGAAGATGTACTCACATCAGTCACAGCCAAATCGCCTGCAAAACAGCGCCAATTTGGGAGAATATTCTCTTGACAAAAAGAGCGCAATTTCTCAATTGCAGCTGAGATAATTTTGGTATTGGATGGTGATACGGGAGAGGTCATTCGATTTTAGATTTTGGATTTCAGATTTTGGATTGGCCTCACAGATAAATCTGCTTGCTCTCTACTATTTAAAGACGTATCGGTCAATTACTAACTACTGTACAGGTGAAGCATTTAAACAACCAACCACCAACCACCAACCACCAACCACCAACCACCAACTAAGTACCATGTCTTCTGCTTCCTCTGAACGCTATCAAAGCAAACTTTTTAACTTCGTTCACAAACAATCTCGACGTTGGAGTGAAGGAGTAGGGCGCACCTTTCGTCATCTACAGGTTGCTGCCAATTGGTCTTTAGAAGCACTAGCTTATCCCGTATTTATACTATTTCAAAAAGCACGAGAATCAGCTGGTAAACAACTACAAGCCAAGCAAACACAAAATCCACAATTACAGGCAAATTATACCGATTTCCAGCCAGAAGAACCGCCAGCAGGCGATATTCCTATTCAGCAAGTGCTAAAGGTTGTGGATAGTCTGCAAATTCTATCAAGAGTCAAGAGTCAAGAGTTTAGTACTGCTCCATCTCTGGACTTGTCGCCGAATATACGGGGAATCGCTTCTCAATTGTGCGATCGCCAACTGGTACTCGTTACCTTAGAAAATGAAATTTTAGATATATTAACGCCGCAACAAAAGCAAAAGCTAGAAGAGCGAATTATTACAGAAATTGCTAATTATTGGCGTCAATGGCGCTTAACTCAAGTTAAAGAAGAAACAAACGAAATAAACATAATTGGTGAAATCAATCGCTTACTGACAAAGTTAACTGGTAGTAATCACGAAAACACAACACCAGCACTACCATCTGGCAATACAGACCAAAATACAGAAGAATTATCTTTACTAAATGCCAAGCGATCGCTAGCTTTATTAGATGCAACTGTAGCTAAGTTAGAGTTAAATGCTTTAGATCCGATTTCTCATACTAGCCGCGAACTCATCCAAATCTTGCAAACTCAGCTGCAAAGATTTATTTATGGAAAAGAGCAAATATCAACTAGTCAACAAACAACAGCCACTCTTGATAATTTCCGAAATCCAGCATCAAAAATTCCAAATTTGATTTGGACAGCGATCAACTTCTTTTTTGGAAAAAGCCAGAGTAAAAAATTATTTCAGGCTAGATCCAATAATCAAATTTCTCCAGGTTTACGAATAAATCATCATAAAACACAGCTTAATAAATCCCACAAATTACTGAAAACTTCTAAAACGCAAAGTCATGAACTAGTAGATTTTTGGTTAAGTGAAAGCGATGTATTTGGGGATGTTCAAATTACAGGTAAATCTCTTGATAATTCAAATCAAACAAATCATCTAGTTAACAACTCTTCAATTTCAAACTCAGTCCTTCCTCGCAGTCAAACAGCAAAGTATCCTCTGCAAATCTTAATTCATCGGCTGCAAAGTTTCACATTACAACCCAAAGGAAGATTAGTACAAAAGTACAGTCCAGTAACTAATCTCACTTCTATTCAAACACAAACAACATCTCAAAAAATATCTATTGCAACACAAACAGTATTTTCTATTTCTCAACAGCAACACCAGCAAACTACAGAAGTAGAAGCAAAACCAGACTGGATCGAAACAAAAGCCAAAATCATTGGTTACGATAAACATCCTTTAGAGCAAATTCTGATTTGGTTAGATCACATTATGCTGTCGCTAGAAAAAACAATGGTGAGAATATTTAAGTTATTACAGCGTTTCTTGTATGGGAAATAAATGAGATAGTGGTTAGTAGATAGTGGTTAGTAGATAGTAGATAGTAGATAGTGGTTAGTAAATAGTAGATAGTAGATAGTAGATAATTATTGGCAATCAACAATCAACAACCAACAATCAACAACCAACAATCAACAACCAACAACCAACAACCAACAACCAACAACCAACAATCAACAACCAACAACCAACAATCAACAACCAACAATCAACAACCAACAACCAACAACCAACAACCAACAATCAACAATCAACAACCAACAATCAACCAAATAAAATGATCAGACCTCAACGCATTGAACCAACCCCCGGACAAGAATCAGTTTGGGATTATCCCCGTCCTCCTCGCCTTGAGGAAACAAATAAGCATATCCAAATAATATTTAATGGTGTTACGATCGCTGATACTCACCAGGCCAAGCGCGTTTTAGAAACTAGTCATCCACCTTCTTACTACATCCCCCCAGAAGATATCAAGATGGAATACTTAATCCAATCACCACAATCTAGCTTTTGTGAGTGGAAAGGAAGTGCTGGTTACTACATAATTCGCGTAGGCGATAAAGAAGTGCAAAATGCTGCTTGGTTCTATCCAAATCCCACACCTGCTTTTGCATCTCTTGAAAACCATGTAGCTTTTTATGCTCATGTTATGGATGCTTGTTATGTAGATAGCGAAAAAGTACAGCCACAACCAGGTAATTTTTATGGCGGGTGGGTCACGAATGACATTGTTGGGCCTTTCAAAGGTATTCCCGGTAGTTGGGGATGGTGAAAACTGAAAATGCAAGATTCCCAATTTCTTGTAGACATCGGGAATCTTGTTGTTTACGAATAATTTAGCGATCGCAGTGTCTTGTAGTCAATCAAGTATTTGTGTAAAAAGACATCACGATTGATACTTCCTGTTCTGTTTCACTAATGGGAGCAGGTTGCATTTCACCGCGAAAATCGATGATTTGTACGAGGAGTAGATAGGCGATCGCTAAAATTATGGAAAAAATACCTGTAATAATTGCGACAACTTTTGAACTATTCATCTGTATTCCTGGATTTGCATAACAACGAGAGTGTTTTATTAGTATTTTTTATATTAAAAACCTAACTATTTTTTGTTGAGAATAAATATAACAAAAAACATCGTAATTATTGTTTCACAAAAAAGCCAAATAGTTAAATTTAATTTTAACAGAGGCGATCATCAACACTCCGCGCCCCTCTGCGTTTACCTCTGCGTTCCTCTGCGTTTCAAATCGCCACGAATTAACGCAAAGCTAAACTTCGTTTTATCTTGCAGCATTCTCAAAAGATATCTAATATTTTTACAGATGAGCTAAGGTTGTAGATGAGTAGCAAAACTCGTAACTTTGCTGGAATGAAGTTCTATGTCTTTAACTGAGGAAATCCTTTCGCAATTACCAGGCGATGTTTTGGGGGGGTTGCGTCGTAGCGATCGCATCTTAACATCGATCAGAGAAGGTAGAGTCCCAGTACCGACAGCAGTTAAAGAAAATCAGCAACAATTGGGTGCTGTCGATTGGGATGTTTTAATTTGTGGTGGTACTTTAGGGATTTTAATTGGTTGCGCTCTAGCTGTGCAAGGGTTCCGGGTAGCGTTGCTCGAACGGGGGATATTGCGGGGAAGAGATCAAGAATGGAATATTTCTCGCCAAGAATTAGAAGTATTTTTAAAATTATCTTTATTAACAAATGCAGAATTAGAACAAGCGATCGCCACAGAATACAATCCAGCTAGAGTCGGGTTTGACAATGGTGTAGAAATTTGGGTAAAAAACGTATTAAATATTGGTGTAGATCCAGTGTATTTACTGGAAACATTAAAACAGCGATTTCTGGCTGTGGGCGGAAAGTTATTTGAAAACACGCCTTTTGTAGAAGCAGTTGTGCATCCAGATGGAGTCATAGTTAACAATCAATACAAAGCGAGATTGTTACTTGACGCCATGGGACATTTTTCTCCGATTATCCAACAAGCGCGACAAGGACGAAAACCAGATGCAGTGTGTTTGGTGGTTGGGAGTTGCGCTCAAGATTTTCCCGAAAATCACACTGGCGATTTAATCTTATCTTTGACACCGATTCAAAAACAGTGCCAATATTTTTGGGAAGCTTTTCCCGCCAGAGATGGTAGAACTACTTACATGTTTACCTATATGGATGCAGACCCACGACATATAGGATTAGAAGCTTTGTTTGAAGACTATCTGCGCTTAATGCCAAAATATCAAAATGTGGAATTGTCACAGTTAAAATTTCAAAGGGCGCTATTTGGCTTCTTTCCCTCCTATCGTCAAAGTCCCCTACATACACCCTGGAGTCGCATTCTCCCAGTCGGAGACAGCAGTGGGAATCAATCGCCTTTAAGTTTTGGTGGTTTTGGGGCGATGGTACGTCATTTACAAAGATTAACCCAAGGAATTGATCAAGCACTGCAAACTGATCAATTATCCGCCAATGCATTAGGACTATTGCAACCATATCAACCCAGTTTGAGTGTGACTTGGTTATTTCAAAAAGCTATGAGTGTGGGTGTCAATCAAAAAATTGCTCCAGAACAAATTAACGAATTACTATCAGCTGTATTTCAGCAAATGCAAGAATCAGGTGAGATGGTTTTAAAACCATTTTTACAAGATGTAGTCAAGTTTCCAGCCTTAACGCAAACCTTGTTAAAAACAAATTTCGCTCATCCTGGGATTGTGGTTAAGATCATTCCCCAAGTAGGTTTACTAGCTTTGTTAGATTGGCTGGTTCATTACGGAAACCTGGGTGTATATTCTGCGTTGTTTTGGCTAAGTAAAAATTTTGAACCGTGGGAGAAATATTTACCCAACAATTCTAAATATTATTGGCGCCGTTGGGTTGATGCTTGGAAGTATGGTTCTGGTGGTGATTATAATCATTAGTCATTGGTCATTAGACATCTGGCGAAAAAGAATGTAGAGACGTTAAATTTAACGTCTAACATATAGTTCATTTCTGGAGAGGTCTATTAGTAGAGGTGTAAGAAGAGTCATATTTTTATTCATCCTGGTGTACGTACCTCATGGACGCTATTTATTTAATATCAATCACCCTTGACTTGTTTGTCCTCAGATTCCTTAAGCTGCTCAATCATAAAGCAGATTTGAGCTGACATCGATCGCCTTTGCTTATTGCAATATAGTTTAAACCATTCAAACAGTGGTTCTGGAATTGTGATACTAGTCCGGCTCATTTTTTCAGTCAAAGCACTATTTCCTCACGCGACATATATCGATCATCCTTGACTTATTTATCCTCAGATTCTTTAAGCTGCTCAATCATAAAGCTGATTTGAGCTGAGACTGATCGCTTTTGCTTATTGCAATACAGTTTAAACCAACCAAACAGTGGTTCTGGAATTGTGACACTAGTCCGGCTCATTTTTTCAGTCAAAGCACTATTCCCTAACGCGACATATCCAGTATAGCGATTGCTCTACTGAGTACATAACAAATAAATATAAATATTAAAAAAAATACTCTAAATAAGAGTGAGTCGTATTATAAGATTGCAATGGCTGTATCCATCAAGCTGTAAGGTTTTCCTATGCTGACTCTTTATCATGATCCAATATCTCCCAATTCGCGCCGCGTCTGGATTACACTGCTAGAAAAAGAACTTGAGTTTAAACTAATAGAGGTAAATCTGGCAGATGAAGAGCAGTTTCAACCAGATTTTTTGGCGATTAATCCTTTCCATCACATTCCTGTTTTGATAGATGACAGCTTTAATATAGTGGAGTCTTTGGCAATTCTTGATTATTTAGAAGCAAAGTATCCCACGCCTGCAATGTTACCAACAGAACCTCAAGATTTGGCAATAACACGCATAGCACAAATGGTATCAGTTAATGAGTTATTGCCTGCCATGACGCCACTGATTCGACAGATGTTGGGTTTACCTGGAGGAGATCCAGAAAAAATCGAGCAAGCACGGCAGAAAATTATCATAGCAATGAAATTCTTAGAAAATTTATTAGGCGATCGCCCTTATTTTGGCAGTGAAAATATCACTCTAGCCGAGCCTGTTGCTGGAACTATAATACCTTGGTTGCCGAGAGGCGATATATCCTTAAGTGATTATCCACAATTGAGTGCTTGGTGCGATCGCTTAAATTCACGTCCAACTTGGCGAGCTACCGAGGCTACACCACAGATGATAGAAGCAATGAAATCTCGCATAGCGGCGAGAATGGCTTAATTGCAAGATTGCACAAATGTAGAGACGTGCCATGGGTAGAGACGTGCCATGGCACGTCTGTTTTTTGAACATTTTGGACAATACTTTGGATGTACACTCTCAGTGATCCTAATTTGTTGTGTCTATTGCAACTGGCTAGTCCGGGTTTACCTGTAGGTGGATATAGTTATTCTGAAGGTTTAGAAACTTTAGTTGAAGATGGCGCGATCACTTGTCCAGAAAATCTCAAGCATTGGATAGAAATGGAATTGCGTTATGGAGCGATTCGCATAGAAACTGCTGTGATGCTCCGAGGTTATCACTCAGCACAAGTAAGAGATTTCCAGAAATTATCTAGCTGGAATAATTGGTTATCGGCCGCGAGGGAAACCGAAGAATTACGCGCTTCTAGTTTGGGAATGGGGCGATCGCTCATGCGTTTGCTCATTGAATTACAACCGCAAATTCAAGCGATCGCCGATGCTGTGGGTAATTCCTGTAATTATGCGATCGCTTTTGGTATTGCTGCTGCCCATTGGCAAATAAATATCCAAGCAGCTTTGCTAGGATATCTATATTCTTGGGCAAATAACTTAATTACTGCGGGAGTCAAACTCGTTCCTTTAGGTCAAACTTCCGGACAAAAATTATTACTAGAATTACAGCCTTTACTTAGTCACACCGCAACACAAATTCTCAATTTAGAAGATGATGAACTCAGTTGCTGCACTTGGGGATTATCTTTGGCTAGTATGAGACATGAAACGCTGTATACAAGATTGTTTAGAAGCTAGTCGAATAACTTTTAACTTGAAGCGAAGCGACGGTCATTCGATTTTAGATTTTGGATTTATTATGCAAATTAATCGATTGAATCAACAAATTCAATTCATCATAGAAATTGACAGACTCAAGCAAATTTTGCGTCAAACTTTACTTACAGATGGTTCACGTCAGGAAAACAGTGCAGAACACTCTTGGCACATCGCAATCATGGCGATAATTTTGGCGGAATACGCTCCAACAGGAACTGACATCCTACGTGCTATTAAAATGTTGTTAATTCACGATTTAGTTGAAATACATGCAGGTGATACGTTCTGCTATGATTTGCAAGGCAATTTGAGTAAAGCCGAAAAAGAAACTGAAGCAGCAGCAAGATTATTTGGACTTTTACCCGTAGATCAAGAAAGTGAGTTGCGTTATTTGTGGGAAGAGTTTGAGTTAGGGAAAACATCTACTGCTCATTTTGCCGCAGCTTTAGACCGTATCCAACCCCTACTGCACAACCAACAAACTCAAGGTGGGACTTGGCGCATTCATAGTATATCCCGTGATCAAGTCATGCTGCGCGTCGCACCGGTAGAAGTCGGTACACCTGAATTATGGCCTTTTGTTCAGAAATTGATAGATGATTGTGTTGCAGCAGGTTATTTAAGTAAGTCGCCACAATAAAACACTAGCTCATCTTGAAGAAACGAGCGATCGCATCACCAAAGTGTTAAACGCAAGATTGCTTTCAAGATAAATTGAGACAGTCAGATCCTCGACTTCGCAGAAGTCAGGGATCATATTGTTCCGAAACTGAAGTTATCATTGATGTAGTTATCTATGGTTTAAAAGCTTTAGTAAGAAAAACAGCTTTCCTAGGTAGCATTCTGATTCAACTTTAGTTTCTATATTTTCCGTCATAAAAGGTCAATTTTCCAAGAACTTATTCAAATAATTGGAGGACTCAGCCAATGACTGACACTATTATTAATCCTATTGAGGTTATTTTTTCAGCACTAAAGTTAAAGTGCTTACTACAAACCCTTAATTAAAACTAAAAATTACCAACAACTAGCTCTTGATTTTTACAAATAATGATTTATATTGATCAGCTACTGCAAGAGAGAAAGGTAGCAAAAAGTCACTTTTAACGAAAATATCATCTTTATTTAATAAGAAATTTCCTAATTCTTCTTGGATATTAGAGGGTTTAACTTTTACAGGAATTGGTGAATTTGTTTTGGTCAGAATTAAAATCTGTTCAGCAACGTTTGGTTCCCAGCAAAAATCAATCCATTTATTAGCTAAATTTTCTTGCTTAACACCTACAGGTTTTACCCATACATCCGCCCACAATGCTGTTCCAGATAGAGGAGTCGCTACAGCAAGTTGTGGATAGCGGGTAATTACAGGTAAAACATCATCAGACCAACCTACTGCTAACCAAGTATCTCCAAGAATGAGTGGCTCTAAATATCTTGTAGAATCGTAAAACTTTACTTGTTGATTTAAAGCCTTGAGTTCTGCCTCTAAACCAGGGATTTCATCTAAATTTTCTGTATTGTAAGATTTTCCTAACTTCTTTAATACCAAACCGATTACTTCTCTAGGTTGATCAAGCAAGGAAATGCGATCGCGTAGTTCACTCCGCCATAAATCACTCCAGTCAGTTGGAGTCCAACCCAATTTTTGAAATTTATCACGACGATAAACTATAACTGTACTACCCCAACGATAGGGAGCTGCCCATACTTTTCCTTTAGGGTCTTGAAAGCCTTGATCGTTACGTGTGACTAATTCTTTCCAACGTTGCGATAATAAATTCCACTGTTTTAGCTGTCCTACTTCGAGTGGTTGAATTAGTTTCTTTTCAATTGATGTTTTCAGCCAATAATCTCCCAATGTCACTAAGTCAGCAATCTGAGGTTTTTGTGATGAGCCAAAGGGAAGATTAAAATTTAATCCCTGCTTAGGAATTGCCTGAGATTGATTGTACCAACTTTGTAATTCCTCAAATAAATTCTGTAATTGCTCTACAGGGATAAAATTTAAGTTTACTCCCTTTTGCAAATTGTGGCGGAATTTATCAACTACCTGACCAGGAATAGAACCTTTCAACAACTGAACACTCAAGGTTGTTTGCTTGTTTCCACTACACCCAATCAACATCTGCGCCAGTGCTAATGTCGTACCACCTTGTAAAAACGACCTTCTATCCATTGATTTGAGAATTTTATTGATTGTTTCAACCGTTAGACAGTTTGTCAATTTCTCATCATACATCTTACCTACTTTTTTTGTGATGCTGCCAAAAGCTAGTGCCATCAACCTCAAGAATGAATATTCTTGCTTAAACTGTTCAATATTAACCTTTCCAATACTCATATTTAGTTATATTTTCTAAGTATATTGAGATTTATTGCTAAATAATTAGTTAAATATTTTATTGAAAAAAATAATATGGAAGCTTAAAAAAATCATAAGTATATTTAACATTGCGACCTTATTGAATACTATAGAGAAAAATAAGCATATGAGCATATTAAATGGAGCCATTACAGAAGCAGGTGCTATCTCTAAGTTATAAGCTAGACACCCTATACCAAGTAATAGAGCAGCTTGATAATAAAGTATCTCAGGCTTTATCGGTGTGCCGCTTAGATGCAACAAATCAGCATAGAGAAGCTGTTACAGAAAATAGCGACGCCAGTCGCTTCCCTTTAACAGGACATATCAACTTTAATCCAGAGATGGAACACAAGGATGTCATCGCAGACGGGGTTTATCCAGACTCGAATTTTCAAGGAGGAGACAGACATATTGCACCAGAAATTCAAATTCAAAGACTGACTGCACAATTAACAGCAGCATACAATCGAATTGCTGCTTTGGAAGAGCAATTATTACTAAAGAGAATTCATTAATTTAAGTAAGACAGCGCCAATAATCAAAGGTTTGTAGTGAGGACTTTAGTCCTCAAGAAAGGACTTTAGTCCTTACTACGAACTGATTTCATTAATTTTACGTTACTTAACATAGTTTGATTTATTCTCACCGACTTACTTAGTCATTGGTCATTAATTTTGGATACTCTGACAAAGATTAATCACTATTGATTGAGAGCATTCGCTCAATTTGACTTTCAATTGCTGCTAAAAGCTGATTTTGCTGCCAATTTTGGTATAAATGAGCCGCAATCGCGGCACCACCAGCCCCCATTCCTTCTTTAACAAAACCCTGCTCATAGGCTTGAAGTTGGGGATAGCAAGAATGAGTAAAATTTAATTGAGTCGCGAGTAAAGACACAGGACAACCACTGAGGTTAATCAATTGAGCTAATTCAACAGTGCTTCCTGTGGAATCCTCTGCTACCCAGCGAGTTGTACCAACTACTACTTGTTGCGATCGCCAGGGTAAAGCATAAGTTGTAGCGATCGCTCTGATCAACGCGTATACTGCCAGCATTTGTGTTCCTCCAGCTAGTAAAACGCCACAACTACGACTCAGGGCGATCGCCATTCCTGCCATACTTACTTGCATGGGATCACCCACTGCTGCAACTAATTGGAGAGGATCTATTAACACAGATGAGGGAGTGTGAACGCTGGGAAAAGCATTTCCTTCCCCTGCTCCCTTTGTAATCTTCTCAAGTCCCGCCTGTACCACTGCCAATTTTTGCGTATGATTACAAGTAGGGTGGCTACTGTTGACTTTTCCAGCTGCGTCTATACCTAAACCAAGTAAAATAGCCAAAGCTGTTGTGGTTCCACCCACCACACATTCACCCAAGACCACGTAGCTTTCTTGAACTTTGGCAGCTAGGCGATCGCCCCAAAGCAGTCCCACCTCTAATAAATGCTCTACTGTTGCCAATTCTAAAGCATTACCATGACTTAAACATCTAGCAGTACTACCCCCTAAATCAATGACTGGGACATTAGGAGGGTAGGGTAAACCAGCATTAAATAAATAAACTGGAATATGCAAAGCCTCTACCACAGCCCTAGAAATTAAAACAGGTGACGCTCCAGCAGTTAAAGGTGGTAAAGGATACTGAGGTTTGTGTTCTGCGCCGTAGTAAAGAAACTCAGCATCAGCAATGGCTGTGTATTTACGATCCTCGCTCGTAAGACCAGCTGCGGAAATACCCGGAATTAAACCAGTTTCGGTAAAACCTAATATACAGGCAAACAAGGGCAAACAACCACAGTATCGGTCAATCCATTCTTTACCCCGTTCGATTTCGGTATAAATGCGAATAGAGTCATTGGTCATTGGTCAGAGTTTAAATGATGTTTACCTTATTTTCAGCACGGCGTTGTACATTAGACATGGCCTATCTATGCCGTGAGATAGAAGCATGAAAATCTTTTTAGATATAACTTACATATTGACCCCAAAGGGGCAAAACTGACCCTAAAAGGGCTTTCCAGAGATTACTCTCAGGGAACATCAAAAAATAAATTATCCAAATTTTTCTCAATTGTACGGTGCGTCAGCACGTCTAATTCTATATATTCTAAGATTTTTGCACACAAAGCCGCACTCTATGAATTGGAGCTTTTTTTATTGGGAAGCCCCTATAAGTCAGCACGAGTATCTTGTCCCAAGGGCGAAGACGATAAATAGTTTGGGCGCTTGTGGCTTTTAACTTGCAGCTCGCTTCTGACAGCAGCTTGTTCCCTAAGGAGTCAACCTGCTGAAATTTGTGAAAAAAAATACTCAAGGAGAGCATGAAAAAAGTTTTTTCTTTGTAGAAAAACGTACATACATAAGTACTGTAGAAAGATTTATAAATCTCGCTTGCAGAAAATTTTCGTCTTATGGCACAACCACACCGAACAGTTTTAATTGTTGATGATTTTCCTCAAGACAGGGAAATCTATCGGCGGTATCTGCTCGCAGACCCAGACTTTGCATACACAATTTTAGAATCAGAATCAGGCGAAGGTGGGCTGATATTGTGTCGAACGCAAAAAATAGACGGGATTTTGTTAAATTTTTGGTTGCCAGATCTTGATGGTTTGAAGTTTTTAGCACAACTGAAAGCACTGACTAATGATAACTTCCCACCCGTAGTGGTGATCACGGATCATGGCGATGAAGCGATCGCGGTGAAGGCGATCAAAGGGGGAGCAGAGGACTATTTAGTTAAGAAACAAACTACACCAGATGAGCTGCAAAAAGCAATGCGGTGTGCTATTGAAAATACCGAACTGCGGCAGCAATTGCAACAGAGTGAACAGCGTTACCGTTCTCTTGTAACAGTGACTTCTTCAATAGTCTGGATTGCGGCAGGCAACGGCGCAATTATATCAGCTCCTGCTTGGGAAGAATTTACCGGACAAACACCAGAACAGTACACTGGCTGGGGGTGGGTAGATGCTGTTCACCCAGATGATCGTCAAGGCACATCTGAGATTTGGGCAAAAGGGCTACAGGAGAAAACTCCTTGCGAAGCTGAGTACCGCCTTTTGCACCGCGACGGAAAGTACCATCATGTTTACGTGCGTGGTGTACCCATATTGGATCAAGAAGGCAATGTGCGAGAGTGGATTGGCACAGTTACAGACATTAGTGAACGCAAACAGGCAGAAGAAGCCCTACAAATCCAAGCCCGTGTGCTAGAAAACATGGCAGAAGGGGTGGTGATGGCAGACGAAAACGGCATTATCGCTCTCACCAATCCGGCGTTTGATCGCATGTTCGGCTACGAACGGGGAGAACTGCTTAGTCAACCCGTTCTAGTACTTAACGACCTACCGCCGGAAGAAAATGACCAATTTATCAGTAAACTGCTTGCAACGCTAAAAAGTCAGGGTGTTTGGTCTGGCGAGGTAAATAACCGCAAGAAAGACGGAACCACATTTATTAGTTTTGTTTGCATCAACGCACTAAATATCAATCACAAAACCTACCTGATTGCGGTTCAACAAGACATTAGCGATCGCAAACAAGTAGAGCAAGCCCTACGCCAAAGCGAGGAAACAACACGAGGGCAACTTGCAGAACTCGAAGCTATCTATGCTACTGCTCCCATTGGGCTGTCCTTCCACGACGCAGATCTGAAGTTTGTCCGCATTAACGAACGTTTAGCAGAAATCAACGGTTTGCCGGTGTCGGAGCATATCGGGCGAAGCATGGATGAGATCATTCCAGAACTGGTTGAAAAACTAGAATCGATTTTTCAACAAGTGCTTCAGTCAGGATTGCCACTATTAAATCTAGAAATACGCACCGCAACACCTGGACTACCAGATGTCGAACGCGACTTTTTGACTAGCTACTATCCATTGAAAGCAGCAGATGGTCAGGTGCTAGGGATCAATGTGATGGTACAAGATATCACAGAGCGCAAGCAGGCGGAAGCAGCTTTGCAACAAAGGGAAGCCCTTTTCCGAGGCGTATTCGAGTCCGACCTGATCGGCATCCTCTTCTGGAATACAGAAGGGCAAATAACCGATGCTAATAATGCTTTTGTTCGTATGACGGGCTACAGCCGCGAAGAAATAAAAGGGGGACAAGTGCAATATAATAACATTACGCCACCGGAATACCACGAATTAGATGCCCAAAAATTCCAGATTCTGCAAACCACTGGCAAATATTCGCCCATAGAGAAAGAATACATTTGCAAAGATGGTAGCCGTATTCCCATTCTGCTTGGCTGTGCCTTCCTACCCGGAACACATGATCGCGGTGTTGCCTTTGTGCTAGATATTAGCGATCGCAAACAGTGGGAACAAGAACGCGAACAACTCCTTATCCGTGAACGACTTGCCCGTGAAGAAGCCGAAGCTGCCAACCGCAGTAAAGATGAGTTTGTAGCAATGGTGGCTCACGAGTTGCGATCACCCCTCAACTCGATCGCGGGCTGGGCGAAAATCCTGCAAACCCGGAAGTTCGATGAGGAAACGACAGCAAAGGCACTCGAAACGATTTGGCGCAACACTCAAGCACAGGTGCAACTCGTTGAAGATTTGCTCGACATTTCCTGCATGGTGAGGGGTAGGTTACAGATTAATTTTACTTTGGTGAACTTGGTCGAAGTGATCGAAGCGGCATTGAATATTATCCGCCCGATGGCAGGAAACAAACAACTCGATTTTCGATTGGAGAACAAGCAAGCAGCACAGACCCAAACCCTTGATTCTCAATCCTCACTTGATCCAAAATTTCAAGTTTCTGGGGACTTTCACCGCTTACAGCAAATAGTGGTGAATCTTCTTACCAACGCGATTAAGTTCACCCCAAAAGGGGGGCGGGTTGAGGTTCGACTAGAGCAAGTCGATTCGCAAGTACAACTTTGCGTCAGCGACACAGGAATTGGCATTCGTGCCGAATTCTTGCCGTTGATCTTCGAGCGATTTCAGCAGGATCAGAAGAATAGGGGGTCAAAAGAGGGATTAGGGCTAGGGTTAGCAATTGTCAAACACTTGGTTGAACTCCACGGCGGTACGATTATGGCGTCAAGCCAAGGTGAAGGACAGGGGGCAACGTTTATGGTATTGCTGCCATCATTAATTTAATCAAAGGAAGGAAATATTGACCATCTATTCATAATCCATTAAAACTTGTACCCAATGGGGCGGACGGGGAATGGGATTCCCCAGGCGATCTAGTAATAGCCAAGCTGCGATGTGGACGAGAAACAGATAAATAAAATTATTTAAGATAATTAAAGCGATCGCTCCCAAATTGATCAAAGATGTACTGGGAGATGATAATATAGATAGTCTAAGGAATATCCACTCTACGATTTCTGTTACTTGGTTAATGGCATAAATCCAAAGGTCTTCTCCCGACAACACAGACAGCAACCACAACCGGAAAAATACCCCAATAGTACCCAATAAAGCACCCAAACTGATAGAAATAATCCAAGGAACACGACGATACCAACTAGCTCCTAAGAGTACCCCCATAAAGGCAAAGGGCATAACAAATAACATGCTGCGTAGTGGGCCCATTAATACCGACAGCAGTAACCCAGAAGTTACAGCTGCCATCCATGCATCTCTTTTGCCCCAACGTAGATAGACTAGAGCGATCGGTACTGGAAAAAATATCTTCAATAATGGGCCTAATGGAAAATAGAAATTAATAAACCAAATTAAGCTAGCAGTACTGGCTAAAAACGCCGTTTCCATCATCCGTAAAGGCGCATCTTGCTTTAATTGTGGCTGTCTTAAATTGTCTTGTTGCTCTAGGGGTCTTTTGGTCATTAGTCATTAGTCATTAATCATTGGTCATTGGTCATTAGAAATCTCCAGAAATGAGGTATCGACCCCCACTGTATTCGATACTCCGAATCAGTGGTGGGAGGATGTCAAACTATTATTTTCTCTAGTTCTGACAGGTCAGGAATACAAATCACTTCCTGGTCTCGTTTGATCAAGCCTTTTTTTTCTAACTTCGTCAATACCCTAGTTACGGTTTCCCGCGCTAGTCCGCTTAAACTACTCAATTCGCGATGAGGTAAATTCGGAATCTCGATTCCTGTTTGTCCTTTTTTTCCTTGTCCCTCTGCTAAAAACAATAATGTGTCTGCAACACGAGACTGACTGTCAGATTCTCGCAATCGTAGTCGCTGATTTACTTGTCGTAGACGTCGTGCCATTAATTGGGACAACCTTACTCCCGCCAAGGGTTCTGTTTGAAGTAACTTCACAAAATCTTGGGCAGGCATACTGCCAATCATAGTTCCAGTTAAAGTAATTACATCTGTAGAACGAGGGACTTCATCAAGTGCTGCCATTTCACCAAATAATTCTCCTTTGCCGAGAATATTCAGCGTTACTTCTTTACCTTCGAGATTGTAAGTACGAATTTTTACCCATCCCTCAATAATAAAATAAACAGAACCTCCCCAGTCATTTTCCAGCAAAATCACCTGATTAGCTGGGTGAGTACGGGTAACAAGATGAGTTAAAGCTACCTCGACAACAGTTTCAGGCAAACCTTGAAAAAAGGGAGCCGAATAAATCCAGGGATCGGGGGGTGTTTGCACGCTATATCGCTCTTCCATTACGACATCTTATTGATCATTGATCAAGACTGGAATCTACACAATAGACTTCATAGAAAACTAACCTTAATTTAACCCTTTCGAGTAAAGAGCAAGAATGAACTTTCGTATAAGAGAGTGATTGGTGAAATGTAAGGATTCAGCCAAATGGCGATCGCGCTGGTGAAAGCAAGCTAGTACAAATTGTTCCAGATCAGAATTCGCAAGAAAAATATGTGTTGAAGTGTATCTAAGGTTGTAAATGAAATATCACCAATGATCTCGAAAAAGCATTGTTCGCTTAAATCTGCTCAAACCAATCTTTACCTCCTGGTAATTGTGCTAAATGATGATCAATAATATCTGGCAATTCTTTAGGTTGGTATTTATAGGTTAAACGCAAAAGATTTTGAGCAACATCAATTAATATTTCTCGATTAAGTCTTTGGTAAATTTGACTAGGTTTTAACGTACCTTCAAAAATTTCAGCACTAGCTGGTCTAATTGCTATTGCTAATGCTTCCTCTAAGAAATCTTGCCATTCATCAATTTTAATATAATCAGATTTTTGCTTACCTTTAACATTTAATTTGGCAATCTGAATTACTGAGTCAGAAATAGATGCAATCCAGGAGTTGGTTAAACGCTGCTCAATTTGATTTTTAATGAGATGAATACACAATCTTACTAAAAAAGCTTCTATTTTTCGCAGTGTTGCTTGCTTGCTCATCTCCTCTAAATCATCAATAATTTCTAGGGCATCATCATAACGACCTTCTAAGATACTTTGTCTTAATTCTATTAATTCTTGTGTCATAGTTATCTCATAATTCTATGCTTAGATACTAGCATTCCTGAAAAATCTTGTGATATGAGCCTTTATCTATTAGGACTTACGCAAGTGTAACAAAAATCTCAATTTTTTGTTTGTAGTAAGGACTTTAGTCCTTATTTTGAGGACTAAAGTCCTTACTACGAGCTTAAAATAATATGCCAGTTGCGTAAGTCGTGATCTATAAACACAGGTCTTCTCAAAGTTGCCGATGATGTGAGTTAAAATCCTGATATCTTCATTTGTAGCGGATTTATTGAACTGGTGACGCTGACGGCTGTTGTTAGTGCGATCGCCACCATAAAGTCCAGTTCAATCAGACCCTTCAGCAAATTCTTCGATTAGGTTGTGTTAAACTCCTGCGTTAAACTATTGCTAAAGCACCCTAAAAATTTTAATTTATTATGACTCAAGCATCAGTAAAAACTCTCTATGTAACAGACTTTGCATTGTGGGTTGAGCAGACTGTCAATAGCTTAAAATCCCAAGATTATAGCAATGTAGATTGGGAAAACTTAATTGAGGAGATAGAAGCATTCGGGAAGAGAGATAGACGAGAATTAGAAAGTCGTTTGACAACTTTATTTGAACACGCCTTAAAACGTAATTATGTAAATTTACCAGAATGTTATGGTGGTTGGGAAGCAACAATTAGCCGCACACAACAGGAAATCAGCCGCATTCTTCGAGATTCTCCTAGCCTGCTTAATTATTTATTAACTATATGTGATGAATGTTATCAAAATGCCTATAAAAACATGAGTAAAGAATATGAAACAAAATTTCCTGATCAATGTCCTTTTCCTAATGATGTAGAAACATTATTGAAACAAAACGGAGTCAATCTGAAGAATGTCTAATAACCTATATGATCGCGATTTGCAATATTGGATAGAGCAAACAATTCAACAATTACGGAATCGTGAATTTGAGTCGCTTGACATCGAGCATTTGATTGAGGAGTTAGTTGAATTGGGTAAGGTGGAGAAAAATGCTCTCAAGAGCAATCTGACTATTTTGTTGGCGCATTTACTAAAGTTAATGCTTCAACACGATGTGCCTGATATGATGAAAGGAAGTTGGTATAGTTCGGTACTGGAACATCGCCAACGAGTTCTCAATAATTTGTCAGATACTCCTTCTCTCAAAAGTTTTTTTGCAGAAGCAATAGAAAAAGCTTATCCAGATGGTCGAAAGCTAGCGATCAAAGAGGGTAAGCTGGCTAAATTTGGGGTTCGTGTACCAGAGGAAAGTGAGTATCCAATAGTTTGTCCTTTTTCGGTTGAGCAGATTCTCGATGAGGATTTCTACGGGGTGTAATTGCTTTACTGGTGATAGATGGATTTTGGGAAAGAAAAGCGATCGCTCGTCTAATTATTGCGACTTCCAGGCGGGAGATTGTTAAAATCCTGATATCTTCATAACTAACCATGCAGAAAGCACAAAAAGCGATCGCTATGTCTCAGTACCCTCAATTAGAAAAAACGCTTAAATACCACTTCGGTTACGATAACTTTCGCCCTGGACAACAAGAAATTATCGAAAATGCGCTTTCTAATCGGGATTTGCTGATTATTATGCCTACAGGGGGCGGAAAGTCGTTGTGCTTTCAACTACCAGCACTGATCAAAAAAGGCTTGACTGTGGTAGTGTCACCTTTGATTGCTTTGATGCAAGATCAAGTAGAAGCACTGCGAAAAAATGGTGTAGCAGCGACATTCCTCAATAGCAGTCTGAATTCTTACCAGACGCGATCGCGTGAACAATACATTCTCCAAGGTAAAGTTAAATTACTCTACGTCGCTCCAGAACGTCTTGTCAGTGATAGATTTCTCCCATTTCTAGATTTAATCCATCATCAAGTTGGTATTTCTGCGTTTGCTATTGACGAAGCACACTGCGTTTCTGAGTGGGGACACGACTTTCGCCCAGAATATCGCCAATTAATTTTACTGCGAAAACGTTATGCTGATGTGCCGACCTGGGCATTTACAGCTACCGCCACTGATCGCGTTCGTCATGATATTATCCAACAATTAGGATTAAAAGATCCCAGCATTCACATCGCCAGCTTCAATCGCCAAAATCTTTATTACGAAGTTCGTCCTAAAAAAAAGAATGCTTACGCTGAACTCCTAGAACTAATCCGCGATTCTGAAGGTTCCGGAATTATTTACTGTTTAACCCGCAAAAAAGTTGATGAAATCACCTTTAAACTCCAACATGATAAAATCTCTGCCCTACCTTACCATGCTGGTTTGACAGACGAAGAACGAAGTAAAAATCAAACTCGCTTTATTTGTGATGATGTGCGAGTCATGGTAGCAACTATCGCCTTTGGTATGGGTATCAATAAACCAGATGTGCGGTTTGTAATTCACTTTGATATACCCCGTAATTTAGAAAGTTACTATCAAGAATCAGGTAGGGCGGGTAGAGATGGTGAAACTTCACGTTGTATACTGTTCCTCAGCTATGGCGATGTCAAAATTATCGAATTTCTCATCAATCAAAAAAGCGAACCACAAGAACAGTTAATAGCTAAACAACAGTTGCGGCAGATGATAGATTACGCTGAAGGTACAGACTGTCGCCGCACAATTCAACTTAGCTATTTTGGGGAACGTTTTCCGGGAAATTGTGATAATTGTGATAACTGTCGCTATCCCAAACCAGTCCAAGATTGGACAGTCGAAGCGATGAAATTTCTGTCTTGTATCGCCCGTTGCAAAGAAAAATTTGGCATGGGTCATATTATAGATGTTCTGCGGGGAGCGAAAACCCAAAAAGTTGCCCAATACGAACACGAAAAACTATCTACTTACGGTATCGGTAAAGATAAAAGCTTGGAAGAATGGCGGATGCTGGGACGTTCCTTGTTACATCAAGGTTTAGTAGAACAAAGTACTGATGGTTACGCCGTTTTAAAACTTAACGCCTTGAGTTGGGAAGTCATGCGACGACAGCGCACCGTTTCTATTGCTGTCACCGTCACACAAAAGGTCACTTGGACTGAAGATAATGCTAAAACCGTAGAAGCCGAAATGTTATTGCAGAAGTTGCGATCGCTACGGAAACAACTAGCAGATGAACAATCTGTTCCACCTTATGTAATTTTCCCTGATTCGACTCTCAAATTAATGGTTCAAGTCAAACCCCAAACTAAAGACGCATTTAGTCAACTTTCTGGGGTAGGTAGCCATAAATTGAGTCAATATGGTGATAAATTTATTGCCGAAATTCGCGCATATTGCCAAGAAAACAATTCTCAAGAACAAAAACTAAACCTTCCGTCTGCTTCTAGTTCGCTTTCGGCTACAGAATTACAAACGTTGCTGTTATATCAACAAGGTTTAAGTATCTCAGAAATTGCCGATAAGCGTAACTTGCGCTCAACAACAATTTTTAGTCATCTCTGCGATTTAATAGAAAAAAATCAACCCATAGACTTAAATCATTTAGTAGCACCAGAAAAACAGCAAAAAATATTACAAGTGTTAGAAATTCTCGGAGATATTGCTCTTACCCCAATTAAAGAATATCTTGGCGATAGCTATAGCTTTGAAGAAATTCGTCTAGTCAGAAGTAAGTGGCGAAAAAAGAGTCGTAAATGAATTGGAACTTCAGAGTAACAACAAAAAATCCAAAATGACGGTAAACAAGTCAGATTAGCTTGATCCTTTCGATGCGGAAATGGCTATTCCCGTGCCGTTTTCTTGCGTTTTTCTGCCTGCTGGTGTTGATGATTTGCGTTTAGTCTTTGTTGCCAAAATTATAGACAAAAGCTTGGGGAAGACAATGCAAATCACAGTACTAATCAAAGTCAGGAATAAACCATCTATCAAACGCATATATAAATCTCCTTTTTAAAATTTGCATTTAAATCTCGTCCAAGTTAATAACTGGAGTTTTTCAAAAGGGAACTCTTCACAGGACAAAAGGAGCAGGGAACAGTATAGTAATTGGGAGTAAAACCTGATTAAGAAAAAACTATGAATTCAAGTCAAACGAGGTTTATATACTCTATTTTTAAACTAAATCTCTCAGATTGATAGAGTATATCCTTTTGAATTTCTTTTAGTTAGTATAAGTTCTTTTTAATGTTAGAAAAATTTATATTTTAACAATATCTCAGGGTATTGTAAAAGCTTATAAAATAGTATAAGTTTGGAGCGGCCGTTGTTTTTAGTATTTCACAAACTAAAAAAAGATAAGTGAGAAGCCCACATCATACCGCAAGCGGTTGATGTGGGAGTATGCCATTTTGTGTAATAAAAACAGTTCAGAATCCAAGTTTTTCAAAGCGTGGAGAGTTCAAAGCCGCATCTCAGCAGGTGGTGCATCAGGCATAGATGTTACTTGATTTAATTGATTATTGGGAAATCTCCTTGGTCTTCCTGGTTTACGTTTATGTCGCTGATTGATAGATTTTTCGCTGGCTGCTGCCAACTCTTCTGGTGTGCATTTAAATAGTCGCAACGCTTCTAAGTATTTTTTCGGCGTCATTGTCGGTTCTGTACGCCCTGCTTCCCAGTTGCGAACGCTGGTTTCACTGATTGCAAGCCTGAAGGCGACTTCTGCACGGCTAAGTCCCGCGCGTTCTCTCAGGACTTGCATATCCATACCACAATGCTCCCTTTGATAACTACTATATGAATACATTTATTAAATCAATTGACGTAAAAAAGCCAACTGAGGGCTATGTTATTAACTATATTATTTTATAGTGTTCACTGTACCTTCTGGCAAACATACAAACAAACTTCGCTAGTACTCTGACAAGTCAACTTTGAGGGGTTTGTAGTAAGGACTTTAGTCCTCTATGAGCGCTTTACGCGCTGACTACGAACCCAGCAAAGTTAGTGTGGTGGAATACTAGGTATGAGATCAATGGTATTGCAGGATCAGTTAGTAGTAGCTGGTCAATTAGAAATTGTGAATCCGTTTAAATACCAAGACAAATAACCAACCACTTGAGTAAATTATGTTACTTATATCAAAAAAATATTGCAAATTCCTGGTATAGGAGTAGAATATTTAGGATTTGATCACAGACACGCGATCGCTTCCATGTCTCAGCCACCTCGTCATTTTTCTACTATTGAACCTGAAGCTAAAGCACCTACCCTCAAGCGTCTACGCCAGCTTAGTCGCTTGCTAGATAAAGCCATTGTTATTCCCGGAACACGTGTTGGTATTGGTTTAGATCCTATTTTGGGACTAATACCCGTTGGTGGTGATTTTTTGGGTGTTATGCTTTCTGCTTACATTGTCCTAGAATCAGCACGCTTAGGTGTGCCAAAAAGGACTTTAGGCAAAATGGTGTTTAATATCATTATTGATAGTTTAGTAGGTGCTGTCCCGGTACTGGGAGATTTGTTTGATTTTACTTGGACAGCAAATGAATATAATGTCAAGCTATTAGAAGAACATTTAAGATTTCCTAGTCAAAATAAAAGCGCTGATAAGTGGTTTGTATTCGCGGTTTTGATTGGATTACTGTTAGTTGCCATTGTATTAGTAGCCTTGCCTGTGATACTAATAAGACTGCTGTGGGGAGCTTTAACCGGTAGTTAAATGAGTTTTCACAAAAAGAATGAAAGATTGGTGGCAAATTACTTTTCCAAAAGGGCGGCAAATTATCACAATTTCTGATGCTAATGGCTACCCTGTAGAAATTGCTTATGGAGAAATAGGGACTGGCAAACCTATATTTTTTTTACATGGTCTGGGTAGCTGGAGTTATAATTGGCGTCACAGTATTCAGCCTTTATCGAAATACTTTCGGGTAATTTGTTTTGATGCTAAAGGCTATGGATTTTCCGAAAAACCATTGTTGCGAAGAGAACACAATGGTCATCAAGTCATAGAATTCGAGCGAATAATTCAATCACTAAGTGATGAACCTGTGGCAATTGTGGCAGAATCTTTAGGTGGATTAGTTGCTCTTGCTTTGGCTCAAGAAAATCCTCAGCTAGTAGCACGGTTAGTAGTAGTAAATGTACCAATTTTTGCTGAAAGTCTTCCCCATTGGGGGATGTCATTGCTCGCTCAAACTCCGTTAGAAGTCATACAAACCATAGATACATTAGGTTTGCCAAATTTACTAGCTCCACTGGTAAGAGAAGTAATGGCCATAGAACGGCGTCGGGTGTTGTTTGATCCATCTGTTTTAACAGATGAAGATGTTTACTGGATAACCTACCCATACACTGAACTCAGAGGTACTCTCACCAAAGTAGCCGAAGAGGTAAAAATCGCGATCCGGGAATTTGAGAACCTGAAAGCAAACAAACCCAATTTGTTGAGTAAAGTACAAAATCATCTTGCTACTATCTACTGTCCAACATTAGTTTTATGGGGAAAACAAGATAGTTGGTTTCCCGCTACTCACGGAGAAAAATTGCATCAACACCTTCCTAATTCTAGGCTACAAATTCTAGCTAACTGCTGTCATGATGCTTCCACTGGTGCTTCCAAAGAATTAAATGCAGCAATCTTAGAATTTTTGCAAGATACACAATTTTGAACTTTGGAAGAATGAAAACCCTATTCACACCTAACTAAAACCCATAAAAAAAGAGTGGGAGTCAGCATACCAGTCGCTTTTGACTCCCACCCAGACATTTACCACTGAAGAGAACAGGAATATGCACAAGCGTTGTTATTTGTTTAGGGGGCTAAGTGTGGAACAACAACGCCAATACATATTTAATTTCCTGGTGCAGTAAATGCCAAATCTGATGAATATTTTTAGTTGTTAATTATTGATTGTTGGTTATTGACAAGTTATTTTTGAGCAACTAATTAATCGAGAAAATAAACTCTATTAGCACATTTGTATATAACTAACTAATGTGAATTTTATCAGGCAATAATTTTATATATCATATGTAGATATATAAAATTATTGCCTGTAAAATATTCAGTAGAGGTATACCACATAAAAAATATTTTATTGTGGTACACCCTGATAACAACACCCTTGAAGTCGTTTATCTTGAATTCAATTTAACTAAATCAATCAGAGCTTTGTTGCCATATTGGCAAGTTTTTCTACTTATTAAAAAACGGATTAAACACTGATAAATATTAGAAGATTGCCGATTTTACCAAAACTATGTAGCTTATTGAACATTATTTATAGTTATATATATAAACAATCAAAGAGGTATTAATTCATTTTACACGTTTGAGAAAATTCTCTAATTTATTCACTCTTTAGCTAATATTAGGATGCATGGTATGACTGTTCATGAGCTATAGTCCTCATCTGTTTATTTCATACATCAACTATCTAATTACGAACATATAGGATTTTAGATTTTATTTTGGCACAATGGCAATTATGTAATTTAATTCGATAGTATCTTATTAGGACTTACACAAAATCATGAAAAAACGTAGACACGAATAAATAAGAGGGTGTTTTAAAAGTCTGATTTTAAGTTCAGTAGTCAGGTTCAAAATAGAGTTGTACATAAGTTATTTGGCTTTGGCGATCGCTCTCACTTGGATCAAGAAAAGGGGACTGGGAAAGACATAAAGCCAATCTCCAATCCCCATCACCAAACCAACCAACGACAAACTCAAATAGTCTTGTGATTACTACTTGAGTGCTTTTTGTGACGATTTATCGATTTCAGCTAGCTTTTCAGCTTCTTCATCGCTTTCAAGAATACCGAATTCAATCAGCAATGCTTCTAGCTCATCCATCTCGATGGGTGTAGGAATGGTAAGATTGGTATTATTGATGATTTTTTTGGCTAGCGTCCGGTATTCATTACCTTGATTGCTGTCGGGTGCGTACTCGTTCACAGTCATACGACGTAACTCTGCGTGTTGCACGATGTTGTCGCGAGGTACGTAGTGGATCATTTGGGTATTCAAGCGTGATGCGAGAGTTTCGATGAGTTCGATTTCGCGATCAACATTACGACTATTACAAATTAAACCACCCAAGCGCACGCCGCCAGTGTGGGCATACTTGAGAATACCGCGAGCGATATTATTTGCAGCGTACATCGCCATCATTTCACCAGAGGTAACGATGTAAATTTCTTGGGCCTTACCTTCACGAATAGGCATGGCAAAACCACCGCAAACAACGTCACCTAATACATCGTAGCTGACAAAGTCAACATCTTGGTAAGCGCCGTTTTCTTCCAGAAAGTTGATGGCTGTAATAATACCACGACCAGCACAGCCTACACCAGGTTCAGGACCACCTGATTCTACGCAACGTACGTTACGGAATCCAGTGAGCATGACTTCTTCTAGTTCTAAATCCTCTACTGCACCGCGTTCAGCAGCCAAGTGGAGAACAGTCGTTTGAGCTTTACTATGCAGCATCAAACGGGTAGAATCTGCTTTAGGATCACATCCAACAATTAAGATGCGCTGACCCATTTCTGCCATAGCAGCAAGGGTATTTTGAGATGTGGTGGATTTGCCAATACCACCTTTACCATAGAATGCTATCTGTCTAATCTTTTCGTCGGCCATGATGAGTTTTCTCCTACAATTATTTGATTTGATAGGTAGGGTTGAGGATCAGACATATTCAGTACAGTGGAGCGATCGCAGTGAGCGTGTGTAGAACGAATGTGCATCGTACTCATAGCCATACCCATTCAAGAAGCACAAAGGCAAAAAATGCCTATTGGGAATGCAGAGCAGATGACGGTATTGCACAGCTAAAAATGTTTTGCTTTTGGTCAGTTGTTAGTTGCTGTTGAGGACTGACCAACAAGCAATAGTTCTTTGACTGCTGATGGAGTAAATGCGATCGCCATACAGTGAGCGCTTTAGAGTGGCGTATTAATTATTAATTTATAATTTACGCAGAGTATTCCTTTAATTTTTTTCTACAACTAACGCTTGTGTTGTAATCCACTCTCAATGCTTGCTACCTTACAGTTTTGCTAGTAGATAGTCGCCCATAACTTCATATTGGGAATGAATCAGACAATCTTTTTAGGTACTGAATAACTGATGTACTGACATGATTCTGTGATGTTCCGTATCCTATCCTTGAGTTTTACAACTAGCAATCACATACTAGCTTGTGAAATTTTTCTATATCCTCTATGGACTGGATCTGGACTTGAACTGATTTGCTTGACTCTCGACTTCACCATCAGCCAGAATCATCAGGTTTTATCTCTCAATTACAAAGAGTTATGACGAATTTAACTGTATTCGTCAATACAAAAACCTCATCAGACAAAAGTTGTTTTTAGTGCAGTAGCAATTTGTACAAAAACTTCACTTGCTAGGGAAGTGCGCGCTTATTGCAATCGGATATTCATCAAAAACTAGCCTAATGGCATAAGCGGAATCTATCTTGTTAGAGAGGTTAAATAATAATACATTGCGGAACATGGTATCAGAACATAAAAACCTCTATTTCTGCTTTCTAGGTGAAAACGATGACCGGAAACTTATTAGCTGCTCTAGTTACAGCTTTAAGCTTATTAATTGTTGATTTAGTTGTTCCTGGTGTTAATATTGCTAACTTCCCAGCAGCTTTAATTGCGGCTCTAGCAATTGGTTTAGTCAACGGTTCTGTTAAACCAGTTCTATCTTTGTTGTCTTTACCACTAAATTTCTTATCATTGGGAGCATTTTCACTCGTTGTTAACGGTATCTGTTTTGCTCTTGCAGCATTTTTAGTGCCTGGTTTTTCTGTACATGGACTGATAGCTTTTATTCTTGGTCCTGTTGTTCTATCTTTTGGTAGCACTTTCATTAACAGATACTTTGCTGAGAAAAATTTGGCTTTAACAAGCAGTGATGTAGCGAAATCCAAAACTGAATTACCTTCTAGCTAAATCTCAGCGTCAGTTAGAACAGAGATGAGCTGCATTTGTCAAAACAAATAAATCCGAATTGAATTAATTTCTGAGAAGGAGTTTATAAATTCCGTGAATTTCGGACTATTGTAAACAGAAACAAAAAAATTACAACTAATCGCAGTAGAAACACTATGAAATTACTTCGTTACCTCCTTGGATTCTTCTTACCTCCTCTTGGTATTTTCCTGACATATGGAATTAGCACAACTTTAGTGATTAACATTCTTCTGACTCTTCTAGGTTGGCTTCCTGGTGCTATTCACGGTGTATGGGCAATTGCAAAGTATGAAGAAAGATTAAACACCATATCCTAATTATTGAGAGTGCATTTAGTTCCTAAGCCATAGGAAAAACAAGATTCCCGATTTCTTAGATTAGAGAAATCGGGAATCTAAACTTTATTGTATTAGACATCTGGGGAAAAGAAAATGAATGTAGAGACATAGGAATGCTACGTCTCTACAAGGGTTTCAGCAAACGAATAATTAATTTCTGGAGATGTCTATTGTATAAGCGAATGGTATTAATATCTTAAGTTCAAGGGACGATGATATTATTTACCAACTTTATCAACGGATTCTTTTTCTTTTAACCAATCAGCACCAGATAGCAATAAATCTCTGAGTATTTGTCTGATTTGATGCTCTTTTTTCGCTACTGAACTACCTGCTTCGCCAATTTTTTCTTCTAACTGAGCATGTTTCTGTTGCACTTGAACAACTGCTTCTTCTGCTTGGGGACGAGCTTGCTGGAACCAGGTTTTTGCATCATCAAGATAACTTTTTACTTCTTCCGAACGTCCACCATAGCGTGCAGCTAAATTAGCTTTGACAATCGCTAACTGTGATTGGAGTTGAGCATATCTTGTTCTTAACAAAGCTAATTCATCGCTATTCTTGATAGCATCTATGGCAGAGTCAATAGCTGTTTTGCTTTCCGGTGAATCGACATTATTAGCATCTTGGATATCTGCTAAAATTCCATCAACTTCTTGCTGGATTTTATTTTCTTCCTCATCTAATTGAGCTTCTAGCTGTTTCACCTGTGCTTGAGTTTTAACAATAGACTCATGTCTTTTCGTATTTACAGCCTCTAGTGCTCCCTCTATCGAAGCTGTTACATTTTCTTTGTACTCACTGCTTTTGGATTGTAAGTTTTCAACAACAGTCGAAACAGCATCTTTAACAATGGAACGAAGTTCAGTAGAGCCTTCTTGAAATTCAGAAACTACTTCAGAAACAGCCGCTTTCACAATTTCACGAATTCGCTCTGCTCTCAACTGTCCAGTTTCTTTTGCTTGTTGAAGATCAGTTGTAATTTGTTCTTTGATATTGTTAGGCATTTTTTAGATACTTTAAGATTTAACTAATCTGGTAAGAATTTCATAGGATCACTATGTCACACTACAATTCTGGCGTAAGATATTTGAAAGCAGTACTTCCTTTAGATAGAAAATTATTAACCAAAGTTGTATTATATGTGTGGAAAGATTACTCGAAAATTTATACTATTGCTCTTCACATTGTTGATAATTAGCTTTAGCCAACCAGCACTAGCCGCAGATACGACCAATGGCGCAAAAATCTTTGATGTTCATTGCGTGGGCTGTCATCTCAACGGTAGTAATATCATTAGACGAGGTAAAAACTTAAAACTTAAAGCACTAAAAAAATATGGTATGGATTCAATAGAAGCAATTTCTTCCCTTGTCACCAACGGTAAAAATAATATGTCAGCCTATAAAGACCGTCTTAGTGAGCAAGAAATACAAGATGTCGCCGCCTATGTTTTACAGCAAGCCGAAAAAGGCTGGCGTTGAAAAGATTTAGGAATAGCAATAATTTTTCGCAAAATTCCATAAGTTTAATTAATCCAAAATCCAAAATCGCATGACTCTACCCGCATCAAGTCGCCTGCAATTTACTCCTGACTTAAATATCTGTCGGATCTTGAATGGAATGTGGCAGGTATCCGGCGCACATGGACGTATTAACCCGACTGCTGCGATCCAAAGTATGTTTAAATATATAGATGCAGGCTTTACTACTTGGGATCTTGCTGATCATTACGGCCCAGCAGAAGATTTTATTGGGGAGTTTCGACGTCAGCTAATTGCGACTCGCACTGAAGAGGCTTTGTCTAATATCCAAGCTTTTACCAAATGGGTTCCTCGTCCTGGAAAAATGACCAGAAAAATTGTCGAGGAAAACATTAATATCTCTCTCAAAAGAATGGATGTTAATTCCTTAGATTTGATGCAATTTCATTGGTGGGAATATCGAGATCCAAATTACCTGGACGCCCTGAAGTATATGGCTGAATTACAAGCAGAGGGCAAAATCAAACATTTGGCTTTAACTAACTTCGATACGGAACACTTACAAATTATCATCAATGCAGGGATAAAAATCGTTTCTAATCAAGTGCAATTTTCTTTAGTTGACCGCCGACCACAAAACCACATGATGGGCTTTTGTCAAGAGTATGACATAAAACTTTTTACTTATGGTAGTATGTGCGGTGGCTTGCTATCAGAAAAATATTTGGGACAACCAGAACCTGGACTTTTTCAACTTTCCACTGCCAGTCTGAGAAAATACAAAAACATGATAGATGCTTGGGGCGGTTGGAAGTTATTTCAAGAATTACTTTTAACTCTCAAGCAAATAGCTGATAAGCATCAAGTAAGTATTTCTAATGTCGCAATACGCTATATATTAGATCAGCCAACTGTGGGTGGTGTAATTGTTGGTGCCAAACTTGGGGTATCGGAACACATTGAAGATAACGCCAAGGTATTTACGTTTTGCCTTGACGCTGAAGATATACATAATATAGATGTCATATCTAGCAAGTCACAAGATTTGTATCAACTCATTGGAGACTGCGGTGACGAATATCGAAAATAAAAAAGACTGGAGTTGAAACTTAACTTCAGTCTTTTAGTAAAAATTATGACAACCGTATTGGATCAACCTCTATAGCTGTGCTTAGAAAATAAGGACTAAAGTCCTTACTACGAACTTTATTATTCCTCAAAACAAACTTGATGACCTACTAGTACTCCGCCACAGCAACTTTGAGGGGTTTGTAGTGAGGACTTTAGTCCTCTATGAGCGCTTAAGCGCTCACTACGAACCTAGCAAAGTTGCCTTGGTGGACTACTAGGGTGTCGTACTAAATAGAACATCCACCCAGTAATTGCTCGCAGCATAAGAGAAAGTAGGGAAAGCAGAGTTGGCACTATAAGTATAAATGCCGTTACCCCCACTGTCGCCATCACGCAATGCGTGTAGTGGTGGTTTGTCCACACTGGAGGTAAAGTAATTCTCTGTTACGGAGTACTTACCAACGTTAGTGTGATAAGACATTACGTAGACAGCATTAGCGTTAATTGCTACCGAATTAGCAAAGTTTGTTTGCTGCCAGCCGGAAGCTGTCTCGCTGCTAAAGGTTACTTGAGCTAATTGATCACCACTGCTACCCCACAGTGTTCCCACGTGGGTATTTGTATTTTGCGGACTCTTGTAGAACCTGATGCCTTTGATATAGCCGTTGACATCAGAGCGGAACTTGACACCTAATTCAACAGGCGAGTTGTCTGGGTCTGTAATAATTGCAGGTGTGGCACTATTATCCCAGATACTAACTAATGATGTGGCCGATGTAGTAAACGTCCAAGTGTAGTTCTGGGCTAGGGCATTACCTGCCTGGTCTTTCACCCCATTTGCACCGCCTTTGACTGTAGCAGTGTAAGTCGTGGAAGTTGTGAGTGGACTACTCGGTGTAAGGGTGGCTGTGTTGCTTGCCGTGTCATAGCTAACTGTCGCAGCTACGGACGTGTTATTTCCATTACGTAACTCAAAGGTTGTAGTGTTAATTGTTGCTGTATTTATCGCTTCGTTAAAGGTAGCTTTGACGGTTGTGCTGGTGCTGATACCTGTTGCACTGCTAGCTGGAGTTGTGGAAGTCACTGTTGGCGGCGTGGTGTCCGAGGCAGCACTAGTGTCGAATACTACATCTACCCAATAGTTAGCAGCATTATAGGTAGAAGTCGGGAAGGTAGGGTTAGCATTGTATGTATAGACACCGTTGCCACCACTCTCGCCGTTTTGCAGTGCGTACAGTGGTGAGCTATTGAATCCGGAGTTGGTGAAGTAATTTTCGTTAATGGAGTAGCGCCCGACATTCGTATGATATGACGCCACATAGGTAGTGTTGGCTGTAATCTCTACGGGGCTAGCAAAATTTACCTGTTGCCAACCAGAAGCTGTTTCACTGGTAAAAGTTGCCTGTGCTAGTTGCGTTCCGCTACTAGTCCATAGGGTTCCAACGTGTGTACCTGTATTTTGAGATCCTTTGTAGAAGCGGATGCCAGTAATGTAGCCGTTGACTTCAGATCTGAACTTAACGCCCAGTTCGACAGCGTCAGTTGAAGGGTCTGTAACTACGCTTGGTGTAGTTGTTGGACTCCAGATAGTACATGGACATGTGCGGGTTTGAACTGTGACAGTAACCTCTGTTGGAGTTGTTTGGATATTTCCACTATCGTCAATAGCACGGCTTTTTATGGTGACAGTTCCAGTTGTTGAAGGTGTCCAATTGTAGCTCCAACTTTCGCGACCATTAGCTGGATGCCATGTTGTTCCGCCATCAACTGATACCTCAACACCCCCAATTACACCACCACCAAAATCACTTGCTGTACCAGTGATTGTTATCTGATTCCCAGTTTGTATGTTTGTACTAGCAGTGGGTGAGGTGATGACTGAGGTGGGAACTTGGATATCGCCTGAGGCAGAGGCTTGCGCCAGACCAGACTGGAGGGTAGCAGGCTGTACACCCATGTCAGCAAACAAATTAATAGTTGCCTGCTGCATACGCACATCTGCTGTAGCACCTGATGGTACACGATCATGATTGACATCTAAACCCCAAGGCCACTGTAAAGTTCCGGAGCCGAATACTAAGGCATCTTTACCAGTACTACCTTTGTATTTGTACAAGGTTAGGTGGTGTATGGCTGTACCAGATCCAAAAGTTGATCCGTTGTCTATGAGAATAGGAGCATTGTTAACTGTGGTTGTTGACATGCGAAACGAACCAGCAGGTCGAAAGCCATTATCGATGTCTTCGTCCCACTCGTAACCTAAAGTGCCATCGGACAGTGTAGCTGTTTCTCCTGATGAGAGATTGGCAATGCTAGTGTTGCGCCAGAAGCGCATTTTGCCATCAGCTGCTGGAACCTGAATGGCGGTTGTAGCCCCATCGTTGACCGTAAAAAGAGTACCAGTCAGGGCATTCTCTGGAAGACCGCCGTCAGCTGGTGGACTAAAGCGGGGGTCACGCCAGGTTCCCGTCCACTCTGAACTGGGATCGATTTTCGCATTGGCGTGTGTCTCCTTATAACAGACCAGGGTGCGATAGGGTGTACCGGAACCATCAATACTGTTTTCCCAACGGGTCTTCCAGAAGACTTCGTTACCACTAAAGAATGCTAAATGGATGCCCGCATCTCTTGCTTCTTCGACTTTCTGGCGCTGCTGCTTAGACCAATACTCGTCGTGACCTACGGATAGGAATAGCTTATGATTTTTGATCAACTCACCACGGCGATCGCTATCTACACCAGTAAAGTAGCTAACATCATAACCATTAGCCTCTAACCAGCGCACCATAGGGTATTCAGCGTTGAATAACCAATCCTGACCGTTATCCACAGCACGAGTATTGAAGGGACGGTTGTAGCTGACTTTGTAAGCACCTCCTTTAGGACCTGGTCCTCCAGTGTAGAGGCTTGCACCACCGTAAGTGCTGTATGCTTGCCAGGTTGTATCCGAAGTTTGGAACAGAATATCAGATGCGCTGGAGTCATCCCTGACGATGAAAACAATATGGCTGCTTCCCGTTGCTCCAGAAGTCAGTACCGCTTTCGCAAAATAAATTCCTGATGTGACGTTTGTTGGAATAGTCCACGATCCAGAAACATTCCAATTACCGCAATCATATAGTGCAGTTGTCGAGTCTGTGTTACAAGCTGCTTGATTTTGAGCATTTGAAATCTGTTGTGAACTCGGCTCTACAGTAGCCACTTTGCGCGCACCGTTACCAGCGTAGTAACCCATACGGTAGATATCGAGGCGATAGTTAGTGGCGTTGCTACTGGTTTTGATCTTGAAATTGACTGTCTCACCTCGGTTGTAACTAATATCAGTAGTAAAACCCTGGATATCGGAACTTCCTGCACCATTGACACTGATATCGATATCCCATTCTGATTTGGGATTACCTGGTAGAGAGTTCTCGGTAACAATGGGATTATCTACAGCAAGCGCACGCTGGATCGGCAGTTGAAAACCTGTATTCAGAGCGATCGCCAGCAACGTCGTGAGCAACATAGTTGCGAGTATGCGAATAAGCTTTTTCATAAGACCTCACGGTATGTGGGAAACGAGGGAGTCTAAAGACTCTGAGAGGGAAACGACACGGAGGTTAAATAGCCCCCATGAATCTTGCTTGCTACACGGGGACTACTAAACTCCGTGTGGTATTGCAATCCACGCATCTGCGGGCAATTATGAACTGAAAAATCCTGCACTGTACGCATAGCAAGTGGCTTGAGCCGCTTATGTATATATCTCTAAGCCTTTCAGGTACACTTCCCGAAGACTACTGACACTTCAGAGAGATTACACACTAGGAAGGAATCTATAACGTCTTATGAGCTACCATGCTCAGATCATTCAGTTTAGGTTGTTAGCCTGTAAGCTAGTAGTCTGACAACCCAACTTTGAGGGGTTCGTAGTGAAGACTTTAGTCCTTTATGAGCGCTTAAGCGCTCACTACGAACGCAGCATAGTTAGTTTGGTGGAGTACTAGACACTTTTCATTGGAGACTGTGGTGATGAATACCGCAGATAGCTGATATCTTAATAGGCTGACTTTTGCTTATGATCGTTGCTAACGACACCTAAAACATTCATCCGGGACGTTTTCAAACTCTCTAAAGCCCGCTTCAGTACCGAAGAATCTGTCTTTTCCATCCTCACTATTAGTAAAATCCCATCTGTATGGGGTGCTATTAAACTAGCATCAGCTAGCCCAAGCAAGGGGGGAGCATCATAAATCACTAAATCGTAGGTATTTTGGAAGTCTTCCATCAATCGCTTCATCTTTTCTGATGAAAGCAACTTTGTTGGATCAGGTGGTATTGGGCCAGAAGTCAGTATAGAGAGTTGTTTCATAAATGGTGCTGGGCGGATTGCTTCTGTAATTGGCAAATTTGTAGTAATTAAATTACTTAAACCCCAAAAGTTGCTTAGATTTGCTCGCTCATGAATCACAGGTTGGCGTAAATTAGCATCTACAAGTAAAACTCGTTGTTCCATTGCACAGGCGATCTCGGCCAAGTGGAATGCAACTGTAGATTTGCCATCTCTTGGCATAGCTGAACTAATAACTATAGACTTGATTGGGCGATCGCTACTGAGTAATTGAATATTTGTACTCAGTACGCGCAAAGCCTCTAAAAAACCTGTGCTGTAGCTAGTAGAATCTCGCAGAGCGATCGCGCCAGGTTCAGAAATGCCCTTTGTTAGAGAATCTGGTGTTGCCCTTGCTAAAATTTTTGGTAGAGAGGTATGCTGTTGGCTACCTTGTAGATACCTCTCAAAGGGTATAGATCCCAATAAAGGCTCTTTAATCTTTTGCTTGAGTACATAAGCACTATGATAAGTACTATCCAGTTTCTCCAGTAGCAAAGCTAGACCAATTCCTAAGATCAAACCAGCCAACAATCCCGATATTAAACTACGTTTGATATCTACTGACGCAGGATTTTCTGGTAGAGTAGGTGCTTGAATTAATTCCCAGGGCAATTCTGTTTGTGCTACCTGAATTTCTAAGGTTTCGCGGATATTGAGAAAACGATTCAAACTCTCAGTTGCAACTTGGAGTTTACGTTGTAATTCAGTATATTCTCTTGTTAAGACAGGCAATTGCTTACGCCTTTCTTCAAGTTGCTGCTCTGCTCTGACAAGTTCTTGGCTCTGCACCTCTAAAGCTTGAACTTGTGTTGTCGCTTCCGCAAGTTTTGTACCCATAAAGCGTTGTGCTTCTTGGCGTAGTAATGGCAACAGGCTTTCCCGTTTTTCTTTCAAACTTTGGATGCTGGGGTTCTCGTCCTGCAAAAGAGTTGCTTGGGCAGCTATTTGGACTTCTAATCCACGCAACTGAGTAAGTAACTGTTGATATAATTGTGCATTATTCAGTGTAGCGAGTTCTCCCTCTTCTCCCTGTAAGCTTGCTAAATTGTTACGAGCCACAGCTAACTGCTGATTGATAGTTTGTCTTTGTTGAGATAAATTATTAGCTTGAGTAGTTACTTGTTGCGCCTGTGTTTCTGGATCAACAAAATCGTACTTTTGTCGGAATATTTGCTGTTCTTTTTGCTGCTGATCGACTCGCCTCTGCATGACTACCAGTTGCTCTTTTACAAACTTGAGGCCTTGTCGCAGACTAGTTTGGCGCTGTTCCAAGCTATACTTCAAGTAATCTGTAGCAATTTCATTCAGTACAGCTTTGACTTTAACGGGATTATCACTCTGATAACTAACTTCTATAATCCTTGTTTCATCAAGACGAATAATAGTCAGATATTTTACTAAGGAATCATAATTCACATCTGGATAATTTCTTTGCAATCTCATAACAAGATTTTTCATTAGTCTCGGACTTTTGAGAACCTGTATTTGACTTTCATAATCCAGACTAGGGTTTGATGAACTAGAGTTTTGGTTAGATTCAAGTTCTGGTAACTTGCTTTCATTATTAAGAGGTTCGACTAATAGCCGAAAACTGCTTTCATACACAGGCTTTTGCTTTAGGGATGAGTATACTGTAGCTGTCATCACAACAGCTACTACTCCGGCTATAACTAGTGCTCGTCGCCTTACAACACTTAAAAAATCTTGTAAATTCCAATCATCTCCTTGGGTTTCGGATAAAGGAAAAGGTAGAAATTGACTACTCAGTTGCTGCGGTAAAAAGTTCTGATTTCTGTCAGAACTTGAGGATTGATATGACTGATTATCCATAATTTATAAAGTTCTGGTAAATTTTAGAGTGCAATTTGCTGTATATAGCTTGAAGTAATCAAGATTTTAGGTATTAAGTATAATTGCACTGAAGGTAGCTATAGTAATGGTTTTTGTATAACTTTTATTTTTATAGTAGATATACTTATTCTTATATAGAACAGCGATCATCAACATAATTGTGACTAAAGTATATCATCGGTTTATGAATTCATCTGCTGCCTTACTCAAGCTTCATACCGTACTTGATCATGTACTGTGTAGGGCTTGCTGAAAAGAAAATAGACAAAGATTTGTTTTACTAATACTATGCTGTCTTAATACCAAAATTTTCACTATTATCGTCACCCATACAATCCTGTTTTATGAGTTTGGTAAATATTCAATCTGCATTTGGAATTGCTGTAATTTTGAGTAGCACTTTATGGTGTTGTTGAATAATAGGATGATTCAAGCTGACACCCAGCCGCACAGACACGGTGATCACTGTTGATGACAATTCCAAAATAATCCCGTAATTATGAGACACCCACTTATTTCCAAAGCAATAGAAATAGAAATTGAAAACTCAATGACAGATTATATTTCATACTCATAAACCATCATGATAGTACGTTTCATATAACAAAAGTGATAAAAGAGGACTAAATGATGTGTTTTAGGGATCAAGCAAATAAATTATTAATGTCCTGTTAAAACTAAAAAAATATTAGCTATTTACTTAAAAAAAAAGTAATTTTAATTACATTTATTTGAATTTAATTATGCAATTCAGTGATTATTAATACAACATCTTTGTTATTATTTTTTTGTATTAAATTTAAGTTCTTTTGTGAGGAGCTATTTAGAGACAGTTTTGCAAATAGAATGCTTACATGGCGACAAAATATGTATTTTTTATTACGTGTATCATTTTTAATATAAGAATAACATATTACCCTCATCGTCTAATATAGAAGAATAAATTGAAAACATGCTAGTATACACATGCAAATCGATTGTTATGACATAATAAAGACCAAAGTGATGATCTGTGTCTTCGGGTATTTTCAAGTTAAGAGAAGTAAAAAATACAGAACCTTAAAAACGCATATTGCCATAATTTTTAAGGAACTGTTGCTTTAATGCATCAAATAAACAAATAACAACATCATAATTTCAAAGAGAGTTGATATTAGAGTAGGTTTGTTTGTCGTGTGCTTCTATACTTTTGATACTGCACATGCCAACTCCTTTAACCAAACTGCCTTTGTTTTTGGATGCAGAATAAAATTAACCAAGTCATTCGATTTTAGATTTGGGATGCGTGGATTTTGAGTTGACTCCACAGATAAATCTGGAAGCTTATACTATCTAAAGAAGTATCGGTAATAACCTATACTCTTAGAAAACCCCCAATTAATAATTGACTTACATCTAAGTAAATTGGCGAGAATAAATATAACTATAAATTACGAAAAGGAAACATGCCTAAAACCCTTACCAATCACAAATGACGAACCCAACCCTTAGGTGTACTCTGTCTTGAAGCCGCTAAAGGCGAAGCAGCTTTGGTGTAGTGTCTAACGCGCTGTCTCATTAGTTAGCTTTCATTTGTGCCGACTTACTTGGCTTGGCATCAAAAAAATACAATTAACAATACAAAGTGTTTTTACTCTATTCTAATGACTGAAAGAAGTTTAGCGGCATTTAGATAGATATTTTGAGATAAGATAAGCTGACACACATTTAAATTGGGATTTTTGAAGTCTAAAACCCTTACAGCAAGGCTTATGGGCGATCAAAATAAATGCCTAACAGCTTAAAATCAATGACGCTGATTTAGTATTTTTTTAGAGTTACAGTTTGTGTATTAAACATATCTGTGAACCTTGGAGATATTTCCATGTTTAAAAATTAAATAATGCTGATTGAGTGAGAATTGATTAGTTATCTTACAGCTTCTGTTGTAGGTGCTGTATCTGCTTGAGAAATACCTACCATTATTTGAAATATTTTGTATGGCGAGATTGATTGACGCACAATATTACTCGTCTCATTTTTTGCTGCCTATCTACCGAGAATAATGCAATGAGTTTACTTTTTAAAGATTCGTTGAAACTTATATAAAAATACTTCTATTTTATGCAAAATAGATTAATCTGACAGCTAAAGAACTATATAATCAAATCCACGGGAAAATACTTGTATATTGTTATATAAAAATTAATTGTTCTATTTAGTTGCCGTAAGTATTTTGAAGATACCTCACAAATAGTTATTTGATTTGCTTGTGTTGTATTCAATACTGGAATATTCATGATGTACTTATTCAGTAATGTGTATTTTGCTGCCTTCTTCTATTAAAAACGGCATCTAGAAAAATATTTCTACAGGATCATAGCCGATGACACTCAGTAAATGGATTAATCAAAAATTGTTTCTATCTAGTTCTACTCTTTCAGATAAATCAGAAGCTAAAAGTGAGCAGTTGTTAAAAACTGAAAAAATGGTCAAATTGTCGGTCATGACTCAGTTTTTTCCTCCAGATTACGCAGCTACAGGACAATTGCTAGAAGAACTTACCAGACAATTGGGATATCTTGGGGTAGAGATAGAAGTTTTTACAAGTCAACCAGGATATGCTTTTAAATCTTCTCATGCACCATCAATCCAGCACTTAGGTAAAGTGCTAGTGCAGCGATCGCGCACTGCTCAACTTTGGCCAGGGCGAATTCGAGGTAAAGCAGTCAATGGAGTTCTATTTACTTTGCGCGCTGCACTTCATTTACTGAAAAATGGTCGTCGTTTTAACTTATTGTTATTGACCACAGCACCACCATTTTTGCCAATTCTGGGATATCTTGCTCATACCTGGTTTAGACTTCCCTATGTTTGCATATTCTATGACCTTTATCCAGATATCGCGATCGCTCTGAATGTAATCTCCAAAGACCATTGGATAGCAAAGCTTTGGCGAAAACTAAATAAGTTAGTTTGGCAAAAAGCCGAAGCAATCATAGTTCTCAGTCCAGCAATGAAAATGCGAGTGACTGCTATTTGTCCACAGATCGCAGATAAGGTGTTTGTAATTCACAGTTGGGGAGATCCTGATTTAATTGTACCCATTGCCAAAAAAGAAAACTGGTTTGCATGGAAGCATAACTTAGTCAATAAGTTTACTGTGCTCTACTCAGGTAACATGGGTCGTTGTCACGATATGGATACTATCTTGGAGACTGCAAAACTACTGCAAGATGAACCAATTCAGTTTGTGTTTATTGGTAGTGGAGCAAAACAAGAAGAATTAATTAGAGATGTAAATCACTTAGGGCTAAAAAATTTTGTATTTTTGCCTTATCAAGACAAAGAAATATTGCCTTACTCTCTCACAGCTGGTGACTTATCTCTAGTCAGTGTTGATGAGGGTATGGAAAGTTTGGTTGCTCCTAGTAAACTTTATCCAGCCTTAGCAACAGGGCGACCAGTTGCAGTCATTTGTTCTGAGTATTCATACCTGAGACAAATGATTAGAGAAGCCAATTGTGGTGAGACCTTTGAAAATGGAGATAGTCATGGTTTAGCTGAGTTTATTCGCCTACTTAGTCAAGACCGGGAATTAGCAAAGCGTATGGGTAAGGATGGTCGTCAGTATATGCGATCGCACTATACACCTGAGATCATATCTCGACAATATTTAGATGTATTGCAGCGAAGTATTAGTTCGGATAAATGAAACTAGGAATCAAGCGTTAATTAGTAGGAGTTCTATTAATAGATAGATACTTGGTTCAAACGCAGATCAGACAACAACAATATTTGCTTGATGTATTTAATATTTTGTGTTTGAACTTTGTTTTATTTTCACAATGACACGTAAAAAATAAATCATATATCAACCTGGATAATGTATGATGTTTAACAGTTTAGTATTACGGTAATTGACTGTGCTTTACAACCAAACATGAAAATTTTCAATAGTTATTAAAAGACAGCAACACTGTTTTGTATTTACATACCTTTATTTGCTTGATCAATAGGAAAATTAAATTTACTTAAAAACATCTAGATTGCTATTTGTTTAGGAGTTGGGCTTCGATGGTCTTTTGATCTCAGTCCCTCCAACGCAACCTTCATTTCTACTATTGGAGGTCGAATTGTAGATAAGGTGTGATCGTAATCATAAACATTCAAAACGAAGAGCTAAGTAATAAGTTAAGTCGGCGAAAAAAATTCAATATATATGAAGAAATATAAATTAGCTGTACGGCATAACAAGCCCTACATTTAAATTTCTTAACATAGCTATAAATATTAGCGCCAACTTACTTGTATTCTGTCCAAAATCTGACTGCTATCTCAATAGCGTCAATCAAAAATATCAGTTGTATTAACAACACAACAAACAATTATGAGTAGTCAAGAAATCGCCTCTCATCAAGAATTAGTGATTGAGGCTGGACGGAGTGAACGTCAATATTGGCAAGACATTTGGCGCTACCGGGAGTTACTATATTTTCTTGCTTGGCGAGATATTTTGGTACGTTATAAACAAACTGCGATCGGGATAGCCTGGGCATTGATCCGACCGTTTTTAACGATGGTAGTGTTCACTTTTGTATTTGGAAATCTAGCAAAATTGCCTTCGGGAGGAGTACCATATCCGATACTTGTCTTTGCTGCTATGTTACCTTGGCAGTTTTTTGCCAATGCTCTGAGTGAGAGCAGCAACAGCCTCATTTCAAATGCCAACTTAGTTTCTAAAGTATATTTTCCCCGTTTGATAGTACCAATTAGCGCAGTAGTAGTCAGCTTTGTAGATTTCATGATCTCTGGCATGATACTGCTAGGACTAATGGCATGGTATAACTTTGTACCCGATTGGCGAATTTTAACTTTACCATTGTTTATCTTGATTGCTTTCGCAGCATCAATTGGAGTGGGTTTGTGGTTGGCAGCATTAAATGTTGAATATCGCGATTTTCGCTACATAGTACCGTTTATTGTGCAGTTTGGTTTGTATATATCCCCTGTGGGATTTAGCAGCAGTGTTGTACCACAACAGTGGCGATTACTTTACTCATTAAATCCAATGGTGGGTGTAATTGATGGTTTTCGCTGGGCAATTTTGGGAAAAGAAAACAGTATCTATTTGCCAGGATTTCTATTATCACTGGGACTAGTTGTTCTGATACTCATAAGCGGAATTTGGTATTTCCGCAAAATGGAACGGACGTTTGCTGACGTAATTTAGGAAGGGACAGAGCAGATGTCGGAGACTATGATTCGCGTAGAAAATCTGGGTAAAAAATTTATTATTGCTCACCAACAAGACAACTCTGGCCGCTACCGTTATAAGGCTCTACGAGATGTAATTGCTGATGGAGCTAAATCTCTGACAAAGAGCTTGATGAAGCCCGATTCCAAAAAAATATCTAACCCCAGTCGTGAAGAATTTTGGGCATTAAAAGATGTTTCTTTTGAAATTCAGCAGGGTGAAGCCATTGGTGTGATTGGACGCAACGGAGCCGGAAAATCGACACTCTTAAAAGTTCTGAGCCGCATTACCGAACCAACGGAGGGAAGGATCGCTATCAAAGGGCGGATAGCAAGTCTCTTAGAAGTAGGGACGGGATTTCACCCAGAACTTACAGGACGAGAAAACATCTTCCTCAACGGTTCTGTTTTGGGGATGAGTAGAGTTGAGATCAAAAAGAAGTTTGATGAAATAGTTGCTTTTGCGGAAGTAGAAAAATTTTTAGATACACCAGTCAAGCGCTATTCTTCCGGAATGTATGTGCGCCTTGCTTTTTCCGTTGCTGCTCACTTAGAGCCAGAAATTCTCATTGTAGATGAAGTGCTAGCAGTGGGCGATTCCGCATTTCAAAAGAAATGCTTAGGGAAAATGGAGGATGTCGCGACCAAAGAAGGGCGGACAGTTTTGTTTGTCAGCCATAGTATGCAGGCTATTAACCAACTAACCAAACGTTGCATATTACTTTCTAAAGGTAATATTCAGTTTGATGGTAGTACCACCAAAGCAGTGCAGTTATATCTTACAGGGCAAAAACATGATTCCGAACAACCTGGCTATTACCAAGCTCCTGCAAACAAAACAGGTAATTATTTAGCTTGGGTGCGGGTACATACTTCTGAAGGAGAAGGAATTCATTCTTGGGGAGAAGCGATTACATTTGAGTTTGCTCTAAACATCACAAAACCTCATGAAAGTCTGTGGTTCTCATTTCAGATAGTAAGTGCATTACAACAACCTATTTGTATTTTCTGGTTTTGCGATCCCGAAGCTCCCTTTCGTCGAGAATCTGGGACTTTTATTGTACGATGTCAGATACCGAAATTCAGGCTCTACATGGGTTCGTACACCTTAACAACATGGTTTTCCGAACGTCGTAGCGAGACTCTGCTGGAAAATCTTAGGGAAATTTGCTCTTTTGAAGTCACTATGCATAAGAACGAACGTCCAGAGTATCAATGGGAAGCTAATGAATGTACTTACTTAGAAGATGCGGTTTGGAAAACTGGAGAAAAATATTAATTAAAAGAGATAAAAAATGCCAATAAATGATGATGTTAAATTAGGCAAGAATGTGAAAATTTTTCATCCCCAACTTGTAAACCTATACAACTGCATCATTGGGGATGATACGAAGATTGGTACATTTGTGGAAATCCAGAAAAATGTCACCGTAGGCAGTCGGTGTAAAGTATCATCACACAGTTTCCTTTGTGAAGGTGTCATTTTAGAAGATGAAGTGTTTATCGGTCATGGTGTGATGTTTACTAATGACCTTTACCCCCGTGCCACAAATGAAGATGGTAGTTTAAAAACAGATGATGACTGGGATATTGTAGAGACACGGATTAAACGCTGTGCATCTATTGGTAGCAATGCCACCATCTTAGCAGGTGTAACAGTCGGAGAAAAAGCCATCGTTGGCGCTGGGGCTGTAGTTACTGGTGATGTCCCCAATTATGCAATTGTGGTGGGAGTACCTGCTCGTGTGATTGGTGATGTACGCGATCGCTCCCAAAATACAGAAATGACAGCTAGTATTTGTAGCTAATCAATCAGTAGTAATACCAAAATTAGAAAACCAATGAAATTTCAAAGCACCTGTAACCCCTAATTTAAAAGTTACGGGCGTTGCATTTATGCATAGTAAAAATTTCATTCACAAAAAAAATGTATATATTAAGAAAAAAATGGGTAACAACATTAATATAGGTATAATCGGTTACGGATACTGGGGTCCGAATCTAGTCAGAAACTTTGCTGAAATTCCCGGAACACAAGTCAAAACAGTCAGCGATTTTAAACTAGAACTATTGGCAAAGGTACAAGCAAGATACCCCAAAGTAGATATTACAACAGACTGCCGCGATATATTTAACGACCCCAAAATAGATGCTGTCGCGATCGCCACACCTGTGTCTACGCACTTTGATTTGGCTTTGGCTGCATTACAGGCTGGTAAGCACGTAATGGTAGAAAAGCCTATCACCGTCAGTTCAGAACAAGCTCTGCGGCTGATTGAAGAAGCAGAAAAACGCAACTTAGTATTGATGGTGGATCACACCTTTGTCTATACGGGTGCAGTGCGTAAAATGCGGGATCTCGTAGTTACCAATGCCATTGGTGATATTTATTACTATGATTCTGTGCGCGTCAACTTGGGACTCTTCCAACATGATGTCAATGTAATTTGGGATTTGGCAGTCCACGACCTCTCAATTATGAACTATGTATTGCCATCTCAACCTTATGCCGTTTCGGCCACAGGTATAAGTCATGTTCCTGGAGAACCGGAAAATATAGCCTATTTGACCTTGTTCTTTGAAAGTAACTTAATTGCTCACATTCATGTCAACTGGTTAGCACCAGTGAAAGTACGCCGCACACTGATTGGTGGTAGTCAACGCATGATTGTTTACGATGACTTAGAACCTAGCGAAAAAGTCAAAATCTACGACAAAGGCATTACACTCAATGGCAATAATTCTCCTGAAAACGTATATCAAATGTTGATAGGTTATCGCACAGGAGATATGTGGTCTCCCCATTTAGATATGACGGAAGCACTACGGACAGAAGGATTGCACTTTATTAATTGTATTAAAACAGGCGATCGCCCCATTACCGATGGTCAAGCCGGACTGCAAGTAGTAAGAATTCTTGAAGCTGCTACCCAGTCTATGAAGCAGCATGGTCAATTAGTTGAACTGAATTCAGCACAGGTCGCAGTATGATTCCATTTGTAGATTTAAAAGCCCAGTACTTAAGTATTAAAGAAGAGATTGATACTGCTGTCCTTAAGGTATTGGAAAGTACCCAATTTATTTTGGGCAGTGAAGTCACAGCTTTTGAGCAAGAATTTGCTGACTATTGCAATGCCGATTACAGTATAGCTTTAAATACAGGAACTAGCGCCCTGCACTTAGCATTACTGGCAGCTGGTATTGGTCCTGGTGACGAAGTCATTACTACACCTTTCACTTTTGTGGCGACGGTTGCGGCAATTGTGTATACCGGGGCGACACCCGTATTTGTAGACATTGACCCCGTTTCCTACACCATTGATGTCACGAAAATTGAACGAGCCATCACACCTAAAACTAAAGCCATTTTGCCAGTTCATTTGTATGGACAACCCGCAGACATGGATGCAATTTTGGAAATTGCTCGTCGTCATGGTTTAATCGTTATTGAAGATGCAGCACAAGCACATAGGGCAGAATATAAAGGGCAACGGATAGGTAGTATTGGGGATGTTGGTTGTTTTAGTTTTTACCCAGGCAAAAATCTAGGTGCATACGGTGAAGGTGGTGCAGTCGTCACCAATAATCCCGAATATGCAAAAACAATGCGTATGTTGCGTGATTGGGGACAAGAAAGCAAATATCATCATGTTCTCAAGGGCTATAACTACCGCATGGACGGGGTACAAGGAGCAATTTTACGGGTCAAGTTACGCTATTTAGATCAGTGGACAGAAGCGCGCAGGACACACGCAGCAACGTATAACCACCTGTTGGCAGATTCTGGTGTCACCATTCCTACCCTGATGCCCTACAGTTACCATGTATACCACGTTTATGCATTGCGTACTTCTCAACGAGAAAAACTGCAACAACAACTCAACGCACAGGGTATTCAAACAGGCATTCACTACCCTATTCCCGTACACCTACAAGCAGCTTACGCAGATTTGGGCTATAAACCTGGGGATTTTCCTCATTCAGAACTAGCAGCTAGGGAAGAACTTTCACTACCCATGTATGCTGAACTCACAACAGATCAGGTTCATATCATTGCCGAAACTCTCCAAAGCATTCTTCAGGGAGTGACAGTATAATGAACGACAGCCGCCCTGGTTTGAATTCCCAACGTCTTGTCACCCTGATGCAGCAGTCAATTAAACGCTGCAACCTGCAACTTGAGAACCTGAAGGTTCTGACAGAAGCTGCGACTGGAGCTTATATAGTCACACCTGTACTGGCAGCTATGGCAGGGGCAGAAAAGGTGTTTGCACTTGCCCGTAGTAGCCGTTATGGCACTGTAGAAAATGTAATAAAACAGACGCAAGAACTAGCAGAAATTGCAGGGGTGAGCGATCGCATTGAATTTCTCAGCGAGAAAACAAAAAATGTTGTCGCCCAAGCAGACATGATCACCAATAGTGGACATGTACGTCCTCTTGATGCAGAGATGATTGGCTGGATGAAACCCACCGCAGTCATTGCCTTAATGTACGAAGCATGGGAATTTCGACCAGAGGATGTGGATCTTTATGTTTGTCGTCAACGAGGTATCCAGGTTGTAGGTGTCAATGAACGGCATCCAGCAGTAGATGTTTTTTCGTTTCTAGGTATTATGGCGGTTAAGCTGTTACTAGATGCTGGTATTGCTGTTTACACAAACAACATTTTATTGTTGTGTGATAACCCTTTTAGTTCGTTTATAGAACGTGGATTGATAAACGCTGGTGCGATCGTAGACACAGTTGACAGTCTCACAGCAGCCCCTAGAGACAAAATCTACGATGCTGTTTTGGTGGCTCTGCAACCACGACAAGAACCAGTACTATCTGGAAAAGATGCAGCGATGATTGCCAAATATTGGCCAGGGGTGCTAGTAGCTCAATACTGGGGAGATATTGAGCGATCTGCTTTTTTATCCCATAACGTACCTGTATGGCCAGAAATAGAGCCAAAATCAGGACACATGGCTATCTTGCCATCGGGAGTGGGACCAGAACCAATCATTCGCCTGCAAACAGGAGGATTGAAAGCTGCTGAAGTGATCTGGAAACAACAATTTTCAGAGTTAAATCAGGAATCTCTCGAATTTGTGCAACTGCTGTAAATTTTAATCTTATTTTCAAACGAAATTAACCCGTGCAGGCGGGTTTTGTATGTATAGCCGCGACTTCTAGTCGCCAGGGCTAGTAATTAAATTAGACTTTTCAAACATCCTCTCACGACCATGTATCAAAAAATCTATAAAAAAGACGATCTAGACTGCTCACTTAACTCCCAATCCCCTTTGCCCAGTAAGTAAATGATCAATGTACTCTTAATCGGTTTGGGTTCGACAACTTTAACTGCCTTGGAATCTTTAATTTCTAATTGCAAAGTGCAAGGAATAGTAAGAAATATAGATCCTGAATCGGATACAGATGACCCAGTTGTTAACTTAGCACAACAGAATAATATCCCTATATTTATAGATACTTCACAGGCAGCAATTAAAGATTTAATTTTAAAGTTGCAGCCAGATTGTGTAGTAGTTTCTTCTTATCACCAAATCCTACCACCAGAACTAATTAAATTGTCTGCTTTTATCAATGTTCATTACTCGCCTTTGCCACAATATCGGGGTCGTGCCAATGTTAATTGGGCAATGATCAATGATGAACCTTGTGCAGCAATCACTATTCATAAAATTTCACCGGAATTAGATGAGGGAAATATTTTATTTCAACAATTAATTCCGATTCGTTTTGATCATACGGTAGCTGATATATATAACGACCTCAATGAAATTCAACGACAGTATTTAGGAGTAACAGTTGTCAAAGCCTTGCATGGCTATGAAGGTTTCCCACAAAAAAACTCTGAAGCAACTTATTGTTGTACTCGTTTGCCAGAAGACGGCGAAATTAACTGGTCAAAATCTACTAGAAAAATAGACTGTTTCATTCGAGCATTAGTTTCTCCTTTTCCTGGTGCTTACACTTATTTCCAGGGAAAAAAATTATTAATTTGGCAAGCAAAGCCAGTCGATCATCCCCCTACTTATATAGGACGTATTCCAGGTCGAATTATTTGCAGATCGAAATCAGAAGGTTATGTTGATGTTCTAACAGGTGATGGCGTTCTCCGAATTTTTGAAGTGCAATGGGAAGGGGAAATAAAAACAGCAGCCGCAAATATTATTAAGTCTGTCAAAAGCACTTTAGGTTTAAGTAAGTCTGATTTACTAAGTCGTATTAAAATTCTTGAAGAAGAAATTACAAAATTAAAAAATTCTTATGCAAAATAATCGCGAATTATTCAAATTTGCTCTAAAATTCAGTGTTAAATGTTCTTAATGAGGTAAATTACTTCTAAGCGTAGAAATTTCAGTTTATGACAACCCTCTTTACCAATCAAGTCCCAAGCGTTGCAAATTTCACTGATAACGTTCCCTACGAATTAGGCATGAAATTTCGCAGCACAACAGGAGGACAGATTACTACCATTCGCTTCTGGAAAGCCGCTAGCGAAACAGGAAATCATACTGGCAGGATCTGGACGGCAACGGGAACTCTGTTGGGAAACGTAACTTTTTCTAATGAGACTGCTTCTGGCTGGCAGGAGCAGGCTCTCAGCACCCCAGTTGACATTCAAGCTAATACAACCTATGTAGTCAGTGTGAACGTCAACGCCTATTATGTCTTCACTAATGATCAACTCGCCAACTCCATAACCAATGGAGATCTGAGTTCAGTAGCAGACGGTAACAATGGGGTGTTTAATGGAACTCCAGGAGCCTTCCCAAGCAATTCCTACCGGAATACTAATTATTTTCGTGACATCAATTTTGTGGTTGTCTCCCTGCCAACGATTACCAAAGTTAGCGGTGACAATCAGACTGGTGCGACAGGAGCAACTCTGCCCAACCCCTTGGTTGTAGAAGTCAAAGACGATGCTGGGAATCCTCAGTCAGGGGTCACGGTCAACTTTGCCGTTACTGCTGGCGGGGGGTCAGTCTCGCCTACAAGCGCACAAACGAATGCTAGCGGTCAGGCTAGTACCACCTTAACACTGGGAACTGCTTCTGGGGCAACAAGTGCTGTGACTAATACTGTCAGTGCTACGGCAACCGACATAGGTAGCGTAACCTTTACTGCTACTGCCAACCCATCAGTTAACAGTCAAAATATCTTCACAACTCAAGTCCCAAGCAATGCGAATTTAACTGATAACGCTCCCTACGAATTAGGGATGAAATTCCGCAGTGCTCAAGGAGGACAAATTAACGCTATTCGCTTCTGGAAGGCCTCTAGCGAGACAGGGACTCATATTGGCAAAATCTGGACGGCAACGGGAACTCTTCTAGCAAGCGTAACTTTTACTAATGAGACTGCTTCTGGCTGGCAAGAACAACTTCTAGAAACGCCAGTTGGCATTCAAGCTAACACGACCTATGTTGTCTCTGTCAACGTCAACGCCTATTATGTCATAACCAATAATGAACTGGGAAGCTCCATAGTCAATGGTGATCTTAGCTCAGTAGCTGATGGCAACAATGGAGTGTACAACGTCAATCCGAATTCTTTCCCAACCAGTTCTTACCAGAATAGTAACTATTATCGGGATATCACCTTTGTTGTCGGCAGTAATTTAATTAAAGTAAGTGGAGATAATCAAAGTGGCGCGACGGGAGCAACTCTACCCAATCCCCTAGTCGTGCGAGTCGTAAATGCTCAAAACAGTCCTCAATCAGGAGTCACAGTCAACTTTGCCGTTCTCAGTGGTGGTGGGTCAGTCTCACCCACCAGTGCAGTAACTAATGCTAGTGGTGAAGCAAGTACCACCTTGACACTGGGGACTGTTCCTAGTGCACCTGACGGGGTGATAGTAACCGCGACAGCAGTAGGCATCGGCAGTACCACCTTCTTGGCGACGGCAACTCCGGCCAATCCCAATCCCATCTATTTGGAAAACCAAAATACTGGCACAACTAACTGGAAGCTTGTCAACCAAGCCAGTGGCGAGATCGCTGGCTACGCATCAGCAACCAATGTCAATAAGGGAGGATCGCTGGACATTAAGGTTTCTCTTGGACAAGCTGGACAGTATACTATCGACGTATATCGCCTGGGCTACTATGGTGGCACAGGAGGAAGGCTGATGGCCAGCAGCGGCCCACTCAATGGCATTACCCAACCTGACTGTACCTTAGATTCCAATACCAAGCTAGTCGAGTGTAACTGGACCACTTCCTACGTCTTGCAAATAGACAGTAACTGGACTAGCGGTCTTTATATTGCCAAGCTGACTGATCAGGCGACTAGTAAAGTGGCGCACGTGTGGTTTGTTGTCCGGGATGATAGCAGCACTGCCGATATCTTATTCCAAAGTGCAGTTTCTACTGTTCTAGCCTACAGTTCGACTGGGAGTTACAGCTTGTACGACTATAACAGTATTGGCGGTCAGAGAGCTTACAAGGTTTCCTACGACCGACCCTTTTCCCAGGCAACCAATCCAAACGAGGTTAATACACCCCTGCGATGGGAATACAATATGGTGCGCTGGCTGGAATCTCAAGCTTACAATGTCACCTACACCGACAACATGCAGATTCACACCAACGGGCAAACATTGCTCAATCCCAGCAATCACAAAGTATTCCTGTCTGTAGGCCACGATGAGTATTGGTCTAAAGAAATGCGCGATGCTGTTGAGGCTGGCCGCAATGCCAAAATTAATTTGGGATTTTTCTCTTCCAATACTTGCTATTGGCGAGTGAGGTTTGAAAACTCCACTTCTGCTGCTGGGCAAGTGAAGCCAGACCGAGTGATGGCGTGCTACAAACAAAGTTGGGATTTAGATACCGAGAATCCAGGGGCATCAGCAGCCACTAATAAATTCCGTAGCGTCCAGAACCAAAGACCGGAAAACGCTTTATTAGGAATCATGTACGGTAGCGATACTTCAGATATCTACGGTGGTTATAACTATGTCGTCACTAACTCCAACGATCCTTACTATAAGAACACGGATCTCAAAGATGGGGATCAGCTGGCTCTGTTAGTGGGCTATGAATGGGATTTTAAGGTTGATAATGGTTCTAGTCCTTCGGATCTCGTCACCTTGTCCGAGTCAACAGTTGTTCCTGCTAGCTTATTGCCAACCTTCGACGAACCAGATGGAGAAAAGACCCTTCCTGCTGACCAGGATTTTACCAAGGCTCACTCAGTTCGCTACACGGCCAGTAGTGGAGCTAAAGTTTTTGCATCCGGCACCGTTCAGTGGGCTTGGGGACTAGATAGTGATGGTGTCAGCCCGGCGAGGGAAGATAATCGTGCCAAGCAAATAACTGTCAATATTTTAGCAGACATGGGAGCTAGACCCCAAACGCCAAATGCAAGCCTCACTGTTCCTTAAAAGCACCCAACAGGCGGCGCACCAAATGCGACGAATGAAATAAACACTTTTTTCTCCTCCACACTCCTACACCTCTGTTTATTCAGTGTATCCCACAAGGAGCATGTATCGTGACACCATTAAAACGCCGACAATTTACCCAGCTGGCGGCTGCTGGTTTGACTACCACTATTGTTGCGGATCTCTCTAGTAAGGCGCTTGCTCAAAATAATGAGAAGAGTGAGGAGGTTCTTTATGGAGTAAGCCTTCCTAGTACATCTACATCCAATGCTCAAAATCGCGTATCGGCTCAAAATCGGGAAGACCAAACTCCGTCAGTTGAACTGAGCACTGCTGATATGAGGGCGAGAAAGGTTGTCTCTAGAACAAATGTGTCATCTCAATCTGTGGACAATCCATCGTCTGTACGGAAAAAAAATCGGGCCTTCTTTACTGGTGACTCTGATCGGATTACGAAATTGACAGCACTTGGAGATGGGAATCTAGTAGTTTCTACAGTCTCTCACACGAGAAGTGCTTATTTCAATCATCTCATTTATACTGTTGGAGGTGCTAAAAACTCTCAATTCAGATCGAAAAAAGTTCTAGATTTAGAGACTGCCGATCAGACTATTGAAAGCTTGTTAAGCCTTTCCAAAGATCAATTTTTGTGCATAGTGGGAACTGAGGGTATCCCACCTTTTGCGTTCAAAACGATCGATTCTAGAACCGGGAAAATTCTTTCTGAGGATGATCTGGCTCTACCCCCATTGTCACCTAACTATCGATTCGCTAATCTATGCCAAGATCCAAAGGGAAATATTTTCGCAACCGAGATTGGTCCAGATGGTATCCCCTTTTTAATCTCGATGAACTTGCAGGAGAAAGCCACAGTTACCGGTAAGGTCAAAATTCAGAGACTGACCACACTGAGTTTTGAAGGAGACCCTGTAGTCAACGATCTTAAAGACTTGAACTTCTCTTCCTCTGGTCAATTGTATGCCCTTAATACTGATAAGGGTGGGAAAAACAATGCCTTGTTTACGGTAGATGTGAAAAGCGGCAAGATGGAGCGAGTAATGGAGTTTCCATTCGAGAAGTTTGCGTTCTCTGTCTAGTACGACGGCATATTATTTTAAGTTCGTAGTAAGGACTTTAGTCCTTATTTTGAGAGGATGTTTGAAAAGTATTGGGCGAATATAAGTCGCTACTACACAAACTAAGTCCGCCTGCGCGGACTAACGAAAAATTAAGGGTTTAAAACCCACCTTCGTGGGTAAAGTCTCGTGTAGCCGCGCAGGGCGAACATCGCCAAGGTAAGTATGACATGAGACTTTTCAAGCATCCTCTGAGGACTAAAGTCCTCACTACAAACAAAAAAGGGAAATAATTAAACTAAAAGAAAATGCAAAATAGTCGCGTATTAATTACAGGTGGTGCAGGTTTAGTTGGCTCCCATATTGCTGATTTGCTAGTTAACGAGGGAGTCGCGGAAATTATTGTTTTGGATAATTTCACGCGCGGACGACTAGCAAACCTGGCTTGGACAAAAGAACATGGTCCTTTGGTGATTGTTGAAGGCGATATTCGGGATCAAAAACTTTTGGGGGAAGTGATGCAAGGTGTAGATTATGTCTTTCACCAAGCAGCAATCCGCATTACTCAATGTGCTGAAGAACCTCGTTTGGCGTTGGAAGTGCTAGCTGATGGCACGTTTAATGTTTTGGAAGCCGCAGTCAACGCTAAAGTCAAAAAAGTAGTCGCCGCTTCTTCTGCTTCTATTTACGGGATGGCAGAAAATTTCCCCACCACTGAATCTCATCATCCTTATAATAACCGTACCCTTTATGGTGCAGCTAAGGTCTTTAATGAAGGATTATTACGTAGTTTTTACGAGATGTACGGTTTAGACTATGTAGCTTTACGCTACTTCAACGTCTATGGACCGCGTATGGATATTTACGGTGTTTACACCGAAGTACTGATCCGGTGGATGGATCGGATCGCCGCAGGTCAATCGCCACTAATTTTTGGTGATGGTAAGCAGACTATGGACTTTGTGTATATTGAAGATATTGCCAGAGCCAATATTTTAGCTGCTAAAGCCGATGTGACAGATGAGGTATTTAATGTTGCTAGTGGCGTCGAAAGTAGTTTGAATGACCTCGCCTATAGCTTGGCTAAGGTAATGGGATCGGACTTGCAGCCAGAATATGGCCCAGAACGCAAAGTTAATCCCGTACAGCGCCGACTTGCAGATGTCAACAAAGCTCAGAAATTATTAGGTTTTGAAGCAGAGGTGTCTTTAGAAGAGGGGTTACGTCGGTTGGTAAATTGGTGGCGTTCTGAAAAGCAGATGAAGGAAATAAGCAATGTCTGAAAAGATACAAATTATTCCGATTGCCAAACCCTGGATGAGTGAAGCCGAAGCAGAGGCATCTAGGCGTGTAATTATGTCTGGATGGGTGACGCAGGGACCGGAAGTTTCTGCTTTTGAGCAGGAGTTTGCGGCTTATGTAGGGGGAAAATATGCTTGTGCTGTTTCTAATTGTACAACTGCTTTGCACCTGGCACTGTTAGCTTTGGGAGTACAGCCAGGGGATGAAGTGATTACCGTCAGTCATTCCTATATTGCCACTGCCAACAGCATCCGCTACTGTGGGGCAATCCCAGTGTTTGTGGATATTGAACCACAGACATACAACATCAACCCGATGTTGATTGAAGATGTGATTAGTAAGCGCACTCGTGCTATTCTCATTGTCCACCAAATGGGAATGCCTTGTGATCTTAAACCTATTTTGGACATTGCCCGCAGTCACAATTTACCAGTAATTGAAGATGCGGCCTGTGCGATCGCTAGTGAAATTCTCTGGGACGGTAAGTGGGAGAAAATCGGTAAACCACACGGTGATATTGCTTGTTTTTCCTTTCACCCTCGCAAAGTGATCACCACTGGTGATGGGGGAATGCTGACTACTAATAACCCTGAGTGGGATAAACAGTTTCGCCTCTGGCGTCAACACGGGATGAGCGTTCCTGACACTGTGCGTCACGGAGCAAAACAAGTCATATTTGAGTCTTATCCCATGCTGGGTTACAACTACCGGATGACTGATATTCAAGCAGCAGTGGGACGGGAACAACTCAAGCGGCTTCCAGAAATTGTCGAACGTCGGCGTTATTTGGCACAACGGTATCAGGAAATGTTGGCAGATGTGCCGGGATTGAAGTTACCGACGGAACCAGCTTGGGCAAAAAGTAACTGGCAGAGTTTCTGTGTTAGGTTGCCAGAAAAATGTGACCAAGTGCAAGTGATGCAGTCGATGTTAGATGCTGGAGTATCGACACGTCGCGGAATTATGTGCGCCCACCGAGAACCAGCTTACAGCATAGAAGCTTGGTCTTGTGGAATTGATGGCGATGCTTGTGATTGCAAACAAGGAAGCTGTCAGCGCTTAATTGAAAGTGAACAAGCTCAGGATCGTGCCATTATTTTGCCACTGTTTCATCAGATGAGCGAGCAGGAACAAGATCGAGTGGTTGAGGTTTTGAAAAAAGTTTGTAAGGTTTCAATACTAATCGGTTAAGGATTTTTCGTCATAATTTTCGTATGTAGAGACGCGAAATTTCGCTAATCGGTTAAGGATTTTTCGTCATAATTTTCGTATGTAGAGACGCGAAATTTCGCTAATCGGTTAAGGATTTTTCGTATGTAGAGACGCGAAATTTCGCTAATCAGTTAAGGATTTTTCGTATGTAGAGACGCGAAATTTCGCTAATCGGTTAAGGATTTTTCGTCATAATGCCCCTATTGAGGCATCATAGAGGATTAAAGGTTTGAATGGTGCGATCGCATAGGTGAAAACTGTGGAGCGATCGCCCAGCAAAAACAATCAAATGGGATAATGCTATTACAAACCATTGAAAGGCGATCACTCCATCACCTGTTCTGTAAAATAGGATTTAAAGGCGATAGCTAATTTAGCTGTCAGTATAAATACGGTTATAAATAGCAGTTACGTTATTCTGACGGCAAGTCGTTTGGGTCTAGGGCGAAGACAAGGACAATAGAATTATGGAAGAACTATTATTGTTGCGTCAACTTATCGAAGAAAAACAATATGATAAAGCCCTAGAAATTGTAGATGAACTTGAAGAGATGTCAAGGGAAGATAAATTAAATAAGATTTATAGCTATGCGGTAATTTTGTTGTTGCATTTAATCAAGCAAGAGGCGGAAAAACGCAGTACCCGTTCTTGGGAGTTTTCTATTTATAACGCTAGCAAAGAAATTAAAAGAGTTAACAAACGGAGAAAATCCGGTGGATGTTATGCCAATGAAGAAGAATTGAAAGAAATTTTAAATGATGCCTTTGATACAGCGATGAAAAAAGCAGCATTAGAAGCTTTGGAAGGGATATATACAGATAATGAACTCAAAGAAAAGATTGAAGAAGAACAAATTAAAAGTAAAGCTCTCAGTTTAATTTGTTAATTGATCAAGTAAAAGTATAAATAGTAAACGATTAAATAGGGTGATCGCTTTTCTTTGGCGAGAGCGATCGTTTTTTGTGGAAAGGTTATGTTCAGAAAATATGTTGATGATTATTACTGGTATCAAGGAATGTGTGAGCGCTTAAGTGAAAGTGAACAAGCTCAGGATTATGCAATTATTTTGCCACTGTTTCATCAAATGAGTGAGCATGAACAGGATAGAGTGATTGCCGTTTTAAAATAGCAAAGGAATTATATGGAGAAAATAGTTAACGATACACTCACCCTTGGGGGAAAAGAAGGTAACAAGCTCATTCAACAAAACTTTCATGAATTTAGCAGTCTGGTTGCTCAAGCGAAAGATCTAGTGCGACGCGGCAAGTATAATGAGGCCGCAGTCTATGCAGACATAGCAGCTTCATATGCGTTCACACGACATTGCGGTATTTTTGTTAGCCTAGAACTCGAGCATGTCCTTCTCACGATCGGAAAAAAAGCGATAAAAAGTAACTATCATCCCAGTAAAAAAACTTCATTACCTGAAAAACCTATGCATATATTGCATGTTGCTACTTCAGTATGGGATATCGGCGGCCATTCTAGAATGCTTTGGCGATGGATTGAACAGGATAATAACAGATCGCACTCAGTTGTGTTGACCCGGCAGTCACTTGCTGATGCGCCTAAAGTGTTTATAGACACCGTGTTCAATAGTCACGGAAAGATATACGTGCTGCAAAAAACTATTGGAAGTTTGATCTCCTGGGCCAAACGGCTACGCGAAATCGCCGCAACAGTGGATTTGGTTGTACTCCATACAATGGAAGACATCATTCCAGTCATTGCATTTGCGAATAAAGAGCAATCTCCACCAGTTATCTTTGTGAATCACGCTGACGAGCGCATTTGGTTAGGAGTTGGTGTCAGTGATGTAGTTGCTAATCTCCGCGAATCTGGTATGCGCCTATCCAAAAAACGCAGAGGCATTGAGGCAGAGCGCAACGCCCTACTTCCTATCATTTTGAGTCCCATATCTAGAACACTCTCCCGCGCAGAAGCAAAGCGACAACTTGGTCTTCCCAACGACAGTATAATACTCCTCTCCATTGCAAGGTCACTTAAGTATAAAGCAATCAACGGTATCAGTTTTGCTGAGGCACATGTTCCATTGCTTAAAAAGCATCATCAAGCTGTTTTACTAGTTATTGGTCCGGGTGATAGCGAGAATTGGTCAGCAGCTATCCAGCAAACACAGGGGAGAATCAGAGTATTCGGACAAACTGAGGATACAGTACTATTTTACCAGGCTGCCGACATTTATGTTGATTCCTTCCCCTGGATCTCAAATACATCGTTGTTGGAAGCTGGAAGCTATGGTACACCCTTAGTGAGTCGCTATCCATACTCCTCTGATGGATGTGATATCTTAGGTGCCGATATGCCTGGTCTGACTGGCAATCTGATTCGTGTGCTGAATCTTGAGGATTACACAGCAGTTCTATCGCGCTTGATTGAAGATGAGGATTTCCGGCTATCCCTTGGGGAAGCAACCAGAAGCAAAATTGTAGAGACACACATGGAAAACAACTGGCAGCGCTTTTTAGAAGAACTATACTCTCGTGCTGCCGGTGTGAGTCCGATAACTGTAGCCTCAAATGCCAGGGATCAAATGATTATTGATGAACTAGATGTCTTATTGCCTAACGTCATTTTGACGCAAAACCAAAACAATGTCGATTTTGATGAGATTATTTTAGACTTTATACAATTAATGCCATTACAAAAAAGATTATCAATTTGGTTTAAGTACATAAAAATGGCTAACTTTGGTCGGATGGGTCACATCACCTTCTTGATACCCAAGTGGCTTTACAGTAGACTTATTCAAAAATTCAGTTGTCTCACTATAGGAGCAAAAATTAAGTAGCTTGAGTATCTATAGGAGTCATATTTGATTTCTGAAAAACCAAATTGGTTAGAAGCTTGCTATACAAAGGTTTATTTCTCAGTATACTTAGCAATATTCAAGTACGATTCCTATATAGCAGTAATTGCCTAAGTACAGCCCACCATAAATGAGGTACGGAATTCACCTTTGGAATGAGCAGCGAAAGAGTGCAATGCCCCCTTAAGGTCCAGGGCTGTTTCATTCGTTAAGATAAGGATTTTGTCAAGAGTATGAACCAGAAATTTTAGGAAGTTGGTAATCGAAAAATTACTGCTTCAACGAGTAAATTTAAGTGCGATCGCCAAACTCATGAGCAAATAAAATTTTTGAACTACCTGATTTTTTTGGTTGATACGCTTGTAAATTAAATTTTTTTAGGGGATGAAACAGCCCTACCCTTAAGGGGGCTACCCAATGAATTGGGTATCGCAATTTTTATTTCCGACCCCTTTTTGTGGTGACGTGTACTAAGTGAGCATAGTGATTTTCTATCTTAAAAACTTTTAGATACACTAAATATCACTCATTCTACTGAATAGCACTATAGGAATCCGACTTGATTCTTGCTAAGTATACTGAGGAATAAACCTTTGTATGGCAAGCTTCTAGCCAAATTGGTTTTTCAAAAATCAAAGATGAGTCCTATATAACTCTTGCAATGGTGTTGGAATTGCTATGAAAACATATATTAGTGTTATTATCTGTTCTCATAACCCTCGACTTGATTATCTTGAGAGCGTATTACAAGCACTCAAGTCTCAAACTTTGCCAACCAATTTATGGGAACTATTACTCATTGATAATGCCAGCAATCAGATTATTTCATCAGCAATAGATTTAAGCTGGCATTCTCAAGCTCGTCATATTCGAGAGGAGAAATTGGGCAAGAATTATGCTTTGTTAACAGGATTTAAGGAGGCAAAGGCAGAACTATTAATAATTGTTGATGATGACAATGTTTTAGCCCCAGATTATTTAGATATCGCTTTAAAAATCAGCAAAGATTTCTCGATTATCGGTGCTTGGGGTGGGCAGATCATAGCTGCATTGGAAGATAACCCTCCAGAATGGATAAAGCCCGATCTAACAAATCATCTACAAAATCTAGCTTGTCGAGAATTTTCTAGAGATAAATGGTCGAATTTGGATCGTGAAAATGAAACAATCCCTTGTGGCGCAGGGCTTTGTGTCCGTAAGAATGTTGTTGATAAGTATGTTGAATTAGTTTGTAATGATCCTAGACGGTTAATTTTGGGTCGCAAGGGTAAGCAGCTAATAGGTTGTGAAGATTTTGACTTAGCATTTACAGCCTGCGATATAGGTTTGGGGACAGGGCAGTTTACATCTCTAAAGTTGACTCATTTAATACCCTCTAGACGCCTTGAAGAAGATTATCTCCTGCAATTGACAGAAGCAATATCTTACTCAAGAATTATGCTGGAGTATCTCCGAGGCAGATTAGTGCCTAAGCAGAATTGGAGATCGTCAAAGATATATTTAATATATTTGCGTCTGCGATATGGTGCAAGAAGATGTCGTTTTTATGCGTCGACACAAAAAGGTATTAGGCAAGCTATCAAAGATATCGTCGATTGGCAAAATTATGCTGATGTCAAAGTGAACTAGTTGTATTTGCCTGAATTAAATATCCATTATAAATATAGAGCATGAACATCAGATGTTGCCTACAGAATTAGCCTGAAATCATTAACTAAATTCACAAATAACTAAGATAGGATTACGTTCAAAAACAATGAATAAATTACTTGTAACAGGTTCTTCTGGTCTCATTGGCTCAGAAGTTGTTGACTACTTCTGCAAAGAAGGATGGCTAGTTTACGGTATTGACAACAATCAGCGAGCCGATTTTTTTGGTGCTGCAGGTGATACCCGCTGGAACCAAAAACGTCTTTTAGAAAACCATCAAAACTTTCAACATGTTGAACTTGATATTCGCGATCGCCAAGGAATTCTCAATTGCATAGAATCTTTAAAACCTGACATGGTAGTTCACACTGCTGCTCAACCTAGCCACGACTTAGCAGCATCTCGTTCTTTCGATGATTTTGATGTTAACGCTGTTGGTACTCTCAATCTTCTCGAAGCAATTCGCCGACATGCTCCTGAAGCCGTGTTCATTCACATGAGTACCAATAAAGTCTATGGTGATAGACCCAATAATATTCCTTTAAAGGAGCTAGAAAGCCGTTGGGAATATGACGATCTCGATTACTACAATGGCATAGCAGAAGACTTCCCTATTGACCAAAGCAAGCATAGCCTATTCGGAGCTTCTAAGGTCGCAGCTGATGTCATAGTACAAGAGTACGGGCGCTATTTTGGCATAAAAACCTGTTGTCTGCGGGGTGGTTGTCTCACCGGGCCAAATCACAGTGGTGTAGAATTACATGGATTTCTCAGTTATCTGATTAAGTGCAATCTGGAAAGCAAGCTTTACCGTATTTATGGATACAAAGGCAAGCAAGTAAGGGATAACATTCATTCCCTAGATGTAGCTAGATTTATTCATGCCTTTTGGGGAAATCCTCGCTGCGCTGAGGTGTATAACTTAGGTGGTGGTAGGCATAACAGCTGTTCAATTATAGAGGCTTTTGAACGAATTGCAGCCCTCAGTGGTAAGAAGATGAAGTATGAATATGTAGATAAAAACCGTGAAGGAGACCATATTTGCTACATCAGTGACTTAAGCAAAATGCAGGCTCATTATCCGGAGTGGAGCATTACCAGATCCTTAGATGACATTTTCGAGGAAATCTACAACAGTTGGCAGCAAAGACTGTTAGTTAAACTTAGTTAAATTGCCTGTTATTTCTGCTCTTTTGTCAATCTTAAACAGCGCTGCTTCAGAAAAAAAAAGCCTGATGAACTTAAAACATATTGTACTTACCGACCCAACTCTAAACGGTTTTGAATATGGAATGCTTAGAGACTTTGAAGATGAGATAGTTCGCATCACAGATGGAAATAAAGTAGTGATGCCAAAACGAAAATTGCCCAAGTTTATTGAGAGTCGCATTTCACATGGAACTCGATATGCTAGCTTGCGGAATTTGATTCCCAAAGTTGAGTGTGATCTGAAAGCCGATGTGCTTTGGGTTATACTTATGGGGCCAGAAAACTTTCCCCTTGACCTGTTTAAAAATTGGGATCGAAATGTAGGAATTAAAATCCTTTACATATTTGATACTTTTGAAAGGCAACTACCTTCGATTCGCCGGGTTTTAGAATCAGCAAAATGGGATCTTGCTATCACTTCCTTTCATGAAGCGCTACCATTTTTGGAAGAGCAAACACAAAGAAAGTGGTATGCTGTAGCTCAAGGTGTGAAACTTGACAGATTCAAACCAGTCAATAAAGAAGAAAAATTAATTGCTTTTTCGGCTTATGGTCGTCGATTAGAAAATGTTCATAAAAGTATCAGAGAATATTGTTTGCAAACTGACAAATATTACGAATACACAACTACTACTGGTTTACAACCGCAGTTAGATACCCTAGAGAATTATAGACAATATGCCTGGCATCTTGCCCACAGTTTTTTTACCTTTTCCTGGCCAGTAGAGTTAACTCATCCCAAAAGAGTTCGGACGTTTAGTCCAATTACTTGTAGATGGTTTGAAGCTGCCGCCAGTGGCACGGTTATTCTTGGTCAAGCTCCTAAAGACCCTGAATTTGAAAAGATATTTGGTTCTGACTTCGTAATCCCAATTGATTATACGAATAGCCAAGAAAATTTGAAATATATTTGGGAAGAACTATGGGAAAATCGTTACTATTATTTTCAATCTGCATTGAAATATAGAGAAATGTTAGTCAAAAATTGGAGTTGGGAAAGCCGAGTATGGGAAATTTTAAAGCTAATGAATATGAGTTGATGCAGTTGAGACATTGAGCATTGCCCTACAGTAGATTATCTAAACATAAAAAGTAAAATGGGCAGAGCTATTTAGTAAATCTATTGAATAGTCACGAAAGGTGAGAATTTTCATGATGGAAAACAGTTTAATATCGGGGGAAAAAAAATCTTTAATAACTCAGATAAAGATATGGGTAAAGAGGTTATTATTCCCTGGAGTTGACCTACATACAAGATGTCGTAGCTACTTTCTACCAAAATTCTTTCGCTCAGGAGAGATTGATACACTAGATGCTGGATTTGGTAATGGTGCGCTGTCTTATGCGGCTTACAAACTCGGTAATCGTGTATTAGGTGTAACTTACGATCCAACACAGGTGCAAAAAGCGCATACATTTTTTCCTGCACTAAATACCGATCCAGAACGGTTACAATTCCAAGTTTGTAATCTCTATGATCTACCAAAAGTAAATCGTAAATTTGACCAAATAATTTGTAGTGAAACTTTAGAGCATATACAGAAAGATGATGTGATTATTAAGTATTTTTATGAAATTTTAAAACCCGGAGGTGTTTTACATCTGTGCTGTCCATTTGCCCTACATCCTGATAACAATTTAGGACGTACGAACGAACCAGAAGACGGGGGACATGTTCGAGATGGATACACATTAGAAACCTACCAAAAACTGTTACAACCTGTAGGTTTTGAAATTGTGAAAAATGCGGGATTAGGTTCTCCATTGTTGGTAGCTTTAGATAAATTAATAGTAGCTGTCAGAATGAAATTAGGAGATATAGCAGCATTACCCTTGTTTTTTCTGTCTTTACCTCTACAACGCTTGGATTATCTTAATCCAAGTGTCCCATTTTCACTTTATGTACAGGCAATCAAACCATCACATAGCACAAATTAGTTGTGAACAGGACTTACGCAAAAGTTGCCAAAAATCTTAATTTATCGAACCGCCAAGACGCCAAGAACGCCAAGAATTCGTAGAGTGTGCGTAAGTCCTAGTGAATAAATACCGTATAGTATAACTATTTCATAGTATTTATTCTCTCTGCTGTGAATACTTTTAAAATCCAACTTTGCTAATGCTACGTTTAGCTTACTTTGTCTCCCATCCCATTCAGTATCAGGCTCCTTTGTTGCGACTCATAGCCAAGGACTCAGAAATTGAGTTAAAAGTTTTTTTCTACAGTGATTTTTCCTTAAAGGCTTATCAGGATCAAGGATTTGGACGAGTAATTGAGTGGGATGTACCACTAACCGAGGGTTACGATTACCACTTTTTGGACTGTTGGGGTTCTAAGCAACCGCAAAGTTGGTTGCAACAACCAATTGCTAAAGATATTTCTAGGCAGTTACAAAAAGGAAAATTTGATGCTGTTTGGGTACATGGATGGTCTTGGCTGTCTAGTATACAAGCAGTGCTGGCAGCAAATCACCTGGGTATTCCAGTTTTGCTCCGAGGAGAGTCTAATAGCTTAAGTGAACCAAGTCATCTGATTAAAAAAAGAGCAAAAAAAGTATTTTTAGACTGGCTTTTTGATAAAACTGCTGGTTTTTTCTATATCGGAACCCTCAATCGACAGTTTTACAAGAATTATGGGGTTGAAGAGAAACGCCTATTTTGTGTGCCTTATGCCGTTGATAATGATTATTTCCAAAAGCAAGCAATGCTAGCAGGTTCTAATCGTGAGAATTTGCGGCGATCGCTGAATTTAGATCCAAGTAGACCAATTATTCTCTATGCAGCCAAGCTTATTGATGTCAAGCGTCCCCAGGATTTGCTCGCAGCCTACAAGTTACTCTCATGCGATGGTGTGCAAGAGCCAGAACCTTACCTATTATTTGTAGGAGATGGGGTATTGCGCCCAACTTTGGAAGCTCAAGCCAAGGAAACAGGCTGGAATTCGATTCGCTTTTTGGGTTTTCGGAATCAGTCCGAAATGCCTGCCATGTATGATTTGTGTGATGTATTTGTCTTACCTTCTAGTTTTGAGCCTTGGGGATTAGCAATTAATGAAGTCATGAATGCTGCTAAAGCAGTAGTTGTCAGCGATCAGGTGGGATGTGCGGCTGATTTGGTGAACAAGGGGCAAAATGGACAAATTTATCCTGTAGGAGATGTTAAGGCTTTAGCAGAGGCAATTCGTTGGGCGATCGCTAACCGTATTTCCGCAGGAGATATCAGCCTCAAACAGATTCAAAAGTGGAGCTATCAGGAAGATTTACAGGGACTCAAACAAGCTTTAAATTACTTGCAGGTAAAAGGTTAAATGAAAAAAATCTTGATAGTTGGAGACACGCTGGAAATAGGACGTACTGAAGAAGTTTATGGGCGAGGATTTTCTGCCTATGGCTGTGAAGTACAATATTTCAATTGGCAAGAAGCTAGATCTAGTTTATCTTTTGGTTCTTTGTGGGATAAAGTAGCTTGGCGGCTAGCATGGCAACCACTAGCGAGATTAGCAAATCAGAAATTAGTGGAAATAGTAAATCAATTCCAACCTGATTTGACTTTAGTAATTTCTCCTCTTTTCCTTCATCCTGATAGCATTTTGGCTTTTCAGCAATATGGTCTAGCCTTTGTATTTTTTACAGATAATCCAGTAGATGAGCATCATACTCACACTAATTACTGGGTACAACAAGGGTTATTCTTGTGGGATGCAGCTTTTATTTGGAGCCAAGAATTAGTTGAGTGTTTAATTAAAAAGGGTGTAAAAAGAGCTTTTTTTCATGCCTTTTGTAGTGATGTTGAATATCATTTTCCCAAACGACAGACTAACCCAGTATATGATGTTGCGTTTATCGGTAACTGGGATGCTAGCCGCAAGCGAGAGAAATATTTGAAAGCGATCGCAGATTTTCGTTTAGGACTGTGGGGGTCAAATTACTGGAACACTCATTCTCAAGAACCTGCATTAAAAGGATTGTGCCAGGGAATGTGCAGCTATGAACAAATTCCTGAACTTTTAGGCTCTGCCAAAATGGGTCTTAATATTTTGCGTCCTCAGAACGAAGAAGGACACAATATTAGAACCTATGAAATTCCTGCTACAGGAACACTAATGCTCAGTGAACGGAGTCGAGAGTTACTGAATTTATTTGTAGAAGATAAAGAAGCTGTGTATTTTTCTAATCCTGATGAGTTAAAACAAAAGGTAGAGTACCTGTTACAAAATCCCGCTTTAATTAAATCCATTTCTGAAGCAGGATATAAAAAAAGCTTGGAAAACACAATTACTAATCGAGTTACACAAATGGCGACACTTTATCAGAAACTTCCTTCAGTTGTTGCATCTTCAGGAGATGTATTACAACTATGAGAGTTACTGTCTCAGTTTGCGGACGCTTTCATGCATTTAACTTAGCTCAACAATTACAAAAACAAGGTTATTTACACAATTTAATTTCTACTTATCCAAATTTTGCAATTACTAAGTATGGTATTGATAGCAAGTTAATTCATTCTATATGGCATTTAGAAGTTTTATCCCGTAGTTGGTATAGACTACCAGGTTGGGTGAGGGGCGATCGCAACTTCCAACTATGGTTTTTAGAACAATTTGACCGCTCAGTAACGAATTATTTATCACCGGGGTTTGACTTGTTTGTGGGTTGGTCAGGATCTAATTTCTCGTCTTTGCATCGGGCTAAAGAATTGGGTGCTAAAACAGTAATTGAGCGCGGTAGTAGCCATATGCATTACCAAACAGAAATTCTTAAAGAAGAGTATGAAAAATGGGGATTAAAATTTACTGAAACACACCCTGGAATATACGAAAGAGAAATAAAATCTTATGCTGATGCTGATCGAATTGCTATTCCGAGCCTATTCGTCAAGCGTACTTTTTTAGAACAGGGAATACCAGAAAATAAACTAATTCATGTTCCCTATGGGACTTCTTTAGCAGAGTTTTATCCAGTTGCAAAAGAAGATAACATCTTTCGAGTTATCCACTGCGGCGCTCTCTCTCTGCGTAAAGGTGTGCAGTATTTATTACAAGCTTTTTATGAGTTAAACCTACCTGACGCTGAACTGTGGCTTGTAGGTTCAATTGCTCCAGAAATAGAGCCTTTTTTAGTAAAATATCAGAGCGCTCGCATTCTTCTTAAAGGTAAACATCCTCAAAACCGACTGCGTTGGTTCTACTCTCAATGTTCAGTATTTTGCCTTGCTTCCATTGAAGAAGGTTTAGCAATGGTTCAACCGCAAGCAATGGCGTGTGGCTTACCTGTGATTCATACAACTAATACAGGTGGAGAGGATATTGTGCGTGATGAAATTGATGGTTTTTGTACCCCGATTCGGGATGTAGAAGCTTTTAAAGAGAAGATTTTATTTTTTTATGAGAATCCGGAGCAGCGAGATGAAATGAGCGCAAATGCTTTACAACAAGCACGCAAATCTCTGTCTTGGGATGACTATGGGCAGAGAATAATTAGTGCGTATTCTAAAGATATTTCAGAAAGCATATGTTTAAGTTGATTTTTAGAAGAAATAACTAAAATTAGGAGTTAGCTATGAACCAACAAAATCGGGATTTACAAGCTTATGCAGGTCACTTATTAGACTTATATCAAATAGCCTCATTCAAATTTAGCAATCTACATAGTTACACTAAATTTCGCCAAATTCAAAGTTGGCAGAAAAGAACAAATGCAAGTGTTTTTATCGAAACTGGTACTTTTCTTGGTGTAACAACAAAGAGATGTGCTCCTATTTTTAGTAAACTCTATACTATTGAACTAGACGAAAATCTTGCTGCACAAGCGAAAAGCTTCTTATCTAAGAATAAAAATATTGAAGTTATTCAAGGAGACGCTTTAAAAATCTTACCGAAGCTATTAGAACGAGAAGAAATAGATAATGCTCTTGTTTTTCTAGATGGTCACTTTTCTGGTGGGATAACTGCCTGTGGAGATTCACCAGAGCCAGCGATTGAGGAATTAAAAATACTTGCTGAGCATAAAAGTAAAATTAAGTGCATTATTATAGATGATTTTCGTTCATTTGGTACCGAGCCTGGTTTTCCCAAAAAATTTGAGTTACTAAAATCGGTGGAAGAATATTTTGCTAAATATCATATTACCGTTCATTTAGACCAATTAATTATTGCACAGATTTTTTAAGTAAGCATATGTACCAAAAAGCTAGATTTTTAGTTTATCCCCAATTACCTAAAGCAGGTTTAGGTAATATGCTTCTAGTATGGGCGAGGGCAATTTTATTTGCCCATATTAATAGCCTTCCTATTGTTGCACCTGCTTGGGGGAAGTTTGTAATTGGTCCTTATTTAAGAGGAGAACGAGATAAAAGGTATTACGGTAATCTTTTTTTAAATAAAAATTATCTGTCTATATTAAAATTTTTTATTATTAATTTCAAGAAAAAGCACTTCTACTATAATCCTCCCATCTCTAAGATAGATTTATCCAATATAGATCCAAAAGCAGTAGACTATAATCTATTTATTTTTAATCAATTACCTCATTGGAGTGACTACTTTGCAGATTTAAAAGAACATCAACCCATTATCAAGCAAAAAGTTTTTGCGACTATTCGTCCATCTGTCCTGGAAGAAATTTCAAAACGTCCAATACCCGAAATTGGTCTTCATGTAAGAATGGGCGACTTTAGGTTACTTAAACCAAATGATGACTTCACTAAATTAGGTAATGTTCGCACTCCTTGTAAATGGTTCATTAACGTGATTAATACCATTCGTGGAATTGCTGGTTATGAAGTGCCAGTAACTATATTTTCAGATGGTCATGATAGTGAATTAAGCGAGTTACTACAACTTCCCCAAGTTTTCCGTGCATCTGCTGCTTCTGCTCTATCCGATATGCTTACCTTGTCTAGAAGTAAACTTTTAATTACTTCTAGTGGAAGTACATTTAGTAGCTGGGCTTCATATTTGGGACAATGTCCGACTATATGGCATCCAGCACATTTCCATGCAGGCGTTTTCCCTCGTGATCTCAGCCAAAATGTATTTGAAGGCGGCTTCGATCCTGAAGTGATGCAAATACCAAGCTTGCTAACTCATAATATCAAATTAGCGTTTGAGGGTTCCTATGTTTGATACACCACTGGTCACCACCGCTCGTTCTATTAAAGCCTTTTTAGAAAAATTAGGAGCTGATAATTTAATTGAGCTTGGTCGTAAGTTTTACTACTCTGTATTTCTTAAGGATACTGGTCACAACTTTATTCGCAAGCTTATAAATGGGGAAATTTATAAATTGGTTCCCAGTTTAGCCTTATCTGCCGATACATACGAACCTCATACCAATTTAATATGAAGCTGCATAGAATGGATTTAAGCAAACTCGATAAATTTAAATACTCATGAGCCGCCCATTTAAGATTGAGATCGCGCAGAGCGAAGAGGAACTAAAAAAACGGCTACAGACAGCCAGGTTGGGAAATCAGAAAGAAAAACTTATTATGTTGTGGTGGCTCAAGAGTGGACAGGTAAAGGAGCAGCAAGAAATCGGGAAACGCTTGGGTAGAGATACTTCAACAGTGACAAGATGGTTGCACAAGTATAGATCCAGTGGTCTGTCTGGCTTACTGGAAATCAACAAAGCAGCAGGAGCAAAACGAAAAATCAATGATGATGCGATCGCAGCGCTGGAAGAGAAGTTAAAAGCAGGGAAAGGCTTTAGTAGTTATGGTGCAATCGTAGAATGGCTTAAACAAGAATATGGGCAATCGTTTGAATATGCAACGGTTTACTCGTTGGTTCGATATAAATTAGGGGCAAAATTAAAAGTCCCACGTCCTCAAAGCCATAAACAGGACGACAAGTCGGTGTCTGAGTTTAAAAAAAACTCGGGACTCTTCTAGATAGTCTAGAAAAACACTTAGCACAAGGAAAGTGTGTTCGTTATCTGTGCCAGGATGAAACCAGACTTGGATTGAAAACTCTAACAGGGAAAGTAATTACAGCATCTGGAATTAAGCCGACAGTACCCGTTAAATGGGTTCGTGAAAATTTTTGGATTTATGGTGCAATTGAACCATTAACAGGTCAACATTTCCAGCAAGAGTATCCTAAACTCAATGGCGACTATTTTCAACAGTTTTTAGACTGGCTATCTCAGCAATTAGACCAAGATTATGCAATTTTACAAATCGACCAAGCTCCTGCTCATACTAGTAGTGCAATTAATTGGCCAGAAAATATTATCCCCCTATTTCAACCTCCTCACTCTCCCGAAATCAATCCAATTGAAAGGCTTTGGCAGTTTCTCAAAAAACCTCTCAAAAACGAACTTTTTTCTTCTTTGCAAGATTTAAGCGATCGCATACAACAATTGTTCGAGCAACTTACATTTGAGCAGGTAATATCTATTTCATCTTATAACTTCATCTTAGAAGCTCTTTTCTATGCAGCTTCATATTAAATTGGTATCATCTCATCACTTGGCTGAAAGAATGCTTAAAACCAGGAGATACTGTTTGGGACTTAGAGTATGATGAATATCTCTGCTTACCTCCTAGCTCATAAATCAAATCATTAGCCTAATTTTAAAAAGGTATAGAAATGGGTAAAAAAAGCATCGGAATGCTTATCTATGCCAATCCCGATTATTATCCTCCAACAGTTAACGCTATTCATTTATTATCAAAATATTTTGATGTGATTTTGATTGGTCGCAACCAAGATCCTCCTGACCGCGAATATCCTTCTAATGTTACAGTGTACAGACTGGGAAAATATACGACGGTAAGACAAAGGGAGCAATTGTCGTCTAGAGCTAAGCTTTGGGAGTATATTAACTTTGTTTTGAAAGCACGTCATCTTTTAAAAGATGTGTCTTTCATTTATGCTTATGATGCTTTTGCCTACACAGTTGCTTATCTTTGTCAAAAATCCTTACCTCAAAAAGTCCCTATTATGTACCACAGCCATGAAACTAGCGAACAATTAGCTCCTCTAACTTCTTTATCAGGATGGGTTCACAGAGCAGAGCGGCAGTGGAGCAATAAAGCTGTGATTAGCGTATTTCCGGATAAAGATAGAGCAGATTTTTGTCATAAAGTCACGAATCTAGAAAAAATACCATTAATTGTTCCCAATTTTCCCTTAAAATCTTTTTTTGAGCCTCCAGAAGATTGGAATTCACTCATCAAAAAGCGCTGGGAAGAAACCACACTATTCTACCGTGGCTCAATTTCAGATGCCAGCGCCATGCAGGAAATTATAACTTCTGTTTCTCTTTTAGATAAAAATGTCAACATTAAATTTGTTGGTTTTATTACCAATTCTAATCATGAAAAGCTTATTAGTTGGGTGGAGCATCTTCAGATGTCAACCCATTTTTCTTATTTAGGAACCCTGGCTTATAAAGATTTACAAGCTCCTACCTTATCAGCAACAGTAGGCTTCGCTCTTTACAAAAATACTAGCTTTGATCGCGTAGCTTGCGTTACGGCTTGTAACAAAATATATGAGTATGCAGCTTGTGGCGTTCCTGTAATCGTCAGTAATTTTCCCAATTACCGTGAATATCTTGCTAGTGAAACTTGGGTGCGTTTTGCCGATCCTGACGATCCTCACTCCATCGCCTCTGCTGTTGAAGATATCCTCAGTGACTTTAGAAAATACCAAGCGATGTGTTTAGCGGCTCGACAAGCTTTTGAAGAAAAGTATAATTACGAGTCTGCTTTTGCTCCTTTGCTGGCGAAAATTAAAGATTTAGTTAATTAGCATCAACTTTATTATCAGCCTGTTAAAGATTGCTTTTTCAACATTGAGACAGATCTTGTGTAATTGCTGTTATTCAAACCCGTGTAAAGCGAAAAAGTTACTTATGAATACTGTACCTATTTCTCATCCTGATCTTAGCAAAACATCGACAAGTCCCTACCTATCATCTATTGGTCCAGCCAATCGAGATGCTTTAATACAATTGCAGCAGCGTATGTCTGATTATTACATAACATCTCCTTACCATAGTAACTGGATCAAAGGTTCAAATGTCTATTGGGAGAAAGGAACACACGATGCCCAACTCGCCATGTGCCAGCTAATACCAGATGGAGTTTCTGTATTAGAAGTTGGTTGTGGTGATGGTAGCGCTGCTAAAGAAATTAGTGATCATGTTAGAGATGTTAAGTATACAGGTGTTGATTTAAGCCCAGAGATGTGGGAAGGACGACAAGATTTTAATTTTATTGTTGCTAGTGCAGAAAAACTACCATTTCCATCAGCTTCTTTTGATGTTGTTCTCTCTATGTTTGTTATAGAACATCTTGTTTTCCCCAGTAATTTCTTAGATGAAGCATGGAGAGTTCTCAAACCAGGAGGAAGTTTTATTACCATAGCACCAGATTTTGATGCTAACAATATGCCTTCTGAAAAGATTGGTTTCAGTTATGGAAATGGAAGAGACAAAATAAGACAAGGCAAATTATTTGATGCACTATCGACTTTCTATGATAGTCGTATACGTCTACCCTTAATGCGTTCAAAACGCAGAAAGCAATTACAAAGTGGTTCCTTTTACTTTCCTGTATTGATTAAACCACGTTGCTTAAAATTCTCCGAATTTGTAACAGATTGTGATGCTGTTTACCCCGTATGTTATCAAGAGATTGTCAATTATCTACGCCAGAAAATTGATTATAAAGACAGTAAATTATTTTATATAGATAATTCAACTTTTGGTTTGATTGTTACAAAATCTTAGTTAACTAAAAGGTAAAAATGACAAGGATAGCCATTTTAATCCCAAGTTTTAATAATGAGGACACCATTAGCTATACACTCGAATCTATTCAATCACAGACTGAGTGGATAACTAAAATTTCTACTGTCTATATAGCTGATGATTGTTCAAGCGATCGCACAATAGCATTGGCCGAAGATATTTGGAAAGGGCTAATACCATTGCAGATATTCAAAGGAGAAAAAAATCTCGGTGAACGAGGAAACGTTAACCGAGCTATGGCAGTGCTTAAAGATTCTATTGACTGGATATTACTATTGCATTCTGATGACATTGCCAAACCAAATTGGCTCGAGAACATGGTATCACGCATAGAAGCTTGCTCAGAAGATGTTGGCAGTATTTGCTCAAGTTGGGATAATTTAAGGCCTGATGGTTCCGTAGAACCAGGAGAAGATAATTTGAGTAAACAAGTTGAAGTAATAGAGGGTAATGATAACTCTATTAGAAGAACCTTACTGACAGGTTGTTGGTGGCACATATCAGGCTGTGCTATTCGGCTTAAAACTTTTGAAGATTGTGGAGGCTTTAAACCACAACTTCCACAACTAGGTGATTGGGAGTGGCTATTGCGTTGTCTTCATAATGGATGGTCTGTAGAGTATATCCCTAGAACATTAATTTTGTATAGGCAACATTTAAACAGTGTCTCTTCAAAATCGTTTCAAACCCATCGAGATATTAGAGAATTTATAGAAATCATACCTCATTACATTCCTTTCTTAGAACATAGCGATATACTTCATCTCCATATGCAAAGAAGTAGATTTCTTGTCAGGCGCACAGTAAAATCTTTAATTGCGCTAAATACTCAGAGATTTCTGCTATCTTTTAATGTCTTATTTATGTTATTAGCTAGTTTGCAAAAATCGCAAAAGCGAGCAAGCATTAATGAAAATCAGTCATTGTCAACACAATAAAACTGCTTTAACAGTTTGCTACACATCCTGATGTAGAGATGGGCTATGGCGAGTCTCTACATCTATACTATTTGTCACACTCTTTTTTCAAAATGGTATAAGTAGGTGGGCAGGAAAAAAGTCAGCTACGTTAAGATATATAAATACGGAGAATGCATCTACAAGGTGGTTTATTTATGGGCGCACGTTTAAGGGTATTTTTGACTCGTGAGCAAGACCAAATTTTGCGAAACCTGAGAAAGGAGGATGTGCCACAGAAAGTCAAAGATAGAGCGTCCGTAATCAGGCTAAATGCACAAGGCTGGTATGTGGAGAAGATAGCAACTCACTTTAATTGGAACGAGAAAACAGTAAGAAAAGTTTTGCGTAAATGGAAGGATGAGGGTTTAGAGGGACTTTGGGAACTACCAGGTCGAGGGGGAAAAGCAAGGTGGAAAGAGGATGACATCGTATATTTAGAAGAGTGCCTAAGAGTTGAGCCACGCACATACAATAGTTCCCAGCTAGCTCTCAAATTAAAAACAGAACGTAACGTATTAATGAGTCCCGACAGGTTAAGACGGGTACTCAAAAAAAGGGGGTCGCTTGGAAGAGAGCGAGGAAAAGTCATAAAGGAAAACAAGACCCAGTAGCACGAGCAAATAAACAAGCAGACCTAGATATGCTGGAATTATCGGCTGCAATTGGCGAAATTGATTTAAAGTATCTAGATGAATCAGGATTTTGTGTATGGAGTGATCCTGGTTATACATATTACTTCAGGGGCGAGCAAAAACGTTTGGAGCAAACAAAACGTCGTGGTCGTAGATTAAGCATTATAGGGCTTCTTCAACCTCTAATTAGTTTTGTTTACGGTTTGATTATAGGTAGTGCTGACCGTAAATCTTACATCAGGATAATGGAGCAGGAAGCAGAGGCAGCGCAACAAACAGGTCGTACAAGGGTAATTGTGCAGGATAACGGCCCAATACATCGCTGTAAAGAAGTTCAACAATTGTGGAAAAAATGGGAGAGCCAGGGTTTATACATCTTTTTCCTACCAAAGTATTGCTCCGAAATGAATCCAATCGAATTGGAATGGCAGCACATCAAAAAAGATGAATTATCTGGGCAAATATTTGATGATGAGTTAGACCTTGCTTACGCTGTAATCAATGGCGTTCAAGCTAGAGGAAAAAAAGGTAATCATAGTACACAACGTGTAAAATTTCACTCTAACCAATCTGGTTAATATCTTGTTACATAGTGGAAAATTTTGATGCCCACCTACTTAAGGCGGTTACTCAAAATTTTACAAGATCCTAAATTAGGAAACAAAACTCCCAATTTTGTTATCATTCATACAGTTGGCAAAAGTAAATCCTTGGATAGCCATGCTTACGGAGCTTACGGAAGAGCAGCTACGACACTGGTTAATTATTGGACTAGTTATATGGATCGTAATAATGGTTTTAACAGCTCGTAGTCAATGGAGCCAAAAGATACCCAGTGCAGGCTTGTCACTGCTTTATCTGTTCAGTTTAATGATGAACCATTGGTTTGGGGGCTTAATCTATACCTTCCCTTGGTATAAAACTAAAAATGCATATTTAATCAGTCAAGGTGCCTCATTGACTGCTACGGCTACAGGTTTTCAGCAAACTGTCTACGGTGTTATTGGGTTTGCTTTAGGCAGTTTAATCGTTGCTCCTTGGTTAATTAAACTACTTAAGCCTTCTTGGGTGCGTGAGTTTCCTCGACAGCCTGACTTAAAAATTCCTGATACTTATATTTTTTTAGGATTATTATTTATTTTTGTTTTATCTCCTATCTTATCTAAGATTCCTAGTATAGGTGCCTTAGGAATGTCAGGGATTTCTCTATTCGTTGTAGGCTTATGTTTGGCTTGTTGGAAATCTTGGTACTTAGGTAACAATCTAACCTTTCTAGGCTGGTTGCTGGTTTCTTTTTGTCTGCCTATATTTACCCTACTGGCGATGGGGTTTATGAGTTTTGGTACTGGTGCAACTGTAGTTGTACTGTTCTTTTTGTGTAATTTTTACCGGCCAAGATGGCAACTGATAGTAACCGCGATACTTGTTATATATTTTGGTTTATCCGTCTTTATTGTTTACTTTCGCGATCGCCAAGAAATTCGTGAAAAAGTTTGGAGTGGACAAAGTGGCGGATCGAGAATTGAGCAGTTGGGGAAAACAGCGAGTAATTTCGAGTTTTTTAATCCGTTCAATACGAAACATTTAGAAATGATTGATGGGCGGCTGAATCAAAACGTCATCGTAGGTAATGGTGTCAAATATCTCTCTAGTGGAAGGACTGATTATGCTCATGGCGCAACTTTGATAGAAGCAGCAATGGCAATAGTTCCACGTATTCTTTGGCCAGATAAACCAGTATCAGCAGGTAGTGGAGATTTGGTAAGCCGATACACGGGTGCAGCAGATGCTGGTTCCACCAGCATAGGAGTAGGAAATGTTTTAGAGTTTTATATTAACTTTGGAACTTGGGGGGTGTTTTTGGGATTTATTGCTCTTGGAATCGTGTTAGGAGTCATCGATATTGCAGCTGGACAAAAATTATTATTTGGTAATTTGGTAGGGTTTACCTCCTGGTTTCTACCTGGAATTGCATTTATACAGCCTATAGGTTCTTTCGTAGATATTATGTTAACGGTGTCAGCCTCGGTCGTTCTGGTTTATCTTATCAACACACTTTATCTATCTAAATTAAGTCGGAAACGGACTTTATCGACTTCTCCTTACTCATACTACAACTCGTCACCATCTCACTGGGATGACCAATGACCAATAAGAAATAGCGAGCTATGATCATGTATTAACATGCTAAGTCAATAATGAGTTTTTTCTCAAAAATCAAATAGGAGTCCTATATGTTTAATTTGAATTTTATCAATGTTAGTAGCAATCAAATAGTTAATGACGTCAAAACAAAGGGGTATTTTGTTTTTGAACAAGCATTGACTGAACAGTACGTTGATGAAATGGTGCAAGAAGTTGGTTTCAATCAAATTCTAGTTAACACTAACGATGTGGGTGTAGTTATAGCACAAAATCAAAAATTTTTAACTCATTGCCTAGCTAACTCAAAAAGAATATACGATATTATTACATGTCAAAAAGTATTAGATATTTGTAAAAGATATTTTAATGATATTTATAAATTAACTAACCACAGAATTTATCAAACTTACAAAAATGGTCATATGCCCTGGCACACAGACAACAACCTACAAGTAGGTAAGGAATTAGTTGCCAAACATGATATGCCAGGTCTGTTATTTTTATTTTATTTATCCGATGTTACGAAAAATGCCTTTCAATATGTTAATGATTCTCATCAATGGTCTCATAAATATGACCATGAAATATATTTAAGTGATAGCTTTATTGAAGATAATTTTAAAAACGATATCATATCTTTCCCAATGAAGAAGGGAACTTTGATAGCTTGCGATATTCATGGAATTCATAGAGCAGAACCATTTCAGGATAAAAATTATAGTAGAACTACTTTGCTATTTCAAGTAGACCAAGTTGGCAATAAATATTTAGGACATGGCGAAAAAAATATCGTAAATACTGAGTATTGTGATAATTTAAATCCAGAAATAATCGATTATCTAGGATTTGGTTTTAAAAGAACTTACCCAGCTTTTCCTAGTAGTTCAGTTGCAACTATGACGAGTCAAGACATATTAATGCTACAAAAGCAGTTGTTACCTCAAACAGTAGAAGCTCTAAGTAAAAGCTTATTAAAAGCTATATTGCCTGAAGAGGTAATTATTAATGCAAAGCGCGTCATTTGGCATCTGAAATCAAAAAAATCATCAAAAGCTATTAAGTAAATATAAATGAAAGTTTTATTGATTGGAAATTACCAACAAGATGCCATTAAAAGCATGGATAAGTTTGCTTTCATGCTAGAAATTTATTTAAATAAACTTGGTCATGAAGTACGTGTTATTCGTCCTAATGCTTACTTTGGTAAAATGAATTTCTCTTCAGGGTTGATAAAAAAATGGCTAGGTTATATTGATAAATTAATTCTCTTTCCATCACAATTACGTCAAGCGTTATCTTGGGCAGAAATAGTTCATGTATGTGATCAGGGTAATGCAGTTTACATAAAATATTTAAAAGACAAGCCTCATGTTGTGACTTGTCATGATTTATTAGCAATTCGTTCTGGTTTAGGAGAATTTCCCGAATATAAAACTGGATTGACTGCTAAAAAATTACAACAGATGATTCTCAAAGGGCTAAATCAAGCTCAGAAAGTTATCTGTGTTTCTGAACAAACTAAAAACGATGTCTTACGCCTTAGTTCTTTGTCTGAGAACGCTGTATCTCTAGTTCCCGTAGGGTTAAACTATTCCTATACTCCTATGCCAGTGCTAGAAGCTAATCAGCGTTTAGAAGCCTTAGGAGTTCCTCAAAATTGTCAATTTATTCTCCATGTTGGTGCGAATCATTGGTATAAAAATCGACTGGGTGTTTTAGAAATTTTTGATCAGTTAACACTGAAATTAAAACAACAAGAATTTTATCTCGTCATGGCAGGGCAACCTATGACTGATGAAATGAGAAATTTTATCCAAATGCATAGCAACTTGACTAAAAAAGTCATTGAGTTAGTTGATGTTGACAATGAAAATTTACGAGCACTGTACTCTTGTGCAACTGCTTTACTATTTCCCTCTCTCTATGAAGGATTTGGCTGGCCGATTATAGAAGCTCAAGCATGTGGTTGTCCTGTGTTTACATCGAACCGTCCTCCTATGAATGATGTAGGAGGAGATGCTGCTATATATATAGATCCTGATAATTATGAAAAAGCCGCAGAAAAAATAATTGAATATATTCCTATTCTGGAAGAATTTAAGTTAAAAGGATTTGTTAATTCGCAAAGATTTACTGTTAAGACAATGATGGAGCAGTATATTGATTTATATGAACAATGTATTATTAATAAACCTAAATTAAAAGTCTAAATTATATAATTAAACCTGGTCTAAGTAAGTCGGCGAAAAAAATTCAATGTATATGAAGAAATATAAATTGGCTGTAGGGGAGGCAAAAAGCGGCGTGGATGTTCCTCCCGCTTTATTGCCGTTGTATTATGCCGTAGGAAGATCGCACCTTGAATTCTTGACGGTGCGTTGCGCTGCGCGACAACACACCCTACATTTAAATTTCTTAACATAGCTAGAAATATTAGCGCTGACTTAACTTATCTATCATAAAAACAGATCAAAATACATTTTCACATAACACAAATAAATTTAAAATAAGTAGGTGGGCGCTAAAAAACACAACTAGATTAAGAAATGTAAATCGCTTAAAAGCTTATATTCAAAGCATTCCTGGTGCTTTACATAAATTTACGTAGTTCGGTTTAATTGTGCCTACCTACTTACACCGAATTCAACAACTCCCGTGTAATGGTGCAACCATTTAAGGCGGTTAAAAACGCACCCTTCGGGATATTGCTACGTGTCGCTTCCCTCTCAGGTCGCGCATACTCTGAGTTTCCCGCATACCAGGTGTTTTTATGAAAGTTCTCCACGTTATTCCCTCTGTTGGTAAGGTACGGGGTGGTACAAGTCAAGCGGTTCTAGATATAGTCAAGGCACTACGCACCAGTAATGTTGATGCTGAGATTGCCACAACAAATGATAATGGTGATGATTTACTAGATGTTCCTCTGCAAAAACGGATTGAATATCAGCAAGTTCCTATTTGGTTTTTTTCTCGTTTTTCACCAAAAGTCAACACTGTCAGAGAATACGCTTTTTCTTGGCAACTTACAACATGGCTGTGGTGTAACATTTCTAACTATGATATTGTACATATCCACGCTCTTTTCTCTTATGCATCGACAATCGCAATGGCGATCGCCCGCCTCAAAAATGTTCCCTATATAGTTGTTCCCCATGGTTTATTATGCGAGTGGTCTTTGCAGCAAAGCGCCCGCAAAAAGCAAATTTACTTGAAGTTTTTAGAAAAAGCAAATCTCAACCACAGTCAGGCGATTCACTTCACCTCCCAACAAGAGCAACAGGAAGTTTCCCAATTAGAACTGAGTGCGCCAGCTTGTCTATTACCTCTAGGACTTTCCGTACCAAACGAAATTCCAGACGCTCGTCATCGGTTGCGACAATACCTTAATCTTCCCGCAGACGAACCTGTAATCTTATTCTTGTCTCGGCTGCATCCTAAAAAAGGGCTAGACTATTTAATTCCAGCTTTAAGCAAACTCAATCACCATCGCTTTACTTTTGTGATCGCAGGTACTGGTTCCAAAGAATATGAAATGGAAATAGAGTCTCTGCTGGTATCAATTGGAATTCGCGATCGCACCAATTTTGCGGGATTTGTGGAAGGAGAGACTAAAAAAATATTTATGCAAGGTGCAGATTTATTTGCTCTGACATCTCACTCTGAAAACTTTGCTGTGGTGGTTTTAGAAGCTTTTGCTGCTGGGATTCCTGTTCTTGTTACTACTGGCGTTGCTTTAGCTTCAGTGGTTCAACAATACCAGCTTGGTTATGTTACACAACTGGATGTGTCTGCAATTGCATCTGCTCTGGAACAATATTTTAGCTATCCTCAACAAGCAAAGGAGATGGGCGATCGCGCTCGCCAAATTATCTTGCAAAAATACACTTGGGAAAAAATAGCCTTACAAATACAAAAAATATATACAGAAATTCTTCAACAAAACCCTATTTCTATTCTTGACTAAACTAATGCTTCATAAGAAAACTTCATGCTAGATCAAATTACACCTCTCATTCTTACTTACAACGAAGCTCCTAACATTGATCGCACCCTTAAAAAACTGGTGTGGGCAAAGCAAATTGTTGTCATTGATAGCTATAGTACCGATGAAACTTTAGAAATTCTAGCGTCCTACTCTCAAGTTAAAATATTCAAAAGAAAATTTGACACTCATGGCACGCAGTGGAATTATGGTTTAGAGCAAATAAAATCTGAATGGGTGCTTTCTTTAGATGCAGACTATATTGTTACAGATGAGCTAATTGCAGAAATCAAATCTTTACCAGTAGATGGTCAAATAGATGGCTATTTTGCTAGGTTCAAATACTGTGTATTTGGCAAACCTCTGCGAGGTACTATACTTCCCCCTCGCCAGGTTCTCTTTCGCAAAGACAAAGCTATTTACATTGATGACGGACACACTCAGCTTTTGCAAGTTAATGGTAAATCTGCAAGAGTATCTGCCTATATCCATCACGATGATCGCAAACCTCTGAGTCGTTGGCTGTGGGCGCAGGATCGTTATATGGTGATTGAGGCGAAAAAATTACTAGAAACTCCAGTAAGTGAATTGAGCTTGAGCGATCGCATTCGCAGACAAAAAGTGCTTGCTCCATTTATCATCTTAATCTATTGTCTCATCCTCAAAGGTTGTATCCTTGACGGTTGGCATGGCTGGTATTATGCATGGCAACGTATTTTAGCTGAAATTATATTATCAATTCGCCTAATTGAGTTGGAGAAATTGCATTAATCTTTGAAGTCAATCAAGGTATAAAAAAATGAATAACAAAGAGACTATTGCTTATACATCTGATAATCCAAAATTGGATTATCGTGTAATAATTAATAAAAACTTATAAAAACAGAATTCAGGAGTCATTAGTCAGAATTTTTCAATTGAATTATGTGCGGCTGGCAGATAATTCAATTGGTTTAAAACCCCCAACCAATATATGATTTGATGGGTCTCCCACTAATTGATTCTGAATTATGACTTCTGAATTATGACTTCTGAATTCTTCTTCAAAGCTTCTGTCAGCCCTGTTATCAAATTCTTATTCTATAGATTAGACATCTCCAAAAAAGTAACATTGTGTGGTAAAAGAACATCAGAGAGCTTTTTTGACACAGAAATATGAGCGATATACTCAACCACATTGAATAGAACAAGAAAGAAACAAAGCGGTTAATTGGTCTAGAGTATGAACAGTTACAACAATTAATCCAAAATGCGGAACGATTACACCAAGAAAAACAAGAGTTATTAGAATCAAAAAAAGTTAGAATTATTGCTAGTGGTGGAGGTCGTAAACCAAAACTATCCATCAAAGAAGAAATAATTTTAACCTTGGTCTATCTGAGGCATCTGACAACCTTTCAACTTTTGGACATCCAGTTTGGAGTGAGTGAGTCTACAGCAAATGATACATTTAATTCTTGGTTGCCAAGACTTAGGGAATTGCTACCATCCAGTTTAATTGAACAAGTAAAAAAAAACGAATCTGACTTGATGGTAGTTCAAGAAATACTCACAGATTATGAATTAATTGTAGACAGCTATGAACAAGTGAGGGAAAGACCTGGAGACAATAAAGAGCAAGAAAAATATTACTCTGGCAAGGCAAGTAAACATACATTTAAAAGTCAGATAATTATCTTGCCAGATGCCAGGGATATTGTAGATGTTGTAGCTGGCGAACCTGGACCGAAAAGTGATATAACTTTGTTCCGAGAAAACCGCGATAACTTTGACCAAAAACAAAAATTTAAGGGAGATTTAGGATATCAAGGAGAAGATTTAATTGACACCCCAATTAAAACACCGAGAAACGGAACGTTAACAATTGACCAGAAAAAAGAAAACAAGAATTTTTCATCCAAAAGAGTATTTGTTGAACACCGAATCCGTTCGGTAAAAATATTCCGAGTTGTCCAAGAAAGATTTAGGTTAAATCCTAAAAAGTATGCTGAGGTAATTTTGACAATTTGTGGACTAGTAAGATTCCGAATTGGCGCACTTGTATTACCAGCAGAAATATACGCGATCGCATGATCTGAAAATGAACGCACATAACTACGTTTTTTTGTCTGATTATTAACAACAAATATCTCAAAGCCCTATTCTATCGTATAAACTAGCTGGATTGCGAAACTGGCGATCGCACCTTATAAGTTAGTCACAGAGATTCTTGGGCAGTTTTCGGAGATGTCTATTATTTATTAGGTGAAAAAACTTCATCATGTAATTACAAAATATTTGATTTTAGCTCTCACAGGATTTATCCTCACTTTATTGCTGATCATTCCCATACGTTTGGCAATAGCAAAAATCCAAGCACCTCTACCGCAAGCTTTCTTAACTTTAGGTGGTGGGCCGGAGCGCGAAAAATTGACTGCTGAACTAGCTCGGTGGTATCCATCGCTAGAAATTTGGGTATCTTCTGGCATAAATCCAGACGAAGCACGTAGAATTTTTCAAGCCGAAGGTATCTCTATGACACGGGTGCATATTGATCGTCGTGCTGTTGATACAGTGACCAACTTTACTACCCTAGTTTCAGATTTCAAGCAACACCGAATTCAGCATCTTTACCTGATTACTTCTAGCTTTCACATGCCCAGAGCTAAGGCGATCGCCACTATCATCCTCGGTAGCCAAGGTATCACTTTTACTCCAGTTTCTGTACCATCAAACCAATCCAAAGAATCTAATCTCCCTATTCTTCGTGATATTGGTCGCTCCTTTTTTTGGATGATCACAGGTTATACAGGAGCTAGCCTTAAGTCTGATGTGGTTCGTTATTAACAGGACTTACGCAAGTGTCACAAAAATCTCAAATTTTTGTTTGTAGTGAGGACTTTAGTCCTCAAAATAAGGACTAAAGTCCTTACTACGAACTTAAAATAATATGCCAGTTGCGTAAGTCCTGATTAAGTAAAAATAACTTTTAAATTTTCTAACTAACTCTATAAATTAAAGTAAAACTAACATGAACATTCTTGGAATTAACGCTTATCATGGTGATGCATCAGCTTGCCTGATCCAAAACGGTCAGATCGTTGCTGTAGTCGAAGAAGAACGGTTCACCCGAATTAAACATTGGGCTGGGTTCCCGGCTCAATCTATCCGCTATTGTTTGCAAGTAGGTGGTATTAGTGGAGCAGATTTAGATCATGTTGCTGTCTCTTTCAACCCCAAAGCCAACCTGAACCGCAAACTGCTTTTCACCCTGCAACAACGTCCTTCTCTATCATCACTTTTGGATCGGTTTAGCAAACAAAGTAAATCTGCTAGTCTCAAAGAACAGTTAGCAGAAGCTTGTCACTGTCAACTAGAAGACATTAGCGCTCCCATCCACACATTAGAACACCACACAACTCACCTAGCCAGCACTTTCTTTGTTTCCCCATTTGACAAAGCTGCCATTTTATCCATTGATGGGATGGGTGATTTTGTTAGTACCCTCTCCGGTGCAGGCGAAGGTAATCGTCTCGATTACTTCTCTCGAACCCACTATCCTCATTCTATCGGTTATCTTTATAATGTTATTACTCTCTACTTAGGTTTTCCTGCCTATGGTGATGAATATAAAGTGATGGGATTAGCACCTTACGGAGAACCAGAATATTTAGAAGCGTTCCGGCGAATTATTTATCCCAAAGGCGATAGTTTTGAGTTGAATTTAGATTATTTCACTCATCATGAACAGGGTATCGCCATGAAATGGGACAATGGTGCGCCCCATGTTGAACCTTTCCACAGTCGAGAACTAGAAAAATTACTAGGCCCAGCCCGACAACTCAAGTCAGAAGTGACATCAAAACATCAAAATATTGCAGCATCTGTACAAGCAGTCACCGAAGAAATTATATTTCATTTAATTAACCGCCTGAGCGATCGCTACAAGAGTGAAAATCTCTGTCTAGCAGGTGGTGTAGCGATGAACTCTGTTGCTAATGGCAAGATTACTCAAAATACTCCTTTTAAAAACGTATATATTCCGGTGGGCGCTGCTGACAATGGTACATGTATTGGAGCGGCGTTCTTTGTTTGGAATCAAATGCTCAAACAACCCCGTAATTTTGTTTTAAATCATGCCTATTGGGGTTCGGAATTTACTGATGAAGAATGCTTACTAGCATTGCAGTCTCATGATTTGCAACCCAAACATTTAGAAACAGAAGCCCTACTCAACCAAGTTGTTGATTTCTTGTGTGAAGGTAAAGTAGTTGGTTGGTTCCAAGGGAGAATGGAATTTGCTGCTAGGGCTTTGGGGAACCGTTCTCTCATTGCAGATCCGCGTCGCTTGGACATGCGCGATATTATCAACCTCAAAATCAAGTTCCGGGAAAAATTCCGCCCCTTCGCTCCTAGTATATTGGAAGAAAAAGTCGGTGAATATTTTGAAATCGATGAACCTGCGCCGTTCATGGAAAAAGTCTTTAAAATTCGCCCAGAAAAAAGAGAATTAATTCCTGCTGTTACTCATGTTGATGGTACAGGCCGTTTACAAAGTGTCAGTCGTCAAACAAATCCTCTCTATTGGGACTTAATTAATACTTTTGCTCAACGTACAGGTATTCCTATTGTTCTCAATACGTCTCTCAACGAAAATGAACCCATCGTTCGGACTCCCACTGAAGCAATTCAATGCTTTTTGAGAACTAACATGGATGCTTTGGTATTGGGTTCTTATTACGTAGAACGCAGCGATATTAAATCATAAGATTAAACATCTCCGAAAAATAATGTATAGACGCGCCAATAGCGCTGTCGCGCATGGCTTCGCTAAGGCGCGTCTCTACTAATTTTTTTGCATATGTCCTGAAGAACTCCGGTATCTAATGTATTAGTGTAGAGACTTTCACTGTAAGGTCTCTTTTATACCTATGCTCCTGTTTGATGATTGTTGGCGGGTAAGCTAATTTTTAGTTGACTTATCTGTCAATTAAAAACATAACAACGAGCAATAACACTTAAGTTCAAGTGGTAAGCACACAACTAAAAAATGACAAAAAACTGGGCCTTGGTAATCGGTATCAACCAGTATGAGTTCCTGCAATCCCTCAAGTATGCCAAGAGAGATGCACAGTTAATGCGGGAATTTCTCTGTAATGAAGCTGGTTTTGAGCAGGTTTGCTTGTTCTGTGATGACTCACCGAAAGGGTTTGAGACTTCTACTCACCCTTCTCGGAATAACTTGTTGCAATTTTTACAGGATTTATTTGAGCAATCCTGCTTGGAGCCAGGAGATAATTTTTGGTTTTTCTTCAGTGGACATGGTATTGTACATGCCAATCAAGACTATCTCATGCTCTGTGATGGTAATCCACAAGATGTAGAAAATACGGCAATTTCTGTTAATTATCTAACTGAATGCTTACGTAGTTATGGAGATGGAAATGTTATTCTGATCTTTGATGCTTGTCGTCATCAAAACAAAACTTTTGGGGAAAAATTTGGACAACAAACTCAACAAACGGCACGTCAAAATGGATTCACCAGCATTTTTTCCTGTAGTTTAGATGAATTCTCCTATGAAATTGATGCCTTAAAACAAGGAGTGTTTACCTATGCATTACTCGAAGGTTTAGGCAATCAGGGACAATGTGCCACAATAGAACGTTTAGACCAATATCTCAGTTTTCGGGTGCCACAACTTGTTGATCAATATAAACAGGCTCGACAAACACCCTACATAGTTGCTGAACCAAAAGCCAAGTCACACCAGATTATTCTACCAAAACATGCAACTTTAGACGATATTTCTCAAATCAAAATCAGTGCTTTTCAGGCTGAAGTTGATAACAATCTGGAACTAGCAGAACAACTATGGATGCAGGCGAATACTATAGCTTCTACTCCAGATATAGATGCGATCGCAGCAATGCAAAGAATTGCCCAGTTGCGGTCTGAATTTATCTATCCTCAAACAAATGTCCTACTCCAACCCTCTTATCTAGAAACAAATGGAAGGTTAAGTTTACCACTCCAAACATTAGAAGTAACAAGCACTAATGATTATCATAATAATATCAATAAAACAACAGAATCTTTTCTAAAGTTGAACAATATTTCAGTCTTCAATTCAGACTTTAAAAACGATAAAATTAATAATATACATAATATTAAAGATCAAGATATTAATCTCTGCTCTGCACTAGAAATAAACTATCAACAATTAAAAGATCTCCTAGCAGCTAGTAAATGGAAACAAGCAGATCGAGAAACTCTTGCTTTACTGCTAAAGATAGCAGGTAGAGAAAAACAAGGCTGGCTGAATATTCAATCGATCAATCAACTTCCCTGCATTGACCTTTGTACCATAGACCAGTTGTGGCTGAAATACAGTAATGGGCGCTTTGGCTTCAGTGTGCAAAAGAGTATTTGGGAAAGTATCGGCGCTCAAACTGATATTGATTATGAAATATGGTGTAAATTTTGTGACCATGTTGGCTGGCGCGAAAATAATAGCTGGTTGTTTTACTCTGATTTAACTTTTAGTTCAGATGCTCCTCCAGGACACTTCCCCGCAGCAGGTGTAATTCACTCTTTAACAGAATGGGGAGGTTGGGTTGTAGGTTCTTTGAGTTGTGTGATTGGTTTCTCTGCTCTGACATCTAAAATGGAGATATGCGACCTGTAGTAGAGACGCGCGTAATTACCCTGCGGGAACGCTAAAAGCGAACGCGTCTCTACAAGGATTGTGGGTAACGCATAATTAATTTCACCAGATGTCTAGTACAGCACGGCGTAAATAAGGCACCCATTAGTAATAGACAAAAAGCTTTTATTACAAGCCTTTGCGCCTTCTGCCCTCAGACGAGCGTACTTCTTTCTGCCTTCTTGTACTAGTGCGATCGCGTGTATCAGCCAAAGCAGCCAAGTTACTGTTCAAATAGCTAGTAGAGCTAGTACGGATGGATTGCGAGTAAATTTGCTAGAGTGAACACACCAACATCTATAAGTCAACCTCCGAACTAGCCAGCACTAAGAGAATATTCATGCTAACAAATACGTTACTTCTCTCTCAACAACTCCCTACTCTGCAATACACGTCAACTCCAGAGCGTTTCGATGAAACCTGGGAAGCTCCCCTAGCTACCCTCCTGGGACTAGGGCGCGCTGCTGGCGCTGATTTCATTGAATTTTTCTTAGAGCGTGTTAACTACATCAGTTGTCTTGCGGAAGAAGATACGATCACCAGCATTACACCACGTCTTTCCACTGGTGCAGGAGTCAGAGTATTTAAAGGACATGCAGATTGCTACGTTAGCACTAATGACCTATCTTTTACAGGCTTGAAAGCAGCTTTAGAAAAAGGGCTGTCTATTCTGGGATTGCAGCTACCTGCTCTCAATGCTTTGATCCCTGAAATCAACTTAGAACTACTCAGAGACTACGCCACCAAAAGAGGTAAAGATAGCTGGTTATCTTTGTGTAGTTCCATTCGGGAAATGGGAGAAATTCTCCTTGATGGTACAGCTCAACTCCAGCGTAAAGCTAATCATATCCAATCGCGCCGTGCTACTTACTTCCGAGATTGGCAAGAAGTCCTAATTGCTGCTAGCGATGGTACTTTTGCTCGCGACATTCGCCTCACTCAATCTGTAGGATTTAATCTCCTGTGTGCAGACGGTGCTAATCGTACTTCTATTGGTGAACGTGCTGGTAACACCAGTGATCCTAACTTCCTCAAAACCTGGGATTATCAAGAATCAGCAGAACATATCTCTGAATCCGCGCTTAAAATGCTCTATGCAGATTATGTAGAATCTGGCACTTATCCAATCATCATGGCTAATCACTTTGGTGGCGTAATCTTCCACGAAGCTTGCGGACACTTGCTGGAAACCACTCAAATTGAGCGCAAAACTTCCCCCTTTGCTGATAAAAAGGGTGAAAAAATTGCCCACGAAAGCCTAACCGCTTTGGATGAAGGACGTACCGAACAAGCCTTCGGTACAATTGACATGGATGATGAAGGTATGCCAGCCCAAAAAACATTATTAATAGAAAAAGGCATTCTCAAGAACTTTTTAGCAGACCGAGCCGGTTCCTGGCGCACCGGACACCCCAGAACAGGTAGCGGACGTCGCCAGAGTTTTACCTTTGCGGCTGCTAGCCGGATGCGTAATACTTATATTGCACCTGGAGAATACACAACCGAAGATTTATTTGCTTCCGTTGATAAAGGCATTTACTGTAAAAAAATGGGTGGCGGTAGCGTTGGTGCTACAGGTCAATTTAACTTTGGTGTAGACGAAGCTTATTTGATTGAAAACGGCAAAATTACCAAGCCACTTAAGGGAGCAATCTTAATTGGTGAAGCTAAGGAAATTATGAATAAAATTTCCATGTGTTCTCAAGATTTATCTTTAGCGCCTGGTTTTTGTGGCTCCGTTAGTGGCAGTATTTACACCACAGTCGGACAACCCCATATCAAAGTTGATTCAATTACCTTGGGTGGACGCTAAAGAATTATGCCAAACATCAGTGAAATTGCAAATTATGCCAAGGACAGTGCAAATAAACTTGGCATCAAAAAATTCGATATCTATGGCTCAAGTGCAGATGCAACCAGTGTACAAGTTGATCAAGGTGAGCCTAAGCAAGTTAAAGCTTCAAATCTTTCTGGTGTAACCGTTCGAGTTTGGAATGACGAAAATACAATGGGTGTCACCAGCACCACAGATGTAGACTCCAAAGGACTAGAATTAGCTTTGAAAACCGCTTATGAAGCTAGTTTCTTTGGTGTCAAAGAAAATGTGCCAGATTTTAGTCCAGAGGCTACTGTTGAGATTGCCGTTCAAAAACACGAAAAATCACCACAAGCACCAGTTTCTCAACTAATAGAAACTTTGCTAACGGCTGAAAAAGAAGTCTTAGCAGCTCATCAGGCAATTCAAGGAGTACCTTACAACAATTTAGCCCAAAGAGATATTGATAGATTCTATCTCAATAGTGATGGTGCTATCAGAACTGAGTCTCACTCTTTAGCATCTATTTATCTCTACAGCAAAACAGACGAAGAAGGAAAAAAACCTCGCAGTGCTGGTGCTTTTAGAGTTGATCGCAGTTTAGAAAGTTTAGATATTAACGGTTGCATTCAAGAAACAACACAGAAGACTATCAGCCACTTGAACTATGAAAAAGTCAAGTCTGGTAAGTATACAGTGGTTTTTTCTCCGGATGCTTTTTTAAGTCTTTTGGGCGCTTTTTCTAATTTATTTAATGCCCAAAATATTCTAGATAAACAGAGTTTATCTACTCCTGATGATTTAGGCAAACAAATAGCATCTCCTCTAATTTCTGTGTACGATGATGCCTTGCATCCTGCTAATATTGGCGCAGAAAGTTTTGATGGCGAAGGAACTCCTACTCGCCAAATTTCATTGATTGAAAATGGCATTTTAGCTGGTTTTATACATAGTGCAGGAACTGCAAAAAGACTAAATGCTAAACCAACAGGAAATGCCAACATTGGAGCAAAAGTCACCGTTAGTCCTAATTTTTATCATGTTTTTGCTGCTGCACCTGTTGAACAAGAATTGAGCTTGGAAACTGCTGAAAATGTAATTCTTATTGATGATTTACAAGCTCTCCATGCAGGTGTAAAATCCTTGCAAGGTTCATTTTCTTTGCCTTTTGATGGTTGGGTTGTCAACAAAGGTGTAAAGACGAGTATTGAATCAGCGACTGTTGCTGGTGATTTTCTGGAAGTTCTTAAATCTATTGTTTTTGTGGAAGAAGAACCAGAGTTGACTCCTGGAGGGGTTTGTCCAAGAATTTGGGTTGATGGACTTTCAATTACGGGAGAATAACAAGATATAAAAGAGACGTGAAATTTCGCGTCTCTACTTCACTTCCTGCATACTTCTGACTATTTTGGTGACTTGTTCCCTTGGCGCAAGTTTGACGATTTCAACTAATAGTTTATTTTTAACACCCGGAATCACAAGGGTTTTGTTTGCTAATAAGCCACTGTAACCAACTTGAGCTACAGTTTGAGCATCCATCATTTTTTTGCCTTTAACTAGTTTAGAGTCTGCCATACCTGTTCTTTCATGAAAAGCAGATGCTGTTGGGCCTGGACAAAGAACAGTCACAGTCACACCCGTACCCTCTAACTCGTTGGCGATCGCCTCGGAAAAGGACAAGACATAAGCTTTGGTAGCAAAATAAACTGCCATGAAAGGGCCAGGTTGAAACGCAGCAGTTGAGGATACGTTTAATATTTTACCTCTACCTTGTTTAACCATTTCTTTCAGAAATAACTTCGTTAAATGGGTGAGACACACCACATTTACTTGCATCATTTCCAATTCCGTAATTAGATCAATTTCGTGGAATAATCCATAAGTGCCAAATCCAGCATTATTTACTAGCACATCAATTTTAATGTCTGAGTTTTGCACCTCAGTAAAAATTTCTTCTGGAGATGTTGATTTAGATAAGTCTTTGACAATAGATTTGATTGCAATACCATATTTTTTAGGAAATTCTTCTGCGATCTCAGCTAGTTTTTCTCCCCACCTATCTACTAACACGAGATTATAATTATCAGAAGCAAAAAGACAGGCTAATTGATAACCAATTCCACTACATGCGCCAGTAATCAGAGCAGTTTGTTGGCTTTGAGCTTGGTGTGTTGTATTCATAAATCTAAAAGTATAGATCCCTCAATTAAGTTTGCTTTGATAGTTTACGAAGGAATATTTACCATCAACATTCAAGTCTAAGATTGAGGAATCGAAGACAAATGAGATTGAGAATTGCAGAGGAAGTCAAACTAAATTTGTCACAGTAAGTAGCGTCTGCACAAAAACCTATTATCTGACTTTCCTATGAGATGTACGATGCTTGAAAAAAGCTCTACACATTAATCATATTGTCAATATAAAAAAATAACTTATATTTAATGTGATTTTAGTCATATTTAATCTTGAACTTTAGTACTAAATTCCAATATTAATAAATATCTCCCAAATAAATGTAGTTTGGAGTACAAAGAGATATCTTTGAGTTGTATCAACAACTATATTATTTATGCTTGGAGTATTAAATACCGATCGCATTCACTGATCGAGTAGACTAATCTCAAGGTGTGAGGAATGGGAACATGGCTAATCCACAATCAAGGGCAAAATTGCTTCCTTTGGCTTTCATTGGTATATGTTTTTGTGTAGGAATTAGTATTGGATTGGGTATTCGTTCTAAGCGATCGCAAGCTACAGATACAAACAACCTACCCAGTGAATTTGTCCCAGATCCGAATTCACCTCCACTGATCAAAGAGCCTAGCTATACAGACACTATTACCATTCAAGCAGTCGGCGATGTGATTCCTGGTACGAATTTTCCTAACTACAGATTGGCACGCGATCGCAACCAATTAATCCCAAAGTCGGTAAGAACACACTTAAAAAAAGCTGATATCTTGTTTGGTAACTTTGAAACCAGCTTAACCAACTATCCATACACCACCAAAGACGTCAGTCGTGGACAGATGTTCGCGTTTCGCTCTCCACCTTCCTATGCTCAGTTATTTGCTGATGTCGGCTTTGATGTATTCAATATCGCTAACAATCATGCTATGGATTTTGGTTCAGTGGGGTTTGCAGATACGATTAAGAATCTCTCTGCTGTTGGAATCGAAACATTAGGTCATAAAAATCAAATACTTTTACTACAAGCTAAAAATATTCCAGTTGCAATGATCGGGTTTGCACCCTATGAACGTTACAACTCCATTCATGATTTTCAAACAGCCAAAAACCTGGTACAACAAGCTAAAAAACGTGCGGATGTAGTAATTGTATCAATGCACGCCGGAGCAGAGGGAACAAAAGCACTACGAGTTAAAAATCAGACAGAGAGTTTCTACGGAGAAAATCGAGGTAACGCGGTAAAGTTTGCTCACACAATGATTGATGCGGGAGCAGATTTAGTTCTTGGCCATGGTCCCCATGTCCCCAGAGCCATGGAGATTTATAAAGAAAAATTGATTGCTTACTCTTTAGGAAATTTTTTAGGATACCGAACTTTATCTACTAAAAATGAGACGGGCTACTCAATGATTTTAGAGGTAAAGTTAAACTCTCAAGGGGATTTATTGGCAGGTAAAATTATTCCTGTACATATGAATCGCCAGGGAATCCCCTATATTGATAAGCAATTGCGAACCGTAAAACTTGTCCGTTATTTGATTGCAAACGATTTTCCTAATACACCAGTTAAAATTAATAAAAAAGGAGAAATCACAGTTATAAATTAATTAACTGTAATTAATTATAATTAATTTCGCGAATAACCCAATTACCCATTAACGACCTTAATAAACATCTCCATAAATTAATTATGCGTTCCCAAAATCCTTGTAGAGACGCGCTGCGCGTCTCTACATTATTTTTCACCAGAGGTCTAACGGATAATATAAGCGTTCAAGCGGACATGAGCTTAAGTGCATTGCTTTTCATAAACGTGAGATTCTAAATTTTCTATTATTAAGCCAGTGGCTTTTTGCCATTCTTCAACCGTAAAATGATAGCCCTGTTGTTGCGCTATTTGTACAAAAATATCTAGGCTCGATGCCGAATTGAGGACTTTTCTCAGATTAGGATTAGTTTGAGCATTTCTAAATAGTCTAATCACTTCTTGTTTTGACATAGCTATCGTTCCTAAGATGACTAAATGAAGTCATTGTTGAATTGCATCTGTAATTAAGCTCATCCCCCAATTAAAGTCTGGGGGATTTCACTTTTATGAGAAATATGATGATGACTGAATTAACCGTTATTTTACTGAATTAATCTAAAATTCATGTCAGAAATATTACGTATAAAAACATAAAAATTTTGCTTAATTTGTTTAAATATCACCAAAATAATTTGATTATCTAGAGTTTTACTACGTAACAATACTGACAAGAAAGAGATTATAAAAAGATAATAAAGAAAACTCAGTTATCACCCGATTACTCAATATTGCTCTAGCACAGATCAAAAAGCTGAAGAAGATAACACTGCTTGCGATAGAAGCCAGGGATAAGTAAAACTGTTACGCTTCAATCTGTAAATAAACTGAAATTAGTGCAAAATTTGTTCTTCATCCTACAGAAATTCGGGTTTTATTGGTTGGCATTTTTCGGCATTATTATAGTCCGATACTTCCTCATCGCTGGAGGAGCATATTGGTTCTTCTATTCGGTTATGGGAAAGCCTTTCGTGAAGCGGAGGTTACATCTGAAACCTGTAGTATGGAAATCAATTCGACAGGATATTGAACTGTCGGTTCTCTCTGCGGTATTTTTTGGGCTTTGTGCCGCATTAATTATGTCAGCATACGATTCAGGAGTGACGCTTTTGTACACTTCTGTAAGTAAGTACGGACTGTGGTATTTAGCGGTCAGTTTTGTTGCAGTACTTATCATCCAAGATGCGTACTTTTATTTTCTCCATCGAGCATTTCACTACCCTTTATTCTTTAAGTGGTTACACTATGGTCATCATCGCTCAGGAGATCCAACACCTTGGACATCCTTCGCCTTCGACCTACCAGAAGCTGTCATACAAGGCCTTTTCTTTGTAGGGATAGTTTTCCTGATTCCACTTCACTTCATTACCTTAATTGCTGTCCTCATGACCATGACAGTATGGGCTGTGTTGACTCATCTGGGATTTGAACTATTTCCCTCACGATTTTGGTGTTTTCCCCAATGGCTTGGAAGGTGGTTCATCGGTTCGACACATCACGCCACACATCATCGTAAGTACAGAGTGCATTACGGCCTATACTTTACGTTCTGGGACAAGATGCTGGGAACTCACGATCCTAATTATGAGAGACTTCCAAATCAAAAAATAACCAATCACTACGTAAGCAGGGGAGCAGAGAACTCTGAGCAAGGGGAGTAAAAAAAGGGTGTAGGTAGTTTAGTTTACGGGAGTAATTTAGACATCGCCAATAAGGCCGTTCCATAAGCCGCTTCTGTATTCACAGAACGCAGCACCGGAACCTGTAAATACCGCCCCCTAATTGTTGTCCAAGTGTTGTTTGCTGCACCACCCCCAGCAGTATAAACACGAATTAACTTATCCGCCCCCAATTCTTGCAATAACTTATATCCGTGTGCCTCGATTTGGGCAATACTTTCTAATAACCCATGTAGGAATTCCACTGGATGATCTGGGCGTGGTTCTAATCGTGGCTGTAAATTAGGGTCATTAACCGGAAAGCGATCGCCCGGTTTCAACAAGGGATAATAATCCAAAGCGCTTGCTTTACTGGCATCAATTTCCTGGCTAAGATTTTCTAATTCGGTGTTAGTGAAAAATTGCCCCAGCACAGCACCACCAGTATTAGAAGCACCCCCAGTTAGCCATAAATCCTCTTTTGTCTCTCCCTTTTTTAAGGGGGGAAGTCGATGGCTGTAGATACCATATCTAGAATCTTCGACGCGGGTACGGCTTAAAAGTTTTAGCACCAGTGTAGAACCAACAGAAGTCACCGCTTCCCCTGGTAACTCCGCACCACTGGCGAAAAATGCTGCAATACTATCTGTTGTACCAGCACACACCAAGCAATCTTGGGGGAAATTGTACTTAGCAGCAATCTCTGGACGTAGTTCACCGATAGGATCACCAGGAGTTACGACTTTTGGTAGATGAATAGAAATTTGCAGTTTCTCTAGCCATGCTGGATATTTCAAAGCTTCTACGTCGTAACCTAGTTTTAAAGCGTTATGGTAATCGCTAATACCCAGTTGTCCATGCAACAGAAATGCTAGCCAATCTGCTTGATGCAGAAAATAGCTAGCTTGCGCGAAAAAAGCTTGCTGTGACATCCACAGAAGTTTGGCAAGGCTTGAAGTTGCACTTAAAACAGTATGATTTGGGGGTGCTGCACTCTTTAACCTATCGATGACCACAGCACCTCGCCCATCGTTGTACAGCAAAGGCGCATCTACAGGATTACCGCTAGCATCCCCCAATAAGACAGTTGAAGAAGTACCATTGATAGCGATCGCCTTAATTTCTCGTCGCCATTCCCCAGAAATTTGCCCTAGCAGGCTAAATAAAGCCATCTGCCAAATATTTGCTAAGTCAACGCTAGCAGACATCTCAAACGGATAACGTATCTGTTGTTGCACAATTGCGAATTCATCAATCACCACACCCCGTGCGCCAGATGTCCCAAAATCAATACCTAGATAAAATCCCATATCACATAAATTTTTGAGTATAGACGTACCTTAGCGAAGCCATGCGCGACAGCGCTATTAGCACGTCTCTAGAACCAGCCAACAGCCAATCACCAACCATCAACCCATCCGTTTTGTTTCATCTTGTAACAACCTATTCCCCAATCTTGGCAAAACAAGGAAAAGTAGTAAACGAACTGATCAAAATTTGCTGAGATTAGGAGGTTTGAAACCATGACTGATACTCAAGTCTACATCGCTCTGATTGTGGCACTGCTGCCAGGATTTCTGGCTTGGCGGTTATCAACAGAACTTTACAAATAAACCATTGGCTTAACCAAAACAAGTCGGAATTGGCGATCGGCAGTTCGTAATAATCATTAAATTCCGAATTTTGCCCTCCTAATTCCGAATTGTTGTATAGTTTGCACAAGCAAAAGCCCCTGTTGGGAATTCCAAATTCTTAATTCTTAATTCCAAATTCGGTTAACCGACTTTTAAATTCGATATAAACAGCTAATAAACCTGGCAATCCGAGGTGTATTTGCTGAAAACTTGCCGTTTATTAACGTTCAGGTTTAGTATGCAAATACGTACGTATATTAAGTCTGTTTTTTTACTGATTGAATACGTGTAGCAATTCCCGAAAAATGAAGTAATATGACAGCTAAATAAGGCCGTAAACAGGGCTGGAGCATTGTTTACGTGCATCAATTTCACCAGCGAGGTTCTTTTAAATACTATGAATGCGATTCAACCGTCCAGACCCCCGCTACAACCAACACCAAAACGCCGAGTTGTTCCTCGACCAAAACGGCATCTACGTCAACGTTCTTACCAAGTGATGGCGTTGGAAACAACAGCAAAGATCGGGGTGAATTTTGTGATTTCAGCAGCAGCAGTATCTGCACTGATACAACTTTTGCCATATCACTGGTCACGGCAAGTCAAGTTACAAGAAATTAGCACGGAAGTCAGGCAATTGGAAGCACGAGTAAACAGCTTGAATACAGAATTTAGTCGTAACTTCGATCCGCGCCAAGCTAAAAGCATTATGCAAGAGCAAGGATACCGATTTGACCCCAGCCAGCGTCAAATCATGCTTATTAAGCCCAAAGCGGTAGAAGTTGAACAAGTAGAATCTTCTCCTTGAAGTGGAGTTGCGGTTATAAATTTAGATTCTTTTAAGTTTATTACTAATAACCTGCGCATAAATATCTGCTATATCAAAAAATAGTTAACAGCTAATAGTTAATAGCTAATTTTTCTACTTTGGGAACTATCTAGTTATCATCTATTAGCTTTTCTGAGATATTGCACTAGTTTTTGAGTCGGTCAATATCCAGTTATCAGTTCATCCCTACAATTAAAATTTAGGGAATTTAAACTAAGAATGTGAATTTGACTCTTTATCTATACTTTTTTCTTTTTTCTTTCTTTTTTCGACTATTTACTGTTCACTGATAACTATTCACTGAGAACTGTTTACTGAGTTTTGGTTAACTCATTGAACCAGTTTTCAACTTGTAAACCCAAGCGCCAAGCTGGGATTTCCTCCTCCATGTCAGCTGAAGGTAGTAAAAGTAGAGTACGACGGTAATCAGCGATCGCACAATTCCAGTCACCCCAGAGATGATAAGTTCTACCGCGTTCTGCGAAAATACGACTTTCTAGCTGACCAAACAGCAGCGCTACCTCAAAATTATCAATCGCCTCTTCGTATTGTCCCAAGTCGCGTAAAGTAATGCCTCTATTCAACCATCCTCGGACATAACCAGGATTCAAATCTAGCGCCTGATCATAGTCAGCGATCGCTGCTACTAATTCCCCACGAGCAGCGTAGTAGTTAGCTCGATTATTATAAGCGCTAACCAATTTAGGATTGAGCTGCAAAGCCGTATTGTAATCATAAAAAGCTTTTTGGCTTTCACCCCATTGAAAATAGATTAGTCCCCGGTTGTTGTAATCAATCGCATTTTGGGGGTGACGGTTGATCAATTGACTCAACAGCGCGATCGCTTCAGGATAGTCTCCTTGTTGGGCTGATTTCAAAGCACAAGAGCGTAAGTAACCGTCACCGAAAGCAGATTCGCCGCTACCGTTATTTTCTCGCTGCTGAAGTTTTTTGGTAGTTTTTAACACGTTTGTATATCTGTGATTTTGCTGTTCACCAGATGCTAAAAATGAGTGGCTGTTCATATCTTCCTGCCTGAGCTGCTTGCTCTGTGAATCAACTTATAATTTTTGCAGTACTTGTGGTTCTGCCTCTGTGTCACTTACTAAGGTGTCTATGAGTACAGATAGAAGCACCATATATGAATATTACCCATCACTACACAATGAGTAACATCCTATTTAAATTAAGCCTTGATTTTAATAGTAGATACTTCATCCTCAAGTTCGATTCCCGAAAACAGCAAATATCAATCCCGCAGACTAGTCAAGTAGCAGGAGCAACAACTTGCTAGAATGCCAACAAACCATTCAGATTTTTTTACTTGCTCTATTGTTTTGCAAACAAACCTTTATGCCAACAGCAACTTCTTACCCTAACGCACCTGATCTCACAACCGAGGATTACATCGTCATCGGTTTAGCTACCTGCTTTATCAAAGAAGACGGAGAAGTTCATCAAGTCGAAGTCATAGAACCCATTTCCTCAGCCGCTTTAGAAGCCCTTATCAAAGGTATTCCCACTTCCTACAAATTTGCTTGTGCCACAACTTTGGGAAATGTTGTGGATGGTGATACACTGCAAAAGCCAACTAATTTTCCAGAAACAGCTCAGTTTAGTGATGAATTTTTGCAACGTACTATTGCAGCTGCTCGCACCTACAAGCGCAAGGAAAATGCAAAATCCTTGATTCCCATCGGCACTACCTACACAGATTTTCAATATTCTACCGAACGCAAACGCCTACTGAACGCTGCTCGGATTGTCACCAAAGAAGACAACGTAAAACAGCACTCTCACACTCATAAAATTCTTTGATGACCAATAACCAACAACCAACAATCACCTATGCTTAAACTTTACGGTGGCGCTTTTAGTCGCGCTTCAATTGTTCAATGGTATCTTGAGGAATTAGGACTTCCCTACGAATATGTCATGCTAGACATGAAGGCTGGAGAACATCTTCAACCAGCATATTTAGCAATTAACCCAATGGGGAAAGTCCCAGCAATTACTGATGGTGATTTACAACTCTGGGAATCGGGAGCAATACTACTTTATCTGGATGAAAAGTATGGTAAAACCCAGCACTCTCCAGAAGAAAGAGCAAAAATTGCCCAGTGGACATTGTTTGGTAATTCCACTTTGGCTACAGGTATATTTGTAGAAGCCAATCGTGAACGAGAAATGCCTCGTTTAATGGCTCCTCTCAATGACATTCTCCAACGTCAACTATTTTTATTAGGTGGTGGATTTACTGTTGCTGATGTTGCAGTAGGTTCTGTCTTAGCATATATTCCAATGATGCTCAAACTAGACCTCGGTTCTTATCCAGGTATATTCACCTACATTAAACGATTGTCTGAACGCCCTGCTTTTCAAGCAAGTATAGGTTCTCGTAAATAGTCATGTAGTTGTTAGTTGTTAGTTGTTAGTTGTTAGTTGTTAGTTGTTAGTTGTTAGTTGTTAGTTGTTAGTTGTTAGTTGTTAGTTGTTAGGTATTGGAAAAGTACCACTATCCACTATCCACTATCCAATTTACCGATAATTTGTAAATTGTAAAGCTACAGGAAAGTCTTCTTGTTTTAAACGTTGAATGACGGTTTGCAATTCGTCTTTACTTTTAGCACTTACACGTATAGCGTCACCTTGAATTGAGGCTTGCACCTTTTTAAATTCATCACGAATTAACTTAGAAATCTGTTTGGCAATTTCCTGACTGATGCCTTTTTTCAGTTTGATTTCTTGACGAACACGGTTCCCACTAGCTGATTCCACTTTACCAAAATCAAAGATTTTTTGAGAAAGATTACGCTTGGCAGCTTTTTCTCGCAAGATATTATGTACAGATTCTAATGTGAACTCGCTATCAGTGTTGACGATTATACTCTCTTCACTCAACTCTACCGTAGTTTGAGTATCTTTGAGGTCGTAACGGCCTTTAATGTCTCGTGCGGTTTGATCAACAGCGTTAACTAACTCTTGTCTGTCAAAATCACTTACAGTATCAAATGAATACGTAGAAGCCATAGGAACAATGTAATTCTAGATAGTTGGTGGTTAGTGGTTAGTGGTTAGTAGTTAACATTTGGTACTTTGTTGGCATTTTCTCATTATCAATGAATAATTACCAATTACCAGTAACCACTATCTATAGGACTAGTATTTGATTTTTGAAAACCAAGCAGGAGCTAAGAGCTTACCGTAGAAAGGTTTAGTTCTCAGTATACGTAGCAAGAATTAAGTATGATTCCTATATTAACTAACTTGTAGCTTTGATTATACTTATTACGAAGAGAGTACCAGTACTCAGAGAACTGATGCCAAACATGAGAGAACGCAAAAGAGGAATATTTAAAATATAAAAAGCTGAGTACAAAAATCGTGCTATCACAAAGCCAATAGCTGCTCCTAGTGCTGTGGGAGAGTTGACATCTGTAATATATGCCATTAATGCTGCGGCAACAAATATCATAAATGTTTCAAAAGAATTCTGATGGGCCCAGGTTGCTCTTTGGGCATATGGTGGCAGTTTATCAAATATGGCGCGGGGAGCAGACATATCATAGCCTACACGCGCACGAGCATAGCTGACAACTAAAAATGGTAGGTAAATTAGTACAGCCGCAGCAGCGATCGCATACAAAAAAACAGCAGAAACTGGAGACGGTAATAATTGCATCAACATAAATACTCTTGATGATTCTTATCTTAAAAAAGTAAATATTTGCTATTTAGCTTACCTATTAGCAGCAAGACAAACTCAAGGACACTTGCAAGATCAGTTTTTCTGACTCACATGTGTCCATAGTGTTTACCTAATTCCGTGAGAAGGCTCCCACTGAACGAGTACCTCCGAATCAGTGGTGGGACGATGTCAAGCTTAATCATTACTCAAAAGTCACTAGTCTTACAGTTGACAGAACTCACTCCTTATGGGTTCGGAAACGAATGTACTGCTAGCATTACGACCAATAACTAATCAAAGTAAAACAGCGTCACCAATTTTCTATGTTCTTCTGCATCTTGACAAGTTTGCAACAGAGTACCACTGTCATGAAACGCAAAGCAAATTAATTGCTGGCAACGGGAGACAATCTCCTTATTGCACAGGTAACTAGCCTCTGCGAGAGACAGATGATCGTTACTGGGGTTTTCCACTAAATGCATAACTTGTTCTAGTTGCAGGCGGGATTCATAGGGCTGGCGTTCCAAGCTTTGGGGCAGAATCACAGTTAATAATTTGGGATCGGCCCGCATAGCTCCCTTGATCGCAGCTGAATTTGTACCCGTTGCACCAGAGGTGATGATCTGATTGCCTGATAAAACCAGAGCATAAGTCATCATCTCAATGAGATTTTGATGCGTAATCGGAACATGACGTGAACCCAATAAGGCGATTCGTTTAGAACCAGTTTGCTGGATGGTCGCCAGTTCTTGGGCTAATGTATCGACGTTAATAAGGTCTATTGACTGGCTCAAAGACGGACGGAATGAGAATTAAACAACCTAGATATTCTACCAGACTCAGAGGAAATGCAAAGCTGCTTTAAGTTATATGTTGTTTTTGGGCTATAGGAGATCGGGGGACAAGAAGCACAAGGGAGACGAACTAGAGGTAGTTCATTAAAGAACCAATTGACTTTTGACCAATTGACTTTTGACTTTTGACTTTTGATAAATGATTATTCCAATTTACCTGTAATCTTAAATCCTGCCCAATAATAGGGATGATGATAAATTTTTGCCTCTGGTGTCATTTGACTAATTCTGTATAGTTCCGAGGCTAAATGTATTTTGATTCTTAATCCCTCTGAAGGCCATTGCTCTAACAATTGTTCATACCATCGCGTCAGTTCAGAAGCAGTTAATTCCTTCAGCCATAGTACTGTTTCTGCCAAAGCGATCGCAGGTGATTTATTTTGCTTGATTCGTTGATAAAATCCTATAATCACCAAAGTGCTAACTGGAGATTCTACATTCCAGAGATTAGTGACTATATGAGGAATTCTCAAATTCAGCAAACCAGTACCTAAACCAGTATATTCAGTAGTAACAGTTTGAGAAGTAGCAGAAGCAGTTTCGATATTGCAGAAGGTAAGGAGTTTGTAGTTTGCCAATTGATTGATATCAAGTTCTGCAAAAGTGACTTTTGCTTGATTGGCTAATACTAATTCTGATGTATAGGGCTGATTATAATTCTCAACTATTTTCCCCATAAAATGAAATATATTGTAATCCTTGAGAAGGCAATTTTTTACATACTCTTTAGTCGCTCGTGCTTCTGGAATACATTGAAAATTAGTAAATATTCGACTAATTACTTCAGTTTCAAACTTGGTAATTTTTTGTTTTGAGGAACCTGTAACTTGTTCAACATATAACATCCGCTTTTCATCTGTTTTGTGTATAGGTTTTTCTTTCAGAGATAAACCCATTTGTCCACTTGGCAGGTAAGTGATTGTGAAATGAGATGATACATGTTGTGATTCTTCCTCACCAGGATAATCTAGGTAAAAAAGCGCATGAAGAGGTAATTTGTGCAAGTCACGGTGAGGAATCAAAATCAATTGATTGATGTCTTCCAGTTCTTGAACAATTGCAGAAATATTAAGTATTTTTTTGAGTTGCAGCAGTTTACGTTCAATGTCTAAGTCCCAAGAATACTTGTTCCTACTTTGTTCTTCTTGACTGAGACTGAAATATTCTTGGTATTGTTCATGCCATTGCTCCATCCAATCTTCAAATGCACTCAAGCGTGCAACTGCTTCAGGTACAGGCAATTCATTAATTGAGGAAAAGTTGAGTACAGGTGTAAAAATTGGAATTGGTTCAGGCGATTTATATTTAATTACAAAAGTGCGTAATGTACACGGACTAATATGCCAGTAAATTATTGCCGTTTTGGGATCAAGTAATTGATGAATTTCAGTATAACTGGGTGAGGTAATTTGCTTATATAAATCAGAAAATAGCCAGGTAAAACAAGCATTCTTGCAATATTCGGCAATTTCCCAACCTTGTGCTAATTCCCCAAATAGTATGGCTATATCAACTGCTAATTGTCCTAAACCCGCAAATCTTAAAGCCAGTTGTTTTTTGTCTGCATCGCTGCGATTAGGTTCATTTAATAAACTTTGCAATAAATAAATACCATGTTGTTGGTATTGGTGTGCTTGTTGTGTTTCTCCCAAAACAACTAAGGTTTTAATGAGATTTTGCTGAATCTCCAAATGCAACAGAGGAAAGACTTCTTCTGTGAGGGTAATCAGTGCATTTTCGTAAGCAGCAGCAGCTTCTAGCCAATAATGACGTGGTAAAGGATGTCTTTTACCCCGATCATAGTGAGCATTAGCGATCGCCAGATGTAATCTACCCCAGCCTTCAGGATGAGTATTTGGGCTAACATATCTCAATCCTTCCTGATAACTTGCCAATTTTCCTTCATAGCCACGTTCGTTGAGGGCATGATTGTCGGCTGCGATGCTACTATAGACGTTTGATTGCCATTCCAGCATAATTGCATTTCCAGCAGCACTACCTCGACCTAGCCAAGCTTCCCAGTAATCTGGTTGAATTAGTAAAGCGCTATCGTAAGAAATAATCGCCTCTTCAAATTGTCCTAAATAAAATTGGGCTAAACCCCGGTTGTACCAAGCAAGGTAAAAATCACTTTGTATTTCTATGGCTTTGTCGTAGGAAGCTATAGCTTCTTGACGGCGTCCTAAATTGTCCAAGGCTACACCCCGGTTAAACCAGGTTAAATAAAAATCAGGATTAATAGCTATGGCTTTGTCCCAGGAGGCGATCGCTTCTCCCCATTTTTCCAAACTGGCTAAGATTACGCCTCGATCAATCCAAGCTTCATGGAAGTTGGGTTGAATTTGTGTACATTGATCATAGGCTGCGATCGCTTCTTCTATCTTGCCGATTTTTTCCTTGACACCAGCCAACTCATACCAAGCTTGGTAATGTTCAGGGTTGATTTGAATTGCTTGGTGATAATTGGCGATCGCTTCTTCCCAGTTACCGATATTAAATAGTGTTACGCCGAGCTTATACCAAGCCAAATCAAATTCAGGATAATATTCAAGGGCTTGATTGTAGCAGGCGATCGCGTCGTAATTTTGTCCGGCTTCTGCTAATGCAGTTCCCCGGAGATACCAGCTTTCTGGATCTTGGGGTTGCATTTGTAATGAAGCATCAAAACTAGCAATTGCTTCGTGTAAATTTCCTAGCTTTAAGTGTAACAAGCCTCGTGCAGACCAAGCTTCTTGGTAATCACCTTTCAATTTTAAAGCTTCATCAAATGAGGCGATCGCTTCAGTAAAATTTCCTAACTCACTAATGGCTGCACCTCTGTTATACCAACCTTTGTAAAAATCAGGTTTAATCCCAATTGCTTGATCATAAGAGGCGATCGCTTCGGTAAAATTTCCCAAATAAAATAGTGTTAAACCCCGGTTAAACCAATATTCATAAGCATCAGAATTTAATTCTAAGCTCTGATTGTAGTATTTCAGCGCTCCTGCCAAATCACCTATTTTAGCTTGTTGCAGACCTTCGTAAAACCATGCTTCTGCTTGAACACTATTTACATTAGCTTCATCGCTGAGTGCCTCAATAATCGCTTTTTGGTCACTGGTTTGAATTTCCAATCCCACAGCTAACTGTTGTACTAAATTAGTACTTTGCTCTAACCTCACCAACAAATCATCCAGTGAAGTGTCTACTATTGGCGGTGAATTTTTCCAAGATTCATCTAGTGCTGTGGTTGCGAAACTTTCTGTGATCCAAGTTTCTTCTTCATAGTCTTGCCAAGCAGTATCTTCTTTTACTATATCCAAAGGCAGGACAAAATTATTTAGTGTTCTACTTGCTACATGATTTTCTTCATACTCCCACAAAAAATCTCCAAGATTGCGTATCAAATCTATCCCTGGAGTTTCCGGGACATGTGTAAGTATAATGTTTTCCTCGTCTTGCTTTAGTAGATTTGAGGTCAATTCTAGTTGTGGTAAGGAAACAGACGTAGTTACCGGGGCTAGGGTTTCAAATTTTTCTGCATCAGTTTGCCAATATTGTCCGCCTAGATTGCGTGTTAACAGGCGTATACCAATATCATAGGCAAGGTCTCCGATCATTCCAATTTTCAACTCACCTAATTGCACCATTCTTTCTGCTAGCTGATTATGTGGTGCGGGTGAGGTGAGTAATTTCTCGCCAAAATTTAACAGCCACTCTATCCAGCGATCTGTACTAATGCGGTGTTCCATCCGTTGCATATATTTGATAGCCCAGTGCTGTCCTCGCGCCTGATACACGCCTTCTAGCAGTTGGGTAAACAAATATTCCAGATCCGCGTTTGTCAGTTCTGGTAGCTGCTGTACCACCTGATATCTTGCCATAGCTTTACTACCAGCAGCCTGCTTTCTGCCATAGGGGGATTTCCATAAATTTTTAACCCACTGTACTAGCCACTTAAGCATTTTTGGAAACTCTTAGGTGATTTTCATATAGATTTTAGCGATCGATGTAAAAAAACTCATCAATTACGTAAAAACCTCTTAGAATTCTTACAGAGAAAACTTGTAAAAATGTAACTAAAATATCTAACTAATTCTACAGTAAGATACTGGTCTAAAATTTATAGCTATTCTCTCAGTAAAGTTCAAGCCCATAGTATACATAATTGTCAGTGAATAATCTGACTTGGGAATAGGAAACAGGAAACAGGGACAAGACAAACAGATCCACAAATACACAAAGAAGACTTTATAAGCCATTTCGACGAACCCAAAAATCATTTCGGCGAACCCAAAAATCATTTCGGCGAACCCAAAAACCATTTCGGCGAACCCAAAAATCATTTCGGCGAACCCAAAAATCATTTCGGCGAACCCAAAAACCATTTCGGCGAACCCAAAAATCATTTCGGCGAACCCAAAAATCATTTCGGCGAACCCAAAAACCATTTCGGCGAACCCAAAAATCATTTCGGCGAACCCAAAAACCATTTCGGCGAACCCAAAAACTAATACCAATTTGAAAAAAGAATGAATTGGGTATTGCGCAACAAGCTCTTTATTTTGAATTTACAAAGATGATAGGCTTTCATCCCTCGTTTTTAAACAAGGGATGAAAGCCAGAGAGCGCAGGATTTATCCTGCTACAATGAGGATTGTATTGTCCAGTAGGAACAACCGCAGACACGAGGAACTGTCCTAGTACGGAGAAATCCCGGCTCCTGTGAAACAACGGTCTTTAGACGACAGCAAATAATGGCAGGACGGGGAGTGTTCCACAACTTCGGCATAGTACGGATTTGCGAACGCAATATAAAAATAAACAAAAAGTAGAGCTACAGGTGGATTAAATCCATCCAAGGGTCGTAGGGCGGTTTTGACCCCGCCACCTTCGGGACAAAAATGAAAAGTGAAAAAGTATGGCTAAAGCCATACTTTTGAACAACATTTTGAATCCCCGCGTTTTTAAGCCGGGGAGAGGTCAAAGTCTTTCTTGAATATTTTTACAAAAATTTACAAATAACAAGTATTTTTCAAAAACTTTGACATTTTCTCTGGGAATGTTTTAGTATTTATGTACTATTAAGTTTAACTAAAAATATCAATCTAGCTATTGGGCGATCAATATGAACTGCGTACACAGATGTATGAAATAAATATTACAGCTTCTTGCTTTCTACTACAGTATTTGAACTGCGCCCACCAGGAGCGCAATCATTTAACCTTGTTCTGTTGTTGATTGATTAGCAGTATGAAATTGATCAACCAAAGCTTGGATAATAATTTGGGGATCTTCAGTCTCAATTCCCAATTGTTGAGCAATCATCTCACGTAAGTTCTCATCCTGTTGCATAAGAATCATCAATTCATCCAGGGTTACGGTTTGAAATTCTCCTTCAGGGAGATTTTGTACTTCATCTGCTGCTTGGAAGACTTGCTCAGTTGGGAAATTTTCTACACTAGTATCTGCTGTTGAGGTAAAGGTTCCTATTTGGGCATCTGGTTCTTCATATTCCCACACTGGTTCTCCTTGATTACGTGCCAATAATTGCATCCCAATATTATGAGCAATATCTCCCACTTCTCCAACTTCCAATTCCCCTAATTGCACCATCCGAGCGGCTAATTCATTATTAGGAGTGGGTGACGCTAGCAGTTTTTCACTAAAGCGATCTAACCACTCTATCCAGCGTTCTGTTGGGACGCGATGCTCAATATTATGTAGCCACTTCAGCGCCCAGTGTTGTCCTCTGGCTTGATGTACTCCTTCTAACAGTTCGGTGAACAGAAATTCTAAATCTGTATTACTTAGGGGTGGAGGTGGTTCTTTTAAATGATCACCCCCAAATGCTGCTGGAGCCTTTTGGTTGCCCAATAAGCGTTGAAAAAACCTTTTTAACCATTGAATGAGCCGTTTGAGCATCTCCGGCACCCCCTCAGTTTTGTTTATCCTAAGATTGTAGCGATGTCTACGACCAGTGGCTACGCGTTTGGATGGGCATTGGGCATTGTCCCCGTTCTTCGTTTCCCATTCCCCTCTTTAGCTAAAATGATTGAATACCAAACTCGACTGGGTGCGACTCCCAAAACAGAAAAGGCATTGCCATCCATGTCTTACGAACCTCTGCACCATAAGTACCGCCCAAAGAGTTTTGCTGAACTGGTGGGACAAGAAGCGATCGCTACTACTCTCACTAATGCCATCCACGCATCCAAAATTGCACCAGCCTATTTATTCACAGGGCCAAGAGGTACAGGTAAAACCTCCAGCGCCCGCATTTTAGCTAAATCACTCAATTGTCTTAAAAGTGACAAACCCACAGCTGAACCCTGTGGTTTGTGTGATGTTTGTCAGGGAATCACCAAGGGTTACTCTTTAGATGTAATTGAAATAGACGCTGCTAGCAACACAGGCGTAGACAACATCAGAGAGATGATCGAAAGGGCGCAATTTGCGCCTGTTCAATGTCGTTATAAAGTGTATGTGGTCGATGAGTGTCATATGCTCAGTACTGCCGCGTTCAATGCACTACTCAAAACCCTCGAAGAACCACCTAAACATGTAGTCTTTGTCCTCGCAACAACAGATCCGCAAAGAGTACTACCTACAATTATTTCTCGGTGTCAACGGTTTGATTTTCGTCGGATACCCCTAGAAGCAATGGTGCAGCATTTAAGTACTATTGCTACCAAAGAAAATATTAATATTAATTCGGAAGCGATTACGCTTGTGGCTCAAATTGCTCAGGGAGGATTGCGAGATGCTGAAAGCTTACTCGATCAACTAAGTTTATTCTCAGGGGAAGTGACGCCGGATCGAGTGTGGGATTTGGTAGGTTCAGTAAGTGAAAAGGACTTACTCACACTTTTGAGTGCGATCGCCAAAAACAACCCTGAAGCAGTTCTTGATTGTACTCGTCAAATTCTAGATCGTGGTCGAGAACCTCTGATTGTTCTCCAAAATCTGGCTGCTTTTTATCGCGATTTGCTCATAGCCAAAACAGCACCCAACCGTCAAAACTTGGTTGCTTGTACTCCTCAAACTTGGCAAGCACTTGTTAATTCTGCTCAACAATTAGATATCAGCACAATTTTACAAGGACAACAACATCTGCGAACTGCTGAGGTGCAACTGAAAAACACCACCCAACCTCGCTTGTGGTTAGAAGTCACATTACTGGGATTGCTACCTTCAGCAACTATTATTAGCACTCAGCCAGCAACAATAAGCCGTGCAGCACCCGCAGTTTTACCAACTCCTCTTATCATCCCACCTTCTCCAGTCTCTAACGGCAAGGTGACACAGGGATATAGTAACACAGTCCCTAAAGAAGATACGACGATCCCCCACACTCCCCACACTCCCCACACTCCCCCAACTCCATCTTCCACCGAAGAATCATTGCAAGCAACTTGGCAGAAAATAGTGGAATATTTGCCAATACCAGCCAAAGCACTCTTGAATCAGCACGGACGCTTATTAAGTATTGGTGATGGTGTTGCTGTTGTAGGTGTACCACCAAAGCTAATCAAACTTGGTCAAGGTAAATTAGCTGATGTGGAAGCCGCTTTTGTAAAAGTTTTTCAGCAAAAATATAAGGTGAGTTTGGTTCAAAACCAGACAAAAACCTCACCTAGCAATGAAAAAAAAGATATTCCTCAAAATAATACACCTCAAGCTCATCAACCTTCTCCACCTAGTTACAATCAACCACAAGCACCTGTAACTGAAAGTCATCAATCAATAAAATCAGTAATCACAAAACCAGAATCGGTAGCAAATACTGCTGCGGCGCAAACTTTGCCCACACCACAACCTCAGATGTCACCAGCCAATTGGGAAAGTGATGAAGGAGCGATCGCTGCTCAACGTCTGGCACAATTTTTTGATGGGGAAATTATTCGCTTTGCAGATGATGTATTAGAAGTTACCGATTCTAAGGCTACCTCAGAATGGGAAAACGAAGTAGAAACAGATGATGAATTTTAAAAAGTACGTGAGTAGAGACGCGATATATCGCGTCTCTAAAACCCCAAAATTATGACGAAAAATTCTTAACCAAACCGTATTACCTACACCTCTACACTCTCACACCCATTTTCAAGACAGTTAATCATGGGAAAAACCCACAACCAAACATGAAAAAATAACTCCTCCTACACCCTCACACCCTCACACCCATTTTCAAGTTAGTTAAACTTGAGTAGGATCTTCCTGAGTAATTTGCTGCTCAAGATTACTGATAGCACCATTTAAACCAGCAAGCTTTGTCTCTAAGTCATCACGCATTGCTTTGAGAAATCTCAGTTTGCGCTCTAAACGATTTTTCCGAGACACAGGCTCCCCATCATAGCAAGAGCCACAGAATAAATTAAAGGGAAACATAGCTACCTTTCCAAATCAAGTCTACTTAAATTCTGACGAAATTATTCTCAAATGAGGGGAAATTGAATGGGAAGAAAACCGATCCAAAGTTGTTCATTTGTCAATAGTCATTTGTCAGTTTGTTTGACCTGAATGCTTAAGTTAGGTAATCCCTCTAATTTTTCTGGAGGCGCAAGTTCTTGTTCCAAGAGTGGTACAAAAACTTTTAAACTTGCTGGTAGACATTCAATTTGAACTGGAGTTTTCCCTAAAACTTCACCATCAACTACAACTTTTTGAGGTGGGTCGGTTGTAATTTTAAATTTTTTAGCTCGTAGATACCCAATATCATTTCTTTCGGCTGGATTACCCACAGAAGCGGTCTGAAACAAATGAAACGTAGCTGCGATCGCGGCTGTTCTATTAACCGGAGCTACTATAGTTAAATCCAGCAATCCATCATCTACAATCAGTCCTGCTGGCCCCTGCGCTAAAACAGATGTTGCAGGTGCAGAATTTGCTATTGTTACTGCTGCTGCACAAGTTGAAATTACCTTATCTTCGGTTTCAATTTGTACATCAAATGATTGAAATTCACTTAGTTGTTGAAATCCAGCTATGATATAAGCCAAGAAGCCAAAACGATTTTTCGATTCCCGATCTGCTTTTTCCACAGTTTCTGCTTCAAAGCCAATACCTGTCAGCAGTACCATGGGATAACCGTTGCAAGTGGCAGTATCTACTATTCGTGTCCCACCCTGCAAGATTGTTTTGCAAGCACCTTCAATTGTGTCTGGTATTCCTAAAGCTGTAGCAAAAGCATTTGCCGTTCCGCGAGAAATAATTCCAAACGGAATATCACTACCCACCACAGCAGCAGCCGCCGCCGAGAGAGTACCGTCTCCTCCAGAAGCAATGATGGCATCTACTCCCCTTTGCACCGCTTCGTGGGCTAGCTCATCGGCACAAATTTCTTCAGTTGTGAAGTGGATATCCAGGTCAATTTCTGGCTCTAACAAAGCTCGAATCTGTGCCAGTTCTTGCTCGGAGTCACCCTGACCTGCAACTGGATTAAAGATGAGGCAGGCTGAACGTTTCATATAGTGCGATTCATTTAAATAATAAAGTTATCAAATTAATTGATAGCGCATCTGTATGAATCAAAGCTTCTCCCTTACGATAGTATTTTCAATCCTGGCTGCAAACAACAAAATTTGTAAAGATACGTAAAGCTAAAAAAAGAAACTTAATGGCTATCGGCAGAGTGCAACGCTGAACGTCACCCACTGCGGTAGTCTAGATGAAGTAAATTTATCTCTGCCCTTTGACATAATTGATTTATGACATCAGTGGTTTCCAGTCCGAGCCGTACAATCCGCATTGGTTCTCGTAAAAGCCAACTTGCTCTGATTCAGACTTATTGGGTACAAGAACAACTACAAAAAAGCTTTCCAGATATTACTTTTGAAGTCCACACTATGGCTACCCACGGCGACAAAATCTTGGATGTAGCATTAGCCAAGATTGGTGATAAAGGACTGTTTACCAAAGAACTCGAACTGGGAATGATCAATCATGAGATTGATTTTGCTGTTCATTCTCTCAAGGATCTGCCCACTAACTTACCAGAGGGTTTGGTTTTAGCAGCAATTACAGAACGGGAAAATCCCGCCGATGCGCTTGTGGTGCATGAAAAACACAAAGACAAGCAAATTGACACTTTACCAGAAAGGGCGATGATTGGTACATCTTCTTTACGACGTCTAGCACAGTTACGGCATAAATTCCCCCATTTCACATTTAAAGATGTGCGTGGCAATTTGAACACACGCATGGCCAAGTTAGATGCAGGTGAATATGATGCTTTGATTTTGGCGGTAGCTGGATTAGAACGTTTGGGAATGGGCGATCGCATTCATCAAGTTCTCCCCCAAGAGATTTCCCTACACGCCGTTGGTCAAGGTGCATTGGGTATTGAATGCCGTGCTGAAGATACAGAACTGATATCCTTGCTCAAAGCGATTGAACACCCGCAAACATGCGATCGCTGTTTAGCAGAACGCGCTTTTTTGCGAGAACTCGAAGGTGGTTGTCAAGTACCTATTGGTGTAAATACTGAAATCAATGATAGTAATTTAACATTAACAGGTATTGTCGCCAGTGTCGATGGTCAAAAAGTGGTCAAAGACGTCATTTCTGGCAAAACCAAAGACGCAGAACAGCTAGGCATACAACTAGCCCAGCAAATGCGGGGACAAGGAGCGCAGGAAATTTTGGATCAAATCTTTGCCGAGATTCAGCGTGGTTCTTAGAGCAGTAATACCAATTTCATATGAAGCTGCACATTATTTTGACCCCTCCCAACCTCCCCGATCTCGCGGGGTGGGGTTCTTTTTATGCATCTTCATAAAGAATTGGTATAAGCAGTGAACAGTTATGAAACTGGCGACTGATAACTGGTCACTGATAACTGTTATTGTGATGGTATTAAGAAAAATTGCAGTTGCTAAATATATCTACCAAAGTTAACTGATAGTTTAGCAAAGTAAATTTTAACACGTAGGCAAATTCGGGGAAGCAAAAATTACCATGCGGATTCTATTTGTTGCAGCAGAAGCAGCTCCCGTTGCGAAAGTCGGCGGAATGGGTGATGTCGTCGGCGCACTACCTAAAGTCCTGAGAAAAATGGGGCATGATGTCCGGATTTTCATGCCTTACTACGGCTTTCTGCCAGACAAAATGGAGATTCCCAAAGACCCCATTTGGCATGGATATGCCATGTTCCAAGACTTTACAGTTTACGAAAGTGTTCTACCTGGTACTGATGTGCCGTTGTACCTCTTTGGACACCCGGCTTTTTTGCCTCGCCGTATCTACTCTGGAGAAGATGAACACTGGCGCTTTACTTTGTTTGCCAATGGTGCAGCCGAGTTTTGCTGGAATTACTGGAAACCGGAGATAGTTCATTGTCATGATTGGCACACAGGCATGATTCCCGTTTGGATGCACCAGTCTCCTGATATCAGCAGTGTGTTCACAATTCATAACCTGGCATATCAAGGGCCGTGGCGCTGGTATTTGGAGAAAATTACCTGGTGTCCTTGGTATATGCAAGGACACAACACCATGGCTGCGGCGGTGCAATATGCTGAGAGAGTGACAACTGTTTCCCCGACTTATGCTGAACAAATCAAAACAGCTACCTATGGCGAAACTTTAGAAGGTTTAATGTCCTTCATCAGTAGTAAATTATCTGGGATTGTCAATGGGATTGATACCGAAGTTTACGACCCAGCAACTGACAAATATATTGCCCAAAACTTTACCACTGACACCATAGACAAGCGCAAGGCTAACAAAATCGCTTTACAAGAAGAAGTAGGTTTAGAAGTTAACTCCAATGCCTTTTTGGTAGGGATGGTGACGCGCCTAGTAGAACAAAAAGGCATTGATTTAGTATTGAATATACTGGATCGGTTTATGTCTTATACCGATGCTCAGTTTATCGTATTGGGTACAGGCGATCGCTACTACGAAAGCCAATTATGGCAGATGGCATCCCGCTTCCCTGGACGCATGAAAACCTATTTACTTTATAATGATGCCCTAGCCCGTCGTATCTATGCTGGTTCCGATGCTTTCTTAATGCCTAGCCGTTTTGAACCCTGCGGGATTAGCCAAATGATGGCTTTGCGTTATGGTTCAATACCCATTGTCCGTCGTACCGGAGGATTAGTGGATACCGTATCCCATCATGTTCCCATGCATCATAGTGGTACTGGTTATTGTTTTGACCGCTATGAACCATTAGATTTATTCACCTGTATGGTTCGCGCTTGGGAAGGCTTCCAATATAAAGATTACTGGCAAGATTTACAAAAACGTGGCATGAATCAGGACTTTAGTTGGTATCGCTCTACTAAACAGTATGTAAAACTGTATCGCTCAATGTTAGGCTTGCCTGAAGAAGAGGAACAGCAACAACCAGAAACGGAACAACCTGATTTGGCTTTGAAATCTTAGTAGAGACGCGAAATTTCGCGTCTCTACTAGAAATTTCGCGTCTCTACTAGGAATTTCGCGTCTCTACCATCAATTCCCAGCCTTCAACTTGGGATAAGCAATACGTTTGTGATGGAATTGTTGCCAAACTTCTACAAAAATTTCAGCAATCCTAGTCATTTCTTCCCGTGTTAGTCCTGAATCTACCAATTGCTTGTCTTTCCATCTGGCACGAAGAATATTATTAACCATCACCAAAGCTTGTTCACAACTAACATCTTTGAGCGATCGCAATGCTGCTTCGCATGAATCTGCTAACATGACAATTCCTGTTTCCCGTGATTGAGGAATCGGCCCATCGTAGCGAAACTTTACCTCATCTACTATCAACTTAGGATCTTCTTTTGCCATCTGTTGAGCTTGATGATAGAAATAAGCTATTTGCATCGTGCCTTGATGTTCTGGAATAAAAGCTTGAATGGAGGAAGGTAAACTGTGTTTTTTTGCCATTGCTAAACCTTCACTGACATGCTTTTTAATGATGTCAGCACTATGCCAAGGGTCTTTGATTTCTGTATCATGCTTGTTTGGTTCCCCCATTTGATTTTCAATAAAGGATTGGGGGTCATGCATTTTGCCAATATCATGATATAATGTACCGGCTCTGACTAATTCAATGTTGCATCCTAATTCTTTGGCAGCAGCCTCAGCCAAAGTAGCGACAAACAAAGTATGCTGAAAAGTCCCAGGAGCAACTGTTGCCAGTTTTTTTAATAAAGGACGGTTAGGGCTTGCTAGTTCTGCCAAGCGAATCGGAGTAACTAAATCAAATAATTTTTCTAAATAAGGGCTTAACCCTAATGCCACAATACTCCAAGCTAAACCAGACAAGGCAAAAAATCCTGCTTCTTTGAGTACAACATAAAAAGAAGGGGTAAAAGCTGCACCTAAGAAGATTTGAACCAGTAGATAAACACCGCCTTCGGTGAAGGCGATCGCAACACTTAAAAGTGCTAATTCCTCACGCGATCGCAGCCGATGGGCCATACAACTGCCTAACAATCCTCCAGCAGCGCCTGCGAACAGCGAAATTTTACTAATTTCTAGGCTCATGCCTAATAATACTGCCAGTAGCCCTTGCACTGTCACACCGACAGTCGCACCGTAAAAGCTACCCAACAATAAACCCACACCACTCCAAGTGGTGTAAGGTGTACCCATTGTGAGTACCAAAGGCGTACTTAAAGTCAACAACAATACCAACAGGCGATCGCTTTGTCGCCATCGATATTTAATACTTCGTTCAACTAAAGTGAAAATTCCAACGCCACTGCTGACAGTTCCCGCCAAATAGATCAATCCCAGCCAGTTAATTTCCCGACGCAGCAGGTGGTAGTGTTCCAGTATATCTAAATGCCAGCCTGTAATGCGCTCGCCCTTGCGGATAATGACTTCACCTTGCTCTACCGCCACAACTACAGGCTTCACTTCCGCAACAGCCATCGCTGCTTGTAATTCGGTTTGTTTTTCATCTTGTTTGAGATTCGGTTCCAAAACATTCACCAGCAATTTCTGGGCAAAAGATTCTGCTTGTTTTGGCACCAAATTACGCACATGCAGATTGACTGCATTTTGTAAAATAGCAGGAGGTAGCCCAGGGGGGATACCTTGAGCTAAAATCCGCTCTGCACTGTGTTGAATCCCCTTTTGCGTGTTTACCCAGTCTTCATCAGATAAATTGAGGAAGAAAGTTGCTTCGTAGACAGTTTTAGGGTTTTCACTCAGCAGTTGTGACAACTTGATCGTGGCTTGGATGTAGCCTTGGCGCGCTTGAGAAACTTTATCCAAGAGTGAAACCAAATTTTGTGTAGAACTCTTCAGGCGATAAGCTTCTAACTCTGCCATTGCTTGTGCAAATTCCGCACTTTGGAACAAATCAATGGGTTTGACTTCCGGCTTGGAGTTAACGTTGAGTAAGGAAGGCTTTGACTCCGATGAGGAGGACACGGTACCCTCTGGACGTGATGGGATGGAAACATTTTCAGCGTCTTCAAATCTCGGCGTATTGAGATTTTGATTTTGTTCTCTAGTTTTAATGAAAATGCTTTTGAGTTTTTGAGTTAATACTCCTGATTTTTGTTCATGGGTATGTTCTAAAGCTACTAGTAGGGTTTGCCATTCTGAGTCAGCACAGGAACGCAAATAACGCTGACTAGAAACGGATAAAACAAAAGTATCAAAAAAAGGAAAAGAACCGGCAGAAGCTCTAATTTCACTACCCCTAGCCAGAAGTTTTTGTAATTTAAGCTTGATTTGTTTATTAATGTTTTCATCAACCATTAACACCGGCACAAATGCTTTACTAACATCTTTGCGCCGTGCTTCTGTTTTGTTTGTATCCTCAATCAAGCTAGTATAGGGCGCTCGAATGCTTTCTGGTGCAATGCTGCCCATTTTTAATTGGGGTTGGTTATATAACTTTTGCCCCATTACACCAGTCAGAGATACCACTGCAATTACGAAAACAACAGGAGAAGATTTTCCAGATAGACAACCAGTAGTTGTCTTTGAATGTAGCGCTCTTCGTTTGTTATATTTGCCTTTCACATTTGATTTCGATAAATGTAAACGGTGTAGGGCTTTGGAAAGTTGCTTCCAGTGAATAAATCGCTGAGTCAACGATTGAAAAAAAGGCTGCGTTTTCATCGTTTTTGACCACAGTTGCTTACTTGATTGCTTTGAGGAAAAACACTTGAAGTCCGCTTGCCACAATTGTTACCTACATAATCCGAATTGAATTTTAATGTTTTCCCTCTATATAGTATATTTTTTTACTAAAAATTAATTTATTGTAATAGATAATTTTTATAGCTTACACTTCGCACGATAAGTAAGGTAGTCCCAATCAACAAATTTGATCACCAATCATGAAAATCTCTTCCTTATCCCTCAATGCGAGTGCGTCTCATGACGGAAAATCCTTATTTTCAACTCAGAAGTGAGATTAAGGTCATCGAATTACACGGGGAGCTGCGATCGCCTCTAGGGAGGCGTGACTTAGAGTTATAAGCCATTCCGCTCTCACTTCACTTTGGTTCAAAGTAGAATCATACACTCCTGACCAAGTAGACACAAGTGTATCTGTTAATCTTAGCATTTGGGATAAGTCCGTTCTTTGCCATTGTGCCGGACTGTTTTTAGCAAGTAAAAATCGCCAGCTGACAGGAATGCCTGTTGTAGCGTTATAGGCTCCTGATAAAGCAGCAGTAATTATACTGAGATAAACTGAACTCGCGTTAACTTGGGTAGATCGTAAAACTGAAAGGCGAAAGTCTTCTAAACTACTAAGAAAGCAGTAAAAAGCAATTGCTAGGTTATAACTGAGCTTTTCTTCTGCACAGAACTCAGCTTGTATGATTTCTAATCCAACTTGTTTTTCTAACAAATTGTGTAATTTCAATAAAATCTGTGGCACAGATGTGGGTGTTTCTCCCAAAAAAGCAATTATTTGTGGAATCAGGGTAGCAGGACTCAGTTTTTCTGTGAAAGATTGAGCGATCGCATAGCCTACTGCGAGACTCCAATCTTCTAAAACTGGGTTACTATGCCAAATTTTGACTACCTTTAACAAATTTTGTCGCAAATTGACAGGATGTTCATAAAAAAACAATGTTACTGGTAGTGTGGACAAAATTACTTGTAATGAAGCGTGTATATTGTCTTCAATAATAATTCCCGATTGTTGCTGACGCCTACTCCAATCATCTAAGTCGAATCTACCTAGTTCGATTAAACTTTCAGCACCCAAAATCATCATTTTTTGCCAATAGCTAGATGCAAACTTTTGCATCTGCTCGCCTTCCAAGGCTAAAATTTCCCCAATTAAAGCCCCTAATATAGTGCCTCTAGTCCGGCTAACAAGAGAATAACGCATAAGTTAATAGGGATAGGGGATAGGGGGTAACGGGGATTGTCCTGCAAAGACCTACGCGCAGACGCGCAAGGACAAGAGGGAAAAACTAACAACCAGCAACTATATCTTGTCTTAAATAAGACACTAATGCCTGTAATCCTAAGATATAACTTTGTACTCCGAAACCACTGATTTGACCAATGGCAATTGGGGCGATATAGGAGTGATGACGGAACTCTTCTCGTTTATAAATGTTACTTAAATGTACTTCTACTGTAGGTAAATTTACAGCAGCGATCGCATCTCGCAATGCTACACTAGTGTGGGTGTAGGCTCCAGCATTAATCAAAATGCCTTGGTGTTTTCCCAAGGCATCATGAATTGCATCTACTAATACCCCTTCATGATTTGACTGCATGGTAAGTACTTTCACTGCCAGTTTTTGCTCTTGCGCTTCTAACTGGCGGTTAATTTCAGCCAGACTCAAGGAGCCATAAATACCCGGCTCTCGCTGTCCTAGCAGGTTTAGGTTTGGGCCATGCAGCACTAGAACGTTTAAGGTGGTTAATTCCAATTCCTGCACTTTTGCTCTCTTAGCGACGGCGTGAGCGATCATCCACAGGAATGGGAATTAGCTCCGGTTCCGGCTCTGCTTCTGGCCCTAAAAGGGCTTCAATCAGCTTACGTGCCAATTCCTTAACCTTTTCTAGAACCTTTTCAATATAGTCCATTGGACTGACCGCTCCTGAAATACTAACTCTATGTTTTCGGTTTTCAGCTACGGAGAAATTTAGCTTTTTTGCAATCTGGCTTTTGATAGGCCAATTTGTACTTCCGTACTCCGGGTTTGAGCCACTTCCTAAAATTATAGTGTTATTTTCTCCCTTATTTTTTAGAGTATCACATCCTTAACCTAAACGACATGGGAACGTAGTAGGTCATCAAATTTGAATTGAGGAATAATAAAGTTCGTAGTAAGGACTACCCTGCGCGTATAGTCCTTATTTTCTAAGCACGCTTGGTCTTTACTACAAAATTTATAAGTATCGCGATCGCAACAATTTTTGTTAATCCCAATTACCAATTACCAATTACCGATACGGGCGGATAATAATAAGTGTTCAAGCGGACATGATATAAGATGAAAAAGTTATCTTCGGCCGATCAGCAAAGCCGTTCGGTGAGATTTCCTTGTACCTATACGGTGAGACCCGAAGGAAGAAAAGATGTCATGGATGCAGTTAAGTCTCAACACAACAGAAGAGGCTGTCGATTGGGTCTGTAGCCTACTTGCCTCGACCAACTATACCAGTGATATTCGGATTGCAAAATATACTGAATCCAACTTACACGAACTAACAGATCAACATATCACACAATCTTGTTGGGCATTTACTGTCTGCTTCTATCTACCCTGCGACGTTCATACAAATGTACGCAGATCAGAAATTGTTGACTTGCTTTCACCCTTGGAACGGGTGGAACTCGCTACTACAATTCACACAAATGTATTTGATGAAAAACCAGCAAATTCCGAAGAACTTAGCCCCGTTATTCGTCGCATAGGCGAACGGTTTGTTGTGCTTTCTGCTGATACACCTTATCATTCTCAAGCGGTAGACGAAGTTACCTTGAGACTAAAGACAAGTCTTGCTTTTGGTAGTGGTTTACATCCAGCAACTATTCTCAGCCTCCAGCTACTTGAACGTCATGTTGTTCCCGAAATGAATGTTCTCGATCTGGGATCGGGTTCCGGTATTCTGAGTGTAGCGATGGCCAAGTTGGGAGCGCAAGTATTGGCGCTAGACAACGATCCGATTGCTGTGCAATCAACTCATGATGCTGTAAATCGCAATGGGCTTGAGCAGCAAGTAAAAGTCATGAAAGGGAGTTTAGGACAGGGAAGCGGCTTAGGACATTGGCTGGGCGGGGATACAATCAATAACGTAGCAACCATTGAACCAACAGCCAGCTTTGACCTCATAATTGCAAATATCTTAGCGCGGATACATATTGCCCTCGCCCCTGACTTTCGGCGGGCGCTGCGTCATACTGATAAGCAAGCAGGTATATTGATTACATCCGGTTTTAGCATCGATTATGAAGATGCAGTGACAACATCTTTAAAAGAGGAAGGATTCGAGGTTATCGATAGTGAAAAATCAGATGAATGGGTTGCACTTGCTTTTGAACTCTCCACGCTTTGAAAAAGTTCGTAGTGAGCGCTTTACGCGCTCACTACAAACCCCTCGAAGTTAGTGTGGTGGACTACTAGAGCAAGTAAATTTATTTACACATACAACTTCAGGATCTCTGCTTGCATCTCTATATTCGCACGCTGCAAAGCGCGATTCAATGCACTCAGTATTGCCAAGATTGAAGCTGTGACAATATTGGCATGAATGCCTACACCGTGCAATGAACCCTGGATGAAATCACCAGCGATTTCAATACAGGCGATCGCATCTGCATTACTCCCACTATTGCGCGATCGCTCTTCGTAATGGTGAATTTGCATATCTAAACCCAAGGCATTGACAAAAGCATCAATTGGCCCATTGCCTTGACCTTGAACTGTGATCATTTTCTCATCCTGTTGCAATCTAATTGCAATGTTTTGCACTCCACTATCATCATCAGTTTCAGATAAGTGATGAGTCATGTATTTCAGTGGCGTACAAACTTGCAAATATTCTTGCTCAAATAATTGCCAAATATCAGCAGAGGACATTTCCTTACCAGAAGCATCCATTGCTTTTTGGACAATTTGGCTAAACTCGATCTGCAAGCGGCGAGGCAACACTAAATAATAATCCCGTTCCAGCAAGAAGGCAATCCCACCTTTGCCTGATTGACTATTCACCCGCACTACAGATTCATAGGTGCGTCCCACATCTGCTGGATCGATGGGTAAATATGGAACTTCCCATACAGCATCTGGTTTCTGTACAGCAAAGCCTTTTTTAATGGCGTCTTGATGGGAACCGGAAAAAGCAGTGAATACCAAATCGCCGACGTAGGGATGACGGGGATGAATGGGTAATTGTGTGCAATCTTCAATGATTCTGGCAACTTCGTTAATGTTGGAAAAATCTAACCCAGGATGGATGCCTTGAGTGTAGAGATTCATTGCCAATGTGACTAAATCTACATTTCCGGTGCGTTCACCATTACCAAACAAACAGCCCTCAACCCGTTGAGAACCTGCCATTTGGGCAAGTTCTGCGGCTGCAATTGCACAACCGCGATCGTTATGGGGATGGACACTGATAATCACGCTATCTCTGCGAGTTAAGTTGCGGTGCATCCACTCTACTTGATCAGCAAAGATATTTGGTGTGGCAACTTCGATAGTTGCAGGTAAATTGATGATAGCTGTGTGTTGTGGTGTGGGTTGCCAAACATCTAAAACCGCATTGCAGATTTCTTGAGCAAAGTCTAATTCTGTGCTTGTAAAGATTTCGGGTGAATATTCAAATTGCCAGTTTATATCTGGTTGTTCGGCTGCTAATTCTGTAAACAACTGAGCTGCGTTAACTGTCAAATTGATTGTCCCCTGGCGATCTAAACCAAAAACGATGCGACGAAAAACAGGAGAAATTGCATTATATAAATGCACGATCGCACGTTTTACTCCTTTTAAAGCTGCAAAGGTACGACGAATTAATTCTTCTCTCGCTGGTGTTAAAACTTGGATAGTCACGTCCTCAGGAATTAATTCCTGTTCTATCAAATATCGCACAAAATCAAACTCAGTTTGGGAAGCAGAGGGAAAAGCAACTTCTATTTCTTTGCAACCAATACTGACTAAAAGCTTAAACAGGCGTAACTTGCGGTGGATATTCATCGGTTCAATCAACGCCTGATTTCCATCTCTTAAATCCGTACTCAACCAAATTGGCGGATGAGTAATTGTTTGATTTGGCCAGGTGCGATCGCGTAGCGGCTCCTTCGGAGCATCGCTCAAATTAATTGGCGCAAATGAGCGATATTTGGTTACAGGATTTTTTAACACGTTCGTTTCTTCCTTTGTTGATGATTGTCGTGAGGCGTTGTGGCGAAATGTATTGCAGAAAAAATTGGGTTATCAAGTTGCGATTTTGTCCAAACCTGACAACCCACACATAGTCGTAGCAATGCCTCTAGTGCTAGATGTAGTTGCATAAAAATCTCCTAATTTGTTGATGATTGGTTGTTGGTTGTTGATTGTTTTTGGTGAAAATTTTGTCCGAAAAATCTGGAGCGAATCATATTCGCTCTATCTTGAAGTAATAGCTAATTGGAATCTCAAAGCCATAGCAATATGCTTACCATTCAGAGGGAACTCTTAACAGTAAATCTTAAGTAGGGTGCGTTAGGCGCTTAAGCTGTTCAGCATTTAAATCGAGCGAGCAATCTCGACACAGCAAGGAGTGTAGATCTCAAAAATCCCAGTTTAAATGCACATCAGCTTAGATTATAGTGAACAAAGAACTCTTAACTCTCTGTTGTATGTTCCCTGTTCTCTTCTTTATGTAAAATCTATAAAATCTATTTGCGCCCAAGGCATAGTAGCAGCCCTAGCCCTAGTAGAAGGCTAGAAGTTAGTTGTAGAGAAAGCTGCTTGGTAAACATAGTTTTAGTCTGATAAATCAATGACTAAAAATAATAGTAACCTTAAACAATTAATTACGTCAACTTAGATATTACACCTAGCCCAGGCGATTAGAAGTCGCGGCTATACAAACTAAGTCCACCGATGCGGACTAACGGAAAATCCGAGTTTTTAACCCGCGTAGGCTGGTTTTATCTGTTTAACTGCGACTTTTAGTCGCCTGGTGCATTATCCTCAAAAAAATAAGGACTTAAGTCCTTACTACGAACCTTCTTATGCATGAATTTGAACTTGATAGTACTATCGTGTGCGAAGGAAAATTTGTGTGAAGTAAATTCGGCCTTGGCTATTAACCGCAACACCAATACCAGTAAGATTGTAATTACCTTTGATATTGGCGAGATGCCCTGAACTACCTAGCCAGGATTGTACGGCTTGTGTAGCAGGATCGCTGTAGCCCTGGTTATAAGCAACATTTTCTGCGGCTGCACTGTAAGCAATACCGATACTTTGGATTCGCTCTTGAAATCCACTATGACCAAATGCGACTGTACCGTTAGCCATGTTTCGACTATGAATCCTCGCCTGCTCATCGATCGCAACGTTACGAGTCAAAGCTGGTAGACCTTGAGAAGTACGGTAATCATTAATTTGCTGAAAAACTGACTCTTCTATAACAGCAGTATCAATGGTAGATGCTGTGAGTTTAATACTATGATGTGGTAATTGAGAATGCACCCAGCGTTTTGCTATATCAGTTTGGCTTGGTGTAGAAATAGCCATTACTCCACTGCTGAGGGTAAAAGCCCCTACAAAGATGCTGCAAATTGCCGTTCGGATCATCTAAAATTTCCTTCATAGCTTAGTGAAGTAAATTTTACTCCGTTAGATGAAAATTGCAAACTATAATAAAATACTTCTCGTCTAAGTACTTTTGATTCTTGTTTGTGATCTGGGAAGTAAGATTTATGACAAAGATTCAGATAGTTCATTGAACAGATTATGCATGATATTTTGCCAGCCTGCGATTCTTACCAAAGACCAACATGGGACGAATATTTTCTCATGTTGGCTAAACTAGCAGCTACCCGCTCTACTTGTCTTGCTTTTCCGGTGGGTGCTGTGATTGTAAAAAATAAACAGGTTTTGGCAACAGGTTATAATGGCTCACCATCTGGATCAGCTCATTGTACGGCTCAGGGTTATTGCTATCCTGATTTGAGTAGTTGTGATGCTAGTAAAACCTTACCATCAAGGGCTGTACATGCTGAAGCAAATGCGATCGCCCAAGCAGCCAAGCATGGTATCTCTACTCAGGGTGCAAGTATTTATGTCACTCTAGAACCTTGCTTATCTTGCTTAAAGCTAATTATTTCCGCAGGGATTAAGGAAGTCTTCTATGAAACCCTGTTTAATGTTGGAGATGCTTTAGTAAGAGATTCCTTTGTCAAAGAAGGTTTAGTTACCCTAAAACAAATTCAATTATCTGAAGCAACTACGCAAAAAGCTGTTCAATTCCTTCTAAATCCAACATCTATAACTAGTACTCTGTCAACTTTGAATTGAGGGATAAGAAAGTTCGTAGTAAGGACCAAGCGTCCTTATTTTCTAAGCACGCTTGGTCCTTACTACAAAACCTCAAAACTAGCTTGAAAGACCACTAGTGCAGTAAAGCAGCGCGATTCAGAAACTGAAACACACCCGATTTAGTGAAAATTTTAGCTTCAATCCCTTCAAGGTTGATGACTACGACGTATTTCTGTAATTTGATCTGCCACCTCTAAAATTGACTTGGGCATATCTGGGCCTGTGAGAATGATATCGACATGAGCAGGACGTTTTGCCAAAAAGGCTAAAACCTCGGTTTCGGGAATCAAATCAAAGTTAATCGCTAAACTTAACTCATCCAAGACAACGAGAGAATACTTAGCCTCACATACTACCTTTTGTGTATATTGCCACAACTTTTGTAAGGCTTGTGTTTCGCTTTCGTCGAGGTGTGGTGTATCGATACAACGAGGCAAATCACAGCGAATCCAATCTAAATTTTGTCCCAACCGGATCGGGCGTTCATGCCCTTGATTAATGCCTCCTTTGAGAAATTGCACTACTAAAACTGGCGTACCTTGACCAGCTATTACCAGTGCTTGAGCCATAACGCTAGTAAAAAAGCTACGATGTATACTCGTGAAAACTTGTACAAGTCCCTCTATGGAGTATGGTAGATTGAGTGTCAAATTTCCGTTTAGGGTTTCTAGCTGGGCAACCATAGTTGAGTATTAAAAAAAATACAATACAATAAAGAGTTTTCGCTGAGGTTTATTCTAGTAAGTCTGCTTATATAATCAAACTATTTTTAAGATGTGTAGTGTATTTGGCAAGTTGCATTCTTAGTCAAACACTACCTCTGTACTCAAGTCAAGGTTTATGAAGATTTAAATTATGATTTTGCCTATGAAGTTTTTGGTAAAAATTAAAACACTCGTTTTGAAATTTAAATCAAAGAAAAAAATAGGCAAAAGCTGTGAAATATCCCGATAAAGTTCTGAATTCTTCGGATATTAATTTTTTTAACCGAGCAAACACAGGCTTAGACAATTGTGAAATTGACAGGACTAGGAGTTTATGGTTATAAAAATAGTTATTCTAGGAGGTTCAGGAGCCGGAAAAAGTACACAGGCGCAAAAACTGTGTAGTCAACTTGAAATTCCTTTGATTTCCACAGGTGAACTATTGCGTCAAGCAATTGCTAACTTTAGCAATTTGGGTCGCCTTGCAAAACCATACATAGCAACAGGGGAACTAGTACCAGATGAGATGATTATTGAATTTATCTTGAATCAACTCAAGCAGCCTGATGCTAACCGTGGTTGGGTGTTAGAAGGTTATCCTCGGACAGCCTTTCAAGCAGAAGAATTAGATTTTTTGTTGGATGAGTTAGGGCAAAAATTAACCTGGGCAATTTATTTACAAGTACCACAAGCAGTTATGGTCAGCCGTGCTTTAGGGCGTTCTCTTCCAGATGACCAGCCAGAAATTGTCCAACGTCGTGTTGAATTATTCTACGATCGCACCATTCCCATCCTCGAATATTACGACCGTCGCCGCCGTCTCCTAACCATTAACGGCGACCAATCCCCAGAGATGGTACTACACACTATTATGAACCTCCTTTCTGTCTGTTAATTTGGCTGGAGAGCGGGGATTCTCCTTACGGAGACGCACTCGCGTCCGAGGACAAAGGAGAATTATTTAACAAGTCTCTTCGCGATCCCCAATCCCTAATCCTTAGATAGTTGTTTAAATTTCCTGAAACTGTGAGCTAATAACGATACCCTGAAGGCAGTGTCTGATCAAATTTGAGGCTACTGCAATGGCTTGGCAGCGTCCAGACGGTCGAAAACCTTACGAACTGCGTCCTGTTACCTTTCATCAAGACTTTACTCGCTTTGCCTATGGTTCTGTTCTGGCAAGTTCTGGTGAGACTAAGGTGCTATGTACCGTTAGTGTGATTGAAGGAGTGCCTAAGTTTCTTGCTGGTACTGGCAAAGGTTGGCTGACTGCCGAGTACCGTATGTTACCAACTGCTACTCAACAAAGGCAAGAACGAGAATTTTTGAAATTGTCTGGACGAACTCAGGAAATTCAACGTTTAATTGGACGTAGTTTACGAGCAGCAGTAGATTTAGAACTGCTGGGAGAACGTACGCTGACTATAGATGCAGATGTTTTACAGGCAGACGCCGGTACTAGAACAACAGCGATTACAGGGGGGTTTGTAGCTCTCGCACATGCTATTTCTAAATTATTGCAGCAGGGAGTTTTAGAGCGATCGCCTCTGGTTGGACAAGTAGCAGCTGTTTCTGTAGGATTACTACAGGGAGAGCCTTTTTTAGATTTGAACTATGTTGAGGATGTTGCCGCTACAGTGGATTTTAACGTGGTGATGAATCAGGACTTGGGAATTATTGAAGCCCAAGGAACTGCGGAAGAAGGCTGTTTTAGCCGTACCCAGCTCAATCAGCTCTTAGATTTTGCTGAAAAAGGAATTCAAAACTTATTAGCTAGCCAACGAGAAGCGATCGCTGATTGGCATCAAATATATCAGCAAAAGAAGGCGTGAACACAGTTCTTGCCATGTTCGATTCCTGTAGAGTCTGATATACTACGTACTGTAAGATATTCTGCCCAATTTCAAAAGATAGTTCAATGCTGTTAAGTTTCAAAACTGAACTGAAACTTAATAATTAGCAGCGCACAGCGTTAATGAAACATTGTGGTGTAGCACGTCACGCTTGGAACTGGGACTAAATCAATGAGAGATAATTCTCTTTTTTCCAATCTCGCAGGAGACGCCACGTCATCTTCTCTCCCGCTTGCGAGATTAAAAATCCTCGTGGTAGATGACGATGAAGATAGTCGCTTTTATATTTCTACCGTATTGGAAGCAGATGGAGCTAGTGTGACTACAGTTGCGTCAGCAGCAAAAGCTTTAGAAGTGTTACTACAGTTACAACCAGATGTTTTAGTTTGTGATATTGGTATGCCAGATGAAGATGGCTATACTCTAATTCGCAAGATCCGTGGCTTGAAAGCAGAAAAAGTAGAAAATGTACCAGCGATCGCCTTAACAGCCTATGCTGACAGCGAAGATCGTATCCGCGCACTAGAAGCTGGCTTTCAAACTCATGTAGCTAAACCTGTAGACCCAGATAATTTGGTTGCAGCCGTCGCAAATGTGCTAGCTACGTAATTCGCAATTACGTTTTGTAATGGGGATTTTACCCCGACACAAAACGTGCTTGTAGGAGCAGGGGAATTAAACCCCCAAACTTTGTTATGAGTTAGCTCCGAAGCTAATCTGCTCTGAGTGATACTCTGGTGGTTCAACATGAATTACAATTCGTACTGGGCTAAAGCGTTCTTCTAGCCGCCTTTCTACTTCTTCAGTAATGCGATGCGCTGTTTGTACATCTTGAGCATCAACTATTAAATGCATTTCAATAAAAGCTTGACGACCAACAACACCGCGAGAAGCTATATCATGGCAGTTTATCACTCCAGGCACAGAAAGGGCGATCGCATGAATGAGTTCTGGTGCGATCGCAATTTTATCTACAAGCCAAGGTAAATTTTCTTTTAAAACTGTCCAGCCACTCCAAAAGACTAACAAAGCTACAGGAAAAGCTAACGCCACATCTAACCACTGATAACCCAACCATACACCAATCAAACCACCAATCACGCAAATAGTTACCCAAACATCACTCATGGTATGTTTAGCATCGGCGATCAAAATCGGGCTACCGACCTTTACACCTACCTGGCGTTCGTAAAAGGTGACGAAAATATTCACACCTAATACAAGCAGTAATAACCACAATTCTGGTGCTGATATGCTTACGGGTTCACCACCATTGAGAATGCGTTCGACAGCACCTTGAAGAATTTCAAAACAGGCTATACCTAAAAACGCCGAAATTCCCAAAGCACCCACTGCTTCAAATTTTAGGTGTCCATAGGGATGTTCGCGATCGGGGTGTGGTGAAGAAAATCGGCTAGCTATCAATCCCAATATATTGTTGGCGCTATCGGTGACGCTATGCAAGGCATCAGCGAACAAACTCAGAGAACCTGTTAATTTACCAACAAATGCTTTTAATAGCATCACAAAGATATTTAGCAACAGAGTGATGATTAAAACCTTTCTAACTGTGGCACGGTTATCTAAAGACATAGAGAATTTTTAATTATGATGTTCTATAAGTTCTAAGTGTAGAACTATATACATCAATAAAATGTATCAAACTCTTACGCAGTAAGGATTTTATCTCGCTATAACGTCGATTTATAACCGTACTTTATTGAAATATTTTTTAATTAATAGCATCTACAAACCTGATTATAATTGGGCTATACCATTACTCAAGCAACTATATTTATTAGCATTTGTTCAGAGGATTTTTCCCTTTAATATTTTTGGTCTTTTATTTCTCTTAGGACTTACGCAATAACTCTCCCAAACTCTTATTTCTACCCTTCGGGAACATTCTTGAGATTTTGCGAATCATTACCGTTGACAAACAAACGGATCTTGATGTTACCTGTACCAGGAAAATGGTATTTGTACTAAAAATCTAAACAATTGCTCATGTCTGGAAATCACCTGAAACTTAACTTGGTTGAGGGTTCTGTCTGTTTTAGCTTTTCACCCCAAGCAGCACAGGAACTAAAAGCAGCGCTGGAACGGTTGATGAGTAGTCTCAAAGCGGTTGCTGTTAAAGCTGTTCCGGGCGCTGGAAAAGCCAATCCCCAACTCCCAATGGAATATCGTTATACAGGAGAAGTATTTTTAGAGATTTTCTGCAACCCCAATATTTGGCCTACACCCTTTGCTGCGAAGGTTCTACTCACCATCCGTGACATCAACATTCGCTTGACCACGGAAGCAGAACTCACCCGTGTCATAGAAGACGTGAATTTGTATTTGGAGGAAGTTGGTTAGGATTGATTGTTGATTGTTGGTGGTTGATTGGAACTAACCACCTAACTGAAACAAAAAATTACCGGAGTAGTTACCAAAATCAAACTACTCCGGCATCATCAATAAACTTAATTAAATCAACTTCAGCCTCTGGTATTGGCGCCTCAAAATGTGGCGTAAAGTTTGCTGTAGTAGATTGCTGATCCGAGAAACAGTAAGAACAGATAACAGATAAGTCATTACAAGAGTCTAGATCGGGAAAGACTAATCACAACCAGAGACTATCTTGAAATTGGGCGTTGAATCTTTAGATTGGGAAAATTCACACATCCAAATAGATATATTCCCAATCTAAATATCAATCGTTTTTTGTTGATTAGTCGTTTTCCCATTCTTCTCGACCAATCAGATCGCCGATGCGATCGCGTAACAAGAAGTCGCACTTTTCTAATTCACATTCAATACACACCCACTCACGAGCTGGTATGTATTGGCAGAGAGTATATATTGGTTGCTGTCTGCTAACCACTCCCTTCTGCACAAGTTCTCGCGCTTCGTCTTGAATCACGTCTAAAGAGTAGTAGCTGATAGAAGGAACCGTATTAACACTCATGATCTTTACTCAGAATTTTACACGTAAGTAGTGTTCCCAAAAATCTTTTAGGAACAAACATAGCAATGAGTAGGCGTATAACTGGGATTTTGTAATTTGGTATACGGAACTATTTTCATTTTGACGCTATAAATCATAAAATTATGTAAATAAATGTTAAGTTTGTCAAACAGTCATGACATTTTATTTTTACTCCCTAAAATCAAATAATTTTTAAGTTGTTGTCAGAGTTGAGTGTTTGCTTGCTTTTGAGTACGGCAGTTATAAATAATTGATATCCATAGACACAAGCCAGATATTGGGCAAATTAATGCATAACATACTCAATAATCTATGTAATTGACTGTCCTAGAAGCTGCCATTTTGTATGAGAAAAAATCAGAGAGTATTTGGTTGAAGTGTATGTATAAACTGCTGCAACCGATAAAGGCTACAATACACCACTCAAGCTTATAGAGGTTATTTGTTAATAATTTCTTAAATAAACTTTTAACCAGTCACTGAAGTTTAACACTACTACCAAACAAATTTCCTCATTAGAATATTTGTAGCAATCTTGATGGTGAATTTTAGATGATGTTGATATACCTTTAAGCTAGCTGTTGTGGTGGTTTTGAATTCACATATTTAAGTCATTTATCCCATCTTGAGTTAACAGTAAAATTGCTGAAATGACATGTCTAAATAAACAACATTGTGTTTACTCATGGATCAATATTAAGCAACGTAAACCATTTTGTCATTGATTGTTAACTTTGGTTGATGTTATAAATTCTTCTCATAGCTGAGAAAAATGATTACGAAGTTTCTAATGCATGAGAAAGTATGTGTTGTCAGTTAGTTGATGGTTATTGAATGTTGGGTTTTTCAATAGCTATCAATAAAAAACAAAGTCTACTATATAAATCAATGAAGGTTATAAGACTTCTGTGTACACCGTAGCTGTTATGAGGTGAGAGAAGAGAAACGAAAAAATAGCAACAGCTTTTTAAAACTCTCCCCACATTGGAAAACGTTTTACCACAAAGGTTAAAGCAATTATATCGAACTCACCTTCAAGCGCTACTAAAACCTTATTAAGCATATTGAAACAGACACGAACAGATCGCGTCTGTAAAATGCATAGCTAATTTCTGCGAAGAAATTGTTGTTTAAGTTACAGATTTCGCAGATTCCCCATCTTCTGTACCATTTTCGGCATCATCTTCCAAATTTTCTGGCTTACGTTGAAGTTCGAGTTGATTCAATAGCGACAGCACTTTTGTACCGCGTTCTATGGAACGATCTTCGATAAACACTACTTCTGGTGTACGGCGTAAGCGCACCCGCGCGCCGAGTTCGCTACGGACGTAACCTGTCGCTGACTTCAAGCCAGCCATTGTTTCTGCTTTTGCTTCTTCTGTGCCATATATTGACACATAGATTTTGGCGTGTTGCAAATCGCCAGAAACGTCAACATGGGTAACACTTACCATTCCCATACCCACACGGTCATCCTTTATGCCATTGAGTAGCATTTGGCTAACTTCCCGTTTAATTAATTCAGCAACGCGGGAAACGCGGCGATTTGTAGCCATAAAAATCATGCCTCCTCACAGAGGTTGTAAATAGTTAACACTGTCAAGGTTTGTTGGGGACTGGGGACTCAAAATTTTTCCGTTTTTGTCAGTTTACCCGATCCAGTTGTGAGAATACATTCTCTGTATAGTTTGGACTCAAATTGTAGTCAAACCCAGCATGGCGCGCAGGGTAAGAGTTACAAATACTAGTCCACCTGCCAAAAAGCCCAAGAGGGCAATTAATGTTACGGGGCGTTTTAACAAGGGTGCTAATGGTGCGAAAGTGTTCAACAAAACGCCTAACAGGGTAGTGATGAAGTAGCGCTGGTAGCGAAAGACGTTATCCCAAAATCCATCAAACATTTGATTTTAAACTGCCTTGCTCTTGACTGTAGGTTTTTTATGATCTGCGCGATTTATATATATTTTGGCACTCCCACACCAAAAATGTGATGGGATTGTTGGTTTGAGTTTTTTTAAAAAACTTGTACAAAATCGGATTTTAACATGTTTGCTAATCAAAATGGCACTTTTTTAGCTTAAAGCTCTTTTTGTTCTTAATACCAATCCGTGTAGGAGTTGTTAAGAGAGTCATATCCCCGACAACTTGTGCGAAGTCGAGGATCTTGTGGTTCAAAATTATTTGTTCTTGATAAAAGTTATTTGAGAAAATATTAAATATACAATTTAAATTTTAATAAAAAATCAAATATTATTTTTTCCTGCACTATTTACAGAGATGCTAAACGTGGCATTTTTCTACAGTTGTTCCCCCATTGATGGGGGAACAATAGGGAATATGTAAGTAATTTATTTAGAGTAGGCATCTACAACCAAGAAATTTAGAGACATTAGTCAATATTAACTAATAAGAACTAAAACCAAAAAAGGCTTCAACCAGTCTGAACTTCTGCATTTCCATTGCGGATAGCCCATGCTTGTTCTAACAACTGAGTCCAGTGCTTTTGCAGTTGTTTGGGAGTACATTTGAGGGTTTTGGTGATCGCTTGATCTGTTTGTTTAGCAGCTTTAAGTTGCAATATCTGCCGTTGTTGCTCAGAAAGTTCATTCAAAAAATGTTCCCACTGTTGAGAAGACAAGCCTAGCTTTTGTTCTAAACCAACACCCAACCATTGATGGACTAATTGCCAGTGATGGGTACGAGAAAATTTTTCCACATGGTATTTAAAACGTTGTTGGAGATAATCTCGTTGGCGACTGGTTAAACCAAGAATTTGGTCAATTTCTGGTGCTGATAAATCTTGAAGTTTTAATGTTAGATAATCTATACAGTCGTATTGACCTTGGGATTCAAAATATTTGGTCAATTCTGAGATGACGCGATCGCGTTCGCTATCTTCAGCCAGATCAAAACTTGGTTGAGAAATCATTTGCGATCGCAATTGTTGCACCGCCGAATTACGCTGATAGGATTCTGCATCTTCACTCCTAGCAGCTTCCGTTGCCATTTCAAAATCTACATTTGTTTCTTGGGGTAGACGCCGAGCAAAAGTTTGAGCGCGCAGGATAATCAACTGCTGATTAGCACCGCCAGCTAGATTAATGCGACGTTTCGCATATTGTTCTGTAAAAGCCATGTATTCTGCCAGTTGTAGCAGAGTGTGGGGGGTGTAATCTTCGGGTAATTCACTTTCTCGGCGGAAAGCTTTGATGGCCTCAATATAAAATGCTTGGAGGAAATCTTCAATTAAGTTGTAGCGAGCTTGAAATCCTAACTCAGTCCCAGCAATACCAATATGGCGATATACCATCGCACCTAAGCAGCTATGTAATTCGACCCGTCCCTGCTTGGAACCCAATTTGTAATAATGCAAGCATTTTTGTAAACGATGGCGTCCTAGAGTCAATAACCAAGTCTTGACCTGCCCTGATTTTTGAATACGATGACTTTTATCACATATACGCTCTACTTCTTTGGCTATACGTATTGCTACAGTTTGCATACAACCAGGTGCTGCTTTAGAGTTTGCTTGTATTTCTTTATATAAAAATTGGATTAAAGCATCGCTGTAGCTGTTAGAGATCGGTGTAACCGTTGGTAGATTAGCAGAATTAGCTTTCATGATCTTTATGGGGAGTGGTACTGCACCGTAACTAGATGGCAACAGACGCCACAGTAATTATTTATTAAGCTTTCATTGCTTAATAATCACCGCAAGCGTTGCTTACATTTAAGAATGTAAGAAATATCTGCAAGTTCCAGGTAAGGCAATGTGTCGGTTTTTCAATAAGCAACTTAACAATGGCTAATTTATGAGTTTGCTTGACCACCCCAAAATAGCCAAAACCTTTAATATGCAAAGATTTATCCCTGTAATGTTCCTAAGAGCAGTTTGCTTTGTCTTTATGACAATCATGAAAGTGGTGTTTTCTTATTTACAGTTTCCGAAATTAAATCCATACCCAGTGAAGTTAATTTACTATACCCATGCTGTAGCTCTTTCCCAACCTAAACCTTGCCTGATCATCATTGGTTCCTCTCCCGTTAAATCCAAAATTGTAGACACTTGATAGTTTGGTTCTTCACCAGTGTCTACAATGACATCGACCAATCCTTCCAAGCGGTCAAATAATTCTACTCGTGATAAAATTTGTTCTTCTTCCACTCCCAAAGTCCCATTATTTGTCTCATATGGTGGCAAATGTGCTGAAGTTGAAATGATCGGATTTCCTAAGGCTGACAGTAGTTCCAGGCACACTTTATGATTTGGCACTCTAATTCCGGTAGTCTTCCGTTTGGGATTTTGCACCAGACGTGGAACTAATTTTGTCGCAGGTAGCAAAAACGTATACGGCCCCGGAATTAGGTGCTTCATAATTCGGTAGGCAGTGTCGCTTACATTTGCATAAGTCGCTACATTTGAAAGTGATGGAGACAAAAACGTCAATGGTTTATCGTTTGCTAGCTGTTTGATTTTCCGTACTCGTTCCACCGCCGACCTAGCATTTAAATCACAACCGATCGCATAAACTGTATCAGTAGGATAAAGCATCACTGCACCATAAGACAGTGCCATCTTTATCTCCTCTATTCGGCGAATCTGGGGATTATCAGGATGAACTGAGAAAATTTTTGCCATGGATTTGTTATGTGTTGGTAGTTGTTAGTTGTTAGTTGTTAGTTGTTAGGTGTTAGGTGTTAGTTGTTCGTTCCAAGCAACCAGTAACCAGCAACAATCAACAATCAACCACCACCAACCACCAACCACCAACCACCAACCACCAAGAAATACATATGACTAAACTTGCTTATCTTCAATGTCCATCGGGAATCTCCGGTGATATGTGTCTGGGAGCATTGGTAAGTCTGGGTGTTCCCTTGGAATACCTAATAGACAAGCTTAATCATTTAGGTATTGTACAGGAATATAAATTATGGGCCGAACTTGTCCAGCGCCATGGTCAGCAAGCGACGAAAGTTCATGTTGATTTATTATCCGACCATCATGATCACCATGATCACCACCATAACCGCCATTTGCCAGAAATAGAACAAATCATTCTCAACGCTGGTTTACCCACAAGAGTTGAAGCTTGGAGTTTAGCAGTATTTCGACAGTTAGCAGTTGCTGAAGGTGCAGTACATGGTATAACTCCGGAAAAAGTTCACTTTCACGAAGTCGGTGCAGTTGATGCGATTGTAGATATTGTTGGTACTTGCTTGGGATTAGATTGGTTGGGTGTTGAGAGTGACGAAACAGGATTACCCCTGCTTTACTGTTCAGCATTTCCGACTGGTGGAGGAACAGTGCGCGCTGCTCACGGACAAATGGCAGTACCAGTACCAGCAGTGTTAAAGTTATGGGAAATGCGGGGCTGTCCAGTTTACAGCAACGAGATTGAACGGGAACTAGTGACACCTACAGGTGCTGCGATCGCCACTACACTTGCGAAAGAATTTGGTTCAGCACCTCCAATGAGTATTGAACAAGTGGGATTGGGAGCAGGTAATCTCAACTTAGCAATTCCCAATATATTACGCCTATGGTTGGGGGAAGCTACAGATGTCGGAATTAGCGATCGCTCATCTGTTGCTAATACTAGTCCAACTTTAGAAACCATATCAGTATTAGAAACCCAAATAGATGATTTAAATCCTCAAGCGATCGGTTATTTGTTTGAAGCTTTATTTGCAGCAGGTGCAGTGGATGTTTTTACTCAATCTATAGGAATGAAAAAGTCTCGTCCAGGTATCTTGCTGACAGTAATTTGTCCACCAGAAAATCTACTCAGTTGTGAAACTATTTTATTTCGTGAAACCACAACTTTAGGTATTCGTCGTTATGAGCAACAACGTGCGATTTTGCAGCGAGAATTTCAACAAGTAGAAACAGAATATGGTCTAGTGCGTGTCAAAATCGCATGGACAGGAAACGCAAACAATAGAATTATAAATAACGTCCAGCCAGAATACGAAGATTGTGCAGAATTAGCCCGTAAACATAATATTGCTTGGCGGGAAATTCAAAGACTAGCACTACAAAATTGGCATTTACAATTTATGTCTTCGGTTGTGTCTTAGTAGAGACGCGAAATTACCTTGCGGGATCTTGCTACGCGTCTCTACATTCTTTTTTACATAGACATCTCACCCTAAAAGGGTGAGGAATATTTGAATTTATTTCAACTAGGCGGATCTAGTCTCTGAGGGTGTCTCGAACTGTGTGCTTAGTGATATCTTTGGTGTAATCACCAGCATTCTGAGCGTTGTCTTTGATATTTTCAAGTCCCTGCTTGGTTGATCTGGCAAAATCTTCAGCAGTATTTTGAGTTTTATTTCCTACATCTTCAGCTTTTTGCTGAACATTTTTACCCAGGATACCTGCATCCGAACCTACACGACGAATAGCTTCGATGGGATTATTGGTAGATTTTTCAGCTTGATTTTGGGCAGTATTTTCCTTTAAGTATTCACCTCTAGCTTTTGCATCACTTTTTGCTCTTGGATCTCTATCGCTAAAGTTATTCATCCCACCTTCGTAGGGGTTAATTACATTATCACCCTTGGGAACATATACTTCAGAATTGCCTCTGGGAGATTGTGTAGGTTGTGCAGCGGTAGAAGGAGAACAAGCCTGCGTGAAGAATACTAAAACTCCTGCTACAAAAACTGTGAAAATTTGGTGTAACTTAATTTTGTTGAACCAAGAAATTATTTTTTTCATTCGGAACTCCTGATCATGTTTGAATTAGTTAAAAACTCAGCAATATGAATAATCCTGATTTCTGAGATCTGGAATCAGATTTTATTTATTAATTGCTGGATTAGGTTGTAATTCCGGTCTCTTAACAGCTTCATTTCCTTTATCTTTTAAAAAACCTGAAGCTTCTCCTACTGCTTCTTGAACAGTTTCAATTCTGTCCTTTGCTCTTTGAGTTACACTTGGTTCATTCTGAATCAAATTACCAGAATTGGGACGGAAATCTTTTTCAGATTTGATTGGTAATTCTCTCTCTTTATACGCTCTACCTACTGGTGTTTCCGCACCAGGGTAAAGCAGTTCAGATTCGTTATTAAGATTAGCTAAAAACACTTGTGAGTTTAGCTGTAAACTAGCTTGGTCACGTCCAGACTTGGACATTTTTAAGTTTGTATATTTATCCCCACTATTCTTGTAAGGATTGTTGGCTCCGCCAGCTTGTACCGGTGGATTATATGGCTGTGCGTTTTGCGCATACTTACTACTACAAGCAGTACTAACTATTAACAATAACCCTGCCAAAAATACAGTTAAAATTTGCCGCAAGCGTAGTTTTTTTACAAATGTAATTAAACTGTTCACTAATTCCTCCTTTCAACACTAAACAAATATCGTGACCTTGTCTGAGTCATAATGAAACTCAGTTAGCTGTATTGCTGGAGTTGATTTTTGTTTAATACAACAATCGATTTCTTAGAATACGTATTTAAAAGGAGACTTTTCCTCTAGCGTAAGTCACATTATTGTTATTAATTAAGTGTTATTTTTATCTAACTCAAGATGGATATAAGTAAAAGAAATCATAAAGCAGGAAAAATTTAATAAATAGAGATATAAGATATTAAGTTTAATTAGTTGCACCAATTTAAATTATTGTTACCCAAAGACTGCGCCTCTACTGTATGATTTGAGGTGTTTAATCAAAGGCTAGCCGAACAGTTAAATCTCTGCAATGGTTAAAAAAAATTTACGCTGGTTAATTTTGGGTGGAACGCTGTTTTTTTTGGCGAAAGCCTTAAAGGATAACTGGCAAGGAATTACTGCTACTCGCATTGATGCGGTAGGATGGACAATTATAGCGATCGCAACTGGTGTAACTTTATTAGCACATACTTGGGCTGGCTGGGTTTGGACTTGGATTCTCAAACATTTAAATCAACCCGTATCATCTGTGCAGTTTATCCAGGTTTATATGCAAACAAACCTCGCTAAATATTTACCAGGTAATGTTTGGCATTATTATGGGCGAATTATGGCAGCAAAAAATGCCAATGTTTCTACTGCTGTAGCTACTCTTAGTGTATTGCTAGAACCTTTACTTATGGCAGCAGCAGCTTTAATTGTTGTCTTATCAAGCAGTTTATTTGTTCAAACAAATACTAATTTAACTGTACATATAGGGCAAATACTAGGTTTGCTTGTAGCGCTTTGTGTGCTTCATCCCTGGTTTTTAAACCTATTAATTCGCTTGCTGCATCGCTTGAAAGCAAAGAAGTTTGATCCCACAAATACTTCAGATGTTAGTTTTACTATGGAACACTACCCTCTGTTACCTTTATTAGGAGAAATAGGATTTTTGGGATTGCGCGGTATCGGATTTATTTTAACTTTTTATGCTTTGAGTTATTTAAATTTAAGTCAAATTCCTTTATTATTCACAGCTTTTAGTTTTGCTTGGTTACTTGGGCTTGTTGTTCCGGGTGCGCCTGGTGGATTAGGTGTTTTTGAAGCAACTGCGATCGCACTTTTACAAAACTACTTTCCTGCTGCTGTAGTCATCAGTGCAATAGCTATCTATCGTCTAGTCAGTATTCTTGCAGAAATTACTGGTGCTGGCTTGGCTTGGCTTGACGAACGCCTTGTTAAATAAATATTGGGTATTAGAAATAACGAACTACTAACTACTAACTACTAACCACTAACCAACTATAAAAATTTCAATTGAGAAAATACACGATAAGCATTTGGATCAAACTCAACTTCGTGAACTTTCTCATTGTCTTCGATCTTTATCAAATTATATTCGACATTCTCAGCATAAATTGCAAATGTGATATTAAAAATCTCTATAAAGTTAATGAAGCATTGGCATTCAAGTTCTGAATACTGGTCGTAATAGCGAATCAAATTAGCGAGTCGAGATTCTAAATGACTACGTGAATATTTGCAAATCAGAATAATTTTTAACAGTACAATCACCAAGGTGAGAGGATGCCCATGAGAGAGTAATAAAACAAATAAAGATGAAGGTGTAACGCCGTTTTCTGTTGTTAAAAAATCAATGACACGATTACATGTTCTCAGCAATAAATCCTTGTTGATCATGACGTCATCATATTCCAGTTTCCAAACAGCAAGCTTTTCTGACAACTGTTGCTGCAATGTATCTACAAATGTTGGTTGCTGTACAGAGAAAATCAGATATTTCGCCAGACTTTGTTTAAAAGATTTAAAAGTTTGCTCTTGAGTTTGCTGGATAAAAATATTAGCAATATTGCTATAGCCAAATACACCCTTTTTAACAATAATCGCTTTGATTAAACGTAAAACATCATCTCCTAAAACACTAGGATTCCTATAACGTGTTCGACTATAAGCATTAGATTCAGAACTCGCAATATACATCGCGAGTTCAAATTTAAATTTATCTCTTAGTTGTTTAGAAGCTTTGATTGCTGCTTGTTTTTGTTCTTCTGGATTATTTTTATCGATAGCTTGGGCAGCTAAAAGATAGGAAGTATAGCGATTCACCCAATGACTATTAGCTTGATTTTCATTCTTATATGCAAATAACTTGAGTTCTTGAAAGTCTTGACTATTAATAAAATTGTCTAACCAAGTCTGGGAAGTAGTTCTAATTTGATAATTTTGGTAAATTGAATTTGATTCATAACCAGCAATTAGCTCAACCAATGCTTGGATATACTTGTATTTTATCTTAGTTTCCCAGTTATTAACTAGAATATAGCAGCAGCGCTTAAAAGTGTTGTGGAAATCTTGTTCATGATTAAGAAAAACTTCATAGATCTCTGGTGTGGAATCTGAATTTGTCAAATATATACAATCTATAAATAAAGTCTTAAATTCTATTAAAACATCTTCTGGTTTAGACTTTCTAACAATTTCTACAAAAAAACTGTAAATCGTTTCCTGTACAACCTCTAAATCTGAGTGTTGAACAGGAACTTTCAAAATAGATGAATTAGTATGAATATTTCGTAAACTATGAGCAGTCATTTATAGTTCTCAAAACAAAAGAATTGCTTACTTGTATTCTGATCTGCTTCATCCTTGAACACAAGAGTATCAATCTACTCTTTAATATTTTAATTTTTTCCTTTATATAAAATTGATAAATCCACTGAAAGTAAAATTTCCGACTTCTCTAAGAGGAATCTCATGATGGCTACTTAGATTGGGTTGAGGCTTTGGTAAACCCAACAATTATTTGAAAATATTGCATTGAGGAAGGAAACCCAACTTACGGAATTTAAGGTTTTTGGCTCTAATTGAAGTCAACGTGTGCATTGAATATTTCTGCACACGCTACTCCCACAGTTTCAGCACTTAAATTTATCACGACGGTAAATAGCTAGTCACAACGACATCAACCTGTCACCAATGACAGACAATTAATCGCTGCAAAATTCTAACCCTGGCTTAACTCTTGACTTTATTTTTTTAATGGGGGTGGAGGGACTTGAACCCTCACGACCTTTTACGGTCAACGGATTTTCATTCTCCCGCAGCTTTCGCTACTGCCTAGTAGACTAGCTACCTTTGGCTTTGAGAATTGGACTCTCCCTTTACCCTCGACTTAACGTTAGGGTAGCTCCCGTCGGGTCTCTGCACCTTCCGAATCAGCCTTTTGTTATTTATCACTAGTCTTTTGTTACTTAACAATTGAGCAATGACAAATGACAAATGACAAATTTGGCTTGGCTCAGGATTGCCGTGTCTGTTACCAGATTTAGGTTTCCCTGAATTTGAGAGCATTCACTTAAAGAGTTTCTTCTTTAAGGCTCAATTACTTAAGTCCGTAGCGTCTACCATTCCGCCACACCCCCAAGTAGATTTGGGATTTGCTTTTGTCGATTATAGACTATTAAATTGTTACTCGATCTATTTGAGCATCAAATTTGTAATTTGCCAACTAGTAACCATAAAAAATTTTTTGCCAAAGTGAAACTGCCTTAATTAAGAAGGAGTGTAAGGGGGTACTATGATGGAAAGCAGATGCACCCTTTGGTCATTTCTGCTGAAAGAGGAAACAAATCTATGATTGAAGAAGGAATTATAGTACCACTGCTCTATCTGGTTTTGGCTGGAGCTTATTTGTTGGTCATACCCGTGGCTGTGCTGTTCTATCTGAATAAGCGTTGGTACTTAGCTAGTTCTTTAGAGCGCGCATTTATGTATTTTTTGGTGTTCTTCTTCTTTCCGGGTTTGTTAGTTCTGTCACCGTTTGTAAATTTACGACCGAAACGGCGACAAATTGAAGCGTAATTAATTTGGTAGGTCATAATACTCATGCGACGTATTGACGCTCTAGGAATTGTTTTCGGCGTTTTTCTTACAGGGGGCTTGGCATATTTAGTGCTGCAACTAGCAGGTCTGGATAGTTTAGATGCAGGTATCTGGAGTCAAGTCTTGCTGGTCGGTGGGTTAATTGGCTGGTTGATGACTTATATGTTCCGGGCTGTTAACCAGAAAATGGCCTACCATCAACAGCGCGAGCAATACGAAGAGGCTTATTTCCAAAAGCGCTTAGACGAACTCTCTCCCGAAGAACTCGCAAAAATTCAAGCCGAGATAGAACAAGAAAATGTTAATAGTTGATACTTGTTTGTTGGTTATTGATTGTTCCAGACAACTAACAACCAACAACTAACAACTAACAACTAACAACTAACAACTAACAACTATGACAGTAATTTCCCACTGCTTTGAAACCCTCAAACATAATAGTGAGTGCGCTTTAATCCCATTTATCACTGCTGGCGATCCAGATTTAGAAACAACCGCAGCTGCTTTGCAAACTCTCGATCGCAGTGGCGCGGACATCATTGAGTTGGGTGTTCCCTACTCTGATCCTCTGGCGGATGGTCCAGTGATTCAAGCCGCAGCTACCCGTGGATTAGAACGGGGAACAACTTTAGACCAAGTGCTAGAAATGGTGAAAGCAATTACTCCTAGTTTGCGATCGCCGATTATTCTCTTCACTTACTACAACCCTATTCTCAATCGAGGGATAGAAAACTTTCTCCAACAAATCGCAACTGCTGGTGTAGCTGGTTTAGTCGTTCCAGATTTACCTTTAGAAGAAGCCGCTAATTTACTAGAACCGGCAGCAAAAATAGGCATTGATGTAATTTTACTAGTAGCTCCCACCAGTTCTGCTGAACGCATTTCAGCAATTGCCCGCGCCTCCCAAGGATTTATATATTTAGTTAGTGTCACAGGTGTCACGGGAATGCGATCGCAAATGGAGTCGCGAGTGTCAGACTTGCTCAAGCAAATTCGTAGTGTGACAGACAAACCCATTGGTGTAGGTTTTGGTATTTCCCAACCAGAGCAAGCTAGACAAGTCAAAGACTGGGGTGCAGATGCAGCTATTGTTGGTAGTGCATTTGTCAAACGACTTAGCGAAGGTACATCTCAAGAGGGATTAGATGAAATCGCCTCGTTTTGTCAAACTCTTAAGCAGGCGATCGCTAATTCATAAATTAACTTATGGACAGATACAGAAGTATTACTGAGAAATTAGTTAAAAAAAGTAACAAGTATATGGATATACTGAAACATCAGCTATAAACCAATAAAACTCCCGTACAGAGGATTTTTTTCTCTTCTGTCTTCTTCTTTTTACTTTTTTCTCCTGTCTCTATTGATCAAGTTTTTCCTCTAAGCTTGGTAGACAATTTAACAAATATAGTCTTGAATATATAAAGCAGATATGCGGCATTAAAATATAGAGTACTATTCTGTAGTTTAGTATCGGCTGTAATGTATAGTTCAGTAGAGTGTACATTTTTATGAGTGTGAGAGTGTCTAAATTTCAAAAAACCGTAGTTACGTCGCTGTATAGGGGTCAAGGCGATGAGTGAAAGTATGGCATTTATCGGCGGAGTTGCCGTTGCTGGGCTAGCGGCTATCCTTTTGCTAAAGGGGACAGGAGGATCTCTGCAACAACCAAACATTGCAATTCCTCAAATACCAAATTTAGTACCGCAAGCACAAGCACCTTACTACCAACCCCCTAATTACCCAGCACTCCCCCAACCTGCACCCGTAAGCCCGAATGCTGATCAGAGTGTCGCCATCGAACGAGCAAAGATGGAAAATGACATGCTCAAGCGGGAAAATGAGGGACTAAAAAACCAACTTCAGCAGCTTCAAATTCAAGCCACAAATGCTGGAAATGCTGCTTATTCTTTACAGCAACAGTTGCAGCAAGTACAAAGCCAAAATAATACAGTACAGCAGCAGCAGGAGCAATCTCAAAATCGCTGGTGGTCTTCACCCATCGTTTGGGCTGTAGGAGGTATGTCTCTCACCATCGGTGGTGGGATTGTCGTAGCTGGAGTATTATCTTTATTCTCTCCTAAACAACGCTCTACTCGGACTGTTCAGGTGATTCACCCCTACAACGGTCCGACACCACCCTTAGCTCCTGTACGTCGAGCTGAATTCCTCCCACCTCGTACCGAAGCAAGACGAGTTGACGCACCAGAATATGACGACACCTATTAAATTAGTCGGCTCAAAGAATAAAAATTGGGAATTAACTTAGCAGCAAACCCATAATCTATCTGTAGTTATAGGTGTTTATCGGTGTGTATCTGTGGTTGATTTTTCACGCTCTCGTTGTGGGCAAAAAGTCCATAAAGTTCTAGCTTAAAACACCTTCCTACAAGATGCTTGATAAGAGTGGAAGTTTTGTTTTTGTGAATGACAATATTTTTTGATATAATAGCACTCTGACTTAATACTTATTCTCTAGATACGCTTTGAAATCGAGAAACTAAGGCTGTTATTGATGAATATGTATTCAATCACAAAATAATTCTTATAGATATTTTTTTGCAAATATTCATTAGTTATTTAGGATTCAATACGGTTCAGTTAAGGATTTTTTGTACCAAAAATTGGTCTGTAGAGACGCGTAGCAAGATCCCGCAGGGTAATTTCGCGTCTCCACAAAAGATTGTGGGCTTAACTGAACCGTATTGATTTAGAGTTACCAAAAAGCATAAGTAGGTAGGTACAAATAAACCCAACTATGTAACAAAATGTAAAATACTCTAAACCCTTGCGATTGCTTCACTTCACTTCACTTCGCTCCGTAAAGCCCTTCGAGCATGTCTCCGCTTCGCGCAATGACATAGTGATAAATTTTACCGCCTACCTAGTTAAATCTTTGTGTAATTAATTTTGTCTTACTACTTATGCGATCGCTTGACAAAATAAATTCCTCAAAGTCTTGCCCTACAATGATTGTAAAATTATCTGAGATTTTTGAACTAAGCTAATGAGCATTTAAGTTGCATAAAACCAGGGCTGAAGCCCTTACTACAAGCGAATCAGTCTGGAAAAATGAATGACGATTAGCTTACCTGCGGAATGTGGGTTAATATATCCCACATTCCGCGTCTAGTTTGATTCGCTTCCGGGTAAGGGTTGATTAGAGGGGAACGGGTATCAGGGATCGGGGACACGGGGACAAGGGAGAATTATTTAACAAGTCTCTTCCCAATACCCAATCCCCATTACCCCTTATCCCCAGAGGGTACCCCACCTTCCCCAATCCCCTTTCCCCGATCACGTTACAATCAACACCGGACAAGGAGACAAATTAATCACACGGTTCGTAACACTCTCATGAGAACCTTCGTCAGTTAAACCAAGTCCTCGACAGCCCATGACGATTAAATTGGCTTCTACCTCATCAGCTACATCACAAATTACAAATGCGGGTTTACCTTGTTTTTCAATTGTTTCAGTTGGAATTCCTTGTTGAGAAAACGCAGTTTTAGCAGTCTCTAGCAGTTTGGCAACATTTTCTGGTGAGGACATAACAACATCCTCTTTTGGTGCATCTGCATCTGCTTCTTCCACCACACTCAACAGCACCAAACGGCTGCTGTATTTTTGTACAACATCAATCACGACATTGATCGCTTCTTGAGTTTCTCGACTTTGATCAATTGGAAACAGAACTTTTTTGAACATTGCATTCACCTGTTGCTTGTTGATAGAATTTATTGTCTGCTTCCTGCTTTTGGTAGAGGATAAGAGTGCCTATTTATCCATACGTTTTGGTATTGTCACCGCAGACAACTAACAAGAAACTAATCACTTAACAATTCTTTGCACCACGTACTCCTGTACAATCACAGAACAGGGTCTAATAAATGTAAAACATAACAAAAAGGCAATCAGGAGGTTTGTTACGTGTCAAAGAAAACTTTAGCAAATTTATCTGCAACTGACTTGTCTGGAAAACGTGCGTTTGTACGGGTTGATTTTAACGTACCTGTAGATGATGCAGGTAACATCACAGATGATACTCGTATTCGTGCAGCTCTACCAACTATCCAAGATTTGGTGCAGAAGGGAGCTAAGGTGATTCTAGCAAGCCATTTCGGGCGTCCCAAGGGTGTAGATGAAAAATTGCGTTTGACTCCGGTTGCTAAACGTCTTTCTGAGTTGTTACGACAAGAAGTTGTTAAAACAGATGACTGCATCGGTGATGATGTTGCAGCCAAAGTCGGGGCTTTACAAAACGGACAAGTAATGTTACTAGAAAATGTTCGTTTTTACAAGGAGGAAGAAAAAAACGATCCCGAATTTGCAAAGAAATTAGCAGCTAACGCTGATTTATATGTTAACGACGCTTTTGGTACAGCACACCGCGCCCATGCTTCCACTGAGGGTGTAACGCAATTCCTGAGTCCTTCTGTGGCTGGATATTTGGTGGAAAAAGAATTGCAATACTTGCAAAGCGCCATTGAAAGTCCCCAGCGTCCTTTAGCTGCAATCATCGGTGGTTCCAAGGTTTCCAGCAAAATTGGCGTAATTGAAACACTGCTAGAAAAATGCGACAAGCTCATCATCGGCGGTGGAATGATTTTCACTTTCTACAAAGCCCGTGGTTTGAGTGTTGGTAAGTCTTTGGTGGAAGAAGACAAGTTAGAGTTAGCTAAGTCTTTGGAAGCAAAAGCCAAAGAAAAGGGCGTTACCTTCCTTTTACCCACGGATGTAGTAGTAGCTGATAAATTTGCTGCTGATGCCAATTCTCAAACCGTTAGTATTGAGAACATCCCCGATGGTTGGATGGGCTTGGATATTGGGCCTGACTCTGTGAAATTATTCCAAGACGCTTTGGCTGATTGTAAGTCAGTCGTTTGGAATGGCCCAATGGGCGTATTTGAATTTGATAAATTCGCCGTTGGTACAGAAGCGATCGCTCACACTTTGGCTGAGATCAGCAAAAACGGTGCAACCACGATCATCGGTGGTGGCGATTCTGTCGCCGCAGTCGAAAAAGTCGGTTTAGCCGATCAAATGAGCCATATTTCCACTGGTGGTGGTGCTAGCTTAGAGTTGCTAGAAGGTAAAGTATTACCTGGAATTGCTGCTTTAGACGAAGCATAAAAACAGATAAAAGTGATTGGGAAGACTCTTTCCCAGTCCCATTCAGTCTGTATTCCTAACAACTATTGTTTTCTTTGGATCTTTTTCCAAATGAATAAATCTATGGAAACAACTAATCAATTAAAAGGCATTATTTTTGATTTAGACGGAACGCTAGGTAACACCTTACCAGTAGTTTTTGCTGCCTTTCAAAGTGCTTTAAAGAAGTTTTCAGGGCGTCAATACACCAATGAGGAAATAGCGTCTTATTTTGGTGCTACTGAAGAAGGCATGATTCAACAAATTGTGCGATCGCAATGGCAAGATTGTCTGCAAAGCTATCTTGAAGAATACGAAAAAGAACACGCGGTTTGCGATCAACCATTTCCTGGGATGGAAACAGCCCTAAGCATTTGCAAACAGCAAGATATCGCTTTAGCAGTCGTTACTGGAAAAGGGAAATATAGTACTGCTATTTCATTACGATGCATGGGCTTGGTGAATTATTTTGATATTGTGGAGACAGGTTCTGCTGATGGTGCTATAAAACCATTGTCAATTCAGAATGTTCTCAAACAGTGGAAAATTGTACCACAATCTGTCGCTTATCTTGGTGATGCACCCTATGATATGCAGGCGGCAAAAGAAGCAGGCGTGATACCATTGGGGGCGGCTTGGGCCGAGACAGCAAGCTTTCAGCTATTAGATAAAATGTCTCCCACAAGAACATTTCGCACTGTAGACAATTTCATTGACTGGATTCGCGGTTATTGCAAAAGTTAACTTCTTTGCACAACATAGAGAGAAAACTGTGGAATCCAAATGGTTAGAATGGGCGCAAAAACTACAAGCGATCGCTCAAACTGGGCTAACTTTTTCCGAAAATCCCTATGATCTAGAACGGTTTCAAGCAATACAGGCGATCGCGGCGGAAATTTTAGCAACTCACACCAACACTGAACTTAGTTATATCTTGGATCTATTTGATCGTGATGTCGGATATGCTACTCCCAAAGTTGATGTGCGTGGTGCAGTATTTCGCGACGATTGTATTTTACTAGTGAAAGAACGAGTTGATGGTTGTTGGACATTACCTGGTGGATGGGCTGATATTGGTTTTTCGCCCAGTGAAGTAGTCGTCAAAGAAATTTTTGAAGAATCAGGATATCTGACTCGCGCTGTCAAACTCCTAGCAGTCTACGACAGAGATAGACAAGGACACCCACCCTACCCCCATTACATATATAAATTATTTTTTTTATGCGAACTTCTTGGCGGTTCTCCCACACCCAGTATTGAGACGGAAGCAGTGGAATTTTTCCCTGAAAATGGAATTCCCGAATTATCTACTGGGCGTGTAACATCAGCACAAATCACCAGACTATTTCAATATTACCGTAATCCAGATTTGCCAGCAGACTTTGATTAGTCATTAGCTAAGTACAGCTTTTTGAAACGCAGAGGAACGCGGAGTTTTTATGACTGTGAAATCCTGTACTAAGTAAGTCGGTGAGAATAAATTAAACTATGTTAAGTACCGTAAAATTCTTGAAATAAGTTCGTAGTAAGGACTTTAGTCCTTTCTTGAGGACTAAAGTCCTCACTACAAACCTTTGATTATTTGCGCTGTCTTACTTAATAAATAAATTTGCAAGTAACTATCTTTGATAACTGAAAACTGATAACTGATAACTGTCAAAACCCCAAATCAGCTTTCGCCAATTCCGCAGCAGCGAAAACCTCCTGATCTGATCTTTCTTCCCAAACAGTATCGCCAATTTCCGCATAGAAAACGGAATCGTAAGGACGAGTACGCACAACTACCGGCATAGGTACAGCATGACCTAAAACTAAAGCTTGTTGCTTAGAATCTAATTTTGCCAAAACCGATTTCAAAGCACCAGCACCAGCTACCCCTGTGAAAATCGCGTCGATATCTTTTTCATCGTTTAGCAAAGCGGTGACACGAGTTCCAATCTGGGACATCACTTCATTATCAATTCCAGATGGACGCTGATCGACTACCAACAGAGTGACGAAATACTTCCGCATTTCGCGAGCGATCGTCCCAAAAATAGTACTTTGGACTATAGCAGGATCTAAGAAGCGGTGGGCTTCTTCGATAGTAATCATTAACTGCGTCGGTTTATCATTGGGATTTTTTGTCTGTAAAAACTTTTCAGCTTTGGCGACATAATGTTGGTGAATACGACGAGTGATCATGTTTGTCACCAACATATAAGAAAGCATATCCGATTGAGAACCAAACTCAATAACAACGTTTTTACCTGCTTCTAGCGATCGCAAAACTTGATTAATATAGTTATGTGGACAAGCCGCACGCATATATTTTAAATTTTCTAGGCGAAATAATTTGCGCTGTAATGCGGTGATTGAACCTTGGTGTCCTCGCTTCTCTTCGCACAGCAGCTTGATTTCTTCATTTGTCATACTCAACAATTGCAGAATCCAACACTTACCGAACTCAGCAAAGAGAATATTCGCATTGTCAATGCTAGCGTCTGAAAGCCCTAAATCACGAGAGCATAATTTAATATCTTCTACTTCTATTTGTTCGTAACTTAAGTAAAGTTCTTGCGCGTGAGGAACACCACGCCGTTTTGTAGATTCAGGATCGAGGGTATATACCTCTACTTTACTAGGAAATAATTGCTTTAAACCTTTAACAGTACTAAATTGTTTCCCTTCGGAAACAGCTTCCCAGCCATATTCAGAATGCATATCAAATATTAAATTGACTGCCGCATTTTTGCGAATTGTCCCAGCTAAAAGTAAGCGGGTTAAAAAAGATTTACCAGTTCCAGATTTGCCAAAAACACCATTACTACGTTCAACAAAACGGTTTAAATCTAAGCACACCGGTACATCCATATCTAGTGGTTTACCGATGGAGAAATTTTTTCTGTGCGGGTCATCTTCCCAACCAAAGACGCGGCGAAAATCTTCTACTGAAGCATCATAAACTTGGCTAAAATGGCTAGGAATAGTTTTCACTGGCATCAATTCCATTGTTGTGCTTGTTTGTGGTTGAAATGATGCCAAGGAACTCATTTTTTGAGATGTTGATGCTTGTTTTGTCCCATTCCCCCCATCTCCCAATTCTTCCATATCTCCAGCTTCTAAAGGTGGAGTAAACATCAACATTGGTGCGAGAGCAATAGTACCATAAGTACCACTTCCAGCTAAAATTTCTCGTAAAAAAGTATCCTCCCAACTGGGAGGATTGGCAATAATTCTTTGGTTCGCAGTTCCCAGTGCTACATCTGTAAGCATACAGAAAAAGCGCGATCGCACCCCTTGCACCACTAAAAATTTACCGACTCGCATATCTTCAACCAAGATATCAGGATGCAATCGTACTTCTAATCCGCCTGTTAGGGAACCTTGAGTAACCGAACCTAATGGCTGTCCTAAAGTCATCGCTTTAATTACCGAAAATTTTGGGTTTAAACTCCTCTACAAACTTGAACTCTTTACGTAGTACTGTAGAGTAATTATTCAAAGCAATTTTATTAACTTTTGCTTCTTTGGGTGCATCCAGTATCTAATAGCCTTGTTTCTAATGAACTGTGTAGTCTTAATAGCTTCATCAATAGCTTGATACTGTTGTTGCTTACCTTTAATTTTGTACTCTAATACCAGCACTACTTAACCACCTCCTTAATTTCAATTAACTGTACATAATGCTAACATCGGAATTCGTTGCTACGCACCTGTTCCTCAAGGGTTTTCAGCCTACCTTCCTTATAAATCTTCAGCCCAATGACCAATGACTAAATTACTTGTAGTAGCCACAGGAAACCCAGGTAAATTGCGGGAAATGCAAGCTTACCTATCTAATTCTGGCTGGGAATTAAAACTCAAACCAGAAGAATTGGAAATTGAGGAAACAGGTGAGACATTTGCCGCTAACGCCTGTCTGAAAGCATCACAGGTTGCTAAAGTAACAGGTAACTGGGCGATCGCAGATGATTCTGGTTTAGAAGTAGAGGCTCTCAATGGTGTACCAGGTGTGTATTCTGCCCGTTATGGTAAAACCGATGCTGAACGCATTACCAGATTATTAAGAGAATTAGGTGATGAGGTGCAGCGCCAAGCCCAATTTGTGTGTTCAGTAGCGATCGCTCGTCCTGATGGTGTGATCGCTTTACAATCAGAAGGTATTTGTCGTGGTGAAATCCTCTATAGTCCTAGTGGCGATGGTGGTTTCGGCTATGACCCCATTTTTTACGTCCCTGAAATGCAAAAGACCTTTGCGGAGATGACACCAGAGATGAAGCGTAGTATCAGCCATCGCGGCAAGGCTTTTGCAAGCTTACTTCAAAAATTGCCAGATTTGCAAAGATAGTTGTTTGGTGTTTGGTGTTTGGTGTTTGGTGTTTACTCTACCAACCACCAACAACCAACCATCAACAAAAATTAAACTGCTTCTGTATTCTTTTCTCCAGTTCTGATCCGCACAACTTGTTCAACTGGCGAGATAAATATTTTACCATCGCCGATTTCACCTGTCCGGGCAGCAGCGATGATTTTATCCACAACCATATCTACCTGGTTATCTTCTACAACAATTTCTAGTTTGAGTTTTTGCAAAAACTCCACTGTATACTCGGAACCACGATAGCGTTCTGTTTGCCCTTTTTGTCGCCCAAATCCTCGAACTTCAGAAACGGTCATGCCAACTATACCAGCATTGACCAAAGCAATTTTCACTTCATCGAGCTTAAATGGACGAATAATAGCTTCTACTTTCCTCATTGTTTCTCTCCTGCTTTTTAGTTGCTTCTATCTATATAACCAGATCCTTTGTCTCAAGCTTTAACTGATAACGCAAGCCATAATTGTCAAAAAGTGTCGATACATACAAAATACTTAATATTATGTCCGCTTGAACACTTGTATTATCCGCCCGTATCGGTAATTGGGTATTACCTAATAGTTGCGATCGCCCTAGAGCGCTCCTACCCTGCGGTAAACTGACGTCACGGAGCATCGCCCGTGTTCGATGACCAGTTCCACATCCCTAAATTCAACTATTTGGAATATATGAATTCCGAATATTGATTATACTGTGGTGATTCCATCTTAAATTTACCACTATTTTGTAGCTTATGTAACAGCAGTAAAATCTTGTTTACTATATGCAAAAAGATTTGAGCTTTTTCAGCAGCAGCCAAGGACTCGCAAGCCCGCGCTTTATTGCTTGCAATCAGCGTCGGGTAGGCGGGAAACCGGGATATGTCACTTAACGATTAACGATTCTGATGTTCAATGAAGGGACGTACAACCAAATAGCCAGCACCAAAACCCAAAAATATGATCAATACAATCATGAAAAAGAACCACCAACCATTTACTCTTTCTGGTTCTGGTTCGCTGCTGGAGTAGGCGATGACTTCCTGCTGTTCTACAAGCACTGGTTCTGACATGGATACAGGAATTTCCATTTCTGTATAGACAACAGGTGGACGTGAATGAGACTGCTGGCGCAGCTGTGCTTTTTTCGCTTGAGGTTTACTAGTCTTATTTACATGCTGTTTCTTAACAGGGGAAGTCGTTACCTGTTGATTACCTCCTGTAGAATTCCCTGCAAATTCTTTGGTTTGGGCAAATTTTTGTGTTTCCTCTGGTGGTTTGTGATTATTGCCTATTGATGTTGATGGAGATACCGCCTCTACATCTGCTGTAACTTGAGTTTGTGGAACTTGCTGAGATTTAGACTGACTAGAAGCATCAAGTAATTTTTGTAACTGTAGAACAGACTGGATTGCTTTGGCAATTTCTTGCCGTAGAAGCTGATTTTCTTGAGTAACTTGTGCTTCTTTGGCTGTCAGGGCGTTGATTTTTGCCTGTGCAGCTTGTAACTCTGCTGCCAAATCTCGATATACAGATAAGGGTACAGAGGGTGAATAATGCTGAGTAGTCGTACTAGGGGTATGACTATAAAAAGAGCCGTTAGCTGTTCGCATTTTTAGTTTAAGAGCAAATAATGATACAAACTAAGCCCAAGAATAATAGAAAAATTACCAGCAGAGCAAAGATTTTATAATTTAATTTGTGTTTGATGGTAGCTAATAAGTAAGTCGGCGTAAAAAATTCAATGTTTGTAGTAAGGGCTTACTAGGAGCTAGTTAAGTTTCACGATCGCGCGATCGCACCAAGGGATAAAAATGATCTAGGGTGGAGGATAGAGCATTTGTAACATATTTTTTACCTGCTGCACGGCTGTAAATAAATCATCACCACGCTCCAAATTAGCTGCGATCGCTGCTAGAGATATGAGTGTTGTGCATAACTTCGCCCCTTAACAATGAGTCTGCAAAGGCGGATTTGGCTTTTAGGATTAAATTAATACTAGAACCATAAAGGTTGATTCAGAAGGCAGAAGTACGCTCGTCTGAGGGCAGTCCCAATGAAACTTGTTTCATCAGCAAAGATGAAAGAGGTTTTTTCTCCTACACCCCTAAACCCTCTTTCAAGTCAGAAGGAACCCATCCTTAAAAGGATGGGATTGAAGCAAGGACGCTGTTTTCCACAGCATAAGTACCTCGTAAAACATCTTCTTTTAAACTGGGCTTTAAACCCAGAACTAAAGTTTTTAAGAGGGTAGGAAACAGAAACCTTCTGCCTTCTGCCTTCTACCCTCTGCCTTTCTTAGTAAACCCCCATCTACAATGAGAACCGGAGATTAAAAATGACAGAAGCATCACAACGTAAAAAAGTGATAGTTGTTGGTGCAGGTTGGGCTGGGTTAGGTGCAACCTATCACCTAGCCAAACAAGGTTACGATGTGACTCTTCTCGAAGCAGGTTCTTACCCTGGTGGATTAGTAGCAGGTTGGAAAACCCCAGGAGGACGTTCAGTAGAAGCGGGAATTCACGGTTTTTGGTACCCTTACAGAAATATCTTTGCTCTAATTCATGAATTAGGGATTAACCCCTTTACCACTTGGACTCGTTCTTCCCAATATTCACCCGCAGGTTTAGAAGTTGAATCACCAATTTTTCAAAACTTACCCCAACTTCCTACACCTCTAGGGACTTTTATTTATACTCAATTTAAACGCCTACCATTGATTGATCGCCTTAGCGCCTTACCTTTACTTTACGCCCTCATTGATTTTGATAATTCTGATGCAGCCTGGCGAAGATATGATTTTGTCACAGCGCGAGAATTGTTCAAAGATTTTGGTGTTTCTGCACGACTTTACAGCGAATCCTTTGAACCAATGTTATTGGTGGGCTTGTTTGCACCTGGTGAACAATGTTCCGCAGCAGCAGCGTTAGGGATGCTTTACTATTTTATTCTGGCACATCAACCTGATTTCGATGTGGTTTGGTGTCGAGGAACTGTTGGAGAAAAAATCTTTCGCCCTTGGATACAATACATAGAAAAATTAGGGGGAAGATTCCTCACTAATAAACGTGTAACTGACTTAACTATCGATAGTAATAATCAGGCGACAGGTGTAGTTTGCGGTGAAGAAGTTTTTGATGCTGATGCAATAATTTTTGCTGTCGGTGTTACTGGAATAAAAAAGATTGTCTCTAGTAGCAGTTTACAAACTCGTACAGAATTCCGCAATTTAAATAACTTAGGGGCGATTGATGTTTTAGCAACTCGTCTTTGGTTTGACCGCAAAGTAACAATTCCTCGTCCTTCTAATGCTTGCTTTGGCTTTGATCAAACTACAGGCTGGACATTTTTTGATTTGAACGCCCTACACGATGAATATCAACATGAACCAGGGACAGTTGTAGAAGTTGATTTTTATCATGCTAATCAATTTATTCCTCTAGAAGATCAAGACATCATACCGATAGTACAGCGTTATTTGACAACTTGTATACCAGAATTTCAGCAAGCAAAAGTAATTGATAGCAGCGTTATTCGTTTACCACAGGCGGTTACTCACTTTGCACCTGGTAGCTATCGCCATATGCTACCAGCTAAAACTAGCGTGAAAAATTTATTTATGAGTGGTGATTGGATTATTAACCGCCACGGTTCTTGGTCTCAAGAAAAAGCTTATGTCACAGGTTTAGAAGCAGCAAATTTAGTCATTTCTCATTTAGATGAGGGTACGTCAGCAAAGATTATCTCAGTGGAAGCTGATGAACCCCACATTCAATTAGCGAGGACAATGAATAGAACTATACATCATGTGAGTAAGTCTATCTTACCTAATTTTTGGCTCCCATAATAAGCTAATGAGCATTTAAGTTGCATAAAGCTAGTACTCCACCACACTAACTATGCTGAGTTCGTAGTGAGCGCTTAAGCGCTGGACTTTGGACTAAAGTCCTCACTACAAACCCCTCAAAGTTGGGTTGTCAGACTACTAGACTGCTTGATTGATTCGAGTCGTCTTTAGAGGACTTGTGCTATTAGCTAAGGGTTTAAACCCTTAGCTATTGAAAAAATTGGGATGCTCCCTTTATTAAAGGACTACCGACGCCGCACATTTAAGCTATCAAGTCCTTGCTTGATCCAACTCAGACATTCATATTCTGATGTGAATATTTTGGGTGCTGCAATGTTATTCAATGAGTCTGGTGGATAGTGATCGTAAAAAGATTTACCTTCTTCTCGATAAACAATTATGAGGCTATTACGGTACACATAGCGGTTCTTAAAGTAATCATCCTCACTGAGAAATTCTAAGTTTTGGTCTATATGTTCTTTAGCAATCTCCAGGATATTACTGACACTACTGCCATATATTTGTGCTGGATTTTCCACTTTGTGGAATTGACTTTTAGAACCAATTGCTGACAATAATTTATACGAATAAATTTCGTAATTATCGGCTTTTCCAAAAACAAAAGGAATGATTAAATATCCCTTGTAAGAAAATGCGTGTTTGTAAAGTAGATCACCCATCTTTACCTCCTATATTGTCACTTTACTAGAAAGTCTCCTCACTTTTAACCACAACAATAATTATCCCTCTTTTTGAGAAAATTTCTGAGTTATTTCACAAAACAAAGAGCGATCGCTCTTTGTATTTTATCTACCGAACTCAACTTACCAATTATTTATTGGTGATTTTGTCAGGGAGATTTTCCAAGCGCGATCGCTAATAATATCATTGACTGAATATAGCAAGTATGATGGGTGATACCCATCATTCCAATCTTAAATATTAGCTTTGAAAATAAAAACTGGCGTGTTTATACTTTAAGAAGTACTTGATAAAGTAAAGCAGAGACGTAATTCCTCACATCTCTACTTATTTGGTTAAATGGTTGTTAAATTAAGAAGCTTTCGCTTGTCTATAATTTGCATCCATCCAACAACGAGGTAGATTTTCACCAGAAGGAAAAACGAGATTTTCTTTTTGATAAGATTCTGGTGACTGTTCTTCTTGACCTTCTTGATCTCTAGCTTGAATACTATCAATACTAGGGTCGATTAACTCTTGAACATCAAGAATTTTCAACAATTCACCACTATCTTTTAGTTGTAGCAACATAGTAAATAATCTCCGTAAATTTAGATTGCTTCGGTAAGAAATAAAAAAAGCATAAAAAAACCATCTACCAGTCCCGTTTATCAAGCTTTTAGCAAATTCATTTGCTATTAGAGTTGACTTATAAATAGACTGATACGCAGTTATAGTGTCTCTTTCAGAAAGAGAATAATTGATTATTAAGTCAAGTAAAATTTAGGCTACTTAACACAAAATAAAAAAAGATTACATTTCGCGTTGGAATTTTTCTAAAATATCTACCAAATTTACCTGACATTGCAGAGGTAATAAGTCAATCAAAGCAATTTCCCTGATACCACCACCAATTTTGACAGGTATAGATTCTAGAACCTTGATCACATCGTCTTCATCTACTGGCTTACTCCCAGTGATTATGGGGTAAACTTGTTCTGCAACGACAGTATGTAACTTGGCGTTTGATAGATATAAATGCCATTTGGCAATATCAATGTAAATGTTTTCGCCAATTTCATTGGCTAGGGCTTCCAGTAATTCTGTGGTGTTAGTCTTTGCCATAAAAATAACCCTAAGGAACGGAAGCGAATTTATAACTATTACTATTATCGCTCAATTCCCAGAAGACTCTACAGCCACAAGTTACAATTGCCCCAGCTTGATCAGTCCGTCTTCAGGTGGATTTAGAGGGGATTTCAGAATAATCAGCGATCGCCGCAATATAAATCAAGTGAACTAACAATACCACTGACCAGCCTGTTGTCACCCAAGGTAGCCATTCCCAGGTAGTTTTTAAGAAATTGTGAAAAAACCACAACCCTGAATTACAAGCTGCAAATATTGCCACATGGACAGCAAAATTCATCCGGTCATCTAATTTGCGGTAAGCTGAGTCTTTGCGATCGGGTTTACGAGGCCAACGAGGAGGCATATACTTTGTTACAGATTTTAATAAAATTTGCTTTCTGACCCATTTTAGGATTTTTTCGGCTGTTGTTACCGTCTACCCAAAAAATCAACTGGATTTAAAATTAGAAAGATATACAAGCTGGGTGAAAGGCAATGACTACCTTTTGGCAAACTGAGCCTGATCTCCTCTATCCAGATAGTGATGGCAAACCAATGGCGGATAATACAGAACAGTATCGTTGGATTGTTCTGATTAAAGAAAATTTAGAAATACTCTTTGCTGCCGATAATAATGTTTTGATCGCTGGAGATTTGCTGTGGTATCCTGTTCGTTCTCAGTTGATTTCCCCAACTGCGCCTGATGTCATGGTAGTCTTTGGCAGACCAAAAGGAAAACGCGGTTCCTATCGTCAGTGGCAAGAAGATAATATCCCACCTCAAGTTGCTTTTGAAATCCTCTCTCCCAGCAACAAAGCTGATGAGATGGATCGTAAACTGGAATTTTATGATACTTATGGTATTGAAGAGTACTATTTATATGATCCTGAGAGTTTTCGTTTAAATGGGTGGTTGCGACAAGATGGACACCTAACAAAAGTTTGGGAAATAGATGGTTGGGTTAGTCCTCGCTTAGGAATTCGCTTTGATACCAGCCAGGGAGAATTGGTAATCTACCATCCAGACGGACAAAAATTTTTAACATCAGTAGAACTAGAGAAATTAGCACAGCAAGAACATCAACGGGCTGAACAAGAACATCAACGGGCTGAACAAGAACATCAACGGGCTGAACAAGAACATCAACGGGCTGAACAATTAGCAGCTTATTTGCGTTCTATTGGCCTTGATCCTGAGAACTTGCCATAAACTAAATCTCGACGCAGACGCAAGATTTGGCTATCTGAGCAATAGACATCTCCGAAAAAGAATATAAAAGCCTTGTGCAGTTAGGGTCGATACCTCATTTCTGGAGATGTCTAATATCATGCGATCGCACTTTGAGCCGAAAATTTATTTTAACGGTTAATTTGCCGGAAAGGGTCCCAACGTATTAATGCCATATTTCAGCCCTCCGATTCTATCTCAGGCAAGAAGTGCTAACTTCTTAACTTTTAATTTTAAACTATCAAGGGTAAAAAGTTGCCTCATCAGCCAAATGGATGACTTTTTATTTTTTATTTTTGATAAAGTCTATTCTTGTTGGAAATAATCTCCTGATTTGCCACCAGTTTTACTTATTAATTGAATTGATTCAATTTGAATCGACTTTTCTAAAGCTTTTGCCATATCATAAAGGGTCAGAGCAGCAACAGAAACAGCTGTCATGGCTTCCATTTCTACACCAGTTTCGGCTTTAGTTTTAACTGTTGCTTGAATTTGATAACCAGGTAGTTGTGGTTCTGGTGTTATGAGTACTTCTACTTTGTGCAAAGGCAAAGGATGACATAGAGGAATCAAGCTAGCTGTTTGTTTAGCAGCCATAATTCCTGCTAGTCTTGCTGTTGCTAACACATCTCCTTTAGGGGCGTTCCCTGCTTGGATAGCAGCAAAGGTTGTGCTTGACATTCGCACTCTTGCAGCTGCTGTTGCTTGGCGGACTGTCGATGGTTTCTCTGACACATCTACCATCTGGGCTTGCCCTTGGTGATCTAAATGGGTCAGTTCAACAGAAGCAGTTTGAAAATTATCTTGCGTCATTTTATTTCCTGTGTTACTATTAGATTCTGTGACTGCAAGGGCGTGTAGCTCAGTGGACTAGAGCACGTGGCTACGGACCACGGTGTCGGGGGTTCGAATCCCTCCTCGCCCGTTGGTAAATGTAAAATAAAAAAATTAAAAAGGAAACAGAAACCCAAGTCGTAAGTCTTGGGAATCTCCCGCCACACCGCAAGGTTAGCGGGAGAGGATGTCAATTTTAATTTGTTTTTTCAATCCTGAATTGCATTTAAGGCGTAATAATCTTGACCACGACCAAGGGCGAAACGTAGGGAAGTGGGAAGGGTTTTACTACATTTGGTAAGGAAAACAATCATACCAAGTCCGGTTAATGCTGCTGTGAAACCGAAGCTAATGCGATATCCCACTTGTTCAGCAGCAAAACCCACAATTGGGCCTGCGATCGCAATCCCAAAATCAAATCCAGCTATGCATATGGCAAAAATACGTCCTCTTTCTTGAGGAAGGGAACGATCTGTCATCAGTGTTGCAATCATCGGAATTAGTGTACCGCCGCCAACACCTTCAATGAAAGCAGCGAGTAAGAAAGTACTAGCATTGTTGGCTAGATACATCAGTACCATTGATAGAGAGTAAAAAACTAAACCAATAGTCACAAACAATCCTCTTCCCAAGCGATCGCTTGCTCTACCAGTAAATACCCTACCACTAAAGCTAGAAATTGCCGAAGCTGTATAAAACAACCCAGGATTTAAGCCAACCTGGGTAGATTTGATATACAGTGGTGCAAAAGTATGCAAAGTCCCGACAGTCAAACCAACCATTAACATTACAAATGCTGGGACTCTCACTCTGGGACTAACCAACATTCGCCAAAAATTAGAATTGGGGTTTTTGGTTTGCTGCTCATAAACAGGTGGATTAACAATTGGTAAAATACATAATACCCCTAACCCACCTAACCCCGCAGATAACAAAAATAACGCCGTATTTCCAGCCGCAGCTTGTAAATAGCCACCTAAAGCTGGCCCCACTGCTAAACCAATCGGATTAACCAAAGTCATGTAGCCAATAATCTCACCACGATTACTAGCCGGGGCTAAATCTGCTACCAGTGCTATGTAAGCAGTGGCAAAAGCAGCCATACTAATGCCATGAAAAGCACGCAACACAATTAATAAAGGTATATATGTCGTGAATTCATAACCAAGGGGAGCGATCGCTACGACCACCATCCCAATCATCAGTACAATTTTACGACCCCGTTGATCTGCTAAACTTCCCAACCAAGGACGAAATAACAGCAGCCCGATGGCAAAACTCCCCATTAAAACCCCGATTTGTTGCTTACTGGCCCCCACTTCTTCTAGATAAAGTGGTAAAGTTGGCAACAAAGAAGTCAAACTAGACCAGAATAGTAAACCTGCTGTAAATAAAATCAGCAGGTTTCGCCGTAGTTGAGTATCATTATTCTTAAGTAATTCCACGGTAGATGCAAGTTAATTTAAGTCAACAGTCAATTGTCAAAAGTCAATTGTCATTGGATTTTAGACTTGGCATTATGGAATTTAAATCCTTGACTATGGACTTGGAACTTGTAACTAACAATTATTGTTACATTACTTAATGATAACGAATACTTCAGAATTCTGGCGGATTGGTTGTTGGTTGGTGGTTGGTGGTTGGTGGTTGTTGGTTGTTGGTTCCCAATCCCCGAACGCGAGTGCGTCTCCGTAAGGAGAATTCCTAATCCCCGCTCCCCGATCGCATTATTACTTCCCTGACTCGATAGATGGGACGGCCTTGAGATTCATGATAAGTACGCATTAGCAACTCTGCTAACAAACCAAAGCAGAATAACTGTACCCCTGTTACTAGCAACAGAACAGCCAAAATTAACAAAGGGCGATCGCCAATATCTTGATGAAAAGCTAATTTTACCCAAGTCAAGTAAATGCCGATTGCACCTCCCGAAAGCATAGAAATCAAGCCCCATAGCCCAAAAACATGCATTGGACGGGTGAGGAACTTTTTCATAAAGGCGATCGTGAATAAATCCATCATCACCCGAAAAGTCCTTGACAAACCGTACTTACTATGACCAAACTTACGCGCGTGGTGACGTACGGGCATTTCGGTAATTCTTGCGCCTTCGATATACGCTAAAGCTGGTAAAAATCGGTGCAGCTCTCCGTAGAGGTTCATATCTGCTACCAATTCTGCACGATAGGCTTTTAATGAACAACCATAATCATGTATATGTACACTGGTGATCTGCCGAATTAACCAGTTGGCAATTTTAGAGGGTAATAGTCTTGTCAGGGCTGCATCTTGGCGATTTAGCCGCCAACCACTAACCAAGTCGTAGCCTTCATCTAGTTTTGCCAACAACATCGGTATATCTACTGGATCATTTTGTAAATCGGCATCTAAAGTTACAAATGCTTTGCCATGTGCATAGTAAAATCCAGCCGCCATAGCCGCAGTTTGACCATAATTACGCCGCAGAATCACTGCTTTTAAATCATTGCGGATTTCTGCTTGTTCTTTCAGGAACTGCGCGGAACCATCACTAGAACCGTCGTCCACACAGATAATTTCATAAGTAAGATTACTAGTATTTAAAGTAGAAGCGATCGCCTCCAGTAAATGAGGCAAACTTTCCACTTCATCACGCACGGGTACCACCACTGAAACACTGGGAACTGGTGAGGAAATCGCCTCATATTGTCCAGCCATCCCATTAGAAACTAATCCACTCCTCATATTTGTCTTTGCGTCTTTTTTAATTAGGGGTATAGGGGTATAAGGGTTTAGAAGTTTAGGAGAAAGGCTAAAGGTGTAGAGAGAATATTAAGAAAACATTTCTTCCTCCACACCCTTACACCCATACACCCTTATCCCCTTATACCCTTGCTTTCGTAACTTTTCACCACTTTGCCAGCACCGCGTAGTTGTTGATAGTATGACTGACTCACCTCATCACCTTGTTCCGAGAGAATGTCAATCCCTATACCATTACGCCCTTTATCTTGACCAGAACTATGGATATAATAACCATCTCCTAAATAGAGTCCCACATGAGTAGCTTTTTGGGGAGTCCCAAAGAATACTAAATCGCCCGGTGTCAGCAGTGGTAAGTCAATTGGTTGAGTAAAGCCTTCCTGTTGATACGCATCTCTGGGTAAGCAAATACCCACCGAACGAAACGCCGCCTGGATCAACCCCGAACAGTCATAATTTGGCTCAACTGTACCACCCCAAAGATAATAATTAGGTTGTTGCATCGCTGTGTGAGTAAAAGCAATCACTTCTGGGAGGAATTTTTTGATTTCTGATTCGGAAAATGATTTAGCCTGATAAGGTACAGTAGCTGTTTGTAACAAAACCAAATCTGCAACTGACAACCAGCCTGGATAATCATCCTCACACAAACGCACTTGTACAGATGTGCTGTGGCGTGTTTCTACATCATTTGATGTCACCCACAAATATCGTCCAGCCTGAGCTTGGGTAGCCAAGCGTGTACATTCTAAAGAATCATATATGTTCAGGTTAGCTAGACACTCGTACTCACCTGATTCTAAATTTGCGATTTGGGATTTGAGATTTAGAGACATTCTGCAAACACAACAATGACTTTTTTTAATCAAGAAGAACAACTGGAAAAGCTAGGTAATGGCATTTTAGAAGCAACTTGGACAAAATTTCCGACTTTAGATCGCAACCAAATTGCTTTGACTTGGATTGTCTACGATCCACCCGTGTTGGTAAATACTGGCGGTGCGCTGACTCCAGATGCTTTTTGGAACCATCCAGTCCGTGGTTTTACGTATCGAGGCTTAGAGCGAATTTATCCAGCCAGTGTAGTGAAGCTATTTTACTTGGTAGCAGCACAGGAATGGATAGAAAAAGGTATGGTTCAGACTTCTAGTGAGTTGGAAAGAGCCATACGTGATATGATCATTGATTCAAGTAACGATGCTACTAGTTTTGTCGTAGATATACTGACAGGAACTACATCTGGTTCAGAATTACCACCAGGTCCATTTGAGACGTGGAAGCAACAGCGTCATATTGTTAATCGCTACTACCAATCTTTAGGTTGGCCAGAAATGGAAAGTATTAACGTCTGTCAGAAGACTTGGTGTGATGGCCCTTACGGACGTGAACGCGCCTTCTATGGACAGTTGTTAGAAAATCGTAACATGTTAACAACGAATGCGATCGCCAGGTTGTTACATAGTATTATTGGTGGTGTGGCAGTATCTAGTACGCGATCGCAAGCAATGATGAGTCTACTCAAACGTAGTCTCAATCCTGATGATTTACCAAAAGATGTAGAAGAAGACCAAATTACAGGCTTTTTAGGTGCTGGTCTTCCCCAAACAGCACAAATTTGGTCAAAGGCAGGTTGGACTAGTCAAGTCCGACATGATGCTGCATATATAGAAATACCCAATTGTCATCCTTATCTTTTAGTGGTATTTACTGAAGGCAAAGCACAGGCTCAAAATCGTGATATTTTACCTTTTGTTTCTCAGCGTATTGCCCAAGCACTTGCCAGTTTAAATTAGATAAAGATGGGTTTCCATCAGGAAACGTGGAAAAGGGAAGTTCAGATTCAAAAACTGCTAACCTTTTCCCTCTTGCAAAGCAGTTTCGGCATTCGATTTTAGATTTTGGATTGCTCTTACAGATAAATCTGCTTGCTCTGTAACATCAAATAAGTATCGGTCAATAAAAATATATGGATTTAGTTGATCGTCAGGAATGCCAATTAAACAAGTTGAGTCAGAAACTGCAAAAGGAAATCAACAAGCGCCAGTTACTTGAACAAAGGCTAGAAACTTCTGAAGCTCAGATGCGTGCTGTGTTTGAGGCGATGACCGATGTAGTGCTTATGATCAATTTGCACAACAATCAACTCGGAAGTATCAAAATTCTCCCAACAAAACCTAATCAAATATATACAGATGATACTGATGTAATTAGTCAGACAATAGAACAATTTTTTCATGAACAGAATGCTCAGGTATGGTTAGAAAAAGTTAGACAAGCTGTAGAACTACAGCAAACAATTTATTTTGATTATTATTTGTGTAGGCAGGAGCATAAAGTTTGGTTTAGCGCTAGTATTTCTCCAACATCAGATCAATCGGTTATTTGGGTAGCACGAGATATCAGCGATCGCAAACTAGCTGAAATAGAATTACAACATGCAAAAGAAACAGCTGAAGCAGCCAACAAAGCCAAAAGCCAGTTTTTGGCAGCAATGAGTCATGAACTCCGCACTCCCCTCAACAGTATTTTAGGTTTTTCTCAAATCATGTATGACGATACTTCCTGCAACAGTGAAAACCAGGAGTATCTTGAGATTATTAACAAAAGTGGTCAACACCTGCTGCAATTAATTAACGATGTCCTAGAAATGTCCAAAATTGAAGCAGGTAAAATCAAACTGAATGAACAAAAATTAGATTTATATAGTCTGTTAGATAGCTTAGAAGATATGCTGCGTCTCAAAGCTATGGACAAAAAACTTACTTTCCTCTTTGAGCGATCGCCATCAGTACCACAATATATCATCACCGATGAAAGTAAACTGCGACAAGTTCTGTTGAATTTATTGGGTAACGCGATCAAATTTACTCAAGCAGGAAGTGTGACTCTACGTGTCGTCATTCGTCCTACGTCATTTGTCATTGGTGGACAAGAAAAACAAATGACAAATGACCAAGAACAAATAACTATTCATTTCGAGGTGGAAGATACTGGTTCTGGTATTTCTTCAGAAGAAATCAACAATTTATTTGAAACTTTTGTCCAAACCGATACTGGTAGGCGATCGCAAGAAGGTACAGGTTTAGGACTAGCAATTAGTCGCAAGTTTGTACAGTTAATGGGTGGAGATATTACTGTCAATAGTGTGCTAGGACAAGGAAGTATATTTGCATTCCACATTCGGACAAAGTTAGCACAGACGACACAACAGCAAAATCAGTTGTCAAATCAACGGGTTAAGTGTTTAGCACCAGATCAACCGATTTATCGCCTGTTACTTGTGGAGGATAATCAAGATCATCGCCAGTTTCTCGTCAAACTCTTAAGACCCTTGGGTTTTGAAATACAACAAGCAGAAAACGGTCAACAAGGCATAGCAATATGGGAAAGCTGGCATCCTCACATTATATTTATGGATATGCAGATGCCGATTATGGATGGTTATCAAGCCACTACGGAGATTAAGACCAGAGAAAGAAAAGACGCACAGAAGAACAAATGTGATGATGTGGAGAACAACAATATCTCCACGTCTCCCTATCCCCCTATCTTTGCATCTTCTTTTCATACCAAAATTATTGCCCTCACGGCTTATGCTTTTGAGGAACAGCGACAGGTAATGATCTCTGCTGGTTGCGATGACTTTATCAGCAAGCCATTTCGCGAAGAAGAAATTTTTGATCAGCTAGCAAAACATTTAGGCGTACGTTACATTTACTTGGAACCAGGTATAGTTGATCAAAATAATGCCGTGCAATGTAGAAGGTTAACTCGTGAAGACCTAGAAGTAATGCCAGATACATGGATACAAAAACTACACACAGCTGCTAAAGAGTGTAACGATAAAAGTATTCTACAACTCTTGACTCAAATTCCCACACAATATCCAAGTTTAATTGAAGTTCTGATGCAAATTACTTATAATTTTCGTTTTGATGAAATTATAGAAATAACTGAATTTTTAATCAGATAAGAACTTGAATAAGTCTTACATTTATAAGATTCTGCTTAAGCAGACTGCTTGATTTATTCGAGTCGTCTGGAGACGACTTGTGCTATTAGCTAAGGGTTTAAATCCTTAGCAGTATATTGAAAAAATTGTGATGCTCCCAAGCAATTATCCGAACCTGATATGACTAAAAAATAACTATTGAGAACTAATCATAACAAAAGCGAACTCTAATAATTATTATAAGGTTATTTTTTGTCGATTAGATAATTTTCGTCATCCGTTTATGGATAGTGAAGATACAAATATTTGTACTACCTTAAAAACCGGCATGTAGAAATAGATTTTTTGATGTTAAATGTAGATATTACCAAAATTGACTCAATATGGGCAAAACCCATCATCTATAAAAGCAATATTGTTTGAGGAGTGAATGTGAATACGATTGTTTTTAATCCAAGAGTAGTCGCTTTAGTTAGTATAGCAACTATTGGGTGTTTAGCTGCTGGTTTGCCTGCTGTTGCTCAAAGGACTGACTCTACTAGCATTCAAACAAAAGCAGTTACTGTAACAAGTGATGCAGTACAAAATTCAGTATTAGTATCAGATTCTAGCCAAACTCAGGAACAGTTTTCGGCGATCGCTACACCACAGACAGATAGTCCTACATTTACACCCGTTCCTGGTACAGTAGCAACATCATCTTCGGCACTTACGACTCAAAACCAAGAGCAAAACCAACAACCAAGTTCTCAATTATCTACTCCTGCTCCTAAAGTCGCGCAATCAGATATTCTTCCAGGTCGAGCAACTCGTGGAGGATCTAGCTATCTCGGTATAGCAGCAAACATTGGTTTGAATGGTGGTGAATCCTCTTTAGGTGATGGCAATTTTATGGTCATTAGCAAAATTGGTCTGTCAAGAAGTTTATCTGTCAGACCTTCAGCAGTGTTTGGTGACGACACGACAATTCTAGTTCCTATCACCTACGATTTTTCCTTCCAGCAGTTAGGAGATACTTTTAATGAACCTGTACCGATTTCTCCTTACGTAGGTGGTGGTGCAGCGATTAAAACAGGTGATGACTCTGAGTCTACTTTTCTTTTATCTGGTGGTGTAGATTTTCCACTGAGCGATCGATTTACCGCAACAGCAGCTATCAATGCAGCATTTTTTGATGATACTGATATAGGTTTGACACTCGGAGTTGGTTACAACTTCTTGAGGTAGTTGTTGTTAGTTGTTAGTTGTTAGTTGTTAGTTGTTAGTTGTTAGTTGTTAGTTGTTAGTTGTTAGTTGTTAGTTGTTAGTTGTTAGTTGTTAGTTGTTAGTTGTTAGTTGTTAGTTGTTAGTTGTTAGTTGTTGGTTGTTAGAAACCATCAACTACCAACCACTATAAGGGTGCAAGTCCTCGCGCCCCTACTAATCACTAACAACCAACAATTAACCTACTTCGGACTAACCTGCTCAATTGTCTTGATTTTGCCATCATCACCAACCGTCCAAACGTCATAGACACCAACCACATCGCCATTTTTGTCAATATCTACGTTACCACTAGCTCCTTGGTAATTTATATCTTTACCTTCTTTGAGTAATTTCAAACCTTCGCACACATCACTAACTTCTACACCAGGAGCATTAGCAACTTCACGGATTTTACTGGCGATTCCAACACCTGTATTTTCCTTCGCAGCTTGAGCAGATAGGACTAATAAAGCAGCTGCGTCCCAACCATGGGGAGTATACGGTGCTGGTGCAGATTTCCTTTTTTCTTGCCAAAGCTTAGTAAAAGCTTCTAGTCCTTTACCATTGGAACCAGGAACTGTACCTATGGCTCCAGTAACAATGTATTTACCATCAGCAGTTTTGCCAACTCGCTCAGGGAATGTATCTGACTTCACACCATCAGTGAGCATGATCTGCACCCCTTGAGTCACACCTTGCTGGTATGCGGATTTCATAAATACAGATCCGGTTTCTTCGTAGAATACGCCTAGTACTGCATCTGGCTTACCAGCAAAAGCCGCTTGAGCTTCGGTATCAAATGTAGTTGCTTTGGGGTCATAACGAACAGGATTACTTTTATTAACTACGGTTCCCCCTAATTTTTCAAATGCTTGCACAAATGCTTTTTCAAAACCAACACCATAGTCATTGTTAATCACGACAGTGGAGATTCTCTTAAAACCTCTTTTATTAGCAAGTTGGGCTAAAGCTTGAGCTTGGTAAGTATCTGGAGGTGCAGTACGCGCCCAATAGCCTTTATAGTCACCTTTTGTTGCCTTTTCGGTAAATATGGGGCTGGTGCTACCGGGAGAAATAAGCATAACTTTATTTGGCACGGCAATAGAGACGGCTGCACTAGAAACACTACTAGCAAAGGAACCAACGACACCAGCAACTTTATCTAAGGTCGCAAGCTTTGTCATACCAGCAGCACCAGCTTTGGGGTCAGTTTGATCATCCACTGCAACTACAGTCACGGGTTGTCCATTAACGCCGCCACAAGCATTGACCGTATTTACAACTAGCGGAACAGACTCTACCATCTGCTGTCCGATCGCAGCTAAGTCACCAGTCGTTGGTAGCAGTGAACCTATTTTCAAGCCTTCTGTAGTTGCAGCTACTGGGGTACTAGTAGCTCCACTATCACTTGTATTCTGGGGATTAGTAGAAGATTGGCTGTTAGTATCGCCACAAGCTGCGACTAAAACGCCTGTTGTGAAGGTAATTATGGCTAAAGCAAAAGCATTAATAGTTTTTTTCATCAGATGCAAATTTACTTCATTAATTGCAAGATAAGTTTTATCTGTCATTTCTAAAGGATAAATAATAGCATCTGCCAACAGGAGTAGAGTAGTTAGTTTTTCCAGACTATAAATAAAATAGAGACGCGATGTATCGCGTCTCTATTTCCAAAACGGAGAGGGAGGGATTCGAACCCTCGGTACGGCCTTTCGATCCGTACAACAGATTAGCAATCTGCCGCTTTCGACCACTCAGCCACCTCTCCAGCTATATCGAATATAAATGCTAGCAGATGTTTAGATGTAAGTCAATAGTCATTTGTCCTTTGTCCTTTGTAACAAATAGTAACTTATGAATCAATGACCAATGACTAATGACCAATGACTAATTTTATAGAACTTGCGATCGCAACCAGGCTAATGGCAAGCTGCCTAATTTTTGCCATTGAGGTACGTAAGCACGCTGATTGAAAACGTTGTAATCGTTACACTCAATCTTTTCCAAAATTCTACTGTAGTGCATTAGAGCAGCCCACACAGGCAACCGCGCATCTGGAGAGAGGTAGCTAATTCCCTTTTCTGCTTTTTTGTAAAATTGGCGAGTGCGAGCAATTAAACAACGCATCAGGGAACGCCAGCGTTCATCCACAACGCCTTTGAACAAATCTTGTTCAGTGTAGTTGAATCGCGCTAAATCCTCTAGGGGAATATAAATTCTTCCCCGCCGTGCATCCTCATGTACATCCCGCAAGATGTTGGTGAGTTGACTAGCAATTCCGAGTGCGATCGCTTCTTCGGTGGGAATATAAGGTGGTTGATTGCGGTTCCAAGGAGCGGTGTTTTGCTTGGTATCGACTCCCATGACCGCCGTTGACATTAGTCCTACCGTACCAGCGACACGGTAACAATACAGGTATAATTCGTCAAAGTTTTCGTAGCGACTGCGGTGTAAGTCCATACGCTGACCGGCAATCATCTCCCGAAAGGGCTGGATATCTATCGGAAAGCGCTGGAGGGTATCGACTAAAGCCACATCAAAATTATCCACTGGATGTCCCGCAAAAATGGCTTCTAGCTGCTGCTCCCATTTATCTAAAGTTTCTGGTGTGGTAATAGCAGCCGCCGGGCCATCTACCAATTCATCGGTACGGCGACACCAGGCATAAATTGCCCATATGGCTGGACGTTTTGCCTTACTCATCAGCAAAGTGCCAAGATAAAAAGTTTTGGCGTACTTTGCTGTAATTTGACGGCAAAGTTGATAGGACTCATCCACAGAGACCGGCGGTTTCATGCGCGGGGGGGAATCAGACAGTTGCAGCATTCGTTGCGGGCTGGGGGGTTTGCATTTGCAGGTTTGATGAATTTGCCACTGAGTGTCCTTCAGCAATTACCTGCGCTGTCAGCTTACCAGAAAGCACAGCACCTTCCATACTACCGAGATAGGGTTGCATAGTGTAACTCCCACTCAGAAAGAAGTTGCTAATCGGTGTTTGCTGAGAAGGACGATACTGTTGACGACCAGGAGTTGCTTTATAAACTGAACGCGGCGTTTTGACTACGTGATATTTCAGCAATTTTGCTGGATTGTCTCCGTGAAAGTGTGAGGGAAAGAGTTTTTGCAATTCGGCAAGAGTTACCTGCAAAATCTCTTCATCGGATTTGTCAATCCAATCTTTTGCCGGAGCCAAAACCAATTCCAGCATAGAGCGCTCAGGATTGGTGTACCCACGGCAGGTATTGCTCATATCAGCGTAAACGCTGAGTAGAGGCGAGCGCGAAAATAGCAACTGGTCTATATCAGTAAGCTTGCGGTCAAACCACAACTGCAAGTTTATCACAGGCACGCCCTCTAACCCTTCCAGCTTTTGGAAGAAGTCATCTTCCTTCCAACGAGCTGGTACCATCACCTTCATGACGTCTACTGACATTGCCGAGACGTAAACATCAGCAGTTTCTATATAATCTGCTGCTCCATTGAGTCCCCGCATCAAGAATCCTTTCACTGTACCGTCTTCATTTAGCAAAATTTGTTTTAATGGAGCATTTGACCGTACTTCTCCGCCACGTACTGTAATATAATCTACCAATGGCTGACACAGACGTTCTGTTGGTGAACCATCCAAAAATGCCATTTTTGAACCATCTTTTTGTTGGAGGAAACGACTGAGGGCAGTCAGTAATACTACGGCTGAAATTTCATCTGGGTTGATAAAATTTAGCGATTTCGAGGCAGCAATAAAAATATCTTGTTGCACATCCTCGCTGACTCCTTGCTGTTTGAGCCATTCGGAAAAAGTATATTGATCTGTTGAGTCAACATACTTTTGTCCTCGAAGCATAGCGGGAGCTAATCCCTTGGCTAGCTCGATTTTTTCTCCCCAACTGAGCATATCGTTGTTCCGCAAAATTGCCACAATCCCATTTAATGGTGCCGGCAATTCTGGAAAATCAAACCTGCTGTATGTTCCCGGTTTTTCTGGTTGGTTGAAGATCATAGTGTGTTTCTTCCACTGCAAATGGTCTTCAATACCCAGTTCTTTCAGTAGCTGTAACATGTTGGGGTAAGCCCCAAAGAAGACATGCAAACCAGTTTCGTACCAGTCGCCGTCTGCATCTTGCCAAGCAGCTACTAACCCTCCTAGTACGTCCCGGCTTTCCAAGACAATGGGGGTGTAACCTAAATCTGTCAGATATTTTGCACAGGAAAGTCCTGCTAGTCCAGCTCCGGCGATCGCTACTCGCATTTAACCTTACTACTCTTCAATATTTCTTAAGGGTTTTCCCGTACTCATTATACTTTGCAAACCGTTACATTTGTGTTTTGTCATTGGTCATTGGTTATTGGTAATTTTTGGATTTGTTTTCCATGTCCTCCTAGTCCTCTTTCCACCTCAGACAAACTCTCCTCTGGCCACCGTTACTACTTTTCCTCCCACATTCACATCTATAGCTGTACCTTTTTGCTCTGCTCGCAGCAAAATCAAAGAAGGTCTGTTAATTTCGTATCCCTGCTCAACTCGTAAATTAATTTCTGGTTTGCCGAAATAAGAATATTGAACTAAATAACCAGCCAAACATCCATTGGCGCTACCGGTAGCAGGGTCTTCCGGTATGCCTAGATAATCGCAGAATACGCGTACATTCAGGTCATTCTCTGGTTTGTATGTTTCTGGGCAAAATACAAGAATACATTTTGCATCTGTACTGTTAATCAGTTCAAAATATTTATCTTGATTGACTTGAATTCGCTTGACAGATTCCAGAGTCTTCAGAGGAACAATAATAAAGGGAACTCCTGTAGAAACTTCTTGAATTGGAAAACGAGAATCTATCTCTTGTGACTGTATTCTCAGAACTTCAGCTATTGTTTGGCTATCCAATATTTGATCAAAAGTTGGCGCTTTTTGCTGCATCCACAAATATTCACCAGAACTATTGGCATCATCAATTTTTACTGGTATTTGCCCAACTTCTAAGTTTAATAAAATTTTTTTAACTGAGCTTTGAATAATTTCTTTTTGGAGGATATAAGCTGTACCTAAAGTAGGATGACCCGCGAAAGGCAGTTCTTGTCCTGGTGTAAATATTCTCACATTATATCCGTCGGATACTGTTTCGGTTGAAGTCACAAACGTAGTCTCCGAATAGTTGATTTCTTTAGCTATTCGCTGCATTTGCTCTGAAGATAGATTAGCTGCGTTGGTAAAAACAGCTAGTTGATTACCAGTATATTTTGCTTCGGCAAACACATCTACAATGTAAAATATTAGACTATCCATCTTATAATTACGTATTTAAGTTAGACTTGGTTAGCAGATTTTTGCATGTCTTTGGGATCTTGATTTGTGTGTATTATAAAAAAATAATAAATGACAAATGACAAATGACAAATGACAAATCATCAATCATTCGGTTAGAAAATATCTTTAAAATCTACGGCATTGGTGAAACCGAAGTCAAAGCACTTAACGATGTGAATTTAGTGATCCACGAGGGCGAATATTGTTCAATTATGGGCCCATCTGGTTCTGGTAAATCCACAGCTATGAATATTATTGGTTGTTTGGATCGCCCCACATCAGGACATTACTATTTAGATAACCTCGATGTGGCACACATGGATGATAGCGAACTTGCTCACATTCGCAATAAAAAAATTGGCTTTGTCTTTCAGCAATTCCATCTCTTGTCTCAGTTAACAGCACTAGAAAATGTGATGTTGCCGATGGTGTATGCTAATGTGGACTCTGTCCAAAGACGCGATCGCGCCGCCGAAGCATTGAAGCGCGTTGGTTTGGAAAAACGTACTAACAGCAAACCAACTCAACTATCTGGGGGACAACAACAAAGGGTAGCGATCGCCCGTGCTATTGTTAATCGTCCAGTGTTACTCCTAGCAGACGAACCTACTGGTGCGCTTGACTCGCGTACCACCCAAGAAGTGTTAGATATTTTTACCGAACTAAATACCACTGGAATTACAGTCGTCATGGTAACTCACGAACCAGATGTTGCTCGCCAAACTCAACGTATTGTCTGGTTTCGTGATGGAGAAGTAGTATATTCCCACCTCACCCCCGCTGACTTGAGTCACATGGCAGTATCATGAGTTGAGAACGTCGCATCTTTGTATTCTAATGTAGTATATGATAGTTGCTACGAATTTCTACAGGCATGATAACCTACAAACGCGATCTGAAAAATGTTGACTGGGAAGAAATGAAAGCAACACTCGGTCAAGATAAATTTGACAATGTTAGGAGTCTTGAACAACTAAGAATTACAAAGTTTAATCAGCTAAATCTACTTCCTTTAGTAATAGTTTATTAATCAATAAATACATAGATTTATCTATCTTTCAATACAGGAGAAATATCTATCTACAGATATCAAAGTTTGATTAGTTCACTTTGGTAAAATCTCGACATAAACAAAAAATTATCACAGGGGATTGTTATGTCTGAAGAAATTAAACCAAATGTTGCTCAAGCTTCTACTGAAGATGCAAGATTAGTTGCTGAAGAAATTGCCAGTGGTGAAGCTAAAGCGCCTACTGTTGATATGGACAAAGATTATCAAGCAGCACAGCAATTTAGTGTAGGCGAAGGTGCAAAAGCAGATCAAGACACTACTGCACCAGAATATCAAATTCCTGAATCTGAGAAGAAAAAAACTGAAGCAAAATCAACAGCTAATCCTGATGACTATAAAGCAATGGCAGAAGAAATTAGACCTAAGCAATAGTCATTAGTCATTGACAGAGACACCGGCAATCGGGACGAGGTCACTTGCTGATTTTATGTATGAAAATGATTTTAGATGATTTAAAAAATATTGTAGAGACGCGATATATCGCGTCTCTACATCTAAATTCATACCCCTCAACGCGGATCACCAATCAGGACAAACGGCGACCAATAATAAGGATGGCGACCAATTTGCTTGAGCTTGGCTTTTTGCAGTGCTTCTGCTTTATTCATACCCAGCTTAATATTTTGATAAAACTCAATCATCAGATTCTGCGTGGCTTGATCCTCCACCGTCCATAAACTTGCCATCACTGCTTTTGCACCAGCACGCTCAAATATGTAAGCAACACCGGCAATTCCCTTTCCAGAAGAATTCGTTTCTTGAGCAGTTTGACAAGCGCTGAGGGTTAGCAGTTGCGTACCTTGTAGCCCCAAACGAGCAGCATCAGCAATATCAAATTGAGTGTCAGCAAATAGTAATGTATTCTTTTTCAAGTTCAATGTTTTACAATCTTCGTCTTGGAAGCAACCGTGAGTTGCGAGATGCAGTAAAGGAAATTTGGAGGCGTAGGTTTGAAAATTTTTCAGGGTAGCATTTTCGTGGAGGTAAAGTTGACTTGTGGGAAATAGTTCAGTGATTTTTTTAACCTCTTGCTCTGCGCCTGGTAAATCTTGTGGCTTACGAGGTATGGGATTCCCAAAGGCTAAAATAGCTTGTTGTCGGTTGACAAGCTTCGGCGCTGTCGATGATTCAAAGGAACGAGTAGAAATGCGAGTCAGATAGTTGACAGGATATTTCTGGATTAAAAATTCCCGTTTTTGTTTGTCGTAAAGAGTTTCAAAAGGAAGGTAACGTAGTTTCCCACTGGCGATGATACTTACTTCTTTGGGGGACAAAGCCTCAATTTCTTTCTCTACGGGGTGAATCAGGATATCGTAGAGTGGGCTGCTGCCAGTTTCGATGTAGTCACTAATACCGTCATTTTGCACTTGTTTGGAGTACTGGGTGAAAAGTTGATTAAATTTACTGGTATCAATTGGTTTTTTAACAACATTTAAACGGTCTTTGGTTAAAACAAAAATGGCGATAGAATTCTTTAATAAGACGGGTTGAACAACAACTGTTCCTGTTGGGATAAAAGATTTCAGCTTTTCAATATCTGGGGGCGTGGTTTCAAACAGTTCTGCGACTTCTGGAAAATCCTCGGAAATCTCTTCAGCATCCTTATAAACTTGTGCTTCTAATTGCCGGACTTGTTGAGATAAATTCTCGGAAAATTTATCTTGTAGTTTTTGTCGCAAGGCTTCGAGTTGTTGATTTTGTTGATTCCATTTATCAAGCCTTGGCTGTACTTGTGGGTTGGTAACTTTGGCGTTAATTAAGCGAGTGTAATCAGCAAGGTCTGCTGTGGTGAATAAGTTAACCCATTCAAAAGCTTTGGCGTATTGTTTCTGCTCGATCAGGACATCGACCAGATCAGCACTCCAATCGTTAACCTCAAGAAATTTTTGACGATTTTGTCGTTGTAAACCTTGGCGCATTGACAAGATAATTTTGAGAGATTGCTCTAAAGATGCAATGGCATCAGTAGGTCGATTTGTATCACGGTAAAACCTACCAATATTAGCTAAAGTTCTCGCTTCTCCTGAGCGATCGCCGACAGCGCGAGAAAGGGGGAGAGATTGGTTGTAGAACTTGAATGCTTCTTGCTTTTGTCCTAAATCGGAGTAGACTCGACCGATGTTATTGAGGGTTGTTGCTTCTCCTGAGCGATCGCCGACAGCGCGTTTTAGGGGGAGAGATTGGTTGTAGTACTTGAGTGCTTCTTGCTTTTGTCCTAAATCGGAGTAGACTCGACCGATGTTATTGAGGGTTGTTGCTTCTCCTGAGCGATCGCCGACAGCGCGAGATAGGGGGAGAGATTGGTTGTAGAACTTGAGTGCTTCTTGCTTTTGTCCTAAATCATCGTAGACTCCACCGATGTTACTGAGGGTAGTTGCTTCCTGTGAGCGATCGCCGACAGCGCGAGATAGGGGGAGAGATTGGTTGTAGTACTTGAGTGCTTCTTGTTTTTGTCCTAAATCTGAGTAGAGTTGACCAATGTTATTGAGGGTTTTCGCTTCCCCTGAGCGATCACCGACAGCACGAAATAGGGGGAGAGATTGGTTGAGGTAGTTGAGCGCTTCTTGTTTTTGTCCTAAATCTGAGTAGACTGCACCAATGTTATTGAGGATAGTTGCTTCCCCTGAGCGGTCGCCGACAGCGCGAGATAGGGGGAGAGATTGGTTGTAGTACTTGAGTGCTTCTTGTTTTTGTCCTAAATCTGAGTAGAGTTGACCAATGTTATTGAGGGTTCTTGCTTCCGATGAGCGATCGCCGACAGCGCGAAATAGGGGGAGAGATTGATTGTAGTACTTGAGTGCTTCTTGTTTTTGTCCTAAAGCTGAGTAGACTCCACCGATGTTACTGAGGGTTTTCGCTTCCCCTGAGCGATCGCCGACAGCACGAAATAGGGGGAGAGATTGGTTGTAGAACTTGAGTGCTTCTTGTTTTTGTCCTAAATCTGAGTAGACTCCACCGATGTTATTGAGGGTTGTTGCTTCCCCTGAGCGATCGCCAACTGCACGAGATAGGGGGAGAGATTGGTTGTAGTACTTGAGTGCTTCTTGTTTTTGTCCTAAATCTGAGTAGACTCCACCAATGTTATTGAGGGTTGTTGCTTCCTGTGAGCGATCGCCAACTGCACGAGATAGGGGGAGAGATTGGTTGAGGTACTTGAGTGCTTCTTGTTTTTGTCCTAAATCTGAGTAGACTCCACCGATGTTACTGAGGGTTGTTGCAACGCCAGAGCGATCGCCGACAGCGCGTTTTAGGGGGAGAGATTGGTTGTAGTACTTGAGTGCTTCTTGTTTTTGTCCTAAATTTGAGTAGACTGCACCAATGTTATTGAGGATAGTTGCTTCCGATGAGCGATCGCCGACAGCGCGTTTTAGGGGGAGAGATTGGTTGTAGTACTTGAGCGCTTCTTGTTTTTGTCCTAAATCATCGTAGACTCGACCAATGTTATTGAGGGTTGTTGCTTCCTGTGAGCGATCGCCGACAGCGCGAGATAGGGGGAGAGATTGGTTGAAGTAGTTGAGTGCTTCTTGTTTCTGTCCTAAATCTGAGTAGACTGCACCAATGTTATTGAGGGTAGTTGCTTCCGATGAGCGATCGCCGACAGCGCGAGATAGGGGGAGAGATTGGTTGTAGTACTTGAGTGCTTCTTGTTTTTGTCCTAAATGTGAGTAGACTAGACCGATCTTATTGAGAGTTTTCGCTTCCCTTGAGCGATCGCCGAGAGCGCGAAATAGGGGGAGAGATTGGTTGTAGTACTTGAGTGCTTCTTGTTTTTGTCCTAAATTTGAGTAGATTTCACCGATGTTATTGAGGGTTGTTGCAACGCCAGAGCGATTACCGAGAGCGTGAAATAGGGGGAGAGATTGGTTGTAGTACTTGAGTGCTTCTTGACGCTCACCAATTTTGTTATGGTTAACACCAAGCCCAAGTAGTGCAATTGCTTCCAGTTTTTTATCTTTGAGTTCTCGTGCAAGAGTTAAAATTTGCTGAAATGTTTGTATTGCTTGTTGGTATTGCTGCTGCTGTATCTGTTGTGTGGCTTGCTTTAATAATCGTTCCGCTTGTTGAGCCGATACGTTTTGAGTCTGTCCCCAACTGGGTTGAACTATGAGCAATGCAGAAATAGGAGTGATGTACACACCCAAAGCCAACAGAGGAGTGATAAATTTTTTCATAAGTAAGTCAACTCAAATAAAGCTAACTCGTTAGGGTCGTCTTTTGTCATTGGTCATACTCTACGAGAAGCCGCTTACGCGTCTAAGTCATTGGTAAGGTTTTTGGGCTTGTTTGCTTTTCGTAACTCGCGCTAGGTTTATTTTCACCGACTTATTACTTACTATGATTTTTAATGAAAAATCATAGTAAGTGCCTAACGTACCAAGTGATCGGCGGTGCGTTAGGCTGAAGCCATAACACACCCTACGATTTACTGATAACTGATAACTGATAACTGTTAACTGTTAATAAGGTGTGGCTCGAATAGACATCGTTTTTTGTTGCAGATTAAACTGCATTTCATCAACGACATACTGTCTATCCTTTGCTACTGACTGAATACCACGCAATCGCTCTGGCGAAACCACAGGTGGTTCCAGATTTACCACCGCTAGACCCTGATTTTTGATGATAAAAGTACCGAGTGGAAGACCATTCCAAGTGACTTGCTGACCTTGTGGGTGATCTCGTTCACCGCGATAAATCACCTTTCCATTGCTTCTGTAAACTTTCGCATCATTTCTGAAAACGACTTTTTCAACTTGTTTTAAGGGATACGGGAAAGTTTTACCACTACGCCACATCGATAGTGTTTGTCCTGATGGATCAATTGCTGTCATCCTTCCACTCACTGATTCACCCCCTTTGAGTGAGACATCTGCAAGTGCTGGTAGCGCCACAGAAATTGCAACTGGCTTTGCTTTGACTTGTGCTTGTGTCAATAAAAAACTTTTCTTTTCTATACTTTTACTTTCTACATTCTGACCGGTGACAGCTTGGGAGTTTGCTGCTAATCCTGTTGTCAGAGCTACAATTACCACAATTATCTTTAAATAAGATTTCATAGTTGGAAAAGTGTTTTCTTGTTAAACTTCACAACTATCTATCAAGTTTCCGTAAAATGAGGCAAATAAATTGATGAATTTTGATAGATATTACGGCCTTACTGATATCTTGCACCTGGCGACTAGAAGTCGCGGCTACACATACAAAACCCACCTACGTGGGTTGAAACCCTTGATTTTCCGTTAGTCCGCGTCGGCGGACTTAGTTTGTATAGCCGCGATTTCTAATCGCCAGGGCTAGGTGCAAGATATCAGCTTACAGATCCCCGACTTCTCTAAGAAGTCGGGGATCTGGCCCCTCGTTATTTTTACCCTTGGAGTGCTTTTGTGACTCAGGCTCCCCAACCAAGCCAGGAACCAAATATTTTAGGTAAATTTGCCAGTGTCGTTGGTTTACTTGGTATTGCGCTGTTTTTTGCCGGCTGGATTTATCGTTGGTCATATTTCTACTTCTTTCAACTAGAAGTGACTAACCTCGACTTTCCAGCCCAGTCTTTTCTGTTCGTTCCCCTACAGATATTTCTGGGAGATAGTTGGGCAATATTCAGAACCGCACTCGCTTTTATCCTTGCAGTAGTTGCGATTCAACTGACTTTATGGCTAGTTAAGATAATCACAGAAGCATTCGTTAACACATTCGAGCAATTTCTCTCAAATCGAGTCATCCCCGCTACCCAACGTCAACGCTCATGGTCTGCCAAGCAATTAAACTCTTTAGCTACCTTTAGTTCTCAGCAACTGCGATCGGTCGAGTTTTTGCGTTCATTAGTCAATGAAATAGTTATAGTATCCTGGGTATTAATTTTCATCTTCTGGTTAGCCCGGTGGCAAGGCATTGCAGATGCTCGCCGAGACGCTGGTCAAAACTCTACTTTGCCTGTGATAGCACTAATCACACCTGAAGAGAAATTTGCATTAGGACGCAAACTTGATGATATGTTTGCAGATCCAGCATTAAAAGGCTACCGGATTATAGGAGATAGAGGTTTATTCGATGACTTGCGCGGCAGGGAAGATAATGATACCACCAATCCCAAGCAACCGAGAGTTTGGCGCATCCTCCTAGAACGTGGCGGCTGGATTTATTTGTTTCAAGCATTACCCCCAAATGCAGAAGCAAATCAACGTCCATTAGTGCTGGCTGTGCAACAAGGTGATAAGGGACACATCTTGATTCGCAGCCCAGAAGTTTCTAAAACAAAACCAAATCCCTAACAGCAAGGGAGCCTGAACAATAGACTTGTCGCTTTATAAATCTCAAAATAACTTTTCACGATTTGGTTGGGTTGAGGAACGAAACCCAACCAAATCGGTGTTAATTTTTAGCCTCAACTTAACTGAACCGTATTGGCTTTTAAGTTTCTGCTTTATTTTCGCCTTATACCATTTCACGTTAATCACGATACATATAAATTTGTAGAGACGCGTTCGCTTTTAGCGTTCCCGCAGGGTAATTTCGCGTCTCTACACCGTCTGTATTTGTATCAATATTTCCGTGAAATGGTATTATACCATTTCACCCACCTCAAAACTTGCCCTGTGACAAAATTGATGCTTTGATGTTTTGAGCATTACCTCAAGTTATTTGTGGGAATAATTTTGACAATTGACAATTGAGCTTTGACCTTCAACTATTATTTACCACCTCTAGCAATTCACTGGGGTGGTGAATCAAATAATTGGGTTTTTGTTTAGCTAAAACTTCTGGAGAGTTAAAGCCCCAAGTAACTGCTATTACTTTAATATTGGATTTTTTAGAAGCTTCTATATCTCTGGTTTCATCTCCAACATAAATTACTTCTTCTAGTTTCAGTTGTTTTTGTCTTAGCACATTATTAATAATTGTTGTTTTCCCAAAAATAGTGATACCTGAATAAATAAATTCAAATAAATTATCTAATTCATTAACTTTCAAGAATTCTGTAACATTATCTTTAGAATTAGATGTGATAATTCCTAAATGATGACCTGCATTTTTTAGGTCTATTAAAGCTTCTTTCATACCTGAAATTGTTTTGAGTTCTGGTATTTTCCTTTTTAATTCTCCTTTGACTTTTTTCACTAAAAAAGGTATCTTGAATACAGAAATACCTGAGTAACTAATAATTTCTCTAGAAGTTAAATTTCTCAACAAAGCTAGTTCTTCTGGAGCAATTTGCACATAACCAAACTCTTTAGCTAAACGGTTGGCTATACTTACAAGTGCGTCTACTGTATCAGCGATTGTGCCATCGAAATCAAAAATAATTACTTTGTGAGTCATTCTTGTGCCTGTTGGAATGCGTTTAGATTAGCATGGGCATTCCGTCGTAACATTTCTGGCTTAATTCGCCGTAACGCCGATGCTGGAAATCGTTCATCCCACTCATAATCTGAGATTTGGGCTAATTCTACCAGCTTAGGCGAAATATTCCCAGGATATGGCTGAAATTCTTCCACGTCAGTTGGACTAGCAAAACGCTGATTCCAAGGACAAACATCTTGGCAAATATCACAACCAGCAACCCAACCTTGTAAGTTGGATGCGATCGCCTCTGGTAATTTTTCCTGGCGATTTTCAATTGTATGATAAGCAATGCAGCGATTAGCATCTACTACGAACGGACTAGTTATAGCATCTGTAGGACAAGCCTCTAGGCAGCGAGTACAATTTCCACAATGTTGTGTATGGGGTTTATCTGGATCTAATTCCAAGTTTGTTAGCACTTCTGCCAAGAATACCCAAGAGCCATATTCCCGTGTAATCACATTACCATTTTTGGCAATCCAACCAATTCCAGCTTTTTGCGCCCAGACTTTATCTTGCACTGGCCCTGTGTCTGCATAATACCGCGCTTGGATGCTTTCACCTTGTCCCTGCAACCAATTAGAGAGTGCTTTCAATTTTTTATGCATGACTTTGTGATAATCTCGTCCCCAAGCATAACGCGAAATTTTGGCGTACTCTTCACCTCCAGGACGTTGATGGGGCGTGTAGTAGTTAAGAGCTACACAAATTAGCGATCGCACCTCACTCATTACTAATCTAATATCTTGACGCTTGGGAGAAGTCATCCATTCCATGTCGGCATGATAACCAAGTTCGATCCATGCTCTCAACTGCTGCATCTGTATATCATCTGTCCCATCGACAGCAGCTATTCCTACTTTGTGAAATCCCAGCTCTATAGCTTTTTGCTTAACTTCAGCACTGTTTGTTCCAGGCAATTGATTCATTTATCTTATCTAAAAATTGCCGTACCTACGGCGTTTTATTCTACAGTATCCATTGACATACTCACCGTCCTGAAGGAGCGGTGATTCTTCACGCTTCAATGACTGACGCGACCGTTGTAGTCTTATTCTGTCTCGACGTGCATTTATAGTCGTGGCAATGCCCTATCCCGACTTTGTTTATATTTTTCGCTGCGTTTTCATCTCGGTCGTGTTCAGTGCCGCAATTCAAACACTGAACCTTCCGAATTTTTAAATCGAGTTTGCCCCATTTGTAACCACATTCAGAACAAACCTGGCTAGTTGGTTCCCATCGGCTTATAACGTGGAAATCTCGGTTAAGTTTCTCAGACTTACCTTCACACAAAGTTCTAAACTCTCTCCACCCTTGTAGACTAATTGCTCTAGAAAGTTTACGGTTTTTAACCATCCCGGATACGTTTAAATCTTCCAAAACAATAGCTTGATTTTCACTCACTATTTTGGTGGATAACTTATGCAAGAAGTCTTTACGGATATCGGCGATTTGATTGTGCAGTTTGGCAATTCTAATTCGAGTTCTATTTCTTCGTTGTGAGTCCTTGGGTTGACGTGCTAGTTTTTTCTGAAGTTTACGAATTCTCTTGTCTAGTACAGAATAATCAGGACTTTCAGCTTTGTCGCCATTACTCATTACAGCAAATGTTTTGATACCCAAATCAATACCAATACTTTGGTTCTTAGCAAGATTCCCCGTCCTTAAGGACGGGGATTCAGGCTCAATCTCTACTACAAAGCTAACGAAATAACGATTAGCACAATCTTTGATTACTGTGACAGAGGTAGGTGCTGCTGGTAATTCTCTAGACCAAATTGGTTTAATATTACCAATTTTAGCTAGATAAACCTCATTACCTTTAATTGAGAATCCACCGATTCTAAAACGTGCCGATTGCTGATTAGTTTTCTTTTTGAACTTTGGTTTCCCAACCTTTTTACCTTTGTGCTTACCCTTTAGGGAGTCGAAATAGTGTTTATAGGCAAGTCCCAAATCAGCAACGGATTGTTGCAATGGGATATTTGAAACTTCAGACAACCAAACACGTTCAGTAGTCTTTTTAGCTTGGGTAATGACCAACTTTTGCAAATCGTTGTTGCTTGGAAGTTTTTCAGACTGCTTACAGATAGCCAGGGCATCATTCCAAACCACACGGACGCAACCAAACAATGATCGCAAACTCTGTTGCTGTTGGTCTGTTGGATAAAAACGATACTGGTATCTGGCTTTCATAAATTCCTTTTACGCGCTATAACTATTAGTATACATATATATACAAGTTGTCGCCATGACTTTCCAGAAAAAACATAAATTAGGTTTTACTAGCGACAATCCGCTAGACACTTCCCCTATTTGTTTTAGAGGTAGAATTGGACAGAAAGACGCGCTAAAGGATATCCCAGGTTGGCAAGATAAGGTTAGGGACTATATTGATGAATTAATCAATCAAAAGCCGTCCTAGAAGGACGGGGCTTGTATCCCATTATTTTCGGTCAATGCATACATTTGCTGTTTTTTAGGCATAGTATTTGTAAAAATTATTTGCAGTTTGTAAATAAATGACGCAATATGTATATGAAGAGTAAAACAATGCTCTTGATAATTCCCAGTGTATTGAACTCTCGACTAAGGTGCGATCATGACATTTACTACTGATTCAGCACAAAGCCGCTTTTCCAAATCTTTCAACTATGTTAACCAAATAGGTGATGCTGTTGCATCCACTCTGGCTGTATTTACAAAACTGAGTGTAGACGACCAATTGGCTGTACTTTGGTACGCTTACACTGAAATGGGACGTTCGATTACTCCAGCAGCTACAGGCGCCGCTCGTTTACAATTAGCCGAAGGTCTGCTAAATCAAATTAAGCAGATGAATCATGCAGAACAGTTGCAGGTAATGCGTGACCTGGCTAGTAAGACAAATACTCAGTTTTGCCGCTCCTATGGTATTCTCAGTGCAAACACCAAGCTAGCTTTCTGGTACGAACTATCAGAACTGATGGTTAAAGGCTTCGTTGTTCCCATGCCATCTAATTATCAACTGTCTCGTGATGGTGTACAGGTATTTGAAACACTCAAAGAACTCGATTTTGGTCAACAAATCACCGTGCTTCGTAAAGTTGTAACTGAAATGGGTGTTGACCCTCTCGCTGACTAAGCATATCAAGAAAGCAGGAATCAAGAATAAGCAAGATTTTTTGTACTCATTGTACACAGTTCATTGTAGATACATAAAGTATGCTGACATCCTGCCTCAATTAATTTGTGATATCTCCCTCATTTTATTTTATTTCCAAATACCAAATTGCTCTTTATATCCTCATCAATCGATTGGAAAAAGTAAAGAGCATTTTTTATATATAGTCTTGGTGGTTAGTGATTGATAGTTGGTAGTTGCTGGTTGTAACCACTAACCACTAACCACTAACCACTAACCAATATAAAAAATACATCTCTAGCAGCAGGTTTTAAATTGATTGTTATTTGTAAATTAATAGAAATATAATTTGGAGTTAATTTTATGGTTTTATCACAACTATCTACAAATATTACACAAGAGTTAACTATTGAAGGAATAACAGAACCAACAATTCTTGGTTACTTTCAAACCTTAAATGCAGGAGATTTCGATGCTACTGCTAATTTATTTGCAAATGATGGTGTTATGCATCCGCCGTTTGAATCTGAAATAGTGGGACAAAAGGCGATCGCTAATTATTTAGACAAAGAAGCTCTAGGTATTAAAGCTTATCCTCAGCAAGGAATTTCTGAAACTTTAGAAGAAGGTCTAATCCAATTTCAGGTGACAGGAAAAGCACAAACTTCTTGGTGCGGTGTCAACGTTTTATGGCAATTTGTCCTGAACCAGCAGCGAGAAATTCTTTTTACTAAAATAAAACTGTTAGCTTCTCCTCAAGAATTGCTGAAAATGCAACGAAATTAGTTAGTTGTTAGTTGTTCACCACTAACCACTAACCACTAACCACTAACCACTAACCACTAACCAATTCTAATTTTTCGTCGCTGCCATTTGCTCAAAAGAGCGCAGTAATAATCTTCGTCCTAACTCTATATCTTTTGACGCACACTTCCAATCAGGATGTGCTGTCATCAGCAAACTATCCAAAGTTTCTTGATCAAATAAATGCCAGACAGGTGCATCATTAAGTTTTGTTTCTATGGCATAGCAATTAGAACTAACACAATGAATCTTACAAGCGTCAACAACTCTAGCCAAAGTCATTTTTTCTCCTGGCTGTAGGGAACGAAATTGCTGTATTGCTTGCTTCAATTCGCTTTTGGCAGACACGCTCAATCCAGGAAGTGCTACTGTTATATTTTTGTCTCCATTTATCATAATCCAGTAGTTACGACTGGGGTCAATTCCTTCTAACCAGAGTGATTCATCATCAAGACGATAGCGTGGTGACAAACAAAACAAGGCTTCCATAGTTGAAACAGTGACTTTGTTGTGCAATATTTGAGTGATAACTATCATCGGACACGTGCAAAGTCGGTTATTGAACTTGCGATCGCACCCGTTCTATGAATAGATGCCCTACCGAGTCACACACACTCCACAGAAAATTATGATGAAGTTGCGGTTGGTCATCATTACATAATTTTTATTTTTCGATAAATATCACCTATAAATCAAATAATTTTTGCAAAAGTTATTAATTTAATTAACACTTCTTAATACAGAGATTCGTCAAAAATACACTCAGCCTAATATCTCTGACTATTTTCGACTATGTTTTCTAGATTTAAACTAAATACCCAATTACCAATTACCGGTGTTCAAACGGACATGATATTAAGCAGTTTCTGGCACAGTCACTTCTAGTTTGAGACAGTTGTAACCATCAATCTGTAACTTGTACTCGACTTTATCCATGAGACGATTCATAATCAGCCAACCATAGCCACCTTCTTTTTTCTCGTTGGGGCTAGGAGGTAAATAGTTGGATAAATCGAAACCTTCACCACGATCCCAAATTTCTAGAGCTATATCTCGGTCTTTTAATTCTAAACGGATTAAAACTGGTAAATAGGGGTGGTCTTTATGAGCATGACGGACAACGTTGGAATAAGCTTCTACCAAAGCCAGTCGTAGACGACTTGATTGTCGTGACCAATCAATCGATTCTTTGAACTGGATTTCCAAACATCCCAACAACCAGTTTTCAACGATACCTAAAAACTTCAGGTCGCTTGGTACATGAAGTTCACTTTTCATTGCCTAAAAAACCTCCAGTGAAAGAATAGTCTGGTCATCTTCTTGAATATGGTTGTCAGTCTGAATACGAGCTAACAATTTATTGAGAGATAGTGGTTGAGTTTCTTGTTGCAAGAGTTGCCAAAGACCATCGAGATGTAGCATGGAACGATGATTTGGCTTCACATCATTGAGTGAATTTTCGGTTGCATGATTCTTTTTTGTCACTGTGGCTTCAGTAATTCCATCACTGGTAAACAGTAGGATATCTTTAGGAGCAAGAAACAATTGACCAAAATCTGCTTGCCATTGTGGTAAAATACCCAAAGGGATGCTACGTATCTTTAAATAATTGGGATTTTCTGCATCAGTGTCGCGAGACCACAGCAGAGGATAGATGTGACCTGCATTGGCATAAACAAATTCTCTGGTGGTGGGGGTATATCGGGCTAAGATGAGAGTGATAAAGCAATTGCTACTAATTAAGTCATCACCTAAAGCTTTATTAAGATTTTGGATCACTATGTTTGGCATGGCTGGTGTTTCTTGAGATAATTCACGGCGTAACACCGAGATTGCACTAGCCATAAACAAAGCAGCTGGGACTCCTTTGCCGGAAACATCACCTACTGCTAACCATAAATCTCCTTTAGGATGGACAAACACTTCAAAAAAATCTCCCCCGACTTCACGAGCGGGGTAACAACAAGCTTGTACCTTTGCATCTTTGATCTCAGGTAAACTTTGGCGTAGCAAGTTATTTTGAATTTGACGAGCAACCTCTAACTCAGTTCGGGTCTGTTGTTGTTTTTCCTGAAGACTTTGGTAGAGTTTTGCCTGAGAAAGGGCTAGGGCTGCTTGTTCAGCCACGCCCGTAATTAGCTGGATGTCTTCATCTGGCCAAGGGCGATCGCGTCCTGATTGATAGAGAGCAAGAACAGCAAGCAGATGTTGCTGATAAGTAAGTGGCAAAGCTAATTGGTAACAAGGATTATCCTCGTATATATATTGACTATGTTGATAATGCTGAGTTTCGAGAACTTTTTCAATCAAAAGACTGGCATCAAAAGCTTCACAGGAACAAAGAGTTTTAGAATCTAAATAGGAGAACTCATTTGATGTCAAGCAATTGCTTTCTACTGGTTTAAGCAAGCAATAACTAGTTTTAAAAGACTGACCAATCGTGGCAACAATTTTCTCCAACATGCTGGAGTAGTCTAGAGACTCGCGTATTGCAGTAGTGACAGCATTAAATAATGATTCTCGTCGTAGAGCGCGGCGTAACTCTTGAGTACGCTTTTTGACTAGCCGATAAGTCTCTGCTGCTTGCTCAACAATGACTTTGAGTCGATCAGGTTTCCAAGGTTTAGTAATATATTTGAAGACTTGACCAGAGTTAATGGCATCAACTAAATCTTCAACATCAGTAAAACCTGTCAGCAAGATGCGGATGCTATCAGGAAAACGCTCTACCGTCAAGCTCAAAAATTCGGTGCCATTCATCTCTGGCATTCTTTGGTCAGAGATAATCACAGCCATTTCGCCTTCTTTGTCCAAAATTTCCAGTGCTTTCAAGGCGTGATTTGCTCTGTACACTTGAAAGTCTCGTCTAAAAGTCCGGTAGAGTAGTTCTAAGTTATCTGGCTCATCATCTACCACCATCAATTTAAGTTTTTCGACATCTGTCTCAGTCATTTTTGACTTCACTATTCCAGATATTTTTATGGCGAGATGGCGTAATGGCATCTATTACACCTAATCGTCCATGTGAACGCTAAGAAAGACTTTATTCAAGATAATTCACTCATTTTTAACACATATTTTTGGGAAAAACTTAGTAAATGTACTTGTAGTGAATAGTGAATTCAAACTATTCCATATCTGTTTTTCTAGGTTATCCCACTAATCCAGAACGCAAAGCCCTAACCGCCGCTTGGGTACGGTCGTCAGCACATAGTTTGTTTAAAATATTACGAACATGGGTTTTGACAGTTCCAACTGTGATATAGAGCCTCTCTGCAATTAGAGCATTACTACAACCTTCTACAATTAGTTGTAATACCTCTAATTCTCTTTCTGTTAAGGTGTAGGGATCAATTAAATCTTCATCAATGCTAGTTGTTTGTAAATTTTGTGTCAGTGGTTTAATTTGTGTTGTCCCATCCAACTTCAATGGATTCTGTTGTGCTTGTTGTAATACAATACGTGCGATCGCTGGATCAATCCAAGCATTGCCGTTGTAAGTAACACGTACAGCTTCTGGTAAATGATCGAACTTAATATCCTTCATGCAATAGGAGTCCGCCCCAGCAGCAAAGGCCGCAAGCACAGCTTCTTTATTATCACGTAGCGTTAAAATTAATACCTTTACTCCTGAATCTTCTCCATTAGCAAGTGCTTTCACATCTCGTGTAAGTTCAATACCATCTTTATCTGGTAAGCCAATATCTACTATTGCAATATCTGGTTGTAAGACTTTTAACAATCTTATGCCATCAGCAGCGTTAGCAGCTTCTCCCACCACTTCTATGTCTTCCCTTTGCTGTAGCACTATTTTGATACCTACACGGGTAAGATCATGATCTTCTATCAATACCACACGAATTTTATTCATAGTCGATTCTGCTCGTTACACTCTTAACTGTGTAAGATTGAGTTTACTAAAAAGTTTTAGAAGATGGAGTGCAAACTACTTGAGAATTCTGAATTTGTAATCTAGATTGCTGAATTAGTTTGAGTTTAGCTGTCTTGAAAATTGGTGTGAGGGTGCAAGGGTGTAGGAGTGTAGGAAGAATCATATAAATTTAAATCATGAAATAACTTAATATTTGGTTTGCAAGTATTCGCAGACAGAATGTATCTAAAGTTTATTGAGTCAAAAATTGTATTATAAAATACGCATTTTTTAGTAAATCTCTATTTACAAAAATTTGTTAAACTATCGTTCGATGGACATTGGTGTGAGGCTACTCAAAACTAGGCTATGTTTAAACCGCCTAAAGTATTTTCGGTGTTGGGGCTACCAGTTCATATCATGACAGATTATCCAAGCTGGTTGCTAGAAAGCTTGCAACAAGGCATGGGAGCGCATGTAATTACGCTCAATGCTGAAATGACCATGCAGGCTGAACAAAACAAATCTCTGGCTGAGGTGATTAAAACTGCTGAACTAGTCATTCCAGATGGAGCAGGAGTAGTTCTATTTTTGCGGTGGCTACGAGGACAAAAAGTGCAACGGATTCCTGGAATCGAGCTAGCAGAGACACTGTTGGGAGAAATTGGAGAAAAACAAAGGGACGCAAAGCTATTTTTCTATGGTGGTGCGCCTGGAGTTGCTGTGAAAACCGCAGATTTTTGGCAGAGAAAAATTCCGAGTTTGACAATAGCAGGAACATACTCTGGGTTCCATTCCCAAGCAGAAGAAGAACAATTACGACAAACTCTTGCTCAAGTCCAGCCAAAAGTTATTTTTGTTGGTTTGGGTGTACCACGTCAAGAGTTATGGATTGCTCAAAACCGCCATTTGTGTCCCCAAGCAATTTGGATCGGCGTCGGTGGAAGTTTTGATATTTGGTCAGGGACAAAAACTCGCGCTCCTGCTTGGTTGGGAAACAATCATTTAGAGTGGCTGTACCGACTATACAAAGAACCTTGGCGTTGGCGGCGGATGTTGGCTTTACCTAAATTTGCCCTGAAATCTTTGATTTATGGTTTGACCGTAAGAGAAGCGATCAGTCAGTAAATGTTTAGGGATTCTCCGTCATGAGACGCACTCGCGTTCGCAGACAACTATCTACCAAGTACAAACTCAAAAAATATAACTACAGATTATGAGATTCCTGGGTATTACCTGGGAATCATTATTTTATACATGTTTAGTTGTGGGTGTGAAGAAATAGCAATGCCAACAGTAGTATCACCGAAACCGACGTCTGACAAATTTACTCATGTTCAAGACAGCGATACTCAACAGCCTAATACTGGGCTGATGGTGCAATTACGCTCAACAGCAAAAACATATTTCAACGGTCATAATGCTCTGTTAGATATGAATTTGGAAGTAAAACAGGGTGAATTTTTGTTTATTACAGGCCCTAGTGGTTCTGGTAAGTCTACACTGTTGAAACTGCTGTATGGTGAAGAGTTGGCAACACAAGGAAAAGTAATAGTTGATGGGTTTGATGTGGCTTCTTTACGAGGCGATCGCTTATCGTTATTTCGACGCCGTATTGGCATTGTGTTTCAAGACTACAAACTCATCCCTCAAAGAACCGTAGCAGAAAATGTTGCTGTTGTCCTGCAAGCACAAGGATATGCTCGTAAAGAAATTCAACGACGTCTAGAACCGACATTAAAGTTAGTGGGTTTGTTGAATAAAGCTGACTGTTTTCCTGAACAATTGTCTGGGGGAGAACAACAACGAGTGAGTATTGCCAGAGCAATTATAGCAACCCCACCAATACTTTTAGCTGATGAACCAACTGGTAATCTTGATCCTGACAACTCCTGGCAAATAATACAGATTCTTCAGAAGTTAAATTCCTTTGGAGCAACAGTAATTGTTACTACTCATGATGAGCAACTAGTCCGCAGATGCAGTCATCGTGTGGTACAAGTCCGTAATGGTAGACTGCATCAAATTACAGAATAGTTGATTGTTGGTAGTCCCAAACACCAACAACTAACCAACAACCAACAACTAACAACTAATCCGACTTTTAACTTTTGCTTTAGTAGATATTTTAAGTGCTACAGGAGTTGATGAAAGCATTTGCATTCGCTCCAAAACTTGCAAACTGCTAAAAGCTGCTTCTCGGATTGCTGCTTCTTCCTCGTGACAAAGTAGGAGTCTTAAATATTGATCTATAGTTTGTAACTCGGAAGCATCAATTCGGTTTTTATTGATTAATTTTGTTAGCAAACGTATAGCGATTAAACGTTTGAGGGGATCTTTTTCGGTAAGATTATTTAATAAATTATCTAACTGATTTTCATCTCGATTTCCGTAAAGGCTGACTATTTGCCATGTCAATAAAAATAATGTTAATAGTGTTGCTGAACCTTGAAAAATTACGCCTGCGGCCAGCCAATGGCTATTGGATTCTAACCAAATCACAGCTGCCATATAAGTGCTGAAGCAAGCTATACCACCACTAATCACGGCTAGAGTTAACCGACGGTTCGGACTATTTAAAAATTTCTTAATTTCAGACCAGTTTAACTGCCAACGCCATGCTTGCATGGAATAAACCAACATCATTGTCCCCACACCCGCACTACTGGCTAACAGCAGTTTCCAATTCCACAATAGCATTGCCACCACTATAGTCAGGAACCCAAGAACGCCTCCTGGTCCACGGAAACGTTCTAGAGGTAACTTTTTTGTGGCTCCTGACTTGAACTCTGCAAGCATCCAATCGAGGATCTGGTCAATTAATTGCTGCCAAGAAGAGGAAGCCTGTGCCACGGTATCTACCTACTTGATTGTAAATGGTTAATAAATAAGTAATAACCTCTACCAGAATACCTGAAGTAGAGGTCTTGGCAGAGATTTTATCACTGACTTTTACAAAAAAAGGCAGAGGGTAGTAGCCGCTCCGCACCTACCGCAGATCATAAAAGGCTGCAAGTATCAATATAAAATGCACGTTATTGGTATTTAGTTTAAATTATGAACTTCACGCATTCAAAGTCAATTAATTAATTAATTAATCTTAAAAGAATCAATCATTTCATTTGCAGTATTGATAAATTGCTCATAATCATCAATTGCTGCTGTGTAGGTAATTACGTATGCTTTATTACCTTTTAAAGTCCAAACTTGCAGATTTTTTAAGACAATATCTCCATCTTTCCCTGTATAAATTATTTGATTTGCTGGTTTAAATGCTAAAGTAGTTGAACTCATATTAATAATTTGAGCGTCTGGCAGAGTATTTTTAATCTCATCAATAAATAATTTTTGAGAATCTGCTAATGTTCCAGAAAATTCCTCAATATCTATATTGATCTTTTCTTGAAATTTATCTGTATCATTTTGCTTAGGAGAGATGATTGTTGCTAATTCAGTAACGCCTGCAACGCCGATGTCTTTTATTTGTAACTGCCAGCTTTCTGGATATTTGATTGTGATTTGATATTCGGTGTTTTCATAAGGTATAAATTTTTCTTGTTTATTTCCAGACCAAATTCCAGGCCAAAATCCCACAACTACGCTAGCAAGTACTGCAACTATTCCTAAAGGAAATAACCATTTCAAAGAGGATGTGAAAGAACCAAGTTTCAGAATTGATAAAAGTCTTGTTTGTCCCTGTGTAGATGTACTATTTTTTTCTGAGATTTGTCGCAGTGCTTCTAATGCTGACTCTGCTGACTGATAACGTCCACTAAAATGATAGCGTACCATCCGATCTAAAATATTAGCTAGCTCAGGACTAACCTGCGCTTGGTCACGCCAGATAATTTCTCCGGTTTGGGGATCTCTTGGAAGTTTACTTCCTTGGGAATGATCAGGATATATGCCTGTTAAAGCCTGGATACCAATGACTCCGACGGCGTAGACATCACTGCTAAATTGCGGTTCGCCAGCTGCTTGTTCACTCGGCATGTAGCCAAGAGTACCAATCGCCACGGTGACAGTTTGTCCTTGTTGATTAACTTCCAGACCTCTTACCTTCTTAACTGCACCAAAATCAATCAGGACTATTTTTCCGTCAGACCGTCGCATGATATTAGCAGGTTTGATATCCCTGTGAATCACTTTTTGGCGATGGACAAATGCTAAAACTTCAAAAATTTCCGTCACAAGCTTAATCGTCTCGGCTTCACTGAGTCTATTACCTAATGGAGGTAATTCTTGCCTGAGATCGTGACCTTCAATAAATTCTTGTACTAAATAAAACTCTTGATTTTCTTCAAAGTAAGCTAAAAGACGTGGAATTTGATCATGATCGCCTAATTCTTGTTGAATTTCTGCCTCTTGTTTAAAAAAGCGTTGTGCAATCTGTAGAGTATTTGGGTCGTTAGTTCTTGGTTTTAACTGTTTAACTAAACACTTAGGATTACCTGGGCGATCGGTGTCACAGGCGATGTAAGTAGCCCCAAATCCTCCTCCTAATCCCAATTGTTGGACAATTTGGTAACGTCCACGAAGCTTGTGACCTAACATTACATTCACCTTACATCCTACTATAATAAGTCAGAAGTTATGACCCAAAGCGTCTTGCGTTGATGTTATCTTGACACAAGTTGGCACTTACTACGTTAAAGTTAGCAACGCTGGTCTCAAATCACCATAATTTAGGAAAATTCTACATTTTCCGCTAGAACAATAACAGAATAAAACCAAACAGAATAAAACCATAGTTTACTCGATTAGTTTACCTGTATAAACCACGAGATGTTACCAAATAAACGACAAAAGTCCCTAGCCAGTGACTATTAGAATAGTGTTCACTGACAGCATCGATGATGCTATTCTGACGATGTAGAACAGCAGTAGTACGAAGCGTATCTATTCGAGGATCGGTATTTGGTAAGCCAAAAATTATCCCTTCAAGCATCCAAGCACGACTGACATTTAAACCATGAAAATGGGATTGTAAATAGTTTTGAGGATGAGTTACTTTTACAGGTTGTAGCCAGTTGAGTGACTCATCAATTGATAATTGTGGGAGAAAATCAGTTAGCCAGTTAGCAAAATCTGTCGGTGAAAGAATTCGCCGCACCAGATCAGCTTCGGCAAGACAAGGTGAGATGAAATCATAGCCGAGTGGCTCAATATGCAATGGATAGCTGCGATCGCTCAAATAAAATTTTCGGATCTTGTTTTCAATCAAATCAACAAAATTCTCGTTTTTGGTAATTCGCGCCCAATCTATTACTAAACCCAGCGCAAACGCCGTTTGACTATGGGTTCCTGTGCGGTTCGGCAATTCCAAACTTTGTAGCCATCGCTGGAAGTTACTCGCAACCAAGGTTTCTAGCGGTTCCAACACAGCCAGCCATTCTTTAGCTTGAGTGTCATTCCATTCCCGCAATTCCGCAGCCAGTTGCAACAGCCATGCAAAACCATAAGGACATTCAAAGTAGGGGTGTTGATGTAAATGCGCTATTTCCCCTTGTATCTTTTGAGGTGTAAAGCTTTGGGTTAGCGCTTCTCTGAGTGTTGTTTGAAAGGCGGCTTCAGGAAAATAACGGGCTAGACGTGCGAGTAACCAGTGTCCATGAACAGCTGAATGCCAATCCAAGCAACCATAGAAAGCAGGTGTCAATTCCCGTGGTGGTTTAATATCTTCATCGTTATTAAACCAATAAATAGCACTATGTGGATACTCTTGCTGAATGCAGTCGAGTACTAATTGGACAAATTTTGCTGCGATCGCTACGTCAATTTCCATAGCTGCGATTTTCATGCTAAAAATTTCAAGCGCTTATAGTTCTCAACAAAAATTCCTTCATTCAAGTATACTTTTATCTTAGTATGAGAATTGCTAAAACAGTTAATTAAATAATATCTCCTATTTTCTGCATGAAAACTGAAAAATTTCAATGGTGGCAAATAGCTTGTCAGTTAAAAGGTTCAGTGATCACAGCTATTTATAAACGTGTTATTGTATTTGGTTTCTTTGGGTTAATTGTCTCTATATTTTACTATTTTCAGCTTCCAGTGTCGCAACCAATTTTAGGCAGTGTTATTCCTAGTATTGTCTTAGGTTTATTACTTGTATTTCGCACAAATACAGCTTATGAACGTTTTTGGGAAGGCAGAAAATGCTGGGGTAATATCGTTAATACAGTTCGCAATCTCGCAAGGCAAATTTGGGTATCAACACAGGAAAAATCTCCATTAGATAGAGATCAAAAAATTGCAGCATTATATTTATTAGTAGCATTTGCTGTCGCAACTAAACTACACTTACGTGGAAAAAATGTAAATGAAGAATTAGAAAAATTGATGCAAATATCAAAATATATCAAGTTAAAAATGATGAATAATCCACCTTTAGAGGTGGCTTTTTGGATTGATGATTATTTACAAACACAGCATGAGCGCAATTGTATGAATAGTTATCAATTGATCGCAATGCGTGAATTATTAAACCAATTGGTGGATAATTTAGGTGCTTGTGAACGAATTCTTAAAACACCAATTCCCTTAGCTTATGCGATTCATCTCAAACAATTACTATTGCTGTATTGTCTACTATTACCTTTTCAACTTGTAGAGAGTCTCGGTTGGTGGACAGGTATAATTGTCGCCTTAGTTAGCTTTACTTTGTTTGGTATTGAAGCTATTGGTTTGGAAATCGAAAATCCTTTCGGATATGACATCAATGATTTACCATTGGATGCTATTTGTAACACGATGAAACGCAATATTGATGATTTAATTAGCTTGAGTCCTAATGTTCAATTATCATACAAAGAAAAATATAATAATAGAAGTTAATTCCTAGTCATGATTAAATAAATGAAAATATTTCTTGAACAAATTCTTTATATTTCGTTGCGTTTTCATTAAGTATTAAGGTTGAACGCAACCGATAGTTAAGGCGATGTGCCTCAGCTAAAAGATTTTTTTCTTCTGATGTCATGGCGCTGATTTTTCCCAAATATATACACATTTACGTAGTTCTGAGCGACCATGATTTCCCATTTGTTGACTACTATTACCTTTTCCTCGTCCTAATGTCCAAATGTATCTTGTTGTCAGTCCAAATAACTCTGCTACGTTTGATAAAATAATATCTACAGGAATTTCTTCTCCTGCATATCTGACATTATCGTTAACAATTGCAATGATACCTCCCGGTTTGAGAATACGAGCTAATTCATAAATAACAAAACACATTTCATAAAAATAATTACGTACAATCTTGGCAATATTTTTGTTATTTAATTTCCCTTGTTTACTATAATTTTCTAAATTATTGATTGTCTAAATTAATTTTTATAAATCGCTAAACTCTTAACTTGCACATTTTATAACTCTTATATAGCAAAGCTTTTAGCCTTCCTTTGATAAATGTGCTAGTTTCGTTCGTTGCGGGAGCGTGCGCTCAGAGAGCGCACCTCTACGTACAACTCCAGGTAAAGTAAAAAGATGCGCGATAAAGCTACCTCTTTTTTATGGTTTTTATCGCTAAATCAAGTGTTTTGCTTTTTTACGGAGTAATAAAATTAAATCAATTTTTCTTGGTGCAAGATGTGAGTAAAGTCAAATATAGGATGATTTTTTAAACTTTGCTATTTTACATATCATTTTTTCACAACCGCCGAATTCCCTTTTCCAAACCCTGACAAACACTAGTCAAGAAATCTAAATCCAAAGTTGCAATTGTATCACTAGGTTTGTGATAGTGGGGATTTCGTAAAAATGCCGTATCTGTAATCATCATGGCTGGATAACCTGCATCCCAAAAAGGGGCATGATCACTCTGTCGAGTTTGCCGTATGAGATGACCTTTATTGGGTACTGGTAGCCACTGACTTGCTACACCAACTTTACGAATATTGCGGCTGATGCTAATTAAATCTCTTAAAGTTCGCCAATTACCAATTAAACCAATAAAATCGCCACGACTAGGATAAATATGCTGTAAAGGCGGTGGGTAAATTTGAGAACCAGGCTTCGAGTCACAGTAACCTAACATTTCGAGAGAAATCATTAAGCGTAATGATTGCTGTTCTCGTTGCAATTTAGCCACATATTCAATGCTACCTAATAACCCATATTCCTCCATATCAAAAGCTACTAGCCGCAGAGGATATTTAATTGGTTCTGTAGCAAACATGCGTGCTAACTCTAGTAAAACTGCTATACCTGTAGCATTATCATCAGCCCCTGGAGAACCAGGAACAGCATCATAATGAGCGCCAATTAAAATTGGTGGCAAGTCTCTGTTTTGTGAACCCGCAACAGCAGGTAAATTTAAGATCAGATTTTTGCAAGCCTTACCACGCACATAAAAGGTGTGGATATCCACACTCCCCCACTGTGCAAATGAGGCGCGAATGTATTCTTGAACAAAAAAATGGCCAGCACTTGCTATGTAAGGATCGCGATCGCGGACTATCTGAGTTAGATGAGTTTCCAGTTGATTTTTTAAATTCACAAGATTCTAGCAGCGACCCTGGTTGAAGGTGTATTTATCAACAGCAAGATACAATAAATCAAGCATTAGTTCTAAACAAAAAATTTATATAGAAATAGTAGGAGAAACGTAACGCATGGGCAAGGTAGTAGGCATCGACTTGGGTACAACTAACTCTGTTGTCGCCGTCATGGAGAGTGGTAAGCCGGTGGTTATTGCCAATGCAGAAGGAATGCGAACAACTCCCTCCGTAGTTGGCTTTAGTAAAGACGGCGAACGCTTAGTAGGACAAATGGCACGGCGTCAAACTGTCCTCAATCCTCAAAATACCTTTTTTGCAATTAAACGCTTCATGGGACGTAGGTATAGCGAACTGAGTCCAGAATCAAAGCGCGTACCTTATACCATTCGGAAAGATGAAGTTGGTAATATAAAAGTTGCCTGTCCCCGCATGAATAAAGATTTTGCCCCAGAAGAAGTTTCGGCAATGATTCTTAAAAAACTGGCAGAAGATGCTAGTAAATATTTGGGCGAACCGGTCACCGGAGCTGTAATTACCGTTCCAGCTTATTTTAACGATTCCCAACGGCAAGCAACGCGCGATGCTGGTAGGATTGCTGGTTTGGAAGTTTTGCGAATTCTCAACGAACCGACAGCTGCTTCTTTGGCTTATGGTTTGGATCGCGGCCAGATGGAAACCATTTTAGTCTTTGACTTGGGTGGTGGTACATTTGATGTGTCAATTCTGGATGTTGGTGATGGTGTGTTTGAAGTCAAAGCTACCAGTGGTGATACTCAACTCGGTGGTAATGACTTTGATAAAAAAATAGTCGATTGGTTAGCAGAACAATTTCTTGAACAAGAAAAAGTAGATTTAAGACGAGAACGACAATCTTTGCAACGTTTGATGGAAGCTGCGGAAAAAGCCAAAATAGAACTTTCTGCTGTTAGCGTCACTGAAATCAACTTACCCTTCATCGCTGCGACACAAGAAGGGCCTGTACACTTAGAAACTCGCTTGACTCGTTCTCAGCTTGAAGGCTTGTGTGACGACTTACTAGGGCGATTGCGTGTCCCTGTCAAACGGGCGTTAAAAGACGCGGGACTCACCCCTAATGATATTGACGAAGTTGTACTAGTAGGTGGTTCTACCCGAATGCCTATGGTACAGCAATTGGTACGGGCAATGATTGGCATAGAACCCAACCAAAACGTTAACCCAGATGAAGTTGTAGGAGTGGGTGCAGCTATTCAGGCGGGTATTCTCGCGGGTGAACTCAAAGATGTACTGTTATTGGATGTGACACCTTTGTCTTTGGGATTAGAAACTATAGGTGGTGTCAAAAAAGCATTAATTCCCCGCAACACTACTATTCCTGTGCGCCGTTCGGACATCTTTTCCACGTCAGAAAATAACCAAAATACTGTGGAAATTCACGTAGTTCAGGGCGAACGGGAAATGGCAGCAGATAACAAGTCCTTGGGACGTTTCAAGCTGTATGGTATACCGCCAGCACCTCGTGGAATTCCCCAAATTCAAGTAGCATTTGATATCGATGCTAACGGGATTTTACAAGTAACAGCTTTAGATAGAACTACAGGTAGAGAACAAAGTATCACAATTCAAGGTGCTTCTACCTTAACTGAAAGCGAAGTTCAACAAGCGATTCGAGAAGCCGAGAAATTTGCTGACGTAGACCGACAGCGTAAAGAAAAAATAGAAAAACGTACCAGGGCTGAGGCTTTAATTTTACAGTCCGAAAGACAACTGCGGGAAGTGACACTAGATTTTGGTATGGCATTTGCCCGGAACCGTCGTCAACAAATCGATAATATCTGTCGGGATCTACGCGAAAGTTTAAAAGAAAATGATGATCGCGGTATTGATCAAGCCTACGCCGACTTGCAAGATGCTTTGTACGACCTCAACCGTGAAGTTCGCCAGTACTACGCTGAAGAGGAAGATGATGATTTGTTAGGTGCAATCAAAGACATCTTCACAGGTGGCGGTGATAAAGAACGGGATAATCCTAGAGATTCTTTGCGCGATCGCGATTACTACGGCAAAGATTATGAACGAGGCTATGGCAAAGATTACGACCGAAGTCCCAACCGAGACTATGACCGAAGTCCCAACCGAGATTACGACCAAAGCTCCAACCGAGACTATGATCGAAGCCCCAACCGAAATTATGACCGAAGCCCCAACCGAGACTATGATCGAAGCTATGGTCGAGACAGCCGTTCCTCTTCTTTTGACAATGGTGGATCTTCACGCCGTTCTCGCCCCAGCTATCAAGATAACTGGGATGATGACGATGATTGGTAATCAAGCCTGCTAGGTACGAAGATTGCACATCTCACTATCTGATGTACTACTGCTGCAAAATACTGGTATTAATTAGAAAAAGGTGATGAAATTTATCTGAAATTCGGATTTAGTCATCATTCATAGGTAATGAGTAATAGTTAGTGGTTATTTGTTTTTTCCGAACAACTTAACTAACCGCTAACAATGAACTATTAATAATCAATCAACAACCAACCACCAACTACCAGACGCCAACCACTAACTATCTTAAGAAATTAAAAACTCAATTTCAAATAAACAAACGATTATGCAGGATTTGCGGAATTTTCGCGATTATTACGAAATTTTGGGAGTATCCAAAGATGCTACCAATGAAGATATTAAAAAAAATTATCGGCGTTTAGCTAGGCAGTATCACCCAGACCTAAATCCAGGGAACAAAGGAGCAGAGGATAAATTTAAAGATATCGGTGAAGCCTATGAAATTCTCTCCGATCCAGCGAAGCGGGCGCAGTATGACCAATTTAGCCGCTACTGGCAGCAAAAAGGCTTCGATAAACAAGCACAGAAGAAAGCTTGGGCTGGGGATAACCGTAGCAATGGTCGGGGTAATCAGGATGTAAATCCAGGTAACTATTCTGATTTTACTACCTTTATTAACGAAGTGATTGGTGTAAAAACCGGTAAAAATGGCACATCTACCGCTACTAATACTAATAATGCCGATCCATTTCGTAGCCCCAGAACAAAAGTTGCATACACACCAAACCAACGCCCTACACGTCGAGACATCGAAGCAAGATTGTCTCTACCCTTAGAAAAAGCCTATCGTGGTGGTGTAGAAAGAATTCGCTTAGAAGATGGGCGATCGCTAGAAGTAGAAATGCCTGCTGGTATGGTAACAGGTCAAACTATTCGTCTGCGTAACCAAGGTATTAACGGTGGCGATTTATACTTAAAAATAACCGTAAATACTCATCCACTGTTTAAAATTGAAGGTACAGATATTTACTGCCAAATCCCAATTACCCCCAGCGAAGCAGTATTAGGAGGTCAAGTCGAAGCACCCACCCTTGATGGGTTGGTAAAAATGACCATTCCTCCAGGAGTCCGGTCTGGACAAAGATTACGTCTGGCTGGGAAAGGTTATCCCGCCGACAAAAATAAACGCGGCGATCAATTAGTAGAAATTCAGATAGTTGCTCCTAAAAATATTACTAAAGAAGAACGAGAGTTATACGAAAAAATTCGGCGGATGGAAACTTTTAAACCCCGTGCTGATTTATTTCCTTAGCTTTGACAAGGACGAGGAATTCCGTGAAAGAGGTTAAAATATTAGACAAAAGTTTATCGCTTAGTGAATCAAACAGCCGTGAATCAGAATGGTGCAATGTCACAAAGCAGCGAAACAAAGACGTATTATACCCTGCTAGGACTGCATCCCAGTGCATCGCCAATTGAAATCCGTCGTGCTTATCGGGAATTGAGCAAACGCTATCATCCTGATACGACCAGCTTACCTACAGTTTCTGCCACTGCTAAATTTCAGCAACTCAACGAAGCCTACGCTACTCTAAGTAATCCAGAACGACGGTTCAGTTATGACTTAAAAATTGGCTATTCCCGTTTTGGAGTTATTCAAGCACCACCAGATCTAAACCGTCCCGTTGAGCGTTCCTACGATTGGTCTAAATCAGCTTATCTTGATGCTAGCGATCGCCCGCTTTCCGCAGGAGAAATCTTCGCTTTGTTTATCCTGGGTTTAACATTTTTAGGTTGCTTAGTGTTAGCGATCGCCATTGGCTTAACTCGTGGCGAAGCTGCTTTACAACCTGTAGGATTAATATTACAGCTCTTAAATTTTTAATTTTTAATTTTTAATTTTTAATTGTTATGTCTCTTCCCTCTTCTGAAACACCACTATATAATCACCCTCTTCCCCAAATTGAGCAGTGGTTAAAACAACAAGGCTGTGAACAAGATGAAAAACAGCTACATTGCTGGCGCTTACAGCGTCCTAGTTGGGAAGCAGAACTTTGGCTAGACATTGAGCAAATTATAGTTCGGTATGTCAATGCTGGAGACAATGGACAAGATATCCAACGCGCCTTCAAATATTCCTTGAGTCGGCGAGATGTAGAACAAGCTGTGTTTTCCGGACCTTAATTGGGGGAGCGAGGAGCGGTGATTCTCCTGCGGAGATGCTAGTTTGGTCGTGGTTAAAAAGGTTAAAGCTGAGATAATTTGTCAAGGCCATAGTAGATATAGCTGTAGCCGTTTTGATTAGGACATTGAAATGGGTATAACCAACTGGAGAATATTGGAATCTACGTCCTAACTTACCTGGCTATAGCTATAATACTATGTCCGGACTTTAATTTATTTAGCAAAGAATGAAAATGAAAACATACTATTACGTTTTGGCAAGTCAACGTTTTCTGTTAGAAGAAGAACCAATGGAAGAAGTGTTGCGAGAACGTACTCGTAACTATCACGAACAAGAAAAGGAAATAGATTTTTGGGTAGTGAAGCAACCTGCTTTTCTGGAAGCACCCCAAATGGCACAGGTGAAGGCAAAATGTCCACAACCAGCAGTAGCAATTATTTCTACTAATGACCAATTTATTACTTGGCTGAAACTGCGATTAGAATACGTGATCACAGGGGAATTTCAAGCCCCTTCTGAAAGTATCGCTGATCCTCTGGCATCTCTAACCACTGTCTCTTGAGAGGAAATTGAGGAAGATGGAGTCCCCTCTGGGGATAAAGGGTAATGAGGATTGGAAATAACCAACCATTACCCATTACCCAATCTCAAAATATATGTATGTATTTTTCATCAAAAATGGTGGATAATACTGTGGATTTATGTATAAATCAGCAGTGTATAAATTTCATAATTTACCAAATATTTTAGTAAGTAGTTTCACACTAGCGATCGCCTCTGTTGCTTCCTTGTCCTCTTTGATCGCTGGGATGAATACTGCTTTTGCCCAAGAACCAAATATTCGCGTTTGTCAATCTCCCCAACCCGGCGAATATGTGTTATTGGTGATCAGTCCAACTACAGATAGTCGAAATCAATTGCGTCGCGCCTTACCGCCTGAGCTTAAGAGTACAACCTGTAAATATCTTAACGATACAGTTACTAGAATCGGTGGATTTAGTAAAATTGATGATGCGAACCGTTGGGCTAGATATGTCAATGGCGTTGCGGGTTTGTCGGCTATTATTACCACTCGACCAGCACAGGTAGCAGTAGCGCCAACTCAAACACCAAGCTTTCAACCTCAACGTTTGGGAAATGGTTTTGCTGTCTTAGTAGATTATTTCAACCGTCCAGAACTGGCAAATCAAGTGAAGCAAGCAGTGGGCGGTAATGTGGGTTTTGCAGCTTATGGGCAACGCCATTACTTGCTAGCAACTTATACAAATAATGAAAAAGACGCATACAGTACATTAAAGAAGCTTTCAGAAGGAGGTTTTTTTGCAGTGATTGTCGATAGTAGTAAGGTAACGCTGTTGCGATCAGCAGTGACCATACCAAAAAATTAAGTTGGTTATTGGTTATTGGTTATTGGTCATTGGTGATTGGTCAACAACCACTAACGACTAACCACTAACCACTAACTACTAACTACTAACCACTAACTACTAACTACTAACCACTAACTACTAACTACTAACCACTAACTACTAACTACTAACTACTAACTACTAACTACTAACTACTAACTACTAACTACTAACTACTAACTACTAACTACTAACTACTAACCACTAACTACTAACCACCAACCACTAACTACCAACAAATTTTCAATTATAGGCATAACTAGCTAAACAAGAGATAGTGATACCTAATGCCGAGCCAGCTATCACCTGAAATGGTGTATGTCCTAGCAATTCCTTGAGGCGATCGCCTGTAAATTCTGGGTGTTCGTGAAACAATTCATCAATCATTTGATTGAGAATGCGAGCTTGTTTACCAGCAGCTTGACGAACTCCAGCTGCATCGTACATGACAATAATTGCAAAAACTGTTGCCAGGGCAAATTCAGCAGAAGCCCAGCCATGAGTTTGCCCCACACCAACCGCTAAAGCCGTAACTAAAGCTGAATGAGCGCTGGGCATACCTCCGGTTGTGACTAAAACACTCACATTCAATTTCCGATTTTTGACTATTTCAATGATGAGCTTCAAAGCTTGAGCTATCAAACAAGCGAATAGAGCAACCACCAGCACCCGGTTATCTAAAATATTGCCTATATCCTGCATGGTATTTTGGTCAGGTTAATAACAATGAGCAGCAGTTGTGTGTGAGCCAGTAATAGATGCAACCAAAAATCTCCAATTAACTCAGTGCCGTGCAGCAGAAAATCGGTGAACAGTAAACAGTTAAGTAATAACTGATAGCTGATAGCTGATAACTGATAACTGCCTAATGACTACGACTGGTGATAAAGTGAGCTAGTGCCACTAATGGTTCTGCCGCTTTCCCAAACGGTTCTAATTCTGCACAAGCAGATTCAATGAGCTGTTGGGCTTGTTTTTGAGATTTTTCAATTCCCCAGAGGCTTGGATAAGTTACTTTCTTGGCTTTTTGATCTTTACCCACACTTTTTCCTAGCTGTTCTTGTGTAGAGGTGATATCCAAGATGTCATCAATAATCTGAAAAGCTAGTCCAATATTCTTGGCATATCGAGAGAGCCTTTGTACATTGTCTTCTGATGTCCCTGCCAAAATACCACCACAAACTACACTTGCTTCTAAAAGCGCTCCTGTTTTGTGGTTATGAATAAAATCGAGTGTTTCGGAAGAAATATCCGATTTTCCTTCTGATTCTAAATCAAGTACCTGACCACCCACCAAACCAGCAGCTCCGACTGCACGCCCCAGAATACTAACTACTCGCAATACTCGCTCTGCTGGCACATCTTTGGTGTTTATTGCTACATATTCAAAAGAATAAGCTAACAAGCCGTCTCCAGCCAAAACTGCGATATCTTCGCCGTATACCTTGTGATTGGTGAGTTTCCCACGACGATAATCATCGTTATCCATGGCTGGCAAATCATCGTGAATCAAAGACATAGTATGAATCATCTCCAGCGCACATGCGGTTGGCATAGCCATGGCGATTTTTCCACCAGTCATTTCACAGGTAGCAAGGCAAATAATCGGACGCAGGCGCTTACCTCCAGCTAAAAGAGAGTAGCGCATTGCTTCATAAATCTTTTCTGGATAACTCACGGTAATAGACTGTTCCAAAGCTACTTCACATAGCTTTTGTCTTTCTTTTAAATAGGTAATGAGGTCAAAATTGGCTTTTTCTGGAGTTAGTTTCAAGTTATCCGTTGTTACCATCCTTAATTTCCTTAAATTTCTGTTATTTAAGTAACAATTTTAAGGGAAAGAGTCATTAATTAGTTATTGGTTGGTGGTTGGTGGTTGGTGGTTGGTAGTTGGTGGTTAGTAGGGGCGTAAGGTCTTGCATCCATACAGTAGTTGGTGGGGTTGGTTATTCCATAGACGCGTAAGCTGCTACTGACTCTGCACCGAACCCTTTCACCGAACAGAAGCCACTACTCTACGAGAAGACGGACTTCGTTCGTCTACGTGTTTACCCGCAGGGTACAACAAACAACAAACAACAAACAACAAACAACAATAATCACTCTTTAGTCTTTAAGCGTTGGCTATAGCTATCCACCGTATTCTGCAATAACATGGCGACAGTCATAGGGCCGACACCGCCAGGAACTGGGGTGAGGAACTCTGCCACATTTGCAACTGATTCAAAGTGGACATCGCCGACTAAGCGACTATTACCACTAGCATCGGTGACACGATTTATCCCCACATCTACCACAATCGCGCCTGGTTTAACCATCTGAGCCGTAATTAGTTCTGGACGGCCAACAGCTGCGATTAAAATATCAGCGTTTTTAGTTAGGGCTGCGAGATCCTGCGATCGCGAATGGGCAATTGTCACCGTTGCATCAGCTTCTAAAAGCATCAATGCCAATGGTTTACCCACCAAAATACTACGCCCTAGCACTACCGCTTGTTTAGAGCGCAAGGAAATTTCATATTCCTGCAACAGGCGCATAACTCCAGCCGGTGTACAACTGCGTAAACCATCTTCACCTCGCACTAGTTTTCCCATATTTATTGGATGCAATCCATCAGCATCTTTGTTGGGATCTATTTGGTGTAATAAAGGAATAGCATCTAGATGAGTGGGTAGGGGCAATTGTACGAGAATACCATCCACTTGTTCATCTTGATTTAGGTTGTGAATAACTTCTTCAAGTTCAGCTTGAGTGGTTTGTGTGGAAAAATGCTTACCAAAAGAGGCCATACCAATTTTCGCACAGGCTTTTTCTTTACCGCGCACATAAGCAGCTGAGGCTGGATTATCGCCTACCATTAGAACTGCTAAACCGGGCGGTCGTCCCATGTGGGGTTGTAATCTGGTAATAGTAGCAGATAATTCTTGCTGAATTTTTGTCGCTAGGGCTTTACCATCAAGCAGTTTTGCAGTGTTTGTTTCCATTAGATTAACAAAAATAAGCTCTTATGCTACAGGCACCAAAATTTTACCTTCCTTTCACAGTTTTTCATTTGGGATTGACTTACTTTCTCATGGCAGGATTAATAAGTTGTGGTAATTCCACTTTTTCTGGTATCAATGTGATCGGTACAAATGTGACTCCGATTCGAGAACTGCGATCGCAACCAGATAGTAATACAACAGTATACATCCAAGGCAAGGTTGAAAAAATTGCTCCCCTGTTAAAAAAACAAGCCTATCTGGTAAAGGACGAGACTGGTAAAATTTGGGTCATCACCAATCAAACAAATTTGCAAATCGGAGATCAAGTAGTAATTAAAGGTCAAATTCGCTACCGCAGCATTCTCATTGCAGGCAAAGAATATGGGGAAGTGTATATAGAAGAGAAGTAATAATAATAACGTCACACTGTCCCATCAAAAATTTATGAGTAAGCAACTGGTGCATGTAGCGATCGCTATTCTCTATCAAGAAGACAAATTTCTGATGCAACTGCGCGATAACATCCCCAATATTCTCTACCCTGGTTACTGGGGACTCTTTGGTGGACATATCGAACCTGGTGAAACCTCAGATATAGCTGTGAAGCGAGAAGTTTTAGAGGAAATTGGCTATAATCTACCACCAACAGTGTCTGAGTTTGGCTGCTATGCTGATGATTCTGTGGTGCGTCACGTCTTCCAAGCACCGTTGTTGGTGGAATTAAACCAACTTGTTCTCAATGAAGGTTGGGATATGGGTTTGGTAACACTAGAGGACATTCACCAGGGACAATGTTATTCCAAAATTGCAGGGGAAATCCGGCCTCTCGGACCAGTGCATCAGCGAATTCTGTTAGATTTTATGGGAAATAGAATAAATATATAGTTAGTGGCTAGTGGTAAAAGATCAACAATCAACAATCAACAATCAACAATCAACAACCAACAATCAACAATCAACAATCAACAACCAACAACCAACAACCAACAACCAACAACCAACAACCAACAACCAACAACCAACAACCAACAACCAACAACCAACAACCAACAATTTCCAATGCAATCTGTAAATCAGCTACCTAGATGGTTAAGTTTAGCTTTAGCATTTCCTTTGCTCATCTTAAATGGTTGGGTATTGCTTCAGGTAATTAATTATTTCCAACCTTTAGTAAGCATTGTTGTTGCTGCTATTTTATTAGCTTTTATTTTGGATTATCCGATTAGATTTGTCCAAGAACGAGGCGTACAACGTAATCTTGCTATATCTGGAGTACTTCTTTTAGCTGTACTAATATTAGTAGCTTTAGGTATTACTTTAGTACCGCTCATCATACAACAACTAAACGAATTAGCTAACATTTTGCCCACATGGATAGATTCTGGTAGACAACAACTACAAGCTTTGCAAAATTGGGCAACAACAGAACAGTTACCTTTTCATTTAAGTGGATTAATTCCCCAACTTCTCGATAGAATCTCCAACCAGATTCAAAATTTTACGGGTAGAATATTAGGTTTTGCTTTAGATACTATTGGTAGCTTAGTTAATGTTTTATTAACAGTAGTACTGACTTTATATCTAGTTTTAAATGGAGAACGTCTTTGGGATGGGATCTTTTTGTGGTTTCCATCTCATATTGGCTTACAAGTGCGTCAGTCATTACGAGAAGACTTTCAAAATTATTTTATTGGACAAGTAACATTAGCGACTATTTTAGCATCAGGAATTACCCTAGGTTTTTTGGCGTTACGAGTTCCTTTAAGTTTACTTTTTGGATTAGTAATTGGTTTTTTTGCTTTGTTTCCTTTTGGTACAGGAATAGGTATTACTATAGTAAGTTCTTTAGTAGCATTAAGTAATTTTTGGTTAGGAGTAGAAGCTTTAAGCGTAGCAGTAGCGATTGATCAATTTAACTACAACTTTGTTGCTCCTCGCATTCTGAGTAATTTAACAGGTTTAAACCCAGTCTGGGTAGTAATCTCTTTATTAATAGGTGCAAAATTAGGGGGATTATTAGGACTTTTAGTTGCGATCCCTTTAGGAAGTTTTATCAAAAGCGTTGGTGATAATTGGCGTGAAGGAAAATTCAGTCCAGCAGATGACGAAGATGTTAAATACAGTTCCGAGATTCAGACAGCCAAAAATCTTTGAATCACTTCTTGACTGAGTTCATCAGTAGAACCAGAAGCGACAATACCACCTTTTTGCATAGCGTAATAGTAATCAGCTTGGCGGACAAAATGTAAGTGTTGTTCTACTAATAAAACAGAAATACCAGTCGTAGCAACAATGCGACGAACTGCGGCTTCAATTTCGAGAATAATCGAAGGTTGAATTCCTTCTGTGGGTTCGTCTAATAAAAGTAATTGGGGTTGTCCCATTAAAGCACGAGCGATCGCTAATTGTTGTTGCTGTCCACCACTTAAATCACCACCCATACGCGCAAGCATAGTTTTCAAAACTGGAAATAGCGTCAAAATCTCTTCTAGAATTTCTTGATTTTTTACTTGCTTTCTTCTCGCTTCTAAACCCAATAAAAGATTTTCCTTCACCGTCAAACGTGGTATAATCTCCCGCCCTTGAGGTACATAACCAATACCCATTTTTGCCCTTTGATCCGGGGATTTGGAATTAATAATAGTCTCAGCCAAACTAATTGCACCACCACGGGGTTGAAGTAACCCCATAATTGTTTTAAGAAGAGTAGTTTTCCCCACACCATTGCGTCCGATGAGACAAACCATTTGTCCATCTGGAACACTCAAATCTACATTCCGAAGAATGTGACTTTCGCCGTAATAAACATCAAGATTAGATACTTGCAACATTAAATTGGTAATTGGTAATTGGTAATTGGTAATTGGTAATTGGTAATTGGTAATTGGTAATTGCAATGCTATATTAACTATCTTGCTGTTGTCCCAAATAAACCTCAATCACACGAGGATCATTTTGCACTTCTTCGATATTACCTTCACACAAAACCGAACCTTGATGGAGAACCGTAACTTTCCTAGCTATTTGGCGCACAAATTCCATATCATGTTCAATCACTAAAATCGAATGACTTTGTGCTAATCCTAAAAGTAATTCTCCGACATTATAAGTCTCTTCATCAGTTAACCCAGCCACAGGTTCATCAACGAGTAATAAATCAGGAGACTGCGCGACCAGCATCCCAATTTCTAAACGTTGTTTTTCGCCATGAGAAAGTAAACCTGCTCGAATATCCGCCTTATTTCTTAAACCTATAGTTTCTAGTAATCCTTTGATGCTATTTTTTTCAGCATTACTAGGATGTCCCAACAAAGTAGAAAATACATGCTTATTGCGATTATTAGTAAGTTCCAGATTTTCACGAGGCGTTAAATTAAGATATATTCGAGGAGTTTGAAATTTGCGACCAATTCCTAAACGTGCAATTTGATGTTCTTTGAGAAAACGTAAATTTTTACCTTTAAATAAAACTCGTCCTGTTGTCGGTTGAACTTTACCTGTGATCACATCGAGAAATGTTGTTTTACCAGCACCATTCGGACCAATCACTACTCGTAATTCTCCCGCATCCATGCTAAAGTTCAACTGATTTAATGCCTGAAATCCATCAAAAGTAACAGTGAGGTTTTCAGTTTCCAAGATTTTGGCGTTCATGCTGCACTTCGGCGTCTTGTTCTAAGCTGGGATAAGTGGTAATTTCAGAAGGACTTTGTAAAAAAGAAATTTTTTGCTCAAACAACCATCCAACTATGCCATCTGGTAGGACTGTAACAACTATTAAAAATAGCGCGCCCTGAAAAAATAGCCAGATTTCGGAAAATTGTTCACTCAGAAAAACACGAGCATAGTTAACAAGCAAAGTACCTAAAATTGCTCCTACTAAAGTGGCGCGTCCCCCAACCGCAACCCAAATTACCATTTCAATTGAAAAAGCAATATCCATAGCTCTAGGGGATACAGAACCACTTTGAAGAGTGTAAAATGCTCCAGCGATTCCGGCTATTGCTCCCGAAACAGCAAAGATCAACACTTTAAATTCTGTAGGATTGTAACCAGAAAAACGCACCCGACTTTCATCATCACGAATTGCTATGAGTAATCTACCAAAACGTCCACTTGTCAACCAGCGACAAAGAGCATAGGTAGCCACAAGAAACAATACCGTGAGCGTGTAGAAAACAAACTGTGTTTTTGCATCGCTAACTGTTGCTTTAAATAAAGTCGTAAAATCTATTAACCCATTCGTACCATTAAAAAGTTTTTGTTGACCATTAAAGAAATTGAAAAAAACAATTGTTGCGGCTTGTGTCAAAATCGAAAAATATACACCTTTCAAGCGATTACGAAATACCAAATATCCTAATAATCCTGCTAATAATGCGGGAATAACTACTACAGCAACAACCGCAAAAGGAAACGAATAAAAAGGTTTCCAAAACCAAGGTAATTCTGTCACCCCATATAGTCCCATAAAATCAGGTAACTCACCTTGAGGAACTTGTAACTTGAGGTACATAGCGATCGCATATCCACCCAAACCAAAGAAAATTCCATGTCCCAAACTCAATAACCCAGTAAAACCCCAAATTAAATCTATACCTAAAGCCACAATTGCCAGCGATAAAAATCGTCCCAACAAATTCAGCCGAAAGTTAGACAAAACAACAGGCATAATTAAAATCAGGATGAGTGCGATCGCCACCACCACCCCCACTTCAATTAAAATTAACTTTCTTCTATTCCTTTTCATATTTTCCCAATCCCCATTACCCCTTATCCCCTCCAGGGGCCCCACCTTCCCCAATCCTCAATTTAAACATCAACAGTACGGCCCTTTTGTGGAAAAATACCAGCAGGCTTCCACTGTAAAAACGCAATAATCAACGCAAACACCATCACCCTAGCCATACTCGTTGTTGCAAAAAACGTAAACAAATCTGCTAAAGGCTGAACAGGACTCAACAACAAAGCCAGAGTTCCAGAACCAATCAAAAAATTCACCGTTCCAATCGCCAATGCTGCCACAATACTACCGAGCAAGTTGCCTACACCACCCACAACCACAACCATAAAAGTATCAATAATATAATTTTGCCCTGTATTTGGCCCCACAGAACCGAGTAAACTAATCGCACATCCAGCCACACCAGCCAATCCCGAACCCAGTGCAAAAGTCATCGCATCAACTTTTTGTGTCGGGATACCCAAACAAGCACTCATGCTCCGATTTTGTGTAACAGCGCGAATTCTTAATCCCCAATTTGAGCGTTGTAAAAATAGGTAAATACCTATCACACAAATAATCGTCAAAGCAATAATAAATAACCTAGCAAAAGGTAATTGCACACCACCCAAAGACATACCACCTCGTAACCAACTTGGTGCAGTCACATCCACATTTTGAGCGCCAAACCAAGGTTGAGTCAATCCTAATTTATAAGTATTGCTTAAAAAGTTGCTTACTGCGATTGTCACCCCTAAAGAAAGTAACAAAATTACTGTCACAATCCAATTACGAACCCGTCCCAAATTTGTGCGGAAATTCAAAACCCATAAACCACCAAAAAATAATAAACAAAACAGAGCGATCGCAATTACCAAAACCCAATTCACACTGCGAACAAACTGCTGTAAAATCAAACTCACACCCCAAGTTGCCAACAGAGTTTCTAGAGGACGCTTGTAGAGATAACGCACCACACCCCTTTCTAAAATCAATCCCACAATAGCTGTCAATAAAAAAGCAAAAATCAGAGCCAAAAATATATAACTCTCAAACCAGATTCCGCCGAGTTGCTTACTAGCATTTTGCACCACAAATGTGGTGTATGCTCCCAACATCATCAACTCGCCATGTGCCATATTAATGACACCCATCAGCCCAAAAACAATGGCAAGACCTAATGCTGCAATTAACAAAACAGCACCGATACTAATACCATTAAATATGGCATCCAAAAACCCTGCTAACACATTTCCCCCAAGGCGAAATTTTGACACCAAAACTCTGCGTTTCTCTGCGTTTACCTTTGCGTTCCTCCGCGTTTTAAATCGCTAAGAATTCATGCAAAGCTCTACTTAGTCTCTTAGTGTTAAAAAAATATTTTTTCACCACTAAGACACCAAAAAAATTCACCGATTAAACCTTGTACTTACCACCTTTATTTGGGTCTGACCAATCACAAGCAAATCCCTTAGTTTCTTTCACAAATTGATTCCAAGGAATTGGCTCAACTGGTGCAGGGGTAGCATAGACAATATTAAACAAACCATCATCTCTAACTTCACCAATCCGCACAATTTTGGATATGTGATGGTTGGCTTCCATTGTGACTTTACCTTCGGGTGCATTCAGAGTTTGACCATAGGCTGCGGTGCGGACTTTTGCGATGTCAATAGTCTTGGCTTTTTCTACTGCTTGCTTCCACAAATAAACTCCGATGTATGCTGCTTCCATCGGGTCATTTGTGACGCGATCGCTACCATATTCTTTCTTAAAAGCTTCGACAAATTTCTTATTTTCTGGAGTATCAACTGTCATGAAATAATTCCAAGCGGCGTAGTGTCCTTTAAGATAATCAACACCGATGGCTTTCACTTCTTCTTCAGCAATACTTACAGACATGGTGGGATATTTATCTGGTGTCAATCCCGCACCTTGTAATTGCTTAAAGAAAGCAACGTTGCTATCTCCATTCAGGGTATTAAAAATTACACCCCCCTTGGGCAAAGTTTGTTTAATTTTAGTGATAATAGGCGTAACTTCTGTGTTACCGAGTGGTAAGTAATCTTCGCCAACTGTTTTACCACCTTTTGCTTGTAATTGCGCTTTAATAATTGTGTTCGCTGTGCGGGGAAAAACGTAATCAGAACCTACTAAAAAGAATTCTTTACCTTTATTTTTGAGTAGCCAATCAACAGCAGGTTCAATTTGTTGATTGGGAGCCGCCCCAGTGTAGAAAATGTTATTAGAACATTCTTGACCTTCATACTGTACCGGATACCAAAGCATATGGTTTTTGCTTTCAAATACCGGCTTCACATTCTTACGGCTAGCAGAAGTCCAACAACCAAAAACTACAGTAACTTTATCTTGATCAATTAATTTAGTGGCTTTTTCCCTAAATGTATCCCAGTTAGAAGCACCATCTTCAACAATGGCTTTAATTTGCTTACCTAAAACACCACCAGCAGCGTTTATTTCTTTAATCGCTAATTTTTCGGCATCTACAACGCTTTTTTCGCTGATAGACATTGTGCCGCTAAGGGAATGCAAAATTCCGACTTTAATGGTGTTTCCATTACTCGCAACGCTGACAGGAGAAGCAGCATCAGATGCGACTGGGGCTGGAGTTTCTGCGGTATTTGTAGAAGAATTGTTGGCACAAGCCTTTAAGAAAAAAGTTCCTCCAAAAGATGCGGAACCATAGACCAAAAATTTACGCCGATTAATTCTCATGTCTAAATTGTTTTACTCAAATGAATTAGCTAGAATTAGCTCAAAACTTTTGCAAGCATGTTAGTGTTATATTTAACTAGAAAACAGTCTATTTTGATACTGTTTGTTATCAAAGGTTCATAATTAGGGCTTGCTGAATAAAACTGTAAAGTAGTCCAGATAAAGGGTTCAAGCCTTTTTCCACCAAAAACGTGCTATTCGTTATAACATCTAGAGTCTCAAAACCCTTGCACTACACAGTGCGATCGCTGGGTAAATTTATTTGAAAACTGAGCGACGAAACAACCCTAAAAGTAAGCTGTGTGGCTTCTAGATTTGCTTTAGAGACTTATTCAGCAAGCCCTAATTAGTTCAATCAAAGTGTTAAAAAAGGAGCCTGTATTAGGCTCCCTTTAAATTTGGAATTCGCAATTAATTTATTAGGATAATGCCAAATTCCAATTGGTAATTACTACTTCACACTTACTTTACCGCCAGCTTCTTCGATACGTTTCTTAGCATCTTCAGCTGCTTCCTTGGCCATACCTTCTTTAACTGCTTTAGGTGCAGATTCTACTAAGTCTTTTGCTTCCTTGAGACCTAAACCGGTCAATTCACGTACGACCTTAAGGATAGCAATCTTCTTATCAGCTGGAACATCTTCGAGAACCACATCAAATTCGGTCTGCTCTTCTACAGGTTCAGCCGCAGCAGCAGTAGGAGCAGCCATCATCATCATACCACCAGCCGGTGCAGCAGCAGTAACACCGAAAGCATCTTCAATTTGCTTAACTAACTCAGATGCTTCCAGCAAACTTAGGGATTTTAATTTTTCCAAAATTTCATCAGTTGCAGTAGACATTAGATATAACTCCTGTAATTAAAATTTGTTGTTTGTTAGTAGTTGGTAGTTAGTAGTTGGTAGTTGGTGTTGGTTTGAGTAAACAACAAACAACTAACCACTAACTTCTTCGCCGTCTTTTTCTTTATCGGTATAGGCCTGCAAAGCACGAGCCAGCGAGCTGGGAACCTCGTTGATACCAACAGCGATCTTGGTAGCCAAAGCGTTGACTGCTCCAGCAATTTGCGCCATGAGTTGCTCTTTGGATGGCAAATCGCCTAGCGCTTTAACATCCGGTTCTTTCAGCAGGCGACCTTCCATAACGCCGCCAAGCATTTCTGTCTTTTTGGTGGCTTTTTGGAAATCTTGATAAGCCTTAATTGCAGCAGAGAAATCCTCTTGAACCAACAAAAAAGCAGAAGAACCTTTGAGCAATTCTGATAAAGGTTGCCATTTTTCATCATCTTGAATGGCAATCCCCATCAGGGTATTTTTTGTTACCTTACATGTTGTTCCTGTGGGACGCAACCGCCGCCGCAGGTCTGTAATTTCGGCAACTGTTAGCCCTTGATAATCAATCACAAGTGCTAATTGCGACTGACTCAAAGATTCTTTGAGTTCAGCAACAATCTCTTGTTTGTTTTCTAGGGTTCTACCCATGTTTGTTTCACCTCCTTTAAAGGTTTTGTTGTTGGTTGTTAGTTGACGGTTGGTGGTTGGTTTAAAGCAACAAACAACAAATAAAAATCAACTCACAACTCACAATTAATAAACCCCAGCTGCAATAGCCGGGGTTTTAGTTGAAAGGTAGACTTGAAACCACCCTTCTCCTGATGCTAGAACTACCACACCAAATAAGGATGGAACTTCAAGCAATTTGGATAAAACCTCGGCAGGATATTAAGCTAAAGGCACCTGCTGTCTCCGGCTTTGCTATTTAATTTTGTTGTTGGTCATTGGTCATTGACTAATAGTTACTATTTGTTACAAATCACAAATCACAAACTTTATGCTGCTTCGGTTTTCAGGTCGCGTAAGGCGCTGACATCGACTTTAATCGATGGTCCCATTGTGGCAGAGACGTACATTGTCCGCCAATAACGGCCTTTGGCTCCTGAAGGACGGTTGCGGTCAATTGTTTCTTGCAAAGCCTTCAAGTTTACCAGTAAATCTTCTGGTGAGAATGACGCCTTACCAAACATAACATGGACAATACCTGTACGATCAGCACGGAATTCTAATTTACCTGCTTTGAATTCTGCGATCGCACTTGCCAGGTCAAATGTTACTGTACCACCTTTAGGTGAGGGCATCAAACCACGTGGACCAAGCAATTTACCAAGCTTCGCTACCTGTGGCATCACATCAGGTGTCGCGATGAGCTTGTCAAAGTTCATCATTCCTTTTTGAATTTCTTCTATCAGTTCTTCTGAACCGACAATATCAGCACCTGCATTGGTTGCTTCTGTTACTTTTTCACCTCTAGCAATTACTGCCACTCGTACTTCTTGTCCTGTACCTTTAGGCAGTACTACCGTTGTCCGCAATTGTTGATCTGTATACTTCGGATCAATTCCCAAGCGAATATGTGCTTCTGCGGCTTCAGAAAATTTTGCTGTTGCTGTCTGTTTTAAAAGACTTAAAGCATCTAGGGGAGGATACTCCCTATCTTCTACTTTTTCTAATAGCGCCTGTAAACGACGCGATACTCTTTTTGTCATTTTTATCTCCTGGGGTTGTTAGCGAGGTTAATTCTCTCCCCCGATAAAGTTTTTTGATTGGTTGTTAGTTGTTAGTTGTTAGTTGTTTGTTGTTTGTTTTTCCTATAGACGCGTAAGCGGCTACTCGCAGGCTACAACTACAAACTATCAACAAAGAACAAATAACTAATCTGTGACTGTCACACCCATATTTTTAGCAGTACCTGCAATGATCTTCATTGCTGCTTCAATATCATTAGCATTGAGATCAGGCATTTTTGTTTGAGCTATCTGCCGCAGCTGCTCTTGTGTAATTGATCCAACTTTCCTTTTGTTGGGTTCGCTAGAGCCTTTGTCAATCTTTGCTGCTTTGGTAATCAATACCGATGCGGGTGGAGTCTTGAGTACAAAAGTGAAACTCCGGTCTTCATATACCGAAATTTCAACTGGTATCACCGTCCCAACTTGATCTGCTGTTTTGGCGTTGTACTCTTTGCAGAACATCATAATATTAACGCCATGCTGACCCAAGGCGGGACCGACTGGCGGTGCTGGGTTGGCTTTCCCAGCATTCAGGGCCAATTTAATGACCGCTACCACTTTTTTCGCCATTTGTTAATTAGCTCTGTTTTTGAACCTGATTAAATTCCAACTCTACTGGTGTATCTCGTCCAAATATCGACAGCAAGGCTTTGAGTTTACTCCGCTCTGGGCTTACCTCTATGACCTCACCTTCAAAATCTTTAAACGGACCAGTAAGCACGACTATCTTATCACCAGTAGCCATGTCAATTTTGACAATTGGCTCTTGTTCAGTGGTCTGTTTGAAGATTCTTTCTACTTCTGTATGACTTAGTGGCATTGGTTTAACGTGACCACGACCTTTTCCGGTACCACGTCTTTGTTCTGCTCCCACAAAATTAATCACATGGGAGGTGTTTCGCACCACTTGCCAGGTGTCATCATCCATGAACATTTTCACCAGTACATAACCAGGGAATACTTTTTCCTCTGTGTGCTGACGGCTACCATCCTTACGGATTTTCACTGCTGGTGTATGCGGGATCTCCACCCGAATAATTTTTTCAGCCACATCAAAGGTTTGGATGCGCTGTTCTAGGTTTGTCTTAACACGCTTTTCACAGCCAGAGGCTACTTGTACTGCATACCAACGGGCTTCTTGCTGTTTTCCCGCAGGGTCTGAGTTATCATCTGACTGCAAAGCCAAATTGTGACCTTCGTCTGTTGCATAAGTCATCCGAATACCTGTTGTGCTGCCCAAGTAAAGAATTTATCGACCAAAAAAATTATAGCTGCTGAGAGTGAAACCATTAACAATACTGCTGCTGACTCACTCACCAGTTGCTTGCGACTAGGCCAAACTACTTTTTCAAACTCTTCTTTCGTTCCTTGAAAGAAGTTCCCAAAGCTGAAACCATTACTGGTTTCTGGCATTTCTGCTTCATTTTTCTTGGCCACGGTCGCTTACTCCCCCATTGCCTGATAGCTATTAACTGGTAGTTTTCTATTTATAAGTGTACCTTCTACTCAAACTAAAACAGCTTGAGGCTTGAGGCTACAAGTATAGATTCAATTATACCCAAAATCAAATATTAGCATCGCTATTATAACGGCGATCGCATTTGTTTTGGGTTGATTTATTCTCAGTTACAGCGCGCCCTGGAGGACTTGAACCCCCGACATCAGGTTTTGGAGACCTGCGTTCTACCAACTGAACTAAGAGCGCATGTGCTGCTTTTGATTCAGCTATTGCGTTTGACATTGTACTAGTTTAACGCAATTTGGCATTTTTTGTTAACTTTTTTTGGTCGGGGGACAAATAGCGGCTGATGCCGCTTGATGGTTGAATTTTCTCCCATATTTTAACTTGTCTATCACAAAGGGCGGTCAAAGCGTTGCTTAATCCGGGTAGCCTTGCCAACACGACCGCGTAGATAGTAAAGCTTCGCACGCCGCACTCTACCGCGACGTATGACTTTAATGCTGTCGATCCGAGGAGAGTGAATCAGAAAAACTCGTTCAACCCCAACACCTTGAAATACGCGACGGACTGTAATGGTTTCATTAATCCCGCCGTTCCGCTTAGAAATTACAACTCCTTCGTAGGGCTGTATGCGGTATTTTTCTCCTTCTTTAATTTTGACTCCGACTTTAACGGTGTCACCGACATATATATCGGGAAGATTAGATTTTATTTGTTCCGCTTCGATCGAGCGGATGATCTCTTGAGCGTTCATAGTTAATAAAAAACTCACAATCATCCATGATAAATCTACTTTTGCTTTTCAGTCTAGTAAATTTTCATCGCAAGGGTGTGAGTGTGTAATGAGGAGACTAAGAGTTTTTCTGAAATTCAAATCTTGTTAGAGGGTGACGTTTTCGGGACTTGTGTCGTCAAATAGAAGATGTATTTAACTAAATCGCCGTAAGTCTCCCACGCTCATTCGGTACTCCGAGTCAGTGTGGGTAGTTCACGATGACCTTGCTACAGGTGTTGAGTGTTATGAAATTTAGTGTGGTCATCACGACCTACAACCGCTTAAACTTGCTTAAAAGAGCAATTAACTCTGCTTTGAATCAAACCATTGGCACTGAAGTCGTTGTAGCTGATGATTGTTCTTCTGATGGTACGCAGGAGTATGTAAATAGCTTAATCAAAAAGTTGTCACAAAGTGGAGACTCAAGATTGATCTACCATCGCAATGAGCTAAACTCCGGTCATTCAGCAACAGTGAATGCTGGTATTGGTAAAGCTAGCGGTGAATGGATTAAGTTTTTGGATGATGATGACTACTTAGCTGTAAATTGTCTAGAAGAAATGGCGAGGGCGATCGCACTCCAACCTCAAGCAGCGATTTGTTCCTGTATTGCTATTCAGGTGGATGAAAAAGAAGTCGAACTCTCTCGCACGCCGCAAGTAGGGCCTGGTCTAGCTTTTTATGTCCCCCAAGCTGATATTCACTATGGTATGTTGCTAGAACTTCTGCCTTTTGGTACACCTGTACAAGTAGCTTGCCGTCGTGATGCTTTTTTGCAAACAGGAGGTTGGGATTCTAAATTTGATGCTAATTGTGATGATATTGATTCTTGGATTCATGTTGCCAAGTTTGGAGATGCTATTTTTCTCAATCAATCCCTTGCTTACCGCACGATTTGGTCTGGTGCTTATAATCACAAGTTTTCTGCATCTCGGCGCTTACATACAAATATTTTAATTAAAGAAACAATTTATGCTTTAGTTGATGAAATGCATCATTCTCATATTCCTAATCTTGAAGATATTAAAAATTATTTGAAATTACATTGGTCTATAGTAGCTATTAAACAAAAAAACTTTCATATTTTCTTCAATATTATCTTTCCCTCTATCTTTTCTTGGAAAGCTTGGCAGCTTTTGTTTAAGGCTGTAGCATTACGTCGTTTTCATTACCAAAACAATCATATTCGTAAATTCATATTGATTGAGTTATGATTTTTTTGCGGTGTGATATTAATTGTAGAGAGGTGCCAATAGCGCTGTAGCGCATGGCTTCGCGAAGACACCTCTCTACATTGGTTTGTAGTTTATAAGTAACTAAATCACAATACTTACGAGTTCCGTTTATTTTTGCCACATACCTACTTGTATAAAAAAATGATGATTTATTATGCGAATTATACATATTTTAAATGAGGTTCAGGAAATTGGTAACGGAATTGTCAATGTAGCTGTTGACACGGCTTGTTTACAAGCAAAAGATGGTCATGAGGTAGCAGTAATATCCGGTGGTGGAGGATACGAAAATTTACTAGCAAATTATGGTGTTAAACACTATCTTTTAGACCAAACACGCAAACCAAAAAATCTCATCAAAGCTGCTATTGGTTATAAGACAATTGTCAAAGAATTTCAGCCAGATATCGTTCATGCTCACATGATGACAGGAGTGATATTAGCAAGTTTTCTGAGAAATAAAGGTAAAAATAGATATGGTTTAGTTTCCAGTGTACATAACGAATTTCAACGCAGCAGTATATTTATGGGTCTGGCTGATCGGGTAATTGCTGTTAGTAAAGCAGTTTCCGAGGCTATGGTACGGCGTGGGATATCTAAAGACAAATTGCGGGTAGTGTGTAATGGTACGTTGGGAAGCCCTCGTAATCGTCCCTTACAGGAGTATGAAGCTTTACCTTTACAACATCCAGCGATCGCTACTGTGGCAGGAATGTATTATCGTAAGGGTATAGTCGAGCTAATCACAGCTTTTGAGCAAATAGCCTCAGATTATCCCACAGCAAATTTATATATAATTGGAAACGGGCCTAATCGCCATGAATTTGAGGAACAAGCAAGCAAAACAGTTGTCAGTTCACGTATCCATTTTGAAGGCTTTCAACCAGAACCCCAACGTTATTTACTAGCTTGTGATATATTTGTCCTCGCTTCTCACCGTGAACCTTTCGGTCTTGTCCTATCAGAAGCCCGTGAAGCTAGTTGCGCTATTATTGCCACTGAAGTAGACGGAATTCCTGAAGCATTGGATAATGGACAAGCTGGTATTTTAGTGCCAGCAAAAGATTCTAATTCCTTAGCAGCAGCATTAGTGAAATTGCTAAGTAATCCAGATACCCTACACGAGTGGAAGACAAAGGCTCATCAAAACCTAGAATGGTTGAATATTGACCGCGTTCATCAAGAAACGCTGGCGGTGTATGACTCCTTAGTTAGTGGTCGATGGTAATAACCCAAGTTGCTAGTTATGCGATCGCCTGCTAACTGATGTATGAGTTAAGCAATCAAATCTCCTACAGAGGAAAAGTAGGAGGGGTTAAAGCGAAGTAAAGATTTATGAATTCGGAATATCAATACCAATCAAATCTTTATTTGATCCAGAGGTTTTGCCAAAGCTAATTTAGCTGTTCTTACTGACAAAATCCTCTAGAATTTGATGGGAAGGTGAGCATCGTAAGTATATTATCAAAGCTAATAAATAGTGAAGAATATCAATTAAATCAACTACAGTGCCATAAAATTCAGTCTGTCATTACACTTCAACATGAATTATTAGCAATAGGCTGTAATATCTTCACCACATTCATCTGCTAGATAGCAAAGTGCTTTGAAACGTAAACCGACAACTTCTTCATAAAGAGGATTGAGTTTACACATTGGCGGAATGTGCAGAAGCTTCCGACCAAATACTACAACATCACGTTCAAAAGGACATTGAGCAGGAATAAGTTTGCATAGAAAATGAGCTAATTTAGCATTATGAACATCGATAGATTCTAAGCATTCACGCACAGGAGAGAGTAAGTCGTGTTTTCTTTGGATTTGAGTAAAGCTAGTCATAATAGTTTTCCTTGAGAATTCAGGATTTCTATATTGTTTGGATTTTTAGTTTGAGCCTTTTCCTATATATATATACAGTTTGGTTCTTGAGTCTTATGCAAAATGATTGCAAGTTTATTTTTTTGATTAGAGATATAGCTTTCTATATATATCTCGTCTTTAGGAACACACATAACTACAAACTCAAATAGCAGGGTTCCGGATAAACTCACACATCAATTAAGATTTTGCCCTATACCCGAAGAGCGAGCGGCTATTGTGAAGACCCCAGCCAAGCTTTGAAGGCTTCCCGCTACCGTATTCTGTGAAAGCAGCAAGTATTTTCATTCGGATAAATCTAGAAGTGGCTCATACTTGAGCTGAGTACCTAAAGCCAAGTTTACTTTGTTGAATAACTTAGGAGATTTAGGAATAAATTTTACTTTACCTGCACCAGGTACTGTTGTTTCTAAAACTGCATTCCCAAAATGTTTATAAAATTCTTGAACACAATTTTCTGGCAATAAGTCTACATATAAATTAATGCCAGCAAAATCATTTAATTGAAAAAAATCTGTAAAAAAAGACCACTCATTTGGTATAAAACAACGCGTTTGGCGAGTTGCTTTCATGATATCTGGACTATTAGGTGAAAACAATTTATCCCAGCGAGCCTGAATATATGGTTCAATCTGAGATGGATGTAAACGACCAAAATACTGTCCCATTACTTTCTTTGTATGAAATCTTCTCAAAGAGAAATTACCAGAGGTAAGTCTATAGTATGGACATAAATTTTCTGCGCCGACTCCATTACCTCCCACCGCACAAAAAGGCCAATCTAAAACAGCTTCTCCTGGTTGCTGTTTGACATAATCCATGTAATTAAAAAAACTTTTTTCAAATGAAAATTTTGTATCTACTAAATAATTATTATAAGAAAGCTTAATAGTATAAGCAGTATGCAACTCTACACAACCTAGAAAGATAAGTAATAGCATAAAAATTGACAAAGACAGCTTTTTAAGTAAACGTACTTCATTGAGATTAATTCCTAGTGCAAAAAGACAAAGTATTACCGGATAAATAGAAGTCACTAGTTTACGATTAAATGCAAACCAAGGAAATATATTAAGAGTTGGGAAATGTGTTGGATGATAGAAAACAAGTAAAAAGAAGATAATAATTAGTGGAATATAAATCGCTATTTGCTTGTGTGTTTTCCATATACCTAAAATAGCAAGTATGAGTAAAAACCATCCAGGGCTACCTGCACCGATATTTTCTGGGAGATCACCAAATAGTTCTTTAAAGACAGGTTGTGCTGGGTTAAATCTAGGTAAGAAAGGAATAAATAATCTCAAGGGATTAACCCATAAACCAGAGTTAGCCACATCTGTAAAATCAAATCCTTTAGCTGACTTCAAAATCTGCAACACCAAAGGTATATAAATGTAGCAAGCGAGGAGACTTAGGCTAATGAGAACAAATGATATCCAAAAATGAGTGTACAGTTCATGGCGATATAAATTTAGAACATTAAAAAGATGCTTGAAACGAAATGTTCTTTTGAAATATCTGTAGCAAAACAACAAAATTAAAAACAATACAGAAATCGTAAAAGATGTTAGAGCAAAACCAGCTATATATCCAATATCCTGACCTAAAGATAGAAAAAGTAGACAAAATCTTACCAAAATTAGTCTTAGAGATATATAGTGACCTAAAACAAATTTTTTAACTATCAGGAAATCAACTATAAAACTTAAAGTAGTCCAGTGAAGGATTGCTTTGCTGATATGAACTGGATATTCCATGATTGCATAAAAATTATAGAAATATACTAAGTATCCAAAGCCTATAGCACGACCATAACCATATTCCTTAAAAAGCAGTATGAAACTACCAAAAGCTGTCAATACAATAGTAATTAAATAATAAATTTTTAACCAGGAATAACTACCAAAAAATGCTCTAAAAATAGCATAAAAAATATCTCTTTCCAAAGCCCAAGGTTGAAAAACACTTGTTGTTCCATAAGGATAAAAGACATTATTATTATTTAGATTGAGTGTTGGGAAAGGTGAAAAGCTCAGATTTTCTTTTAAGTAAAATCCTATGTATTCCCAAATGTCTATATCACTACCTCCTGCTAGTGGTTCTTTAAGGTCTTTTATGAAAAGAAAATAAAAAGCAGAGAATGAAATTAAAAATATAATTATTGAGATGATTATGAATCTCAAGCTAGTATTTGTAGTTCTCTTCATAGGTAAATTTAAATAATGAGCAAATATAAGCGTATGTTACTAAATTAAGGAATACTCAGGAACAAAATAATGTAGCTTTGCATCATAGATATCATAAGCTATTAATTTAGCTGAACTCTATAAAATTATACTGAATAATATTAGATAATAGAATTTTAAGTGCATCATTTCACCCATGGGTATAGATCTATAGACAAGTTGAACATAACTCAGAAACAATCTTTAGTAATATCACGTCATTTATCCTAAACTAATGCAAAGAAGGAATATATGATGAATAGCTTGCTTAATTGGAAGTCTGGAACGACAGCATTCATGGCTATGGTAATGGCAACAAGTGCCATAGTGCCTTTGTTTACTACTGCTGTAACTGCACAACAACCAGCCATTTTTACTAGACCAACTCAACCGATTAGTCAATCAAAAACAGTATCAATTCCTACAGGAGTAACAATTCCTGTTACCTTCGAGAAGGATAAAATTGTTGTAACTCCTGATGAAACGACATCTGTAACTTTAGAAGTTGCACAAAATGTTGTAGATGGAAATCGAAATGTTCTAATACCTGCGAGAACTAAAATTGAAGGAGAATTGCAACCTAGAACTATCAATAATGTAAAAGGTTCTCAGTTTGTGGCGAAAGAATTAGTTTTTAGTGATGGTAGAAGACAATCTATTGATGCAACTTCACGTGTGGTTACTAAAAAGGAAACTATTAAAAAAGGAGCTAAGACTGGCACGATACTAACAGATGCAGCTATCGGCGCAGGTGCTGCATCTATTATTTCTCTGCTTACAGGTAATAAGACAATTGAAGTCTTAGAACCTATTATTGGCGCTGCTGTTGGTGCTGGAGCAAGTGCTATATTGCGGAAAAGGGAAGCAGAAGTTGTTGTCATTGATCCACAACAAGATTTGGATGTCACTCTCAACTCTAATTTGATTGTATCCCGCCTCTAAAATGAACAAAATCATAGTTGTCAACTATCCACCAACTACTAACTACTAACCACTATCCACTATCCACCAACCACTATCCACTAAGCACTAACAATTGGCAACCACACAATAAAAGTAGTTCCTGGTGTTTGAGGTGATGTAATAGCTGAGTTTAAAGCAGGACTTTTTACTTCAATTTCTCCCCGCATTTGTTCTATCAGTTGTTTAGCAATAGCTATCCCTAAACCGGTTCCAGGAATTTTAGTTTGAGCTTGTACACCTCGGTAACGACGTTCACCCAGATGTTCCAAATCTTGAACTGGAATACCGGGACCTGTGTCTGTAATTGCAACTCCTTGCAAATTGTCTTTTTGTTGTCCCGCTTCTATTAATATCTTGCCACCCGCAGGAGTGTATTTTAAAGCATTATCGATGATGTTACTAAATACTTCTGTTAACGCCTTACAGTTAGCGCGTACTAACGGTAAATAAGATGGAATATTTACCGTTACTTGCAGGTTACGTTCTTGGGCTATTGCTTGTGCTGAAACTAACAAGGGTTGCAATATCTCAGCTATATAGCAATCTGCTTCTTTCTCTCCTGTTCCTGGTAGTAATAATGCTGATTTGTGTTCTTTTTCTACAGTTGCTTCTACAAATATTTCTTTTTGTTCTCGTAGTTTCAAAGGCGCTAAATTTTCTACTCCCAAATCAATTACTTCATCAAATTTCTTCAACAATTCTTGTAGGCGATCGCTCTCTCGTACGATACTTTCTGCGACTTCTCGGTTAGCATCTCCTGGTCGCAATCGTTTCAGAAGCAGCTTTCCAAAAGTTCGCAATGCTGTCAGAGGATTACGAAATTGATGCAAAAGATTATCTAGCAAATCCTGCTGTTTTTCTTGCAGGATTTGTTGTTGATGCAACTGCATCTCCAACCATGTGCGTCGCTGGTCTAAAATACAGGCTATAGCCAGTGTTCTAGCTATACTTTCTATGCGATCGCGCTCCTGTTGATTCCATGTCCTATCTTCTCTGGCTGTCACTAGTAACCCCATGACGACATCTTCATAGACCAGAGGTAAAACTATTTTGTCGCCGCTTAACAGATACTCCTCTTGTACATTTTGTGAAGTTCTATCTTCGGTCTTATCATTTAATGGGATAGGAAAATCTTTTGCTGGGGTCAATAACTTCTGATTCAGTTTTGGCAATGCTAAAGCACTTGCACGTTGAATCCCAATTGCCGTTTCCGGATAAACCACCAGTGGAATCAATTTCGCTTCATTTGTTGGAGCCTCTACCAATTCTTGTGTTAAATATACAACACTCAAAGACGCTCCTAGCCCTTGGACTAGTAACGCCATTTGCTCTCGACACAGAGCAATAAACTCCGAACTGGCAGACATTAACATTTTTCAGATCTTGCTCACAATTGGGACAAAAATGAAAGTACGAGGACAAAGTGTGAGTTCTATATGTAACAAAGCTTAACTATATTTTGCAATTAATGCCATTGATCTCAAGGCAGACCCAATGAAAAAATTTCACCGCCAAGTATGAAAATAGGACTCTTCCTACACCCATTTTCAAGCTAGTCCATTAGGAAAAAATCTCACAACCAAACAAAAATAACTCCTCCTACACCCTGACATCCTTACACCCCTAAACCCATTTTCAAGCTAGAAGATGAGTCAATACCAACAACACGATTTATAAAAACTTACTAAATAATTTATCTACTTTAAAATAAATTATGTTTTTTGTATCAAAACTTTAAAAACTGTTGATTTTTTGAACTAGAACTTTTATAATTACGACGGATTTTGTAGCTATAACTACAATCTTTAGCTTTGAAGAGGAGGAAAAAACGTTGGCAAGGAGACGAAAGCGGAAGAGCCGCCGTCGGCAAGAAGGACGGCGTATCTTAGAGCATGTGCCCCAATATAGCATTGAAAGTGGCGAAGAGAAACCTGTGACAGCAGCCAGAAGATTCATTCAAGCTGAAGGGATCTTGCCACCCGCTTTGCTGCTCGTAAAGCGCAACGAACATACAACAGACCGATATTTTTGGGCTGAAAAGGGTTTATTTGGTGCTCAGTATGTAGAAGAGAATCATTTCCTATTCCCAAGTCTGAGAACCTTAGAACCTTCTCCGGTGCAAGAGTCGGTAGTATTGGCTAGTCGCTAAAAGTTCAGGGCGATTTGTAGATTGTGATTGTGGCTTTTGACAATTATTAACTGGCAAAATGCTCAAGATATCTAAAAATTTAAAATTTTTTTTAATTTTAGGCTAATTTGCCAGTCAAATTTAGCGGTCTTGATAAGATTAATAAAATCCTGTCAAATCTTTGTGTTTGCAGGATCAGGTTTGGATCACAAATGATGCACAAAAAGCGGGAATTTAGTAACTCTTCCGCAAGCAAAGATTCACATTATGCGATCTTGCTTAAGAGCTATTTCTCTACTGGAAGACGAGCCAATACGGTTTGGTTAAGGGGAAAGGGAAGGGAAATTCATGTGTTTCTATGTTTCTTTAACCCTTAACGTTTAACCTTATTCCCAGCACCACTCTTAGACAAGAGTATGCTTATACGAAGGTCTTGGAAGACGAACCAGCAATTAATCTTTGTGAAATCACCAAGCCGCTTTGTCAAAAAAAATATAGCTTACTCTCCACGAGGATTTAAATCCTCGTGGATAATAATGTTTAATCAGCATATTTTATAAGGATGACAGGCGGTTATTCCCTAGATTTTAGCTTTAGTACCCTTTTTAACTCAATCAGTTCATCTCGATGGGCAGTAACAGTAATAGTACTTGAGGATGGTGATGCGCTCTGGGTTGTTTCTACCTTCAGCGACACCTTCTCAAGTTTTCCAGCTTTTTTCCAGTAGAAAACCCCGCTCAAGGGTGATAGCAATACCATCCCCAGAAAAAAAACACTCAGGCTAGGAAAAAGTTGTGACAAAACCAGTGATAGACAAAGAATACCAGTAGCAGCTAGCACAGTCAAAAATATGGCTAAAAACCAACTGGGACGAACATTGCCTTCAAAAATCACTTGGTTTTGTTCTGGATCTACCTCTGCCACCCGGTAAGAGCTAGCTCGAAAATACTCCCTTAATTGAGGCATTAAAGTAGCTTCGTCTTGTTCCGATACTAGTTGTGCTACTTCTGTACGGTCTTTAGTAGAGGCACGAATAAAGAAAAATAATCCAACTGATAAGAACAAAGTAAGCATCAACGTGGATGGCAGAATGGCGGTATCCATAATAGTGAGGTTTTACTGCTTGATTGGAGGGGACTTATTCATTATTCATTATCAATGTATTCGTTAATTTGTCCTCCCATTTATATACTGTTGCCAAAGACGAGCTAAATCTTGCGCTTGTGGAGTCCACTCTGAAGAAACTTGGTACATCCGCCGGGGACGTCCGCGTCCTTCGAGTTTTTTCCAATAGCCTGTGATTGCCTTGTAGTCTTCGAGAAACTTAATCGCACTGTAAAGTACTGTATCCGAAAGACGATAGTTGGGATATTCAGTTTCTAAGCGTTGGATTAACTCGGTTCCGTAAGACTCCCCTTGTAATAAAACGTACAAGATATAACAAACTGCTAGTTCTTGACAAAGGTAAGTTGGCGGAGGATTCTCAAAGAATTGATATATATCCTCAAGTTTCATGGTTAGTGAAGAATTGCTAAAACAATGCCCAAGGGTTAAGCCTACAATCCCTTTTGTGAGTATATAGTGCTAATCCCTACTTGGGTAAGTATATAACGCTACTTAGGCTAAATTGGCAAGGCACACACAATAAAATCATTTACCCAAGTTTGTAATCGTGGGGACAGCACTGTGATACCAGAAATAATTCCAGTGACAGCACCTGATTAATGCGCCATTTCTGGAGATGCAAAAGAATGCACTCCTGCTCCAAGCTCTAGGCAGTGTGGTGAGGAGCAAACAGACAATGGTTTGACCATTATCTTTGTGTTAAGTAATGCCGAGCGTGTGAGGACTGTTTAAGCATAAATTGTTGCCTTAGCAATTTTAAAGGTTAATTGCAAATTTTTCTGTAAAACTTAATAAACACTTTTTTTACAGCGATCGCACCAGTATAAATCTTTAAATATCAAGCATAAGGTAATATCCATGATTTTTAACCCTTGCAGCTCTTGACACATTCAAGGCCGCATAGTCTACTGAATTTCTAGACTTGACATAGTTAAATACTACTGGTTATATCCCCATTTGGACAATGATTGCTAAAGATGGATAGCCCAAAAGCTTATCCAGTGAACATTTACCAATCCAAAATGGTATTAAGTGTCATAGTTAATCTATCAATTAATCAAACCCTCCAGCACATAGGTAATCACTATGTCAGTAGACTCTCAATCATCTTCCTCTCGCCGTCAGGAAATCGCTAAAATATTTCGCCTCGTTGGTTGGATTAGCTTTTGGATTCAGCTAGTACTAGGCGTAGTTTCTACAATTATTGTGCTGTTATATGGTGTTTTTAGCCAAAGACCTGGTAGTCCGAGTAATAATCCAGGTAATGGATTTGGTGTATTTCTGGCAGTTTGTGGACTAGTTACCTTGGGTATAGGTGTATACTTAGCTTTCCGCTACACCCGTATTGGCAGACAACTGTTATCTTCTAATCTTAGTAATCACCCTAGCAAACTAGAAACAGTCCAAGTCTTACGGTTAGGACTATTAGTGAATTTAGTCGGGATTCTGTTGACTTTGTTAGGAGCACAGGCGATCGTTGGTACTCTGGTAGCAAGATCTATATCTCCCCAAGCAGTTACTACACAATTGTTTGACCCCAACCGCGTTATTAGTGGTCTAGATATGCTTGTGGTGCAAGCAAATACTAATACTATCTCTGCTCACTTTGCTGGACTTGTAGGGTCAATTTGGCTACTCAATCGCATTACTCGCTAGGTGGGTAGTAAACAAACAACCAACAACCAACAACCAACAAAATTATTGACTCATTTCCGGAACCATCTCCCTAGAGTGTGGAGTTTAATACATGTTCCTGACATAAACATCCTACTAGGGACTGATACAAGTTAAGTCAACGAGGTGATACTAGGACTTGGAGGTCTAATACAATGAGAGAATTACAAACTTGGAAATTTGGGATACAGTTCCTTTTCAGTACAGTAATGATTGGTCTTTGTACTTTCCAGCTTGTCAACGATAAAACCAAAGAAAATCAGACACTGTATTGGAGTGGTTTAAGCACTGTGCTAGCCTATTGGCTGCCTTCTCCTTCTAGCACTCAAGAAGAGTATTTCAGCCAACCCAAAGCAAACCAACAAGAAAGGCAATCTTAAGAAATATATAATTTTTATAATTCAGCGATAGTTAAGCGATCGCAGTATTAAAATAATTAAAATATTGGTACAACCGATATAATAAATGATTAGAAAATTGCCCTGGAAATGCCTAGAATCAATTGTAGTGTGATAGCCCTGGCGGTAATGCTGGGGCAAAATTTTGGCAAATAAGTTTCACACGTGGGTGCAGGAGTATATTGATTGTCAGTCAGGAATTTGCATGTTTAAAGTCTGAATTCCTAATAGGTGTTTCTAGGTTGGTCTGTACCTTCTGTCTTCTGATACTAAAAACTGAGAAAAATCTGTGCTGGATATTAAGCAAATACGGGAAAATCCACAATTTGTACAACAGAGGTTGAATACTCGTGGTGGTAACTATGATATTCAGCCGATAGTAAGTTTAAATAAACAACAACGTGAATTGGAGGGTAAGCGTAGCCAACTCCAAGCACGTAGTAACGAAATTGGTAAACTGGTTGGGCAAAAAATTAAATCTGGGACAAATCCTCAAGATCCAGAAATTCAAGCCTTGCGAGATGAAGGTAACTGTGTTAAAGCCACATTAAGCGAACTGGAACCGCAGGAAAAAGAAATCATAGCCAAAATCCAAGAACTAGTACTTGCACTCCCTAATTTACCTAGTGACACCACACCCATAGGCAAGAATGAAGAGGAAAATGTTGAAGTACGGCGCTGGGGTGATGAGTACATTCCGCAAAACGTCAATATTATCCCGCATTGGGAAATTGGGGAAAAGTTGGGTATTCTCAACGTCGAACGGGCTGTAAAAGTTGCCCAAAGTCGCTTTATGACCTTGATTGGGGCTGGTGCAGCACTAGAGAGGGCATTAGTTCAGTTTATGCTCGATCGCCAAACAGCAGCAGGGTATGTAGAAGTTATTCCTCCGTTCTTAGTTAATAGTGCTTCGCTGACAGCCACCGGACAACTACCCAAGTTTGCGGAAGAAAGCTTTAAATGTGTTGATGATGATTTGTGGCTTATCCCCACAGCCGAAGTACCCGTCACCAACCTTTATCGGGGTGAAATTCTGGCTGGGGAAGATTTACCTATTTATCACTGTGCTTACACTCCCTGTTTTCGCCGTGAAGCCGGAAGTTATGGGCGGGATATGCGGGGATTAATTAGGCTCCACCAATTTAATAAAGTAGAGTTGATAAAACTAACTCATCCCAGCACTTCCTTTGAGGAACTAGAAAAATTGGTAGGCAATGCAGAAGCTATTTTACAGGCATTAAAGTTGCCTTACCGAATCATTAATTTATGCACTGGGGATATAGGATTCCAATCTGCTAAAACCTACGATTTAGAAGTTTGGCTTCCTTCCTCTGGCAAATATCGTGAAATTTCTAGTTGTTCTAATTGTGTAGACTTCCAAGCGCGACGAGCGGATATTCGCTTTAAGGAAGCTGGTAAAAAGGGAACACAGTTGGTGCATACCCTCAATGGTTCTGGATTACCTGTAGGAAGAACTATGGCAGCAATTTTGGAAAATTATCAACAAGAAGATGGTAAGGTGCGAATACCAGAAGCGCTACAGCCTTATTTGGGACGTGAAGTGTTGTGATTTTGGTTGTTGGTTGTTGGTTGTTGGTTGTTAGTTGGTGCTGAATGTAATATGGCCTAGTTAATAGACAAGATAGCCATCACGCCTACTTGATTACGATGAATCATCTATAGATTGTTGATATGCAAAACTGCCAGTAAATTATCTTTAACGAAATTATTTAAAAATTTGACTATGGAAAAACAACCAATCACAGTTATAGGAGGTGGACTCGCTGGAACGGAAGCAGCTTGGCAAATCGCCCAAGCCGGAGTACCAGTAATCTTATATGAAATGCGTCCCCAACGCTTTAGTCCTGCTCACCACACAGAACACTTCGCGGAATTAGTTTGTAGCAATTCTTTTGGTGCAATGGCAAGCGATCGCGCAACTGGTTTATTACATGAAGAATTGCGCCAATTAAAATCGATTGTAATTGGCAAAGCTGATCAACACCAAGTTCCTGCTGGAGGGGCGCTAGCAGTTGATCGAGGACAATTTAGCCAAGATTTGACACAAACTCTCTCTCAACATCCTTTAATTGAGTTGCGTCGAGAAGAAATACGTGCTATTCCGGAAGGTATTGTTGTTTTAGCGACAGGCCCTTTAACCACTCCCGACTTAGCCGAAGACTTGCGCCGCTTCACTGGGATGGAATATCTTAGCTTTTTCGATGCTGCTAGTCCCATTGTTGTGGGTGAAACAATTAACCATGATATCGCTTTTCTCGCCTCTCGCTACGACAAAGGCGAAGCAGCTTATCTCAACTGTCCAATGAACAAAGAGCAATATTTCCAGTTTTGGCAAGAACTGCGTCACGCCGAACAAACAGAATTAAAGGACTTTGAGCGAGAAACAGCGAAATTTTTTGAAGCTTGTCTACCCATTGAAGAACTCGCACACCGAGGAGAAGATACTATGCGCTACGGGCCTTTAAAGCCAGTAGGATTGTCAGATAATCGCACAGGTGAACGATCCTATGCTGTAGTGCAGCTACGACAAGAAGACAAAGCCGGACAACTTTGGAATATGGTAGGATTCCAAACAAACTTGCGCTGGGGTGAACAAAAACGTGTCTTCCGAATGATTCCCGGCTTAGAAAATGCTGAGTTTGTGCGCTTGGGGGTAATGCACCGTAACACCTTTATTAATGCTCCCCAGCTCATGCTATCTAGCTTACAATTCAAAAATCGTCCAACTTTATTGGCTGCTGGACAGTTAATTGGTACTGAAGGCTACACTGCTGCTGCTGCTGATGGATGGTTAGCTGGTACAAACGCCGCACGCATCGCTTTAGGGAAAGAAGCGTTAACCCTACCATCAACAACAATGATGGGAGCGCTGTTTGAGTTTATCAGTTCAGCTTCACCCAAACATTTTCAACCCATGCCACCCAACTTTGGTATTTTGCCAGAATTAGGAGAGAAAATCAAAAATAAACAAGAGCGATACGGACGTTATCGCGATCGCTCTTTGTCTGACCTCAAAAGTTTTATTGATCATAAGTTAGTTGTTAGTGGTTAGTTGTTTGTTGTTTGTTGTTTGTTGTTAGTGGTTAGTGGTTTGGAACTACCAACTACGAATCACCAACAATCAACCACCAACTACCAACACTAATTACTTGATTTTTTTTGGTCTTGAATCGATTCCTCTTTGGTAATTGCTAACCCATGTATACCAATGGCTGCGATCGTTGCGCCGATAAAACCCCAGGTGCCATTAGTAAAGGCGTTCATTCGATGAACCATACTCCGATGATAGGCTAATTCTAATTGTCTATCATCTGCTCTTCTTCGCTTTGCTAGTTGTTCGACATACCTTTCGGTTCTTTCCATCGTTGCAAAATCATCATTGTAAGCGTAGATCGATGTTACTACTACCATCAAGCCTGGAAAAACCAGAGCAATCAAAAGAATGGCTCTGCCTATACTCATAGACACCTCGTATTAACTTGAGAAATCCTCTATCTTGTAAGTAGAGTTTGGGATTGGGGATCAGGGATTAGGGAATAGATTTTTATCCGTTCGTTGTGGATTTTTCCGTGATTGACTATCTTGAAGATGGGGAAGAGGTAACGATATGAGAACTAGAGCTTCTTAATAAAGCTGACTGAAGAAGGCTGGGTGTGAGGTCAGGAGGTAGACTTGGTAGCTTACCCCCATCCTGATACACCCAGTCAAGGTAGTTGTGTTTATTTGCGTCTAGTACTCGATCACACGAATTATGCTGGGTTCGTAGTGAGCGCTTAAGCGCTCATAGAGGACTAAAGTCCTCACTACAAACCCCTCAAAGTTGGTGTGGTGGAGTACTAGTTACTTATCTTTAAATTAATGCTGGCATAGCTGGAATTTTGCTTCAGTGTGTAGCGAACAAATTTTGGTCATTGCTAACGCGGTGAAACCTACGAAATTCAGCCAGCAGAGCTACTGGAGTGGCTTCCACCAGAGGAGATGGGCAAAGATGATTAAAAACTCAAAACCCTCCTGGGTGTTGCCTGGAGGGTAGATAGAGTGCTATCAAATTTCAAATCAACGCGATCGCCCCCGTGGTCAGTTACACCAAAACCTGATTCTCTTGTCAGCCATTCTCCAATTCTTCATTTGAGACAGTGATGTTAGATTTATGCCTGAAACTATCCCCTGTTTTTAATCAACATCACTTGTACAATTTGTGTGGCGATATCACTGGAGATGCCTAAAGCTTGGTATAGATCATTCAAAAAGTCTCGTTCTTCCTGGGAAACGACCTCATCAGCTAATACTAGATCGGTGGCTACTGCAAAAGCTGCTTCCCGCAAATCATTTGGCAAAGACTCCTTAGCAGCATTAAATAAAACATCAATACCCTCGCGCTTTAGAATTTCCAGAAGTTTGTCAAACATTTTAATAATGACATCATTAGAATAACTTCTGAAAAGTCTCATCCGAGATAGTGTAGATGAGATAGCACGCGCCTCCTCTTCAGAAAGATAACCGTCTGAAGCTGTTGCAGCCAGAGTAATAGCGGCAAATGCTTCTGCTGGAGTGAATGCGTCTTGAACTTGACTCTGTGTGCCGAACATTTTGTCGAATAAACCCATTGTAGTTTGCTCCTTTGCTCTGGTCTCAGTCTCTGTATAATTACTGGTATTTTTCCACTTTCGAAGTAATTAATGAAACTCGGTGACACTCTTGACCTTAGTGTTCCCAGGATTTTTGTCTAGTGAACACAGCACTCAATGGTTTTCGACAATAAGTTACATTTTTAGCTGGCAATTAGCGAAACTGCCTGGTAGAGATTTGGCGATCGCCTGTTTTTTCTATTGTTTCAATTACTGCCAAACCAACACCGGAACCTGCAATCAGCAGACCGATCGATATCAAAAAGGCATTTACAAGCATGTGGAGGGCTTCATCAAAGAAAATGTAGGTGGTCATAGCTTTGCTCTCTTTAACTCTCTTGTGCTAGTACTATTTATTTCTTCACACCCTGATGGCTGATTTTCGCTCTTTAATTTACCAGCATATGCATCTTAACAAAACTTTAGGTCTTTAGCGAGATCCCTAGCTATTTTTCTTTTGAAAGATTTGAATAATTTTTGCTAATCTATTTTGTTAAGCTACACGCTTACCAGTAAGTAAATGTAAAAAATACACATCAAATGTGTTGATAATTCTTTAGTGTTTTAAATCACATAGTGAAAATCATAAGTCTGGTTGCTGAAATTGAGTTATATGTAGCATTTTTAACTTACTGTTTAAAACCTGGCAATTCTCTATTCATCTAAGATGTCAAAGTGACAAAGACTAAACAAATATCAGGTTTTAATATTGCTGGAATTATAGGACTTACCCAATAACTCTCCCAAACTCTTATTTCTACCCTTCGGGAACGCCTAACACGTGTTCTACCCTAGGGAGATCCAATAAATAAATTAGCCCAGCCGTATTAAAAATATTTTGGCTCAACCCAAAGATTTAGGCGCTTTCGCCGTTTAGGCGAAAGCGACGGCTGGGCTAATTTATTCTTGGCAAGTGCCCTAGCGGGAAGCCACTACTCTACAAGAAGCCGGACTTCGTCCGTCTACGTGTCTACGTTTTTCATGATTTTGTGTAATACCAATTTCATATGAAATTGGTATAAGTCCTAAATTATTAATAATTATCTTGCGTAATTTTTGTCTTCTGGGGTGTAGAAAATAATGTTTATTTTTAGATTGCTTTTTTGTTAATAAAAAATATATTTAATATCTGGAATGCTGGAATATAATTTTGTAGTTCCTATCATTCCAGCTAAAACTCAGAGATGAATACAATGCTAGAAAATCTGAAATTGAGACAAAAGTTTACGATATTACTAATCCTGATTCTTGTGTTTGGTTTAGGCTTGAGTGGGTTCAGTTTATCTTCATTACTCAGACAAAATGCTAAACAAGAAATTGCTAGCAATGCTTTGTCACTAATTGAAACGATTAGTGCTTTGCGTGAGTATACAGTTTCTCAAGTCACGCCGGAACTAATTGATAAATTGGAAACGAAATTTTTACCACAAACAGTATCTGCTTATTCAGCTAGAGAAGTATTTGAACTTTTGCGAAAAAAACAAGAATATCAAGACTTTTTTTATAAAGAAGCAGCACTCAATCCTACAAGTTTAAGGGATAAAGCTGATACTTCTGAATCGGATATTATCAAGCGTTTTATTGATGAAAAAGGTTTAAAAGAGTTAAGTGGTTTTCGTCCATTACCTGGTGGAGATATTTTCTATATCGCTCGTCCAATTAAGCTGACTCAACAAGCCTGCTTGAAGTGTCACAGTACTCCTGACGTTGCACCGAAAACGATGATTGAGCGCTATGGCACAGAAAATGGATTTGGATGGCAGTTGAATACTATCATTGGCGCACAGATAATTTCTTTGCCAGCTAGCAAAGTTATTGAAAAAGCACAGACATCTTCTTTTGTAATTATTTTAATTGTCTCTGCTGTTTTTATTTGCGTTGTTCTTTTAGTCAATCTTTTCTTGGAACGCCAAGTTATTCGCCCTTTAAAGCGTTTAACTCGTGTAGCTGAGGAAGTTAGCACAGGACATATGGATGTTGAATTTCAACAAATAACTAATGATGAAATTGGCAATCTCGCTAAGGCTTTTAAACGCATGAAGTTAAGTTTAGAAATGGCGATGAAACGACTAAAAAGGAATACTGGAACTACAGAAAATTAATATTTACAAATAACCCTAAAAATATGTTACATATCTCAATTGAAGCAAAATTGGGAAATATAATTAACTACCTACAATTATTTGCCAAACATCATGAACTGTATAAATATAAAACTTAATTAACATGATATTAAGTGGTTAAAAATATGCTAAAAAATTTCGGACTGAAACAAAAAGTTACGATTTTATTACTTGTAATTCTGACATTTGGTTTAAGCTTGAGCGGTTTGGCTTTATCTTCTGTTTTAAGGCAAAATGCCAGACAAGAAATTACCTCCACAGCTTTGATGTTGATGGAAACTATGATTGCTGTTCGGCAGTACACTAGCAATCAAGTTAATCCAGAACTTGTTGATAAATTGGAAACTGAGTTTTTACCGCAATCAATACCTAGTTACTCAGCACGGGAAGTCTTTGAGAATCTGCGACAAAAACAAGATTATCGAGAATTCTTTTATAAAGAACCAACCTTAAACCCTACTAATTTGCGGGATAAGGCTGATAGCTTTGAGACACAAGTTGTTAATAGTTTCCGGGCTAACAAAAATTTAAAAGAAACAAGTGGATTTCGATCGCTTCCTGGTGGAGATATTTTTTACATTGCTCGCCCACTTGCTATTTCTGATCCAAAATGCCTAAAATGCCATAGTACGCCAGACCAAGCACCAAAAAGTATGGTGGAGCGCTATGGTACAGCTAATGGTTTTAACTGGCAATTAGGTGAAATTGTAGGCGCGCAAATAATTTCTGTACCAGCTAGCAGAGTCATTCAAAAAGCAAACCAATCTTCTCTGTTAATTGTTGGACTTGTATCTATTGTTTTTGTGATCGTAATTGTCTTAGTTAACATCTTTTTGAATCGACAAGTAGTTCTTCCTCTCAGACGCATCACTCGTGTAGCAGAAGAAGTCAGCACAGGACATATGGAGGTTGAGTTTGAGCAGTTATCTAATGATGAAATTGGTAATCTCGCCAAAGCTTTTAAACGCATGAAGTTAAGTTTAGAAATGGCGATGAAACGCCTCAAACGTCCTCCCGGAAATACACATGGTACAGGAGGTATGGGGAGTACTGGAAGTAGTGACTATCCTCAACGTTGAATGTTACCAGAATTGTGATTTTAAAAATACCTGGCGACTGGAAGTCGCGGCTACACAAATATAGATGCTCGTAAGGCGGCTTCCCGAAGGGTAGCCTGCCTACGCAGACTATTATATATAATAATGAGTTTTTAGCTTTTTTTGTACTTAAGTTATTAGGAGAATAAGCGTCTACTAAATTCCAATGCGGCTTCTGACTCTGGTATTTCTCTTGCTAAGAGTTCCACAAACTGATAAGGTGTCGTTTGCGGATTGTCGGCTAATGTATCTTCTACAATCAGGCTAGCGATCGGACCAATATAGAAGGCCAAAGCATCTTGACAACGCTGTACAAATGCGGCGTTGAGGGAAGTTATTTGTTGCTGATTTTGATTAGTTTGTCGATTTGGTAAACTTTGTTGATTTTGATTAGTTTGTGAGTATGGATAATTTGGTTGATTTTGATTAGTTTGTGGATGGCGAGAACTTTGTTGACTTGATGGTTTACTCAGCACAGTTTCATCTAAGTTTGGATTAGGAGACTGAGGTACAGATATTGTTACGGTTGTTTGAGCGTCTGGAGTAAGTATGGTAGAAGGAACATCAAACATTGTTGATGGTGATGCTGTTTGAAGTCTTCCTAAAAGCTCAAGATCCCTTAAAACTTCTTGAGATGTTTGATATCTATACCTGGGTGTATCTGATAACATTTTATCTAGGATTTGAGCAAATCCATCGCTGACATAAGTGTAAAAACGCCATTTCCACTCCAAGCTATACTGATCCATTAGCAAGGATGGATCTTTACCTGTCAGTAGTACAATTGCTGTGACTCCCAAAGCATAGAGGTCACTACTAGGAGAACACAACCCTAAGCTGATTTGTTCGCGGGGGGCGTATCCCACTTTCCCCACCAAAGACATTTTACCTACAAAGGTCGCTTGATTAGCATTAGTAACTTCATTGAGATCAGCTATTTGTTTTCCAACTCCAAAGTCAATTAAGACGGGCAAAATATTACCTTCGGGTAACATAATATTGTCAGGTGAAATATCCCTATGAATAATATGATGCTGATGGACGTATTCTAGAATTGGTAATAAGTTCCTCAGCCACTGAATAGCTTCTTCTTCAGTAAAAGTTTGTCCTTGAAGTTGGCGATCGCGTAATAAGGCTGAGTAGGTTTTACCATTGACATATTCTTGTACCAGGAAGAGGCGACCATCTCCTTCAAAACAAGCCAAAAAACGAGGTATTTGTGGATGTTCTAACTGGTGAAGAATTTTTGCTTCTCTTTTGAACAAATTGCGGCATTTTTCTAATCCTCCTCCTCCTGTCCCAATCGGCGCAAATTCCTTAAGGACACAAGCTTCATTAAAGCGACGAGTATCAAACGCCAAGTAAGTTCGCCCCAAACCTCCCTGTCCTAGCAGTTGTTGGATGATGTAACGATTATCAATTAATGTTCCTGAAGGTATTTCTGGTTTGACTAAGGAGGGCTGAGACATATCATGATACTCCTAATGCTTTCATATACATAATTTGGTTATAACTTCAACTCCTAGCCTATTAGTTTTCGTACAAGACACCCAGAATATCTATGAATCTCAACTTCACCAGTAAAGTTATCTAAGATATAAAGCTTTTGAATAAATATTTTTTAGTTTGGGTTTTCCAGTCTCTAGGCTTGGTGAACACACGTTCAAGTGTTGGCATTAAATGACTATTGTAAAAGCCAATTAGTTTCTGTTTCAGAAGTTTGCTAACCTCAAAAATTGCTATCACCCTAACTATTTATTGGGTATAAGCTCAAAAAATATGCAAATAATTTATTACATTTTATTAAGCATTTTGTAACTATTGAGTTAATTGCTTGTTAATTTACTTTTTCGAGTTAGAGGTTTCTGGAATGAGAACAGCAGGTGTTTGCTTTACTCTTGGCTCTATAGGCTGAACTTTTTCGATCAACTTAATAAACTCCTGGTAATTAGACATTTTAGCAGCAGGAATGTAACCTGCGTCGGCAGCAATATCAGCAGGTGCATCATTCATGGCTTTTTGGATTTGTTGTTGGAGATTGCGATCTACTGTTGGTGAAAGTAGCATCACTCCGGAGGGAATCCAGCGACTAGTGTGTAAAGTTCTAAACTTGGTTGTACTGAAACTGCGATGATGAACCTCAAAATCTTGCTCTGATATAGCACCAGCATCAACTGTTCCGTTCTCAATCCATTCAAGTGCAGTTTTAGGAGTCGGAGCAAAACGAATTTGAGCCAAAGTTAAACCGTAGAGATCGTACAAAGGGACATAGTAGCCAGCAGCAGAACCAATTTCTCCTAAAGCAACAGTTTTGTTAGACAAGTCTGATATTTTATTGATTGGTTTATCATCTCGGACAATCAATAAAGAACGTTGTCTATTACTAACTCCTTCCATGGAAAATAAAGGAATGTAAAGTTCTTTACCGATCGCAATCGCTGCTAAACCCGGCGGTGCAAATACTAATTCCCATTTTTTGTTGTGAATCTGGTCAATAGCTTGCAATTCGTTGTAAGCTGGTTCCAAATCCACCATTGATTTAGTTTGTGATGCGATGTAATCTTTAAAGCGCTCGTACTTATCAAGCGATATTTTTCCTTCTCCGTAGCTAATCACACCGATTGTCAATCTTTCAGGACTATCGTTTGTTTTTGATTGTGAATCACATCCGAATCCAAATATCCCTATTAATGCCACTAGTGGAAATAGTAAAAAGTGTGGCTGAATAAAAATAGTAATTTTCATAATATAGTTACGACAATAGGAGATGATCTGGCGTGATTGATTTTGATTATCTCTACTTCATCTGCTTGTAAAAAGCGATCGCACAAAAAAATTAACCTTTCTTACGACAAATGTTGCTATTTGAAAATATATCTTGACTAATGTGGTTTGGTTTTGCTCATGAGCAAGAAATATGTTAGTGGTTAGTGGGAAAAAACACCTACTATTTACTAACTACTATCTACTATCTACTATCTACTATCTACTAACCACTAACCACTATCTACTTCACATCTATGCTCATTCCGTTAAATTACGAATAAATTCTCAAAAAGAATCCGGAAAATAACCCACAATTCCTGTAGGATACGGGTATGGCTTTAACCAGAGAATAGGTATAATAAATTTCATGACAGGGAGCTTTGAACAAGCGACGCTTGTTAGTCCTCAACCTTTTTTGGAACTGAATAATAAAGGTCAAATCCTACGGCTTTATCTCCAAAAAGATGAGCATCGCTTGGGACGTGGTCGCGATTGGGCAGATTTAGAAGTACCTATCGGCTGGGAAGTCTTCTCCAGAAAACAAGCTACTTTACGTAAAGAAGGAGGGGATTATCGAATCTATGATGGTGATGGGGTCAACCCTAGTCGTAATGGTATATTTTTGAACAAAGTACCCATTGATACTAGTGGCTATTTATTAAAAAATGGCGTGCAGTTAGAGATCGGACAATCTCCTCACAACCGAATTCAGCTAACTTACTATAACCCTGTTGATTCTCCGGTAACGATCCCTACAAATCGCCGCTTGATCTTAAAAGGCTTGAAGGATTGGCCTGTGCAACTGGGGCGATCGCCTAAACCGGATCGCTATTCTTCAATGCAGTTAGATGCGCCTACAGTTTCACGCCTCCACGCGACAATTTATCCTGATGGTCAAGGGGGACATTTTCTCCAAGATTTAAGTACAAATGGTACTTTTGTCAATGGTCAACGAGTTTCCAAACGCTTTCAGTTAGTAGATCAAAGCAGAATTAAAATCGGGCCGTTTAGCCTGCTTTATCGTCCAGATTGCCTAGAATTATTAGACAGTGGTAGTCAAATCCGTCTTGATGTCAATCGCTTGCAACGCAAAGTTAAAGACAAAGAGAGACGAGAAAAAATAATTCTGAACGATGTGTCTTTGGTGATTGAACCAGGACAGCTAGTAGCGTTAGTTGGTGGTAGCGGTGCTGGTAAGTCTACCTTGATGAAATCTTTGTTGGGAATTGAACCAGTATCTTCGGGTACAGTCTACTTAAATGGCGACAACTTGCGGCAAAACTGGCCAATGTATCGTTCACAACTCGGTTACGTTCCCCAAGATGATATTGTACATCCTGACCTCCGGGTAGAGGAAGTACTCGCCTATGCCTGCAAACTGAGGCTTCCACCCGATACAAATGTCCAGCAAGTAGTAGATACCACCTTAGAACAAATTAAATTAACTCACGTGCGGACAAATTTTATACATAATCTTAGTGGTGGACAACGTAAACGCGTCAGTATTGGCGTGGAACTATTAGCCGACCCGAAACTATTCTTCTTAGACGAACCGACTTCCGGTCTTGACCCTGGTTTAGATAAAGAAATGATGCATCTGTTGCGAGAATTAGCAGACCAGGGGCGGACAGTAGTGTTAGTTACCCATGCTACAGCCAATATTGAAGTGTGCGATCGCATTGTCTTCATGGGGAGAGGTGGTAAACTTTGTTACTTTGGCCCTCCCAAAGAAGCACTGGGCTTTTTTGAAATGCCCTCAGAAGACTTAAAGTATTTTTCAGATATTTATATCAAACTTGATCAAGGCAGTAATGGCAAAGACGTTGCATCAACAATTGATCATTGGTCGCAGAAATACGAAAGGTCGTCAGAATGCCAGAAATACGTAAAATCACAGTTAAAGCCTGGTAAAGATAGTACATCAAAAGCCGACGATCGCATTCACACAGGCATATCTCCAATTAAGCAACTGGTGTTGTTGAGTCAGCGATATCTGCAATTAGTGATGCGCGATCGCACGAGTATAATTTTATCGTCATTATCAGGGCCGATTGCGATCGCTCTAACAGCTTGGATATTACGAGACGAAACACCCCTCAAAAAACTCAACCCCGCAGAAATCACCCAAGGGCCTTTAGCACTCAAAGTACTGTTCATCTTTAGTTGTATAGGAATTTGGGTAGGGCTTTCTAGTTCCGTAAGAGAAATTGTTAAAGAAGCAGCTATTTATGCGCGAGAACGACTGATTAACTTGGGTTTAATTCCTTACTTGGGTTCTAAAGTTGCAATTCGTTCCAGCTTAGTATTTTTGCAAACATTATTAATTATTGCAGCTGTATTAATCGGTTTTAAATCTCCAGAATCTAATCTCATACCTTGGTTCTTGGGTTTAGGAATTACTACTTTTTTAACCCTGCTAGCTAGTGTTAGCTTCAGTTTAATGATATCTGCCCTAGTCAAAACAGAAAACGAAGCAAATAGCATTCTTCCCTTAATTATGATTCCCCAAATCATTCTCTCAGGAGTGCTATTTAAAATGACAGGTTTAGCAGCTAAATTAGGATGGCTAACAATTAGTAGATGGTCAATTGGTGCTTACGGAACCTTAGTCAATGTCAATGCAATGGTTCCAGAAAATACCCCAGGTTTACCTTCTCTTATGGATATTTTTGAAAAGTCTGATGTGTACAATGCAACTTGGAAGAATTTGGGTTTAAATTGGGGAATTTTGGGTGTGCATACGTTGATTTATTTAATTGTGGCACTGTTGTTACAGAAACGAAAAGATATTGTTTGAAGATGACGTTTTTTAGTTTCTACCTACTCAAAACTGTACGGATGTACTGTTAGCTGTGCGCCCCTACTACTCAATTAAATTAAAAATTAATTTAGATATTTTCTGAGTTTTTTGGTAACTTTAAACTTAATAATTCATATTCGTGCTTTTCCTTATCAACTACAGGAGATAATATTACATAGTCTTGAATAGTCGCCACATACACTAATGTTTTACTAATCGTTTCTACATCTTTAATAGCAGAGTCCGCTATTAAACATTTGTATTTTTTTCTAGAACCTACTTCTTGTAAAGTTGTTGTTCTACTACTGTAATTAATCTGAGTTAATTTGACATTAGTAAAAATTTCTGTTTCTACTTTCAGCTTAGTATTTTTGATGACATCAAGGACTTTAAGCACAGTTTCTAGTTCTATTTCTCCAGTTTGCACTTTTCTACTAGGAGAAGCCCAATCTATGTGTAATTTACTTATTCCAATTCTAGTTAAAGCTTTTAAAAACTCAGTATATTTAAAAGCTGTTTTCCTTTTTAATACATTCAATTTTGCAGGCAATTCATCTGCGTTTGATCCAAGATTTATTAAATGTATAAATTCTTTTAAGCATTGACCTAACAAAGACTCTCCTAAGCCTAAACTATCTTCTTCATATACAATTCCTTCCAGGCGCATCCCAAATGAACCACTAAATACACCAGACATAACTACTTGAGTCTTTTGCTTTACTTCTGGCTGTATGATGTGGCTTTCTGATTTCCCTAGCTTTATTTGTCCTATAGCATCAATTATTTCTTGTAATGAATATAAGATTAACCCCAGTTCCCCTACAGGAGCTTCTGCAATCTCTTTCTCTGGAAACTGTAAAACAAAGTCTATAATTTCTCTTCCTTTTTGTGTAGAAACTGTTTCAATATTAGTATCATCACAATTATATTCATATTTAATTACTTGCCCTAATCCTGGCAAATATTCATCTGGTATTTCATTGCAATTAACAGTTTTAACAATAGTATTCAGCCCATCTTCATAAGGAACTTCTACCTGATAGACAAAAGCATCTTCTGTATCAATAAATATATCTCTAAGTCCAACTCGACCTTGGACTAGACTCTGAAATCGAGATGAAGACATGGGAGCATATAACCATATCTCCGCATAGTCCGAACTATCTACACAAAGTACAATAAAAATTAATCCAGATTTATTTTTACAGGAAAACAATACTGGCTTGTCATAAAAGTCATAAACTTCTATGATTTCAAGTTGCCCTAGTATTGTCCTTTCCGGCAAAAAACTCATGTTTATAACTGTTATATTTATGTTTGAGTAGAATCTTCTTTCTTCACATCAATTAGTTCAAAAACATTCCAGGGTTCGCTATCCTCTGGTATCCACCAAGTATGATGAGATTTTTCATGCCTTGATGGAGTATGTTTTATTTTTCCCAGTTCGCCACTCAAAATACCCTTCGCAATTTTCATATTCCTAAAACGTGGGATTCTAAGAGATAAATTTTTGGCATCATCCAATGACGAATGAATTGATACTCCACAGGCTTGACACTCGGATAAACCCGCAGGACATTCCTTGTCTGGAAATTCTTGCCGCCAAGATAAAAAATCTTTTGCGTGCGGTTTTTCATGAACCTTTTTAAGAAACCTGTAAAACTCCCCCGATGCAATATCCGATTCTGATGGAGGACAGTTATCCGGGAAGTGTTTTGAATATGTCATCCTTTGATTTTTGAATACAAAAATAAATTCATTTGTACGTTTAAAAGTAATTTACTAGACTACTAGTACAAGAAGGCAGAAGTACGACGGCAGAGGGCAGAAGGCGCAAAGGCTTGTAATAAAAGCTTTTTGTCTATTACTAATGGGTGCCTTATTTACGCCGTGCTGTACTAGTATTAATTTACTATAAGTTGTAAATAAAATCTGTAAAGTTTTTGAGCCTTTATATTTTTGCCGACAGGATAACTTAACGATCCCATACGCTGGCGTCCTTGGCGACTCTCGCTATCATTACGCTGGCTGATTTTGTCGTTATTACTGAGCGATCGCATTTATCATCACAATTGTGGTTCTATTCCCAAAATCCGCAATTGTGCTGCAAGTCGTTCAGCGCGTTGTCGTTCTCGTTCAGCTACTTCCGAACCCCATAATAATAGCTGTCCCTGTTCATCCCACCAACGTAACCAATTACCTGTCCGATTTCCACGAGTTCCTTTCCATACGCCCAAAGAAAGATTCATTTCCGCAATCAAATAACGGTGATTTTCGTCAGGCGATCGCAATATATATCGCCCTAAACTATCTAATTGATATGCTTCCAGACTACCTGTGTCCGATTCAAAGATGACATAGTTGGGAACTTTTAAAATACGCTCGTAAAAATACCACTTACCAGGTGGATAAGTTGGTTTGATAGAATACTCTGTTCCATCACTATCAGAGATAAATTCCATGACGATGATTGGTATATCTCCTTGTAACTGCGGCGTGTAACTACGTTTTACTTCTTCCCGTGCTACATAAATACTAGATACATAAGCCCAATCAGGTGCTTTAATAACTATTCTGCCATTGACAGTGGCACAAATACCGTAATTGCTAGGAGTCAAAGCAGTTGCAGGTAATCTACTAGCAATTTCCAAGCTTTCAGTGAGTGCAGCCGCTAAAAGAGGCTGATCAATATTATCCACAGGCTGATCTGGCAGTATATAGTCTTCAGGCAATTTTTCCCAAGTGATTTGTAATTCCTGGCTGATACTAGCTGTCATGACAATGAATTTTCCTTGAGATGTTTATAAAACCTCTTTCCTTACAACAGAGGAATTGGAAACAGGCTATTACTCCTCATCTGGTTCTAAATCTTCATCCTCTAACGAAGCCTGTGGTATTGCTGCAATGATTGCATCTATTACCTTAGAAACTGGCAAAATCTCAATGTCCAAGCTGGGGAATTTTTGCCCTTTCGGAATGATCGCCCGCTTAAATCCTAACTTCGCCGCTTCTTTTAACCGCAGTTCCATTTGTGACACGGGGCGCACTTGTCCACCTAACCCCACTTCACCAATTAATACAGTTCCAGGATCGACAACGCGATCGCGGAAACTAGCAACAATCGCAATTGCTACACCCAAATCTACTGCTGGTTCCTCGACGTTCAACCCACCCGCAGAAGCGACGTAGGAATCCAGTTTCGACATGGGAACACCTACCCGCTTTTCTAATACTGCCAAAATCTGCACCAAGCGGTTGTAGTCTACGCCTGTGGTAGAACGACGGGGGGAGGCGTAGCTAGTGGGACTTACTAAGGCTTGCAACTCTACAACAATGGGGCGTGTACCTTCGCAAGCAACTACAATTGCAGTACCGGGACCAGGATCATCACGGTTCCCCAAAAATAGTTCGCTGGGGTTGGAAACTTCCCGCAAACCGTGTTCCACCATTTCAAAGATGCCGATTTCATGGGTAGCACCAAAGCGGTTTTTCACTGTCCGTAATAACCGATGGGAAGCAAAGCGATCGCCTTCAAAATATAACACTGTATCTACGAGGTGTTCTAAAACTTTCGGCCCAGCGATCGCTCCTTCTTTGGTCACATGTCCGACAATCAGCATGGTAATATCTTCATGTTTTGCTACCTTCATCAAAGCGGCGGTACATTCCCGTACCTGAGCTACGGAACCGGGTGCAGAGGTTAAGGCAGGGAAAAAGACTGTTTGAATACTGTCAATTACTGTCAAATTGGGTTTGAGAGATTCTACTTCTTTTAGTATCTCTTCTAAATCTGTTTCCGGTAACACATATAAATCGGCAATTGTTCCTTCAATTTGCCTTATTTCTGAGGTTATGGGTGTTTCTTCTGTTACTTCAGTGTTGCCAGTGTTACCATTATCATTGCCATTGCCATTATTAACTACGTTAAGTGGCTTGGTAACACCTAATCGGGAAGCTCTTAATTTAACTTGTTGTCCCGATTCTTCTCCAGAAACGTAGAGGATACGATATCTCTGAGCTAGTTCATTTGATACTTGCAATAGTAGCGTAGATTTGCCTATGCCTGGATCACCACCAATTAATACCATCGAACCAGGAACAACACCGCCGCCGAGGACTCGATCTAGTTCACCATAACCAGAGGGCCAACGCGTAACTTGGCGATCGCTAATTTGGTCAAATCTCAAAGAAGCTCGTGGCTTTGCTGGTTTAGCAGATTTAGTGTTTCCTTGCTGAGAACGCCAACTATTCCCCCCCCGACTTGGAATATCCGTTGAGGACTGGATAGCAATTTCTTCTTCTAAGGAATTATATGTGCCGCAAGATGGACACTTACCAAACCATTGTGGAGATTCTGCACCACATTGATTACAAACGTAATAAGTTTTTGGCTTTGCCATTCTTAAATAATATTAAATAATCTTAATTTTTTCTTAATTCTTCAAAAAAACAAAAATCCAATCATAGAAGTAGTTACAGCTTTTTCCAACGTAATGATTGGAATGATATCTTAATATTATGGTATGAAAAATTAATCATGAAAATTTTTAGTTAAGGAGTGTTGATTAGCTTGGAAAGTCATAAAGAAAAAATTCTGGTAGTAGATGACGAAGCCAGCATTCGCCGGATTTTGGAAACTCGGCTTTCGATGATTGGTTATGATGTTGTCACTGCTGGCGACGGCGAAGAAGCTTTGGATACTTTCCGCAAGACTGACCCTGATTTGGTAGTTTTGGATGTGATGATGCCTAAGCTTGATGGCTACGGCGTTTGTCAAGAATTGCGTAAGGAATCAGATGTCCCAATAATTATGTTAACAGCACTGGGGGACGTTGCTGACCGGATTACTGGTCTTGAACTAGGTGCTGATGATTACGTAGTTAAACCTTTTTCACCAAAAGAACTCGAAGCTCGAATCCGTTCAGTACTAAGGCGGGTAGATAAAAACAGCGCTTCTGGTATTCCCAGTTCTGGAGTGATCCATGTTGGAAATATCAAAATTGATACCAACAAGCGACAAGTCTACAAAGGTGATGAGCGTATTCGCTTGACAGGTATGGAATTTAGCTTGCTAGAACTGCTAGTAAGCCGTTCTGGAGAGGCTTTCTCTCGTTCAGAAATTTTGCAGGAGGTTTGGGGATATACACCAGAACGCCATGTAGATACCCGTGTAGTGGATGTACATATTTCTCGTCTGCGGGCAAAATTAGAGGATGATCCTAGTAACCCAGAATTGATTTTGACAGCCAGAGGTACTGGTTATCTTTTTCAACGGATTATAGAACCGGGAGAAGAATAAGTTTCTAGGGAAGAGGGACAAAGAGAATGACTTTTGACTCTTGGCTCTTGACTTTTCAGCATTGATCAAGCATGGCTAAATCCGATCCAAACCGTATTTTGCGGCGTCTACCCATTGTGGTGGGGGGGTTAGGCGCTGTACTTTTGTTAACCAACCGTTTGCTGACACCAGAAATCACACAGTCTCAAGCTCGTACAGATGTCTTGGGTGTCATTTTGAGTGGGGTATTGATTTTAACGGGTTTACTTTGGCAGCAAGTACAACCGCGATCGCCTGATGCAGTAGAACTAATTGGAGAAGAAGGTTTTGTACTTGCTCCTGATTTACCCCAGACAACCAAAACAGAACTTGCCTGGGCATCGCATTTATTGTTAACTAATACAGTCACGCGATCGCTTGTAGTTTTTTATCAGGGTAAAGTTTTATTGCGACGAGGAATTTTAGGCACAAAATCAGAGGTGACACCAGGGCCAATTTTAAAAAGAGTGCAAGAAAAACAACAGCCTGTGTATTTAGTTGCCTTAAAAGTCTATCCGGGAAAAATTGAATTTGATTATTTACCAGAGAATACTCAAGGAGTAATTTGTCAACCAATCGGTAAAGAAGGCGTTTTGATCTTAGGAGCAAATGCTCCTCGCAGCTATACCAAACAAGATGAAAACTGGATCGCTGGAATTGCTGATAAGTTAGCTGTCACCCTGAGTGAGACGATAGGGTGAAGAGTATTGGGAGTATGAAGAGTATGAGGAAATAATTAAGTATTAACCAATTACCAATTACCAACAAAAATTTATGCAAATAGTTTACTTATTACTAATCGCCTTAATGGTTGTAGGTATTATTGGCTCTGTGGTTCCAGCTTTGCCAGGTGCCAGTTTAATATTAATAGCTATTATTATTTGGGGATTTCTAAAAGGTTCTTTTGCTGCTATTAGTGCGCCATTAATTGTCACAGCTATAGTTTTAGTTTTAAGTATTGGTGTAGATTTATTGGCTGGTTATTTGGGCGCCAAACAAGCAGGTGCTAGTAAATGGGGACAAATAGGTGCAATTATTGGTTTAATTGCTGGGTTTTTAGGATTATTACCAACTTTGCCTGTGGGAGGGCCACTTTTAGGAATACTGTTTGGCCCTTTAATAGGAGCAATTATCGGTGAATTAATCTACCGAAGAGATTTTGCGATCGCAGTCAAAGCTGGTATTGGAATTGTCGTTGGTACAGTTGTTGGAAATTTAATTCAGGGGGTATTGGCGATCGCAGCAGTTGTGTTTTTCTTAGTCAATACTTGGCCACAAGTGTTTGGGTGAAGTACCCCTTTTTGCTTCGCTGAAAAAGGGGCGTGTCCTTCAATTGAAGATTACATTGACCGACTACCAAACACGGAGATTGACGACCCCTCAGCCACCCCACTCCCTCATCAACCTAACGGTTTATTGTAGTCGGGGGTGTTTCGTCGCCGTCCGCTCCCTATCGCCACAAAGCTGGGTACATTGAGGGTGGGGACTTCCGCGATACCGTTAAAAAAGAAAAAAGCTGCTGAATACATCAGCAGCTAAAACAGTATCACCTTTACCCTGCTGGTAAAATCTTTTTACGTTGTCGTAAGCCAAACATACCTGCTATTACCAAAGCACCCAAGCCAAAGGTTGTTCCCGCTTCCGGTACAGCTTTTGGTGTTCCCTCGATTCCAGATAAGTTCACACCATCACCATACTTAGGAAACTTCTTGGAATAAGCATTACCCAACTGCACTTCAAAAGATTTGACATCGTAAAAAGTCAAAGCCTGAATAGCATTATTTTGTCCAGCAGATGACATCATATTGTCAACTGGCTTACCATTGATTAACAAAACGCCAGTACCAATATCTTCCACATCAAAAAAATCTAGAGTTATTTCCGACATTACATTTGTGAATTCAAACAAGAAGCGACCAACTTCTAATTGACCATTTTCAGGTAATTTACCGCTTTCTGTAACAGCTACAGGACGTAACCAGTATTCATTGATTCCTGCATTTGTACCTGCATCTTTTGTTCCAAAACTAACTTTTAAACTTTGTCCTTGATAGGTGTTAGAAGTGGCTCTATCATCCACAAATAATCGGCTAGCACCATATCCACCAGCCCCATCAAAATCTAAACTTGTGACTGTGTAACCAAGTGAACTTGTACTAATACATTTAGTTGGATCAAGACAGTCAAGATTAGTCTTAATTTCACCTTCTTGTGTGGGAATGAGAGAAGCAGCATGAGCAACAGGCGCACCAGCAATTACGCCCAAGCCCAAAGCTGTTCCCATCATTGCTGTTAAAAAATGAAATTTATGCATGATTCCCCTTCTGCAACCGTTAAATTCAATTCGTCGTAAAAAACGATCATGTATCGCTATTGCATCACTAAGCTAATAGATAATTTGCTGAAGTGGGTAGTAGAAAAAAATATTTTACATTCTCTTGATTTGCAGATAAAAACCTAATATTACTCCGTAAATTCACAAGGATTACAAGTGTTAATAACTAGAAAGTCAAAATAATAATGTAAATGCAACAGCAACCAATATTGCTCGCATAAGACATATCGATTGACATTTAAACCCTGTAGAGACGCGAAATTAACCTGCGGGAACGCTAAAAGCGAACGCGTCTCTACATGGCCAAAATAATGACGAAAAATCCTTAACCAAGAAGTATTGCAACAGCAGCTACAGCAGACTACTACAAAGGATACGTAAGTGATTTTTCGTAGAATAAATAGGGATCATTAGTGAACAACAAAATCCCTGACAACTTGTGCGAAGTCGGGGATATGATCTCTAAATTTTCACAACTTTCTCAGAAAAAAATGAGTAGTATAAAGTAAATAAGTGCTGGGCTTATTTACTCTATCTACTCAATCAGATTAAACAGAAGGAGAAATCTAAAAAAATAAATGTCTAAATTATGAAATTTTTATTTAACATCAATCCTTTTTGAAGCTAATGGTATAAGAGGACAACTTTACTTGATTATAGACATCCGGTTTCGGAAATTTGATAAACCGGGTTTCTAGAAAAATTACGCAGTGAGTAAATAGTAAATCTTTGGGGAGCATCTCATGCTTCCAACCTTTGTGCAATAGCTCACTAATTACTTAATCTCATAACCAAGTTTTAAGCTACGGATGTGGTCTTTTTTCGTTGTTGCAAACCGAATGTACCTAATACTAACAAAGCACCTAAACCGAGAATATTTCCTGGTTCTGGTACTGGTTTGGGAACCACTGTTCCTTTAAGATCAACACCATCACCTGTTTTGAATTTGCTAGAATAAGCGTTACCCAACTGCACTTCAAAAGATTTGACATCGTAAAGAGTTAATGACTGAATACCGTTATTTTTACCAGCTTGTAAAACTAAATCAGTAATATCTTTACCATTTAGGAACAAGATAGCAGTACCTTTATCTTCTACATCAAAAAAGTCTAAAGTTACTTCCGACATTTCTTCAGTAAAATTAAATAAGAAGCGACCGACTTCTAATTGACCACCTTCAGGTAACTTACCGCTTTCTTTAATCGCTACAGGACGGAACCAATATTCGTTTAATGCTGGATTTGTACCCGCATCTTTTTTCCCGAATTTAACTTTTAGACCTTGTCCTTCATAGGTATTAGAAGTGCTTCTACTATCTACAAATAATCGACTAAAACCATAACCACCAGCCCCATCAAAATCTAAACTTGTGACTGTATAACCTAGTGAAGCTGTGTTGATACACTGATTCGGATCAAGACATCCAATGTTGGTTTTTACTTCTCCTTCTTGCTGAGGAACTAGGGAAGCAGCTTTTGCTGAAGGCGTAGCAGTAGCAATACCTAAACCAACAGATAATGCGATCAGTGTTTTTGTTAAAGCAGAGATTTTTTGCATGATTTATAGGAAATAACTAAGGATGATTTCGGAGATTAGAAACAAACTTTTGTGTTTGTTCTGAAACATATCCGTATGTTATTTCCGTATCCGAGTAATTGTCATCTCAAAATCCGAACATTTACTTATTCTTGATTTTGAGAAAAACTTTAGGAAAAATACTTAAGTTGAATGTAGCTTAAAATACTTGCATTAAAGAAAATATTACTTAATCAAAAAAACAAGAGATTTTGAATAGCATTAACACCTTGATTTACAAAATTTTATAGATTGATTTATGAAGGATAAACATATTTCAGATTAATCACGATACATATATAAATTTGTAGAAACGCGAAATTAACCTGCGGGAACGCTAAAAGCGAACGCGTCTCTACATCGTCTGTATTTGTATCAAGGTTTTAGTGAAATGGTATTACATCCTTACACCCCTAAACTCATTTTTAAGACAAGTCTGAACTTAGAAACGGGAGCATCCCACTTTTTTGTCTGTCATTGCGAGCGCAACGAAGTGGAGCGTGGTAATCCCATCAACTGGTTCTTAGTGCGAGATTGTGCAATGACAGATTATTGTTTTGCTACAGAATAAAAACTGGAATGCACCCCTTAGAAACTTTCTAGAGATTTTTGTGCTTCTGTTGCAACAAGTTCCACTTCATCATTCGCCAATATTTCTAATATATTTTTGGCGTCTGTTCCTTTCAGACGACCTAAAGCTTGTGCAACTCTATAGCGAATTTGCCAATCTAGATTTGTAGCGTAGGGAGTTAAAAGTGGAATTGCTTGTATATTTCCCAAGTCGCCAAGAGAACTAATAGCAGCAGTTTGCACTAATTCGTTGTCTGAGGAAAGCGCCTGTTGGAGTAACTCAAACGATCGCGGATCACCCAATTCTCCTAAAGTAGCGATAATGCTAAACTTGACGATCCATTCGTTGCTTGTTTCGTAAAGCTGCTGCAAATCTTCAAACGCTGCTTTTAGCTTCAAAGCACCCAAACAGTCTGCTGCTGCTGCTTGTACATCTGGTTCTGGGTCATTGAGCAAGCGATCGCGTAATAAACTCAAAGATAAATCTAAATCTTGCCCACCCAACGTATCAAACTGACTAACTGCTGAGTAGCGAACACGGGAATTATTGTCATTGATAGCATTTTGAATTAACTCAAAACCAATTGTTGGTTCTAGTTCGCGAATTTGATTCACTGCTCGTAAGCGATCGCCCAAATCCTCAGAAATCAGTAATTGTTTTACAGATTCAGGATTAACACTCATTTATTTATCTCACTTTTTTTAAAGGTATTTTGTTGATTGTCGTTAGTTAGTGTTTGCTTGGTAATTTTTCCAACCAACAACCAACCAACAGCAACCAACCAATTATTAATCTTGACCTGCGGCCATTGCTCGAATGACATCACCACGGGTAAGAATACCAATTACTTGACCCTCGCTGTCAAGAACTGGTAAACGGTGAACGTTGCGATCGCTCATGGTTTTGGCTGCTTCTCTTAAGCTTTTATCAGGCGAAACAGTGATAGCGTGTTTACTCATCACTTCTCCAACGGTTTGTCCCAAAGCTTTGTGCAAATCGCGATCATATGTAGCTGGGTTTTTTAAATAGATCACGCTATCGAGAAACATAATATACGCTGGAGGCGTAACACCTGTTTCTTGCCACATTAAATCAGTTTCCGAGATAATACCTACCAATTTACCGGCGTCATCTACAACAGGTAGACCACTGATGCGTCGTTCTGCCAGAATTTGGATAGCTTCCTTCAAAGGAGTTTCGGGTCGGACTAAAATGGGGTCACGACTCATTACATCGGCGACGGTCTTAGACATTGGTTTGCTGACACCTTTTATCAAGCACTCTGGGATTATTGTCATTGGTCATTGGTCATTGGTCAATGGTCATTTGTCAATGGTCATTTGTCATTTGTCACTACCACCACCAACCAACAACCAACAACCAACAACCAACAACTAAACAACCACCAACCACCAACCACCAACCACCAACCACCAACCACCAACCACCAACCACCAACCACCAACCAACAACCACCAACCAACAACCAACAACCACCAACCAACAACTAACAACCAACAAATGATTGAGAGAAGACTTGCAACAAATCAATACAGTTGGCGATCGCTCCTAAGTGAGCAATTTCGTATCCGTGGGTGTTTTGTGTGGGGAAGGCTAAACATGCTGCGCGGGCGACATGACCGAATTTCATCGCAATAGAAGCATCGCTACCAAAACCATTTAAGATTGCAAGTTGCACTGGCATATTTAATTGTTTGGCAGATTGGTGTAATTGTCCATTTAGAGTTTCATCATAAATTCCATAGGCATCCTGAGACAAAATTACAGGGCTTTTACCGTCTTCAATGGGGTATTCTGACGATAAAGGACAAATCTCCAAAGCAATTAAAGCATCTAAGCGCTGGTTTTGAGTAAAGTAAAGCGCCCCAATTGCTCCCACTTCTTCTTTTGCTGATGCAACCAAATATACATCAGCTGCTGGCTGTGTGATCTTTTCTGCCAGAGCTAACAAAATTGCTACAGAGGCTTTATTGTCTAATGTATAACTGCCAATATGGTCTTTTAGCCGAATTGGATGCTTGCGATGCTTACCGATCACCATTCTACTTCCTGGTCGAATGCCAGCTGCTTCTAATTCGGCAGTAGTACATTTTGTTTCAATCCAAGCATCTTCCCATTTCACAGCAGTATCTTCTTGCTGGATTTTTTGTGGTGATTCGTGAGAAACGTGACGGGAACCAAAACTGAGAATTCCACTGATAGTTGCATTATCTCCTAGTAAATCAACGACACCTTCACCGTAAACCCACGGAAATGAACCACCCAGTTTGCGGATTTCGATTTTACCCTGTTCGCCAATGGTTTTCACGATTCCACCAATTTCATCTTTGTGAGCAGTGATGGCGATCACTCGGTCAGGATTTTTGCCGGGTATTTTGGCAATGATGTTATCAGCGCGATCGCACCAAGCTTTGACTCCCAAGTCTGTAAATCTCTGCATCAAGTATTGGTTAATTTCTGTTTCAACACCACTAGGAGAGTGGTGCATTACCAATTCTGCAATTATTTTGAATAGGTGGTCGTAATCCCACATAAGTATACTCAGAGTATATAGACTTTTGAATGCAAATAATCATAATATTAGGTGGGCAAAATGCAAGCTATCTCTATCGAGAAACCTAATCTTCCCCAACCTCCAGTTTTTTCTACACCTGAAGAAGAACGCCTAGATCGCAAGCAACGGCTAGCGGCGGCGTTTCGCTTGTTTTCTCGTTTTGGATTTGACGAAGGTATTGCAGGTCATATTACTGCTCGTGATCCAGAACAACTGGACTGCTTCTGGGTCAACCCTTTTGGTATGCACTTCGGTTTAATTCGAGTCAGTGACCTGATTTTAGTTAACCATCAAGGTGATGTCATTGTCGGCGATCGCCCCGTCAATCAAGCGGCTTTCACGATTCATTCTCAAGTTCATGTAGCTCGTCCTGATGTGGTTGCAGCAGCTCATGCTCACTCGCTCTATGGCAAAAGCTGGTCTAGCTTGGGTCGTTTGCTTGACCCCCTTACCCAAGATGCCTGCATGTTCTACGAAGATCACAGCTTATTCGATGATTATACTGGTGTGGTTCTGGAACTGGAAGAGGCTAAACGCATTGCTCAAAGTCTGGGTAATAATAAAGCTGTCATTCTCAGAAATCACGGCTTGCTCACTGTCGGTCATTCAGTTGACGAGGCTGCATGGTATTTTATCACAATGGAACGCACCTGTCAAGCCCAATTATTAGCAGAAGCAGCTGGTAAACCAGAGCTAATCAAACATGAGTACGCCAGGATAGCACAAAGCCAGGTAGGTTCTCATTACATGGGCTGGTTTAGTTTTCAACCTTTGTACGAAATGATTGTGCGACAAGAACCAGATTTGTTGGATTAATAGCCTGTTGGGGAACCTTCACCACGAGGATCGGCTGCTGCTTCTAAACTTCCGTCAGATGTAACTGCGATCGCGTTAATATTTCCCCAAGGCTGAGTTTGTTTAATTTTGTGTCCTCGACGCTGTAATTCTGCCAAGGTGAGAGTATCTAAACCAAAAGGTTCGACTCGCAATTCATCAGGAAGCCATTGATGATGAATGCGGGGGACAGAAACAGCTTCACCGACATTCATCTTGTACTCTAATACATTCAGGATGACTTGCAGCACTTGAGTGATGATTGTTCCCCCACCAGGCGCACCCACTGCTAGGCGCAGGCGACCATTTTCTGTGACAATGGTGGGAGTCATGCTAGATAAAGGTGTTTTGCGTGGTGCGATCGCATTAGCTTCGTTACCGATTAAACCAAAAGCATTTGGAACCTCTGGCGCAGCAGCAAAATCATCCATTTCGTTATTGAGGACAATTCCCGTCCCCTCAGCGACGACAGCAGCACCAAACCCCAAGTTAATAGTAAAAGTCAGACTTACGGCGTTGCGTTGTGCATCTACAACGGTAAGATGGCTTGTTTCTGTAGACTCGTAACGAGGTTTATAGAATGTTTCCTGGGTGTTGCGAGTAGTAAGAAAATTATTAATATAAGGGATAAGTCCCTGCTTTTGCTTGCCCAGAACAGGTTGAGGAGTAAGATTCTGTTCTAACATTTTCATAGTAGCAGGCTGAATTTCCTTTGCCGGTCTAGCCCTATTCATCATAATTTCAGATCGCCGCAGTTGGGCATAGGCAGAGCTAATCAATTGTTGTACAGGTACTTTGACAAAATCAGGATCGCCTAACAATTTTGAGCGATCGGCGTAAGCAATTTTCATTGCTTCCACTATCAGATGGATTGCATCAGGATGATGCCAACCTAAAGATTTTAAATCGGTAGAACCGATAATATTTAATATTTCTAATAAATGTATACCTCCAGAAGAAGGAGGTGGCATTGAACAAACTCGTGCTTGACGAAAATTACCACAAACAGGAGTACGCCAGATAGGTTTGTAAGATTTCAAATCTTCCAGAGTTACCAAACCACCATTTTTTGCCATGTCAGCAGCAATAGCACGGGCAATATTTCCAGTGTAAAAACTACGTGGATTCTGGGATATCTCTGTTAAAGTTTTTGCTAAGTCACGCTGTACCAGTTTTTCTCCAGGTTGATAAAATTCCCCATTGCGAGTGAAAATTGATCGTGCAGGTGGGTTAGCGAGAATTGCTTGCTTGCGATCTTCGTAAGCTGTGATCGAGCGCCATCTCAGCTCAGGACTCAGGATAAACCCATCTTTAGCAAGAGCGATCGCAGGTTTGACAACCTCTGCCCAAGGTAACTTACCATAACGTTGATGCACTGCGTATAGTCCTGCTACCGTTCCTGGTGTTGCTACTGCTAAGTGACCAGTTATACTCAAGTTTGGACGCACCTTACCCTGAGCATCCAAATACATATTTCTTGTTGCTTTCAGGGGTGCGCGTTCACGAAAATCTAAAGCTTTAATTTCTCCGGTTTTAGCATCGCGAAACAGCAAAAAACCACCACCGCCAATTCCTGCTGAAAACGGTTCCACCACAGAAATAGCAAAAGTCGTCGCGACAGCTGCATCAACTGCATTACCACCCTTGCGTAACATTTGCAAACCTGCGTCACTCGCCAAGGGATTAGCAGACACCACCATAGCTTTTTTGGTGCGTAGCGGTAAGCTCACGGTAGCTGCTACCTGTTTGTGGTTGTAAAACAGTAATGCAGAAAAACACAGATGAAAAATAAATAGTGAAACCTGCGTGTAGCGACGTAAATTAGCCATTTTAATTGAGTACACTCAGAGTTCTTATAGTATCACGGAGGTGGTAATGATTGACACTCCCGTGCTTGAAGGCGACGGGATTCTTCTTTCATCCAGCCAACTTACTTAGAGGAGTTTCCCCACCTAAGCAGAGGTCGTTCTGTCCAGAAGCGTTGATTCCGGTATGCCCTACCGTATTTTTAAGTCCTTTCACCAGTATTTGTCTAGCTGCATTATGGTCACGGTGCATGACTGTTCGGCAAGAATGACATTTGTGAGTACGAGTAGACAAAGATTTTTTAACTCGTGTTCCACAAACTGAACAATCTTGACTGGTGTAGTGCGGTGCTACTGCTATCGCCCAAGTATCAAAAACCTTGGCGTAGTAGTCCACCCAGTCAGTGAACAATGACCATGATGCATCGCTGATAGATTTAGCTAAATGATGGTTCTTGACCATATTCTTTACCTGCAAGTCCTCATAGACTACCAAGTCGTTAGACTGGACAAGCGTTCTTGCTGTCTTAACAACAAAATCTTTACGCTGTCTACTTACCTTGAGGTGTTTTTTAGCTAACTTCTTAACAGATTTACGGCGATTAGACGAACCTTTTTTACTTTTTGAAGCTTGACGTTGTTTGCGTTTTAAAGATTTCTCAGCTTGACGCAATAATCTAGGATTTTCAACCGTCTTTCCTTCAGAATCAGTGTAGAAAAACTCTAGACCCACGTCAATTCCAACTTGATTTCCATCATGTTGATGTTGTTCTTTGCGTTCTACATCAACACAGAATTGGCAATAATAACCATCAGCGCGCTTAACTATTCTGATACGCTTAATCTGCTTAACAGAGTAGAAACTTAGGTCACGAGTACCAACAAGTTTAAATTTTCCAGCATTAAAACCATCTGTGAATGTTATGTATTTTCTGTCAGCAGAAAGCTTCCATCCTGATGTTTTGTACTCTACAGAATGCCCACGCTTTTTGAATCGCGGAAATCCTTTTTTACCTGGTTTATTCTTTTTGCAATTATCATAAAAACGAGTTATTGCAAACCATGCTCTATCAGCAGAAGCTTGACGTGCCATAGAATTAAGGTTGTTGGCAAAGTCAAATTCCTTGGCTAAAACAGCACAAAGCTTTTGCAAATCATTCTTGCCGACACCTTTGTTATCTATCCAATGTCTTAGAGCTTTGTTGCGGATAAACAGAGCAGTTCTAATGGTTTCATCTATTAAGTTGTACTGACTTTGCTTACCTTTTAACTTAGCTTCTAAAACTAGCATCGCTTCGACCTGTTGACGATAAATTAATGTTAGCATATATGTGTTAGTTATTGCAACACTTTTATGCCTAAGTCAGAAGCTAATTTACATATTCGGATGCCTATTAATGAGCTAAGAATTTTAGAAGACTATGCAGAAAAAACAAAACGAACTAAGACAGACCTAGTTCGTGAGTGGGTACGTTCACTTAAAAATAAAGACTGCACCTAAAGGTGGCACTCTTTGCATCCCATGCCTAAAGGACGGCATTTGTCGCTGTGCGACTGTCCCTCATGGGCTTTCTGCTTCAATCATTGTAAGTCCTAATCTAATTCCTACTCCGTAATCCCCGTTATCCTTATGGCGATCTTATTTGCATGAAATACAGAAAAATTTTGGCATTGCTGAATCATGCGGATGAATTTACAATTCACGATTGTGTAGAGACGTAGCATCGCTAGGTCTCTACATCCCATTCACTTGAAAGGTTTTTCATGATGGATAAAGTATTTGAACAAACATCTTCGGTGATGCTGCGTGGAGGACGACCCGACGACGCAGTAAAGTGTGGCACCATTATGTATGAAGGATTCCGTGCTATTGCGGAACAGCATGGCTTTGTACCCGACTTTGCTTCTGCGGAGATCGGGGCAGAAATTTTGACCGAAATTTTAGCGAACCCGGCGATTTATTCGGTCGTGGCCGAGGCTGAAGATGGGCGTGTCATCGGCAGCAACTTTTTGTGGGAAGGTGACACTATCGCCGGGGTCGGCCCCATTACCGTAGACCCCGCCGCACAAAACAGGTCGGTTGGTCGCCGCCTAATGGAATATGTTTTACACAGAGCACAAGAAAAACGGTTCGTCGGTGTGCGGCTCGTTCAAGCCGCGTATCACAGCCGATCGCTTTCCCTATACACAAAACTCGGCTTCGATGTGCGTGAGCCATTGGCGAGCCTTCAAGGACAGCCGCTCGGTTTGACGATACCCGGCCGTACCGTTCGCCCAGTAACTGAAGCAGACCTTGCTGCGTGTAATCAACTCTGCTATCGCATTCATGGTCATGACCGGGCGGGCGAACTAAAGGTAGCTGTCGGGCGAGGCACAGCAACGCTTGTCGAGTGTGATGGGCGCGTATCAGGCTACGCCAGCGAAATTGGCTTCCTCTGTCACGCTGTTGGCGAGAACAACGAGGACTTAAAGGCGCTGATTGGAGCAACTCCAGAGTTCACTGGGTCGGGCTTTTATGTTCCGATGCGTAACGCCGACCTGTTCCGTTGGTGTTTGAACCATGGACTGCGTGTCACCCAGACCGCAACGTTGATGAGCCTCGGTCTGTATAATGAACCGGCAGGGGCCTTTCTACCCTCCGTCTTGTATTAATAATGACTACCTGATTTCCGATGCTGAATGGCGGTGACACCCGTTGCTTCTAAAACTTCGCCTTTGTCTACAGTGGCATAAATTAACCAGCGATCGCCACATTCAGTTCGTTGTTGCACGGTACATTCTAGATAGGCTAGGGCGTCGCTCAGAATTAAACAACCGTTGTTAGCTGTTGTGGTTGTTAACTGAGTAAAAGGATTCTCACCTGGAGTATTGTGGTAGGAAAAGTAGCGTCTGAGGTTACGTCCTTCTTTGAGAATATTTAAGACAAATTGCTCACCAGGATGAATCATCGCATCGGCATTTTGATCTTGAGCGATCGCAATCATCAAACCAGGAGGATTAAAGGTAGCTTGGGATACCCAAGAAGTGAGGATTCCACTATGACTATCACCGCGTCGAGTACTGAAAACACACAGCGAACCAATAATACGTCCAACAGCTTGTTCTGTCCGGTCTACTTGTGCTTCCGTTAATGCTTGGCGAGAAGTGCGGAGTTTCTTTTTCTTTTTTAAGACTTGGGCAAATTCCGCTCCCGCATCCTGACATTCTTGCATAATGAACTCAGTAGGACTGAAGCGAACACGGATAGTTTCAAACCCGAAACGATAATTGGCATCTAATAGCTTATTTTCAATTAAATCAATTGCTTCTCCACTCCAACCATAAGAACCAAACACACCCGCCAATTTGGTTTTTGTCGCCGCAGAAAGGATAATTCCCAAAGCAGTTTGGATTTGGGTAGGTGCATGACCGCCTAAAGTGGGAGAACCGATAATAAACCCATCGCAAGCTTCAATTGCACGAGTAATTTCACTAGGTTCTGTAAATTCGCAGTTAATTGATTCCACTGCAACTCCAGTTTGAATCAACCCTTGAGCGATCGCCTGGGCTAAACTTGCCGTGCTACCATAAGCTGAAGCATAAAGCAACACCACTCGCAATTCCTGGGTTTTTTGTTCTTGACACCATTGGCGATAATCGTAAGTAAAACGACTGAGACTGTAACGAACAACAGGGCCATGGCCAGGAGCGTAGTATTTAGCTTTGAGAGGTGCTAATTTATCTAAAGCTGTTTCTACTTGTTTAGCTTGAGTAGCGTGGAGACATTCAAAATAGTAACGGCGATCGCCATCCAGTTGCTTCCAATCTTCATCAAACAAGATATCGTTACAGACATGTACCCCAAATAACTTATCAGTATAAAGAATACGGGTAGCAACATCATAAGTACACATTCCATCTGCCCATCGGGGAGTTGGTACAGTCACAAATTGCAGTTGATGTCCTTCACCTAAATCTAGAGTATCTTCAGAACGAACAAGCTGTATTCTTGACTCTCGATCAGCAAAGGTATTTTTCAGAACATTAGCACCAGGTTTAGAACAGACAATTTTGGCTTGGGGTGCATGTTCAATCAAGACCTTGAGAGTCGCCATCCGGTTAGGATTGACATGATTAAGAATGATGTAATCTAACCGAGTTAAATCTAGGTGTTTCTGTAACTCTTCCAAAAAAATCTGAGTAAAAGACTCTCCCGGAGGATCAATCAAAGCAGTGTGATCAGCCTTAATCAAATAACAATTAGCAGTTGTACCCTTTTGACGGGCGTACTCAACCTCAAACTTGAGACGTTCCCAAGTACGCGATCGCAAAATCAAAGTCCGATTACCAATTTCAGCAACTTGAACATCACGAGGGTGACTGATTATTGGGGTTATAGTTGAGAGAGACATAGTAAAGGTTGGTGGTTGTAGAGGTGCAAAGCTTTGCGCCGGTATAGTGATCGGTAGTTGGGCTAATAGCAATTAATAATTGGAATGACCATTTAATTCAGTTATTTCTTGAGCAAAGCGCTGTTTATAACGCTTCGAGACTTGCTGTTCAGGATCAATACCTTCAAAGGTTGGAGGTAGCCATACTCTCAGAACCATTAATACGCCTAATACCATTAAAAAAGCACAAGCAGCTAAAACTTGGACAAACGTAGTTTCCAGTACACCTCTAACAATCATTTCTCGGAGTACAGAAACAATTGAAACTTCCACAGCAACTCCAATTGAAACCCGTTGCTCTTGCAAATAAATAATCAACAGACGAAATAACTCTACTAAAATCAGCAATGACAGAATATCTGCTGTCACAGTGTGGAAATGAATCGGGGGAATCAGAGAAAGGAACATAGTCCAGATTTGCAGCACCATAAAGCTAAATAGCCCGATGCACAAAGAAATCACTATTAAATCCTGAACAAATTCCAGTGTTTGTACAATGCGTCCCAGATTCAACCAACTTTCTCGCTTTACAGCTTTGACAGGCACATTTTTCAGCAATAGCATTATGTCATAACTCCCATGAAGGTAACTTGTCGAGATGGGTGTAAGGGGGTGGGATGTAGGGGAAACATCCCTGCGATCAAATCCTCGCCCAAAGCCTCACACTCTTACACCCCTGTACCCCTACACCCCAGTTAATAATGGTTTCCCACCTTACGATGGTGAACGGCGGTGAGGGCGTCTAGTTTGGCGACTCTACCAGTATGGACACTGCTGTAAATAATCCAGTGATCGCTGCACTCCATGCGAGTTGTGACTTCGCATTCCATGTATGCTAAGGAATCTGCCAAAATAGGACAGCCATTGCTAGCGGAGTAAGTTTTGATATCTGCAAACCGATCTGCACCAGGGGGAAAACGCTTGAGGAAGTGTTTCATTAAGCTTTGATAGTTGTCTTCCTCTAAGACATTGAGAATAAAGCGATCGCCTACATGCAATAAAGATTCAATGGCGCGATCTTTAGCAACTGCAATGGCGACTCCTAAAGGATTCATGCTTGCTTGCATCACCCAAGAAGCTAACATAGCACTATTAACATCGCCTTTTTGAGCAGTAATAATATAGAGTCCACTACTAAGCCTTCCCAATGCTTTTTCTAAGTCATTATCTAGGGTTTTGATTTGTTTAATCGTGCGATCGCGCATTAACCATTGTCCGATATCAGTTCCCGCTTCATCACACATTTGTTCAGTTACTTGTGTGGGTGGTTCTTTAATCAGAATCGGCGGAAAAGTTTCAGTCAGTCCTATTTCTTGAAATTTATTCCGCAAGGGATAAATTGGTTCATCTTCCCCACCACCAGTTTCAAACAACCCTACTGTTTGTTTATTGTGGGCAGCTGCGAGAATGGTACTTAAGGCTGCATGAGCATTTTGATCAGATTGGGATGGCATTCCAATTACTATACCACTTGCTTGACTCACCAATTCTCGGATTTCTTGGGGTTCAGCAGTACTTAAATCTACCAGTTCGACTGCGACACCATTTCTTGTAATCCCATGAGCGATCGCTCTTGCTAATTGGTCACTATATCCGTAATATTCACAATAAAATAGAGCAACAAAGGTATCTGTTTTTGCTTGTTCTTGGCTCCATTTTTGATAGGAACTCACCCAGTCTGACAGGTAGTGTTGTAATAAAGGACCGTGTCCTGTAGCAATCATCCCAACATCTAATTTTTCCATCCGCTTGATTGCAGATAGTACAGAACGGGCATTTGGCCCCATTAGGCAATCATAGTAATATTTAAAGTCTTTTTCTAGTAGTTCTCGATCTTCGTCAAAAGTATAATCATCACAATAATGCATCCCAAATGCATCACAAGTATAAAGGATGCGGGTTTTGCTGTCGTAGGTAAAAATGGTATCTGGCCAATGAAGATTGGGAGCAGAGACAAATTCTAACTGATGTCCATTGCCTAAATCCAAGCGATCGCCATTCTTGACAATTAAAGATTGGAATGGCTGATGTACCATGTTTTCCAAAAATTGAATCGCAACTTTTGCTCCGACTACTGTGATTTGGGGAGCTAACTGCAATACCTCTTTCACCAAACCACTGTGGTCTGGTTCAGTATGGCTAATAATTAAGTAATCTAAAGTTGAGAGGTCGATTAAGCCTTTGATACTGTCTAAGTATAATTCCTGGAATTTGCGGTGGGAAGTATCAACTAGTGCAGTTTTTTCACCTTGAATCAGAAAGGAATTATATGTTGTGCCGTTCTGCAATCCAAACTCAATATCAAAGCGATCGCGATCCCAATCAAGAGAACGAATAGCGATCGTCTGCGATCCAATCTCAATCGTTTGTGTGGTCAAGCGACCTGGCGATTTTGTTGTATTCTCATGATCAGTTAGTGCAACCATACACTCCTGGCTCCAACAATTTTGTGGCGTAATTATCCTTACCTATTTAATATTTATCTGGATGCACTAGATTTGTAAAATGTCAATTTCTAAAGTTTATCATTAGTTATTTTAAATCAATTAAGCCCATGAATTAATTGATGCTTATCATCAGATTTGTGCGAATCACAAACAAAAAGTTCAAAATCCCCGATCACTTCTGCGAAGCCGGGGTTGTTTTTGTGTAGAAATGCTACAAGGCTAGTCTTTGATTTTTGAAAGAACAAATGACCTAAAACCTCACCATACAAAGCTTAAATTATCAATATACTTAACAAAGATCAATATATTTTCTACGTATAATTAATACTATCCGTGGGGGTACTACCGAAAAGTACTCACGATTTATTAAGATTGAACAAAACCCATCTCATTGATCAAAAATTACTTAGGAGAGCATTGATGCAACTCGCAAGCATTTTAGATACTGGATTAGTCGCCCAGATCGATCTAGACGTAATCACAGCGCTCCGTCGTCCTTGCCAACCTCGCATTTTGGTGGTTGCTGATGGAGGCCTAAACTTCAGACCCAATGATGGCTTTGGCCTGTGGCGCTTTCTATATGGCATTACTCAAGACACCGGTGTTACGAACAAACCTGCTTTGACCTTGGCACATCGCGGGGGGCATATTCCTACGATTACCTTGGGCACAGACACCTATACGGTTCAGACCTCGTTCAATTTTGCAACAGCTACCCCTGCTGTCACCCTCGCCAACTACGATCAAATTTGGTTATTTGGGATTAATCCCGGAGGCACATTATCGAATCCAGAAATTGCTGCGATCGCAGACTTCATGAATAGTGGCGGCGGTGTTTTTGCAACAGGTGATCATGCCTCATTGGGACGAGGACTATCAGGTTCGTTACCGCGAATTCGTCATATGCGTGAATGGAACAACATCCCTATGGGTAGTGAATCTCCAGAAATTGCAGTGAATCGAATTGATACCGTCGTTGATCCAGGTGCAAATGGACTGTACGAGTTTGCAGACCAATCGGATAGTATTGCGCAGCGTATCTATCCCAATTACAAAGTTGTCTCTGCAAGTGGCGCAGAGCGCTGGAATGCAACGGTTCATCCTTTACTCATGTTGCCGGGTGCAACGGTAACGCGAACCGGAGCCGTCGGTGCAAGTGGCTTCACCCAAGATATTGATGTATTGCCCGATCATCCTCATGAGAGTGTTTGCTATGCCGTAACGAATGCAGCAGTCTTGGGGGGAACGTATACGCTCGCAGGACAAAATTTTGAGGAGTTTCGTCCCTCAGTTGCTTCAGGACAGCGCGTAGGCAGCGAAATAGTTGCCTACGCAGTTTCTGGTGGGCGTTCCGTGCTCAATAGTGTCTGGAAGCCGCCAGTGCATCCTCAGATGTTTGGAGTTATCTCTGCCTATGACGGTCGTTTAGCACAGCCCTATCCTGGAAAAACACAGCGACCTGGACGAATTGTCTGCGACTCGACTTGGCATCACTTTGTCAATATCAACTTAGATGGAACCGGTGAAGCACCTCGCAATGGATTGGGAACCTGGAGTGGCGGAACACCGGGCAGTGGAACGTTCACGCCTTCCCCAGCGCTGAACAAAATTTATGCCTACTATCGCAACATCGTGTCTTGGTTACAACCTGCCAATCGTATCTGGTGCCGCTTATGGTGGGATTTGGTTGCAATTCGGTTCCATCCCCGGATTGCTGAAGAACTGTTAGAAACTCCGAAACTAAGAAATTGGCGCGATTTCGTCGGTCTAGGTCGTGATGCAGTTCAACTTCTCAATCTAGCAAGAGGCTCACAGGAACTTCGGGAATTAATCACTGGAGCATTATTAGCCAATTCGAGTACCGAAAAGTTAGGAGACTTACTCAACGGAACTGAGTTACTACAAACTTCTGTGAATGCAGATGATCTCCTGTACGGTGTGTTGGGCAGCATGTTGGCAAGAATGACGACACTTCTACCTGACAATGATCCCGAAAAGCTGACTCAGGTTTTGAAAGCAGGCGCTGGCCAATTTGCTAAAGAACTGACAGTAGAAGCCGTGCAAGTCATTAGGGTAGGCTTTGAGGAAAACATAAAGACCTCCGAACGCACCCTCTCGTTACTCAAAGAACGATCTGCGTTACTCAAAATTTAGGTTTGAGCGAGTCAAGGTTGAATAAATCTCCTTAACCTGAACTGACGTTAGAGACCTTACATATAACGTCTCTACATTCATTGTCACCAGATGTCTATTAATGGCAGTGCGATCGCAAAAATTCTCTATAGACATCTCCGGAAATGATGTAGAGACGTGAAATTACACGCGTCTCTACAAGGATTGTGGGTAACGCATAATTAATTTCACCAGATGTCTTATGCTCTAATTACTTTTGTGTAGCCTTGCCAATTCATTGGGAGTCAAAGACTCAATCAAACTCAAGCTCATCTTCTGGTTAGAAATAGATTGAGCATAGGCCGCATTTAGATAGGGAGAGTATTTTGACATACCACCTACGTAAGTTTGCAAGAAAGGTACACTCAAAATACTGAGATAACGACGTGCTTGTCTGGGATCATTTCCCACTAAGCTTGAAGGTAATGGGATTTGGTTAGAAGGATTACTACTATCACCAATAGTAGAAAAATGTGTGCCGCCCGCAAGCACAACCAGATACTTGTGAGAATAGGTAATCCAGGAGAAGGGTTGTATTTGCTCATATAAAGCTGGTGCTACTGTATCATCGCTCCCAGCAACTACCATGACCGGAATTTTAATTTGACTTAAGCCTGCTTCACCAAATATGCTGCTGGTGATTGGATTAATTGCGATCGCAGCTTTGACTCGCTCATCCCGCAAGTTATAGTTAATACCATATTTCTTGCCATGTAATTCTAAGGCATGACACTGGAATAGCAAAGACATATTCCAAGTTTGCTGGAGTCTTTTTGGATTGCAGTCTTTGTCTAATTGTTCAAAGTTAATCTTGGCGCCAGCTAAAGCCAAAGCTGTATAACCACCAAAGGATTGTCCAATGACACCGACTTGTTGTAAGTTAAGTCGATTCTTAAAATTAGGATCATTCTCTAAGCGGTCTAGTATATATTTTATATCAAGGGGACGGTTATAAAATTCCTCTGCTTCTGATATCTCATTTGCACTACCGTTAAGTAGCGATCGCAATTGTTGAGTGCCACTACCTGGATGATTGGGAAGGATGACAGCAAAACCGTGGGAGGCTAGATACTTAGCCAAGTATTGAAAGTTGCTGCTGTCTGTCCCTAACCCATGAGAGATGACGATTACGGGAACTTTAGTGTGAGTTTTGGGAATATAAATATCGCTCAACAAAAGTCTTTGTCGCCCTCTTGCACCGTCTACATTTTTCAACGAGTCTTGCATTACATCAAATTTTCCCGGACGCCGTATATCTGGCAATTCGGAAAGATTAAACGATGGCGGAATACTAGCGGCTTCTATTGCTGATTTTTGAGAAACTGCTTCTACAGCACGTTTGGTGTCATTCACCATTTTTTCCAGTTCTGCTGCTATACCAAGGGTACGCGCTAAGTCAAGGTGAATACTGGAGTTGGGATACTTCCGTACCAAATTTAATAATGTTAAGCCCTCTGGTTCATTGGTGGCTAAAATTAATGCTGCACGCAAAGCATGAAATCCTGGTTCTGGCTGGCGAGATTCGGTTCTAATGACTTCTCCCAAGCGTTTGAGCAAAAATTCTCCCTGCGGTGTATAAAGAAACTGTGACATGGCCACAGGATGAACTTTAATCGGACTAACTAATGTTCGGCGCAACTCCTGAAGCTGTTCTGGTTTCAGAAATTGGGTGTAAGCCGCTAATTCTTCATTTGCTACGCCATTGGTGGCGAAGTTTTCTAAAGCTGTTACAGACACAGAACGTTCTATGGCCGAATAAGAACCATAAATCCGTTCTGCGCTTGAGGCTGAATAACTCAGCCCAAATGTCGGTAGCACCGTCGAGAGAACCAGCAACAGCCAATTTTTTCTGATGGTGCTGATCCACTTGCCAAACAAGCTATTCATGGTTCAAAGGTATACAGTAATGTTGTTGACGAGGCGTGTAGTGTTGTAGTCATTTCTACACCCTGATTTTAGTTTTTCTGATGCGCCTCTGAATATATTCGATTTTTGCAGCTTTCTGGAATTTTGAATCTCAAAATTGAAATTTTATCAAGTCTACTGAGTAAGTTGAGCTACTTACTAAGTCTTCAATCGAAGTAGTTAGCTGATGCTAACTATGTCATCATATCAAATAAAAAAAACATAAGCTTAGGTAATACAATCTATAACCATTAGAATGTTATTAACTTGACTTGCGCAACAGTAAAAGTACTTAATAAATACAATTCAACTAGCCTTTATTCAAGGCGATCGCTATTGAACTAATTACCACTAAAACTGCTCCTAATATTCCTACCAAAGTTAATTGTTCAGAAGCAATTAAATTAGGTGACATTACTGATACAAATCCTACTGAAAACAAAGTAACAATCGGCGTACAAGCCAATACAGCACTGACTCGTGAAGCTTCCCAGTGTTCCAAAGCCTCCGAAAAAGCACCATAAGCAATGAGAGTATTTAAAGCGCAAAAAAATAATATTCCCAAATGAAAATAGTCAAGTAGGAAAATAGTTTTTGGCTTTGCAAATACAGAGAAAAATAAAGTACATACTCCATAAATAATCAACATGATATTGGCAGAAGATAAAGATTTTAATAGCTGTTTCTGAGCTAAAGCATAAACTGCCCAGGTAGCTGCTGATAGTACAATTAAGCTACTACCAACTAAATATTTTTGACCCGACTGAATAATAATCTTATAACCGTTAAATTCTAGATATATCTCAGAGGAATTAGCGGATTGAGAAATTCCTATAAATGATTGCAAAAGTTGTTCGTGAAAAAACAAAATCAAACCAAAAGTTAGAATTCCTAAACCAAGCCACTGAGCCAGTGTATATTGTTCTCGAAAAATCACTAAACCTCCCAAACCCATGAGCAAAGGCGCTAATTGGATCAATACTTCGGCGTTGGAAGGTGAAGTTAACATCAAACCTTGCAGGAAAAGAATGTAATTACTAGCTAAGAAAATTATTGCGATCGCTAATAGTTTCCAAGAAGTAGAACGTAGTCGTGTAAGTGTAGGTAAATTCCCCTGTATACCTAAATAAATTGCTAGCAAAACAAATGCGATCAAAAAACGAAACCACGTGATAGTGTATACATCTATTTTTTGTAATGTTACTGATAAAGCGATCGGTAGAATTCCCCATAAAAAAACAGTCACTAGCGACAATGCTAGCCCTAAACGCCAGCGACCAGATGTTTGATGAATTTTAGTCATTGCTTAACCTTGTTTGTGGTTGGTAGTTCATTGTTGATTGTTAAGATCCCAAACAACAAACAACCAACAACATTTAGAAGAAATCTGGCGTCCAAGGAAATGCACCTGTAAATATTTGTGTAGCTGCTAGAAGTGCTGATTCTGTTGCAGTCAATTTTCCGGCTAGTTGTAACTGCTGGGGTGTAAATAAGCCTGTGTAGAGGGGTGCTAGTCCTTTAATATCTAGCTGTAACTCGCCTTTCCCACCACTTATCACTTCCCCACGCCCGTTCGAGACAGCAAGAATAAATTTACCGTTATTTTCAGCAAACAAATCATCTTGAATTTCCAGATGTAGTTCAGCTTCTATTGTCGGTGGATAACCTCGCATCTCTAGCGCCTTCACAACATCGATCACTCGCAGCATCCAGCGCTTTGTTGATTTGATCTTGGCTATTTGCTCTGGTAGCAGTAATCCTAAATAATCAACAACAGAACTACGCCATCGTACTTTGTCTATTTGCGATCGATGACTGGCGATCAAATTCCAGAAAGATTGTAACGCCGCAGTTGTCAGCAATACCCAATCTTTAATTCTCAAAATCGAACCATCTTCCGTCCGGTGTTGGCTGAAAATAATGTAACCTTCAGGTTGATTAGCTGAACCTATTAAATAAGTGTAGACTGTTTCCTTTTCGTCTGGTTCGATCAACATGTCCCAGATTGCTTGATATCGGTCTAGATGTCCATTAATTAATTTGGCTTTTTGCTGATAGAGTTGATTCAAGATTTTAATATCAAATCCAACCCGCACAACAGGAAGTAGTTGTTCTGTGGTGGAAAGAGTTTCACTAGGAATTTCCCAAGCACAAAAGCTTCCTGCTTGTTCATATCCTGCTTTGCGGTAGAGGCGCTGAATGGCAGGATAAAGAATAGAAATAGGTACATTCCTAGTATGGAGTTCTTTGAGAGTGTGTTGGATCATCGTGATGGCTGCTCCGGTTCCACGGTATTCTGGAGCAATACCAACAGCAGCAATTCCTCCCATCGGTACACGCTGACTACCCCACCATTGTCCCATTGGCATAATTGCCAGTCCACCAGCAATTTGTTCTTTTTGATGGAGGATACGGAAATTGTCTACACCAATAATGTTAATGTAACTTTCTACATCTTCTCGCGTGCCAATAAAACATTGATCAAGGATTTCCCCTAATCTTTTCAGATCTTCTGCATTGGCAAGCTTGCTGTATTTATATACAGATGTCATACTAACTACCGCCTAGCATCAACAGACTACAAATATACTACAAAAAGCGTTAGTTTGAGTGCATCATCCTAATAAATTCACTCAAATGTTAGAGCGATTACAGTGCTGATTTTGTGCCAGTTGCGTAAGTCCTGAGTTGAAAAACTGGGGTAATTTATTATACCTATTTTTGTGTTAGCGAATATCATTCGCTAACCAGCTTCTTTTTGTCCAAAGTCCAAATCCTTAACTGAATCGTATTGTCTTAAAATGGGGTTTTTGTCTGTAAATGTAGTCTTTCACCTAACTGGGGATGCTCAAAACTTAGTTCCCTGGCGTGCAGATGTAACCGACTCGCCTCTGCACTACATTCATAAAGGCGATCGCCTAAAATTGGAATCCCAAGTCCTCTTGAGTCAGCAGCATGAACTCGCAATTGATGAGTGCGTCCTGTTAGCGGGATAAATTCTACACGAGTGTAGTTTGCTTGTTTACCAATTACCTGGTACTTAGTCACACTAGGTTTTCCGTACAGCCAATTTACTTGTTGATAGGGGCGATTCTGAGGATCACCCCACAATGGTAGCTCGATGACACCTTGGTTAGTGGTTACAGTACCAGCAAGCACCGCTTCATAAATTTTGTGAACCTGGCGTTGTTGAAATTGCTGACTTAGTTGGCGATCAGTTTGGCGATCGCGTGCCAATAAAAGAATACCAGAGGTTTGTTGATCTAAGCGATGTACAGCAGTAAGTGTGATTCCATCTGGTAAAAGATAGCGTAAACGACTCAGAACACTGTCTTGAGTGTCGCGATAACGACCAGGAACTGATAATAATCCTGGGGGTTTGTTAACAACAATCAGCCATTTGTCTTCGTAGAGAATCGGAACCCAATACGGTTCGGTTAAGAATTTTTCGTCATAATTTTGCTCTGTAGAGACGCGCCATGGCGCGTCTCTACATGGTTTAAATGTCAATAGATTTGTCTTATCCGAGCAGTATTGAATCGGAATGTCTCCCTCTTCCCTACAGAGGTTAGATTGCAATCCCGACAGCAAAAACCCCATTAAAGGCTGACAGCGTTCAACACAGGCTCCGTAAAATTCTCCTTGAATTTTATCCTGATTCATAGAGGATGGCCCCCCATACGGTTCGGTTAAGGCTTTTTCGTCATAATTTTGGGCATGTAGAGACGCGCCATGGCGCGTCTCCCCCCCCCCCCCCCCCCCCCCCCCTCCTCTACAGGGTTTAATGTAGATCGATTTGTCTTATCCGAAGCGTATTGGGATGGCCCCCACCAAAATTCTGCCATTGCCAATGGTTTTAAATTATGCATTGCGGCATAGTGGAGTAGTTTGGGGGCGCAACAATCACCAGTACCGGTGGGTAAACCTTCCGGGATTAATTGTTGTAGCGATCGCGACTGTCCAAAGAAATTCATCACAAAATAAGCGGCGTGCATCTGTGCTTGTAGTTGGCGAGATAGTTCTTTGCGCTGCTGTTTCAATTCCCGGACGCGTATATCTGCGGTATTAATTATTTCCTTGAGTGGTTGTAATAACTCATCCCGTTGGCGCTTGAGTTTTCGTCGTTCAATTCCATCTCGACGACTTTCTGCTTCAAGTTGTTCTAGGGCTGTTGTCAGTGCTTCTCCTGCTTCTCCTGTGAGAGTTTCACCAATTACCTGACGTTGAGTGTGGCGTTGCTGTTTGCGATGTTGGTGGCGATCGCTCATTTGTTGTAGGCGCTGTTCAAACTCATGAGATAGGTTTTCGTATTGCTGTCGTGCGGGAAGTTGCTTGAGAGTAATCAGTTCCTGTTTAATAGTGTCCAAATCAGCCAATGTTCGGGCTTCATCAACCGCAACCTCATCTCGTCCGGGAATCGGTGGAACCCAGCCCGCAACTACACTACAACCATTCAGTAGTCCAGAGAAAGCTTTGAGTATCCGTTGTTCGCCATCAGCAATTTCTATCAGCAATATCCCGTACATCTTACCTTCACGGGAATAAACCTCATCGCTAGCAAGGTATTGCATGAAATTATGTGCGATCGCTTCTACTAAAGGGGTGCGGGGAAGTTTTAGTAATTCGCCAGTTTCAGGACAAATACCTTCATAGTAATAGCTGGGGGATGAGTTGCTGAGTGTAGAATTTTTGGGGAGGTTGAACACTAATGCTGATAGCATATCGTAGTAGACAGGCACGGATATCCTTATTTAGTGCATAGCGGTTTTGACACTCCCGTGCCTGAAGGCGACGGGATTCTTCTTTCATCCAGCCAACTTACTTAGAGGAGTTTCCCCACCTAAGCAGAGGTCGTTCTGTCCAGAAGCGTTGATTCCGGTATGCCCTACCGTATTTTTAAGTCCTTTCACCAGTATTTGTCTAGCTGCATTATGGTCACGGTGCATGACTGTTCGGCAAGAATGACATTTGTGAGTACGAGTAGACAAAGATTTTTTAACTCGTGTTCCACAAACTGAACAATCTTGACTGGTGTAGTGCGGTGCTACTGCTATCGCCCAAGTATCAAAAACTTTGGCGTAGTAGTCCACCCAGTCAGTGAACAGTGACCACGATGCATCGCTGATAGATTTAGCTAAATGATGGTTCTTGACCATACTCTTTACCTGCAAGTCCTCATAGACTACCAAGTCGTTAGACTGGACAAGCGTTCTTGCTGTCTTAACAACAAAATCTTTACGCTGTCTACTTACCTTGAGGTGTTTTTTAGCTAACTTCTTAACAGCTTTACGGCGATTAGAAGAATCTTTTTTACTTTTTGAAACTTGACGTTGTTTGCGTTTTAAAGATTTCTCAGATTTAGGCAATAATCTAGGATTTTCAACCGTCTTTCCTTCAGAATCAGTGTAGAAAAACTCTAGACCCACGTCAATCCCAACTTGATTTCCATCATGTTGATGTTGTTCTTTGCGTTCTACGTCAACACAGAATTGGCAATCATAACCATCAGCGCGCTTAACTATTCTGACACGTTTAATCTGTTTGATGGAGTAGAAACTTAGGTCACGAGTACCAATTAATTTAAGCTTACCAATATTAAACCCATCACTAAATAGGATGTATTTTGTATCATTAGAAAGCTTCCACCCACTGGTTTTGTATTCTACAGAATGCCCACGCTTTTTGAATCGGGGCAATCCTTTCTTGCCTGGTTTTTGTTTCTTGCAATTATTGTAGAAACGAGCTATTGCTAACCATGCTCTATCAGCAGAAGCTTGACGTGCCATAGAATTAAGGTTGTTGGCAAAGTCAAATTCCTTGGCTAAAACAGCACAAAGCTTTTGCAAGTCATTCTTGCCGACACCTTTGTTATCTATCCAATGTCTTAGAGCTTTGTTGCGGATAAACAGAGCAGTTCTAATGGTTTCATCTATTAAGTTGTACTGACTTTGCTTACCTTTTAACTTAGCTTCTAAAACTAGCATCGCTTCGACCTGTTGACGATAAATTAATGTTAGCATATATGTGTTAGTTATTGCAACACTCTTATGCCTAAGTCAGAAGCTAATTTACATATTCGGATGCCTATTAATGAGCTAAGAATTTTAGAAGACTATGCAGAAAAAACAAAACGAACTAAGACAGACCTAGTTCGTGAGTGGGTACGTTCACTTAAAAATAAAGACTGCACCTAAAGGTGGCACTCTTTGCATCCCATGCCTAAAGGACGGCATTTGTCGCTGTGCGACTGTCCCTCATGGGCTTTCTGCTTCAATCATTGTAATATCGGAGCAACTACTTTGCTCTGCATTTTAATTGCTCGAAAATATTTTCATAATTTGAAGATGACTCAAAAAATCAAACAGTCTGCTTAAGCAGACTTGAGCTATGAGACTGCGATTTCAATTGCAGGCGGGTTTTTTGAAATTTGGAATGCTTTCAACTCACGTTAACTTTCATTTTGCCTAAGCACTGAAGTGCTTACTACGAACTTTCAAAACTACCCCTCATTGAAAGATCCCCGATTTTTCTAGAAAGTCGGGGATCTGTATCTTGGAAGTTATTAATTAGTGATCACTGAATTTAATATCCGCCTTCTTCTTCATACTCTGGCATTTTCTCTTTGACTTTCTTGGGAATGTTGACCGGCTGTGGTGGTTCGTCGTCCCAAGCGTCGCGCTTGAGATCGTCGTCGTAATCGTCGTAATCTTCAACGTAGGATTTGCTGGTATAAGGTTGGGGTTCGTAGGGTTGGGCTTCGTACCTATCTTTACCCGTGGCTTCGCTCCAGTTGTCTTCTTCCTCTTCTTCTTCGTAGCGTATGGACTCGTAGGCTCGTGCTTCCATTACCCGCCGTTGGGGTGGGCGTTGTTCTTCGTAATAGTCTTCGTCCCATTCCTGTTGTGCTACAGGTTCGGGAGTGCGAATCTTGGGTTTAATGGGTTCAATTGGGACTCCACTTGGTAGTTGGTTAGCAGGTGCAACTTGACGCGGTGCGTAGTTGTAATCTTCGACGTCTTCGCGTTCCCAAGGCGCTTTACCGATACCAAGGCGCTCTAGAACACCAACTGTTAACTGAGTTACCCGTTCTTCAGCACCCTCGAAGACAATTAATCTGTTGGGGCCTGTGCTGACGATTTCTTCGATTGAGAGTTCGTAGGTACTCAGAAACGAATCGGGAATTTGGGGTAGTCCTAAAGAGGCGATAGTGATAGAATATATCTTTCCTGTTTCGCCGTTAAACTTGAAGCCCCGGACTTTTCCTAAGACTTCACCTGTTTCTGTAATCACTTCCCAACTTATTAGGTTGCTGAAAGCCTCAACCTCAATGTCTTCGATGACATCCTCGTTATCAACCAAAATTACATCCCCGATTTGGTTGATGTTGTTGAGGTACATATAGCGCGGTATGCCAGACACGGAGATCAGGCTGTCTCGTAAGCCAAGAGCCACAACCTCTCGCTGATCTACATCCACCCAGACTTGACTGACTATGCCTAGCCGTTTACCGTTGTCACGGGTAATCACCTGGGTATTTAAAATATCGGAACGCCTAATTATTTGTTCAGAGGTCATTCTATACCGAGTCCTGATCTCGAATCCGGTTTATCTATACACTATTATTAACAAAAACTCAAGCCGATGTATTAGACGATTGTAACTTAATACCCAAAACTTGAGTAAAAGCACCTCTGGCTTGAGTAACGCCAATTGTGCGTTCGGCTGATTCTATCATCGGGCGACGCAAACTCACAACTATAAATTGTGCTTGCTGTGCCTGTTGTTTAATCATTTTAGCTAATCGTTCCACGTTTGCCCCATCGAGAAACATATCTACTTCATCAAATGCATAAAATGGCGAAGGACGATATCTTTGGAGAGCAAAAATAAAGCTTAAGGCTGTGAGAGATTTTTCTCCCCCAGACATGGAAGCGAGGCGCTGTACTGGTTTACCTTTGGGGTGTGCGACTAAATTTAAGCCACTGCTAAAGGGATCTTCAGGGTTGTCGAGTTGTAAATAGCCGTCACCTTCAGAAAGGGTGGCAAAAATAGATTTAAAGTTTTCATTAACGGCGTCGAAAGCTTCTTTAAAAGCACGTTGGCGCAGAGTGGTAAAGTTTTCAATTCGTAACAGTAATTCGGTGCGTTCTCCTTCCAACGTCTGCAACTTTTGACTGAGTTCTTCTAACCGTTTTTGTGTACGTTCGTATTGTTCTAACGCCAGCATATTAACAGGTTCCATTGCTTGCAGGCGTTTAGCAAGCGATCGCAATTCTTTTTGTAAGTCTTCTAAATCAACTTTATCTGGTACTTCTGGTAATGGCGATGGTAGGTCAGCCACCACTGTTTGCAGTTGTGCTTGGAGGTTGGCGAGTTCTTCTGTGCGTGTTTGCTGGGTTTCTTGGAGTTTTTGAATTTCCCACTCTAGTTGTTGCTGACGCTGGGTATCAGCACGCAATTCCTGTTCGGTGCGATCGCGCTTTTGTTTTTCTTCTCCCAAGTTCGCTTCCATTTGAGTCAAACGCTGGCGAGTTTGAGAGATTTGCTCTTCAATTGTGGTTATTTCACCAGAGACGCGAAATTTCGTGTCTCTACATGATGTTTCTTGTGTTTGGTATTCAATAATACGTTGTTCGGATTCTTGGATTTTCTCCTGTAAACGCTGTTGCTGATTTTCTAAGTTTTTGAGGTTTTGTTCGACTGACCGTAAAGCCTGGTCACGTTGTTGTAATTGTTGCTCTTGTTCTTTAATAACAGCTTGGATTTCCTGCCATTCCTGGGGAGTTTGGGAGGATTCCAATTCTGTAAGCGCGTGGCGTAATTGTTGTAATTGTTGCTCTTGCTCTGGTAAATCCCGATCCAGAATTTCCAAACGTGATTGAGCAGAAGTTAATTTTTCGGTATTTTGGCTAAGTTGCGATCGCGTAGTTTCTAACTGCGAAGTCAGGGTTTTGATTTCTTTTTGTAACTGTTCTAGCTGTAATTGCTGTTCGCGCCGTGTTTGACGTGCTTCTGTCAATTCCTGGGAAAGCTGTTTATTGCGAGTTGCAAGAGATGCGATCGCTTCGGTACAACGTTCTAAAATGCGTTCAATATCTCCCAACCGCTTTTTCAGGGCGATCGCTTCGTCAGATTCGCCTGCTTCACCACTACCAAAGCGCAACGCCGAACGCTGGAAGACGCTACCACCAGTCATCGCACCGCTAGTTTCTAACAATTCGCCTTCGAGGGTGACAATTCGGTAAAGTCCCAAATTTTTTCGCGCGTGTTCCAAGGTGGAAAACACAACCGTATTTCCGAAAACGTAGGCGAACACATCGCGATAACGCGGCGCACACTCTACTAAGTTTACAGCATAGCCGATAAAACCTTGAGCCAAGCGTAGGGTTGCGTCGGGTGTAAACCTGGGTACTTGAATTTTATTTAACGGTAAAAAAGTTGCTCTCCCCGCACGTTTTTGCTTTAATAACTCAATTCCAGCTGCGGCGATAGAATCATTTTCTACTACAATATGTCCCAACCTTGCACCAGCAGAAATTTCCAAAGCGAGTTGGAAACGGGGTTCCACTCGTCCTAACTTGACAACCAGCCCACAAATCCCAGACATTCCTGATTGGAGAATGACTTTACTCGCACCAGTCCCTTGAACTTCTTGCTGTGCTTGCGCTTGTGCTTCTAATTTATCTAACTGGCGTTGTTTTTCGCGCTGTTCTTGTAAAAGGCGCTTTTGGGTTTCCTGTTGAATTTGTAATTCTTGTTCTGTAGCTGTGAGATTTGGCGTTAGGGTTTCAATTTCTTGTAGAGACGCGAAATTTCGAGTCTCTACATCAGAAATTTGGGATTGTTTATCAGCAATTTCTGGTTCTATTGTTTGAATTAACTGGGTTTGCTCTTGAATTTGCTGCTGTAGTTGGTTGTTTCGTTCCCTTAGCTGTGCTTGTTCGGTGCGTTGGGGTTCGACGGTTTGGAGTAAAGTTTCAACTTGGCGATTGAGTGCAGTTTGTTGTTGTACCCACGCTTCGGAAGCAGAAGCAATTTCTGCTGCTGCTTGGCGAGAATTTTCTAATTGTTGTTGAACTGCGTCGCGTTCATTTTGTAGAGACGCAAAATTTCGCGTCTCTACATTTTGTTGTTGCACCAATTGTTCTATAGTTTGCTGATGCTGTTGAATTTCTTGCTGAGTTTGAGTTAAACGTTTGGTTGTTTGTTGGGATGCGGTTTCGAGTTCAGTTTGTTGACGGTGGAGTTGTTTGCGTTCGGCTTCTTGGTTTGCCAGAATTGCTTGTACTGCTAAGAGTTCTTCTTCTCCCAATGCTTTCACATGGGCGTTGAGTTGCTCAAGTTCAATATTTTTTTGGGTAATTTGGGTATTGAGGTGAGTGAGTTGTTCGGTGAGTTCGGTGGAAGTGCGATCGCCTGCTTGAATTTGGTTTGCTAATTTTTCTTGATGATTTTGCAGAGTACGCCAAGATAACACTGCTTCCCACTTTTGTTTTTCAAGATATTCAGTGCGGAGTTTTTGGTATTTTTCGGCTTTGGCTTTATCTTGGGACAGGCGATCGCACTGTGTAGTTAATTCAGTTTCAATAATTCGACAACTGTCTTCTTTTTCCCTAACTTCTTCGAGAGTATCTTTGGCTTGCTTGATTTTACGATCAAAGGACGCTACTCCTGCCAACTCATCAATAATTTCCCGCCTTTCCCGCATATTCATCGAAATAATGCTGGTGACGTCCCCTTGCAAAACGACGTTGTAACCTTCTGGATAAACACGCAGACGTTCTAATTCTTCGTGTAACTCTGTAAGAGTACTAGAAATTCCATTAATGTAATAGTTTGAAGTATAAGTTCCTTGGGGAGTAACACGTAGCCTACGAGTGACACTCCATTCTCCACCAGCTATGGCGCGGATTTTTTGTTTGCGATTTCTTTCGTCTTCTGTTGGTTCCGCTTTTTGTGCTTGCTTTGTTTCCTCTGGTTCGTCATCGAGGGTATCAACTTCGACATTGGAAACAATCGGTTCCATTTCTAAAAATTCATCGGGTTCATGATTCGATAAATCAAACGTCACCGTCACAATTGCTTCGACAGCAGTACGAGACTTGCTAGTTTGGGTGGTGTTGACAAGATCGGGTAGGCGATCGGCGCGCATTCCCTTAGAACTGGAGAGTCCTAAGCAAAATAGCAGCGAGTCGAGAATATTTGATTTTCCAGAACCATTCGGTCCAGAAACCACAGTAAACCCCGATAGCAGAGGGACAGAGGTAGTGCCACCGAAGGATTTAAAATTGGTAAGTTCAACCCTTTTTATATGCACCATAGGCGCTAATTATTTAGCAAGGCGGAAATTTCAAGTGTATCAGTCAAGTTGTGAATAGTCATTGGGGGTCGGGAAAAGGGGTGAGAAATTGGGGATAGGGGTAACAAGTAAAAAAGTTCTGAATTTTGAATTGATATTTCTCCCTTGTCGCCTGATTTTTCCAACGCAGTTTACATTTAGATTAAGTTTATTAAACCTTATCAAGCCTAGAAAGCGGAGAATTTAAGATAACAGACTATCCAATTTGTAAATAGGGCTTGCTGAAAAAGTCGTATTTAAGCCAGACCAAGAATCAATTAACAATGCTCGTAAGTGAAAACATAATTCATTATATGAACCAATTTGAGTAAATATAATATTTTCTAATCATCCAAATCTAAAAATAGGAAAAACACAGTATTTCCTAAAATAGATACAAAAAAAAGTCATAATAATCCGCCGCAGTAATGCGGAAAGATTCATGACTAGAAAAGTTATAGCAATGGCTGTTTCTGAAGTATTAGAAAGTTTGGTCATCACTCGGTCAAGACTATATCTTCTTTTTGCTTCTCCAAACTTTCCTTCAATACAATTACGGTCTCTATCGTCTAATTTTGCCTGCTTTTTGGTTTCTGTACTGATATTTTTTGCTGGTCGTCCTAATGCTGGACCACTAATTCTGATTCCTCTTTCTTTACACCATTTTCTATTCTCTTTGTTTCGATAAATCTGATCTACATGCACTGATTCTGGATAGTATCCTGTTGCAGCTTTAAATGCTTCTACTTGTTCTTTTAAATCACCTGACTCATTAAAATTATCCCAACTAATCCGATCTAAAAATACATATCCTTCGTAACAACTCGCTGATAACTTGGCTCCAAATTCCACTGATGAACCAGCTTTTCCCCTCACTATTGGACGAACATGAGGTTGTGTTAAACTCACAATTCTATCGTCAACACGAGTCAGACTATTTTCATACATGAATAACTGTTGTCGGTATACTTCATTTACCACTAATAGTATTTTATATTTTTGAGCACTTAGCCACTCTAGCTTGGCTCCGGCTGCTATTAGCCTATCTATATGTGCTAGGTTTCTTTTCAGATATCGTAGTTGTTTCTTTAAAGATTATCTTCTTTGTTTTTTCGATGGTCGTCGTTTTTTCGCTACGTCGAGATATTCTTTTCTAGCTGTATTTCTATAAGTTCTGGGTTTTTTATTTTCGTTGTCATCTAATTCTTCATACAGAATATCTATTATTTCTTCTGTTTGCTCTCTTGCTTCGTTCAATAATCCTAAATCTGTCGGATATTTAATATCTGCTGGTATGCAGGTTGCATCTAATTTTAATTTACCTTGATTTATTTCTTCATTTATTTCTTCTTCTCCTCCTCCACTACTAATAACTTTTTTTCATTTGCTTCTTCACTTTCTTCCTCTCGACTATTTTTGACCATACTTCGATTCATTCTATTAACTAATCCAATATCTATTCTTTGTCTAAAATGAACGAGCATTGATGCTTCAAATGGTGCTTCATTACTATACTTATTTAACCCTATAAAGTACTGTAAATAAGGATTTTCTCTTATTTGTTCTACTGTCTCTCTATCACTTAATCCCAATCTTTCCTTGATTATTAAAGCTCCGATAGCTGTCCGAAATGACTTTGCCGGTGCCCCCATTTCAATCGTAAATTGTTGAGCATATTCATCTTCAAATTCTGACCAAGGAATTAAATTAGCCATAATTACCCACCTATTATCCTCTGCCAATTGCCCCTCGAATGGCAGTTCAAACTTTTCTATTGGGGTAGGTGGGGTCTCAATTTTTCTATACATTTTCTATGCCGATGTTACGGTTTTGAGCCATTTTACCTGATTTTCTTGCACTTTTTACCGACCTATCGACCTCAATCACTATTTCTATAAGGGTTTTAGCTTTAATCAGCAAGCCCTATGTAGTAGTAACGCCCAAGTTTGCAAGCTCCAATTTGACCATTTTTGATGAGGTCGTGAACTCGCTGACGGGTTACATTAAGTAACCTGGCAGTTTGAGTTACAGAAAGTAATTGGGAGTTGTCATCTGAACCGGAGTCGGTCATAAAACTAGTACAGCACGGCGTAAATAAACCAAGCATTATTGTGAGAAACTAAGAAAGTAGAGTCAAAGCAGTTTAGGCTGAAAACAAGGGAACCAGGTGTGGCACGATTAGCTCCAAAAGTATTAAATTTGAACGAGAGCGATCGCTCAGAACTGCAACAGTTGATCAACCGACACAATACAGCGCAACAAATAGTACTGCGTGCCAAAATAATTCTCCTAGCGTCAGAGGGAAAAAATCATGGCGAAATCGCTCGAACATTAGATATCAGTCTGGATATGGCTCGGTTATGGAGAAACCGATGGTTGGAAACCAGTGGACGCGAATTATCGATAATTCAAAGATTACAAGATATGGAGCGTATTGGAGCACCAGTAAAATTTAGTATGGAACAAGTCATCGAGCTATTCGCTCTTGCCTGTTCACCGCCCGAAGATTATGGACGCCCAATAAGTCATTGGACACCAAGAGAACTAGCAGATGAAATCATGAAACAAGAGATTATTGAAAGCATATCTATCCGCCATGTTGGAAGATTATTAGAAGAAGCAGAACTTAAACCCCACCAGAGTCGCTACTGGTTAACCCCCCCCTCTTGATGAAGAATTTGACGCAAAAGTTGAAAATATTACTGATTTATACATCAGTGCGATTGAACGTTATCAAAACGGAGAGCGGACAATATCGATTGATGAAATGACTGGTATTCAAGCCACTGAGCGTGTAGAAAAAGACTTACCAATGCGACCGGGTGAAGTTGAAAGAAGAGAATTTGAGTACATTCGTCACGGGACACAAAGCTTAATTGCTAATTTCGATGTTGCCACTGGTAAAATTGTCGAGCCAAATTGTGGAGATTCTAGAACAGAAGTTGATTTTCTCCTCAATATTCGTCGAATCATTGAAAGTGACCCCGATGCCAAAAAATGGCATCTGATTATGGATTGTCTTAATACTCACCAGTCTGAGTCTCTGGTTCGTTTGGTTGCAGAAAAAGAAGGTTTGAATATCGACCTGGGTATTAAGGGGAAAAGCGGTATACTCAAATCGATGAAATCACGTGCTGCTTTTTTAAGTGACCCAACACATCAAATTGTCTTCCATTACACACCCAAACATTCTTCGTGGCTGAATCAAATTGAGATTTGGTTCAGTATTTTAGTTCGTAAGTTGCTAAGAAGAGCTAGCTTCAAAAGTCAGAATGACCTCAAAACCCGAATTCTCGAATTTATCGACTATTTTAATACAACAATGGCTAAACCTTTTAAGTGGACATATAAAGGTAAAGTGTTGGCTATCTAATACTTGGCTCATTTCCGCCGAACTGTACTAGAAGTACTTTAATTACTGGAGTTAGTTTTTTCCATATTGCATCCTCGCACTCCCTTAATCCACCCGTTGCAACTGAGCAACTTGAGGATCGATAATTTTTTGACCAAGGTGATCAAATCTAATTGCTACAGAAACTTTTTTCTCTGAACCAAAGACGTGTGTAATTTCACCTTCCCCAAAGACTTTGTGTAAGACGCGATCGCCTACTTGCCAATTTTCTGTAACGCTTTGTTTAGCTTTACTTCCGCGTTGTGAAACACTCCCGTTGGCTGTTTTTGTATAAGCAACTCTACCCGGACGATGGGTAACTAATAATTCTTCGGGTAATTCGTCGAGGAATTGCGATCGCACTGCTGGTTCTCGATTACCATAAAGGCGACGTTCCCGTGCGTGGGAGATAAATAATCTTTCTTGGGCGCGAGTAATTCCCACGTAACACAAACGGCGTTCTTCTTCCAAAGCTGAGGGATCGTTCATCGAACGGTAGTTAGGAAATAGCCCCTGTTCTAACCCCACCATATACACCACAGGAAACTCTAAGCCTTTGGAAGCGTGGAGAGTCATCAACGAAACGGCTTTTTGTCCTTCTTTGAGATTATCTAAATCGGAACTCAAAGCCGCACTGGCGAGGAAATTTCCCAAGGAAACTTCTTCGTTTTCTTCTTGAAATTGCAGTACGGCGTTGAATAACTCTTTGACGTTTTCTACTCTGTCTTCTGCTTCGTCTGTTCCCTGGTTCATCAAGTCTTGCACATAACCAGAGTCTTCTACTATACCTTGTAAAATATCCGAAGCTGGCATGGTTGTTAGTTCTGCTTGCCAACGGCTAATCATGGCTGCAAACTTATTCACTGATTTGGCAGAACGCCCAGCTAAGGTATTAACTGATGTTTGATCGCTCAGTATTTCCCACAATGTTGTGCCTAATTGTTGAGCAGCACCAACTAAGTTATCAATAGTTGCTTTACCGATTCCCCGGCGAGGAGTGTTAATCACCCGTAATAAACTGAGTGTATCAGCTGGGTTAGCGATCGCTCTTAAATAAGCTACTACATCTTTAATTTCTTTGCGGTCATAAAATTTTAACCCGCCAACAACAGTGTAGGGAATTTGCGCTCGGACTAAAAGATCCTCAAAGGGGCGAGATTGAGCATTGGTACGATAAAGAATCGCAAAACTTCCCCAATCTAATTCCGGGTTTTCTCTTTCTAAATTGCGAATTTGATTGATCACAAATTCGGCTTCGACAATTTCATCATCAGCTTTGAAAAAATAAATCTGCTCACCTGCACCTCTGGTAGCGCGGAGAATTTTATCAATCCGTTGGGTGTTATTTTCTATGAGTTCGTTCGCAGCTTGCAGAATATTTTCACAAGATCGATAATTTTCTTCTAATTTTACCATTGTTCTGGTATCATCATCCGGCAAACCATCGCCGAAGTCTTGCTGAAACTCCAGTAAAATAGTAAAATCAGCCATTCTAAAAGAATAGATTGATTGGTCAGCATCACCTACGACAAAAACCGAGCGATCGCTCCAATTCCAGTTATTCTTATTGTTCTCACCATGCGTTACCAATAACCGAATCAAGTCATATTGAGTCCGGTTGGTATCTTGATATTCATCTACTAAAATATGGTTAAATTTGCGATACCAATAACCCAACACCTGTTCGTTTTGCTGAAATAGTTTTACAGGCACAAGAATTAAATCATCGAAATCTAGAGCATTATTTTCTGCAAGTTTATCTTGATATCTATTATAAACTTCAGATATCACTCTTCCGCGATAATTTGGTTGTTCTCTCTCAAAATCTTGAGGTGATAAACCTTTATTTTTAGCGTTACTAATAGCGTAGCGTACGGAACGCGGTTCAAATTTTTTATCGTCCAGGTTTAACTGTTTGGTGACGATTTCTTTAACTAGACTCTGGGCGTCGGATTCATCAAAAATGGAAAAATTACGATTCCAACGGCGTCCTTTTTCGTCTTGATATTTTTCGATATCAAAGCGGAGAATCCGAGAAAATAAACTGTGGAAAGTACCACACCACAAATCTTTGATATAAGTGCGCCAGACTCGCGATTTTAGCTTGGCTTGATCGTATTCTGGCAGTAAATCAAAACGTTCATTAAATTCTGCGATCGCTAACTGTTCAGCAAATAACTTCTGAATCCGATCTTTCATTTCCCGCGCGGCTTTGTTAGTGAAAGTCACTGCTAGGATATTTTCAGGATCAACACGATGTTGCAAAATCAGATTAGCAATGCGGTAAGTTAGCGCTCGTGTTTTACCAGAACCTGCACCAGCAACAACTAGCAAAGGGCCACAAAAGTGTTCAACGGCGCGGCGTTGACTGGGGTTAAGGTGACTGAGAAAGTCAATAGTCATTAGTCAATAATCAAGGGTCAAAGGTTAATAATTAAGGGTTAAAGGTCAAGGTTTAAGGGTCAAGGGTCAAGGGTCAAGGGTTATCAACGACTACTAACCACTATCCACCAACCAGTAACAGTCATGACTTGTTTATTTTGACAAAAAATATTTCCTAAATTAGATTTGTTTTCACTTTTTATATGGTATGTAGACTCTATCTACCGGAGATTTTACTGTGAATTTTGTGAGTAGCTTTTTTTATAGCGGGAATTTTATCCCACATGGTCATTGTTATCTATGGATGCCAGAGTTAGTATGGCTGCATATTTTAGCAGATTCACTCATTGCACTGTCTTACTACTCAATTCCACTGACACTGATGTATTTTGTCGGTAAAAGAGAAGATGTACCATTTAAGAGTGTTTTTCTCTTGTTTGGAGCTTTTATTATCTCTTGTGGTACTAGCCATCTGATGGAAGTCTGGACATTGTGGCATCCTGATTATTGGTTAGCAGGTGCGATTAAAGCTATCACAGGTATAATTTCTTTTTATACTGCTTTAACTTTAATACCTTTAGTACCTCAAGCACTAGCCCTTCCTAGCCCAGCGCAACTAGAAGCAGCTAATAACGCTTTACACATAGAAATTATAGAACGTAAGCGAGTAGAACAAGAATTGCGCCAATATAAAGAACATTTGGAAGAATTGGTAAAACAGCGTACAGCAGAACTGGCCAAAACTAATGAACTACTCCAGCAAGAAGTTGTTCAACGTCAGCAGTCTCAAGAAAAAATGGCGTTGTTATTAAAAGAATTAGAAAGTACTAATAAAGAATTAAACGATTTCGCCTATATAGTCTCCCATGATTTAAAAGCACCGCTCAGAGGAATTAATTCATTATCAGAATGGTTATTATCTGATTATGCAGACAAGTTGGACGATGAAGGCAAGGAATTAATTAATCTGCTAATTGCTAGAGTTAAAAAATTATATAGATTAATAGATGCAATATTACAATACTCGCGAATTGGACGTGTAAAAGAAGAAATCATATCAGTAAATTTAAATGATGTCGTCACAGAAGTAATTGAATTACTCGAACCGATCGAAAATATTCAAATAGATATAACTAATGAATTACCTATAGTTTATTGTGAAAAAACTCGTATAGAACAAGTTTTTCAAAATCTATTGAATAATGCTATTAAATTCATGGATAAACCACAGGGTAAGATCACAATTGCTTGTACTGAAAAAAATGAGTATTGGCAAATCAGTGTAACAGACAACGGTCCTGGGATTGAAAAAGAACATTTTGAGCGCATATTTAAAATTTTTCAAAAACTATCTGACAACAAAAACTCAGATAGTACTGGTATTGGATTAGCCGTAGTTAAAAAAATTGTAGAAATGTATGGAGGAGAAGTTTGGGTAGAATCAGAGTTTGGCGTGGGTACTACATTCTTTTTTACATTGAAGAAGCAGCAATAGGGATCGGTGATTAATGTAGTAGAAAACCCATGTTCCATCTGTGTGCATCTGTGTGCATCTGTGTGCATCTGTGTGCATCTGTGTGCATCCGTGTACCTTCGGAAGCCGCTTACGCGTCTACGTTTCTCAAACATAAATTTAGCTCGTAGTAAGCGCTTCAGCGCTGAAGCACTTACTTAAGTATTTCAACGAATATAATATAAATCACTATGATGAATCAAATCAATCAAGTTTCGATTGTTGGCGCAACTCATGGAAATGAATTTACAGGGGGATACCTACTCAAAAAATTTGAGCAATTTCCCGATTTAATTCGGCGAACTAGCTTTGAAACTCAAACTTTACTAGCAAACCCCGAAGCTTTCAAGGTAGGTAGACGTTATATTGACAAAGACTTAAATCGTTGTTTCTTCAGCCAAGACTTACAAAATTCGACACTTTCTAGTTATGAAGATATTCGAGCAAAAGCTATCAATCAAATACTAGGGCCAAAAGATCATCCCCAAGTAGATGTAATTTTAGATTTGCACACTACAACAGCAAACATGGGGTTGAGCATCATCATAGGTAACGAAAATCCTTTTTGCTTGCAATTGTCCGCTTATCTGAGTGCAATCAATCCTCTAGTCAAAGTTTGTTTATCATCAACTGATCAAGCAAGTTCTTTACTGAAATCTCTGTGTCAGTGTGGTGTTGTAATTGAAGTTGGCCCTATAGCTCAGGGTGTTTTAAATGCAGACTTATTTCTCAAAACAGAGAGTCTTCTTTACACGATTTTGGATTATTTAGAAGCATATAACCAAAATCTAATTCCCGAAACTTATGACACACTTACACTTTATCAAGATATCGGAACTATAGACTATCCCAGAAATAATTTGGGAGAAATTCAGGCGATGATCCATCCCCAGCTTCAATTTCGAGATTATGAACCTCTTCATCCTGGCGATCCAATATTTCTCAGCTTTGATGGTCAAGAAATTACTTATGAAGGAGAATCAATTGTTTATCCAACTTTTATTAATGAAGCTGCTTATTATGAAAAAGGAATTGCTATGCGTTTAACTAAAAAGCTGGAACTAATTCAAAAGGATGTAGAGGTGTGGGGGTTGTAGGGAAAGATCGCGCATTAGACATCTCCGAAAAAGATGTAGAGTAGAGACGCAAAATTTCGCGTCTCTACAAGGATTCTGGCTGACGCATATTTAATTATCACCAGATGTCTAATTGATGACTGTTAGACATCTCCAGAAAGGAGGTATTGCTCCTGACTGCACAAGGCTTTTATATTTTTTTTCGGAGGTGTCTTGTTAAATAAATCTCCCTTTACCATCTTTGCGGTAAATACCAATTACAGATGGAATTGGAAATCCTTTAGGATCATCTTTACCACCATCTTCTGTGGAAATGTTGCTAGGCCAGCTGCTACCACGGGGTACTGTACGAGTCTGATTGAATGTTTTTCCATCCAAATCTAGGATCTCAATGGTACGGTTCAATATTGTACCGTCATTAACTGGGCAATTTTCACCAGGATGCTGTACCGAAACAATCAACGTATCTCCAGCAAAAGTTGGGCCTGTCATCTCACAACGCACTGGCCCTTGAGCAAAAGGTATTACTGTTCCTGCGTTTTGACCAACGGTAGGAATAAAGAAAAGCCAGTTATTACCGAAAACACCTGTCAAACTGGAAACATTTCCACTAGCTGTATGGTTGATAGTATTTTGAGTACCAGTAGCACCTGTACTAAAACCATTATGGGTATCGGTAGACATATCTATCACACCCCAAAGATTAGCTCGGTAGTCAAACACTAGGTTATCTACATTCGCAAAACCAGCACCAGTTTCAGAACCAGCTTCTCCACCTTGCTTAAATTTCTCCCACCGGAAGGTAAGACCTGTACCGTCGGTGCTATCTTCAATAATTTTGTAAAGTCCTCCTGATTGCTGGGTTGCATCTGGATCTGTGCTTAATTTAGCAACTTGAAAAATGCGGGAATCAGGATAACCATCACTTCCGGGCGCACCATCGGTATAAGCAATAAATACTTCTTTAGTGAGTGGATGAACTTCTAAGTCTTCTGGACGCGCTGTAGGAGTTCCACCAGCTAGGTTTGCTGCGAGGAAAGCATCACAGAGAATAGCGCCTTGATTTGGATAGAAGTCAGATAACTTTTTACCTTGATAATCAGGTAGTGTTGTTGCTTCGTTGGTGCGATCGCAGTTAAACGCACCACCATCGCTAGTTTGTCCAGCAATACCTTTACGTCTTGGTAGTTTGATCAGACCATTTCTTTGGGCTGAACCTAAAGCAGCAAATTCTTTTTCAGAAATAATGCTGGGTGCTATAGGATCACTGGAAGTATCTGTAAGTAAAGGTATCCATTTACCTGTACCATCTTGATTGTAACGGGCAACATACAAAATACCACTTTCCCACAACTTGCTGTTGTTTTTATCAGTAGGGTTAGAAACAGTATCTGTGCTGAGAAACTTCCAAGTGTGTCCTCCGCGTCTGTCATCACCCATGTAACCGACTAATTTTTTACCTGCTTCCGCGCGCATAGCAATATTTTCATGGCGGAAACGACCTAACCAGCTATGTTTGCGGGGGCGGAAATTTGCATCGGTGGGATCAATTTCTACCATCCAACCGTATTTTTCCCCTACTAAACCAAAGGTCTTGCCAACTGTACCATCGGTGTAACCTGTTTGAGTACCATCAGGTTTGACTGATTCAGTCACACCCACAAAAAATTCTGCACTTCCTTGGAAGTTTTCTTCAGCAGTTAATACGGTTCCCCAAGGAGTTGTACCACCAGAACAGTTATAACCAGTACCGATAATTCTGTTACCTAATCCGTCGGCGCTAATGGTAAAAACTTCAGTTGCAGCTGGGCCTGTACCAATTAAATAGTTTTGATCACCTTGCTGGTGAGGACGACTTCCCCAAGCAGTAACGCTTTTATATTCATCACTACGTTGACTGTTGATTCCCAATCCTGAAAGACCATGAATACGGCGATTATTAGAATCTTTGACAACCTGGAATTTATTGCTACGATTAGAACGATTACGACGAGAGATGCGGATAATAGATGTACCCAGGTTATATAAAAATTCTCCGTCTGTTTCTATGTTTCTTTGAGAGGGTAAATTCCACCCAATGATTTGACTAAATGTGGTGGGGAAACCGTTCCCTTTGAGATCAGATGGAATTTCTGGTGCTAATTCCGAAATCGGATAACTTACATATTCATGATTTATGAATAAGTAGCCATCATTTTTATTGACGCTAGAGTCAGGATTGAAGTCTCTGTCAATCGAGATAAAACTGGTGTAATCGCAATTGTAACCTACATAATCATAGTCATTGGGAAATACGCGATCGCCCCAACGAACTATGACATAGCGATCGTACTCTGGCGGAACTACCACATCATCGATAACTGTGTAGCTATTTAATTTTGCATCTCCAGAAGCCTTACGTACTTCTCCTTTTTCAATTCCTGTTGGTAAATAACTATTTAGTTCTTGATAAATTGATAAAGGATGGGGTAAGCGTACAGGTGTAAATCTCAATGGTGCAGTTTTGGCTTCGACAATACTGGAAACACCATCTATAAGTTTGTCTCCTATTACAGCAGCACCAGCACTACCAGCAATAAATACTAAAATTTGTCTACGACTGAATTTAGACATTAAATTTCCTCTCTTGCAGTGTTAGTTTCATCAACTTTTAAAAAAGCAGGGTGATATTAACAGGGCTATTTCATTCACATCCAGCCCACCTCAGAATCAATTCTGAAGATAATAGCAAAAATCGGTTAAAACAGATTGTTTAATGTTAAGTTAGTCCATTCTAACGGACTTAAACTATTAGCCTTGAACTTTAGTTCAGAGCGGTTTATGTCTAGAATGAAATAGCCCTGATGATATTAATAAAGACTCATTCGATAAATTGAATAAAAAAATCTGTATGCACGATAAATACCCACTCCATTGCGACTAAGCCTAAATAAGTCAAGTTCATCAAAATGAAGGTATTAAGTAAGTCCGCACAAATAAAGCTAACTAGTTGGGATCGTCATTTGTCATTTGTCATTGGTAAGGGTTTTAGGCATGTTTACTTTTAGTAATATAGTTATGTTTATTACCGCCGACTTACTTAGTAACCGACTCTAGCCTTTATCCTGAGGACTAAATTCCTCACTATAAACAGAAAATGAGAATGGTATATGACACCTGCATAAGTTCTATATTTTACCAAAAAAGTATGCCTGGTTATTATTATGATCATAATAACCTGATAAATGCATCAATGTCTTTTTGGTAAAATACAGGCAAGACCTAGATTTTTTGTTTACACACGCAAATCCAGATGAAAAAAGTTAACAATATAAATCTAAAGAACAAACGTTAAAAACAGATTATATTTAAGTTAATTGAATAAAAATAATAACATTAAGAAAAAGTTATTTTTAACATTTCAATCCTGTAGAGACGCGTAGCAAGATCCCGCAGGCTTCTTTCGCGTCTCTACAACCCCAAAATCATGACGAAAAACCCTTAACCAACCAGTATAGCCTATAGTTTTCTCAAGCAGTAGACTGTAGCTGGAAGCAGAAAATTTGCAAAGGTAAATCAATGCTTTGGCTCATACTTATGATACCCCTGTTGGGGACTTTGATAGTAGCTGCGATCGCTTGCCAGTGGTACACTAGCCAAGCGATTCGACAAGCGGAAGCATATTTTCCTCCCCAAGGAAAATATGTAAAAGTAGCTGGAGTGAGATTACACTATGTTTGCAAAGGTTCGGGTCAAGCGATAATTTTGTTACATGGTAATCCTGGTTTTTTGCAAGATTACCCACCCGAAACTATTGATCGCATTGCTCAAAGATATAGTGTTTATGCTTTTGATCTACCTGGACATGGTTACAGCGATCGCCCAGCACTAGTCACACCACAGGTACAAGCACAATTACTACGCAGCGCCTTGCAAAAACTTGGGATCGAGAGACCGATATTAGTAGCTTATTCTTGGAGTAGTGCGATCGCCCTTGCCTATGCATTGCGCTATCATGACGAAGTTGCAGGTATTGTTTTCTTTTCTGCTATTGCCTATAAAGTTGATCAAGCACTTTTGCCATTAGCAAAATTTGCACAGTCGTCATTCTTGGAAACCCTGCTCAAATTTATGCCACCCGTCTTTGTAGGGTATATTCTTTTTACGCACTTAAAGAAAGCATTTTTACCAAAATCTTCAAACGTTGATTATTTAAAAGCAGCACAAGCATTGTGGACAAGACCGATTCAAATTCAAGCTTCCCTAGAAGACAGTCAAAACCTGCAATTAGCATTAGATGAAATGAAAAAACGCTACAGCGAAATTAACATCCCGGTTCTAATTGTTGTAGGTGATTCTGATAATTTTGTATCTGCCAAAGAAAATTCTTACCGATTGCGCGATCGCCTTTCCCACTCCCAACTAATTATCGTATCCAACACAGGTCATGCAATTCCCCAAAGCCAGCCAAAAGAAGTACTCAAAGCGATTTATATTATTAGCAAACAGATTTGAAAACATTTTATCGAGTTGCTTTTCGGAGATGTCTATTTGATGAATGGCAACATCGATTTCCCCTATGAGGAGAGGTGAGGGGGATGAGGGGGCTGCCACTGCAATCATTAATGGCATGTGATCAATACAATTTATATTATTGATGACTCCTATCTAGGAGTGATTGAAGCGATCGCGTATACGGAACTCAATACGATCGCTTTTTCTTTAAAATTTTTCTCACAGTTAATAAATGACAATACTGTTAAACTAAAAAAGACCTAAAGAACCAGTAAATATGCTAAAGCGTTCTAAGTTCGAGACAACCCCAAGCCAAATTATGCATCGTGCGGAAGATTTGATTAGTGCAGCTTCAAATCGCTACCGCATTACGGTTCAGGTGGCAAACCGCGCTAAACGTCGGCGTTACGAAGACTTCGAGAGTAATGATGATATGATGATGAAGCCAGTGTTAAGGGCAATTATTGAAATGTCAGACGAACTGACTCAACCAGAAATCATCGGAGAAGTATAGATAAATTACTTTTAGTAAGGTGTGGCGTACTATGCTTAAGCTTTGGCAAGCATTATTTACTCCCCACTATTTTAGGGGGGTGGGATTGATTTTAGTTTTAGGTATGTTCTGGTTGAGCTTAGAGAAAAACCAATCTATCCATACAAATTTACTCTCCACCTCACCTGCCTATGCTCAACAAGTCAGTTCAACGGATCTTTGGCAGCAAGTGTATAAACAACTGCCTAATTTACCCAAAGAAAACCAGTATATTAGCAAAGAAACAGGGAAAGTCGCCGCAAACAATACCCTCGTTAGCCGTCTGATTCAGTATCACGTCTATCTCAAAGGGCGTCCGCCAAATTATCGCCTAGATTGGAAATTGACTTTGGCTGATTACTTGGATAACAACGAACTCATGTACGATTCATCCTATCCAGGTCATGACACTTTACGAAAAAATCCCTTTGAAGGCGATCGCGCCGCCATTCGCAGCCTCACCCGCCAGCAACGAAATGCCCTAGTGCAAGCCTTAGTCAATGCTTACACCACTAACAATTAACAACTAACAACTAACAACTAACAACTAACAACTAACCACTAACAACTAACCACTAACAACTAACAACTAACAACTAACCACTAACAACTAACCACTAACCACTAACAACTAACAACTAACAACTAACCACTAACAACTAACCACTAACCACTAACAACTAACTCTTATATGGAACGTGTCATCAAAAGTGGATCTGGTTGGCGTATCGGTTGGAATCCATCAGCACTAGAGTTTAAGGGTTTGGTAGGTACGGATGATTGGGCGATCGAATTAACGGAAGCAGAGTTAAATGATTTTTGTCGGCTACTGTTGCAGTTAGCAGAAGCGATTCAGCAGCTGACATCAGAATTAATGGATGAAGAAAAAATTGCCTGTGAAGCCGAAAGTGATTTGTTGTGGATGGAAGTAGAAGGCTATCCCTACGCCTACAGTCTACGCTTTATCCTTAATACAAGTCGTTGTGTAGAGGGGAAGTGGAATACTGCGGCTGTTCCGGGTTTGTTGCAAGCTGCGGGAATGTTGAAAGTTTTTTGAGTAGACTAGTTGATTATTCCAAGTTTCATTGCTAAGATTATGAGGTTGACTAAAACAATTCAGATTTTATGGATTGTTGCGTCCGGGGCGTAGCGCAGCTTGGTAGCGCGCCACTTTGGGGTAGTGGAGGTCGTGGGTTCAAATCCCGCCGCTCCGATTGATGAAAGGTTTAGCTCTAACTATTAAGCTCATCCCACTCCAAGTTTGGAGTGGGATTTTGTGTTAATGGGCCAATTACCAAATGCGGTGTTCATCCCACACGCTCGGAGTGAGATGAACACCCGTCTTTATGTAAAGTATCTGAGCAAAAAAACTCCCCTGCGCGTGGGGAGAATACTAGAGTTTGTTATTAGAGTGCTACAAACAGCAATAGATTTACCAGTGGAAATATTGATTTTAATATTGATCTTAGCTTGATTCTTGCTTTATTGTTTGGCGATCGCGTACTTTAGATTAATCATTTAGGATGCTCCCATTTACAATAAAGTAGAGATTTATAAATTTTGACCGATAATTCCTTGATGGTACAAGCCCTCGGATAAATCCTGGGGGTCCATCCAAAATCCATAGACGCGATCGTGGTTTCTCAAAGAGTAATCCAAAATTCAAAATCGGATGACTGTGTTATCTTCTGCTTTACCGACGATTAATATTCTCAAACAACCTACCTCTTCTGCTTGGGTAGAACAGGCTATATCTAATTTAAATATTATCCTCCTCGACCACGCTCAATGCGAACGCAAGGCTGCTGGCGTAGCGTTGAACTTGATGTTTCGCTATCCTTCCAATGCTAAGATGGTGCGGGAACTCACCAAAATTGCTCGCGAAGAACTCGAACACTTCGAGCAAGTAAATCAATGGCTAGAAGAAAAAAATATACCCATGCGCTCCCTAACACCACCTCCCTATGGCGCAGGTTTAAAAGCCCAAATTCGACCCAATGAACCTGATCGCTTTTTAGATTCTTTGTTAGTCAGTGGTTTAATTGAAGCTCGTAGTCACGAACGTTTGGGTTTATTAGCTACTCATTGTCCTGAACCAAAATTAGCAAAATTTTATCACAGCTTGATGGCATCTGAAGCACGGCATTTTGGGATTTATTGGGTGCTAGCTGATACTTATTTTGACCGTGAAATTGTCACCCAAAGACTAGATGAGTTAGCAATTATTGAGAGTGAATTGCTAGTGAATTTACATCCTGAACCAAGAATTCATAGTTAGGGTCGGGGATTGGGGATTGGAGACATGAGGGACACGGGAGAATGACCAACGCAAAATCGCAAAATCGGGCATTTTGTATCAAAGTAATACGATTCAAGGCACTAACTAGCAACTTGCGTTACTAGATCAAGAATCTTAATTTGCTGCTTCTTGTGAAAACTGCCGAGGAGTCTCAGTAACAGGTTGAGGAGTACCTTGAATTGCTCCCCGATAAATCAAAGCCCCCACAGTTTCCAGCCTAAAGCCCCAACCTTGTGGTAAATTATTATCGCCATCATTTTGTCCTAAATCTATGTAAATACGCGGAGGTACAAAGTACCTTAAATCGGTATCACTTACCAAGCTATCTGCTTTTTCCATAATTGCATCGAAAGTACTATCAAACTCTGCATCGCTGTCAGACTGCTGTTGTAATTTTGCTTGCACAAATTCTATAAATTCACGAACCGCAGGTATTCTGGGGTCATCCTGGGGTTGAGGTTCAAGTTGAGGATCAGGTTGAGGAATAGGTGAGGGAGTCGGTTGAGGAGAAGTGTTAGGAGTATTATTTGCAGATTTCTTGGTAGAAGTGGGGGGATTTGGGGGTACTGGCGCAGGTACTACAATTGGTGGTACAGGTGCAGGTACAGGTTGAGGATTATAAACACCAATACCTAATTGCCTCATAATTAAAGGCTCTATATATCCCAATAGTTTAACTTGTGCTTGCACTATTTTTGGATTGTTTTTGGCATTGCTACGGGGAAGCAATGTACGGAAAGCACGACGCAGTACTTGCGATAATTTGAAAGGTGGAAAGGGGATGCTATTGGGATCAAGAATCTGGCCATGCTTAGACATTAGCATATCTAAAGATGGTAAATCTGCTGGCACTAATGGCATCTGAATATTAAAAGCTTTAAATTGTGGATTACCGCTTTTGAAACTGAGAATGTTTTCCCGTCTATTATTTTGATGTTCTTGGAATTTAAGTATTTCTAATGCTTTTGCTTCATCACCATCTAATAACAAAGTCAAACCTTGCTTATTAAAAGGGTAAACAGGTGTATTTAAGCTGATATAGATAAATTCCGCACAATAGGCTGTATTTTCTGAACGGCTAAAAAATGCTAGTGCTTCTGGATCACCAAGGCTAGCAAGAGCGCAATTTTGCAAAAATTCTTTGAGTGTGGGGCGATCGCAAACACGGGTAGGATCACCACCATTAAAATCATTAGCCGCAAATTGCACAAATGGATTAATTAATGCCATCCAACAGATGATACTGTCAGTGTAACCACGAGATTGTTCTGGAGTAACAAATTCAGGAAACACCAAACGCTGGGCAATAGCCACAAAACCATCGTTGCCATACATCCCATTGTGATACATATCAGGTTCGTTGAAGCTGGCAAATGCTTTCTCTCCTGCAAAGTTCTGGGCTGGTATGATGGCGCCAGAGTGGTGTCCCTCATTTTTGATGAAAATCTCCATCAAATCATACTGTTCTTGATCATTGGGAGGCCAGCGCAAATCAATAGCCTTACCATATCTGTCTTTATTGTATTGATAAGTACAAACTAAAAGACCGTATTTATCTATAAACTTGAGAATATCTTCGTAGCCAGAGACTGTGTTACCTTGGGGATCTGACACTTGCGGTTGATCGGAAATACCAATAAATCCTGGAACTTTGATAGTTTCCGTATTCACCAAACTCTCATCATCTACAATTACCATTTTGTAGAATAAGCGTTTGATATCTTTAAGCGGTAAGCCTCCCTGATCATCTGGGCCTCTAAAAGCATTGAACAAATTTAAATCTACTTCTTCTGGCGATCGCAACGGCAAGCGATCATTGTTTTCTACTGAATAATTATTTTCGCTCATAATTTTGTATTTTTAGAAATCATGTATTAGATATAACGAGAATTAAGTTATACACTGAATTATCAACAATGAGTAGAGACATAGCATTGCTACGTCTCTACAAGCCAATTTGGGGGTAAATGAGGGGCCACTTAAAGTCCCTTTTCAGTCCACCGCCCCGGCTGCTCGCAACAGGTGCGCTATATCTTGATAGGCATTAAACTCTGCTAGCATCAAAGCTGTATAGCCACCTTGGTTTTTCAAATTCACGTCTGCACCTGCTTGTAATAATAATTTCACAGCTTCTGTATAACCCCGTGAAGTTGCCCACATTAAGGCTGTTGCTTTGGCTGAGTCTTGAAAATTGACACCTGCGCCTTTGGCTAGTAGCTGCTGAATAACGCTGGTGCGATCGCGTTCTGCGGCTTTGATTAAAGGTGTTTTGCCGTCATCTGCTGGGATATTGGCGTTAGCACCAAACTCTAACAATATCCGTACTATTTCACTGTGTCCTTGAGTAACTGCCAACGTTAGAGGTAGTTCACCAAAGTTTCTCACATTTGCATCTGCTCCATACCGCAGTAGCATTTCCACAATCTGGCTGTGTCCTTGTAATGCTGCGACAAGTAACGGTGTATCACCCAGGTTATTTCTCGTTTGGACATTCGCACCTCGGCTGAGTAATACTTCCACTACATCGGTATAACCTTCCACAACCGCTAGGTGCAAAGCAGTTTCACCATCTTGATCTGGGAAATTCACATCAGCGCCTGCATCCAATAAACAGGCAGCGATCGCACTATGTCCAGAGGCCACTGCTGCTGATAGTGCCGTGATGCGATCGCGATTTTGCTGTTTCGCATCTGCTCCCGCCGCCAATAATGCTTGTACAATTGGCAAATTTCCCAAATCTGCTGCTAGCATTAATGGGGTTTCACCTTCTTCATCCGGATCATTAATATCTGCACTGACTGATACTATTGCTTGCACAACAGCAACATGTCCTTGCTTGAGTGCTACTTTCAAAGCAGTATCATCATCGTTATCTTTGAGATTGACATCGGCACCAGCAGCCAGTAAGGCTTGTACCACCTCAGCATGGCCTTTAAGTGCTGCTGCCATCAAAGCCGTGCTACCATCTTCATTCGTGGCATTGACATCTGCACCCTTAAATACTAAAAGTCGCACAATGTCAAGACTTTTAGCACTCGCAGCCAACATCAAAGCTGTTAAACCGTAGCGTTTTCTGCGTAAATTGAGATTAGCACCAGCATCAATTAGCGATCGCGCAATTTCCGTATAGCCAAAATTAGCAGCAAACATCAACGCCGTTGTACCTTCTGGATCGCTAACATCAGATGTTGCACCCGCAGCTAGTAGCGCCTGTACTTGCTTAATATCACCAGTTTTAACAGCCTTTAGCAGCAAAGCATCATTGGTCATTGGTCATTAGTCATTGGTCATTAGTCAATAGTCCATCGTCAAGGCTCAAGAGTCAATGGGCATGGGGCATTGAGCATTGGGCATTGGGAAGAGACTTATTAAATAATTCTCCCTTGTCCCCAATCCCTGCTTCTCTAATTAAGGTTATGCTAATTTTTATGAAGATTTAAGAATAGGGGCAAAGGTAATGAATCTGGAATTATCACCATCGGTGAAATACTGGTCGCAGTTTTTCCACCCAATCATGATGTGGGCATTATTACTGGTATCCGTGTATGCTGCCTACTTGGGGCTGCAAGTACAGCGTACCAGAAATTCTCAAGGTGAACAAAAGAAAGAATTGATTAAAGGCAGATACAACGTCAGACACTACCAAATAGGTTCTATATTATTGGCATTTATGGTGGTAGGCTCTATTGGTGGGATGGCTGTCACCTACATTAACAATGGTAAGTTGTTTGTGGGGCCACACCTACTAGCAGGACTGGGGATGACTGGTACAATTGCCTTTTCTGCTGCTTTATCTCCCTATATGCAAAAAGGGGCAAATTGGGCCCGTGTCGCTCATATTTTGCTGAACTTTACCCTTTTAGGCCTATTTACTTGGCAAGCCATCACAGGTATGCAAATTGTACAAAAAATTCTGACTAATGCTTAGTCAATAATCAATAGACATCTGGTGAAAAATAATGTATAGACGCGTGTAATTACCCTGCGGGAACGCTAAAAGCGAACGCGTCTCTACAAGAATTGTGGGTAACGCATAATTAATTAATTTCTGGAGATGTCTAATGGTCATTAGTTATTGGTCATCAGAGATTACAAATGACTAATGACTTATTTTGTGTTTTCCACAGCCTGGAGTTGAGTACACCCTCTGTTAATCGTAGTAACACCTGGAAGCTTGCAAATTAGTTGTCCTATGTAAGATAGAGTTTGTCTTTAGATAGATAAAATGTAGACAAGTATTTACAGACTTGTCTAGGATTTATATAGCAGGTAATGCCTCACTTACAATAACCCATGACCTCGACCCAGCTAAAATTTCCTCGTCTAAATGCGCCCACGCTACATCAGTTGCCTAATGGTCTAACAATCATCGCGGAGCAAATGCCGATAGATGCGGTTAACCTGAATTTGTGGATTAAGGTTGGTTCAGCCATAGAAACAGATGCGATTAACGGCATGGCTCACTTTTTAGAGCATATGATTTTTAAGGGAACTGAGCGACTCATAAGCGGTGAATTTGAACGTAGAATTGAAGAGCGGGGTGCTGTTACCAATGCTGCTACCAGCCAGGATTATACTCATTACTATATAACTACTGCTCCTCAAGATTTTGCTGCTCTGGCGCCTCTGCAAATAGATGTAGTCACTAATGCAAGTATTCCTGATGATGCCTTTGAACGGGAAAGGTTGGTAGTCTTAGAAGAAATTAGGCGTTCCGAAGATAATCCCCCTCGTCGCACCTTCAGAAGGGGGATGGAAGTAGCTTTTGCACAACTACCCTATCGGCGGCCAGTATTGGGGCCAGAAGAAGTTATCTCTCAACTCAAAGCCCAACAAATGCGAGATTTCCACGCTAGCTGGTATCTACCCCACTCAATCACTGCTGTAGCTGTGGGTAATTTACCAGTAGAAGAATTGATCGAAACCATTGCAGAAGGCTTTACAACAAGTAATAATCAACAATTAACTACCAACAAACAATTACCAACACTTGCTTCCGAAGCACCATTTACTGAAATTGTCCGACACGAATTTACCGATCAAAGCTTACAACAAGCACGAATAGTCATGGTTTGGCGAGTTCCAGGGTTAGATAAACTTGATGAAACTTACGCCTTGGATGTTTTAGCAGCAATTTTAGGACATGGACGTACATCAAGATTAGTCCGAGATTTACGCGAAGAACGGGGACTGGCTTCTCACATTAGTGTGAGTAACATGAGTCATAAATTGCAGGGGACATTTTATATTTCTGCCCACTGTCCAGTCGAAAATGTCAAGTTAGTAGAAGAAGCGATCGCTCAACACATAAGAATCTTACAAACTGAGTTCGTGCAAGAACCAGAAATTAACCGCGTACACAAACAAGTAGCCAATAGATTTATTTTTAGTAACGAGACACCGAGCGCTCGCGCACGTTTATATGGTTATTATCAAACACTAATAGGTGATTTAGAACCAGCCTTTGACTATCCCAGCCATATCCAAGCACAGGATGCAACAAACTTAATCCAAACTGCCCAAAAGTATCTTAAACCCGATGCGTACGGTGTAGTAATAATGAAACCAATTTAGTTGGTTGTTGGTGGTTGGTTGTTGATTGTTTATTACCCCTCACCCAAATCATGTGGACTGACATCGACGCTCATATTACTCAAATAACTGGTAAAAAATTCCACTCTGCACAACGCCGTTCTGTTGGTGGTGGGTGCATAAACCAAGGTTATGCCATATCTGATGGCAAGCTTACTTACTTTGTGAAGCTTAACCAAGCATCCCAAGTTTCCATGTTTGAAGCGGAAGCGCTGGGTTTAGAACAAATGTATAACACAGGTACTATCCGCATTCCCAAACCAATCTGTTATGGAACAGCAGGTAATTCTTGTTACTTGATTTTAGAGTGGTTGGAAATGGGTTCAGGTAATACCAAAACCTGGGAAGAGATGGGGCGGAAGTTAGCGGCGATGCACAAAACCACGAGTCAGAATGGTTTTGGCTGGGATATAAATAATACCATTGGTTCTACACCTCAAATTAATACCTGGACATCCAACTGGGTAGAATTCTTTGGTAAGCATCGCTTGGGTTATCAGTTTCAATTAGCAAGGCGCCGAGGTGGTAGATTTCCGCAAGCAGAAGAGTTACTTACAGCTATTCCCAAAATATTAGCAGAGCATAATCCGCAACCTTCTTTAGTACACGGTGATTTGTGGGGGGGTAATGCTGGATGTACTTTAAAAGGAGAACCAGTGATTTTTGATCCAGCAACCTATTTTGGAGATAGAGAAGTAGACATCGCTATGACTGAACTTTTTGGTGGTTTTCCTGCGGGATTTTATCAGGGTTATGACGAGGTTTTTCCTCTAGAAGCAGGATATGAACGACGGAAGACCTTGTATAATTTGTATCATATTATCAATCACTTTAATTTGTTTGGAAGCGGATATGAGTCCCAAGCTAACAGCATGATTGCACGGGTTTTGCGATGATCACGTGCGGATGTTTTCACAAGTTTTTGTAAACTTCATCATCATTTCGCTTTCCTACACGGAAAATATCAATCAGTTGATTTTCATCATCAATCGTATAGAGAATTCTATATTCTCCTTGGTCAACACGATAACCGCCTTCATAGCCTTTTAAGGCTTTACAATCTTGTGGTCTAGAGTTGCCTTGTAAAGAGAAAATTTTTGACACAACTTGCTTGAATTGCTTGGCTTGTAAATCTAATAAGTCTTTTTCTGCGGTTCTAGCAATTCTAAGAGTGTAGCGATTGTTCATTCTTCAAAACGGTCTATGACTGCTTCTAAAGTTGTAAATCCATCATTTTCTGCAACAGCGCGGCGTAACTGTTGAGAGTTAATGGTATCTTCTAGAGCTTCTAGTCGTTTGAGGTCTTCTAGCCCGATAATTGCAACCACTGCTTTACCATGTCGCTCGATTACAATACGTTCTCGTCCATACTCAACACGATTTATTAACTCTTGGAGATTGGCACGGGCTTCTGTTGCACTGATAGAATTCGTCATTTTTAACAAAATGTACAAAATATAAAATTTGTACATTTATTATAGCAGGTGCGACGGGAGCTAGTGCGTAGCAGCTTACTGCCATCCGAACGTGGTAGATTCCGAGTATCCGGATTTTTGAAGTACTGCAAATTTGCTACCAATTTATTGGTCAATTCTCAAGATAAAAGCTTTAATTTTCGAGCATTTTCAGGCTAAATGACGTGTTTCCAGTACTTGTAGGCTGTATATGCCATCGTCACAACTCCAGTGATGATCGCTGATTCATCAATTTCAAATAGGGGATGGTGGAGTGGATAATTTATCAGCCGATCTTGGAAACCCACACCTAAACGAAACATACTACCGGGAGAATGTTCTAAATATACAGAAAAATCTTCTGCTCCAAGGGAAGGTTCGGGTAAAACTTGGACGCGATCGCTTCCCCATGCTTCTTCTGCGGATGATTGTAATAACTGTGTCAGAAAGTAATCATTTTGTACACTCGGAACTCCTTGGCGGTAGTTAACTTGATATTTCGCACCGTAAGAATTGCAGACACTAGCAACTAATTTTTCAATCCAGTTGGGTAAATTAGCACGGGTTTCGGGATGAAGCGATCGCACTGTTCCCAATAACTGAACTTTGTCAGCAATCACATTCGGCGCTCTACCACCGTTAATCTTTCCTATGCTTAAGACTACTGGGCGCAAAGGATTCTGTGTGCGGCTAATTGCTTGCTGTAGTGTAGTAATAACTTGGGAAGCGATCCAAATAGCATCGATAGCTTCGTGGGGACGAGCGCCATGTCCTGATTCACCCATAATAATAATCTCTAAATCATCAGCCGCCGCCGTCAAGGCACCATAACGTACACCAATTGAACCTGCGGCGATCGACGGGAAAACATGAATACCCAAGACACCACTAACTTGATCCATGACTCCATCTGATATCATCCAGCTTGCTCCTTGAGCAATTTCTTCGGCGGGCTGAAATAAAAATCGTATTTTCCCAGGAATCTCTTCGCAAATCTGAGACAAAATCATCGCAGTTCCTAAACCGACTGTGGCGTGAACATCGTGACCACAAGCGTGCATCACACCTTCTGTACGAGAAGTGAATTCTACACCACTACGTTCCTGTATGGGTAAAGCATCCATATCAGTACGAATTGCCAAAATCCGTTTATCCTCGCCTGTACCTTGCAGTTCTGCAATGACACCTGTTTTACCTACTCCTTCTTGTACATGCAGTCCACTGGAAGATAAAACTCCAGCCACAAAGGCGGCTGTTTGGTACTCTTGACCGCTAAGTTCTGGGTGAGAGTGGATATGGCGACGAATTTCTATTAGACGTGGAGCGATATTTGTTGCTAAATCTTTAATACGACTAAGCATTTTTTTAATTTTAAAGTCTTTAGTTTAATGATAAAGAAGTGTTAATCTACAAATAACTTTTATTCACAATAACGAGTGTTACTGAACCAAGTTAATGTAAAATAATTGACACATACTTTTACATTTAAAATACTCCGCAGTCAAGAGTAATTTAGCTTATTTTTAGTTTCTAGTTCTTGCAAATTTTTTATACATAAATATTAATAAGTGGTTGGAAATAGGTAAACCCAGCATTCCAACCACTGAAACTCACTCTAAGAAAGGTTTTGAGCTTTTTATTTCTACTGGTCAATCTGTAGAGCAGGTAGAACCATTAATCTTATTATCGTTAAATTTATTACATTCTACGGGAGAAAAACGCTGTAAAGACCACCAATAAGGCTTATTAGAAGTGATGATACCATTAGATAGAGTGGTGACTCGGAAATTTGCACCTCGATAATTAGTAAATTTTTCTCTAGCGCCCTTCAGGTTAGCACCTTCGAGATTGGCACCAATAAAACCAGTAAAACTTAGATTTGTATTGTCTAGGGATGCTCCTTTAAGATATGTACCTGTAAAAGAAGCAGCTGTGAGGTTTGCTCCAGTTAATGTAGCACTTTCCAGATTTGCACTTGTCAGATCGGCATTAGTAAGATTAGCATCAGTTAAAATGGCTGCTTTGAGATTAGCTTCGCGTAAATTTGCTCCAGTCAAATTCGCTTTACTTAAATCAGCACCACTTAAATCGCACCGAGGACAAGAACCTGATGCTTTGAGCTGGTCTAAATCTAGTTGATTAAAAGCAAAAGCCTTCTGCGTAAGTCCAATACAGCCTAACAAAGCAGCTGTGGCGATAATCTGGAATTTCATGTTTTTTACAGTAATTTCAAAGTTGAGAATTCACTTAAGTGATGTATTGTTATCATAATAGGACTGACGCAAAAATTGTCGGTATAAAGCAGGCATCAAGAAACTGTAAAACTACTGTAAAATATGATGATTTTACTAGTCAAAACCAAACTAAAATTTATAGAATAAAAACATCGAACTTTATACTGAAACTCTATAGTCAACTACTTATTGTATTCCCCCAAGCCAAAATAACCAAAAGGCAAGGGGGAATTCTTATTTTTAATTTTAAATTTTGCTGATCTAAGGGATGCTCCCTTAGGGATTGGAGAAAGGGGAAAGAGGGACAAGCAGGACAAGCGAGAACTATTTAACAAGTCTCTTCCCAATCCCCAATCCCCATTACCCCTTATCCCCTCCAGGGGCCCCACCTTCCCCAATCCCTTTTCAATCACGCCATCCCAACAAGCGCAATCCAGGCACAACTAAATAATGACTCACTCCCAACCAAAAACTAATTACAACACCTACCAAACCAAAAAAACCTATTTTCCACAATAATTCATGCCAGTTATTGGTAAGACTAAAAAAGTCGTTGAATATGGTCGTTGGTAGTCCGACATAAAGCAAAAATGCGAACGGTAGTGCTGTACCAAAAGCAGTAACCACAGCATGAACTATATGATGGCTACGCAGACCTAAGCCCAGGGTTAGGAGTGAAACTGCGGCTAAAATCAACGCGACTAATCCTTCACCATCTTCTTTTGGTGTGATTAATTGCAGAATGAACCAGCCAAATCCATAGCCAAAAATTCCCATCAACGATGCGGCTAAAAACCGTCGTCGTTGTCCATAACCTCCTGCTGTGACTATTCCCCATGCAGTACCTAGCCCAGCGCCAGCAAACAGAAGAATCTCTGATCCCAACACAGACTGGTTGTTTCCTAACAACAGAGATAACTGACTAGACAAGGATTCACCAACTTGTTTTCCCCATTCTGTGTGATAGGCCAAAACATAACCAGAAAATGCACCCGCAGCAGCGCCAATGCTGGTGAGAATCATTGTCCAAATGGTATCCAAACAGGCTTGAATAACTTTAGCGATCGCACCAAATACAAAAAGAATTATTTGAGCAATGCTTTGGACAAAATTAACAACAGAGCTTTGAATTTGTTTTCTTAAATCAGAGAAAAATCTCAGAATCGGAGATAAGCGAGTGTTGGTGAGAATTAAAGTTACGTTGCGACTATTTGTTCTGTTTGTCGCCAGAGGATTTGGTAGTGATTGATCAATTTGTGCCAAACGTCTTTGGATGACAGCTGTGTTTGCTGGACGCGATCGCGCTTCTTCCTGCATCATTTCATCGATCAAATCTGCTAACTGTGGGTGAACACGACATTGTGAACGCCAGTCCAACTCTCCGGTCAAAGGATCTTCTAAGTCCACCGGATGCTTACCTGTCAGCAACTCAACCGTTGTCCTACCCAGAGCATAAAAATCAGCGCTGGGTTCAACATGGCCTCCCATAATTTGTTCTGGTGGACTGTAACCAGAAGAAAACAACTTTGTAGATCGTGGTTGAGAAACAACATTTGTTGCAGCAAATTGTTTTGCTCCACCAAAATCAATCAGTACCAGTTGATTTGCTTCTTTGCATTTTCTTTGATCAAGAAGGGATTTAGGTAGAGTACGCAGCATCAAATTAGAAGGTTTAATATCACGATGAATAATATTGCGTTGGTGCAAATGCCGTAAAATTTCCGTAGCTTGGCTTAACCAATTCAACACCAAATCTTGTGGACATCCGTGAGGATACTGCTTATATAATATTTCTTCCAAAGTTTGACCATTAATTTTTTCCATCACCAAACAAGGTAGAGTCTGCTGTCCTTTACCATGAACCCAAATGCGTTGAAAATAACCATCGGATTCGACTTTGGGAACACCTGGATGTCGCAAATTGCTTAAAACTGATGCTTCTTGAGCAAACAATTCTCGTGCTTTTGGTGAATCTTCTACCAACACCTTTAGCACCCTTTGGGTTTGCGTTTTTTGATCCCAAACAGTATAAATTTGGGCAAAGCCTCCTGATCCCAAGCGTCTCATAGGGACATAGCGATCTATCAGCTGCAAAGGCGCACCACAGCAATGGCAGAATTTGTTCCCCCAACGCTGAGGATAAGGACGCTGACAGTTTGGATTGATGCAGTGAATTTCATTAGAGTTGAACACAACCGCTCAAAGACAATAGCTGAGTTGATTATAATCAGGGGATCGGGGATCGGGGATAGGGGTAAGGGGGATTGGGGATTGGGGACAAGGGGGAGGATAAACAAAACACCAATCCCTATTTCCGATCCCCAATCCCTAACAACTAAACCCATCCCAAGCCATGGGAATAGTATGTTCTATATAGTCTTGATTGTTGCTATAGGTTTCTTCATCTAAGACTTTAACGACTTTATTATATATTTCGTCTGCTTGTTGAGGAGAATTACCAATGCTGGTTAAGCCTAGCTTGCCAAACTGGGACAGACAACCCATCAAATGAAAAACTGTACCTGTTTCTGTACCGGTGTCAAAGTGCAGCCTGTGATGGGCGATGATGTCCATCAAGTCGTTGGGTAAGAGTCCTCGATAACGGTCTTTTTGCAGGTTGTCCGTGGCGATGTAGTATTTGGGACGTCCTTGCTGGGAGTAAAACAAGCCTGTAGAAAAGTCGTAACGTCCGTTGGTTAATAATTTTAAGGTCATAAAGGGATGGGTGGTTCCGCCTTTACGCAAGTTAATTTCTATTGCTTGGAGATCCCATTGTCCATTGTCTTGCTCAACGGCGATAAAATCGACTCCAAATCGTTCGAGTGCGCCTTTTTCTGCTAGCTTTATGCCAATTTTTGTGCCTAACAATTGTAGTTGGACACGATAGGCTTCATCCGCAGGAAATCGACAACCAAGATAAACCTGTTGATCTGGACCGCCAAGAATTTGGTCATGGGTAGAAAGAATTTCCACTTCACCTAGAGGTGTAATCCGTCCTTGGACACTGGGCGATCGCTTGACTTCACCTTCCACAAATGCTTCTACAATTGCGCCTAACTCACTAATCCGTCCTGAAAAATTTTCCCATGTTTCTTGGCTAGTTTGAAAACCCATTTTTGGCAAGCGATCGCTAATCGCTGCTAAACGTTCAGCATGAGAACCATCAGGAGGTGCGACATCCGCCACTGGTCTTAGGTCTAATAGGGCATTTCCTTCTCCCGAAAAGCCTTCATTGAGCTTGACAACCATTCTTTTTAATGTCGGTTGGCGTTCCCATAATTGCACAGCAGCTTCTTCCAAATCGGCAACAGTGTGAACTAATCCACTACCATCTGGATATGGCACGACCGTTTCTGCAAATATTTGGCGGCTACCACTTTTTGTTCCCCAAATCTGCAACTCTGGTGCAGCAGCATACAATGGCACATTTAATTTTACAGATAATTCTGCTTCTAATGAGGTTGAGTTAAAACAGATCATCAATGATTTATCAAGCCTTAACGCCTGACGAATGCGATGCAGCAAGCGGGGACGTTCCAAAATTTTTTGAGTGAGGGGTTTTAAGGAAGAATCATAGGTGGAAAGTAATAGCAAGCGATTGCGAGCATGAGAAAAGGGTATGCCTAGTAACAGTTGTAAATAATACTCGATAATACTAGGATGCAACGGCACAGATGTGACATAAATTAATCGATTGCGGGGATTCCACAAACGAATTAGTGAGAATAATAATCGCTCTTCATAGTGTTCGTAACCTTCGACTTTTTTGAGTTCTCGCTGATCAATACTAAGAGAGGGAATAACTAATATATCTACATCACTACTTTCGGTAGGTCCTTCAACACTTTGCCAGCGATCGCGCAAAGTTAACTGAAGAAATTTAAACGGGTCAGTTTGCTCTAAATCAGAAAAGTTTAATGTTTGCATAATCTTACCCCTCTACTCCTGCTTTGCTTCCTCAGCAAGATTTCCTAATTTCACATATATCCTAAGAAATAAACCAATGCCGACTATATGCAACACTTCTTAGAAATTAGTTGATTTGTTGCTGAAATTTTACGAGGTTGCACGAAAAATTCAGTGAAAAAGTGGTTGTTGGTAATTGGGATCAATATATAGTGAATCATCCATTAAATACGGCAAAAAAACAAGAGTTAAATTTATTGCCAAAGTAATACTTAGCAGAAATATTTATTATTGCTTTTGTTCACTTCTTAAGATTGATAGAGTTTTATTTTTGTTTATATCTTGAGAATGATAAATTGCCATAGCTTAACAGTTAATTTAATTACTAAGAGGAGTGATTTTTAATAAAGGTAGATTTGTGTAGTGAGATTCTTTAACAAGGAGCGTGCTTTTGGTGTGAGGAAAGCTCTTTTCTTTACATAACTTTGTTCTAGCGGCAAGTGGTAAACAAAAATTTTGATTATTAGAGATTAAAAGATTTTAAGTTTGCCTATAGTAACAGGGTGCAGTCATTATAACTAAACCTTGGATTGCATATTCGATCCAAGGTTGGTTTTTAACAAATGGTTAGTAGGGATTATAACAATTAAAGGAGAAATATATGCCAGAAGAAAAATCGTTACAACCACCACAACAACAAGCACAACAGCCAGGTATTGAGTCAGAAATGACACCCAAACCCCAAGCAGATGATCCTGAGTATCAGGGAAGTGGCAAATTAAAAAATAAGGTAGCGTTGATTACTGGTGGAGATAGTGGTATTGGTCGCGCTGTGGCGATCGCCTTTGCTAAAGAAGGTGCAGATGTGGCGATCGTTTATCTTAACGAACATGATGATGCTAAAGAAACCAAACATTTAGTAGAAGCACAAGGACAAAAAGCATTGACTATCTCTGGCGATCTTGGTGATGAAAACTTTTGTCATCAAGCTATCCAAGAAACAGTAGATGAATTTAGCAAACTCGATATTCTTATCAATAATGCTGCGGAACAACATCCTCAAAAAAGTATAGAAGATATTAGCAAAGAACAACTAGAGCGAACTTTCCGCACAAATATTTTCTCAATGTTTTTCTTAACAAAAGCAGCACTCAAGTATCTTAAAGAAGGTAGCAATATCGTCAACACCACTTCTGTGACAGCTTACAAAGGTAGCCCAGAATTACTTGATTATTCTTCTACAAAAGGTGCAATTGTTGCCTTTACTCGTTCTCTATCACAGAATTTAGTGGAAAAAGGAATTCGTGTTAATGCTGTAGCTCCTGGTCCAATCTGGACACCTTTGATCCCTTCTACCTTCCCAGAAGATAAAGTGGCTGATTTTGGGAAAGAAGTACCAATGCAACGACCAGGACAACCTGAAGAAATTGCACCTTCTTATGTATTTTTAGCGTCAGATGATGCTTCTTATATAACTGGTCAAGTCTTACATCCTAACGGTGGTACGGTTGTAAATAGTTAAAAACTAGTTAGTTATTATTCGTTGGTAGTTGATTGTAGCAACTAACAATTAACCACCAACACATAATTTTTGGTAAGTCGAAAGTAAAAGCTCAAAAATCAACCTTTTACCTTTCATTTGAGAGATGAGTTAGCTTAGAAAACTTGATACTATGGCAAAAAATTGAAATTAAGAAAAGCTGCTTATATGTCACCTAAAACACGTTTACATGGTACTGATTTAGTAGATTGTGCAAGAGCAAATGCCAAGCAGGGAATTGAAACCGCCGCTTATCAGTGTGGTTATGGTGATGATTTGAATACCTTTGCACAGGAATTAAGAAAAGCTTGTGAAGAAATGAATTTGCAAGCGAAGGAACTCACTGATCTGATTATCGATCAGGATTTAATGCTGAATTTAGGTGAAGGTGAAATTGTCGCTCCTGACAGTGATTCACAACTTTAACGATCAACAGCTTGGTTAGGATCGGGAAAAATCAATAGAGTAAGTATCAAAAATAAAAGTGCTACCAGACTGCTACCAACTGCGATCGCTACTTGTAAATTCTTTTGCAGAAAGAAAGCAAGGGTTTGTAGTAAGCACGCTTGGTGCTTAAAAAATAAGGACTTAACCTGGATTTCTCAAAGCGTGAGAAATGAGCGTGAGTGTGGGGGGTGTGGGGTGTGTGGGGAGAAAGAGGAGGAATTGAGAATGGGCACATCAATGAGCGCAAAGTGCCTCCCACACCTCCCACACCTCCCACACTCCCCACCCGAACCACACAATGAGTTAGAAATTCGGGTTAAGTCCTTACTACGAACGAGGGAACGGGAACCCTTTGACAAAGGGTTTATAGTTTTGTCAACAATCCCAAAAAGCGTTTTGTTTTTGGCGTCAACAGTGTCCGTCGATAAGCATCTGCTGCTTTCTTAATTCCTTCTGCTTGCGTAGGATAAGGATGAATGACGCTACTCATCTTACTCAAACCAATTTTATTTACAATTGCTGTGGTGACTTCTGAAATCATCTCACCTGCATGACGAGCGACAATGGTTGCACCAATAATTTTATCTGATCCTTTTTTGTGGAAGATTTTGACAAAGCCATCTTCTTCACCATCTGCGATCGCTCGATCTACACTACTAAAAGGTATCTTGATCGTATTTACATCAATGCCTTTTTCCTCAGCTTGTTGTTCGTACATCCCCACATGGGCAATTTCTGGATCAGTATACGTTACCCACGGCATGACTAAATTACTAAGTTTATAACGTCCCAAACCAAAGGGAGAAAATAAAGTATTCTTTATCACTATCCGCGCCGCCGCATCCGCAGCATGAGTAAATTTCCAATCCATGCATATATCACCAGCAGCATAAATCTTGGAGTTGGTGGTTTGCAAGTAATCATTTACTATGACACCCCGTTGCTGATCATATTCGACCCCTACAGTTTCTAAATTCAAACCTTCTACATTCGGGACACGCCCCGCACCTGCTAAAATTTCATCTACTGTGACAGAATCTTCTCGATTATTGCAGGTAAAATAAAGCTTCTTACCATCGCTAGTTTTTTCTACTCGCTGCATTTGGCAATTTAAAACCAAACGAATTCCTTCTTGAATAAAAACATTTTGGACAATTTCGGCAGCATCAGCATCTTCTTTATTAAGGATATGGGAACCACGATGGAAAAGCACCACTTCACAACCCAAGCGTCGGAATGCTTGCGCCAATTCGCAACCAATCGGTCCACCACCAATCACCGCTAAACGTCGTGGTCTTTGGGTGAGAGAAAAAACTGTCTCGTTAGTTAAATAGCCTGCTTCTTCAATTCCTGGAATAGAAAGATGGGCCGCCCTTGCACCAGTAGCAATTACAGCTTTTTTAAAGTTGAGAGTTTTGTTATCAACCACAACAATATGGTTGCTGGAAAAACTCGCGCTACCCAAAAAGACATCAACTCCCAGCTTTTGAAAACGTTCGGCTGAGTCGTTATGACTAATATCAGCACGCAGTTTTCGCATTCTTTCCATGACTGCGGGAAAATCCGCATCGATGTGTTGGGGGATGTTGACTCCAAAGTTTCTAGCATTCCACATCTCACCCACAACCCGCGCCGACCGAATTATACATTTTGATGGTACGCAACCCACATTCAAGCAATCTCCACCCATGAGATGCTTTTCAATCAAAGCCACCTTCAAACCTAAATCTAAACCCGCAGCGCCCGCAGCTACCACCAATCCCGCCGTACCCGCACCAATCACAACCAAGTCATAACAATCAGCAGGCTTGGGATTCATCCAATTAGGTGGATGCAGGTAGGAAATAAGCCTTTGATTATACTCATCTAATGGGCGAATTATTACTTTTTGCAATTCAGAATTAGACATAGTTTAGTTGTTAGTTGTTGGTTGTTAGTTGTTGGTTGTTAGTTGTTAGTTGTTAGTTGTTAGTTGTTAGTTGTTAGTTGTTAGTTGTTCGTTGTTAGTTGTTAGTTGTTAGTTGTTCGTTGTTAGTTGTTAGTTGTTAGTTGTTAGTTGTTCGTTGTTCGTTGTTCGTTGTTAGTGGTAGTGATCATTTCTCACATTCCACACTTGGGGAAGCCGTGTAAAGCGCGTCTACACACTCCTACAAAACCTCCTGTTCAAGGGCTTTCTTTGCAATCCGAGTAACATAAATTGTGACTGCAACTGTGGCAATAAAACCTATAATCCGAATTGCCCATTGCACTGTCGGGTTGGTTGGTTGAGTTTGTGTACCAATCATGGCAAGATTTCCAGCGAGAGAACCAATGTAAACATACATAATTGTTCCGGGGATCATGCCTACAGAACCAATAAAGTAGTCTTTGAGGGAGACTTCGGTGACACCGAAGGCATAGTTTAATAAGTTAAAAGGAAATATGGGGGAAAGTCGGGTTAATAGAACTATTTTGAATCCTTCTCTACCAACGGCGTGGTCAATTGCGGCAAATTTTTTGTTATCTGCGATTTTTGTAGCTACCCAGCTTCTAGCTAGGTAACGTCCAACTAGGAAAGCGGCGATTGCACCCAAGGTTGCACCAATAAAGACGTAGATGGAACCCCAGATTACACCGAAGACTACACCTGCGCCTAAAGTGAGGATCGAACCTGGTAAAAAAGCAATGGTGGCGATGATGTAGAGGGCAATAAATGCGATCGCTCCTACTGTACCTAAACTGTCTATCCACTGCAAGGCGTTTCGCAACCATTCTTGAGGATTAAATCCTGGGATTTTAACAGTTTCTTGTGCTAATGCAGAGTTTGTATTTAGGGATAAAATCAAGATAAATACAACTAAGATGAAGAAACTCTGTTTTAAGAATTTATGCGGTTTTTGGGAGTTGAGTTTATTTGCTAAAGTTTTATTTTTCATGTGATTAATTAACTGGGTAAATAAATAATTATTTTTTATTGACAAACACTTATGAACATAGATAAACACAGATAACTAAGTAGGTATCATGAACTGCGTACTGCAAGGGATAGGATTTTCGTCATAAATTTAGGCATGTAGAGACTAGCAGGTGCTAGTCTCTACATGGTTCACCCACTAAGCCGCAGACAAACAAAGAGGGGTAGGTTTAGCACCTACCCCCAATTCTTCTGATATTTTTCTTCCAACTGCTGCTGCTACTGGCTTTAAGCTTTCAACTAAATCCACCATATCTTCTAAAGACAAAGCCTGACGAGCGTCGGAAACAGATTTTTCTGGTTCTGGGTGACATTCAATAATTAAACCATCTGCGCCACAGGCAACAGCAGCTCTCGCAACGGGTGCTACTAGTTCCCGCTTACCGACTGCATGAGAAGGATCTACGATCACGGGTAAGTGAGTGATTTGCTTGAGTGCTGCTACTGCTCCTAAATCTAAGACGTTACGAGTATAGTTATCGAAACTGCGGATACCCCGTTCACACAGAACAACATCTGGATTGCCGTGGGTTAGAATATATTCGGCTGCCATGACGAATTCTTCAATTGTTGCTGCTAAACCACGTTTGAGGAGAATGGGTTTACCCGCTTTTCCCAAGGCTTTGAGTAAATCGAAGTTTTGCATATTGCGACTACCTACTTGCAACATATCAGCGTGAGTGGCGATCGCCTCAATTTGAGAAATTGACATGACTTCAGTTACGACTGGGAGATTGTAACGCGATCGCACTCCTGCTAAAATTTTCAGTCCCTTCTCTCCCATCCCCTGAAAAGCATAGGGAGAAGTGCGAGGCTTGTAAACACCGCCACGCAATGCTTGTACAGACGCAGTAGATAGCTTGTGGGCGATAATCTCCATTTGTTCGCTACTTTCAACTGTGCAAGGTCCCCCAATCACTACTATTTCTTGACCACCAAAAGCAACTGTTTCGGAAATTTTCACAATGGTTTGGTAGTAAGGATGAGGTTTAGCGGCTAATTTGGCATTGATCATCTTCTTATTCTCCTTAAAAATAGAGTAATGATGGTAGTGAATAGTTGATGCTTGTTCTAAACAACAAACAACAGAAAACAAAAAACCCGGAACTTAATCAAGGTTCCGGGTGCTGGCGTTTCATCGACATGACACTTTACCCGGAACTGATTCTGGGCCAAAAATAAAAGTAAAACCAGCTACTGAAGCAAATCATGACGATGGAATTCTCCTTAAAAAACAAAAACCGCAGAGTTCGCTCTGCGGTTCACCGGGCGGTTTCCATTAGGAAACTTAATTCACCGCCGGTGAACCACCCTAAACCAATAGTAAAAGTAGAAGTTACTGCTAAACATAACGCGAGGTGCTTTCTTGAAAAAATTAATCTAGACCTATATCCAAAAACCATAACAGACGATGTAAGTATAGTCAATACCTTTCCGGAGAAAGTAAGAAGGATAAGAAAATGCAAATATTGAGAGTGAGAATACAAAAGTATAAAATATCTATTTTTTTAGCTAATTAAGTCAAATCTAGAGAATAAATTAGAAGACCCCACAAATCTCAAAAAAACGATAGACTCATTACAAAGCTGGGGTTTAAGACTACACCTTTATGTACATGTTGAGCAAAATTGTTGTTATACATATCTCTCTGAGAAATTAAGATGCCTGTATTGATGTACCAACATAACTTAACAGCAAATAGATATATTAAATGGTTAATAATTAGTAGTTAGTGATTAGTGTTTGTAGTTAATAATGGGTAGGATTGCAAAGCTTTTAGTTTATACAGTAGCTAGTAGAGCAAAATAATTAATACCCAACAACCAACAAACAATTTTGATTAATTTTCGGCTGAATTCTAGTGATTGTATTATGCCTAGCTCCAAAACCAACATTTTAGCCACATCATTTGACTATAAAGGAGTTTATTCATGTCCAGTTTGTCATGTTGGCAAGATTAGTAATATGCCATTGATGGAAGCAATGTCTTGTGATTTTTGTCATCAGATTTTCACTGTTAATTTAGAACAACAGCAATTAGTTTTACCTTCTAGACAACCTCCTTTAATTTGGCGTTGGAATGGCTTTAACTGGACAGAAGCTCATTTAGAAGGGGTAGAATTTGGTTGGAGTTATGTAGTAGCAGCAATCGCTTTTATACTGTTACCTACTGTTTTAATTGGGACTGTTGCTTACATTTTTCCGCCACATCCATATGCCCCTTTATCTTGGGTTCCATACATCTGGACAGTATTAACTTTTATCTCACATTTCACAATTATTATTTGGCTTTTAATTGAGATTTATCAGATTCCAGTCAGGGCATATTTACGAGCCATGCGACAACGTTTAATTGGTCGTTAGATTATAGATTTGTCATTCTCAACAAGAGCTTCTAGCTCTTATTCTCGTTACCAGATTTAAGCTGGTAACGAGGGTTTGGAGGTTTCCCTTCCCGATATTGCAACTGATACAAGTTATCAATTAACAAAAAAGTAACAGTTCAAGAAAAATGTGTCTAAAGTTACTTTTTAATTTAAAATAAGTAATTTTACGTAAAATTAAACGATTGAGCGTGTGATGCAGGTAGTTCTGGCTTGATTTTTACTAATACAGGCTAATACAGGCATTACAAAAAATTTATTATCAAGTTGAGCAGCTAAAACAATTGTTACAATTTTTAGACAATCCTATCAGAGCAGAGCAATAACGTATTGCTCTAACCGTCGCAAAAGCAACGGAAAAACTGCGAACTTTAGCTGAAATATTCCCAATAGTAGAAACAATAGATAAAGAATTTAGCTGATAGTTGGTTGCATCACTCATAATTAAGTTGATTATCACCAATACGTCTTATGAGAGAGTTGGAGCGGTATTATCGGGTATTAGAGTTGGAGCCTGGAGCGACTTTAGAGGAAGTGAACCAGGCTTACAAAGATTTGGCTTTTATTTGGCATCCCGATCGCGTCCCCTTAGATAACCAGCGTCTGAGAGAAAAGGCGCTAAAAAAGTTACAAGAAATTAACGAGGCTAGAGAACAATTACGCTCTCTCAAAACCAAGCATCAAATTCCTCATCAATCCCGTCAATCCCGTCAATCTCATCAATCTCATCAACCCAATCAATCCCGTCAACCCAATCAATCACCATCACCGCCACCGAAAAAGCCACAAACAAACGCTACCTATACTTCACCAAGTCCTCAATCACCAAACTATGAACCACCCAAGCAAAACCCAGACTTGAGTGGCCAAGATTTCAGCAGCGCCAATTTAAGCAATAAAGACTTATCTAGCAGAAACATGAGTTACGCCAACTTGAGTGGTGCTAATCTCAGTGATACTTTTATGCACAAAGTCATCCTCAGAGGTGCTGATTTATCTGAAGCCAATTTGTTTAGAGCCAACTTACTTTTGGCAGATTTGCGAGAAGCCAATCTCCGGAATGCTAACTTGATTGGTGCTGACTTGAGTGGTGCTGATTTACGAGGTGCTGACTTGACAGGGGCGCGTGTTCGTTCTGGCGATCGCTTACTTGTAAAACTTATTGGTGCTAACCTCAGTGGTGCGATCATGCCAGATGGCAATGTTCATGATTGATAATAGTTAGTGGTTAGTTGTTGGTGATTGATTTGGAATAACCAACAATCAACAAACAACAAACAACAAACAACAAAGCGAAAATATCATGAATATAACAATCATTGGTTGTGGTTATGTCGGTTCTAAAGTTGCTAAATTTTGGCAGCAAGAACGGGGTTTTATTGTCACTGCAACCACAACTACTCCTGAACGAGTTGAGGAACTAGAAGCTATCGCCCAACGAGTTATAGTAGTAAACGGTAACGATGTTGAGAAGCTGAAATCAGTTTTAAAAAATCAAGATGTTGTCCTTTTGAGTGTTGGTGCAAAAGGCCCTAATGCTTATGAAGAAAGTTATTTAGAAACAGCTCGGACTTTAGTTTCAGTTCTCAAGCAAACTCCTAGTATTCAACAACTAATATATACCAGTAGTTGTTCTGTATACGGTGAACAAAATGGTGCATTAGTAGATGAAGAAACACAAGTTGCACCCACAACTCCTAATGGTCAAATACTCTTGGAAACTGAGCAAGAATTACTTTCAGGATCTAATGAGCATCTGTGCGTGTGTATTTTACGCTTAGGAGGAATTTATGGACCTGGTCGAGAACTAGTAAAAATATATAGTCGAATTGCTGGTACAACTCGTCCTGGAAATGGCGAAGAACCAGCAAATTGGATTCATCTTGATGATATTGCTGCTGCTATAGAGTTTGCCCGTCGTCATCGTTTGCAAGGAATTTACAATATTATTGATAATGACAATCTTATAACTAGAGAAATAGCTGATCGTGTGTGTGAAATACATCATCTACCCAAAGTCAGATGGGATTTTTCCTTAAATAATAAGCGTCCATATAATGCCAAGATATCAAATCAAAAAATCAAAGAAGCAGGATACGAATTTATTCATCCCCAGATGATTTTTAGCTGATTATTAAAGCAATAAAATTTCATGATTATTCAACAATCAACAGAATTTCCTACACAGTTTTACACTTAGCAAAATTACCGATGTACTTAGCTTCGTTTCACCAAAACTTCATTACCTTCCACTTTGGCTGTGAAGGTAGAAAGAGGTTGCTCTGCGGGGCCATTTATCACTTTGCCATCACTGGCATATTTAGAACCATGACAGGGACACACAAAAGCGTTTTGGTTTTTATTCCATCCCACAATGCAACCTTTATGAGTGCAAGTAGGGTTGACGGCAATTACCTTGCTAGTATTACCAGGCTCTTTAATAACCAACACCTTGCCAGCAGCAGTTTCCTCGTTCAAGAGTTGACCATTTTTGTCTAAATCTGTTAGTGTACCAGCTACTTGAAAACCATCGGTACGGGGATTAGTGGTAGTCGATGGGGAGTTTGTTCGAGAAGAACAAGCTGCAATAACTACAGGTAGAGAACTAGCTAAACTCCCCACACCTACCCAACCAATAAATTCACGACGATTCATAAACTATTTTTAGTGGATTTAACTCTGACGCAGTAACATTGCTTTTGAGAATAGCCCCATCGTGTGTACAATGTAACATAATTATTCTGGTCATTGGTCATTGGTCATTGGTCATTGGTCATTGATCATTGGTCATTGGACAACAAGTCAAAAAGTTCTTAATTTTGAATTTTGTACGCCTTTGGTGTTCCCGCAGGGTATTTTGAGTTGATATGTTTCCGTTGTCCCCTATCTGTGATCCCCTTTTAATTGGTCTTTTGCCTGCTGCCAAAGGGCTTCTAACTCTTCTAAAGAGTAATCACAGAGGGGGCGATCGGCAAACGCCTCTATTTTTTGGAAGCGCTGAATAAAACGCTGATTTGTTCCTTGTAAAGCTTCGCTCGGGTCAAGGTTATACCAACGGGCTAGCTGGAGAATAGAAAATAATAAATCCCCTAATTCAGCTTGTTGCCGTTCTGGTGTTTCGTGGGCTAAAGCTTCATGAAACTCTTGCAATTCTTCATGAAACTTATCCCACACTCCATCAATATTTTCCCACTCAAACCCAACGGCGGCAGCTTTTTGAGAAATTTTCATTGTCGCCATCAAGGGGGGAAGCTTACGGGCGTCACTACTGAGTTTTGTACTCAGTTTTTGATTTTCTGGAGATGGTTCGCCTTTTTCTGCTGCTTTAATTTGTTCCCAATTTTGCCGCACTTCATCCACACTTTGCACCAACACATCTGCAAAAACATGAGGATGACGCCGAATTAGTTTTTGGGAAATACCTTGCGCTACTTTTTGCAAAGAAAATTGTTCATATTCCTTGGCGATTTGTGATTGCAACACAACTTGTAAAAGTAAATCACCTAATTCTTCAGCGATCGCTTCTTTGTCTCCACTGTTAATCGCATCTACCACTTCATAAGCTTCTTCAATAACATACGGTATAAGTGTTTCGGGAGTTTGTGCCAAATCCCACGGACAACCACCATCAGGCGATCGCAACTTTGCTACCACATCTATTAATTCTTGTAACGCTGCCAAAGTTTCAGAGTTTTTCATCTTCAGTTGTAGTTAGTGGTTATTTACTATTTTTTCCCTTACTTCCCTTATTTCCCTTGCTTCCCATACTTTTTGTCCGACGACTACCGCGAGTTGTAGCTTTACGTTTCTTCATTTTCGCACGTGGCAATAAACCTTGAATACCTTGCTTTTGCACACGCTTGTATGCAGAGCCACCCCAATCGCTGAGAGAATGGCTCATCGCACCGAGTTCCAGTCCTAAGAAAAGTGCTAGCAATTCTAGACTGTGATTCAAGAGCGATCGCCCCACAATTTCACTTAAAATCTGCCTACTCCCGTCCCCATTACCGAGCATTTGAGCAACTACTGTACCCAAAATTACTAATATTCCCACAACGCTACTCAGATAAATCACTCGCAGTGTTGTACCGATAATTGGACCATGTGATAAAAAAGAACGATGACGCAGGCTTTTTTGATAAGGAATCCAAATCCAACGTAGCAAACCCCAACGTTGATATTGGCGGGAGTATATATCCAAGTCAGGGCCAAACATCAGTCCCCCAAACATAAATCCACCTGCCACCAGTAAAGTCAGGTTGCCACTCTTAGTTTGGACAAAAGTGGTTCCAGCAACGAACGGCAAAGCCCACAAAGTAATGCGATCGTGCGTTTGGCCAGAGGGCATAGGAATTTTAGATTAGGCAAGCAAAAATTTTCTCAAAAATACTATCGCGTTTTTCAAGTTAGTGTGCTAACATTAATTCTTGTGAGCAAAAACGGGTGGTTAGCTCAGTTGGTAGAGCGCCTGCCTTACAAGCAGGATGTCACTGGTTCGAGTCCAGTACTACCCATGAGTATAATTTAATAAAGTTTTTTATTTATAGTTTTACTGGGAGCTAATTTATTAATATATTGCACCAAGCGATTATAAATTGCCTGACATGAGTGCTTTTCTTTACATAGTTCGATGGATTCGCGCATCTACACTACTGTTGTATTATTGGTGAAGTAACTGGGACAGAAGGAGTGCGATCGCTACGGTAGTTTAGAAATCCCAGGTAGCCCAAAAACACAACTAACCCTAAGTTCCAAAATACTGACAAAGCTCTTCAACAGACTTCATTGGTAAGTAAAGCTTCATAGCTTCCTGTTTAAAATACTGAAAGCCATATTTTACATAAAAACTCAAGGCTTGCTCATCCAAAGCTTCTGCAATTACAGCAACAGACGCAACTTGTGTAGTTGCATCTAATGACTTTTTGAGCGCATCTACTAACATTAATTCGCCAAATCTCTTTCTCTTTTGGCTATGATCAACAGCAAGACGACCCAACAACGTAGCTGGTAGCAATGGATAACGAGGTAGGCGTTTTGCAAAACCTTCATCCAGAACTGAAATGTCTATAGTGTATGAAGAGAGACTGTAGTAAGCCAAAATATGAGTCTGGGGATCATCAACTAAAACGAATACAGTTGCAACTCGTCTTTTGAGATCCTGAGAAGCTTGCTTAAGTATATAGTTGTCTAAACTGTCTTTCCCACAGCAAAAGCCTGAGCGAGTGTGCTTAGAACTATCAAGTGGCTCAATCTTGAGAACCATTTAACTCCATCACTTGCTTATACCGCACAGCAGCCGCCTTTAGTACATCATTAGGTTGTGGAGGATTGAGGAGCGCATCCACAAAAGCTTCACTATCTTCAATACTCAGCTTAAGTGTTTGATGTTGCTCGATAACTCGACAAGCTGCTGCTTGAACACTTGCGATCACAAAATCAGTTAGGGTACGTCCCTCTAAGTCGGCTGCTTTTTGCCAAAGAGCTTTAATTTCTGGGCTAACACGGGCTTCTAGTCGTGCTGTTGATTTTTGATGATTTGTAGTAGCCATGTCGATAGGTGAACTTTGACTATTTATAGTATACGGCAAATTGCCGTATTTAAACACTGAGCGTGTAAATTTGAATCTATTTCCAGCCCGAAGACTTTGTTATTTAACGATTGTGTTCAAAACTGGTATGATATGAAACCTCATATCAACGACTTGCGATCGCCCACTCCAAGGGAATTGTTATGCTGTACTGCAATCGCTCGTGCTAAGGAGTTTGCATCAATTCCTGAATCAGAGATTCAGCACCTTTATTCATTTGTTCTTCGTGTTCGCGCCTTAATCGGGAATAGAGCCAATCCAAAATCAGTGGGCTACGACGACGGTTATCATAAATTTGAGTTTGTAAGCTGTATGATTCTATCTCAAGGTCTTGTTGTGTAAGCTTTTTACTAATTACTTTTTGTAAAAGAATCTCTGCATTTTCTCGTAACCGATTAAGTCTAGCCGCAGCTTCATTATGTTCACAGCACGACTACACGATTGACTTGGTAAAGAGCTTAGAATAGTGATGTTAGAGAGGAATGTAGCCATGAGTATTGTTGTCTCTGATGAAATCTTAACAGCAACTCGCATGACTGAGGCTGAAATGCGTCAGGAAATTGCTGTGATGCTGTTTCAGAAGGAAAAGCTGACTCTTGCCCAAGCGAGTCGGTTTGCAGGTATGAACCGCATTGCTTTTCAACACTTACTTGCAAGTCGTCAAATTCCACTACATTATGGTGTAGAGGATTTTGAACAGGACATTAAGAACTTGCGAGAGATGGGTAGGCTGTGATCATTGTCAGCGATACGTCGCCCATCAATAATCTCGCAGCAATCAACCAACTCCATCTTCTACAACAACTTTACGGAACAGTTCTCATCCCTGAAGCCGTTTATCGAGAACTCACTGATCCCATCTTTCCCGTCGCAGGTAGTACTGAAGTACAAACCTTTGATTGGATTCAAACACGTTCCGTTACCGATCGCGCAGTAGTCGAAGCACTCAGCAACGAACTGGATATTGGAGAGGTTGAGGCGATCGCTCTAGCTCTTGAAATTGAAGCCGATCAAGTATTGATTGATGAGCGTCGTGGTCGCTTGGTTGCTGCTCGACTAAACCTTCGATACACAGGCATTTTAGGTATTTTGGTTGAGGCGAAGAGCCGAGAATTAATTTCTGAGGTGAAACCCTTGTTGGATGCTTTGATCAGCCAAGCTGGATTTTGGATCGCTCCACCCCTGTACAGCAGCGTACTACAGCTTGTTAATGAAGATGAATCGCTTTAATTTTCGCACCCCACGTCTTCATAGACGACTTAAGCATTAATAAAGCCTGTAGCATAGGAAACTTAACTTTACTCTATTGGGTTATACCGATTCAAAAAATGTTTGCAACACATTCAGAATATGAGACGCGATATATCGCGTCTCATACAAAATTCATCTGTCACATTCTTTTTTCAAATTGGTATTACTTCGATTTATGATCAAGACGAATAGCTTGCTCTAGAGCCAATTTCTCTTTTGATCTACGATCATAGGGTTGGAGTTTAGTCAAATTCCAGCCAGTAATGAGACTCATTTGTTCTAAATTCATTCCCTTCATCAGCATTTCTACACACCACGTTTGTTGAGTTTGCTCAATTACTGGCTGTTGTCCTTCTGGTGTCAGCAATCGTTCAGTTAATATTTGCCAGATTCTCTGTATTTCTGCCTCAGATATTGGCATTCCCGCATCATCGAGAAATAACGCAGTATATTCATCTTTACGACTTTTTAGCCATTGAGTTAATGGATTGCGAGTATAAGAGCCATAGCGTTGACCCATAATCCATTGATTGACAGGTACTTGTCGAGGAATAGCTTGAGTGATTTGTAATAAGTGCTGATTGGGATTGTTGATTTGATGCGATCGCTCTAAAGTGACAATTTCTGAGGCCGATAAACCTGCTGCAAACAAGACATACACTAACGCATAATCTCGCAGTCCTGATTTTTTGGCTCGTTGCAAAATCAGGTGAACTAAATTTGCTGGTAAATCTATAACCTTTTCTGTAGAAATAGATTGTCCTAGACTTGTAGAGTTTGTTGCTCCCTTTAAAAACAGCGCCACCAAATTTTCTAAAAACTCGTCTCTGTCAACCCAAAGTTGATGAAATTCACTGGTAAATTCAATCACAGCGTACCCCACTAACATACTATTGAGTAAACTTGCTAAATTATCGGCTGGTAAATGGGTATGTAATTGTTCCCGTTCCATGACTGTTGCTAAATATTCGGCAACATAGTGATTGGCTTGAGTTAAGCTAAGTCCTAAAGCCTGACGATTTTCTAAAGGATAATTTCCTGCTTCACCAACTACAGAACGCACCAAATCGGGAACTTTTTCTAAAGCCTGTAGGCGATCTTCACAATAGTTTTTCAGAGCTTGGTGAACACTGGCTGGTTGGCTGGCTTGAATTTTTAAAGACTCATCGAGTTCTTGAAATACTGGTGATTCCGAAATTACTGCTAGTAGTAACCCGTTCTTATTGCCAAAATGCCGGAACAGTGTTACTTCATTAACTTCTGCTAATTCTGCAACTTGCTTTGTTGTAGTCTCGGTGACTCCCTGCGCTGCAAATAATGACCTTGCTGCATTAATTAATCGCTGTCGAGTAGAAATTACTTGGTTGGGCATAAGTTAAAAATGCAAGTAACACTTGCATTTAAATTTGATCCTTGCTAGACTTAGCCATGTAAGTAGCACTTGCATCTTCTATTTCCTAGTTTAGCTGCCTTCGTAAACTTACACAGGGGATGTAATAACCAGTAAATGCTTGGCACGCTTTGGACTGGTTGATTTACAGTATTCACGTCAAAGGAAAAATTTATGACTACACACTCAACAATGGCTGTTAATAAGCAACCGTTGACTCTGAGTTGGATTAGCGTGATATTTTTTGGCACATTCCATGCTTTAGCACTGCTCGCTCTTTGGTGTTTTTCTTGGCCTGCTTTGGGAATAACCATATTCATGCACTGGTTGCTAGGCAGCATTGGTATTTGTTTAGGGTATCACCGACTTTTGACTCACCGAAGTTTGCATGTACCAAAGTGGTTAGAATATGCGATCGCAACTTTGGGCGCTCTTGCTTTACAAGGAGGGCCAATCTTTTGGGTAGCTGGACACAGATTGCATCATCTTCATACCGAAGACACAGAAAAAGACCCCTACTCCTCCCGGCGTGGTTTTTGGTGGAGTCACATGTTGTGGCTTTTCTATCCGCGTGCAGAATTTTTTAACTATGAAATATACAAAAAATTTGCTCCTGACTTAGATCGTGAGCCATTCTATCGTTGGCTAAATCGTTATTTCTTGCTACTACAAATTCCTGTTGCTATCCTGTTATATACTTTAGGAGGATGGCCTTTTATTATCTACGGTGTGTTTCTACGAGCAGTATTGCTTTGGCATAGCACTTGGCTAATTAACTCTGCCAGTCATCTACGTGGTTATCGTCATTTCCGAGTAAATGATAACTCTCGTAATCTTTGGTGGGCAGCACTTCTAACTTATGGAGAAGGTTGGCATAATAACCACCATGCTTATCCAAACGTCGCAAAAGCTGGATTGCAATGGTGGGAAGTAGATATGACTTGGTGGGCAATTAAAACATTGCAGACTCTTGGTTTAGCTAAAAAAGTTGTGATGTTTCCAGCGCCAAATGTAGATGTTAATAGATAGTGGTTAGTAGATAGTGGTAGGACTTACGCAAGTGTCACAAAAAAATTAAAAATTTTTGTTTGTAGTAAGGGCTACTCTGCGAGAACGCTACGCGTACAGCCCTTGTTTTGAGGACTGAAGTCCTCACTACGAACTTAAAATAATATGCCAGTTGCGTAAGTCCTGAGTGGTTAGTTGTTCTTCCAATTAATAAGCAACAAACAACAAACAAACAACAAACAACAAACAACAAACAACAAACAACAAACAACAAACAACAAACAACAAACAACAAACAACAAACAACAAACAACAAACAACAAACAACAAACAACAAACAACTACCTTCCTAATTTATTAAGAATACCTTCGCAACCACCAGGAATTGTACTTCTGGTGTTTTCGCCACCCCAAGTGCAACAGTAATAGCGGTTGGCTTCAGACAGGCGCTGGACTTCACTCAAGTCTGCGTTTTCCACTACAGCGCCTGTGTATTCACCAGTTTCGTAGTTTGGTGGTTTGTTACGACTACGAGGTGATGCGGTTTGTGCGGAACCATAAAATAAACAAGTACCGTTGAGGTCTGCTTTACTCAAGTCAGCTTCATATAAAATGGAGCGAGAGAGGTTAGCTTTAACCAAATCACACTCACGGAGATTAGCATTGACTAGATTCGCTTCGCTTAAGTCAGTCCATCGCAGATCAGTATCAGATAAATCTGCACCTGCTAGCATTACGCCTAAATCAATCACACGTACACCATAAAGCTGATCTTCACAGTAACCGCCTGTACCGTCAAGAATAGCTCGACCAAGCAGGCGATCGCGTTTTAAAGGTGTGAGTAATTTAGAACGAGATAAAAATCGCAGAATTTTCGCTTTACCACTGCCGTCTACACTACTAAGAATAGCCGCAGTGCGTCCTTCTGCTAATAATCTTTCTTGAGGCCAATCTTCTAATAATCCCTCGTCATCTAATACTAGATCGGAAATACCCTGAAAATATGAATCTATTGTCTGCTGCTGAGTAATAATATTTTGTTGAACGGTAAGCAAATTTTGTTGAATAGTTAGGTCTTTAGAAATGATGTACTGTCGCCAAGCAATGTAAACGGCGATGATCGCAATCAGAATTTGTCCTAATGCACCAAACCATTCTGCTAGGGTTCCGGAAGCTTCCCAGTTGATTTTGCGTCCGACAGCAACGAGAAAATTGCTCAAACCACTGTATTTTACCAAACCAGCGATCGCAACTAGTATTCCCAATAAACCAACTACTAAGGCTTGTTCTTGGGCTGAAAACCACTCTTTTTGCAGTTCTTGCAACCAAGGCCAAATTGCAGCTAAAGATAATAATAAAGTGACAACGGTTCCCACAATACCAACAATCCAGTTATTGATGGCAAGTCCGACAATAGTGATAGCGATCGCCACTAAAATTAACAATAAAGCTCTTGGCTTAACACTAATAGCCTGACTAGTAAGTGGTTTGACTGTGGAACGTGCTTTTAGTAAGACTGCTGTATTTTGAGGAGACTGTAGTGAGGAAATAGCAGCTAAGGCTTGCTGAGTAGTCAGATCATTTGGAATGAAATCTCCATTGGATGAGTTGTCAAAATCATCTGGTTGCAAGTTTGGTTCTGGATTTGGGGGTTGGGATGAGTTGGAATCAATCGACATGATTATATTTTGGCACCAGCATTCTCAGTTCAACAGCTGTCTTTGAAGCATAAATGAGTAAGGGACAGATCAACTAGACTGTCCCTTATATTGCCATTCGATTCGTTTCCAATTCAAGTTGTGATTACACCCTATAAGTAGAAATAAATTCCCTAAGTTGCGATCATCCTATCTGTACAGAATTTTGATGTTTACCGAAATGTTGGGTTTAAAGCCCCGTCCTTGTAGGACGGCTTTTTATTGTACTTTGATTAATCTTATACCAGATGTGTTAGTATAAGATAGGAGGTAAAAAGATGCTAGTTTTTGAGTTTAAAGCTTATGGAAAATCAGCTCAGATAGCAGCAGTAGACAATGCTATCCGTACTGCTAAATTCATTCGTAATAGCTGTATACGGCTATGGATGGATGTTAAAGGCACGGGTAAAAATGATTTGCAAAAATATTGTGCCGTGCTTGCAGCTAATTTTCCCTTTGCTTCGGAACTCAATTCAATGGCTAGACAAGCTAGTGCTGAACGAGCTTGGTCATCTATCTCCAGGTTTTATGAAAACTGCAAAAAGGGTATTTCCGGGAAGAAAGGTTTTCCTCAATTCCAGAAAGATTGCCGTTGTGTTGAATACAAAACATCAGGATGGAAGCTTGCAGATCATCGAAAATCTATAACTTTCACCGATCAAAAAGGTATTGGGCGATTAAAACTCAAAGGTACTCGCGATCTGCACTTCTATCAAATCGACCAAATTAAACGGGTGAGACTGGTTAAACGTGCTTCGGGGGTGTATGTTCAGTTTTGCATTGATGTAAATCGCTTAGAAAACATTGAGCCTACTGGCAACACAGTTGGGTTAGATGTTGGACTGAAAGAATACTATACCGATTCTGAAGGGACAATGGTTGAGAATCCTAAGTTTCTTCGTATTGGTGAAAAAGTTCTTAAACGTTCTCAACGTCATGTTTCTAGAAAAGTAAAGGGTTCAAAAAATAGAGGCAAAGCTAAGACTTTTTTAGGAAAACGCCACCTCAAAATAAGTAGGCAACGTAAAGACCATGCTGTGAAATTAGCACGGTGCGTAGTTCAGTCTAACGACTTGATAGCCTATGAAGATTTGAGAATTAAAAACATGGTGAAAAATCATTGTTTAGCTAAGTCTATTAATGACGCATCTTGGTATCAGTTTCGTGTCTGGCTTGAATATTTTGGTAAAGTATTCAAGAAAATCACGGTTGCGGTTAACCCGCAATATACAAGCCAAAAATGCTCTAGCTGTGGCGAAATTGTCAAAAAAACCCTATCTACTCGAACCCATGTTTGTAAATGTGGTTGTGTGATGGATAGAGACGAGAACGCAGCTAGAAATATCCTTAGTCGGGGATTGAGTACCGTAGGGCATACGGGAACTTTTGCGCTAGACGCAAGCAACGCTTGGGGAGATGAAACCTCTACTCCATCTGGCGCAAGCCTGGTTGAGCAAGTTATGTCTTAGATTCAAGAATCCCCGTGCGTTCACGCCGGGGAGTGTCAAGCTTCCGTAAAAATACACCACCAATGGCTAGCATACCTAAAGCAGCGCTAGGCTCAGGTACAGATTTGGAATCGAAGCCTGTAAATGCAGTAGTTCCTTTATGGAAAGAGTGGTTATCAGTTTCAAATCCTCCACCTCCTTCTTGAGATATTACAATTTTGTTGAAGATATCATTGCTACTTGTTGAGTAAAAGTGAACGTAGCCGTTACCTTGATAATAATTACCGTTAACAAGTTTTGCACCGTTTTCATTACCACCAGGATGTAAAGAAGAGTAGAGAGCAAATCCACCACCCGCATCAATATCAGCAGTTGAGAAGGAAGACACAAGCGAGTCGCCATTATAGAAAGAGTAAATGTTACCTGTATGAGCAGCACCCCAGTTAATCCCAAAATAGTTTAGATAATCATCCAGTTGAATGACAACATCTTTACCATCAAAAACAGCCAGATAATTGGAGTCATTTTTCTCTCCCTTGGAACCAACTGGAGCCCACATATCTGCTCGAACACTGCTACCACCATTACCAACAAATGAGTACTCAGCAAAGCCATTGGTTGGAATTTGACCTTACATCCTTGACAGATCAACTATCTTGTATACCAGCCTAAGTCGGTGTAAAAAAGTAGCCTACAAGTGTAAGTGTAACTAGAAGCCTTGAAAACTAAAAATTATATTTTTTGTTTTTTGTCAATACGTAAAGCATAAAAATTTTCAATTGTATAAAATTTTCAGCACAAATCAAGTTATTGACATCGCGTCAATCCAAAAATGATATTTTGTATTTAAATCTGTCTCAAAAAATCATAAAAAATATATGGTATGTTATGATTTATAGTCGTTTTGATATCGGTAAAAGTAGGCCATAAAAACCAACTTTTGGCTATTTTGATCAAAATTAAAGTAATAGGGTGTATACATGTCTTCGCAATTTTGTAAAGAAAAAACGATTGATCTATTAAGTAGTGAGTTTTGTAAAATATGGTTTGTTGGCGTTGCTTTGTAGCCTCTGGTTTCATGACTTTATCCATGCTAGGCTGTGGCGATTTGGCAAATTCGGCAGGGAAAAATAGTAAACAAGTTGTCCAAGAAACGAATGTAGCCCAGTTGCTTTCTGAGGCAAAAACAAATCAAAAAGCAGAAGTTTTTTTTCAGGAAGGCAATAATTTCTTAAACTCCCAACGCTACAAGAATGCGATCGCAGCTTTTGACCAATCTGTTACCATACAACCTCGATTTGCTGAAGCTTGGATTAATCGAGGAAATGCTTTAACAAAATTACAGCATCATGAAGAAGCACTCGAATCTTATAATCAAGCGATCGCCATCCAAGCTGATAGAGATGAAGCATGGTACAACAAAGGTAACACCCTCAATACACTGCAACGCTATCAAGAAGCATTAGTATCCTATGATCGAGCGATCGCAATTAAATCAGATAAATATGAAGCTTGGATAAACAGAGGAATCGCCCTCACAAAATTGCATCGCTACCAAGAAGCACTAGCATCCTATGATCGAGCGATCATGATTAAACCTGACAAAGATTTAGCTTACTACAACAAGGCATGTAATTACGCTTTACAGAATAATCCGGAACTAGCAGCTGAAAATTTACAAAAAGCTATGAAGCTGGTTCCTGGTAAGTATGAACAATTAGCAAAAACCGACTCTGATTTTAACAAAGTGCGTAGCAATAGACGCTTTCAAGATTTAATAACCACCATTAAACTTTAACAAACCAGCGTCGCCAATACATGATATAGGCAACTGCTAGCCATAATAAAACAGTTGCGATCGCAAAAAAGAGTGAACCATTGTATGCACCAGCCCAAGATCCAAACAAATTTTGATAAATCCAATCGTAGGTGCTAGGAGCATTTTCTCCTGTACCAACAGTAGTTTTGACTAATATCTTAATTAACAACACAGAAGCCACGAAAATAGATATAGGATTAAGTCCCATCATTTCAAAAGGTTTTCCCCAACGCCACACTCTCCTGACATCGATTAATTCATAACAAAAACTAAGTAACAATAACGCCCAGCCTGTAGAAAAAACTACGTAAGAACTTGTCCACAATTTTTTATTAATCGGAAATGCTAAATCCCAAATCCCACCTATAACCAAGCAACTCAAACCAAACAAAACTAAATCCATGCTGATTTGAGAATAAATTTCTTTTTGACTGCGTATCGACTGTCCAGCAAAATAACCAGTCAGGACACTGACAATGGCGGGAATTGTGCTGAAAAGTCCTTCTGGATCTCCCATAAAGTTGTAATTATCGCCTTTATAAAGATGCACTTGGGGAATGATCAAGCGATCAATGTAAGCGCCGAAATTACCGTCCCGCGTCAACACACCAGCACCATAACCAGGTACAGGTACATACATCATTGCTAACCAGTAACCAACAAGTAATACTCCCGCCAAGATCCATTGACCTTTACGCGGTAGATTGAGAACTACCAGGCTAGCGAATAAGTAAGTTAAGCTGATGCGTTGCAATACCCCCATGATGCGGATGCTATGGAAGTCAAAAGTCCAAACACCCTGATTCCAAAAACCATTGAGAAATAATCCTAAAGCAAAGAGAATAGTAGCACGGCGAATGATACGCCAGTAAAGCGAAGGTAGAGTTGCAGAAGTACTCGGTGCATTTAATTTGCTATCGGTGTACTTAGCAAAAGAAAAACTCATTGCTACACCGACAATAAAGAGAAAAAAGGGAAATACTAAATCAGTTGCTGTACAACCGTTCCATTCAGCGTGGAGTAAGGGTGAGTAGACGTTGGGTTCAGCAATACTGGCCATGTTCACAAGGATCATACCAGCGATCGTTATCCCACGAAAAACATCAAGAGAAGTTAGGCGCATAAATATCATTTTTTGAATGACCTATAACTTACTTCTCTTGATGGAGATAATCAAGATATCTCACTAGAGTTAAGAAATAACAAGTAACCATTGACAAATGACCAATAGACATCTAGTGAAATTAATTATGCGTTACCCACAATCCTTCTAGAGACGCGTGTAATTACCCTGCGGGATCTTGCTACGCGTCTCTACATCATTTTTCACCAGATGTCTAATGATTACTCTCACCAGTAGTTTCAGTGTCCCGACCTACTTAACCCATTAAAATTACTGTATCAATAACATGAATGACACCATTATCAGCTTCGATATCTGCGGCTAAAACAGTAGCATTTTTGACTTCAAAGCCCTCAGAACAATCAATTTTAATTGTTGAACCTTCTACAGAAGTCACAGTCTGAACTTGAGCTAGATCAGCTTGCTTGAGCTTTCCCGGTACAACATGATACTTTAAGATGCGCGTTAGCTGGGGAATATTCTGCACGAGGGTTTGTATAGTTCCTGGTGGTAACTTGGCAAAAGCATCATCATTAGGCGCAAAAACAGTAAATGGTCCAGGACTTTTTAATACATCTACTAACCCTGCGGCTTGCACAGCAGTTACCAAAGTTGTAAAAGAACCTGCACCAACAGCAATATCAACTATATCAGCCATTTATTTCACCATCACTGTGACATACTCTCACACTGATGTAAGCATACAGCATGGGCTATCACTCAGCTTTACGAAAAACGAAGCTAGGGAATAGTCTAATAATATTAAACAAAATTTGCTAAAGTTTATAAGCTAACATCCGAAGGTATTAGTAGTCCGTTAATTTGGACAATTACACCATTTGTGGTAGTTGTCGCAGGGTGGTTGACTTTAGCGTCGTTTACCTTAACTTCACCATCAGCGTCTTCGGTAATTTTGATCTCATCACCTTCTAGAGTTTTGAGTACTCCAGTTTTTATCTGTTCAGGAGTGATTTCGCCAACTATCACATGATATTTCAAAACTTTAACACGGTTTTCTGATTGGCTATATTTCTTAAAGACATTGCTATCTAAAGCATTGAATGCATTATCAGTCGGGGCAAAAATTGTGAAATAACCTGGCTTTTTCAGTGTGTCGAAAAGACCTGCTTCTTTTAATTCATCAACCAGATTGGCATATTTTCCATCCTTAGCAAGAGTATCAGCAATGGTACTGTTGGAGTTGCGATAAGGATAGTTCCGATAAGCAGAAGGTTGCAGAAAAGCAAAGCCATAGAATCTTCTGGCTAACACAGGAGAACTAATCATGGTTGTGACACCAATAATCCCCATCACCCAAGCCAATTGGACAAACCATTTTTTGCCGCTTAATGCATGAAATTTGTGAGGAAACATAAGACTTACCCGACAACTCTAGATTTTATGCTAATACTACAAGAGTCTAATGCTAATTTTCGGAAAGAATTATATAATGTTTAGACTAAAAATTGGAATGCTAATGTCATGAGATTAATGGTATAAAATGAGTACGCCAATATTTAGATTACGGCATCCGTTTTTGTATAAAAGCTTGTTTTTATTAGGTTTTTCAATTGCAATATACTGACTTACAAGCAGTAGTCGTAGTTAAATAAATTAATTTGTGATTAGATATTAATTTTGTTCTCAGCTTGTTCTCAGCGATCGCAGATTTATTCTCCAAGCAATTAATATTAACTACCTACATTATTTTTGACCTAATTTTTATGGTTAACTACTAACCCCTGAAAAGGATTGGGGAGGGATTCTTTTTATTTTCGCAAGAGGTTTTGTCTATTATTTGCAGAAATCAATAATTGTTGTGCTTCAGCATAAGCTGTAGTTCCTGGTTTGATAGTTTTGAGTTGAGTAATAATCTCTTGTAAATTATTTTTTAAATCTTGAGATTTAGCAGGAGGATTAGCAATTAAGCTTTGAATTTGTTGATTGATTTGTTTGATGACTTCTTGCGCTTCATTTTCTGCTTTTTTTCTAGTGGTTATAATCCCTAAATTAGTTTGATATTCTGCTAATAATTTCTGTGCTTCTACATAGCTTGACTCTTCAATTTGAATATTTTCTAATTGTTCAATAGCCTTTTGCCATAAGTCAGCAATTTGTTCCCATTTTGCGGCTGGATGTGGTGGATTTTGTGATGATTTTGCAGCCGTAAAAGCATATTGTTTCGCGGCTAAAATTAATGTGCTACTACGTGGATTAACAACAGTTTTAAGTTTGACTTGGTAAGTTACAACTAATTTTTGTGCTTCTAGATAACGAGGGTTTGTTTGAGGAATTTGGTTAAGATGGTTAACTGCTTGCTGCCACAAATCTGATGCGATTTGGGGTTGCTTTTGCTTGATTTTTTCAGCTTCTAAATCAAACTGATTAGCCGCAGTAATAAATGTAGCAATCTGTGCATTTTCAAAATCGCGTTTGTATGCTTTAAGTTTTGTTTGTGCGGTTTGACCTGCAAGTGTTTGTTGTGGAATTTGCTCTAATTTATCTATTGCTGCTTCCCAAGAAGCGATCGCTTGCTGTTTTTCTTGATAATTGCTAGCCTGTTCGTATTGCTGCTTGGCTATGATTACTGCTTTTTCTGCTTGTTCTAAGGGAGTCAAAGCATTTTTGTCTTGGAAAACAACTGCATCTAGCTGTGCTACCTTCCGACGTGCTGCTTCAAACTCATCGAAAGTAAATTTCCAACTACAACCAAACCATCCACAGTAAGCTTGAGGATAGTAACCCAAAAACCAAATAGGTAAATTATCTAAATTTTTTTGTGCTGCTTTGACTTTTTCCGCACCAAGTTCAATATCAGCAGTACTAGTAGCTTTATTAATTAACTGTTCCCCTTGTTCCAGGTTTTTAATCGCCTCCCGATAGTGATAATCCATATTAATAAAGCTGGGTAAAAGCAAGATTGGTGCTGTCTTTGCAATGGGTTTGCGAATCATCGGATAGGGTAAGTTCACCACCCAGATTATCCCAGTAGCACTGGTTGTAATAATAACTACCCATTTGATTTTGCTGAAAAAACCAGGTGATTGATTTGCTTTTACAGCTTGTTTGAGTACCTTTTCACTGAATTTGGGAAACGTGTCTACAACCGTATCGCGTAATTCATCGAGATTCGCGGGAGAACCTTTTTCTCGTCGTAGCTTTTCTAAGCGCTTCATGACGATTTGTCGCTCTATTTTACTAATATCATCTTTGCCACTGCAATGTTCTACTTCCCTAAATAAAATTTCAAAAGCTCGTTTGTTCAGACGGTACATAAATATATTCTCTATCTCATAATTTTATTGTTCCCGTCAGCAGTGGAAAAATTACATAGAGCGCTTCATTCTGTTTTTGCTCTTTTCAACTTATGACTTTGGGCAGGTTCAATATCAAGCAAGTATTGTTAATATAGATAGAATTACTAAAATTTATCCTAATTATTTCAAATGTCAACTGCTTTAATTACAGGGTCCTCCGGTGGTATTGGTAAAGCCTTTGCTGAGGAATTAGCTGCACAAAATCATAATCTTGTTCTCGTTGCTCGTTCCGAAGATAAATTAGATGAATTAGCGAAGCAACTGCACCAAAAATTTCAAGTTCAAATTGATGTGATCGCTAAGGACTTAACAGAAATAGATGCTACTAATTCTGTATTTGAATTTACCAAACAAAAAGGATTGACGATTGATTTATTAATTAATAATGCTGGTTTTGGAGACTACGGAGATTTTGTCGAAACAGATGAAGAACGGCAAATAAAAATGATCCAACTCAATATTTTAGCATTAGTAGATTTAACCCATAAATATTTGCCTTTGATGCGAGAACGCCGTTCTGGCAGCATAATTAATATATCTTCGATCGCTGCATTTCAACCAATACCATATCTGTCTGTTTATTCTGCGAGCAAAGCTTTTGTTCGTAATTTCAGTGAAGCATTGTGGGCAGAAAATCGTCAATATGGTATTCGCGTCTTAGTTTCTTGTCCAGGACCGACAGAAACTAACTTTTTTACAGAAGCAAAATTTCCGCCAGCGCTAGCAAATCAAACCAATCAAATCTCAACTCCAAAAGAAGTAGTACAACAAACCCTCAAAGCCTTGAAAAGAGCAGACTCTACTGTTGTTATTGGTGGCTTTTCTACTCACTTGCTCACAAAAGTAGCTGGTTTAGTTCCACGAGAAACCCTGCTAAATCTTTTGGAAAAGCAGTTTAAAGCTTAAAAGTGTTGGTTGTTGGTTGTTGGTTGTTGGGTGTTGATTGTTGGTTGTTGGTTGTTGGGTGTTGGGTGTTGATTGTTGGTTGTTGGTTGTTGGTTGTTGGTTGTTGGTTGTTGGTTGTTGGGTGTTGACTGTTGGGTGTTGATTGTTGATCACAGCTAAGCTGTTCAGCATTTAAATCGAGCGAGCAATCTCGACACAGCAAGGAGTGTAGCTCTCAAAAATCCCAGTTTAAATGCATATCAGCTTATTTCATTCTAGATATAAACCGCTCTGAACTAAAGTTCAACGGCTCATAGTTTAAGTCCGTTTAAAATGAGAATTAAATAGCCCTGGATTGTTGATTGTTGATTCTTCCAAACAACAACCAACTACCAACCAACCCCTACATATAACGAGTCAGTTGCACACGATATCTGTCTTTTTTTGTAACCGCAATTTCCCCAACTTCTAAACGTCCTTTACCGCGAATAGCTATTAAATCACCGGTTTTGACTTGAGAACTAGCTTGAGTGATTTCTTTCCAGTTGACGCGCACATCACCGCCATCAATTAATTCCACCATTTTACTGCGGGACATGCCAAACCCTGCTGAGGCGATCGCATCTAATCGTAAGGAAGCTTCAACGGTGGTTAATTCTTTTTTCTTGGGTTCTCGTATTTTTAATTCACTTAAGTCAATGCGTTGAGTTTTAACCGGAACTGAACGCACTTGCTTCAAGTTCATTTCTAAAAATTCCACCAATTCCGGTACGACAATTGCCTGCGCTCCCCGTTCGCCCAGTACAATAATATCCCCAGTCTTTTCACGGATAATACCAGTTCCTAACATCGCGCCTAAAAAGTCGCGGTGAGTCGCAGTATCAAATAGAAAATTTCCAGCAATATCTAGTGCTGCGATCGCCACTTGAGATAAATCTAAAGGAAGTTCCGAACGTGCGATCGCAATTCTTTGACGTTCTGCTTGCGGATATCCTCCCCACACCTGTAATTGCACCTCAGTTAACCGACTAAATACCCGTTGAACTTCCACCAACTCTGGGGGAGAAACAAAATCTGTGAAGACAACTTCCCAAGTTTTAATCGCTTGTTCCGCTTGATCAATTACACGAGCAACAGTATCTCTATTTTCAATTCCTTTTAAAAGTTCTTCTCTTGGTAGCATTATTTCATTTTTTTGGTGGTTGGTGATTCTTCCATGGGAGCATCCCAATTTTTTCAATATACCGCTAAGAGTTAAAACCCTTAGCTAATAGCACAAGTTGTCTTCAGACGACTTAACCAAATCAAGCAGTCTGCTGAAGCAGACTTTAGCTATGAGACTGCGATTTCAATCGCACTTCTGTTTTTTGAACATTTGGGATGCTCCCTTCCCTTCTTCCATAGACACTCCGTGTATACCCGCAGGGTACAACCAACAATCAACAACCAACAACTAACAACCAACAACTAACTATTCTTTATAACCCTGAATATTTTCTGGTTCAAACTGACGTAAAATCCGAGTTGCTTGACGGTGAACACTTTCATTACCCTGCACCACTATTAAGTATTTCCCTTCATTCAAGCGGTTGCGGTAGGGTAAAGCATCGCCGCTACCAGCAATTAACCCAACTCCACCACCAACAAATACACTACCCAAAGCACCACTCGCTGCTCCCAGCAACCCCCCTACTACATGATTACCAATTTCACCCGCCCAAGCAAAGGTATCTAACCCAGTGATCAGGCTGAAAGTTGCTCCTGCAAAAAATCCAAAAGGTATTAGCCAGAAAGCCATGAGTCTTGCTTGCTTTTGAGCTACTTCTTTGGGGTCAATTAAGCCAAACTCATCAGCGCTTTTGTAGCCCTTACCGAGAATTGTACTTTTTATGCCTTCTTTCTCTAAGGCTAAGTAAGCTGCTTCGGCTTCGATACGATCTGCTAATACGGCAATAAGGTAATTCATTATATAACAACAGTTGCCTCAATTAAAATTTGCCCTAATTACCAGGGTATCAGTGGTGATTAGTTAGTGGTTGATTGCAACAAACAACAACCAACAACCAACAACCAACAATCACCCCTACTCCAAAACTTCATCTAGTGGTTCACAAAAAGAGTTTACACCTTGTTTTAAGACATACATCAAAACTGGTGTTGCTAAAATTTGGGGAAATGTAGATATTGTTTTTATCTGTGCCATCAAGTTTTGGACTGAACCTTGGAGCAAATCTTCGCGAAATCCTTGTTCACAAATCAAAGTGCGCCACTTTTTTGCTAAAGCATCTAACCACTCTGAATTATCTGTTTCTGGTTGTTGTCCAGCTCGAATAGCTAATGTCATTGCTGCATCTTCCAGATCGCCATCACAATCCTCTATTAGGTCCAGTGCTTCCATCACTGTCGGATATTCTGCTAGTTGAGAGCGAAACTGTGCTATTTCTTGCGCTGTGACTTTTGTCATAAAAACGTTTTTCCTAGCCGAGGAATTGACCACTCAGCTTATGTTATTCCAAATTTGACCAAAAAATTCATTCCGTAAGCTAGTTGAAATAAATGTATTGATTGTTAGTGGTTAGTAGGGGCGAGCAACCGTACTCTAGGATTTATATTTGAGTTAAGAACAATATAAATTTATCAAGACGCGCAACTTAAAAAATGTTGAAGTGTATTTACGCTCGTGGATTGATTTCGACAGCGAGGAAAAGTTCGATATAATTGTTTGGATCGGATGAGCCATAGCACGAGTAAAAAAATCACGCTTCTATTTTGGCTCTGGTGTCGGTTTCGCTATATTTGCCCTAGCAGCAGACCATAGCAAAAAACCTATTAATAACAGTCCAGACATCCCATCTAGCCAGATTAAACTATGCATTTTTAGAGACATTGGAACAACCATTGGAAAGAGATAATGCCCTGGACTAGAGATACTAGTAATCGAGTACAAGCCCAGAAATATGTATGCCAACCAAAACATACCTCTTGTGTATAACCAGTACCCTAGCAATCCAACTGGGGTCATCACAATAACAGCACCTATAACCCCAGAGGGCGTGAACCATTGTGGCCCAGGGTATTGACTTAAAAATAGTGCATTGTCTGTGTAGTGTAGCCAAGTAGAAATGAGATTGAGCGTGATGATGGCTAGCAGAACTTGTTGATGACGTTTTGAGAAATTCATTGTGTACTCCTTCTGCTTTAATTTGGATTTCTGATTGTACTACGAATTAAAGTGTGTGATGTATGTTAAATCAATACAAGTATTGAAAAAGGCAGTCTTCAATTAGGTGAAGATTCAGACTCCGCCTAATTGAAGACTAAATTGATTTCATTTTTGGTGGTTGTTTTGTATCTAGTTTGGGTAAGACATAAAGGCTTTTCTAATTTTTTTTCTTTCCTAGTTTTTCTGATCTCTTACCCTCTCCTTTCTTTGTAATACCCCTCTATTCAAAATTTTTAAACTTCGGCACCTGGTTGTGGTTCAGCACCCATAGGTGACACATAATCACGGAAAAGATTTATTTGCTGACCAAAATCCAATTCTTTAATCTTATTCAAGAGTTCCTTAGCTTGAGAAGAAAGCTGATAATTAGGAGGCATAGGAACGATACTAGCATTTTCCATTCCTTGCGCTAAACGATACCAAAATAATAACTTAGTAGTATCGCTCATTGAACCGTATTCACGGCTATATCTATTATCTGCTTTGTTGATTAAATCCCGTTGTAATTGTAGTTGTTCTTCGTGGGATAATTCCTTAACTTGATTGAACAAACCTTCAGCAATATTAGGTGACACAGTGCTTGCATTGGGAGCAGCAGGAGTAATAGAATCACCCATTTCTGTGTAAATAAACCAGAATAAAGCAAGCTGTTCATCTACAGGTAAATTTTGAAAGGCTTGGACACATTCACGAATAGTTGGATCGTTAGTTTGAGTGTATGTCATGATAACTCCGATTGCCACTAATTAAGATACCAAGAGTAAAGTTAACCAAGCTTTATTGAGTATTTAACCCTACTGAAGACAGATGTATCTCAACCAAATTGAATAAGAATTCAAAGAGGTAATTGGTAATAGTAAAAACACAAGGTAGCAATTTATCTTCCTTGTCTCCCTTACCCGATTCTTAATGCGTGAATTTTGAATTGATATGTCACGCCTATTCCCTGCGCTCTTTATAATCTTCACTAGACTTGGGATCTAACTCCCAACGCCTGTCATCACGTTGCTCTAACATATCGTTATCTCCCCCTGTGATTGTGGGGCTACTTTGTCTATTGTTCTGGATCTGATCGCGCAGTTTGCGATCGCCAATATTATACCCTGGTTTATCCTTAACACCAGTACCATAAGATTCGGTTATTTTCTCTGGTAAGTCAGAAATTTGCGGTGGTAAATTCTCCTCTTGAGCTTGCTTATCTGGAGCTACTTGGTTTAGTTGAGCTTCTAAATCTTCTTGAGCTTGATAATTTTGTTGAATGTTTGGATCTACCATAAATAAATACTTGCCATTTGTTGCATCCTCACAATAACGCTTTCTTTTCTAGGGGTTGTCTTCCAAGCGATGTATACCTCTAGAAATAAAATAATTTCAACCTTTAGAGCGAAGAGTAGCTAGGAATTTGTAAATACTCTTGTAATAGTGAATCCACGCTATAACCACTTCATCAAAGTTATGAGTTATGAACTTTCTTGATATTCATATATTAATTTATCATAACTATTTTTCTCTTTAATTCATAAGGAGTAATTGGAAAAAGCATTTTCTCAATATATTTCTCAAGGCAGAATCAAATTGATGCAAAAATGCTTCCGGTGGTTGAATACATCTATAAATGAAAACATAATATTGAATATTATGGTCAAGTTACTGATATAAAGTTAGGATTTTTATGAATTATTTTACACAAATATTCAGGTCTAAATCCTAACTTTTTCTTATAAATTCCATCAAATTCAATGCAGAATGATTTCCGACTGCATCAACTAGTTCAGTACCAGGATAATTCCTGAGTATTAGCCAATATTAGTGAACTACATAATCAAAATCAAACACCAAAGAATATTTAAGGAAAATCAATGACACTTAACAATTCCAGCAGAAAAAAAGTTGCCATCCTGATAGAAAATGACGTAGAGGATGCAGAATTTGAAGTACCATATAATGCGCTTAAGCAAGCGGGGATCGAAGTAGTTGTTCTCGGTTCCCGGATGAATGAAAAATACCATGGAAAGAGAGGTAAACTTTCCATGCAACCTGATGGTACAACAACTGAAGCAATGGCTTCTGCATTTGATGCTGTGATCATTCCAGGTGGTATGGCTCCCGACAAGATGCGGCGGAATCTCAATACAGTAGGTTTTGTCCAAGATGCCACGCAGCAAGGAAAATTAGTAGCTGCGGTTTGTCACGGCCCACAAGTTTTGATTGAAGGCGACTTGCTTAGAGGCAAACAAGCTACTGGCTTTATAGCAATTCGCAAAGATATGATAAATGCTGGTGCTAATTATATAGATGAACCACTAGTAATTGATGGGAACTTAATTACATCCCGTCAACCTGGAGACTTAGCAATATTTACGACAGCGATTTTAAGTCGTCTAGGTTATGGTGGTAAAGAAGCCGCATTACCTGATGAAAGTGACCGAACAGCCGAATGGTGGAAATTAGCTGATGCTTGGGGTGGTTCCACCAAAGGTGAGATTGTTAAAGCTTTAAATACCGCTTTGTCTGGTGAGCGTTATAGTTTAGAAGCTTTAGATAACTACATCCAAAAAGTATCAGATCCACAAATTAAATCTCTTTTTCAAGAGATGATCCCGGTGAAACAGCAGCACATCCAAAGATTGGAAGCACGGCTTGAAGAACTAGGTGAAAAACCTTCCTTAGCTGCAAATATCGCTGATAAATATGCCAAAGTGAAAACTACTCTTACTGGTAGTGATGATATATACCAATTACGCAGTGCCTTGGGTGATTTACAAACAGGTATAGGTGACATTGGTAACTTGATGGCAGCACTTACCGACCCAGTATCAACAAGGATTTTCACCGAAATGCATAAAGACCTCTTAAAGTGCGAGCAGGGTCTAGTAGAACTGTATCGATCGCGGATTGATGTAGAAGTAAAACCTGCTCAACCTACTACAGGTGCAGCCGTAACTATGTAGGTCTTTTTGGAACGAACCAAACAGGCGCAAGGAGGAATAGGTATGAACCAAGCTATCAAAGTGGAAAAGACAGTAACTATTAATAAATCGGCAGATGAACTTTACCGTTTTTGGCATAACTTTGAAAATCTGCCCAAGTTTATGAAACATCTGAAATTTGTGAAGGTGTATGACGACAAAAGGTCACATTGGATCGCCAATGCACCTCTAGGTCAAAGTGTGGAATGGGATGCATATATCTTAGAAGATCGAGAAAACGAATTTATTTCTTGGGCATCCGCGCAAGGAGCAGATGTTGGTAATTCTGGTTTTGTCCGCTTCAATAAAGCACCTGGTGATCGGGGTACAGAAGTCAAAGTTGTTATGGAATATAACCCACCAGGGGGAGCATTGGGAGTTGCGATCGCCAAATTTTTTGGTGAAGAACCAGAACAGCAAATTGGCGATGAATTACGCCGTTTCAAAATGCTGATGGAAGCAGGCGAAATTGCCACAACAGAAGGGCAATCAAAAGGACATGGTTAGTGATTAGTGGTTAGTAATTATTAGGAGGATTCTATGAATAGAGTAATTTCTTTGGTTAAAAGTCTGCGTCCACTTTTAACAGTGGTTTTAGCAGGATTGACAATTTTTGTCATGCAGGCTTTTGGTAATATGTTGCCAGCACAAGCTGATGAAACAGTGAAATCACCATACGGTTATTATTACAAAGGTACACCGGATGAGAATGTTGTGAATCGAGACTTCGACAAAAAGATAGACCTTAGAAACGACGAAACGTCGATAACAGATAATGCGAGAAATAATTTGAAAGATACTGCTGATAATATTCGCGAGAAACTCAATCTTGATGAGCCGCTACCCCAAAGCACAAAAGATTTCTTGAAATCAACTAAAGATAAAACAGAAGAGTTAGTTGAACCAATTACTAACACTAAAGAAGGCTACTATCAAGGTAGATAATTTCAAAAAATGATTTGTTCTTTGTAATTAGTCATTTGTATCTGTGCAAATGATTAATAACTAATAACTAGAACTAAGGATTTATAATAATGAAAGCAGTTTGCTGGCATGGTGCCAATGATGTTCGAGTCGATACAGTGCCAGACCCAAAAATTCTTAATCCTCGTGATGCTATTGTCAAAATTACCTCAACGGCAATTTGTGGTTCTGATCTCCATCTTTACAACGGTTTTATCCCCACTATGGAAAAGGGTGATATTCTGGGTCACGAATTTATGGGAGAAGTCGTTGAAGTTGGCAGTCGAGTAAATAATATTAAAGTAGGCGATCGCGTTGTCGTTCCCTTTACCATTTCCTGCGGTAACTGCTTTTTCTGCAATCGAGATTTGTGGTCGTTATGCGACAACTCTAACCCCAATGCTTGGATCGCAGAAAAGCTGATGGGTCACTCGCCGGCTGGTCTATTTGGCTACTCTCACATGATGGGTGGTTACGCAGGCGGTCAGGCTGAATATGCCCGTGTGCCTTTTGCAGATGTGGGTTTGTTCAAAATTCCCGATTGCTTAACAGATGAGCAAGTATTATTTTTGACTGATATTTTTCCCACAGGCTATATGGCCGCAGAAAACTGTCAGATTCAAGCAGGAGATATCGTTGCAGTTTGGGGTTGCGGGCCTGTTGGACAATTTGCCATTAAGAGTGCTTTTCTTTTGGGAGCAGAACGTGTGATCGCCATAGATCGTATTCCCGAACGTTTGCGTTTAGCTGAAAGTTACGGTGGCGCGGAAACAATTAACTATGAAGACGCAGATCCAGGCGAAGTCCTCAAAGAAATAACTGGTGGTCGTGGCCCTGATGCAGTCATTGATGCAGTGGGGATGGAAGCTCATAGCATGGATGCGATGGGTGTATACGATAAAGTCAAGCAAGCGGTACGTCTCGAAACAGACAGACCAACTGCACTTAGACAAGTGTTAGTTGCTTGTCGCAAAGGCGGTAATGTCTCTATTCCTGGCGTATACGGTGGTTTCATCGACAAAATACCAATGGGTGCAGCTTTCAACAAAGGCTTAACCTTCCGCATGGGACAAACCCATGTCCATAAATACTTACACCCCTTACTTCAACTTATCCAAGAAGGCAAAATCGATCCATCATTCATAATTACCCATAAACTACCCTTAGAGCAAGCACCCCACGCCTACGAGATTTTCAAACACAAAAAAGATAACTGCATTAAAGTTGTCCTCAAACCATGAGACAACACTCCAACAGCACATTTAAAGAATCAACCACACCGTTATATTCTTGATCACCAGATGTCTATTAGACATCTGGTGATAATTAAATATGCATCAGCCAGAATCCTTGTAGAGACGTGCCAATAGCGCTGTCGCACATGGCTTTACTAAGGCGCGTCTCTACATTATTTTTCACCAGAGGTCTATTGATTAAGATACAACAACTACAGGTAATAACACTTGAGAAAGGGAATCACCCCCAGAACTAATAGTTAACGTAATAATTTCTGCTTCCATACCCACAATTGAATTATTACCAGAATTAATTGCATAGGCTGGAAAACAAGCTGCACTTAAGCTTAATCGCAAGGTATTACCTTTGGCAATTCGCACACAGATAGTTTGCAATTGAATTTTTCTAGTGATGCGATTCATGCCATCTTGACAACGCAAGTAACCTTGCGTCAAATTATATACCTTTCCATCAGGATAAATTTCTGATAGTACCGCAGATAAATCAAAGCTGGGTTTATCTGCACTACAGAAAATAGCCACGATTACATCACCTGCTAAATGCAAGTCAAAATCAAGCGGCTCACTGGTGTAAGTTAAAACGTCTGAGCGGCAATCAATATGCGATCGCTCAAAAATACCCGCAGGTATAGCCGCATGACCGCCCAAAGCAGGGGCAGGTCGCCAGGGGTCATGAACTAAGACATCATCTACGCCAGATTCGGGGCAAGTTGTGCTGAGAATACCTTCATACTCCCGAATATTAGCAATTCCGTAGCTTGACAAAAAGTAAGTCTTATGTTCAAATTCAGGAAGATTGGGAAAGCCTTGCCAACTATTACTGCCCATCTCAAACATCCACACAGGTAGCTGATTATTTAAACCAGTGTCCACACCTTTAAGAAACTGGTCAAACCAACATATCTGCATCCTATCTACAGGGCTAATAGCATTAATACCAAAATCCACCTCCCCAACTTTGCGACCCCAAGGCAAATGCGCCCACGGTCCCACCAAAAGCTGTTGGCGGTACTGACTCCGCGCTGCCATATCTTTATATAAATTCAGAGTGCCACGCAAATATGTATCCAACCATCCCCCAATATGAAACATGGGCAAATCAACATTTTTCAAATGCGTTTTGGGCGAAAGATTTTCCCAATAAGCATCAGGTTGGGAATGTTCTACCCATTCGTGATAAAAAGAATCTGAGGCAAGATTTTTGAGAACTTCTGGATGCGTAGGAACTGGATCGTACAGAGGTAGATTTCGAGATGCAGTCAACAAATCTTGATAAGCTTGTTTATCTCCTCGCAAACGCGCAGTTTCCGTTGCTAATTGTATTGCCCAAGCCAGATTTGTGTGCAAACAGAAAGCGCCGCCTTCATAAGCCCAATCTGTGTATAAATCATAACCAATCATTGCCGGACAAATAACTTTGAGCGCAGCTGGTTTAGCAGCAGCAGCGTATAGTTGAGTCATACCTTGGTAAGAGAAACCATACATCCCGACTGCACCATTACTACCAGGTAAACTTGCAGCCCAATTTACCCCATCTTCACCATCGGTAATTTCGTAAGTAAATAATTTGAATTTACCTGCTGATGTACCACATCCCCGGACATCCTGAATTACCACAATGTAGCCTTGGCTGGCGTACCAAGTCGGATGAGCATAGACAACAGTAGATGCGATCGCTCTACCATAGGGTTGGCGCATCAATAATACAGGAAATGTCCCTTCAGCATCCGGGCGATAAATATCAGCATCCAGACGAACTCCATCGCGAGTATACATGGATGCACTTTGTTTGGGAAGGACTTTAAGCATGAGTATGATGGGTAGATATTATGAGTGATGTCTGGCAAGAAGAAGCAGAGCTTCTAAGCACTTTTGATGATGGCGTTGATTTGGGTGATCGCCCTGGTTAGTGTTTATATCATCGCGCTACAAGCTCTATTCTGTCAGAGTATCAAGTTTAGCCAGTATTCTTAAACTTTGAGCAGCTATCCTATCTTGAAGGATGCAAGAAGCGATCGCCAAGGCAAAAGGCTGCTCTGAAATCTCAATTAGCTAGCTGTTTTGTCCTTTTCAATTTGAAACCAAAGCATCAAATCTACCAAGTACAGCCATATCTTCCGCATCCAATTCTACAGGCGTTCCACTACGAATAAGTTCGGCAAAATCTTCATTCGGAACCATCACAGTCAACGTATATAAACGTCCAGAACCCGTATTTTCAATCACATGAGTTCCAGTAGGCGGCACTAACAAACTATCTCCAGCTTTAATTGAAACACTTTTACCATCACAAGATGCCCTACCCTGCCCTTTGAGAACAAAAAACATCTCTACAGCTAATTGATGACGATTAGGGGGAGTTTTACCGCCAACATCAAAAATTTCGACACAACAAGTTAGGGAAGTATTCGCGATCGCCGGATCAAATACAATCGCCAAACGATTTGAATCCTGGGGACTAATACGATAAACTTGGTAATCTTGGGGAGATTTGACAACAGGAATTACGCAGCAATTGATCATATGTCCTTTGTCCTTTGTTATTTGTGATTTGTTATTTGTTATTTGTTATTTGTGATTTGTTATTTGTTTAGTAGGTAGTTTTTCACCAGTATCTATGTAACCACTAACCACTATCTACTATCTACTAACCACTTTAAAAATTGCTTCTGAATCTGTGACAAAACCGAAACACTGCTTGACGTTATATAGTGTTGCTAACCAACAATATTCAGGGGAAGTTGTAGCCGTACAATCTTTAATTAATATGCAGTCGTATCCTAAAAAGTTGGCGTCTTGCAAAGTTGTCATCACACATTGATCAGCATTGACGCCAGCAAAAAATAGTGTCGTTCTGCCCAAGTTCCGCAGGATACTATCTAAAGGAGTATCCCAGAAACCACTCATGCGGTATTTATCAATAAAAACATCTCCTGGTAATTGTTCGAGTTCATCTACCACTGCTGCTGCCCAACTACCCTTCATCAGTACCTTAGCACCGTTACTGGGTAATGGATCACCTAACCCCACACCTTCACCTGTGGAATTGTAGACATAATGTATACCTGCACTAATATTGAGTAAGTCAGGACGGTTTCCCCAATTGATCCATATTATCGGAATTCCAGTTGCCCGCAGTGTTGGCAGTAGATTTTGCAAAGGTTTGATTGCCTGACGCGCCGGGTTGACATCTACGCCGATGTGTGACAACCAACCATCAGGGTGACAAAAATCATTTTGCATGTCAATGACAAGGATGGCAGCTTTTGCGAGATCAAGGCGCAGATTTTTGGTTTCTGTTGCTAAGATAACGGGTTGTGGGTCAAGGGGAGGACGAGTGATATCTGCGATCGCCTGATTTACTGCCCAAGCGTTTGGTGCAATTCCTAATTTCCGAAAAGGCAGATCCATAAAAGCAATATCCAATATCATTGTTTACTTTCTAACTTGAAATTAGCTCCAGAGCTTGATTACTTAATTAAGGTTAAACATTAGATGAACTTTACTATTGAGAATGCTTTAATTCCTGTCGAGGATGGTTACACTACCGTTGATGTGCAAGTTATTGAGGGAATTATTAGTGCGATCGCACCACATCTAGAGGTGATGGGAACAGCGATTAACGGTGAAAATAAACTTTTATTACCAGGATTTTTTAACGCCCATACCCATTCATCGGAAATGTGGCAACGGGGGATCATGTCTATGTTACCCCTAGAATTATGGCTAGCAGAACTCTATGATTTCGCGCCTCTCGATCCCGAAAAAGTTTACCTCAGTGCTTTAGGAACAGCAGTAGAAACTCTACTTTCTGGTGGTACGAGTGTCGTAGATCATTTAGTATTAATACCTGGTAAAGAACTAGAAACAATCGCCACAGCAATTCGCGCTTACAAAGAAGTTGGTATTCGTGCCTTTGTTGCACCCCTGATCCAAGATCAATCAATTACTGCTGGTATTCCATCCGGGGAAACTCAACAAAATCATGAGCCTTATTTTCGCTCAACGCAAGCAACATTAGAAATTATTGAAGAAGCAGTAAAACAGTTTCATCGTCCAGAAGAAGGCGTTAATATTCTCGTAGCTCCAACTGGTATCCAACTTTGTTCTGATACCTTATTTGATGGATGTAGACAATTAAGCGAAAAGTACAATCTTTGTCGTCACTCCCATTTACTGGAAACCAAAGCACAGGAAAAACTAGCCCAAGAAAAATACGGTTGTACCGCCGTTACACACCTGAAGCACATTGGTTTTTTAGACTATCGCACAACCCTAGCTCATTGCGTCCATCTTACTGACAACGACATTGCTATCCTTACTCAAACCCAATCTACTGTTGTTCATAACCCCTTAAGTAACTTGCGTTTGGGTAGTGGTATCGCTCCGATTTTAAAATATCGGCAAGCAGGAGTAAACGTAACTTTTGGTTGTGATGGTGCATCTAGTAATGATTCCCAAGACTTACTAGAAGCAATCAAAATTGGTTCTATCCTACATAACGTCACTGATTTAGATTATCAGCACTGGATTACACCCAGACAAGCAGTAGAAATGGCTTCTTTGGGTGGTGCAAAGGGATTGAATACAGCAGACAAACTTGGTTCTCTAAGCGTTGGGAAAAAAGCAGATTTAGTACTTTATGATCTCACAAATTTATCATTATTACCACGTACAGATCCAATTGGTTTATTAGTTTTAGGACGTCCCAGTAATGTAGTTAATAGTGCCTGGGTAAATGGTAAACAAATAATTGCTGAGGGCAAAGTTACAACAATTGATGTTGATAAATTGCGGCAAGAATTATTTAACCACAGTCAGTGGGATACTCAGCGCCAGTCTCAAACAGTTGATCAAATTGAAGCGCATTATCGGTTGGTGATGGGGTTGTAATTTAAGAGCGATCGCATGATTTCAGTTTAAGCGATCGCTCTATTTTTTCACTCTATTCTAATAACTAAAAACCTTCACTGATCTATATTGCTTAGTAGTTATTAAACTTTCTGCAACCACTCAGTGTCTTGTGGTTCTTGGAAAAGTGATGTACTCAAGTAACGTTCACCAAAACTAGGCTGAATCATCACAATTAATTTGTCTTGATTTTCTGGACGCTTCGCCACTTGAATTGCTGCATACAAAGCCGCACCAGCAGAAATACCTGATAACAAGCCTTCTTCTCTGGCTAAACGACGACCATAGGAAATCGACTGCTCATCTGTAACTTGAATCACTTCATCCACTAAGTCTGGACGGTAAATATCTGGAACAAATCCAGCACCGATACCTTGAATTTTATGTGGTCCGGGTAGACCTCCAGTTAATACAGGACTGTTAGCTGGTTCCACCGCGATCGCTTGAAAACTTGGTTTACGTTGTTTGATCACTTCTGCCACACCGGTGATTGTTCCACCAGTACCAACTCCCGCTACCACAATATCTACCTGTCCATCAGTATCTTGCCAAATTTCTTCGGCTGTGGTTTCTCGATGTACCTTGGGATTTGCAGGATTGCAAAACTGTTGTAACATCCGAGCATTAGGCGTTTGTGCCACTATCTGTTCAGCCCGAGCGATCGCACCCCGCATTCCTTCCACTCCTGGTGTTAACACCAGTTTTGCACCATAAGCTCTCAGCATAGCTTGTCTTTCTTTGCTCATGGTGTCAGGCATCGTCAAAATTAAATCATAGCCCTTAGCGGCTGCCACCATCGCCAAAGCAATACCCGTATTCCCAGAAGTTGGCTCAACTAAAACATTCTGTCCTGGTTTGATCCAGTTAGCTGCTTCCGCAGCTTCCACCATACTCACCCCAATTCTATCTTTCACAGATGCAGCTGGATTCATACTTTCTAACTTCACCACAATCTGAGCTACTGCTCCCGAACTTTGGGGAATTCTATTCAATCGAACTAAAGGAGTTCTTCCCACCAATTCTGTAATATCATCAGCAATCCGCATCTAAAATTTCCTTTTTGGCTACAAAATAAATCTAACAAAGAGGTACTTTTTAGTTATCTCAAAGTCTCTATTCAATATACTACTGTTAGTCGGTAGATATTTAGTTTTTGATCAATAAACCAAAATTAAGTTAGTCATTGGTCAAAAAACTATTGACTCTGGACAATTGATGCTTTGGTAAGATCCGTTGGTTGTGCAACGTAGTATACTGTGCGCGATCGCCAAGTTCAACCAATTTACTATTTGACTCCAATAAAAAGCGATGAGTGAGAAAATTCTCAATCATCGCAATTACCTTCCTAAACGTAAAATTCCCAATTTAGCAACATGAAAAAAAACTAAATTACACCAGGACCTTTACCCCGTTTATCACCTTCCATTGTTAATTCGCCTTGCTTATCTTCGTTAATTTCTGTTAATTCTTCAACACGGTCTGCTTTATCTTCTTCTGCTTCCTGACTAGCATCACCTGGTACTTCGTAGTACATTTCTGGTTCAACCGCATAATTGTTTAATAAACCTTCTTTGTCTACAGTGTAGCCATCTGTGGTACGTATACTTTCACCAGGATGGGTTTGATCATCAGTTGTAGCACTGGCTTCTCTTTCTTCTGTAGGTGTTGTTTTAAATAAATCTCCTTCTCTGTCTTGGCGTGCAGCAGTTTCAGCAGGGACAATATGTGGATCATATTTATTTTCGCGAACGCGTTCAGATGTATCTGCTCCTTTTTTATAAGCTTCATTAGCCATAATTTATGGACTCCTTTAATTAGTCTGTTTTAATCATTCAATCTAAGGACTAGATTAGTTTTTTCGCCAAACGATTAAAACTACCTAAAGAAGTGTTTATAAAATGCAAAAAAATAATTTGATCTGTCGAGAGAGATATATATTAAACATCTTGCAGAAATATTTTTTCCCTCTGTAAATCTGAGTATTTCAAATCATAGTAATGATAATTCAAAGGATAGTGGTAGACAAAATTTGCAAAATTTACGTCTAAAGGCTGGATATTTCTGCCAAGCTTTAATGCTCTGTAGAGACGCGAAATTACCCTGCGAGATCTTGCTACGCGTCTCTACAAAGGATTGTGGGCTTATCACCAAGCGTATTACCCCGCGTCCTCTACTTCTTCGGTTCTGCTTTAATAGCTGCGGCCTCTTTCGGACTAAGTGGCATAAGTGCTTGTAACTGAAAAGATGTAGAAATTGATGCTGGGCCAAGTCGCAATACCCTTTTGCCTGCTTCGGGAGTAGGTTGGGGAGCTAAGGCGGATTGATAGTCTTTTACGATTAATAAAGGTTGCAAACGCTCAATATTACGAAGTATTGATTGTGTTTGTTCATAAGTTCCCATAATTTCGACATTCACACTTATACGCTTGAGCTTGCCATCTACTTGTTTTCCCAATGAACCATCATTAATTGGTTCAGCTTTATCTGAAACTGGTACAAATTTCTTCAGTTCCGCTCTGGTAACATTGATCGAAATAGCAGCGTTGTTAGCTTCAACCAAACGATTCAAGTCCAGTAGTAATGTGTCTAGGGTTTTCTCATTGGCAAATAAACCTAAAACTTGAGTTTGTTGCTGTTTAGCATCTGCTAGTTCTTGTTTGACTTGATCTATCTGTTTGATAGTGGCTTTCTTTTGGTCAACTTGTCCTTGTAGTTCACTTTGTTTATCTTGGTTTTGTCCAAAGGCGTCCCAAGCCGGCATCACTAAATTGAACAACATATAAAGTGCGCCAGCAAATCCCAACACCCCTACCAAAATGCCTATAATTTTGGGTGTAAAACTAATGCCAAACACAACGGGGTAGGCTGATTTTGCCTCGGTTAATTCCCCGCCTTCCATAAAATTAATATCTTCACTCAGCGTCATTTTTGAATGACTCCTGTTTTTTGCAAACTACGAATACGTGCGACTAATCCCACTGTGCCTTTTTGTTCTAATTGGCGAATTAGATCCGAAGCTGGGATATTGCTGAGGCTGGTTTGAATAGTGTATTTAGCTACTTTTGGTGGTTTAATTGCTACACCTGTTTGAGTGCGAGTATTTGTTAATGGTGCATCTACTAGTTCTGTCGAAATAATTTTGGCTTCACTGGCTTTAAAGAAACGAGATTGTTGTAGAGTAAGCAAAAAATCGTTGACATCATTAAAAGAGCGAGCCAGACCAGTAATTTCTATTCCTCCTGCTGGATTGGGTGATGGCTGTCCTTCAACAGCAGCAGGTGGTGGAATTTGCTTGACGTTTTCTATTTGTACTGTGGCTGGAATGCGATCGCGCAAATCTTCTAATATTGCAGACCAAGGACGAATTTGATCAAACACGGTCACTAAAGATTGTGTTTCGGCGTTGACTTTGTTGGTTTGTTGCTTAATCTTTTCAATACTGCCGATTTGGGCATCTAAGCTTTGGTTTTCTTGCTCCAATTGAGCAATTGTTTGTTCTAATTCAGCATTTTTTGTTTGCAAAAACCACAAACCAATTGCTACAAAAGCAGGGAAAATGACACCAACCCCCACCCCAATAAATACAGGTGCTAAATTTCCTGTATTTATTGCTACATTTGTCTTTGTTTCAGTTTTTTTCTGAAAATTTGGGCGATCTTTAAGAAAATTAATATCTAAACTATACATAGTTGTTAGTTGTTAGTTGTTAACCATGCCCAATGCCCAATCTTCACACCGAACGCATCCCAAGACCGAGTACTATCCCCAATCCAGGACGTTGCACAGTGGGAAACTTTTCTTCGTCAACTTCTAAAGATAAAGATCCAATTGGATCTATTTGAGAGGTCGGTAAACTCAATCGTTGGGTGAAGAACTCATCCAACTGTGCGAGTCCTCCACCTGGCCCTGCTAAAAAAATCTGGGCTACTTCTAAGTTTTCACTTTGGTTGAGATAAAAATCGATGGAACGGCGCATTTCATCTGTAAGTTCTCCCAACACTCGCATCATTGCTGCTACACCAGGATTCGCTTCGGTAACACCTGTTTTTACGTTTTCTGTGGTGTTGAGAGGAATAGTCATCCCCTGCAACAAGTCCATATCTCGTGATGCAGGTAAGCTCATTGCTCTAGCTAGTGCCATTTGCATTTGATTGGTTCCCAGAGGAACTGTACGTGAAAATTGCGGTACTCCGTTGACAATGATGGCAATTTCTGTATTATCGAATTCTATATCGACTAAAACTGCTGCTTCTTGTGGCCCATATTGCCGCAACTGGTCACGGATTGTCCGAATCAGTGCAAAAGAATTGATTTCTAAGACATCAATTTGCAATCCTGCCTGCTCGAATGTACTTATGTATGTATCAGTGATTTCCTTACGAGTAGCAACCAGCAACACTTGTACTTTTTCAATTCCATCTTCATCTACAAAGTAGCCAAGTTTTTGATAATCTACATCAGCTTCTTCACGAGGATAAGGTAAATATAAACCTGCTTCGTGGTTTAACACCATCTCGCGCAGTTCTTTATCATCTAATTCTGATGGAACGGGGATGAGACGTACAACTGAATCTCGTCCTGTAACAGCAGTAGCAACCCGAAAAGCTTTGATTTTACTTTCTGTAAGTGCCTGCTGGATAATTTGTGCCATTGCTGGAGGATCAGCAATTTGACCATCGACAAAAACACCTTCTGGAACAGCCACTGATGTTAAAGCGTCTAGTTTCAGACCTTGGCGTTGTTTGCGTAAACGAGCGACATTCACACATTGGGGTGCAAGTTCGATGCCAACTCCGTCTTTTGATTTGCTAAACAGACTATTGATGCTTTTAACCACTGTTTTGCTCGCATAAATGCTAAATTGAAAAATTTAAATGTTATTTGTTATTTGTCCTACCTTCCGGGTACTCTTCGAGTACCCGCTTCGCGTGTACGCCAGGTGACGCCAGTCACACTCTGCGAGAAGCCGAAGAAGGCGCGTCTACATGGGGGGAACCCCCATAGATGCGAAGCAGCTTCGGTGTAGGGTAGACCGCGCTGGCTCCTTTATGCCGGGGAACCCTAGTCGAGCAATGGCTCACCGCTTGCGCGTCTATGTCATTTGTTAGAAGTAGTAAGTATTAATCAATAACCAATGACTAATAACTAATGACCAATGACTAATGACTAATGACTAATGACAAATCATCAACTTTTACCTCGATTTAACTGAAAAACTATAAGCACAATGATTCAAATTCAAAAATTCAAAAGATTAACTGTTTGGGCGTTAGTTGGCTTATTGACAAGTTGGATTGTCAGTTGCAGCACTGGTAACGTTAACCCAAGCACAAAACAGGCATCTTCAGGAGTCGCAAGAATTGAGTTTTGGACTATGCAACTCAAACCTCAATTTACCGACTACTTCCAAAGCCTAATTGCGACTTTTGAATCGCAAAATTCAGGTATAAAGGTTAACTGGGTGGATATACCTTGGGCGGAAATGGAAAACAAAATTTTAACAGCTGTCTCCGCAAAAACGCCACCTGATGTTGTAAACTTAAATCCAGATTTTGCATCTCAATTAGCAAATAGAAACGCTTGGTTAGATTTAGATACAAAAGTCCCAAATGACGTAAAGTCTTCATATTTGCCAAATATATGGAAAGCTAGCACGCTGAATGGTAAGAGTTTTGGAATACCCTGGTATCTCACCACACGGCTAACTATTTATAACACTGATTTATTAAAAAAGGCAGGTATAAATAAACCGCCTACTACTTATAGTGACTTGGCACGAGTTGCCCAGCAAATAAAAGATAAAACTGGTAAGTATGCATTTTTTGTAACTTTCGTGCCGCAAGATTCTGGTGAAGTTTTAGAATCTTTTGTGCAGATGGGAGTTACCCTAGTTGATGGCCAAGGTAACGCTGCTTTTAATTCTCCTCAAGGTAAAATAGCATTTCAGTACTGGGTAGACCTTTACAAAAAAGGTCTACTGCCAAAAGAAGTATTGACACAAGGGCATCGTCATGCAATAGAACTATATCAATCTGGAGAAACAGCCTTACTAGCTTCTGGTCCAGAGTTTCTTAAACAAATTGCTAATAATGCACCTGCGATCGCCAAAGCTTCAGCTATAGCACCTCAAATTACTGGCGAAACTGGTAAGAAAAATGTTGCTGTGATGAATGTAGTTATCCCTCGTGACACTAAACAACCAGACGCTGCTGTCAAATTTGCCCTGTTTGTCACCAATGATCAAAATCAGCTAGCCTTTGCTAAACAAGCAAATGTTCTACCTTCGACAGTCAAGGCTTTATCTGATGGCTATTTTAAGGATGTAGCAACAAACGCCCCCACAATAGATAAAGCTAGGGCGATCAGCGCTAGTCAAATGCAGCAAGCAGAAGTGCTAACCCCTACTTTGAAAAATTTCAATATCCTGCAAAAGGCAATTTATGAGAACCTGCAAGCAGCAATGTTAGATGAGAAGACTGTGGATAAAGCTGTAGAAGATGCAGCACAGGAGTGGAATAGTCAATAGTCAATGGGGGAGCATCCCATTATAGCTGTAGCCGTTTTGATTAGGACATTGAAATGGGTATAACCAACTTGAGAATATTGGAATCTACGTCCTAACTTACCTGGCTATAGCTATACATAAATCATTAATTATAAAATTTTGAAATACTTCTTTTTAATCTTCTTAAATAGTGTTTGTAAACGTAATCTTTCCAGACGCATTCTTGTCAGATTTTTAATATTGCCAGGATAAATGTTTTTGTAGTCAAAAAAATCATTTAACTCATTTAAAATCACTTCTAAACGTTTGATAATATTTTCAGTTCTGTATTCTGTCAGAAACTCTTCAGATAATGTCGATGTTGTCCAATTATTCAGTAATTTCAGAATACGCTGAACATCATACTCTTTTGAATACCCAGCTATTTTATAGCAATTAAACCCAGGATCTAAATAATCAGATAAACCACCATTAATACTAGAAAAAACTTGACATCCACAAGCCAAAGCTTCCAACGGTTGCAAACCAAAACCTTCACTTACGCCTTGCTGCGCCCAGTATTCAGCAGAATCATAGAGGTAAATCTTAGCGCGGTTGAATAGTCCTGGTAAATCCTCTACATAGGAATTAACAACAAAAACTTGGCATTTTACTTGCAAATGTGGAATCAATTCTTGTATCAAATACTGCGAAGATTTCCGAGCTTGAACTAATACATCAATATCTCTTTCATTATATAAAATTTTAAATTCATTACTAATTTGATTCGGCAAATAATATATTAGTGAATGAGGTGAAGATTGTCCCCAATATCCCATAGTATCACGGCTGACACTAATGATCGGAATACTTGCAGGTAATTTAAATCCATAACCTGCGCTGTGGGCATGGTAAACAACATTATATTGCTGAAGCTTAGTAGCAAGTCGAGGGACATCAAAGCCCCAACTAATCACAAAAATCACATCATCTAAATTTTTCTCTTGTAACAAATCATCAATAAAGAGTTTTCCTTCCTCTCTTTGACGGTAAGTGACGACATCAGCATGACAAACTTCCTTCGCAAGATTAAATATTTTTAATTCTGCCCAAAGACCACCACAAGCAAACTTGCTATCTGTCCCAGGAAGTAAAAAGTAAAGCTTTCTCATTAACTAAATAAGTTAGTGGTTAGTGGTTAGTGGTTGGTGGTTAGTGGTTGGTGGTCAAAGGTCACTTGTTATTCTCTCCATCTCCCTTGTCCCCCTTTCCTTGTCTTCTCCTCTCTCTCAGTCTCGCCAGCATACTTTAACAAAATATGCCTCCCGTTCCCACAAATCCCGCGTACGTGTTATGTTTTCAATTTTTAAATTAAAGGGAATGGCAGTTGTGAGGTATTTCTGTGCTAAAGCACCTACATCAGGGGCTAACTCTGCGGCTGTTGTTGTTGCCAATCCTAGACCTACGAGTTGTTCTATTATGCCTAGTGGTAGCAATATATGGATAGTCACAGCAAATCCAGCTGTTAACAGAATTGCAACTGATGTATTTGTACCACAACGAGGGTGTACGGCTAAATGCCATTCTCCATTGATCAATCGATGTAAAGCAAGTGTGACTGCACGTCGCAAGTCACTAATATTTACCTCTCCGTAAAGATAGAATCCTTCTTCTGTAGATAAACCACCGAATGAATTGTTATCTAACTGAATGTTATTGGAGGTAATGGGTAAAGGATGGGTAACTTTTGATTCACTCAGAAGCCACACTGTAGCATGTTCTAAAGCATGAACTTGCCGCAGCATGAGAATTTCTTTCAAACCTGGAATAAAAGATAACTGTTTGAGTAAATCAGCATCTAAGGTGGGTTGAGGTGCTGTTAAATCAAAATTAAATAAGTCGAAAGAAAACCCATCTATTTTGGTATCAGCAAAATTATTCATAAGATCACTGCTCCCTAAGATAATGGAGCAATATATATTTCTTTCAAATTTAACCTTTGAGCCTATAGATTGTTGCTAACTTTTGTTTACTGTGGCAATTTTAGATTTTAGATTTTAGATTTTAGATTTTGGATTGAGGTTTACGGTCAATCTCCAATCGCAAATCTAAAATCCAAAATTGATTGACTAGGGGCTAAAGGCTAGGGGCTATGTGCTAGAGGTAATAGTAATTCCCAATGCCCAATACCCCATACCCAATACCCAATACCCAATGTCCAATACCCTCGTTCTTACAGTTGGGATGCTTAACCTGGCAAACATTTTTCTCATTGTTGGGCAAAACTTGTCCCTATCTCTCACCCATGTTCCAGTACTCTGTAGCGCTGAATTTTGAAAGGTTTCCACTTTAACATCAGGCGTGAGGAGAAAAATGAACAAAAACCAATCAAAATAGGGTTGTCAGCATACTAGTAATTTTGTTCGGTCATATTTGGACTCGGCAAAGGACAGCAATTTACATCATTCAAGCAGACTTTGCCCCAATGCAAAGCCCAGCGAACAAGAGCTACTCGATTGTCTGTACCAGTTTTGGTGAGAATGTTGCTGATATGGTTATCAACGGTACGCTTGCTAATTTCAAGCTTTGCTGCAATTTCTTGATTAGTTAAGCCAGCGGCCACTAAGTCGATAATTTGCAGTTCTCTGTCTGACAGACTTACAGGGGTCTGAGGCTCGCCACCAGCCATGCTTTTTTTCATCCTCCTTGGTATATGTACTCAATCACTCTCTCATTCTAGAAGATTCTTTTGCTGGTGGGGATTTCAACTATTAGTATTAATACTCTTTTCACAAAGTCTGACAGAAAAACTATTCTCCGTTACCCGTTAAGAGTTCCTTGTGTGATCAAAAGCTGTTTCATTGTGTTACATATCGCCCCCAAAATAGTAGAAATTATTGTAGATTTTTTACTGGAAAATTGTCTTCCGAAATTTAAAACCAAATGAGTAATCCCCGTGTTCTGTGCCTGGGTGAGATTTTATTTGATTGTTTAGCTGATCAATTGGGGCGATCGCTCGCTGAGGTGGAGTCTTGGACTCCTTATCCAGGGGGAGCGCCAGCCAACGTAGCCTGTGCTTTAGTCAAGCTGGGTATCCCCACGGGATTTATTGGTTGTCTGGGTGAAGATCAACCAGGCAATGAACTGCTAGACTTATTGCAAAATATAGGTGTAGATCAAACTGGTGTACAACGCCATCCGACAGCACCAACGCGACAAGTTTATGTGGTTCGCTCTGTTGAAGGCGATCGCCACTTTGCCGGATTTGGACAGCACGACACCACAGAATTTGCTGATACCTGCTTGCAAGCCAAGCAATTGCCAATCAAGCTCTTTGAAGCCGCAGATTTTCTGGTTTTGGGTACTTTGGAATTAGCCTATCCAGAAAGTGCCAAAGCAGTTTACCGCACTTTGCAACTAGCAGAAGAATATAACCTCAAAGTTTTGCTGGATGTGAATTGGCGTCCTGTATTTTGGCCTAACCCTGACATTGCGCCACAAACGATTCGTGCATTATTCAAACAAGTCGATTTTCTCAAACTCTCACTCGAAGAAGCCGAATGGTTGTTTAACACCAGAAAACCAAGGGAAATTTTCAACCATCTCGACTCGATTGAAGGTGTAATGGTGACGAATGGCGAACACGGTTGTGCTTACTCCTTTGAAGAACATGATGGTGAGTTACCCGCCTTTGCTGTGAATGTGGCTGATACGACTGGCGCCGGAGATAGTTTTGTGGCTGGATTCATCCACCAATTAATCACCCATGGGATCAAAAGCTTGAGTAATCTAGAAAAAGCCAAACAAATTGTCACCTATGCTAGTGCTGTCGGAGCATTGACAACAATGAAACCAGGAGCGATCGCATCTCAACCAACCACAGATGAAGTGGAAGCTTTTCTGTTGCAACAGTCTAAGTACTAGCCCTGGCGAATATAATTCGCGACAAGCCAACTACACCGACGCGGACTAACGGACAATCAAGATTTTTAACCCACGTAGGCGGTTTTCCCTTGAGGAAGCCGCTACGTGTCATGTCTGTTTAGCCGCGAATTATTAACCATCATAGCGACGAGGAGTATAAACCCAGTTACCACCATCTCGTTTTTGGATCATGCGAGTTTTGCTAGAACCGACAATAATCACTGTCCGCATATCAGCATGTTCTGGTACTAAATTTCCCAGAGTACACACTACAGTTGATTCTCCATCTCTACCGAGGTTACGCGCAAGTACTACCGGAGTATCGGGAGAACGATGATGCAGAAGTATATTTTGTGTCTCTGCTAATTGCCAGGTGCGTTGTTTAGAAATAGGATTATAAAAAGCAATCACAAAATCTGCTTGGGCAGCAGCAGTAATTCGTTGTTCGATAATTGACCAGGGCTTTAAGATATCTGAGAGGGAAATTGTACAGAAATCATGACCAAGGGGTGCGCCTATTTTGGCTGCGGCTGCTTGCATAGCGGAAATACCCGGCGCTACTTGAATTTCGATACCTTGCCACTCTGCCTTTGCTTGTTTATCTAGCACTTCAAAGACTGCTGCTGCCATTGCATAAATTCCAGGATCACCAGAGGATACCACCACCACAAACCGTCCCTCTGCTGCTAAATCCAGCGCTACCTTTGCTCGTGCAATTTCTTGACGATTATCAGACTCATGCAGGCGTTTATCCTTGGTAAAAGCATTAACTAAATTTAGGTAAGTAGAATAACCAACAAAATCAGTGGCATTACGTAAGATTTCTTTGACTTCCGGCGACATCCAATCACTTCTACCTGGCCCTGTACCAATAATAGCCAAGCGTCCCCGTGGTGTACCCGTGGTGTTGATGTCGATGGGTAAAGGTGCGATCGCAATTGCACAAGAAAAATTTGCTGTTTGCCGTTCCATTACCAATTTCCCAGCAACAGCAGCTAGTAAAGCCGCTCCTAATGCCACATCTGTGGTCTGGTTTCTAGACATAACTTGAGCGATCGCATCGGGAGTAAAAAAACGAATTGGTACGTTGAGAGAATTGGCGATCGCTTCTAAAGCAGGTTCAGCAGCATCTGAGATACTAGCAAAAACTCCAGCCACAGACGCCTGAGTTAACTGTGCATCTGCTAGCATTTGTTGTACTAACACGACTAACTCTGAACCTTCTCCACTTTGTAAGCGGAGATTGAGAGGAGTAATTCCGATTGCGATTGTTACAGGATGATAAATTAAGTAATTTTGTGTGGAATTTACCGAACTTTCTGTAACTTTTATTATCTTCTCTGCATTCTGATCAATAGGTAACGAACTATTTTTCAGCCAAGCTGCATTACCCTCTAATCGCACTGATTGCCCTGCTAAGAGGTCAGACATAAAGGTTTTGGCATATTCTGGGTTAGACAAGCGATAGCCTGTTGGCGGATCTTCCAACGCAATACCAAAGCGGATATCACCCGTAGTTGTGATTGCAGGTTTTATACTTAATGCGCTGGCGATCTTTCGTGCCAAATTATTGACACCATTGAGTCCTCCCAACAGAGGTACAACAGCACTACCATCCTCTGCAACAGCTAAAACTGGTGGTTCCTGTCGCTTGTTGAGAAGCAGTGGTGCTAGGGTTCTAATCAAAATACCTGTAGCACAAAACCCAATAATCGGTGTGTTATTTGTGAATAACTCCCGCAGCGTGACTCCAAACTCTGTAAAACTCACATCCACATCACAAGTGCGTCCTGCTAGTCCGTATAACTGCGTTTCTGGCAAAACTTTAGTAATTTTACGGGCAACGGAGATACTATTATTACCCAACACAATAATAGCGGGTGCAATTTTGGTCATAAGTATTTGTGTGCGATCGCCTATTTTTTCTGAACCCTTGCTTGAATTACAGCAAACTTGACTCATTGACCAATTTCTCTGGTAACTTCTCATCCTCTACAGAATCAATGCTTTGAGGGAAATCAGCAAAACCATCGATCGCATCTTTGATAAAACCAGCTAAAGGAACAGCAAGCAGCAATCCTAATAATCCCCCGATATAAGTTCCTAGCAGCAAAGAGATAATTACCCAAATTGGTCTCAGACCAGTAAAACTACCTAATATTCGGGGTGCGATCCCTTGGTCAATCAACTGATCAAGAATCAGAGATAGAACTAATACTTTAGCAGCTAACCAAATGTTATGTGTTGCGAGTATTAAAACAATAATAAAATAACTCACAAGATCACCAAAAGGAACTAAGCTCAAAATTGTCACACCTAAACCAAATACTAAACTAAATTTTAGTTTCAAAATTAAATATAAAATCGTTTGTGAAACTCCCAACATTAAAGCTAAAATCACCTGACCAATTAGAAAGTTTTGGAAGTTTTTCTGAAGAGACTGCTGTATTTTCTCAGCTAAATCGAAAGGTATTTTTTTAAATATTCCTTTCCAAATTCTTTCACCATCTATCAAAATATATATTGTCAATACAAATGTAATTAAAGCTTCGGAAACGCTATCGATAGTCTCTAAAATAATACCAAATAGCTTATCTCCTGTTTGTTCCAACTCATCCGGCAAATGATTGATAGACTGAGTAAATATTTCACTAAAATTAATATTTAGTCTGTGATTTACTGCCCAATTGTTGAGAAATTGAAGTTTTTGTTCAGTAGTATCAATCCATTGAGGAACTGATTTAATCATTTCATTTAATTGTTGAATTACAATGGGGGACAAAGTAATACCCAAGCTGACAACAATTACGAAAGTTGAAAGCAAAACCAATAAAACTGCATATTTACGTTGCATTTGCCGTTGTTCAAGCAGTGCAACAGGGTAGTCCAAAATAAAAGCTAACAAACTAGCTAAAACTAAAATCGTGATTATGGGTTGAAAATATTGAAAAAATTTAAAAGCTAACCAAGCATTAAGAAATACTAATGGGAAAAGCAGGGTTAAAATTAGCAATTGCAGTAGTTTATTCAGAGAAAGCATGATTTTGAATTAATGACAATCAATAAATAAATGAATTTAATATTTACCAGAAAACTGCTGAATAAGCACATTTAGTACAAATATCATGTTTTGATCTAACACCGATACACACTGATGAACACAAATAAATGTTTCGTTAGCATCTGATAATTTTTTAAAGTCCAGCAAACCATTCATAACCTTGATCTTCCCAATAACCTTTTAATGGAAATAAACTACTAACCACAGTAATTCTGGTTATCCATTTACTTTGCTTATAACCAAGTTTAATTGGTGAAGCCAAACGCAAAGGCGCACCATTTTCTGTTGGTAGAGGCTCACCATTTTTTTGATAAGCTAACAATGTTTGAGGATGTGATGCAGAAGCAATATCCCAACTAGAATAATAGCCATCGGCTGATTGAAAATAGACATATTTGACATTCTGTTGAGGTTGAGCAAGTGCTACAATTTCTCGCAGGCGTACACCACCCCATTGCACAATCGCCGCCCAACCCTCTACGCATACATGACGAATAATCATCGCGGTCATAGGCAAAGCCTGAATATCACTTATGCTGAGACTCAGGGGATTATTCACCTCACCGTCAACCACCAAACGATATTTAGTTGGATCAATAACCGGAGTACCTCTAAAGCTATTGACGATCAAAGCAGCTGGTTGAATTTCACTCTGAGAAAATTCTGGTACAAGCTGTTGTGATTTAAATAATAAAGCTTCTACTTTCTGATTTAACGGTTCAGAAATTTCACCCACAACATCTTCTAATATTGGTATACCACAACTACCAAGAAGAAAACTCATACCAGATAATCCAGATATTGTTAAAAACTGACGCCGTGATAATTTATGAATTAAAGACATAATTTATTGGTAATAGGTAATGGGTAATGGGTAATGGGTAATGGGTAATTGGTAGTTGGTGATTTTCCTTTGTTCCCTTTGTTCTTGTTCCCAATTGTTAATTTTTAATTTTTAATTGTTTTATCCCCAATCCCTTTTACCAAAACATTGAATCTGTCAATTGCGAACCACCTGCTTTTTTTCCCAACCACCAATGAACAAGAGCAAAAATAATTACGAGTGGTACTGAAGCAAAATGAACAATTCTCAATGCTTGCCAATCTCCAAATATATCAACAATCCAGGGGAACTCAGCAGGTTTATACATGCCTATGCCTGTAAATAATGCTAAAAGGAGTATGGGAATGATACTTGTGTAAACTATACGATGCCAAGCATAAACAAGGCGTTTGGGATTTTGAGTTTTTTGTAATGCTTTGATATCATTCGCACCTACAAATCGGTGTCGCCAGCGACGGGTAATTAAAACGTAAAATCCGTACCACAAAAGATTAAGTGAAAATAGCCACATCGCTGCAAAATGCCAATGTCTTCCTCCTGCTAGCCAACCACCCAAAGTAAATATAGGTGGAATATGCAAACCTGATCTTCCACCGAAAACAGGGTTAGCATTGTAAATTTGTAGTCCGCTAGTGAGCATGATAAACAGACTAATTATATTAATCCAGTGGAAAATTTTAGCTCCCGTTGCTTGAGTTGGTAACTTTTGATGCTTAGACGTAACACTTATGGTCATAAATATTCACTTAATTTTCAACAAGGAACAAAGAATCAAGAAATAACGAGTAATTGGTAATATCATGTTCGTTTAAACACTTATATTATTCGTTGAGGTTGGTAATGGGTAATGGTTAATGGGTAATTGAGTATTACATAAATAGTTACTCCGTCGGAGCATCGCAGTGTGAATATAAAGCGATTATCCGAATTTAATATGAACCTTTTTATTTTATTTATTCTCCAATATCTTTCAAAGCTTTGATTTTTACGCATATTTCTATAGGTAGTTGACAACAAGCTTTTTTGCTCAAAGCAGAATTCGTAAAATATTAAGTATAAAAAAGTTCTTTAACAGCTTACCCTGTTTATTTTGATGAGTGATTTTACAAATATTATTTACCTTCATTAGCATTTTTGATGGTAGCCGATTTTTCAACTCGTTTAGCTACTGGTACGATAATAACAATATCCTATTGCTCCTATGAAATTGTAAAATGTTTTATAAACCTAATAATTATAGAAAAATATTTTGAGGCAAAATAATATACACTAAGAGCCGATAACTGATGAGTATAGATGAAGTAATACTTCTACTAAAAGCAAGCTTACCCAATGCACTGACATCACTGCAAGAACTAATATTGCGTTCTTCTTGGGAAGGAAAAACTTACAATCACATAGCGCTAGAAGCACACTACGGAGAAGAGCGAGTTAGGAAAGTTGCTTCTAATTTATGGCAATTGATGAGTGATTTCTGGAAAGAATCGATAAATAAATCGAACTTTCATCAGATTCTCGAACCTCGCCAACTCAGTAGAACGCAGCACCAGTTAATTAGAGAATTTCATCGTGCTGCTACAGCAGTATCCTTAGAATTTCCCGCAGGACCCGTATCCCTCGATTCTAGATTTTACATTCCTCGCCCACCAATTGAGGAATTAGCTTACACAGAAATTGCTGAACCAGGAAGTGTTATCTGCATCAAAGCGCCTAAAAAAATGGGTAAAAGCTCCCTACTTTTAAGGATTTTGGCTCATGCAATCAATCTTGGCTATAAAACGGTAAGCTTGGACTTTCAACAAGCAGATAAAGCAGTATTTGTCAATCTTGATAAATTTTTGCGCTGGTTTTGTGCCAATCTTAGTAGAGAGTTACAGCTAGAACCGAAACTCAATGAGTTTTGGGATGAAGATATGGGTAGTAAAATCAGCTGTTCTCTGTATATCCAGACATACTTACTACAGTCAATTCAAACTCCTCTCGTCCTAGTATTGAATGAGGTAGATTGGATATTTGACTATCCAGAAATTGCTTCAGAATTTTTGCCATTATTACGTTCGTGGTATGAACAAGCAAAACGAGTGAGTGTTTTGCAAAAACTTCGCATAGTTATGGCTTACTCCACAGAAGCTTTTCTATCTTTGCAGGTAAATCAATCTCCATTTAATATTGGTTTACCACTGCGGCTACCACCTTTTACAAAAGAGCAAGTGCAGAATTTAGCTCAGTATCATGGATTAGACTGGACAGATAACTCCGATGCTGACCAATTAATGGCAATGCTGGGGGGACATCCTTACTTGGTGAGGTTGCTATTGTATCATCTTGTCGGTAAGGGTGGCTTAGAAAACAATTTAGAACAGATATTGCAACAAGCACCTACAGACACAGGAATTTATAGAGACTACTTGAGTCAGCACATGCTGATGCTGCAACAGGAAACACAATTAGCAGATGTATTTCGTCAAGTTGTTACAGCTACAGAGCCTGTACCAATGGAACCAATGCTGGCATATAAATTACATAGTACCGGGCTTGTGAAATGGGAAGGCGATCGCATTAGTGTAGCATGTGAATTATTTCGCCTGTATTTTCGAGAAAAACTCAGCATTAGTAATCATGCTAGCCTTTGGCGTGTAGCAGAATTAGAAAAAGAAAACCAACAATTACGTATTCTCTCAAGTTTAGATGAATTAACTCAGTTAGCTAATCGCCGTTATTTCCATACTTATTTGCAACTTGAATGGCAACGTTCAATGCGTGAATGTAGTCCCTTATCAATGATTTTATGTGATATTGATTATTTCAAAATTTATAATAAAACCTATGGAAATAGCGCCGGAGATATTTGTTTACAGCAAATTGCTCATACGATCGATGAGAGTCTTAAAAATTTGTTGTTAAATAATCATCTCTCCTATGTCAGCACAGCTTTAGGTACAGAAAATTCTCGCAATCCAAATATGGGAGACCAAGATAATTCATCATTGCTAGCTCGTTATGGGGGAGAAGAATTTGCTATTTTGGTCAATGTAGACGCAGTTACTGCTGTATACATTGCTGAAAAAATTCGCGAACAAGTCAAAACTTTAGCAATTACCTGCGAATATCCTGGTATTGGTGGTTTGCCTGCTAATGTTTTAACTGTGAGTTTAGGTGTTGCTAGCATGACTCCTGAACAGGAAAGCGAACCTGAATTTTTAGTCAACACAACAGAACAAGCTCTTTACCAAGCCAAAAGAAAAGGACGCGATCGCGTAATCCTGGGTTAGTTAATTACCTCAGCATCCACTTCGATCAACCAGCGATCGCTTGAATACTTGTAGTGTCGCATACGCTGGTAATTGGTAAGTAGGTAGGCGGAAATAAACATAACTATGTTAGGAAACATAAAATCGCTGAAACCCTTACCAATGAAAAAGGACAAACGACAAATTACAAACAATCAGGTCTTTTAATTTTAGCGATCGCCGGACGGTTTAGGATGCATAATTTGGGAATTATAACAAGTAATAATGTCATCCTAAATGAGTGATTCTTGTCTCTTGATTTTTTTATTTAAATGAGATTACTATCTGATGTGGTTAATATAAGGTGATTTTGATCCTACAAAATTTCATGCAAACATGATATTGGCTCTTTTGGTTGTACATTATGACAACTGAATTCTCGCGGGTGTAAAAATTCGTTTGTTTCTGGAAGTAATGCTCTAAAAACAAGCAAGCCTAAATTCAATCAAAATAGAACAAGAGTGGAGACAAATTCTATGACTGATACTTTACAAGGGCAACAGATAGTTTCATCTCAAGGACAAAATGTAGAGTATATAGTTCAAACTGGTGATTCCTTAGCCAAAATAGCCAACGTTTATTATGGTAGCGAAGTCGGTTGGAGCAAAATTCATCAAGCTAATCTAAATATTATTGGAGATAATCCACACGAACTTCAAGTGGGTCTAATCCTTAATATCCCTGCTTAAAAGTACCCCATTCAAGACATTGCATCGCGTTACTGATGTAGATTTTCTCAGAAGATTGGATGTACAAAGTACAGCCCACCATAGAGTTACGGGATTGACCTTTGGAATAATCCCCTTAGCAGGACTACCCAATTAATTGGGAATCGCAATTTTTATTTCCAATCCCTTTTTGTGATGATCTGTACTTAAGTATTCCACAAACAAAGTTAAACCAGAAAACCAGAATTACTCATCAACTATGAATAATACCCAAGCAGTAACTCTGTGGCAAATCGGCAGGGAACGTTCCCGCATGAACATCGAACCAAAACATGGAAACTGGTTCTCAGAGTATAACTATACGATCGCAATTGATAGAGATCCCCTTGATTCTCCTACTATTCCCCAATTAATCGCTATTCCTCAAACACAGAATTCCAGCAATGGAACTTTTTCCACTGGCAAACTCAATATTTACTTTACTCTCGAACGCAATTATAGAGCAGATGAACTGACGCTCTTTTATGGTTGCTTTGGTTTGCAAGAAACTCGTTTTTTGTTAGATGGAAAACCATTATTAATCCCTGCGTTGAAATCTTCCTCTGAAGAATTACAACAGCTTGAAATTCCTTTTCCTGCTACGACTATTGGCGACCACATCTTAACTATTACGGTTAGCGGAAAAGAAAAAAACCCAGACTACCAAGTAATTAGCTATCTCAAACTGGAAGCATTACAAGGGAAAGAGGTTGATTTATTACCTGTTCGTGATGATTGGGCCACATGGATTGCTGATAAAACTCTATTGAATATAATGTAGTCTTGCTTTAGACTCTCAAGGTAACTGTATCGAAACTCATGTTGGGAGTGATCGTCTTTATTCCCGCGTCGGTAAGTTCAATGGTACTACTGTCGATTGGGGCGAAAGTAGTCAATACGATCAAGGTTCTTTAACCAGTGTTGCTCTAGACGAAGCAGGGAACTGTATCGAAACTCATGTCAAAGATGATCGTCTGTATTATCGCGTAGGTAAGCTAAATAGTAGCAATAAGACGATCGCTTGGAATGAGGCTGTTCAATACTCGGAAAACAATAGCGAGAGATACACTTTTACTACTGTTGCTTCAGACTCTCAAGGAAATTGCTTTCAGACTCACGTCATTGCTGGATCTCCCAATCGTCTGTTTTATCGCTCGACGAAGCTGAAGGTCAAACAAGAGTGGAAACAACAATTTGGTAGTTCCGCAGACGACACAGGTAATTCAATAACAGTAGATCGAGAAGGTAATATATACGCGACTGGAACAACCCTGGGTCGATTAGGCTCGAACAGCTATGGTAAAGCCGATGCTTGGATAGCCAAATTTAGCTCTGAGGGAAGCCAACAATGGATCAAGCAGTTAGGTACTGAAGCTTGGGACTCATCCAAAGGAATTACCACAGATAGCCAAGGATATATTTACATTACTGGCTACACTTGCGGTAGTATGGTTGGTCAAGCAACTCAAAAATCAGATGATTATCATAAAGGCGGAGCTGATGCTTGGGTGATGAAGCTTGATTCCCAAGGAAAGGAAGTTTGGAAAAGACAACTGGGAAGTTCAGAGCATGATGTCTCTAATGCTGTAGCAGTGGATACTCAAGGTAATGTTTACATTACTGGTTACACTTTGGGGCAATTAATCACAAATAAACAGCAAACAGCAAAAGCCTCTGCTTGGCTTGCTAAACTTAACTCCCAAAGATAAAACTTATGATCGCTATCATATATTGCGAATCAAGCAAGGATTAACTGATTCAGAAGGGTGGAAACCTTACTGGAAATACGATCGCCTGATTTTTGCAGCTAGTCCTTATCTTTATCCATCACCTCCCTACTGTTTTCCAGCGAACCAGACAGGTTTTTGGTTTTATGAAGAACCTCAATGGAATAAGTGGGAACCTGATGCAAAACTCAAGGAATTTATGACAGCAGAACAAAAGCCTTTAGTGCTTTCTTTTAGTAGTCAACCAATACGCAAGTGTGAAGAATTTATTGCTGTTCATGTTCGTGCAGCCCATAAATTAGGTCGTCGCATTTTGATTCAGGGAGGTTGGTCGGATTTTAATGAAAGCCACTTACCTGCTGATATAGCTCGCGATTCCATCATGTTTGCAGGTTTTATGCCCCAAGATTGGTTATTTACTCATGCTGCTGCGGTTATTACCCACGGTGGTATTGGTACAATCGCCAGAGCATTACGCAATGGTTGTCCGATGTTGTTAGAACCCCATACTTACGAGCAATGTTTTAATGCTCACAAAGTTCTTTCTTGGGGAGTTGGTGCGGCGATGTATCCAGAAAAGCTGACAGCAACAGGAATAGCTAGAGTGCTAGAAAAGAAGGTGTTGACTGAAAACTATCAACAACGAGCTAGAGAAATTAAGGCTCAACTTGATACTGAATCTGGGATTGATAAAGCTTGCAATTTAATTGAAGCTTGGTTGTCTTGACAAGATACCAACACCAGATTGAGCAGAAATTAATCATGCCACAAAGCAATTCCACCTAATAAACCAGTTATGTTGGAAACAATTGTTACATTTGTCGGTAACTGGATTTTGATCCTTTTTATAAGTATTAGATATTACATTGTTACTTAACTCCTAATCTCTGTGTTCTCTGTGCCTCTGTGGTTAAATCAACAACTTATAAACCATCGAGATACAGAGCGATAAATCGCTCACTACAAACAAAGTAAATATTGAAAGACTAAGATATTCATATTCTTATATTTTATCTTGGGAATTAAATATCTACCTAATGGCAACAATTATTACATTACCCAACTACATCAACGGTCAGTGGTGTACATCTAATGCTACAGAATTTTTAGATGTAATCAACCCAGCAACGACAGAAATACTGGCAAAAGTCCCTCTATCAAATGCATCTGAAGTCAATCAAGCCACGGAAGCAGCCGCCGCAGCTTTTGTTACATGGCGGCGAACTCCACCTACAGAACGGGTACAGTATTTATTTAAACTTAAAAATTTATTAGAAGAAAACTTTGAAGATTTAGCCCGTACAATTACCCAAGAATGCGGGAAAACTTTGGCTGAGTCGAAAGGTGAAATGCGCCGCGCCATAGAAAATGTCGAAATCGCTTGCGGTATTCCGATGATGATGCAGGGGACAAACTTAGAAGACATCGCGCGGGGAATTGATGAGATGATGATTCGCCAACCACTGGGAGTATGTGCAGTGATTGGGCCGTTCAACTTTCCAGGGATGATACCATTTTGGTTTATGCCCTATGCGATCGCCTGCGGAAACACCTATATTGTCAAACCTTCCGAAAAAGTGCCACTGACAATGCAAAAAATCTTTCACTTATTAGACAAAACTGGTTTTCCCAAAGGCGTGATCAATCTTGTGAATGGGACAAAACAAGCTGTAGACACAATTCTGGATCATCCCCAAATTCGGGCAATTAGTTTTGTTGGTTCCACACCTGTAGCCAAGTATATTTATAGTCGAGCCGCAGCCAACGGTAAGCGTGTCCAATGTCAAGGGGGCGCGAAGAATCCGATAATTGTCCTACCGGATGCAGATATGGAAATGACAAAGCGGATTACTGCTGATAGCGCCTTTGGTTGTGCAGGACAACGTTGTTTAGCAGCCTCAATCGCTGTGACAGTCGGGGAAGCGCGCCAAACTTTTACAGAAGCGATCGCCGAAACTGCTAAAAAGCGGGTGGTAGGTAATGGTTTAGAACCAGAGGTAGAGATGGGACCAGTGATTTCTGCTCAAAGTAAGGACAGAATTGAGAACTTAATTCAAAAAGGCGCAGACAGTGGCGCAACGTTATTAGTAGATGGACGCCAACCAAATATTTTTGGACATGAACAAGGTTACTTTGTGCGTCCGACAATTCTGCAAAACGTCGATCCGGCGAGTGAAATTGCCAAAACCGAAATTTTTGGACCAGTACTGAGTTTAATCCATGTGAATAATATTGATGAAGCGATCGCTTTCGTCAACAGTAGTCAATACGGCAATATGGCTTGTTTGTTTACCACCAGTGGTGGAGCAGCACGCAAGTTTCGCTACGAAGCAGAGGCTGGTAATATCGGTATCAACATCGGAGTAGCCGCACCAATGGCATTTTTCCCCTTTAGCGGCTGGAAAGAAAGCTTTTTTGGTGATTTACACGGTCAAGGGAATCATGCAGTTGAGTTTTTTACGCAAACGAAAGTAGTGGTAGAACGCTGGCCGAGTGAATGGTCACGTCAATTTTAGCAGGACTATCAATACGGTTCAGATAAGACAAATCGATTGACATTTCAACCCTGTAGAGACGTTGCAGTGCAACGTCTCTGTATACCAAAATTATGACGAAAAATCCTTAACCGAACCGTATTAGTAGGAGTATGCAGGCGTAAAAGCGCGATAAGCTGCTAACCCACATTCCGCACTTCAAAAGTAGCATAGATAACTACAGAGTTATTCCCAGATACATCTGAGTACAAATACTTAGAAACTTCCCGTCGAAAAAATGAGACAATCAAAAAAATCAAAAATATTTTAGAGGTATAAAAATTGTCTCCAACCTCAGAAACAAAAATTAAAAATATAGATCACTTAGGAATAGTAGCTGGGCTAATTGATGAAATAGGAATAGTTGAAATAATCAACTCCAAATTAGGAATAGATGTTCGGGAAAAAATTTCATCAGGAATATTAGTAAAAGCTATTTTGCTCAACGGGTTAGGATTTGTATCAAGACCTTTATATTTATTTAGTCAATTTTTTGATGATAAAGGAATAGAAATATTATTGGGAGAAGATGTAGAAAATGATTATATAAATGATGATCAAATTGGAAGAGTCATGGATAAATTATATAAATATGGATTGAATAATCTGTTTATAGAAATATCCTCTTGCCAAAAATATTATCTGCTTTCTTAATCTAAACAACGTTTGGAGAGTGAAGAACAATTTATTAATATCCGGTGGAACAGTAATTGCACCTCAAATTTTTATTGCTTACATAACCTATTTTATAGGTCAAATATTTTATGTTGGATTATTTATCTTCATGCCGCAGATTCGTTCAGTACTATGAGTCTTAATTAACCGGATTTTTTGCTTTTATCTTGACTGTAATCTCTTTGTACTCCAAGTTGAAGTGCGGAATGTAGGTTTATAAGGTGTCGCGGAAAGTAAAATACATTTACTTTCGTTGGCATTAATATATTCTGCGATCGCTCTATATCTTTTTCCTTCCCGATTACGTAAATTATGACTTTCATCTATTAATACAACTCGGTAGCGGCGTAACTCTGGTAACTCCCCAAGTACCTTACTAATCGCCAGAACTTTGGCATAAAGCCGATATTTATCAACATATTCCTGCCACATTTGCACCAAATTTTTCGGACAAATAATTAGCGTTTCTAAAAGACAATCTTCCTGTAAGATTTTGGCAAGGGCGGTTCCCACTAAAGTTTTACCTAAACCAACCACATCCCCCACCAAAACACCACCACGTCTGGTGACATGACGCGCGTTTTTAGCTGCTGACTTAAGCGTCGCAACCCCGCTTCATCTTGATTGGTAGGCGCACCGATAGTTAATTGCTGGCGAAATTCACTAGCCATCTTTTTTTTCAGTCGAGCGATCGCACTGTTATCAATCCGCCCATCACCACTACCAAGGCTAAAAGCTGCATGAACTTCATCACCCTCGCGACCTTGCATCCCAATCAACAGACGACAGCAAGCCTTTTCGCTACCAACATACTGTTCAATTAAATCATCTATTTTTCGCCAACCTCTGAGATTGAAGTAGCCAACGCAAAAATCCGCACGATAAGAGACTTTCAGTGTCTCTCGCAAAATTGGTAGTAGTTGCAAGTCTATGTTGTCAAAAATGCGTGGCATGGTTTCATATTCAATAGAACCGAAAAAATCTTTTACTTGTCATGCATCCCCCTTACCCCATGCTAAATGACCAGATGCTAAGATTATTTCGAGGGTAAAGAAGCAAACACTTGTTCAACTAACTGCTTGGCCTTGTTGTCTAAACTTTGCCAATCCACATCACCCACTTCATCTATTAAACTAGTATCAATCTCAACTGCATCACTGTTGGGAGAAGTGTAATCAAGAAAACACACTTGATAACATAATTCCCATAAATCTACGCTGACTTTTTGCTCTTGACGTTGCAAACACAAATGATATCCTGGATGGGGAATTGGCAGACGAGCTAGTGTCTCCCTAATTTCTAGAGCTTTGTCTGGTGTTGCAGCTTCTAGTTCTTGCAAAAGCTTCGTAACAATTGCTTTTGTATCTTCTGTGGTTTCTAGGGGCCAAATCAGTATATCCTGGTAAGTTCCTTTCCAATCAGATAGATCCAGTAGCTTGCGAATGTTATCAACAACGCGAATGAAAGCAGGTTGCATGAGAAGTTCAGCCTGCTGCCACGCGAGTGAGTTGGTGATTTTAGGTGGCATGGGTACTAAAAAATGTTATTGAAAAATAAATTAACAATTTGTATCTATTAAAAACTGCGTTGTACGTGCAAATCTTTATTTCAAGATAGCGGATTTTATTGAGCAAAGGTTGGAGATATTTATTACCATTCGGCAAAACTGGGTGTAAACACTGGGGAGGGAATTATGATTGGCAAGTTACTAGACCACCGATACCAAGTTATCCGAGTTTTGGCAACAGGGGGATTTGGAGAAACCTACATTGCCGAGGATACGAAGCGACCGGGTAATCCTATTTGTGTGGTGAAGCATCTCAAGCCAGTTAGCACCGACCCTGCAATCTTTGATACTGCCAAGCGATTGTTTCACAATGAAGCCGAAACTTTAGAAGAACTGGGAAATCATGGTCAAATACCCAGGCTTTTGGCTTATTTTGACGAAAATCAAGAATTTTATTTGGTACAAGAGTTTATTGAAGGACATCCTCTCAACGATGAACTAGTTGCTGATGAAGCTTGGACGGAGAGCGAGGTTATTGATTTATTAATAGAAGTTCTCAATATTCTGGAATTTGTTCACAGTCACGGGGTAATTCATCGGGATATCAAGCCAGAGAATATTATTCGTCGTGCCTCTGACCATAAATTAGTTTTAGTAGACTTTGGCGCTGTCAAACACTTACGTTCTCCTTCTGGATATCCCCAAGCATTCGGTGGTGGACAGTTCTCCGCAACGGTGGCGATCGGCACTCCCGGTTATATGCCTACAGAACAAGGACAAGGTAAACCCCGCCCCAACAGCGATATTTATGCTTTGGGTATTATTGCGATTCAAGCATTGACAGGAATAGCACCAATAGATTTGCAAGAAGATACTCACACTGGTGAGATTCTTTGGCAACATTTAGTACCTGTAAACCAAAATTTGGTTGCAGTTTTAGACAAGATGGTACGCTATCACTTTAAAGACCGCTACCAAACTGCTACAGAAGCACTACAAGCATTGGATTCTCTGGGTATGCATTCTGAGTCTATAGCAAACCCTAGAAAGTCTAGCTACCAATCCATCAAATCTCCATCGGTTCAGTCTCAGCAGAGAACTGTTGCTGTTGCACCTGTAAATCGTCAAATTTCAAAACCAGCAACTCCCCAGCCTCAACCTCAGCCTACTACCATTCGCAAAAGTTCCGGTGGTCTTGATTTACTACAGCTATGTATTCTGGTGATTTTGGCAGGTAGTGCTGCTGTTGTCGCCCCATCCTTAGTCAAAAATTTCGGAAATTTCACTACTAGTTTTTCGGGGGGTAATGACGTTAGCGCCAGTAACTGCTTTGTTGTGGTTGGTGCAAATAAAGTTAATCTCCGTTCTGAACCAGTTGCGATCGCCAATAACAACATTGTAGAAACACTCAGTAAGGGTAATAAATTAGAAGTCACCGGTAAGCGGACAAAAGCTGGTTGGGTAGAAGTCAAAATTGACCCTAAGAATTCAGCTTGGATATATTCGGATGCAATAAAAAATCAAGAAGAATGGGTTTCTTGTCTACGAGACAGAGGTATTGCACTTAAAACAGTAGATGATAATACTGTGATTGCTAATCGCCCCCTTCCTACAAAACCTATTGTTGATGTAGAAACATCACCCTCAAAAACATCACAACCTTTATCATCACCTTCACCTTCACCACAATCAAACTCAAATGAACCACAAAATAAAGCTTTGAATAAAAGTGCTACCGAGCTTTTAGAACAAGCAAAAGAGAAATATGAATCTGGGGATTTAGACAGTGCGATCGAACTTGTCAAATCTATACCTTTGAATGCATCCGACTTTAAAGAAACAGCAAATATCATCACCCAATGGCAGCAAGATTGGACAAAGTCAGAAGCTTTATTCAATGAAATTAATAAGGCACTAGATAATGGTCAATGGGATAAAGTTTTAGCTTACAAAGATGATCCCGACAAATTACCCAATATTGAATATTGGCGAAATAAAATTGAACCATTATTTAAACAAGCAGCCGATAATCTCGCCAAAGAAAAAACAAGCCCTACGGTTAGTCCGCAGTAGAGGTGAGATTGGGGATTGGGCTTTTTTAGGTTACTTTAGCTTTTATACTGAACTTCCCCAATTGATAGGCATATTTCTTGTCCCGTACCGCATCTACTGGAAAGATTCAAACTTAACCGCAATTCATGAAAGCTGTCACGATTACATCCACATGAGCAAAAAGGAAGTGGAAATCACTAACCCTAAGAATATCGGAAGCTGGATGTAGCTAAAGTTACATGTCTAGATTTAACAGAGAGGTGCGAGGGATAATACCCTCCATCGACTCTACCATAATAAATAGTTAGGCTAGCGACTCTCCAACATTCGTTCAATCCTCGATAGGATATTCTTTGCAGTTTCCTTAGCAGAATCGCTCGATTTACAGTTCTCAGCAGATACACGAATGATTCTTACACCCTGATCTTCCAAGTGACGTAAGCGTTCTTGTGCTGCGGATGGTGATTCTTGGTGCCAGCGATCGCCGTCCACCTCTACGACGAACGTCATGCCCCGACAAATGACAACGAAATCAGGTTCAATCCGCTTAAAGCGGGGTTGGTTGGATGTTACGACGGGTAATGGCATTACTGGCAACCCTGTATCACGTAGAGCAACGAATAGCAGGACTTCTGGCTGAGATCTAAATAGCAATCCTTCATACTCGATAGTCGCTAGATTAGAAGAGTGTGCACGCCCTTGATTTGTCAAGCCCTTGGAGGACGAAATAGCTATTGCTGAAAGCCGAAGCATAAAATTATGAGCATCACTGACCACAATAGCGTTGGCGAGTTCAGCCAGATCTTTCTCAACTGTGGTTCGTTCTTCTGTGCCATTAAACACAGCCCAATCTCGTGGAGATAGAGACACTGTGATTAGCCATGTCCATATCCCACCGTCCCAGTTATCGTACTCTTCAAGGGTAATGCTAACTCCACGAGTGCGTAATGCTCGCGAGACCACATCTAATCCCCGTGCATCTGCAAGTTCTGCAAGAGTGTTAGCAAGAGTTTCGGGGGGAACAGGCACCGGACACTCATCATATGATCGAGAACCACTCCGCCCATATACAGATCGGGAATTATCCATAGAATTTACAACTCTGATCTAAATTAATCACGCTTTTTACACATCCGATACAATCATACTGTGAGGCAACTTCTTAGGCTGAGTTAAGATAGGAAGCCTGATAGCTCACATCTTTATTAAGCCTATACATGCCTAACAACCGTGCTGCACCGGAATGCATTAATATGGTCGGCTGAGTAGCAAAAATCATCTGCATCCGGTGAGCACGACCGTTATGCCGCTTCGGTTATCGGTGATATCAGTGAAATACCCCTTGTGGGGACTACTCACGCACTGCTGTCTCAGTAATAATTGCATCAGATAGAGCCGCGATTTTAGTTGCTCTAGCAATGGGGGCCACAGGGCAAATGCCTGCTGTCAAAGGCATGGTCAACAGTATAATTTTCCAATGTATGACGATACCTGCCGATTCCTTGCCGAACACTTCTCATCCGACTTCGCCAGTTGGCTGTTGGGCAAATCTGTCACCCTGACAGAACTCCAGCCCTCCGAACTCTCCCTCGACCCGATTCGCGCCGATGCCTTGATTCTCCTGCAATCGGACGATGACATTTTGCACATTGAATTCCAAACGATTCCAAGAAATAGTATTCCGTTTCGCATGTTGGACTATCGGGTGCGTGCGTATCGAAAATATCCCAACAAAACTATGCGGCAGGTAGTGATTTACCTGAAACAGACGGGTTCAGAGTTAGTTCACCAGACCAGCTTTACAATGGAACAGACTCGACACGAATTTGAAGTTGTGCGCCTGTGGGAGCAGCCCGCCTCGCTTTTCCTGGAATATCCGGGACTCATACCCTTTGCGGCTCTAGGCAATACTACGGACGTAGAGGCAACGCTGCGCCAAGCGGCTCAAAGGGTAGATCAGGTTTCTGACTCCGTGACGAAAGCAAATCTGATGGCAGCATCAGGGATTTTAGGTGGGTTAAGATTAGAAGATGAGGTTATTTATCGCATATTGCGGAGGGACATCATGCAGGAATCCACTGTCTATCGTTCAATCGAAAGAGACGCTCGGAAAGAGGAGAAGCGGGAGATCGCGCTGAATCTTTTACGGGGAGGCGTGACAATTGCTTTGATTGTCTCCTCAACAGGTTTGTCGATCGAAGAGGTGCAGCAACTTCAGCAGCAACTAAACGAGTCTTCGTAAGTTGGGATTTATTCTATGTGGTGACCGCAGCATAACAACACAGTGGAGCGGACAGTATCAAGATCCTGGTGTGTTGCCAAGATTACCTGCCGCCGCTCACTTTAGCCGTTATGCACCTTGCGCTGTCGGTTATGGCGATGTTTAGAGGTAATCTGTGAGACGATTGAGAATCAGATCAGCGCGTTAAGTTAACGAAGTGGTGCTGAGGTTGAAATCATTCCATTAAGAGGGAACAGGGAACTCTTAACGGGCAACAGGGAAATCCCCATAATTAAAATCAGGGGATTTGTGCAAGGACACCTTTTTTCTTGCGCTACGCGTCTCGAAAAAAATCTTTTTATTTCTTTCATAAATAAATTTAGGGGCTTCAAACCCATATTCTTCGGAGCTAATTCCAATTCTGTTCCCTCTTCCCTATTCCCTGTTCCCGCTCCGAAGGAGCTTGGTGAGAACTTCGGCAGAGGCTGCTCAACATATTACGGATAAGCTCTAGAAGTATTCTCTGCCTGCGGGCGGTTTCGGTATAATATTACGTAGATATTTTTCCCTCATGGCGTTTTATGAACTACCAAGACATTATTACGATCGAGCCTGGAAAGCGCAGTGGCAAGCCATGTATTCGGGGAATGCGAATCACAGTATATGACATCTTAGAATATTTGGCAGGTGGGATGACCGAAGCAGAAATTCTGGAAGATTTTTCTGAATTGACTTCGGAAGACATCAAAGCGTGTCTTGCTTTTGCGGCAGATCGTGAGAAGAAGTTGTTTGTGGCATCGCTGTGAAACTGCTTTTAGATGAAAACCTATCAGACCGAATTATTCACAGAATTGTCGATTTGTACCCCAATTCTGAACATGTCAAGACTTTAGGACTGATAAATACGGATGATGCAGCGATTTGGGAATATGCGAAGACAAATGGTTTTGTAATTGTTTCCAAAGATTCTGACTTTCACCAGCGCAGTTTACTAGCGGCAGGTGAAGCGGAGCGTTCGACCGCAAGGTTATTTACTTGGGCGTAGCTGAAAGGCATTGGAATGAACTCATTGATTTCTTAAGCTAAAATCTAGCTTTAACAGGTGGCTGATCACGACGCACAAACAACAGGCGATCGTGATCTTACGAGGTAAAAAGATGACACTGTTTGATCCAGCCAGACACTATCCACTCTTGCAGTTAGACTGGAATTGCAACACGGCTCAACAAGCAATTGCTGCGATCGCCCATGAAACCATCACTCAACTGCAAACGGTGCCGTTGTTGTCTGGGCACCCAATGGACGATCAAGCGTTTGGCAGCGACCTATATTTTGGTAAAGCTGGAGTGCTTTGGGCAATCAATTATCTGCAAACTGTTGGGGCAATTGCCTCAACCTTTGATGTCGCCACTCATCTCGATGCAACGCTAGTGCAAAATCGCCAGCGTTATCCCAAGGTCAGTCCCTATCCAGAGCAGTCGTCTTATCTATTTGGAGAAGTACCACTGCTGCTGCTGCAATATAAGTTATCTCCCTCAGAAGACAAAGCCACCCAAATTTTGCACTCAATTCACAAGAATGATTCACAGCCCATTCGAGAGCTAATGTGGGGTATCGCAGGCTCGATGCTTGCAGCTTACTTTATGTATCAGTGGACGCAAGAATCAAGATGGCAAGAGGTCTTCAAATTGCAAGCAGGTTTACTGCTACACGAGTGGCAACCCCTTGGGGAAGCTGGATATTTGTGGACTATCGATTTGTACGGCAGCCAACAGCAATGGCTGGGACCTGTACACGGCTTTGCCAGCAACTTAACGCCATTGCTTATTGGACAGTCCTTACTGACTGATAAGGAATTTCAAGACATCTTAACCAAAGCTATGATGACTCTGGTTCAGACCGCAGTTACAGAGGATGACGGAGCAAACTGGCCAGCAGTTTATGACTCAGGACATCCTGGCCAAACTCCAAACCTAGTGCAGTACTGTCATGGTGCACCTGGAATGGTGACGGCTTTGGCAATGCTACCGAAAGGGATCAATGAGCAATTCGATCGCATTTTGGAGCAGGGTGGAGAACTGACTTGGCAAGCGGGTCCGTTGAAGAAGGGGTCAAATCTGTGCCACGGCACGGGGGGCAATGGCTATGCATTTCTCAAGCTATTTATCCGAACCGGAAATCAGATGTGGCTTGATCGCGCTAGAGTCTTTGCAATGCACGCAATTGAACAGTACCGCCTGTCACAGCAACTCTATCGACAATTGCGCTATCCGCTTTGGACAGGAGACCTTGGTCTAGCGGTTTATCTGTGGGACTGCCTGCAAGCACAAGCGAAGTTTCCCACAATCGACGTGTTCTAGACTTTCTTTTCAACCTCTATCGATCAATGCAGATCGTGAGCTATTAGCAGATTAGACATCTCCGAAAAAGACGACAAAAGCCTTGTGCAGTCAGGGTCGATATCTCATTTCTGGAGATTTCTCTACCAGCATTTCGAAGCGACGGGAGAAAGCGATCGCAATTGTATTTTTTGGAAGCAGTATGTAGAAAAAGAACGAGATGACAATAGGACTTACGCATTGAGAGAAAAGTCAAAATAGGAGATATGATTTTCAGCGCTTTGAGCTTAATTTTCCTATTCCCCACTAAGCGATGTCTAGCGACAAGCCGCGTAGCGTCTGCGCAACCAAGAAAGGGTTATTTATAAAAGGCTGAAACAACGTATTTACGTTTTTTTTCACAACATAGTTTTTTTGTAGAGTGCTTACTAGTCAACCACTTAGCTGAAATTATGTCTATAGATTCGGAATTAATCGAATGGCCCTTGTTTGGGGCTACCGAATTATTGGCTTGCTTTGCGCCCAATACCCAATGACGCTTGACCATTGACCCTTGAGCAACCACCAACAACCAACCACTAACAGTTCTATTATGGAGGAATAGGTTTTGTTTGGTGTTGCTACGCCCTCGAATTACGGCTAACAACGGCTGGTAAATTGGAGACAGGCACGCCAAGTTTAAAACTGAGCAAACGGATAAGGACTGCTATATGAAGAGCAAGCATCAATTTGTCTACGCATTCCTGTTGCAAGGCGTTGTAGCATTTTTTACTAACTTACTATCCGTTGGTGATGTTATCGCTCAAGTCTCGCCATCTCCTACAGTCGCTCAACAACCGCAACAGCAACAAGTCCGAGAATTAGTCCAAACAGAAGTAGATCGGGCTTTTGGTCGTACGCGCAGTTTACTAAATATTTGGATAATTATACTGACTGTATTTCCTGTCGCCGTCATTGCTTCTTTTTGGCTATTGCGGCGGGCTGTGGTACGTGAAATCGTAGATAAAGCTACACAGCAGTTCAAGGAATTAGAAGAATTACAAAAGCAACTGCTCAATGTTAGACAAACTGCACAACACAGTATCCAACAAGCCAAGAATATTACCACTGATTTAGAACAAGAAGCAAAAGCGGTACGAGAACAGATTATCTCTGTAATTCCATCGGAAATATCTGAGTCAAAAGTGAATTTATTGACAGAATTAGAAACACAAATAAATACATCGAAACAACAATTAAAAAATATAGAAGCAGAATTTGGCTCTCGATTGTCGGAATTAGAAATAGACGCCCAACATCAGAAAAATATCACGCTTGACACTTTAGGAAAATTAAGATCAGAACTGATATCAGAAATCTCTGATTTTCAATACGAACATCAAAAACAAAGAGAACAAACCTTTGCCGAGTTAAACACATCTCGACACGAATTTACTTCTCAATTAACTGCTTGGCAGTCAGAAGTAAAGCACAAAAATGAGCAAATTCGAGAAAATTTAAATCAAACTAAGTTAGAATTTGCAGCACAGATATCTGAAATTCAAATAGGCACTCAACAGCAGAAAGAACAAGCTTTTGCGAGATTAGAACAATCAATCACAGAATTGACATCAAAAATTACTGAAATTCAGTCTGATACTCAACAACAAAAGCAGCTATTTTTAGAAAATATAGAAACTTTACAAGCAGAATTTGCTGGGAGATTAACAGAGTATCAATCAGCTAATCAACAGAATCAAGAACAAACAGTTGTTGACTTAGAAATATCACGACAAGAATTTAGAACTCAATTAGTAAAATGGCAATCTGAAGTTGAACAACAACAACAGCAAGTTTTAGCGAATGTGACTAATTGGCAATCGGAATTTGCAACACAGCTTGCTAATTTAAATATCATGACTCAACAACAAAAAGAGCAAGCCTTTGCAGATTTAGAAACTTCTAAGCAAGAGTTAATATCGCAATTTGCATCTCAATTAGCTGGCTCAAATTTGGCATTAGAGCAACAAAAGCAACAAATTATCGCCAGTGTGGAAAGTTTACAATCAGAGTTTTCCTCCCAATTGTCAGATTTACAAACAGAGACTCAACAGCAAAAACAACAAGCTTGGGCTGAAATAGAACAATCAATATCTGAGTTAACTTCTCAATTTGATAATGTGCAATCAGATACTCAAGAACAAAAGCAACGAGTTCTAAAAAGATTGGAAAAATCGCAAGCAGATTTTACAGCCCAGCTTACGCAATGGCAGCTAGGAACTCAACAACAAAAAGACCAAGCTTTGGTAGAAATAAATAAAACAGTATCTGAGATTAAGTTTCAACTTAGTGATCTGCAAACAGAAGCTATACAGCAAAAGCAGCGTATCATTAAAAAATTGGAGAAATTACAGACTGAAATTGGATCAGAAATCTCTAAGTTGTTAATAGACGTTAAACGTAGTAAAGAATTAGTAATTGAAAATCTAGAAAAATCAGGTTCGGAATTTGCTTCTCAGTATTCTGAATTACAGTCAAATGCACAATCACAAAAGCTGGAAATTATAGAGAAGCTAGAAAAAATTAAGTCAGATTTTCTCTCACAACTTGCCCAATTGCAAACAGAAGCTCAACAACAAAAAGAAGAAACTCTCAAACAACTCGCTGAAATTACACCTCCAGCTAATTTAGAAGCTGTGACTGCGGAGGTTCAAGAAATATTAGAGCCAGTAGTGTCACAACCTGTAGATTCAGAAACTACTGAAGCACAGGATATATTAACTGTTGACGATTACCTAAAACAAGCAGATGTGGTGTTTGCAGAAAAACGTTATGAAGATGCGATCGCTCTTTATAAAAAAGCGATTAAACTTAACCCAGACCAACCGCTAGTTTGGTTGAAGCGGGGTATTACTTTGGGAAGATTAAAACAATATCAAGATGCGATCGCTTGTTACGATCAAGCCTTACAAATCAATCCTGAATATCATCAAGCTTGGTGTGACAAAGGCGTAGCACTAGGATTATTAAAGCGCCAAAAAGAAGCTTTTCAATGTTTTGATAGAGCCGTAAAAATTAAACCAGATGATGCTGTGGCTTGGTTAAACCGAGGATTAGCCCTAGAAGAATTAGAAGAATACGAAGAAGCGATCGCATCTTTTGACACAGCACTACAATTAAACCCCGACTCTTACAAAGCCTGGAATAACAGAGGTTACGCTTTAGTTATGCTTGGTGATGACGATGAAGCAATTCAAAGCTTTGATCGCGCGTTGAATATTAAACCAGACTACGCCAACGCCTATTACAACAAAGCCGCCTGTTATGCTTTACAGTCACAGCTAGAATTAGCGTTAGAAAATCTTCAACAAGCAATCAATCTCAATCCCAGATATAAACAACAAGCAGAAACCGACATAGATTTTGAGTTAATTGCTAAAGAAAAACACTTTCGGCAGTTGATAAGTAGGTAGGCGTAATTAAACATAAGATCAAACCTCACCCTGAATCCTTCTCCTACAAGACCAGGTGAGGAAGGAAGACTTGCTTCGGATTGGTGACACTCTGAGCGATTCTAGGTAGATTATTGAACTATCTAGGTATTAGTTGAGCGATCGCTTTCCCCAAATACTCATACTCCTCAATTGTGTTGTAAATCTGTGCGGAAATTCTCACCAGTAACTTTGGTGTTTCTTCCCAAGGAACCACTTGCACTTGAATATTAAACCGATCAAATAACTCATCGCGTATAGATAAAAAATTGCGGTTTTCTAAAACAATAGGCATGGGTACAATTGCCATTGAGCCGATCATCTCTTCAGGACAAGGTGGCAAAACTTGGAGTGTTTCACAAAGTAGCTGTCTAGCTTGCAATGCTAATTGATGATTGCGCTGTCTCAATTCATCCCAACCACCAGGTAACAGTGAACCCAAAAATGCGATCGCTTCTGGTACGCACATATACGCTGTGGGATCATCTGTTCCCATCCAATCAAATTCCAATTGAAAGCGACTTTTATCAGTGCGTGGTGAATTAGCACCGTGGCTAATTGTCAAAGGACGAATTTGTGGTTGTTTATCTGGTTGCACATACAAAAATGCTGCTCCCTTGGGCGCACACAGCCATTTATGACAATTTCCTGTGTAATAAGTCGCGCCAATTTCTCGTAAATTTAGGGGTAACATACCTGGCGCATGAGCGCCATCTACAAGTGTGTCCACACCTCTTACTTGCAATTGTTGCACCAACTGCTGTAGGGGAAAGATTAATGCTGTTTGACTGGTGACATGATCTAGTAATGCTAATCTTGTTTGAGGTGAAACTTTCTCTATTACTGCTTCTACAACTTGCTGAGGCGAATCCAACCCAAAAGGAATCTGAGCAACTACTATCTGCACCCCTGTGCGACTGGCGATAAAATCAAGTGCATTACGACAGGCGTTGTACTCGTGGTTAGTTGTGAGTATTTCGTCTCCGGGATAAAAAATCAGGGAACGCAACACCGCATTGACGCCAGTAGTTGCATTGGGGACAAATACCAAATCTTCTACATCAGCACCCACAAACGCCGCTAGTTTGCTTTTAGCCGCATCCAGAAGAGGTTCCCATTCTCTGGTGAAAAATCGTAGTGGTTCTTGTTCGAGTTGCGATCGCAACTGTTGCTGGACTTCTAACACCACATGTGGGCAAGCACCAAATGATCCGTGGTTGAGGAAAGTTACCTTTGGATCAAGCGACCATAAATTCTTAAAGGATGAAGATTGAAGGTTGAAGTGTAAAACGCTTTCTCTATCCTTCATCCTTCACCTTATTATCCTTTTTAAACTCCCCAGGCGGGATTCGAACCTGCGACCAATCGGTTAACAGCCGACCGCTCTACCACTGAGCTACTGAGGAACGTCACGATTAATAATATTAATACCAAGTTCTATGAATTGGCAAGTACTTTTGGAAAATTTTTTCCAAAAAACTTTGTGAGTGTGTTGACTAGCAACCGGAATCGACTATGTTGCCAATACTCAAATCCACTCAAACCCCAGTCAGAGAGAAGCTTTAAGCTTGATCTGTTGTTAATTATCTACTTCAATCCCATTCGCAGTTCAGCTAGACGCTGTCTGGCTGTAGCATCAATAGAGTTAGCTAAGAATCTACCATTAGATTTTTTGCGTGGTTGATACCTTTGCCGCATCCGACAAACTGTGGCTTGTACTTCATGGCATAACTGCTGTGCTGATAACCATTCTGCCCCATACCCTTGTACCATTAGTTTTTGTACACGGTCTGATGTGGCAACAATCACGCGAGAAATTAAAGATTGAGCTATGGCAGGACGCAGAGACGCACAGGCTTTTTCTATATATGTGTCTGCTGTTTGACCGAAGTCGGTATAATAGACAGATACAAGGTCTGTAATAGCTTCTTTGTTACTACTCCCATTTTGATATTGGGCATCAAACACTATTTGTGTCTCATAGCCTTGATATGCTGTGTAATCTGTCAAAGCTTCTACTAATTCCCAGCGTGCTGCTTCTAGTCCAGCTTGATCACGGGTTCTTTTCAGACAAGACCAAGTGCCTATAATGTTGTAGCCGTCCACCAAAAAAACGGCTTGGGGTAAGGAACGGGACATGGTTTTGAATCACAATTATCTAGAGTTAACAAAATTCATTCATAACTCTTATAGTAATTCAATCATCTCTTGTAACACTATGTTACAAATTCAAAAAACGTAATAGCTTTACAAAATGAGGATTGGGGGGGTTCCTTCCCGAGAACCCCCCACCCCCCCCCCCCACCC
>JBMNDX010000001.1:0-927565 GCA_051172755.1 Nostochopsis sp. | reverse complement strand
GACCTCAGATTTACGTATAATGGAAGTACATGTTAAGTTTTGTGAAATTAGCTTTCAGAATGTTGCTCTCACATCCACAAAAATTTAATAATTGCACTTAAGTATCAACTATTCCAAATACTTGAGATAAAAAATTTGTAGGATTCGTTAGAGTACTGTTGCTTGTTCTTGAGCATTTGTAAAAGCAAATGAAAACGGTGCTGCACTTTGTTTTTTAGCTTTAAGAACAGCTTCATCAAACTGTTGATTACAAAGGATGAGTTAGAGCTAGCAACAACTCTAAGAAATGTAATAATTTTCTCTAATTTTTAATAAAAGTACTCAAATTTCAGGTATAAAAGACAGGAGTAATTGTAATGTTCGGTTTTATCAAAAATTTAATTAGTGGAATTATGAAATTTATCACTGGGCTTTTTCCTGGCAAGAAAAAAGGTAATGGTTATTATCTGGAATTGAAAGAAGAAGCTGAAAATACACCACCAGTCGCGAAGGCTAAATCTGCTGCTGACAAACTCGCTGCTGCTGCTAAGAGTGCAGCCAATAAAGTTTCTGAGATGACTGAGAGTGAAGCAGATAAAGCTGTTGCTGCAAATAATGGTGCTAAACAATTACCAGCATCAGTTGCAGCTGCTCCAGAAACATCTAACGGAGCAAAAGAAGTTAAGAAGCCTTCTGGTAAAACCTCAGTTAAATCAGCGAAAAAAGCTAAAGCAGAAGCTAAACCTGAGCCTGCTAAGGTTGAATTCGTACAAACTGCTGAAGGTGTTACACTACAGCCAAAAGAGGACAAAGCACCCGCACTTAAAGCACAGCCAGCAGAAACAACCTTCGCACCTAAGTACTTGATACCTACTAATACAAATGGTCGTCGTCGTCCTGGAGCGAATATGAATTCTTTCTTAGAGATGGCGCGTCAGGTAAAAACCCCTCCTAGTAAATCAAAATAAGTAGATAATTATCAAGACGGGTTAGCTGATATCTTGCAGCAGATTGTCATCCCACCAATAAATAAGGTTCTTCAGTAGGTGTTATGCTGAGTTTTTAATTAAAGTCGATAACTTTGCTTTAAAATCAAGGCTTACAGACACTTGTAGCCTAAATTTCAGAATCAAGCCTAAAAAACTGAGAATAACGGCTATTACTATTGCCCAGTAAGGGTTTAAACCTTATTTAGCGACGTATTTAGCATACTATGTGCTGAAGAGCCATAAATAAATGTATTGGCTAATAGCTAAAGTCAGATTTCTCTGACTAAGGAAGTGTTTGAGTCCGTTTCAACGGACTTGTGCTATTAGCTTGAGAATTTATTCTCTGGCGAGATACGAGGTAGGTGCAAGATATCAGTTTGTCTTTCAACTAATCGCATAGAGTTTCAATTTTTCCAAGTATAAATTTACTGCACTTAATTTCATCTAATATTAAGATTTTTCTCTCCCTGCTCCCCTTCCGTTAACTTCGTTGCCAAATTTTAATCGTCTTATCCAAACTCCCACTCACCAAAATTTCCCCAGAAGCAGTAAACGCCACTGCTGTGACTGTGTGATGATGACCTGTAAATGTAGCTAATAATTCACCTGTTTGTAAGTGCCATAATTTAATTGTTTTGTCAGCGCTACCACTAGCGATAATTTGTCCATCAGGACTAAGAGCGATCGCATACACTCCATCTTCATGTCCTTTGAGAGTATGCAGCAATTCCCCTGTCTCTAGTTGCCAAATTTTAATGGTTTGATCTCGACTACCACTGACAAGAATTTTGCGATCGCTACTCATCGCCAAAGAACACACAATATGAGAATGACTAGTCAGAGTATGTAATAATTCGGCATTTGGAGCCTTACCTTCTGGTTGTTGGTAAACTTCCCATACCTTAATTTTGCGGTAACTACCTGTAACTAAAATTTCTCCGTCTTGGCTCAAAGCTAGAGAATGAGCCGCAGTATCATCCAAAGAGAGAGCAACTATAACGCGGCGTTGCATCAAGTCCCAAAAGCAGATTGTTCTGTCGTCTCCTCCTGTGGCTAGCATACGTCCGTCAGGAGTAAAAGCCACACACCGCACCATCCCATGATGCTTGTGCAGAATATCGATCAAATCCCTGGCGCCGACGTGCCACATTTTGATTGTAGAATCTGCACCAGCACTTACCAAAGTATGCCCGTCTGGACTGAAAGCCAAAGCATTGACTTCATCTACTAATCCAGACAACATCCACGGATGTTCTGATAAAGTACCTACTAATTCTCCTTTGGTTAAATCCCATAATTTTGTTTCTCCGTAACTTCCACTTGCTACTAAAGTAGAATGGCCGTTTCGACTTCCTGGATAAAAAGCAAGGCAATTAATTCCTCTACTATGTCCTTTCAGTGTTTGCCAACACTCCCAATTTCCAATTATGCCTTTGAGGGGATGCTCTGCGGGTAAAGTTTGAGTTTTTTCTGGTAAAAATATTTCATCGAAAAATAGCGGCGTATCTTGTTTGGTAATTCCTGTTGCTAAATACCAACTCAATCCACCCACATACAACAAGTTACTGGGAGATACATAAATTATTGGTTCGCTAAATTCAATTTGATTTGTCGGCAAAAAACCAGTAACTATCACTTGTTTCTCGTAGCCTCTTTCACTATGAGATGGATAAAACAGAGAGACAAAAATCAAAACTCTGTAATTTCTTATATCTTCTTGAGTAAATGACCATTTAATTTTATTTCTTTTTATACCATTAAAACTTTCTCCATCGGCAACACAAACAAGAATTTGATTACTGGGATTGCCTAAAAATAAATAAGGAAATTTGCTCTCTCTACATAAATTGCCTTCATCATCCAAAACCATATTTTTTACGGCATCTTGCGGCACTTTTTTCACAGACTTACCCAAGCATTGATGCATGACTTGCTCAACAATTTGCTCTCGCAAAATATAATCTTCTGCTTGCTGCTGGAAATATGTCTCGAAGGGCATATTCCAGTCAGAAAAATCTGCATATTCAGGTGGTGTAGGAGGTGGATTTCTAACCATAATTTCTGCTTTCTGGCAAGCAACTGTCAGCATTTTTTCCAGTGCTTCACCCGAAAATGTAATGATTTCAGTGTGACAACCTCTGACTTGAGTTTGCAGCAAAGATACGTCATGAGTCCTTGTTTTTTTCACTCGTTGAAGGAAATCAGCTTGTTGAGCTTTGAGTAAGCGAATCCAATCCATCAAAAACCTCGCAATGGTACTGCAAATTTATCGCGACAGCAATGAGTTTTGCAGAGAATTTTAACTAAATAAAAGAGAATAATAAATAAACAATCATCGTAGAAAAATAGAACTTAAATATTTAACTTTTTTGTGATTTTTCCATACGCAAAACAACTTGTTTTTATCAATGTAGTTAACGCTCTCCGCAAAACTCATCACAGTTCGGATCTCCAATGACTTAATAGTTACTTAATAAATATGTGTATTCTAACGAAGTAGGAAAAGAAAATACTGTTCGCGGGGAAGCAGTTCGTAAGGAAAAATGGAGGTTTTGAGGTGATCAGATATATTCACCTCAAAACATCATGCTTTGAAAACAGGTGTGCGATCGTACTATATTTCGGGCGCGTTAACGAAGTCAGGACTTACGCAGTCAAACGAAAAGTAAAGCATTTGGGAAGGGTGTGGGGGTGTAGGAAAATAGGGATTTAAAATTCCTCTTACACCCTTACACCCAGCCTCAAAGGACAAACTTGGTGCGTAAGTCCTAGAAGTAACGCACCATCTTACAGCTTCAAATCTCAAATGCTTCTAATTCTTTGTTAAACCACTCTCCTTGAAACCGTTCAGCAACAAGTGGTTTGACAATAAATTTAGGCGGAGTACCCCCTCTAACATCAATCCGCACACATGAGTATGGCAAGCGCTTGAAAACATCGTAACCATTGCGACCAACAAATAAAAGTGAATCCGCAATTTTACGAGTGGGTTTTTCTTCTATATACTCGAAAGTCTCCATTAATTCAGTCCCTTCATCTCGTTGACGACGGGGACGACGACCGCTACCACCGCAGATTATACAATTGAGGTGAGAGTCAGCATATCCGGTATCGGTAGTGCGGAGATATTCCAAGCAGTGAGCATGACCATTTAAAATCAAATCAACAATCGGACGCCCTTGAGTTACAGAACCAAGAGTTTGTGCGGCGCTGTCTAATACCCAACGTAAACGCCGACGCACTGCTAAAGTTTGGGCTTGATCCCATTTACTTGCTTCGGTAACGTAGGGGGGATGATGGAAATAAACTACCCTTCCCCTTACTTCTTGGGTATGCCAAGATTCAATCAGCCTTTGCTTGAACCATTCCAATTGTTCAAAGTCGGTGGCTGGTTCCTGGTGGGATGCGAGTTGTTTTTCGATGTCAATTTTAACTTCGTCGATTTGATATAACTTGGCTTTTAGGGCGTCGAGTTTTTCCCCATCTTCGGGATGATCTGGGTCGAGGCGATCGCACACTTCCAAAATTTGCATCTCTTCGTCTTCGATCTCATGGCGGCGTTTTTCCAGTTGACGGCGACTGCTTTCTCCTTCTTCGGTTGCTGGTAGGGGAGATGGTTCGTTAAAAGTATTCGAGTCGAGGGCGAAAAAGTCAATACCGCCGTAACGAAAGGTGTAATAACGATTCGGTAGGCGGGTAAAACGTCCAGGTTGGTAGCGCAAACAGCGTCCTGTGTCTGTTTTGGCGGTGTAGTGTTCGTCGAGATGAAATTCTAACTGTTCTTTGCTGTGGAATGCTTTCAGATAATCAATAAACGCTCGTGCGTACGCATCACCTTGATTGGAACCATGCCAACCAATTTCAATATCTTTATAGCGCAAAAGGCGACGCAGTGGTAATGTGGTTCCTGCCAAAAGTCGATACATCAGCAGTACATCATAGTAATCGTGATTACCAAGCACTGGCAAAATCGGCGTTTTAAATACCATGCGATCGTAAGGAATGCGTTTGTAGTTTTCTCCGCCTTTGATAAACTCCCGATAAGGTTCGATAAAATTTCGAGGATAATACTCGCGGGAACCGACGATATAAATTACATCCCCCATATGCAAAACAAAACTAGATTCTTCTTGGTGCGGAAGCATCAGTTCTGCAACTTGGCGCTGGGGATGGTGTTGATAGTATGATTTCGTCCCACTATCACCGATCACCATAAAAGAAAATTCTGGATTATCCGAGTTGCGATCATCGATCACCATGCTGGTTTGATCAATCCCACGCTGGATAATACTTGCATTACCCCAGCGCACCCGTTCTTTCATCTTTTGAATTTTTACAGGTATCGATGGTTCGGAAATGAATTTCATTGGCGATCGCTCCCAGAATGCAGAACATCCTCAATTTCTGCTTGCATTCTGATTGTATCTTTGATGCTTGGTAGTTGGTGGTTGGTTTTTCCGATTACCGATTACCAGCCTATTCGACAGTATAAGTATTCAAGCAAACATGATATTATTTATGTTCTTGACTACTCAATAGTCTTAAATTTTCAGCAGGTTCTATACTCGAACCATATAATTCAACAAACCTTCTAAATAGCCACATTGTTTCGTGATTTGAAACTTTATTTAAGTTGATTAAACGCTCTATATTTCTTTTCGTCAGTGTTCGTAAGTAGGGTATATCTTCATACAGTGTTAGACAAGAAGCAAAATGCAAGATAATTTGCATGATTGGCTTTGGCCAATCTAGATCACTGTAAATATCTACAAAGAATTTATGACTTGTACTGCTTAAAGGTAGAGCATTAAATATGACAATAATCTTTTTGTTATTATAGACTGGAATACTTAATTCAACAGTGAAAGGTGTGTGCAATATTAAATCTACTTCGACTATTGGTTGTCTCCAAATTCTTAAAATATTAACAGCCGATACTGCTAATATTGTTTGGAATTTGAGCTTACCGCCGTAGTTTGTAGCCTGAACATAATTAACATCAACGACCTTTAAATTATTCAGACTAAAGCTGTGAACTGTTTCCAAGTGTTTTAAATTTAATAAATGATAGATTTGACACAGATAAGGAAAAGGCAGAGTATACGCCTGACTGATCATATGCTGCTCTTGCAACTCAAGCATTCTATCTTTAACTGTAGATATTGCTTGCTGACGATAATGAATTAAGTCAGTTTGTCCGCTTGCAGATACGCCTTCATCATTCAAGCTTTCATCTGGCTTCAAAAACAGCCAACTCAAGAATAAGAAAGAGGTGGCACATATCTGTAGCATCTCTATTGGAGATAAATAACCATCAGCAAACGCAGCAAAACCTCTATCCGTAATTCCGAACATCCAAGAAAAAATACCCCAAAACCAAATATTATTTTTGAGGTTTGCTAATAACAGAGAAATTTCTACAGTTTGATGGTTGCTAGTAGATCCACAGACATTATTTTGCGAGATATTACTAGTCATAGCAGTTAAGAAAATAAAACTTCCACTTTGTTAAACAGCAGGTAAAGATGATCAATATTTAAGTTGCCGTTATTACTTAAGCTTGCTCATTTAATAACTAAATAAGCATCTTTCTTCAGTAGTAATTATCAAGAGTTTCAACTGTATAATTTGACAGAATGGGTTCACTGTTACCGCAAGAATCAAATAAAATCAATATTTTTCTAATTCTAAAGTAGTGGTCTGTCAAGCTAGTTTTGAAGTTTTGCAGTAAGCACCAAGCGTGCTTAGAAAATAAGGAAGCTTGGTCCTTAATACGAACTTTCTTATCCCTCAATTCAAAGTTGACAGAGTAGTAGGAATTGATTAATATCTAGCTCAACGTTTATTAATATCTAACATTAACTTCAGCTACAATTATGTTCATAACGAACAACAGTAAATTAATCACCTACAGACACAGGGCTATTTTATTCACATCCAGCCCGCCTCAGAATCAATTATGAGGCTAATAGCAAAAATCGGTTAAAACCGACTGTTCTGTGTTGACTTAGTCCGTTTTGACGGATTTAAACTATTAGCCTTGAACTTTAGTTCAGGGCGATTTATGTCTATGCTGAAATAGCCCTGCATACAGACACGTGCCTGTGTATTAGTGAATTTGGTTTGTGGCGATTTAAAAAAGTTTTGAAAATACTTTATTAGTAGGTAGTTTGAATTGCGATCGCTATCTAAAGGCGCAAATACAACTATTTGTTCAGGACGAACTTTTTTTTCAAAGCTTGGTAATTAATAAACAACATTGACACACGGTGTTTCAAGCACCATTATTTAAGAGATGTAATTTTGAATTTTGAATTAAGGGAAGGATCTGACGGCGATCGCATTCCTGGCTTTTTGCTGCAATAGTCCTACATCGATCTTCTACACTAGTTTCTAGACCGAGAAAACACTTTCGGAAGATTTTACTAATCGCAGAGCAACAAAAGAGGGATAGCTAAAACTAATGAACCCAGAAATATTAGCAAGGTTACGGAGTTTGTGTCGAGATGAAGCGGCATTTGAGGATGCCAAACAGATCCTAACAGATGAAGTCCAACACTTAGAGCAGGAAATCAGTCAAGCATATTTCTGGGTAGAGGAGCAAAAAGCATTGTTCCGTGTGATTACCCGCCTGCGGGAACCTCTAGACTTGGAAACGATTTTTAAAGCCACAGCTACTGAAGTTCGCCAACTCTTGCAAGCAGACCGAGTGGGAATGTTTCGCTTCTACCCAGACTCAGGCTGGGATGATGGGGAATTTGTTTCTGAGGATGTAGATCCGGCTTTTGCGTCAGCTATGGCGCAAAAAATTCACGACCACTGTTTTGGGGAGCAGTTTGCCATCCATTATCAGCAGGGCCGGGTTCAAGCGGTTGCAGATATCTATAATTATGGGTTGAGTGAGTGTCACATTCAAATCCTGTCCCAATTTCAAATCCGAGCTAACCTAGTGGTACCGCTTCTGCAAGGTCAAAAGCTCTGGGGATTACTCTGTATTCACCAATGTCGCGCTCCTAGAGAGTGGCTAGCAATAGAAATCGAGTTTGTCAACCAAATTGCCAACCACCTTGGTGTAGCCCTCAAACACGCAGAACTGATGGCTGATCTACGAGCAGAAGTAATGGAGCGCTTACAGGCACAGCAGGAAGTTCAATCCCTAAACCAAGGGCTACAACGAGCAATCATTGAACTACAGGCAGTCAACAAAGAACTAGAAGCCTTTTCGTACTCTGTTTCCCATGATCTGCGTACTCCTTTACGGGGTATTGACGGCTTCAGTCAAGCTCTTCTGGAAGACTACTTTGACCTGCTGGACGAAACCGGACAGGACTACCTGCGGCGAATTCGTTTAGCGACTCACCGGATGGGACAATTGATCGATGATCTCCTCAACTTATCTCGGGTGACACGCAGCGACATGCGGTTGGAACTTGTGGATCTGAGTCTGTTAGCTAGCAGCATTTGTACTGAATTACAGCATAGTCAGCCAGAGCGACAGGTAGAGTTTGTCATTCAAACAGGGTTGTTAGCCGAAGGGGACAGATGTTTGCTACAGGTGATGCTAGTAAATTTACTGAACAATGCCTGGAAATTTACCTCCAAGCACGCCCAGGCAAAAATTGAGTTTGGAGCCAGCAACAGTGAAAGTGGCATCCCAGTCTACTTTGTTCGAGATGATGGTGCGGGCTTTGATATGGCATACGCCAACAAACTATTTGGACCGTTCCAGCGTTTGCATGGTATTAATGAATTTCCGGGCAATGGAATTGGACTCGCCACTGTGCAGCGAATTGTGCATCGGCATGGCGGTCGAGTATGGGCAGAAGGGGCTGTGGAACAAGGGGCTATCTTTTACTTTACACTAATAGTAGAGAAGGCAGGGAATGAGCGTGAGCAACAAAACTATTCTTTTGGTGGAAGATAATCCTGATGATGAAGCTTTGGCAATTCGAGCTTTGAAGCGGAATCACATCAGTAATGAAATTGTAGTGGCTCATGACGGTGTTGAAGCCCTGGATTACCTATTTGGAACCGGAGCTTATGCTGGACGTGATATCAGCATCCAACCCACAGTGATTTTGTTGGATCTAAAACTGCCTCGCATTGATGGTATTGAAATATTGCGCCGCTTGCGAGAAGATAATCGCACCAAACTTTTGCCTGTGGTGGTTCTAACTACCTCCAGCGAAGAACAAGATATGCTCAATAGTTATAGCTTGGGGTGTAATAGTTACATCCGCAAACCTGTGAATTTTATCGAATTTACGGAGGCAGTAAAGCAATTGGGAATGTACTGGTTACTGTTGAACGAAGCACCACCTATTTAAAGAGGTAGTCAAGATGAACTCTCACCTGCGTGTTCTGATTCTTGAGGATTCGGAGGATGATACTCTGTTAACTCTGCGGGAGTTACGTCGGGGTGGCTACACCCTAGATTATGTTCGGGTGGATACCCCAAGTGCCATGCAGGCAGTTCTAGATCAACAGTCTTGGGACATCGTGATTGCAGATTACAGTATGCCTGCTTTCAGTGCGCTAGAAGCGCTGAAAGTCCTTCAGAGCCGGAAGTTGGATTTACCATTTATTATCGTCTCCGGCACGATTGGTGAAGATACTGCCGTTGCTGCCATGAAAGCCGGAGCTAACGACTACCTGATCAAAGGTCATCTCACCCGGTTAGTACCCGCAGTTGAACGGGAGTTGCGGGAGGCACAGGAACGGTATAAACAGTATATCACTGAACAAGCTCTACAGGAAAGCGAAGAACGGTTTCGCCAATTGGCAGAGAATATTACTGAGATGGTTTTCTGGATGGCAGACCCCAAAGAACCTCAGTTACTCTACGTCAGTCCTGCCTACGAAAACATCTGGGGACGTACTTGTGAAAGCTTGGATGCCAACTTTAGAGGATGGCTAGAGGCAATTCATCCCGAAGATCGGCAACGCATTCAGAATGTTTTCTTTGAGCAGTCACTGGCGGGAAACTATGATGAGGAGTATAGAATTATTCGTCCCGATGGTTCGTGGCGATGGATACGCGATCGCGGTTTCCCGCTCAGAGATAAATTTGGAGAACCGCATCGAGTTGTGGGCATTGCGGAGGACATTACCAATCGCAAACTGGCAGAACAACAAATCCGTGAGCAAGCTGCTTTATTGGATGTCGCAACTGACGCAATTTTTGTGCAAGACTTGGAGCAACATCTGTTATTCTGGAATAAAGGTGCGGAACATTTGTATGGATGGGAAGCAGCAGAAATCCTTAGCAAGAGTGCCGTTGAGTTTTTGTACCGACATAGCGCAACTTTGCCGCAATTTGAAGCAACACAGGCAATATTGGCTAAAGAAGGTAAATGGCAGGGTGAGTTACAGCAAGTCACAAAGGATGGTAAAGACATTATCGTCGAAAGTCGCTGGACACTTGTGCGCGATGAAGCAGGTAATCCTAAATCCATTCTGATTGTCAATACTGACATTACTGAGAAAAAACTACTCGAAGCGCAGTTTCTTCGCACTCAACGGCTGGAAAGCTTAGGCACTCTCGCTTCGGGCATTGCCCACGACTTCAACAATATTCTCACTCCCATTTTGGCTGTTGCTCAATTGCTACCCCTTAAAATTCACAACCTGGATGATAAAAGTCGGCAATTGTTGGAAATATTAGAAAGCAGTGCCAAGCGAGGCGCTGATTTGGTCAAGCAAATTCTGTCGTTTACGCGTCGAGGTGTGGAAGGGACTTGCACCATTGTCCAAGCTAGGCATTTGCTTTTAGATGTCGCACGGATCGCTCAAAGAACTTTCCCAAAATCGATTGAAACCCAAGCTGATTTAGCACCTGATCTTTGGACAATTTTTGCAGATGCAACTCAACTTCATCAGGTGCTGATGAACCTCACAGTCAATGCTCGCGATGCTATGCCCAATGGCGGGATTCTGAGTATTAGCGCCGAAAACCTTTGGGTTGATGAAAGTTATGCTCGGATGCATGTGGATGCTGAGGTAGGTTCCTACATTGTGATTAGTATTGCTGATACCGGAACAGGAATTGCACCTGAAATTATAGACCGCATTTTTGATCCTTTTTTTACCACAAAAGAGTTAGGCAAAGGAAGCGGTCTAGGGCTTTCCACTGTCATGGGCATTATTAAAAATCATAGTGGTTTTTTGAATGTTTATAGCAAAGTGGGAAAAGGAAGCACCTTTAAGGTATACTTGCCAAGTAACCAAGCTATTGAACCCCAAACAGAAGTTGATGCAGAACTACCAAACGGCAATGGCGAATTGATTTTGGTGGTAGATGACGAAACCACAATCTGCGAGATTACTAAAACTACACTGGAAACTCATAACTATAGGGTTTTAACCGCCAGCGACGGCATTGAAGCACTTGCACTCTATTCTCAGTACAAAGATGACATCAGTGTAGTTTTGACAGACTTGATGATGCCAGAGATGGATGGCTCTACTACGATTCTCACATTGCAACGCATTAATCCACAGGTGCAAATTATTGCGATGAGTGGACTGATGCCCAATTGGGTTAATGGTCACAACAAAAGTTTTACTATCCAAGAATTCTTGCCTAAACCCTTCACAAACCACGCATTACTAAGCGCTCTACAGAAATTGCTACATTAGTACTTGCCCACACGAACTATGCTGGGTTCGTAGTGAGGACTTTAGTCCTCTATGAGCGCTTAAGCGCTCACTACGAACCCCTCAAAGTTTCTGTGGTGGAGTACTAGAGTAGAGATGCGTAGCAAGATCCCGCAGGATAATTTCGCATCTCTACTGATACCCAGCCGCTTGCAAATAAAACAGGCTTGCGTATCTCCCTCCATTCTGCAATAATTCCTCGTGGGTTCCTTCTTCTACCACTTCCCCAGCTTCTATTACCAAAATTTTGTCAGCCATCCGCACTGTGGAAAAACGGTGAGAGATTAAAAACACCATCTGATTTTTAGTTAAAGCCCGAAAATGATTGAAAATCTCGTACTCAGCTTGAGCATCCATCGCTGATGTCGGCTCATCCAAAACTACTATATCTGCGTTATTTCGCATAAAAGCACGGGCGAGGGCGATTTTCTGCCATTGTCCTCCAGAAAGTTCCTGTCCCCCTTTGAACCACTTACCCAACTGCGTAGTGAAACCTGTAGGTAATTTTTCAATGAAAGGTAGCGCCATACCTTTTTCAGCAGCAACTTCCCACAATTCCCTATCTTCCATGCGTTCCACATCACCCACACCAATGTTTTCTCCTACCGTAAATTGGTAGCGGACAAAGTTCTGGAAAATTACACCGATGCGTTGTCGCAACACCTCCACATCCCACTCTTGCAAATTCAAGCCATCTAGTAAAATCCTGCCGGAACTGGGGTTGTAGAGTCGAGTCAGTAGTTTAATTAAAGTAGTCTTACCAGAACCGTTTTCACCAACGATCGCTAATTTCTCTCCTGGTTTCAAGTGAAAAGAAATATTTATTAATGCAGGTTGGGTACTTTCTGGATAGGTAAACGTGACATTTTCAAACCGAATACCATCTCCAGGTTTCACACCTCTGGTTGCTTTCCCTTGTGGTTGTGGTACTTCCTCCTCTAGAAATTCGTAGAGATTAGAAAGATATAAATTGTCTTCGTACATTCCCCCGATGGAGGTCAAAGCACCAGAAAAAGTCATCTGTCCTTGGCGAAACACGGTGAGATACATCGTCATATCGCCTAGAGAAATTCTCCCCGCGACGGTTTCCAGTACAATCCAAGCGTAGGCGAGATAAAAAGCAACTGTACTTAGCAAACTCAGGAAGTATCCCCACATTCCCCGCCGGATTGTTAAGTTACGGTCTTCATCGTAGAGTTGATAAAAGATATTGCGATAACGTTCCAGCAACATCTCCCCCAATTGGTAGAGTTTGACTTCCTTGGCGAAATCTTCTCTAGCAGCTAAGGTTTCTAAATAATGCTGCTGGCGAGTTTCTGGTGCGCGCCAACGAAACAAGCGAAAAGCTTCCCCCGCAAATCTAGTTTCAGCAACGAATGCAGGCATGGCTGCTAAGATCAGTACAAGCAATGTCCAAATTGAGAATTTGATTAACAGAGCGCCATAGGTTAACAGTGAAAGGGCGCTTTGTACCAACCCAAAGGTACGGTTGACTAGGGAAAGGGGACGAATGGAAGCTTCTCGGCGAGCGTTTGTGAGTTTATCGTAAAATTCCGAGTCTTCAAACTGTGTCAGTTCCAGAGTTAAGGCTTTTTCCAAGATTAATTCATTCACCCGTTGACCGAGTAACACCCGCAACAAGGATTGACAAATAGTTAATCCCCTCTGGCTAAAAGCAAGTAAAGCTACAGCGATCGCTTCTATTCCTACATAAATCAGAGGATGAGAGTAGTTGATAAGATTACTAGTTTGTGTATGATTTTGAGATGCAAAAACCACCGCATCGACTATTAACTTACCGATATAAGCTACAGCTGCTGGTAACAAACCAGCCACCAGAGTTAAAGTTGCCAGAATAATTGTCAGAGAGCGATTAGTATTCCATACTAAAGCGATCGCTCGTCCACTGTAGCGAAATACCGCCAAGGATTGGCGCAGGGCGTTACGTTTTTTACGAAGAGTCCTCATTATTATTTGTATAACGCAAATCGCCCGCAGTTGACTATATTTATCGAGTGGCTAACAATACCGTCGGTTAAAGGAGCAAGTTTGTAGTAAGGACTTTAGTCCTTATTTTTAAGCACTAAAGTCCTTACTATAAACGTTAATAAATGTCAAAATCTTTGAAACTCTTGTCAATCACAAAGCATAAATAATTAGATCCTTATGGCCACTGGGTAAACTAAAAGCAACACTGAGTTGTGACCGTATTATAAAGCTCATCAGTGATTAAAAATAATTTCGAGAGTCTACAAATGATCAAAACAAGTTACGCATTTGACCAAGCGATATTACCAGTCGGCTCTTCATTAAAGACTAATGTGTTACTCCGTTTTCGTGCTGACATACCTGAGTCTGGACGACGTGATCTTAACCTGTCTCTTGTAATTGACCGTTCTGGCTCTATGGCGGGTCTTCCCTTGTTTCATGCGCTCAAAGCTGCTGAATCTGTAGTCGATCAACTTGAGGCAAATGACATTCTTTCAGTGGTTGTTTACGATGATGCAGTGGATACTGTTGTGCCACCCCAGCCTGTAGACAACAAATCTGTATTGAAAAATTCTCTGGGCACTGTGCAAGCAGGAGGTATTACCAATTTATCTGGGGGATGGCTCAAAGGTTGCGAATATGTGAAACAGCAACTTGAGGCGCAAAAAATCAACCGTGTGCTGCTGCTGACCGATGGTCATGCCAATATGGGTATTCAAGATCCTAAAATACTCACAGCAACAGCAGGGCAAAAAGCTGAGGAAGGTATTATCACAACTACATTAGGTTTTGATCAGGGTTTCAATGAGGATTTGCTGATTGGTATGGCGAGAGCTGCTAGTGGTAACTTCTACTTTATTCAAAGCATTGATGAAGCAGCCGAAGTCTTCAGTATTGAGCTGGATAGCCTCAGAGCAGTGGTAGGTCAAAACCTGAAAGTAACTCTTGAGTTGGCTGATGGTGTCAATCTGGTTGATGTCTTAAGTCTTGCTAAATTTGACCAAAATAACGCTGGTCAACCTGTGATTACTTTAGGGGAATTTTACGAAGGTGAAGACAAACTTTTAGGGTTAAGTCTGGAGATTCCTGCTGCTCAACTAGGTCAATTACCCGTGATGAAACTGCATTACAGCGCTGATGTCGTGCAAAATGACATCATTCAAAGCGTGTCTGGTACAACAGATGTCGTGGCCAAAGTTGGCACAGTTGAAGAATCAGCTTTTGCTTCTTCCAGTCATATCATCCTTGATTTGAGCCGTTTGACTATTGCTAAGGCCAAAGAAATTGCGCTTGATCTAGCAGAGCATGGTAAACACCAAGAAGCCGAACAAATTCTACGCGCGTTGGTGCAAGACCTGCGAAATAAAGGTTTGAACGAGAATTTTGAAATTGCTGAAGAGATAGATCAACTGGAATATTTTGCCGGACGGATTGCTCAAAAAGCTTTAGGTAATGCTGGACGTAAAGAACTGCGCGATCAAACTTATCAGGCAATGACGCGCACTCGCAGTGATCTGGTAGGTCGTGGTGTGACTGCGGGCGATGAAATATACGCGATGCCAACAGTAAATGACGTAGGAATTGGTGTTGAATTATACTGTGTTCGCGAAGGGGGTAAGTTGCGGGTCAAAGTCATGTCCGATGGTTACGATGCAACTAAAAACGTTCAGTTTCCTAGAGCAATTCGTGCCGAGGGAGCGCATTATGTCGTTGAAGGAGTGGAACTTTCAACTGATGGCTCTTTCTATCGTGTATCTGGCAAAATTAACCGTTTTGCTAAACCCGGTGAAGCAGATATCTTTGTTAATTCCAGACAATCAAGGTCTACTAGCACTGGCAAAGCTTCCAAAGGCCCCGCCAGCGCTGCCGATTTACTTACCACTGACAGTGTAAATAATGGTATTCTGGTTCAGTGTGTGAAAGATGGCAGTAAGCTGCGCGCGAGGGTAGTTTCTGACGGATATGAGCCTGATTGGAATATGCGTTTTCCTCGCTCAATTCGTGAGGAAGGAATGCTTTACGTCGTTGATGAAATTAAAATAGCTCCTGATGGCAAGTCTTATATTGCTTGTGGTGACATTAAGCGTTTTGTGCAACCCAACACCAGTAATTAGACCTCTCGAAAAATGAATTATGCGTTCCCCAAAACCCTTGTAGAGACGTTAAATTTAACGTCTCTACATTCTTTCTCGGAGATGTCTATTAGTTAAGCTTCAATCAAAGGCTGGTAGTCATCTGGGTTATTAAACCCAGCAATCCAGGCTGCTGCTTGATGGCAATTCTGCATATAGGGGGGAACACGTAGTATATGAGTGTGTTTTGTAGATGGACAAATCACCTTCAACACCATCAGGGCTTCATCATTCTCAAAAGGAATGTAGATGAGTTGACGTTCCCCTCCTGCGTCCTGATCGCGATCGCGTATCAATCCTCCGACTTGCTGTAAAAATTTTTCGTATCCCAGACGCTCAAGCAGCACGCGCCGCAGCTCAACATTTTCTGTATTGAGGATATCTTGTCCTGTGATGGATTGTGGATTAAAGATGAGGCGATCGCTAACCTGTACACCCCGCCAACGCAACACGAAACCATGTCCTGTCCCTAAACCGGTGATTCCACTTCCAGCTAACTCAATCCAACGAGTAACATGCAAACCTTTGGGAAGCTGAGTTAGGTTTATACAGTCGCTAATATCTAAACTTTCACAAGTGAGATTTTCCGGCAGATGGTAAAGTTGTGATGCCCCGCTTAAATCCAGATGTCCTAAAACACGCATTCCATCCCAGGCGCGATGCTCAATTATGAGTTTGCGGGCTAGTTCCGCCGATACAGGCTCATCACTTTCGGTTGGGCGTTGTTTTACTGGTTTCTTTGGTACACGCCCCTTAGACATCAAACTCAGCATTTAATCTTCGACCTCCACGTAAGCATCAGGGCGGTATTCACGTTGTCTCCAAACACGGTAAAAACCTTGAGGTATTTCAATTGCCCGATGCTCTTCATGAACCAGAGTAGCACCTGTTTGTTTCACTTCCAAAAAAAGCTCACTACCATGCACCCATAACTGCACAGCATTTGATGGCTGGATGCGATGGCTGTGTCCTGTAACTTCACCATGAGCTAGAATAGAACCTGTATGCTTTTCGGCAAGATTAGGTATAGTGGCAACACGTCTAATCAAAACGTCGCCATGTCTGTAAAGAACATTAGCTGAATTAACTGGAGGGTTTTTGCTGTTATTCAGCATATCTGTAGGTAGTGTTAGGAACTTAGAATTTTAACTTTGAAATACTCATTATAGTACAATAATACTAAACTATAGAGAATAATCTACACTTGTTAAAAATAACAGAAATTGATTTTGACTCAAACTAACTCCAGAAATGTTTCTGCTGGAGGCTAAAGCAATGCAATTAAATTTTCTCAAACCAAAACACATTTTTTGGGTGAGTTTATTTTCCTCTGCCATACTTGTTTCTCCAGTTTCTAGTTTGGCTGTGACTGTCCAAGAAGTACCCAACCCTCGACAGCAAAATGGTGGTTGGGTAACTGATATGACAGGGATTCTCAGCGATCGCACAGAAAGCCAAATCAATCAGATGATTTCGGAATTAGAGGCAAAAAATGGCACAGAAATGGCAGTGGTGACAGTACCAGAAACTGTACCTGCAAGTACTCCCAAAAAATTTGCCACCGAACTGTTTAATAAGTGGGGAATCGGCAAAAATGGACAAGATAATGGTGTCTTGTTTTTGATTTCAGTAGGCGATCGCCGCGTGGAAATTGAGACGGGTTATGGTGTGGAAGCAATTTTGCCTGATGCAAAAGTCGGCAATATTATCGATACCCAAATCATTCCCCAATTTAAAAAGGGAGATTTTGAAGCTGGAACACTGGCGGGAACAAAAGCGTTAATAGTTATTTTAAACTCTGAGCAAACATCCTCTGGAAATCAGACAACCACTCCAAATCAAATCGTAACTCCCAACTCGGAAACTGCGCCGAATTCACAAACAAATTCTGATGGCAATACTCCTTGGCAATTATTTGTCATTGGTGGAATGATTTTACTAACGATAGGAACAGGTGTTTTTCTGGTAATTCCTCGAAAAATTTTAATTGCACCAGAAGGACGTACACGCAAAAGTAAGGGAAATTACATTTTTTTGTGTGCTGATTGCCAACAACCGATGGCAAAAGTAGACGCAACTACTGTTGATTCCTTTCTCAGCAAACCAGAAAAAACAGCACAAGAACTTGGTAGTGTCAAATTTGAAGGTTGGAGATGTGCCAATTGTAGCCACAAGCTAACTGGTAATGGCTTCCACATTGTTGCCCAAGAATCTCGTTCAGCTCGATTTCAGAAATGTCCTCATTGCCAAGAGTTGACTGTCACCCGTACTAAAACTACTGTCAGACCAGCTACACAATTTCATTCTGGCAAACGATTAATTATCGATGATTGCCACAGTTGTGATTATAGCTACGAAAAAGAGGAAATTATTCCTCGCTTACCTCCTCCACCCCCTCCTCCCACGAGTTATGGTGGTGGTGGTGGAAGTAGTGGTGCCGGTGGTAGCTTTGGTGGTGGAAGTAGCGGCGGCGGTGGTGCTGGCGGTAACTGGTAAATATTATGAACAATCCACAGAAGAAAATTCCTGAAGAAATCGCGCCGGAGGTGCTAGAATTAGCCTCGCGCTACTATGCCAATCATACCCAAAGTTATTCGGTTGCGGACTTGGTAGCAGCAGGAAAGGAAGCTGATATTCCCGCCGAGTTTATTCAGCAAGCGATCCAAGATGTGCAAGCAAAGCACCAGCAGCAACAAAAAGAACAAAAGCGATTAGTGCATCTGCGCCAAAAGTTATTAATAGCTGGTGCGGGGATACTAGCAGCATTAAATATTTGGTGTGGCTGGACTTACAACTCACTTCAAAGCATTAGTACTCAAGTTGATGCAGCTTGGGCGCAAGTCGAAAATCAACTGCAACGACGTGCTGATCTGATTCCCAACCTTGTGAATGTGACAAAAGCCTATGCTAAACAGGAAAAAGAGTTAGTTTCTTTGTTGGTGCGATCGCGTCAGGCTTATTTACAAGCAACTACTCCCAATCAAAAAGCTGCTGCAACAGTCCAAATCAATCAAGCGATTGATCGTTTCCGTGATTATGCAGTTGCTAATCCCCAATTGCAATCTAGCCAATTATTTACCAATCTTCAGTACGAGTTAACAGGTACTGAAAATCGCCTCGCGGTCGAGCGAATGCGCTACAACCAAGCAGTGCAAGCATATAATCAAAAAATTCAGAGTTTTCCCAACTCACTCATTGCTAATACTTTTGGGTTTGAGAAAAAGGAATTTTTTCAAGCTACAAGTACCAACGTTCCCAACGTTCTCACCCAATAAATAAATGATCACAAACAAGCTTCTCTAGACAGTTTTGACCACCTCTACTGCTATCCTAACCTGACTAACGACTTATCTGCTCAAGCTTAATAATGAATTTATGCCAAATTTCTGGCGTCGTTCAGTGCTACTCTTGAAAATGACATAGCTTAATTTTAAGTCTCTTACGACCCGATCTGAAATATAGCTTCAATCATAGACTCAGCATGGTCACCACAGCACAAAAAACAAACATTGGTTACATTACCCAAATCATTGGGCCGGTTGTAGACGTAAAATTCCCTAGCGGAAAAATGCCACCAATCTACAACGCTTTGCAAGTCTCTGGCACTAACGAAGCTGGACAGAAAATCGCAATTACCTGCGAAGTACAGCAACTGCTTGGTGACAACCAGGTGCGGGCTGTGGCGATGACTTCCACTGACGGCTTAGTACGTGGTATGGAAGCTGTCGATACTGGCGCTCCCATTAGCGTACCCGTTGGTAAAGCCACCCTGGGTCGGATATTCAACGTCCTGGGCGAACCTGTAGATAATCAAGGACCTGTCAACAGCGAAGAGAAATTACCTATCCACCGCGCTGCTCCCAAACTCACCGAACTGGAAACCAAACCTTCCGTGTTTGAGACTGGGATTAAAGTCGTTGACCTGCTGACTCCCTACCGTCGTGGCGGTAAGATTGGTCTGTTCGGTGGTGCAGGCGTCGGCAAAACCGTGATCATGATGGAGTTGATTAACAACATCGCGACTCAACACGGTGGTGTATCTGTATTCGCCGGCGTGGGTGAACGCACTCGTGAGGGCAATGACCTCTACAATGAAATGATGGAATCTGGGGTTATCAATAAAGAAAACCTCAACGAATCTAAAATTGCTCTCGTTTACGGTCAGATGAACGAACCACCCGGAGCAAGAATGCGTGTAGGTCTGTCTGGTTTGACCATGGCAGAATACTTCCGGGATGTGAACAAGCAAGACGTACTATTATTTATCGATAACATCTTCCGTTTCGTACAAGCTGGTTCCGAAGTATCAGCGCTGTTGGGACGGATGCCTTCGGCGGTAGGATATCAGCCGACATTGGGTACAGATGTGGGTGAACTCCAAGAGCGCATCACTTCCACCAATGAAGGTTCTATTACCTCTATCCAAGCTGTGTATGTACCTGCGGACGATTTGACTGACCCCGCGCCTGCTACTACTTTTGCTCACTTGGATGGAACCACTGTATTGTCTCGTGGTTTAGCAGCTAAGGGTATTTATCCGGCGGTAGATCCTCTGGGTTCGACTTCCACGATGTTACAGCCTAACATTGTTGGTGATGAACACTACAACACCGCTCGTTCTGTACAATCGACCCTACAACGTTACAAGGAACTGCAAGACATTATTGCCATCCTTGGTTTGGATGAATTGTCTGAAGATGACCGTCTGATAGTTGCTCGGGCCCGCAAAGTAGAACGCTTTTTGTCTCAGCCATTCTTCGTAGCCGAAGTATTCACGGGTTCTCCTGGTAAATACGTAAAGTTGGAAGACACGATCAAAGGCTTCAATATGATTTTGTCTGGTCAGTTGGATGAACTGCCAGAACAAGCATTCTACATGGTCGGTAGCATTGACGAAGCCGTTGCTAAAGCTGAAAAACTCAAAGGGTAATTAGTTAGTGGTTATTGGTTATTGATTAGTGGTGACAGCTACTAACTACTAACTACTAACCACTAACTACTAACTACTAACAAAGGACATATGCCATTAACAGTTCGTGTAATTTCCCCAGACAAAACAATCTGGGATGCTGTTGCTGAAGAAGTAATTTTGCCCAGCACCACTGGTCAGCTAGGTATCCTCACTGGACACGCACCATTATTAACTGCCTTGGATACTGGTGTGATGCGAGTACGTCCTAGTAAAAACCAAGGCTGGACACCTATTGCTCTTCTAGGTGGATTTGCTGAAGTTGAAGAAGATGAAGTGACCATTCTGGTCAATGGTGCAGAACGTGGCGACAAAATTGACCTTGAGGAAGCTCGTACTGCTTTTAACGAAGCACAAACCCGTTTAGGTCAAGTTAAAGAAGGCGATCGCCAAGCTCAAATCCAAGCTACCCAAGCTTTTAAACGCGCCCGCGCTCGTTTTCAAGCTGCTGGTGGGATGGTATAATTAAAAACCCGGTTTCTAGAAGAGACCGGGTTTTTGGTAAGTATTAAATTTTATAAAAATTCCACAACACTGATTACTTTTGGTTATTGAGTAAATTTTTATACAACCTCGTGGTAAGCGTAAAACTCAGAGGCTTGAGCCGCTGAGATATAAGCGACTCAAGCGACTTTAGTCGCCGTAATCTTTTCAAGATTGCCAGATAATTTATACATGGTGTGTTAGCATAATAATGTAGTCGATTCGGTCGAGTCAATGATAATTTACGAGTTCAAAATCAAAGGGAAAAACAAGCAATATTGTGCAATAGATGATGCTATTCGTACTAGTCAATTCATTCAAAATAAAGCTTTACGCTACTGGATGGATAACAAAAAGATTGGCAAATACGACTTCAATAAATATTGTGCAGTATTAGCTGCTGAATTTTCCTTTGCTTCGGAACTCAATTCAATGGCTCGTCAATCTGCTGCTGAACGTGCTTGGAGTGCAGTTGCTCGGTTTTACGAGAATTGCAAGAAGAAAGTTAAAGGTAAAAAAGGATATCCAAAGTTTAAGAAAAACTGCCGTTCTGTTGAATACAAAACATCAGGATGGAAGCTTTCACAAACTCGTAAAGCTATAACTTTCTCAGATAAAAAGGGAATAGGAACCTTAAAGTTAAAAGGAACCTACGACTTGAACTACTACGACATCAAACAGATTAAGCGTGTACGATTAGTGCGTCGTGCTGATGGATATTACGCTCAATTTGCGGTTGATGTTGATGCTAGGGTTGAAACACAACCTACAAATCAAGTAGTTGGTATTGATTTGGGGCTGAAGTATTTCATTGCTGATAACAAAGGCAATGTAGAACAATCACCCCAGTTTTACCGCAAGTCTGAAAAACAATTAAACCGTGCTAATCGTAAAAAATCCAAGAAGTTCAGCAAGGATAAAAAGAAGTCTAAACAACGTCAATCTAACAACTACCACAAAGCGAAGATACGATATGCTCGGAAGCATTTAAAAGTAAGTAGGCAACGAAAAGAGTATTGCAAGCGTGTTGCATACTCCGTCATCCAATCTAACGATTTGGTCGCCTATGAAGACTTAAATGTCAAAGGCTTGGTACGTAATCGTCATCTGGCTAAGTCAATAAGTGATGCTGGTTGGTCAACTTTTAGGTCATGGTTAGAATATTTTGGACATAAATATGGGAAGGTAACAGTTGCTGTTCCTCCCCACAATACAAGCCAAAATTGCTCTAACTGTGGCTTGAAGGTGAAAAAATCTCTGTCTACCAGAACTCATGTTTGTCCACATTGTGGATATATCGAAGACAGAGATGTCAATGCAGCAATCAATATTTTGAGACTAGGTCTCAGTACGGTAGGGCATACCGGAACTTACACTTGGGGAGATTTACCCTCTTGGGCGATTGGTGTAAACCTGTCGTCTAACGGCGAGTCACTGAACCAAGAATCCCCGTGTATGCGCGACCGGGGAGTGTCAACAAAATTAGGACAAGTTTAAGAAATGAGGTGAAGCCTAAGTGAAGTGATACATTGGATAATTAGTTGCCCAGAGGGGCAAATATATGGAAGCCTCACAAGATTCTTCTAAGAAAAGTCAACAAAAGCACAATAAAATACTTCGTTTCGCAGCATCTGTAATCACAACTTTGACTATAGCTGGTAGCATTCATACTGCTAGCGCCAATCCTGTTAACAAAACTACTCCCCAAGAATTCACCTCAGTCTCAACCCAAATTCAGCAAACACAACCAACGACCATTAGACTTTCAGATGTGTCACCTTGGGGAGTTATTCCCATTATTGTTGTGGGTGGTGTTGTGATTTTTGTCCCCCTGTTTTTTGGCGGACTGGTTGTGATCGGTGAACGAGAAGTTGGCGTTGTTATTAAAAAATTTACGATTTCTGGACGTGGACTTCCCGCCGGACGCTTAATCGCCATGAATGGTGAAGCTGGTTTTCAGGCTGATACTCTGGCTCCTGGTTGGCACTGGGGCTATTGGCCTTGGCAATACTCGGTGAAAAAAGAGCCAGTGGTCGCCATTCCCCAAGGTGAAATTGCTCTGATTGTAGCGGAAGATGGCACACATACCCCGCCCGAACGTATTTTGGGCAAAATAGTAGAATGCGACAATTTCCAAGACGCCCGGAAATTTTTGACTCATGCTGGGGAAAAAGGGCGACAAATGGGTTTTCTCACAGCTGGTACTTATCGAATCAACACTGCCCTATTTAAGATCATCACAGCAGCTAACGCCAGCAAACATGGCATGAGTCCAGACCAATTGCGGCTGTATAGTGTGGCTGGGGACAAAGTTGGGATCGTCACGACTCTAGATGGTCTTCCGATTCCGGGGGGTGAAATTGCTGGCCCGGTGATCGCTGCTCACGATAACTTCCAAAATGGACAAAGATTTATTGATGGTGGTGGACGTCGAGGTTTGCAAGAACAGATTTTGCTTTCTGGTTCTTGGAACTTGAATCCTTGGTTTGTCCAAGTCGAGCAAGTACCGATGACAGAAATTCCCATTGGTTATGTGGGTGTGGTGATTTCGTTTGTTGGTAAGGCGCATGAAGATGTGAGTGGTGCAGCTTTTACCCACGGTAATTTAGTCAATCAAGGACACAAAGGTGTTTGGATAGAACCACTTTATCCAGGTAAGCACCCAGTTAATACCCGCATCATGAAAATTGAATTAGTGCCAACAACCAATATTGTTTTAAATTGGTCGGTTCGCACCGAACGCCATAATTATGATGCCAAACTTGACTCTTTAACAGTACGTTCCAAAGACGGGTTTGCTTTTGACTTGGAAATTGCCCAAATTATTCATGTTGGTGCTTTGGATGCTCCCAAGGTGATTTCTCGTGTGGGTTCGATGCAGAATTTGGTAGACCATGTATTAGAACCAACAATTGGTAACTATTTCCGCAACTCAGCCCAAGATTACACCGTACTAGATTTCTTGAGCGCCCGTAGTGAACGGCAAGCAGAAGCAGCCGATTTTATTAGAGTAGCGCTGCGGGCTTATGATGTACAGGCGATCGATACGTTGATTGGTGATATTCAACCGCCAGCAAGTTTGATGCAGACCCAAACAGACCGGAAAATTGCTGAAGAACAACGTAAAACCTTTGAAGTTCAGCAGCAGGCGCAAACCCAAAGACAGCAACTGGTACGGGAAACAGCTTTGGCTGATATCCAGCAAGATATGGTGAAGTCTGAGCAGGGGGTGATGATTGCCGAATTGAAAGCTAAGGCTGATATTCAGCAAGAAGCGGTGAAATCTGAGCAAGGCGTGAAAATTGCCGAACTCAAAGCAAATGCCAAAGTTAAAGAAACCACGGGTGAAGCTCAAGCTATTCGTTTAAGAGCCGACGCAGAAGCCCAATCTCTACGACTCAAAAGCCTTGCTGAAGCCGAAGCCATCCGTGCTACTGGTAACGCCAAAGCAGAAGCATACCATGCTGGTGTGGAAGCTTTGGGTTCACAGGGTTATACAGCAATGCAGCTCATGCAAATTATTGGCGATCGCCACGTTCGTCTCATCCCCGATGTCTTAGTTGGCGGTAACAATGGTACTAGCAACGGTTTGGTAGATGGGTTACTTTCGATGATTCTCTGGAATCAAACAACTAAACCCGGTGAAGTCATATCACCGTTACAGCCGAAACCGCCAGTTACCGATGCAGAACCAGTTCAAGCAAATGGTAATTCACCCGTAGTTGTTGATTTTCCGTTGGATGGGAATGTTTTGGGGTAGTTAGTGGTTAGTTGTTGGTGGTTAAAAACGATACGACTTAATAATCCCTAAATTAAAAAAGCCTCTCAATCTTGAGAGGCTACAGTAGGTTTAGCGGAGACAACTTTTAATTACTTTTGTAAATCTACTACACAGCGATCGCTGCTACTGCTCCGGAAATTGCAGAGAATATAGCCGATACTAAAGCTGTAGTAAATAACCACCAGGCTGCTGATGCGGCTGCTTTGCGGGTTTCTTCGGCTTGCTTTTGGGCTTGGTGCTTCACTTCTTCTAGGCGTCGCTGTGCTTCTTGTTGTAGTCGTTCTGCTCGTTCCAAGACGGTGTTACGCGCTCGTTCCACTTGGTCGATAATCCGATTCGCATCTTCTTCTGAGATATCCTCACGAGAACTCATGACTGCTACCAAGGTTTCGCGGTTGAAAGAAGACAGGCGATCGCGTAAAGCATCAAATCCAGCTTGAGGATCATCAAATAATGTGCGAACATCCCGCTTAATACCATCATAATTCAATTCGGGACGTTCTAGGGAGTTAAGGTAACTACGGATACGAGCAAAAATTCCATCAATTGTGTCTTGAATGCGTCGTTGAATCGCCCGTACTTGCTCTACAAAGGAATCGCGTACAGAGAAAATTGTATCAGCAATCCGCGCTGCTTCTTCGTCACTTAGGTCTTCGCGCAGTTTCAGCAAGGTGATAATTGTAGAGCGGTCAAATTGAGCTAGGCGATCGCTCAAACTGTCCATACCTACACGCGGATCATGCAACAACAAATACAGGTCGCGTTTAATACCTTCTGGATTGAGTTCCTCTTTGCCACTGCGACGCAAATATTCTTCCAAATAAGTTTGGAATGTTTCGACTCTTTGTTGTGTCCGAGTAGCCAAACGACGTGGTGAGCGGACGATATTGCGAATTGTGTCTTGAACAGAATCAATCACTTGATTGACTTGTTCTTCAGATAAATCTTGACGCTGGCTCAGTAATTTTACTAAAGTATCTCGGTCTACTTGAGACAAACGGCGACGGAGAGCGATCGCTCCTTCTCTGGGATCTTGCAACAGCCGATTCAAATCCCGTTGAATCCCTTCGGGGTTGAGTTCATTTTTGCCCGTCTTCCGCAGATAATCAGCGATGGTAGTTGTAACTGAGTCGTATTGTTGTTTGGCTTTATCAGCTATGGCTTGCGGTGCATGGCGAACATTATGCCAAGAATCTTCAACTGTGCCGAGAATTTGATTGGCTTGGTCTTCACTCAAATCTTGGCGCTGACTCAGCAATTTGACTAAAGTATCTCGGTCAAAACGAGACACACGCGCCCGCAGCGCTGCGGCTCCAGCTTGTGGATCTTGCAGCAGTCTTGTTAACTCGGCTCTAATCGCGTTGGGATTTAGTTCTTCTTTGCCAGTATTACGCAGATATGACTCTACATTTAGCCAGAGTGTTTCGGCTTGATATTTGGCTTGATCTGCTAATCCTTTAGATTCAATGAGGACGCGATCGCGCTGTTTTTCCAGTTCGTTGAGAATTGTCTCTGCTTCTTCTGGATTAATATCATTCCGTTCTAGCAGTATTTCCCGCAGTTCTTGACGGTCTAACAATGCTAAACGGCGAGATTGAGTTTCATAATCTGCATCGGAGTCCTGCAACAGTGATTTAAAGTTCTGCTCAATTCCCTCTGGAGTTAATTCTGATTTGGGAGTGACGAGTAAATAACTCTCAACTCGGCGTTGCAAGTCCTGTACAATTTCTCTTTCTTCTTCAGCAGTGACTGTCACCAAGACATTTTGTCGAACAGCTTCTAACTGGTCAACGATACGTTGAATTTCTGCTTGGGTCAAAAGACCACGCTGTTGCAGGGTATTAGTAAAATCCCTGCGAGACAGTTGTTCTAATTCCCGGCGTATGGTTCCAGGATCAGCCGCAGGATCATAGATCACATCGCGGAAATCCTGAGCTATTCTCTCTTGACTTAACTGCCAAGCATAAGTATTCAACAGGTAGTTTTCTACATCTGCACGAATCGGACTGTAAGGTTGTTTTGGTGTCGGTAGTCCTAATTGATCTGCTTTTTCACTAACTTTATCTTTAGCTGTGGTTAAAGCACCCAAGATTTTTTCGACATCTAAATCTGACAGATCAGTCCGTCCCAAGACAATCCCACTCAAAGCTGTTATTCCCTGTTGTAATGTTCGCTGAATCGGGCCAGGGGTCGCTTTTTGGTCTGCTTCTTTAGCAGAACGCATTTCTGCCATTAGCTGATCGAGTTTGCGGTTGAGTTCGCCTGTGTTTGCTTGTCCTGGTTGGAGTGATTTGAGATAATCAACTAACTCAGCCATTTTATCTTGGGAGGGAGTTTGACTTACTACCTGTTGCCAAACACCATACAAGGTATCGGCGATCCGGTTAGCATCACGCTTTGATAGGTCGGTGCGACTGCTGACTAAGTCGATAAATTTCTGGCGATCAATATTGCGAATATCGCCTGAAGTGGCTATTTCTCGGACTTGCGGATCACTCAACAATCTTTCAAAATCACCGCGAATCTTAGTTAAGTCTAGTTCCGGCGGACGTACCATTTCCAGGTAATCTTCGACTTGTTCGCGGACACTGGTAGGGTCGATCGCACTACCGAATTCCCGGCGAACAGCCGCAGCTGCGGCTTCGGTGGTGGCTACTACCTGCTGGTTTATAGCCTTTGCACCCAAAGCGGCGGTGGCTGTTCCCATAATTGCCTGAAAGCCGGAAGTTGCAGTGTTAACTACATTACCAATTAAAGAACCGACTGTGGTGGAACTCACCCACACTAGTAATAAGAAGTATGCACCCCAAATTACTAAACCGAGAATTGCACCCAGTCCTGGACTAAAAATAACCAGACTCATTTTGACAGCCAAAAAGCAAGCGATCGCTAAGGCGATAGTGACTGTGATTAAAGTCCAAATTCCTACAGCAGTACCAATTTTGCGGATAGTTCCGCCGAAACTACCGACTTCCTCGTGATCTGAATTGGAATCAGATGGACGCCCTAAATAGGAAATACCTGCTGCAACTGAAAGGTTAGTTAATACCAATTGAAACGCAAAAGCCAGGATTACACCGGAAATTAAAGCAGTAAAAAAACGTGGCCCTGAAATAGCAACCGATGCTTGTGCTGGTGAGATACCTTCTGGCTCTGCTATAACCTGCGCTATCCAAAATAAAGACTGGTAGAGTTCCAGCGTTGTTACCGTACTCTGAAACATTCTATTTTTTTCCTCTATGTTTTAATTTTTTGGTATAAAAAGTTGCTAATTAGTTTTACATCTATATCATTCGCCATACACGATTCCTTAGCTCAGAATCGTGGAATTTAGCCTATTACAGCATCCGCCCAAGGTCTGATACTATATACTGCGTTAGATATAAGTTTTTATCACTAATACTTCAGCCTGCAATTTTTTTAGCTACCTCGGTGTTATCACTTAAGCGCTGGGTTGTTTTAATATTTATTTAAAAATAAAAAATTTTCACCCTCTTAGGATACATTTCCGTATTCAAAAACCGATTGAATAATCATCCATTAGGAGTGCCTATACTTTGTAACCATAGGAATACAGCAAGCTAATAATTCCTAGCTAAAGTAAACATATGTAACAAATCGTTCGGAAACCCAAATTAGTTATTAGTTATTAAGATTTAAAAATCATCAATTACTAATAGCTAATCACACAAAAGTCAAGCAATCTATAGAATAATTTCGGAGGCAAAAAATGGAAACTCGTCCTTCAACAGATTTACCACCAGTAGCTCCAGCATACAATGGCGTTGACCGTAACGCTTTTATCTTTGGCTTTAATCCCCAAGCAGAACTATGGAACGGTCGCTTGGCCATGATTGGCTTTCTTGCTTATTTGCTTTGGGATTTAGCTGGTTACAGCGTGTTACGTGATGTTTTGCATTTTATTGGTTAGTGAATTTTATGTAATTAAAGGTTCGTAGTGAGGACTTTAGTTCTCAAAAAAAGGCTAGGGGTGCTTACTACGAACTTAAGTCTGTGATTTCGGTTTTAATAACCGCAACCAAAACCGAGAACCTCCTTGCTCAAGAGGAACATAACCAATTTGACCACCCCAACGTTCTATAGTAATACGGCAAAAATATAGTCCAAGCCCAACCCTACCAGATTTATCAGCTTGGGAAAACTTATCAAAAAGATTTTTAGCTTTTCCTGCTGGGATACCAACACCTTGGTCATCTACCGTAACAAAAATATGATCTTCTTCTTGCTGTAAACCGATTGTCACTGTAGAACTCATAGGACTGTAACGAAAAGCATTTTCTGCCAAATTAGCAAGAATTCTATTCAAGCGTGATTTATCACCTATAACCCTCCAATCTGCTGTCATATCAATATTATTTGCAAGTTGCAACTTTACTTTATTCAGTAAAAAAGTGGGTGATAAAAGTTGGATAACTTCTTGTGCAGAAGTTAAAGTATTTGGAGCTATATCGGTATCTACAGTAAAAGATTCTAGAGAATTTACTTCGGCAGAGAATGCATATAAAATATCTCTAATTAAGTTTTCTTCCTGAAGTGTTTGTTTTTTTCCTATTTCTAAATACTCTCTGGCTTTTGGCGTTAAATTTTCAGTTTCTAACAGCATCAAACAGCAATTAATTCCACTGATATGTCCAGCAATATCATGTATAATACAGTGAACCAAAATATCTTTCTTTTGGTTCTCTTTTATAATATATTGGTAATTAAGTTGATCCTCTCTAGCTTTTTGAATTAGGTTTCTTTTTTCTTCAAATTCCTCCTCTAATAATTTGATTAATAAGATTTTATTATTTTTAACACCAATTGCTATGGCTTCAAAATGATATTCTTTGCCAGATAAATCTAATTGATGCCAAATACCTGAGTTTAATTGATTTTTGTCATTTTTGTTCCATAGCTCTTCAGCATCTATTAGAAAATTTTCTAAAAAGGGAAACTCTTGTTCCGGTATGAGTATTTGCATTCCAGATTTAACTTGGTTAAGACAAAATGGTTGTAACCAATCTGGTGGGGTTCCAATAATTCTAAAGCGGCCAAAGTTTAATCTCTCTAAGACTAGAGTATCTAGAGCAGCAAACACATCTGTTATAATAGAGTCGCTCATGATATACACTATTTTCTTAAATGTAGTTGTGATTAAATATTGTTAATTTTATAACTGCTTAAAAACTGGCGTCAATTAAGATAGATTTTATGGAATTTTTTTGTTAATCAACTATATATTTGTTTAACTAATTACCTATATTTCTAAAATTTTATTAGCAAGAATTTGGAAAGATTCTTCGACACCCAAACCTGTTTTCGCGCTCGTTTTGATGACAATCCAACCCCTTTGCACAACTTCGTTCATTTCAGACTCACTAATTTCCCATTCTTCTGTTAAATCCCATTTATTGACTATAAGTATAAAAGGGACTGTTCCAATGGTATTTTCTACTTTAATTTGTAAGTTTAAAGCTTTCTCTAGAGTATTCTTTCTAGTTCCATCTACTACTAATAAATATCCTGAAGAACCACGTAAGTATGACATACGTACTTTTTGAAACTCATCTTCTCCATATAAATCCCAAATAATAAAATCTACGTTTTGTCCTTGAACATTTATTGACTTTTTATCAATTTTTACACCAACTGTTGTTTGATACTTATCAGAGAAAATACTGTGAACAAACCTCGCTACTAAACTAGTTTTACCAGCAGCAAATGCACCTACCATGCAAATCTTTTTTTGCAGCATAAGTATTTTTCCTCAGTTATGGGCATCAATTAAGAATACCTTAAAAGATACCCTACGATTAATTTGTTGATTTTGTTCTGTTAGTCCTATGCTTGAAGATTGACTTGACCCTACACCCACGCTAGTAAAACTAATTGTATTAATACCTTGAAAATTTAAGTAAGCTATAATTTTATTAGCACGGGCTTGACTGAGTATCATATTTCTTTGCTCTGTTCCAGTTATATTTGTGTGTCCTGTAATTTCAAAACGCACATCTTTGCCTAAAGACTTAGCTAAACTGGATATTTTTTTGATTGCGAATACTATATCTGGTAATTTATTACTTTCACCTGGCAAAAATTCAGTAGTTCCCTCAACAAATAAGAGTTGATACTGCTCAATTTTTTGTTTATATAATTGCAATTCTTGTAGTTCTAATTCAAGTAAATTTTTATCAATGTATTCAGTGATACCAGGAACCAAACGCCAAGATTTTTTTGTTTCTAAAATCCATTGACGTGGAGCATTTCCTGTAGCAGAAAGGACACCATTTTGATCAACTTTGAGTGATACAGTTTTGGGAGCTTGCAGTAATTCTGCGGCTCTTTTTGCTATTATTTGCGGTTCAAGCGATACATAAGGTTGCCATTGACTGATAACTGTCTGAGGATTAATGTTAGCTTGTTGCATCAGTAAATACGGATCTGTAGCTAAAGGATCGCGCATTCCAGAAATGAAATTTTTTCCATATCCCTTCTTGGCTTGAATCACAACAATCCCAGGCTGAGAGTTAAGTTTTTCTAAATACGCATTCCAACGTAATTGTTCTCTAAAGCTAAAAAAGCTCCATATCCCAAGTGCGATCGCGATCGCACCCAATAAACTCCATGCATAGATATATTTTTTCTTGGATGAAACTTTATACCTTACTTCTAAACATTCCTCTAGATAAGGTTTACTAATACTAAATAGTATTGTTTCACCTGTAAAATCATGAAGTTCTCTATGCAATTTCAGGTGAATCTTTTCTATGGCGTTTTGAAAAACTAATCGTAGTTCATGAGGAGCATTTCCTCGAATTATACCTGCTAATACTGCTTGTGGCCCTTCCTCAATCCATATTGTGAGTTCCCCAAAATGCAAACTTTGTAACGCCTCACCTTTTTTAACATCGAAAGAGTCTTTGACAAAATCTTGAATAGCTGTCAACATAGCTGAAACTAAATCAGGATCTTGAGCGGCTACCTGTGGCGCTAAAATATGTTGCAGCAATAATCCAGTTTGTTTGTGAATTAAAAATATTTGCTCTACTCGGTAAATCAGGGTGCGTAGTAGAACAACTTCAGCAAAAGTCTTCCCTGTCTGTCGTGCTTCTAGTCTCCACTTAAAACTTTGTGGTGACATACTGTGTTCTAGTGTTTGATTCAAAGATTGCATCATTTGATCTAGAACTGTACTAATAGCCTTACGAATCGCAGGGCCAATTATGGGAAAAAATGCTTCAGAAAGAACATTTAAATCTTGCTTAACAGAAGATTGAATCGCTTGTTCAACTGTAGGAACTATTGCTTTGACTAACTGCTGATCTTGTATTGTTCCCAGAATCACAGCTTCTGGAAGCAAACTACTAATATCTTCTGCTTGAATCTGAGGATTTTCTAATCGCTCGTATAGTTTATCAAGTTGTGCAGTTTCTACCCCCAAAAGCAAACTACGGAGTTCACTGAGTTCATTAGTAGCTTCCCCGTTATTTACAGGTAAAGTTTCATCGGAATTGCTATCATTAGAAATTTCCCGTGATTTGTACGTTAATTCTTCAGGGTAATATTCATTCATGGGCAAAACTATTCAACTCACGAGCTATGTTGAGTTGCACATTTGTTAAAAATTTATTGGAAATAGTGGTTAGGGGTTAGTGGTTAGTTGTTAGTGATTAGTGGTTAGTGATTAGTGGTTAGGGGTTAGTGGTTAGAGGTTAGTCTTACACTCTTGACACTTTCTCTACTGTCTAGAATTCAGCCGGATTGCTAATTCTGTAAACATGGCTGCAAGAGTGGAACGATCTGTTTTTTCTGCACGTATTTCTTGAGATTCCTGTTGCAGTAGTGCTAAGATATCCTCGTATTTTTGACGAATGTCATCCTGTAGGCTTTGAGATTGATTAAGAAGTTGTTCGCGTAATTCTCGTGTTTTTGTCGTTGCTTGTTCATCAAATTGCGAGAGTTTTCTTTCTATAGAAAGATTGATTCCTTTTTGCTCTTCGCTGAGTGTTGTGATGGCTTCTTCTCGTTTTAATTGTTCGCTTCTTAGCTGATCATTTACAGCTTCAATTTCATTTTTGATATAAGTTTCTAAATAATCTAAACGTTTTTTTGTTTCATCTCGTAAGCTAGCACATTCTTTAATTAGACGATCTTCTAGACGCGTAAACTTTTTTTCTAGTTCTCGCATCTGACCACCAAAAAGAATATCTCTGACTTTATCTAAACTGCTAATGTCGCCAAAGTTATTACTGATTGCAGCCTGATTTACGCTTGGGACTAAACCACCTGGGGTTGAGTCTGTAAAATTATGATGAAATTTTTCTCCTTCCACCGAACTCATAAAACCTCGCGGGATGTGAAAAACTCAGCTTTGAAAAGCTGAGAAGTAAACGGCACGTGCGATATGAACATCGCCTTGTTCTATTACCGCCTTGGAGTTACTTGATTCGGTGTGCTTTTGTAATGCACTTTCAATGGGACAGTTACCATTTCAAATCTCACAACTCTGTACGCATAATAGTTTTGCTCCTTTACATTTGGCTTGGAAACAACGAGCAGGCTTGATACCCCCTAATTAATTAGTGGGCCGTTCGAGATATCTCAAAGAAGCCTGCCCGTTGTTTTTGCTTTCGCCTCCTAAGAGCCTCCCATTTCTGGGGTAATGTTAGCTTCGACAATGTTAGAGGTCGGTACTTTCCAAACAGCACTTCCTTAACCCTTCTACAGATATTTAACTGTTCGGTTCTAGAGCAAGAAACTAGCTACGCATTCCTTGGTAGGTCTTTAACACTCGCCTCTAACGTAGTTCAGTTAAGAACTTAGTCTGGTCAACTATTGTCTAAAGACTTTAGGCTAGAAGCAAGCGTGTCTTTAGACCTGGGTCGTTGACATTTTTAATCCTTGTTATGTTATAAGTTATTTTAGCTTCTAATTTTAATATATATTAAGACAATTTCTTGTTATTGCCTTAATTTTAATTTCAAGTATTATTTCCTACATTAGCACTTTCTCATCAAGCAATATATTGTGCTTCTAAAACCTAGAAACATATACTAACGTAATATGGTTCTTCAACTCTTAACTTACACCTCTCCGTACAAACCCAGGTAAATTAAAAATAGGCGCGATAAAGCTACCTTCTTTTTATCAGCTTTTATCGCTAAATCAAGGTATTGGGTTTTTTACTGAGTGATTAAAGTACATCAACTTTATATTGGTGCAAGTTAAGAATGAATGAATAAAAGGGAAGATAGTTACACAGTCCCTTTGACAATTTGCTAAGAGCGCAAGAGCGAATCAAAAAACGTTAAAAGTGGCTCTGAACAACAGTTAGCTATTTTGAGTCTACTACTATTCCTCAATTTTTCTGCATAGAGCGTAGTCCTCTATGAGCGCTTTACGCGCAGCGTACTACGAACATAGCATAGTTCGTGTGGCCGAGTACTAGAGTAAAAAGCGAACCAGCATATACACTGATGCGGTACATAGTTGCAATAGCATGACGGGAATACCGTAGTGTAGAAAAGTTTTGAAGGAAATACGGCGTCCATGTTGTTCAGAAATCCCGGCTGCTACGATGTTAGACGATGCACCAACTAAAGTTCCATTGCCTCCCAAAGTAGCACCAAACATCATTGCATAAAAAAGTGGTAAGACTTCTGGTGGAAACTGTCCTTGAAAGTCTGATGCGAGAACTTCTGCTGGCGCTAATCCAACGTTAACAACGTATTGTTTGAGTAGCGGTACCATTGCTACTACTAAAGGAATATTAGGAATTACGCTAGACAATAGCCCGATTAAAAATATTAAGACTAGTGAACCGAAGAGAATATTTTTTCCCAAAACAATTGCTAATACTCCTGATAAACCGTTAATCACGCCAGTTTTTTCTAGTCCTCCAATTAGCACAAATATACTCATAAAAAATATCAATGTACTCCAATCAACATCCCGCAAAATATTATTAACAGAATCTATTTTGCTCTGATGTGACAAAAGCATTGCTAAAGCTGCTCCGAGTAGAGCTACAGCAGCTGGTGAAATCGGTACTGGAAGAGATTCTCCGATCACAAAAAACACTAATACAAGAGCTACAATTAATGCTCCCAACGATAAAACACGTGGATGATTAATTTGAGGATGTGGCAACTGTTCTAAATTTTCTAGTTTTTTATCCCAAATTTTGCGGAATAACAATGGCAAAATTGCGATCACAGTAATAACAGCGATCGCTCCACCTAAACTCAAGCGCCATAGATAATCTGTAAAGCTAAGATTGATCGCATCACCTACAATAAATGTCGCCGGATCACCAACTATTGTCAGTAATCCAGAGCTATTAGCAATGAACACCATTAGAATTAATAATGGTACAAAATTGACCCCAACTTCTTGAGCCATTGGCGGAATTAATGGAGCTAATAGCATCACGGTTGTGGCATTAGGTAAAACCGCACAAATAGGAGTAGTAATCGCCACAATACCTAATAACAGACGTTTACCTTCCCCTTTAGCTAGTAGAACCATTTGAGTTGCTAAATACTCAAATATTTTCGTCGGTTCAAATGCGCGTACCAATACCATCACGCCAAAAAATAAACCAAGTGTGCCGTGACTTTTACCTATATAGCCAATAGCTTCTTGTAAAGTCATGATATTGGTAAATACTAATACCAAAGCACCTAACAATGCTGCAATTGTTAGATGAATCCATTCTGTCATGACAAAAAAAATGACAGTGATAAAAGTCAAAACGCTCAGAATAGCTTCCCAGTTTTCCACAGATTACTCCTGGATTCAGTATGTCGGCACAAATTCAGCTAATTTTCAGTTATCAGTTGTTTATTTTACTTGGTGTTTTAATTTATAATGTGAAGTTGAACCCTGGTAGTTTTTTATTTTTACTACTTACTGATCTAATATTTTGCATATTAAACTAAAAAAGCTACCTAGTATATAGGATAATAGGCTTGGTGTTAAGGATTTTGGTACAAAAAATTCATCTGTAGAGACGCGCATGGCTTCGCTAAGGCGCGTCTCTACAAAAGATTACGGGTCTAACATCAAGCGTATTGATTCATGGTTTCTATAAATATATAATTAAGATATAATTAATTTTTGTTGCAAATTGAAAAATAAAAATATGAGTTTTTAGTAATTTTAAATCCTTTTATAAGCTTGTAGCGAGTGCATCAGAGGCGTAGTATGTTATGATTAATTAACACTCATTACAAGCCCTAATTTTCATTCTTCATCAATACAAGTGGGTATACCCAGTACCGGACAAAGGAAATTAGAACCAAGTTTTTGCACAATTGGATGTTTTGCTGATTTACAGCCTAAAAATAGTATAGTTGCAGCTTCTGATTCAACTACTTTCTTTAGCTCATCAGCTACGCAGCCAAACCGCAAATGAGCTTTAAAATAACTCTGCCATTCTTCAGCAAGACAACGTGCTTGCCATAATATTCTTTCTGCTTGTGCAAATTTGTTTGTTCTAGTTAATACAGGGGTTTGAACATTTGTTGATGGTAAACTGATTGGGCAATATGTTGGAAACTGATAAAAGGATTCACTTGTTTGAAATTCCTGTGCTGATAAAACATCAAAGACATCATTTTTTTGGTTTTCTTCTAACACGTAAACAACTTGAACTAGAACATCTAATTTGGTGGCTAAACGTGTTTGATGAGCAATCAACAAGCTAATATCTAACGCAGTGTGGCTGTTAGGAGAACTATTGTAGCCAACTATAAAATTGATTGATTTTGTGGATTCAGCCTGTTCTGAGAAAGATGTTATTGGGTTACAGTGCAATAACATTTGCTCAATTAAGTCATCTCTATTGATCGCGTCTTGTAAACGCACTAACATAGGTTTGATATTCACAGCATTCACTTCTTTGCAATCAAAATTGGATCTTAATAGTTGCTGGTTGATAGTTGCTGGTTGATTGGGAAAAATTACTCATTCCAAACAACAAACAAGAAATTACTATCTACTATCTACTAACAAATAACTATTCATCAGTAGCAAAATTCCGCTCAAGGAAATTTAGTGCATAATTGCGGAGTTCGTAGTATTCTTTTGAGTTTCGCATCTCGGCGCGATCGCGTGGATGTGGAAAAGGGACTTCTAGAATCTCTCCAATTTTAGCAGATGGGCCATTTGTCATTAAAACAATGCGATCGGACATATAAATAGCCTCATCAACATCGTGAGTAATCATCATCACGGCTTGGCGATGATTTTCCCAAATATCTAAAACTTGGCGCTGTAATTTGCCGCGAGTTAAAGCATCTAAAGCACCGAAAGGTTCATCCATTAATAACATTTTTGGTCGAATTGCTAAAGCCCTCGCAATCCCAACCCTTTGTTTCATTCCTCCAGAAATTTCATCCGGATATTTATCTGCTGCCGCAGTCAAATTTACCATTGCTAAATGTTCGTTAACAATGCTTATCTTTTCTGCACGATTAGCATCTTTTAGTACTTCATCCACAGCCAAGCGGATATTTTCTTTTACTGTTAACCAAGGTAGCAATGAATAATGTTGGAACACCATCATGCGTTCTGCACCAGGTTTACGAATTTCTTTGCCATCAAGTCTTACAGAACCAGCAGTTGCTTTTTCCAAACCAGCAACAATTTTTAACAGTGTTGATTTACCACAGCCAGAATGACCAACTACAGAAATATATTCATCTTCGCCTACTGTGAGATTAACATGATCTAAGACGACAAACTCATTACTACCGTTGGTTGGATAAGATTTGACTAGATTTTCTATTTCCAAAAAAGGGGGATTATGAAATCTTTCTTTATCTATCATAGAAAATGAAGTAGATTTAGTCATAGTAAGCTCCAAAAATTAGGATAATATTTGGCACTTTCAAAAAATAATGTTCAGATTTTGTATTAGCAAATACTCAAATTGCTCTGGGAAATTCTACTCTGTAGTGATTAAGACTACATGCACATTATTTTTTAGCAGTCAATCAGGACATATAAAAACGAGTAGGAGCATTGGCTCTAATTTCAAAACTGTTGAGATACCCTACAGGATCACTGGGATCAAAACCCTTATTGTCAATAAATACTTCTGGTAATTCGACTTTGTAATCATCCTTTGGGGACGCAAGACCCATTTCTGCGGCAATATCTCGATAAAGGTCTGTTCTCCAGCCTTTTGCAGCTAATTTATCTGCATTTTTGGGAAATTCATGAATTTGTCCCCAACGAGTGGCTTGTGTCATCAACCAAATACTTCTAGACCTCCACATGAATGTAGAGTTTTCATCTGCTTGTTTGGGAATATTATCAGGAATGTCAAAGAAAATAGTGTTGTCAGCAGCTTTGATTGTACGATCTTTGCCATCAAAACCACCATAGTTGTAGTTACCGAGAATTGCGGGGCCTGTAAACTTGGTGATTGGCACACCCGGTTTTTTGGGTTTAGCACCCGTAAATGAGCGTTCTGTGAGTAATTCCGCAACTTCTTTGTGATTTTCAGGTTTGCTGCAATATTGACAAGCTTCAATCATCGCTTTCACGAGAGAACGATAGGTTTTTGGGTAGTTGTCAATAAAAGATTGCATTACCCCCAACAATCGGTCTGGGTGTCCTAACCAGACTTCTTTACCTTGAGCGAAGGTAAAGCCGACACCTTCATTACCAGTAATTGCCCGTGTATTCCAGGGTTCTGCAACCATGTAGGCTTGCATTGCACCAATCCGTACGTTAGTCACCATCTGTGGTGGAGGAACAATGATGACACGAAATTCTTTGAAAGGATCGACACCAGCAGCAGCAGATACGTAGCGGATAAAGTATTCGTAAATAGCAGAACTCAGTACCACTGCCCAGACTTTGCGTTCTGGTGGCTGCTTATCAAAGTAGTTTCTAAAATCACGACCAAAGGCTTCCAAAGCGCGATCGCCATATTGTTGTTTGTATTCATACCAAGGACGCAGCCCAAAATCCCACATGGCTTTGTTCATGGTCATGGCGTTACCGTGGTGGTGAATAGTCATCGCTGCACACAAAGGAGCGTGACGCGCGCCTTCCGCACCAATTCTGGCGTTGGTAACAGCACCAGATACTACAGGCGAAGCATCAAGGCGACCAAAAATTAACCCATCGCGCGATGTAGCCCAGCTTGCTTCCCGGTTGAGTGTGACATTCAACCCATATTTGCGGAAAAAACCTTTTTTCCAAGCGATCGCAAAAGGCGCACAATCGTTAACAGGAACGTAGCCAACACTAATATCTGGTTTTTCTAAAGTTCCAGGATTGACTACAGGTTTAATAGCAGCAGCTTCTTCCGTCAGTCCTTTAGCAGAGCGATCGCCTGAGATTGCACAAGAAGACAGCACCATTCCTGCTGCTGTTGCTCCTATTCCTTTAATAAAGTCTCGTCGATACCAATAATTTTGGTCGGCGTTACTCATAGTCTTAGCTCCACTGGTTATTAATTATTCTTAGCCAACCTCAAACCTAAATATTAGTTTTAGGGTGCGTTTTTAGCACAAAATTTGACGTCAAACATTAGGCGTTTTTATTAATGTGGCAACTGTGATCTGAGCCAAGTTTTATTTTGCTAATTTACAACTTTCGGACCATGAGTTACGAATTCTTGAAATTTGGCTACAGCATAATCAAGAATTAACCCAGTTAAGCCAATTACCAATACAGCGAGAAACACAGAACTCAGATTTAAACGGCTCCATTCATCCCAAACAAAAAAGCCGATACCAATACCACCTGTTAACATTTCCACCGCAACAATTACTAACCAAGCAATTCCTAAACTAATCCGCAAACCTGTAAAAATGTATGGTAAACTTGCAGGCAAAATAATCTTAGTAATCTGTCGCCAACGGGGCATTTCTAGGACTTGTGCCACATTTAAATAATCTTTAGAAACGCTAGAAACTCCCAGAGCAGTGTTAATAATTGTCGGCCACAAAGAGGTAATAAAAATCACAAAAATAGCTGAAGGGTCCGCCAAATTAAATATGGCTAAGGCAATAGGTAGCCAAGCTAGGGGGGATACGGGTTTAAAAATCTGAATTATGGGATTTATTGCTAGCATTGCCGCTCTCGACATGCCAATCAGAAAGCCTACAGGAATTGCCACCACAGCACCCAACAAAAAACCCAACAATACCCGTCTGATACTTGCCAATAACAACCAACCAATTCCCAAGTTCCCCGGCCCGCGTTGGTAGAAAGGGTGGAGTATGTTGTCTAAATTGGCAACTAGTGCTTCTGGGGGAGTAGGCATCAATTCGTGGTTCGCCAGCGCAATCACCCACCACAACAGGATGATCCCCAAGAATCCCAAAGCAGGATACAAGATTACATCTTTGAAAACAAAAGGTTTTGCCTTTTTCCAAGCAGTTTGTCCAGCAACTGCAAATATTGCAGCCAAATTCAATTGAAATATCATTCGATGCAACCTCAACAGAGTCAAGTGCAGGTACAAAAAACCTGAGCAGTACCAGCCAAGGAAGCTGATGAGGTTTAAACATTAAAAAAATGTTGCCTCTTCAGTCTCCTCTCAATGCCTACGAAGTTAGCTGACGGGCTAGGACTGAGAGATGTCCTTCTAATTCAAGATACGCCCCAAGATATGGTTCCTCCGCTCCAGCGTTAGCGTTGTGAATTCGCTAGATTAGGCTGACTTACTCTACTTAAGAGAATAGAGTAACATATATTTCTTAAAATTGTATATCCATCTCAAGTTAAATTATGATGATTGATTATTAAGTTCAGTGTTACAAAACGTAATTTATAAAAATTATATATAAGTAGAAATTCAATCAGTAAAAACTACGTTGATAAAGCCAAGTGAGAAAATAAATTGACTTTACTACTTTGGAACATCCTTGTAAAATATGCCGACAAAAAGCAATATTTACAAGATTGAAGATGTTTAAAAACCTGGCGACGATAACTACCTTGAGTCTGTTGTTAACAACATTCATACCTGCGGTTGCTAAAGCTGAAACAGTGATGGAAAAAGTAGCACGTACGGGAGTACTAGCAGCAGGTACTAGCAAAGATGCAATTCCCTTTGCCTATACCAATAATCAGGGACAATTGGTTGGTTATTCCGTAGATATGTTGAATCTGATTAAAGAACAATTAGAAAAGGAACTGGGAAAAAAATTTCGATTGCAATTGATAAGTACCTGTGCAAAATTAATTTCATACTCGCATCGCCTGAAATGCTTGTCATCTGGTCATTCTGGGTTTTTAAAATGTGTAATTAATTTTGCGTGAGTACTTAACAGTGACACCAGGAGAACGGATTCCGAAAATTCTAAATGGACAAGTGGATATTGTTTGTGATGCTAGCAGTTTTACCTGGGAACGAGATAAAAAAGTAGATTTTTCACTGAGTTATGGTGCTACCGGTACTCAGTTGTTAGTAAAACAAGGAAGCAATTTAGGTTCTCCTCAGTCTTTAATCGGTAAGCGTGTTGCTGAACTCACCCCCCCCGGATTTATCCGTGGGGTTCCAACTTGCTGTGCAAGTTTCGTTTACCCTTACAGGTTCCGACTCCTTACAAGCTATTGGATGATTGCACATCAACTCTGACCCACTGTTAGTAGGTAACTTTGGACTAGCCTCGGTTCTCGCTGATTGATTTGACCTTCTTTCTTTGCCAACCGTGCAACAAGGATTGTTCCATCCTTAACCAACCATCTCTGGCTGATTGGATTGACAAAGTTTCTGTTTTGGGGTCAACGTAACGACTCAGGTAAGCAGATAAAATATCACGTTGCATCTTTAACCCACAGACTGAGCAATGATGAACACGTTGCGATAATGATTTCTTCTGCTTGTTGCCGCACAAACAGGTTTGTGATAGCGCGGTCTTACGAGTCGAAAACGTTAGAACTGTACCGCCAGCATTTTCAGCTTTGCGCTTCAGTTCGGATTGGAAGCTTGATGGTGATTTAAACCCAATACTTTTACCAAACATTTTCTGCCAAGCTTTAACCGAGACTTTTTCGGTTTTAATATTCTTGCCAAGCTTTAATGTTTGGTTGACCAATTTACCATGAGACGATTTCCGATGTGCGGCTTGTTTGCGTTCAATCTCGCGTTTCTTAGCAGTAGTCTTTTTGTAACGATTGGATTTATTCCAGCGTTTGCAACATGATTTAACTGTGCCATTGGGGTTAAAATTGTCAGGATTATTGGCACGGCGTTGCCTGTCCATTTGACGCTGTAACTTTCTAATCTTCTTCTGCTTTGATGTTAATTCGACAGCAAAAGTAGTCCAGATAGTCTCTTCATCCCCAACAATTGCAACAGTTGAAACGCCTAAATCAATACCAACAGTACCATCACCGATAATATTTTTAGGCTTTTGATATGGTTTACCCTCACAAACTAATTGAGCAAACCAATAGGTTTTTTGATTAAGAATACGACGCACTAAACGCACATATTTAATCTTTGAGTTTAAACCGTGCAAGATTACAGGGTCGTTGGCAATGATGCCAGGTAGTTTTAACTTTGACCATTCAACATCGTTACCAGTCCATCTGATGCCTTGTTTATTGGTCTTGCCTTCTAGTGACGAGAACTGACCTTTGTGTTTAAACCTAACTTTTTTAGCCTTGCCAAATGCCATTTTCTCTAAAGCCTTAAAAGCTCTAGTTGCTATTTTCTGAATAGTATTAGCATCAAGGTGAGACTTAATCCAAATACTTGCAATAGCTGTTTTGTTGGCAAAAGATTGTAAATCATAGTCGCTAAAACGGTAAGCCTCTCTAGCTTTTTGAAATGCTGTGCTACGTGCTTTTTTATCGTTTTTATCTATGAGTCGGGCATCTGAGTAAAGTTCACAATCTCTGACCAACTGCAACCTGTTTTTACCTTCAGACAATACAGCATTATATAGCTGCCTTCCTGCTTCCAATCTGGCAGCAAGAACAGACAAATCTTTAGATGCCGTGATCAACGGTATTTCTGTGACGAAACTAGATGTTTTTGCTACCAAGATTGAATCACCTCCTTTTATTTGCTAGACTATATCTAGTATACACTGCGTATCTAAAAATGACAAATAAAAAGGGACAAAAAAGACTAAAAAATGTGCCAATACTTCATGATGAAGTTAAAGCAAAAAGGACTGTCGTTTTAACACCTACAGCATGGCAGAACATCAAAGATGAAGCGCAAAGGCAAGGTTTGAGCGCGAGTGAATTAATTGAAGAATGGGGACGGCGATTGAAATCGCCAACGGCTTACCCCCATGTTTGAAAACAGGGGCTACCTCGCCGTTGAGATATTGGTGTACTGAGCCAAACTACCAATGAATTAGCACTCAAGCGAATCCAACCCCAAGCTAAACTAGTCCTATTAAAAGATCGAGCAGCAGGATATGCTGCTTTGCAACAGGGAAAAATCGATGCTTTTGCATCAGATAGCATTTTGTTAGAAGGATGGTTAGGAAAAACGAAAAACCCAGACGCTTTTCAAGTGGTACCAGATCGCCCTTACTCTAGAGAAGGTATTGCATGTATGGTTCCTGAGAATAATTCTAGATTTCTGGACTCAGTTAACTATACTATTTACAAGTTCATGCAAGGATTTGTGGATGGCGACAAACGAAATGTTACTATCTTCGATCGCTGGTTTGGTTCTAATGGCGTGGTTTTTCTGAACAATGATTTACGCGATTTAGCAGTTGAAACCATGCAAATCATGATTGAATCCCGCGAAGAGATTCCTGAATAGTTAGTTGTTAGTTGTTAGTTGTTAGTTGTTTGGAGGAAATAAACCACCAACCAATAACTAAACCTTGACATTGACATTAATGTCAAGGTTTAGCGTAAGAGAGTCAATACTAATTCGACTCTCATGCTTTATCCAGAACGGTTGCATCAACTTACTAAAGAACACGCAGATACTGTAGCAGCTCTGGTGTGTGGGTTGTTTTTATTTTGCGGATGGTTCGCTCTCCATCTTGGCTTTTTGGGATGGGCGCTGTTGCTGTTACCCATCGCCTATGTGATTGGTGGCTACGAAAGCGCCCGTGAAGGACTCACAACCCTCATCAAAGAAAAAGAACTGGATGTAGATTTGCTGATGATAGTGGCTGCGCTTGGTGCAGCTGGGCTGGGTTTATGGCGAAGAGAGTATTACTTAATTATCGATGGGGCTATTTTGATTCTCATCTTTGCTATTAGTGGCGCCTTAGAAGGTTATGCGATGCGGCGAACTGAACGCAGTATCCACGGTTTGATGAGCTTAACACAAGATACAGCCAGGGTTGTGCGTCAAGATAAAGAAGAATTAATTGCGATCGCGCAGTTACAATTAGGAGATGAAATCATCGTCAAACCAGGAGAGTTAATTCCCACAGATGCAGTAATTCTGGAAGGTTACAGTACTCTCAATCAAGCTGCAATTACAGGCGAGTCTTTACCTGTTGAGAAAACAGTTGGTGACGAAGTATTTGCAGGTACGCTAAATGGCTATGGGGCGCTGAAGTTAAAGCTGCATCAACCACCGGAAAGTAGTTTGATTCAACGGGTGATTCGTCTAGTACAGCAAGCACAAACAGAAACACCTCCTTCTCAACAGTTTATTGAACGATTTGAACGAGGATATGCACGAGTAATTGTGATTGCTGGAGTATTGCTGTTGATTTTGCCACCATTCCTTGGGAATTGGGACTGGGAAACATCGATTTATCGTGCTTTGACTTTTTTGGTGGTGGCTTCTCCTTGTGCATTAATGGCTGCAATTATGCCAACACTACTGTCTGGGATTGCTAATGGTGCAAAACAGGGAATTTTGTTTAAAAATGGCTCTCAATTAGAAATGATGGGGAAAGTACGAGCGATCGCTTTTGACAAAACCGGTACTCTCACAACAGGAGTCTTAGAAGTATATGAAGTGATTTCCGTTAGTAAATATACAAGAGATTATGTATTAAAAGCTGCTGCATCTGTAGAATCTCGTTCCGAACATCCCCTTGGTGAAGCAATTGTCAAAGCAGCAAAAAACTTAGATTGGATAGCCGCAACAGAAGTACAAGCTTTCCCTGGACAGGGAATTATCGGTATTGTAAATCACCAGAAAATAATCGCCGGGAAAGATGATTTTGTCCAAAACTATGTTGTTGATTTACCTAAAAACTTAATTGAGATAGCTACTAAGTTTGAGTTACAGGGGAAAACTGTTGTTTGGATAGCACAAAAAATATCTGGAGATGGGGAGAAAGAATTCACCTCAGCACCGCAACATCAAGTGCTAGGTATTATAGCTATTGCTGACACAGTGCGATCGCAAGCAGCAGCAACTATTTCTCATCTGAAAAAATTGGGAGTTGAGCAAATAGTCATGTTGACTGGAGATAATCAACAGACTGCTGAGAGTGTGGCGCGGGATTTGGGAATAGATCGAGTGTATGCAGAGTTACTACCAGAAGACAAACTGCATGTGATTCGCCGTTTGCAGCAAGAGTATAAAATAGTCGCCATGGTAGGTGATGGTATTAATGATGCACCAGCCCTAGCTCAGGCGTCTGTAGGTATTGCCATGGGGACAGCAGGAAGTGATGTAGCATTAGAAACGGCGGATATTGTCTTGATGGCAGATAGATTAGAGAAAATAGAAATAGCGATCCGCTTAGGAAAAAGAGCGCAAGCAATAGTAAAACAGAATATTACTATTGCTTTAGGATTTATTATTTTACTGTTAATTGGCAATTTCTTGGGTGATATTAACTTACCCATCGGTGTAGTAGGACACGAAGGATCTACTGTGTTAGTCACCCTTAGTGGTTTACGATTGTTGAAAAATTGAGTATAGAGACGTGTTGACATCTCCCCTCACTAGAAGTAAGGGGATTCTAAACAGATGTTGTGTGACTCCGATAAAATCCGAGCTACGCAACGTTTACGATATGATCTATTAACAGGGGTTCTCACGCTTCCCTGTTATTCTGATAGATCGCGTCTCTACATCATTTTTCACCAGATGTCTAATATAAATTCGCCTACGCCTTCTTCCATGCTTTCAAGCAGGGGGATCATATTCGGGTAGGTCATTGGGTGAGCCACAGGCGGAAATATTACCTGTGAAATTCACATCAGCCATGAGTTCTGGATGTTGTTGCTTACGCTGGGCGATTTGTTCGCGGGTGAGAATCTTCGACTCATCAAAACCTAGTTCTATCTCGGTTTGCAGTCCATTGTATTTGACTCGTTTGAGATTATAGAAGCGCTTGTTGAGGGTGGTTTGCACAAATGCTTTTAAGCAACCTAAAAGATATCTGCGTTTAAATGGATCTTTGACAAACCAATATTCAAAGGTTTTGCGTAGGTAAAAACGGGCGTAGTTCCGTAGTACTCCTTTGAGAACATCTTCCCGTTCCATTGCATCCGGTTTCATGATCGGCGTGACAAAGTTATATTGAGAATAATCGCGAACTTCGACGCGATCGCCTAAATCTTGAAATAATTCGGAAAATGGCCAAGGCGTAAACATATTCCAGTTCACCATGTCTGCTTTCCAATCCAAAGCCATTTTATAGGTTTGCTCGATGGTTTCTGGGGTTTCGTTTTCTAAACCCATAATAAATTGAGCTTCTGTAATCATGCCATTTTGATTTAAGAGTTTGATGGCGCGCTTGTTTTGTTCGATAGTTGTTTCTTTGCGGAACAAATTCAACTTTAACTGCGCTGCTGCTTCTGTCCCCAAGGAAACATGAACTAGTCCGGCTTTGCGGTAAAGTGGTAGTTCTTCCTCATCTCGCAAAATATCTGTCACCCGTGTATTGATTCCCCAGTGAACACCCAAGTTACGTTCTATTAATTCGTTACACAAAGCGATAAATTTTGGTTTGTTAATAGTTGGTTCTTCATCCGCAAGAATGAAAAAGCCAACTTTGTGTTTTTTGACCAAGATTTCAATCTCATCAACAAATCTTTTGGGATTACTAGAACGATATTTGCGCCAGAATTTCCACTGGGAACAAAAACGACAAGTGAAGGGACATCCTCTGGCGTAGTTGGGAACTGCTACTCGGACGTTGAGAGGAGTATAGATATATTTACTCCAGTCTAATAGGCTCCAATCTGGGGTAAGGGTATCTAAATCAGCCATCGGGGGATGGGCTGGTGTCGCGACGACTTGGCCATTTTCTAAGAAAGCAATACCTAATATATTACGGCGATCGCTCTCATCTGTACCATTGGCGATCGCTCTGAGCAAGTTAACTGTGATTTCTTCCCCTTCTCCCCGGATTATATAATCTACCCAAGGCGCTTCGTTGAGAACTTCATTATACATATAGGTCGGGTGAACCCCGCCCATAATTCTCTTGGCTTGAGGACAAACTTGTTTAACTATCTTGAGGGTTGTTTGAGATTGGTAAATCATTGGCGTAATCGCCGTTGCTAGCACCACATCCGGCTGATGTTTGGCAATAATCTCGCCTAAAGCATCATCGCCAATATAATCGGTCATAGCATCAACAAAACAGATGTCAGTAAAGCCAGCTGTTTTCAACGCCCCACCCACATAAGGAACCCAACTGGGTGGCCAATTTCCCGCAATTTCAGCACCACCAGAATGATAATTGGGTTGAATCATCATGATCCGCATAACCTGGCTCCTTATTTTTGACAGATGACTATATTTCTAGGATTTACGCCATCTCCCCAAAACTGGTTTGCTACATCACTATTGACGATTTAGTTTTGCGGCTTTATCTTGATATAACTTTATCAAAGATGATTTTTGTTAAAAAAGCAAAGATTTTAAATCTTAACCTCGATTTCAGCATCATTCGATTTCAATACTGCTCGGATCAGACAAATCGATTGACATTTAAACCCACCAGATGTACAGACGTTAAATTTAACGTCTGTACAAGGGTTTTGGGCAACGCATAGTTCATTTCTGGAGAGGTCTAATGTTTTCTATAGATCAATCAGCATTTATAAGAAACGTTAAAGCATTTTGAACAAACGCTTGAATATTTTCTATAGATCAATCAGCATTTATAAGAAACGTTAAAGCATTTTGAACAAACGTTTGAATGTTTTCTATAGATCAATCAGCATTTATAAGAAACATTAAAGCATTTTGAACAAACGTTTGAATGTTTTCTATAGATCAATCAATATTCGTCACCACAACTCAATTTAAACTGACTATGTGACCAAAACAATTGCGAATTGGAAGTGACCGAGGAAGAACTGCTACAGGTAATTGGACAAGGAGCAACAGAGGGTTTGACGGAACTCGGTGCTAATTTGCAGGGATTTCGAGAAGAACTTGACTTATAAACCGAAATTCGCAACACGTTTGCTGAACTCACCAAATTACTGAAAGACATGAATGCTCTGACGTCCGATATTCACCTCAATCAAACTTTGAGATATTGTTGAAAGCAATTGAAGATAGATTAAATACGGATAGTTGGTGAATAGGGGATAAGGCCCCTCACAAGATTTTTCGTCATTCCACCAAAAGTAGAGACGTTAAATTTAACGTATCTACTGGGGTTCAGATCCACCATTCGCCAGCTGTATCCGCACAAGTTGTCGGGGATCTTTTCAAGACACCAAGATTTTACGCTTCTGCTTGTGGAGCAAACTTCATCGCCACACCATTCATACAATAGCGTTGACCAGTTGGTGCAGGGCCATCTTCAAATACATGACCCAAATGTCCGCCGCAACGACTACAATGCACCTCCACCCTTGTCATAAAAAATGACCTGTCTACGGTTGTGCTAATTGCGCCTTCAATCGGTGCGTAAAAACTCGGCCAGCCAGTACCGCTATCAAACTTAGTTGCTGATGTAAACAACGCCTGTCCACAACCAGCACAGACGTAAGTACCATCAGCATAATTTTTATCTAATGGACTTCCCCCAGCCCGTTCTGTACCATGCTTACGTAGAATACGAAACTGTTCGGATGTTAAAGTTTTACGCCATTCTTCCTCTGTTTTATTAACTTCAAAATTTTCAGTGTTAGAAGTTGCCATAACTCCCTCCCTCCTGGTTAAATAATTTGACAACCACAGCGCTCCAGCGATCGCAGTACCTGTTTCTAAAAGAAGTCTTCTTTTCATCTTCATTCATTATATTTTATTAAGTTTGATAAACTTAACAATTAGGCAAATCGTCTAACTTGATTAGAGATTCCTCACGCGATCGCTACGATAAATGCTGAAGCTGAACGCAAGCTGAGAATTCAATTGACATACTCACCGCTCCTTTAGGAGCGGTGATTCTTGACGCTTCAATGACTGACGCGACCATTGTCGTCTTACTCTGTCTCTGCGTCCGTTTAGAGTCGTGGCAATACCCTATCCCGACTTTGTTTATATTTTTCGCTGCGTTTTCATCTCGGTCGTGTTCAGTGCCACAATTCAAACACTGAACCTTCCGAATTTTTAAATCGAGTTTACCCCATTTGTATCCACATTCGGAACAAATTTGGCTTGTTGGTTCCCATCGACTTATAACGTGAAAATCTCGATTAAGTTTTTCAGACTTACCTTCGCACAAAGTTCTAAACTCTCTCCACCCTTGTAGACTTTCCAGAAAAAACATAAATTAGGTTTTACTAGTGACAATCCACTAGACGCTTCTCCCATTTGTTTTAGGGGTAGAATTGGACAGAAAGACGCACTAAAAGATATTCCTGGGTGGCAAGACAAGCTAAGGGGCTATATTGATGAATTAATCAATAAAAAGCCGTCCTAGAAGGACGGGGCTTGTATCCCATTATTTTCGGTCAACAATAAAAATGGATAACTGTTAACTGATTTCTTTTTCTTCGATCCATTCTAAGATTTCACTGAGTTTGACTTTATATGTATCGCAAATTACTTCTAGCACACGGACAGAAGGCAGATAGCTAGACTTTTTAGCCAACTTATAACCAGTAGCAGGAGCTATACCAGTATCTTTAATGAACTGGTACGCAGACAAGTTTCTACTTTCTAAGAAGCTTTTGACTCGATTTTGTATAGGCATTATTTCTTAAATTGTATACACGCAGCACACATAATTATTTTAATAATAATATATTGACAAGAGTATTAAATAAATAGGACTATCAACTCACCGCGCAATCTATCTCGCCTCGGTATATCTGCTGAGTGCGAGACTTTAACTTCCTGATCTTCTGCAATCAACAGCAAAATATCACATAATGACAGAAAACCAACCCCCACAAAAATTCATCCATGTCCCAGGAGATTGCTGTTGAATTTCGCCATGTCACCTTTAGCAGGAACCATCGCCCACTGGTAGCAAATCTGAATTTCAATATTCCTCAAGGAGAAGCACTGGTATTACTTGGACGTAGTGGTAGCGGTAAAACCACGACGATGAAATTAATCAACCGCTTGTTCACACCCAGCCAAGGCGAAGTGTTATTTAACAACATTCCCACAAGCCAGTGGAATGAAATTAAATTGCGACGCAAGATTGGTTATGTAATTCAAGAAACTGGTTTATTTCCTCATTTTACTGTTGAGCGTAATGTGGGTTTGGTTCCCTCTCTAGAACGTTGGAAACCCAACCAAATCAAAAGCCGTGTTTATGAACTATTACAGTTGGTGGGTTTAGAACCAGAAAAATTTGCTCAAAGGTATCCCCACGAACTTTCAGGAGGACAAAGACAACGAGTGGGTGTAGCGAGGGCGTTAGCAGCCGATCCGCCTGTATTGTTGATGGATGAACCTTTTGGCGCTCTTGATCCGATTACGCGGTTGGAATTGCAGCAAGAATTTAAACGCTTACAACAAGAATTAGGCAAAACAGTTGTTTTTGTGACTCATGATATTCAAGAAGCCTTTGTTTTGGCATCGAGAATTGGTTTAATGTATGGGGGAGAATTGGTAGTGTTGGAAACTCCAGCAGAATTTATGCGATCGCCCCACCCAGAAGCCCTTGCTTTTTTACAATGTCTCAAACCAGTACTTTGATTAGAGCAGAAAGCCCATGAGGGACATGTTGGCTGGATGAAGCAAGAATCCCGTCGCCTTCAGGTACGGGAGTGTCAAAAATTTATGCAAACTTCTACAAAGTTTTGCAATTTGGAAACAATCATGACGAACAAATTGCTAAACTTCTTTGATTAAAAACCAAGTTATAACTATGGCTATTGCTGTAAAGAAAGGAGTGTAGGGGTATAGATAGATAGCATTAATTGACAATTATTTCTCTTACACCTCGATCCCCAATCCTCATTACCCCTTATCCCCTCCAGGGGCCCCACCTTCCCCAATCCCCGATCCTCTAATTTACTGGACTAAGTATGAAAAGTGACATAGCGATCGCACAACTAAGCCACTACAAAGAATATGGAGAATCTGTCCTCCAAAGCCTGGAGTTAGTCTCGCAAAACCCGCCTCCCCAAGAAAGTTGGTTCCCTCGAAGTATCCATGAGAACATTCAACGTTTAAAAGAATCTGCCCAAAGAGTCGTAGAAATTGCTGCTTCACCTGTCAAAATCGGCGTTATGGGTGAATTCAGTAGTGGCAAAACTTTATTAATTGGTAGTCTCATTGGCTACGCTGATGCTTTACCTATCAGTGAAACCCCCACTACCGGGAACGTCACCGCAATTCATTTGCGTCAACAACCAGACTTACAAACTACCCAAATTGGTAAGTACACCGTTCAGTATCTCTCCGATGAGGGTGTGAAAGAGTGTCTGCGGTTTATGCTCCAGGAAGTGGAAACACGGGCGAAAGCGTCAGAAATATCCCTGGAATTGCTGACTAGTTTGAAAAACTTGCACCCGATAACAATTATTGATAGCAACGGAATCTTAAGATGGTGCGAACAAGCTTGGAATCAGACGCAAAGTTTAGAACTGCGATCGCTACTGCGAGAAATAGTAGTGTATATGCGTACCTACAATACTTACGGAAAACAAATTGGCGGTAAAAGCTACCAAATAGATCATACTACCGCGAAAAAAGGGCTGAGGTTATCTGAACCACCGATGAATATTTTAGAACTCAGCTTTGATCAACTTCCACCACCTCCGCAACCATGGACAAATTTTGCTCAACCATCAGCCGTAGATTTACAGAAAAGCTTTTCTTTGATTCGCCGCATTGATGTTAGCGTTGAAGTATCCAAAGACATCTGGGATTTATCTGCACTCCAAGGGACAAATGAATTTGTTTTATTAGACTTTCCCGGTTTAGGTTCAGCAGATTCTGGGGTACGGGATACCTTTTTGTCACTGCGGGAACTCAGAGACGTGCAAACTCTGCTGTTGCTACTCAACGGTAGATATCCAGGTGGTGCGATCGCCTCAAAAATTCGCACGATGTTGGAACGCGATAAAGGACACGACTTAAGAGATAGAATTATTGTTGGTGTCGGACGCTTCAATCAACTTCCCCTTACCCAGAGTGACGAACGCGCCCTTGATGAACTCGTAGACGAACCATTACTTTCCGAAGCCAATATTTTAGAAAGCCTGGGTATTCTCCAACTTACCATTGCCAGTGCCAGCAATTTAACCACAGAGAAAAAAAATATAGTTTTACTCTCCCAACTCCACGGTTTAGCCAAACTGGCGGAACTTTCTTCGTTAATCCAAGTTTCCTCCCCAGAGTTTTTGCCAGAATTAGACATTCCCAACAAACTCTCAGAAGTGGAATTGCGGGAAAAATGGCAACAACTAAGTAAAATGTTACCACCATCGAGTACCCTCCAAAAACAAATCAGTGACTTTGCAGAAGATGGAGGAATAAGTAGATTACGTGCATTACTCAAAGATCATGTCGCCCAAAATGGTTTAAAACAACTTGTAGAGGATACCCAAAGAACCGTCAAAGCTTTGCAAAAAGAGCAAGATAACCTCAAAACCCTCCTCGAACAAGTACCCGCTTATATCCCCGTCGAAGAAAACCCGAAATTTATCGAACTGCGCCAAGGAATCGAAAACTTAGTCACAATTTACAGACAATTTCAAGAAGAATTAGAAAAGCAACCAATATTAAAAAACCGCGATGGTGTCGCCGTGAGTGATGTCGTCAAAGACGAATTAACTAATAAAATCTTCTTTGAATGGAGCGAATGGACATTACTATTTGATAGAACTAAAAATGGCACAATTTCTCTCACCAAAAGTGACAGTTTTTTTGGTGACGAAGAAGTAGAAGATAGCATTCCCACCAAAAGCGATGATTTCTACTCTGCATTTGTACAAACAATTCAAGAAATGCAAACTTTTGCTCATGATCGCACCACAGAAGCAGTGATCGACTTTTTCAAAAAACTATCAATCGAAGTCGCCGATGAACGTAACACAGTTAATTCTGTCCTATCACCAGATATCGAAAAATACATTCAAGACAACTTTGGCAAAAATCAACTCCGCCTATTTCGTAACTTTTTACGCGCAGTTGACCCAGCGAATAAATGGCAAAGATTAATTATTGACCACAGTGGATTAGCTAATAACAATCATGTCATCAACGCCGATGCTTTATTTCCCTTAGCGCGCAAAGATGACAAACATCCCAACGGACAAATCCTAGATTGGAGTCCCGATAAACAATTTCCCACCCCTCCCAGACCATTTAATCATCAAATAGCCGTTTTGCGTCTGCGAGATGAAATTACTGCTAGTGCTGGTTTACATTTAGTTCAATACGTCAGTCAGTTAACCAAGCAAGTGAAAATTTCATTTTCCAGAGCCTTAAAAGAGATTGTCGATAGTTTACAAGAACTACTAAAATCCAAACACGAACCTTTACTAAGATATATCGCCGATGCAGATAAAGATAAAACAAAATCTGTTCCACCTTGGCTCGAAACCCTTTCCCAAGTAACAATAATCAAGGATTAACTCTCACCTCTCCTCTCTGCGTACTCTGCGGTTCAATCAATAATTTATCAACCACAGAGGCGCAGAGTACACAGAGAAAAAACTAAACTAAATTTTATATTTGAAAAAATGCCAATCAAGATAGAACTTTTTAATCGTTACCAATTACGTACACATCCCAACGATCCATCTTTATTATTATTACCTGCTATTGAAATTAAGCCTGTTCCTAATCCTCATTTTCCTCACATTTTCCGCATTAATATATTTGTTTCTGGTATACCAGAAGACTTGGCGATAGTGATGCAATCGGCTTATAAAAGTGTAAACTTTGGTACGCACAAGCTTTTACAGCTGAATACTCCCCAGCGATTAAGACAAAGTGATTGTCGCTGGAATGAACCTTTACCCACAGGTGTTAATTGTAATTTGCAAATAATTATCGAGTATTTTGAATCAGACGCAACGGGTGATCCGCTTTTGTCTATTAACAAACAGACAACTGCTGAATGCAATATCTGGACTTATCCCATCAAAGATTACTCAATTAAAAATCCACTCATGTCTTTTACCGATTCAGTCTTAAACTCTTTTAAAAATACAGTTCCCCAAACTTTACCGGATGAAGAAGTAAAGTTACCTGCTGAAGTACCAGCGACGCAAGTTGAAAATCAACCGGAGATTACTTATCCTGGTTGGTTTGCGATTGATTTTGGCACATCTAATTCTACAGTGACGCTGTACGATCCCAAGGTGATTGTCACACCCCATAGTTTACCTAGCGAACAAGAAGCGAGGTTGCGCGATCGCTTATCGACATGGTTAACTCAACGTCCTGTGGATAATGTAGCAGGTATTGGTCAGGATGCTTGGGCGCAGGAATGGCAAAGATTTTTGATTGAAGTGAGTAAAAATATCCAGGTTGATAGTAATGTCAATTTACGCAATTTAAATGGAGAGCAATTTTTAGAAGCTATTCGTCAAATTGAAATTGCTTTGAGTAAGCGTTTACCTTGGTTTCGTCGGTCTGCTAGTAAACGTTTAAATCAAATTTATCATGAAGTGTTTCGGGTTCCACCCCTAGAATGGCAAAGTTTGATCTCGGTAGAGTTGGATAAAGATCGACGTTTGAGTGAAATTCCTAGCGAGTTGGAAGTTATTGGCTTAGAACCGTTTTTACCAACCAATGATCCCCTAAAAGTCAAAGTTAGTTTGGGTGAACAAGCTAAACAACACCGTCTGGATGCGATTAGACAAGGTGAGGGAATTGATAGCAGATTTTTGCATTCACCAAAACGTTATTTTGGACAAGAACGTTCTTTTCAAATTACTCTCAATGATCAAGAAGATTCCATCCCTGTTAACAAGCTTTTGCAAGCAGCTTATGCTCAATTAATCGAGTTAACCGAAAAATATCGCCAGCGTTCGGGCAAATGTTCCCAAGGTAAATTTTACCGCACGGTGGTGACATACCCAACTATTGCTTCGCCTTTTGTCCGCCGAGAAATTGAACAGTTGGTGAAACAGCTAGATATCGAAGATGTGCAAATGGCTTATGACGAAGCTGTTTCCGTGGCAATATTTTTCCTCTGGCGAGAATTTGGCGGCGATTTAAATTTAGGAATTGAATCTTTTAAAACTCGCTGTCGCCAGGATGGGGAGAAATGGTGGCAAAATGTGATGGTGTTGGATATTGGTGGTGGAACTACCGATTTAGCCTTAATTCGTCTTTCCCTCAAAGAAATTAATCCCTTTGAACCAGGAGAAGATCGAGGTGACGGTGGACGCTACTATAAACTTACACCCAAACTACTCGGTTCCTCTGGACATCTGCAACTGGGTGGTGAGTTAATTACCTTGCGGCTATTTTTATTATTGAAAGCAGCAATAGCCGATTGTTTACTAACTGCAATTGTAGAGGAAATCTTACCCAGAGATATCTTAAAAGTTCAACCGGAAGAATTAAGCGATCGCTTTCTGCAAAACGGTAAATATCAACCAGGTTCGTTGTTAGCTTGTATTGATAACGAAGTGCGCGAAGGAGAAGCTTACAAAGAAGCTTTAAACGACGCCGAAAAAGTCCTTCCCACCCGGTGGAAAAATGCTCCATCCCGCGCTCAAACATTTTACACCCTTTGGGAACACGCCGAAGCAGCCAAACTCACCCTTGGACAAAAACGTCAAACACTCGATACACCTTTATTCATCCTCGATGAGCAAAAAATCTCAGAACTGCTGCTACACAACGATATTACCTTACCTAGCAGCGTGAGCGATCGCCTCAACATCACCATCACCGTCGAACAATTTGAAAAAGCAGTCGCACCCGTAGTCAAAGAAGCAGTCGGTATCGCCCAAGGATTAATCGAAAACGCCTTTAAAAACAAATCCCTCAATCCTGATGACTCCACAGAAACAGTCGATTGGTTAATCCTTTCCGGTAAAACCTGCAACTTAGAAATTGTCGAACGCGAACTCTACCGAGTCTTCAGCAAATCCGACTACTTTCTTTGGAACGAAGAACGCGTCACCTTTGAACCAGAATACACCAAACTAGCCACATCCGCCGGCGCTTGCTTCGCTGAAAAACTCAGACAACTCAGCTTCTCTCCCCAACAAGCCAAAGACTTACTCAAAAAAGGCGCAAACCAACTATATATAGATGTCAAAAATCTATTTTACTTTCTCCCCTGCTCCTTCGTGCGCGAAGTTATCGGCGGTAGTCCCGATCCCATCTTTCACGCTGGACAAGAATTATATCAACTTCAAGCCACAGATGCGATCGCCAAATATCGCAGTCGTTGGATGGGAATGCAATTAACCAACAACGTCAGACGTCAAGACTTCGAGAACATGAAACTCCAACTTTGGGGTAGCTACAACGGCGATATCCTGATGAAAAAATTGGGATTGAGCGAAGAAGACTTTAAAAACAACATTCAAGTCCAATTTGAAATCAACCAAAAACTAGACATCGACCTACTACTTTCACGAGGTAAACCCCATTATCTCATCCCCATTAATATACCTTGTCTTGATTCAGCCAAAGCGATCGCCACACAAACAGTGATTTCTGATCATGGAGAAGTCGTCTGTGATATCGCCGTCAACGTCGCCGAATCAGCCAACGCCTTCAAAACCGATGCTCACACAGTACTATTTTCCACCAATCAAAACCAAGAAGTACAAATATTTCGTTACAACGAAGATGACACCCAAATCCAAGGAATAGGTTTAATCGCAGAATTACCACCCTTCCCCGTCAGTGGTAAACACACATTTTACTTCCAATTTCGCAACCCAGAATCAAACACATGGGAACTGATCGGCGAACTTCCCCAACCAGACATCAAATCCGAATATCCTTGTAAATATTACGTCTCCCTCAACAAACAAGGTATCTTGCGAATCCACGCGTTTGAAGTACCCTACTGGACATCAACAAATCCCGAATGTCTGAAAATAGAGGGATGCGTTTACCCTGATTCCCTCCAAGCTCAGTCTAACAACGTCGAGACAGAACGCGATCCATTTTGCGGATTGCACTGAGAAACTCTGTGTCCTCTGTGTCTCTGCGGTTTTTATTTAACCACAGAGACGCAGAGAACGCAGAGGAAGAAATAAGAGAGAGATTTTGCGTCAGTATTGCAGAAATAATGGAGAGAACATGCAGCACCTCAGCAAGTTATTGGAAATTGAGGACTCAAAATTAGCTTGGGTACTGCGGTTAGGTTTACATGGACTGCGAACTCAATTACAAGAAGCACTCAAAGAAGATACAACAGATCCAGGTAACAGCGCTTGTCAAGAACTGGTGTGCGAATTAGATCAACTTTTGCAACCACAGGAAACTCCCCACACTCCCCACACTCCCCACACTCCCGCTCCCCCCACCTGGGAAGATGTACTGGAACCAATTCAGTTGGAAATTCCCCAAGAACAGAAACTTAAACACATTGGTGATGCTTTGCTGGGTGATCAAGAATTGTTGCAATATGTTGGTGTGTACAAGTTTCACAGCAAAAATGATCTAGATTTGTGGAACGAAATCCAACGCTTGCTGCTACGAGTTCCGGAAAAACTAGCTCATATTTGGCGGGAATGCATTTTGGCGGAAGTCAGTCAATTAGGTGCTTTGGAAGAAAAGTTTGCTGTCCAACAGGTTGGTTTTAGCCGCAATGAACCTGTTTACTCTGGTTTACAGGGAAGTGTTTATGCAACTGGCTTGTTTTTCTCAGATCAGGTTGATTTTGATCCACAGTTGCAAGTAGAAAAAAGAGGTGGGGGATTAGATGTTTTAGCTGGGGTTGTATCTGTTTGTCTCTATTTTATCGAAGCAGATACGTGTTTACACCATACTTTAAAAACCGTAGACCGCTTTGGTGTTAGACCTTTAAGTTCAGATTCAGAAAAATCTAAGTATGTGACAGCACTGGTAGACCGGTTTCAGCGTGTCCTTACTAGTACCAATGGTGACCCAGCGATCGCACTCCGGGCTAGATTAGATTTAGATGAGGCGATTCATTCTTTAGTATATTTGCCACCGTGCGATCGCTTTTCTTGGTGGGGAAAACTCCAACAAGAAGCCCGTCGTACTCTTGATGGCGTCGTGGAAAAAGCCCGTGATGCTGGTTATCAAATACAAATCCGCCCATTGTGGGGAACCTACGCCGATATCTATACTTGGTCAAAAGACGATTTACAACTAGAGATTGGTGGTATACCAGGAGAAGTGTCCGCCTGTCTGCGGGTGTATGCCAAGATTAACGATGAGGTAATTCCAGGACGCGTTTTGTTCCGTTCTTCATTAGAAGTGTAAATTTACACACCAATATCATTGTAATTTCCTCATAATTTTGAACATGTAGAGACGTACCAATAGCGCTGTAGCGCATGGCTTCGCTAAGGCACGTCTTAGATTTGTCTTATCCGAACCGTATTGATCGTAAGCTCATCGTCATTCATTTTTCCAGACTGATTCGCTTGTAGTAAGGGCTTCAGCCCTGGTTTTATGCAACTTAAATGCTCATTAGCTTACGAGAGCGCCTTATTATTGTGTTTTTAATCACAATTTAAACTTTGCCGACTGTATGAGATTGGACTGATAATCTAATTAATCTATGCCAACTTTAAAGGGATGTTTTTAATCCTTTAATAGAAAACTCATGCCGGTTAAGGTTGAGGTTCTAGTCAAAGTCGGTAATCTCATTGTTAAAGTCCGCGTTTTAGTAAAAAAAGGCGTTGGTGTGAGAGTCAAAGTTATCGTCAAAGACAAATCAAAAAGTAAGGGTGAAGCAGGAAAAGTGATCAAACAGGTGGAAAGATAGCTTAATTTTGGTACGCGATCGCTGTTATTGAGAGCATCCCAAATCTTTAAAATCCCCACACCACAGACAGACTGGAAGTCTCTTGCTTTACAAACCAAGTTCGCCTTTGTGGACTAATTATAGCCTGCGTAAGCAGGCTACCTTTCGGGAAGCCGCGCAGGGCGAACATCGCCAGGATACATGAAAACGAACTTTTCAAACACCCTCTAAAATTAATCTCACCCTATTCAAAAATCGGGTTTTTTGTTTTTGTCATTCACAAATAATTTCGGATTTATATATATGAAATTAGACGCGATCGCTGAAAATATCTGTGTCTCAGAAGGCATGATGCGCTACTACTGGCATAAACTACAAGAAGCTTTAGGAATTAAAAACGAAGGCAAAAACATCAGAGTTCTAACTCGAATTCGTCCTAGAAAAGCTATTTTAATAGATTGAAAAAATCTTGAACACTAAATACTAATACCAACATACGAAAAGTTAATACCACTCTTATTGCTTCCTATTGAATTTATTTTAGAGGGTCTAAATCAGGCATACTAAGCATATGTCATGAAAGTATGACATATGCTTAGTATGCTTTAACACTATATTCTTATGTACTATGAGCTTGAAAGTATTATGCTATCAAGGGTAAAAAAATAAATATTTACTCTCAGTACAAAAAAGTAATCTTAATCACATTGATTCAACGAAAATTTTTGATGTAGTATTTTCTGTAAGTACTTGCAACTATAATCACTTTTAGTTTAAGCTTTGAAAATGATGAATCATTAGTGATATAAAACCATGCTAATCATCAAACACTTCATCAAACACTTTGATTGCTCACCATAGACACAGAATTAAACCATAAAATTACGTGAAGATCATAATACATTGTGATTGAATTATATTTAAATATCGTTTTGTTAGTATATATGTTTAAAGCATAATTAAAGTATATTTAAGATTATCATAATCAATATTAAAAAACTGATAAAAAGCCAAATATACTCAGAGATATTTAATTATTTTAGTTCAGGATTGTCACATAGCTCGTACTATGTCCAGTAACATTCAATTCCAATTAAATATGTTTAAATACTGGTATTGGGTGAGTGTAGTAATAATCTTTAGTACAACAGCAATCAAGCCACTAAAAGCCCAAGTTATTCAAACAACGCAAATATCAAATCACAAAACTGCTCAAATTCCAAATGTCAGACCTCTACTTGATAAACTTCCCTCAAGTCAGCCTTTACCAGAACAGTCACCAGCATTACCTTTACCGTCTCCAGAGGAATTATTGCAACCTCCTGGAACAACAACTCCAATTCCAGAACCAACCCCAAGTGGTGAAGTTCCCCAAACTATCATCGTGAAAAAATTTAAAATCACAGGTAGTACGGTTTTTAGTCCTGAAGATTTTGACGAAATTACTAAAACTTTTACGAATCGCCCTATTACCTTTGCAGAACTGTTCCAAGTTAGTTCAAAGATTACTCAATTTTATGTAAACAAAGGATACATCACATCTGGGGCTTATATTCCCCCGCAAAAATTGCAGAATGGTGTAGTGGAAATTAGGGTTGTTGAGGGTGAACTAGAAGACATAAAAGTTACAGGTGCTCAAAAACTTAACCCTAAATATTTACAAAGTCGTCTTGCTCTAGTCACAAAAAAACCCCTAAATAGCGATCGCTTGTTAGAAGCATTGCAGTTATTACAACTTAATCCTTTAATTGAAGCCTTATCAGCAGAATTGTCAGCAGGATCTCGTCCTGCTCAAAGTTTACTAGAAGTAAAAATTACAGAAGCCAATACTTTTAATGTAAAGTTCACTTTGGATAATGGGCGATCGCCAGCTATCGGCGCTTTTCGTCGGCAAATAGAACTAAGCGAAGCCAATCTTTCTGGATCGGGCGATAGCATTAGTGCTGCTTACGCCAATACAGATGGTAGTAATGCCTTTGATTTAAACTATACCTTGCCCATCAACTCTCGCAATGGCACTTTGTCATTTAGCTATGGTCTTTCTGATAATAAAGTTATAGAAAAACCGTTTGATGTTCTTGATATTCAATCAAACACTAATTACTACGAACTAACACTAACTCAGCCCATACTACAAAAAACTACTCAAGAATTTCTCTTAGGCATAACAGCAACTCATCGTCGCAGTAAAGCCATATTTTTGGATGACGAAACTCCTTTTCCGGGGTCAGGTGCAGACGCCGAAGGAAGAACACGAGTAACAGCTGTGCGCTTTTTTCAACAATGGGTTTCTCGTGATAGCCAGCAAGTATTTGCTATGCGTTCTCAGTTAAGTGTCGGAGTTGGTCTTTTTGACGCCACTATCAATGAAACCTTTCCCGATAGTCGTTTTGTCTCTTGGAGAGGACAAGGACAGTGGGTACGCTTATTGGGTCGCGATACTTTGTTGCTGCTACGAGGTGACATACAACTAGCAGATAGACCACTCGTTCCCTTTGAACAAATTGGTATTGGGGGCTTAAATTCCGTGCGGGGCTATCGTCAAGATGCTTTATTGACAGATAACGGTATTTTTGCATCTGCGGAAGTGCGAATTCCCATCGTTCGCTTCTCAGGACGCAGGAACTTTTTACAGGTGACTCCCTTTGTGGATTTCGGCAATGCTTGGAATGATTCTGGTAGAGAAGACACAGAAATTGAACTCAATAGCAATATCTTGCTATCTATAGGATTAGGGCTGCGCTTACAACTTGAAGACAATCTCACCGCTCGCCTTGATTGGGGTATTCCTTTAATTTCAGTTGATTCCGAGGAGAAAGACTCTTGGCAAGAAAACGGTTTGTACTTTTCCATCATTGTCAATCCCTTTTGATAGGCAGCATCCCAATTTTTTCAATATACATTGTTGACGGGGATTAGAAAACTAACCACTAACCACTGTATGGGTGCAAGCCCTACAAAGATAAATTTTTGTCAACTAACTCTTGACTATACATGCATTTGTTAGCATTATATCTGCTTGTTAGTGCCACTAGCTTGTGGTGTTCTATCCTGAATACTAGTGCAGATACCCAACCTAGTTAGTCACACACGAGTTAATCCGTTCAGACAGCACGCACATATTATAGCCGTCTGGAGGAATCCTCGTAACTCTTTGTGAGAAAAATAACCTGGCTACGAAGATTTTTCTCAAATGCTAATCAAATGTGTGAGGATTCTTGATGTTTATAAATAGGCAGCCATTGATTTTAGTTGTAGAGCCAAACCTACATGAATTAGAAATTCTCAATAGTTATGTTAAAAAACTACAATTTTCATGCATGTGTGCAAAACAAGGGGTAAGAGCTTTAATTTTGGCACAAACTCATAAACCAGATTTAATTTTTTTAGATATGGTTCTGCCTGATTTGAATAGTATCCAAGTTATTTATTACCTCAAGCGTAATTTAGAAACCAAGCAAATACCAATTATTGGGCTAATATCTGGAAGCATGTCACAAAATTTAAATCCTACTATCCAGAGCGGAGCTGTTGATTGTATAGCCAAACCATTTAATTTCCATCAAATACAATTTTGTCTTCACCGCCATCTGAGCCTATTACATTCTTTTAACTAAGCATGTGCCTGGGAATTTGAAATAGGAAAATTAAGATATCGAAAAGTGGAAATAGTAGCGGCATAAAATAATTAAAAAATCAAAAATAAATCTAGGGGAGCATCCCAAATTTCGAGACGAGACGTGCTATTTTTCACGTCTCTAAAACCATCAACAAGCAACTACTAACTAAATTACAAATGCATTGCTATTCGAGTCAGTTACTTTTTTTTATGAGCTTTAGGAATAGCTTGAGGATTGCGAACCTCTGGCAAATTTCCGATAAAAGCAATCATACCTGTTCGTCCTGTTGTTAAATTTGTGTGGCTAATTAAGTCCAATACAGGTTTGCCAATCACTTCCTCAATCAAATCTTGAATCTGCGGCACAATAATTCTATTTATATCGTTCCTTACTTGTTCAGCTAAGATACCAGAACCAGATTTAAGCAATATTTGCTCAATTTTACTCACAGAGTTTTCTAAGATAATTGCTAATTCTCCATGAAAAAAATGACAATTTATTTTACTAGGACGTAACCCAAACTCAACATTATACAGAGAACGAATACGATTGGAAATTTCTCTCTCTAATTGTCCAATTGTAGGTACTGACATATTAATTTCCTATAGTATAAAAGCCTAAATATCAAACATAAACACCAAAATCTAGATACAGACTTGCCTGATAATATGTCTTTATATTTAGACTGTTGTTAGAAGTCATAAAAAAGCAACTAGTAATCTGTCAATTTTCAATTTACGGAAAAAAGAAAAGGGAAATATCAGACTCATCTTTGATTTTTGAAATACACGTAGTCCGAAGGCTTTGGTGCGTTAGGACGGAGTCCGTAACACACCCTACATATACTTAGATTTTTTCAAAAATCTAAGCGGATTCCTATAGATCAATACAGTTCAGTTAAGCCCACAATTCTTTGTAGAGACGCGCCTTAGCGAAGCCATGCGCGTCTCTACACACCAATTTTTTGTACCAAAAATCCTTAACTGAACCGTATTGTCCTATAGATAACAAGTATTAATAGTTTTGGTAAATACGAACACCCTATAGATTTTCCATTACACAACACTTAATACCGTAGCATTTGTGATAAATGGAGTGCTATGGTATCTAAATATTCATCATACAAACTATTAAATCAGCAATTTTGCAGAGTATCGGTATAAAAGCAAATATATTAAAGCAGCAATTTCCGGTGAATTCGGAAGTAGATAGAATACATCATGAGCTTTTTTTATGCGTATTAACTTGTCAAACTAGGTATTAGAAGGCACGAAAAATGACTGCTGATTTTTTCCTTCTGCCTTTACAAAAAAATTTAGAAGGTATAGAGGTTTCACTTTGTTCCAAATAATCTATCCCCGGCGTCTCCTAATCCGGGAATGATGTAGCCATGATCATCCAATTTTTCATCTATAGCCGCAGTGTATATAGGGATATCGGGGTGTACTTCGGTGAAATGTTCGATTCCTTCAGGTGCAGCAAGTAAGCAAACAAACTTGATCGATCGCGCATTGGTTGATTTGAGTCTTTCTACTGCTGCGACAGCAGAATTACCAGTGGCTAGCATCGGATCGACTATCAGTACATCTCGCTTTTCTATGTCGTGGGGAACTTTGAAATAATACTCTACAGGAATCAAGGTCTTGGGATCACGGTATAAACCAATATGTCCGACTCGTGCTGATGGTATCAGTTCCAGCATTCCGTCCAAAATTCCTTGTCCTGCTCGTTGAATAGAAATGATTACCAGCTTTTTTTCAGATGCAAGGACAGGTGCATTCATTTGACCTAGAGGTGTTTGAATGAGTTCACATTTGAGCTTTAAATCTCGCGTTACCTCATATGCCAACAACATACTAATTTCTTTCAACAGAAAGCGAAATTTTGCCGTACTGGTTTCAACCTTACGCATCAACGTCAGTTTGTGCTGAATTAATGGATGCTCAATTAGTATTACTTGATTTCCCATGTTAGTGATTGAGGATTGGGGATTGGGGATTGGGGAGTGTGGGGAGTGTGGGGATTGGGGAGTGTGGGGAGTGTGGGGAGTGTGGGAAGTATGGGGAGTGTGGGCGAGTAAACAACCACTAACAACTAACAACTAAAATACTGTGCCATCACTTTCTATCTGTATAGGAGGAATACCACCTGTGCGGAGTTGAGCAGCTATTTTTCGTCCAGCTGTCCAGGTTCCTCCTTGCAAAATTTTTACCAATGGTAATTCCTCATTACTCATACCTAACTTTGCTCGCACTGTAGCGGCGATTTGATCTAGGAGAATGACAGTCAAAGCACGCCATTCAACGATAACTTCGGATGCCACTGATTGAGGTTCAGAAAAAATATCTGGATGTTTACCCTGGATCAGTCCCAAGTCTAGACATAAGCCGCCATTGCGATATTCTGGTAATCCAGTCAAAGCATCTAAGTTTATTATTTCTATACCCAATTCTTGGAGAGGTTCAAGTAGAGAATAACTCAGCCACTGAGATAGTTTGTGAAATGGAACCAAACCGTTATCAGTAACTGCTGGATGAAACCAGACATCCCCCAGATTTGACCCAGCAATTTCTAAGCGTCCGGGCCAAATGTCACTTAGTCCTTCCAAAACAGTATTTAATACAGTTGCAGCTGCTAACTGGTTATTTTTTACTTTCGTCAAAAGATAATTTACTAGATTGCCAGGACGGGGATTTTGTTCCCCAAACATCTGGGGCGAAGCTAGCAGCACTTGACCTAACTTTTGTAATAATTGCGATCGCCCTCCAATTCCCAACAAAGGATTATCTGCGGTGACACCAAATCCATCAGCTAGTTCTTGTTCTGTTAATTGTTGCAATATCAGGGCATTTGTTTGTAAAGGTTGATGGCGATCGCTCGTAAAAAACCCTTGACAAAACATTTGGTAACTAGCAACTGCTAAACCTTCAGAACGCCTAAAACTTAACTGAGTTTCTTCTTCATAAAAATGCCAGCGATCGCCTGCACCAGCATCCAATAACACACTAATTATTGCTAAATCAAACTTAGCAGCAGCTTTTTCGATAGGCGTCATCTGGGCTAACTTCTCATCCAACCTAGCCAAACGTGGTACGCCACCAACCTCAAAATGTCGCCAACGACTGTGAAACGGGATTTGTAAATCAGGATATTGCTCCCGTATCACTTCAATCACATAATCTGCGACTCCTTCCAATTGATCTAAATCGCAAGCAAAATGATCAGACTCGCCTGCAACAGCCATTGTAAATATTTCTTTACAACGCTCTCGAATCGCAATTGGCGATCGCAAATAACGGGACTTAGACATTTTTCGTGTTCAAAAAAGCCTCAAAGCCATATACAGTAATCATTTAACCTCGATTTAGTTGTTTGATTGATATATCTGGGTTTCAGCGATTTTTTGGGGTTTGAGGTATATCCCTTACCCTAATTAGATTTGAGGCTTTTTTCTCGTTGTTTTTTGTCTAAGTCCCGATAAGCAACCACCTCAGTTTCTGCCCTTGGAATTCTACTCTGACGAGCAGCCGCTTGCGCTTCTATCGCGTCCTTAGAGGTTTCTATTTCCATATTTCCAAGTTCCTCCAACCGACACACCCCAAATTTTGGTATTAGGTAATGAGCAATTGATAATTGGTAATTGTTTTACCCATTACCCATTACCCATTACCCATTACCCATTACCCATTACCCATTACCCATTACCCATTACCCATTACCCATTACCATTGATTAATCTGTTAAAGAACGCCCTTTGACCTCTGCTAAATCATCAATTTCCAACACCTTACCTGTGGTATAATAACCAGCAGCTTTTTTCGCTTCCATTTCGACACGGGCATCTTCGGGAACCAACTCTTCGGGAATGGGTATGCGTTCCCCAATTTCGATCCCGGCTGTCGTGATGGCGTTGTATTTCATGTTGCTCATCGACACCATGCGATCGATGCGGGTAACTCCCAACCAATGCAAAACATCTGGCATTAACTCCTGAAAGCGCATGTCTTGCACACCTGCAACACATTCAGTGCGAGCAAAATAGGCATCAGCGCGATCGCCACCTTCTTGTCGCTTGCGAGCGTTGTAAACCAAGAATTTCGTAACCTCTCCCAAAGCACGTCCTTCTTTGCGGCAGTAAATAATGATCCCAACACCACCTTCCTGTGCAGTTTGCACACAAACTTCTATGCCATGTACCAGATAGGGGCGACAGGTGCAAATATCTGACCCGAAAACATCAGAACCATTGCACTCATCATGTACTCGTACTGCTAAAGGTTTACTAGGGTCATTAATTGCTGCTACATCCCCAACAATATAAACCGTTACGCCACCAATTGGCGGTAAAAATACCTCCAAATCAGTTCGCGTCACTAGTTCCGGGAACATACCTCCGGTTTGTTCAAATAAAGCACGCCGTAATTCCCCCTCACTGATTTGAAAACGCTTGGCAACTCCTGGTAAATACCAAACCGGCTCAATCGCAGCTTTGGTAACAACCAAATCGCCTCCTGGTTTCATAATCTTGCCATCGATCGCCAAACGTCCTTTGATCACAGCCTCTAATAATTCGGGCATATTGATATGGGCTTTGGTAATCGCGATCGTGGGGCGAATATCATACCCTTGCTCGTAATAAGGTGCAAATACTTCACCCACAATTCCCCCAAAAGGATCGAGAGAAACAATTTTCTCAGGATCAAACCAGCTCGGATGCGGCCCAATATGCTCTATTGGGGAAGTATTAGTGAGGTCTGCTCTGTGATCTGACTGTAATGCACCACTTGCCACTGCTAAGGCACGATAAATCGCATAACTGCCAGAATGAGTACCAATCACATTACGATGTGCTTGCTTTGTCAAAGTGGCAATCACCGGACCCCGTTCCATCGGGTCGCTTGCTCCCCATTTGATGGGAATTGGTTTGGGACCAAAGCGACTGGGATGAGAAGTTAGAACTATATGCCTGAAAACGCTGTTTTGGTTTGGCATAGTCACTGTATTTTTTCTTGGGATACTTCTTATTAGTCACTAGCCAGCAGTCAAACGTCAATAGTTGATGGTTACATGTTCTTTAACATACCCTGAAAATTTTACTCACATCTACAAAATCCTCCTACACTCCCAATATGTTTCGGTTAAAGAGAAAAGGGAAAAGGGAAAAATTTTGCACTATATCGTATTACACGCTACAACAAACAACACATTGATTGCTTTAACTTGCAATTTATGAGGTGAATTTTAAAAGTCGATTAAGAAGTAAATTTTGAGAACATTTTGTGCGAAATTTGATTCTAAAGAATACTATACTATCACGTTAAATTCATGGATTCTTTATTTGTCAATTCCTTACTTGAAGATTTGAAAAATTCTGATGAAAAAGTCCGCGAAGAAGCGACAAAAAAACTTTGGCGCATCTGGTATCAACAAAAGGGAATTTATGGCTTGGAAATGATAGAACGCAGCCAGAAATTACTAGATTCTGGTCAACCTAGCAAAGCCGAAGCTGTCTTGACTGAGTTAATTAATGAACAAGCAGATTTTGCTGAAGCTTGGAATCGTCGTGCTTTTCTTTACTACACTAATAGTCAGTATGAAAAATCTTTAGCTGATTGTCTAATGACTATTCAAATCAATCCAGTTCATTTTGGCGCACTACATGGTATGGGTTTAAGTTATGCAGCTTTAGGAGAATATACAAAAGCGATCGCAGCTTTTAATCGCGCCCTAGAAATTCAACCCTACTCTCTGATAAATCAAAAATTAGTTCTCGAATGTTCATTTCGTTTAAGTTAAAATACAAAAAATAAGTCTCAATTTGCTAGACTATTGCTTTGCTGATTCTCTGGTTTTTCCTCCTGAGAACGATTCCAAAGAATCAAGCCAGCAAGTACTACCAACAGTAAAACAATTACCCAAATCATAGGGCCATTCACCGTCGAACGATTTTCTGTTGGTTTATTTTTGGCTGGAGATGGACTGGGAGCATGATCGGGTATGGGGTCGTGTCGTGTACCTGGTGGGATAATCATGGTGATATCTTCATAATTAATCCTGCTATGGCGCATCGCTGGAAATTGTGTCTGTGGTTGAGAGGAAATTCTCGGACTCGGTGATTGAGAGAGTGCTTTAGCCAGTGCTTCTAACCCAGCAGGATGATTAAAATAGGTGAGGTGATCACAGATTGGATTTGGTGTTAATATCTGAGGCTGGGGTGAACGGCTGAAACTCACACGTTTAATACTAGCCAGAGTCACAGCGATATCATTTGGTTGTTCAAAGAAAACTAAGTTGATTACTTGATCTACACCTTGACCAAAAAGCCTAATCATTAATCTTTGCAGAGGACTTGATTGTTTGTCTACTTGCATTTCTGTGGCTGCGCGAATTAGTGAGCGATCGCCTGCCACAATTGTATAAGGAACACCAGGATCGGGATTTTCTGCTAGTTGTTTGAGCAAATCAGAATCTGGATGCATTTGCTCAAGAGAATAATTGTTATTTTCGAGATATTCTAATAAATCAGCTACTATTTTTGCAGGCCAAACAATTGCTGCAAGTTGATTCAACCCAAACACCAAAACTGTAAAAATTAAATCTTGTACCGCAGGCCAAGGAGAACCACCGTTGGGTGTACCCAGCATCACCAAGTGTTGTACAATTTCATTGCCGCCTTCTCGTTCAATAAACCAGCGAGACACCAAGCCACCCATAGAGTGAGCAACAATATGTAATTGTTTACCATGATTAGCTTCCAAGCCGACTGCTTGCAATTTTTGTTTTAAAAGTCGGGCATTTTCTTCAATAGTAGTATTGAGATTTTCATAATCAAATGTCAATACTAGATCATAGTAATCTTTGATCAGACTTTGTTGTCCATCTGCGGTGACAGTAACTTTTTGAATACTAGGAACTTGGCATTCTGTATCACCAATAATACCATGAATATAGAGAATTATTCGCCGTGCTTGAGTAACTTTTTCTCTAACTGATTCGATATTTTGATCGTAAATTACTTGCTCATTTTCATCAACTGTTGCTGCGGCTAAAATCGGATATGCAAATTTTTTTCCCAGCTTGCGACAGATGATTTTTTGAAAAAAGATGCGGATTGAACCTTGTAAACAACTATGACTTTTTGTTGGTATCGGTAATCTTTCAATTGTAATTTCTGTTTTCCCATCTAGAGTCTTTCTACCTGTTCCTAAAGGTAAGAAAAATTCCCCATCGTAACTGATTGGTAAAAGATATTCATGATCTGCAATTTCTCGATTAACTAGTAATTTTAAAGGTGCTGCTTTTGTGACAACGGTGTGATCGACTACATTACTTAATTCCAAACCGCTTAAGCCCGGATCGCTAGCTCGGCTGGTGGTAAATTGAAATGGTTCGGTATTCGCTAGTTCTTGCAAAAGGGGAGGTAAGGTGACATTTCCTAAGTCTCTACTGGTTTGCGGTACGGTTGTCAGATTAACTTGTGCTTGTAAATTTGCATGAGGTAACACCTCTACTAAACCATTTTGCAATTGCATCGAGCGATCGCTCTGCAAACTTTCAGGATTTTGGGGACGAACGATAGTGACAGCGACTTCTTGTGTTAGCCAATCATCATTGTTAACGCTGGCTTTCACTCTGACAGCATTGCGATCGCCTTCGGCGGCTCCTAAAGGAGCATCGCCAACTTCCTGCATTAAACTTTCTAAAATACTCCTTCCCCCAATTGAACGTTTGGGTGAAGGTGGATTTAAGCCATCTTGCTCTAATAAACTTGCATCAAATTCAGAAGAACTAACAATCAATTTCAATATATCTTTGTATTCAGTTATTCCCTGTTCTAAAAACTCATCGGGAATCACCAAACCCAAATCATTAAAACTTGCAACTGTGACGCTAGCTTCACTACCTTTTGGTGCTAAACAAATACTACTTTTATCTGGAAAAAATGGCACCTCGACACTATAGTTTTCTGTCAGATTAAGGACATTACAATAAAGAGTTTTTTCACTGTTATTTGTGAGTAAAACTTGAATAATTGGCGGTATCCATTCGCCATTTTGATTGTTATACTCTAACTGTATTTCTGAACCTGAACCAGATTCTTGGCTTCCAGACAAAACGATGATTTCCATTGTGATATCATCAGGTTGAATGCGGCTAGTGGCGGGAGTTTTGAGTTGTAAAATATTTTGCCAACGAGCAATATGTTCTAAACGTTGAATAGCTTTGCTAGCAAAATAAGGCATGTAACCCGCCTGAGTTGATTGTTCTGGAATCGGGGCAACTACAGGACGTTTACTAGTAGGAAGTATAATCCAATATTGATTGTGTTTTGCTAACAAATAGTAATCTGCATCTTCTGATTTTGCAACTTCCTGCACATACAAAGAACCAGTGTTCGCCAGTGCTTGACGCCCTAACTCTACACCTGCGGCTTGACCATCAAGATATACTTTTAACGGGGGTAATGGTAAGCTGGTAATTATAGCCCAATAGCTGGCATTTTCAAATAGATTATCGCTTCCCTCAATAATTTCTACCTTACTTTGTTGTGGTGACACCTGCGTCACCCGCGCTTGGGCCAAAGCATTTCCTAAATCACGCCACTGTTGATCCGCAGTTCCAACTGGGAAAATTGCAACAAGAGTATCTTCAGCATTGTCAGGTTTCGGGATACCGTGAACAACACCCCCATCAATTACCCAGCTTTTTTCATTTTCGCTGTAAGTCAAAGTAAAGTAATGAGAACGTTCTCGAATTGCACCACCCAAAAATGGCTTGTCTAATTCCTGTGGATCAGTGGTGTCAATTTCTGGTGACTGTTCCTTAAGTTTGCCACTAATTAAAGCATTGAGATTTCTGGCTAAATCCCGATAGGTGATATTACCATTCGTTCTTTCCAGGGTTTGCAGTAAAAAGTAAGAAAAAGCACCACGAGATTTCCCATCTTCAGCTTTATACTCTTTGGCTTGTTCGTAGTCTCGACATGCAGACAACATGACGTGTCTACCTTTTGGTAAGACTACTCCTGTGATTTTTTTATCAAAGCTACGATCAGCACTTAAGGATTCTGCAATATTTATCTCATCAGCAAAAATGTAGCTACTCAAGGGGCGATCGCGATAATCTATAGGAGCCTGACGCACGTTGACTTCGATATCTCTTGTTCCCGAACCTGAGTGACAGCAGTCGAGAATCACCACAACGTGAGGATTTTTTTGAGCAACTTCAGAAATCAGGTAAGCTATTTCTTTATCAGCTAAATCTCGACTAGTTACTGTCCGGCTATCGTAACAAACCAAAGTTTCATCTAAACGATCTGGCTCTAAACTCCAAAATTCTTGTGGAGATTTTTGTTGTCCACCGTGACCCGCATAATAAAATAAGACAACATCTTCACTGTCAGCATTGCACAGATGTTGCCGAAAGCCATCAATAATTGCCTGACGAGTAGCATTTTGATTGAGCAGTATCCAAGGTTGATTTGTTGGTTCTACCAAATTCCATTCGCGATCGCGAGCCACACGTTCTCGTAAATAATTTTCTACTGCATTAATGTCGTTAACGCAACCCTGCAAAGATAGTATCGGCACAACAGAAGCGGGATCGTATTCATTAATACCGACTAGCAGCGCATAAATATTTTTAGCCATAATCACTCCACTCAGTCATCCGCTAACAGGATTTTAAATTACTCTCCCTTGAAGTCGGTAATGGGTAATTGGTTATCTCCCCATCTCCGTTGTCCCCATTACCCCTTATCCCCTCCAGGGGACCCCACCTTCCCCAATCCCTGACCCCTAATCCCTAATCTCCAACTAAATTCCAAAAATACCCATCTGGTGCAACAAAGGAAAAACTTGGTTCTCCAAATTCATTTTCAGCAACAGTTGTAAATTTTTGTATGGAACTAGCTTTGATGCGATCGCAAAATTGATTGAGTTCTCGGACTCGGTAAGTATACAAACACATTCCCAAACTACCTGGTTGTGCTGCTTCATAGCGAGAATCTAGATTTATGCGATCGGGAAAGCGAACAATATAAAGTCTACCGCTACGTGCTGCCATAAAGTCAGTTGTAGAAGAACGTGGATCATCAAAAGCGGTGACGAAAAACTTTTCACCTGGTTGGAGAGCAAAAATTTCTCTCCCAGCTAGAGATGATTCGTAGCTAGTCTCGACATCATCACGCACCCGCAACAAACCCAAAACTTCGTCATAAAACTTCAATATTTCTTTACTGTCATCTTGAACTACTATCCCAATGTGGGTAAACTGACTGGTCTTGAGAGGAGAATTAAGATCAATATTTCCGTAATCGGGGAGTGTATAACCAAACCTTTGAAATAAAACTTGTCGTGTAAATGCTTGTAGCAATAGCATCTCACGCACTCCAACCATCGCGTCAATAAAAGGACGCTTTTTCTTTTCTTTGTTATAGATAACTTCCCAATGGGGACGAGTAAACCAAAGCGGGCAACCAGCTGCTTTTGCTTCTTCTACATGATTTAAGATGTTGATAATATCGGCAGTTAAAGTAGTTGCCCAACGATTACCCTTCACTTTCATCGATCCCATCTTTAACCCATGATTTATAGGGTTTTGCCAAATCATCAGACGAATCAAACCATGATCTGCATTTTGGTGGTAAAGGCGAATTGAGCGTAAAGACGAGTCCACACCATACAATTGTTTCGCAACAGTTGCTGATAACTCGCCCTGTTCACCAATACGATAACCGAATTGCTCCCAATAGTGAATCGCCGCAATTGGTTCTGGGACCCCAATACATACTTCATAGATGCCTTCTATTACATTTTGTAGTGCCTGATGCATAGTTTTTATACACGTGCAACAAAAGGTTAACTTTAATCAAGTCATAATTTTGGTATGTAGAGACGCGTTCGCTTTTAGCGTTCCCGCAGGGTAATTTCGCGTCTCTACAGGGTTTAAATATCAATCGATTTGTTTTATGTTTTATCCAAACTGTATTGGCTACAACCGTTATATAAAACTTACCCAAAGTTACCCAAGAATATAACTTGTTGCCTTCGGAGCTTACTTCCTGCTTCAATCTGGCGGTGTCGGCACTCACCAGTCCACAGGCTAACACTGTCTAACTGACAGCTTTGCTCAAATTAATTGCAGCGTTCAAATCGCGGTCAATTATAAATCCGCAGTGACCACATTCAAACACTCGCTCATTGAGTCCGAGTGTTTCTTTTTTTGTTCCACAGTAAGAGCAAGTTTTGCTAGATGGGAACCATCGGTCAACTACAACAAGCTTAGAGCCATACAACTGGCACTTGTAGGTTAATTGACGGCGAAACTCATAAAAACCCATATCCGCAATAGACTTGGCTAGTTTATGATTAGCCATCATGCCAGATACATTTAAATCCTCTATAACTACCGTGCCGTGGTTCTTGGCTAGTAGCGTTGTTAGTTTATGCAATGAAGATGCACGGATGTTGGCAATCTTTCTATGCAGTCTAGCTATTTGTATTTGAGCTTTTTTCCAGTTGGCTGAACCAATAATTTTATGACGATTCAACCATTGCATTCTACTTAACTTAGATTCATATTTTTTGTAGGACTTCGCACCTAGTATGACTTCACCAGTGCTAAGAGTCGCCAATGACTTAACACCAAGGTCAACGCCTACAACATTTGTGTTGTTTTTGTTTATTGTCTCTACATCAATTCTAAAACTGATAAACCATCTATCAGCTTGACGGCTAATTGTGGCGGACTTCGTTAGTACCTGTGGTAGTCGTTCATAAGTCTTGAGAACACCAATTACAGGCACTTGAATCTTGTTTAACCCGTGAATTTTGACTGTGCCTTCTAACGTGAAAGAATCGTGCCTACCTTTTTTCTTAAACTTTGGAACTCCAGATGTCTTGTTAAAACAACGCTTCCAAGCTTCACGCAAAGCCATTAATGCTTGCTGTGGTGTAGATTTGCTGCACTCGTAATACCACTCATTTTCTGATTTGACTAGTGCTACTAACCATTTGTGCAAGTCAATAGCAGTGGGAAACTTAATTTTAGAGTCGGGATTGGCTTTGTTATGGTCAAGTATCTGTTTGGTTAAAGCCAGTCCCCAATTCCAAGCATGACGTGCTACACCACAATGCTTCTTTAACATTGTGCGCTGTTGATTATTTAGTTTCAATTCGGTTTTGAAACCTAACAGCATTTAATTACCTGTTCAAATCGGATATAATATCTAGTATATCAGACGTTACACTTAATTATGCCCACAACAAAATTTCAACCAGATAATCAAGTGCCGTATGATAAAGTCCCTGTGCAGTTCAAGGTTTTACCAGGAGTCAGAGAAAAACTTAAAGCCGTTCCTGACTGGCAAGAACGGCTTAGAAATTTTGTTGATGAATTAATTGTTGAAAACCTACCCAAAAATGATTAGTAATGTCTAAAGATGGGTAGGGATTAACTTACAGTTACTTGCCCTAGAAAATGACCCTATTTTGAATTTTGAAGTGCCATTGTTATTTTCGCTGTAATCCAGCAATACCCACTAAAAGCATAAGCATTAAATAAATATTAACTTTTCTGGGGCTAATTATTTGATTTTGCCTAAAGAAAAGGTTAAAAATTTTACAGGCGCTTTTTTACGTGTATAAAATTTATGCAGCTACCACAAGTGATGGTGTCTTGACTACCAAGGTTTCAACTAGTTTTCTAACTCTCGTAAAACAAAGGCAGGCGGGGTGTATCAGCAATACGGACATTACTACCTATGTCAAGCACAATTGACTTGGCTGGAAGCCATATCTGACTCTGCGATCGCCTTCGCTTATTACTTAATTCCGATTATGGTTGTTTATTTTCCTCGCAAACGACAAGTTTTTATCTATAAGTGTATATACATAATAAATGCTGCATTGATTGCAATAAATAGCACTTTTTATTTAATAGAGACTTGGATGTTTTGGCGCCCAGAGTATTGGGTGCTGGGATTACTCAAAGCAATCACGGCTTCAAGTTCAGTGTGTGCCATGATTTTACTGACGCGATCGCTTCCTAAATTTCTGACTATTCCCAACTTAACAGAACTAAAGCAAGCCAATCAGCAGTTGGAACTAGAAATCAAAGAACGTCATTTAGCTGAAGAAGCATTACGGGAAAGTAAAGAGCGTTTTCACAATGCTTTTGATTATGCTGCTATTGGTATGGCTTTAGTAGGGTTAAACGGTAGTTGGCTACAAGTAAATCATGCTTTGTGTGAAATTGTCGGTTACTCAGAAGCAGAATTACTGGCTAAGACTTGCCAAGATATCACTCATGCAGAAGATTTAGAAACTGATTTTGACTACGTGCGTCAACTTCTGACTAATGAGATTCGGTGTTATCACATAGAGAAGCGGTATATACACAAGCTTGGACATGTGCTGTGGATTATGTTAAGTGTATCGCTAGTGTCTGATATCCATGGTCAACCACTATACTTTATTACTCAGATTCAAGATATCACCGAGCGCAAACGTGTTGAACAAACTTTACAGCAGCAAGCTTATATTTTTGAGAACATCTCAGATGGTGTAATTATTACTGATCTATTGGGTCGGATTATAGACTGGAACCGAGCCGCCGAGAATATGTTTGGCTATGATAAAGCAGAGATCATAGGTAAAACCCTTGGTATATTACACAAACCAGAAGAACCTGCTGTTCTGACACGACAAATTATAGAGGAATTACACACTAGCGATCGCTGGGCTGGTGAAATTAACTTTGTTCGCAAGAATCGCACCCAAGGAGTATGCGAAACAGTATTTGTCCCACTGTATGACGAACATGGTCAGCCCAGCGCCACCATTGGCGTCAACCGCAACATCACAGAACGCAAACAAGCAGAAGCAGCTTTGCAACAAGCGAATGAACAACTTACCTCTTGGGTGCAACAACTCGAACGACGCAATCATGAAATTGCTCTACTCAGTCAAATGAGCGATATTTTGCAAGCTTGTCTGACCCTTGAAGAAGCATATAAAGTAATTGCTCGGTTAATCCAACCGTTGTTTCCTCAGACATCAGGTGGAGTGTTTATTATTAGTTCCTCAAAACATTTAGTCGAAGCTGTGACAACTTGGGGTGATTCAACTCTTGCGAGTAAAACAGTATTTTCAGCCAAGCAGTGTTGGGCTTTGCGACGGGGGCGATCGCATCTTTCCACATCAGACCAACAGGGTTTATACTGTAGCCACATTGAAGAATCATTTGTAGGTGAAGCCCTTTGTGTACCAATGATGGCTCAGGGTGAAGCTTTGGGTATGCTGCATTTCCATTCCCCAGAACCAGGACAACTGACAGCAGCCAAACAACAACTAGCCTCCGAGGTCGCCGAACGTGTAGCATTAGCTTTAGCCAACTTACGACTCACTGAAGCTTTGCAACAGCAGAGTATTCGTGATCCTCTCACAGGTTTATTTAATCGCCGCTACTTAGAAGAATCTCTAGAACGAGAAATCAGCCGCGCCGAACGTAGTCACAAACATGTTGGCATCATTATGATGGATGTTGATTATTTTAAAAGCTTCAACGATAAATTTGGTCACGAAGCAGGTGATGTTGTGTTGCGCGAACTCGGTGGATTTTTGAAAAAACAAATTCGCAAAGCAGATATTGCTTGTCGGTATGGGGGCGAAGAAATAATGTTGATTTTACCAGAAAGTTCTTTAGAAGTTTGTCAAGAAAGAGCCGAGCGCATTCGCCAAACAGTAAAACTTTTAGACCTCCAACATCAACGTCAGAAACTTGGTTGCATTAGTTTGTCATTGGGAGTAGCTATGTATCCAGAACATGGTATAACAGGTGCAGCAGTCATAGAAGCCGCCGATACAGCTTTATATATAGCCAAAAAAACCGGGCGCGATCGCGTCGTCATGGCTCAATCTCAAGTAAGATAAGACCAATTTATTGACATTTCAACCCTGTAGAGACGCAATATATCGGGTCTCTACAACCCCAAAATTATGACGAAAAATCCTTAACCGAACCGTATTGGATGACGTGCGATCGCTTTCACCTTTGTGATGAACGTGAAAACTCATCGTAATAACCAATAACCAATAACGATTTTGCCGCTAATTTCAGCGTCCTGACCGAATTATCAAAAAAATTGAATTATTTCTCACAACCTTTCAGGAAATCCATTCACCTATATTGGTGTTATTTAAGGGGCAAACCCAAATGTTTTTACTTAGAACGAAGATAAATTATGAAACACACAATATCATTGGTAATCGGTACCGCTCTCTCATTCTTGATGATGTTTAGCTCTGTTGCAATCGCTGATCAAATGACAGTTGCAACATCAAAAATCCCATCAGAAGTAACTAAATCAGAAGTAGTTAAAGTCACACCAAAAGCAACAACTCAAGCCTCAGCATCACAGCCAAAAGCTAGCGACTTTTTAGACAAAGGGAAATTAGGAAAGCTTAACCAAAAGGGATGCGCCGTTCACTGTCCAGGGGGATATCGTGGATATATGTCTTTTGGTTTGTGCGTACCATGTGAAACCTAACATGAATTAGCGATTAAGTTAGAAAGTGCATAAAAAGTCAGATAAATTATCAGTTTGTAGTAAGCGCTTCAGCGCTGAAGCGCTTACTACAAGATAATTCCCCAGTTTTACCAAAAAGTAGGGTGGGTTATGGCTCAAGCCATAACCCACCATTTTGTATGATAATGCATTCAGCACTAAAACTTCCATATCCAGGTACTGCTGCATATCTGTTAGAGAATATTTAGACATCTGGTCAAAAAGATGTAGAGACGCGAAATTACCCTGGGGGAACGCTAAAAGCGAACGCGTCTCTACAGGGTTTAAATGTCAATCGATTTGTCTTATCAGAGCAGTATTGTTAACGCAACCTACCAGATTAGATTTTTTTGAAAAATCATTTCACCAAATGTAGAGACGTAGCATTGCTACGTCTGTAGAACTTACGCAAGTGTCACAAAAAAATTAAAATTTTTTGTTTGTAGTAAGGGCTACTCTGCGAGAACGCTACGCATATAGCCTTTGTTTTGAGGACTGAAGTCCTCACTACGAACTTAAAATAATATGCCAGTTGCGTAAGTCCTGGTCTGTTAACAAATGATTTGGTTTAGGATAAACAAATTATTTCTAATTCATAATTGTTTATGAACAAGCGGAATCAGCATTTCTACATAGCTAGTTTAGTTTCCCTATGCTTTCTGGTGAAAACCGATTTGACTCAGGCACAAGTTTCCTCAGATGGAACTTTATCAACCGAGGTTACAACTACCAATAACCAAGACTTTACTATTACTAACGGCAACAAGGTTGGTAGCAACCTTTATCATAGCTTTGAAGAATTTTCTGTCCCAACAGGAGGTTCAGCCGTTTTCGCCAATGACTCAGATGTTAACAATATCATTAGCCGTGTGACGGGAAGCTCAATCTCAAACATCGATGGACTGATTCAAACCAACGGTTCTGCCAACCTTTTTCTGATTAATCCCAATGGTATTATCTTTGGTCCGAATGCCTCATTAAACGTCAACGGTTCTTTTATCGCCACTACAGCTGATAGTATCAAGTTTGCCGATGGTACTCAATTCAGTGCCACTAATACCCAATCAACACCCTTACTAACTGTCAGCGTTCCCATAGGTTTGCAATTTGGGCAAACTGCTCAACCAATCCAAGTAGAAGGGTCAGATTTACAAGTTCCCACTGGTCAAACCTTAGGGCTGTTGGGTGGTGATGTATCAATCAAAGGTGGCACACTAACAGCACCCGCAGGAAGAATTGAGCTAGGAAGTGTCGCCCCTAACAGTTTTGTCAGTTTAACTCCCGTTACTGAAGGTTGGGCTTTGGGATACGATGGCGCGCAGAATTTCCAGGATATACAAATATCACAAGAGTCTTCGATTGATACCAGTGGTGAAGGCAATGGAGCTATACAGTTGCGTGGTAGAAATATTGCGATTACTGATGCATCACAGGTCGGAGGAAATACCACAGGAGATAAACCAGGTCAACCTCTAACAATCACAGCCTCCGAATCTGTAGAAGTCAGTGGTTCCAAGCCAGATTCTCCTAGCCAGATAAGTACTTTCACTACGGGTACTGGAACGGCTGGTGACATAATAATTGCAACAAAGCGGTTGATTGTCAGTGATGGTGGAGTGATAGACACGTCTACTTTTAGTTCTGGCTCAGGAGGAAATTTAACTGTAAATGCCTCTGAATCTGTGCAGGTACTGGGAGGCAGAGATTTCTCTCGCCTCAGTGCTAGGAGTCTCGGTACTAACGAAGATGCCGGGGATGCTGGAACAGTCAATATTTCCACCAAGTACCTAATTCTCCGTGATGGTGGACAAATCACAACTTCTACTCTTAGTGCTGGTGATGGGGGAACTTTGATCGTGAATGCCTCTGAATCCGTGGAAGCAACAGGTTTAATAGTGGTAGATAATATTACTTTCCCCAGTGGCTTACTTGCCCAAACCAGAACTGCTACAGGAGCAACTACAACAGCCACAGGCAAGGGAGGGGATTTAATCATCAACACCCAGCGTTTAGTCGTCAAAGACGGCGCTGCTATTTCAGTTGCTTCTGTTGACGGTAGTCAAGGACAAGCGGGAACATTAGATATTAATGCCTCGGAATCTGTCACAGTGAGTGGTTCTGGCATTGGTGCGGATGGAGAGGTTATTCCCAGCACCCTACTAGCTACAAGTGAAGGGTCTGGTGGTGCAGGCGACTTGAGCATTAACACAGGGAAGTTGACTGTCAAGAATGGAGGAGAAATTAATGCCAACAACCAAGGTTCAGGCAGGGGAGGCAACCTTAATATTACAGCTGACGACATCCTCCTGGACAATAAAGGCAAACTCACCGCTACAACTACAGGCGGACAAGGAAATATTAATATAAATTCTGGAACTTTAATCTTACGTCGTGGCAGTGCTATCACCACCAATGCTACAGGAAGCAATGTGACTGGTGGCAATATCAATATTAATACAGACAGTTTAGTTGCAGTTCCACAAGAAGACAGTGATATCACTACCAATTCTCAAGAATTCAAAGGTGGTAATATCACTATCAATACTAAAGCTATTTTTGGTACGCAGTTTCGTTCAGGACTTACACCCTTAAGTGATATTACTGCTCTTGGGGTAAATTCTCAGTTAAATGGCAATGTCAAAATCAACATCGAGAGTGTTGATCCCAGTTCTGGTTTAATAGAATTACCAAATATTCCCGTCGATCCCACAAGACAAATTGCCCAAGCTTGTCCCACAGACAAAACCAATAGTTTTGTCTTCACTGGACGTGGTGGTTTGCCATATTTACCAAACGAAGCATTCAGCACTCAGAATATTGTACCTCTGCCTTGGGTAAGTCTTGATCATCGGGAAATATCAAAAGGAGGAGAGCCATTATCCAACTCGCCAATTCCCAATCAAATTGTCGAAGCTACAGGTTGGGTAATTGATCAATCCGGAGATGTGGTATTAGTAGCAGCCAACACCACGCCTGTGAATTCTTTGTCAACTCCCGCAGCTTGCCCAACTTACATGTAGAGGCGTGAAATTTCCCGTCTCTACAAAGGTTATCTTATGCGAATACTGCTTGGTTAACGGGACTTAGACATTTTTCGTGTTCCAAAAAGCCTCAAAGCCATATACAGCAATAATTTAACTTTTATTTAGTTGTTTGATTGATATATCTGGGTTTCAGCGATTTTTTGGAGTTTGAGGTATATCCCTTACCCTAATTAGGGCTTGCTGAAAAAGTCATAAAAAAGCAATTCTTTTGGGTTGACTATAGGACTTACGCATTGACAAAAAATCCCATCCATGTGTACTAGGCAGCACAAGTATTGGTGAGATTGTCCACAATGTAATCACGCACAACTAAAGTGAACAAGTTTCTTTGCAATTCATACCAATTAGAAATTATGTTTTCAGAACGCATTAGCTCTAAGAGGATGTTTGAAAAGTCTAATTTATTACTTGCCTTGGCGACTGGAAGTCGCGGCTACACATACAAAACCCACCTGCGTGGGTTCAAAAAGCTTGATTTTCGGTTAGTCCGCCTGCGCGGACTTAGTTTGTGTAGTAGCGAATTATATTCGCCCAATACTTTTCAAACATCCTCTAAACGAACAAATGCATGAAGTGAGCATGCGGATGTGTGTTTTAATTGCATGGCTATCTCTAACTAACCCTTACGGTGTTCCTGATTCATGAGTCATCCAAAATATCAGCGCAAACAGTTTAAATACTTACTGATACTCGGCATTATTTGGCTATTGGGTGCAGTGTGCGATCGCATCTGGTTTAGTTTAGACAATTCCGTTCCAGCTTGGGATCAAGCAGATTATTTAACTGGTACTTTGATTTATTTACAAGCATTACAGCATCCCCAATGGTGGGATAGCCAATGGTGGCAAAATTTTTGGATGCTATCGTCTAAGATCCCCCCTTTAACTTACATTGTTGGGGCTATTGTCCAAAATATTTTTGGCACTGGACCAGATCAAGCTGCATTGATGATGCTGTTTTTCAGTGCTATTTTGTTAGGCTCAGTCTATGGATTAGGTGCAATATTATTTAGCGAAATTGTCGGTTTGTGGGCTGCTGCACTTTGTCAAGTCATACCTGCTCTTTATGTCTTACGCTTAGATTTTCTCCTCGATTATCCCCTCGCGACTGTCGTCACCCTCAGTTTTTTTTGCCTCACCGTTTGGAAAGTCAAGAGTCAAGAGTCTAAAACTATTCTCCCCATCTCCCCACACCCTGTTCTATTAGCAGCAGCTTTTGGATTATCCTTGGGTTTGGCATTAATGGTGAAGCAGACAGCGTTATTTTTTCTGCTGACACCAATAGTATGGATAGGATTCGGCGCTTTTCGTCAACGGCGTTGGAAACAGTTGGCGCAATTAATTGGTGCTTTATGTTTGTCAGTATTGGTTTTGAGTCCCTGGTATCGCACCAATTGGTTACTGATTATTACATCTGGCAAACGAGCAACGATAGATTCTGCTATTGCTGAAGGTGATGCACCTCTGAATACACTGCAAGCTTGGACTTACTATTGGCAACAATTGCCAGAACATATTTCGTTACCGTTATTAGTTATACCGATATTTGCGTTGCTACTCTATTGGGGACGCTCAGTGGAAAACAGGGAGATCAAAAAAATCTCCACATCACACCGTTCCCGTAGCGACACATCCCCTTTACCCTCACTTAAATGGCTAGCAATCTTTTTCATCGGTGCTTACTTACTTTCATCTTTGAACCCAAACAAAGATCCGCGATACGTATTACCTTATTTACCTGTATTGTCAGTATTTTTAGCATATGGATTAACTCGCTTCCGGAGTCTGTGGGGACGGCGTATTCGTTGGGGTACTTTTGGTTTAGCTGTGCTTTTAATGCTGTTTAACTTGTTCCCAATTGGCAATTTTGCTGGTGATTGGATGAAATTAGCTTTGAGTCCTAATGCCGAGCATTATCCTAATATGAAACAGGAGTTACCTCATCGCCAGATTATTGCCCAGATCATCACCACAGAACCATATTTGCGTTCCACATTGGGAGTATTGCCATCAACCAAAAAAATCAACCAGTATAATTTGAATTATTATGGGAGATTGGCAAATTCCCAGGTTTATGGACGACAGGTAGGAAGCAAAAAGAAATTTGTCAAACAAGACGCGCGATCGCTTGAGTGGTTTCTGAGCAAAACTGGTAAACAAGGTTCAGTTCCCAAAGCCCAAGCTCTCATCGTTAAAACTGTAGAGCAAGATGACAACTTCCAACTCCACAAATCTTGGGTTGACGGTGGCGGTACTATAAATCTTTATCATCAAAAAACACCACCGATAGAAGTCAAAGCAATTTCCCAAAACCAACCGCAAGCGAAGATTGCTTTGTTACAAGTCACAGTACCAGAAAAAGCACCGCCAGGAAAACCAGTACCTGTAAGTTATCAGTGGAATGGTGCTTGGGAAGAATTGCAAAATGGAATAGTATTACTTACTTGGAGAAACCTCACTTCCCAAACTTCTCTAGGAGGAGAGAGATTATGGACACATGATCACGGTATCGCTATGGGAAATTTATACGCAGGTGCAAACAAACCCCAAGGTACATTCCAAGTCACAGAAAGGACAGCAATGTTACCATCTGCTGAGATTGTACCGGGAGATTATACTTTAGAGGCTACTTATCTCAACCGAATTTCGGGAGAAACTTACACAATTCCTGTGCCAAAAGTGACTCTGAAAATTGATCAACAAGCCGCTCCTGCGATCGCACCAGAACTCGATTTAATTACACAATTGCAGAGATTAGCAGCAACTTTACCTCAAGGTACAAAGGCATTGGAGCAATTATTTGCAGAAATTGGACGTATCAATCAATACGATCCCATCCAAGATTATGTGGAACAGGCGCGATTGAGTTTGCAATATCGATTGCAGCATGTTTCGCAAAACCGCGATTGGGCTTATGCTTTGGCTTTAGCAAATGTGTTGCAAAAAAGAGTGAATGGTGCAACAGAAGCTTTAGAAAAAGTCACTCAGCTAGACTCGGAAAATCCTTATGCTTGGGCATATTTAGCATTTGTCCAACTATATAATTGGCAGCCTAGTGCAGCTGAAAAATCTCTGCAACCGAGCTTGGCTAAAAACCCCGACGTGAAAGAGATTCAAGCTTTGAATGGAGTTGCTGCGCTCATGCAAGGAAAAGTAATTTCAGCATGGCAGATTTTTCAAAAGTTAAGAACCTAGTGGAACTTAAACAAATGTACCATCCTGTAAAGTGAAATAGCCAATGCTGGGCAAGCAAGATAATAAGTTGTGTATTACCAGAACTTAACTTATTCTTTGGAGAGCGATAGGCTTCCAGTCCGCTACGCGAACGCAAATCGCAGTGTATCTTTTATCAAAATCATCTATGAGAATATCTAGAATTATGAGATTATAAAGTTTGCTGCTACTGGGTAGTCAAGAATAGTAGTCGCTACATTTACTAATGATAAGGAGAAGTTCTACTAATGGGGTTCCAGAGAAGGACTTGTTTGGTTGTTCTGTTTTTGCTGGCATTAGTAGGTGCGATCGCCTTTCAAATTATCCACATATCCCAGACTGAAAAATCATATCCTATGAGTATGTTGCAGAAAGGATATGAAACTAAAACTGAAAACTTATATCCTGTAAAATTTCAGATGAGCGGAGTTAGAAGTGGGTATGCCTATGTGAACCAATCTGCACAGCTAGTTATTGAACCCCAGTTTGATGAAGCGGGAAAGTTTTCTGAGGGATTTGCACCTGTAAAAGTCGATAAAAAATGGGGATTCATTAACCTTAAAGGGCAGATAAGCATTTCCCCACAGTACGATATGGTCGGTGAGTCATTTTCTCTTCATGATGAAAAGCCTGAGGGCGATGATTACAATGACTACTCAAGTTCTTTTTCGGAAGGCTTGGCAGGTGTCAAACTCAAGGGTAAATGGGGATTTATCAATCCTAGTGGAAAATTAGTAATTCCATACAAATTCGAGAAATTTCAGAAATTTTCTGGCGGTGTAGCAACTGTTCGAGTTGGTGGTTTATGGGGTGTAATTAATCCAGAAGGTAAATGGATTATCCAGCCTATCAACAAGTTTCCAATTCAATTTTTTCAAGGAATAACAAGCCTCAATTTGAGTGTTAGAGATAAATCAGGGTGGCAAATCATCGGTGATCCCATAATCTATGATTGGGATAAATCAGGTCAGTTAGTTGGCAACTTCTACAATCCACCTTTATTAGCTAAAGAATTTCAGGAAGAACTTGCCATTATTGAGATACCGTTGTGGGCTTGGCAAGAAAAACGTGATGTCCCTCCTGTGGTAGCAACATCTGAATACTCATTTTTATCTTCAGCAGGGTCAAAATGTGGCTTTCAGGATAAACAAGGAAAAGTTGTTGTTAAACCACAATTTGATGGCTGCCAAAGCTTTTCACAAGGATTAGCATCTGTCCGAGTAGACAAAAAATGGGGCTACATTGACAAAACAGGCAAGTTTGTTGTCAGTCCGCAATTCGATTATGCTGATAGCCTCTTTGAAGAACGTGGTTTGGTAGTCTCCAATGGCAAGATTGGTTTTATCGATAAAACTGGCAAAATTGTTATTAAACCAGAATTTGACCCAAATCCAGATGACTACTTGAGATCAAGATTTAAAGAGTATCCCCAGCTGGTTGAACGGAAGGATGTAATACCATATCTGTTTTCCAGTGGGCTTGCAGTTGTCGGCAAAAACGATAAGTGTGGATATATCGATAAAACTGGTAAATTCGCCATCCAACCTCAATTTGTTGGGTGTGAACGATTCGATTTATACGGAGTTGCTAAAGTCCTTCAAAGTAGGACTAAAACACGAAACTGGGATGAACCTTTTTACATCAATCGTGAGGGAGAAAAATTCCCAATATATATTTCGGAAGATTCACTAAGCAAGTTTTACCCAGCTAGAATTAAATTGCTGGCTTCAGTGATGGCGTGCTTATTGTGGATTTTTGCTATTAGTTGCCATGAGTTTGGACACGCGATTGTAGCTTATTGGGGTGGGGATTCTTCAGTTAAAGACAAAGGCTATTTAAGCTTCGATCCGCGCCGATATATCAATCCCCTACACAGTATCATCCTGCCTGCTTTCTTCCTAGTAACAGGTGGAATAGCTTTACCTGGTGCAGCAGTCTATATTGAATTTGATGCAATTCGCAATCGTTTGTGGTCAAGTGCTACCGCAGCAGCAGGGCCGATCGCCAGTATACTTTTTGGATTGCTGTTAGTTCCCGTATTTCATCTCAGCATTACTTGGAACTTACCGCACTGGTTCTCTGCATTTATTGCCGTTTTTATTAATTTGCAGTTTATCATGGCGCTGTTGAACTTGCTGCCAATTCCCCCATTAGATGGCTATCGAATTATTGCTGTTTGGCTACCACCCAAACTACAAGATCGCAGTGGCATTGCATCTTTAATAGGACTATTGTTTATTTGCTTTCTGTTACCGTTTATCCCCATAGCCGCTTTACTCTTTTCTGTACCTGATGCTTTCACCCTTGCTCTAGGAATTTCTGAAGAATTCTCTCTAGGTGGTTGGTATTTACTTGATCGTTGGTATATAGCATTACCTTTATTGGTTGCTGGTCTTGTTTATCTAATCTACAAGCCAGCATTAATCTTTCAATTAGCAGGTTTAGTACTAGAGAAGTTTTTTCCTAGAATAGCATTAAAAATGTACGATAAACTTGATCCTAGCGATCGCCATTTAGAGCGATCGCAAAGAAAAAGCTTATAAATCAGTCAACGAAGAGGCACTTTGAAGGGGGCAGGGAGCAGGGGGAAATGACCCCTTCAAAGTGCCGTGGAGCGGAGCGGAACATGGGTCCCTTGTCCCTCACTTCTGTTAAGTGGTTCTCGTACCCTGCGAGAAGCTGGCGCAACAGTTGGGGTCGAATCCCCATCTGAACCTTCTCCCCTGCTCCCTGCTCCCTGCTCCCTGCTCCCTTGCCTCTTTTTCAAATAACCATAACCGCGCAACGGCTTAAAGCACGGTTGCCGCGATGCAGTATTGGTTTACCTTTGACTATACTTTAGTTAGCTTTGGCTTACCTGACTCAACCATCCATGTCGCCATCAGTCTTTCAGCGTTACTAGGACGCAATACTGTATCAACAGCCCACCATTGTGCTGTAACTCGTTCGGGAGTGACATCAATAATGTTATAACCATGACTGTCAAAGTCACACCAACGAATGTGGGGAAAAGTCTTCATTACCTCTTGCTCAACGGGGATAGACTCTGTGCGTGCGGCCCAACCCATTTTGTCGTCAAGGTTCTGTGAAGTCAAGCTACCAGTCACAAACTCGACAGCAATTGGTTCTTCTGTTTCGTTGAAGGCATCTCGCTTTAGCTCAACCGCTAGTCCAACATGGACATCACCACTAAGTACAACAACATTTTGGATCTGATTTTCTTGCCAGTGCGACAGAAGTAAATCACGCTCAACAGGATAGCCGTCCCATTGATCATAATCTGGGCCAATGCCGTCAACATCAATCAGCTTTAGCTTCAGAAGTGCTTGCTTAATTGTTGGTGGAAAATCTTTACTCCAGGTTGTTGCCATCACCGATGGGTTTGCCAATAACTTCCATTGGGCATTGGATCTATCGAACTGTTGCAGCAACCAACTACGTTGTTCACCACCCAGAGCAGACCGTGCTGGTTCAAACATTGCTGGCGGTGGCACAGGCTCGTCACGACGAGTACGAGTGTCAATTAATAGTAAATCCGCTAATCCACCCAGCGATATTTTACGGTAAACTCTTTGTGAATCGGTGGGATCTGGCTTGCGTGCTGGCAACCATTCCCAACGTGCTTGGAATGCGATCGCACGACGGTTAGCCCAATCGCCATCACGTTCTACTTTATGTTCACTAGCGCCATCACGCCATGCACCATCAGCGAATTCGTGATCATCAAGGGTAGCAATCAATGGTAACGCTGCATGGAGACTTTGTACGTTAGGGTCGCGGCGATACTGAGCATAGCGGCGGCGGTAATCTTCAAGTGTCTTGCACTCGTGAAGCGGGTCGAAAGGGCGACCGATATCTGCCCCTGGTGTCTGGCTTGCTGGTGGTTTGTTCGAGGCTTCGTAAATGTAATCGCCCAGATGCAGTAGAAAATCAAGGTCATCACGTGCTGCAATGCAACTATAGGCGTTGAAGAAGCCAGCGTTAAACTTCGCGCAGGACACTTGGGCGAAACGCAGATGCTGAACATTGTTTGTCGGCAATGTCTTGGTTCTGCCAACGCGTGATCTTTGTCCGAGTGCCTCAAACTGGTAAAAGTATTGAGTTGCAGCCTCCAAGCCAGTTACATCAACATTAACTGTATAGTCTGCATCCGCTTGAGCTAAGGCTGTACCAGAAGCAATAATTTTGCTCAAGTCACAATCGCTTGCTATTTTCCAATTGACTTCCACTGGTTCGGCTCTAGGTGTAGTAACTCGCGTCCAAATCATCACTCGATCTTCGAGTGGATCTCCACTTGCAACACCATGTATAAAAAGGTTATCTGTCATTTTGTCTTCACATTATTAGAGGATGTTTCAAAAGTTGTGAGCGGTAAAAATTTATGCCAAACGCCTCACACTAACGCGAATCATAGCAAGATAGATACACCAATGGATGATAGGCGAACTCACGTTATTCACAATAGAAATAATACTTATGCGATCGCCCCCTATGGCAAGCCGCTGCGCGTCTACAATAAATTAAGCTTTTTGGCAACTTTTGCGTAAGTCCTGATCTGTAAGCACATTCGACGGACAAATCGCCACAAGTCCAGATTCCATTGTAAAAACTGTGGACATCGGACACACGCGGATCTCAATGCTGCTAACAATGTCAGGGATGACTATATTCTCTCCTCTACCCAAGGAACAGAGGAGCAGGCATCAGTCAATATGCCGTATGTTTCAGCCGGATCTTTCGGCTAGTTACAAGCCCCATCCCCTTGTGGGTGGGGCGGTTGACGCCCAATCTACAATCTCTGATCCCTAATATGTCTTCTAAGCGAATCTTATTTATCAGTAACGGCCATGGAGAGGACAACCACACCTCTCATGTTATTCAAACCCTGGGTCAATTATGTCCTTCTATTGAAATGGCAGCAATGCCGATTGTGGGAGAAGGAAAAGCTTACCGCAACTTGAACATCCCGATCATTGGCCCGACGCAAAAAATGCCCTCTGGGGGATTCTTCTATATGAGGCGTCTGTATTTGCTCAAAGATTTTCAATCGGGATTAATTGGGTTAACCTGGCAACAGTTACAAGCGGTGTTGCACTATGCTCCCGACTGCGATTTGATCATGGCTACTGGGGATTTTATCTCCCAGACATTTGCTTATTTAACAAAGCGTCCCTTTGTCTCTTTTATTTCTTGTCTTTCGGCACTTTACGAAGGGAAATTGCGTCTCAATCCGCTTCTGTGGCACGATCTTAATTCTTCTCGATGCTTGACAGTTTTCACTAGAGATGCATATACGGCTGATGATCTGCAACGGCAAGGTATAACTAAAGCCAAGTTTGGTGGTATCCCTGCTTTAGATCGGCTCGTTCCCACTGGTAAAAACTTGGATCGCAAACCAAATGTTCCTGCGATCGCCCTTTTGCCAGGATCTCGAATGCCTGAAGCCGCACGAAATTTCCGTTTGCAGTTGCAACTGGTCTTAGAAATTGCCAAAGTGGCGTCTGGACAAGAAGTCCAGTTTTATGCAGCCTTGGTACCAGATTTGATGCAGGAACTAGATGACATTGCCAAAAGTCAAGGTTGGCAGCACAAGCAAGGCATACTCACCTATTTTTCTGCTGGAGGTTCTCCTGTGGAAGTTAGATGTTACTCAGATGCCTTCAGTGACATTGTATGTTACTCTACCCTCGTGATTGGTATGGCAGGATTGGCAGTGGATTTAGCAGTTGCGATCGGTAAACCTGTGATCCAAATTCCCGGAGAAGGCCCGCAATTTACCTATCAATTTGCAGAAGCGCAAACACGGCTGTTAGGTATAAATGCCCAAACTATTGGCACAAAGCCCGCAACTCCTGAGATTCTCCAGCAAGCAGCTCGACGATTAGTCGAAACTTTGCAAGATGGGGACTACCTCGCCAAGTGCAAAGAAAATGGCCCTCAGCGATTTGGCTCACCTGGTGCATCTGATAGAATTGCCCGCTTTCTGCTAACCCATCTGGGTGAAAATTAGTAGATATTGCTGCTAAAGCTGCTAATTCTCAATAAACACAGGGAACAGGAAACAGTAAACCTATAGTGTACACACAAGTAGAAAAAGATAACGCACCCTACAAAACTGAAACCTTACCAATAAAAAATGAAAGTCCGCTCTAGTTACTGGCAACTGTTACCTTATCTGTGGCCCGAATGGCCTCTGTTAATTCGGGGATTAGTTTGTATTTTAGGATTTGTGTTATTTACCCTAGCACTGCCCTACCTAGCAGGTCAGGTCGCTTTTTTTGTTGGTCAGGGAAATGTTAACCAGATTGCGTACTGGCTCGGACTAGCCACTCTAGTATTCTTGGTGCGAGGGCTTTGCCAATATGGGCAGAATATCTTTATGATCGCTGCTGCTCTCAACATGGTTTTAAACTTGCGTAAGCGAGTCTACGCTCACCTGCACAAACTGGGATTGGATTACTTTGAAACTACACAGACGGGAGATCTTACTTATCGCCTCACTGAAGATATTGACCGAGTAGGCGAGATAGTTGACAAGCTATCTCATCAGTTTCTTTCCAATTTCTTGCAGTTAATAGCTATTCCCGCTTACATGCTCTACCTGAATTGGAGGCTGACTCTCGCAGGTTTGATCTTGGCTCCTTTAATGGCTTGGTTAATCGGACTATTTGGTCAGCGATTACTGGTTCTATCTCGCCAGAGTCAAAATCATGTTTCTAATCTGTCTGCACTCCTAACTGAAGTATTTAGCGGTATTCGCATTGTTCAGGCTTTTGCAGCACAAGAGTATGAAGTAAAGCGGTTCAACCAAGAAGCAGAATACAATCGTCAGGCTAGGTATCGCGCTCAACAACTCAAATCGATTCAGTTTCCGGTGATAGGTTTTTTGGAAGCAGTTAGTATTATGCTGCTGTTTTTATTGGGAGGATGGCAAATTTCTCAAGGAAACTTGACTTCTCAAGGGTTTATCAGTTTCTTGACTGCTGTGGCTTTACTAATCCAGCCTATTGACCTGATGATTAGCAATTACAACGAGTACAAACAGACCGAAGCTTCCGTCGAACGCATCTTTGAACTAATGGCCAAAAAGCCTAGTATCAGCGAAAAACCAGATGGTAAGGAACTGCCACGAGTTGTTGGTAAGGTAGAGTATCGTCATGTTAGTTTTGCTTATGATCGCACTCAGCCAGTTCTCAAGGATCTGTGTTTACGTGCTTCTCCTGGCGATGTCATCGCCTTGGTTGGTTCTTCTGGAGCCGGAAAATCGACATTAATTAATCTTTTACTTCGCTTTTACGATCCTCAGTCAGGTCGAATTTTGATTGATGATATTGATCTGCGTGATGTGAAATTAAATAGCCTCCGCCGTCAAATTGGAATCGTACCTCAAGAAATTACCTTATTTTCAGGAACGATCGCCCAAAATATTGGTTACGGTCAGGAGGAATTAGATTTAAAAGCGATTCAGGAAGCCGCAAAAATTGCTAATGCTCACTCTTTTATCACCCAATTTCCTCAAGGCTATCATACCTGGGTGGGCGAGCGTGGCGTGAACCTATCGGGAGGACAGCGCCAGCGACTAGCGATCGCCAGAGCAATAGTTAACAATCCGCGAATTCTCATCCTGGACGAGGCGACCTCCGCCCTAGATTCGGAATCAGAAGCACTAGTTCAAGAAGCACTTGAGCGAGTGATGCACAACCGTACTGTGTTTATTATTGCCCATCGCCTCAGCAGCGTTCGCCGCGCAGACACGATTCTCGTTCTAGAACAAGGACAAGTAGTTGAATCTGGTACTCACACCTCTCTATTATCCAAGGAAGGCAGATATGCTCGTTTTTACGCCCAACAATTTTATTCTACTCAGGAGTAAATTGATGTACTTTGAGGATATGGAAAGACAACCAATCACTAACTACTAAAGCTAATTTTACACAAAAAACTCTGCGAACCTCCGCGCTTTTCTCCGCGTGCCTCTGCGTTTCACAGGTCGATTTGTGCCAACCTACCCAAAATATTGCATCAGTATTGATTCAATTTGAACAATACCAATGGGCTTGGACAGACATGTATTAGCACCAGCTTGGAGTGCGCGATCGCGTAATGCATCTGATGTAGTGTTGGCATAACAGCAATCTAAGTTTGGATAATCATTGTTTGTTGCGATCGTATTTGATGTGAGAAGAACCACAATTAAATCTTGCAAATCTGGGTTTTGTCTTACTGTACTCAACAAATCCCATGGGTTCATTTCTCCGGCTAATTCTAAATCCAACAACATTAAATCAGGCTTTTGGTTTTGGACTTGTTCCCAAAAATCACTGCTATTGCTGATGCACTCTACATAGTAGCCAATTGCTTGAAGATAATCTCGCAGCAACATGGCAGTCTGTTCTTCATTTTGCACCAACAAAATCTTTTTTGGGACATAACTAGCAGGGTAATGAGGAGTTAGTCGTGGAGAAGTTGCAGAGTAATCCTCCTTGCATTTAGGTTGGCATGAATTTCCATCGGATGAAGAATAATTAACATTAGTTGCTACTTTGTTGGTGGCAAAGCTATGTATTTTTATTGAATCTTGCTGTTCAAAATCCTGCTTGTTGTCAACACCGAATATCTGCTCTTGTGAAGAGGCTTGATCTGCCAAGAACAATGTAAATTGACTACCTTTTCCTAGCACCGATTTTACTGTGACATCACCACCATGTAAACGTGCTAACTTGCGTGTTAAGGCCAAACCCAAACCTGTGCCTTCATACTGACGATTGAGGCGACTATCAAGTTGTTTGAAAGGTTCAAATAAGAATTTAAACTGATTGGAATCAATCCCAATGCCTGTGTCTGATACTGTAAATATTATACCTTGAGGTACTTTTTTTACTTCTAAGCACACCTTACCTACTGCGGTGAATTTAATCGCATTAGTCAACAGATTGAGTAGCATTTGCTTGACTCGCCGCTCATCACCAATACAAAATTCTGCTTGTTGATCAATTTTGGTGATCAGTTGTAGTTTTTTTTCTTCAGCGCGATCGCGGACTGTAGATATTACATAGTCACACAAATCTTGTACTAACAATTGAGATAAAAATAGTTCCTCTTTACCTGCTTCTACTTTTGACAAATCGAGAATATCGTTGATTAATGCCAGTAGATGTTCGCCACTACTATGAATACAATTGACATACTCTTTTTGCTTATCGTTGAGAGTCCCCACCATTTCTTGTTGTAGCAACTGAGACAACCCCATAATTGCATTTAGAGGCGTTCGTAATTCGTGGCTCATAGTTGCTAAAAATTCGCTTTTGGCACGGCTTCCAGCTTCTGCTGCTTCTTTACTTGCACAGAGTTCTAATTCTGTGTGCTTGCGTTCGGTAATGTCCTCGATCATGGCGAGGAAATACTCAGGTTCAGCATTTTGACTCAAAATCAAAGAAATACTCACCAAAGTCCAAACAAATTGACCATTCTTATGTAAAAAGCGCCTTTCCATCTCTAGGCGATCGCAATTTCCCGAAGTCAGTTGTTTATAGAGTTCTAAATCTCCCTCTGACTTGAAAATGTAATCTGTAAAACGCTTACCAAATAAATCTTCTCGACTGTAGCCCAGGATCTGACACAATGTCGGATTTATATCCACAATCCGCGCTTTCATATCTACCAATCCAATTCCAATCGAGGAGCGCTCAAAAATTGCCCGAAACTCTGCTTCACTCTGCTGTAGCGCTTCTTCTGCGGCTTTACGTTCGCTAGCTTCTATGGCTAAATTTACAAAATCAGCGATCGAACCTGCAAAGTTTTCTTCTTCTAATGTCCACTGACGAATCCGGCCAATGTGTTCGTGACATACCACTCCCACCAAATGACCTCCTAACCAAATCGGTGCATTCAATACAGATGCAATACCAAATGCAGACAAATATTGATCTGATAATTCTTGGGTTCTATCATCATTGCAAGCATCATGAGCCGCTATACTGCGTTGTTCTTCCAAAGCATGAAAGTATGCAGGAAAATTTGCTTTTAAAAGCGACATTCCACTACTATGAAGCTTGGTAATTGTGTCATATAGATCGACACATTCAACTTTGGAATGGTCAATATTATATAACCAGACGCTGACTCGCTCTACTTCTATTGTTTGGGCCGCTGCTTCTGTGATTTCCCTTAACGCTGCTTTAAGATTTCCTTGTTGTAAAGTCTTGCTTTTGGCTAGTTGAACTAAAGTTTTACTTTGCTTTCGCAGACAAATCTCTCTTTTGTAGAGTGCTTCTTCTACTCGCCTGTGTTTTTTAATATCTCCAGTTGATACTAACTGCATTTTTTGTCCATGAATAAAAGTGAGATTATGTTGCATTTTGACTGGAAATTAAAATCCCTGTTTCTAACTATAATTACTACATATTCTTTGGGATAACCAGAAATAATAGTTTTTTCTTAATTGTTTTGAAAAAGTAGATTTTGTCTCAAGTCTATTCCTAAATTATAATTATCATTAACAGATAAAGTTGTTATTTGTTAGTGGTTAGTGGTTTACTACTCGTGACACAGAGCTATTTAATTTTAGATATAAACCGCCCTGAACTTTAGTTCAGGGCTGCATAGTTTAAGTCCGTTTTAACGGACTAATTTCCCACTAAACAGTCGGAACCGACTTTTGCTATTAGCCTCAGAATTAATTCACCAGAAGGCCTGGATGAGAATGAAATAGCCCTGACTCCTAACACCTCCCCATCTATCTTCCTCCCCCTGTCCCACCCACAGGCAGATACCAAGCTTTTGTGATTTTGAGACAATTAGGCTATCTGCAACTGTTGTCGGGATAAAGCGATGAGCAATAGTAACTTGAGAATTATCTCCCTAATTCCTAGTGGAACTGAGATTCTAGCCATACTGGATTTAACTGATGCTGTTGTTGGGCGATCGCATGAGTGTGACTACCCTCCAGAAATACAAGATCGTCCTATTTGTACTCAACCTAGACTCAAGAGCAATATCTCTAGCGGTGAAATCCACGACGAAGTTAATAAAATAATACAATCTGCTCTCAGTATATACGAAATCAAAACGGACGTTTTAGAGCGGTTACAACCCACTCACATTGTTACTCAAGACCAATGTGATGTCTGTGCTGTTAGTTTATCCGAAGTAAAAAAAGCTGTAGCCGAACTGACACAAGCATCACCGCAAATTATTTCCTTACAACCTAATTTTCTTAATGATGTCTGGGCTGATATTGAGCGAGTAGCTAACACTTTCCAAGTAGATGCACTCAAGGTGCTGGAAAACTTAGAAGCTCGTGTGAAAATAGTTGCTCAAAAAACACAAGGACTTTACCAAACAGAAAAGTTACCCAAAGTGGCCTGTATTGAGTGGACTGATCCTTTAATGGTTGCTGGTAATTGGATTCCTGAATTAGTCACTTTCGCAGGTGGAGAGCCTTTATTTAGCGTTACAGGTCACGCTGCAACACAGTTAAAATGGGAAAACTTGATTGCGAGCAACCCAGATATAATTATTTTCATGCCTTGTGGCTTTGATTTAAATCGCACTCGCCAGGATACCAAGTTGTTGACTAAACGTCCTGAGTGGCAGAATTTACATGCTAATCAAACTGGTAGAGTCTACATAACTGATGGCAATTCTTACTTCAATCGTCCCGGTCCAAGATTAGTAGATTCATTAGAAATTCTAGCAGAAATTTTGCATCCAGAAATCTTTCAATATGGTTATAAAGGTAAAAGTTGGGATACTCTTTGAAATTATGAATCATATTATGCCCGCTTGAACACTTATATTATTCATTGAGATCGGTAATGGGTAATGGGTAATGGGTAATGGGAAAAACCAATTATATAAACTCAATGACTACGCTTTATATCGTAAGCAATTAGCCGGACTTGATATTATAAATAAAATATTCTCTGAATTCAATTCTTACCAATTACCAATTTCAATAGTTATTATTTTTAATTTTGTCTAGCGTTTATCCATTCAATTAATTGTTTTAAAGTTACTGGTAGTGCAGCCTCAGTTACTTTTACTGTGTGTTGTTGATTATTTTCTTCCACAGTTAAAATGTATTGAAAACGGTCAGCCTGGTTACTAGGAGCATTAATTACTGTAGGTAAATGAAAAAAATTGGCGGCTTCCAAGAGTTGAGATAGTTGCTGAGTTTCCTCAGAAGATAAATTAGCAGTGTCAACAATGGCTTTCTTAGTGATTCCGGCAAAACCGCCTGTACGCTGAAGTGATATCCGCATTTTCCTCTCCGTAGTACTAGCTTTTGCTATAAAAAAAATACTGGAAAGATAAAGCTTTATCTCCCAGTTTAACAATAAAAAACAACGACAAAAGATAAATTATGAATTTAAAATCAGAAATTTAATTTTTAATAATTTATGATTTTAAATCACTCCTACTTCTTTCCAAGCCTTTTGCACTGCATTCTGCTCTTTACTCCCGTTACCATATAGTTCACCAGCAACTTGAATCATTGTATTAGCAGCGCGTTTAAAGTTAGTTCTAGCACGCAAGCGATCGCATAAAGCCATATACCAAATTTTTCCAGCTTTTTCCCAAGCATAACCGCCAATTTCTGTTGCTGCTAAATAAAAAGCACGGTTGGGAATACCTGAGTTGATATGTACTCCCCCATTATCTTCAAAACCAGTATATTTATTCTTCATATGTGCTGGTTGGGGGTCTTTACCTAAGACAGGGTCATCGTATGCTGTTCCCGGTGCTTTCATAGAACGAATACCCACACCCTTCACCTTATCTGTAAAGATACCCTCTCCAATAATCCAGTCAGCTTGTTGAGCAGTCTGTTTTTTAACTCGTTGTTTCACTAATGAGCCAAATACATCAGAGAATGACTCATTTAGTGCTCCAGATTCGCCAAAATATTGCAGACCAGCTTCATACTGAGTAACACCATGAGTTAGTTCATGAGCAATAACATCAATGCACTTAGTAAAACGTTGAAATACTTCACCATCTCCATCACCATAAACCATTTGGTCGCCATTCCAAAAGGCGTTATCATACTTAACACCGTAATGCACAGTCGAGTCTAAACGCAGCCCTTTATGATCAATGGAATTACGCTCAAATACCTCATAAAATAAATCGTAGGTAGCTCCAGCACAATCGTAAGCTTCGTTAATTGCGATATCGTTGCAAGGAGGATCGCCTTCACCACGTATCAGTGTACCAGGGAGTTGTTCAGAACTTTTAGCATCGTAGATAGTGCGGCGCTTTTCACCAGGAGAAACTGCAAAATTGACTGCACCTACTACATTTCGCCGTCCTCGGAATTGTGACGAAATATTTAAGGTATGAAACGCCCAATTACGTTGTTGCTCATTACCATTTACGACCATCTTCTCTAGCATGTGAGGTGGTACAACACAACAAATAGAGCATCTTGAGTATTGTTCATGCTCACATCCAAATCCCAATGGTCTTTTATTCTTTCGAGCCATTTAAAATATTCTCCTTTTGTATTCATATACAGTAATAATAAATACTAATATTAACTCTAGTAACGCAAGTTGCTAGTTAGTGCCTTCAATCGTATTATTTTGATACAAAATGCCCAGTTCTGCGTATTGCTAGGCACGAAAATTTAAGACTTTGTACTTAAAAATAAGCGCTTTTTTATAACTAGCAACTTTGGTTAGTATTTAGTTTAAATGTAAAAAATATAGTCAAACATCGTTAGATACACTCATTCCTGTTATAGTACAGGAATAAAACTAGTACAAGAAGGCAGAAGTACGCTCGTCTGAGGGCAGAAGGCGCAAAGGCTTGTAATAAAAGCTTTTTGTCTATTACTAATGGGTGCCTTATTTACGCCGTGCTGCACTAGTATTGTTAAGTGTAATAAATCAGAATGCCATTAGTTGAAAGACAGATGAAAGCGATTAGATAACCTAATTTAACGAAGAGTTTTTGCTTTCGTGTTCCTAGTTTGTTATTTTCAGTAGGTTTATTGTCCGTGAAATTTTTTCATCGGCACTGCCTTAGTTAATATACCCAAAGACTGATGAAAATCTTCTTGAACTTTGCGAGTTAAGCGACGAGAGACTTGGCGGACAATCTGATTCAGTAAGCGATCGCCTGTAGATTGAACTAAAGATTTGGGTAGTCGCTGAATAAACTTAGGAAAGTTGATGTATACTTTCAAATCCAATTCCCACTCTACTGTTGTTATTTCACTAGAAATACTAGGAATTGAGGATTCTTGAATTTCTATTAGCTGTAGCGAAGAATGATAGTCTACTTCATAACCAGGAGCTTGATAACCGGGAATCGGAACCGTACGAATCCGGTAAACACGATCTTCAGGATCAAGCAGTTCTAAACCAACTTTTGGTTCCACTTCATAACCAAAAGATCCAAAGCGACCAATTACCAAAGTATAACCATTTTCCCCCAGTGGTTCTACTCTCATCGGTTCGGCACAACGGGAAAACCAACTAGCATGATTATTCAAATACTCAGCAACTGTGTCAGTTGGGGCGTACATTTCCATCTTGTCTTGATAATGACTGCAAAATATCATTGTTGTGCCTACAGATTTCTCTGCCTGTACGATCTCATTCTCTGTGATCGATGATGCCACAGACAAAACAACTTCTGTTGATTCCAAGGACTCAAATGACTCTATAGACTGATATTCTTGGTTTTTTGAAAGCATAAGATTTTTGTATATTTTTTTTATTTGTCTAAATTAATAGTTCCCGAATTAAGTGCAAGATTTCGTACTGGATGTACATTTTGACCGAAAACTTAAAAATCAATCATAAATTTCATCGAATCTCTACAATAGAGACAGAAAGAAGACATACTAGTTTCCCAGGATAACTTAGAAAATGAAAGCTTTTGTCGCAGGAGCAACAGGAGAAACAGGTCGTCGCATCGTACAAGAACTGATGGCGCGAAATATTCCAGTTCGCGCTTTAGTGCGCGATGTCGAGAAAGCAAGGAGTATTTTGCCCAGTGAAGTAGAGTTAGTTCAAGGTGATGTGTTAAATCTACAAAGTCTAGCTACTGCTTTGGGGGATAGTACAGTTGTTTTATCTGCCACAGGGGCAAAACCTAGCTTTGATCCTACAGGCCCATATAAAGTAGATTACGAAGGGAATAAAAATTTAGTCGATGCTGCCAAAGCTAAGGGAATAGAACATTTTGTCATGGTTTCTTCTTTGGCTGCTTCGCAACTTTTACATCCTCTAAACTTGTTCTGGCTAATTTTGGTGTGGAAAAAACAAGCTGAGGAATATCTGCAAAAAAGTGATTTGACTTACACAATTGTCAGACCAGGTGGTCTTAAGAATGAAGACAATACTGATTCCATCATCATGCAAAATGCGGATACTTTGTTTGACGGTAGCATTCCTCGACAAAAAGTTGCTCAAGTTTGCGTACAAGCCTTATCTGAGCCAGCAGCACGAAATAAAATTGTAGAGATTGTTGCAAAACCAGAAGCTGCGACAAAAAGCTTTGGCGAGTTATTTGCAGGTGTGGTTTGAAACAAAATTTAATCGTCATTTGTCATTGATCATTTGTCATTTGTAAGATCAATTATCAGTGACTAATGACCAATGACTAATTTGTGAAGGAGTCGAACTCTGAAAGGCTTGCAATTTAAAGGCGTTGAAAAATTCATTGGGCCACTGGCTGCTTTACTAGTATTTGTGTATTTATTCCAGTGGTATGTTATCGGTGATTTGCGATCGCGTCGTGATCCTATATTTAGCAACAGACAGCCACCCTTAGTCATGAAAGATGGTGATCCCTATATCCGCGCCTTAATGCGAACGATTTCAGCCAGTGAAGCTAGTGGTAATCGTCCCTACTCGCTTTTGTATGGTGGAGAACATGTTAATGATCTCAGTCGCCATCCACAAAAGTGTGTGACAATTGTTGTCGGTCCCAACAAAGGTAATTGTTCGACAGCAGCTGGGAGATACCAAATTATCAACACAACTTGGTATGCGATCGCACCCCGATATCATCCAAAACCAATGCGAATGATGTTTTGGGTTAATTACAGTTTTGAAGCAGAATATCAAGATACAGTTGTGCATAGTTGGTTGAGTGATTCTCAATTTTGGGGAGCGAATATTTCCCAGTTACTACGTCAGGGAAAAATCAATGATGTTTTGCGGCGACTATCTCCCACCTGGACAAGTTTAGGATATGGTATTGAAACTAATTCTGTGAGTCCTCTTTTACCCAATATTTATCAGAAAATGTTACAGGAAGAATTAAAAAGTGTGAAAGCTGAAAAATGAAGAGTGAAATACTAACTATGCACTCAAAAAAACCTTAGTATTCTCTACAAACTCCTTATACTTTTCAAAATGAATATTATGACTTGCATTACTAACAATTTTTAGCTGACAAGATTGACATAGTTCAGCCATTTGTTGATTGATCTCTATAAACTTTTCATCCTTTTCACCAACTAGTAATAGTAAATCGTTAGAATTATCTTTAAGTTTTTCCCATAAAGAAGGTTGACAACCAGTACCCATCAACCGTAGGGATTTCGCTAATTCTACAGGGTTGTTTTGTGTTCTTCTTTCTAGCAAATGCTGAAATTGTGGATGATTTTTAATATTGCCAAAAATTGGTTGTTGATACCAATTTCGTAAAAAAGCAATAAAATCTTTTCTTTCAAGGCTTCTTTCTAGTTTTATCGCAATTTGTCCATCCCGTTTTATTCTTTCTTGACATTCTGCTGCTGTTGCTAGACCAGGAGAAGCAGATTCTAGAATAACTTTGGGAAATCTATGGGGAAAATTTAAAGTAAGATATAAAGCTAATCTCCCACCCATCGAATAACCAACTAAAAAGCATTGATTAATTTGTAAATTATCTAATAATTCAATTAAAGCCTGAGCAGTATTTGCCATTGTGTAGGAATCTTCACTTCCCAAAACTTTTGTATTTCCATGTCCTGGTAAATCTACTTTCAGACAAAAAAAATCATGCTTTAGCAATTGTATAGCTTCATCAAATTCATGGCTGTCACCCATAAATCCATGCAGAAAAAGAATTATAGGCTGAATGCGATCGCCATCAAAAGAATAATAAAATTGATAATTTGCTATTGTCATGACTATTGTAATACTTAGTTATTCATAAGCTGTTACGCAACTAGCACTTAAGTTTGTAGTGAAGACTTTAGTCCTATCTACCTTAAGGAAGTCCCTATAGAATTAATAAAAAATCATAATACATGCCGTCACAATAAGAGAAAATAGGGAGGTCAAATCCAAAAGATATCGGTTAAAATCCATAGAAATTCACTTTTCTCAAAGCTTAAAATTCTTAATTGAAAATTAAAATTTGCTTGATAGAATAGGAGCGTTTGCTTGTCGTTAACCTAGATCAGGAACAAATAATTAAAGAAAGCAGTTGAGTGAGGCGTATTTACCTATTTAATTATGTAAGGATTTCGTCTTTCCTGCGCTATTTCTATCTAAAGATAGTTATTTTTTTCTGAGAGTGCAATCACTACCAAAAAATTCTGGCGTTGCAATGCTAAGTAAGTCGGACTGAATAAACATAACGCGAGTTACGAAAAGTAAACATGCACCAAACTCTGACCAATGACCAATAGACCTCTGATGAAAAATAATGTAGAGACGTTAAATTTAACGTCTCTACAAGGATTTTGGGTAACATAACAGATTTAATTGCGAATTCCAAATAAAATTACAAAGATGCAAAAAAATGGTAACAACACCCCAAAAACCAACCTCTGAAGAAATTAGCTCTATTAGCTGTTACGGTAAAGCACGGTCAACAGTTGAGGGTGCGCCCCTCAATTCTGATGAACTCCGCAAGATGCAGGCCTTCTGGCGTGCAGCCAACTACTTAGCTATTGGGATGATTTATCTGCGGGATAACCCATTGCTAAAAGAGCCTCTCAAGCCTGAACATATCAAACACCGCTTGCTAGGACATTGGGGTTCTAGTCCGGGGATCAGTTTTCTTTACACCCACCTTAACCGGGTGATCAAGAAATTTGATCAGGACATGTTATATATCGTAGGGCCTGGTCATGGTGCGCCTGGGTTCCTTGGCCCTTGCTACTTAGAGGGTAGCTATTCCAACTACTTTTCCGACTGTAGCGAAGATGAAGAGGGAATGAAGCGGTTTTTCCAGCAATTCTCCTTCCCCGGTGGGGTTGGTAGCCATTGCACTCCTGAAACTCCTGGCTCTATTCACGAAGGAGGCGAACTTGGTTACAGTCTATCCCATGCTTATGGTGCCGCATTTGATAACCCCAACCTGATTGTTGCAGCACTAGTAGGAGACGGAGAAGCCGAAACTGGGCCTTTAGCAACTTCTTGGCATTCCAACAAATTTATCAATCCCATTCGCGACGGTGCAGTATTACCCATTTTGCACCTGAATGGTTACAAGATTAATAATCCTACCATTTTGTCTCGTGTCAGCCACAAAGAGCTAGAAGATTTGTTTAAGGGCTATGGCTACACTCCCTACTTTGTGGAAGGATCTGATCCTGAAAGTATGCATCAAGCAATGGCTGCAACACTGGATCATTGCATATCAGAAATTCACAAAATTCAGCAAGAAGCTCGTAGTAGTGGTGTTCCCAGCCGTCCTCGCTGGCCAATGATTGTGATGCGTACTCCCAAAGGTTGGACTGGTCCCCAAGAGGTAGACGGACACAAAGTAGAAGGTTTCTGGCGCGCTCATCAAGTACCGATGGGAGGAATGCATAATAACCCAGAGCATTTGAGACTGCTAGAAGAATGGATGCACAGCTACAAACCGGAAGAACTATTTGATGCTAATGGTACGCTAGTAGCAGAAATAAAAGATACTGCACCCACTAATTCAAAACGTTTGGGTTCAACTCCCTATGCTAATGGTGGTGTGTTACGCCGCTCTCTGAAATTACCTGACTACCGCAAGTATGGCGTTGAGCTTGAAAAACCTGGACAAATTCAGGTGGAAAATACCAAACCTTTGGGTGTTTTCCTGCGTGATGTCATGAAGGCCAATATGACCAGTTTTCGGGTATTTGGACCAGACGAAAACACATCTAATAAACTGAGTGCGATTTACGAAGTCAGCAAAAAGTTCTGGATTGCTGGGTATTTACCCGAAGATGCTGACGGTGGTGAACTTTCTCCTGATGGTCGCGTCATGGAGATGCTAAGTGAACACACCTTGGAAGGTTGGCTAGAAGGCTATTTACTCACTGGTCGTCATGGTTTCTTCTCCACCTACGAAGCCTTTGCTCATATTATTGATTCAATGGTGGGTCAGCACGCCAAGTGGCTAGAAATTTCCAATCATATTAGCTGGCGAGCAAATGTTTCTTCGCTCAACATTCTGATTACCTCTACGGTTTGGCGACAAGACCACAATGGCTTCACCCACCAAGATCCGGGCTTTTTGGATGTGATACTCAACAAGACTCCAGAGGTGGTTCGGATCTATCTTCCGCCTGATGTCAACTCACTGCTGTCAGTTGCTGATCACTGTCTGCGGAGCGAAAACTATATTAATGTGATCGTGTCTGATAAACAACTACATTTGCAGTACCATGATATGGAAACTGCAATCCGTAATTGTACCAAGGGTATAGATATTTGGGAGTGGGCAAGTACAGATGCTGGTCAAGAGCCAGATGTAGTACTGGCGTGTGCAGGTGATATTCCGACTTTAGAAGCACTTGCAGCTTCGGTATTATTAAGAGATAATTTCCCTGATTTGAAAATCCGGTTTGTGAACGTGATTGACTTGTTTAGGTTGCAACCAGATACAGAGCATCCTCACGGTTTGAGCGATCGCGATTTTGATAGTCTATTTACCCTTGATAAACCAGTTATCTTTAATTTCCACGGCTATCCCTGGTTAATTCATCGCCTAGCTTACCGCCGTCATAACCACAACAACATGCATGTGCGTGGTTACAAAGAAAAAGGTAATATCAACACACCATTAGAACTGGCGATTCAAAATCAAATTGATCGTTTTAGTATTGCGATCGATGTCATTGATCGGATTGGGAAACTCAAAGTAGCAGGCGCTCACGTCAAAGAAATGCTTAAGGATGAGCAAATTTCTTGCCGTAACTACGCCTACGAACACGGTGCTGATAAGCCCGAAATCGTGAATTGGAAGTGGCCATATTAGTAGTCTATAGTTAGTAGTTGGTTGTCAATAACCAACTAACTACTAACCTTAATCACCAATAGCGAACACAAGAAAGACGTTGATCTACAGCAACCGAATTACTTCGAGTTTTGCAACAATTCCAAAATTCGCTGCAAAGGTATCTCGATCCAATCCGGACGATTTTTGAGTTCGTGGTCTAACTCTAAGATGACTTTCTCTAACAAGAAAGCATCTAGCAAGACTTTTAACTCTTGGGGATGCTTGGGTATAAAGGCTGCGTGGTCAGATGTTGCTAGGTAGGATTTTAAAAACGCTACACTAGACCAACAGAAGAAAAACCGTTGCCAATTTTCTGCTAATGGTAGTTCATCGGGACGCAGTATACCGCTTTCTTTCTCATTCAGCAAACCAACGCGGCTGGCATAGTAGAAAGATCCGATCATCGAAGCAACATCACGTAGGGGCGATCGCTTCATGCGGCGTTCACTTAAAGCACGATTCGAGTCACCTTCAAAATCAATGATGATGAAATCTTTACCGGTATACAAAACTTCATCTAAGGAATAATTACCATGACAACGAATCCGCATAGCAGTGATTTTGTGATTCAAAATCTCCTGAAAGCGTGCCAAAATCAAATCACGTTGATTGAGTACCAATTTTGCCACAGGTTGCACATCATTAGGCAGTTGCATTAAATGTTTGTTCAACAGCAATAATGTTTGTCCTACCTGATTCCGCATATATTGGTAAATTGAGCGCTGGTAGAATGAAGAAAATGGCTCTGGTGTAAAGTTGACATTTTCAACATCAGATGCTAGAGCTATGTGCAGTTCCGCAGTGCGTTGTCCCAGCAACTCAGCCACTACTAGATAATTGCCCATGAACTCTTGAGCCATTTCCGGAATAGGAATTTCCTGTGCTGCTTGCAACAAGTTAGATGGTAGCTCAATATCAGCTATATCTACGTATTTTGGCAAAACTTGCTCGAAAAAGTCACGCAGGCTGTCCAAGGAATAAGACCAAGCATCCCGAATCTCAGGGATGTATTTTCGCAAAATCCCCAATGTCATGGGTGCAGACCCTTTATGGTGGTATTCTAATGCACCAGCAACAGGGGCTAAATGTTCTAACTGGGATGTGCTTTTGTTGATTGCAGTTTTGGTGAGAAAACGACCAATCTCTAGATCAGGGTTGATACCCGCTTCAACTTTGCGGAAGATTTTGCAGATCAGGCGATCGCCATAAATAATGCCTGTGTTAGTATGTTCTCCTTTGAGTAAATGTGCTTCCAGGGAAACATTACTACTTTTATCACTGACGTGAGTGATGATTTCAGGGAAATCTTCAGTGGTTGTTCCCACCAATTTACCTTCCATACCGATGAAGGTATGATGATGAGCGATCGCATCGAAGGGAATACTCAAAAATTCTTCTTGTCTTAAAGCATCAAATAAGACTCCGGTTTCTTGTTTTCCTTGGACGTAAATTTGAGCTACTACTTGTTCAGTGTGAGTGCTGAAGCGATCGCTATCAATACCATCTGTCTCGTAAGCAAGAGTGAGAACGTAAGTTTGTGGATCACCTTCTGTGTAGTCCACCCGCAATAAAATAATATATGCCTGGGTGTCTTCGTGACTCACAGAAATTGCTTCTGTGATGTGGGTAGCTTGGATGATCCGTGTTTTGCCATCGAACCAAGGACAACTACACAGGTAATCTGGTAGTATAGTTTCAAGTGCTGTCCTCGCCTCACCTTTAGCAAAAATATTTTGCCATTTCCCACTCACTATTAGTTTGGGTATTTGGTTAGGAGTGCGAATTGGACAAGTAAAGCTGGGTTGCAACTGCAATGTAAACCAGTAGAATGCATGGGGACCCAAGCTGAAGAAGTAAGGAGAATCGCTAATTCCCGGAAAAGCACTGCGACCAAAAATTTCTACTGGAACCATACCACTAAAGGCAGACAAATCTAATTCCACAGTTTGTACAAACCGTGAAAGATTGGCCACAACGAGAATGTGTTCATCGTTGTAGTTGCGGGTAAAGGCTAAGACTTTGCGGTTTTCTGGATACAAAAATTCAAATGTCCCGCGACCAAAAGCCTGATAGCGTCCTCTAGTAGCGATTAGTCGTTTAGTCCACCACCACAGGGAATTCGGGTTTGCTCGTTGTGCTTCGACGTTGATTGCTTCGTAGTGGTATTCTGGGTCTACAATCAAGGGAGCATAAAGCCTTTGGGGATTAGCATTACTAAAACCCCCGTTTCTGTCGGGACTCCATTGCATCGGAGTACGTACACCGTTGCGATCGCCCAAATAAATATTATCTCCCATGCCAATCTCATCACCGTAATACAACACGGGTGTACCTGGCAAAGACATTAACAAAGCATTCATCAACTCAACCCGGCGACGGTTATTACCCATCAACGGCCCCAGACGGCGACGAATACCCAAGTTGATCCGGGCTTGAGGGTCTTGGGCGTAGACTTTATACATATAATCACGGTCTTCATCACTGACCATTTCCAAAGTCAGTTCATCGTGGTTACGTAAAAATAGCGCCCACTGACAGTTATCGGGGATTTGTGGCGTCTGCTGCAAAATGTCAATAATTGGGAAGCTATCTTCCATATGTAACGCCATATACAGACGTGGCATCAAAGGGAAGTGAAAATCCATTTGGCACTCATCCCCTTGCCCGTAATACTCTACCGCATCTTCTGGCCATTGATTTGCTTCTGCCAGTAACATCCGGTTAGGGAAATTGGCGTCTACATGGCGGCGCAATTTCTTTAAGAACTCGTGGGTTTCTGGTAGGTTCTCACAGTTGGTTCCCTCGCGTTCATAAAGATAAGGTACTGCATCTAAACGCAGTCCATCTACACCCATTTCTAGCCAAAAATCAACAGCATTAAATAGCGCCTGCTGTAGTTCTGGGTGTTCAAAGTTTAAATCTGGTTGGTGAGAATAAAAGCGATGCCAATAGTACGCCTTTGCTACAGGGTCCCATGTCCAGTTAGAGGTTTCAAAATCCTTGAAGATGATCCGCGTGTCCTGGTACTTTTCAGGAGTGTCACTCCAAACGTAAAAATTTCTGGCTGAACTGCCCACAGGCGATCGCCGCGCCCGTTGAAACCAAGGATGTTGATCGGAGGTGTGATTAATGATTAACTCAATAATGACGCGAATTCCCCGCTCATGGGCAGCTGTTAAAAAAGCCTCAAAGTCTTCTAGATTACCGTATATGGGGTTGACACTAGTGTAATCTGAAATGTCATAGCCATCATCGCGTAATGGTGAGGGGAAAAAGGGCAATACCCAAACTGCGGTGACTCCTAAATCTTGCAGGTAATCTAACTTATGTGTTAACCCACAAAAATCGCCAATGCCATCGCCATCGCTATCGGCAAAGGCACGTACAGGAACCTCGTAGATTACAGCATCTTTAAACCAAAGCGGATCGTCCTTCAAAATCGGATTTTGCATAGTTTATACAACCTATTGGCAATAAGTTATTGTACAAGGGGGACTCGCAGCTTTTTTTGAATTTTTAGACCTTTTTGTATTACCTGATACCGAATTTCTGAGGATTTTGTGATGAGTTTTCAAAGAGCAAGCGGAATTTTGTTACATCCTACTTGTCTGCCTAGTCAATTTGGCATAGGTGATTTAGGTCATTCAGCTTACGAGTTTGTGGATTTTTTGCAGAGAAGCGGTCAAAGACTGTGGCAAATTTTGCCATTAGGACCCACGGGCTATGAACATTCACCCTATACAATGAATTTTAGTGCTTTTGCTGGAAATCCACTGCTGATCAGTCTAGAGCAGTTGGTGCAAGAGAATTTGCTATCTCAAGAGGAATTGACGCTGCCAGCAGAACATACAGCAGATAACCTCAATCGAGTTAACTTCGATGTGGTAATTCCTCACAAGATGAAAATTCTCCGTCTTGCTTATGAACGCTTCCAGCATTCCCTGACGGAAAAATCAAACCCTGAGTATGAACAATTTTGTCAGATGCAATCGGCTTGGCTCGACGATTACGTCTTGTTTATGGCGCTACTAGAAGCCAATGAAGGCAAAGCGTGGAGTCAGTGGGAAAGTGCGATCGCTCGCCGTGAACCAAGTGCCTTACAAGCCGCGACTGAAGAGCATAACAACCAAATACAATACCATAAATTCTTACAATTTAAATTTTTTCAACAGTGGTTACAACTACGTGCCTACGCCAACGGCAAAAACATCCAAATTGTTGGGGATATTTCAATTTACGTTTGCCACAACAGTTCTGATGTCTGGGCAGATCCTGAAATTTTTCAACTCGACTCACAAACCTTAGAACCTGCTTATATTGCGGGTGTGCCACCAGATTATTTTAGCGCAACTGGGCAGTTGTGGGGAAATCCAGTTTACGACTGGGAGAAATTAGAGCAAACAAACTTTGCGTGGTGGATCGAACGTTTCCGAGCCACATTACAATATGTAGATATTGTCAGAATTGATCACTTCCGAGGTTTTGAAGCTTACTGGCGCGTACCCGCCGGCGAAGAAACAGCTATCAATGGCGAGTGGGTGAAAGCACCGGGAGTAGAATTTTTTGAAACTCTAGAAACAACCTTGGGTAGTTTGCCCGTGATGGCAGAAGATTTAGGTATTATTACACCAGAAGTAGAAGAGTTGCGCGATCGCTTTGATTTTCCGGGAATGCGAATCTTGCAATTTGCTTTTGGTGGAGGTTCTGATAATGCTTACCTACCCCATCATTACATCAAAAATAGCGTAGTTTACCCAGGTACTCACGATAACGAAACTACACTCGGTTGGTGGCAAAATGGAGCCAACGCTCACGAAAAGCAAATGGTTGCTAAATATCTGGGTTATAATTCGCCAGAAGAAGTTTTGGAAATCAATTGGGAATTCATTCGCACAGCTTTAGCTTCTGTAGCTGATTTAGCGATTCTTCCCCTCCAAGATATTTTGGGTTTAGATAATAGTGGCAGAATGAACGATCCGAGTGTGAACGCAGGTAATTGGCGTTGGCGTTACACGAGTTCGGATTTATTAACATCAGAGTTGAGTCAAAGATTGTTAGAGATGACACAACTCTACAGCCGTTGAATAATTTCTTGCAGAAATCGGAGCTACGGTTCGGATAAGTAGTTGGACACAATTAATTACACAAAATCTGGACTGAAACTCTTGCCTAGTAAAGAAATCAATTGTAATTAATTCTGTCTGGTTACTTAAAAAATCGATTAACATTTAATCCCTGTAGAGACTTTGCACTGCAACGTCTCTACATGTCCAAAATATGACTAACAATTCTTAACCGAACCGTATTGACTCTACGGGTATCTACAAAAAATCGGAGTTCTGACTCTTCGTAGTTGCTAGCGGATAATGACACTATAGATAGTGCTATAGTAGTGTCATGTCTACTTCATTGCTGTCCCGTGTTGTTATCGATACTAATGTTGTTTTTGAGGGATTAACCAAGCAAGGTGGTGCTGCTGGTCTAATTATTGATGCATGGCTAGCTGATTTACTGACAGTCTGTGTTTCTAATGCGTTAGCTTATGAGTATGAGGATGTTTTGTCTCGTAAGCTTTCAGAAGCTCGTTGGCAAAAACTTCAATCTGTTTTGGGAGAACTTCTCAACCATGCTCAATTCACAATAATCTACTACTCATGGCGACCAACTTCACCTGATCCTGGAGATGATCTTGTCATTGATTGTGCAATGAATGCAGGTGCAATGATAGTCACATCAAATATTCGTGATTTTCAAAGAGCAAGCGAATCACTAGGCCTAAAAGTGATTACACCTGCTGAGTTGGTAATAAAATTAGCATCTGAAAGGAGTTAACAATGAGCCGATTAACACTTCGATTACCTGAAACACTTCATCAGCAGCTGATTCACTTAGCAGAAGGTGAAGGTATTTCTCTCAATCAATACATCGTTTATGCTCTGACTCGACAAGTCGCATTAGCTTATTCAATTCAGCCGATATCTGAAGAGGAAGTTACACAGCAAAAGATTGCTTTTGCTGCACTTTTAGACAAGTTAGAGCAAGCCTCTCCTAGCGAAATTGAATCAATTTTAGCTGAACGAGAAAAAGTTGAGCCAGAAGCAGAGTTAAATTCTGAAGTTATCAATCGCCTTCAACAGCGAATACATGAACGCTCAAAAACATAACATTCGTAATTTTATTTTTACTTTATTAGGACTAGCCCTTTCAAGGTGAACGTTTGTACTATTAAATAAATGATGTTTTAACCCAATTTTGGTATTTTGGCAAAGCGCGATCGCTACAATTCAAGTCCCAAAATTTGGGTTTTAATGCATAAATTTTTTGTTCAATTCCAGTTGATACCTGAAATACCGTAAAAACTGTGGTAGTACATATGCTCACCTTGAAAGGGCTAGTCCTAGATTAGGAAAGCGTGAATGATGCCAATCTTGTTGATCATGGAGAGTAACTACTTCATAGCCAAGTGACTCAAGGGTTTGTCCTAGCACCAAGACATCATTAACACAAAAATTTAAATTACTAATCCCAGAATCTGCATATCTATTAACTCCAACTAAGAACGCCCAACGAGTACTCACTTAGCTTTCTCCCCATCCAGCTTTATTTTTCTATACTGACATCAAAATAAAAAAATAAGTAAGTCGGCGTCAAAAGACGAAATTTTTCAGCTATTTTGAGGACTAAAGTCCTCACTACAAGCTTGAGATGTTGACACAGTTTAATTTCTGCTTTCTTCATGTTCAAAACGGCGAAACAGAAATATGCAAATTGGTAGGAAACTATTAATAGCAATTAGTCGTATAACATGACCTGCTGTAACAATTTCGACATTATGATCTAGTGTTAAAGCAACTAAAATAATTTCCGCAGCTCCTCCTGGTGCTGTCACCAAAAGACAAGTTAACCAGTCCCAAGAGGTTAATTGCATTGCAAGTAAAGTAGCAGCTAATCCAGCAGCAAGAGTCATGGCGACTGAGATCAAAGCATATCCTATAGTTCGTTTTTGGAAAGTTGGTTTTTCGCCCCAATACTCACCAATAGTAATTCCTAACAGCATTTGACCTAGTAACTTGATTAATATTGGTGGAGTAAAGTACATATCTCCTCCCAAAGGTAGCCAATTTAGAATTGGATTAAATGTTATTCCCACTAATAACGAGGCGAAAAAAGCAGCCGCAGGAACTTTTAATAATTGAGCTATGTAAACTGCTAATGTACTGATGACCAACACTAATAAAAGTAACTCTAAAGAATATGGCTCGTTAGTAGAGGATATCGGTGCTTGAATAGAGGTATCATTTGTGACTCTAGCTATTAAGGGAATTAGGAAAACTACGCTTGTGGCTCGCAACGCTTGTACTAAGGCTACCAAAGTGACATTTTTGTTATAATCTGCTGCAATAGCTGACATTACCCCCACACCACCAGGAACTGTAGCCAGCATTGATGTCAAAAGATTGGTTTTGCTCAAACGAGAATAAATGTAGCCTATGCACCCTCCACAGAGTATTAGAAACAGGGTGAGGAAAACAAAAACTGGAACACCAGCAGTAATATTGGCTAAATTAGCATGGGTATTAGAAGCACCAATAGTTATACCTACCAACATCATTCCCACCTGTCTAGCAGTGCGGTTAGGTTTAGGCGAATAGTTATACAAAACCCGACATGTCTGGAATACCAGCGCAGCAGAAATGATTCCGCCAAAAATCCAAGCAATACCACCAAAATTGAAATGAGACAGAGCCAAACCAAAGGGGATAGCCAAAAGTAACTCTACGCTCAGGATGATCAGTTGCTTGATAGATAGCTGTTTTTGTTTAACAACAGGATTTTCTGTGGTGCTATGTTCTTGATTAGGAACAACAGTTAAACTTTGATTCATTAATGTGGTTGGTGGTTGGTGGTTGGTGGTTGTTGGTGGTTTTTACTCCTCTCACTCCAAGTACTCTCCCTTCCAATTCCAATTCCTATGACTTTTTGTCAAGGACAGCTGCTAACTGGACTGTAAAAGTGGAACCTTCGGAAGGTTTGCTTTTGACAGAAATAGAGCCACCACATCCGTGTAGTAGTTGTTGTACAATTGTCAGACCCAAGCCTGCACCACCAGGATCTTCTATTGGTAGTGGACGCACGCGATAAAAACGATCAAAAATTTTGGGAATTTCGCTTTCGCCGATACCGATACCACTATCACGAAATTCTAATTGAACATAATTCCCTTGGAGGCGTCCGCGCACCCAAACTTGGCCTCCTTTGGGAGTATATTTAATGCTATTGGAAAGCAGATGAATGACAATTTGCCTAACTCCTCCACTGACACACCAAACAGCAGGGAGTTCTGTTGGTACGGTGTAGGCTAACATAACCCCTTTTTCTTGGGCTAGGGGCTGATAGGTACTAACTACTCCAGGTACAATGTCTGCAAGGTGTACCGTCTCTAAGTGCATTGCTTCCAAATTATGCTCAATCTGGACTAGTTCCAAGACGCCATGAATTAGCGAATTTTGGCGATCGCATTGAGTATTGAGCATTTGGGAATAGCGTTGGCGTTGGGGGTTCTTCAGACTAGGGGAATTTAATAGACTTAAGGCTGTCTTCATGTGTGTCAGAGGTGTACGCAGCTCATGACAAACATTACTTAAGAATTCGTCTTTGAGTTGCAAACTATGGTGTAGTGCTTGTTTTTGCTGTTCTATCTTGGCTATCTGCTGAGAAATAATTTGACGGTTAATTTCATCCTGTCGTTGGAGTTGTTTTGTCAACAATTGACTGATCAGTGCTGGTTCAAGCACACTTGTACAAATCAAATCATTTGGTGCGATCGCATATTTTTCTGCCACTATTGCTTGTTTGATACCATCTAATATCTGCTGGATTATTTGCGGTTCAATAGTAGTTATAGTCAACAAATTTCTCTGATTTTTAATTGCTCTTTCAGCTATTGTTAAGCTGCAAAAGTTAGCTGATAATACTATTAAGAAATACTCTCGATGTATTTTTGAACTGAGGCGTATATCCGTCTTGGAGTGTTTGGTGTAGGTTTGGGATGGTGAAGTTATAGAAGGGGTGTTTCTCTGAGTCTCCCCATCAAGCAAAGTATTTTCCACGTTCTCAACTTGGCAATTATAAACAACTCCAGAATTATCAAACTGCTGTTGATAGCGCTGAATTTCTGAATGCCAAATTTTTCCCGGTGGCAATTTTACCCATAAAGTTGCTGCAATCTGCTGTTCTATTAATAAGTCTATTTGTGACTTCAATAGTGATAGCAGAGTAGCAGGAGTCACCGGCGAAATTGGAGGAGGTGTTTGTCCACCTAAAGCCAGTTGAGATATTGATAGTTCCTGAACCAGAGAAACATTCATTTGTTATTTGTCATTTGTCATTTGTCATTTGTCATACTCTTCCTTGAAGCCGCTTACGCGTCTATGTTATTTATCATTGGGGATTGGGGATTGGACAACAAGTTCTTAATTCTTAATTTTGAATTGATATGTCCCCAATCCCTAATCTCTAAGCTTTAGCCCTTAGTTTTTCTTCTAAGGTGTCGCGTGCGTGTTCTCTGTCGTCAAAGTGGATTTTTTCGGTTCCGAGAATTTGGTAATCTTCGTGACCTTTCCCAGCTAGCAGGACACCATCTCCAGGTTGTGCTTCTAAAATTGCACTCCGAATGGCGGTAGCGCGATCGCAGATCACTATTGGCTGAATTGTTTCCGGTATTCCTGTTAAAATGTCCTGCAAAATCCGCTCTGGATCTTCAGTGCGGGGATTATCGGATGTCACTACTGCTACGTCAGCTAGTTCGGCAGCTATTTTACCCATTTTCGGGCGCTTAGTTCTATCCCTATCTCCTCCACAACCAAACACACAAATCATCTTACCAGGAATAAATGGACGCGCAGCTTTGAGCAAGTTCTCTAAACTATCAGGAGTGTGAGCATAATCTACAATCACACTGATGTCCTGTTGTGGATTGACCTGTACTCTTTCCATACGTCCGGGAACTCCCGGAAACTCTGGTATTACAGATACCACAAATTCTAAATCTAAACCTAAGTGTAAAACTGCTCCGACTGCTGCCAAAAGATTTTCCAGATTATATTGACCAACTAGGGGTGAACTAAAAGCGACATCACCTTTTGGTGTGTGCAGTTTACCACTAACACCATTTGGTTCGTAACTTAAATCACTCATCCATAAATCAGCAGTGGAATTGCTGACACCATAACTCCAAACTCTATTTGCATCTAAAGATGTAATTAATCGCTGTCCGTAGGGATCATCAGCGTTAATTATTGCCCGACCTTTGAGATAATCAGAATTAAATAGCAAAGCTTTGGCTGCGAAGTAATCTTCCATGTCGCGGTGAAAGTCAAGATGGTCTTGGGTAAGGTTACTAAATACACCGACTTCAAATTGACAACCCATTACCCGTCCTTGTGCCAAAGCGTGGGAACTAACTTCCATGACACCATACTCGTTACCAGCAGTTATGGCTGCTGCTAGTTGGTTTTGCAGTTCAACTGCAAATGGAGTGGTATGAACAGCAGTTTGGCTGAAACCTGACCAACGAGTATACAAAGTACCCATTAAAAGCGTATATTTACTGGCTTTATTAAGGAAATATTCAATCAAATGGCTGGTTGTGGTTTTGCCGTTTGTACCTGTAACGCCCACAAGCTGAAGTTTTTGCCCTGGATAGTCATAAAAAACTTTAGCTAATTGGGCGCAGGCTGTTGTCATGTCTGTGGTGGTAATGACACAAGCATCTGGCGTGGGAGGGTGTTTTTGTGCGGCGCTAGGAGATACAATCGCCGCTACAGCACCAGCTGCGATCGCACTTTGCCAAAAATCCCCACCATCAACCCGTGTTCCGGGCATACCAATAAACAAATCTCCTGGACTGGTAGCATGAGAATTTGTTGTTAATCCTGTCACTTCACTATCCATGGCTGGATGTTCAGGTAAATGCAAAATTCCCTCTACAGTAGCTATTAACTCCCGCAATTTCATGTTGTGAACCTCTTGAGAAAAGGAACTACAGGCTAGGGTTAGGGACTAACCCTAACCGATAGCTTGCGCTTTATTCTGCACTATTTTCCTTTTTCTACAAATACCTATAGATACTTCCGGAGTAAATTTTCCAACTGTTGTACTGTCGCACGGGGAGAAGGACGGGGTATAAGTTGCATTTTCTCTTCTGTGTTTGCGGGATGGCTATCCTGGGCGCCATTTGCTTGATTGGCTACAAACAAGACAGGAACCTCATATTGGTAAGCTTTAAACCAATTGTCATGAGTGGTAATATCTCGAATTTCTAGCTCTAAAGACGAGAAATTTTGCGTCTCTACAATTTTTTCTAACTTTTCTTGTAAACCCTCACATAAATGGCATCCCGGTTTACTGTATAAAATCAATCGCATATTGTTGATACCAATTCTGACATTGTCATCAGTCCTAATAACGCTTTTCTGTTTGTAGTAAGGACTTTAGTCCTTATTTGGAGGACTGAAGTCTTCACTACGAACTTTCAAATGATCACAAGAAAATTGTTTTAGAGATTAATGTTTATTTTCGCAATCATAACTGGGCTGTTACCATATAGCAATCATCACAAAATCAATAATTACTAATATCAAAATATTAATAAAAAAAATGGGTATAACACAAAACTATAAATTAAATTTGATTCAGTGGTATCCCGGTCATATTGCTAAAGCTGAAAAGAAACTCAAAGAACAACTGAAGCTTGTAGATGTGGTATTAGAAGTACGGGATGCGCGCATTCCTTTAGCAACCTTCCATCCCCAAATACCACAATGGGTGGGAAGTAAAAAACGGCTGTTGGTGTTGAACCGCTTAGACATGATTCCTGACCCAGTACGCCAGTTGTGGATGAACTGGTTTAAAAGTCAAGGTGAACAAGTTTTTTTTACCAATGCTCAACACGGTCAAGGAGTGACGGCGGTATCAAAAGCAGCACAAGCAGCTGGTGTGCAACTCAATCAAAGAAGACGCGATCGCGGTATGTTACCCCGACCAGTCCGCGCTGTGGTGATTGGTTTTCCGAATGTTGGTAAATCAGCTTTAATTAACCGCTTGGTAGGACGACGAGTAGTCGAAAGTGCAGCCCGTCCGGGTGTAACTCGCCAATTGCGTTGGGTGCGAATCTCTCAAGATTTGGAATTACTTGATGCTCCTGGTGTAATTCCTGCTAAGTTAGAAGATCAAGAAGCGGGATTGAAATTGGCTGTTTGTGACGATATTGGTGAAGCAGCTTACGATAATCAATTAATAGCAGCAGCATTCATAGATTTAGTCAATGAACTTTATGCGATCGCACCCGATTTGTTGTCAGAAAATCCCTTGCGATCGCGCTACAGTCTTGATCCGACATCTTCTACAGGTGAATCATACTTGCACGAATTGGCACAGTTGCGTCATACAGGTGATGTTGAACGAACATCACGCCACATTTTAACTGATTTTCGTAAGGGATTGTTGGGTACACTTCCCTTGGAACTTCCACCGAATTGATGGGAAATCCGTTCACAAGAAAAGCCAATTAATAACCATCCACTGACCAATGAGGAGGATCATTACTCAGTTTATATACTCCGTAAGATTCGCCTATTTTCCATACATTTTTATTCAAAGCAGCATTACATGGTTCACCAACGCTAACCATTTTCCCGTTTCTATCTTTAATATTAATCTTGCCATCCCAGGTTACATTCCAGTCAATTGCTAATCTTTGAATATGGCGAGAATTTAAAGATACGGGATTCCCACCTACACCATAAGCTTCTACCATATCTTTAGCCGCTTGCAGTGATCCTGCATTTGTATAATGCACCCACTCAATATCAACTCCACTCATTGCTGGTACATATTGGGAAGATATATCTTGGCGATTAATTTTCGCAGAATAATGCATCAAGTAAGCACGTTCTTTGGGACGATGGGTAGCAGTAATAATCACCTGACAACCAGCGTCAACGAGAGCTTTTTGAAATGCTTCTGCTCTTTGACGAAATGGAGAAGCTAAATCAGCAATTAACTTACTTGTGGGAAAATAATCAACCCAATGAGAGCCACTCAAACGAAATCTTTGTACTTTTGCATAGGCGTTAAATATATCCATTGCTTGAGTAAAATCTGTTCCCAATTTTTGCTTAGTTGCATTACTCAAAGCTTGTTCTAACTCACCACGCAGACGTACATCTCTTTTTTTATATGCTTCGGCTAAAGCTTTGACACTTGTATTACCAAAATCCCCATCTATGATTAATAAAGGATTGAGTTGCGCTACTTGATTCAAACACTTTTGTAAATCCTTAATTTGTGTATCACCAAAACCAAGGAAATTCAGCAATATACTAGCTGAAAAGTTTGGTATTTTAGCAATAAAACCTTGAGTAACAGCTTTACTATACGTACCATTACCAACAACCCCATCGGCTTCTAAATTATTTCTTTGTTGATAAATACGAGTAGCTTGGTCAGTTCCTTTACCAAAGTCACCATCAACAGTTTGAATAGGATATTCACCTTCTTTTAAAAAACTTTGCCAAGCACTGACATATATCCCATTAGAACCAAGCTTGATAACTGGTAATTTCAGTAAGTTAATGTTAAAAGCCATAAAATTCTCCTCAAGTGTTGTTTGTTGGTTGTTGATTATTCCTACCAACAAACAACAAACAAACAACAAACAACATGTAATGTACTAACCAATCAACTTCTGCCAAGTAATAGGACCAACAATTCCATCGCCTGTTAAACCATTTTGCTGCTGAAATTTCTTCATTGCTGCTTCTGTTTGTGGACCATAAACACCGTCAATTTCCACACCTAAGCGGAATTGGAAGTATCTAATAACCACACCACCTGCATGATTTAATCTAATAACTCGTTTCGCTAGAATTTGATTAATTGCGTTCCAGGTAGTTTCTCCGGCTATTCCCGTTTGTTGAATACCAACAATATTCTGAAATTTTTCAATTGCTGATTTTGTTGCAGCACCGTTCATGCCATCTTCTAACAAAGACCTGCCATTTTTATCGGTAATTTTGAATCGATTTAAAGCTTGTTGCAATCTTTTAATAGTTGTGTCTGGATTTTCTTCTTCATCAACTACGTGAGTAACAGGAGTGGTAGGTAATTGACCCGTTAAACCTTTGACGATCGCATTCGCCATTGCTTCTGGATTATACAGATTCATGTCTTTTTGTGAATCTATAAAGCAACATTCTATTAAAATCGCAGTCATATTGGTATTTTTAAGGACAAAGAGGTGACTACCATTTTTGACGCCACGATTAAAAAAGCCTAATTTTACAATTTCATCTAATATTGGTTTGGCAAATTTTCTGCCTCTATCGCTAACTGCAAATACTTCCGTACCATTTGCTTGGCGATTAAAGGCATTAAAATGAATGGATACGTAAAGGTCTACTTTATTAGCATTTGCCGTATCACACCTCTTCCTCAGCGATTCACCTACTGTTGAGGCTCTGTCTGGTCTACAGACTACGACTTGATGTCCTAAAGCTTTTAACTTAGATATAACTCTGTTGCCTACATCCAAAGTCAGATTATCTTCTATTTTGATTCCTCTTGCACCTGTATCTGGTGGACAATTATGTCCGCTATCTATCCCAAATTTCATTTTTTTATCCTCTACTCAATTGTTTGATAATTCTGCTGGTATTTAATTTTTAATAGGTTCATTACTAATTGCCGATATAGCAAATCGAATTTAAGTATTTTGCCTGGTATGATGTACTAGGCATATATAATAATGATACTGTTTACCAGCTGTCCATCGTAATAAACAAATCTTTTAAAGAATTTTAGTCAAAACTGGGTAACAAATTTGTCATATATCTCGCTTCGTAAACCAAATATATGAGTTTGTCCTTGTTATTTATTATTTACAACAATTAATAACTAATTAACTATTTAATAATGACGCATATGAACTGGCTAGACCAGGGTGAATAAAAACATGACTCTTTTTACGGGAGCATCCCAAATGTTTGAGTTTATTTTTACGCATTAGGCGCTTCGCCTTCCCGTAGGGTAAGCTCGCAAAGGTTGACGCTAGGATACAGAGTCTTATTGTAGCTAGTTCGTTTTGTGTTTTGAAAAAAATGGGATGCTTCCCTTCTTACATTCCTAAACCCCCTTTTTTTAGTCAGGTAGGGACACTGGAACGACTGGGGAGGGTCGTCATTTCGTCATTGGTGGTTAATATTAGTGAAAAAATGGTAAAACATCATCTTATCTGTCTTAATCTGTCATTGCATCTTCTGAGTAAATTTGAGATTATATTCTAGGTGAGTTTAGTACAGCTATTTGAAGCTTAGTTGCCTTCTTTGAAACTTTAAGTTAGTAGTGAGGACTTGAGTCCTCACTACTAACTTAAAATAATATGCCAGTTGCGTAAGTCCTGACACCCTCTAATAACTTGGTAAATCTAGGCTAAGTCTAGGCTGTTGACTTTTCATCTAGTCAAAGCTATTTCCTGTGTCAAATAGAGATGATTGTGTAGATTAAATTCATCAGATTTTAATTGTCAGTAATTGGTATAAGAGTAAATGACTACTTCTGAATTAACTAATATTGAGCAAAAAAACCAGAATGCATTTTCTGAGAAAATCGATGGTTTATCCTCTTTATCAGGTCAGAAAAATTTGTTTACCTTTAAGGTAATTGAGTATTTATTACTTGCGGCTTTTTTCTGTTCTGGTATATTGATTCTTTTTTTCCAAAATGATCAAACGATAGTCAGCGCTGGATCTGTATCTCTAATTATTCTGTTTTTTTTGTTACTTATCAACAGACAATTCTTTCAAAACTCTAAAAACTCTGCTAATCTATCTGATATTAATCGAAAAGCTGAACTATATACTTATCTATTAAATAATCATAATTCTTGGAATAAAAATACACTTACCCTGACAAGAGGAAAGGCTTTACAGTACAGTCAAGACCTGATTGATGATTATAAAAGAATTCGGAGTATATCGAGAAATCTTTATTATAGTTTGCAAATTGGAACAGTCATTTTATCAGGAGTCACACCAATTTTAGTTCTGGTAGATAAATTAGAAGCAGGACAAGCTTGGCTCAAGTGGCTTCCAGTACTTTGCCCAGCTGTTGCTTCTATAGTTGCTAATATAGTTACCTCTTTTCCTTTTCAAAAAAATTCAATTTCTGCTAATACAGCCGTTGAATTGTTAGAGGCTGAACAAGAGAAATTTATACTAGGAGTGACTCCACCTTATCGTTGCTATGATGTGTCTGACGAAGTGCAACAGCAACAAAAAGCAAGCCAAGCATTGGAATACTTTGTCATGCAAGTAAATAATATTCATCTCAACCAAGTGCAACAACAAATGGGTGAGCCAAAATCAGAGAAAATGGAATTAGAAAAAACGGAATCAGTCTCATCCAACGATTCAAAGCAAGACTAGTACAACAAGCCAAAAATCAAAAGAAAGAACGCTTATGTTGTAGAATTTCTCGCGATTTCAAATGGTTGGCTTATTTACGCCGTGACGTGCTAGATAAAATACACAACTTCACCCCAATCCGCTTTGATTAGGGGATTTAAAACATAGTTGATAAAGCTAAAGTGAATCTATGAGCCAGGTTGTTGAGTATCAACTGTACCTGGCTCTTCTTCAATAAATTTCAGGTATTTTCGTATTGATTCGCACAGTGTATTTACTATTTATTTTCTAAAAACTTGTTACATTGATATTAAATCGCTTGATTGGAGTATTTATCCATGCTTGAGGTGGGACAAGTATTGCGCGTTCGAGAAGCGACTCCACAAGAGTCTCACTACCAACTCAAACAAAAGTTAGGACAAAATGCAGGTCGTCAAACCTGGTTAGCGGAGGATCTCGCAACTCAACCAGCAGAATTAGTGATAGTCAAATTTTTAGCGTTTGGTGATCAGGTACATTGGGATGATTTGAAACTGTTTGAGCGGGAAGCAGATGTTCTCAAACAACTAAACCATGCTCGTATTCCTAAGTATCGCGATTATTTTTCTATTGATGATCGTATTCTCTGGTTTGCTTTAGTTCAACAATACATTCCTGGTTTATCTCTGAAAGAATTACTCAATCAAAGACAGAAATTCACTGAAGAACAAGTTCGCAAAATTGCCTCGGGACTCTTAGAAATTTTGATATATTTACACTCATTAATTCCTTATGTTCTACATCGCGATATTAAACCAAGTAATTTAATTTTAGGTGAAGATCAACAAATTTATTTGGTTGATTTTGGTGCTGTACAAGACCGAGCTACAGCCCAAGGAGCTACTTTTACAATAGTAGGTACTTATGGATATGCACCAATTGAACAATTTGGTGGTCGAGCAGTTCCGGCTTCCGATCTTTATGCTTTGGGAGCAACATTAATTCATCTAGTTACAGGTATTTCTCCCGCCGATTTACCACAGCGAAATATGCGGATTCAATTTAGCGATCGCACTAGTTTAAGTCCTCATTTTATGCGTTGGCTAGAAACTCTCACAGAACCAGATGTAGAACAAAGGTTTAATACAGCACATCAGGCTTTAGAAGTTCTCAAAAGTCGCTTAACCAGTCACTCTTCTGGTATAGTTCCTCAACCTCATGGTAGCCGGATTCACCTCAAAAAAACAGCTGATTATTTAGCAATTAAAATTCCCGCACGAGGAATACAATCTTCCGATAGTTTTTTATTATTTTTTGTGAGTTTATGGTATGGAATTCTTCTTTTGTTTACAGGAGGTATTTTCCATCCTTTTTTATTAATTCATTGGATGATTGGTTTATTACCACTGAGTATGTTGCTATTTCCTGCTTTTGGAGAAGTGTATATTCGTTTTGATCATAAATATTTTTTCATGGAGTGGGAATTATTTGGTCAATGCTATCGCAGAAAGCGAGGAAATACTTCAGCTATTCACGATGTCTGTGTCAACCGTGAACCAATTTCTGTGAATCATCGACCCTTGATCGCAGTTAATATTGAAGCTGGAGTTCAAAAATATAAATTTGGTGCCTTTAGTCCGGAGATCGCTGATTTAGAACAACAATGGTTGGTTAAAGAAATCAAAGATTGGTTAGGGCTTTAAATCCCACATTCCGCACCCCAGGGCTTTGTCTAATGAATTAACTAACCAACTACAACACCAGATTCTTCCAAAGTTGCTATTATTTTCACATTAAATTCTGATTCAAATACTCCTTTTTTATAATCCAAACTCCAGAGTTCTAAAGAGCATTCATCATCAGGATAAGATGGAATAATTTGCATTTTAAATGACCGTGTATCTGCAATAAACTCACATTGCAATTGCTTAATTGCTCCGATTTGTCGCCGATCTAAAGCAACTGACAATCGGACAATTGCACTCAATTGACTAATAATTTGTCGGTGTTCTTTATGCAGCAAATTGCGGAAATTTTCATGCTTTTTCTTGGGTGGGGATTTGCGATGATAACGGGCAATATTGGCGATGATTTCCATCTCGGTTTCAGTGTAGCCGAGCAATTCGCCGTTGCGAATCAGATAGTATGAATGTTTGTGGTGAGAGTCATGATTGACAAAATGACCACAATTGTGCAATATTGCCGCAGCCCACAGTAGCTGTTTTTGTTCACTTTCCCAATTATGGAGTACGCCTTGAGTTTGGTCAAAGATACTCAGGGCAAAGATAGCGACGCGATCGCTATGTTCTAAGTTGACATGGTATTTCTTAGCAGTTTTAAGAACACTGCGCTCACGTACCGAACTTTGATAGCGTAGGCGATCTTCAATTAAGCCGTGGGTAAGCATCCAGTCTACAATCACGCCTTCACGGAGAGCGCGTTCACAAACTGCGATCGCCTCTAACCCTAACAAATTCATCGCTTCCTGTAATATTACTGCGCCAGCCAGTATCACTTCTGACCGTTTCTCTGGCATACCCGGAATTGTCGCTCGCTCGACGTTAGTCATTTTCCGCAAGCGATTTACCCACTCCCGCAAGTCTTTGAGACTAAACTGATAACCATTCAGCGTAGAGGGAACAAAACCCAATTTTTCACGGGCGTTGATCATCGCCAGAGTTTCAATCGTACCGGATGTTCCTACTAAGCGGGGTTGTTCACCATATTCTAGATTTGCCAGTATCTCTTCTACAGAACGTTCTAACATTCCTCGTGCATAGGCTTGTAGGTACTGAAATTCAGTATTATTTATAGGGTCACTGTTAATTAATTCATTCGTCAGGCGAACTGCGCCAATCTTGGTACTGGTGAGAGTTCGTGCTTGGTGAGTATCACCCAAAATTAGTTCTGTGGAACCACCACCAATATCAACAATCACGTGGGGTTGGTTATTAAATTCCATCCCCGACAGTACACCTAGGTAGATCCGGCGTGCTTCTTCTGGACCGGAAATCAAATCAATGCTCAAACCCAACTCAACTTCTACTTTCTGGAGAAACTCTTTACCATTGGGTGCTTCTCGGACAGCGCTAGTGGCGACAGCAATGATTGTTTCGGCGTTGAAAGTTTTAGCGACTTCTTGGAAACGTCGCAAGCAAGCGATCGCTCTTTCTATCACTTCTGCTTTTAAGCATCCTGTAACTAGATCGCGATCGCCCAATCTCACGGTTTCCTTTTCTCTACCAATAATGCTAAATGCTGGTAGTGTTGTTTCAATCCGCACAATCACCATGTGCAGAGAATTGGTTCCCAAATCAATCGCAGCGATGATTCGCTGTTGCTTGTCTGTTTGAGTTAGTCTACTCCCCCAGCTAGCAGAAACCAAATTGACCATTTATGTTCTCTCGGTAAATGAAGGCAAAAGCTGACTTGTGGACGATAACAAAGTTTGTCTGTTCAGAAATTGATAGTCAAATTGACTCTGTTGTTGACTGTGCCTGAGTTTTTGACTCTTTGTGTGATATCAAGTAAAGTGACTATTTATTTTGATTCAAAGTTGCCACTTTCGCTGTTGCTTCTATAAATATCAAATAAAGTTATTCTATATATGTGAAGATATGTGAATTAAAGATTCGGGATCAGGGAAAGGGAATCGGGTAAACACAGACTCGTAGAATCTATCAAAAATCTCTCCTTTGTCCCCCATGTCCCCGATTCGCGATCCCCAATCCCCAATCCCCTATTCCTTATGCTCAGTACCCCAGAACGTAACCAGGAAGCTACTTGGCTTGTGATTATCCGATTATTACGGTGGCACAAACCAGAAGGACGTTTAATTCTGATGATTCCTGCTTTATGGGCTGTTTTTTTAGCAGCTGCTGGTAAACCGCCTCTACCATTGGTTGGTGTGATTATTTTAGGAACCCTTGCTACGAGCGCGGTTGGTTGTGTTGTTAATGATTTGTGGGATAGAGATATAGATCCAGAAGTGGAAAGAACGCGCGATCGCCCCCTTGCATCCCGTGCGCTTTCTGTAAAAGTTGGTATTGCGATCGCGATAGTAGCTTTAGGATGTGCTGCGGTTCTTGCTTTCTATCTTAACCCCATCTCTTTTTGGTTGTCTGTGACAGCAGTTCCAATAATTTTGCTGTATCCAGCCGCAAAACGAGTGTTTCCTGTTCCACAATTAGTGCTGTCAATTGCTTGGGGTTTTGCGGTGTTGATTAGCTGGAGTGCAGTCACACAAAATCTTTCTCAACCGACTTGGCTACTTTGGGGCGCGACTGTATTTTGGACGCTGGGATTTGATACTGTTTATGCCATGAGCGATCGCTCTGACGACAAGCGTATTGGTATAAATTCCAGTGCTTTGTTTTTTGGTGATTATGCAGCGATCACCATTGTAATTTTCTTTGCTGGTACTATATTTTGTCTTGCTTGGTTAGGAATAGCTATTCATCTTCACCTGGCTTTTTGGTTTAGTCTTGTAGTTGCAACTGCCGGTTGGATTCGGCAGTCTGTTCGCTTAAATCAAAAAGATTTACCTAATTTGGCATATGGTGAAATGTTCCGACAAAACGTTTGGATTGGTTTCATTTTACTGGCTGGGATGATTTTTGGTAGCGTCTTTTGACACTCCCCATCCCTAGAAGCCAGTCCCAATTAAACAAATTTCATCGTCAAGCATGAAAGTAGAACTCCTCCTACACCCCTACAGAAGTTTTTCTGATTTCAATTTTGGTTTAAAATATTATTCCAAAATCTATAATTAACGAAATCTAAAATCAAAAAATGACATAGATTTAAGTAAGTCGGTGCTAATAAACCAAACTATGTAAAGAAAAGTAAAAGTTGAAATTTAGCTCCTAATAAGTGCTTCAGCGCTTACTACAAACATAGAATTTGTGACGCCGAGTTACTTGTATAAATAAATGGATTTAAAGAAATATAAGTCTGAAGACTATTGATAGGGGCGGTTTCAAGTTATATCCTGTCTTTAGGTTAAAAATATCATGGTAAAACATGCTCTTACAGTATTTAGTAGCTATCATGAGGTACGCACACCAGGGTGAATAAAAATATGACTCTCCTTACACCCCTACACCCCTACACCCCTACACCCCTTTTTCTAGTCAGTCAATCATGGAAAAATCTTACAACAAAGCATGAAAATATGACTCCTCCTACACCTTTAAACCCCTAAACCCCTAAACCCCTAAACCCCCACACCCTTTTTCAAAGTGGTTGGTTAGTATTCAAAACAAGACATAACAACTAATTTTGTTGGTGATTAGTGATTACTTCCAACAACAAAAAACAAAACATGTTTATACTGATCTACTCACAAACATTTTTCACCCATACACATATATGTCAAGGTCAATGTTTAGCATAATGCAGCAAGACCATCTGACTGTGAAGAGCGAACTCAAGCTTCTAAACCGAGTACAACAGTGGTTTGAGCAATTCTGTCTGCAACATTTATCTAAACTTGATTGGTCAGAAAGTCAACTTTATCGCTTGAACCTGGCGTTAGCAGAAGGTTTCACTAATGCTGTTCGCCATGCTCATCATACTCTTCCCCCGGAAACAGCGATTGATATAGACGTTTCTCTATGGATGGATCGACTAGAGATTAGAATCTGGGATTATGGCAAACCTTTTAATCCGGATGCGATCACCGAACCAGAACCAGGTACTCTACAAGTAGGTGGGTATGGATGGTTTCTGTTGCGACGCTTAGTTGATCATGTCGTCTACGAACGTGGTACAGATGGGAGGAATTGTTTGCTGATCGTCAAGTATGGTTTACAAAGACAACAATAACTCGTCTATATTCATTACATTCATAAAACACAGAAGCATCACTAAAAGTTTGCAATAACGGCATTCAAAATAGATGAGGGGTAATTATTTTACTTGTGTCTAGATGTTTATAATTGATATTTAATTCATAGGTCTATATTAACATTACTGAATTATTCTTCATAACTGTCCGTTCGCTCATTTTTGAATCGAAAATTTAATTAAGCCTGACAGGGCTTGTAATCTAGGCTATTCAGTCAATTCAGGCATTTTTGGCTCGTACAAGGTTTTAGCCATTTTTATGATTTGTACTTTCCTACGCCTTAAATAGACGCTTCTGGGAGCCTCATACAAAAGTAGCAAATATTACTTATAATTGATTGTTTACTTAAAAATAACCTTTTTCCTTTTGAATTAAGGCTTTAATTCAACTTAGAGTTTCAAAATAAGCGAACGTCCAGTCATAAATATTAATTTAAAAAAATATCGCTTTCTAAAAAACAAAATCCACCTAACATCTGATATTGCTAGGCGGATTTGATTTTTATTTAGTGGATCCGAGCAGAATCGAACTGCTGTCCAAACTGGGTATTGACTCTCCATTCATTCACAGGTTTAGCCTTTTTTACCCTCAAGGCGGGGAACGTTCATTATCCCGAACGGTAGGATGCTCTGGTAAAGTCTTTGCTACTAAGTCCACCAGAGGGAACATACTAGCGCATCCGTTGGGGTTTGCCTCTAGCCCTTAACGGAGTCAGACTAGAAGCGCTCGAACCTATAAGAGGCTATTAGGCAGCTACAAGAGCTTCCTTACGAGCAAATTTTACGATGTTGTTCGCATTTACTTTTTTTTTGAGTCTTGGATTTGCGAGAGATGACTCACTCTCGACCTGAATCACAGAGTAGCTTTCGCCAGCCTGTCAAAACCGGTACGGACCCATGAAAATCATAATATTTTTATTATAGTGTGGAGTGTTTAAATTTGCGACTCAAAATTTTAGATTTTGGATCTTCGATTTTGGATTGAAAATTCTGTACTAATTCCAATCTAAAATCTAAAATCTAAAATCTAAAATCTTTTCTTAGGTCAGCGCTTGAGCACCGCCCACAACCTCAAGAATTTCCTGAGTAATTGCGGCTTGACGTGCTTTGTTATAAGACAGAGTCAGACTGTTAATCAATTCACCAGCGTTATCGCTAGCATTGCTCATCGCTGTCATACGCGCGGCTAGTTCGCTCGCAGAGGATTCTTGTAATGCTCGTAACAGTTGGTTGGTCAAATACAGAGACAGCAGAGAATCCAAAATTTGTGCTGGATCTTGCTCAAAGATCATGTCGCGAGGTAAAGCGCGAGTTTGAGTAGTGACTTTTTGTCGTTCGACTTCAAATCGACCACCGCGAGTAGTCAAACGAAATATTTCGTCATCTGCGGTTTCTAAACCTTGGGTATCAAGGGGAAGCAAAGTTTGCACTACTGGCCGGGAACTGACTAGAGAAACAAAGCGAGTGTAAATCAATTCGACACGATCTACGCTTTCTGATAGAAACAAGGAAAGCAACTCATTGGCAATATTAGAAGCTTCTCCGGCGGTCGGGATTTGTTCTAAACCAGTGTAAGTAGCATCGATTGGTTGATCACGACGTTGGAAGTACTGTGTAGCTTTTCGTCCTACCAGTACTAATTTATAATCAATACCTTCTGCTTTGAGTTCCTTGATGCGAGTTTCCGCACGCTTGATGACGTTGGTGTTGTAACCGCCACAAAGACCGCGATCGCCTGAAACAACCAATATCCCTACTGATTTAACTTCCCGTTTTCTCAGCAGAGGTGAGTTAGCGTCTTCAAATTGCAAACGAGCTTGTAAACCGTAGAGTACCTGGGCTAGACGGTCAGCGAAGGGGCGGGTGGCTAATACCTGCTCTTGGGCGCGACGTACCCTTGCAGCAGCCACCAGCCGCATGGCTTCTGTAATTTTCTTGGTATTTTTTACCGATTGAATGCGATCGCGTATTGCTTTGAGATTAGCCATAATCTTGATTAATTGGTAATTGGTAATTGGTAATTGGTAATTGGTAATTGGGTAAAAGTTCTTGCCATTACCCATTACCCATTACCCATTACCGATTTCCTATGCTGATGCCAAGAATGTCTTCTTGTATTCGTTGATACCTTCTTTTAAAGCTGCTTCTTCGCTGTCACCGAGTGCTTTTTGTGTTTGTACACCTTGGACATACTGAGGTTTGCTGGTCTTGAGGTATTCCCGCAGACCCTTAGCGAAGGCAGTAACTTTATTGGTAGGAATGTCGTCTAAATAACCGTTTAGACCAGCATAGAGAATGGCTACTTGCTCGTACACCGATAAAGGTGAGTTTTGAGGCTGTTTGAGCAGTTCTCGCAAGCGCTGACCCCGCGCCAACTGGTCTTGAGTGGTTTTATCAAGATCAGAAGCAAATTGAGAGAAAGCTTGTAATTCGTCAAATTGAGCCAATTCTAGCTTCAACTTACCAGCAACTTTCTTCATTGCCTTGGTTTGAGCCGCAGAACCCACACGGGATACGGAAATACCAGGGTTAATAGCCGGACGAATACCAGCGTTGAACAAGTCAGAAGACAAGAATATCTGACCGTCAGTGATCGAAATCACATTGGTGGGAATGTAAGCAGATACGTCACCTGCTTGGGTTTCGATGATTGGGAGGGCGGTCATGCTACCTTTACCCAATTCGTCACTTAATTTCGCTGCTCGTTCCAACAAGCGGGAGTGGAGGTAAAATACGTCTCCAGGATAAGCTTCCCGTCCGGGTGGACGACGCAACAGCAAGGACATTTGACGATAAGCTGCGGCTTGTTTAGAGAGGTCATCGTAAATTACTAGGGTAGCTTTGCCTTTGTACATGAAGTACTCAGCAATTGACGCCCCAGTATAAGGAGCCAGGTATTGTAGAGATGCAGGTTCACTGGCGCTAGCAGCAACAACGACGGTGTACTCTAGTGCGCCTTTCTCTTGCAATGTCTGAATGACGTTGGCGACAGTAGAAGCTTTTTGACCGATCGCTACGTAAACACAAATTACATCTTCTTCTTTTTGGTTGATGATCGTGTCGATCGCGATCGCTGTTTTCCCGGTCTGACGGTCGCCAATAATTAATTCTCGCTGACCACGACCGACGGGAATCATCGCGTCAATCGCGGTGATTCCAGTTTGCATGGGTTCATGTACTGACCGACGGGCGACAATACCAGGTGCGGCAGATTCAAGCAAACGGCTTTCTGCTGTCTTGATTTCACCTTTACCATCAATTGCCCGACCCAAAGCATCGACAACCCGTCCAACCAAAGCATCGCCTACAGGAACCTGAGCGATTTTACCAGTAGCGGTAACGGTGCTGCCTTCTTGAATTGAGTGACCTTCACCCATCAATACCGCACCAACGTTATCTTCTTCTAAGTTGAGGGCAATGCCGATTGTACCATCTTCAAACTCTAACAGTTCCCCAGCCATGGCCTTTTCTAGACCATAAACACGGGAAATACCATCACCTATACTAAGAACTGTACCAACGTTAGCAACTTTGACTTGTTGGTCGTATTGCTCGATTTGTTGCTGAATAATGCTGCTAATTTCGTCAGGTCTGATGCTAATTGCCATTTGTCTATCTTGCTTTTTGGTGAGACAACAGGAGTTAAGAAGAATTTGAGGTTTTAGAGTTAGTGGTTAGTAGTTAGTAGTTAATGACCGTTTTCTTTAACCAACAAATAACTACCAAAAATCCAAAATCCAAAATCCGTCTTGAAAAGCTTTGATCGCCGCAAGCCGGCGCTCAAACTTTTCGTAAAATCCAAAATTAGTTTAGGCGCTCGTTAAGCGCAAAGATAGGCGACGCAGTTGACCCCGCAAACTAGCGTCGATTACCTGAGAACCTACTTTAATAATCACACCACCAATAATGTCAGGGTCGATTCTGGTTTCTAGTTCTACTTCGCGAGCATTGGTCATGGCGATGACCTTTTGTCTGACTACTGAGGACTGGTCTTCGCTCAGAGGAACAGCAGAAACCACTTCTGCTAGCACTGTTTGTTTGAGTTGCCGCAACAGTGCTAAATATTGTCGGCAAACATCTTGCAACAACATAATGCGCCGTCTATCTACCAACAACATTAAAAAGTTGCGGAAATAACTGTTAGCACCTTCACCCAGAATCCGGTTGAGAACTGCTTTTCTATCCTCTGTCTGGATAAATGGGTTGTTGAGAAATTGTTGTAGTTCCTCACTGTTAGACAACAAGTTCAGCAAAGCACGAATATCTTCACCGAACTCTTCTGTCAAATTATTTGATTGCGCTACCGACATCAAAGCCTCTGCATAAGGCAGAGCTACTTCTGTTAATCCTGCATTGCTTGTCATTCCTAGCCTCCCAGTAGCGCGATACTACGATCAATCAATGCTTGTTGAGCATCTTCGCCAATTCCACTGCGGAGTTCCGACTCGGCTTTTTGCAATGCCATGGCCACTACCCGTTGCCTCAGTTCGGCAAACGCTCGCTCTCTTTCTGTGTCTAAATCGCGAGCAGCTGTTTCTTTCATCTGTTCCACTTCCTCTGCCGCCCGTGCCAAAATTGCTTCACGAGCTGAACGAGCGTTTTCTTCGGCAGTTTTGCGGATTTGTTGTGCTTCTGCTTGTGCCTGGGTCAAATTTTGTTGCACGTCGGAAAGTTGGGCTGCTGCTTCTTTAGCACGCTCTTCAGCTTCCCGAATTGCAGTTTCAATATTTGAGCGTCGCTCGCTGAGGGTGTTACTGATAACTTTACGCCCAAAGTAAAATAAAACACCAACTAGAATTGCCAGGTTAATTATATTGGTTTCAAGAATGTTGAAGTCTAGACCAAAACCGCCTGGCGATTCTGCTTCTGCCGCCTCTGTGGCTAATAATAAGACACTTCCTACAATACCCATCTACAACTGCGCTGCTCCTTGCTAATCGTAAGTTAGAACTTTCCTTAAAGGAAAAAAGTGTCAATACGTGACACTTAATTCAGCGCTCACCGGACGAATGCCCCGCAGCGCAAAATATTTTTTGGAACCGATGTTGCGAGCTATTAACAGTCACTTTATTTAACTAAAGAAGGTCCCAAGAGTTTTTCCAGAATTTGCCTGCTGAAGGCATCTACCTGTTGCTCCAAGGAACGTAAAGCTTCCTGCTTCTGCTGTTCTATTTCTTGAGCCACTTGTTCTCGTTGCGCCTGAGCTTCTTTTTGGGCTTCAGCGATTTTCTCGGCAGTAATTTTTTGAGCTTCAGTTTGAGCTTGGGCAATGACATTTTGAGATTGTCTGCGTGCTTCGGCTAGCTGTTGCTCATATTCCTTGGTCAATCGCTCGGCTTTAGCCAAACGTTCGCGAGCTTCAAGGTTATTCGTTCGGATATAATTATCGCGATCGTCTAGTACCTTGGTCAATGGCTTGTAGAAAATCACATTTAAAACAGCTGCCAACAGCAGGAACTGCAATGCCATTAAGGGCAAGGTAGCATCGAAATCAAACATTTCTCTCCTCTTTGGCTGTAACAGCAGTTTTTGTGGCTAGCAATTTTGATTTACCTTTAATTAAGGTTAAATCCTGTCTCAGAGACGTGATACCAAATTGGGATAATTAGGATTATTTTGAAATGAATCAAACAGCATTTTTGGAAAAGCTTTTAATCCAAAATCCAAAATTGGTATGAGTGATCACGTCTCCCAAAAGAAAAAGTTTTAGAGATTTAAGAGAATGGGTTAGCAAACAGCAATACTAGTGCAATCACCAGACCGTAGATTGTCAGTGATTCCATGAACGCCAAAGTTAACAGCAATGTACCGCGAATTTTTCCTTCTGCCTCTGGCTGACGGGCGATACCTTCTACTGCTTGACCTGCGGCGTTACCTTGACCAATACCAGGGCCAATCGCAGCTAAACCAATTGCTAAAGCAGCAGCGAGAACTGAAGCAGCAGAAACCAATGGATCCATGTTGATTTTCCTTACCTTGATTACAAAACTAACGGTTTGCGATTTTGCTGTTTAGACTTGTAACTGAATCAAATATCCAGTGCCAAAATCTAAAATTACATCAACTGAGGACTCTAATGTTCCTCATGTCCTTCATCACCATGTCCCTCCATGGCCTCGTGAATATAAGCTCCTGCAAGGGTAGCAAAAACCAGGGCTTGAATGGCACTAGTAAATAAACCAAGAGCCATCACAGGCAAAGGAACAAATAGAGGGACTAATAGAACTAGTACCGCCACCACTAATTCATCCGCCAAAATGTTTCCAAAAAGACGGAAGCTTAGGGAAAGAGGTTTGGTGAAATCTTCTAGAATCGCGATTGGTAATAGAACCGGTGTTGGTTCGATATACTTTTTAAAGTAACCCAAACCGCGTTTGCTAAAACCAGCGTAAAAGTAAGCTAAAGAAGTCAATAACGCCAGTGCTACCGTCGTATTGATGTCATTAGTCGGAGCTGCTAATTCACCAGATGGGAGTTTGATGAGCTTCCAAGGAATTAAAGCGCCCGACCAATTGGATACAAAAATAAACAGAAACAATGTGCCAATGAAAGGCACCCAAGGACGATATTCTTTCTCACCTAGCTGGCTTTTCGTCAAATCCCGAATAAATTCCAGGGCATATTCCATAAAATTCTGTATGCCACTGGGAATTCTTTGGGAACTGCGAGTAGCAGCAATTGAAGCCACTACTAAAATCGCAATCACGAACCAAGAGGTAAGAAAAACTTGTCCATGTACTTTTAGATTACCCAATTGCCAGTAGAAATGATTTCCTACTTCTAATTCGGCAAGGGTAACAGAATTGAAGAAGTTCAGGAAATTGAGCATTTTCTTCCCAAATCAACTAATTCTCCAATCTTAAGCTGGAGAAAAAAACTACAAGCCTGGTGTGGATTTACTTTAAGGCAAACTCACATTGAGCCTTTTTTAAGGTTTTGGAATATTTGGCAAGCCAGAGATAAAAGCTTCTCTAACTACATAGAAAATGAGCGTGGCTTTATATGTCAGAAATCCCAAAAATATGGGCAATATTTGCAGTTCATTCCACCGAGATGCCAGCAGAATTATCACTACTAATAGGGCAAACCGATTTTTATTCAGTTGCTGTTTTTGTGGGCCTAAGCGCTCAACATCTTTTGCCAACATCCTCATGTAAAGCATACCCGTAAATGACCCAAGAAGATAATTAAGGGCAATATTTAGGGAATAAAAAATCCACACAGAGATAAAAACAATCCCCGTCAATACAAGAGTGATTAGCAAAAACTCTTGGTAGAGTTTATAAAACTCTTGCATAGAGTTTACTGGTTTTGAGGACACAGAACCAGGGCTTGAATCTTGTTGTGTTGTCGGTGTGGGATCAGTTGATTGATCAGACAAGCTCACGGGACTTGAAACCAGTACAGCTAATTATTTTGACCGCACATTCAGCCAGCTAAATCATATCACGCTCAGGTAACAATACTTTAGAAAAAAACAATTAACTTAGCCATTTGGTAATTGGTAATTGGTAATTGGTAATTGGTAATTGGTAATTGGAATATTACTATGCCCGATGCCCAATGTCCGATCCCCAATTATTCAGCTTGGTGTTAACATCATCAATTGCTGATTTAGGAGCGATCGCACTTGCTTTAACTCTAGCTGCACATCCTCCCGCAAAATTTCTGCCACTGTTTTCTTCCCCTCGCAGGCTTGCAGAAATTTTAATTCGGCTGCCGATAAATGTATTATCTGGTAATCGTAATTGAATACACACTCGCTCGGAAAACCATCTATACAGGGATTACGTTCAGCTATCGCTGTCATTAAAGCATTATCGCTTGACCAATCAGCTTTGGTGATGGGTAGACGACCAAGAAAAAATTCATAGTGAGCGACTTCTGGATCAAGTAATTCTACCAGACGGTAACGTTGGCGATCGCTTAATTCACCTGCCCTTACCATCAATTCCGGTGCTTTGTCCAAAAGTCGCGACCATTGCCAGAAACCAGGATTTGAGAAGCCGATAAACTCTAATCCGGAAGCGTCAATGAGTTCAAACAGCGTGTCTATATTGTAATCAATTTCTTGGGGATGGACATACATGTCAGCAAAGCATTCATCTCGCTGATTTTCTAAAGACCAACGCTCTCGTTCTCGGTTGACAATTCTATTTTTTTCTGGTAAAGATGCAAATATTTGTCGCCCAACTTGGACTCCATCGCGATAATCGCCGCGTTTTTCACCTTGGATAAGGGCGATCGCTTTTTGCATGAGTTGAATTTCCCAGCGTCCCAGCTCTCCATAGACAAAAATGTGCATTAAGCCGCCTGGAGCTAATTTCTTCGCCAAGGCTTGAATACCGCGAATCGGGTCGCCTAAGTGATGCAGTACCCCTACACAATTAATTAAATCAAACTCGCCCGGAAGTTGTGCCACATCGTAGAGGCTGAGGTGATGAAATTCGACGCGGTTTGCACCGGAACGTTGACAGCGTTGTTTGGCGACCTCCAAAGCACCAGCACTCAGGTCAATTCCGACGACAGAAGCATGAGGGTTGAGGTGAACTAAATACTCTGTTCCTACTCCTGTCCCACAACCAGCATCTAAAATCCGGATGTTTTGTTTTTGGGGTTTTTGCCCAGTACAGAAATTGTAGGCTGCTAACCAATTCCAGCGCCAATTGTAGCCGGGGGGTGGTTCATCCAGCAATGGTTCTGGCGGAAAAGGATAGGTATCGTAGAGTTTAGCAACAGCAGTACTAACAGTTTGGGAGTCGGACATAACAAGCTTTCATGGCAGTATTTTTGAGTTTATGGCAAAAATATGATCTTTAACCAATCGGAATTTGACCTGCGCTGCGAATGGGGATATCACGGTATCACTCAACTTGCTCCCATTAGCGATGTAATTGTGATAGTTGATGTTTTGTCTTTTTCTACCTCTGTGGAAATTGCCACTAGCAACGGTGCGATAATTTTTCCCTACCAATGGAAAAATAAATCAGCCTTTGATTATGCTAAATCTTTACAGGCAGAATTGGCAGGCGATCGCACTTCCAAAAATAGCTATTCTCTCTCACCTACATCATTAACTAAAATTCCAGGAGAAACTAAACTAGTTTTACCATCACCCAATGGTTCTTCCCTGACTTTGCAAACTGGCAAAACACCAACATTAGCTGGTTGCTTGCGAAATTGCCGCCGCTTTAAATGTGAGCGATTGTGTACCTTTGTTTACTGAAAATGCCTATATTAACAGCAAGGCTCAAGTACAACCAAGACTGCTTCCTTGACAGGATTTTGAGCATTTCTGGGTGCAACTACCAACTGGGATAACTTTGCTTTTGAGAAAATTGAAGACAAAAGTCGTTCCTGTAGTGTTCCAGTGGCTTGTCCCATTCCGTTTCCCTTAGCATCGGTGCGTAAAGCAGTAATCATTTCTGGCGGCTCATTACCTACGAGATACAATCCATACTCCTGATTAGGCGTTAGTCCCAGAACAAGCAAATCCAATCCATCCAGTTCACCAACGTCTCGAATTGTCACATTCCCGATTGCTTTGCCCTGATTTGGTGATTTCAGTCCAATGTTATGTGTAAGCAATTTTTTGGGAGATTCAAGATTTTCTCGACCATCGCCCGTAGGAATTGCGTTTGAGACGTAGACCAATGCTTGCGGCATGTATCCTACGGGAATACGCTGAATGCGCTGCTGCTTCACAGTATCAATTACGTCTACCGCATCACCATTTTCCAATCCTACATATATCTTTTTACCGTCTCCCGAAGGCCATATGCCATGTGGCAATTCACCAACTGGAATCGTTGTCACGAGTCGAGGGATAGCATCGCGTTGATATACTTTCACCTGATTCAGCCCCCCTACAGTTATGTAAGCAAATTTACCTTGGCTATTATCCACAAAATTGACATGATTCGTAATTGAACCTGTATCAAGAATCTTCTTGATTTTTAGAGTCTGAGTATCAAGAATACTGACTTTACCAACATCTTTGTGTGTAAACCAAACTTCACTGTCATCAGGGGTAATTGCAATGTTGGGGCAAAAGGGACTAGTAACTGGAATGCGTTTTGTGATCTGATAGGAGCGCGTATTGATCACATCGAGTTCTGGAGTAAAGCTAGAGCAGATGTAAGCTCGACTACCATCAGAACTAAACATAATCATGCCAGGGCCATTCGCCACTTTAACTTGACGAATCTCCTTTAAGGTTTTAGGGTTGATGACAGATATGTAATCTTCACCGCGTACAGCTACCCAGAGTTCCTGACCATTGGGGGTGAAGAAGCCTTCATGAGGCGATCGCCCCACGTAAATAGTTCCTTTGATGGCATTTGTGGCTGTGTCAATCAGCGTTACAGCGTTAGATCCAGTTGAAATCACAGCGAGTGTCCGATGGTCTGGTGAGAAACCCAAACCATGAACGTTCAACTCCCCGCGATACAGAGGGCTGAGAACATTAGGACGAGGATTTCCTAGAGAAATTCGCCCCAAAAGGCTATTCGTAGCGGGGTTAATTACAGAGACAGTATTGGAAGTCTGGTCAGCCGTGTAGACGCGATCGCGCTCAGATATTGGTATCTGTATTGGTGTAGAAACTGCCTTTTGTGACAAGGTAAAAACGTTTCCTATTATTAAAGCCGCCATTAGAGAAACAAGCAGTATGGAAACAAATAGTAGTTTCTGAAGCAACAACATCAGATAAGTATCCTTTGAATTTATGGACACCTAATCCTGATATAAAAGTTTTAAAAATCTGTGAATCTATAGCCGATACAGACTGATAAATTATCAGGTATATCTAAAAATCTTGACCATAGTGTTGATTCATAGTTTTTTAACATTTATGTTATAGGTTGAAAGATGATCGGTAATTCCAATCAGGAAGCCGAGACGGAACTCACCCGCAAGTGGTGAGTATGGAATCCTGTTCTAGGTTTATCAGTGGAGTAAATCCAAAATCTAAAATCCAATGACATCTTCATGTGATTGAAATAAATGCTTGCTGCTACAACCGTTTTAATTGTCGAAGATGATGCCAGTCTGCGCGAGACTGTGCAGCTTTACATTGAACGCGAAGGACTGTGCTGCTTAACTTCAGATAGGGGTGGAGATTGTATGGCACTAGTTCAGCGCTTCCATCCGGATTTGGTTGTATTAGATATTATGCTGCCCGATGTGAATGGGTTTGAGGTGTGCCAACAGATGCGTTCTCTGGGGTGCTTTATGCCAATTTTGATGCTAACTGCACGAGCAAATGAGAGCGATCGCATTCAAGGATTCGCGATCGGTGCGGATGACTATCTTACCAAACCATTTAGTGCCAAGGAATTGATTGCACGGGTAAAAGCCTTGTTACGACGGGCTTATGCTCAGGGTTATAGTGATGTTAAGCGTGCTTGTGGCGTTATTATCGACCGCGATCAGCATCAGGCTTTCCTAAATGGTGAGTTACTGGATTTACGTGGTAAAGAATTTGACTTACTGGCACAATTGGCAAATTATCCTGGACGTGCATATAGCCGGGAAGAATTGCTGGAGAGAGTTTGGGGATATGATTTTGAGGGCGATATTCGGGTAGTAGATGTTTATATTCGTAAGCTTCGGGAAAAGATTGAGTTAGATGCAGCCCACCCTGAATACATCCAAACTGTTTGGGGAGTTGGCTACCGCTTCAAGGTGGGCAATATATGAAAGCTTGGCAAAGTGTCTCAACTCGTCTCACACTGACGCTGTTAAGCGTAACTCTTGGTAGTTTAATCGGCTTGTCTATGATTTTGGATAGAGCCTTAATGCAGTTTTTTGTCCAGGATGCCCAGGTAAGTCTAAAGCAGCAAGCCGATGCTTTGGCAACTCAAACTCGTACTCACTGGCAAAACTCGACTCTTGTTCGCCAACTCGCCGATCTGACTAGCCAGCAGACAAGGTTACAGGTAATTGTGTTTGATGTTACTGCAATGCCAAGGTTGACAAGCCAGAGAGTCGAAGGAACAACTTTAGTTGAGTTACCGCCTGACCTGATACCCAAAACTCTCATGGGAGTATCTCAACAAGGGCGGTTTCGGGTTTCAGGGAACTCTAATTATCCCTGGTGGCTCTACAGTACAGCTCCTATTTGGGATGCTGAGAATCATCGGGTTATGGGTGCTGTTTATGTTGCTATGCCGATGAGACGCCCCAGACAATTTGCCAAGGAGGTAAAGGGAGTAGTGATGGGAATGGCGATCGCTGCTGCTACAGTTGCAGCCACTGCTGGATTACTCTTATCTCGTACTTTGACCAATCCCCTGCGAATTCTCCACCGCCAAGCACAGCAATTAGAAGCAGGGGATTACACTGCTCGCTCTGCCCTAAAAGGGAATGATGAACTGGCTCAATTAGGTCGCCTACTCGACCAAATGGCAGACAAGCTAACACAGACGCTCACCGCCCTTCATGCTCAGGAAAATTCTCGCAGGGAATTAGTAGCAAATGTTTCCCATGATTTGCGGACTCCACTGACAACACTGCGTCTAGGATTGGAAGCAGTGATTGACGGTGTAGTAACTGAAGACAAAGCACAGCAGTACCTGAAACGTGCCTGTCGTGAAACTGACTATCTTTCTCAGCTAGTGGAGCAGTTGCTCCTGCTATCAAAGGCAGATGCAGGTCAACTCCAAATTCAGCCCCAAGCAGTTTCCGCAGTGGCGATCGCTCAAGAATGTATTTTCCGGATGCAGCCCTCTGCGATGCAAGCAGGTATAGAGCTAAAATTATCTGTCGCTACCCCTATAATCACAATCTGGGTTGATCCCGAACTGACCGGACAAGTCATTCTTAATTTGCTTGACAACGCCATCGAGTACGCCCCCAATACTAATTTCATCTATCTTTCTATCCTCCCGCCTGTGCAAAAAAACGGACATAACTACCTTCCTTTGCAAGTACAGGACTGTGGGCAGGGTATGACACCTAAGATGTTGGGCCAAGTTACAGAGCGCTTTTACCGGGGGGATAATGCTCGACCAAGGGGTAGATTAGGTTTGGGGTTGGCGATCGCTCACCAAGTTTGTCAGATGCAAGGAGGTAGCCTACAGATTGAAAGTAAGCTAGGACAAGGAACTACTGTCACCCTTTTTCTGGCTATTGCTGAGGCATTTTCCTTATAAACCTCATGTGTGCCTCTCAGGCAAAATGTTTATGTGATGTTTTTGTAATCAAATCGATACAAAACTTAGATTTTTTCTCAGAAACCGAAAACCTCAGCGTTAAATAACTGATACATCAGCGCTCCAGTTTCTACATACTTCTTAATAAATCACCTGACAAATCCCAAAACGTTCTAATCTAAAAGCTGACTGGGTTAATTTTTTCTGGCAACTTAGCAGGCGGCACGGGGTCAGCATGAAAATACCGAAGTGTCAAGCCCTAAAGTAACCCAGACTTAACACATAAACGCATATGATGGGAGTTTTACAAATCCGATGAGTGTTAAGGCAAGTGGTGGAAGCTCAGTTGCGCGTCCGCAACTATATCAAACCCTAGCTGTATCAACAATTTCTCAGGCGGAGCAGCAAGACCGTTTTCTGGGAGCCGGAGAATTAAGTGAACTGGCAAGTTATTTTGCATCTGGTGCAAAACGTTTAGAAATTGCCCAGGCGCTCACAGACAATTCCGAAATTATTGTTTCTCGAGCTGCCAACAGAATTTTTGTTGGTGGTTCGCCAATGGCTTTTTTGGAAAAACCCAGAGAGCCAGAATTGGCAATGGCAGTAGCAGCAGCTGCATCCACTACGGACGTTAGAGATACAATGAAACTAGGAACTGTCACGTACGTGGAAACTAGAGGTGGGTTCCTAGAAAACTTACGTTCGATTTTTAACTCTTCGCCTAGTGGTCCAATTCCAGCAGGTTTCCGGCCAATTAACATCGCCCGTTATGGCCCAGGCAACATGGCGAAGAGCTTGCGGGACTTATCATGGTTCTTGCGCTACGCTACTTATGCGATCGTGGCAGGTGATCCCAACATCATCGCTGTCAACACACGCGGTTTACGGGAAATCATTGAAAACGCTTGCTCCGGTGAAGCGACAATTGTGGCTTTACAGGAATTGAAAGCTGCTGCGCTTTCCTATTTCCGTCAAGACACTGAGGCAGCAGATATTGTGTCTCAGTATATGGATGTTTTGATTACAGAATTTAAAGCACCCAGTCCTTCTGATAAACTACGGCAACGTCCTTCAAGTGATCAACAAGGATTACAACTGCCCCAAATTTACTTTAATGCGGCAGAACGGCGGCCAAAGTTTGTCATGAAGTCTGGTTTGTCTGCTGCTGAGAAAACCGAGGTAGTCAAAGCCGCTTATCGGCAAATCTTCGAGCGTGATATCACCCGCGCTTACAGCTTGTCGATCTCTAATTTAGAATCCCAGGTGAAAAACGGCGACATCTCGATGAAAGAGTTTGTCCGTCGCCTTGCTAAATCTCCACTTTACCGGAAACAATTTTACGAACCATTTATTAATAGCCGCGCTTTAGAACTTGCTTTCCGTCACATTTTAGGACGGGGGCCAAGCAGCCGTGAAGAAGTACAAAAGTACTTTGATATTGTTTCTCGTGGAGGTTTATCAGCATTAGTTGATGCTCTGGTAGATGCTGAGGAGTACTCAGACTACTTCGGCGAGGAAACAGTACCCTATATTCGGGGTCTGGGCCAAGAAGCTCAAGAGTGTCGTAACTGGGGACCACAGCAAGACCTGTTTAAATACAGTGCGCCTTTCCGCAAAGTACCTCAGTTTATTACAACTTTTGCAAAATATAACCAGCCGCTACCTGACCAGCATGTTTATGGTTCTGGTAACGACCCACTGGAAATTCAATTTGGGGCAATTTTCCCCAAAGAAACTCGCAACCCCAGCAGTAGTCCTGCTCCTTTTGGTAAGGATACAAGACGTATCCTGATTCACCAAGGGCCAGGAATTAATAACCAAACTGGTAATCCCTCTGCTCGTGGTGAGTTTCCTGGAACTCTTGGACCAAAAGTTTTCCGCTTGGATCAAGTTCCCAGAACCTTCAGTAAAGGGACTGGTAAGGGAGCAAGTGTAAAATTCTCCGAAAGCTCTACTCAAGCAGTAATTCGTGGAGCTTACCTGCAAGTATTTGGTCGTGATGTCTATGAAGGTCAGCGTTTAAAAGTCCAGGAAATTAAGCTGGAAAACGGTGAAATTTCGATACGAGAGTTTGTTCGCGCTTTAGCAAAGTCGGATTTATTCCGTAAGCTTTACTGGACACCCTATTATGTCTGTAAGGCGATCGAGTACATCCACCGTCGTTTGTTGGGTCGTCCCACCTATGGTCGTCAAGAAAATAACAAATACTTTGACATCGCCTCAAAGAAGGGATTCTATGGGGTAGTTGATGCGATTCTTGATACCGAGGAGTACAGTCAAGCGTTTGGTGAAGATACGGTTCCTTACGAACGCTACTTGACTCCTAGTGGTACAGCATTGCGGAAACTACGTGTTGGTAGCATCCGTGAAGATGTCGGTGCAAAAGTCGAGAAGCAAGAAACACCTAAGTTCGTAGAATTGGGTACAGTTACCGAAATGCGGACTGAACCTGATATCCAGTTCCGGATCAACCAAGGTGTCAGCAAAAAACGCGACCAAAGGAAAATCTTCAAGTTGGTTGCGGGAACTGACGACAAGGTCGCTGTACAAATTGTGATCAGCGCCGCCTATCGGCAGATTTTTGAGCGAGATATTGCACCATACGTTGCTTCTTCCAGAGAATTCAAAGTACTCGAAAGCAAGCTGGGTAATGGTGAAATCACCGTGAAGGAATTCATTGAAGGTTTAGGCTGTTCTGGCTTATACCTGAAAGAGTTTTATACACCATACCCCAACACGAAAGTAATTGAACTGGGAACTAAGCATTTCCTGGGACGCGCCCCCTTAGATCAAGCAGAAATCAGGAAATATAACCAGATTTTGGCAACTCAAGGTATTCGCGCTTTCATCCGAACTCTGGTAAGTACTCAAGAGTATCTACAAGCTTTTGGTGAGGATACAGTACCTTATAACCGCTTCGCGACCTTCCCTGCGGCAAACTTCCCCAACAGTCAAAAACTGTATAACCAGCTGACTAAGCAAAGCAAGGATATTGTTGTCCCAAGTTTTGAGACAACTAAGTCGCGGATGAATGTTGCTCAAATGCCAATTATGGCGAAGGCGATCGCAGACATAGCAGCACAAGCCAAGGCGATAGACAAGAGCAAACCACTGTTTGTTGAACTTGGTCGTTCCTACAACGACGGTCGTGGACAATCTGTGGAAGTTGGTGTGGGTACTAGCCGCCGCAAACCTGCACGTATTTACCGTCTAACTGTAGGGGCAAATCAAGCAGAAATCCAACAGGTAATAAATGCTATCTACGTTCAGGTAATGGATGTGTTTAGCGGTCAAATTCCTGAATACTTCCGCCGTACCGACCTCGAAAGCAAACTGCGAAACGGAGAAATTTCCGTACACGAGTTTGTGCGTGAGTTGGCTAGTTGCGAAATTTATTGTAAGCGCTTCTACACTCCCTATCCCAACACCAAGGTGATTGAATTCCTTTTCCGTCATCTGCTGGGACGTGCGCCTGCAACTCAATCTGAAATTCGTCAGTACAACAAAATACTGGCTGATAACGGGTTGAAAGCTGCTGTAGAGGCTATCGTAAATAGCCCAGAGTATGCCCGTTACTTTGGTGAAGATGTGGTACCTTATCAGCGCTTCCCATCTCTACCTGCGGGTAACTATCTCGGTAGCGTTAAAGCAGCAGCTGACTTGGTAAAACAATCTTGGTCTAGCTTGTCGCCTTCTGTACTAACCGGACGTTACACCCAGGGAGGTTAATCTTGAGGGGAAAGGGGAAAGGATTTGTGTAAGGGTGTAAGGGTGTAGGAGTTTATAAAACGATGATTATTCCCTTAGTTTTATAGTCATGACTCATTGTTTTATTCAAAATCTACATTTGTCAGCCCCCTGCTCCCCTACCTCTTCAGGAAGGCTAACGCCAACAAAATCCACGGTTTTCAAAGTGTGGAGATGTCTAGTAATGTTTCGTAACATTGTTTTCAGATTGTCAAAATCGAAGCAAACATGAAAAAGAATGTTACAAACTGTTAAGAGCAGTCATATATGCTCAACATAATGCCCGAAAATAATTCCGGGAGGTAGCTAAGTTTCAAAGCTTGAGTATTTGTGATGACTCAGGCAAACTCGAAAGAAAACAGTTTCAGTAATCATGGGATTACTAAACCTGGAAAAACGAGAAAACAAAGCTACTACCAACGCGTAAAGTCGCACCAGTGTAATCTCAAATTCTGGTTTCATTAGTACTGGAGGAATCCATTAATGAGTATCGTCACGAAAGCCATCGTGAATGCTGACGCAGAAGCTCGCTATCTCAGCCCTGGCGAATTGGATCGGATCAAGAGCTTTGTTGCTGGTGGCGATCGCCGCCTTCGCATTGCTCAAGTTTTAACAGACAACCGCGAACGGATTGTTAAGCAAGCTGGTGATCAACTGTTCCAAAAGCGTCCTGATGTTGTTTCTCCTGGTGGTAACGCTTACGGTACAGAACTGACTGCTACTTGTCTACGTGACTTAGACTATTACCTCCGTCTCGTCACCTACGGCGTGGTTTCTGGTGACGTTACTCCTATCGAAGAAATAGGTATTGTCGGCGTCCGTGAAATGTACAAGTCTCTCGGAACACCTATCGATGCTGTTGCTGCTGGTGTTAATGGCTTGAAAAATGTTGCTGCTTCTTTGCTGTCTGCCGAAGACTCTGCTGAAGCTGGCGCTTACTTCGATTATGTCGTCGGTGCTTTGTCGTAGGTTAAAGCTGTTTACCTACTCAAACAGAAGTATTGCAATCACGTTTGAAATAAGGAATTAACAACATGGCTCAAGACGCAATTACCGCTGTCATTAATTCTGCAGACGTTCAAGGTAAGTACCTCGACACCGCAGCTCTAGAAAAGCTCAAAGGCTATTTCTCCACTGGTGAACTACGTGTGCGTGCTGCTAGCACGATCGCTGCTAATGCTGCTGCGATCGTCAAAGAAGCTGTAGCTAAGTCCCTGTTGTACTCTGATATCACCCGTCCCGGTGGTAACATGTACACCACTCGCCGCTACGCAGCTTGTATCCGTGACTTGGATTACTACCTGCGCTATGCTACCTATGCTATGTTAGCTGGCGACCCCTCCATTCTCGACGAGCGCGTATTGAATGGCTTGAAAGAAACCTACAACTCTTTGGGTGTACCCATTGGCGCTACCGTACAAGCTATCCAAGCAATCAAAGAAGTAACTGCTAGCTTGGTTGGCCCAGACGCTGGTAAAGAAATGGGCGTTTACTTAGACTACATTAGCTCTGGCTTAAGCTAGAAGCGAATTTGCACTTAATGGTTTAGGTGCTATAAGGTCTGGAGATCGATCGTGAGTGCTAGGACATTTAATCGCTTATCAAGCTAAACTGATGAATGATGAGTGTTAATTGTCTGGTATTGACGCTTGATTTCCAGACTTGGAGTAAATAAAGCATTGTTTTGCACTCAGAATTTTGAAATAAAAAGTTTTCACCTTTGCTACTGGAGATTTAACACCATGCGAATGTTTAAAATTACTGCTTGCGTTCCCAGCCAAACTAGAATTCGCACCCAACGAGAGTTGCAAAACACTTATTTTACTAAACTAGTTCCTTATGAAAACTGGTTCCGCGAACAGCAACGTATTCAAAAAATGGGTGGGAAAATTGTTAAGGTAGAATTAGCTACTGGTAAACAAGGTGCAAATACTGGTTTAGCTTAATATAATTCCTAATTGACTAAATTATTGATTGTAGGGAGTTGTGAAGGGGTCAAATAGGCCTCTTTTTTATGTGCGTTTGTGAGCGAGTGACTAAGTAGGCTTTGGATTAATTCGTAGCGATTTAAAACACAGAGGAACGCAAAGGTAAACGCAGAGGAGCGCGGAGTCTTACTAAATATTTCGATCTGTAGAATAATTAGATTATTTAAAAATATTAAAGTTGTGAATCTACGCCGTTTAATTCCATTATTTGATGACTCGGTGTCTGAGTGGGCATTAGAGGCACGCTTGTTACGCTGGTTGACACTGCTTTGGCTGTTCGTAGGCTTGATCATGCTATTTTCAGCATCTTATCCTGTTGCTGATGTTCGTCAGGATGATGGGTTGTACTACTTCAAACGTCAACTTGTTTGGGTATTAGTTGCTTTAATAGTCTTCAACATTGTTGTGAATTTACCCTTACGTAAATTTGTTGGGGTATCCCATTGGTTTATTTTTCTGCTACTAGGGTTAATTTTTCTCACCCTTGTACCAGGATTGGGAAAAAAAGCTTTTGATGCGTCTCGTTGGATTGCTTTAGGACCAATTCCCATTCAACCTTCGGAATTGATTAAACCTTTTTTGGTGCTGCAAAGTGCTAGAGTTTTTGGGCAATGGGAACAACTGAGTTGGCGTGTTCGTTTGACTTGGTTGGGTATTTTCTGTCTTGTGATTTTAGGAATATTGGCGCAACCCAACTTGAGTACAACTGCGCTGTGTGGGATGACTATTTGGTTGATTGCTTTAGCTGCTGGCTTACCTTATAGATATTTGGGATCAACAGCAGTTGGGGGATTCTTGTTGGCAATACTGAGTATCAGTATTAAAGAGTATCAGCGTAAACGTGTGATGTCCTTTCTTAATCCTTGGGCTGACGCCACTGGAGATGGTTATCAACTAGTTCAGAGTTTACTCGCAGTGGGTTCTGGTGGCACTTGGGGTGGTGGTTTTGGACTTTCTCAACAAAAACTATTTTATTTGCCAATTCAGGATACAGATTTTATTTTTGCTGTATTTGCTGAAGAATTTGGTTTTGTTGGTAGTGTTGTGCTGCTGGTAATTTTAGGTTTATTTGCAACTTTGGGGTTAATTGTTGCTCTGAAAACAACTCATCCTATACATAGATTAGTGGCGATCGGTGTAACAATTTTGATGGTAGGACAATCATTACTCCACATTGGTGTTGCTACAGGTGCTTTACCAACTACTGGTTTACCGTTACCGATGTTTAGTTATGGTGGTAATTCTATGATTGCTAGTTTACTAGCAGCTGGGTTGTTGATTAGGGTAGCTAGGGAAAGCAGTGAAGCAGAGGTGATACCTTTACGAAGAGGACGCAGAAGTAAGTCGTAAGGATTAATTTCGCTGAATTAAGTTGGCTCTAGTGATTAAAATTGTAGCTTTTTAAGCGCAGAGGGACGCGGAGGAAGGCGCAGAGGAGCGCAGAGTTTTTATGAACTTAATTCGTTATGAATTTGTGAAATCCTGTACTAGGTTATGTTTAATTATTTATTGTTATTGTTTATTTTTGTTAATTTTCTTGCGGAAATTCACCCTGCTTTTGCTCACAAGGTCAAAACAACAGGAGATGTTGGTGCTACTTTACACATGGAACCAAATGATACTCCTCGTGCTGGAGAAGCGACGAGAGCCTGGTTTGCTCTGACGCGCAAAGGTGGTAAGGTGATTCCGCTAAGACAGTGTGATTGTCAATTGCTGATTTATGCTGAACCTCATGTTTCTGGAGAACCGCCCCTACTGGAGCCTAGTTTAATCTCTGTCTCGGCAGAACGTTATAAGGGAATTCCTGGGGCAGAAATTACTTTTCCCAGAGTAGGTAGTTATCAATTGCTGTTAGTTGGAAAACCAATAGCAGGGTCAAAATTTAAACCGTTTAAGTTGAAGTATAGAGTTACCGTGGCAATTGGAGCAGCACAGACAAAACCAGATACACAAGCGATCAAAAATGTCAATCAAAATATTACTGAAGAACCAGAACCAGGAATACCTATTTGGGCGATCGCAGCTTTAGGTTTTTTTAGCATGGGCGCGTTGTTGTTTGTTGTGCGACGAGTCAAGAAGGATTAGGGATCGGGGATCGGGATCGGGCATAGTAATATCCCAATTACCCATTACCCATTACCCATTACCCATTACCCATTACCCATTACTTGTGTCTCTGATTATGCCACTGCCAGGCGTGGCTGATAATTTGTTCTAGATTTGAATATTGTGGTTGCCAGTTTAAGATTTTTCTGGCTTTGTCGCTACTGCCAATCAAAGCGGGTGGATCACCAGGGCGACGATCGCATTCTACAATTTTCAGATCATGACCTGTAATCGACTTAGCAGCCTCAATGACTTCTTTGACAGAGAAACCGCTACCATTTCCTAAATTGAAAACTTCGCTGTCACCACCTGTTAATAAATATTCCAAGCCTAGAACATGAGCATTAGCTAAATCAGTGACGTGAATATAGTCTCTTATACAAGTACCATCTGCTGTAGGGTAATCCGTACCAAAAATAGAAATGGATTCGCGTTTACCTAAGGCTGTTTGTAGTACTAAAGGGATTAAATGGGTTTCTGGATTATGATCTTCTCCCAACTTGCCACTAGGATCAGCGCCAGCAGCATTAAAATATCGGAAAATAACTGATTTGAAATCATAAGCATGACCAAAATCAGATAAAATCCTCTCTACCATCAGCTTGGTAAAACCATAGGGATTAATAGGATTTTGGGGATGGTTTTCGGGAATTGGTATGGTCTGCGGAACTCCATAGGTTGCACAAGTAGAAGAAAATACAAATTTGTTTACAGAAGCTTCTAGCATCGCTTCTAGTAAGGTGAAAGTTCCCAAAACGTTATTGCGGTAGTATTTGGCAGGATTAGTAACGGATTCTCCTACATAAGCATAGGCAGAAAAATGCATCACTGCTGCAATATCATAGTTTTGAAATAACTTATCTAACAAAGGGCGATCGCTCGTATCACCAACTACGAGTTCCACTTGTAAAACTTTTTCTACTAAATCACGGTGTCCGTACACGAGATTATCAAGAATTATTACTTCATAACCAGCCTGTAATAGGGCAAGTACGGCATGGGAGCCGATATATCCAGCCCCTCCTGTTACCAAGATTGTGCGTTTTCCAGATGACATAGTTTTTCCTTTTACTGAGACACCTACTTAATTAAATTAATCTACCTAAACCTAAATACTGATCTGGAAAATTACAAAAACTGCGGTCAGTTGAAAAAAATTGCTCTAAAATCACTACGACGGTAGTCTTTGTGTGAGGGGGAGTCACCCCCCCAATGTGGAGATATATTCTCTGTCTTTAGGGAGTGACATCATGAGTAATTTTTCGTCAAATAAAAGTGCAACACTTCTATTTGACTGTAAAATAACTCAAATGCCCAAAACTGCTAGGCTGACTGCACCAGAAGATTTGAGAGTTCACTTATGTTTGTACTTCTAAGCCGGGTTCTTCTTTGGCTGCTTCTTTTAGCGGTTCTAGTCTCTTTGTTTCAGAAATTTTATCCGAAAGGAACTTTTGTCGGGCGATTATTTTTAGTAATTTTGGCGGCTGTTGTACTTCTGTCGTTTGTTAATCCTACAGAACCAGCCATTGCTTCTTTGTGGAGAGTTGTGTCTTTTCCGCTCAAACCTTTGGGAGCATCAATGTTATTAATGATTTTTGCCGCCCAGAGTTTAAAAGATGGTGCGATCGGAAAACCAGGAGGATTATATGTCGCTTGGGCGTTAACGATTTTGTTGTTGGCTAGTACGCCAGCAGTCGCTTATTTTTTAGTTCAATCGCCGATCGCCAAATTTGCTAACCCTGATATTGCTCTATCTGCACCTAGATCTGGGACATTAGTGGCATTGAAACAAAACTCTACTGTAGCTAACGTGTCAGATGTAGTCGGCGATCGCATTCTGTCACAGGCACAATTAAATCCATATCTGTTACAAACTCCAACCGAAGTTCGCAGACGTGGATTGCAATTGGAAGACTTTGTACCCAGTGCGGACACATTGGCGTTGACAACACGAGTTTGGGAAAGTTATCTCAACCAGATTTACTTTTTCTTACGTGGTGGTCAACGATAAAGCAAACAAAGCTGCAATTCAAGAGGCCACAATGCTACATTTGTAGCTGAGTGGCCTTATTTAACATGGTGGAATGGCAAAAACACGACGCCTTGCTGTACTTGCTACTTACCTGCGTCCTCACTGGCGGGAAGCAACATTCGGTATTGTGGCTCTATTGACTGTCAATGGATTAGGTGTTTACATTCCTTTATTGATTCGTTCAGCAGTTGACAAACTCTCAGCTACATTTAGCTTAAATCAGTTATTCAGTTACGTAATACCAATTATCCTGCTGAGTTCAGCAATGTGGTTTATTCGGATGGCGTCGCGCATCTGGATATTTGGTATAGGGCGCCAAGTCGAATTTGAACTCAAACAACGAATTTTTGAACACTTACTTAAGCTAGAACCATCATATTTTACTACCAACACTGCTGGTGACTTGATTAGTCGCGCTACTAGTGATGTAGATAATGTCAGGCGATTATTAGGTTTTGCAGTATTGAGTCTGGCAAATACCTTTTTTGCTTATGTTTTGACATTACCAGTCATGCTCTCAATTAGTGTAGACATGACATTGGCGGCGTTAGCAGTGTATCCTTTGATGTTGTATTTTGTGCAGATGTTTAGCGATCGCCTCCGCAGTGAACAGTTAGCAGTGCAAAATCAACTCTCGGAGATCAGCGATTTGATTCAAGAGGATATCAGTGGTATTGCCTTAATTAAAATTTACGCCCAAGAAGAAAACGAACGGCGTGCTTTTGCTCAGAAAAATCAGCAATTATGGGGAGCTAACCTCAAACTAGCAAAAAGCCGAAATACACTCTTTCCTTTAATTGGTGGAGTAGCCAATGTTAGCTCACTCGTGATCATCTTGTTGGGAGCAACACGGATCGCCGCCGGAACCCTAGATGTTGGTAGCTTTGTTGCACTGCTGTTGTATGTAGAGCGTTTAGTTTTTCCCACTGCTTTGTTAGGATTCACAATCACCACCTACCAACGAGGTGAAGTGAGTATTGATCGGGTCGAGTCAATTTTGACTGTCACAGCCAAAATTAAAGATAAACCAGATGCAATTCATTTGCCAATAGAGCAAGTACAAGGGGAGTTGACAGCAAAAAATCTTTGTTATATTTATCCTGGTGCTTCCACTCGCGCTTTAGATAGAGTCAGCTTTAGTATCGCACCAGGAGAGACAGTCGCAATTGTCGGAGCAATTGGTTCGGGGAAATCAACTTTGGCTAATGCTTTACCTCGCCTGTTGGATATTGACGAAGGACAGTTATTTTTAGATGGAATAGATATTACTAAAATGGCACTAGCAGACTTACGCAGTGCGATCGCCTACGTTCCCCAAGATAGTTTTCTATTTAGCACCACCATCAAAAATAATATCCGCTATGGTGATCCTTTAGCAGAAATGCAAAAAGTAGAATCATCTGCCAAAAATTCCCAAATTCACCCAGAAATATTAAATTTTCCCCAACAATACGAAACTATTGTTGGTGAACGCGGTATTACTCTTTCTGGTGGTCAACGCCAACGTACAGCTTTAGCAAGGGCAATGCTAGTTAATGCCCCTGTTTTAATATTAGATGATGCCCTCTCCAGCGTTGACAATCAAACAGCTACAGCAATTTTGAATAATCTTTCTAGTGGTACAAAACGTAAAACAGTAATTTTTATCACCCACCAGCTTTCAGCTGCTGCTGTTGCGGATCGAATTTTTGTGATGGATAAAGGTAAAATTGTCCAAACAGGTACACAAGCAGAATTAATGCAACAACCAGGTCTTTATAGGACTTTGTGGAGTCAGCATCAAGTTGAGGAATTGCTGCATTAATCTGTTTCAAAGCCTTGTTTGATCACCAGAACCAAAAAATCCTAGCAGCCCATGTTGGTAAAAAACGGCAAGCGCAAGCCCTAGCTAGCACTCTTTGAAAGGATTTATTGTTAAGGATATTGTACTGGAGATAGACATGGAAACGATGAAGTTACGAGCGCATATTGGAGCAGAGTTTTACTCCCTTCTTCAAATCACCGGATTTTCCGTCGCCTTGCTGATGTAGCGGAGAATCAACTCAAAGTCTTTACGAATTTCAGCGAGTTGTCTTACCCCAGTGTTAGAAGCAGCGATCGCACTTTCTTCCTGTTGACGTGCGGCTGCAATTTGCTTGTCAATCTCGCCGTAAACTTGTAGTTCTACTTCTCCGAGTAGTTTTTCTATTTGATTTTCAAGATTTTTTGCAATGGCAATAAACTGACTTGTAATCTCTTGACGAGCTTCAGCCATTTTATCTTGTCTTTCTGCTTCTTTTTGCATGGAATGGGCATCTAAACCAGCACCAACTACTGCCAGTACAGGACCAAGAAACATAGTAAAATTAGCAAGGTCTTTAGCAATACCAACGGCTTGCCAAGGCTTGAAATCCACACCAATAAATTTTCCTACACCATAAACTACATGATGGAGATTACTACCTGCTACATTCGTGGCATTTAAAAAACCTTGACTACTAGAAGCAACCCTACCAGCAGTAAATTTATCCCAAGGAACTCCTAACACATCACCAATTTTTTGTAATGCTTCGACTTGATTCTGTAGCCGCTCAGAGTTTATGTCATTATCAACATTTTTAGCAGATACTTTTTGAGTATTTTCCAAGCAAGCAATAAATGTTTGTGCAAGGTTACTCTGCAACACTTTTTCTACTTCTTTACTAATATCCTCAACTGCTACTGCTACCAAATTTTTTAGTTCTTCTGTGGCATTATCATAATGCTTTTGCACATTTAATTCAGTTTTTTCATTCAGTTGTTCAAAATCTTCTTGAGTTGTTGTTCCCACAGAATATGCTAGCTTAATTCCGTCTTTAGCGATCGCAGAGGACATTTCTAAGCCTATACTACGAAATTTTGTTCGCAAGCGTTCTCTTTCCTTACGCACTGTTCTAGACAAGCGTGTCAGTACTTCTAAAAAAGTGGCATCTTGATTAGAATTGCGCGTAAAGCTTAATTGGGATTCATCTACAGAAGCTAAAACAATTCGTACTGGTGTATCAAAACGAGCAAGTGCGGCGCGGCGTTCGACAAAATTATTTAGAGCATCAATAAAAGTTTGGAAACGACTGATTTCGATGAGAAAATTATCATCTTGATCTACAGGGTAAGCTCATCTAATTGGGTATAATGTGAACTTGACAAATCAAACAAAATAAGGGTGAGAGACTGAGTAGAAAAAATACTTGACAGATAAAACAGATAAGTGAGATGAAAACAATGCTGTAGTTGAAAATCTCAAAAAATACGCTATATGTATCAGGGCTTTGACAACAAAACTGCCGATGCTCAGAAAATTTTTCCTTCTGAGAGAAAACTAACAGAAGTAGCAGATATCGAGTGTATTCAAAAAAGTTTAGTTCAGCATTTCCAAGACATCAAAGATCCCAGAGTAGAGAGAACCAAGAAACATCAACTCACAGATATCTTGGTAATTGCGATTTTAGCAGTAATTGCTGGAGCGCAAGGATGGGAAGACATGGAAAATTATGGCATTAGCAAAAAACAGTGGTTAGAAAAGTTTTTGGCATTACCTCACGGTATTCCCGCTGATGACACCTTCCGTCGAGTATTTGAATTCATTAATCCAGAAGAATTGAATCGTTGTTTTCTTCAATGGGTAGAAACCCTTGTCACCAAGATGGGAGGAGAAATAATCCCCATAGATGGGAAGACAATTAGGGGTTCATATGACCGCAGTCAAGGTAAATCAGCACTCCATATAATTAGTGCCTGGTCGAGTGAACAACGTCTGGTTTTGGGACAGATGAAAGTAGAAGATAAATCTAACGAAATTACTGCTATTCCCGCATTATTAGAATTACTGGATATCACAGGTTCCATCATCACCATTGATGCAATGGGGACGCAAACAGAGATTGCTAAAAAGATTATCGACAAGAAAGGAGATTACGTACTAGCACTCAAAGCAAATCATCCCACTCTCTACAATCAGGTTGAAGAATGGTTTAAAAAAGCCTCTGCACAGCAATTTCAAGGTATTGATGTCAGTTATGAAAAACGTGTTGAAAAAGGACATCATCGTCGAGAAATTCGTCAAGTCTGGTCTGTTCCAGTTTCTGCTATTAATAATCTTTATCAACCCCGACTATGGGCAGGACTTCAAAGTGTTGTCATGGTTGTACGAGTGCGTCATCTCTGGAACAAAACTACCCGTGAGGTGCAATTTTATTTGACTTCTTTACACAGTAATGCTCAACTTATTGGTCTAGCTATCCGAAAACATTGGGGTATTGAAAACCAGGCTCATTGGACTCTTGACTGTACATTCGCTGAGGATGCCTGTCGCATTCGCTCTTTCCACAGTCCCCGGAATTTTGCTCTTTTACGACGCATCGCTCTTAATGCCCTCAATCGAGAACTGACTTACAAACGCAGTCTCCGACAAAAAATGAAACGGACGGCGATGGATAACGATTATATGATTCAAGTTCTCAGTTCTTGTTTTCTTGACCCTACATTAGATTCTTCTGAATCCTTGTGTCAAGCCTAATTGAGATGCTCTTACCCTGTAGACCAAGGGTAAGCAATAACAACTATCGTCAACGTCAGAAAATATACGGTAATTATTTTTGAATATCTGGATACTCAAACATTGACATTTCCTTATTATACAAGTAAAGCTGGGAGTTTTCTCTTTTAGCATCCATCAACTTGACTTTAGCTGCCTCCGGCTTCTCTCTCCTTACTAAGGAGAGGGATTGAGAGTGAGGTTTGATCTTAATGTTTAATTACGCCTACCTACTGATTTTAGGAATTTATTAGGACTCACGCACTCATGACGAAAAATAAGGCTTTGCGATTACTTCGCTTCGCTCGTAATGACGTAAAATCGTAGTCCGTGCGTAAGTCCTGTTTATATCAAACGTTTTGAACATCTACTTAGAAAAAAGTTTCACAATACCAACACTAATCAACTTCAGTAGATCGAAAATTTTTGCGATCGCCACTAACTTTGGCGATTAAAAATCGCGGCTATACAAGCCAAGTCCTGACGAAAAATCAAGAGTTTTAAACCCACGTAGGTGGGTTTTGTCTATGTAGCCGCGACTTCTAGTCGCTTTAAAAATTAAATCGCCCGTGAGAATTTTTGCTCTTGTGTGAGGCGATGAGCATCAAAATTAACGGCAATATTTCTAACTAATAACCTACCAATTTCTGTAATCCCAATTTCATTTTTTGATAGGCTGACTAATCCATCTGATTCTAAAAGTTGCAATGCTTCTAATTCTGGAGCAAAATACTCATTAAAACAGATGTGATACTTATCTTCAATGTCTTGCTTATCCAGTTTGGCATGAGACATCAGCCGCATAATCACATCTCGTCTGAGAATATCATCTCCATTTAACTTAATCCCTTTACCAATGGGTAAAATATCTGCATCAATTGCTTGATAATAATCACGCAATTGCTTGTGGTTCTGAGCATAGGCATCTTCTAGCATACTCACTGATGTTGCACCAAAACCGAAAAGTTCTGCTTGCGCCCAAGTAGTATAACCTTGGAAGTTACGCTTGAGTGTGTAATTGCGTTGAGCGATCGCTAATTCATCATGAGGTTTAGCAAAATGATCCATCCCGATGAAGAGATATTTATTATTAGTTAACTCTTCAATGGTCATTTTAAAAATCTCTAATTTCTCTTGTGGTGCTGGTAGTGCATCCTGAGCAATATTTTTCTGGACTGGTTTTACCCACGGTACATAGGCAAAATTAAAGACTGCAATCCGATCAGGATCTAATTCAATTGTCTTTTTTATCGTCTCGTGAAAGCTCTGATAAGTTTGATGCGGTAGACCATAAATTAAATCTACATTCACACTTTGAAACCCTGCTTCTCTGATCCACTCCATCACTTCAAATAGTGTTTTTTCTGGCTGGACGCGATTGATAGCCGCTTGCACTTGGGGATTAAAATCCTGAATACCGAAACTAATGCGGTTAAAGCCAATCTCTTTGAGAAAGAAAATGTATTGCTTATCAACGTCGCGGGGATTGATTTCGAGAGAGATTTCTGCTTGTGGATCGAAGCGGAAGTGACGAGTAATATTATTCCAGAGATTTTCTACTTGTCCTAAACTTAAGTAATTTGGTGTTCCACCACCCCAATGCATCTGTACTGCTTGTTTATCTGTATCAATCAAAGATGCTGTATGCTTGATTTCTCGCTCCAGATATTCTAGATAGGTTTTGGCAATATTCTTGTTATTAGAAATAACTACATTGCAGCCGCAAAAATAACAAGCACTCTGACAAAAGGGAATATGAAAGTACAAAGACAAAGGCGTTTTTCTTTGATTTGAAGAGGCGATCGCGTCCTTAAATTCCGATGCTGTAAATGCTGTGTTCAGTTCTGTAGCAGGTGGATAACTAGTATATCTGGGTGTAGGAATATCGTACTTTTTGATGATATCTATGTCGAACTTCACACCAGGAATTTGCAAAACCATCGATTTTTTTCCAATCACTAAGGGTATATGGGTATGGATGTTTGGAGGTATGAGGGTAATACGGTTAAGAATTTTTCGTCATAATTTGGGAATGTAGAGACACGATCTAATTTGGGGATGTAGAGACGCGATCTAATTTGGGGATGTAGAGACGCGATCTAATTTGGGAATGTAGAGACGCGATCTAATTTGGGAATGTAGAGACGCGATCTAATTTGGGAATGTAGAGACGCGATCTAATTTGGGAATGTAGAGACGCGATCTATCGCGTCTCTACTTTAAATGCCAATCGATTTGTTTTATCCGAACCGTATTGGGTATGAGGGTATAGATGAAATATATAGATGTACAAATCTCATTCAAAATAATTTCTCTTACACCCTTACCCCCTCACACCCCTAATTCACAGCAGCTACTTCTGTGCTACCAGTGTTATGACCAAGTGTTAGGGAATTAAACAAAACTTGTCCAATAGCTTGAATTAAATTTCCTTCTAGTTCTTGAGCCATTTTCATATTGAACCTGAAGGAATTATTTGCTTCTGCAACAATTTTTTCTGCTGTAGTATCGTCAATTATTAATGTGTCTAATACTTGACGATACTGGTCTTTAAAAGCTTTTTTGTCTGGAATTTGGTCAAAATTATAAAAAGACGTACCTTGATAACCCTCTAACTTTAAGACTGACTGAGCAATTTTCTGTAACATTTGACCACCGGAAAGATCGCCCATGTAGCGGGTGTATGCGTGTCCGATTAATAACTCAGGTGCAGTTGTAGATAATTCCCGAATTCGAGAAATATAACTTTGAGCGACAGGAGATGGTTGTACGCAAGTTCGCCAGTTTTTCCCATAGTAAAATTCCATATCTTTCTCTAAAGCAGCTTGGCGATTTAGTTCTGGGAAATAAATATTGCCGACTATGGGATGATCTCGATGTTTTTCTATTTCTGTTTCTAGTTGGCTGTAGACGTAATACAAGTTACCTAAAAACTTTGCAAAGCAGGTTCTATCAACAACCCCTTTCAGAAAACACTTCATAAATCCGACGTTTTCTGCTGCTGTATGGGATGTTTGGGTTCCGGTACGAAGCTTAATCGCGAGATTGTTACTCATTGGTTTTTTCCTTCCTCTCAAAACGCAAGCTGATATTTACCAGTTCACTGTCAACGCTAGCGTTGAAGAATTGTTATTCAAGTTGATGAAAGGATCTGCATCATGACCATCAGCTAATCACACCACCGATGCAGACCCAAGCCATGTTGATTTCTACCAAAATCATTTAACTATCTAATTACTGGATAACCATACAACCATTTATATTTTTTCATATTTCTCTGATTTTTGGATGCACGTGAATGTAGTTGATAGACCTATGTTTTGCTTGTCAACTATGTCTGTGGGATTTGTTACAAAAATGATTTTTATAAGTTACTTTAAATAAATTAACTAAATCATAAATTTAAGTAAGTCGGCGCGAATTAACCGAACTATGTAAAAAAAGTAAAACTTGAAAACTAGCTCGTAGTCAGCACTACTCTGCCTTGAAGCTGCTCTGCGTCTACAGCGCTGAAGCGCTTACTACAAACATCTTTACTAGCCCCTAGCCCCTATATTCGCTACCGTTATTATTAAGTACCGTCTGGAGAGCAACCTTGCCTGATTCTATCCAACATGCCCAATCACGGCTAGAGTTTATTCCACAACGCTTCAATCCTGTTGTACTCCGTCTTGCCCAGTGGTTGCTGCCTATTTTGCTACGATTTCGGCTGCGATCGTGGCTACCATCTGGAATTTCTCGCATTCAAGTTAAGAATGCAGAAACTTTAGCCGAGTTATATCAACAATTCCAAGCTGGTAAAGTGCGCTTTTTGATGGCATTTCGTCATCCAGAGGTAGACGATCCACTATGTATGTTATATCTATTGTCACGAGCAGTACCACGAGTGGCCCGTCAGCAAGGAATTTTCCTGCAATACCCGATTCATTCGCACTTCATTTATGAACGGGGAATGTTATTGTGGGCGGGAGACTGGCTAGGTTGGTTTTTCTCGAATTTGGGGGGAACTCCCATTCGCCGGGGTAAGCGACTGGATAAGCGAGGTATTCAAAATGCGCGAGATTTGTTTGCTAATGGGAAAATGCCGATCACAGTTGCTCCCGAAGGTGCTACCAATGGACATAGTGGCATTATTGGCCCTTTAGAACCTGGTGTTGCTCAATTTGGGTTTTGGTGTGCAGAAGATTTGCACAAAGCCAACCGTTCGCAAAAAGTTTTGATTGTGCCAATTACAATTCAGTATAGTTATGTGAAACCGCCTTGGGCAAAACTAAATTGGCTATTGAGGAAATTAGAAACTGACTGTGGTTTAGCAGTGCAGACTATAGAAACATCTAATGTCGCTCATCCTGAAGAGATTTACTATCAACGCCTGTTGCGACTCGCGGAACATTTGTTAACAGAGATGGAAGGATTTTATCAGCGCTTTTATCATCAAAATTTACCTACAATTAATCATGATGGTGATATTGATGGTGAGCCGATCGCCAATCCCAATAAAATCTTAATCGCTAGACTTCGTCGCCTACAAGAAATAGCTTTGCAAGTTGCCGAGCAATATTTTGGATTACAATCACAAGGAAATTTTATTGATCGTTGTCGCCGTTTAGAAGAAGCTGGTTGGAGTTATATTTATAGAGACGACGTGTCAGATATCAATAGTTTGCCACCCTTACAACAGGGATTAGCAGACTGGATAGCAGCAGAAGCAGATCTGCGAATGCGACATATGCGGTTAGTAGAAACTTTTGTCGCAGTCACTGGGACTTATATTAAAGAAAAGCCTTGTGCAGAAAGATTTGCAGAAACAGCACTACTAATATTTGATATGATTGCTCGGATCAAAAATAATACAAAACTATCAGGGCGTCCCCGTTTGGGTTGGCGACAGGCGCTCATTACAGTCGGTGAACCAATCTCAGTTACTGAACGTTGGGTGAAATATCAAGGCGATCGCCATGCAACAAGAGTTGGGGTGAGTGAGTTGACCAAAGAACTGCATGAAGCTTTAGAACGATTATTAATTTAGGGACTTCCAGAAAATAAATTATCCCATTATCAATAATGATAATCACTATAAAAGCGGGTTAATACCAGGTCTTGCTTGAATCGTAAAAACGTAGCGACTCATTATTCTTGGGACATTTGACGAATATCTTCGTGCAATTCTCTAAAATTTAATCGTAGCAATGCCATTCAACAAAAAGGTAAACGGAAATGAAAGCGATCAAGGTTACAGGAAAAATCGAGTATTTTATTATAAACAATTTATTCTAAGTCTGACCGAGAAGATATTACTGCCAATATAGATATTGTAGCTAATTTTGAGAGAGATGAAAGTTGAAGAAGTTTAGGTAAAGTCATCACTATCACATTAATTTTAGAAGAAGCGATCGCATTTTTGTTTTGAGTGGTTTGTTTAAGAAGTGCGATCGCGTAGTTATTCGAGCAAAATAATCAACAAAAGATACTACTAGTAATACTACGTAAATTTAAACCAGTTGCAGATAACAAAATATACGTGTAAATTTTAAGAGTATATTTTTTACAGATTTTCTCTATGGTAGCTTTACCGCCTCAATGCCAAAATTTAAAAGAACAAGTAGAGTTATTATTGCAACTTTTGCAGCAAGAGCCAGCTTTGCGATCGCATGACATTACACCTGTGCAAACATCGCTGGGTAAGGCGATTTCCCCAAAGTTTGAAATCGTATTTGCGGGTGCATTTAGTGCAGGTAAATCTATGCTAATTAATGCACTGCTAGAAAGAGAATTGCTCTACAGTGCAGAGGGACACGCTACAGGTACGGAATGCAAAATTGAATATGCACAACCAAATCAAGAACGAGTTGTGTTGACTTTTTTGAGTGAAGCAGAAATTAGAGAACAGGCTGTTTTTCTATGTCAGCAGCTAGGATTTACAAATATCACCAATATCAATCAAAAAGAAGTTATTTATCAGCTATCTTCTGATTGTTTCTCAATTATCAAACAAGAGGGTGGGGAAAGTAAATCAGAAAGAGCAAAACAAGCAAAAGCGTTGATTTTGTTGTTAGAAGGGTATGTGACAAATCGCCAACACATTCACACGGTAAATCATGCCACATATTCGATGGAGCAGTTTAATTTTACCAATCTTAAAGAAGCTGCTAGTTATGCACGGCGTGGGAGTAATAGCGCGGTTTTAAAGCGAATTGAATATTATTGTTATCATCCGTTATTGGAAGATGGTAACGTTATTATCGACACACCGGGAATTGATGCACCTGTGGAGAAAGATGCACAGTTAACCTACGCCAAAATTCAACATCCAGATACTTCTGCTGTGGTGTGTGTGCTGAAACCTGCGTCTGCGGGTGATATGACGAAGGAAGAAACGGAACTTCTAGAAATGATGCGGAAAAATGCGGGAATACGCGATCGCGTATTTTACGTTTTCAACCGCATTGATGAAACTTGGTACAACACCCAGTTACGTCAACGACTGGATGATTTGATTAATCAACAGTTTCGGGATACGACAAGGATTTATAAAACTAGTGGATTGTTGGGATTTTACGGTAGTCAAATTAAAAATACGAATGGTGGGGATAGGTTTGGGTTAGATTCGGTGTTTGCTGAGAGTGTTAAAGGTGGAGATAGTGTAGAAGAAACACCGCAGTTTGTAAATGAGTTTTTGCGCTATTGTGCTAATTCTGGGAAGTTATCATCTAGCAAATTTCGGATTTCTGTAAATAGTTACGAAACTGCTAATGAAAATTACGTCAGAATTTTTGCAGAACAAGGAACACCATTAATTAATCAGCTAATTCAAGATAGCGGTATTGAGGAATTTAGAACGGCGATCGCTCGATATCTTACCGAAGAAAAGCGCCCACAATTATTTAAAAATCTTGCTGAGGACTTAGCAGATATTTGCATTCTTCTGAAAAAAAGTTATCAGGTAGTCAAACAAGATTTAGAAAGTCAACCCAACGAAATTGAGGCGATGAAAGCGCAGGAATTACAACGCCTCAATCAACAACTACAGCAAGCTGGTAATGAGTTTCGTCAACATATTGCTGACGAAATTAATCAAGTTGTGACGAATGGATGCGAATCTTTCGAGACTGATTTTCAGCAACTACAATTATTGATGATTCGTCGTTTAGATGAATTGCTGTACACTTTTTCTGTAGCTGATGCTTATCGTCGTGCAACTTTGAGTCATCCCCGCAATGCAACAGCGCCTTTGATTGCTATTTTAGTCGAGGCGCTGTATTACTTGGCAAATCAATTAGAAGATGTTTTGGTTGAGTCTTGTCAAACAATTGTTGCAAATATATTCCAACGGTTAATTCAGAGAATTCATAAGTCAGAATATCATCGCCAATTGTATCGCTTATTGGGTAATGATGGTGGCATTGAACAGGAATTAAAACTATTAGAAAAAGTAGTTTCTCAAGCTTTGGTGAATGAAGCGCGGGTGGAGTGCGATCGCTTTGTTAGAGAAAGTCCAAGATTTTATGATGAAGGAACTTTTTCTATCTATCAATTTCGTCAAACACTACAGCAAACTTCTCAAAGTTATGACTGCGAGAGTATGGTGGAAGCTGAACCAGCAATTAAGCAGTTATTGAAACTAGATTTTGAACCCAAAGTTTTACAAACTATCCGCAAAACTTTCCGTCAAACAATTAACCAAACTCTCAAAACAAATTTGTTACCAATGGCGGATAAACAAGCAGACGAAATTTTGCAGCAATATTCTCAAGCACGTGCTTATTTAGAAAAAACTTTAGCACAAGAAGCAGAGGAAAAGATTAACAATAATCGGCAGTTATTAACTACGCTTGATCAAAAAATCTCTGCATACAATCAAGCGGTGAATGCTATCAATGGATGTATACAAGCAATGGTTTTATATGAACATTTGCTTCCTGTAATTGGTGAAAGTGAGGTGATTGCAAGTGATGAACATTCTGAGGAAGTTTCTGATATTGGATTTGTTGAATCTTCGGAATCATTGTATGTTGGATAGTCGCTTGTTTTTAGGTTGATGTTTTATCTATGTGTATCTGTGGTTGTTTTTAAACTAATCCGAAATACGTGACAAATCCCAATAAAGAGAGTAATTTATATATCAATACAGTTCAGTTAAGCCCACAATTCTTTGTAGAGACGCGCCTTAGCGAAGCCATGCGCGACAGCGCTATTGGCGCGTCTCTACACACCAATTTTTTGTACCAAAAATCCTTAACTGAACCGTATTTATTTATATATTAATTGACATCAAGGAAATTCAATAAATGAGTAAAGATTATTCGTTGACTCTACAAAACTGCGGTGAAGATGACGTTATATCATTTAGTCCTGCAATATTTTTTAAAGTCAATAAACTTTGTCAAGAAGCTATTAAATTGTTTAATCAACATAGATTAGGAGAGATGCTTACCAGATCATTCGGACAGCAAAGTATAAATATTAATGTTCCTCGTAGTGATGAGGTAACTTTACATGAAAGCTGGCTAGATGATGGTGTAGATTGTGAAATGCTCAAAATAGGTGCAAATGGCTGGCAAAAAGGAAAGGTTAAAATAAAATTACAAATCTCAGTAGAATTTTGTCCTGATGAACCAGAAATAGCTCAACCGGAATCATCTCTTGATGATATTCGTCGTAGAATCAATGAATTCAATTCATAAACTAGATTCTTATTCAATACTGCTCGGATAAGACAAATCGATTGACATTCAAACCCTGTAGAGACGCGCCAATAGCGCTGTCGCGCATGGCTTCGCTAAGGCGCGTCTCTACATTACCCAAATTATCACGAAAAATCCTATCCCTTGCAGAATTGGATTCTTATTTGATTAATCTACAATATAAAATCTTTCAAAAATATGCACAAAAACCCCCGTATTCGTATTCCTCCAGAAGTGAGAAAATACGTACATCAACGAGATAATTATCAATGTAAAAGTTGTGGTCAAACGGCTAATGAAACTCATTTAACTATTGACCATATTATCCCCTTAGCGCGTGGTGGTACAAACGATATTAGTAATCTACAAACACTCTGTTTCACCTGTAATCAACAGAAAACAGACAACATTGATCCTCGCTTCCGGCGTTATTTTGAGTCTTAGGCTAAAATCGATTGTTAGTTTATCATCAATGTACCGAATGCCGAAAAACTTCCATCACCATTCACGAAATTGGACTCAAGCTTTTCTCAAAGTCCTTCCAGTTGGTTTGATTTTTATCGCCGTTTTTATCGCAGTATTTCCGTGGTTGTATGAAGTCAAAACCAAAGCTGGAATTAACATATCATCCAAGTATCACGCTGGGCCTTTTTTTGAAAAGCACACCCACGGACTTTTTAAATGTGAGTGGCTTTATCCTTACCATTGCGATCGCCCAATCAGAAATTAGGAGTTGTCTTGAAAATAGGGAGCGGGGAGCGGGGATCAGGAATCGGGAATTGGTGTTTATTCTCCCCCTTGTCTCCCTTGTCCCCCATGTCTCCCATGTCTGTCTTCATCCCATCTGACTCAACCAGTAACTAACGTCAACGGCTAATTTTTGCCCTAACTTTAATAACTGTCGATGCTTCATGATGTCTTCACCACTAGCGATCGCGATTTGACATTGGGGAATAATCTTGTTGTACAAACAACTAAAGTATAGTTCTTGAGGGCGCTCCAAGGTGATCTCGACATTTAGCTGATAGCCAATATCTATCAACCTTTCCAAGCGCTGGATATCTGCATCAAATGTACCATTAGGATCGTGCAAGAACTGCCAAAGCAAGCGTAAAATCAACTGTTCTAACATCTGCTTACCTTCGGGAATATTTAACCGACAGCGCAGTTGTTTAGCTTCACTAGCGATCGCTTGTAATTCCAGGATATGATTTATACTCAATTGCGGTTCGCTAATATCTTGCTCTAAGGCTCGCAGTGTGGTCATACACCGATAGCTCAAAGCTATCTCTGCTGCCACTTGTAATTCTTGTGGTGCGGCTAATTCATCCCGATGGAATGCCATCAAGATACCGTAGTTATCCCGATACGTTTGCGTATAAAGTTGGTCTAATCGTGTCAGCGTTTCCTGACTCAACAACTGCATCAGACGGTGGCGTTCTTCAGCAAAGAGATTTTCTAAGCTAAATGCTTGATCCCCAAATAATTGCATCATTACTAAGATAGTGTTCGCTGCACTAGCTTTTTGCAGTGATGCCAATAATTTTTCTTTGATTTGACTGTAATTACGCCTTCCTTCAAATGGTTGAATGCAACAGTGGAAATCCCAACCTCCTAAATGCAGCACTGCAAAGACTAAATGTTCAGTTTCCCAAGTGATTTCTGATATTAACTTTAAGTGTCCGACTGCAAGTGTTAAGCTTCCCAGACGTTGCAGATGGTAATCTAATTCATGAACTTTATAGCAATAAACCCGTTTCTGGTAGGGATGGGAATGTTTGATAGTACAGTTATTAGGAGAAGTACCATTAGCATTGCCATTGCGGGTTTCGCCTTTGTGATTATTAAACAAAGAAGCGATCGCGTGATGGGCTGCAACTTGCTTAAACGTGATTTGTGAAGTCACCACCAGTTGGCGATAAACTTCCCCACCATGTCCGAAAATATCAACATTACTGGGAGCAATGGCAAGGCGTTTGAGGAATTCTTTTTCTAGTTGCACACCTGCGACATCTGCCGCCAGTTCTAAAGCACGGGCGGCGTAGCGCAGAATCTGCGTTCCTTCTGGACGAGATATTTCCTCAAAAAACCAACCGCAACTTGTAAACATCAACAAATCATGACGCTGCATTTCCAGCAAGCGCAAAGCGTCTATTTGTTCTGTATCCTTGAGTTCGCTTTTTTGATGACGGGCGAGGAAGTGGTGAATATTGTTTGGTGAACGATCCAGAACTACCTTAATATATTCATCTCTTGCTTGCCAGGGATCAATGAAAAGCTGTCTACCATGTTCTTCATACACTTGCGTCAGGCGATCGCGTAACCAATTTAGGGCATTTCGTAACGGGCGACGCCATTGTTGATGCCATTCACTCTCACCACCACAACCGCAATTATCTTGCCATCTATCAACACCGTGGGCGCAACTCCAAGCGGTAATAGGCTTTAACTCTACCTCCCAACTAGGAGGATTCAAGCTGAGATAATGAGCAAAGTTGGTGACAGTCCAACCCCGGTGGGAAAATTCTTTAGTAAAGGCATATGCCAGAGTTTTCTCTGTTCCTCTCTTATGATGTCCAAAGGTTTCCCCATCTGTCGCTACAGAAATTAACTGTGCAGGACGATGATCCCCGCGTACCGCCGAACCAATGCGTCCTGCTAAATGTCCGGAATTGTAGAGAACATCACTAAAGCCCATATCCCGCGAAATTGGGCCATCGTAGAAAAAGATGTCGATGTAGGGAAGAGATTCGTGATTCTCCTTTGGAGACGCTACGTGTAGACGCGTAAGCGGCTTCTCGCAGAGTACGGGGATCGCTGATTGAGAAGTCGAATAATCTCCATTCTCCGATCCCCGATCCCCAACTGTACTCAAAGGAGAAGAGGCTGTGCTGAGTGTGGGTTTGAGATAGCAACGATAGGGACGAGTGGGATCAATCTGACTACCGCCGACTTCGTGCCATTCTGGATGAGGATTGTCCTTGGTAGGTAGAGGACGACAACGCTGTGCTTGCGAGGGTGCTAGGACAATAAAGCGAATTCCTTCTTTGATCAAGGCTTCGAGAGTGGCGTAGTCTACAGCAGTTTCTGCCAACCACATACCTTCGGGATCGCGTTTAAAGCGGGATCGGAAATCTGCTTTACCCCAACGAATCTGCGTATATTTGTCGCGTTCATTGGCCAGAGGCATGATGATATGGTTGTATACTTGCGCGATCGCGTTACCATGTCCCTGCAAACGTTCACAAGATTTGCGATCGGCCTCTAAAATTCGCTGATAAACTTCTACGTCGTGGCGTTCTAGCCAGGACATCAGCGTTGGCCCAATATTAAAGCTCAAATACTCGTAATTATTAACGATCCCCACCAGATCGCCTCGATCATTTACCACCCTAGCAAAGGCATTCGGGCGATAGCATTCATGATGAATGCGTTCATTCCAATCATGAAATGGTGCTGCATTCGGTTGGCGTTCGATCGCATCCAAATATGGATTTTCCCGTGGTGGTTGGTAAAAATGACCGTGTACAGTTACGTAAACACCTGTAGCCGTCGTCAAGGGATTAGGCAATTTGGCGTTTGTAGAATTTTCTTGTGATGTCAAATTTATGCCAGTTTGACCTGACAGTTCAGCAGCAGAAGTCATGTAGTGTATCCAAAATCAAAAATACTTGCAATTGTGCCGACAAATATATGCGTTTACCTTGTATAGCGGCATTTCTGGTAAATATTAACGCATGTGGACAACAACGACCAGATGAATGCACTTCAGAGTATAGCTCATAAAATTACGGGCAATCTGCATCATCAAGCAGTCGTTTCCCGAAATTCAGGAATAAAACAGCCAATTGAAAAAGCCTTTTGATAGGTTTTCTCACTAGCAGGATCAAAAATTTAATTGTCTTTTAATATATTAAACATTATTTTTGGTGTAGGATTCCGTGTTTAATAAAAACTTTTGCAAAGAAAATTTATTAATACTCCGTAAAACTCCAAGTTATTTTACAAATTTTGCTATTTGTGTGTAAACAGTACAATTTCTGAACAATTTAAAAGTAGAGAAAAAAGACAAGCCTTGGGAGAAAACAGAAATCCAGAACTAACTCTTGACCATTGACCATTGACGATTGACCATCGACAATTAACCATTGACAACTAACCATTAACTGTTAACTAAATGTCAGGTAAAAACATTCTCTTTTTAGTTCTATTGCTGTTTGTTCCAGTTTCTCTAGCGGCTCACTTTTTAGAGTGGGGAGATTTAATAGTCTTTATTGCAGCTGGATTAGCAATTTTACCCCTAGCTGCTTGGATGGGAACAGCTACAGAAGAAATCGCTGTGGTAGTAGGACCTAGCTTAGGAGGATTATTAAATGCTACCTTTGGCAATGCCACAGAATTAATTATTGCGATCATTGCTCTCAAAGCAGGGTTAGTAGATGTAGTCAAAGCCAGTGTCACCGGCTCAATTATTGGCAATTTGCTATTGGTGATGGGTTTGGCTATGTTATTAGGCGGACTGCGTCATAAAGAACAAACATTTCAACCGATAGTAGCGCGGATGAACTCATCTGCGATGAATTTAGCGGTGATTGCTATTTTATTGCCAACAGCAATGAACATCACCTCGCCAGCAATTGGTGAAAAAACCCTGCAAAATCTTTCTTTAGCAGTAGCCGTTGTCTTAATCCTGGTTTATGCGTTGACACTGCTATTTTCGATGAAAACTCACTCCTATCTTTACGATGTGGGTGTAGCAGAAACAGAAGCTTTGCAAGCGGAGGATCACAAGCCTAATATTTGGTTGTGGGGTGGGGTATTGCTGGTATGTACTCTGTTAGTAGCAATAGAATCAGAACTACTGGTAGATTCTCTAGAAGTAGCCACATCACAGTTAGGCTTAACAGCTTTATTTACAGGGGTGATCCTTGTTCCTATTATTGGCAATGCTGCTGAACATGCTACAGCTGTGACTGTAGCCATGAAAGACAAAATGGATCTTTCTCTTTCCGTAGCAGTGGGGTCAAGTATGCAGATTGCTCTGTTTGTTGCTCCCGTGTTAGTGATTGTAGGGAAGTTTTTCGGTCAACCTATGGATCTAGATTTTAGCCCCTTTGAATTGGTGGCCGTGACTGTATCAGTATTAATTGCAAATTCCATTAGTTCTGATGGTAAATCAAATTGGCTAGAAGGCACATTACTTTTAGCGGCTTACATACTTTTGGGATTTGCTTTTTACTTTTACCCAGTAGTTGATGCTATAAGTTAGGGAGTTCCAAATAAAAAAAACATCCAATTCGTAGGGTGCGTCAGGAATCCAAAAACCTTTGAATATATAGAATCAGCTGTGCTGACGCACTCTACTATTTAGAAAAATTTGGATAATTTATTTTTTGATGTTCTATTAGAGACAGCACTGACGCAAACAATAACCGAAAATGATTTTGACAGTAGGAGCAATAAAGTGGCTTCCATAGGTAGCCGATGCAGCGTCTACATGAATTGCCTCTATTGTGTATAGTTTTGCATAAGTCCTAAGAGAATCGTGAGTAATCGGTGATCAGTAATAAAAATGTGAATCATCTATCACTAATTACCAAAATAGTGTAAGTGAAGAAATGAAGGGTGACACCCCCCAACCCCTCATTCCTTGGCTCAATAACAAGATTGAACTACTAAGTAGCAAATTACAATTGCACAAACTTGAATGCTACTTTAATAGTGTTAAATTTTAAATTTAAGTGTAGGAATAATAAACTATACTATGGTTTACGTCTTTTTGTTTTAATTGGCTTGATATTACATGTATATTCACTCTATCTGAAATTTCACTCAGATTTTATTTGCCATTTATCAAAGGAGGCTACTGGTCTGTCAAGCTAGTTTTGAGGGTTTGTAGTAAAGACCAAGCGTGCTTAGAAAATAAGGACTATACGCGCAGCGTTCCCGTAGGGTAGTCCTTACTACGAACTTTATTATTCCTCAATTCAAATTTGATGACCTACTACTCCGAATATCGCACCGATTTTTGAAGAAAATAACTCATTTTTTTAGTTATAAATATGCACTATTCCGGAGGATTAACTCTTTAGTGTGTGAAAGAAAATATGGGCGTTAGTAAAATGAAATACAATGAGTGATATGGGTCTACTGATAACGGGCGTGTTAACAACCGGACAACCTTCTTTGCCTAATACCCAAGTGAATTCACCGATTCAGCTAGACAATGACATAAACAAGTCAGAAGAAAATCAGTTATCTGAGGTTGTTCCTACAAATCAAATCACACCACCGGAATTCATCCCGGAGGATGAACAGGCTTCTGTGATCTCGCCAGCGATCGCACCAGATGTAGTTGATGATCATCATCAAGGTCAAACTATCAAACAAAAGCTACAAGACTTTGATGAATCAAGATATTCACCAGTTATAACAAAAGATACTGTTAAAGGCAGTGTTAATGGCTCAAATGTAGAGCCAGAGTTCGCTCCCATTTCTGAAGGAACAACAACTGACAACAATTTTTTACCTGCTTTTACTTCCGCAACTCAAGCTCAAGATATAAATAAATATACTCTCGTTCCACCAAAATCTGTCCACCACCAACCCCAACCTCAATATATTGCAGGGGGACTTGGAGAACCGCCTCGTGTCAGAAGTAAACAACCCACAAACAATACACGGGTAACAAAATTTGCTCAAACTAGTCCAGCTTTACCAATTCTCGGTTTTGGTAATAGGGGTGATGCTGTCAGAGTGTTGCAACGGGTATTACGATTTAACGGTTATACTGTGCAAGTGGATGGGATTTTTGGTGCTTTAACAGAATCTGCTGTCAAGGCTTTTCAAAATCGCCGAAATTTAGCTTCAGATGGAATAGTTGGTCAAAGAACCTGGCGGGAATTAACAAGGTAGTCCATTGTCAAAAGTTTTTTACTAACCCACATTCCGCACTTCGTTTTGTAATATGCTTGTCTTATCAAGTTTGGGCTAATGGTAGTTAAATAGCGATCGCCAAAAGCCTAAAAAATAGCAGTGTTAATACTTAATACCATCAGCGATTTTTTGTAATATTTATTGAAGCATTAATATATTACATTTTGAAGTGGGGAATGTGGGTTACTAACTACCCTTGAACATTGAACATTGACTATTTATCTATGAATCTTTAATTGCAATCAAAGTTCATTTATCTGATATTAAAATTACTCCCAATTTGAATATCAGTGAACATAAATCAAGTTTTTTATGATACGACCGATTTACCCAGTTCACTTATTTATAATTACAGCATAAGAATAAAAATTTGGGTGGATGCATTATGAATGAACAAACACACCAAACCACACAAGATCATAGTGTAGGCAACATCATGATCATCTCTCTGCTTGCTTTATGCGGGCTAACTGTCATATTTCTACTAGGAATTTTTTAGTTAGGATTTAAAAAGCTTGGATTGGTTAAAATTTATCTTCAAACAGCAGCCTAGAAATTACCAATATTGGGCTGCTGTTTTGCATTATTTGGTTGCTGGTTCTTGCTTGGGACTACTAACAACTAATAGTTAAAAACTTTAAAAAACAAAAAGCGCTTGGGAGTGTTACCGTGTTTCCACCCCAGGCGCTTTTCGTTTTACACTTGCTCCTCACACACAAATAAAATATATCACTACTTTTAGATGATGGCAAGTACTTAAGATAAAAAATTTTTCTCTTCCAGAATTTGCCATTTAAAAAGCGCTTGGAGTGTTACCATGTTGCCACTCCCAGCGCTTTTTACTTCAAACTTACTCCCCACACACAACTAAATATTAACATTGTGTTTATCTATCTACCTGCATAATATAGACACTTTGGCAAGTGTAACATCCTACTTTAGATAGATTAATGTAAAAAGTGACGTATGCCTGTGAAAACCATCACTAAACCAAGCTCATTTGCAGCTTGAATCGAATCTTGATCTCGCAAACTTCCACCTGGTTGCACGATCGCCATAATTCCCGCCGTAGCCGCAGTTTTCACAGAATCATCAAATGGGAAAAATCCATCACTAGCAAGAACTGCACCTTGAGCTTTCTCAGCAGCTTGTTCAAGAGCAATTTTCACTGAACCAACGCGGTTCATTTGTCCCGCACCAACCCCTAAAGTTGTGCGATCGCTACTTACAACAATGGCATTAGATTTGACGTGTTTGCAAACTTTCCATGCAAACAGTAATTCTGCTAATTCTGTGGGTGTGGGTTGGCGTTCGGTGACGATTTGCCATTGACTGGTATCAGCGACAATATCATCTGAAGCTTGGACTAGGAAACCGCCTGCGATCGCTTTGACTGTTTCTTTCGGGCCACCACTTAAATCCGCTAAAGTCAAAACCCGTACTTTCGACTTCGCAGCCAGAATCGCTTTCGCGTCCTCTTCACATCCTGGTGCGACTACACATTCTAAAAATGTTTTCGTTAACTCAGTTGCTGTTGCAGCATCAATCGGACGGTTGAGGGCAACGATACCACCAAAAGCAGACACAGGATCAGCATTGAACGCTTTTTGGTAAGCTGCGACGATGGTATTTCCTTGGGCTGTACCACAGGGATTAGTATGTTTGATAACCGTTGCAGCAGGACTGTCATTGAATTCGGCGATGATGCGGCGTGCTGCTTCTAAATCAACTAAGTTATTGTAACTGAGTTCTTTCCCTTGCAGTTTAGTAGCAGCAGCCCAACCTTTGGAATTTGCACTCCTTTGATACCAAGCTGCACTTTGGTGGGGGTTTTCACCGTAGCGCAAAGATTGTAGTTGCTTCCCACAAAGAGTGAATGTTTCTGGTAGAGTCTCTGTTTGTTGTGTTTTGAGCAGATAAGATGCGATCGCTTGATCATAACTAGAAGTATGCAAAAATCCTTTCAAAGCACACTTTTGGCGAAATTCACACGATGGTTCTGTGTTTTGGCGTAATTCCTGCAAGTACTCGTTATATTGGCAAGGATCGCACAGTACCGTCAAATGGGCAAAGTTTTTTGATGCTGCCCTCAGCATAGCAGGGCCACCAATATCAATTTGCTCAATTGCTTCTGCTAATGTGACATCAGGTTTAGCAATGGTTTCCTCAAAAGGATAGAGATTTACCACGACTAAATCTATCGGACGAATTTGGCTATCTGCTAAATCTGTCATATCTTGGGGAATATCCCGACGCGCAAGAATTCCACCGTGAATGCGCGGATGTAGAGTTTTCACACGACCACCTAATATTTCCGGTGAGCCTGTGTAATCTGCGACTTTTTTAACTGGTAATCCCGCATTTTTCAGAGTTTGAGCAGTACCACCACTACTAATTAACTCAAAATCAAATTCTTCTACTAAGCTACGAGCAAGTTCAATTAATCCAGTTTTATTTGATACACTCAATAGTGCAAGACGCGCCATAATTCCCCAGTTTTATTTGATTGATAATAAGTGAGAGCAATTAGCCTCAGCAACATCCGGCCTTGGAATCAATTCCAAGACTAATAGCAAAAGTCGTCTCAAGCCGACTATAAAGATAACAAACTCAGTTAATGCTTGTAGCGAATTTTGCGTAAGTCCTGTAGAAGTATGTGAACTTATATTAAGGTCTTTTTTATTTTCGACTCCTGGAAACGAAATAGAGGGAGTTTATAGTGTCTTTTTTAACTTGGGAAAATTACTTAAGTAATACTTATTGATTATATTAAAACCTTTATTATAGCACACTTATTCTAAATTTAAAACATGCTTTATCTTTACTTATTTAAAAGCTTAATATTCATAATTTATAACAATATATATTTTGGTAGATATTTTCTAGATTAGAGTTAAGCTAAATTTTGTTAAGGATGTTAATTCATCTTTATAGTGAGTTCAATACTTCTCTTGTGTTACCACTTTGAATATTGACAAAGTAATTGCGATTGATTCGGCTTTCAGCTTTAATAACATTTCCTGCCTTTTTAGGCTGGAGAAAGTATAACTTTTGACACCAACATTAAGGTTCTAGATAAATGTTAAAAAACAGCGAACTGAATATTAATCAGGGCTGTAATCTTAAGTGGAAGCTAGGAGACAAGCAGAGAAACTTTTCCACACTAAAAGTCCTGGAAATCATAGCAGTAGAAGATAAACTTCTCCTTTACCCCTGATGAATACCACAAAATCTTATGTATCTGTGTAAGAAACAGATATTGCTTTTCTGTGGTTTTTGTTTGATTAAAATTAGATATTTAATCAAGTTTTCTAAGCTACCATGATTCGTGTGTATTAAAAGATAGCTTGAAAATAGTGATTTTTCATTGTTGATCAATATCCAAGAGCAACCAGAAGGAGATAGTAATCTATCTACTTATAGATTGTTGGGAATTGCTTGTAACCTTGAGTAAGAAAGCAATCAACATTCAGCATGGATATTTTTCAGATTCATTCGCAGCATTCATATATAAAGGACAAAAATAATGGGTACACCTCACGCTACTTTTGCAGCTACTGAGACAGCATTTCATGTAACGGGCTACGAAAAAATAGATTTTAGCCTGGTTTATGTGAATGGTGTATTCAATATCAAAAATACAGAAATTGCTGATAGTTATCAGAAGTTTGGACGCTGCTTAGTTGTGGTTGATGATAATGTCTACAGTTTGTATGGAGACCAAATTAAGTCATATTTTCGTTACTACGAAATTGACTTAACTGTCTTTCCAATTACGATCAGCGAACCTGCCAAAAGCATGGCAACTTTTGAGCAAGTAGTTGATGCGTTTGCTGATTTTGGCTTAATTCGTAAAGAACCTGTTTTAGTAGTTGGCGGTGGTTTAGTTACTGATGTGGTGGGTTTTGCTTGTGCTGCTTACCGTCGCAGTACTAACTATATTCGCATTCCCACAACTTTGATTGGTTTGATAGATGCTGGGATTGCCATTAAAGTAGCAGTCAATCATAAAAAGCTGAAAAATCGCCTGGGTGCTTACCATGCACCGCAGAAAGTGATTCTAGACTTTTCCTTCCTCAAGACACTACCAACCGCCCAAATCCGTAATGGAATGGCGGAACTGGTGAAAATTGCTGTGGTAGCAAATGCAGAAGTTTTTAACTTGCTGTATGAGTACGGAGAAGACTTACTGCATACACACTTTGGTTATCTTAATGGTACGCCAGAACTGCAAGAAATTGCCCACAAAGTGAACTACGAAGCGATTAAAACCATGCTGGAATTAGAAACTCCAAACCTGCATGAACTAGATCTCGATCGCGTCATCGCTTATGGTCACACTTGGAGTCCGACACTAGAATTAGCGCCGCAAGTTCCCCTGTATCATGGTCATGCTGTCAACATCGATATGGCGCTATCAGCAACTATTGCTGAACGACGGGGATATATTACTGTAGCCGAACGCGATCGCATTCTTGAATTGATGAATCGTCTAGGTTTAACCCTTGATCATCCCCTCCTAGATAGCGACTTGTTATGGTACGCCACCCAGTCTATCACCCAGACCAGAGATGGTAAACAACGCGCCGCTATGCCAAAACCTATTGGTGAGTGTTTCTTTGTCAATGATCTTACCAGTGAAGAACTCCATCAAGCTTTGATTGCACACAAGGATCTATGTGCAACATATCCCCGTGCTGGAGATGGGATTGACGCCTATATTAGTGCAGAACAATCTGAGATGGTAGGAGTCTAGAATCGTGACTAACGTTGTTGAAAAGAACACAGCTAGACCCGTAACTCCCCACGGTATCTTGGTCGAACAGCTACAAAAAACCCTGGCTTTGGCAGAATCAGGAAATACCCCTGAAACTGTTGTCACTGCACTACGACAGGCGTATCAATTAGCGGCGGGTTTAGAGCCTTACATTTCTTACCACACCACCCGTGAATCTGAGGCCTTAGCAGCACTGGTACAAAAAACTACCAAAGAAGACTGGACACAACGTTTTACTGATGGTGAAACAGTGCGTCAACTAGAACAGGAAATGCTTTCTGGACACGTTGAGGGACAAACACTCAAAATGTTTGTTCACATGAGTAAAGCGAAGAGTGTTTTGGAAGTAGGAATGTTCACCGGTTATTCTGCTTTGGCAATGGCAGAGGCATTACCTGATGATGGACGAGTGGTAGCATGTGAAGTGGACTCTTATGTTGCTAGCTTTGCTCAAACTTGTTTCCAGAACTCACCCCACGGTCATAAAATAACTGTGGAAGTAGCACCAGCCTTGGAAACTCTCCAAAAACTTGCAGCAGCAGGTGAATCATTTGATTTGATATTCATCGATGCTGACAAGAAAGAGTATGTGCAGTATTTCCAGATCATCTTGGATCAGAATTTAGTTGCATCTAACGGCATCATTTGTGTAGATAACACTTTAATGCAGGGACAAGTTTATCTATCACCAGAACAACGTACAGCTAATGGTGAAGCGATCGCTCAATTTAACCAAGTCATTACCCAAGATCCGCGCGTAGAACAAGTTATACTACCGCTTCGCGATGGTGTTACTTTAATTCGGCGATTGTAAGAAGCATAGGGTTTGCGTGGTGCTGATGGGTTTTCTTTAAGGGCGAATTTATGACACAATCTATTTCCGTTGCTTCTGTTGGGTCAAAAACGCAGCTGGTTCCGCTTGGACTTCGCATATCTGCGTTGTTGAAAAATTTAGGTACTCTTGCACTGCTGTTGTTGGTATTACCAATCAATGCTGTGATTGTGTTGGTATCCCTGTTATTGGGTCATCAATCTCAAGCGATCGCCACGGAACCCAAAAACATCTTGATTAGTGGCGGTAAGATGACTAAGGCGTTACAATTAGCCCGTTGTTTTCACGCCGCAGGACATCGAGTAGTTTTAGTAGAAACTCACAAATACTCGTTAACAGGACATCGGTTTTCCAAAGCAATAAGTCGTTTCTACACTCTACCAACGCCCCAATCTGACCCTGAAGCTTATACCCAAGCCCTATTAGACATTGTTGAACAAGAAAATATCGATGTCTATGTACCTGTGTGCAGTCCGGTTGCTAGTTACTACGACTCTTTAGCTAAACCCATACTGTCGAAGTCCTGCGAGATTTTTCACTGCGACGCAGATGTCACCCAAATGTTGGATGATAAATATGCTTTTGCTGAGAAAGCGCGGAGTTTGGGGTTATCTGTTCCCAAGTCTTTTAAAATTACTGACCCAGAACAAATTCTCAACTTTGATTTTTCTCAAGAAAAGCGTAAATACATCCTCAAAAGCATTCCTTATGACTCTGTTCGTCGCTTAGATTTAACCAAACTTCCTTGTGAAACTCCCCAAGCAACAGTAGATTTTGTTAACAGCTTACCCATCAGTCCTCAAAAGCCGTGGATTATGCAAGAATTCATCCCTGGAAAAGAATTTTGCACCCACAGCACTGTCCGCAATGGGGAGTTAAGAATGCATTGCTGTTGTGAATCTTCGGCATTTCAAGTTAACTATGAGAATGTCGATCATCCGCAAATTCTGGAATGGGTGCGACATTTTGTCAAAGCATTAGGTATCACTGGACAGGTATCTTTTGACTTTATCCAAGCAGAAGATGGCACAATCTATGCGATCGAATGTAATCCGCGCACCCATTCTGCCATCACTATGTTCTACAATCATCCAGATGTAGCAGATGCTTATTTGAGTGAAATTCCACAATTAGAACCTATTCAACCCCTTTTTAATAGTAAGCCTACCTACTGGACTTATCACGAAATTTGGCGATTGACAGGAATTCGTTCTTTCTCACAGTTGCAAACCTGGTGGAAGAATTTTTTAGGTGGGAAAGATGCGATTTATAGTTTTAGTGATCCTCTACCTTTTTTGACAGTTCATCACTGGCAAATTCCTTTATTATTACTACAAAATTTGCAACAGCTAAAAGGTTGGATCAGGATAGATTTTAATATTGGGAAATTGGTCGAATTCGGTGGCGATTAAATTCAGTTAACAGTTGATCAAGTAGAGACGCGAAATTTCGCGTCTCTACTAAGGATTGTGGGCTGATCACCAAGCGTATTGAGCTATGGTTATTATTTTGAGGACTAAAGTCCTCACTACAAACAAATGGTAAAAGATGGAAATAATAAACTTTATAAATAATTCTCTAGAAACTCAAGAACGAGAACATTCTTGGGAAAAACAAGTAGATAATGCTTCTGAACTTTCTTTGCTGAGTCCAGAAGGAAAACAAAAAATATTATTTACATGGAATCAGACACAAACGAATTATGATTTGTCAATTTGTCTACATGAATTATTTGCAGCACAAGTAGAGAAAACACCAGATGCGATCGCTCTCAAGTTTGCTGATCAAGAATTGACTTATCATCAGTTAAATTGTCGTGCTAATCAACTCGCCCACTATGTGCAATCTTTGGGAATTGCAACCGAAGATTTAGTCGGAATTTGTGTGGAACGTTCTCTAGAAATGGTTGTGGGGTTGTTGGGAATTCTCAAAGCAGGTGCGGCTTATGTTCCAATTGACCCTGAATATCCCCAAGAACGTTTATCATATATGTTGGAAGATTCCCAGGTGTCGGTGTTGTTGACTCAAAGTTATCTAGTCGATCATTTACCAACACGTCCAACTCATACAATTAGCTTGGATACTGACTGGGAGGAGATTTCTCAAAATAGCGATCGCAATCCCCAGAATACAGCTACACCAGAAAATCTCGCCTATGTAATTTACACTTCTGGTTCTACTGGTAAACCCAAAGGGGCGATGAATACCCATCGTGGTATTTGCAATCGTCTATTGTGGATGCAAGATGCTTATCAACTCACCGAACAAGATAGAGTTCTACAAAAAACTCCCTTTAGTTTCGATGTCTCTGTTTGGGAATTCTTTTGGCCGTTAATTACGGGCGCACCCCTAATTATAGCACAACCAGGCGGACAACGCGATAGTTCTTATCTAATTAATCTAATTATCCAAGAAGAAATCAGCACATTACATTTTGTCCCCTCAATGCTGCAAGTATTTTTGCAAGCTAAAGGAGTGGAAAATTGTCAGTCATTAAAACGGGTAATTACCAGTGGTGAAGCTTTACCTGTGAGTTTGCAAGAACAGTTTTTTGAACGTTTGGGGTGTGAACTACACAATCTTTATGGTCCTACAGAAGCAGCGATCGATGTAACGTTTTGGCAATGTCAACCTCAAAGTCAATATCCAACAGTACCGATTGGTCGTCCCATCGCAAATACTCAAATATATATCCTAGATCAATATTTGCAACCTGTTCCTGTGGGTGTCGTAGGTGAACTTTACATTGGTGGTGTGGGAGTTGCAAGAGGTTACTGGCGTCGTCCAGAATTAACTACAGAAAGATTTGTATCTAATCCCTTTGCGACGGGACAAATGTATAAAACTGGCGACCTGGCGCGTTATTTGGCTGATGGTAATATCGAGTATGTCGGTAGAATTGACGCTCAAGTCAAAATTCGGGGTTTTCGGATTGAGTTAGGAGAAATTGAGAGTACATTGACGCAACATTCCCAGATCAGCCAAGCTGTGGTTGTCGCTCAGACAGATAATTTGAATAACAAGTATTTAATTGCTTATATTGTTCCTCAAGAAGAACCACCCACACCAGCACAACTGCGGAATTTCCTTCAGGATAAGCTACCTGAATTTATGGTTCCCTCAGCTTTTGTATGCTTAAATTCTCTTCCTCTCACCCCTAGTGGAAAAATAGACAGGCGATCGCTTCCCAAACCTGATTTCTCTGATTTAATAACTCATGAAAATTTTACTCCTCCTCGCAATGACTTAGAGAGAAAATTAGCGCAGATTTGGTCAGAAATATTACAGATTTCGGAAATTAATATTAGAAATAACTTTTTTGAAATAGGTGGCAATTCCCTTTTAGCATTACATTTAACGAATGCCATTGAACAAAAATTTGGTCGAGAGTTATCATTATCAACTTTACTTACTAATAACTCAATTGAGAAACTCGCAGATGTTCTGCAAAACTCGACAGAAAATTACATGAATTCACCCATAGTAGCAATTCAGCCAAAAGGTACAAAACGTCCTTTCTTCTGTATACATCCAGCCGGAGGACATGTACTTTGCTATTTCAATTTAGCGCATTATTTAGGCACCGACCAGCCCTTTTACGGTTTACAAGCACGGGGTTTTTATGGTGAAGAAGAACCACTAACTACAGTTGAAGAAATGGCTAGGCTTTATGCTCAAGCTATACAAACAATTCAATCCACAGGCCCATATCAAATAGGTGGTTGGTCATTTGGTGGAGTAGTTGCTTACGAAACAGCTCAACAACTACACCAACAAGGAAAAGAAGTTTCATTACTAGCAATTTTAGATTCCTACGTGCCAATTCTGTTAGATAAAAATAAAAAAATTGATGATGTTTACTTAGTTGGTGTACTCTCTCGTGTATTCGGTGGGATGTTTGGTCAAGATAACCTGATTTCACCAGCCGAAATTGAAAATTTGAGTGTCGAAGAAAGCTTAAATTACATCATCGAAAAAGCACGCCAAGCCAAAATTTTTCCACCAGGAGTAGAACGTCACAATAATCGCCGAATTTTAGACGTTTTAGTAGGAACATTAAAAGCCACTTATTTTTATCAACGTCGTCCCTATCCTGGCAAAGTTAACATTTTTAGAGCCAGAGAAAAACATATTATGGCTCCCGATCCTACCTTAGTTTGGGTAGAATTATTCTCAGTTTTAGCTGCTGACGAAATTGAAATTCATAACGTCCCCGGTAATCACTATTCATTTGTTTTAGAACCTCACGTCCAAATCTTAGCCGAAAGCTTGCAAAAATGCTTGTGTCACCAGTAGATTTATGTTAGATGAAAATCAGAATCAGGATTAAAGTCCTCACTACAAACTTAAGCTAATATAGCAGTTGCATAAGTCGTAAAAGTATTCTTTTACCTGAGCGAGAAAACCTCTGAGTATTGTATCACCGTTGAAAGGACTTACAAGATTAACTAAGACTAAATTATTAGCTTGTATACAGCAAGCCAAAGTCCAAGCATCTCAAGGACAAGTTGTTGAACGCATTCCCCAGTTAGCTGTAGCTAATTCCAATTGGTTTGCTGTTCACGTCTGTTGTGTATCAGGAGAAAGTATTAGTGCTGGGGATATGGCTTGTATTTTTCCCTTAATGAGTGCTATTAAGCCGTTTTCGTTATTGTATCTACTAGAATGTTTGGGAAAGGAAACCGTTTTCAGTTGGGTTGGGGTTGAACCATCTCTTGATGCTTTCAATTCCATAGAACAACTCGTTGCTGATTCTGGACATCCTCGCAACCCGATGATTAACAGTGGAGCAATTACTCTTGCTGATAAATTACCAGGAAACAACGCCAGCGATCGCACTCAAAATTTTTGTCAATGGCTAAACCAAATCGCAGGTTGTCAACTCAAGTTGGATGAAGTCACACTCGCGTCGGTACGTTCCGCAGGTTCTCAAACTAACCGGGATATTACCCGCTATTTAGCCGAAGCTGGTTATGTAAATAATCCAGTACTAGCTCTTGACACTTACGAACAAATATGCTGTTTGTCTGGAACAGTCACAGACTTAGCAAGTCTGGGGAAACTCTTAGCTTGTGCAAGTGAATTAGTATCAGTAAAACATCGTCAGATTGTCAACGCCTTGATGTTAACTTGTGGACTGTACGAAGCTTCTTTTCAATATGCTGTACAAATTGGTCTGCCAATGAAATCCGGGATTGGCGGTACACTTTTAGCAGTAGTCCCAGGTGAGGGTGCGATCGCTTGTTATAGTCCCCCATTAGATAGTGTAGGTAATCCTGTGGGTGCGATCGCATTAGTTCAGGCTTTATCCCAGTATTTACAGTTAAGTATTTTTACTGGTTAATTAAAAACTATGGTTCGTAGTAAGGACTTTAGTCCTTTGTAGTTTCAAAAGTTGGTGTGACACTAGGGGTGGGTGTCGATTCTGTTTCCGGAATAGGTTTTTCTTGTTTAGGCGCTATTTCTGGCGTCGATTCAACAGTTGGTGTAACACTTGGTGTCGGTTGTGTTTCCAAAACAGGTTGTTTCTCTTGTTGAGGTTGTGGTTCCGGTGTAGTTTCAACGCTAGGGGTAGGTGTCGGTACTAATTTAGGAACAACAAGATTTTCTTGTTCAGGTAATATTTCTGGTGTCGGTTCAGCAGTTGGTGTTTTTACTGTTGTGTATGTGTAGTTTGGATCTACAATTGAGCGAACTTGATCTGCTGAGAGTTGTCCTCTAAAAATTTGAGAAAGGGTATCTTTTCCTTTAGGTTCGTAGGTGAGCAACCTGACTGTGGTGTTGAATTCATTTTTGACAGTGTTACCTTGGCTATCGAGAAACTCTAGCTTGACCCAGTTTTTACCTGGTTTAAAGCCTTTGAGATAAACAGCTTGCCAGCGATCGAGAACAAAGCTTTCACCATTAATTGTGCAACGAATACGCCAATCTGCAAATAAATTATCAGGATTGTCTTTAGCTAGCAGATGTAACGGCGCGTTGGTTAAATAAAAGTCCAGTAAAATTGGTTCTGCCCCATAGCTACCATCAGGACTGTTGTAAGTTAACAAGGGTAATGCTGGATCAGGGTTATTATCATCACTCTTAGTGAAAACATGAAATGTTGTTTGAGTGTAAGCACCTTCATTTTTGTAGCTTTCGTGCCAAGGTCGAGATGCTAAAACACGTAGAGTATGAGTCCCTGGAGGTAAGTCAGATAAGACTAGTGGTTGATTCAGGTCATAAACTGCTATTTCAGGTTGGTTGTCCAGAATTACTTCCAGATGAGGCCCCAAATTTAATTTTGGAGCTTTATAGATGGGAAGATCCTTGATCTGGAAACGGACTGTAACTGTGTTGTCTTGAAGGATTTCATCTGATTTAGGCGAAATAATTGATACCTGTGGGCTGTATGTGTCAGTAGTATTTTGTAGTTCTTGGAGTACAGTTGGTGGGGCAACTTCTGAGAATTGCTTTGTTGAGATTTCGAGGTTTGGTTGCAAGCTACCAAATGGTTCTTTGCTAACAGCTTTTTCACCACAACTTGTCAAACTCAACACCAATACTAAAGCGATGAGCGATTTTAGGAGAGTTACAGCCGTCGTCCGCCACGAGTTCATGTTTTTTAGTTACTCATTAACAACTGACAGATTATTTTTGCTCAAAATATCGACTCAAAAACATGAGCTAAAAGATGAAATCTGTATTATCCATTGCAATAAAAATCTGAATATTACGAATCCTATTTGATTTCTGAAAAATTTAAGTATTATTGCCGGTGCGTTACGGCTGACGCCTAACACACCAAAAGCTTTGGAGGACGTGCGTTACGCTGACGCTAACACAACGGCAATAAAGGGGGAATAAAAGCTACACTCGCTCTCCTACGTGTATTTCAAAAATCAAATATGAGTCCTATATTAATTTGCTGATGTCAGCATAAATTAATCTTATGGAATAAATATAACTATTTTTCTTAATAGTAATTTAACTATCATTTAGTAGTGCTGTTAACAGAAAAAGCGTGATCTGGCAATAAGGTTGTAACTAAAAGATAGAGTAGGCTACTCAAAATTTAACTATAAATTTTGCGAATTGTTTACCTTTGTAAAAAATATGGAAATTCTATTGACTTTTTGACAAGTACTTTGAACTTAAAACGCAGATTATGCAATTATTCCAAGGAGTTTGAATTATTGTTAAAATGTCTCCAACAATGTGCAAGAGAAGACTTTATAATTCAACAGAAACCACTCTCCACATAAAAGTCTTCATCGCTGATCCAGAAAATTAATGGAGAATGCGACTAAGGTTTACAAAAGCCAAGAAGGCCGCCCTGTGGTGAACATGATTCCTCAGTCCTTTTTAAGAGAGGAGGTCGAATGACAATAAGTCCTCCGGAGCGAGAGGAAAAAAAGGCAAGAGTAATAGTCGATAAAGACCCGGTGCCAACTTCATTTGATCGTTGGGCTAAACCAGGACACTTCGACAAATCTCTAGCCAGAGGTCCCAAAACCACCACATGGATTTGGAACCTGCACGCACTCGCCCACGATTTTGATACTCATACAAGCGATTTAGAAGAAATTTCCCGCAAGATATTCGCAGCACACTTCGGTCACTTAGCCGTAGTGACTTTGTGGTTGAGCGGGATGATTTTCCACGGCGCTCGTTTTTCCAATTATGAAGCTTGGTTAAGCGACCCTCTCAACGTCAAACCTAGTGCTCAAGTCGTTTGGCCAATCGTTGGTCAAGATATATTGAACGGGGATGTCGGCGGCGGCTTCCACGGTATTCAAATTACTTCTGGCTTGTTCCAAATTTGGCGTGGTTGGGGTATTACCAACTCTTTCCAACTGTACTGCACTGCGATCGGTGGTCTGGTATTAGCGGGCTTACTCTTGTTTGCTGGCTGGTTCCACTACCACAAGCGCGCTCCCAAGTTGGAATGGTTCCAGAATGCTGAGTCCATGCTGAATCACCACTTGCAAGTACTGCTAGGTTGTGGTTCCTTGGGCTGGGCTGGACACTTGATCCACGTATCCGCGCCCATCAACAAGCTGTTAGATGCAGGAGTCGCGGCCAAGGATATACCCTTGCCTCATGAGTTCATCCTGAACTCAGCGAACTTGATAGATCTGTATCCCAGTTTTGCTAAGGGTCTGGCACCATTCTTCACCTTGAACTGGGGCGTATATTCAGACTTCCTCACCTTCAAGGGAGGTTTGAACCCAGTTACAGGTGGCTTGTGGATGACAGATATTGCCCATCACCATTTGGCGATCGCAGTACTGTTCATCATTGCTGGTCATCAATATCGTACCAACTGGGGTATCGGTCACAGCCTCAAAGAGATCCTCGAAAACCACAAAGGTCCCTTCACCGGCGAAGGTCACAAGGGTCTCTATGAAAACATGACCACCTCTTGGCACGCTCAATTAGGAACTAACCTTGCCTTCTTGGGTTCCCTGACCATCATCGTGGCACACCACATGTACGCGATGCCTCCGTATCCGTACTTGGCGACAGATTACGCTACACAGCTGTGCCTGTTCACTCACCACATGTGGATTGGCGGCTTCTTGATTGTTGGTGGTGCTGCACACGCGGCCATCTTCATGGTGCGCGATTACGACCCAGTAGTGAACCAAAACAACGTTTTGGATCGGGTAATTCGCCACCGAGATGCAATCATCTCTCACTTGAACTGGGTATGTATATTCCTTGGCTTCCATAGCTTTGGACTGTACATTCACAACGACACAATGCGTGCTTTGGGACGTCCCCAAGACATGTTCTCTGATACTGCAATTCAGTTGCAGCCTGTATTTGCTCAGTGGGTGCAAAACCTGCACACCCTGGCTCCTGGTGCAACCGCACCCAACGCGCTTCAACCTGTTAGCTATGCCTTTGGCGGCGGTATCGTGGCTGTAGGCGGTAAAGTCGCAATGATGCCCATTGCTTTGGGTACAGCCGACTTCCTGGTTCACCACATTCACGCCTTCACCATCCACGTTACAGTCCTCATTCTGCTCAAGGGCGTATTGTTTGCCCGCAGTTCTCGTCTAATTCCAGACAAGGCAAACTTGGGCTTCCGCTTCCCCTGCGATGGTCCTGGTCGTGGCGGCACCTGCCAAGTATCTGGTTGGGATCACGTATTCCTTGGTTTGTTCTGGATGTACAACTCCATCTCGATTGTGATTTTCCACTTTAGCTGGAAAATGCAGTCTGACGTTTGGGGAACAGTAGACGCAGCTGGTAACGTGTCTCACATCACCGGTGGCAACTTTGCCCAGAGTTCCATTACCATCAATGGCTGGTTGCGTGACTTCTTATGGGCGCAAGCTACACAAGTCATCAACTCTTATGGCAGCGCATTGTCTGCTTACGGATTGATGTTCTTGGGCGCACACTTTATTTGGGCATTCAGTTTAATGTTCCTGTTCAGTGGTCGTGGCTACTGGCAAGAACTAATTGAGTCCATTGTTTGGGCGCATAATAAACTGAAAGTAGCACCTGCAATTCAACCCCGCGCTCTGAGTATTATTCAAGGTCGGGCTGTTGGTGTCGCTCACTACCTATTAGGAGGAATTGCCACAACCTGGGCATTCTTCCACGCACACATTCTTTCAGTAGGCTAGCAATCAGCCAGAAGAGTTAGTAGTTAGTAGTTAGTAGGATTTGTTGATGGTTGGTCGTTGGTGGTTGTTTGTTCCAAACAATAAACAACTAGCAACTAACAACTAGCAACTAATAACTAACAACTAACAACTAACATAAAGTGATACGTGATGGCTAAAAGTCAGAGGACTTATCAAAAGCTATGGCAACAAAATTTCCAAAATTTAGCCAGGATCTCGCACAAGACCCGACTACACGTCGGATCTGGTATGCGATGGCTATGGGAAATGATTTTGAAAGCCATGATGGCATGACCGAAGAAAATCTTTACCAAAAGATTTTTGCTACTCACTTCGGTCATCTGGCAATCATTTTCCTGTGGGCTTCCAGCCTCTTATTCCACGTGGCCTGGCAAGGTAACTTTGAACAGTGGATTACAGACCCTCTTCATATCCGTCCTATTGCTCACGCGATTTGGGACCCCCACTTTGGTAAACCAGCTATAGAAGCTTTTACTCAAGCTGGTGCTAGCAACCCTGTAAATATTGCTTACTCTGGTGTTTACCATTGGTGGTACACCATTGGTATGCGGACAAATGGCGACCTGTACATGGGTTCCATTTTCCTGCTATTGTTGGCATCTGTGTTCTTGTTTGCTGGTTGGCTGCACTTACAACCCAAGTTCCGTCCAAGCCTTGCTTGGTTCAAGATGGCTGAGTCTCGTCTTAACCACCACTTGGCAGGTCTATTTGGTGTAAGTTCATTAGCTTGGACAGGTCACTTAGTCCATGTTGCGATCCCTGAATCTCGCGGACAGCATGTAGGCTGGGATAACTTCCTCAGCACCTTACCTCACCCAGCAGGCTTGCAACCCTTCTTCACTGGTAACTGGGGTGTTTACGCAGAAAACCCTGACACCGCCAGCCATTTGTTTGGTACTTCCCAAGGCGCTGGTACTGCAATTCTAACTTTCTTGGGTGGTTTCCATCCCCAGACTGAATCGCTGTGGTTGACTGATATGGCTCACCACCACTTGGCGATCGCAGTTCTATTCATCGTTGCTGGTCACATGTACCGCACCAACTTTGGCATCGGTCACAGCATCAAAGAAATGATGGATGCCAAAACCTTCTTCGGTAAGCCCGTTGAAGGCCCCTTCAATATGCCTCACCAAGGCATTTACGAAACTTACAATAACTCTCTGCACTTCCAATTGGGTTGGCACTTGGCTTGCTTAGGTGTAATCACCTCTCTGGTAGCGCAGCACATGTACTCCCTGCCTCCTTACGCATTTATTGCTAGGGACTACACAACTCAGGCAGCGCTGTACACTCACCACCAGTATATTGCTATATTCTTGATGCTCGGTGCTTTTGCTCACGGTGCCATCTTCTGGGTACGTGACTATGATCCTGAACAAAACAAGGGCAACGTACTTGAACGTGTACTGAAGCACAAAGAAGCGATCATCTCTCACCTAAGCTGGGTATCCCTATTCTTGGGCTTCCACACCTTGGGTCTGTATGTTCACAACGACGTAGTAGTTGCTTTTGGCACACCTGAAAAGCAAATTTTGATTGAGCCTGTGTTTGCTCAATTTATCCAAGCTTCTCACGGTAAAGTGCTGTACGGACTCAACGTTCTGTTGTCCAACCCAGATAGCATTGCTTACACAGCTTATCCCAACTACGGCAACGTTTGGTTGTCAGGTTGGCTGGATGCAATCAACTCTGGCACTAACTCTTTGTTCCTAACCATTGGCCCTGGTGACTTCCTAGTACACCATGCCTTTGCTCTGGCAATCCACACCACAGTACTGATACTAGTTAAAGGTGCTTTGGATGCTCGTGGATCTAAACTGATGCCCGATAAAAAGGACTTCGGTTATGCCTTCCCTTGTGACGGTCCTGGTCGTGGCGGTACTTGCGACATTTCCGGTTGGGACTCCTTCTATCTAGCTACTTTCTGGGCATTAAACACAGTAGGTTGGGTGACATTCTACTGGCACTGGAAGCATCTAGGTATTTGGCAAGGAAACGTTGCTCAGTTCAACGAATCTTCTACTTACTTAATGGGCTGGTTCCGTGATTATCTGTGGGCTAACTCTGCTCAGTTAATTAACGGTTACAACCCCTACGGCATGAACAACTTGTCTGTTTGGGCTTGGATGTTCCTCTTCGGACACCTAGTTTGGGCAACCGGTTTCATGTTCCTCATCTCCTGGAGAGGTTACTGGCAAGAGTTGATCGAAACTCTTGTTTGGGCCCACGAACGTACTCCAATTGCGAACCTGGTTCGCTGGAAAGACAAGCCTGTTGCTTTGTCCATCGTTCAAGCTCGCTTGGTTGGTTTAGCTCACTTCGCTGTGGGCTACGTTTTAACCTACGCAGCATTCCTGATTGCCTCGACGGCTGGTAAGTTCGGTTAATTAGGCTACTAGTTTTGATAGGTAATAAAAAAATCCCCTGCCGAAAGGTGGGGGATTTTTTATACATAAAATCCTAATCATATACAACACTATACGCAATACGGTTCGGATAAGACAAATCGATTGATATTTAAACCCTGTAGAGACGTTGCACCTGCTAATCTTTACAAAGGTTATCGGTAGATCAATTATCTATTCCAACTTAAATTTAATAAATATTATGTGAGATAACACTCCTAAATAAGTTGTAAGATTCTCTTATGTTTCTTTATATGCGGCATCTTTTGCCTCATGTGTTAGTTCCCTAAATAATTTTCACTAACCAAATAGGAATGTGAGCAAAATAGCTAGAGAAGGTGTATAAATTACTATGACGTTGGCTGCAAAACCGACAGTTGAAAATCTTGGACACTACGGTTACTCCGCAATCAAAAAACATTTTAAAAAAACCTTAAAATGGGAAACAGAGGTTAAAAAAGATAAAGATCCAGAAGCATTACATCAAATGCGAGTTGGAATGCGTCGCTTACGTACAGTTATTAGTAAGTTTGCGATCGCCATTAATCTCCCAAAGGTTGTAAGTGATAAAAATGTTGGTAAGATCGCACGTCGTCTTGGTAATCTTCGAGACTTAGATGTATTAAAAGAAACTCTCGAAAATCTTTCTCAACCACAACTACCTAAAAAAGAACAACAATCTCTACAAACAGCTTTGGATGCTTTAGAAAAACAACGGGAAGATGCACTTGCAGATGTGCAAACAATGCTGAAAGATGAACGTTATAAATTAATCAAAGAAGCCTTAAAAAATTGGTTAGATAAACCGAATTATCAACCACTAGCATGTTTACCTATGCAGGAAGTTTTACCAGACTTACTTTTACCAGAGGTGAGTAATTTCTTATTGCATCCAGGTTGGTTAGTCGGGACTCACATTGAAGGATCTCAAGTGCTAGTATTGCACAATTGGGAAGCCGAAAAAATAGAACAAGAACTAGCCAAAAATAGTAAGACTCTTCACAGTCTACGGAAACAAACCAAACGTATACGTTACCAAATGGAGTTATTTACCGACTTATACGGCGAAACTTACACAGCTTATGTTGCCGAATTCAAAAGCATCCAAGAGATATTGGGTTCTATGCAGGATAGTATAGTCATGGCTGAGTGGCTAGAGAATATCTTCAAATCAGAAATTGATACTCAGATTCCCACAGTTGCTAACAAGTTAGCAGAAAATCGTTACCAAATGTGGCAGCAATGGCAACCATTACAAGAACGGTATTTACAACAGAAAGTTAAACAGGATTTACATTTAACAGTACTTTCTCCTACCTAAACCTCGTCTATGTTGAAACCCCTAGTTTTTCCTCATCAGGATCAAGATAATTTTTCACCCATAGGCGATCGCAAAATTCCTTAACGAAAGCTACTATGAGGTGATGCAAATAATAATAAAAGCCTGCAAAAGCAGGCTTTTATATTATGACCCAACTCTTTTAGAGTCAGGCATGATTTTTAATGGACTTAATACGCATCCATTGGTAGACAAGAACAAACAAAATTCCTGTCCCCAAAAGCCGCATCAATACGCCCAACAGCAGGCCAGAATTTGTGTTCACGTGTCCAAGGTGTAGGATAAGCAGCCTGCTCACGGGAGTAAGGATGATTCCATTCTCCGATAATTAGACTTTCGGCGGTGTGCGGTGCATTCTTAAGAACATTATCTTGCAAATCCGCCTTACCTGCTTCAATTTCAGCTACTTCTTGACGAATACGAATCATCGTATCGCAAAACCGATCCAACTCTTGTTTAGATTCGCTTTCGGTGGGTTCCACCATGATTGTACCTGCCACAGGCCAAGAAACAGTAGGCGCGTGGAAGCCATAGTCCATCAACCGTTTAGCGATATCATCAATTTCGATGCTGGCAGATTTTTTGAGCGATCGCAAATCTAAAATGCACTCGTGAGCAACATACCCATTTTTGCCTTGATACAAAACAGGATAGTGTGCTTCTAGACGTTTGGCGATGTAGTTGGCATTGAGAATAGCCAATTTTGTAGCATCAGTCAAACCAGCTGCACCCATCATTGTGATGTACATCCAAGAAATTACTAAGATGCTGGCGCTACCCCAAGGTGCAGCCGAAACCGCGCCAATGCTTTGTTCACCTCCCATTGTCACCACTGGGTTGCTGGGTAAAAAAGGCACTAGATGTTTAGCTACGCCAATCGGTCCCATACCAGGGCCACCACCACCGTGGGGAATACAGAAAGTTTTGTGCAAGTTCAAGTGACAAACATCAGCCCCAATATCTCCAGGGCGACAAAGTCCCACCTGAGCATTCATATTCGCCCCATCCATGTACACTTGTCCACCGTGGGTATGAACAACAGCACAAATTTCCTGAATTGCTTCTTCAAACACCCCGTGGGTAGAAGGATAGGTCACCATCAAAGCAGCGAGTTCATGGCTGTGCTTTTCGGCTTTTGCCTTGAGATCATCTACATCAATATTACCTTGGCGATCGCAATCCACAGCTACCACTTTCATCCCGCACATTACCGCACTTGCAGGGTTAGTTCCATGAGCAGATGTCGGAATTAAGCAAACATTGCGATCTGCTTCTCCACGACTTTCGTGATACTGGCGGATCACCAGCAATCCTGCATATTCACCTTGCGAGCCAGCATTTGGTTGCAGAGAAATTCCCGCAAACCCAGTAATTTCAGCTAACCATTCTTCCAACTGCTGGAAAAGAATTTGATAACCCTGAGTTTGTGATTGCGGCGCAAAGGGGTGAATTTTGGCAAATTCTGCCCAGCTGACTGGAATCATTTCTGATGTCGAATTCAACTTCATCGTACATGATCCCAAAGGAATCATTGATGTAGTTAATGACAAGTCCTTTGTTTCCAGCTTATGCAGGTAACGCAACAACTCGGTTTCTGAGTGGTAAGAGTTGAAGATGGGGTGAGTGAGATAGGCGCTTTCGCGGAGAAGGCAGAGATCAGGGTTTGAGGTGGGGAAAGTAAACTCATTCCCAAGGGCGAAGATTTCTAATAAGTTTTGAACATCTTCAATCGTTGTGGTTTCGTCCAGCGAAATACCTATAGCTGTTTCATTAAAAATCCGCAGGTTAATTTTCTTAGCTTCGCAAGCAGCGAGAATTTCTTTTAAACTGTGTGTTCCTAGTTCTACACGGATGGTATCAAAGAAACTTTCAGAACTGATATTGTAGCCCAGGTGTTTTAATCCAGCAGCCAAGGTTACAGTCAAGGTGTGGATATTCTCAGCAATTTTTTTCAGTCCTGCGGGACCGTGATAGACAGCATACATACTAGCCATCACTGCTAACAATACCTGTGCTGTACAAATATTACTGGTAGCTTTTTCCCTACGGATATGTTGTTCGCGGGTTTGCAAAGTCAAACGTAATGCTGGTTTACCTTGGACATCTTTTGAGACGCCGACAATTCGTCCTGGCACTTGCCGCTTATGCTCTTCTTTGGTAGCAAAGTATGCCGCATGGGGACCACCGTAACCCAAAGGAATACCGAAGCGCTGAGTACTACCAACTGCGATATCAGCACCAAATTCACCCGGAGGTGTCAATAGTGTAAGACTTAACGGATCTGCTGCTACCGTTACCAATGCTCCCACAGCATGGGCTTTTTCTACAAAAGCGCGGTAGTCGTAAACAGTGCCATCACTAGCAGGATATTGCACAATTGCCCCAAAAATCGATTCTGAGAAATCAAAAGATCGATGGTCGCCAATTATAATGTCGATTCCCAAGGGTCTAGCCCGTGTTTGCAACACATCAATCGTTTGGGGATGACAATCTTGAGAGACAAAAAAGGCATTTGCTTTAGTTTTGCAAACACCGTAGCTCATACTCATGGCTTCGGCTGCGGCTGTTGCTTCATCTAATAATGAAGCATTAGCAATTTCCAAACCAGTCAGATCAATAATCATTGTTTGGAAATTCAACAGTGCTTCTAGTCGCCCTTGGGCAATTTCTGGTTGATAAGGAGTATAAGCAGTGTACCAGCCGGGATTTTCTAGGATATTACGCTGGATCACCGCCGGAGTGATGGTGTCGTAATATCCCGTACCAATGAATGAGCGGAAAATTTGGTTTTTTAAACCAATGTCTTTTAATTTTGCCAGTGATGCGTACTCACTTAGGGCTTCTGGCAAATTTAAAGCACCAGATAGCCGGATGGACTGCGGTACTGTTTGGTTGATCAAGGTATCTACGGAAGACACCCCTACTACATCTAGCATTTGCTGTATGTCATTGGCGTTAGGGCCAATATGTCTTTGCTTAAAATCACTTGATTTTTCAGTGCTTTCGCCCAGAATTGGCTGATTACCTGACTGGGGACGAGGAGCAGAAATTACCACAAAGAACTTCTCCAAACGTTACTATTTAATATTTTGCAATAAGTATATTTAAGGTGCTGGATCTAAAGTATCAGTTCACCTAAATTTTATAAAATTTAGCTAAAAATCCTATCCAAATTAACGGACATACAGACGCTCTTGGTAATGACACCTATAATCAAAATTTGTCTGAACGTCGAGCTAAAGCCGTCAGTTCTTGGTTAAATGAGAATTACCAAGTAGCAGTTGAGCGTATGACAACTAAAGGTTATGGCGAGTCTCAGCCAGTTGCTCCCAATACTAAACCTGATGGTCAAGATGATCCTGTCGGACGCCAACAAAACCGTCGAGTTGAAGTTGTCATTCAAAAGCAAGGCTAATAATCATGAGCGATCGCTCTGTTTTTCCAAATTCCCCAGCCATACCCCTCAAGGTTTACATTGAAGGCGAAGGCTTCCCCATTCTGTGTTTACATGGTCATCCTGGTTCCGGTTCAAGTCTTTGTGTTTTCACCGACCACCTCTCTAGCCGCTACCAGACTTTTGCTCCAGACCTCCGTGGCTATGGCAAAAGTCAGTTTAATGGCAATTTTGATATGAGTGACCATTTAAATGACTTAGAGAGCCTTATAGACAGCTTGCAGATCGAAAAATGCTTGATATTGGGTTGGTCGCTAGGTGGCATTTTGGCGATGGAATTGGCACTTAGGTTATCTGAGCGCGTTACTGGGTTAATTTTGGTAGCAACTGCTGCTAGACCAAGGGGAAATCATCCACCAATAACTTGGCAGGATAATTTCTATACCGGAGTCACCGCTATTTTGAATTTAATCAAACCGGGCTGGGAGTGGAATATTGAGACATTTGGTAAGCGATCGCTATTTCGTTACCTCATTCAACAACATACTGCCATTACCTACAAATACATAGCCAAGGATGCTGTGTCGGCTTATTTACAAACCTCACCGTCTGCAACTCGCGCTCTCTACACGGCAATCAAAGCAGGTTACAATCGCCTTGCTGACCTTGAGCAAATTCAGTGTCCGGCTTTAGTCTTGGCAGGTTCTCAAGATCGCCACATCACACCCGATTCTAGTATAGAAACAGCCCGACACTTACAAAATTGCCAGTGGGAGTGTTACGCTAACACAGCTCACCTCTTCCCCTGGGAAGTTCCCAATCAGGTATTGAGTGATATTGATCATTGGTTGGAGGCGCATCCAGAAATGGTTAATCGTTAGTAGTTAGTGGTTAATCGTTAGTAGTTTGAAACAACTAACAAACAACAACCAACAACCAACAAAAAAGCCTTATTTATACTTGACCGCTAAAGGCAGGCTTTACTTTGCGGTCAATCAATTCCCCCAAGTCTTCAGCAATTGTCAATACATGTGGTTTACAACGTTTTACATCTATAGCTATTCCTTGTGCGCCTTCGTGTTCCAAATCTTCTACATAACCTTTAACAGCTGCTTGTGCTTCTGTTGAGGTTAAAAACGGTCCAAAGTAGTATGTACATTTAGGATTCTGTGTAACAATTTCTATCCACCAAGCCAATCCCAAAGTATCGAATGTATTAGCTAAAAATTCCCTAGATTGTTCCCAAATAGTTTTCATGGTTTGCGCCAGTTTATTAATGTTGTATTGGGTTTTAAAGGTTTGTTGTAATTGTGTGCTTTACATTTCTTTATACTCTGTTACCACCGTTTTTCCAAGTGGTTTTTTGTAATTTATCGAAGTGTAGCGTATTTTTTTCCCCGCGTTGGCGATAAATTTCATACAATGCCATCCCGGCTGCAACTGATGCATTGAGGCTAGGAGTCTTACCCTGTAAAGGAATCGACACTAAAACATCACAGCAACGTTGTGTCAACAAACTGAGACCTTCCCCTTCAGATCCAACAACTAAAACGATCGCACCATTAAAATCTACTGTTTGTATTGGTTCGCTACCCTCACAAGCAGTCCCATAAATCCAGAAGCCGGCAGTTTTCATTTCTTCCAAAGCACGATGCAGATTAACTACTCTCGCAACTGGAAAATGTTCTAAAGCTCCTGCTGCGACTTTCATAACTGTGGAAGTGATCCCAGATGCTCGTCGTTGTGGGATAATCAACCCTTGAGCACCGATCGCTTCTGCTGTCCGAATAATTGCTCCTAAGTTATGGGGATCAGTAATCCCATCGGCAGCAACTATGACTGGATTGGTTACAGTTTTGGCGTTTTCGAGCAACTCGTTGAATTCTATGTAGGTATAGGGAGCAATTTGTGCTGCTATACCTTGGTGATTTCCCCGGTTAGTAATTTGGTCTAAGCGCTTGGGTTCTACCTCATCAATGATCGTGCCATTGTCCTTGGCTTGCGAAATCAAAGAGTGAAAGCGGTGATCGTAGCGCAGGCGAGAAGTAATCCAAATCCGGTTCAGCAAGCGTTGACTTTCTAATGCACTCAAGACTGGATAGCGACCATAGATCAGATCGCTATCTTGTGCATTCTCTAGGGGTTGATCTAGTGGTTGTTGTTTCTGGTTTGGTATACCTGATCGTTGATGATGAACCTGATGCTCCTGAATTGGTTTATCTAGTGGGTGTTGTTTCTGGTTTGGTATATCCACTTTTTTAGTGGAAGTGCGAACAATATTAGGAACAACGCGCTTGCTTTTTAATTTTAGGGTTTGTCCCCGATTTCTTTCACCAGAAGTGATAATCTTTTTCGTGTTGTTTGCCATGAGATTGTTTGGGTTATGCGTAGGAGTGGGCATCCGATATAAAAAAACTAAAAAGGCATAAAAATTTTTGCTTGGATATAGTGATGACGACCTTTTTCGGTGTCCACAAGCTGTCATAGTCAGTCTAAACTCATAACCTCACACCATAATTTATCGAACATAAATAAAAAGCAATTCTACTTTTATGAGGTTGATTTTCTAACTACTTTTCTAATTGCAGTTTTTGCAATAGTTCAGTTAAACGTAAGTAATCAGTAAGATATAAATAGCCGATTAAAGTCTCTAAGCTAGTTGCTTGTTGGTATATTTCCGGTTTTAGCCGTTTAGGACGTCCTGTGGCAGCATTACGGCCTCGTCGGACTATTTCTAATTCGCTGTGCCGCAGATGGGTAATAAGCGATCGCAAATGCAGCGCCTGCTTTTCTGCCCTGACCTGCGCCACTACTAAACGATGGTAACTTTCGCTTCGCTGCGGCGGCAGCAGATAATACATCCTAACATAAAGTTCATATACTGCATCCCCCAAATATGCTAAAGCAGCAGGAGAAAGTTGTTGTAGTTGTGCCTGGTTAATGTGCTGTGGGAATAAATTTTCTATAGTTGTTCGCATCAATTCCCAACAAGATGAATCTAACACCTCAGATTCATCTTGTTCATTCAATAAGTTTTCCTCCTTTGATTTCACAAGCTCATTATTCCTTAACAACTATAATTCGGGAGGTTGGGGATGATGCATTTGTTTAAGCAGATCAGTATTATCCCAATAGACCAGCTTTATTTAAGATTAGAATGAAGTTTGAGATTGTGAAGTACCTAATTTCGATTCTTCATAGTTTTTTTGGGATTGTTATTGGTCATTGGTCATTGGTCATTGGTCATTGGTCATTGGTCATTGGTCATTGGTCATTGGTTTTTCCCATTACCCATTAACGATTACCCATTACCGACCTCAACGAATAATACAAGTGTTCAAAGCGCACATGATACACTTCTCACAAAAATTAAGCTATCCAGATTGAACATCGGATAGCTAATTTTATCAGCACAGTCAAGCTATCAAGAAGGGTTCTTGACGTTTTCTAAAGCTTCATCGACTGATTTTTGCAGCATCAGAAACTTTTCTAAACGAACAAGCTTGACTGTTTGAGTTACGCGGGCATTAGTGACGATCTGCAAAGTACCTTCAGCATTTTGCGCCTGCTTGGCTAGTTGCACCAAAGCACCCAAGCCGGAACTATCAACAAAGTCGATTTGTGAGAGATCCAAAATAATGTGCTTGGGACCCTCGTCAATCTTGCTTCCTAATACTTTGCGAAACGTCGGTTCCGAAAACGCGTCTAACAAACCTGTGAGGCGGAATAGCTGACAGTTCTCTCGGACTTCACGAGTACCTCTCAGGCTAACGGTTAGGTTTAGTGGTTCAGCAATAATTCCCTCCTCATATTCATCAGAAAAATGTTTACCTATTACTAGATGGTCTGGTCAGAACAGCTTGATGATTTCTCATACAAGCTCCATCTCTAAAGAAATGGGGTTCCTGACAATGAACGCTCAAGTATAGATGGTTTTGGTAGATGTTGTCTAGATTGGGATTGGGGATCAGTTATTCAGTTACCAGTTATTCAGTAATCAGTTTCCTTTCCCTGTTCACTGATTACTGTTCACTGATTACTATTCACTGTCTCCCACTTTCTCCATTTCTACTTTATTTTTACCTCATTAGAACTGTTTACTGCTTGACGATCTGCGCGCATTGCTTGCACAAAATTCTCGAACAGGTAATCAGCGTCGTGAGGACCAGGAGAAGCCTCTGGGTGATACTGCACAGAAAATATCGGTAGATTCTTGTGACGTAATCCAGCAACAGTGCGATCGTTCAAGTTTAGGTGGCTGATTTCTACAGTTGTCTGAGGTAGGGTATCTGGGTTAATAGCAAAACTGTGGTTTTGACTGGTAATTTCCACCCGTTTTTGTAAACCTGTTGGCTGATTCAAGCCACGATGTCCAAATTTAAGTTTATAGGTTTCTGCTCCCAGTGCATGACCCAAAATTTGATGTCCCATACAAATGCCAAACATTGGTTTTTGAGATGACACTAAAGCTTTCGCAGTCTCAATACCTTCAGTGACAGTGGCGGGATCACCAGGGCCATTAGAGAGAAAAATTCCATCTGGATTATATTTGAGAATTTCTTCTACTGGTGTGTGGGCTGGAACAACAATAACTCGGCACCCGTAACTTGCAAGACGGCGCAAGATATTACGTTTGATGCCAAAATCTATAGCCACAACGGTGAAAGTTTCTTCAGAATGAGTTTTTGCCTCTGGGTTAAACTCCCAAACGGGATCAGTAGTTTGTGACCATTCATATGCCGTTTGGGTAGTCACTTCAGGGACAAGATTTAATCCATTCATGACAGGAGCTGCTAATACCCGTTCTAGCAGTTCTGCTTCGTCTAGAATTTCTGTAGAAATGCCACCATTCATGGCCCCAAAAATGCGAATTTTGCGGGTTAAGGCGCGGGTGTCTATGCCATAAATACCTGGTATTTGGTGCTGTTTGAGGTAGTCTGTTAAAGATTGCGAGGAGCGCCAATTACTTGGTCGGGTACAAACATTACGCGCGATCGCTCCCCGCACATAGGGTCGATCTGATTCTTCATCCTCTGGATTCACACCTGTGTTACCCAATTCTGGATAAGTAAAAACTACTATTTGACCACAGTAACTAGGATCAGTCAGGACTTCTTGATATCCTGTCATACCGGTGTTAAATACAACTTCCCCGATTGCAGTGCCTATAGCACCAAAAGACCAACCGCGATAAGTAGTTCCGTCGGCAAGAACAAGTAAAGCAGGTATTGCATCAAATAAGGCCATAGGCTATTAAGTCAAAAAAAGGATTGGGGCTTGGGGATTCTCCTTACGGAGACGCACTCGCGTTCAGGGATGGGGTATCAGGAAGAAAAACTAACAACAACTAACAACTAACAAGTCTACAGCGAAGGATAATTATCCCATAAATTTATCATTTGAATTACTTTGTCTGCTTGCGGTACAATAGCCACAGATCAAATGATCCCGGAATAAATTTTATCGGCTACGGCATTCTCTTTAAATAAAGATATAGTGCATCTTTATCTTGAATTCGGGTGTAAGCATTATTCCAAAGTATCGTGGGTGTAGTGGAAGGTATGCGTTCTAAACAATTATGCTTCAGTCTTTGTTATCCCAAGCCACGCTAATATTTCTTTCCACCACACTGGCGATTTTTGCTGTTGCTTGTCGTGAAGACAAACAGGCTGTTGTGGATCATGATCAACAACAACCAGAAGCGGTAGAAAAGAGTCCGATCACTTCTGATGAGAACACACCATTACCAGCAATAACTCCACAACCGCAGCAATACCAAGCTTCTGAAATGCAATCCGATACTTTTGAGTTAGGGTTGGATAAAGCAGCTAGCGCTGATACCATCAGTCAATCTGCTCAATCAACAGAAGATTGGAATTTAGTAGTTAGTCAGTATAAAGATGCGATCGCGTTGATGAAAGAAGTAGATCAGCAAAGTACCTATTTTCCTAGCGCTCAAGACAACATCATCCAATATCAACGCCGGATTAAATACGCTCAACAGCAAGCTTTATCTCGCAAGGAACCACCGCCAAAAGTAACAACCAAAGTAACAACACAAGTACAACAACAACCTTCCAGGATAGTGCTTGTAGTTCCTCAACCTTCTGCTAAACCAGCAATTCTCCAAAAAACCCAACAACCAACAACTAACAACCAACAACAGATATTTGTAGCACCAACTACACAGCAGCGCAATGAACCTGTAGTGTTTGTCGCCCCGATTAAACGACGAGTCGGGGGGACACCAATTATTAATGTCACTTTTAATAGCAATCAACAATTTGAGATGATTTTGGATACGGGAGCAAGTGGTACAGTCATCACTCAAGATATGGCAAATGCCTTGGGGATAGTACCTTTTGGGAGAGCGAAAGCAAATACAGCCAGTGCAAAAGCAGTGGAATTTCCCGTTGGTTATGTGAATTCCATGGAAGTTGGTGGGGTAACAGCCAAAAAAATTCCGGTGGCGATCGCTGGAACAGAACTAGAAACAGGACTTTTGGGACACGATTTTTTTGGTGACTATGAGATCACTATCAAGCGTGATGTTATAGAATTCCGCCCACCATCCTACTCTGGGCAACTCAATCCTGTAGAAACTCGACTAACTGTTCCAACTTCGTCCAAGCCGCGCCACTATGAAGAATATCCCTAGCCAATTGTACACCTTGAGCGTGATCCAATAATGGGATTGCTCCACCCACTTGCAGCGCTAACGCAGTATTTAATGCTACTACATCTTGTTGTGCTTGTGTACCTTTACCTTGTAGCACGGCCTTCAAGATATCGGCATTTTCTTGGACATCACCACCCACAAGCGCTGTGATGGGAGCAGGAGTTAAGCCGAGTTCCTGCGGATTTACTGTAGTTAATGTTACTTCATTTGCCGATAATACAGCTAAATCAGTAACATCACCCAAACCAGCCTCATCTAATTTTTCTCGTCCGTGTAGTGCGATCGCTTTTTCTGTACCCAGTAGCTGTAAGGCTTGAGCAATTATTGCTAATAATTTGGGATCAAATACCCCAATCACTTGTCCTGTAGGACGTAAAGGATTCACCAAAGGTCCAAGTAAATTAAATACCGTCCGCACCCTGAGACTCCGTCGCAACCCAGCAACTGACTTGAGGGCTGGATGCCAACCAGGAGCAAACAAAAAGGTAATTCCCACCTCTTTGACTGCTGCTTCTACCTTCTCACCAGAACAGTTCAAATTTATACCCAAAGCCTCTAACACATCCGCACTACCGACACGACTAGATGCCGAACGATTACCATGTTTCGCAACAGGTATACCACTTGTAGCAGCCACAAAAGCAACAGCTGTAGAGATATTAAATGTCGATGCTCCATCTCCTCCAGTACCGCAGGTGTCGATCAGGGGATCGGCGAAGGTGGGGCCTCCTTTGGGGATAAGGGGTAATGGGGATTGGGAACGAGAAATTCCCGCTTGTCGCCCTTGTCCTCTAAGAGACTGAGATTGCAAGACTCCAGCCATTCCCGCTAATTCCTCAGCAGATACGCCTTTGCAATGTAGTGCAGCTAAGATCGCCCCCGATAATTCTGGTGGAATAGCCTCACTTAGCCATCCTTGCATCAATTCTGCTGCTTGAGGGCAAGATAAAGACTGACGTTCTAGTAATTGTTGAAGCAGGTTAGACCAGATCGCAAAAGATTCTTGTCCAGGCTGCGAAGAATGGTTCATAAACAAGTCTGTGTTAATAAAAATAAATTGTCATAAATCAAAATTAACTCGAAAAGGTATCGAATAGTTGTCTGTCAAATTAGTTTTGAGAGATAAAGCAATTAAATTCACTTCCTAAGTAAATATATTGCTATGCTTTTGTAAATTAGCTACTTTATCTAAAAAAACACCAATGATAAACTAAAGTGTATTTAAACACTAGAACTAAATGCTGAGTTCATAGTTTTCATTCCGCAGCAACACTCAGAATATTAAATCAGTCAACAGTGAACTTGTTGAAATGACTCTTACCCAACTAAATAACCTGATAAGTGTTAAAACACGGATTTTTAATATTTAATTGTTAATTTTTAGGTGGCATAAGCGGTTGATCCCCTAGTATACATTGTCCAATATAATAAGAGATTTAAAACAATATTTAGCAGTAGTTGTAGTTTTACTGGTTTTTACTTAAATTTACAATTAATTGAGTATTATATGTTCACATATGGTAGTCATAGTGTACGCAAATTATTTAGGGTTTTTACGTAAATTTAATTAAAGCTTAGTCAAAATATAAATTATAGGCTGCTACCCTATTACTTATTCACTTTTTGCTGCAACATTTGAACCCTCTAAAATCTCTGGTTTACAGGATTTGGAGGGATTCTTTTTTGGGATTGGGGATTCTCCTTACGGAGACGCACTCGCGTTCGGGGATTGGGGATCTTTAATTTCTAATTGTTTTGTCCTCCTTCGAGTTTCCAGTTCCTCATTTTTGCTAAACTAGCAAAAGCTAATGGATTGCGATCGCCAAGTGTTGTCAGAGGAAAATCATTCTGTTTTAGAAATAGCCCATTCCTATTTGCTCAACTCAGTTGCAGCTAAAGCTAATCAGATAGACAGTGACCCCAATACACTCATGCAAGCGCTGCAAGGACTAGGAGATTTGGGTTTGCTGGCGTTACGTATTCCCCATGATTGGGGTGGTAAAGAAGTTAGTGAAGACACTTTTAGTAACTTTCAAGAACTGGTAGCACGGTACTCTGGAGCTTTAGCTTTTTTGCAAATCCAGCACCAAAGCGCTGCTGCAATGCTAGTTGCTAGCAGTAACTTTAGTTTGAAGCAGGAATATTTACCCCGTATAAATAAGGGTGAAGTTTTAGTCGGTATTGGTTTTTCGCAGTTGCGACGTGTAGGTGAACCATTAACGCTAGCTAAACCAGTCCCAGGAGGATATCAATTAGATGGAGTTGTACCTTGGGTAACTGGATGGGGAATATTTGATGATTTTATTATTGCCGCTACGCTTCCCGATGGCTGTGCTGTTTTCGGCGTTGTTCCTTTTCAGGAAACTTACCAAAATTCAGGAAGCAAGATCACATTTACTTCGCCAGCTGAACTAGCAGCAATGACATCAACTAATACTGTCGCTGCTAATTTGAATAATTACTTTTTACCTCAAGAGTACGTGGTTTCCATTAAACCAGCCGGATGGATTCATGAAAACGATAAAAATAATGTCCTTCGTGCCACCTTTTTAACTACAGGTTGCGCTTTCGCTGGTTTAGATATTATAAAATCCGTCGTACAGACAAAATCATTGCCTGCGATCGCTCATGCTTTGACGGCTTTTCAACAAGAACTAAACCACTGTCGCACTGCGATTCGTCAGGCACAGAAAAATACTAATATAAAACTGTCAGAAAAACTACAACTACGAGCCTGGACAATTGATTTAGCAACACGCATTGCTCATGCAGCTGTTACTGTTTCTAGTGGTGCAGCAAATTATTTACATCATCCTGCACAAAGAGTATATCGCGAAGCACTGGTGTTTACAGTTACCGGACAGACTAATGCGGTAATGGAGGCGACTCTGGAGAGGTTGAGTAGGGGGTGGGGAGATGAGAGACAAGGGAGACACTGGGGACTAGAGGGAGAAAATAGTTATTTGTTTTCTCAATCAAAAGTTATTCAATCAAAAACTATCATCTATTCACGAGTCATTCATCTAAGTCATGTTATTCACAGCGATATTCCTCAGTGGGAGGGTGATCCTCTGGTCGAATTTGAGACTGTCGCAGAAATAGAAAAAGACGGGTATTATCTTAGACGCTTTTCTTTAGGCGAGCATAGCGCTACTCATATTAATGCCCCAAAAAGCTTTTATCATGCTGGTGTTGGCATTGATCAATATCTCGCAGAATCGCTAGTTGTACCTGCGGTAGTCATTAATATCCAAGAGCAAGTAAAAATTAACTCAGACTACACTCTCAATGTTGGTGATATTTTGGAATGGGAAGAGCAATACGGTGAAATTACTAGCGGTAATATAGTTTTATTATACACAAAATGGCAGGAAAAGTGGTGCGATCGCACAGCTTTTATGAACCAAGATTCTCAAGGAAATATGCATTTTCCTGGTTTTGGTAGTGATGCAACTGAGTTTCTGTTGAATGAGCGTCACATTGCTGGAGTTGGAATTGATACACATGGTGTAGACCCTGGGCAAAATACTACTTTTACCACCAACTGTCTAGTATTAGAGAAACCACGTATTGTTCTAGAAAATCTCACGAATTTAGAGCAATTACCGCCCAAAGGCGCAACTTTGGTAATTGGGATTTTGAGATTAGGAGATGGTTCCGGTTCACCTGCTGGAGTCATGGCGCTGATTTGATTGTTGCTAAAGTTTGTAGTCAGGGCTTTAGTCCTCTCCCTTCAGAGCAAGGACTAAAGTCCTTACTACAAACAATACCAAGTAATAATACTTAAAGTGTAATTTAGTCCAGATAAGGAGTTCAAGACTTTTTCCCGCAAAAAAGTGCAAAGTCATAACGAACAACCACCAACAACCAACAACCAGCAACTAACAACTAACAACCAACCACAAAATTGCATAAATTCATAGCGAAAACTTTGCATCCCTCCGCGTTTCAAATCGCCACAAATTAACGCACAGCTAAACTAAGCAACTTCTGGTAACAAACGCTTCACACCTTGCTTGACAAATCCCTGCAAAAATCCCACTTGCTGATTCTGCTGAAATACCTTTTGTAAAGTTTGTCCAAGTATCTCAACATTAAATCCAGACGCAGAATTTACTGCTATTTCTTGCTGTTGGAAATACTCAATCAAGCTAACTCCAGCTAATCGCGTCAGATAAGCTGCACTTACGCCTTGAACTGCACCACCAGCAACGTATGTGACAGCGTGACTCTTGAGAGCAGTACCAATAACCTTACTAGAAAGTTCAACTAAACCGAGTTTTAGCATCAAACTACCCATTTCCCCGGCTACGGTTTTCGCCTGTTCAAGAGAAAATGTTTGCTGATAAATATTACCTAAATCTACGATCATTTGGGCATTAATTGCCGCAGTCGCCAAAATATCCAAAGCGGGAACTGGGTTAGCAAAAGCAGCAGCAGCAGCAATCCACTGATATTGTTCAATCACTGGGTTAGAGCGATCGCTTCTTACCCGATTCAAGTAATTTTTAGCTTCAGCTTTGAGCAATAGAGCTTTTCTCATCGTAGTCGCCCATACCAACTGCTGTCCTTGCTGTGCTAAAGTTTCACCTAGTTGCTGTGTCAGTTGCTCAATGTCTGGCGCTGATTGTTCCATCCACTCTTGCACAGAACCATCATCATTGTACTTGCGGACTTTCACAGGAAGAGGAGAAGTTGAACTCCCTACAATATTCTCCTGCATTCGTTGTTTTAAAGCCATTAATATGCTAGCGCGTTCATCTGCCAAATACTGATCTTGTTTATTAAAAACCAGCATCAGGCGGTGTTTTTCTGCTTTTAATTGCTGGATGGTTTGAAATTCTGTATCTGTCAAATCACCGTTTGTCAGGAACAGAATAAAATCAGTTGTTTTTGCTTGTGTTAATGCAGCTGCATCTGAATTCTCGCCTGCTTCTATAAATAAAGGCGCAATTTCTTGCAGACAAATTTGACGTCCTATTCCTGGACGCCAGTTAGATTTTAATACTTGAATTAAGGTGGTTTTACCCACCGACTTACCACCAGTCACACCTAGATGAATTTCTTGTCTATCTAACTCGGTATAAAGTTGAGGAATTTTTTCTCGCAGCACAGACGTTACATGTAAAGTCTCTGCATCATTTTCAGCTTCATCTGCAAGATAATTAATTACAGTTTCAGTTTTAGCGATCGCACTTTCTACAGTTTCTCGATCCACAGGTAGACTATCGAGTACATGCGAATTCTGTTTATGGCGATTTTGGTTTAACAACAACAAACCACCGCCAACCAATAACAAACTTAGTACACTATATTCTCCCAGTTGCACTATCGAATCGTGCCAACTTTCTAAAATCCAGAGGGAGAACGATAGTCCTAGTCCTCCGACTAATATTGGTCGCTGCAACTTCACAACCATGATTCACCGCGTTTTTTGGATTATTTCTACTCCAGAATAGATCAAAAGTGAGTGGTTGGTGGTTGGTGGTTGGTGGATGGTGGTTTACTTTTCCCCACTTCCCACACTCTTCCCAATCCCCAATCTCAAATTAACGAAACTTTGCAATCATCTGCATTCCCGCAGGTGTGGCTACAGTTAAACCCCGACGGACTGGGCGCACTGGACGTTTATTGACTAAAGAAACTTGATACTGAGATACAATAGTTGCTAGTACTAGTTTCATTTCATACATTGCAAACGCCATACCCACACAGCGACGATTTCCACCACCGAAGGGGAAAAATTCAAAGGGTGAAAATTGTCTTTCTAAAAAGCGTTCTGGTTTGAATTGCTTTGGCTGTGGGTAGACTTGTTCGCGATGATGCGCGATATAAATACTAGGAACTATGACCGTACCCACTGGCAATTTATAACCGATAATTTCAATCGGAGATTTAACAACCCGAAGGGAAGTAGTCATAGCTATTGGGTAAATTCGTAAAGTTTCTTGACAGACTGCTGTGAGATAGGGTAGTTTGGCGATCGCATTTGGTTCTGGCTGATCTCCTAGAGTATCTAATTCTTGCAGCAATTTTGTTCGTACTTCTGGTAAATAGTCAACCCAGTAAAAAGCCCAAGTTAAAGCCGAAGCTGTTGTTTCATGACCTGCAACTAACAACGTCATTAATTCATTGTGTAACTCTTCGTCTGACATCGCTTTTCCATCGATATCACGCGCAGACATCAATAAACTCAGAATATCTTGGCGATCTTGAATAGATTCCGTCCGACGTTGGCGAATTAAAGCATAAATAATTTCATCAATTTGTTGTTTGCGTCTTTCCATTATTGCCCAAGGACTCCATGAGCCGTAATCTTTTTGCAGAAACGGAAAAAAGAAACCAGCTGACATTAAGGGAGAACTAACAAATTCCAAAAAAGCAGAAATTAATTGCTGGAGTTCTTCTAAACGCTGTCCTTCTTCTAAACCAAACACTACCCGTAAAATAACCCGCAAGGTAATGTCTTGCATAGAAGCGCGGATATTAAATGGTTTATCATTTTGCCATTTATTACTTACGTGTTGGACAATTTCACGGATTGTTTCACCATAAGCACGCATCCGATCACCGTGAAAAGGAGGGGCTAAGAGTTGACGTTGGCGCTGGTGGCGATCGCCATCTTGTAAAAGTACAGAGTAATCGCCAAACATAAATCTTAAGACTCGATTTCCTCTACCCACTTCAAAATGGCTAGGATTGGCGGTAAAAATCTGCTCTAGCGCTTCCGGTTGACTGAAGTAAATCAGGGGAGGATTATTTTTGTTCTTACCCCACAGAGTAAAATTGTCTCCATAAACTTTGGCAAAATCTTCAACGTATTTAACTGGTTGAAAAAGCAACTTCAATCGTCGTTGTAATTCAGGTATGTTAGGGCTAACGGGGAATTGTTGAGTTACTGTCATAGCTACTTTTTTCTACTTTTTTATTCAGCACTTCTGAATCTATTGTGACAATTTCTCCTCCCCATTACCCCTTATCCCCTCCAGGGGACCCCACCTTCCCCATTCCCTATTTTCAAGCTAATCTACTATCTGTGTCACACAACGCGGTATATTCGGTGAAGAGAGCATCGTAAAATTAATTTGTGCCTAGAATTATTGCTATCCTCAACGGTAAAGGGGGAGTTGGGAAAACAACCACCTCAGTCAACCTGGCTGCTACTTTTGCAGAAGCACAAAAAGTTCTTCTGGTAGATGCAGATGTTCAAGGATCTGCTAGTTGGTGGTATAGGCGTAGCCAAAACGGTATGGGATTTGATCTATCTCAGGCGACAGATCCCCAAAACTTAGCTCGTTTGCGTAAGATAGAAGGATACGATTTAGTGGTGGTCGATACACCTCCAGCTCTACATTCTACAAGCCTAAAAGCGGTAGTTGCGATCGCAGACTATTTAGTTTTGCCCACACCGCCAGCACCGATGGATTTAGCTGTTCTAATTGATACAGTTAGAGAAGCAGTCACTCCTGCGGAGATTGCTCATCGGGTGCTTCTGACTAAAGTAGATACCCGTAGTTTGGGAGAAGCATTGGAAGCACAAAATACACTCATGCAGATGAGGATTCCAGTTTTTAATGCTTTTATCCGTATTTACAAAGCTCACGAACGAGCAGCACTAGAGGGTGTGGCGATTACTAAATGGCGAGGTAAAAATGCAAATGAGGCACATTCAGACTACCACCGCGTAGCTGAAGAATTACAACGTGACTGGAGAAAATAGAAATCATGGCTACTAGAAAACGTGTTGCCGATGTATTACAAGAAGAAGCACATAAAATATCATCACCAGAAATAGAACCAGTAATTGATGTTGCTGCTGAGGAAGTAGCAGAGGAAACTAACCCAACCACAGAAGAATCTGCTGCTAAAAATAAACGCGTAACTCCAACTAAAACTGATTTAGAAACAACAATCAAACAGTTGGAAACATCTCTGGAAGAAACACGCCAAAACGAAGAAAATTTTCAACAACAACTGAGTGATTTAGAATCAACGTTGTCTGACAAAAATACAGCTATCAAGCAGTTGCAGATTTCCTTACGAGAAACACAGCAAAATCAAGAAAATCTGCAAACAGAAATTAGTGATTTGCAATCAGACTTATCTGAAAAAGATAAATTAGTGGAACGTCTAACAAAAGACCTTGAAGAAGCCAAGCAAGCTGCCGTACAACTTGCACAAGCTAATTCTCAGCTTACAGAAGAGATTAATAATTTAAATAAGTCTAAAAAGGAAAAAGAAATACCCAAAGCATTAACCTATAGAAAATCATACCGCGCACCTACACCACCAAGAACACCACTTCCAACACCTATCGAACCTGAAGATAATTCTAATCAAATGTGGTTACTTGATTAAATAAAATACAAAATCTTGACTCCGTAGGGTGCGTTACGTTGTTAACGCACCCTACGAAAATTGTATGTTATTAATTCACCAAAAATATATTTAGAATATATTTATAATCACCAGACTGAATAAAATCTTAGTTTTTAACTATACTATAATACCAAGTATTTTTTCAGGTTCAATTTATACTGTTATAGTTCAAGATCACAGGAAAATAAGTTATGTATAATTTCTTACCTTTTGCTTACTTTCAAGATAAATTAGTACCTTTTCAAGAAGCAACAGTTTCTATTGCAACTCACGCGTTACATTATGGAACTCTCGCTTTCGGTGGAATGCGTGGTATTCCCGACCCTCAAAACTCCGCACAAATTTTATTATTTAGATTAGATCGTCACTGTCAAAGATTAAGTCAAAGTGCCAAATTCCTACACTTTGATATCTCAGCCGAAAAAATCAAAACAGCCGTAGTCGAATTCGTTCAAAAAAACCAACCAACCAGTTCTTTTTATCTTCGCCCCTTTGTCTTCACTTCTGATTTAGGCATTGCTCCCAGATTACATCATATAGATAAAAGCTTCGCTATTTATGGATTAGAATTAGGAGATTATTTATCACCTGAAGGAGTTAGTTGTCGAATTAGTTCGTGGTGTAGACAAGAAGATATGAGCTTTCCATTACGAGGTAAAATTAGTGCAGCTTACATTACTTCTTCTCTCGCCAAAACAGAAGCAGTTGAATCTGGTTTTGACGAAGCAATTTTAATGAATTCTCAGGGTAAAGTTAGTGAAGCCTCTGGGATGAATATTTTTATTGTAAGAAATGGCAAAATAATTACCCCTGGCTTTGAACAAGATATTTTAGAAGGAATTACACGAGATAGTGTGATCAAAATAGCCCAAGATTTTGGTATTCCAGTAGTGGAACGTCCTGTAGATAAATCTGAGCTTTTTATTGCTGATGAAGTATTTTTATGTGGTACAGCAGCTAAAATCGTACCAGTCAAAAGAATTGAGAATTATGATTTGCCAGAACATCGACCAATAGCCGAAAAACTCAAAGACAAATTAACAGTAATTACAGAAAATAGAGAGCCTAATTACCACGATTGGGTATATTCGATTTCTCTTAATTGACATCCTCCCCCACCACTGTCAATACAGTTCGGTTAGGGGTTGTTAGTAGAGACGTGCTTTCGCGAAGCCATGCGCGACAGCACTATTGGCACGTCTCTACAATGGTTATCGGTAGATCAATTATCTTAATTGGGAGAAATTTCTCCCTTATTCCCCTTTCCCCGCTCCCCAATATCTTCAGAATTTCACATCCAAATTAACCCCCAATGCTTCTTCAATTTTGCGGAGGTTTTCAATAGAAAGCGCTCCTTTGAGAGTTTCCTTTTCGATGTCGTACCAGTAAGTGCGTGACACACTAACCTCATCACATATTTGTTCCAGAGACTTTCTGGAATCTAGTCGAGCTTGCTTGATGCGATCGCCCAACCCTTCAATTTCAACTTCTTTGACTTGTCTTATTCGCATGATCGCACTTATTACACAACGACCTGAATAGAGTAAAAATTAACTCACTCTATTTATAATACACCATAAATTTTTAGGTTACTAACTAAGAATTCCTAGTGCAAAACAAAAAATCTATCCACTAACAAAAACTTAAAACAGGCCAATCTGTTTGGCGGTAATAATGAGTCATATCGTCAAATTTTCGCAATTCCGCACGATGGATCACAAATTCTGGTGTATTTAATAACCATCGTTCATTCAACTGTGAAAATAGAGTAGCAAGGCGATCGCGATCTAAATTTGGTGAAACTTCGCCAAAATAGCCTAAGGTTACGTGAGCGGTAAAGTGATACTGTTGTTCGATACCTAAGGTCATGATGTTAGGTTTTTGATAAATTGCCCGACGAAAGTTAATTATCTCTTCGTAAGAATTTTGGTCTTGGGGTACTAGACAAACAGCTACCGCTCTTGTCATCACCATAAGTCCTAGCATTTGCCAACGAATAGGATGAACAGCACGTCTTGTCAAAGAACTTTGATATTGCTGAAAAATGTCAGCAAAACAAGAACGCAATTGTTGTTCGTAGTCAGGATTTTTTTCACAAGCATCGCGAAAAGTACTATCCCAGATCACATCTGCCAAAGTTAAATGAAAGCTAGCAGGCGGTACAGGTACAATCAGATCATTACCAATCGGTAACTGCAAGAGTTCCTGTTGATAACTCTGCAATTGAGCGTAAAAATTAGAGTTTTGTGTCTCTTCTGGGTGGGGCGGAGTAATAACCGTATAACCTGGAAAAGCCACAGCCTGTCTATCACGATTTTGTGTCAACTGAAATTTGGAAGATTCCAGGATATGCTGGACTTGGGTTCCATAGGCTTCTGGTAGTGTCATCCGTGCTACCCGGTTGAGGTAGGTTTGATAATTGTCGTCCACTTTTCATATCCTCGCACTCTGTCCTTGATCTTAATTTGTTAGTGGTTGTTGATGGTTGGTTGTTGGTTGGTTGTTGGTGGTTAGTGGTCAATGGTCAATGCTCCATCCCACCCCTCACACCCTCTTCCTAAATTTTTAATTTTTAAGAACAGGAGGTTTCTCATGCCAATTTATGTTTACTGGGGTGAGGACGATTTTGCTATCGAAAAAGCAGTTGCACTTTTACGCGATCGCATCCTTGACTCTTCATGGACGAGTTTTAACTATACTACCCTTTTGCCAGATCAAGCTGATGCTGCGATCGCTGGGTTAAATCAAGTGATGACACCACCTTTTGGTGCTGGTGGTCGCTTAGTATGGCTTGTCAATACAACTATTTGCCAACACTGTCCAGATAATGTGTTATCAGAATTAGGACGCACTTTACCGGTAATTCCCGAAGATTCATTTCTATTACTGACTAGCCGTAATAAACCTGATGAGCGGCTTAAATCTACTAAACTTTTCAAACACTTTGCGGCTGAATATCGTGAATTTTCGTTGATTCCGCCTTGGAAGACAGAACTATTGGTGCAATCTGTTCAGACTATTGCTCAAGCCGTAGGTGTAAAATTGACTTCTCAAGCAGCAGAAAGTTTAGCGGAAGCTGTAGGCAACGATACACGACTACTATACAATGAGTTAGAGAAAATACAGCTTTATGCTGGTGGTAGTAACAAACCACAAGATATAGATGTTGTTACTCAGCTAGTTAGAAATACTAATCAAAATAGCTTACAACTAGCAGCAGCAATGAAAGCAGGAGATACAGCCAAAGCTTTAACTATATTGGCTAATCTCATTAATGCTTGTGAACCCTCTTTACGGATCATTGCTACACTGATTGGTCAATTTCGTACCTGGTTATGGGTAAAAATCATGATCGAAAGTGGTGAACGCGATCCACAAGCGATCGCCAAAGCTGCTGATGTCAGCAACCCCAAGCGTATCTACTTTTTACAGCAAGAAGTTAAATCACTTTCTGTGCAGCAACTCATTGACTGTTTACCCCTATTACTAGAATTAGAAGTAAGTCTCAAACAAGGAGCAGCAGAAATGTTAATACTCCAGACAAAAATTATCGAAATTTGTCAAGTATGTCAAAAATAACGAGGAAAATCTGAATCCTTATGCCAAAATTCAGTTTTTTCTTGGAACTTCTCTCTCCTAGAATTATTCATTGTAATTAACATAATAATATTTGTAATTGTTTTAAATGCAGCAAATGAACAAACTATATCAACTATTGTGCCGACCTAAGCTAACTCAAATGATTTCTCGAAGCGTGTTTTTACGCTCTTTGACTATAGCGAGTTTTTTCTCTACTGTTTTGATATTTAACTCAACAGTTAATGCTCAAAATTCTCCACCCAACAATAAAAATATCCTCAACTACTCTAGAGTTTTATTGCGGATTGAGCCAGAACGACAGCAAGCTTTTGATCAAATTAAGAAAATTATTGGTGATCGAGAAATTCCTAAGATTGTTTGTAACGAACCCACTAGCTTTAACTCTCTACCATCTCAAGCTAGAGATATAGCAGTAAATTATTGCAATCGTTCTCAGCAAATCGTCGAATCCAATGGTCTTAGCATTGATGAATTCAACAATATTACTCTCCAACTACAAAATAATGATGACTTAAAACGACAGATTTACAATAATTTAATCCGTCTACAAAAAAGACCTAATGACTAATAGGAAATATTTACTGATTTTTTGAGATTTACATAGTATATACAGTGCCTGTAGTAAATTGACTTTATAAGAAATTTTGCCGTCGCTTGGCATGAATATTCTTCATATTTTTTAACAGTGTTGATACTTATGTAAAGATAATCTGCAATTTCTTTATAACTATAATTAGCTCTATATAGACACCAAATATCAGTTTCTCGCTGTGTGAGATGATATTGTGCAGCTTCTGCGATCGCTAAGTTTCTCATCGACTCATAAATATTGTCAATTATGACTAAAAAACCAGAATATTAGGGCTTACGCACTGTACAAAAGAATCATTTAGTGTATTAACGTAAATGTGTTGTTTCAGGCTTTTAGAGGTCGCTTTTGATAGAAGAGCGATCGCGGTTGACAAGCACCTAAGCTTGGCTTCAGCCAGGGGAAGCTTAAGCAACATCCGACTTATCTATGCAAATTAAAATTATATTCTTTTTTACATTTTTTTAGAGAATCGTTAACTATAACATAAACTCCGTATATTGGCGCCATTGAGTGCGTTACCATCCTAAATAATGTAAATGAATTACCAGAACTTATGGAGCTAGAAACTTTACCAACCGAGGTAATTCTGACGCATCCGCGTCAGTCCCTCGGTAGTGTGAAACTTGATTGGATACCACAACCGGGAAATTATCTTGATATAGAAGGAAAAACCTATGCTGTTTTAGAACGTCGTCACCGTTATCAGCTCAAGTTTGGACGTTACCGTTTGTCTAAAATAGCTTTGTATGTGCAATCTGCTAAACGACCAGAAGAAAAAAGCTGGTTGGATGGACGTTGGATTGTCGGCAATGCTAATTGCCGCTACAATGCTCATTCAGAAATTATTCGCTGTGCGGTTAATCCAGAAGGACCATGCGAATCTTGCCGCTACTATGAAATTCAGTGAACAGTTATCAGTTATCAGGTATCAATTGGTAGCTGTTTGCTGGTAAATAGTAAATAGTAACTGAATCAGCCTTCTGGCTTTATCCTTGAATATTTTCAAATACTTCTCCTACTGTTAAACGCATACCATTCACAAAATCCCATCCTGACTGGGGACGTTTCCCAGCTAACTGAACTTCTCGTAAAACTAACAAACCATCTCCAGTTTGCGCGATCGCTCCTATCCCCTTGGCAATGCTTACTACTTCTCCTGGATTACCTGATACTGTTAACGAATTAGATTCTTTTTGGAGATATTCCTGAAGCTCCAATGGTAGTTCCTGCCAGTGAGTAGAGTCAAGGGGAGCGGTTGCAGTAATTTTTATTGGTTGGTTGCGAAAGCTAGTGATACAGTTGGGGTAAAAGCCCCTGATTTGATTGTGTAATTGGATCGCACTCTTTGACCAATCTAGTTGGTAATCTTCCTTTTTAATCAAAGGCGCATAGGTAGCCTCAGAATTATCTTGAGGAATTGGCTCAATTTCTCCACCTTTTAAACCGAGCAAAGTTTCTAATAGTAAATCTGCACCTGTTGTGGCTAATTTTTCTGCTAAATCTTGGGTATTATCTAATAAGTTTATTGGTGTAGTAGCTTTTAATAGCATGGCGCCAGTGTCCATACCCGCATCCATCAACATAGTCGTGATCCCTGTTTCTTTTTCCCCGTGATACAAACACCACTGAATTGGAGCTGCACCCCGGTACTTGGGTAAAATTGAGCCATGTACATTCATACAACCTAATTTAGGCATATCCAAAATTTCTTGAGAGAGAATTTGCCCATAGGCGATGACCACAAATACATCTGCGCCTATTTCTGTGAGTTGGGTGAGAGTTTCAGCATCTTTTTTGACTCGCTGGGGTTGCCATACTTGTAAACTGTGAGTAGTCGCAACAGTTTTTACAGGTGAAGGTATTAGCTGATTTCCTCTACCTCGGCGCTTGTCAGGCTGCGTGACAACTGCTAATACTTCAAAATCTGGATGATTCAGCAACTTTTCGAGAGCCGGAACCGCAAATTGGGGAGTACCGAAGAATACAACTTTCATTATTTATCAAGAGTCAATGGTCAAGGGAGCATCCCAATTTTTTCAATATACCGCGCTTGGGTTTAAACCCTTAGCTAGTAGAGACGCGTGTAATTTCGCCTCTCTACTGCGATTTCAATTGCAGGCGGTTTTTTGAACATTTGGGATGCTCCCATGATCAAGAGACAATAGTCAATGGTCAATGGTCAATGGTCAAGAGTCAATACCCCAATTGCTAATCCCCTATTACTTCAAATTCCAAGCAGCAAAAGCCAAAGCACACCAGCCAGCGATCAAAGCTGTTCCTCCTAGCGGTGCAATTGCTCCTAAATACTTAATATCTGTTAAACTCAGGGCATATAAGCTGCCGGAAAAAATTGCAATACCAATAATAAACAACCACCCACTTGCGACTAAACTAGGTGGGGGAGATTCGATGCTAAGTAATAATATTGCTACAGCTAACAATGCCAAAGCATGATACATTTGGTAGCGAGCGCCCGTTTCAAAAATTAAAAGCGATCGCTCACTAAGTCTTTCTCGCAGAGCATGAGAAGCAAAAGCCCCCGCAGCCACAGATAAACCACCTAAAATAGCTGCCAAACTTAAAAATATTTGTATCATAGAGTTTCCCAATCAATTCTCTAAAGGTCAAAATGATAGGAAATTCCCCCCTCTTCACTAATCTTATAATTAGCATTAAATACTTTGGCTTGTTCATCAAGATATTGTCTTGCGACTGGTGCAGGTAGATGAGATTGCATCGCAAATGTTAAAAGAGTTATCTGTCCATTATTTTCTTGTAACATCTGATAAAAAGTCGATTGCAAATGTTCACTAACCTGTTGTTCCAAAGCTTTTTTATCTCGCCGACTTTGACGAAATAATCCTATTGCTAACCATCCACCTAAAGCAAGCGTAGGAACACCAAATATTAAACCTTGTTTCGCAGTCACATCAAGTACAGCCAAAGCTTCTCTATTCCTGATGTCTATTGCTTGATCATTATAAGCTGGAGATATGGGTTTGAGCATATTATATTTATCTATTGCTGCTGATACTGATAAAGTTAAAAACATAAATCCCAGAGTTAGCAACCAGCCCGCAGCCAATTTTTCACCAGTTTTCATAGAATCCTTTTAAGTGAGATAACAGCAATTGTTAATAATGGTTAGTGGGTAGTGGGTAGTGGGTAGTGGTTGATATTTCTAAACGGCCAAAAACCAACAACCAACAAACTAAAACTGTTCTGGGCTTCCTTACCAAAAGACAATACGGAAATTGTACCGCTCTTTTCTTTGAGCAGACGATAAAAGGTTGATTGGAGGCGATCGCTTAATAACTTTTGGTATTGTTTACTAACTTTAATTTTTCATTGCTAGAGTCAAACCGTCGGCGATCGCTACCATGCTGAGTGTAATTCTTTGATCTTGATGCAGTTTTTGATTAAAAGCTCGAATTTTGTTAGTTCTATTGTCCTGGTCTTGGGGATCTGCAACTTGACCTGACCATAAGACATTATCGATCGCAATCAGCCCGCCCCGACGCACGAGTTGCAAAGCTAGTTCGTAGTAGTTGTCGTAGTTACCTTTGTCGGCGTCAATAAAAGCAAAATCAAATGTTTCTGCTTCTTTCGCTGCGATTAATTTTTCTAAAGTTTCCAAGGCTGGAGCGATGTACAAACTAATTTTATCTGCTACACCTGCTTGCTGCCAGTAGCGGCGAGCGATCGCTGTATATTCTTCATCAACATCACAGGCTACTACTTTACCATCTGCTGGTAAGGCCAAAGCTACTACTAAAGAACTATAGCCAGTAAATACACCGATATCTAAAGTTTTTTTGGCTCCAATTAACTTGACTAGCAAGGCTAAAAACTGTCCTTGATCAGGTGCAATTTGCATGATAGCCATAGGTTGCTGTGCCGTTTCTTGACGCAGTTGAGTTAAAACTTCTGGCTCTCGCAAAGATACTGAAAGTAAGTAGTCATAAAGAGATTTATCTAGTCCAATAGTTTTATTGTGATTGCTCATGAAGTGCGATCGCTCCTTGTGTATTCTTTTCCTTTTTTATCGCAAAACTGCATAGGATAAGGGAATACCAAAAAATAAATTATCCAAATTTTCGCAATTGTCGGGTGCGTCAGCACGACTGATTCTATATATTCCAAGTAAAGACGTTGCAGTACAACGTCTCTACTTAAAATTATGACGAAAATTCTTAACCGAACTGTATTATCCCTCGCTCTTCCTTCCTCAGACAGTCGGGGAATTGTCCTTTTATCGTATTTATACGTAAAAAAGAATAGCAAAGTTCGTAAAATTTTAAACTAACTTAATCAACTTAAAGACATAATTTTACCATTAAGCCTGTTAAATAAATTATCAATGTAAGTGTAATATTTACAAGCAGCTAAAAATGGTTAAAAAAATTTTATTGCCTTTATTAACCACTTTGACTCTCATAAGTGTATCCACAGTTGCGAAGGCTGATTATTTAGTAAGCAACGGTTCGGGTGGTGAGTATAGTTACGAACTCTGGCAGAACACTGATAACACGAGATACTATCTGAAAATCTGGAGACGAGAAGTTTACGGAAAAGAAGGGGCTTATCAAACTACCAGCAGCTTTGAATCTAGTCAGGAAGCATTAGAATATTTTGACTGCCGCTATGCTGGCAAATCTCTACCAGCCTGCCCTAAATAAGGACAACACATATAATAAAAACACAGAAGCCCGGTTTTTTAAATAAACTGGGCTTTTTACAGAGCAGCAAACCTTTAGGTAAAATAAAAAGCATGAAAACCCATCTTCTCTCATCCTCAAGAAACTGTAAGAGCATCTCAATTAGGGTGGTTAAATTTGAATAAATGAGTGATTTATTAATTAATTTATCTGTTGTATTTTCTCAGCCTACAGGCATAAGTAATTATGCTAAAAATCTTTTTCCTTATTTAAAATCTCTTCACCCTACTTTATTAACTACCCTAAATTATCCAGAATTTAAATGTTACTCAATCCCAGGTAATATGACGCCTGCGGATGGTACAAAAGGGCATGTTTCTCGCTTAATATGGACACAGTTTCAATTACCAAAAATATCTAAAAAGCTAAAATCTCAACTAATTTTCTCCCCTATTCCAGAAGCACCACTCTATTCTAATTCTCGTTTTGTCGTGATGGTTCACGACTTAATTCCATTGCGTTTTCCTAAACGCTTTTCACCTCTGACATCCTATTTTCGCCACTATATTCCCCAAGTTCTTCAGCAAGCGCAACACATTATTTGTAATTCCCAAGCTACCGCCAAAGATATTACTGATTTTTACCAGATTCCTGTGAGGAAAATTACGCCAATTTCCTTAGCACATGATGTAAATCATTTTCGACCTGTTAATTTATCCATAAACACTAACCTAACCCCTCTTCCTTACAAGGGAATGGGGGAATCTTTATCCCCTCTCTTTATAGGAGAAAGGACAGGGGAGAGGTCAAAATCCTATCCCTATTTTCTCTATATTGGTAGACACGATCCTTATAAAAACCTCAACAGACTCATTGCTGCTTTTGCAGGTTTACCAAATCATCATGATTACCAATTGTGGTTAGCTGGGCCACAGGATAAGCGTTATACTCCTCAGTTGCAAGCGCAAGTTGAGGAATTGGGTATCGCTAAGCAAGTCAAATTTTTGGACTATGTTCCCTATAGCGAATTACCAAAAATTATCAGTGGGGCGATCGCACTCGTTTTTCCTAGTCTCTGGGAGGGTTTTGGTTTCCCGGTTCTAGAAGCAATGGGGTGTGGTACTCCCGTAATCACCTCCAATATTTCCTCTCTCCCAGAAGTTGCTGGTGATGCTGGGATTCTGATCAATCCCTACGACATCAGAGAAATTACAGCAGCAATGGATCAAATCGCGACTGACACACAACTGCGCGATCGCTTAGGAGTCGCTAGTATCAACAGAGCAAATCAATTTAGCTGGGAAAAAACAGGACTAGCAACAGCAGAAGTCCTGAAAAACTTTATGGGTTTGTAGAGGACTTAAGTCCTCAAATATTTAAGCACTTTAGTGCTTACTACAAACCTATCAAAATTAAAAATCAAAAACATAATTTTTAATTCTCACGGAGTCCCCACTGCTCCAGAGTAAATTAAACCCCGTTGCATATCCATTGTGAGAATCGAGCCATCTCGAATTACTTGTGTTGCTTTTTTGACGCCAACTATAACAGGAACGCCGAGACGTAAACCAATGACTGCTGCGTGACAAGTGAGACTATCTTCCTCAGTGATAATACCTGCGGACTTGCGAATTACTTCCACAAAATCGGCACTGGTGCGGGGTGCAACCAAAATATCACCAGGATTAAAGTCACTTACATCCATACTGGTGTGTGCTACTCTGGCGCGACCACTTACCGAGCCTTGTCCGAGTCCAATTCCCCGTCCGAGTATCGCTGTTACAACTTCTACTTTGATTAAATCCGTAGAGCCAGAAACGCCTTGCAGTGTACCGGCGGTCATGACTACCAAATCTCCCTCAAAAACGAGGTTATTTTCTAAGGCTACGTTTAAGGCTGCTTGGAATGTCTGACCGGCTGAAGGTAATTCTAATACCAACAACGGTTTGACTCCCCATACCAGTTGCAATTGTCTTGCGACATTCACGTGAGGTGTAATCGCTAAAATTGGTGTCCAAGGACGGAACTTGGAAACGTTGCGAGCTGTGGAGCCTGTTTGAGTCAAGCTCATAATAGCTGCGGCTCCCAGTTGTTGAGCGATTTGTCCTACTGCTTGGCTAATTGCGTTCGGAATGGAACGCTTTCGATCTCTGACTTGGCTAGCGTTATTATTTTGGATGTTTTCTTGCTCGATTTTTTCCGCAATCCGCGCCATCGTCGCCACAGCTTCGACTGGGAAGTTACCAACAGCAGTTTCATTGGAGAGCATCACCGCATCCGTACCATCGAGAATGGCATTTGCTACATCTGACACTTCGGCACGAGTCGGACGAGGATTGCTGACCATACTGTCTAACATCTGGGTGGCGGTGATGATGGGAATTCCCAAGCGATTAGCAGTAGCAATTAACCGCTTTTGCAGCATGGGAACGTCTTCTGCTGGTAGTTCTACACCTAAATCACCTCTAGCAACCATCACGCCATCACACAAAGCTAAAATTGCTTCCATTTGTTCGATGGCTTCGTGCTTTTCAATTTTGGCAATCACTGGTACATTTTTACCAGCGCTGGAAATTAGTTCCTTAATTTCCATTACATCTTGGGGATTGCGAACAAAGGAAAGTGCTACCCAGTCAACACCTTGATCCAGACCGAACATTAAATCCTCACGGTCTTTGTCGGTCATGGCTTTAATGGAAAGGTAAACTCCAGGAAAGTTTACGCCTTTGTTATTGGAAAGAGTTCCAGGGACGGTAATACGACAATGGAGATCGCCTTTTTCCTTGTCAATATCCTCAACGACCATTTCGACTCGTCCATCATCAAGCAGAATTCTCGCTCTTACAGGTACTTCGTCTGCTAAATAATCGTAGGTAACGCAGCTGATTTCTTGTGTACCAACTACCGGACGATTGGTCAAGGTGAAGCGATCGCCTTTTGCTAGCACTATCGATCCATTATCAAACTTGCCCAAGCGAATTTTCGGACCTTGCAAGTCTTGGAGAATTCCCACCGGTTGATTAAGTTCAAAAGCTGTTTGCCTAATTAAGCGAATATTACGCTGATGGTCAGCATGAGAACCATGAGAAAAGTTCAATCGGAGTGTTGTTGCACCAGCTTCAATAATTGCTTTGAGCATTTCTGGACTGCTCGTAGCAGGGCCAATGGTGGCAACAATTTTGGTACGGCGTAAAGAGTCTTTCAATTGCATACGAAGATGAATCTAGGGAGCTACTCAGAGAATTAGCTTCACCAAGGGTTTATGAGGTGTAAGAAAATGAAAACTCTTACCATCACATCCTTACACACGCTTGGCTAACGCTTACGGCGGAAGCCTTACACCCTAAATTCAGTTATCAGTTGTCAGTTTTCAGTTTTCAGGTTGATAAATGTTCACTGATCACTGTTTACTGTTTACTGTTTACTGATTTAATGGCGGTAACTTATTAGGAGGTTAAAGATCAAAGCTAAAAGCTTCGACTCGAATCATACCGTTATTCTGCCCATGATATGCGAAGATTATCGATAAATCTTGCTACACAAAACTTTAAAACTTTATTATTTTTCAGAGCGGATTGAGTGCTATCACTTTCCCTTTACGGGAAATGTTTTTTAGCTTTACCCTTACCCCTTAGTTAACTAGCAAAATTTGATTAATGAAGGAGTTCACGATGCTGACGTCGGAGGTACAGAAGCCACTGACAGTCCCCCCAAAAGAATTGTTAGCACCTCCTGGTGGCTTCAATCCGACGCTGCTAATGTTTTTGGCAACTGTAGCGATCGTTGTGTTATCTTGCCTTGGTTACTGGGTTTGGCACTGGCCGCACTGGATATCATTTGTGATGAATATCCTTGCCTTGCATATTTCCGGTACGGTAATTCACGATGCCTGTCACCAGTCTGCCCATCGCAATAAGATCATTAATGCGATGTTAGGGCATGGTAGTGCTTTGATGCTAGTTTTTGCTTTTCCGGTGTTTACACGGGTACATTTGCAGCATCATGCTCATGTCAATGATCCAAAAAACGACCCAGATCATTTTGTCTCTACAGGTGGTCCACTGTGGTTAATCGCAGTGCGTTTTTTCTATCACGAGGTGTTTTTCTTTAAAAGACGTCTCTGGCGGGAATATGAACTTCTAGAATGGTTTCTCAGCCGCTTATTCGTGCTGACAATTGTCTTTACCGCAGTCCATTATCATTTTTTAGGTTACATTCTCAATTTTTGGTTTGTACCTTCTGGCATTGTAGGGCTAGCTTTGGGATTATTTTTTGATTATTTGCCCCATCGTCCTTTTGCGGAACGCGATCGCTGGAAAAATGCTCGTGTTTACGCTAACCCAATTCTCAACATTCTTATTCTCGGACAGAATTACCACTTAATTCATCACTTGTGGCCTTCTATCCCTTGGTACAATTATCAGCCCACATACCATCTTATGAAAGATTTGTTAGATCAAAAAGGTTGTCATCTATCTTTAGGATTACTTCAGAAAAAAGATTTTTTTGATTTCCTTTACGACATTGTTTTAGGAATTCGTTTTCATCGCAAAAAACCAGTGGAGTAAAATTGTTTACATATCGTAGGGGCGTAGTTTATATTAAACCAATAACTTTTTGTACAAATTCTTCGTCCGTACAGTAGTTAATAGTTAGGATACTCAGATCCCCTCCTTCTGCGAAGTAGGGGATCTTATAATTTAGCGTGGTATACGTAAAACGAGCGGTATCGATTTCGTGTCTAGTGGCCTGTCAAGCTAGTTTTGAGGTTTTGTAGTAAGCACCAAGCGTGCTTAGAAAATAAGGACTAAAGTCCTTACTACGAATTTTCTTATCCCTCAATTCAAAGTTGACAGAGTACTAGTTTGAATTTTTTGGAAAAGTATTTAAGAAAGTCGGTTGGGGTAAATCCACAATATACAAGCCAGCTAATCATGGGAAAAACCCACAACCAAACATGAAAAAATAACTCCTCCTACACCCTCACACCCTTACACCCCTACACCCATTTTCAAGCTAGGAATGCTGTTAAAATTTTATATCTAACTATTTTTTTTGTTCGTCAATATAAGGAAGATTCCTGTTAAAATACAAGCTTTGAGCGTTATTTAAATAGGTTAAGTATGGATATAAATCTTAAATCCGAGAGCCATACTAGGCGATAAAATCACACTGTAGATAGTACATATGCGTAAAATATCAATGCTATTTCCGATAATTACAAATTGTGTGCAATAGCTATTGGTGAGGGATAGTACGCGAAACACTAGCTAAAATCAGAACTGGTGATCAAGATGAAAATTTGGATTTGGAGTACTATTGGACTGCTAATTACTAACTTTGTTGTGGTTGGAATTGTAGCGTTTTTGATTTATAGAGATAGTGTCCAACCTAACCAGAATCGATCACTTGGTGAACATAGCTTAGTAATAAACAAAACTTAAGGGGAGACATCTTTGTGCAATTGCAAGTCTTGCATTTTAGGAGCAGGAGTAACTATCTGCACAGACCAATAACTGACAACCATTAAAATTACACCAGAGACCGTGCCTAGTACTAGCCCAATTAACAAAGCTGGTCTTTTGATAAAAATTGTCATAGTGGAATTTCTTGCGTGATTATCCTTATCAAAAGCTTGGTTCTTACTCTTTGGATATGAAACATTTTGCAGTTCCAATTTTTCATGCTCTTGGGTTGAGTTGTAGATATTGATTGGTGAAAGTAATGTCTCTGAAATTGTGAATTTACTTGTTTGGTCGCTCAACGGTGGTGCTAATGTTTTGTGATCTCCAGAAATTAGATAAGTATCCTCTTCTGGTGGTAAGGTTTGAGATGAAAATTTGAACAGTGATGTCAAAGTTGCTGCTTGTGTGGATGCGTATAAACTAGCCAGAGGTAGTAATGCTGACAGTGCTTCTTGTGCTGAGTGATATCTGTCTTTAAAGTGATAATGCACCATTTTATTGAGTACTGAAGCTAATTCAACACTGACTGAAGCTAAGTTTTGCCAAATCACTTCACCTGTATGGCGATCTTCTGGTAGATGTGTTGGATGAACTCCCGTTAGTGCTTGGATACCAATCATACCTAGAGCATAAATATCACTATTAGGGCGGGGTTTACCTCGCTCTTGTTCATGAGGCATGTAGCCAGGTGTACCGATCGCAATGGTAGTATTTTGATCATGGGTAATAAAATCTTTGATCAATTGATTCCAGATGGGTTTAACAGCACCAAAATCAATCAAGATTAAGCGATGATCTTGCTTGCGTCTGAGAATGTTGCTTGGCTTAACGTCGCGATGAATCAACCCTTGAGTATGGATAAAATTCAGGATTTCTAAAACTTCTACCAGTAATTGAAAGACTTCTGTTTCTGACCAACGCTTACCAACAGGAAGTTCTGCACTGAGGGGATGTCCATCAATGAATTCCCGTACCAAGTAAAACTCAAGGTTATCTTCAAAATGAGTGAGAAGATTGGGAACTAGGTCATAGTTGTCCAACTTTTTCAAGGCTTCTGTTTCTCGAATAAATAGACGCCTACGTATTTCTATTGGTATAGGACATTGATTACTTGGTAAAAAATGCTTGACTACGCAGGTATCACAGTCAGAAGAATAGATGTCCTGGGCTATATACGTTTGACAAAATATACCTTGACTTAAAACTTGAACAACTTGGTATCGCTCTCCTAGTAACTGACTTAACATTATGATTGTGTATATGAACAGTTATATTAAGTAACTTTACCTAAAACAAATTTACTTATAAATTTAATATATAGTTTGTATTAAAATAGATTTACCTATAACCATCAGAAGTAATATTTAAATCTTTTGAACCTCGCATGACTTCTAGTCACGCGATTCCTATTTCAACGAGTCCTACCTGGATGACTCCAGGACTTACAGATTCTCCATAGGCGTTTAGAGCATCCGGCGCACCGACGGCTGCTGTTAAAAGTTTTAATCCCTCACGCAAGATGTTCAAGGCCGCATTATTGTCTCTCAAATTGTAATTACTGCAATTAGGACAAGACCATTCACGCAGCTTTAAATCTTTCACCAATGGGTTAATGAAACCACAATGATTACAAGTTTGAGATGAGGGGTAAAACGTACCAACTTTCTGCACAATTCTGTCATGCCACAAAGCTTTATATTCCAGCATGGCAACGAACTTAGACCAACTAGCATCGGAAATACTCAAAGCTAGCTTGTGATTTCTAACCATATTGGCAACTCGCAAATCTTCGATACAGATAATACTGTTTTCTTTGATGAAACGAGTTGAGAGCTTATGCAGAAAATCGTCTCTGAGATTAGTAATTCTTTCGTAGGTACGAGCCAGCTTGATTTTCGCTTTGACTCGATTACTGCTACCCTTGACACTACGAGATAGTTTTTTATGTGCTTTACGTAACTTACGAGTTTGAGTTCTATAATATTTCGGATTATCTACAACTTCTCCATTGCTGGTAACAAGATAGGATTTAATTCCCAAATCTAAGCCAATATTTTGTGTGACTTGAGAGTGTTTTTCTATCTCTGTTTCACATAAAATACTAGCAATATATTTACCTGATGAAGTGCGAGTTACGGTAACATTTATAATCGTTCCTTTAATTTCCTCAGACTTGTGAAACTTTACCCATCCTAGTTTTGGAAGTTTTAAACGATTCTCTATTACTTGAATATTGCCGTTTGTAAAATTTGTTTTATAAGACTGCTTACACCCATGCTTCTTTTTGAATTTAGGAAAGCCTACACCTTTACATGATGCTTTTTGGCAATCATGAAAGAAGTTTTTGTACGCTGTTTCTAGATTCTTGAGCGAGTTTTGTAGAGCAAATTTATCTACAACTTTTAGCCATTCAATCTCTTTTTTAAGTAAAGTTAACTGCTGACTACAAGCGTTATAATTTAACGCTTTTTTCTCAGTGCTATATAACTCTTTTCTCAGTGCTAAAAAGCGGTTGTACACAAACCTTGCACAGCCAATAGTCTTGTTAATTAAGAGGAGTTGATTGTGTGTAGGAATTAGTGTAATCTTGAATGCTTTCTGCACGTATGACAACTTCTTAAATGTGTTCAATACACTGGTATTGTAACACAAATTAAGAAGTAAAAAGTAAAAAGTAAAAAGATAATCCCCATAAATAAATTGAGGGGATTTAATAACGACGTATTATTTCTCGCGCTATGCGTCTCGAAATAAATGTTTTCCTGATCGTTCCATAAATAAATTTAGGCGGCTCAAGACCATTGTTCTTTTTCTATCTTTTGCCTTTTTACTTTTTACTTTTGCCTTGTTTGGTCACGCTCAATATGGAGCGCCTAACTCATCACTATAAGTCACGAGTGTGCGGCTTGTAGAAATCAAAATATTCACGGCGATGTTCATATCGCCTGCGCCTTACCCCCATGCATGTAGGTTGCTTCGGTGCAGGGTATGCTCTTTCTTCCACGGCGCGAGGACTTTGGTGATAAATTCGGAATTTAAAATTAAGAATTTAAAATTCCGAGTTGGTATAATCCAGTAAACGCCACTAACAAAAGATGACTAATGAACCCAGAAGAGGCGTAGCACTGAGCAGAGACGCTGTACAAATAGTCAGAGGTCTAGTTGTCGGTGAACTTATCACAATCATAATTATTGGTGGACTGTGGTTATGGCTCAGACCGCGCTTGCAAATTGATAACGCCACCTTTTCTAAACCTATTAGTCAAGGTACAAATACTACCTCTAGTCGTAGTAGTTCAACTTTCCAGACAATTACTAATGTTCCCATTGGCTCATTCAAACACGGCGGAAGTACAGCTTGGGCATCAATTAGACCGTTAGTAGATGCTCAAATCCAAAATGTTCGCCCAGAAATACAGCTACGCTATGTAGATCCTACCAGTAGCAGTCCGGGTTCTGGATCGGGAATTCAGATGTTATTAGATGGGGAATTGGATTTTGTGGAATCTTCTCGTCCCCCCAGCGCCGCAGAACAGAAAATTGCTACTCAACGAGGATTCCAACTTGCATCACGTCAGATTGCTGTTGATGGTATTGCGATCGCAGTTCATCCATCGCTGCAAGTTTCAGGTTTAACTGTCGAACAATTACAGCAGATTTATTCAGGAAAAATCACTAATTGGAAACAATTAGACGGGCCTGATCTAGCAATTACCGCTTTCTCTCAAGACCCGGAAAGTGCAGATACAGTCTTCTTTGGTGACAAACAAATTTTAAACCAGCAAACTTTTGGTTCTAACATCCAGTATGTTTACTCTCCAACAGAAGCACTACGCCAAGTGAATCAGACTCCTGGTGGTATCTATTACACTGCTGCTCAGACAATACTACCTCAATGTACAGTTAAACTTTTAGCAGTGGGTTTGGATTCGACAAAATTGGTTCCACTCTACATTGAACCTCCAGTATCAAAAAATCAGTGTCCCCAAAAACGCAATCAAGTTAATACAGAGGCTATCAATGACGGTAGTTATCCAATAATTACTAGGTTATATGTGATTACTAAGCAAAACAACAGTCAACAGCAGCAAGCAGGAGAAGCTTATACAAATCTTTTGTTGACTGATCAAGGACAACAGCTAATAGAAGAGGCTGGTTTAGTCCCGATGCGCTAAAGGTAAACACCAATCAGGGCGCAACTTTTGGGCTTGGCGTAAATATATATGAGACACTGGAGCAGATACAGGCAAATAGACATGAACTAAAAAGCGAATGCAGTTTCGTAAACTGCGTTCAACATACATTTGTTGTACATCTAGCATAGCGACTGTATTCCAGTGGGGGCGTTGGCGTGCGATCGCAGCTGGAAAAATTGCATCCAAATCTTGTGTGACTGTAAAAGTAATGCTAACAATATCCGACGGATGCAGTTGATTACGCTTTTCCAACTCATCTAATAGTTCCATTACTGATTCTCGCATTGCCTCAACCGTATTTTCTGAAACAGTTGTTGCGCCGCGAATCGCACACATTCGCCACTCTACCATTTATCCTCCTTAAATTAGTCAATTGTCATTAGTCATACTCTGACTTGAAGCCGCTTACGCGTCTATGTCATTAGTCATTGGGGAAGAACAATACGGTTCGGTTAAATATTTTTGGCATGATTTTGTCATGTAGAGACTCGCCTTAGCGAAGCCATGCGCTACAGCGCTATTGGCGCGTCTCTACAGGGTTTCAATGTCAATCGATTTTTTCTCCGAACCTTATTGGAAGAAGTCAACAGTCACTGTTCAAATGACCAATGACTAACAACCAATGACTAACAACTATGTTATGGTCTATACAACCATAAAGGTAGACCACTTGTAGACAGTTCAAATTCTAGCCAGCTAATTCCAGACGCTGCTTGGCGGTTCCCTGGTAGTAAGCGGCTCAACAAAGGTTTACGTTCTTCTAGGGTAAAGACGGGTGTTTTTTCCGGATCAAGACCAACTAGTTCTGCTATCCAACGACGAGCATCTTCCTCTGTTCCTAACCTGTCTACAATCCCCAATTCTACTGCTTGCTGACCAGTAAAAATCCGACCGTCAGCAAAAGTTTTCACAGTTTCTACGGCTAAATTTCTTCCTTCGGCGACTGTTTGCACAAACTGTTGATAACTAGTATCAATCAATTCTTGCAAAATCTTCTGTTCGGGTTCAGTCAGTTCTCGGTCAAATGCCAAAATGTCTTTGTAAGGACCAGACTTTACGACCTTGAAGGACACACCGACTTTTTCGAGCAAGCGTTCTAAGTTGTTGCCGCGTAAAATTACACCAATGCTACCCGTAATTGTCCCTGGGTTAGCCATGATATGTTCAGCGCCCATACCAATGTAGACGCCACCAGATGCGGAAATATTACCAAAACTAGCTACGATTTTTACTTTTTCACGTAAGCGTTTGAGGGCGCTGTAAATTTCTTGCGAATCACCTACCGTACCCCCAGGGCTATCAATACGTAGCAGTAAAGCTGGGAATTTTTTCTCTTCTACGGTTTCTAGGGCTTCTAGTACCCGTTTGCGAGTATTGCTAGCGATCGCACCAGTAATTTCAATTCGAGCTATTTGTTTACGAAATCTAGGCTTAAAAGGCCAAACCATGTGCAGTCAAACTATTTTGGATTTGAGATTTTGGAGCCACTGCGCCCTTGGAGGTTCCACGCCACATGCTTTATGCCGGGAAACCCGTCCACCGCAGTGGCTCCTCCGTTGTAGCACGTGGCGTGATTTTGGATTAACCCCACGGATAAATCCAGGGGCTTGTACCATCAAGAGATTATCGATCAACAATACTTCTAAAAGTCAATAAGATGCAAAAGTGCTAATCCGAATTTTAATGTAATTTTTATACTTTGCGTATTTATTCTTGAAAATAGGCTGTTTGTTTTTTATTTTGCTTTAATTATGTGACGATTAAGTCTACGCTACAAAGAAAGTTATAAGATAATTTTTTTAAAGAATTCTTTTTATATATAAAACTTAACTCTACCAACTTGTTGTTATTTTTACTGTACTCAGCTTGATGCACTTTATACATAAATCTCAAGAGTTGAGGGAGGCATCTAGGGGAATGCCTCTGGCATAGATATAAAAAGCTAAGACTCTACGCCCACATACAGTATAGCGATCTTCTTTTCCTGACTGCATCTTGACATTCAATATAAAATCGGCTGGAACAACACTGTTATGACAAAAATATTAGCGTAGAATTTGACATCTGTAGTAAGCGTAAGTATCAAACAATCCCCCAACAAAACTACAGGTCAAACTAATAATAAATAACCCTTCGATAGCATTGCCACTACCAAAAGTAGCGAGAAACTGCATAATTGGGGTAGCGATCGCTTCGGTCACAGCTTGCAAGATAGGGATATGACCCATTAGCGACACAGTGAATAGTATGCTGCCGACAAAGAACATGGGTGCGACAAAACTAAAGATGATTGTCAGCAGCAGCGAGCGGAGAAAGTTAATCCAAATCGTCATGAAGGTTTGGCTCCCTGAATTAAGAAAACAATTGCCGTTTAGCTGAGTAGTCACTCTCTACAATAAGTGCGATCGCCATACAATGGACGAGAGTTCAAAAATCTTAAGTTTTCATTAAAATACCTACACATAAATTTTCAGATGTGATTTCAACCCAAACAAGGCATCAAATCTAGATAATCTCAAAAAAGATAGCCTCGCAGGACTCGTTATAAGCATACTTAGAGACAACTTGCTACTGGTTTGAATGTTAATTTATGAGATGAGATTTAAAGTTAGTTAACCAAAATGGCGACACGGGGGACAAGGGAGACAAGGAGGACAGGGAGAATAACCAATGATCAATCACCAATGACCATTGACTAAATTGCTATTCTTATTGCAGTTACTGAGTCAACTGGTGAACATTGAGCGAGATTACATCCAGAACTAGTTTGGGAAAATGGAGTCAGCGATTGCTGACGGCGATTTTTTTAGGTGGACAAGTTATAGTCCATCTGCTTAGAGGCAAAATCCATCGTCGTAATACTGTAGAACAATTGGCTGTAGTAGGGCCAGATTCGCTATTTATTGCGCTATTAACGGCTGTTTTTGTAGGTGCAGTATTTACTATTCAAGTCGCGCGGGAGTTTATCAACTTTGGTGCAGGAAACCTGGTTGGTGGAGTATTAGCAGTGGCGTTAACACGGGAACTTTCGCCCGTTCTAACAGCTGTAGTTATAGCAGGACGCGTTGGTTCAGCGTTTGCAGCCGAAATTGGGACAATGCGGGTAACTGAACAAATAGATGCTTTATTGATGCTGAAAACAGATCCAATTGATTATCTAGTTATTCCCCGCTTGCTGGCTTGCTTGTTCATGATGCCAATTTTAACCCTGCTGTCCTTGGTGACTGGTATGCTGGGAGGCTTGATCATTGCTACAAATGTTTACAACCTCTCTGACACGCAGTTTCTAGAGTCAGCCCGTAATTTTCTGGACACTTGGGATATTGTCAGCGCCATGATCAAGGGGTGTTGCTTTGGAGTTTTGATCGCTGTTATTGGTTGCAACTGGGGTTTGACAACAACGGGAGGAGCTAAAGGTGTGGGACAATCAACGACAACTGCTGTCGTTACTGCCTTATTGGTCATATTTGCTAGTAATTTCTTTCTTTCTTGGTTAATGTTTCAAGGACCTGGTAGCGCGTTAACGGAGGGGTTTTAGAACTTTGTTGGTGGTTGGTTGTTAGTGGTTGGTTGGTTTAAAGACGTACCTTAGCGAAGCCATGCGCGACAGCGCTATTGGCACGTCTCTACCACTAACCACTAACATTTCAGGTTACTTTGTCGCCCCGTCAGAACTGCGATATTCGTCCTTATACAGTCCAATTTGATTTATTGGTAGGTTTTGGAAACCCAGTTTGCGAGCAGGTGAATCAGGTTTCAGGACTAAGAGAAGGTCTTGTGGTTTAATAAAGCTCACATCCTTCTCAATCCAATTAGCCTCAATAGTAATAGTTTTATTAGAAACTCCGTTTGCTAATTTCAACCATCCACTGCCAAAAAAGAGGTTACGGATAATCTTGTTTCCTTTAGGAACACCATATTCATCTTCTAAAATGTTGACCAACTTGGGGTAGCGAATGCTGTAGGGTGGACGCTTATAGTTCATATCTTCCAGTTTTTCCACCATTTTCCAATTACCTCCAGGAGCAGCAGAGGTTTTTGCCCAGTTCAAAATGCGGGCATCTACAGATACTGATACCTTACACTTAATAAAGATGTTATTTTCCACTGTGTTGTCCCGCCCGCCACCGATGAGGACACCTCGTTGTACTTCTGAAAATAGGTTCCCATAGATTGTTGTACCGCTAGTGCCGTCGTCAAGGTACACTGCCATAACTTCATGAAAAGATGAGCTATTTCGTTCGTGAAAACTGGTGAGGTTGTGGAAATAGTTATAGCGGATAATATTGCCTTGCTGGGTGTAATCTCGGCCCATATAAAAAGCGCCAGAATCAACAGTTTCCAGACAAACGTGGTGGATATGATTAAACTCAATTATGTGGTCGTTGCCTTTAAGCAGAATAGCACTATGTGGGGCATCGTGAATAAGATTATGTGCAACACGATTACCAACTCCTTGTATGGAAATGCCGGGTTCGTACGTCTTTACCCAGCGACTATAATGATGGATATGATTATTTACAGCATAGTGATTTGCGGGTGTAAGGGTTTTGCGATCGCCGCCTTTTAAAACTATGCCTGTCTGACCAATGTTGTAAATATCGTTACTAATAATGCCATTTCCGATTCCTCCATTAATTTCTAACCCATTTGTGCCGACGTTACGAATTTGGCAGCCAGCAACAAAGATATTTTCTCCATTGAGAACCTCAATGCCTACACCTCTGGAATCCTCAAATACCAAATCACGTAGGGTAATATAAGATGCGCTACTCAAAGAAACGAGTGGCTTTGCAAGAGTAGAGACAATCATCTGACTATTTTCCACTGACGAAGGCGGCCAAAAGTAAAGGATGCCAGTTTGACGATCTACATAGTACTCGCCAGGGGTGTCTAATTCTTCTAGAACGTTAAGGACGTAATAGCGCCCATCTTTTTTATAACCATAGACTCCATGTGGTGGTTCTGTATAGATTGCATGAGTTTGTGTGTCGATTCGCTTTACTTTTACATAGGAGTCTGCCCAATCCCAAGTCCAGTAGCCGTGTAGCCAAATATCGTCTGTATTTTGCCATCGTTTTGGGCGATCACCATAGTAAGTAAACATTCCACCATTTTTCCCGGCAGGCACATCTGCAATTGTGAGATAACTCTTGTTAGGCCAGCGTGCCAGTTGCATTGGTTGGTCTGCAAAAAACAATTCTAAAGGAGCAGGATGATTGGGTTTGTTGAAGCCGCGCACCGATAACTGACCGTAATCAGTAATACCGTGTGCTTTCAAATCAAGTTGCAGGATTTTGCCACGTGCCACAGGTTGAATTCGCTTGAGGATACTGGAATCAGTCACGGACTGAAATTTCTCGATTTCCTTTCCTCCCAATAAGCGAACTTTCTCGTTGGCATAAGAGCGATAAACAATGGGCGACTGCTTTGTTCCACTATCTTCCGCCTTTAAAATAAATGGATCTTTACGTTCGTAATTGCCCTGACGTAGGTAGACAGTAACGCTACCATTAGGAAGTTTACCGACTTTTTTCAATGCACGGATCTGGTCGCGAGCACGCTCAAGTGTCTGGAATGGCCCGTCCGTCTTCTCTGGGTTCGGCGCAGCAAGCTGACCTGACCAGTGATCATTTCCTGTAGGAGCAACGTATAGGCTAACTGAGGTGGTACTTGCAGGCACTCTTAAAGTAGCACAGCAAATAGCAAGTATCAGCGCAATGGAAAAGAGTACCAGAGTTTGCAAGCTTCTTCCACAATGCATCTAGTTCTTTGCTCCTCAAAACTTATACATAATTTAGATTCTGAACGCTCGCAAAGCACCTGTTTAAAAATAAGTTGCCAGATTTCACAACTGCCCTTCCAGGGCAATTGCCTCTCAACTAATAGTCTTGAGCTTCAAGATAAATCATAAGGTTGGCAACTTATTTCATCACAACTCCAAAGCTACATTTTTTACAAAAAAGGCAGAGGGCAGAGGGCAGATGGCATTCGTGAAGAAAGTATAATAAAAACTTTAGTTCTGAGTTTAAAGCTCAGTAAAAATCAATAATTATACCGAGACTGCTTGCAGCGAGGTATAAAACGTCCTTGTTTCAATCCCACTCTTTTAAGGGTGGGTTCCTTCTGACTTGAAAGGGGTGTAGGGGTGTAGGAGGAGTCCTATTTTCATACTTGGCGGTGAAATTTTTTCATTGAGACTGCCCTCTGCCTTCTTCCTTCTGCCTTCTGAAAACAAAATACTCAAAAACCAACCACATCTAACTTTCTACGCAAAGTTTAGGTGGAGCTAATACTTAAAACTATAATACAAGGTTAGGACTTACACAACTGGCACAATCAGTCTTCGTGCAGCTCCGCCGCGTCTTCGATCTCAAATTGGACTTCAAAAATTAAAACACAAGTAAAAAAGCTAATTTTACTTGACTTCGCGCGGAGGCGCGAGTCAGCTTACTGGGGTAAGCTTGACTCATATTGCTCTCTCGGTGCTGTTTGTTATCTATTCACAGCGTATACTGAGAGAGCTTTTTTACAACCTGCCCGACTTTTCCAACACCCTCTAAAATAGGAATAATGTCTACTAACAGAACAGGATTTGAACTGTGACTACAACAAGCACACCATTATCAACTTCAACTGTGGAACTTAAGCCTAGTTACAACATCCCTGTAGTGTTAGTGATAGCGGCTATTCCACTGCTGTTGGTGCAACCTTGGGTAGGAGGTGCGATCGCACTATTTGGGTTATTTCTCATGTTTCAAACAGTAACATTGCGCCTACAATTTACTGCCACCGACTTAGATGTATACAGAGGAGAAAAATTAATTCGGCGCTTTCCTTACCAAGAATGGCAAAATTGGCGGATATTCTGGGATCGTGTTCCCATTCTGTTTTACTTTAAAGAAGTTAAAAGCATTCATTTTCTACCAATTTTGTTTGACCCCAAGACTCTAAAAACTTGTTTGGAACAACGCTGTCCACGTATTTAGGAAATCAGTTACCAGTTGTCAGTTACCAGTTATCAGCTACCAATTGATAAGTAACTGGGTCGAATTAAATATAAAACCTCACCCCGGCTAAAGCCACCCCTCTCCTTGCCAAGGAGAGGGGAAGGGGGTAAGGTTCTATCTTACATTTAATTATGCCTACCTACTTAACTGATAACTGGTAACTGAATTTAACCGTAAATTGTATATTTGCTGAAAGTTCTTTAAATTGCGTCATAGGAATTACACTAAATTTTTATGTATCCAGAGGAATATCAAAATCAACAACCCACAGATGAATCTTTGCAATCCCTAGAAGAAAAAAGCCCTATACCTACAAATGGACAAACTGAAAACCTCACTGTTGAATCAGTGTTAGAAGCAACAACGCAAAACTCTACAGTGGATACAGAACAAAACCAAAATCATTTAACAGCAAACTCACAAGCAACTAACTCTAATGATGAGTTTATGGTGCAGCAACAAGAACAAATCACCACTTTCGGATTAGAAAATCAACCAGAAATTCAAGCCAAACAACAAGAACTGGCTGAGTTACAAAAACAAGAACAAGTCTTAAAAGCAGAAATTGCTAACTTACAAGCTTCCTACAAAACCCTGCAAGCGCAAATGAATCAAACGCAAATTGCAATGGGGAATTTTGTGCAAGAGACGCTTTCTGGCTTAGAACAACGTAAAAATGCGCTCCAAATTTCTGTGGAACAACTAGAACGGCGTCAAGAACGCATCCGCAACGAGATGCGAACCACATTTGCAGGTGCTTCTCAAGAATTAGCAATCCGAGTACAAGGTTTTAAAGACTATCTAGCTGGTAGCTTACAGGATTTAGCAATAGCCGCAGAACAATTACAATTAGTTCCTGCATCAAAACCAGAACCAGAAAAAGTTTTGATCAAAGAAGTCAGATCGACTGAAACCGAACTAGGAACACCACAATTTACCCAACAGCAGTTTCAAGACACTAGCAAGCAAATTCGTCGCCTCATCGACCAATACCGTACCAAACCAGATTATTATGGCCCAGCGTGGCAGTTGCGTCGTACGTTTGAACCAGTCCACGCCGAAAGAGCTTCTACTTGGTTTTTCAATCAAGGTGGACGAGGCGCTTTACGGACAATGGGTAGCAGGTTGCAAAATATACTAGTAGCCTCAGCAGTGATTTCGATATTGCACAAACTTTATGGCGATCGCATCCGTAGTTTAGTTTTAGCTAATACACCGGAACGCTTGGGTGAATGGCGACGCGGTTTACAAGATTGTTTAGGAATTGGTCGTCCAGATTTTGGTCCTGATCGGGGAATAGTATTATTTGAATCTCCAGAAGCAGTAGCACAAAAAGCCGAACGCTTGGAAAAATCCAAACAACTACCTTTAATTATCATTGATGATTCTGAAGAAGTAATTAGCTTGGCACTGTTGCAATTTCCTTTGTGGTTAGCCTTCGCCCCTGACCCCAAAATGATGAGAAGTTACGAAGATGATTTTTAGTAATGGGTAATGGGGAATGAGCAAGAATTACCAATTACCAATTACCAATTACCAATTACCAATTACCAATTACCAATTACCAATTACCAATTACCAATTACCAATTACCAATTACCAATTACCAATTACCAATTACCAATTACCAATTACCAATTACCAATTACCAATTACCAATTACCAATTACCAATTACCAATTACCAATTACCAATTACCAATTACCAATTACCAATTACCAATTACCAATTACCAATTACCAATTACCAATTATGTCTACTTGGTTAAGTTTGTGTGGAGCAATTTTATTTGTAGCTTATGTCTTGGGTTCTCTTCCCACTGGCTACACAGTAGTAAAGCTATTAAAAGGTATTGATATTCGCGAAGTTGGTTCCGGTTCTACTGGAGCAACAAATGTGTTAAGGACATTGGGTAAAGGGCCTGGGGCATTTGTGTTGTTAATTGATTGCCTTAAGGGAGTTTTAGCTATCTTTCTTGTTTACTGGTTATTCCATTTTTCCCAAACTCAAAATATTATTCCCTCAACAATCAATCCTGAAATCTGGGAAGCATGGATAGTGACTTTAGCTGGATTTTCAGTAGTACTTGGACACAGCAAATCTATTTTTTTGGGATTTACTGGTGGTAAATCTGTTGCTACCAGTTTAGGAGTTTTGCTGGCGATGAATTGGCAAGTTGCTTTAGCAACAGCAGGAGTATTTGCTATTGTTGTGGCAATATCAAGAATTGTGTCTTTAAGTTCAATTTCGGGTGCGATCGCAGTTTCCATTTTCATGACACTTCTGCATCAACCTTTACCCTATATTTTGTTTGGCGTTGCTGCTGGTTTGTACGTGATTTTGCGCCATCGTAGTAATCTTGAGCGAATTATCGCAGGTACTGAACCAAAGCTAGGACAGAAATTACAAACAGAAACATCTGAAGCTTAAAGAAGATGCGGGGAAAATTTATAACTAAAAACAAAGATAGGCTCCGTAGCAATACGGTTATGATAAGACAAATAGATTAACATTTAAACCATGTAGAGACGCGATATATCGCGTCTCTACATACCCAAAATTATGACGAATAATTCTGTTCCCCGTTCCATTTTTTACCAAGCCAGAGGCTTACCATCGCGGAAGAATCCACCTGTAGGCCCATCATCAGGTAACGTTGCTGCCCACACAACCCCTGCTGCACCATCCTCAACTGGTCGTCCTCCTGCACCACCCATCTCAGTTGCAACCCAACCTGGACAAACTGAGTTAACCAAAATACCAGCTCCTCTTAACTCTTCAGCTAGCTTTCGAGTCAGGGCATTAAGTGCTACTTTTGACACACTGTAAGCAGGTGTGCCACCACTCATACTAGCCAACGATCCGGCTCCACTGGAAACATTGACAATTCGTCCATGTTTGCTTTGGCGTAACAAGGGAATAAACGCCTGACACATGCGCCAAGGGCCAAAGGTGTTGGTTTCTAGTGCTTCGTGTACTGTGTCAAAGTTAGCATTGATTGCTTGCTGCCAACTGTCGTAAAGAATACCAGCATTATTAATCAGGATATCTAATCGCCCAAATTCTTCTTTGACTTGAGTTACTAGGCGATCGATACTCTCTTGATTAGTCACATCCAGCCAACGCGGTAAAACCTCAAGCCCTTCTTTCGCCAATATTTCGGCTGCGGCTTTTCCTTTTTCTAGGTCACGCGCCCCTAAAATTACAGTGATGTTTTGACGAGCGAGTTGACGTGTAACTTCGAGTCCGATACCTCGATTTGCACCAGTAGCGATCGCTATTGTTGGTATTGTCTTTTCTGAGTTCATTGGCGCTCCTTAGTGGTTGTGACACCTACACCAGAAAGGTTACAGCAATTTCTCTAATGCGATTTGTGAAGTGTAGGCGATCGCAGTTTTCTGTTGCCTAACATAAGCGAAAACACCGTCAATATCATGCCCCGCAGGGTAGATAGCAACCAGCGTTACATAATCACGACTAATGTTTTGACTTTACGTATTTTTACGGCATCAATATTTATTGTAGTAAATTTTAGCCCTATTCTAGACTTGGTGACGGTAATCATAGCTTTGTTGGAATTGGTGCAAAATTATCACACAGGCTTAGGAAAAAAAATGAATTTCGTGTTTCCTGTGTTTTCCAGAGGAAGATAAAGGTTAAAATCAAGGTCATGAAGCCAATGGCTATAGGACTCGATGAATATGCAAATTAAGCAAATTTCTGTCAGTGGCTTATTTGGAATTTTTGACCATGTTATTCCATTGAACATGGATGAACGGATCACCATAATTCATGGCCCAAATGGGTTTGGAAAAACAGCGATATTAAGAATATTGAATAGTTTTTTTAACTCTCGGTACTCAGAATTGAGAGCTATCCCGTTTAGAGAGTTTCAAGTTGAATTTGATAATAGTAGTAGTGTTGAAATCATAAAAAATGCTAACAATCCAGAAGACTTAGAAAAGAGTAATATTGTTTTCAATTTTTATACACCGGATTCAGATACAGCTTCTTTTTCTCTAAAACGAGTAAAGATTAGCCGTGAAATAGACATTCCAAGTAGTATTTTGGATGATTTGATCCCAGGTCTAGAACGAATTGCTTCTCGGAAATGGCTATATCTTCCTACTAAAGAAACTCTTTCTTTGGAAGAAGTTGTAGAGCGTTTTGATTATTTATTACCTTCAAATTTATTGCCTTTAAACTTGAGGTCTCAGGAAGAGCCTAAGTGGCTAAGAAAATTAAAGAATAATATTCATATTCGCCTCATTGAATCGCAACGTTTGCTTAATTTTGTTCCTAGCCATTCTTCCAGAACTTATCGTGGAACATCTTCAATGTTGTCAACTGTCTCTGCGTATTCTGATGAACTTGCTAAACTGATGCAAGATAAATTTAAAGAATATGGTACAACATCTCAATCTCTTGACAGAACTTTTCCAGTAAGAGTGGTGAAACAACAGCCATCCACAGAATTAACAGATCAACAACTTCGCGAGCAACTCAACGAACTTGAAGCGACTCGTTCTCGTCTTATAGAAGTGGGTCTTTTGGATAAAGATGAAGATTCTGAATTTCAAATCCAACCTCAAGATATAGATGAAAGCACCAAAAATGCCTTGTCAGTATATGTTGAAGATGTGGGAAAAAAGCTGAATGTTTTTGCTGAGATAGCAAGCAAGATTGATTTATTAAAGAAGATTATAAATAATAAGTTCGCTTATTCTTATAAAGAGATAAATTTTAGTAAAGAGAAGGGATTTGTTTTTACTACATGTTATAAATCCCCATTATCTAATCCAGAATTGCTTTCACCAACAGATTTATCATCCGGTGAACAACATGAGTTAGTTCTTCTTTATGAACTACTATTTAAAGTCCAACCTAATTCCCTAGTCTTAATTGATGAGCCGGAACTATCTCTTCATGTGGGATGGCAGATTCAGTTTTTAAAAGACTTGCAAGAAATTACAAAGCTTACAGACTTATATGTTTTAATGGCAACTCATTCACCAGATATTATTCAAGATCGCTGGGATTTAACGGTTGAACTGAAAGGACCAGAAAAGTGAGAGATTTGCTGACAGTTGACCGTGTTGCTAACCAAATTCGATTACGAAGAAGCACCCATTCAGGAACTTTTTTATTAGTAGAAGGAAGTTCTGATAAAACTTTCTATGAGCGATTTGTTGACAAATTAGCTTGTGAGTTAGTTATAACTGCGGGAAAACCCTCTAGTAAGCAGCGTGCAATTGAAATTTTGAAAATTTTAGAAAAATCAAATTTTCAAGGAGTTTTAGCAATTGTCGATGCAGATTTTGATCGTCTGCAAAATCTGCTACAGACTACTCCTAATGTACTCCGTACCGACACCCATGATCTTGAAACTATGTTGCTCAAATCACCTGCTCTTGAAAAACTAATTGCTGTATTTGGTTCTCAAGATAAAATTACCCAGTTTAATCGAAATATTAGAGAACTATTACTAACCGTTGGTATTTCAGTGGGTTATTTGCTTTGGATCTCTCAGTGTGATGGATTAAACTTGACATTTGATGGCATTACATTTAGCAAATTTATTGATGAAAAAAACCTGCAAATTGATGAACTCAAGCTGATTCAAGAAGTAAAGAATAAATCCCAAGCTTTCTCTTTGAAAGATGAGGAACTGCAACAACAGTTAATAACCCAGAAAAGCAACAGCTACGATCCCTGGCAAGTTTGCTGCGGTCATGACTTGGTGGAAATCCTGTCGCTTGGCTTACGCAAGGCTATTGGCTCTAACAAAGCGACTGATGTTGAGCCTAACAGTCTTGAACGTAATTTACTGCTTGCCTATGAAGAAGTTTATTTTTGCAATACACAGCTTTACTTGGAAATTCGTAAATGGGAAAGCAACAATCAACCATTTAAAGTTTTGCGAAACGATATATGAATTCAGTATCACAGACTGTCACATCACTTTGGCGATCGCACTACTTCCCAATATTAAAGTAAAAATTAACACTGCATATTAGAATGGCGGTCGCACTAACGATGCATTTACGAAGCTGCTGCAACTCTGGTGAAATGCGTTACCAGGCTGGAGCATGGGAACAAGAAACTAGTTAAACTCGCTACTCTGGTTGATTTGATTGCAACCAATTCAGCAAATCTGACCTAGCGGTAAAATCTAACAAGGCTTCGCCAAGTGCTTCTAACTGAGAAAGAGTTAGAGATTGAATACGCTGTTGTACTTCTGGTGATAATTCTCCCACCCGTCTTTGTAATAGTCGTAGAATGAGAGTCTGTGTCTGTTCGTGTTTACCGCGCTCGTAGCCAATGCGCTCACCTGTAGTAACGTATCTCATAGTACGCTCCTGTTCAAATTGTGTAAACTGGCCTTCCCTATAGCAACTAATGCTTTCCTTGCAGTAACTTCCACTTTTCCTGTAGCAACATCCGCCTTCACGTTTGTGTGTTTCGCGCAGTCTGTAGCAACTTCCGCTTTCCCTGTAGCAACATCCGTCTTCACGTTTGCGTGTTTCGCGCAGTCTGTAGCAACTTCCGCTTTCCCTGTAGCAACATCCGTCTTCACGTTTGCGTGTTTCGCGCAGTCTGTAGCAACTTCCGCTTTGACGTTACATTGTTAGGGAAATAAACCTAAGCGAATCCATAATTGTCTTGCTGTTACTTGTGATTGGCTATTGAAATTCAAGCTATTGATAGTTACTCTGCCAACAGGTGTGATACCGTTAATCGTGCCAGACTCAGTATTCACCTGAAAATGCTCATCCCAATTATCTTGTCTAGGATTAAAAAAACGAACTTCCGTATTGCTTTGAAGATCAATGCTACTGATACGAGTTCCTTTACGGAGATTACAAGAACGACAAGCCAGAGCTAGATTAAATTCACTATCAGCACCTCCTCGATTAGTAGGAATAATATGTTCAACTTCAAAAGGGAAATTAAAAACTAACTCCGGAGCATGACAATAATTCACAGCGATGAGTAGCACGATCCGCTACTAGATTATAAAAAGGATTCATTGATTCAATTGTTGCATCCAAGTCGCTGTGCGGGCTGTAGTCGCTTTTAATTCAGCTTCTACAAGACTTTCTAATTCTGTTTGTTGCTCGGAAGTCAGTTCTTGTCCTTGGTCGCGTGCTGTGCGCCATAGGTTCATCAACTCAGATAAGCGTTTTTGTTGCTCAACATCGAAAAATTTATCAGGATTGAAGCTTTGAATGACTAATAAAATACTGCATTCAGTTTCGCCCAACTGAGCAGTCAAAGCATCTAAAGCTTGACCTGCGGTTTTACCAGCAGATTGTTTGTCACCTGCTATGGCGCGATAAGACTTTTCACCACTGGCATCTAGTGTCGGTAGAATAGCTACTGTAGTCATTATTTTTGCGAGTCTTTTGTTTGTCAATTATAGAAGATATTGCAAGTGACTCCTGTGGTTAATTTTGTTGGATTTAACCAACTGCGTATTCTGTGAACTGTCGCATAAATGGTGGATGAAAGCCAATCACAATATCTTGCTTTGGTACACCCTGTTTAATTAATTCCTCTGCGAAATCATGCCATGTTTTGGGCTAATCCCGTCTTTTTCCAAAGATGTCCCAGATTTGGTAAGCTAAAAACCTAGACAAGCTATTATAAAAACCATGCCTGCGCCTACTATAACTGCTACAACTACCACCTTTCCCTTGGCTGCTGTCGTCGGTCAAGAAGCAATCAAACTCGCCTTACTTTTAGCAGCAGTTGATCCGGAATTGGGGGGAGTAGCGATCGCAGGTCGTCGCGGTACGGCAAAATCTGTAATGGCGCGGGCGATTCACGCCTTACTACCACCGATTGAAGTTGTCAAAGGTTCACTCAGCAACTGCGACCCCAATCACCCAGAAGAATGGGATGATGAATTGTGTAAAGACGTTACATATAAGGTCTCTACAGAAAATGTGCCGACTGAAGTTATTCCTGCGCCCTTCATCCAAATTCCTTTAGGAGTCACAGAAGACCGACTCATTGGTTCTGTAGATGTAGAACAGTCGGTCAAACAAGGACAAACTATTTTTCAACCAGGACTGCTCGCAGCTGCAAACCGGGGCGTTCTCTACGTCGATGAAATCAATTTATTAGATGACCAAATTAGCAACCAACTTTTATCAGTATTATCTGATGGTCGTAACCAAATTGAGCGGGAAGGTATAAGTTTCCAGCATCCTTGTAAACCCCTATTTATCGCTACATATAACCCAGAAGAAGGCGCTCTGCGGGAGCATTTACTCGATAGAATTGCTATTGTTCTTTCTGCTGACGGTGTTTTGGGTTTAGACCAAAGAGTGCAAGCAGTTGAAGTTGCGATCGCCTACTCTCAATCTCCCCAAGAATTTCTCCAGCAATACAGCGAAGATATCGACTCCCTCAAAACTCAAATTATCTTCGCGCGGGAATGGTTGAAAGATGTCTGCATTACCCACGACCAAATTACCTACTTGGTAGAAGAAGCAATTCGGGGCGTTGTTCAAGGACACCGGGCTGAATTATTTGCTGTGCGGGTGGCGAAAGCTTCTGCGGCGTTGGATGGACGCACTCAAGTCAACGCCGATGATTTGCGTCGAGCGGTAGAATTAGTCATAGTACCACGGGCAACTCAGATCCAGACACCCCCGCCCGATGAACAACAACCACCACCACCACCACCTCCTCCCCAAGATCAACAAGAACCTGAAGACGAAGAACAAGAACAGGAGGAAGAGGAGGATAACGAAGAACAACAAGAACCGCCTAATATACCAGAAGAATTTATCTTTGACCCCGAAGGAGTCGTTCTGGATCAGAGTGTGCTTTATTTTGCTCAGATGGCACAGCGACACGGGAAATCTGGGAGTCGTAGTTTAATCTTCTCGGAAGACCGGGGACGTTACATTAAGCCAATGCTGCCTAAAGGCAAAGTCCGTCGAATTGCCGTAGATGCCACAATGCGAGCCGCCGCCCCGTATCAAAAAGCACGACGCACTCGTCATCAAGGAGATGCACAAAAGCGAGTATTTATTGAACAAGGCGATATTCGCTCGAAGCGGCTAGCACGTAAAGCTGGAGCGTTGATAGTATTTATTGTAGATGCCTCTGGCTCAATGGCGTTGAACCGAATGCAGTCTGCTAAAGGTGCGGTGATGCAACTGTTGACGGAAGCATACCAAAATCGTGATCAAGTAGCTTTGATTCCCTTCCGGGGAGAACAGGCTGAAGTTTTGTTACCACCGACACGTTCAATCGCTTTAGCGCGAAACCGTTTGGAGAGATTACCTTGTGGTGGCGGTTCACCGCTAGCACACGGTTTGACACAAGCTGTGCGGGTGGGATTGAATGCTCAAATGAGTGGAGATATTGGTCAAATTGTGCTGGTAGCGATCACCGATGGTCGGGGTAATATTCCCTTGTCCCGTTCTTTGGGCGAACCACAAGAACCGGGAGAAAAGCCAGATATCAAAGCTGAATTGTTAAATATTGCTGCGAGAATCCGAGCATTGGGGATGCAATTATTGGTGATTGATACTGAAAGTAAGTTTGTTTCCACTGGCTTTGCGAAAGAAATAGCCAAAACTGCCGGAGGTAAGTATTATCATTTGCCTAAAGCTACTGATAAAGCGATCGCTGCAATGACCAAAGGAGCGATCGCGGATATTAAATCACGTTAGGTATTTGGGAAAAAGTTGGACAATTAGTTTGATTTTGGTGTGAGTGCTTAGTTTGTCGTAGATATCGCTCTTTCGGTTACGAGATCACCAAATTTAATTTTTTATTTTGAAATTTATAAAAGAACGTTACCGCTTAATTAAACCGATTGTTCAAGGGAGAGATTGTCAAACTTTTCTCGCTGTAGATGAAGGTCAATCTATTCCATTTTTTTGTGTTGTCCAACAATTTGCAAAACAAGATTATACACCTGAAACTTTTGTACAAACAGCACAGCGATTAGAGGAATTGGGCAAACATCCACAAATTCCTACACTGTTAGCATATTTCGCCGAAAATGATCATTTTTATTTAGTACAAGAGTTGATAGAGGGTAAGAATTTAGCTGCGTTGGTAGAAGAACAGGGAGCTTTTCATGAAAGTCAAATTTGGCAACTTTTAGAAAGCTTGTCACCTGTGATTAAATTTATTAGCGATCGCCATGTTATTCACTGTGATATTAAACCGGAAAATATTATTGTGAGGTCTTTTCCCAACTTTACAAAAGAGAATCTATTTTTAGTTGATTTTAGTACAGCTAAATTACTCTCAGATCAGCAAATATCAGAGCAAAAAAGCTTAGGTAGTCCAGAATATGCTGCACCAGAACAAACGCAATATCATGCTGTTTTTGCTAGTGATCTTTATAGTTTGGGTGTAACTTGTATTTACTTACTCACCCATATTTCCCCTTTTGATTTATTTGATATTGCTAATAATTGTTGGGTTTGGCAACAATATTTAACCGTGAAAGTGAGCGATCGCTTAATCACAATCATTAACAAGCTGATAGAGATTGATGTGAATCATCGCTTTCAGTCAGCCGATGAAGTCATGCAAGCCTTGGGTATTTATTCGTCTCAAAATCTATCAGCCAGGGAACGAAGCAAAATTCAAAATCATCTACAAGAATGTTTGCATACTCTAACTGGATATTCAACTGTTTTGAGTAATGTAAATTCTGTTGCTATTAGCCGTGATGGTCAAATATTAGCTAGTGGTCATGATGATAAAACTATTAAATTATGGAATTTAAATACCCACAAACTCATATCTACCTTAAGGGGACATTCCCAAGCTGTGAAATCAGTTGCTTTCAGTCCCAAGGAAAATATTTTAGCAACAGCAAGCGATGATCAAACTATTAAATTATGGAATCTGACCACATTTGAGGAAATTTGTACCCTTTTGGGACACTCAAGCGCTGTCAAATCAGTTGCGTTTAGCCTTGGGGAGATTTTAGCCAGTGGTAGCTGGGATAAAACAGTTAAATTTTGGAATGTCACAACAGGTGAAGAAATTTTGACTCTAACTGGACATCAGTTACAGGTAAGTGCTGTTGCATTTAGTCCTCAAAATCAACTACTTGCTAGTGCTAGTTTTGACAGAACTATTCGCCTCTGGGATTTGTCTTCGCTTCACACCCAAACCCAGAAAAAATTTGAAAACTGCCCATACAATAGCCTTTGTGGTCATGCATGGGCAGTTTTGACAGTCGCCTTCAGTCCCGACGGTAAAATCTTGGCAACTGGTAGCGATGATAACACTATCAAATTGTGGGATGTAAATACTGGTCAGGTAATTCACACACTACTAGGCCATTCCTGGTCTGTTCTAACAGTAGCTTTTAGCGCTGATGGCGAAACGCTAATTAGTGGGAGTAGAGACAATACACTCAAGCTTTGGAGAGTCTGTACAGGAGAAAAAATTGCTACTCTCACTGGACATGTGGATTCAGTAACTACTGTTGCTGTCAACCCTGTTGCACAAATAATTGTAAGTGGCAGCAGGGATAAAACTATCAAGCTATGGCAGCTTGTACAACAGCAGAGTGGTTAATCTCGCAGTACTAGGCGCTACCTGTGAAAGCAACATCGGGAAATTTCCCTTGCGCTTCTGACATCGGGCGGTTTCTACCTTCCTCTTGCCAGTAGTTGATAACTTCGGTAGCTTTATTGAGTAACTCTACCCGATCTACCTCAGTAATCCAGTGTTTTGACTCTAGCTCTTTTTTTAGTTCTTCCCAGGCGTCATTTCTAGGCCAGAAAAAGTACTTAGTCAAAGGACTAGTACCTTTACCTACCACCTGATCAACCGCCAGGGCGACGTTTTCATCTAACCACAAAATTTTTAAAATGAACTTTGACAATCGCACCTCCGCGAAATTTCCGGGCAATACTTACTAACAACAGCGATCGCTTATTCTATCGCAATCCTGGCCAGGTGAACAAATTGAATGAGGGGATTGGGGATTCGGGATTCTCCTAACGAAGACGCACTCGCGTTCGGGGATTCGGTAATGGGTAACGGGGACAAGGAAGAAAACATAAAAACAACCAACAACCAACAACCAACAACCAACTATGAACATAATCGTGATTTTTGATATTGATGGTGTTGTGCGCGATGTGAGTGGTTCTTATCGTCGCGCGCTCGCGGATACTGTTGAAAATTTCACTCAGGATGAGTATCGCCCTACATCAGTAGATATTGATCAGTTAAAGTCTGAAGGAATTTGGAATAATGATTGGGAAGCGTCTCAAGAGTTAATTTACCGCTATTTTGAAGCCCAAGGACAGCCCCGCGAACAATTGGGATTGGACTACAAAAATATTGTTGCTTTTTTTCAAGCTCGTTATCGAGGTACTGATCCTGAAAATTTCACTGGCTATATTTGTGATGAACCTTTATTGTTAAGTCCTAGCTATCTTGATCAACTGACTTTAGCTGGTATTGTTTGGGGATTTTTCAGTGGTGCAACTCGTGGTTCTGCTAACTACGTTTTGCAAAGTCGTCTAGGTTTACGATCTCCGGTATTAATTGCTATGGAAGATGCACCAGGAAAACCAGATCCAACGGGACTTTTTGCTACTGTTCGCCTGCTGGAAGATAATATTGACAAATCGTCTTTAATAGTATACATCGGAGATACAGTCGCTGACATGTATACAGTAGAGAAAGCGCGTAGACAGGACGCAGGTTCTCGTCAGACATCGCTCCAATCCGAAAAAACTTGGATTGGTGTGGGTGTACTACCGCCACATGTCCAGGAAACAACAGCGCGGCGTGATGCTTATGCTGAAACACTGCGACAAGCAGGAGCAACTATAGTTTTGAATAATGTGCAAGAACTCACGCCAGCAAGGATTTTAGAATTAGTTCAACAAAACTGAAGATAAGGGTGCTAAAGGTTAAAAGCGCGACCGGGCTGCATCAAGTTTAGCTCGAACGAACCACACTAGAATTATTGCTAGATTGGGCATCGTTGTATATCGTTGTATCTAGTTATACTAAGAATTACTTTCTTGTAATGATTGCCAACCAGGATACCATTGGAAACGATCTTCCAGTAGCTTGGCATTAATCCAAAAACGAACATTAGGGTCACAAGAAGCAACCATTTCGGCATATACCCACTTACCTTGATTTTTACGGTTGACAACTTGGAAGTGTCGCCAACCATCTACTTTTTTTTGTGCAGTCCACTTAGAACCAACTAAGTAAGGAAACTTTTGTTTTTTGGTCATTTGTTAGTGGATAGTGGATAGTGGTTAGTGGATAGTGGTTAGTTTCATAGGATAATTTACTCAATTTTCAAATTAAAAGGCAAACGAGCATACACTCCCTGCGGATCGTTCATGTTTTGTAGAGTTGTAAGCTCGGCTTTGAGTTTTTGTAATTCAGCTGCTAGGGGATCTGGTAATTGGAGTTTTTGCTGCTCTAAGTTCACAGCAGCGTGTGTTTGTTCTGGAACTTTTCCTAATATGCGTTCTCCCAAACTTCCATATTTAGGATATTCTTGTAGTTCCCAGTCATTTCCAAGTTTTGCTTGTCCAGCAGCGTAGGTAATAGCAGCATCTAAACCACCAATTTCATCCACTAAACCAATATTTTTGGCTGCTGTACCTGACCAAACCCGACCTTGAGCAATTTCTGCTACCTTTGCTTGAGGAATTTTCCGACCTTGGGCAACTTTACCGAGAAATATATTGTAAATTTTATTCACACTGCGTTGGTAAATTGCTAGTTCTTCAGAAGTTTTGGGACGAGAAACAGTTTGACTATCAGCATAGCGTCCGGTTTTAACTGTATCCCAACTGATGCCGTTGTCATTGGCTAATTTTTGGGCATTAAACAGCAGTCCAAACACACCTATTGAACCTGTAATTGTATTGGGTTCAGCAAAAATACGGTTAGAGTCGCTAGCGATCCAATATCCACCAGAAGCAGCAACATCACCCATCGACACAACAACTGGTTTTTGATCGCCAGTTAAGCGTACTTCCCTTTGCATGACTTCTGCTGCTGTCGCACTACCACCAGGACTGTTGATTCTTAGGACGATCGCTTTAACATCCTCATCTTGTCGTAGTTTGCGGAAAATTCTGGCAAAACTATCACCGCCTATTTCTCCATCGTTACCTTGACCATCAACAATTTCTCCCTCAGCATAAACTACAGCAATTTTGTTTTGAGAATTGCGTTCTGTTCCTAAAGACTTACCGGCGACTTGCGCGTATTCACTTAGGGAAATTTGTCGAAAGGTTTTGTCATCCTTGTCGCTATCTGTCAACTTTTTGAGATCGTTAACCACTTCATCAAAATATCCAAGTTTATCAACCAGCCCATTATTCTTGGCTTGATCTGCTTGTAAAAAGGCTTGATCATCTGCGATCGCCTGCAATTTTCCAGGAGTAATTTTACGACTATCTCCCACTGCATTACGCCACTCTATCCAGACATCATCTAATAATTTTTGAGTTTGTTGGCGATTCTCTGAACTTAGCTGAGTAAGTATAAAGGGTTCAACTGCTCCTTTGAATTTTCCTACTCGCACAACTTGCACCCCAATACCATATTTTTGTAATGCGCCTGCTAAAAACATCGGTTGGGAACTCAAGCCATTGATTTCCATTGCTCCCAATGGGTTAAGCACAATTGTATCGGCTACCGAACTTAGGTAATATTCCCGTTCTCCCCAGTCCATACCATAGGCTACTACCTTCTTACCAGCAGCACGAAACTTTTCTAGCGCTTGGCGAATTTCTTTAAAAGTAGCAAAGCCTGCTGTGTTTTCACTTTCAGAAAGACGAGTCGCATCTAAATAAATACCAACAACACGTCGATCACGCCGTGCTTTTTCGATAGCATCCAGAACAGTGCGGAGGCTCATCTGCTGTTCTTCTTCACCTGAGATTGCTTTTTGGAGCAATTCGCTAGAACTTGGCTCCCCATCAGTAATTTTTGTTGACAAGTCAAAAACTACCACTGACTTATCTTTGACGACTGGTCCAACATCTTTAGAGACTGCAAATAAAAGGAACAACAGTCCTGTAGTCCCTAGACCAAAAAAAATAAATAATCCCAAGATACTTCCAACTAAGCTAGCAAAAGTTTGTTTAATAAAATTCTGCATATTGTTTTTATTGGTTATTAATTATTGGTCATTTGTCATTGGTCATTAAGTAAGTCGGCGCTAATATTTCTAGCTATGTTAAGAAATTTCAATTTAGGGTGCGTTGTCACGCAGCGTAACGCACCGTCAAGAATTCAAGGTGCGCGATTCCTAAGGCATAATACACACTACAGCCAATTTATATTTCTTCATATACATTGAATTTTTCTCGCCGACTTACTTAGTCATTGGTCATTGGTCATTGGTGATTGGTCATTGGTGAAAAATCACTAACCACTAACAGCTTTATACTTATTTTATGGGTTCTAAACTCCCTGAAGATTGTAATTGTTTAATAGTAGCGTTGCCAGTACAGAATAGCACTGTGGTGATTTCAGCAATTAATACTTCACCCAAGTCGTAAACAGCAGCTTCTGAGGAAGCAGCCGCTTGCAAAAATGGCATTGCTAAACCAGCTATATCTGCTCCTAATGCCAAAGCTTTTGCTACGTCCAGTCCATGACGCAATCCACCGGAGGCAATTAGAGGTATTGTTGGTGCAACTGCGCGAATACTGGTGATGCACTCCGCCGTTGGGAAACCCCAATCTGCAAAGGTTCGACCCAAACGGCGCTGTAAAGGATTTTCTGCTCGTTCACTTTCCACTTTTGCCCAAGAAGTGCCACCTGCACCAGCTACATCAATTGCTTTTATTCCTGCTGCAATCAGTTTTTCTGCCATTGTTGCTGAAATACCATTGCCTACTTCTTTGGCAATCACAGGAACTGTGATTTTATTGCATAAAATAGCTATCTTGTCAAGTAAACCTCTGAAATTTGTATCACCTTTGGGTTGAATACACTCTTGTAGTGGGTTAAGGTGCAAAATCAGGGCATCAGCTTCCAGGATATCAATAACTCGCAGACATTCTTCTAAACCGTAATCATAGTTGAGTTGAACAGCACCCAAATTGGCAAATAGAAGAACATCCGGCGCATATTTGCGGACGGCGAAGGTTTCAGCTACAGAAGGTTTTTCGACAGCTATGCGTTGAGAACCGACACCCATAGCAAATTTATAGTGTTGAGCAACTTCTGCTAGCCGATGGTTAATCATCCCTGCTTCTGGGGTTCCTCCAGTCATCGAGGAAATTAACAACGGTGCGCCTAATTTCTTCTCTATAAAATTAGTACTGAGATCAATTTCATTGCGATCGAGTTCCGGTAAACAACAATGGCTAAAACGATACTTTTCTAGCCCATTGGTAGTTTGTTGGAATTGTACGTCTTCTTCTAGACAAATGCGGATGTGGTCGGCTTTGCGAGTTTGAGTAGCGGCGGATGGGGTAATAGGCGTGTTCACAGGTAGGTATTTTTCCAGGATGAAGATATTGTTATTTCTATTGTGTGAGCAACTGCACTCTAATTTACCTTAACCGATGTCAAACTCAAAAAAACCTCTGCAAAATCAGTTTGTTCCTCATAAGTAAGTCGGCACAAATAAAGCTCACTAGTTGGGGTCATCATTTGTCATTGGTAATTGGTAAAGGTTTCAGGCATCTTTACTTTTCGTAATATAAGTCAATACGCTTGGTGTTAAGGATTTTTGGTACAAAAAATGGTCTGTAGAGACGCGAAATTACCCTGCGGGATATTGCTACGCGTCTCTACAAAGGATTGTGGTCTTATCACCATATTGTAGGTGATGTTTATTCCCGCCGACTTACTTACATTCGTTGAATTTGTCTGGCGTAGCTAAATGATTATATGAATTATGCGATCGCCTAAATTCACACTTTATATTCTGAACACCAATATTTTTTATTCGGTAATTACTGGCTGTGAAGGTAAAGATTGACCATTGAAAATTGGTTTATGAGTTTTTAAATCAAATTTATATCCGTGTGGCAAAATATGAAGTCTTGCTCCACAAAATGCTAAAGCTTCATCTTTCAATATCTCGTCAATATTGTTATGTACTACCTCTGATTCATCTACAATTGTTACAGAGCCTTCTCCCATTACTTCAATTTTGCTGTCAGTCACAACCATCGCGGTATTTTCATCAATACCAAATCCTAGTACAGCAGGCTGTTGTGCCAAAGCTGAGATTAACCTTCCTAAACGTCCTCGTTGGGAGAAATGTTGATCAATTACTACTCCAGGTAAAAAGCCTAAACCTGGACCCATATCCACAATTTCAATACGAGGGTTTGTTTCCGAATCACCTTCTACAATCATGACATCTGGCATGATAGCAGCTCCAGCGCTTGTCCCTCCCACTACTAAGCCTTCAGAAAAGCGTTTGTGAATAACTGTATCGATTTCCGTATCTTTAAGAATACTAGTAATTCTTGCTTGATCTCCGCCAGTGAAAAATACTCCTGTTGCTTTATTAATTGCTTCCAAAGCAGTAGACGAAGAAGCATCATCACGAGTTTCTGTATCAACTATCCGAACATCTTCTGCTCCTAGCCGCTCGAAGACTCTTATATAATTTTCTCCTACTTCTCTGGGTAGTTCTGTTGCTGCTGTCATAATCACAATTTGGGCTTTAGTACCGCCAGCACGACGGACAAACTCTCGTAGTATTTGACAGTCTCCCTCTTTATCTTCTGCTCCCCCAATAATTACCAACTGTCCTTTAGGATGGTTCTCTAGCATAGCGCCTCCAAGTATGAGTTCTTATCAAAAAACGAGCCAATAATTACTAATTTTGGTGAAAAATTCATAATTATTTATGTTGAATCAGTCAATAAGACTCCCGCACTGGAGAACACGGGAGTACATCGGTTCAAAGCTGAGTAATTTGATGATTTAATACAATTTTCTCAGCTATTTTTTTGAACAAGAAATCTAACTTACTTAGTTGTTAAACAGCAGATCGACTAAAAAAGAGTGTGCTTCTTCCAATGGTAAATGTCTGGGTTTTCCTTGAAAGACTATTTGATATTCGTTAACATCTGGTCCATCTCCAAAGCCAGAAATTAACTTACGGTGAAAAGCTTCCTCAGCTAGATAGTGAACTTCTTTTCTGAGAGCAGCTTTGGTGACATTCATAATCTGCTGTCTCCTAAGTCTTTTTGATTTTACTTGTTCATTCTATTATTTATATGTATTTGGGGATCATATAGCACCATTCAAAAGTTATAAATAGTTTGATTTGTTGGTTGTTGATTGGTGGTTGATGGTTATTTTTCTATTTTCTCCCTTCTGTCCCACTCTTAACCTTTATACCTTGAGATAGTTTAAAAATTTTCTCAATAGCGTTACAGTGGCGCCTGGACACACAGTAACTTTGACAAATTGATTTTGCAGTAAATCTCGATCAACGCAAGTTCACATCAAGACATCAGAGTGTTTCGCCAAAGGTATATAGTCAATGGTTCAAGATAGAAGTACCGATGCAGTCCGCATCAATGCTAGAAAAACAGATGCTTTTGATATTTTCAACTTTCAGCACTATATTGGCTCGAACCCTTACTTAAATACGGGAGCGCTAGTATTTGATTTTGCTCCGACAGAGTCTTGGCGATCGCAACCTGTTGCAGATTATGTGGAAATTATTGGCGATCGCTATCCCCAACTCAAAAACGAAACCTATGATTCTCATGCTCAACTGTTTGCGCGCACTGTGTCAGAAGTAAATAAACTAGATATGGATTTGCACCTTGATCGCTGGAGTATCCAACCCAATGGTCGATATACCAAAATCGCTGTACAATCCCTACACGAAGACACAACGCGCTCTGTAGCTTATTTTGTTTGGGATTGGTTTGAAGCTATTACTCGCGAAGATGACATAGAGTTTGAACAACAATTACGGACGCTGCAAAAAAAATTTCGACTTTCTGCTTACGGTGGTCCCACAATTTACGCTTTATTGCGAACAGCTTCTAAAAAAGCAATTCCTACCTTTCATATATGGGAAGAAAGATTAACACAATACGGTTACGGTAAAAAACAAATTCGCGGTGTTGCCACAACATTTGACAGTGATAGTCACCTAGACTCAGATTTTACTACCCGCAAAGATAACTGTAAAGAATTCTTAAAAATCTTAGGTTTTCCAGTACCCAAAGGTGATATAATTTTCTCCGAAAAGGAAGCTTTTAGGGTAGCCAGAGAAATTGGTTATCCAGTCGCAGTCAAACCTGTAGTTGGTCACAAAGGTATTGGTGTAACCGCAGATGTGCAAGATGAAGATGATTTAGAAGTTGCTTATGGCAGAGCAGTCAAAGCTATTCCTGAAAATGAGCCAATCCAGATCATCGTAGAAAAAAGTATTCGTGGTAAAGATCACCGCTTGCTGTGTGTAAATGGTAGATTCGTCGCCGCTACCGAACGCCGTCCAGCATCAGTTATTGGTGACGGCTACTCAACAATTGATGAGTTAATTGAAAAAGAAAATAATAAATCTGCTCGTTTAGACACACCCACCTCACCCATGAGTAAGATTCAGTGTGATGAGGCGATGGAACTATATCTAAATGAACAGGGTTTGTCCTTAGATAGCGTGATTGACACAGACAGAACAGTCTATCTTCGCAAAGTTGCTAATCTTTCTGCTGGTGGTATGAGCATTGATGCTACACGCAATGTTCACTCTGATAATATTATTTTGGCACAAGATATTGCCCAGCACTTTCGGTTAGTTTGTCTTGGGATTGATGTCATTTCCGAAAATCTTTCTCAATCATGGAAAGACAGTGATTTTGCCATTTTGGAAATCAATGCTGCTCCTGGTATTTTGATGCATCTTAACCCCGCAGTTGGTGAAAGTGTGGATGTACCTACATATATTTTAGAAACCTTTTTTAAGACAGATGCTGATTCCAGGATACCAATTCTCACCTTTAATCAAATTTCACTTAAAGAGCTACAAGAAACTATTGATCATATTCTTTTGCAAAATCCAAATTGGACAATAGGAGCTGTTTGTCGCGAAGGTGTGTTTGTGAATCGATCCGAAAAATATTTGCACCAAAATTACAATAGCAATGTCTATACTTTGTTGCGTAATCCGAAACTAGATTTATTAATTGCTGAGTACCCAAATGATATCTTAGAAAAAGAGGGTATGTTCTATGATCGCAGCAATTTAGTAGTGCTGAATAATCCTACAGAAATCGAGATGATGCTGATGCGGGATGTCTTGGAAAATTCAACTGTGGTAATTAGAAAAGGAGAGACTATTTCAATTCATCGCCAAGGTTTAATTGAAGAGTATACATTGGGGGAAGATGAACCATTTACTAGGGTTTATTTGAAAGAAATCAGCACTATTTTGTGATTTAATAATTGGCTGTAGCGTCTCTCGCAGAGAATTTATTCTCTGTATAAACTCAATGACTAAGTACAGCTTTGTGTAAAAGCGTAGCGATTTAAAACGCAGAGGGACGCAAAGGTAAACGCAGAGGAGCGCGGAGTTTTGGTATCAAAATTTAGCGCGGACTTGATATAACTAAAGAAATCATTAGCACTCCTGTTGATTGGAGAGCTTACCAATGTTTTACCTTTTTCAACGTCTTGTCCTGATTATACTTTGTCTAACTTTCCTGGTTGCGTGTGATTTCTCGATTCCGCAGTCTCCGATAACAGAGACATCAACAACGCAAGGTCGTACAAAAGAGGCTTTGCAGTTACAACAACAAGGACTGCAACAGCTTAATCAAGGTAATTATCGCGAAGCTTTAGCACATTTGGAACAGGCTTTAGCTATTTTTAAAGAAACTGGGGAGCGTCAAAACCAGATTACTACTCTTAAATATATTGGGCAAACTTACGAGAAATTGCGCGAGTATCCTAAAGCCTTAGAGTATGATCAGCAAGCTTTGGCGATCGCGAAAGAAACTGATAACAAGACTGAGGAAATGGAAATTCTCAGTCACATAGGTGTAATTTACTATAAAACTGGTGTTTATACCAAAGCACAGAAGCTTTATCAACAAGCTTTGGTGATGGGTAAAGAAACTGATAATATGCAAGCCCAAGCAGAAATTTTTCAGGAAATAGCTTCTCTTTTGGAAGCACAACAAAAGCCAGAGTTAGCGATCGCTTTTTACAAGCAAGCGATTAATGCTTTGGAGGGAGTGGACTTTGATTCTAAACTATCCCCGCAAAAACCAATTCAGCAGTTTTCTAGAAACAGGTTCATAAATACCTATCGCCATTTAGCTGATTTGTTACTCAAGCAAAACCGTGTAGTCGAAGCACAAATAGCTGTTGACTCACTCAAAGTCCAAGAACTAGATGGTTATCTAAACAATGTCCGAGACAAAGTCAAAACACCACAGCGTATGGAATATCTGCAACCAGAACAGCAGGTTGTAGATAAATTTAATCAGGAAATTTCTGTTGTGGTTAAACAGGGTAAAGAACTGAGTGAATTACAAAAGATTCCTGAAAAAGACCGCACCCCCCAACAAGAGACACGCAGAGAAGAACTTGAAGCTGCTCAAAGGGAAACTTTAAAAGATTTTCTCACATTTAGCGATAGTCCAGAAGTTATGGCTCATGTTCAAGAACTCAATCGGACTACTGGTGGCGAAAATCTTAATCCTAAAATACTCAGACGTCTGCAAGATTTTATTAAGCAACTAGATGTAAATGCGGTTTTACTTTATCCTTTAATTCTAGAAGACCGCTTGGAATTAGTTTTAGTTACTCCCTATACACCCCCAATCCGTCGTTCTGTACCTGTAAAACGCCAAGAACTCAACCGGACAATTGAGGAATTCCGCAAAGCTTTAGAAGATCCAGCAACAGATGCTAAAAAACCAGGACAGAAACTTTATAATTGGTTAATTCGACCGATTGAACCTGCTCTAAAGGAAGCTAATACAAAAACCATTATTTACGCACCGGATGGAGAATTACGCTACATACCCCTGGCAGCGCTTTATGATGGCAAAGAGTGGTTAGTGCAGAATTATCGGGTAAATAATATTACTGCTCTGAGTCTCACCGATTTAAAAGAACGTCCACAAAATTTGAAGATATTAGCAGGTGCTTTTACGCGGGGAAATTACGATATCAAAGTTGGTAAACGTACTTTCAAGCTGGGTGGATTACCTTTTGCGGGGAAAGAAATCGAAAATGTGACGTCAGCGTTTCCTGGTTCAGCGAAGTTAATTAATTCAGAGTTTACCGAAAAAGAAACTTTAAAGCTAATGAGCAATTTTCCTATTCTCCATTTTGCAACTCATGCGGCTTTTTTGCCGGGTGCGCCGAATGAATCTTTCATTTTGTTTGGTGATGGGAATGCGGCGAGTTTTCGGGATTTACGATTTTGGAATCTTTCTAATGCTGATTTAGTGGTATTGAGCGCCTGCGAAACTGGTTTAGGAGGAGAGTTAGGCGATGGTATAGAGATTTTGGGATTTGGCTATGTGATGCAAGAAGCAGGTGCAAAAGCTGCGATCGCTTCATTATGGCAAGTTTCTGATGACGGTACACAAGCTCTGATGAATGCTTTCTACGCCGGACTAAAACAAGATAAACTCAGCAAAGTTGCAGCCCTACAAAAAGCCCAATTATCATTAATCGATAGTATTTACGATCATCCCTACTACTGGGCAAGTTTTATTTTAATTGGCAATGGGATGTAATATGTTGATTAGTAGAGACGCGACATGTCGCGTCTAAATCAACCCCAAAATATCGCGTCTCATCAACCCCAAAATATCGCGTCTCATCAACCCCAAAATGTCGCGTCTAAATCAACCCCAAAATGTCGCGTCTAAATCAACCCCAAAATGTCGCGTCTAAATCAACCCCAAAATGTCGCGTCTCATCAACCCCAAAAGTAAGCGTCTCTACTTTTATAAATTCGGACTTACGCATTGACAGAAAAGCCAAAATAATAGGTATATTTTTCAAGGCTTATAGCTAGGTTTTTCAATCATATTTTGGCGATCGCTCTTCTATCAAAAGCGACCTCTAAAAACCTGAAAAAACGTATTTACCTTAATTCACAAGATGGTTATTTTGTACAGTGCGTAAGTCTTATAAGTTTAAGAAATAATATTGATTTATAGCAACATCCTAACTTGATTTTTCTTGAGAAAATATTAAATAAGATAAAAATTTAACTATTTTTTATCAATCAATTAAGTCATCCATAAACTTTTCTTAACTACAAAGAATGTAGTTTTATTTCAGGTTGAGATTTCAGCATAAATTTGGTCATTCAATCTGAGGAAATATGAGTTTTTCTATCAGCGCTTTTAATCGTGTAGCTACTACTTCAGTTCTGACGGCGGCTGTTGCATTTAGTCCTTTGTTTGCAGCGATCGCTCAAGCTCTAACTCTTAATGGCGCAGGCGCAACTTTTCCTGCTCCATTGTATGAGAGATATGCCCGTGAAATCAAAAAAGATATGCCAGACATGAAACTTAACTATCAAGCAATTGGTAGTGGTGGTGGTGTGAATCAAACAATTGCTGGGACTGTTGATTTTGGTGCTAGTGATGCTGCTATGACCGATGCTGAAATAGCTAAAGTCAAACGGGGAGTCATTTTAGTACCTACCGCAGGTGGTGCGGTTTCTGTTGTTTACAATGTTCCGGGTGTAAGCAACCTGAAATTATCTCGTACAACATTACCAGGTATTTTCTCTGGTCAAATTACTAAATGGAACGACGCGAAAATTAAAGCAGATAACCCTGGTGTGAATCTCCCAAATCTACCAATTAAAGCTGTGGTTCGTGCTGATAGTAGCGGTACAACTTTCATTTTCACCAACCATTTAACCAATATTAATGCTTATTTCAAAGGCAGAATTGGTACTAGTAAATCTCCAAGTTGGACTCTCTCAAACGCTCTTAAAGGTAAAGGAAACCCAGGTGTAGCAGCTTTGGTAAGCCGTACTTCTGGTTCTATTGGCTATGTGGAGTATGAATACGCTAATAAAAACAAGCTCAAATCAGCACAAATACAAAATAAAAAAGGAGAATTTGTAGCTCCTTCTTTACAAGCTGCAAACTCTGCTTTGTCTACTGTCAGCTTTCCTAGTAATTATCGTGTTTTTATTGGCGATCCTAGTCAAGGTTATCCCATCGTTGGCTTAACTTGGATTATGGTTTATAAGAGCTACAAAGATCCTGCTAAAGCCCAAGCTGTGAAAAACTTTGTTAAGTGGGTTCTGACTAAAGGTCAAAAGTTCAATGATGATTTGAACTATACTTCTATCCCCTCTAATGTCGCAAATGATGTTATCAATACTGTAAATAGCAGTGTCAAGTAATTAATCATTTGCTAATTTAATTAGGATATTAGTTAGACATTTAAATCCTGTAGAGATGCGAAATTTCGCGTCTCTACATTGACAAAATTATGACGAAAAATCCTTACCCGATTAGTATTGAACCATCAACTAACAATCAACAATAAATGACGAATTCATCTGGTTCAGCCTATCAAAATGACCCGAAGCAGCCAAATAAAATTGATCCTAGTATTGACATTACAATTATTGAAGGAAAAAATTACCTCATAGACCAAGGTTTCACTTGGATAGTTTATAGTTTTGCTGCTTTAACAGTACTTATATTATTTTGGATGAGTTGGGTTATTTATGATCAGGCTCATCCAGCAATTATGAAGTTTGGATTTGGGTTTTTATGGAGTCAAGATTGGGATGTACCCAATAAACTGTTTGGTGCTTTACCTTATATTTATGGAACTTTAGTTAGTAGTGCGATCGCAGTTTTATTAGCAATACCAATAGGGCTAGCAGTATCGTTAGTAACAAGCGAAGATTTTCTCCCTGAATGGTTGCGAGCAACTTTAGCTTTTGTTGTTGAATTAATCGCAGCAATTCCCAGTGTCATTATTGGATTGTGGGGTATTTTTGTTTTTATTCCCTTTATTGAACCCTTACAAAAATGGCTAGCGACTAATGTTAATTGGATACCATTATTTAATACTGTAGAGCCTTCTGGGTTAAATATATTAACTGCTGGCATTATTCTTGCCATTATGATTTTACCCACATTGGCTGCAATTTCTCGTGAGGTATTGCTAGTCATCCCAAAAGAATTACGCAGTGCATCAATGGCTTTAGGTGGTACACGTTGGGAAAGTATTTTTAGAGTATTGTTACCAGCAGGTTTTTCTGGAATTGTAGGTGCAACAATGTTGGCATTAGGGAGAGCCTTGGGTGAAACAATGGCTGTCACAATGGTCATAGGAAACTCTTCTGTTATTAGTACTTCCTTACTTGATCCTGCTTATTCAATTCCTGCGGTATTAGCCAACGAATTTGCAGAAGCTGAAACTGGATTACACGTTGGTTCTCTCACATATTTAGCTTTAATTTTATTTGCCTTAACTTTAGCTGTAAATATCGGCGCTGTCTTGTTAGTACAAATAGTTGGGAGCAAAAAAAATTAGTTGTTAGTTGTTAGTTGTTAGTTGTTAGTTGTTGGTTTTCTCTCTTGTCCCCAATCCCCGAACGCGAGTGCGTCTCCGTAAGGAGAATCCCCAATCCCCGATCTCCACATGAAAACAAATGAATCTTTAGCAACAGAATTATTAGCTTCTTTACCCTTAAAACGGCTGTTATTTAATAATGGCATGACTGCGATCGCCTTTATTTTTACAGGTTTAGCATTACTACCTTTGCTATCAGTTTTATGGGAAATTATAGTCCGGGGTACTTCTGGACTAAAACCAGAAATGTTTGTGACATCAGTGATTGATAATGGATTTGCCAACGCAATTGTTGGTACTTTTACAATGGTGCTGATTGCTGCACTCATTAGCATTCCCATTGGGATTGTCACAGGTATATATTTAGCAGAATTTAGTCAGGGAGCAAAAACAGTAAATTTTGTTCGCTTTATCACCACGATTTTGACTGGTGTTCCTTCTATTGTTGTGGGCGTATTTGCTTACAGCGTGATAGTTTTATTAACGAAATCATTTAGTGCGATCGCAGGTGGTTTTGCTCTGGCTGTCATCATGCTACCCATTGTTATCTTAACAACCGAGGAAGCACTAAAGTTGATTCCTGTTCCTCAGCGTCTAGCATCAGCAGCTTTGGGAGGAACTCGTTTTCAAACTACTTTTCGGATTGTAGTCTCTGCTGCTATACCTGGCATCACTACTGGTATATTATTAGCTATAGCCCGTGCCGCAGGTGAAACAGCACCCTTGCTTTTTACCGCTTTATTTAGCCTAGATTGGTCACAGGATTTATTTAGTCCCACAGCATCGCTATCTGTCTTAATTTTTAACCTTTATAATGATCCATCACCAGAAAAAAATCAACTAATCTGGACTGCATGTATAGTATTATTAAGTTTAGTGTTATTTACTAGTATTATTTCCCGATTAGTGATTAACAAAACAAGAAAAAATAGGGTATTGTAGAGGTATTTATAACGGATTCAAAATATTTTTATTATGCCTCAATAAATATTACTTAGTCTTAATTATAGGATTCTCATTTGATTTTTTGATATAACTTATTACAGTTTATATTAAGAGTTTCTTGTTCGCCGTTCCCTAGCTCAACTAGTAAGCTCAGAAACCAAATCAGATTCCTATATCTAACTATAAACTAGTCTATTATGAGTAAGTTAGTTCCAGCCATCACGGTCAAAAATCTTAACTTCTACTATGGTAATACCAAGGCACTCGAATCAATCTCAATAAATATTTATCAAAACCAAATCACAGCTATTATTGGCCCTAGCGGTTGTGGGAAATCTACTTTTATTAAATCTTTAAATCGAATTGCAGAATTAGAAGGGGAAGTTCGAGTAGAAGGAAAGCTGGAATTTTTTGGTCAAAATATTTATGATCGTCGTGTGAATATTAATCGGTTGCGTCGTCAAATTGGGATGGTATTTCAAAAACCAAATTTATTTCCCATGAGCATTTACGAAAATGTTGCTTACGGGGTTAAAATTGCTCGATGGTGTCCCAAAATAGAATTAGATGAAATAGTTGAATCAGCAATCAAATCTGCTGCTTTGTGGGATGAAGTCAAAGATAAATTGCAGAAATCTGCTTTAGGACTTTCGGGTGGTCAACAACAACGGCTGTGTATAGCTCGTGCTTTAGCGGTTAAGCCAAAAGTTTTACTGATGGATGAACCTTGTTCAGCCCTTGACCCCATCGCAACTATGAAAATCGAAGAATTAATTCATACTTTGCGTGGAGAATTAACAATTGCTATTGTCACTCATAATATGCAGCAAGCGGCTCGCGTTTCAGATTTTACAGCTTTCTTCAGCACCGATGAAAGCCGCATTGGTCAAATGATTGAATTTGGAGCAACATCACAAATCTTTACTACAGCCCTTGATGAGCGCACCCGCGATTATGTCTCAGGGCGTTTTGGGTAACGGCTTTTGCTAAGAGTGCGATCGCTCTTTTTGAGAAAGCAAAATTCCATTTTTAGTAAACCAAAAAGTTTTTCCTTACAGGGCGATCGCACTCATCTTTTGTAGTCTAAGATACTGATTTGTACTCAATTCTTTAGCCAGCAGACATAACCGGGAGTTACGAATTACCTTCACCGATCGCAATAAAATTAAACGCCGATTTTTCTTTCGTAACAGCCAATTCTGGCGCACCTGTCCCAGCTAGTTGTTTAATTCCCAGATCCCAAATGATCACCTGACATTTATTTTGGTCTATATCCTTGACAACAATTTGATTATCTGCGCCCCAATCCTTAAGAGTCGCTACTACAGATGGAGGCCCAAGAAAACTTTCTGAAAAAGTAATTACATAAGAACCTGTTTCAGATGATGTAACTTCAAATCCTTCCCCACCCTGCTTTATGCCATCTTCTCTAATTGTTCCGTAAACAATTTTTTGTGCCATGTTCACACCTGTTAATGTTTATTGAATAATTATCTTGGATAAATAAGTTCGTAGTCATGACTTTAGTTCTAGATTTGGAAGCACGCTTTGTGCTGACTACGAACTCGTCAAAATTAATGAAACTAACTACAATTCAATCGCCAGATAAAGCCTATACCAGATATATTAGCACTGTTGGAATGCTTGCAACGATATACGACAAGAAATTAAATTTCCTGGCGGAAGATTGGGCTTGGTGGAAAGATATCAGTTAAGACAGTCGCTACAAATTATTTATTATGATACAATTGTACTATATAAGAAAAGAATTGAGTGTGTAATGGGAATTTACCATTTTCCTTACATGAGCGCACGCTGGAAAATTGGTGTTGCATGTTTACGGAATGAATTAATTTTATCTATTAACAAAGAATTCACTCATTAGCTTCGTGGGATTAATTGATTCCTCATTTGTGCCATGCCCAAAGATTTATTTATATGCCAATTATAACATTTTATTGAAATTCATATTTAAGTAAACCAAGGTAGGTTAATTATGGCAACAAAAGCTGCCAAAAATCGTGTCATGTCTTCTCAACGTCGCAAACGCATATCTGGAAAAATAAACAATATAATTTCTCTATTGGAACTGCTCAAACTGTTAGAATCAAATCGCCATAGCATAATCATCAACCTTAAACATCTCCAAGTAAATTATCCAAGAAAAGGTGTCAAAAGAGTTCAAGGTTACAGAGATGAAAAAGGTAATATTATTCAGCCTTGGCTGACAACGCAATATATCGACAATGGTGAATATGTTGGTATGGGTACGTTTGAACTTAACCATAACACAGCCAATATCAACATGCTGATTACCCGCAAAGTCACATTGATCAAAACAGAAGATCAAATCCCCATTGGTGAAGTAGCAGGTTTATTGGTAAATGAACTAAATAGTTTTAATAATTACACTATTGTTAGTGAAGGCACAGTCAATGTAAAATCACTACAAGTTAAGATTAGCAACAAAAAAACCTTTGATTTACTCAAAGCAAAAGGTGTAATAGAAAACGAAGAGTATGATTTTCGTTGTGAATATACGATCAGATTAGATAATTTACCCCTTGTACCTGCTGATAGACATTACAGCAGTATTGATGGTGTATTCTATCAACTTGCAGAAGCAAAAGTACTTATAAGTATCATTTCTGCACTTTTGAAAAAAGAGTCAGATATCTTTGTTCCAGAACAGTTAGAAGAGTTGAGAAAGCATTATCTTTCCAAAAATATTAATCTCAATTTCCCGACAACTAACGAATACATCAACATTAAACAAGCCCTCGTTAGAGAGAAGATTGATACACGCATTAGCTACAAAATTGATATTGGTAGCAAAGAGATTCTGAATCTTGGTAAACTACATTCTGCTAACAAGTTTCTTGATAGGATGTATGAAGTTTATCACAAAGAAACTGGGGAAATTATCTTCAAGCCTAGCTTTGATCTGATGTTTCATGAAAAAATTGCTTTTAGACACAAGCAATTGTCGTCCCGGATAAAAATTACTCCTGTGGATGAATTCATGAAACCAATTTTTGATGATTTTCTCGGACTAGAAAACAACGGGATTGCTGCTAGTATTTTGACCAAAATTGATGCTGGTGATTTGGTACGATTTTTGCAGGAACAACGTGATGCTCAAAGCGGAAACAAAAATGCTTTGATAGAAGCTCTATTTAGTGCAAGTGAAAAATTAGAGGAATTTACCTCGGCGATTTACCGGGAAAAAGTCAGTCCTTTGGTATTGTATATCGGTTCTACTGGATTGTTACCAAAAAAAATGAAGGCAAAGGCAATTACTGCGGAAGAACTTGCTACAATATATCCGTGTTTGCAGTTTTCTAAATATGAGAAAGAAGGTAGATTTTTTCTCATTGGTGACAGCATTGTTAGCGTGTATGCAACCAAGGAGTATTATAGTAAACAGACTGCTGTGACGGTATAAAAATAGCGGTTTTTTAAACAATTATCTTAAGTTTGTAGTGAGGACTTCAGTCCTCAGAATAAGGACTAAAGTCCTCACTACAAACAAAGGATTATTTAAATACTAACGAAGCTTTCGCCTGCTTGCTGCTCGATGTTAGTAATTAGTTCTAAGATATGTTGATACTGTGTGGTGTTTCCTTGTTGTAAAAATAGATTTGCGGCTTTCTTAAAATCTTTTATAGCTTCTAAAGAGTCTTCCTGATTATAGCGGGTCACACCTCGGTTGTAGTAGGCAAAAGCTTCATTGGGATTAAGGTGAAGTGCTTGGCTATAGTCTTCTATTGCTCCTTTATGATCTCCCTGTTCATCGCGGACATTACCTCGACCTACATAGGCAAGGGTATCATTAGGATTGAGGCGAATTGCTGTGGTATAGTCTTGTATTGCTCCCTTTTTGTCTCCTACTTGATTACGAGCTAAACCTCGATTGTAGTAGGCAAGGGTATTGCTATGATCAAGAGCGATCGCTGTATTGTAATCTTTGATGGCTCCTTGGCTATCTCCCAAGTCATAGCGGCTATATCCGCGATTAACATAAGCAACAGCATTACCAGGGTTGAGGCTAATTGCGGCGCTGAAATCTTGTATTGCTCCCTTTTTGTCTCCTAAATCGTAGCGCGTATAGCCCCGGTTAACATAGGAGATCACATCATCAGGGTCAAGTTTAATAGCTGCGGAAAAAGCTGCGATCGCACCTTCTAAATCTCCTTGACTATATTTATTGACTCCCTGATTGTAGAAATCATCAGCTTTTGTGGTTATGGTTTGCTCTGTTTTCAAAATACTTGTCATCTGTGTAGCATTAGCAGGTGCTACAGATGCGGACAAAGTAAGTATTGCTACACCACAAAACCCCACAATCCCTGTCAATATTTGACCTGATAGTGTTAATTTCATTTTTTATAGTGATTAATTTAGTTGCTCTATATATTCCTACACTGGTGGAAGTTTTGTTTACGCAATTTTTTTGTAAAACTGTATGAAGTTTAAGAAATGAGGATTTAGTTAAAATTTTTAGTGCTAAGTAGGTGATTTTCGTAATTGCGATCGCTAGTGATGTATTGATCTTGCAAATGAACTTACTAACCTACACCTATGATTAAATCTAATTATTCAAAATTCCCGATTCGAGTTCGTTGGAATGCAATACTCCTAGGAAGGAGTCGCTCTGCGATCGCTCAAGCGACAGTTGGTTTGTTGTGCTTGTCTTCACCGTTATTTCTCACCAGCGCTAGTTGGGCGCAACAAGTGAATGGACAAGATATTAAGGTAACTGTACCCCTTAATGGTAATTCTCAACCTAATGCTAATCTTGGTGCTGCGGCTGTACCAGTTCTCATTCAAGTTTTACAAGGTAAACAAGCACCAAGAGGCTTTGATGCAACTTCTGCAATACCCATTTTAATACAAGGCATACAGGGCAATAATCCTCAAATACGCTCAGATGCTGCGGCTGCGGTTCCTGGTATTGTTCAGGCTTTGCAAAATCAAAATCCCCAGCTACAACAACAGGTGCAACAACTAGGTCAACCAAATGCTCAACAACAGGTTCAAGTCAATACTCAGCCTAAAGCTCAATCAAATGCAGGTAAATGTTTTGTGTCAAATCCAACATCTGTTGTACCAGCACTGATTGGAGGTTTGCAAAATCAGGATGAATTGGTTCGCTTTTTTGCTGGTGCTACTCTTGGTTGTCTTGGCGATCAAGCCAAAGGTGCAGCTCCTGCTTTACTTACTAGCTTGACAGATCCAAATCAAGCTGTGCGCTTAGTTGCTGCCTTTGCTTTGGATCAAATTGGTGTTGGAATTCAACAAGCAGCTAAGAGTTTATCTGCTGGGGAATTAAATCAATTAGTATCTTCGTTTAGCTCTAGCTTTGGTTTTTTAGCTGACCCATTAATTAATTTACCCAAAAATGTGGTTAATTCTTTGTTCAATAACTCACCAACTCCTCAACCTGTTCAACAACCTGTTCAACAACCTGTTCAACAACCCGTCCAACAACCTGTCCAACAGTCCAGATAAACAAGAGCGATCGCCTGATAATTTATGCAAGCACGGGCGATCGCGTTTTTACGCAGATATGGGGCTAAGAGCAAAGCCAACAAGACATAACCACCAGTCCAACCCATCAAGTAAATTGAACCGTCGTAACCCAAAAAAGAGATTAACCTCATTGTATATGAAGTGGACTAACGCTGAAGATTGTTGATATTTTGCATCACTTGTTGGTATAAATCCGTATTCTTTTGTTTTTGAAAAATATTTGCTGCTTGTTTGAGATCAGAATTTGCTCCTTGTTTGTCTCCGATCGCAGCACGAGTATTACCACGATTATTGTAAGCTGCGGCAAAATTAGGATTTAAGCGAATAGCTTGGTCGAAATCATTAATAGCCCCTTGTTGATCACCTTGGGCTGAACGGGTGTTACCTCGGTTATTGTAAGCAACAGCATATTTAGGATTGAGGCGAATAGCTTGATCGTAATCTGCGATCGCTTCGTTTCTTTGGCCCAAACCAGCGTAGGCGTTACCTCTGTTATTGTAAGCTTCGGCATAATTCGGAGCAATACGAATGGCTTCGTTATAATCTAAAATTGCTGCGTTGATATCTCCTGTTGCAGCGCGGGCATTAGCTCGGTTATTGTAGGCTTCGGCATAGTTGAGAAACAGGCGAATAGCTTCGCTATAATCTGCGATCGCCTTTTGCTTATCATCCATATCAAAGTGAACAAGTCCCCGCCCATTGTAAGCTTCAGCATATTTGGGATTAAGTTTGATGGCTTCGGTGTAAGCTGCGATCGCACCTTGAGTATCGCCTTTGATATGCCTATACTGACCCTGAGTGTAGAAGTCTCCTGCTTTTGATGGTTTTGATGTTGGAGTTTTGGGAGAACTAACACCAATTTCTGTTACTAACACCTCATTATTCCTTGCACAAGAAACAGTTGCAAAGGCTATAAATGTCACAAGTGTAGCGATGCTAACTGTTATTCTTGTCAATTTTTGCTCCTCCAACCACAATTTCATAAGTCATTCTAAATAAGTAGATTTTCCTAAAAATTGTGCTAATCAGTTTTATGAACGTTCCAGTATTTTCTATATTTAACAATAAAAGCTCACAAACATCTAATTAATAAAGCAATACTAAATTATGTGTAAAAATATCTCTGAATCTCTTTTATTTATGGACTTTATGTGCTTTGCGGTATTAGTAAAATTGGTATAACAATCTTAATACAATTATCATAAATAAGTAAAAATTTTGGCTCTCCTAGACTAGTTATAGCAAATTAATACTTGATCTCAGGTTAAATCCTTAAATAGTAAGGGATTCAAGAGAAACAAAGTATATTTTTATTAAATCTTTGATTCTATTTTAGACAAACCTTGTTATATCAATCGTTTTAGCGGTTTTTTAGTATTAATTTATCAACTCAAGTCTGGGAGAGCCAAAATTTTGAATTGGTATGATTTGAAGGATGTAGCATGAACTACACAGATGCCTAACAGCGAACGTGTTCTTCGTGTCCTACCCTAGCAGGAAGCCGCTTGCGCGTCTATGTGGTATCCTCAGGAAAGCCACTTCGTGTCTACGTTTTTTCATTATTTTGCTTAACTACTTATTATCTTTTAAAAAATCGGAACATGACAATCAAAATGTGATGAACAATCTAGAACAAGCTCAGATAGAATACGAAGCTTTGATTCAAAAACCCCAAAGTGTTATCATTGCCACAGCTAACGGGCAAGGAATACCGAATGCAAGCTACACACCGTTTGTAATTGATGAGTTCAAAAACATCTATATCTATATTAGTGGTCTGTCAACTCACACCCAAAACTTAGTTGTTAATCCTCATGCTAGTGTGATGTTAATCGAGGACGAAGATAAAACAGAGCAAATTTTTGCCCGTCGTCGTCTAACTTTTGAGTGTATAGCAACTTTGATCGAGCGTGACTCTGATACTTGGCATGAAATTATGAATAATTTTCACGATCGTTTTGGTGAAATAATGGAAGTCTTGAGCAGTTTACAAGATTTTCGCATGTTCAAGCTGACTCCCAAAGAGGGACGCTTTGTGATTGGTTTTGGTGCAACTTACTTTATCAATGGTGATGACCTCAATCAACTAAAAGGTCGGCCAGCTTAAAGAAATCAGAATTTGTTACATTTTTATACGCGAGACTGCGAAAGCAGATAATTGGATGAGGAAAAACATGCTATTTTTACTGTGGGGAGTCATTGGTAGCTTAGGAATTTTACCATTGCCAGCCCTAGCACAAGCACAAAAGCAGATATCTGATACCCAAGTTGCGGCGATGGTAGAAGCATTACGACTAGCTGCACCGAATACAGGTAAAGCCGATGATGGCTACTATAGCGATTGGCAAGTCAAACCAGAAACCCTCAAGGGTTGGTCAAGAAATTGTTTGAAAAAAGAAGTGACACCAAGACAATTTGAAAATAGTCCGGGACTAGCACGCCAAGTAATTTCATGTATTATGCGGCGTGAGTTAAATACTCAGTATGCAGCTAGCAAAAATAATGAAATTGGTGCTGTGCGTGGGGCTGCTTGTTGGTGGATGACTGGTAATTACACAGGCTGCAACAGTGGTTTTACTGGTGCTTATGTACAAAAAGTTGTTGGCTATTATCAACAACAGCGTTCTAAGCCTTAATAAAGAAATTTGTAATGATCGGCTCAAGTCGCTCACTAGTGTGGTTGAGTCTTAGGCTAGTAGTTTGTCAAGCCAACTTTGAGGGGTAAAGTAACGAACCACATAGACGCGCAAGCGGCTTCCTGCTAGGGTAGGACACAAAGAAGGCAAAGAAAGAGCTTTAACCGATTTGCCCAAGTTGTTTTACCCAGCAAAGTTACCTTACCACAGTACTAGTACTCGACCACACGAACTATGCTGAGTTCGTAGTGAGGACTAAAGTCCTCTATGAGCGTTGGACGCGCAGCGTTCCCGCAAGGTAGCGCTCACTACAAACCCCTCAAAGTTGCTGTGGTGGACTACTAGGCGATCGCATTTTTTGTTCTGAAAAATAACTCACTTCAAAATTTGCAATTATTTTCACCACAATATACTGACTGATAAGTACTAGAACGCTTGCCAAACAAAGTATAACGATTGTCGCGAACTTGTTCATAAATGCGATCGCCTGTCCATTTCACCCCAGGTAAAGCCCGATACGCATCCACAAACACACTACCAAACGGTAATAATCGGCCAATTTCTTCCGCCGCCGCACTACCTTGCCAACGCTGTTCCGGCGTATTACCATTAATCAAAATCATACCTAACTCACAATCTTGAGGTGTAATTCCCCATTCTTGGAGTGTTTGCTGATCTTGCATAGGAATGTAGCGAAACAGCTTGCCTTTGTCTAGATTTTCCAGCAGTTGCACCAAGGTAACACAAAGATTGCAATTTCCGTCGTAGATTACGTAGTAGTTCATAGTCATTGGTCATTAGTCATTGGTCATTAGTTACTAATAAACCACTAACAACTATCCACTAACCACTATCCATCAACACTAGATTATTTTATAGCGACAAAATAAAAATACCATCTGTCGCCAGAGAGTTTCCTACAGCAGCGTAGAATCTGTAGACTTGTCTTGTCGATCCAAAACAACATAACTAAAAAAAGAGAGCTAGGACTATGGCTGATAAGCTTTCATCACGTCTTTATCCCAGTCGTATTGATCTTCCTGCTAATGCACGCGTCAAAATCGTTGAACTCCTCAACCAAACTCTAGCCGCAACAACAGACCTCAAAACTCAGACAAAACAGGCGCACTGGAACGTTAAAGGAACTGATTTCTACCAACTGCACGAATTATTTGATGAAATTGCAGGTGAGTTAGAAGAGTACGTTGACATGTTTGCTGAAAGAATCACCGCTTTAGGTGGTTATGCTTGTGGTACAGCCCGGATGGCAGCAGCTAATTCTATTTTGCCAGAATATCCAGTTGATATTTTGGATGGTATGCAACATATTACCGCCCTGGCAGATCGCTTTGCACCTTATGCTAAACACATCAGACAAGCGATCGACACAACCAATGATTTGGGTGATGCAGATACAGCCGATCTCTACACCGAAGTATCTCGCACAATTGACAAGCGACTGTGGTTCTTAGAAGCTCATCTGCAAGTAGCAGAAGTAAAATCAGAAAATGCTACTACAACTAGTAAAACTAAAGAAAAAGTAGCTGCTAAATAATTTAGTTAGTAGTTAGTGGTTAGTAGTTAGTAGTTAGTAGGATTTGTTGATGGTTGGTCGTTAGTCGTTAGTAAGGATGTGGATAAGACAAATGCATTAACATTTGAAACCCTGTAGAGACTTTGCACTGCAACGTCTCTACACGCCCAAATTGATGACGAAAATCCTTAACAAGCAGTATTGATTGCTATAGTTTATCTACATTTATCTGTTGATTGTAATTTCATCTAATTAGGATACAAAGAATAGTAACTTTCTGGTGACTACCTTACTTTTAAGTATCTACTTTTCATTTTGAAGACATATACTCTAATATTTAAATAAGTAAGAATCAGGATAAAAAATAAATCAATTGCCCAATTATGTTGACATTATTCAACTACATCAACGGAGTAAATAATGGCTTCCAATACTAAAACCCATTTAATTCATGATAGAAATGCACGTGGTCATACCCAAACAGGATGGCTCGATAGTTACCATACATTTTCCTTTGGTAACTTTTATGATCCTAATCGCATAGCATTTCGTTCTTTGCGCGTAATTAACGATGACCGGATAGTTCCTGGTGCAGGTTTTCCTACGCACGGTCATAAAGACATGGAAATTCTTACCTATGTTATAGAAGGTGCTATTGAACATAAAGACAGTTTAGGTAATGGTTCAGTCATTCGTCCAGGAGAAGCACAAATCATGAGTGCTGGAACTGGAATTTCACACAGCGAATTTAATCCTTCGCAAACAGAACCAACCCATCTATTGCAAATTTGGATTATTCCCAATCAGCAAAAACTCCAACCTAGATATGACCAAAAGGCTTTTTCTATCGAAGAAAGAAAGAGCAAATTAAAATTAATTGCAGCAAAAGATGGACGTGATGGTGCTGTGAAAATTTTCCAAGATGTTGATTTGTATACATCTGTTTTGGAAGCAGATGATGTTGTGAATTATCATCTTTTACCTAACCGTTATGGTTGGTTGCAAATCGCTAAAGGTGTCGCCAAACTAAATGGTGAAGAACTCCGAGAAGGCGATGGTGTGCAAATGAATGGCGAAGAACAACTAGAAATTAGTACTGATGTTGGTGCAGAAATCTTGTTGTTTGATTTGGGTTAAATTCTAACAGTTCGTAGTGAGCGCTTCAGCGCTCATTACGAAACTTTTTATTGTTTAAACTAGTAGTTTTGGACAATTTACACAGAGAATTATTATGCCATCTTTAGCAGGAAAAATTGCAATTGTGACAGGTGCATCGCGTGGAATTGGAAGTGCGATCGCTCTTAAATTAGCAGAACAAGGAGCGTTGATTACTGTTAACTATGCAGGAAATGCCGAGAAGGCACAAGAAGTTGTCGCCGAAATCGAAAAATTAGGAAGCAAAGCCATAGCTGTACAAGCAGATATTAGTAAAGTAGCTGAGATTCAAAAACTTTTTAAGCTGACTATTTTGGACTTCGGCAAAGTTGATATTTTGGTAAATAATGCCGGAGCTATACTATATAAACCAATTACAGAAGTAACAGAAGCAGATTTTGATAAAATTTTTGCTGTTAACGTCAAAGGTACATATTTTGCTTGTCAACAAGCAGCCCATCATATGCAAGATGGTGGACGCATTATCAACTTTTCCTCAACCACAACAGCGATGATGTTACCTACCTATAGTGCTTATGTAGGAACTAAAGGTGCAGTTGAACAAATCACGCGGATAGTAGCCAAAGAACTAGGTAGCAGAGGTATTACAGTTAATGCTATCTCACCCGGTCCGACAGACACAGAATTATTCCGCCAAGGTAAAACCGAAGAACAAATCAACCGTTTAGCGCAAGCATCTGCATTAGGAGGATTGGGAGAAGTACAAGATATTGCAGATGTGGTAGCATTTCTTGCTAGCGAGGAAGCACGATGGATTACTGGACAAAATATCCGCGTTAATGGAGGAGTTGCTTGAAACAAGGATGAATTCTTTGGGTATTGTGCTTAGATCAAGCGATCGCACTCAGAGCAAAACTAACCCAAGACGGTTTATGGTTGATTTTGGTTTTGAGGCGATCGCATCCTCAGGTATAAAATATTAACAATACCTGGCAATCTACATTTACTGCCAAATATAGAGAAGCACAAACAACACAATCCAAATTACATCAACAAAGTGCCAAAAAAGTGAAGTTGCATTAACACCAAAATGACCAGATTCAAAATTACCTGGAATAAAAGAACGCACCAAAATAATTAACTGTAACAAAATTCCAGTCAAAACATGCAAACCGTGGAAACCTGTTAGCAGATAAAACATTCCACCAAATGCACCAGAAGTAAAACCAAATTCCAAGCCTCTCCACTCAATCGCCTGTCCAACCAAAAAGTAACTTCCCATCGCCATAGTTGTGAATAAAAACAGGCGATATCTCCACAAATTGTGACGTTGCAGCGCACGTTCTGCCAAATAAATCACAAAACTACTAGCAACCAAAACCACCGTATTAATAGCAGGTGCAACCACTTCCAAGCCATCAACACCAGCCGGCAACCAATTAGGAATTGTGAGTTTATAAATAATATATCCGGCAAAAAAACTGAGAAAGATAACACTTTCAGATAACAAAAATACGATGAAGCCAAACATTTTATTCCCTTCTTCATCGTGAGTATGCTCTGCTACATTATGTGGGAGATTCTGTAACTGATAGGAATTTAGAGAACTATCCATAAGAGTTTAAGGGTGTAGGGGTGTAAGAAGAGCTAGGCACTTTCATTAGACTTGAAGTAAAACAAATTAAAATCAATCCCTGTTGTAAATCAATGCGAATCAGTCGGTAAGCTTTTATTACTCCTGATTCGCTCACTAGAAAAATAAGGGTGTGAGGGTTTAAGGATGTAAGGGTGAGAGAAAAATTGTTCAGTAAAACTCAAAAATTCAATCATCCTCCTACACCCCTACACTCCTACACCCTAGAACCTGTTAATGGTTCTGATTTTCCATATCCATAAGGCTCACTAATTACTACAGGAATCTCTTCAAAATTTTCTACTGGTGGTGGTGAAGAAACTTCCCATTCCAAACCGATCGCTTGCCAAGGATTAGCTGATGCTGGCTCGCCACCGATCCAAGAACTAATCATATTTAGAATAAAAGGTAAAGTAGACATACCTAACATAAACGCACCAACACTAGCAACAATATTCCATAATTCATACTCTGGAGCGTAGGAAGCAACTCTACGCAACATCCCTTGTAAACCCAATGGATGCATGGGGAAGAAGTTGAGGTTAGTACCAATAAACGCTAACCAAAAGTGCAATTTACCCAAGCCTTCGTAGTACATTTTGCCCGTCATCTTGGGGAACCAGTGATAGATGGCTGCATACATCCCCATAGTCACTGTCCCGTAAAGAACATAGTGGAAGTGACCAACAACAAAGTAAGTATTATTGACGTGAACATCTACAGGTACAGAAGAAAGCATGATACCTGTAATTCCGGCGAAGACAAACAACACCAATCCACCCAAGGCAAACAACATGGGTGTAGTCAGGCGTAATTTACCGCCCCAAATCGTCGCTACCCAGGCAAATACTTTAATCCCAGTCGGTACAGAGACAAACATGGTTGTCAACATGAAAATCATCCGCATCCAACCAGGAGTACCACTGACATACATGTGGTGTACCCAGACGATCGCACTAACTACAGCAATCAACATTGAAGAAACGGCGACTACTTTATAACCAAATAAAGGCTTACGAGCATAAACCGGGAATATCTCTGAGAAAACCCCAAAGATAGGCAAAATAATCACATACACAGCAGGGTGGGAGTAGAACCAGAAGTAGTGCTGGAACATGACTGGATTACCACCGTTAGCTGGGTTAAAAAAGCCAGTACCAACGGTAAGGTCAAGTAACAGCATGACTGCGCCTGCTGTCAGGGCTGGGAGTCCGAAAAGTTGGATAATTTGAGCGCTGAATACTGCCCAAACGAAGAGGGGCATTCTAAAGAAGGTCATTCCTGGTGCGCGCATCTTGACAATCGTGGTGACAAAGTTGACTGCCCCCATAATGGAAGACACACCAGAGATTGCTACTGCTAATAACCAGATGACTTGTCCGTTAATCAAGTTACCTGTGGGATTCTGGAGACTCACTGGCGGGTAAGACCACCAGCCAGCTTGGGCTGGACCACCAGGAACAAAAAAGCTAGCCATCAACAGAATTCCGACGACTGGCACCATCCAAAAAGCGGCGGCGTTGAGGCGAGGAAATGCCATATCTCGCGCCCCAATCATCAGGGGTACAAGGTAGTTAGCTATACCAACCAAGGATGGGAATGTCCACAGGAACAGCATGACAGTACCATGCATGGTAAACATGCCGTTGTACATGGTACGGTCAATCAAATCTGATTCAGGGGTGATGAGTTCTCCCCGCAGTATCATTGCAAAGATACCACCTACAAGGAAGAAAATGAATGAGGTAACAAGGTACTGAATACCAATGACCTTGTGATCGGTGCTAAAGCTGAAGTATCGCTTCCAGTTATCGGGACTGGGGTGATGAGGTTTTTCACCTGCGATACCGATACTTTCGATAGTAACGTTCGTCATCGCTTTGTTTTCCTATGAACCAGGATAATTAACCAGAGGAGGTTCAGCAGGGGCGACAGTTGTCCAGCCATCTGCTTGAGCATATTCAGAAACTGCTTGATTTTTGGCTGGCGAAAGCTTGTGGGTTGCAGCTTTGGTGAGCCACTGCTGGTAATCTTCTGGTGATTCAACTACAACATCGGCTTGCATGGTTGCAAAGTATGTACCACTGTATTGGGAATCAGTGAGTTGATATTTACCAAGCCGAACGGGGGTGAATTCAAAGTCTATGGTTTGGTTGGGAACGATGTCTTGCTTGAGGCGAAAGGCTGGTACATACAAGCCATGAAGAACATCTTCAGATTGTAGTGCTAGACGCACTCTTTTGTTAACGGGTAGGTGTAGTTCGCTACTAGTGACATTCTTTTCTGGATAGTGGAAGACCCAAGCCCATTGTTTAGCAAGAACGTCGATTTTTTCTACAGGTGCAGTGGAAGCTTCAACAGATGCGTCTTTTGGTGTTGCATAAGCTGATTCCATCCCCATCGGCATATGGAAGTGGACATGTTCATTTGGGCCTTGAATCCCCATTTGCTCGTAGATTTGGTAGCTGTAAGTAGCAATCCACAACACCAGCATAATTGGGATGGCTGTCCAGACGACTTCGAGGGTGATATTTCCTTCAATGGGTGGACCATCGATGATTTCACCTTTTTTCGCCCGATGGAAAATTATTGAATACATCAGGGTTCCGGTGACACCCAGGAAGATAAAGGCTCCGAGTGTTACCAAGAAACTAATTAAATCATCAACGAGTAGTGATTCAGCAGCTGCTTGGGGAGGAAGCCAGGAGTAAGCCTGTTTCCCAATCCAGAGACTGGTAGTAGTCAGTGCGATCGCACTCGTTGCAAAGGTCAGTATTTTTAGTAATTTCTGGATTTTCATGGTAAAAAGTCATTAGTCATTGGTTATTGGTCATTGGTTCTTCACAAAGGACTAAATGGGTTACTTAATTATGGGGTTAAGGTCTTGACCAACTCTGAGCAATTGATCGGCTGTGTTGTGGATGCCGAATTCCGCAGCCATTTGCGCTCCCAATGTTCCGTGGACGTACATTACGAACATAATTGCCATTCCGACAGCTAGGTAACTCAGATAAACTTGTCTATCTTCGTCCTTGCGCCAAACAAAGCGCTGGAATCCTCGCCAAACGGTCATCCCCACAATCAGGGCTAGGAGTATAACACCACCCACACCATGCCAAAGCATAGTTTCCATCGCTTGCATACCCCAGGCACTTTTGACATCCACGGGTGCTTCTGCAAGCATGATTTCGTAAAAGCCTGCTGCTACTGTAAAAAAGGTGATCATGGCTGAAGCCAGCATGTTATACCAGCCAACATCGAAGAAGTTAGCACGTTCAACTGGTAATGCCAAATATTTGTAGACGAATTGATGTAGGGGGAAAAATACACCGACAATATCAAAGAGAATGCCAATGATGAACAGACCCAAGGTCAGATGAACTAAGTTAGGATGAACAGGAATAGTGTAGGGAAGTCCGTTTGCGCCGAGTTGCGCTCCCAATTGGTCAATCAGTTCTGAGTTCATCGCAAAATACCATCCTTTACTGCTTCAACTACTGGTACTGTGTGCAGTCCATACACCCAAACAAGTTGATCTCCTAGATACACCTGCATACCAACGATGGTGACTAGAAGTAGTCCTATTCCCAAATAGGCGATCGGTAGTTTTTGAGGGTTGCGCGTACGAATTACATAACGCCAAGCTGTAATTGCAGCAATAATTCCTGAAAGCGACCAGCCAATCAGGGTATGCATATTCAACACTGATTTTGCTAAATGGTAAGGTGTTGCCAGACCTGCTTCAAACTGACCAAAAATGATCGCAACAAAGATGGCGACTGTAGCAAGACACATATTCCACCAGCTGACCTCGAACAGCCGAGAGTTGCCGGTAAAATAACCTATCGCATCACAACAGAAAGCAAACAACACCATTGCGATGACAAAGTGAACAACGATGGGATGAATCGTATCTGGATAGGGTAAATTATGGTCGTTCAAACGCGTTAGATACTCAAGCATGAAATTCTCCTGGGTATGTCTACTGCATATAAGCTCAATTTCCAATATTGGCATCTCAAAATATCATTACCAGCATTCATACCTAACCGATTTGGTTATAATCTCTGTGTGGCGAAATCTGGTTAATTAAGCATTAGTTTGGTTGTAGGATAGGATGAATTTAGTTTAACTTTTAGACTCAAAACTTAACAATTAACATACAACGATAATATTCTTAAATAAAACTAAAAAATGTATTTTTTAATCAGAACTATAATTGCTAAATGTAAGTAGTGAACTATCATCTTGTCGCCACAACTTTGCGATCGCCACATGACGACCATTTATCTGGTAAACCAAAAATCTGGTTTTACTCCGGCTCACCGAACTTAGCTTTTAGTGCCTCAATCAATGATTGAGGTCATGCTTATGCCAGTACGCTTTGATTCTGATGCCCTAAGTCAAGGTGAAGTGCGTGGAATAAAGGCTAATACTGGAATCATAGCGTTGCTGCTGGTTTCGTCGGTTTGCCCTACGGATTGCTGGTCTTGAGTTTGTTGCCGATTTCAATGGTACTGGCGCAAATCTTTGCTGTTTTTGCTAATCTTCAGTTAACTGCTGCTGAAGTTTTGCAAGGATGAGATGTGATGAAAACGTTTGATGAAACCTACACCCCACCCAAACTTCTCACTTTCGAGCAATTTATCGCTGAATATAGGGATAATCCCCGTTACGAACTTATTGACGGAGAACTACGTGACATGGAACCAACTGGTCCACATGAAGAGGTTTCAGGAAATATTGCTGGTAGAATTTATGCTGAAATTCTTCGTTCTAATTGTAACTGGTTGATTCCAAAAACTTGTTTGATTAAACCACCAGCAGCAGAAGCAACAGCATTACGTCCAGATGTAATTGTTTTAGAAAAAATCAAACTTAACCAGGAACCTCTTTGGCAAAAAGAACCTATTATTTGTATTGGTAATACGATTAAATTGGTTGCCGAGGTGGTGAGTACCAATTGGCAAGATGATTATGCGAGAAAAGTGGAAGAATATGCTTTTCTAGGAATACCAGAATATTGGATTATAGATTTTCGGGGTTTAGGTGGTTTACAATTTATCGGAAATCCTAAACAGCCTACTTTTACAGTCTGTCAATTAGTTCATGGGGTATATCAGCAGCAACAATATCGCTTGGGTGATGCTATCAATTCTTACTTATTTCCAAATTTAGAACTGAAACTTGATGATATTATGCCATAGCGATAACTAAGCAGAGTCACAGGGCAAACGCATATTGTCAATAAGAGCGGCTGAATCTCAATAAACTCAAAATTAATCGCATTAATGCTTAATTATTGAGAATTATCTAGGCGATCGCTTTGCGCGCTCAGAAGTAGGTATCACCAATACTGAAGCTTAGTACTAATGGCATTTTTGCATCGGGTAGTTAACGGAGGTGGAACCTTAGAGCGCGAATATGCAATTGGACGCGATCGCATGGATTTGTGTTTAAGATATGGAAATGTGACATTAGGAATCGAATTAAAAGCTTGGCGAGATAAAAGAGGAGACCCAACCGAATCGGGAATTGAACAATTAGATTCCTATTTGGCAAGGTTGGGGCAGAGTTAGCGCATCTCAAACCCACACCCGAGTTATCAAAGAGCGTTAACGAGTGCTGCAATTGCAGTTACTAATTTAGCGGGATCGACTGGTTTAGCGATATACAGTTGAAATCCGACTGCAAAAACTTGTTGTTGTGTCGTCTCTCCAGCGTAAGCAGTTAGGGCGATCGCAGGGATTTGCCCTCCTTGATTGATGGCTAGCGATCGTACTTTCCGAATCAAAGCGTAACCATCAACTTCTGGCATACCCAGATCGCTTAACAACAAGTCTGGCTTTGACTGCGCTATTGCAGCGAGTGCTTCATTGGCTGATGTTGCAGTTGTGACAATTGCTCCTTGGTTTTCCAAGAGAAAGGCCAGAAACTCGCGTGTGTCAGCCTCATCATCCACAACTAACACCCGTATACCTTCTAAAGGAGTACAGAGTATAGAGAATGGATTGGAATTATCACAAATCTTCCTATCTTCCCTTGCTAAATCCTGACTCTGTTGTAGTACTGGCAAACAAACTGTAAATGTCGCGCCTTGCCCTTCTCCAAAGCTTTCTGCCCAAACTCTACCACCATGTAACTCGACAACCTGGCGTACAATTGCTAAACCAAGCCCTAGTCCACCTGACCTGCGGGTGATGCTACTATCTGCCTGACGAAAAGACTCAAATACGTATGGCAGAAAGTCAGGATTAATACCCTGACCCGTATCCGCAACTCGGATTTGTACCTCCGAACCGATCTTTTCTAAGTAGACTTCTATTTTTCCACCGGATGGTGTGAATTTGACGGCGTTAGAAAGCAGATTCCAAATAACTTGTTGAAGACGGTCACTATCACCCTTCACCTGTCCACTCTTTGTGTTCAGATTCAAACTAATTTGAATTGATTTTGCTTCTGCTGCCAATTGTACTGTCTCTAAGGCAGCTTCAATAGTAGCAACAAGATTAACGGTTTCTAATTTAAGTGCTAGCTTACCCCGGAGAATGCGAGAAATATCCAATAAATCATCAATCAATTGCACCTGTAGTTCAGCATTGCGTTCGATAGTTTCAATAGCGCGAGCGCTAGTAGCTTCGTTCAATGAATGTTTTTTTAATAGCTTTACCCAACCCAAAATAGGATTAAGAGGGGAACGAAGCTCATGAGAAACAATTGCAAGAAACTCATCTTTGATGCGGTTCGCTGTTTCAGCAGCTTCTTTTGATCGCTCACGTTCTTGGGCTACAGCCAATGCCTGATCTCGCAAGTTCCTATATTCCTGAACTCGAAATGTTAAATCAGTGACATCTTGAATTGAGAAAAGCGCATAAAATCCATCTCCAGCCAATGCAGGCACAGAGGTTACTGTTGTGTGCTGGATGCGGTATTTACCCTGCGCTATAGGTATGGGAATGACATATTTATGCAATTGAGAAGAAAAGATTGTGGGAGGCCCACCTTCAAAAATTTGGTGCAGGCGGTTAGCATAGCGGGGTTGATTCAGATGAGGAAAATATTCATGAATCGAGGTTCCTAAAATCTTATTTCTCGCAATTTTTGTCCATTCCTCTAAACAACAGTTCCAGAATAAAACGGTGTGATCTGAATGTAGAACAAAAGCTCCCAAAGGAATTTGATCTAAAAGGCTAAATTTTTCCAGAGCTTGCTCAATTTCGTTTCTCATTTCATCAGACCGTTTTTAATATTTTGCTTACCAAAAATCCCTAGATTTTCCGGTTCACGTAACCCCAATCTCTTCGTCAATCACATTGATTAACACATCGAATGTACCCACCTCGAAGACTAAAATAATATCTCCAATAATCTCTAATTGTTCAATTGTGAAGCGTGCTTGTGCAAGTATAATTTTGGAGTTACTCACGTTTGTGGACAACAATAAATTATCAATCGTATCCTCTAAGTAAACGGGCAATGTGTAGTTCATGTGCTGCTTGAGCATATTGCTAATCGAACCCATCACCCCATTAATCACAATATTGCCAATTTCGCTCAAGGTGCCAATTTTAACTGCGTCTAAATCAGGCGATCCTGGTTCTTCACCAGTAAGAATTGTAACTAATGTTGATGCACTTTCGGTCGGAAAAATCAAGCCCGCAGTACCATAAAACAGCTATGAGAATTTAGATCAAATTGAACGAGATATTATTGATCTAGAAAAAGCATCTGCTCATGGGGAAGCGCTAGATAGCATTTATCGTTCACTCCACACGCTGAAAGGGAACTCCGGTTTTTTACCATTTCCAAAATTGGAATTGCTTGCTCATGCAGGGGAGAATTTGCTTTCGTGTCTCCGGGATGGTGCAAAGCACGCGCCTGACGGCGATCGCAAGTTAGCGCTAACCTCTGAGATTATCACTACCTTACTGCAAACAGTAGATGCTATCCGGCAGATTCTATCTCAGATTGAGGCTACTGGGCAGGAGGGCGATGGCGATTATTCTGAACTCATTGAGGCTTTGACCCAATTACAACAGCCTGAAAAGGCAGTAACAGTCTCTGTATCACCTTTGGGTGCTGTTAGTCAAGTACAACAGCTAGATGAATTTGTCCAGTTGATCAATAGCGAACCTCCGGAAGCTTCAACCCTAACTAGATCAGAATCTTCTCATATCCGAGTTAATGTTGCTCTATTGGATCGCGTGATGAACTTGGTGGGTGAACTCGTTTTAGCCCGCAACCAAGTGATCGGATATTCAGACCAGTTTCAGGATACTGCCTTTGTTGCTACTTGCCAGCGCCTTAACCTGATTACAGCTCAGTTGCAGGAAGGGGTGATGAAAACTCGGCTGCAACCCATTAGTAGCATTTGGCAAAAATTTCCTCGCGTGATTCGTGATTTGGCGATCGCCTCCGGGAAACAAGTTCAGGTGGAAATGGAAGGGGCAGATACAGAACTAGATAAAAGTATTATTGAAGCCATTAAAGACCCCTTGACTCACCTAGTCCGTAACTGCATCGATCATGGCATTGAGTTACCCGCCGAGCGGACTGCTTGTGGTAAATCAACCTTAGGACAGATACTTCTGAGAGCCTTTTATGAAATGGGCAAAGTCAATATTGAGATTGGCGATGATGGTTGCGGTCTCGATCCAGAACAACTCAAAGGGCGATCGCAGCAACTTGGTTTAGTGAGCGCCGTGCAGGCTGCGACAATGAGCGAGTTGGAAGCGATGAATTTAATTTTTTTACCTGGCTTCTCGACTAGTAAACAGGTGACTAACCTTTCTGGGCGAGGGGTTGGGATGGATATTGTCAAGAGGAATATCGAGAAAATTAACGGCAGCATTGAAATTGACAGCCAGCCAGGACAAGGAACGACATTCAAACTTAAGATTCCACTGACCTTGACAATTATTCCAGCATTAATTGTCAGCAGTGGAGGCGATCGCTATGCTATTCCCCAAACAAGCCTACAAGAACTCGTTCGCTTAGAAGCAGAGCAAGTACTCAATAGTATTGAGACATTTTACGATGTACCTGTGTATCGCTTGCGAGGCAAGCTTGTACCATTGCTTTACCTCAATCAAGCCTTGCAACTCCCGCACAGTGTCACCAACTTGGAAACCCTCAGTCTCGTAATTGTCCAAGCTGATAACTATCGATTTGGACTAGTCGTAGACACAATTCAAGACATCCAAGAAATTGTCGTTAAATCTTTGGGAAAGCAGTTGCAGGCGCTATCCATGTTTGCAGGAGCCACAATTCTCGGTGATGGCAAAGTGGCATTAATTATTGATGTCGTTGGTTTGGCAAATCACACTGGTATAATTACCAAACAAAAGCAGCAGTTGTTAAGAGCCACAAACGCAGACATCCAAGACCAACTAATTGAAAGCCAACAGATTTTACTATTTCACGGACCCCAAGGTACACGCATGGGTATTCCCCTAAAAATAGCATTTCGCCTCGAAGAAATTCCTCGTTATGCTGTGGAGAAGGTAGGAAATCAGTATGTGATGCAGTCTGACGATAGGATTTTGCCGATGATTGATCTGCACGCGGTATTTGGCGATCAAGAAGGATCTTTTGCAAGTGAAGCAGAAATGCTGGCGATCGTGATTGTCTCTCTCTACTCAGAACTTAGTGTGGGGCTAGTGGTTGATCGCATTCTTGACATTGTGGATGAGCCACTGACAATCAAAGGTATCCCCAGTAGACCAGGCGTTCTTTTGAGTGCTGTCATTCAAGGTCAAATTACGGAAATTTTGGACATTGAGACTGTGATTCGGATTGCCAACCCCCATTTACTGAAAATGATCGATCATGACTGAACAATTTTGCACTTTTTTTCTCAACGGAATTTACTTTGGCATCGGTGTACAGTATGTTCAAGAAGTGATTCGCTCACAAGTAATCACTCGTATACCTTTAGCACCACCTGATATTTGTGGATTGATTAACCTGCGTGGACAAATTCTGACTGCGATCGATTTGCAGCAGCGATTAGAAATGGGCGAATCGGCAATGCGATCAACGACTAAACTTGTAGATGAAGCCCAGGGATTTCATATCGTTGTATGTTCAGATGATGAAGCAGTCAGCTTGCTTGTTGATAAAGTCGGGGATGTCTTGGAGTTTACAGAAAACACCTTTCAACCCCCACCCGCAACCTTAAAAGCTAGAATCCGCCAAATGCTAGCGGGAGCTTACCCACTCGCAGAGGGATTTGTGCTAATTCTAGATATCGAAAAAATTTTAAATCAGGCAACAGGGAACTCTTAACAGGCAATAGGGTTGGGGAAACAGGGAGCAAATGATAAATGACAAATGATAATTAAGGAGCATTTGGCAATGGCTACAACTCGCACTGGGAAAACAACCAACTCTAAATCTCCCTTAGAAAATAATCCAGATCCGGTAGACACCGAACGCAGTCCAACAGATGTGCAACTGCAACCGTTACTGACAGCAATGAAAGCGGCTATTAACGGTGATTTTAGCGTCCGTTTACCTGTCGAGAACAATGGCTTGGGTGAAATTACCTCGGTTTTTAATGAATGGGTGAGTTTGAATCAAAGCTTTGCCAAGGAAGTTGCCCGCATGACGTCCGAGATTGGTGTTGAAGGGAAGCTTGGTTCCCAAGTCGTTGTCAAAGGAGCTAAAAGTTCTTGGCAAGAATTACTTGACAATTTGAACCTGATGTCCTCAAATCTAAAAGAGCAGATCAAAAGTATAAATGAGGTTACGCTTGCTGTTGCCCAAGGAAATTTGTCCCAGCACATTGAGAAACACAATGCTGGAGAGTTTAAGCAACTCAGCGATAATGCCAATCAGATGATTAGCAGCTTAAAATCTTCCATCAGACAAATGGCAGACGTGGCGACGGCAGTTGCGTCTTCCTCAGAAGAACTAACCGCAGTTAGTAATGAAATGACTGACAACGCCAAACAAACGGCAGAACAAGCAACCTCTGCCTCTGCCTCAGCAGAACAGGTAAATCAGAATACCAGTACTGTTGTAACTGCGGTGGAAGAAATGAATGCCAGTATTCGAGAAATTGCTAAAACTGTCGCTCAAGGAGCACAGGTGACAACTGAGGCAGTTAAAGCCGCCGATCGCACAAACCAGACAATTGACAAACTTGGTCAAAGTAGCGTTGAAATTGGCAAAGTCATTAAGGTAATTACCTCGATCGCAGGGCAAACAAACTTACTAGCACTCAATGCCACGATTGAGGCTGCAAGAGCTGGGGATGCTGGTAGGGGATTTGCCGTAGTTGCCAACGAAGTGAAGGAACTAGCTAAACAAACGGCAAATGCCACTGAAGATATTAGCCAGCGAATTGAAGCAATTCAAACCGATACAAAAAGTGCAGTTGCAGCACTCGCTCAGATTACTGACATTATCAACCAGATTAACGACCTGCAAAGCACAATCGCTAGCGCTGTTGAGGAGCAAACAGTAACCACGAATGAAATTGCTCGCAATATTGCTGAAGCAGCCAAAGGAACATCGGATATTGCCAAAAATATTGGGTTTGTAGCGCTCAATGCTCAAAGTACGACAACTGGAGCCAGTAATACTTCACAGGCAGCCACAGAACTGGCCCGCATGGCAGCGAATTTACAGAAAGCCGTCAACCAATTTAAATATTAGTTTGTTTATAAATATGCCCAAGATCCGGGTTCTTATTGTGGATGACGCGGTCGTGGTTCGCAGTCGAGTTAGTAAAATTCTGTCTAGCGATCCAGAACTAGAGGTGGTAGGGGTTGCTGCCAATGGTCGCATTGCCCTGGCTAAGATTCCTCATGTCAATCCCGATGTCGTGATCCTGGATGTCGAGATGCCGGAGATGAATGGTTTACAAACCCTTGCCGCAATCCGAGAAATTTATCCATACTTGGTGGTGATTATGTTCAGCACCTCCACGCGTACCGGGGCGATCGCCACACTCGAAGCTCTGTCTTTAGGTGCATCAGATTACGCAACAAAACCTAGTAATCTAGGGAGTGTGGAAGCAACAAACCAACGTATCCGTGAGGACTTAATCCCCAAAATTAAGGTATTTGGTGCTAGAGTTAATCCTTTGCCAATACCAATTATCCATCCCGATGTTCCTCCTATACCTACCAAGACAAAATCAGTAGATGTTGTTGCAATTGGGGTTTCTACTGGTGGTCCTAATGCCCTGGCGACACTGCTTGGAGAGTTTCCAGCCGATTTATCGGTTCCCATCCTAATTGTGCAACATATGCCTCCAATGTTTACAAAACTATTAGCTGAACGATTATCCTCTAAGTGTCAAATCCGAGTCGATGAGGCGATGCCTGGAGTAGCACTAGAACCCGGACACGCCTGGATTGCACCGGGAGATTTTCACATGGTTGTGCAACGTGACCAAGCTGTGGTTCGACTTGCTATGCATCAGACACCCCCCGAAAATTCCTGTCGGCCTTCAGTCGATGTCCTCTTGCGTTCGGTTGCACAGGTATACGGTGCTGGGGCGATCGCGGTTATACTAACAGGAATGGGACAAGATGGGCTACATGGCTGCCAATGCATTCGTGAGGTTGGTGGACAGGTGTTTGCACAAGACAAAGCTAGTAGTGTGGTGTGGGGGATGCCTGGTTTTGTCGTAAATGCAGGGCTTGCCGATCAGGTTGTTCCCCTTGAGCAAATGGCAGGTGAAATTATGCGCCGAATTTGTTCCAATCGATTTTACCTTTGAGGTCTGTCATGAAGCAGGCTATGGTGGTAAGCACAAATGACTTTGATTACCTTCGTCAGTTAGTTTATCATCATTCAGCAGTTGTTTTGTATGCTGATAAAACCTATCTGGCTGAGTTACATTTGCAGCCAATTGCAGAATCGGCAGGATTCCCTTCCATTGCCGATTTGATCACTTACCTGCGAACTCAACCGTTCAGCAGTCTTCACTTTCAGACAATTGAGGCGCTAGTCACTAATGAAACGTCATTCTTCCGTGATATTTACCCCTTTGAAGCACTGAAACATTTTGTGCTGCCAGAGTTAATCAAAAAACGGGCAATTGAGCGATCGCTAAATATTTGGTGTGCTGCTTGTTCCAATGGACAGGAACCTTATAGCGTCGCTATGCTCATTCGCGAACATTTTCCTATGCTTGCCAATTGGTCTGTACGGCTGATTGCTAGTGATTTTTCCAGCAAGGTATTAGCGCGGGCCCGCAAAGGATGTTATAACCAACTGGAAATCAAGCGTGGACTGCCTAAAGCTCTTCGTGAAAAGTACTTTCAGCAAGCTCTTAGTGATTGGCAAATTAAGGACGAAATCCGCCAGATGATTGAGTTTCGCCAGATCAATCTTGTGCAATCTTGGTCATCCCTCCCTGAAATAGACGTTATCTTTTTACGCAATGTTTTAATCTATTTTGATCTAGCAACCAAGAAAGCTTTACTGAAAAAGGTAAAGCAGCAATTAAGACCAGATGGCTACCTGTTTCTTGGTAGTGGTGAAACGACTATAAACTTGGATGAATCATTCGATCGAGTTCAATTTCACAAGGGTATCTGCTATCGATTACACAATCAGTAGATCGACATTGGTGACAATTTAAGGTTATGGGTAGTTGATCAATAAGCATTTATACTAAAAACATTGGTGGAAATCGCGTTATGAAACACAATTTTTAGGCAGGCGAGCCTCCTTCGGAGGAGCTTCGCTAACGCGTAATATTTAAACGCATCATTCTTTCTTGCTCTGAAAATGCCGTACGAGCGATCGCTTGTAAAGCTGTTTTAAGGATGTTTGAAAAGTTTTAGGGAGTCAAATTTTAAGCCAGTCGCCTCACCATAATCCGAGTAATGCTTTCAGCCTCACAAAAAAAGGCAGAGGGCAGTCCCAATGAAACAAGTTTCATCAGCAAAGATGAAAGAGGTTTTTTCTCCTACACCCCTAAACCCTTACACCCCTACACCCTCTTTCAAGTCAGAAGGCAGAAGGCTGGAAGTATCAATAGAAACTTAAGTTGTGGGTAGAAAGCCCACTAGTATAAAAAAATTGTGTCGCGGAGAGCGTCCACATTATCTAGAGGCGTAAAATCACCTGCATGAATTTCTCCAAGGTCATGTAATAAGGCCATGCAAATCACTTTCGACTTATCCAATTGAGGAAAGTAAGACTCCACCAAAAATAGTGCTAATAGGGTGACGCAAAATGAATGTTCAGCAACACTCTCGCAATTCCCAGAGGGGATACCACGCTGCAACCAACCTTGGCGATAGAGTTGTTTGAGATGATTGAACTCAAAATACGCTTCAACAATGGCTGATACTTTTTGGTTTTTGAGAAAATCGTGCGGGAAAGGAGCTTTAGTTTTCATTGTGATAGATGCGATGCCTCAATTCTTTAACACTAATTTTTTATCCTAAGCTGTCGGAAGCCTCTAGACAGATGCGAGTATACCCTAATTTCAATATCTGCTTTTTTCTTCAACAGTCGTTATATTCATTATTAAAATACTTGAACTGACTCATCCTACAGGGCATTATTCGTCATCATTTTAAATTAAGATGTGTTTGCCCTGAACTCTAACCCATTTCAACATTTTTGCATCTTTGTCATAGCGGTAGGTAAAGCCGTCTCTAGTAGTGATGGATTCTCCTTTACTTGCCTTACTTCTAATGGTTTTAATAGAATAGTAAGTTAATTCAGTCATTTCCTTATGAGAAAGTCCTTCATTTATAGCTTTTTGAGTTAATATTTCTGACTGACTTCGGGATTCATTATTAGAAAAATTATTTATCGCAATGTGAATATTTTCAGGAGAATTATTAGTAAGTTTTTTTTGATTTCGATAATCTTGCACGGTTAAAAGTTGCCAACTGGAATTTTGTGAAAGTTCCAAAACCCATTGATGATAATCAAATAGGCTTTCCCTATGCCCAACACTAATAAACGTTGTTTTAGTCTCTTGTAACTGTTGGTATAAATTTCCTTCATTAGTTAAATCTAAAGCACTCGTTGCTTCATCTAATATCGTAAAACTAGGACGAGTAGCTAAAAGTCGTGCAAAAGCTAGTCGTTGTTGTTCTCCTAGCGATAAAATATTTTCCCAAGGAACTTCAGTATCAAAATTTTCAACTCGACTTAGCAAGTTTTGCAGATTGACTTGTTGCAAAACTTCTTTGAGTTCTGCGTCGGTCATTTGACGATTTGTATTAGGATAAAGTAACTGTTCGCGCAAAGTCCCTAAGATTATATAGGGACGTTGAGGCAAAAATAAAACTTCTTCTAGAGGAGGTCGCACCAGACGACCAGTACCCGCATTCCACAAACCAGCGATCGCTCGTAACAGTGAACTTTTACCTCGACCACTCGGGCCAACAATCAATAAACCTTCCCCTGGCTGAACTGAAAGTGACAAGTCTTCAACAATTACCTGTTCATAGTTGGGCGTTTGTAAAGTAACATTCTCAAAAGCAAGATGATTTTCTTCTACTGTTTTAATGCTACTGAAATTTTCTGGTTGCTTAGTTACTTCTTCTAAAGCATCTGAAAATTCAGATAAACGCTCAACATAGCTAGAAAATCTTCCGGAATTACCAAATTCATTGATCAAATCTGCCAAAGCATTAGCAAAGAAATAGCAACATATAGACGCTTGGCTAATTTCTCCAAAATCCATTTCACCTTTAATATCTAAAGGTCCAAATACTATATACGGAAATATTTGGATGACAGCCTGATAACCTCTATTGAAAATCTCATTGTTCCTCTCCCAATCAATTTTGTGTTTAGCATTTTTTATCAAATTACTAAATCGGCGGGTAATAATATTTGATTCTTGCTTCTCTCCTCGAAAGAAAGCTACTGATTCAGCATGAGTGCGAAAATGAGTCAAACAATAGGTGTAGTCAGCTTTTGCTTGGAGTTCTTCTCGATTAATTTTATTTAATTCTTGAGTGAAGTAAACGGCAATCAAGTTACCTATAACCGTATAACTAACTAAAATAATTGCAACAGGCTGAGAGATTGACCAAAGAATTATCAAGAAAGCTGTCATCTCCAATATTTTTTCTAGGAGAGTAGCTGAAAAACTTAAAGCATTAGTAGCAATGGGTTCGATTTCTTGAGATAAACGTTGATCTGGATTATCAATATTAGATTTAAAGTTTATTTTGTAATAAGCTCGATTATTTAAATATTTCGATAAAATCCTATTATTTAGCCATTGATACCAATCAAGAGCAATTTTTTTTCTCACAAGTTTGGAGAACCCTACCAAGAGAGTTACCAATATCAGAGCTGTACCATAAAGCAGTAAAGCATCAAAAAATTTAGAAATATCCTTCTCTTTAATAATGATATCCAGTAAATAGCGATTAATAAAGCTATTAAAAACATTTGCACCAACAAGCGCAATTATTAATAATATCAGGAGAATGAGCATTCTCCATGACCGAATGACCTCTGAGAATGCTCTTTCTCCTGGCTCGTTTGGATACCAGTAAGGTTGGGCAACTGCTTTTAGGGACTTCCAAAATTGAATAAAACCTAAAAAAGCATTTGTTGAAGGTTGAGCTTGGACAACTTGGGTTGGCATATTCTAGAGATAAACTAATATCTTTGGTAACTCAATTTAGTATGTTTTAGTACTGAGCGCTTAACTAGCGACGAATACCTCAGGCACGCTACCTGATGGCTACTAGCAACATATGAAAGAAACACATTTTTCGAGACTTCTAAAACCCTTGCTGTATCATAATTATAAAATGTGTATCTTGTTGACCACAGATAATATTGCTACAGTCCGTGGACGACCAACCATTTTTCCTGATGGAAACTCTCCAGCAATCAATTCCCACTCTTTCCATGTCAAATTGCTACGGTATGCTTTCAATATCCCTCACCTTTAAAACATCCTCTTTATTCAGTAAATAGATAATCTCAGTTTTACGAATAAAATGCAATAGCAGTTAAAAAAGTTAAAGAGACAGTTAAGCAGACTGGATTTAAACAAAATCATAGTTTTGATTATTAATTAAATCAAGCTTTTATACCTCAAAAAACTATAGCTGAGATAGGTTCTTTATATTTTGATTTTTTGTTTCTACCTCAATTTACAGAGTGGATATCTCTTAACTGTCTTAACTGTCTTAACTGTCTCCTTAACTGTCTTAATTGTCATTGTATTTTATTGACTAAAATGAGATAATTCACAAATTCAAGTAAAAAATGAGTATGGTGTTTTCTCATGAATCATTTAGGATTGCTATATTATCGATGAAGCGAATTAATGATACTAATAACTGTCATTAATTATGGCTAAGTATCTTCGATAATAATCAAACAAACAGGTATCTCGTTTAACAATTATCTGGAATCATGAATTTAACAGAGCTTCTAGAAAATCTTTCAGCAAAGAATGTTGAACTGTGGGTTGATGGAAACAAACTGCGTTGCCGATCGCTTGAACATTCACTAACCCCTGAGTTATTGCGGCAAATTAAGCAATCTGAACCAGAAATTATCCAAATTTTATCCCAGAGTACCGATCGCTCTGCAACTTATCCCCTCTCTCACGGTCAAAAGGCACTCTGGTTTTTATATCAATTAGCACCCAGCAGTACCGCTTACAACGCCACATATGCAGCAAAATTAGTTACAAATTTAGAGATTCCAGCCCTAAAGCAGGCAGCACAAGCTGTAGCTGAAAGGCATCCAGTTTTGAGGACTACCTTTGCAACCATTGACGGCGAACCTGTGCAAACAGTTCACGAAAATCAGCAAGTTGACTTTAGCATTGAAGAAGCTTTCGATCTTGATCAAGATGATGTAAACAACTGGCTCTCAGAAAAAAGCGATCGCCCCTTCGACTTAGAACAGGGGCCGATATTGCGCTTTGATTTATTAATTAACCATATTAAAACTGATAAAAAAGAACATCTTTTTTTAATTACGCTACATCAGATAGTCGGGGATTTCTGGTCTTTAGAAATCATGCTCAGTGAACTGAGAGCCTTGTATAAAGCGATCGCCACAGATACAGCACCCCAACTATCAGCACAAAACTATCAATATCAAGATTACATTAAATGGTCAGAGCAAATGCTCGCTAGTTCACAGGGAGAAAATTTGTGGACTTACTGGCAGCAACAACTATCTGGTGAATTGCCATTGCTAAATTTGCCAACAGATCGACCAAGACCTCAAAGCCAAACCTATAATGGTGCTTCCCGCTTTTTTACTGTTGAGGAAGAACTGCGGCAATTGCTTACAGAATTGGCGAACACAGAAGGTGCGTCTCTTTATATAATTTTATTAACAGCATTACAAATACTATTATTACGTTATACCAATCAAGAAGATATTTTAATTGGCTCTCCAATGGAGAATCGGAGCCGTTCAGAGTTTAAAAATATTGTCGGTCACTTTACTAATTCTGTGGTCTTGCGAGGAGACCTTTCAGGAAAACCGACTTTTCAAGAATTGCTAGGGCGATCGCGCTCTTGTGTATTAAATGCCCAAGATCATCAGGATTATCCCTTTCCCCTGCTGGTAGAGCAACTACAACCTGTCCGCAACGACAGTTTTTCACCACTCTATCAGGTAGCCTTAGTCTGGAATTGCCCCCACCAGAGTGACACAGAAGTGTCACTTATGAATACGGATATCGATGGTTTGATTTTGGAATCATTGATTTCAGGGTCTAGAGGAGCCGCCTTTGATTTAACCTTAACCATTCTGGAGGAGGCTGGCTCACTCAAAGGTACGTGGAATTATAACACTGACTTATTTGATGACAGTGCGATCGCGCGGATGATGGGGCATTTTGTGACTTTGCTTGAAGCAATTGTGGCAAATCCTCAGCAACGAATTGACCAATTACCTTTGTTGACAGAATTTGAAGAAGCTCAGTTATTAGTTGAATGGAATAATACTCAAGTAGATGATCCAATAGATAAATGTATCCATCAGTTATTTGAGCAGCAGGTAGAGCGTACACCCGATGCTGTGGCGGTGGTGTTTGGCGATGTACAGAGGCGTAATTTTGCGTCTCTAACATATCACGAATTAAACAGCCGTGCTAACCAGTTGGCGCATTACTTACAGTCTTTGGGTGTAAAACCAGATGTACTGGTTGGTATTTGTGTAGAACGTTCCTTAGAAATGGTCGTGGGACTATTGGGCATTCTCAAGGCAGGTGGTGCTTATGTACCACTAGACCCAGAATATCCTAGTGATCGCCTCAGCTTCATGCTAGATGACACTCAAGTTCAAGTACTGTTGACCCAAGAGCGACTCCTAGATAAACTACCCGCAACTTCAGCAAAAGTTATCTTTTTAGACGATATTTGGTCACACATTAGTCAAAACAATCAAGACAACCCCGTTAGTGAAGTCACAGCATCTCATCTAGCGAATGTAATTTACACATCAGGCTCTACAGGCAAACCCAAAGGTGTGATGGTTGAGCATAGTGGATTGTGCAATCTAGCTCAAGCTCACATTCAAACTTTTGGTGTGGATTGTGATAGTCGAGTTCTCCAGTTTGCCTCCTTCAGTTTTGATGCTTGCATATCAGAAATCTTGATGGCTTTAGGGTCAGGAGCAAGACTTTACTTAGGAACAAAATACTCTCTGATGCCGGGTATGCCTTTAATTGATCTATTAAGGGATAATAGCATTACCCATGTCACCCTAGCACCATCAGCCCTAGCAGTCCTACCAGCAGAAGAACTGCCAACATTGCCAACAATCATTGTCGCCGGAGAAGCCTGTCCTCTGGAACTGATGCGACAATGGTCAAAAGGCAGAAACTTTTTCAACGCCTACGGCCCGACAGAAGCGAGTGTTTGTGCAGCGATCGCCAAATGCACTCCACTAGACCAAAAAATTTCCATTGGTCGTCCAATTTCCAACACGCAAATCTACATACTAGATCAAAACTTACAACCAGTACCAGTGGGTGTACCGGGAGAACTGCACATTGGCGGTGCGGGATTAGCAAGAGGCTACCTCAACCGAAGCGAATTAACACAAGAAAAATTCATACCCAACCCCTTCGCAAGAAGCAGGGGAGCAGGGGAGCAGGGGAGCAGGGGAAGAGAACGACTGTATAAAACAGGGGATTTAGGGCGTTATCTAGCAGATGGAAACATAGAATACCTGGGACGCATCGACAACCAAGTAAAAATCCGGGGCTTCCGCATCGAATTGGCAGAAATCGAAGCCGCACTCAGCAAACATGGTGATGTGCAAACATCATGCGTTATTGTCCGCGAAGACAATCCAGGAGACAAACGTCTAGTAGCCTACATCGTACCCCAGCCACAGACAACACCCAGCGTTAGCCAACTGCGTAGCTTGCTCAAAGAACAACTACCAGATTACATGGTACCAAGTGCGATCGTCATCCTAGAATCCCTACCGCTAACCCCCAACGGCAAAATCGATCGCCGCGCTCTACCACAACCAGAAGCCCGCACCGGAATCGAAACCGATATAGTGCTACCGCGCACCCCCATTGAAGAAAAATTAGCCGAAATTTGGGCGCAAGTATTAAGAATAGAACAAATCGGCATATACGATAACTTTTTTGAACTAGGTGGAGATTCCATCCTCAGCATTCAAATCATCAGCAGAGCAAAAGTTGCTGGAATCGAACTGACAGTTAAACAACTATTTGCGAATCCAACCATTGCTCAATTAGCCACAGTCGCCACCACAACAAAAGCACTCGCAATCGAACAAGGATTAGTCACAGGGACATTACCCCTGACACCAATTCAACACTGGTTTTTTGAGCAGAAATTACCAGAAAAACACCACTTCAATCAATCATTTCTGCTCACAGTACCATCAAACCTCAACTTAGAAATATTAGAGCAAGTCTGGCAGCATCTGCTGATTCATCACGATGCGCTACGCTTACGATTCAGCCAAATAGACACAACCTGGCACCCAAATCATGCCGCCCCAACAGATAAGATTACAATCAAGCGTTTTGACCTATCAAAAGTTCCAGAAATAGAAACCGTCATTGAAACCACAGCCAATGAAATACAGGCGAGTTTAAATCTCAACGAAAATCTCGTACAAGTGGCATTTTTCTTTTTGGGTATCGACAAAAAAGCGCGATTACTCATAGTGATTCACCACCTGGTAGTAGATGGTGTTTCCTGGCGGATATTGTTAGAAGATTTGCAGACAGCATACGGGCAATTATCTCAAGGCAAAACCATTCAACTACCAGCCAAAACTACATCCTTCAAAGATTGGGCGCAACAACTGACAAAATATGCCCACTCAGAAGTCAACAAATCAGAACTAAATTATTGGTTGAGTGCATCTTACAATGCAATTAACTCCATTCCAATAGACTATGCACAAGGTGTCAACATCACTGCATCAGCTAGGACAATATCAGTATCATTAGACGAAACTGAAACCCTGGCTTTGCTGCAAGATGCCCCGAAAGCTTACAAAACACAAATTAACGATGTCTTGTTAACTGCTTTAACGCTGGTGTTGAGCCGATGGACAGACCGAGAGTCGGTGTTATTCAACTTAGAAGGTCATGGGCGGGAAGAGATCATCGATGATGCAGATTTATCACGCACTGTTGGTTGGTTTACAACGATTTTTCCAGTGGTTGTTTCCTTGGGAAATACAGATGATTTGGGTAGTATTTTAAAATCTGTCAAGGAACAATTACGGGCTATTCCTCACAAAGGAATTGGCTATGGCTTATTGCGCTATTTGAGTCCTGATGCAGAAATCACTGCTCAATTACAAGCATTACCCCAAGCTGAAATTAGCTTCAATTATTTGGGTCAATTCGATCAACTGCTCAATAAATCTTCTTGGATGCAGCCAGCGAGTGAGTCTGCGGGACACATCCACGGTTTGCAGAACAACCGCGCTCATCTGCTAGATATTAATAGCATTATTATTGGAGAACGGCTGCAAATAGAGTGGACTTACAGCACAAATTTCCACCAGGAAACCACAATTGAAAGTCTGGCACAAGAATTTGTCCAAACCTTGCGAGAGCTAATTGCTCATTGTTTATCCCCAGAGAATGGAGGTTATACCCCTTCAGATTTCCCATTAGTCAAGCTCAACCAGCAAGGACTAGACCAACTGTTGGCTAGCTCAACATCTAACTGGCAATATATTGAAGATATTTACCCACTCTCTGGTGTGCAACAGGGGATGCTGTTTGAGAGTTTGTATGCTCCAGACTCAGGAGTATATTTTCAGCAGTGGATTTCCACTTTGAATGGTCAATTGAACGTCCCAGCATTTGAGCAAGCTTGGCAGCAAGTGGTAGCACAGCATTCTATTTTGCGGACGGCTTTTGTGTGGGAGCAATTGACTCAGCCACTTCAAATCGTATATCGGCAAGTGGATGTTCAGCTACACAGTTATGATTGGCAACAACTATCTGCACAAGAGCAACAACAGCAATTAGAGCAACTGCTGCAATCAAAGCGACAACAGGGTTTCCAATTGTCTATTGCACCACTGATGCACTTGTGTCTCATCCAATTAAGTGCAGATAGTTATCAATTTATCTTTAATCATCATCACTTATTGCTTGATGGCTGGTCAATGCCGTTGTTGCTGCAAGACCTGTTGCAATTTTATCAAGCAATTTCTCAGGGTGAAACTTTCACGTTACAACCAACTCCCAGCTACCGCAACTATATTGCTTGGCTACAGCAACAAGACTTAACCCAAGCTGAACAATTTTGGCGGCAGAAGCTTCTTGGGTTTAGCGCACCTACTCCTTTGATTGTCGATAAACCGTCGTCCGTGGAGCAACAACCCTCTAGCTACAGCCAAGAACAAATCCAACTAACAGCAACAGCGACAGCAGAGTTACAGACTTTTGCACGGCAGCATCAACTGACGATGAATAATCTGGTGCAGGCAAGTTGGGCAATACTGCTATGTCGCTATAGTCAAGAAACTGATGTCGTGTTTGGTGCGACTGTATCTACTCGTCCACCAGCTATTCTCGGTATTGAGTCGATGGTGGGAATATTTATCAACACCTTGCCAGTCCGAGTTAAAGTGTCAGAAGATACCCAAGTGTTGCCTTTGTTGAAGGATTTACAGGCGCAACAGGTGGAGTCTGAGCAATATTCCTATAGCTCGTTAGCTGAGATTCAGGGTCTTAGTGATGTCCCCAGAGGAACGTCTTTGTTTGAGAGCATTGTTGTCTTCGAGAATTATCCCATTGATGAGGCACTGCAACATAACAATTACAGTTTCTCCCTAGACAATATTTATGCCATTGAACAAACCAACTATCCTCTAACGGTAGTTGCTGTTCCTGGTGAGCAATTGTTTGTGAAAATTAGCTACGATACTAGCCGATTTGATGATACCGCGATCGCTCGTTTATTAGGACATTTCCAAACATTACTTGAGGGAATTGTTGCTAACCCAAGTCAGCAGATTTTCCAATTGCCAATGCTGACACAACCTGAGCAACACCAATTATTAGTTGAATGGAATAATACTCAGGTAGATTATCCCCAAGATAAATGTATTCATCAGTTGTTTGAGGAGCAAGTTGAACGTACCCCTGATGCTGTAGCTGTGGTGTTTGTAGACGCGCCTTGCGCGGCTTCTCGAAGAGTGAATGAACAACTTACCTACAAGCAGTTAAACAGCCGTGCTAACAAATTGGCAAACTATCTCCAAAGTCTGGGTGTAAAACCAGATGTGATGGTGGGGATATGTGTAGAACGTTCCTTAGAAATGGTCGTGGGATTATTGGGGATTCTCAAAGCAGGCGGCGCTTATGTGCCACTTGACCCGGCTTATCCTCAAGAACGATTAAGTTATATGTTGACAGCTTCGGGTGTTGAGGTGTTGTTAACGCAACAGCATCTTGTGGAACATTTACCCAAGCATGACGCTGTTGTGGTTTGTCTAGATACTGACTGGCCTCATATCTCCAAGTATGATGAGCAAAATGCGATCACCAACACTACATCTAACAACCTGGTTTACACTATCTACACTTCTGGCTCTACAGGTAAGCCCAAAGGAGCAGGTGTATACCATCGTGGTTTTGTTAACTTGGTCAATTGGATGGTTACAGATTTCCAATTTACCCCAAAAGACAGCACAGTGCTGATTTCATCTCTGAGTTTTGACCTAACTCAAAAAAATATATTCGCGCCTTTGATTATAGGTGGAAGATTAAATCTACCCTCCGATGGATTTGATCCCGATTATATTCTTGATCTTGTCTCCAAGCAGCGCGTAACTTGGGTTAATTGTACACCCAGTACTTTCGGTTCAATCCTCACATCTGACAATGATAGTTTTGCCAAAATCCAATCCCTACGATATGTATTTCTGGGTGGAGAACCGATTTCCATGCCTAGTTTGTTAAGTTGGCAAAACTCTCCCTATTGTTCTGCCAAAATAGTTAACAGCTATGGGCCTACTGAATGTGCAGATGTTTGTTGTGCTTATACAGTACAACAACCAAATGAGTTCTTAAATAAACCCATACCCATAGGCAAACCTCTTCCCAATGTCAAGCTGCATATACTCGATCAAAATTTACAACTTGTTCCAGTAGGAGTAATTGGTGAGCTTTGTATAACAGGTGTGGGTGTGGGGATGGGGTATATTAATGATTTGCAACGTACCAATGCAAAATTCATTCCAAACCCTTTCTCGGATGCCAAATCAGAACGCCTATACAAAACAGGGGATTTAGCCTGCTATTTACCAGACGGTAATATCGAATACCTGGGACGCATCGATAATCAAGTAAAAATCCGGGGTTTCCGCATCGAATTGGGAGAAATCGAAGCAGCACTAAGCAAACATAGCTCAGTGCAAGTATGTTGCGTCATCGTCCGCGAAGATAATCCAGGTGACAAGCGTTTAGTAGCCTACATAGTACCGCAGCCAGAGATAACACCCAAAATCAGCCAACTACGTAGCTTCCTCAAAGAAAAACTACCAGACCACATGGTCCCAAGTGCCTTTGTCATCCTCGAATCCCTACCCCTAACCCCCAACGGCAAAATAGACCGACGCGCCCTACCACAACCAGTTTCCCGCACCGGAATCGAAACCGAGATAGTGCGATCGCGCACCCCCATTCAAGCAAAATTAGCCGAAATTTGGGCGCAAGTATTAAGAATAGAGGAAATTGGCATCCACGATAACTATTTTGAACTCGGTGGAGATTCCATCCTCAGCATTCAAATTATCAGCAGAGCAAAAGTTGCTGGTATCGAACTAACAGTCAAACAACTATTTGCCAATCCCACCATCGCCCAATTAGCCACAGTCGCAGGTACAACAAGATCACGGTCAATCGAACAAGGATTAGTCACAGGGACATTACCCCTGACACCAATTCAACAGTGGTTTTTTGAGCAGAAATTACCAGAAAACCACCACTTCAATCAATCATTTCTCTTCACAGTACCGTCAAACCTCAACCTCGAAATATTAGAGCAAGTCTGGCAGCAACTACTGATTCATCACGATGCGCTACGCTTGCGATTCAGCCAAACAGACACAATCTGGCAGCAAAATCATGCTATCCCAACAGATAACAACATTACAATCAAGCGCTTTGACCTATCAAAAGTTCCAGAAACAGAGATAGAAACCGTCATTGAAACCACAGCCAATTCCTTACAGGCGAGTTTAAACCTATCAGAAAATCTCGTACAAGTAGCATACTTATTTTTGGGGATTGACAAAAAAGCACGATTACTCATAGTCATTCACCACCTCGTAGTAGATGGCGTTTCCTGGCGAATATTATTAGAAGATTTACAGACAGCATACGGGCAATTATCTCAAGGCAAAACCATTCAACTACCTGCCAAAACTACATCCTTCCAAGATTGGGCACAACAATTGACAGAATATGCCCAATCAGAAGTTTTGAAATCAGAGCTAGATTATTGGTTAAGTGCATCTGACGAAGCAATTGACTCCATCCCAGTAGACTATGCCCAAGGAGTCAACATCACTGCATCGGCTCGGACAGTAACAGTATCATTAAACACAGCCGAAACCCAGGCACTGCTGCAAGATGTTCCCAAAGCTTACAAAACACAAATTAATGATGTATTGCTGACTGCTTTAGCGTTGGTGTTGAGTTCCTGGACTGACTCACAGTCAGTGTTATTCAATTTAGAAGGTCATGGACGGGAAGAGATAGTTGATGGTGTAGATTTATCACGTACTGTTGGTTGGTTTACCACGATTTTCCCGGTGGTCGTGCAACTGGGAAGTACAGATGATTTGGGTACTATTTTAAAATCTGTTAAGGAACAATTACGGGCTGTTCCTAACAAAGGAATTGGCTACGGTTTATTGCGTTATCTGAGCCAAGATGCAGAAATTAGGCAGCAATTACAGGCATTACCAATAGCACAAATTAGCTTCAATTATTTGGGTCAATTCGATCAAGTTGTGAATACATCCTCTCTCATGCAACTGGCTGATGAACCTAGCGGAAACAGCGATAGTTTGCAAGGTCAGCGTTCTTATCTACTAGAGGTTAATGCCATGATCTGCAACGAACAACTGCAAATAGAGTGGACTTACAGCAGCAATATCCATCAACACGAAACGATTGAGAATATTGCCCAAGAATTTGTCGAAACCTTGCAGCAGATAATTGCTCATTGTTTATCACCGGAAAATACAGGTTTTACCCCCACGGATTTCCCGTTAATCGACTTTAACCAACTAGAACTCGATCAAATATTATAAAATCTATGAAACAAGAACTTAGTAAAACTAATCGCCAAAATATTGAAGATATTTATCCCTTATCTCCCATGCAAGAGGGGATGCTGTTTGAAACTTTGTATGCTCCAGACTCAGGTGCATATTTTCAGCAGTTGAGTTGCATTTTGACGGGAAACCTAGATGTAAAAATCTTCGAGCAAGCTTGGCAGCAAGTGGTTGCTCGGCATTCCATCTTCCGTACAGCGTTCCTGTGGGAGTCTTTGAAACAGCCGATTCAAGTGGTGTATCGACAGGTAAATGTGACGGTTGATACCTATGACTGGCGGGAATTATCAGCACAAGAACAGCAACAGCAATTAGAGACTTTCCTGGATTCTGAGCGACAAAAGGGTTTCCAACTTTCGCAAGCGCCATTAATGCGCCTACATCTGATCCAGTTGGATGGGAATACTTATCAGTTTGTTTGGTGTTATCATCATTTATTACTTGATGGCTGGTCATCACCTTTAGTTTTCAAAGACCTATTGGACTTTTATCAAGCAATTTCTGAAGGTAAAAGAGTATCTAATACCCCAACTTTCAGCTACCGCAACTATATTGCTTGGTTACAGCAACAGGATAGAAATTTAGCAGCAGAATTTTGGCAACAAAAACTCCAAGGTTTTACGACACCAACTCCTTTGACCGTCGATAAACCATTGTCAATGCGATCGCAGCATTCGAGCTATAGTCAACAGCAGATTCACTTAACAGCATCAGCGACATCAGCAGTGGTGTCTTTTGTCAAGCAGCATCAATTGACGATGAGTAATTTGGTGCAGGCGACTTGGGGATTGTTGCTGTCTCGCTACAGCCAAGAAACAGATGTGGTTTTTGGTGCAACTGTGTCTGGTCGTCCACCGGAACTTGTGGGTGTAGAATCGATGGTGGGGTTATTTATTAATACTCTGCCAGTACGGGTGCAAATCTCCGAGAAGACTGAATTGCTGGGTTTGTTGAAGGATCTACAGGGGCAACAGGTCGAATCTGAGCAATTTTCCTATAGCTCATTGGTAGAGATTCAGGGGCTGAGTGATGTCCCCAGAGGAACGTCTTTGTTCGAGAGTATTGTTGTTTTTGAGAATTATCCTGTTGATAGTGCTGTTGTCGAAAGCGATCGCGATTTTGCCATCTCGAAAATTCGGGCGATCGAACAAACAAATTATCCATTGGCGGTTGTAGTTGCTCCTGGTGAGCAATTGTTGCTGAAGGTGATGTACGATACTGGTCGATTTGAAGATGGGGCGATCGCTCGAATGCTGGGTCATTTTGTGACAATGCTGGAAGGTATTGTTACTAATCCTCAGCAACAAATTTCCCAGTTGGCAATACTCACAGCATCTGAGCAGCAACAGTTATTAGTGGAGTGGAATCGAACTCAAATTGATTATCCCCAGGATAAATGTATCCATCAATTGTTTGAAGAACAGGTTGAGCGTACACCTGATGCTGTGGCAGTTGTGTATGAAAATGAACAACTTACATACCAGCAGTTAAACAGCCGTGCGAACCAATTGGCAAACTATCTCCAAACTCTGGGTGTAAAACCAGATGTGCTGGTGGGTATTTGTGTAGAACGTTCCTTAGAAATGGTCGTAGGATTATTGGGGATTCTCAAAGCGGGCGGGGCTTACGTACCACTTGACCCTGAGTATCCTATCGAACGCTTGAGCTTCATGTTAGAAGATGCTCAAGTACCAGTGCTGCTGACTCAACAACGACTGTTGGAAAAGTTGCCAGAGCATCAAGCGCAGGTTGTATGCTTAGATACTGACTGGCAATCTATTTCTCAGATTAGTCAGGATAATGCGTTAACGTTCGCGGAGCGTCTCGTAGAGAAGCTGACTGTAGGTATCGCCCCTGTACAACCAACCAACTTAGCTTATGTAATTTATACCTCTGGTTCGACTGGAAAACCCAAAGGAGCAATGAACACCCACCAGGGGATTTGTAATCGGCTGCTGTGGATGCAACAAGCTTATCAATTAACAGCAGTAGATTGTGTTTTACAGAAAACTCCTTTTAGCTTCGACGTTTCCGTTTGGGAGTTCTTCTGGGCATTATTCACTGGAGCGCGTTTAGTAGTAGCTAAACCAGGTGAACATAAAGATAATGCTTACTTGGTCAATCTCATTCAGGAACAGCAGGTGACTACACTGCATTTTGTCCCTTCTATGCTCCGGGCTTTTATAGAAGAACCAAGTGTAAAAAATTGCCGTAGCTTAAAACGAGTTATTTGTAGTGGGGAAGCACTGCCAAAAGAACTCCAGGAACGCTTTTTCGCGCATCTAGACTGCGAATTGCACAATCTCTACGGTCCAACAGAAGCGGCAATTGATGTCACCTACTGGCAATGCCAACCAGATAGCAATCTGAAGATAGTACCTATTGGGCGACCTATAGCCAACACACAAATTTATATTTTAGATTCTCACTTACAACCAGTACCGATTGGTGTACCAGGAGAATTACATATTGGTGGTGTGGGGTTAGCACGAGGCTACCTCAATCGCCTCGACTTGACCAACGAGAAATTTATCCCTAGCCCATTTAGTGATAAGGAGCATTCCCAGCTTTACAAAACTGGTGATCTTGCCCGCTATTTAACCGACGGTAACATTGAGTACCTGGGACGTATCGACCATCAAGTTAAGCTACGGGGCTTCCGCATTGAGTTGGGAGAAATTGAGGCTAGGCTAACACAACACCAAGCTGTAGGGGAAACTGTAGTCATTGCTAGAGAAGATGATCCCGACAATAAGCGTCTGGTAGCATATATTGTCCCCGATCAAAAGTATGCCTTCCCAGTTCTACAACTACTTCGTTTTAAAAACGAAGGTCTGCTTCATGAAGAGTTACTCTATGAGTTGCCGAATGGCATGGTGATTGCCCATTTGAATAAAAACGAAACAGAGTTCGTCTACAAAGAACTTTGGGAGGAACAAACTTATTTAAAACATGGTATCACCATAAATGAAGGGGATTGCATCTTTGATGTAGGTGCCAATATCGGTCTATTCACACTCTTTGTAGGTCAAATATGTAAGGATGTTTCTATTTACGCATTTGAGCCAATTCCACCTGTTTTTGACTTGCTACGCATAAATGCTGAGAGTCATGGCTTAAATGTGAAATTATTTAATCTTGGTCTTTCTAGCGAGACAAAGAGTGACACTTTTACATATTATCCTCAAGCTTCCCTCATTTCCGGGCGCTTTGCAGATATTGCTCAAGAGGGAGAGGTAATCAAATCTTTTTTGCTCAATCAACAAAATATTGTAGTAAATGAGGCAGGAATATCTAATCAAGCAATTGATGAACTGCTAACAGAAAGATTGCATAGTCAGCAATTCACTTGCCACTTAAGAACAATTTCTGATGTAATCGGTGAGCATGGCATTGAGAGAATTGATCTACTAAAAATCGACGTGGAGAAAAGTGAGCGGGATGTGCTTTCTGGTATCCAGCCACAAGATTGGCAAAAGATTCAACAAATAGTTGTAGAGGTTCATAATATCAATGATAGGTTGGAGGAAATTGCCACCCTGCTAAAAGAACATGGATACAATCTAACTATTGAACAGGATGCTTTACTAGAAAATACTGAACTCTACAACATTTATGCTAGACGACCATCAATAAATCAGTACCTCCCAGAAAAGCCTTGTAGCAGTTTAGTCAGTGATGGTGTAAAACCGACCTGGAGCAATTCGAGTTTATTAGTCAGTGACGTTCGCAGCTTCCTACAAAAGCAACTACCCGAATACATGATACCCCAGGCTTTTGTGCTGCTGGAGTCCTTGCCGCTAACACAAAACGGCAAAGTAGATCGCCACGCTTTACCTGCACCAGAATTAGACAGAACGCTGCTAGAAAAATTTGTCGCTCCCCGCACCCCAATTGAAGAAATTCTGGCACTGATTTGGCAACAAGTCCTGAAAGTAGAGCTTGTAGGCAGACATCATAACTTCTTTGAACTAGGAGGACACTCGTTACTCGCAACGCAAGTCATCTCCCGTGTGCGTAGCAGCTTGAAAGTAGAAGTGCCATTGCGGAGCTTATTTGCCACACCCACAATTGCTGAATTAGCGATATTGATACAGCAATTACAGCAAAAAGACTTAGAGCAGGCTGCACCACCCATTGTCAGAAGGGCAGAGAATGCAGAAACACCACTTTCTTATGCTCAACAGAGGTTGTGGTTTTTAGACCAGTTCGAGTCGAACAGTTCCTTTTACAACATTCCCTTCGGGTTGCGTTTAGTTGGAACTGTGAATATTGCCAGCTTAGAACAAAGCTTAAAAGAAATTATTCATCGCCACGAAGCATTACGCACCAACTTTGTGACTGTTGATGGAAAGCCTTCACAAATCATTCAAATAGAACCAGATTGGTCAGTTACAGTTGTTGACTTGCAACATCTACAAACAAGTGAGCAAGAAATAGCTGCACAAAAACTAGTACAACAACAAGCAATTCAACCCTTTGACTTAGCATCAGAAGCCTTAATCAGAGCGACATTAGTTGTGCTGTCTCCTACAGAACAGTGGTTATTAGTGTGTATGCACCATGTTGTCAGTGATGGCTGGTCAATGGGTGTGTTTGTCTCTGAGTTACAAGCACTGTATAATGCCTATTGCATCGATCAACCTTCATCGTTGTTACCATTGCCGATTCAGTACGCAGATTTTGCAATTTGGCAAAGACAATGGTTAGTCGGGGAAGTACTCAACAGGCAATTGAGTTACTGGAAACAACAATTGGCGAATGCTCCCACATTTTTGCCATTAACCACAGACAGACCTAGACCTGCTGTGAAGACTTTCAATGGCGCATATCTGGAGTTTACACTCTCTGTGGAGTTAACCCAACAGTTGATAAAACTGAGTCAGGAACAAGGGGTAACTTTGTTTATGGTGTTGTTGGCAGCATATAATACCCTGCTTTATCGCTACACAGGACAAGAGGATATTTTAGTGGGGACACCAATTGCCAACCGCGATCGCAGCGAGATAGAAGGGTTAATTGGCTTTTTTGTCAACACATTAGTGATGCGGACTAATTTGGCAGAAAACCCCAGCTTTAGCGAATTACTACCACAGATTCGGGAAATGGCATTATCCGCTTATGCTCATCAAGATTTGCCCTTTGAAATGTTAGTGGAAGCATTGCAACCAGAACGGGAACTCAGCCATACACCACTGTTCCAAGTGATGTTTGTTCTCCAGAATACAAACATACCTGAAATCGAGTTGACTGGGTTGACTGTCAGTTCCTTGCCCATAGAAACTTCTACGGCAAAGTTTGATATCACCCTAGTAATGGAGAACACCGACACTGGACTAATGGGGTGGTGGGAGTACAACACTGACTTGTTTGATAGCAGTACAATTGAGCGGATGGTGGGGCATTTTGTGACACTGCTTGAAGGCATTGTGGCTAATCCCAGTCAGCAAATTTCCCAATTACCAATGCTCACAGCATCTGAACAACAGCAGTTATTAGTTGAGTGGAATGATACTAAAACTGATTATCCCCAGGATAAATGTATCCATCAGTTATTTGAGAAGCAAGTTGAGCTTACACCCGATCATGTAGCAGTAGTATTTGAAAATGTAGAGACGCGACATGCCGCGTCTCTAACATATCGCGAATTGAACAGCCGTGCGAACCAGTTGGCGCATTACTTACAGTCTTTGGGTGTAAAACCCGATACACTAGTGGGTATTTGTGTGGAGCGTTCTCTGGAGATGATGGTGGGACTTTTGGGTATTCTCAAGGCTGGTGGTGCTTATGTTCCTCTTGATTCTGAGTATCCAACTGAGCGTTTGCGCTTTATGCTCGAAGACACTCAGCTATCAATTATATTGACTCAAGAAAAATTAGTTAATAAGTTAAGCGAGTTGAAAGTTAGTATAATTTGTTTAGACTCAAACTGGGATATTATCAATCAACAAACACAAGAAAACCCGACTCACAGTATCAAAGCTCAGGACTTAGCTTATGTAATGTACACAAGCGGTTCCACAGGTCAACCCAAAGGTGTAAGCATTGTCCATCAAGGTGTGGTTCGATTAGTCAAACAAACTGACTATGTAAGCTTTTCTGATCAAGAAGTATTTCTCCAACTTGCTCCTATTTCCTTCGACGCTGCAACTTTTGAAATTTGGGGTTGCCTACTTAACGGTGGACAACTAGTAATATACCCCTCCAACACTCCATCAATAAATGAATTAGGACAAGTTATTGAGCAATATCAAGTTACTACCCTGTTGTTAACGACGGGTTTATTTCATTTAATGGTAGATGAAAATATTGATGGTTTAAAATCCTTGCGTCAACTGTTAGCAGGTGGTGATGTTTTATCTGTAACCCATGTCCAAAAATTTCTGCAAACTGTAGAAAATTGCCAACTGATTAATGGTTATGGACCAACAGAAAATACAACTTTGACTTGCTGTTATCAAATCCCTAAATCACTCAGTTCAGATATTTCTGTTCCGATTGGTCGTGCGATCGCGAACACTCAAGTTTATATCTTAGATAAAAATCTGCAACCAGTACCTATTGGTGTACCTGGAGAATTGCATATTGGTGGTGCAGGGTTAGCGCGGGGTTATTTTAACCGTCAGGAGTTGACTCAGGAGAAATTTATCCCCAATCCTTTTGAAAAGTCAAAAGTCATTGGTGCAAAAGCGGCTACTTACAGAAGCCACTCCCTGTCTACCCGGAGGGTAAATCAAAGGTCAAAATTATATAAAACTGGAGATTTAGCACGCTATTTACCTGATGGTAATATTCAATACTTAGGACGCATTGATAATCAAGTAAAAATTCGGGGCTTCCGCATTGAATTGGGCGAGATAGAAGCAACCTTGAGTCAACATTGTCATGTGCAAGTATGTTGTGTCATCCCCCGCGAAGATACCGCAAGTGATAAACGTTTAGTTGCTTACGTAGTCGCGAATCAGGATTGTAGCCCGACAATAGGCGAACTGCGGCAATTCGTGAAAGCAAAGCTGCCAGACTACATGATCCCGAATGCTTTTGTGATCTTGGAGTCCTTGCCGCTAACTTCTAACGGTAAAGTAGACCGTCGCGCTTTACCCGCACCAGATTCATACAGCAATTCAGACAAATATATTGCCCCACGTACCCCAATTGAAGAACTTTTGGCACAAATTTGGGCGCAAGTTCTGAAAGTAGAGCAAGTGGGTATTGATAATAATTTCTTTGAACTGGGAGGACATTCGCTGTTAGCCACGCAATTAGTTTCACGTATCCGCAACATTTTCCAAGTGGAACTACCATTACGTGAATTTTTTGCTGCCCCGACAGTAGCCGAATTGGCGCATCTGATTGAGCAGTTACAGCAACAAGACTTAGAACTAATTGCGCCACCCATCTTAAAACGGGCAGAGAATGCAGAAGTCGCACTATCATTCGCTCAACAACGTTTGTGGTTTTTAGATCAGTTAGAGCCGAACAGTTCCTTCTACAACATCCCCATTGGTTTGCGTTTACTGGGAACTGTGAATGTTGCCGCATTGGAACAAAGCTTAGAAGAAATTATTCGTCGCCACGAAGCATTACGCACCAACTTTGTTACTGTTGATAGACAACCAACTCAAATTATTCAAATAGAACCAAATTGGTCAGTTACAGTTGTTGATTTGCAACATCTACCAACAAGCGAACAAGAAATAAATGCCCAGAAATTAATCCAGCAACAAGCAAATCAACCTTTTGACTTAGCTGATCATGCCTTAATCAGAGCGACATTAGTGGTATTGTCTCCTACAGAACAGTGGCTGTTAGTGTGTATACACCACGTTGTCAGTGATGGCTGGTCAATGGGTGTGTTTCTCGCGGAATTAACCGCACTTTACAATGCTTATTCCCAGAGTCAACCGTCACCCTTGTTACCACTGCCGATTCAGTACGCAGATTTCGCAATTTGGCAGAGACAATGGTTGCAAGGGGAGGTACTCAACAGGCAATTGAGTTACTGGAAACAACAATTAGCAGATGCACCGATGTTCTTACCACTACCTACAGACAGACCTAGACCTGCGGTGCAGACTGTCAATGGTGCATCTCAAGAGTTTACACTCTCTGCGGAGTTAACCCAACAGTTGCTCAAACTAAGTCAGGAGCAAGGGGTAACTTTGTTTATGACATTGTTGGCGGCATATAATACCCTGCTTTATCGCTACACCGGACAAGAGGATATTTTAGTGGGGACACCAATTGCCAACCGCGATCGCACAGAGATAGAAGGATTAATTGGCTTTTTTGTCAATACTTTGGTGATGCGAACTGAGATATCAGGCGATGTCAGACGACAAGCCGCTTCGCGTCTACGCACTTTTAACGAATTACTCCTGGGTATCCGAGAAACAGCACTGTCCGCCTACGCTCATCAAGACTTACCCTTTGAAATGTTGGTGGAAGCATTACAGCCAGAACGGGTTCTCAGCCACACACCATTGTTCCAGGTGATGTTTGTCCTTGTAAATACACCCATGTCGGAAATCGAGTTGACTGGGTTAACTGTTAGTTCCTTACCAATAGAAACTTCCACAGCCAAGTTTGATTTGAATTTATCAATGCAAAACACTACCACTGGACTAGTGGGGTGGTGGGAATACAACACTGACTTATTTGATAGCAGCACGATCGCCCGGATGAAGGGTCATTTTGTGACACTGCTGGAAGCAATTGTGGCTAATCCCCAAGAGCAAATTTCTCAATTACCAATCCTCACAGAATTTGAGCAACAGCAATTAGCACAGTGGAATCATACTCAAGTAGATCATCCCCAAGATTTGTCTATCTATCAGTTGTTTGAAGAGCAGGTTCAGCTTACCCCGGATGCAGTAGCAGTGGTTTTTGACAATCAACAACTCACCTACCACGAATTAAATTGTCGTGCTAACCAATTAGCCCATTACTTGCAGACTTTGGGAGTGTCCACCGATATATTAGTGGGTATTTGTGTCGAGCGTTCTTTAGAAATGGTTGTGGGACTCTTGGGAATTCTCAAAGCGGGTGGTGCTTACGTACCACTAGACCCAGAATATCCAACTGAGCGCTTGACTTTTATGTTAGAAGATGCTCAAGTTTCAGTCCTGCTCACCCAACAGCATCTAGTTGCGAAATTACCTGAACATCAGGCGCAACTTGTTTGCTTAGATACTGAATGGCAAATTATTTCCCAGTTTAGTCAGGAGAATCTCCTCTATAGCGTAGAAGGGAATAACTTGGGTTACGTGATTTACACCAGTGGTTCCACAGGTCAACCCAAAGGTGTCGCCATGAATCAGCTTGCTCTTTGCAACCTTATACTGTGGCAACTACAAAACACAACAATTTCTGGTGCAGCCAAAACCCTGCAATTTGCGCCTATCAGCTTTGATGTCTCCTTCCAAGAAATGTTTTCAACTTGGTGTAATGGTGGCACATTGCTGTTGATTAGAGAGGAATTGCGCCGCGAGCCATTGGCGTTATTAGGCTTACTCCAAGAACAAGCCGTGGAAAGAGTCTTTGTTCCTTTTGTGGCTTTACAGCAACTAGCGGAAGTAGCTGTTAGTAGTAAATCGGTTACTAGTAATCTGAGGGAAATTATTACGGCTGGGGAACAGCTACAAATTACTCCCGCCATTTCTGAGTGGTTTAGTCAGCTAACCAATTGTACCTTACAAAATCATTACGGTCCATCGGAGACCCATGCAGTCACAAGTTTTACCCTGAGTAATTCAGTCGAAAATTGGTCGCCACTACCTCCCATTGGTCGTCCAATTTGCAACACCCAAATCTACATTCTGGATAAGTATTTGCAACCAGTACCTGTGGGTATAGCAGGAGAATTACATATTGGTGGAGTCGGATTAGCGCGGGGTTACTTCAACCGTCCAGAATTAACACAAGAAAAATTCATCCCCAACCCATTCCCAACACCCAGGGGAGAACGACTATACAAAACCGGGGACTTAGCTCGTTATTTGCCAGATGGCAATATTGAATACTTGGGACGCATTGATAATCAGGTAAAAATACGTGGTTTTCGGATTGAATTGGGAGAAATCGAAGCAGTCCTGAGCCAATATGAAGATTTACAAGCATCTTGTGCGATCGCCCGTGAAGATCATCCTGGTCATAAGCGCTTAGTCGCCTACATCGTACCGCAGCCACAGGTCACACCCAAAATTACCGAACTGCGTAGCTTCCTTAAGTCCAAGCTACCAGAATACATGGTTCCTGCGGCTTTTGTAATCTTAGAATCTTTACCGCTAACCCCTAACGGCAAAGTAGACCGTCGCGCTTTACCCGCACCCGATTTAGATTATGATCTCTTAGACAAATACGTAGCTCCGCGTACACCGATGGAGGAAATACTAGCCTTAATTTGGACACAAGTGCTGAAAGTAGGGCAAGTCGGGATTCATGATAACTTCTTTGAACTAGGGGGACACTCGTTACTCGCAACCCAACTTATCTCCCGTATCCGCACTAGCTTCAAAGTCGAACTACCCTTGCGGAGTGTATTTGCGACACCGACAATTGCCGAATTATCGCACAACATTCAACGCTTGCAGCAACAAGACTTAGAACTGGCTGCACCACCCATATTACCAAGGGGAGAGAATGCAGAAATACCACTGTCCTTTGCTCAACAGAGGTTGTGGTTTTTAGATCAGTTAGAGCCGAACAGTTCTTCATACAACTTCCCCGTTAGTTTGCGCTTAGTCGGAACTGTGAATGTTGTTGCCTTAGAACAAAGCTTACAAGAAATTATTCATCGCCACGAGGCATTACGCACAAACTTTGTGACTGTTGATGGGCAGCTAAAACAAATAATTCAAACAGAAACAAATTGGACGGTTACGGTTGTTGAGTTACAGCATTTACCCTTCACAGAACAAAAAACTGCCGCACAAAAACTAGTACAACAACAAGCAATTCAACTTTTTGACTTAGGGGCAGAAGCCTTAATCAGAGCGACATTAGTTGTGCTGTCTCCTACAGAACAGTGGTTGTTAGTGTGTATGCACCATGTTGTCAGTGATGGCTGGTCAATGGGTGTGTTTGTCTCTGAGTTACAAGCACTGTATAATGCCTATTGCATCGATCAACCGTCACCGTTGTTACCATTGCCGATTCAGTACGCAGATTTTGCAATTTGGCAAAGACAATGGTTAGTCGGGGAAGTACTCAACAGGCAATTGAGTTACTGGAAACAACAATTGGCGAATGCTCCCACATTTTTGCCATTAACCACAGACAGACCTAGACCTGCTGTGAAGACTTTCAATGGGGCATATAAAGAGTTTGCCTTGCCTGTTGAGTTAACTGAACAACTTACCAAACTGAGTCAACAGCAAGGGGTGACTTTGTTTATGGCGTTGTTGGCAGCATATAATATCCTGCTTTATCGCTACACCGGACAAGAAGATATTTTAGTGGGGACACCAATTGCCAACCGCGATCGCACTGAAACAGAAGGGTTAATTGGCTTTTTTGTCAATACTTTAGTGATGCGGACTAATTTGGCAGAAAACCCCAGCTTTAACGAATTACTGCCGCGCATCCGAGAAATGGCATTATCTGCCTATGCTCATCAAGATTTGCCCTTTGAAATGTTGGTGGAAGCATTGCAGCCAGAACGAGACATGAGTCATACACCACTGTTCCAAGTGGGGTTCATTCTCCAGAATACTCCCACAACTGAAATCGAGTTGACTGGGTTAACTGTCAGTTCCTTGCCCATAGAAAGTTCTACAGCAAAGTTTGATATCACCCTAGTCATAGATAACACTGCCACTGGACTAGTGGCGGGGTGGGAGTATAACACTGACTTATTTTATAGCAGCACAATTGAGCGGATGGCTGTTCATTTTGTAACATTGCTTGAAGGTATTGTTGCTAACCCAAATCAGAAAATTTCGCAATTGCCAATGCTGACAGCAACTGAGCAACGGCAGTTATTAGTGGAGTGGAATCAAACTCAAATTGATTACCCCCAAGATAAATGTATCCATCAGTTGTTTGAGGCGCAGGTGGAGATTACACCTGATAATGTAGCAGTGGTGTTTGTAGACGCGCAAAGCGCGGCTTCTCGAAGAGTGAATCAACATTTCACATATCGCGAATTGAACAGCCGTGCTAACCAGTTGGCGCATTACTTACAGTCCTTGGGCGTAAAACCCGATACACTAGTGGGTATTTGTGTGGAGCGCTCTCTGGAGATGGTGGTGGGATTACTTGGTATTCTCAAGGCTGGTGGGGCTTACGTACCACTTGACCCGGAGTATCCCCAAGACCGTCTAAAGTTCATGCTTGAAGATGCTCAAGTTTCAGTATTACTGAGTCAAAAGCGACTCTTTGAGCGGCTGTCTGAGTATCAAACAAAACTGATTTGTTTAGACGAAGTTTGGTCAGAAATTCTGCAAAACAAACAGAATAACCCGATAGAGGTTGTAACGGCTACCGATCTAGCAAATGTAATTTACACATCAGGTTCGACAGGCAAACCCAAAGGGGTGATGGTTGAGCATAAAGGACTAGTCAACCTAGCTCAAGCACAGATTCAGGCTTTTTGCTTAGATTGTGATAGTCGAGTTCTCCAGTTTGCCTCCTTCAGTTTTGATGCTTGTATATCAGAAATCTTGATGAGTTGGGCATCAGGAGGAACACTATACCTGGGAACAAAAGACTCAATCATGCCGGGTATGCCTTTAATGGAGCGATTACGCGACTATGGCATTACCCATGTCACCCTACCACCATCAGCCCTAGCAGTCCTAGCCACAGAAGAACTTCCCAAGCTGCAAACAATCATCGTCGCTGGTGAAGCTTGTCCTGCTGAACTGATAAAACTTTGGTCTGTCGGGAGAAACTTCTTCAATGCTTATGGTCCAACAGAAGCGAGTGTTTGTGCAGCGATCGCCAAATGCACTCCAGAGGACAACAAAGTTACCATTGGTCGTCCAATTGCCAATGCACAAATCTACATTTTAGACTCGCAATTACAACCAGTACCGATTGGTTTACCAGGAGAACTGCACATTGGTGGTGCGGGAGTGGCGCGAGGCTATATCAACCGAAACGACTTAACACAACAGAAATTTATCTCCAATCCCTTTGAGCAGGCACGAGGGAGTAGATTGTATAAAACGGGGGATTTAGCACGCTATTTACCGGATGGCAACATAGAATACCTGGGGCGCATCGATAATCAAATAAAAATCCGAGGTTTCCGAATCGAGTTAGGGGAAATTGAGGCCATACTGAGTCAGCATCCAGGAGTTAGGGAAAATCTGGTAGTAGCCAGAGAAGATATTCCAGGAGAGAAACGCTTAGTAGCTTATTTTGTGCCGCAGCTGGAGCAAACACCAACTAACAACGAATTACGCATTTTCTTACAAGAAAAATTACCACAGTACATGCTGCCAAGTGCCTTTGTCAGCTTAGAGAGTTTACCTCTAACTCCCAATGGCAAAGTAGACCGCAAAGCCTTACCTGTTCCTGATACCGATAATACCCATTTGGCAGTAAATTTTGTAGCCCCACGTACCCCTGTAGAAAAGGTATTAGCAGAGATTTGGGCTAATGTACTGCATCTGGAGCAGGTGGGTGTTCTGGATAATTTCTTTGATTTAGGAGGTCATTCACTGACAACAATTCGGGTAATGTCCCAGGTAAATGAGACTTTCCAGATGAAGTTACCGTTGCGCCACTTATTTACTGCTCCAACTGTAGCTGAACTTGCTCAGACTATTGAATCTACTTCTGGGGTAAACTCTACTGTCACTGCAAATGAAATTACTACCCTAAACTTACAGGCTGAAGTCGTCCTAGACCAGACAATTAACCCTCTTAACCTAGTTTATCAACCTGTAAGTGAACCTGCGGCTATTTTGCTCACGGGTGCAACAGGCTTTGTCGGTGCTTTTTTGCTGGCTGAATTATTACAACAAACTCAAGCAGATATCTATTGTTTGGTGCGTGCTGCTAACTTGAGCGCAGGGAAACAACGGCTAGAAGAAACTCTGAAAGCTTATTTACTTTGGGAGGAATCTTGTAACTCACGGATTATTCCCGTATTAGGAGATTTATCTCAACCGCTGCTGGGTCTCGGTGATGAGCAATTTAACCTCATGGCTCTTAAAATTGACTCAATTTACCATAATGGGGCTTTGGTGAATAATATTTATCCATACGCTTTGTTCAAAGCAGCAAATGTGCGTGGAACTGAGGAAGTCTTGAGATTAGCTAGTCAAATCAAAATCAAGCCTGTGCATTTCATTTCCACTGCTAGCGTTTTCGCCTCAGATGAGTATTTCAAATTAGAGGTTGTTCTAGAAAACGATCCTCTGGAACACTGTCAAGGACTGGTTGGAGGCTATACCCAAAGTAAATGGGTTGCAGAAAAGATAGTAATGATGGCGCGCGATCGCGGTTTGCCTTGCAGTATCTACAGGCTTGGTAGAGTAACATGGCACAGTCAAACCGGCGTTTGGAATCCAAGTGACCTGTTTTACAGATTCATCAAAAGTTGTATTCAACTAAAAAGTGCGCCAGAGATGAACAGCATGGAAAAAATTACACCTGTAGACTATCTCGCCAAAGCTTTAATCCACCTCTCGCAGCAGCCAGAATCTTTGGGTAAAGCCTTTCATCTAATTAGTCCCCATTCTGCTCTTTGGAGTCAATTTATTAACTGCATCCGCTCTTTGGGCTACCCATTGCAACAGCTTTCCGATGAAGATTGGCAAGCTGAACTACTTCGCAGTACCCAAATTTCTACTGATAACGCTTTGTATTCATTTGTATCACTAGCTAGAGAAAATACATCTTCAGAGTCAACGGAAAATGCAACACCTAGCTTAAAATTCGATTGCCAAAACACCCTCAATGGACTTGCAGATACCGCCATTCGTTGGCCAGAAATAGATGATGAATTACTCCAAGCTTTCTTTGCCAACTTTAGCAATTGAACTTTGGACAAGTGACAAATTCAGTAGATCGAAAAGTTTTGCGATGCCCCCCGGATTTCTCACAAACAGACAAAAAAAGAGGGTCAAAAACTGCGAAAATGTATATGTGACAAGCATTTCAGCAGTTATAAAGCATGACCCCAACATTTATGCAAAAATCGGCTGTAAATTTAAAATAAAACCAGGGAGAACATCTTCACCAGATAAACTTGTAGGAGATTGTAAAACTTCCGGTGCTTGATTAGGACGATAAATTATTACTTGTTTCTCTTTGGGATTAATTAACCAACCAAGTAATAATCCCGAAGCTAAGTATTCCTGCATCTTGGCTTGAGTGTCTTCCACATCATCAGTTTCTGAAACCAATTCCACTGCAAAGTCAGGACATAAGGGGAGATATTTTTTTCTTTGCTCTGCTGTGAGAGCATTCCACCGTTCCATCTTTACCCAAGAAGCATCAGGAGAACGAGTTGCACCATTGGGAAGTTTAAAACCAGTGGATGAGTCAAAGGCTTTTCCGAAATTTTTTTGACTGTTCCAAAACCATATTTGACCTAACAAATCAAAATTACGGTTCCCCGTTTCTCCCCCAGTGGGTGACATGATTACCAATTCTCCTTCAGCAGTTAATTCCAAACGCAACTCTTTATTGACAGCAACAATCTGTTCAAATTCCTCATCCGTAAATTTGATATTAGGAGGTAATTGTAAAGTTAAAGCAGTCATAATTAACGTAACGCCGAAGTTCCTATCCTCAGCGTAGCAGAATATAAAATAGAAGACTTTTATTCTAATGAACTAAACTTGAGCTAAATTAATCGACTGGTGAGCAAGATAACTTAAGAGCGATCGCCAAATGAAACTGAGTCCCGATAGATTAAGACGGGTACTCAAAAAAAGGGGAGTATTTGGAAACGAGCTAGAAAGAGTCATAAAGGAAAACAAGATCCCGTAATACGGTAAAAAAAGCAAGCAGACTTAGATATGTTGGAATTAGCTGCTGCTACCGGAGAAATAGACCTAAAGTATTTAGACGAATCAAGGTTTTGTGTATGGAGTAACTCCAGTTATTACGTCTGCATCATAGCACTTTTTGTCGCCCCGTCAGATTCCAAACACCAATTTGGCGGAATTTTTGATAACGCATTTGGCGACGCTGTTGACTAGTCATTTGAGTTAATTCCTCTAAATTTTGCAATAATCCCTGCTTCAGAATTTTCGCTGCTGCAAGAGGGTCAGAGTGAGAACCACTAGGAGGCTCTAGCAAAATTTGGTTGAGAATTCCTAAATTTTTAAGGTCTTGTGCAGTGATTTTCAGAGCGATTGCGGCTTGGGGTGCTTTGCTAACATCTTTCCAAAGAATAGCAGCACAAGCTTCAGGGGTAGCAACAGTATAAACAGCATGTTCAAACATCAATATACGATCGCCTACACAAATACCTAATGCACCACCAGAACCGCCCTCGCCAATAACTGTGCAGATAATGGGAACATCTAACCTAAACATCTCACGCAAATTGTATGCGATCGCTTCTCCTTGACCTTGATGTTCCGCTTCCACGCCAGCCCAAGCACCTGGCGTATCAATAAAAGTTAAAATTGGCATTCCGAATCGGTTGGCGTGTTCCATCAATCGCATCGCCTTACGATAGCCCCCCGGCGCAGCCATACCGAAATTACGAGCAACATTATCTTTTGTATCTCGACCTTTTTGATGTCCCAACATGACTACAGGTCTTCCAGCTAGCTTTGCTATACCTCCAACTAAAGCTGGATCGTCCGAACCACTGCGATCGCCATGTAGTTCTATCCATGTATCACTAATTGCTTTAATGTAATCAAGAGTACTGGGACGACGCGGATGGCGAGCTAGTTGTAATTTTTGAGACGGTGAAAGACTACTAAAAATTCCTTGACGCAGTTGCATAGCCTGTGCTTCTAATTGGCAAATCTGCTCTGTAATATCGACGCCATTTTCTTTTGCAAGTTCACGAATCTTGTCTATTCGGAATTCCAATTCAACTAAAGGCTTTTCAAAGTCTAAAAGTAGTGGTTTGCGCTCAGTACTTACCATAATTCGCAATTAATTTAATATTTAGTACATCCTGGTTTAATTGGGACTATGTGGAGGAGGTTAAAGCCATTGCTTCCCACTGCACCATAGGATGTGTAGCTGAAAAAGGTTGATGCAAAGAAATCAACTGCGCTAGATTTTTTTTGAGTTGGGTGCGGGGGATGATGATATCAACAAAACCGTGATGTAAGAGATCTTCAGCAGTCTGAAAATCATTAGGTAACTTCTCTCGCAGTGTTTGCTCAATGACTCGACGACCAGCAAAGCCAATCGTCGCTTTTGGTTCTGCGATGATGATGTCACCCAACATGGCAAAACTGGCTGTGACACCTCCTGTAGTTGGATGAGTCAGAATGGGAATGTAGAGTAGACTAGCTGCGCGATGGTATTCTAAAGCGCCTGAAATTTTGGCCATCTGCATCAGGCTTAACATTCCTTCTTGCATCCTCGCGCCACCAGAGGTGCAGACAATAATTAGAGGATATTCCTTGGAAGTAGCTCTTTCAATCAGACGAGTAAGTTTTTCTCCAACCACAGAACCCATGCTACCACCCATAAATCGGAAGTCCATGACACCCAGAGCAACTGGTAAACCTTCAATTTGACCAAAACCAGTTTGCACAGCGTCCACTAAACCAGTTTTGTTTTGTGTTTCTACTAGACGAGCGCTGTAGGCTTTACGATCATGAAATTGTAGTGGATCGGATGGATACAGTTCCTCATCCAAAGGTATCCAGGTATTGGTATCAATCAATTGTAGGATGCGCTCATCACTATATACTTGCTCATGATGTCCACACTCTTGGCAAACCATCTGATTAGCTCGTAATTCTTTGGTATAAACTAAAACTTCACAAGCTGTACATTTACTCCATAATCCATCGGTAATATCACGCTCTTGGCGTTCCTGACTCAGAGACCCAGATTTCTTTCGATTTGCAAACCAATCAAATAGAGACATTAAAAACCCCCAAATCCTCTGTTGTTGACGGTGACAATTTTAGATTTTGGATTAGTCAATCTAAAATTGCAGATATAAAATCCAAAATTGCTTGACAAAAAATCCATAACATAATTTTTATTCTTTATAAAAGTACAACCAGCTCCATAATTCATCAATTAGCATAAAGATACCCAAAAAGATTACTACAACCAGCGATAACCATAGTGGGAAATCAAGCATAGCATTAAAAAAAATAACAATTTGACTAAATAAAATAACTAAAAAAAATAGATTTTTACTACGTACATTTATTGTTATTTTTTCAATCACTTCTGTCGGTATTGGCAGAGGGATTACTGCGCTGGGAGGAAAAGCATAGAAGCGTTCTTTTTGAATAAAAAAATCTGTCCAACCGTTTTCTTTACACCACTTTTTAGCCTGTATTTGTATTGAATTGTCCATTAGACCTCAGTTTTAAGCGAATAATTTTTTATAAATTTACTCTTCCTAGCGACTACGAAACCAAAGTTGAATGAAGCTAAACCATATCCATAGTTTGCGAATAATCATGAGAAAGATATTCAAGATGAACATTTCTATCAATAATATAAAGAATGGAATATTATTCCTCCAATTCATGAATAAAAACATCATTGAAACTGGCATATTTACTAACAAAATTATCTTCATAATTCGAGAAAATAAGGCTCGAATATTTTTTGCTGATGTAAGTTTTATAGTTGGCAAGGGTAAAGGTATAACTGCGCCAGGGGGAAAAGCATAAAACTGTCCCTCTTGGGTAAATAAATTTGTCCAACCGTTATCTTGACACCATCTATTAAGATTTTTTTCAAGTAACTTGTCCATTATTCCTAATACCTAATATTTCGGAAAATTAATCTTATGAGTAGCCATCTCAATCAAGCTAAATTTTTTATCTAAATTAATTACTACTTGTTCTTGTTTGCAATACATCCCTTTCTACCAATGTATTGACCATGAATATTGACCATATAAGGAACAATATAAGTTAAAGTTGCAGAAATCCAACGCTCAGATGTCATCTGACCAGTTAACAATGCCCAACCATGATTAATTATAAACAGGAGAGATCCTATTAATAGGGCAACTTTAAAAGCAGTTGACATCAACTGGTGATCAAATAAGCTAGATAGATATTCTCTTACAATGTTCCTATGCCTCATTTTGTAAATTTCCTTAAATTAGTAATTAGGAAGAATCGAAGATATTCAGAATTATGTAGTTGCATGTAATTGACATAATCTTGTGTTGTGATAATTAAACTTTTCTAATGGTAGGAGCCTTTAAATAAGCTTGAGGATTTTCAGGATCAAATTCCAAACCATTAAAAAATTTCTCCACACCTCGTGATGTACTTGGTGGAATTGCCTTTTCCTGACCGATGAATTTTGCTGCTTCCCGCCATAAATCTTCGCGATTTACAGCCTCAATTAAAGGTTTAGTTTCAAATTCCGGTGAGCGATACCCCCAGCGCATATCTTCAATCAAAAACCATAAATCATGACTTTTGTAAGGATAAGAAGCATTTTCACGCCAGAATTTAATAGCATGAGGACTGTTTTCTACTACACGCCCATTTCCATAGTCAAATTTGCCCAATAAGCGATCGCGCAGTATATCACTTGTTACTCCAATCCACTGTCGCTGTGACAGAATCCGAAACATTTCCTCCTTATTTTCTGCCTTGTCACACCATATTTGAGCTTCCAAAACTGCTGCTAGAAGTGCTTTAGCTGCCTTGGGATGCTTATCTACCCAATCACCACGGACAGCGAGCGCTTTTTCAGGGTGATTGTTCCACAACTCGCCACTAGTTACAGCTGAGTATCCAAGGTTCTTTTTGATTAAACGATGATGCCAGGGATCGACTACACAAAAGCCTTCCATCGTACCACCCCGCATATTAGCTACCATTTGAGGTGGTGGTACTACAATCAAGGATGCATCTCGTTCTGGATCGATACCAGCGTAAGCTAGCCACCAGCGCATGAAGAAATCCCCTGTCACCCGTCGATAGGGAATAGCAAAGCGGGAAATTTCTCCATGTAAAGCCTTCTGAGCTAAAACTGATTTGAGAGCAAAGCCGTCTAAACCCAGGTTTTGATTTTTATAGGTATTGGCAAGTGAAATCCCCTGTCCATTCACATTTAGGCGAGCCAAGATATACATGGGGATTTTCCGACCATAGCTAATCTCTCCGGTTGCAATCAGATATGCCATAGGAAAGAGCAAATGAGCACCATCCAAACCACCATCAGCTGAACCTAACATCAGTTTGTCCCGTTGAACAGCCCAAGAAGGCTGCTTCATAACCTGGACATCAGGCATACCATACTTAGTAAAAAAGCCCTTAGCTTTAGCGATGATTAAAGGACAAGAACTGGTAACAGGAATAAAGCCCAGTGTCGCTTTTGTCACTTCAGGAGTATCACTGTAACCAGCATATACACCTGAACTCAACTTGCTAGCAGTAGAGCCAGAAGTGGGGCGATGGGTTATGGTTGGAGTTAGCAGGGCTGCTGCACTTGTTGTTACTAAAAATTTGCGTCTGGAAAACTTTGTCATATCGATTCACCTAAACTGGATCGGGTAAAATTTTGGCAATTTGGCTCTCTATATACTTAACTTGCTGCTGTTTATAGAGGAATTCCATCATTTCATGGCGGAGTCCATGATATTTAGTGCTATCCATAATCTCCGTCGGGTATCGAGGATGCGGAAAAGACACTTCCAAAATTTGATCAATGGTTGCGCCGGGGCCATTGTTCAACATCACGACGCGATTAGAAAGCAATAGCGCCTCATCCACATCATGAGTAACCATCATGGCGGTGATATTATTTGTATTACAAATATGCATTAACTCAGTTTGCAAATTACCACGGGTGAGTGCATCCAAAGCTCCAAACGGTTCATCTAACAACAGCAGTTTGGGCATCATCGCTAGGGCGCGCGCCAGTGCTACTCGTTGCTTCATCCCCCCAGAAAGTTGTGTTGGTTTCTTGCGAATGGCATCTTTCAGCCCCACCATTTCCAAGTAATGGCCAATCAACTGATGGCGTTCTTTCTGGGATTTGTGGCGCATTACCTTATTGACAGCTAAGGCGACATTCTCCCAAGCAGTTAACCAAGGTAAGAGTGAATAGTTCTGAAACACCATCATCCGATCCGAACCAGGTCTACGTACCACTTGACCATCAACTTGCACATAGCCTTGTGTTGGTTTATCCAATCCAGCCACAATATTGAGTAAGGTAGACTTCCCACAACCTGAATGACCAATTAAAGAAACAAATTCTCCTGGTCTGATGTCCAAATCAATGTTTGTGAGAACAATATTTTTACTACCATCTGATAATTGAAATTCCTTTTCTATTCCTCTAATTTCAACAAAACTAGACATGTTTATTCTCCTTATAGGTTGTGTCTTGAAAATAGGGAACAGGAAATAGGGATTGGGGATTCTCCTAACGCAGATGCACTCGCGTTCAATGATTAGGGAATTGTTGCGCTTATCTGTCTAATAAAAAAATCAAAATCTTACAGCTTACTCTTGTGGAGTTAATTTGAAGGATAAATAAGCCATTATCTTGTCTAAAAGCAAACCAACTCCACCTAAGTAAATAATTGCTAAGATGAGTTCACTAATGTTTGAGTTGTTGTAAGCGTCTATGATGAAAAAGCCTATTCCGTCGTAAGCTAGCAGCATCTCAGCTGCAACCACAGCTAACCAAGACAGACCAAGCGCAATCCTTAATCCTGTAAAAATGTAAGGAAGTGTCGCAGGTAATAGAATTTTGAAAAAATTCTCAAAAACTGTGAGTCCTAAAATTTTAGAGACATTGGTGTAATCTCTGGGAATAAGCTGTACACCCAAAGCAGTATTGAGGATAATTGGCCAAATTGCCGTAATAAAAATTACAAAGATGGCTGAGGGATCTGGTTTCAAGAAGATAGCTTGAGCAAGAGGTAGCCAAGCCAGAGGCGCGATCGGTCGCAATAGTTGAATCATAGGGTCAATTGCTTCTCTAAGAAATTTATTGAGGCTAATGAGAAAGCCAATAAAAATGCCTACTATTGCAGCTAGGAAGTAGCCAAAAATCACTCGTTCAAGACTAGCAAGAATCAACCAGAAGAATCCTTTGTTATTGCCTCCTTTGTTAAAAAAGGGATCTATTATTAAACTCCAAGTATCAGTTGTAACCTGAAATGGAGAAGGTAGTGATGTTTCAGGATTGAGACTGATTAAATACCATATAATCAATAAAGTTGTGATCCCAAAAACGGGTGGAATAAGTTGATGAACCTGCTTATGGTAAATCAAATTTTTAGTGTTGATGAACATTCAAGTAAATCCTCAAATCTATATAAAAACTAATCGCATTGCAATCATATTCAATGCAGGCAATTGATTGAAAATAACCAGAATTTTTCCAAAATATTTATATCTTAATCTCTATTTTTATTTAGAGAAAAGCGATCGCTATCTCCTTCAACCTAATTTAGCTAGCTTCTGGCTGTTGCGATCGCTTACAAATATCGGAGTAGAGATTAAGGTTTGAGTGGTCTGACAGCTTTCAAGTCAAAAGAGTTAATGATCCAAGTTTCAAGCAATTGCTACAGTTGCTTCTTGGAAGCGTTGATCAAGCATTTGGGAGACTTTCAAGATAAATCCGTTGTCGAATTGAGATAACATCGAGGATGGCTTGTCATAAGCAATATGAGTCTTACCATCATAATCGTCGTATACAAGCAATCTTGGTGGCACGTAAAGACCAACCGCAGGATTTTGTTCAATCATCTGGTTTGCAATCAGTGGGTTACCAAGCAGATAAAGTTTGACATTCTTGGGTTTACCCATCAAAGATAAAAGCGCACCCAAATCAAACATGCCCATTTTCATGAAACCGCTTTGACCTAACATTGATTCAAGCACAGCTTTGACTTGCTCAAAGGGAGCTTTCGCAGCAACAAGTTCTTCAAAAACGCTATATTTTCCATCGCCAACGATAGACTCGATCGCATTGATTATCTCATCAAATGGCTTGTCTGAGGACACAATCACGCGTGTAACTGTATAGTTAAGGGTTTGCACGCGCTCGTTTGTAATTTTTACATCAACAGCTTCCATACATTTCTCCTGAATTGTTCAAGTAGAGTGTTTTGACTTGAGCAAGTTGCATACTTGCAGTGAAAAAATCGAGCATTTTTGCAGTTTGCAGATTAATTAGACGTCTCCAGAAAGGAAGTATCGACCCTGACTGCACAAGGCTTTTCTCGTCTTCCCTCCTATTAAAAACGAATACAAATTTTACCGAAGTGTGCGCCACTCACTTCATATACCAAGGCTTCAGCTATTTCCTCAAAAGCGAAGACGCGATCAACTATCGGTCGCATTTTATGCAAGGCGATCGCACGGTTCATTTCCTCAAACATCTCCCGCGAACCGACATAAATTCCTTGCAGTTGCAAACTCTTCAAAAATATTGCTCCTGTGTTGACGACACCCCCACCACCAGTCAAAGAACCAAAAAAGCTAATCTTCCCGCCGTAGCGAACAGCACGTAGAGACTCGTTGAGAGTACCAGGACCACCAACTTCTACAACCAGGTCAACACCAACACCTCCGGTGATTTCTTGTACCCGATTGCCCCAATCTGGTGTTTGTTTATAGTTGATTGTATCTAAAACACCCAATTGATGTAATTTATCTATCTTTTGATCGCTGCTTGAGGTTGCAATAACACGCGCACCTGAGAGTTGAGCAAATTGGAGAGCAAACAGAGATGCACCTCCTGTTCCCTGTACCAGAACTGTGTCACCAGCTTTGACGCCGCCATATGTGACTACTGCATTCCAAGAAGTGACAGCTGCACAGGGGAGCGTAGCAGCTTCTTCGTTAGTAAGATGTTCAGGTACATGTACAACTCCATACTCAGGTAGTACGATGTACTCTGCTAGTACGCCATCTAATACATTGTCAAGCAATGACTGGATTTGCGCGTCAGGTAGTTCTTTACCATATAAAGTATCCGTCAAAGTACCACCGTATAATAACGCACCACCTAGTGAAGACGGTGGGTGTATCTCGCCTAGAGAGCCGGATAGCCAGTTTTGAAAGAAAATCCCTGCTACGCGATCGCCTGTTTTGACGCGGGTTACACCTTCTCCTATTTCAACGACTTCTCCCACACCATCAGACAAGGGAATGAATGGAAAGGGGTGTTTTAGTCCCAGAGCGCCGTTTATGATCATTAAGTCTCGATAGTTGAGTGAAGCAGCTTTCATTTTGATCAATACCTGTCCTGAACTGACTTTGGGTATTGGACGCTCAGTGAGTTTTAGTGATTCTATACCAAATCCATTTTGGAGTTCAATTACTTTCATCTTAGACTCCTGATTATTTATGTCGTGTGAAGTTAACAATCCCCTTCTGAGTCGATGTCAATACCTGTTGCTGATCCCGAATGTAGCTTGTGGCAGTTAAAATCATGCCAATACCAACAACGACTAGTAAAGTTAAGAAAAACGGATCGTAAGTGAGCATGTAAAAGCTGAACAAGCAGACAAAGAAGAAGCTTCGTACTATCAATGTTGTGAAGTAAAACGAACTAAGCCGTAGACGAATCACTTGAGCGATCGCAATTCCCCATCCAATTAGTAGCATCCCTGTGACACGAGGAAAGATGTCGCCGTAATCACCATTTGACCATAAGAGTTTGAATGCAAAATCAGGTGCAATCAAGAGCATTAAACCACTTGCAAGCATGTAGCCAGCTAGATAAAACATGCTGAACCGAGTTTTTTCCATTGCAGAACCTCGAATTGGTAAGTTCATAAATAATATCTCTGCAAACGGTGTTACTTCAGACAACGCAGATTAGTTGAGTGATTCTAAACCTCACTACTACCAACCCAATTTTCTAGCCTTGATTGATATCGATAATTCTTGAACTCTTCGCGTGTCTCAGCAACACTACTATTTGTGGGCTGACCACGCAGTTCAAGTTTGTAGAATATTTCTGCGATCGACACAATTACTGATGTCAGCAACCACCGTACAATGTGGAAAATGTTGCGAGGTCTTAATAAGCCTAGTAGACCAAATCCCTTCCATTGCAACATTATAAACCAAATTGCTGTATAAAAAGTGTAGGCTTTGATTCCTGCAAAAACATTAAGTTTCCCAGGTTCCAATTTTGCATTCTCCAGAAAGTTATCGAAGAATTTATCTGGATGATAACCCCCGATTAACTGATCGGCTCGCAGCTGATCCATGAATCCGATGTTAACCCCCCGTTCAGCCAAATAATTAAGCTGTTTGTACACATCCGAGTAAAAGCTGGTAGTATTTTTAAACATGACCAAAGCCATGCTGATGAAACGCAAGTTTAAATGCCACTTACCAACATACATTGGTACTAATGTACCAAACCACATCATATAATTGGTATAAAGACGCCAACTCATAATGCTAGCGTTGCCTACTTGCTTTTCTTGATTGCTGACAACAAGGTTACTAAAGCGAGCAAATGCAACATTAAAACGGTTGTAAGCCTCCCGTTTCTTTTCTGCATCTTGTTTATATGCCAGCTTTGCACGGATAATCTCAGTTACAGCCTCAATCGCTATACAAGACATTGTTGTTCCAGTACTATATAGCGCATCAAAGTTGCTGGCTGCATCTCCTATGACATACCAATTGTCACGAGAAAACAGCTTTTTACTTGTATGAGCGATCCTCGGCCAGTAATTAAACTCAACGTGTTCGCCACTCTGGAGGAGTTTGTAAACTAGATTATGGTTAGCTTTGATAAAAGCATAAAACTTTTCTTTGGTGTTAACCAATTCACATGGAATCACGTCTGGATGATGAAGCAGTCCCACTGATAACTCTTTTGATTGGCTGTCAACGGGAATCATCCATAACCAGTGACCTTTGCCCATCCAATGATTGGTAGCATAGTAACGACTTTCCAAGCTCTCTGTAGAATACACACTGTTGTCAAAAATAGTGCGGTCTACATTCCTGACTAACACCCATCCCGAACTTGGCTTAATATTAACAGGTAGCTCTTTCGGATGCAATAAGAGGTTATCAGTTTTACGCCCAATGATAAACTTGCGACCTGCTGCATCAATTAGGTGTTTTGCTTTTAACTGTATATAATCATCATGGAGCTTAACCTTAACAGTATTATGTTCATCTCCTGGAGTTAAGTCTACATCAACAACACGACCATTATAGAAGTGCGCTCCCATCTGCTTGTTCATCTCAAGCACATCTAGATCAAACTTCAAGCGATTCAAATGGAAAGATGGAATTGTTAGTTGTCGGTTAACCCAGATGTTGTAATAGTCATCCAATGATTCTGTTTTGTCTACATCTTTTGGCCAATGCCAGTTAAGGCCTGCTTTATGGGTATGCTCTTCCAGTAGATAATCATGGAGACCCAACTCGCTAAAGAGAAACATAGATGCCGCTTCCAAGGTTGATTCACCTGGTCTGTGGTTGACTTCAGATGGATCTTGGGAACGCGGATCAATTATAGCAAGTCGGATATTAGGGATTTTGAGCAGTAAATGACGAGCTTGACAGACTCCTGCATATCCTGCACCCATAATCACAACATCGTATTCAAGTGCTTGGTCAATAATTTCCATTGCTGTTTTCTTACTAGCTTCAAAGTTGAGAATTCTGAAATCAAAAATCTAGGCGTTGCATAAAATGGGGATGAATAATGAACCGCCAAGACGCCAAGACGCCAAGAACGCCAAGAATTAAGTTTTTCAATTCAAAGAGAAAATAAAATCATCCCGCAAATATGCAACGCCCAAAAATCTAATTACAGATGAGATATGCTCGATAGTTCCGCCATAAAGACTCGACTGGTGTTGCGCCAATATGCGATAGTTTTTCCCTGAGTAAATCTGTACTCTCTGCCGTATTCGCAACTAATTCGGAAAGAATAGTATCAGCCAGTTCCACATGGGTTGCTGGTGTGCCTAGCATTCTTCGGAATTTAGCAGCACAAGCTGCTCCTTGCGCCAATGCCGGCAGATAAGCTCCGGCTGCGGTTCCTAAAGCTTCTAGAGTTTCACGTTGCACACCACCAACAGAACTGCATACATAGCCAATGCCACACCACAAATCCGGCTGCCTGCTATGAGAGAAAGTAGCAATTGTTTCTTGGATATGAGTGACATTACCAGCATCTATTAACCAAATACTGCGGCCTAATCCCAGGTCAAAAATGCGACTAGTATAGCCAGAGAAGTATTCAGGTCTTGATTGACCATAAAGATAGTCTTGCCAGTGAAGCATACCAGATTGAAAGCCATAACCATCAGCGATCGCCCAAACCCGTAAAGGGTTAAATGGTTCTAAATAAGATGTAATAAATGGCTCAAGTGGCAATTTATCGGTTGCCAACAGCGCACCCACCCCTAAAAACACCATAATTTGGTATGTTACACTCGTGCCTGCAACAAAAGCTTCTACTCGGTTTAATTCTCCAGGTGTAAACATATCCTGCTTGGTAAGCGCCATCCCTACTCCTTCTAGCGCAAATCCAAGTAATTCAGGCTCCATTGTCTCCAGTTTGGCTAAAATTGCTTCTGGTTTTTCACCACTAGCAACTAACTCGTTGATTCCCAACACAGCCCGTCGCACCTTAACAAATCGCTGCTTTGTTGCAGGGTCAAGGGCTTGAATTCCGCGCACCTCTCTTGCTTTCAATAATGAAGCAAGCCAAGGGTCCATTTGATCCATTTGGGTTTTTTCTACTGTCTGTTCTGTTTGTGTCATTTTGATTCTCCTGTTTAAACTTTTTTTAACTTTTTCCTATTTTTTAAACGGTAAATCACGGTAAAATCCCACACCCAAACATGAAAAAATGACTCTTCCTATACCCCTAAACCCCAGACCTATTTTCAAGCCAATAGAGCAACTCTGCTCTGATGTATCAGATGTATGCGGTAGGGTTGCCAGTTTTCTTGCTCTAGTGTTGCGGTGTTAGTAGAGAAGTTTTCTAATATTTTGTTTATACTCTCAGCAGCAGCCTCTGCTTCCATCCCGCAGAAAACCTGACAAGCCAATTCTGTGTATACGGATGGGTTCCCCAGTAGTTGACGTGACTTGGCGGCTATAGCTGCTGCTTGAGCCAAAATCAAATCATAAGATCCTGCTGCTGTTTTTAAAGCTTTTAAAGTAGACCGATCAACACCACCAGCATAGGCACAAGCATAACCAAGTCCCCCCCATAGATTCACTTGTCTTTCTAGTGGGAAATGAGCGATCGTTTGGGGAATCCGAGTCACATCAGTACCATCAATAAACCAAATGCTACGCCCCATACCTTGGTCAAAAACTTGACAAGCATAGCCAGTCAGTGGTTTTGGTATCGGTTGACCTTGGAGATAATCTTGCCAATGGGTGAAACCATGTTGAAAGCCATAACCATCGAGTACTAACCAACTCCTAGTTAAGCTAAGTGATTTTAAGTACGGTTCGATGGGCAACTTTTTTCTGCCTAGCATTAAACCTAAACCTACATACACAAAATTTTCGTAAGCAGCCCCAGGGCCTTTAACAAAAGTTTCTACTCGATTGTGATCAGTAGGTGCAAGTAAATCTCGTTGCGCCAAACCTGTACCTACTCCCTCCAAGGCAAATCCCAGCAAGTCAGCTGAAACTGCATTTAATTTAGGCAGAATTGCTTCCAAGTCTTCGGTAGTAGTTCCTATTTGATAGCCCTGACTGTAAGTGCCATGTATTTTTCCCAGGCGTTGGGCTGCTTCCGGTGGTAAGGGGGGAACTCCACGTAGTTTTCTGGTTTCGGCTATGATATCCTGTGTCACTTTGGTTCTCCTAATTTAAATAGTTGAGTTAGTTTTTGTTTCGGGCTATATTTCAAGTCGTGGTAGCAGGTTGATTTTGAGCAAGGTAACAAAGCGCACGAAACCGCAAACCAACAAATTGGTCGTACAAGGGATTAAGCTTACACAAGGGTGGGATGCGAGTAATCAGATAACCAAATACTTGGATGTCTCTCTCAAACGGACAAGTCGCTGGGATCACTGTGCATAAGAATTGTGCGAGTTTAAAATTATTAATTTCGATCGCATCCAGTTTTTGTCGGATTAGCTGTAAAAAATCTAGCTGTAGTAAGTCAATTAATTGCATCATGATCGTGGGAAGTGCGCTTGCATTATTGAAGTTATTGAGCTTGGTAAATATGCTTTAACCTCTGGTGGTGAACCTCTCCCGGAGGTGGGGAGAAGTTGCAAAAGTTGATATTGTGTTTAAAACTCCTGTGGAATCCAAACTCCATGAAAACCATAGGGAACTCGTTGGGGAATGAGAACACGAGCCACAGGTTCAGTAGTTAAATCTTGGGCATTTAATACTAGTAATTCAGAAGCTTGTTGGGTTGAATCATAAACAAAGGTCATTAACCAACCATCATCCTCTGTATTGCCATTGGGGCGAGGGACAAAAACCGCTTCTCCGCCGAAACGACCCGATCCCAACTCATATACTTGTGAGGAGTTGGTTGTAAAATCATATTTCAACAATCCGTCAAAGCTAAATGCTATCCTTTGCCCAGATGCCATTTTTGCTGTATAAGCATATCGGCTTTGTCGTCCTAATCTTTGCTGATTCAGACTGGGGAAATCTGATGCTAAATCATCCAGTGGTTCTTCGTGAACTGCACCTGTACGCAGATTGAATCGCCAACGGTACAGTCTTGGCTTATCATCCTGGCCATTATTAAACTTTGTTGGGATGTCAAGGGATGTTGTCCCACTCATCCGACAAGCGATGAGGACAATTTCTTCTCCGGCTTCATAAGCATTAACAGTATGGAAAATGTAGCAAGAAGGAGCCTCAAACCATTGAATATTATTGTTATCTCCATGACGGGGAAGGATACCAAAGCGACTGGGAACATCTGACTCAAATAAGTAAGCTGATTCTCCCCGCATGATTCTTTCCATGCTAAAAGTCAGAGGCAGATACATGAAAATAGTGTAGTGTTCAGTGATGGCAAAGTCATGCATCATCACTGGTGCTGGTATATCGATAGTTACAGTTTTTGTTAGTTCTCCCTCCCGTGACACAACATTATATTGCAGATATGGTTCCGAAGTCACAGCATAGCCATAGAACATCATCTCCCCAGTTTCCGGATCAACTTTGGGATGAGCTGTAAATCGAGATGCAAGTTTACCTTGATAGTTATATGGCCCAACAGTCTCTAGATTGGGTACTGCAATTTCGTACGGTTCAGCTCCTTCCCACAGAGCTAAAAGTCTTCCACCATGCCAAACTACAGCAGTATTGGCAGTATTTTTGAAAGGTCCAAACAGATTATTATGAGGAAGCTCAAAATTAGGTGGTTCTGTTGGCCCTTTCCATAGCGATCGCCCTGCCTCTGCCTCCATCTTCAAAGCTCTAGTTTGCACGTAACGATTGCGATAGGAAGCTTTACCATTATTAATTTGCACCCCATGTAACATCCCATCACCATCAAACCACTGATGATGACCAATGGGAGCAAACTTAGGATTTGGGCCATTACGGACAAACATCCCAGATAAATCAGGCGGTAACTCACCAATTACTACGAGTTCATCAGCAGTAATTTCTTCTTGGACTGGGGCAAAATTACCATCAAGGTAAGGACTAATTATTGTTGTGACCATTTTTGTTTTCTCTGTAGTAAATAATAACGAAAGTTTGCCCTGGAATTACTCAGTTTAAAATCAGTCAATCATGGGAAAATCTCTACTAAGTAGCATGAAAATATTTCTTTCTCTGTTTCCTACTTTGAAGATTTAAACCTAATGAATAGAACTGATAACTGAAATTAGCGCTTTTTTTGTCCCCTGGGAGCAGGATAATATCTCCATTTTTGATCGAACAGAAAAGACTTGTTCAATACACTTCTTTGATAAGAGAAATTTTCAAAGCCAGCCTTGCCATGATAACGACCCATCCCACTTTCACCAACTCCTCCAAAAGGTAAAGAGGGAATAGTTAAATGCATGACTGTATCATTAATACAAACTCCACCTGATGTAGTTGCTTGTAATACCTGAGTTTGATGTTGTTTATTATTGGAAAAGAAGTAAAGAGCTAAGGGTTTTGGTCTTTCATTAATGATTGCGATCGCTTCATCTAAATCTGTATACTCCAGCACAGGAAGAATCGGGCCAAAAATTTCTTCCTGCATAATATTGTCTTCCCACGAAACTTGATCGATGACCGTAGGAGCAATGTATAGGTCTTTGAGATTGGTATCTCCTCCGACTACAATTTTCCCATATTTTAGCAAATTAGCAAGACGAAAAAAATGTTTTTGGTTAATTATTCTGGAATAATTTGGACTTTTTGATGGCACATCTCCATAAAAATCTCTGATATATTTCTTAATTCGATTCAACAAATTTTCTTTAATATTTCTATGTACTAAAAGATAGTCGGGGGCAGTGCAAGTTTGACCAGAATTGATAAATTTTCCCCAAACAATTCTTTTAGCAGTATATTCAAGCTGAGTATTTTCATCAACAATGCAAGGACTTTTCCCACCTAGCTCTAGGGTAACTGGAGTTAAATGCTTGGCAGCAGCCGACATGACTATTTTACCAACTTCAGTCCCACCAGTAAAAAAGATATGGTCGAATTTTTGTGACAATAATTCTTGACTAACTTCTATACCACCTTCAACAACATGAATAAAGGGAGTTTCAAATATTTTACCAATAATTTCAGCAATAACAGCAGAGGATTGAACAGATATTTCAGAAGGTTTCAAAACAGCACAATTACCAGCTGCAATCGCTCCAATTAAAGGAGTCATGACCAAGTTAAAAGGATAATTCCAAGGGCCAAGGATCAAAGTAACGCCGAAAGGTTCAGCGTAAATTTGAGAGGAAGAAGGAAACTGATGATAAGGAGTAGCAACTTTTTGCGGCTTTACCCAATTTTTAATATTTTTAAGCGCGTAATCAATTTCCTTGACAATTCCCACTGTTTCAAAGTAAGCATCAAAACCCGACTTGTTTAAATCAGCTTTTAAAGCTTTAAAAATAGCGGGTTGATTTTCTGTCACTGCTTGTTTTAATTTTTGCAATTTTGCAATCCGAAAATCAATATTTTTGGTTTTACCAGTCCGAAAGAATTCTTTTTGTTGTTCCAGAATGTTGCTAACTTTAGCTGGAGGTTGTGCAAGCATCAAGTTTCTCTCCTCAAAATAATTATAGTTGATATTAACCGCATCAAATTAAAAAAATCTCTGTCATCTATTCTCTCTGCTTTTTCTACGTTTCTGCGGTTACATACAAGTACTTTTAAACTACAGAGAACGCAGAGAGACGTTAACAGTTATCATCTATCATTTATATTTCTGATAACTGTTAACTGTTAACTGTTAAATCTCTGCTTTCACCAATTCACGAGATTGAGCAGCAACATTACCATTTGATACTTCTGTAACTTCTTCTAGCCAAGGCTCTAATTTGGCTGGAGAACGGTAATTCTTGAACTCTTTTCTCACATTAGCGATTATACTGTTGCCTGGGATATTTTTGGTTTTAATCCGAAAGCTCAAGTGATCCCAAGCAGCGTCAACAAATGCTTTGAACAAAGCAAATACATGTTTCAAATTACGTGGTGATAACACTCCTTTCAAACCATAAGCTTTCCACAAGAATTTGAGATACCAAAGAGCAACAAAGAAGTGAGACCATTGAATAGAAACATAGATGTTAGTATGCTGAGGTTCATACTTAGTCAGGTGCAAGAAGTTATCAAAATCATTGCTCATAGTGAAACCAAAGGGCAATTGATCGGCGATGTGGGTATGTAAGAATCCGATATTGGCCTTTCGCTCTATCAGTTCGTCGAGATGTTCATATACCGCATTCATGATTTGCACGACATATAAACGACCTGGTTTAGCTACAACATTTTTGAGGAAATCTAAATCTAAATGCCATTTACCTACAAACATAGGAATTAGCATTTTGAACCACCAGATGTTTTCTAAGTACATGCGCCAAGTCATGATACTGGCGTCACCAATTTGCTTTTCATGACGGCTAACCAAAACATTGGTGCGATCGATCATGTTTAAAGCAAATTTGTTGTAGAGGGCGCATTTCTCTTTAGCATTAGCTTCACCTGCTAACTTCGCACGAATAATCTCTGTGACACTTTCAATTTGAAAGGACATCATCGTTAGCCCCTGAGAATAGAAGGGGTCGAAGATAGCAGCTGCATCACCAATGATATACCAATTATCTTGGGAATACATCTGCTTACTCTTATGCGCTATCTTCGGCCAGTGGTGGAAATCAACTTCTTCTCCACTCTTAAGTAAACGATAAACAACGTTGTGATTCGCTTCTAGGAAAGCATATAACTTTTCTTTGGTATTCACACTGTGGGGGGAAATAACGTTGTGATGGTAGAGTAGTCCAATAGACAATTCCATATTCTGGGTGTCAGTTGGTAACATCCATACCCAATGTCCATGACCCATCCAATGATTCGCCGCATAGTAGTGACTACATGTACAAACTTCAGGATCATAACCACTGTGGAAAATGGTACGGTCCACATTTCTGACTCGCATCCATACTGAACCGTTGTTGATACCATAGAGGTTTTCTGGCCCAGTGATCAGATTGTCTGTTTTGCGACCGATGAGGAACTTACGACCAGCAGAATCAATCACATGTTTGGTTTTTAATTCCAAGTAGCGATCGCCTTCTTTGACATATACAGTGTTTAGTTCATCGCCAGGGTTGAGATCCACATCTACAACTCGACCGTTATAAAACTCAGCCCCCATCTGTTGATTCATTCTCAGCAGATCTCGCTCAAATTTCGGGCGATTGATAAGTACGGAAGCTAGTGGAGGTTGTTTCACAGTCCAGATATGATAGTAGTCATCTGTGGACTCGGTTTTTCCAGCTTCTTTAGCCCAGTGAAAGTTCAAGCCGAACTTGGGTGGGTGATTTTCAATCATGTAATCATAAAGTCCCAACTCCTTACAAATCATCAGGGTGGAGATTTCAACAGTTGATTCACCAACCTTCATATCCCTATCAGTGCGTTCTTCCGGGCGGGGATCAACTAAAGCTATCTTGATGTTGGGAATATTGAGCAGTAGATGACGAGCCTGACAGACTCCCCCAATACCAGCACCCATAATTACAACATCGTAGACTTGAGATTGAGTGTTGTTAATTGTCATTTTCTTGACTCTGATTAAAAGGTTTAGTTGGGTAAAAACTTGTGTATGAGCGGGGTGGTGATTTAAACAGGTAAAGTATTGAGCCGCATCCCCAACCCCTAACGCTATATACACTGTTGAATCGAAAGCTAAAGTTTAGCTACCAACTTCGGCTAGCTCTGGTAATTTGGTATCATTTGCATCTACAGTTGCCAAATTCTGCCAAGACTGGAGTTCAGTCCGGGGTTGATAAGTCTTGAACTCTTCTCTTTGCTTGGTAACTGTACTGTTGGTAGGAATATTTCTGGTTTGATAGTCATAAATCAACTCATCTACATAAGATTGAGCAGATATTTTCAACAAGGTTAAAACTCGTTTGACATTTTTCGGTGCTAGCAAACCTGGCAAACCAAATCCTTTCCACAGCAACTTGAGATACCATAAAGCAACGAAGAAATAAGTATTTCTCATCTCGGCATAGATATTGCAGTGTTTAGGCTCGTATTTACTCAGACCTATGTACTTACTAACGTCCTTAGTAATTGAATACCCAAAGGGTAATTCATCCGTACGATGAGTATACATAAATCCCAGATTCTGCTTTTTCTCCAACAGCTTGCCAAAAAGCTTATATGCTTCTTCCAAAGTTTCAGCAACAACTGCACCACGCCCCTGTTTACCAAACTTATGCAAGAACGGCAAATCTAAATGCCATTTGCCGATATACATCGGGATCAGCACCCCGAACCACCACATATTTTCAAGGAAGATCCGCCAACTCATGATACTGGCGTTACCGAGTTGTTTTTCATGGTGGCTGACGAGGTGATTATTACGAGTAATCATGTTCACAGCAAAGTTGTTGTAAACAACCCGCTTTTTCTCTACATCAGCCTCACCTGCAAATTTTGCACGGATGATTTCCGTGACGTTCTCGATTTGAAAGGACATCATTGTCATTCCCATTGAGTAAAAGGGATCAAACATGGCTGCTGCATCACCAATGACATACCAGTTATCTCTGGAGTACATCTGCTTACTCTTATGCGCTAGCCTTGGCAGATAATGGAAATCTACTTCCTCCCCACTCTTGAGCAATTGATAAACAACATTGTGATTAGCCTCCAGAAAAGCAGAGAATTTTTCCTTGGTATTAACACTTTGACCAGGGATGATGTCATTGTGGTGGACTAAGCCGATGGACAATTCCATACTTTCGGTATCCGTCGGGATCATCCACACCCAATGTCCGTGGCCCATCCAGTGATTGGTTGCATAGTAATGGCTGCATGTAGCATTTGCAGGGTCATAACCACTATGGAAAATAGTGCGATCGACATTTCTGACTCGCATCCATGCTGAACCATTATTCACACCGTAAAGATTCTCTGCCCCAAAGACTAAATTATCTGTCTTGCGACCGATGATAAACTTGCGACCAGATGCATCAATAACGTGTTTAGTTTTTAGTTCCAGCTGCTGATTACCTAATTTAACTTGTACAGTGTTCAGTTCATCACCAGAGGTGAAGTCAACATCAACAACTCGACCATTGTAAAATTCAACTCCCATCTCCCTATTCATTTTCAGGACATCGCGCTCAAATTTCGGGCGATTAATCAGAACAGAAGCAAGGGGAGGTTGGCGGGTAGCCCAAAGATGAAAATAGTCGTCTGTGTTTTCTGTTTTAGCTGGATCTTTAGGCCAATGAAAGTTTAAGCCAAACTTGGGTGGGTGATTTTCAATCATGTAATCATAAAGTCCCAACTCCTTACAGATCATCAAGGTGGAGATTTCGACAGTTGATTCACCTACTTTCATATCCCTATCAGTACGTTCTTCCGAACGAGGATCAACTAAAGCAATCTTGATGTTAGGAATATTGAGTAGCAGATGGCGAGCTTGGCAAATTCCTGCCATGCCAGCACCCATAATCACAACATCGTAAACTTGAGATTGAGTATTGTTCATCAACATTGGCTTTTGTGTAGTTAAAATTTGCGGTTGGTAAAACAACTTCTGGTCAAGAGCCATAACCCTTTAGCTAAATCAAGTGATTGGATAAATTCATAGCGAAACTTTTACACCAAAACTCTGCGTTCCTCCGCGCCTAACTCCGCGCCCCTCTGCGTTTGAAATTACTACTTATTGACGCAAACTTGTACCTAGACTTACATCCTCAAAAAAGTTAATTCATTACCTCTGTTCTCTGTATAAATTCCATTTGTTGATTGTGGTTTAGCATCCTGTACAACCAATGCAACCATCTTTTGTGAGCCTCGTGTCAACTGCATAGGGAAAGTGAGAACTTTAAGTTGGCTACCAGCAGACATATCACGGAAAAGTACACTGTCTCCTTCAATATGGGCAATTCTTAAGCTGATGTCCTTGGCCTCAGTTGCTTTACGCAGGGCTTCTACAGCCGTCCAAATTCGCATTCCAGCCAAATCCCCTGAGTCATCAGAACGCAGCAACAGTTGTTGCATTAACGGCTGTCGCGCCTCACTTAATAATGCATTCCAATCCTGTTGGCTACGATGACTTACAGGTTCAATGTCGCAACCTTGAGGTCCTTGTCCAGCTACACACAGACAGACACGCTGATCGTGAGAAAGAGAAACTTCTACTCCCTCCATAGCCGCTCCATCGACTATTGGTTTTCCAGATGCACTCCAGTTAATTTGTGTTTGAGAGACATCTGAGTTTAATAGTTTACCGAGAGCCTGATAGAATGAGGGCAACTCCTGAGCGTGACGTTCATCTGGCGAGAGAGTACTAATTTCAGGCAGATAAGCGAGAGAAATCTCAGGTGCGCTAACTCCAAAAGAATGGGCGCGATCGCTGATTTTTTTGTGCAGTAGTACTTCATCTCTGCGTTGAGGATCAGCCAATTCTTCGACCGTAGGATTATCTTTACGGTGTTCTAGTAACCGTGCTTCATATCCACTCAGTTTTTCGACAACACGCCCATCTTCAGTCACCACAAGCACACTATTGCGGAATTGTTTACCTGACTGACCCTGGGGTACGGTAACACAAATACAGGAATCACCTAAGGAGTCATCTGGCTGGTAAATTTCGATCCGCTCAATCAGTACAGGCAGGCAATTATCCTGTGGGATTAACAATTGTCCAGCTTGGAGTAACGAATCTCTGTAGTAAGGATCTCCGAGCAAGAATGGCCCTTCTGACCTATCTGTATTGTCTGCTTGACCAGAGGAGAAATTAAAGTTTCTCTGGGTGCGGAATACACATTTGTCAGTATCCAGTGTGTAAATTTCCTGCAAGCGTTGGAAACGCGGCCCCTGGAACAGCAACCAACTATAGAGATCCTCTTGAGGTTGAATATCTAACGCTATAGATGGGAGTTCAATAGACTCTGGAGCAGGAATTTTCTGCGTACCGAGAACAAAAGTGGCAGAAAAATGGCTAATATTAAATCCTGTTTTTTCAGTCTTAATAGTTACACACACCTCCTGAGGAGCATTTTTAGACTCTCGCTCAATTACCTCTGCATAGATTTCGATATCCAACCCTTTTTCTGGATCAACAACGATTGGGCGCTCTAAGCGAATATCTGCAATTTCTAGAGTTGGTAGATTATTCTTACCGGTAACATAGGCAACTGCTTGAGCCATAGCCTCTAAGCCAAAAACCGTGGGAAACAGGTATGAACCTTTATATAGATGATCCAGAAGGTAAGAATCTTGCTCTAGACTCAGGTGCGCCCGCGCAATCATTTCCACACCAGGTTCGCACAGCAGCACCCGTTCTAAGAATTTTGACTCTTTGGGTGGTAAACACCTTTCTGGGAACCAAGTATCAAAGCCACTGGTTTCAAAGGCAGAAAGAGCTTGCATAGGAGCAGCGATCGCCACTCGCATATCAGCAGGTTCGTTCTCGATCAGATGCAAGAACCGAGCTATACCTGCATCTTTAGGAATCGCCTTAATTCCCATTTTATTGAGGCTGCGAACACTACCCATCCGCGCCCCCATCCCAACTTCTTCCCAAACACTAAACGCCATGGAAACAACAGCAGTTTCTGGATGTTGAGCTTGGAAGCGGCGCAAAATTAAATCTAAAGTTTCATTAGAAAAACCGTACCAAGCATTACGCTGCATTCCGGTAATACCGATGACGGATGAGAAACCAGCGAACAGCTTCAACGGTATTGTGGCAAATTCCTGACACAAATTAAGTACGCCTTTGAGCTTGGGCTTAATTTCATCAAACGCTGCTTCTGTTGAGGCTTGCTCAATCAGTCTCGGCCAATTTAGAGCAGCTCCGTGAATGATTCCGGTAATTTCGCCAAGATCCTGGCGAATTTGTCGCAGAACAGCCCTTAAAGATTCGGGATCACCAACATCACAACTGTAGCAAAGACAGGTTAATCCTTCAGCACTAAAGCGTTCGAGAGTCCGCATCACTTCTGCATTCCCAGAACCAACAGTATGTTTGTCTGGAAGTGGTGAACGACCAACAAGAGCCATGCGTACTCCAGTTTTCTTCGCCAAAGCTAAGGCACATTCCGCAGTAATACCCTTGGCTCCACCAGTAACAAGAATGACATCTTTAGCAGACCAGTTAATTCCTCGTTCTTCATACTCGGCTGGTTCTTGCACTTGTGGACGAGAAACATAACGAGTCAGAGTTGCATCATAGCCCGCAGCTAAGTAGAAATGAGAAGTAGCAAGCTCTTTTGCTACACATTTCGCGATCTTAGTGGGACTAAGCTTAAGAGAAAAATCAATCACTCGTACTTTCAGGTCAGGGCGTTCTAAATGCAGACTGGATGCAAAACCGATCGCACAGCATTGCTCAATATCTGCAATCGTTGGCTGTGTACCGAAATGCCCACCACCAAATTGAATATACGCTACTGTTGTATGGGTGCGGGATGCTTGGGAAGCTGGAGGCGGAGTGGCTATGCTGCGTAGCCGCTCAATCATGCTGAATAAAAGAGTATCTGGTGACGACCCACTACTCGATTTTTGAGGAAGTACAGCAATAAAGTGAGTAAAGTCAGTGTTATCAATGACTGCTTGAGCTTGTGCTGTAGCAAAGGATAAGATTTGAGCTTGAGCGCCTTGATTACGTAGTTTCTTACACAACGCCTCGGCTATCGGAGTTTCACTGGTTTCACATAGGATAACGGCGTTGGCGGTTTGCCAGTTCTCCTCAGGATGCTTACCAAAAGCAACTGGTGTAGATGCCTCTGCAATGGTTCTAACTATGTAGTCACGTACTCGTGGTTTGCGATCGCGCTCCGGTGTTTGTGTTAGTTCAGTTTGTCTGGGAGCCTGTAGATGAGAGCCATTTGTAAAATTTTTAACTCCATTGCTCCCATTACTGCTTTGTGGCATAACTAGCTGAATCGCTTCAGCAATTTCTTGAATTGTGGCATTAGCCATAGATGCAGGATCAATCTTACCCGCAACACCAAATTGTTGGGTGGTAGCAGCAATTAATTCCCCTGCTTTAATAGAATCAAGGTTGAGGTCATCGAGCAGTCTAATGTTTGGCGTGACGCTTTGTGGCGGAAAAGCTGTTTGTTTAACAATAAAGTCCACAAGAAAGCTTTCCACACTACTAGTTTGATTGCCATTAGTAGCAAGACTATGCGTTGGAACTATTTCAGCTATTTCTGGCTGAGAAGTACTTTCTGGAATAACTAGCCGAATCGCCTCAGCAATCTCTTGAATTGTGGCATTAGCCATAGATGCAGGATCAATCTTACCCGCAACACCAAATTGTTGGGTGGCAGCAGCAATTAATTCCCCTGCTTTAATAGAATCGAGGTTGAGGTCATCAAGCAGTCTAATATTTGGTGTGACGCTTTGTGGCGGAAAACCTGTTTGTTTGACAATAAAGTCAACAAGAAAGTTTTCTACACTACTAGTTTGATTGCCATTGATATGTGTTTGAACAATTTGAGGGATTTCAACTTGCGCCCCGTTAAGAGCTGTTGCCAAACTAGGAGTTCGTGAAGAACCATTGTTTGGACTAGAGAAACCATTTGTTGATGAGCCATTTTTGGAACTAGAACCATTAGTGGTAGCAAAACCATTACCGTTGGTTTGGCTAGGAATATGCGACAAAGTTTGCAAGTCTGCTCGGATCACCTCTGTTAAAAACCTGCCTCGTTGGGAAATGTAATTAGACAGCATCTCCCAAGGAACTTGGTTTTGTGGGCTGGGTAGTGTCTCCACAGAAGCAGGAGAGATTTTAGATATTTGGTGGGCAGATATCTGAAATGGTCGCTCTACAGGATTTTCAATGAATACTCGTGCTGATACTGGTACAAAGGGACGAACAAGACGATTTTCGTAGAGAGCTTCCCATTTAACTTCACTGCCACGCACAAATATAGCAGCCAGCATGACATGCAAATCTCGGTGCAGTCCAGGCTTGGACTCAACCGATAAACAAGATACTTTCTTGGTATCGTTAATATCGCTGACTAGACCGGAAAGCACTTTCCCAGGGCCTACTTCTACAAGTACATCGCAGGTTTGACCCAGTGTTTTCACCAGTGATACAAAATCTACCTGCGCCAGAATTTGATTGGCAAAGTGTTCGCGTAAAGATAGCCCTTGCTTTTGCTGCTGACCGTCTACACTTGAGAACAAAGATACGTTGATTTGTTCTAGCTGCTCTGGAATTAACTCTTGCTTTCTCAGATGTTCTGCTGCGGTTGCAACTAATTGAGAATGGAAAGCATTGGAAACTGGTAGTAGATGAGTGCGAATTCCTGCTGCTTGGGCTAGTGCGATCGCCTGTTCAACACTAGCCAATTCACCAGAGATCACCATCTGTTTTGGACTATTGATATTAGCCAAAACCACATAACCACTGACTTGCTTGAGAATATTCTCTACCACCTGTCGAGAGCAAGCTAGACTTGCCATCGCACCTTGGTTTTCGCCTTCCACAGTCGCAGACATAGCCTGTCCTCGAATTGCGGCTAGACGTAAAAGTGATTTCTCGTCAAAGGCTCCGGCTGCGTGAAAAGCAATTAATTCGCCAAGGCTATGACCACCTACAGCAACGGGTTTGATACCGAGACGGTTAAGATAGTGGAACCAAAGTAATGAAGCCAGAGAAATTGCAGGTTGAGCAACTGCTGTTTGTGCTAGTGCTTTTGACCACTCTTCAACTTGCTCTTGGTTGACAGCACGGTCTAGGGGCAAATACATCGACTCTCGCACACCATCAAAACCAGCCTCACGCAGCCAGATATCTGCTTGCTCTACCAGTTCTCTAGCCCAGGGATAACGCTCTACCAGCCAACGACCCATATTCAATTTCTGCGAACCCTGTCCAGGAAAGAGAAAACCGATTTGGTTTTGTTGGACACTATTGCCTAACCACACTTCTTTTTGCGGGCTAGTAACTAACTCTCCTTTTCTTGGGGGCGTTTCATGCAACAATTTTTCTAAAAGAGTCAGATGATTAACTAACTCTTCAGGCTTACCTGCGATCAAAGCTGCTCGAATTGGCAGTTGGGGCTGAAGATTGTGGCTCAGGTGTGCAGCTAGATCAACTAATTCTGCGAAACTCAAACCTTCTGTGGTATTGATCAAAGTCCGCGTTTGTTCGAGTAAAGCGGGAATTGATTCAGCAGCCAAGACAAAAATCTCTGTATCCTGATTGGAAACTAGCAGAGATTTTTCTTCTATAGAGGTTTGCAGTTTCTCGGCTGGAGCATCGCCAGATTCAAGAGTGATGTGACAATTAATGCCTCCAAATCCCATAGCAGAGACACCAGCACGCAGAATATCTGTTTGAGGACGAACTTCTCCTTGCAAAATAGGGTAAAGAGAACGGGCGGAAATCTCAAATACTGCATTGGGTTCTTGGCAATCAGCTACCGGGGGGATGACTCGGCGGTTGACAGCCATGACTGATTTAATGAAAGCTCCAATACCTGCTGCGGCTTTCGTATGGCCAACTAGGGATTTAAAGGAGGTGATCCCACAGGAACGAGCATTTGGTTCGCCATAAGCACCCATGGCTAAGGCTATACCTTCTAGTTCTGTGCGATCGCCAACGACTGTCCCAGTTCCATGACCTTCGATAAAATCGAGCGTATGGGGACTGTAACCAGCTCGATTATAGGCACGGCGCAATGCCGCAGCTTGTCCTTCACGGTTAGGAGCTGTAATGCCACCTTTCCCATCTGAGGATATTCCCCAGCCTTTTAAGACTGCATATATATAGTTGCCATCAGCGCGAGCATCTTCTAAGCGCTTGAGAACTGCAAAACCACATCCTTCACCAGGGATGAAGCCACTGGCTCTGCGGTCATAAACTTTCATGTCTGTACCAGTCAGAGCGCCTGTTTTGGCAAACCCAATCAATTCAAATGTGTCGAGACTGATATCTACGCCACCTGCAAAAGCGAGGTCTAAGTCACCATTCATTAAAGCAGTAGCAGCGTTAGCTACGGCAATTAGGGAAGAAGAACAGGCTCCATCGACTGTGTAACCACCACCGTGAAAGTTAAAAAAGTTGCAAACTCTACCTGCGATCGTGTTGGAAAGATTACCTGCGAGTGTGTCTTCTGTAATTGGTGAGAAAACAGACTTGTAGTAAGCCTCCATAGTCTCCACTAATGAGTCGATCGCTGATGCTGGAAGTTCCTGTGCTTGTGCTGTAGCAACCAAGGCACGCCGGACATAGGGCCAGCGCATTCTCATACTGGTGGAGCGTGAAAACTCTCCTGTCAAGGTGTTACCAAGCAATACGCCAGTACGTTCGGTGGGAATGTTTGTACGGTTATACCCAGCATCTTCCGCAGCTTGGATTGCAACTTCCAAGGCTAGCCATTGAGCAATGTCCGCAGAATCTACTACACTTTTAGGAATGCGCCACTTAACCCAGTCAAACTCAAAACCATCAATCACAGCCATACGGCTGCCATATGTCTTGTCTGGCACATCGGGATCTGGATCGTAATAGTCAGAAATAGGTAATCTCTGATTTGGCGATCGCCGAAATTGTTGTCGCCTCGCTACTATGTTTTCCCACAGTTGTTGTAAATTATTGGCACCAGGATACCAACAACCCATTCCAACTACTGCAATTTCATGAGGTTGAGATGCTGTGCTGTGCATATCGGTAATTGCTTTAACTTACTTGGAAAATATTACTTAGCCTGCCAAGATGAAAATTGCTGTCACCCAGAAAGCAGATATCATTGACTCAGTGCAAAATGAAAAGAGTTGTAAAATACTGTCTCAAGGTACAAGATTGGGTTCAAAAGCGCAATCTCTGCCCCTGCGAAGTATACACAGGTAATTTAAACCCTTGATTTACTATTAGACATCTCCAGAAATGAGGTATCGACCCTGACTGCACAAGGCTTTTATATTCTTTTTCACCAGATGTCTATTATTTCAATACCAAACTGTGATGCTGCATCGATTTAAAAACTCTGCTGATAAGTAAGTCGGCACAATAAAACCAAACTGTGTGAAGAAAAGTAAACAAGGCTCAAACCTTTTTCCCCTGCTCCCTGCCCTCTGCCTTATCCCAACGATAATTATTTACGCTGACCTACTTACTTTAAACTTGATGCTGCTGGTCTGATATCCGGAGGTGAAATTTTGGTGTTCTTTATCTCAATCCCAACATAGAGGTATTGAAATACTAATGAAACAGTATATAAAAGTAATATTTGTAACTTCTCTATCAGAATAGAGTACATGTCTCGATATTACATTTCCCTATTAAATATAGACTCTCAAGCTATTTTGATGAGCGAAAATTACTGATATTCCATCACTTCAGGTAAATATATAAATAATTAATTTTTATATCTCAGCTTGTTCAGAATAGTACCTTGCAATCAATTCATAAAGGAAATTAACATTGATAAATCAATAGATAAACATTGGCAACAAATTAAAACAGTACATATTTGATAAATAAGTGAATCTAATTAAAACCCCATTGGTGATAAGTTAAGACGGGATTAATTTTGTCAATTCGTAATTAGCCTTAAAATAGGGTGAAGTATAAGGTGTTAAATTTAGCCTTGTACGGATTTTTCAGAGCAAGAAAGAATGATGCGTATCAAGATTACGCGTTAGCGAAGCTCCTCCGAAGGAGGCTCGCCTGCCTAAAAATTGTGTTTCATAACCCGATTTTCACCAATGTTTTAAGTATGAGTACTTATTGACAAACCAGCCGTAATCTTAACTTGTCACCAATGTTAAAACCCACACTCCGCACTTCACTTTGAAGCATAAAGATATTACAGCAAAGAAAAGTTTAAACATGACTCCGATAGCATCAGATTGTATACCGGAAGAGTTCAAATTTGAACAAATTGAGCTTGTCGAACCACTGCCTTGAAAGAGGGTGTAGGGGTGTAAGGGTTTAGGGGTGTAGGAGAAAAAACCTCTTTCATCTTTGCTGATGAAACTTGTTTCATTGGGACTGCCTTGTAAATTAGTTGTCTAAAAATATATTGCTTTACCTCTTGTCATCCAAGATTCCTTCTGATAGCATTGCAATATCCCTAAAGACCAAACGGTCTGAAAAGAACGATGCCAAATGTCCAAAGCAAAAATTACCAGAGAAAAAATTCTCACAAAGGCAGCAGAACTGTTTAACCAGAAGGGTTATAGTGGTGTTTCAATGTCGGATATTATGCAGGCTACAGGATTGCAAAAAGGAGGAATTTATAACCACTTCCAAAGTAAAGAAGAGTTAGCACTACATGCTTTAGACCTTGCCTTTAACCTTGTCAATCAACGTTTTCTTGATGCGATCAAAGGAAAAACTCATGCGATTGAACGCTTACAAGCCATCACTTCTGTCTACCTAAGTTTTGTGCTTGGTGAGCCACTTATTCCTGGTGGATGTCCGATATTGAATACAGCAATTGAAAGTGACGATACAAATTCAGTTTTAAGTGCAAAGACACAGGAGGCAATGAACAGTTGGCGACAACTTATTTGTCAAATTATTGAAAAGGGAATTGCTGAAGGTGAAATTTCTCAGACTGTAGAGGCAGATGTAGTTGCAACCATTGTCATTGCTAATCTTGAAGGAGCATTGATGATGAGCCAACTCTACAGAAAGCGTATTCACATGGAAAGAGTGATTGAGCATTTAAATCAGTACTTGATAAGTCTTCTTTCTATACAAGACGAATTTGAACACAGATAATTTTTTTTGCTCTCTAAAAGACCGACTGGTCTGACTTTTTTGAGATTTGGCAAATATCAAGCGAGGTCAAAAAATTGATTTGTGCAAGTTTTCAGCAACATAATCAACATAATTATTTGTAAATGAGGTCTACATATGCCCCATTCCAAATGCAAGCAAGTAGTGGATCTAGGTAATGTTGCGATCGCTATTGAAGGATAAGAACCATGAAAACTAAGTCATCTGATAAGCTTGCGTTTAAACAGGTAATACCTCACTTCAAGTCAACAACCAGAAGGCTAACCCTGATAGGCAGCATCCTCCTGTTATCTGGCCTCACTATTGGCATCACACGCTTCTCGATGGAGAACCGGAATGTAGAAAGTAGTGCAGATATTAGTCTACTCACTGTCAAAACGACAAATGTCAAGCCAGTAAAGTCTTATCAAGTCTCACGAACCTACACAGGAGAAGTAGAGGCAGTTCGAGCTAGTGAACTAGGCTTTGAGCAAGGTGGGAAGCTAGTTTGGCTTGGTGTTGATCGGGGAAATCTGGTCACTACTGGAACTGCTTTAGCCAAGCTTGATACCACTAACTTAGAAGCTAAACGTCAAGAGTTAATTGCTCAAAAAGATCAAGCTGTGGCTGTATTGGAAGAATTACAAACTGGGCCTCGCAAAGAAGATATAGCAACTGCTCGTGCTCAAGTCAAAGAAATAGAAGAACAATTAAAACTGGAACATCTAAAACGTTCCCGACGCAAGTATTTATATGAAACAGGAGCAATCTCAAAAGAGCAATATGACGAAGTAGCCTTCAACTCTAATGCCTTGTTTGAGCGTTTAGCAGCAGCTAAAAGTAATCTAAATGAATTATTGGCAGGAACACGTAAAGAACAGATAGCAGCCAAGAAAGCAGCAGTTAAACAACTAGAAGCCAGCATTGCTGACATCGAAATCACCATAGCAAAAAGTACTATCAAAGCTCCTTTTACTGGGATCGTTGCGGCTCGACGGCTGGACGAAGGAACTGTTGTGAATGCAGGTCAAGCAGTGCTGCGCCTTATGGAAGATGTCAGACCAGAATTAGAAGTCGGGATTCCTGTATCATTGCTTCCCCAACTCAAAATAGGTACTAAGCAAAGTGTTCAAATTGGGGAAACAACTTACGGAGCGAAAGTATCATCTATTCTGCCAGAAATTGATCCAGCTACCCGTACTCGTACCGTCATCCTGACATTAGAGCAGTCGGCAAAGCAATCACTGGCACCTGGACAAATCGGGCGATTGAAAATTGCTCAAACAATCTCAACTACTGGATACTGGTTGCCAATCTCAGCGCTTGTACAAGGTAAACGTGGCTTGTGGTCTTATTATACCTTAACTGAGACGGAAAATTCCCAAAAGAATTTATCCTTAGCGAATCCAACAAAACCCTATCGCGTCGAACGTCGGGACGTGGAAGTTGTCCATACCGAGGGCGATCGCGTTCTCGTCCGAGGAGCAATTGAGTCTGGTGACAATGTGATTATTGATGGAATACAACGAATTGTACCTGGTCAGCTAGTACATATTGCAGGTTCTTAAAACCAACTTTTTAGTTTAAACAAAATGCTTGCTCAAAATGATAAAGCAGATACTCTTTCTAGAGCCTGGAAAATCCTAGCTCTAACTAACTTAGCCGTTTTTGCAGCCTCCCTTGATGCAACAGTGCTATTTGTCGCTTTCCCTAGTATCCAGAGTACATTTTCTGGGGTTTCCGCAGCACAGCTTTCATGGGTTCTGAACGCATACACAGTCTTTTATGCTGCACTTTTAGTACCAGCCGGACGTTTGGCAGACCGAATTGGTCGGCGAAAAGTGTTTCTTTCAGGTGTAGCAACGTTTACTGTCGCTTCTGTGTTGTGTGGTATGGCATCTAACCCTGAGCTATTGATTGCGGCTCGTGCTTTTCAAGCTGTTGGCGGTGCAATGCTCACTCCTGCTTCACTGGCGTTAATTCTGACTGCATTTCCTAAGAACAAGAGAGCAACAGCAGTCACCTTATGGGGAGCCGTCGGTGGTTTAGCAGCAGCAATAGGCCCTTCCTTGGGAGGGATAATTGTGCAAACTTGGGGTTGGCGCTGGGCATTCTTTTTGAATCTGCCCATTGGTGCTACGGCTATGATTCTGGGAAATCGATTGCTGTTTGAGTCGCGCGATCCTGACACCAAGGATGTACCAGACATTATCGGTGTGCTACTATCAATTGCTGGAGTTGCTCTTGCAGCTTTGGGAATAGTTCAAAGTGACGAATGGGGTTGGAACGATAGCCGGACAATCATTACTTTAGTTGTTGGAATCATACTGCTGATTTTGTTTTTGCGTCGTTCGGCTCGCGTCAAATCTCCAGCACTCGACTTGAAACTCTTCAATGATCCAAACTACCGATTCGCCAACTTAGCAACGCTAGTTTTCGGCATGGCTTTTAACGCTATGTTCTTCGGACTTGTACTATTTCTGACTCAAGTTTGGGGATACTCGACTTTTGCTGCTGGACTGGCGATTACTCCTGGACCACTGATGGTTGCTTTGGTGACGCCATTTGCTGGTCGAATTGCTGACGTACGAGGTCATCGTATTCTAATTGTTCCTGGTGGTATCATCTTTGCATTAGGTGCCTTGTTATTGTACACCCAAGCACAGGTAACGCCATCTTTTTTGGCGATTTGGCTACCATCAGCAATTTTAATTGGAATTGGAGTTGGGTTACTGCTGTCAATACTCAGTAGTGCGGCGGTACATAGTATTCCACCAAATCGCTTCGCGATTGGGAGCGCAATTAACCAGGCGATTCGTCAAATAGGATCTGTTTTAGGAATTGCCCTTGTGATTGCACTTTTAGGCAGACCGTCGCCGAGTGAATTACTTGATGCTTTCGACAGAATCTTTGCACTTCTGATTACAAGTGGTTTGCTGACCTCATTGATTGGTCTGAATATCAAAACTCAATCAAGTAAACAGTACTAGCCGCAGTTATCAGGCATATGATGCAGGATGTGAACCCGCCAACAATGCAAACTGTTACCCAACGGATCAAATTGGTAACTGATAACTAATAACTGTTAAAAAAGGGCGTCAGAATTATGCCAAATATATTTTACCGCAATGTCCAATTGCTGCTTCTGACTATTTGCTTAATTGTTGTGTGGGGACTCTCTGCTTTTCTGACTATGCCCCGCCTTGAAGATCCTGTATTAACTCAGCGCAACGCTTTAATTAAAACTGCTTTTGCTGGAGCAACTGTCGAGCGTGTCGAAACCCTAGTAACCGATAAAATCGAAGAAGAATTATCTGATATTGAAGAGATCAAACATCTTGAATCTACTTCACGTTCAGGTTTCTCAATTATCTCCATCGAACTCAAGGACACAGTCAAGGGTAAGGATGCTGACGAAGTTTGGTCGCGTGTACGCAATCGCATTACAGATGCAATTCCCCAACTGCCTTCAGAAGCCTCACGACCAAGGTTTGAAAAATTAGAAATTAAAGCCAATGCTTTGATTGTTGCCCTAACCTGGAACCTCAAGCAACCCACAGACTATACAATTTTGCGTCGTCTGAGTGAGGAACTCAAAGATCAACTACGCTATATTCCAGGTACAACAAAAGTAGAGATGTTTGGCGATCCCAACGAAGAAATCATCGTTAAGATTAGCCCTTCAGATTTAGCTTCCCTTGGTCTAACAGCACCAGAATTATCGAAGCAGATTCTTTCAAGCGACGCCAAGGTAGCAGCTGGTCAGTTGCGTAGTTCAAACAACGATCTGTTGTTTGAAATTGAAGACGAACTTGATTCGCTAGAGCGAATTAACCGCATTCCCATTCGCTTTGGCAACTCAGGTCAATTTACTCGCTTAGGTGATATTGCCCAGGTTGAAAAAGCGACTGTTGAGCCGCTTGCTAGTTTGGCTTTAGTCAGTGGTCAGAGCGCGATCGCTTTAGAAGTGCTAGTAGAACCAGAAAAACGTCTTGACGATTGGAAACATGTAGCTGATCAAACCATAGAAAAATTCCGCACCCAGTTACCAAGTGGCATTGGTTTAAAAGTCCTCCTTGATCAGAGCCGTTATGTCGCAGCCCGAATTCGTGTTGTACTCCAGGAATTACTGATTGGTTCAGTACTGGCGATGATTGTCCTCTATTTTATGATGGGCTGGAGAGCTGCACTGGTTGTTGCTGTCACCTTACCTCTGTCATCTTTAATAGTATTTGGTGCAATGCAAGTATTAAAAGTACCCATGCACCAAATGTCGATTACAGGACTAATTATTGCCTTGGGTCTTCTGGTTGATAACTCCATTGCTGTGGTTGATGAAGTGCAAGTTCGCCTGCATAAAGGCATGGCACCAGAACAAGCGATCGCAGATAGTTTCAAGTACTTGGCTGTTCCACTTCTGAGTTCTACTACTAGCACTGTTTTAGCTTTCATGCCCATTGCTTTAGCTCCTGGAGGTGTGGGGGAGTTCACTGGTACTATTGGCTTGAGTTCAATTCTGGGGCTGATCGCTTCTTTAATTACATCGTTAACTATTTTACCTGCGGTGGCTGGGAAGTTGCATGACTGGACTCATAGAGGCCATACTTCTAGGCGTGATGTTTGGTGGGAAACAGGCTTTTCTCACCCTGTACTGACGCGAGTTTACCGTTGGACTTTAGATAAAGCTCTTGCTAGACCAGTTATAGCAGTAAGCATGTCTCTGATTCTACCGATAGCTGGTTTTGCTGTAGCTCCCCATTTAGATATGGAATTTTTCCCACCTTCCGGCCGGGATCAGTTTTACATTGAGTTAGAGCTACCAATTCAAACGTCGTTGGAAAAAACTGAATCTACTGTTTTACAAGCACGGCAGTTAATCCAAAAACACTCACAAGTAACTGATGTTCATTGGTTTATCGGTAAAAGTGCTCCTAAAATTTACTACAACATCATCAACAATCGTGAGAATTCATCTAATTATGCCCAAGGTCTAGTGCAGCTGCAACCCAATGTGTCACCATTGCCAGTTATTCAAACTTTACAAAAAGAGCTAGATCAGGCATTTCCTTCAGCCATAGTTTGGGCGCGACAACTAGAGCAGGGTCCTCCATTTGAGGCTCCAATTGAGTTACGGCTTTACGGTCCTGACTTGCAACGCTTGCAGGAATTGGGAAACCAAATGCGATTAGTGTTAGATCAAATTCCTGATGTACTCCACACTCGCGCCACTTTGGCTGAGGCTTTGCCGAAACTGAGCTTAAAAATTGACGAGGAAGAAGCTAGATTAGCAGGGCTTGATAAGAGTGCGATCGCCGAGCAGTTAGATAATAGCTTAGAGGGCGCTGTGGGTGGCTCGGTTTTGGAGGACACGGAAAATCTGCCAGTGCGTGTGCGTTTGTCAAATTCCAAGCGTGGTAACTTGGATCAGATTTCTTCTCTAGATTTGCTATCAAACGACACTTCAACATCAGGTCAAGAACGTGCTAGAATTCCACTATCGGCTGTAGGTCATGTTCAACTTATGCCTGATGTGGCAACTATCTTTCGACGCAACAGGCAAAGGGTAAATAAATTACAGGGATTGCTGAGTGCTGGGGTACTACCAGCGAAAGTTCTAGCAGATTTCCAACATCGTTTGGCAGCAAGTAACTTTAAGTTACCCCCTGGTTACTCATTAGATTTGGGAGGTGAGGCAGAAACACGAAGTACAGCAGTTACTAATCTCTTGTCTACCGTCAGCATTTTGCTGGTGTTGATGGTGGGGACGCTAGTGTTGGCTTTTAATTCTTTTGCTATAGCAGGAGTTCTAGGGTTGATTGCTATACTTGCTGCGGGTTTTGGATTAGGCTCTTTAAGTGTTTTTGGTTATCCGTTTGGATTTAACCCCATTCTTGCCACGATTGCACTCATCGGTATAGGAATTAATGAAGCTACTGTTGTTTTGGCCGCTTTGTTAGAAGATCCCCTGGCTCAACAAGGCGATCGCCAAGCAGTGCGTGAGGTTGTGGTTCATGCCACACGTCATATGATTTCTACCACTATTACTGATATGTGTGGTTTCTTTCCCTTGCTTTTTGATAGTACAGGTTTTTGGCCACCTTTTGCGATCGTTATGATTGGCGGTTTGGTTGGCATTACTCAATTATCACTTTACTGCGTACCTCCTGCTTTTTTGGTGCTGACACGTAGACGTTCTAAAACCAGTTCCTTTACCAGCAAACTGTCAGAGTTAGATGCAAAAGTTTGAGTCTAAACTCTGCTTTTACTACTCTGATCGGTCAGCTGTTAGAGCAACTGAGAGTTGTAAAGTTAACAGAGGCAGAAAGTTTTACTTTAGCTAAAGCACTGCCACTGTTTAAAAGTGCTACCAAACAAGATATCTGGAGGAAAACTGTGAAAGTTGAGCTACTTGAGCTTCAAGGATCTATTCAGCAAACACCATATTATACAAGCAAGCACAACAGAGCAGATAATTCAGAATTAGCACAATTAAAATTAGAACAACTTAGCACTTTATCGCCAACACTTAATCAGCAGATTATGGCAGAATTAGACAACTCTACAAGAGAGATTTTGAAGAGTAGTACTATTAATGCTTATTTTTGGTCTCACAACAGTTTTATCAGGATTTATTGTTATAATTTCCAGATTTTTTCCTATCTGAAGCGACATAAAAAATGGTTGTTTTATCTTCGTAAAGTCATCCACAAATTAGTCGCAGAAGTTAACAAAGTTGAAGTGATTTATCAAGAAGGAGAGAAAATAAATGTATTCTATAGAACATTACAATAATTACAAAAATGATATAAACATAACTACATTTGATAACTTATGTTAAGCTAATTATTTGCCTAGTTAATTAGTAAATCCGAGGTATTGACCTCCTATTTGTATTATAAGTAAGGAAGCTGCAAAATATTTATATTTTTTGGGTAAGTTTATGAGAATATGATATTGATCATGAATGTCAATTAAGTAATTTTGAATTAAAATAAATAATAATAATTTAGAACTTACGCATTGACAGAAATGGTAAAATGATGCACCTAGAAATGAGAATCGTCATTCGATTTTGGATTTTGGATTTTGGATTTTGGATTGACTACACCCTAATTTCTATTATCAGAATCAAAACATGGGGGGTGCGGTTGTCATTTTTTGTCAATGCGTAAGTCCTATAGTTTATAGTTTTATTTATTTTGATGTCCTCTTTTAGCCTACTACCTATAGTTATTGATGCTCATGCTCCTCTCCCAATTACTGTTCAGGTTTCTGAACAAATTAAGCTATTGATTGCAATAGAATATCTGAGACCTGGAGATAGCTTGCCAACAGTTATTCAACTAGCAGAATACCTGAATATAAATCACAATACTATTGCATTAGTATATTCTGAATTAATAGAAAGTGGATATCTAGTAGCTAAAAGAGGAAGAGGAACCTTTGTGGCTGAAAGTGAATTGGTGCAAAAGTCTATTAGTCGTGACTCTCTTTATAAATTACTAGATCAAGCTTTTTTGATAGCAACTCAGATGGGATTAAATCCATTTGATTTTGGATTAACTGCTTATGCTGTAGGAGTAAGTTCAAATGAGCGTAAACAGGTTGCTCCTTTGAAACTAGTATTTATAGAATCTTTACAATCCGAGGCTGATTTATATTTTCACTCTCTTCAATCAGAAATCGCTCATCCTCTATCGTTGCTGTATTTAGAAGATTTACAAACTGCTCAACCAATAGCTTTGAGAGAACTTTCTGTATCTGATTTAGTAATTACATCTGCTCAGTATGCATGGAATGTGATTCAAATAGCTGCTCCTAAGCATGAAGTAATTGGAATAAATTATGAGCCAGATTTACAGCTGATAACACAGATTTCGACATTAAATACTGGAAGTCGGGTGTTACTTGTTGGTCAAAAACCAGATGAGGGAAAAAATATGAAGCGAATGCTAGAAAAATCTAGTATTTCTCACTTACACTTGCAATCAGTAGATATTAAAAGCATCGAACAAAATTCTCAGTTGTTAAATCATACTGATATGATCTGCGCTTCTAAATCTGTGTTCAATTATATATGTGAAATCAGCCCTAACCGAGAAAAAGTTGTAAGTTTTAGTTTTATCATTAACAGAGCTAGTCTCTCTGTTTTAAAAACTCGCTTAGTTGCTGTTCAAACGAAAGTGTAAGGCTGAAGGTTAGTCAGAAGGTTAGTCAAAGAGTAAGGATTCAGGTCTAAGAATGTGGAATCAAAGAAGGAGCAACTTGACCCGGATTTCTCACAAAGCTTGAAGAAATAGGGGTCAAAAACTGCCAAAATGTATATTGCGTATGTAGTGTTGTATCTAAGATCATGTTTAGCGGCAACGACAGTAAGTACAACTTGATTGGTTACCATATTTTGCTAACCACACCTGCAAAGCATTTTCGTCAATCTCCCCAGATGCTAAACTCTCCATCACTAATACTATTTCCGGCTCCGGTGCATTGAAACTATAAGCATTCAACCCCAAAAAAACATACATTGTCATAAAAGCTGTACGCTTATTGCCATCCACAAAGGGATGATTTTTACACAAAGCAAAACCATAAGCCGCCGCCAATTCCAAGAGCGAAACCTCTGGCTGATAAGAAAATTTATGCCGAGGACGGGCTAAACTCGCTTCTAATAACGCCGGATCTCTCACCCCTGATAAACCGCCATACTGAGAAATCAAATCCTCATGGATAGCAAGCACCATCTGTTCTGTCAGCCAAGTTGGTTCATTCACTTAGCGAGTTCCTTCAACGCATGACGAAACTTTTGGCTACCTTCCCGATAAATGGCCATCGCTTTCTCAAACTCAGGATCATAAGGACTAAGCTGGAGTCCATGTTCAGTTTCCGTCACAAATAAGGTATCCCCTTCGGAAAGGTTGAGCTTTTCTAACAACTCCTTAGAAAATGTCACCCCTACTGAATTACCAATTTTGCGTAACTTTAAGGTCTGGATCATGAAACTTTCCCCCAATGTAATTACGAGTGTAACTACCATATTAGCCTTAAATTCCCAATTCCTCAAAGTTTTTAGCGATTTCTGCGGCTAACTCCACCGCTTCTTGATTGAGGTCTTTTAACTCAATGTGAATATCTCGCAAAGCCTCCTCAAAATCTTCATCAACCTTCTCCGGTGCAACCCTCGCAACGAAGAAAAAGATGGCAAAGACAATCAATGCCAGTACGATATTGGGCAGTAGGACAATGAATCCGTTTATCATTCCCTGGATTTTGTCCCAAACTGCGGATATCTCTGCATTCATGATACTTACTGAATTATCAATATTGCTGATATTAGTGAAAGGTTCTGATATTTAACTCCACCTGTAGTGAGTTTTGGCAGTGTATAAATGGTAGGAAAAAATTAGATTGTAGAGCAACGATAAATTAACAGTCATCTCTAACCTCTGACTGAAGTTATCTACAATCGAGTACCTCAACCAAAGCTAGTACCGTCAGTATCACCAGCGTTGGCATCAAGGCTAGAACAAATTCACCCTTTAAAGTCAATCTGCGTCTTTTGGAGCTATTTCCTGGTTTTATAGATTCTAATTCTGTAGGTTTGTGCCTCATTCCTCCTTATTCTCCTTGCTTGTTGGCATTTTGTCAACAGAAGCAGATGTTTCTCGCCTAACTTCTTTCACCTGGCTAACTTCAAAAATCAGCGTCAACGGTTGACCCATCTCTTTTTGGAGAAACGCCTCCAAAAGACGCACTTGCTTGGGTGTTACAGGTTCTTGTGCGCGAACGCTCAAGCGAACTTGAGGTGGGTTAGCTAACCAGTTAGGCACTTAGCCGTCGCTTTCGCCTAAATCTTTGGGTTGAGCCAAAATATTTTTAATACGGCGCTTGCTAATTTATTTAGTTGGGTCGAAGGGGAGTATTATCTCCCGCTCCTCCCATTTAGATCCGGACGTACGCGTTTCCGTGTATCCGGCTCCCGACAATCTCAGGTTTCCCTTTTGCTCCTGTGGATGTATTGATGACAGGATTGATGAACAGCTAGCAGGTTTTTAGGCTTCCAGTTGTTGTAATTCCTGTCTATGTGGTGAAGGTGTATATTCTCACCGTCTGCGAATTTAAGACCGCAGGCTCCACATGTATGGTTTTGCTTAATTAAAGCCTTAGCTGTATACCCGTCGTAATGGTAGGATTGCCTTTTGCTCCAGTAAACAATGTCGCAGTTGAAGGGAGATACATCACCCTTGACCATGATGTGCTTGTTTTCTGAATACGGTACTGCCGGAAAAGCCGCCTTTAGCAAGGCGGTTGTAGAGTGACGGTCAAGTTTTGTTTCTTTATTGAATACCTTCCAGGCTCTTTTGTGTATAAAGTACAGTGAGAACCGGGAGCCGTCCATCTTGCAGTATCGGTGATAGTTTCTCCATCCTCGCACGATAGGTGCAAGTTTTTCGGTTTTAACTAAAGCTCCGTAATTCGAGTTATTGATAATAGCCTTGACCTTCTTACGGAATGCTAAGAAGTTATCCTCTGAGGGCTTACATCTAAACTTTCCGTTTTTCTGGACTTTGAAGTTCCATCCTAGAAAGTCAAATCCATCTGTCGCTGATACAAACCGAGTCTTCGCAACCTTAATACTTAGACCCCTGTCGCGCAAGAACTCTATTATTTCGCCAACGACTTTACTCGGCTCATCACCTTTCTTAAAGATAAAAACCATATCGTCTGCATATCTTACAGATTTGTGTATGGATTCAATCCCATGTAAGGCAATGTTGGCAAGAACCGGACTGCAAACCCCGCCTTGGGGTGTACCTTGTTCAGGGAAGTCAGGGTTGACCCCCGCTTTCAGGCATTTCCATAACCCAATTTTCACACTTTGTGGTGCTATCACCTGAGACATAAGAAAATTATGGTTAATCCGGTCGAAGCATTTTTCTATATCCATTTCTAGAACTATCTTGTCCTTTCCTCCAACACTTGACCTCAAGTTTAGAAATAAAAATTTCTGAGCGTCATGTGCCGAGCGTCCAGGGCGATAGCCGTAGCTCCGTTCATGGAAAATTGCCTCATGTGCGGGTTCGATGACGTATTTAATAATACATTGCCATGCTCTGTCTGAGATGGTTGGAACCTTTAAAATTCTCTTGGTTCCATCCTTTTTAGGGATTGCTATCTTTCTTAACTTGCTATGAGTCCAAGTATTAACCTTTTGCCTTAGCAGAGTATCGAGTTCAAAACGTTCCCTAAAAGATAAAGAGGCTTTACCATCAACCCCGGCTGTTTTCTTACCAGTATTGAGTTGAGTCACTTGACGAATTGCTAGTAATCTTGCACTTCGGGACTTCAGTATAAGCTTTTGAAGACTGTTAGCTCGTTTCTTATCGCCTTCTCGAATAGCTTTCCACAACCTACATTGGAGGCGGAATAAATTTTTTCTTAGCTTACGCCAAGGAATATTTACCCAAAGTTCACTATAGTTATCTATGTGTCCAACCATACTCACCTTTGTATTTTGTGTTCTGATTGCCTCGAAGCAATTACGCTTCGTCTTACCCGATGGCAGGGATTGCGCGTCTCGTCTCGCTTACTAGGGTTTCGACCAGTCCCCAGACCTAACCATCGTTTTTATTCGTTCCCTTCTTCGATTGTTTGTCCCTTTAGATGTAGCCAATTTACCTGATGAGTACCCGTAGTTCTGCTATTCCTTCCAATAAGAGGTTAGCGGGTGTTTCCTCATCGAAGTCAGGGGTTTTCAGTGTGTATCCCTGCTTGAGAGTGAGGCACTTTTTTAGGCTCTGTTTCATCATGGGGACTCCTTTAACGCCAGTGTGAGCGATACACACGCCCTCTGATTGCGTCCTATTCCCAGCTTCAGCCTCTAGGATTCCGAGCCTAGTCACTGTGGGTAGGTTTTGAGTCACGCCGAACTTTAGCGGGGAGGGCTTTCACCTCCATCGAGGAAGAGTTCAGGGACGTTGATCCCTGGATGACTTATTTATTACGATTCAGTCATCAACGAATCGCACATTGGATCTCCCCTAATCGCATTAATGGTGATATCCCTGGCAATATTGAAGAGATGTACGAACTGCGCCAATGGTTAATGGTTGACCATTTTGACCGCCAAAAAAGTCAACCAACGTTTACAGCAATACGCGCCTGGGGACAAACAAATGTTATTTGAACAGGAAATAGTGTGAAAGTTAAAATCCAATTTCACCTGAATCACAAGTTGTTTTGAAAAAGTTCTAGAACATGTTTCCAAGCATCGGGAGCAGCTTCAGGGTTGTAACTTGGGTTCTGCTCTAAGAATGGGTACTGGTCTTTGAAGAATCCAGCGAAGAATCCGTGTCCTGCGTCGTATCGGAACACACGGTGATTTATTTGATGTTTCTTTAATTCTGCCTCGATTTTCTCGTTTTCTTCCTGGGAAATTAATGAATCTCTTGTACCAAAAAATGCGTAAATAGTACCTTTTATTTCAGAGGTGCGATTAATGGTTGGAGTGTCTTCACCATAACTAGAAGTAGTAATTCCACCACCATAGAAGGATGCTGTTGCCTTGATATCGCTTAATGTTGCAGCCATGTAAGCAACATGACCACCAAAACAGAAACCAATAGCGCCGATGCAATCAGCTTTTACATTCGGTAAACTTTTTAGATAGGCGATCGCAGCTTGAATATCGCTTAATATTTCTTGATATTTAACTTGTTGGTAGTATTCCAAACCAAGTCGATAAGCTTCTGGACTATACCCCATATCTTCCGGGCTAAACCCAAATTCAAAACCGGGAGCAATGCGTTGAAACATCGCAGGAGCAAGCACTACATAGCCTTGTTTAGCTATAAGTTCGGTAATATCCCTAATGTTACTGTTGACGCCAAAGATTTCTTGAAAAACTATAACAGCGCCAAAGGTTCCAGAGAGTGCTGGTTGGGCTAGGTAAGCATCGATTTCTAAGTCGTTGTTAGGTACTTTGACGTGGGTAGTATTAATTTCGATGTTTGTCATTTGCATTTTTTTCTGGTTTGCCTGTTCAATTTTCCTATACTACTGATCGTTTAGAAAACTTTATGCTCAGGACTCTAGAAAAAAGTTGCACTCTACTCAGTCAATTCTTGCGATCGCTTACCATAAAGTTAAACTTATACCTATGGCTTTTCCGCAATCTTCATCAGTATTTACTCCAACAACCAAGCAAACAAATCTTTGATTGTAAGGTGTAGCTCACTTGCAAAAGATGGCATAGGAAGAACTGCATCTAACTCATCAAACACTTCAGTTTCTTGTTTAGGGCGAAAGACAAACACGGTTTGCTCATCTGGATCGATCAACCAACCCATCTGAGTCCCATGCTTCAGACAGTGAAGAATATTTTTTGTCACCTTTGTCTGGCTTTGATCAGGAGACAAGATTTCAATTGTCCAATCTGGAGCTACAGGAAATGTATTGGCAACTTCCCCATTCTCATCACGAGGAATCCGGCTCCAAATAAAAACTACAATGTCGGGAACAGTTGAACGACCACCAAAGGTACAACGTAGCTCAGGAAATGCACGAGCGATGCGTTTAGGCTTGACTACACCATTAATGGCAGGTACAAATTCTCCTTGAATTGCACTATGTTTCCCTTGTGGCATGGGTTTTTGGATAATTTGACCGTCAATGTACTCACTAGCAGGTTTAGTTTCTGGTAATTTTATAAACTCCGCCAAAGTCAGCGTTTTGGATGGTGCATGTACCATTTTGGGCTTGCCTCTAAGTCTGCTAGACCAAACACTAATCTCTATTTTACTTGTTTGTTATAGTGCTGAAAGAGTTTTGGAAAAAATAATGCATTAGACTTGTTTAGCCTAATTTACCCGACTAATTTTAAGAACAACAAATGACAAAGGACAAACAACAAATAACTATTATTGGTTGCGGAAATCTTAACCGCAGTGATGATGCTGTGGGTGTCATAGTCGCTCAACGCCTACAGCAATATCTTGCTGAATACCCCCATCCTCATGTGCAAGTTTATGATTGCGGTACTGCTGGGATGGAAGTGATGTTTCAAGCAAGAGGCTGCAAACAGTTAATCATTATTGATGCGAGTACAACAGGTTCCGAACCGGGCGCTGTGTTTAAAGTTCCTGGAAAAGAACTAGAAACTCTACCAGAACCCAGTTATAACTTGCATGATTTTCGTTGGGATAATGCTTTAGCCGCAGGTAGAAAAATCTTTCAGAATGATTTTCCTCAAGAGGTGATAGTTTATTTAATTGAAGCGGCAAATCTTAATTTTGGTTGGGAATTGAGTCCTGCTGTTAAAGATTCTGCTGACTTGGTTTTTGCAGAAATTAAAGCGATGATTGAGCAGAGAGTTAGTGATTAGTGGCTGTCGGTGACTTGGCTGGTAACGGTAACTAGATGTACTGAAAATACCGCGTTTTCTGCCTTATTAATCAAACGTGACAATTCCCGCACTGGCAGTAAATCCAATTCCAAACATAATAATAACGCCTGTTCCACTAGTAAAATCACTCTCTGCCAACATAAATCCTACTGAGGCGCTAGACAGATTGCCGTACTTGCGTAAAATGTTATAGGATAGGGCAACTTGTGCGGAACTTGTAGGTAAATCCAGTTTATTACAAACTCCATCAAGGATCTTGCGACTGCCTGTGTGAATCAGACAGGTTGTAGCTTGTGAGAGCTGGTTAATAGGTGATTGAGGATGTTCCAGCAGAGATTTCACCGTTGTTGTTGCATAAGCAACTCCACGTTTGGGGACTTCTGGTTGCATCCAGTATCTTGGTATACCATCTACCACCGGATGCTCAGTACCACCATCAGACATTACAAGTAAGTTAGCATCATCTGGTTTTTCGTTGGTTAAGTGACATATTGACCCAAAACTTGCACCAAATCCATTATTTTGTGAGCCTAGTAGTAAAGCAGCCGCGCCATCACCAAATAAAAAGGCTTGGATTGCTTCTTCAGTGCAGCGCATCTTAGCAGACTGTTCTTCTCGAAGACCACCTATTGTCTTAATTTCGCGAAAGCTATAGTATTCTCTACATGCAAGATGTTTTATGGTGTAAGGTGTAGCAGCTTCAGACATCAATACTAGTGCTTTTTTGTCAGAGTTAGCGAGCAGATACCACTGAGCTACCTCTACAGCTTTAAGCAAAGCTGCACAGCCTTGACCTTGCATATTAATGATACTTATATCTAATTTGAGAAGACCGTGTAACAAAGCCATTAAGTCTGAGGCGAGACCAGGTAGTAAACGACTCTGGGTGTTCGTTACTGCTATCAACAAGCCTACCTCATCCGGTTTCACATCTGCTTTTGCTAGACATTTTCTCACAGCTTTTGCAGCCAACTCTGTGGCTGTGGTAGAAGCTTGCATCTCCTCCTTACCAAGGATTATTTCTGGAGAATTCTTTAGTACGGAATATCTGTTCTCTATTCCCATGTCCTGAATTGCTTTCACTAAGCCAGGTGATAATTTATTCCCTAACTCAGTCAGCAGCGAAGTTGTAGATAAATTATTTGATGGTAGAGCCGTAGCCAACGAGAGAATAGCAGCGCGCATTTTGGATTGATCTATCAACAAGCTTGACTATATCAGTTTTTACATTTTAGAGTATGAAAGTTTAAGAACCAAGAACGAGGAATTGAATATGTCTGAGATGAATAAAGATGCTCAACTGTGGCTTCTGAAGCAACTTTATGGTATTAAAACAATCCCACCAACTGAGGACTATGAGACTTTTATCAAACTGGCTCTGATTTGTGCAAAAGGAGACGGTGTACTAGCACCAGAAGAAAGAAAGTGGATTGTTGGTCGCGCTGCCACATTTCGCAATCCTGGCTATGAATTAGCCAAAACTTACTTAGCAGACGACGATTTGCTTGATGTGATCGGTAATTCATCTACAGTGGACAATAACGGTCGTCGTATGATTATTTATGTTGCCATTCAGGCTTGTGCTGCCGATGGAGATTTAAATACGGATGAACGGGCGAAAGTTTACAAAATGGCCAAATCTCTTGGGATTGAAGAAGATTTTGTTCATCAGATAGAGCAACTTTGCAGTGAGGAAGCCAAGATACGAGAAAAACGGATTGCCCTTATGTTTCCCGAAGGCGTTCCTTATTAAAGCTTAAGCGAAGCATATTGCGTATTGGAGGGGGTTGGAGCTTGAAAATGTAGGGAGTCCTACTTTCCCAATCCCCAATTACGCCCGATCTCGATAAACTGCTAGCTCATCTACTCTCATTTCAAAAGGTAATCCCTGCTTTTTAGGTGGACAAACGCGAATTTTAGCGCTGGTGATAATGTCGCCTAAAATTGCTGCCATTGGCACGATTTGTTGGAGAACACGCCAGCTAGTAATTTGGTCTGGACATTCGATTACTAAAGTCAAAGCATTGGCGTGACTAAGAATGTACCAGCGACAACTAGATAATAATTTTTGAATAGTGCGATCGCAAGCATTATTAAAATAACAACAAATAGAATTTTCGAGTTGCTGGCGCAATATAATATCTGCTGAAGTTAGCTGAATAGGATGTAAATCATCCTTTTGCAAAAATTCCTTGTTCATCTCCTTCTCTCTCAATGACTCTATAGAATTTACATTTAAAATTACCGAAATTAGAGATTATTTTCATTTCTGAAATTACAAATATTGGCTACATAGCAACCTCCAGTAATTACTACATAACTAAGAGTGAGATTATTAATATTAACGTGAGTTTTACGGTTAGAAATTTATCTCTGATCAAACCTATTTCTCACATTCATCTTGCTCAGATTTTCGCAGAAGGAGATAGAAATGAGAGGTTTGTTTTACTGACGTTAAAATTAAAAATTAATTTTAGGTTTATGTCTGGATTGAAGCTGAGGTAGCAAATATACTTAGATGATGATTTTTCTTATCTATAGGACTTACGCACTCGTTACGAAAAAATCAGGTTTTGAGATTGCTTCCTAACGTCGCAATGACGTAAATAGGTAGCCCGTGCGTAAGTCCTGATCTAAATAGCAATACTTCAAGCTTTTATAGTTCCAGCTAGATTTATAATAAACAGAAATTATTAAAAAAAAGAATTCCTTGATACTATTTTTTTGTAAAATATCAATCTTTAAGTTAATATCAAATCAATTTATCAAGGATGTGAGAAAATAATTCTCAACTTCTAACTTCTAGATTTGAACTGCTAATCTCTACTACTCCTAGAATCTACACCCAAACCGCCATAGAAAAGGGCATTTTGATTATAAAAATTTACTATTAATTTATAAAAATAATTTTGATAAAAGTTCTCAAATATAATTACACTGAAAGCTCATTTATAAAGTAAATCTCAAATTTGTAGGGTGCGTTAACATAATGTAACGCACCCTACATAGTTTAATACTTACCTTATTAACCTACACTCACTGGATTACGTCCATTAGAGAATAGCTGTCTCGCCGTCTTTTCTGGCTTTGGTGCGCCATAAAAACATACTTCTGCTTCGAGTTCGTCTACAAAATCCCAAGCTTCTATAGCTTTTTTAGAATCCGCACCATAGTCATTGGACATTGAGCGAGCATTCGATATGGCTTTTTGGAGTTCTTTTTGCAAGAAAGCTAATTTGGGCTTTTCTAAAAAGTCGCCCTTGGTAATAATATCAGTAACAGAAATGATGCCAAGTAATTCACCTTGAATCACAGGCGCACGCCAAACACCCGTATTAGCAAATAACCGTGCAACGTATTCCACATCAAGGTCAGGATTGACAACGATGCAAGGCTTACTCATGATTTCATAAACATGTACCTGTTTAGGGTCTTTTCCATAGGCGACCACCTTAGACACAATATCAGTTTCGGTAACAATCCCGTATGCATCTGCATCGTTACGAGGTTCTACAATCAACGCCCGTAATTCTTTGAGTCTCATGAGTTTGACCGCTTCTGCCACAGTAGCCGAACCGCGAATAGTGGCTACATTTTGAGTCATAATATGCTTGGCTCTCATAATTTCTGCTCCTTTTCCTTGATGCAAGGAAATTGATTCTGTGATTCTTTCCTAGCTGCGCGAGTGTGAAGATACACGCTTGTTCTAAATCTAAATAATTACGCTCAATTGCAATTCCTGAAAGTCACTGCTGTAAAAAGCGATTATGAATGAAGTTTAGCCAATTTTTGTTGTATCATTTCTAAATAAACTTGGCTATTTTTTGCATAAGATTTACGCATTCATCTATCATCTATAACTGAAAAAAAGTTGAATATCCTGAGATTGAGAATTTAGCCAAGATTTAGAAATTCATTACATAGAGAAGTAGATAATCACTTTTTACTGCTTGCTTTGGTCTTGAAGGCAACAATTTATCCTACATTTCCATCTTATATCTGTCAGCTAATTAGGCAAGATTCAGTTATAAAACTTTGCAGTCATATTCATTAATCAAACAATTAAAAAAACCTAAATTTATAATTATTATTGTTAGTTTTATAGTAAATAACCACTTTTTACATAAACAAAGATTATGAGATAAGTAAATTGGTGAGAATAAATCAAACTATGGTAAAATTATTGAAATAAGTTCGTAGTGAGGACTAAAGTCCTGACTACGAACCATTCAAGAAACTGAATATATTTATAAGTTTTATTTTGGATATTCTCTCATTTAAAAACATAAAAATAATCTAAAGAAATATCTGTGTATTCTGATTAAATGAGTAATATTATTGAGTAAAATAAGTAAAGATACAAAAAAATGAAAATAAGCGCTCGTAATACTCTGAAAGCTACTGTCAAAAAAGTTGTGCCAGGGTCTGTCAACACCGAAGTTATATTAGAATTAGCACCTGGTATAGAAGTAACTGCGATCATTACAAAATCTTCAGCAGATAGCCTTCAACTTACTGAAGGGAAAGAAGCTTATGCTGTAGTAAAAGCAACAGATGTTATGGTTGCTGTTGATTAAAAAATCATCTAGTTGTTTGTTGGTGGTTAGTTGTGACAACAAACAACAAACAACAAATAACAATATTCAATTAACAAATCTGATCATTGTTTTAGTGAAATAGTCGGTAATTGGTAAACTATCAACTACCATCGCAACACATAGTAGCATCATGTAAAGAATAGAGTAAAGAAAAAGCGATCGCGCTGACTGTTTATTCTCTGAGTCTTGCAAAAGCGTCCAAGCTTTTTTAATCAAAATAGCTCCCAGAATAAAAGCAATACAGCCATAAATCACACCCATTTTTTGCAGAGGATCTATCAATAAAAATGTCGCAGGGACAAGCATTAAAGTATATACCCAAATCTGCCGAGCGGCAGTGATATTATCAGTAACTACAGGCAGCATTGGTACACCTACTTTGGCATAATCTTCACTAATCATCAAAGCTAACGCCCAAAAATGGGGAGGTGTCCACAAAAAAACGATCGCAAACAATAACCATGCTGTCCAACTAAGTGTACCAGTTACCGCAGCCCAACCTACCAACATTGGAATCGCCCCAGCAGCACCACCAATGACGATGTTAAGTGAAGTGTGGCGTTTGAGTAAATGGGTGTAGACGCCCACATAAAATAAAATCCCAGACATTGCTAACAAAGCGCTGAGTAAATTTACAAATACTGTCAGCAATGTGAAAGAAATACAAGCTAAGGCGATCGCAAATATTAAAGCATGAGTAGGCTGGACACGCCCAGAAGGTAAAGGACGATGGCGCGTCCGTTCCATTTCATAGTCGATATCGCGATCGTAGACGCAATTAAAAGTTTGAGCGCTAGCAGCAGCAAAAGTACCACCAGCTAGAGTTACTAACATTAATATCGGATTTAATTTTCCTTCAGATGCGATCGACATACTAGCAGCTGTAGTAATCAATAGCAGAGGAATAATTCGGGGTTTTGTAAGTTGATAGTAACTCTGAACGACTTGTAAAAAGTTGTGATAGTAGCGCGTGACAGTATTCTCGGTCATATTTTTACTATTCATCGAAGTGCAAAATCTAAATATTCTGAAAATTATGAATCATGAGTCAATAATTTCATGAATACCAAGCATGTAATTATCGATTCACAACTCGAACGTAAATCTTACTAGCAATTTCTTTATTTACCGCTAATTCTTGTTGGTCTACCTTGATAACAAGGTTAGGAAAATGTTGTTCTAACGTAAAGCATATTCCTGGAGCTAGCCCCAAAGATATTACTTGCTTTAGAATCTTTTCGTCCTGAGTGTTACAGAACAGAATGATTCCTTGCTCTCCGATTTTTAGTAATTCTAATGAAGAACCAGTGACACTAAAATCGTTAAACATTTAATACTTAGTGGTTGGTGGTTGGTGGTTGGTGGTTGGTGGTTGGTGGGTATAAGAAACTTGCAATTACCTATGATTAAGAAAATCAAACAATAGACATTTATTTATAAAATGAATCTAAAGAATAAGAAGTAAACTATAAAAATATGTTATCTTATAATTAATAAAAGCATTTTAAAAATGATTATCATGAACTGTTAACCTCATCAAGTGTAAATTTTCCTTTATTAATAAAGAAGTCATAAGTAAGTGGGTCAAATTAAATATAAAACCTCACCCTGCCTCCGGCTTCCCTCTCCTTAGTAAGGAGAGGGATTGAGGGTGAGGTTTGATCTTATGTTTAATTACGCCTACCTACTTAGCTGTGTCATAGCTATGACTTCGAGAATAGCTAAGGAAAGAAAAATACAGGGGCTAAAAAAATGAAACCTTTAGATAAGATAAGGTTCTTGATGGGTTTTAATTGTGCAATTAGAGCGAGGATAGGTAACGCAAAGTAATGCGAATCCTTTGGACATCTGCTCATCATCTAAGAAGATTTGCTCAGACTGATCTACTTCACCTTCAACTATCTTACCAACGCAGCTAGAGCAAGAACCAGAGTGACAAGAAAAAGGTAGCTCAATACCATTTTCTTCTGCTGCTTCTAAGATAGTAGTTTCTTCGTCAACTTCAATTGTGGAGTCGAGGTCTTCTTTTTTGTTGATTAATCTGACTTGGTAGGTAGCCATTGTTGTGTTCTCCTCAAAAATAAATTTGTTGATATTTGTTTGTTGATAGTTGTTTGTTACTTGTTGCTTCTCAACAACAAATAACAAACAACTATCAACATTGATTAATTAGTTGCAAGGTACACCTGCTGATTGACAATCACTAGTTTTAAATGATTTGCCACAACCACAAGTTTCTGTTGCGTTGGGGTTGATAAACTTAAAGCCGCCTTCCATTACACCGTCAATAAAATCGATGACAATTCCTTCTAGTAATGGCGCACTTTCAGTATCAACGTAAAGAGTAACCTTACCTTGCTGGATAACCAAATCGTCTGATTTTGGCTGGTTGGTGACATCCATTGCATATTCATAACCACTGCAACCACCATCTTTAACAGATATGCGGATACCTTTTGTGGCGCCATTGGCATCGGGAGCAGAACCTGCTAAAAATGTCCGTAGACGAAATTCTGCTTTCTCTGTCAAAGTAACAGTCATCAGACCTCCTGAGTTTTAAAAATTGGTTGTTTGTTGGTAATTGGTAGTTGTTTGTTGATGGTTGGTAGTTGGTTCTTCCAAACAACAAAGAACAAACAACAAACAACAATTTACTAATGACTAATGACTGTGGATTTGGATTGCAAGTATCTCCAAGGTGCATTGTTACCGCATACTGGACAGCAGCGATCGCGATAAGAACGACGTTTAGCAAATTCCATGCGGGTTAAATCCATTGTCAGTAGTTGCGATAACAAAGGTTGACTATAGCCAGTGATCAGCTTGATTGCTTCCAAAGCCGTCAAACAAGCAAGAGTTCCAGATACAGCACCTAAAACTGAAAACCCGCGTCTATCCCAATCTGGTTTCTCTGGAAATAGACAAGATAAACAAGGCGTCACACCAGGAATTATCGTAGTCAGGTAAGCCTCCATCCCGTCCATCGCTGCTTCCACCATTGGTTTGCGCCAGCGTACGCAAGCAGCATTTAGCAAATCACGCTCTGTAAAATTATGGGCGCAATCTAGAGCCATATCCGCAGATTTCACCAGGGAGTCAACATTTTCCTGAGTAATATACTCAGGAACTGCTTCCACCTGGATATCAGGATTGATGGTTTCGAGAGTTTCCTTGGCTTTGAAGACTCTTGGTTGACCAACCCAATCATGCGTCATCAAAATCTGACGATTCATATCATCCAGTCGCAGATCACCACCCCGCACTAGGATCAGCCGCCCAACACCTGCTACTGCTAAGTAAAGCGCTGCTGTACCGCCTAATCCTCCCACACCTGTCACCAGAACAGTTGCTGACTTGAGACGCTTCTGTGCTACTTCGCCAAAATTTGGGAGCATCATTTGGCGACTGTAACGTTCTAACTCGGTAGGCGTTAGGTCTATCACTTTTTACCTCCTAATCAGAAGTGATTTCTGTCAGCGTGACTACATTTTTAGGCTTCTGTTTAAATACTTTGAACAGCTTCTGTTCTTGAGGTGTGGATTCCAGAAAAACCTGATAAGCTTGTTGTAAAGCCTCACAATATTTATTTAATCTCTCTTCTGAATTTAGGTCGGTATAATTCTCATCAATTTCTTGAATAGATTGAGAGAATTTTTTCAAAATATGTAGACGATTTACACTTACAACTGTTTGGTCATAAGGTAAGCCAAAAAATTCAAAATACTCCTCCGCTTGTGTAAGATTTTGGAATTTGTTCCAATCTTCGCTCATTTGCTTTGCTCCATGATTTTGAGTTGTTGCTTCAGTTCATCTAGCTGACGATAAATTTCATAAGTCGCAGCCGCAACATCCATAAGTTTTTGGTAATCTGTTGGCAACCCTTCCGCCAAATCATGCAGATCCATTTTCATTTGACCTGCTTTACTATTGAGGCGCTTGATTTTAGTTTGTAGTTCTTCAACCTTCATTTGTTGGTTGTTGGTGGTTGGTTGTTCTTAGTGGTTAGTAGTTAGTACTTATTCTTGACTATTGATTATTGACTCTTGACCCTTGACCCTTGACTAAATTACAATTTTCCAGCTTCGGGAAATTTATGAGCTAGTTCAATACCTTTTTGTACTAGTTTTTCTCCTTCTTCTGCTACTTTCTCAAGTGATTCAAAGCCGAAACGATGAGCATCTCTTAAGGTTTTAACTGCCAACAAAAGACGACCAGAAAAAACTAGCGCCCAGCCAAAGCCTTCATGACTCAAATCAACTACAACTTGAGATAACAAACCAGTTTCTTGTTCAATGCGAGCAGCGACAGCACGATAAAATGCCATAATCCTGGCAATTGTTACCGGATCTACCTCAGCTTCAACAGATATTTCGCGTTTCTTCTGTTTGCTAACTACAAATGGCTTAAGGATTAATTCATCTGACCAATTGCGAAAAACACCGTAAGTATCTTGACCACGAATTTGTTGGACGATCGCTTTCAAAAAAGGTGAATTTACAACCTCACTAGGAGCTGTTCCATTAACACTATTAGTTGCACTCATACAGTTGTTTCTTCTTCTAGTTCTAATTCATCAAAATTCAGATTATTTTGCTGCAAAGCTTTACGTAACCAAGGTGGTGGACTTCCTTTAAGAGTTTCGACTAATTTGTTGAGTGTATCAGCAATTTCATCTTGCTCTGAACGTGCTTTAATTGGAGTCACACCTGTTTTCAGTAATTTGCCAGCAGCACTGCTACCAATTGCCGCAACATACACAATTGTGCATTCTTTTAATGCATTAAGTTTAGGAACGAGTTTATCCTCGTTACCATCTTCTTTGAGGTTTCCATTAAATTTGATAGTTTCTAGAAATTGATAACCATCTTTGGAAACTTCATAAACATCAATCATCTTTGCCCAACCAAAATGAGCATTGACATGAACTTGATCACTAGTTGTGAAGGCAATTTTCATTTTTATTTGTTAGTAGTTGGTAGTTGGTAGTTGGTTGTTGTTAGTAGTTGTAAACTATGCCCAACTCCCAATCCCCAATCCCTAATCCCCCTGAACATCTCTATCTCTGACTTTCGTTTCTTCTGCGTGTAAAAAGAGATTACCGAGATCAAATAAGAGTTCCATCGTGCCTCGGTAGCCTATTTTGGTAAATTGACCATTACCTAAACGATCAAAAATCGGAATACCTTGGCGATAGAGAGGAATTCCTAAACGTTTGGCGATCGCATTAGTATGGGAATTACCAATCAGCAAGTCAGAACCAGCAGCTAAGTTTTCAAAGTCTTCAAAATCACCGATAGTGACGCTGTCGATCGCGAGTTTTTCTAAAAGTGGCGATCGCGTTGTCGTGACAGCAGCTTGAATTTCCGCACCCATTGATTGCAGAAAATATACTGTTGACCACAGCAAATCTGGTTCCAGTGCCAAGGATACCCTTTTTCTACCAAAGTAAAAATGAGTATCCAACATTGCATCTTGCAGTTGGCGACGTTGGCGACGATATTTTTCTGGAACTGCTGCTCCACTCAAATTTGCCAAAAACTGCATAAATCTGTCTACCGCCTCTAATCCAGTCAGTTCGCTAAACACTTCATAAGGTGTGCCAAATTTTTGTTCTAAAATTTTGGCTGCACCCCGCATACTGTCACCCAGCGCAAGGGTATAAACAGAACTACCAATTTTACGTAGTTGTACTAAAGTTGTGCCACCCCCGGTAATTGGACTGTAGGAATCATCCAAATGACCATCCAAAGAAGCCGAAAGGTCAGGAACTAGAATTGGGATTAACCCAAAAGTAGTGACAATTTCCTTGATCTGTTGCACATCCCCCGGTGTGAAGGCGGAACTCATCAAAATTGTCACTTGTTGCGCCTTTGGTTCTCCCGCTTGGGGAACCTCTTTGACAATACTTTCTACCGCCCCTGCAAAACCATCTTGCAGTGCGCCTTTGAAATCCGGTGAAGAGACAAGTACAATTGGCAATTCGTCCAATTCTGGATGACGTTTACGGAAATCCTTGAGAATCCCGTCCATGTCATCCCCTCTGGTTTCCGTTAGTCCAGTTGTACACAAACCAATAATTTCTGGCTGAGATTTCTGTACTAAAGTCAAAATTGCTTGTTCCACATTGTCTTCACCACCCAAGATCGTGCTGACTTCCGTCATCGCTGTGGTGGAAAGAGGTATGGCTTCTCGAAAATGCCGCACCAATATCACTTTCGCAAAGGCTGTACAACCTTGAGAACCGTGGAGTAAAGGTATCATCCCTTTCAAACCTAAAAATGCTAAGGCTGCACCTAAAGTTTGGCTTTGCTTGAGAGGATTAACTATAACTGGCTTTTTAGGAGTGACAACCTTGGCCATTAGTAGTCCTCCTCTTCAAAAGATAAAGAGATGGGTAGGTGTGTTGAGGACGAAAATTTTCCCGTGTCTCCCTGTCCCCGTGTCTTTGAGTCGTCTTCCCAGGGTGCTGGTTTTCGGACTTGTTCCCACACAGGACTGTAGAGGGCTTCATCTAATTCCCTAGCCATTTCTACCATCCCGCTATAGCCTGCATAGGCGTGGTGGCGTTCTTGGTTGATGTCGAGGAAAGGAATCCGGGCTTTGAGGGCGGTGTATTGGTTACGACCACCAGCAATCAGCATCTCTGCGTTTGTTTCGTTAATCACTCGCAGAATTTCCTGGGGATTGCCTTTTTCTAAAGTAATGCCGTCTTTGCCGAGTAATTGCTTGATTCGGGCTTTATCTTCTTCAGTACTTTTTTTGGTACTGGTAGCAACGACTTCCATTCCCAAGTCTTTAGCTGCGGAGATAATTGACCAGCTTTTCACGCCTCCGGTATAAAGGACAACCCGCTTACCTTTGAGGCGATCGCGATAAGGAGCGAGTTTGACATTGAGAGCGGCGGTTTCTTCTGCAATTAATTTTTCTGTCCGTGCTTGCAAATCAGGGTCGCCCAATTTCGCTGCGATATTTCGTAGACATCGATTGATGTCTTCAACGCCGTAGAAAGATTCTTCGATGTAGGGGATACCGTAACGTTCCTCCATTTTCCGCCCCATATTGATCAGAGCTTTGGAGCAAATCATCACGTTGAGTTTGGCGCGGTGGGCGCTGCAAACTTCTTTGTAGCGAGCATCACCAGTAATTTTTGCTAAAACACGAATGCCTAATTTTTTAAATAAAGGTAATATATTCCACATTTCACCAGCGATGTTATATTCACCGATGAGATTGATGTCGTAGGGTGTGGTGTATTCTGGTTCTTCAGTACCAACGACGTATTCTAGTAAAGCTTCTCCACCGATGCGGTTGCCAAGATTTTTACTACCAACAAATCCAGGTGAATTTACGGGAATCACCGGAATGCCGATTTTATTGGTAGCAGCTTTGCAGACTGCATCTATGTCCTCGCCGATTAGAGCAGTAACACAAGTGGAGTAAACAAAAACTGCTTCAGGATTGTAGCGTTTATGAATGTCCAGGATGGCTTTATAGAGCTTTTTTTCACCACCGAAGATGACATCATTCTCACTCAAATCGGTGGTGAAGCCGAATTTGTAAAGTTGAGGGCCAGAAGATAAACTACCACGACTACCCCAGGAATTACCAGCGCAGGCGATCGGTCCGTGAACTAAATGAGCAACATCAGTGATGGGTACTAGAGCAATCATTGCACCGTCAAAGGCACAACCCCCTTGAGCGGCTCCCGGTTGAGCTTGTTGTGTGCAAGACTTATTTTTCTTTTCCCCATTTTTTTGATGATTATGTTCGCATCCTGGCTCAGAGAGCAGCTCGTTGATTTTGCCTTGGGTGATTGTCATCTGTTTCCTCGCGCTGGATGAATTTTGTTGGTTGGTGGTTGTTGGTTGTTGGTTGGTGGTTATTAGTTATTCCAGACAACAAACAACTAACAACAATCAACAATCATTAACTAATTAGTAATGGATAATGAGTATTAATAATGAGTAATTTGTAACTACTAACAAATATATTTAGAGACATCTTCTCCACATTCATCGCTGAGGTAAGATAATGCCCGAAAACGCAATCCTACAAAGTTGTCATACAAAGGATTGAGCTTGCATAGCACAGGAACGTGGAAAATACGCCCAAATAAGTTAATATCTCGCTGAAAAGGGCAACAGCAAGGAATAATTTGGCAAATTAAATGAGCAAGACGATAATTTTGGATTTGGATGCTATCTACTAATCGACGTAATGGACGTAGAAGATCAAAACCGCCAGATTTATCATTAGGCGGGTGGTAATTAGAGTGAGAATGAGTGTGATTAATCGATTCCATAATTCTATTTTGAGGAAAAAGTAAAAAGGAAAAAGTAAAAAATTAAAAGAATCATCTTTAAAAATTTTACTTTTAACTTTTTACTACATTGGCACGCCACGAGTTGATGAGATTCTTAACGAATTAAGTCGAAGGAAATATCAGTCTGACCGATGATGTTGGTATTGCGATCCATTTCATCGAGAATGGTGTTGACAACCCAGTTGAGGAGGTTGATTCCACCTTGATAACCGATAGTTGAATAGCGGTGTAAGTGGTGGCGATCGAAGATTGGATAACCAATCCGTACCATTGGGATCTTGGTATCACGCCACAAGTACTTACCGTAGGAGTTACCAACAAAGAAGTCTACAGGCTCAGTGAATAGCAAGCTACGGAAATGCCACAAGTCTTTACCAAGCCAGATAGTTGCTTGCTTACCGAAGGGACTCTCATCAAGAATAGCTTGCAGTTCTTTCTTGAATACTTCGTCACCGTTGTGGCAAAGAATATGTACTGGTTCAGCACCTAATTCCAACAAGAAGCTAACAACGCTAATAATTAGGTCTGGTTCACCATAGATTGCAAACTTCTTGCCATGAATCCAAGCGTAGGAATCCGTCATGGCGTCAACTAAGCGACCCCGTTCGATTTCTAATTCTTGGGGAATGGGCTTACCAGTCATTTCTGACAATGTCATCAGAAATTCATCTGTACCCTTGACACCGAAGGGACGTAAAACCTTAGTTTCCTGATTCCACTTGGTTTTAATATACTCACGAGTCTTGGGAGTGGTGTAAGCTTGCAGAGCAACAGTAGCTTTGCCGTTGCAAGCTTCAGCAGCATCTTCTAACTTAGTACCACCTGGGTACATCTCGTATTCACCGTTATTAGGTGAATCAAAGTAATCGCTGGTATCAGAAAGAATTGTGTAGTCTATGTCCATCAAACCCAGCATCCGCTTGAGTTCGCGGTTATTACCTACATAGGTATCGAAACCGGGGATGAAGTTGATTTTGCCGTTAGTTTTGTCTTTCTTCTTACCTTCACTCAGGTTAGATAGAATTCCCTTCATCATGTTGTCGTAACCGGTGATGTGGGAACCAACAAAGCTGGGGGTATGAGCAAAAGGTACAGGAAAATCTTGAGGAATAGAACCAGCATTCTTAGCGTTGGTGATAAATGCACCCAAGTCATCACCGATAACCTCAGCCATACAGGTGGTGCAAACAGCAATCATCTTGGGCTTGTAGAGTGTATAAGCAACACTCATACCTTCGATCAAGTTGTTTAAACCACCGAACACGGCTGCGTCTTCTGTCATAGAAGAAGAAACAGCAGAGCAGGGTTCTTTGTAGTGACGGCTAAGGTGAGTACGGAAGTATGCAACGCAACCTTGAGAACCTTGGACAAAGGGAAGAGTTCCTTCAAAGCCCAGGGCTGCAAACATTGCACCTACTGGTTGGCAACCTTTAGCTGGGTTAACTGTTAATGCTTGACGGGCAAAGTTCTTTTCACGGTAGTCCCAGCCTTTTGTCCACTCAGAAACGCGTTCTACTTCTGCGTCAGAATGTGCGCCTTCAAATTGTTCGTGCTTATTCTTGAAGAGTTCGGTGTATTCTGGCTGTTTAAATAGGTCTACGTGGTCTACGATTTTGTCAGGATTCTGTGGCATTTTTGTATCTCTTTTGCTTGCTGGGGTGGGTAATGGCGTTTACAGATCGCAGACTAGGGATTGGTGATTGGGAATTGGGGAATGGGAATTGGGGAAGTATTCTAACCTAATTCCTAATCCCCACCCCCTAATCCCTAGTCCTCAGTTCAGACTTTTTTTTAGGCAACTTTAGTTTTAGCTTCTTTCTTGTTCCAAGGAGTATTAACTAATCCCCAAGTTGGGCTATTGAGTGCTATGTCCATGTCGCGAGCGAAGATGGCGAAGCCGTCATAACCGTGATAAGGTCCGGAGTAATCCCAAGAGTGCATTTGACGGAAAGGTAAGCCCATCTTCTGGAATACATACTTCTCTTTAATACCAGAAGCAATCAAATCAGGTTTCTTAGCTTTGACGAATTCCTCGAATTCGTAGGCGGTAACATCGTCGTAAATAATTGTGGCGTTATCGATGTAGTGGGTGGTACGCTTGTAGTCATCGTTGTGGCCAAATTCATACCCAGTACCAATCACTTTGATACCCAAGTCTTCAAAAGCAGGTACAACGTGACGAGGACGCAGACCGCCAACGTATAACATAACGGTGTTACCTTCGAGGCGAGGACGGTACTTTTCAAGTACCGCATTCATGACTGGGGTATACTTAGCAATAACCTTCTCTGCGTTTTCTTGGATCTTAGAGTCAAATTTAGCAGCAATCTCACGCAGAGATGTAGCAATCTTGCTAGGACCAAAGAAATTGAACTCCATCCAAGGCATACCGTAAGCTTCTTCCAAAGCACGGCAGATGTAGTTCATAGAACGGTAGCAGTGGATCAGAACTAACTTAGCTGCCAGACCATTAACTAGTTCGTTAACAGTACCGTCACCAGACCACTGAGCAACAACACGTAAGCCCATTTCTTCTAGTAACATCCGGCTTGCCCATGCATCACCACCGATGTTGTAGTCACCAATCAGGGCTACATCATAGGGACCAGGTTCAATGGTGAGTGTGTTTTCTTTCTTCGCTTTGTCAAAGCGAGGGAACATGTGGTCACGGATAGCATCGTTAGCGATGTGGTGTCCTAAAGACTGAGATACACCCCGGAAACCTTCACAACGTACAGGTACAACGGGCTTGTTAATTTCTTTAGCAGCCTTCTTAGCTACAGCTTCGATATCATCTCCAATCAAACCAATAGGACATTCAGACTGAACACTGATACCACGGTTGAGGGGGAAGAGTTCTTCAATTTCTTGAATCATCTTCGTGAGCTTTTTGTCACCACCAAAAACGATGTCTCGTTCTTGGAAGTCAGAGGTAAAGTGCATAGTGCCGAAACTATCAACACCAGTTTTACCAACATAGTAGTTACGACGACCAGACCAAGACCAGTAACCGCAACCAACAGGACCGTGGCTAATGTGAACCATGTCCTTAATGGGACCCCAAACCACACCCTTGGAACCTGCATAGGCACAACCACGGGCGGTCATTACACCAGGAACAGATTTGATGTTGGACTTAACACCGCAATCTGATTTGCCTTCTTCGTGGACATTGAGGTGTTTTTCCCGCTTTTTGCGAGATTTTTCAGGGTATGCTTGGAGAACGTCTTTAATTAGTTCTTTATGTTCTTCTATGAGGTTCTTGTTTTCTGGAGGTGTCATTGTCTGCCTCGGTTAGAATTATGGGTTCGGGAAATTTCAGGTACAGAAGTGAAAATTAGGGAAGAAGGATGAAGGTAGAAGGATGAAGGCTGAAAGAAGGGATGATTTCATACTTCATACTTCGTACTTCATGTTTTTCCTATCTCTGATTGAGAGCGTTAGGATTACTTAGCAGAAGCTTCAGCTGGTTTGCCGATGATTTCTGCGTGCTTGGTATCGTCATCAAGGATACCGTATTCAATCAACAGGGCTTCCAGTTCATCCATTTCCATAGGAGTAGGAATAGTGAGCTTGGTGTTGTTGATGATCTTCTTAGCTAATGCGCGGTATTCTTGAGATTGGTCGCTGTCGGGTGCATACTCGTTAACGGTCATACGACGCAATTCTGCGTGTTGAACGATGTTGTCACGAGGTACGAAGTGGATCATCTGGGTGTTGAGTCTTTCAGCCAGGTTTTCGATCAGTTCGGCTTCCCGGTCAACTTTACGGCTGTTACAAATCAAACCAGCCAAGCGTACACCACCAGAGTGAGCATACTTCAAAATACCGCGAGCGATGTTGTTTGCTGCGTACATCGCCATCATTTCACCAGAGGTAACGATGTAGATTTCTTGGGCTTTACCTTCACGGATAGGCATAGCGAAACCACCACATACAACGTCACCTAACACGTCGTAGGATACAAAGTCTAAATCTTGGTATGCACCGTTTTCTTCCAAGAAGTTAATAGCGGTGATGATACCACGACCAGCACAACCTACACCAGGTTCGGGACCACCAGATTCCACGCACTTAACATCACGGAAACCTTTTAACATTACTTCTTCGAGTTCTAAGTCTTCTACTGCACCTCTTTCTGCTGCTAAGTGCAGAACGGTGGTTTGAGCTTTACTATGAAGCATCAAACGTGTAGAGTATGATTAACAAAGGAGTCAGTTTATCATGAGCATTTATGCGAGTCGGTTACGTCAGAGTATCCACAAGAGAACAAGATGAAGGAAATGCTTTGGAACAACAGACAGCCCGTATCGAGAAGGCAGGTGCTGTCTTAATATTCTCAGATATTGAGAGTGGACGATCAGATAAGCGTAAGGAATTTAACAATATGCTTGCCATGTGCAAGCAAGGGAAAATAACTGAAGTTGTTATTACTCGTATTGACCGATTAGCACGGAGTGTAATTACTATCCACAGAACTTTAGTAACCCTCGAAGAGTATGGAGTGAAATTAATTGTCTTGGATGCCCCAGTTGATCCATCATCACCTTTTGGGTGGTTCAGTGTTAATCAAATGGCAGGTTTGGCAGAATTTGAATCGAGATTACTTAGCGATCGAATTAGGCACGGACTGAACTATTTCCGAGAACAGAAAAAAGCATCCCCACGCCCACCTTTTGGGTATCGCAGGATTGATGAGAAATACGCAGCCGATATGACGCTACATGAGTCGGGTAAATCTAACTGGGCGATCGCATCCGAAATCATTGACTATTTTTTAGCTGGTAACGCCACATTAAGAAGTACCGCCAAGCATATATTGGATACTTATGGAATTTCATGGACAGCAGCAGGGCTGAGGTATTGGCTAACTAGCCCAGTGCTACGAGGACATACTGCTTACAATGTGAAGGGAAATCTGAACAACCCCAAAAAGTGGGAGATACATCAAGATACTCACGAACCACTACTCTCTAGCGACAAATTTAAACTTATAAAGAAAAAACTGGAAGACAACCGACACAGGTACAGTTACGGTAACAACAAGGATAGTGCTAAAGAGCCATTACCCTTAGTAGGGCAAATTATTTGTGGTGAGTGTGGGTATAAGTGCTTTTGTAAAAAAATAAAATGGTCAACTTATCGAATCAGGTGCAAAAAACACGAAAATCTAGGAGATGCTTTTTGTGAGAACAAAACTAGTACATATCTGCCAGATATTATTTCAGCCGTAGATGCTGCTTTAGCTGATCGGTATGAGGAAATCCGAAAATATACAGTAGCAAATTTATCTTCCAATGGAGAGGATGACTCTGAGTTAATAGCTAGGCAAGAGCAGTTAAAAGCGCTTAAGCTATTGCCCCAAAATCCCATTATTCAAAACGCAATTGAACAAACTCTACTAGAGATACAAGTACTCAAGCAAAGAGAGATTGCAACAAAACAGGTAAGTACTGAATTAGTAAAAACGCTAACTACCTGCTTAGGCAACATTGGATATTGGAACGAATTATCTTGGGGAGACAAACAACCAATCTATAAAGAACTAGTAGAGTGCGTGAAAGTTCTTAATGGAAAAATTTTGGAAATCAAGCTACTGGTTTAAATAGCTTCTTGTATTCAACCTGAAAATCTTCTTCGCTTAAAGCCATAAGTCGCTTTCTTGTATCTGAGTCTAAATGGCGGATTGAGTACCATCTTTGGGCTGTGCGAACTAATATCTGTGCTGCTGTCTCTTTCATGATCAGTTTTCTGAAGCGCTAATTTTACCTTAATCGAAGAATTGAAAATTTCTGTTAGTAGCGATACTCAAGGAAGGGAGTGGCTAACGCCAACGCATTTGAGGTTATTTGCCCGACAAATCAATAACCTGGTCTAGACTTAGGTAAATTAGCAAAGCAACACAAGCAATATGCACCACTCAGATAAATGGCAGGTGAGGTTAGCGCAAGTAGCATATCGCTTTAACCGACAATATGAAAATCAATCCTTTGAAGTACCAGCAGAAGTGCAGGCAATGCCAATATATCGAGAGTGGGTAAGTGGGATATTGTCAGCAAAAATAGTTTCTAGTTTTTGGGAAATAGCTCAACCACAAAAGAACCAGCACTGTTTGGATTTAGGCTGCGGTGTCAGCTTTTTGATCTATCCTTGGCGAGATTGGCAAGCATTTTTTTATGGACAAGAAATTAGTACTGTAGCGCGAAATACTCTCAATTCCCGTGGTTCACAGTTGAACTCGAAGCTATTCAAAGGTGTCGAGTTAGGTAGCGCTCATCAGTTAAACTACTCTAATGAGCAGTTCGACTTAGCGATCGCCACAGGATTTAGCTGCTATTTTCCACTTGAGTATTGGAGTGCTGTGTTAGCGGAAGTCAAACGGGTGTTGAAGCCAGATGGACAATTAGTCTTTGACATCCTCAATCCAGAACAACCGTTAGCTGAAGATTGGGCAGTTATGGAAACTTATTTGGGTGCTGAGGTGTTTTTAGAGCCGATAGCAGAGTGGGAAAAAATAATCAAAGCTGCTGGTGGTAAAGTAATTGCACGGCAATCAGGAGAATTCTTCGACTTGTACAAAGTGCGGTTTTGAGGGGAACTATGATACCTGATTGTTTGCCTACTAACAGTTTGATGATTACCAAATCGATATAGATATAATATACAGACAGGTAATTTTACAAAAATCAACAATGGTAGAACGCCCAATCAAGAAATCAGAGCGTCAGTCTCAAGAAAGTACTGATAAAATTTCTGAAAAATCGGATTCTATGCCTGCTGTTAAATCCGATGCCAAACGCTCAAAACCGAGTGATCATCGCTCGTCTGGTACAAATAAAAAAGCATCCTTTAAGGATGAAAACAAGCAGCAGATTAATCCTGCCTTAGCACGTGGTCCAAAACCTGTAAAAATTCAAGCTAATGTCCAAACGGAACCTGAAATCGAGTCAAAATCTATACCTGAAGAGTCTCAAGATTAACATTTTGCACGAGTATAAAATTTGAAGAGGAATACTAAATAAATTAATTTTATCCATCTATTTTTTAGATAATTCCGTATATTCTTCACCTTGTACTTGAGTTTGTAGTCAGGACTTTAGTCCTCTATGAGCGCTTAAGCGCTCACTACGAACCCAACATAGTTCGTGTGATCGAGTACTAGAATGGAATACATATCTGGCTCAAACGTTCCCTGCATCGTCAGTACCATAGCTTGGATTAAAGCTTTCGCTTTGAGTAGCGTTTCCTGAAATTCCATCTCAGGATTAGAAAGCGCTATAATTCCGCCACCTATACCAATGGAGGTTTGCTCAGGAGTCAAAACAGCAGTCCGAATCACAATATTCAAATCAGCTGAACCATTCAAGCCCAAAAAGCCGATAGCCCCGGAATACACTCCTCGCGCCTCTTGTTCTAAGCGATCAATAATTTTCATGGTGCGGATTTTGGGCGCGCCCGTCATCGACCCCCCTGGAAATGATGCCTGAATGCCATCCACGGCTTGTAAGTCTGCTCGCAACCGCCCCCGTACCGTTGTCACCAACTGATGTACTGTTGCATAGGTTTCTACATCCATTAATTTTGGTACGTGGACACTACCAACTTCACAAACTCGTCCCAAATCATTGCGTAACAAATCCACAATCATGAGATTTTCAGCTCGGTCTTTTTCGCTGTTGTGTAACTGTTCCCGTAGGACAAAATCTTCTTCTGGGGTTTTTCCTCGTGGTAGTGTTCCTTTTATGGGCTTAGTTTCTACCCATTTTTTTCGATCAAGCTTGAGAAATCGTTCTGGAGATGAACAAGCGATCGCAAGATCACCAAAGCGCAAAAATGCAGAGTAGGGAGCAGGATTGATTTGACGTAATGTGCGATAGAATGTCAATGGATCAGGAGTCGCATCGGTGTGAAGCTGATTCGTAAGGCAAACTTGATAGGTTTCTCCTTCGTGAATTTCGTCCAAGCATTGATGAATATCTTGGATGTAAGTCACCTGAGTACGATGCAAATGGAACTTAATTGGTTGTTGATTTTCCTGGGGTACAACCTTTGAGAGAGGAGCAAGCGTTTCGAGTTGTTGTTGGATAGTGTCAAACCAAGTTTCTACTTCTTGTGTTTGGCCTTTTTTCACTAGTTGCAGCAAATAAAGACACTGTTGTTGATGATCGACAGCAATCATGCGATCGGCAAGTAAGAAAATAGCATCAGGTAAGGGAGAAGAATGCACTAATTGCGATCCGCACTCTGCCTTGAGTTCATAGCCAAAATAGCCAACAAATCCACAGTTAAAATCAAAAGGTAGTTCATCCGATTGACAACGCCGATAATCTATTTCTCGCTTTAGATATTTAAAAATACTTTCGCTGCGACGGATCACAGTATCTGATTGTGCGATCGTGAGTTCTTGATTTTGAGTATAATAGCGTACCAGTAGAGTGTTTGCCCCACTCCCATCACCCATAAATGAAAAGCGAGATAAACCAGATTCCACACGGCTACTATCTAACCAAAAGGCATTTGATGCATCCCGAAACATCTGTACAAATATTTGTTCTGTATCTGGGCAGATATCTAACTTGCGCGTATACAGTTCAAACTTATCGGGCTGTTTTTGGTCAGGATAATTTATAGCAGAACTAACAGACCTATATCCTGTAGAATATCGCTTTGTTGAATTTTTTGACAATTTATCCGTAAATCGCAGCGTTATATCTCTAAAGTTTTCGAGCAATTTTTGCCCATATTCTGTGCAGATAGACTCTGGGTGAAACTGCACACCCCAAAAAGGTAAATATCGATGACGCAATCCCATCACCAGTCCTGCTTCAGTCCAAGCAATCTTTTCTAAACATTCAGGTAGTTCATCAGCAACTAACAAAGAGTGATAACGCACCACTGAAAACTGATTGGGAATGCTTTGAAACAGTTCAGAACCATTGTGAAAAATTTTACTAAGTCTACCGTGTCGAACTTCCGGAGCATGAATCACCCTACCACCATGTAAGTAGCCAAGTCCTTGATGTCCCAGACAAACTCCTAGTAAGGGTATATTCACATTCTCAATTATCTCTCGGCAAACTCCAAAATCTGCTAACTTTTCTGGACGACCAGGCCCTGGAGAAATCACAATATTGTCAAATGGAATCTCTTTGATTTCATCCCAGTTAACCTGATCATTACGAATTACTAGAGGCAGTTCTCCATTTACTTCCCCAATCATTTGGTACAGATTAAAGGTATAAGAGTCATAGTTATCAATAATTAATGTTTGCATGAAAAAGTAGCAGGAGAAGACGGGGGCTGGACTCACGATTGGTACTAGTTTACAAGCAGCGATCGCACCCTCAATAAAATAGCCGATGCCGTATATCGCCACTCTATTATAAGTGCTTATTGTCACAATACTATCTCACTAGAAAAACGCAAGTTATAACAGTGGAAAGTATAGTTTGACTTTTGTTTCAGCGTCCTCTAAGAGGGTGAAACAAAAGTCAACGAACAGGAATTGTAATCACAAACTCTGTACCATGTTCCGGTGATGAAATACATCGTAATGATCCACTATGCTTTTCAGTAATGATCTGGTAGCTAATTGATAATCCGATACCAGTTCCCTTTCCAATCGGTTTAGTAGTGAAAAAGGGATCAAATATGCGATTCTGTATTTCTTGTGGAATTCCTGTTCCGTTATCAGCAATACGAATGATCATCTTGTCATTTATATGTTCGGAAATAATGCGAATTAAAGGATTTGGACAAAGCCCATTTTCCCAAGCTTCATCTAAAGCATCAACTGCATTTGCCAAGATGTTCATGAATACCTGATTTAATTGTCCTACAAAACACTTGATGCGAGCCATTTCACAATATTCTTTGACCAAATGAATTTGCGGGCGATGAGTTTGTGCTTTGAGCCGATGTTGCAAAATTAATAAAGTACTGTCTATGCATTCATGCAAATCAGCAGCTTTAAATTCAGCTTCATCTAAGCGAGAGAAGATCCGCAAAGAAAGAACTATTTGGTGAATGCGTTCAGCACCGACTTTCATTGAAATCAACAATTTGAGCAAATCTTCTACAAGATATTCAATTTCAATTTCTTCTAGTACATTTTCAATTTCTGGATTTGGAGCAGGGTAGTGCTGTTGATAAAGTTGAATTAAACGCAGCAGGTCTTTAATATATCGGTCAGCATATTCAATGTTACCGTAAATAAAAGAAACAGGATTATTGATTTCATGAGCAACCCCAGCCACTAACTGTCCCAAAGACGACATTTTCTCGCTTTGAATTAATTGTAATTGAGTTTGCTCAAGTTCATAGATAGTCTGTTTTAAATCAATATTTCTTTGCTGAATTTCTTGTGTTCTTTCCTCTACTTTTTGTTCTAAGTTCTGGTTGTATAATTCTAAATTGAGGTTGGCTTCACGCTGTTCTATTAAAAGTTGCTTTACCTGTTTAATTAATTTATTCAAAGAAATTGCTAAGATCCCAACTTCATCTTGAGTGGTGATCGGGGCTTGTAAATCAAAATTAAAGTTTTGTGTAACTTGTTTGGCAATAAACGTTACAGCTTTCAAGCGACGAGTAATTGTTCTAGCAATGAAAAACCCTACAACTGTGACAAGCATACCTCCTAATAAAAACAAAAATAACAATCGTAACCAAAGCATTCTTTGAGCAGTTTCTAGTTGCAGAGTTGGATAAAGTACAGTTATCGTAATAGACTGACTTGCACCGACAAAAATAACATTTCTATCTAAAAATTTTTGATTGTCAATTACGAGGTTGGCGGTAGATAAATCTGATGGTGGAGGTTGCCATTTTATCTTTTTAGCTTTCGGTAATGTGGTTGCAAATATTTGGTTTTGTTTAATAGCAATTAATTGTTTAGAAGAACCATCAGCTATTCTTTGTAAGAATTTATCATTCACTAAATGACCAAGAATAATTCCTCCTACTAATTTCGTTGATGATTTAATTGGATGAATTACAACTTGTAGGACTTGTTGATTGTTTTCCAGACTTACGAAATCACTAAAACTAGCTCCACCACTAGCACTATTAGTAATTGCTTGATCAAGTATCTTCGCTTGCATCAGTCCAGCTTGGCGTGTTTCCAGTAAGATATTACCCTTAGTATCGACCACTTTAATCCAATCTAAATTCAGAGTAGTTCTGATGGGTAGTAAAGTCTGTAGGAGTTTTTGTTTATCCTGCTGTTCCATTGCCAAGCGAATTGTATCTCGGTCGGCGATCAAATTGACCTGTGTTTCCAGACTTTCTTGCTCATACTGCAAATCTTGGTGAACCCGATCAGCAAAACTTGCGACTTCCTGACGAAGACTCTGCTCAAGATAATCAGTAAACCAGTGTCCAACAATAAATAAACACAATATAAATACACTCAAACATACGCACAAAAATGGAAGAATTATCTTCTGGCTGAGATTGAGTTGAAAGCGAAGTCTTCGCATGATTGTTGCTTAGAGTTTAATTAAGTAAGTCGGCACAAATATAGAGACGTGCCAATAGCGCTGTCGCGCATGGCTTCGCTAAGGCGCGTCTCTACTAGTTGGGGTCGTCATTTGTCATTGGTAAGGGTTTTAGGCATATTTACTTTTCTCACTCACGTTATGTTTATTTCCGCCGACTTACTTAGTAAGAATAAAACCTTTATCTTCTAGTAGTTTAGTACCTTTATCGCTAAAGATAAAATCGATAAAATTTTGAGTGGTAGGTGAAGCTGCTTTATTCCAAATCAATCCAATATTACGCACCATCTGATATTTCCCGTTAGTAAAATTTTCCTTGTTAGGAGCAAAACCATTGAGACTCAGACGATTAACTGGTAGTTGATTGATCACAGAATAAGCAAAAGAAAAAGCACCAATTGAATAGCGAGTGCTTTGTAAAGCATCAATTAACTCCCCTTCTTTATTTAAAATTACGGCTTTAGTTGTGGTTTTGTCTTTACCCAAGTAGTATTTTCGCAATAACTTTTTGGCAGATTCATCTTCAGGTCTATCTAATACTACAATTTGGGCATTAGGCCCGCCTAACTCTTTCCAGTTAGTAATTTTTCCGGCGTAGATTAATTTCAGTTGAGCAGTTGTTACATTGGTAACGCCTTCAACGCTCTTGTGAGTAGCAACTATGAGCAAATCTTTTGCCAATTCACGATATTGAATTTTACTGTTGTCCTCTTCAGGTTTGAGTTTATGACTGCTACTAGCAATATCAACGATGCCATTTTTTTGTGCTGCGATCGCTCCTTCAGATTGGCTCAGAGATACAAATTCAATCTTGGCAGTTTTATTTTGGGATTGATAAGCTTGTGCTAATAATTTCACAATCGGTACTGTGGAGCTAGAACCACCAATTTTGACGGTTGGTTGAGTTTGTGAATTATTCTGACTGGTAAGTTGACTAGAATTAGAATTGCTTGTCGTAGTCGATTTGACAGAATTACATCCGTAAAGTCCTAGAAGGATCATTCCTACAATTACTGGAATTCCAATTATTTTCATAGATCAATGCCAATAAATGGTTTTGTGATTCTGAGTTTAAAGTACCCCAGCACAAAACTAAAGTAACAATATAATTAGGTGAATGTAAGTAAATTGATGGCAATGAATGCAATGCGATCGCTTTAAGAGTAATGTAGAATTGTTGGTATCTGGTTGGTATTGAAGTGATTCGAGGACAATTCCATCAGCTTTTAGCTGTGGGAGGATGTCAATTAGCAATTTTGAGCAACTAAGAAAACAACATTTGATGACGATTAAAGTTCAGCAGTAACTTTAGCTGCTAGTTTTTGCAATTTATTCTCATTTTTGAGGATTGGAAGTGTCTCTAAGTCGCTCCGAGTCCGGCTTTTGCAATACTGAGGTCTTAATTTTCTCCCAATAATTAAAAAATTTTAAATCGCATTTATTATCAAAAAAAAGTGATATGTTGGATACAGAATTGAATTTCGCATATTTCTGGAGTAGTTGTCTGTAATCTGCTCCAGATTTCCAAACCCCACAAATACATTAATAGTAAGACTCTCGGCTCATTGGAAGAAGGCAGTCTCAAGGACAATAGGACTCTTCCTGCACCCCTATACCCTTAGACCCCTACACCCAGTTTCAAGTCAGCGAGTACAACCTAAAAATAAGCTCAAAAAAACTTAATTTTCTTGAAAACCCTTGTTGTCACTGGGTTATAGGTGAGTACAAAAACACTTGTCCCCTCCTCTCTAAATACTTGTACTTCCACCCCAAAATACTAGTACCCCTACCCAAAAAATTTTTCTCATCTTTTGTTATGCCCTCATAATCGAGGTTTGAAGATTTGAGTACAGACTTAATAAATTTAATAAATCTTATCCAAGTTGTACATCCAGCCTTCTTATCTAACGGCTGATATAAAACATATATCGCCAATCACTTGACGCACCAAATCAAGGAGCGATGAGTGAGTGGAGGGATGAGATAGCACCATGCCCCTGTGAACAGAAGTCGCGGCTGTCAGCGCAAATTCCACCCGTATCTTGTGCATGACACACCAGCCGAGAAAAATAGGGTTAATAGCCTACCCCGAACCCCGGTGGGCAAGCGCTATCAACAGACGCGACTTCCATTCCTTACAAATCAGTGAATAGTTATCACAAAACCAATAACTGATAACTGGCTAATGTTTTCATCTCCCACAGTGGCTTTTGCCAGTCCATCGACACCTTGCGAAATTCAATGACTCTACCGTCTACAGGACTCGTCACCTCCCCAATTACGGAAACTACTATTCCATCGAAATCCAGTGGTTGTGGTAGCGGATGCAGCAGCAGCGCCACCGGGGAAATGGATGAAAAACTTCAACAGCGCATTGCTAACCATCCCTGCTATAGCGAAGAAGCTCATCATCACTATGCTAGGTTGCATGTTGCAGTTGCTCCTGGTTGTAATATTCAGTGCAACTACTGTAATCGCAAATACGATTGTGCTAACGAAAGTCGCCCAGGCGTAGTTAGCGAATTGTTGACACCAGAAGAAGCAGCACACAAAGCTTTAGTGATTGCTGGCAAAATTCCCCAACTCACTGTTTTAGGAATTGCAGGCCCTGGTGATCCTCTGGCAAATCCAGAAAGGACTTTTCGCACGTTTGAGTTGATAGCAGACAAAGCACCCGATATCAAACTTTGTTTATCAACCAACGGTTTAATGCTTCCCGAATATATCGATCGCATTAAACAATTAAATATTGATCACGTTACAATCACCATCAACATGGTGGACCCAGAAATCGGCGCTAAGATTTATCCTTGGGTTCACTACAAGCGCAAACGTTATAGAGGTATCGAAGGCGTAAAAATCCTCCACGAAAAACAGATGGAAGGATTACAAGCCCTCAGAGAAGCCGATATTCTTTGCAAAGTCAACTCGGTGATGATTCCGGGGGTTAATGACGAACACTTGGTAGAAGTTAATAAAGTCATTCGCTCCCATGGTGCATTCCTGCACAACATCATGCCGTTGATTTCAGCACCAGAACACGGCACTCACTTCGGCTTAACAGGACAGCGTGGCCCCACTCCCAAAGAATTAAAGACAGTGCAAGACAGCTGTGCTGGTAACATGAAAATGATGCGCCACTGTCGTCAATGCCGTGCTGATGCGGTAGGATTATTGGGAGAAGACCGCAGCCAAGAATTTACTAAAGATAAATTCATGGCCATGTCTCCAGAATATGACCTTGCTGAACGCCAAGAAGTTCACGCAGGTATTGAGAAATTTAGAGAAGAACTCAAAGCTGCTAAACAATCTGTAGAGACGCGCCATGCAACGTCTGTACAAGACGCGCCAAAAATTCTAGTTGCAGTCGCAACCAAAGGCGGTGGCTTAGTTAACCAACACTTCGGTCATGCCAAAGAATTCCAGGTGTACGAAGTTGATGGTAGCGAAGTACGCTTTATCGGTCATCGTAAAATAGACCACTATTGCCAAGGTGGTTATGGTGAAACAGCCACTCTCGAAAATATCATCGAAGCGATCGCAGATTGCAAAGCCGTACTTGTTGCCAAAATCGGTGATTGTCCCCAAGAAAAATTGCACACAGCCGGCATCCAAACTGTTGAAACTTACGACACAATTGACAAGGCTGCTTTAGAGTTTTACCAGCAATACATCCAGGAAAAAGTTTAGTTGTTAGTTGATTGTTGTTAGTTGATTGTTGTTAGTTGATTGTTGTTAGTTGATTGTTGTTAGTTGATTGTTGTTAGTTGATTGTTGTTAGTTGATTGTTGTTAGTTGATTGTTGTTAGTTGATTGTTGTTAGTTGATTGTTGTTAGTTGTTTGGTAATTGTTCCAACCAACCACCAACCATCAACACAGAACAAATTAATTCATTACCCAGCACTCATTACCCACCAACCCAATCCTCAATCTACTCCCTTGAATGGAGGATAGTATGGCTTACCAAATAACCAGCGAGTGCATTTCCTGCAATCTTTGTCAATCTGTATGTCCAACTAGTGCAATCAAAATGGATGGCGATCGCCCCTGGATTGATCCTGAACTTTGCACAAACTGTGTTGGTAGTATTCACACCGTACCTCAGTGCAAAGCTGGTTGTCCTACAAGCAATGGTTGCATAGAAGTTTCTACCGATTACTGGGAAAGCTGGTTTAACACTTATTACCCATTGGTCGCAAAATTAACAAACAAACAAGATTATTGGGACAATTGGTTTAATTTCTATTCTCAAAGATTCTCCGAGCAGTTACAGAAACGTCAGCACCAAGTTGCCTGATTGTTGATAGATGGTTGTTGGTTGTTGTAACTAACAACAACCAACAACCAACAAACAAATTTTAAACAAAATTGGAAACAATGCAGAAAAATTGTATTTATTTGGATAATAATGCCACCACCAAAGTAGATCCTGAAGTTGTAGAGGCGATGCTACCTTACTTGACGGATTATTATGGTAATCCCTCTAGTATGCACACCTTTGGCGGGCAAGTAAAAAAAGCAGTTAACAAGGCTCATGAACAAGTTGCTGCTCTCCTTGGTGCTGACGAATCAGAAATCATCTTCACTAGTGGTGGAACAGAAGGAGATAACGCCGCCATTCGAGCCGCACTGTTAGCGCAACCAGACAAGCGACACATTATCACTACCCAGGTAGAACACCCAGCAGTCCTAACTCTCTGCAAACAATTGGAAAAGCAAGGTTACAATGTTACCTATCTGTCAGTAAATAACGCAGGGCAGTTAGACTTAAATGAACTAGAAGCTGCGCTCACTGGTAACACCGCTTTAGTCAGCATTATGTATGCGAACAATGAAACTGGCGTAGTTTTTCCCATTGAGCAGATTGGTCTGAGAGTTAAAGAAAGCGGCGCTCTTTTCCATGTGGACGCGGTGCAAGCAGTCGGTAAAATTCCGATAAACATGAAGACTAGCACCATTGATATGTTAACCATGTCCGGTCACAAAATTCATGCACCCAAAGGAATTGGTGCTTTATATGTGCGACGTGGTGTGAGATTTCGTCCGATGCTGATCGGTGGCGGACAGCAACGCGGTAGAAGGGCGGGAACAGAAAACGTTTCAGGAGTTGTAGCCCTTGGTAAAGCTGGCGAATTAGAGTTATTACACTTAGAAACAGCAACCGCCAGAGAAAGAAAACTGCGCGATCGCTTAGAAAAAACTATTATTGCAACTATTCCCGACTGCCAAGTCAATGGTGATTCTACGCAGAGATTGCCCAACACCACGAACATTGGCTTTAAGTACATTGAAGGTGAAGCAATTCTCCTCCACCTGAACAAACACGGTATTTGTGCATCATCTGGTTCTGCTTGCAGTTCTGGCTCTTTGGAACCTTCCCACGTTTTGCGAGCTATGGGCTTACCCTACACCATTCTGCACGGTTCGATTCGCTTCAGTCTTTGTCGTTATACCACGGACGCCGAAATTGATGCTGTGCTAGCAGTGATGCCTGGTATTATTGAACACCTCCGCGCCCTCTCACCTTTCAAGAATGACGAAGCAAGTTGGCTGCAAGAACAAGAAAAAGCACTAGCACATCGCTAAAATACTTCCCATCACCAATTACCAATTACCAATCACCAATTACCAATTGAAAAATAAGCTATGTGGGACTATACAGATAAAGTATTGGAACTGTTCTACAATCCCCAACATCAGGGAGCAATAGAAGACAAAGGTGAAGCAGGAATTAAAGTTGCTGTTGGTGATGTGGGTAGCATTGCTTGTGGAGACGCCCTGAGACTGCACCTGAAAGTTGAGGAAAATACAGAGAAGATCCTTGAGGCTCGTTTTCAAACTTTTGGTTGTACCAGTGCGATCGCTTCATCTGAAGCTCTGGTAGAACTCATCAAGGGTAAAACTTTAGATGAAGCCCTTAAGGTTACTAATAAAGAAATTGCTAATTACTTGGGTGGTTTACCAGAAGCAAAAATGCACTGCTCGGTAATGGGACAAGAAGCTCTAGAAGCAGCTATTTATAATTACCGAGGTATCCCTCTAGACACTCATGAAGATGATGACGAAGGAGCGCTGATTTGTACTTGTTTTGGTATCAGTGACGTCAAAATCCGGCGGGTAATTGTTGAAAATAACCTTACCACCGCCGAAGAAGTTACAAATTACGTCAAAGCTGGTGGCGGATGCGGATCTTGTCTAGCAAATATTGATGACATCATTGTATCTGTGCAAAAAGAAAAAGCATCTGTCACTGCTGTAAGTAATTCTCTTAGTCACAGCAATGGCAAATCAGCCGTAAAACCACTGACGCCAGTGCAAAAAATTGCACTCATTCAAAGAGTGTTAGATGAAGAAGTTAGACCTGTTTTAATTGCCGACGGAGGAGATGTAGAACTATTCGATGTGGAAGGCGACCGTGTCAAAGTGATACTGCAAGGTGCTTGTGGTTCCTGTTCTAGTAGCACAGCTACATTAAAGATTGCGATCGAATCTAGACTACGCGATCGTGTGAGCAAAGACCTTGTAGTCGAAGCAGTTTAGTTATTGCTTTTGAGTATACGTACTCTACAAATATGTCCTAAGGGTGTATCAGCCAAGAATAGAAAGTAGGATTTGACCAATATTATAGTCTTCCTCTCAATGCTTCAAAAAGCACATAGGCGAAGGTATTAAGCGCTAAAGTGCAAATTTCATTATCCAATTCGCTTCAAAGGACAAGGATATGACATTGTACAACAATCTTGGTGGAGAGCAAGGTATTGGACAAATAGTAGATGATTTCTACAAACTTATCATGGCTGACAACACTCTCAATCACTTTTTCGCTCATACAGATATGCAAAAACAGCGTCGTCTGCAAATTTCTTTCTTCTCTAAGATTTTTGAGGGTCCAGACCAATACACAGGTCGCCCGATGGAGAAAACACACACGGGTATGAGCCTACAGCCACAACACTTCGATGCTATTGCAAAGCACCTTAGTCAAGCAATGGCTAGCCGTGGAGTATCGCCAGAAGACACAAACGCTGCACTTGCTCGTGTCTCAGCTTTGAAGAACGCTATTTTGAATAAGTGATCGAAACTTATACATTGAATTGTTGACCAATAGTTACGTCAAATTCTACTTAGCATTCTAAATTGATGCACATGATGACGTATTTGTAAAGTGCGTAAGCTCTATGTTTAATTAGTCATTGGTCATTAGTAAAACACAAATTACTAATGACTAAGGACAACCAGAAATTTACCAACTAACGTTATGTACTACATTCCTTATGTTTTTGCGATAGAGCGAGCACCTCCGGTAGGGACAAAGTGCCGTTCTATAAAGCGGTCACTGCTGACCCAACTAAAGTGAACCTAAACCAAATCCTCTAGACCCACCAAACCAACCAATTGCAGGAGAATAATTAATCATGACTGAGAATATCAGACAGATCGCTTTCTACGGTAAAGGCGGTATCGGTAAGTCTACAACTTCTCAAAATACCCTTGCTGCTATGGCAGAAATGGGTCAGCGGATTATGATTGTGGGATGTGACCCCAAAGCTGACTCTAGTAGTTTTTACATAAAAAACATAAATTTCAGGGCTAGCCTGCTGTAAACTGCTACTCGGTGTTCTGTAAAGATTATTCCTGTGATCGCGGGGATAAGCTTAAGTATGATCCTCTCCTCACAAGTTCCTCAAATTATCTTCCTATAACCAAAGGTGTGAGACTCAAGAGGAAGCGCCAAGATAAAATACAGACTTCTTGAGTACCAGTAGTAAGAATGTATTTAAGGAAAAATTTCCCATGCTTGAAACATTTGTTACTCAAAATACACCAAGCCAAAACGTGAAACAACAAGCACTGGTACTACCACTAGATGTAGTGGGGATCGCAGATATCCCACTTGTGGGTGGTAAAAACGCTTCACTGGGGGAAATGATTCAGCAACTCCAACCCAAAGGGGTAAAAGTTCCAACAGGATTTGCGACTACTGCTTATGCATATCGTTTCTTCATCGAAGCGGCAGGTTTAGAAACAAAATTGCGGGAAATTTTTGCTGATTTAGATGTGGAAGATGTAAATAACCTGCGCCAATGTGGTAAGCAAGCACGGGCTTTGATGCTGCAAACTCCATTTCCTCAGGAATTGGAGAATGCGATCGCTCAAGCATATCAAGACCTCTGTAATCAGTACAGTACGGATACTGATGTCGCAGTTCGTTCTAGTGCTACTGCGGAAGACTTGCCTGATGCGAGCTTTGCCGGACAACAAGAAACCTATTTAAATGTCCACGGATTGCAAGCTGTACTCCAAGCTTGCCATAAGTGCTTTGCATCTATTTTTACCGACCGTGCCATTTCCTACCGTCAAATCAAAGGCTTCGACCACTTCAACATTGCTCTCTCGGTGGGCGTACAAAAAATGGTGCGTTCGGACTTAGCTGCATCTGGTGTGATGTTTTCCATTGATACCGAGACAGGGTTTAAAGATGCAGCGCTGATTACAGCTGCCTATGGCTTGGGTGAAAACGTTGTCCAGGGTGCAGTAAACCCTGATGAATACTTAGTATTTAAACCAACACTCAAACAAGGATATCGCCCAATTTTAGAAAAACGCCTGGGGACAAAAGAAATTAAAATGGTCTACGACTTGGGCGGTTCTAAAATGACAAAAAATATACCTGTTGCAGCGAGCGATCGCGCCGCTTTTGCCCTGAACGATGAGGAAATTCTCCAACTAGCTCAATGGGCGTGTTTGATTGAAGAACACTACTCGCAAGTGCGTGGTGTTTATACACCGATGGATATCGAATGGGCAAAAGATGGGATCGCCAACGAATTATTTATTGTCCAAGCACGTCCGGAAACTGTCCAGTCTCAGAAGATAAAAAACATTCTCCACACCTACCAACTGCAAGAAAAAGGAGAAGTGCTACTAACAGGGCGTAGTGTGGGCGAGATGATCGGACAGGGTAAAGCACGAGTAATTCTCGACGTCCATCGCCTTGACGAATTTCAGATCGGTGAGGTGTTGGTAACAAACCGTACTGATCCTGACTGGGAACCAATTATGAAAAAAGCTGGTGCCATTGTCACTAATTCTGGTGGACGCACCTGCCATGCGGCAATTATCGCCAGAGAAATGGGAATCCCGGCGATCGTTGGCTGCGGTAATGTCACAACAGTTATAAAAACTGGGCAAGAAATTACAGTTTCCTGTGCTGAAGGTGAAACCGGAAAAGTCTACAAAGGTTTGTTACCGTACGAAATACAAGAAATACCATTAGAAAATTTGCCCCAAACTCGCACTAAAATCATGATGAATGTGGGCAACCCAGAAGAAGCATTTGGCTATAGCAACATCCCTAATGATGGTGTCGGTTTAGCAAGAATGGAATTTATCATTGCCAATCATATTAAAGTCCACCCTCTAGCATTAATTTACTTTGATGAATTGTCAGATGAACTAGCCAAATACAAAATTGCTGAGTTGACCGCCGAATACGAAGATAAAGCGCAATTTTTTGTTGATAAACTCGCTCAAGGGATCGGCACGATCGCAGCAGCATTTTATCCCAAACCTGTAATTGTCCGCCTCAGTGATTTTAAGAGCAACGAATACGCCAATCTTTTAGGTGGCAAACAATTTGAACCTCAAGAAGAAAACCCGATGATTGGCTGGCGGGGTGCTTCGCGTTATTATGACGAACGCTACCGAGAAGGATTTGGGTTGGAATGTCGGGCGATGAAAAAAGTACGGGATGAAATGGGTTTAACCAATGTCATTTTGATGGTGCCATTTTGCCGTACTCCCTCTGAAGGTCGCCGTGTACTTGCAGAGATGGCGAAACACGATTTAGTGCGCCAAGAAAACGGTTTACAAGTATATGTAATGTGTGAGTTACCGAGTAACGTGGAACTTGCAGACGAATTTTGTGAAGTGTTTGACGGATTCTCAATAGGTTCTAATGATTTAACACAATTGACTTTAGGACTTGATCGAGATTCAGAGTTGGTAGCACATTTATTTGACGAACGTAACGAAGCTGTGAAGCGAATGATTGCTAAAGCAATATCTACGGTAAAACAACGCGATCGCAAAATCGGCATTTGTGGTCAAGCTCCAAGTGATTATCCAGAATTTGCTCGGTTTTTGGTAGAAGAAGGTATTGATTCGATTAGCCTCAACCCTGATTCAGTCTTGAAGACGTTGTTAGAAATTGCGGCTACGGAAAATAGATTTAATGGGTAATTGGTAAGTAGGTAGGCGTAACCTCACCCTCAATCCCTCTCCGAACTTGCGGAGAGGGAAGCCGGAGGTAGATTGACACTCCCCGGCTTGAAAGCGCGGGGATTCTTGGTTCAACGAGACCACTTAAACTAGATTCCTTGCGTTATCTAGCCCAGAGGTGGGACTCTCCCCAAGCGTTAACTTTCCCCATGCCCTGGGGTAGTTGCATTTCTACAAGTCCTGTTTAGATTGAAACGTTTGTTCCAAAATTCTGAGTCGTCTAGCTCCTATGAATCTTTTACCTACTGCTAGGAGGAAACTAGAACAATGCAGTAGAACCGCATAGATTCAATTGTCAAGGTTCAGATTACCGTTAGGCAGTTAGGTTTTTATACAGGTTGATTACCTTTCCTGTTCGTACTATTTTACCATCAAAGCAGGATAAATCCTGCGGTTAGCTTTCATCCCTTGTCTAAAGCACGAAAATCGCAACTGTGTTGCTGTTTCTCAAGGGTTTTCAGCATTTTCCTTATAATACCAGTGTTCAAGTGGACATGATATAAATACCCAATGCACGCGCTGTTTGTACTAAGTAATGATTGGGAGCAACAAGTAAAGGACTTTGAGCAACAACGACTTCCAACGGTACTGCTTCTACTTGTCCGTTGTGCCATGCAACCATCTTTGCTGTTTCTCCCGCCGCGAGCAAATCTACTGCTGCTTTACCAAACGCAGTTGCTACCAATCGGTCTAACGCTGTAGGAATTCCGCCACGTTGAATGTGTCCCAACACAGAAACTCGAATATCAAGTTGATTGTGACTGCAATTACGAATTTCATCGGCGATGTGCTGTCCCATTCCACATGACGGTGTTTGATATGATGTGTCGCAGCAAGAATCTTCAGCAACTTGTGCGCCTTCAGCAACCACGACGATCGCAAACTTACGTCCCCACACATCCCTTAATTCTTTTAAGTGTAAGCAAATGCCTTTTATAGAATAGGGAATTTCAGGTATCAAAATCACATCTGCTCCCCCTGCAATTCCCGCTTGTAATGCTAAATGTCCGGCTGTGCGTCCCATCACCTCCACAATCATCACGCGATCGTGACTAGCTGCTGTGAAAGTTAGCCGATTCAAGGCATCCACAATAGTATTAACCGCAGTATCAAATCCAACGACACGTTCTGTTTGCGCAACATCGTTATCAATTGTCTTAGGAATGCCGATAAATTGCCAGTTGCCTTTAGCTTGCAATTGATTGAGAATTGAAAGACTGCCATCTCCACCAATACCAATTAGAGCATCTAACTCCAAAGCATGATAGCTTGCCAAAATTTCATCAATATGGGCTAAAGTATCCCCTTTGTTAATACTGCCAAGAATCGTTCCACCCATGTTCAGTAATGGATCAATCCCGCGCAAGTCTAAACCATGCAACGACAGAGGAACCGTTTTTCTCTCTAGTAATCCCTTCGTTGCATAGGGAATGCCTAGTACCTGCCAGTTATAAGTCAGCGTTGCGTGACTAACAACTGCTCGAATGACAGCGTTTAATCCAGGACAGTCGCCACCACTAGTAAGGATACCAAGTCGTTTTTGCGTTTTCATTATGGCTTAACCTCAAATATTCTCCTGCAACCACTCATACAATTTTCGTAGGGTGCGTTAGGAAGGTAACGCACCCTACCGAATCAAGATTTTGTATTTTATTTAATCCACATTCCTGAGTTTGAAATTAGACGATAATGTTGAAGAACTTGTGAGGACAGAGGTTAATCCTGCAAGGGATAGGATTTTTCGTCTAATTTTGGGTATGTAGAGACTAGCAGGTGCTATGTAGAAACGTGCCATGGCACGTCTCTACAGGGTTTAAATGTCAATCGATATTTTTTAAGCACGAAGCGTGCTTATACCAATTCTTTATGAAGATGCATATAAATAACCCCACCGCCTGCGGCAACCCCCCTCTGAGAGGGGGGTGGGAGGTTGGGAGGGGTTAAAATAATATGCAGCTTCACATTAAATTGGTATTACTACAAACTCTTAATTCAAACTTGACAATTTTTCCCATATTTTTTTATATTCTTGTTTAATTTCATCAGCCAAGTTTTGAGGGCTTAAAATTTGAGCATTGGCACCATATTTTAAAATACGTTGGCGAAACCAAAACCAATAATCTACCCTTGCTTCAATGTCGCGATATTTTCCTTCAGGGTCACTGTAAACAATCGCTTCATCTTTGCGTCGAGGTTGATAATTAGATAATGCTCCGCTTGTACGATAGCGGATTTCCAGTTTGGGAAAGTCACAGGATACCCAATGAGTATCGGATGCAGCACCAACGCTGACAATTTTATCGAGGCGAAAGATATGATTTTGGTCGATGTTGCGCCAATACTCAAATCGCCAAGAACGCCAGTCAGGAATAAATGCAAATAGGTAGAGAACACCGTCATGCAGTCGGAGTTCTGAACGGTCGATATCCCAGATGCGCTCTTCTATTCCTGGTTTACTTTGATAGCGAATGGTATAGCGACATTGTTGTTCAAAACGTTCTTGGAGTTGGCGAACGGTAATATCCAAATTGCGATCGCTATAATCAACAGGAGGACTAAAATCGACTTTCACAAACGCTGTAATGTCCGATTCTGTTAAGTTACCGATGCGTTGAATTTGGCTGGCTTGCGCCGAAAAGCCCATATCAGAGAGGAAATACGCAGCTACTGCAAGAGCTTCTCGCTGTTCGGTTGATAAAAGAACAGGAAAATTTGACTCTACTAGTTCATAAGGACTGTGAGTACTGCTTTTAATTTCGATCCCGCAGTCTCTTAGTTTGCGAATTATACGGCTGATTTTTTGTTTGATATCAGCATTGTCGGCAGATTTACCATGTTGTTCCAAAAAAATCGAGAGTAAATCTTCTAAATCTTTACGTCGCCGTGGCTTTTCGGCTAGAAGTCTGAGGATTTCCAGAGCAAAGGCGATTTGGTTGTAATTGCCGTCACTTTTGGCGGACATACTTGAGGGATATATTCCCACATATTGCTAGGAATCATTAACTTGAGAGTTTAGCAGAAAATCTTGGCTTTGCTAATTGATCAACAATTTCTGTTGTTTTGAATTCAATCTCGTTTTGGAGGCGATCGCAGTACTTCCGCCAAGAATTGAGCGATCGCTTTCTTAATTGGATTATTGTTCTACTTGGGATTGTCTGATTTTTTCTCTAACCAGTTGCTCAAACTGATCCATCGAGGTTATGTCAATCCCTGGTTCGCTTTGCAGCTTGTCCATGTATGCATGGAATGCAGCTTGGTCTTGCGGATGTGTTCTCACAAATTCCCTTAGCTGTTCTCTGCTCATTAGACATCTCCGATAACTATCAAAGCTTTGCTGTAACTAGCTCATAGAACGCAAATGCAATCATTGCTCTTCAGCTAGCCTATACGATCAAATAAGGGTTTGAGATATTTATTGTAGAGAACAAGACAAAAATATATGGTGATGTGCGTTAATTTTAGATCATGCGATCGCGTGTATTTCTGGTGGTAATATAAGTGCTCCAATCCGGAATCTTACTAGTCCACAAATTGTCAAAATTACTTGTTCATACTTTTTAGAATTTAACCGAAATCTTTCTTGGACAACTCGGAATATCTTTACCGAACGAATTCGATGTTCAACAAATACTCGTTTCGAGGAAAACTGCTTATTTTCATCCTTCTGCTCAATTGTTAATTCTCGATTTTTTGGTTTCTTAATAGGAGTATCAATTAAATCTTCTCCTTGATAGGCTAAATCTCCTTTAAATTTTTGTTTTGGATCAAAGCAATCGCGGTTTTCTCGGAACAAAGTTATATCACTTTTCGGTCCTGGTTCACCAGCGATAACATCAACGATATCTTTCCCATTTGGCAAGATAATCATCTGATTTTTAAATGTATGATCACTCTCCTTTCCAGAGTAATATTTTTCTTGCTCTTTATTGTCTCTAGGTCTCTCCCTAACTTGTTCATAGCTATCTACAATTAATTCATACTCTGTGAGTATTTCTTTAACTACCTCATAGTCAGATTCGTTTTTTTTTACTTGTTCAATTAAGCTGGATGGTAGCAATTGCCTGAGTATTGGCAACCAATAATTAAATGTATCATTTGCTGTGGACTCACTCACTCCAAACTGGATACCAAGAAGTTGAAATGTAGTCATATGTCTGAGATAAACCAAAGTCAAAGTTATTTGTTCTGGTATCGATAATTTAGGTTTTCTACCACCTCCACCTGCAATGATTCTAATTTTCTTTGATTCTAAGGTAGCTTGTTTTTCATGGTGTAATCGCTCGGCGTTTTGAATTAATTGTTGTAGATGTTCATACTCTAGACCAATCAACCTCTGTGTTTCTTTAGGATTCTCTTCAATGTGATTCAGTATTGAACTCATATTTTCGTAACAAAAACTCATCATTAGATTCTTTTACCATAAAATATTACTATTTTGGAGATGTCTAATGGATACGTTTCAATCCCGCGAACGGGTTTCATTAATTTGAAAGTGTATGGCATATCCCTTGACATGCGATATGACAGTTTCAATCCCGCGAACGGGTTTCATTAATTTGAAAGCTAGTAACAGGAAAAACAGTGCCGCACGATGAATATAGTTTCAATCCCGCGAACGGGTTTCATTAATTTGAAAGTTGGAAGAGAATTCAGATTCATCTTTCGTTTCTCGTAAACGCTGTTTCAATCCCGCGAACGGGTTTCATTAATTTGAAAGTCCCTCTCTGCATCCTCTACGCAATGAGGAATGTGCATGTTTCAATCCCGCGAACGGGTTTCATTAATTTGAAAGAGGGCAACTTAACCCAGATGCCGCGCCCAATTATTGTTTCAATCCCGCGAACGGGTTTCATTAATTTGAAAGAAAGCTCTCTCAATCCTTGTAGAAGATGGAAGGCTGGTTTCAATCCCGCGAACGGGTTTCATTAATTTGAAAGGTTACAAGGAGCGACGTATGAGCGACACAATTCAATGTTTCAATCCCGCGAACGGGTTTCATTAATTTGAAAGGACGTTCCGTTAGTTTTGTCTAGCTTTGGATAGACTGTTTCAATCCCGCGAACGGGTTTCATTAATTTGAAAGCTGGCTTTAGTCTACCTTGCTCAATCAACTTCTTGTTTCAATCCCGCGAACGGGTTTCATTAATTTGAAAGGGCGCGCGATCGCACCTGGACGGATTGAGGTAAAGTTTGTTTCAATCCCGCGAACGGGTTTCATTAATTTGAAAGTTTAAAAAATCTGTCTGGTTAATTTCGACTTTGCGATGTTTCAATCCCGCGAACGGGTTTCATTAATTTGAAAGAACCCAGAGATCAACAGTCTTTTTAATCATCGGTATTGGTTTCAATCCCGCGAACGGGTTTCATTAATTTGAAAGCCCACCAAATTTTGCCCCTAAGTTTGCAAATCCTTTTACTTTGTTTCAATCCCGCGAACGGGTTTCATTAATTTGAAAGCAGAGCCTTCCCTGTCACTAAGTCCTTTAAATAAGAAAAGTTTCAATCCCGCGAACGGGTTTCATTAATTTGAAAGCTTTTGTTGGCATCAAAGGTAAATTGTCTTTTGAGATGTTTCAATCCCGCGAACGGGTTTCATTAATTTGAAAGTTTAAGACCGGCGATGAATCTGAGCTTAGTTGGCGTTTCAATCCCGCGAACGGGTTTCATTAATTTGAAAGTCCGCCAGCCAGAACCTAATTACAGAACAAGTTCTAGAAGCAATTTTGGCGGGACTGTTTTAAAAGTCCATTTCAGCCGTTGGAAACAGCGAGCCAAAGATTACTCAAAACGCTGAAAGTATTGAATTGTCAAGGTTCTGTCGATTTGGCGGGAGGTGGGGGGTTTTCGCCCGTACTTTCCCGTGCCAAAAATTTAGCTTGCTTCGAGATTATAAGCTTATTATCTCACTTGCACATAGTATCACTTTACAAAAGTTATCCGAAATCGAGCCAAAAAAAAGTATTGATATCAAATTTTGACTACAACATTACCGAAACCAGTATTAAACTAGGTGCAAATCACAAAAGGTAAGTAAGGTGAAACTTTCTTTACAACCTCTTTACTCTCAACTCAACCCAGGAGTTGAGAACTGTCCCCTTGGATGTAGCTCTGAATGCCTTGTCACACAAAGGGCTAGCAATCTCCAACCACCCGCCGGCTGTGTTTGTCCACTCTCATCACACCAAGCGAAAACCTATAACGAAATTATACATGGTGATGCAGATATTATCTGTAATCGAGCCGCAACTGGTGATGGTAAAACGCTGGGTGCAAATTTACCAGCACTCATCAATCCTGATTTTCGCATCATGGGTCTATATCCCACAATTGAACTCGTAGAAGACCAAGCCGAACAGCAATATAAATATCATGCGCTGTTTGGGTTGGATGCTTCTCAACGAGTAGACCGTTTATTTGGTGCAGAATTAAGCAGACGGCTGAAGCAAGCAGTTAAAAGTAATAAATTTCAAGAATTGCAGTTAGCGATTCAACAAAAGCCAATTTTGCTAACTAACCCCGATATTTTCCATTACATGACTCACTTTCAATACCGTAACCCAGCTTATGGTAGCGATCAACTACCATTAGTCTTGGCAGAATGGCCTGACTTGTGGGTGTTTGATGAATTTCATATTTTTGGGAGTCATCAAGAAACAGCAGCTTTAAATAGCTTGGCTTTTATTCGTCGCAGTCAAGAAAATCAACCCCGTCCCCGGCGGTTTTTGTTTACTTCCGCAACCCCAAAACACGATTTTATCGAACAACTACGCACAGCAGGTTTTAAGGTAGCTGAGGTTGAGGGAGTTTATGCAAGTGAAGCCAAGCAGGGGTTTCGCCAAATTCTGCAAGCTGTGGAATTAGAGTTAGTCGAATTACCCAAAGATGGAGATACGCAAACATGGTTAAGGGAAATGATTCCCACCATTGAGCAAATTCTGAATGCAGAATCCAAAGCCAGGGGATTGATTATTGTTAACTCCGTGGCGAAAGCTCGTCAAGTGACTCGATTGCTAGATGATTTATTACCAGGAGTAATTGTTCGCGAAATTAGCGGACGCATCGACAGACAACAAAGATTGCAAGTACAAAGCGACTTGAAAGATGCACAACAACCAGTTTTAGTTGTCGGTACATCTGCGGTTGATGTTGGTGTAGATTTTAAAATTCATCTGTTGATTTTTGAAAGCAGTGATTCTGCAACAGTAACGCAGCGTTTGGGAAGATTGGGGAGACATCCGGGTTTTCATACCTACACAGCATTTATTTTAATTCCCGGTCATACCCCTTGGGTGATGGCGAAACTGGAAGAAAAACTCAGTGATCATCAGCAAGTCACAAGAAAGATTTTAGAAGATGCGATCGACTACGCCTTTGACCCACCCAAAGAATTTGAAGAATATCGTAAGCATTGGGGTGCATTGCAAGCACAGGGAATGTTTGCGCGGATGACGCAAGAGAATATGAAAGTTAGTGAATTAGTGCGCGCAAAGATGACGGAAGATTTGCAGCGCGTATATTCCAAAGATTTAGATTCAGCACGTAAACAGTGGTTTGGAATGCAAAATAACCTTGTTGGTAAAGCCACCCAACAAGAACTCTTACGCTTTCGGGGAGGTTCAACCCTCCAAGCTGCGGTTTGGGACGAAAATAATTTCTACACTTACGACTTACTACGATTATTACCCTATGCGCGAGTAGAAATAAGCGATCGCGACACATTTTTAAATGCAGCCAATAAATCCGGAAGAAGCGAAGAAGAATTCCCCGATGATTTTATCAACGTTTATCTTCGCATTCAATCATGGCTTGACCAGCGAATTGAGCATCTGAGTTTACACACCAATCGTCAGAGTAGCGAAATCCAAATTGGCGAACTGTGTTTAATCGATAAATTAACCCTCATCGGACATCCCCAATCTGATGTCATAAACTGTTTGCGACAAAAGAAACTCCTAACCTTTCTCGTCCCAGTCAACAAAAACAAACAAAATAGCCATTGGGAAATTAGCCGAACCCTTAACCTCAGTCCCCTATTTGGTTTATATCGCTTAATTGACGCTAGCGAACAAACTTACGCCTGTGCATTTCATCAAGACGCACTACTTCTCGAAGCCGTAAAATGGCGCTTAAAAAAATTCACCACCACCCGCTTTGAATCCTCCATCTTTTGATCCCACCTCCGCGTACCTCCGCGCTTCCCTCCGCGTCCCTCCGCGTTAAACAATAATTATGTCTACCCTCCTGCAAACACTCCTCATCGAAACCCTCCCACAAGACACCGACCCAATTCTACATTCCTATATCGAGAAATTACTCCCATCTCTCGAACAAGAATTCTCTTTAATTTCTGCATTAGGCGGTTCCTACGAATCACACTATCAAAGATTATCTCAGCTTGGGAAAAAAGACGCTCAACAAAATGCCCAAAGATACTCAAGCAATGCTGACCAAAATTTACTAGTTCACGTTCTCAATGGCTTACTCACAGCTTGGAACATCAGCAAATATTTACCTCAACCTTTATCAGAAATCGAAAAATATCTACTTTGTTTAGGTTTAACTCTGCACGATTACAACAAATATTGCAACGGACAAGGAGAAGAAACACCAAAGAATTATGAAGTCGCAGAAATTATTAATATCTGTCGTAACTTAGGCGAAAAACTCAACTTTCAATTATTTTGGTCAGAATGGCAAGAATATTTACCAGAAATTGCTTACTTAGCCCAAAATACCCAAAACAAAGTTGGCACAAATATTTACCCAGCTAACTGGCCTGTTCCTAAAATAAAAGACCGTCGTCGTTTAGAAATTCCTCTGCGTCGTCTACTAGCTTTTGGCGATATTGCAGTACATTTTACCGACCCCGCCGATATTGATACTCAAACCAGAGGAGATAGACTGCGAGAACAACTGCGGTATTTAAATATTAATAAAAATCTGGTTTATCATCGCTTGCGAGATACTATTGGTATTCTCAGTAATGGTATTCATAACGCCACAATTATTTTTGCTAAAAAACTCAATTGGGAACCCATTTTATTTTTTGCTCAAGGTGTAATTTACCTAGCACCATCAGATAGCGAAACTCCAGATATTAACGAACTCCAAGAATTTATTTGGCAACAAATTAGCGGAGTTTTGGCAAATAAAATGATGGGTGGCGATATTGGTTTTAAGCGAGATGGTAAGGGATTAAAAGTTGCACCCCAAACCTCAGAATTATTTTCCCCAGACGAACTGATTCCCAAACTACCACGAGTAATTGAAGTCAAGGTAGCAAATATCAAAGACCCTGCAACACCCAAACGTTTGACTAAATTATCGTTAACAGAAACTGAGCGAGAATTTCTCAATCAAGGTGCAGATATCCGTGCTGATAGAATTGCTGAATTTATTTTTCTGGCTGAGAAAGAGTTTTTTGGTGATTCACCAGAATACATCAATTGGATACTGAATAAATTAGGAGTGCAAGACAAAATATCTCCCGAACAAACCCAAATCCAATCGGGAGGTGTCAATTATGGCTGGTATCATGCAGCAGCATATTATGTTGCTACTCATGCATCTTTAAAACCCGAAGATATTTCAGAACGGATGGAAATTTGGGCAAAAGATTTAGCCAATTGGGCAAGTACGAATAACTTACTACCATCACATTCTAGCCCTACTCGTGAGATTTTCTCGCAATACCTAACCCAATATTTAGAAGTTAAAGGCTGGTCTAACAATCAACCATCATTTAGTGCCGAATTTACAGCTTATGCTGATGCGAAAACCAAAGCAGGAAAACAACCTATTTGTTCCTTAAGTTCAGGTGAATTTGCATCAGAAGACCAAATGGATTCAGTGGTTTTATTTAAACCGCAGCAATATAGTAATAAAAATGCCCTGGGTGGGAGACAAATTAAACGCGGCATTTCTAAAATATATGCTCTAGAAATGTTAATGCGTCAAGCTTTTTGGGCTGTCCCAGCCGGAAAGTTAGAAGAACAACAACCAGTATTTTTATATATCTTTCCGGCTTATGTCTATTCTCCCCAAACGGCGGCGGCGATCAAATTGTTAGTTAACAATATGAAACAGATTAATCTCTGGGATGTCCGCAAGCAATGGCTAGAAAAAGAGATGAATATTAAGGCTTTACAATCAGTTGCTTGGTTAACTGATGAAGCGACATCAGGACGCTTTAAAGAGGATAAATACAATAAAGAAGACTTGCCTTTTATGGCCATGAATTACACAACAACTAGAGGTAAAACCCTCACCGATGCGTGGGTGCAACCTGCTTTTCTCGCTTTATCGCTACCCATATTGCTAGGAGTAAAGGTAATAGCTACCAGTAGTTCTGTTCCACTTTATAACAGCGATAGTGACTTTAAAGAATCTGTAATTCTTGATGCACCTGCATCATTTTGGAACTTACTGGAATTATCTAATTCCGTGCGAATTCAGGATTTTGAAAATGCCATGCAGCGTCTTTTATTTGCCTATAGCCTGCATTTAGATACTCGCAGTTCTCCCCCTGATGCCAAATGGCGAGATTTGATAAAAACAGTGCGGGAAATAACAACAAATGTACTCAATATTTTTGTTTTAGCAACAGAAGGATTGCGACGTGACAAACGAGATATACCTAGTCAAGACGAAGTTAAACGTTATTGGCAATATGCACAAGTTTGGGTAAAAAAAGATAATTTAGCCACAAATCAAGGAGCCTATATTATGCAAATAACTGAAAAAATTGTGCAGCAATATCGAGTATTTTATCAAGCAAACCTTGGCGAATCTAGCCATACAATTTTGCTACCACTATCAAAAGCTTTGGAAATGATTTTGTCAGTTCCCCAACAAGTTGATGTCGATGATTTAATTTTACAAGCTTCAGGACAAATTAAAGATGCTTTAGAACGTCAGGAAGTTTATAAACGTCCTTTAATGATGGATAAATCTACCGATAAAGCCACAAGACTTGAACGAGAATTAACGGCAATTCATGCGTTTATGACAACCTGTGTTCGCGAATTATTTCTCGAACTTTATAAAGGCGATCGCGCATTATTACAAGAAAACCGCAACCGGATAAAATCGGGTGCAGAATTTGCTTATCGCTGGTTAGCTTTGCAAGAAAAATCTGCCAAATCATCCTAATTTTCTATCTTTGATTCTCGCATTAAACTCAAATTATCAACAACAAAATCATGAGCATTCTCAAAACATTAAAACCCGAATTCCAAACCGTATTTCCCCGCTTGGCTTCCGGTAAATATATCCACTTCATCATGCTACGTCACAGTCAATCATTTCCCGTATTCCAAACAGATGGAATTCTCAATACTGCACGCACACAAGCCGGTTTAGGAACTACAGATGAAAGCAAAAAACAAATTAGCCGTTTGGTGATGTTCAAGCGCAAACAAACCACACCCGAACGACTTGCGGGACGCGAATTACTGCGTGGTTTAAATCTTACTAGCGCGGATGAAACTAATAAAGATAAATACTGCGAATATAACGGCGAGAAATCTTGCAAAAAATGCCCTGATTGTATTATCTATGGATTTGCGATCGGTGATAGTGGTTCCGAACGTTCTAAAGTATATTCTGACTCAGCTTTTTCCCTCAGCGCTTATGAAGAATCTCATCGCAGTTTCACATTTAATGCACCCTTTGAAGGTGGAACGATGAGCGAAGCTGGAGAAATGCGTAGTAGTATTAACGAATTAGATCATGTTATCCCAGAAGTAACTTTTCCCACAATAGAAACGCTGCGTGACTCTACTTATGAAGGCTTTCTTTATGTGTTAGGTAACTTACTGCGTACTAAAAGATACGGCGCACAAGAATCACGCACAGGAACAATGCGAAATTACATCGCTGGAATTGCATTCTGCGATGGCGAAATATTTAGTAATTTACATTTTACCCAAGCACTTCACGATGCTTTAAAAGGTGATGTCGATACTCCAATTAGTGATGTTTTACAGCAGGTGGAATCAGTGGCGAATAATTTACTCAACGATGAACCTATACGCAAAAATAAGCTGATTTTCGGTTCACAGTTAGATGAATTGCTAGAGGAAGTGAACGCACTTTATCAAGATGAAGCATCTTTAGTAGAAACAATATCTGCGCTCTATGGACAAACGAAAGCCTATGCAGAATCTTTTGGAGCATTGAAAAAGAAAGGGAAGAATAATTTGTAATTCGTAATTCGTAATTCGTAATTCCTAATTCGTAATTATTTGTTTCTATTGTAGGTGAGTTATCGCTTTAGGGTAACGCACCATCAACAAATTAAAGCGTTAGCCTGCGGCATAACACACCCTACGAAAATCAAAAATAGCTTATTATGGCATTATATCACTGCACATTGACGCTACACGATAACGTTTTTTTCGCCACGCGAGAGATGGGTATTCTCTATGAAACTGAAAAATATTTACATAATTGGGGATTAAGTTTTGCACTTTTTGCAATTAATTATATTCCCCAACCATACCGACTGCAAGGAGAACTCGCACAAAAACCGACGTATTTAGATGCACGTGCTGAACAAAATCTTCTCCATCTCAATCAAGCTGGAATTTATGTATTTCCTGCTCAACCTATTAATTGGTCGTATCAAATTAATACTTTTAAAGCTGCTCAAGTTGGATATTATGGTAAATCAAAGCAGTTTGGTGATAAGGGTGCAGATAAAAACTACCCAATTAATTATGGAAGGGCTAAAGAATTAGCTGTTGGTAGTCTATATCGTACTTATATTATTGCTCCAGAAAATCTCAAAATACCGCGTTGGATACGTTTGGGTAAATGGGCATCAAAAATCAGAGTTGAAGCGGTAAAAATTCCCGATCAGATAATGCAAACTAAATCCGGTAATTACATCTGTTTGCATCCTTTAAACCCGTTAGATTTGCCAAGTGATACTCAAGTGCTACTTTATAATCGGATTGTTATGCCTCCGGTAAGTTTAGTCAGTCAGGCACAGTTGCATGGTGAACATTTCGTAACGAAAAAAGATGATTGGACAGATTTTAAATTAACATTAACAGCAGAACAATATCAACAATTACCAGCAGAAATTTCTCTACCAAAGGTGATCTTTTATGGAGCCGGAAATGTTGTTGCAACCGCTTAAACCATCAACATTACATTCAATCGTGGTAGAAGTTGCGGCTGCGGATATGGGAGATATCCCTCCTACTTTATCCCGTGCATTACACGCGCTGGTAATTAAGTGGTTAGCCGCAGCAAATCCAGTGGTTGCTGAAGCTGTTCACAGCAGTCAAAATTCACCATTGACTATTTCAGGATTGTTAGGAAATCGCCGTCGAGGTGGGGTGCGTGTTGGGGATTATTTTTATTTTCGGATTGGTTTACTGGATGGGAGTTTAATTGAGCCATTAATGCAGGGATTTGAAAAATCAGAAACCGAATCTTTAGTATTAGCTGATTTCCCGTTTGTTTTACGGAATATGTACGCACTACCTGGAACGCATCAACTCGCAGGTGCGGCTGACTATGCTTTATTATTTAATCCAGCGCAGGTTTTGCATGAGATTGAATTAAACTTTCTCTCTCCTACTAGCTTTAAACAAAATCAAAATGTACAAACTTTTCCTCTACCCGAATTAGTGTTTAATTCGCTGCATCGACGGTGGAATATTTTTGCACCGGAACAATACCAAATTCCTAATTGTGAATGGAATGCTTTGGTTATCGCCTACGAACTCAAAACCTACGCACTCAAAATGGAAGGGGGTACGGAAATTGGAGCGCAGGGTTGGGTACGCTACCGATTCAATAACCCTGAGATGGCTCGAATTGCTACTATTTTGGCTAATTTTGCTTTTTTTGCTGGGGTAGGGCGGAAAACTGCAATGGGAATGGGACAGACACAGCTAGGAAATTCAAGATTCAAAAGCTCAAAATTTGCGAAAACCTCGGAACAAAAATTTTGAGGCTAATACTAATTAGTCGAATAAAAGCAGCATCTACTAATACTAATAAAATTAATGATTGCGACACATCGTTGGATAGAGACGCGATGTATCGCGTCTCTACAGATGGTCTATTTGTCGCATTGTTTTGCCAAATTGGGATAATTTTTTTTAATTACGAATTACAAATTGGTATGACTTGAAATGAATGAACAATACTATCTCCCTCTCGCTTATCTAAATGCTTGGGAATATTGTCCGCGTCGTTTCTTCTTGGAATACGAACTTGGGGAAAATGCGGATAACGAACACATGATTATTGGTCGCCACCTGCACCGCAATGTTGATGATGAAGGCAAAAATATAGAAGGTGAGAAGGTAGTTTACCGACATCAGTGGGTGTGGTGCGATCGCCTCCTGATCAACGGTATCATTGACGCAGTGGAAGAAAAAGACAACCAGCTAATCCCTCTAGAATTTAAAAAGGGACGCATGGCTAATCACCTCAACGACCATTTTCAACTCTGCGGTGCAGCTTTGTGTCTGGAAGAACGCACTGGTCGTACCATTCCCTACGGAGAAATTTTTTACTACGCCAACCGCCGCCGCGAACAGGTACATTTTACACCCGCATTGCGACAAGCTACAGAACAGGCAATTCAGGCGGCGCGGGCTGCAATTAGTGGAGCAATCCCACCACCAATTGATTATCCTCAAAAGTGTAGAGATTGCAGCTTGCAGAAAATTTGCTTACCCAAAGAAATCAAAAAATTATGTCTTGAGGTCTAAAATATGTCTGTTCTCTATATAACTCAACCAGATGCTGTTCTCAGTAAAACTGCGGAAGCTTTTAAAGTTGCCTTAAAACAAGAAGATGGCAATTGGGAGAAAAAATCGGTTCCTGCTCAAACTGTCGAACAAGTGGTATTGATGGGCAATCCTCAGATGACTGGTGATGCTCTGGTCTATGCTTTGGAACTAGGAATGCCAGTACATTACCTTTCTGGTTTTGGTAAATATTTAGGTTCGGCGCTTCCTGGTTACTCACGTAATGGTCAGTTGCGCCTGGCGCAATATGCTGCTTACTGTGACCAAGCCCATCGCTTAGAGATTGCCAAAACAATTGTGACGGGCAAAATCCACAATCAATATACTGTTTTATACCGCCACTACCAAAAAGACAATCCTCTTAAATCTCGCAAACAGCTAGTCACAGAACAAACAACCCTTGATGAAGTACGTGGTGTGGAAGGATTAGCAGCACGAGAATATTTTGCAGCTTGGTCAGCAATGCTTGAAGAACAATGGTCTTTTAATGGGAGAAATCGCCGTCCTCCGACTGATGCGGTAAATGCATTGTTGGGCTTTGCTTATGGACTTTTGCAAGTACAGGTGACAGCTGCGGTACATCTGGCTGGTTTAGACCCCTATGTTGGCTATTTGCACGAAACTACCAGAGGACAACCTGCAATAGTTCTCGATTTAATGGAAGAATTTCGCCCGTTGATTGCGGATAATTTGATACTTTCGGTGATCAGCCACAAAGAAATCAAACCCAGTGATTTTACTGATCATCTTGGTGCGTATAGACTTTCGGAAACCGGACGTAAACAGTTTTTGCAAGCGTGGGAACGAAAAATGAACGACGAGTTTAAGCATCCCACTTTTGGTTATCGTTGCAGCTATCGTCGAGCAATTGAATTGCAAGCACGTTTATTGAGTCGGCATTTGCAAGAAGGTGTTCCTTATAAAGCGCTGACACTGCGATGAGTACTTTGTTTTATCTGGTAATTTACGATTTGCCGGATAGTAAAGCAGCAAATAAGCGACGAACAAAACTACATAAAATGCTCTCCGGCTATGGAACTTGGACTCAGTACAGTGTATTTGAATGTTTTTTGACTGCCATGCAGTTTGCTAAACTAAGGGTGCAAGTTGAAAACTTGATCAAACCAGCCGAAGATTCAGTACGTATCTATGTTTTAGATGCTGGATCTGTACGTAAAACTATTACCTACGGTTCTGAACAACCTCGACAGCAAGAGACAATCATATTATAATTTTAATATGAAGTTGAATTTTTTGGCAGGGGAAAGCACGGGCGAAAACCCCCCACCTCCCGCCAAATCGACAGAACCTTGACAATTCAATAGTTTCAGTGTTTTGAGTAATGTTTGGCTTGCTGTTTCCAACGGCTGAAATGGACTTTTAAAACAGTCCCGCCAAAATTGCTTCTAGAACTTGTTCTGTAACTAGGTTGTGGCTGGCGGACTTTCAAATTAATGAAACCCGTTCGCGGGATTGAAACTTCAATTATGCCAAACCAAAATTGAGCGCGATCTCATCTTTCAAATTAATGAAACCCGTTCGCGGGATTGAAACGCATTATTATCATTATTTCACTCGACATAATCCAAACTTTCAAATTAATGAAACCCGTTCGCGGGATTGAAACACGGAGAGGAACGTATTGTATGGGATCGTTCGGTTGACTTTCAAATTAATGAAACCCGTTCGCGGGATTGAAACTACTACTGGGTTTGACTTTAGCCTTGACACTCCTGCTTTCAAATTAATGAAACCCGTTCGCGGGATTGAAACTTCAAAAACTTGCTTAAATTGCTCTCTTAGTTGATTAGCTTTCAAATTAATGAAACCCGTTCGCGGGATTGAAACATGGCATCTAGATCATAAAATCCTGTTGAAATACCTTTCAAATTAATGAAACCCGTTCGCGGGATTGAAACAAGAATTAGAGCGCGATCGCATCGCCCAGCGAGCAAAAACTTTCAAATTAATGAAACCCGTTCGCGGGATTGAAACATTGCGAACAAATATTCATCAACATCAAAAGGAAGGCTTTCAAATTAATGAAACCCGTTCGCGGGATTGAAACAACCAATGTGTCTTTAGGGATTACCAAAAATACTGACTTTCAAATTAATGAAACCCGTTCGCGGGATTGAAACAAGCCCCTCTCAAGATTTGCGATCGCATTTCTTCAGTTAAGCTTTCAAATTAATGAAACCCGTTCGCGGGATTGAAACTTCAGTCTCTCTGGTTGTGATTTTTGGTATATTGTTTTCCATACTTTCAAATTAATGAAACCCGTTCGCGGGATTGAAACACTTCAGTAACGCTAAGGCTGAAAAGGCTATTGAGCTTTCAAATTAATGAAACCCGTTCGCGGGATTGAAACTCTGACCTAACCCGGTTTGACACAGTGATCGTTGAGCTTTCAAATTAATGAAACCCGTTCGCGGGATTGAAACATCGCATCCCTGGTTGAATCATATATCGAACAAGACTTTCAAATTAATGAAACCCGTTCGCGGGATTGAAACTATCCATCAGACATTGGACATTCGCAGGTCTGCAACTTTCAAATTAATGAAACCCGTTCGCGGGATTGAAACAGTTGAAATATGGCATCCTGCCACTTTCAAATTATCGATTGACATTTAAACCCTGTAGAGACGTGCCATGGCACGTCTCTACAAAGGTTATCGGTAGGTCAATTATCTTAACCGAACCGTATTGGGGGTGGGGGTGCTGACTGGGTTGATTGGTGTTGCTGGTGGGTTTACGATCGCTCCAGCTTTAATACTGTTAGTAAATGTACCTATGAAATAAGCGATCGCATTCAAATCAGTAATCAGTTGTCAAGCTATCAGACACATGCTGGAGTAATTGTTATTCAAGTGATATAACTAATAACTATTAAATCCGGCCAGTCTCGGCAATTCCAACTGGAACCCATGAAAGTAGAGCAATACTTAACCTACCAATACCAAGTCGGAGGTAGTTTACCAGCTAATTCTCCCACTTATGTGACGCGGCAGGCAGACCAAGATTTTTACGCAGCGCTGAAAGCGGGAGAATTTTGTTATGTCTTAAATTCGCGACAGATGGGTAAATCTAGTCTGCGGGTAAGGACGATGCAGAAGTTGCAAGAAGAAGGAATTGCTTGTACTGCTGTTGATCTGACTGCAATTGTAACTTGGGATATTACCCCGGAACAATGGTATGCAGGGGTAATTGATAGCTTGGTGGAAAGTCTAAATTTATATCACAATTTTGATTTAGAAACTTGGTGGAATGATCATCATTTGTTGTCGCCAGTACAGCGATTCAGCAAGTTTATCGAAGATGTTTTATTAGTAGAAATTACTGAACAGATAGTAATTTTTATTGATGAAATTGATAGTGTCCTCAGTTTGAGTTTTCCGATTGAGGATTTTTTTGCTGTGATTCGTAATTGTTACAATCAACGTGCAGATCAATCAGTATATAATCGTCTGAATTTTGCATTAATCGGTGTAGCTACTCCTAGCGATTTGATAGCAGATAAAAAACGCACACCGTTTAATATTGGTAGAGCGATTGAATTGCAAGGATTTAAGTTAGAGGAAGTTTCTTCACTCACGCAAGGATTGGTAGGAAAAGTTACTAATCCCCAAGCTGTGATGCGAGAGATTTTGGCTTGGACTGGTGGACAGCCGTTTTTGACGCAGAAGTTGTGTGAAATTATCTTGCGAGAGTTGGGAGAAAATAGACCTAATCTATCCCCTAGCAGGGAAGCAGGGGAATTTTTTAACTTTATTGATGGGAGAGAGTTCGGAGGAGATATTCTCCCTTGTGGGAATAGCAGAGGAGATGGGGTAGAAGCAGTTGTCAAATCTCGAATTCTGGAAAATTGGGAATTTCGCGATGAACCAGAACATTTGCGGACAATTCGCGATCGCATCCTGAAAAATCATCAAAAGGCGCATCAATGGTTAAGTTTATACCAGAAAATCTTACAGCATGGAGAATTGGCATATGACAATAGCCAGGAAAACATGGAATTACGGCTGACTGGCTTGGTAGTTGAATGTAAGGGCAAGTTAAAAGTATACAACCGGATTTACGAGTCTGTTTTTAATCAAAACTGGGTAGCGAAGGCGTTGGCAGATTTACGATCCTACCCAGAAGCATTAGAATCTGGGGTTAGTACTAATCAAAATAAATCTTGGTTATTGCGTGGACAATCGTTACAGGATGCTCAAGCTAGGGCTACTGGTAAAAGTTTAAGTGATTTGGATGAGCAATATTTAGCTGCTAGCCAAGAATTAGATCATGGCTTAGAAGCAGAGAAACAAGCGAACCAAATCTTAGAGTCAGCGCAACAAAAAGTCAAGCGTCAAACTTACATTGGGGCTGGTATTTTAGGAGTATCGCTGCTGGGAGCTTTAGTGGTAGCAGTAGGAACAGAACAAGCCAGACAAAGAGCTTTTACTGCAATTAAAGTAGAACGCAATGGTAACTATGCTTTGGAAAGATTTAAACAAAACCAAATTGATGGTTTATTAATGGCGATGTCAGCAGGACAAACCCTCAAAGGTTTAGTTAACCAAAACCATTCTATCGTTGATTACCCTGCTTTTAGTCCCATCCTCAGCATTCAAGATATTCTGGCGCAGATTCAACAGAAAAATTCCTTTGAAGATTTTAGCCGTCCTACAAGTGTCGTATTTAGCCCTGATGGCAAAACAATTGCTTCTGGCAGTGATCATACAATCAAATTTTGGGATATTACCACTGGTCAAGTTATCAAAACCCTGATTGGGAATGGAGGTGTTAAAAGCGTCGTATTTAGCCCCGATGGTAAAATAATTGCTTCTGGCGGTTATGACAAAACAATCAAACTTTGGGATGTCACTACAGGTGAAGTCATCAAAACCCTATCCAGTCAAAATAATTCGATTTATGAAATAAAATTTAGTCCAGATGGCAAAATACTTGCTTCCCATAGTAATAACAACATTATTCAACTTTGGGATGTCACCACTGGTAAAATCATCAAAAATCTCTCCGATCATACGGATTTAGTTAATAGCATTGTATTTAGCCCAGATGGTAAAACACTTGCTTCGGCTAGTTCTGACACTACAATCAAACTTTGGGATGTTGCAACTGGTAAAGCGATCAAAACTTTCACTGGACATGTTGATATAGTCAATAGCGTCGCATTTAGTCCCGATGGTAATCTGATTGCTTCTGGTAGCGATGACAAGACAATCAAACTTTGGGATGTCACCACCGGTAAAGCTAAAACTTTTATAGGAAACAACAGTCCGGTTACTAGCCTTGCATTTAGCCCGGATAGCAATATGATTGTTTCTGGTCATTACGAAAATACAATTAAAATTTGGGATGTCACTACTGCCAAAGCTACTGACACTCTACATGGCCATGATGGTAGTGTCAAAAGTGTAGCATTTAGCCCCGATGGTAATCTGATTGCTTCTAGTGGTGACGACAATAAAATTAAACTTTGGGACTTTAGCAAGAATCAAGATATTAAAACTTTAAATGGGCATGAATCTGCGATCAATACCATCGGATTCAGCTTGGATGGTAAAATACTTGCGTCAGGTAGTGTTGACAACACAATCAAACTCTGGGATACCAATACTGGTAAAGCGATTAATAGCCTTGTAGAACATAGCGGTGCGGTTACAAGTATTGTATTTAGTCCAGATGGCAAAACACTTGCTTCAGGTAGTGGTGACAAGACGATTAAACTCTGGGATATTACTACTGGTAAAGCGATCGCAACTTTAACTGGGGATGATTTTTCTATTAGTAGTGTTGGATTTACCCCGGATGGTAAAATCCTTGCTTCTGGAAGTTATGACGGTAAGATAAAACTCTGGGATATTGCAACTAGCAAAGAAATTATCACTTTATCTGATCACAGTGGTGCGATCGCAACTATCAAATTCAGCCCAGATGGTAAAATCCTTGCTTCTGGAAGTACTGACAAAACAATCAAACTTTGGGATGTCCCCACTGGTAAAGTCATCAAAACTCTCACCTATGGAAGTTCAGTTACAAGCATTGCATTTAGCCCGGATGGTAAAACACTTGTTGCTGGAAGTGATGACAAAACAATTAAACTTTGGGATGTCGCCAGTGAAAAAGTTATTAAAACTTTAACTGGACATAGTGATATTGTCAAAAGTGTAGTGTTTAGTCCAGATGGCAAAGTTGTAGCTTCTGGTAGCAATGACAATACAATTAAACTTTGGAACGTCGCCACTCGTAAAGAAATTCGCACCCTCACAGGACATACTTCTGCTGTCACCAGTGTTGCATTTAGCAGTGATGGTAAAGTCCTCGCTTCTGGGAGTGCTGACGAAACAGTGAAACTTTGGCGTTTAAATATAGATGATGTCCTCTCGCGGGGTTGCAGTACGTTAAAATCATATTTGATTTCCCATCCAGATACTTTAGAAAAACTCAAAGTTTGCCAAAATCAATCTCTGTTTTTAGCAGCAGCACCAGCTTTAGTTAACCAAGGTGAAAACTTAGCAACACAAGGTAAATATCAAGAGGCTGTAGCTAAGTTTAAAAAAGCGAAAAAATGGGACTCTAAGTTAGATATTAATCCCGATGTGAAAGCAGCACCAGCTTTTGTAACTCAAGGTATTGAACTCGCAATACAGGGTGATTTTTCTGGTACGTTCCAAAAATTTAGACAAGCGCAGAAACTTGCTCCCAAAATTGATCTTAATCCATATACTGATGGAGTACAAGATAACGCTGAATTCGTTGCCAAAGAGTTAGCAGCAGAAGGTTTAATTAATCAACAAAATTTAATTCCCAAGGCTGAAGAGTATTTAAAACAGGGTGATTTAACAAAAGCCATAGCGACATACACAGAAATTGAAAAGTTACAGCCATCTAAACAAACTTTAGCTAATTCTTGGAATAATCTCTGCTGGGAAGGTAGCTTGCGTGGTTACGCCAAAGATGTGATGTTTGCTTGTGAAAAAGCTGTGTTTCTTCTGCCTGATGATGGTAATGTTCATGATAGTCGCGGTTTAGCAAGGGCGCTAACTGGTGACACCAAAGGCGCAGTTGAAGATTTTCAGGTATATATCCAATGGATTGATAATCCAGGAGCGAAAGCAAAACGCCAAAGTTGGGTGAAAGATTTAAGTGCAGGTAAGAACCCGTTGACACCGGAAGTGTTGCAGAAGTTGCAGAGTGAGTAGAGACTGTGGAGATGGGGATTTATGCAATAGACATCTGGTGAAAATTAAATCCTGTAGAGACGCGATATATCGCGTCTCTACATGCCCAAAATTATGACGAAAAATTCTTAATCGAACCGTATTGGGGATGCTCTCATCCTTTAAGTACAGGAGTTTGACATACCTCCTCGTCCTGAAGGAGCGAGGATTCCTTGACAGTTCACTGGGATGCGCCACTAAGTGGTCTTATCGTCCCTCCATGTCCGTTTATAGTCTCCCAATGCCCTATGGCGACTATACCTATTCTAGCAAAAGCCGTCCTTCTAGGACGGGGCTTGTATCCCATTATTTTCGGTCAAAGAAGCGTTATCTTAAAAATTGGTAGCAGGCGTCATAATATTAAGTGCTGAATTCAGTTTCGAGACGCAATATATCGCGTCTCCACTGACAAAAAATAGAGGTTAAAAGGTTCTTTTTGATGAAAGGCATAAAGTTGCAATTTTTACCAAGTATTATTCTGAAGTGGCGACGCTGTTTGTCCTTAGTTTTGCTGCTTGTGTGCCTATTGTCTCTAAGTACACCACCAGCGTTTGCAGAACTTAAAGATGACAGATATGACGGTAATATATTCGTGGTTTATGCTGGGAATGGTTCATTGGTTCCGCCTAGAGCTACACTAGCATCAGCGTTAAATGCACATAAACCAGCATTATTGGTCTTCTATGTTGATGACAGCCGTGATTGCAAAGAATATGCGATCATTGTCTCACGTTTACAAGCATTTTATGGTGGAGTCACAGAGATTATTCCCGTCGATGTCGATTCGATTATACCCACGCAAACCTACAATTCTACAGAGCCGGGTTATTATTACTCTGGCGCTGTTCCCCAAGTTGCTGTGTTGGATAAATCGGGTCAGGTAGTCTTAAATAAGACAGGTCAAGTACCATACGAAGAAGTAGACGACCAATTGCGGCAAGTGTTTGATTTATCACCACGTTCCGAAACAGTGGAATTAAAACGCCGTTCCTTTAATGAGTTAAATAGTGAGTTAACACAAGAATAATTGTTGCAGGCAGACTACATTTGTCTGCCTAAAATTTTAGTACAACTTGATACTGCATTTTCAATTAACACCAGAGAAAATATCCAAATAAGCGTATTTTCTCAAAAAAATGACTAATGACTAATGACTAATGACCCTTGACCCTTGAAATGCTTTATGACGTCAAAGGTTTATACTACAAAGGATCTCATCCAAATTTTGGCAGCCGAACGCCAAGCTTGCTTGAAAGGCGATCGCCTCAAATTAGAGGTAGACCTTTCTGGTAATCCTGTAATTGACCAATTTATCAGAACTGATGGGCTGCAAAAGTTCAGCGCCTATCAAGATTTTAAAGCTGCTATCCATGAATACCAAAAAGAATATCTCGTTTCTGGCATTATTTGGCGTGAGATGACTGTTAAAGGTCAAACTTTGCGTTATCCCGAAGTCGATTCTCAGTTAATTGCTTTATCTGGTGACTTAAATATATTAAAAGTGGCAAGAAATTCTATCTTGGAATTTTGGAACCAAGTCACTGTAGAAATGGATTTATATTTGAGTGTTAAGAATGGTAAACAATATCAACAAATAATTAAAGCTGATATTGCTGGAATTACCCAAAGAACAGAATGGGCAAGTATATGTTGTTTTGAAAAATCTAACTTCTTAGAAATAATTTTACAGTTGGGATGGGGTCAACCAGAAGAAGCATGTTATAAACGAGGTTTTCCAACATCAGGTAGTGAGTTTATTCATGCTGTTAACCCTGGTAATTATCCAATTGCTTAAGGTGGTTAGTGGTTAGTGGATAGTGGTTGGTTGGAACGATCAACTATTAACTCAGTAAGTCGATCAAAATAAATCAAATTATGTAAAGTAACGTAAAATTACTAAAATAAGTTTGTAGTAAGGACTTTAGTCCTTACTACAAACATTTTGTTATTTGCGCTGTATATTAAGCAATTGCTGGGCTATTTGCTGATTAATATTTTTCACATCAAAACGCTGACTGGCTGTAGTCTGGGCATGATTGGCAATCATCGCAGTTTTTTCTGGCTCTTGTAAACAGGTAGTAATGATCTGTGCAAGTTCTTGTGGTTCTCCTGGTGTAGAGAAAAAGCCATTAATACCATGTTCTACTAATTCGATCGCACCACCGGCTTTGGCTGCGATGACTGGTTTTCCGCATAACATAGCCTCGACAATGACTCTACCAAAGGGTTCCGCAGCAGTGGAAGTATGTGCAACTAAGTCACAAGCTGACATTAATTGGGGAATCTCTGAACGAAATCCTAAAATTTTAACTCGATTTTCTAGCCCTAATGCAGTAATTTGTTGGTACAATTTTTGGACATATTCTTGTTCACCAAACAATGCATCTCCTACCAAAATTGCTGTGACTTGTTGAGGACATTGTATGAGTGCTTCAATTAATATATGTTGTCCTTTCCAAGGTGCAAGACGACTAAAGTGTCCAACGACAAATTTATCTTCTAGTCCTAGTTGTTGTCTGGTTTGATGAATTATAGATGCATCTATTTTATAGTTTTTGGGATCAAAGCCGTTGTAGATAACTGTGGTAATGTCTGCGCGTCCTCCCGCTTCTATAAATGCTGTTTTACTTGCTTGGGAATTAGCAATTACTAATGATGCTCGATTAGCAGCAGTCACAGCAATACGGCGGTTGGTTTGACTAAAATGTTCTGGTGAAAGAATGTCATGTAAATGATAAATTAAAGGACGCCCACTGAGAAGACTGGCGATCGCTCCCACAACTAATGCTTTTTGAGTGTTGGCGTAAATTAAATCATATTCACGGGCTGTTTGCACAACTTTAGCAAGTAAAGGTATGAGTTGTCCTAGACTTGCTAATCCTTGTACAAATGAACTTTCTTTGCGAACTTGGATGCTTTGATTTGTCAGAACTTGAACCGGAATCTGATTTTTTTCTAGTAAAGTTCTAAAATCACCATCAGCAAATAAGCCGACTAAACAATTATCTCGATAAGGTTTAGCAATGTCTATGAGGCACAGTTCTGCACCACCTGGTTTACCACTTTGGTCTAAAAATAGAATTTTCATATTTTATCCTTATTTTCGTAGAGTGCTAGCAGCACCACCAAAGTATTATGTTATCTAGGTTTTAGAATAATTAAAGAGGTTTTGTGACATGGTTATCGACACTAATCGCCAAATCCCCAAAACCCTATATTTTTCGTTGAGAGACGCGGAATTTATTCATGGAAAATGAATAATTATAAATATATAGTCAGGCTAATATTACTTTCCTGACATCTTGCGCTATTTTATCCCAATCAAAATTAGTAGTAACATACTGACGACAGGCTTCTCTTGAAGGAGTTGGTATTTTTCTCAATAGCACGTGTTCTAATTTTTCCGCAATAGCTGAAACTTGTATACTAGAAGTAATTAATTGCGGTGAAAATTGTTCTAAAATTTCTGGCATTCCGCCTACTGGAGTACACACAACGGGAGTACCACAGGCTAAGGATTCTACTACTGCTAACCCAAATCCTTCAAAAGACTGACTAGGCATAACACTAACATCAGCAGCTTGATAAGCTATAGGCAAATCCTCATCAGGTAGAAATCCTAAAAATTTTACATGTTCGTTGAGTCCTAATTCGGTTGCTTGTTGTTGCAGTGCTGCTTGGATTGGGCCGCGACCGGCGATCGCTAACCAAAAATCTGGTATTCTTGGTTTAATGATTGCCAGAGCTTGCAGTAATTTGTCGATTCCAACTCGACGTACTAAACGGCGACTACTAAAAATAATCGCCCTGTCTTGTGGCCAGTCAAGTTTGGCGCGAGCCTCGGCACGTGATAAGTTAGGCTGAAACTGATCAGTATTTACTCCACCAGGAATAATGTGAATTTTTTCCCAAGGAATTTGATAATGTTCGTGGAGGATGTAACCAAAGGCTTTACTCAAAACAATAAAGCGATCGCACTGATCATAAGTTCTTTTCTCAATTAGTCGCTGTTTGAAAAAAATACTTAATTGCTGATGAACTGTCTCTTGCTTACTTTCCGACGCCCAAGGACCATGAAAGTTAAAAGTAATTGGTACTCCTTTAGGTAACAAATCTAATATCGGAAAACTATACAAAGCAAAATGCAAATTAATTGCATCTGGTTTTCCCATTCTGGTTTTCTGGAAATTTTGGCGAATTGACCATAACCGTTCCCAAATCTTGCTATCTGGCGAACCTAAATTAGTTAACTTCATCGGTAGACTAAGTTGGGTGTCTGGTAAACCTACTCCACATAGTTCAATCTGGTCTTGAGTTTCTGCGAGTTTATGAGTCAGTTCATACACATATCTTTCTAGTCCTCCGGGTGTTTTAGGAAACCAGCCCACTCCCATACAAATAATATACGCAGATGAATTATTGTTTATTTTATTGCCTGTCACGCCTATATCCCTAACCATGAACTACCTGTTTTTGTATTTACTTTTACCAGCTTTGAAGCCACTTTTATTTGAAAATAACAGTAAACTTATGGCTGTGGTATTTAGATTTTTCTATGGAATACATCAATTAGTACTTGATTGTCGTTCTTTAGATAGATTTTAATCAAAATATTCTAACTATTCAACTTTTAAATCTATAATTTGTTTACTTAAACTTATAGAGTTATTAATCACATTTTCAAGTTATTAAGTTTACATATATCTAGAGACAAAAATAATTTAAATATATATATAGACTTTGTAGCATTTAGTTGGAAAAAGGTAAAGGATAAGTTTTAAAGGAACAGAAAAAACATGAATTACCCTTCCCCTTTAATTGAAACGTATTGAAGCATTGTATATTTTGTATATTTGATTGTATTTTTATAAGGTTAATAGCTGTTTACAAACTTCACCTACAAATAGTAGTTGAACCAATAATACTCGGTTAAAAGAATTGACCAACCGAAAATCTCTGTAGAAACGCGAAATTACTCTGCGCTATCTTGCGACGCGCCTCTACATTCCCAAAAAACTAATGTCTATTAGACATCTCCAATAATGTAGAGACAAGCTACGCGTCTCTACAAGGATTGTGGGTAAAGCATAATTAATTTCTGGAGATGTGTATTTTGTAAAATTCTCGTGAAATTAGCCATATTTACTTAAAATTTAGTTTCACGAGTAAGCTCATGAATAAAATCGGATTATTATATTAGTATTTGTCGAAAAACAATATTAAGTAGGTAGGTGGCAATAAACATAAATTATGTTAATAAATATAAAATCGCTGAAACCCTTACCAATTAAAAATGACAAATGACGACTCTAACTACTTAACTTTATTTGTGCTAACCTACTTACATAATTACATATGAAAAATAAATTTAAACGACAAATTAGCCAACTATGTTACCAACAACTAAGCAAAATCAAAGATTTAATTCGTAATCTCAATAACTCACGAAGAAGAAGTAATTTCTTATACCAAAGGAGAACAAAGCTCTTATTTAGTTTCATTGCTGGATTTATAACTTTGAGTTTAATTGCCATCTATTTGACTGGAAGAATGACATCTGGAACAAATGTTGGCACAGCACCATCTACAATCAAAATCTACACAGTACCTGAAAAAAATACTAATACACCTTCTACAACAAACATATACACACCATCAGCAGTAGATGCTTTCACGATATCTGCAACAGATACTTTCACACCACCAGCAACAGATGCTTTCACAATATCTGCGGCAAATACTTATAAAACATCTTGGATAGGTAACTCTTTTGGTGATGGTAACAAATGGGTACAAATCCAAGTAAGTGATATGTATGTGGCTCCTGACGGTACAGTCTACACCAATACAGATTGGGATGAAGCCGGAAGAGAAGTAGGAATTTACAAAAATGGAGACGTCATTGGTAAAGCTGATGACTTACATGGCTGGGGAAGGATGGGAGGAGATGCGATCGCAGTTGCTCAAAAATATATGTATGTAGGGATGCAGCAATCTCCTGAAGGAAAAGCAGGGGAAGATTACCCACCCAAAGGCACAAATTGGTTTTGCATCAGACGCTATAATTTATCTGGAAAACCAGCACCTTTTCCCCAAGGGCGCGGCTGGGATAAAAGCATGTTAATAGTTAGTACCAAGGATAAAGTCACAGGATTAGCAACTGATGGAAAACAGTTGTATGCAAGTAACAAAGCAGGCAATTTGGTTCATGTCTACAATACCGCTACGATGAAAGAAATACGTAGCTTTAAAGTAACTAATCCTAGCAAAATAGCTCTTGACAAAAAAGGAAATCTGTGGATTATTCGAGCTAAAAATCAAATTGGGCATTATTCACCAACAGGGAAGCAATTACCTGGAGCGATCACAAGTGTTGCTCAACCAAGTGCGATCGCAGTTGATAATAAAAACAGATTGTTAGTTGCAGACAACGGCCCACGTCAGCAAGTATTAATCTACGACATAGCCAATAAACCCAAACAAGTAGGCACTTTTGGTACTCAAGGCGGTGTTTATTCAGGTAATCGTGGCGAAATTGGAGCTTTAAAATTTTACGGTTTGAGTGGAGTCGGTACAGATGCAGGCGGAAATATCTATGTTAGCAACGTTGGTTTCAATCGTTCCGGGGTAGACTTACGCAAACTCTCTGCATCCGGCAAATTACAATGGCAATTACTGGGTTTACAATTTTTAGATACTGCTGATGCTGATGTCGGTACAGATGGCGCCAACGTCTTCACCAAAGACGAACATTTCATTATGGATTACAGCAAAGATAGTGGTAAAGAATGGCAATACAAAGGCTATACCTTAGATCGATTCCGCTACCCTAATGATGCCAGACTACACACCACACCCACAGCAGCTTTTGTTCGACGTTTACAGGGAAAACGTTTGTTATATCTCTCTTCAGAAATGATGTCAGAACGCTTATTAATGTATCGTTTTGATGGAGAAATTGCGGTTCCCTGCGGTATATTTAGCAAAGGCAAAGAAGACTGGCTAGCCAACGAACCAACAAATAGTAGTTGGATATGGATTGATGCAAATGGCGACGGTTCACCTCAAGCCAAGGAATATCAAGCTACAGGTGAAAAAGATGATTCTGTTTGGGGTTGGGAAATAGATAATAAAGGAGATGTTTGGCAAGCAGCAGAAGATGGCTACATTAAACATTACCGCTTTGGTGGATTAAATGCTCATGGTTGTCCGGTTTACAGTACCAAAACTGTGCAGAAGACACCCATGCCTCAACCATTTAAAACTATTACCAGAATAAGATATTTTCCCGAACAAGATGCGATGTATTTAAGCGGTTATACAAGCGATCGCCCCAACATTGATGGTGATTGGGGATTGGTTGGTACAGAAATCATCCGCTACGATAATTGGAACAAAGCCAAAAAAATACGCTGGCGCATAGCATTACCATATGAAGTCAAACGCGATCCCAAATTGCACATGAAAGCAATGGATGTAGCTGGTAACAGAGTATTTGCTGCCAGCAGTAAAACCCCAGACGTATTTGTCTACGACACCACCACAGGAAAACAAGTACAACAGTTGAAACCAGGCCCCGAAGTTGGTAGCAAAGTTGGCTGGGTTGACATACCCTTTGGAATTCGCGCTTTTCGTCGTTCTAATGGTGAGTATTTAGTTTTTGTAGAAGAAAATTCTAAAGCCAAGGTGATTATGTATCGCCTACCAGGATAGTTCAACGGTATCGCTATCCCTCCCCACCCTCAATGTACTCCCTAGACCCGTCCTAAAACTTACAAACCAGTATGTACAGAGTCCGCAGAGGCGACATAATATAATACAGATGTATTTCTTATTCCTCAATTAATTATGGTACAAACAATCCAAGCGCGGGATATCAGCCTTTACGAACTAGAAGAAAAATTTGGTTTGCAATTGGTTACAAATGCTGATTTTTTTACAGAATGGACAAATGATTTACCATCGTTGAAGGATGCAGAAAATTTATCGCTCGAACGAGTTAAAAGTAACTATTTAAATTTAACTCAACGTCGTCCAATGTCAGAAGAAGCGGTGAAGATGGTAGTGCTATCTCCACTGCTAGATTTAGCAGGTTTTTATCAGCCACCTTTTGAAATTGAAACTGAAAAATCTACTGATATTTCGGCTGTAGATGAAAGCATAATAGTCAAAGGTAATATTGATGTTTTAGTAATTCAAAAACGTCTTTGGATACTAGTTATTGAATCTAAAAGCACTAAATTTGATGTCTTAACCGCATTACCCCAAGCACTTGCTTATATGCTTGATACTCCCAATATTGAACAACCAAATTTTGGGTTACTTGTCAACGGTAGAGAGTTTGTTTTTGTCAAGCTGGTTCAGCAAGAAAAGCCAATATATGCTCGTTCTTATGCATTATCAATTGAACGAGATGCCGAATTTCAACAGATACTAAGTGTATTAAAACGCATTAGTCAATTAATTTTGTTGTAGTCAGCAAGCCCTAAGTAGATCGGTTTGAGATTTTACGTCCGCAACTATGTCATTACTGTGGATATCTATATCCCACGCTTATATTCTTCTAACAACTCTGGAATATAATCGTACCCATCCACACCAATTACAGAAATGATTTTCGGGCGATTTTGCTGCAATGCGTTTTGGAAAGCTTCTACCCCAAGTTGAGCTTGTAATATTATTAATAAACTCCCTGCTTTTAGCCACTCTAGGGAAGCAATTTGGTATAACAAATACATTCCTAAGCAACCTGTGTAAATCGCTCTGGAAAAATTTGCGGAGTTATAATTTGCTTCACCTAAATGAGCTAAATTTAATCCTTGGAGATATAAATCACCGGATATCTGCGCTGTTTTAAAGCCTTCTTCTAAATTTTTAATGGCGTTTTGTGAATCTCCAATGACTAAATAAGCAATACCTAAACTACTTAAACACAAAGCTTTACTTTGCACATCGCCTAATTGTTCGGATAGTTTTAAACCTTGTTGTAAATAGTTAATTTGCATTTCATAGGTTTCTGGTTCGATTTCCTCTTCTTCTTGAGCTTGCATAACTTCGCTGTAACCCAAGTTTACCAAAGCATAGGCTTCTCCTGTTTTATCCCCTGTTTGCCGACTCATGATTAATGCTCTTTGACTGTAATCTATTGCTTCTGGATATCTTTGCTCTTCCACATAAGTACGGCTCAGATGGTTGAGATTAGCTATTTCACAGGAGCGATCGCCTGCATGACGAGCAATCTCTAAAGCCTGTTGATGAAAATTAATTGAACTGTCATATTGTCCCAAAGCCCGTTGTGAATAGCCTAAAATTGTTAATATCCGGGCTTTTTCTTGCGTACCTTCGACTTTTCGCAATGGTTCATCCAGATAGTTCAAGGTATCGCGCAAGTAATTACCAGAAAAAGAAGCAAAGATGCCGCCATATAAGGGAAAATACTGACTCTGGGCAAACACTCGCAAAATTTGTAACATCACCTGTGAGGCTGCATTACTGTAGCCGATATTTTCACTAAAACCACTTGCCAGTTGACTCCAGATCACTGCAAAAGTCAAATATGTAGAAATAGAAAGCTTTGATCCGGCTTTCACATTGTAAGGTTGTTGGTCAAACCAGTGGACTAATCCTCGTTGCAAGTATTGGAAAATTATTGTAATCTCCACCCAATCTCTGAGGCTAATATGATGCTGCTGTCTGGCAAAATCAATGACAGATTTCCTTGTTGCAAAGACACGAAATAGTGCATGAGGTAACTCGCTTTGTACTTGCTTGGCCCAAGTTGACCAAGGACCGCTTTCGCCTGGGATACCCCCAAAACCCAAGGATTCCCGATTTTGCTCATACATCCAGCTAACTAAATAGTCTTGCAGTCGCTGCCAAGATGCAACACCACGGGTAATACCTTCTGAGATTTGCTGTAAATCAGAATTTGGTTGAGCAAACTGTTGTAAAGCTTTTGACAATTGCTGAAGCTGTTGTAAGTTGAGGCGATACTGACTATTTGGATCGGTGACACGTAAAAAAGTAGCTAGTTGTTCTCCGGGTGATGCTGTGGTAATTTCTTTAACTGCGGTCGCAGTAGTTTCTGTAGCTTTGTTTTGTTCTTCAACCCGTTGCCATTGAGCTTGGATTGTCTTTATCGCTCTCAAACTACGGCTAGCTTTGGCTTTTTTGAGTTCGTCCTTTTCGTTGTCCACTTGTTGCTGAATGCTATTCAAGCGATCGCTCAACGCCAATTCCAAAATTTCCCCCGTCCCAGCCGTGATACCTTTGAGCAACATTTGATACACTTGCTCAACAGAACTGATCTTGCCCTTGAGGGTGGTTTCAACTATTTCATCAACTAAAGCGAGGTAGCGATCGCGAAGAGACACAGAATCAGACACTTTCCAAACCAAAACACACTATGTCAATTCTAATTGTTGTCTGAACATCAGGACGTAAAAAATCTATGACGACAGAGGCAATTCCCCGTGAATTGGGAAGCCTAAACTGTACTCGAAGAGTACAGTGTAGGTAGTTCACAAAAACAATTTAAATCGCGCTAGTAGACTTTCAATTGTTGGCAGCAAAATTTTATCTAATTCTACAGTGTCTTGAAATTGTAAAATTTGTGTAGGTGGTAAATCAAAAGGAAACTGTCCTGGAAAATCAGGACGCTGCATTTGTGCTAGTAAAATTTGCTCAGACCTTTTGCTGCTAATTGCATAGCCAATTTCCACACAAACGCTTGGACTAGGAATTAATTGAGCAGTTTGTTTACCTTCTATCTTGGCAATAGGTGTCGTATCTGCAATAAACAACAAACTTCTACGAATTTTTCGCATCATAGCGCTTCCCAGTCGTAGAGGAGCTTCTTGAGGACGGTGAGATTCTACTAATTTTAAAGGCAGACGCGATCGCAAGTTCAATTTTTCCACACTTACCAATAATGCTTCCCGCAATGCATCAGTTGTTGGAGCATATTCTGTTTGATAACAAAAAAATATTGTCGGTTCTAACTGTGCTAAGACTGACTGCTTCGTGAAATAAATTTCGTGACTAATCAAGTCAATATTAGCCACACAATAGCCGCCACTACCTTCTATATAAAATTCAATATTTTCCCCTTCTAGATAGCGACCAAACCACGTTGATTGTCTAATATGGTCGCTCTCTTCTAAAAAATCTGCTCTTAACCCCGATTTCAGCAAACTCTTTTTGTTGAGGCGAATATCCGGTGGGCGTTTTTCCAGTTCTTGTATCGGCTCGTAATTTTCTAGATACCATGCTCTCAGAGCAATTATTGACATAAGGCTCTATTTCAAATATTTTAAATATCTCGTGCTATTCCACTTCGTACCAGCTTACACCTAGTAGTCCGTCAAGCCAACTTTGAAAGGTTCGTAGTGAGAACTTTAGTCCTCTATGAGCGCTTTACGCACAGCGTGAGCGCTACCTTGCGCTGACTACGAACCCAGCATAGTTTGTGTGGTGAAGTACTAGTAGTCCAAAATGGGGAATCGGCTTTTAGCCGTGGGAGGATGTCAAAAAACAACAACACCTAAGCAACTAATAGCTAATTTATTTCCTCTCATCGTTAATCATTAGCCAGGGATGTACTGGGTGAATCACCTTTTGACTTTAGTGAAGTCAAGCAGTTACAGCGCCCCCTTTCTTTCACTATGAGGAAACATTGCCTTTAGAGTTAGGTGTTGTTGTTTGATAACGAGACAGATTGATTTCCAACAGCGTCTTTACCTCTTTCTAGTTTATTCATCTAAGCTGTTTTATCTGCCAGGGAAGCTTTAGTTTGCTTCAATTATTAAATTAGCACTATTTTAGAGAAGAATGTTTTTGTTTGAAACTAAACTTTACTTTTTTAATAATAAAGTCCAGAATCATTCGATTTTAGATTTTGGATTACTCATCTAGAGAAAAATATAGTTTACAAGTCTTAGATTTTTCATATTTTATGAGTCTTGACTCATAAAATATGAAGTTATAAAAACAAAATTTTTGTTAAGGTTAGTGGTTGGTCAATAGTCATTAGTCATTAGTCATTAGTCATTAGTCAATAGTCATTAGTCATTAGTTATTGTTCTCTTGTCCCTCTTGTATCCAATCTCCCAACCGGGAACCCTCACTAGGATAACAACTGTCATAGTCTCAACTGTGTTTTCTTCACTCTTCCCATTTGGGTAGTGCGTAGTCCAAAATGGGTTGCATGTGTTTTAAATGATTCAAACAGTATGCCTAGAACACCTAATGAATACGCAGTACACTTACTAATGGCAAGTGGTCATAGGGAAGAGGTGCGGTTTCCGACGATTCAGGATTTTCAGAAGTGGTATAGTGGCGAACTGATGCCAAAATCCGCCTCCGATGACTTTATAAACGTACCGATCAAAAATATTCAAGGTGAATACATGGTTGTGCGTCCCTTGCGGATTGTGGCTATTCGTGTGGAACCACTTTTTAGCTCTAGTGTCGAAAGATTTACATAAATCATGAGAAAAACGCTTGCTTTGGTTTGCTTGAGTTTAGGAATTAGCCTTGTAAATCCTGTTTTCTCTGGATTGGCTCAGGTATCTATTCCGATTAACATACCGCCTTTGCCATCACCACCAACCAACTCCACCGAACCTTCACCGCCACCAGAGTTATCACCACCACTAAAACTGGTAACTTTAGGCACTGATTGTAAACCCATTCGTCAATGCTTGGGTTGGGATGAACAACTTTGGGGTGGAAAGAGCAAACGAGGCGATCGCAAAGCAATGTTGGCATCTATTGACAACAGTTTACGTTACCTGACAACAGAGAAGGCACGAGCAGCATATCAAAATTATCCTATTTCTGAAATCACCATTGCTCGCGTCCGTCGTAGCTTGCTGCGTTTCCGTGAGTTGGTGGTTAGCTCTAAATCACCAGATCAACTGCAAGCTGCTGTGCGTCAAGAATTTGATTTTTATCAATCAGTTGGCAATGACGGCAAAGGTACTGTCAAATTCACTGCCTATTATGAACCAGTTTATACTGCCAGTAGAGTTCGCACTTCAGTATATAAATATCCTCTTTATCGACTACCACCCAATATTGACACATGGATAAAACCACATCCCAAACGTCTAGACTTAGAAGGAAAAGATGGTTTATTGGGTGAGAAAAGTCAATTACACGGTTTGGAATTATTTTGGTTTCGCGATCGCCTAGATGCATATCTAGTACATATCCAAGGTTCTGCCCAACTAAGATTAACTAATGGTAAAAGAACCTCTGTTGGCTACGCCGGAGGGACTGATTATCCTTGGACTAGCATCGGTAAAGAACTAGCGAAAGATGGCAAGTTACCTTTACAAAGTTTAACAATGCCTACCCTAATTCAATACTTCCAGCAACATCCTAAAGAGATGAATAGTTATCTACCGCGCTGGGAACGCTTCGTCTTTTTCAAAGAAACTGGCGGTGCGCCTGCAACTGGCAGTATTAGCGTACCAGTTACACCAGAACGTTCCATCGCCACAGATAAATCTCTCATGCCACCGGGCGCACTAGCAATAATTAATAACTCATTTCCTTATCCTGCTGATAGAGGAACACTGGTTAAACGTCAAGTCAGTCGCTTCGTTCTCGATCAAGATACTGGTAGCGCGATCAAAGGCCCAGGACGGGTAGATTATTTTATGGGAACTGGTAAATTAGCAGGCGATCGCGCCGGGATTACAGGTGGTAATGGTACTCTATATTATTTGCTATTGAAGGAGTAATTGGGAATTGAGGATCAAGGATAAGGGAGAAAACTAACCACCAACCACTAACAACTGTACAGACGTTTCATGGCACGTCTCTACAATCACTAACAACTGTACAGACGTGTCATGGTACGTCTCTACAATCACTAACAACTGTAGAGACGTGTCATGGTACGTCTCTACAATCACTAACAACTGTAGAGACGTGTCATGGTACGTCTCTACAACCACTAACAACTGTACAGACGTGTCATGGCACGTCTCTACTCTACAACCACTAACAACTGTACAGACGTGTCATGGCACGTCTCTACTCTACAACCACTAACAACTATGAAATTTAGCGATATACTGGCGAAACTTGGTGATGCTGCGGCCTCTAATAGTCTTAATTTCGATAAAGACAATAATCCAGAAATTGCTGGAATAGCAGCAGTTGATGAAGCAACAAGCGGAACTATTAGCTACATTGAAGGGCCAAAATTTGCCGCAATGGTAGGTAAGACATCTGCAAGCGCTTTGATTTTGCCCCAAAATGAAGCGCTACAGACACAAGCACAAGAACGTGGAATTGCTTGGATTGCTACTCCAGAACCAAAACTAATATTTGCAAGAACGCTCAAATTTTTCTATCAACCTTGGCGTCCGACTCCAGAGATTCATCCTAGTGCCGTAATTAGTCAGAATGTGAAAATTGGCAATGATGTTTACATTGGCCCTCATGTTGTAGTTCATGATGGAGTAGAAATTGGTGATGGCGTATGTCTCCATGCCAATGTTGTGATTTATCCTGATGCGAAGCTAGGCGATCGCACAACTTTACATGCTAACAGCACAATCCACGAACGTACTCTCATTGGTGCAGATTGTGAAATTCACAGTGGTGCTGTCATTGGTGCGGAAGGCTTTGGCTTTGTACCGACTGCTACTGGTTGGCTGAAAATGGAACAATCTGGTTATACAGTTTTAGAAGATGGTGTTGTCGTTGGCTGCAACAGTGCCATTGATCGTCCCGCCGTCGGCGAAACACGGGTTGGACGCTATACTATTATTGACAATTTAGTACAAATTGGTCACGGTTGCCAAATTGGTGCAGGTTGTGCATTAGCAGGTCAATCTGGGATTGCAGGAGGTGTTACCCTCGGTAATCGGGTCATTTTGGCAGGACAATCAGGAATTGCTAACCAAGTGACAATCGGTGATGGTGCGATCGCCTCTGCGAAAGCCGGTATTCACAGTGATGTTGCACCAGGAGAAATTGTCTCTGGTCTTCCTGCCTTACCTCACAAACATTTTGTGAAAGTGTCTGCTATTTTAAATCGCTTACCTGATATGTATCAAACATTGAAACAATTGCAACGCCAAATGAAACAAAAATAAAAATGCCCCATCCCCAGAGCAGACGCCGAAGCAAAACGTTGTAACACCTAGCCTGTGATTAGGAACATCGCCAGGGCCAGGTGCTAGATAGTGATTCGTTAAACTGCTGAAGTTGCTGCTGCGAATCGGTTATTAATTTCATCCCAGTTCAGCACATTCCACCAAGCATCTAAATAATCGGCGCGGCGGTTTTGGTATTTGAGGTAATAAGCATGTTCCCATACATCATTACCCATAATCGGATATTTGCCTTCACTCAAAGGAGTATCTTGATTAGGCGTACTGACAACTTCAAGCTTACCGTCTTGATTGCGGACAAGCCAAGACCAGCCACTACCAAAACGTTTACCACCTGCATCGTTGAACTGTTTTTTGAAATCTGCAAAACTACCAAAATTTTCTTTGATAGCCTCAGCGATCGCCCCGGTTGGTTCACCACCACCGTTGGGTTTCATGATCAGCCAAAACATTGAGTGGTTAATATGACCACCACCATTATTGCGTACCGTTGTGCGAATATCTTCAGGAACGCTGTTGAGATCACGCAGTAAATCTTCTACGCTTTTGTTTTTGAGGTCTGGATATTTGTCTAATGCTGCATTCAGATTTTTGACATAGGCTGCATGGTGTTTGTCATGGTGGAAGCGCATTGTGGCTTCATCAATGTGTGGTTCTAAGGCATTGTAATCATAAGGCAAAGCTGGTAGTTCAATTGCTCCAGAATTATTTGACTTATTGGAACTTGCAGAAGTTGGAGAAGCTGAAGAAGTGGGATCAGGAGTGCTTGCAGAGGCGCAGGAATCTAAAGCAAAAGCGCCTATACCTGCACCAAGTAAAACTAGAAAATGCCGACGTTTAAGAATCATAAGATTTACACCAAGCAAATACATTAGCAAAATTGGTTTGCAGTTATTATTTTCTTAGATTTTGGTCAATTAACTCTGTGAAAATCTCTGTACTGCTTCACCTTGCAAGATTTGATGTGCTTGTGCAAGAATGCTAGGAATTTTGTCTGCATGAGGACTGCGACTCAGACATGGCTGCAAGTCTAATTTATCTATTTGCTCTGCTTTTGCACCAGCAAACCAGTGACTACCATTGCCAAGTCGGTTGTAGCGCATTTTGGCATAATCTATCATGTCGTAGGCGATCGCTAAATTCCATAGCCACAAAATTACCGGAATATTCACCTGTCCAGGAGTTTGTTCGTAGGTGGGTAAATTAACATGCCAAGTTTTAACCCAATCTTCTCCTAGAATAGTAATGGCTTCTTCCTCTAAACGTGTCAAAATTGGTGGCAAAATTTCCGAGGCTTGATCTAGCAAATCTAAAGTTTTCAAGTGTTCATCAAAGTCTGTGGGTTTTGCTGCTCCCAAACTTAAAGTATGTACTTGGGGATGACTTAGACAAAACAAATCATTAAACACCATCGGACTCAAAGGAGAACAAAGTTTAACTAACTTTTCTGGTGGATTATATAACTTTCCTCCCTTATCAGATGGACTAATAATAAACACACCCATATCATGTTCAGTAGCAGCCTCAATAGCAGGCCAATTCAATTGATTAATGTAATACCAGTGCAAATTCACGTAATCGAATTGATTAGTGTTAATTGCTTGGATAATAGTATCTGTCGAAGCATGGGTAGAAAAGCCAATAAATCTGACTTTACCTTGAGCTTGTAATTTTTGTGCCGCTTCTAAACAACTACCCGGACGAATGATGTAGTTCAATAATTCAGAATTATTGATACCGTGTATTCCCAATAAATCAATATAATCTAAACGCAGATATCGGAGTGATTTTTCAAATTCGCTGAGAAATTTCTTTCCATCTGCGCCGGAACTGATTTTAGTCTGAACAATTAATTTGTCACGAGCAAGCTGAGGCAAAAATTTACCCAGCTGCATTTCCGAACTACCATAACCACGGGCAGTTTCGATGTGATTAATGCCTAATTCTATAGAGCGTTGAATTGTCGCTTCCAAATTTGCCTGATTATCGCCGGGAATCTGCCACTGTGGTACATCTTGCCATTTATATTGGTATCGCATACCTCCACAGGAAAACACAGGCATCTGTAATTCTGTACGACCAAATCTTCTGTATAGCATCAAATTGGTTGTTGGTTGTTTGTTGTTTGTTGGTTGGGACAAATGCCAACCAACAATTAACCACATACTCATTGTAATTAAGTCTGGAGATATTGTTGTTCACGTTGGCGCAGCCTGCCTGAAGGGCTTATGATTTAGGAGTGCTATATCAATTTAAATGAGTTAACCTAATTGAATTTTATAGTCATTTATTAAGTGTGAATGAATTGAAATAGATGCTTACTTTAGCTGGTACAATTTTAATCTGATGACAAGATATTAGAGACCTTGAATAAACTTAATTTAACGAATTTTATCTAGTTAATTGTATACTAAATAACCTGAACTGTTACGTTTAATTACTAACTGCCTTAACTGCCTTAACTGCCCTTGAACTACTATTAAAGTTATGACAAATTAACGAATGTAAACCTTATAGCGATTACAAAAATATGACGCTATATCAAGTGCAAAATCAGTGGGGTGGCTCTTCTGCTCCATGGAATGAAGGTGGCAAGTGGGTGATCGGTGCTCGTTCTAATCAGAACGTCGTCGCTATAGATGTGAAATCTGACAATGGCGGACAAACCCTCAATGGAACCATGACTTATGAAGGTGAGGGGCCTATTGGTTTTCGGGCTACCCGTTCAGGTAGTAATAATTACATAGTCGAAAACCAATGGGGAGGAAGTTCCGCTCCTTGGAATCCTGGTGGTACATGGGTAATCGGTTATCGTGCTAACCAAAATGTCGTCGCGATCAATGTTCAGTCTAGCGATGGCGGAAAATCCTTAAATGGAACCATGACTTACAAAGGTGAGGGGCCTATTGGTTTCCAAGGTACAAAGGCTGAAGGTGGTGCTTATACAGTAGAGAATCAGTGGGGAGGAAGTTCAGCCCCTTGGAATGTCGGTGGTATGTGGGCTTTGGGCTGTCGCAACAACCAAAATGTAGTTGCGATCAACATCACATCCAATGATGATGGACAAACCCTCAATGGAACCATGACTTACAGTGGTGAAGGACCCATCGGCTTCAAAGCAACTTTGTTAGGGAGCAACAACTACAAGGTAGAGAATCAATGGGGAGGCTCATCTGCTCCATGGAATCCAGGAGGTCTCTGGATTATTGGCTATCGCGAGAATCAAAATGTAGTTGCGCTCAACGTTAGTTCTAATGATGGCGGCAAAACTTTGAACGGAACTATGACTTATCAAGGAGAAGGGCCGATTGGCTTCAAGGGATCGCTGAATTGAGTCGAAAATAGGCGGTCAAGATAATACCGATTAAAAAAATACTATAGCAATCCGTATAGGGGTTGTAAAAATTGAGAGAGCCAGATCCCCGACTTTTCCAAAAAGTCGGGGATCTTGTTGTTTACATCTGACGCCACTCTACCAATATGCCAGTTGCGTAAGCCATAGAAGCTTTATTTTGGTAACTAACCGCTTTCACACTTCCCAACGGCACTTGTCTTAGTTTGGGAAGTTTTACAATGATTTAGTTGACGCATACACTCCAACTATCTACTAAGCTGTCGCGCATCTAAATTGTACTTTTTGGAGCCTGAAAGCCTTGCTGTGAGATTTTCAGCTTGAAAAATTAAGTGCGTCTCAGCTTAACAAACCTTAATAATTTAGGAAATAAAAATGCAAAAAAATACAAATTGGCGAATAGGATCTTTATTTGGAATTCCTCTATTTTTAGACCCCTTGTGGTTTGTGATTTTAGGGTTAGCAATCCTCAACTTTGGTGTAGCTTACCAGGAATTAGGGAGAATCTGGGCTTGGAGTGCAGGAGTAGTCATGGCCTTACTGCTGTTTGCTTCGGTGTTGCTACACGAGTTGGGTCATAGTTTGGTGGCGCGATCGCAAGGTATTAAAGTTAATTCTATTACTTTATTTTTGTTTGGTGGGATTGCTGCTATTGAAGAAGAATCGAAAACTCCTGGTAAAGCATTTCAAGTGGCGATCGCTGGCCCAGTAGTTAGCATCGCCCTATTTTTGCTGCTATATCTAGCTTATAACGTATTACCTGACACTAGCCCTTTGCGATTAATCACTGGAGATTTAGCGAGAATTAATTTAGTCTTAGCCTTATTTAATTTGATTCCTGGCTTACCTTTAGATGGCGGACAGGTATTAAAAGCAGCAGTCTGGAAAGCTACAGGTAATCGCTTTCAAGCTGTGCATTGGGCAGCAAAAACAGGACAATTTTTAGGCTATGCTGCGATCGCTCTCGGTTTGGCAGTAGACTACTTTACAGGTGAACTAGTTACGGGTTTATGGATTGCTTTGTTGGGTTGGTTTGGTATCCGCAACGCCACTACTTATGATCGCGTGACGACTTTGCAAGAAACTTTGCTTAAGCTCAAAGCAAGTGACGCTATGACTCGCGACTTTCGCATCATCGATGCTAACCAGACTTTACGTTCCTTTGCTGACTTGTATTTATTAGAAACTACTCCTGTACAGGTTTATTTTGCTGAATCTGATGGGCGTTATCGAGGTATGGTAGCCATTGATGATTTGCGAACTGTAGAAAGAAGTGAATGGGAAACCAAGACTTTGAATGCGATCGTCCATCCCCTCACGCAAATTCCTAGTGTTGAAGAGTCAACTAATATTGCGGAAATTATTAACAAGCTGGAAAACGAACATTTACCCCGTGTCACCGTGCTTTCACCTGCGGGTGCTGTTGCAGGTATTATTGACCGAGGCGATATTGTCCGAACACTATCGCAAAATCTCGCTTTGCGGATCACTGATGCTGAGATTAAGCGAATTAAAGAGGAAGGAAGTTATCCACAGGGATTGCAGTTACAGGCGATCGCAAAGTCAACCACCACTTCAAAATGATCAGTTTTCAGTTATGACATTTAAACCCTGTAGAGACGCGTGTAATTTCGCGTCTCTACAACGCCAAAATTATAACGAAAAATCCTATCCCTTGCAGTATTGGTAGAGAATTATATTCCAACACTGCTGAAGTTGCTGCTGCGAATCGTTTAGTAGAGAAGTAGAGACGCGAAATTTCGCGTCTCTCTACAACGCCAAAATTATAACGAAAAATCCTTAACACCAACCGTATTGGTTTTTACCACCCAGAGTTCTGTGTAAATGAGCATTCTATTAAGCTTTTGTAAACTTGATTTTTGCTTGATACAAGATATTCTCAACTTAATATATAAAATTATTTTATGTATTTTTAAGCACAATCAATACCACAAAATTATTTCTGACACATAAAGAAAATGCGTTTTGAGAAAGAACAAAACGAAATTTCTCAAGAACTGGAATTTTCAATCAGCAAGCAAAATATTTCTGTGCGAAGGCTAAAGTTAAGCTTATGTTAATTTTGTGATGTATTAGATTTTACATAGCTTTACATGTTTAAGTTTTAGTAAATATGCTTACACTACCTTTGATTAGTGATAAGTAGGTGGGCAGGAAAATTTATAACTATGTAACGAAAACTTAACCATAGGTATTAGAGTTAAATTTAATACGTCGTGTACTGTAGTTGCCTTTTTCTCCCCTAGCTTTAACGCCATCAATCACGGCGTAAGCCAGGTCTAACTCATCATCAAATATTTGCCCACATAGTTCGTCTTTTTTCAGGTGCTGCCACTCCAATTCAATTGGGTTCATCTGGGAGCAGTATGCGGGTAAGAAAAAGATGTACAAACCCATGTCTTCCCACTTTGACCATAGCTTTTGCACTTCTTTACATCGGTGTATCGGTCCGTTATCCTGTACAATCACTCTGATACGTCCAGTCTTTTGAGCTTCAGTCGCTTCAAGCTCCATCATTTTGAATATAAGATTTGACAACACCACCAATAATCAGACCGTAAACAAAGCTGATTAAAGGTTTGAAGAAGCGATAATACTTAATCTCCGACCACGACGCTTAGTTTGTTCCCAGGTGTTTTGCTCCCTCTGAAGTAATAGGTGTAACCTGGTTCACTCCACGCACAAAACCTGATTCATCTAGAATGCACTTTAGGTCTATTTCTCCCCGCAGCAGCAGATAATTCCAACATATCTAGGTCTGCTTGTTTCGCTTCCTCGTACTACGGGGTCTTGTTTTCCTTTGTGGCTCTTCTTGTACGTTTCAATTGATCCCTTTTTTTTGAGCACCCGTCTTAATCTGTCGGGACTCAATTTTAACGTTGTGATCGCCTTCTAATTTCTGCGCTAGTTGAAGACTGTTGTATGTACGTGGTTCTTTTTTGAGGCATTCTTCCAAAAACACAATGTCCTGTTCCTTCCACTTTGGTTTTCCCCCTCGACCTGGTAATTCCCAAAGTCCTTCTAGACCCAGTTTTTGCCATTTATGTAAAACTTCTCTGACTGTTTGTGCAGTCCAGTTAAAGTGAGCAGCTATTTTCTCAACGTACCAACCATGTGCGTTTAATCTGATTACCTCTGCTCGGTCTAGTACTTTCTGTGGGACATCCGCAGTTCTCAGGTTTAACAGGGTTAGGTCTTGCTCACGCGTGAGGAATACCCTTAAACGAGCGCCCATATCATTCATCACCTCGGTAGGTAGATTCTCCGTATTTACTTATCTTAACATAGTTGGGTTTTTTCCCGCCCACCTACTTACATAAATAATTAGCTATAAATAAAAAAAACTCAGTACAGTTTGAAAAGTATTAGGCGAATATAATTCGCTACTACACAAGCTCGACGCGTAGCGGCTTCCTGTAGGGAAGTCCGTCTGCGCGGACTAACCGAAAATCAAGCTTTTTGAACCCACGCAGGTGGGTTTTGTATGTGTAGCCGCGACTGGAAGTCGCCAAGGCTCTAAGAGGTTGTTTGAAAAGTTTTGAGGGGTCAAATTTTATGCTAATCGCCTCACCATGATGCGGATCATGGCAAGGTAAATAAACGTCTCGGATGTTTCTGGCAATAACTCATAGTCTCGAACTAATCGGCGACATCCCATCAGCCAACCAAAAGTTCGCTCTACAACCCAACGTTTTTTGAGCAAGACAAAACCTTTAGCTTCTTGGGAGCGCAACACTACCTGCACAATCCAACGGCAAAAATTCATTACCCACTGCATGAAAGGTTCTCCATCAAAACCACCATCTACCCAGATAGTGGTCAAACGAGATATCTTGTGATGAGACTGTTTGACCCGTTTGAGAACTTGTTTTCCCCCTTCTCCGTTCCTGACTTTATTGGCTGCAGTGACTAAAGCCCTCAACACTAATCCCAAAGTATCGACCGTCTTGAATCGCTTGCGTCCTTTGATTTTCTTACCACGCTCGCCAACCCACTGCTTGACTCACCATCGCTGCACTCTTAACGCTTTGGCTGTCGATTGTACTTCTGATGGACTGGGATGACGTTGATGTTCTATGCGAACCCATTCTCTGAGACTATCGTGGATTTTTAGCCAAGTCCCGTCTTTACGCCAATTGCGAAAGTATGTATAGACCGTTTGCCAAGCAGGAAAATCTCCTGGTAGCGATCGCCATCTGACTCCTTCTACCAAAATGTAGAAAATCGCGTTGAGAACCTCCCACATATCAACTTCACGCTTTCGACCACCCGGTTTTGGCTCTGGAATCATGTCACTGAGAAATTTATATTGTGCCAGGGTTAGGTTGCTCTTGTATGCTTTACTCATACCACTCTCTCGGTGCTGTTTAGTATCTATTCACAGCGTATACTGAGAGAGCTTTTTTACAACATTCCCAACTTTTCAAACAACCTCTAAATCCGCCTATGCCAGCAAATAAGTCTACAAATGTAAATTTAGTTTGGCAACTGATGACATTGATCGGTTGAAATAATTCAAATAATTCTAGTTGTTGAGCATAAGTATCTCTTTCCATGTGCTTGACAAACGTCACTATTTACCAAATCATATCAATATTTAACACAAACCCTGACAAAATGTCTTCTTCTGACAAGCTAGCAGAAGATTTGCCTTTTCTTTGAAGCAATGTTTCCACAGGGTAAGTATCGTCTGTATGATAAAGATAAGGGACTTGCGGAAAATATCGAAAATTAGGCGATCGCACTGTGAGAAGATGAGAGCGATCGCACTGTAGAGAAGGTGGGGCGATCGCCTTGCAGAAAAACTCACAAATCAGGCGATCGCACTGTGGAAAAGATGAGCGATCGCACTTAGCATTCATCAATTAGGCCGACATCAAACGCCGTCTTGGTTCAGGAATCGAACGTCCTAATTCTTGAGCAGTTTCTATCCACTCCTGCATAATAATTTCTACATTTTGCAGTGCGTCTTGACAGGGTATGAATGAAGCAGTTCAAGGCATACTTCATAGATCAGTTGCTCAGAGAATGATAGTAAGTATTCAAGAGGATAATCAACAATAAGTGATAGAATAATTTATCATCTAAAGAGAAATTGTAGAGACGTGCCATGGCACGTCTCTACAAAATTTTGTATGTCGATAATCTACATCTATTCATTGATCACATCCATAAATTGGCTGGATTATCCTTGTCATCTTCCCATTTGGCAGGGTTGTTGGCAATGTATTCTCGAATTCGGTCTAAAGAACCATCAGCACGAATAATATGGTCATAAAATCTTGATTGCCAGCCAAAATGTTCTTGACCATTTTTTCTACACCAACGGGTTACAGATGATTTATAAGCGTTAATAATAGCCTGTAATGAACCACGTTTTAGGGAAGCAAATTGATTTGATTGGTCTATTGACTGGGTTTTGTGGAGAAGAGACGGGGTGTAGAGACGCGCCGTGGCGCTTCTCTACATTATGTGGTCTGTCTATGACAACAATGCCATGTACATGATTTGGCATGATCGCATAAACATCTATATACGTATGCTCAAAATGACTGGGGATTTCTGCCCAATATAGTTGTGCTATTTGCCCAATTGCTGATAAATCTACTTTCCCATCAATTACATCACCAAAAAAACAAGTGCGATCGCACGTGCATATAGTCACAAAATATAATCCATTTGCAGCGTAATCTCGATTTGGTAATCGAATTGATTCAACTCGATATTTGTCTTTGAACTTGGGCTTCATAGATTTATCGGCATAGATAATTGTAGAGACGCGCCATGGCGCGTCTCTACATTGGTCGTTTCTACACCGTTATAACCTAATCAATTCCCTCAATTCGATCCTCAACTTCCTGATACAACTCACGCAATTTTTCCAAATTACTCTCGCTTGTCTCCCAATAACCACGTCCATTCACTTCCAACAAAGTCGATACAATCTTGCGGAAAGAATGGGGGTTCATGTTCATCAACCGCTTTTGCATTTCTTCATCGTGGATAAACGTGGTGTTTACATCCTCGTAAACCCAGTTATCAACAGCACCAGCAGTCGCACTCCAACCCATCGTGTTTACTAAGCGTTTGGAGAGTTCGCGCACACCTTCGTAACCGTGAGCTAGCATTCCCTCGTACCATTTGGGATTTAATAATTTAGTACGAGTATCCAAACGCACGGTTTCTGATAAAGTCCGCACTTGAGCGTTAGCAGTAGTTGTATCTGCAATGTAAGATGCTGGTGTTTTACCATCACCACGCAGACTTGCGACAACCTTAGTGGGATCAGAATCGAAGTAATGAGAAACGTCAGTTAAGCTAATTTCCGAAGAGTCGAGGTTTTGGAAAGTCATCTCAGCAGTTTTGAGAGTACTTTCAAAAATTTTCCTGGATTCATCCATCGTACCGGGGTTATCGGCACTGAAGGCAAAGGATTTGCGGTTGAGGTACATTTCCTGCAATTCCGCTTCGCTTTCCCAAGTGCTGTTTTCTACCGCCAAATTGATATTAGACGAATAAGAACCAGAAGCGTTGGAAAAGACGCGAGTTGCTGCTTGACGCAGATTAATCCCCATTTCCTGTGCTTGTTGCAAAGCGTGTTTGCGGACGTAGTTCATTTCCAGGGGTTCATCTGCTTCCGCAGCCATTTTCACAGCTTGATCTAGCAGATTCATCTGGTTGATAAACAAGTCACGGAATACGCCAGAACAGTTAATCACCACGTCAATTCTAGGACGTCCCAACTCTTCTATAGGTATTAACTCTAACTTGTTGACTCGTCCCAAAGCATCGGGAACTGGACGCGCACCCACCATCCACATGATTTGTGCTAGTGATTCTCCGTAGGTTTTGATGTTATCGGTTCCCCAAAGCACAGAGGCAATTGTCTCGGGATAATTACCACCATTCTCGGCTCTATGTCTTAGCAGTAGCCGATCTACGACGATTTTTGCTGATTGTACTGCCGCTTGTGTCGGGATAGATTGGGGGTCAAGAGCGTGTATATTTTTACCTGTGGGTAAAACATCCGGGTTACGGATCGGGTCGCCACCAGGGCCAGGTAAAACATACTCACCTTCTAAACCTTGGAGTAATCCACCGAGTTCGTTGTCGGCGCAAACTTGCTGCAAGCAGAATTCTAAATACTCAAATAGAGGTTTGAGCGCTGTGGCATCAACCTTGGTGTAACCTGCTTGATGCAGTGCTTCTACCCAAGGTTCTTTTTTGCCCATATTAAATAATGTAGAGACCCGAAATTTCGCGTCTCTCCAAACCCTACCTTCAGCGTCAGTTTGTTCTTGCACAAGGGCGGAAACTGCGGCGCGAGTTGCCATTGTGATGTCTTGCAGCAGTTGGACATCTTCTAAAATGCCTATGTCGCTGTTTTTGTAAATTGCGTCTATATCCCGTTCCACACTATTGGCAATAATCCGGGGTAGGCTTTGGAGAGACGTTATATTTAACTTCTCTATACCTTCTGGACGATCTAAAGCTGCAATATTAACAAGAGTAGCAACTGCTTCTTCTGCACTCGGAGGTTTACCAATGACGTGTAAACCGCAAGGTAAAAGCCGCGATTCTATTTCCATTAATTTACGGTAGACCATGCCAACGATATTATCCCGCTCTTCAGACGACATATCCTTAGCATCGGTTTGCGGAAAATTAATATCTTTATCCAGGTTCACCATCTGGCATTTGTCCATAATGGTGTTGACAATGGGAATACCGCGTCCTGTGTCTTTTAAGGTTTGGTAAGAAGCAATTAAATCACTGAGTTCTTTCAAACCTTTATACAAACCAGCATTTTCCGCAGGGGGAGTTAGGTATGAAATAGTTGCCGCATAGCCACGACGTTTAGCAATTGTGGCTTCACTGGGGTTGTTGGCTGCGTAATAATACAGATTTGGAATTGTGCCAATTAAATTATCGGGGTAACATTCACCAGACATACCCATCTGCTTACCTGGCATAAATTCCAAGGAACCGTGAGTACCGAAGTGCAGCACAGCATCAGCTTGCCAAACCTGTTCTAAGTAGGTGTAGTAAGCAGCAAAACCATGATGAGGACTAGCGGAACGCGAGAACAACAGCCGCATCGGATCGCCTTCGTAACCAAAGGTAGGCTGAACACCGATAAAGACGTTACCAAATTGTTTTCCGTAAATCAGTAGATTTTGTCCATCGCTATTGAGATGTCCTGGTGGTGGTCCCCAGTTTTCTTCTAAACGTTGGGAGTAGGGGGTGAGTGCTTCATACTCAGGTACAGACATCCGATAGGCAATGTTTAATTCTGGGCTGCTGTACTGTGCTTGAGCATCGTGGATGACTTCTTGCATCAAGGTTTGGGCATTTTCCGGCAAGTTTTCCACGTCATAGCCATTGTTTTTGAGTGCTTTCATCACCTCATAAATGGAACCAAACACATCCAAGTAAGCGGCGGTTCCGACATTACCTTTATCTGGTGGAAAGCTGAAAACTGTAATCGCAATTTTCTTTGTTAACTTGGGTTTACGACGCAGGTTTGCCCATTTAAAGGCGCGTTGTGCGATCGCTTCGATCCGATCTTGGAGAGCGATCGCTTTGCCTGTTGTCCCATCCCGTCCTGATAATATAATTGGCTCAATTGCCCCATCTAATTCTGGAATGGCAATTTGCAGTGCTACCTGAATTGGGTGTAAGCCTAAATCGCTATCCATCCACTCTTCAGTAGTTTGGAACACCAAAGGCAAAGGAACCATGTAAGGACGATTTAAACGCTTTAGAGATTCAACTGCTTTGGGATGGTCTGGACGTGCTGGTCCACCCGCCAACGCAAAACCTGTCAAGGATATTACAGCATCTACTAAGGGTTTTTTAGTGGTTGGTTCGTAGAAGTAGGCATCTACAGGTTTAGAAAAGTCTAAACCACCCGCAAATACAGAAATTACCCGTGCGCCCATAGCTTCTAATTCCTGTACTATTGCCACGTAGTGAGCATCATCACCTGTAACTAAGTGAGTACGCTGCAAAACTAAGCCAATACAGGGCGCTAAAGGATCTTTCAAATCTTTGGAAATATCCTTACGGCTGTTGTACCAGTTAAAATACTCTCTAACATCCTCAAACATTGTCATTGACAAAGGATGCCAAATGCCTATATCTGGGTACACAACGGGTGGTTCGTATTGTAGAGACGCACCATGATGCGTCTCTACATTTTTCAATACATATTTATCAGTTAGCATCAGCAAGAAGTTTTCCAGGTTTTCTGGTGAACCTCCCAGCCAATACTGAAAGCTCAACATGAAATTTCTGGCATCCTGTGCTTTTTCCATCGGGAGGTACTTTAGCACTTGTGGCAGAGTTCTTAGCAACTTGAGCATTGCATCTTCAAAGCCAGCGCCGGATTTTTCCTTGCGCTTACGCATGAATTGAGAAATCGCACTTTTAGACTGACCCAACTGTGACATTGAAAAACTGCCCATTTTGTTTAGGCGCATCACTTCTGGCATAGATGGGAAAACTACAGCAACATCAATGCGATCGCGATGTAGTTGTACTGCTGATACTACTTTTTGAGCTAAGTCTTCAATAAAAATTAATGAGGCGATAAATATATTGGCAGTCTCGACATCTTTTTTGAACTCCTCGTAGTTTTCTGGCGAACGGAGTTCTTCAATCAAGTAGCCGCTGATCTCAATCGCCACGTTAGGATGGTCTTTGTTAATGACCCTTACCGCTTGTGACAATGCACTTTGGTATTGGGACTCTAACACGACATAGACCACCTTAATTAAATGACGCCCTCGAAGATCATCAGGCGCAATATGTCTGATGGTGGACTTGACGTGGGTGAACATGCTTCTTCGGCTCCTTTGATGCGTGTTCTGAACTCTATCGGCAATCTCAGTCTTTTTTTATCAGAAAAAGCTTACTGGATGGCGATTTTGTAGTCTATCTGACACAAAAAGATATAAACAATGAAACATATTGTTACAGGTTTTGACTAATTTAAAAAGTGTTTACTCGCAAATTGTTACTTTTTATTAATAAATCAAATATTTTAAATCCCACTAACCAATGACTTTTGATATTTTGATTCTTTCTAATGGCCCTGGTGAAGTAACTACATGGGTTCGTCCTGTAGTCAAGGCATTACGGCAAAAATTAACAGATGAGCGATTCTCCGTTCCGGAGGCATTAGGAGACGCTACGCGATGGTGTAAAGCACCCGCCTTGGGGCGATCGCCCTTCAGAATTTCGGTTGTTCTCTCGCCTTGTCCCAATGCTAGTGGCAAAGAAGCCGATATTGCCCGTTCTTATCCAGAAGTAGACAGAGTACAGTCCGCAGAACATTTTTGGAAATTTTTGCTCTGGGGAAAAACTTATGAAAATTGGGATTGGACAAGTCAGGGAGTAGTCGTTTTTCTCGGTGGAGATCAAATTTTTCCTGTAGTAATAGCTAAAAGACTTGGTTATCGTAGCGTTGTGTATGCAGAGTGGGAAGCACGTTGGCATAATTTGATTGATCGTTTTGGGGTGATGAAACCAGAAGTTGCTGCCAAAGTATCGCCTAAGTATGCCCACAAATTTACAGTCGTTGGGGATTTGATGGCAGAAGCAGGTAGTAATTCGTCATTTCCAGAAAACCAAGGAGAAATAACTGAACTAATTGGCATTTTACCTGGTTCCAAACCGGCAAAATTAGCGCAGGGAGTACCTTTGACGCTGGCGATCGCAGAACATGTTCAAGCCAAAAGACCACAAACAAAGTTTTTCATTCCTGTCGCGCCAACTTTGGATTTACAAACTTTAGCGAGTTTTGCCAATCCTGAGAAAAACCCTTATACAGAAACTTTCGGTGGAGTTTCAGCCCTATTAATTAACTCTGAATCTCCAATTCTGCAAACCTCAAAAGGTTTAACTGTAGAATTGATCACTCATCACCCAGCCTACGATATATTATCCCAATGTCAGATTTGCTTAACTACCGTCGGCGCAAATACAGCCGAACTCGGTTCCTTAGCAGTGCCAATGATTGTTTTACTACCGACTCAACAACTGGATGCAATGCGATCTTGGGATGGTTTACCAGGAATTTTGGCAAATTTGCCGGGAGTCGGTACGAGTTTTGCCAAGTTAATTAACTGGATATTTTTGCAGCGTAAAGGTTTATTAGCATGGCCGAATATTTGGGCAAAATCAGAAGTAGTTCCAGAATTAGTTGGTAAACTTCAACCGCAAGAAGTGGCACAAATGGTTTTAGATTTTTTGAATCACCCAGAAAAATTAGACAAAATCCGAGCGAAACTGCAAAGTACTAGGGGAGAAACAGGTGCAGCTGACAAATTAGCACAATTGGTATATGAAGAGATGGAAGTTACGCTTTTGTCTGTTTCCTAATCAGAAGACTCTCCGTCTCGCCGTCCCAATTCGTAGACACCGCAACCGATACAGGCTAATATTCCCATACTGATTGACCAACTTGAGTCTAAACTTAATTCCACACCCCAGTTACATAAGGCGCCAATGACAAGAAAAGGTATGATGCTAAATACTGAGGCGTAAAAGGCGTTTTGTGATTCTCTTGCTTGACGAGTTTTTTCAAATTCGGATTGACTAGTGTAGAGCGATCGCTCGGCAAAATTAAACCAACGGTTGAGTTGTTCGATCATCCATCGACTGACTGGTGAAAAACCTAAATATAGTGCCAAAGACCACAAACTTGCTCCGGCGATCGCTATTGTATTTAATTCAAAGCTAAAAGGGAAGATTTCAGTCAGCATTGTGTGTGAGAGTCCTGCAAAAAGCCAAATATTTTTTTAAACGCAGAGGGACGCGGAGTTAACAACAGAGTAACGCAGAGTCAATTCGTTACGAACTTTTAAAGGTGCTTTTCTTGTTCACGAACCAGCTCTCAAAAAGGGTAAAATAATATCTGTCACTGCTTCTGGATATTCTTCATGCATTCCTAAAGAACCAGGAAGAAGGGCTGTTTGGATTCCGTTTAATGCTGCTAAAGCATCCATATCAGCACGGGATTTGCTGGGAGAGGATTCTCCAATTACTACTAGTAAAGGCGCAGATAAACCTTGAACCAACGCCAAAAAATCAGCTTGGTTGTGTACAGCGTCGAGATTTCCAGTTACGAAAGCAGCAGGTGCAAATCTGGCTCCTGGTTGTTGGGTATTTTGCCACTTATGCTCTATGAAGCTAGGGGTGAGTTTGATAGCATCTGCGTAGACATGGCGACGGTACATAAAATTTAAAAAAGATGGGACAGTGTTGAGTTTGTATAGTGCTTGACCCACAATAGGCGATCGCACTATTCCCCTAAACACGCCTGCTAGCTGTCGATCTACACCCATGGTCGGTAGAGGTCCACGCCAGGTAGGTGCTACTAAAACTACACGTGAAAATACTGATGAACATTTTCGAGATAATTGCAAAACATAAGCTGCACTATGACCAGCAGCAACTACTGCTATAGGACTATTGAATATAGAGGTAACAAAATATTCGAGGAAATGCTTATAAATGGCAGGTTCGTAATTTACAGATGAACGAGAAGAATCTCCGAATCCCGGCCAATCTACAGCGACAACTTGAAAATAGGGAGCAAGCAACTTAGCTATTTCACTCATTTCTTCTCGTGTAGACACGGTACTAAAAGCAGGAAGTAGCAATAGCGGCGATCCATTACCAATAGTTTCATAAACAATCCGCAATTGCTGATTTTCCCAGTTCCACTTCAGTTCTTTGACTACTCCACCAATTCCAAAATTAGTCGGAGATGATAATAAATTAGTTGACATCAGACAAAATTTTATACTTATTAGTATTAACGATTTTAATTATTAATCGATTGTAAACAAAGAATTTACTCTTTCCCCTAATTTGGGGATTCTAAAGCCTTCTTTTGCATAGTTTTGAAAATGTTATAGAAACCATTCGCACGGGAAGGTGTGAGGCTAACATTCAAGCCGGTTTCTTGAATAAAATCTGGAGTGAGTTGAACAATTTCAGCAGGTGTCAGTCCATTTAAACCTTCGATTAAAAGACCGACGAGTCCTTTAGTTAATTGAGAATCTGAATCGCCTTGAAATGTCACTTTATCATTTGCCAAAGCAGCCGTAATATAAACTTGGGAAACACAACCAGGAACTTTGTTTTCCGAGATTTTATCAGCTTCTGGAAACTCCTTTAGTTTTTGACCATACCAAATTAGCTGTTCATAGCGTCGTTTCGGATCTGTAGCACGTTGAAAGCGCTGAACAATTTTGGCAAGGTTTGGTGGTAACGAGTTTATGATCGAGGACATAACACAATTGAGCAAGCGGTCATACAACTTGAGTTTAGATGATTTTGCAGGTAATTGTGCAGTTCGTAGTAAGCATTTCTTCTACAAGAAGTTGTTATGTGGCTACAGTAGACTATGAAGTAATTAAAAAAAATGTTAACTATTAATGCAGATTTCAACTTTGGATTGATTTTTTTTGGTAAGAAGTTCACATGGTATTTTTAACACAATCACAATTGTAAGGAGAAAATTCAGTTGCTGACATCTACTTTACTGGCGGCTGCAACCACACCTCTGCAATGGAATCCAGCTGTTGGGTTGACCATGATTATCTGCAATATCCTTGCCATCCTCTTTGGTAAATTCACCATCAAATACCCCAATGCAGAACCCGCTTTGCCTGCAAACCAGTTCTTTGGCGGTTTTGGAGCGCCAGCTTTACTGGCGACTACGGCTTTCGGTCATATATTGGGAGCAGGTGTGATCTTGGGTTTACACAACCTGGGAAGATTCTAAATTTTTGTACCAGAAGTAACACAAGTGATTTGCCGTATTAATATTTACGGTTAAAACTACTGGGTTGATGATTTTTTGTCTCCGATTATGAGTCAGAGAGTGAATTCTCTGACTCTTTTTTTATCGCGGTCAAGGTCAGTTTGCTACACTGACATGGGAGTTTGACCGCGCATTTGGCGTAAGGCATTGATGCAAGATGGGCAATCACAGCCAAATAAAGTTATGGCTGTATCGCTTTCTTCTTCAGAAAAATTCATTTCTACTATGTCACTGGGATTGTTATTTTGAGCCAGCTTCATTTCTGGTTTGGGTAATGGAGCAGGAGTATTACTTACTCGTGCACATACCAGACGGCGAGTTGCAGAGTGAGGGGACTCCAGACAAGAAACATGGGTTCCTGTTGAATTTACTGTTTGATTTGCGCGTGCTGGTTGGGTCATCATCACCATAGACAGCATAGACGCAAACACTGCGGGACTAGAAAGCAAAGAGAGAGCTAATTTTCTGTTCATTACTCAACAATTGTGGGGATTAACGAAAGCAGAATAGATAGTATTTTCACATCTGTATGGTTAGTCTTCCGTAAATTCTATATAAAGTTGTGTCATCTGATAACCTCAAGATTACGGAAAAGTGGTTATGGCTGTACTTGTTTTTGCTATCCCTGGTTGCAAGTCCACTTTTTAACGATCGCACATTACCAAACATAGTGAAATACTCAGCTATATATGAAGCTAAGTTTAAGGCATCGACTAAAATAGATGTTGCCAAGTTCCCAAAATGGGGGATTGTCTCCCTTGTCTCCAATCCCAAATTAATGACTAGCCACGAACAACCCCAAATTCTTCTAAAATTCGCTTGTTGGGTATAAAAGCATAATTTAAGCTATGACGAATCAAAATCTCATCCCTATAATTGTGAATGGTGCTGCTGGTAAAATGGGGCGCGAGGTGGTCAAAGCAGTAGCACAAGCATCGGATATGAGTCTTATGGGTGCTATTGATACAAGTCCAGAACACCAAGGTAAAGATGCAGGCGAATTGGCTGGTTTAAGTGAACCTTTGGAAGTACCAATTACCAATCAATTGGAACCGATGCTGGGTTACGTGGCTGGTGAAAGACACATGCAACCAGGGGTAATAGTAGATTTTACTCATCCTGATTCTGTGTATGACAATATTCGTAGTGCGATCGCCTACGGTATTCGTCCAGTTGTTGGTACTACAGGCTTAAGTCCCCAACAAATTCAAGATTTGACGGCTTTTACCGATAAAGCTAGTACAGGATGCCTACTGATTCCTAATTTTTCTATTGGTATGGTACTGCTGCAACAAGCCGCAGTCACAGCATCTCAATATTTTGACCACGTAGAAATTATTGAACTGCATCATAACCAAAAAGCTGATGCTCCTAGTGGTACTGCGATTCAAACTGCCCAAATGTTAGCAGAAATGGGTAAAACATTTAACCCGGCAGTAGTTAAAGAAACAGAGAAATTGCCAGGGGCAAGAGGCAGTGTTGCAGAAGAAGGCGTTAGAATTCATAGTATACGTTTGCCTGGGTTAATTGCTCATCAAGAAGTCATTTTTGGCGCACCTGGTCAAATTTATACCTTACGACATGACACAAGCGATCGCGCTGCTTATATGCCAGGAGTACTACTAGCAATTCGTAAAGTCTTGCAGTTAAAGTCGTTAGTATATGGATTAGAGAAAATACTTTAAGTTTTTGATCTCAAATCCAAAATCCAAAATCCAAAATCCAAAATCCAAAATCCAAAATCCAAAATCCAAAATCCAAAATCCGAATGCTTGTCCCATTGACTCGCCAAAAATTTAATCAAATTGTCCCCTTAATTGCTACTAGTCAGCAGTACAAATATTATTGGGGAAAATTTCCAGATTTTTTACAGAGGCTGTTAATTTCTGTTGTCATTGCAGGTGTTTATGTTCTAGCAAGAATTTTTTCTATACCTGGTTTTGGCCCAATTCTATTTTTACCAGGAGTAATTGGTGCTTTTTACTGGCTATGGGGGCCTATATTCTGGGCTAGTATGCGGAATTCCAAATGTCGCCGTTACAAATATAGTGGGTTTTTCCGTGGTCGGGTTTTGGATTGGTGGATTACAGACGAGTTGACTGGTAAACAAGAAACCGTTGACAACAAAGGTGATTTAGTAATAGTAGAAAACCGGGAAAAGCGAATCAATCTGGAAGTGGGTGATGAGACTGGATTTACAGCTCAACTTGTAGCACCATTACGGGTTGAGCATAAAGTGATTACACGTGGTCAGAAAGTAGAAATGGTGGTCATGTCAAATCAACCAGATTTGAGCAGAATTGAAGAAATCACCGATTTTTATATTCCCAGTCGGGATTTATGGGTAAATGATTATCCCTATTTGCGACGAGATTATTTTCCTGAAATGAGTCGTCGTTTACGCGATCGCCAATCAGAAAGACCCCGCAGACGTCGTCCCTTAGAGGAATAGAGGGATTGGGTATCGGGGACTGAGAACAAGGAGGACACGGAGGACACGGAGAACACGGAGAACACGGAGAATATTTTTGATAGATTCTCCGCGTCTCTTCCTGCTCTCTGCTCCCTGCTCCCTGCTCCCTGCTCCCCACTCCCTGCTCCCTGCTCCCTGCTCACCTCGCTTTCCCATAAGCTTCCCAAGCTAAATCTACTAGGCCCTCAACAATCGCGGCTGCAACTAATGCGCCACCTTTGCGACTATCAATTGTAATGTTGGGTATCAGAGAATCTCGCAAGCGTTCTTTCTCACTATCTGTGTTGATAAAACTTGCTGGTGTTGCAATCACCAACGCTGGTCTGATTTCTTCCGCTTCGATTAAATCAACAAGTGTAGATAAAGCCGTTTGGGCTTGACCAATTACAAATAAGCCTTCAGGATAACGTTTAGCTAAGGTTTCAATTCCCCAAGCTGCACGAGTTTTTTCTTTTTGAGGACGAGCCAGTGTATCGATACTACAATAAACTGGGTTAGCAAAAGTACTTTGAATCTCGTAGTTAATACTTGCCTGCACCATCGGTACATCTACAACAATAGTTGTACGTGAAGCGAATGCTGCTGCCCCAGCTTGCAAAGCACGCTCAGAAAAACGAATCAAAGATTTGTATTCAAAATCAGCATTAGCATAAATCACCCGCCGAACAATTTCATACTCGGCAGGTGAAAAGACATGATCGCCAATTTCGCTATCAATTATTGCTAAACTCTCAGCATCAGTTATGTGCCATTCCATTGTGTTTCAGCACTCAGCTAACAGCCTTCAGCTTAAATGAGTCATTAGTCATTAGTCGTTTGTCCTTTGTCATTTGTAACAATGACCAATGACTAGTATTCCACCACAGCAACTTTGAGGGGTTCGTAGTGAGCGCTTAAGCGCTCATAGAGGACTAAAGTCCTCACTACGAACCCAGCATAGTTCGTGTGGTGGAATACTAGTTCACATTTCCGATGCTGAAGAACGACTGAAAAAGTTCGATAAGTAAGCAACTAATACACCGATGAGAAAACCAGAGATATTACGGACTAAAGGTATCCAATCGGAAGTACGGGTTACTACTGGCCCAATACCGAAAGCGATAAATAATATTCCCCACAGAGGAGAAAAAATTAAAGCCCATTGCCAAGCAAAAATTTGTCCTTCACGCCGGGGTTGAGCTGCAAAACCACAAATAATCCCACCGATGACTGAGCTAATCAGCGTCAGAATCCACTGTTCTTTTGGTAGTCCAGGAACCACACGGCAACCACCTTGACGCAAACAAGTTTCAATTGATTCTAGAGCTTGTATGATTGCTCCGTCTTCCCCTTCTTCTCGTACAAAGTATAAGTTGCCAAAGCGGGTTTGTAGTTCTACCCAAAATGTGCGGGGTAGTAACTTGTAAACTGCATCGCCGACGTTGAAGTTAAGAATATTACCACCACTTGCATCAGCAACTAATAAAACACTTTTATCATCGAGTTTCCAAAAGTTTTTAATTGCTAAACCCGGTGTACGGTCGTACTGAGTTAAAACTCTCAACTTCCAGCCGGTTTGAGCTTCAAATTGTTCTAGTTTTTCAACAAGGTTTTCTTCTTGAACTGAGTTGAGGGATTTAGCTAAGTCTACGACTGGGGTTGGGGTGTCTGGTAGTAACTCTGGATTGTCGTAAGCATGAGCGTAGAGAGGATGTGTTACCCAAATTGACCCTGCCAAGAAAAATACTGCACAAAATACCAGAATTCGTCGCCAAAAACAATGCTGCATGGACTTTTTTATACGATTATCTACAGTAGACGTGAACAAGTTGTTTTAAAAGATTAGAGGAAAACGGAATAATTCTTTACACTTTTTAACTTTAATCTAATTTAAGTCATTAGTCACTTAGTTATTGGTCATTAGGTATTAGTTAATGACAAAGTACACGGCAGCAGTTATGGGTTTCCCTACACCCTCACACTCTTATACCCTCACACCCCTAATTGTTGACCAATGACTAATTAAAGCGGTTTTTGTGTAGGTGTACCGACAGCACGGGGGAATTTAGCTGGTGTGGGTGCTAGTTTCCGTAGGTACAAACAGTGACGGAGGCTATTACTCAATGGAGTTGTAAATTGGTCAATTGCTTCTATTTCTCCACCAAGCGGTTTCACAGCATCTGTTAAAGCTTTAGTCTCATCTTCTGTCCAGTGACCCCGATAAACTATAGCTAAACCACCTTGTTTAAGTAATGGTAAAGCATATTCCGCGCACACTGATGCATTACTAACAGCGCGAATCATGGCTACGTCATAGTTTTGGCGGTGCTGGGACTGTTGACCGATTTCCTCAACTCTACCGGTTAGTGTTTTAGTATTATCTAGTTGCAACTCAGGTAGGATCTGTTCAAGAAAAGCTGTTTTTTTGCGAGTAGAATCTAGAAGTGTGACAGTGCTATCAGATAGTGCGATCGCAACAGGAATACCAGGAAAACCGGCACCTGTACCAATATCAATGAAGTTATGGGGTGGTGAAGTGAAATCTTTTTCTCCATCTCTTAGTAAGGGTGCAACTCCCCGCAGAGAATCCCAGAGATGTTTTTCCCAAAATTCCTGGGCGTCGGTGATTCTGGTTAAATTAAGCTTTTGATTACCTTCTAGAATCAATTCATACAACCTCTGCAATTGTACCTGCTGTTGATCTGTCGGTTGCCAATTGAGAGTTTGCTGCCATATATCTGGCAATTTTGGTAAAGAAGGCGTGGTTAAGTCGTTCACAATTTTACTCGATTTTCTATCAGAATATTCAAAACGTACCAGCAGTTTGTAGATCGCTGTGACATACTCCCGACGCTCCCCCTTCGGGTAGAGCGCGCCGCTGCTGCTGCAAAAGCTCACTTTCCCCAAAATGCGATGACCGCATATCATGTTTAATAAAAATATGACTTAATATCGTGATCGCTCCACCCCCAAGCGAATAGAATTTTCCAACAAACTGATGCTAATTAGCGCTATTAGGTCTACTCTAGTACAGGCGAACTATTTAGATGAGTGAATGTCTGATTTAATTCTGTTTTGGCATCGTCGTGATTTACGCATTTCTGATAATACCGGACTTGCTGCCGCAAGGCAACGCAGTGCAAAAGTTGTAGGTGTGTTTTGCCTCGATCCGAATATACTGGAACGGGATGATGTTGCACCCGCGCGAGTGACTTACATGATTGGTTGTTTGCGATCACTACAAAAGCGATATGCTCAAGTTGGTAGCCAGTTACTGATACTCCACGCAAACCCGATACAAGCAATTCCGACACTGGCAGCAACATTAGGTGCAAAAGCAGTATTCTGGAATTGGGATGTTGAACCCTATTCTCAACAACGCGATCGCACCATAATATCTGCACTCCAAGAAAAAGGGATCGAGTTTCTGGATCAAAACTGGGATCAGATTTTGCACCCACCAGATGATATCCGCACTGGTTCCAATCAACCTTATACTGTTTACACTCCCTTTTGGAAAAATTGGGTTAGCAAACCAAAGGCGAAACCAGTAGAAACTCTGGAAAATGCTGAGGGTTTAACGGAAGCAGAAAAAGAAATAGCCAAGAGTGCTAGAGTTATTGAATTACCCTCAGCCAAAGATTTAGGATTTGTCTGGGATGAAGAATTAATTATTGCCCCAGGTGAACAAGCAGCGCAAGAACGATTAGAAGAATTTGGCGATCGCGCTATTAACGAATATCAAGAACAGCGAAATTTTCCAGCAATTGACGGTACATCTCGGTTGAGTGCAGCTTTGAAATTTGGTGCGATCAGTATTCGCACTGTCTGGGAAGCTACACAAAATGCTCAGGATAATAGTCGCAGCGAAGAAACCCAAACCAATATCCGCACTTGGCAACAAGAATTAGCATGGCGGGAATTTTACCAACATGCCATGTATAATTTTCCTGAATTAGCAGCAGGTGCGTACCGCCAAGCCTTCAAAAGTTTTCCTTGGGAAACCAACCAAGAACACTTCCAAGCTTGGTGTGAGGGTAGAACTGGTTATCCGATAGTTGATGCAGCTATGCGTCAGTTGAATGAAATTGGTTGGATGCACAACCGTTGTCGGATGATTGTCGCCAGTTTCTTGACTAAAGATTTGCTCATTAATCCCCAACTGGGAGAAAAATATTTTATGCAGAAACTGATTGATGGGGATTTATCTGCAAATAATGGTGGTTGGCAGTGGAGTGCTTCTAGTGGTATGGACCCCAAGCCTTTACGGATTTTTAATCCCGCCAGTCAAGCGCAAAAATTCGATCCAGATGGTGAATATATTCGGCAATGGGTTCCAGAGTTGCGTTCATTTGATACTCAGTATTTACTTACTGGTAATATTACGCCTTTAGAACGTCAGACTGTTGATTATCCGACTCCGATTGTGGATCATAAACAACAGCAAAGAATATTTAAAGAACGTTATCAACAGCAAAAATTTTAGCTATTAGGGACTTTGAAATAATTTCCTGGGCGATCGCCTGAGCAAGATTTGAGTACACCACTGATCTAAGTGCGATCGCACCCTCACAAACTAACCCCAATCTCCAGCTACGCTAAACTCATAGCAGCAACGCCGATTAAACGCCCCTAAAGCCATGTCCCTTGCCAAAGATTTCGAGATTCCAGAAGACATAGGCGAAGATATTATCATTCCACCGACTGACTTATGGAGTGATGAACCGCCCTTGGAAAGTGACTTACACCGACAGCAAATGCAACTGTTGATAGACTCTTTAGAATGGTTTTGGCATGACCGTAATGATTTTTATATCAGTGGTAATTTAACCATTTATTACAATCAAAACCAAATCAGATCGCGGGATTTCCGAGGACCAGATTTTTTTGTCGTACTTAAAACCGAACGCAAACCCCGCAAAAGTTGGGTAGTTTGGGGAGAAGGTGGTAAGACTCCCAATGTAATTGTGGAAATTCTCTCTAACAGTACAGCTGATATAGACAGGGGATTGAAAAAACAAATATACCAAGACATCCTCCGTACACCAGATTATTTCTGGTTTGAACCCGAAACTTTAGAGTTTGCAGGATTTCATCTAGTTGATGGTCAGTATGAACCGCTAGAACCAAATCCTCAAGGCTGTTTGTGGAGTCAGCAATTACAGTTATATTTGGGTATCCATGAGCAAAAGCTACGCTTCTTTACCACTGAGGGTCAACTGCTTCCCACACCGTCAGAAGTCGCAGAGTCTGAACGGCGAGAGAGGGAGTTAGCGCAACAAAGGGCTGAGGCTTTGGCTGAACAACTTAGGACATTGAGCATTGAACCAAATGAAGAAAAGAAAATGTCCTATGTTACTAGTGTAGAAAAAATTGGGATCAAAAAAGGGTTGCTTGAAGGTATTGAAATGGGATTGGAACTAAAATTTGGTAGTGAGGGGTTAACAATGCTACCAGAAATGTCTCAGATACAAGATGTGAATATATTAAGGGCGATTCTCACCAGTCTTAAAACCGTGAATACTTTAGAAGAAGTCCGGCGAATTTATCAATAATTTACTAATAATATTCTACTGTAAAAAGCAGCGATTTCTGAGGACAAAAACCCCGATACAAAGACATAGGTGGAGGCTTACAGCCATAAGCCCCTACAATAAATTCAATATGTATCAAGACTTTTGTGAAACGGTATAACACAACATTACAAATGAATTTAAAGCTTAAAAATCAATATTTGTCTAATCTCATCAAAGTTGTATCTATTATTTTAATGACAAGTGCGATCGCTTTAGAATTGGGAAATATTTACGCATTACTGCATAACTTTCATTTACCAAGCAGCCTAAGCCCGATTTTTTGGATGGGACGTTTTGCTATAACTGCTCACTTAATTGAAGCTGCGATCGCAGTTTTTTTTGCATCTGCAAACAATAAGATACCAATCAGATATGGAATTTATACTTTTTTTGTAGGGACAGTTGCTTTACTGGAACTATTTGACAAAGAGGATTAACATGCTTAAGCACTAACCACTAACCACTATCCACTAACTAAATATTTGTGGAAATTGCTTGCACTGGACAGGTAGGTATACACTGTTCACAGACAATGCAGCGCGATCGCGTAAATGTTAGTTTGCTAGTTTGTGGGTTCAGGGTTAAAGCTTCGGTGGGACAAACTCCTGTACATAATCCACAGTGAACACATACTTCTTCGTCTATGACTATTTCTCCCAGGGTATGAGATACACTGATGTTTTGCGATCGCATCCACTCTATAGAAGCATCTAATTGATCTATATCCCCAGCAAGTTCTACTACCAATTTGCCAATTTGATTTGGCGCTACTTGAGCGCGGATAATATTCGCAGCCACATTAAATTCTTTTGCTAGTCGGTAGGTAACTGGCATTTGAATGGCACGTTTAGGAAAGGTAAGGGTAACTCGTTTTTTCACGGTTGTGGAAATAGAGATTGGGGATCAGCGAATAATTTTGAATTCCGAATTGGACTTTGGCTTTTAAAATAAAACGGTAAACTGAAAATAACACTACTTAATAAGTTTTAATAATCTGTTATGAGTATGGATACTTCTGGGAAATCTCCAGCTAAGTCAGAATTAAACACTGGGACGCGGATCAGAAACTTTCTAGTCGCAATAGTGGCGATCGCTCTTAGTGTCACACTAGTTTTGGGGTTGAAATCCCAGAGTAACACAGTTTCTCTGACTCAGTTGGGTGAAGAATCTACTCCTTTTGAAGTAGCTTTGACAAACGGCAAGCCATCGCTAGTCGAATTCTATGCTAACTGGTGTACTGTCTGCCAGAAAATGGCCCCAGCTATTGGCACATTGGAAAAGCAGTATACAGAAAAAGTGAATTTTGTGATGCTGAATGTAGATAATAGCAAGTGGCTACCAGAGATGTTAAAGTATCGCGTTGATGGTATTCCTCATTTTGTATTTTTAAGTGAAAATGGAGAACCGGTTGCACAGGCGATCGGTGATCAACCCAGCACTATTATGGCAAGTAATTTAGAAGCCTTGGTAATTGGTTCACCCCTGCCGTATGCTCAAGCTAGTGGACGAGTTTCCAAAGTTGTCAAATCAGTACCACCATCGGGTAGTCAAGATGACCCTCGTAGTCATGGTAGTCAAGTGGTGAATTAGAAATTAGTTAATAGTTTTTTAACCCTTGACCATTGACTATTGACTCATAACTGTTAACTAAAATTGATATATCGAAAAACATCGATATAATTTGGAATATGGATAGTAAAGATACTGATACTTTTAAAGTCCTGGCTAATGAGACGAGGTTACAGATTCTGCACTGGTTAAAAGAACCGGAGATCAATTTCCCCTGTCACGATGTAGATCCTCGTACCGTTGGAGTCTGTGTAGGTAGTATTCAGAAGAAAACTGGTTTGGCTCAGTCTACAATATCTCATTACTTGTCCATGCTAGAAGATACCGGATTAATTGTCTCAACCAGGGTAGGACAGTGTACTTACTATCGTCGCAATGAAGAAGCTTTTTCTGTATTTGTGAGTCATGTTGCAACTGATATATAAATAAAAAACTATACTTTAGTTGTATTTGTTTTGATTTTCTTATATCGAAATTGTTCGATATCTCTAAGAATGAAAATACTGTTATTGTGTAAGTGCGATGGATAGCAAACGCTCTGTTGAAGGAGATAGGTATGCTGGCAAGTTATGTGTTCTTATTAATGATTGGTTTAACTGCTATTGTTCTGGGAGTAAAAATACGCGAGGAAGTCTATCGCATTGCAGTTGTGTTTAGTGGAGCAATACTTTTCACAATGGGGTTAATATTGGCTCCTTCACTAGTACAAATTGGCTTTGTATTGCTGCTGCTAGGACTGATGCAATTATATATTCCTCAACACAAATTTTAGAAAATATGTGAATAAATATAATATTGGTTTAAGTAGAGATGCGAAATTAATCTGTGTGATCTTGCTACGCGTCTGCTTGATTTATTGAAGTCGTCTTCAGACAACTTGTGCTATTAGCTAAGGGTTTAAACCCTTAGGTATATATTGAAAAAATTGCGATTATCCCATAGCAAATGCGATCGCGACTCTCTATCTACTCAAATTTAAACCTAATAAGAGAGCAGCAACACTACCTGCGACACAAATTTCACCTTGAAGTATTTTTTCTAAGACAGATTCAACAGGAATTAAGATCACTTCTATTTCTTCTGTGATATCCAATTGTTGTTCACTTGTTTTGCTAACATCTTTTGCTAAAAATAAATGTAATCTATTAGTATCTTTACTGGGTCGATCATATAAAGTGGATACTTTTTGAATTTCTTTCGCTGTATAGCCAGTTTCTTCTTGCAGTTCTCTTTTAGCTGCTACTTCAGCAGTTTCTTGATTTGGATCAAAACTACCAGCAGGTAGTTCTATAAAAAAATCTTCGACTGCGTGTCTATATTGGCGGACAAAGACAATTTCTTGATTAGTAGTGATAGCTAAAATTATCGCTACTTCTGGTTTAATATGGACAAAATAATCATCTATAATTTTGCCAGTTGGTAAGATAATTTCATCTTGCCTAACTTGGCACCAAGGATGGTTTAATATCAGTTTTGATTGTAGTAATTTCCACTTTTTTAATTCTTGCATAGATTTTCTTAAGTGGGTGGGAATAAAAATTAATTTATATTTACATACATAATTATAGAAATCCTATTTGAATTTGGGACAGAAGTACGAGAAAATACTCATGGGTGTGCAAGTCTAAGAAATTGAGTCGATTTTAGAAACATATTACGGTGCGGTGGACTATGTTGACCGGTATTTACCTAATTCCGCAAGAAGGCTCCCGCTTACTCGAAGAGAAGCGGTGAGATGAATTGCGACCCTCAGTGAATTAGCGAATTATGTTGACACCTGCATTTGGGTTAATTCCACTGATTAAAGTATCAGGGCTAGCGCATCTCAACTTAAACGAAGAGGAAATAAAATTTTAAACTACTACGGCTGAAAACAAGCCCTCAAGTAAAAATTATCTTTAACTTAACCCATGATTGCTCTATCTGATTCCGTTTTTCTGGCTCCCGAAGCATACCTCCAACAAGAAGAAAAAAGCAACATCAAACACGAATAAGTAGGTGGTCAAGTTTACGCAATAGCGGGAACAACTGACACTCATAATACCATCTCCCTAAACCTCGCTTTATTGATTCGTAACCACTTACGAGGTTCAGATTGTCGAGTTTACTTTGCTGATATTAAAGCTCGGATTGAAAAACGTAACCGCTTTTATTACCCTGATATAATTGTAACCTGTGATCCTAAAGATCGAGAAACGTCCACTTATAAACGTTTTCCTAAACTTATTATTGAAGTCTTATCCGAATCTACCGAAGCCTTTGACCGAGGTGACAAATTCAACGATTATCAAACCCTTGACAGCCTAGAAGAATACGTTTTAGTTAACAGCAAACACCAGCGAGTTGAAACCTTCCGCCGTAATGAACAAGGCTTATGGGTTCTACAAACTTATACACCCGATGACCAAACCTTTGATATCCAAAGTATTAACCTAGCTGCCTTTTTTACCGATCTTTACGAAAATGTAGAATTGGAAGCGATGTCTACGACGAGCTACGCATACCTCCAGAAACCAGAACTGAGTTAAAAATTGTAATAACCCTCAAACTCTTAGAGGGTGTTTATAAAAAACTCTTAGATAGTAGAAGGTATGGGTGGAAAAGTATCAGTGCGATCGCGCTGAGGTGAAGGAAGTATATTTACTGTAATTCTGCCTGTAAAATAATCTTGGCTAAATTTTCTACACAATTTATCATCCTTTTACTTTCTATTTTCTTAGTAACTCTTAATTAACTTCTCTGTCTGGTGTAAAAATCGCGACGGATAATCAAAATAGTGATTCCAAACCAATACTGCAAGGTATAGGATTTTTCGTCATCATTTTGGGGTTGTAGAGACGCGTAGCAAGATCCCGCAGGGTAATTTCGCATCTCTACAGGATTTAAATTTCAATCGATATGTCTTATCCGAGCAGTATTGGATTCCAAACAGGTATGCGATGATATGTGCATTGAATTTGGCAGAGAAATATGCGGTACTCTCGATTTAGCAGAGTCGAAAGAATGGCTAGTAACTAATGGTATCGGTGGATATGCCTCTGGTACAGTAGCAGGTTTGCTCAGTCGCCGCTACCACGGGTTACTAATAGCAGCCCTCAAGCCGCCTTTAGCTCGCACTCTCATGTTGTCCAAGCTGGATGAAACGGCTTTGTATGCTGATCGTATTTACCCTTTGCACACAAATCGTTGGGGTGATGAAATTGTCAGTCCTCAAGGCTACCAGCACATAGAACGTTTTTCTTTGGAGGGTACTATTCCCCTATGGCACTTTGCTTGTGCTGATGCGCTGTTAGAAAAACGAGTTTGGATGCAACAGGGCGCTAATACTACCTATGTACGCTATGTATTACGTCGCGCTTCTGCACCATTACAGCTAACACTCAAAGCATTAGTCAACTACCGTGATTATCATGGCAGTACCCAAAGTAACAACTGGCAAATGAGTGTTGAACCTGTTTCCCAAGGGATTTGTGTAACAGCCTATCCAACTGCTGTACCACTTTATTTGCTGTGTGATAATGCTAGCACTATTCCTGCACATAATTGGTATTACGGTTTTGAGTTGGTAGCAGAACGCTATCGGGGATTGAGCGACTCCGAAGATCATTTACACGCCGCAACTTTCCAAATTACTCTTAATCCTGGCGAAGCCTTGACCTTTGTTGCTAGCACAGACAAGCAACCAGATTTGCATGGTGAAACAACCCTCAGACTTCGCCATGCTCAAGAACAAAAGTTAATCAATTTCTGGAAAATTAACCGTCCTTCTCAGGCTAAAGAAACTCCTGCTTGGGTAAAGCATCTAGTTTTAGCTGCCGATCAGTTCATTGTAGATCGTTCGTTGCCCGATGAAATGCACGGCAAAACGATCATCGCAGGCTATCACTGGTTTAGTGATTGGGGACGAGATACAATGATTAGCCTACCAGGGCTAACTCTCTCTACAGGTCGCCCCGAAATTGCCCGATCTATTCTCCGCACTTTTGCCAAGTATGTCAACCAAGGAATGCTTCCCAATCGTTTTCCAGATGCGGATGAAACACCAGAATACAACACCGTTGATGCTACTCTCTGGTATTTTGAAGCTTTACGGGCTTATTACAACGCTACAGAAGATGATGACTTCTTAGAAGACATGTTTCCTATCCTGGCAGATATCATCGATTGGCATTGTCGTGGTACACGCTACAATATCCATTTAGATGCAGCAGACGGGCTGCTTTATGCTGGGGAAGCGGGAGTGCAGTTGACTTGGATGGATGCGAAAATCGGGGATTGGGTTGTGACGCCCCGGATTGGCAAACCGATTGAAGTCAATGCCCTCTGGTATAATGCACTACGCACAATGGCTAACTTTGCTCGCCATATTCGTAAACCCCATCAAGAGTATGACGCGATCGCCGAGCGAGCTTTGGTCAGATTCTCGCGCTTTTGGAATCAAGAAACAGGTTACTGCTACGATGTTCTTGATGGACCTGATGGTGATGATCCTTCCCCGCGTCCCAACCAAATTTTTGCTGTCTCTTTACCTGAAAGTCCCCTCAATCCAACTCAACAAAAAGGTGTTGTTGACGCTTGTGCAAGAATGTTGCTGACTTCCCACGGATTGCGATCGCTTAGAAGCGAACATTTTCAATATCAAGGACATTATGGCGGCGATCAACTGCAACGGGATAGTGCTTATCATCAGGGAACAGTGTGGGGATGGTTAATTGGCCCCTTTGTACAGGCACATCTGCGAGTTTACAAAGATTCTGTCCAAGCACGGCAATTTCTTGAGCCAATGGCAAATCACCTGCACGCCCACGGTCTTGGTAGTCTGAGCGAAATCTTTGATGGCGATCCTCCCATGACTGCACGGGGTTGCATTGCTCAAGCTTGGACTGTGGCGGAAGTACTACGGGCTTGGTTAGCAACTGAAGTTTGATCTCAAAGCGTCTCTACTTGATAGACGCGAAATTTCGCGTCTATATTGAACCGTATTGGATTATACATTCAAACTTCGCGATCGCATCCTCAAGATTTTTTTGGAATAGAAGAGACGTTGCAATGCAACGTCTCTACATTTGCTTCTTGTGCCAACAAAAATTGTTTGCGTTCAATACCCCAGCGATAACCTCCCAGACTACCATCAGAACGGACGACGCGATGACAAGGGATAATTAACGACACAGGATTTGTCGCACAAGCACGCGCTACAGCCCTAACTGCACTGGGTTGATCAATAGATTGAGCAACTTCACTATACGTTTGCGTGCTACCACTAGGAATTTGACGTAAAGCTTGCCAAACTTTAGCTTGAAAAGCTGTAGCTTGGACATCAAGAGGTAATGTGGACAGATGGGAACTCGGTTGTTCACCATTGAGATATTGCAAAAGTGCGTAGAAGCTCTGTTTCTTGTCGTCAGACATCGCCCATTTGCTCAAGTTATCTTCACCTAGCTCACAAGAATAAATCTTAGCAGCCGGAAATTCTTTGAGCAAAGCAGTTTCTAGTCCTGTATCAGAGTCACCCAGGCTAACCATGCAAATTCCATATTCGGTACTAGCAACCAGCAAGCGTCCCAAGGCAGAATCTACAATCATGTAGTTGATTACCATACCATCTCCGCCACGCTTGTACGTAGCGGGAGTCATACCTAATTGTTTTTTAGAACACTCGTACAGACGACTACTTGAGCTATAGCCTGCATTATAAATGCTATCAGCGACAGTACTTATGCTTTTAAGTTCTATTTTTAAACTTTGCATTTGTCGTGCTTTTATATACTGCTTAAGTGTGACACCCATAACTCGCTTAAACATTCGCTGTAAATGAAATAACCGCAACAATTCCAAATTCATAAATTACAAATGCACACAAATAATCCATCCGTGTCCATCTGTGTTCGATTTCTAAACGATATCTTGGAATATCGAGTAACTCACTCACACTCCCAATCATAAGCAAAGCAATCAAATTGAATCTATCTGAATCTTGCGGTCAAACTTTTGACTCAAAAACACCCATTTCTCCCAGCCTAATGGTGATAATCTCAACATCGCTGACAGCTTTGTGAGGGCCTTGTTGAGTATCAGCAGGTGTAAACCAAAACATCCCACTCGAACAAGTCGTCTCTCCAGTTTCCACAACTCCATTGATAACATAAACATACTCATCACAGGGGTGAGTATGAATAGGGATGATAGTACCTTCCTTCATTTTCAGCAAATGAATCGAACCCTGTGGTACAGGTTCAGCTAAAGGTAATAATTGAGTGCCGGGAAACTGCTTCAGATCGAGCCATTGCTCAGAGGTAACTTCAATAAAACTTTGTTCTGGCATATTTTGTACCTCATGATAATATAACGAAAAGAGTGGTGCGTTACGCTCCGCTAACACAACGCCAATAAAGGTGGAAGAAAATCTACACCCCTTTTTGCCTCCCCTACGTATATTTTCAAAATTTAAACCATATTCCTAGAGATAAGTTTAAGCTAAATACAAACAAAAAATAGCTAGCAATAGATTAATCTACTGCCAGCAAACTTTTTCGGTTATCCCGACACAAACAAATAATTAAACCAGTTTCAGTTCTGGATATTGTGTCAACACATCTTCACTGGTAAGGACATCGCCTTGTGCTTGCGGAGTCCAAAGTACTTCAAAGGCTAACAGTTGTTCACCAGGGATACTACCGATTTGACGTAAGGCTTGACGCAAGTCATCGGCGTTGTTGATTTGTGGTATTTCAAATTTACCGAGAGTCGCAGCCAAGAGAGTCACAATAATGTATTCTCCTGGGCCTTCGGTGATTAGGCGAGTTGGGTTGTCGAGTTCATCAGCAGACGGTAAAGTTTCTTTGCGAGTTGCTGCTTTGAGCTGATTGTTGACGTTAGACAAAGTTTCTTCGTTGAATTTGCTACGTTCAGCCAATGTTAAACGGTTGAATGTTGATTCTGCTGCATTCAGACGTGCTTGTTGAGTACCACCACCTGCATAGATCCAATATTCTGGATGACGAAGTAAAGCGAGGCTAGCTTCTTGTAAGACTTCGGTTCTACCCTGTGAAGAATTGGTATCAGCAGTTTCGGCAATGTAGTTGAGTTCTGGTTGTAAACTACGGGCGTTAGCTAATAAACCCACCTGTAACTGACTGATGGAAACTGTAGGGTTGCTGCTGTAACCGATATCGTCACCACCATCACTAACAGCACGACGGAATGATTGTACTAAAAAGCCAGCGATCGCCAAAAAAATCAACAGACCAAATAGTCCACCACCAAAACCAAATATTGGCACTATAAAAGGAAATCCGAATCCGCCACCTGGATAATATCCTCCACCAGGAGGTGCATAAGTCCGGGGTGAGGAGTAGCCACGACCACTACTAGGCATTCGGAAGGAACCACCACCAATTCGACCCCCACTAGCTGCTAATGCGCCGTCAGCATGACTCAGCGCCAATGTGAACACCAAAAAGAGGACGAGTAGGGGTTTTAAAAGTGGTTTGAAGGCTTGTTGTAATTTTTTATGCATAACACAGTTACTTGAAAAACGATATTGATTAATTTGTCCAAAGGTGGAATTTTTTCCGTTTAATTGAGTGATCCTAGCCTGTACCATGCAGGGAATGTAAAAGTGAAAGTCGCTCTCATCACTAGCTACATATTAAATTTATCGTTTATTATCCTGTGTTTGCAGCTATCCTCTAGCCTAATCCGGTCGCAATAACCGTACTTCTTGGGGGATCGGGGAGTAAACAATTAAAAATTAAAAATTTAGCAAGAGAGTGTGAGCAGTTAACAACCAACAACCAACAATCAACAACCAAAGACTTCAATTTGGCATTTTGGCATAACATTTTGATGGTATTTAGTTATTCTACTGATCACATATATACTGACCAAAACTTCTTTGATGGTACAAGCTCACAGATTTATCTGTGGGGTCAATCTAAAATCCAAAATTGTTTGACTGAGTACACAGTTACACAATTCTTTGCGGTTATGCAGTTAGGGATGTAGCGATCGCAACTATAAACCCAATTACAAGTTCTCAAAAGAATAGTTAAGAGTTGATTAATAAAGTGAATATCAAATCTGAGGAGTGTGTTAAGAATGTGGAGCGCACTAGATTAGGTGTGTGACAACACTTGAGATTGATGTAATTATTAATTCAGTAGGGCGTACATTTGTATGCCATCACTACAAATTAACAGCGAAATCAGTTTTTAAATATTATTTATTAAATTTCTGATGGAACAGATTTCATCAAGGGTAGCTACCGTTGGAGAACAAACTGTATCTCCAGATATTCTAGTGGTATGCCGCACTTTTCTACCCAGGGAAGGCGGTATCGAGGAGTATATTTATAATCGCTGTCTACAAGATACACATAGGGTAATTCTCCTTACTGCTAGTTGTTCAGGAGATAAAGCTTTTGACAAATCACAGGTATTTCCTGTGTATCGTTGGCACATTCCCCAGTCTTGGCGTGATGGTTTGAGCAAACATATCCTCAAACCAACTCTAAATATGGTTTGGTCAGCCGTTTTCGCAATCAAACTTTATTTTCGCTATCATTACCGCTATATCGAATGGGGTCATGGCTACGGCTTTATTTCACTGTTGCTTTTGAGCTATCTTTTACCTATTCGCTTTTTTATCTATCTACATGGCAATGATATTTTATATACTTTACGCAATCCAATAATGCGATCGCTGTTTGCGTTGACTTTGCAAAGAGCAGAAGGTATTGTTTGCAATAGCGGTTGGACACGAGATTTACTCACCACTCATTTTCAAATCAACACCCCCACTCACGTTATTCATCCTGTAGTTAGAAGAAAAAAATTTGGTGTAGCCAGTCATACCGCAATTGAGGAATTACGTCTACGGGTACGCAAAAATCACGACATTCCAGAAAATGCGGTAGTCATTCTCTCGGTCGGCTGTCTGCAACAGTATAAAGGTTTTGACTTAGTAATAGATAATTTACCACTGCTGCTCACTTTAGGACTGGAGGTTCATTACATAATGTGTGGACAAGGCCCCTGTGAAGCAAAATTACAATCTCAGGTACGACGCCTGCGCTTGGACAAATGGGTACACTTTGCTGGACATGTTGCTGAACGGGAATTGGCTGGTTACTATGCAGCTTGCGATATATTTACTTTGCTGACTTTATTTGATCGCAACGTTAGCAACCACTTAGGTTTTGGCATGGTCTACCTAGAAGCAGCTTACTTTGGTAAACCTATTATTGCCTCAAACTTTGGTTGGGTTACAGATACAGTTCGCAATGGGGAAAATGGTTTAATTGTCAATCCCTATTCTGGTTTAGAAATGTTTCAAGCATTTCGCCGACTTTGCGAAAACCAGCAACTACGCGAACAACTTGGACGTAGAGGAAGAGTACTAGCGAACAAAAGAAGCTTGCACCGATGGCTTTATATCCCTGAATCTCGCTATTCTTGTTTGATAACTTAAAGAATGCAAATTTAAAGCCGAGCCAGCTTTTTGAATTAGCCATTCATACCAATTTTCTAGCCCAGTTCCGGTTAATGCTGAAACTTGAAAAATCTGAATGTGGGGATTCACCTGCTGGGCATATTCTAGACATTTTTGCACATCAAATTGGACGTGAGGTAGCAAATCAATTTTAGTGAGAACCATAACTTCACTAGCGCGGAACATGTGAGGATATTTAATTGGTTTATCTTCTCCTTCTGTCACAGAGAGAATTACGACTTTGAGATTTTCTCCTAAATCAAATAAAGCGGGACAAACCAAATTACCCACGTTCTCAATCATCACAATTGAATCTAGTGGCGGATTAAGTTGTTGTAGTCCTTTGTCGATCATAGCTGCATCAAGATGACAGCCTGCACCTGTATTAATTTGAACAACTTTACAGCCTGTTTCTTGAATTTTTTTAGCATCGTTGATCGTTTCTTGATCACCTTCGATAACACTAATATTTAACTGAGTTTTTAAATCATTGATGGTGCGAGTTAAAAGGGTAGTTTTACCAGCACCGGGAGAACTCATGAGATTTAATGCGAAGATATTTCTGTCTTTAAACCATCCCCGATTTTGGGCAGCTATTAAGTTATTTTTGGCTAAAATATCTTGTTCTAATGATATTGTTGTGCCATGGATTTTGGCATGAAGATGTGAGGCTGCTTGGTGAGAATGAGTAATGATGGTGCCATCGGGTAAAGTGTGGGTGTGATGATCATGATGATGGTTATGCTCGTTGGCTTCGATTGACGTTACTGTACCTGTTTCTAAATTAGATATTTTGGCATTATTATCATCAGAACAACCGCAAGTTACACACATATTTCCTCTATCTCAATTTCTTTAATTTTCAGTTCTTGACCAGCAATCAAATCTATTTTTGTACTGCCACATTTACATTTACCAAAGGGTTTTTCTAGAGGAACTTTGGCATGACATTGGCAACATTTACCTAAGCCTGCTATTTCTAAAATTTCTAATTTTGCTCCTTCTAAAACTGTTCCTTGGGAACAAATGTCAAAACAAAATCTGATTGCATCTGGCATGATGGCTGAAAGTTTGCCTATTTCTAATAGTACTCGTTTTACTTTTGAGCCGTGGGCATGTTCTGATACAATTGCTACGATATTTTGGGTAATTCCTAGTTCGTGCATTTTTAGGTTGCCAATTTTTTTAATTTTTCGACCACTGATGCACATCGATAAATACAGATGAATTATTTAGAGATTATTTATAAAGTAATAAGACTTACGCAAAATCATGAAAAAACGTAGAGATGTAGACGGACGAAGTCCGGCTTCTCGTAGAGTAGTGGCTTCGGTGGAGGATACCACATAGACGCGTGCTAGGGTAGGACATGTTCGCTGTTAGGCGTTCGCGAAGAGTAGAAATAAGAGTTTGGGAGAGTTATTGCGTAAGTCCTAAGTAGGGTTTGCTGAATAAGTAGTCTATTAGTATTGCTATATAACATAAGTATTATTAACAAATTCGTGGTAATTGATCGCCGACAAGCATATCAACAATTCGTTCAGTACCAAAAATAGTTTTTAATAAAACAATTCCTGCTGGGGAGAGAATTACTTCTCCGATCATACAAGCATTTTGTCCGGCTGGGTGGGATTTCATGGCTGACAAAACTGTATCCGCATGTTTCTTTCTTACTACTACAACTAGTTTTCCTTCATTCGCTAAATACAATGGATCTAAACCTAATATTTCGCAAAATCCTTTTACTTCTTCTCGAATGGGAATTGATTGTTCATCAAGGCGGATTGCAACATTAGAACTGAGTGCAAATTCATTTAATACAGTAGCTAAACCGCCGCGTGTAGCATCCCGCATTGCATGAATTTCAGGACAAATATCAAGGATTGTTTTGACTAAATCATGTAATGGCTGACAGTCACTTTCTATATTCGTTTCTAATGCTAATTCTCCACGGGCGATGAGAATGGCTGTACCATGATTACCTATTTCGCCATTAACTATTACTACATCTCCAGGTTGAATATTATGAGCAGAAATCGAAACACCTGCACGTATTACGCCAATACCTGTTGTATTAATAAATAATTTATCGGCTGCGCCACGATGCACGACTTTGGTGTCACCAGTAACAATTTGTACGCCAGCTTTATTGGCTGCAATTTTCATACTAGTAACAACACGGCGTAATGTTTCTATTGATAACCCTTCTTCTAAAATAACGCTACAGCTCAGATATAGAGGTTTAGCACCACTGACTGCTAAATCATTGATAGTGCCATTAACGGCTAATTCTCCTATGTTACTTCCAGGAAAAAATAAAGGATCGACAACATAAGAATCAGTTGTAAAAGCCAGTTTATCTCCTTGTTGAATGAGACTCGCTAAATCAAAAGTTGCTTGGTCTTCTAATTGTGAAAGAATCGGATTATCAAATTTACTGACAAAAACATCATCGATTAAATCGCGCATTGCTTTACCACCACTACCATGCGCGAGAGTTATATGAGTATCCTGGATTTTGTTGCGACGACGAACTGATTCAATTTTTTGAAACAGAGAATTTTGTGAGGAATTAGCAGAGGAAAGATTCATATTAAAACAAAAGACTTTTTAACCACAGAGACGCAGAGGACGCAGAGGAAAAAACAGATTTTTCGAGTCACGTTGAAACGTTAATAAAATATATTCTTCAGTTAACTAAATCCTCACTCCTTCTTTCCCAATCACCGAAAAACGACCATATTTATAATAAGCTGCACACGCACCTTCTGAAGAAACCATACAAGTTCCTATTGGTGTTTCGGGAGTGCAAGCAGTACCAAATATCTTACATTCCCAAGGCTTCATTACACCCTTGAGAATTTCTCCACATTGACATGCTTTATGATCTGCTACTTTTAAATTAGGAATCGTGAACTTTAATTCTGCATCAAACTGGGCATATTCAGTACGAATTTTTAACCCAGAATAGGGTATATCACCCAAGCCACGCCACTCAAAATTTTCTCGTGTTTCAAACACTGTATTCATGGCGGTTAGTGCTAATTGATTACCCTTCTTATCTACGAATCGGCGATATTGATTTTCCACTTCACAACGATTTTCTACTAATTGCTGTACTAGCATCAAAACTGATTGGAGAATATCTAAAAGTTCAAATCCTGAAATGACAATTGGCTTGTGATAATGTTGAGAAATAAACTGATAAGGTTCAGTACCAATTACCATACTGACATGACCAGGCCCGACAAATCCATCGAGTTGTAAATCTGGATTATCTAACAAGGCTTGTAAAGCAGGAATCACGAGAACGTGATTACAAAACATGCTGAAGTTATGAATATTTTCTGCTGCTGCTTGGAGGATAGTAAAAGCAGTGCTAGGGGCTGTGGTTTCAAAACCTAAAGCAAAAAATACAACTTCTTTGTTGGGGTTTTCTTTGGCAATTTTGAGGCTATCTAAGGGTGAGTAAACCATGCGGATATCTGCACCTGTAGCTTTCGCTTGTAGCAGATTAGTTTTAGAACCAGGAACCCGCATTGCATCGCCAAAGGTAGTAAAGATGACGTGAGGATTTTGAGCGATCGCGATCGCATCATCTAACCTACCTTTTGGCATAACACACACCGGACAACCAGGCCCATGAATTAATTCTATTGCCTTGGGTAGGACTGCTTCGATGCCATATTTAAAAATAGAATGGGTATGACCGCCGCATACTTCCATAATTTTAATATCTTTATCTAGCTGACAAGATAATTTTTCTATTTGCCATACTAGCGCTTTTGCTTTATGAGAATCACGAAATTCATCTACATATTTCATATAAATTTTAGTTGTTAGTGGTTAGTAGAATAGATAATATTAGTAATAATCGATAAGCCCTAATTATTAACCATTATTTCTGCAATTTCTTGTAGTATTTGCAATGTTTCTGTCGCTTCTTTTTCGTTAATACGGTTCATGGCAAAACCGACATGAACTAATACCCAGTCACCAATACATGATTCGGGAGGATGTTGATCGTCAACTATACAAGCAATGTTAATTTGACGTTTGACTCCAGCGACATTGACTATGGCTAATTTGTTATTCTGATCTGTTATTTCGATAATTTGACCTGGGATACCTAAACACATTTTTTGTTTTCCTGTTTAATCAAGAAAGGACTGAAATCCTTACTACAAACTTTTGTTATTTGTGCTGTTATAATATCGTTATTATTTTATGAGATTAGCTGCTGCAATTACTGCTTGACCTAGAGATAATCCACCGTCGTTACAGGGAATCAGACTATGAGTAAGTATGCTAATATTTGAGGTATTTAGGTATTTAGTGACTTGTTCTAACAAGATACGGTTTTGAAATACTCCTCCGGTTAAAACGACGGTCTTAATATGATGTTGTTGAGATAGGTAATTAACCATGTTGAATATAGTTTTAGCTAAACTTATGTGAAATTTTGTAGCTATGACTTCTAGATCAGTTTGCTGTTGTAGGTCATTTAATAAGGCTTTCCACATTGGGCTTGAGTGTATACAGTAAATATTATCTAAAATGCTAATTTCAAAAGAATAGTTTTGATTTTCTTCAGGATTATTTAAGATATTGTGATTAACTAAAGCTTCCATTTCGATTGCTGCTTGTCCTTGATAGTTACATTCTTCTCGGCATATACCGATGGCAGCAGCTACGGCATCAAATAAGCGTCCTACGGAGGAAGAGAAGGGAGAGTTAATACTTTTTGATACTAGTTGATTGAGAAGTTGTAGGGGTTTATTTTCTAGGAATTTGATGATTTCTAAATCACCATATTTGCTGGTGATTTGTTCCCAGGTGAAGGCTGAAATTAATTGTGCGTAAGTGTTACGCCAAGGTTGGTATATAGCTTGTTCTCCGCCTATCATTGCTACTGGTTTAAATGTTGCTAATCGTTGGAAATCGCAGTAATTTGCTAAGAGAAATTCACCACCCCAAAGTGTGCCATCTTCACCGTAACCTAAACCGTCTAAGGCGATACCTAATATAGATGATGAATCCAGAGGAAGATTATTTTCAGCCATGCAAGCAGCAATATGGGCGTGATGATGTTGGGTAGAATAAATTGGAATTTGATTAGCTGATGCTAGCTCTTGACCGAGTTTTGTAGATAGATATTCTGGGTGTTTATCAATTGCGATCGCCTCTGGTTGATGCTCGAATAAATTTAAGTATAAGTTGAGAGTATTTTGATAGGCTGTAAAGGTGGCTGCATTTTCTAAATCTCCCAAGTGTTGAGATAAAATTGCTTGTCCATCCTTTAATAAACAAAAGGTATTTTTTAACTCGCCACCCATCGCTAAAATTGCTGGTGTGTGTTCAAATCCAGGTGGTAATTTAATTGGTGCTGGTGCATATCCTCTAGCGCGACGAATAGTTTGTATTTGATCACCAACTACCCGCACCACCGAATCATCTACGCGGTTAACAATTTCTCGGTTATGTAAGAGGAAATAATCAGCAATTTGACTTAATTTATTTCGCGCTTCATCGTTATCTATACATTGTGGTTCATCAGAAAAATTACCGCTAGTCAACACAATTGGGCGGTTCATGTGCTTGAGAATTAAGTGATGCAAAGGTGTGTAAGGTAGCATGAAGCCAAGCGTATTTTGTCCTGGTGCGATAGAAGGGGATAGGGGAGAGCGGGGAGTGTGGGAAGTGTGGGAGGTGGGGGGAGTGTCGGAAGTGTGGGAAGTGTGGGGAGTGGGGGGAGTATTTGATTCTTTTACCTGCAACAATACAATCGGTGCGCCGGAACTTTGCAATAATTCTCTTTCTTTGTCGCTGATAGTGCAGTATTTCTCAATGACTTCTAAATCCCGCGCCATTAAAGCAAAGGGTTTGTGATATCGTTGTTTGCGCTGGCGGAGTTTTTGCATAGCAGTTTCATTTGTTGCGTCGCAAGCAAGATGAATTCCGCCTATACCTTTGATGGCGACAATTTCGCCTCTTTGCAATAAAGTACACACAGCATCAACATCATCCAACATGGAAAACATGGAAGCTGTAATTGGTTTACCGTCAGCACGTTCTAAAGTTGCTTTCGGCCCGCAGACATGACAAGCTACTGGTTGGGCATGAAAGCGACGGTTTTCAACATCGTTATATTCTTTCGCACACTCTGCACACATAGCGAAAGCTGCCATACTGGTGTTGGTGCGATCGTAAGGAATGGCACGAATAATACTCAGGCGGGGACCGCAATGGGTACAATTTGTGAAAGGATAGCGATACCAGCGACTATAAAAATCAAAAATTTCAGCTTGACATTGGGGACAAGTAGCAGCATCGGGGACAATTCCTGTTTTTACGGTATTATTAATACTGTGAGAAATGACAAAATCATCAAATAAAATTTCTGTTTCATAACGCTTACGTGTAAGTTGATTAATTCTTGCCAAAGGTGGACATTCTTGTTGTAATCTTTTGATAAATTCTTCTATCGATGCATCTGTTCCAGAAACACGAATTAAAACGCCTTCACCATCATTACAAACATCACCACGCAATCCACAAGCTTTGGCTAATCGATATACAGTAGGGCGAAATCCTACCCCTTGAACAGTACCACGTACTCGAATTTCTTCAGTAATCATTTGTCATTTGTCATTTGTTATTTGTCATTGGTTATACCAATTTAAAAAAGAATGCGACAGATAAATTTTGTAGAGACGCGATATATCGCGTCTTATATTCTGAATGTGTTGCAAACATTTTTTGAATCGGTATTAGTTGTCATTTGTCATTGGTTATTGATGCTAATTATCTGTGTATTCTCCACAGTAAAACTCGGTTATTTCCAGAATCAGCAATTATTGCCGTGTTACCACAAACTTTGATTCCATAACACCAGTTAAAACTATCTCGCTTTGGTTGTCCAAAATCGCGATTTTCTCCTTTGCTGGTAAAATTATTTTGTCCTGCGATCGCATCAGCCGCAGCTCCTTGTAAAGATAAAATTGACTCAGGCTTTTGCCAACCTAATAACCGAGAATTAGCAGTATCGGCTACTAACAACCAATCATCAACAGCATCGACACCATAAGGCATACTTAAAGTACTCGCACTAGGAAAGTAAACTCCTTGATTAATTTCAACAACATCAAAACTTTTTTGTCCTAAAACTATCGCACAAGGAGTATTATTTTCTCTAGGCATTCCTTCCCAAATCATCACACGATTATTTCCCGCATCTGTGACAACAAGATTCTCTCCCCAAAAGGTAATATCATGACACCAACGCATACTAGAAGCAGAAGGACTACCGCCACCATTTTCATTACGTAATGTCAGATCCGGTTGTCCCAAAACTAAATCTGCTGGTTGATTATTTTCTTCTGGAATTTGATTCCAAACTAACACCCGGCGATTACCTGTATCGGCTACAAATAATTGTTCTTTGTGATAGAAAACCCCATAACACCAATTAAGAGAATTTGCTGTTGCTTCCTGCTTACCTTGATTGGGTTCGTAATCACTAAAATTTGCTTGTCCTAAAACTAAATCTGCTGGTACATTGCTGTCTTCCGGTACTTTCTTCCAAATCAAAACGCGGTGATTCCATGCATCTGCGATCGCCATTCCTTCACCACACCGACAAATTCCAGTTGGTACACTCAAAGTCGTCTTTCCTGGTGTACCTTTAGCATTTTGTCCTTCACTATTAAAGTCTGGTTGTCCCATTACCCAGTCAGCAGGTTGACTATCTTGGGTTGGTAAATTTTGCCATCCTAATAAACGATGATGTCCCGTATCTGCAACCCACAAAGGGCCGTTTTCTGATATTAAACAAGCTCCACGAGGTCCGAACATTTCAATAGGACTAGGTAAAACAGGAGTTGCTAATTCCTCCGGTTTCATGATTCTACCTAAAATTACTTCTACACCGCCCGGTGATAATGGGAAATTGTGAGTATGTAATGCTGATGAAAAATTCATTGAACAACTAACCACTAACAAAATTAACCTACCGCAATTACATGATTTATTTCTGGACAATATGTTTTAATTGTTTGTTCAATTCCTTGAGATAAAGTGAGTGTGGAAGCTGGACAATTACTACAAGTACCGATTAATCTTACTTCTACTGTATCTGGTGCTTTAATTGCCACTAATTCTACATCTCCATTATGGCTTTTTAAACCAGGACGAACTTCTTCTAAAGCTTGTTGAATGCGTTGTTGTAAAGGTGGTGTTGGTGATTTTACTAGTTCATGATAAAGTAGTACGCCATAGACTACTTCATCTTGAACAGCATTACGTAAAGCTGATATTGATTCTTGTTTAACACTTTTAATTAAACGGGTTAGCGCTTCTTTATGTAAGTCTTCAATGGCGCGTCTTAATCCTATGGCTACGCATCTTTGGCTTTCTTCCCACTCGGAAATTATAGCTTCAAAACGGCTAATTTCTTGTACTAATTCTTCCAGATTAGTCATTAGTTAGTGGTTGTGTAAATAATTATTGTGTAGACAATACGGTTTAGATAAGACAAATAAATTGACATTGAAACCATGTAGAGACGTTGCAATGCAACGTCTCTACATGCCAAAATGATGACGAAAAATTCTTAACTGGCATATTATTTTAAGTTCGTAGTAAGGACTTTAGTCCTTATTTTGAGGACTAAAGTCCTCACTACAAACAAAAAATTGAGATTTTTGTGACACTTACGTAAGTCCTGTCTCTGTCTCATGAAAATAAATGCAATGATTAATAGTTAGCATGTAGAGACGTGTAGCAAGATCCCGCAGGGTAATTTAGCATCTCTACTTCATCCTGAAATCTTGAAGTAAGAAAGGCATAATCATACCTGTTGTGATGCTAGATATTATTACTGTTAACCACAACGGAAAATGTAAGAATAATGGTACAATTAATAAAAGGAAACTGACGCTAGCACCAATAGCGGTCTGCTGCCAAAAATAGTTAGGATCACGTATTAATTTACCTTTAAAAAATAACTTGGCAGAAAACCAGCCTATCTCTAACATAAAACCTCCTAAAATTTGGGACACAAATTTAGTAAAAACAATCCTAATAGCATGGCTGGAATGACACCAGCAGGGGCAAATAATCCACCAATTGTGGCAGCAAATTCATAACCTAATTCTTCTCCAGCTAAAAGTATGCCGCCAATTGCACCCCCGATTACAGAGAATCCAGTTGCTATTAATAACCATATCAATCCTGTGAATAGGTTTACATCACCAGATGCTAAGGTTGTAAGTATATCTGTCATGATTTTTTCTCCTTATTGTTCATAATTCTTCTAAAACTTGGGCTACTACTTGGGCTTGTTCTCTGTATCCATACTGAGTAAAAATTTTCCAAGCTTGTTGATAGTAATTACGTGCTTGGATAAGATTTTGATGATTACCGATTTCTGGTTGATTTAAGTCGTCAGGTAAGTTTAATAAGGCGTTAGCTTTGTTGGCAATGGTGTTAGCATATTCTATTGGTGTATCTTTGGAATTACGCACTTTTAAGGCTTCATCATAAGCTGCGATCGCTCGCATCAAGTTATCCAAGGGATGAGATGATGGTAAATATTGCAGCGCATTACCCAAATTATTCTGCAACATCGCATATTCTCTGGGATGATCGATAAGATGAATGTGTTTAAGTGCAGCCTCAAAAGTTTGTACCGCCAAGCCTTCAAATAAATATTGCTGTTGGGAACCTCCTGACATAGAAAGGTAAGCGATCGCAATATTGTTATGTAAAATTGCATATTCCTGCGGGTATTTTTCCCAGCTAAATACTCGCAAAGCATCTTGATATACCTGAATGCTATCTCCGATCTGTACTAAGTTGAATGGGACTAAAGACTGTAGCACTAAGCCATAGTTCATTTGAGCTTCTGCAAGTTCTTCTGGTGAGGCGAATTCTTGCAAAATAGGTAATGCTTCTGTGTACAAAACTTGCGCTTGTACTAAAAATTCTTCTGTGTCATTCGGTATTGATCTTAGCGCCCCAGCTCTTCCTATTTTTGCCCGTGCTTTCAGCAAAGAGTTATCTTCATCACATAAATTTTCTGCTTCTTGATATAGGGCGATCGCATTCCACAAATCTTGAGTAGTTTTTGGCTTTTTGACAAAACCATGTGCCATCTCAATCAGCATCTCAATTTTATCTTTTGTTGATGCGGATTCAGAACTAATAGCAGCAATTGCTGCTTTGACTGCGGTATCGCTAATACTTGGAGTCATCCGATTTGAGATTTGGGATTTGGGATGTTGGATTAATTCCAGAGATGAATCCGAGGCTTGTAACATCACGGAATTACTAATCATAAGTAATAATGCAGGAGACTGAAGGTAGTAAGTAGGACAGAGTAAATAATTAAAGGTTTGTAGTGAGGACTTTAGTCCTCAAAAAAGAGCTAGAGCCGCTTACTACGAACTTATTTCAATAATTTTGCGTTATTTAACATAGTTTGATTTATTTCCGCATTTTATGTATATTAATTTTTTATTAATCATAGGACTTACGCAAAATAATTAAAAAACGAACCACAAAGAACACGAAGAAATAGGAGTTTGGGAGAGTTATTGTGTAAGTCCTAAATCCTTTGTGATTTAGCAACCAATACTTTATTGATATATAATTGCAGCCTCTACATAAATCGAATGTTAATTTTGTTGCAAAATCAAATATTGCAAATGTTTATTAATTAACATTTTATAAATATATTCAGTATATTTTCACTATTCTTTTGTACAGTTATATTTGAATTATTGATTTAGATTGATTAAATACATTATTTTTTGTTCAAATGTGTAGAATAGAAACTGAATGTATTTGATATTTAAAAATAAATTGTTCCTTAAACTTGAGACTCTACAAGTCTTTTAAGTAGCCATCATAATTTTATGAGTGGTAAGGCAATACTACTCGCTTCAGCATGTCAACAATACAAACACACAGCCAATGACTAACGTATTATGGCTACAAGGTGGTGCCTGTTCGGGCAACACTATGTCATTTTTAAATGCAGAAGAACCAACAGTCTGCGACTTAATTTCCGACTTTGGTATTAACCTACTATGGCATCCTTCCTTGGGACAAGAACTAGGAGACAATCTGCAAGGGATGCTATGGAATTGCGTTTTAGGTAAAATCCCTGTAGATATCTTGGTATTTGAAGGTAGTGTAGTTAATGCCCCCAATGGTACGGGAGAATGGAATCGCTTTGCTCATCGTCCGATGAAAAATTGGGTTAGCGATCTAGCAAAAGTAGCTAAATATGTAGTAGCAGTCGGCGATTGCGCTACTTGGGGAGGAATTCCGGCTATGGAACCTAACCCTAGTGAATCTCAAGGTTTACAATTTCTCAAACGCCAAAAAGGTGGTTTTTTAGGGACAGATTACCGTTCCAAAGCCGGACTACCCGTAATTAATATTCCTGGATGTCCCGCTCATCCTGATTGGATAACGCAGATATTAGTGGCGATCGCCACTGGTCGGATTGGTGATATTACCCTTGACGAATTCCATCGTCCCCAAACCTTCTTCAAAACCTTTACTCAAACCGGTTGTACCCGCAACATTCACTTTGCGTATAAAGCAAGCACTGCTGAATTTGGTCAACGTAAAGGTTGTCTATTCTACGACTTGGGTTGTCGTGGTCCCATGACTCATTCTTCCTGTAACCGCATCTTGTGGAACCGCGTTTCTTCCAAAACTCGTGCTGGAATGCCTTGTTTGGGTTGTACCGAACCAGAATTTCCCTTCTTTGACCTCAAACCGGGAACCGTATTTAAAACTCAAACCGTTATGGGAGTTCCCAAAGAACTACCACCAGGAGTCAAACAAAAAGACTACGCCTTACTTACCGTAGTCGCCAAAGATGTAGCCCCAGCTTGGGCTGATGAAGACTTTTTCTTAGTTTAGGTAATGGGTAATGGGTAATAGGTAATGGGTAATGGGTAATGGGTAATAGACCTCTGGTGAAAATAATGTAGAGACGCGCCATGGCGCGCTCTACCCATGGCGCGTCTCTACAAGGATTTTGGGTAACGCATAATTAATTTCTGGACATATCTAATGGGAAAGAAAACCACCAATTACCAATTACCGATTAGCAACTACCAAAAGGACAAATCATGGGAACTCAAATATTAGACATCTCACCCGTGGGGAGGGTAGAAGGCGATTTAGATGTACGGGTGGAAATCGAAGATGGACAAGTAGTCAACGCCTGGACTCACGCCGAACTCTTCCGAGGATTTGAAGTTATTCTACGTGGTAAAGACCCTCAAGCTGGGTTAATTGTAACACCCAGAATATGTGGAATTTGCGGTGGTTCTCACCTCACCTCTGCATCTTGGGCATTGGATACCGCTTGGGAAACAGAAGTTCCACGCAATGCAATTTTAGCTAGAAATCTCGGTCAAATAGTCGAAACAATTCAAAGTATACCCCGCTATTTTTACGGTTTATTTGCGATCGACCTCACCAATAAAAAATATCAAAATAGTCGTTACTACAGTGAAGCAGTCCGTCGCTTTGCTGCTTTTACTGGTAAGCATTACGAAATAGGCGTGACAATTTCTGCGAAACCAGTAGAAATTTATGCTCTCTTAGGTGGTCAATGGCCCCATTCTAGTTATATGGTTCCTGGTGGCGTGATGTGCGCCCCCACCCTCACCGATATTACTCGCGCTTGGTCAATCCTAGAATACTTCCGCACCAATTGGCTAGAACCAGTGTGGTTGGGTTGTTCCTTAGAACGCTACGAAGAAATTCAGACCTATGATGACTTTATGGCTTGGTTGCATGAAAACCGTAACCATCGCCAGTCTGACTTGGGTTTCTATTGGCGCATGGGTTTAGATATTGGTCTAGATAAATTTGGTGGTGGTGTAGGTAAATACGTCACTTGGGGATATTTACCCCATGAAGATAAATACCAAAAACCGACCATCGCCAGCCGGAACGCTGCCATGATCATGAAAAGCGGAGTGTACGACAGTTACAGCGACACTCACACCTTGATGGATCATACCTTTGTCCGCGAAAATACCACTCACTCTTGGTACGAAGAAGGTACAGGAGACATTCACCCCTTCGATCGCACCACCAACCCCATCGCCAAAAATCATAAAGACTTCAACGGTGCTTATTCTTGGTCAAGTGCAGTAAGCCACATTGAATATGGACGTTTAGAAGCTGGCCCCTTAGCAAGACAATTGGTTGCAGGTGGTACACATGGCGAATCTTGGCAACATTATGATGGATTTATCCTTGATGTCTTCAAGCGAATGGGCGGCCCCAGCGTCCATCTTCGTCAAATAGCACGAGTTCACGAAATTGTCAAGTTGTATCGCCAAGCCGAACACTGTCTGCGCGAATTCAAATTAAATGAACCTTGGTACATCAAACCCAAACAAAAAGATGGGCGTGGTTGGGGTGCAACTGAAGCAGCGCGGGGTTCTCTGTGTCACTGGGTAGAACTAGAAGATGGCAAAATCAAGAACTATCAAGTCATCGCCCCTAGTACTTGGAACATCGGACCCCGTGACGCCGAACAAAAGCTTGGACCCATTGAGGAAGCCTTGATGGGTACACCCATTGCTGATCCAGCTGACCCTATAGAAGTAGGTCATGTCGCCCGATCATTTGATTCTTGTTTAGTGTGTACAGTTCACGCCCATGACGCCAAAACAGGCGAAGAACTGGCGCGTTTTCGGACAGCGTAAGTAGAGACGCGAAATTTCGCATCTCTACTTCCTACATTTACATTTCAAAAGGAAAACTAGTGTCTAATTCAGAATTACACAATCATCTCGCCGGTCTTCCTGAAACAGTACTGCAAGAGTTTACACAATGGTGTGTCCTGGAACAAGCTACAGCAGCAGGATACGAATTTACTCCGGATCTGCTGAAGTTAAAGAACCTGGAGACTGTAGATTATATTCATGAACTGGTTGGTCAATTTGCCGATGCTACCAGAAAGTCGATTGAAGGAAGTATGGCGATTATGGTAGCAGGTAAGCAAGCTGACAATCACGCTTTACCTGGAATAGCAGCGATCGTTGATTTTATTTCTCTCTACGTCAAGTATTTAGTCCCTAAAGGCCCAAACAATGAACTACCAACAGACGAGAAACTAAACTTAGCATCACAAGAGCAGTTTGAGCAACTTTGTCAAATTGCCAAAAAATATAGTGTAGAAATTTGATTGTTGGTTGTGAGAGCATCCCATCTGAGTAAGTCTTGAATGTACTCCTCAGCATAAGTAATATTACTGAAGATCAACTCAACAGTGGGCATATTTTTCTGTTATTTACAGGGGCTTACCTTGGCTCGATAAAGTAACTTGTCGCCTTGGCGATAACCAATATAGCGTACCCTGACAATATCTCCTGGTTGTGCAATACCATCCAGTAATTGATGTAACTGGGGATCGTAGGGTATTTCTGATCCGACAGATGCGATCGCTTCTATTCCCCAATGTTGCAAGAGTCTTTCTAGGGGCTTTTGTACCAACGGAATAATGTTGACAGCACTTAGCTGGGGATTTTCCCGCGCTTTATGAGCTGCTGTAGGAAACTGCAATAATAAAGATTCCAGCAGTTGTAAACTTGACTGCTGGAACTCTTGCTGTAAACTCAAACGCTGCTGTTGTAGTTGTAATTGCAGGCGATCGTACTCTGTTTTTAAGTCTGTGATTTGTTGTGGTAATTCCTCAGATGTGGCTTTATTTGGGAGTAATTCTTGCTCAGAAAAACTTGCCACTAATTCCTGTAATGATATCTGGAGTACCTGCGACAGCTTGAGCATGACATCTACACGCATCTGCTCAACTCCAAACCGTCGCAGCCGCAAAATTTGTCGTTCTGAAACCCCAGCAGCACGACTCAGTGCTTTATAACTAGAAACACCTACTCGTTGCATTAAATCTTGTAACTTTTGAGTGAAGTCAGTTTGGGGCATTTTTACAGATGGTTAGTGGTTAGTGGTTAGTGGTTAGTGGTTAGTAGTTAGTAATTAACAACCAACAACCAACAACCAACACAACAACCAACAACTAACTATTCTTCCAGCAAACTTCTCAACATCCAAGCTGTCTTTTCATGTACTTGCATCCGTTGAGTTAACAAGTCAGCTGTGGGTTCGTCGTTTACTTCTTCTACTATAGGAAAAATAGAGCGTGCAGTCCTGACGACGGCTTCTTGTCCTTCTACTAGTAGGCGAATCATGTCTGTTGCTTTGGGAACTCCAGAGGTTTCTGGTATGGAACTAAGTTTGACAAATTCGTTGTAGGTTCCTGGTGCAGGATAACCAAGTGCTCTAATTCTCTCAGCAATTAAATCAACTGCCAAGGCCAGTTCTGTATATTGCTGCTCAAACATCAGATGCAATGTTTGAAACATTGGCCCGGTGACGTTCCAATGAAAATTATGAGTTTTCAGATAGAGGGTGTAGGTATCAGCTAGTAAACGAGACAAGCCCTCAGCAATTTTTGCTCTGTTGGTTTCGTCAATACCGATGTTTACTGGTAGAGATTGCATAGTTTTCTCCTAATTTTAGTTCCTTGTCATTAGTCATTGATCATTTGTTAATACCAATGATTAATGACTAATGACTATTACGCTAAATGCTTCTCTAGCACACTTTTAGGTGCTTTGCGGACTCTGGCTAATATTGTTTGTTTGCCTAAACGTTGGCAAGCTTCATAACGATGACAGCCAGAAAAGCCATAGAATTGTCCATCCACTTCTATAACGTCTATTGGTTCTTGCTGTCCAATTTCACTAATTGATTCCATTAAGGCTTGCACTTTGTTGGGATCGTTCTGGCGTGGCAAGGGTCGCCTGATCTGATTTAAAGGTATTTCTTGAACTCTTACCATATCTTAAAGTGTTCCCTAGTCATCTATATAAATCATAGTCGTTATGACTTTATCTAGCAACTATTTTGTTAAAAGATTTTAAAATCTAGCCAACATCAATAATTTCAATCGCAGGCAGATTTTTTGAACATTTGGGATGCTCCGTACTAGCTGCGCTAACAGCTATGGGGTTTAGCGGTAGGGCAATTTTGCACCAAAGAGTTCTTTTTTGTAATATTTCTCTATCAAACTACAAATTCTGACATTGTTTTGTCACATTTATCCAGCAAACTATTAATAATAAGACTTTTAGCATTTTGAATAAACTTCTTGCAGAAGTCAGGGTAAGGAAAATCCTTTACCCTTTTCCCAATCCTTGCACTCATATATTTTTGCAATCTGTATTCTGCCTTAAATCCTCAATAGCTTGCCATCAACCGCTATGGATACTTCTGAAGCTCCAGTTTCAACTCCTGAAAACCAGTCAGACACCTCTGTAAACTCTGAGTTAGTACCTACTCGTTCCGGTAAACCCTGGTTTCGGACACTGATAATTTTGTTTTTAACTACTGGGGGTATTATCCTTTGGCGGATGCTGGCTCCTGGTGGCGCACCACAACCTTCTGTGGCTCAACAGCAACAAGCACCACCCCCGCGCCCCATTGAAACGATCGCTCTGTCCACTGGAACTGCTACCAGGAATGTACAGCTTTTGGGACAGGTGGAAGCTACTCAACAATCCACACTTCGCGCTCAAACTGGTGGAATTGTAGAAAAAATCTTAGTGCAACCCGGCGATCGCGTCAAGGCAGGAATGGTAATTTCCGTCCTAGATGACTCCGATCAGCAATTGGCGATCGCCCAAGCACGGGCGCAACTAGCACAGCAACGTAGCAATTTAGCACGCTTAGAAGTAGGTACTCGTCCAGAAATTATTGCTCAACGTCAAGCAGCCGTCACATCTGCTAAGGCGCGAGAACAGGAAGCGCAGGATAATTTGAGGCGTACTAGTGACCTAGTGAAAGAAGGTGCATTGTCACAAAGAACACTAGTAGAAGCTCAAACAAATTTAAATAACATCCAGGGAACACTGCTAGAAGCTCAAGCTGAACTTGCAGAAGCCAAAGCAGGGCCAATTCAAGAAGAAATCGCTGCCCAAAAAGCCAACGTAGAAGCAGCCCAAGCTAACCTGGCACAAGTACAACTAGCACAACAACGGACGCGGATTGTAGCATCAGAATCGGGTGTAGTGCAGACACGGCACGTCAGCAATGGTGACTTGGTACAAAGCTCGAATCAAATTGTCACCCTAGTAGCAGGCGATCGCTTTGACATTTTCCTAGAGTTACCAGAAGAATTAACTGGTCGAGTTACCCCCGGTATGGGAATTGAACTCACAGCTCGCGCCCTACCACAATGGAAACAACGAGCTACCATCACCGCCGTCGTTCCCTCTGCTGACAGTGCCTCCCGTCGTCAACGTGTACGTGTCCAAATCAACAAACCACCATCAGGGTTATTACCAGGAATGGCGATCGCAGGCAACCTCAATATGCCTTCAGATCGCTCTAGCTTCGTCGTCTCACGAGATGCTTTAACCAGAAGGCAAAATGAATGGTTTGTCTTCACCGTCGCTGATGGCAAAGCAAAACAAATTCAGGTAGAAATGGTTGCTGACATGGGCAAAGACATGGCAATTTACCATTCATCCCTACAAGCCGGACAACGTATCGTCCTACGTGGCGGTGACGGCTTGCAAGATGGTGCGCCAGTGAAAATAGTTGATCGCAGTTAAAAAAGACACCGGGCAATGCGGTTCGGATGAGACCAAAAACCTTGTGTAGAGACGCGAAATTTCCCTTGTGTAGAGACGCGAAATTTCGCGTCTCTACAGTTCCCCAATCCCCAATCCCACTATGAACTTTATTGAAACTTCTGTGCGTTGGCGACATGGTACTTTTGTCCTGTTTTGTTTGCTATCAATATTGGGAGTATTTTCGCTGCTGAATTTGCCTTTAGAATTGCAACCAGGAGGCGATCGCCCGGAAATTACGATTACTACAACCTATCCAGGAGCGGGACCGACGGAGGTAGAAGACCTAATTACGCGCCCGATTGAAGAGCAAATGGAAGAGGTGCTGGGTGTTCAGGAAATCAGCAGTAATTCTCGATCTGGACGTAGTAGCATCACATTGGAATTTACTCAGGATGCCAATTTGCTGCAAGCGGATGATTGATGTGATCAACCGCTTGCAGCAAGTCGAAAGCTTACCCCCAGAGGCCCAGGAATCGAGTGTAGAATTGGTGGGTGGTAATAGTTCCCCGATGATGTGGATTCCTTTTGATACGAAGGAAGGATTTCAACCGGATGCTAACCGCTATCGAGATTTAGCCGAAGAAGTGGTGGTTCCGCGCTTGCGACGAGTCGAGGGAACAGGACAATTTCTCGTCGTCGGTGGACAAGAGCGAGAAGTAGAAGTGAAGGTTGATCCAAAAGCATTGTCAGATCGCAACCTCACGATTGGTAACGTGGTGCAAGTACTACAGGAAAACAACCGCGATATCCGGGGTGGACCGTTGATTTTGGGACGACGAGAATATCGAGTACGCACAGTCAGCCGATCGCAAGATTTATCACAAATAGAAGGTTTTATACTGCGACGTGATCAGTCCGGTACAGTTTACTTGCGGGATGTGGCTCAGGTCCAAATGGGGCGTAAACCGCAAGATAGTGCGTTGACATTTAACGGTAAACCAGGGGTAGCAATTGGTGTGATTCGGCAAATTGGGGCAAATGTTCCAGAGCTTGCTAAAGGTATTCGCGCGGAGATTGCTGGACTGCAAACAGAGTTTGATCGGCAAAATCAGGGAATTCGGTTTGTCTACAACTATGACGAGAGTCAATATATTAATCAATCGGTGGCTTTTGTTCGGGAGAACTTGGTCAGTGGTGCATTACTAGCAACTATCGTCTTGGTGCTATTCCTGGGTTCGATGCGAACGGTGGCTGTAATTGCCATCACTATTCCTATTGGTACAATTGCTGTGTTCATCGTCATGTCTGCACTAGGACGGACATTGAACATCATTAGTTTGGCAGGATTGGCGTTTTCTGTAGGTATGGTTGTAGATAACGCGATCGTCGTGATTGAGAATGTCTTCACCCATATGCAGCAAGGTAAAACTGCGATGCGGGCAGCGATTGAAGGTACACAAGAAGTTTGGGGTGCTATGCTTGGTTCTACCCTGACTAACGTTGTGGTGTTTGCACCACTGATTATGGTTACGGGTGAAGCTGGTCAACTTTATGCTGATATGGCGATCGCTCTTTCCGCTTCTTCCCTATTCTCTTTATTTGCTGCATTGACTTTAGTCCCAATGCTTTCTGGATTGTTCCTCAAGCAATCGGAAGCAATGCAAATGATCGAGGGTGGCGAATATCGGGGTGGTAATTGGTTCGAGCGCTCAATTGCGAAATCTTCAGCCGTATTTCGTCATTTTCAGGGCAAACTTGAAAACTTTCTCGCTTCTACAGTTAGTTGGTCACTGGGACGCAAGCGGATTGGTCGGAGATTAATAGTACTGTCGATTCCTGTTGCTTTACTTTTTATCAGCGTTGTGCTACTACCACCTGCGGATTATTTACCAGAAGGTAATCGCAACTTAGTTACCCTGCGGGCGGAACCTTTACCAGGAACCAGTATTCCCGAAGCGATTCGCCAATCTGAACCGATACAAAAATTTTTGCGATCGCAACCAGAAGTTGACCGCATTATGTACGTTGATCGTCCCGGTGTGCGTGGGATATCCACAATCTTAAAACCAGAATTTGCTACCACTACTGGATTAGCTGAGATGGTCAATCGGTTGCGCGCTCAAAGCAGTAATTTTGCTGGATACCGCTTTATAGTCCCAACTCGGCCTTCTATTTTCCGCGATCCTGGTAAGGAGTTTGAATTGGATATTGTCGGGGCTGATCTCAATCAGCTCAGTGATCTGGAGAAACAAATTACAAGCAAATTGCGGCAACTTTCAGGAGTACAGAATGTACGTTCCAACTTTGTCACAGGAGCCGGAGAACTGCAAGTGATTCCCAATCGGGAACGCATTGCTGAAGTGGGACTCTCGGAAGCTGACATTGGTTCAATAGTGGAAGCAGCATTGGGTGGACGCATTGCTTCCGATTACATCGATGGTAAAGAAGAACTTGATGTTTCAGTGGAGTTACAAAATACCTCCGTGGAAACACCAGAAGAACTGCGACAATTGCCACTGTATGCTCAAGGACGACAGGTGCAACTCGATGATGTTGCTGAAATCAGTGAAACGATTGGTCCGGATGTGATTAATCACGTCGATTTAGAGCGATCGATTAGCCTCACCGTCTCCCTCGCACCGGATGCACCGCTTGCGACTTTAGTAGAACGCACTGAAAATCAAATTCTCGCTCCTTTGCGTGGGAATTTACCTACAGGCTATCGGCTAGAATTGGCGGGTTCAGCAGATCAGTTAGCAGTCACAGTTACTCAACTAGCTACTGCGTTTGCATTTTCGATTTTGATTACATACTTATTATTAGTGGCACTTTATCGCTCATTTCTTTACCCAGTAGTAATTATGGCTACTATACCAATGGGGATGAGTGGCGCACTCTTAAGCCTAGTCATTGCCAACCGCATTCCCGGAATGAATGTGGCATTAGATATGATTACAGCATTGGGATTTGTGATTTTGACAGGTGTGGTTGTCAACAACGCCATTCTCTTAGTCGATAGAGCGTTGCAACTTCAGGAAGCAGGGGAAGATTATGATGCATCACTCTATAATGCAACCGGCGATCGCCTACGGGCAATTTTCATGTCTGCGGGAACTAGTGTGTTAGGAATGTTACCTTTAGCAGTCCTACCAGGTCAGGGTTCAGAATTATACCAGGGATTAGGCATTGTCCTGACTGGTGGTTTAGCATTTTCCACTATTTTGACTCCCACGGTTGTACCGGCGCTGATGGGTTTACTATATGATTTCTCTGGACGCAGAACGCAATCAGTTGTCACAAAAAACACTGTCCCAGCTATTAAATGAATAGTAGTAGAGACGCCAGTAGGGTGCGTTTTAGCGTAGCGTAACGCACCATGTTATACCGTTTCACTAAAATCTTGATACAAAACGGTGTAGAGACGCGTTCCAATATGTATCAGGACTAGAGGGTAAGAAATTCAAAAAACTCTGTCAAAGAATCTGAGATAAAAACTTGCGAGTACGTTCCTGTTGGGGATTTTGAAAAAATTCTGTGGGTGTGGCGACTTCGACAATGACACCCCCATCCATGAGAATAACTCGGTCAGCTACTTCCCTTGCAAACCCAACTTCGTGGGTGACAACTACCATCGTCATTCCATCCGCAGCAAGAGTTTTGATCACATCCAACACCTCACGTACCATCTCTGGATCAAGCGCAGATGTTGGTTCATCAAACAGCATAACTTTGGGTTGCATTGCTAAAGCACGAGCGATCGCTACCCGTTGTTGTTGTCCACCCGAAAGTTGTCCTGGGTATTTCTGCGCTTGTTCTAAAATTCCGACTCGTTCTAATAACTGCATCCCTCGTTCTTCGGCTTTGATGCGCGATCGCTTCCGTACCCAAATTGGCGCTAAAGTTATATTTTGCAGCACCGTTAAATGTGGAAATAAATTGAACTGCTGAAACACCATCCCGACTTCTCGCCGAATTGCTTCAATATTGCGTAGATCATCCGTTAAAGCAATTCCGTCTATTTCTATACGTCCTTGTTGATAATCTTCTAGGGCGTTAAAAGTGCGAATAAAAGTCGATTTCCCGGAACCAGAAGGCCCCATAATCACGACAACTTCTCCCCGGTTTACCGTCAGACTAGCACCCTGTAAAACATGGAATTTACCATACCATTTCTGTACATCTTGAGCAATAATAATCGGCTCTTGTATATTCATTTCACCTTTTCCCAATCCCCAATTGCTTTTCTAATCGCTGTGAAGCTAAAGACATTGCATAACAAAATACCCAATAAAGCAAGCCAATAAATAAATAAACTTCTGCATAACGATTCAGATACTGTGGTTGTGCCAAAATTGAACGAGAAATACCAGTTAATTCTAACAATCCCACTATTGATAATAAGGAAGTATCTTTAAACAAACCGATAAATTGCCCAACCAAAGCCGGAATTACTGCTCGCAAAGCTTGCGGTAAAATAATGAATAACATCATAAAAACAGTATTCAATCCCAAGGCTCTGGCTGCTTCATATTGTCCACTTGGAATTGATTGTAATCCCCCGCGCACATTTTCTGCTAAATAGGCAGCACTAAAAAGAGTTAAACCCGCAATACCTCTGACAACTCGATCTAAACGTAATTCTATTGGTAAAAATAAGGGTAGCATCACCTGAGCTAAAAATAAAATGCCAATCAGTGGTAATCCGCGCACAATTTCGATATAAAGAATCGAAAAGTTTCTGATGACAAATAATTTACTCTGACGCCCCAATGCTAAAAGAATACCCAAAGGGAAAGAAATTACGATACTGATCACAGCAGTCACGAGAGTCAGTAGTAAACCATTCCATAAATTCGTATCGACAGGCTGTAACCCCAATCCACCACCAATTAACGACAATACTACTGGAAAAGATAGCGCCCATGCTATAGGTACAATCAGATTCAAACGGCTAGCAAGACGCTGTGTGAAAACTGCCCATGATACTATTGAAAGACTGAAAATAATAGCTAGTACTAACCATAATCGCCAGTAAAGTTCAGCAGGATAACGACCTACTAAAAACAAAGCTAAATTAGCTTGAAGGACTGACCATTGTGCTTGGTTAAATATCCAGTTAAAAATCTTTGTAATTGCATAAAGTAACAACCAAATACAAACTATGGTTAAGATACTGTTGTACCAGGTATTAAAAAGATTCTTTTTCAGCCATTTAGGAAGATTTTGATTTGACATTTGCTTATCTTTCCTTGAGTTGCACAGTCTGATTGAGCAAATTCATCATGAATGAGATAACTAAACTTATGGTTAAATAGGTAATCATAATTAGCAACATTACCTCTACAGCCCGACCAGTTTGATTAAAAGTGGTGGAAGCCACAAAGTAAATATCAGGATAACCAATCGCGATCGCTAAACTTGAGTTCTTGGCTAAATTCAGATATTGACTGGTTAATGGTGGAATAATTAGCCGTAAAGCTTGGGGAAAAATAACTAAACGCAAAACTAATCCTGATTTCAAACCCAATGCTTTGGCGGCTTCCCACTGTCCTTTTGATACTGATAAAATTCCGGCTCTAATGATTTCGGCAATAAATGCTCCAGTGTACAAAGTCAAGCCAAGAGCTAATGTTGATAATTCAGGAGAGAATTGAATTCCAAAAGGAAATAAAACTCCGCGATTACTAATTTCAATAAATCCCAAAAATGAAATTGTCTTTTCTGCTTGCGGCAAACTTAAAAATACTGCAAAATACCAGAAGAATAATTGCAAAAGCAAAGGTGTATTACGCAGAATTTCCACATAAATTAAAGCCAGTTTCCGCACCAACCAATTATCAGATAGTCTTGCTATCCCGACAATGATACCAATAACTGTAGCCAGGATAATCCCAAAGATGATCACTCGCAGAGAATTGATTAAACCTACGAATAAAGCTCGACGATAGGGGTCAGAAGCTTGATAAGCAATCGGAGTTTCACCAATATCAAAAGAAGCTTGAGAATTGAGAAAATCAAACCCCAGTTCAATACCAAGTCGCTGCAAATTATCTGTCAGGTTTATCCATAATATTAGTGCGATCGCAACTGCAATAAAAACAGCAATTAGTTGAGCAACAATAGCCCAAAATTTACGATTAAACCAAATAGGAGTCATTGGATTTTGGATTACTCTCCCTTGAAGCCGCTATAGCGTCTATGGATTTTGATTTTGGATTGACCTCACAAAATCAATCCACAAATTTCTGTAATTCTTAAATTACCGAAATGGCGGAGCGTAAAGAATTCCACCTTTATTCCAAAGTCTGTTTAAATCTCTATCTAATTTTAAATCTGAACTCTTACCTAAATTACGCTCGTAAATTTCACCATAATTTCCCACATTTTTAACAATTCTGACGACAAAATCATTTGAAAGACCAGCGCCTTTTCCTAAGTCTCCTTCTGTTCCTAAAAGCCGTCTGATTTCTGGGTTAGTACTATTAGTTAATTTACTAACATTTTGCGAATTCACACCTAATTCTTCTGCATTCATCAAACCATACACAGTCCATTTAACAACATCGAACCATTTAGAATCTCCATTAGCAACTGCGGGTGCTAAAGGCTCTTTAGAAAGTACTACATCCAACACCACATGGTCATTAGGTTTTGAGAAGGCGCTACGCCGAGAAACTAGCTGCGAACGGTCGGAAGTGATCGCTTCACAGCGACCTTGTTCATAAGTAGTGTAGGTAGTATTTACATCCTCATAACCCAGGAGCTTGTAAATAATTCCTCTCTGTCGCATTTGGTCGCTGAGGTTCTGTTCATTAGTAGTTCCAGTTTGGGTACAAATGGATTTACCTTTGAGATCCTCTAGCTTTTTAATGTTGCTATTTTTACGTACCATGACGCCTTGACCATCATAAAATACTACTGGTGCAAACTCTAAACCTACAGAGGTGTCACGGCTGATAGTCCAACTGGTGTTACGACTGAGGATATCTACTTCGCCAGTTTGCACAGCAGTAAAGCGTTCTTTGGCGTTTAAGTTGCGAAATTCAACTTTTTTCGGATCGTCAAAAATAGCAGCTGCGATCGCTCGACAAATATCTACATCTAATCCTGCATATTCGCCATTGGCTTTGACATAGCTAAATCCTGGTAATTGTCCACTAACACCACAAATCAGCTTGCCACGATTTTTGACTGTATCTAAGCGACTATTACTCCCTCTTGATCTGCTAGTACAAGCAGTCATTGACAAAATCAAGGGTAGAGTAGCCAATAGCAATAAACTCCATTTATACCATTTACGCGTCAACATTGATTTGTGATCTCCTGAAAATGGGATTGGGGATTAGGAGATCATATCTTGCACCTCCCCATATCCCACCAATAAATTTATTGATTAATAGGATTCGTGACAAGTTAAGGACACGAATCAGTTGTATATATACAACCTATTTGTCTTACGATCATCATAGAAAGATTTCTTTGTTAGCGGGACTTAGACAAAAAACAACGAGAAAAAAGCCTCAAATCTAATTAGGGTAAGGGATATACCTCAAACCCCAAAAAATCGCTGAAACCCAGATATATCAATCAAACAACTAAATCGAGGTTAAATGATTACTGTATATGGCTTTGAGGCTTTTTTGAACACGAAAAATGTCTAAGTCCCGTTAATCAAATATGGTCAAAATTTTTGGGAAACGATATAGACTGTTATAAATACGGATAATAGAAGGCCAATTCAAAAGCTAAACCTCAAAAATTGGCAACCACAATCAAATGAAGCGACTTGTTTACTTCAACCTGCCTCATAAGTACTTAATCCAGCAGTTAGCTAAGTATCCCTCTGTTAAGGTAATTACACCAACATCCCAAGCCGCACGAACCTTAAAAGTATCGCACCAAAGCTTAGAAACTCTGGCAAAGCAAATTTTAATACAAGCAGGTATTCGAGTCGCACCAGTACTTGTGGCCTTACGCTTGCTGCATACAGCAGTCAGCGTAGTTATCCAAGCATCTGACGTTGAGGGAACTACGCGCGCTCTTGACTCTACAGTCAAAGCTATATTGAGCGCGGGAATAAATCTAGAATCACTTGCTGCGGTTACTAACAGCCGTATTCAACAACTAGCTATTTTAACTCAATTATACGTATATTTTCTGAGAGAAAAAGGCATGGTAGATCCTGCTGAAGTTCTCTGGCGCTCTAGTGAGATTATTACCAAACGTCAACCAGTTCTGATTTATGGCTACTTTCATCCCCGCATTGACCAGCTTCATTTTTTCAATGCGATCGCAGATGATGGTAGTGCAATTGTATTACCTTGTCCAGAGTCTAGCAATTTTGTCGATACTCAAAAAGCTGTGGAGTGGTTACAGCAGCAAAATTGGGAAGTGCAAGTATTAGAAGCAACCAAACCTTCTCTTGGCGACCAACTGCAAGATTCTTTCCTTAACAGAACAATAGTACCTTCTGGGGTGAAAGCTTATATTTATCCGCACCTAGAATCAGAGGTACGCGGTACGTTAGCTCAGGTAAAAAATCTTCTCAACCAAGGAACGCTAGCCAATGAAATTGTACTTGTAGCTAGAGATGAGCCATTTTATGGACCGACAGTGTTAGATGTCGCTTACGAGTATAACTTACCAGTACGTGCCTTATATGGAATACCGTTAAATTCTACTAGGCTCGGAGCTTGGTTGCTGTTACTATTAGAAGTTATCCAAGAAAAATTTCCCTTTGAGTCCACAGCGAGATTATTGACAAATCCGTTGTGTTATGCAGTCTCAACCGAAGTTTGGCAAGAAGTCCGTAAACAGCATCCATCTGACCTTTTGGCATGGCAAAATTTAGGTGTTAACCTTTCCTTGCTCGATTGGGAATACGAAGATACTCGTGCTAATTGGGTAGAACGAATGCAAGATGTCCTGAATAAGTTTAACTTGCGTCGAGGTGCAGGACGTTGGGCTAGGGAGATTGTTGCTTATTATGAATTTCAAGAACTGCTGGTGGATTTGTCGAAACCAGAAGAGGAAATCATCAGTTTGGGAGAATTTGCGGCGGATGTAATCAGCAGTTTAGCACTGGTAACTGTGCCTGCCCAACCTGGTCGAGGGGGTGTAGAATTACATACACCCCTTTCCCTATTTGGAGCAAAATTTCAACACGTTTTTGTCTTGGGTGCAGTTGAAGGCATTTTACCAGCACCAGTACAAGATAACCCAATCCTGGATTTCTATGAACGTAAATTACTGCGCCAACAGGGGTTTGAATTTGAGGATGCAGCACAAGCAGCGCGAAGAGAATTAATTTCATTCTACGCTTTACTACAAACTCCTATTCAAAGCTTGACTTTTTCTTATCCGCAGATGCTTGGTAAGGAAGCAACTTTACCTAGTCCTTATTTGTCTCGATTGAGTTTGGAAGCTGTGCAATCTCCAGCTTTACCTGTTGCTAGTTTAGAAGAAGCACGACAAATTTATCTCCGACGTGAGACTTTACTAGACGATCATGTTTTACCACAGGCTGTTCATGCTTGGAATGTGGAAAAACGAAGAGAAGGGGCAAACCCTTATGATGAGTATGATGGAGTCATTGGTCTGCCATTAGACCCGGATCAATGGGTGTTTAGTGCATCTGGGCTAACTGCTTTGGGTCAATGTCCCTTTAAATGGTTTGCAAATAAAGTTTTGAAATTGGTAGAATTGGAAGAAGCTGAAGAAGAATTAAGTTCAAAATTAAGAGGTTCTCTCTATCACCGGAGCTTGGAATTAGCTTTATTAAATACGCTCGATTTATCCAAAATCACAGAAAATTTAGAAACTGCTTTTATACAAGCAGAACAAGACTTACAGCTACCTGTGTTGTCAGCCTGGGGAGCTAGGAGAACTGAACATTTACAAGTTTTAAATCGGGCGTGTATGCAGCCGGATTTTTGTCAACCAGAGGCTGAATTTTTTCATGTAGAAAAGCAGTTTACCGGCGAATGGTATGGCTTAAATATCAAAGGTCAAATTGATAGAATTGATCGGACTCCTGAAGGTTTAGTTTTATTAGATTACAAAACCGGTTCTCAAGCGCCACGGGGTATCAAAGATGAATCTGGTAAAGCTAATGTAGATATTCAACTACCTTTATATATCTATTTTGCCAGTACAACTTTGTTTGCTGGGGAAACAGTACATCAAGCTTATTATTACTCTCTCACCAAGGGTAAAAAGCTGACTAAGAAACAACCGAGTCCAGAAACATTAGAAGCGATCGCCCAAAAAATTAAAACTTACTTGCAAACAGGATATTACCCTGTTGCACCGGATGTTGAGCAACATGCCTGTCAGTATTGTCCTTATGACTTAGTTTGTCGTCAAGGTTCCCGCCAAAGCCGTAAAGGAAATAGCCTATGAGTTTGACTGAACAACAGCAAAAAGCAGCTTATGCCAATCATAGCGTTGCAGTCATCGCGGGTGCGGGAACTGGTAAAACTCATATGCTAGCTGAACGCTATTTGTATCATTTGCGATCGCATGAGTTTTCACCTTTAGAGATAGTTGCAGTTACATTTACAGAGAAAGCTGCTGCTCAGTTGCGATCGCGTATTCGTTTTTTGGTTAGTCAGGAATTACCAGAACGTCCTGATTTATTAGCAGAACTTGAAGCAGCTCAAATTAGCACCATCCACGCTTTAGCAATGCGAATTTGTCGGGAACATCCCCAAGCTGCGGATGTGTCACCTGATTTTACAATTTTAGATGAACTGGAGGAAATCGTTGGGGTTAGCCGATGGTTAGATGAAGCCTTGGGTTTTTTACCTGTAGAGCTTTACGAAAAAATTCCTTATTCTTTGCTGTCCAAAACTTTGCAGACATTTCTCAAAGATCCGATTGTGGCTGAAAAAGCTCTAGCAAAAGGTACTGAAAAATGGCAGCAATTAGCACAAGACTTACAAGTAAAAGCTCTGAGTGATTTGTTACAAGATCACACTTGGCAAAAAGCACGAGATATTTTACAAACTTATGTAGGCAAAGATGGCGATCGCTTGGAAGTGGAAACCCGTCAACCAGCTTTGCGAGCAATAAATAGTGTAGAGTCGGGAGAAAATATTACAGAATCGTTGTCGGTAATCACGGAACTCAAAATTAATTTTGGTAGTAAAAAGAATTGGCCAGACAAAGCTTTAGAAACTGTTAAAGAAACTATCAAACAACTGCGAGATTTAGCCCAAAAAGTTCTGAAAGATGGTTTAGTAACTCTAGAATTTGGTGCAGCTGATGAGCAGTTAAAAACTATGCTACCATCACTGCAATCAGCATTTCGCTCCGTACAACAATATATTCATCAACAAAAACGCCGTTCTCGTGTTTTGGACTTTGCAGATTTGGAAGTTGGCGCACTGCTAGCTCTACAAAATCAACAAGTACAGTTTTATTATGCTCAACGTTGGCAAGCTTTTTTAGTCGATGAATTTCAAGATACTAACTCTGTTCAGTCGGAGATATTACAACTACTGGCGCAAAATACTTTACTAACTATAGTCGGCGATGCTAAACAATCAATATATGGGTTTCGCCGTGCTGATGTGGAAATATTTCGTAGTTGGTGCGATCGCATTATTAATAGTGGTGGTGGAAATGAACAAGTTTTAACTACTAGCTTCCGCACTCACAAATTACTAGTAGATCATATCAACAATATATTTGCCCCATTGCTTGGTGATTTACACCAAAATTTAGATGCTGATCGCAGTCAATCTCCTAATTCTCAGCCGCCAGTACAAGTTTATACAATACAAGCCGAGTCAGACATCAATAAACCCCAGTGTTTAAGAGCAGAAGCTTATCATCTAGCAGAACTCCTCAAACAAATGCTAGATGACCAAACCCCAGTTTACGACAAAAAAACTCAAACCCTGCGTCCAATGGTGGCTGAAGATATTGCAATATTATCGCGCACTTGGGAACCTTTGGAAGTTTACGGCGAAGCTTTAGCAAGTGTGGGAATTCCTGTAGCTTTGGCTGGGGGTGGTGATTTACTGGCGACACGGGAAGCTAAAGATGGTTGGGCGTTGTTGCGTTTTTTAGCTGATCCCAGTGATGATTTAGCTTTAGTGGCAGTGCTGCGTAGTCCGTTTTTTGCAGTTAGTGATCGAGTTCTGTTTACTTTCATTCAAAACCAAGAAGATAATTATACCACAGAACAAGACAAAAAATCCAAAACTACCTGGTGGCAAAAACTAAAATCATCTGATCTTCCCCAATTGCAGCGACCAGTACAAGTGTTGAGTCAATTGTTGCGCGATCGCAATTTAGAACCCCCAACTCGCCTTCTACAAATAGCAAATCATCTAACTGGTTACACTGCTGTAATTACCAACTTACCAGGAGCAGCACGGCGAGAAGCAGACGGGCGAGGTTTTGTGGAGTTAGTAAGACAGTTAGAACATGGTAGCAATGATGTTTTTGCCGCAGTACGTCGGCTCAAACGGTTAGCAGCAGCAGAAATAAAAATACCCCGTTTACCTTTATCAGCTAACGATGCAGTGGCTTTAATGACTATCCATGCTGCTAAGGGGTTGGAGTGGTCGGTAGTAGTTATCCCGATTTAACTCGTTCTCAACCCCATCCCAGCGAAACAGTTTACTTTGATTCTGCATACGGTGTTGCTTTGAAACTAGAAGATGAGCAAGGCGAAACTCAAAAGCCTGTGCTTTACGCTTGTTTGGAGTATTTGCACAAACACAGAGAACAGAAAGAGGCGTTGCGAGTACTGTATGTAGCTTTAACCCGTGCGCGAGATCAACTGATTCTGACTGCGAATAAGCAATCTGGTGGTAGTTTAGATCAGATCAGAGATAGTTTAACTGCTGCGGGAATTTCCATCAATATTATTCCCTGGAATCCAGAATTAGCAAAACCCCCAGTTCTACCAGAACCACTTTTACCACCAGAACCTCATAGTGTGCTAATTAATTCTGTAGGGTCAGGTTTATTTGAATTACCCGTAACTGCTTTAAGTGAATATGCCCAATGTCCTCAGAAATTTGTCTATCGGTTTATACAAGGTCATCCCGGAATTGGATCAGGAGTTGCAACAGCAAGGCGAGTAGGAACTTTAGCACACTTGGCTTTGGAACGGGGTATCCGCGACTTAGAAATAATAGCAGGATTTGATCTTAGTCTGCCAAAAGAATGTGTCAGTGAGGCTTTGCAGCTAGCAAAACGATTTGAGCAGGTGGCAGATTTTGCCAAGTTTCAATCAGGACGCTGGGAGTTGGCTGTAAATTTGCAGGTTGGAGGTTTGACGCTCAACGGTATTGTTGATTTGGTAGGAGAAGACTGGGTACTAGACTTTAAAACTGACCGAGAAATAAACCCACAATATCACCGTTTTCAGCTTTGGGCTTATGCACAAGCCACAAAAAGCACTCACGCCCATATAGCTTACCTGCGTCATGACTATTTGCACACCTTTAGCAATGAAGAATTACAAACTACTGGTCAAGAGGCAGAAATTTTAGTTCAAAATATTTTAGATGGGCATTTTCTTGCCAATTCTTCTCACACTAATTGCCACGTTTGTGCTTATAACGAAATTTGCGACGAACGTTATCAACACATAGAATAAGCTTACCCACGACTAGAAGCACGTGGGTTGTAGCTACAATAAGTCTATGTCCCAAACAACACCTTTAAATCAGTTGGCTTCCGAATTTTCAAACACGACACGTCCTACGTTTATCCTCATCGACGGACACTCCTTAGCATTTCGTTCTTACTTCGCTTTCGCTAAAGGAAGAGATGGTGGACTGCGAACCAAAACCGGAATTCCGACCAGCGTATGTTTTGGTTTTTTAAAGTGTCTTTTGGAAGTAATGACAGTCCAACAACCACAAGCAATTGCAGTGGCTTTTGATTTAGGCTTGCCAACTTTCCGCCACGAAGCCGATGATACTTATAAAGCCGATCGCCCAGGTACACCAGAAGATTTTGTTCCTGATCTGAAAAACTTACATGAATTGCTGGATGGATTCAATCTGAAAATTCTCACCGCTCCTGGTTATGAAGCAGATGATGTGCTGGGAACACTCGCACAAAAAGTAACTGCTGCTGGGTATCAAGTCAAGATTCTCACAGGCGATCGCGATTTATTTCAACTCATCGATCCTGAAAAAGAAATTAGCGTTTTGTATTTTAGTCCTGATGCGCTAAAGCGTTCTACATCTACCAACGGTATCAGCGAATTTGGGCCAGAAGAAGTTAAACAAAAACTAGGCATTTTGCCATCACAAGTAATTGATTATAAAGCTCTTTGTGGTGATAAATCAGATAACATTCCTGGTGTCAAGGGAATAGGTGAAAAAACAGCAGTTCAATTGCTAAATACCTACGGTTCCCTTGAGCAAATTTATGCTTCCTTGAATGAAATCAAAGGCGCAACTCAGAAAAAATTAGAATCTGGTAAAGAAGACGCCCAAAAATCTCGATTCTTAGCAGCGATCGTTCTTGATGTTCCCCTGGAAATTAATTTAGAAGATTGTAAATTAAAAGGCTTTGATAGTCATGTTCTGACACCTATTTTAGAAAACTTAGAATTTAAATATTTTTTAGGCAAAATTAACCAACTCCAGCAAAAATTTGGTGGAACTGTTACAGAAATATCAGCTATAGAAACAACAGCAATCGAAGGTAGAGACGCGAAATTTCCCATATCTACCTCTACAGATGATGAAGATGTGTGGTTTTTTAGTGCTGCTGAAACAGAACAAATTCAACAGCAACAAAATACTTCGATAATCCAACCACGCATTATTGATACAGAAGCAAAGTTAACTGAGTTAGTGAAATTATTACAAGAATTTACTGACTCAAATTTACCCATAGCTTGGGACACTGAAACTAATGATCTAGAACCACGAGACGCAGAATTAGTAGGAATTGGTTGTTGTTGGGGAACCAACTCAGATGAAATCGCTTATATTCCCTTAAATCATAAAACTGGAGAAAATTTAAATAAACAAATAGCACTACAAGCCCTACGCCCAATATTTGAAAGTGCGAATTATCCCAAAACTTTTCAAAATGCTAAATTTGATCGCTTAGTTTTCAAATGTCAAGGAATTAAGTTAGCTGGGGTAGTATTTGAGCCCATGCTAGCTAGTTACGTCCTCAATCCTGATAGTAGCCATAACTTGAGTGACTTGGCTCAAAAACATTTAGGGTTGACGATTAAAAATTATCTAGATATAGTTCCCAAAGGAAAAACCATTGCTGATATTGAGATTAACAAGATAGCCGATTACTGTGGTTTGCAAGTTTGGGCTACATTTCAACTAGTACAAAAATTGCGTACACAACTAGATAAAATCCCAGCTTTGCATCAGCTATTAATGGATGTAGAACAACCGTTGGAACCTGTGTTAGCAGACATGGAATACAATGGTATTCACATCAATACAGCTTATTTAAATGAACTTTCACAACAGTTAGAAACAGATTTAGCAAAACTGGAACAACAAGCTTACGACATAGCCAAAGAAAAATTTAATTTGGGTTCTCCCAAACAATTGAGTCAAATATTGTTTGAAAAACTGGGTTTAAGTACTAAACATTCTCGCAAAATTCAAACAGGATATTCCACAGACGCAGCTACCCTAGAAAGATTACGAGAGGTAGACACCACAGGTATTATTGATGCCATTATTGAATATCGAACTCTGGCAAAATTAAAATCTACTTATGTGGATGCTTTACCAGCATTAGTGCGCGCAGATACAAAGCGAGTCCATACCGATTTTAATCAAGCAGCAACATCAACAGGTAGACTATCTTCTTCTAATCCAAATTTACAAAATATCCCAATTCGGACTGCTTTTAGTCGCCAAATTCGCAAGGCGTTTCTACCAGAATCTGGTTGGTTAATGGTTGCTGCTGATTACTCCCAGATAGAGTTAAGAATTCTGACTCATTTGAGTCAAGAGCCAGTACTAGTAGAAGCTTATCAAAATAACGAAGATATTCATACTGTTACCGCAAGACTGATGTTTGAAAAAGAAGATATAACATCAGATGAAAGACGGGTAGCAAAAACTATCAACTTTGGCGTGATTTATGGAATGGGTTCGCTGAGATTTTCCCGTTCAACAGGTGTGGATAAAAACCTTGCTAACGAATTTATCAAGCGATTTAGCAAACGTTATCCGAAAATATTTGAATATTTAGAAGGATTAAAAAAACAAGCGATCGCTCAAGGCTATGTAGAAACAATTCTTGGTAGGCGTCGTTATCTTGAGTTTACCACCAATAGCTTACGTCAATTAAAAGGCAGCAACCCGGAAGATATTGATTTAGGTAAACTTAAAAACTTAGGTAATTACGATACTGGTTTATTACGTTCTGCTGCCAACGCCCCAATTCAAGGTTCTAGCGCTGATATCATCAAAATTGCGATGGTGAGGCTGCATGAAATCTTGCAAAATTACCAAGCACGATTATTACTACAAGTTCACGACGAATTAGTATTTGAGATTCCTCCACAAGAATGGGAAGAATTACAAATCCAAATTAAATCAGCGATGGAAAATGCAGTACAGTTAAGTGTCCCCTTAATTGTAGATGTACGCGCTGGTGAAAATTGGATGGAAACGAAGTAATCGGGGATTAACTTAGTACAAAATTGCATAAATTATAGCGAAACTTTGGTATCAAGACTCAGCGCCCCTCTGCGTTTACCTTTGCGTTCCTCCGCGTTTCAAAAAGACACGCCTTTAGGTAGTTGTCTTGTCAACATACTTCTTTCTTTTGGAATTGAAGTTATTAATTACTAAAACATAAAAATATACTTTGGGAAAGTGGTTATTAGTACTGAAAGACTATAAGGTAAATGTCATTGATTATTATGATACTGGTAAGTGTTCCAAATAATAAAAAATACTTACTGATATGGAAATTAATAATCCTTACTAATATTTACCTTTAATAATTCATGAGTAGCTGGGAAACCAATAATTTTTGGTCTAAATTAAATAATCTGGTCTTAGTCAGATTTTTGCTTTTTGTTGCTTCTGGTTGGGCCGTTGTACAGCTTTTGGGTTATTTTGAACCAGTAATTGTTATTTTTACTTTTGCTACTATCTTGGCTTTTTTGCTGAGTTATCCGGTAAAATGGCTAAAACGTTTTTTGCCACATCATATAGCAGTCATTGTGGTTTTTTTACTCAGTATCGTGATTATTGGTAGTCTGACAATTACTGTTGGTTTAACTATTTTATCACAAGGACAACAATTAATTGATAGCCTGACAGCTTTTTTAAATTCATTAGTCCCTTTACTAGAGCGAATAGAATCATTTTTTCGCTCACGCAATATTCAGCTAGATTTAACTATTATTGAAGAACAGATACGGAACCAAGCAATAACTCAACTTATGGCTAGCTTGAGCATTCTCCAAACATTTTTAACTAATTTTGTGACTTTTATATTAATATCAGTTGTTGCTTTTTTTATGCTGCTGGATGGAGACAAGCTTTGGTATTTGATGATCAAAGTGATACCAAAACACCGGCGTAGTAAATTCACAAGTATAATTCAACGCAATTTTTTAGGTTTTTTTCAAGGTCAACTGTTATTAACTTTATTTCTCACAGCTTCTACTTTTATTCTTTTTTTATTATTAAAAGTTCCCTTCGCCTTGATATTGTCAATTATAGTCGGGATACTTGACATTATTCCTGGTATAGGTGCAACATTGGGAGTTGGTATAATTACTTTAATTGTATTATCTCAAGGTGTGTGGCTAGCTCTTAAGGTATTAGTTGCTTGCATCATACTCCAACAAATACAAGATAATCTCATTGCACCTAGAATTATGCAAGGTGCGCTGAATCTTAATCCTGTAGTGGTATTTTTTGCTTTACTAGTAGGTGCAAGAGTAGCTGGTTTATTGGGAATTTTTATTGCAATTCCTATTGCTGGAGTGATAGTTTCTATATTTGAAATTGATGAAATGAAGTCAGAAGGTTAGTGAAAATCATTAGTAACTACTTGAAAATACTAAAAAGAGTAAAGAGGAAGAGAAAAGAGAATAAGAAAACTAATATAAGATATATAATTTAGTGCAATTCTTATTTAAGATAATAAAAAGTTCCTTGAAATAATGACTAATGACTAATGACTAATTCAAATTTAAGAGCAGAATTAACAGAAAGCCTAGATGAAGCGGAGTGGGAGTGGCTAATTCCCCACGCGCAAAGAGATGCAGTGATTGTAGTAGCAATAGGATTAGACATATTGGATGTCGGGGTAGCGATCGCTAGTGATAAAATTTTAGAAGTCCAAAGCTGGATTGATGAGCAATTGATTGCTAAACCATCTTTAGATCAATTGGGGAAGTGGAATAGCGATCGCACTAGGCGATTTCATACTTTAATCATCCAACCATATGTATTAGTGCAAGAAAAATTGGCTACTTAAGAAATATTTTGTAGGGGCGTACATCTGTGCGCCCTTGCATTTAGCAAATTACTAATTACCCCATTAATCAAATCCTTTCTCTGTTTCTATATCTCGGCTTCGCCGTGTTGATCTAAATTCAAAATTTACAAGTGTGACTGTTTTATCTCCATTGGCTGTTGCTAGTATCTTCCCATCCGGACTATAAGCAACACAATAAATTGCACCTTGATGAACAGCAATATTATTAAGCTCCTCACCTGTATCTACTTGCCAAATTTTCAGATTTCCGTTATAACTTCCACTGGCTAAAGTTCTTCCATCTGGGCTAAATGCAACAGAATAAACTTCCTCATCATTTCCAGTAATACAACTAATTTCTCTACCAGTTTCCACATCCCAGAATTTGATTGTTTTATCCTGATGACCACTAGCTAAAGTTGTACCATCAGGACTAAAACAAATAGAATAAATTCTTCCCATCGAATTATTTCTACCTTTAAGACTGAGGAATTTATCTTGGGTGAGATGCCAAATTTTAATAGTTTGATCCCGATCACCACTACCGCTAGCGATTAGTTTACCATTGGGGCTAAAAGCAATGCATAAAACTTCATCTATATGTCCTGTCAGCGTATCTATCTCTTTTTGATGATCAACAGACCACAGTTTAATAGTTCTATCTTGACTACCACTAGCGATAATTTTGCCATCAGGGCTAAAAGCCACAGCATAAACTTTCTCTTTATGTCCAACAAAATTACAAATTTCTCTTTCTGTATCCACATCCCATAATTTAACTGCTTTGTCATCATGACCACAGGCTAATATCTTACCATTAGGACTAAAAGCAATTGAGTTGACTTTTCCAGAAACTGTAAAAGTGCGGCTTTTGTGAGTATCTAAACGCCAGAATTTGACGCTTTTGTCATGGCTACCACTAGCTAATATTCTCCTAGCTGGATCAACAAAAATCGGGTTAAAAGCAACAGAGACAACTCGTTCTGAATGTTCTTCCAAACTAGGGAGAGATTTGGGTTTTTGTGTTTCCGTTTTTGGTGATGTTTTCGGCGCGATCGCCACTGGTGGTAAAGCTGGTGGGATCTCAGTTTTTTCTGCTTCTGGTGGTTGAGGATGGAGAACTGTGTTTTGTGGTTTAAGCTTTATTGGTGTTGGGATTGTAATATTTACTTGGGGTTGTTTGACTTTTGCTGCAACTTGAGTTAAAGACTCAGCTAAATTCTGCATTTCTGTTTGCAGTAGTGCGATCGCGTATTTAAATTCTTCTATTTGTTTTTCAGTATTTTTATTCACACCTTGTGTATAAGCATTTAGTTGAGTGACATATTGTCTCAACGGTTGAATTTGCTGTTCAGTATTTGCATTTACCTGTTTGGCGAAATTTTCTAGTTGTTCTAAGCGTTGACTAAAAGCATCCAGATTTGGTACTTGTGGCTGAGGATTGCTACTGATTTTTCTTGTCTCAGCATCAATTTCTACTACTTGCTGTCTTAGCAATTCAAATTGCTTTTGAGTACTAGCATTTAACTGTTGAATAAAACTGTCAAGTTGAGCAAAATTTTGTTTAAGAGGTTCTATTTGTTGAATACTTGTATATAACTGTTGAGTATAAGTGTTCAATTGAGTAAAATTTTGTTTGAGAGGTTCTATTTGTTGCTGAGTGCTTGTATTTAATTGTTGAATATAGGCGTTGAGTTGAATCAGGTGTTGTTTGAGAGGTTCTATTTGTTGCTGAGTATTTGTATTTAATTGTTGAGTATAAGTGTTCAATTGGGTAAAATTTTGTTTGAGAGGTTCTATTTGTAACTCAGTCGCTTTCATCAACTGTTGTCTAAATGCATTGAACTGTGCCAAACGTTGTTGATTGGAGTCAGTATTTTGCTCTTTTTGATTTTGTCGTAATTCTTCTATTTGTTGTTGAGTTGTTTGACTTAACCGTTGTGTAAAGTCATCAAAGTTTTCTAAGCGCTGTCTAAAGGGATCAACAAATTGATCGAATTGGGCGATCGCATTTTGTCGATATTGATCATTTAAACGCTTCAACCGTTCTCGGTTTGTGATGTTCAAACCAAGGGCTACAGTTAAAGGAAATGCTGCGTAGACAACTTGTTGAGTTACTGTAGCAGCCAAGCTTCCAATTGCGGAAGCATATAGAAAAACGTATTCAGTAACTTCTAGCCAGTGGAGTTTGGTCATATTTTAGTGGACTGCTGTACTTGCGGCTCGGAGGAAAAACAGCTAGAACGCGCAACGTAGTTTTAGGACTTATCTTCATCTTCTGCCAAGAAAGTTCTCCAATCTGTGCCTAGAAATCCTCATTACCCACAACAGATAAATAAAGGTACTGCTTAAGGCAGGAGAATGGATTAGTTTGTAGGGGTGTAAGAGTCTAGAGGTGTAGGGGAAAAGACCTTTTTTATATTTGGCGAGCAAACTTGTTTCATTGAGACTGCCAACAAGTGAGTGCGATCGCCCATACTAAAAAAAGGTGTTAGGTGAATTTAAATACGATTTCCTAATATCCATCTCCTTTTACACTCCTAAATCCCTGTCAACAGAAATTATGCTTGATTTTCTCAGCAATCCTTTTGACACCACCCAAACTCCTCACAGTGGTTATCACTGGGATCACAGTAGCCGTCGCTTTTTTGAAGGTTGGTACTACCGTGTGACTTTACCTGATGAAGATCAATCCTTCGCCTTTATGTACTCTATCGAAGACCCCATCGGCGGTAAAGCCCATAGTGGTGGTGCAGCCCAAGTTCTGGGGCCGAATGATCAGTATCTTTGTCGTACTTTCCCGGAAGTCAAGAATTTTTGGGCAAAGCCGGATGTGTTAGCTTTGGGTCATTGGGGTCAAAGCAATATAGACATTCAACCCCTTTATCTGCTACCAGAAGAATTTGAGCTTCATGTGCAACAAGGTTATCAAGCCACAGCTACTTTAAATCAAGGCATAATCAGCGATCCCAGTACAGGTCAATATTGTCGTTGGCAATATGAAATACAACCGGTGTATGGTTGGGGAAATCGCAGCAGTATACAGCAATCAACCGCAGGCTGGTTGTCATTTTTGCAGATTTTTGAACCCGGTTGGCAAATTTTGATGGCTCATGGCTTGGCTAGCGGTTGGATAGACTGGAATGGCAAACGTTACGAATTTACTAACGCCCCTGCTTACGGTGAAAAGAATTGGGGTGGCGCTTTTCCGGAAAAATGGTTTTGGGCAAACTGCAATAGTTTTTCAGAGATTCCTGACTTAGCCCTAACTGCTGGTGGTGGTAGACGGGGGGTATTGTGGTGGATGGAATCTGTAGCAATGATTGGTATCCACTATCAAGGCAAATTCTACGAGTTTGTGCCTTGGAACTCCCAAATTAGCTGGGATATTCAACCTTGGGGTAAATGGCAAATCCGAGCCAGAAATTCTGACTACGAAGTTGAATTAACAGGAATCACTGATTTAGAAGGAACTCCCTTACGTGCGCCAACAGAAAATGGTTTACTATTTTGCTGTCGTGACACTTTACAAGGGCAATTAAATCTAGAACTGCGAGAAAAAAACAATAATCACAAAGAAATTATCCTGAAAGCACACAGTTCAGCTTGTGGATTAGAAATAGGCGGCGGGCCCTGGAATGATGCTTGGCAGTCTCATTAAAAGTGGTATCATGACGAGTGATATCCATTATTTTGGGGCTGTAGCTCAGTTGGATAGAGCGAGCGCCTCCTAAGCGCTAGGTCGCCGGTTCGAGTCTGGCCAGTCCCGTCGTCTAAACAGTTTAATCTTTGAGGTTAGACAAACACTTTGCATCTGCGCCAATAGCAGCTAAAATTTAGCAGCAAGTTGATCGATCTCTCTTGTTTCTTGGCATTTGCGATCGCATCTCAAATAGGGAAATCACCCAACAATCAATCTGGGATAATTTCTCGTATTTTGGCTTTTCTAAATTCTTTTTCAAGAAAAATTTTTGAAGCTGACAAACTGATAGAACCTTGAAAAAGCTACTATTCAAAAATCTATCTTCTCGGTTGATGATTCTCACCCTACCGCTAGTCACATTGTGGGGTTATAAGGAAATCCAAGGTCAATTTACACAACCGCAAGCAATTTTAGTCTTGGGTGGTTCTACAAAAAAATTAGAACGAGAAAAATTTACAGCCGATTTTGCTCGTAAGCATCCTAACCTACCAATTTGGATTTCTGGAGGTAGTCCACCAACAGCAACAAAAAAAGTATTTGCCAAAGTGGGAATTAATCATCAACGCTTACACTTGGATTATCGAGCCAATAATACAGTAGAGAACTTTACCACCCTAGTGGAGGATTTAGAAAAAAATAACATCAAAAATGTCTACTTAATTACTTCTGACTATCATATGAGACGCGCCACAGTCATCGGTGAGATTGTTTTGGGTAGTCGAGGAATTAATTTTAAACCAGTATCAGTTCCTTCTATTAGTTCTCAAAAAGAACCCATTGGCAAATCTATCCGCGATGGGGTGAGATCCTTAGTTTGGGTGACTACTGGTTATGCAGGTGGAGATGAATTACCAGATAAAAATAGAATTTAGATGAATCCTACCATTTTGGATTTTGGATTGTAAAAAATACATGGTGGCGATCGCTTCTTAATTTTGTAACATTAATCATGCTCAAATTTGGTGTTTTGTAAACCAGATGATCTCTAGAAAAAACTCAATAGGGAATGTAAATAGTTTCGTCTTTGTCCCATCTTGAACCTTGACAAAAGTCATCTACCCAAGAAACAAGTTTATAGTTTTGCTTAGTAGGGGCTGAATTCACATTATCTACGAGGTCTTGTCGTGGTATGAATCCTAACTTGATTTTGCTGTCCATCTTGCTGGTAGCGATGACAGATGATACTGGCTGACTTTCCTTGTTGATGTGACTGCTAATGAGGAGCGATCGCACAGGTTTCCTATGATCACTTTTTTCGGTTTTGCTAATCACTCTCAGCAATGGCGTAGGCGTCGGTTTACTATTGCTTTCAGCTTTACCAATAACTGCAAATGCAGGTAAAACTTTGCCATTGTTAGTTCTATTAATCATCGCTAATGCAGGTACTGATGTACCCCTACTTTCCAATTTATTTACTACAGTCAGCGATGATACAGATTTTTGTTGATTGTGTACTTGCGTACTGATTCTACTACCAATATCCTGCTTAACAACTCCATTAGTTTCTAAGCATTTTTCGGATGGATGTAACTCTGCTGATGAAAGTGAAACTTGAGATTGGGAATCAACTTTGCCGTTAGTTAATGTTTCAGAAAAAGTTTTTTCTTGAACTGTCTCTACCTCTACATTATTATTATTATCTTCTTCAACTAAATGCAGATGTTCTTCAGGATTGAAGTTTAAACCCAAAGCTGTAACTAGACAATCTGGGTTATTATTTAATTCCAAAAGTAAAGGCAATATCTCATCCAGTTCTGGTTCTAAAACAGATAAAGTTGCCAAAATAAAGCCAGAAGAAGGGCGACGTTCACCATCATAAGTACCCCAGATTCGCATTTTTATTAACCAGGGACGATTTTGAAAATAGTATTTCACCCACTTTAGTTTTAAAGATTCACGTAGCTGTTGAATATTCATGAAATCTTTCCTTTTCCCCTTACCCTTTAATCAATTATCAAGTTTGTTCAACAAATACTGTTCAATTATTAAAGATACTTCACTGGGATAAACGCCACTATACCAAACCATATCTGGCACAACCAATACCATTGGCCCATTTCCGCATTGTCCCAAACAACCACTACCTATTACCGTTAGACCAGGGACAGATATAACCTCAAAAGCTGCTAATACTTTCGCAGCCCCTTGCTTACGACAAGTACGATTTTGGCAGACGCGAATACATTTCATTTTTAATAGTTGGTTGTTGGTTGTTGGTTTTTCTAATAATCACTAACTATTAACCAATAGACTTATTGGAAAATTAGGTTGGGACTGTTGCTGTACAAGGCTGTGATACTCATTTGCGGGGAAGTCTAATGACTAATGACTATTTTGGTAAAAGTCCTTTTGATTGTAGCCATTCGTTGTTAAATATCCGTGATTGGTAGCGAGAACCACTGTCACACAAAATAGTAACTATGGTATGTCCCGGCCCCATCTGTTTTGCTAAGGCTACAGCTGCGCCGACATTTATACCTGTAGAACCACCCATAAATAAACCATCTTTCCGCAGTAGTTGATAAACTACCCGTAGTGCTTCCTGGTCGTGGATTTGAATAGCATCATCAGTTGGTGCGCCTTCCATGTTGGCGGTGATCCGACTATTACCAATACCTTCTGTAATAGAATTACCTTCCATCTTGATTTCGCCAGTTTTGATATAGCTGTAAATTCCACTACCCATCGGGTCAGCTACTACACATTGTATATCTGGATTTTTTTCTTTGAGAAATAGAGATACACCTGCATAAGTACCACCAGTTCCAGTTGCTGCTACCCAGGCCTCTATTTTTCCTTCTGTTTGTGTCCAAATTTCTGGGCCTGTGGTTTGGTAGTGGGCGTGACGATTAGCTAAGTTATCAAACTGATTCGCCCAAATCGCATTTTCCATTTCACTGGCGACTCTACCAGATAACTTGACGTAATTATTGGGATCTTTATAGGGTACAGCAGGTACGGGACGAACTTCAGCACCTAATGCCCTTAAAGCATCCATCTTTTCTTGAGACTGGGTATCAGGAATGATAATCAGACATTTGTAGCCTTTAGCGTTACAAATATGTGCTAATCCAATACCAGTATTGCCTGCTGTTCCTTCTACAACTGTGCCACCCGGTTTTAGTAAGCCTTTTTTTTCTGCATCTTCAATAATATAAAGTGCAGCGCGGTCTTTTACGGAACCGCCAGGGTTGAGAAATTCTGCTTTAGCGAGAATTTCACAGCCCGTCTCTTCACAGAAACTGTTTAACCGAATGAGTGGTGTGTTACCAACAGTACCTACAAAGCCGTTTTTGATATCCATATTGAAATTGACCGAAAATAATGGGATACAAGCCCCGTCCTAGAAGTACGGGGATTCTAAACCTTGTAAACAAATCATTTTGTTGTGCGGTTAATTTTACACAAAATATACCAAGTAAGCATAGCTGTGCGTGCCAAACAGAGCTTTTCGTTTTTAAAATCTGGTGTTAATGTATAATCTGCAACTTTTACACCAGGTAAATTCATTATTAATATGCAGGTAAAGAAATTTCTAGTCGCATCTTCACTATTACTAACTAGTCTTGCTATACCTAATAGTGCCATTGCTCAAAACCGTGGTACTCCCGGTCAGTTTGATTTTTACGTACTGACATTATCTTGGTCGCCAGATTATTGCGTAACTAATGGTAATCGCGATCGCCAGCAGTGCAAATCAGGTAAGAAGCTTGGTTTTGTTTTACATGGTCTGTGGCCTCAATATCAACAAGGCTATCCCAGTAATTGTTCGACTCAAAAATTACCGCCACAACTAAAACGGCAATTCCCTGGCTTGTTTCCCAGTGATAAACTCTACGATCATGAGTGGGAAAAACATGGTACTTGTTCGGGAATGACTCCTGCACAATACCTAACTTTATCCAAACAATTAAAATATTCTGTTGTGATTCCCACAGCTTATAATCGTCCGACAAAACCTTTCCGCACTACAATCAAAGACCTCAAAAGTGCTTTCGTGAGTGCCAATAATCAATTTAATGCTGATGGAATCGCACCTTACTGTTCTGATTCAGGAAGATTTTTGAAAGAAATATTCTTTTGCTATTCAAAAGATGGGAAAGCAGGTGTTTGTAGTGCAGAAATTTTGAGGCGATCGCGAAAAACCTGCGGTCAGCCAAATTTTTTAGTCAGAAACGTTAGATAAAAAACCTCACAAAAAGACTACGGTTCCTCCCGCTCTTTCTAGGACACAGCTTGATCCCTCGTTATTCACAAATTGATTTGTAGAAACGCGCCTTAGCGAAGCCATGCGCGACAGCGCTATTGGCGCGTCTTCTGGTGGAATGACGAAAAATTTGATCAAATAAATTATTTATTTGGCTGGGGAGTCATCCGCAAATAAGGCTTGACTTCCTGATAACCTTTGGGGAATTTTTCCTTCAGTACTTCAGGATCTTTGAGTGTAGGAACAATCACGCAATCATCGCCATCTTTCCAGTCAGCAGGGGTGGCGACGCTGTAGTCATCAGTGAGTTGCAGCGAATCTATCACTCGCAAAATTTCATCAAAATTGCGTCCAGTACTCGGAGGATAAGTCAGAGTAAGACGCAACTTCTTGTTGGGGTCAATGACAAATACTGTCCGCACCGTCACACTAGCGTTAGCGTTGGGGTGAATCATGTCGTAAAGGTCAGAAACTTTACGATCAGAATCTGCCAAAATTGGGTAGTTGAGTTTAGTGTTCTGTGTTTCTTCAATATCTCCTACCCAACCTTTGTGGGAGTCAACATCATCAACACTCAGGGCGATCGCTTTAACATTGCGCTGATCAAATTCTGGTTTGAGTTTGGCTACAGTTCCTAACTCAGTGGTGCAAACTGGGGTAAAGTCTGCGGGGTGAGAGAACAGCACTACCCAGCTGTCACCCGCCCACTTATAAAAATCAATATCGCCGTGTGTTGAGGCTTGGGTAAAATTCGGTACTGTATCACCTAGACGGAGAGCCATGCTTGATTCCCTGTGGATAAAAAAGGATTACGCATTCTATTGTTGACATGATGACATAGAACATCGGGGAACCGATCAAGCTATTGTGGCTCGCAACAAAAATTTAAGTAGCTAAATAAAAATTTAGCAAAACGTTAAGTGCAAATGTAAGTATCTTTAGAGTCCTTAATAGTTTCTGAAGAAGTAACACGAGTTACAAACGCTTACCAATGACCAATGACAAATGACCAATGACTATCCCCCCCTACCTAATTTCATAATTTGAAATTGATGTACAATCAGCGCTAGTGTCAACATACCTAAAATTGTCATCAATCCCGCAGGCATAAACTTACGTGTTTTAGCTAATCTAAATGCAAAAACAACTATTAATATAGCTGTAACAATAGCTGCTAAAGTCAAACCCCAGTTTTGACCTTGAATTTGTATTAAAGCCGAAAATATGAGTAGTAAGCCACTGATGCTGCCACTGAAAAGTGACACATTACTACCAGATGTCACGTAACCTACAATACCACCCACTACTGTTAAGATGCCGTAAGCCAGGGCGGCAACAATACCTAAGTCCATTGTTACAACCTATGTAGATTTTAATTTTCCTGCAAGCTCCGGCAGACAATTTAGCATAGCTGTTTAGCTAAATAATCCAATTGATAGATGGATAATCAAGTCATGCCTACGACAAGTAATTCGTCTTACACAAAGGTTCAATTTCTCCAACGCCAAGCAGCTTCTCTTTTACTCTACCAATCTGTCATGCAAACAGAAGTAGGTACAGCATTTCTTGATCTGTTGCAAGCTATTCGTTACAGTGAAGCAGATGCTAGGAGTTGTCTGCAAGCTTATGGCAGTTACTTTCGAGCCTTAGCAACAAAAAATCAAAATTGGGAAGAATATCTAATTACTCAAATTCTGAAAGCTGAGAATCCTTTTACAAAACAAACTCAACAGCACGAGTTGGAGAATTTACCAACTGCTTTGGTAGCAGCAGTCAAACATGATTTACTCGCACTACAACATTTGTATGAATGTAGTAGTGCTGTTTTGAGTGAATGGGTACAGAATATTGCTCATTTACCTGTTTCACCAGTAGTGTGGTATCTAGAGGAGGATGGGATAGCGGGTGTAGAAACGCAGTTGATTAGTTCTCTACAACAGTTGGAAAATTGGGCAGATGCTGTAGAAGATTTGGCAGTATACTATCGACAATATGGTACGGGTTTATTTGCAGAGTATAAGGCCTTACGTTGGCAAGATGGGCAGTTTTTGGGTATATCTTATCCCGATACAGTTAAATTAAGTGAGCTTGTGGGTTATGAGTCGCAAAAAGAAGCTTTGTTGAAAAATACAGAGTTTTTGTTGTCAGGACAGGTGGCTCTACACGTATTACTTTATGGTAGTCGTGGTTCTGGGAAATCTTCTTTAGTTAAAGCTTTGCTGAATGAATATGGAGAGCGTAACTTACGACTGTTGGAAGTGGGAAAATCACAGCTGCAACACTTACCAGTGATTGTGGAACATTTGCGAGGAGTACCTCATAAATTTATTATCTTTGTTGATGATCTCTCGTTTGAGGAAGATGACGATGCTTTTAAGGCGTTAAAAGTGGTGTTAGAAGGGAATGTAACTGCACGTCCACAAAATATCGTGGTGTATGCGACTTCTAACCGCCGTCACTTAGTGCGGGAGTTTTTCGCTGATAGACCTGCTCCCCGCGATCATGATGAAGTTCATGCTTGGGATACAATGCAGGAAAAACTTTCCTTTAGCGATCGCTTTGGTCTTACTCTCACTTTTGAAGGAGCTGATCAAAAAACTTATTTAAAAATTATCCGGCATCTTACGGATTTAGCAGGAATTAATATCAGTCAGGAAGATTTAGAATACAAAGCTTTACAATGGGCCACTCGTCATAATGGTCGTTCTGGAAGAACAGCACGACAATTTGTAGATTTTTTAAAAGCAGAGATAAATCTTGCTGCAATCCAAGTTAAAAATTAAAAGTCAAAAGAAATAAAAATGCTCAAAACCAGCAATATGCAGTCAGCAACAGTAAGTAATCGACTTATTCTCGGTGTAGTTGCCTTTGGTGCGAGTTTTGGACTTGGTTTAGTCTTTAGTTGGGATGTTAAAAATGCCTTTTTCACAGGCGTCATCACAATATTTTCTACCTATCTCGCAGCCTTATTTATAGACAAGCGCCGCCGAGCTAGTGAAATGCTAGTTCTAGATTCTCTCCACAGACGTATTAAAGACCTGGAGGGTTTAAAATCTCGTGTAGTTGCAGAAGTTAATCAATTAGAGAATCAACACTCCCTATTATATCAAGAATCGAATAAATTACAAAATCTAATAAATGAACGTCGAAATCAAAGAGATAGTCTTAACCGTGAGTTAAGCAGTTATATTATCGAAAAAAAACAATTGGAATCACAAATTAGTCTTTTACAAAATGAAATTGCCGAATTAGAAAAAGCAAAATTAGAACAGAATAATTCTTTGTCTGCTATCAATGCAGAAAAACGCCGTTTGGAATTAAATTGTAGTGTTTCTAAAGCTGAGATAACTCAGTTAAATAATCAACTGTGTGAACTGTTGCAGCAAAGGCAAGATTTAGAAAGTAACTTAACTCTTCTAGAAAGGCTTAAACCCCAACTAGAAGAAAAATTACATGAAATGAGACTTCAAGTTCAAGAACTAGAAGCAGAAAATCAGCAACAAAATAAATTGTTGATAGACAAAAAACTAGAAACAGCAAGTATAGATTTTAATATAAGTTCCTTAAAGGCAGAAGTAGAAGAGCAGCAACACCAACTCCAACAATTGCAGAGTCAAATTTCATTATTACAAGATGAACGCGATCATTTACAAAATCAAGTATGGGAATTATTACAGCAAATAGAAAATTTAGATTCTAGCAATGTATTAGACAAGAATCAGGAAGAAGATGTAGAACTTTTTCCGTTTGCTGATTTACTTGATACAGTAGATGAGCTAGAGATATCAAATAATCTAGAGGAATTTTCGTCAGAATGGTCTAGCTTACTAAATCATTTATCTGACTCAGAAATTCAGGTGTTGAAAGCAATTATAGAAGATGATAATCCGAATGCAGCTATAAAAAAAATAGCTGAAGCCAATATTACTATGCCAAATTTGTTAATTGATTCTATCAATGAAAATGCTAATAATACAATTGGCGAATTGATCATTGATCCAAATGTAGCAACTCCAGAAATTTATCCAGAGTATAAAAGCGACGTAGAAAAAGCGATCGCAATTTATAAAAATATTAAGTAGGAGTGAAGCCTTGGAGCAATAATTATAGAGGTGCTTCTTAGGTTCTTTGCTCTACACCCCTATTTTTTGACGCCACTCCACATGAAAGCAAAGCTCACCTTCGAGCTAAAATACATGGAGGTGAGGTAAATTTACATGGCAAAGCTCAAAATCTCGAAAAAAGTCTCCACTGCTATCATCAATTCTCTTGGCGCGGGTGTTGTACCAAGGGTAGGAATAGAACATATAGCAGTAGGTCGGGAAAAAGAACTACAAAGCCTATTGCAAAACCTCAATGACATTGCAGAAGGAGTAGCAGCTTTTCGCTTCATAATTGGGAACTATGGTTCAGGTAAAAGCTTCATGCTACAGTTACTTCGCAATCGTGCTATGGAGCAAGGTTTTGTAGTGACTGATGCTGACTTGTGTTCAGAACGCCGACTAGCAGGAAGCAACAATGAAGGTTTAGCAACTTATCGAGAATTAATGAGTCGCCTTGCTACAAAAACTCGCCCTGATGGCGGTGCTTTAGTAGCAATTTTAGAGGGATGGATTAGTAAAAATCAACAAGAAGTTGCCAAAGAAACTGGAATGCGTCCCAATGATGATGGCTTTGATGACCAAGTAGAAGACAAAATTAGAGAAGTAATTCAGTATATAGAAGACTTAGTTCATGGATTTGATTTTGGCAATGTGATTATTGCTTATTGGCGCGGTTATCGCCTAGATGATGATGATTTAAAAAATGCTGCTTTGCGTTGGTTGCGAGGAGAATATAGCACTAAAACAGAAGCCAAAGCTGCTTTAGGAGTGCGAGTAATTATTGATGATGATAGTTGGTATGATTACGTTAAATTAATCGCTAAATTTACTGCGGAAATTGGCTATAAAGGACTTGTAGTATTGTTGGATGAAGCAGCAAATATATATCAAATTTCCACTACTGTAACTCGCGAGAAAAATTACAACAGATTACTAGCTATCTTCAACGACACCATGCAGTGTAAAGCAGAAAGTCTTGGAGTATTTGTAGGTGGGACAACAAAATTTTTAGAAGATCCAAATCGTGGACTGTTTGCAGATCCTGCTTGGCGCCGACGAACAAAAGAAAGTCGTTTTGTGACTCAAGCTGGTGTACAAGAATTTTTAGGGCCTGTGATGCGCCTGAATCCTTTGAGCCAAGAAGAAATTCTGTTACTTTTGCAAACATTAACAGAAATTCATGCCCTGAATTTTGCTTATACACAGACATTACAAACTTCTGATTTAAAAGAATTTGTCCAAGAAATTGTCAGTCGCTTGGGTGCAGCAGCCTTACTAACTCCGGGTGAAATTGTCCGAGATTTTCTGAGTGTTTTAAATATAATTTATCAAAATCCTAGTAAGCCTTTTGGTGAGTTAATTCACGGTGCTGATTTTAAACCTACGGCTGCGGGTAAACATACAGATATGGGTGAAGATGATGTTGCGGAATTTAGTTTGTAGTTTACGATATTTCAATATGGTTCAGCATGTAGAGACTAGCAGGTGCTAGTCTCTACAGGGTTTAAATGTCAATCGATTTGTCTTATCCGAGCAGTATTGCATTTAATCTTTCACAGCACATGAATTTACACACTGCGTTTCTCAATTATTGCTCGATACGTAGCCGCCGCTTGAGTTGGGATGCGCTTTAACTCCAAATCTTTGTCTAGGTCTATGTGGTATAGTCCAAAGTCGCTGGCTGAGTTGAACTTCAAACCCCACTCGCGATTAGAGGTCAGACTCCAGCAGACATAGCCTACCACTTTAACACCCTCGTTACAAGCGCGTTGCACTTGCTGGATGTGCTGACGAAGGTACTGTTCGCGCTTCACACCATCTGCGACATCAACGCAACCATTCTCAACGATCATAATCTCTTTGTCTGGGAATAGTTTGGCGTGGAACTTCAGCATATCGTAGAGTACACCAGACCAAACGGGTGCATTGTTATAGCGTCCGAAAGCAGCATCCATTAATTGTTTAACGCGGTGGATTTGTAAATTGCTAGTACCCCAGTAATAGTCAAACCCGACAAAATCCTGTTGACCGATGCATTCTTTCGGACAGAGGAATTCTGGTAATTTTCCTGCCATACCGAGGTGCCACCAGTTACTAGTCAAGGATGTTGACAAGATACTGAAAATCTTTTGTACTGGGTCAAAGATGCTAACAATAGAACGCAATAGGGGTAAACGTTGTTCAGACTTGACTGGGCGAAACTGGACTTTGGTGCGATCGCCAAAAATTTGCTCTGCGACTGTCCGCGCCAAATCTATTTCTAAACCGCTAAATTCACCTGTTTTCGGGTCACGATAGCCAAAACCGGGGATGTTATCTTTGACTGCAACAATCAAATAACCCCGATCTTGAATGCGACGTAACGCTGTTCCTGGTTTAGCAAGCGAATTCCCCACGTCTTCTACTCTATCTTTACCAGTAATATCCCCTAAAGTCGAACGTCTACCCATTTTCGGTGGTTCTGGGATCGGTTGACCGGGGAAATGCTCCTGAAGGCTTTGTGACCAAGCGCCGGATTCTTTAAAGCGACGCACTGCTTGATCTACAGCATTGAGTAAAAAGCGATCGCCTTTCACCACAGCCGCAGCATAGGGTTCTTCTGTCAATCTGTGGTTAACAATTCGATACTCTTCTGGATGCTGTTGGATAATTCCTAATAAAATGGCATCGTCAGCCAAGATTGCACTGACTTGATCATAGTCCAAGGCTCTGAGAGCATCTTCATAATCTGGAAACACCTCTACATCGGTGTTCGGTAGCATTGCGTAGATATTAGTTTCAGCAGTAGTACTTTTAACAACTGCTACTTTTTTCTCTGCGAAATCACTTAGTTCTTGAATTGGACTGCGAGACTTCACCAGTAAAACTTCACCTGCTAGATAGTAAACCTCAGAAAAAGCCACTTGTTCTTCCCGTTCTTGGCTCACGGTGAGCGTAGCAATCACTACATCTACTTGTCCTTTTTCTAGCAAGGCTCGTTCAGTAAAACGTTTACCCTGAGATATCAAATCTTCTTTGCTGCGAAGACGGGTGACGTTGTAATCCGCAATTTTTTGCAACCACAGAGGTAAACCTAGCAACATCGGGTTGACTCCGACCTGAGCATCTGGGTTAAATTGTTTGAGAATGGCTCTACCTCTAGTATGAGCAATGAACAAATTCCGCATCAAATCACCCACTGCTGACATTTGTTCTGACATGGAAGCGCCACGAGATAGCCCAGGAGGCATAAAATAAGACCTTTCCCACCAAGGTTTGACGTAGCCGTAAATTAATTGACTAGGTTCATTAAAAGTAACCCAGTAGCGAGCTAGATTACCTAAACGCCTAGCAACTTCTGTGGCATAACTGGCATAAATCGTGGGAAAATCCTTAGCTATCAGACCACCCCGTTGTTCCACATGTAACGGATGAGTAAAGTGGTGTAGGGTGACAATGGGTTCCATACCATGAGAACGGATGGTTTCAATGACTTGGCGGTAGTGGTCAAAAGCTGAATCGCTGAATTGTCCTGGTTCCGGTTCTATCCGCGACCAAGCAAGAGAAAAGCGGAACATCTTGCAACCAAGAGACTTAGCTAGCGCAATATCTTCAGCATAGCGGTTCCAAAAGTCTGTAGCCCGACCCCGTAGCGTCATCGCACGACGACGTTCCCAAACATCGCGAATATCTTCAAAGTTAGGATCATAAGCTTCGCATTGGTGGTCAGCAGAAGCAACACCAAACATAAATGATTCTGGAAATTGTCTAAGGTCGCTCATTATTAAATCTCCTTTTTTTTAGTTTTTTAAACGCGGAGGAACGCTGAGTCAACGCTGAGGGGCGCGGAGTTGAATTTTATTCGCTACGAATTTGTGAAATGTTGTACTTAGCTAGCTTTGACTGTTGCTTGTTTAAAAATTGCAGCAGTCTAGGGAAGATATCGATGTGGACATTTTTACCCATGAATACGTCTTGATGTCCATAATCAGGAAATACATGAAGTTCGTGTCTGCCTGGTACAATTTGCTCAAGTCTTTGGTGACAGACAATATTAGAATCAGTAAATACATGATTGCGATCGCCTGTCATGAATAAAACAGGAGTTTCGATTTCTCTTGCATACTCAAAATAGTTATTCGGTAGGCGATTATATTTAGGATTATTTGGCTCTAATTTGACTGCTGTATTATTGTTTTTCAACATTTTGTTGACATGGCGATAGTAATGTAACCCGTTTCCTCCATACAAATCGCCGCCTCGACGATGGGTAACATCATGAAGGTTTTCATGGCTATACAAAGCAGGCCAACCAGTTCCCCACATTAAGCTCAACATATGACAAGCTGGGACATCACATTCATGATGAAATGCTGAAACAGCTTTAGAGAAGATTTTGCCTTTTGTTAAACCTGGATCTTCACTCCATTGTGGGTTTAAATAAGGAATTCCCAAGACATATTCTACTAAGAAAGGTGCAAAAGTTAATTTAACTTGCGACCAGTTAGGCACACGTGGAGTTAATGCCACACTATTAGCAATCACGCTGGAAATACCTGTGACAGCTTTAGCAAATAGGCTCATGACAAAGGATACAGAACCCAAACAATGACAGATCACATGGATACGGCGATCGCCTATGTGTTCGCGCATTTTGGCGATCGCTGCGGGATGATCAAACAGCGCAATATCATCCATGTTATACCGATGCATCTGCAAGTTATACGAATGTCTATTACTCATCCGATAGTCTAAAGTCCAAACATCACCAAACCCGTTGTCTAACAAGTACTGCACGAGATTGTAATGTTCAGGCATGATAAACATATCAGTTGATGTCGTCAAACCGTGAATAATCAAAACTACATCATCAGAAGTTGCGCGTTGGAAGCGTAACATGCTGAGTCCCAACATATCTTCTGTAGAAAAGTGATGTGTAGAAACTTCTGCGTTCTTCACACCTTCTAAAGTATAAAGTGGTATTTCACGTTTCATAAAATTACCTCAAAAATAGTTTGTAGTGAGGGCTTAAGCCCTAAATTTTATCTAAAATGCTAAATATCACTGCTTCTTGTCGTTCTATTTATTAACCACTAATTATTCATCATCTCTTGCAATCCCATTTCTCTTGTAACAATAGGTTTATAACCCAATTCCCGCTTAATTTTAGAAATATTGTATTTTCTCGGCATAGCTACAAAAGAAATTTCAAACGGAGAAAGAGGAGGTACAGTTTTAATATTGAATAATTTCCAGGTTGCTTCTACAATATTTGCTAGAGGATTAACAACAAAGCTTGGCAAATTATTGTTTGGAGGGTTGATACCACTGATTTTGAAGATTTGAGTAAAGTAATCCCTGACAGTTATTGGATCATCATCGGTAACTATATATATTTCTTTATTGGCGTTGCATAAATGCGGGATGAATTGGCGGTTGAAACCATTGAAAATTCGTTCCAAATTGGGCTGAATCATCCCATGATTCAGCAACACCTCTTTATTTTCTCCTTTGACACAAGCTAAAGATATTGCTTCTACTAGATTATCGACGTGAACTGTCTCAATTACGCATTCACCGTTATCTATCCATAAGAATTGTCCAGACTTCACTTTTTCGGCTAATGTTTGTGGAGTTTTATCACCCTTGCCCCAAATATAAGTAGGACGCAGGATAATACATTTCATGTCTGTAGAAAAACTTAAAATTTCTTCTTCTGCTAATTTTTTAGCTTTGCCATAGTAGGAATTAGGTTCTGCTGGATAGGGATATGTTTCGTCTATATCAATTAAAGGAGAGACATCCTGTAAAACTGATTCAGAACTAATATAGATGAATTTTTTCACATTCATCTGACTAGCACTAGTTAATAAGTTCTTTGTAGCCAGAGTAATTTCAGAGTAAAACTTATCCCAGGAACCCCAAAATTCAACTGGTGCAGCACAATGAATCACAATATCTTGTCCTAACAGTTGCGCTTCCCATTTGCTAATATTGTCTAAATTACCTTTAATAGCTTTTGCGCCTAACTGCTCAATTGTTTTCTGTGCAGAATCAGACCGAGCTAAAGCAGTAACATTGTTATTGTCATTAGTTAAACGTTTTATTAATCTCTTGCCAAGAAAGCCTGAACCGCCTGTGACAAAAATATTCATCAAGCACCTCGATTAGAAATATGTCACTGCTATACGCCCTTGTTCCTACAATTTATAGGTAGTGATTTCCGGAAATGGTTAGTGGTTAGTCAATTGTCATTCGTGATTCTCCACTTTTCATCATTCTAAGTGTCATGCAACACAAATACTATACATAGGTAATAATTCGTGGACTATGTAAAAATGATGTGCTTGTAAAGCATCGTGAAATAGTTTCCAGTCACTTGCTAAAAAGGTGGTGTGGTAGGAAAAAATCTCGTTTTCTCGGTCTATATATTCTTCTGTACCAAGGGCTTGGTATTTCCAGGAATTTTTGCCTTTGGGGATATAGGTGACATATTCTTTACCAAAACTAAATTTACCTTGAGCGATCGCTTGTAACCATTCTTTGTGTCTAAAATTACTTTTATTTACCGTAATATTTTTGAGCATAGAAGCGATTGTATCCCGATCAGCTGCTGGTAGCCCTGGTACATCTGCATCTGGATTGCCTGCTACATAACGTTGCATAGCTTTACACATATGCTCTGCTGCTTCCAGAAAATCTTTAGGATTATCTCTAGAGATTTTCTCGCCCCGTCCATTGGTGTAACCCCAACGTAGGTAAGGTTTGTCTGGATGACTCAGAACTGCTCCGTGTCCCAGGGGTAAAGCTTCACTGACACAGTAGTTTTTGAGACGATCCATCAGACTGCGATCGGGATTACCATATTCATCAACCAGCTTTTTAGCTTCATTAACTCGATGATTGACACCAGCAAAACCCTGGTGCGCCCAAGTATCTACATATACATGCATTGTAATGCCCAGCCGATGCAGTCCATAGATAGAATCACGACGACGAATACATTCATTGACCATATCCTGAGCAATATAACTGTTGGGACGACAAATTAGCTTGTCAATAAAGCTACCTGTAAGATTTTCTTCTGCTTTTTTTCCGCCATTTCCAGGTAGGAAATGAAAAGGAATCCAAACACGATGATTTGCTAGTTCCTTAAAGTTACGGTAGTCAAGCATTTTGTGTGCCGAACTCATGCGGCTAAACAGCGCACCGTTATCAAAGCGGATAAGTCCGGCATTCGTGGCATCATCTACGTATTGAGCGCAGTATGCAATAATACTAGCGGCTTGATGTTCAAATCCGGCTAGTCGTGCGACTACGTAAGTAACACCATGATGAAAGTCGATTTGCATATTATAGTTAGTTGTTGGTTGTTGGTTGTTGGTTGTTGGTTGTTGGTTGTTGTTTGGAACTGGAACATCCCAAATACTCAAAAAATCGCCTGCGATTGAAATCGCAGTCTCATAGCGAAAGTCTGCTGAACCAGACTATTTGATTTATTGAGTCGTCTTCAGACGATTTGTGCTATTAGCTAAGGGTTTTAACCCAAGCGGGGTATATTGAAAAATAGAGATGCTCCCGTTTGGAACTAAACCACCAACAACCAACAAAGAACTAAATACCACTAACTACTAACTTTTTCTTAAACGTAAATTTTAGTTAAGGTACCAGCAAAGAAGCGACTAAAGCGATCTATTGCTTGCAGTTGTTCCCAACGGGTTTTGGCATTAATGACTTTCAGGGTGGTCATTTGCTTAATGAAATCTACAGGTTGAATTTTGAGAATACCCTTACCAATCACAGGATTTTTGTTGCTGTCACCTTCATAAACAGTAACGTAGAGAGTGGTAGTGTCAGGCCAAACATCAAAGCCTGGATCATCATGAATTTTCTTAAAGCCTTCAAAATAGTAGATTTGCCCTTTTTCTGCGGTCATGTACATGCTGTAGCACATCTTCCGGGTTTGGGGCTGATCTTCTGCTTCTATAAATAAGTTAAAATCACCTTTGGTTACAGTCAGTGGATCTGGAGAAATTACGGGAGCTGTAACTGTACCAATGATTTTGGCAGGGTGCTGAGGATCGTTGAGTAGTAACTCTAAATCATCAGCAATGACTGTCACGGTGAACTCTAGAGATGAGATATCTTTTTTGCCTTGTTGTGCTGCTTTTTGATAGTCATCTTTGACTTTGGTAGAGAAGAAACCACGCATCTTTTCTGTGAACTGAATTCCAATTATGGCTGTGGGTGTGGCGTTTGTTGGTGCTGTTACAGAAGATAGATCATAGTTAATTGTCCAACCTCGATCTTTAGCGATGAGAGCGCAGCAACGTTCAGCTACAGCCGAAATAGTTAGTAGCGGATTAACTCCTAATGTCCGAGGTATTACTGAACCGTCGGCAACGTACAAATTCTCGTAGACATCTGTACCCTGTTGGCTAGAAAAGACTTGTCCTTTGTGGTTCACTACACCATGTTCGGCATCTTCTGCTAAGATACAGCCACCTAAAGGGTGGACGCTAATCAAGTCGTGACCAAAAACATTACTCCAAATTGGGTTAGGAATTTGTGTACCACCTAAAGGACGGGTTGCTTCTTCTAGGCGATCATTAACTCTTTGAAAGATTGGTTGTTTCCCTACGCCTTCCCATTCGATACTAAGGCGATCATTTTGTAAATACATCCGTCCGGCTGCATCATCATGAGTCATGACTAAGTAAGTCTGGGTGTTGCGGACTGCACCTGTGTAAGCGCCATTAGTTAAACTTTCTGCTTCTCTGAGTTTTTCTTGCAGGCGATCGCCTATACCTTGATCGGTATCTTCACCCAAGATTTTACCAGCAGCAGCAAAGCTACTTGGCAGGATCGGAGCAATAGCACCAGGAATGGAACCTTCTTCGATCACCATACCGTTGTCTAAGACGGGCTGTTGACGCATATCCACAATACCAGTAATGCAAGGCCCTACAGGTTCCTGTTCGCTAGCAGGGCGATCGCCAAAGCCAACACCATTAATTACTTGTTCGGTGTTGTATCCAAAAGCCAAGACATCACCGTTACCTGTAAAGTAGTGTCCTACCTGATTAGATACAGGCAAACCCTTGGCTTGAGAACGTAATAAAATTTCTGTAGACCCCAGTGTACCCGCCGCCAGAATTACCATATCAGCACTGATAAACATTGTCGGCGCGTTGAACTTCTCTTGTCCTGTATTCATTAATTGGTAGTGAACCAACCAACGATTTTCTTGTCGTTCTAAATAACGTACTGATACTTGTGTATATATCTCTGCACCATTATTCTTGGCATCAGGCAGATAATTCATGAGTACAGTATTTTTGGCTTTATGATTACAACCAGAGACGCAATCACCACAGAAATTACAAGCCTTCTGTTCTACACCTACGTGATTCACCCCATCTTCAAAAGTAACGTTAATCGGTGGTCTATAAAATTTTTCATTCAAGTATTGAGCAGATTTCTCCAAGGCTTGTAATTTGTGTAGACGTGGTTTATCATGTGGATATGGGGTTGGTTTGAGCATTTCTTCGGCACGCCGATATCCTTCTGCTAATAAAGTATTTACATCATCACGCAAACCTTTCGGCCAACGGATATCTGCAAAAACACGGGGTTCGGCTGGCAAAGAGACGTTAGCATTAACTAGTGATGTGCCACCCAAACCACAACCTACGAAAACATTAATATCTTTATTAATATGGAAATCATACAAACCTGTAGTTGAACCAATGCGTTTACCACCAGGTAAATCCACCTGCATTTCTTTGACAGCTTCTTTTGGTTGATTTGGATATTCACCAGGTTGAAACTCTTTACCTCTTTCGAGTACACATACCTGTTGTCCAGCACGGGCGAGGCGTGAAGCCGCAATTCCACCCCCATATCCAGAACCAATGACTACTACTGTATAGTGATTTTTGATGTTTTCAATAGAACTTGCTAAACGAGTCATGCGATATATTCCCCTGGTACTGCGAAATTTACTACATCAGCCCCAACAAAGACATAATGAAGCCAACAATCTGTGAAACGCTGATTTGAGACTGCTGGGTTATTGTGTACTTCAATAACACAAAAAGTGATTCCGCAAAATTTGCGAATATACATATTTGCAACTTCAGCAATTTTGATATAGAAAAAAATTAAATTTATGGCATGGCAAATCAATACTCAGTTGCGTTTCAACAGAAAAGTAGAGGCACACGCTGGGAAGTAAAATATTACGCAATACATTGAATGATTTATGTATTGTTGTTGTCTATTTAACTCATCTGTAGGAAAATTAATCCTTGATCGCCAGATAAATTATTACCTACAAGATTGAGTAATAGCTGTAATAGAAAGGTCTCTGGAGTGCATGTTAAAACTAAAAAACTAGTTTTACATCAACCCAGTTTTAGTATAAAGATAAACAGATTATTTGAAAAATAAATTTAAGTATTTCTTTACGAAAACCAAAAAAATGATCAAGGATAAAGCATGGAGCCATTTTATACAGGAATGGATTTGGTTGCTGTTGGCGATCGCATGATTCTCCAGGGTCAAAGATTTTGTGAGTTTAAAGGTTGAGGTGATTTTTAGCCCAAATTCCGCAGATGCGATATCAAATGTCGCTAAACTAAGTCGGCGGGAGTAAACATAACTATATTACAAAAAGTATATGTAGGGTGCGTTAGGACAGAGTCCCTAACGCACCAAAGCCTTCCCTTCGGACGGTGCGTTACGATTCGCTAACACAACGGCAATAAAGGGAGAAGAAAATCTACACCCCTACCTCCCCTACGTGTATTTCAAAAATCAAATATGAGTCCGATATTACTAAATAATGGTAGCTTAATTAAGCTTAAAAAACTTTACACACTTCTGTGGAATCTAACCCTGAAATTAATCGAGTATGTGGTAAGTTTCTTAATGAAGAAATTAATTTCGTGTGTAAATAAAGTAATTATTTTTTGGAGAGGATATAGAAAATAGAGTACAAAAAACCAGGAATTCACGGTACAAACATCTAATTTTTTAGTCAGTACAATCCTGTTTGTTATATTTTTAACTAGAGGGAGAGCAAATTATTATACCTAGTAGATAGTCAAAATCATCACTTGGATAATCTTAATACAAATTTTTTATATGTATAATTTTGTCCCCAAATTAAAATGCTGTAAAATACAGCTTCATCTCAGTAGATGCCTCTTGAATTCAAATATTTTCAAATTGGCAAATATTTAAGAAATGAAAGCTAAACAAGTTAATCAATATTTAAACGCATTTTCTCCTTGGGTTGTACCTATTATCTTAATAGTGATTTGGCAATTACTTGTGCAATTTGGTTGGATTCCGACCAGGATTTTGCCTGCTCCAATTGATGTTGTTCGGGCTGGAATTCGTCTGACTAGCACAGGAGAACTACCCTATCATCTTGGCGTTAGTGCGCGACGGGCATTTATTGGCTTTTCAATCGGTGGTAGTATCGCTTTCATTTTAGGATTAATAAATGGCATTATTCCCTTAGCACAAAAGCTGTTAGATACATCTATTCAAATGTTACGTAATATTCCCAATCTAGCCTTGATACCCTTAGTTATAGTATGGTTTGGAATTGGGGAAGAAGCTAAAATATTTTTGGTTTCTTTAGGTGTATTATTTCCCATTTACATCAATACTTTTCACGGCATTCGTACTGTTGATCCAGGATTAATAGAAATGGGAAAAATGTATGGACTTAACGTTTGGTCTTTATTTTGGCAAATCATTCTCCCCGGTGCGATGCCTTCTATCTTGATTGGCGTGCGTTATGCCTTAGGAGTAATGTGGCTAATTCTCATAGCTGCTGAATCGATTACCTTTGATTCTGGTATTGGTTATATGGCAATGAATGCTCGTGAATTCATGCAAACTGATGTGGTGGTTTTGAGTATTTTACTATACGCGCTGTTGGGTAAGTTCGCAGATGTGTCTGCAAGATTCTTAGAAAAGAAACTGTTGTCTTGGCATCCTGGATATCAGCAAATCTAAGCTAAAGTCTTGAGGAGATTTGATTGACTGTGAAGAAACTAAAAAGCATAGGAATAGACCTGAAGATATTAGGTCTGAATAAAAGCTTTGGGAATATAGACGTATTGCGGAGATTGAATATAGAAGTAGCTAGGGGCGAATTTGTAACAATTGTCGGACGTAGTGGCTGCGGTAAAAGTACGTTGTTGCGGCTAGTAGCGGGATTGGAAAGCCCATGTACTGGGAGTATATTGCTAGATGAAAAGCCTTTGTACAAGCTCAATCCACAAATACGGATGATGTTTCAGGATGCTCGTCTTTTGATGTGGAAACGAGTTTTAGAAAACGTGGGCTTGGGATTGAAGCAAAACTGGCGACAAAAGGCGCATAGGGCTTTAGAAGAAGTAGGTCTGGCTGAACGTGCTTTTGATTGGCCCAGGGTACTTTCTGGAGGACAACGCCAACGAGTTGCACTAGCCAGAGCATTGGTGAGTGAACCACGTCTACTTTTATTAGATGAGCCTTTGGGAGCTTTGGATGCTTTAACTCGAATCGAGATGCAACGATTAATTGAAAATATTTGGCAACAAAAACAATTTACCGCTTTGTTGATTACTCATGATGTGGAAGAAGCTGTCACTTTGGCAGATAGAGTTATTTTGATTGAAGAAGGTAGAGTGGCGATGGATTGGTCAATCGCCCTCAGTCGTCCTCGTCAGCGTGGAAATCCTGCTTTTGCAAGTCTCGTCGAACAAATCTTGCAGCGAGTCTTGAATACAAAAGCCGATTCTCAAAAGTCGAAACCACAAGATTATGCTTGGGAAAATCAGCGATCGCCTACATACACTCTTGAAAAATTTAATCAATATAAATTGACTAGCGATCGCCATGATTAAAAAGCGAATTGTTCCCTGAAATTTGGCCCCCGCAGTTTTATTATGGAGTTCAAACATGAATATGAATCTTTTTATTTTCTTGAAGCGATTATCTTTTTTGAAAAAATTCTTTCAGCAATTTTTTAGAATCAAAATTTTTGCATTGCTATTCACTATTGGCTTGTGCGTGAGTTTAGGATTTTCTGGTTGCACTTCCAATACTCAAAATCCTTCTGCCAATTCTGCCAATTCTGCAAATAATTCTACACAATCCACAGCGAAAGTCGTGCGTATTGGCTATGTAAAAAGTGGAACTCTTGCTTTGGTGAGAGAACAAGGCACTTTAGAAAAACGCCTATCTCCAAATGGAATCACTATCAAGTGGGCGCAATTTCCTCACCCTCTTCCCTCTTTTCAAGCCATGAATGCAGGTAGTATCGACTTCACCCATGCATCTGATGGACCACCTATATTTGCTCAATCAAGTGGTGTACCATTTGTGTATATTGCCACTACTCCGCCGAGTCCAGAAAGTATCGCGATTTTAGTTCATCAAGATTCTCCAATTAAGACCGTCACTGATCTCAAAGGTAAAAAAGTTGCCTTTAATAAAGGTTCAACTTCTAGTTTTCTCGTGCTGCGAGCCTTAGAACAGCAAGGCTTACAACTCTCTGACATTCAGCCAACTTACCTTAACACTCTTGATGCTCGTGCAGCCTTTGAAGGAAGAAATGTTGATGCTTGGGCAACTCAAGATCCATCTTTCGCTGCTGTTCAAAAGGAGGGAGGAGCGCGAATATTGAGAGATGGTAAAGGTTTAGTCACAGCACGGGAATATTATTTTGCATCACGAAACTTTGCTAACACCAATCCCCAGATAGTCCGGGAAATTATCGAAGAAATTGAAAAAACGGGAGATTGGGCAAAAGATCATCCTCACCAAGTTGCTGAATTACTTTCATCCAAAATGGGAGTCGATGTAGCCACATTAGAAGTTTCAGAAAACAGGCGAAAACGCTACGGTCTAAAACCGATTAATAATGAAGTTATTTCTGAGCAACAAAAACTTGCTGATAACTTCTTGCGTCTGAAGTTAATTACCAAGCCTGTGAAAGTAGCAGATGCTGTGTGGGAACCTAAAAACTGAAAGTAGTGGTCTATCCCGTTCAATAATCTTGATAGGTTTGTAGTAGCACCAAGCGTGCTTAAATATTTGAGGACTCAAGTCCTCACTACAAACGACTAGAAGAAAAATACCTTCTATCCTTGACCTTTTACCTTACTATGCGTGTAGGATTTTGACACTCCCACTGATTGGAGTTACTGAAATTTATACATACGCTTCCTAAGAGGTTTTATGAATACTGGTGAATCTAATACTAAAGAAAACAGATCTAATGAGTCTAATGGATCTAATAATCGAGGAACAGTAATCTGCGGCTGGTGTTCCTATGATGCCAACCCCGTAGAGGTGAAACACTGTCAAAATTGTGGCAAGCCTCTTGTGATTACTTATGCAAATACCAAGGATGAGGTTCGCAAATTCAAATTTGCCCCTGGTATAGGTTCGTTAGCTCTTGCTCTAGTCTTGTTGCTTGTGGGTGGAGGAAGTTACTTTTTCTGGCAGCAATTGCAAGTTTTAACAACTACTAGCAGTTTGAATGACTCTCCAGATAAGGCTTTTTCTGATACTCGCCTTTACAGCTCCATGAAAGAAGTCTCGAACGTGCCAGAGGGAACATTCAACTACGGTGGTGCCAAGATCGTGGCAATCCTTACTGCTCAGGGTACACACAAGGCGATGATGCAGGCTCATCCAAATTTTCACTTGCGCTACACCGAGCCTGCCAATAATAATAGTCCAGGCTCAACCGCAGGTATCTCCATGCTACTCAATGGTGAAGTCAGCTTTGCTTTGTCAGGTAAAGCGCTTGAGGATGATGATTACAGCAAGGCAAAAGAGCGGGGTTTTAGTTTGCAGACTGTGCCAGTTGCGATCGACGGAATGGGCTTATACACTCATCCGGCTCTGCATATTCCTGGACTTTCTGTGCAGCAACTCCAGGCAATTTATACAGGTCAAATAACTAACTGGAAAGAGGTTGGAGGACCGGATCTGCCGATCACAATTGTTTATCTTAAAAGCGCCTCTAATGTAACAATAGTTTTGGGAATAGAAAAGAATAACCTCAGTTCCAAAATGGAGTATGTCCGGGATAACACCACAGCTTTGCGTAAAGTAGCCGCAACTCCAGGTGCGATCAGCTTCAGTTCTGCTACACAAATGGTCAATCAGAGGTCTATTCGCCCCCTCGCCGTTGCTCCCCTGAACAGCAAGGAGTATGTACAATTGATCACTGACGATCGCCGCATCAACGTCAAAGCTTTACAGGATAACAGTTACCCACTAAGTAGACGTGTGTTTGTTTTGATTCGCCGGGATAACACACCCGATCAAGCTGCTGGAGTCGCATACTCTAATATGCTGCTTTCAAAAGAAGGACAGCAGTTCATTGAGAAGGCTGGCTTAGTCCCGATTCGTGGAGATAAATAAACTATCAGCTACTTATCCATTGGTTCCGCTAGATGGACAATGGTACGGTATAATATGCTAACTATACCATGATCATTGCAGTGTAGCTCATATAAATTCTGCAAGCTAGAAATAAGTTGCTGGTGTGCCAATCCTTGACGCGGAACCGTGGAATAACTCATTGCATTTCCAATTAGTCCAGTGAAATCTACCTCTTGCCTGTGGTCAAAAGTATATTGGTAGATATTGAGAAAATGAGAACTATTGATCAATGGTTCCACTGATAGAAAACAGGCCTCTGGTGGAGGATTCTCGGAAGACGCGCGCAGAAGTCGGACATATTCTCCAGTAAACTCATCATTTTTAAGGCGATCGTTACGTACCACTGCCAACCTTCCTGATGCTTTCAAAATCCGGTGAAATTCTAATAAACTTAGCTCGTGATTAAACCATTGGAAAGCTGAACAACAAGTAACTACGTCAACAGACGCATCTGGTAGATTAGTAGACTCTGCTGTTGCATCACGAAATTCTATCAAAGGATGAGGTATGGCTGCTGCTCTCATCGCGGCGTTGGGTTCGATCGCCAAGACACACACTCCCCTTTGAGCAAACAATTGGGAGGCTACCCCTGGACCTGCACCAATATCCGCTAAAATCAGTTGCTCTGGTGGCGCTAACCCTGCCAAGATAGTATCTATGGCTGAGGGAGCATAACTTCCTCGATACTTCACATAATCCTCTGCTCTATCAGAGAATCGAGTTAGAGGATTCATCGTATGTAGCGGCGTTACCTCCATAAGTCTGACCTCATAAATAATTTAAGACATGAGAAGAGAACCAACATTAGATTTGAATGCGAATTGTTTCTGATGTTGTTAGCGTACTCAAAAACTCTAACCATACATAGTTGAATCTACTACAAAAAGGAGAGTCAGTGCTGCCGTCGGCAGCACTGACCCCTCGCACCTAAAGTGGTTAAGGTTAAAGAGTAAGTGTTCCCCTACCCTTTTTCCCGTTAACCGACAAGTATTGAAATGCACCCAATGATCAATAGATAACGCTCTTTGATACAACCGATAATTTGAGATGCTCTTTAACACATCGAAGTTCAGACAAGAGTGAATCTTGGACTGCTTGATGTAGATTCTGTGTAACCGTTTTTCAGCTTTTGTTTTCTAAGGTTTAACATGTTTATTATCAAGCAAGTAACTGGTTAACCTTAGTCAAAAAATCACATAATATCAGTGATATTACTCATTGATTTTTAGTCAGTATTATGGTTAGTTAATTTTTAGCTGATTCAAGCTTGTGCCTTTGCACCTCTGGTCAACGAGTATTTGCGTGACTTGATAAGATTGGAAAACGGCATAGATTTAGGTTGTTGTGTGACATGAATATTTCTGGTGATCCTTCATCAAACCTAGTTGCAGTAGCTAAAAAAACACGTCTGGCGGCACTCAAGTTGTCAGTTTTATCAACAGAGGCAAAAAATCAAGCGATCGCAGCGATCGCTCAAGCTTTAGAATCAGCAAAAGATGAAATTTTACAAGCGAATGTTGCTGATTGTCAAGCAGCAGCTGAAGGTATTGCTAAACCACTTTATAAACGCTTGCAGTTAGATGAGTATAAATTAAAAGATGCAATCGCAGGAGTAACAGATGTTGGCAAACTTGCCGATCCTGTGGGTGCAGTACAGATAAATCGTGAACTTGATACAGGTTTAATTCTCAAGCGGATCACTTGTCCTTTGGGTGTTGTGGGTGTGATTTTTGAGGCGCGTCCAGAAGCGGCTATTCAAATTGTGGCTTTGGCGATCAAGTCGGGTAATGGTGTAATTCTTAAAGGTGGTAAAGAAGCTATTCGTTCTTGTGAAGCCATAGTTAAAGCAATTAAGCTGGGATTATCTGCAACTGCTGTTAATCCTGATGTGGTACAGTTGTTGACAACCAGAGAAGAAACTTTAGAACTTTTAAAATTAGATAAATATGTAGACTTAATTATTCCTAGAGGCTCTAATGCTTTTGTGCGATTTGTGCAGGAAAATACCCGTATTCCAGTACTAGGACACGCCGATGGTATCTGCCATCTCTATATAGATCAAGCTGCTGATTTTGAAAAAGCAATCACCATCACTGTTGATGCGAAAATACATTATCCGGCTGCATGTAATGCCATTGAAACTTTGCTAATTCATGGCAATGTCGCTCCGAATCTTCTACCAAAGATTGCTGAGGCTTTGCAAACACAAAATGTCGAATTAAGAGGCGATGAACGCAGTCGCAAAATTTTACCAAGCCTGACATCAGCCACAGAAACAGATTGGGAAACTGAATACAGCGATTTGATTTTGGCAATTAAAATTGTAGATTCTTTAGAAAAAGCGATCGCTCATATTAATGATTACGGTTCCAAGCATACCGATGCGATCGTTACTGAAGATCTAGAAGCGGCTAATACTTTCCTGGCGCTGGTAAATGCAGCAGGAGTTTACCACAATTGTTCTACTCGTTTTGCAGATGGTTTCCGTTACGGTTTTGGTGCAGAAGTGGGAATCAGCACCCAACAAATGCCACCGCGAGGTCCTGTTGGTTTAGAGGGGTTAGTTACATACAAGTACCAATTAACAGGCGATGGTCATATTGCCGCTACTTACACAGGTGCTAATGCCAAATCCTTTATTCACAAGGACATAACATAAGCAAAAAGCCTGTGAGCATAAAAGAGCATTCATCTGAACTTCCCCCGGTGCAAATGTACTAAACAGCCCTTAAACCCTTGCCAAATAAAGAACCTAGCCTTTATGGGCAATATATGTGTACCCATGTAAGTCATAGAACAATTTGCACATCTGTGGTAAGCTAAAAAACGGGGGGTCAACGCCTCAAACTCGCTCCGCAAGCCCCTTTGACAATTTGTACCCAGTAACAGGGAATCAAAAAACTTTGAAACCCGCTCTGGTCAACAGTTAGCTCTTTTTTCTTGGGGGGAACTTCAGATTCATCGTTTGATCCAGCAGAACATTTGCCGTAATCAGTAAATGCACACAGATAAAATTTACCTGTGCGCATCAGTAAATTTATGGAAATTTAATATTTAGTATGTCGGTACAGATGGATCAACTTCCTTACTCCAAGCCAGAATACCACCCTTGACGTTTGTACCATCAATTCCTGCTTGCTTGAGAATTCCCAAAGCTTTTGCAGAACGCATACCCGACTTACAATGAACAATCAAGCGATGACCATTAACTAATTCCTGGACTTTATTCACACCATCACCATTTTCGATATCAGGTAAAGGTACTAATACAGAACCAGGAATCTTAGCAATTTCATATTCATGTGGGTTGCGGACATCCAACAGCACAAAATTGTCACTACCGCTATCCAACAACTGCTTCAATTCCTGTACAGTCATTTCGGAAAGTTCCATCTGCTGTTTCGCCTCCTCTGCTTGCGCTTGTGGAATACCACAAAATTGTTCGTAATCTATCAACTTTTCAATTACTGGGCGTATTGGGTTGGGACGCAACTTCAACTCGCGGAATTTCATTTCTAGGGCATCGTACAGCAGCAAGCGTCCACTCAAAGTATTGCCCTGATCCATAATAATTTTAACGGTTTCTGTTGCCTGGATGACACCAATCATTCCCGGTAAAATCCCCAAAACACCACCTTCTGCACAAGAGGGAACCATCCCTGGTGGTGGGGGTTCTGGATACAAATCACGGTAATTCGGCCCACCCTCGTAGTTAAATACCGTTGCTTGACCTTCAAAACGGAAAATGGAACCGTAGACATTGGGTTTATCTAACAATACACAAGCATCGTTGACAAGATACCGAGTGGGGAAATTATCAGTTCCATCAACGACAACATCATAAGGTTTAACAATATCGAGGGCGTTTTCGGAACTCAGACGAGTTTCGTAAAGATCAACCTGACAATAGGGGTTAATTTCGAGAATGCGATTCTTGGCTGATTTAATCTTGGGTTTACCTACCCAAGAAGTACCGTGAATCACTTGGCGTTGGAGGTTGGAAGTATCAACAACATCGAAATCAACAATACCGATGCGTCCAATACCGGCCGCAGCCAGATATAAAAGTAACGGTGAACCTAGTCCACCTGTACCGATACACAGTACACTAGCAGCTTTGAGACGTTTTTGCCCTTCTAATCCTACTTCCGGCAAAATTAAATGTCGAGAGTAGCGTTCGTAATCGTCTTTCGTCAGCTGGATTTCATCCAAATTCGGATTTAGCATAGCAGTTAGATGAGGAAGCGCGGACTTTTTATCCTATCCAAAAACGATACCCTTTGGGACTTGCAAAAAATAAATTAATCAAAAAAAATCAACAATCTATGTATTGCTTTTTGCCTTGCCGCATATCCATCATCGGCAAAGTCAGTAAAATAGCCATCTATCCCCAACTGGATAAACTGCTGATACTCATTTTCTGGTTGACCTTGGTAATCAGGCGAGAGAAAATATGGATCGCTGCGAAATGTATAGGGATGAACCAGCAAACCTGCGTTATGGGCATCGCCAACTAGGGATGTAGGCGTTTGCAAGAATCTATCCGCATCGCTGATTTGTCCATCCTGGTTAATGTCGTCTGGTTGACCATCACCATTATTATCAATAGTCTGAGCTGGTACAATCAGCCTTTTACTGGGTCCAATTCCTGATGCATAAGTCTTAATTTCTGTCAAACCATTGGGAGTAATCAGATCGCTGTAGGTTTGAGAAATTTTGTGGAAAACAAAATCATAGGGAGCGCCGCTACTATCAATTAACTGAATCAGGGGAATATCAACTCCAGCAGCAGGCATAATATTATTTTTTAAACTTTTGAGATTGGAGACCTCAAAAGATTGAATGAAAATGCGATCAGGATCGGTAAAGTTATTGGCAACTAAGGTGTCAATCAACAGTTGCGAAGTGTTGATATGGATAGGGGTACCATCGAGATAATTACCAGCTTCAGCAAAGTATGTAGGGTGTTTAGTTTCGGGATAGATACCAATTTTGCGACCAGTTTTAGATTCGCTATTTTTAGCGAGATTGATCACTTCTTCAAAAGTAGGGATTGGGAATAGGCCATTGTAGCGGGTACTATTGGGACGAATACTAGGAAGGCGCTCGATCGCCCGCAGTTTCTTAATCTCATCCAACGTAAAGTCTTCTGCAAACCAGCCTGCAACGCGATCTCCATCAAGAACTTTTGTAGTCAAACGATCCGCAAATTCTCGAAGATCGGCGACATTGGTTGTGGCTTCTTGGATAACGGGCTTACCGTTACTATCGTAAATATAATTACCATTACTATCCGTCTTCACAGTTGCCAATAGAGGTTCGTGGCGAACAATCAGGACTCCGTCCTTGGTTACTACCAAATCTGGTTCGATGTAGTCTGCACCCAATCTAATTCCCAGGTTGTTAGAAGCAATCTGATCACCGCCAAAATCTCCTACTGTATGTTCTGGACGATAGCCAGGTCCACCCCCGCGATGACCAATCACAAGGGGCGGTTGTCCATTGAGAGTATTGAGCTTAGAGTTAACAGCACCAGCCACATTGATATTTCCTAAAACCACTGAGACAGAGAATGCTAAAAAAAAGCACAGAAGTAATAGATTACCTTTGAATCGAAGCATAATCTCATACCTAAGGAAGATTAAACTTGTAATATCAAAGTTTCAGTTTAAGAAAATAGAGTATTAGGTTAAAATCAGATTCAAAAAAGTTAAATTTCGACGCTTAAATGAATTTTCAATAGGTTCAACTGCCAATTCATCACGTAATTTATGTAACACCGTTTCCACAAATTCCCCCAATTCGCAAGAGTAATCGTCAAAAGCACCTAAGCATTTAGATAGAAAGTGGGAAGACAGCTTTTCAAATAATTGGACTACCAAAAAATCAAAGAATCAAGCAATAAAGTGGTTTTTAAAGTAACTTTTCAATTGTCTCTGGTTGGAACTGGTGGTGATCATCAAGACACCAACTGTTGATCTCACCAGCTTTACCATTTTGTACAGAAACAATGATGTATGAGTATTCTTGCCAAGCACACTGTTGGTCAAATTCTGAGGGAATTGCTGGATAGTCAGGATGAGAGTGATAAATACCTATTATATCGATAGAACGTATCCGTGCTGCTTTTTGTGCTTGTAACATGACTTGAGGTGCGATCGCATACCTGCGCTTTTTCCCACACACTATATCATCACCAGGAAAATCCAGCGCCGCTTCTGCACTCCAAGCATTTTCCGTGGCCATAATTTCTACTACAGTTTTACCATCATCGCCACGATGACCAAAAATAATCCCACAGCATTCCTCTGGGTAAGTAGTTTCGGCGTGACTATGGATAGTTTGTAAATTTTGGGGAGTAAGTTTAATCATAATAGAACTGTTAGTAGTTAGTAGCTAGTGGTTAGTGGTTAGTATTAGGTATCTAGTTTGATTTTTGAACTTACTTGTGAAGATAGGGAACTCTTAATAGGAGACATCAACTGTACTGAGTTTTTTCCAAAAATCAAATACTATTCCTATAGTTGATTTTTAACCACCAACCATCAACCACCAACCACCAACTACTAACTATCTATGACTAAGCTTATCGATGAACAATTCCACCAGTTCTTTGGCTTCTACTGTTTTGCTGACTAAGCGATCGTAATCAGAAGAATCAAGCATATCCAACTCATAACACAGTAAGAGATAATACTCTACCTCAATCGCTGCATCTCTTGCCGTTTCTAGAAGATTAACTTGCTCTTCTCTCTCTTCGCGATTGCATCCCTGAGCTATTTTAACGGGGATTGCAGAACAGGCTAAACGTATTTGTTGCGTTAACCCCAGTAATTCCTCTTCGGGGAAAGACTGAGTGGTTTCATAGACTGCAACTGTTAACTCATGAGCTTTTTCCCATTCTTTGAGTTCTCTGAAGTCTGTCATTTTGATTGTATACCCCTAAAAAATAGTAGGGTGGGCAGTACCCACCCTATTACTATGCCATTCGATGGAGGCTAGTGGTAGTTGTTAGGTGTTTGTTATTTGAGTAATGAATTTACCGTTGTGATTGACTAATATGACAGATATTCGCAAACTAATTAACCAACTTGCTGCGGAGGAAAATAACATACGTTCTACCCACTTTATCGCGCCTTGTGTGCGTGGTGGCAAGGTACGAACTAGAGTAGCAGGAATAATTTATACATTCACTCCTAAGCCTCGTAAATTTGAAGGTTGGGGTATCTTTCAACCAGTAGATGAGAAAATCGCGGCGGTAGTTGAAGAACCTAACCTACCCCAAATAGCCGAATATCTACAATATCTCAAACCACTGCGTTTGCGACTTGCTCACTCATTGCGATCGCAAACTTGGCTAGCCTACCCAGTTAATGAAGCTGATATGCAACAACGCTGTGGATATTGCCGACCAGTAACGGTAAATTTAGTTACAGAAGGAGCCAAATTTGAGGTAATTATTGCCCGCACTAATGGTGCTGCTTGGTGGTTTGACGAATGCGATCGCCGTGCTGATCCGTTAGTTACTGAAAAACTACGAGAAAATCTCAAACAAGTCACACCACAAGACAAACTCCACTTTCAAGGTATGACACCAGAAATGCGGACAGTATACGAAATTGTTGCCCAACAAACCAAAGAATTCGCAGCTTTGCAGCAACAACAAGGCGATGAAAAGCTCTTACGCAAAGCATTACAGATGGGTGGTGGAGAATTACATGAATTTCTTGATCGCCAAGATCATTGGGTTGTGCAATGGACAACTGCTGATGGCGAACGTCACACCAGCGCTATTTCTAAAACAGATTTAACCGTGATGAGTGCGGGAATTTGCTTGAGTGGAGAAGATGAAAAATTTGATTTGCAATCTCTAGTAGGTATTGTTGAACAGCAATATGAATAGAGGATGGAGTATTTATATCAAAATTACGGATGCTCAATCCCCAATCCCTTTTACTAACCAAATCTTAAGGCTTGTCCACGTACTTGCGTATGCAATTTGCCTTTTTCATAAACAATCTCACCACCGACAATCGTGTAAGCAGGCCATCCGGTGAGATTCCAACCTTCAAAAGGACTCCAACCGCATTTACTTAATAATTCTTCACGCAAAACTGGACGATAAGTTTGCAAATCTACAAGTACTAAATCAGCATCATAACCAGGTGCGATCGCTCCTTTGTTGGGAATATTATATGCTTTGGCTACAGCAGTAGACATCCAGTTAACAACTTGGGCGAGAGTGCATCGTCCTTCGTCTGTAGCTGTTAACATTAAAGCTAAAGAAGTTTCTACTCCTGGCATCCCAGAAGGACTGTTTGGGTAAAGTTGCGCTTTTTCTTCTAAGGTGTGGGGTGCATGATCGGTGGCAATAAAATCAATAATGCCATCATGCAACGCTTGCCAGAGAACTTCATTATCGTGGGGCGATCGCAAAGGTGGATTCATCTGTGCTAATGTGCCAATTTTTTCATAGGCACTTGTATTCAAAAATAAATGTTGTGGTGTAACTTCTGCTGTCACCCAAATTGGCTTGTGTTGACGCAGTAACTCTGCTTCCTCAGCCGTAGACATATGTAAAATATGCAGACGTCGCTGATATTTTTGTGACAATTTTAATACCTGCTGCGTTGCCAAGAGTGCCGCTTGATTATCTTGGATCTGAGAATGAACTGCGACGTCATGAATACCAGCAAATTCTTGGCGTCTTTGGTTAATTCTGGCTTGATCTTCGGCGTGGACCGCAATTAAACGTTTTCCTTTGGCAAATATTGCTTCTAGAATCTCTTGTTCATCCACCAACAATTGCCCATGCATCGACCCCATAAAGATTTTGATCCCTGGAGTTGGATTTGCCAAGAGCAAGTCTGGTAGATTTTCTGCTGTGGCGCCAATAAAAAAGCCATAATTCACGAGACATTTATTCTGGGCGCGTTGCAGTTTATCGTCAAGTGCTTGCTGGGTAGTTGTCAGGGGACGCGTATTTGGCATTTCCAAAAACGAAGTAACTCCGCCTTTGGCACACGCACAAGTTGCAGTGAACAAGTCTTCTTTATGTTCCAATCCTGGTTCCCGGAAGTGTACCTGTGGATCGATAACTCCTGGCAACAAAGTTAACCCTTCTGCGTCAATTTCTCTGATCGGTGTTTGTTCTGTGGATATTTCTGGCGCAATTTCGACGATCAGGCGATCGCGCGTCAGCACATCCCCAATCATTAATTCTCCATTAGGTAAAATTATCCGAGCGTGCCGAATTAGTAAATTAGTTGACATGGATATTTTAGTGTTAAAACAAGAGATATTTTTCACAAAGCCCTTTTTAGGGGCAGACTATAGGAGTGTAAAAGAAAAAATTCAGATCATGATTACAGCACTACTTGGGGTTCACTTATACCCTTATACCCATCAAGCCCGTAATTAACAAGAATTCTTTCTTTAGGTTAAACTTAATTTGACTATTAGTGACGAATCTTTGTCACTGAGTCAAAAAGAAGTTTATTTTTTAATCATCAATAAATAATTCAGTTATGAACTACCTAAACTCCTGAGCTTCTGTCTCCCACTTCCTATTGCAAGCTTGTTAATTGGACAATGTAACTGAAAAAAATCGCTTTCTACAGTTAAGATTAACAGATATAGCATCTCTAAGGATTGTAGATTAAATTACATGCAATTAATTTATATATTTACCTTGCATTGCATACGATATCACCTCTTTGAAATCCCATACAGAGGATGAGATAGTGTTTTTTATTTAGTTCGCGCTCCAAAGCAGAAAAATATAGAACTAGTATCTTGTGCCTTTAGTCAAGTAATTTCATGCAAAATCAAGTGTCTGATAACAACAACTCTAGTCAAAAACCTGATAGTTCTTGGATAGGAGAACTAGGTAGAACAATTGTATTAAGTATCTTGTTGGCTTTGGGTATTCGTACCTTCGTAGCTGAAGCCCGTTGGATTCCATCTGGTTCTATGGAACCAACCCTACATGGTTCACCTAATCAGTGGGAAGCAGATAAGATTATTGTTGATAAGCTAAGTTATAAATTTTCTAATCCCCAAAGGGGAGATATTGTAGTATTCTCACCCACAAAAGAACTACAGCAAGAACAATATCAAGATGCTTTTATCAAGCGTATTGTTGGCTTGCCAGGAGAAACAATATCACTCAAAAACGGTAAAGTATTTATTAACAATCAACCTCTTCTAGAAAACAAATATCTTTCGACTTCACAGCAGACAGTAGTCAATGTTTGCACTTCCGGGCCGCAACCACCTTTTTTATCTAAACCTGTAACCATACCTGCCAATTCCTATTTAGTATTAGGTGACAACCGTAACAGCAGTTACGATAGTCGCTGCTGGGGTGTTGTTCCCAGAGAAAATATTATTGGTCGTGCTGTAATTCGTTTTTGGCCCCTAGATCACGTTGGTAGTATTGATAAGTCGCCATTGTATCCGTAAGGGATTGGGGAGCGGGGAGAATGACAATTGACCATTGACAATTGACCATTGACCAATAATCAACTAAAAACTCATGCCATACGTTGCTAAGATTTTAATCTACCCGATTAAATCACTAGATGGTCTTGAAGTAGAGACAGCAAGAGTCCTATCTAGTGGTGCGCTACAGTATGATCGTGAGTTTGTGATTGTTGACGAACACGATAGGTTTGTCAATGGTAAGCGTCATGCCAAAGTTCATTTGTTGCGATCGCAATATAATTTAGAAGATAGAACTGTATTGTTAAAAAATTCAGAGACTAACTTACAACAAGTTTTTCATCTGGATCATGAACGGCAAATGCTGGAAGATTGGTTAAGTAACTTTTTTGGGTTTGCCGTTAAACTAAAACAAAATCTTTTGATGGGTTTTCCTGATGATACTGTTTCACCAGGGCCAACGCTCATTAGTACAGCAACCTTAACTGAAGTGGCTTCCTGGTTTACTGATGTGAGTGTAGATGAAATGCGTCGTCGTATACGTGCCAATATCGAGATCGACGGTGTACCAGCATTTTGGGAAGATAGATTATTTGGCGAACAAGATGATTTTGTTCCCTTTCGAGTCGCAGATGTACACTTGTTAGGGATAAATCCCTGTCAACGCTGTGTAGTACTAACACGTGATTCCTGGAGTGGAAAAGTTTATACAAACTTTCAGAAAGTGTTTGTAGCAAAGCGCCAGCAAACACTTTCTGCTTGGGTTGCTTCATCCCGTTTTAATCACTTTTATAGATTAAGTGTAAATACGCAATTATCACCTTTAGCAGGAAAAAACGATTTCAAAATTGGTGATCAAGTAGAAATATGACACAAATCAAAATTACCTGATACATAATAGGATTTACTCTAGGGGTGTACAACTGTACGCCCTCATATATTTGTATCATCAAAAAAGTGAAATGGTATTACACTCCTACACCCATTTTCAAGCTAGATTCCTAAAATGCATTTGACTCCAAAAAGAGATTCCAAAGCAAATATCTTGGTAGTTGATGATACCCCTGATAATTTGCGACTTTTATCAGCAATGCTAACTGCACAAGGCTATGAGGTTCGTAAAGCTTTAAGTGGCAAAATGGCACTTACTGCTTGTCAAATGGTTTTGCCAGATGTGATTTTGTTAGACATTAATATGCCAGAAATGGATGGCTACGAAGTTTGCAGAGAGTTAAAAGCTCATGACAGAACTTGTCGAATTCCAGTTATTTTTATTAGTGCTCTTGATGATGTTTTAGACAAAGTTAAAGCTTTTGATGTTGGTGGTGTAGATTATATTACTAAACCATTTCATGGAGTAGAAGTTGTATTACGAATAGAAAATCAGCTAAAACTATGTTTCTTACAAAATAGATTACACGAAAAAAATATATTACTGCAAAAAGCTCTTGATGATTTGCAAGCTTCTCAAGTTCAAATGATTCAACGAGAAAAGATGGCAGCATTAGGTCAGTTGGTAGCAGGTATTGCTCATGAAGTTAACAACCCTATTAGTTTTATCTACGGCAACCTCGGATATGTTGACCAATATGTACAAGATTTGATCAATTTAATTGAAGCCTATCAACAAGAATATCCATCCCCCACATTGAAAATTCAAGAACTGGTTAAACAAATAGATTTGATTTTTTTAATCAACGATCAAAAAAACCTCATGGATGCAATGTATCGAGGGTCAGAACGCATCCGTTCTATTGTTGAAGCGCTACAAAATTTCTCCCGACTCGATGAAGCGCAAATGAAGCGGGTAGATGTCCATGAAGGTATAGATAGTACTTTAGTGATGTTGCAAAATCGGCTCAAGAAAACAACAAATCGTTCTGCAATTACAGTAATTAAAAAATATAGTGATTTACCGTTAGTAGCTTGTTATGCCAGTGAACTCAACCAAGTATTTATGCATGTATTGAATAATGCAATCGATGCTTTGGATGAGTCATTTGTCATGAGTCATTTGTTATTAGCACATGGAAAAGAACAAAGGACAAATGACAAAAAACTAATTCATATTCACACAATGCTAACAAACTCGGATACCGTAAAGATTTGTATCGCTGACAATGGGCCTAGTGTGTGTGAATCCGTGCGATCGCGAATGTTTGACCCATTTTTCACTACAAAACCACCAGGCAAAGGTAGTGGACTAGGATTGGCAATTAGTTATCAGATTGTCGTGCAGAAACATCAAGGAAAACTCACCTGTGACTCAATACCAGGACAAGGTACAGAGTTGATCATCGAAATTCCTCTCCAACAACCCGAATTAAATTAGGCAAATGCCTACAACATTTTTCTGTCACATAGCATAATAGATAATGTGACTGATCACCTCAACCCCTTGCAATCCCTTAAAGAAGGCCACTGGTTCAAGCTCATTTGTGGAGCCAGCTTTCAACACCTGCCTACGGTCAGAAGTTTAGCATTGGCCTACACACTAGCAGGTGCTGACTGTATAGATGTGGCTGCCGATCCGGCTGTAATTGCCGCAGTTCGAGAGGCGCTACAAATTGCAGCTGAGTTTGCCGAAGACGCACAAGCACGAGGCTTTGCCAACAAAGGAAAGTCACCTTTTTTAATGGTTAGCCTCAATGATGGAGAAGATCCGCATTTTCGCAAAGCAGAATTTGATTCTACAGCGTGTCCTGCAAATTGCCCTAGACCATGTGAAAGAATTTGCCCTGCACAGGCAATAAAATTTAGCAACACACCAGAGCATTTTTCAGGAGTTATATCCAACAAGTGCTACGGTTGTGGTCGTTGCATACCATTATGCCCTTACGGTATAATTCATACAAGTCTCTACGTAATCACACCAGAAGTGATCACCCCATTAATTTTGTCAACTGGTGTGGATGCCATAGAAATTCATACACAAGTAGGACGTTTAACCGAATTTCAACGATTGTGGCAAGCAATAGCGCCCTGGGTTGAGCAATTAAAGTTAGTAGCGATTAGTTGTCCAGACGGTGAGGGTATGATTGATTACCTACATGCTCTGTATGATGCGATCGCTCCACATAATTATGCCTTGATTTGGCAGACCGACGGACGGCCGATGAGTGGTGATATTGGCGATGGTACCACTACAGCCGCAGTCAAATTAGGGCAAAAAGTCTTGGCAGCCAAACTACCTGGATACGTGCAGTTAGCAGGTGGCACTAACAGTTACACCGTTGCCAAGTTAAGGGCGATGGGATTATTAAACGATTTTAGATTGCCGATTTTAGATTTTGGATTCAAAGACTCCAATCCAAAATCCATAGACGCTTCTGCGGCTTCCCGCAGAGTAATCCAAAATCCAAAATCCAAAATTTCCGGTGTCGCCTACGGCAGCTATGCTCGTGTATTGCTGTCACCAATTCTAGAGCAGTTAGAAGCAAAGGAGGTGAATAACACCAGTGTCAAAACAACTGTCCGCCTAGAAGATGAACCAGAATTGCTCTGGCAAGCTGTTGGACTTGCCCATTCTCTTGTTTCCCAGCTCAAGTTCCAGCAGTAGGGTACGGGCAAAACCTCGTGTCCAGAAAAGCATATCGCTATCTCTAAAAACGTCACCATAATAAGCATGACGATTACAGAAGATCTCCAGAAATTGTTAGATATTTTGCCCCAAGACCTGCGGCAAATATTAGAGAAGCATTCTCAACGAGATAGTTTAGTGGAAGTGGTTTTGGATCTGGGCCGTCGTCCAGAGGCCCGCTTCCGTGATCAAGCTGAGTATCTGAGTGAAATACCCATCACTCAGAACGTGATCGATGATTGTATTCAGCGCGTGGGAAGCTTTGGCGGAGATAATCGAGCCGGAATAGAGCAAACTTTGCATAGAATCAGTGCCATCCGTAACCGCAGTGGTAAGATTATTGGCTTAACTTGCCGAGTTGGTCGAGCGGTGTTTGGAACCATCGGCATGATTCGCGATTTAGTGGAAACTGGTAAATCGATTCTGATGCTGGGACGCCCAGGTGTGGGTAAAACCACTGCCTTGCGAGAAATTGCCCGTGTTTTGGCGGATGAGTTGAACAAACGCGTGGTGATTATTGACACCTCTAATGAAATTGCTGGTGATGGCGATGTTCCCCATCCCGCAATTGGTAAAGCCAGACGGATGCAAGTTGCTCATCCTGAATTACAACATCAAGTCATGATTGAGGCTGTGGAAAACCACATGCCAGAGGTCATCGTCATTGATGAAATTGGCACAGAACTAGAAGCTTTAGCCGCTCGCACCATTGCCGAACGAGGTGTACAGTTGGTAGGTACTGCCCACGGGAACCAAATTGAAAACTTAATCAAAAACCCGACTCTTTCGGATTTGGTTGGTGGTATCCAAGCTGTGACATTAGGAGATGATGAAGCTAGACGCCGAGGCAGTCAAAAAACTGTTTTGGAACGCAAAGCACCTCCCACTTTCGAGATTGCTGTGGAAATGCTGGAACGGCAACGTTGGGTAGTCCATGAGAGTGTGGCTGACACAGTAGATAGTTTGCTCAGAGGATATCAGCCTAGTCCACAGGTGAGAACTGTTGACGAAGAAGGCAAACTTAAGGTTACACGCTCCTTAACACCTTTGAATGGTCGTTCCCAAACTCTCGCCAAAGAAGAGTCATTTGTACCAGCACGACAGTCAAACGGCTGGCGCTCATCTGGACAAATGCAAGCATTACCGCCGCCAATTAGCACACAACCAACCAAATTGAGTAGGCACAATGAATTTGACCGCCTACTAGATGAATCTTTCAATTATTTTGGTGGCTTCGATGATTCTGATAGCAAACTAGCAGGGCCAAATGGTGAAGATTTGCCATTGCATATCTATCCCTATGGTGTCAGCCGTAGTCAACTAGAACAAGTAGTTGAACTGTTGAATTTACCAGTAGTCTTGACAAAAGATATTGATAGTGCTGATGCAATTTTGGCATTGCGATCGCATGTCAAAAACCATGCTAAATTGCGGCAAGTGGCCAAAGCCCGACAAGTGCCAATCCACATGATTAAATCTAGTACCATACCGCAAATTACCCGTGGTTTGCGGCGGTTACTCAACATTGATGATCCGGATGTGACTGATGATCGCGAACTGCAATTATTCCTCCACAGCGCCACTGATGATGAAATTGATGCCTTAGAGGAAGCCAGATTAGCAGTCGAAAATATTGTCATTCCTAAAGGACAACCTGTGGAATTATTGCCCCGTTCTGCCCAAGTGCGAAAAATGCAGCATGAGTTGATCGAACACTACCGCTTAAAGTCCAATAGTTTTGGAGAAGAACCAAATCGGCGTCTGCGGATTTACCCAGCGTAATACTCTTTTCCAAGAAAGTAGGTTTTCGTCCTTAGCCCAAAAGCACGAGGACGAAAACCACTTTAAGGCAGGCTTTAGAGTGTTGAGCGCGAATAGCTAGTTTGATTAGTTACTGCAATATTCCTCTTTTATCTTCACTATGCCTACATTTGCCATTGAGACTCAAGACACAGCCGCTATCGAAGCAGCAAAAACCACAGTTGCAATATGCGATCGCTCACATTGGGGACGAATTAAAGTTTCTGACGATGATCGTCTGCGCTTTTTGCATAATCAAAGCACAAATGATTTTGAAACACTGCAACCAGGACAAGGCTGTGATACGGTTTTTGTGACATCTACTGCTCGTACCATTGACTTAGCAACAGGCTATGTGATGGAAGATGCAGTACTACTTTTGGTTTCACCTAACCGTCGCGAGTATCTATTGCAGTGGCTAGATCGTTATATCTTTTTTGCTGACAAGGTACAACTGACTGATGTCACTGATGAAACTGCGACTTTAAGTTTGATCGGGCCAGCCAGTGACGCTATTGTAGAAAAATTAGGTGCTAGCGCCATTATTGGTCAACCCTATGGTAATCACCAAGTATTTGATGGTATACATATTGCTATTGGTAGTGGTTTAGCTTCTCCTGGCTACACTCTGATTTTGCCAGCCTCCATCAAAGAAACCATCTGGAATAAAATTGTAGAGTTAGGCGCACTACCAATGAGCGATCGCGCTTGGGAAGCGTTACGAATTACACAAGGTCGCCCCGCTCCAGAGCAAGAACTGACGGATGATTACAATCCCTTGGAAGTGGGTTTATGGCAGACAGTTTCTTTTAACAAAGGTTGTTATATCGGTCAAGAAACTATTGCCCGTTTAAATACTTATAAAGGTGTAAAACAATACCTTTGGGGACTAAACCTAAGTGCTGTTGTTGAGCCAGGAACAGTAATTACAGTAGGGGATGAAAAAATCGGTAAATTGACCAGTTGCATTGAAACTGTCGATGGTTATCGTGGTTTAGGCTATATCCGTACTAAAGCTGGTGGTGTCGGTTTGCAAGTTAAAGTTGGAGAAGTTGCAGGTGAAATAGTAGAAGTTCCGTTTATTTCTCACGAATACCCAGATTGAAAGTAGCGATCGGGGATTGGGGAAGGTGGGGCCCCTGGAGGGGATAAGGGGTAATAGGTATGAGGGATTGGGAAGGGAGCAGGACAAAGGGGACAAAGGGTGAAAAACTCGTGGGGCTTTTGCGTCGTCTTGTGGATTTTTGAAAAACTGCGATTGACACCCCTATACCCTTACCCCCTTACACCCCTTTTTCTTGACTATTCCATGACTTCATTGACTGGGAAGCGATCAATTAACTGGATAGCACGTAAAGCATTACGTCGTAAAGAGTCTGACATATAAGGTACGTGAGGAATTTGGGATAATAAATCCAGCGTCCGCCTTAAAATCCGTACAACATCACCTTCATCTAAAGTGGTATTGTCACACAGTTCAACCCAATCCATCCCTAATGCCCACTTTTCTACTAAGGCGATTAATTCAAACTCCAACCACATGGGTAAAGCGACGTTATAACGGCGTTGTAGTTGGAACATCTTGCGGCGAATTCCACGTAATTTCGCTAAAGCTTCTGCAACTTCATCACTAAGTTCAAAGCGCACTCTACTATCTGGACGTGGAGTTTCTGTAACTAATGCTGCTGCTGCTGCTGCTAAATATTGAGGATCGAGGTTATCTAATTCTCCACTAACAAGGACTAAACCAAGCCACAGTTCATTTTCACCCCGAATTGCGGCAGCAATTTGTCCTAATTGTGTAGGTAATAAGTTATCTAAGGCTTCAAAATACTGCAAAATTTCAATCAGGTTAAGAAACTCTTCCCAATGTCGTTGAGATTGTTGCTCTATCTGTATTTGCAATTCTTGAATTTCTTCTTCTAGTTCAGCAGCCCGTACCTTACGTTTGAAAATAGTACCGACATTGCCGGTTTTATGCAGTGGGTGAGCTTCTATTTGCTCTCGTAAACTTGCAACCACATGGAGTTGTTCTACTACTTCGGGCGGTGTTTCTAGAGACTCTTCTGGTTCGGGAATTAGGCTAGCGATCGCTCTACTTTCTTCTTCACCACGACAGGACTGTCCTGGCTTTAAATTCATCTGTGCAGGTGGTAGCAAGTCAGGAGATACATCAATTCTTGGTAATTCTGCATATAAGTTGACTACATCTGCTGTAGTTGCCACATACCAACGATTATCTCTTCCTAAACACACTAAATAAGGTGTTTGGGTAGCACCTTGAGTTTTGCCTATTAGCACTGCGGTTATTGGCAGAGACATTGTTAGGTATTTACCTTTTAAACTAAGTAATGTCCCTGAGACAGCAAAGTTGAGCATCATATTTAATTCTTCTTGTTGCCCTTCGTTTGCTTGCTCTTGCAGTGTGTTTAATAATTTTTGTTCTACTTTCAGACGTTGTCGCAGTTTTTCATAGCTAGCAATTTCGCTTTCTTCTACCGCAGCAATTTGTGTATTAATTTCTTCTAATTCTGCTTGCAACTGGGCAATATATTGCTGTCTTGGTTGGAGATGTACATTTGCTAGATACTGACCAAAGCTGCGCTCGATGAGTTCTCTAGCTTCATCAAGAGTGTGGATTTGCAGCAAGTTCAACACCATGCCATAACTGGGCGTAAAATGGCTGACCAACGGGTCTGGTTTTTTAATTGCCAAAGCTGCTGCGTGTTCTGCTCCCTCAAAGGGAGTTTGTAATGTCACCACATGACCGACTTCATCCATACCTCGACGCCCTGCTCTTCCTGCCATTTGCAGAAATTCAGAAGCTGTCAACATCCGATGTCCAGTATCAGTACGCTTGGATATGCTAGAAATAACTGTTGTCCGAGCAGGCATATTAATTCCTGCTGCTAGCGTTTCTGTGGCAAATACAACTTTAATTAGTCCCTGCTGAAATAGTTCTTCTACTAGTACTTTCCACGCAGGTAAAATACCGGCGTGGTGTGCGGCTATACCACGGTAGAGGGGAGCAATATGTCCGGATCGCCCCGCATCTGGGTTACGGCTGAAAAAGTCGTCAATTTGTCGTCGTAACTGCTGCGCTTCTTGCTCATTGACCAGCCACATATCACCTACTTCTGTCACTGCTTTATCACAGCCGCGACGACTGAAGATAAAGTAGATTGCTGGCAGCATATCTCGTTCTTGGAGATGACTAAGTATAAAATTTATACTAGGTGCTTCCGGTCTGCGATTGCCCTTACCTTTTTCTAATTCTTTTTTTCTGTTTCGTTTGAGCAGACGCGGGTTAATTTGGGTTTTATTGTCATTGAGTAGTGGAAATACCCCTTTGAGATTTCCAAAATGAAATACCAAAGGAACGGGACGAAAATCTGAGTAGATCAGATCAGTCGGGCCGTGGACTTGATTCAGCCAGTCGGTGAGCTGTTCACTATTGGCGACTGTTGCTGATAGAGCAATCAGTTGAATTTCGCGGGGACAATAAATTATTGATTCTTCCCAAACTGTTCCCCGTTGGCGATCATTCATGTAGTGACATTCGTCTAACACCACTGCTTCTACGTCTGTTAAGGAGATACCAACTTGCCCAATAGGTGTGCCATAAAGCATGTTGCGGAAAATTTCTGTAGTCATGACTACAATTGGCGCATCCCGATTTATGGAAGCATCTCCTGTTAACAACCCAACTGCATCAAAGCCGAATTGTTCACGAAAGTCACGTAATTTTTGGTTAGAAAGTGCCTTTAGGGGAGTAGTGTAAAATACACGTTTTCCTCTGGCTAAGGCACGATAAATACCATACTCTCCAACTAAGGTTTTACCTGAACCTGTTGGCGCACAAACAACCACAGAGCGTCCAGCATTTAGAGAAGCGATCGCATCTAGCTGGAACGCATCCAGTTCAAAAGGAAATACAGAACTGGGATCTACTTCTGAAGACAGTGCAGAATAATTCACTCAATCACAATTGCAACCAGACTTTTTACTATATTATATGAGTCCTCTGCAAGTAGGGCATTCGCAGGGTGGTACAAGAAGAGAAAACTCTGCTCCCGTTGCTTAGATAGCAATACTTCTCGGATAAGACATATCGTCAGCCAGAAAATATGGCGTAAATGAAAATCTACCACTTTTTATAAGGAAGAAATTTTCCTGACATGATCACTTTGACGCGATCGCCTTTGGGATCTTCTTCTTTTTCAATATCCAAAGTAAAATCAATTGCGCTCATTATCCCATCACCAAATTTTTCGTGAATTATCTCTTTTATCGGCATTCCATATACTTGCATAATTTCGTAGAAACGGTAAATCAGAGGATCTGTTGGTACAACTGGGCCTAATCCTTTTACAGGATATTGTGTTAATTCTTCCACATAACTTTCATCAAGTCCTAATGCTTCAATTAATTGTTTCGCCTCTGACTGTGAAGCACTAGCTTGACGATAGATGACAGATGCAATCCATACTTCATCACGTCCCAAAATCTTTTCTAAATCCGTAAAGCTTAGTTCTTTGTCTTTTTTCGCTGCTAACAGATTTTGAGTAATTTCGGGAATAGACATAGAAAGTCTCCTGTAGTGAATTGACTTTCTATATAAATTATCACTAATGGGACTTAGATAAGCATTGCTTACTCTATATTGACATCCTCCCACCGCTAACCTGGAGTACCAGGTATAGCGGGGGATTCCAAAGATTGCTCTTTGGGTTTCCTCTTTCTGTGAGTTGACTTGCTTGGAGGAGTTTCCTCTCCCAAGTATTGGTCAGTCTCTCCAGAGGCGTGACTTCCCGTGTGACCCACGGTACGCAATGCCTTTTCTAATATGTTTCGTGCTGCATTATGGTCTCGGTCTTGGACGTGTCCGCAATGGTGACAAGTATGCGTCCTAGTACTGAGAGTTTTCTTGACAACAGCCGCGCACTTGGAGCAATTTTGACTGGTGTAGTGAGGCGGCACAGCGACCGTGACCACACCAAACACTTTTCCAAAATACTCAACCCATGTACGAAACTGCGTCCATGCAGCATCTGATAAGTATTTGGCAAGGTGTCTATTCCTCACCATATTTCGCACCTTTAAGTCCTCATACGCCACGAGGTCGTTAAACATCACTACGCATCTTGCCGTCTTAATGGCAAAATCTTTACGCGAGGCTTGTTCCGTGCCGTACCCGGCACGGAACACCTCCCCACGAGTTAACTCGTGGGCTAGTCTAGTTTTTGAAGCCTCGCCCATTTTTTCTCGGTTTAATGACTTGTCGAAGAACGTGGCGATTTTAACCCTCGATTCATCTCGCCGCCAAATCAGGGATTATGGCGGGAGCCTTCTCTCGGAATAAGATAAATCTGTAAATAACTTTATTTTTTGTCATCCTTCTTTATGCCCATCATCAGCACAATATCTAGCTTTGACCAGAAATAATGGGATACAAGCCCCGTCCTTCTAGGACGGCTTTTTATTGATTAATTCATCTACATAATCCCTTAACTTATTCTGCCAATCTGGGATATCCTTTAGCGCGTCTTTCTGTCCAATTCTACCTCTAAAACAAATAGGGGAAGTGTCTAGCGGATCGTCACTAGTAAAACCTAATTTATGTTTTTTCTGAAAAGTCATTGCGACAACTTGTATATATGTGTATACTAATAGTTATAGCGCATAAAAGGAATTTATGAAAGCCAGGTATCAATATCGTTTCTATCCTACAGACCAACAACAACAGAGTTTAGCTCAGTTGTTTGGTTGCGTCCGCGTGGTTTGGAATGATGCTCTGGCTATCTGTAAGCAGTCAGAAAAGCTTCCAAGTAACAACGACTTGCAAAAGTTAGTTATTACTCAAGTTTTGGAAGATTTAAATGTATCTGGTATGGTTAAAAACCGTAAACTTTCTAGGGCAATTAGTCTGCAAGGGTGGAGAGAATTTAGAACCTTGTGCGAAGGTAAGTCTGAGAAACTTAACCGAGATTTCCACGTTATAAGTCGATGGGAGCCAACTAGTCAGGTTTGTTCTGAATGTGGCTACAAATGGGGCAAACTCGATTTAAAAGCTCGGAAGGTTCAGTGTTTAAGTTGTGGAACTGAACACGACCGAGATGAAAATGCAGCAAAAAATATAAACAAAGTCGGGATAGGGCATTGCCACGACTCTAAACGGACGCAGAGACAGAGTAAGACTATTTCGGTAGCGTCAGTCAGTGAAGCGTCAAGAATCACCGCTCCTTTAGGACGGTGAGTATGTCAAAATACTGACTATTTATTTATTGGCGGGATGAAAATCTGGTGCAAGATATCAGGGGAGGGTTCTATTGAAATTGGCCAGAGTAATTATTTAGGCGAAACTTTTAGCGATCGCGGTACTAAGGTTCTTGTCATCAGTCAGCTGTAGAGTTACTTTTTTTTGATAGTCATAATTTAAACATTCGCCTAATTACAAGAACCGATGGTCAGTTCTACCCTGATTGCTACAATTTATGTCAACCCCATAACGGGGAATGATACCAATGCTGGGTCACGCTTAGTTCCATATAAAACTCTTACCCGTGCTTTAAAAGCAGCTAAAACAGCAATGATTATTCAGCTTGCACCAGGTAATTACAGCAGTGCAAATGGTGAGATTTTCCCACTGATTGTCCCAGCTGGGGTGATGGTGGTGGGTAACGAAGCAACAAAAGGTCAAGGTATCGTTATTTCTGGAAGTGGAGAGTATCAAAGCGAAAGTTTTGGATTGCAAAACATCACACTGCTATTACTGGATAATACCAGTCTCATGGGTGTGACTGTGACTAACTCGATCACCAAAGGTACTGGTATCTGGATTGAATCTACAGCACCAACTTTAGCCAATAATAGTTTGATTAAATGTGGCCGAGAAGGCGTATTTGTTAGTGGTACAGCCAAACCAGCGATTCTCGATAACGTATTTGCCGAAAATGGTGCTTCAGGGTTGGTAATGGCACGTAATAGTAAAGGAGAAGTGCTGCGGAATGTTGTGCAAAAAAATGCCATTGGCATCGCCATCAGTGACTTTGCCGCTCCCTTGATTGCAAATAACAAACTATCAGAAAATCAGACTGCGATCGCTCTATCTCGTGATGCACGACCAGTGCTACGCCAGAATGTCATCGAAAAAAATTCCCAAGGCGGTTTGTTAGTAAACGGTAACGCGATCCCCGATTTGGGTAGCACTCAAGATCCTGCTGGTAATATATTTCGCAACAATTCTGGCTTTGATGTGCAAAATGCCACATCAGCAAAATTAGTTTCGGCAGGAAATCTGTTAAATCCTGTAGGGATCAAGGGCTTAGTAGAGTTGAGTGCAACTGTTGAAGACACTGCCAAAGCAACATCTGTGAACACAAGTTTTTCTGATATGTCAGGGCATTGGGCAGTTGCTTTTGTAGAAGCTTTACTAAATAAAGGCTTAATTAGTGGCTTTAGTGATGGTACGTTTAAGCCAGAAGCCCCAATTACTCGCGCTCAATATGCAGCTGTGATTGCTAAAACTTTTGAACTACCTCTAAAAAATAAATACGGTAAATTTACTGATATAAAAACAGATTTCTGGGCAGCAGCAGCTATCGAACGTGCCGCTAGTATGGGTTTCATAAGCGGATTTCCGGATAGTACATTTCGACCAGGAAAAAACTTAACAAAAATTCAAGCAGTCGTATCCCTAGTAAATGGGTTACAACTAAGTGGTGGTAATCCAAATGTGTTAACCGTGTATCGCGATCGCGCTCAAATACCCAGCTATGCAACTGAGGCTGTAGCCATTGCTACCCAAAAACTACTAGTGGTAAACTATCCGCAAATGGAAATACTCGAACCTTTGCGGGACATCACTCGTGCTGAGGTAGTAGCGTTAATTTATCAAGCGTTGGTGACTAGCGGTAAGCAAAAACCAATAACTTCTCCTTACATTGTCAATCCAGATGCCGATATTCCCTCATTCACCGATCTTAAGGGACACTGGGCAGAAGGATTTATTCGGGCATTAGTGAGTATGAATTTAACCCGTGGTTTTGATGATGGTAGCTACCAACCAAATCTACTAATGACTCGCGCTCAGTATGCTGCTTTAATAGCAGCTGCTTTTAACCCCACTGCTAAACGTTCAGCACTAGAGTTTACTGATGTACCCAAGAATTTTTGGGCATACAAAGCCATTCAACAAGCAGCACAGGGCGGGTTTGTCGGTGGTTTTAATGATCTCACCTTCCGCCCCCAGCAAAACGTGCAACGGTTACAGGTGATTGTTTCTTTAGTTAACGGACTTAGTTTACCAGCAGCTAATGCTGATGTCCTATCCGGGTTTAGCGATCGCAATAGTATTCCTGATTATGCCCGTACCGCAGTCGCAACCGCGACCTTACAAAAAATAATCGTCAATTACCCAGATACTAAACAAATTGCACCAACAAAAGAAGCAACACGAGCAGAAGTAGCAGCAATGGTATACCAAGCATTAGTTGCTATCGGGCGAGCTCCAAACGTTAATTCACCATATATTGTTTCTCCTTTTGGAGTAGGGAAAGAGTAGAATGAGAGACACTCTTTTATTACTCAACGATCCCCGTTATCCCTTATCCTCAAAGGGAAACCCACTTTAAGCGAACGCGAGTGCGTCTCCGTAAGGAGAATCCCCATTACCCCTTATCCCCAAAGGGGGCCCCACCTTCCCCAATCCCCGATCCCCTAACAGCTAGCCATATGCAACGGGAGCAAGATTTAGCCCTATTGCCTCAAACCGAAATACCACCTTTTACACCAAGTTTTGGAACATCTGCCGACTTGGCAATAGCCTTATTGATTAACTATAGTTTTGATCTCAGTGGTTATCAGGCCAGTGAACTAGTTCATCGTTGGCAACAGCAATACTCTGATAGTTGGTTACATATGGCAGTGATTGAAGCACTGTATCAGGGGCGTTATAAAGCGATATCAGTACAGCAAATATTAACACTTTGGCTACGACGGGGGCAGGCTGTCTTTCATTTTAATATGGAATTTGAACGTCTAATTTGCAGTAAGTTCCCCGAAAGCTTAACTTCAGTGCCAACATGGTCTCAATTTTCTGATTACCACAATCCTCGTCCCCATGAAGTGAAAAAGGAAAATTTGGGGACACGGGGATACAGGGACACAGAGACACAGGGACACGGGGATGCGGCGAGAACTGTTGATAATATCTCCGCATCATCGCGTCTCCCCCTCACCCCGTCTTCTTCCCTCCCCGTCGCTCCTACTCCTACTCCTAAACCACAACGAAAGCTGCTTCCAACTGCTGTCAATCATTCTCCGATTGAGCAATTTACTCCCCAGACAAGCGATCGCTCTCAGTCATTTACCTCAAAACTGAAAGCGATGTCTAATGAAATATCTTAAAAATTTAAATAATAATCAGCGCGATCGCGTTATATAATCTTAGATTTTAGATTGTTAAATATCTTACGTCAGTAATAATTTAAGTCTTTCATATAACAGGGGCGACAGAAAAGCACCCTGGTTGAAGTCGCCCTTCAAACAAAGGTAGCTATGGATCAACCATTAAACCGTGAATACGCTGATACTCACGTATCATGATGGCATTTTTTAACTCTATTTGAGAAAGAACAGAGTCAACAAACTCTCCCGATGCATAACGAGGCTGGTACCAGCTTTGAGTTTCAAAGTAACTCTGTAGCTTTTGCTCTTTAAAACGACGACCGTGACGGGCATAGATTTCATTACGCATGAGCGTTAATTCCTTCCCATTACGACCTTTGAGATCCGCCGAAGTGAGCAATCGCTGTTGGAATAAAGGCTTTGATGTTGCAGCCAAGACCTGAGATTGAGATAGTGGCGGTTCAGTTTGATTTTGATTAGCCTGATTCTTAGCTGGTTGTGAAGTAGCCTTTGATTTAATAAGTTTAGGAAGAGATTTAGACAGTGGAGATGCAGTTTGATTCAAGTTAGACTTTTTGACTGGTTGCGAAGTCGCCTGTGATTCTTTCTCCTCAGATGGCTCAAGTGCTGTAAAGCTCGACTCTGGGAGTTCAATTTCGGGTTTACTGATGTTTATTTTTTCTAAGGCATTGGTGCTGTATACAGAGATATTACTAGCATATTTCTGTACTGGTTTATGCTGCTTAGTATTAGCTGAGGCAAATTGATCTGATACGACAGACCAACAGGAAACTCCTCCAACAGCAAATCCTCCAGCAAACATCATTGAAGCTAGCCCTACTTTAGAACTTAAGCCTACAGTTGATGACCGACTGGGCATTTTTGTTTGTATCCTGGAGTGTGGTGAAGAAGTCCGAGGTTCTCGAGTGTAGTGCTCAATGTCTTCCAGATTTTCATCATCCAGGAATATATAAGAAATCGTATCCAGCAATTTCTCCTGCTTCACAGATTTATAGACTGATTTTTCTTGGGTAGATTCTGTTGTTGACTCATTAGATTCGTAAAGGGGATAGCGTTGGATTGGATATATTGATAGTTCAGCAGATTTACTAGAGGAGTCTTGTTTGATAAAGTCTGCTCTTGGTACAACAACTCTTTGAATCAAGGTAGTTTGCTGAGAAATTTCTTGTTGTTGTTTGTGTGACTCAGGTTTGTTTGGATATATTTCTGTTTCTGCACACTGGAGATCAATGATATCGGGATCATTCTCTCCTAATGGGAGTGAGAGTAGATTAGGGATGCTGAACAATTCCTCCTGTTGTGTATCATCAGGCTCGTAGCAGTTCGTTTCGTTGAAAGTGGTCCTTTTGCAAGTATCCATGTTGCTGTTGAGAGTCTAGGTGGTTGTCTATGCTGCAAGAGGTGTTTGTGGAAGGATTTCCACACTAGTGTTTCTCACTAAAAATTACTAGGAAAAAGATGTTACTGTTATGGTTTTTACGATGAAGTCTTTCTATCTTCTCAATCTAATGTGGAATTTTGCAACTGTTTGACAACCAATTTTGACACAATTTTCTATACTCGCTTGAAAATAGCAACCGTGAGGAAATGGAAAAAAGCGCGTATTAATAGGGGTGGAGAGGGAATTATTAAATTTTTATTACAGAAAGAAATGTCTTAAAAATAGGGATCGGGGATTCTCATACACCCTTACACCCCTACACCCCTATTTTTAACCGACACCCTAGTATCTAGTTGGCTCAATCATAGTTCTGAAACCATTATTGTTAAGAATAGCTAACATTTGCTCGGCATTATACCGATTGCTAAACACTCCTGCTTGCATAACTGCTTTACCTTCCCAGAAAGTGGGAAAAGCATCAGGAGCGAGAAATCTTACTAACTCTTGATCTCTTTGAGTTTGTACTTCTGCTATCACCCGGTAACGTGTACCTAGTGAACCGCCAGCATAGGCTGTAGTTGGAGAATTTGTGGATACTGGTAGTGGTGGTTGATTACCGACAGGAACATTATTGCTAGGAACACCTGGAGGTTGCAGCACTGGTAATGATGGGATTTGATTTGTTGCGGTTTTGACTGGTGTAGATGTGACTGAATTAGGTAGAGATTGGGGTTGAGATGCAACAAATTCGACTGTATTGGGTGCTACCTGTACATAATTTATTTGTGGTGTACTTGCTTGTTGCCAACCCGTAGCTGTTTGTTTAACAGCCAAGCTACTAGGAATAGGAAATCCCGCAGTGTTTCTTGAGGTTGGTGATTTTGGTTGGTTAGAAGTTGTAATTACTCTAGAAGTGGCTGGTTGTATGGGCTGCTTTGGCTTGGTAACAGTGCCAACAGCCTTAGAAGTAGAATTGGCTGGTTGTAGTGGTAGTAGTCGGCTGTTTAATGGTCTAGAAGCCCTGTTAACAGAAGAAGATACAACAGTCGGGGGAGGGGATGGTAAATTTTGAGCGATCGCACCTGTTGCACCACTAGTGTTGACATCACCAGCAATGCGATCGCTAGCGATAATGTTCCCATAGGCAGTAATAATCTGCTTACTAGCACTAGCATTGATATCATAGCGACCATTGTTGCGAAACTGATTACCACCTGCTTCGGAACTGTTACCTAAGTCTGGTTGTGCTTGAGCTAATATAACCAATCCATCCTCTTGATTACCCTCAATCACGTTATTCCGCAAAATGGGACGAGAAGAAGCTTGCACGATGATCCCACTTCTATTGTTGATAATTTGATTACCTACTACCAGAGGGTGAGCTTTTTGAGCAATATTGATGCCAAAGCCTGTTTCTTGAAACACATTTTCTCGTATTTCTGCACCAGAGGTATCAGTAACTGTTATCCCATTAGCACTGTTGCGATCAAAGAAATTGTTGCGGATGATCGGTGCAGTGTTGCCAGTCACAGTAATTCCATCTTGAGTATTACCAACAAATGTATTATCTGTAACGGTAAAATTGTTAGACTCAATCCATAAACCATAACCACGCAGGTTGGAGTTTGTCACCGTTACCCCTGTGAGTTTTGCTCCTTTGGCACTAACAACAGCGACATTTTTACTGCCAAAACTCCGACTAAGGTAATCACCACCTCCATTGATGATTATGTCACGACCTTTGCTGCTGCCATCTCCTTGAATTATAATACCAGGTTTGAGTATCAATGGAAACTTTTCTCCTTTTCCAGCACTGTAATTTCCATTAGCAAGCATAATCACACTATTGGGGGTAGCCACTCGCAAAGCCTGGGTAATCGTTTTCAAAGGACTACTTTCACCTCCGGTTCCCTGCTTGTCATTTCCGACACTTGGGTTGACAAACAATACATTTACCTGAGAGATTGTTGTCTCAGTATGGTGTATCTGCTTTTGTGATGGAGATGTCTGAGCGATGGCGGTATCAAAGTAACAGCTAATAAGCATGAGACTTGCAACTCCTATACCAGCAGCGTTCAGAAACAAACGCACGGAATGATAAATAAAAAGCATTGTCACTTCTAAGTACGGATGTGAATTCTGCTTTCGCTTAATATTCTGTACTGGTAGAACGTCAGACTGACAAGACTTAGAAACAACGAGGGGGAAAATCATTTTTTCTGCACTCCTTACAACCAACTAGCAATTTTTATACTCTCTAAATTGCAAAAATGTCGATGATATCACTCACATAATTGAATGGGTAATTGGTAATGGGTAATGGGTAATTGGTAATTGGTAATGGGTAATGGGTAATGGGTAATGGGTAATGGGTAATTGGTAATTGGTAATTGGTAATGGGTAATGGGTAATGGGTAATTGGTAATTGGTAATGGGTAATGGGTAATGGGTAATGGGTAATGGGTAATGGGTAATGGGTAATGGGTAATGGGTAATGGGTAATGGGTAATGGGTAATGGATATTTCCGATCCCCGATCCCCAATCCCCAATCCCCTTCACTCTAGGAGTAGAGGTTATAGTAAAAATATTTTATAATTCCTATTTTCTAATTCTTTATCTCTAACCTCAAATTTGTAATTTAAAGAAACAAAATAATATATGAAAAAAATATTGCAACTATGAAAGGGACTGACTGTTACGATCAAAACACTAATGGGATTGTTGTAATGGTCGAGCCATACAGCCAAAGAGAGCAAGTAAGTCAAGTTATTTGTCGCATCTTAGATGCAAATTTAGATCGTGGGCGTGAAGGTTTGCGAATTATTGAGGAATGGTGTCGCTTTGGCTTAAATAATACCCATTTAACTGGGGAATGCAAGCGGATGCGGCAAGAATTAGCAAGCTGGCATACTGCTGATTTAAGGGCGGCTCGAAATACACCGGCTGATCCTGGTACTGAATTAACTCATCCCCAAGAAGAACAGCGCTCTAGTATCAAATCTTTGCTACAAGCTAACTTCTGTCGAGTAGAAGAAGCTATGCGGGTGCTAGAAGAATATGGCAAGCTTTATCACCCAAATATGGGGAAAGCTTTGAAGCAGATGCGTTACCGTGTTTACACCCTAGAAAGTAATTTGATGGGTTATCAACGACATCAGTTACTTGTGCGATCGCATTTGTATCTTGTTACTTCTCCGAATGACAAAATAATAGATACAGTCGAAGCTGCCCTTAAGGGAGGATTAACTTTAGTACAGTATCGCGATAAGAAAGTTGATGATGCTGTCCACCTCCAGCAAGCTCAAAAATTACGGCAGTTATGCCATACATACAACGCCATTTTTATTATCAATGACCGGATAGATATAGCTTTGGCTGTTGATGCAGACGGGGTACACCTGGGACAGCAAGATATGCCCATTGCTATGGCCCGACAATTGCTGGGACCCCACCGCTTGATTGGTCGTTCTACCACAAATTCTGAGGAAATGCAACGTGCTGTCAAAGAAGGAGCAGATTATATCGGTGTTGGGCCTGTTTATGAAACTCCTACAAAAGAAGGTAAGCCTGCTGCTGGTTTAGAATATGTTCGTTACGTTGCTAAAAATTGTTCTATCCCTTGGTTTGCTATTGGCGGTATCGATCCCAACAACATCAATGATGTGATCGATGCTGGAGCGAAGCGTGTAGCAGTGGTGCGTGGCATCATGCAAGCCGAACAACCTACTTTAGTGACACAATATTTTCTATCGCAGCTGAATCGTATTCAACCAGATTCTGATAATTCCTATGTCGAATCAAATCACTATCCAGATCAATGGTGAACCTCGTAGCTGTGTATCTCAAACTCTTTTACCTGAATTACTTCAACAATTAGGGTTTAATCCTCGATTGGTGGCAGTAGAATACAACGGTGAAATTTTACACCGTCAGTACTGGCAGGAAACAAAAGTACAGCAAGGCGATCGCTTAGAAATTGTCACTATTGTTGGTGGAGGGTCTGTATTGGGTAATAGCTGATCACCATTTGGCTCAGATGTTGAATTCCTGGCTGAACCCAGAATCAACCTACCAAATAGCGATCAGGTTTCGACTCTCAGCCACCAGCTACAGCTGGAACAATACTCACTTCATCACCATCTTTTAAAGATGTTTTTATTCCTTCTAAAAAGCGAATATCTTCGCTGTTGACGTATAAATTCAAAAACCGTCGCGGTTCTCCTCCTTCATCACACAAGCGTGATTTAATCCCAGGAAAAGCTTGCTCTAGAGATTCAAAAAGTTCCGCTACTGTATTAGCGTTGCAATCTAAAGTAGCTTGATTTTCGGTAAATTTTTGTAGAGCAGTAGGAACTAATACTTTTACAGACATCTTGAATAGTTGGTTGTTAGTTGTTAGTTGTTAGTTGTTAGTTTTGATTGTTGGTTGTTGGTTGTTGGTTGTTAAGTAAGACAGCGCAAATAATCAAAGGTTTGTAGTGAGGACTTTAGTCCTCAAGAAAGGACTAAAGTCCTTCCTACGAACTTATTTCAATAATTTTACGTTACTTAACATAGTTTAATTTATTCTCACCGACTTACTTCGTTCTTAAGCACTACCCACTATCCACTAACTTTTTCTTAAACTAGAACTTGTTGCCATTCTAGGCGTTCAAGTGTACGAGAACGCTCAAGAGCTTGTTCAAAACTATCGAGCTTTGCTTCTATTGTCAGAGGTTCACCAATGTAGCCCTGCACTGCTTCTTGGGTTTTTAAACCATTCCCAGTGATGTAGACCACGGTGGTTTCATCTGGATCAATTTTGCCAGCTTCTACTAATTTTTTGAGTACAGCAACGGTTGTACCGCCGGCGGTTTCGGTAAAAATACCTTCAGTTTCCGCTAGTAACTTGATGCCTTCTATAATCTCAGGATCAGTTACAGATTCAATGCTACCACCTGTTTTCTTAGCAATTTCGATAGCGTAAATACCATCTGCTGGATTACCGATCGCTATCGATTTAGCAATTGTATTTGGTTTCACTGGCTGAATAAAATCGCGGTCTTCTCTAAAGGCTTGAGCAATAGGTGAACAACCTTCGGCTTGAGCGCCACTGAATTTAACCGGCTTACCTTCTACTAAACCAACTTCTACAAATTCGTTGAAGCCCTTATAGATTTTTGTAAACAGGGAACCTGAAGCCAGAGGTGCAACGATGTGATCAGGTAGTTCCCATCCTAGTTGTTCTGCAACTTCAAAGCCTAGAGTTTTGGAACCTTCGGAGTAGTAAGGACGCAAATTAATGTTGACAAAGCCCCAACCGTGTGTATTGGCAACTTCCGAGCAGAGACGGTTGACTTGATCATAATTACCTTTAACAGCCATTAAGGTAGGGCTATAAATCAGGCTACCCAAAATTTTACCGGCTTCTAAATCAGCAGGGATGAAGACACAACAATCTAAACCAGCATGAGCTGCGATCGCAGCCGTAGAATTTGCCAAATTACCAGTGCTAGCACAAGAAACTGTTGTAAAACCCAACTCTCGCGCCCGTGTCAAAGCAACTGATACTACCCTATCTTTGAAGCTGAGGGTAGGCATATTCACAGCATCATTTTTAATGTAAAGCTTATTCAAACCCAAACGACGTGCCAACCGTTGGGAACGCACCAAGGGAGTCATACCAGTTCCGACATCAATAGGATTCTCGCTAACCACAGGCAAAAATTTGCGATAGCGCCACATCGAATTTGGCCCCGCTTGAATTGATTCGCGGGTGACAGTTTGACGAAGGGTGCTGTAATCGTAACCTACTTCTAAAGGACCAAAGCAAAACTCACACACATGACTGGCTTTGAGTTCGTATTCCGCACCACATTCTTTACATTTCAAAGCTTTAAGAGCGGTGGTTACTTTTTGGGTATCAATTGCCTGAGTCATAAACTAGCTTCTCCCTAGATGTCCCTCAACTGTCGCTTGATGCTATCACGAGTAAAAATACCAGTCAAACATACCCGATAATTTTTGTCGGGATTCATAAAATATCAAAATACCGAGCAAAAGCACTAACTTTAATATATGTCTACTGTCATAAATGCCAGATTTTGTCTAATCTAAGACTCGTAAAATATATTTATATGTAGAAAATACTGGTAAAAAGTTTTTCAACAATTAAGTTTACAAAAAATCAAAGTTCATTGTTTTTACCGTTGGTGTAATTTTGTATCAAAAGTTACTGTGGTTAATATGACTTCAACCTGCCAATAGTCTCTCGTGAGATTGATGAGTTAGACAAAAATTTGGTCAATTAAAAGTCTGTACTCAAGCAATAAGCTGTCGCGCATCTAAATTGTACTTTTTGGAGCCTGAAAGCCTTGCTGTGAGATTTTCAGCTTGAAAAATTAAGTGCGTCTCAGCTTACTTAAATTATGAGGTGTATATTAAAACAAAGCATAAACACTTGAAAGTAGGAATCTGTTGGTAGATTTTTTGGCAAACCACGTTTGATTTCTGAATTTTCCCAGAGTCTACCTTTTGTATTGCTTTATATCATCCAATACTGAAAGGCTAGTGTTCTGTCCCATTAGTTACGAGGGGTGAATAAGTTCGTAGTAAGGACTTTAGTCCTGGTTTTTTAAGCACGAAGCGTGCTTACTACAAACTCATCAAAATTAATGGGACAGACCACTAGATAGTTAATAGATTTTTGTGTTGGGTTGAACCTGAATTATCAAGTTAATCTGCGGGGATCTTACCCAACGATAGGAGATTTTGGAAAAAATCCTGTGTAAAAACACAGGATTAATTTGGAATGTAAATTTAAGCAGCATATAATATGTCACAAATAAATCCTTTTGTCAAAAAAACACCAAGAGTGTATCGTTCCTTAGTAGTAACGGCATTGCTTGCCAATGGCATTTTCCAATTTATTGCGCCTGTATTAGCCCAAGGCACAGCAGCAGGTCAATCTATTAGTAACACAGCGACGGCTACTTACGAAGACCCAAATAATCCCAATGTACCAATTAATGCGACTTCCAATACAGTAACAGTCACGGTGGCAGAAGTTGCTGGTATTACAGTGACAGCTTCCGGCACTTCAATTGGTACTGATGCTGACGGCAATGGCAAGATTAGTGTCGATGACGTCCTCAACTACACGTATACTATCACCAACGTCGGTAACGATCCTACCAAGTTCCGGATTCCTAACCTGGCTGAAGTTACAGGTCCTGCGACAGTTAGCAGTAACTTACAAATTAGTACCGACGGCGGTGTAACTTGGACTGATATTAGCGGTAGTGAAATTATTACCAACTCAATACCATCTGGTGGTTCAGTGATGGTAAGAGTTCCGGTTAAGGTGACTCCTGGTGCTAAAGATAACGATATCATTACCGTCACCTTGGGTGACACTCCCGGCGACGCGCAAAACCAACTTCGTAATCCCAATGGTGGTGACGTATATACAGTAGATAATACAGGTACACAGAATGGAGATATTGCTGGCGACCCCGTGAATGGAGTTAGGGAAGCTAGCGTCACTCAGAAAGCGACAGTATCTGCATCTCTGAAGAATTATGCTTTAGCTAGTGTTCTCAAGATTCGCAGTAACTACGACAATAGTGGCACTCCGGCAATTACTGACGATAAGCTGACCTACAATTTAAGTTTGAAGGTAGCAGCAACTGATCCCACAGGGAATAATTTCAATCCTGCACCATTAGTGGGTACAGAGATTAGCGTTAATGGCGCAAATGTTTCTCGGATTTTGGTATCGGATGCGATTCCCAAGGATACTGAGTTAGCAGTAGCACCGACACCACCTCCAGGTTGGCAAGTAGTTTATACTACCGATGCCGTCACTACCACTGCGCTAGATGCTAACTGGACGACAACCGCACCTACAAACCTGGCTACAGTTACCCGAATTGGTTTTATTAACAATCCAGGTGTGGTGACAGCAGTTGCGCCGGGTGAAACTGTTAATGGTTTCTCGGTGCAGGTTAAGGTTAAATCGTCGGTAACTGCAACATCTTTAGATGTAGCAAATATCGCTCAACTGTTAGGTCAAACTTCCGGTATACCAACTACAGATACTAACAACGACGGCACTCCCGATAACCTGATTTACGATGAATCTGGTGACCAAAATCCCAGTAACTTTAATGGTTCAACACCTCCAGGTACAGACACAAACAGCGACGGGATTCCCGATACCAATCCTCCTGTAGCTGATGGTTATGTAAATGACTCCACTGACTTAGGCACAATTGGTACTGACGGCGGTAATAATAACACAGGTACTGGTACAGGTGGTGAAGCTAACATCTTTACCATTGCACAACCTGTAGCTTCATCAGTCCAAACTGGTCCTGATGGTGCGCCAGATGCAATTGGTCCTACTAATAATAATGATGACTTCACCAACAAGTCTTCACTGGTTCCCGCAGGTACTAAACCTGGTACAACTATAGATCCTGCGGCTGTAGGGTTCACCAATACGGTTAAGAATAACGGGACAGATGCAGGTCTTTTGACACTAACACCAAAAGCACCAGCAACAGCTACTGACTTACCTGCGAATACTACCGTTACTATTACCCATGATAGTAAATCAGCTACTTACATATACAATGGCGCAGGTACATTTACCTTACAACCAAGTAACCTACCAATTACAATTGCCAACTTTGATCCTAATGAAGTTATAAACTACGGTGTTGAAGTTAACCTACCACCTAATACACCACTTTCTACTGATTTAACTCGTCCAGATAAAGGTTTCCCAGTACCTATTGAAGCTGCTATCGACTTGTATACTACTGACAGTAACGGTGATGGCATCAAAGATACTGGTAATAATGGTACTTCTGATGCGACTAATACCACAATTGACCGAGTTTATACAGGCTTCTTGAAACTACTGAAAGAGTCTCGTGTTCTACCAGGAACCGGTCCAGCAGTATTGTCTGGTCAAGATCAATTCAGCATCGATCCGAAGACACCTGCACCTGGAAACATTCTAGAGTATCGCATTACCTACACCAACATTTCTACACCTCAAGCTGGTACTGGAAACGTCATCTTAAAAGCCAACGATGTAGTAATTACTGAAGATGGTACTCAAAATGGCAATAATTGGGCATTAGATAACGATACCAACGGTGCAATTGATACTATCAACATTGTGGGTACAGCGAAAGATTCCGGTGCTTCAACCATTACTTTCTTTAGCGGTAATCCAGGAACTACCCCTGCTGTAGACCAAACCGGCACCACAGTTAATACAGATGTTACCAAATACGTGAACACCGTCATCGGTGAAGTTGCTCCAGGTGAGGCGCGTAACTTCTCATTCCAACGCCAAATTGAAGCAAATAACGCGACTGGAACACCTAATAACCCGCCGCCAGCACCATAACCAATACTGGTTGGTACTTATACCAATTTAATATGAAGACGCATACAAAGACCCCACCCGCACTAACGCGCACCTTGCCAAGGGGAGGGTTGGGGAGGGGTAAAATTCGGGAGCATTAGTGAATTCTGTTGTTGGTTGTTGCTTATTCCAAGCAACAACCAACAACTAACAATCAATATTTTGCAAGTTTGAAGAGGTTTTTTGATCATGCGAGTTTCCATAGCAGGTTTAGGAGCAGTTGCAATTTTGATAACAGCACCATTAATAGGTGCAACAACAGGAGTACCAAATGTCTGGGATATGGGTTCTGCGATCGCCCAAAATATCCAAAAACAACCGCAAATAAAGTTGCTTTTAGAAGCAGAAAAGCAAGTTGTAGCTCAAAATCAGCAGGGTAAGCAAATTAAGAAATGGGAACCATTGAAAGGTCAAGCAGTGGTACAACCAGGAGACCTACTGCTTTACACTCTTAGCGGCCAGAACACAAGCGATCGCTCAGTTAAGAATCTGGTAATTAATCAACCTATTCCCAAAGGAATGGCGTATGTTCTGAAATCCGCCACTGTCAATGCTAACGGTGCAAAAATTTCCTACAGCATTGATGGTGGACGCAGCTTTGTAGAGAACCCCACTGTCAAAGTCACTCTTCCTAACGGCAAAGTAGAAACTAAGCCAGCACCAGCGACAGCATATACTAACATTCGCTTGAATTTTGGTTCAAATGTTCCAGCAAAAACCATCGTCAAGGGAACGTATCAAGTACAGGTGCGCTGAGACAATTTTGCGTTTGTGATGTCAGGTTCGTAGTAAGGACTTTAGTGCTTAGAAAATAAGGACTAAAGTCCTTACTACAAAACCTCAAAACTAGCTTGACAGCCTACTAGCTGTGTAAATTCCTAACTCCAAATCCTAAGAATCGTAAAGTTTAATAGGAGAAATATTCAGTGCGCCGTCAAAGTTTGCGATACCAGGTTGGTTTGCATGGTAGATGGTTGAGACGGATAGCGACAACTGTTTTAGTGGGAAGTGTTTTGCAAAGTCCGATATCTGCAATCGCTCAAGTTGAGAATAAGGTTTCGCTTCCAGCAATTAATAATCAAGCTACATATACTTATACAGATCCTGCTAGTAAATATAAATTTCAAGGAATTTCTAGTCAACTCAATGTTCAACCTAGCCCATTAGTTGACCCACTAGGGAGAATTTTAGGATGCGGTGGGAATGTTTTACCTGATTACACGGGCTTTTCTGTTGCTGTCTATGAATCTGACCCTAGTGACCCCACAGGGACAGAATTAGGAAAATTGTTACCCTTAACTCGCACAGAGTTACCTGATGCTCCTAACAATAATATTCCTGGTGGATTAAAACCAAATATTGAGAATAGTAACCCCTATTTCCTGACCAATACAGAACCACTAGGTGCTTATAATTTTCTACTCGATCCGAATTTGGGTCAAACAGATCCTGGTAGAACCTACATTCTTGTAGTCAATCCACCACCGAATTCGATTTACAAACAGCGTCGAATCAAGATTCAAATTGTTCAAAGCACTGGTACACAGAACAATGATGTTGTCCGCTACGTTGCTACATCCCTGGATGGTCAACCGATTACACTCACAGGTCAAACCCAAACTGAATCAACGGTTATTTTAGTCGCTAATGCAGAAGTGCAAGGACTAGACTTACTAGCTTTTGAATTTACTACGAATATGTGTCAGCCAGAACAGGTGCAGATTGTCAAAACAGGCGATCGCGCTACAGCTGAACCAGGAGATATAGTTATCTATCGCCTCTCAGTTACAAATTCAGCTGATGCTGGTTTGGATAGTGTAGTTATTACTGATACTTTACCCTTGGGTTTCAAATTTTTACCTAAATCCGTTCGGGGTGAAATCGATGGTCAATCTGTCAAAGTCACAGCTGAACGCCATGGCTCCAACGTAATTTTCAGAACAAATACTGTAGTTCCGTCGCAGAAAGTATTAAATATTGCTTATGCTGCCGAACTCACTCCAGATTCAGTACGAGGTTCAGGACGCAATTTAGCCACTGTCACTGCTCAAAGAGCAGATAACCGTTTCATTACTAAAGACGGTCCAGCCAGCCACTTATTACAAATTAGACCAGGAATCGTGTCTGACTGCGGCACAATTCTTGGTCGAGTGTTTGTAGATAAAAACTTTGATGGTGAACAGCAGCCAGGTGAACCCGGAGTTCCCAATGCGGTGATTTTCATGCAAAACGGCAACCGTATTACTACTGATCCTAATGGGTTGTTTTCTGTAATAAATGTCTTACCAGGCAATCACACAGGAGTTCTCGACCTCAGCAACCTCCCTGGTTACACCTTAGCACCCAATCTCAAATTTAAAGAACGTAACAGCCAATCCCGCCTAATACGTTTAGAACCCGGTGGTATGGCACGCATGAACTTCGGAGTCACCCCCACATCTGGTGAGGAGGTCAAGAAATGAATCAAGGTAGAAGGGAGTGGTTCGACAAGCTCACCAACCAGGTAGGAAGCATAAGGGAAATACCCCTGAACGCAAATAGTTTGAGACTATTGGGGGTGATGGCTGGGGCTATAAGTCTAGCATTGTATCCCATCATAGCCAAGGCAGAAAACACCAACGTTGTCCAAGAGGAACAGCAAAATCTTGCACCTCAGCCAGAAGATGCAGAAACGGGAAAACTCAGTGACACTGAGAAGTTTTCTGAACTCCAACCAACTTTATCTGAGGATGTTATTGATTTATCTTTGGAGGACAGGTTATCTGTCCTACCAGATCACCCAACTACAACATCACCAGGGATACAGCCATTCCAACCGGCAGCCGATATCAAGTTACCAAAAGGTCTACAAAAATTAGTACAAAACACATCTTCTTCCCCCACCTCTCCATCTGCGAAGATTCCGATCAAAATCCTCACCCCGACCCCTGATACTGTAGTCGATATACCAGCAACGACAGTCATATTGCAATTTCCTGTGGATGCAAGGGTGGAATTGCGTGTGAATGGGGATTTAGTAGACCCATCCTTGGTGGGACGGACAGAAAGCGACGCCAACACCAACTTGGTAACGCAGACATGGTTTGGTGTTTCTTTAAAAGAGGGAGCTAACACTATCACTACGCAAGTGGTAGGTTCTAGTGAAGCGCCTGTTAGTGTGCAGGTAGTGCTAAGAGGCGCACCCACACAATTCCAGTTGGAAACCGTCGAAACTCGGATTCCGGCGGATGGACGTTCCACAACGATAGTGAAAGGGGAACTCCGAGATCAAAATGGTAATCGCTCCAACCGCGATGGAGTTGTGACTCTGATACCCACTGCTGGTGAGTTTGTTGGTACAGATTTGAAACCTGATCAACCCGGATTCCAAGTACAGGCAAAGAAGGGAGAATTTAGCGCTACTCTCAAATCAAGTTTAAATGCTCAAACTGTCAGAATTCGAGCGATCGCCAATGATTTAGAAGGCTATACGCAACTGCAATTTGAAACAGCTTTGCGTCCGAGTTTGGTAACTGGGATAGTAGATGTACGTTTGGGTGCGAGGGGTACAGATTACTACAGCAGTTTTCGTGATTTTCTTCCGCCGGACAAAGACAATAGCACGCAATTAGATGTGCGTTCGTCAGTCTTTGCGACTGGGGCGATTGGAGAATGGTTATTCACTGGTGCTTACAACAGTTTTCGTAACCTGAATGAAGATTGCAACTGTGACAACAAGCTGTTTCGTAGTTCCCAATTCAACGACCAAAACTATCCTGTCTATGGTGACAGTTCTAAGACAGAAGTAATCACTCCTTCCACTGATAGCGTCTATGCACGGTTAGAGCGATCGCCCAAAATACGTGGTGCTGACCCCGATTATTTCATGTGGGGAGACTACACCACTCAGGAATTTGCCCGTTCATCCCAGCAATTTACCTCAGTCACACGCCAATTACATGGCTTCAAAGCTAACTATAGCCTGGGAAATTTACAATTCACTGGTTTGTATGCCAATAACGTTGAAGCCTTTCAACGAGATACTATCGCTCCTGATGGTACGAGTGGTTACTATTTCCTCTCACAGAGATTATTGGTTGGGGGTAGTGAAAATATCACTATTGAGTCGGAAGAACAAAACCGTCCTGGTACTGTGTTGGAACGCAAGCAACTCAATCGAGGCGCTGATTACGAGATAGACTATGATCGCGGTACTATCTTATTCCGGGAACCTATTCAACGTACTGATGTAGATGAGAATGGACAGGTTTTAGTCCGGCGTATTGTTGTTACTTACCAATACAAAGGTAGTGGTTCCGATAGTAATATTTATGCTGGTCGCCTGCAATACAATTTTGACCGCACTCTCAAAAAAGAAAGTTGGATAGGAACAACTTACTTCCAACAAGATCAGGGGATGCGTGACTTTGAACTCTACGGTGCAGATGCACAGATTGCTCTGGGTTCAAGAGGTAAATTGCTCGCAGAATACGCGCGCTCCACAAATAGTTCTGACATCTCAAGGAAGGTGAGCGGTTCGGCCTACCGAATTGAAGCTGACGGAGAAATTCTCCCAGGTTTACGAGGGCGCACCTACTACCGTTCCACAGATGCAGGTTTTGCTAACGATGCTACAACTAGCTTTGTTCCTGGTCAAACTCGCTACGGGGCGCAATTTACAGGAAAAATTTCGCCTACGACTAATTTACGGTTCCAATACGATCGCGAAGATAATTTTGGGACTGCACCCGAATCGCTAGATACTTCTGAGGAGTCAGAAGTATCTGAGAGCAGAGTTGATAATTCTTTGACAACAATTTCTGCGGGTATTCAACAGCGCTTTGATAAAGTAACTGTGGATGTTGACTGGATACATCGCGACAGAGAAGACCGCATCTCACCAGAAAGCCTGAGCAGTAATTCCGATCAATTGCGATCGCAACTGAAAATCCCGATTACCGATAAGCTCACTTTCCAAGCACTCAATGAACTGACTTTATCTTCCGAAACTGATGCTGTTTATTCAGACCGGACTGCGCTTGGCTTAAATTGGGCTGTCTTACCCGGTATCAACCTCAACTTGACGCAACAGTTTTTTACTCGTGGTCAATATGACGATAACTCCATCACCAGCTTGAGTGTCAACAGTCAACATAAGCTTGGTACAGATACCACTCTCACCGGTCGCTACACAATTTGGGGTGGAGCCAATGAAATGACTACCCAAGGAGCGATCGGATTAAATAACCGTTGGACTATCGCCCCTGGCTTCAAACTTAACCTCGCTTATGAACACGTATTTGGCAATTATTTGGGACGCACTGGAACAGGACAACAATATTCCCAACCTTTCGCTACTGGTCAAAGCGGTTACTCGGTGGGATTAAGTAGCGGTGATAGCTACAGCATCGGTCTGGAATACACTAATAACCCGAAGTTCCAAGCCAGCGCCCGTTTCGAGCATCGCAGTTCTTCGAGTGGTTCTAATACGGTAATTAGCGGAGGTGTTACAGGAAAAATATCACCTGAACTTACCGCCTTAGTGCGTTATCAACAAGCCAACTCTAGCAATCAAAAACTAACAGAATTAGGGGATACGGTCAGCCTCAAAGTTGGTTTAGCCTATCGTGACCCTAAAAACGATAAGTTTAATGCCTTGCTGCGTTATGAATATCGCAAAAATCCCGCCGTGATTCCTGACACTGTTCTGTTGGAGAGTGGTACAGGTTCCGAAGACCATACCTTTGCTGTGGAAGCTATCTACGCCCCGAATTGGCAATGGGAATTTTATGGTAAGTATGCTCTACGTAATAGTACCTCATATTTAGCAGATGATTTAGTTGGAACTAGCACAGTTAATTTAGGGCAATTACGGGCTACCTATCGCTTGGGATACAGCATAGATTTAGTAGGTGAAGCGCGGTTGATTAGTCAAAGTGATTACACTGAGACGGGTTTTGTTGTTGAAGCAGGTTACTATCTCACACCAAATTTACGCCTGTCTGCTGGTTATTCTTTTGGTAAAGTTGATGACCGTGATTTTTCAGGAACTCGTTCCGCAGGTGGGCTGTATGTGGGTTTAACGATGAAGTTGAACGAATTATTTGATGGATTTGGGTTGCAAAAAATTCCGCCACGTCAGCAACAAGAATCTACCAAAACCTTGGTGGAGAAATTGAAGAGGGCGACAATCGGGATACAAAAAACCGAGATATGAAATTTCCCACCAAATGTAGAGACGCGATATTTCCCATCAAATGTAGAGACGCGATATTTCCCATCAAATGTAGAGACGCGATATATCGCGTCTCTACACATCGGGGTAACGGATTTGGAATTGGAATCATGACGCAACCAAAATTTCAGGGTAAATACAGAATCGAATCAACCCGTTTGCCAAACCGCAATTATGCAGCCAACGGTTCGTATTTCATTACCATTTGTACCAAAAATCGCATCCATTTCTTTGGCGATGTTATTGCAGGTGAAATGCTATTTTCCCCAATTGGCGAAATCGCGCAAGGTTTTTGGACAGACATTCCCAATCATTTTGATTTCGCCTACATTGATGCCTACGTTATTATGCCCAATCACGTACACGGCATTGTTGTTATCGACCGTCCCCCAGATGTAGAGACGCGATATATCGCGTCTCTACAACCGACAGATGAATCTAATAAATTTGGTCCGTTAAAATCCGGTTCATTGCAATCTATTATTCATTCCTACAAATCTGCTGTCACCCGGTGGTGTCGGGAAAACGATCATGACCATTTTGCTTGGCAATCACGATTCTACGACCACATCATTCGCGCTGATGGTTCTTTAGACCGGATTCGGGAATATATCATTAATAATCCCACTAAATGGGAAGAAGACAAAAATAACCCCGCAAATTTATGGATGTAATACCCACACCCCAATGTAGAGACGCGATATATCGCGTCTCTACAATTAATTACGTGATATTACGTATACAAAAAATACGAATACATTATTCTGAAATTGAGCAATGAAATATTTATCTAAGTATCTAAGAGCGATCGCTATTCATCTCGACTAATTTTTCAATCAGTTATCAAGGCTGTAACTCAGTTTCTTTACTCTTGATAATCCTAAGTTTCAGGAAAGCAGGTAAATGGATCTTTTATTGAAATATTTTTTGGCACTAGCCACTTTTTTTGAGAGTCAGTATTTTAGAGGTAATTTTTCTAAGAAGCCACCCTATCCTCAAAAGAGAAAACGAGCCTATTTAGCAGGTAGTTTTCTTTTCTTATTGGGTGTCTGGGGTTACACAGTACAACCTGTCCGTGCTGAAGGAAGTAAAGAACTGACCAGCAATGGTGGTAATCGCGCTTTTTTACTTTACCATTCCAATGCTAACTCTAGACCAACAATTGGTAGTATTCCCCTAAGAACAACAATTAAAGCTTATGTCAACGCTGGAGAAACAATTAATTTAGGTTCAAGTGCGGCTGGAATTGGTTCAGGAGTAATTAACTATCGTTCCCCGATCGGAACTACTGGGAGTTGTCCCGCACCCGGAGCAGGAAATATTGGTAAAATTCTGAATAGAACCCAGGAAGTGGCTGGACCTTTGCCTAATAGTGGCGGGTATAGTCCTTGTATCATTACCTCGGCTGAAACTCTAGCAGCCGGTTCTGGGATATGGGAAATTGACTTTGTGAGTCCGAATCCAGCAGTAGATAATAATCCCACCGGGTTGTCTGCTAGTGCCAGTTGGACTCAAGCTAGTAATGTGGGTTGGGTAGCAGCTTGGGATGTGACTGTGCGAAATAGTAGCGGCACAGCTATTCCAGGTCGAGTCTATTCTAATAGTTTGGCATTGCGAATGCCTCCTAGTGGTGCAAGTTTTAGTCCTCTGCTGCGTGTTGTCACCCGTGATGGCTATCAATATTTAGTCAATCCCAGGAATTTAGACCCCTTCACTTTTGTCTTCTTTTCCAATAATAATGGTTTTAAATCTTCTGCTACTAATGTGCCGTTGTATCGTTCAGTATTGTTTCCTGGTGGTACAGGGTTGGAAGCAGGAGTATCAGTTCACGATCCCAACGCAGCAGATATTGGGAATAACGTTACCAACAAAGTTTTCTTCAATTCACCCAATCCTGATTTACCGAGTTCAGCTATCAGTGCTAGCGGTACAACCTGGCTCATTCAAAATCCGATTCCACCAACACCTACCAACTTTCAATTTACTGGAGTTGAGGGTACAGTCGGTCAAGCGGGTACATCGCCTTTGGGTGGAAACTTTAACTTTAATAGTAATGTCACAGGACGGTTTTTCATCACCCTGGACTTGAATCGAGATGGTATTTATGGAAATAGCAATGACCGCATACTATCTGGTTTAGCCAGTTTCGGCAGCAATACTATATATTGGGATGGCAAAGATGCCGCAGGGGTTGTTGTTGCTGCTGGTTTGATTCCTTACGGTAGCACAATTCAGCTATATGCCGGAGAAATTCACTTTCCTCTGTTAGATGCTGAGGGTAATCCTGGTGGTATCACCATTCAGCGACTAAATAATCCTGTACCCTCTACTAATCCTAATCCCGATCCCTATGGCGTATACTTCAATAACACTTCAATTGGCGGTTCAAGTGCTGTTAATGGGGTAAATAGTAGTGGCGGAGCAAATTCCTGGACAAGCTCATTTGGGGATAATAAAGGTATTGATACTTGGACTTATTATCCGTCTCAAAGCCTTGAACTCGTCAATGGTGTGACAATTCGACAGGCAGACTTGGCGATTACCAAAACAGATAACCGGACTACAATTCCTGCTGGCAGCCAGACCACTTATACTATTACCGTTACCAATAATGGTCCAAATAATATCACTGGCGCACAAGTTATCGATACCATTCCCGCTACTCTGACTAATGTCACCTGGACTTGCGCCATTACTACGGGAACAGGTGCTTGTGGTGCAGCCAGTGGTTCGGGAAATTCAATGAACACAACAGTAGATTTGAACAATGGAGCTGTTGCTACCTATACCGTGACAGCCATTGTCTCCCCCACTGCATCAGGAACTATCGCCAACACAGCACAAGTACTGCGCTCCAATGATGTCACCGATCCCACCGATATTAACAAAACTGGGGCGGGGAATAACAGTGCTACCGATACAACTACGATTACAGTACCGACCACTTACAATATATCCGGTACTCTCTACGAAGATACTGACGGTGGCAATGATTTAGACGCAACCGAACCGAAATTACCCGCAAATATTACTGTCAAATTACTAGATAGTACTGGCACAACTACTATACAAACCACCACGACCAATGCTAGCGGTCAATATACCTTTACAGGCGTTACTAACGGTAACTATAAAATCCAAGTCGATACCAGTGATACAGATATTCCGGCTGGGTTTACCTTGGGTACACCCAATGACTTAGCTGTGACTGTCTCTGGTAGTTCTTTGACCAATCAAAACTTTGGGTTTGATAAACCTGTTTCTAGTAACCCGAATGTACTGTTGGTGAAACGCATCACCGCCATTAACGAGTCATCCTTTACTGACCTCATCGACGGTGTAGATAACAGCAACTCCCCCAACTACGTACCAACACCTCACGATACCGACGACAACAACCCCAAGTGGCGGAGTAATTACTTACAAGGTCTAATTAACGGTGGTACAGTTCGTCCTAACGATGAGGTAGAATATACTGTTTACTTCCTCTCCGCAGGTGATGCAACTGCACCCAAAGTTTTGATGTGCGATCGCATCCCCAATAATGTCAGTTTCATACCTACCGCCTTTAATAGCTTCCCCAGCAAAAACAGCACTGGCTTACAAAACACTGATCGGGGAATTCTCTGGCAGTATAACGGTTATATTGAATCTCTTAGCAATATCAAAGATGGAGATTTTGCCCAATACTTCCCTCCAGGGGAAGATCCAAAAACTGTTTATCCCAGTGTTAACTGTAGTGGTGCCAATACCAATGGTGCAATAGTTGTGAACTTAAGAGATTTACCTAATGCTACCGCTCCTGGTACACCCACTAATTCCTATGGCTTCATTCGCTTCTGGGGACGGGTAAAATAAAGTTAAAGGGCGCATAGCTATGCGTCCTTACAAATATATGTTAGATTATTTTTTACATACAAAAATAGAAACAAGGAGAGGGCATAAAATAAGTGTAAACACTTTGTTATATACACTCTCCTTGGTTTTCAGGCTAACGCTCTTACTGTATATCTCTCTTCATTTGTATACGCGTACATATTTAAATAACACAGTGATTTCACTGAATATTTATATTGGATATACGAAAAAGATAATTATTCTTCATCTGTTAAGACTTATCGATTAAGTATTGCTTAACGTACTATGTATACTACTTAAGTAATACTAATATTATCTCTGTAGTAACTCGCAAAACAATCACTTGTATATCATCGGATAGTCAGCAACCCCGCTCTGAAGAGACGGGCCTTCAGGCATAAAGCCAAAAAGCCCTAGCTGACCAGACTAAGTTCTTAACCGAACTACGTAACCATTCCCACTGCTTTTAGCTGTGGGCTTTGTCCCCCTCCCAAGACTACCAGCAATATAGGGTGCTTACTCATCTTGTTTGCGGAACTTAAGGGCGAGGTTACGGTTAACCAGAGGGTGTACTCACCCCCTCACCCCAAAAGCCCAATTTTCGTAAGTACTCGTAACTTACTCGGTTACTGAAAAGCCTTGGGTACGGGCAATACCCTGCGTTAATCAATTTCACCGTAGTTCATTTGACGGTGGACGGAACTTGAAAGTTCCGCGTTGTGTTTCCTCCCATACCTAAAGACTATGGGTTTCCACACTACCCGCGAGGTTTTATGAACATTCGTAGCACTAGGTTATATTTCCAAAGATTTATTTTATATTTTAGCGTCCTGTGTGGAATATTAGGTGTAATCAACTCCGACTCCGTATATTCCCAAACTAATTCTAGAACTATTATACGAGTTATAGAACCCGCAGGAACTTATTTCAAAAGGCGAAGTAACTGGTTTAAACAATCATCTGAAATCACATCAACCAGGCAAAGGTGTCGCGCCGATTTCAATGAAGAACTCGCGATATCATCATATAGAACTCCAGTAGGTCTACAACCGATTCGAGAACGTAGTAGCTCTGTTTACTTAGGTAATATCGAATACCCTCAAGATTACTGGGAAGTAACTTTACGAAGCTCAAATAGATGCCAAAATCAACAAAATGCGAGTACAGGGCCTTGGTTTGTTTATAAAAATCATGTCCAAATACTACAAGCCCCTCAGTAGTGAAGTGGAGATTGGGAGCAGCCAGACGAGCCAGACAAGGGGGACAAGGGAGAAAAACCAACCACCAACCAAGCTCTAGTTACGTGTATACCGATGTTTCACTCCCACAGGGAAATACTCTGGATCGCCTGTTGGTGTTAATGTAATTTGTGGGGTTTGGTATTCTTTTGGAACATAGTTAGCAAATTCACTGTTGAGGCGCAGTAACTGAGTGAGAATAGAAGATGCAATAGCTTGTGTTCTTGTATCGCTCGCGTCTTCCTCTGGTGCTAATTCTACAACTACAGAAAAAGACCGATTCTTGTCTGCATCTTCTTTTACCTGCATAACAAATTTACCTGTCACCCAATCTTTAATTTCTGGCTGTTCTAATCCCACAGTTACATTTTCTGGATAAATATTTGCACCAAAGTAGGACACTGTAAAATTAGAGCGCCCGAAAATGTAAACGAAAGGTAAGGGACGCACACCTCTACCACTATGAGATTGTAATTCAGTGATGGCGTCGAAACCATACCCTGCCAAAAACTTGAGCATGGCATCGTAAGTAATTATCCCGCCAGTATCTAAGATGTTGTAACGTACTAAGGGAATACCGTTGTCTCCAGAAAAGAGTAATGCGCCATCTTTGACTTCAAAAAAGCGGGTAACTGGATCATATTGTACAAGGGTAGGTAAACGCGACTCCCCAAACAAAGTCCGCGCGGCTTCTGGGTTTGCTGCTAAAAAACGACGTATACAGACACTCAGAGGTGTTTCGTTACCCAATACACCAGCATCTGCTGTACCGTAGAGTGATGCAGAGTCGTAGCAAAGATGTTGAAAACCAGCCCTTTCACCGACTAAACTGCGCCATTCTTCACTAAACACTTCTCCTGCCATTACCAATTTTATGTGATACTGCTGCCACTCAATTCCACGGCTGATACCAGTATCAATTACATCTTTCAGAAAAGGTGGGTATCCCAACAGCACAACCTGATCAAAAGCAGTACCCAGTTCCTGTACTACTCGAAAGATTTCTTCTTTATTATTCCCTGGGGTAATTACGGTGATGAGATAACCTTTGCTAGCAAGATAGCGACAGCAATTGGTCGTGTATATTCCACCGACCCAAGTCCCCAAAGTAAAACAAATCACAGCGAGAGTGCGTCTAGTGTCAGCAGCAAAACTGTCATGGAATATCTGTTCAAAGCGAGTCGCAATTTGCAACTCATCTGTGAAGAAACGAGGCCAAAATGTTGGTTTCCCTGTGGAACCTGAAGAGACAGCAATCATATCACAGTTTTGTAGTTGTCCATAACGGCACAAGTTTGCTAGTGAGTGACGTAGCAAATAATTTTCTTTAGTAATCAAGGGTAAGGTTTGGAAATCTGTGAGAGTTTGGATAGAGTCAGGATTTATTGCCTGTTCTGCTAAGAAATTTTTGTATGCAGGTACACTAGAAGCTACATCATGAAATAATGATACAACCGTGGATTCGGTTTCAGTGTTGACATGATGTTGTATAAGTGTATCTAAAGGAGTTTGTAAAAATTCTGTATATGCGCTAATTGACCGTAGTCGTTGAGATTCAGTATTCATAATTTGGTTGGTTGTTGGTTGTTGTTTGTTGTTTGTTGGTTGTTGGTGCTTGCTTTTTCTCCCTTGTCCCCTTTCCCCAATCCCCGATCCCCGATCCCCGAACGCGAGTGCGTCTCATGACGGAGAATCCCCAATCCCCTCCGTAATCACGGTTATCCTTGTTGTAGCTAAATAATAAAACCTTTTATCAATTCTTCAGCACCATGCAAGTTTATTGCAGTAAGCAGCACGTCAATAATGGGAGTAACCGTTTTTGTACTCAGTGTGGTGAACCTTTGCCTATTCATCAGGAAGAAATTATTGCCAAGCGTTATCAAATTATTAAACTATTAGGGCAAGGGGGTTTTGGGCGCACTTATTTGGCGGAAGATATGAAAAAATCTGCTCAAAGCTGTGTGCTGAAAGAATTTGCTCCCCAAGTAGAAGAAGAAGAGAATTTAAAAAAAGCTAAAGAATTATTTGAGCGAGAAGCTAGTGTCCTAAAAAAACTCCAGCATCCCCAGATTCCACGTTTTCACGCTTCATTGCAAGCCAAAATAGGTAATCATGATTTTTTCTTTTTGGTGCAAGACTATGTAGAAGGTGAAAATTACCTGGACTTGCTAGAAGAACGTCTGAATAAGAAGCAGAGTTTTAGTGAAGAAGAAGTAATTAGCCTCTTGCAACAAATATTACCTGTGTTGTCTTATATCCACTCTCAAAATGTAGTTCACCGTGATATTTCTCCCGATAATTTGATTTGGCGAAGTTCTGATCAAATGCCAGTATTAATTGATTTTGGCGGTGTTAAACAATTACCAGCTTCTCAAGGTTTTTGGTTTACTCAGATGGGTGGAATCCGCACTATTTTGGGTAAAAAAGGGTACGCGCCAGAAGAACAGCTACGCCAAGGAAAAGCCTTTCCTAGCAGCGATTTGTACTCTTTAGCAGTAACAACGCTGGTGTTGCTGACAGGAAAAGAACCACAAAAACTTTACGATAGCTATCAGGGTCATTGGTACTGGGGAAAGGAAATTAAGGTTAATCCGAACCTAGAAGCAGTGTTAAAAAAAATGCTGGCTTATAAACCAAGCGATCGCTACCAAAATGCTAATCAAGTTCTCAAAGATTTAAAATCACCCGTCCCGATCAAATCTGTCAATCCCCACGTCACCAAACTCAAGACAATGGTAGTCGCACCAGGGCGAAAGAGCGCGAAAGCCCTAGCGACAAAATTCCACAACAAAACCCAAGCGATCGCCCAAAAGTTACCCTTACCTTTGTGGCTACGTCCTTTCGCCATGAGTATGGTTGGAACAACCGTAGTTGCTTTGACTTTTGTTGGTTCTTGGGCGGTAGTCAATGCCGTAATTCAAGCCGTATCATCAATTACTATTCCTACGATCACCCTCCCTAAATTACCTGATGGTTCCGATTCTCCTACTAAACCAGTGAGTAATCCTAACAACAAAGAAGGAACACGCATCAGCCAAATTTTAGATCGCCGCGCCCAGCTAGAAGTACCAGAAGGATTTTTTAATCAGATCGTCAATGAAACTTTTTATACCAAGCATCCAGAATTAAAAGGGCGTTCCCTCACCCCTGACTCCGGAGATGAATCGTTACGAAAAGAGTGGTACAGTACAGCAGAGAATTTATTAAAAAAAATAGAACAAGCTAAACTCAGTACAGAAGCCCGTAGTCAACTGGGAAATTATAGCCGAAGAAACTTACAAACTTGGCAGCAGCAAGCCCAAGCCAGAGAATTCGGAGATTATACTATCGAGCAACTCCAGACAGAAACAAATCGAAAATTTGACCGATTATTTCCGGGAAAACGCCCTATAAATGCGAAACTGGATCAGAGTAAAGTTGGTCAGATATGGTACGCGATCGCAGCCGATCAAATCAGTAAACTAGAATCTGCAAATTAGTTCTTTGTTGGTGGTTGGTGGTTGATGGTTGTTAATTGGAAAACCCCAAACAACTAACAACTAACAACTAACAACTAACAACAGAAAATAACCATGAACGTTTATTGCTCCAAAGGACATGAAAACCCGTCTGATAGTCGCTTTTGTTTACATTGCGGCGAGAAGCTGGATGCTGTAATTAATCAGGGTATCCAATCGGGTCAAACTTTGAGCGATCGCTATTTAATCGTGCGTCAACTTGGTCAAGGTGGGTTTGGACGTACTTATTTAGCTGAAGATATTAACCGCTTTCGAGAACTTTGTGTTTTAAAGGAATTTTCTCCCCAAGTCCAAACTGCTTATGTTTTAAAAAAAGCAGAAGAATTATTTCAAAGAGAAGCGACTGTTCTCTACCAGCTACAACATCCGCAAATTCCCCGTTTCCGCGAACTGTTTCGCAGTAATTTTAATAACAAAGAGTACTTGTTTTTAGTGCAGGACTATGTAGAAGGAAAGACCTATAGTTCCTTACTAGATGAGCGTCTCCAAAAAGCTTTACGCTTCACAGAATTAGAAGTCACTGAACTTTTGCTACAAATTTTACCAGTATTAGAGTATATCCACTCTCTCAAAGTCATTCATCGCGACATATCTCCCGATAACTTAATGCTTCGCAGGATTGACCAACTACCAGTCCTGATAGATTTTGGTGGTGTCAAACAAGTAGCAGCAGTTGTCGTCTCTCAATATTATCAACCAAATACAGGTGCTGTAACACCACCAGCTACCTTATTGGGGAAATTTGGTTATGCACCCCCAGAACAGATGCAAACGGGATTGGTAGAACCTCACAGCGATCTGTATGCTTTAGCAGCAACAGCATTAGTATTGTTGACAGGGAAACAACCGTCAGAACTAATCGATGACAACACGCTTGCTTGGAAGTGGCGGCGAGAAATAAGTCTCAGTCCTACATTAGGAGTAGTGTTAGATAAAATGCTTTCTCCTATTCCGCAACAGCGCTATCAAAGCGCCCAGCAAGTCCTGCAAATCCTCAACCCACCCCCGTCCTATTATCCCCGAACTCAACCTCCTACTCCCGTCAGAGTTCCAGAACCACCCACTACAGCCACTCTCGCGGTTTCTCCATCACCTCATCCCCCCACATCCCCACCTCGACACACTTCCCCCACCCCTCATGCTCCTCATACTTGGTGGACACCAGAGAAAATCATTTTGGTATTTTTATTACTGACAACATCTACTGTCATCGCTGTGTGGGGAGCAAACAGTTTGCTTTTATCGCGTTTTGATGATCCAGAACCACAGCCAACACCAACGTCTAGCCCCACTCAGCAACCTCTTGATCCCCTAGCCCAATATTCCCCAGCAGAACGGGCGCGCAAAGAAAGATTACGCGATCGCCGTCAGCGTTTAGGTGTTGATGAAAACTTTTATGTGAGTTTGGTAAATCAAATATTTTGGGAGAATAATCCTAGTTTGCAACGCCGCAGTCTCACGAATGAACCAGCAGATGCACAATTACGGGCGCGGTGGGACAAAACTGCTGATCAGTTATTGCAAAAGTTAACACTGTTGAGTTCCGAAAGCAGACAAAAATTAGGTACTTATGGAGGAGGCGATCGCGATCGTTGGAAAGTTGAAGTGAATAACCTAAATGTATCGAGCCGAGCTTTATATGATTTAGGAGATGCAGCATTTTTTCAGCAATTTCCAGAACAAGAAAGCAAAAATTATATCGATCAGCCCATTGGACAAGTTTGGCACGCTTTTGTTGCTGATAAACTCAACGCCATTCTTGCTAGAAGTGCTTTCCAGAAGATTATTTTTGATTCTAACGCCACGAGCAAGTCCCTTAGCGGTAATCTCCAAAGTTCAGTAGGTAAAGTTTTGATCGCCGATTTGCGCCAAGATCAGTTAATGGAAGTGAAATTAGCAGCAAATTCGCAAATTTTGTGGTCAATTTATTCGCCCACTGGGAAGTATGTGTTTTTGGAAGATTCTAAAAAGCGATCGTGGTCAGGTAAACTTCCAGAAAGTGGATTTTACGAGTTTGTAATTGTGTCACGCAGTTCGCAGCCACTTTCATATCAACTGACTTTAAATGTAGAAACACCAACACCAACACCAACACCAACCGACACCCCAACATCTGAACCAACAGCGACACCAACACCAATACCAACACCAAGCGACAGTTAGGTTATGTGTCAATACGGTTCAGATAAGACAAATAGATTGACATTTAAACCCTGTAGAGACGTTGCAGTAGAGACGTTGCAGTGCAACGTCTCCACATACCCAAAATTATGACGAGAATCATCTTATTGAAGCAAATTATTCGGAACCTGATCAGGAACAATCCATAAATAAAGAGTTGTACCTTGTACCTGCACCGTCTTTTTTGGTTTCCAATCACCCATATCGAAAGCATGGGAAACAATACGAGTACCTGGTTTGAGTTCTTGTAAGAGTTTGGGTCGGAGTTTCAAATTGACATCAGGTAACAGGTATAGTGTTACTACAGTTGCGCCATCAAAATTAGTTTGGAATAAGTCTTGTTGCTGGAATGTAACGCGATCGTTGACTCCTGCTTTTTGAGCATTGGACTTGCTTTCCTGCACAAGTTCAGGATTGATTTCCACACCTACCGCACGACGAACACCGTATTTCTGGGCTGCGGTAATGGGAATACGTCCGTCTCCACTACCAAGATCATAAATTACATCATTTTTAGTGACTTGTGCCAGTTGCAACATGGCATTTACTACTTCTGGTGAAGTCGGTACATAAGGTACATCAGCTTGTGGAGTTTCTTGAAGTTGAGTTGGTGTAGCTGGTGTTTGTGCATCTGCTTCAAAGTCACGCTGCTGATTCGTACATCCAGCCACACTCAAACTCACAGCACTAATTCCAGTCACAAGTAAAATTAAGATTCGTCGTAATTGCATGATTTTCTCCTTTGACTATTAGTAGTTAGTAGTTAGTGGTTAGTGGTTGGTGGTTGGTGGTTGGTGGTTAGTAGTTAGTGGTTATTCCCAATCCCCTCACCTATTCTTCAAGAGGTGATAATCCAAGTAAAATAAGGGGATTGCACAAATCACTGCTACGACACCAACGATTGCTCCTACTCCCGTATAAGCCAAACTGGAGTAGAGTAAATAGCCACAGACAAGACAAAATAGCAAAGGCAACCAAGGATAAAGCGGGACTTCAAACGGGCGGTTAAGATCAGGTTCTTGTCTTCGCAATATAAACAGCGATATACCAGAAAGTAGGAAGAAAAACCAGAATACAGGGGCTGTGTAGTCTACCATTGTTTCAAAGCCGTTGCGAGTGATACTACCTAGCCCCACCAAAGCCAAGGAAATCGCTCCTTGCAACAGAAAAGCCATGTTGGGAGTACTTTTTTGATACTGCCAACTTCTCATAAATCGAAACAGTGAAAAGTCCTGTCCCAAGGCATAATTGCTACGTGCGCCAGTTAAAATAGTGGCGTTGATTGCCCCTAAAGCAGAAACTGCAACCAGCAGACTAAGAAATAATGCTCCCACTTCACCTAAAGCCTGACGCATCAAAGCAGCTGCTACTGCTTGCGACTTGGCCATTTCCACCAATCCCAATCCCCGCAGGTAAGCAAGATTGATCAACAGGTAAATGGCGGTAATAATGCCAATACTCCAAAGTAAAGAACGAACTATGTTACGTTGTTTATTTTTGATTTCTGCTGAGATGTAAGCCGCCTCATTCCATCCACCATAGGATAGTAAGACAAACACCATTGCTAGTCCCCAAGTACCTTCGGAGGTGGAGGTAGTAGGAGGAATGGGGGAACTAGGGGGAGTTGCTAAGGACAGTCCAATAATCACCACTAGCAGCAAGCCAAGGACTTTTACCACTGTCAGTAATTTTTGTGTCCATTTACCTTGCTGCAAACCAAAAATATTTAATGCTGTTAATGCTGCGATCGCACCTGCTGCATAAATAGAAGCGGAAAAGGCTCCAAGTCGCAAAATTTGGGACATATAATCACCAAAAACAAATGCCAAAAGTGCAATAGAACCTGTTTGAATGACTATCATCCGCGCCCAAGCAAATAAGAAGGCGACTTGTTTTCCAAAGGCGCGTTTGAGGTAATGGTAATTACCTCCCACATGGGGATAAGTTGTCGCTAACTCGGCGTAACACAAAGCCCCAATGAAAGATACTGCACCTCCTGTTAACCACAACAGCAGTACCGCAACATTACTACCTGCATTAGCCGCAACCAAAGCAGGGCTTTCAAAAATACCAGCCCCGATGACAATACCGACAATCAAGGCTACAGCATCAACAAATGCTAGTGAAGGCTTCGGTGCTGTAAATTCCGTTGTCCCTGTCTGCTTTGATAAGGCGTAGTTTTCACGTTTCATATTTATAGAGAGAGGGAAAAGGTAGAAGGAGTAAGTGATTAGAACTTGTCCTGCTTACCCTCTAACTTTGTCCCATGTGTGATAGTACGGTGAACTTTATGGTAAGAGGGAGTATTGACTTAATTTCCCTATCTCTAGAGTTAAAAACAAATATGACTAAAAAATGACAGCGAGAAGTTGACAACAACGGATGAGCTTGAGTATACTTAAGTAGTACAAAAATACTAGCATCTCACCTCAAGAATTCAACTTTCGTGTTGCGATCAAAAACAGCAAGTTGGTCAATACAGGAATAGCAACCTCAACAACAAAGTTGCTTTCATTTCAGTATTTACACTGCTCTGAAAATATTATTTTCAAGGCTAATCTCAACAAAGTATGAGGTAAGTCGTAGTTTTGCTTACTACCAACAAATATTACAAATTAATTAATTGGAGTTTAAGTATGAGCATAGTTGCCGCTAAGGATAGTAAACAACAACTCTTACAGGCATTTCAGCAAATTTTGGCAGAGAATAAAAAGCTAGAATCAAAAATAGCTACTAAGCAAGAATCAGCAGAAAAGTTAAAAAATAAACAAATTTTAGAAGTAGCTTCGACATACACAGTTGATAGTATTGTCAAAAGTTTAGCAGATTTACAATTAGAATTTGGTGGGATAGTCAATACACTTTCCGAGAAATTAGCTAAAGAAAACTCTAAATTAGATGAACTAAATCGTGCTATTGAGATTGAAACTCAAAATCTCAACGAACTTCAACAAATTAGAGTTGTCGCAGACACACTAGATATTCTGACTCAAGAACACCAAGAAAAGCTGAAAACTCTAGAACAAGATACAAATAGTAAGCAAGAAGCCCTAGAAAAAGAAATAGAACAAACACGAAAAACTTGGCAGCAAGAAGAGGAATTATATGCAGAATCTGTCAATATTTTTAATAATTTATTAGTAAAAGACCGAGCTTTAGAAACAGAAGAATATCAATATAAGTCAGATAATACAAAAAAAATTAATACAGATGCCTACCAAGCAAAAAAACGTCAACAAGAAAGGCAAATAGAAGAAAGTAATCAAGAAAAAGAAAAAAGCTGGTCAGAAAGAGAAAAAACACTTTCTGCAAATCAAGCTTTGTTTAAAGAATATCAACAAAAAATAGCGATATTTCCTGGCGAACTAGAAGAAGCAGTTAAAAAAGCTAGAGAAGAAGCCATTAGAGAAACCAGCCAAAAGGCAAAAGTGGAAGCAGATTTATTTGAAAAAGAATGGGAAGCTACTAAACAAAGCTACGAACTAAAAATTAAATCATCAGAAGACACTATTCAGAGACAAGTTGAGCAAATAGAAGAAATATCATCCCAATTACAAACTGCATTAAAGCAAGCTCAAGATTTAGCTTTGAGAGCTTTTAGTAATTCTGATAAATAGCAAAAACACGAAAATACGCGTCTCTCCTCATCACAAGTTAAATTAAAAATAGCAATATTGGAGGTTGATTATGGCACCTAAAAAGCCTAATAAAAGAAATACTAAATCCGAAATACTTGAAGCTTACAACGAACTAATCAAAGAGAAATCAGCTTTAATATCTCAGCTTGATCAATTAGCACAAGAACGCGATTCTGTTCAAAAAAATCCGAGCAAATCAACTCCAGAAAATAAACCAGCAATGAATCAGCCATCAACTATTCAACAAAAAATGAATTTTACTATTGAAAGTCTTGCAAAAATCCAGGTAGGCTTTGGTAGTGCTGCTAATGAATTATCAGAACAACTAACAACAAAAGCGTCGATACTAGCAGAAATTAGAGAATTCGTTGAGGATGAAGTACAGCAACTCAAAGAATTACATAATTTAGAAATATCGGAAAATATTTTAGATAATCTCATTCAAAGTTACGAAGAAAATGCTAAAGCTTATCAAGAAGAATTTCGTCAGCGTTCAGAAGTTTTAATACAAGAAACTCAAGAACAAACTCAAGTTTGGGAAAAAGAAAAAGAAGAGTATAAAATATCAGTTAAAGAAAGAGATGAAAATCTCAAAAAAACTCGCCACAGAGATGCAACAGAATATAAATATAATCTAGAACTACAGCGCAAACTGGAGATGGATGAATACGAACAACAGCAAAAAAAATTATATAAAGAATTAGAAGAATTTCGTCAAGAAATAGAGAAACAGTGGTTAGAAAAAGAGAAAGCGATCGCCGAACAAGAAAAACAATTTGAAGAGTCTCAAACTAAGGTAGAAGCTTTTCCTAAAGAAAAAGAAGCAGCTATCAAAAAAGCCACAGAAGAAGGTAAAGGTATAGCTCATTATCAAGCTAAAATCAAAGCAGATTTATTTACCAAAGAAGTAGAAGGACAAAAACGTTTTTATGAACAAAGGTTGCTATCACTAGAACAAACAATTACAAATCAGGAAACCCGTATTCAAAACCTATCTAAACAACTAGAATCAGCCTTAAAACAAGTTCAAGATTTAGCAGTGAAAGCTATTGAAGGATCTGCAAGTATGAATTCCTATCAAGCAATCAGAGAAATAGCTTTAGAACAGGCTAAAAGTCAAGTGAAGAATAAGTGAGTTTTGTAGCTTGAAATGCTGTAACGCACCTATATAAATGGTGCGCTACGCTTTATTATAATTAACATAGCTAGAAATATTAGCGCCGACTTACTTATTAGTTTTAGGAGTAATGCTAATCAGCTTGTGGAGTTTCTTGAAGTTGAGTTGGTGTAGCTGGTGTTTGTGTATCTGTAAGGGCTACTCTGCGATCACGCTACGCGTACAGCCCTTGTTTTGAGGACTGAAGTCCTCACTACGAACTTAAAATAATATGCCAGTTGCGTAAGTCCTGTTAATTACAAAGTTCTCTAAATAAGAAAAGAGAGACGCTTACTCTGCGTCTCTACAAGATAGGAAACCCATTATGAAAATTGAAAAACTCAAAATAAAAAACTTAAATATGCAATGAAAAAGTAAATCATTTATCAGGAAAGCAATAAGCAATCTACTTCACCTGAACGTTTAATTTATTAGATATAGTCAAGCTGTTTTCGGTTTGGAGTTATTGTTTTGGGCTTGAGTCTTATTGCTACCAGATTCAGTTCTAGGTTTATTTGTGACAGGAGGTTTTGGACGACTCATAATAATTTAGGTAATTTTTTAACTATCTACAACATGAACTACACCGTGGAAAATTTGGAATCCGGAAAATAAAAAAATAAAATAACCGATCTGATATTCAGTTAAAAAATATTAAGCTGAAACTAAGTACTAGTAGTCCACCACACCAACTTTGAGAGGTTTGTAGTGTAGACGATTGTAAGAGCGGCTTCGGTGTAGGGTGGACTTTAGTCCTCTCTATGAGCGCTTTACGCGCAGCGTGAGCGCACCTAAAGCGCTCACTACGAACCTAGCATAGTTCGTGTAGTCGAGTACTAGGCAAATGCTGAAAAACCCAGATCGGGAGGTATATCCTGAATACGTCCAGAACCAACTGCTCGAACAGCTTCCGAGACAGAGATATCACCAGTGTACAAAGCACGACCAACAATCACACCTGTGACGCCTTGGGGTTCTAATGCTAACAGACTCAGTAAATCCGTAATGGAACTAACCCCACCAGAAGCAATTACAGGAATATTGATTGCAGCAGTTAGTTCACGTAAAGCGTCTAAATTCGGTCCTGTGAGAGTACCATCACGATAGATGTCTGTGTAAATTACCGCAGCTGCTCCGAATTCTTGCATTTGTACAGCAAGTTGCGTGGCGAGTACTTCTGAGGTTTCTAACCAACCACGAGTTGCGACCTTGCCATTACGAGCATCTATACCGATAATTATTTTTTCGGGAAATTCCTGACAAAGTTGTTGTACAAGCTGCGGTTGTTCTACAGCCACAGTACCCAGGATTGCCCATTGTACATCCAAATTAAATAACTGCTTTACGCTTTGTGATGTCCGCAAGCCTCCACCGACTTCAATAGGTACAGACACCGCTTGAGCGATCGCTTCTATTGCATCTAAGTTTATTAATTTACCAACTTTTGCGCCATCCAAATCAACCAAATGTAACCTAGTAGCGCCCTGTTCTACCCATTGTTTAGCAACATCCACAGGATTTTCGCTGAACACTTGTGAGCGATCGTAATCTCCCTGATAAAGTCGCACACAACGACCTTCTAGTAAATCTATCGCTGGAATAACTTCCATGATTACCCTCAAATTTATTTGTTGTTGGTTGTTGGTTGTTGGTGGTTGGTGGTTAGTGGTTATGTTTGTGTTGTCCTACTCTTTCTTCTCTTTCATGATTGCTTGGCGAAAACCCAGGACAATCAAGATATTAGCAAGCGTTAAAAAAGATTCTGCACTTCCATGCAACCAATCAACATTTGCTAAAGATTGATTGTAGTGCAGTTGAGCATAAATTCCTGCTGGGATAGTCACACCGACAAACACGAGGGTGCAGTAAAAACCATATAATGCCAAGCGTGGCATTTGCTTGACTCTGCTGATAAACCACAAGAAACCCAAGTAGGGAAACAGTGACAGGATAAATAGGGCTTCTTTTGAAATCATTGCTTTGCTTTAATACTTTCTGTAGAAGTCACTTCAGTAGCTACTTCGGTAGATTTAGCATTGCGCCAAATCCATACAGCAGCCGCCCAAAGTGTAATATTACCAACTAAAGTCATGCTGGCTTGTAGTGTGACCAACCATTCTAGTGATTCTGCATTCTCAAAATAGTGCCAAGTGCAAGCACACATTGCACTCACTAAAGCTGGTAACATACCAAAAGATAATGTCCACCAAGTACGGTTGCCAGTAACTTCACCGTATTGCCAGATTAACCAAATGGCAACAATCCACTCGACAACGCTAGAAACGTGAATGATCCAGGTGGGAATTGAAAGAACGTGCATGTTAGTTAATGGTTAATGGTTAATTGATAAGTACTATTGGTTTTGAACTTTGAATTCTGCTCTACTTTTTCCAGGATTCATCAACAGAATTAATTAGGGCTTCTAAATTGTAGGGTTTTTTATATGTTGTCATGGTTGATTTATCTTTTTATTACAGAAAAACACGGTGGTTATTTGGAATGCATCTCTGTGCCAGGAATGGGGGCAGAATTTATAATTGCTATCCCTCTGCGGCAAAGATAAATTTTAGCAGACAATTATAGATATAGTTTTTTGTTTCATACTTGAATATGGCAACAAATATTCTTAGCAATTATACTTGGTAATATCATGCTAAGTTTAGGACATTATCCTAATGGTGGGAAATAATGAGTAGTTCAGTTAAAGTTATTCAAGTAGATGGAATTCTAGATGCTACTAAATCACAGGAGTTTCGTGACAAAATTACTACAGGGCTAGAAAATGGCGCAAAGACTGTATTAGTTGATTTTAAAGATGTGACGTTTATGGATAGTTCTGGTCTTGGTGCTTTAGTCTTAGCTTTTAAAGCTTTGCGAGCAGTTGATACCAGGCTCGTTATATGCTCTATTAATGAACAGATTAGAATTTTATTTGAACTGACAGGTATGGACAAAGTTTTTGAAATTTTTGCCAATCAAGATGAATTTCATAAATATATTAATAGTCACGAACAATTGAATTAATTTATCAATTATTTCCTGAATGAAGAATAGACTTTATATCATGTCCGCTTGAACAATTATATTATTCGTTGAGGTCGATAATGGGTAATGCGAAAAACCAATAACAGAGACTCAATAACTAAGTTTAGCTTTGCGTTAATTCGTGACAATTTGAAACGCAGAGTCACGCAAAGGTAAACGCAGAGGGGCGCTGAGTCTTGATGCCAAAATTTCGCTATGAATTTATGCAATTTTGTACTAAGCTTTATATCGTGAGTCCAGCCCCCGTCTTGGCTTCTGCACAAAGATGGGGGATTGGAGTAGACGCGTATTAAGGAATTTTTAATTCAATAAAATTAATCTATGTTTTTGAATTTAAAAGTTTAATTAAAATTCACTTGTAGTATAGATAAATCATCATCGAAAACTTCTTGTGGATTCACAGCGATTAATTGCTTGATAATTTGCTTAACTTGGCAACCGAGAGGATGCTGTAACCCAACCAGCATTTTGATAAAAGCGTCTAAACCCCAAAGTGTACCATCAGATTTGACGATTTCGTAGGCACCGTCACTAAAAATATAAAGAGTACTATTTTTTTCTATATTGCAAAAACCATCAGCATATTTTGCGTGTGGAAACATTCCGACTGGCATACCTGGAGTTTTCAAAAATTGAACTTCAGTAGGATTTTTTAATTTAGGAGATAATAAAATCGCAGGTGGATGACCAGCACTAGAATAAATTAATTGACGCTGCACACGGTTATAAACACCGTACCAAATAGTAAAGTATTTATCATTTTGGTAGTTCATCTGAAAAGTATCATTTAATGCTCTTAATACCTCACTTGGTTGATAATAATTCAGACCTTTAAGAGCGCGCGATCGCAGTAAATTAAGTACAGAAATTGAAGGTAGAGTCGCTCTGAGTCCATGTCCGGCAGTATCTAATAAATAAATTGCGAGAGAATCATGATCAAGCCAGTAATAATCTAAACAATCACCTCCTAATTGCCGTGAGGGAATGAAGCAAAAATCAATACTAAATGGTTTGGTCATTGGAGAAGGAAGCAGCGATCGCACATATTCTGCTGCTTCTGCTAATTCAGTTTCTAAGATTAGCTTTTGAACTCGCAAATCTTGACTTAACTGATGCAGACGCAATCCTGCTCTAACTCGTGCTTGTAATTCATTATGCTCGATTGGTTTGGTGATAAAGTCATCAGCGCCAGCATCCAAACCCTTAACGCGATCGGCAATCGAATCGAGAGATGTTAACAGAATGAAAAATGTAGTAGATAATTTGGGATCTGCTTTGATGCGCTGACAAACTTCTAGTCCACTCATTCCTGGCATAATCCAATCACAAATAATCAATGCAGGATTACCAACAGAAGCCTGTTTAATTCCTTCTTCACCGTTATTAACAGCAACAACTTTATAACCCTGTCTTTCCAGCATTCTTTTTAGCAGTATCTGAACTGCTCGATCATCATCAATTACTAGAATTTGAAACATAGGCTGAGAAGACAATAGGCGGGGATCGGAGATTGGGGAGCGAGGAGCAAAGAGCAAAGAGCGAGGAGCGGGAACAGGAAGCACGATTAACTATTTTATTTCCTCTTACACCCCTACACCTCCATACTTCCACACCCCCACATCCCTTACTATAGCGGTGACACTGGGTTAAGCCAAAAAAGTATAGTGCGCTTGAGCTGCTGTAGGTCACGATATACTTCTTGTTTGAACCATTGTCCGATCGCATCCAAAGGATTGAAATCTTTACCTGTTTGCCATTTAACATCTTGTCCTAATGGCGTGAGATGATTTCCTTGGAGTATTTGTGTTGTCACCATTTCTCCAAAGCGCTGTTGCAGTAGTTTAGCTAAAGGTGCTGATTGGTCAATCGTATCATTGTTAAATTTAATTAACAAATTCCGACGGACACTATAGTTTTCCTGTATGAGTTGCTGGGTTTCTAAAGGTGAAGGAGTAAATTCGACAGTAAAATTAGAATTAAACTGAAATGTAGAATTAAACTGTTCTATCAAGGGAATTGCATCTCGTGCAGCATAATTGTTGAAAGAGATGAGAATATTACCAGCACGTTCTACCGGAAAAAGACTACCAATCAGTAAATGCAGCTTGCATCCCATGCTGTGTCCAAGTCCATAAACAGGAAGATATTTTTTACCTAGTATTTCCTTGTCCTCTAAGCGTAGTAAGGTACGTTCAAAGTTGAGGAGGGCAAGTTTTGCGATCGCTGTATGATCGAGAGTATTTACAAACGGTGTGGCAACGATCACAAAGCCTTTATCTGCTATATTTTCCAATAACAGACGGTAAGTAATGTGTGGAGCCGTGGCTACAAAGGCACCACCAAGGAAATGAATTATACCTGTAGGCTTTGCTGGAATCAACACCCAGTTACCAGAGATTTCTTTCCATTCCATGTCGATAGGCGATCGCTAGTTAATTATTTTAGTTAACACTTCTTTATAGTAAACCTGCTGTCGAGTACGCGTCATTCGATTTTAGACTTCGTCTTAACCAATGACCAATAGACATCTCCAAAAATTAATTATGCGTTACCCAAAATCCTTGTAGGGACGCGTGTAATTTCGCGCTCTACATTTGTGCTGATTTAGCATGAAAATATAACTTCATCTACACCCATGCTCAAGATAATATTTATGTGCTAACAATAAAAATTCCCGGAGGTTATTCCGGGAATCCTGTAGTTTGACACTCTTGCACTTGATTTATGATTTCTCTACAATAATTGTTCTTAAATCTATACACATGCCAAAATGCCGAAAACAACTGAGTATTTGTATAAGATTTCTCATTTTTAACTTAAATATTATCTGAGAAAATTAGATACCATTGATTCTATTTCTAGTATTAATTTGAGAATGTAATTCTGAATTATATTCAAATTCCCAATAAAAGACCCCTGTGGCTAACCAGGGGAGGATATTTTGCAATTCGCGCAAATTTTGTGCAAGAACGGATTGCTAACTTACTGTACTTTTTATTCAATCCGAATTGTTGCCAAAATGCCAAAATAAAATCCTATTGCTTCCCAAACTATAGCCTTCCCATCATGGATACCTAGATGGATTGTGGTTCATTTGGTTAGCAATTAAATCTACCACTGCCGCGATCGCCTTCGTTGTTATTCATAGATGCTCCCTAACGATCCAAGGTTCTTCATTTCCATCTACAGAGAACAAGAAGACAAACAGGAAAATAGGACTGTTAATCACAAAAAAATCTGAAACAAACACATGAGTTCGCTTGCTTCTGTTTCATCCTAAATATGTTGTCTTTTATTAGAAATACATTGAAAAAAATAACACTAATCTCAGATATTATTTGGCAGTAAATTTAATACTTAGTAATGGGTTATGAGGTATCAGTAGCTACGAAGTTATTTGGCTATATGTATAAAATTTAATGCTGGTTATGTAAACGTTTCATCTCATGTTGAACATCCAAAGCAATCTGTAAAGCCTCGTTTAATAACCTTCCATGTTCACTAGCTTGTTCTGGTACTTGCATTGCTGTTAAGGTAGCTAAATTATTCATAAATAGTTCAGAGTTACTAATAATAAAATTCCGATTTTCTCGCAAAATTCTTTCTGTCTTTAAAGCACGTATTATATCTGATTTTGTGAGTTGTAATGCTTCTATCACCTTACTTCTTTCTTTGATCGTTACTCCGATATTACCAGCTGCTTCTATTTGATCATTGATATCTATTGCTCTAATAACAGAATTATATTTATCAACATCCATTAAAAGCATCTTAAGAGAAGGTGTAATGTTAGTTTTTACTAATCTATTTTTTTGCTTCCAAATCAGATATAATATTAATTGTGTGAGAACGGCACTGACACCAACAAACACAATAAATAAAAGCCAAGATGGCATGAAAGGCTTAGTCATAAAACTTTTAGCTAGCACATCAAATGCAAGATAGCTCACAAATGATATAGTAAGACCGATAAATATCGTAGTAGCTCCTTCTGGTCCTTTTGCTTTATCGATGAAACTTCGGAGTGTTTTATTGATAGTATTAATAATAATTACTAACTCATCATTAACAGGTAAATTCGTTAAATATTGTACTTCACTGAGACTTATTTCTAAATCTTTTAAATCATTACGCACAGTTATCAAATCCTTATTAAATTTAGGTTCACTAAAATTATATGCCAATCAAACTTATGACAAGTTCATAGAATGGCAATTTGACCAAAGTGAGGTGTGTGCTTCTCTTGAATATCTAAGAAAGCTGACAACTATTAATATGTCTGATGCGATCGCATAATTTGAGTGTATTCTACTCAATAGCAAACTGCTATAGTAAATTCACAAATACATTATGTTATTGGATAAGCGATCGCTGCAAAAGCAATAGATCCCTCGAAAATGCTGTAAATGTGCAACTTACACCGGACTCGATCAGCACATGCAGCCAGTAGCACAGGTATAGAAAGCGATCGCCCAAACATCATAATCACTCTCCAGCAAAAAAAAGACCCAGCAGTACTGGGTTCATCGATTGCGAAGCTGAAACCGGAAAACATTTATTAAAATTTTTCGCTCCCTTGGGGGCGAAGAATTTGGTAATGGGTAATTGGCTCATTATCTATTATTGGCGGAGCGGCTTCCCTTTCCACCCATGAGGATGATAGATAGAGCTTTGCGTCACTTTCAGTGAATAAAAATGAAGATATGCAAAGACTATGCTAATAGACATCTGGTGAAAATGAATGTAGAGACGTAGCAGTGCTACGTCTCTACAACGCCATCTTGTCATATTCGCTAGTTGTAATTGGTGGGTTGGTGTCAAAATCTATACTCTGGTTTGACATTTAGCTTTCTGTAAGAATTACAAGGGACGAGTGAAGGGAGAATAACTTGTATTATTTACGGTGTTGGATAATTTATTTGCCTCCAGCATAACTGCCTTCTTCAAACGGTTGTCAAAATATTCTCTCTTATCTTACTTATCAAATCACTGAGATTATCTGTATTGAGGCGATAACTCAAAGGATGAGCAATTAACCGCGCTGTACTTTCATACAACACCTCAATTTCCACCAAACCATTTTCACGCAATGTCCGTCCTGAAGCAACTATATCAACGATCGCTTCAGACATGCCTGTGATCGGTCCTAGTTCTACAGAACCATATAGCGGCACAATTTCCACAGGTAAATCTAGACCATGGAAATATTCACGCGCACAGTTGACATATTTAGATGCAACTCTACCATGAGCAGGTAAATCTAGCGGCGATCGGTAAGGACTTGATTGCTTTACCGCTACCGACATGCGACAATACCCAAACCCTAAATCAACTAAATGTGCCACTTGCGGTTTTTTCTCTCGCAGGACATCGTAACCTACAATACCCAGTTGTGCCTGACCATATTCTACGTAAACTGGTACATCTTGACCTCTGACTAATAGTCCTTTGGCTTTTCCGTTTGGATCAGTAATTTGTAATTGTCGGTTCCCAGAGTCTAAAAAGGCACTAAAATCTAGCCCTACAGTTTGTAGCACTTGGATGCTATTTTTAAGAAGTTCACCTTTTGGCAGTGCAACAGTAAGCATAAATGGCATTAGCAGTCAGCATGATAATAATACAGGAAAGCTGATGGTTAAACATTGATGGCTGATCATGCGAATTTTAGTAGTTGATGATGAAATTGAATTGACTGACCCCTTGAGTCGGATATTAAGTCGTGAGGGATATAGTGTTGATGCTGCTTATGATGGTACAAGTGGCAGTCAAATGGCGCAAACAAGCAATTACGACTTACTGATTTTAGATTGGATGCTGCCTGAAAAAACAGGATTGGAGATATGTCAAGAATTACGCCATCGAGGCGTCATCACTCCTGTATTATTTCTAACCGCTAAAGATACTCTTGATGATCGAGTTGAAGGTTTAGATGCTGGTGCAGATGATTATTTAGTTAAACCTTTTGAACTGCGAGAGTTACTAGCAAGAGTCCGTGCTTTATTACGACGCTCTGGTTCCCAAACGCCTGAGACAACTACAGGTCGCTTGTCGGTAGCTGATCTAGAACTTGATCTGGAAAATCAAGTCGCCTATCGCCAAGGACGAGTAATAGAACTCTCACAAAAAGAAAGTCAGTTACTGCAATATTTTATGGAAAATACTGGTAAGCTACTGACCCACACCCAGATCATGAAATCTTTATGGCAAGATCATGAACAACCCAGTAGTAACGTGATTGCTGCGTTAATACGTCTGTTACGGCGCAAGATTGAGTTATCGGATGAAATACAACTGATTCATAGTGTTTACGGTAAAGGATACCGTTTTGGGATATCTAGTGATTAGGATCTTCTAGTAACTGCGTAATAGTTTTATCCGTAGTCCCGGTATAAGACTGGAGTGAACTACCTACACTGTACTCGAAGAATACAGTGTAGAAATATGACTCCTCCTACACCCCTACATCACTTATACCCCCACACCCATTTGGGATCTCCGGATAAAATAATCTAGGCAATAAGTTCAGCTTTTTCGTTTTGGCTTAGTTGATTAGACTTTTGCTGAAAAATATGGAATTGCATACTCAGCATAGAGTAAACACTACACACTATTTCCCACCAACGTTCTATTTGCTCATAATTAGTGATGCGAAAATCTGACCAACCTATGTAATTTTTACTGTGTTTACAGCCATACTCTAACCAAGTTATTAATCCATAAGGATTCTCAACAGATGAAGTTATAGACTTTGGTAAATTACTCATTAAAAACAAAGTATAACTTTCAGGTGATTGTTCTTTGTTGTTTGTAATTTGCCAATAGCGAAGTTCTCGACGACTCCCAAAGATGATTTCACGAATGTAACTTTGTTCTATTTTAGTGTTACTGAAAATTCGATGAAAATTTTTCCAACTGGTGTATCTAGGTTTTTGACTAGGTGCTAACCAAAAACCATAATTACTTCTAATAGCTATGATAAAATTCAGATGAAACTGATTGAAAATATTAACTAAGGTATCATATTCTCCATAGTTACTATCTGCTAGTACTAAGTCAAATTTAAACCTTCTTTCTTGTAATTCTTCAATAATTTCAGCAATTAATTGAGGCTTTGTTTTAAACGTCTCACCTAGTTTTAATCTTTTTGGTGGCTTGAAGATTTTAAATATCAGAGGAAAAATTAAACCATCTATAAACGCAAAAGCATTAATGGAAACAATTCCATTTTCAACGGTTCCTAAGTTTCCAATATATTGTCTGTCTACATAATCTGTAGTTTTACCTTTCTTTTTATCTCCAGAATCATCAATAATTAGAGTGAAACTCCTCCCTTGCAAAACTTGACGAAGAATAGATAATCTTTGATTTCTTAGTTCTTGTATTTGCCAAGGTGATTCCGTGACAAAATGCAGTAAAGCTTGGTTATTTAATCCCAAATGTTTAGCGATCGCAGGTAAAGTTTTGCGATTTATGTCAGAAATTAAGCCTAAGTGCAACCACTTAAAGAACTCGAAGCTTCTCACTTCTGGAAAAAGATGTTTGTAGCTTGCACAATAGTTATCAATAAAAGTAATGGTAGTAACTGCTTCCCTGGGTTGCGCCATGTTTGACTCCAGAATAAAGAAATATATATGCTTCCGTAGTAAAAAATTTGCGGTAGCGTCACATAATATAACTAAAGATTACTTACTGTTTTATGAAGCTTTCTTGAAGTAAATCTTTTTTACTTCTTCTGTTTTTCATAGACTATTGATATTACTTAACTCCAAATAAGAAAATACTATCTTTATTGTCGAAATATTCACGTAAACATAATACGCTGAAGATATGTAATGATAATACTGGGTATCAAATTATCTCTCAAGAGAGTAAATTCTGAACCAATGAATTTCAATGAACTGATTCAAAATAAATTCACGAAATAAGTGCCATTATAGCGCTTTTTTTTTGCATGAGCCATGTAATTATCATGCAAAAAAAATGCTATTTGAAATCTAAAAACAGTACGATAAAAGATTTTGTATTGAATAGATAGTAAAAACTAATACTTATTATTGCTTTACTCGCCATAAGCTACTACATTCATCCAAATACATAAAAATTCAGGATTTACACACTGTACAATTTTCTTCTCTTGTGAAATAGGAAAAAAGCATTATTTCAGGCTTTTATCACTCATCCTTTGATAGCGATCGCTTAAAAAGCGTTGAAAAATCAAGTACCTGATACTTATATTTACTGTTATTCAGCGTGCTTTGGAATTGGGGGTCACTTTCATTGATACTGCTGATTCTTACCGTAAAGATGAAACAGATAAACACTACAATGAGCAACTGATTCGCAAAGCTTTACAAACTTACAATGGCGATATCAGTAATGTGATTGTAGCAATACAATCCTTGGCAACGTCAGGTGGAATTCGACGAGGTACTGGAATATTGTGAAACTGAGGGTTTAAATTTTTTACCCTGGAGTCCTTTTGATGGGAGTCGCCGCCATGACAAATTAGGAAGATATCCCAGCGATCGCTCAATTAGCCAAAACAAAAGGCGTATCAGTTTTCGACATGATATTTACGTGTTATTAGCACAACAATCATGTATCTTAATCATTCCTGGAGCTAGTAAAATTTCTAGCATCGAAGATATGGTACGGGGCGTGGATGTGAGATTATCTGATCAGGAAGTACAAATAATAGATCGAGAAACAGCATCATAATCCGGTAAAATAACAAGTCTGCAATAAAACAGGATGCTTGCTAACTGGAGAGGTGCTTATGGCTCGGATGTATTACGACGCAGATGCAAATTTAGACCTTTTAGCCGGAAAAACCATTGCTATTATTGGTTATGGTTCCCAAGGTCATGCCCATGCCCTCAATCTTAAAGATAGTGGTATGAACGTGATTGTCGGATTATATCCGGGCAGTAAGTCAGTGACAAAAGCCGAAACTGCTGGATTAACTGTTAAGAATGTGGCAGATGCAGCCAAAGCAGCTGACTTGTTGATGATTCTATTACCTGATGAAGTTCAAAGAACTGTTTACAAAAACGAAATTGAACCCAATTTAGAACCAGGAAATGTCTTAGCTTTTGCTCACGGCTTCAATATTCACTTTGGTCAAGTTGTACCACCTGCTGAGGTAGACGTGATCATGGTAGCACCCAAAGGCCCAGGACATTTGGTAAGGCGGACTTACGAACAAGGACAAGGAGTACCTTGTCTGTTTGCTGTCTATCAAAATGCTTCTGGACAGGCACGCGATCGCGCCATGGCTTATGCTAAGGGTATTGGTGGCACACGCGCTGGTGTTCTTGAAACAACCTTCCGCGAAGAAACTGAAACTGACTTGTTTGGTGAACAAGCAGTATTGTGTGGTGGTTTGAGTGCCTTAATTAAAGCCGGATTTGAAACTTTAGTAGAAGCTGGCTATCAACCAGAATTAGCTTATTTTGAATGTCTCCACGAAGTTAAATTAATTGTTGACTTGATTGTGGAAGGCGGGCTAGCGAAAATGCGCGATAGTATTTCTAATACCGCAGAATATGGTGATTACACCCGTGGTCCTCGGATTGTCAACGAACAAACCAAGGCCGAAATGCAAAAAATTCTCCAAGAAATTCAAACTGGACAATTTGCACGGGAATTTGTAGTAGAAAACCAAGCCGGTAAACCTGGGTTTACTGCGATGCGTCGTCAAGAAGCCGAACATAAAGTTGAGGAAATTGGTAAAGATTTACGCGCGATGTTTAGTTGGATGAAGAAGGATTAATCGAAAGTAGAGACGCGAAATTTCGTGTCTCTAGACAAGGTTTTTGGTCTGCTGGCGCACTACGAGGGAATATAAAAATCGACCACCAATGCACACAGATAGACACGGATGGGTTATGGGTTGGTTGCTCAGTTAATGCCCGAACGCGAGTGCGTCTGATGACGGAGAATCCGTATTTTCAAGACAACTAAATAATTAAATTGATTTACTACATCAGTAGGATGATAACGTTACGCTCAACTGTTGGAATGTTAAACCAGTGGGAAATATAAATTTGTCTACCAACTATCGGTTAAAGAAGGTAAAACCCGAATTTAGGCAGAAACTAATTACAACGGTATAAGTAATCGCGCAGAATTATTTACACATGAGTTTTTAGTCCGGATAAGGGTTTCATCACTTAATTTTGTGTAATTAATTTTGTTTAACTACTTAACAGGAGCAGCGTTAATAGTGAAACTCATTGTCCCAGCCAAACAACATCGCAAATCACTCGTTCGCTGGTTACTCAAAGAAGATCGCAGCGAGAAAGGAGAGAATTCTCAGCATCCTTGGTGGCACGTGATGTGTCTGACGGGGGTCGATTATTTTTCCACACTTGGTTATCAGCCTGGTATCGCTGCCTTAGCGGCGGGGGTTTTATCTCCTCTGGCTACCTTCATTCTAATTTTGCTGACACTGTTTGGTGCATTACCTATATATCGCCGGGTTGCTGCGACTAGTCCTCATGGAGAGGGATCGATCGCCATGCTCGAAAATCTCCTTCCTTGGTGGCAAGGCAAGTTGTTTGTCTTATGTCTGCTTGGCTTTGCAGGTACTGATTTTATCATCACGATCACTCTTTCGGCTGCCGATGCCACAGCCCACATTATTGAAAATCCTCTCATACCAGAGTTTTTAGACGGGCAATCAATCAGTATTACGCTCATCCTGATAGCGTTGCTTGGTGGGGTATTTTTGAGAGGCTTCACAGAGGCGATCGGTCTTGCCGTTTTTTTAGTCGCTGCATATTTGTTGCTGAACTTAATCACGATTGGTGTTGGTGCATACCAGATTTTCCAACAGCCAATCGTGATTTCTCATTGGCAAACTGGCTTGTTCACTAGTTATCCAAATCCTTTCAGGATGATTGGTGCAGCTGCACTGCTATTTCCGAAATTGGCATTAGGATTATCTGGGTTTGAGACTGGTGTAGCGGTTATGCCCTTGGTGAAGGGGAAGGAGCATGAAACCGAAGCAAACCCTAGAGGACGCATTCGTAACACCCACAAACTGCTGACAACTGCGGCGGTAATTATGAGCTTCTTCTTGATTACCAGCAGTTTAGTGACAATTCTACTAATTCCTAGCGCCGAATTTCAAACGAGGGGCAAAGCTAGCGGACGCGCCCTCGCATACCTGGCTCATAGTTATTTAGGAGATGGCTTTGGAACTATTTATGATTTAAGTACAATTTCTATCTTATGGTTTGCTGGTGCATCCGCAATGGCAGGGCTATTGAATATTGTCCCTCGTTACCTACCACGCTATGGCATGGCACCAGATTGGACACGGATGATCCGACCCCTGGTGTTGGTGTATACAGCGATCGCTTTTGTGGTGACGATTCTCTTTAAAGCCAATGTCGAAGCTCAAGGTGGAGCCTATGCAACAGGAGTATTGGTATTAATGACTTCTGCGGCCTTTGCTGTGACTCTAGCTGCTCGGCGTCGGCGATCAACACGAGGAATATTGTCCTTTGGTGCTATTACACTCCTGTTTGTCTACACCACCATAGTTAACATCATTGAAAGACCAGAAGGTATCCAAATTGCTGCCTTCTTCATTGGCATAATTATTATTACCTCCTTAGTCTCACGAGTCTGGCGTTCCACGGAACTGCGAGTCGAGCAAATTGAAATGGACGAAACCGCTCGTCGCTTTATTACTGAAGAGGAAGAGCATCAGGGTAAAATCCGACTGATTGCAAATCGATTGGGTGAAGGGGATGAACGAGAGTATTTCTTGAAAGAGAAAGAAGTACGCGAGGATAACCACATTCCTCAGACAGATTCTGTTTTGTTCATGGAAATTCAAGTATCTGATGCTTCAGTTTTTTCCGAAACCATTCAGGTAACAGGAGTACAGGTTGGTAATTATCGTATTTTGAGAGCTAGGGGTGCTGCTGTACCAAATACAATTGCAGCTATCCTCTTATACATACGAGATCAAACCGGGAAACTACCACACGCCTATTTCGGTTGGATAGAAGGTAATCCAATTCAATATTTGTTACGCTTCATCCTTTTTGGTGAAGGGGATATAGCTGTAGTTACTCGTGAAGTTCTTCGTACAGCCGAGAAAAACCCTGAACAGCGTCCTGTTATTCATGTGGGGGGATAGGGATTGGGGATTGGGGATTAGGGATTGGGAAGAGACTTTTTAAATAATTTTCCCTTCTCCCCTTTGTCCCCAATTCCCGAACGCGAGTGCGTCTTTGTTAGGAGAATCCCCTTTCCCCTTTCCCTAATTTTTCAACTGACAGAGTAATAAGCCAAACAATTGGTTTTCGTCAGTCCATACTTTTTGGGGTACTAAACCTTTGGCTTTTAGTTCTTGTTGGATACTGTTGAGATCGAATTTGCGAGAAATTTCGGTGTGGATTGTTTCACCTGGTTCAAAATGAACATTGAGTTTGAGAGTGCGTAATTCGACAGTTTGCGATCGCTTACTTTTTAGGTGCATCTCAATTTGATGTTCAAGTTCGTTATAAAATGCCCAGTGTTCAAATTGGCTGGTATCAAAATCACCCTCATACTGCCAATTAAGATGTTCTAACATATTTAAGTTAAACGCTGCTGTTACTCCTTGATTGTCGTTATAAGCAGCTTCCAAAATATGTTTTGGTTTTTGTAAGTCTACCCCTAATAAAAAATACTCTCCCACTCGCAGAGCAGTTTTGACTTGTGATAAAAACACATCACACTCTCGTGGATTCAAATTACCCAAAGTGCTACCAATAAAACAAATCATCCGATTGGGTAATTGCTTAGACTCAATTTCAGAAAGAGCTAATTCGTAGGTTCCTGCCAGTGCATAAACTTGTAATGAGGGATAATCTGCTAGTAGCGACAGCGCACTACTTTCGAGCATACCTGCGCTGACATCAATTGGTAGGTAATGCAGAGGTAATCCTTGTTTGTGGTAAGCATCTAGTAATATCCTAGTCTTTGTAGAACTGCCACTACCGAGTTCTACTATTTCACAAGCACCTGTTATTTCCGCGATTTCACTAGCACAGGTTTGCAAAATTTTTGTCTCTGTACGTGTCACATAATACTCTGGTAACTCACAGATTTGTTCAAATAACTCCGAACCACGATCATCATAGAAATAACGCGGTGGTAGAGTTTTTGGTCTTTGAGTTAGTCCCTTGACTACATCACTTCCAGCGTTAGTAGAAATGATCAAAGTTGGTTCTAGTAAACGCTGTATTTGTAAGCGGCTTTCCAGGGTCTTTTGAGAACTAGGATTACTACTGGCAGATTTGAATACTGTCATTACTCCTCCATTACTTGGTTTGATCGGGCGCTTTCAGTTGCGAATCCAAAACCTTTGTTAGTCAACCACGAAGAGATACCGAATAACATCACGCCTCAGCTAGATTGACTGAGCTTACACTTGTTGATAATTAGTAGCAGCAAGCAGCAAATAGCAGGCAACTATCAAGCTTTATAGTGAATTGTCACTGCATTATGAAAAATAACTCATTACAAATACGATTGTCAGACAAACGAAAGCATAAGTTGATGCTATATGCGGTTCAGAAAGATAGAACTATCACTGCTTTAATTGAAGAGTGGATTGACAGACTAGTACTTGAAAACGAAAGAGATACAGCAGGTTAAAACCTGCCGAGTCGCGTTTCATCCCCTGTCTGTTCGCCCTTGGCGTTCCCGAAGGGTAGCACGAAGTACACAACTACGTTGCTGCTTCTCTCTTTCTTTCACGCTCCCGTCTGGTTTTTTGTCAAAGAGTTATTTGGTTGGCTGTTAGATTGACACCAAAAAGATAATCTTATAGTTATTGACACTCCCACATACTTTTAGCCGTGGGATTGTTCCTTCAACCAGTCAACTTACTTAAAGGAGTTTCCTCACCTAAGCAGAGGTCGTTCTATCTAATGACGAATGACCTAGACGCGTAAGCGGCTTCAAGGGAGAGTATGACAAATGACGACCCCAACGAGTTAGCTTTATTTGTGCCGACTTACTTAAACTACCCATCAACTACAAACAACTAACAACCAACCATTAGTAGATTTGCTAGTCTAAGGATATTGGCAAGTGCATTGCTGGCGATCGCACAAGTGCGTAACCTTTACTAAGTAGAGAGACTTGTATACAAAGTAATAACAGAGACATTATTATGACAGCACCAGAAGAGCAACCTCCTCGTTTCTACACTCAAGAAGATATACAAAAAATTCTACATTTGGCGATCGCCCGTCAAGCCAAAGATCAAGAAAAAGAATTTTCCTACAAACAACTCTTAGAAATTGCTGGAGAATTAGATATTCCCCCAGAAACCCTCCAAATAGCAGAACGTGACTGGCAAATTACTCAAGGAGAAATACAGCAAAGACAAGCTTTTAACAACTATCGTATCGGAAGATTTAAAAAGCGCTTCGGTAAATTTACCATTATCAACGGTGTTTTGCTTTTAGTTGATCTAGTAGGTGGCGCTGGTCTATCTTGGTCACTGTATATTTTCTTGTTTTGGGGACTGGGTGTAGCTCTTGATGCTTGGAACACCTTCCAAACTACAGGCGAAGATTACGAAATGGCTTTCCAAAAATGGTATCGTCAGAATCAGCTTAAACAAACTATTAACAGAGTCGTCAATAAATTCCTTAAGGCATGGCAGAGTTAGAGGTTGTTTGAAAAGTTGGGAATGTTGTAAAAAAGCTCTCTCAGTATACGCTGTGAATAGATACTAAACAGCACCGAGAGAGTGGTATGAGTAAAGCATACAAGAGCAACCTAACCCTGGCACAATATAAATTTCTCAGTGACATGATTCCAGAGCCAAAACCGGGTGGTCGAAAGCGTGAAGTTGATATGTGGGAGGTTCTCAACGCGATTTTCTACATTTTGGTAGAAGGAGTCAGATGGCGATCGCTACCAGGAGATTTTCCTGCTTGGCAAACGGTCTATACATACTTTCGCAATTGGCGTAAAGACGGGACTTGGCTAAAAATCCACGATAGTCTCAGAGAATGGGTTCGCATAGAACATCAACGTCATCCCAGTCCATCAGAAGCAATAATCGACAGCCAAAGCGTTAAGAGTGCAGCGATGGTGAGTCAAGCAGTGGGTTACGATGCGGGTAAGAAAATCAAAGGACGCAAGCGATTCATGACGGTCGATACTTTGGGATTAGTGTTGAGGGTTTTAGTCACCGCAGCCAATGTCGGTGAACGAGAAGGGGGAAAACAAGTTCTCAAACGGGTCAAACAGTCTCATCACAAGATATCTCGTTTGACCACTATCTGGGTAGATGGTGGTTTTGATGGAGAACCTTTCATGCAGTGGGTAATGAATTTTTGCCGTTGGATTGTGCAGGTAGTGTTGCGCTCCCAAGAAGCTAAAGGTTTTGTCTTGCTCAAAAAACGTTGGGTTGTAGAGCGAACTTTTGGTTGGCTGATGGGATGTCGCCGATTAGTTCGAGACTATGAGTTATTGCCAGAAACATCCGAGACGTTTATTTACCTTGCCATGATCCGCATCATGGTGAGGCGATTAGCATAAAATTTGACCCCTCAAAACTTTTCAAACAACCTCTAAGAATAAAATCCCAGTATGAGCTAAAAAAAGGCATTTTTTGCGATCGCTCATCTTGTCCACAATGCGATCGCATCTTACCACAAAATTAATTCAAGGCAAAATCTCAAAACTATCGCAATGTTTAGGTCTGAATAATCTAAAATCACGCTGATCTAAAGTCAGTATTTTTATAATACCATAGCGTTCAGCTACAGCCATAACAGTTGCATCTACAAAATCAATTCGAGTATCTGCATACTCTTCCAATATTTCCGCCACACGCATTACATCTTGATCTGTCAAAGCCACTAAACTGAATTTACTCGCAGACAGTCCTTTCAAAAAAGCTGCTACTGTAGCTACACCTGCATTACGTCCAACGAGATAAGCTACTTCTGCTAAAACTGTTTGTGGTAGGAAAATCTGTTGTTGTTGAGTGTAGACGGTTACAATAATATTGTGCATTGTATCTGAACGATTCAACAAAGCCACAATAAACCCCGTATCTCCTACGGCTGGGTTTGTTTCCATGTCCACCCAGATTTTTCAGTAATTTCCTGTTGGAGAATATCTTCTGAGTTTATGGCGAGGTCATTGGCACTTGCAAATAAGCCTACTAATGGATCAGAATGAGAAGTCACATTCGACTTCGGCGATTCGGTTTCCAGGTATAGCTTAACTGCTTCATTGACGATTGATTCAGGAGATTGACCTTTTTGATGAGCAAGAGTTATTAATTTTTCTAGTAAAGTCTGTTCTGGTTTCCAGTTAAATGTAGCATCCACAAGATAAACTTTTTTTCACTAACAACAAATTGATCATAACAGCTAATTAAGTCGGTAGGAATAAACATAATTATCTTACCAAAATTAAACAAGCTTAAAATCCTTACCAATAACAAATGACAAATAACGACCCCTACTAGTTAACTTTATTTGTACTGACTTACCGAGAAATTTATTTATTGATAAAGCCATGATGACTTACATTCGGTTGATGATTATCTAGCTTTTTGCGAAGAATTAGGAGAAGAACCTGATAAACCTTTTTCTGGAAAACTTCCCTTTCGTACTACTCCCGAAAAACACCGCAAAATTTTTATTGCTGCCAAAAAAGCTGGTACGAGCATAAACGCTTGGATGGATCAGGTTTTGACAGTAGCCGCAGATCAAGCCATTAATACTTAGATGTCTGGAGTTAAAGATTGGGTGAATGTTTCTTGCAAGATGATTGCTGGGATCGCTCTTTACTGCAAATCTATAAGCCTCTACACTTGACTTAAACTTATATATAGCCACAAATCTAAAATCCTTCATCCTCAAACCTCACTATGACTGCCTTAACAGTTAATCTCAAACCTGTAATTGAACTGACAGATGAGCAATTTTTTCAACTGTGTCAGGTAAACCGTGATTTGAAGTTTGAACGCGCAGCAACCGGAGAATTAATTATCATGCCACCCACAGGGGGAGAAACAGGAAATCGTAACGCTGGGCTAACTGCTCAACTTTGGTTTTGGAATGATAAGAGTGGATTAGGAATTGTTTTCGACTCCTCTACTTGCTTTAAACTTCCCAATGGTGCAGATCGTTCTCCAGATGCGGCTTGGATAAAATTAGAGCGTTGGCATACTCTTACACCTGAGCAAAAAGAAAAATTTCCACCTATCTGTCCTGATTTTGTCATTGAATTACTTTCACCGAGTGATAGTTTGAAAGTCGCTCAGGAAAAGATGAGAGAATACCGAGATAATGGTGCTAAATTGGGTTTCTTGATTAATCGTAAATCTCGGCAAGTGGAGATTTATCGAATTGGGAAAGAAGTTGAAGTTTTGGAATCTCCCGTTAGTTTGTCAGGAGAAGATGTTTTACCAGGGTTTGTGTTGAATCTTGAAACTATTTGGTAATGCGTTTGATTTCTGCTTAATTTATGAATGCTAAAGTGCGATCGCCCCAAGGCGGGTGCTTTGCACCATCGCGTAGCGTCTCTTTGGAGAATCGCTCATTTTTTCCACAATGCGATCGCCTGATGTTTGAGAATTTCTGCAAGGCGATCGCTTTCATCCTACCCAAAATGTGACCTCAAAAATCATTTCGGCGAGCGCAAAAATCATTTCAGCAAGCTCAAAAATCATTTCAGCAAGCTCAAAAATCATTTCAGCAAGCTCAAAAATCATTTCAGCAAGCTCAAAAATCATTTCAGCGAGCTCAAAAATCATTTCAGCGAGCTCAAAAATCATTTCAGCAAGCTCAAAAATCATTTCGGCAAGCTCAAAAATCATTTCGGCAAGCGCCGTTGCTGATTAATCTCGAAATCAAAAATGGACGCAAATTAAACAGTATAAATACTGACAATTCCTAATCATTGCCTGAAATCATAAATCCACAGAAATACTCATATCAGGAACAAGAAGATCACATTATCTTGAAAAAGAATAATTAAAGAAATACTCCCATGTCTTTCAAAACTCGTGGTTCTGCTGCTGTTGATAAAGCCCAACGCCGTCTCGCCCTGCTGAAATCTATTGATGAGCATCTAGATTTAGGAAACGGATTAACCATTGAAGCCTACAATCAACTAATTAATACCGCCCGTGCCAAGCTGGAAGCTCATAATACGCTGCTATCCAATCTTGATGAATCTCGTCAGACATTAAACCAAATTGACAAGGTACTCTCGGAAATGTCTGAACGGATGCTGACTGGAATCGCGACTATCTACGGCAAAAACAGCATCGAGTATTCAAAAGCAGGCGGTTCTAATCGCAAGCGGAGTAAACAATCTACTTTACAAGTTCCTCCTGTTGTAGTGGCTCTTGCCACTCAACCAATTCAAACTGCAATGGCGAATAATTTAACTGAAGTCAACGGCAGTTTGAGCGATCGCTCTGTCAGTCATTTGAATAAAGTGTGATGTCTGCTTAATTGATGAATGCTAAAGTGCGATCGCTTGATTTTTGAGGTTTTCTACAAGGCGATCGCTTTCATTTTTTTCATAGTGCGATCGCACTTTACTGCAAATCTATCCATTAAGGTTTTCTTGTCAACCGTTACTGAGTGGCGATCCAACGCAACTATGGCGAATTACAAAGATGATAGGCTGAAAGCCCCTCGTTTTTCAACAGGGGATGAAAGCCAGAGAGCGCAGGATTTATCCTGCTACAATGAGGATTGTATTGTCCAGTAGGAACAACCGCAGACACGAGGAACTGTCCTAGTACGGAGAAATCCCGGCTCCTGTGAAACAACGGTCTTTAGACGACAGTATGACTTAAAGGGCAAATAATGGCAGGACGGGGAGTGTTCCACAACTTCGGCATAGTGCGGATTTGCGAACGCAATATAAAAATAAACAAAAAGTAGAGCTACAGGTGGATTAAATCCATCCAAGGGTCGTAGGGCGGTTTTGACCCCGCCACCTTCGGGACAAAAATGAAAAGTGAAAAAGTATGGCTTTAGCCTACTTTTGAACAACATTTTGAATCCCCGCGTTTTTTAGCCGGGGAGAGGTCAACAATTACGATAAATCTTGAAGCGGACATGATATTATTGGCACTCCTGAAGTGATGACAACATACGAGTGCCAATTCAAACATTAATTCAACAACATTTACACAATAGCCCAAACAGGATCAATCGACTTTCGATGTAGAGACACCTTCACTTGATTGGGGAACACTAGGCAACTCCAGACAGTATCCAGCACCATATACTGTTTTAATGTAACGGGGATGGCGAGGATCTGGTTCTAGTTTAGTTCGTAAGTGGCGAATGTGGACTCGAATGGTTTCAATATCATCATCTGGATCGTACCCCCAGACTTCTCTAAGGATTTCACTTGGGGAAACAGTTTGACCATGTCGCTGAAGCAAGCAGTGGAGTAACTCAAACTCTAGATGAGTCAGTTTGACTGTTTGATTGAACCATATTGCCTCAAAACGTTCAGGAACGAGGGTCAAAGGTCCATAATTGAGAATTTCACTGTGCTTGGCGGCTTGGGGAATCCGATCAGTACGCCGCAACAAAGCGCGCACCCGCGCCAGCATTTCCTCAACTTCAAACGGTTTAGTTAGGTAGTCATCCGCGCCAGCGTTAAAGCCTTCTACTTTATCTTGAGTCTGGCTGAGTGCTGTCAACATCAACACAGGAATCTCAGCTGTACGCTCATCTCGCCGCAAGCGCTGACAAACAGTGAATCCGTCTACCCTGGGCAACATCAGATCAAGCATAATCAAGTCTGGCTGGAGTTGTAAAGCCAGTGCTTGACCCTTGATCCCATCTTCTGCTTGGCTGACGTCGTAGCCAGCCATCTCTAAGTTGACGGCAACTAACTCTGAAATTGCTGGGTCATCGTCTATGACTAGAATCCTCGGCATTATAAAAAAATATTACTACTGATTAAGGATAAATAAGAACCTTTGGGAAATACAAAGATTACTTCATTAGATTATAAAAAATATTTTAAATCTAACATAAAGATTAAGATTGAAAGATTTTAAAAATTAAGTCCAAGCTATACTAAATCCTAAAAGCATAATGTGTTCCTGGTCATACAACCCACGATATTTTTTGCGAAACGGTGTAGCCATGACTCTCTACACCGCACTTTTGGCTGGGCGTAACTGGGAACAAACGACAAAATACCCAGAGCCGCCTTATCAAGAACACGTTTTTATCGGTGGACAAAGCGTACCAATTTTTGGTTGGGTGGCGATTCCTGAAAACGCTTGCGGTACGATCATAGGAACATATGGTATTACAGGTGAGTTAGAGAATCAATGGTTTCTCAAACTGCTCGGACGTAAAGCCTACGCCCAAGGTTATGCGGTCGTGTTATTTGATTGGCGAGCTCACGGTAAGACAGCCCAATTATCGCCGACATTGACCAGCGATGGCTTATACGAAGGTGAAGATTTTATCCGCATCGCTGCGACGGCTAAAGCTATGGGATGTCCAGGAAAGTTTTGGTTCACGGGATATTCTTTAGGGGGACAGTTGGCGCTGTGGGCGGTGGGAGGAGTTGGGGGAGTTGGGGGAGAAAAAACTTCTGTATTTTTAGATTTAGAGAGTCTGGGTTTAGAGGATGAAGAAATTGGTGGTGCGGCGGTAATTTGTCCAAGCTTGGATTCTCGGCGATCGCTTACCTATTTAGTAAAGCATCCCTTTGGTCGCTATCTGGAAAAGGCGATCACGCGCAATCTCAAAAAACTGGCGTGGCAAATTTATGAAGCTCATCCTGGTAGTCTTGACCCAGAAGCGATCGCACGAGTAAATAGTATCTGGGGTTTTGACGAAGAATTAGTCATAGAACGCTTAGGTTTTCCCTCCGTCGAAGCCTATTACGACACCAGCAGCGCTTTGCAGCTACTACCCAATCTGCAAAAACCGACTTTGATTATTTATGCTGAAGATGATCCTCTTTTTGATCCAGCGATCGTACCTGATTTACAATTAGCTTGTGCTGCTAATCCCATGATAAAGTTGTTACTCACACGCTACGGTGGTCATGTGGGTTATGTCAGCAGTAAAAATGGTCAACGCCAAGCACAAGATCCTGATCCTTGGTGGGCATGGAATCGGATTTTAGAATGGCTTGATTGAAGTACGCTGTACAAGACCGCTCTCATCCACCAAAACAACCAAAGTTGAATGCTGACACAAGAAGCTTTGGTTATATCCCACATTCCGCACCCAGTTTGCGCTGACTTTTACCAGACCCACTAGCTCAAAACTTTAAATTTTGGTGTTTCTGGATGTAAAATACTGTCGGTATAACTCACAGCTTGGTATCACTTTATCTTTTAACTGTTTGATCAGTCCCATACTGCTGAGTTTATAAGTCATGCTCGCATCTAGTGATATCGGTTGTCGAGCATTTATGACGGTATCTAATGCTTTTGCTAATTCAGGTTGTTCTTGCAATGTTACTTGATGACGTTGCAAATGAGATGAATAAATTCCGCTTGATGTCGCGGCGGTATCGAGGAATTGAGCAAAGCTGATTTCCCCGCGACTGAGATGATAAATAGCCATGTGTACCAATGCTGGATGTCCTTCCACCATACCCATCAGTTGTGTAGCTTCCTGTCCATCACTCCAGTTGAGTCCATAGCGTTGAGCTAACTGCTGTACCTGCTCTAAATTGAAGCTACTTAACTCTATTGGCAACCCTACATTAAATGGGGATTGCTTTAACTGGAGAGGTACATAAATTTCTGTGGAGTGAACTATAATCAGCCGTAATTTTTGCCAAATTGGTTCTCGTTTAGCTTCCTCATACCAGGAGCGAAATAAAGGTAAAACATCTTTGGCTACCAAAGGATGCTCAAAAATATATTGAACTTCATCTAATGATAAAACCAAAGGAGTCTCTATTTGTTTTAATATATGGTTGCGTAAATAGAGAGAACAACTAATTTTACTGCCGATATCTTCATCCCAATAATCTTCTAACTTCGGTTCCAGTTGCAATTGGCGGGTAATATTGGCACACAGCCAGCGCAAAAATCGATTCAAATCGTTCAAAATTACGTTGTCAATTTGCTCTAGATTTAAGCTGACAATGCGGTAGCCAAGACTTGCAGTATAATCCAAGGTTCTCAATAGTAAAGAAGTTTTCCCCCTTTCTCTTGGTGCTTTAATGCGGACTAAAGCACCGGGTTTTCTAATTTCTTGACAAACCTGCATTTCCTCCGCAGTTCGTTTTATGTAAAAGGGAGAATCAAGGGGAACTGCACCACTTGGATAAGAGGAGAGATTCAGGGAGTTGGCAGTATTTTTCATCGACACAGGACGATAAGGGCTAATGTGGTATAAAAATACGGGTTCTGAGATACCTTTAAGATGATGTTGCCCTGAATTAACTACATTTATCGATAAGTTATTTTTAACTTGATCATAGACGGTTTGAGATAAGCAAATTCCTCCGGGTTGAGCTTGTGTGTACAGTTGTGTCACGAAGTCTACCCCTGAACCGATGACATCATAGTCTGTCAAAAATAACTTTCCCAAATGAATGCCAATTCGATATAGCAACTTATCTGGTTTTGGTAAATTAGTGGGAGCGATCGCCAGTGTTTTTTGCACCTTTATAGCACAATTTATTGCTTTTTCTACACTCTCAAAAGAGAATAATAATCCCTCATCACCAGACTGAATAACTTGCCCGCCAAATTCCTGGCAATACTGGCGTATTTGTTGCCATTCCTGCTGTAAAATATCTGAATTATCCTGATCATTTGCTGCCATTTCTGTTGTATCAGCTGCTCTACCCACGAACATCAAGGCAGAGTCATTAGCCGCTATCTGGGAATTGGCAAGCTCTAGTGTAAGCCTTTGCTTTACCCAATCCAAATTAAAAACTTTAGCATAGATGGGATTTTTGACTTTTAAACTACCTTGGTCTTGAGCGACAAGCCCCGACAAACGCAATTGTAGTTGTTCAGGGGAGTTCTGAGCAGGGATTTGTCCTTGTTCTAAAATCTGTTGATATAGTTGCAATAATTGTATAGTTTTGGGAGTATTGCGGAGCAGGCGATCGCGTATGGTTCTTAAATGCTCTGGTTCGTCCTGAGCCTCCCAATTATTGACAATTTGCTGCTGCACAATTTGCTCAACCCACTGTGCTTCTTTATCCTCTTCAAACAGGCTATATTCTGTCTTACTATTACAGTAATTAACTATTAACCAACACAGTTTTTGGGTGAGGAAAGGCTGTCCACGAGTCCAATATAAAATCTCTTTCAGAACTATTTCTGGTTTGCTAACTTTGCCTACCAATCCTTTTAGTAAAGGTTCACTATCTTCGATTTTAAATCCTTGCAGTTCTATAGCTTTCCCAATATTAAAAGGAGTAGAATAGTGTTTATCTTGAATCAAATCTGAAGGTGAAGCTACTCCCAACAAAGCAAATGCAAGTCGCCTGTAAGCTGGTTTAATAGCTCGATTTTCATAACAGTGGCGAATCAGGGCAAAAAATTCATCTGTAGAAAACTTCAGACCCAGGACATTATCAATTTCATCGATAAAAATGACAATTTTTTTTTGAACCTGAGTCAATAATACTGTTTCGATAAATTCATTTAAGCACTGGATAGGAGATAGATCATCCCGTTCTCTTAACCAACTGCGCCGATCTATTTGTATCTTAAAACCGCTCACCAATTCTTGAATAATCCCCCCATACCATTGGGATGCGGTAATTTGTTGGCTACCAATCCCGCTTAATTCTATTTCTGCACAAGCAAAACCTTGAGTCCGCAACTTCTTCATCGTCCGTACTCGCAAGCTAGACTTACCCATCTGTCTAGCGTTGAGAACATAGCAATACTCAAGTGCTAATAACCCTTCATAAAGTTCAGTATCAGCCCGTCGCACTACATAGGTAGGAGCATCAGGTGGAAGACTACCACCTGGCTGATAGGTGGGGTTGAATTTGGCAAACATTGGTATTTGTTAGATGGGAAAATCTTCTTCTGTGTTAATTTTCCCATATTTATGTGTTTGGAAATACTAATAATTCACTAAAATCACCTGAATTTAGCTGAATTTCACTGAGATTTAAAGTTCTGAATTTAACTGAATTATTGATTTGAAAAACCAAAGATACTACAAGCAAGCTCTCTAAAAGAGTAGAAAAATAATCACCACTTCTTAAAAGGATAGGTAGATTTTTTCTCGTTGATGCAACAAAGCCGAACTGAAATGTTAGGCAATCCACTCTCAAACTACTAATGTAAGGTGCAATAAAACCATGAACATTTTTAAATACATCAAAAAGGCTATCGTTTTTGGTATGGCTCTGTTTTGTTTGACTTTGGCATTTCAAAGTCCCAGTTACGCGGCAGGACTCAAAGGAAGTTGGCAGCTTGAATCTTTAGGTGGTGTTCCTGTTTTGGAAAACACTCAAATTACTGCTGAATTTGAGAATGATGTTCATGGGAGCATCAGTGGTAGTGGAGGCTGCAACCGATACTTTGGAACTCGTTTCACTGCTAATTCAGGTAGAATCACAACTACAAGTGGAGGTGCAACAGTAATGTCGTGCGGCCCGTCTAAAGACAAGCAAGAGATGAAATATTTTACAGCATTACACTCAGCTAAGTCTTATGAGGTAAGCGATCAAAATCTGAAACTTACTTATGGTGCGGATCAGTCTTTGAGATACGTCAAAGCTGAATAAAATTGTCGTGATTTTGTATAAGTAGCGATCGCGCTTAGGTTGGGTAAGGCTCATGCCTCACCCAACCTATAATCTTTGAAAACTAGATTTTCGGGTTAGAGGTGCGATGCCTTTTGAGCAAGATATTAACAGCAGAGCAGGTTATCAATTTCATCGATAAAGATGACAATTTTATCCTGAATCTGAGTCAATAATAATGTTTCGATAAATTCATTTAAGCACTGGATAGGAGATAAATCATCCCGTTCTCCACTCAGGGTAAGAGCAATCGCCCATCTGAATGATACATGATCAAAATGCGGTGGCTTTTTATTTACAGGAGTGCGATCGCTATTTTGTAGAGATAAGAGCGTAGGCGTAGCCCGTCGTAGACATCGCTTTGATCATATTCTTCAGTCATTCGTTGATCATTGATCTATCTCCCAATCTTCAATGAATAAGTTATTAACGCGCTGAAATTCTCTAGTATTATGGGTGATCAGAGTTAAGTTATTTGTTAGTGCGATCGCCGCAATTTGTAAATCATAAGCTCCGATTGGCGTACCTAATGCTTCTAGCCCAGAGCGAATCATTCCAAATTCCATTGCCGCTAGATCGTCAAAAGTTAGTGATATGAATTGGGATAAAAATTCTTGCTGTAGGGTAAGATTACGTTGTGGATTTGCACTTTTAACTGCGCCATAAAATAGCTCGGCTTTAACGATTGAGCAAATGGCAATATCTTTAGTTGGAGTAGATTCTAGTTTCTGTTTTAAGATTGTGTTTTTACCACGCATATAGATGATACAAGTGTTAGTATCTAGCAGGAATTTCATCGGATTGGTTCGCGTTCTGATTGTTCTTCTTGGGGATGGCGAAAAAATGTTTCGTCTTGGATACATCCATAAAATTGAGTTCGGGGATATTCTGGGGTTTCGGTTTCTGGTTGTAGAGACTCAGTAAGGATTTTTAGTAATGCACAGCCTTGGCTAAAGTCCAGTTCTTCGCTGACTTCAGTTAGATGGAATTGACGGAAAAACTCTGAAAGTTTACTTGGTTGATCTGGATGGGTGTTGTGATTGGGTGCAGTCAGGCTTTGGGCGAGTAGTTGGATGATATACAGTTTATCGTTGAGCGAAAGCTGTAAGAGTTGTTGTTCAAGTTCTGGGATAGCCATGATAGGGTTTAAGTGAGGGATGATTTTATTTTAGCGTCAGGAAATGCGTAGGCGTAGCCCGTCGTAGACATCGCTTTTTTGTTTAGCTGGAAATGAAGGTGTGCGTAGGCGCAGCCCGCCGCAGGCATCGCTTTTTTGTAGGGAGTGCGATCGCAGTGAATTACCGAATGCTGCTTAAGTCGAGTTATCCTCAAATATTAAGAATGAAAAAGATTAATAATCGTTAATTGATGATCTATCTGCTGACCATCTTGTAAATCTTCACTGTAGAGGATCTGACAACCCACTTCTAAGGCACTCGCTACAATTAAGCTATCAAAGTAACTATACTGATAACGTTCCGCTAAATTCAAAGCCGTTTCAATGGTAGTAACGGAAACGATAGCAATTTCAAACTGTTCGGTAAATTCTTCAACAACAGCCCTAATTTGAGCGTATTCTAAGAGAAACTTCCGTTTTAAAACATTTATTGTTTCATTGATAACTTGGGTGCTAATCCAAACGTCACCTGATTGAACACAGTCAATGGCACGCTGTTGTTTATCGGGTTCATCCTGAGAATACCCATAGATGAGAATATTAGTATCGAGAAAAACTCTATCGGACATTAGCCTCTTCTCGATTAAAGTCAAATCCTTGAGTGTTTAAAGAAATTGCTTTGAAAATAGTTTTTTTTGGCTTTTCCACAGGTTCTGACAAAAGTTCTGAGTCATCTAAGACAATCACACGGATAGCTTTACCTTCCCACTGAGATGAATATTGTAGGGGAATGACAACTGTACCATTATGAATAATCGTCTTAAATTCAATGGCTTCCATAGGTTAGCTCAATCAAGCGTTATATCTAGTTTAGTATGAATTTTCTGGATTTAGCTGAATAACACTCAACTTTGAGTCTAAGGATCAAGCTTAGTGCGATCGCTTTTTTGTCGGGAGAAGGGCGATCCTGAAGGGGATGTAGGAACGGCGATCGCTTTTTTGTGGGGAATGCGATCCTGAAGGGGATGTAGGAAGTGCGATCGCTTTTGTATAGGGAGTGGGCGTAGGCGTAGCCATCGCTCAAAAGTGTGACAAGTTCTTGAAAAGAAGATTACCACATTTTTATATTAGTGGGATAGGTTCTCGCAACATAGCAAATTCTCCAGCTTGGCGATCGCGTTTCCATAAAATAGCTATCGGTTGTATAATAGTCTGCGGCATTGGTTGGAGAACCCTCCTCACCTCACTCGCATTCCTCTCAACACCTACCCGAAGGGAGGTGTGAGGCTCCTGCTGTTAAAGCTGAATTCGTCGCTTTTTCGTTTTCGCTTCAGACAAACAAAGGCGATAGTACTTATGCAGAGTTGGGAAATTAGGGGCGATCGCTTTTACATCGGTCATTGTAGGGTGAACATTAGACATCTGGTGAAAATGAATGTAGAGACGTAGCAGTGCTACGTCTCTACAAGGGTTTCAGGCAAAGAATAATTAATTTCTGGAGATGTTTATTGGTATTTTTAGACTCTTAAAGCCGACTCCATTTATTAATCGCATAGTTCTAGGTTTTTGAACACCTGAATTTAACTGAATTTACCTGAATTTAACTGAATTTAACTGAGATTGAAAATCCTGAATTTAACTCAACTATTGATTTAAAAAGCTAAGTAACATTGGGATGCACATTATATATATCCATAATATTCCAGTCTTTTGTACAGTGCATCATCCCTCATGTTTTAAATAATGAACACTAAGTCATCTATACAAGCGAACCCAGAACAAGAAGTTTTGTTCTGCTTATCAGGGCTGGGAATAAGTAATTTATTGCCAAAACAAAACCAATCCAAAACTCTATCTCAAAATAATGGTCGGGATTTTTGGCAAGTATGGGAATCAGAGCAAGATTATTTTTACAAATGTTGCCTAAAGTGGATGGGAGGTAATTATCATGATGCCGAAGATGCACTAACTCAGGCAATGCTCAAAGCCTGGAATCAATGGAAAAAATGTGCAAATAAAATTATATATCCGAAAGCCTGGTTAGCTCGAATTATTTATAACTTCTGCATGGATGTGCATCGAAAACGCAAACGAGAAGCCACAGGAATTGAAAACATTGACGATATTAAATTTGCACATCATCAAGCATTTGCTTCTAGGGTAGAATTTCCTGAATCCAATATTTTGAATTTGGAGATGCGGGCATATCTCCGTTACCGAATTGAATCTTTACCTGACAGACTGCGCCATCCTTTTATCTTACACTGCTGCCAAGAGAAATCCTATAAAGATATTGCCAAGCAACTCGCTCTCTCTGAAGAAAATGTTCGTAAACGCATTCAAGAGGCGCGAAAGATTCTGCAAAAACAGTTAAAAAAATATCTTGCAGGGGAAGATAACACTTCCCTAGATTCCCTCTCACCATCCTTAAAAAGGGTGATTCCGATAGTGGAAGAGTTTCAATCTGATGAAACAGTGATTTGTAATTGGAAATCATCAATTACAACAAAAAGCAAGCACGAAGAAATTAACTATAAAGTGACTGTAATATGTCTGGAAACCTTGCCACATCATTGGTACAGTTCACCCAATTCTCTGAACTGGAGATGAATGCTCACTTAGTTGTAGAAGAAAAACCAGCTAGACAAAAACAGAAACTCATCACGTTAAGTAAGTATATTCAGAAATATCCCCAAGGATGGAAAAAAAGATTAGAACTGGCTGATTTGCTTTACGAGATGGGAAATTGGCAACAAGCGGTTGCAGAATATCGTCAAGTGATTCAGCGACAACCGCAATTAATTGATGTGCGGCTGCAACTGGGGAAAATCTTGCAGATAATGGGACTACAAAAAGAGGCTATAGAAATATATGAAAAAGCCTTATTGTTGTCTGAAAATCAAGGGACTCAGAATCATATAAAAGGATTGATTGCAGTTTGCAGAAGTGAGAGTCAGAAGGCAATCATCGCTTTTAATTTAGCAGCTGCTTTAGAACCTGACAAAGTAGTTCACTGGCTGGCTTTGGCACAGGTGCATCAGGAGAGAGAAAATCCTATTGGTACTCTCAGTGCCTTGAAGCAGGTTTTGTCAATCAACCCAGATGACGTTGTAGCCTTGATTTACAGCTATGACGCACTGATGGCGGTGGGGGATATTCAAGCAGCTAGAGAGCGGTTGAACAGAGCTATAGTCTTAGCTGGAGATGATTTCCGGGTACTGCAACGACAAATTGATCAGCGTTTGCAGATGAGATTGGTATCTGGGAAAGAGGGGAAACATACTAAAAACTTGATTACCTCTGCATTGCGACAGGCTCCTGATGGGGCTGAGGCTCACAAATCGCTGGCATATTATCATATTCTCCGTGGGGATTGGCGGCAAGATGTGGAGGTGTTAGCAGAGTTTACCGCAGAACATCCCCATCATCCTTATGGTTGGTACTACTATGGGCGGTGCTTGTTTGAGACGGGGAAATATCAGAAAGCGGCTCAGATGATGGGGAAAGCTTATCATCTGTATCCCGATGATTGTGAAATTTATCGGGGGTTGTGCGAGATTTTACCTGATGGAAAACAGTTAGAGAAGTTGCATCCTTTGGTGGAAGAAATGTTGAAGCGGTTTCCTGAACGCTGGAGTGTTTGGGCTACTGCGGGACGGGTTTTGGTGGAATGCTTTCAGGAGATTGAACGGGGGTGTCAGGTTTCTGAACAGGGGACAAAACTACAACCCCAGTTAGCTGATGCTTGGTTTCGTCATGGACGGGTTTTAGCCTTAGCTGGGAAACATCCAGAAGCGGTGCAGGTGTTGGAGAAAGGATGGCATATATTACCACCAGGGGGTTATCTGCAATTAGTACCTGGCTTGGTTTGGCTGGGGGAGAGTTACCAAGTGCTGAGGGATGTTGGGGCTAGTAAGCGGTGTTGGGAAGCCGCTTGTGAGGGAAGTCAGGAATTGAGAGCATTCAACCCCGCTATGGCTGATTACTGGCTAGGGAGAGCCTTGGCAGGGTTAGGGGATAAGTTGGGAGCGATACAGGCTTATGAAAGTGCTTTGAGTCAGCAGTTGTTGTATCCGGCTCGTGGGGAAGTTGAGAAGATTTTGCAGCGCCTGAAAGGTAAGGTGCGGAAGGGTTATGGGGGTTGAGGGTGGATTTTTGGGAAGAAAAATTGCCCGTAACTCGAAAAATTCACAAATTGGGGTTGGGAAACGTTTAAAAGGTGTGGGAAGAAAAAACCACAGAAAACAAAGAAATAAATTTTACGAGGAAAAGAAAAAATGAAACGACTCATGCAAGCCATGTTATCAGTGGCATTAGTCCTAGTCACAGCTTTCACCTTTTGCATCGATACAGCGAGTGCACAACCGGTCTCTGCACCGGTCTCTGCACCAGTCGCTGCGAGTTGTTCGCCCTCGGGTCCTCCTTGTCAACCAAAAGAGGTATGCCTTATAGCTCCGAGAGGTCAGTGCAGTTTTACCAAAACAGCTCAGCTTATTAAGGTTAAGATAGAAAATCTTGGTGATTCTTATGCCCAGGTTATTTTAAGCTGGGGAGGTCAAACCCGTACGGTGATGGTACCTCCACACCCCAGTGACGATAATCCTTTGTACGAATTTGCGGAGACTCAGCGCGGTAACTTATTAGCTATCAACCTGAGCAACTCTTGCTACGTCAAAGTGTCGTTCGAAAACATAATTGGTGATCCTCAGAAGTAGCTAACCGTTTGAATTCAGCAGAGTTTATCGGGTTCTTATCCCGACATCAACTATTAATCGGATATACCGCTAATCGATAGTGGGGCTATAGAAAAGCCCCGCTTTGCTATAGAACCCACATTCCGCACTTCAAAATGTCATACATTTATACTTCAATAAATATGACAAATATAAAAATATAAATATGACAAATAACGAAAGGAGAAATAGAAATGAAACGACTCATGCAAGTCATGTTAGCAGTGGCACTCGTCCTTGCCACTGCTTTCACCTTTTACATCGATACAGCGAGTGCACAACCGGTCTCTACACCAGTCCCTGCGGACTGTTCCTGTACGGTAGGACAGACATGCACTATACCTCCCGGCGGTTCCTGCTTTTTTGCCAACGCAGGTCAAGTTATTGAGCTTACGCTGACTAATCCAAATAGGCATAAGGTTCAGGCTGAAATACTCGGGGGAGATTTAAAGAAACTTGAAACGATAGAAAAAGGGACGAAGGAAAATCCTGGTGTTTCTTCAAATATTTTCGTAGCTAATAGCAGTGCCGTAATTGTCAATAACCTGAGCAGAAGGAGAGGTAGCACGATTTACGGGTCGTTCGTAAACATAGTTGGTGATCCTGGAACATAATTGGTGCTCCTCAGAAGTAGCTAACCCAGGTTATGTTATTGTACCGTTGTTGAGTGTACCGCATAGCAGCGGGAAGCGCTGTATATACAGCAATAGTTTCAGGCTATGGAAGTATCCCCTACGGGGGTAAATTCCGATTAAAAAGGCTCATGCTTTCGGACAGGCGGGCATCTGAAGACTGTAGGTGTCCTTCTTGTATCAATCAAACGACAAACGATGTGGAGCTAAGAAATGACACAAGTTTATAACACCTTCCGAAGGCTTGTTTTCGCATTGCTACTCATTCCCATTTTGTTCTTCTTACAAGTGCCAAGTCCGGCTCATGCAATTGAGCCCTCCTCAGCTTCTCCAACTCCAAATCTGTTTTCCTATATTACGGAGACGGATCTAACCGATAAACAAGCATCACAACTAGCCGTATATCGCTCTGCTCGAACTACTGTCGAGATTCGCCTCATCCAAGTGCAGACTGACTTGCTGGAACGAGGTGATGCAGTTAACCTCAACCTTTTGCACAATCAGAATGTTGCTTTAGACAGGGTTCGTGTTGAGAAGCGTACACCCCATGACTATAGCTGGTTTGGCAACAGTAGCAGAACTCAAGATGAAGCCATTCTCGTCGTCGAGGGTAATGACATCGATGGCACGATTCAGTCTGGCACTCAATTGTATAGCATTCGCCCTCTTGGGAATGGATTACAGGCACTCATCCAGGTGGATCAGAGTGCCTTTCCTCCAGACGAGCCACCTGAATTTGAAAGGATACAGAGGCAGTTTGATCGACAAGTTGACCTGCAACAGCTTCGCGAGGGGATAAATGCGTCGAACCTAAGGGACGATGGTTCCATCATCACGGTTCTGGTTGCTTATACGCCAGCCGCTAAATCTCAGGCAAACGATATTGATGATCTCATCCAACTCGCCGTTGATCAAACCAATGAGAGCTATGCCAACAGCCAAATTAACCCGCGCTTGAGTTTGGTCTATAAGTATCAGACAGATTACGAAGAATCCGATTTCATGTGGATGGATCTATGGCGTTTTCAGAGGGAGGGTGACGGATTCATGGACGAAGTTCATTCCCTGCGCAATAAATATGCAGCAGACGTTGCAGTCTTGATCAGTAGCTCTGAGGATTTCTGCGGCTTTGCTACTCTCATGGCTGATGCTAGCTCAGCTTTTGCAATTGTTGCTCAAAACTGTATGATTGATAACTATACATTCGCTCATGAAATTGGCCACTTACAGGGCGCTCACCATAACCCAGAATCAGATGATGAAAACTGGAAATTTCCCCACGGACATGGCTATTGTTCCGGAAATCATTCTTGGCGAACTATTATGTCCATTCGCCCTAGCAACGAGGGTTGCCAATCCCGTCTCAAATACTGGTCTAACCCCAATGTGACTTACAACGGTCTACCTATGGGAACCACCGCAACCCATGATAATCATCGGGTTCTCAACGAGACTGCCTATACTGTGGCAAACTTCCGACCCTCTCCTCAGCGTGCTCACTTTGTTTCTCCTGCGCTGAACACCGGAGAAGCACCCTAGCTAGTAATATGACCCTCCAGCTCACGATAGAACTCCCCGAAGGCGTTTTTAACCCAGCTATGGCTGATTACTGGCTGGGGAGAGCCTTGGCGGGCTTGGGGGATAGGTTAGAGCCTCCCACAAGAGCATTACAAGGAAGAGCCTTGTAACCAGAGGTAATACACATTTGGTTATGTCTGTCAATGCGTAACTCCTAATTATATTGGTATTAAGGTGGAGGCAGAGCCTAAGCGAGGGCATTCCCAGCCGGAGACTGGGAACGAGGGATTTACAGAAGTGCGTAGGCGAAGCCCGTCGTAGACATCGCTTTTGTGTAGGGAGTGTGATCGCTTTTTTTATGGGGGTGCGATCGCTTTTTTGCGGGGAGATGGGCTACGCCTACGCCCATCGTAGACATCGCTTTTTTGTAGGCAGAAGTGCGATCGCTTTTGTGTAGCCAGAAGTGCGATCCTGAAGGGTAATTTGGAAGAGCGATCGCTTTTTGTTTATGAAAGTGCGATCGTTTTGGGGATGTAGGGAGTGCGATCGCCTTTTTTACAGGAGTGCGATCGCTTTTGATTTACGGGAGTGTGATCGCTTTGATGATGAGAGATTGAGGAGCGATCGCCTTTTTTATGGGAGTGCGATCGCTTGTTTGTCGGGAGATTGTGCGATCGCTTTTTTGCAAAGAGATAGGCGATGGTGAAACGTCGGCTTTATTGCGATCGCTTAAATAATTGACAGACGACGTTGCATGAACTGGATAAACATTACGTTACAATGAAGAATAGAACTTTTTACGGGCAGGTGCAACGGGAATTTCTTTGCCCCTTTCTTGATAATCTTCTTTCACCAATTCCCAAGCTAATTTTAGTTCTTCTACAGCTTGTTGGGGCGTATCTCCAAAAGCCGAAATATTAGACATTTCTGGAAAATATGCTAGCCAATCTCCTTGTTCATCAACATATAAATTAATTGTAAAACCATTAAAATCATAATTACTTAAAGTCATTCTTCTTCTACCTCTTGATATTCAAAAAATTGCTGAATTTGATATATTTTTGCTTTTCCATCTTTGCGGGGTTGAATCGGTAAAGCTTGACCTTTTGGTGAATACCATAAGCGATGACTTCCTTTTTGACGGCTAAATTCCCATCCATTATGGCTGAGGAGAGTTTCAAATTCATCAAAAGTCAGATTTTCTGGGCTATTTTTAGCTTTTTCCCATAGCTTTTTGAGCTTAGTCATGAAATTTCACAAAGGTCTCAATCAAATAGAGATTCTTCATGTAGTGTTTTAGTTGACATAGCTATTATTTGAAACATTATATCCTATCTCTTAATTATTTACCGGAGTGTGACGGTATTCGCGTAGCGTCCCACAGGAAAACACCAACCGCAGGCGATCGCCTGCGTGTTTATCGGAGTGTGATTTATTTACAGAGGTGCGATCGTCTCCTAAATTGGGGTATGCGACGCCGAATAGACCGTCGTAGACATTGCTTTTTTATGGGAGAGCGATCGCTTTGATAATGGGAGATTTGTGAGAGTGCGATCGCTTTTGATTTACGGGAGTGCGATCGCTTTGATGATGGTAAATTGAGGGGTGATCGCGGGAAGCGGCTTGTGAGGAATGTCAGGAATTGAGGGCGTTTAATCCGACTCTGGCTGATTACTGGCTGGGGAAGCCTTAGTGGGGTGGGCGATAGGTTGGGAGCGATAGAGGCTTATGAAAGTGCTTTGAGTCAGCAGTTGCTGTATCCGGCTCGTGGGGAAGTTTATAAGATTTTGCGGCGGTTGAAAGGTAAGGGGTGGAAGGCTTCTGGGGCTTGAAGGTGGATTTTTGGAGAGGAAATTTGCCTGTAACTAGAAAAATTCACAAATCGAGGTTGGGAAACGTCTAAATGATAAGTGTGGGAAGAGAAAACACTTAATTTTCGTTCCCATGATCGGGTATTGGGCTAAATCCCACTGATTTAAGGAAGTAATTTCCTAGATGTTAACCATTTGTACAAAACTCAAGGTACAAACATGATCCAAAAATTGCAAAAAGTAATTATTGGAGTGCTGTTAACTGTTTTCTTAGCTATTGGTTTCAGCACACCAGTATACGCACAATCAGTAGAATCCGTAAAACCCATTGGTTATCTATACAGGGTAAATGTCTCCTCTTGGCAGAAAGCCACCGACTTTTACGGTGATATCCTCGGTATGATGCAGGATGGGGATAAAAATGACTGTGACCAACCCGCAGATCCTACAAAAACTTGTTGGCTCGAGTTCTTTACCCCTGGAAAGGACATGGACGATGTGAGGATTGGAACCTGGGTCAGCTCTACTCAAGGGACAGGGAGAGGAGTAATAACAATAGTTGTCAAAAATATAGAGGATGCTAGAGCGTATTTGGTATCTAGAAAGGTTGATGTAAGTGTCATTCGAGAGGTTGGTAAAAAAGTGCGGTTAGCATTTTTTACCGATTTTGATGGCAACAGTTTAGCTATTCGTGATGAGAATGGCCCAATGTAAGTAAATCGCCGTCAGCAATGAATATAAACCTAATCCGTAAATTTAGGTTTTGACCCTTGATTTATAAGTGCGATCGCACCATCAACTATCAACTCTGTTTTTCTGCTGCCAATACAACACCTTCATAGAGTAATGCGATCGCTTTGATGATGGAAGATTGGGAAGTGCGTAGGCGTAGCCGGTCGTAGACATCGCTTTTTTTATGGGAAATTGGGGAGTGTGATCGCTTTTGATTTGGAGGAGTGCAGAGGTGTAGCCCATCGTAGGCGATCGCACTCTTATTTGCTAAACTAGAAAAAACATATACTTATTATCATGTATTCAACCAGTCAACACGAACAAATTCTAGAAGCGATCACTAAACTTAGCGAACAACAAATCCAAATAGTCTTACAATTTATTCAAACTCTCCAACCCAAGCAAATCTCTAACTCACTCTCTTTCGATCCACTGGCTAACTTTGTTGGAGCCACCAATCAGGGTAATCTTGCACAAGAGATTGATGCAACGCTCTATGAGTAATGTAATATTCATTGATACATGGGGCTGGCTCACCCTAAATGATGCGGGTGAACGTATACATAAAGATGTTGTTAGCTTGTATCAGACCTTAATATCCGACAAAACACTCATTTATACCACCACATTTGTTTTAGATGAGACATTCACATTATTTTTCAAACGACTCAACTCTTTCCAAGCGCAGCAAGCAATGCTTCAACTATCTGCTGCATTTTTTACGAAACAATTTCAACTAATCCAAATTGATGAATCTCGCTTTACTCAAACCCAGATGTTGCGGTTGAAGTACCTTGATAAGCCACAAATCTCTTTTACTGACTTAACATCAATATTAATTATGCAAGAATTTAATATCTATAGAATCCTAACAGAAGACGCTCATTTTACTCAAGTTGGCTTGGGATTTCAACTTGAACCTGCTATTTCTTAACTTCAAGCGATCGCTTTGATGATGAGAGATGGGTAATCGCTTTGATGATGGGAAATTGAAGGGTGATCGCTTTTTTGTGGGGAGAAGAGCGATCGCTTTGGGGATGTAGGGAGGGCGATCGCCTTTTATTTACAGAAGTGCGTAGGCGTAGCCCGTTGTAGACATCGCTTTTTTGTTGTGAGCATCTCAAATGTTCAAAAAACCCGCCTGCGATTTCAATCGCAGTCTCATACCTAAAGTCTGCTTAAGCAGACTTGTGCTATTAGCTAAGGGTTTAAACCCAAGCGCGGTATATTGAAAAAATTGGGATGCTCCCCCTTTCAACCTTGCAACATAGGAAATTCTCCAGCTTGGCGATCGCTAAACTGAGAATAAAGTTTCTGATTTGGAAATCAAGTTTCTGATTCGGAAATCAAGTTTCTGATTCGGAAATCAAGTTTCTGATTCGGAAATCAAGTTTTCGATTCGGAAATCAAGTTTCTGATTCGGAAATCAAGTTTTCGATTCGGAAATCAAGTTTTCGATTCGGAAATTAGCTTCACAAGTCATAAAATAGATTTTCAATGTAGGGTGAACATTGCCCAAACTTGGTACTTACTACAAACCCTTAATTCAAACTTGACAAGCCTGTAGATATCGCGCAAAAATTTGATAAGTTCCTATTCTTGATAATTATTTACCTCATACCAATTTCATATGAAGTTGCACATTATTTTGACCCCTCCCAACCTCCCCTTAGCAAGAGGAGGTGCCGCAGGCGGTGGGGTTCTTTTTATGCATTTTCATAAAGAATTGGTATCAATCATCATAATATCCCTAAAATAACTCCGATACAATTGACAGCGTAGCTCTACTTCATTACCCGCAAGCTTCACCAAACCCATACTTTGTAATTGATAGGCTGAGATTGTTTCCAATCGCACTGGTTTGCTAGAAGTAACAACTGTTTGAAATGCTGCCATGAGTTTTGGTTCCTGTTGCAAACTCAACCAATATTCTCTTAAATGATGACTATAAATACCTGCATCTGTTGCAGCCTCTGCTAATAATTTTTCCAAGGTAACATCAGGGTAGCTTTTGAAGTGAGAAAATGCCTGCTGTAACAGATAAGGATGACCACCTACCAATTGCATTAAGGGGTCTATTAAAAATTCGTCTCCAGCTAATCCATATTGTCGAGCAAGTTCCTGCACCTGCTTTCTAGTTAATTCTGGTAACTCAATGGGTAATCCCACATTAAAAGGCGACTGATTAATATTTAAACGGATATAAACGTCGGTAGCATGAGCGATCGCTAGCCGTAGCTTTTTCCAGTTTGGACGGCTTCTAGCTTTTTCATACCAAGAACGCAACAACCCAAAAAAGTCTTCATAAACTTCAGGATAAGGAAAAAGTGCATCCACATCATCTAGATATAGAACTAGCGGACTGTCAGCATCAGCCAATAGGTATTCTTCTAAATAAGTTGTGCAACTTACCTTAGCACCCATACCTTCTTCATCCCAATATTCATCTAACTGATTGGGTAACTTGAGTTCTCGGCTGAGATTTAGACAAAACCAGCGTAAAAATTTATTCAGGTTAGTAAGATGAATTTGCCGATCTGCCATATCTAAACTTAAACTGACTGTACGATAGCCCTCCTTTGCCACTTTAACTAATACCCGTTCCATGAGAGAGGTTTTACCCATGAATTTAGGTGCTTTGATCCGAATCAGGGAACCAGGTTGCAATAGAGTTTCATAGCAGAGAAATGCAGTCGCAAAGCGCTCCACATATAATTCTGGAACCGTCAAACTTTGTTTAGCTTGGCTTAAATATGGAGGAGCAGTAGCTTCTTTTACCTTACCGTTGCGCTGTTGGTTATTAATAGTTGTTGATTGTGGAGTTAGTAAGTAATATTGATCTGAAAATTGCTTTTCCCAACATCGTTTTAAAGCTTCCTTAAAATTACTTTTTCTGACTTTTTCTCCTAAAGCATCTGTTAGCAATTTCCAAAGTTTGGGCGCGACATCTTGACTAATATAAGTTGTTGCATACTGGTTTTTAGCTGCAATTTGGTCATATTCTTCTCGTTCCCAAGCTCCTTTGAGTACAATTATTTCAACATCACTTAAACTTCTATCAAATTTTGCCAACACTGCTTGATTAGCAATTCTAATTGCCTCATTTAAGTTAAAAGCCATGATGCTCCGGAGTAAAAACTTATTGAATAAGTCGGGGATCTTTTTGTCCGTAAATTATTTATGATTACTATATTAATTCTAAATGATTTATGAGGAATTTGTAAATAATGAAGCGAATTATACGAATTTGAAAAAAATGCGACAAATGAATTTTGTAGAGACGCGATATATCGCGTCTCCTATTCTGAATCACGTTTTAATTCGTAATGCTATATATATTATAAATTTTGCTCAGTCCAATCCTTGTTAAAAATTAATTCATAAATCCGGTTGTGAATTTTTAAATAACTTTGTTCTTTTACTAATAAACCTGATAATATTAATTCTCGTTCGTCCTCACTATCAACAGCTTTCACCTGTCCTTCTTGCAAAACTTGGCGATAAAGTTCTAACATTTTAGTAGTTTCTCGTTCGCTTTTGAGGATGCGATCGCGTATCGTTCTTAAATGTTCTGGTTCGTCCTGGGATTCCCAATTTTCGATGATATTTGTGCGGATTAAATTCTCAATCCAGGCTTGTTCATTTTTTTCAGGGAAAGAAGATGATAAACTCCGGATCATCTGGCAAATCTTCTGAGTTAAAAACGGTTGACCGTTAGTCCAAAACAACACTTCTTTGAGTACTACTTGCGGATTACTAACGTTATCTGAAAACCCCTGTAGTAGAGGTTGAGCTTCGTGCATTTGAAAGCCATGCAGTTGAATTGCCTGACCAATATTAAACGGTGTTCGGCGATAATCAGTGATTAAATCACCAGGAGTAGCAACACCAAATAAGGCAAAACATAAGCGTTTATACTCTGCATTAATAGAGCGCTGATTATAGCAGGAGCGAACTAAAGCAAAAAAGTCATTAACTGAAAAATCTAAACCTAAAACACTATCAATCTCATCTAAAAAGATAACTATTTTAGGTGCAAGAGTATTATCGGGCAATTTAACTTCGCCTAACAAAACTTCTTCAAAAAATCGACTCAATCGTTGTACAGGAGAAATATCCAGATGTTCTTTCCACCAAAGTTTTAAATTAACTTTATCTAGCAGGTCAAAACCTTGCCACAACTCGACAGCTAATCCCTTGTACCATTGCTCCGGGGTGATGTTTTCGTTACCTATTCGCGTCATGTCAATGGCTGTACAACAAAAACCCTCTTCCTGTAAATGGTGCATCATCCGTACCATCAAACTTGATTTACCCATCTGTCGAGTATTCAAGATATAACAAAAATCTCCACTTTTTAATGCTTTGTAGAGATCACGGTCTGCGGAACGCACTACATAAGTGGGCGCGTCAATTGGTAAACTACCACCAACTTGATAATCATAGGTTGAGGCTTGTTCAGCACTTTTGAGCAGAGCGTTTTCAAATTGTAATTTCGCTTGAGTGGCTTTGAGAATTTCTAGGGTTTGTGATAGTTCTTGAGTACGCTGTTCTACTTTTTGCTCTAAGGTTGCATAGAGGCGAGAATTTTCAATAGAGATAGCGGCTTGGCTAGAAAGGATATTTAAGATTTGGACGCGATCTGGCGTAAATGCGCCCGTTGTAAGATTATTTTCTAAATATAAAATACCGCTCAGTTTCCCTTGATTAAGTAGGGGAATGCAAAGAATTGATTTGGGTTGAGTGGCAATAATGTAGGAGTCACCGATAAATTGTCCCTCATGGGCGGCATCATGGAGAACTACATTTTCCTGGGTGCGGGCGACATAGTTGATAATGGCAATTGAGAGCAACGGAGTCTGAGTGGAGACATTTGGTGAGTCTACTGGAATGGATTGTAGTATGGTAAAGTCATCAGCATCTATTGCTCCCACCGCTTCAATGACCCAGTTATCATCAGAATCTAGAAGCAAAAAGCCTTTTTGAGCGCCTGCATTCTCAATCATGATTTTCATTAACTTTGCCAGCAATTTACTGAGAATAATTTCTCCAGCTAGGGCTTGAGATGCTTTAATAACTGTTGTTAAATCCAGTAATTCTCCATGACTACCAGTAGTCGAGATAGTTGTGCTGAGGCTTTTAGCTGAACCTTGATTTGTAGTTCCTAGAAAATATTGTGGATATTCGTCTTCTAATTGTTTGACTTTAGCTTCAGCGCCCCAGCGAGCGTAACAGTGATGTGCATTTTTCAGATATAACTGACCAATTTCTTCTCTACCAAGATTGAGGTAAAATTCTGCTGCTCGTTCATAAGCTAAAGCTTCTTCGTGGATAAATTCATATTTTTTAGCACCTTGAATAGCTTGTTCATATAATTCTGCTGCTTGCCAATTTTGTTCTAAAAGTCTTGCTTTTTCAGCCGCTACTAAATCGTATTTATGTTGAAAATTTTCAGGGCAGTGATTAGCCCATATTCTCATATTCTCCTGATTTTTATCTACTTGCTCAATTAATTCTTTTTGCTGTTTTATATCACAACTACGATAATGACCCAGGAAAGAAAGAGAAGAATAGAAATTATGCTGGGGAGCCGTTAAAAATGAACTAGAAGCTGTTACATGCTTTTCAGCTTTAATTCCGTTAGCAGAAGCATGAGTATAATCTTTTAATAAATAGCAAAAAAATGTCTTGGTAAGATACACAAAAAAGATTAACCATTGGCTATTGTTCTGAAGCCAATCTTTTAAATATTCTTTTTCCTCTTCTCTATTATCACCAATTATCAAGTCATCAGGATTATTTATACTGAGTAATTTAATGGTTAATTTATGAAATATTTCTATAAGAAATATCGAGAATTGTTGTTTTAAATTTTTGATAGCCAGAGAATATTTTTGGTAATCTTGTTCAACTTCTTCTAAACTTTCTCCCCCAAAAAACTTGATCAAGCAATAATTTATAGCTACATAAGAAGCAAACTCATTTTCTCCTGTATCTATACCTGTTTTAAACCCATGTATTAATTTGCTTCGTGCAACTATATTCCTAAGATACTCTTTCCAGTGCCATATCTGTCCATAATACATTTGTACAACAAAAGCTTCTAATTTTGTAATATTAAATTTTTCTACTAGCTTGAGAGCCAAATTACCAAACTTATATCCATAATTAATATCTTTTTTTATGCTACACAAAAGCATTCCATAAGTACTATATATATAAGCTGCATTAGGTGGATTGCCATATTTTATGCAGAGATTAATCTGGGTCAATATTATCTCAATAAATAAAGGGAAATTTGTCGTATGTGTAGCTGAAATAATTTGTTGTAAGATTTGTATAACTGTTATGTGATACTTGTCGGTCATTACAGGTAATTGATATAAATATTCAATCTCTTTTCCCTGTAATAATAATCGGATCAAGTCTTGTTGTTGTTCAATTTTATTTTCTATATTGCTGTGTTCTTGAGAAATATTCGTTCCCAATTTTCTTAAAATTTTAATAGCAATATCTATTGCCTTACTGGCTTGAAATGTCGTATAATAGTATGATATTTGTAGCTGATTAACCTTAGCTTGATCAAGAATCTCTTTGGCTTGTTGCAGAATAGTTTCAGATAACTCTTCAAATTGCTCAAATTTAGTGTTTAAGTAAAGCAGTTCTAAAGTTTTTATATGCAATTCCCATGTCAATTTATACTGATTATCCCAGCTATTGGATGCTAATAGTCTTAATCCAGTTTCTAAATATTGGAGAGCAGGATCATAAGCTGTCGATGCTTTAGCTTTTTTAGCTGCTTGAAGATTCAATTTAGCTAACTCATCTTTCTCTAATTGCTCAGTGATTAATTCGGCTCCTTCGTTGAGTTGATTGACAATATTAAAAAGATTTTCTTCTAACTCATCTTCTTGAGTATTTTTCAGCAGAAGACGACCTATTTGCAGATGAATAGCTTTTTTATCTTCTTCTTGAATTAGACTATAAGCAGCTTGTTGAACTCGGTCATGCAAAAATTTATAAAGGATAGATTCTGGATATTTAGGGATGAAAGCAGAGGAGATTTCAGCAGAATCACTTGACATTTCCTCCTGATTCCATAGGAGGGGTACTTTATAATCTTTACTTAGGGGAACAATCAATCCTTCCTTGAGTGCTGGCTGTAGTTCTTGAGAGGTAACTGTTTGGGATTTTATATTGACAACGGAAAGTATTTCTAAATTGAATTGGTTTCCGATACAGGCAGCTAATTTTAAGATATTTTGGGTATTTTTATCGAGTTTTTCAATTTTCCTGACCATTAAATCAATTACATTATCAGTTATTCCTACTCTTTGAATTTGCTCAATATCCCACTGCCAAAACCCCTCTTTACTTTCTTCCTTATTCAGGGTAAATTCAGGAGTATTAAATACTAAGAGCTTTTCTTTGTAGAATGTTTCTAATAATTGAATTATAAAAAAAGAATTTCCACCAGTTTTTTGAGTTACTAACTCTGCTAGAGGTTGTGAATATTCTACTGAGCAATTCAGGGTATCAGTAATTAATTGATTAACATGGTTAATTCCCAAAGATTGAAGCATAATTTGATTGACTGTAGCTTCTGCCTTTTTAATTTGCTCTAAGGTGTGCATTAAAGGATGGGTAGGACTGACTTCATTATCTCGGTATGCTCCTATCATCAATAAATATTGGCTGTCAGCATTGGTCATTAATCGCTCGATTAAATTCAAAGATGGTAAATCTACCCACTGTAAATCATCAAGGAAGATAACTAAGGGATGTTCTTTTTGGCTAAAAATGCTAATAAACCTTTCAAAGCATAAATTAAACCGAATTTGGGCTTCAGTTGCTCCTAGTTCCTCAATAGGTGGCTGTTTATCGATAATCTTTTCTACATCAGGAATTACATCAATGATAATTTGACCATTATTTCCCAAAGCTGCTAATATTTTCTCTTTCCAAGTTTGTAGGATTATTTCAGGTTCACTCAGGAGTTGACGCATTAAGCCTTGAAAAGCTTGTGCGATCGCTGCGTAGGGGATATCTCGTTGCAACTGGTCAAATTTGCCATGAATGAAATATCCTCGTTGACGTGTAATAGGTTTGTGAATTTCATTAATCAAGGCAGATTTACCAATTCCTGAATAACCAGAAACCAGTATCATCTCAGTAGTACCTTGGCTGACTCGCTCAAAGGTGGTTAATAGTTGAGTTATTTCCTGTTCTCGACCGTAGAGTTTTTGGGGAATATGAAACTTATCGAAAATATCCTGACTCCCTAAAGGAAATTGATAAATTTGTCCTAAAGTTTTTAATTGCTGAAGACAGGTTTCTAAATCTGCTTTGATTCCCCAAGCACTTTGGTAGCGTTCCTCTGGGATTTTAGCTAGCAATTTCATGACAATATTGGATACTGTCAAGGGAATAGAAGAGATTAGTTCATGAGGTGGTTTCGGATGTTGCGCGATGTGACAATGAACTAATTCCATCGGATCATTAGTTTCAAATGGAAGTTGATGAGTCACTACTTCATAGAATGTCACACCCAGAGAATAAAAATCACTGCGGTAATCTATCCCTCGGTTCATTCTACCAGTTTGCTCTGGGGCAATATAAGCTAAAGTTCCTTCTAATTGATTGATGTTCCAAACCGTTTGATTTTCTTGGGATAAACGAGTAGAAATTCCAAAGTCAATAATTTTGAGTTGTTCAGTTTCCGGGTTATAAACTATGTTGGCAGGGTTAATGTCTTTGTGGATAATATTAGCGTTGTGAATGGCTGCTAAACTCTCTGTAGTCTTGATGGCAACGGTAAGAAATTCTTGTAAACTACATTGATGCTTGGATAATAACTGTTTTAAAGATTGACCCCCAAAGTCTTCCAAAAGCATTACTAAACTATTTTGAGTTCGCTGTAATTCGTAGGCTTTGATAATGTTATCTACTTTTAAGGAACGGATAATCTCATATTCTTGTTTATATCGAGTTAATTCTGCGGTTGTGGGGTAATTTTCTTTGAGAATTTTTAGAATAATCGGTTGGTTCTCTGGCTTGAGAATACCTCGATAAACAAAGGAATTAGCACTTTCATAGATTTTTTCAATAACCTGGTAATTTAGTATGCTATCCATCAATAAAGGTATTTATAAATTAAATTAATTACTATAGCAGTCCGAATTTAATCGTGAGAAAATACGTAGATTAAGTATCAAATCTAAAAGTAAAATTATTCAAATAAGTTCGTAGTAAGGACTTTAGTCCTTTCTTGAGAACTAAAGTCCACCCTACACTGAAGCCGCTCTTACGAGCGTCTACACTACAAACCTTTGATTATTTGCGCCTGTCTTACTTAGGAGCATTACCTAGTTTTAAAAGTATGTGTAATTAGGCAAGCTTAGAGGGTGTTTGAAAAGTATTGGGCGAATATAATTCGCTACTACACAAACGCGACGTGTAGCGGCTTCTCGTAGAGTAGGGAAGTCCGTCTACCTGGGCTAATAAAAAATCAATGATTTATAACCCGCCTACGCGGGTTTTGTCTTTGTAGTCGCGACTTCTAGTCGCCCAGGTAAGTAATAATTAAGACTTTTCAAACAACCTCTTAGGATGCTCCCGATATGTTTAACTACAACTTAGTGGTATGTAAGGAAATGGAGGTGAAAAATATTGCACATCTATTAAATATTCTTCTGTTGTCTGATTAGGTTTTGTTGTCTTATGATAAAAGGGAAGTTGTATTTCATCGTCTATATTTGGATCGTCTTCAGCATCAGCCCATGCTTTAATATTATCGATACTTAGATTATCTTGAGAAGGTATTGGCGGATAGGGAATAATAGCTTTATAAGCAATAGAATTGTTTCCAGGACTTAACGCCATTTCTATTATATCACCTTTAAATTTTTCCCAAGATACCTCTAAACCATACTTCATGACTATTTCACCTGTACTCAAAATGGGTTGAGAAATTTGGTGATAGCTGACTATTTCTGCTTGATTGTCCGTATATTTTCCGTCTTTATCTAGCCCATAATATGCGTGTCCTGATAGCAATAAGCTCAAAGTAATTCCCTGCCAAGCTTTACTATTAGGCAAAATCAAAAATCTTGTGTTTGTACCTTCATATTGAGATTTAAGTGGGTAGTATATGTCGAGGTTTTGTGGTTCAAGATGTTCAGAAGAGGAATTTTGATCAGCAAGGAAAATTTCTCTGGCGATGAGACCATCCAAAATATCAGTTTGATCGCCAACAAATTGATCCCATTCACCCCTAATAAAATAATTCCACAGTTCTCCATTTCCCTGTTTGTTTGCATGTAAGTAGGTATACCAGGTTTTGGCAATTAGCTGGGATGTTTTGCGAGTATGCAGTAGAGTTCGGATCGGTTCATAAAAATTACTTAGCTCAATGGAGTGAGTACCTAGTAAATCTATGAACGAAGTTTTAGAATCTAAGCATTTTCTAGCTAAAGTCTCTATAAAGCCTGTGGGAAAAACTACTCCAGGAGAAGGTAAATATGTGGCTATATTTATATTTGTCTGGTCAAAATCTGGAGGTTTGGGATAAGAACTTAGCCTGTCTATCGTCTTCTGATCAAGCTTATAGTCAGAAAAATTTATGACATCTTTTTCAGGTGTTGGACTTTTTCTTTGTCCAGCTACTATTGTTGTACTTATAAATTTTCCCGGAGTTTTATCGGGGATAGGTTTAACTAATAGTATCTGATAATAGGCATCCTCAAACCAGGAGCCTGATTCCATTGCATCTGCTCCGCTACCTATATGTATTGGATTTGTGGTATTTGCTGAGGGCATAATGATATTTTCTCCTGAGGATTAACAAACTTTAGAAACTTTCAAGCCAAATTGTAAAAACATCTGGGATTATCACAAACAATCTTTTGTACTGTTTCTTGAGATAACTGCACCTCAAGTTCTAGAACTTTTTTCACAATGTCCGACTGATGATCCATATGAGGATAATCAGAGCCGAAGATTAAGTTATCAGCACCGATGTACTCAATAATTTGAGGCAAGTAAGGTTCAGAAGGTTCAATAGCCACAAAACATTGACGATGAAAATATTCAGATGGCTTGATTTTAACCTGATACTTGACTTCCCAAAATAAATTTTTGTACTCTTCATCTAGTCGCCAGAGCCAGTAGGGGAGCCAACCACAGCCAGACTCTAGAAAAGCTACCCGCAAATTAGGGTGACGTTCTAGCACTCCTCCTTCAATCAACGCTAATAATGCCATCATCTGTTCTATGGGATGAGAACAAGCGTGCAGAGCAAAACGAGTATGAAACCGATCTGCACCTGTGGTTGGTAAGCGACTGTGGGTTCCTTCATGAATTCCGACGGCTATACCTAGCTCTTCGCAGGCTGTCCAAAATGGCTCATAAGCACGATCGCTCAATAGTCGCCCTTTAACGGGGTTAGGGCGTAAAAAGACAGATTTCCAGCCAAAATCGGCGATGCGATGTAATTCTGACACCATTTGCTCTGGTGCATGAAGATTAATTGCTCCTACTCCTTTCAATTTGTCTGGAGCATAGCTACAAAATTCTTCGTATAACCAAGTGTTGTAAGCATGGGTGAAGGCTCCTACAACTTCTTTTGGCATACTATCAATAGCAAAAAGCCAGAGTCCGTAAGTTGGATAAATAAAGGCTATATCAACTCCCATCTCCAACATTGCTTGCAGGTGAGATTCTGGATCGTAGCGATGAAAATAAGCATTAGGGTGAGCTTGCATCATCTGGCGATCGCCCTCTTCTCGCACTTGCTGGGATATCTTTTCTACAATGTCTTCCCCTTGAATTTTCATCTCTGGGGAGGGTGCAAAGTGTTTAAATTCAGGGGCGAGGTAATTAGCCCACATTTGCGGAGGCTCAATCACATGGGAATCAGCATCAATAATTTTGTATCCATGCAGCATAGTTATACCTATAAAGTAGAGACGCGAAATTCTCGAAAAAGTAGAGACGCGAAATTCTCGAAAAAGTAGAGACGCGAAATTCCCGAAAAGGTAGAGACGCGAAATTCCCGAAAAGGTAGAGACGCGAAATTCCCGAAAAGGTAGAGACGCGAAATTCCCGAAAAGGTAGAGACGCGAAATTTCGCGTCTCTACTGACGCATATTTAATTATCACCAGATGTCTAATAGATGTAAGTTACATCCACATTGGATAGGGGTTGAATTGTTCTTCTGTAAGAGGTTGTTGCAACGAACCCATTTTTACGGGAACATCATAAAGTCTTCCTGAACCTAAACGTTTCCACATATGGCGCATTCCCGGTACAATTACTTTGGCTACTCTCAGTCCAATGTCGGGGCGAGTCTGATCTAGAACGAGCATTTCTAGATCATTGTTCTCGACGATTTGTTGGCAAAGCTTGACATCTTCTAGGAGGTCGTCACTTGCCAGTTGGGGATAATCTGCATAGACTTTAGGGATGGTTTGCTCATCAGGAAGGAGATAAGGTAGATTTGATACCTTCGCAGATTTCCACCATTCGATCGCTAGGCGATCGCCTGATGGTGGATATTGAGTACTACCATCCGCGTTAGCTGATAACACGTTAGGTAGAATTTGGTTAACCTCCGTTAAAGCTCGACTAATCGCCAGCTTCGGATCAAAATGAGCGCCATATCCTAAGATAATATCTTCTACATCTTTATCCGTTTTGCGACTAATAGCAGCAAAGGCGGGAATATTGAGGTCATTAGTAATATCTAATACCCATAGCTGCCTGTCAATAGCTTGATAATATTTATTCAAAGTTTTAAAATAAGGCTCATCAAAACTCCCTAAATCTACTTCATGTTTGAGTAAATTATTATACCACCACATGGCTACACAATCCCGTTCGACTAATTCCATAAATCCTTGGAGAATAGCTTCTTCGAGAGTATTACCTGCGGCACAGCCATTGGAGTCTGCCCAACAGTCTGGTTGATCAGATTGAGGATAGCCATAATAGCAGTAAGCTGTTGGTAGATATTTAAATTCCTGATGGGTTAAAGACCAAACTGGTGTCCAGTCAATTTCTCTTTCTATATCAAAGGGTGCGGGAACTTTTTGAAACCAACCTTGACACTCAGCATTCCATTGTTCGCGATCCTGGTATTGTTTGGGGCTGAAATTCATACAAGCATTGGGATGAATCGCTTTGTCTCCCAACTGTTGGTAACTGCTTTTGTATCTGATTTCATCTCCCTGAAATACGCCAGAATATCTCTCAATCGCTTCGCAAAAACCGCTAGCCTGGGCTTGAATATCAGTCCTACCTTTACCTCCACTTCTACCACCAATATTTTGACGTAAGCTGTTGAAATCATCAAAGATGCTTTGAAAATGATGCTTGGCAATATATGTATGCGTAAAGCCATTCCCTGGTATTTTCTTCAATTCTCGGACAATACCTGTAATCGGACTAATATGATGTTGATATTTGCTTAAAGTTTCTTGAGGTGAACAAGAACGATGTCCTCCGTCTGTGATAAAACTTTTCTGACGGTGTCCTAAAACAATGGGTAGGGGTTGCTTCTCTAATCCCTTGACTTGTTCTCCGCAACTAGGACATTGGGGACGCTTGACAACGATATGTTCTTGGGTGTCGAGACTCAAGGTGTCATAGGTGATGAGAGTCCCTGCTAATCGTTGATTTTCCCCTTGAACAATCCACTTAAAAACCTCTGTGGTTACTATTCCTAGTGCCGTTTGCACTGTAGAAGCCAGGAATCCGAGAGGAGAGGATAGAGAAATCTGTTTATGCCTGTGCAGGTAGCTGGTAATTGGTCTATTATCTCGTAAGCGACGTGCCAGACATTCCCAACAGCCGGTTTTGTGAGGATGAAATATCGGCCCTATCCACAGAATTGTTCCTAAAGGGTTGACTAGCATCCAGGGAGATTGGGACTTTAAGGCTTGTTGATTCAATTCCTCTAGGTGGGGGTGGAGGTAGTCGTCAGTCAAGACTATGGTGATGTCTCCCGTATCTGCTAGTTGAATATCCAGAGATTTGAGGACAGTGATCAAGTCATCGGTGGGAAGAGAACCACAGGTTTTGACGGCGACTGTAGTTGATTGCAACCGTTGAGCGGCTATCATCGGTGCAATATTGAGATGATGGCAAAAGATGGCTAAGTGGGAAGGGAGTGAATCATCTTGTGAGACCAAATAGCCTTGTTGTTCCATTTGGAATAGAGCATATTGAGTTTTGATACTGAGATCAAGAAGACTTTGGAAAAAGTCAGCATTTTCTGGAGAATATGTTTGTTCTTGCAGTGATTCCAGTTGAATGATCTCAATAATTTCGTCAACGCTATAATGGTTTTCTCGTAGTAAAGAAGCTATCCGACAAGAAAGGCGATCGCTTAATAAAACTGCTTCTCTTTCCGATAACAGAAATACTTGGTCTGGTTCTATTGGTTCAACAGAGTAAGAAGGCTTAAAATGCAGTTTATTAATCATCTTTTTTGTTTTTTAATGAACTCCTCTTAGAACAAAAAATAACGTTGCGCCATTGGTAAAACCGTTGCTGGTTCACAGGTCAGTAATTCTCCATCAGCCCTAACTTCATAGGTTTCTGGATCGACTTCCATCTGCGGTAGTGCATCATTCAACTTCATATCCTGCTTACTTAACTGGCGTGTTCCAGACACTGCAACTGCTTGCTTTTGCAACTTCAACTGACTAGGAATCTCATTTTCTAATGCTGTTTGCGACAGGAAAGTCAAGGATGTCGCGTGACGCGCACCCGCAAAACTGCCAAACATCGGACGCATATGTACAGGTTGGGGTGTGGGAATACTAGCATTAGCATCTCCCATTTGCGACCATGCGATCGCTCCACCTTTTATGACTATCTCTGGTTTCACACCAAAAAATGCGGGACGCCACAAACATAAATCTGCTAATTTACCTTCTTCGACTGAACCCACATACTCAGAAATTCCATGAGTAATCGCTGGGTTAATAGTATATTTAGCAACATAGCGTCTGGCTCGAAAGTTATCGGCTAGAGTGTCTCTATTAAGGCTTCCCCGTTGCACTTTCATTTTATGTGCTGTCTGCCAAGTGCGAATTATTACTTCTCCAACTCTTCCCATTGCTTGGGAGTCAGAAGAGATCATGCTAAACGCCCCTAAATCGTGCAAAATGTCTTCAGCAGCAATGGTTTCGCGACGGATGCGTGACTCAGCAAACGCCACATCTTCAGCAATTCCTGGATCAAGATGATGGCAAACCATCAACATATCCAAGTGTTCATCAAGGGTGTTAACCGTGTAAGGACGGGTGGGGTTGGTGGAGGATGGTAAAACATTTGCCTCACCGCAGACTTTAATGATATCCGGTGCGTGTCCTCCACCTGCGCCTTCGGTGTGGTAGGTGTGGATGACACGATTTTTAAAAGCGGCGATGGTGTCTTCTACAAATCCTGCTTCGTTAAGGGTGTCAGTATGAATTGCTACTTGTACATCGTACTCATCAGCAATATTGAGACAAGTATCAATCGTTGCTGGCGTAGTTCCCCAATCTTCGTGGAGTTTTAACCCCATTGCACCAGCTAAAATTTGTTCTACAAGCCCTTGAGGTTGACTGGTGTTGCCTTTACCTAAAAATCCCAGGTTTACAGGAAAGGCATCGGCAGCTTGCAGCATTCGGTAAATATTCCAAGGACCAGGTGTACATGTAGTCGCATTTGTACCTGTAGCTGGCCCAGTACCACCCCCGATCATTGTGGTAATTCCGGATGCGATCGCAACTTCAATTTGTTGGGGACAAATAAAGTGGATATGGGAATCAATACCACCAGCCGTGATCATCATTCCTTCGCCAGCAACGACTTCTGTACCAGGACCGATAATAATATCTATATTGTCTTGAATATAGGGATTGCCGGCTTTACCCATTTTGAAGATTTTGCCATCTTTAATGCCGATATCTGCTTTGACGATACCCCACCAATCGAGAATCAAAGCATTGGTGATTACCATATCAACAGCACCATCGGCGTTGGATATGGGGGATTGTCCCATCCCATCACGAATGACTTTACCACCGCCGAATTTCACTTCATCGCCGTAGGTGGTGAAGTCTTGTTCGACTTCGATAAATAGTTCTGTATCGGCTAGGCGGATGCGATCGCCTACTGTCGGCCCGTAGGTTTCCGCATAAGCGCGGCGATCCATTCTATAACTCATAATTGCACTACTAGGGTGGTTTTGCTTTAATTATTTTTGAGCTATTTTGGTAAGGGAAGGGGGAATTTTTGTATAAGTTTATAATTTTGTAGTAGTAGAGACGCGTAGCTTGGCTTGTTTCCCGCAGGGTAATTTCGCGTCTCTACAAGGATTATGGCTGACGCATATTTAATTATCGGAGATGTTTAATAGTGGCATAGTAAATAATCCCCACGCCAAACCCGTCACTAATCCAAATAAAGTTACAACATAATTATTAAAACTCCACCACCCTAACACCTCTGCGGCTAACTCTAACGGATAAGCCATCATCAACACACTCGCAAGTGCTGCACCACTCCAACCATATTGATGCAGCCAGTAAAAACCTTTACCACCAGTCACCCCACACAACAACCGAGTCAACAGCAAACCCATAACTGTGCCGTAACAACGCATACATACAGCCATGAGAAACGGTGACGCCAAACTCACTCCCATCTCTGGTTGGGGACAGACATGACGACCCATGAAATAAATAATTTCCGCAATCCCAGGTAAAACAAAAAACCCAGAAGTGGACAAAAAAGGAGCAGCAAGCGGCCCCACCACCATTCCTGCTAATAGAAAATCAGCAACAAAACTCACCCAATTAACCCTTAACCTTCTAGCAAAAGCAACTCCTTGCATCTCTGTTCCCTTTGTGTTCTTTGTGTCCTTTGTGGTTCATTACTATCATAAAACTTAACAAAGCTCAAAAAACAGATGGATTCTAATACTGCTCTGCAAGGGATAGGATTTTTCGTCATAATTTTGGGCATGTAGAGACTAGCAGGTGCAACGTCTTTGGTGGGTTTAAATATAAAAAATAGGGAAAGATAAAATTCCTCGCCCACAGGGGGACTCAGAATTTGGTAATGGGTAATTGGCCGATTACCCATTACCAAATTACCTATTACCCCATCTTCGCAGTATAGGGACTTGTCAATTTATCCAACTGCTGGGTCAACAAACTCAGGAATAATCCCACATCTGTCACCACACCCAGTGATTCAATCGAACCTCGATCGCTTAACTTTGTGACTACTGCTGGGTTGATATCTACACAAACCATCTTCACACCCGCAGGCGTCATATTACCTACACCAATAGAATGCAGCATTGATGACAACATCAAAATCATCTCTGCACCTTTGAGTAGTTCGGCGTATTTTTCTTGAGCTTTAATTAAATCCATTTGGGTATCAGGTAAGGGGCCATCATCCCGAATGGAACCAGCTAGAGAAAAAGGTACGTTATTTTTGACACATTCATACATGACACCATTGTTAATTACCCCAGCTTCTACAGCTTTGGCAATACTACCGTAACGCCGGATGGTGTTGATGATCTTCAAGTGGTGGCGGTGTCCGCCGCGTACTGCTACACCCCGCTTCATATCGACACCGAGGGAAGTACCCATGATCGATTGTTCGATGTCGTGGACAGCGATCGCATTTCCTCCCAACAGCGCTTGTACGTATCCTTCGCGAATTAGCCGTGATAGATGTTCGCCACCGCCAGTATGAATTACTACTGGACCAGCAGTGACAACAACTTTACCACCTGTATCCCGTATTTTACGTAGCTCCCAGGCCACCTGCTCAACGACTAATTCTACGCGCCGTTCGCTGGAAACCCCTGCTGACATAAAGCTGAATTCTTCAGCATTGCGTTTTTCCCGTGATTCTGTTTTGCGAATGGTGCGGATACCTTGGACATCCACAACCACATGTTCGCCAACTACCAAATCACGTAAGATTTTACACCGTGCTATCAAACCTTGGGGAGTTTGGGAAATCGCGATCGCTCCGTCCATGCGTTGATTGTGTACTGTCACCCACTCACCATTAATCCGGATCTCGGTGGGATAAATCGTGCTGACATAGAAGTCATCGGGAGCGACACCAGACATAATCACTGGTTCTAGCTTGACATCTCGCTCATCTTGCGGCAAGTCAACCGCACCCAAATCAATGAGTTGGGAGATGATTTCTTCCATTACCTCATGAGAGGGAGCCGATACCTTCACCTCTGCGGCTGAGGTACTTTGTCGTTGTTCTCCCAAGTTAAAGTTGAGAACCTGGAAGCTACCGCCGTTATCTATAATCAAATCTAAAGCGCGGTTAATCAAGCCAGCATCAAGCAAATGTCCTTCCATGCGAAGGATGCGGCTTTCTACCGACACAGTAGCATGAACTTCTTCTCTGACTGGTTCTGTTGAGCGCAGAGTCAAACATTTGGCTGCACCCCCAGCTTTGAGAAATTCTGTGAGTGGTGTTTCAATAATTTGGAAACCCACATTCACCAAATTTTCCTTCAAGCGATCGCTAGCTTTGTTCATAATCACGATGCGATCCACATTCACCGCATTACAGGCGAAGTTCACAGCATCAGCCTCAGCGAGCGCTATCCGCTTTTCTGGCGCTACTCGCATTTCAATTAGACGATTGGAGTAGGAATCAAAAGCCGCAGGATAGTAAAGCAAATAACCATCTTTTAATGGACAAAAACAAGTATCCAAGTGATAGAAGCGATCGTCTATCAACCGCAGAGATAACACCTCAATATCCAGCCATTTGGCCAGATAGGGATGAGAATCTAACTCTGAACGGAAACCGTATCCCGCCCATAGCCAGCGTCCTTCCCGATCTAAGAGTGCATCACCTGCTCCCTCAAACGGCAAATCTTTGGGTAATTCATAGACTTTGTAGCCGTTTTCCTCAAACCATTGCTTAAAATACGGTTCTTCTCCTTGACGCTCTTTATGCAAAAAGCGACTTAAAACTACTGTCTCTCCCAACACCAGACCAGCATTAGCCGTGAACACCATATCCGGCCAGCCTTGCTGGGGTGGCACTAAATCTACAATCGCGTGTTCTTTAAGGATGTGATAAAGTTGATGCCACTGCTGCACAGCGCGATCGCGCGATGACTTATGAATATTCCCCTCCATCCAGGGATTAATTACATAGTCCACATCGTAGTGGTCAGGCGGACACATCAAATAGCGAATCTGAGAAGTCATAAAAAATGTCACAAGCTTATAGATGCGGTGGTCTGCTCTGCAAAAATTGATGCTAAATTTCTACTTTTGATAGATAAAAAAGCTCCTATCTATTTTATATAAGTAACTGGGTCGAATTAAATATAAAACCTCACCCCGGCTAAAGCCACCCCTCTCCTTGCCAAGGAGAGGGGAAGGGGGTGAGGTTCTATCTTACATTTAATTATGCCTACCTACTTACCCGCAGACACTTTCCGTTCTACAACACTTGGACAAAGTTAGATATTACTCATTAGTTTATCCCCATTACCCCTTATCCTCTCCAGGGGCCCCACCTTCCCCAATCCCCGTTCCCTACAACCAATTCCCCACTAAAACATAGGGCGCCCAAAAATAGGGAATTTCATCTTTACTTAACAAATCCAATTGAGCGCGCTGGAGAGCTTCAGCTTTAGTAAGTTTACGGTCTTCTAACTGTTTATAAAATTTAATCATGAGGTCAGCTGTAGACTCATCATCAACAGACCACAAAGTTGCTAATGTACTGCGTGCGCCTGCTCGGACTGCGATCCCAGCAAGTCCTAATGCGGCTCGCTTGTCTCCCACAGCAGTTTGACAAGCACTCAGCACAAGTAATTCAATAGCACGAGATTTACTAGAGTTACCTAAACGCAATAATTGATCAAAATCCTTGACTTTTAAAAGTTTATCCCAAGTTAGAATAAAAGTTTTCTCGGCATTAGAACTAAACTCACCGTGAGTTGCGATGTGAACAACAGTATATGATGCTTCTTTGATCTGACTACGCACATTTTCTTCAGTAAAATTCTGATTGAGAAGTCGTTTATGTTTAGGTATAGCTGACTGAATTTTATCCAATTCGTCTTTCACCTTTTTGAGAGGAGCAAAAGATCGACCTTCAATTTCGCGTTTTTGACTGACTCCAGCAGTTAAAGCATAAATTTTTCTTCTCTGTAAAGGCTTGGGATCAACTAGTTGCAAACCGGGAGCTAGAGCAACAGCATATTTTTGGATTAAAAATTTTTCCTCTTTGTGATCATAAAGAACAGCCATTGGGATATTTCGCAAAGAACCATCTAAGACGAATACCAATGTTTTGATCTTCATCTCTATCAATTTATTCTCTAGTGGTTGAATCAACCAGCTATATAATTGTCCTGATAATTTCTTCACATCATTAATTTTATCGGGTTCTGTAAGCGATCGCTGTAGTTTCTCTAGGTTTTTTTCAACTTCATTCGCCTGTTGATTAATAGTGTAGTATTCAAGTTCATTTTTCTTCGGCAGCTTGAGAATAATTTCAAGACGGTCTTTTAAAATAATTGGATAAATGACTGCGGTTTGATAATTAGTTTTATCAACCACCTCATCAATATCGGTTGAAGCTTGCAAACACGCTTGTCGAAAAAAGTTTTCTAGTTCTGTGAACTGCAAAGCTTCAATTACTTCACGAGCTTTTTTTAAATTTTTTTGATTAATTTTCCCACTCTGATCTTGGGGTTGCAAAAGTAAATCTACAAATTGGCGATAGACAGGCTCAACATTATCTCGAAAAGAAAACTGTACATCTGGATTGAGGGCAACTAAATCCTGGCGAAGAGATTTAAGGGTATTATATGCTTGCTCGTAGGATGCGATCGCACTTGGAATATTGTTTTCCATTTTAAATATGTGTCCTAGTTGCCATTGCCATAAGTAAGCAATATCCCCCATTTGCAGACTCCGAGCTATTTTTAATCCCTGCTCACTCAGCTTTTGAGCATTGGCGAAATCTTTTGTTTCTAGGTACACTCCCCCCAGAATACCCAAGGCGTAAGCTTCTGAACGTTGATCCCCAATACTTCTAGCTTGTTTAATTGCAGTTGCTAAATTTTGAGCAATTTCTTTCCATCCAGGTATATCTATGTTGGTAGCTTGTTTTAAATGTACTAAACTGTGGGCTAAATTAATCCGAGCAAAAATTGCTGTTTGGTTAATCGGAATTTGGTTTAATCGAGGTTGGATATCAATATATAATTGCTGTGCTTGTGACCAATTGTGCATTTCTAGCAATACGCTTAATTGATTGAGTTTTGCCTGAACTTGCACGACTGGTGAGTTAGATACAGTAGCCGCCTGATCATAAAATTGGACAGCTTGTTGATAATATTTAGAAACCTGATCAGAAATTGGACTATTGAGATCAGAGGTGACGTAGCGTAAAGGTGTGGGTCGTTCTCCATTAATAGCATTTTGTTGATAGCTAGCATTGTTACCTAAACCACGTTGAATGTTACCTAAACTGAGCAATGTTTGTGCTAATTGGTCAGGCGATCGTAATTTTTGAGCCAAATCACGACTTTGCAGCAAAGATTTTTCAGACTCAGCTAACTCACCAACTAATTCCAGAACATCACCAAGACTGCGGAAGAGAGTTATTTTGATTACAGAATCTGGCTGTTTCTGCACAGATTTAACCAGCTCCTGTAAATTTGTGCGTGCTTGACGGTAAAGCCCCAAAGTTTGTTCAGCTTGAGCAAGATTAATTAAGGTACGAATTTTACCAACTTCATCACCCAATTGCGTGTAAATTTTAGCAGATTGTTGCCAACTATCTGAAGCTTCTTGAGTTTTGCCTAATTCCAATAGCAAATTTCCGTGAATTTCTAAGCTTTGGGCTAGAAGTTGTGAATTGTGGTTAGTTTTCAGAATTTCTAAACTTTTTGTAATGTAACTATACGCAGCTTGTATCTGTCCGAGTTGCTTCACAACTAAAGCAAAATTACTGAACGCCATAGCTTGCCCTAGCTGATCTCCATTAGCTTGAAAAACCTCTATTGCCTGTTGTAAAATCTTGACTGCTAGAGTGTAATTTCCAGCCTCATAGAGTTTTTGAGCTTGTGTAACTAAAGATTGGGCATTTGATTGGTGAGAATCACTCTTTGCTTGAGCGAAAGGAACAGCAAGCTGTATACCAGAGTTAAGATTAAACTCAAAAATAACCAAAAGTGCAGTCATCAAAGCAAGCAAGCATCTTTTCAACCACCTACGAGTGTAGATATAACGTCTGTCCATTGGTGTTCATCTGTGTGCATCGGTGTTCGCTTTACTAAAACATAAATCTAGTACTCGACCCACGAACTATGCTGAGTTTGTAGTGAGGACTTTAGTCCTCTATGAGCGCTTTACGCGCAGCGTTACCGCAGGGTAGCGCTCACTACAAACCCCTCAAAGTTGGTGTGGTGGACTACTAGTCCCGCCTCTAATTTAATCAAACCATATGGGACTTCCAAATAAAAAAATAATCAATTGCTTTGGCAAGCAGGGAGAGCAGAGGAAGCAAGGGAAGCAGAGGGAGAAAAAATTTGATCGTTGTATTGAACGCAGGAATTGAGTAATTTAATTTTTGGATGTCCCTATTGACATTTAAACCATGTAGAGACGTTGCACCTGCTAGTCTCTACATGCCCAAAATGATGACGAAAAATTCTTAACGGGACGGCAGGTACAGTTGTGTGTGTTGTGTGTTGCAAAATCGCAAATCTAAACTTCCTATCTATGGCTCGTACAGGTTACACTCTACCAGTATTTGCAGTGGCTGCCGCTAAGGCTGCTTTGCTACATCTAAGTAACAAGATAAACTCACAGGTATCTGTTGAGATTGATCTGCTACCTGGAAAAGCAGAAATTCCCATCTCTCAAATAGCAATGCTAGAACCACATAGCGCTCTAGCTATTACCCTCAGTGATCCTGGTGATAATCTAGACCTAACTAGAAATACACCTATTTGGGCTTGGGTGAGATTGTCACAACGACAGTCTCAAGCTTTGATTTTAGAAGCTGGTGAAGGTTTAGGAAAAACTGCTGCTGGGGAAGCAGCTATTTATAGCTATGCTCGTCGTTTGTTTGATGCGAATTTACTACCCCTGATTTCTCCAGAGCAAACATTAACAGTATCGATTATTCTTCCCGAAGGTCGCCAATTGGCACAACGCACTTCCAATGAAGCTTTTGGCATTTTAGAGGGACTGTCATTGTTGGGAACTAGTGGTATTTCTCAACCCCTGTCTGCGGCTGATCATCTAGAAGAATTTCGCCAATCATTGCAAACTAAACTCAGGGATTGTACTGACTTAGTATTTTGTATAGGTAGCAATGGTATGCAAGTTGCTCAACGTTTAGGTATACCAGAGTCAGCGATCGCACAAACTGGTAACTGGATTGGTGCTATGCTTGTAGAAGCTGGACTCTACCATGCAACTTCTGTTTTGTTGTTGGGATATCAAGGTAAACTAATTAAGCTAGCAGGGGGTATTTTCAATACTTCCAGTCATTTAGCAGATGCCAAATTAGAAATAATTAGCGCTGCTGTAGTAGCTGTTGGTGGTGATTTACAGGCTGTAGGCGTAGTTTTAGAAGCCAAAACCGCCGATGCAGCACACAAAAAATTAATCGAACTAGGATTGTCAGAATTAGTGTTTGGGAAACTAGCTGAAAAAATCAGTCAGAAAGCCACAGCTTATGTGCAGAAATATGCAAATGTCAGCTTGAAAGTTGGTACTGTATTGTTTGACCGTAAAGGTGAGATTATCAGTCAAGATTCACAAGCAACGGAATTGCTGGAGCGAGAATCGGGGAGCGGGAAAAATAACCACTAACAACCAACCATTGATATGAAACGTCTTCTTATTCTTGGTGGAACAGGTGATGCTACTGAGTTAGCGGCTAAAGCTTCGGTGATTGAGCAAATAGAAGTGATTACATCTTTAGCAGGTCGCACTAGTAACCCGCAAGCGCCTATGGGAATGGTGCGGATTGGTGGTTTTGGTGGGGAAGCTGGTTTGGTTGAATATCTGCGTGAAGCGAAAATAGATTTGCTAATTGATGCTACTCATCCGTTTGCGGCCCAAATATCTTGGAATGCGGCTAGTGCTGCTGTAAGTTGTAATATCCCTCATTTGATGTTTATTCGTCCCGAATGGCTACAAGTTCCTGGGGATGAGTGGATAGAGGTTGATAGTGTGGAAGTAGCTGCGAGTGTGTTACCTAAATTTGCCAAACGGGTATTTTTGACTATCGGTAGACAGCAAATTGCACCTTTTGCTAGTTTGGAAAATATTTGGTTTTTGATGCGGTTGATTGATCTACCTGCGGTTGATGCGTTGGTTCCAGCAGGGATGATATTGTGCGATCGCGGTCCTTTTGCTCTAGACAACGAACGCCGACTGTTAATCGAATATCAGATTGATACGTTGGTAAGCAAGAATAGCGGTGGTGATGCTACTTATGCCAAGATAATTGCGGCGCGGGAGCTAGGAATTAAGGTGGTGATGGTGAAGCGTCCACCGACTCCAACAGGAGAGAAAGTCAGCGATGTGGAAAGTGCAATGCAGTGGTTATTGAGTCAGGTATGCTAATAGAACATTATAAGACTGTAGGTTGAAAACCCTGTGGCTTCAACCCAGGGATGAAAACCACTGGTGAAGGCTTTAGCCTTCCACGATGTCAAGTTTTTTTGGTTCAGGTAGATCGTCTAACAACTCTTCAACAACTTGAGTAATTGTCTTATCTTTTTGTGCTGCGTATAAACGTAGCTTATTCATTCTACGCTCTGTAATCCGTATATGTAATTCTTTTTTTGTTAATTGCCTGGGCATATTGGTATACTTACAAACCAGAAGCACAATTTGGAGCGTCGCAAGTTGCAAAACAGTTAAAGGATTCTTCTTTTGTTAAATAAACTTGTGAAGCTATTAAGTAAGTCGGTGAGATTCAAGAAGCCGCCTGACGAGCGTCTATCTTTGTGTAGCCGCGAATTTTATTCGCTCTTGTTTTTTCAAAAATTGGGATGCTCCCTAAACCTAAGGATGGATGATTAATAAAGGGGTAAATTGACAAAATCTGACTATATCGCAAAGGATGAGGCAATAATGCATGATTAAATCTTGGATGGTAATTGGTGGGGTTGCTTTCTTAGTTGCTTTAGCTGCAAACTTTATCACTCCTAGCGATCGCAAATGGTTTAAACGCCTACAAAGACCAAGATGGCTAACATTTGAAGCAGCAATTCCTGTGATTTGGACTGTGATATTTGTTTGTGGTGCTTGGTCTGCTTATATTGTTTGGGAAAAAAATCCAGGGACGACCACAACCTGGTTATTAATGGGATTATATTTGCTTTTAGAAATAGTTACTATCGCCTACACTCCCGTAATGTTTAGGACTCGTAATTTGAGAGTGGGTACAATTCTTGGTGGAGCAGGTTTTGTGATTGGGGTGATATTAGCGATCGCAGTTTTTCCCACTTCTGCTTGGGCAACATTATTACTTGTACCTTTTTTATTATGGAGTCCAATAGGTACATATACAACTAAAGTAATGGAACGCCTTAATCCTCAAGATGTATAAGTGTTGTTTGTTGTTTGGAACTCACAACAATCAACTATTAATAAACAATAATTAAGTACTTACATTAGCCTAGCGTAGCGTGCTATAAAATTTTTACTTAAATCGGCTTGATTATGTAACCAAGCCCACATCTGATCGCCTATGGAAAAATGCCACCACTCACGCGGATTGCGTTTAAAATTGGCTTTTTCCATCACATCTCGTAGTAGTAAACGATGGGCGTGATATTGTTGTGCTTGTGGTTGTTCACTATTGGCATAATAATCGCTCAGCGATCGCTCTGACATTTCATCAATCGGTGAACCCATATCTACAATTTCGCCGCTCTCATCTACTAGCGTTACATCCACAGCAGCACCAGTACTATGAGGTGGTGGTGTATTTTTATCCAAACTAGGTTCAGCCCAGATTTTGTAAACTTCTTGCCAAATCTCTTGGCGCTGAGTTGCTGATAAATTAGCCTCAACAAGTCCTCTTGTCCGTACCGCTTCGGCAAAACTGTAATCTACCATAAACTGTTGCACAGCTACGGGACGATAAGCATCAAAAATTTGAATCCGCCAGTCAGGACGCAGCAATTGTAAGTTATTTTGAGCTGCGATTAAGCTATCAACAAGGCTTTGGCGAAGAAAATAAGGCGAATGTTCCCCATAAGGTGCGCCTAATTTTTCATAAGGATGGGGAGATTCCACCGCAAACATTTCCAGGGGAATAGCTACTAGCGGTTCGCCACACTCTTGAATGGGAATATGATGATAAGGTCTCATAGATTTGTGAGGTGATAAGTAAGTCGGTGAGAATAAATCAAACTATGTTAAGTAACGTAAAATTATTGAAATATGTTCGTAGTGAGGACTTTAGTCCTCAAGAAAGGACTAAAGTCCTTACTACAAACCTTTGATTATTTGCGCTGTCTTACTTATCATGTCTGGGTAATTAGTTACGATATAAAATTTCCAGAATCCTTATGTTTGAACATCTCAGCGTCAATTTTATCGTAATTGTTCAATCGGAAATGATATGAAAATTTGGTTTTAAAAATATTAACTTGTGGCGTTCTCAATTAGTTATAGCGATCGCTAAACAAGGAATTGCTCCCAATAGGGGAATAATTCCCCAACTCAAAGCCACAATCAACATCGCTTGTTTAATCTTTGCAGCTTCAGCTTGGCAAAATATTTGATATATATATGAGCAACTGAAAATAACAATACAGCGATTACTTTGGAAGGCGATCGCGTTTATTTCCTCTCAGATAGCTTCAGCTAGTGATAGTGGTACGCACAACCATTGCGATCGCTCATCGTCTTTGCACGATCCGTAATGCTGATTGCTCCGAACTTAATATAAAAAACCGTTATGCATGACAATACACAACAGCTTACCTAATTCCGAGAGAAGGCTCCCGCTTTGCTTATCCTACGTCATCGTGGGCATAGCGGTTAAAGAGGAAATCTAGGGCATAGTTACGCAATTTGTAGTACTGTGGATCTTCCATAATTCGGGATCTGTCACGGGGACGAGAGAAAGGAATTTCCATGACTTCGCCGATTTTAGCGCGGGGCCCATTGGTCATCATTACCAACTTATCGGCTAAAAACAGAGCTTCATCGATGTCATGGGTAATCATCAACACTGTGCAACGGTTATCATTCCAAATTTTCAGCAATTCTTCCTGTAACTCTTCTTTGGTAATCGCATCCAACGCTCCGAATGGTTCATCTAAAATCAAGACTTTAGGACGAACTGCTAAAGCACGGGCGATGGAAACCCGTTGTCTCATACCACCGGACAATTGCGGGGGTTTTTTATCCATGGCGTCACCTAGTCCCACCATAGCTAGGTGTTCCCTGACAATTGCTGATTTTTCTGCTTCTGGTTTGTTAGGATAAACCGCATTAACTGCGAGATAAATATTTTCAAAAGCAGTCCGCCAAGGTAATAGGGCATAGTTTTGAAATACCACCATCCTATCTGGACCGGGTTTGATGATGGGTTTTCCTTCTAGGAGTACTTGTCCGTCGGTAGGATTGTTAAAACCCGATACCATATTGAGGAGAGTAGATTTACCACAACCAGAGTGACCGATAACGCAAATAAATTCTCCTTCACTGACGTTAAGGTTTACTCCATCTAATACAGTAAAAGGGCCATTTTTTGTGGGATAGACTTTGCTAACATCTTTAATTTCTAAGTAAGGTTTACGATTAGAAGTTGCAGTTACTAAAGGTCTTCCCAGGGTATTTGTTGTGGTGTCGGTAACTGTAAAATTACGGTTTTGCATGGTGGATAGGGGATAGGGGATAGGGGATAGGGGATAGGGGATAGGAGAGAAATTCTTTCTTCCTTGTCGCCCTTTGCTTCTCTCCAAAATCAGGCTACTCTCCTAACTGGAGTGTCGAGAATAACTTCCGCAACTGAGAAATCGCGTTTAATCTTGAGGTTGTTAAGATAGGCGATGGGGTCATCGGCGTTAAAGTTAGTGCCATCGAACAGCTTGATTGGCTGACGGGTATAATTGATGTCCATACCCAATTCGCGTGCGGCGGTACTAAACACACCGACTCGACATATACGTTCCACGATTTCTACCCAATTTCGGGGGAAAGGTACTTCACCCCAACGCGCCAGTTGGGTCATAATCCATATTTGTTCTGTGCGACTGGGGCGATTAATGGCAGACTCTCCGTAAAATTGATGATGGGCATATTCCCGCAGGGGATGGTCTAAGTCACAGGTGGCGTTATTGGGATCTTCGATTTGGATATACTCCATATCGGTGCTGACATATTCCCGTCGCGCTAAGATTTGGCGAATTTCTTCGGCATTTTCGGGACGCGAACAGTAGTAGCAAGCTTCTAGTAAAGCTTTAGTTAGGGCAATATTGGTGTTGGGATATGCAGTCGCCCAATCTTCTCGTACACCCAAAACTTTACCTGGGTGTCCTAACCAAACTTCTAAGTCGGTGGCGATGGTAAAGCCATTACCTTCACAAGCAGCGCGGTAGTTCCAGGGTTCGCCTACACAATAACCATCAATACTTCCGGCTTGCAAGTCGGCTACCATCTGGGCTGGGGGAATGATCTTAATATCGACATCTGCATCGGGGTCAATACCTCCAGCTGCTAGCCAGTAACGCAACAACATACTATGCATCGAGGAAGCATGTACCACTCCCATGATGTGCCGTTGGGTACGGGTACTCTTCAAGAATTGTTTAAATTCGGCAACGGTTTGTATACCTTGGTCGTAAAAGCGTTTTGCTAAGGTGATGGCGTTACCATTACGTGTCATGGTGAGGGAAGTAACCACTGGGAGGGGTTGATTGTCATTTCCTCCCAGGGTTAACCACATCGGCATTCCAGAGGGCATTTGGGCTGCATCCAAATATCCGCCACTCATCCCATCGACGATACCACGCCAACTGGTTTCGCGGACTAAGTTAATATCATCTAAGCCATGTTTAGCAAAAAAGCCTTTTTCTTTAGCTACTGCTAGGGGGGCGCAAGCTGTCAGAGGTACAAAGCCGATTTCGAGATTGACTTTTTCTAAACCGTGCTTAGAGACAATTGTGGTTTTGCGCGCCCGAATTTTTTTGATGCGTTTTTGTTGGTTGAGGAAGTAAATCATTTCACTTCGTAAACTGTAGTAGCTGGGATGTTCAACTACTTCCATGCGTTTACGGGGTCTGGAGATGTCTACTTCTAGAATGTTACCAATTTTTGATTCTGGTCCATTGGTAAGCATGACTATTCTGTCGGAAAGCAGCACTGCTTCGTCTACATCGTGTGTCACCATGACGGCGGTGACTTCGTTTTCTTCGCAGATTTGCATTAACTGTTCTTGCAAGTTACCTCGTGTGAGGGCATCCAACGCACCAAAGGGTTCATCTAATAATAGTAACTTGGGGCGAATGGCTAAAGCGCGAGCGATCGCTACTCGTTGTTTTTGTCCTCCTGATAACATTCCGGGTTGTTTGTCCGCATGGGAACGCAAACCCACCATATCAATATGTTTTTCTACAATCGCCCGACGTTCTCCCGCAGGCAAATGCATCATCACTGCATCAACTGCTAAGGTGATATTTTCTCTTACTGTTCGCCAAGGTAATAGAGAATAGTTTTGAAACACCACCATTCTATCTGGACCTGGTTTGGTGATGCGTTTCCCTTCTAAGGTGACTAAACCTTCTGTTGGTAAATCCAGACCTGCAATCATATTTAATAAGGTGGATTTACCACAACCAGAGTGACCAATTAAGGAAACAAATTCACCTTTTTTAATTTGGAGGTCAATACCTTTGAGGGCAATATATTTGCCACCACCAGTAAGGTTAAAGATTTTATCAATTTGGTCAACAGCAACGAATACACTCATTTTTTTGTTGTTGGTTGATGGTTGATTGTTGGTGGTTGTTGGTTGTTTATAACTACTAACCAACAACAAATAATTATTTTTGTTCTGCTGGCAAAATTAGTGTTTGAACCCAAGCCATGAGTTTATCTAACAACAGACCGACTAGACCGATGTAAAACAAGGCTAGTATGACTTCGCTGACATTGTTATTTTGATAAGCATCCCAGATGAAAAAGCCAATTCCCACAATCCCGGACATCACGATTTCCGCAGCAATAATTGCTAACCAAGCAAGACCGATCGCAATTCTCAGACCTGTAAAAATGTAGGGTAAAGCAGCTGGGATGAGAATATTCAAAAAGTAATCTTTTTGATTGAGTTGCAGAACTTTAGCAACGTTGTTGTAGTCTTGAGGAATTTGGGTGACACCTACATAAGTATTGATTAAAATTGGCCAAATAGCAGTGATAAAAATCACGAATAATGCAGCAGGTTCGTTTTGTCTTAAAGCTGCTAAAGAAATGGGAACCCAAGCTAAAGGTGGTACGGTTCGTAATAGCTGAAAGAGGGGGTCTAAAGCTTTGTACATTGTTTTATTAACCCCGATGACAACGCCCACTGCAATACCAACAATTGCGGCTAAGGTGTAACTAATTACAACTCGTTGGAGACTTGCCCAAATTTGCCAAAACAGACCCTTATCAATACCACCCCTATCATAAAAGGGATACATAATTAGTAACCAGGTATCTTGAATCACCTGTATTGGTCCTGGTAGTGTTGCTCCCGGAATCGAACAAAATAATTGCCAGATAACAAGAAAAACAATAATGGCAATAGTAGGAGGTATAAGTTCAGGAAATTGTTTTTGGAGGCGGGATATTAAGCCATCATCCAGATTCGCATTATTACGGCGTCTGCTAGCTACTGTCATTGCTTTGTTCCTTTTTTTTGATGCTTGGAGGATAGTGATTGGTGGTTGATGGTTGATGGTTGATGGTTGATGGTTGATGGTTAGCGGTTCATTTTTCCTACTAACAACCAACAACGAACAACTAACAACCAACTAAACACTAACTATTTTGATTTTCAAACTCTTCAAATATTCTTCTGGTTTGGCTGGATCAAATTTGACGCCATCAAAGAATTCTTCTACGCCACGTGATGTACTTTTAGGGATATCGGCAGCTGATATTCCTGCTTCTTTTGCTGCTTCTTTCCAAATATCTTCGCGGTTGACTTTATCAATTAATGTTTGGGCTTTTGCTAAATAATCTTTTGGTAAGAAACCCCAGCGAATATTTTCTACAATGAACCACAAATCATGACTCTTGTACGGATAAGAAACGCTTCCTTTTCCATCTTTCCAATAGAATGCTGCCATTGATTTATCATCTATTTTGCGACCGTCTCCCATGTCATATTTACCTTGGAATGGGTCTGCAAGAATATCTGCGGAAAGGTTAAAATAGTTACGTCCAGACAGAATTGCAGCTGCTTCTTTGCGGTTTTCAAAGTTATCTAACCACTGCTGTGCTTCCATTATCCCTTTGAGTATTGCTTTGGCAGCTTTGGGATTTTTGTCAACCCAATCTGCCCGCATGGCAAAATATTCTTCGGGATGATTCTTCCAAATTTCTGCTGTCAATGCAGCCATGAAGCCAATTTTATCTTTGACAAGTCGATTGGGCCAGGGGTCACCTGTACTGAAAGCGTCCATTGTACCTGTCTTCATGTTGGCAACTGTTTGGGCTGCGGGTACTGTCAACAGTTTGACATCTGTATTTGGATCGATACCACCAGCAGCTAACCAGTAGCGAATCCATAAATCTTGATTGACGTGGGGGAAAGTAAATGCTGCGGTGAAGGGGGTTGATGATTTAAGTTGAGTAAACAGAGATTTAGCACTAGCGAGTTGTAAACTAATACCTTTTCCTAGATGCTTGTTGGCGATCGCAATTCCATTCCCGTGTGTAATTAACTGACACAACACATACATGGGAATCTTTTGATTCCCTTTGGTGATTAAACCTTCTGTAATTAAATGTGGCATAGGCATTTGCCATTGACCACCATCAATTCCACCACCAGCAGATCCAATTTCGACGTTATCTCGTGCTGAACCCCAAGAAGCTTGTTTGGAAAGTTCAACATCACTCATGCCATATTTAGCAAAAAAGCCTTTTTCTTTGGCAATGATTAAAGGTGCAGATTCTACAATCGGGATGTATCCGAGTTTGACTGTCTTGGTTTCCGGTGCTAATTCCGGACTAATATTAGCAACTGGCTGTGCTGCTGACTGGGTTTGAGCATTACCTCCACCTGGTTCTGGTGGGTTTCCTAAGCAACCTTTGAGAAATACAGTACCCGCAGAAGCAGTTGCTGTAACTATAAACTTGCGACGAGAGATTTGATTCCAAAAGTCTGACATAACTATCTAACTATCTCCTTTGAGTAAATTTTATTTTTTATGTATTAAAAGTTGGTAAGGAAAAAAATTGATGTTTCTTGTATAAGAAAAACCTGTTTCAAACTATGTATCGCGATTTACATCAGCCCTTATCGTTCAAAGAAAGGTGACGGAAACCCCTTGTAAAAAGTTTGTATTTGAAAATACAGCCGTGTGTATATTGTTGAAGCAATCATTAAACAATAATTAAACCTGTTGAAAATAGCTTACAGCTTTTCTAGCCAAAATAGTTACTTTTCAAAGCATTATTCTTAAATCAATATTGAATTATTAAGATAAGTAAAACTTTATGTATGCGGACGAATCATAGTTTGTAACATGTTGAATATTTTATTTATTATGATATTTATAAGTAAAAATCTATGTTTAATTCAATTAATATTAAGCTAAGTAGTTAGGGTCGTCATTAGTCATTGGAGTATCGAAAATCGCCTCCATTGGATTAAAGACGTAGTTATCAAGGAAAATGACTCAAAAATACGTCTGGATCACGCTCCGGTAAATCTCTCAGTCATTAGAGCGTTAGCGGAGCTCACTCTCAATATACTCCGCCGAAATGGTCATACTTCAATCACAATTGCGACTAGATTTCTCTCTAAATGGCATTGATAAACTTCTTACCCTTGTGGGTGGAATGAAACAGCCCTGTCAATCCGCCCATCACCACTACCAAGGGTGAAAGCTGCATGATTAAATGCATTTTGCTAAACTCAGGCCGAATTTAGACCCAATACTTTACGTAAAACTACTTGGTCTTCTAATTTAACTTTCAAGCGGCCTTTTTCAATGTCGCGAATCCAGCTTTGACTTTTACCTGCGAGTTTAGCTAATTCTCTTTGGGAGAGATTGAGGTTTTTCCGCGCCCGTAAGATTTGTTCGCCCAGCAAATCACCAGTCGTTTTAATTTTTCTTTTGTTTTTTGTAATTCGTTGCTTTTTTTCTGAGTCAGCTGTTTGCTTCTCCCAATCTGGTGGTAGGCTGAAAGATAAAATCCGGGCGTTCATCAACAGGTTCCATTTACCACGGGGACTGACATCTGTTAGACGTGATGTACCACTACCGTCATTAATCCAAAATTCTAGTGCTTCGTCTGGATCTTCAGGAATATCAACCAGTCTCGCCCACAAAGGTTGGATTGTTGGTGGGTAGGTGACTGGATCAAATTCTGATTTCATCCCGTGATGATTGAGAACTTCTAAATCATGTTCAAAAGTTCGCAACAAGCGTTTGCGTTCTTCTCTTTTGCGACATGCTTGAGCAATTTTCTCCTCACCATAAGCAACGCGCATCAAGGTAGGAACTGTGATCCTTTGAGAAGCGCCCATTTTGGTTTTAAATAGTAACCACAGCATTAATCGTGCTGTACCTTCGTGTTGTTGCCAAATACTCATAACTGTGGTTAATAGAGATTTTGGCAGGCTACCATATTGATAAAATGCAGTTCGTTCTTTACATGCTTGTTTGTTGAGGAAATATTGCGCCCAGATTCCGGCTCGAATTTTGAAGGTTAAGCCGACAAGATATTTACATCCGAGATTATCTTCTTGAAAGTGGCGTTGAACTTGGACTAGTTCCCACAAACGGCTTGCTTCTAGAGAGAAGCCTTTGAGCATACCTTGCTGGGGCCAGTCGATAGAAACAACAAGTGAGCAAGCTTGCTGAACTAAGTTGTTAATCAAAGCCAGCTTGACGTTTTTGCTTAAGTCCTTGCGCTTTTCTAAGCCCAAGTATTTCTCAATTTGTCGTTCATCAATAGTAAACTCTTGTTCCCAAGGTCGATCTTGTGTTGTTGCATAAGCTGCAAATATCAGATGTAGACAAGCGGATCTGATATCTAGTGTCTCTATTGCTGCTAATTCTGTGACAAGTTCACTGCTTTGGGGTGATTTGCTCAGATGAAATGCGATCGCGCCTTTTCCTTGATTGACTTGGCGACGATAGCACAAGTTTCCTTGTTCATCTGTTTCCCAAAGTAATGATGTCCTTTGAGAGAGCAAATTGCAAGCTTCCCAAATGACAATCGCTGAAGCAAAGGGGTTACTTTTACCGTTGGAAAATAAATCTGGACTAGTAAGCTCGCGCAAATCAACTTTGCATCTTCCTCTTTTGGCGTGCCAAGGCATGGGAGAATTTGTTGGGCAAGCTACCACACACTGTGGTTCAGGATAGTAACCCTCACAATTGTTACAAAGGCTAGGGTCAATCCAATATTCATCGTTTTCAAGTTTAATAGCACCTGTAGGACATTGAGGACGGCAGTTGTCACATCTAACGCAACTATTATTAGGTATTGTGTAAGGCATAAGGCTATTGCCAATGTACTCGCTGAGATGTCTGGCTCGGATTTCCCCTGGATGTGTCCCCTTTTTTTCACCACTCACAACCACATGATTCGGGCAATACTATAAATTGTTATTGCCCTACTAACCACCCACATCCATCTTTGGACTTTGCATCCAATTGAAAGTTACTCTATGCTCATAACCTAGCCGAGCCTTATTAAATTCTTAATTATCTATACTTTTCACAGATATTGTTGTAGGTTTGTTCATCATGAGCGAAAGATAAATTTTGTTAATTTTTTGATTTTCAGTAATTTACGCTCATTTGTTTGATCAACAAAACTTGTTGTAGAAATTTGTTTGTTATTTGAGCAACACTCCCAAACTCATAAATACTGTATAACCAATACAGTTCTGTTATCTTTATGGGAGGTAGTTTGTGTAAGAGCATTTTTATATTTGACACGAATATACGTGTTCTAATATTTTACTCATCTGGGGAAATAGGATTATTAATAATCTTAATATTTCACAAAAATTATTATCTGTTATCCATAAACATACAATTATCCTGAACATCAACCGTATTGTGATATATCAATGAGCATTCGAGGTTATTAACAAATAATTTCATCTAGAGGATAGTAAATAACCGAAAATTTGTTGCAAAGTTATGGAATTTTGACTATCTAAATCGTTAGAATTGAACATTAAAAAAAAGCTAATTACAGTTATCTTAGTATGAGCGTTAAAGCGCCAATCTAGTTTAGTTGTAGATAAATTCTGGAAGGTAAGTTCATGGCAGTACTCACAGGATTGACATTTGGTGGTAAAACTTGGACACCAAAATTTGCACAATCAATTGATGAACATAAATGCATTGGCTGTGGCAGATGTTTTAAAATTTGCGGACATGATGTGTTGCTATTAAGACCAATGAATGAAGAGGGTGAATTTGTAGATGATGATAATGATGATGAAATCGAAAAGAAAGTGATGACTGTTGCTCATCCAGAAAATTGTATTGGCTGTGGTGCTTGTTCTAGAATTTGCTCGAAAAACTGTTACACTCATGTTGAATTGAATAACTAAGTAAGTCGGCGCAAATAAAGCTAAGTAGAGCAAGGTAAGTAGAGGGGATTTCTCTATATTTAGAGAGAATTTATACTGGTCGGTGATTGAGTTTGAAAGAATGAGAAAGCGAACACAGATAAAGCTATAATTCATGTGTGTTAACATCTCTATCAAAAAGTTATTCGTGAACAAAAATGTATAAAGATAATGTGAAATATTAACTAATTTAATTTTGCTCTTTAGATAAAATTGTATTTAGAAATTTACAAATCTATGAATGTATCTTTGATAAAAAGATATTTATTATGGAAAATATTTAGGAATAAAAAGAAGTTAAAACAAGTTTAAATTATCTCCATATCTATAATTAAAAGCCGACAATTAAGAAGTAATATAGATTGGGTTTTCTTGGTTTTATGATCAAGATAAAACTCATGTCACCACAAGTGAAAAGTCAAAAGTAAAAAGACGAAAAACAAATTATATTCAGTCATTTAGAGACTGGAAGTTCACTATTAACCTCTGATTCTACAAATCGCTTCAGATACATAGTGTCATGACTATTGCCTGCTTTTTACTTTTAACTTTTAGCTTTTAACCGGAAACTTAGCGACGGTTACACCTGGAACGACGTTATCCCAAGATGTATGCAACAAATTCCTGTTTCACTGTTAACCTTAGTTGCTGGGGTATTAATCACACTCTTCAGCCTTTGGGTAGGTCAGCATAATAGTCTACTGCCAATCCAGGCATCGGAACAAGCGCCTTTGGTAGATGCTTTTTTCAATGTGATGCTGATCATTGCTACCGCTTTGTTTCTGGTGGTAGAAGGAACGATTTTGATATTTTTGGTGATGTTTCGTCGCCGTAAAGGTGATGATACAGATGGCGCGCCCATTGAGGGTAACTTACCCTTAGAAGTCTTTTGGACAGCAATCCCTACTGTAATAGTCTTGGGCTTGGGGATTTACAGTGTCGATGTTTATAGCAGAATGGGAGGGTTAGAACCGGGTGGTCATAGCCACACTCCAGTTCATGTTACCCATCAGATGCCAGGAAGTGCAATTGCTGCAACTCTTGGCGATGCTTCTGGAATGACACAAGAAATAGCCACTTCAGCAAACGATTCCAACATTGGTATTGGTGCGGGTGCTAACGAACAAGGTAAATCACCTGACTTAATTGTTGATGTTACGGGGATGCAGTTTGCTTGGATTTTCAACTATCCCAACAGTGGTGTCACTACTGGTGAGTTACACGTACCAGTGGGTACTGATGTACAACTCAACTTAGCCTCTACAGATGTAATCCACTCGTTTTGGGTACCCCAATTCCGCCTCAAACAAGATGCAATTCCTGGTATTCCCACAAAACTACGATTTGTTGCCACTAAAGTTGGTACATATCCTGTAGTTTGTACAGAATTGTGTGGTGGTTATCACGGTTCGATGAGATCACAGGTAGTAGTTCATACTCCCGAAGAATACGAAAGCTGGTTGACAGAAAACCGCATCGCCCAACAGCAACAAGGATTACAACAAGCTGTGGCAATTAACGCAGCAGAATTATCTGTATCAGAATATCTCGCGCCCTATGCACGGAAGATGGGGATCGGGAAATAGTTTCTAATATTTCTCCCAGTTAATGGTCAATAGCTATTGGTCAATAGTTGGTGGTTGATTGGAAAAACCAACAAATGACAAATGACATAGACGCTTTAGCGGCTACTCGTAGAGTAGGACTAAGAATATGACTCTTGATATACCACCGAATCATCCACCTGAAAAGGAAGCCACAGTTGTGGTTAGTGAAAGCACTCATCATCACCCGCAAGCGTGGAAATGGTATGACTATTTCACGTTTAATGTTGACCACAAGGTGATCGGTATTCAATATCTGGTGACGGCGTTTTTTTTCTATCTGATTGGTGGACTGATGGCGATCGCCATGCGTGCTGAGTTAGCAACACCAGATGCTGATTTACTCGACCCGAATCTGTATAACGCTTTCATGACTAATCACGGAACGATCATGATTTTCTTGTGGATCGTTCCCAGTGCAATTGGGGGATTTGGTAACTTCCTAGTACCGTTGATGGTGGGTGCTAGGGATATGGCTTTCCCAAAATTGAATGCGATCGCCTTTTGGTTGAACCCACCCGCAGGTTTACTAATTTTGGGTAGTTTCTTCTTTGGTGGTTCCCAATCTGGTTGGACTGCTTACCCTCCTTTAAGTTTGGTGACTGCGCCGATCGCCCAATCGATGTGGATACTTGCGATTGTTTTGGTGGGAACTTCCTCAATTTTGGGTTCGCTGAACTTTGTTGTCACCATGCTGTTTATGAAAGTTCCTAGCATGAAATGGGATCAACTTCCCCTATTTTGCTGGGCAATTATGGCAACTTCTGTTTTAGCACTGGTATCTACACCAGTGTTAGCAGCAGGGTTAGTACTGCTGTTGTTTGACCTCAATTTTGGGACTTCGTTCTTTAAGCCAGATGCAGGTGGTAACGTTGTTATTTACCAACATTTGTTCTGGTTTTATTCTCACCCGGCAGTTTACTTAATGATTCTGCCCATTTTCGGGATTATGTCCGAAGTGATTCCCGTCCATGCGCGTAAACCAATATTTGGATACAAAGCGATCGCCTATTCGAGTTTGGCGATTTGTGTTGTCGGTTTGTTCGTTTGGGTACACCACATGTTTACCAGTGGTACACCTGGTTGGATGCGGATGTTCTTCACCATCTCCACCTTGATTGTTGCTGTTCCCACTGGTGTGAAGATTTTTGGTTGGGTTGCTACCCTCTGGGGCGGTAAAATTCGCTTTACCAGCGCTATGCTATTTGCGATCGGCTTATTAATGATGTTTGTCATGGGCGGTTTAAGTGGCGTGACCATGGGAACAGCGCCTTTTGACGTTCATGTCCACGACACATATTATGTAGTTGGTCACTTCCACTACGTCTTGTTTGGTGGTTCGGTGTTTGGTATCTACGCCGGTATTTATCACTGGTTTCCTAAAATTACCGGACGGATGGCGAATGAAACCTTGGGTCGAATTCACTTCATTTTGACCTTTATTGGTACGAACTTGACTTTTTTACCAATGCATGAATTGGGATTACAAGGAATGCCTCGGCGTGTGGCGATGTATGATCCACAATTTACCTACCTCAACGAGATTTGTACAATTGGTGCGTATGTTTTGGGTCTATCAGTGGTTCCCTTCGCGATCAATATGATTTGGAGTTGGATTGCTGGGAAGCAAGCAGGTGAAAATCCTTGGAATGCTTTGACTTTGGAATGGACTACTAGTTCACCACCTGCAATTGAGAATTGGGAAATGTTACCTGTGGTAACTCATGGCCCTTATGACTATGGCATGAATGTTCATGGTACAACTTCGCAAACAGGTGAAACTGCTGTTGCAGCAAATAGTTAGTGGTTAATAATCTGCTCTAGGGGCGCACAGCTGTGCGCTTCTACCAACAATCAACAACCAACAAATCAAAAATATGGCGATCGCAACAACGAATAGTCCAAGTCATCATGAGGAACATAAGGATTTACGAGTTTGGGGATTGTTGACGTTCCTCATCTCCGAATCTTTGATGTTTGGTGGGTTTTTTGCTACTTATTTGTTTTTTCGCGGAAGCGCAGAAGTATGGCCGCCGGAAGGAACGGAAGTAGAGTTATTAGTACCAACAATTAACACAATTATTCTGGTTTCGAGTAGTTTCGTCATTCACTTTGGTGATACGGCGATTAAAAGGAATGATGTCGAAAAAATGCGGTTTTGGTATATCATTACCGCGATTATGGGTGCGGTTTTCTTATTAGGTCAAGTCTATGAATACATGACCTTGGGATATGGTTTGACTACTAATGTTTTTGCCAATTGTTTCTATCTCATGACTGGGTTCCACGGATTGCACGTGTTTATAGGAGTGCTTTTGATATTGGGTGTGTTGCGGCGATCGCATCGTCCTGGTCACTATGATGCCACTAAACATACTGGCATTGAAATGGCAGAAATTTACTGGCACTTTGTAGACATTATTTGGATTGTTCTCTTCACATTGTTGTACATCTTGACTTTGTTTTAGGAAATGGTTGTTTGTTGGTAGTTGTTTGTTGTTGAGAATAAACAACTACCAACATTTTCAAAGGAGATTTTTATGCAAATTGATGCAGCAAGATTTTCCTGGTTTCAAGTACCAGAGGAAATAAAAGAATTATTGATTTTGGCTGCTGAGCATTGGGAAAACACATCGGAATCTGAAAAGTATATGCATCAAGCTTTAGCCAAAACAGGCGATAATCTAGAAGTTTTGGTAGCAGCTTATAGATTTTTTTATTATAAATATAATTACAAAATGGCACTCCAAACAGCAGTGCAAGTTATAGATAAAATTAAAGAATCTGAGAAATTACCTGATGATTGGCAACAACTACAGCCCATATTAATCGACAGGAAAGAAGATTCTCAAATTCGTTTGTATTTAAATGCTTATGCTGCTTCAGGATTAGTATTAGCAAAACTCGGAGAACTAGAAAAAGCCAAAGAAATTAGCGCTCAAGTGAAATCTATTGATGAGAAAAATGACTTTGGCGCAGGAATATTACTTGATATTTTGACTCGACCCGCAGAGGAAGATGAGGAATGAGGCGCTAGAAAAAAATGTTAAGTGAACGAACACAGATAAACACAAATAATTTATCTGTGTTTATCTATGTTCGACTTCCAAAACATAATTTTGGTCATGTTTCTAACTAATATTAAACGTAATTCATGAAAAACCAAGATTGGCATGTCAATAGTGACGGACAGTATCAAGCTTGTAATTCAGCTAGAGCATGGGACTTACTTAAAGATAATTATCGCCTCTATCGGTTCTTGACTGAACTCGAAGATATTCTGAATAATGTTGAAGATGAAACGAGTCGCCTACCAGAAATTCAAATGTTAGTTAGGCGCTTACTAGTAAACTCTTATTGGGTGCAAAGTCAATATCTAGAACCTTGTCCAAAAACAGGAATATCGGTTTTACTTCTCTACGATGAATTAGGTTTTCCGCTAACGGTGCAAACAGTAACATTTGCACCAGGAACCAAATCTAATATTCATAATCATGGCACTTGGGGAGTTGTCGCATTATTAAAAGGTAAAGAAAAAAATACATTTTGGCAACATAATCCCAGCCAAGAATTTCCAGATCAAATTGAACAAACAGGAGAGTTAATTTTATTACCTGGTGATATTATCAGTTTTACACCCGACGCAATTCATTGCGTGGAATCAGTAGGTGATGAACCCACAGTTACTTTTAATATTTATGGCGAAACTGATCCAAATCAAAGATTAGAATATAATGTCGTTTCTCGTACAGCAAAGAATTTTTGATCATACCCTTCGGGAAGATAACTCTTCAGAGGGAACACAGGAACAGTAGGGTGAGTTAGCTGAAGCCATAACGCACCCTACAATAATTTTATTTTTACTTTATAAATAAGCTTCTAAGAAGTCAGACTTCTTGATTTTTATAATTTTTAATATCAGAAAACTTGTATTTATCATTAAAATTTAATTATGATATGAGTCTGTCGTCAGTGCTTTAGCACTTATTACGAACTTTTCATCTTTTGCAGTAGAGGGGAAATATTTTTTGCGTATAAAGCTACGTTAAATAAATAGGAGATACTGCAATGGCAAGGGTGATTTTTTATGAAAAACCTGGCTGTAAGAATAATACAAAACAAAAAACTCTGCTAACAGCCGCAGGTCATGAAGTTATAGCGTATAACCTACTAACAGAATCTTGGACAGCTGAACGTCTACACTCCTTTTTTGGCGATCGCCCTGTAGTCGAATGGTTTAACCGCGCTGCTCCCCGTGTACAATCAGGTGAGATTCATCCCGAAAAAGTAGATCCACAAACAGCATTACTGATGATGCTTAGAGATCCATTGTTGATTCGCCGTCCGTTGATGGAAGTAGGCGATCGCCGTGAGGTGGGTTTTGATACAGAAAAAATAGACGCTTGGATTGGCTTAAAGTCTAAGGATGAAACTCTTCAAGAAATCACCGACAAGCTGAAGAATCAGGATTTACAAACTTGTTCTCACAAGCACGGACATGGACACGGACATGGACAAGGCCATAAACAAGGTTCCTGTCAGCACTAATTAGGGGACACGGGGGACAAGGAAGAATTGTCTCCCAGTACGGTTCGGATCAGACAAATCGATTGACATTTCAACCCTGTAGAGACGTTACACCTGCTAGTCTCTACTTTACTCCTTGCCTAAAAATTGGGAAAGGGATATCTTGCACCTACCCCGTATCCCGCCAGAGAATAAATTGTAACAGTAATAGCACAAGTCCGTTGAAACTGACTCAAACACTCTCCTAGTCATTAACTTACGAAAGGCGTTAGGATGCGCTAGTACCATGATGGTGTCCGTATGCACCTGTTTCCGGTTGAAAGGGTGAGATTTCTTCCTTGATTTCTACTCCTAATTGTTCCAGCATTGCTTGTAAAACAGGATCAGGAGATAACCTTAAATAAGTAGATGTAATTTCTACTGCAACATGACGATTACCTAAATGATAGGCTGCCTTCAATAAGTCTATAGTGGTTTTGGCAACTACGGTTAAAACAGGTTCTGGTTTAGCAGTTATTCTTACTAAAGTATCAGTAGTTTCATCTAAAAGAATATCCCCATCTCGTAGTACCGTACCTCTAGGTAAACGCAAAAACACTACTTGTCCATCTTCCATTTCCAAGCGATGACGACTGCGAGTGCGTTCTTCCGCAGTCAGAAATAAAGTTGAAATTACTGTTGCATGAGGATTTGGTGATTTTCTTTGGGTAAAAGTCAGCATCAATAGGGATTGGGGATTAGATTTTTATGTTTGGTGGTGAAATGAATGATAATCATATTTTGTTTGATAAAAATATTAAGTAACACAAATAACTGATACATTTTGTGATACGAGCCACACTATATATTAAAGATGTAAAGGAGTTTTAAAGCGATCGCAATGCATATAGATGAACTTCTCAGACGTTATCAGTCGGGAGAAAGAAATTTCCAAGGTGCAAACCTGATTGGTGGTTACTTGTATGGTGCAAATCTGAGTGGAGCAAACCTCCAAGGAGCATCCCTGAGTGAAGTTGATTTGAGCGAAGCAAACCTCACAGGAATAAATCTCAGAGAAGCATCTCTAGTCAGAGCCAACCTCACAGGAGCTAACCTTACAGAAGCTAACCTCAATGGAGCTAATCTGTTTGAAGCCAAGCTAACAGGAGCTACCTTGCACGGAGCGCATATGAAAATGGCAGACTTAATAGATGCAGACTTTACTGCTGCCAATCTAGAAAAAGCTAATTTGTATGGTGCATATTTAACTGGTACTTTGTTGCAGGGTGCAATCATGCCAGATGGCAGAATTTATCAGTGAGTCATCCTCTAACAGGATTTTAGATTACTCTGTCGAGAAGCCGCTTCGCGTCTATGGATTTTGGATTGGTTCCAGTGATGGAATCTGGGGGCATGGAATTAATTAATTGACACTCCCTTGCCGGCATGCGAAGGGATTCTTGGTTCATCGAGACCACTTAAGCTAGGTTCCTTGCGTTACCTAACCCAGAGGTGGGACTCACGTCTGCGCGTTAACTTCCGGTCTGCCCGACCGTAGTTGCATTGCTGCAAGTCCTGTTTTCTTGAAACGATTGTTTCAAAATTCTTCCTCGTCTAGCCCCTATGAATCTTTTACCTACTACTAGGAGGAAACTAGAACAATGTAGTAGAACCAGCAAGATTCAATTGTCAAGGTACAGATTGCCGTTAAGCAGTGTAGGGTTTTTAATGTGGTTGATTACCCCTCCACGTTTTTAATTTTACCACATTGCATCACGGTAGCCTAAAGGCTACACAGGCGGTTTACCCTTCCCGAAGGCTTCGCCAACATCCCTTGTCTAAAGCACGAAATTCGCAACTACGTTGCTGTTCCTCAAGGGTTTTCAACCAGCCTTCCTTATAAGTCGGCACAAATAAAGCTAACTAGTTGAGATCGTTATTTGTCATTGGTAAGGGTTTTAGGCTTGTTTTCTTTTTGTAATTCCCTAACAACAGTCAGGAATTGCTGCATTACTGGTGTGATTTCTTCTGCTTTCCATACCACTGCTATTTCTACTAACGGTGTTGTTTGGGCGATCGCTCGATACACAACACCGTGACGTTGAAGATTTTGCAACGAAGCAGGTACAATTGCAATTCCCATCCCAGCCGAAACTAACCCAATTATTGTTTGCATTTGAATAGCTTCTTGAGCAAGTTTTGGTGTGAAATTAACTTCCTCACACAAAGCCATAATTTTGTCGTAAAGTCCAATTCCCAAATGACGTGGAAATAAAATAAACAATTCATCTACAAGCGATCGCACTGCAATGTTTTCTTGTTTAGCTAAATGATGATTTGCAGGTAAAGCCACAACCAGATTTTCTTGCTGAATACATTCCCAAGCAAAGCTATGATCTTCCAAAGGTAAATACACAAAACCAATTTGGATACGATGATTTTCCAAAGCCTTTTGTTGGTCTGGTGTTGTTAACTCCTGCAATATCAATTCCACCGCCGGAAACTGTTGGCGAAAAGCTTGCAAGATTGCAGGTAACACATCATAAGTTACAGAACTAATAAATCCTACCCGCAATTGTCCTGTTTCACCCCTACCAGTGCGACGCGTTAACTCAATCGCCTGTTCAAGTTGCGCCAGCAGTTGATAAGCTGATTGTAAAAAGACCCTTCCCGCTTCCGTCAATTGCACCTGTCGCTTAGTTTTGCGTTGAAACAATTCCACCCCTAACTCTGCTTCTAGTTGGTGAATTTGCTGACTTAAAGGTGGTTGTGTCATGTGTAATCGTTCAGCAGCTCGGCTGAAGTGTAGTTCTTCCGCCACAGTAATAAAATAGCGCAGGTGTCGCAGTTCCATAATTTTAATATTTTAAAAGTTTTAATTATCCATAAATATATATTGGACATCTGAAAAATATCTCAGTACGATACTCCCATAAGATATGGGAGATATGGGTAAAGGGAAAGGAAAATTTTTATACTTTTCCGATTTCTGCTATCTAATAATTCAGAAGTCCAAAGGAAATATCAAAATGTCAGAAAATTTGAGAAGCAAAGTTGTCACCCAAGGAGTACAGCGTTCGCCTAACCGTGCTATGCTGCGTGCTGTGGGTTTTCAAGATCAGGATTTTGCTAAAGCCATTGTTGGCATTGCTAATGGTTACAGTACCATTACCCCTTGCAATATGGGGATTAACAAACTGGCGCAAAGGGCAGAAATTGGTATTAAGAATGCCGGAGCAATGCCACAAATGTTCGGTACAATTACCATTAGCGATGGTATTTCAATGGGAACTGAGGGGATGAAATACTCCTTGGTATCGCGAGAAGTAATTGCTGATTCGATAGAAACTGCCTGTAGCGGGCAAATGATGGATGGGGTGCTGGCGATTGGTGGTTGTGATAAAAACATGCCAGGAGCAATGATTGCGATCGCCCGCATGAATATTCCTGCCATTTTCGTTTATGGCGGTACGATTAAACCTGGACACTACAACGGACGCGATTTAACCGTAGTCAGTTCTTTTGAAGCAGTAGGCGAATACAGCGCTGGGAAAATAGGCGAAGATGAGCTTTTCGCTGTTGAGCGCCGTGCTTGTCCTGGTGCTGGTTCCTGTGGAGGAATGTTCACAGCTAACACCATGTCCTCTGCTTTTGAAGCAATGGGGATGAGTTTGCCGTACTCTTCAACAATGGCAGCCGAAGACGAAGAAAAGGCCGACAGTACAGAAAAATCAGCATTTGTCCTAGTAGAAGCGATTCGTAAGCAAATTTTACCCAGTCAGATTATCACACGTAAATCAATTGAGAATGCGATGTCTGTGATTATGGCAGTCGGTGGTTCAACAAATGCTGTGCTGCATTTTTTGGCGATCGCCCATGCTGCTGGCGTTGAGCTTTGTCTTGATGATTTTGAAACTATCCGCGCTCGTATTCCAGTGTTGTGTGATTTGAAACCAAGTGGTAGATATGTAGCTACAGATTTACACAAAGCTGGTGGTATTCCCCAGGTGATGAAAATGCTACTTATACATGATTTACTACACGGTGATTGTTTAACGATCACTGGTCAAACTGTTGCAGAAGTCTTAGCAGAAGTGCCAAATAAACCTTCACCAAACCAAGATGTGATTCGTCCTTGGGATAAACCCATGTATAATCAAGGACACTTAGCTATTTTGAAAGGAAATCTTGCCACAGAAGGAGCAGTAGCAAAAATCACTGGTATTAAGCTCGCGAAAATTACTGGCCCAGCACGAGTTTTTGAATCTGAAGAATCTTGCTTAGATGCAATTCTTGCCAAAAAAATCAATGCTGGTGATGTGATTGTAATTCGTTACGAAGGCCCTAAAGGCGGCCCTGGAATGCGAGAAATGCTTGCTCCTACCTCAGCAATTATCGGAGCTGGTTTGGGCGATTCTGTGGGATTAATCACCGATGGCAGATTCTCTGGTGGTACTTACGGGATGGTTGTCGGACACGTTGCACCAGAAGCAGCTGTAGGCGGTGCGATCGCATTAGTACAAGAAGGCGATACCATCACGATTGATGCCCACGCTCGTTCATTGCAACTGCACCTATCTGATGAAGAATTAGCCCATCGTCGTGAAAATTGGCAACCTCGTCCACCTCGCTATACTCAGGGTGTGCTAGCCAAATATGCCAAGTTGGTATCTTCTAGCAGTCTTGGTGCGGTAACTGATTTAGATTTATAAGTAATACAATAGACATCTCCAGAAATTAATTATTCGTTGGCTGAAACCCTTGTAGAGATGTAGCACTGCTACGTCTCTACATTCAATGCAGATTCTCCTACTTTTTTCAACTGTCGCCGCAACTGCAATATAAATAATCCTGATATTATTCCTTGCACAAAAATCACAAACAACACTTCGATAGGATGTAATGAATCTCCGTTGGGTGTATACAAAGCAAAAAGTGGTGCTGCTACTGAGAACAAGCCGATGAAATTACTGTTGCTAAGATAGTTATACCCAAGCATAAGCATCATAAATACTGGCAAAACAATTACAGCACCAAGACTACCAACAGCCCAAAATACCCGATTTCGAGTTTTTTTAAGTAACATGAGTTGGGTTAATGCTGCATAAAGCATTGCTAAACTACCCGCCAAAATAAGAGCATAAACAGCATTGATTTTGTTTTGAGTATTATTGTTAGCCAGAATAATTAATGAACTGAGGAAAGTTATAGCAATCGTTGCATTTAATGCGATCGCTACCAAAGAAGGACTTTTTTCTCCCCAAATCAAATCTTTAGTTATATAGCTATTCCCAAAACCCTTATGATTAGCAACGTGACGGTAGCGCCCCCAATCTTGTAAAGTTTGGCGATGAGGAGTTATAGCCGCAATTAAATACAAAAACAGACAAAAATGTAAAAATAATAAGCTAGCTAGCTCGTCTTTCATTGGCGATGAATAATGAGCATTATCCCAAATAATTGATTGCCAATTCGCACAACCTAAAGATGAAATAGTGAAGTAAAAAGTAAGTAAATAACTCTGGCGCTTACTCAGCATAGTAGCGTTAGGATTACGAAAACAACGCTGTAAAGCTTGCCAAGTAAAATATATTAGAGAAAAGAAATTTACAATTGCTAAACCAGTAATTATGATGTCACTATTTCCTAGAGGTAAAATGAACCAATTAAAATCAGTCCATTGATATCTAGAACTAAAACCAGAACTGTCTGATAACCCAGGAATAAAGTAAAATGGGTTAAAAAATCTCAATAAAACAAACGCAGAATTAGTTGAGACAGAAAGTAGTGACTGCTTAGTTAGTAGTAGAAAACCAAGAACAACTCCACTACCCAACCAAGCTTGAAAACCACCTAACCAAGAACCAACTAAGCCAAATAGCAACGCAGCACTGTAATAGAAAAGACAAGCAGCTAAGACAACAGCATCAAAGCCTAAAATTGACCCGAAGGAAATATTTGCTGCTAATCCTGACAATAAATGCAGAGGAATTGCTAAAGCGATCGCCAGATAAGGCAAAATTGGCACCCCTAACATTTTCCCCACTAAAATATTTTGGGATTCTTGGGGACTCAGACGAATAAAATTCAGCGTTCCACGTCGTTCTTCATTAGCTAAATCACTAATGAGTAGATAAATTCCGATCACCAGAAGACTAAAACAGGCAAAAATACTCAACCATGTAAATAAATCTAGCCACCACAACTGCCAATTGGTAATTATATTGCTAAATTCATCTGATAAACATTTTGGTAATCCATACAAGAGTTTACCTGTGCAATACTTATTAGAATTATTGAGAAACCTATCGTCAGAAATTGGTAACTGGGATTGAAAAGCTATAAATAGCAAAAATTGACTACCGAAGGAAATTATAGTTGTCAGTATGATGTTGCGTAGTTGCAAACGTCCTTTGAGTTCGCGCAACAATTGTGGATTCCAGTTTCCCAATCGCTCTATAAAATTGTTCAGCATGGCGACACTCTTTAATTAAAGTGTATTTTGTTAAGTAAATTTTTCCCAGTTCGTAGTAAGCGCTAAAGCGCTTAAATCTTAAGGACTAAAGTCCTTACTACGAACTTAATCAAATTAGCTTTTTATTAGCAAAGCTTTAGTAGCAGATTCTCCTGCAATTTTGATTTGACGTTTCAGGTGTAAGTTTAATAAACCTAGAATACTCAACTCACTCAAAAGAGCAATAAAAACTGTTGTACTTGTCGTATATTCTAACCCCACCCAAGGAAAACTCGAAAGCAACCATAACGTAGAATGTTTCTCTGGATTGAGACTTAGCATTCCTAAAAATATGGGCGGTAAAAACATCACTGCGGCGACAGTTCCAGACGCCCAAGCAGTACGTTTAGAAGTTTTCATCAAGAGCATGATTTGCGCGATCGTAGCGTAAATCATCATCATACAGATAAATAAAACTACACCTAAAATTGCTTTGAAGCGACCAACTTCGTTCACTAGCCAGCTTAAGTTATTGTGACTATTCGCATTCAAAGAAAGTGCAACTAAAATCCAAGTCACTAATGGAATAGCAACAATAACAAGATTAATTGCGATTGTAACTATTGCTGGACTTTTTTCACCCCAGATTAAATCTTGTAAGGAAGAACTTTGCCAAAATCCATTGCGTTGAGAAAAATTCTGGTATCGATACCTAGCCCAATCTTGAATTGCTTGTCGATGTGGCGAGAGAATTGCAATTAAACCAAACAGTAACAGCAAATTAAAAAGCACTATTACAGGAAAGTTTTGTGTTACCTGATAGTTTAAATCATAATAAGCAGGAGCAGGATTTCCATTGGAGTAGTAATGATGATAATTTTTGACATCCTGGAGAGTGAAACCCCAAAGAATAAGTTGCAAGTAAGCAACAAGTAAATAACTTTGTCCTTTACTTAACATTGCAGAATTTGGGTTACGAAAACGGCGCTTTAAACCATCCCAAACCCAGTAACTCCACAAGCCATAATTTACTAAATTTAAACCCAGTAAACCAAGTAGACTTTTTCCCACAGGAAGGTAGAAAAATTGTATTTGTTCCAGTAATTCCCAATTATATCTACGGAATAAATTTGGGAATAAATAAGCCGTCATATCAAAGGGACTGAATAGTCTTAACCAAGCAGCTGCATTATCCAAATATGGTCCAGAAGATGCCATTTGCATCGTCACAAACAAGAAAATGATAACTGCGCCACTACCCAACCAAGGCTGAAATCCACTGAAGAAACGACTAAGAAAGCCAAATAATAATGCGGTGCTATAGAAAAAGAAGCAACTAGCACCTAAAATGACATAAAAACTTAAAATGTGACTCAAGGCAATATTGGCAGCATGACCTGCTAATATATGAAAAGGAACTGCGACTGCAACTACCAGATAAATTAATATTGGAACTCCCAACATTTTCCCAATCAAAATACTTGTTTCTGACTGGGGACTAAGACGCAAAAAATTTAATGTACCCCGGTTTTCTTCTTGAGCTAAGTTACTAATCAGTAAATAAGTACCCGCAACTAAGAGTGTGAAAATAAAAATGACAGTCAGTGATAGGAATATATATTCCCAATGATCCCGCCACCACTGTTGCATATTTAATTGCTCAAGAGGACAGAACTGGTTGTACAGAATGTTATTGATGTTTTTTTCTTGAGCCTTAAGTTGATCTATTTGTTGTGTTAAAGATTGAATTGCTGATGCATCATAATTTTTAGATTTGTTTAGCAAAGATAATTGTTGTTGCAGTTGGTTAATCTGGGGGTAAATATCATTTATTTGTTGTTTATAAGCTTCTCCTAAGCGACAATAAGCACCAGAAATTTGATATTTTTCGCCAGGTATTTCCCGTAATTGATACAGGAACAATATCAACTGACCAATTAAAGATGTAATACAGGCGATCGCCACAGGAAAAACTTTCAGACGACCTTTAATTTCCCGCAATAATTGCGGATTCCAGTCGCCTATTTTATCCATCAAATTGAGCAACATAGATGAAAACTCCAAGATTGAGGATTCTCCAAAAGAGACGCCCTACGTAGACGCGTAAGCAGTGAGCCAGTGCGGTGGACGGGTGCGAACCTGGGGGGTTTCTCGTAGAGTACGGAGATCAGGAAGTGTGAGTGTTAGTAAACATAAGCTGTTCAGCATTTAAATCGAGCGAGCAATCTCGACACAGCAAGGAGTGTAGCTCTCAAAAATCCCAGTTTAAATGCATATCAGCTTAATCACTAACTACTAACCACTAACTCTTGACTAAGATGCTTGTTTATGACCAAGCTTGAGGAAAATAGTTTCTAAGTCTTCTTGGGTGCAGTGAAATTCGCTAATTGAAATGTTAGCTTCGATAAGCGATCGCAACAAATTAGCACAGTCTTCCTGGTTCCCAGAAAAATTTACTCGTACGCTATTTTTGGCACTTATGACTTCCCACTCTTCCACAAAAGAATTATTTTTAAGTTCTGCTAATAATTCTTCTTGGTTTCCTAAAGTTGAGATGACAATTTGCTGGCGCGCAAGACGTTGATAAAGTTGTTGTAGCGATGCACTTTCTACTAAATAACCAAGTTCCATGATTCCCACTGAAGTGCATAATTCTGCCAAATCGCTGAGAACATGGGAAGAAATTAAGATTGTCATCCCCGCTTCTTGCAAGACTTCGATAATTTCTCGAAACTGCATCCTCGCAATTGGATCGAGTCCTGAAACAGGTTCATCTAACAGCAGCAAAATTGGCTCATGAATGATTGTACGCGCCAAACTGAGGCGCTGTTTCATCCCTCGTGACAAAGTGGAAATTAAGCTATTGCGTTTATTTCCTAGCTGGATTAGTTCTAAAACTTCATGTAGACGTTTTGTCCGGCGTGGTTCTCGCAAACGATACAAACGGGCAAAATAATCTAGGTAGTCCCAGACTGTCAGTTCTTCATACAGAGGATAGTCATCAGGTAAGTAACCAAGACGACGTTTAAGAGTGGGGTTACTTTGGTCACGTAACAAGCGATCGCCATTAATATAAATCTCACCCGTAGTCGGTTCTTCTGCTGCTGCTAACATCCGAATCAGAGTCGTTTTCCCTGCACCATTGGGGCCGATTAAGCCATATACCTCACCTGTATAAATCTCTAAATCAACATTATTAACGGCAACGTGCCTGTCAAATTGCTTAGTTAGTCCATTGGTGCAAATTGCTAATTCTTTTACCATAGCTGCTGAGTGCCGCTTGTCATTATCAAATAAGCTACTCTCTTACTACAGCTTTTTTCACCTCCGTTTCGGAAATTGAAACTCAACACCCTGAAGACAAAAATTAAAAGTAGTTTTTTCCTACCAACCAGCAACGACTAACCAGTCTAAAATCTCTGACCAGCAAAAATTGATCGCACTTCGCCGTTGCGACGGATGATCGCTTCTTTGTTCGCGACATCTACTAGTGTCCAACCACTAGAAGCAATGTTTTCACCAATATCAACGCGCTGAGTCACACCATTGATTTGAAATAAAGCAGCAGATTTGGATTTATTCTCTGACTCTAGCAATCCCTCAAGGATATAGGTAGGAGTAGGAGCAGATGCAACAGATTCAACAGCTGCCACTTCGGTTTTTACTGGTACGGTTGTTAGTGGTTGTTGGTTGGTGGGTGTTGACTTGGTTGCTTGTCTGACTGTAATTGGTGCAGTTTTCACATCTATGGGTTTTAGGCTTGGTTGCACCACTGCTAAGGCGTTCGCGGGTTTAGTTGGTTTTATGCTAGTTTTGGGAGAAGGTTTGACAACAGATGTAGGTTTTTTAGGTGTATTTGTTGGTATTGGTGGCAAAGCTGTGCTATTACTACCAGAAACCTTGGGAGGTACGTAGCGCATTGGTAATGGCGCTTGATAAACAGGGATATAGATGCGCTCAACAACGTTTGTGGAACGACTCGGAGTCGGAGATGTGTTGTTAGCGAGCAAAACTGGTGGTAGGTTAGGAGGAGATTGGTCATTCTTGACATAAGCCAAGGCTGTGCGGTTTGTTGTGACTCCGGGTGTTAGTGCAACATTGACAGGCTTAATATTGGTTTTGGCTTCTTCTTTGTCTATAGCTGCAAGGGAACCCAACATATAATTCACAAAATCTGCTTCTATTTCTGCTTTTGTGGGTAATTTTGGTTGGGGTACTTCTAAAGTTTGCTGGAAAAAGGTTAATTTGATGCTGTTGAACAAACCAGAGTTGATTAACCAGACAATACTGGCGATCGCCAATCCTAAGCTTGTTCCCAGGTTCAGCATTCTACTGAACGGGTGTCGTGATTTTGGTCTTACTCTCTTCACAACTTTAGTCACAGGAGTAGTATTTACTACTACTGCATTGGGGTTGTTTCTGTAGTGGGAGAGTGTTTGTATGTTACCCCAAGGTTTATCTGGCAAGACTATTGGTGGTATCTTCACTGTTTGTAGATGCGTATGTGTTTCCTGCACCGTATGTGAAGGTAGATTTGGGCTACCATCCAAAATCGAGTCTATCTCGGCAAATAGGTCATCTATAAAACCATCGGCGTAGGTTTCTATCGTCCAAGGTTCACTGGTGATTAATTCCTCTGATGGTTCTGGAATAATAAGATTTGTGCTGGCTTGTTGAGACATAACGATTTTCAGTTTTAGCTTCGTCGGGGAACTAATGAATTGTTAGCCCTGTGTACTGATCTGGGAGCAAAAACTTATTACCCCGTCTCAGTGAGACGAGTTGATAATTGATTTGGTATTAAATTCGACTTGGTATCAGAAAGTAATATGATTATATTTCAGTATATACTGATGTCATCAATCATACTAAACTATACCCTGAATATACCCTACTACTATACTCCCGCTTCATAAAGTTTTTTTGGAAGCTAAAGCTGAGAACTCAGTATCCGTCTTTGTTCTACGCGATTCTAAATAAATTAATAAAGCATTAATATCTGCTGGATTCACACCACCGATACGTGTAGCTTGACCGATGGTCAACGGTTTTACCTTGGTGAGCTTTTCCCGTGCTTCTTTAGACAGGGTATCAATTGCTCCGTAATCTAAATCAGGTGCTAAGTGACGATTAGCTTGACGAGCAATCTGCTCAATTTGATTTTGCTGTCTAGCCAGATAACCAGAGTACTTGATATCAATTTCTGCACCTTCTGTTTCAGCACGGTTAAGGTTGGAATTTGCGAGTCCGTAGGTGTTGAGGTCTAGATAATGAAAGCCCGGACGTCGTAGCAAGTCAGCGAGGGTAATCGAACCTTTGATTGCTTGTCCTGTTGCTTGGGCGATCGCTTTACCAATTTGATCATGTTCTTTCACCCGGATGCTGTGCAACCGTTCCTTTTCGGCAATGATATTTGCTTGCTTGCTGGTAAATAATTCCCAACGGCGATCGTCAATTAAACCAATTTCTCTTCCCAATGGTGTCAGGCGTTGGTCGGCATTATCAGAACGTAAAATTAAACGATACTCTGACCTGCTAGTTAACATCCGGTAAGGCTCTCGCAGGTCTTTTGTACACAAGTCATCAACCAATGTACCGATGTAACTTTCTTCACGTGGGAACACAATCATTGCTTCTCCACGTACAAATCGCACCGCATTAATTCCGGCTACAATCCCTTGGGCTGCGGCTTCTTCGTAGCCAGTTGTGCCGTTAATTTGTCCTGCACAGAAAAGCCCTGCGATTTTCTTGGTCATCAGTGTGGGAAAACACTGAGTGGCAGGCAAATAATCGTACTCAACAGCATAGGCTGGACGTAGCATAATACAGTTTTCTAAACCAGGTAAACTCCGCAACATTTGCAATTGCAAGTTTTCTGGTAATCCTGTAGAAAACCCTTGAATATAAAGTTCTGGTATATCTCTACCTTCTGGTTCGATAAATATTTGGTGGCTTTCCTTATCAGCAAAGCGCACAATCTTATCTTCAATACTGGGACAGTAGCGCGGCCCTTTTGCTTCTACCCAACCGCCATAAACTGGTGATAGGTGGAGATTTTCCCGAATCAGACGATGGGTTTCGGCTGTCGTCCGCGTCATGTGACAGGGCATTTGTTCTCTTTCTATCCACACCTGCGGGTCAAAGCTAAACCAACGGACATCGCTATCCCCCGGTTGGGGTTCCAATTTGCTGTAGTTTACAGACCGTTTGTCAACTCGTGCAGGAGTACCTGTCTTCAGGCGACCAGTCTCAAAGCCCAAACGTTGTAAAGTCTCAGTTAATTCAACAGCAGCAAATTCCCCAGCCCTCCCAGCTGACATCGACTTGTTACCAACCCAAATTTTGCCACCCAAGAATGTACCAGTTGTGAGAATGACTGCTTTGCACTGGAATCCTACACCAAAATAAGTCTGAACACCGATGACTTCATCGTTAGCACCCAGTACTAAATCTGTAACCATCCCCTCACGAACAGTTAAATTTTCTTGATGATCAACAATTCCCTTCATCACCGCCGCGTATTCCCGCTTATCAGTCTGGGCGCGTAACGCCCACACCGCAGGTCCCCGCGAAGAATTGAGAATCCGCTTTTGCAAATAGGTGCGGTCTGCAATTTTACCTATTTCTCCGCCGATCGCATCTACCTCATGGGTCAACTGAGATTTTGCAGGGCCACCGACTGCTGGGTTACAAGGCTGCCAAGCAATTTTATCTAAGTTGAGTGTCAATAGCATGGTACGACAACCAAGCCGTGCAGTAGCAAGTGCTGCTTCACAACCAGAGTGACCAGCACCAACGACGATGACATCAAAAGCGTCTTGGAAATCTATTGAATTGTGCATGGTCATAAGAACAGGACACTAGGCTTTGAGATTCTGATCAATTTTAACTGATAGCTAATCCTTACAAATGACCAATGACAAATAACAAATGACAAATGACAACCCCAACCCTTACGGGTACTCTATGAGAGGCCGCGAAAGCGTCTACGCCAGTCACTTATGGGGAAAACCCCCATAGATGCGAAGCAGCTTCGGTGTAAGGTAGACCGCGCTGGATCACTAGTTAGCTTTATTTGTGCCGACTTACTTACTTTTTGGCTTCAGAGCTAACAACATCTCCATATTAGTAGTAGATTTATCTGGACTGGTAGCAGTAAGACTAACACCATGAATAGAATTCATGATGGCGCTGGCTTCAGGTGGTAGGGATTGATTTTGGGTTGCAAAACGATTTATGAGAGATGTGGTTTTGTCCATATCCAGGTAGAAGTAACCGCCATTTGGTTTCTGTAGAGAGCCTGTAACTGTTTTGAAGTTTTCGCTGTCGTTGAGAGATTTTCCATTGGGAGTCGCGATCGCATCAGCTATTGGTCCACCAATAGTGATAAAAACTGTGTCTTGATCCAGCCAACCATGTGCTAACAAAGCGCCTTGTCCGGGAATTTGCCATTCGGTAATATCTTTACCACCAATATTTTTTTGAGCAATGTTAATTTGTTGTGTTTTGGCTAAGGTATCCAATTTTGTTAAGGTGGTTGCGGCTGTCTTGCGATCGCTTGTATGAAATATAAAGGCTCCTCCAAAACCAACCTGCGCTAACAAGCCTTGATTTGAGGGAATAGCAGCGACACCAAATTCTCCATCCATCCACCCAAAAACTTCTTTATCCAAATCGAGATTTGCAAATTTGAATTGGGCGCGCGCTTGCTCAATTGCTTGTTTAAATTCCGGATAATCTTTTGACTGTTCTACAAATGTAGACCACCAGGTGCTAATACCTTGGCCGTTCACTAAAGCCATTGTTTGAGCAGGTAACTGCGATATGACTTTACTAGGACTATTTTGATACTGAAATTTCACGAGTTGAGGATCTAAGTTGGCGTTCGCTTTCATCCGCACTCCCGCGTCATCAATTCCCACACCCGCCACCATTGATTTCACTTGCTTTAATTGTGCTAAACTCTGCGGCGGAATTTGCTGCACTTGCGGATTTAAGTTGATTAATTGCTGTACCATACCCGCATAATCAGGTACATAAATTTGTGCCACAGTGTTTTCTACTGCACTTTTACTTAAAATACTGTTTGCACCTTGTTTGCTAGCAAAAGAAGGCTGTCCTTTAAAGGTGTCAATTGCTTGTTCTACAGTTTGCTTTTGGGGAGCAACCACCAGATAGTTATTCAACACAGCAGTGTATGTGGGTTGACTCCCAGAGGAAGTTTCTGTAATTTTTAGACCTTTGTAGTCAATTTCCTTGGTTGTGACGCCTTTTTGACCTTTTAATTTGTTTGCAAAATTCAAGGCGTTGATTTTATCTTTGATTCCTACCACCACCAAAAAGTTTGGTTCCTGGGTCGTGGCTGCTGAGACATTGGGACTTGCTGAAGGTAATCTTAATTGAGCAGGCTTTGTTGAAGTTGGTGGTAACATGGCAATCATCACACCACCAACCCAAGGTTTTAAGTCTTTTTCGTAAGAAATATTACTATCAGTTAATACATCTTTGTTAAAGTCCTCCAGACCCTTTGCAACTATCTTTTGTGCTTCTGGAGTGCCAAACTGCTCCAACTTTGCCCAGACTTTGGGATCTGTAGAAATATATGTTGCCATGAATGCGTTATCTGGTACAACTTTGGCACTCCCAGCAGCACCTGAAATATCTCCAGCAGGGCCACCTTTCAAGTACATATAAGCAGCCACGCTACCTGCTACAACCACAGCAGCGCCAACAGCAGGAATTAAAATTTTAGTTCTAGACATTGTTTTTGTTGTTTTCTTTTAAATTTCATCGATTCTGATACAAGCTTAATTGTGGAATTTCCGGGATTATTAACCAAATTCTGCTCGTATCTTAAATTTACTCTGCCCAATATTTAGCCCGTTCTACCGCTTTTTGCCAAGTGCCGAAATTGGCTGTTGCATATTCACTTCCCAAACCAGGCGAAAAGCAACGATCAATTTGTCGCTGCCGCACCAACGCCTCATAACTATGCCATAATCCCACCATCAAACCAGCAGCCATGGCGATACCCTGCACCGTAGTATCACGCATGAATGGACGTTCTACCGAAATATTTAACACATCTGCTTGGAACTGCATGAGGAAGTTGTTCTCACAGGCTCCACCATCTACGGTTAATTTATTGACTGGAGTAGTGCAAGATCCACTGATGGCTACCACTACTTCTTTGACTTGGTAGGCGATCGCTTCTAAAACAGCCCTGACTAAATGCTGGGGTTGGACGGCGGCGGTAATGCCAAAAAAGGCTCCCCTAGCACTCATATCCCAGTGGGGTGCGCCCAATCCACTAAATGCCGGGACAAAATATACACCACCGTTATCTGTAATTTGATTAGCGATCGCTTCTGTTTCGGCAGCTGTTTTAATCAACTTCATGCTATCCCGCAACCATTGGATACACGCACCACTGGTAAAGATGCTGCCTTCCAAGGCATAGCTTACATCTAAACTACCGTTGCGAATCTGCGTCCATGCCACAGTAGAGATCAGCCGATTTTGCGAACGAACAATTTCTGAGCCAGTGTGAGCAACTAAAAAGCTACCAGTACCGTAAGTACATTTCATTAAACCGGGGCGATCGCATCCATGACCAAATAGAGCTGCTTGTTGATCTCCTAAAACGGCAGTGATGGGAACTTCCGCACCAAGTAAAGTGCTATCAGTGACACCAAATTTTCCTAAGCTGGGTTGGATCTGAGGCAAGATATGAGCGGGTATTTGAAATAATTCCAGTAAAGTTTCATCCCATATACAGCTTGTCAGATTCATCAGCATTGTCCGGCTGGCGTTGCTGTGGTCAGTAGCGTGAACTTTCCCGCTTGTGAGTTTCCACAACATCCAGGTATCAATTGTTCCAGCTAAAACATTTTTGAGATCAATATCTAGGAAATAATCTAGCAGCCATCTGAGCTTTGTCGCCGAGAAATAGGCATCAATAACTAAACCAGTGCGATCGTAAATCTCATTAGCATAACCTTGAGCTTGTAATTGATTACACAAAGGAGCAGTACGGCGATCTTGCCAAACTATGGCTTTATGTAGAGGTTTACCAGTGGTTTTGTCCCAAATTAAACAGGTTTCCCGTTGTACGGTTAGTCCCATCGCCACAATTTCATTGGGGATGATTTTGGCATTGGCGATCGCAGTTTGCATCACCCAACAAGTATCTTGCCAAATTTCCTCGGCGTCATGTTCTAACCATCCGGGTTGGGGATAATACTGTCTTAGTTCTTTGTATGCTTGCCCGATAATTTTACCAACAGCATCAAACACAAAAGCCCGGTTGCCTGTTGTACCTAAATCTAATGCCAGAATGTAACTCATATTTAAAATTAATTTCTCTTCCCCTACACTCTTATACCCTGACGCCCTTATGCCCTCAAAGATTCATGGAGCTTTGTGATAATATGGGAGACTGCTGCATAAATTATAGAAATAGACAACTAACTCAATCATGGCTCTGACGCAACAGCGCAAACTGGAGATTATCTCCCAATACCAAGTACACGAAACCGACACTGGCTCTGCCGATGTTCAAATTGCCATGCTGACGGAACGTATTAACCGTCTTAGTGAACATCTGCAAGCCAATAAGAAAGACTTTTCTTCTCGTCGGGGATTGTTAAAGTTGATCGGTCAGCGTAAACGTCTTTTATCCTATATACAGAAAGATAGTCGAGAACATTATCAAGCTTTGATTGCTCGTCTCGGCATTCGTGGATAGGAACTCCTTATTATGCCTGCTGAATCTGATCGCTTGCCATTTGAACCGAATAAAAAGCGTCAAAAACCTGCCAAGGCAGAAAGTAAACCCCAAATTGTTAAGCAAGAACCTGTAAAAAAGGAAAAGAAAAAACCACGTTATAGCAAAGAAGAAGTAGCAATTCCCCAAGTAGTTAGCCAACGAATGATGCGTCGTGTGGCTGGTTTTGCCGGAATTCCAACCTCTTTGGGGATTATGACCTTGGTTGTTAGCTATTTCCTTCTCACTAACACTGACATCAAACTACCTCCCGTCGCCGTTTTATTGGTGAATATGGGGTTTTTTGGTTTAGGTGTATTGGGCATATCTTACGGTGTTCTTTCTGCTTCTTGGGATGAAGATAGAACCGGAAATCTCTTGGGTTGGAATGACTTTACTACCAACTTTGGACGGATGGTGTCAGCTTGGCGTGAATCTCGGCAAAAAAAGAATACATAATTGCTAGCGCTCAGAGATTCAGATAATTGCTGTTCTGGAATAAATGTTTTTCCAGCGTATTGGGTAGATTTGAGAAAAGTGTTGAAGTTATTAAACTTCAACATTGCTAAACTCAGCAAAAATTAATATTCTTTTAATCCAATACAATCAGCAGCAGAACTACTGAGCGCTCTATTTTTTATTGGTTTTCTCAAACTTGATATTGTTTTACATCTATATATGATTTATTAAAGAATTACTATAGATTTATCACAATCAAAAGAGATTTGTGCTGAAGCGTAAAGAAAAAACTAGAAACCACATACTTTAACTGAATTTCTTAGTTAGCTTTATTCGTGCGGACTTACTTAGATAATAATTCAGGACTTACGCAACTGGCATATTATTTTAAGTTCGTAGTGAGGACTGAAGTCCTCAAAACAAGGGCTGTACGCGTAGCGTTCTCGCAGAGTAGCCCTTACTACAAACAAAAATTTTTAATTTTTTTGTGACACTTGCGTAAGTTCTATAATTAATAGCAACTACCAATTAGCAACTAAACATGATTGTAGTCATGAGAATTGGTTCCCCTGAAGTGGAAGTCAACCGCGTTAGCGAAGAACTCACCACTTGGGGACTGACACCAGAAAAAATTGTTGGTAAACACAAAGTCGTAATTGGTCTAGTTGGTGAAACAGCCGACTTAGATCCCCTGCAAATTCAGGAAGTTAGTCCTTGGATTGAGCAAGTATTACGAGTAGAGCAGCCTTACAAACGTGCTAGCCGTCAATATCGCCATGGAGAAGCATCTGAAATAGTTGTCAATACTCCTGATGGACCTGTTACTTTTGGGGAACACCACCCCTTAGTAATTGTGGCTGGACCCTGCTCCGTCGAAAATAAAGAAATGATTATTGAGACTGCGCAACGTGTTAAAGCTGCGGGAGCTAGATTTCTCCGTGGTGGAGCCTACAAACCCCGGACTTCACCTTACGCCTTTCAAGGGCATGGTGAAAGCGCTTTAGAATTACTAGCAGCAGCGCGGGAAATTAGCGGGCTGGGTATTATTACAGAAGTTATGGACTCTGCTGACTTGGACAAAATCGCAGAAATTGCTGATGTTGTCCAAGTAGGAGCGAGAAACATGCAAAATTTTTCTCTACTCAAAAAAGTAGGGGCGCAACCAAAGCCAGTTTTACTAAAGCGGGGAATGTCGGCAAGTATTGAAGAATGGTTGATGGCTGCTGAATATATTTTGGCGGCGGGAAATCCAAATGTGATTTTGTGCGAACGAGGAATTCGTACCTTTGACCGCCAATATACGCGCAATGCTTTGGATATATCAGCTATACCAGTGTTGCGAAACCTGACTCACCTACCGATCATGATTGATCCTAGTCATGGTACTGGTTGGGCTACTTATGTACCTTCGATGGCAATGGCGTCTATTGCTGCTGGGTGTGATTCCTTAATGATTGAGGTTCACCCTAACCCGAAGAAGGCTTTGTCAGATGGCCCTCAATCTCTCACACCAGAGGCTTTCGACCAGTTAATGCAAGAACTAGCAGTCATTGCTAAAGCTGTGGGACGTTGGCCACAATCAGCTACGGCTTTGGCTTAAAGACCAAACAAAGACAAGGAACAAAGGAAAACGCGGTGACAAGGGAGAGTATTTTTGACATTTTCTCCCTATCTTCGCGTTTTCGCATCCCTTTGAATTAAAGGTTTGTAGTAAGCACTTTAGTACTTAAAAAATAAGAACTAAAGTCCTGACTACGAACTTTCTTATCGATCAATTCAAGCTTGACAGGTAGGTACTACCGTCTTCTGCTACCAAAACCACTGCTACGACGACTTGAAGAACTACGTCCGCTACCAAAACTTCCACCAGAATTGCGTCTAGTAGAACTAGAGTTACCAGATGGTCTGAGGGTACTGCTACCATAACCAGAACCAGTGGGGCGATTACCAGTAGTGGTACGTGGTGTTGTGCGTACAGTAGAGGTATTGGGAGTTCTGCGAATGTTCCCTGTTGTACGGAAAGCAGTGCGATTTCTGACTGCTGCTGGTGGTTGATTGTAACGACTCTGATAGCTGGAAACTGCATCGTTATAGCTTCTGCCATAACCGCCGTAACCAGTTAAGTTTACCTCTGGCTGATACACAGGTGGTACATAGTATTGGGGTCTGAACAACAGACTACCAATGGCTTGACCAGCTAGAGCACCAGCAAAAGGTGTCCAAAAACTATTTTGTTGACCAACAACTACTGTCTCCTGCTGTCCGGTTTGAGGATTTGTCTGAGTTTGGGTGACGTTGTGGACGTACTCGATTTTAAAATCTTCTGTTAAGTACATCGCTGGCTGTCCGTTTTCCACTTTCAGGTAAGTTTTTTTACCCTGTTTAATTTCATCATCTGTCAGCCGTGCCATTTGCAAATTTTCGGTTTTCACAGTTGGAGGCGTAGCATTGAGCAAAAACAGAGTATATACTCCATCAGCATCGTCATAGGTAGCTTGTTGGACTGGATACTGACCATCAGTCAACTTACTGATGTTTGTTGTCTGATTGCCATTATTAGCTTGTGGTTGATTTTGCTTTGCTCCACCACCGCAGGCAACTGTGGTTAAACACAAACTCAATGTTAAAACAATTACTGTTAATTTACGCAAAATTTTCATCAGCATTTAACTATCTTCTCATCTTCGAGCTTAACAATTTTTCAATTAAATTGGGAATGGATGGGTGTTGGTAGTTATTAGTTAGTTGTTCCAAACAACTATCAACCACGAACAAAGACTATTACAAAGGTATCAACTCTGGGTAGTATTGCAAAAGTTGATCATTAGTGAGTTCATCACCTAATTGAGCAGGTGAAAAATGTACCTGAATTGCTTGGAGCTTATGGTTATAATGCAAATTAATTAGAGCTTTGAAACCTTCTTTCAAGGCATAAATATTGGCGAGGTCGGTTTCTAATTCTGGTACTTCTCCTTGATAAGCAATTGTAATCATCACAACAATGTTGCGCGTTACAGGTATAGAAAAAGAGTCATTATAATCAGACTCAGAACTGAAATCTGGCTCACTTTTGTAACGTTGGGCTGAGTCTGTAAATAGCTCATTAACATAATCTCCCGCCTCGCCTTCATTCCAAAATACATCGCCTTCATTGGCAGCAGAAAGCCAGTATTCATCGTATTGCAGTAGAGTTTGGCTGAGTTCTACTAGTCCCTCTCCTAAAATATTTAAATCACCATCAGAATCTATTGCTTCCCGCGCACCACGATTTAATGCTCCCAAGATTGGTGCAACTTCAGACCCTGCTAAATGTAACATAAAACGACAAACTACATAGCGAGTCTTACCTATCATTCTATTAAAGGAATCGCGCATTTTTACTCCTATATTGGGTTGGTGGTTGGTAGTTATATAGTTTTTTATTTACCACTATCTACTATTTTGTAACTACTAAATATTAGTTTATATAATGAAATCCCTTGAGAAAATCAATTATCATGCCTTCAGAAGGTGCAATTACTTTGGTAAAGCTTAGAGAATCGCTATCGTTTCTAGATGCATGAACGTCAGAGATATCAACAAATCTACCAAAATGAGGATGATCATGGATAATTAAGCTTTGAGCACTGGAATTTGTTAAAATTATCTGAGTTGGTGCTTGAAAAAATTTGAGTTTATTTGTAATCCTCAATATATTGATTAGTTGTTTGATCACAGCACTATTGTCTATAACTTTTTCAATCAATGTAGTTAATTGCTGCAAGTGCTGAGGAGTTAATGAACTGAAAGAGGAAATCTTTTCACTGTTCATCATTGCCAATAGTGTACGAATGTTGTTTTGAGTATTTGTAGAATCTTGGAAGGGAAGAATTACCATGTAAGCTATGGGCAATAAATTGATATCGCTATCGACACGAAATGTAAAAACCGTGCGACGACGTCCAATTTCCATACTGGGGGGTTGTTTTAATTCAGGGTATTGTTGGGCTATTTGGTGATAAGCGCCAGCAATGGCAAAATTGGCTTCATGATCTAAAGGTTTATCGACAATAATCCGAATGGTTGGTGGAGTTTCGTTAAAAAATTCACGTGATTCTTCAGTATTAAAATGTTGGATGATAGAGCGATCGCCACTAGGACTAAGATCAACCCATTCACAAATCATACCCTCGGTTTTTAAACCAAATCTGGATGTAGAGTAAAGTTTAGCACCGCTTAAAGTTGCCCCTGATAAATCCGCACCTATCCACTCGGCTTTAATTAATTTGGCCTGAGTTAAATCGGCGTGAACTAAACTCGCATTGGTTAAATTAGCATTATTTAAATCTGCCCCGCTCAGATTCGCACCACTCAATTTTGCTTCACTTAAATCTGCCCAACTAAGATTTGCCCCACTTAGCTCTGCCCAACGCAAATTTGCTCCACTCAAATTCGCTCCACTCAAATTACTATGACTAAGATTAGCTTGTCTCATTTCTGAATTGCGGCAATTGGCACCACTGAAGTCAGTACGGCTTAAGTCGGTGTTATTTAAGTTAGCCCCCTCTAAATTTGCTTCGGTTAACAAACTATCTCGCAAATTCGCCTCACTCAAATTAGCGTAGCGCAATACAGCATGACGGAGTGCAGCTTCTCGGAGATCCGCACAACTGAGATTGGCTGCAAACAGATTAGCACGGCTCAGATCAGCACGAATTAACTCTGCACGGATTAAAGAAGCTGATTGAAGTTGAGCGCGACTCAAATCCGCCCTAATCAAATTGGCGACATTGAGACTGGCGTAGTTGAGGTTGGCTTGGTTAAGATAAGCACCACTTAATCTAGCCACACTTAGCTGGGCGTGGCTGAGATCAGCACCACACAGATGGGAACCACTGAGGTTAACAACACTCAAATTCGCATGACTAAAATTTACTTCATTAAGCTTTACACCACTTAAGTTGGCTTCCGAGAGGTCAACACTGCGAAAGTCCCTCTCTCCTGCTTCGTATTTTGCTAGCAATTCCTCTAAAGTCATTGGTTTACCTCACCGGATGTCAAATGAAATAGTGGGTAAAGTTGGATATCTTAACTGGTAATTGAATTTCGGTCAAAATCACAATGAATATTGGTATTTTAGGACTTGGACTGATTGGCGGCTCTTTGGGTTTAGATTTGCGATCGCATGGACATTATGTGTTTGGAGTTAGTCGTAAGGAATCAACTTGTACCAAGGCGATCGCTCTTGGTAGTGTAGATGAAGCATCTGTGAACATGAGTTTACTCACTGCCGTAGAGGTTGTATTCATTTGTACACCCATTGAGCTTATTATTCCCACAATTGAGCAGTTGATAACTCATCTACCTGCTAATGTTATGATCACCGATGTTGGTTCAGTCAAAACGCCCATAGTTAAGGCAATTTCTCCTCTGTGGACAAATTTTATCGGTGGACACCCAATGGCGGGTACAGCCGAAAGTGGTATTGAGGCTGCACAAAGGCATCTATTTATTGATAGACCTTATGTATTAACACCAACTGCTACAACACCCATAGAAGCGATATCTACTGTAGAGAAAATAGTCAAACAACTGGGATCTAAACTTTACTATTGTTCTCCCGAAGATCACGATCAAGCAGTTGGCTGGATTTCGCATTTACCAGTTATGGTTAGCGCGGCTTTAATTACTGCTTGTCTGAGTGAAAGTGAGCCTAAAGTGTTGCAATTAGCACAAAAATTAGCTAGTTCTGGCTTTAGAGATACTAGTCGTGTGGGAGGCGGAAATCCGGAATTAGGAATGATGATGGCTCAGTATAATCAACAAGAATTATTGCGATCGCTCCAACAATATCGCCATAATCTTGACCAATTAATTCACCTGATTGAGCAAGAAAATTGGACAGGTTTAGAAGAAAAGCTAAAGTTGACTCAATCAAGCCGTCCTGAATTTGTTGAAGATTCTTAGTGGTTATCGAAAATTTGGGTTTTAAACCCAAATTTTCGATAATTTTTATTTTTATATCAAAAATTCACAAACTTGACTTAATTCTTGAATTTATCTTTATAAAAGAACATTGCTAGTTAGTAGATAGTGGTCAGTAGTAAATAACTAATAACCACTAAATTATTAAATCTAAAGCTGATTCAGCATCTTATGTGTTTGAGGTATTACCCGCACCTGCTTAACGCAGCGCTTCATCAAAGCTTGCCATATCAATACCTGTTCTGAAGAAGGGGCAAGCACAGGATTTTCGGTGAATTGTTCAGAAGCAAGTAAAGGAGTGACAGGTTGTAAAAATACTGGAATCGATGGACTTACCTGTGCTACAAGTAAAGCTGAATGCTCCAACTCAGCCGGGTTTGTTTTATTGGAAATGATGATTTTGACAAAAAATTCTATTTGTGATTCATAACAAAGTTGGAGAAATTTACTGTGTTCTTGCCAACGATTTTCACCACTAGTACTGGGTAATTTCAAATCCATACCTACAGAGTCTAAATAAGGCAAAATCATTGCCAATTGTTCTGGACGATGACCACCTGTCTCTAAATATATAGGCAAAGCAGTAACTGCACGTATCAGTGGTAAAAACTCTACTAAAAAGCCAGCATGAAGCAGAGGTTCACCACCAGTCAAGCTAATGCTATCGTGTAAAAAAGGTATATTTTGTCGCTCGATCCATTCGAGTAATATAGGTAAAGAGACAGGGTTTGAGTAGATTTCAAAATCGCGTCTTCCGGGCGATCGCTCTATTCTACAGGTAGTGGGTGGATTCCACGTATGAGCGCTATCACAGAATTGACATCGCAAATCACAAAGAGCAAAGCGAATAAAAATCTGACGTGTCCCGACATTCAGTCCTTCCCCTTGAATAGCGGAAAAGACTTCTACCAGGCGTGCTGTGGGTGTAATACCGATTTTAGTAGTCATTTGATGATCAAAAGGCTTATGCGCTCTTTCGGCACAAAAGCAGGAATGTTTCTGAAGTTCTAGTTCTATTGTGAACTTTACTGGCAGTTTCCAATTTCAACTCCAGTAATCTAGCTGTCCGGAAAAGACACTTTCACGGGTGGAGCAAAAGTAAAGGGTTACTATCTTTTGATCTTTTCTCAATTTCAATCCGTTCATAACCTGGGTAGCAGACTACTGGTGATTAGTTATGATTTGAACTGATCGCATATAAGTTTAAGTGATTCACTAAAACTAAGTAATGTTTGGCATATTACATTGACTGACATGGCAATGAAGGTGCAGGGTTTCATGATTAGCCAACCCCAAGAGGTAGATTTTCCAGTGATTTTCTTACATGACACAGCAATAGTGCAGGTATCAGAGCGATTAAGCGTGCTAGAGGCGGTAGTCTTTAAGCAAACTTGCCAAAATATCACCAAAACACAACCAACACCGCAAAAAATCATCATTGACTTTCAACAAACAACTTTTATGGATAGTAGTGGTTTAGGTGCTTTGGTAAGTAATTTTAAAATTGCTCAAGATCAAGAGATAGAATTTATACTGCGGAATGTTACCCCGCAAGTCATGGCTGTACTCAACCTGACAGGACTGGAAAAGGTTTTTCCCATTGAGTCTAGTAACTCACTCTCAGTACGTTCTAAGAACCAACTCGAAGAACAGCTACCGACGACACATCCTTCTGTCCGTTCTTGGATGAAACGGGTAATCGATATTGTTGGAGCATTGGTAGGTTTAGTCATTATCGGAATTTTGTTTATTCCTATTGCAATTGCGATCGCAATTGACGATCCCGGCCCCATTTTCTTTAGTCAAATTCGTTGTGGTTGGATGGGTAAACGCTTTCGCATTTGGAAATTTCGCTCCATGTATGTTAATGCTGAAGCCAGAAAAGCCGAATTGACTAAACAGAACCAAGTACAAGGGGCATTTTTCAAAATTGACAATGATCCCAGAATTACTAAGATAGGACGCTTTTTGCGACGTACAAGTTTAGACGAATTACCACAGTTTTGGAATGTTCTCAAAGGAGAAATGAGTCTAGTCGGTACAAGACCACCCACACCCGATGAAGTAGAACGTTATGAAGTACCAGAATGGCAACGTTTGGATGTAAAACCGGGTATGACTGGAGAATGGCAAGTTAATGGACGATCAAGCGTACGTAAATTTGAGGACGTAATTCGTCTGGATTTGCAATATCAAAAAAACTGGAGCTTGCTATACGATTTAAAACTGATTATGAAAACAGTAACTATCCTATTTCACAAAAAGAGTGGTGCTGTCTAGCTTTATTCTACAAAGATATCCTTACAGAGGTTTAGGGGCATACACACCACAAAATACAAAACTACAAAGTATTTTTTTGGTTGCTCCCACCTCTATCAAAATAAAAACCTAAAAGACTAACTCATTGCACTTTTTATATTTAACTGTATGTAATACCAATTCTTTATGAAGATGCATAAAAAGAACCCCACCCCGCGAATTCGGGGAGATTGGGAGGGGTCAAAATAATGTGCAGCTTCATATGAAATTGGTATAACGTAATTTTAGATTTTTCAATCCATATTTTTCATCAAAAACAAGATTCCCGACTTATCTAAGAAGTCAGGAATCTTGTTTTTTTCTCCGAATTCCAATAATCTTCAATGTCCGAGTTTTGAATGAGAGAATTGTGAATTGTTTTAGTCAGTCGAATAAGTGGCACACTAGCAGCGACAGTTTAAAGACCATAACGAACTGCACAAAGACGGATTAGTGGTTATCTCTTATATTTTGGCGCATTGGGCTTATTTGTCCACAGCGATCGCCTGTACAAATCTATCTGATTGGGTCTTGTGTTTTTGACTGAAATCAATGATAAGTAAGTGGGTCATACGCCTACCTACTTATCGCCTAATACATTTGGGGAAAAAGCTTGAGTTATCACTAAGTTCTCGCAACTGTTAGTTCCTTTTTTCTGTGACGTTTTTATAGGCGAACCAATTTATTAGACGAGCGATAAAAAAAGATTTCCTATATTTTATTTACTTTAATTTTTACTATTATTATTAGAGTTTTTATTTAAGTAATACTGCGTAAAAAATATTTCTTTTTTGCAAGCTATATGTAAAAAAAAATATTGGTATGGCTTAAGTACAAGTATTAAAATTTACTGAATTTTTACTGACAAAGCACTGACATTAAGACAATCCAAGGAGAAAATTCAGATAGAAGTGTAATCTCTACCTGGAATGATTTTCAGGAAAAATTTGCTGAATTAAACGAAAAATAGGATTGTTTTGACTGATTTGTTATGCGGATTTTAATTTACTCTTATAACTACGATCCAGAACCAATAGGCATAGCCCCTCTAATGACTGAATTAGCAGAAGGACTCGTGAAACGAGGACATCAGGTACGTGTAGTGACTGCTATGCCAAACTACCCAGAACGTCGAATCTACGACGCGTATAAAAAAAAGCTGTATCTAACCGAATATAAAAATGGCGTTCAAATTCAACGCAGTTATGTTTGGATTCGTCCTCAACCAAATCTACTAGACCGGATGTTACTAGATGCAAGCTTTGTGGTAACAAGTTTTCTACCAGCCTTGAGAGGTTGGCGTCCAGATGTAATTCTTACGACTTCACCATCTTTACCTGTATGTATACCAACTGCCTTGTTGGGATGGATACAAAATTGTCCTGTGGTATTAAACCTTCAAGATATATTGCCAGAAGCAGCGATTCATGTTGGCTTGATAAAAAATCAATTACTTGTTAAAGCCTTTAAAGCATTAGAAAAATTTGCCTACCACACTGCGACTAAAATCAGTGTCATTGCTGATGGATTTGTAGAAAATTTGATCGATAAAGATGTAAAAGCAAATAAAATTGTACAAATTCCCAACTGGGTTGATGTCGATTTTATTCGTCCTTTATCAAAAGAAAATAATTCTTTTCGCAGCGAGCATCAACTAAATGATAAATTTTTAGTCTTATATTCTGGTAACATTGCCCTAACTCAAGGCTTGGAAACAGTAGTAAAAGCTGCCTCTACGTTGCAATATATTCCAGATATTAAGTTTGTGATTGTAGGAGAAGCAAAAGGTCTAGAAAGATTGCAGCAAGAATGCCAAAACTGCGGCGCAGATAACGTTTTGCTGCTGCCTTTTCAACCCCGTGAACAATTACCAGAGATGTTGGCTGCTGCTGATATTGGTTTGGTAGTGCAAAAGAAAAATGTGATATCCTTCAACATGCCATCCAAAATTCAAGTTTTACTCGCTAGTGGTAAAGCATTAGTTGCATCTGTACCTGATAACGGTACTGCTGCAAGAGCAATTAGACAAAGCGGCGGCGGTGTTGTCGTTCCTCCAGAAGATCCCGATGCTCTAGCCAAGGCAATTTTTGATTTGTACCAACACCCTGAGAAAGTTAAAATTCTCGGCTATAACAGTCGCCAATTTGCCGTTGAGCAATATTCTTTTGACCAAGCTTTAAATCACTATGAGTCTTTGTTCTACACAATGATTGCCGATAGTCCAGCAATTAAATCAACTGTTGTTTCTAAGCAAGAAGTTAAAATCAGTTAACAGTTATCAGGTATTAGTTATCTCCGCAGCAATCCTACTGCTGCTAGAATAGCCTTGTTTGACCCAGTGATATCTAGCTGCTTCATAACCGGGTAAATGACTAAACCGATAATATTTTGAAACTGATTATTCATACTGCAAATTTCAAACTGTGCAATGAATACAGCTATCCTAGAGTTGAATATATTGGTTGCAAATTACCCAATTGAGTACATTTTTGCTCTGTCTGGTAGCTTTCAAACACTGGTTCAAAAAATAGCGATCGCTCATGATGAATTGCAACTGCGCTTAGATTATATGGATGCATTAGGGAAGTTATTTGCTTGACAAAAACAAAGAAAACACTATCCAAGTCTTGACCTGACTAGCTAATAAACTTCAAAATAGTATTGAGCCTCAATATTTACAAGTACGAGTCTTTAGTAAATAAAGCTATTTGTGGGGAGATTCTAGGCTCAGGTTAATTAACCCGCTAAGGAATAAACGTTGTAAAATTTACCAAATTCCACTAACCAATGATTGTTTACAAAGCGATTCCAGAACACACTGAACCTAAAATCCGTCAATTCTCCCTTATTTTCCAACCGATATGGCTATATTAGGAAAAAACTGCATCAATATTTTTTAGTTAGTTTGGGCAATTAACCCAGGTGCTTGATAAAATATTATCTTAATTTAGCAAGCAAAATTACCTGTTCATTAAAAGATTGGTCTTTAAGTCAACTAAGTTGACCAAATGCTTGAATTTGCCTTTTAACCAGATTTAATGAATACAGATTTTTTCCCTTCCATTAGTTTGTGTTATAGAACTATATTTCAACTATGAACAAGAAATGGGCTGTTAAGCGGATTACCGTAAATTTGGCGTCGAATGAAGCCAGTAAGCTTGAACAATATTGTGATCAGACAGGTAGAGCAGCAACGGATGTAATTAGGGAACTCATTCGAGCATTACCTATGACTAGACCTGAGCAGCATTAGAACCTGGCTGATTCTGGAGAGCTAATGATGATTTTGGCAAACCCTTTTTTCGGTTAAAGTAATAATTCTAAATCTATTGCAAGCGCACTAGCCAGCAATTAATCGGTTAGGTTATCCTTAGTCAGCCAATAGACTAAGGATAACCTAACAATTTTACTTCACACTGATAAATTCAATGTTTCCAAAATTACATTTGAGTAAATATTTTGCTATTTTACTGACATTTTCTGAACTTCAGATTATCCAACTTTTATACAGTAGCTATAATTCTTGCAAAGACTGAAGTTTCACACGCTGATGTCAAAACTTAAGTAATGGGTAACTCTTGAATGAGTTCACGAATTATATCGGCTGCTTCTTTTCCCGTCCAGTAACAATGTTTTTCAAGCTTGCTAACTTCATCTGGTGTCAACTCAAGGGTGATTTGTTTAACTGATGGTTTTCGACTAGGTATTGCAAAATTTGGCAATATATTTGCAGCGATTTCGTTCATTGTTTTTATACTTAACTCTTTGAGTTTTCCTAGTATTGCTAATCTAAAACGATCTTCAACCATCTTTACCAGTGAAAATCTGGTTTTTGATATTTAACTTAAGCTTTTTAATAATTCTATTTAATACTTACAAAGTATTGAGTACCATAGGTAGAAAAATTACTGTTCACAATTTGCACCAACGTTACACGTGTAACCATTGAAAAAGTTGTTGATTAATACATTTAGTATTTTAAAATACATTATATTTCTAAGTAGCGGTAACCCTTATACTAACTTTTATGATTTTGTCAAGTTATTAAAGTCATATCAGTTCGCACAGGTGGAATAAGCTTCGGGAAGTCTTTAAGGGTCTACGTTTGAATAGTCCCGATTTTGAAAATACTGTTGGTCAATACCTATGGGGTTTAAACCTTTTGCATAAAACCTCTGATTTTAAGTCATTAGGAGTCGTGTAAAAATAACTTGAACAGTTTTTATGTGAAAGCTAGATTCACAAGCTATTTCAGATAAAATTTGTACAACTTATTTTTACATGATGCCTTAGCCTATTTATTGATTGCAGGCTGATGACTCCCGGTTCGCCCATTTTTTTTGGAGTTAGAGAAACTGTCAAAAATCAGAAAATCTAGATACCGTAATAGTTTTAGCGATTTCCCTAAATTTACCTTAAACTATCACCCCGCTCTCAAAACTCTATTTTGATGTGATCGCATAAAGTCGGAACAAGAGTACATTTGAATTACAGCTTAGAACCCTGATTAAATCGTTCGGCTTTTTCCTAACTCAATTTAAAATGGGCGAACCGTGAGTGATGACTCCAACTAGCTTGAAAATGGGTGTAGGAGTGTAGGGGTGTAAGGGTGTGAGAGTGTAGGAGGAGTTATTTTTTCATGTTTGGTTGTGAGTTTTTCCCATGAGTAGCTGACTCGAAAAAGGGGTGTAGGGGTGTAAGGAGAGTCATATTTTTATTCACCTTGGTGTGCGTACCTCATGAGAGCTACTTTAAAACGCATTAAGTATATTCAGGTGATGAGGGCGTAAGACTAGGAATCACGTTACTTAAACAAAATTAACAATATTTTCTTAAATAGTTAATTAACTTCCTGATTTTAGCTTGTCTATGATTTTCATAAGTCACAACAACCAAAGGGATGACCGTTGAAACCATGATTATGCCTAAGTTTTTTATAAGTATATGTTCAGATTATGAGCAGAGTTACAAAAGAAAATTTAGATAATTTGGCGATCGCACCTGCTTACTCAAAAGCTAGTCATTAGATTATTAAATTATTGATATTATTATCAATTAATGGGCGTGAATTTTCATAGAGAAAGCCCTCTTAGTTCTTTATTATTAAGGCAGATAGGCGAGTTAGTTCAAATTATTAAGATATTAAGATATTTTTGTAAAGCTAATTGGTTTTAAATAATCTGTATAATTTTAGATTGTAAGCGGCTTAAATGAAATCTTTATGTATGATAGAATTACTTTCGCAAGTGTAACCATTTTAGCGAAACTGAATTTGATTTCGTACATTTAGTTAGCTCAGTATGAACGCTAAATAACATAGTGATGGTATGAAAGCTAATAAAGCTAAACATTTCAGTTCTTATGAAAATATGTCTGAAAGTGAGTCATCTACATCTTTGTTAGTAGCAGAGGCTGTGGTTAAAGTTTTAGAAGAGCTAGGATTGCTATACGCATTTGGTGTCTCTGGAGGTGCGATCGCGCCACTGTGGGGTGCATTACATAATAGTTCTCTACAAGTACTCCATTTTCGGCATGAAGCAGGGGCAGCGTTTGCAGCTACAGAAGCGTATTTTGCTAGCGATCGCCCAGTAGTAGTATTCACTACTACTGGGCCAGGGATCACCAACGCTTTGACAGGACTATTAGCTGCCCGTTGGGAGGGTGCTAAAGTCATTCTGGTGTCAGCCGCAACACCATCACCACAACGCGGACGCTGGGCCCTACAGGAAACCAGCAACTATACCATGCCTAGTACAGGTCTTTTTACTTCAGGCACTATATTTGATTATGCAACTACCCTCGAATCTAGTGATGAACTTCCAGAAGTTGCTCGAAGACTTGCTCTTGGCTTTGCACGACCTGGAGGATTCGTAGCTCATCTGAGTATACCTACAAACATTCAGACAAGCCGAATCAAAGCATCCTTACCAAAAGCCCCTCTATCTTACGCTTTGCCAACTGTAAGTGAGGAAACCATATCAGAATGTGCGCGATTACTATCTGAAGGCTCTTTTGCAATCTGGGTTGGCTTTGGTGCGCGGAGTGCAGCAGAGGAGATTCGCCAACTTGCTGAAAGGACAGGGGCTGCTGTCATGTGTTCACCCCGTGGTAAGGGTATTTTCCCAGAAAATCATCCTCAGTTTGTAGGTGTTACAGGTTTTGGTATGCATACGTCTGTATTGAGATACATGCAGGAACAACGTCCTTTGCGTACGCTAGTTCTGGGAACGCGGCTTGGTGAACTTACCTCTTTCTGGAATCCTGTGATGGTTCCTACACAGGGATTCATGCATGTTGACCTAAACGCAGAGGTTGCAGGAATAGCCTATCCATCTACTGAGACGTTCGCTATCCAGTCTGATGTTGGAATATTTCTAAGAGGACTGCTGAAATACTTCCCAGAAAATACGGGTTCCTCATTAACAGTAGCTTTACCTCATCCTAAACGTGATTTCATCAAACCACAGGCAGACGGTTTGGTGCGACCCCAGTTACTGATGGATATGATTCAACGGGTAATTGTCCAAAGAACAGATGTACTGATAATGGCAGAGTCTGCTAATTCACTGGCTTGGGTAAATCCAATACTGGAATTTGCCAAACCAGGCCGCTTCCGTGTGAGTACTGGCTTTGCGTCTATGGGACATTTTGTTACAGGCGTTGTGGGTGCAGCTTTAGCACGAAAAGGCAAGGCAGTAGCGATTGTTGGAGATGGTGCCATGCTCATGAACAACGAGGTGAGTACGGCTGTAAAATATCAAATTCCTGCCATCTGGATTATACTCAATGATGGGCGCTACAACATATGCGAACAGGGAATAGGATATTTAGGTCTTAAGGGCGTAGATGCAAGAATTCCACAGGCAGATTTTGTCAAAATTGCCCAAGGAATGGGATCTGAGGGTATTAGGGTTGAAAGCGAATCTGAAGTTCAAGCAGCATTAGAGAAAGCGATCGCAGCTACTTGTCCATTTGTAGTTGATGTGATCATCGACCCCAGCCAAATACCACCATCTGAAGGCCGTAATCAAAGTTTGATTTCACAAAGCGCTACAAATAATTAAATCAATTGTTTAAATTCGTTTAAATTCGTTTCATAAGGCAATTCAACTATGGTGTATTCTCCAGTAGGCATTGCTTCGCTTGCTATCAGTTTGCCAAGCATCAAACGTACAAGAGATTATTACATAGAAAAATACCCAGACTTAGTTGCTCAGTCAGAGCAAAAAAGCTTGGCAAGGCTATTTTCTCTCACTGACTCTACTCCCACTAATGAGTTTGACCTAGAGATGATGCCTTATTTGTCTGATCCCTTTCGTGGAACAGTTGAGCAGCGACTGCTTGGATCAGGCGAGTCTTCCCTGACACTGGAATATGATGCAGCAACAAAAGCTCTTGAAGTAGCCAAGCTTTCCCCTGACGACATTGATCTCATGCTTGTTGCTTCAGTCTGGCCTGAACAAATTGGATTTGGCAATGCTGCCTTTCTTGCCCAGCAACTTGACTTTAAAGGTGCTGCTTGGAATCTGGATGCAGCGTGTGGAGTAACACCAATTGCACTTCAGACTGCCTGTGCTTTGGTACGAGGAGGAGAGTACAAAAAAGTGCTTGTAGTTGTCTCATGTACATACTCTCGCTTTTTCGATGAACGCGATACAATCTTCTGGTGTATCAGTGATGGTGCAGGGGCTTTTGTTGTCGATACACTCGAACAAAATCAAGGAGTTCTAAGTACAAAGACAGTTAATACAAGAGTATTGTGTAACACCTTATTCTCTACAATTTCAGAGGATGAACAGGGTCATCCACTAGTTCGTATGCAGATTGGAAAGGAAGCAAACAAGCTCATCCGAGAAACGGCTGTGGATTATCTGCGTACTTGTTGTGAAGGTGCTGCCAGTGCAGGTGGTGTAACTTTAGAGCAAATCGACTTTTTTCTTTTCAATACACCTACAGCTTGGTTTGCACGTTTTTGTACACGAGTACTCGGCATTGAACCAGAGCGGACAATCAACATTCATCCCCAATATGCAAATATTGGATCTGTACTCTCTTTAGCCAGTATGTACCATGCTGCAAAGTTGAGCAAAATTCGTGAAAATGACTTGGTTCTGCTCTATGGATTTGGTGCAGCAGGTGCTGCTTCTGCGAGTGTGATGCGTTGGGGGAAAGTGGCTCTAGGCTCTGATCCTCTTAAGGAAACAGACTCAACACTGAAAGTTTCTCAAGGCAGTAGGTGAGTTTCTTGTTGATTAAAAATACTCTTGCTTTGTAGTAAGCACTGAAGTGTTTACTACGAACAAATCTGTATTTTTTTATTTAGAGAATCGGTTTAATAACGTAAACATATCTCAAGATTAACTGTGCAAAGAAAATTCTTGGCAGCAATCGTTATTTTATTTTATATTGTCTTTCCACTCAAAGTCTTAGCAAAAAGCTATGACAAAATCTATGTATTTGGTGATAGCTTCTCTGACACAGGTAATGGATTCAATGCTACAGGTGGAGCCATCCCAGCAAGCCCATATTTTGATGGGCGTTTTTCTAATGGCTCAGTATGGGTGGAATATCTTGCCTCTGATTTAGGAATAAATTATGATCCACAGAACAATTTTGCTTTGGGAGGTGCGACCACAGGGTTTGATAACATTGGCGTGACAGGTTTACCCGGATTGCAGCAACAAATTAATAGCTTTATAACAGCAAATGCGTTTGCTGATCCGAATGCTCTTTACATTGTTTGGGCTGGTACTAATGATTACATCAAGTATTTTTTTGGTGATGTTCCCGACCCAAACCAGACAGTCACAAATATATCAATTGCGGTAAAATCACTTGTTTCTGTTGGTGCTAAAGATATTATGGTGGTCAACCAGCCGGATTTAGGAAAATTCCCGATTACAGGCGGAAATAATCAAACTTCTATTGATCTCAGTAATTTGATTAGTACGCATAACTCGAACTTGACCATAAGCATTAACTCGTTGAATCAGCAACTAAATCCAGATGTCAATATTATTGGTCTTGATGTCAATTCTTTATTTAATCGGATGATTGCACAACCGCAGGAATTTGGTTTTACCAATGCGACTGATTCTTGCCTTGGAGGAGACTTATCAGTTGTATCTATAAATCCTCGCACAGAGCCACTTGACTGTACTCCAGATACATTTGTGTTCTGGGATCAACTCCATCCCACTACTGCTACTCATAAAATAATTGCAGAATTAGCATATTCAAGACTCAAAAAAGAAACAGGGGAGTATCCCAAATGTTTTAAATCCTCGGAGACTGGAAGTCCCGAAGATAGTCGCTACAACGAGGGAAACCTCCGCAACGAGACTTACGCCTGCTTACGCAGGCTAGAAGGTAACTTATTTTTGTGGAATGCCTTAGATGTAGTTTCTATATTGACATCTTCCTACAGCTAAAAGCCAGTGTGATTGTCCTCGAATCACTTATTGGGCTTCCTCTTTCCACGACTTGGCTTACGCGGAGGAGTTTCCCCACCCGCGCAAAGGTCGATGTCTCCAGAGGTATAAACTTTCACCTGACGCTGTCTTCCTTATCCTTGAAAAGATTCCCGACTTTTTGGAAAAGTCAGAGATTTGTGTTTGCGATCGCACCATTAGAGAGGATCGGGTATTGGGTATTGGAAATAACCAACCACCAACCATCAACTACTAACTAACTACCGCAATACAATCAATCTCTACCAACACATCTTTGGGTAAACGCGATACCTGTACACAGGCTCTTGCTGGTGCTGTTGCTTCGTCAAAAGACTTCGCATACACTGCATTCACCGCCGCGAAATCATTCATATCAGCCAAAAACACAGTTGTTTTCACTACATCAGCAAAACTAGCCCCTCCAGCTATTAAAATCGCCTCCAAATTTGCCATTACCTGCTCAGTTTGCTTTTTAACATCTCCCTCACCGACAATTGCACCAGTTTTTGGATCAAGTGGAATCTGTCCCGCTACAAATAGCATGTTCCCAACAGCAGCGATCGCCTGATTATACGGCCCTACTGGTGCTGGTGCGTTCTCAGTACGAATAATCTCTTTACTCATAGTTCTTTTGGTGGTTGTTAGTTGTTGGTTGGTGGTTGGTGGTTGTTGGTTGTTGGTTGGTGGTTGGTGGTTGTTAGTTGTTGGTTGGTGGTTGTTGGTTGGTGGTTGTTGGTTGGTGGTTGGTGGTTGTTGGTTGGTGGTTGGTGGTTGTTGGTTGGTGGTTGTTGGTTGGTGGTTGTTGGTTGGTGGTTGTTGGTTGGTGGTTTGTCTCCCTTGTCCCCCCCGCTCTCCTATCTGGGACGTATCCCATAATGTCGATATCGCCAATAATCTCGCAAAATTGTATCGTGATCGAAACACAAATGATCAGGTATACGCCAAGATTCAAAAATTTCTATACCTTTGGCATCATCTCCCGCCTGGGGTTCTCCTTTTGCTGTTGCTAAAAATACAATACTGATCGTGTGCTTGCGGCGATCGCGTGTTGGATCAGAATAAACATGAAATTGTTCAATCAACTCCACCTCTAAACCTGTCTCTTCCAAGGCTTCGCGCTGCGCTGCTGCTTCGACAGTTTCTCCATAATCGACAAAACCACCAGGTATGGCCCAACCTAACGGCGGATTATGTCTCTCAATTAACACTATTGGTCGATGAGGACAATCAAGCAATTCGATGATGATATCAACAGTCGGAATAGGATTTTGATAACTCATAAAACATCAATTGTGACATCAAATCTGGTTTTCCAGATAGCTGCAAGTCAACAACTGTTCCATGTTAGATTCAGTGCATATCTTTGCTCTTTATAGTTCAGGATATTTATGCCTTTTCCCAGAACCAGTGGTATTTTACTACATCCAACCAGTTTTCCCGGTCGCTATGGAATTGGGGATTTGGGGTTGGAGGCTTATCAGTTCGTAGATTTTTTGGCTCGCAGTGGCCAGAAATTATGGCAGATATTGCCTTTGGGGCCTACAGGCTTTGGCAATTCACCTTATATGTGTTTCTCTGCTATAGCAGGTAATCCTTTGTTGATTAGCCTGGATGTACTCAAAGAGCAAGGCTTTTTGAGTGAAGATGACCTGGGTGATGTGCCAGACTTTCCATTAGATCATACAGATTTTGAGCGAGTGATTGCTTGGAAGATGCCTCTGTTGCGGAAAGCGTGTGAGAACTTTAAGCAAGGAGCTAGTCAAATCCAGCACAAAGATTTTGGGGGTTTTTGCCAAGGTAAAGCTGATTGGTTGGAAGATTATGCACTGTTTATGGCATTGATAGATACCCAAGAAGCTACAACCTGGACTGACTGGCCTGAAGAACTGCGTTACCGCAAACCAGAAGTACTGGAACACTGGCGTCTGCAATTGACAGACCAGATATTTTTTCACCAATTCCTACAGTTTGAGTTTTTTCGCCAGTGGTCTGAACTGAAACTCTACGCGAACCAACAAAATATTCAAATTATCGGAGATATTCCTATATATGTTGCCCATAATAGTGCTGATGTTTGGGCGCATCCTGAGAATTTTATGCTCGACCCGAAAACGGGAAAAGCTACTGAAGTCGCAGGAGTTCCACCAGATTATTTCTCAGTCACGGGTCAACTCTGGGGGAATCCGATCTATAACTGGAAATACCTAGAATCAACTCGTTTTCATTGGTGGGTCTGGCGTATACGTGAAATCCTCGCTCACGCCGATATGATTCGTATTGACCATTTTCGGGGTTTAGAGTCTTATTGGTCAGTCCCAGCAGGAGAAGAAACGGCAGTAAAAGGAAGATGGGTAAAGGCTCCAGGTTATGCTCTATTTGAGACAATTCGTGAAGAGTTAGGTAGCTTACCTATCATTGCTGAAGACTTAGGCTACATCGATCAGCCAGTGTTAGACCTCAGAGACAATTTCGGATTTCCAGGGATGAAGATTCTGCACTTTGCCTTTGGTAGCGATGCTCACAATGCCTATTTGCCTTACAATGTGCTTCCCAACAGTGTGATTTACACCGGAACTCACGACAATAACACAACTATTGGCTGGTATGAACACGACGCTTCTGATTATGAACGCGATCGCGTCCAGAAATACCTTGGTTGTAATAGTACCCACGGAATTGCTTGGGATCTGATCCGATTGACGATGAGTTCTGTTGCTAATCAAGCGATTATTCCCCTTCAAGATGTCTTCAATTTGGGGGCTAATGCTCGTATGAACACTCCTAGCAAAGCTGATGGTAATTGGGATTGGCGCTATCGAAGCGAAGCCTTGACGGAGGATTACAGTAATCGTCTGAAGGAGATGGCTATAATTTATGGGCGCTATTAGTGGGCGATCGCATTAATTTATGATGGGTTCGTAGTAAGCACCAAGCGTGCTTGAATATTTGAGGACTATACGTGCAGCGTTCCCGCAGGGTAGTCCTCACTACAAACCCATTTACTCCTCAAACTTAATGCGATAGACTACTAGCTGAATGCGGGTGGATACTGTCTTTGGTAAGACAGTTGTAAATTTTTAACTTGAATGTATCACCCAGATTTTCTAAAGGTTAGCCTGTCATTGCTTCTGTGTGCTTTACCTTCGGTAGCTTTCACACAGACAATCGCTAAACCAAAAACTCCAAGTAAACCAAATCAGGTCAATAACCGCAATCAGCAAAGTGGTAGCTTCCAAGTGAAGGTTCCAACCAAAAGTCTTCCTGGACGTCGGGAAAACGGTAGCACACGTAGAGGTGGCTGTTTGGGTGGCGATCAACCACTTTTAGTCTTATTGTTACCATCAACTAATCTGGGATTGACAACTGCTGCGTATCCCAAGTTTTTCTGGTACACACCTGACAATACAGCTCAAATCATGCAATTTTCTCTCTACACAGTAGATGAAAAATTGCATCCGCGAACTTTGGTGTATCAAACAAATTTTAAACCCAAGACTCAGGCTAAGATCACGAGCTTGACTTTACCTAATAATGATAAGGTTCCGCCTTTAGCAGTCAATCAAACCTATCAGTGGTCTGTCTCAATGGTTTGCGACATAAAAGACCCTTCTCCTCGCTCTGTAATTAGCGTATATGGTTGGGTGCAGCGAGTTAATATAAGTCAGAATATAGCTAATAAGTTAAAGCGATCAAGTTCTAGAGAACGTCTTTCTGTCTACGCTGAACAAGGTTTGTGGTTTAATTTACTATCGACAGTAGTGGAGTTACGCGCCTGTAACCCATCAGATACCAAACTTTCTGATATTTGGACAAGTTTATTGCAGCAGATAGAGTTAGATTACTTAGCTAAACAGCCTTTGCGTCAACAATGTCCTCTAAGCGAACGCTCTTCTATTATTAAGATTCCAAATTGATAGGACTAAAGTCCACCCTATGGGAAGGGAAGCCGCTCTGACGAGCGTCTACACTAAGAACCTCGCATTAACTAACCATAAAAGTTAAAAAGTTAACGAACTTGACAAACTACTAGTACAGGACGGCGCAAATGAACCCACCATTAGAATTGCTGAAAACTCTGTGGTTTAGAACCTTTGTGAAAGGTAGGCGTATTTATGCCGAAGTGTACTAGTTCTTAGCCTCTACACTAAGTCAGGGAATACCTCTTGCACAGCCGGATGGATCAAGCGATGATTCTGCACATTCACGCCTTTGGCTAATGCAGGATTATTTTTTAGTGCCTCCATTCCCTGATTTGCTAATTGCACCACGTATGGTAAAGTACTGTTATTCAGCGCCTGAGTTGCTGTCCAAGGAACTGCCCCCGGCATGTTAGGAACACCATAGTGCAATACACCTTCTTCAACATAGACAGGGTTTGTGTGAGATGTAGTCTGCACAGTTTCTATACAACCGCCTTGGTCAACTGCTACATCGATGATCACTGAGCCTGGTCGCATTTGTTTGACTAATTTACGAGATACAAGAATGGGCGCTCTCCGCCCTAATACTAGAACAGCACCGATTAATAGGTCTGCTTCTCGAACTGCTGCTTCAATATGAGCAGAGTTACTGTAAAGTAATTCTACTCGTGAGCCAAAAAGAGTTTCCAAGTAGCTCAGGCGTTCTACATTCACATCTATAATCTGAACTGTAGCCCCCATACCGACAGCAATTTTGGCGGCTTCTGTACCCACTACACCGCCACCTAAAATTACCACTCTACCTGCTTGAACACCAGGTACTCCACCTAAGAGGACACCTCTACCCCCTTGTTGGCGTTCTAAGAATCTTGCTCCGAACTGCACCGACAAACGGCCAGCAATCACACTCATTGGCGTCAGTAGAGGTAGTCTGTTTGCACCTGATTGCTCTACTGTTTCGTAGGCGATCGCACAAACGCCACTGTTAATTAAATTTTCGGTTAAATTTCGATCAGCTGCTAAGTGCAGATAAGTAAATAAAACCTGCTCTTTTTGTAAAAAAGTATACTCTATCGATAGTGGTTCTTTGACTTTGACCACTAACTCATGATTCCAAGCAGATTCTGCTGTTGAGACGATTTCTGCACCTGAATTTATGTAGTGATCATCCGTAAATCCTGCACCTGCACCGGCTTGAGTTTCTACAAAGATATTGTGACCACTTTCTTTTAGTACCCTGACACTAGAGGGACTTAATCCAACTCGAAACTCCTGGTCTTTAGTTTCTTTGGGAACACCTATATCCATTCACTACCCCTAATTAATTTTTGTGTAGCTTTAGTTTGTCAGTCTTGTCCTTAGTATGTTGAATCCAAAAATACGAATTCACCTGAATTTGCCCTGATATCACCAATTTAACATTGACTGAATTTGGGGATCGGCGAAAGATTCTCCCTTGTCTCCTACAAGGGCTTGACGACTTCCTGAGTATTCCTAAAATATATTAAGAATAGTAAAAAAACGTAAAATAATTGTTGAGCAATACAGCTCAATCTGAAATACAACAAAAGTGTAGTAACTTAACATTTATCAACAAAGAGGTTTTTTCAAATGATCACACAACCACAACCAAGCGTAAGCCCTAAACTGGAAGAGCCAAAATTTGGATTTAGTGAATATGCTGAACGCTTGAATGGTCGAGCTGCAATGATCGGCTTTATCCTGATGGTGTTGATTGAATACTTCACCGATAAGGGTGTGCTAACATGGCTCGGTCTAAAGTAAGACAGCACAGAATACGCAACTACGTTCCTGTTCTTCCGGGGTTTTCGGCATCCATCTTATAGAGAAACAACAACTTAAAATTTGTTGCGTCGAGTTTCATCCCCTCCTTAAAAGGTAGGGGTTCTTAGCTGTTCGGGAAACCGCCCAAAAGTAGTCTATCGCAATACTTTGGTTGAATAAATAAATATAATATTATGATGTAAATGTAGGCTCTAGTTTAGGGTGCTAAATGCCGGGGAAAAACTCTCAGTAAATTTACGCAAAAGGTGAACTGAAATAAACCAAGCTGTGATGAATGCTGTAAATGTTGTATTGCCTCGTTTTTTAAAGTCAGCTTACCGAAAAGAACCGCTAATCAGCGTATTGATTACGATGGGAGTGGTAGACGCGCTGATCGGTGGATTTGACGATGAGTGGTTTTTATTCGCTTTTGGTTTAGGAACAGCAGGAGTAACGCTGTTATTGAAATTATGGCTACGTCAACAGCGTCGCCCTCTATCTGCTGAAGAGCATGTGGTACAACATTATTTACCTTCGCGCTCTTCGAGTTCGACTTTACCAATGCTGACTATTGCTAAGAAAAAACCACCCCATTAGAGTTGGAGTTTTAATTTTTATATTTTTAAGATTAGAAAATTCACGGAGTATTGCCAAATTTCTGGTTTTCACTCTTGTGGAGTCTTCTATTTTACACTGACTCCGACGGCAATACGTCAATCCGCGTCATCTCCGTAAAAGCGAAAAGTCGTTGAAGCGGCTTTCTCTTCGTGTGTCCAAGACCAACAAGGGGTCTAAGAATAGAGCCAAGTTTAGAAACACTAGAAATAAACGCACTCTGCGATAAACCACGCAGAGTACGTCTCTACTTACATCCTTAACTACTAACTACCTTACATTAAACTTCTTAGACGCTGTACTAGTTGCGGTGCTTGTAAAACACCCTCAATTCGGTCTACCGGCTCACCCTGCTTAAACAGTACTAAAGTTGGTAGAGCCTCAATTCTATACTGAGTAGCCAATTCTTGGTATTTCTCAGTGTCAATTTTGACGATTCTGATTTGACCTTGGAGTTGAGCATTAACTTGCTCTAAAATTGGAGCCATCATCTGGCAAGGCCCACACCAGTCAGCATAAAAGTCTACTAATACAGGTACATCAGAACCAGATAGCATCTCTTCAAAGCTATTGAATTGCCTTTTTGTAGACATGTGATACGCACCAGTTTTTTATAGTTTGATTTTAATAGTAGTTGCTAGCAGCCCAGATGATTGTAAAGCATGTTTGCAATGCTGGGGAAGGGGGATTCTTACAAAGGTAGGTATTTTATATTTGGCCATTTTGCATCGTGTGCTTAACGTGGGTGGAACCTTGGAGCGCGAATATGCAATTGGACGCGATCGCATGGATTTGTGTTTAAGATATGGAAAAATAACTTTAAGGATTGAGTTGAAAGCGGCATACACTTTTGATGGGGAAGTTGACATAAAGAGGTTGCCGTGGCTGAATTTTTGTTTGTAACTGATTTAGATCATACTCTCGTAGGTGATGATCAGGCACTGCTAGTATTAAACGATCGCCTACAAAAACATCGCCAAGAATATGGTACAAAGATTGTTTATGCTACAGGACGATCGCCTGTTCTGTACCGCGAACTTCAACAAGAAAAAAATCTTCTCGAAGCAGACGCCTTGATTTTATCTGTGGGAACAGAAATATATTTGGATGGTAGCGATCGCTCAGACTCAACTTGGGCAACAATACTTTCACAGGGATGGGAAAGAAATTTGGTGTTATCTAAAACTAATGAATTCCCTGAGTTAAAAGCACAACCAGATTCTGAACAACGTCCTTTTAAAGTGAGTTTTTTCTTAGAGCAGGAGGCATCTGTAGCTGTTTTACCAAAACTAGAGTCAGAGTTGCTGAAATCTAATTTAAATGTAAAGTTAATCTACAGCAGTGGTATAGACCTTGACATTGTGCCTCGTAGGAGCGATAAAGGTCAGGCAGTACAGTTTCTTCGCCAAAAATGGAAATTTGTAGCAGAACAAACTGTTGTCTGTGGTGATTCTGGTAATGATATTGCTTTATTCGCAACAGGCAATGAACGAGGGATTATTGTTGGGAATGCTCGTAGTGAGTTACTCCAGTGGCACAATGAAAATCCCGCGAACCACCACTACTTGGCAGAAAATGCCTGTGCAGGTGGTATCTTAGAAGGCTTAAATTATTTTGGATTGATAGAATAAAATGATTAGTTATCTTAAAGGCATCGTTGCTGGCATTCAAAAACATAGTGGAAATCGCCATATCCTGACTCTCGAAGTCAACGGTATTGGTTACGATTTACAAATCCCGGCGCGGTTAGCACAGCAGCTACCAGAATCGGGAGGTGAAGTACAAGTATTTACCCATTACCAAGTTCGCGAGGAAGTACCATTGCTGTACGGTTTTGGTTCTCCAGCAGAACGAGATGTCTTTCGTCACTTGCTAAGTGTAAGTGGGATTGGTGCAGCTTTGGCGATCGCCTTACTCGACACTCTGGAACTCCCAGAATTAGTCCAGACGATTATTACTGGTAATGTTCAATTGTTGATTCAAGCGCCTGGTGTCGGTAAAAAAACCGGAGAACGTATTTGTTTGGAACTGAAAAGCAAATTAATCGAATGGCGCAAAACAGCAGGCTTTTTCGTCGCTACAGGTGGCCCAGCACCAGGAATTCTCGAAGAAGTGCAAATGACACTCCTGGCCTTGGGTTACACCCCTAACGAAGTTAGCCACGCCTTACACGTAGTCAGCGAAGATATTGGACTACCAAAAGACGCACACCTAGAAGAATGGCTCAGACAAGCGATCGCTCATCTTAGTAGTAGTGAATGTAGTTATTAGTTATTTGTCAACAGTTATTATTATTTAGTTATTAAATTGCAAGTCCCTTATCAATTTACTCAGGGCTATTTCATTCTCAATCGTTTTCTCAAATACCAAACCACAAAACTAACCATCATTCCAACTATCAGACTGGCACTCAAAGGATATTCGCAAAAGAACTGAACTTGCTTAAAAATATCTTTACAATCTTTTGCTGTTTCTCTTACCAGAGATACTGTTGCTATCCCAGCACCAGCGACTGCTACAAGCTCTTGGAAGTTACGCTCTCGTTCCGATTTTTCGATTTCTACGCGACTGCGAGTAACGTTAATTGTATCTTCTAAAAGTTGCAAGCCAAGCTGCATATTTTCGATGTCTTTGGTAATTTGTGGTAAATATTTTTTGTTGGCTAGGTCGCTAATTATTTCTAAAAAATCTAACTGATTATTTTGACCTGCTTTTTCTTTAATCAAAGCCAAGCGTATTTGATAATTAGATAAATTAATTTCAATAATTTGCTTTTGAAAAGAGAGGTTTAGCAAATCGATTGTGTATTGCTGGAGAATGTGATCAATATTGTTTAAAATCTGGCGAGAAGTTGTAATATTCTGCTTTTCCTGCCAATAATTACTTTGGTTGGCAACTTTTCTATTTTCTTCTATTTTTTTATAATGATTGAGCAGAGATTCTTTAACCAAACGACTTTGCCAATAAGCCCACGAAATCTTACTTCGATAACAAAATAAACCCATCCAATCTTTATAGAATTCCGCAGCTTGTTCTGCACTCTCTTTCTGAGGATAAATAGCAATAATTACATGATGTTCTTTACTATTTAGAGGATTGGTTAATTTCTCTAGACTCTGATTTGTATTTTCTGAGTGCCATAGTTCAAAAAATTTCCCGTCTAAAAAAGTACCTTTGCTTGGTTGCCAATCAGTACCTTTAAATAAGGCATAATAGCAATCTTTAGCAATATCTTCAGGATTTTGAGACGAGTTTTCTGGTAGCCAACCAGAAAGCATCCAAGTTTTGCCAATTATTGCCAGTTCTGTATTTAGTTTTGGTTCGATTTCAGTTTTTAAGATTGTAAAAGACTTAGCTGGTTGAGTTTCGGTTTGATTATTAATAGAACAATCTATTTGTAAGCCATAAGTGTCATTTAATCTAACGGGATAATAGTATCCTTCTAAAGTTTCATTGTGAGAACTAAAGTCAATTTGGGCAGGATGGGTAAGTTCTAGATACTCGATTTCAATCTCAGGATCGTTGAATTGAGTCTCAGGTGGTAATTGATCTAAAAAAGCTGCCTTGTTCTTTTGTGTTTCTGCGTCAGTTGTGTTTAAAGAGGTTTTTAAAGCATATAAAAATAAATCGAGTGTAGGATAGATTAAATCGCTCATGACAACATAAAATCTAATTTGACGGATTGGATTGAGTTAAAAATTGTTTTAACTTTCCTAAAGATGTGGCTTGTTTAACTGTTTCTTCTGGTTTTTCGGAGCTACCAATAATGACTACAATATTATTGAGTTGGCTTTCGTAGCCTGTAGCTTTAGATTGTGGTTTAAATCCTCTAGTTATAGGAAATTTTTCCGGAGGAATGAGGCTACTAATTTCAGCTTCAGTAGGCAGTAATTCATCAGGAATTTCTTCTATATTCTCTAATTGAGACTGATAAATTTTATAGAATTGATTTAATTCTGAATTCTCAGAAATTATCCCTAATAATAGTTCTTTAATATGGGTTTCCCAAGCTTTGGGTTGAGTGTTTAATTGCTTGGCGACTTCCTGTAAAGTCTGTTTTCCTTGGACGCTGAGGGAAGTATTTAAGTCTTGGAACGCAAGGAGAAAAGCTATGATTGTCTTGTCAGTGTTGGTCGCCATAGATTTTTTATCCCAAACTCACTAAAGTTAGTATAAACATATAGCGTTTCTCTGTTCAGCAAAAAAAGTTCTCCGGTTTAGTTAGGTAGGAACAATGGTATCGGAATGGGCGGCTCAAGTTATTGGCATTAATTACTACCCAGAGTACACCACTCTAAAGCCGCTAACAGCAGCAGCAGAGGATGCAGAAAAAATTGCTGGACATTTAGAAAGATATGGTTATAGACCTTTTCGCGTTCAGTGTTTACCTGGAGCTTTAAACCAAAAGGGAGAAAGTAAAATCGATCGCCAAGGGGCGGTGAAGGTGCAAGAATTACGAGAAGCGATCGCTAATCTCTTCAATCCTCCTCCTCCTAACCCTATCCCCGAAACAGCGTTATTTTTCTTTTCCGGACATGGGTGGTGTAAAACTGTGGCGGGTAAGGAAGAAGTATTTCTAGCTACCAGTGATGCTCTACCGGACAAAGAAATCTATGGTATTCCCTTAAGTTGGTTGGGAGAACAATTACAAGCTAGTCAAGCTAAACGAGTCGTTGTTTGGTTAGATTGCTGTTATAGCGGGGAATTGCTAAAATTTATTCCCACAGGTAAAGACTATTGTTTAATTACTGCAACCCGTTCCTATGAAACTGGAGTAGAAATTCCCCACACCCAGGGGTTATTGACGCAGGCTTTACTTGCAGAATTGAACCCGGAAAATGACCCAGATGGAATTATCAATAGCCACAAGTTGGCTGATTTAATTCGCAGCCGAATGCTCGATACAGTCCAGCGTCCTTTAATTGCCAATTCCCTACGATCAATTCTGCTGACAACTAAGTTTCCGCAAAAAAGTTTTCAGAATAAATGTCCTTATCGTTCCCTGTCGTATTTTAGCGAGACAAAGGAAGATGCTGAGGTTTTTTATGGGCGGAGTGCGCTGACTCAGCAATTGATTCAAAAGGTAAAAAATCAGCATCGCCTGATTGCTGTGCTAGGCGGCTCTGGTAGTGGGAAATCATCTTTGTTACGGGCTGGGTTACTGTATCAACTGAAGCTAGGACAAGAGATTCCAGGCAGTGATGCCTGGACTTATATTACTCCATTTACCCCTAAAGAAACTCCTGTTAAGAGTTTACAGGAGGCTTTTGTCAGGGACATGAAATATACCCCACCCGCGCTGTCGCGCACCCTCCCCTTGCCAAGGGTAGGGTCAGACACTCCCCTCTGTCTACCCTTGGCAAGAAGGGTGGACAGAGGGTTGGAGAGGGGTGATTTTGCTCATGTGATCGGCGAGAAGTTAAAAGCATTAAACACACCAGTCATTTTGATTATCGACCAGTTTGAAGAATGCTTTACTATGGGCGATGATAGCCAGCGCCAGGGATTCTTTGACTGTTTACGGGAATTAATTGACTGTACAGATAATCTTTATATTTTCATTGGGATGCGATCGGATTTTCGGGGGAGATGGCGAGAATATCCCGAATTTGCCAGCAAAATCCATAAACCCTACATCAACGTTGAACATCTCAAGCGTCAGGAAATTGAAGAAGCCATTACTCAACCTGCTAATTGTGTAGGATTAGGGATAGAGGGCAGGTTAAAACAGCAACTAATTAACGATGTTGAGGATTACCCCGGAAGTTTGCCCTTGCTGCAATATACCCTGACAGAATTGTGGTGGGAGTCGAGAAATCAAGGCGATGAGGTTCTCAGCCTCAAAACTTATGAGGATTTAGGCGGGGTAGAAGGAACCCTACAAAAACGCGCCGATGCAGTTTACGACAGTCTTTCAGCAACAGAAAAAACTGTGGCGCGGCGGCTTTTTCTGGAATTGACGCAAATGGGAGAAACTACAGATGTACGGCGGCGCGTGCGTTTACAGGAATTGGTTAATTCCCATCATTCCTTAAAACTTTTGCAACATGTGAGTGAGAAGTTAGCCAATAAAGATGCACGATTAATTACGAAGACAGATACGCCGTATTCTCAAGATGTAATTTTAGATGTTGTCCACGAAGCCTTAATCCGCCATTGGCAAAAGTTGCGGGATTGGAAAGATGAATATAAGTTGGGAATAGCCATTGAGCGACAGATTGAAGCGGAAGCCCAAGAATGGGATAAGAATGAGAAAAAAGCAGGGTTTCTCAGAAAAGATGACAGATTAGCAGTAGCAGAAGCATATTTAGAGAAATTCGGCGATTGGCAAATGCTGAATGGCGTAGCCGAAGAGTACATTCAGGAGAGTCAAGAACTGCGCGATCGCCTTAAGCGAGAAGAGAAAAAACGCCAGGAAGAAAAGTTAGCGGCAGCACGGCGGCAAAATAGAGTTGTCACCATGTTTAGTATTGGGTTAACTGGAGTAGCTATCTTTGCGGGTTATCAATGGTATAACGCCCAGAACAAAGCCAAGGAAGCAATACAACAAAGTGCCATTGCGCTGGCGCAAAGTTCTGAAACTTCCCTACTTTCCCACAGGCAACTTGAGGCTGTGGTTGCAGCTCTACAGTCAGGTAGACAACTTTCAGGTAGACCAATTAAAAATGCCAATTTAGAACAAATTTCTAAACAGGAAGCTGTAGTGGCACTGAAGCGAGCAATTTACAATAACCAAGAGCGGAACTGCTTGGAAGGGCATAGCTTTTATGTCAATAGCGTAGCATTTAGCCCGGATGGCAAGACGATCGCTTCTGCTAGTAATGACAACAGCGTCAAACTCTGGGATGCGGCTACAGGTAAACCAATCACCACCTTCAACGGGCATAGCGATGGGGTCTTTAGTGTAGCATTTAGCCCGGATGGCAAGACGATCGCTTCTGCTAGTAATGACAACAGCGTCAAACTCTGGGATGCGGCTACAGGTAAACCAATCACCACCCTCAACGGGCATGCATGGGTTTAGTGTAGCATTTAGCCGGATGGCAAGCATCGCTCCTAAATGCGGCGTCAAACTCTGGGATGCGGCTACAGGTAACCAATCCCCAGCAACCGGTCTTGGTATTTGCCCGGATGGCAAGCGATCGCTTCTGCTGATGACACTCACTCTCGGATGCGGCTGGTAAAAATCACCACCCTCACGGCATAACTCTTATGTCATGAGCGTGCATTAGCGATGGCAAGCGATCGCTTCTGCTGTGTGACAAACGTCACTCGGATGCGGCTACAGGTAAACCAATCACCACCTTCAGCGGGCATAGCGCTCGGGTCAATGGCGTGCATTTGCGATGGCAGCGATCGCTTCATGTAAACGCGTAACTCTGGGATGCACAGGAACCAATACCTTCAACGGGCATAGCGATGGGGTCTTTAGCGTAGCATTTAGCCCGGATGGCAAGACGATCGCTTCTGCTAGTAGTGACAACAGCGTCAAACTCTGGGATGCGGCTACAGGTAAACCAATCACCACCTTCAACGGGGATAGCGATGCGGTCTTTAGTGTAGCATTTAGCCCGGATGGCAAGACGATCACTTCTGCTAGTGGTGACAAGAGCGTCAAACTCTGGGATGCGGCTACAGATAAACCAATCACCACCCTCAACGGGGATAGCGATGCGGTCTTTAGTGTAGCATTTAGCCCGGATGGCAAGACGATCGCTTCTGCTAGTCGTGACAACAGCGTCAAACTCTGGGATGCGGCTACAGGTAAACCAATCACCACCCCCAACGGGCATAGCTATTATGCGGTCTTAAGTGTAGCATTTAGCCCGGATGGCAAGACGATCGCTTCTGCTAGTGGTGACAAGAGCGTCAAACTCTGGGATGCGGCTACAGGTAAACCAATCACCACCTTCAACGGGCATAGCTCTGGGGTCTTTAGTGTAGCATTTAGCCCGGATGGCAAGACGATCACTTCTGCTAGTGGTGACAAGAGCGTCAAACTCTGGGATGCGGCTACAGATAAACCAATCACCACCCTCAACGGGCATAGCGATGAGGTCAATAGCGTAGCATTTAGCCCGGATGGCAAGATGATCGCTTCTGCTAGTCGTGACAACAGCGTCAAACTCTGGAAAGTGTACCCAAATAACCTAAATGATTTAATCGTCTACAGTTGCAATAGGCTACGTGTTTATTTACAATCAAATCCCAATGTGAGCGACAAGCACCTCTGCGATGACATTCCTACCAAGAGCAATTAGCTCTGTAACCGGAAATCAATTACTGCTACTGCGATATCGCACTTTCGGGAAACTTTCGGGGCGATTCTACTGATTAAAACAGGCGTAGGCGCAGCCCGCCGCAGGCATCGCTTCATAAACAAATAGTGCCACTGCAATTAAATTACCCCCCTTAATCCCCCCTTGGAAAGGGGGGAAACTGTTCCCTCTCCCTTGCAAAGGGGGGAAACTGTTCCCTCTCCCTTGCAAAGGGGGGAAACTGTTCCCTCCCCTTTGCAAGGGGAGGGTTAGGGTGGGGTAATCTTCCGCAATTGACAAACTGTTTGTGCAATCATTGTTACCACACCTTCCAACTCTTGATAAACTTGTTGATTTGTAAACCTTAAAAAAAGAGTCCCCTTAGATTCAAGAAAACATTGTCGTTCATAATCATAAACCTGCGCTCCTTCTTGAAAATGACTATCACCATCAATTTCTATAGCGAGTTTTAATTCAGGACAATAAAAATCCACGACAAATACATCAATACTGTACTGTCTACGAAATTTGCAACCATCAATTTGCCGATTTTTCAACCTTTCCCATACAATCTTTTCAGCAGGTGGCATATTATTACGGAGCGATCGTCTTTTTTCTTTTTCTGAGGTTTTGTTATACAGATCCGTCATAACATCTAAGTTAATTTTTGCTAATTCCAAATTATTCCCCTTGCAAAATAAATGCAAATTACCCCCCTTAATCCCCCCTTGCAAAGGGGGGAAACTATTCCCTTCCTTGCAAGGGCTACGGTGTACACACAAGTTATCGAATCACTACCAGTTCTCGAATTACCCCACCCTAACCCTCCCCTTTCCAAGGGGAGGGAACTGTGTGTACACCGTGTATTGGGGGAATCCAGTCCTCCCCCTTTGCAAGGGGGAGTTAGAGGGGGTAAAAAAGACTTGTGTGTACACCGTAGCCCCTTTGCAAGGGGAGGGTTAGGGTGGGGTATTTTTAATGCTCTGTTAGATAACAACATATTACTGATTTAAAGAGGCGATCGCTGTTTACCTTCTCTGTAGCAGCTTCCGCCTTCCTTGCAGCAGCTTCCGCCTTGACGTTTCGGTGTATCGCGCACCCTGTAGCAGCTTCCGTCTTCCTTGCAGCAACTTCCGCCTTGACGTTTGCGTGTATCGCGCACCCTGTAGCAGCTTCTGTCTTCCTTGCAGCAACTTCCGCCTTGACGTTTCGGTGTTTCGCGCAGTCTGTAGCAGTTTCCGTCTTGATGAGAAACAGATTTGTGTTATGGGTAACAGATATTAGCGCGATCGCACATCCTTACATCTGCGTTTGTTCGACAACTTGTATCTGAAAACAACAGCCTCACTATTTGCGTTTTGGTAGCTTTCGGTGATTTGTTGGTACTTACAAAATATCTTTTTATTGCGTAATTTAGAACAGAATCCATGTATTAATAGTAAAATTGAATCTAAATTATTCGTGAGAAACATAGATCCCCGACTTCTCGAAGAAGTCGGGGATCTAAACACCGCGACAGATTGAGATTTGTTGTAGAGTCCAAACATTTAAATATTTTTATCGTTAGAGATCGCTTGACTAGATCCTGATTCTCTGTCCTGAATTACGAATTACAAATTACGCATTATCCTATCAAGACTTGCACGTACACCTTCAGCATCCGGTGACTGCAATCGCTGCAAAATCTCTAAAGCTGGTTGCAAATAAGATATCGCCTTAGTGTATTCACCCTGCTGTTCTGCCAAATCTCCTAACCTCCGCAGAGTCATTGCTTTGCCTTGGACATAACCAATGCGTTCATTGATTTCCAAAGACTGATTGTAGAGTGCGATCGCTTCATCCACTTCCCCTTTGTTAGCGTAGATAATTGCTAGATTGTGCAACGTCGCCGCTTTGGTTTGGACATCCCCAATGCGTTCTGTTATTTCTAAAGACTGATTGTAGAGTGCGATCGCTTCATCCACATTCCCTTTGTTGGCGTAGATAATTGCCAATTGGTGCAACGTCACCGCTTTGCCTTGGATATTTCCAATGCGTTCATTAATTTCCAAAGACTGATTGTAGAGTGCGATCGCTTGCTCCACTTCCCCTTTGTTGGCGTAGATAATTGCCAATTGGTGCAGCGTCGTCGCTTTGCCTTGGACATCTCCAATGCGTTCTTTTATTGATAAAGACTGATTGTAGAGTGCGAGCGCTTCATCCACTTCCCCTTTGTTGGCGTAGATAATTCCCAGTTGGTGCAACGTCGCCGATTTGCCTTGGACATCTCCAATGCGTTCTTTTATTGATAAAGACTGATTGTAGAGTGCGAGCGCTTCATCCACTTCCCCTTTGTTGGCGTAGATAATTGCTAGATTGTGTAACGTCGCCGCTTTGGTTTGGACATCACCAATGCGTTCAAATATTTCCAAAGACTGATTGTAGAGTGCGATTGCTTGTTCCACTTCCCCTTTATTTGCGTAGATATATCCTAGATTGTTCAACGTCGCCGCTTTGCCTTGGACATCTCCAATGCGTTCTTTTATTGACAAAGACTGATTGAAAAGTGCGATTGCTTCATCCACTTCCCCTTTGTTGGTGTAGATAGCTCCCAGATTGTGCAACGTCGCCGCTTTGCCTTGGACATTACCAATGCGTTCTGTTATTGACAAAGACTGATTGTAGAATGCGATCGCTTCATCGACTTCCCCTTTGTTAGCGTAGATATGTCCCAATTCGTGAAACGTCATCGCTTTGCCTTGGAGATTACCAATGCGTTCAAATATTTCCAAAGACTGATTGTAAAGTGCGATCGCTTTATCCACTTGCCCTTTGTTGGCGTAGATTATTCCCAGAGAGTGCAACGTCGCTGCTTTGCCTGGGACATTACCAATGCGTTCTTTTATTTCCAAAGACTGATTGAAAAGTGCGATCGCTTCATCCACTTCCCCTTTGTCAGCTTTCAGCATCCCAAAATGATTATAAATTGAAGCTAATTCTGCTTCGTCTTCTGCGGGACAAAGATTTAAAGCTTGTTCGTAATACTTTAATGCTTGATAAACTTCACCCATTTGGTGTTCACAATAAGCAATTTCTTTAAAAACACTATGGTTTTTAGTAATTTCTAAGGTTGATTTGCACAGATGTATTGCTTCCCGAAATCGACTTTGATTCCGCAAGTGTCCCGCCAATGAATTACCTATTTTCCCGGCAATATCTCCATCCTTCCCCAACAACGCCAAACGATGAATTTCTAACTTTTGTGCTTCCGTAGAAGTTTCCGCCTCTTCCCGCCACAGACGATACAAAATTTGTGCAGCTTTTTTATACAACTCTTCACCCTTGGGGTTTTCTGGAAACTCTAGCAACGGTGACAAAATCCGGGGAACACGATACAACCTCTCTGTGTTGTTGGTGAGGGTAACTTCCAACAAACCCAAAATTTCAGCGCGTTGAATATGACTTTCCCAACTGGAGATATCCTCACAAATCGGGTCAATAGCAGCTAGAGGAACAGGTAACTCATACACCAACAACTTCCCCAGCATTTGACGCAAACCTGGAGTTTGCTGCTTCAGCAATACCTGTGCCAAAATATCCTCACGAAATTCCTTTTCCTTTTCTGCCATCTTTTGCAGAATCATCTCAACTCCCCTCTCGGCTGACGGCGACATCAGGGAATTTTGCAAAATCTTATCTAACCATTCCAACAGTCGAGGATTTCCATCTGCTGCTTTTTTGGCACGTTCGGGCAAATCTGGCTGAAATTGCCAACTGCCATTAAACGAATCTAGACGATTATACTTTTTAATTAAATCTGCCCCAGCCAAAGCCCCCAGAGGTTCGCGGTACAGACGATGATTCAGTTCCGACAATGTGAAATTGTAGCGACAGGTAATAATTACCTTGTGGGGAAGTTGGGAATTTTGCATCGCCTTCAGCAACGCCAGCAGTACATCCACAACTTGTGGTTGCAAGACATAAACCCCATTGCGTAAATCCAAATTAGCCTCAAAGTCATCCAGCACAAACACGAAACGCTGTTCTTTGGTATTCAGTCCTTCAGCGAAAAACTTGGTGAGGCGCTGCATCAAGGGTAACTTGCCATTGAGAATTTCATGCCCCCGTTCCGAGGTACATTGTTCAGCAAGGGTTTTGAGCAATTTATCCTCATCCAGTTGCCGAAAAATCACCAACCTGTCATAGCCAACCATCCTTTCCAGAAGTCGCGCCGTCACAGTACTCTTACCCACACCCCCCAGTCCGTGAATTAGTACCCCTAATGAAGTGCGAATTGCTTTGAGACAACGTTGCAAAGTCCGCCGTCTCCCAACAAACTCAGAGGGTTTCGCCACCCGCACCTGTTGGGTATCGGGATCTAAAAACTGTTGGTATGCAGGTTCCGGCGCTGAGGGTGGCACATCTCCCAACACATCCACCAACGCACCGGGACATTCTCCCTGGACATATAACCGCAACAAATGCCAGTCACGCACATTCTGTTTAAACAACTGCTGGTAAGTGGTAGCGAGTGCTTCAGCTAATTGATATCCGGCTGCCAATTTGCCGTAGAGGTGCGCGGCGGCGGCTGTGGCTGTCCGATCTTCCACAGGCCGCCCCCAACTTAACACCGCCCTCGCCCCTTGGGCAATTAGTGCCTCAGCCATAGAAGGGACAGCCCCTTTATCTGGTGCTTGTCCAGTCCGACACCCAGATAAAAACACCAATTTGGGAAAGCGAAACCGGAATACTTCCGCCAGTTCTGCGGCTGTGGTTTCGTGGCGTTCCCCGATTTCTGTCTCAGTGATAAAGTAAGGCGTGTAAGGTGCTTCATCTTTAATTGAAGCGTGTCCTGTGAGGTGAAACACATCAAAGTCATCAAGATAGCGACTCCACACCTTACCCAACTCGCTAACGCAACCGCTTTCTTCCACCCGCAAATCTACAGCAAAATCTCGCGTATCAGCCAGAATTCTCGCTTCTTCCTGTTCAAACTCTAACTTTGGTTGCACATCTTCCGGGTCGGTTGCCATAAACAATACTCGCAATTGTCGTGCTTCCACAGAAAACGCTTCCGTTTCTTTCTCAATCCAGCGCAGAGGTAACACCACTGGATTAACCCGCTTCACCAAAAAATCCTTACCATCATGCAGCACTTCCCAAGGTAAATGTGCCAATTTTTTATCAGTATCAATGGCAATTACCAACAGATCATCGCCACAGTCAGCAATTCCCCGACTCAACCACCGTCCATCCCCATCCAACCAAAAAAATAACTGCTTCCCGATTCCTGGTAAATTGGGCAGCAGTTTATAATAATCGCGTTCTCCTTGCTGGAGGAAATCAGCGATTTCTGCTAGTTTCAGGCGACGTGATTCATAGTGCTTTTGTTGAGGTAGCCAATACCTGAGTTCAACTGTTTCCTGGGTAGTTTCCCGGAGTTGAATGCGGATAGTTTGCACTTTATTTGCTGAGATATTTGAGGATTTCGGTAACTTCCTCTATAGTAGCGTCTTCTAGAAAAACCCTGCTACCAGTCTCAGGATGAAAGAATTCCACATCAAATGTTTTGTTAGGGTGTTTTTGCTTCCATTCTTGATACCATTTGCGGATTTGCTCGGCTAAGGCGACAGTTCCACCCACAATTCCCACAATAGTACCGATGACTGCTAATGTGCCTTCTCTTTGGGTAGGAACTTCGTAATTCCCAGATATTCCCTCAATTTCCAGTAAAGCGGCGGCGGCTTGAGGTGCATCTTCACTTTCAATAGCAACTTGAATTTCTGACATCAATTTAGCTATAAAATTACTTAAATTAATATATACCAGCTTCTAAACTTGGTGATTCAAGATTAAACCAATTCGCACTTTTTCAAAAAAATCAACAATTTCACGTATGACAAATTTTCCAACAACTGTCCACTATAGAGTTATCAGTAATTGGAAAAACGCGTATTAATTATGGCAAGACCAAAACGCAGTTCACGTACTCTTGAAAAAGCTGAAGTACGTCTAGCAAGCATTATATCTATCAGTCCGACTCTTGATGTCGGAGAAGGGTTAACAGTCAAAGATTATACTGAAAAAATCGAAAGTCTCAGGCAATCTCTACAAGCATACAATAGCACCCTCTCCACTATTGATGTCTTACTAACCCAGCTCATGGAAAATGAACAAGATTTGGCAGACTATTCTGAGAAAATTTTACGTGGTATTGCTTATAAATTTGGTAATAATAGCCATGAGTATCAGATGGCTGGAGGTACTCGCAAAAGCGATCGCAAACGCCCTGTAAGTAAAAGCGTGGTTTTGCCGAATTAAGTAGGCGCGATTCCAATACAGTGAGAGCATCCCAATTTTTTGAATATACCGCGCTTGGGTTTAAACTCTTAGTTAGTTTTTTCCTTGTCTCCCTTCCAATCCCCGTACTCTGCGAGAAGCCCCAATCCCAAATGACCGATCCCTACGCTTGGATAGAACAATCTCTGGCAACAATCCACCGTGCAGACTGGTATCGTTCGGTACAAACAATTAACGGTTGCGGTGGTGCAACGGTGTTATTGGAAGGACAGGAGGTAATCAATTTTGCCAGTAATGACTACTTAGGATTGGCTAGTGATCAACGTTTGATTGCGGCGGCGACTGCTGCTGTCCAAGAATTTGGCACGGGAAGTACTGGTTCGCGATTACTCAGTGGGCATAAGGAATTACACAGGGAATTAGAAAAAGCGATCGCATCTTTGAAGCAAACAGAAGATGCTCTTGTTTTCAGTTCGGGATATCTAGCAAATTTGGGTGCAATTACGGCTTTAGTAGGGAAGCGAGATTTAATATTAGCTGATCAGTATAATCACTCCAGCCTCAAAAATGGAGCAATTATGAGTGGTGCAGCAATTTTTGAATTTCCTCACTGTGATGTCGAAGCTGTTAAAAACGAATTAGAGCGATCGCGTCAAAATTATCGACGCTGTTTAATCGCGACAGATAGCGTCTTTAGTATGGATGGAGATTTGTGTCCTTTGCCTGCACTGGTAGATTTAGCAGCAGAATTTAGCTGTATGCTACTAGTCGATGAAGCTCATGGTACTGGAGTTTTAGGAAAAACAGGTGCAGGGTGCGTTGAATATTTCGGCTGTACGGGTAAGCAATTAGTACAAATGGGAACATTGAGTAAAGCTTTGGGTAGCTTAGGCGGATATATTGCTGGAAGTGCAACTCTAATTGACTATTTACGAAATCGCGCCTCAAGTTGGATTTATACTACTGCTCTTTCACCCGCAGATACAGCCGCAGCCTTAACAGCAATTAATATAGTTAAACAAGAACCACAACGCCGCGCTCAATTATGGAAAAATGTAGATTACTTAAAAAAGTTAATCCCACAACACTTACCTCATCTCAAATTACTCCCTTCAGAATCACCGATTATTTGCTTACAATTTGCTAGCGCCAAAGACGCACTCCAAGCAGCAAAGCAACTCAAATCTGCTGGTGTATTTGCTCCTGCGATTCGTCCTCCGACAGTTCCTACAAGTAGAATACGAATTTCGCTCATGGCGACTCATGATGAAAAACATATTGAAAAATTAGTAGAAGTACTATAAATATCTGCACTTAAGCCCTGATAGAAGTTCTGGAGAGGTTTTGGTTAAGCGATGGTCTGGGGAGCATCCCAAATGTTTCAAATCCCCGCAGACTGAAAGTCTGGGGCTAGACAAACTAAGTCCGCCTGCGCGGACTAATTGTAGCCTGCGTAGGCAGGCTTTGTTTGTGTAGCCGCGAATTATATTCGCCAGGTATTTTTCTGTGATTATTTCCTACTTAGCCACCTCAGCTTTCTCGACAGATTGATCACGTATACCCAAAGTTAGCTCAAGAGGAGTATTCGCCGGGTATGCTTTTACTACCTGTCGATAAACTTCGTAGTTTGTGGGTAAAGTCTTCTGTTGAGAAGCTTGTGTATACGTCAGTTTATAGTCCACAGCTTTCAATAATTCTGGTGTACTCGCTTGTTCTTGAGGTTTTTTTCGTTGTTCTACTTCCGAAACAGAGGGTCGTGGTGGTAAAGTCGGCCACCATAAACCCTTGTCATCAGGGCCAATCACTGCTCCAGGAGGCTTAATCCCATTATGATTGAGCAAGGAAGCTGTAGCAAAGGTTTCAAAACGTGGTGAAGGTTCATTAGTGAGATCGTATGCATATTTAACTTGCCACGTGTAAGTTGTTAACGCTGTGGCTTCATACTGGTTAGTAATCACATTGCTGCAACTAGTAAGCGTGAGTGCTGTTAACCCAAGCACCGTTGAAAGCAAAAATCTCTTCATCAATTTACTTTTTATTCCAAACTCTGCAATCCGATCGCAATCTTACTGTGCTTCTCAATTTGACTCATCACTTGTTTTGCACGTTGAATTACCACCCCAGGTAAACCCGCTAATCTTCCCGCTTCAATACCGTAGGACTTATCCGCACCCCCTGGCTGAACTTGATGCAAAAAGATAATTTGGTCTGGTAACTCCTTCACCGTCACTTGATAATTAGCGACATTTGGCAAAATCGTTGACAATTCATTCAACTCATGATAGTGTGTCGCAAAAATTGTCCGCGCCTCAATCTCAGCTGCTAAATATTCTGCTACCGCCCAAGCGATCGCAAGCCCGTCAAAAGTTGCCGTTCCTCGCCCTATCTCATCTAACAACACCAGCGATCGCGAAGTCGCATGATTAAGAATATTCGCCGTCTCATTCATTTCCACCATAAATGTAGATTGACCTGTTGCCAAATCATCCACCGCACCCACACGGGTAAAAATGCGATCGCATACACTCAACTTCGCATATCTAGCAGGCACAAAACTGCCAATTTGTGCCATCAACTGAATTAATCCCACCTGTCTTAAATAACAACTCTTACCACTCGCATTCGGTCCGGTGAGAATAATCAAATCAGGGCTATTATTTGTCATTGGTTCTTGATCCGTCGCTAATGACGGATTAAGAACCAATGACTCCGCTCCTAATTGTGTCGAATTCGGTACAAAAAACCCCGCAGGTAAAGACTGTTCCACCACCGGATGACGCCCATCGACGACAGAAATCTCTCGTCCCTCCACGATCTGAGGACGACAATAACCTTGATATACAGACAACTCCGCCAAACAGCACAACACATCCACCGCAGCCACAGCCCGCGAAAGATTACGAATCACCTCCGCTTGGGCTGCAACTTCCTCCCGTAACGCCACGAAAATTTCATACTCCATCTGGTTCAAATCATCCCGCGCCGTCAAAATCCGCGCTTCCCGTTCCTTCAACTCTGGAGTAATGTAGCGTTCTTCATTCGTCAAAGTCTGTTTGCGTATATAATTTGACGGTACTTGGTCAGCCTTAGCACGGGAAATACTGATGTAATAACCAAAAGTTTTATTAAATCCAACCTTCAGTGTCTGAATACCCGTTCTCGCCCGTTCATCAACCTCTAAATTTGCAATCCATTTTTGGTCTTCTTCCACCAAACCCCGTCTTTCATCCAAGTGGGGATTAATTCCCTGACGAATCAATCCACCTTCTTTAATATGTATCGGTGGTGACTCCACAATATAAGTACGAATTTTTTGACCTAACTCCTCCAAGCCAAGAGGAATTTTCTGCAAGGCTTTGAGGAAAACAGACGAAGCATCCATCACTAACAGCGCTAATTCTGGCAATTTTGACACAGAATCAGCCAAAGCCATCAAATCTTTGGCATTTGCTGTACCAGAACCAGCCCTTCCCGTCAGACGTTCCAAATCGTAAATTTGCCGTAATAACTGCCGTAAATCTTGACGCAGGGGCGTATTTTCTACCAATTCTTGAATTGTATCTTGTCGTGTCTGGATACCTTTGATATCAAGTAGCGGTTGTAACAGCCAGCGTCGTAAAGCCCGACTACCCATCGCCGTAGAAGTTCTATCTAAAGCCCAAAGTAAAGAACCGTGAAAACTTCCATCGCGGACAGTTTGCGTGATTTCCAGGTTGCGCCGAGTTTGATGGTCTACAATCAGATAATCAGTAATTGTGTAAGTTCTCAGTCGTTGCAGTGGTACAGAGCTTTCCTTTTGTGTATCTTCCAGGTATTCTAAAAGACCACCAGCCGCCCGGACTGCGAGGGGGAGATGTTCGCAACCTAAACCTTCGAGCGATCGCACTTTAAATTTCTGCAATAATCTAGACCTCGCTTCGCCAACTGAAAAAGGTAGTTGCGATCGCAGTGCATAACAAAACGCTGGTGGTAAACATTCCGGTAAATGCTCAGATTTCTCTCCCGGTCGTAGTAAACTTCCCAAATCAGGTGCATTTGTAGGAACTAATACTTCCGCAGGCTGCAAACGCATTAACTCTTGGGTCAAATGTTCACTAATGCTACCTTGGGTTGTGAGAAATTCCCCTGTAGAAATATCTGCATAAGCCAAACCCCAATGTTCCCCAGCAATTACCACAGCAGCCAGGTAATTATTGCGACTGGCTTTCAGCATTCCTTCTTCTAACAAAGTCCCAGGAGTGAGAATCCGCGTTACTTCTCGCCGAACCAATCTACCAACAGCTTCTGAAGCATCTTCGACTTGATCACAAATTACCACCGCATACCCTTTTTCTACCAACAGAGTAGCGTAACGTTCCCAAGCATGGTGCGGGACACCACTCATTGATACCCTTCCGACTTCTCCTACTGGTTTACTGGTGAGGTAAAGTTCTAATTCCTGCGCCAGAATCACAGCATCTTCAAAATAGCATTCAAAAAAGTCTCCGACTCGGTACAGCAACACCGCATGGGGATACTTCTCCTTCGTTTCGACATAATGCTGAAACATTTGAGTCAGCTTACTGCGATCCACCAGTCGATGGTCAGTAATAAATGTGTTCGCATTGTTGCTGGCGTTTGGCTGGGATGCAGAGTAAGAAGCAGTCATGGATGTTTAAGGATACACATTTTTAACATGCCAATAACCGATGATAGCGCGTCATCAGGGCTACCAAAGAATTGCTCAAGGTTTATTTATTTTTTCTTCATTAAAACCCGCTTGTGCAGGCTTTTTTCAATGCAAATCTGCATCCCAGACACCAATATAAATTTTATCTTCTGAGTTGCGTTCAATCACACCTTCTAATCCCCCAGCACTAAAAGAGTATTGGTTAATTTGACGCTGATAGACTTGTTGCAGTGCTTGATTAATTTCACCAGAAGCACTTCCTCTCAGCATTCCTTGCAAAGTTGATTGCATCACCTGGGGTGAAACAGATTGAGCAAAAGATACTTCTGTTTGCCGTAATGCTCCTGATTTTCGGTCAAATAAATAACCAAGATCGACCTGATTTGGATGTAAGCGATAAAGATAAGCACGAGTATTCCATAAACCTCTAGAAACTTTAGCAGGTTTTCCCAGTGAAGATTTCACGGTATTTTCCGAAGTACCTGTGGGATAAGCAGGAACACTTATAGTACTAGTAGGTGCAGTCGCAACTTTTGGTTGATTTTCTGGCGGTGGGGATGGTGTCGGTGTATCAGGAGTAGGATTTTCAGTAGTTTGTTGCTGTTCTGGTGTGGGGACTGCTGCGGTTTGAGAATCTTCTGGGGGTGGTGTTGGTGCAACTGGTGCAAATGTGGATGGTTGTTGCTGCGGTGCAGAGACAACTGGAGGTGTATTAGGAGTAGAAGCTTCTGGTTGCTGTGGAGAGACAGGTATTAAAGGAGACTGAGAAGCAATCGGTGTCTTAGCAGGTTCAGTGCTGGGAACTAAAGACGACGGTGTAGAAGTTGGATTTGTGGTAGTGGGTGCTTGTGTAGTTTCTGGAGAGGAAGTTGTATCAATAGTTGCTTCCATCTGTGGTTGGCGAGTCATATTCGCGATCGCAATCCCAGCAATCAAACCACCGAAAACCAAACTACCAAAAATCACCGCCGGTTTTTGCCAATTACTAGAACTCGAAGACGCAGAAATAAAAGCAGATTTTTGTGCAGAAGCAAAAGACTGGGTTGCTTGTGTATGTGCAACCGCAGGAGACAGAGCAACTGTGGATTGAGTTGTTGAATATGATGGCTTTGGGGCAAGAGTATTTGCAGATTCCAAAGCATATAACATTTTGCTAGCCGTCGAGTAGCGATCGCTTGCTTGAGGCTGAGTTGCTTGTTTGAGGATCATTGCTAATTCTGGCGATACCCCAGGGACAAAATCCTGCCAAATTACCTCCCCTGTGTGTTGGTTAGTTGGTAACTCGTGTGGTGGCTTACCTGTCAACAGATAAATTGCTGTCAAACCCAAGCTATAGATATCAGTACTATAGATTGGGCGTCCTATGGCTTGTTCACTAGGCATATAACCTGGTGTGCCAATCACCAGAGATTGAGTTAGATAACCTGGTGTAGCAGCGATCGAGCGTATGGTTTCTTTGACTGCACCAAAATCAATTAATACAGGCTTATTATTGCTAATGCGAAGAATAATATTATCAGGCTTGATATCCCGATGAATTATACCTTTACTATGGATATAATTTAAGACTGATAAAAGATTTAATAATATTTCTCTGACTGTATCTTCACTAACTGGCCCTTGGGCTTCAACAAGGTTTGTTAGGGTCTGACCTTGAATCCATTCTTGGACAAGATAAAATTGTCCATGTTCAGAAAAATAAGCGTAGAGTTGAGGTATTTGGTCACTATTTTCACCTAACAACTCTAAGATAGCTGCTTCCCGTTCAAACCGTTGTTGAATCATTTTGTAGGTTTGCGGGTCGTTTGTCACTGGTTTGAGTTGCTTAATCACACAGCGACGCCGAGAAGGCATGTGGGTATCTTCTGCTAAAAATGTTTCGCCAAACCCACCAGCAGCAAGTACCTGGATAACTTTATAGCGGTTATTTAACTGTGTTATAGTCATGCTCCATTGAAAGTGAGCGTCTTTACAAATTTATCTTAGATGTAATAGACGCATCACAGGCCGGTTATTATGCCAACAAAAATTTTGGCGTTGACTAAATTGCTGTTTTGATAGCGAATATCGATATTGTTTTGTCCTCCTTGTCCCCCAATACGGTTCGGATAAGATAATTGACCTACTGATAACCTTTGTAGAGACGTGCCATGGCACGTCTCTACACATCTGATCTTCCCACTAACAATCCTTAACCGAACCGTATTGCCTTGTCCCCTGCAATTGGATTTTATTTGGAACTCCCTAAGTACAGCATTTCAATAACTCGTAGCGAATTATATGTAGAAACACTCTGTGTCCCTCCGCGCTTTCCTCTGCGCCCCTCTGCGTTTAAAACGTTACGATTTAACGCAAACCTGTACTAAGCCACTTTTTTTGCCTCTAGATGTTTTAACTCACTCGGAGCAAATACCCCATTCTCAGTAATAATGGCTGTAATTAATTCTGCTGGGGTGACATCAAAAGCAGGATTGTAGAATTCCACACCATCAGGAGTCAAAATAGTATCACCGATTTGATATATTTCCCCTGGGTGGCGTTCTTCAATCGGGATTTGACTACCATCAGTTAAGTCAAAGTCAATTGTAGACAGAGGTGCGGCAACAAAGAAGGGAATATTATGTGCTTTTGATACTAGTGCTAAACTATACGTTCCGATTTTGTTAGCTGTATCTCCATTGGCAGCAATTCTGTCAGCACCCACAACTACAGCATGAATTAAACCTTGTTTCATGCAGTGGGCAGCCATGCTATCAGTAATTACCGTAACTGGAATGCCTTCTTGTACACATTCCCAAGCCGTTAGTTTTGCACCTTGCAACCTGGGTCTGGTTTCATCGGCAAATACTCTTGCCAAGCGTCCTTCTCGCCAAGCAGAACGCACTACACCCAAAGCAGTACCGTAACCTGCGGTTGCTAATGCCCCAGCATTACAGTGGGTGAGTAAGGTCAGTTGCTCTGGTTGAGTAGGTAAGGCTTTTAAGCCGTTGTCACCGATGTCTTGGCAGGTTTGTAAATCTTCAGCATTGATATTTTGGGCAGTTTGGAAGAGAGCTTTTCTAATCTCATCGACTGTGCCAATAGTTTCATATGCTACTTTTATCATCCGGGAGATTGCCCAGAAAAGATTTACTGCTGTCGGACGGGTAGAACGTAGCATTTCGGCAACATTTTCCAGTTGATTTAAAAACTCATCCCGGTTGTCTGTGTGAATTTCTCTAGCACCAAGATAAATTCCATAAGCAGCAGCAACACCAATTGCGGGCGCACCCCGAACAATCATGGTTTTGATGGCGATCGCCATGTCTTCACTGCGACTAATTTCTACAAATGCATACTCATTTGGCAAACGAGTTTGGTCAATCAACGAAACCAAGTCGTTGTGCCAGATCACGGGATATACTTGGTTAGTTTGAAACATCATATTCTTTGAAAAATAGTTGGGAACCACAAAAACAATAATATCGAGCCAAGAGAAAAGTTTAAGGGGTAATTAGCCCATTACCCATGAGCGCGAAATCCCACTCCTTGGAGGTGTGGGATGAGCTTACTTGTATATTTGTGGTTAATTGTATTACACTACTGCGGATTTTGGTTGATTAAAGAAAGTCTGTAAAACCTTTTCAGCAATTTGTGGGCTTGTTAAACCTAAGGAAGCCTTCGATTGATTTGGTTCTGCATGATCTACTAGTATATCTGGTACACCAATTCGCTTGATCGGCACCACAATATCAGCATCTAATAGTGCTTCGGCGACTGCGGAACCAAAGCCACCCATCACACAACCTTCTTCCAATGTGACAACACGTCCGATTGTCTGAGCGAGGGGGAAAATTAATTCTGTATCGAGAGGCTTGACAAACCGGGCATTAACTACAGTTGCTTCTATGCCATGTTCGCTGAGGATTTCAGCTACTTGCATCGCTGGATTTACCATTGTGCCATAACCCAAGATGAGTAAATCATCTCCTTGACGAAGAATTTCGGCTTTACCGATTTCCAAAGGTTCCCAACCTTCTTCCATCAACGGTACACCATAGCCATTACCACGAGGAAAACGCATGGCGATCGGTCCTGTGGTATGATTAATGCCTGTAACAATCATGCGCTGGAGTTCGGCTTCGTCTTTGGGTGCCATCAGTACGATGTTGGGAATGCAGCGTAGATAGGCAATATCGTACATTCCTTGGTGGGTAGGGCCATCAGCACCAACTATTCCGGCACGATCCAAACAGAAGAATACGGGTAAGTTTTGGATGCAAACATCGTGGATGATTTGATCGAAGGCACGTTGCAAGAAGGTGGAATAAATAGCAGCAACAGGACGCATACCTTCAGCAGCTAGCCCAGCAGCCAGGGTGACAGCATGTTGTTCAGCAATACCTACATCTATATATTGATGAGGTAGCTTGGCTTGTAGTTTGTCTAAGCCTGTTCCTGTCGCCATCGCGGCGGTAATACCGATGATTTTTGGGTTTTGTTCGGCGAGTTTGACTAAAGTGTGGGTAAATACTTTTGAGTAAGCAGGGGGTTTAGGTTTACTAGAGGGGACAGCTTTACCGGTAGACAAGTTGAAGGGGCTTTGGGCATGATAACCAACTTGGTCTTTTTCGGCAATTTCATAACCTTTGCCCTTTGTTGTTGCTACATGCACTAATACAGGCCCGACAATTTGATGCGCTTGTTGGAAAGTCGCAATCAATTCTTCTAAATTATGTCCATCGACTGGCCCCATATAGGTAAAGCCAAGTTCTTCAAAAACTGCACCCACTTTTGGCACAGCTAACCGCTTCATCCCTTCTTTGATGCGTCCTAATTCTGGGGAAAGAGACTCACCAACAAAAGGAAGTTGCTTAAATTGTTCCTCAAAACTATCTTTGAAAAACTGCACTGGGCTGCTAAGACGCATTTTGTTAAGATAGCGGGGAATTGCGCCAACGTTGGGAGATATGGACATTTCGTTGTCGTTGAGGACAACTAATAAATTAGTTTTGGGTAGGTGTCCAGCATGGTTGATGGCTTCCAATGCCATACCGCCAGTCAACGCCCCATCACCGATAATAGCAGCGATTTTAAATTTTTCTCCTTTAGCATCTCGTGCTAAAGCCATACCCAAAGCTGCGGAAATACTGGTAGAAGCGTGTCCAGCACCAAAATGGTCGAACTTACTTTCACAGCGCTTGAGATAACCAGCAATTCCATCTTTTTGCCGTAGAGTATCGAAACGGCTGTAGCGTCCTGTAATCAGTTTGTGGGGATATGCTTGATGTCCGACATCCCAAATGACTTTATCGCGATCTAGGTCTAGTGTTTGATACAGACCCAAGGTTAACTCTACAACACCCAACCCTGGTCCTAGATGTCCTCCAGTTGCTGCTACGGTTTGCAGATGTTTATCCCGAATTTGACGGGCTATTTGTTGCAACTGGCGAATCGATAAACCGTGCAACTGATTGGGATGGGTAATTTCACTCAAATGCATACTTGTAGGGTTTTCCTCTCTATACTTAATATACTGATTTTCCCACGCTAGGGTAATGAGCAACTTTCAGCAAATTTTCTTAAAAATTTGGTATTCTCAATAAATTTTCTCATCAATGGGATTATAGCTTTGTTGTTGGCAAAGAGAACACTAATTATCCGTGTTCATCCGTGTTCGATTTCTCCAACCCAAAATATAATTTGCCAAAACTTACCGAGAACCTTGCACACCACTAATTCGTAGAACATCGCTAATAGTGGCACAGTAATTTGGTAAGCAAAAACTATCAGGATTCACAAACTTTTGATAAGTAAAATGCCGATAGTTCATACAAAATCTATCCCAAGCTGCCATCCTAATGCGAAATAAGACTATTAATAGGTTAGCTAATGAGAAAGATAGAGGAATACGAAAATGAATCTCTTTACCAAGATAAGCACACACTTCTTCTATTGCTTGGTTTGCAGTTAATGGTGCTTGACCTAAAACTAATTTTCTACTTTCAGTGTCTTGAGGCGGATTGTCAATTAAATATCGTACAACTGTGGCAATGTCTTGTGCATGAATAAAGTGAAAGCTAGCGTCTGCTTGCAAAAAACGAATGTAATTTATATATTTTGTAACTTCAGGAATACCAGGTGTCACATGTGAATAGGGTTTATGGTCGTCTCCACCCAAAACTAATGTAGGGAAAACTTCAGTGATTTTAGGTGCGATCGCTAATTTAGCAATTTTCTGCAAGCAATCATATTTAGAGCGGATATAATCTGTACCCAATTCTCCTGCTTCTTTAAGTGGTTTGTTCTTGCTGTCTAAAACACTAGCAGTTGAAAAATAAATTACTTGTTCGCAGATCGCTGGATCTAAATAATTCAGTAATTCTAAAGTTTTGACGACATTAATATCAAAAGTCCCCGCTCCACCCCAAGCTGTAGCAGTTAGTACAGCGACATCTATTGTTTTTAACAAGTCCGCAAAATGCCGAATTTGTTGCATATCACCTTGCAAGACATTGACCCCAGGACGGACTTGTGTATCTACTTTTAATTTCTCTGGATTTCTCACCAGAAGAAATAGCTCGTGGTCTGTTTTTTGAATTAATGCTTCACTAAGATAGTGACCAATACAGCCACTTGCACCCGTCAAAAAAATTCGCTTTTTGGTCATATAAATTTGTTGTTGGTTGATGGTTGTCTGTTGTTTGGATTTTACTGGAATAGTTGTTTATTAATGGTTGTTTGTTTCCGAAGAGCTAATACTCGCAAACTAACAACCAACAACCAACAATCAACAACCAACACCTAACAACTAACCGCATTAAGTTGCTTGGCTGTTTCAAAGAAGAAGGCGACATTTTCTTCAGGGGTTTCGGGGAGAACTCCGTGGCCAAGGTTAAGGATGTGACCCCAGTTACCGGCTTTGCGAACCGTATCGATCACGCGATCGCGAATAAATTCTTTAGATCCAAACAATACACCAGGATCAAGATTACCTTGCACCTTCATGTGTTTGCCCAATCTGGTTCGCGCATCTGCCATGTCTACTGTCCAGTCTACAGTAATAATATCCGCACCGGATTTTGCCATTCTTTCTAGCAAGCCTGCGCTACCACTAACTAGAAGAATTAGAGGTGTATCTGGGTGAGTTTCCTTAACTTTTTGGAAAACTTTTTGTTGATAAGGTAAAGCAAAAGTGTCATAATCTTGGGGACTTAATTGTCCTGCCCAAGAATCAAACATTTGCACAACTTGAGCGCCACAGTCAATTTGATACCGGACGTAAGTAGCGATCGCATCTGAAAGTTTTTCTAAAAACTGATGCAGAACTGCCGGGTCAGAAAATGCCATATTTTTAATAATGGAATAGGTTTTAGAACCTTTTCCTTCAACGACGTAAGCGGCTAAAGTCCACGGCGCACCGACAAACCCCAGCACCGTTGATTTATTGCCCACTTCTTGGCGCAGTGTTTGCAATATAGTTTTGATAAACGGCAGAGATTTTTCTGGTTCTAAGGGAAGCAGGTTATCAATTTGTGCTTGGGTGCGAATCGGAGATTGAATAATTGGCCCTTTACCTTCCGCAATATCCATCTCTATGCCTAAACCAGGCAACGGTGTAACGATATCAGAAAATAGAATTACACCATCAGGTTGAAAAGCCCGCCAGGGTTGCAAAGAAACTTCGATCGCAACTTCTGGAATTTCAGATCGTTGACGAAACGAAGGGTATTTCTCCCTTAAATCCCGATAAGCTTTCATATATCGTCCCGCTTGTCGCATCATCCATACCGGCGGACGATCTACAACTTCACCACGAGCTGCCCTAAGGAGAAGAGGATCATTAGAAGAAATACCCATTAATTACTCATCCTAAACTCTTTATTTATGTCATTGTTTAGCTTATCATTCTGCTTTACGGTTTTTCAGGCGAGTTGGGGAAAGGGAATTGGGGACACGGGAGAAAAACTAATGACCAATGACTAATGACCACAATATTTACATTTTTGCCTTATTCTTATTTCAGTATTTGATTATTATTGTAAATAATTTTACTTAAAAACGGATGCAAACACAATCCAATATACCTTCTGGAGAGGCTTCTATCTCTAGTAATGGGAAAGTACAGAGATTTTTAATACCGCGATCGCAGCGACGTAAGTTTTTTATCCAATTTACCGTGATGACTTTCACTGGATGGGTTGTCGGGGGAATTACTAGTATCGCTTTAGAAAAGTACCTGCTGCAAACACTTCCGCTTGCTGTACTCCAACAGCAACCCTTATGGTACGGATTGGTAAAATTTCTGAGTAGTGTTATTTTTGCAGTAATTTTCGCTGCGGATCAAGCACTCGTCTTGCGCCGATATTTATCTACATGGTGGTTGTGGATGCTTGCTACCAGCTTCGGTTGGTTGGTTGCTAATCATGTCTCTACAGCATGGATTAGCTATATTTCATCTATAGCTGACTCTTTGGATAAAACTTTATCTTTTGAGGATGTAATATTTTTTGGAGGTTTATCAACCCTCTCCTATGTTTTATCTGGAATTTGGGTAGGATTTCTCCAGTGGTTAGTATTACGGCGGTATAGCAAAGGTGCTTGGTGGTGGAATTTTCTGCCTTCATTTTCGTATTTGTGCATTAGTATCTTCGTCTGGCTGCTTTCTTTTTTACAAGACCTAATTCCAGAAGTCAGTCGCGCTCAGATATTGTATTTAAGTGGACAAGCATTGACGGCAATTATTTTAGGAGTTATCCCAGCCATCGGCTTTTGCAGGTTAAAATCTTACTCCAGTCGTATCATTGCATCAAGGTAGTTGCAGCAAACTCAGGTGATTAATTATGAACACAATTGGCTCTTCACATACGACAGTTACTCCACCCATCGCTGAAAAACAACCGCAGGTGTTAGAGTTACACGCCGACAAGCGGATAGATAATTACTTTTGGATGCGCGATCGCGAAGATCCGAAAGCGATCGCCTACCTGGAAGCAGAAAATGCTTACACTCAAGCCAAGATGCAGCACACGGAAGCTTTTCAAACACAGCTATACGAAGAAATGCTGTCTCGAATTAAGGAAACAGACCTTTCGGTGCCTTATCGTAAAGATGAATATTATTATTATTCTCGTACAGAAGAAGGTAAAGCCTATCCAATTTATTGTCGCAAAAAAGGCAGTCTTGATGCTTCTGAAGAAATACTACTAGAGCAAAATGAACTCGCCAAAGACCATGATTTTTTCAGTATTGGAGTACTACAAGTTAGCCCCAATCATCAAATTTTGGCTTATTCAGTAGATACGACTGGTTCTGAAAGATATACACTGTTTTTTTTAGATTTAAACACTCGTCAACTTTATCTCGAAAGTATTTATGATACTTATTTTTCTTTCGCCTGGGCTAATGATAATCAGACGGTATTTTACACTAAATTAGATGATGCTAATCGTCCATATCAGTTGTTTAGACACACATTAGCAACAGATGTCAAGGAAGATATTCTGATCTATCATGAACCTGACGATACTTATTTTTTAGCAGTAGACAAAACTCGTAATCAAGCTTATATTTTGTTGAGCTTAGGAAGTCAAATCACCTCCGAATTCCACTATTTAGACGCGAATAATCCTACGGGCAAATTTCAGTTATTTCATCCTCGAACTCCAGGGATAGAATACGACATTGATCATCACAGTGATTATTTTTATATAGTCACAAATGAGCAAGCAATTAACTTTAAGTTAATGAAAACTCCTGTAAATGCACCCAATAAAGAAAATTGGCAAACTATTATTCCTCATCGAGAAGATGTGATGTTATCAGGAATTAGTTTGTTTACCGATCACTTGGTGATTTACGAACGCAAAGATGGATTACCAGTTGCGAGGGTACAAAACCTGACGAATGGCAAAGAACATAATATTACTTTTCCCGAACCAACCTACTCATTTTTTGAAAGTACTAATCCGGAATTTAACACCACCACTTTGCGGATACACTACACTTCTTTAATTACGCCATCATCCGTATTTGATTACGATATGGAAACAAATGAGCGGGAATTGAAAAAAGAAACAGAAGTTTTGGGAGGCTATGACAGAACTCTGTATAACAGTGAAAAATTGATGGCTTTGGCTCCTGATGGTACACAAATTCCCATATCTATTGTTTATAAAAAGGGAATCAAAAAAGATGGCAAAAATCCTTTGTATCTGACGGGATATGGTGCTTATGGAGTAAATTATCCAGCGTCTTTTTCCTCAACTCGACTATCTTTGTTAGAGCGGGGAATTGTATGTGCGATCGCTCATATTCGTGGCGGTTCAGAAATGGGGCGCAAATGGTATGAAGATGGCAAATTTTTGCACAAAAAGAACACCTTTACAGATTTTATTTCCTGTGCAGAATATCTCATTTCCCAAGGCTGGACGACAAGTAATTCACTTGCTATTTCCGGCGGTAGCGCTGGCGGTTTATTGATGGGAGCAGTAGTCAATATGCGCCCTGATTTGTTTAAAGTTGTAGTTGCGGATGTACCTTTTGTAGATGTAGTCACAACCATACTTGATACTTCCCTACCTTTATCAGCAATGGAATGGGAAGAATGGGGAAATCCCAACGATCAAGTCTATTACGACTACATGAAATCATATTCGCCCTACGATAATGTCCAGGCGAAAAATTACCCAGAGATGTTAATTACAGCAGGTTTAAATGATGCTCGTGTTAAATATTGGGAACCTGCAAAATGGACAGCAAAATTACGAGAACTCAAGACAGATGACAACATTCTCCTACTGAAAACTAATATGGGTGCGGGACACAGTGGTGCATCTGGACGTTACGAAAGTTTGCGAGAACTTGCTTTTGAATATGCTTTTATTTTAGATAGGCTGGGTTTGTCAGAGTGAAATACTAAGTTTGGAGAGCTTTTTGAGGAGACTCACCCAACAAAGTAGCCTCGATCGCTCTCCCCAGACTGTCACAAAGACGGCTATAACCAGCAATAATCGGTCGAGCGCGTGCTACAGGCTCCTAAGCATTTAGCTAGATGAAGAAAAATTTTCTATAACACTCTTGGTAATACTAGTTTCAGCTCTTGTATAAACGTAAGTTTCCGGTTGAGTTACTTTTTGAGTTTTAAAGAATTTTACCGCTCGATACCAAAAATCTGTATCTTCTCCATAAGCAATATTTTCAAATCCCTGTAACTCCAAAAATACTTGTCTTTTCCCAAAAAATGTCGGGCCAAGAACACATTCACGCAAATTAATTGTTTTCCCTGCTTGAAAATAATCTGCTACCAAAACTTCTTCTTCTGTAAAAAATCCCCCTTCAATCAAATCAATATCGGGATTAGCTTTCATAAATCCTAGTCTTGACTCTAAATGATTTGGTTTGTAAACATCATCGCTATCAATGAATGTTATATACTTGCCAAAGGAGTTTTTAATTCCGATATTTTTAGAATATGCAAGCTTTCGATTTTGATGTTTTATATAACGGATCTGTCTAAATTTTTGTACATAAATATTGACTATATCAAAACTATTGTCTTGACTACCATCATCCACTATAATAAGTTCCCAATCTTTAAATGTCTGAGCAATAACACTATTAATACAATTATCTAAGTATTTTTCTCTATTATAAGTACAAAGAATGACTGATATTTCAGGAGTTAAATCAAAAAGCACATTACTCATTATTAATCAACTATAAGTATTTTTTACTTAGAAATATGCTATCAAATTTCTACTTCTGAAGTAGCTGTCATGAGGTGTGTACACTAAAACAGATAAAAACATGACTCTTGCTACATCTTTATTGACATAGTATAATGATGACGCCTAGCAAAAGAACACAAAGTATGTAAATTTTGAATTTTACCAAACACTGTTAACCTTTGCGATCGCTGCTATGAGCAAGAATAATTCACTTATCAGCAGAATATATCAAAAGTTCTGCACATATACTATTTAAGTTTAATTGCTGAAAAAATCAGGATGAGAGACGTGATTGTTCACGTTTAGAGAAAACTGATTTTGTTTATGCATTTTAAAGCAATAAATTGCAAGATTGGTTAACACCATAATTAAAGCTCAGTAGGACAGAGTAAATAATTCAAGGTTTGTAGTGAGGACTTTAGTCCTCAAAAAAAGGCTAAAGCCGCTTACTACGAAATTGTTTCAATCATTTTACGTTACTTAACATAGTTTGATTTATTTCCGCCGACTTACTTAAGTACTTATATTTTGTATGATTCATTTTGGCACTATTTGTCCTACTGCAACTGGACATCTTAATACCATGACTGCTTTAGGACGTGAACTAAAAAGGCGTGGTCATCGTGTTACTGTTTTGGGTATGCCTGATGCAGAAACTTATGCTCAAGCTGCGGGTTTAGAATTTCGCGCCATATCAGGTTATGAATTTCCTATAGGTACAACAGCTAAATTTTATGAGCAACTCGGAAAACTCAACGGTCTAGCAGCATTGCGTTATACAATTAGTTTATCTGAAAAAACTACAGCTTTATTTTTGCGAGATGCACCACAAGTTATTCAAGAAGCTGGGGTAGAAGCTTTAATAATTGATGAATGCATATTTGGGGGAAGTACTGTTGCTGACTTTTTAAATATTCCTTTTGTTACAGCCTCTTCTGCATTGTTGAACGGTTTTGATGATTGTATTCCTCCAGCTTTTACAACTTGGAAATATAACCCAACTTGGTGGGGACGGTTACGTAACCGTGCTGGTTATGCGTTGATAGTTAGTTTTTCAAAATCAATTCGGAACGTCATTTCCGAATATCGCCGTCAATGGAAGTTACCCGCTTGTTCTAATATTAATGATTTTTACTCTGTCTCAAAGTTAGCAATAGTAAGTCAGCAACCCGCAGAGTTTGAATATCCAAGACCTAAATTGACTGGGTTAGTTCACTTCACAGGCCCCCACTTTGACCATACAGGTAGAAAACCTGTTGATTTTCCGTTTGAAAAATTGAATGGTCAACCGCTAATTTATGCTTCAATGGGGACATTACAAAATCGGCTCAATCATATTTTTTACAAAATCGCGGAAGCTTGTGCAGGATTAGACGCTCAACTGATAATTTCTCTTGGTGGTGGATTAGAACCAGAAGCATTACCAAACTTACCAGGAAAACCTTTAGTTGTTAAATATGCTCCACAATTAGAACTGCTACAAAAAGCGAGTTTGACTATTTGTCATGCGGGAACCAATACGGTATTTGAATCTTTGTATTACGGTGTACCTTTAGTTACTATTCCTATTACTAATGACCAGCCAGGAGTAGCAGCACGTATTGCTTGGACTGGTGTAGGAAAATTTATTTCTACTTCTAATTTAACTACTGCTAGGTTGCGTCGGGATATTCAAGAAGTGTTGACGCAGAAATCTTACCAACAAAATGCTTTAAGATTACAAACTGCTATTAAGCAAGCAGGAGGAGTAACTCGTGCTGTTGATATTATTGAACAAGTAGTATCTTAATATTTTTCCAATAGTTTTCCAATCCAAAATCTAAAATCTAAAATCCAAACTGTTTTATATGATTGTATTTGTTATTCCACTTAAAAGTGCTAAAGTTTCCACATCTTGGCATTTAGTATCCAAATTGTTTGAAAGATGTATCAAATCCGTTTGTAATCAGACCTCTGACGAATTTAGAGTTATAGTTGTTTGCCAGGAAAAACCAAATATTGATTTTTCTCATCCTCATATTACTTATATTCAAGTTGATTATCTTTTACCTAATGAACAGTTAAAAGAGCTAAATGTAGAGCAAGATATCGAATCTAAAAGAGTAGAAGTATTTAGTAAAGGCATAGATTGTAGAAGCACAGAAGTATTTAGTAAGGACATAGACAAGGGACGAAAACTTCTGACGGGATTAGCCTATGCTGAGAAGTTTTCCCCTTCTCATGTAATGGTAGTTGATGCTGATGATGTAATAAGTAAAAATATAGCAAAGTTTGTTAAGCAAAATGCTAATTGTAATGGCTGGTATTTAAATAAGGGTTATATCTATAACGAAAATCGCCAACTCTTAGAAATAAAATTTGGAGATTTCAATGTGATGTGTGGTTCAACAGTAATCGTTAAATATCATTTGTATCCTTTACTCTTCAACAACTATGACTATGTACATGGTAAAATTGTATTAGGTAATGATATAAAACTCAAAGCGTTACCATTGATTGGGTCTATTTATTCAGTAGGAAATGGAGACAACATTTTTCAAACTATTGAAAGACAAAATCAAAGAAATAAAGGTTTAGGAATACTGTTAAAAATAACAACTATTTTGAGATATAGAAGATTAACCAAGTCAATTCGTGATGATTTTAACTTTATACCAATTCACGATTGGTGACAAGTTAAGGATTTTTTCGGTTTGTCAAGAGTCAAATTAGAGCATCCCAAAAGCTGGCAAACTGAGAGTAAGTAAGCACCAAAAGTCAGTCAGATAAAACTTTCAGTAAATGAGATTCATAGGTCAACCTGATTTAACTTTAGTATAAAATTATGGTTACTTTTCCTACTCCATCTTTTTTAAGTCGTTATTGGCAAGATTCATTTAGCTTAAAACAGCATCTCAAAGATTTTTTAGATATAGATGCAGAAACACTGGAGAGTAAGCTAGCATCTGGTCAGAAACAAATGGCTGCTTTAGGTCATAAAGATTTTGATTGGGAACAAGCAACAACTTTTTATCAAGATAAAGTTAAAGAGCTTTATTTATTTGATTTAGGAGCATGGCATTTATCAATTCATGAACGTCTTGGTAATATGCTACGGTTAATTGCAGATCATGCTCAAGGTAAAGTGTTGGATTTTGGAGGTGGAATTGGAACTCATGCAATTGGTGCTGCTTGTTGTCCTCAAGTTACAGAAGTAATTTATTGTGATATTAATCCTATAAATGTTGATTTTGTGCGTTATCGAACTGCACAATTGGGACTAAGTGAAAAAATCCGCTTTTGTTCAGAAATACCTGCGAACGAAACTTTTGCAACTATTCTTTGTTTTGATGTTTTAGAACATTTACCAGACCCAAGTCAGCAGTTACTAGAGTTTAATAAAATTCTGACATCTGAGGGTAAGATGATTCTCAACTGGTTTTTCTTTAAAGGTTTTAATCAAGAACACCCTTTTCACTTAGATGATCCTCAGCTAGTAGATACTTTTTTCCGCACCCTTCAGAGCAATTTGGTTGAAATTTTTCAACCTTATGATACATTTGCGCGTTGCTATCAAAAATGGAATTAACTTGCAAATCCCCCTTCAATTAGGTCAATTTATACATAGGGAAAAAAGCATAGAGTAAGAATTATTAGGAAAATTACTGATAAAATATTCAAGAGATATTGAAGTAGTTGGTTGTTGATTTTTATCTCTAATCACTAACCAGCATAAATATCATTAGTGAATATAATTTAAATTTGGTATAAAATTATGGTTACTTTTCCTACTCCATCTTTTTTGAGCAGCTATTGGGAAGATTCATTTCTCTTAAAACAGCATCTCAAAGATTTTTTGCATATAGACGCAGAAACGCTGGAGAGTAGGTTAGCAGATGGTCAGCAAAAGATGGTAGAGTTAGGACACAAAGATTTTGATTGGGAAAAAGCGACGGCTTTTTATAGTGACAAAGTAGGAGAAGTCTACTTATTTGAACTGGGAGCATGGCACCTGACAAGTAGCGATTATATTGGAAATACACTGCGATTAATTGCAGATTATGCCCAAGGTCGAGTACTAGATTTTGGAGGTGGAATTGGAACTCATGCGATCGCTGCTGCTCTTTGTCCTCAAGTTGAACAAGTAATTTATTGCGATCTTAATCCTATTAATTGTAATTTTGTTCGGTATCGAGCCGAACAAATGGGACTGAGTAAAAAAATAGTTTTCTGTCAGGAAATATCTCCCGAAGAAACTTTTGAAACGATTTTATGTTTTGATGTTTTAGAACATTTACTAGACCCTAGTCAGCAATTGCTAAAATTCCATCAAGCTCTCACACCAACCGGAAAAGTTATCCTCAACTGGTATTTCTTTAAAGGTTTTAATCAAGAGTACACTCTTCATCTTGATGATCCAAAAGTTGTAGAAACTTTCTTCCAGACATTACAAAGTAAATTTTTAGAAATATTTCATCCTTACTTAATTACTGCTCGTTGTTACCGGAAGTTAATTTAATAATGATTTATTATTTAATAGTTAATATACCTTGCTCTGCATCTAAAGTTACTTCCACACCGACGGGTAAAGCTGCATTTGGTGCTTCATGACCAAAAGGTAAATCAGAGACAACAGGAATTCCTAAATCACCCAAGCGATCGCGCAAAACTTCTTCCACACTAAAACTAGGAACACCTGCTGGTGCTTCACATTTAGTAAAGCTACCCAAAGCAATACCACGAACCTTAGACAAAGCACCACTCATCCGCCATTGCGTCAGCATTCTATCGATACGGTAAGGCGCTTCTGTCACATCCTCAAAAGCCAGGATGACACCATCTAAATGCGGTTGAATCGGTGTACACAGAAGATGAGTTGCAACAGTGAGATTGGCTGGTAGCAAGATACCATTAGCTACACCACCTCCCCAACCACAACCTTTCAAAGCATTAAGGGAACGTCCTTCCACCCAATCAAATAAGCGTTGAATTGACCACTCTGGTTCATCAGCGATGGTGGTTAACAAAGGCGCATGTACACCAGAAATCCCCATTTTATAAAGACTCCACAGTAAAGCGGTGATGTCGGAAAAGCCGATGAGCCATTTGCTTAGTGGTTGATGGTTGGTTATTAAGTGTCCCCAATTCCAATTTTCCAAAATCCGGGTACTACCGAAACCACCTCTGGCGCAGAGAATACCACGACATTCGGGATCTTGCCATGCTGATGCTAGGTGATGACGACGGTTTTCATCTTTGCCTGCTAAATAGCCCCATCTGTCATCTATCTCTGGAATTATTTCTACTCGATAACCGCGCGATCGCCAAATTTCTACTCCCCGTTCAAATGTCATCAGTTCTCGCAAAGCACCACTAGGCGCGATGACTCGCAGTAAATCGCCAGGTTTGAGAGGTTGTGGAATAATGATTTGAGATTGCATTGATTTAGATAAAAACTTAATGTTTGTTGTTGGGGATTGGGTAAAATGCTTCCAACTATTTCTACAATTCCTCTACGCCAGATGGCCTCCGGTGATGTTTTATCACTACAAGTATATAAATTTATTGGTGCTTATCCAGGCAAAAAAGTTTACATTCAATCTAATTTACATGGTGCAGAAATCGCTGGTAATGCAGTAATTCACCAGTTAATTGAGTTTTTACTGACGCTGAATGATACTGATTTAGTAGGAGAAATTTGCTTAGTTCCTGTTTGTAATCCGATGGGAACGAATACTCGTGTGCATCATTTTTCTACCGGTAGATACTGTGTTTATGAGGCTAAAGATTGGAACCGTATCTTTTGGGATTATGAAAAAGAAGCTGATGATTTAGCTATGTTTGCTAAATCTCAACTTCATTTAAAATGGGAGGTCGTCAAACAAAATTATCTTGCCTTAATTCAGCAAAGATTCGCACAACTTTTAGAAAAAATTAATTCTCCCAGTGGTGTACCTTATACTGAGAGGTTTCGCTACAAACTACAATTGCTGAGTTTAGATGCTGATTACTTAATTGATTTACATAGTTCTACCAATCAAGGTTTAAATTACCTTTATTACTTCCCGAATCGAGAAGACAGTGCTAAATACTTTTTACTCAATTTTGGGATTGTGCTTGATGAATATGACGGAGATGCTTTTGATGAAGCATTTATTAAACCTTGGTTAGCATTAGAAAAAACTTTTAAACAATTCGGAAGAGATATCAAGTTTGATGTAGAAGCCTGGACGCTGGAATTAGGCATGGGTATGCAAATGAATCCTGATTCTGTTGCTAAGGGAATTTTCGGGATCAAAAATTATTTAGCATTTAAAGGAGTGCTAAAAATCACTGACTTTCCTTTAGCAAATAGTGAAAATCACAAAATGACTTTTAAAGCCAGAAGTCAAATTCAGAAATATTATGCTCCAGCAGGTGGAATGATTCAATTAAGAGTGGAATTAGGAAGCGAAATTAAAGCTGGACAGAAGCTTTATCAAATTCTGAGTTTCAATAAAGAAGGTAAGCTACCTCAAGTAATTGATATTTACTCTGAGCAAAATGGATTAGTGTATGATGTAGCAACTAATCAAGCTGTAAATGAAGGGGAGTTTGTACTGGGAATGATTTAGAACTGCGATCTAGACATAATTAAACAAATATACATAAATGTATGTATATTTTCATAAATAAATATCTACTCTATAGATAATTTAGAACTAGGGTATTATTTAGTTTAGCTTTGTTAGTGAATCTTAACATTGACTGAGCTATAAGTTTTGATATTTGGTGTGTGAAATGTATTTGGTAGTTAAATATATTTAGTAGTGAATTAAACTAAAGCAAAGGCAATAGCTAAAAACTTCAGGGTGATTCTATGTTTCTTTTGTCTCTACACACCAAATTACTAATTGCAAACGTAGAGTAAATGGAGTCACAAGTGACTAGTAATAATAATGACATCTTCTCTTTTGCTGGGGAAGTAATGATTCCAGAGGCTCCTCCTGGTTTCAGATCAGGTTTTATCGGTATTGTCGGTCGTCCCAATGTCGGTAAATCTACGTTGATGAATCAATTGGTAGGACAAAAAATAGCGATCACTTCCCCAGTAGCCCAAACTACACGCAATCGACTGCGAGGCATTTTAACCACAAAAGAGGCACAATTAATTTTTGTGGATACACCAGGAATTCATAAACCTCATCATCAATTGGGTCAAGTACTGGTGCAGAATGCCAAAATAGCGATTGAATCTGTGGATGTAGTGCTGTTTGTGGTTGATGCTACAACAAATTGTGGTGCAGGCGATCGCTACATTGCTGATTTGCTGAGTCGTAGCACTACACCCGTAATTTTGGGTTTAAACAAAATCGATCAACAAACAGCAAATTCCCTGAATATAGATGAAAGTTACACGCAATTGGCAAATGCTTATCAATGGCAAACAGTACAATTTTCTGCCAAAACAGGTATAGGATTGGGCGAACTAGAGCAATTACTAATTCAAAATATAGAACCAGGCCCTTACTACTATCCTCCTGATTTAGTAACCGATCAACCAGAACGCTTTATTATGGGCGAGTTGATTCGAGAACAAATTTTGTTGTTAACGCGTGAAGAAATTCCCCATTCTGTGGCGATATCCATAGATCAAGTCGAAGAAACAACAACTATTACCCGCGTACTTGCTACGATTCATGTCGAACGTGATTCTCAAAAAGGAATTCTCATTGGTAAAGGTGGATCGATGCTGAAAGCTGTTGGTAGCACCGCTAGAGAACAAATTCAAAAGTTAATTGCAGGCAAAGTTTATCTAGAATTATTTGTGAAAGTGCAACCAAAATGGCGCCAGTCTCGTATCCGTTTAGCAGAGTTGGGATATCGCGTAGAAGAATAGTCTAAGTAGGTCGGCGTAAATAATTATTGTTGGAATAAGGTAAGGGGGTAGGGAGCAGGGGGAGAAAGAGTTTGAGCCTTATTTACTTTTATTCACATAGTTTGGTTTTATTGCACCGACTTACTTAGAGTCAATGGTCAATCGTCAAGTTGCTTAGTTGTTAGTGGTTAGTGGTTAATGTTTAATGGTTGGTGGTTAGTGGTTCCAACCAACTATCAACTATCAACTATCAACTATCAACTATCAACTATCAACTATCAACTATCAACTATCAACTATCAACTATCAACTATCAACTATCAACTATCAACTATCAACTATCAACTATCAACTATCAACTATCAACTATCAACTATCAACTATCAACTATCAACTATCAACTATCAACTATCAACTAATTAATGATGTATCTCCAAATTGAGAATATAGCATCCCAGTTGGACTTTTTCTGCCCATAACTCATACTCCAGCCGTAAATGTTCCGGCAGTGGGTGTCCACTCAGGGTCAGATTACGGGTAAAATTACGTAGACGAATTGGTTGATGTGGTTGTAAGGACTCAGTCGGCAACCAGTAGCGAGTAATTCCGTATACACCTCGTTCCCAAAAATGCCGATAACTCAACTGAGCATTTCCTTGCATAGTCATGGTTACTCGGTAGGGAGAAATCTCTAGCCATAATACTCTTGGACTACTGGGATTTAGTGCTTCTTTATTGTTAGTGACAGTCGGTGCTGTCAACAGTAAATGAAAGCGATCGCGGTCTTTTTGATACAATGTTGCGGCAGTTTCAACAACAGACCAAAGTGGCAGATCTGTAGAAATCAGTGATAAGCACACGGGCTTGCGGTGATGTGTCAGCATGGGAGCGATAGAGGCTAAAAGCTAAGGAGTAAAACGAAATCAATAATCAGGGGATCGGCAATTAATGGTAAGCAAGTGAATGTTATTTAGCTAGGTTTTCATAAGCTGGACAAATCGGGCTTAAAACAAGTAAGATACCAATCTATGAAGCCTTCATCAGGCTTTTTGTCAATTTAGCTTCAGCAATGATAGTTTACGTAGTTGCAATGTACTGTAATCAAAGTAAACACACTCGTGCTTGAGCTGTTTTCAACTCAGGGAAACTTGCTGGTTACATTATAAGGAAGTGAGAGTAGTTGTAGAAGCGCAAAGTATGACTTCCTGAAGTATTCAAATGCTACTACCCATAAACACATAAACTATTATTGTTTTGTCGGATTAGTCACACATAGTAACGATTGAACATTAAATTAGTGAACAGTGAACATTACCAACCGCAGTTATCAGGCATATGCTTGGGAACTTATACTTTAGTAACGAAACTGATAACTGATAACTGTTAAGGCTTTTGCTATTGATCAACTTCCTATACAATCACAAGCCAGTTTATCCCAATGTCACCTTCTGTTATAACCGTAGAAACTAAAGAAAACGTTTCGCAAAACTTAGTCATTCAGCCATCTGCTTCTGGATTATCTTTACACGGTCGAATTCAGATTCCAGGAGATAAATCTATTTCTCATCGTGCTTTGATGTTAGGTGCGATCGCTCAAGGTCAAACCCAAATCAAAGGCTTACTTTTGGGCGAAGATCCTTGTAGCACCGCTAGCTGTTTCCAAGCGATGGGGGCTGAAATTTCCGAGTTGAATAGTGAATTAGTAACAGTTAGAGGTATTGGCCTGGGAAATTTACAAGAACCACCAGATGTGTTGAATGCTGGTAATTCGGGTACGACAATGCGATTAATGTTGGGATTATTAGCATCCCATCCAGGACGCTTTTTTACTGTTACAGGTGATAGTTCTTTGCGCTCGCGTCCTATGTCCCGTGTTGTGAAGCCACTCCAACAAATGGGGGCGCAAATTTGGGGACGTCAAGATAGTTCTTTAGCACCCTTGGCAATTTATGGACAGGCTCTCAAACCTATTCACTACTATTCTCCCATAGCTTCTGCTCAAGTCAAATCCTGTATTTTGCTGGCGGGTTTATTGACAGAAGGAAAAACCACCGTCACAGAACCAGCACTTTCCCGTGACCATAATGAACGGATGTTAAGGGCGTTTGGGGCAAAATTAGATGTTGATCCCCAAACTAATAGTGTCACGATTACAGGCCCTGCTCAACTGGTCGGACAAACAGTAATTGTCCCTGGTGATATCAGTTCCGCCGCCTTTTGGTTAGTAGCTGGGGCGATCGTACCCAATTCAGATTTAGTGATTGAGAATGTCGGTGTTAATCCTACGCGTACAGGCATTTTAGAAGCTTTAGCCATGATGGGAGCAGACATTCAACAGTTGAATGAACGGGAAGTTGCTGGTGAACCTGTCGCGGATTTGCGAGTGCGTTCCAGTCGCCTACAAAGTTGTACGATTGCAGGAGAGATTATACCCAGACTGATTGATGAAATTCCAATTTTGGCAGTAGCAGCAGTATTTGCCGAAGGTATAACTGTAATTAAAGATGCTGCGGAATTACGGGTAAAAGAAAGCGACCGCATTGCTGTGATGGCGCAGCAACTAAACAAAATGGGAGCAAAAATCACTGAACTACCTGATGGAATGGAAATCACAGGCGGTACTCCCCTAGTAGCTACAGATTTAGATAGCTATACAGATCATCGGATAGCCATGAGTTTGGCGATCGCTGCTTTAGTTGCCACTGGTACAACTATCATTCAGCGTGCAGAAGCAGCAAGTGTCTCTTATCCAAATTTTATTCCCACACTACAAAGTGTCATTAGTCATTAGTCAATGGTCATTGGGAAGAGACTTGTTAAATAATTCTCCCTTGTCCCCAATCCCTGAACGCGAGTGCGTCTCATGACGGAGAATCCCCAATCCCCGATCCCCAAATATATTAGGACTTACGCAAAATCATGAAATAACGAACCACATAGACGCGCAAGCGGCTTCGGTGCTAGGGTAGGACACGTAGAAATAAGAGTTTGGGAGAGTTATTGCGTAAGTCCTATATATATAGACAGCCTGAAAGAAAAATTCTACAATTTTATTGATTATAGTAAATTAACTCATTGTATAATTAACATAAAAATGCTAAAGATTGTCCTGTAATTAACTTCGGTTGCGAAATCACTGACCGAAAAATTGGGTTTAAAGCCCCGTTCTAGAAGGACAGCTTTTTATTTATTTCATTATCTTTCGCCTAAATGTTGGTTAAACATATTGTAGAATGTGCTTGAGAGGTGTAACAGCGTGTTTAATCTGACCTACGAATTTAAGCTCAAACCAACTCAACAACAATCGAATATTTTTGAAGACTGGCTTGAGGTTAATCGTCGTGTCTACAACTATGCTTTGCGGGAACGCAAAGACTGGTATCAGTCACGCAGTTGTCAGATTAATGCTTGTAGCCTCCGCAGTTGCTACATCATTGCTGCTGATACTCCACGTCCAACATACGCTAGTCAATGCAAGTCGTTAACCGAAGCAAAAAAGACCAATCCTGATTTAAAAACAGTACAGTCTCAGGTCTTGCAACAAACCTTAAAGCGAGTGGAAAAGGCATTCACAAGTATGTGGGAACAAAACCACGGGTTCCCTAGATTTAAGAAAGCTGGGAGAATGCGTAGTTTTGTTTTCCCTCAAATCAAAGGAGATAGACTCAAACCGGGATTGATTAACTTGCCGGTAATTGGTGTAGTTAAATTCCGTCAATCGCGTTCGATTCCAGACGGTGGAGTGATCAAACAAGTCCGTGTGGTTAAACGTGTTTCTGGATGGTATGCGATGTTAACAATCCAATGGGATGTTAATCTACCATCACCACTACCACACGCAGAAGCAGTAGGAATTGATGTAGGGCTAACAAATTTCGTTGCAACTTCCAATGGTCTAGTCATCAAACGTCCGAAGTTTTTTGTAAATGCACAACGCAAGCTGAAATTGCTGCAACAACGTGTTTCCAGAAAACGATTAGGCTCTAATAATTGGAAGAAAGCTGTTCATAAAGTTGGTTCATTGCACGAGTACGTCGCCAATTGTCGTAAGGACTGGCACAGAAAGCTGTCTCATCAAATCTGTAATGATGCAGGAATGGTATTTATTGAGGATTTGAATTTAGTTGGGTTATCCCGTGGAATGCTAGGTAAACATTGCTTAGATGCGGGATTCGGGCAATTTTTTCATATCCTCGAACAAACTTGTTTGAAACGTGATGTCTATTTTCAAAAAGTAGATGCACGTAAAACAAGCCAAATTTGCCCAAACTGCGGGGTTGAGACGAGAAAAAAGGAGCTTTCAGAACGTACTCATGTTTGTTCAAATTGCGGCTATACGACTTCTAGAGATGTCGCAGCCGCTCAAGTAGTGCGAGAGCGCGGACTTGCAGCCGTAGGGCATACGGTCAAGATGCTTGCGGAGGGTAAATTCATTGGAATTCCTGTGAAGCAAGAATCCTCACAACCTAAAGGGCTGAGGAGTGTCAAATAATAGAAGAGAGTATTTTAGTAGAGGACAACAAGTAAAATGGATGTAAAGGTAATATTAATCGCACTGACAGCAATTTTTACTGTATCATGCTTGTTCTTTGGCACTAAAAACGGTTTCTACGATTCTGACAACTACCATGGCAATGGCTCTGCACATTGATAGAAACACAGTCAAAAAAATCGCCCCCCTAATCTGTCTGATCAGAACTCTAGATGACTAAGTATTTGCTGAATTAGTGTGGGTTCTGCGAAGACTTCCTCCCCAGTAGCAAATCCGCTTTCCAAGGGCGTAGGGGCGCAAGTTAGGAAATTAGCCCCTATATAAAGTGATAAATATCCTCATAACAGTTCTTGGCTTGTCGGAAATATTCATCAAAATAAGTTCACTGGGGAGGAAAGCATGAGCGATCATCCGTCAGCATCCTCTCGTAGTGACCCAGGGGAAACAGCCAGTGAATTGGAATGTATACCCTATGGTGTCAACCATGCCGATGAAGGTGTGTGTTTTTTAGTGCGGATGGGACCACACCGCTTTTTACTGGACTGCGGTTTAGCAGATATTTCGTCAATACTCAAAGGGGTTACAAAGTCAGCACGTCGAGGTAGTTCACCTCTACCTGCTGACTTTGTTTTTGTCAGTCATGCTCACCCAGATCACGCCAGAGGCTTGCTGACGCTACATCAGGCTTTTCCTCTGTTACCGATCTACGCCAGCGAAGTCACTAGTAAGTTACTGCCGTTAAACTGGCTTGATCAAGAAGGTCAACAATTGTCACAATTTTGTCAAGCTTTACCTTTGCGATCGCCACTGGAACTGAAAGATGGTCTGGTGGTGGAACTGTTTCCTGCTGGGCATTTACCAGGGGCTGTAGCAATTTTGTTTACCTACGTTACCCCACAACGTACTTACAAATTACTGTATACTGGTGACTTTTTCTTATCTAACTCACGCTTAGTTGAGGGTTTGCGCTTAGAAGAATTGCGGGGTTTAGAGTTAGATGTGCTAATTATTGAAGGGACTTATGGTACTTCTCGCCACCCTCACCGTCGCAACCAAGAAAATCAACTTGCAGAAAGAATTAATCGAGCGATCGCTGATCGTTATTCTGTACTCATGCCCACACCTGCTTTAGGATTGGGTCAAGAACTATTAATGCTTTTACGCAGCCACCATCATTTTACAGGTCGTGACCTTGATATTTGGGTTAATGGTGCTGTTGCTACTGGCTGCGATACTTACTTAGAATTATTGCCCCATTTCCCGCCCTCGGTACAGAATTTTGCCCGTCATCAACCGTTATTTTGGGATGAACGGATACGTCCTCGTGTCCGGCGTTTGCAGCCACAACAACGTGCAACTGTCGGTAAGTATCCCTGTATTATCGTCACTGACTCTACAACTGATCTGAGTCATTATATGCAACCCGATACAGGACCCTGGCTCATCCTCTTACCAGAAAAAACTGATATAAATATTAATCATGAGCATTTTCCAGGAATAGTCACTATTGAAAACTATCTACTTGCCCAGCATAGTGATGGCCCTGGTACAACTCAATTAATTCATAATTTGCGACCACAGCATGTGATATTTTTTCATGCTAGTCCTACTTACTTGGCAGATTTGACTAGCTTGGAGGAGTTGCAAAATCGCTACCACGTACATTCTCCGGCAGTAGGTACATTGGTAGAATTACTGATTGGTGAAACATTTTTACAACCAGCAGCGCCGGAAACAAATTATGAAGGCGAACTGACTGAGTTAGAGACTGTTGTAACGATTGCACTTCCTGATGCGATTACAGCCGATCCCCGTTGGCAACAATTTGCTGATACAGGTTTAATCGAAGCCCGTTGGCAAGGAGAAGAACTGGTATTGCGCGGGTTATCGCAACGAGAACTTCTCAATCAAAGTAGCGATCGCTATGTGTGGTCTGATGTAGACTGCTGCGGAACCTGCCGACATCAAAGGGGACAACGGTGCTGGAATCCCGCGTCCCCTTTGTATAATTTCAAAGTAACCCTTGATGGTTACTGTCCGGCTTTTGAGCGTCCACATGATAGTCAATAGTCCTTAGTCCTTAGTCATTTGCTTTCGACAAATGACTAATAACAAATGACCAATAACTACTTAGTCAGGATTAGAATCTGTGTACCGATTGCGGATACGTTCTACCTCTGGACAGTCTTCAGTTAAGAGAGGTTCAACATTGCCACGTGGTACGGAAGCTAATTTTTGGTTTATGGCACCAATACTTTCGAGGCGAATCATCTCCTCCCAAGAGCAAACTTCATCTTCTTCTTCTGTCTCATAGCGTAGGGTCACTAAATCTCCCTCTATATCGATGATGCGGGCGCGTTCAATCCAGCGTTGCTGGTCCCGCAAGAATATACATACCTCCCGTCCATCGCAACACAGTTGATAAATCTTGCGGTGTAGCATCTACTACTTCTACCTTTTTTCTAGTTAAATCTGTTAACATGTGGGTTTTTTTCCCAATTGATAGCAATCTTTCTGGGTTGATAAAATTAAACCCTCAAAAATGCTCTATCTGATCCAAAGTCAAGATTTGTTTATGGTTATTAACCAATGGGAATTTTGGATCATTAATTAAAGTTGGCTTGATTTAATTCACCAACTCACCCTCACCTATTAAGGCCATTCAGGGAATGTTAACTTCATAGAAGTCACATAATTCAGGAGTTAACCTGAACAGGTTGATAGTATTTGCTGGTAATTCCTTAGTACCATTATGTAATAAAGGATACTCAAAAACAAGCTTAGGTTGCGGTTGTTGAAGTTGCCTACTTGTATTCATTGGTATTGCTGGGAAGTCTAGGGACTCGGCTTTACTTTTACCCCTACGTAATTGATCTTAGCTTATTCTCTAGTAACCTTCATCCTTTTAAACAACATAATGCTGAAAAAGTCATGCATTTTCTTGGTCAATCGTAACTCAATGCTTAGTTTTTTAATTTCTTTTATTGTATTTAGGACATTCCATGACCAAATTTGAAGAAGCTTCTCGCTTAATTCGACCTGCATGAACAGCATCTAGTAATGTTGAGAGGTCAGCTAAATCTTCTGGGTTATAGCTTTTCGTCGCCAGCATTTGATGAAGAAGACCCTCGGATTCAACACTAAGATATCCTGTTTGAAAGGCAGATTCAATAAGGGCGCGGATCATTGTGATTAGGTCATAATATGGCGATTATTTCTTCTACTGTGAAACATATTCATCTTTGTTGAGTTGATAGAGATCAGCTAGTAAGAGTGATTGAAGTTTAGATTTAACGTGATTAAAATCACAATGCGACTAAACGCTTGAGTTATCTTGTGCTTTTTTATACATTAAAAATGTAAGCACGACCTCAATACAATTTAATTTTTGGTTAGTTAATATCATCCCTAAGCCTATACAGCAGGGAATTCTAAAATGAAACATATATAATTAATATAACAATTTTATATGTAATAATACGCATAATAATAAGTTGTTCTTCAAATCTTTACATAAGATATACTTAATCATCAAAATTAAAAGGTGTTAGCACATAAATAAACGGAAATCCTCATCTTGTTGACTTAATTGTACCCAATCGAGATTTAAGGCACGGAACTTATGCACCAGGCGATCGCAAGCAGGACGTTCGGTGGCATAATGACCAGCATCAACTAAAACTAGACCGCGATCGCGACTTTCTTGAAACTGATGAAACTTACAATCAGAAGTTAGATAGACTTGAGCGCCAGTTTTAACTACCGCCGAAATAAAACTAGCCCCCGAACCTCCCAAAACTGCAACTCTGTCAACTTTTTCCTGTAAATCTGCCGTGGGAGAGAAAATCACAGAGGGAGGATGTAGTCGATCCTGAATTGTCGTTAGTAAATCCTGTAACACTAAAGCAGGTTGGAGAACACCCACACGTCCGTATCCCAAACCTGCTTGGGTGGGTACTATAGGAGAAACTTGCTGAAGTTCCAAAATTTGAGCCAAAACATCAGCAGTACCATCTTGAACTTGATCAAAATTAGTATGGGCAGTATAAATTCCAATATTGTGGCTAAAAGCTAACCGCGCCATTTCCGCAATCGGGTTTCCACTACATAGAGACTTAGGCGGACTAAAAATGAGGGGATGGTGGGCAAAAATTAGATTTACAGGGATACCAGCTTTTTGATAGGCGATCGCTTCCTGCATTACCCCCAAAGTTGGCGTCAGACAAATCAAAACCCTTGCTTGTTCCTCTAAAATACCCGGTTCAATCTGCCAACCACAATTATCCCAGCTTTCTTGCCAAGCTGGATTTGCCCATTCTTCAAACCAAGCGATTAAATCAGCAATTTTCATTTTCTTGTTTGTTGGTCAATTATCAATCGTCATTAGGAATTTGGATTAAATAAAGTGCAGAAGTAGGGTGTTTAGTGGAGCGTAATGCACCATTCTAAGTTCAATCAGAATTGCAGGTTATTAAATTTGCATTCCTTAGTTATTCTCCTCGTCTCCCTTGTCTCCTCAATCTCCTACTACCCAGAAATATGAACGACCAATTCTCTATGATGATTATGCTGGCGATGTTCCCAAACGTAAATTCCTTGCCAAGTTCCCAAAACTAAGTGACCTCTGTTAATAGGGATGGTTTCTGATGTGTGAGTGAGGGCCGTACGTATATGTGCTGGCATATCATCCGGTCCTTCAGTATCGTGAATATACTGGGCTGATTCTGGGACAATTTTGGCCATAAAATTGGCCAAATCTTTGAGTACATCAGGATCAGCGTTTTCTTGAATCAGCAAACTGGCAGAAGTGTGACGTAAAAATAAAGTGCAAAGTCCCGTTTCAACTCCTGACTCTGCGACTATTGCTTCAATTTTGGCAGTGATGTTGTGCAAAGATTTACCAGTAGTGGAAATCCTGAGCAGCTTTTGGTAGTGAGCCATCTAAATTTATGAATGAGTGAACTACTCACACTAGCTTGAAAATGGGTGTAGGGGTGTGAGGGTGTAGGAGGAGTTATTTTTTCATGTTTGGTTGTGAGTTTTTCCCATGAGTAGCTGACTTGAAAAAGGGGTGTAGGGGTATAAGGAGAGTCATATTTTTATTCACCCTGGTGTACGCAGTTCATGATGGCTACTTACCATCAGCGATGGGAATAGGGGGATACGAAGGTTTACGGCTTGCTGTATGAACCAAGAATCCCCGTGTCTAAAGACACGAGGAGCGTCAAAACTTCCGTCCGTCTATACGGCGGGTTAGTTCACAATCCTCTACTCTAGAAGAGCAGAGGATTTTAAATTTTGTCAATTTATAGATATAAGACTTACGCATTGGCAGAAGCAATTAAATATGGATATGAATTTTCAGGCATTCGAGTTTGATTTTTTCACCATTAGCCAGCGATCGCGCTTTGATCTAAAGCTAGTAGACAATAGCCTGAAACAACGGATTTTCGTTGACACACACACATGATAGTCATTTTGTACAGTGCGTAAGTCCTAGATATACTAAGCAGAAGCAAACATTGTCACCAAAATTAACATTACAGCCAAACCAAAAACCCAAAGTATTAAAGACCCCCAGCTAACAGAATCCTGTTGTATTTTCTGCCATAAACTACTTTCTGAATTATTACGAGTAGCCATAATTCTTACCGTTATATAAAATCTACTCTAAGGGAACACCAAAAAATAAATTATCCAAATTTTTCGCAATTGTAGGGTGCATGAGCAGAACTGATTCTATATATTCAAAAGTTTTTGCACTCCTGACGTACCCTACGAATTGGATGTTTTTTAATTTGGAAGTCCTTAAACTATTCAACAATACTCTTTTCTATTCAAGATAACTGGAACTATTAGGCATCTCTATAAACTAGGTATTAACCCTGACTGCACGTTAAAACAATTACCAATCTTGATTAACTTCATAATTTCATTTTGCTATAACAAAGCGATAGCTTAATCAAATTTGTGAACATTCTTAATATATTTTGTTGTTAGTTAAGGAAGTTGATCATAGATTTTTGCTTGTCGGCACAAATAAAGCTAACTGCTTGGGGTCGTCATTTGTCAGGGAGCATCCCAAATGTTTGAAATACCTACAATGATCCCGTTTCTACGGACTCATTGTAGCCTGTGTCGGCACCGCCTTACGAGCGTCTATGTTTGTGTAGCCGAGCCAGTGCGTTGCGGGGGTTCCCCCCGTTGTCGCATCTGGCGTGCGACTTCTAGTCGCTAGGGAACTCTGAAAAAGTGGGATGCTCCGTTACGTCAGGAGCATCCCACTCGGAATATAAACTGATTATCCGGGCTTAATGTAAGACTTTAGGACTAGCCCTTTCAAGGTGTCCTTTATTATTCAGGCTTGATGCTGTTGATATACGTATCAAAATCAACATAGATCTGCGTATTATTACTATTTTGATTAAGTATTCTCCCTGCCGCTAAACCACGACGATCTAACAAGCTTTCCACAGCCTGTTTAGCATTAGTACCACGCTTGAGAGTAAATAAAAGATTATTCTCATTGCAAGTATCGTATGTGCTACCAGCAGCGCATACAACAGGTTGCTTGTTGAGCGTACCAGAAATAATGGTTCTGAGAGTACCATTATCGTAGCTTCTTTGAAATCTATTTGATACTTCTCGACAACGTTGTGTAGGAGACAAGTTGGAGGAAAAGTAATTGTTTGAAATCCAACGAATCATTGGTATCTTCCTGCCATTGTCAGTCTTGACAAAGGTTGTGGGAGAACCTTTGCTATTAGCACAAAAGAAGGTTGTACTATTGGCGTAACTAGGCTGATTGGTAATTGCAGGTATCGTAGATATAGTCAGCAAAGCAATACCAGAAACTCTCGCAACTTTTGTCAATGTGGAACTACTACTGCTCATAAAAAGTGCGTGAATAATAAAAAAGCGTAAATCCCACTGTATGTGGGGATGTGAACAGCTACAACTTTTATTTGTAGCATTTCGGAATCATAAGATAAAAATAACATCACCGCAGTCAGAGCGATCGCTCGACCATATCACGTCTAGTGGTTCATTGCATTAAGACATCTGGTGAAAAAGAATGTAGAGACGCGCCGCGCCTTAGCGAAGCCATGCGCGACAGCGCTATTGGCACGTCTCTACAAGGATTCTGGCTGATGCATATTTAATTATCACTAGATGTCTTTAGTACAATTTAGGTAACGCACCCTACCGAATCAAGATTTTGTATTTTATTTAATCCATATTCCTTAGTCCTAGACTCAAAAGAGTGCTAAGAGTTCCTCAAAATCAACACTAATTTCATAGACCATCTCTGCATTCAACAGATACGGGTACAAAAACATCACGTGTAAATACTGAACCATTGGCTGAGACTCTATATAAGTTCAGTGAAACAACGAATGGTGTATCAAAGCGTTACTAAGGAAAATAATTACAGCTTAAGTGAAGTTTACGCAACTCCATTTTTTAGGGAATAGGAGTTACCAAAAAGGAATTTCTATGGCAACAAGTCAGTCCTCTATGCGGTCTGATGGTATCGAATTATTACAATTATATCATCAGAATCCTTCTATTGAACTTCGTAATCGGCTTGTTAAATTACATACTGGTTTAGTACGGAAAATGGCTCATAAATTTAGCCATCAATGTCATGAGCCTTATGAAGACTTAGAGCAAATCGGTTACTTCGGTTTAATCAGGGCAATTGAGCGTTTTGATCCCAGTCAAGGATATGCTTTTAGTTCCTTTGCTGTACCTTACATTCGAGGCGAAATGCTGCACTTTTTGCGCGATCGCAGTACTCTGTTAAAGATCCCCCGTCGTTGGCAAGAACTTTACAATGAAGGGCAAAAAGTGCGTAAGGAATTGGCAGAGATTTTAGGGCGTCCCCCCAAAGATTCAGAAATTGCCAAGCAACTCAAGGTATCTGTACAAGAATGGCAAGAAACCAAGTTAGCTGCTCAAAACCGTATGCCTTTGAGTTTAGATGCTACAGTAGTTAACTATATTGATTGTCAAATCACCTTGGGTGAGGCGCTTCCTTGTCCCCGTTCTAGCGCCCAACAGCAACAACAAGAAGAACGACAACAACTACAAGGGGCAATTAGTATGTTAGAAGACAAGCCCCGTATGGCAGTGGAGTTAGTATTCTTGAAGGAACTTTCTCGCAAAGATGCTGCTAAGAAAATTGGTACTAGTCCGATGACAGTCACACGGTATCTGCAAAAAGGAGTTCAGGATTTGATGTCGATGTTACAAACAAAATCGTTATCAACAGGCTGAAAATGCATTCACGAGCAAGCAGTAAAGTTTAGGCTGGGTACTATCGGTGAGTCGGGAACTTGTGCCAACGCCTCTTGTACCACAGCATAACCTACTCCCAGAAGACTGGAATTTTCTGTCAGATGACGCTTCCAAACTCGACTACCCGGTTGTCCAGCAAAAAGTTGCAACATGTGGCGGGTAATTTTGTTGAGCTTAAGACCTTTTGTTACCCAATAATCAATATAAGAAAACATCGCTTCAGCAACTTCATGGCGAGATGGAGCTTGCATCGCCTCGCCGTAGATTTCACTATCTGCTGTGGCGAATAAGTAGGGATGATCGTAAGCTGCACGTCCAATCATCACCGCATCTACCGATTGTAAGTGCTGTCTTACCTGATCTATGTTAATAATTCCACCATTGATTTCAATAAATAGCTGGGGAAATTCTTGTTTAAGGCGATACACATCACTGTAACGCAGGGGTGGAATATCACGGTTTTCTTTTGGGCTTAACCCCTGTAACCAAGCTTTGCGCGCGTGAACAGTAAAACGTTGGCAGCCTGCTTGTGAGACAATGCGAACAAAATTTAACATATCTTCGTAGCGATCGCGATCGTCGATGCCAATCCGGTGCTTCACACTCACTGGGATATTAGTAGCATTAATCATCTCAGCTACACAGTCTGCAACTTTCTCAGGGTGTGCCATTAAACAAGCCCCGAAATTGCCATCTTGGACACGACTACTCGGACAACCGACATTAAGATTGATTTCATCATAGCCCATATCCTCAGCAATCCGGCTACATTCAGCTAATTCCTTGGGATTATCGCCCCCGACTTGTAAGACAAGGGGCTTTTCTTGTGGGGAAAAACCGAGTAGATATTCTTTGTCACCATGCAAAATCGCGGCAGTTGTAACCATTTCGGTATAGAGTAAAGTACGCCGGGTGATCTGCCGCATGAAATACCGAAAGTGGCGATCTGTACGATCCATCATTGGTGCAATACTCAAAGGGTAAGCACTGTGAATCATGGATTTGGGCGAAGTAGCAAAATTCAAATAAGTCATGATCACGAGTGTAGCTATTCGGATAGGATTTGTGTGAATAAACGTATCAACCAGTTGGAACAGGTACTGAAGAACCAACTTAATTCCTAGTAGGCACTTAAGTGCTTACTAGGAACATCCAGAAAACTAATCAGTATTGAGAACTTACGCAAGATGTGACCGAAAACATTATTCTTGCGTAGCGGTAATTCATGAATTACCGCTACTTTCGTTATATTTTGCGTAAGGCCTGACTATTCTTCAATTTGGCGAACTGCAAACTTATGTAGAGGTAGACTAACAATACAAGAAAATGTTAAGAAATACGACAAAGCTGTTGTGATCCTCAAAGTCATATGTATAGCTTCCCAGTGAGGAAACACTAATTTTTCAATTCCAAAAGCAACACAGTAAACTAACCAGTAACAAAAGGTCATTCTAAATAAAATTACCTCTGTTGCATCCGCATCATCTTTTTGCTGTTTGTTATCCGACAGTAGAAATAGACCAATAATACAAGCTACAAAAGAAACAGCAACAAAAAAATTATGACAAATAAAGTTTACCGAAGGCATTTTTCTTTATCCTGAAAAATTTTATCTGTTTTAGATCAGTCTAAAGGAATAGATATAAGGATATAGGCAAATAGTTACAAAGTGAAATAGATTCTAAGAAATGTGTAAATAAATGCTAAAAATTAATAAATTAGTTTATGCGTAAAGAATTTGGAGTTACGTTTTGACGGGAATTCAAACTATGCCAAAAGTCGGTTTTTGTAAGCGAATACCGATAGGATACAGATAGATTTTCCGTTCGTGGTTAGATACTCCTAATCTTCAATTCTTAGCTTTTTTCCCCAAATCCTCCACCCCCAGGGGTTTCGATGACAAAAATATCTCCTGGTTGCATTTGTACTGTCGCTGTGCTGTCTAAATTCTCTTGGGTTCCATCTTGACGTTCTATCCAGTTGCGTCCAACTTGTCCAGCTTCTCCACCATTTAACCCAAAGGGAGGAATCACCCGATGTCCAGAGAGAATATTGGCTGTCATCGATTCTAAAAACTTGATGCGACGGATGACGCCATCTCCACCTGAGTGTTTTCCTTTACCAGCACTATCAGGACGCAAACTAAAACTTTCTACTAAAACAGGATAGCGACTTTCTAAAACTTCGGGATCGGTCAACCGAGAGTTAGTCATGTGGGTATGGACTGCATCAGTACCGTTAAAATTAATCCCTGCTCCAGAACCACCGCAGATCGTTTCATAATATTGATAACGGTCATTACCAAAGGTGAAATTATTCATCGTTCCCTGAGAAGCAGCCATGACACCCAAAGCACCATATAAAGCATCGACAATGGCTTGGGATGTTTCTACATTTCCAGCTACCACTGCTGCTGGATAGCTTGGGTTCAGCATACAGCCAGAAGGGATAATTATTTCTAGTGGTTTCAGACAGCCGGCATTCAGGGGAATGCTATCATCAACTAGAGTCCGAAAGACATATAAAACTGCTGCTTGGGTGACAGCTTTAGGAGCATTGAAATTAGTATTTAATTGTCCAGATGTGCCTGTAAAATCAATCGTAGCGCTACGGTTTTCTCGGTTGATTGTGACTTTTGCTTGAAGACGTGTGCCGTCGTCCATTTCATAAATAAATGAGCCGTCTTTGAGAATATCAATTGCTCTTCTTACTGATTCTTCGGCATTATCTTGGACAAATTTCATATAAGCTTGGACTGTACCGAGTTCATATTGATAAACCATTTTCCGCAGTTCTTGCACTCCTCTTTCATTGGCAGCTATTTGTGCTTTGAAATCAGCAATATTTTGGTCAGGGTTACGAGCAGGATAGCGGTGATTTAAGAGCATTTCTCTTACTTGGATTTCTCGAAAATTGCCTTGTTCAACTAAGAGAAAATTATCAAAGATAATCCCTTCTTCTTCGACTGTGGTACTATGAGGAGGCATAGTACCGGGAGTTATCCCGCCAATATCAGCTTGGTGTCCACGAGAAGCTACATAGAAAATAATTTGTTTTTCGTCTTCATCAAAAACGGGAGTAATAGCTGTGACATCAGGGAGATGGGTTCCGCCGTTGTAGGGATTGTTGGATAAATACACATTTGCCGGTTTAAGAGTGTCGCTTTGATCATTAATTAAACTACGAACACTTTCACTCATTGAGCCTAAATGTACGGGAATGTGTGGGGCATTAGCAACTAGTAATCCTGAGGCATCAAAAATGGCGCAGGAGAAATCTAGGCGTTCTTTGATATTTACTGATGCTGCTGTGTTTTGCAGAACAATTCCCATTTGTTCGGCGATAAATTGATAGAGGTTTTTGAAGATTTCGAGACGGACGGGATCGCTTTGAGATGTTGTGTACATAACAAGTAGCTCGTGTTAAGGATTTTTGGTACAAAAAATTGGCGTGTAGAGACGCGCCAATAGCGCTGTCGCGCATGGCTTCCCTAAGGCTCGTCTCTACAAAGTATTGTGGGCTTAACTGAACCATGTTGTGATTTATTCGAGTCGTCTTCAGACGACTTGTGCTATTAGCTAAGGGTTTAAACGCTTAGCGGTATATTGAGTGTCAATTTCAGAATTAGAATTAGCGGGAGAAGACTTTGGTACTAAAGTCATCAGTGAAATTAAGGTTAAATTCATCAGTTCTATATAAGCTTCAATGTCAACTTGATCTGACAACAACATATCTCGATATTGTTGCTTAAGTTGCTTTAGTTTTTGTAATGCTGCTTCTGGATCGGTCTGTAAACTTGCCTGCCATTCATCTAACAATAAAAGTGTATCCATGACAAACTTTTTGCGCTGATGCTCTATCAGAGTACGACACTGGTCGGCAAAAGTTTGGGTTTTGTGACGCAGTTGTTCGTAGACTTCTGTTGACACTACACCCTCAATAAATGTGAGCCGATTCTCCTGGCTTAAGTCTTCTATACTCTCCAATGCTTGTTGTGGATAATCTGGTAACAGTGACTTAAGTTCAATAATTCGATTATTGGTCGTCGTCATAATCTTTTTGGATTTTTGTCTGTGCCACTGTCGTAACATTAGCCCTAGCACACTAGTTGTTCCCAAAATGAAAACTCCAGCCTGTAAGTCGTTGTTGTTTTCCCAGTAACGAATGATCACAGCCCGAGGATCACCCTGAGCAAACACGGCTTCTGCTGCTGGATGAATATAAAAAAGCTCTTTTCGCATTAGTTCTTCTGGTTTTGAGCTTTGTAGTTCTGGATAAAATTGGGAATAAGTACGAGCTGTAGAAAGAATCGACCAAGTAACTAGCCCTACTATTTGTCGATTCATGTTAGGGCGAGTGACTAAAACGGTTGCAGTTGAGAGAGTTGGTAATTTTCGATCTGGAATCGGTGGACGCGACATATAAGTGCCAACAGGTAGGGTTGCACTTTCATAGGAACTGGGGTCTAATACTGTTAAGTTGTTTATTAATGCAGTTCTTATAGGAAGTAAATTCATATCTGAGTTTTTTGCAAATATTTGCCTCAGCTTTTCATTTGCACCCAAACTTCCCACATAAATAACTGCATCCACTTGTCGAGATTTCAGTTTCTTGAATGCTTCGTCAAAATTAGAATTATCTTCTTGAATCTTCAGCTTGTCTGCTTGGATTAATTGTCTAGCTGTAAACAGAATTCCACTACCAGGAGTACCAACAGCAACTCGCTTTCCTTGAAGATCGTCGAATGTTTTGATCTCAGAATTTTTCCGAATAATAATGTGAACATATTCTTTTGCCAAAATTGCCACTGCTTTGACTTTTCCTGATCGCATTGGTTCGTTGGCGACATCCAACTGCGCGATCGCAAAATCGACTTGATGATTTAGCAATCGTTGGATGTTTTCTTGGGAACCTTGAGAATCAAAATTCCGAACAGAGACTCCAACTGTTGTGTTGGTAGAGTAGTTGATTTGTGTACCTAAGCGATGGTAGTAACTACCGACAGTACCGGTAGATAGAGTGACGCTACTTGGCTTTTGACTACAACCACCCAAAACTGATAATAGAACTCCTCCTGCTAAACCACTCAATAGAAGGAAAATATTTTGCGGTTGATAGATTAAGCTTAAACACTTGTATGGAAGTTTCACTAATTTATCTGCCCAGTTTCGTCTGCTGGATGGTGGAGGAATCATCTCACTTGCTAGCTTACATAGCTTTGTTTAACAATTGCAGTATATTGAAAAAATTGGGATGTTCTCAGCTAGACCAACTATAATTCAGCATTAAATACATGACACAGGGTTTTTTGCAAATAGGATTAACGCTTTGTATTTTAATAGTAATCACTCCATTTTTTGGAAGATACATAGCCTGTGTCTTCCTGGGTGAAAGAACTATGTTTGACTCCGTATTCAACCCGGTAGAGCGGATTATTTATATACTGAGTGGCATACGTAGCAAACAAGACATGACAGGTGGACAGTATATCCGCGCGGTGCTTTTCAGCAATTTGATGATGGGTGTTGCTGTGTACTTGATTTTAAATTTTCAGGGAATTTTGCCGTTCAATCCCATGGACTTGAAAGCACTGCGCTGGGATTTGGCACTACACACAACAATTTCATTTCTGACGAATACTGACCAGCAGCACTACATTCCTGAGACAACTTTAAGTTACTTTAGTCAAACAGCAGCTAATGGTTTTTTAATGTTTACTTCAGCTGCAACTGGATTGGCTGTAGGTATTGCCTTTATTCGTGGGTTGACAGGTAGACCACTGGGGAACTTTTACGTAGATTTAGTTCGTGCTATTACACGGATATTATTGCCAATATCTTTGATTGGTGCGATCGCTTTAATTATCTCAGGCACACCCCAAACATTACTTCCAACTCAGGCTGTCACAACCCTCGAAGGCGCTAGTCAGTATATAGCTAGAGGCCCAGTGGCTTCTTTTGAAATGATTAAACTATTGGGTGAAAATGGCGGTGGTTTTTTTGCCGCTAACTCTGCTCACCCATTTGAAAATCCTAATGGTGCTTCTAATTTAATAGAGATGCTAGCCATGCTATCTATCCCGATGGCTTTGATTTATACCTATGGATTATTTGCTAACAACATCAAACAGGCTTGGTTGCTGTTTTGGATGGTGTTTGCAATATTTGTAATTTTGATAGCTGTTACAGCTACTAGCGAATATCAGGGTAATACTTTGATCAACGGTACTTTGGGATATGAAATACCAAATCTCGAAGGAAAAGAAGTCCGCTTTGGTTCAATACTTACCGCATTTTGGGCGATCGCTACCACAAGTACCATGACTGGTGCTGTCAATGGAATGCATGATTCTCTCATGCCCACGGGAGGTTTTGCCACTCTATTAAATATGTTCTTACAAATTATTTGGGGTGGTCAGGGAACAGGAACCGCTTATCTATTTATCTATTTAATTTTGACTGTCTTCTTAACGGGTTTGATGGTGGGACGCACACCAGAGTTTTTGGGGCGAAAAATTGAGAAGCGAGAAATTGTCCTCGCTAGCGTAGTTTTATTAATTCACCCAATCGCGGTTTTAATTCCGAGTGCAATTACTTTATACTTTCCAGAAACATTAGCTGGGATTAGCAATCCTAGTTTTCATGGCGTCTCTCAAGTTGTTTATGAATACACCTCAGCCAGTGCCAATAATGGATCTGGCTTTGAAGGTTTAGCAGATAATACTCTGTGGTGGAACCTAAGTACTATTTTCTGCTTAGTGTTGGGGCGCTATGTTCCCATCATTGCTATTCTGCTGTTAGCCGATAGCATGACTCGCAAACAACCAGTACCAGCAACACCAGGTACTTTAAGAACCGACACTCTGCTATTTACCTGTGTCACCGCCGGAGTAATTTTAATTTTAGGAGTACTAACTTTCTTCCCAGTTCTAGCCTTGGGTCCCATCGCCGAAGGATTTAAAATCGCCTCTGGTAGGTAGGGGAGCAGGGAGCAGGGAGAAAAATTGTCCCTGTTGTCCCCAATTCCCAATTCCCAATTCCCAATTCCCAATCCCCAATTCCCGATATCTATGAATCCAGCTGCAACTACCCCCAAATCTCCCAAACACGGACGTTCCCGTCCTAGCGATCGCCGTCATACACGCAAACACTCACGGAAAAATACCTCTGGTATTTATTTGAGGGCTATAAAAGATGCTTTTGTAAAGCTCAATCCTCAACAAGTAGTGAAAAATCCAGTTATGTTTTTAGTCTGGGTTGGAACATTGATCACCCTTGCGGTAACAATTGAACCTGATTTGTTTGGCCCAGTCACTGAGAAAAACCCCCGATTATTCAACGGGATCATCACGGTAATTTTATTCTTCACCGTTTGGTTTGCTAATTTTGCCGAAGCAATTGCTGAAGGTAGAGGTAAAGCTCAAGCTGACGCCTTGCGTTCAACTAAGTCAGAAATGATCGCCAAAAAACTTTTTCCCGATGGCTCAATTACCGAAGTTTCCTCCACTAGCTTGCAAAAGGGTGATACTGTCTACGTTGTTGCTGGTGACACGATTCCCGCCGACGGTGAAATAGTTATGGGTACTGCGAGTGTGGATGAATCAGCAATTACTGGCGAATCTGCTCCAGTATTAAAAGAAACTGGTTCTGATGTTGCTAGTTCTGTCACTGGTGGGACGCGGATTATCTCTGATGAACTAATTATCCGGATAACTGCTGAACCAGGCAAGGGTTTTATTGACCGAATGATTGCTTTGGTAGAAGGAGCAGAACGTAGGAAAACACCCAACGAAATTGCTCTGACGGTATTACTTGCTGTTCTCAGTTTAATATTTTTGTTTGTGGTGGCAACTCTGCCGTTCATTGCTCACTATGTGCAAATTCAAGTCAGTGTCGCAATTTTAGTAGCGCTGTTGGTAGCATTGATCCCCACAACTATCGGCGGGTTACTCAGTGCGATCGGGATTGCTGGGATGGATAAGGTTGCTCAGTTTAACGTGATTGCTACCTCTGGACGAGCTGTGGAAGCTTGTGGTGATGTTAATACGCTGGTTCTCGACAAAACAGGCACGATTACTTTAGGCAATCGTTTAGCAGAAGGGTTCATTCCTGTCAACGGTCACTCAATGGAACAAATTGCTTACGTGGCTTTGGCAGCCAGTATATTTGATCAAACTCCAGAGGGGAAATCTATATTTAGACTAGCAGAAAAATTAGGCGCAAAAATTGATTTCAACACGGAAAAAGCCGAAGCAGTAGAATTTTCCGCTAGAACTCGCATGAGTGGCACAAATTTACCCAATGGCGAAGAGGCGCGTAAAGGTGCGGTAAATGCAATTAAAGGATTTGTGCGTACACGCAACGGCCAAGATACGCCAGAACTAGATGCTGCTTACGAAATGGTTTCCCAGCAAGGCGGAACACCGCTAGCAGTGTGCTTAGATGGAGATATCTACGGCGTGATTTATCTCAAAGATATAGTTAAGCCAGGAATACGCGATCGCTTTGCTCAGTTGCGACGTATCGGAGTACGTACCGTAATGTTAACGGGCGATAACCACATTACTGCTTCTGTGATTGCCAAAGAAGCAGGAGTTGATGACTTTATTGCCGAAGCAACCCCAGAAGACAAAATCTCTGTAATTCAAGAGGAACAAGAAAAAGGCAAATTAGTAGCAATGACCGGAGACGGTACAAACGATGCACCAGCCCTGGCTCAAGCTAACGTTGGAGTAGCAATGAATACAGGTACTCAAGCTGCCAAAGAAGCAGCAAACATGGTGGATCTAGATTCTGATCCGACAAAGCTCATAGATATAGTTGTCATTGGTAAGCAATTGTTAATTACCAGGGGAGCATTAACAACATTTTCGATCGCCAATGATGTCGCTAAGTATTTTGCAATTATTCCAGTATTATTTGCTGCTGCCAACCTACAAGGGTTAAATATCATGAAGCTAACCAGCACAAATTCTGCTGTGCTGTCAGCGCTCATTTACAATGCATTAATTATTCCTGTTTTAATTCCTTTAGCACTCAAGGGTGTAAAATTTCGATCTTTAACTTCTAATAAGTTATTACAACGCAATATATTTATTTATGGTTTGGGTGGTGTAATTGTACCTTTTATTGCGATTAAATTAATTGATTTAATTATTACGGCTATAGGGTTGGCGTAGGGAGGGGATTCTCCTAACAAAGACGCTTACGCGCAGACGCGCAAGCGGCTTCTCGCAGATTACGGGGATTGGGGATAGAATATATATTTGATTTTTGATTTATATATTTAGAGGGGAAAAATCAAATGAATATAAATAGAAAAATTAATATCTTTAATAAGTTTTTGTCAACAAATATAGTAGAGTCAATTTCTTTTATTTGGTCACAATGGCGTAAACAAAAATTACCACTGATAATTTTTATTGGCTTGTGTCTCAATATAGTAATTGCTCCAGTTGTTTATGCATCTGCTGATGGTGTTTTAGAGCGTCGTTCAGCTTGGGCAATTGGGGTTTTAGGTTTTATAACATTGGCACTGGTAGTTTATTTATTCTTTGTTGTTTTTCAACCAGAACGTTTTTAAGAGCTATCACTTATTAGTTATCAAACTAATCAAGTAAGTAATGACCAATGACTAATGACTAATGACTAATGACTAATGACTAATGACTAATTGACTTATTTATTATGTTTATTATTCGAGAAATTTTCAGAGCAATTCGTATAACTATATTATTGTGGTTGGTGACAGCCGTTATTTATCCTGTTGCAGTTTTGGGAGTTGGTCAAGCTTTTTTGAAAGAAAAAGCAGACGGCAGTATTATGCAAAATATCCAAGGAGAAGCGATAGGATCAGTTTTGATTGGTCAACAGTTCCGATCAGAAAGATATTTTCAAGGTCGTCCCAGTGCTATCAGGTACAGTCAAGGAAAATTAGGTAGACCGACTGGTATATCAGGTGCAAGCAACCTTGCTCCCAGCAACCCAGACTTGCTTCAGCGTGTACTTGAAAAGTCCAATGAACTTAACGATGAGAGTATTCAACCCTTCGCTGACATTATTTACACTTCTGGTTCTGGTTTAGATCCGCATATTTCTGTCAGAACAGCACAAGAACAGCTAGAAAGGATAGCTCGCGCGCGTAATACTACCAGAGAAGAAATAGTGCCATTTATCAAACAATATACAGAAGGGAGATTTTTAGGTATTTTCGGCGAACCTGGAGTTAATATCTTGAAATTAAATTACGCTCTCGACCTCCAAGAAATTAACCGTAGACAAAATCAATAATATTGTTGGTGGTTAGTTGTTAGTTGTTAGTTGTTAGTTGTTAGTTGTTAGTTGTTGTTGATTGTTTACTTCCCACACTTCCCACACTTCCCACACTTCCCCCACTCCTCCCATGCATCGAGTACGTCGTGGTAAACACAAAATCTTTATTGGTATGGCTCCTGGTGTAGGTAAAACTTACCGGATGCTCGAAGAAGGTCACGCGCTTAAAGAAGAAGGGATTGATGTTGTGGTTGGGTTGTTGGAAACCCACGGACGCAAAGAAACAGCAGAGATGGGTGAGGGATTGGAAATATTACCTCGTAAACAAATTCCACGAGGTAATTTAACGTTGACAGAGATGGACACCGACGGAATTTTGGCGCGATCGCCTCAATTAGTCTTAATCGATGAACTCGCTCATACCAATGTCCCCGGTTCACTCCGCGAAAAACGCTACCAAGATGTAGAAATTGTTTTGCAAAATGGCATTGATGTTTACTCGACGATGAATATTCAACATCTGGAGAGCCTCAATGACTTAGTAGCAAGGATTACTGGAGTTGTAGTTCGGGAACGAATTCCTGACAAGGTTTTAGACGATGCCAATGAATTAGTAGTGATAGATGTTACACCAGAAACACTCCAAGAAAGGTTGCTAGAAGGCAAAATCTACGCCCCACAAAAAATTCAACAAGCACTCGATAACTTTTTCCAACGTCGCAATTTGATTGCTTTACGGGAATTAGCATTGCGAGAGATTGCAGACAACATTGAAGAAGAAGCCAGAGAAATGAGTGCTGGTTTGGCAAACGGTGTGAATCCGCAAGGTCAATTCTGTAATATTCAAGAACGGGTATTAGTATGTATTTCAACTTACCCGAATTCGTTGCAATTATTACGTCGAGCTGGGAGGATAGCCAATTATATGAATGCTCCTCTGTTTGCTTTATTTGTTGCTCCTCCTGATCGTTTCCTCACCAAAGAAGAAAGCTTGCATATAGATATATGTGAAAAGCTTTGTAAGGAATTTGAAGGTAATTTTATTCGCGTTCCTAGTAATTATATTGCTGAAGCGATCGCACAAGTAGCCGAGAAATATCATATTACTCAAATAGTCATTGGTGCTAGTCAGCGATCGCGTTGGCAAATTCTCCTCAAAGGTTCTCTCACCCATAAACTACTACGATTGCTGAAAAATACTGACTTGCATATTATGGCTACGGATGAAACAAATACAGACAGACTTTGAAACACTCACCGGGCTGAAGCCTCGGTGAGTATTTCAATCTACCAACTTACAAACCAACCACTAACCATTTGGAGTGGATATTTCTTCTTCAACCGAAGTTGGGGTGTCGCTTGGGTTTGCTTCTGTATCCATGGGAGTATCTAGGTTTGACAAGTCGTCTTGAGAAACCTGGCTAACTTGCGGTTGCTTGGGTTCTTGTATCTGTGCAACTTGCTGCATTAACTGCTCAATCTTGTTAGCTTGCTCTGTGTCACCCTGTTGACGATATTGTTGACGCGCACGCTTAAAAGCACTATTGGCTTTTTTGAACTCACCTTGATTATATAAAGCTACTCCCAAATTGTAGTAAGCCTCAGCATTATTAGGAAGGCGTTTAATAGCTGCTTGATAAGTAGCGATCGCCTCAGATGTTTGACCTTGAATGGTCAACAGGCTGCCCATGTTATTGTAAGTTACAGCGTTGTCAGGATTCAGCTTGAGAGTTTGGCGGTAAGCTGTGATCGCTTCTTCTAATTTTCCTTGCTCTTGGAGAGTGATCGCTAAGTTAAAGTAAGCATTAGCATTATTGCCATCTAAATGAATTGCTTGCTTATAGGCTGCGATCGCTTCTTCTGGTTGTCCTTTTTCATATAATGCTAAACCCAAGTTATACTGAGCATTTGCCATCGTCGGATTGATAATCAAGGCTTGACGATAAGCTGTGATCGCAGCTTGAGCTTGTCCTTGTTTATGCAATGCCAAGCCCAAGTTATAATAAGCTTCGCCCAAGTTGGGATTGAGTTTGATCGCCTCTGCATATTCTTGTGTTGCAGCATCAAAACGGTTTTGCTGCAACAAAATGTTACCTAAATAATTATGTGCAGAAGCAATACTGGAATCTATCTGCAAAGCTTGACGAAACGCATATTCTGCACCCTCTAAGTCTTTGTGATTATAGCGCATCACCCCTTGTTGAAAATAACTCGCTGCTTCCAAATTCTGAGAAACAACATTCTGCGCCAGCAGCTTGCTTCCTGGTAACTCAGTCATTGTTGGTGCTACCAACACCAAAAAAGCGGAAGAACAGAATAAAACTACCTTATCTAGACCGGAAAACCACAAGGTACTTTGATATTTTTGAGACATGATCGGCAGACCTGTACTGATTGACTAAATGCCTATAAAGTCAGATTACCCAGTACATAGATAAAAATTAAATTGTTACAAATTTCATCTAAACCTCCATTCCTCACCGATCTCGCGGGGAGGTGCCGCAGGCGGTGGGGTTCTTTTTATGCATCTTCATAAAGAATTGGTATAAGTCAAATAGCTTATTTCAAACATCCTCTAAAGTAATAACAGTCACTTCTGGTGGACAAAATAAGCGTCCTGGGGAATAAGTTCCTAAGCCACGGTTGACATATAATTGATTTTTTCCCACTTTGTGAAATCCTTTTGCCCATTCCCAATGTTGCATCGCTTTCAAAGAGTTACCTCGCAAAAATGGTATCCATCGCTTTACTTTTGTGGGGGTTCTGTAAACAAGTTTTTTATAGTAAATTACTATCGGTCCAACACCTGGTAGTACAATTTGACCACCATGAGTATGACCAGATAGTTGTAAATCTACTCGCCATTTTTGTAGAAATTCAGCAGTATCGGGATTGTGCGACAAAACAATACAAGGTTTTGTGGGATCTAATTGATTCATCAACGATGTAGGATTAAATTCCCGTGACCAAAAGTCAGCAAGTCCAACTATAGGTAGTTCTTCTCCCAAAGGATAAGCAATTTCGTTCCAAAGGACTTTAACTCCGATATTTGTGAATGCATTTATGATTTCTGCTTTTGAATTGCGAGAACGATAATAGCGTATATCATGATTGCCGAGTACAGCATAAGTTCCAAGGCGACTTCGTAAGTTTTTGAGTCGCAATACTAGTTGGTGAATAGGAGTTGGATCATCCGTAACATAATCACCAGTTAGTACAACTAAATCCGGTTCCGTTTCATTACTGGTGGCGATCGCTTGTTCTAGCATTTTTTCCGACAGTCGCAAACCATCATAATGTAAGTCTGACATCTGCACCAGCTTCGTACCTTGTAATGATACTGGCAAATCTGCTATGTTAACTACTAATTTTTCTACACTTAAAGGACCAGACAATAACCAGTGCATCGTGCTGAAACTACTCCTGGAACGAGCGACTTCACTCTAGCATTTTTGCAAGTGCGATCGCCTTTACCAGTTATTTAAATACTTACTTCACAGCTCTAAACGGACGTAGAGACAGAGTAAGACGACAACGGTCGCATCAGTCAATGAAGCGTCAATAATCACCGTACCAAGACTGTCGGTGAGTATGTCAATAGATTTACTATATATTTTTGGCATCTATAAAATTACTTGTCGTTATGACACTCCGCTCTGATTCTATCTTTAGCCTGGTTTCTCCTCAAATTCAAAACGCATTTAGTCTACACAAGCCTATAAAATTGGGAATCATGGCTTCGGGAAGTGGTAGTAACTTTGAAGCGATCGCCCAAGCCATCTTTGATGGGCAACTCAACGCCCAAATTCAAGTTTTAATTTACAATAACCCAGATGCTTATGCCGCAGTCCGGGCTGCTAATTGGGGTGTACCTGCTGTACTTCTCAATCACCGCGATCATAGTAGCCGTGAAGAGTTTGATCAGCAAATTGTCCAGGCTCTACAGCAGTATGATGTGGAATGGGTAATTATGGCTGGTTGGATGCGACTAGTAACAAAAGTATTAATTGACGCTTTTTCAGACAAGATTATTAATATTCATCCCAGTTTGTTACCCAGTTTTAAAGGTTCTCGTGCCATAGAACAAGCTATCGCTACTGGTGTTAAAATCACTGGCTGTACAGTGCATTTAGTTTGTCTGGAAATGGATAGCGGCCCGATTTTAATGCAAGCAGCAGTTCCCGTTTTACCTGATGACACACCTGAAAGTCTTCACGCCAGAATTCAAGTACAGGAACACAAGATATTACCACAAGCGATCGCACTAGCAGCACAAAAAGCACAGGTTGGAACAAAAGCTGATGCTGGGTAGTCCTGCGTTATTAGTTGATGCTATATCTATGGACGGGTCAGTACTTCTAAATTATGACCGTCGCGATCATAGAAATAAAAACCACGTCCCCCATTCCTATGATTAATTTGGTTTTTATTTTGGTGCATTGGGTCGCTAGTATATTCCAATCCTGCTGTTTTAACTCGATCAAAAATTGCATCAAAATCTTCATCACTTATATGAAATGCATAGTGATGTGACTCAAATTCCTCTCTATCAGCAAAGTCAAGCGTCAGAGTGTCATTAACATGTACAGCAGCGAAGTGACCTACAGAAGGTTCAGCTTTCAGACCGAAAATTTGTGCAAAAAATCGTGCTGCTGCTTCTTTGTTATGTGCAGGTACAATAGTGTGATTTAAAGTAATTGTCATGTCATACCTCCAAATAAGAGTGAGGGAGTAGAAATTAACCACTACCCACTACCCACTAACCCACTCAACCTATCTTGTAGGGTGCGTCAGAACTAATAAATTGGTGATGAACAACAGATTTTGCACATCTGACGCACCCTACTAATATGCCAGTTGCGTAAGTCCTGATCATTTGTCATTGGTCATTTGTCATTGGTCAATGGTTATTTATTCTCTGCGTCCCCGCGTTCCGACGTCTCCCTGCTCCCTGCTCCCTGCTCCCTCCCTTAATATCGTCCTACTTTCCACAAATAACTAGAAATAATATTTGTAAACACATGAGCAATAATTGGCACTAACAAATTACCACTGAGGAGAGCGCTATATCCTAATATTAATCCAACAATACTTGCCCAAATCACATACGGCCATTGTTGGGAACCACTCAAATGCAAAACTCCAAAACAAAGACTGGATACGATGACAGCAGCATCATCTAATCCAAAAGCTGGTAACATTACGCCACGAAATAGTAATTCTTCACTCAATCCTGGTAATAATCCCAACCAAATCAAATCAGGTAAAGCTAGGGGTTTAAGAACTATTTCTAAGTAATAATTGGCACTTTTACGATAAGGAGGGCAAAGTTGATAAGCTAAACCACTCAAACCAGTAATACTCAAGCCTAAACCTACGCCCAAAAGTAAATCTCTTGAATTCCACGTTAAAGGCATCAGGGTAAAATTGCCAAAATTCAACCATAGTTTGGCAATAATCCATAAAACTACAGCAGTTGCTCCCATCGCTACCAATACTTGGGTGCGTGTCAGGTATGGTATTTCTGGCTCTTGTTTTTCTGGTTGAGTCACGGAGTTGGGGATTGGAGATTGGGGATTGGGGATTGAGGATTGGGGATTGGGGATTGGGGAGTATAAGAAGTCAATATTAAAAATTAACTCACTAACTACTCACTACTAACTACTCACTACTAACCACTAACTAATTATTTAAACAACGCAATGGCGAGATATCAGGACTAAGAGCATATGAGTTAATGCCAGCTTTATGAGCAACTAACACACCTACTGCTTCTAAATATGAGTTTACCTCTACTGATTTTATCCCTAAAGGTTGAGCAGGGACTTGAAGCAGAGTATGATTTTCTCGAACTGTGACTATCAGGGATTGTGTCTGGCTGAGACTTAGTAAAGCGCTACTGCCACATGCGGTTGCTGGTACTATTACAGCGTCTACTTGATTAGCCCAAATATCTGTTGGTTCAAGTATTTGCTCAGTTTCCCTGACAATAAATTGGGGTGCGCGACTTAAACCAACAAGAACGCTTGGTATAAAAGTATAACCCAATTCTTCGGCAGCTGAACGGGGAGATAAATTGGGATCTAGGGATGGAGGTAAAAAGGCTGGTGCATGGGCGCAAGGAATGTGAAACTGTCGTACTACTAAATGGCTAATTACAGCTTCAGCCCCAGCAATTGGATCTACGCCTTTGCCGTGACGGTAGTTTTGATCTGCTTGTTCATCAATATAATCAGGGAAACGAGCCACAACTGCGATCGCTTCTGCACCAGCTTTGTTAATTAGTATTTCTGCTGCTCGCAGTAAACTATCTGGATTACCGATAGTTCCCCAACTTGCACCAGAGGCTGATATACGTAATTCTACTTTTAACGGTGCATCGGTAACTACATAATCTGTTAAAGACAACCCTAAAGTTGCTCTAGCGGCATCGGCTGCTTGCAGGTGTCGCAGGCGCAATTCCGTTTCTATTCCTTGGTCTAAAACCAAACCAATACGATTTTGATGGACGGGACGCAACCCCCAGCATCCAGAAGCAAATTTGTCAAGCCCATAGCCTTCAACATAGAAAGCGTTGGGGAGATTCCAATATAAAGTCGCACCATTCATGACATTGGGGTGAGTGATCAGGCGATCGCAAACCTGGGCGATAGTTTTTGCAACGGGTAATGCATCGCCAGCATAACCACCAATAGCTGCCCCAATGCCAGTTGGTACAATTAAAATAGAAGTATATGGACGCACAAACAAGTAAAAAATAAAAAGTAAAAATGACTAATAGACATCTCCAGAAATTAATTATGCGTTGCCCAGAACCCTTGTATAGACGTAGCAGTGCTACGTCTATACATTATTTTTTGGAGATGTCTAATAATTAAGCATCAGTAGTGACGACAGCTTCAACAGTTGCTTTTTGTTGAGGAACATGCACAGAAGTTATTGCCCAACGTAAAGGTTCACCTTGTTTTTTCAATTCTGCTTCAATTGTTTTTTGTAATTCTGTAGGAGTTTCTTGGAGGTTAATTTCTGCGGTGATGAAATGGGTTGTCATTGTATTTGTTAGTGGATAGTGGATAGTGGATAGTAGATAGTAGATAGTAGATAGTAGATACCTGGATTTCTCAAAGCGTGAGAAATGAGCGTGAGTGTGGGGGGTGTGGGGAGTGTGGGGAGAAAGAGGAGGAATTGAGAATGGGCACATCAATGAGCGCAAAGTGCCTCCCACACCTCCCACACCTCCCACACTCCCCACCCGAACCACACAATGAGTGAGAAATTCGGGGATAGTAGATAGTAGATAGTAGATAGTAGTTAAACACCCACAACTAACAACTAACAACTAACAACTAACAACTAACAACTAACAACTAACAACTAACAACTAACAACTAACAACTAACAACTAACAACTAACAACTAAGATTATTTCCCAAATTGTAATTGATAAACTGTATCTTCTTTTTCTGTGGCAATTTTTAAATCAGAACGAGGATAGGCAACACAAAGTAAAACGTAACCTTGTTTTTGCAGTTCTGGGCTAACGCCCATGCCCTCACTTTGTTCTACTGTACCGGAAATAATTTGACCAGCGCAAGTTGTGCAAACGCCTGCATGACAGGAACTAGGTAATTCTAACCCTTGTGCATCTGCAACTGATAAGATTGTTTGATCTTCGGGAACTTGTAAAGTATGAGTTTTGCCTTGATGGTTAATTTCAACGGTGTAAGTCTTAGACATATACTAAAGTATGGGATGCAACAGACAAGGTTTATTATTGTATCTGAATTAGTGAAAAATATCGCAGACATTCAACAAACTTTGGATTTTTGACTTTCCCCAGGAATTACGCAACTGGCACAGGGCGATCGCCTATCTGTCAGAATGCTTTGAAGCGCAAATCCCCCACACTAGCACCGCGCAAGTCATGTTCAGATGTGTTTGCCCTTGTCTACCTCCTTCGCTTTGTGCCAGTTGCGTAAGTCCTGTCTAAAATACCGCTATTCTTCTACTTCAAATACCACACCTTCGTACAGTAATGCGATCGCCATCTCAAATTCGATGCTGGATAGGGTAATTATATCTCCCTCAATATAGGGATAGTAAAGCCACATTCTGCCTTCTCCCCGACAGTAACGTTCGACGGAAATTTTTTCTGAATCTATTAATAAATATTCTTGTAAAGAAGGCATTTTAAGATAATTAGTAAATTTTTCGTCTCTATCTCTGCTTGCTGTACTAGGAGAGAGAACTTCGGCGATTATCTTGGGATTTTGAATAAATTTGCGAGCATTCAGGTCTTGAGGGTCGCAACTGACGATAACATCAGGGTAATAATAAGGACTTTTAGGGGTGAGTTGCACCTTCACGTCCGATACATTCACTCGACAACCCCTAGCACGTAAATGTGGATATAAGGTTCTATACAAATTCAGGGCAATATCATTGTGGGGAATTGTACTACCAGTCATGGCAAAGACTTTGCCGTTGACATATTCGTAACGAAGTTCTTGCAGGGGTTCCCATGCGAGATACTCCTCAATGGTCATTTTTTGCGGCTGTTGGGAGATGCCTACCATAGCAAGATTTTTCCAGTTTGTTTTGATTTTATGCTGGACGTACAACCCGAATCAACTTACCTTCTAAAGATTCCTCAGATACCAAAGCTTCATTAATAGGATCTGCCATTCGATTTCTATCAGTATCGTTAGTACAAACAACTGCTTCTCTTACGCGATCCCCGTCGAGGTTTTGACTGTCGATTCATCTCACCGCCAACTGGGTAAGCTAATGAGCATTTAAGTTGCATAAAACCAGGGCTGAAGCCCTTACTACAAGCGAATCAGTCTGGAAAAATGAATGACGATTAGCTTACAGTATGGCGGGAGCCTTCTCTTTAAACTAGGTAATAACGAGTAGCGCGCAACCAAAATGACCGAAAATAAGGGAAGTGCTATTGATTGAGGAGTAAATTTATAATGTCCTGTCTGCTAACAGCGATCGCGCAGCGACTTCTGTGGGGTATCGCCCTTGCAATATTCCTAAGCCTGACAATACTTCCTGGTGCTACTTGGGCTTATGCTTCTGGCTTGGGAGTGGCTAATGGTCATCTTAGTTCTTGTCCAGCTTCAAACAACTGTGTTGTAAGTCAAGATGCTGATTCTAAACACGCCATTGAGCCGATTACTTATCATGTAGATCGCAACACAGCACGAGAAACTTTACTAAAAGTTATCAGCGTTGTTCCTCGTACAGAGGTTATAGAACAGACAGATAATTATATCCATGCTCTTTCTAAAAGCCGCATCTTCAAATTTGTTGATGATGTAGAGTTTTATTTTCCTCCCAATGAATCAGTAATTCATTTGCGTTCAGCATCTCGCGTAGGAGAATCGGATCTCGGTGTCAACCGTAGGCGAGTCGAGCAAATTCGTCTGGCTCTGTTGGATTTAAATATTTGATGATTCACTGTAGAGGTGATCTAACGACAAAGGTTTAGATTTTGCAGCCGTTACTTATGCACTACTACCAACGTCCCCACATCAGCCCAATTGAAAAGCTTACGAGCTTCTTTGACTGGTAAATTCACGCAACCATGACTAACTGGTGTACCAAAATTACTATGCCAAAAAGCACCATGAATTGCATATCCTTCATAAAAATACATAGTATAGGGAACACCAGAAATATCGTAGCCCGGTCCTCGCATTCTGGCATAGCGAAGCTTAGAGCCGATCACAAACTTACCCTTTTTTGTAGGAGTCGAGCGCTTACCTGTGGAAACTCTCATAGAATACACAAGTTGGCTTCCTTCCCAAGCATATAGGTGCTGTTTTGACAAATCAATTTCGATTTTGCGAGGAGGGCGTAGTTCCTTCCAGATATCAGCTTCGTTAATAGAGTTGCGATCGAATATGCGATAGGAAAAATGTGAAAGAGTTGTCTTTGAATCGGAAGAAGTAAAAGCAGCTCCACACAATATTCCTACAGATGCTAAAAAAGTTGTTAACCAAGCGACCCAACTACTACCAATCCAGTTTCCCATTATCTTAAACTTTTTAATTCGCAGAGAATGTCCAAAGGAATATGTTAGTTGTTAGTTGTTAGTTAGTTTGTTACTTGGAAAGACTACCAACTATTAACAACTAACCACTAACTAGTAAATTATTATCTTTGCACAACTACTGGCGTGCCTACCGATGCCCATTTGTATACCCATCTAGCGTGTTTCGGTGGTAAATTTATGCAGCCGTGGCTAACTGGTCTACCAAATCTTCGATGCCAATAGGCTCCATGAATAGCATAGCCTCCCTTATAGTACATCGTATATGGCACATTGGGGACGTTGTAGCCTCTACCCCGCATCCGAGTTTTTCTTAGTTTGGTTTGAATCCGAAAAACACCAGTACGAGTCGGCGTAGATTTCTTTCCTGTAGATACAATGACTTTGTAAACAGGTTTTTTACCTTCCCAAGCAATTAATCGTTGTTGAGATAGATCAATTTGTATCCAGCGTCGTTGAGATTGTTTGAGGTTAACGATTGTTTGCCTAATTGTACTTCTTTTTGATTGTTTTGATTGTTTCAAAACCCCTTCTGAAGGAGTACTAAAAATACTTAAACAGAGTGTTGTCCCAACAAGAAGTACTTTGATAAAATGCACCCAACTGGAAGAAGATGTCTTTTCCATAATGATTAGACCATAATGCCATTGTTTAGGAAAATTTTAGTTTGACCTGATTAGTTTTCGCTTTTTGCTGCAACCAACGTAAGTTTTCCTAATTTCATCCTATAGCAGATGTCCCAATTCGTAACTAACAAAGGAGAATAAAGATGAGGAATTGTTGAAAAATTCAATTTATGTAATTTTACTCAAAAAACAGAGTCCGCCAAGAATTTGAATGATTGGCTCATACAGCAATCCTAATTGTTACAAATCAATCCCTGATTAAACAAGAATTGACTAAAATTTTTGCTTGCTGAGATATTGCTTGCCAATTTTCAGTTTCTAGAAATTGTTTAGGAAATAACTCACTACTCAAACCTACTGCGATCGCTCCTGCTTGTAAGAACTCTTCGGCATTTTTTAAAGTCACACCACCTGTAGGAATCAAAGGAATATGACCCAGAGGTCCTTGTAAACTTTTGATATAGCTTGCTCCACCTACAGCCTGTACAGGAAACACCTTCACACAAGTTGCACCGTGATTCCAAGCTGTAACAATTTCTGTGGGAGAAAGCGCTCCAGGAATAATCGGTATATTTTCTGCAACTGCTGCTTGGATCATAGTTAGATCAACATGGGGTGTAAATAGAAATTGCGCTCCTGCGGATATTGCTTGATAAACATGTTCTAAGTTTAACAATGTCCCAGTACCAATGATACACTTAGGTAATTCTGAACGGAGTTTAGCAATTAACTCGCAAGCGTTAGCACTATTCCAGGTGATTTCGATAAATTGTATACCTCCAGATGCCATAGCCAAGGCCATCTGGCGTCCAAGTTCTAATTTTGAGGCGCGGATAACTGCGATCGCTCGGTGTTTTTTTACGAGGGTTAACCAAGAATGATTCGACATATGAACAAAAAATTAATAATTAGCTCAAAAGCAATATAGTTTAGATCACTAGAAGTAACACCAACTTAAAATATTTGTTTAATCTAACCATAGATAGATACTATTATTAATAATAATTCACATCTAACTCAATGCTCAGGGTTTTTCGGGTACTAACTATGGATTTTTTGAAAGTTAATAAATCTAAGATAATTCAGTCGCAAGCCAGAGGAAAAATTATAACTGAATTTTTAAGCTAATACCTATAGATGCTTTCATAGGTAATTTTATTATGCCTCTTTACAAGCTTGAAGACTTCGACCCTACTTACCGAGATACCTTTGGTGGTGATGATATTAAAGGTTTACCTCTCTATACCGAAGGAGGAAATAAAATCGGCACAGTTATAGATGCGCTTGTAGATCCAGATGGACGTTTTCGCTATTTAATCATTGAAACTGAATCAGATTTTTATAGCAAAAGAATCTTATTGCCAATAGGTCTTTCTCGCATAAATTATAGTCAACAGCGTGTTTATGTTGATGGCTTAAGCAAAAAACAAGTACAAAATTTACCTGGCTATAAAGACGACATCGCTGTCGATTATGATTATGAAGAACAGGTACGCAGTCATTACCGTTCCGAACAAAATTTAACTTATGATCGGGATAGCTATACTTATGAAAATGATACATCTTTGTATGATTTGAATGAGCAAAATCACCAAACATTCAAATTGTATGAAGAGCGTTTAATTGCTAACAAAAATCGCATCAAAACCGGAGAAGTTACCGTTGGTAAGCATATTGAAACAGAAACTGCAACTGTTGCAGTTCCAATTGAAAAAGAACGAGTTGTAATTGAGCGAGTTCCAACCACCAAGCAAGATGTTGCAGTTAATCTCGATGATACTCAATTCCAAGCAGGGGAAGTAGCACGCATAGAACTCTACGAAGAAATACCTGATATACAAAAAGAAGCTTTTGTACGCGAAGAAGTCCGCGTCAAAAAAATTGTTGATAAAGATGTAATTGAAGCTCAAGAAACAGTTCGTCGTGAAGAATTAGATATTCAAACTGAAGGTAATTTACCTTTAGATGAAACTAATACACACTCAAGAGATCGTTTCTGATTAAAGCTAAAGCTGCTGAGTACAACATTTCACAAATTCGTAGCGAATAAAATTCGGAAAAACTCTGCGTCGGCGTTGACTCCGCGTTCCTCCGGTTTAAAAAAGCTACGAATTAACACAAAACTGTACTTAGTCAATATAGTATCCCCAACTTCTTCATCTTTATTGTTTCAAACTAACAAGTTTAACTATAAATTGTTACTTCATGTGGGTAAAATATCGTTGATTAAGCAACAATGATGAGATACTTAACATGAAATATTATGACTGCTACAGCACCATCCTTCAATCTACCCGCATTGGCAGAATTAAGGTCAGGGTTGCCGAATATCTGCGGTTGGGAAGCCGCAATTCAGTCAATAGTTCAATCAAATAAATCAGTATATTTAAATACTACTAATCTTAAGTTAGAAAATATCACTGCGGGATTTGCTTGCTCTCTACACATGCATCAACCAAGCATTCCCGCAGGTGCGAACGGTGAAATCATCGGTAATCTCCAGTATATGTTTGAACATTCAAATAATGGAGATAACCATAATGCCGCGCCTTTTGCATGGTGTTACAGCCGCATGGGAGAATTTATCCCGCAGCTGATTTCTGAAGGTTGTAACCCTCGAATTATGCTTGATTATTCAGGTAATTTGCTGTGGGGTTTGCGTCAAATGGGACGCGATGATATCTTCGACAATCTCAAGCGCATAACTTGTGATCCTCAATATCAGCCTTATGTAGAATGGTTAGGAACGATGTGGAGTCATGCCGTAGTTCCTTCCACACCGATTCCTGATATTAAACTACACATTCAAGCTTGGCAACATTACTTTGCAGCTATTTTTGGTTATGATGCCCTCAAGCGCGTCAAGGGTTTTTCTCCTCCAGAAATGCACCTACCCAATCATCCAGATACTCTGTTTGAATACATCAAAGCATTAAAAGAATGTGGGTATCGTTGGTTAATGGTGCAAGAAGATTCACTGGAAAATCTCGATGGTTCTGCCTTAAAACACGAGAATAAATATATTCCCAACCGTTTGATTGTCCGTAATTCTCATGGTGAAACTATCAGTATTACAGCATTAATTAAAACTCAGGGTTCAGATACAAAATTAGTTGCTCAGATGCAACCTTATTTTGAAGCCAAGGGTAGGAGTAAGCAACAAATTGGCAATATGACAGTCCCTTCTTTAGTTACCCAAATCGCCGATGGAGAAAATGGCGGCGTGATGATGAACGAATATCCCCGCGATTTCTTTAGGGTTTATCATGAAATCCGCGATGCAGGTAATAATAATGCAGGTGTGGTTGCACTCAATGGTACTGAATATCTAGAACTAATTGAAGCAGCAGGTGTAAATCCTGGAGATTATCCAACTTGTCAAGCTGTGCATCAGCATAAAATCTGGGAGCGAGTGAATCCAGATGATGCAACACCGGAAGTTGTAGAAAAGGTAATCGCAGAGTTAAAAGCAAATGACCATCAATTTCATATGGATGGTGCTTCTTGGACTAATGATTTGAGTTGGGTGGAAGGCTATGAAAATGTTTTAGACCCGATGAAGAAACTCAGCATTATGTTTCATGAAAAATATGATTCATTGGTGCAGCAAGATCCCTCCATAACACAACTTCCAGATTATCAAGCAGCTTTGTTATATAACTTGTTGTTGCAAACCAGTTGTTTCCGTTACTGGGGACAAGGAGTTTGGACTGATTATGCGCGCGAGATTTATCGGCGGGGCGAAACTGTTTTAAGTTAGCAGATAAATTTCTCAAGACAAAACTCCTGCTATTTTGTCTTGAAACTTATTCAGAAACACTTGATCTAGCATTTGAAATCATAAACTACGAAAAAAGGATAAGTAGAAGGGCTTAATTAAATCAAAGCTCGTAGTAAGGGATTTATCCCTTGAAAACCTTATATAGAGCGATAAATCGCTCACTACGAACAAAAGCTTTATCTTACATTTAATTACGTCTACCTACTTAAGTAAGTTTCAGTTTTATCTTGTCTAAGTTAACAATCATGCTTTACAGCTACTTAAAATTTGCTTTGAAAGATTACTGGACAAATAGATATATTGATTTTTAGATACTTTGGTTTATTTGACTGCTGGTAAAACATCTTAAAAAAGCTATTAGGATGAAAGGTTTTTGATTGATCTACTTAATCTTTACTTCATAAATCCTATTAACAATATCTTCAAAAATAAGCTCAGATACTTTAAGAAAAATTTGAGACATAATTCCAGTAGGTTGGTCTGAAGGCTTCTTGATTAACCCTTGTTTTTCATGGTTTTAAATAGCAAAATGAACACATAGATGAAGCGAACAAAAGCTGAATCCAAAACAAAACACTTAACTTGAACTCAAGAGGAATTAGATCATGTCTAGAATTACAATTTCCGACATCAACGTAGAAATGACCGAAGTTTCTGAAGTTGACGCTGCTGCTGTTGTTGGTGGTTTGTCTTTCAACGAACTTGTTGGTGGTCTAGCTACTTTAGGAGCGCAAGTTTCAGTTGCTAAACTCGAAGCTTATGTATCAATCTTCGGAACTGCCGCAGCTGGAATCGGTGCAGTTTAATCTCTAAACTTACATAAATGTGGTTGTAAAACAATAGTTTGTTCTACAACCACAACTAATCTAAAACAAAAATTTAACACCCTTATTAATGCAGGGCAAGAGTATTGGTGGTGTGGCGAGGAGTTGAAGCTTTTTGCAACACCATCAAATTTTAGTTGACAGGTTTAATTCTGTCAACTATCAATAAATTTGCCGTTGCTGAATGTAGAGACGTACCATGGTAGGTCTCTACATTTATAGGACTTACGCAAGTATCACAAAAAAATTAAAATTTTTTGTTTGTAGTAAGGGCTACTCTGCGAGAACGCTACGCGTACAGCCGTTGTTTTGAGGACTGAAGTCCTCACTACGAACTTAAAATAATATGCCAATCAGCAATGCTCTAAATTTAAGCTTGCTGCAATAATTCTTTTGCAGACAAATCATGCTCTGAGTCTAAATCTACATTGATGTTCCATGTAGAACTTTGTTGTTTTAACCAATTAGCAAATAAATCACTCAGAATTTTGACTCGCAATAACTCGTTTAATTGAGGTTGAATGATTTCTTCTACCCAAATTAAATGAACTCCTTTAGGAGTAACAATAGGCTTAATTACTCCTGGTGGATTGCAAGCAAAAACAGCAGCAGTAATTTCTGGGCGTAATTCACTGCGAGTTTTCATACCAAGATATCCACCAGCACGGCGTAATTCTGGATGTTGAATATATTGGCGAGCAATTTCTGCAAAATTCATTTCGCCTTCTTGAAGAGCATAAAACAGTTCTAAAGCCAAGTCTTCGTCATCTAAAACAACTTCATAGATAGCGGCAGCTATATAATTGAGTTGATTTTCATAAAAGAATGGTTCGATTTTATCAGCAAATAAATGATTTGCCAGTTTTGCAGAAAGCAAATTCGTTTCTGCTAATAGTTCAAATTCTTCTATAGCAAGATGATGTTCTTTCAGCCATGTCCAAGTATCTTCTGCTTTCAGCAGTTTATTAGCTACGCGCAAACTATCTGCTGCTTTCTGTAGTTCTGTTGTTTCAACTTTTATCCCTGCTTGATTTGCTGCATCAGTAACAATTTTGCGATTTGCGATCGCTTGCACTAATTCTGGCATTTGACAGGAGAGTTTGATTTGCTGCAAAATATCTACACTGGAAATTTTTAACTCTTTTGACATGGTGAAATTATGACTTACAATTACAAAGTTTGTGTCGAGTCAATCGTTGGTTAACAGTTAATGTTTCTCAAATAACTATATAGCTAATGATAACAACTAACTGCTAACTATTGAATAATGATTGCCTTTTAATTAACTACAACTCTAATCCACCTTTTTCCAGCTTATTAAACGGATCTAAAATAAAATCAGCCAGACGACGTTGACGAACAATTACCTCTGCGGTTGCTGTTTGTCCAGGGGTGAGTATAATACGTTTATCCCCTGTTTCAATATAAGGTTTATCTAGGGTAACTTCGACATCAAAAACTTCGATATTACCTTGAGATGTTTCGATAAGTTTTGAATCTGGTGAAACCCAACGTACTTGTCCTTGAACAACTCCATAATCTTGGAAAGGATAGGCATCAAATTTGATTTTAACAGGCATTCCCACCTTTAAGAAACCGCTTTCTTGGCTAGGCATTTGTGCCTTGAGGATATAATCAGAATTACTAGGTGCAATCTGGGCAATTTCTTGACCAGCTTGGACGACAGCGCCGGGTTTTTCTATCGGCAACTCATAAATTACACCATTAATTGGCGATCTAATAATGCGTTGCTGTAACTGGATATTTAATGATAAAATTTCACTTCTACTTTGAGCGATGAGCGATCGCAACTCAGCAACTTGTGTTTGTAAATCTTTGAGTTGTTGCTGATTTTTAAGAACAGCTATTTTCCCTGCTTCCACGACACTTTTATAACTACTGCGCTGTTCTTGCAAACGTAGTTTGGCTTGTTCAATCTCTGCTTTTGCTTGGTTAATTACTGTTTGATAACGGCTACTTTCTTCTTTGTAACGTAATTCGGCTTGTTTGGCATCAGATTGAGCTTTTTCTTGTAATTGTTGACTTTCTTGTGTTTCCTTTTCTAGTTCTATAACTTTAATCAGGGGAACAACACCTTCATTGTGCAATTTTTGATAACGTTCAGTCTCTGTCTGATCCTGAACTAAACGACTGTTAGCTAATTTATGAATAGCCTCGGTAGTATCAATATTCTCCTTTGCTTGATCAACTAAAGATAATTTTTCTATTTTTTGTGAGTTATAAGTACTCTCTTTTGCATTTAATTCTTGCTGCGCTTGATTGATTTGTGAAAATTTTTCTAATTCTTGGGATTTATTTTGTTGTTCTTGAACACTATTTGTTAAAGTTATTTGGTTTTTGAGTAACTCAAATTGTACTAACCGATTTTGGTATCCTTCGAGCTTAGTTTTTGCTTGTTGTAAATCGGTTCGCAGAACATCTGATTCCAACTCAACTAAAATTTGCCCTGTTCTAACTGTATCTCCTTCTTTTACCTTAACGGCTACGACACTACCACCGACTTGAGAGTCTAATTTTCGCGTTTTTCCTAGTGGTTCTATCCGTCCTCTGGCGTTTCCTGTTTCATCGACTTGAGAAAACGCTGTCCAAGGTAAAACGACAACAGCAAAACTCATTAAAAAATATAGTGAAGAACGTGTCCAACGCTTGGGTAGGGCATCTAACAGTTCTTCTGTGCCATAATACCAATCATTTGCTTCTGTTTCTGCAAACGTTGCTTGCTCGAATTCCCTATCTTCACCCGATCTGTAATTACGACGCCCATTTGTCTGGTTGTTTGCTTGTATAGACGGTAAGTTGTTGGATAAGTTAGCCATACTTCGTGTACTCTGTCAAACAATTCTTTGGATTTTAGATTTTTGAACATGAAATTTGGTTGCTCTGTACCCTGGGAGAAATTATTTGGTAGGATATTTTGTTTGCACCCTTGGTTGGAATAGATGTTAGGAAAAGGGAAAACCTGTATATTAACCAACTTGAGCAAGTTGTTGTTGGTTGAGATAAAAATAATGTCCTTTGGCGTTGATCAATTCATCGTGAGTACCACTTTCAATCAACACACCACGATCCAAAACCAGAATCAAATCCGCATTGCGAATTGTTGAGAGGCGATGAGCAATAATTATACTTGTGCGCCCAGTCAGAATCGTTTTGAGATTGTTTTGGATGATTCGCTCTGATTCAGAATCCAGATGACTTGTAGCTTCGTCAAAAATTAATAAGCGGGGATTACCAACCAAAGCTCTTGCGATCGCCAGTCGTTGGCGTTGTCCACCAGATAGCAAACCACCTCCTTCACCAATTTGGGTTTCATAACCCATCGGTAGTCGGCGAATAAATTCATCTGCACCAGCAATAGTTGCAGCTTGAATAATATCTTCTAGGATGGCTTGAGGGTGAGCAATGCTCAGGTTTTCCCGAATAGTTCCACCAAACAAAAAGGTATCTTGATCAACAACTCCTATTTGTTGTCGCAGCGATCCTAAAGAAAGAGCTGTGATATCTTGACCATCGACCAAGATTTTGCCATCTGTTGGTGGGTATAAACCTAATATGAGTTTTGAGAGGGTGGTTTTCCCAGAACCACTACGTCCAACAAGAGCTACTGTTTGTTCTGGCTTGATTTCAAAGCTGAGATTTTCGAGGATGTTATATTCACTTTCAGGATGATAGCGGAAAGTTACTGCCACAAAGCTAACACTACCACTCAGTGAGGGAAGAAATTGCTTGGCTGAGGTGTTTAAATCTTCTTCTGGTTCGGCTTCTAGAACATCGTTAATCCGTTCTGTAGAAATCACTACTTCTTGTAGTTGATTCCACAATACAATTAATCGTCGAAAAGGCTGAATTACCTGACCCAACAACATATTAAAAGCAACTAATTGTCCGATAGTCAGTTGCTTTTGAATTACCTGCCATGCGCCAAACCAAAGTAAAATTGTGGTTGCTAAAGTTTCAATGGCACTACTTACAAGTTGCAACCGTACACCAATCACTTGACCAGAAAAATTCTTTTTTATCGATTGATTGAGCAGTTCTTCCCAACGCCAGCGCACTGTCTGCTCAATCGCCATTGAACGGATTGTCCGAATCCCGGTCAGCGATTCGATCAGATAGCTACTTTCTTGTGCTACAGTTTTAAAAATTTCTCTGGATATTAAGCGTAAAAAAGGTGTCGCAATCAGCGCTACTAAAACAAATGGTGGCACAACTAATAGCACCAGTAATCCTAGTTGCCAACTGTACCAAAACATTAATCCGATATAGATAAATACTGTTAATAAATCCAAAACAATTGTCAGTGCTTCTCCTGTTAAAAAGCGCTGAATTTTTTGGTTTTCTTGGACGCGAGAAACAATATCACCAACGTATCGAGATTCAAAAAATGATAAAGGCAAACGAAAAGTGTGTTTAATAAAACCCACCATCAAGGCGACACCTATCCGGTTAGCTGTGTGATCTAATAAATATTGTCGTAGGGCGCTGATGGCGACACGAAATAAACCAAAAATGATTAACCCCAAACCGACAGCATTTAAGGTTAGGGTGCTACCTTGGACAACAACTCGATCCAACAGTAGTTGAGTAAATAGTGGTGTTACTAACCCAAATAACTGAATCAAGATCGAAGCAACAAACACCTCTACCAATACAACTGTATGAGGTTTGACTAAATCAAAAAATCGCCAAAATGGTTGAGCGGCTTCTGGAGTTTCTTTTAACCCGACTGTTGGTTGCAATAACAGCGCATAACCAGTCCAATCAGCTTGGAATTCTTCGTGGGTGAGACTGCGTTGTCCAATTGCAGGATCGCAGACAATCACTCGCTTTTTGTTAATTTCGTAGACGACTATATAATGTTTACCTTCCCAATGGGCAATTGCAGGTAATGATTGTTGTTCTAATTGAGCGAAACTTGCTTTAACAGGTCGAGTAGAAAAGCCGATACTTTCGGCGGCGGCCACTAAACCTTTAATTGAAGCACCACTACGGTTAGTATTGGCTAAATCCCGCAACAAACTAATACTAAACTGTTTGCCCCAATAACGACTAATCATCACCAAGCAAGCTGCACCACAATCTGAGGCGCTTTGTTGAGCATAGAAAGGATAGCGCCGGGTGATGTGTCCCCAAAGTTGCCCAAATTTTACTTGGGGACTGGGAAAATAAGATTGGCGTTTTTTTGGTTTTGGTGCTGTTGACGATTCTGTTGAGGGAAAAGGAATAACTTTTCTGTTCTCAATAGGTTTTTGTGTGGTGACAGAAGCAACTTTTGAGTCAATTAATTCGGCTAAGTCAGGCCAGTGTTGCAGAGCTATTTCCCAATTTGCATAACTGAGAGTATATGCAATTGTTGTTGGTTGTGTAACCTGTAAATCGTCAGCGCGGGATATTTCATAGATGTTTCCAAGAGTTAAACAACGGCCATCAGGATGCTGTAATTCTCCTCGATGCACCAGCCACAGTTTACTATCTTGGCGGAGTTTGGCATTAATACTGCCCAATTCTAAATCATGTCGCTCAAATACAGATAAGGCTTGGAGTATACCTTCACTAGAGGTACTGCTTTTTTCTTGATATTGATGCAGCAAAGTGAGCATTAAATCCCATATTTCTGCTTGTTTTCTGAGGCGATCGCCAATCCGAGGATATTTGCTGATCAAAGCTTGCAAAATCTTGCTTGGTAAATAAGCAAGTTGCAAGTTAGAAGAAGCTCTAGCAGCATAGGGAAGCCATTGTTCTTGTGCAAACAAACTCGTTTCACCAAATGCTCTCCCAGAATTGAGGGTGGTAATTAAGTTGTTTGAGCGATCTAATAGCCGCACTTTACCCATTAAAACTAGATAAAGTCCTGATTTTCCTGTTGTTGCTTGCCAAAAAAGTTTTGCTACTGGCGGCTTTAATATTTCTATCGCCTTCATGCAGCTTTCCATTTCTTGATTAGCAAGCTTTTCACCCAAAACACGGGCGAGTGTTTGACCTAGCTGTTGCTGGTCAAATACTGATGACATTTCCGTACCTCGCAAATATATTTAGTTGCTGATTTTCATTAAGTTAAATGAGCAATCAGCATTTAACTCACAGTTAGACTGCAAATCAACAATCTGAATTCCAACGTTTTTGAACTGGTCAGTTTCTTGTTTGCTTTTTTGATATTTCTGTTTGGTAGATAGCCCTTTCTGTTTGAGGAGTCGGTTAATGTGGCGATCGCTAATTTCAATTCCTAGTTCAAAAGCTAGGTGTTTGCTTAACCATTGGGCCGTCCAATTGGTAAAAGCATAGCCATACTCACGCGGGCTATGTGTTACCAGTTCTTGCAATCTTTCAAGATATTGCTTGTTAACAGTTTTTGGTCTGCCTTTCGGTCGCTCATTCCATTGGTGCGCTAGCCCTGCTTGTACCATCGCAATCCAATACCGCGCCATCTCCTGAGAACAACCCAAAATGCGACAGATTTCAGCTTGGCTTTTACCCATGTCTGCTAGCAACATGATTTCTAGCCTGCGTATGTATTCTGGTTGCAAATCAGTTTGCAAATGTTTTACTAAAAATTTTCGCTGAAAGGGCGTTAAAAATTTACTTTCTTTGCTGTCATAGCTTTCTAGGGCATTGTTGTTAATAAAATGGTTGTGCATAATTCTATCACCAGTTGACCTCAACTTTAGGTAAGTGGAATTAATTTCTATTTTGCTGACAATTTTTTTACCTAGTTCTAAAGGTTCTTTATATTCCTAATAGATAGATGCACGTTTTAAAACTCAGAAAAATATGCTTCTTTTATTTGTCGCTAGTGGCGATCACGTAGCGTATCGAAGGCATTCACAGCTAGTGGTCGGACATATCTTGCACCTATCCAGAAAAAACTCTACAAGCGAAAAATATACAAGGGTAAGCTACACAATTCTTCCTGGCTTTCCTTGCTAAATAAAGGACTTTTAGTTTCATACTGAGTAACCGAAATCTATCCGAAATTCTTGTTGCAAGATGTGAGTTTAGAAACTTTATCTGTCAAAAACAAAATCTGTATTTTGTATAAATTTCAACATTATCATATATTGCTTCGTTCATTAGAACTTTATATTTATGGATTAAAATTTAGAAGAAAGTTGTTACATTACTTCCATCCATTGTACTCTTCCATACAGACTAATCGATTTCCAGTCTGTGTGTTTTCTCGGTCTATAAGATTTACAGTATCTTTATCAAAGGCTAAGAGTTTTTTCATCAAAAAGCAAACTATTTTACAAAATTTTCACAAATATTCTATCAGATATCACCGGCTACCATTACGTATTGTACTATTGCTCAACAATCACATTTACAACTAAAGCCTAAATATATGTAACGTTGAATTTGTTAAAATCAAGCTAATAGTTGTACAGATGCGATCGCCAAATAAACATCATAGTTGCTACTGTGATTTTTTAGTAGAGTAATTCATGAATTACTGCTACATTAACATGATGAAATAAAATGAATTGAGCATTGGGAAGAGCAATTTTTCCCCTTCCCCTATGCTCCAAGACGCGGGGCGACGATTCTGAAGGACTTGCTAGAAATTTCCACCTAGCAAAGATTCTAATTCCACTTTTAAGGCTTTGATATCTGCAACTCTTGCTATTAGTAAATTATCGCTACCAGCATCAATTAAACGTGCTTTCCAATAACTAATACTATCAGAATTTTGCACCCAAAAATCTATGACTGCACTCATAACTTCATCTTTATCCCAATTCCATTTTGGTGTTACTGGCTCCACAGATTCTAGAAATGCATCTAACGTACATGTATGCGTCGTTATATATTCCACACCTTGATATTGTGGTTTCTGCAAGGTTTCTTGTTGGTGATGAAAAAACTGTAAAACTTGAGATACTCCAACAATATCAAAAGTATATTTCATTGCTGTTCCCTCAATATGAAACTTGTTGAATTATGCTGATCTTAAAATTAGTTGAAAGATATTTCAAATCAGTATTTCAGTAATTTATTTCGTAGATATTGAAAACTAGATAAATTAGCACTTTCTTGTTCGGAGTGCTAAAGTTTATCCATGCATAAATTAGCAGTCTGGTGCATTGAGTGCTAGAATTAATAAAAGTATTAATCCTAAAATATGAAATTTTTTTCGTGTTTGAAAAGGGGTAAATATTATTTTTAATAATTTGTTAAACTTGCCAGGGACAAATTTTCAGGGTGAAATAGCAGCTTTGTCTGCTGCTTGTTTGTGGGCGATCGCATCTGTGGTTTATGGACGTTTGGGTAAGCGTATTTCGCCTCTACAACTCAACTTCCTAAAGGATATAGTTGCGATTGTTCTGCTTTTACTTACTATTGTGCTGAGTGGCGAATTATTTCCCAACATTTCCCCCATCTCCCTTTCTCTACTTCTCCTCAGTGGTGTAGTAGGGATTGGTTTGGGTGATACAGTCTTCTTAGCTTCTATCAATAGCTTGGGACCACGTCGCGCTTTACTCATGGGAACTTTAGCCCCGCCAATTACAGCCATTGGGGCAATGATTTTTTTGCAGGAAAAGCTTAATTGGAATGCTTGGTGTGGGATTTTGCTGACGATTTCGGGAGTTGCTTGGGTGGTAACAGAACGGACTCCTGAAGATATGGGGACGCAGGGACAAGGAGGACAAGGGAGGAGTTTTTCCTCTTTGTCTTCTGGTGTTACAAGGCCTCTATGGCGGGGAATTGGGTTTGGAGTGTTAGCAGCGATCACTAATGCTATGGGGGCTTTATTTTCGCGTGCGGCTTTTAGTAATGCAAGTGTTAGTCCTTTGTGGGCTTCTTTGTTGCGGCTGAGTGCTGGTGTATTAATTTTGCTGGTTTGGGGTTTGTTTTCTCGGTCTAAAAATCAAACAATGCGGTACTCTGATTGGCAGTCTGCACGATTAATACTAACAATTATTTTTGCTGCCTTTTGCGGAACTTACTTAGGAATTTGGTTGCAGCAGATAGCTTTAAAATTCACCGTTGCAGGGATTGCTTCTACTCTAATGCAAACTAGTCCGGTGTTTGTTATTCCCATTGGGATTTACTTAGGTGAAAAAGTTACCTGGAGAGCGATCGCAGGTGTGATTATAGCGATCGCGGGAGTTGGATTATTGTTTTATTTGAAGTAGCCGTTACAAATATTGATTGATCTATAGAAAAGATTCAAACGCTTGTTAAGAATGCTTTAACGTTTCTTATGAACACTTATTGCTATATAGAAAAGATTCAAACGCTTGTTAAGAATGCTTTAACGTTTCTTATGAACACTTATTGCTATATAGAAAAGATTCAAACGTTTGTTAAAAATGCTTTAACGTTATCTAGGGTATGTTATGTCGTAGGAATCGCGCACCTTGAATTCTTGACGGTGTGTTGTCGCGCTGCGCGACAACAGCCATAATTTTACGGAACATTGTTGCCAGAACATGTAGTAAGCTAATGAGCATTTAAGTTGCATAAAACCAGGGCTGAAGCCCTTACTACAAGCGAATCAGTCTGGAAAAATGAATGACGATTAGCTTAACAATTATCCTAAACAATAGGAGGTGATGCAATCTGTACAGAACAATACCCTTCTTTCTAAGCAGGGGAGATGTCAATGTGCTGCTAAATACTCATACAATTGCCAACGTGCGTTTACTTCTGCTTGCGCTTGTTGTAGCAGGTTTTGAGCAAGTTCAGGTTTACTCTTCACAAGCATTTTGAAGCGATTTTCTTGATACATTGACTGTTCTAGTGGTTGTTTGGGCGATCGCATATCCAATTGCAAAGGATTTTTACCCTGTTCTCGCAACTCTGGGTTATAGCGATACAGCAACCAACGACCTGATTCTACCAAAGCTTTTTGGTTGTTCATGGCTGTGGTCATATTAATGCCGTGGGCTATGCAATGACTGTAAGCAATAATCAGTGATGGGCCGTTGTAGGCTTCAGCTTCTAAAAATGCTTTCAGTGTTTGATCATCTTTAGCGCCTAAAGCTACGCTTGCTACGTAAACATTACCGTAGCTCATCGCCATTAATCCTAAATCTTTTTTGGCAGCAGGCTTACCACTAGCAGCAAACTTCGCGATCGCAGCCCGTGGAGTCGCTTTAGAAGATTGTCCGCCTGTATTGGAATATACTTCTGTATCCATGACTAGGATATTAACATTCCGACCACTGGCAAGCACATGATCCAATCCGCCAAAGTCAATATCATAAGCCCAACCGTCACCACCGACAATCCAGACACTCTTTTTGACAAGATAATCAGCAAGGGATTTTAGAGTTTGGATTTTGGATCGTAGAGACGTACCATGTAGAGACGTACCATGGTACGTCTCTACATTATCTAATTGCTGTTTGAGCAATTCTATCCTTTGTCTTTGCTCGTAGATATCTGCTTCGGTTTTTTGGAGTGCATTCAGAATAGATTGAACTAAATCCTCAGAAATTAACCCGATTCCCAATCCCTGTTCCCCAATCGCTAACTCCCGCAATAATTCCGCAGCATATTCAGCATGTTTATCCAAAGATAGGCGAAAACCAAAACCAAATTCGGCGTTATCTTCAAATAAACTATTAGACCATGCTGGGCCTCTACCTTCAGAGTTTTGAGTCCAAGGAGTTGTTGGTAGATTACCACCGTAAATCGAAGAACAACCAGTGGCGTTGGCTATCATTGCGCGATCGCCAAATAATTGTGTTAGTAGTTTTAAATAAGGTGTCTCACCACAACCCGCACAAGCACCGGAAAATTCAAACAATGGTTCTTGCAGTTGTTGTTGGCGAATTTGGTTTAATTTTAGTCGGCGTCGGTCAGGATTTGGTAAATTTAAAAAGAAACTCCAGTTTTCCCGTTCTTGCTCACGTAAAGGTAGCTGGGGTTTGAGATTAATCGCTTTAGTTTCTGGCTGTAATTTCTTTTTCGCAGGGCAAATTTCAACGCAGATACCACATCCTGTACAATCTTCCGGTGCTACTTGAATCGTAAATTTCTGTCCAGCAAAGTCTTTATCTTTGGCAAAAATAGACTTGAATGTTACCGGAGCATTTGTTAATTCACTTTCTGCATAAATCTTACTGCGAATTGCCGCATGGGGACAAACCATGACACACTTGCTGCATTGTACACAAACATCCGCTTCCCAAACCGGAATTTCTACAGCCACATTGCGTTTTTCCCATTGAGAAGTACCCGTGGGGAAAGTTCCATCAGCAGGTAAAGCACTTACAGGTAAATCATCCCCTTCCCACCTCATAATTTTGCCTAAGACTTCTCGTACAAACTCAGGCGCACTGTCAAGATTTTGGACTACTCTAGGAACACTACGTGAACGATAAGCCGCGATCGCGTCTATAGATTTTAGATTTTGGATTTCTACCTGTTGTGGAACATCGACTTTTTGCAAGTTTTCTAGCGTCTGATCTACCGCTAGCAGATTCATGCGGACGACTTCTGTGCCTTTTTTACCGTATGTCTTTTCAATAGCTTGCTTGATTTTGGCGATCGCTTCTTCTTGGGATAAAACTCCTGCTAAAGCAAAGAAGCATACTTGCATGATAGTGTTGATGCGTCCACCCATGCCACTATCACGGGCGACTTGAGTAGCATTAATAACGTAAAATGTTAGTTGTTTGCTAATAATTTGCTGCTGTACTTTCTCTGGTAGATTTTCCCAGACAGTATCAGCATCATAAGGACTATTCAGTAAAAACGTTGATCCAGATACAGCATCTTTCAATATATTTACTCGATCCAAAAATACCCACTGATGGCAACCGATGAAATTCGCTTTACTAATAAGATAAGTAGAGCGAATTGGCTTCGGACCAAAACGCAGGTGAGAAACTGTCATAGAGCCAGATTTCTTGGAATCGTAGACAAAATAACCTTGGGCGTAGTTGTCGGTTTCTTCACCAATAATCTTGATTGAGTTTTTATTTGCACCCACCGTTCCATCGGAACCTAAGCCATAAAACATGGCTCTCACAACCTGGTTTGGTTCAGTTGAGAAATTGGGATCAAAACTTAGAGAAGTATGATTAATGTCGTCATTAATACCAACAGTGAAGTGGTTTTGCGGTTGTGGTTGGGCAAGATGATCAAAAATAGCCCCCACCATTGCTGGGGTAAATTCTTTAGAAGAAAGACCATAGCGACCACCGATAATTGTTGGGGTGTGGGGAGTGTGGGGAGTGTGGGGAGTGTGGGGAGTGTGGGGAGTGTGGGGAGTGTGGGGAGTGTGGGGAGTGTGGGGAGTGTGGGGAGTGTGGGGAGTGTGGGGAGTGGGGGAAGTATAAACATTTTCGTTATCCCCTTCCCCCTGTCCCCTTATCGCTTCATAAATAGCCGTGACAACATCAAGATACAACGGTTCCCCGGCTGAACCTGGTTCTTTGCTGCGATCTAGAACTGCGATCGCTTTTGTGGTTTTTGGTAAAGCCTGAATAAATCTTTGGACATCAAAGGGGCGATATAATCTGACTTTGACAACACCGACTTTTTCACCACGGGCGTTGAGATAATCTACAGTTTCATGGACTGTTTCACAACCAGAACCCATCAAGACAATCACGCGATCAGCATCGCTAGCGCCATAATATTCGTAAATTTGGTAATGTCGTCCTGTGCGTTCCCCAAACTTATCCATGACTTGCTGGACTATTTCTGCACAAGCATTGTAGTAGGGGTTAGCGCGTTCGCGGGCTTGAAAATAAACATCGGGGTTTTGGGCTGTTCCTCGTAATACAGGGCGATCGCTCGTTAAAGCACGGGTGCGATGGGCGAGAATTAATTCTTGATCAATGAGCGATCGCAAATCATCATCTTCGAGTAACTGGACTTTCTGAATTTCATGGGAAGTCCGAAAACCATCAAAAAAATGCATAAACGGTACTCGCGCCGCCAAAGTAGCAGCTTGAGCAATCAGCGCAAAATCATGGGCTTCCTGCACCGACGCAGAACACAGCAACGCAAACCCAGTCCCACGGGCTACCATTACATCACTGTGATCGCCAAAAATCGATAAAGCATGAGTAGCTAAAGAACGAGCAGCAACATGAATAACTGCACTAGTTAATTCTCCAGCAATTTTGTACAAATTAGGGATCATCAACAATAATCCCTGGGACGAGGTGAATGTGGTCGTTAAAGAACCCGCTTGCAGCGCCCCATGTACAGCCGCAGCCGCTCCACCTTCACTCTGCATCTCAATTACACTGGGAATAGTACCCCACAAATTACGACGATTTGACGCTGACCAAGCATCAGCCCATTCACCCATCGCTGAAGAGGGGGTGATGGGATAAATGGCTATGACTTCACTTAAACGGTAAGCAACACGGGCTACAGCCTCATTCCCATCAATGGTTGCAAAGGTTGTGTGCATTATTTTCTCCTGCAAGCTACCCCTAAAATTCAGGATGGTTGTTTGTTGGTGATTGGTTGTTTATTGCTTATTCCCTCACACTCGCCATCTCTGTTTCATCAGTCATGCTGATTTTTGTTCAGCTACATGTTATCTGATTCGGTAAAATGCCTTGATGAATGTTAATTAGTAATGTACTCAAATACAAAAAATAATATTTAATTCGTATTTCATCAAATCTAAAAAAAAATAGGGGGTATAGGTTCGAGAATTAATTCAGGACTTACCAACTGGCACCCTTTGTAGGATGCGCTACTACTTGATAAATGGGCGATGAGTAATTTTTTTTAACATCTGACACACCCTACAAGATAATTTGAGTGTGACACGCGGCTTTACTCCTAAACTATTTTAATTGGCTTAAATGTCTTAAATGTCTTAACTGTCCTTGCAAATTTAGAGAAAGTAAATTTATTGTACAAATACTTGCTTGTTCAAGTAAGTATTTGTAGTCTAATGAATGGCATCTTAAATACTACAAAAATATAATTACAACACAAAAAAAACAGCTTTTTTGGGCGCATTGATATTGATCAAATGGCAGCATCTTTTGTCCGAATCTCTCAAATTACTCAAGGGCAATAAAATAATGAAACGTCTTGTTATTTGTTGTGATGGAACTTGGCAAGATTTAGCGAGTCCTTACCCAAGCAATGTGGTTAAGCTGGCTCAATCCGTCAAACCAATTGCCAAGGACGGAATTCCGCAGATCGTATTCTATGATGAGGGGATTGGCACTGAGACTCAAAAGGTTTTAGGTGGAGCTACCGGATTAGGAATCGATAGAAATATAGAAGATGGCTATCGATTTCTTGTTTTCAACTATGTTCCTGGTGATGAAATCTATTTATTTGGCTTTAGTCGTGGTGCTTACACAGTGAGGAGTCTAGCAGGGATGATCTATTGTTCAGGTCTGCTAGAACGTCCGCATATTACCAAAGCACATGAAGCTTACGAGCTTTACCGTAAACGAGGCGTCAAACCAAAGGATCAAGAAGCTGTAGAATACCGTCAGAATTATGGCGATCGCATTCCGATCACCTTGATCGGTTGTTTTGACACCGTTGGAGCGCTTGGTATTCCTGGGTTAGCTGCCTTCAAAAAGTTTCACGACCAGCTGAATCAGCGCTATAGATTTCATGACACTACTTTAAACAAATATATCCAAAATGCACTGCACGCAATGGCGATCGACGAAATCCGTGAAGTCTTTGATGTGACTCCAATGAAAGCGCATCCTGAGGCTGAAAACCAACGAGTGATTCAAAAGTGGTTTCCAGGTGTGCATGGTTGCATTGGCGGTGGATCTGAAGAACATAGCGGGTTATCTGATGCTGCATTACAATGGATGATTGATTCGATTGGTGATTTAGGATTGGGGCTTGACTTCGATACAAGTGTGATTCCCACAGGCATCAATCCCAATTATGAATGTGAGTTTAAGGACAATCCGGGATTCTTTAAATTGGCAGGAATCAAGCTGCGTGAGGTAGGCGATGCCATTGAAGATATTCATGACAGCGCAATCAACCGTTTGAAAGTTCGCAAGGACTACCGACCAAAAAATTTACAAAAGATTATTACCAAATTATTGGATTAATTTGAGGTTTTGACATTCCTTTGTGATCCTAAACGCACAAAATTCTAGGTTCAACCAATACACAAGTGATAATTATGGCTGGGAAAAGAGACACATCCAAAGACGGTTTAAGCAACAAACTTCAAACATTAGTTTTAACTAACTTTAAAGGGCTTTGGCAATTGATTCAAAGCAATGAATCTCTCAAACGTCAAGTCAATAAAACTCTGATTAATAGTCTCATCTATAAAATTCCTACTCGTCCCAATCCCTACAGTATGATGACTCTAGATGAGCATATTCCTGATACGAAAATTCCTAAGAAAACTGATACATATACTTCTTGGGAATCACTTAATGATCGCACCTATACCGGACGACATCTACCACCCGATCCAAAGTTTAATTCCGAGGGCAATTTACCAAAAATTGAAGACCTAGCTATCTTATTTCGTAAAAGAGATGGGAAAACAATTTATTCTCCCAAATCAACTATGCTGTTCCCTTATTGGGTGCAATGGTTTACAGATAGTTTTCTCCGGATTAATCACCAAAATCAATTAAAAAATACCTCAAACCATGAAATTGATTTGTGTAATGTTTATGGTTTAACCAGAAAACAAACACATCTTTTAAGAACCTTTCAAGGAGGTAAATTCAAAACTCAAAAACTCAAGCGCCAAGATAGCGTAGAAGAAGAATATCCCTTGTTTTATTATGCCGACCCGGCGCAGGGTATAGTTGACAATCAATTTATTGGTCTTTATGAACCTCTAAATGATGAAAAAAGACTGCCCGCAGATAAAAAACAATATCTGTTTGCGATGGGAGTAGAACGAGCAAATGTCCAAATTGGCTATGTCATGCTCAATACTCTCTGTATTAGAGAACATAATCGTCTTTGTGATGAACTAGCAAGCAATTATCCAGATTGGGATGATGAACGTCTCTTCCAAACCGCAAGAAATATACTCATGGCGATGATTCTAAAAATCATCATGGAAGAGTACATTAACCACATAACTCCTTATCACTTTAAGTTGTTTGCCGATCCGGAAGCTTTTACCAAGGAAAGTTGGCATCGCCCCAATTATATGGCGATTGAGTTTAACTTTGTTTATCGCTGGCATAGTGCAATTCCGGAAACGTTTAACTATAACGGCAAACCAACTAATATTGCTACATCTCTCTGGAACAACAAGATGTTGATTGATCAAGGTCTGGGAGCATTGATGGAGGAAACTTGTTCCCAAGCAGGTACAAAAATTGGTTTATTCAACACCCCTGATATATTGGTTGAGTTAACCGAGTTACCCTCAATCAGATTAGGAAGAAAACTACAATTAGCAAGCTACAACGATTATCGAGAAATGTGTGGTTTCCCCAGAGTAACCAGGTTTGAGCAAATTACTGGCGATGAATATACTCAAGAAAAACTCAAAGAATTATATGGTAATGTTGATAATATTGAGTTTTTTGTGGGACTTTACGCTGAAGATGTGCGCCCAGGTTCAACTATCCCTCCTTTAGTAGCACGCTTAATTGGGATTGATGCCTTTTCTCAGGCGTTAACTAATCCTCTACTATCACCCAATATCTTCAATAAAAACACCTTTTCTGATGTCGGTTGGGAAATAATTCAAAATACCAATACAGTCTCCGATTTAGTTAATCGTAATGTTCCTCCATCAGACAATAAGTACAAAGTTACTTTTGACCTTAAGGGTTAGAGGGATTTTTTCCAATTAATTATACCTAAAAAAAATGAACCTATTTACCGAATATCCAGAAAAAGACGAAGCCAAATATTGCACTCTCATGAGTGAGTTAGTTAAAAAGAACATGGACAATCTTTACGGAGGTGAAAAGAAAAAAATTGCCAAGAGAGATACTCACGCGAAAACCCACGCTGCTGTTCAAGGTACTCTAGAAATCTTTGATTTTGATGAAGCAGCGATTAAGCAGGAATTGAGCAAACGCACCTCATTAACTGAAGCTCAACTTTCTGCTATTTCCCTGAAACAAGGTTTATTTGCCAAACCGAAACAATATCCAGTGTGGCTACGATTTGCCAATGGCAGCAGTAAAGTTAAGAACGATTATGAACCAGATGCACGCTCTATGTCCGTCAAAGTGATAGGAGTAGAAGGGGAACGACTAGCAGAAAGTCACGAGTCAAAAACCCAGGACATGATTGTGCAAAATGCCGAAATCTTTTTTGTTAAAACCATCAAAGACTACCACGGCTTTTTTTTAGCGGTTTATAAATCAGGGCTGTATCCGCTTTTGTGGCTACTGTTGCATCCTAAACAAAAATCAGCCCTCAAAACAGTTACTAGTCGGATTCCTAAGAGTTTGCTTGCCGAACGTTATTGGAGTGGTTCAGCTTTTTCTGTAGGACTCAAACCTGATTTTGACCCATCACAGACAGGTCGAGTTCCTGTGGAATATCCGGCTGTGATCAAGTTTGCATTTACTCCGGTTTTGAGTCAAACACCTCATCAACAACTTCCTCTAGAGTCCAGACCAGAAAGTGAACTTAAGCGTGCCAAAGCTAATGGTTCAGAGGACAACTACTACCGAGAGGATATCATTCAAGCGCTAACAAAACCTGATGCTCAATACTGCTGGGACTTGCAAATCCAATTTCAAATTAGCCCAGAGATGTCTATTGATGATGTCACTATTGTTTGGAATGAAGAGGAATCACCCTTCTTTACAGTTGGTCGTCTGACAGTTAAGCATCAGAACGTTCACTCTCCCCTAGAAAATGACTTTGGGGAAAATCTTCGCTTTTCTCCTTGGAATGGTTTAGCAGTCCATCGTCCTATAGGTGCGCTCAATCGGTTACGCAACATTGTTTATCCTATTGTTGCTGAGTCCCGTCACAATAAACGAGGAGTCAAATATCAAGAACCAACAGTCGAGTCAGAATTTTAGCTTAAACAGCAATTCATCTCATCGCCTCCCTTCAGGTAGATTCGGTAGAGTGCGTTAGGAACGTAACGCACCCTACCGAAAATTGTCGGTGATTAAATCCATGATCCTAAGTAGTTAGACTAATTTAATTACATAATTTTTTCAAGAAGTCTATCGTTTAGGTCAGAAAGGAGATTAGGTTTGGTGGAACTGATAAAACCGGAAGTGAAACAACAACTCCAGGAATTGCGACAGCTATTACAACAGGCTAGTTATGCTTACTATGTCCTTGATTCTCCCATGATGGAGGATGCAGTTTATGATCAGTTGTATCGAGAACTGCAAAACCTGGAAACTCAGTATCCAGAATTGGTAACACCGGATAGCCCAACTCAACGTGTGGGTGAAAAACCTGCTACACAGTTTACTTCGGTTCGCCACAACATCCCACTTTACAGTTTAGAAAATGCGTTTAATATCGATGAGTTACAGGCTTGGGATCAGCGCTGGCGACGACAAGTACCTCCACAAACAGCAGCAGAGTACGTTTGTGAATTAAAGATAGATGGTAATGCTTTGGCTTTAACTTATGAAAATGGTGTTCTCACCAGAGGTGCAACTAGAGGCGATGGAGTCATGGGTGAAGACATCACCCAAAATGTGCGAACAATTCGTTCAATTCCCTTGCGGTTACATGTAGAGACGTTACATGTAACGTCTCTACATGTAACGTCTTTACTAGAACGGGTAGAAGTGCGGGGCGAAACTTTCTTACCCTTAGATGTATTTAAACAAATCAACGCAGAAAGGCAAAAAGCAGGCGAATCGTCATTTGCTAATCCTCGCAACGCCGCCGCCGGTACACTCAGACAATTAGACTCTCGCATTGTGGCACAAAGAAAATTAGATTTTTTTGCCTACACGCTGCATATTCCTGGTGTGGACGATGCGAGTATTGCTAGTAGTCAGTGGGAAGCTTTGGCGTTACTGCAAAAAATGGGTTTTCGCGTTAACCCTAATCAAAAATTATGTGTTTCTTTAGCAGAAGTAGCAGAATATTACCAACACTGGGATACAGAACGGCTGAATTTACCCTACATGACAGATGGGGTAGTGGTAAAGATCAATGCTTTTAAATTGCAAGAACAGCTAGGGTTTACACAAAAATTTCCCCGGTGGGCGATCGCACTCAAGTATGCTGCCGAAGAAGCACCCACCCGTGTGGAAAATATTGCCGTAAACGTCGGGCGTACAGGCGCACTAACTCCCCTAGCAGAAATGCGTTCCGTACAATTAGCAGGTACTACTGTATCTCGTGCTACTCTCCACAATGCCGATCGCATCGCTCAATTAGATATCCGCATCGGTGATACTGTAATTGTCCGCAAAGCCGGAGAAATCATTCCCGAAGTTGTGCGTGTCCTGAAAGAACTCCGTCCCCCAGACACAGAACCCTTTGTCATGCCTAGCCATTGCCCAGTATGCGGTCAATCCGTGGTGCGGGAGATGGGAGAAGCCGTAACTCGCTGCGTCAATACTTCCTGTGCTGCAATTCTCAAAGGCGCAATTGAACATTGGGTCAGCCGTGATGCTTTGGATATTCGCGGTATCGGGGAAAAGCTGGTACATCAACTCGTTGATCAAGACTTGGTACATTCCGTTGCCGATTTATATGACTTGACAAACGATAAGTTACATGCATTAGAAAGAATGGGGAAAAAATCGGCGGATAAAATCATAGATGCGATCGCTCAATCAAAAAACCAACCTTGGTCAAGGGTGTTGTATGGTTTAGGCATCCGTCATGTTGGTAATGTCACAGCCCAATTATTAACCGAGAAATTCCACAGTGTTGAACAGATAGAAAAAGCACGAGTCTCTGATATTGAAGGTATTTACGGTATCGGTGCAGAAATCGCTGATAGCATCTACCAATGGTTTCGTATCAGCGCCAATCAAACATTAATTCAACGCTTGCAAGCAGCTGGGTTACAATTTACCACTACAGAAAACACCACAGTTACATGTGATAGTGACAATCAAAAACTAGCAGCTAAAACTTTTGTGATTACTGGTACTCTTCCCACTTTGAAACGCGATCAAGCCAAGGCTTTGATTCAAAAAGCAGGCGGTAAAGTTACTGAGTCAATTAGTAAAAAAACAGACTATTTAGTTGTGGGAGAAGACGCCGGCTCTAAATTAGCAAAAGCAGAAGCACTGGGAATTACGCAGTTGAGTGAAGCACAGTTATTGGAACTTTTGTAACCCACCTTCCGCCTTGCTTTCCACGGGATCTTTCTGGCGGTCATGAGAGAGGAGGGTGTCTCATAACTTCCCACTTCTGATTAGGGTGGGTTTTTAACGCTGAGATTGAATGTTCAAATTGAAAAGTGCGATCGCAAGTTATATGAATTCAAGCCAAAATTGACAACGATCACCAGTTATGTGTGAGATATCTCATTTAAATCTCTTGACAAAAAAATATTATTAACTTATTGACTACCAATAACCTTTGATAAAAGCATTCCATATATTTGTTGCGTATATGGTTTATAATAAATTTTAGGTAATTGTTATTTTAATCACAAAAAAAATAGTTCATCATCAAACAAGCCTAGAAGCACGGTTGTCTGATAATTGTATTGATACAGCCACAATTACGGTACTTCATAAGCATCAATGTATACTAGTGAATCAACTAAGTATTCTCCAACGACAGACATCGGTCAAAGAAGTCGTATTTTACTTGTCGAAGATGAAGAACTAATTCGAGAAATGATCGTCCTCGCTTTGGAAGAGGAAGGTTATGGAATCGTAACAGCTGCGGATGGACGTTCAGCTGTAGAACAATTAAAGAATTTTGAAGTCAATTTAGGCGAACCGACTTTTGATTTGGTTATCCTAGACTTAATGCTACCTCAAATTAATGGTTTAGATGTCTGCCGCTTGCTTCGCTATCAAGGCAACCCAGTACCGATTCTGATGCTGAGTGCTAAAGGAAGTGAAACTGACCGTGTTTTAGGTCTGGAAGTGGGAGCCGATGACTACCTCACAAAACCCTTCAGTATGCGGGAATTAGTAGCTAGGTGTCGTGCTTTGCTTCGCCGTCAGCGTTTGAGCAGTCTACCACAACTACCAGCACTTAATTATAAAGAAATTACTTTGTATCCGCAAGAGTGCCGTGTCTTAGTTCGTGGTCAGGAGGTCGGTCTGTCACCAAAAGAATTCCGCTTGTTAGAATTGTTCATGAGTTATGCTCGCAGAGTATGGTCACGCGAACAGTTACTAGATCAAGTTTGGGGACCAGATTTTGTCGGAGACAGTAAAACTGTAGATGTTCACATCCGTTGGTTACGAGAAAAATTAGAGCAAGATCCCAGCCGTCCTGAGTATATTGTGACTGTACGCGGTTTTGGTTATAGATTTGGATAAGTTGTTAGTATAGTCTGTGCGACAGCAACTAACAACTTGTGATGTTAGTATTTAGTTTTCTTTGCGGATTGACAATCGGACTAGGGGTTTGGATTTACCAACTGGCGCAACTGCGCCGGATTATAGGAAAAATACCGCCCTCATTAAAGTCACAACCTAGTGATATTGCGCTACCGCTAATTCCACGCTTGCGGCACGATATTGCTGAGTTGAAACAGCAGCAGTTATATTTGCAACAAATTATATATAATTATCAAGAACTGTTAGAGTTAGCACCTGTAGGATATTTGCAAGTAGATGAAGAAAATCAACTGCTGTGGTGTAATCAGCAAGCACGAGAGATGTTGTATTTACAAAGGTGGCAATCAGGACAGGTAAGGTTGTTACTAGAGTTAGTACGGTCTTATGAACTAGACCAGTTAATTGAACAAACTCGCCATCGCCAGCAATCTCAGGTAAAAGAATGGGTATTTCACCCCTCTTGTGAAAGTGCGGCAGCCATGGTAGAACAGAAGTCTGTGATGTTGCGAGCTAGTAGCTTGCCTTTATCGAAGCGAGAAGTTGGCGTATTCTTGGAAAATCGCCAATTAGTGCTGGAAATTAACCAAGCGCGTGACCGTGCTTTTTCTGATCTTGCCCACGAACTGAGGACGCCATTGACTTCTATTCGTTTAGTAGTAGAAACTTTGCAAGGCCGCATTGAAGCACCTTTAGATCGGTGGGTTAATCGCCTGATGCAGGAAGTTGACCGACTGATTTATTTGGTACAAAGCTGGTTAGAACTTACTCAACTAGAAACCAATCCCAGCCTGAAACTCAATCGTCAATCAACAGAAGTGCGATCGCTCATTAACAAAGTCTGGGAAACTCTTGAACCCCTAGCAGGACGCGATCAAGTCCAACTTATCTATCAAGGGCCAGAAAATATTTGGCTTCATGGGGATGCTTCGCGCTTGTACCAAGTTTTCCTCAACTTGCTGGATAATAGCATCAAGTACAGTCCTGTTGGCGGTACTATTACTGTTGAAACAAAAATCTCATCTCTAGAAAATCATGGCAGTGGGGAAGCAAACGCACCAGCTAATCTAGAAGTTAATATTATTGACTCCGGAGTAGGTTTTGCGGAAGCGGATTTAACCCATGTTTTTGAACGATTTTACCGAGGAGATCAAGCGCGGACTCGTGATCAAACAATTGAAAGTATTTCTGCAACAACAATAGTGGGTAGTGGCTTAGGTTTGGCGATCGTTCGTCAAATAATTCTGGCTCACGGTGGTTCAATCAAAGCCATGAACCATCCGAGTACAGGTGGCGCGTGGATACAGTTTGTATTACCTGAAGTTATGGCAAATTATCAAAACCAAGACTATATTTAAAAATATCTTCATGTTTGGGAATGCAAGCGTGAAAACAATTATATATGATCCTAACTCTGGAACGACCCAGCTCACACGAGAAATCAGACGCTTAGAGCGCGATATCTTACGCATGGGAGCTTTGGTGGAACAATCTTTTCGTCTGAGTCACCAAGCCTTATTCGCTCGTGATTTAAAAGCAGCTGAGGAACTTCCTCACATAGATAAACAGATTGACCGCTTTTATAAACAAATAGAATCAGACTGTGCCGCAATTATGACGCTGCAAGCTCCCGTTGCTCAAGATTTGCGTTGTTTGAGTGCTTTTATGCAACTGGTGCGTGACCTAGAACGGATTGGAGATTATGCTAAAGATTTAGCAGAAATTGCAGTCAAAATCTTTTCTTATCCGCCGCACCCTTGTTTAGCAGAAATTGCTATGATGTCGCACCACGCCCAAGCGATGCTAGCAACGAGCTTGGTAGCTTTGGCTGATTTAGATGAAGTCGGTGGACGCAGTATCAAACAACTAGATGATGCTGTAGATAGTGCTTACGAACATCTCTATCAGACCTTAGCCTATCAAAGAGATGTCCCAGGCGTAGTCGAGCCAATTTTGCTATTGGTACTAGTAATACGCCATCTAGAACGTATGGCAGACCATGCAACTAATATTGGTCAACGAGTAGCATATATTGTTACAGGTCAGCGCCATTAGTAAATATTAATACTAGTGACTCGAAATCCTAAGGAGCAATGAAAACCAGCAAAGCGATGTTTTCATTGCTCCTTAGGATGAGTTAAAGCAACATGGTCTTATCAAATTCGTTTTTTCAAAGTATAGCTGTAGCCGTTTTGATTAGGACATTGAAATGGGTATAACCAAGTGGAGAATATTGGAATCTACGTCCTAACTTACCTGGGTATAGCTATATCTGGTTGATTCTTGACAAAACTTTACGTCATTATCATCAATTCTTGATGATAAACCTTGGTTTGAGTTCTCATACCTCCAAATTCAACAATAACAACAACAGTAGCCTAAACAAATTCTTCTCGATAAGTAGAAAATCTGTAATCTAACTTACATTTCATGTAGAGCTTACCTGTTCTTAAACTTTGAATACTAAATTAACTCAAGTACCACTTGATAATATGTGCCGGGTCAGTATACCGTACACTATAAAGAAAAATGTTTTTTTCCATACAATGATCCTGGAGAACCAAAGAAGATTAGCAACAAACTGACTTGAGAAAGCAGAGAATTCTCATTAATACCGAAAATAGGTCAAGAATTTTTGCAACCTTACCAAGCCTAGATTTACTTGAACTAATTCACAAAGATAGAGTGATGCATCTCACAATTAGCGGTAGTTATCATTACTATAATCAAAATTAGTTAATAATAATTCTCAATTAATATAGAATGCAATAATAGTTCATCAACAATTAAGCAATTAGCAGCGCAGTTCAATTAATTTTACTGTGTCTTTGCTAGTAAACTTTGTAGTAAGCCCTTTATTTGAGATGATCAAACTTACTTCACAGGTTAGTTACAAAAATGCAAAATTCGCCTAATAACCTTTTTTTATTAATTTTCTATATGGCTGTAAATATTTACGACATATACCCCTACAATTACCCCTGACTCATATCTCATGCATCAACGAGACAAGTCTAAGCCAGATCACAAAAGGTTACTTTTAGAGCAATTTATATTGCTTTTGCAATCTACATCAAACAAATATTTTGCAATCTACAAAAATATTCCATGCTCGACATCTATACTTTTGGTCTAAATTAATGCTTACTAAATACTAACTAGATTTACTTTCCATAACTTTAGTTACGAATTTACGTCTGTGGCAAATAACATATGACACAGCAATTAACTTTGCTGATCTATCCTAAATATCTTTGAATTGTTAAAAATCCTAACCCAACTACACCAATGATTTATTCCAGCAGTCGCGCACAAAACCCAGTTGCATCACATAAGTCTAGCTTATCATCAAATCTACCTCAAAGAATATTTACTCGCAGAGAAGTTATTCCAGCTCGTAATGATGTGTTATGGCGAATCGAGCGTGGAGCAGTGCGTACCTTGACTTGGAGCGAGGATGGAACATTCATTACTTTGGGTTATTGGGGACTAGGGGATTTAATTGGTTATCCTCTTTCTAGAGTTAAGCCTTACCAAATAGAATGTTTAACCAGTGTAGAAGTGAGCATAGTACCGCCACATCATTGGAATCAAGATGTTGATGCTCTCATAACTCATATTCAACAAGCAGAGGAACTTTTAAGTATTGTACATAGAAAACCAATTTCTATACGTTTGTGGCAATTTTTGGTTTGGCTAAGTGAAAAATTTGGCCGGGATGTAGAACAAGGCAAGCTGATTGAACTCAGCGTTACTCATCAAGAGATGGCAGAAGTATTAAATACAACAAGAGTGACAGTAACTCGCCTTCTCCAACAATTTGAGGAAGAAGGTAACTTGCTACGCCATAAACGCAGAATTATTTTATGTTTACCAAATAAAGTAATTAAATAACGATTAAAAATAGCGGTGGGTAGTTGCGTTAATCACTGCGTCTTTTGGTACAATTGTTACTGAAAACATGGTTCAAACTCAAGTGAATTTAGTTCATAATTTATTTGAGCAAATATACCATAATTAACCCAGTAGGTGTGAGTGAGACTAAACAAAATGACAAAACTATTCAAGAACGCCCTTAAGCTGAGTCCACTTGTTTTTGCTGCTACGTTATTGGCAGCCAACAGTGCCTTTGCAGCAGAAGTAAACCAAGAAATTAACCAAGAAGTGACTTCTGTAACTCAGTTATCCCAAGGATCAACTGAAGGCATGAGCCAAGTAACATCTGTTTCTCAGTTTTCTGACGTACAGCCTACAGACTGGGCATTCCAAGCATTACAGTCTTTAGTTGAGCGCTACGGTTGTATTGCAGGTTATCCCAACGGTACTTATCGTGGGAACCGTCCCATGACCCGTTATGAGTTCGCCGCAGGCTTGAATGCTTGTTTGGATCGGGTTAATGAATTGATTGCGACAGCAACAGCTGAATTGGTAACGAAGGAAGACTTGGCTACTCTACAGCGTTTGCAAGAAGAATTTTCTGCGGAACTAGCTACTTTGCGTGGTCGTGTAGACACTTTGGAAGCTCGGACTGCTGAATTGGAAGCCAATCAGTTTTCCACTACTACAAAGTTAGTTGGGGAAGCTATCTTCAACTTCGGTGGAGCTTTTGGAGATGAGAAAGCTGATGGTACTGGCGATGATGTAGATGACAATTTTACTTTCTCAGACCGGGTTCGCTTGAGTTTGAACAGTAGCTTCATGGGTACAGACCAACTGCAAATTCGTTTACAGGCTGGCAATATAACTAACTTTGGATCAGCAACCGGCACTAACATGGCCCGCCTTGCTTATGACAATAACACCGACAACGACGTTGAAATCGATAAAATCAACTACGCTTTCAACCTCAATCCGGCTATTCGGATCAAGGTAGACGCTAATACCGGTGAATTCTACGAAAACATTCCTAACTTTTCTGAATTTGCTAGTTCAGGAAAAGGTGCGATTTCCCGCTATGGTCGCTTCAGCCCCATTTACCGCCAAGGTTCTGGTGGTGCTGGTCTAACCGTTAACTTCCAACCTCCAGGATCAGCTTTCAATGCGTCTGTGGGTTATCTAGCTGGTGGCAGTAATAACGTATCCAATGATCCTACTGATGGAGCCGGTCTATTTGATGGTAATTATGCTGCCCTTGCTCAGATTGGTTTCCAGCCAAATAAAGCATTCAATATTGGTCTAACCTACGCTCACAGTTATCAAAATAGTACTGGTGGTGTTAGCCTATTTGGATCTACGGGTAGTGAAAATGCCAACCAACCTTTTGGTAGCAGCGTTGCTACTTCTGCGAATCACTACGGCGCACAACTTAACTTCAAGCCCAGTTCTAGGTTGACCGTCGGTGGTTGGGCAGGTTTCAGTAACGCGGAAGCTCAGAGTGGTGCAAATGATGGTGACAATGCCGATATTTTCTATTGGATGGCTAACGTAGCTTTCAAAGACCTCGGTAAAGAGGGTAACTTGCTTGGTTTTCAGTTTGGTCAACCACCTAAAGTTACTAATAATGACGACAGTACACGTGAAGATGATGACAATTCCTACCACATAGAAGCGCTATATCGTTACCAGTTAAACGACAATATTGCTTTCACTCCAGGTTTATTGGTTATCTTAAATCCTGAGCATGATGACAACAACGAAACAGTTTATGTTGGAACACTTCGTACAACTTTCAGTTTCTAATTAGTTGTAATAGCATTCTTAAAATCATAAGCCCTACCCTTCGGGAACGTTTTCGACGTAGCTTGCTTCCCCGAAAGGGTTACGGATAGGCTGACCCCCGACTTCTTCAAGAAGTCGGGGGTCTTACCTATCAATTTTCACCTTTTGCCGCAATTCCTCTCGCCACTGCACCTGTACTCAGATCAGTGGCGAGAAGGAATTGCGGGTTAAAAACTCAACGTCCCCCGACCAATAGCGACCGCAGGTTGCTGAAGGAGTAGGACAGTTGAGTTTTTAACAATCTCCGGAAACACGCAACGAGGTTTTGTAGTCTATAATTGTAATCACATAGTGAGTAGGTCGAACTCATGGAACAAGTACTGACGCTAGTTTGTAAACTCAACCCCACGCCGCTACAGGCGCAAAATTTGGAAGTAGTTCTTCATGCTTTTGCTGAAGCCTGCAACTACACCAACCAAATAATTAAGCCGGATGTAACGAGCAAATTAACCATTCAGGGCATTGTTTATGAAGACTTGAGGGCTAAGTTTGGTTTGCCTGCTAATTTGGCTGTCAGAGCTTGTGCCAGAGTTGGGGCTAACCGTAAAACGGCAAAACAAAAGAACAAGCCCGTTATCGCGTTTAAACCCACATCTGCTGATTATGATGCTAGGATTTTTGCTTTCAGGGAGAAGGATTGGACTGTCAGCTTGACCACGTTATCTGGTCGAGAGCATATTAAAATCAATCCTGGTAATTATCAGCGCGGCAAGCTTGCAGGACGCAAACCAACAAGCGCTCAGTTATGCAAACATCGTGATGGGCAGTACTATATCCACATCCAGTTAAAAGACGAAGTTCCAGACCCACAGCCAACCAAGAAAGTTATTGGTGTTGACTTTGGTAGGCGCGATATTGCCGCAACCAGTAACGGTGATTCATGGAGTGGTGAAAAGTTAACAAAAACGAGGGATAAACACAACAAAACCAGATTGTCTCTCCAACAAAAAGCTTCCACACGCACAAGGTCTAGTCGGCGTAGATGTCGGCAAGTCTTGGTACGGCTATCGGGGCGCGAGAGACGATTTCAAGCGTGGGTCAACCACAACATCAGCAAAACAATCATCCAACAAGCCAAAAGGGAACAAGCACTTGTAGCGATTGAGGATTTGACTGGCATTCGTGAGCGTATCAACCAAAAACCACGCAACAAAACAGAACGCCGTAGAAGTAACTCGTGGGCGTTCTACCAGTTGCGAATGTTTTTGGAATACAAAGGATTCAAAGACAGTGTGGAAGTTATTGCTGTAGATCCTGCCTACACGAGCCAAACCTGTAATCGCTGTCTACATATTGGTTTGCGCTCTCTTAAGAAGTTCAAATGTGGTAATTGTGGGTTATCTTGCGATGCTGATTTGAATGGAGCAAAGATGATTGCATTATTGGGGCTGTCTGTAAACCAGCCTGGAGGCTCGAACGGTTTGCACTGTAATCTCAGTACAGACTCTTCAGGGCTACTGAAAGCCCACACTGTATTCGGTACTCCGAATCAGTGCGGGTAGTTTACAACTATTCCGTACTGAAATTTGACGGTGGGCGATCGCTACTCCAAGCCCACCAGACACAACCACAGTGACAGTGGTAGAATTCTTGCCATTTGCGACGGTATTCCTCTGTAATTACAGGCGAACGGCGATTAATCCAAACTTGTGCAGCTTCCAAACTGCTAGCATGGCATGTGGGACAGCAAAACTCACGAGCATGAATTGCTTTATTAGTCCATTCGGGTGGGATGGGAGCAAAAGCCTCTATAGTCATTGGTTATTGGTCATTGGTCAAGAGTCAACTATCATCGAAACTGGTATTTTAGAATCCAATACTTAGGTATCCTTAAGCATATATCAAAAAAATCATACAAGCTGGTAAACCCGATCCCCGATCCCCGTCATAATTTATGGAGCCAATTGCCGAAATTCGCCGTTTATTTGATGTTATGCCTGCTTCTGGTCGAATCATGACCAAAATTCTGAGTAAATCGGAGCAAGCAAAAGTTATTGATGTTTCCTTTCCTTTACCTTGGAACCGGGAACGACCAATATATATTAATTTTGATTTGTGGCGTTGGTTGACGAAACCACAACGGGATTTGATACTATTGCGGACAGTTTGTTGGTTGATAGGGGTAAGGTGGTTTAAACCAGATATTTATCAAGGTATAGCTATAGCTGGTATTTTGAGCGCATTAGTAGAATTCTGGCAAACAGATCCGGTAGGTGTCCTTGTTGCTGGCGGACTGACCACTTTGGCAGTATATCGTATTACTGCTATTAATCGTTCTCAACACTCAGAGTTAGACGCTGATGAAGCCGCAATCAAAGTCGCACAGCGCCGTGGTTACTCAGAAGCTGAAGCCGCACAGCATTTGTTGTCTGCGATTGAGACAGTTACAAAAATAGAAGGGCGTAATGTCTTAAGTTTCCATGAATTAATTCGTTGTCAAAATTTGCGGGCGATCGCTGGTTTGTCTTCAGTGGGTGTGCCAAATAAATTCTGAATTATGAATTACAGTGATAAAGCTTGTACTCATAACCATTAATTGCCGGTAAGGTTTGGGTGTGCTTAACACAATTTTTGATGGCTTCTGGTTCAGTAGCACGAAAGTTCACTAACCATAAGTCAAGGGGACGGGGTACTGTTTTTAAGACATTTTGGAGAGTATTAGAAGCATTAGTATGTTTGTCTTTATGGGCTAGAAGGAATTTTGGAGAGAGGGAAATAGAATTGTGAAACCTGAATTCTCTAGCAATTCCCATCATTTCACCAACTTGTACATGAGTTTTTTGAGTAGTCGCAATCAATATCGGTACTTTAGATGTATTTTGAATCAGTTCTATAAATAAATCTGGACGGTAATATTTTTGATATCCTAAATTAAAAATCACTGTGATAGCACTGAGAAAGCCAATTACCCAGATAATTAGTACAGACATTTTTCCCGATACTCTCCACCTTCTGATCTTCGCTTGGGGAATATTCCAACTAATTGCCAGACTAGCTGCTAGTAAAACGACTACCGCAGGAAAATACACAAAGTTATAACGAGCACCTCTGGTGAGATCAATACCAAGAAAATAAGTGAAGCCAAAGAATAAAGCGATCGCACTCACAGCTACACCAGTAAACATTTGTGTAATCATGCGGCTTTGTGGTTTTTGCAGCTGAGTTTTAAAACCATTAAGTAAAATTGGTATTGCCCAAAACAAAAAGATAGCCATGACTAACCCAGAAGCAATTACTACTGCTAGCTGTGGTGATTCTACTGGTAGTAAAACAATCATCGTAATCCAGGCTGCCATAGCTTGAAAAATTGGGCTAATCCAAGCAATACCAACGCGATCACCTTGAATCCAATTCGTTAACTTATCACCATAGGCATTATATAAAAATGCTGGTATCCAGACTATACCCCCAATCAAACTGCCGACGGCAACAGCATAAATGCGCCCCCAAGGAGGAGAGAACACAGCCATAGAGAATTTGAGACGCGGGGAACTTGAGACACGGAGAGGCGGAAGCTTTGCTGACGTCTGTGAAGATGTGGAAAAGGGGAAATGGGGCGATGGGGAAAATGTATCATCTTTATTCACCCTGTCACCGTGTCCACGTGTTTTCGTGTCTGTTTGTCTCCACTGTTCCCAAGCGAGAAAAATTAGTACAAGAGCTTCACTAACCAGGGTAAGTGCAAAGAAGTAATGAGTTGCAACACCTAAAGCATTAATTCCTATCCAAGCAAATACTAACCAAAGGGGTAACTGATTACGCTTTTGGATGTGGTGCGTGGTAATAACTAAGCAAGCCAGAGAAGCGATTACCCACAAAATAGCTAAAGTATAATGACGGGCTTCTTGAGCCAAAAAGATGCCGTAAGGTGAAATAGCCATGATTGCAGCAGCTAAATGACTCACCAAACGGGAACGAAAAGCTAGCCAGCTTAAACCATAAATAGCAGGAATGGATATTGCTCCAAAAATAGCAGCAAGCGATCGCGCTCCCCATAATGAAACTAAACCTGCTTGTGTGGGAAACAGCTTCACCCACAAATGAGTTAGCACAAAGTATAAAGGTGGATGATTGCTTTCCCTAAATAAGTGTGTCAATACATCTTGAATTGTTGTACCTGCTTGAGGTTGTAGTGGTTGTAATAAAACATCAATTGCGATCGGTTGATTTAACGGTACTGGCAAAAAACTATTTCCCAGACTGAATACTAAAGTAGAAAATTCGTCTGTCCAAGGGGGTTTTGCTGTCAAATTGGTTAAGCGCAAACCGACACCGATGAACAGCCAAACCAAGAGCAAACAAGGTTGAAACCAACGGGGATATGGTGGAGCCGCCATCACATTGAATATTGAATATAAGTATCAGACGTGAAATTTTGAATTAAAGTTCAATTCAACATCCTACCCTGAATCACTCAGAATGCCTCATCTCTCTAGAGGGTGGGAGTGAATGAACAATTCAGCATAACCTTATGATGCAAAATTTCTAGTAAGCCTGGTGCGGATTCACATAACCTGTAAGCATGGGATATATGACTAAGTATATATTACTTGTAATACATACTTGGCTGCTTGAATTCCAAAAATATTTATTTCACTTGAGTAACACGCCAACTGAGCTTGAGGTTCACCCAAAAATTCCAAATAGTAGCGATGGCGATCGCAATCAAGTTCGCAATATAGCGGTTACGAATCATGAAATTAAACACCAAGTTCAACACCAACACATTCAAAACCAAGCCAGCCAAACAAATAATGTTGAATTTCAAAAACCGCTTTATACGCTGACGCCATGAGTTCTGTTGCATCGCCACATCTGCAAAAGTCCAAGCATCATTCCACAAAAAATTATTAAAAATCGCAATCTCACCAGCAAAGATTTTACTGCGAGTTAGGGGCAATCCCAAGGTAGTTGGGTCACTGAGTAAGTAAAGCACCGCCATATCTACAAATACTCCACTTAGTCCCACCAAACCAAAACGGACAAATCGACCAACTGGGAAGTTTTGACTTAATCTTCCGATGTGTCCAGTAGAAAGGCGTAACCGCAATAAATGATGAATGTATTCTAAATATTGCTTCCAAGTAACTTTGCTCTCACCCTGTTTGCGTTCACAAAATACGTAACCAACTTCAGCAATTTGCTTAATTTGACCACGCCCGATTACCTCTAGCAATATTTTGTATCCTACGGGATTCAGAGTAAAATTAGCTATGCTGTGGCGATGTAAGAGAAAATAACCGCTCATTGGGTCTGAAACTCGACCAACTACGCTAGGTAAAATTACCAGTCCTAACAACTGAGCGCCACGAGACAAAAAACGCCTTGTTAAATTCCAACTAGAGACTCCCCCACCATTTATATGACGACTAGCGACTGCTAAATCTGCTCCCTGGACAATTGCATCTAGTAGTTGTAATAACACATGGGGCGGATGCTGTAAATCACCATCTATCACCCCTAGAATACTTCCTTTTGCTACTTGCCAACCCCGAATTACTGCTGAGGAAAGCCCCCTCTCATGCTGACGCCGCATCACTTGCAATTGCGGGTATTGTTGCATTAAAGATTGTGCTACTTGCCATGTACCATCTAGACTATCATCGTCTACGACTATCAATTCGTAGTTTCCTGGGATACGCTCATCCAGTAATTGAGTTAACCTTTGGATGATTTTTTCAATATTGGCAGCTTCGTTGTAAGTTGGAATTACCAGCGAAAACCATACTAATTCTTGAGGCGGTAATTCTGGTATGTGTAAGGTTCCTGATGGAACTGCTAACAATGAACTGGGTTGGTTTATATTCATTAAGCAAAGTAGAGATTATCAAAAAGCAGCAACATTTGCATTTTGTGAGAGAGCTGATGTCGTTTATATTACTCTTTAGTTAATGTGTAAGATAGTTTATATTTATTTAAATTTTAATATGACTCAGTGTATATAAATATTATCAATAGCTATTACATAAAATTTAATTATAATTTCAGAAAATTCTGTGTTTATTTATTGGTAATGTAACCGTTCAGAAGATATCTTATTTTGAATAAGACTCTTTACTAAACTGAATTTATAGCAAATAACATGATCAAACACAACTTAGTATTAGATACTTTTCTCAATCACTATGTAAGTAATTCAGAAGGCACTTATGCAGGAGGCACTTATGCAGAAGGAAACCACGCTTAAAAGCGTGGGATTGAAGCAAGGACGCCTTGTGTCTTGTGGCACTCTCCGCGACACAATTTTTTTATACTAGTGGGCTTTCTACCCACAACTTAAGTTTCTATTGATACTTCCAGCCTTCTGCCTTCTGCCCTCTGCCCTCTGCCTTTTTTTGTAATAAGTTTAACGTGATCCTGACTGCACTCTCTTGCTAAAGAGGTCGTTTTATTTTAGATTTTGGATTTTGGATTTTGGATTTTAGATTTGGGATTGACTCCACAGATAAATCTGCTTGCTCTGTACCATCAAATAATATTGGATTGGCTCCTTCCTCTTTTAGATATCAGGGCTGTTTCATTCCACAAAGGCAAGAACTCCAATGACTGCGAATACCACAGGCACATCTCTATCGTTAGCTCAAGAAGAATTTACTTACATCCTCAGCACATTTCCCATCGTTCCAGAGCAAGCCAAACCAGATGCATGAGCAGCTTATTGCACCTTTGCATCCATGTCTGGCGTAGACTTCTTGCAGAAGTAGGGAAAGGGGAAAAGATATTTCACCGGGAGCATCCCACATTCCAGACCTTGCAATCATGTACTTTTGCAAGAAGTCTATCAATGAATTTTAGAAATTCTGGCGATCAATGACAAATCACAAATAACGACTATAACTAAACTTCTACCGCCAATAATTGTTCTTGCAATTGACGGGTAGCTTCACCAAATGAGGAAGCGCAGGTATTAGCTAAAGCTTGATTTCTCAAAAGAGCCAAGACTGACAAGCGGTCTTCGTCCTGAATACGGCGTGTAGTGATTCGGTCTGGATAACACCTCATGAACATATTGGTAAAGTGCGTTCCATAGTGAATGTATTCATTGCTAGATCGATCAGATAGGGGACGAACACAAGCGTTGAAATTTGGTTCATGGAAGTACGCTAAAGCAAATCGCTCTCTTGTGTTTAGCCTGACTTTATGTGGAGTTGAGAGCAGGTAGCCATTGGTCATGAACTGAAGGATATCACCAGGAAATACGGTCAGTACATTGGGTACAGGCTTCACAAAAGTCCAGGGTTCTTCATTTTCATACATACCTGCGGAGCTTTCATCTGAGCGCCAATTTCTCTTTCTTTTTTCTCCTTCCACTGGAGGGCGTACATACAGACCACCAACATCATCTTGAGCTGCAATCACCAATAGCCCGTAATCAGTATGTGCGCCGATTCCCCTCGCCGATTTTGCTGAAACTGCTGGGAATCTCAAGACGCGCATGTGATGCCAACCGTTGAGTGTGAAATCAAAAGTATTCATGTCAACTTCCAAGCCCAAAGCTACCAGTTTCAGCAACTTCTCACCTATGCAGCCCAGTTCGTCCATGAATATTGTCATCCTTTGCTGGTAATTCTGATTAGGCCAAGGTACTGGCCCATGACATGGCCATTGCTTTTGTACACGTACATCATCTAAGGAAACATCTTTACAGAGAGTAAATATCTCGGAATAATCTGACTCTCCAGCAGTGATTTCCTCGCCCGACGCGATATAGCCGCTATAGGTGAGATCGCTGATACGTTGGGATTTAAGACCCAACGGCATACGAAAGAATCTTCTGCTGGCTTCAAACGCGTTCTGGACTTTTCGATCCTGTATCGTGTTGGTCGCTACTTGAAAGATTCCGTCAGTCCTCCAGGCCTGAATCATCTGGCGTCCTAAGTCAATGTTGGATTGAGTTGCGGTAATGGATTCGGGTATGGAGAAAGTTTGCAAATTAGTCATCTTCATTAATTTCCTTTTATTTTGTTGCAGCAAAAAATCAGGTTTTATCTATGAATAAAACCGTTTTTTTTTCGTGGTCTAGCAAAGCTTGTGAAGGCAAGAAATTCTCGCCTCAGTAATATTACTGAGTGATTTTTACCTCACTCCTGTAAGTAATATCTAAGCCTATAATTTTTGAAATGTCACTAATTAAGTAAAAATAAAGTACTTGCTTTGTATTTTTAATATTTTCTTTATAAATACTTTATGTATTAGATTTATGAATCGTAATTATGTGTAAGAGTGTTTGTTATTTAATATTTATTTATCAAACAAAAAATATAATAAGGGTTTTGAGTTTTATATGCTTGAGAAAGCCAGATCCCCGACAACTTCTGCGAAGTCGGGGATTTCATAATCTTGCACCAGCTTTTCGTCCCGCCATAATTTTTTCTCAAGGTAGCCAAATTTTTGTGTTTGCAACACATTCAGAATATGAGACGCGATATATCACGTCTCTACATTTGTGCCGACTTACTTACGTATGCTCTGAAATAATAAAAACTACTCAGGTTTTTAAGGATACCAAATGATAGAAAATGCTGTGCCTATCTCAACTCTTTTTATTGGAATTAATGGTCTTATAGCCCTTTTTTTATCATACATTGCATCAATTGAACGAACAAAAACAAGAGTTTGGCATGGTGAATCTAAAGAAGATGTAGCTGAACAACCCGATCCATTGGTAAATCCAAATCCCTGGGCATCTTTAGTTGAGCAATCATCTCAGAAAATTTTCACTGAACAACCTCCAGATTATGGATTGTTACAACGGAAGATTCGCGCTCATGGTAATTTTGCTGAATATGTACCCCATGCATTGCTATTTGTGTTGGTTCTAGAGTTGATGCAGGCACAAACTTGGCTTTTATGGCTTCTTGGAAGTACCCTAAGTGTGGCTCGGATTGTCCATGCATGGGGTTTAATCAAAACTTATGGACCTTCTCCAGGAAGAGCTATCGGATTTTTCTTGACATGGTTTGTGTATATTCTTGGGAGTACAGCCTGTATTTATTATGCTGTCAGTACCCTCTTAAGATAGAACCGAAAATTTAGCTCAAATAGGCTTTTTCAGGTAGTGAGATATTCCTACACTGAATCTTCGAGTACAGGATAATTGTAGGTTGGGTAGGGCGCGAGCGTTACCTAGCAAAGCGGTAATAATGTTGGGTTTGTTGGGTTTCGTTCCTCAACCTTTATCCTTTTTAGGAGCAGGCGCACTGGCGACGTTAAGCTTCGTTTAAAACCTAAAGACGTATCGCCACCTGCAACTAATGAAAAAACAAGTCAAATCCGTCAAATCCTCTTCCCTTCTGCCTTCTTTGTTCAGAGACCTCACCTGCTCCAATTTCTAATCCTACTCTGTCGCTATGATCAAATCAGAACTGAGTGAAGCTTAAAACACTTTCTCAATGCTGGCGCTGGAAAAGGTAAGCAATGGTTAAAGTTGTTGTTGTAATCAACACATTAATATCGTTAATATTACTGTATACTGCTTGGCGAGTATGGCAACTGCGACTGCTACTAGCTAGGCTGACAAATTTGTTTATTATCGCTGAACGTTGCAGCCATGCTTTGTTTTCTCAAGCACCCCAGGTTCTTGATATTAGGCGACAGAATATTCATCATCTACGGCAAATAAACCAAGCGCTAGAGCTACAAATTCAACAATTGCAGCAAATTTTCAGCGTATTATTTATTGGACAAAGATTCTGGTGTCGGTTTTCTCACAGAAAAGTTAAGTAATTCAGAGTTTGCAATGTGTTAAAACCCCGTAAAATGAGTTTAAGGAGAGAAAAATACAATGTCTAACAACCGTTCTGGAGTATTTATTGGTGGTGTCATGCTAGGAGCAACTATCGGTGCTTTGACTGGTTTGCTTATGGCTCCGCGTACAGGACGCGAAACGCGTAAACTGCTGAAAAAATCTGCTGATGCACTACCAGACTTAGCAGAAGATTTATCAACTAGTGTCCAAATTCAGGCAGATCGCCTGGGAACAAATGCACTACGAAACTGGGATGAGACTTTAGATCGACTACGGGAAGCGATCGCTGCTGGTATCGATGCTAGTCAACGGGAAAATCAAGCAATGAAACGGAAAAACTCACCAGACGTGCAAACAACAGCTACTCAGACAGTGGCTGACTCAGATTCTCTTCCTGAGCATGTAGATAACTAAATAAACGACATAATTGTGAGTGAACCGCTATTTTGGCTGGGACTATCTATATTCTTGGTGGCTATCAGTCTGACTGCTGTTTTGGTGGTGGCTATACCAGCATTGCAGGAGTTAGCACGTGCTGCTCGTAGTGCTGAAAAGTTTTTTGATACCCTCTCGCGGGAGTTACCACCGACTTTGGATTCGATCCGCATGACGGGCTTGGAAATTACCGATCTGACTGATGATCTCAGTGAAGGTGTCAAGAGTGCTTCTGGGGTTGTCAAACAAGTTGATCAAAGCTTGAATAGTGCTAAACAACAGGCTCAAAATATTCAGATTAATACCCACAGTGTATTTGTTGGCGTCAAAGCCGCCTGGAAAAGCTTTACGCGATCAAAAGGTGGAAAGAGAACAAGCGATCGCTTATTAGTGAATCAAAAAGGAACGCTGACATCAAGAGAAAGAGAATCACTCAGATATTACAATCGCACTAAAAAATCAGAACAGTATCGAAATCAAGAAAACTACCAATATCCTCCTGACTGGGAAAACGATGACACCCTAGATTGGCAAGAAGAAGAAGAATAGAAGTAGTTGTTGGTTGTTGGTTGTTGGTTGTTAGTTGTTGGTTGTTGGTTGTTAGTTGTTGGTTGTTGGTTGTTAGTTGTTGGTTGTTAGTTGTTGGTTGTTGGTGGCTAGTATTTGTTAATCATCCTCAATTCCCATTATCCCTTATCCCCAAAGGAGACTCTACCCGCCCCTTATTCTTAATTCCTCATACTCTCTTCATATCTCCGTAGGAACTTTCATTGATTCAGTAATTACTACACTCCTGAAAGCTTATATAGTAAATTGATCTTTTTTGAGAAAAACCGTTTAATATCAAGCGATTTACATCATTTAGTTATTTATTTTTCAATTTCGCTTACTCAAAGCTAAATTGAAAAATATAACTTCTAAACATATATGTATACTCTTTATTGAGCAATGAAAAATTATCAATAAGCCGCTAAGATCAATAAAGAATTATCAAAAACTTCAAATATTTAAATTTTTCACGAAGCAAAATTTAAAGCTAAGTAAAGGATGCATTGCCATTTTGGCAAGTTTTTGTTGACAATGTAGGATATTAGTAGATTGTAACAATCAATATTCTTGCTCACGGATTTTTACTACTTAGTTAATACCACTTAGACTAAGCTAATAACAAGATAGATAATTCTCTAAGAAGTTTTACGAGTTAGGAAATAATATATGGTATTTTCACTGCATTCTTCAAATCACCATCTTACCCTGCATCTGCAAAACGTAGGACTGTGTAGTTCCGAGCATGAGGTTATTGCGAACTCTGAGTTAGTAGAAAGCAGTAATAAAAATATAAACTTATTGATAAATTTGGGAAGCGATCGCAAATTTTTAGTGAAGCAGGAACGTAACATAAAACATAATGGCATCCCTCAAGAATTATTTAATGAATGGCTATTTCATAAGTTATTGCAGCAATTTCCAGTTTTAGGAAATATTGCGGAGGTCGGATCACTATTGCTGCATTTTGATGAAGAGGAATCTATACTTATTCGCAACTATCTAACGGAATATTTTGAATTAGAGAATTTCTATCAACAAAACGATATTTACCCCTTGGAAATAGCCAGGGCTATCGGTGCAAGCTTAGGTGTTCTGCATCGTGCCACATTTAATCAGCGTGAGTATCGTGATTTTATGGCAACTGCTCCCCAAGGGCAATTTCGGTATCAGTTTTATAATCCTACCCAAGGAATAGAGTCATTTAGTTCCGATATTTTTGGTAGTGTTCCGACTGATGCACTCAAGTTTTATATTCTTTATCAACGTTATGAAAGTATAGAATCAGCGATCGCAGAATTAGCATCTTTATGGCAACCTTGTTGTTTAACACACAACGACCTCAAACTAGAAAACATCTTAGTACATTCTCGATGGGAACAACTAGATAACTGCTTGATCCGTATTATTGATTGGAAAACTTGTAGTTGGGGAGATCCCGCCTTTGATTTGGGAACCTTAGTAGCAAGCTATTTGAATATTTGGCTAGAAAGCCTCGTGGTAGATCCATCTATGAAATTAGAAGAATCTCTAGAATTAGCTGCAACACCACTAGAAGTTCTTCACCCCTCAATCGTTGCTTTGATTCAAGCTTATCTCAATGCTTTCCCTAGCATTTTGGACTACCATTGCGACTTCATCCAACGAGTAGCACAGTTTAGCGGTTTGGTACTAATTCATCAGTTACAAGCAACAATTCAAGACCGTAAATATTTTGATAACAGTGGTATTGCAACGCTACAGGTTGCCAAAAGTCTACTTACAAGACCACAAGAATCTATCATGACAGTCTTTGGAATCTCTGAGTCGGAAATTATCAAACCTTTTGTGAAATCTATCAAAAATCCTCAGACAGAAAACGAACAGAATTTAGTTCGACTTTACTACAATAAAACCCGTTTGCGTGGGTGTTGATCACAAAAGAGGTAGACAGGGAGATTCTAATTCATGCTAAATTGTTCTGACCAGTATCTGCTAAATTCTCTGCTCGATATTGCCAGCAATATTCAAATCGAGTCTAACTTTTGTATTTACCATCCCAATTATCAATCTTTTGCGTTACCAACTCAGTTGGCACAAAGATTCCAAAAAAATTCCCAAGCAATACAGCATAAATATCTCATTTTATTAGTCAGAAATTTTATCTACGGTATTTATTACAATGGCTCATTACAAAGTGTTTTAGCAGTAAATGCTGAACCTAATAATTTTTTACCCCACAAAAATTTAGAAAATAACTCCATCTTGGGGATTGATTGGCAATTTTATGACCAATTACACTCTCGTAATCACGGTACTGGTTATTATGACTCTGGTTGGCAGGTGTTGCGACGCGAACCAGATGGCAGTTTAGCCGTGAGTAAAGGTGGTTTAACATTACATGTTGAAAGTGAACACTACGTAGAACAAATAATGCGATCTGTCAGGATTGGCGATTTCATCAATATTTGGATGCCAAAAAATCGATTGCAAAATGGTTGCTACGTCGCAGTTAGCAATATTGCCCAAAAGCTCAGTGAAAACCCTGATAGTGATTTAGGAGAAGGACGGATTTATTTTAATTTAACTCCAGTAGGGGCGATCGCTCTCATGGAAAGCTTGACATTGCAACTCAATGCTGCTGATATTGCATTTAGCTTTCAAGTACCGCATAATCCCTCTGCCTACAAACGTTTTGACTCAGGAGTTCTTTACTTTGAACGCCATAACTATTGGGTAGTGCGAGAAGTTCTGCAAAATGTGTATAAACAACACAAATCTCATTTTCATTCCGAAATTCCGTTATTTACAAAGTATTTAGCACCTGGGCTAAGTTTAGCTGAACAACCAGCCCAAAAATTTGTTGTTCAAGAAAGTTTTGGCATGAATCGTTGCCAAATTGTTGCTAATGCGTTGTTAGAAGCTTGGCAGAAAGGACAAAATTCTACTCAACAAAGAATACAAACCATCTACCAACATTTTGCACGTTTTGGAATAGATTTACAGCGTCCCTACCTTAATCCTACTTCTGAAGATGTATATCATCCTTTAGTTTGAGTTTCCACAATCGTATCCGAATTCTTGTGAGGCTAATAGCGAAATTTTGACATCAAGACTCAGCGTCCTCCCTCTGCGTTTATCTTTGCGTTCCTCTGCGTTTCAAATCGCCACGAATTAACGCAAAGCTAAACTTAGAAAATAGTCAGCCGTGAAGCAGAAAGTCTCATTTGTGAATCTGAGATGCTCCCGCTACACTCCTTGCGGTTAGATTATTTAGGTGATTTCTGTTGTAACTGACTCTCCATGTTAAGATTTTGGTTGACTTCCTGCGTTGGAACTACTATTTCTGGTGGATTTGACTGTTTTGAACTATTATTTGGCAAGATTGGTACAATCACTGAACCAGAATCTTTTGTTGGTGATGGTTGTGGGGCAAGTTTCAATTTAATAGGAGATGGTGATTGAGTTTGTGAAGGTGTAGAAGAAGTTTCACGAGAGTTCCTGTATTCTCGGAGTTTTTCGACTAAAGACGGTGATGAAGAAGTATCAGGCGTAGTGGGTGATAGTGTTTGTCTCGGCGATTGTTCCTGCTGTGATTCTTGTGATTCTTCTGTGACGGAATTGTTTTTGCTTGAGTCTTCTATGGTATTAGTGTTGGTAGTCGAGGTTTCTGATTGGGAATAACGCCGACTGCGCCTGCGTCGTCGAGAAGAAGTAGTAGAGACAGATGCAGAGTTGACTGTTGATTGGGAAGTCTCAGAAGGCGTGGGAGAAGGTGAATTTGTAGATTGTATTTCTGCTGAAGTGCTTTGACTAGGCTGTTCAAAAACTGGTTTAGGGGATGGTGGCTGAGGCTTATTAAACATGCTAGTTATACCAAAACCTGCTGTTGCAGCAACAACAGCTACACCAGTACCTAGAAGTACTTTTGGCGATCGCAGTTTTTTACTAGTAGAAGTAATCTTTGCAAACAGTGATGAAATTCTTTTTTGATTTGTTATTTTTTCTTTAGGTAAATTTTCTTGGTGCAACTGAGCAGATAAATCAATTGTTTGCACTGCGTGTGTAACTATTGGCACTGGAATCTGATTTGTTACTTCTCCTGGTAGCAGTTTTAACCACTCTGCCACTGTTTGGGGACGAAACTTGGCTTCAATTGCCATACCACGCATCACAGCTTGATTGACTGCTGCACTTAAATGGGGTTGCAATTCGCGGGGTGTAGGCATTTGTTCGCGATCGCGCAACAATGAAGGCATGGGTACTTGTGCCGTCAAAAATGAGTACAATGTTGCTGCTAAACCATAAACATCCGTTGCAGGCGTGCGCGTTGCTTGTGACAAGTATTGTTCAATTGGCGAATAGCCCTCAGACACCATACCTGTGTGAGTTTGTCTCACCCCACTATGAAATTCACGGGCAATGCCAAAATCAATCAGTACTACTTCCTGAGTTCCTTGGCGGAGAATAATATTCTCTGGTTTGACATCTCGATGCAGCAAACCATTTTGATGCACCACTTGCAAAGCAGCCCCGATTTGACGGATATAATGAATTGCTGTCGCCTCTGGTAGAGGAATTCCAGGTAAAATGTAAGCCTCCCCTAGAGTATCACCGGGAATGTATTCCATCACCATGTATGGCAATCCAGTTTCGACAAAAAAATCACTGACCCGGACAATATTGGGGTGAACACATGTAGCCAAACGCCTAGCCTCATCCTGAAACTGACGCTCAAACTTGGCAAAATCAGGATGTTGCCTCAGCTTTTCATTCAGGGTTTTAATCACCACTAGATGGTTGAAAAAGTGATGAGTAGCTTTGAAAGTAATACCAAAGCCACCTCGACCAATTTCCTGGTCTAAGGTATACTTACCACCCTGCAATTTTGTACCAGCTTGCATAGTATTTTGATTTGGGATTTTAGATTTAGATCTGGACATCCACTTCTAGATTTTAGATTAGCGTCAAATATTATCCTATTGACACTCCCCGCTCTAAAGAGACGGGGATTCTTGGTTCAGTGGGAAGAGACTTGTTAAATAATTCTTCCTTGTCTGTCTTGTCTCTCGTTCCCTGTTCCCTGTTCCCCAATCCCCGATCCCTTTTACCTAAAGTCACCCATTCAGGTGAAGTGAAGAATACTTGGGAAAGGTTAACATTAAAGAAAGTTAAGAAAGTTAAGAAACTATAAGTTTACTATTTATACTCATACTCTTTCCTATGCAAGATGAATATTAACAGAACTTAAGTTCTATAGAAAGTTAATGATCTTCCCTACAACACAGAAAGATTTCCAATCAATATTTCTGCCTTACTTCCCCTTTATCATCCTGAAATCGAAGTTATTCCTCAAGGCTGCTCGTTATGAATACCCATATAGAAATTCCCATTATCGGCAAAGTTAAATATCCCCAACGCTGGCTAATTGGGCTAGTTGCAGCTGGTATTTTGGTTGTTGGCGGCACTACAACTTATACTCTGGTGAATCGGGGAGCAAGTAGAGAAGATATTGCGGCACTTACTATTCCTGTAGAAGCAAAAGATGTCATCTTGCGGATTACTGCCAGTGGTAAGGTAGTACCAGATCAAAGCGTGAATATTAGCCCGAAACAACCGGGTATCGTTGCAGAATTAAAGGTTGAACAAGGCGATCGCGTCCAGAAGGGACAAATTCTTGCTGTCATGGATAGTGCAAATGTAAAAACCCAAATTATGCAATACCAAGCCAGCTTACAACAAACCCAAGCACAGCTAGCTGAAGCCCAAGCTGGGAGTCGCCCCCAAGAAATTGTTCAAGCTAAAGCGCGTTTAGCACAAGCCCAAGCACAACTTGACCAAGCCCGCACTGGTAATCGTTCTCAAGAGATCGAAGAAGCTCAAGCTCAGGTTGATGATGCCAAAGCACAGGTAAACTTAACCCAAGCACGAGTAAGACGCTATCGGGAATTGGCAAGACAAGGAGCAATTTCTCAAGACCAATTAGATCAGTACATTACTGAAGACACAAGGGCAAAAGCCACTTTGGAACAAGCTCGACGCCGATTATCACTACAAGAAAGTGGCTCTCGTTCTGAAGAGGTCGCCCGCCAAGAAGCTGCTGTTGCGGAAGCCAAGGCCGCGTTAAAGTTGTTAGAAAACGGTACACGCCCAGAGGTAATTGCTCAACGTCAAGCAGCAGTAGCTGTTGCTGAGGCACAGTTAAAGTCGTCTCAGGTAAGTTTACAAGATACCGTCATCCGCGCTCCTTTTGCAGGAATTGTCACTCAGAAATATGCTAACGACGGTGCCTATGTAGCGCCGACTACTTCTGCTTCTTCAAGTGCTTCGGCTACTTCCAGTTCTATCGTAGCTCTAGCCAAGGGTTTAGAAGTATTAGCACAAGTCCCAGAAGCCGATATTGGCAGAATTAAACAGGGACAACAGGTAGAAATTGTTACTGACGCTTACCCCGATCAAATTTTTAAAGGTCGTGTGCGCCTGATTGCTCCCGAAGCCGTCAAGGAAGAAGGTGTGACACTATTCCAAATACGAGTAGCTATTGATACTGGGAAAGAGGAATTACGTTCTGGCTTAAATGTCGATTTGACGTTTTTAGGCGATCAAGTAGACGATGCCCTGTTAGTACCAAGTGTAGCAATTGTGACCGAAAAAGGTGAAACTGGAGTACTTGTTCCAGATACTCAAAATAAACCTCTGTTCCGTTCAGTGACAGTGGGAGCGCAGGTAAAAGATCAGACTCAGATTGTGTCTGGTGTCAAAGAAGGCGATCGCGTATTTCTCAATCCACCCAAAGACTATAAACGCGAACAGCAAGCAAAAGAACAAAAATGAACCTAGCAGAAAGCATCAAAATGGCAGGAAAGACCCTGCTGTCTAATAAATTACGTAGTACTCTCACGATGTTGGGTATCGTCATCGGTAATGCTTCGGTAATTGCCATGATTGGTATTGGTGAAGCTGGACAAAAGTATGTTAATAAGCAGTTAGAATCTTTGGGGCCAAATGTGCTGTTTGTGCTTCCTGGAAATCGAGAAACTCAGCGCATTTCTTTTGAAGTACCCAAAACTCTGGTTTTGGCTGATGCAGATGCGATCGCTACTCAAGTACCAACAGTAGTAGGAGTAGCACCAGAGTTGAATAGGAGACAAGTAGTTACTTATCGTAGCCGCAATACCAACGTCAACATTATTGGTACAACTTCCACTTTTCCAGAGGTGCGGGATTTTGACACTTCTAAAGGACGGTTTTTCACCGAAGTGGATATGAAGCGCAACAATCAAGTTACGGTACTGGGTGCTAAATTGGCAGAAAGACTTTTTGGTAGTAGTAATCCTGTCAGCGCACAACTGCGAATCAAAAATTCCAGTTTTCAAGTCATTGGTGTACTGGAAGCTAAAGGTTCAAGCTTGGGTGCAGATTATGATGAAGCAGCATTAATACCAATCACTACATCTGCAAATCGATTAGTGGGGCGAAATTCTCCTTATGGCATCGGTTTAGATTATATTGTTCTCTCGGCTCGTGATGCTAATAGTGTTGACGCAGCAGAGTTTCAAATTACAAATTTGCTCCGTCAGCGACACAAAATCAATGGTGAAGATGATTTTACGATCCAAACTCAAAAAGATGCTATGCAAACTATCGGTCAGATCACCAGTGCATTGACAATTATGCTAGCTGCGATCGCGGCTATTTCTCTGATTGTCGGTGGTATTGGTATCATGAATATCATGCTTGTTTCTGTCACCGAACGCACTCAAGAAATTGGATTGCGCAAAGCAATTGGTGCAACCCAGCAAGACATATTATTACAGTTTATTATTGAAGCAGTGATTCTCTCGGCAGCAGGTGGTTTAATTGGGACTGCGATCGGTGTAGGCGGTATTTTGTTAGTAGCAGCCTTAACACCCTTAGATGCAGGAATTTCTGTTGTCGCAATTAGTCTTACAGTTGGCGTTTCTGGTGGTATAGGTTTATTCTTTGGCGTTGTTCCTGCCCGTCGTGCTGCTAAACTTGACCCAATTGTAGCTCTAAGAAGTGCTTAATTTTGTCAAATTGTTGCAACTGCTGAAAAATCTGATTAGGAAGGAACCGATAATGGTAGCAGCGCCAGACATGCATCGTTTTGGACATCACTTAATCGTTGGGATTTCTGGTACTAAATTAAACGATGACGATAAACGCATACTGGGTGAACTCAAGCCAGTGGGGATTATCTTTTATGCTAAGAACTTTCGTTACGGTGTTCACTACGAAGAATGGCTGCAAATCTATCAGGATCTAGTTAATCAAATTCGGCAATATGCTGAACGTGACTCAATGCTAATCACTATCGATCATGAAGGTGGTAGTGTCCATCGTCCATATTTACCAATCACTCGATTTCCCCATGCTTTTTTGTTGCAGTCTCGTGCGCGTGAAGTCGCTAAAGCCGCAGGGGTAGAACTGAAGTCATTAGGAATTAATATATCTTGGGCGCCTGTAGCAGATATTTTCTCTAATCCTGATAACCCAATTATCGGGTCTCGCGCTTTTGGTATTACTCCAGAGACTGCTGCTGCTGGTGCGCGTGAATATTTTCTGGGATTGCGAGAGGCTGGAATTATTGGTTGTGCTAAACACTTTCCCGGACATGGAGATACTAGCACGGATTCCCATCTAGAGTTACCAGTACTAAATTTAACAATAGAAGAACTACGAAGTCGCGAAGTTATACCCTTTCAAGCACTAATCGCCGAACAAGTACCGATGATCATGACTGCTCATATTTTATTCCCTCAGATAGATGCTGATGTACCTGCAACACTTTCGCAGACTATCTTAACAGGAATACTTAGGGAAGAACTTAATTTTGCAGGAGTGATAGTATCTGATGACCTAGATATGAAAGCTGTCTCGAATATGTATGTTGAAACTGGGACTGTGGCGCAGACATTTAATGCTGGCTGTGATTTATTCATTGTCTCTCGCAATCTACCTTCATCATCTGTGGAACGCACGTTGACGATCGCTCAAAATTTTGTAGATTCTCTCAGCAACGCTAGTCTTGGTGAACGCATTGTTGAAGCAGCAAGAATGCGAATTGATAGCCTAGTAGCTACGACTCCCCAATATTCAGTTTCAACTCTAGATCAAGACACACTCAAGCAACATGCAGAATTAGCGATCGCTTGCGCTTTTAAAGTGACATAGGTTTGTATCCCGACAAGGCGATCGCATCCTAGCAATTTGATTTTAGAATTAGTCACACATCACGTAAATTATTAATTATTAATTAAATTTAGAGAATAAATTCATGGCTTGGGTTTTTTTGTTTTTAGCGATCGCTTGTGAAATCTTTGGAACTACTTCTCTAAAATTGGCAGATGGCTTCTCAAAACCGACTTACTTAATCGGTGCAATTATTGGATATCCTTTAGCATTTAGTTTTTTTGCATTCTCTCTTAAAACAATTGAAGTTAGTGTTGGATATGCTGTCTGGTCTGGAATAGGGATTATCGGAACCTCAATATTAGGTGCAATTATGTTTCAGGAACATATCAGCCTAACCAAAGCTTTATGTATTGGCTTAATTTCTGTGGGAATAATTGGTTTAAATTTCATTAAATCTTAGTAAATTTATGAACTGTGAACTACCCACACTGACTTGGAGTACCAAGTACAGTGTCGGCTTCTGTACTGTCCGTTCGCTCATTTTTGAACCGAAAATTTAATTAAGCCTGACAGGGCTTGTAATCTAGGCTATTCAGTCAATTCAGGCATTTTTGGCTCGTACAAGGTTTTAGCCATTTTTATGATTTGTACTTTCCTACGCCTTAAATAGACGCTTCTGGGAGCCTCATACGAAAGTAGCAAATATTACTTATAATTGATTGTTTACTTAAAAATAACCTTTTTCCTTTTGAATTAAGGCTTTAATTCAACTTAGAGTTTCAAAATAAGCGAACGCCCAGTCTGTAATCACCAGGGAATGCCGCAACTTGGACGAAAGTCCAAGATGAGGTCTTACTTCCTCTCCTACAGCAGAGACGGCTGAACCTTCCGTCTTTAGCATTCTGATACCTTCTGCTCTAATATTTATCGCTGCATTTCCATCACGATCATGACGAGTGCCACAATGAGGACAAGTCCATTCACGGACATCTTTTCAGCGATAAGCTACCTGCGGACCAGGCCAGACTTCTTTGACCTTTTCACCAAAAGTCACCGCTTTATCTGTATCTTTGGCTATATCTGTACTACCATCATGAGAAACTGCTAATATAGGCCATTCTTCTTCGCCCATTTCGCCACTACGGAATAGGACGTTATTAGGTTGGGTTTTACTCCAGCCTAAGAGTATGGCAATTTTTTCATGTTCTTGCTCATCATAAGCAGGAGAGATGGTGTTAGTGCGATCGCTTTGTCGATCCCAAATTACCGCCCTGTCTGTAGCATCTGATGTATTAAACACAGCTTCAAACTTACGTGCTAAGAAGCGATCGCCTTTTTCTGACCAACTGACGGGAACTAATACTCCAATAGTCCCTTCGCCGTTTGCATCTTGGGAAACTTTGGCATTTATTAAAGTATCCATGTTGCGAGAGGTGGAAGATACCACCTGCAATTTCCCAGTTTGTCTGTCTTCTAAAAATAAAACGCTGCTGACACGGCTATTATAGAGTTCTGGTTTTACTTCTAGTTGGACACGGCTGTAAGCAGCATACCTACCATCTGGGGAAACAACAGGTAGACTGCGATAATAGCGCACTCCAGAACCATTTTTAGAAGTAACAGTTTGATGTGTAGTCATGATCCAATTCCAAGGAATTGGATGCGGACTGGCGATCGGATCTTGCTGTGCTTGTTGTGTTTGCTCAGATTGTTCAACTACAGGTAATTCTTTGTATTTTGGAGTTACTATCGTAGCTGCTTGAGGTGATGGACTATTAGATTTATCCATTGATAGATAAATCTTATTACTATTTAAAGACTGTACTTTTGCAGCTTTTAACTTTTCCACTAAACTGATTTGACTCGTAGACAGCCCTTCAGATACAGAATCTGGTTGCACTTTTGCTGGTGCGAGTTCTACCGCCGCCAATGAGTCATTATCTGGTATTTCGATCACCGATATAGAATCACCTTCTACTGCCCAAGATTCTACTTTATCTACTATTAATATTTGCGGTTCAGCAGCAGCTATGGACAGTTTTAAGGAGTTATTTTTGCCTGCTAAAGAGTCAATATTGGCTAATTTTGATACTTGATTCTGATTAGAGATATTTCTAGCATCTATTTCCGTCGAAGCAGAAACTAACTCCGTCATCATCGAAGTACTTTTAGCTGTTTGTGATTGCGCTGAGGAAGAGTGACTAGATGCATCCACTAGGGGCGCGATCAGCATCAAGACGATAACATACTTGAAGAATGGTTGTACGCGAAACCATCCTGACAGCAAAAGATGTTTAAGCATTGGTTGACTCTAGTAGAGGGCGGTTGCTGTGTGAGAAGTGACGCCAGTATAGTTATGGGGCAGACTTTTCGATTATATGTATAACAGGAAACTAACTGTATTCACTAGATAAATTACTAAAATTTGCCATAATTTTACAAAATCTTGTGTAATAATTATTACAAAATACTACTTACCAAAACAAGCTAGCAAAATATATTAGCATGATACTAACCGATGATAAGTTGATGCTTGTCACTACCGGACAAAATTCTTGCTGATACTAAAACCCAGTTTAATCAGCATCTAAGCATCACTCTATAGTCATTAGTTAATTTTTAATTAATTTGCGATATTGACTACTTTTGACTACTAGAGATATCAAAGATGAGTAAGTCAAATAGGCAGACAGAGTCTGTTTATTTTGTTCCTACCACATTAAAATTTACCGATAACGGCGCATGTACTGTGTGACTGAAGGAATTTAGCTTAACAAAAGTAGAATTCTAACTAAACAAAATCAAGCCATTACTAATTAAAGTCTAGCTAAAAAAATCTATATTGAGAACAACTGCAACAAGAGAATCTTTTGCTGACAGCCATTTTGGGAACACACTCCAGTCTAGAAGCTTGGCAAAAGCAGCTGGCTTCTCGGAAAAATTTATGTTGATTATTTAGGTAGATGCTGGTTGGCTTGCTGCGAGACAAAGCCGGACTGAGTAATCAGTTTACATATTATAATTCTACTCTAAGATGCATGGATTGCATTGCTTATTTAGATTGGGTGTACCATGCCTGGATGGGCAAGTAAACTCAATAAAATTTAGGTATTTTTATTACTCGGTACAGAAGCCAATATCTTGATTTAACGATCAAAGCTGAGAAAAAGAAGGTAGCTTGATCGCGCCTATTGTCAATTTACCTGGATTTGTACGGTGAAGTGCAAGTTAAGAGCCTACTCACCCACTCTTCCGCTTCCTCGTTCTTGTGGATAATGCCTATCACAAACTGTCTCGAATAGTAGTCCTATGTAGCAACTATCCTGATTTAGTGATTGAGGCTGTAGTCGAATGAGAGTATATCTTTTTAAAATGACATGATTAAGTATTTTCACGGTAGAAATCCTATCTGATACTAAAGATATTTTATCGCGGTTATTGACCACACACTATCTAGTTCTTTCTCAAAACAAGAAAAAAATTACATGATAATTTCTAAGTACACTATAGTAACGCTAATCGAAACAATAATAATAAAGACTTTTTGAAAGAATAAAATGCTTTAAAATAGCCATTTTTAAGCCAAAACACTAAAATATTTGGGACAAAATCTCCAAAATTTAGCTCACAACACCAAGAAATATTAGAAACTCAGTATACTGAGTTAGCTAAGCCACTCCTGAGCATGAATAAATTTGAATAAGACTGTATCGACAAATATATACTAGTAGCAATAGTTACATTAGTAAGTGAGATTTTTCCATCAGGACTGCATTGACGCTGCGTCGATATTACAGAAATCATCTTGAATCTGGTAATTTCTGGGGTAGATTCAATCCTTTAGCAGCGACACGCGATCGCACTAATCTTAACTGGTCTACCAGACGTAGCAAGACGTAGCAATGCTACGTCTCTACAAAAATGAAAAATGTATGCTTGGATTATGCGATCGCATTTTAAAGCTAGAATAATCAGGTCGTTAAAGATATCTCATCACTCACCGCCTGCTTCCCAACAATAATATATGAACGCTACGCAAGAACTATTAAAAGAAAAATTACAGCAAGCTTTAGTTGCAGCTTTTGGCGCGGAGTTAACCGGAATAGATCCGGTGTTGGTTTTTGCAAGTAATCCGAAATTTGGTGATTATCAGGCGAATGTGGCTTTATCTTTAGCAAAGCGTTTAGGACAACAACCACGAGCGATCGCTCAAGCTATTGTAGATAAACTGGATGTAGCAGATATCTGCAAATTACCAGAAGTGGCTGGACCTGGCTTTATCAATCTCAAACTCACTACAGAATATCTAGAAGCGCAACTAGCCACAATGCAAGCAGATTCCAGATTAGGAGTTGCTAAAGCGAAAACCCCAAAACGCGAAATTGTGGATTTTTCCAGTCCCAACATCGCCAAAGAAATGCATGTCGGACACTTACGTTCCACTATTATTGGCGATAGTCTGGCTCGAATTTTAGAATTTCAAGGTCATGATGTACTGCGCTTAAATCACGTTGGTGATTGGGGAACGCAGTTTGGGATGTTAATTACGTATCTACGAGAAGCTCACCCCGAAGCTCTGACAACAGCTAATGCTTTAGAGATTGGTGATTTAGTCGCCTTTTATCGACAAGCGAAAAAGCGGTTTGATGAAGATGAAGCTTTTCAAGAACAAGCACGCAAAGAAGTTGTCAGGTTACAAGCAGGTGCAGAAGATACACTTCATGCTTGGAAATTGTTGTGTGAGCAATCAAGGAAAGAGTTTCAAGTTATTTACGACTTGCTAGATATTAAGGTACAAGAACGGGGAGAGTCTTTTTATAATTCCTTATTGCCAAAAGTAGTAGAAAATTTAGAACAGACTGGATTGTTGGTAGAAGATCAAGGCGCAAAATGTGTTTTCTTGGAAGGATTCACCAACAAAGAAGGTGAACCACTGCCCCTAATTGTGCAAAAATCCGGTGGTGGTTACAACTACGGAACCACAGACTTAGCTGCTATCTGCTACCGAATTCAAGAAGATCATGCCAAACGCATAATTTATGTTACAGATGCTGGACAAGCAAATCATTTTACCCAGGTGTTTCAAGTAGTCCGTAAAGCTGGGTGGGTTCCCGATGATGTCGAACTCGTTCACGTTCCCTTCGGTTTGGTTTTGGGTGAAGATGGAAAGAAATTCAAAACTCGTTCTGGTGATACGGTACGGTTACGGGATTTATTGGATGAAGCGATCGCTCGCTCTCGTGCAGACTTAGAAAATAGATTAACACAAGAGGGACGACAAGAAACCGAAGAATTCAAAGCCAACGCCGCCAAAGTAGTTGGTATTAGTGCAGTGAAATATGCAGATTTGAGTCAAAACCGTACCAGCAACTATGTCTTCAGCTATGACAAAATGCTGTCGCTCAAAGGTAACACCGCACCTTACATGCTTTATGCTTATGTTCGTACCCAAGGAATTAGCCGCGAAGGTAATGTTGATTTTGAAAAGTTGGGTACAGATGCCAAGATTCTGCTACAGGAAGATACTGAATTAACTTTAGCCAAGCATCTGTTACAACTCGACGAAATTATTAGTGAAGTTGAGCAAGATTTATTGCCAAATCGGTTATGTGAATACTTGTATCAACTCAGCGATAAGTTTAACAAGTTCTACGAAAATTGTCCTGTTCTCAAATCAGAAGAACCAATCAGAACATCACGTTTAGCACTGTGTTATTTAACAGCTAGAACTTTGAAGTTGGGATTGTCTTTGTTAGGTATTCAAGTATTAGAGCGGATGTAAGTAGGACAGCGCAAATAATAAAAGGTTCGTAGTGAGGACTTTAGTCCTCAAAAAAGGACTAAAGTCCTTATTACGAACTAATTTCAGCAGCTACCCACAATCAGCTAATCAACCATCAACATTTTAAATTAGACACAACGGTTGCCAAAATGAGGATTGTCGTTACAAAATTTGGAGCAGCAACATTATTTTGATTACTTTTATGTAGGAAAAAGTCATAAAGCAAATCACTGATTTTCTGCTATAATCTACGCCCAAGAAACAGAAAAATAAGTACAGTTTTTCGGTTATGAACTATGCCAAAAAACAGACACTTTCGCTACAAATTAACTTTTTTAAAAAAGACTATTTTGAACAACTTTACAAAAATAATTATGAGCAAAATAGAGTCAGAAAAGCAGACTGATGATTTGTGCTTGGAGACGACTAATGGTAGCTCTTACAGAGAACCCTCAAAACAAACGACTTACTATACAAACTGTCGAAATTGCTCCTAACACAACAGCGATTCGTTCGCTTGATTGGGATCGCGATCGCTTTGATATTGAATTCGGTCTACAAAATGGTACAACTTACAATTCATATCTAATTAAAGGCGATGCGATCGCCTTGGTGGATACTTCTCACACCAAGTTTCGCCACCTATATTTAGAGACTCTTAAGAAACTGGTTAACCCGAAAGCAATTGATTACATCATTGTCAGCCACACAGAGCCAGATCATAGTGGCTTGGTTGAGGACGTTCTGCAATTAGCACCCAGAGCAACTGTCTTAGCATCGAAAGTTGCACTTCAGTTCCTGGAAAATTTAGTTCATGATCCTTTTTCTAAGCGGATTGTCAAGAGTGGCGATCGCATAGATTTAGGTCAAGGACACGAAATGGAATTTGTGAGTGCGCCAAACTTACACTGGCCGGATACTATCTTCAGCTTTGATCACAAAACCCAAACTCTGTTCACCTGTGACGCTTTTGGGATGCACTATTGCAGCGATGACACCTTTGATGTCAACTTAGAGGCAATCGAACCCGACTTTAGATTTTACTATGATTGCTTGATGGGGCCAAATGCTCGTTCGCTGCTGAATGCGATGAAGAAGATGAACGAGTTGGGCAGCATCAAAATTATTGCTAACGGTCACGGGCCTCTACTCTACCATCATTTGGGTATACTCAGAGAGTGCTACCAAGGTTGGAGCCAAAGACAAGCCAAGACAGAGACAATTGTCGGCATGTTTTATGTCGCTGATTATGGTTATGGCGATCGCATCGCTCAGGCGATCGCTCATGGAGTCCAAAAAACTGGCGTCGGAATCGAAATCATGGATCTGACAACAGCTGAGATCCAAGAAATTCAAGAATTAGCAGGTCGTTCATCTGGCATTATTGTTGGTATGCCGCCAACTGCTAACGCTGCGGCGCAAGCTACGATTAGTGCGCTTTTGGGTGTAGTCAAAGAAAAGCAAGTCATTGGATTTTTTGAATGTTACGGTGGTGACGATGAACCCATCGATCCCCTACGCAGAAGATTCGTTGACTTTGGCGTCAAAGAAGCTTTCCCTGCAATTCGTATTAAAGAAACTCCTTCCCCAATCACATTCCAACTGTGCGAAGAAGCGGGTACTGATTTGGGACAAATGCTAGTCCGCGAACGCAACATCAAACAAATTAAGTCTATCGACGTTAATTTGGAGAAAGCACTAGGTCGGGTTAGCAGTGGACTCTACATTATTACCGCCAACAAGAACGGTGTCCAAGGCGCGATGATGGCTTCCTGGGTAGCACAAGCTAGTTTACAACCTTTAGGATTTACAGTTTCTGTCGCTAAAGACCGAGCCATTGATTCATTATTGCAAGTCGGCGATAAGTTTGTCCTAAATGTCTTGCAAGAAGGAAACTATCAAGAACTGAAGAAACATTTCCTCAAACGTCTGCATCCTGGTGCAGATAGATTTGCGGGAGTCAAAACTCAAACAGCTAAAAACGGTTCCCCAATTCTCACAGACGCTCTAGCTTACATGGAATGCGAAGTCAAGAGCAACATGGAATGCAGCGACCACTGGTTATTATACTGCACCGTTGCCGATGGTCGAGTTTCCAAAACCGACGGATTAACAGCAGTTCGCCATCGTAAAGTCGGCAATTATTACTAAGGGTGTAAGGGTGTAAGGGTGTAAGGGTGTAAGGGTGTGAGGGTGTAAGGGTGTAAGGGTGTAAGGGTGTAAGAAAAAACAAGAATTTTTCTTACATTCATATCTTACAAATCCCCGAAATTTTTTACCAACACCCCCACTCCCCCCACACCCCCCACTCCTCCCACACCCCCCACTCCTCCCACACCCCCACTCCTCCCACACCCCCACACCCCCACACCCCCACACCCCCACACCCCCACACCCCCCACACCCCTATCTCCAAAAAATTCCCTCCCCTCACGTAAATACCTATGACCAATCCTAATCCTCGCGACGTGCAGGTTTTACCAATTGCGACAAATACAACTGTGCTGCGCGCGCGCAGTTGGACACGCTTGCGATTTGAAATTGAATACGCGCTAGCTAGAGGTACAACCTCTAATTCTTATGTAATTAGTGGTGATAAAGTCGCAGTAATTGATCCACCACCGGAGACTTTTAGCTTAATTTATTTAGATCCACTCAGGCAGTGTTTGAATAATTGGGAACGGTTGGATTATGTGATTCTTGGTCATTTTAATCCTAACCGCGTTACCACACTCAAAGCACTTTTAGATTTAGCTCCCAAGCTAACTTTTGTTTGTTCCCTTCCCTGTGCTGCGAATTTACGCGCAGCTTTCCCCAATCGCGAACTGAAAATTATTTCCATGCGGGGGAAAGAAACTCTGGATTTGGGTAAGGGTCATATTTTGAGATTCTTTCCAATCCCCAGTCCACGCTGGCCAACAGGACTTTGCACTTACGACGAACAAACCCAAATTCTCTACTCGAATAAGCTATTTGGGGCACATTTGTGCGGTGATGAAGTGTTTGATGAAGACTGGGATATCCTCAAAGAAGACCAGCGTTATTATTTTGATTGTTTGATGGCTCCCCATGCTACTCACGTGCAAGCTGCTTTGGAAAAATTATCAGAGTTGCAAGTGAGAATGTATGCTACTGTTCACGGGCCATTGATTCGCTACGGCTTGTTGGAACTAGCCAAAGCCTACGAAATTTGGAGCAAGTCACAAACGGAACGTGAGATTACCGTTGCCTTGCTTTATGCTTCAGCTTATGGTAATACGGCAACTCTGGCGCAAGCTTTTGCTTTGGGACTGACTAAAGGTGGAGTCGCAGTCGAATCAATTAACTGTGAATTTGCTGAACCTGATGAAGTTCGCGCTGCGATTGAAAAATGTGATGGCTTTATTATGGGTTCTCCCACGATTGGTGGGAATGCACCTACACCCATTCACACAGCTTTGGGTATTGTTCTCGCTGTTGGTGATAACAGTAAATTAGCTGGGGTTTTTGGTTCCTATGGTTGGAGTGGCGAGGCTTTTGATTTAATTGAAGGTAAGCTCAAAGATGCTGGTTATCGATTTGGGTTTGAAACCTTAAAGGCAAGATTTAAACCCACGGATGTCATGCTCAAAGAATGTGAAGAAATGGCGACAGATTTTGCCCAAAGCCTGAGAAAAGCGAAAAAACCACGTTTGACTCAAGCTGCTGCAAGCCAGATGGAACAAGCTGTTGGGCGGATTGTTGGTTCTGTTTGTGTTGTCACAGCCAAGCAAGGCGAAGTTTCTACGGGAATGTTGGGTGCTTGGGTATCACAAGCAACATTTAATCCACCGGGAATTACTGTAGCGATCGCCAAAGAAAGAGCCGTTGAATCTATCCTACATACAGGTGGTAAATTTGTTTTGAATATCTTGGGTGAAGAAAATTACCAAGATTACATGAAACATTTCCGCAAAAACTTTGCTCCCACAGAAGATAGATTTAAAGACTTTTCCACAGCAGTTGCAGATAACGGTTGTGCGATCATCACCGACTCCATAGCTTATCTGGAATGTTCAGTTAACAAACGCATGGAATGCGGTGATCATTGGGTTGTGTATGCGATCGTTGACAATGGTAAGTTATTGCAACCGGATACTGTGACAGCTATGCATCATCGCAAAGCCGGTAGCCATTATTGATTTAGGAATGTGGATTAAATAAAATACAAAGTCTTATAGGGTGTGTTAGTGCTAGCATAACGCACCCTTACATTGTGAATGCATCAACTTACAGTGCGTTACAGTGCGAAATCAAAGATTGTATTACTATTAGTCTGGCGTACTTATCTATACGTTCAATTGCTTCTAAAATATCACGCAACTTTTCGCGATCGTCTCTCATAATGCGATCGCACTCTCGCTTCAAAATGAGCGATCGCATTGCAATCACAAAATCTGTGACAAAATAGTCTTGTTGTCCTACAGCCCATGCGATCGGCTATAAACTCAAGCAAGCTCAAGGTTGGTTACTCAGTGATTTTAATGGCTTGGAAGCATCTATTTCTTTAAATTCAGTTGGGATTGAATTACCAATAGCGGAAATTTATCGCGGTGTTGTTTTTGAATAAATGATCTAACAAAATATTTAATCTATTATAAAAAAATGGTGTCAATAGACACCACAAAAACGTTTCTAAGCTGAGTCCTAAAACTCCGCATTCGCGCTTTACTTAGCAATTTTAGATATGTTTAAATCGAGGTATTTTGTTTAAACGGACACCAAGCGCATCAGACTATGTATAAAAACTTGAATAGAAGAACATTCATCATGGCATCCCTAGCTACAGGTTTTGCTGTAGCAACTCATCCTGTGACTGCTCAAACAATTAAGACAAGTCCTACAGGATTAGTTGCAGGTGAAGTCAAAATTCCTGTTGCTGATGGTAATATTCCTGCTTACCGGGCTATACCTGCTGCTGGTACTAACTTTCCAGTTGTAATGGTAGTTCAGGAGATTTTTGGTGTTCACGAATATATCCAGGATATTTGCCGTCGCTTTGCCAAATTGGGATATTTAGCGATCGCCCCAGAATTATATGCTCGTCAGGGAGATGTCTCTAAACTCACTAATATCCAAGACATTATCACTAAAGTGGTGTCAAAAGTCCCTGATGCTCAGGTATTATCCGATTTAGATGCAACCGTTGCTTGGGCAACAAAATCAAAAGGCGATGTGAACCGTCTCGGAATCACAGGTTTTTGCTGGGGTGGACGAATTGTTTGGCTTTATGCAGCCCATAATCCTAAACTGAAAGCTGGAGTTGCTTGGTATGGACGTTTGGTAGGTGAATCTACACAACTTCAGCCTCAATATCCCATAGATATTACAGCCTCACTAAAAGCTCCTGTACTTGGATTGTATGGAGGTAAGGACGAAGGTATTCCCTTAAGTACAGTTGAAAAAATGCGACAAGCTTTAAAAGTAGCCAAGCAACCATCTGAAATCATTGTTTACCCAAATGCTCCCCACGGCTTTCATGCTGATTACCGCCCAAGCTACCAAAAACAAGCAGCTGAAGATGGTTGGAAGCATCTTCAGGCTTGGTTTAAGGAACATGGGGTAGCTTGAGATTTGGATAAAGGGGTGTAGGGGTGTCCTGGCGTGCGAATTATATTCGCCAGGGCTAGATGCACATTTAGTTGAACAAGGAGTCAAGTTACTAGCAGCCGATTTAAGTACTGGTAAATGGGATGCAAAGTATAGTGGTAAGCTAATGAGCATTTAAGTTGCATAAAACCAGGGCTGAAGCCCTTACTGCAAGCGAATCAGTCTGGAAAAATGAATGACGATGAGCTTATTCGGAACTTGACAGAAGTCGATTTAGGTTATCGTTTTATACGCGCAACGATAAAAGTATGAAACTGCGATTAACGAGAATATTTGTTACTGACAATCTGTTAGTCTTTTTTAAGGCTTCTTTGAAAGTTAGCTGTAAAATATAAGTGAATTTACATAATCTTTAATTTAATTTTGGTACAACACCTAAAATATTTAGGTGATTTCATTTTTGTATATGAAATTAAAAATACAAAATATAGAAAGCAACAATATTTATTTAATTATTACCAGACTCTGAGCAATGCTTTTCTTATACAAAGTCAATCCATGATTGTTTTTTTATTTCAATCAATTTCCAAAATATACATGTGATCATATATTCAACCTTAATACTGAATGGTCATCCGTAGCTATTAAAAACATAGAGGAAGAAAGCCTTAAATATTAAGCATTTTACATTGATAACCTCTATTAGATCCATAAGGCCAATTGGATATGATTAAGTGTGTTAATATACAAAATATTATTGTGCTAATAGTAACTTGGAAATTATCGAAACTACAGTATAGATAAAATCTTAGCAAAATTTATTACCAAGATTACAATTATCACAAGCATTGTATAAAATACAAAAAATAATTTATTATTCCTGTCAATATCACCTCATTAGGAAATGGTAAAGATTCAGCAAGAGGGTTGACGATTTCGGGAGAATCACTTTAGGTTGAAATGAACTAAAAATAGCGTAAATAATCAATCTCATCTCTTATATTTACTTATTTATGCCTATTTCCATGACTATTGATTTAAAAATAGTGTTTCAAAATAGAGGATTTGTATGGTGAATGACACTAGTTTGGATAGAGGAAAACTGGTTTTATTTTCCCAAAAAGATACGGTTGATATCAAACAAATCTCTACAATTCTGTTTCGCCGACGCTTTTTGATTTTGGGAATTTCCTGTGTTGTGATATCGGTTGCTGGTTTATTAGCTTTGAAAGCAAAACCTACATACCAAAGCTCTATGCAATTACTTGTTAGTTCTGAGATCAGTGAAGATGAAACAGCAAGTAATATTTCAAAAAGCACCAATAAAAATGCCATAGAATCTACATTCAACGGTTTAGAATACAATCCTCAGTTGGGTTTGATATTTAGCTCAAACTTGATCCAAAAAGCTGTAGATTCATTGCGTTATGAGTATCCTGATTTGACAGTTCAAGATATCAAAGGTAAGAATAAAAATCCTCAAAAAAGACCTTTAGCAATCACTGTCATCGATTCTGGAGGAGGAGCTAATCAAGCTTTTGGGCAAGTATTTGAGCTTTCCTTTGAGAGCGACGATCCAGTAAAAGCACAGAAAGTTCTACAAGCTCTGCAAAAGGTATACAAAGATTACGATCTTAAACAACGAAAACAGCACCTTGATCAAGCACTAAATTTTGTTAATGATCGCCTCACTAAAATCAAGCAGGAAGTCAAACAAGCAGAGGGAAATCTTGAAAAGTTTCGCAAAAAATACAACTTAATTGATCCAGAAGTAGAAGGTAAAATCCTACTAGGAAACCTTGCAGAAATTAAAAAACAATTACAAGCCACTCGTGCTCAATTGCAAGATGTTCAAGGACGCCATAAAAATCTCCAAAAGGAAATAGCTTATTCTCCCCAAAATATACCTCTTCCCTCACCTGTGAGTCCATCGAACAGCTATCAAACCTTACTTAATGAAATTCAAAAAACAGAACTGTCGTTGAGTCAGGAACGCCAACGCTTTACAGATGATTCTCCCGTAGTCCAAAACTTGATTCAGCAGCACCAAAGTCAACTAGAGTTATTGCGATCGCTATCCACCAAAGACTTAGCCAAACAACCAACTGACAGTAAGTTGAAAGACTTAAGCAAGTGGGAAGAACTCAAGCGAGAATTAGCAGAAGAAAAACTTTCTCCAGAAGCAAATCCAGAACAACCTCAATTAATCCAAGGATTGCTAGGAGAAATTGACCAAAAGCTCATGCAACAATTAATCGATGTGCAAACAACTGCTCAGAGACTAAGCGCCAATGAACAGAGTTTGCTCCAATCAGAAAAGCAAATTCGCTCAGAACTCAACAAGTATCCTACCCTCATCTCCGAGTACAACCGTTTGTTACCCGAAGTGCAAGCAACTCGCAAAAAGCTTGAGCAAATGACCGCAGCACAACAGGTTTTAGGGTTAAAAATTGCTCAAACAGGGTCCGAGTTGCAAGTCTTGGAAGAACCCCTACGCGGAATTGATTTAGGTAGCAACAGCTTATTATTTATTTTGGGAGGAATAATCCTCGCACCTTTATTGAGTGTAGGAACGGCGATCATTCGGGAATTATCTGACAATGTTGTCTATTCTCCCCAAGAACTACAAAAGCTGACACATTTGCAGTTACTAGCAACAGTTCCAAAACTCAGCAAACCTCGTCGTTACAAACAGCTTTTAAACTTGCCAAAAATATGGCATTCTCGCAAAGACAAAGACACATCTGAAGGCAAAACTCTACCTATCTATGCTGCTTGGCCATCCCACGAAAGCTTAGATATAGCTTATCAGAACCTGCAAATCATCACATCTTCTGTCTCTTCCAAGTCTGTGATGTTGACATCCGCACAACCAAAAGAAGGTAAGACAAGCATTGCTTTGGGACTTGCAGTAAGTGCTGCTCGTATGCATAAACGGGTACTATTAATTGATGCCAATCTGCGAGAACCAAGTCTGCACAAAACCTTGGAACTCTCCAACGATTGGGGACTATCTCTGTTGTTGCTTGATGAAACCGATACATCTGATCAACGTTACATTCAACCAGTTCACCCCTCCATTGATGTTTTAACAGCCGGTTCCCCAGCCGAAGATCCAGTGAAATTGCTTACTTCGGGACGAATGAAAGAACTGCTGGAATCGTTTGAGCAAACTTACGACTTAGTATTAATCGATGCTCCTGCAATTCTCAAGACAGTTGATGCCAGAATTTTAGCAACATTGTGCGATCGCATCATCATGGTGTCACGTATTGGTAAAGTTTCCCAACCTGATTTAATTCAAGCGACAGACATTTTGAAAAACTTGAATTTGGTTGGTGTCATCGCTAATACTGCTCATTAAAATAAGTTCGTAGTGAGGACTTTAGTCCTCAAGAAAGGACTAAAGTCCTTACTACGAACCTTTTGTTATTTGCGCTGTCTTACACTTTGAGTGGAAGTTCAATTTGAAAAGTTGAACCTTCAGCAATTATACTCTTGACAAATATTTGTCCTTGATGAGCTTGCACAATTTGTTGAGCGATCGCCAGTCCCAGTCCGAAACCACCGGTTTGGCGAGAGCGAACGGTGTCTACGCGATAAAAACGATCAAAAATATAAGGTAAATCGCTAACGGGAATACCTATACCATTATCTTTCACCTGAATCACAGCGCAGTGGAACTGGGTGAAAAGACGCAATTGTATCTCACCTTCTGCTGGAGTGTATTTGAAAGCGTTACTGAGAAGATTGATGATGGCTTGTTTGAGCAAATTAGCATCGGCGTGTAGGATCACAGACTGCTCTGGTAATTGAGTACTAAAATTTAAACTTTGAGCAGCAGCTTGAATAGTGAACTCCGTAGCAAGCGATCGCAACAGTTTACTCAAATCAATCGCTTTGAATGTAGTTTCCGCCAGAGAGCCATCATGGCGTGAAAGAAATAGCAGATTATTGATCAGCACACTCATAGACTTGGCTGTTTCTGTTATCTTTTGCAATCGTAGTCGTTGCTCCCAAGGATCTTCAGGTGGTATTAAAGCAACTTGAGCATTACTCAACATTGTTGCTATAGGTGTGCGTAGTTCATGGGAAGCATCCGCCGTAAATCGCTGTAATTGCTGATAAGCTCTGCGGGTTGGTCGCATTGCTAATCCTCCTAAAAACCAACCTGTAATCCCAATCACGACAAAAGTGAAGGGAACACCCAAAGCTAAAAATAAGCGAGCTTGATTTAAGCTATTGCGTAGTGAGTCCAAGCGAGCTGCTGATTGAAAATAACCAATCAACTCCTTATTTTGCAAAACAGGAATAGTAACTTGGCGAACCCAAGTGGTTTGAGTGTGATCTGAACTCAGTGGAACTTGCAACGTTTGAAATCCAGGTTTTGTGGTCAACTGTCTAGCATCTGATGAATCACCAATAAACTGCACGAGTTGTTTGTCAGCGTTGTACCATCGGGCGTACAGCAGTCTACTATTTAATGACACGTCTTTTTCTATAGGAGTGCGATCGCGTTGATTTTCACCAAGCGTATACTGAGTTTTACTAGCAAAAGTTTTACTTTGGCTAAACAGTTCCTCATCAAAAAATCGCAACTGCTCCTCTACATTCAGACAGTAGCCCACTCCTGCAAACGCAAACAGAATTCCACCCATCGATAGGGCGAACCAGTGAGCAAGATTACGACGACTACGATCAAACATTTTGCTAGCAAAGCCCACTTTTCTAAGTACAACAATTAAATTTGGCTTTACCGCGAGTAGCGTAAACTAGCTGGAGACAATCTTGTAAATCATCACCTGACCATTCACCAATAGTTTTCAAGTGTTCTAGTAGTGAACGACCTGTGTAATTTACTGCGATGTGAGTAGTAGATTCTGCTTCTGTAAGAGCATGTGTTTGGGTTTCCTTTGTTTTCAGAAAGCGTAAAAAATCTAGCGTTTCTGCCAGAATTGTATCTGGCGTAGATTCAATTTCTTGGAGAAGCAGTTCTTTGATAGTCATAGCGGGTATCTCCTCTACTGGAGCAAAAATTCAAGAATAACTGCTTAAATTTGGCAAAGGTATTGTTATGAATTCGGCGGATTCAACCTATAGCCTACCCGATGCACCGTTTCGAGCCAATCTCTAGCCCCAATGATTTGCAGACGTTGACGCAAGCGGCGCACCAAAGTTGTGACTGCGTTACTCTCGGGTTCTTCTCCGCAACTCCACAGGGCTTGCTCAATCTGATCATGAGATAAAATTTGGCGGGGATGACGCATCAAATATTCCATCAATTGGAACTCCCGGCTAGAAAGTTGAGTTGTAATTGAATCAAGTTCAATAGTTAAATTTGATACATGCAAGTACAGACCAGCTAAGGTGAGTATATCTCCTTGCCACATTGGCGATCGCCTTCCCAATGCCCGGACTCGCGCCAAAAGTTCTAACACATCTACTGGTTTGACTAAGTAATCATCCGCACCCGCATCTAAACCCATCACCTTATCTGTAATCGTGTCTTTTGCAGTCAATATCAGCACTGGAGCGACTTTACCTGCTCGTCGATATGACTGACACAGTTCTACGCCACTCATCTTAGGTAACATCCAATCTAGAATCAATAAGTCATAATTTTTCTGAAAAGCAAACCATTGTGCTGTTTCTCCATCTTCAATTGCATCTACTGTATGCCCTATTTTCAATAGTGCAGCCCGCAGTGGTTCCAACTGGGCTGGGTCGTCTTCAACCAGTAAGATCAACATTCCTGTTCAGCTTGCTGTAATTTTCACTTCCTAGTTTTAAGATTAAGCTAACAGAGTGACATAGAAATGACGATCCAATACGGTTCGGATCAGACAAATCAACTCTACCTATTCCTTCCTTCCATGCGTCAACTGCAACTTTTTCCAGTATTACAAACATTAGGGTTTGTGTTTTGGTCGTCATTACCGTTGATTGGACTGGTTTTTTGGGTGGGAAGCGGTTTGGTGGGAAATCGAATACTCAGTCGTAACTACAATCATAAAAAATACCTGCAAGCGGATACGCAATTGGTACGACAGATTATGAAAAAGGTAGTGGCGATCGAAGTGGAAGTTCTTCAGGCGAAAGGAGTTTCGCTGGTGAATGTGAAAACAAATCACTCACCTCTCAAAACGATGAAGTTTGAGTTCTCAATTACCAATCATAATCAACTTGAAGCCAACATCAGTCGCGAGTTGGGTTTATCACGAGAACGAGTCAGCGAACTAATTCGCTATCAAGAGCTAGATAAGTGTGATAAAAGTGTTTAATCTGACCTACGAATTCAGGCTAAAACCAACACGCGACCAAATCGCATTATTTGACCAGTGGTTAGAGATTAAACGCTGTGTTTACCTTTTAGGCATGAGGAGTGTCAAAAAGGAAATTCGTCGTCTAATTTATAAAGATGATACTGGCTGCGGATCTACTTATATGAAAATATCGCTCTGGCGTTGTTCGTATACTGTACTGACAACATTTTGTTTATTGGGGTTGACAGCTGCATCACGTCCTCAAGGATTGGTAAATGATGTAGAACTGCGAGTTGGGATTGTGCAACGCTTTGGAGATAATCCCAAAGAACAGTTGTTACTTGAACCCACAGAGGGCGATCGCTTGCAGTTAAAATTCCAAAAAGGTAATAACCAGCAGCAAACTCTGGTTACAAACAAACCAATCAAATTAGAAGTGACGATGCAACCGTTAGTGGAGCCAGCACTTGAGGAACGATTGGTGCTGGGAACCTACCGTACTTATGAAACAGCCGAAGATAGTGCGAAAAATTGGCAATCCAAGGGTATAGAAGTAGAAATCGCTCAACCAGAACGTTGGCAAATATGGGCAAAACGGGATATTTACAGCACTCCTTTGCTACGTCGCTTACTATTGGAAAGCTTGCAAGCGACGGGCAAAGGCAAAGTGCTTATTGATACTAAAAATCCGCAGAAAGTGCCACGAGTGAGCTGGGTAATAGACGGCAAGCGTTACAGTGATGATTATCTAGAAATTAGCAGCAATAAAAATTTAGTTAAGGTAAACGAAGGTAATAAACCACAGAATGCCCGACTCTACGCCGGACGTTTACAGTTACAGTCAAATGCTTATGGTACTTACACTTTAGTGAACTTAGTACCTTTAGAAACATACTTACGTGGAGTAGTACCCTATGAAATAGGCACAGAAGCCCCAAAAGCCTCAATGGAAGCACAAGCAATTATTGCTCGTACCTATGCTCTGCGAAATATACGTAGATTTGAGGTAGACAGGTATCAATTATGTGCTGACACACACTGTCAAGTTTATTATGGATTAAAAGGAGCTACTGCTGTTACAGATCAGGCGATCGCTACTACACGAGGTATGGTACTGACCTATAATGACGAGTTGGTAGACGCCCTTTATTCTTCTACCACTGGCGGTGTGACTGCTGCTTTCAGCGACGTTTGGAATGGAGATGACCGTCCTTATCTGCAACCTATAATTGATTCTCCCACTAATATTTGGAACTTACAAGGGCAAGATCTCGCAGATGAAAACAACTTCCAGCGATTTATCAACCTGAAAAAGGGGTTTAATGAAAGCGAGTGGGATCTGTTCCGGTGGCGTAGAGAAACCAAACTAGAAGATATTACCAAAGGTTTACAGAAATTTCTGAAGGTAAAAAATAGCCCTTATGCTAAGTTTAAAACCATCAAGGAGATGAAAGTAGTAGAACGTAGCAGAAGCGGACGGATTCTCAAACTAGCTGTTGACACAGAAATTGGCACATTTTATCTATACAAAGATGAAATTCGTAGTGCCTTTATTGCCCCCGTAAGTACATTATTTTACCTACAACCTCTCAATAAAGGTCAACCGGAGCTTTGGGGATACGCCTTCGTTGGCGGTGGACTGGGACACGGAGTTGGTTTGAGTCAAACAGGCGCACAAAACTTAGCTAAACTAGGCTGGTCGAATGCAAAAATATTAGAGTTTTACTATCCCGGCACTCAAATTCACGTCCTCGACAATAGTATTAAATTGACGAACAGAGATTTTTAGCCACACCCCGTACACCCTTTTTTCCAAAATTTTATTAAGTAGTTAAACAAAATTAATTACACAATGCCATTGCGAATGGAGCGGAGCGGAGTGTTCGCGCTTCGCGTTCCCGAAGGGTAGCAATCGCAAGGGTTGGGATTGCTTCGCTGCGCTCGCAATGACTGTAATTAATTTTGCGTGGTTACTTATGTGCAGGAGTTGGATAATTTATCTAGTGAGGAAAGTCACCGAAACACTATTAAACTAGTAGAAGAGGGCAGCTATGCTGTAGGTAAAAAGCTTGTACAGCAAGCTTTTTGTCTATATGTTTAGATGCGCTACATAATCAAGCGAATAAGGCAGGAAGGCAATTTTATGCATTTCCTGCCTTTTGCCAAGCGACAACTTGACTTTTTGCCAAATTTAGGTATTAGGGCAGACAAAAAAGAAGAAGATTTTTTTGTCTGTCCTGCTTTTTTTCCCCTATTATTAGGGCATCAATGACTCTTGCAAGAGATGTAGATGTGAGGCGCCTAAGTTTTAGTAGAGTTCTTCTTCTTTGTGGGTTTCGATAGTGCAGTCTCCTGTTGGATAAGCAACACAGGTCAGGATATATCCAGACTCCATTTGGTCATCATCCAAGAATGACTGATCAGACTGGTCTGGAGCAGAACCAGACACAAGCTTACCAGCACAGGTGGAACAAGCACCAGCACGACAAGAGTAGGGCAAGTCCAGACCAGCATCTTCAGCAGCGTCTAGAATATAGGTATCGTCGTCACAGTCAATAGTTTGATTCAGCCCTTCAGCTTCGCTAACGAGTGTAACTTTGAAAGTTGCCATACAGTAATTCTCTCTTTTGCAAGCGGCAGTATAAGTTATTTTGAAGCAAACGGATCGGCTAATCCTATAGGGCTAGTCGGTTGTGATATTTTGCTTCACTTCTGATACTACGAGAAAAAGAAAAGGATGTAACCGGAATTTCAAGGCGATTAGTAATGAAATTTAGTTACTTGCTAACAATAAGTTCTACTTATAGGATAAACCAGCTAAAAGTTAAACTATTAGATAAATTTATGAATATGAAAAGAAGCTTGAATGTATAGATAAATTGTCCAAATTTGCTGATTAAGTTATCACAATCAGGAAGTTCGTAGTCAGGACTCAAGTTCTTTCAAGCACAGAGCGTGCTTAAATATTTGAGGACTGTACGCGCAGCGTTCTCGCAGGGTAGTCCTCACTAAAAATTTGTCAAAATTAATGACATAAACCCCTAGTTAGGAATGGATGAAACAAAAGTGCGTATTGGTTTAGTTGGTACTGGGTATGCGGCAAAGTTACGTGCAGAAGCATTGATGGATCATGAGCGATTCTCCAAAGGAGACGCTACGCGATCGCACCTTGTTGCTGTTACTGGGAACACACCCACAAAAACAGTAGCCTTTGCGGAGGAATTTCAGTGTCAAGTCATGAATTCTTGGGCAGAACTCGTCACCAGAGATGATCTGGATTTAGTAATAATTTGTACTGTGAATCGAGATCATGGTGCGATCGCAGCATCAGCGCTCTCTAGCGGTAAACACGTAATTGTTGAGTATCCCTTAGCCTTGAGTGTTCCAGAAGCGGAGACACTTATTGCCCTAGCAAAAACCCAAAATAAACTCCTACACGTAGAACATATTGAACTTTTGGGTGGTGTGCATCAAGCCCTGAAGCAAAATTTACCTAAAGTTGGGCAGCCTTTTTTCGTTCGCTACAACACTATTAAACCCGAACATCCCGCACCCCATAAATGGACTTACAGTCATGAACTTTTCGGTTTTCCCTTAATCGGAGCGTTGTCAAGATTACATCGCTTGACTGATTTATTTGGTCAAGTTCTGACAGTCAATTGTCATAACCGTTTTTGGGCAAGGGAAACAGAATATTATCAAAGCTGTTTCTGTGTGGCTCAGTTGAGTTTTAGCAGTGGACTGCTAGCACAAGTGATCTATGCTAAAGGCGAAACTATGTGGCAACCAGAACGTAGATTTGAGGTTCATGGTGAAAAAGGAGGATTAATTTTTGATGGTAATACTGGAGTGTTAGTCAAGTCAGAGGAAACCACACCCATAGAGGTTGGTAGTCGCCGAGGATTATTTGCTAAAGATACAAATATGGTGTTAAACCATCTTTTTGATGGCACTCCACTGTATGTCACTCCAGAGGAAAGCTTGTATACTCTTAAGGTTGCGGATGCAGCGAGGCGTTCTGCCGAAACCGGTTTAACCGCAGTTGTGAATGAATAAAGATAATTATACTCTTATGAAAAATCAAACTATTGTAATTTTATCCCAAAGAGAACTAGAGAAAATGCGTAAGGCTGGTCACTTGGCAGCCGAACTTTTACATCATTTGGAATCGATGGTGAAACCAGGAGTCAGCACTCTAGAAATCAACGATGAAGCAGAACGGTGGACACAGGCTCATGGAGCAAAAAGCGCCCCTCTTGGTTACAAAGGCTACCCAAAGTCAATTTGCACCAGTATGAATGAAGTGGTGTGTCACGGTATTCCTAATGCCAAGCAGATTTTGAAGGATGGTGACATTATCAATATCGATGTGACAGTAATTGTGGATGGTTATCACGGCGACACATCTAGAACATTCTTTGTTGGTACACCCTCACCTCTAGCCAAAAAATTAGTCGAAGTGACACAAGAATGTCGTGACAGAGGTATTGCTGAAGTGAAACCAGGCGCACGCATTGGAGATATTGGTGCTGCGATTCAGGAATATGCTGAGTCACAGGGTTTTTCTGTAGTGCGAGACTTTGTGGGACACGGAATCAGCAATATTTTTCACACCGCACCAGATGTTCCCCATTACGGCACACGAGGCAAAGGTAGAGTACTCAGACCTGGTATGGTATTTACCATCGAACCCATGATTAATGAAGGTAGTTGGGAAGTTGAGGTTTTAAGCGATGGCTGGACTGCTTTAACACGCGATCGCAAACTTTCGGCACAGTTTGAGCATACAATTGCTGTCACAGAAGATGGTGTGGAAATTCTGACGTTGCAGAAAGAGTACGCCTAGAACTAAAGTTCCAACAAAATATAGCGATCGCATTCGTGCAGCGATTGATATTGTTGGCATTTCCAACTTTGTCACTTTCCGATAAAATACTGAAAGCTATCGGCGTGATTTACAACTAGTCGAGTACGGTGATGAACGTGATCCGAAGATGCGAGAATTCTTGCTGAAAATTTCGCCCGTCAATATTGATTAAATTTCCTCTCGCATATCCCACGGGTATTTGTAATTCTTCTTCTCTTAATTCTTTGACAATCAGACGAAATTTATTTTCTACTACTTTTAAGTCTGTTTTTACTCTAGCTTCTCAACAGAGGCTAAACTGACTGCGAACTCAACGCCTCAAATTGCTGCCAACAAAGATACATGGCACGCGGTACATGAAAACAGCCTTTCCATTTCCCTCCTTTGAGATGCAAAAGCACTTCCCCACGGCGATTGAGATAACCAAACCACTCTCCGTATTCTGAATCGGCAAAGTGTGACCAAGCGTATTTATGTATTTTTTGATACCATTGCCAACATACTTCCCGCCCTGTCAAACGATAACCCATTGCTAAGGCAACTAAAGATTCTAAATGCACCCACCACAGCTTTTGATCCCATTCCAATTGTTGTGGTGGATGACCGTCTGCATCCATAAAATAATACAAGCCGCCATATTGATTATCCCAAGCAAAATTAAGAATATTTAACACCACATCAACAGCTTGATTAATAGTTTTGGTATCGTTTTTACGACGAGCAATGTCCATAATAAACCACATCGCCTCAATACCATGACCAGGGTTAATTAACCGTCCTTCAAAACAATCAATGTGGGAACTATCGGGAGCAATACTTTCGTACATTAGCCCCTTTTCTTGATCTAAAAAATCAGTCATCACTTCCTGAACGGTTGCAGCTAGAACATTTTCCAAAATTTCACTAGATAGCAACCATTCCATTTCTAAAGTTAAGTTAGCTAAAATCATTGGCACAGCTAAAGATTTCATCGGACGTGTGCCGGGATAGGTTTTGGTATATTTGCCCTTGGGGTTATCTTGACGCCGTAAAACATTATTATAAGCTTGCATTGCTACATCTTTTGCCCAATCTTCACCAGAAGCAAGGGCGTATTGACTAAATGCCATGGCCGCAAAACAATCAGAAAAGATATTATAAGGTTGTACCAGTGGCTCACCTGCACGAGTTAGGGCAAAGTACCAATTACCATCACCATCTCTACCATGTTGAGCGAGAAAATTAGCACCGTTGCGAGCAATATTTAACCAATTTTCGCGTTTTTCTAGCTGATTGCAAAGCATCGAAAAAGTCCACACTTGGCGATTTTGCAACCAGATAAATTTGTCTGTATCGTAAACTTTACCCTCGTGATCTAGGCAGGTAAAATAGCCGCCATACTCCCAATCCAAGGAATGTTTTTCCCAAAAAGGAAGTACATCGTTAAAAAGTGTATTTTTGTAAAGTTCTGCTAATGCTTTCAAATCATACGCCATAAATTTCTTCCCCTCGTGTACCAAAACCCACAGCGTTAATTATCACCTCGCTAAGGATGGAGTACAAGTGAACGAGGAAAAATGAAGGCTATTTCTGGGTTTGCCTAGGACTCGACGGATACCAAAGATTTTGCAACTTTATTGAATCCGCATGTCCTAACCAACAATCACCTAGCAGCCACTAATTGCTACATTGATAGATATTTGGGATAATCTCTTATTCCCTGTTTGCACTATCTACCAAATTCTGGCTATAGCCACCAAGCTGTGATTACACTATTCAGGAAACTCTGCACTACGTTAACGACAAAAGATAGGGGTTCTCAGGACACCACTACTAGAAGCTGGCTGCAAACTATTTTTATCACCAGTGTCGGAGTTACTATCTTAGTACTGGGAGTTCGTCATCTAAAATGGTTGCAGACTTGGGAATTAAGTGCTTATGACCAAATGATCCGGCTACGCCCTGCTGAAGCACCAGATCCTCATCTGTTAATTGTTAGTGTCACTGAAGAAGATTTGGGGTCACAAGATTTTTCTCTACCAGATAACATCATTAATCGGCTATTAGTGAAAATCCAGTCTTATCAGCCACGTGTGATTGGCTTAAGTATTGATCGTTCCAAACAGAAAAATTTAGGAGCTGGTCTTTCCAATCTAGATAATGTTATCACTTACTGCACATTCAGCAGTATGGGTAGTCCAGAAATTCCACCACCACCAAATTTCCCCAAAGAGCAAGTCGGCTTTAGTGATGTGATTTCTGATGATGAAGATGTGATTGTCCGTCGCAGTTTGTTATTCGCTGCTTCCAATGACAAAAAATGTAAAACACAATTTTCCTTTGCCGCCCTATCAGCGATTCATTACCTAGAAAGACAAGGTATTAAATCTTATTTCACTGATCAAGACCATTTTTATTTGGGTAAAACCCTATTTCCGCGTTTACCAGAAGATGCAGGTGGCTATGAAAACATAGATGCAGCAGGTTATCAAATTCTACTAAATTACCGTGACCCGTCTCAATTTGCGAAACAAGTTACTCTCACACAAGTTTTAGAGAACCAGGTAGATCCCAATTGGATTAAAGACCGTCTCGTTATTATTGGTACTACTGCCCGTAGTGTTCATCCAGGTTTTTATACACCTTACAGTGGTTCAGCTAAGTATCCACTGAGAATAGCACCTGTGTTCATTCATGCACAGATTGCAAGTCAGCTTATCAGTACAGTATTGAGCGATCGCCACCTAATTTCGTACTTACCAAACTGGGCTGAAGCTATTTGGGTGTGGGGATGGTCGATAGTCGGTGGTGTTTTAGCATGGCAACTGCGATATCCTGTGCGTCTGGGTTTGGCTGGTAGTGTGTCTTTGGGTAGTTTAGTGGGTGTTTGCTATTTGCTATTTTTGCAAGGGGCATGGTTGCCAGTTATACCACCTGCTATGGCTTTGGTGTTGAGTGGTGTGAGTGTTATGGCTTACAGTACCTACCAAACTCAACAACAAACTAAAGTAATTATTTTACAAGTTGAAAAACAAAAAGAAGCAATAGAACAATTAAATACACTTTTAAAAGAAACAACACGCATTTATGACAAACACGTCCATTCTGACACCACAGGTGATAACCCAGAAAAAGCCACTGGTGATTTTATTTTAGGTGGACGTTATCAGATTCATAAAGTACTTGGTTCCGGTGGATTTGGTTGTACTTATTTAGCAAAAGATACTCAGCGTCCGGGGAATCCAATTTGTGTTGTCAAACAACTAATGCCAGCCCGACGAGATACCAGATTTATGCAAGTTGCGAGAAGATTATTTGATGCAGAAGCAGATATTTTAGAAGTTTTAGGTAAGCATCATCAAATACCAGAATTGTTAGCATATTTTGAAGAAAATAACGAGTTTTATTTAGTACAAGAATATATTTCAGGACATGACCTGAGCGATGAATTACCACCCCATCACAAAATAAAAACTGAATCTGAACTCATCGAGATGTTAAAAGGGATATTAGAAATTTTGGTATTTGTTCACGAACATCGTGTGATTCATCGGGATATTAAACCGAGTAATATTATTAGGTCTAATACAGATAATCGCTTAGTGCTAATTGATTTTGGCGCAGTGAAAATGATGCAACCAAAATCTAGTGAGCAAACGGAATTAGCCACAGTAGCTATTGGTACAAGGGGTTATGCACCACCAGAACAATTTGCTGGTCATCCTCGATTATCCAGTGATATTTATGCTTTGGGGATGATTGCCATTCAAGCAATTACCGGAATTCCACCACACAAACTGCATCCTCATCCTGAAACTGGTACTGTAGAATGGCGACATGGGGTAAAAATTAGTGAGAAATTAGCAGAAATTTTGGACAAAATGGTGCGCTATCACTTTAGCGATCGCTATCACTCTGCGACTGAAGTCCTCCAAGATTTGAAAAAAATTGAATAATTTGGTTAGTTGTTAGTTGTTGGTTGTTGGTTGTTGGTTGTTGGTTGTTGGTTGTTGGTTGTTGGTTGTTGGTTGTTGGTTGTTGGTTGTTGGTTGTTGGTTGTTAGTTGTTGGTTGTTGGTTGTTGGTTGTTGGTTGTTGGTTGTTGGTTGTTGGTTGTTGGTTGTTGGTTGTTGGTTGTTGGTTGTTGGTTGTTGGTTGTTGGTTGTTGGTTGTTGGTTGTTGGTTGTTGGTTGTTATTTATTCTTTACTCCCCACACTCCCCACACTCCCCACACTCCCCACACTCCGCACACTCCCCACACTCTCCTATCCCCCGACTTCTGTCTCCACCATTTCCCACGCCAACTTCGCTGCACCCAGCATTCCCGCAGCATTACCTAATTCGGCTGGTAAAATTTGTAAATCTAGGCGAGATGTAGGCAAAACTCGTTTCTCGATTTCTGCTTTAGCTGCTGGTAAAAAAAAGTTAGCACTAGCACTGACACCGCCACCAATGACGATCGCTTGTGGTGTTAGTACATAAATCAAACTTGTTAAACCAATACCTAAGTTTTTACCGTATTCTTGCCAAAAAATTAAGGCGTCCTTGTCTCCGTTTTTTGCCATAACGCCTAATTCGGAAGGTTCTTTTCCTGTGCGGCGACGAATTGCTGTGATTGAGACATGCTGTTCTAGGGAACCTTTGTTACCACTTTTACATACGTTTCCATCTGGGTTAAATGTGATTAAACCCAATTCCCCACCAGCACCATAGTGACCGACAAATAATTTACCATCAATAAAAATTGCCCCACCAACACCAGTCCCCAAAGTCAACAAAATGAAATTTTGAAAGTGGCGACCGGTTCCTAACCAAGCTTCTCCTAAACCTGCACAATTGGCGTCATTATCGATGATGGTTGGTTTGCCTGTTTTCGCTTCTAAAGCCTCCGCCAAAGGAACATCAACCCATCCTGGCAAGTTAATGGCTAATTTAGCAATGCGCCTAGTTGCATCCGCAGGACCTGGAGTACCAACACCAATAGCAATAGCCTGGTTGAGTGGATCTAATTGGGCGATCGCATCCACCATTGTTACTATCACTGCTTCCGGAGTTGCTGGTTGGGGAGTTGCTACAGTCAAGGATTTTAGACAAGTACCATCAGCCGTAAATCGTCCCAGTTTAATTGCTGTTCCCCCCAAGTCAATACCAATTACTTCTGCTCTCACCACACTTATCTTATAAGTTATTCTTAGTAGTTATTTGTTAGTAGTTAGTTGTTAGTAGTTAGTTGTTCAAACAACAACCAACGAACAACAATCAACAGCCAACTATCTATAATTACTATTTTTCTGGATGATTTCACTCGCGTATGGTGTAGATCGAGTTACATACATCACTGGAGTTGAACCCAAATTTGTTTGTACCTGCCAAGATGTAACTGGCGCACCTCGTAAAATACCAGCTAAAGCAACGGAAAGCATAAAACCGCCAGCAGTAGCAGCAACTAAAGAAAGTTTATCGTTCATGCAAATTTCTCACTAAATATAAAGGGACTAGGGATTGAGGATTGGGGAATAGTAGGCTGTACCACACGAACTATGCTGGGTTCGTAGTGAGCGTTAAGCGCTCATAGAGGACTTTAGTCCTCACTACAAACTACTACTAGAGACTGGGAAGAAAATAACCGAATCCCCGATCCCCGAACGCGAGTGCGTCTCCGTTAGGAGAATCCCCGATCCTCGATTCCTTAACTATTTCCGGATTCCATTTTCTTTCCTCAAACGAGGATTGACAAATTCGTTTAACCCCTCACCTAGTAGTGATAACCCTACAACCATGAATGTTAAACCTAAGCCGGGGAAGAGGGTAGTCCACCAAATACCTGTGGGTAGTGCTTCCAAAGCTTGTTTTAAGTCACGTCCCCATTCTGGTAATTCTTCGGGTAATCCTAAACCTAAAAAGCCCAAACCACCCAAAACTAGAATTGCATCGGCAGCGTTGAGGGTGAAGAGTACGGGTACGCTTTGAATGACGTTAAAAAAGAGATAGCGAGAAAGTACTTGCCAAGTATTAGCACCGATTGCTTGGGCTGCTTCTATATAAACTTCTGTTTTCACACTTACCGTATGATTACGGACAACGCGGTAATATTGGGGAATGTAAGCAATACTAATGGCGATCGCAGCATTTAATATTCCTCGTCCCACTACAAACGCCAGTGTTACTGAAAGCAATAACCCCGGTAAAGTGTAGATGCTATCCATCAGGAACAGCAAAGTTTTATCCAATCTACCGCCAACATAGCCGCTCACCATCCCCAAAGGTACACCTACAACCATACTCAGTGCTGTTGCTAGCAAAACTACTTGCAACGCAGCTTGGATACCAAATATTGTGCGTGAGAAGACATCATAACCAAGACGACTAGTACCAAACCAATGCTTAGCTGAAGGTGGACTATGAATGGGGTTACTCAAGAAATCTGTGGGATCTTGTAGCCATCCCCAAGCCTGAAATACAGGAGCAAATAACGCTAGAAATATAAATAAGATGCTAATAACTAAGCCCACAATCATTAATTTTTGCGAAAGATTAGGATTTTTAGCAAAATTTAAAAATCTTGGCAGTTGAGTTTTTACAATAGTCATAGGTTTGGAAAAGACGCACCATGACGCGTCTGAAAAAATTAATTTGGCCATGTAGAGACTAGCACCTGCTAGTCTCTACATGGTTTAAATATCAATCGATTTGTCTTATTCGAGCAGTATTGTGATGGATTGACACTCCCCCTGCATAAATGCAGGGGATTCTAGCATCGCTGACGCTGTTTGCTTTCACTGGTTTTGCAACCAATAGAAGTAGGGAAAGCATCTCACCTGGTTTTTTTAGCTTTGCAATTAGCAAAAAATTTGTTAATTGCTCGTTCAACATTTTCTACAGATACTTGACAGGCATGGCTACTTAAATTTCTGACAAACTCATATTCACCACGTAATTGAGTAGCTGCATAGAATAATCTTTGAGACTTAGAATGTCAGCATTATAGCCATTTTTGTAGCCCCGTTAGCCATTGTCCAGAAACTGAGGACTGACGCGATTCGTTACAATATAGAGTGTCTCTACTTTTGAAATATTTTTATTTTGATTGCCACAATCCTTTAGTTGGGTATCAAGTGATTATGCGCCAAAAAGTCTTAGCCTGGTTAGCTGAGAATGTTCCTAATTCGCGGATTAACCACATTCTCAGGGTAGAACAAATGGCTGTGGAATTAGCTGAAAACTATAATCTGGATCGAGAAAAAGCTGCCACGGCTGGGCTAATGCATGATTTGGCAAAATATTTTCAACCTCAAAAACTTTTGCAGATGGCAGAGGTTTCAAGGTTGGAAATAGATGAGGTTTTGGCAGCGTCACCCCATCTATTACATGCAGATGTGAGTGCTATCGTTGCCAAAGACATTTTCAGTGTACAAGATGAAGAAATATTACAAGCGATCGCCAATCACACTTTAGGTAGACCAGGCATGAGTCAACTCTCTTGTATCGTGTTTTTAGCAGATACTCTAGAACCAGGGCGGGGTGACTCTGCTCAATTACAAGCTTTAAGAAAAACAAGTTTTGAAAATCTCGAACGGGCTGTTTGGCTAACCTGTGATTACACTGTCAAAATTTTGCTCTTGACCCCTAGTCTAATTCATCCACGCGCGATCGCCACCCGCAATTGGTTTATGCAAAAGTCAAGGACTAAACAGGCAATTCTATCAACAACTGTATAGACTCCCGTTTTTTTGTTAGTATTCAAAAAAACCAGCTCGTTTGCAGTTGCAATTAAATGATCATTTGTCAGTATTTGTAAAAAATTGTCAAGACACAAAAAAGCAGCTGAGGTTTAATGTCTGATTATTTCCAAGCCAACTTTCTATTCCAATCACTTACTGTTCAAAAAGGTGTAGCAGGAGCTACACATATTGATAGCAATGACACCAGTACAAATGTAGTCGCAACGATTGCTGAAGCAGCATCAGATCGGAAAGCAGGTGACATCTTAGTACTCAAAGTAGCAGATGTATCTTATCTAGCAGACTACTTTGCATTTATGACGGGCTATTCGAGAGTACAGGTCAGAGCGATCGCTCAAGCAATACAAGACCAAGTACAAGAAGAATGGCAACGATCTCCCTTACGAGTAGAAGGAAAATCTGAAGGAAGTTGGGTAGTGCTAGATTACGGCGATGTGATCGTCCATGTCATGATGCCAAAAGAGCGTGAGTTTTATAATTTAGAAGCGTTTTGGGGTCATGCAGAACGTGTCGAGTTTCCAACATCCGACGATGGTGGGGATAAATTAACATGATCAAGTCTTCAGTCTCTAACTGCCCGGTTCCTACTGAGCAACAACCACTCAATGAGTATGAAGAGTTAAAATCTTCTTGGTTATTTAGCGATTGTGCCTTAAACTGGCGTGACTACATCACAAAAATAGCTTGGATCTGGGGTTTATCTTGGCTAGTAGCAGCACCAGTAGCAGCAGCAAGCTTTACTCCACACAGATACACGATGCAGTTTATTCTCTCCGGCGCTGCCGGAGGAAGTGTCGTTGTAGTACTGGCACTGCTACGGTTATACTTGGGCTGGTCTTATGTACGCGATCGCCTTGACAGTCCAATCATTTTTTATGAAGAATCGGGCTGGTACGACGGACAAACCTGGACAAAACCGTCGGAAATATTAAACCGCGATCGCTTGATTGTTAGCTATGAAATTAAACCAATCATCAAACGGTTACAAATTACCTTTGTTGCCTTAGCTGTGTCCTTCGTTGTTGGTACGATAGTTTGGCACTTAGCTTAAATAGTCATTCATTTAGTTGGTGGTTGGTGGTTGGTAGTTGGTGGTTGTTAGAAAAAACAACAAACAACAAACAACAAACAACTACCAACAAAAAATCGCCAATAACAAAATCACGATAGATAACTACCCATGACAATGGGAAAACGAACCCAAGCTGCCACATTAGAAGTTAGATTACTGCGCGAAGGCATTATAGAATCAAAGCATATAGTCCAAGCAGTCGTATGCGACGAACGGGGACGAGTGCTGTCAGTTGCTGGGAATGCTGAAACCGCCACTTTTGTCCGTTCAGCCCTCAAACCATTTCAGGCTCTGGCTGTTACTAGTACAGGGACGCTAGAACGTTATGATTTGAGCGATCGCGACTTAGCAATTATCATTAGTTCCCATAAAGGCACAATTCAGCAAGTCAGGCAAGTATTTAATATTCTCTGGCGGGTTGATATTGACCCTTCGACTTTACAGTGTCCAACTCCTGAAGGTAAGCGTAGTCCCCTAGAATACAACTGCTCCGGTAAACACGCCGGAATGCTAGCCGTATGTCAGCAGTGTAATTGGTCTTTAAACAACTACTTGCAACGCAAACACCCTTTACAGCAGTTGATTATTACTAAAACAGCAGAATTGCTAAAAATGCCAGCTGAAGAATTTATCAGTGCTCATGATGACTGCGGCGCCCCCACATATCTCATGCAACTCGCGCAAATGGGGTACTTGTATGCCCAACTAGCTTCTCGCAATAATTTAGATATGGAGCGGATAGTCCGAGCCATGACTCACCACCCCGCAATGATCGCAGGAGATGGAGAATTTGACACCGAACTAATGCGTTTAACTCCAGGAGAACTGGTAAGTAAAGCTGGTGCCGAAGGAGTGCAATGTATTAGTAGACTCGGTGAAGGTATGGGACTGGCGATTAAAGTCATAGATGGAGCCAAGCGGGCAAAATATGCTGCTGCGATTCATTTGCTTCAGCAGATGGGCTGGATTAGTCCTAGTGTTGCCCAAGCCTTATCAGAAAAATTTATGAATCTGGGTAAATACAAGCGTTTAGAAGTAATTGGAGAATTATCTTTTTTGTAGTTGCACATTTTCAAAATATAGTGTTATATTAGGGAAGACGAAGCGACGCGGGATAGAGCAGCCTGGTAGCTCGTCGGGCTCATAACCCGAAGGTCAGTGGTTCAAATCCACTTCCCGCCACCAAATCTAAACGCCTACAATCCTTACAGGTTGTAGGCGTTTTATTATACAGTTTTCCTTCAGTGCTTCCAGCACTTTTTGAGCATCTTGGGAACCTTGACGGTAGAATACTGGCGGTTGACCAAGGGGTGCAGGCACTTTTTGATACTCTCCTTGTGTTAGATTACCGTAGATATTACCACTCCACAAGTGAACCCATTTACCTGCCGGAAAATAGACATTTACACTGTTTGCGCCTTGTTTTAAGACAGGTGCGATCAAGAATTCACTACCTAACAAAAACTGATCTTCAATTTCATATACATTCGGATCTTCAGGATAGTGCAAGAAAAGGTGACGAACGAGGGGATATCCTTTGATTGCTGCTTCTGTCATCAGCTGGCGGCGATAGTCAGCGAATCCTGCATATACTTTTGCCCAGTAGCTGAAAGTAGCCAGGGTTTCGTCATCAGTAAAAAACTGGATATTTACTTCTGGTTGATTACCTTCGTGGGTGCGGAACACGGCGCTAAAAGCATTCATCTCCATCCACCGAAACAGCAATTCTTTGGAACGTTTGAACCCGATACCCAAATTGATCAAAATTGGATAGGCAATACTTGTATACCCACCAATATCACTGTGGTTAATGCTAAATCCAGATATCCCACCACTAATTAAACCTTTGAGAGCGCTGGGCATACCATCGTTTTCTTTCCAGGTAACATTTTGATCGCCTAGCCACATACCTGTGCTGAAAAGAGGTGTTTTGAGATAGCCAGCGCGATTGAAAAACCATGCTTCACCTTCTTTAGCAGCTGCTTGAATTGCTTGGCGGTTCACTTGTGTCCAATCTACGGGATATTGATTGTGGTAACTGAGTCCAGATTCCCCTGAGTAAAACTTGCCATCAAACTGGGCTGCTTCGGCAAAGTCAGCCATCCAAAATTTCGCACCATTACCTAGTACCTCTTGTTTGATAATATCTTTAAACCACTCACGAGCGTAAGGATTACTCAAGTCAATCAGGGCAGCTGAAAAATCAGTATTTGGAACTAAATAAATTTCCCCTAACTCATCCTTGACTAAAAAACCTTGTTCTTGGGCTTCTTGATAGAGATTACGTCGCCCTTGCACCTGTTCTGGAGGAGGATTGACAATAAAGGGATTGATATATACACCTACAGCAATCCCCGCTTGAGCTAAATCTGCTACTAACTGACTCCAACCAGGATAAGTTTTTTGATCAAGTTGCCAATTCCACCATAGTTGTTTACCAATAGCAGTTTTGCGTTGTCCTACCCAATCTTGCAGCCAAAAGCCTGCTATGGGAGTATTGAGGTGCCGCAGTTTTGCCCAGACAGAACGTACTATCTCCGTACCTCCTTGCATTCCAACAATAGCACCACAATTCAACCACTCAGGCAGAGGTGGCATACGTCCAACGTGCTGGGTGTATTGTTCTATCAACTCTAGGGGTGTTTCAGCAGCAAGAATTCGTCCTTGCATTCGGTTGGAAAAAATGCGGACGCTGGCTGTTTCTTTTTCTCGCAGATCGAATACAGAAGGTTCGGTACTGGTGAGGAATAGCGATCGCCCTTTACTGGTAATAAAATGGGGTGCAGGCGCATAGCTAGAGAACATTTCCCCTGCTACTCCTAAGACATTCAAGATTTTAAAACCAGAGTCGCCCCGACCAATTCCCCCCTCTTCTGTTACAATCGGCACTTCATAACCTTTACAATCAATGCGAGAAAACTGTTCTCCAAAGCCGTAAAAGTGTTCATCTGCTGATGTTGCAAATCGCAGCTGGGCTAAATTTATTTCTTGACCTTCAATATGCAGTTCAAAATCTAGTTGCTGCGAAGTCTGAGTACGCAACAGAAGTCTATACTGTGCGTCTTCACCTTTTGCTTGCCTACTTTGAAGACGACCATAAATTGCTAAACTATTTCCTGTCTGCTCAATTTGATCAACAGTTTGATCACAATACTGAGACTTCCTGTTTTCATCAATTTCTACTGAACCCCGTTCCTCAATAATTTGCAGATGAATATTAGCCCCAGCGACGAAGTTTTGACCAGCAGGTGTGTGCCATACTGTCTTGGTTGGGTTATTGGCATGATTGATGTATAGATAGGGCTTTTGTGCTTCTGCGCCCTGCCAATTTATGGTATAAACTCCCAATTGGAAAGTTTGACTGGGAACTACAGTAGCGATCGCACCGATCTCAACAACTTTGGAGCGAAACAGTAAATGAAACGGCTTTGTCAGCAACCTTACTAGCCGCTTGATTACCCACCCAGAAGAACGTACCTTACGAGTTGGTCGCCTGATCGACCTTGGAGATTTCCACAGTTGACTGAGAATCTGATCTTGTTTGGCGTTATCTGGATGGAGAGAAGGCATGATTTTACACCTAGCGTTTCAAGCTATTTTCCTGTATTTAAAATAACCCTAATTGCCGTCTCTAAGTTTGTCACATGTCCAAGATTGAAATGATTTTTATAATCAGTAAACCAAAAAGTTTTTCCCGAAGAGCGATCGCTAATCAAGCTTACGTAGTCTAAAGTGCTATATACTACCTTTTGTATCATTAATGCTTATACTGCTCTGAAAGGTTTCAACCTACATTCCGCACCCTAAAGTGTCACACTACGAATTTTGGGCATTTGAGGATTTTGGATGGCGATCACCATCCAAAATTTATCCATTATTGTATAAAATACAGCTTTTACTAGTTAATAAAAATCCGAAAAACCCGATTGTGACAGTAGGGGGTGCGGAATGTGGGTTTCAAAAAATGAAATGATGAGAGTAGTATGTCCCACATTCCGCACAAATAATAAATTTTGATTGATATCAATCTTGCTACGTATTCAATTATATGTAAATTTACGTACACAGGCAATGGTTAAGATATTTACATGAATTGAGATTTGTGATATATAAATACTTGTGTTGACTAAGTACAGCACACATAAATGAAGTATTAAATTTACGATTGGAATGAGTAGTGTATAGCATGATCGCAATTTTTGTTTACGATCCCTTTTTGTGGTGACGTCTACTAATATAAGGGACTTCCAAATAAAAAAATATCCAATTCGTAGGGTGCGTCAGGAGTGCAAAAACCTTTGAATATATGGAATCAGCGGTGCTAACTAAAACAAGGAACTTACTCAACATGAATATAACTATTTTGGGTGGAGGAATTGCTGGTGCAGTTGCAGCTAAATATGCTCAAAAAAAAGGATTTAAAAAAATTGATTTAATTGAAAAAGAGACAATATTAGGGGGAGTGCATAAAGATATAAAAATAGAAGGCTTACATTTTGATATTGGTACTTTTTTCTTCGATACATCACATACTGCGTTTAAAGTATTTGAATTAAAAGAGCAGATGTGGTACATTCAAGATTTTAATTGTTTATCATTAACAAATAATGGTAATTTAGATCTATATCCTGTGACAATAAAAGGTTATATCAAAGAATGGGGTGTCAATAATTTCTTGTTAGATGCTTTAGTAATGATATTTTATAGGATAAAGCATAAGCTGAGTCGGAAAGATTTTATTTGTGTTGATGATGAATTAGAATATTATTTCGGGCCATTTTATCGTAAAACTGGTTTAAGAAAATATGTTCAGCGTTTATATGGAATGTCTCCCTCAGAGATCGGATTACAATTTAGCAAAAAAAGATTGAAATACGTAACAGATCAATTCCGCTTTAACCAAATTTTTAAAAAAATAGTTAGCTTCCAATTTGGCAAATTAAATAAATGGAGAATGGTACCTTCTATTTATGCCAGACCGATATCGGGATTTTCTGCTATGTATAGCCATATAGCTGAGGAATTGAGAAACAATGATATTAATCTAAATTTAGGAGATCCAATACAAAAAATACTGATTGAAGAGAAAAAAATAGTAACCAAAGAGGATAAAGTGTATACATATGATCATTTATTATCTTCTATACCTCTTGAACTGCTTTGTAAATTCTGTAATGTACCTCTGAATTTAAAATTGGAATACAAGCCTTTATATACTTTGTTTTATATTTCAGAAGAAGAACCTATTCCTGATTGTCATGTTTTGTTTAATTTTCGCGAACAAGGTTTTTGGAAAAGAGTAACATTTCATTCTTGCTACTACAAGAATACAGATAAACATTATTTTAATGTAGAATCGATTCCCAACGAGGTTCATCTACGAGAACCAAATGGTGTTAATCTTTTAGATCAAGATTTCCGGAAAGCATTTGTGAACACGTTATGGGAAGAAAAGTTTCAGAATATGAAACTTGCAGGTCATCATCTAACCCCTAACGCTTATCCTATATATAAAACTGATTTCGATGTCAATGCGCTTCAAGAAATAAAACAGTATTTTGCGAGTAAAGATATCTATCTTATCGGTCGTCAAGGAGAATTTGATTATATAAGTTCTAGTGATGCAGCTCTATCTTCTATAGAAACAATAGACAAAATATTGAGCAGATTACAAGGATAAGATCACTAAGTAGAACGACTTAAAAAATCAAACTATAGGACTAGTATTTGATTTTTGAAAAAGCTCCGTACATTTCAAGAGCCATAAAATCAAAGGTAGTGTTTCTAATAGACATCTCCGAAAAAGGCGATAAAAGACTTGTGCAATCAGGGTTAATACCTCATTTATGGAGATGTCTAATGAACCACTCAAACATCCACTTGAGATGAGAGAATGTTGGAATTAAAACCCACATTCCGCACTTCGTTTTGTAATATGCTTGTCTTATCAAGTTTGGGCTAATGGTAGTTAAATAGCGATCGCCAAAAGCCTAAAAAATAGCAGTGTTAATACTTAATACCATCAGCGATTTTTTGTAATATTTTTTGAAGCATTAATATATGACATTTTGAAGTGCGGAATGTGGGTTAAAAGTCCTATCTGGGGAGTTACGGAGATTGTTGGAATCTAGTGGAGAAATTAATGAATGTGAATGATTCAAGATTTATACTCTTGGAATTCTCCTTCCAGAAGTTGTTCTAACGTATCTAATAGACTGTTCACATCTTTTCCAACTTGTTGAAAACAATCTGGTGGTGCTGGTTGTGGTTCAAAATGAATCAGCTTGATTTGCTCTTTACCAATACAAACCATTACAACTTCAACTTCTGGTTGATAATGTTCTATGATTCCAAGAACTTCCTGAAGCCTATTTTCAACATTATCATTTAATTTTTCTATGGCTTCTTTCGAGCAATAAACAAAATGCGGTTGAGGTTGCAAATCAATACCAATAGTACCCTGAGTGTCGCCATTTTCTAACCATAAACCCCAAGCTAGCGCACCTAATTCTTGTTGATGTGCTTTCACAAATTGATCTAATTGGCGACGCCATTTGTGATCAGGTGATTCTGGTTGGGTAGTACTGAAGATCATATTAATTCTAGATTTTAGATTTTATATTATCAGAAAACATAATCTCACCCATAGGTGCAAAAGTGCAAAGTATTTTGACTGTTTGCGGGAGCATCCCAAATGTTCAAAATCTCCGCCGAACGGAAAAACAAGTTTTCAGCAGGCGATCGCATCATTAAGATTGCGTCTTAAACTCTATAAAATAAAATCGTGTAGATGAGGGGGTTTTAACCCCCCATTTGCTAGCTGTATCCTTTAAGAAGTTGGGATCTGGCTTTCTCAATTTTGACAAATATTTAGGATTACTATAAACACACACCAAATCATCCAACTTACTCAAACTTGCCTGGAAACATTGCCAATACTCCCATCAGGCATAATAGTATCTTGTAAATAAGCATTGCCAAAATTAACTTTGCGAGCATAACTAAAATTAGCTTCAGTCAAATCAGCAAAATCAAAATGAGTATCAAGCAAATGAGCGCCGCTAAGATTTGCTCGACTCAAATTCACCTTATAAAAAATAGCTTCGTGTAATTTTGCGCCACTCAAATCAGCATCACTTAAATCAGCAGCATGAAGCGCTGCACACCACATATCCGTGTAACTCAAATCAGCTTTTTGGAAATTAGCATGTTCAAAATGAGCATATTCTAAATTCAATCCGCGTAAATTCGCACCACTGAAATCCAATTTTATACCTTCAGTATAGCGAACTAATTTTTGCAAGTTGGCATATCTAAAATCAGATCCACTCAAGTTGATTTCAGTCAAATGTCTTAGTCTAAATTCAACAATTTCAACTCCGGTAAAATCTCTCTCACCGATAGCATATTTTTTCAGCAATTGTTCAACATTCATTCTTCTCATGACTTTGACCCTGCATCCATTAGCACCACAAATATAATTATTACAAGAAGGCAGAATGTGCAAATGCCAAGTAGCGGTGCATAAGAGTCTGAGGTACAGTATTTCATGGAGACAAACATAATGCCTAGCGAACAAGTCCCCTTGCATAACCCCACTTCTAGTCTTGTATCTATAGTTGGTGAAAATAGTTTCTATCCTTGGGAAAATTTAGCACCACCTCAGCAACAATTTATATTACAGGCGATCGCTTCTCCAATTCCTCCTAGTTGTATCGTCTATCCTGAGACTACCGAACAGCTAGCACAGGTGATGAGGGAGGCTAACCACAATAAATGGCGTGTTCTTCCTTGTGGTAGCGGTAGTAAACTCAGTTGGGGTGGCTTAGTTAAAGGGATTGATGTTGTAGTTAGCACAGAACGCCTGAATAAACTTATTGATCATGCTATTGGTGATTTAACGGTGACAGCAGAAGCAGGAATGAAGTTCTCTGAACTCCAAGCAATTTTAGCCAAAGCTAACCAATTTCTCGCCCTTGATCCAGTGACACCATCAGCGACGTTGGGTGGAATTGTTGCAACTGCTGATACGGGTTCCTTGAGACAGCGTTACGGGAGTGTCCGTGATCAGTTACTAGGAATTACTTTTGTCCGCGCTGATGGACAAGTCGCTAAAGCTGGGGGACGAGTGGTAAAAAATGTTGCTGGATACGACTTGATGAAGTTGTTTACAGGTTCCTACAGCACATTGGGCGTGATTAGTCAAGTGACGTTTCGTGTTTACCCAATCCCGGAAATCTCTGCAACGGTTGTACTGACGGGTAAGGCGGAGGATGTATCACAAACTGCGGCGCTTCTGCGTGGTTCGGCGTTAACACCTACTCAGGCTGATTTACTTTCAACCCAATTGGTGTCTGAGTTGGGTTTGGGTAAAGGGATGGGGTTGATTGCGAGGTTCCAAAGTATTGCTGAGAGTGTGAAGGAACAGTCAAATCGGTTGGTGGAAGTTGGGCAAAATTTGGGTTTGCAAGAAGCGATATATGGGGGGGTTGATGAAGCTGATTTATGGGAAAGATTGCGAGAATCTATGTATTCTGGTAGCGGTGAGTTGGCAATTACTTGCAAAATAGGAGTGTTACCGACTGCGGGGGTTGAGGTTTTAACGCAAGCGCAAAAGGGTTTGATTCACACTGCTAGTGGCTTGGGGGTGTTGCAGTTTGAAAGTGAGAAGGGATTGGTGGAGATGCGATCGCTCTGTGAAAATCATAGAGGTTTTCTGACGATTTTGACTGCGCCAGTGGCGGTGAAGCAAAGGTTAGATGTGTGGGGTTACACTGGCAATGCTGGGAAGATGATGCGACGGATTAAGTTGCAGTTTGATGAGAAGGGTATTTTAAGTCCTGGTCGCTTTGTGGGTGGGATTTAAGAGTATAGGGAACGGGGAACAGAGAGGGGAGAGGAATATGCAGGTTTCGGAAGATTCTGTTGAGAAGACGGCGAGTTTGAAGAATTTAAAGGGGTTTGATGGGGAGAATCCGCCTGATCCGAAGTTAATAGATTCTTGTGTGCATTGTGGGTTTTGTCTTGCGACTTGTCCGAGTTATCGGGTGACTGGTAAGGAGATGGATTCTCCAAGGGGACGTATCTATTTAATGGATGCGATTAATGAGGGTGAGATTGCTTTGAATACGGCGAGTGTTGAGCATTTTGATTCTTGTTTGGGTTGTTTGGCTTGTGTGACGACTTGTCCTTCGGGGGTGCAGTATGACAAGTTGATTTCGGCGACTCGTCATCAGGTTGAGAGAAATTATTCCCGTGGTTTGTGGGATCGGTTGGTTAGGCTATTAATATTTTCTTTGTTTCCTAATCCTGATGCTTTACGGATTTTATTAGTACCTTTGTTGGTTTATCAGAGGTTGGGTTTTTCTAAGTTTGTGCGGAAGACTGGGTTATTGAAGAATATCTCGCCTCGGTTGGCGGCGATGGAGTCGATTTTACCGGAGATTACGCTAGAGTCTTTTCAGGATAATTTACCCGATGTGATTCTCGCGCGGGGTGAAAAGCGCTATCGAGTTGGGATGATTTTGGGTTGTGTACAACGCTTGTTTTTCTCGTCTGTGAATGAAGCAACGGTGCGGGTGTTGACAGCGAATGGTTGTGAGGTGGTGATTCCTAAGTCTCAAGGTTGTTGTGCGGCGCTTCCAGAACACCAAGGACAAACTGAACAAGCTAAGGCTTTGGCTAGGCAGATGATTGATAGTTTTGCCAATGCTGGTGTAGATTATGTGATTATCAATGCTGCTGGCTGTGGTCATACTTTGAAAGAGTATGGGCATATTTTGCAGGATGATCCAGAGTATCGGGAGAAAGCAAAAGAATTTGCGGCGAAGGTAAAGGATGCACAAGAGTTTTTTGCAACGGTTGGGTTAACGACAAAGTTGTCGCCGTTGGCTAGTAAAACTCTGAATTTGGTTTATCAAGATGCTTGTCATTTGTTACACGGACAAAAGATTAGTGTGCAACCGCGTCAGTTATTACAGCAAATTCCAGGGGTGAAGTTGAAGGAACCTTTAGACGCGGCGATCTGTTGCGGTAGCGCGGGGATTTACAATATGTTGCAACCGGATATTGCTGAGGAGTTGGGTAAGCAAAAGGTAAGAAATTTGTTGGATACTGGTGCTGATTTGATTGCTTCACCTAATCCGGGTTGTAGTTTGCAGATTCAGAAGCATCTGGAGTTGCAAGGAAAGGATGTTGCAATTATGCATCCGATGGAGTTGTTAGATTATTCGATTCGAGGTGAGAAGTTAGAAGTTTAACCATCAAGGTCAAAGGTAGAAGAAATATATGGCAATACAATACGGTTTGGTTAAGAATTTTTCGCCATAATTTTGGACATGTAGAGACGCGAAATTACCTTGCGGGAACGCTAAAAGCAAACGCGTCTCTACTGAACTAAAATCGAATCACCTCACCCTGAACTGTTTGGGCAGAGGGAACACCTAGTAAATTATTAATAGTTGGGGCAACATCAATATTGCGGATAGTGCCGATACTACCACGACGATTGATGTCGGGGCCAGCAGCATAGAAAATGGCACTCAGCTTAGGTATGGTGGGGTCATAGCCATGCGCTCCATAAAAATTAGGCACTGAAAACACGGAATTGTCAGTGTCTCCCAAACGAGTAACAACAGGATTTTGAGTACCGTCAAAGTTATAACCGTCACTCATAATTGCGAACACATCACCAGTATCCTGACCAACAAATTCGCTAGTACCTAAGCCAAATGTTGGGTCATTTAAATCATCTGGTAACGGACGAGCATAAATCTGATCGAAAATAGCTTGCGCTTCTCCCTGTATATAGTTGGGATTTTTATCTACTAATTCCTTCAGGCTTGTGACAATTTGCTGTTGCAAAGTGATATATTCTGTGCGACTGACGATCCCATTAGGTTCACGTCCTTGAAGATTAATGTAGATATTGGTAGCAGGACCGGATGTCACCGCTCGGACTTTATTCGAGTCAAAACCTTTACTCTTGAGGAAATTATTGAGATTAACTGCTGTGTGGAAGCTGGAAAAGCCGTGGTCTGATACAACAATGATGTTACTCTTCGGTCTACCCTTTTTATCTGTACCAACTGCATTGATGATGCGTTGCACACCATTATCAGCAGTCTGATAGGCAGCTTGTACATAAGACTTATAGCGAGCGACCTTTGCTTGATCTTGTCCTGCACCAATTGTATTGGGATTAGTCGGATCAGTTGGCTGACGGGAGTCAGTCAGGAGAAACTGATGCTCAGAGCCATCGGGTTGCTCGATATAAATCATTACCAGATCGGCGTTGGGATTTTGGTTAATTGCTCTTAACCCGACCCTAGTCTGATAGTCTACAAAAAGTTGAACTTGGTCTTCATAAATAGCTTCCAGTTCACTATCAGGGAAATCGGTAAATCCAGGACTGAGTTTTTCTAGAATGCGAAAATCAGCCTGGGGCGACCAGAAACCAACATTATTAAGGATGTCATCAACACTACTTTGAACTGCTGGAGTACTCGGAATATTGTAAGCAGAGTAGCGAGCAATCCGAACTGTGCTGAGATCAGGAGCAAGATTACTGACATAAAAAGCAGTTCCAGCTTTGTTGGAACTACCTTCCAGGTAAAATAAATCAGATTTTTGATTCCGTGCTTTTACATAAGCTGGACCAGTGGAAGGTAAGCTGAAAGGCCCAGGTTGAATGCCAATTGTGGCATCGAAAAATACTAGAGTGTCGTAGTTAGTTTGGCGATCGCTTGTTGTGTCAAGCGCCGCAACTTGAATGTCATATTTGACACCACCAACAGTGAACTGATCGCCTAAAGAAGCTTGTAGGATTGGGCTGTAGGAAACTTTTTTCGCCGCACTGAGTTGACTAATCGTTTGGTTGGGAGCAGAGCTAAAGTTAGCTGTCGTCAGACTAAAACCTTTAGCACTGACTCCCGCAAAAGCTCCAAAGGGAACTGTGTAAGATACAGTCCTCTTGTTAGCAGATTGAATAATCGGGCTATTAGTTAAACCCGGTACTTTCACATCTACTCCATCTGCTCCTGGAAAAGTCGCAGTCACAACCTTTTTGCCATTTTGCAGGAGTCCAATCCACAGGGGATCAGCAGTAGGTTGTATACTTTCACTCGGTTCTTTGGTCGAATAGCCTCCTATGGGAGCGCCAAAACCACTGATATTAGAAGTGAAGGGACTAGCAACTAGGTGGAATGTATTGGCGTTGATGTCATTGCGAGCGGCTGTGGAACCGGTGGCGATCGCTACATGACAAGCAGCCGTCAGAGACGCACTACAGGTTATATTTCGCTCTGCATAAACTCCCTTCTTTTTAATCAGTCCCAATCCCTGGTTTGGACTAAGGATACCTTGAGCAAGATACTGCTCAACAAAATCCGGAGTTGCGCCATCAAGTGAAATCAAGATCACTTTAGGTTGTGATATGCTTGATATTGACTTGGCTACTATGGAATTTGCTGTTAAAGTTAAGAAAAGGGTTACAAGTACAATAATTGAGAGGCGCATGAGTAATTTTTGCCTCCAATTATGGTGTAGCCACCCAAATGCTTTATCCAGATCTGATCTGATAACGTCTTTGATTGAATAGAAATTTAAATATCTCTTCACTGCTCCTCCTTAAGCACACCACCGTATCTTTGCTGAGATCATTTACTCTCAATTTACTAACGATATGTTAAGTCAAAGCTATAGGAATCTTAAGGATTGCACATTACTAAGGAACATGGATTTATCAGCTCACAGAAGTATCCAAGCATCTTTAAACTAAGTACAGCTTTGCATCAATTCGTAGCTTTTTTAAACGCAGAGGGACGTGGAGTCAGCAACAGAGGGACGCAGAGTTTTTATGAACTTAATTCGTTACGAACTTTTGAAATCCTGTACTAAGTTTTGCATTTTATTTCATCCACATTCCTAATTTTGAATTTTGTAGACGCAAAGCGCCTTCCGAAGGTATTTTGAATGTTGAATTGATAAGTCCCCTTTATCCCTTGTCACATGTTTCATGTAGACATTCTCCACCCTACTATATTTAAGTAAGGTTTTTTCACTGGAGATACATATGTTTGGACTAGGATGGACAGAAGTAGGTGTAATAGCGATCGTCGCCTTGCTAGTTTTTGGGCCAAAAAAAATCCCGGAACTGGGAAGCGCGCTAGGTAAAACCTTGCGAGGTTTTAAAGAAGAAATGAATAAAACTACCATCGACGAGGATTCCACGCCAGAGGAAGAAGAATAATAAATAGTCAATTGTCCTTGGTCATTTGTCTTTTGTAAACACAAATGACGAATGACAAATGACTAAATAATTGATTTGACAACAGATGAAGTCACACCCATTTGAGAATCTATTGGTGGAGGGGTGGTATTTTGTTGAGGAATTTCTTCCTTAACGACACCACGCGCCTTAATCAACTTGATGGCACGATTGACACTTTCTGGTAGGATCACCACCAAACTGTTCTCAGGGGCGATATCCAAAGCTTTGTTAATCGCTTGGGTTTCATCCAGAATTGCTTCGTATTCGTAATTAGGATTGACTTGTTTAATACCTTGAATAATTAATTCCGCAGCCGAACCCCGCGCCCTTCCTCTGGTGTCGTCGTCTTCTTTGATAATTACATGGTCAAATATTTCGGCTGACAGTTTACCCAAAGTCACAAAGTCTTGATCACGTCGATCGCCAGGGCCACCGATCACACCAATGCGATCGCCATTTGTCCAGTTACGAACAAAGGAACCCAAGGCTTCGTAACTATGGGGGTTGTGGGCATAATCTACTAAAGCGTGGAAGTTACCCAAGTTAAACAAGTTCATCCGTCCTGGCGTTTGACTTACCGAAGCCCGGAATGTGTTTAAACCAGATCGAATTTGCTCAATTGACACATTTTGCACAAAGGCCGCCAAGGAAGACGCCAAGGCGTTAGCAATCATAAATGGCGCTCGTCCACCCATAGTCAGGGGAATATTTTCTGCTCGTTCAATCCGGTGTGTCCAATCGCCTTTTAAGATTGACAAAAAGCCATTTTCATAAACTGCTGCAACTCCGCCCTTTTGGATGTGGTTTCGCACCAATTCCGATTCTGGGTTCATGGTGAAGTAAGCAATATTAGCTTTTGTTCGTTCAGCGATCGCCGCTACACGGGGATCATCGGCATTGAGAACAGCGTAGCCATCAGGATAAACAGCTTCGGCAACTACACTCTTGAGGTGTGCCAATTGGTCAATTGTGTCAATGTCACCAATACCCAAATGATCAGCAGCAATATTTAATACTACACCGACGTTGGCTGCTTCAAAAGCTAATCCAGAGCGGAGAATCCCACCCCTGGCTGTTTCTAAAACTGCTACTTCTACTGTCGGGTCTTGCAAGATTAATTGGGCGCTTTGGGGACCTGTGTTGTCCCCTACTTCTACTAAGTAATCTCCGATATACGTTCCATCTGTAGTGGTATACCCTACTACCTTATTAGTCTGTTTATAGATGTGAGCTAATAAGCGAGTAGTAGTAGTTTTACCGTTTGTTCCTGTGACAGTTAATACAGGAATACAGTTGGCTTGTTCGTTGGGGAACAGCATATCAATTACTGCACCGGCAACATTGCGGGAAATGCCTTGACTAGGGGCAACGTGCATCCGGAAACCGGGAGCAGCATTTACCTCTACAACCACACCGTCAACCTCGCGTACAGGGCGGCTAATATCCGATGTTACAACATCTATGCCGGCGATATCCAAACCGATAATCTTGACGATGCGCTGGGCTAACCAAACGTTTTCTGGGTGAATTTCATCTGTCCGGTCTACAGCAATGCCACCTGTACTCAAGTTTGCCGTTGCCCGCAAATAGCAAATTTCGTCTTTGGCTAATACACTGTCGAGGGTGTAATTTTGCCTTTCCAATAACTGATAACTGGTGCGGTCAAGTTCAATTTTGGTGAGAATTTTATCATGTCCATCACCACGATTTGGGTCTTTGTTCGTTTCCTCGATTAATTCCGCGATCGTAGATCTGCCATCACCGACCACATGAGCAGGTACCCGTTCCGCAACCGCCACCACTTTACCATTTACAACCAAGACTCGATGGTCACGCCCGTTGTAATACCGCTCCACAATAATTGAGCGAGAAACTTGTCTGGCTGCGTCGTAAGCTGCTTCTGCTTCTTCCTTACTTTGAATGTCGATAGTGATTCCACGCCCGTGATTACCATCTAAGGGTTTGATCACAATCGGATAACCACCGACGTATTCTATTGCTTCTTGCAAATCGTCCAAAAAGTTAATCACCGTACCTCTCGGTACTGGCACACCAGTACTAGCGAGAATGCGTTTGGTGGCTTCTTTGTCACAAGCCAACTCTACACCCAAGATTCCGGTATTATCGGTCATGGTTGCCTGCATCCGCTTTTGGTTGACACCATAGCCTAGTTGAATCAAGAAGCGCGCCTCTAGTTGCATCCAGGGAATACCTCTTTTTTCAGCTTCTTTGATGATTGACTCTGTAGAAGGTCCCAAAGCGGAATCACGCCATAAGTCTTTGAGGTCTTGTAAATCTTGTTCTAACTCTGCCTTTGGATAACGGCCTCGGTCAATAATGCTTTGGCACAGCCGGACTGCGGCTCTACCTGCATAACGTCCGGTTTCCTCATTTAGATACTCAAATACGACTTGGTAAACACCGGATGTAGACGTTTCACGAGTACGACCGAAGCCGACGTGCATCATCGCTAATTCTTGTAGTTCTAAAGCTACATGCTCCACGATGTGGCCCATCATGGTGCCTTCACGCACTCGCATCAAGAAACCACCACGACAGCCAGGTGAGCAGTAGTGACCCTCCAGACTAGGCAGAGCCTCAACTAATCCTTCATAAAAGCCGGGGATCTCATTTGAGGGCGTCTCGGCAAGATTTTCTAGATCAAGGCGCATGACGATTAGCTTGTGGCGTCGAATGCTCCAGTAGTTGGGGCCGCGTAAGGTCTGGATTTTGAGGATTCTCATGGGAATAGGTAGATGGAGATTCGGAACCAAAATTCTAGTTTCTTACTGAAATTGACCGCCAAACTGTTTATAGTAAACAGTTATTTCTTCTTACATCGTATTACTCTCACTTTCTTGGTGCAACGTTATAATTTTGCGGTCAATTCAGTGTAGCTTCAGATACTTAAGCCCGTCAGCTGGATATGCGGTAAACAGCAGGTAGGACGGTACGTTGGTAAAGATGGAAGCGATCGCCATGACTAAGAATGTGTAAGCGCAAATTGTGAAGATTCAAAGGTTCAGTTGCTCCCACATGAGGTTCGTTGGTGTGAGTCACTTCGGTCGGATCTACTATTGTAACTGAACCTTTACCCAAAACTTGTAACCAACCATCACGCTCAAACAACGCACAAGTATCTTCATCAATGCCGATACCCAGGCGATCTGGATGAGAAGCGATCGCGCTCATCAAACGCCCCATACGATTACGATTGTTAAAATGTTGGTCTACAATTACTTCAGGTATAAATCCTAAGCCCGTCGCCATGTCCACTAAAGAACGATTGGGTGACTCCCCACTACCACCACCTGCAATCATGTGATGTCCCATGACTGCCGCGCCTGCGCTAGTACCTGCTAGAGTTAGTTCTCCAGACCTAACTCGCTGCCGGATAATGTCCATTGCTGGTGTGTCTGATAAAACCCCACACAGTCGCAATTGATCACCTCCTGTCAAAAAAACCCCGGTACAAGCTTCCAGGGACTGTCGGTAATCACGGTATTCAGACTGTTCTCTGTCCCGTATGTCCAGAAGCTCAACCTTCTTGGCACCCATATCTTCAAAAATGCGAATATACCGACCACCAATGATCGAAGGTTCGCGAGAGGCAGAAGGAATAATTGCAATATAGGCGTCATTAGCACCAGCACGAGCAAAAAAAGTCCGCAAAATCTCACGACCATGGACTTTATCTTCTGCGCCTCCGATCACCAAAACGGCAGTTTTAGTTGCTTGGGGTGTCCTCATTTCCAGCAATTTAGCTTGTAATTCCGGCATTGTGTTTCTCCTGTCAACAACTTCAGGTGAAAATTACAACAGCAGCAGCTTAATAATTTTCGCGCCTCGCCTCTTGCCAAGGACAGTGCTTTAGGCAATGGGTAATGGGTAATGGGTAATGGGTAATGGGTAATGGGTAGTTGGTAATGGGTAATTGGAATATTAACGATTTTTCGATGCCTGCTCCCTGTTCCCTGCTCCCCGATTCCTGTTCGCGTAAGCGTCTCTGTAAGGAGAATCCCTGATCCGTGATCCCCATAGCGACAGATTTACGGTTATAGTTAATAAAATCTTTTTGTGGTGACTGCCGTCCCAATGCCATGGTTCTGTAAACGCCTAATAGCGAATCCCTTGGGTAATAACTATCTGTTCGAGTGTCTCCTCTCACTTTGGGAAACAGAAACAGATATTGACGCACTTTTTCTTTGAGGCTGGTTCGATGCATCCTAGAAGTTGTTAACCTAGTCAGAAGATTAATTTAAATTTAGATGTGACAATATTTAAACATAAATTAAGTAATTAGAAAAACTTTTGTTGTCCCATAGAATCCAACTATTTCTAGTACTCCATAGATACGCTCAAACAAGCTCTTGTATATCTTTGTACAACATCGGCTAGTTGTCTGTGCTAAAAAGCAGCTATGCTGTAGACGCTTGTTCAGACAATCTATCTGTTAGGTAGGCAATAAGAGGAATACCAAAAATCCTCGCCTGTGGCAGCAATTTTTGGGAACCTCGGCATAAAAATTTAATCGGCATAGCATCTACTTTTTTGGCTTTATTTATTAACTATCTAACTATTACTGCCGTACTGTGCTAGACATCCCAATTTTAAGATTAGTGTTCTCCAATACGAAATACTGTGCGCTTTGATATAGTTACGCTATTTCCTGATTGTTTTACCTCTATTCTTAGTTCCGGGCTAATTGGTAAAGCCTTGAGCAAACAGATTGCTCAGGTGAATTTGATTAATCCCCGCAACTTTACTACTGACAAGCACCGCAAAGTCGATGATGAACCTTACGGTGGCGGTGTCGGAATGCTAATGAAGCCAGAACCCATTTTTGCTGCGATTGAGTCTCTACCTGTTTTACCCAAAAGAGAGGTGATTATGATGAGTCCCCAAGGACAAACGATGAATCAACCTCTATTACGGGAATTAGCGATCAATTACGAGCAATTGGTAGTGATCTGTGGTCACTATGAAGGTGTAGATGAGCGAGTACTGCATTTAGTCACCCGTGAAGTATCCTTGGGTGATTTTATTCTCACCGGCGGAGAAATTCCAGCAATGGCTTTGATTAATGGTGTGATGCGCCTATTACCAGGAACTGTTGGTAAAGCCGAGTCTCTCCAATCAGAAAGTTTTGAAGAAGGGTTATTAGATTATCCCCAGTACACCCGTCCAGCAAATTTCCGTGGCTTGAAAGTCCCAGATGTACTGCTGTCTGGGAATCATACTGAAATTGCCAAGTGGCGATTAAAACAACAAATTAAAAGAACAGGCGATCGCCGTCCAGATTTACTCAAAACTTGGCTAGAAGAAAAGCGAGAGAAAGATGGGGAGTAGATGAAAAGGGGGTGGGGGGATAAGGGAGATCAGGGGAATGAATAATGACCAACAACTAACAACTAAACAAATGAAAATTCGGATTGGTAATGGTTATGACATGCATCGACTGGTGAGCGATCGCCCTTTGATTCTTGGCGGAATCAATATTCCTCACTCTCTGGGTTTGCTGGGACATAGTGATGCTGATGTCCTCACGCACTCGATTATGGATGCGATGCTAGGAGCTTTATCCTTGGGAGATATTGGACATTATTTTCCCCCTAGCGATCCCCAATGGGCAGGAGCAGATAGTTTAGTGTTATTGAGTAAAGTAGACCAACTGATTCGTAAACAAGGTTGGCAAATAGGAAATATAGACTCGGTGGTAGTAGCAGAACGTCCAAAATTAAAACCTCATATTGAAAAAATGAAGGAAAAAATCGCAGGAGTTTTGCAATTACAACCAAATCAAGTCGGAATTAAAGCCACTACCAACGAGAAACTAGGCCCTGTTGGGGAAGAACAAGGTATTTGCGCTTATGCAGTTGTTTTACTGTCACAGGAGTAAAACATGAATTAGTTTTACAAGAGCAAAATGAGCGAACTAACAGGAGTTTCGCAAAAAAGTTTTCAATAATTAATGATGACGGGCTTTGTACAAACAAATCCCGGATGTATTTATCCAAAAGTCTGCTATAGTACAGACAAACTACAAATATCAAATATTAAAAAAGTATAATTTGCAAAGTTCATAATTTATAAGGTTACATAATATGTCTAGTACGCATACAGGTATTGAATGGACTGATAAAACCTGGAACCCAACAACTGGTTGCAACAAGGTTAGTCCTGGTTGTCTGCATTGCTATGCAGAAGCTCTCACTAAACGTTTTCCTAATAATTTTAAGAATGGATTTGATTTAACTTTACATCCAGAAAGATTAGAAGATCCTCTGAAGTGGCGTACTCCTAGTCGAATATTTGTTAATTCAATGAGCGACCTTTTTCACGAAGATATACCTCTTGATTTCATTCAAAAAGTCTTTAAAGTGATTCAGGCAACACCGTGGCACATATATCAAATATTAACAAAACGACCTGAACGATTAGTTGAGTTGGCTCCTAATCTAGAATTTCATGAAAATATTTGGTTGGGTGTGTCAGTTGAAAATCAAAACTATGTCCATCGTATTGACTTTCTTCGTCAAGTTCCCGTGACTGTCCGTTTTCTCTCATGTGAACCGCTTTTAGATGCATTAAATTTGGACTTAACAAATATTCATTGGGTTATTGTCGGTGGTGAGTCTGGACAAAAACATCGCCCCATGAAAACTGAGTGGGTAGAGGATATTCGCGATCAGTGTCAAGCTACAGGAGTAGCATTCTTCTTCAAGCAGATTGGCGGAAGAACTTCTAAGGCTGGAGGTAGGTTACTGGATGATAGGATATGGGATGAAATGCCTTATGCTTGGGAGCAACATCAAAAAAGATGGGAAAATGCTTCGTTGAAATTAGCAGTAAAGAAAGAGAATTTGATACTTACTGCTTAGACGGAAATGTAACTTTTACATTATCTGCAAACGTAATTTCACCTCTAATTTTTCTTCGTTTATTTGCAGGTGGATCTGCTGTAATCTTACTCTGCGCTTCAAGATTATTAAGAGCAGCCTTGTAGTTTTTGCTGATATAACGCTTTCCAACATGATGTTGACTGTAAATTTCATGCATGGTAATTGTTTGACCTGCAAATGTGTCTAATATCATTGCTTCCAATTCATCAAGAGGACGATATAGTTCAAAAAGCAATGGTTGTCTAGAGGTGGCTGGATTATACTCAAAAGAAGGTACGCCTTGATTTTGTTCAGAACTCTCTTTCGCCATTATGTCCTTCATAATTTCATAGCCTTTAATATGCTTACTCACAAAGATTAAGTGATGGCTAGTGCGTGTACCGTTCTCATGTTTGAAGCAAAAAGGAAGAACATACTCTCCACCCATTTCTTTTAAAGCTTCGCATATTGCCTCTACAATTGCTAACTCTCGTTCTTGTGGTTTAAGCGTTTCCAGTTCTTCGCGTACTTTATCTGCTCGTCTTTCTCCAAATAACGCATTCATGTGTTCTTTAACAAAGTTGTTATTCAAACCCATATTTATACGGTTGTAGTTAAAAAAGAAGAGACAATCGCAACCCCAGTTTTTCACCACTGAATTAATAAGTTGTAGTGATAGACCTTTATATCCCCAAGGATCTACAAAAAACAGTGTGGGGACTAACTTTTGCTCATTAAATGTTTTGACAATATTTTCTCCAACTTCATGATTAATTACCAGAGGCTTATGTTTTAAATTTTCAATACCAGGAATTGACTTTATAGCTTCTTGAAGAGAACTGACATGTGCAGGGTCAGCATCATTAAATACTGTCACCAGCATATTTTGCATATCTGGATCAGAAATGGCAGTTTCTAAAACTTTTATTGGTGTTGATTTTGAATTGTCTTCGTATCGACCTGGCCCCGCGAAAAGGTCTATATAAGCAATTCTTGAATCAACTGTGTTACCTTTTTTAATAGTACTGATTATTACTTTCGCCCAAGCCCAAAAATATTTCTCAACAATTCTGGCTTTTATCAAAGATTGCTCTTTCTGTTCATTAAAGAAGGAATTATTGCTCATACTTACTCAATGTATGTATACTCTAATATAGTACCTCTACATTACATAGAGTGTCTAAGTAAAATTTAAACTCAGTATTCTATCAAATTTTTCATTAATTCTTTGAGAGTGTAAACTAAGTCTTGGGCGTGGGTAAGCATTAGTTAATGTATTAGACCTCTCCAGAAATGAACTATGCATTGCCCAAAACCCTTGTAGAGACGTTAAATTTAACGTCTCTACAGATGTCTATTATGTAGCAATCAAATCGATGATCACTGCGATCAAAGGTCAGATGGTAGGCTGGGGGAAACTTGAGCGTAAGGCAACAGTAAGTTAAACCAACTTGTTGCAAAATACTAATGATTACCGCTCTCCCGCTAAAATTCATCTATAGCGGGATTATTTTCTATTACTTTAGATAAAAATATGGATATCTCTGTATTTTTGCAGCAGTTTTTAAATGGGTTATCTATTGGTAGCGTCTACGCTATTTTTGCTTTAGGATATACCCTGGTTTACTCAATTTTAGGCATCATTAATTTGGCTCATGGTGCTATTTTTACCTTGGGTGCATATTTCACCTATGCACTCATTGGTGGGAGATTTGGATTTAATGGTGTGCTAGCCAATGCAGCCTTACCTGTGCAATTACCTTTTGCTTTAGCCTTAATTTTAGGGAGTATTTTGGCAGGATTAGTTGGGGTAGCGGTAGAACGAATTGCTTTTTTACCCTTGCGTCAACGGGGTTCCGATCCTTTGCTGACGGTTGTTTCTAGCTTGGGTGTAGCGGTCGTAATTGTCAATTTAATTCAGTATTTAGTGGGTGCAGAAAGTTACACTTACCCAGGAAATACTTATGGCAATTTACCATCAGCAATTAACTTCGGTTCCCAAGCAAATCCAATTCCTATCCGCACTGTACAGGTAATGATTTTTGTCGTTTCCATGGTGTTTGTCGCCATCCTGACTTATTTTATTACTCGCACAAAATATGGTAAGGCGATGCAGGCGATCGCAGAAGATGCAACTACAGCCAGTTTATTAGGAATTAACAGCGATCGCTTTATTATCCTAACGTTTTTTATCAGCAGTTTTCTAGCAGGAGTGGCGGGAACTTTAGTCGCTTCCAGTGTTAGTATAGCTGGGCCTTATTTTGGCATTGGTTTTGGATTACGGGGGTTAGCAGTAATTGTCTTGGGTGGTTTAGGTAGTATTCCCGGTGCGGTGTTAGGAGGTTTAGTAATTGGATTAGTAGAAGCGTTTGTTCCATCTGAATTCTCTGGCTACAAAGATGCTGTTGCTTTTGGGATTTTGTTTATTATGCTCCTAGTTAGGCCACAGGGTTTGTTGGGACGGAAGTTTATTCAAAAGGTTTAAAGAGGGTCTATGACAACAAGCACGAAACAAAAACTTACTTTTGATCAGTTTATAGAAAAGTATCCAGAAGAAGGTTTTTATGAATTAGTGAATGGGGAAATTATAGAAGTGCGTTCAACTAGAAATCATGATGATGTTGCTGACTTTATCGCTGACTCTTTTAAGGATGAGATAAAGCATCTGAATTTAAATTTTGTAGTCAAAACTACAGCAGTTATTAAAACTACTACTCAAGACGGTAAAGAACAAGGACGTAAACCTGATGTTAGCGTCATTAACCGAGATATTTGGCGTTCCAATCGCACTGATTATGCTGCACTTGCAGAACCGATTCAGTTAGCTGTAGAAGTAACATCAACCAATTGGGAAGATGACTACATCGATAAATTGGATGAATATCAACGTTTGGGTATTTCTGAATATTGGATTGTAGATTATTTGGCAATTGGGAAAAGGGAATATCTAGGAAATCCAAAAGTACCAAGTGTATTGATCTTTTTGCTAGATGCAGATGAAAAATATCAGCTGACAAAATTTACAGGTACACAGACAATTGTGTCGCGGACTTTTCCAGAATTTTCACTAACAGCAGATCAAGTATTGACAGCTTGAATTATCTTTCGTTTGTAGTGAGGACTTTAGTCCTCAAAATAAGGACTAAAGTCCTTACTACGAACTTAAAATATTATGCCAGTTTTGTAAGTCCTGTAAGTTAATTCCTATGATTATTAATCCTGAACAAGTACCTAGTGAAAAAAGTTCCACTTATCCCGATGAATTGAAACCTAAAGTTGCAGGAAGAATTCGCCAACGCTTAGGCAATTTTGCCGGATTGAAAAACTTCGGGGTAAACTTAGTGAAATTAGAACCTGGAAGTTCTTCTGCTTTACGACATTGGCATTCTTGTCAAGATGAATTTATTTATGTTTTGGAAGGCGAGTTAACATTAATTACAGATGCGGGTGCAGAAATTCTCATACCAGGAATGGCGGCCGGATTTCCAGCAGGTGAAGCCAACGGACATCATTTGGTAAATCGGACATCAACAGTTGCAGTTTATTTGGAAGTAGGCGATCGCACTCCCAATGATGAAGCTAGCTATCCCGATGATGATTTAATTACAAAAGCTAGTCCTGATGGCAAATCTAGAATATTTGCTCATAAAGATGGAACAATTTATTAAAAGGAGAAAGATGAAGGAGTCAAGGTTAAGAGGAAATGGCTGATTTTATTGCTACCTATGGTGCTTTAATTGTCTCTATGGTATTGGGGTCTTTGCTAGGACTATCGTTGTATTTGCCATTAATGGCTGGACAATTATCTTTAGCTAGCCCTGGATTTTATGCTTTGGGTGGATATATAGCGGCGATTTTGTCAACAACAGTTTTTGCTTCTATTAGTGATCCTTTTCCAATTCCATTACTGTTGTTGGAAATACTAATTGCTGGTGTAGTTTGTGGATTGTTGGGTGTGGTGGTAGGAATTCCAGCTTTGCGGTTACGGGGAATTTATTTAGCGATCGCCACAATTGCTTTTGTCGAAGTTTTGCGGGTTCTCTCCCTTAATTTGGATATTACAGGTGGTGCTGTGGGAATTTTTGGTATTCCTCAACCTTTCTCAACACAAATTGAATATTTATGGATTGCTCTACCATTATTAATAATTAGTATGGTATTGATTTATCGTTTAGAACGTATTCGTGTTGGTAGGGCCTTAACCGCAATTCGTGAGGATGAATTAGCAGCAAGCGCCATGGGAATTAACCCAACTTACTACAAAGTTTTAGCTTTTACATTAGGAGCAATTTTAGCTGGATTAGTTGGTGCAATTAGCGCTCATTTTCTCAATACTTGGAATGCCCGACAAGGTACATTTGATGCCAGTATTATTTATCTAACTTTTGTCTTAATTGGTGGTTCGAGAACTTTTTTAGGTGCAGTAGTCGGAGGTATGTTATTTACAGCCTTACCAGAAGTTTTAAGAAGCATTGCTGAAACGGCTGGTTTACCAACTTGGCTAGCGCAATTTTTAAGAGATGGTAGATTAATTATTTTTGGTTTACTAATAGTTTTGGGAACCATATTTTTCCCCCAAGGACTCGTCACCCCAAATATTTTTAAAAGACGACCAATAACAAATGACAAATGACATTCTTTTAGAAGCAAAATCCTTAACTCGCTGCTTTGGTGGTTTAGTAGCAGTAAATAATGTATCTTTTATTGTTAAAAAACATGAAATTTTTGGATTAATCGGTCCCAATGGTGCTGGTAAAACAACATTATTTAATTTAATCACAGGCTTAATTCCACCTTCTAGTGGACAATTAACTTATCAAAATCAAGAAATTTCTCAACTACGTCCCCACCAAATCGCTGCTTTAGGTATTGCTCGGACTTTCCAAAATATTCGCTTATTTGGTGAACTTTCAGCACTAGAAAATACAATTATTGCCCGACATTTGCATATTCATAGCAATATACTTACGGGTGTGATGGGAGTACCACCAGCACCAGCAGAAGAACTTAAAAGTAAGCAAAAAGCTTTGGAATTATTAGAACTTGTTGGTTTGCAAAAACGCGCTGAGGAAAAAGCGAAAAATTTTGCCTATGGTGATCAACGACGGCTAGAAATTGCTCGTGCTTTAGCCTTAGAACCACAAATTTTACTTCTTGATGAACCCGCAGCTGGAATGAACCCCAGCGAGAAGCAGCAACTCAGTGATTTTATTCGCAATTTACGCGATCGCTTTAATTTAACGATTATCCTCATTGAACATCACGTACCCTTAGTTATGGGTTTGTGCGATCGCATTGCAGTTTTAGATTTTGGTCAGTTAATTGCCTTGGGAGAACCAGAGATTGTGAAAAATGATCCTAAAGTAATAGAAGCTTATTTAGGAATTGAATGATGATATTAACTAAAGATGCACACAGATGAACACAGAGAAGCATAAAAGCTACCCAATTTTAGAAATTCAAAACCTATACGTTAATTATGGGGGTATTAAGGCTCTCCAAAATATTAATTTAGTTGTCAATAACAGTGAAGTAGTTACTCTCATTGGTGCCAATGGTGCAGGTAAAACTACAACTCTGCGGGCTATATCTAAAATTATCAACCCTAAAAGTGGTGAAATTATCTACAGTGGACGCAATATTACCCGTCGCCAACCTCACGAAGTTGTGCAATTTGGTATAGCCCATTGTCCAGAAGGACGCAGAGTATTAACGCGACAAACTGTTTATGACAATTTGGTTTTAGGTGCATATATTCGTTCTCAACAAGCAGAGATCAAAAATGATATTCAGCAGCAATTTCAGCTATTTCCACGTTTAGCACAAAGACGCAATCAACTAGCAGGAACTCTTAGCGGTGGTGAACAACAAATGTTAGCGATCGCTCGCGCTTTGATGAGTAGACCAAAACTTTTATTATTAGATGAACCAAGTCTAGGTTTAGCACCAGCGATAGTTAAGGAAATATTCAGTATTATTGAAAATTTACGGGCGACGGGCGTGACTATTTTGTTAGTTGAACAAAACGCCAATTTAGCATTACAGATTGCAGATCGGGGATATGTTTTAGAAGCTGGTTGTATTACTCTTACTGGTGCAGCATCAGAATTAATGACTGATGAACGAGTGAAAAAAGCTTATTTGGGCTAGATGTCCTACAAAAGGCAATACGCTTGGTGTTAGGCCCGTAATCCTTTGTAGAGACGCTATATATCGCGTCTCTACTACATGCCCAAAATTATGACGAAAAATTCTTAATCGAACCGTATTGCTACAAAAGGGAGCATCCCAATTGAAAATACCTGGCGATGTTCGCCCTGCGCGGCTACACAAACCAAGTCCGCCTACGCGGACTCATTCTAGCAGGCTACCCTTCAGGAAGGCGCGAATTCTATTCGCCAGGTTTTTTCAAAAATTGGGATACTCTCGTTTTTCTTAGGTAACACCAACCAACTTGGCGCTCAAATCCCACATGCGTTCGCCCTTAGCATCATCGCGCGCTTGGGGAGAAACTCGTTGCACAAAAGACTGACCGTCTTTCTTCTGGCGATTTCCCCAACTCCAGTAGGCTCCAGATTGAGCATATTCAGGATCAGCAACAACTGCTGCAACCCGTTCACCGGACAATTCCTGAGATACGTATCCCCCAGTGATGTGCTTCTGGAACAAAGGGAAGAGTTTCTGAAACAGGGGATAGTGGTTACGGAATAGAGGTGTTTCCGCAACACAACCTGGATACAGAGAACTAAAAATAATGCCGGTTGAATCGTGATAGCGTCGATGTAGTTCCCGCATTGTCAGCACATTGCAGACTTTGCTGTCTTTGTAAGCTTTTACAGGTTCAAATTTTTTACCGTCAATCATTGTGACCGGCTCTTTGAACCCTTGTTCAAAGCCTTTGAGTTCGCCCAAGTCTGGACGTGGGGGAATCTTTCCGCCTAGTTCGTCTGGGTTGTGCGTCACAGTTCCCAAAATTACCAGCCGTTTGTCCGTAGCAGGTGAATTTTTCAGATCCTCTAGCATGAGGTTACACAAGAGGAAATGACCAAGGTGATTAGTAGCAACACTCAACTCATAGCCTTCTGGACTTCGCAATGGCTGCTTTAACAAAGGCATATAAATTGCGGCGTTGCACACCAAAGCCTCCAAGGACTTACCACTGGCTCTAAAGTCCTTGACAAACTGTCGCACACTTTCCAAAGCTCCCAAGTCGATATGCATGATTGTATAGCTGCCCTGTGGAATTCCTACACTTTGAGCAGCTGTTTCTGTCTTCGCTAAATCGCGACAAGCCATAACTACGTGCCACCCTCTTTTGGCAAGGGCTTTTGCAGAATACAAACCCACCCCAGAGGAAGCACCTGTAATTATGACCGTTGACTTCCGATTGTGTTCCATTCTCTTCAGACTACATTAACCACCATTGATTCTCCCCATGATCTCACAGTAGTGATCCACCAGTTCTAATTTTGTTACTAAACTTTCGGGTAGGAATTACTCACAATCACAGATTTTTGCACCATAATAACTTCATCCACATTCTTAAATTAGGGCAATAGCAAGGACAGATTCAACTTTGCTCTATGCAATCTATAAAAAATAGTTAGCGATCGCATTTGTGTATAGTAGTAGAGACGTAGCACTGCTACGTCTCTACAAAGGTTCTGAGCAACGCATAATTAATTTCACCAGATGTCTAATATGTACTGTGCCGAGTACCCTGCAATTTGGGAACAACGCAAATACGTTATCCAAGCTGTTTTTGCTTCCTTAATTGTTACTACTCTAGTTTTGGTTGGTTTTAGTGTTAGCTAAGATTTTTGGTTTCTCGCTAATCTCTTAATTGTCATTCGTACTTCTTTCTCACCTCAGTGTTTAACACTGAGGTTTTTTGTTGGATACGCGCTCCAAACAGATGAATTTGGGTGAAGTAATTTCATCTAAAATCACAATTTTCAAACGCTATTATCCCAGTAATTTTATACAAGCAAAATTGTATTTACTTAGAAATATATTTTCTAATTCCAGATTTGAATTAACTAATATTTATTTTTAACTTAACTCAGAATTAATTTGTAAAGCTTATTCTCTCTCGTGAGATAAAAACTCAAACATAATTACAACCTCAAGTAGATTCTTATGAAGAAAGCGAAGTTTTCGGCTTTCCTAATTTCTTGTGCATCTGCTTGTCTGCTTGCTATTTTACTTGCAACTTTACCCACTCCTGCACCTGCCCAAACTTCCGTGCATTTAACAATGGGTAATCCTAGCAATGCAGGAAGTTCTAGCCTAAGTAACTATTTATTGGTTAAGTCACAATACGCAACATCACATCATTGTAGTAGAGGTATACCAAACTGGGTTAGTTGGCAGTTGAATTCTTCTTGGCTAGGGAGCGCACCTCGCCAGGATGATTTTCGTGCGGATAGCACACTACCAAATGATTGCTATCGAGTCAGCAGTTCTGATTACACTGGTAGTGGATTTGATAGAGGGCATATGACACCCTCAGCAGATAGGACAAACACTATTGCGAACAATTCTGCAACTTTTTTGATGACAAATATAATCCCCCAAGCTCCTGATAATAATCAGGGTCCTTGGGCGAATTTAGAAAATTACAGCAGAGATTTAGTACTTGACGAGGGAAAAGAACTTTATATCATTTCCGGTGGATACGGCTCAGGTGGAACTGGCTCTAATGATGGGGCTAGCACAATTTCAAGTGGTAGAGTTACAGTCCCAGACAGAGTTTGGAAAGCTATACTAGTCTTGGATCAACCTGGACTTGGGATTAGCGGCGTAACAGTTAATACACGAGTCATTGCTGTCGATATGCCCAATGACCAAGGGATTAGATACAATGACTGGCGTTCGTACAGAGTTAGTGTAGATACAATTGAAGCCAGAACAGGTTACAACTTGTTTTCTAATGTTTCGGATATAATTGAAAACACGATTGAAGCCAGAGTTGATAATCAGTAAAACTTAATAGTGCTTCAAAGAATAACCCGTCTTAATATTAGACGGGTTAATATTTTTGTTAATTCTTAATCTTTGATTATTAGGTTTCTACCAGTTTGGTTGATAAGCCTGCTAAATTACCTGACTGTGTTTTACCAACAATATAGACATCAATGTTTATTCTTCCAATGCGGTAAACTTGAACGTCGATGAGGTTACTTTTGATGGTTTCAACAAGCTTTTTATATTTTTTAACATTCTCTTTTTGTTGCTCATCATGCCATTCTTGCTCAACAGCAATATTTCTAAAAAAATAATCCACATCCACCACTTCTACTGGTACATCCCAGGAATGATCTGTGAACTCTAAAATTTTATTAGAAGTTAAAGGCTCTTGTTGAGCAATTTTCCAGTGAACAGATTCAAAACAAAATTCGGATTCACTGAGCATTACTAAACCATCAGCAGCTTCTTTAAGTTTTGCAGGAACTTCTGCATTACTCATTGGCTAAATTCTCCAAGTCTTTTGTTGACTGATGAACTTATACAAAACATTTCCTAGTATACATATTAAAACTTGTGATTATGCTTTTGGAGTTGGCTTTTGTAGCCTAATTGGAGAAACTACCTCAAATTCAAAAGTCGCAATTCGGCGATCGCCAATATAAACTTCTAGCTTATGCTTACCCATAGGATCACCATTTGCGATCGTCCAAGAGTTTGTAATCACACCATCTTTGATTTCATCTGTACGTTGAATATTTGCTGCTCTACCGTCAGGTGACAATGAGAAGTTTTCAGTGTTACTTGTAGCCCAGCTTTCAGGAGGTTTTGGCAACTGAAGGACTTCTCGCCATGTTACCTCACCTTGGTAGTCTTTGAGTTGAATCCGCCAGCCATATGCAACTCCCTGTTGAAGTGGTATTTTTTTTGTGGGGATGAGGGTAGTCTTCCCATCTTCTTCAACTCTAAGAACCCCAAATTCAGCTTTACTGACAATAATTGGTTTAGCAGTTGTAGAATTCTGTGCTTGTCTAGTGGGAAGCTTGAGTGCTTCTACACTCATAACTGGTGATATCAGCCAAGACAAAGCCAATCCAATGCTACAAGCCCAAATTCTCGGTTGCATAATTTTTTAGTATAGAGTGATATTTATTCATATATAAACAACCTCTTTTTTTCAGATAAATTATTAACACTTTTGGTGTATCAAAAAATTTTTAAGTTTAAATAATTTCTAAAAATATCAACAAAGATAAAAATAGAGTGGAAAGCGCGTCTTCGATAGACACAATCCCACTCAATAATTTTTGCTCACCCAGTCATCTAGTGATGACCCCACGGGTTAGCTTTTGAAGATAGCATCAAGCAATTAACGGGACTCTGTTCCTTGATTGGGACTACCTGCTACAGTATCTTCTCCTGGCGCTTCTGGTGTAGCTGATTGTTTAGCATCAGATTGAGCTGCGTTACCAGTTTTGCGGATATCTTCTTCAATCGGGGTTTGATAACCACCAGAAGCAGCACCAGAATTAGATGGTGTAGTTTCTTTTTTGTTTCCTTCAGCAGACATGAATTTTGGCTCCTGATCATTTTGTTCTGCAAAGAGTCTAAAAAGAATAAGGGTACAGATTCATCCTTCCAAAATCTGGTTTACTTGAAATTTCTGTATGTCTGAAGGATTATTTTGCATTGACATACTCCCATGAACTTGCGCTCATAAGTATTTTTGGTACAAAAAATTTTCAGTAGAGACGCGTTCGCTTTTAGCGTTCCCGCAGGGTAATTTCGCGTCTCTACTGAACCGACCCCCTTCCCTTGTTTATAAAAATATAAAAATCCCACTTCCTAGAAAAAGGAGTGGGATGTCGTTTTATAGCAAATAACCGTATTGACGATTATCTCTTATCTGTAAATACCGTTGTTATAACGGTCAAATCCTTCGGTGTAGACTGGTTCTACTTCTGTAACTTTGAAGTTATCTAGGTTGGCTTGCAGGATTTGTTTTTGATGTTCGCTCAATCCTTTAATCTTTAATACATCCTCTACCTCATCGTAAGGAGCATATTTGATAATTTTGCCTGCTAGAGTAGGATACAAGCCGGGATATTTCTGAAAAGCCCGCACATTGGTGTTGTTTAAATCAATTTTGTCACCATATACATCTGCAAGCTTTGCATCTGCTGGGTTCTGCAAGGCTAGAACAGAAACCGATGGCAAAGCAAAACTGTTAAAATTGCTAGCTTGGGCTATCTGAGGTGTACCTAACCATGCCAAGCATCCTACCAACAAAAAACTAAAGACTGTTAATAAACGCACCAATTTTTTCACGATTTTTCCACCTCTTTCCATCAAACCGAAATAAAAAGTTTTCAGCTAGTAGCACTTCGTAAAAGGTTGTAAAGACTTTTAGGGTAGTTTCCTGTGGAATAGACAAGTTTTGTAACAAAGTTTGCCAAGTTAGCCCAAGGGCTTATATGATCTTTGTCCGCTTTGACTTTATCCTACTACAAAGGAAGAGTGAGGGCTAAACCCTACAAAGAGCTACCCATCAGGCATTTACTTGCTCCTTTCACTGATAGCTATTTGCTTTATCAGCACACAGCAGTCATCAGAAACTAATATACAGCGTATTAATATCCACAATATTTGCAGCTATTAAGATTGACCCAATTTTTACTGAAAATTTTTGAAGAAGAAGTCCCCTGACGATATATTGCACCTACCCCGTATCCCGGCAGAGAATAAATTGTAACAGCAATAGCACAAGTCCGTTCAAACGGACTCAAACACTTTCCTAGTCAGATTTATCTGACTTTAGTTATTAGCCACTAGTGCTTATTCTGTAGAGGCTCGTCAGAGCGTCTACACTACTTAAGATAAAAAAGCCTGCTCAAACAGCAGGCAGAAACACAACAGAACTATGAACAACCTAATGTGCAGTAAAGCTTATGGTTTAACCGAAATATTTTATTTCTGCCTCTAGCTGACGAAGGAGGTTTTCATCACCCTTAGCTCTTGCTACTTCCAAGCGATGCTGCAAACTTCTTCTAATACTTTCTCTGTGAGCTTCTCGTGCTTTTTTAACTACTTCTGTTCTGCTTGTAATCATAGAAATTATTTTGATCTAAATCATCATTTCCTTTATGTCTTGTGATCATAACATACCACAAATTTAGTTGCATACGTTACAGAAAAATTAAACTTAATCATATACCGCAAATAGGATCACATGTTAGAGAAGCAACAAAATCCGCAATCACTGCTGACTTTACTCACTGATTTTGGCGATCGCGATGTGTATGTAGGCGTGATCAAGGGAGCGATCGCCCAAATTAATCCGCAACTAAAGGTGATAGACTTAACACACGAAATTTCGCCGCAAAATATTGCTGCTGCTAGGTTTTGTCTCATGGATGCTTATCTTTACTTTCCTGTCGGAACGGTACATGTAGCGGTAGTAGATCCGGGTGTAGGAGGAAAAAGAAGGGCGATCGCTGTAGAATTTGCTCATGGATTCTTAATTGGGCCAGACAATGGCTTATTTAGTGGAGTGTTGAGTCAGAGTCCTGCTGTCGCTGCGGTAGAACTAACAAATCCTAATTACTGGCGCACTCCAAATCCTAGCAGCACATTTCATGGTCGAGATATTTTCGCCCCAGTGGGAGCGCATCTAGCTTGTGGTGTTCCTCTCGAACAGCTAGGAACAGAAATCAATCTAGAAAGCTTAGTCAAGCTAGAGATAGTCGAATGCAGTCAAAGCGAGAATATGATCACAGGTTGTATTCAATATATTGATCATTTTGGTAACTTAGTCAGCAATATTCCTGGAACTTACCTACAAAGCAAAAGTTGGGGCGTACTTGCGAGTGACAAAATCATACCAGGACGTCAAACTTATGGAGATGGGGAAATTGGCGATGCGATCGCCCTCGTTGGTAGTCACGGTTGGGTAGAATTGGCTATCAATACTGGTGACGCGCGATCGCAGTTACAGATGAATTTGGGAGATACCATACAAGTAGTGATCGAGAGTGATTAGAAAGGGACACGGGGGACAAGGGAGACATCGCAGATGAAGAAAATAACCATTGATCAACCACCAACCACCAACAAATTTGACATATGACTACTCAAACAATATCAGCACCAGAAGTTTATCAAGGTCAATTTGGTGAATTTACGATTACTGAGGGCGATCGCAAGGGCGTGATTATTTACCGTAGTGGGTTAATGCTAGCTGCAATTTGCTTTGCTGTGGGCAGTGCTTTAGTATTGTTGAATCCTAACCCCACTATTTTTCAATTACTGACACCTTTATACGCCTGTTTCAGTCTAGGATTTGGTATTAGTTTACTCACAATTCATATTTACATGGTGGAGTTGCACCGAGCCTTACAGGTTTTTTGGCTCATTGGTAGTATATCCGCAATTATCTTAGCAATTACAAATAGTGAGCCTTTAGCTATTACTCTTTACACTCAACCATTGACATTATTGGGTGTTGGTTTTACTTTTGCAGCTTTGACTGGTATTTATTTTAAAGAAGCATTTTGTTTCAATCGTCTGGAAACAAAATTCTTAACTCCCATCGTACCTTTATTGCTACTTGGGCATTTAGTTGGTATATTGCCAACACAGTTAGGACAGGTTTTGTTAGGAACTTGGGCAATTTTATTTGTAATTTTTGCTATGCGGAAGACAATACAGGCAATTCCAGCAGATATTGGAGATAAGTCAGTGTTTACCTATTTAGAATCAAAACGTTCTGCTAAATGACCAATGACCAATGACAAATGACAATCAACGCGAGTAATCTTGACTTAATACTCAACGAGGATTGAGAATTGACAGTTGAAAGTGCGTATTGGCTAGCTTGGTCACAAATATCAGGGATTGGCCCGGTATTACTGCAACGATTACAACAGCATTTTGGCACGCTCCAGGCTGCTTGGGAAGCTAGTCCAGCACAGTTACAAGCGGTGGAAGGTTTTGGTTTTCAGACATTGCAAAAAGTAGTAAGACAGCGATCGCATCTTCATCCTGAACAATTACTTATCCAGCATCAAGAACAAAATCCGGATTTTTGGACACCAGCAGATCCAGAATATCCCCGCTTGCTACTAGAAATTCCTAGTCCCCCACCATTGCTATATTTTCGTGGTGAAGTCGAACTTGCAGAAAATCTAGGTGAAACTCCATTAGTTGCGATCGTTGGTACGCGTCAACCTTCGGAATATGGTATCCGTTGGACTCATCAAATTAGTACAGCTTTAGCTAAAAACGGTTTTACAGTTGTTTCTGGTCTAGCAGAGGGAATTGATACAGAAAGTCACACCGCAGCTTTGAAAGCTGGAGGACGCACCATAGCAGTTTTAGGTACTGGTGTAGATATTATCTATCCAGCAAAGAATCAGCAATTATATAAACAAATTTTAAGTGCGGGGTTAGTTTTGAGTGAGTACCCAGCCAAAACCCCACCTGATCGCACTCAATTTCCTCGTCGCAATCGGATTATTGCTGGGTTGAGTCGTGCTGTCTTGGTGATGGAAGCGCCTTTAAAATCAGGTGCTTTAATTACCGCTAACTATGCGAATGAATTTGGTAGAGATGTTTATGTTTTACCGGGTAGAATTGATGATTACCCATCTCAAGGATGCTTAAAATTACTTAGTCAAGGTGCTGCTCCCATTTTAAAAGAATTAGATGAATTATTAAAAATGCTGGGAGCAATACCAAAAATAGATTCTTCTCTAGTTTACTCAGAACCGCAACAATTAATCTTGCCTGATTTGCCACCAGAACTGCAACAAGTAATGAATGTAATTTCCTCAGAATCTTTACCCTTCGATATGATTATCCAACAAACAGGTATGGCTGCGAGTGCTGTTTCTAGTGCATTATTGCAGTTGGAATTGATGGGTTTAGTTTCACAACAACCAGGAATGAGATATCAACGTAGCTGAAAAACTTTATTAGCCTATCTTGAGAATGGGGATTGAGGATAAGATTTTCATCCATGCGACAACTTACCGAGTAAGCTGTGGGTTAGGCAACTCAATATATTAATTTATCTAACAAAATCATGCAAGTAAGAGAAAAGCAATATTTTACTCCACAGGAATACTTAGCACTGGAGGAAAAAGCTGACTCCAAAAGCGAGTATATCGAGGGAAAAATTATTCCAATGGCTGGTGGAACTGCAAATCATAACCGAATCGCTGGAAATTTTTATGCTGTTTTGAATTTTGCGTTTAAGCAAAAAGATTATGAAGTATTTAACAGTGATATGCGTCTTTGGATATCTAAACGACGTATTTATACATATCCAAATGTAACCGTTGTAGCAGGTGAGCTAGAGTTTTTTGAGAATCGTACAGATACCATTCTCAACCCAAAAGTAATTGTTGAGGTCTTATCAAAATCTACTGAAAGTTATGATAGAGAGGGTAAGTTCAAAGCATATCGCACGATTCCATCTTTTGAAGAATATTTGTTAATTGAGCAAAATAGAATTTCTGTAGAGCATTATTCTAAAACTGCTAATAAGCGATGGTCGTTGCAAGAATATGATGAAGAAGATGAGTTAATTACTTTGATTTCTATTCCATTTGAAATTACATTACAGGATTTATATAACAAGGTGAAGTTTGATATTGAATCTGACGTTGAGCAAGGGGAACTAGATAACTTACAGTAATTGGCAAATGATATAGTGAAATCTATAATTTTATGCAGCTTGGCAGAAAGAGTATTTTTAGTAAAACTCAGGTTATGAGGGCTGATATAGTGAAATCCTCCCTTTGTTAAATAGTAGATTTAAATAGAGCGATCGCACTGTTTCAACTTTTCCTCTTGATGACAACCCACCCTGAATCCACACCCTTACACACTTTCAACCCTCTGACTCGCTTTTCCGACAGAGTTGAGGATTATGTCAAGTACCGACCAAGCTACCCAGTCGCAGCAATTGATAAAATCCTAGAAAATTTAATTTCACTCTCTCAACTTGTGGCCGCAGATATTGGTGCGGGAACAGGAATTTCCTCACGGTTATTAGGCGATCACGGTGTTAATGTGATTGCTATTGAACCGAACGCGGCGATGAGAGAAGCAGCAGAACCTCATCCTTTAGTCGAATTTCGGGATGGAACAGCAGAAATCACTAACCTTAGTGATGCATCTGTTGATTTAGTTACCTGTTTTCAAGCCTTTCACTGGTTCAAACCAGAACAGAGTTTATCGGAGTTCCGCCGTATTCTCAAGCCATCAGGAAGGTTGGCGGTGGTGTGGAATAATCGTGATCAGGAAGATGCTTTGACTAGGGAATACAGTCGCTTGGTACGTGAAGCATCGAATTATCATCCAGCCGAGTCACGGATGAAGATGGTGGAACCATTATTGATCACAAAAAATTTTGTTAATGTCCGCGAATCTAATTTTGTTTATCAACAGGAGTTAGATTTAACAGCATTTATTGGTCGTGCGACTAGTGCTTCCTATGTTCCGCGTCAAGGACAAGCTTATGAACAACTGATTTCTGGTTTACAGGAACTATATCAAAACTTTTGCGATGAACGTGGTTTTGTTCACATGGTTTATTGTACTAGCGTCCAGCTGGCTGAACCTGTTTGAGTTTGGTAAAGTGGGCAATTGATTCATTGCCCACTCTACAATTAACTAGCGGTCTACTGAACCCATAATTACGTCGATACTTCCCAGAATTACCACAATATCTGCTACCTTCATACCCCGCAGCAAATGGGGGAGAATTTGTAGGTTGTTATAATCTGCTGGGCGAATCTTCCACCGCCAAGGAAAGACGTTATCATCGCCAATCAAATAAATTCCCAATTCACCTTTACCACTTTCGACGCGGCTGTAAATTTCGCCTTTGGGAATCTTAAAAGTAGGAGAAACTTTCTTAGCAATGTATTGATAATCAAAATCATCCCACTCGGATTTTTTACCCGCTTGCATCCGCTTGGCTTCTAGATTTTCGTATGGACCGCCTGGTAGTGCTTTCAGGGCCTGACGAAGAATTTTCACGGATTCACGCATCTCCCGCATCCGCACCATATAACGGGCTAAACAATCTCCGGCAGTTTCCCACTGTACTTCCCAGTCGAGGTCGTCGTAACATTCATAGTGATCTACTTTCCGCAAATCCCACTTGACACCAGATGCACGTAACATTGGGCCAGAAAGTCCCCAGTTAATTGCTTCTTCGCGGCTGATGGTTCCAATACCTTCAACACGCCGACGGAAAATAGGATTATTGGTAACTAAGCGTTCGTACTCATCTATTTTGGGTATTAAGTAGTCGCAAAAGTCTTCACACTTGTCTACCCAACCGTAGGGTAAATCAACCGCTACTCCCCCAATGCGGAAGTAGTTGTTGTTAACCATGCGATAACCTGTAGCAGCTTCCCACAGGTCATAAATCATTTCCCGTTCGCGGAACTGGTAGAAAAAGGGAGTTTGAGCGCCCACGTCAGCAAGGAAGGGACCAAACCACAGTAGGTGGTTGGCGATGCGGTTTAACTCCAGCATGATGACGCGGATGTAGCTGGCGCGTTTGGGGACGGTAATCCCTGCTAATTTTTCGGGGGCGTTGACTGTGACGGCTTCATTAAACATACCCGCCGCATAATCCCAGCGACTTACGTAGGGGACATATTGGAGATTAGTGCGGTTTTCCGCAATTTTTTCCATCCCCCGGTGTAGATAGCCAATTACTGGCTCACAATCAACAACGTCTTCGCCATCTAGAGTGACAATTAACCGCAGAACTCCATGCATTGAGGGGTGATGAGGCCCCATGTTCAGCACCATTGGTTCAGTGCGGGTTTCTATTCTTGCCATAGATTTTAGTGTTCTCCGGTTTGTAAACGATGAAGCCAGTAACCCCTACTTGGACATTGATTTGACGTTTTTGATTTCGGGTGGCTTTTTGAAGATATATTTGCTACTAATACACATAAATTCCAGAAGTTAAGGTTGGAGAATTCATGCGTTTGGCTTGGATTCAACTAATCTAATTATATTGAGATGGGTGTAGACAAGCCGATTCACACTAACAGAACTATGCATAGGCATTCAAGAAGATTACCATAGGCTATGCTAGTGTGTCCTCAGCAAATCCATAAGTATGGCTTTAACTTAAGATTGATTTGGGACAAGAGAAAATAGAAAGATTGTCTAATTTTGCACCCAGTCAACATGAATTCTCATTCCATCGAACCGATAGATATTGAAGAACCGACTTTTTCTCATATTCCTGTCTTACCTCAAGCAGTGATTGAGGGTTTAGCATTGCGTCCTAGTGGGCATTATTTAGATGCAACAGTTGGGGGTGGAGGTCACACTCGTTTAATTTTAGAAGCTGCAACCGATGTGCGAGTCACCGCTATTGACCAAGATGAGGATGCTTTGGCGGCGGCGCAAAAGGAGTTAGCTGAGTTTGGGGAACGTGTCACATTTATCCACAGTAATTTTGCTGCTTACGAATTTCCACTTAGTAGTTTCGCTGGTATTCTCGCTGATTTGGGAGTGAGTTCTTACCATCTGGACACAGCAAACAGGGGTTTTAGCTTTCGCCATGAAGCTAATTTGGATATGCGAATGAATAAACAACAATCTCTAACAGCAGCAGATGTGATTAATGATTGGGATGAGGCTCAATTAGCAGATGTTTTTTTTAAATATGGTGAAGAAAGACTCTCACGGCGCATTGCTAGACGCATTGTCGAACAGCGTCCATTTGAGACTACCACACAGTTAGCACAGGCGATCGCCTACAGTGTTCCCCCCAAATACCGTTATGGCAGAATTAACCCTGCGACTCGTGTTTTTCAAGCGCTGCGAATTGTGGTCAATGATGAGTTAAAGTCTTTAGAAATCTTGATCGCCAAAGCACCACAGGCGCTTGTATCTGGTGGCAGAATTGCGATTATCAGTTTTCATAGCTTGGAAGACCGTTTGGTTAAACATGGTCTGAGGAATTCACCCTTGTTGCAAATTTTGACAAAAAAGCCAATAACAGCACAAGAAGAAGAAATTGTCAATAATCCTCGTTCTCGTTCTGCGAAATTAAGGATCGCTCAGAGGATTGGGTGATGGAGATCGGGATAAAACAATTCAAAATACCCTTCGAGAACGCCAAGAAGAACCAGGATGGCGATCAAGGAATGCTAGTATCCGAATAGTATTTGCTAATTTTCGTCATAAAGTTGTAGCGAGAATTACTAAAAAAGTTAACATGGAATTTATACCATAGACGTATTGAAATCTAGCCTCCAAAACGGTACTTTCTTGAAAAGAACAATATCGTAGAAGCCTTTATTGGTTCCGATAATAAAAACCAGCCTGGCTTTTTCGGGTGCAGCTAATGAATGAGAAAGCTCAATAATTTCTTGTTGGCGTAGCGACGCCTTTATAGGGTATCCCCTAAAAGAGGCTGACCTTGCATTTCTTCGTGTACTCGGTAGATGGACATAATTAAACGTCTTTGACGTTCCTAGTTTGTAGTAAGCGCTACTCTTACAAGAGGTTGCTACAGGCTTAAGCCCTTACTAATTACTAGAAACTTTTGTTTATGTATGTTCATCTACATATTTCTGAACAGACCAAAATTTTAGGTAAATATCCAGTAATGATGAACAAAAAATGGGCAACCAAGCGAATCACCCTAAATCTAGCTTCAGCTGAAGCCGAGAAGCTTGAACGATATTGCCGAGAAACTGGAAGACCAGCAACAGATGTGATTCGAGAACTTATTCGAGGATTGCCCATACAATTGGAAACTGACTTAAACCCTCTTGAACGTAATTACTCAACTACAATCGGGAAATCGCGAATATAATTCATAATTCATAATTCATAATTCATAATTTTTGATTATGAATTATGAATTACATTATCTAAATTTGTGAATTTAATCTCATTGGAAGTCCCTTAACTAAAAATTTGTCGAAAGCGATCGCTATCATTAACGCTCTTTTATTACTCTGGCAAGAGTAATAAAAGAGCGTTAATAACCTGATGATTTGTAAGGTTAATATAAACATTTATAGTTAAAATTTTTTCATACTTGCCATCATCACGTTTCAAATAATCTCAGGAGACATAAGTAGGTGGGCGCTAAAAAACACAACTAGATTAAGAAATGTAAATCGCTTAAAAGCTTATATTCAAAGCATTCCTGGTGCTTTACATAAATTTACGTAGTTCGGTTTAATTGTGCCTACCTACTTAGACAGGAAACTTTAAGTCTTGAAAGCGCAGTTGTTGTCATCGCTTATCGGGACTTAGAGATTTTTCGTGTTCAAAAAGCCTCAAAGCCATATACAGCAATCATTTAACCTCGATTTAGTTGTTTGATTGATATATCTGGGTTTGAGGGATTTTTTTGGGTTTGAGGTATATTCCTTACCCTAATTAGATTTGAGGCTTTTTTCTCGTTGTTTTTTGTCCCGCTAATGGAAATCTGATGACTGCGCTTAAACACTAATTGGTAGTGCTGAATAATAATGACAAAGCGCCTATTTACACAATTATCTTGACTTTAATTCTTGAAAACTCTAAAGTCTTAATAAGAATAATTGCAATAAATTCCCATAAATACTGATAATAATTCCTAATGGAGAAAGAAAAATGAGAGTCACTAAACAGGGTGTGCTGGGTGTAGGCATCGCATCTGTAGCCCTTATCGGTTTGATTGCTAGTACATTTGGAGAAAGGTCGGCGATCGCTAATTTAACTCCCAACCAAAAAGAGCAAACCTTACTCGCTCAAGGAAAGACAAATGAACTAGTAATAATCTTTCCTACTCGTTCTGACTCTACAGATTTGCAAAATAAAGCCAATGCGGTAGCTGCATTTTTATCTAAACAGTTAGGAATTCCAGTCAAAGCACAGATCGGTGATGATACCGCAGCAGTAGAAGCTTTGAGAGCCAACCGTGCCGATATTGCTTTCTTGAGTAGCCGTCCAGCGTTGAAAGCTGAACAATTAGCAAATGCTCGTTTGTATCTGGCTGAAGTCCGCTCCACTTATTCAGGTAAATATACGTATAACTCAGTATTTGTTGTTTCCAAAAATAGTCCTTTTAAAACCCAGTCCACAGCTAAAGCCACTTTGTCACAATTGCGCGGCAAAAGAATAGCTTTCACCTCTCCCACTTCTGGATCTGGGTTTATTTTCCCCACAAGTGAACTTGTTAAACAAGGACTTGTACAAAACCGCGATCGCTTGAATAATTTCTTTGGACAAGTTACCTATGGTGGTAATTACAGCAAAGCCATACAAGCAGTGTTGCGTGGTCAAGCGGATGTCGCTGCGGTGTCAGAATATGCACTCAACCCTCCGTATATTACAGGGGCAGAAAAAAATCAAGTGCGAATTCTCCACAAAATCTCCGGCGTTCCTGCTCACGGCGTTGCTATTGATGATGACGTTCCCACAGCTACCCGCAACAAAATCATCAACGCTATGCTGCTGTTGAATCAGCCACAAAATAACCAATTGCTGCGTAACTTATATAACTCTACAGAATTGGTCAAAGTTGACCATAACAAACATCTAGCATCTCTACGTAATGCCCTGCAACTATCAGGAATTCAGCCTTAAAGAGTTAATGGTTGGTTGTTGGTGGTTGTTGGTTATTAGTTGTTAGTTGTTGGTGGTTGATGGTTATTATTTAGTCCTCCCACTCCCCACACTCCCCTCCTTCAACATGTATTCTGCTATTGAGTGTCACGGTTTAAAAACAGCATACGCACCATCTTTACAGCGTCCCATCTTGAATGATATTAGTTGCCAAATTCATCATGGTGAGTTTGTGGCTTTGCTAGGACTCAATGGTGCAGGTAAGTCTACGTTCCTGCGATCGCTTGTTGGACTAGTACCCTTAGAGCAGGGAAGTATCAATATTAACGGTGTGCCGATTAATCCTCGTACTTTAACGCAAATTAAGCGAGACATCGGGATATTATTTCAAGGTGGGGGATTAATTCCCCAACTCCCAGCAATTGATAATGTTTTGTGTGGGAAACTTGGTATACGTAAAACTTGGCAAACCCTGTTTGGTTTTCCTAGACGCGATCGTCATCAAGCGTTGGAGATATTAGAACAGTTGGGTTTAAGAGGACAAGCTGATCAAAAAACTAGTTTACTGAGTGGTGGACAGCAACAACGGGTAGCGATCGCTCGTGCTTTAATTCAATCTCCCCAAATTCTTTTAGCTGATGAACCAATTACAGGTTTAGATGTTATGGCCTGTAAACAAGTGATGGATACTTTATCTCAATTACATTCTCAGCAAGGTATAACCATAGTCACAGTTTTGCACGATTTGGGTATAGCAGCAAAATATGCTCAACGAGCGATCGTCTTAGATAATGGACGTGTTGTTTATGATGGTCATTGTGATAATTTGCAAGCCCAATTTTCTGTAATCAGAGGGTAGAAGGTAAAAAAATTAATATCAAATTAGTTTGAACACTTATATTATCCGCCCGTCTCGGTAATAGGTAACCCGCATTTCTCACAAGAAGAGCGATCGCCTATCTCGTAATCTTTACCCAGAAAATGTTTCGAGCCTTTTTGGTAGGTAATAATTTTGGCACAGTACGAAACGGATAAATCTAGGTTTTATAAGGCTTTGAGAAATGTGGTGAGAAATCCGGGGTAATTGGGTCGAACACAGATAGACACAGATCTGACTTTTCACGTTATGTGGAGTGGAAAAACCAACGCGAAACCTAACCCGTAAGAGGGAATGAGGACAAATTAAAACCTCTCTCCTTCTCCTACAAGGACAGGTAAAAGTCAGAGACACAGCATAGATTAATCGTTGGTGACTGAGTTGTATAAAAATGAAGTATTTTGTAATTTTCTGGAAGCGTTTTGCTTGGCTGAGTCGCCTACTGATATTCTGCTTGATAGTAGCAATTTACGCTTGGGCTTTGCAGGGTCTGAAAGTAGATTTTGAACTTCTCAAGAATAGTTGGCCCTACATAACTGATTTTATTTATAGATTATTTCCACCAGATCCAGCTGTTTTAGATATTGCTATTCAAGCATTAGTTGAAACAATACAAATGTCTTTGTGGGGAACTACTTTAGGAGCAATTATTTCTCTACCAATTGCTATTGCTAGCGCCCATAATGTTTCTCCTATTTGGTTACAATGGTTGGCTAATCTCCTGCAAAATATAGTGCGTTCAGTTCCTTCGATTATTCTAGGTTTAATTTTTGTCGCAGCAACCGGACTGGGTGCGCCTGCTGGTACTTTGGCTTTAAGCATCTATACAATTGGCTACCTTGCCAAGTTTTATCAACAAGCAATAGAAGCAGTAGACTCTCGGTCTATAGAATATTTGCAAGTTACGGGAGCATCAAGATTACAAACAGCGCAATATGGCATTTTACCCCAAGTCTTGCCTTTAGGCTTAGGATATACACTGTGGATGTTTGAGTACAATATCCGCGCTGCTTCTGTGTTGGGTGTAGTTGGAGCAGGTGGTATTGGCTTTCAGTTGAAAAGTTATATAGATGGCTTTGAATATAACAAAGCAACAACCATGATGTTGGTGTTGTTGATAGTTGTGACTATCATAGATTTCTTTAGCAGCCAGTTACGTAAACATCTTGATTCTATGTAGATAGTTATTAGTTACTAATTGACCTCTCCCCTCGCCTTTAGGCGAGGGGATTCTAAACATTACCCAATCCCCAATCGCCCAGCTAAACCGGGAGTCAAGGGTAAGAGAGTTGCAATCATTAAGAATAAAGCCAACAAACCCAAAGCGGCGCGTGCGTCGTCTGGTTCGCTGATTTCATTCAAGCTGGGGCGTTCTAAATCGCGTTGCAAAAACAGAATCACAATCGCCCAGTACATTGCTAAAGGATTACCCAGAGCTACTAATCCCAGCAAAATTAAAGTTGCAAAGGTTGTCCGACCAGCAGTTTTGCGTCCATAGATGGCTTGGACAATCCGACCACCATCAAGTTGTCCAGCAGGCATTAAATTTAAAGCTGTGATTACCAACCCTAGCCAACCAATCACCACCAAGGGATGCACATCTACCAGTGGTGACTGCAAAGCCGAACCAAGCACAACTTTTGCCAAGCTACCGACCAAAATCGAACCTTGGAAAAACTGATTGGGTAATTGAAACATACTGCCTTGATGAGAAAGCAGCAATCCCGTAATCAACATCAATACAGACACAATTCCGCCAGCAGCTGGGCCAGCCAAGGCGATATCAAATAATACCTTGCGATTGGGTAACAAAGATTCAAACCGAGTGATTGCCCCAAAAGACCCAATTTGTACAGCTGGTAAGAAATAGGGCCAGCTGAGGCGGATATTGTGACGACGAGCAAGTAACCAATGACCGATTTCATGAGTCAGTAAAACGACTAAAAATCCCAGACCAATAGTTAAAGTTTCTTGTAAGCGTGCAAAATCAGCAAATAAATCAAAACCTTGCAGAATACCCGACGCTTCTAAACTTGTGACGACGGTTGCTACTAGCAGAATAATAGCAAAGACTTTTTGCGATAAGCTCATCGGGCGTGGATCATTGCGGCTGGGTAGGACAATCACCACTGGTTTGCTATCAGTGTTTTCCACTAAGTAAAGGCGATATTTTTCACCAATAGTTTCCTGTAACTTAGTAGTCAGACGATTATGAACCATTTCTGGTTCTCCCCGCAGATTACCTTTAAAAATAGCTCCTTCTTGATAAGCAATGGTTTCTGTGGCAAAAAATGTATCCAAACCGAAAATACCTTTGATAGCGCTCAAATCTTCTTCTGGAATTGGCGGAACCTCCAGTTTTAGCTGCACAGATTCAACCATCGGTGTTGTTTGTGATGTAGAAGTAGATTCTTGTTGAGCTAGCTTTTGTGTCGCCCGTTGTCTGAGAATTACGTCTTGTCCAGCTGCTCTTAACTGTCTGCCCAGATAGATATAAATTGCGGTAGAAACCACAAGTAACAAGAGGATGGCTACAATATTGATGTAAATCCCAGCAGCAAATAAGCCAAAAAACACTAGCCAGGGAGCCATTAAAACCACTGACTGTAACCAGGCGAAGATTCCCAGCTTGCCATAAGGTCTGGCACGATAAAAGCCCCAACCCAAGATTCCGAAAGCGACTAATAGGATTGTCGCAATAATAGGAGTCTCTGATGTAGTAAACATTTCCAAACCCTTCGCCTCGTAAAATCAAGCCTGAATTTAGTCAGGTTTTACAGATATTAATAATTTATCAACATTGGTTGCTACAAATGTCTTTTACCTATTATCGCACCGTTCATTTTCAAGATACTGATGCTGGCGGAGTAGTTTATTTTACCAATGCTTTAAGCATTTGCCATGAAGCTTATGAGGAATCTTTAGGAGCATCTGGCATTAATATTAAAGAGTTTTTTAGTAAAAGATCGATAGCTTATCCTATTGTTCATGCTAATGTAGATTTTTTTCGCCCCATATTTTGTGGTGATAAGTTATTTGTTAATTTGATACCACAAAAACTCAGTGTTGAAAAATTTGAAATAAATTACGAAATTTTAGTAGCAGATGTGATGGTAGCTAAAGCATTTACCAGACATGTTTGTATTGATACTACTAGCAGACAAAAAACAGAGTTACCTCAGCAGATAATTGAGTGGTTGGAAGTCAACGCATCAGAAGCGGAAAAAGCAGAGAGGAAAAAATCAACACAGACAGACGATTTGAAAACTCCAGAGTCAATTTACTGATGAGGAGGGCGCAAGGCTTTGCACCCCTAAGATGGTTTGATGATTGCTTGGTAATTTATTTTTGGACATCTCCTCAAGTTTTAAGCTGTTCAGCATTTAAATCGAGCGAGCAATCTCGACACAGCAAGGAGTGTAGGTCTCGAAAATCCCAGTTTAAATGCACATCAGCTTACTAAAACTCCGCATTTTCTGGTGTACGCGGGAAAGGAATCACATCGCGGATATTTCCCATCCCCGTCATGAACTGCACAAGTCTTTCAAAACCTAATCCGAAACCAGCGTGAGGAACAGTACCATAACGCCGCAAATCAAGATACCACCACAAATCTTCTAGTTTCATTCCTTGGGCTAGTACCCGTCTTTCTAACACTTCTAAGCGTTCTTCCCGTTGGGAACCACCGACAATTTCACCAATTTTTGGTGCGAGAATATCCATTGCAGCGACAGTTTTTTCATCGTCGTTTAAGCGCATATAAAAGGCTTTTATTTGGTCTGGGTAATCAGTCACAATTACTGGTTTTTTGAACAATTGTTCACACAGATAACGTTCGTGTTCTGATTGTAAATCTAAACCCCAATTAACAGGATAATCAAACTGCACATCGGCTTTCTCTAAAAGTTTGATGGCTTCTGTATAGGTGATACGTTCAAATTGACTGTTGATAATATTATCTGCGATCGCTAACACAGTATTATCAATGCGCTGATTAAAAAATTCCATGTCTTCTGGGCATTCTTCCAGCACATATTTAAAAATATATTTGAGGAATTCCTCAGCTAAATCCATATCCCCATGGATATCACAAAAAGCTATTTCTGGCTCAACCATCCAAAATTCTGCTAAGTGACGGGAAGTGTTGGAATTTTCAGCACGGAAGGTAGGACCAAAAGTGTAAACGTTACTAAACGCCATCGCCATAATTTCGGCTTCTAATTGACCACTAACTGTTAAATATGTTGGTCTGGCAAAGAAGTCTTTGGTATAATCTACAATTTGATTTTCTGTGCGGGGAATATTTTTTAAATCTAAACTAGTGACACTAAAAAGTTCTCCTGCACCTTCACAATCGCTAGCGGTAATAATGGGAGTGTGTACCCACATAAAACCGCGTTCTTGAAAGAATTGGTGAATGGCTGTAGCACAAGCATTGCGGACGCGGAAAACCGCACCAAAGGAATTGGTACGCGATCGCAAATGTCCAATTGTTCGTAAAAACTCAAAGGAATGGCGTTTCTTTTGCAGGGGATAAGTTTCGGGATCAGCTTCTCCGTAAACTTTGACGCGATCTGCTTTTAATTCCACGCGCTGTCCTTTCGCGGGAGAAGCAACTAACACTCCAGACACTTCTACAGAAGCACCTGTATTTAATTTTTTTAAGATATTTTCATAATCTGGCAAATCTTGATTAATTACCACTTGCAAGTTCGCCAGAGATGAACCATCATTTACTTCTATAAAAGTAAAGCCTTTTAATTCACGCTTAGTACGCACCCAGCCTTTAACTTCTAGTGAATCATCAGGCTGACCATTTCGTAATATTTCTACAATTCTTTGATTTGGCATGTTTGTATCCGACCATAAAATCTAGAGTTTGACATTTTTAGAATTGTAGACTGTGAATTTTAATTTAAAAGAATTAGGTCTTAAAATAAATCCTCATTTGCGTAGCATCTTCTGTAGGAGAATCCCCGTCCCCAATCCCCGTACTCTGCAAAAAGCCGCTTGCGCGTCTGCGCGTAAGCGTCTGCGTTAGGAGAATCCCTGATCCCCGATCCCTGATCCCTACCCAGCACAAGAGTTTAATATCCAACCTATGATAACGCCTAATCCGCCAAACCGTATCGCTTGCCAAAAAGGCTCCCTAAAACTCCGCCACGAAAACAGCTGACTCTCTAAGCACACTTCTAACACTTCTAACTGCTGTTGAATTTGCCGTAACTCAGCTTCTATTTCTGGTGTCGGTTTTTGATCTTGACTGAGTTTATAGAGTTTATATTGTAATTGTTTTTGTTGACGGCGATCGCGTAGCACCTGTTGGTGGCGTTCTTTTAAAGCCACAAGCGATCGCTCGACTTCTAACAGTTCTTGTTCAAAATCAAGTTCTTGATTATCCTGTTGTGGTGGTTCTGATGGTTTTTGAGGCTGCTTCATTAAAGTAGTAGAGTAAAGGTAAATGCGACAATACCTTGGAGTGTATGTCTCAATCTACACAGCCACTTAAAAACAGTCAACTCAATGAATTAACTACTGTAGAATTAGCTCAAGCTCTCATGGAGAGATTGAGTATTTCTCCTAATGATTGGCATCGCCTCAAGTCTAACCGTAAAGCTCGTGCTGGTGAACAACTAGCAGCAGCTATTGTTTTCCTGCTTAAGGAAGAACCACAAGAAGCTTTAGCAAGGTTAGAACAAGCGACAGGTTGGTTAGATCGCTCTATTTCTGCACCACCTTGTCCTACACACGGAAAAGGGTAATTGGTAATAGGTAATTGGTAATGGGTTTTCCTATTACCAATTACCTATTATCAAATCTCTAATTTCGCAATAATGGTATACGGGGTCGAGCTTGCTCTAATTGCTTACAAAGTCTTAACTCAGTACCTTTGGTGTTCCACTCTACTTCGTCAAAAACAAGATGCAAAATCGATAAGCCACGACCGTTCTCTGACTCATCTGGTGGTAGAGACTCTGTTGGATCTATATCACAATTACAAGAAGGAGTAAAACCTCCCCCTTGGTCTGAGATGATCCACCAATATTTATTATCTATTAAAGAAAAACGTACTACTACCTTTTTACTAGGATCAAGATTATTGCCATGTTTAGCCGCATTGACTAGAGCTTCTTGAAGCCCTAATCGTAGTTCGGCTTGCATTGGCTTAGGAATTTCTGTCAGAAGTAAATCTAATATCGGACAGAGGTATAGAGTTGAGGCAAAACTAATAGTACCCCAACTGCGTCCTACTGGACGAAGTGAAATGGTGATCACAAGAGGAACCCCGCAGCTTCAGAGTTAGCTAGACATCAGTTTGCTGTCACAGGCACCCTGATAATTTGTGAGGTGGTCGTGTTGCCTTCAAACCTAACGTCTTTGGAACTAAATTTTGAAAATGCTAGGGAGCATTGGCTCTCCTAATGATTTTGGGCTGTCTCACATAAAACGGCTTAAGTAAACCTGCCCAAGCAGTTAGCAATTCAAAAAGTGCTGTGCATACATAAAAGAGTATAAATGTACTCTTTTGTCTGCCGAATCTTAGTTTAGACGACCCAATTTATACTTTAGAGCAGCCCATGCGGCTTCTATAGTTTTGCACAATTAGAATTATATTTTTAGCTTAATTCCAGTCTAGCATTTTTACTATCCGCTAGACTACAAAATTTCAATTTGAGTTTTTTTTTAAGACTTAATATATGTTTAACCCAACTGCGATTATGCGATGCATAGATATCTGTAAATTGATTCACAGCCCCAGTACAGCATAGCTATCGCACGAGAAAGGCTACTGTTTCTACATGGGCAGTTTGAGGAAAAAAATCTGCTGGTTGTACGCCTGTAAGAGTATATACACTATTTTCGCAAAATAATTTCAAATCACGGGCGAGGGTTGCTACTTTACAGCTGACATAAACGATACGTTCTGGTTGAATTTCTAGTAAAGTTTCTATAACTTGGCGATCGCATCCTTGACGCGGTGGATCTAGCAAAACGATATCTGGTTTAAGTTTCAGTTGCGGCAGTAAATTTTCCACTGCACCTATCATAAAAGTAACATTAGTAATTTGATTGTGTTTAGCATTATCAATAGCCTGTTCTACCGCCTCTGGTTGTATTTCCAACCCAATTGCTTGGCGAACTTGTTTGGCTAAGGGCAAAGTTAAAGTACCGATACCACAATAGGCATCAAGCAGCACCTCAGTTCCTTGTAGGTTCAGTTCTGATTGAATAATCTGTAACAAACTTTCTGCTGTCTCCGTATAAACCTGGAAAAACGTGTCTGGACGTACACGAAATTCTAAACCAGCAAATTCTTCTCGCAGGTAAGCAGTACCAGCAATACAACGAGTTTCAGACCCAAAAATAGTATTTGTGCGTTTCGGGTTATTGTTTAAACAAACCCCTACCAAAGTAGGATAGCGATTTAACCATTCCTGTGCTTGATCTTCGATACCTGATAAATTCCAATCTTTGACTACTAAAGTCAATAAGATTTCTCCCGTACGACGACCGATGCGTAAACCAAGATGACGGATTGTTCCTCTATGGTGTTGTTCGTTGTAAACTGGCCAATTTCGCTTTTGAATATCTTGTTTAATTTCTGCCAAGAAAGAATTTAATCGCGGATCTTGTACTGGACATTGATTTAAATTAATCAATTGATGGCTACCTTTTTGGTAATAGCCTGTTTGGACATTTCCAGTTGCAGAGACACCCATAGGATAGGTGGCTTTATTGCGATAACCTAAAGGAGAAGCAGCCTTTAAAACCCTATCTACAGGTGGTTGTACAAAACCACCAATACGTTCTAAGGCTTGAATAACTTGATTGCGTTTTGCTTCTAGCTGATATTCATAATCTATATGTTGCCACTGACAACCACCACATTTATCAGCCACAATGCAGCTTGGTCGAATACGGTAAATGGAGGGTTTTATTATTTGTTTCAGTTTGGCGTGAGCATGAGTAGATTTGACGTGTACTAGACGGACAAGAGTGCGATCGCCTGGTACAGTATCTGGTACAAACACCACCCGTTCATGCGATCGTCCCACACCATCGCCTGTATCAGTTGTGTCTGTAATATTAACTTCTATTAATTCACCTTGTTTCCAAGAGGTATTGGTCATTAGTTGTTAGTTGTTGGTGGTTGGTGGTTGGTTGTTGGTGGTTGGTGGTTGGTGGTTGGTGGTTGGTGGTTGGTTGTTGGTTGTTGGTGGTTGGTTGTTGGTGGTTGGTGGTTGGTTGTTGGTGGTTGGTGGTTGGTTGTTGGTGGTTGGTGGTTTGTCTTCCTTGTCCCATTCTTCTCAATTTTTAATTTTTAATTGTTTTGTCTCCCTTCCCATCTCCTCAATCCCCCTTCACTTGTGGACACAAGACTCGTTAAACTAGCAAATAATAAATCTCGTGATTCAATATCATGACTGTAGTAAGCCAAGTTATTTTCAAAGCTGACGACGAACTGCGTTATCCTAGCAGTGGCGAACTCAAAAGCATCAAAGATTTTTTGCAAACTGGTGAACAGCGCGTACGCATTGTTAGTACCCTAGCTGAAAATGAAAAAAAGATAGTTCAGGAAGCCACCAAACAGCTTTGGCAAAAGCGTCCTGATTTTATCTCGCCGGGAGGAAATGCTTACGGAGAACGCCAGCGTGCTTTATGTATCCGTGACTTTGGCTGGTATTTACGCCTGATTACTTATGGCATACTTGCTGGCGACAAAGAACCAATTGAAACAATTGGTTTGATTGGTGTGCGAGAAATGTACAATTCCTTGGGTGTTCCTGTACCTGGAATGGTAGAAGCCATCAACTCTCTGAAAAAAGCCTCCCTTGATTTACTGAGTGCAGACGATTCTATGCAAGCAGCACCTTACTTTGATTACATCATCCAAGCGATGTCTTAATTCAAAGTTAGTACTCACGCTGTCTCAAGGTGTAATTCCACCTTAGTTGATCTAAGCGCAAGATAGTACCTGCCTATTGATCATTAATTTCTTAATACCATCATACTCCCCACACTTGCTAGTGGCTCTGGCAGAAAGAATTTCTGTCAAGTTACCAACAAGTTGTGGGGATATTTTATTTGTCTTGGTTGGTTGTTGTTTGTTGTTGGGAAGAATCAACCACTAACAATTAACAAAAAAAAAGCCAACAGTCTTTTTCAAGACTATCGGCAATTAGTGTGTTCCCTATTAATGACTCGGCTAGAGTTCAGTTGTCATTTATTCTCTCTGTTTAGCACTTGCAGTAATAGGATCTTAATCATCAAGGTTTGTGATTGTCATCACAAATTTATCTCTGGAAATTTGTATCTAGCAAAACTTCTTGCTATCAAAGCTGAAATAAGTTTTGTCTTATGACGATAATGAAACTGCCTATTACACGATGAAATAGTAGAAACCTTGCTGATGCGAGCAGTATTTAGCACTTCTATACATATTCTGAATTTGGGATAAGTACCCGGAATATTTTTTCTACGATCAAAAGAAACCATGCTTTATGAAGCAAATGTAAAGCTAACAAGTGTTTATTGGTTTTCACATGGCATTCGAGATTAGTTGTTTAGACATGTTAGTTATAGATAGTCAAAATGGTTATTCAGATTGAAGAATCGAATGTTTACACAACAAACTCAGAGTTTAAGTTTGACTGGTTTGTGGATGTAGTAGACATATATATTATGAAATCGTCTTTATTTTTGGTATTCGTGAAAATACTGGAGTATTACTGATTGCTATAAATCCAGCTAAAAATTTACGTATTTTTACTGTTGATCTATAAAGGGAATTGTTAAGCAGTTTACTTTAGGGGCAAAACCCTAACCGAGCGTGGTACTCCACAGGTTAGGGTTGTTTATTTGATTACGGGAATGGGACAGAAAATCGATACAATAATCATCTGTCCCCTTGGTGCATACTTCCATGACCACCGCTTGCGAACCTCCTTTTTCTCCTGAAGAAATTGCATCTGAAGGTCTTAAACTTGAAGAATACCAAGAAATAGTCCGACGACTAGGGCGTCATCCCAACAAAGCTGAACTAGGTATGTTTGGGGTTATGTGGTCGGAGCATTGCTGTTATAAAAATTCTCGCCCTTTACTAAAACAGTTTCCTACCACAGGCGATCGCATCCTAGTAGGTCCTGGTGAAAATGCTGGAGTCGTAGACTTAGGTGATGGACTACGACTGGCTTTTAAAATAGAATCTCACAACCATCCCAGTGCCGTTGAACCCTTCCAAGGAGCGGCTACTGGTGTTGGAGGCATTCTGCGTGATATATTTACAATGGGCGCGCGTCCCATAGCCATTTTAAATTCCCTCCGTTTTGGTTCTCTTGAAGATCCCAAAACACAAAGGCTGTTTAGCGGCGTCATTGCAGGAATTGCTCACTATGGTAATAGCGTCGGAGTACCTACCGTTGGCGGCGAAGTTTACTTTGACCCTGCTTACTCTGGCAATCCTTTAGTCAACGTCATGGCCTTGGGATTGATGGAAACGTCTGAAATTGTGAAATCTGGGGCGTCTGGCATTGGTAATCCTGTATTATACGTCGGTTCTACCACTGGACGCGATGGTATGGGGGGCGCAAGTTTTGCTAGTGCTGAACTCAGTTATGCATCAATAGATGCTCGTCCGGCGGTGCAAGTTGGTGATCCCTTTTTGGAAAAATCTTTAATCGAAGCTTGTCTGGAAGCCTTTAAAACAGGTATAGTTGTTGCCGCTCAAGATATGGGTGCTGCTGGTATCACCTGTTCCACCTCAGAAATGGCTGCCAAAGGTGGTGTAGGGATTGAATTTGATTTAGATAAAGTACCCGTGCGCGAAATCGGGATGCTTCCCTATGAATATCTGCTTTCCGAATCTCAAGAGAGAATGCTATTTGTAGCCAAAAAAGGAGGGGAACAAGAGTTAATCGATATTTTCCATCGTTGGGGACTTCATGCAGTTGTTGCTGGTACAGTCATTGCCGAACCAGTTGTGCGGATTCTATTTGAAGGTAAAATCGCAGCAGAAATTCCTGCGACAGCTTTGGCAGAAAACACACCTTTATATGAGAGAGAATTACTAGCAGAACCACCAGAATATGTGCGTCAAGCTTGGGAATGGACGCCAGATGCTTTACCTGCATGTACAACTAAGGGCATAGAAATTCAAGAAAAACTGCATACATGGAATGATATTTTGTTGATTTTACTGGATAATCCTACTATCGCTTCCAAAAGCTGGGTTTATCGCCAGTATGATCACCAAGTGCAGAACAATACGGTGATATTACCTGGCGGTGCGGATGCTGCGGTGATTCGTTTACGTCCATTAGAAGAAATCCCCAATCTAAAATCCAACACCCAAAACCCAAAATCGGGTGTTGCAGCAACAGTAGATTGTAATCCCCGCTACGTTTATCTTGATCCTTACGAAGGTGCAAAAGCCGTAGTCGCAGAAGCCGCACGCAATCTTAGCTGTGTAGGTGCAGAACCTTTGGCGGTGACAGATAACCTCAATTTTGGCAGTCCGGAGAAACCAATTGGTTATTGGCAATTAGCAGAAGCTTGTCGTGGTTTAGCAGAAGGTTGTCGAGAATTAGGAACCCCAGTAACTGGGGGTAATGTTTCTTTGTACAACGAAACTCTTGATTCTCAAGGTAATCCGCAGCCTATTTATCCAACTCCGGTTGTGGGTATGGTGGGATTGATTCCCGATCTCAGTAGAATTTGCGGTCAAGCTTGGCAGACAATAGGCGATGTAATTTATTTGTTAGGTGGATTTTCTCATTTGAATTTAGGTAGCTCAGAATACTTAGCTAGTATTCATGGTACTGTTGCTGGTAAACCGCCACGAGTTGATTTTGACTGGGAACGACAGGTACAAAAAGCTTGTCGTGAGGGAATTCGCCAAGGTTGGGTAAGTTCAGCCCATGATTGTGCTGAGGGTGGTTTGATAATTGCTCTGGCTGAGAGTTGTATAACAGGTAAACTGGGTGCAGAAATTAGCTTAAAGTTACCTGCAAATGATTCGCAGCGTCTAGACGAAGTATTATTTGGCGAAGGTGGTGGAAGGATTATAGTTTCTGTAACACCAAAACAACAAGAAATTTGGGAATCTTACTTACAGCAAAACCTGGGTCAAAACTGGCACAAACTAGGTAAAGTTGGGAATTCCGAATTCGGCTTGCGGGTTTTAACCTCTGATGGTGAAGCTTTAATCAACGCTAGGATTGAGGAGATGAGCGATCGCTATTCAAAGGCGATCAAAAAACGTCTAGCCATTTATACCAATACCCAAGAACGTTAAGTAATCTAAAGATGAATCGAATTTCATCCTTTGGACACTTTACATTTTGCACCTTATTAGCTTTCGCGAAAATAATAATTACGCTACTGTTTTAATGGATGCTTAACCATTTATTAATATTTTTGCATCCATCGATTTACATAATCCTAGTGACTTGACACCCTCATCAGGAGCAAAGCTAGCATGATTCCCACCCATCCCATTACTGTGGATGACCAGCCTCTACCAATCAATAATCAAATGATTCATCAGGACAATCTACCAGATAAGCCAGAAGAAGCTTGCGGTGTTTTCGGCATCTATGCACCAGAAGAAGATGTTGCCAAACTCACCTATTTTGGATTATATGCTCTTCAACACCGGGGACAAGAATCGGCGGGCATTGCTACTTTTGATAGTGAACAAGTACATCTGCACAAAGACATGGGTTTAGTATCCCAGGTCTTCAACGAAGCAATTTTAAGCACTTTGCCTGGTCAAATGGGCGTTGGTCACACTCGTTATTCCACAACAGGTTCGAGCCGAAAACTTAATGCCCAGCCTGCTGTGGTCGATACTCGTTTAGGGAAACTAACCCTAGCACATAATGGGAATTTAGTCAACACAATTCAGTTACGTGAACAGTTACTCCAGAATAACTTTAACCTGGTGACTACAACTGATTCCGAAATGATTGCTTTTGCGATCGCCCAAGAAATAGATGCAGGTCAAAATTGGCTAGAGGGCAGTATTAAAGCTTTTAGTCGCCTGAGTGGAGCCTTTAGTCTAGTAATTGGTACACCTGCTGGTTTAATGGGTGTTCGTGATCCCAATGGGATTCGCCCTTTAGTAATTGGTACCTTGAGAAGCGATCCAGTGCGTTATGTGCTTGCTTCTGAAACTTGCGGTTTAGATATCATAGGTGCCGAATACTTACGGGATGTGGAACCAGGTGAATTAGTCTGGATTACAGAAGCAGGTTTGGCTTCCTACCACTGGAGTCAGCAGCAGCAACCCAAGCTGTGTATCTTTGAAATGATTTACTTTGCTCGTCCCGATAGTGTCATGCACAATGAAAGCTTGTACACTTACCGGATGCGGTTAGGGCGGCAATTAGCAACAGAATCACTTATTGACGCAGATATTGTCATTGGTGTTCCTGACTCTGGGATTCCTGCTGCCATTGGCTTTTCTCAAGCCTCCGGTATTTCTTATGCCGAAGGACTGATAAAAAATCGCTACGTCGGACGCACATTTATCCAGCCGACTCAAGCCATGCGCGAGTCGGGTATCCGCATGAAACTTAACCCCCTCAAAGATGTACTCAATGGTAAACGAGTCATAATTGTCGATGACTCAATTGTCCGGGGAACTACTAGCCGCAAACTTGTCAAAACCTTGCGTGAAGCTGGGGCTACAGAAGTACATATGCGAATTTCTTCACCGCCAGTAACTCACCCTTGCTTCTATGGCATTGATACCGATAGTCAGGATCAACTAATTGCAGCCACAAAATCAGTAGCAGAAATTACCAAGCAACTAGAAGTAGATAGCCTTGCTTATCTCAGTTGGGAGGGAATGCTAATAGCAACGGGAGAAGACCCACAAAGTTTTTGTTCTGCCTGTTTTACGGGAGATTACCCTGTTGGCATACCAGAGTCACTCAAGGCTTCTAAGTTAATCTTAGCTGAAACAGCAAGAAGCCTCACGCCTACCCGACTCTTAGGCGTTGAGATGAATTGCGAGTGAGTTGACGACAGTCCTCTGACCAATACCGGAGTAATAAATTAATTAAAAAATGTTTGAAGTAGAGACGCGAATTTTCGCGTCTCTACTTATCCGAACTGTATTGACATCTCCACATTAACCCTAATCAACAATATCCGGATCTATCCCTAACTCGCGTAATTTCTCCGCCAGCTTTTCAACACGCTGCTTTGCTTGTTTAATTTGTTCTTCTGGCGTAGGATATCGTTTACCTTCTTCGTCATACCAATACAGCCACTCCCGTGTTACCCCACTATAGGTTCCACGTTCGCAACCAATTCCTAAGCCAATTTCTGGTAACCAAACAGGATTTTCGGTTTGCAATTCATACTTTCCATTTATTAACTTATGTACTTCTAAACGTGGTTTGCGGCGACGACGAGAAGAATAAATTACGTAGTAAAGCACACCCAAAGCTGCATAATCATCCAACTTGGTAGTATATTCCTTGCGATAATTTTGAGAAACTACCTCTATCACCAAGGTTGGGACTACATTTTCATCCCACAGCACGTAACTTGGACGTAATTCCTCATCATAAAATCGCTCTACGCCTAAACTTAAAAACCCATCTGGCACGATTGGAGGTTTATCAGGGTGATCATAAATCCCCATATCTACCCCAAAAAACCAGTCCATGCGTTCTGCCCAAAGTAATAATAATATAGCTTTGAGCAAGCCTGGGATCAATTCTTGCAGTTCGTTATCCACAGGGGTTTCGTCAGAATCCGGTAGTTCTTCGGCAGAGGGTAAATAACTCTGAAAATTATACTCCAACATGGCTGTTTTTTCCCAAAGCTCATAAAAATTATAGCGATTCCCAGGTTACTAGTACTCCACCAGAGAAACTTTGAGGGGTTCGTAGTGAGGACTTTAGTCCTCTATGAGCGCTTAAGCGCTCACTACGAACCCAGCATAGTTCGTGTGGTGGAATACTAGTTTGCCTACAACAGTCAAAAATCCAACTTTTTTGAAGACGCTATCTTCTTCCTGCCAACAACTCCAGGCATCATATAAATTGAAGTATTAAAAGAGCAACTTTAAAATGACTATTTACTTTTACAAAGCTTACGAGCCTTATGGCTGTTTTTCTAACTTTTCTCCCCACAAGATTAAAATTGACGGTGTTTATTGGCGGACAGTAGAGCATTATTATCAAGCTCAAAAATTTGTGGGAACACCAGATGCAGTAATTATACCTGTTATCCATGGAGTTGAGACGCCAGAAGAAGCAGCTGCATTAGGACGCTGTTGTACCCGCAAGGTGCGTTTAGATTGGGAGATAGTTAAGACTAACATCATGCGAGAAGCTGTACTCAAAAAGTTTCTCACCCATGCTGATGTTAGAGAAGTTCTGCTGACTACTGGCGATCTATTACTAATAGAAAATTCTCCAAAAGATTATTTTTGGGGTTGCGGTGCAGATCACACAGGTGAAAACCATCTTGGTAAAATCCTGATGAGTATACGAGAAGAAATTCGTAAGTTACCGTCGCTTTCAGTAATTGCCGAGTAAAGTCTAACTAATTTACCAAAACTTAAAAGCAAGTCAAAGATGACAGAAGGTGAGACTTGTCCTGTATTTTTGTAGTATTTTTGGTGAAAGCCCGTCTTTATACATTCATCCAATGAAACAGTTGTTCTGCCAATTATTTAATTGGAAAAAACATATCCAATGGCTGATTCTGCCAGTGGTAATGATTCTAGTCTCTGCATTTTTTGCTACACCTGCCTTTGCCATAGGTGTATACGAAATGCCAAATTTCACACCCAATACTTGGGTTGTAGACCAAGCTGAAGTCATTAGTCGGATCAATGAAGGCAAGATTAGTAGTGCCTTAGAGGATTTGGCAAAAAACACTGGAGATGAAGTAAGATTTATTACGGTGCGTCGTTTAGATTATGGTGAAACCGCAGAAAGCTTTACAAAAGAATTGTTTGAAAAATGGTTTCCGACACCAGAAGCACAAGCCAATCAAACTTTATTAATGATTGATACCGTTACTAACGGTGCTGCAATTGTCAGTGGCGATCGCGTCAAGTCTGTATTGACAGACGAAATTGCCAAAAGTATAGCAGATGAAACCCTGATGGCGCCTTTGCGATCAGGTGACAAATATAATCAAGCGTTTTTAGATGCTAGCGATCGCCTAATCACTGTACTTTCTGGTGAACCCGATCCCGGTCCACCCCAAATAGTGGAAAAAGTACGATTAGAAGGTACCTTTGGGAAAACAGAAGAAGCCGAAAAAGGTAATGCGATCGCCTGGATTGTGGGACTCTTAATTGCTGCAACTGTCATCCCAATGGCGACTTACTACATTTATCTAGCTGTTCAACCATCTTCTTCTGATGGGAATGGTTAGTGGTTAGTGGTTGGTGGTTGGTGGTTAGTAGTTGGTGGTGATTAACAACTATCAACTATCAACTATCAACTATCAACTAATCTTGAACATACTCTTGCCCTGTCACCAAAGCAATCTCAGCACGAACAAATTCTCGACCTAAATAAGCTGCATGGTCTAGCTGAGTCACGGGACAGGGCTTTGTTTTTTCAAATATTTCCACAGATAATTGTTTTGCTGTCCTACCTGTAAATACTGTTGTGTGAGTTCGTGCGACTTTTCCTCGTGCGGGAATTACTTTTCCTGTTTCTGGATCTACTGCTAAACCATGGTCATCAATTACATTTGTGAAATGCTTGGCACAAATCAGACCTGTTTCTTGCTCTAAGTAAATAATGAAATATCCACCGGGATCAAGATCAATATGACGCTGAGAAAGCTTATCATCTATTTGCGCGATATATTCCAATTTCAAACCCATACTTACCGTAAAATATAAACTTGATTCAGGAATTTTTCATCCCTTCTCAAGTTTAATTGTTATCTAGCTCGAAATCTTCTTGTGAAAGCTATTTTGAAATCTCAATTATTTTTTTGAGAAAATGGTAATTCTGCATTGATTGCGTCAATTTCTTGCTGTTCGAGTTCATTTACTTCATCAATATAAGAACACAAAATTTTTCGCAAACGATTATTGTAAAAACGGTGTAAGCTGTGATTGGGCTGTGCAGGAAAACCACGACGTTTTTTGTGGCGTCCACCCGCACCAGGATCAAAAATTTGGATACCGTTAGCGATCGCCCATTCAATCGGGGCATAATAACAAGCATCAAAATGCAAACAATCTATTTCTTGAAAACTACCCCAATAGCGCCCATACATTCTATCGTCCTTGAATAAACAAAAAGACATCCCCATCGGTTGATACTGATTTTGTTCGTTATATGCAGCGAAAAATAAAACGCGATCGCGATAATTCTCGTGTAACTGCTCAAAAAATCGCTTTGTTAAATATTTGCTACCCCACCAGCCAAACTTATCGCAAGTATCTGCATAAAATTCATACATTAATCCAAACAAAGACTTGGGAATTTCCTCCCCACTCAAGGGTTGTAATCGTAAACCAGCTTTTTCTACTGCTTTGCGTTCGCGCTTGACATTACGACGCTGATTAGCATTAAATACTGCCAAATAATCATCAAAAGTTTGAAAGCCAAGATTTTCCCAAATATAGCTGTGGTGTAGCCAAGTAGTAAAACCACAGCGTTCCAAAACAGGACGCCATTCAGGATCTACATACAAAAAATGACAACCAGAAATATGGTGTTTTGAGCAAAAAGCATCAATTTCATGCACCATAATTGCTGTGATTTCATCTTCATCTTCCCCAGGCGCTATTAAAAATCGATAGCCTTCCGCAGGAGTAAATGGTGTCATTCCCAACATTTTTGGGTAATATTCCACACCAATACGTTGCGCCAAATCAGCCCATTGCTGATCAAACACAAATTCACCATAACTATGTCCTTTCAAGTAAAGTGGTGCAACAGCAACTAATGTCCTATCTCGCCACAAAGTCAGGTGATTGGGTAACCAACCTGTTTGAGCTGTAGCACTACCTGAAGTTTCCAAATTGTTCAGCCAATTCCACTCTAAAAACGGAGTTGTCAGTGGTAGTGCTAAAGCATCCCAAGCTGATTGGGGAACTTCGGCAATTTTATTAATCCAAGCAACAGAGTACCGAGGTTTTAGTTGTTCCACCATCGCAGGCTTCCGATACAAAAGTTAATAATCATTTTACCTATTATGGTGGGGGATCGGGGATTAGGTAATGCCTCGTGTTTCAATTGCTCAAGAGAAACGATAACATGACTGTTTATTTCTCCTTCCGTTTAGGCTATTTTGTCGCCCCGTCAGACTCAGAGGACATTGCTGAAATTAGTAACAGTCAGGACTTACGCAACTGGCATATTATTTTAAGTTCGTAGTAAGGACCAAGCGTCCTTATTTTGAGGACTAAAGTCCTCACTACAAACAAAAAATTGAGATTTTTGTGACACTTGCGTAAGTCCTGTAACTAATCACCAATCACCAATCACCAATCACCAATCACCAATGACTAAGTAGGTGGGCATAAAAAAACCAAACTATGTAAAGATAAGTAAATACGGAGAATGCATCTACGTGAGGTAACTTATTATATGGGCGCTCGTTTAAGGGTATTTTTAACTCGTGAGCAAGATCGAACTCTGTTAAATCTAAGAACAGAGGAGGTGTCACAGAAAGTTAAAGATAGAGCAGAAGTAATCAGGCTAAACGCACACGGCTGGTATGTAGAAAAAATAGCAGCCCACTTTGATTGGGATGAGCAAACAGTTAGAGACGTTTTGCACAAATGGAGAAAGTATGGTTTAGAGGGTCTTTGGGAATTACCAGGTCGAGGGTTAAAACCTAAGTGGAAAGAAGAGGATATTGTATTTTTGGAAGAATGCCTAAGAATTGAGCCACGCACATACAATAGTTCTCAATTATCAGAGAAGTTAAATACAGAGCGCAACGTGCAACTGAGTCCCGATAGATTAAGACGGGTACTCAAAAAAAGGGGGTCAATTGGAAACGGGCTTTGAAATTGTCACAAAGGAAAACAAGACGCGATCGCAAAAGATAGGAAACAAGCAGACCTAGATATGTTGGAATTATCAGCCGCAGCAGGAGAAATAGACCTTAAATATCTAGACGAATCTGGGTTTTGTATGTGGAGCGAACCGGGT